>NZ_JAGPNL010000009.1 GCF_018069565.1 Streptomyces tagetis | reverse complement strand
CGGCCCGCGTCGCCCGCGCCGCGCTGCCCGGCGGCTCCCGCCAGTGGCGGGCCGGCACCCGCGCCCACCTCGCCCTCGTACCCGCCGCGCCCGAGAAGGTGCGGCAGGCCGGCGGCCGGGAACGCGCCGCCCGCCGGGTCGCCGCGGCCCTCGCCGACCACCCGGACGTGGCCCTCGCCTACTGGGACACCGGCCTCGCCCGCCTGGTCGTCACCGCCACCGAGGACGCCCTCACCGACCGCGTCGTCGACCGCGCCACCACCCTCGCCGAAGAGCACGGACTCGCCCGTACGGACGACCCCGTGGAGGAACTCTCCCACCCCGGCGACCCCACCTCCGTCCGCGTCGCCGCGACCGCGCTCGGCGCCGACGCGCTCGGCGTCGCCGTCGCCGTGACCGCCTCCTCGCTGCGCCTGCCGCCCACGCCCCGCCTGGTCACCGCCGTGACGACCCTGCTCCGCGAGAACCCCGCCTTCCGCGCCTGGCTGCGCGGCCGGATCGGCCACCACCGCATGGACGTCGCCCTCGCCACCGCCAACGCGGCCGTGCACGGCGCCGGCCAGACCCCCACCTCCCTCGTCCTCGACGGGGCGCTGCGCGTCTGCCAGCTCACCGAGGCGGTGACCCGTACGGCCACCTTCGAGGCCGTCCACGACCGGCTGTGCGTCCCCGGCCGCGGCAGCCTGCCCGCCGCCCCCGCGCTGCGGCCCGCGCCGCGCACCTCCCCGGCCCAGGAGTACGCCGCCCACGCCTCCACCGGCAGCGTGGCGGGCGCCGCGGCCACCCTGCTCGTCAAGCACGACCTCGCCGAGGCCGCCGAGGCCGTCCTCGCCGGTTCCCCGAAGGCCGCCCGCTACGGGCCCGCCGCCTTCCACGCCGTCCTCGGCACCGCGCTCTCGCGCACCGGCGTCCTCGTCCGCGACCCCGAACGGCTCTGCCAACTGGAGATGGCCGGCACGGTCGTCCTGCACCCCAGCGCGCTGCGCACCCCGGGCGCCGGCGCCGACCCCTGGACCGAGGAGGTCCTCGACGCGGCCCGCCGCGCCGGACTGCGCGTGGTGATGGTCGAGGACCCGGCCCTCGCGGACTTCTCCGGCCTCGCCGACCAGATCGTCTCCGCCGCCCGGCCGCTCGCGGACGTGGTCGCGGAGGTACGCGGCGACGGGGGCGTCCTCGCCGTCGTCCGCCCCCGCCCCGGCGACCCCCCGGCGGTCACCGCCGGGCTCTACGCCGCGGACGTGGCCGTGGCGCTCGCCGACGCCGACTCCCCGGTCGCCTGGGGCGCCGACATCCTCGCCCCGGGCGGCCTCGCCGACGTGTGGCGGCTGCTGCGGGCCGTCCCCGCCGCCCGCACCGTCGGACGGCGCTCCCAGGTGCTGGCCCGCTCCGGCGCCGCCCTGTCCGGGCTGCTGGTGGCGGTCGGGGAGAAACGGCGCCGGAGCCGCCCCTCCGTCCTGCCGGGACTCCGGCACGCCCCCGTCGACGCCGCCGCCGCGGCGGCCCTGATCTCCGGCACCCGGGCCGCCCTGCGGGTGGCCGCCGCCCGTGCCCCCCGCCCCCGGCCCCGCGTGGCCTGGCACGCCCTCGCCCTGGACGACGTCCACGACCGGCTGGAAGCCGAACGCGAACCCGAGCCCACCGCCGTCGAACAGGCCGGCGCCGGGATGCGGGCCGTCGCCGGACGCGCCGGCCGGGTCCGGGTGCTGGCCCCCGCCCGCTGGACGTGGCAGCTCGCCCGCGCCGTACGCGGCGAACTCGACGACCCGCTCACCCCCGTCCTCGCGGTCGGCTCGGCCGCCTCCGCGATCCTCGGCTCCGTCGTCGACGCCCTGCTCGTCGTCGGCGCCCTCGACCTCAACGCCCTCGTCGGCGGATTCCAGCGGCTGCGCGCCGAACGGGCCCTGTCCGGACTCCTCGCCGAACAGGAGCAGAAGGCCCGCGTCACCCGCGAGGAGCCCTACGACGGCAACGGCGGCGAACCCTTCACCCCGCCGGCCGGGGGACCCGCGCCGCGCATCGTGGACGCGGCCGACCTCCACCCCGGCCAGGTGATCGAGGTCCAGACCGACGACGTCGTGCCCGCCGACGCCCGGCTGCTGTGGGAGGACGGACTGGAGGTCGACGAGTCCGCGCTCACCGGGGAGTCCCTGCCCGTCGGCAAGAGCGTCGACCCGGCGCCGCGCGCCCCGATGGCCGAACGGCACTGCATGGTCTTCGAGGGCACCACCGTCGTCGCCGGCCGCGCCTGGGCCGTCGTCGTCGACACCGGCGACCACACCGAGGCCGCCCGCGCCGTCGCCCTCGCCGCCCGCACGCCCGCCGCCACCGGCGTACAGGCCCGGCTCCAGGAACTGACCCGCAAGGCGCTCCCGCTGACCCTGGCCGGCGGCGCCGCGGTGACCGGCCTGTCCCTGCTGCGCGGAACGCCCGTACGGCAGGCCGTCAGCGGCGGCGTCTCCGTCGCGGTGGCCGCCGTCCCCGAGGGGCTGCCGCTGGTCGCCACCGTGGCCCAACTGGCCGCGGCCCGGCGGCTCGGCCGCCGCGGCGTCCTCGTACGCACCCCGCGCACCCTGGAGGCGCTGGGCCGGATGGACACCGTCTGCTTCGACAAGACCGGCACGCTCACCGAGAACCGGCTGCGGCTGGTCCAGGTCGCGGACGCGGGCGGCACCGTGCACCGGGTGGGGGAGGCCGAGGCCGCCGACGCGGTCCGTACCGCCGCCCGCGCCTGCCCCCGGCTCAACGGCGACCGCTCCCGCCCGGCCCACGCCACCGACGAGGCCGTCCTCGACGCCGCCGGACCCGATCCGCGCTGGACGCAGGAGGAGGGGCTGCCCTTCGAGACCTCCCGCGGCTACGCCGCCGCCGTCGGCCGGGACGCGGACGGGTCACCGGCGCTGGTGGTCAAGGGCGCCCCCGAGGTCCTGCTGCCCGCCTGCCCCGCCCTGCCCGCGCACGCCGTGGAGACCGCCCACGCCCTGGCCCGCGCCGGACTGCGCATCATCGCGGTCGCCGGACGGCCCCTGCGCGCCGGGGAGGAGGTCGCCGACGTCCTCGAACAGCCGCTGGAGGGGTTGGAGTTCACCGGCCTGCTGGCCCTGTCCGACGTGGCCCGCGAGACCTCCCCGGCGCTGGTGCGCGGCCTGCGCGAGGCGGGCGTACGGCCCGTGGTGCTCACCGGTGACCATCCGCAGACCGCCCGCGCCATCGCCGCCGACCTCGGCTGGCCCGAGGACGCCGTCGTGGTCACCGGCGACGAACTCGCCGCCGCCGACCGCTCGGCACGCTCCCGGATGCTGCGCGACGCCGACGTGGTGGCGCGGGTGGCGCCCGAGCAGAAGCTCCAGGTCGTCGAATCGCTGCGGGACGCCGGGCGGGTCGTCGGCATGGTCGGCGACGGCGCCAACGACGCCGCCGCCATCCGCGCCGCCGACATCGGCGTCGGCATCAACGCGCGCGGCTCCGCCGCCGCCCGCAACGCCGCCGACCTCGTGGTGACCGGCGACGACCTCCTCGTCCTGGTCGAGGCGGTCCGCGAGGGCCGGGCGCTGTGGCACAGCGTCGCCGACGCCATCGCCATCCTGATCGGCGGCAACGCGGGCGAGGTCGGCTTCGGCATCCTCGGCACCGTCCTCGGCGGCGCCGCCCCGCTCTCCACCCGCCAGATGCTGCTGGTCAACCTCTTCACCGACCTGTTCCCGGCGATGGCCGTCGCGGTCACGCCGGCCGGCGACCCCGAGGAGGAGGACCCCGGCGCGGGCGCCCCGCTGGGCACGGCCGTCCTCGGCGAACCCCTGATGCGTCAGATCAGGCACCGGGCGATGACCACCTGCCTCGGGGCGACGGCCGCCTGGCTCTTCGGCCGCTTCACGCCGGGCACCGCCCGCCGGTCGACCACCATGGCCCTGTGCGCCGTCGTCGGCACCCAGCTCGCCCAGACCCTCGCCGACCGCCGCGACAGCCGCCTGGTCCAGGTGACGTCCCTCGGCTCCGCCGCCGTCCTGGTCCTCCTCGTCCAGACCCCCTTCGCCAGCCGCCTCGTCGGCTGCACGCCGCTCGGCCCCGTCGCCTGGACCGGCGTCACCGCCGCCATCACCCTGGCCCTCGCCGGCCAACGCGCCCTCCCCCACCTCGAATCCACCGTCCTGCGCTACTGGCCCCACCTGAAACCCCACATCCCGGCCCCACTGCTGCCGTGAGGGGGCGGGGCCGACCGGACCCGTCAGGGCTGGGCGGCGGGGGTTTCCTGGGGGTCGGGGGAGTGGAGGCGGTCCGCCGTGCGGGTGGCGGTGCGGCGGCCCCAGGAGCCCGTGGTGAGGGCGCCGACGAGCAGCACCGTCAGCCCGCACCCGACCAGCACCCACCAGCCCGGCCGGGCCGCCGCCACGAACGCCTCCTTGTACGTCGACGTGCCCACGCCCGCCGCCAGCAGCGCGCCGACCACCGCCACGCCCAGGGTCTGGCCCAACTGGCGGCTGGTGGAGGCGACCGCGGCGGCCACCCCGGCCTGAGTGCGGGGCATGCCGGAGACGGCCGTGTTGGTGATGGGCGCGTTGACGAAGCCGAAGCCCACGCCGAACAGCACGTAGCCGAGGACGAGGGTGGCGTCCGAGGTCTCCGCCCCGAACGCCGCGAACAGCGTCGCGCTCACCGTCAGGGCGACGCCGGCCACCAGCAGCGGCAGCCGCGGCCCCCGGTTGCCGACCAGCCGTCCGGACAGCGGGGCGCACAGGAAGGTCGGCACCGCCATCGGCAGCATCCACAGCCCCGCCTCCAGCGCGCTCAGCCCGCGCACGTTCTGGAGGTAGAGCGTGGACAGGAACAGGAAGCCGCCCAGCGAGGCGAAGGCGCTCACCGCGATCACCGTGGCCCCGCTGAACGGCGCCGACCGGAAGAAGCGCAGGTCGATGAGGGGTTCCGCGCGGCGCGGCTCGTACCAGAGCAGTCCGCCCAGCGCGGCCAGCGCCAGCGCGGCGAAGGGCAGCACGGTCCCCGCCCCGGCGGTCGGCGCCTCGATGATCGCGTACGTCAGCGAGCCGAAGAGGACGATCACCATCACCTGGCCCAGCGGGTCCGGGCGGCGGGCCCGCGGCGCCCGCGACTCCGGGACGAACCGCAGCGTCAGCAGGAGCGCGGCCAGCCCCACCGGCAGGTTGAGCCAGAAGATCGACCGCCACCCCACCGAGTCCACCAGCACCCCGCCCACCAGCGGACCCGCGGCCATGGAGAGGCCGACGACCGCGCCCCACACCCCGATGGCGCGGGCGCGTTCCCGGGGGTCGGTGAAGGTGTTGGTGATGATCGACATGGCGACCGGGTTGAGCATCGAGCCGCCCACCGCCTGCACCATCCGGAACACCACCAGCCACTCCTGCCCCGGCGCCAGTGAGCAGAGCCCGGAGCCCAGGGTGAAGACGACCAGTCCGGTCATGAAGACCCGTTTGCGGCCGATCCGGTCCGCCGTCGAACCGGCGAGCATCAACAGCGCGGCCAGCACCAACGTGTAGGCGTCGATGGTCCATTGGAGCCCCGCCGTGGTGGCGTGCAGATCGCGCTGGAGGGCCGGGAGGGCCACGTTCAGCACGGTGTTGTCGAGGCTCACGATCAACAGGCTCATGCAGCAGATGGCGAGCACGAGCATGCGGCGGCGGTGGCTCAGCTCGGACATGGATTCATCGTACGCGTATGTCGATAGTGCGGTTAACTAATGACCGGTGCAGGATTTCCGACCCGTGCGGGGGCCTCCGGCCGGTGTAGGGGCCTTCCGGTCCGTGCGAGGGCCTCCGACCGGTAGGGGTCTTCCGGCCCGTGCGGGGCCTCCGACCCGTGAGGGGGCTTCGCGCCGGGGCACCGCCCCCGGTACGCGACAATGGAGCCATGCCCACGCCCACCACGCCCGCCGCGCTCACCACGCCCCCGACGCTGCCGATCGGCCCGTACGCCGTCGCCCCGCCCGTGGTGCTGGCGCCGATGGCCGGGATCACCAACGCGCCCTTCCGCACCCTGTGCCGGGAGTTCAGCGGCGGCAAGGGCCTCTTCGTGAGCGAGATGATCACGACCCGGGCGCTGGTCGAGCGCAACGAGAAGACCATGCAGCTCATCCGCTTCGACGCCACCGAGACCCCGCGCTCCATCCAGCTCTACGGCGTCGACCCGGCCACCGTCGGCAAGGCCGTCCGCATGATCGCGGACGAGGACCTCGCCGACCACATCGACCTCAACTTCGGCTGCCCGGTCCCCAAGGTCACCCGCAAGGGCGGCGGATCGGCCCTCCCCTACAAGCGGAACCTGCTGCGGGCCATCCTGCGCGAGGCCGTCGCCGGCGCCGGGGACCTGCCCGTCACGATGAAGATGCGCAAGGGCATCGACGACGACCACCTCACCTACCTCGACGCCGGCCGCATCGCCGTCGAGGAGGGCGTCACCGCCATCGCCCTGCACGGCCGCACCGCCGCCCAGCACTACGGCGGCAGCGCCGACTGGGACGCCATCGCCCGCCTCAAGGAGCACGTCCCCGAGATCCCCGTCCTCGGCAACGGCGACATCTGGTCCGCCGACGACGCCCTGCGCATGGTCCGCGAGACCGGCTGCGACGGTGTCGTCGTCGGACGCGGCTGCCTGGGGCGGCCGTGGCTCTTCGCCGACCTCGTCGCCGCCTTCGAGGGCCGCCCCGACGACTTCGTCCGGCCCGCCCTGCGCGAGGTCGCCGACGTGATGCTCCGGCACGCCGCGCTGCTCGGCGAGTGGATCGGCGACGAGTCCCGGGGCGTGATCGACTTCCGCAAGCACGTCGCCTGGTACCTCAAGGGCTTCGCGGTCGGCTCCGAGATGCGCCGCCGCCTCGCCGTCGCCTCCTCCCTCGACGACCTGCGCTCCGGGCTCGGCGAACTCGACCTCGACCAGCCCTGGCCCGCCGGCGCCGACGGCCCCCGCGGCCGGACCTCCGGCAACAACCGCGTCGTCCTGCCCGAGGGGTGGCTGGCCGACCCGTACGACGGCGCGGGCGTCGGCGCCGACGCGGAACTGGACACCTCCGGCGGCTGACCCGGGCCGGGCCGGGCCGGCCGCCGGAAGAGCGGGGCTCAGCCCTTGGCGGGGCCCGGCTCAGCCCTTGCCGGTGCCGGGCTCAGCCCTTGGTGGGGTGCGGGGTCGAGCCGTAGGCGGTCAGGAAGCGGTCCCGGAAGGCGCTCATCCGCCACACCGGCGCGTCGTGCTCGGGCCTGAGCCCGTCCGTCCACTCCCACTCCGACACCGCGTCCAGCACCTTCGGGTCCCGCGCGACGATCGTCACCGGCACGTCCCGGCTGGCCTTCGTCCCGCTGACCCGCGAGATCGGCTGGTGGTCGCCGAGGAAGACGAGGACCGTGTCGTCGGTCCCGTACCGCTCCAGCCACTCGGTGAGGCACGTGACCGAGTACTCGATCGTCTTCCCGTACTCCTCCCGCGAGCGCGTCTCGTCCGCGACGATGTCGGCCGGCTTCTCGCCCTCCTTCTGGATCGCGCGGAAGACCGAGCCGTCGCCCACCTCGTCCCAGCCGACCATCCTCGGGATCGGCGCCCACGGCTGGTGGCTCGACGTCAGGATGATCTCCGCCATCAGCGGCTTGTCCCGCTTCCTGCCGTGCTCCAGCCGCTGGAACGCCTCCAGGGCGTACTGGTCCGGCATGGTCGACCAGGCGAACTTCGGCCCCTGGTAGCCGAGCTGGAAGGCGTTGTAGACCGTGTCCAGCCCGTGGAAGCGCGCCTCCGGCCACGCCTTCTGCACGCCCGGCATGACACCCACCGTGTCCCAGGCGCCCGTCTCGCCGAACATCTTGGTCAGCGTGCGGTGATCGCCCGACGTCACGGTGGTGTACCGCTGCTGGTTGTCCACCCACAGGCCCGAGATGAACGTCGAGTGGCCGAGCCAGCTCCCCGCCCCGTACGTCGGCGAGGTCAGCCAGCCGCTCTTGGCCCGGTAACCCGCCGACGCCAGGGCCTGCGTGCTCGCCTCCAGGGTCTGATTGACGCCGGGGGACATGATCGGGTCCTCGATGGCGCTGCGGCCGTAGCTCTCGATGAACGCGAAGATCACGTCCTTGCCGCGCAGGTCCGGCATGAGCTGGTCCGGGGGCGTGCCGCCGAACGCGTCCGTCCGCGACTGCCGGGCGAACGCCGCCTCGTCGCGGATGGTGTCCCGCACCCGCTCCGTCTGCGCCTGGAACGCGTGCGCCGCCCGGCCCGTGGCCAGCGGCATGCCGAAGGCTTGCAGCCCCAGCACCGAGCAGGTGATCCACACGGTGCCGGCGATCAGCACGCCCCGCGTCGACCGGTCCCGGTGGGCGGCCAGCACCTCGCCGAGCCGCCGCACGGCCAGCACCGTCAGCACCGGCAGGAGCAGCGCCAGGGCGACCGCGCCGACCGCGGCCAGCGCGGCGACCGTGCCGCCCATCGAGTCCGCGACGAAGCTGCGGGCGTCCTCCAGCAGCGCCCAGTCCAGGACGAGGTTGAAACCCCGGCCCAGGTACTCGCCGAAGCCCAGGTCCAGCGCGTTCAGCACGGTCAGCACGCCGAGGGCGGTCCCGAGCAGCACCGCCGCGACACGCCGGGCCCGGCGCGGCAGGCTCAGCAGGATCGCGGCGCCGACGATCGCCTCGCCGGGTATCTGCGTGAACCGGTTCGGCTCCATCGCGCCGAAGGTGTTCGGCAGGAGCAGCGCGGCGAGGACGAAGACGGTGGCGAGGGCGGTGAGGCTCCGCCGCAGGACGGGGCGGTCGTGACCGGCGGGGCGGGGGGCGGGGAAGGCGGAGGGGGAGGAGGAGCGGCGCAGGAGGTGGTGGAGGCGGGGGAGGGGGGAGAGACGGGAGAGGAGGCGGGCGGGGGGCTTTTGGGGGGTGGGGCCGGGGGCTCCGGTTGGGGCTGGGGCTGGGGCTGGGGCTGGGGCAGGGGTGGGAGTGGGGGGAGGAGTGGGCTTGGCGTCCGTGTCCGTGCCAGCGTCCGCGTCCGCGGTGGCGTCCGTGTTCGGCTCCGGATCTGGGGCCGGTTCCGGTTCCGGTTCCGGCGCTGAGGCTGCGGCCGGGGTCGCGGTCGGCTGGGCGTCCGCGTTCGGCTCCGGGGCCGACTCGGCGTCCGTGTCCGGGGCCGACTTGGTGTCCGCCGACTCGGCGTCCGTGTCCGGGGCGCGCTGGGCGTCCGTGTCCAGGCCGGGCTGGGTATCCGCGTTTGTCTCCGGGGCGGGGCGCGGGGCCGGCACCGGCTTCGCGCCCGGCTTCGGCTTCGCGTCCGTGTCCGGTACGGGGGCGGCGGCATCCGGTGCCTTCTCGGCGTCCGTCGCCCCGGGGGTCTCGGGGGCCTCCACCGGCGCCTCGGGCTCGCCCGCCTTGCCGGACTCCTGAGGCTCCGCAGCCTCAGAAGCCCCCGGCGACTCCGCCACCTCAGAAGCCTCGGCGGCCTCCGAAGCCTCCGCCGGTGTCGGGCCCTCCGCCGGTTTCCCCTCCGCCGGTGCCGGGTCCTCCGCCCCCTCCGCCGGTTCCGGGCCGGAGGCCGGGTCGTGGGGCGACTGGCGGAAGCGTGTGAAGACCGGCACCCGAAGGGTCCTTCCGTACGGAACACGTTCGAAGTGGCGGACCCGACGTGGGGGACCGGGCCCGCCGCCCATGTCGTACGGGCGCCGCGCCCTTCGCGTTCAGCCGGAGGCGGTCGCGTTCCGGTCACGTCGCCCGTACGGGGTTCGCTCACCCGTCCGTATGGTGAAATCCGGGGTCCGGAGGAGCGTGATTCTCGCCACCTCTGATAGCCCTACTGCTCAGATGAGCGATTGGCCGGCCCGTCTATTTCCTCAAGTCGTGGCACTCAGTGCCACCCGATGATCGTTCATCGATCGAACTCAAACGTGGAGATGGGTGCTCAGGTGAGCGAAATACCGCTTCTGGGGCCACCCTTGCGTTCAAGAAGTGAAAACATCATCGCCCATGTGCTTGCCAAGCCTTGACTTTCGATCCACTGGCGGGCGCCTGGTTACGGGCGCATGACGCGCAAGTGGACGTACCCAGGCGCCTTTGATCTGGGTACATTCCTCGCCGTCAGGGCAGCCACCGCGTCCTCGAGGAGTCGAGACCCGTGTCGGAAAACAAAGATCTCCATGGAGCTGAGACGGCCAGCCGCGTTGAGGGCGTGAAGTTCGTCTACGACTTCACCGAGGGCAACAAGGACCTCAAGGACCTTCTCGGCGGCAAGGGCGCCAACCTGGCCGAGATGACCAACCTCGGCCTCCCCGTCCCGCCCGGCTTCACCATCACCACCGAAGCCTGCAAGGTCTACCTGGACAGCGGTGACGAGCCGGCGGAGCTGCGCGACGAGGTGAGTGCGCACCTCGCCGCCCTCGAGGCGACGATGGGCAAGAAGCTCGGCCAGGCCGACGACCCCCTCCTCGTGTCGGTGCGGTCCGGGGCCAAGTTCTCCATGCCCGGCATGATGGACACGGTCCTCAACATCGGCCTCTCCGACACGTCGGTGCAGGGCCTCGCCAAGCAGGCCGGCGACGACCGCTTCGCGTGGGACTCCTACCGCCGCCTGATCCAGATGTTCGGCCGGACCGTCCTCGGCGTCGACGGCGACCTCTTCGAGGAGGCGCTGGAGAAGGCCAAGGAGGCCAAGAAGGTCACGGTCGACACCGAACTGGCCGCCGCCGACCTCAAGAAGCTCGTCACCACCTTCAAGAAGATCGTCAAGAAGGAGGCCGGCCGGGACTTCCCGCAGGACGCCCGGGAGCAGATGGACCTCGCCATCAAGGCGGTCTTCGACTCCTGGAACGGCGACCGCGCGAAGCTCTACCGCCGCCAGGAGCGCATCCCGCACGACCTCGGCACCGCCGTCAACGTCTGCTCCATGGTCTTCGGCAACCTCGGCCCGGACTCCGGCACCGGCGTCGCCTTCACCCGCGACCCCGCCTCCGGCCACCAGGGCGTCTACGGCGACTACCTCCAGAACGCCCAGGGCGAGGACGTCGTCGCGGGCATCCGCAACACCGTCCCGCTCGCCGAGCTGGAGTCGATCGACAAGGCGTCGTACGACCAGCTCATGCGGATCATGGAGACGCTGGAGAACCACTACAAGGATCTCTGCGACATCGAGTTCACCATCGAGCGCGGTCAGCTCTGGATGCTCCAGACCCGGGTGGGCAAGCGCACCGCCGGAGCCGCCTTCCGCATCGCCACCCAGCTCGTGGACCAGGGGCTCATCGGCGAGGCGGAGGCCCTCCAGCGCGTCACCGGCGCCCAGCTCGCCCAGTTGATGTTCCCCCGCTTCGACGAGGAGGCCAAGGTCGAGCAGGTCGGCCGGGGCATCGCGGCCTCGCCGGGCGCCGCGGTCGGCAAGGCCGTCTTCGACTCGTACACGGCCGTCAAGTGGTCGCGTTCCGGCGAGAAGGTCATCCTGATCCGCCGCGAGACCAACCCCGACGACCTGGACGGCATGATCGCCGCCGAGGGCATCCTGACCTCGCGCGGCGGCAAGACCTCCCACGCGGCCGTCGTCGCGCGCGGCATGGGCAAGACCTGTGTCTGCGGCGCCGAGGAGCTGGAGGTCGACACCAAGCGCCGGCGGATGACCGTACCCGGCGGGCGGGTCGTCGAGGAGGGCGACCTCATCTCGATCGACGGCTCGTCCGGCAAGGTCTACCTGGGCGAGGTGCCGGTCGTGCCGTCGCCGGTCGTCGAGTACTTCGAGGGCCGGATGCACCCCGGCGCGGACGACGCCGACGAACTGGTCGAGGCCGTGCACCGGATGATGGCGTTCGCCGACCGCAAGCGCCGGCTGCGGGTGCGCGCCAACGCCGACAACGCCGAGGACGCGCTGCGCGCCCGCCGGTTCGGCGCCCAGGGCATCGGCCTGTGCCGCACCGAGCACATGTTCCTCGGCGACCGGCGCGGGCTGGTGGAGCGGCTCATCCTGGCCGACACGGACGCCGAGCGCGAGGCGTCGCTGAAGGCGCTGCTCCCGCTCCAGCGGCAGGACTTCGTCGAGCTGTTCGAGGCGATGGACGGGCTGCCGGTCACCATCCGGCTGCTGGACCCGCCGCTGCACGAGTTCCTGCCCGACATCACCGAGCTGTCGGTGCGCGTCGCCCTGGCCGAGTCCCGCCAGGAGCCGCACGAGAACGAGCTGCGCCTGCTCCAGGCCGTGCACCGGCTGCACGAGCAGAACCCGATGCTGGGCCTGCGCGGCGTCCGCCTCGGACTGGTCGTCCCCGGCCTGTTCACCATGCAGGTACGGGCCATCGCGGAGGCCGCGGCCGAGCGCCGGGCGGCCAAGGGCGACCCGCGCGCCGAGATCATGATCCCGCTGGTCGGCACCGTGCAGGAGCTGGAGATCGTCCGCGAGGAGGCGGACCGGGTCATCGAGGAGGTCGAGGCGGCCTCGGGCACCCGGCTCAAGCTCTCCATCGGCACGATGATCGAGCTGCCGCGCGCCGCGCTGACGGCCGCCCAGATCGCCGAGGCGGCGGAGTTCTTCTCCTTCGGCACCAACGACCTGACCCAGACCGTGTGGGGCTTCAGCCGCGACGACGTCGAGGCGAGCTTCTTCACCGCGTACCTGGAGAAGGGCATCTTCGGGGTCTCCCCGTTCGAGACCATCGACCGGGACGGCGTGGGGTCCCTGGTGGCCGCGGCGGCGAAGGCCGGGCGGGCCACCCGCCCCGACCTCAAGCTGGGCGTCTGCGGCGAGCACGGCGGCGACCCGGAGTCGGTCCACTTCTTCCACGAGGTGGGGCTCGACTACGTCTCCTGCTCCCCGTTCCGCATCCCGGTGGCCCGGCTGGAGGCGGGCCGGGCGGCCGTCACCGCGGAGGGCAGCGACCACCGCTGAGACCCGCGCCCCGGACCGGACACCCTGGCCCGGCTCCGGGCCGGACCGGACACCCTGGCCCTTGCGGTGCCGGACCGGACGCCCTGCCCGGCCCCGTGCCGGACCGGACGCCCCGGCCCCGTGCCGGACCGGCCGCCCCGGCCCCGCGCCGGGCCCGTCAGACCCCGGAGCCGCCGCCTGTCACCCGACCACCCTCACCGATCGGCGGCGGCTCCGGACCCAAGTGAAGAGGCGGCTCCCGTGCGGGGGAGCCGCCTCTCGTGCGTGCGCCCGGCCCACCGGGTCCCCGGAGGAAAGGGAACGGAGGCCCGTCGGCGGCGGCCGGGTCAGCCGCCGGCGCCGGCCCGGCGCCTGCGGGAGGCCACGAGGAGGCCGCCGCCGGCGAGGGCGACGGCCGCGCCGCCCGCCGCCAGGTACGGGGTGGCGCTGTTGCCGCCGGTCTCGGCGAGGTCGGTGCCCTTCTGCCCGGCCTCGTTGGTGACGGTGCCGCCCCGGCCGGAGCCGGAGCCGGTGGCGCCCCCGCCGTCCCGGTCCTGGGCCGGCACGAAGCCGGCGGGCGGCTTGTCGCAGCCCACGCCGTCGTTGTCGCGGTCCAGGTGCTTGCCGTAGTGGGAGTCGCTCTCGGGGATGTTCGCGTACCCGTGGGCGTACGCCTCGGAGCAGTTCGCGAACGGGTGGTTGCCGTCGTGCGCCGCGGCGACGGACGGCAGGGCGGCCAGCGCCAGTGCGGCGAGGGCAGCGGCGGCGGGCTTGCGCGGGAGGCTCATCAACAGTCCTGAAAATGGAGTGGATTGGTGGGAATTGAGTGGCTCAGAAGGTACTGGGATCGCGTCAATGTGGAGAGGGTATGGAGGTCCCGTGACGAGAACGTGACGTGACCGTGCGGTGGCTCTCCGTCCGGTCCGGCGAGTGCGGGACGCGGCCCGGCCGGGTGGCCGACCGGCCCGGCGCCGCCCCGACCAGCGGGGGAGCGCCGTGACCCGCATCCGGGACAACCGCGGAACGCCCTCCGGGGTGGCGCGGCAACGGGGGCGCGAGGGGGCGTGCGGATGTGCGGGGGTGGTGGAGGGAGTACGGGGGCGCGGTGAGGGGGCGCGGGGCCGGCGACCGGGGGGCGTCGGCCGGGGCCACCGGCCGGGGCGTCGACCGGGGGAGCGTCGGCCGCCGGCGTCGGCCGGGTGCTCGGGAGGGGGCCGGGAGCGTGCCGGGAGGGCCGGCGGGCGGGCCCCGGGCAACCTCAGAAGTCGCTCAGGTCCATGGACGGCACACCCATCCGCTTCCTAGGGTCATGATCATGCCCGACATATCGCTGACCGTCGTCGTCCTGCTGTGCCTCGCCGCGTTCGCGGCCGGCTGGATCGACGCCGTGGTCGGCGGCGGCGGGCTCCTGCTGCTGCCGGCGCTGCTGCTCGGACTGCCCGCCGGCACCCCGGCCGCGCACGCCCTCGGCACCAACAAGGCCGTCGCCATCGTCGGCACCACCGGCGCCGCGGTGACCTACGCCCGCAAGGCGCCGGTCGACGTCGCCATGGCCGTACGGATCGGAGTGGCCGCCCTCGCCGGATCGTCCGGCGGCGCCTTCTTCGCGGCCGGGATGAGCACCGAGGTCCTCAAACCCGTGATCATGGTCGTGCTGCTCGGGGTCGCGGCCTTCGTGATCCTGCGGCCCGCCTTCGGCACCGCCCCCGCGCCCGGCCCGGTCACCCGCCGCCGCGTCCTGGCCGCGATCGGCCTGGCCGGCCTCGGCATCGGCTTCTACGACGGCCTCATCGGCCCCGGCACCGGCACCTTCCTGGTACTGGCGCTCACCGCCGTCCTCCACCAGGACCTGGTCACCGCCTCCGCCACCGCCAAGATCGTCAACTGCTGCACCAACGCGGGTGCCCTGGCGATGTTCGCCTGGCAGGGCGCGGTCCTGTGGCAGCTCGCCGCCCTGATGGCCGTCTTCAACCTGGCCGGCGGGACCCTCGGCGCGCACACCGCCCTGAAGAAGGGCAGCGGCTTCGTCCGTATCGTCCTGCTGACCGTCGTCTTCGCCCTGGTGGCGAACCTGGCGTACGAGCAGTGGGTGGCCTGAGGCGCCGGTCCCGAGAGGTCAGCGGCTGCCGGTGAGGTGGGCGAAGACGACCACGTTGCCCTGGTAGCCGGTGCCCTTGCGGTAGCCGCCGCCGCAGGTGATGACGCGCAGCTCGGGCCGGGCCGCGGTGCCGTACACCTTCTCGTCCGGGAAGTCGGTCGCCGCGTACACCTCCACCGCGTCCACCGTGAACACCGCCACGCCCCCGTCGCGCCGGACCACCTCGATCGCGTCGCCCTTGTCCAGCGCGCCGAGCCGGTAGAAGACGGCGGGGCCCTCGGCGTTGTCGACGTGTCCGGCGACGATCGCGGTGCCGCGCTCGCCGGGGGTGGCACCGGCCTCGTACCAGCCGGCCAGGTTCTTCTTCTGCGGCGGCGGGACGTCGAGGCTGCCGGAGTGGGTGAGGCCGAGGCCGGTCAGCGGGGCGTCCACGCCGATCGCCGGTATCCGGACCCGGTCGGGCGGCGAGGGCGGCAGCGCCGGGGAGGCGGACGTCCCCGTGTCCCGGCCGGCGCCGGTGCCGGCGGCCTGGGCGGGGGAGGGCTGCGGCGGGGCGCCGGTCCCGGAGCCGCCGCTCAGCAGCCAGGCTCCGGCGCACAGGGCGACCACGGTGACGGTGGCTATCGCGGCGTCGCCTGTCTTGCGCATGAACGTCCCCCTTCTCGGATGTCCCCGGGTCCGGTGGCCCGGTCTTCCTCGGGTTCCTCGATCCCGGCGCGGGCCGGACCGGCCTGGGCCCGGTCTGGACCCGCCTGGGCCCGGTCCGGGCTCGGTCTGGACCCAATTGGGCCCGGCCTGCCCCGGTCTGGGCCCGGCCGGGTCCGGGTTCCCCGTCCCCTCCGGGCCGCGAGGGGCGTCGGACCCGGAGGGGCGGGGCGTGCGGTACCGGTGGACGGGCGGCGGAGGGTGCCCGTCAGATCCCGTCGCCTCTCGCCCGGCGATGCAGGAGCCAGGTACCGCCCGCGGCGGCGACGGCGAGAGCCGTCACGCCCGCCGCGGTCTGCACGGGGCCGGGGCCGAGCGCGCCGCCGACCCCCGTCTTCACACTCCCCCGCGGATGCACCTGGGCCGCCGAGGTCAGCGTGACCTCCAGGTCGCCGGCGACCCGCCGCCCGCTCTCGCCGCAGGTGGCGACGATCTCGTACGTCCCCGGCTGCGCGCTCGACGGCACCGTGAACCGGCCGATCGCCTCGCCCCGGTGCGTGGTCGGCGCCAGCGCGAAGGTGCCGCCGCCCACCGCGGTGGCGTCGCCCGCCGCCGAGCCGCTCTCGCCGCAGGCCGCGGTGTTCACCGTCGCGCCGTCGCCCGGCACGACCGAGGACGGGTACACGTCCAGGCGGCCCGGGGCCGCGCCGTCCCCGGCGTACGCGGCCGGGGCGGTGGCGAGACCCGCCGCCGCGACGGCGAGCGCGGTACCGGTCAGCAGGCGGGCGGTACGTCGCATCGGTGCTCCTTCGAGCGTCATCGGTGGCCCTGCCCTTCCGAGGAAAGGCCCACCGCACCCGGCCCGCTCCCTGAACTCCGGTCAGGAATGGGATGAACGGGTGTCACCCGCGGCCCCGGCGCCCTGACGCCCCGCGCCGTTTGGCCAGGTCACCGGCGCCGCCGCCGCCGGCACCGGGAAAGATCCGGAACCGCCCCCGCCGGACCTGTGAACGGGTGATCACCCCAGCCGAACGGTCCTGCGGCCCCGCCCCCTCGCACGCCCCCGCACGCCCTCGCCGGAGGCGACCCGCCCGCCCCCGCCGGATGCGACCCGTCCCCCGCCCCCGTACGCCGCCCGCCGGAGGCGACCCGCCCCCCCCGGCCCCCGCACGCCGCCCCCGGCCGAACGCGACCCCGTTCCCCCGCCCCCCGCCGGAGGCGGCCCGGCCCCTCGCCCCGCCCGGCGCCCGCCGCCCCCGTACTGTCGGAGACATGGAAGGCACCGCTCACCCCGCGTCCCCCACCCCCGCCCCCGCGCTCTACGACCCCGAGTCCCTGGCCCGCTGGGCCGCCGAGCCGGACAAACGGCCCGGCCGCACCGCCTTCCAGCGGGACCGCGCCCGCGTGCTGCACTCGGCCGCGCTGCGCCGGCTGGCCGGGAAGACCCAGGTCGTCACCCCGGGCGTGACCGGCCCCCTGCCGGCCTGGGACGCCAGCCCCCGCACCCGGCTCACCCACTCCCTGGAGTGCGCCCAGGTCGGCCGGGAACTGGGCGCCGCCCTCGGCTGCGACCCCGACCTCGTCGAGGCGGCCTGCCTCTCCCACGACCTCGGCCACCCGCCCTTCGGCCACAACGGCGAACAGGCGCTGAACGAGTTCGCCGAGGACTGCGGCGGCTTCGAGGGCAACGCCCAGTCGCTCAGGCTGCTCACCCGCATCGAACCGAAACGGTTCGTCACCGACCCGGACACCGGCGAAGCCGTCAGCGTCGGCCTCAACCTCACCCGCGCCGCCCTCGACGCCGCCACCAAGTACCCCTGGCCGCGCGGCGCCCACCCCACCGGCCCGGCCTCCGCCAAGTTCGGCGTCTACGAGGACGACCTGCCCGTCTTCGCCTGGCTCCGCGAGGGCGCCCCGGGCACCCGCACCTGCTTCGAGGCCCAGGTCATGGACTGGGCCGACGACGTGGCGTACTCGGTGCACGACGTGGAGGACGGGCTGCACGCCGGGCACATCGACCCGAACTGCCTGCTGGCCGACCCCGAACGCGAGGACGTCTTCGCGGTCGCCGCCGCCCGCTACGCCCCGGACGGCGACCCGGCGGAACTCGCCGCCGCCCTCGACCGCCTCCTCGCCCAGGACTGGTGGCCGCACGGCTACGACGGCACCGCCGTCGCCCAGGCCCGGCTGAAGGACGCCACCAGCCAGCTCATCGGCCGCTTCTGCCTCGCCGCCGAGGGCGCCACCCGGGCCGCCTGGGGCTCCGGCCGCCTCACCCGGTACACGGCCGAACTGGTGGTGCCCCGCGCGACCCGGATGGAGTGCGCCGTCCTCAAGGCGGTCGCCGACCGGTACGTCATGCAGCGCGCCGAGCAGGAGAAGCTCCGCGCCGACCAGCGGGTCGTCGTCGCCGAACTCGCCGAGGCGCTCACCGCCCGCGCCCCGGACGGCCTCGACCCCCAGTTCCGCGCCCTGTTCGACGCGGCCGGCGACGACCGCGCCCGCAAACGGGTGATCGTGGACCAGATCTCCTCCCTCACGGACGCCTCGGCCCGCTCGCTTCACGCGCGGCTGACCGGGCATCCGTGAGACTGGCGGGACTGCGGTGACCCGGACGCCCCCGAAACCCCCCGGGGCGCCGATCTTCCTGGCCTGATCGGGTCACTCCCCCTTCCCGCGCCACGCAGGGTGCGGGACGCTCGCATGTGGCGGCACCCTGACGAGGAGGCAACAAGTGGTCGACGCGGATCAGACATTCGTCATCGTCGGAGGAGGTCTGGCGGGCGCGAAGGCGGCCGAGACGCTCCGTACCGAGGGCTTCACCGGACGGGTGATCCTCATCAGCGACGAGCGCGACCACCCCTACGAGCGCCCGCCGCTGTCCAAGGGCTACCTGCTCGGCAAGGAGGACCGCGACAGCGTCTTCGTGCACGAGCCCGCCTGGTACGCGCGGCACGACGTCGAACTCCACCTCGGCCAGACCGTCGTCGCCGTCGACCGGGCCGCGAAGACCGTGCACTACGGCGACGACGGCACCCGCGCCTCCTACGACAAGCTGCTCATCGCCACCGGCGCCGAGCCCCGCCGCCTCGACGTGCCCGGCACCGACCTGGCCGGCGTCCACCACCTGCGCCGCCTCGCCCACGCCGAGCGGCTCAAGGGCGTCCTCGCCTCCCTCGGCCGGGACAACGGCCACCTGGTGATCGCCGGCGCCGGCTGGATCGGCCTGGAGGTCGCGGCGGCGGCCCGCCAGTACGGGGCCGAGGTCACCGTCGTCGAGCCCGGCCCCACCCCGCTGCACAGCGTCCTCGGCCCCGAGCTGGGCGCCCTCTTCGGCGAACTCCACCAGGCACACGGCGTCCGCTTCCGCTTCGGCGTACGGCTCACCGAGATCGTCGGCCAGGACGGCATGGTCCTCGCCGCCCGTACCGACGACGGCGAGGAGCACCCCGCGCACGACGTGCTCGCCGCGATCGGCGCCGCCCCCCGCACCTCCCTCGCCCAGGCGGCCGGGCTGGAGATCGCCGACCGGGCGTACGGCGGCGGCATCGTCGTCGACGAGAGGCTGCGCACCTCCGACCCCGACATCTTCGCCGCCGGCGACGTGGCCTCCTTCCCGCACGCCCTCTTCGCCTCCCGGCTGCGCGTGGAGCACTGGGCCAACGCGCTCAACGGCGGCCCGGCCGCGGCCCGCGCGATGCTCGGCCAGGACGTCACCTACGACCGCGTGCCCTACTTCTTCTCCGACCAGTACGACCTCGGCATGGAGTACTCCGGCTGGGCGCCGCCGGGCTCCTACGACGAGGTGGTGATCCGCGGGGACGCCGCCAAGCGCGAGTTCATCGCCTTCTGGGTGAAGGAGGGCCGGGTGCTGGCCGGGATGAACGTCAACGTGTGGGACGTCACCGACGCCGTCCAGCGGCTCATCCGCGACCGCGTCCCGGTGGACACCGAGGCCCTGGCCGACCCGCACGTCCCGCTCGACCGCCTCGCCGGGTAGCGACCCCGGGGGACCCGCCCCGGCGCCACGACCAGGCACGCAGTGCGGCCGGGACCCGGCGCCGGGAGCGGCCACCGTAGACTTCAGGCGTGGCAGGACGGATCAACGACGAGGACGTGAAGGCGGTACGGGACGCGGTCCCGATCGACGCCGTCGTCTCCGAGTACCTCCAGTTGCGGAACGCGGGCGGCGGCAACCTGAAGGGCCTGTGCCCCTTCCACGACGAGAAGTCCCCGTCCTTCCAGGTCAGCCCGAGCAAGGGACTCTTCCACTGCTTCGGCTGCCAGGAGGGCGGCGACACCCTCACCTTCGTGATGAAGATCGACCACCTCACCTTCTCCGAGGCGGTCGAACGGCTGGCCGCCCAGGCCGGCATCACCCTGCGCTACGAGGAGGGCGGCTACAACCCCGCCCACCAGCGCGGCGAACGCATCCGCCTGGTCGAGGCGCACAAGGCCGCCGCCCAGTGGTACGCCGAGCAGCTCGCCGGCGGCGCCGAGGCGGACACCGGCCGCGCCTTCCTCGCCGACCGGGGCTTCGACCAGGCCGCCGCCGAGCACTTCGGCGTCGGCTACAGCCCCCAGGGCTGGGACCACCTCACCCGCTACCTGCGCGGCAAGGGCTTCAGCGACAAGGAACTGCTGCTGTCCGGCCTCTCCCAGGAGGGCCGCCGGGGCCCCATCGACCGCTTCCGCGGGAGGCTGATGTGGCCCATCCGCGACATCGGCGGCGACGTCGTCGGCTTCGGCGCCCGCAAGCTCTACGAGTCCGACAACGGCCCCAAGTACCTCAACACCCCCGAGACCGCGATCTACCGCAAGTCCCAGGTGCTGTACGGCATCGACCTGGCGAAGAAGGACATCGCCAAGTCCTCCCGCGCGGTCGTCGTCGAGGGCTACACCGACGTCATGGCCTGCCACCTGGCCGGCGTCACCACGGCCATCGCCACCTGCGGCACCGCCTTCGGCGGCGACCACATCAAGATCCTGCGCCGGCTCCTCATGGACAACGGCTCGGCCCGCGTGATCTTCACCTTCGACGGTGACGCGGCTGGCCAGAAAGCGGCCCTGCGCGCCTTCGAGGACGACCAGAAGTTCGCCGCCGAGACCTACATCGCCATCGCCCCCGACGGCATGGACCCCTGCGACCTGCGCCTGGCCAAGGGCGACGACGCCGTCGCCGACCTGGCCGAACCGCGCACCCCGCTCTTCGAGTTCGCGCTGCGCCAGATCACCGCGCGCTACGACCTGGACACCCCGGCCGGCCGCGCCGCCGCCCTGGACGAGGCCGCCCCGGTCGTCGCCCGGATCAAGAACAGCGGCGCCCAGCACGAGGTCGCCGTCCAGCTCGCCGGGATGCTCGGCATCCTGGACACCCAGTTCGTGGTCAAGCGCGTCGCCCAGCTCGCCCGCTGGGCCCGCGAGCGCGGCGGCAAGGGCCCGGCGCCCGGCCCCGGCCGGCCCCGGCAGGGCGGCGCCGAGGCGTACGCGGCCCCCGCCCCGGCCGCCCCGCGCGGGCCCGCCCTCACCCTGCGCAACCCGGTCTTCGCCACCGAACGCGAACTGCTCAAACTCGCCCTCCAGCGGCCCGAACTGGTCTCCCCGGCCTTCGACGCGTACGGCATGGACGAGTTCACCGCCCCGCCCTACGCGGCCGTGCGCCAGGCCGTCCTGGAGGCCGGCGGCGCCGAGTTCGGCGTCCAGGACCCGCAGGAGTACCTGGTCCGGGTCCGCGAAGCCGCCCCGGACGACACCGTGCGCGCCATGGTCACCGAACTCGCCGTCGAGGCGATCATGGTGCACCGCGGGGTGAAGGACGTCGACGAGGTCTACGCCGGCATCCAGCTCGTCGCCGTCCGCCGCCGGGCCGTCGAACGCCGCATCCGCGACATCACCGGCCGCCTCACCCGGCTCGGCAGCCAGGGCGACCCGGCCGAACTCGCCGCCGTACAGAACGAGTTGTGGGTGCTCCAGCAGTACGACCAGGCCCTGCGCGAACACGGCGCCGGCGCTCTGTGACGGGGCGGGTCGCCCGCCGCCCGGCCGCCGCCCCACCCGCAGCCTCACCCGCCGTCCCCGGCCGGAGTCCCGCCCGCCGGCGATGACCGTCCGTTCACGGGCCGGGCGCAAAAAGTCACCGCACGCCCCTCGTGGCGGCGATGTGTCGTACCCCACACTGGTGTGCGGTGCCTGAGTCCCCGGAGCGCGGCCGGCCCGTCCCCCGACGGTCCCGGACCCCCGCCGTGCCGTTCCCGCCCGCCGAACGGCGGCGGCGAGGCCGCCGGCTCCGCCCGACGTACCGCCGCCGCCCCCGCCGGCGGCGTTCATCCTGGAGGTCGCCCCGTGCAGACCCAGACCCTCACCCCCGCCGACACCGCCGCCCCCGAGGCGCAGACCGGCCTCCTCGTGGCGATGCCCCCGCCCCGCGCCCCCCGCCCCGACACCCCCGCCCCGGACGGCGGCCCCGCCGTGCCGCGCCGCCGGGCCGCGGGCCCGCCCGCCCCCGCCCGCGCCGAGTCCGGCGGCCCCTCCTCCGACCTCTTCCGCCAGTACCTGCGCGAGATCGGCCGCATCCCGCTGCTCACCGCCGCCGAGGAGGTCGAACTCGCCCGCCGTGTGGAGGCCGGCCTCTTCGCCGAGGAGAAACTGCGCCTCGCCACCGACCTCGACAGCGGGCTCGCCTCGGACCTCGACCGGCTCGTCGTCCGGGGCCGGGTCGCCAAACGCCGCCTGATCGAGGCCAACCTGCGCCTGGTCGTCTCGGTGGCGAAACGGTACGTCGGACGCGGGCTGACCATGCTCGACCTCGTCCAGGAGGGCAACCTCGGCCTGATCCGGGCCGTGGAGAAGTTCGACTACGCCCGCGGCTACAAGTTCTCCACGTACGCCACCTGGTGGATACGCCAGGCCATGTCCCGCGCCCTCGCCGACCAGGCCCGCACCATCCGCGTCCCCGTCCACGTCGTCGAGCTCATCAACCGCGTCGTCCGCGTCCAGCGCCGCCTGCTCCAGGAACGCGGCCACGAGCCGACCCACGAGGAGGTCGCCGCCCACCTCGGCCTGCCCCCGGAGAGGGTCGGCGAGGTGCTGCGCCTCGCCCAGGAACCCGTCTCGCTGCACGCCCCGGTCGGCGAGGAGGACGACGTCGCCCTCGGCGACCTCATCGAGGACGGCGACGCCGCCAGCCCCGTCGAGTCGGCCGCCTTCCTGCTGCTGCGCGAACACCTGGAGGCGGTCCTGTCGACCCTCGGCGAACGCGAACGCAAGGTGGTCCAGCTCCGCTACGGACTGGCCGACGGCCGCCCCCGCACCCTGGAGGAGATCGGCCGGATCTTCGGCGTCACCCGCGAGCGCATCCGGCAGATCGAGTCCAAGACCCTCGGCAAGCTCCGCGACCACGCCTTCGCCGACCAGCTCCGCGGCTACCTGGACTGAGACGGGGGCCGCACCGCGCGGCCCCCGCCCCCTTCCCGCCGCCCCGCGGCCGGGCCTACTCGACCTCGGCCACCGCCTGGGCGAACTGCGCCCGGTAGAGCCGCGCGTAGGCCCCGCCGGCCGCCAGCAGCTCGGCGTGCCCGCCCTGTTCGACGATCGACCCGTCCTCCATGACGAGGATCGTGTCGGCGTCCCGGATGGTGGAGAGCCGGTGCGCGATGACGAACGCCGTCCGCCCGTGCGCCAGTTTGGCCATCGCCTTCTGGATCAGCACCTCGGTGCGGGTGTCCACCGAACTCGTCGCCTCGTCCAGCACCAGGATCACCGGATCGGACAGGAAGGCCCGCGCGATGGTGACGAGCTGCTTCTCCCCGGCGCTCACCCCCGTGCCCTCGTCGTCCAGCACCGTGTCGTAGCCGTCGGGCAGCGTCCGCACGAACCGGTCGGCGTGCGCGGCCCGTGCCGCCTCCTCGATCTCCCCGCGGGTGACCTCGCGCCGGGACCCGTACGCGATGTTCTCCGCTATGGTCCCGCCGAACAGCCACGTGTCCTGGAGCACCATGCCGATGCCGGAACGCAGTTCGTCCCGGGACATCGCCGCGATGTCGATGCCGTCCAGCGTGATCCGCCCGCCGGAGACCTCGTAGAACCGCATCAGCAGGTTGACCAGCGTGGTCTTGCCCGCGCCCGTCGGTCCCACGATGGCCACCGTGTGACCCGGCTCCACGGTGAGCGACAGGTCCTCGATCAGCGGCGTGTCGGGGTCGTAACGGAACGACACGTGCTCCAGCGCGACCCGTCCCCGCAGCTCCTCCGGCCGCACGCCCGGGACGGGGTCGGCCGACTGCTCCTCGGCGTCGAGGATCTCGAAGACCCGCTCCGCCGAGGCCACGCCCGACTGCACCAGGTTGGCCATCGACGCGATCTGCGTCAGCGGCATCGAGAACTGCCGGGAGTACTGGATGAACGCCTGCACGTCGCCGATGGAGAGCGTGCCCGAGGCGACCCGCAGCCCGCCGACCACCGCGATCAGCACGTAGTTCAGGTTCGACACGAACATCATCAGCGGCTGCATGATCCCGCTGTTGAACTGCGCCCGGAACCCGGCCTCGTACAGCGCCTCGTTCTGCTCGGCGAACTGCTTCGCCGACTCCTCCTGCCGGCCGAACACCTTCACCAGGGCGTGCCCGGTGTACATCTCCTCGATGTGCGCGTTCAACTGGCCCGTGGAGCGCCACTGCTGCACGAAGTGCGGCTGGGACCGCCTGCCCACCCGGGTCGCCACCACGAACGACAGCGGCACCGTCACCAGCGCCACCAGGGCGAGGAGCCAGGAGACGTAGAACATCATCACCAGCACGCCGAGCACGGTCAGCAGCGAGTTGATCAACTGACCCATCGACTGCTGGAGGGTCTGGCCCATGTTGTCGATGTCGTTGGTCGCCCGGGACAGCACCTCACCGCGCTGACGGCTGTCGAAGTACGACAGCGGCAGCCGCGACAGCTTCGTCTGCACGTCCTCCCGCAGCCGGAACATCGTCCGGTTGACCGCCCGGTTCACCAGCCGGGTCGCCACCGCCATCAGCAGCCCCGCCACCAGGAAGGTGCCGAGCGCGAGCAGCAGCACCTGGCCGACGGCGGTGAAGTCGATGCCCCGGCCCGGCGTGAAGTCGGTGCCGCGCAGCATGTCGGCGATCCGGTCCTCGCCGCGCGCCCGCATCGACTCCAGGACCTGTTCCTTCGTGGTCCCGGCCGGCAGGTCCCGGCCGACGATGCCGCCGAAGACCAGGTCGGTGGCCTTGCCGAGGATCTTCGGCCCGATCACGCTCAGGCCGACGCTGAGGACCACGCAGGCCAGCAGCGCCCAGATCGTCACCCGTTCCGGCCGGAACCGGCCGATGAGCCGCTTGCCGGACCCCACGAAGTCCATCGACCGCTGGTCGGGACCGGCCCCGGCCATCATGCGTCCCCCAGGACCGGCCATCAGGCAGCCTCCGCTTCCGTGAGCTGGGAGAGCACGATCTCCCGGTACGTCTCGTTCCCGGCCATCAGTTCGCGGTGCCGGCCGACGCCGACCACCTGGCCCTCGTCCAGCACGATGATCCGGTCGGCGTCCCGGATGGTCGCCACCCGCTGCGCCACGATCACCACGGTCGCCTCGGCCGTCTCCCGGGACAGCTCGGCGCGCAGCGCCGCGTCCGTCGCGTAGTCCAGGGCGGAGAAGGAGTCGTCGAAGAGGTAGATCTCCGGGCGCTGCACCAGCGTCCGGGCGATGGCGAGCCGCTGCCGCTGGCCGCCGGAGACATTGGTGCCGCCCTGCGCGATGGGCGCGTCCAGCCCGCCCTCCAGCGCCTCGACGAACCCCTTGGCCTGCGCCACCTCCAGCGCCCGCCACAGTTCCCCGTCGGTGGCGTCCGGGTTGCCGTAGCGCAGGTTCGTCGCCACGGTGCCGGCGAACAGGTACGGCTTCTGCGGCACCAGGCCCACGGTGCGGGCCAGCAGCGCCGGGTCGAGGGTGCGTACGTCCGCCCCGTCGACCAGCACCTCGCCCTCGGTCGCGTCGAAGAGCCGGGGCACCAGGGAGAGCAGCGTGGTCTTGCCGCTGCCGGTCGAGCCGATGACGGCGGTCGTCTCGCCGGGCCGCGCCACCAGGCCGACGCCACGCAGCACGGGCTCCTCGGCGCCGGGGTAGCGGAAGCCCGCGCCGCGCAGCTCCAGCCGGCCCCGCCGGCGCAGTTCGGTGACGGGCGCGGCCGGCGGCACCACACTGCTCTCGGTGTCCAGGACCTCCTGGATGCGCTCGGCGCACACCTCGGCGCGCGGCACCATCATGAACATGAAGGTGGCCATCATCACGGACATGACGATCTGCATCAGATAGGCGAGGAAGGCGGTCAGGTCGCCGATCTGCATGCCGCCGCTGTCGATGCGGTGCGCGCCGAACCAGACCACCGCGATCGACGACAGGTTCACCACCGTCATGACCACCGGGAACATCAGCGCCAGCAGGTTGCCGGTGCCGAGCGCCACGTCCGTCAGCTCCGCGTTGGCCTTGCGGAAGCGCCGCTCCTCGTACGCGTCCCGCACGAAGGCCCGGATCACGCGGTTGCCGGTGATCTGCTCGCGCAGCACCCGGTTCACCGTGTCCAGCCGCACCTGCATCGAGCGGAACAGCGGGCGCAGCCGCCGCACGATCAGCGTCACGCTGACCGCCAGCACCGGGATCACCCCGAGCAGCACCCCGGACAGCGGCACGTCCAGGCCGAGGGCCAGCACCACACCGCCGACGCACATGATCGGCGCCGACACCATGAGGGTGAACGTCATCAGGGCCAGCATCTGGACCTGCTGGACGTCGTTGGTGGTCCGCGTGATCAGCGAGGGCGCCCCGAAGTGGCTCACCTCGCGCGCGGAGAAGGACTGCACCCGGTCGAAGACGGCGCCCCGCACGTCCCGGCCGAGCGCGGCGGCCGTGCGGGCGCCGAAGTACACGGCGCCGATGTTGCACACGACCTGGGCGAGCGAGATGGCGATCATCACGGCGCCGAAGCCCATGATGTAGCCGGAGTCGCCCTGGACGACACCGTTGTCGATGATGTCCGCGTTGAGGGTGGGCAGGTAGAGGGTGGCGCAGGTCTGGAGGAACTGGAGTACCACCACCAGGGCGATGGGTTTCCTGTAGGGCCTGAGATGGGCCCGCAGCAATCGTATGAGCACGCTGGGTCTCTCGGAGTCGGCGACGGGGCGAGTGGTTGCCCCTGGCCCCTATCGTCGAACACTCCACCGGCGTTACCTCAACCGATTTTCCGGCGGGGCGGCGGCGGGCCCCCGGCGGCGGGCCCCGGCGGCGGGGGTGCCGTCCCACGGGGACCGGCGTCACGCGTTCGTCCGCCCCCACTGCTTTCGGCCTGCCGGCCTCGCGCTCCCGGTCTGCCGGTCTCCCGGCCTCCCGGTCGGTCTCCTGGTCCGCCGGTCTCCTGGTCCGCCGGCCTCCCGGTCTCCGTCGGCTACGCGCGCAGCGCCCCCGGGTGGGTCTGCTCGCGTACGGAGACGTACTGCTGGCGCACCGCCTGGCCGACCGCGAGGTTCTCGCCCGGCTCCAGCACCTGGGCGACCGGGCCCTGCCAGAGCGGGGGAGTCCGCGGGTCCAGCGTGCCCTGCGAGGCGCCGAGCGCCCAGGCCGCCTGGCGGGCGGCGCCGATCGCCGCGTAGTCGGCCGGCTGCGGGACGACGACCTGCGTGCCGAAGAGCGCGGGCGCCACCTCCTGCACCGCCGGCAGCTCGGCCGCCGCGCCCAGCAGGAAGACCCGCCGCACGTCCACGCCCCGGGCGCGCAGCACGTCCAGCGCGTCCGCCAGACCGCACAGCATCCCCTCGAACGAGGCCCGCGCCAGGTGCTCCGGCTTCATCGACTCGCGCCGCAGACCGGCCAGGGTGCCGGCGGTGTGCGGCAGGTTCGGCGTCCGCTCGCCCTCCAGGTAGGGGAGCAGGACGAGCCCGTGCGAGCCCGGCGTCGACTTCATCGCCAGGCCGGACAGGGTCTCCAGGTCCGGCACGCCGAGCAGCTCGGCGGCGCCGCGCAGGGCCCGTACGGCGTTGAGCGTGGTGACGACGGGCAGGTGCATGCCGGTGGCGTCGGCCAGGGCCGTGATCATCCCGGACTGGTCGACGAGCGGTTCGGAGTGGACCGCCATCACCGAACCGGAGGCGCCGAGCGAGACGACCGCGTCGCCGAGGCCGATGCCGAGCCCGAAGGCGGCGGCCATGGTCTCGCCGGTGCCGGCGGAGATCAGCAGCCCCTCCGGGGTGGTGCCGGCCGCGTCGGCGGGCCCGATCACCTCGGGCAGGACGACCTGCCGGCCGAGGGCCAGCTCGACCAGGTCGGGCCGGTAGCCGCCGGTCGCCGCCGACCAGTAGCCGGTGCCCGAGGCGCCGCCCCGGTCGGTGGTGCGGCGCAGCGGGCGGCCCAGCAGTTGCCAGACGAGCCAGTCGTGGGCCTGGAGCAGGCCCGCGGTGCGCGCGGCGGACTCGGGCTCGCTGCGGGCCAGCCAGCGCAGCTTGGTCACGGCCTGGGCGGCCTGCGGCACGCTGCCCACGGACTGCGCCCACGCCTCCCGCCCGCCGAAGGCGTCGATCAGGTCGGCCGCCGCCACCTGCGCCCGTTTGTCACCGCCGACCATCGCCGGGCGCACGGTGTTGCCCTGCGCGTCCAGCGGCACGACCGCGTTGGGCTGTGCCGAGACCCCGATGGCCTGGACGCCCTCCAGCAGGCCGCCGCCGGCCGCCTCGCCGAGCGACAGGAGCCACGCCTGCGGGTCGACGTCGGAGGGACGGCCGCCGCCCTCGGGGCTCTCCACGGGATGCGGAGCGTATCCCTGCCGCAGCACGGCACCGGTGTCCGCATCACAGACGACGATACGAGTGAAATCGGGCGAACTGTCCAACCCGGCGACTATCCCCATGACCGAAATTCTGCCGTACGGCGAGAGATGCCGTACCCCATGGGGGCAGAAGCCTCAGGTGGCGCTGCTGCCCCAGTCGTCCCGGCCCGCGCCCTGCGCGTTGCGCTCGCGCAGGGAACGCACCCGCTGGGCGACGGAATCGGGCATCCGGTCGCCGACCCGGTCGCTCACCGCGTGGTACGCCAGGTCGGCGAAATGGCGGCCCTGCTGCGCCGCCGACTCCGCGGTGTTGCGGACCGCCGGGTTCTGCGCGACCTGCTGGGCGGACTTCCTGAGCTGCTCGTAACGCTCCCGGCCGGCCTTCGTGCCCAGCACGTAGCCGACGGCGAGCCCCACGATGAACGTGAGCCGGTAACGCATGGTGGCCACCCTTCCCTTGCGTGGTTCCTCGGCGCGGGGGGAACCGATTGGGGAGCACCCCCCCGCTTGCGCTAATGTATGTGTCGCAGCGAACGCGCGCCCTCTGGCGGTTACCCAGGCGGGTGCGTTCGATGCGAGACGAGGCATTCCTCCGTAGCTCAATTGGCAGAGCAGCCGGCTGTTAACCGGCAGGTTACTGGTTCGAGTCCAGTCGGGGGAGCTCGGTCCTCCGTAGCTCAATTGGCAGAGCAGCCGGCTGTTAACCGGCAGGTTACTGGTTCGAGTCCAGTCGGGGGAGCAGCAGAACGAGGACCCCGCCAGGGGTCCTTTTTCCTGTGCGCCCCACCGGTTCCCCAGGCGTTCCCCAGGCGTTTTTCCCCCGCCGGGAACCGCGGAGCGCACGGCGGAGTCCTCATGGTCGTGAACGCGCCGGACGCGCCGACCATTCGAGGCAGGAGATCGTATGAGCGGCTATGCTGCGGCAGACGGCGCGCACACATGTACGCGACACGCCGCTATGGGGCGGTAGCTCAGCCGGTTAGAGCAACGGACTCATAATCCGTCGGCCGTGGGTTCGAGTCCCACCCGCCCCACTGGAAAAGCCGTCAGAAACGCGGCCCTCGCCAGCAGAACGAGCACCCCGACTGGTGTAGACCAGAAGGGGCGCTCACTCGTTTTCGGCGCCCTGCGTGAGCGGCCGTGTCGGACGGCAAGGGTCGGCGGGCGCGCGGCACGATGCCCTCGGCGTTCCTCGCCACCTCCTGGTCGACCTGCGGCAGGAGACTGGTGTACGTGTCGGACGCTAGCTGAACCGTCCCGTCCCGAAGCGTCTCCTTGATCGCATGCAGGTCACCTCCACCCGCATGGATCAGCGTCGCCGCCACGTGGCGTAGATCACGAAGGTTGATCGGCGACAACCCCGGCCTCCCGAGACAGGCGCCGGAAGGCGTCCGACACCTCATCCGTGAACAACGGCCCCAGCTCGTCCCGCACCCGGATCGCCAGGCTCCCCTTCGGGAACGCGGCCCGCGCCACCCGCACCGTCTCCGCCGGGATCTCCCCAGACCCCTTCGGCTGCATCGACATCCGCACCCATCCCATACGACAACGTCGGCCTTCAAGACCACAACAGGGTCTTGAAGGCCGACGTCACGCCAGGCCCCGAATCAACCAACAGCATCCCCACGAAGGGGAGGGCGGGGCCGCTTTCGTGCGTCCAGGGGCTACTCGGGAGGCCGGTTGTACGAGTCGAGCGTGGCCTTCGCTGTCGACGTGTCCAGTAGCCGCAGCTCCCACGGCCCCGTGTTCACGTCGAACTCCTTCCCGAACCCCACCCACTTGCCGGCCATCCGGCGGCCGGTCGGCTCGGCCAGCATCTGGATCGCGCCGAAGTACCGGGCGCCTCGGTAGTAGCCCTCGGCGGCGGTCTGCTCGGTCCACGTGCCGGTGACGGTGCTTCCCTCCACCTGCAAGTCGAGGGTGAGCGGGCTGTCCGGGTTGAGACTGGCGCCGGGCAGGCTCCGGCCGGTGAGCCGGTTGCCGTGTTGAAGGAGGACGATGTGGTGCTTGCCGGTGAAGACGGCGTTGTCCCGCCCGCTGGAGACGTACTCGTAGGTGGACAGCCACACCCCTGAGTAGTTCCCGCGTGCTGTCGCTTGCGGTGCCAGCGTCCCGTTCGCGATGGGTACACCGACGGGTGAGTCCTGGAGGTCGTGTCCGCCCTGGCCGTCCTCGGAGATCCGGGCGAGCGTGGCGGGCGGGAAGCCCAGCGACTCTATCGGCAGGCCGGTGACCGCCTCCAGCGCACGTGCGTACACGGGGCGAGGGGCTGCGGTGGTGCCGGACTCCCAGCGCTGCACGAGCCGCTTGGAGGCGTCATTGGGTTGTCCGACTCGCTGGCCGGCGTCGCGGATGGCGCGGGCGAGTTCGTCTTGGGACATGAGCAGGCCCATGCGGACCGCTCGGAGGGTTCCGTTCGGAGTGGCCATGTGATCGACGGTAGCTCCCCCACGGATGGAATGACACCGAAATGACGCCCGGTGTGCCGTCGCAGCGACGCCTCGTCTGTCGTCGCGTTCGCAGAATAACGGCGCGAACGTGAGCCGTGACACAAAACCCCGGCGGCTGCGTGACCGGCCCCGGGCGTGGACGACACCCGAGGAGTGCCGCCGTGCCACACGCTGCTGCCCCCGTAGACCCGACGACGATGCGGGAAACAGCCACCCTGCTGCTCGCACCCGATGCCAGAGAGCCCAGTCCGGAAGAGCTGGAGTCCCTGCTCTTGGCGCTGCGCGGAATGATCGAGAGCGCCGTCCCCGAGATCGAGACGATCGCCGCACGTCTCCCGGAAGACGACGTGCCCCGGACCTGCGCGCTGGCCTGCGTCGGCGAGGCCCGGATGCGGCTGCGACTGTCCCCCGGAGAAACGTTCGACCAGCGCCACGTCGTCGCGCAGAAGCTCGCCCTTACAGTCCGGTCCCTGGCCGACCACTGCTGGGCCCTGGGGCGCGCGTCGTAACGGCTTCCAGACTCCCGCCCGAGCCGGGGCACCTTGCCGGGTCTGCCCGGCCGGGCGGGTCATCCACCCCCTGTACAGGAAGGCGAATGGGATGACGTTACCCCTGCCCTTGGGCTTCGCGTGGCTCGAAGTCACCGGGCGCTGCAACCTGGAGTGCACGCACTGCTACGCGGACTCGTCCCCGCGCGGCACGCACGGCATCATGACCTGCACGGACTGGAAGGACACCATCAGCCAGCTCGCGGTGATGGGGACTCGCGACGTGCAGTTCATCGGCGGCGAGCCCCTGCTGTACCCGCACATCGAGGAGCTGATCGTCCACGCCCGGATGGCCGGCCTCACGGTGGAAGTCTTCTCCAACCTCACGACCGTGCCCGACCACCTGTGGCAGATGTTCGTGGAGCATGACGTCAGGCTGGCGACGTCGTACTACTCCGACACCGCCGCCGACCACGACGCGGTCACTGCCCGGAAGGGCTCCCACGCCCGGACCCGGGCCGGCATCCAGCGCGCGCAGGAACTGGGCCTCACCCTGCGGGGAGGCGTCATCCAGGTCCGGCCCGAGCAGCGCACCCTCCAGGCGCAGCAGGACCTCAACGAACTGGGCCTCACCGTCGTCGGCGCGGACCGGTGGCGGGCGTTCGGCCGGGCCGGCCAGGGAGCGGCGCCCACGATGGCGGACCTGTGCGGGCACTGCGCCGACGGTAAGGTCGCGATCGGCCCCGACGGCGACGTCTGGCCGTGTGTGCTGGGCCGGTTCATCAGCCTCGGGAACGTCAAGGACTTTCCGATCGAGGACATCTGGTCGGGGCCGGCCACGCGCCGGGCCCGCTCCGAGATCCAGGCCGCCCACCGGAACCTGCCCGCGCAGAACTGCACGCCGCCGCAGTTCCTCCCGATGTGCGGGCCGTGCAGCCCGTGTGTGCCGTCGGTGGGTCACTGCGACCCGCGGGTAGCCGACGGCCCGGCCGCTACGATCGGCAGCCCTGCCGGAGACTGACCGAGAGGCGACCATGGAGCGCACCGAGGACGAGTGGGCACGCATCGCGGGGTACGTGCGGCACACGCTGAATAAGCTGGCGTCGCAGCCCTTGCCGCTGTGCCTGCCGGGCGAGCCGCAGGAGTGCGGGAAGACCGCCAGGGAGCACGTGCTGCTGTGGTCGGCGGAGCTGAAGGCGGTGGCGCACGATCTGATCGAGACGTCGGCGCCGACCCGCGAGGACGCGGTGCACTACTCGGGGCCGCTGTACCGGCAGACCCTGGAGTCGCTGCGCGGGAACCGAGGCGCCCGTGTCTGAGTGGACTGATCCGCGCTACGCGCAACTGGTGGCCGCCTGGCGGCGTTCGCAGCAGCCCGCGTCGCGTGACCCGCAGGAGCAGCCGGTGAGGGGATTCGTAGTCCCTCCCAGGCCCTGATCGCGGCACGACCGCGGCCCCGGACGGCAACCTCAACGCCGTCCGGGGCCGCTTGGCGTCTGCCTGTTGTGGTGAGCGGGGGAGTGCAGGAGAACAGAATCTGAGCAGGTCAGCCCGCGTGCAGCCCAAAGGGATTGCGTGAGCGGTGCGTGAGCGGAGGTCCCGCAGAGGGCCGGATTCCTCGGAGTGAGCCGGAGGGACTGGCACCAGCGACGAGGGATTTCCGGAGTACTCGGAGTCATCCGGAGTGAGCCGGAGTAGAAGCTTCGGACTCACAATCCGTCGGCCGTGGGTTCGAGTCCCACCCACCCCACCCATCCAGAAACCCGTCGCCCCGCGGAAACGCCTGTCCGGCGCGGTGCCGCACGAGTACCAGGCCGTGGAGGACCTGCCGATCCGGCGGGGCGGGGCGCCCGGAGCCCACGAGTCGCACGCCGCAGCCCCAGGACCGGCCCCCCGACGACTGCCGAGCAGGTAGCTCCCCGTTACGAGGTCAGGCCGGAAGTGGCCGTACGACATGGGACGTGACGGAGCAGAGCCAAGTCGCTCCGGCGGGGGTGCGGGTCGTGTGAGGCGCGGTGCCGTGGTCGGGACAGAGTGGCCAGAGGAGACGGTCCCGGTCGGCGAGGAGGCATTGCACGCCCTCCGCGGTCTCGACGGAGATGTCGATCGGGTCGACGCCCCGCACTCTCTCGTTGCCGATGGTGAGCAGGCCGGTCGGTTCCCGCCCGTGGGGCGGCTCGCAGAACACGGGTACGACGAAGACGCGGCCTGTGTCCTGTCGCACCTGCTCAAGCAGCGCGGTGACCGTCCGTTCGGCGAGGACGCGCCGGTGCGTGCTCAGGAGAGGAGCGAAGTGCGCAGCCGGCATGGCGCCGTTACGCGCGAAGGTGGTCCGGAGAAAGGCGAAGACCTCCGGAGAGCCGAGGCGGCCTGCGATGTCGGTGTCAAGCTCATCGGAGAGCACCTGGAGCCAGGCTCGGAACGCCGGGTCGTCCGCTGTCGGGGAGGGTTCTGTAGGCATGTCGCTCCACTGTGGGGCCCGGTCGGTCCGTTTCATGAAGGCGCGAGGTTGGTGCACCAACGGTGGTTCGCGCTCCAAGTTGTCAGCGTCTGGGGCGTCCGGGTCGTACAACCTTTGCCGGTGCGCGCCGGTCTCCTGTGTGGCCATCGCATTCGGGTGGTCGGCTTCCGCTCGACTCCTCCCTGATGAAGAAGGTCCGCGAACTGTCATGCGCACTCCACGTCACTTCTGGAAGACGACCGCTGTCGTCGCGGCCGGACTCTCCGGGGCCCTCGCACTGCAGAGCATGAACGGCCGGCAGCAGGCCGGTGACGGTCCTTCGGCGGACAAGCCGGGGCCCGTCACGAGCAGGGCCGAGACGAGCGCGCTCCGCGTGTCCGGGGACGGTACCTCCGCGTCGCTGGGCAAGAGGGACACCGAGCCGTTCAGCATGCTCGGCGTGACGTGGTCCGACCCGTCCGCCCATGTCGGCGGCAGGGTCGAGGTCCGCACCCGGCAGGCCGGTACGCAGGTCTGGTCGCGGTGGATGAAGCTGGACGGCGACAGCGGTCAGGGCGAGAGCGGCGCCCGGCGTGGGGGAACCGAACCGGCCTGGGTGGGCCCGTCCGACGGCGTCGAGGTACGCGTCGACGGCAAGGGAGCCGGTCGGCTGCCCAAGGGGCTGCGGCTGGACATGGTCGATCCCGGCAGCGGCGAGATCACGGCGCTGGAACCGGCGGCGTACTCACGTGACGGGGGTGCGACGCCCGAACCTCCGGTCGCCGAGCCGGAACAAGGCACGGACCCGGGTGACGAGCCGCAGCCGGACGGGACCGCGTCCGAGCCCCCGGTCTCCGAACCCCCGGTCTCCGAGCCGGAGGTGCCCGACCCGTCCTCTCCCGAACCCTCGTCCGGCCCGCAGGAACCGATCCCCTCACCGTCCGGGCCGTCCGCCCCCTCCTCGCCCGGCCCGTCGGTGAGCGTGCCGCCCGCGCCGCCGTCCACCACGCCGGTCCCTCCGATCACGTCCCGGGCCGGCTGGGGCGCGGACGAGTCGATCAGCCCGGAGGAGCCCGGCTATCTGCCCGACGGCCGGGTCGAGGCGGTCGTGGTGCATCACACCGCCGAGTCCAACGACTACACCTGCGCCCAGGGCCCGGCCGTCGTGCGCGGCATCTACGCCTACCACGTCAAACAACTCGGCTGGAAGGACGTGGGCTACAACTTCCTGGTCGACAAGTGCGGCATCGTCTACGAGGGCCGCAAGGGCGGGGTCGACCGGCCGGTGATGGGCGCCCACGCCTACGGGTTCAACGCGCAGACCACCGGCATCTCCGTCCTCGGTACCTACACCGCCGCCGCGCCCTCCACGGCCGCCCTGACCTCGGTCGCCCGTATCGCCGCCTGGAAACTCGGCCAGTACGGTGTCGACCCCGCCGGCACCGTCACCCTCACCGCGGGCGACAGCGGACGCAGCTATTACGGGAAGACCTGGGCCAAGGGCGCCCGGCTGTCCCTGCCCGCGATCCACGGCCACCGCGACGGCTACAACACCCAGTGCCCCGGCGACGCCTTCTACGACAAGCTCCCGACCCTGCGGGCCTGGGCGGGCGGACCGGTCTCCGGGCTCACCCTGAAGTCGGTCACCGGCGCCGGAACGGCCGGGACGACGACCTACACCAAGAGCGCGGTGACCGTGAACTGGTCGGCCACCACCCCGGCCCCGCTCATCGCGAGGTACGAGCTGCTGGTGAACGGCAAGGTCGCCGCCACCACGGCAGGTACCGCCACCTCCGCCAAGGCCACCCTGGCCGCAGGCACCCACAAGGTGGCCGTCCGCGCCGTTCACCAGTCCGGTGCGACGGCCACGACGACGGCCACGACCGTGGTCGCCGAGACCACCGCACCCGCCTTCCCCACCAAGCCGAACCTGGCGCTGCGCACCGGCACCGTCGACACCGCCGCCGTCCCCCTCACCCTGAAGTGGAAGGCCACCGACGGTGCCGCGCTGAAGGAGGTCCGGCTCACCGCCCCGACCGCGAAGACCTACGGGCCCACGGTCACCAGCGCCAACCACACCGCCAAGTCCGCCACCGCCACCAAGTGGTCGCTGAGCGCCTACGACCAGGCCGGCAACACCGCCACCGCCTCGGTCACCGGCACCCCGGTCATCCTCCAGGAGAGCTCGGCAGCGAAGACCGGCACCTGGAGCACCAAGTCCTCCTCCAGCTACCTCGGCGGCAAGTCGTACACCAGCTCCACCAAAAACGCGTCCCTGACCTGGACCTTCACCGGCCGTTCGGTCGCCTGGACCGTCTCCCGCGCCGCCACCTCCGGCCAGGCGGACATCTACGTCGACGGCAAGAAGGTCACCACCGTGGACCTGAAATCCGCCACCACCAAGTACCGCGACGCGATCTGGACCAAGACCTGGGACACCAGCGCCAAGCACACCGTCAAGATCGTCGTCGTCGGCACCAGCGGTCGCCCAGCGGTCACCACCGACGGCCTCGTCTACCTCAAGTAACAGCGGCAGTCCCGACAAGCCCCTCGGCAGGGGCCGGCACGTGAGCATCCCACCGGCTCGCGCTGCCGTCCGGAAGTGGCCAGTCGGAGGCCAGGGTTCCTCAACCACGATGCGGTTGGGCGGACACGTCGGGTCGTTTGGTCTCGGCCCCGGCTTTCCGTTCCCGTGCCCTGTTTCCGGGACCCGAGAGGGCCCAGGAAACAGGGCACCGGCGTGCGATCCCTGCCGACCGGTGCCCCTCGGCCCGTAGCGCGGGCCCGAAGCGAACACGGCCCGGACTCCGCTCGGCGCGGAGATCCGCGAGTGGGCCATCGTCGATCAGGAGGAGACCCACGCGGTAGCCGCGGCTGCGACCATGCCCGTGACGTTCCCCGGGCCAGGGCCTCGGGCGCCTGTGATGACGCCATGCCGGTGATCGAGGCAGCGGTGTCTCAGGCAGAGCAGGCGTAGGCGGAACATCTCAAGCGAATCGACGGAGAGGACGGGGCACGATGACCGATCACCTGAAGGACCCGCAGGCCGTCTCGTGGGCCAGATGCCCCTGACGGCCCCTCACGGACCCGGCCGAGTCGCCGTCTGCGCGGAGACGGCGCCTCCCGGCCGACAGATCGCCGTAACGGACCGGCCCTGCCCTGCCATGACGTTTCAGGATCGTGCCGCCAGGACCAGCGTCAACGCCCGCGTGCTGATCAGCCTCTGGTTTCGGCCGATGGGTCCGCGCCGCTCTGTCTCTCCTGGGCGTGATCCGGTTGAATGTTGTGCGATCAGGACGCGTCTGAAGGGGGCAGAGCGTGAGTGGACCACCGCCGGGAATGCCGCCGTTACCCGGAAACCCGCCGGGCCCAGTCCCAGATCCACCGGGGCCGCCGGTGCCTGGCCCAGCTCCAGACCCGGTGCCGGACCCATCGCCTCCCGCACGCAGGCTGGGTGACGTTGCGGCGCTGATCTCGGCTTTCGCGGCCGTGGCCGGTTTACTGCTCGGCTTCTTCGGTCTGCCGACTGTGATCGACTCGCCCACAGCGCAGACGGTGACGGCCACCGTGACGGCAACGGTCACGGTGACCGCGCCGGCTCCGATGCCGACCGGTTCCCCTGACGAAGCCTCGGTGAACCCGTCGAGCCCGGCGCCCCTGCCCACAGGCGAGGTGCCGTTGACCGATCTTTCCCCCGTGCGTGGCAGCGGCTTGTTCGACCTTCGGTCGGTGAGCATCGGGTCGAAACCATACGAGCAGGCGATGACGTTGACCTACCCCTGTAACACCACGGCAGGAATCCAATACAGCATCAATGAGCGCTACAAGTCGCTCACTTTGATCGTGGGCCTGGACGACAGGAGCACGGCCGAACTGATCAAGGTGACGATCGAGGGTGACGGCCGCGCACTGAAGACCGTGGGCGCGGAGATCAACCGGCCGCAGAACGTGACCGTGGATATGGCAAGTGTCAGGAAACTCGCCATCAAATCCTTCGGCGAGTGCGGCGACAGCGACAAGATCCTGCTCGCGCTGGCCGATGCCACGCTCCACTCGTGACGAGTGCCCGGCATGGAGCCCTTCACGACCCCCTTCACGACCCCCTTCACGTCGGTGAGGCAGGGGCGTGCGGTGCGAACAGTGCGGTGCCCCGACCGTGGCCTTCCCTCAAGAGATGTGGAAGGGAACGCTCGTGACGACAATCTTGGGGAGTGGTCGCAGGGCACGGCGAAGGCGGGCGGCGTCCTTGCTGTGCAGGAGTCGGTGGCGCAGGTGCTGGGTGACGATCTCGGGAAGGATCACTGTGATGGTGAGGCTCGGGCGTTGGCGGTGGAGTGCCTCGATGTAGTGGATCAGCGGAGCGACGATCGCACGGTAGGGGGAGAGGACGACGTGCAGTGGCACATGGTCGCCCCAGGTGGTCCAGTAACCGCGGAATCGCTGTGCCTCCTCTTCGCTGGGGCTGATGTGTACGGCGAGTGTGGGTTGCCGGAGTGAGGCCGCGTAGGCGAGGGCGCGCAGGCCGGCGAGATCGAGGGAGGCGAGGGCGACGACCGCCAGATGATGTACGGCCTGGGGTGTTTCCTCTTTCTCTTCTTCGCCCTGCCCCGTCTCATGGTCGGGCCATCCGCCTTCGGGTTGTACGGGGTGTGGTGTCGCCGTTGGCGCAGGGGCAGGAGCACGGGCGCCGGCGCGGTCGCGTGTTTCGGTGGCGTCGGGGTGAAGCCGGAGCGCCGCGTCGGCCTTTTGGTAGTGGTGCCGAATCCGTGTGGCCAGGAGGAAGAACAGACCGATGGCCATGAGGGCGACCCAGGCGCCGGAAGTGAATTTGGTGATGGCGGCGGTGATGAGAACGAGTGTGGAGAGCAGCGCCCCGGTAGCGTTGAAGGTGAGGCTCTTGCGCCAGTGCCGGGTACGGACGCGGCGCCAGTGCACCACCATCCCGGTCTGCGACAGGCTGAAGGCGAGGAAGACGCCGACCGCGTACAGCGGGATCAGCGAATCGGTGTTGCCGGCGAACACCACGAAGACGAGGGATGCGGCGACCGATAGAAGGGCGATGCCGTTACTGAAGGCCAGGCGGTCGCCTTGCCTGAGGAAGATGTGGGGGGCGTGGCCGTCGCGGGCCAGGAGAAACAGCACGCGGGGGAAGTCGTTGTACGCGGTGTTCGCCGCGAGAAGGAGGACCGCCGCGGTCGCAGCCTGGACGAAGACGTACATCGGCCCGGAATGGAAAGTCAGGTGGGCGAGCTGCGACAGCACGGTCTCGCTGCCGCGGGGGATGACGCCGCGTAGGTGGACGATGGCGATGATGCCTCCGAACATGGCGACGAGCAGGCTGATCATCCAAGTGAGGGTGGTGCGCGCGTTGCGCCATCGGACGGGCCGGAAGGCCGGAACCGCGTTGGAGATGGCCTCGATGCCGGTCATGGCCGTGGACCCGGATGCGAAGGCTCGCATGATGAGCAGCACTCCGATGCCCTCGGTCGCGGTCGGATGAGGGGCGGGGGTCGGCCGGAACCCACTCCCCGCGGAGTCCGCCAGGTTGCCGATGATCAGGGCGAACATCGCGAGGATGAAGGCGTAGGTCGGCGCGGCGAACAGAACGCCGGCCTGCCGAATCCCACGCAGGTTCCCGACCAGCAGGAGAGCGATCATGATCAGGCCCAGGGGAACCGTGGCCGGCGCCAGTGAGGGGATGGCTGAGGTGATCGCGGCGATACCGGAGGCGATCGAAACCGCGACGGTGAGGACGTAGTCGATCAGCAGGCCCCCCGCCGCCATCAGCCCAGGCATGAGTCCCAGGTTGTCACCGGCCACGATGTAGGAGCCGCCCCCGTGCGGGTAAGCGCGGATCGTCTGCCGGTAGGACACGCCGACCACCAGCATCAACAAGGCGATGGTCGCTGCGATGGGCAGGGAGTACGCCAGTCCGGTGGAGCCCGCGAGCACGAGTACGGCCAGCATCGCCTCCGGGCCGTAGGCCACCGAAGACAGGGCATCGGCCGACAGCACCGGCAGCGCCACCAGTTTGCGCATACTTTCGCGTACGACGGCGGTGCTCTTCAGCGGCGCTCCCAGCAGCACCCGACGGGAGCGATGCGCGAAGCGGCCCACAGGTGAGCGACCGGCCTCGTCCGCGCCGTCAGCCCTTTGCTCCGATACGCCTCCGCCCAGGGAGCTGACGCGTACCAACTGGCCGAACCGGGTCGGGTGAATGTCCGCCGCCGGGGGAAAAACACCCGTGTCAGGGTTGACAGGAAGCGCCCGGTGTTCCGTCGCGGACCGCGGGGCCACGCGATGCCACTGCCGGCCGACCTGGCGCAGTACCCGGAGTTGCTCCTGGTCGAGACCTGGCAGCGCTTCGGATGGACGAGGCACTCCGGAGTCCCACTCATCCTTTTCATGGCCCTTGTTCACATCGCTCAGTGTGGGCAGAAGCGGGGCCGGAACCGGTGACCTCAGTCCCGCGCGTACGAGCGTGGCGCCGGTCCTGGCCCGGCCGAATCGCCAGGGGAGCCGGCGTGACGCTCCGGGCAGCCTTGTTCGCCGGAATCGACCCCCCTCGCCACCGGTTTGCGTGACGGGAGGCGGCACGCCGCCGTTGGCGTAATGGGCGAGATCTTCAATTCGGTGGCGTCACGCCTCGTTGCCACAGCACTCGCCGACCAAGCCGGCGCCGCCCTGGACACAGCCGAACCCGGCCCACAGGCCGTTCTCCCTGATGTGGAGAGGCAGTCGACCGGCACCACGTCGGTGCCCACGATCGTGAGTCGCGGAGTCCGGTGCCGGAGCGGCTGTGGCGGGGTCAGGGGGTGTTTCGGGATGCCGCGCGGCGTTGGCGTTTGCTCAGGGGGGCCTGGGAGAGGTCTTCGGCTTGGGAACGGAGGTTCTTGTAGCCGTAGCCGCGTTCGGTCAGCCATGTCTTCGCGGCTTCCTCCGCGCGTTCGGACGCCGCCAGGATGTCCTCCTCTTCCTCTCCCGAGTCCTCGAAGCGGAAGGTGAAGGCGGAGCGTGCCGCCACGTCGTAACTGAGGTGCCCCTCGCGGGTGAAGGCCGCGCGCAGGATGTCGTGTTCCGCGGCGTCGGCGAGGAGTTCGGCACGCTGACCGTCGCTGAGTCCGTCGAAGACGCCGCGGACGGTGATGCGGAAGGTGCGAGTGCTCATCCCACGACATTAGCCAGCGGGGTGGGGGAGTTCACCAGGGTTTCGCGTGGCGGCGGCGGGGCACGGGGTCACTTCACCGTGCCTGGCCTTCGCGGTCCGGCCGGGGCGGCGGAGCCGCAACGTCGGCATCATGCCCAGGTCGCTGCTGGGGCCGCGTCTGCACGCCCGCCGTATCCCGTCCGTCAGGGGCTTTCTCCGGCGGAGAGGTGGGTACTCGGGGCGGGTGCGTGAGGAGGCAGGCAGATGAGTGACTTCACCCCGACTCCGTCGCAGGCCGAGGGCGAGCGGGACGACGAGCAGGACAGCGGGCGGCTGAGCCCGCCGCACCCCACCCCTTCGCAGGCCGAGGGCGAGCGTGAGGAGACGCCTCCGGCGGGGGAGGACCGGGAGGCGGACGACCCGCGCCGGAGCTGAGCCGCGGGTCGGAAGCGGTTCAGCTCCGACGTCACCACCGGCTCCGGGCGGAGCCGACCCCGGGCGGCCGTGCGGGGGCCGGCTCCGCCCGGGGCCCGGATGGCCGCCCGGGGCCCGGATGCCCGCCCGGGGCCCGGAGGGCTGTCCGGCTCCCGGTCAGAGCGGGGAGTACCAGAGGGTCGTCGTGCCGGGGGTGGCGTCGTCGTGGACGGTGAGGCGGACGCCGTCGCGGTCGTCGGGCAGGGGCGTGGTCACGTCCACGGTGACCCGGACGCGGGTGACGCCGTCGCGGTCGGCCGCGTCGGCCAGCGCCTCGCGCAGCGCCGTGAGCAGGCGGTCGGCGACCGGGTCCGGGACGCGGTGGTCGACGGCGCCGGTGAAGTGCGCGGACACCGGGAAGCCGAGCCGGGCCGCGGTGGCCTCCGTCTCGCGCAGCACCCTGCCGCGCAGTCCCGTCGGCGGGCCGGCCGGCGGCTGCTGGAGGGCGAAGATCGCGGTACGTACCTCCTGCACCGTGGAGCGCAGTTCCTCCACGGCCCGCCCGAGGACGTCGCGGATGGCGCCCGCGCCCGGCCGGCGCTGGGTGGACTCCAGCATCATGCCGGTGGCGAAGAGCCGCTGCACCACCAGGTCGTGCAGGTCGCGGGCGATACGGTCGCGGTCCTCGTAGACCGCGAGGCGTTCCCGGCCGTGCCGGGCGTCGGCGAGGACCAGGGCGAGGGCGGCCTGCGAGGCGAACTGGGTGGCCAGCAGCCGTTCGGTCTCGGTGTAGGCGCGGTCGCCGCGGCGGCGGGGCAGGGCGAGCGTGCCGATCAGCCGGCCGCCCGCCTGGAGCGGCAGCATCATGCTCGGCCCGAACCGGTGCCGTACGCGCGTCGTCATCCGGGGGTCGGTCGCCGAGTCGTCGATGAAGACCGGCTCCCCGCCCAGGAGCAGGCGCAGGACGGGGCTGCCGGGCGCGATCGTGGCGCCGACGATGCCGTCGGGGTCGTCCGGCGTCGACGCGGTCACGATCTCCATGCCGCCCTCCGGGGTCGGCTGGAGGATCACGCCCGCCGTGGCGTCGGCGAGGAGACGGGCCCGTTCGGCGACGGTCGTCAGGGCGTCACCGGCGTTCTCCCGGGTGAGCAGGGCCGTGGTGACGGCGGCGGCGCCCTCGATCCAGCGTTCGCGCTGCCGGGCCGCCTCGTAGAGCCGGGCGTTGCCGATCGCGATGCCGGCCCGCACCGCGAGGAACCGCAGGACCTGCTCGTCCTCGGTGGTGAACGGGGGGCCGCCGGGCCGGCCGGTCAGGTGCAGGGCGCCGAACGGCTCGCCGTTGACGTCGATCGGCACCCGCAGCCGGTGGGCCGGACCCGGTACGTCGTCCGGGCCCTGGGCGCGGATCTCGGCCAGGCCGTCCCGCGCCGGGTCGGCGGTGGTCAGGGCGGCGCGGGCGGCGCCGGTCAGTTCGACGGCGCCGTCCACGATGTGCTGGAGGGTGCCCCGCAGGTCCAGGTCGGCGCCGACGTCGAGGACGGCTTCGAGGAGTCGGGTCGGCCGGGGCGCGGCCTGTCCGGTCATGTACGCGGTGTCCTCGGCGGCTCAGGCCAGCGGGTCCAGCACCAGCGGCTCCACCAGGCCCTCCAGCATCGTGCCGAGTCCCTGGACGGCGCACACGTCGGGCCGTTCCGCGATGGTCACCGGCATGCCGGTCGCCTGACGCAGCATCTGGTCGAAGCCGGGGAGCAGCGCGCTGCCGCCGACCATCATGATCCCGCGGTCGGCGAGGTCGGCGACGAGGTCGGGCGGGCAGTCCCGCAGCACCTTGCCGATGCCGTCGAGCACGGCGGTCAGCGGCGTCTGGATGGCGGCGCGCACCGCCTCCGTGTCGACCCGGACGCTGCGGGCCAGCCCGGTCGCCACGTCCCGGCCGTGGATCTCGGTCGACATCGGCCCCTTCGCGGTGAGGCCGGTGCCGGACAGGGCGACCTGCAAGGGGCGCACCGACTGGCTGGGCAGCATGAGCTGGTGCTGGTGGCGCAGGTGCTGCACGATCGCGTGGTCCACCGCCTCGCCGCCGACGGGGACGCGCTCGGCGGTCACGATCGAGCCGAGGGAGAGCACCGCGACCTGCGTGGAGTGCGCGCCGCACACCATGATCATGGTGGCCTCGGGCTGCTCCACCGGCAGTCCGCAGCCGACGGCGGCGGCGATGAGCGTGTCCACGAGTTCCACCCGGCGGGCGCCGAGTCCGACCAGTGTCTCGATGGCGGCGCGCTGGGCGAGGGGGTCGGCGTCGTGCGGGGTGCAGGCGGCGGCGCGCAGCCGGGGCTTGCGGCGCAGGGTGCGGCGCACCTTGTCGCCGAGCAGGTGGCGCAGCATGCGCTGGGCCATCTCGATGTCGACGACCGTGCCGCCGGAGACCGGGCGCACGACGCGGATGTAGCCGGGGGTGCGGCCGGTCATCCGCTCGGCGAGTTCGCCGACGGCGATGAGCGCGCCGGTGCGGGTGTTGACCGCGGCGGCGGAGGGTTCGTCGACGACCAGTCCCTCGCCCTTCACGTACACGCGGGTGCGGGCCGCCCCGAGGTCGACGGCGAAGTGGCAGCGGCGGAGCTGCTCCAGAGTGGCGGTCATGACGGGTCCTCCCGAGAGCGCATACCGTGCGGGGCCGCCGGGTGGCCGGCCTTATCAGGCATCGTGCGCGGGCGCGGTGGCCGCCGCCTTCGGGGAGGGGCCGGGCGGGGGACCGCCGAACGGGGGCCTGTGCGGCGTGTCGTGGCGGTACGGGAAGGGAGGAGGCCCGGGAGGGCGGGGGAGGGGCGTGTGCCGGTGGGTGGTGGGCGGACAGACGGACGGCGCCGCCTCCCTGGGACGGGGAGGCGGCGCCGCGGGTTCTTCTGACCGTCAGACCAGCCAGCCGACGAAGTGGATGAGGCCGGCGAGGATGTCGGTGAGAAGGTTCATGATCGTGTTACTCCTTGCGTCATGCATGTGTGGGACCGCGCTCAACTACGGTCTGCAGCCCGTCGCTTGCGCACCGTAAGTATCGCGCGTCGCGGTGGCCACATGCGATGCCTGAGGCAACGATCACCTGTTCCAGGGAACAACTGAGCGTTTGTTCGGGCGCCTTGCCGGGAACCTCCGCGCCCACGTCCACCATGCCCACCGCACTCACGCCGTGCACGCCCTACGCGCGCGCCCCCGCGCTCACGCCCCCGCGCCCGGCTCCAGCGCGCGTTTCATGATCTTCCCCATGTCGTTGCGGGGCAGCGCGTCGAGCAGCCGCAGGACCCGGGGCCGCTTGTGCGGGGCGAGCCGCCCGGCGACGTGGCCGGCCAGCTCCGCGAGCCCCGGCGGGGACTGGGGGTCGGCCGGGACGACCCAGGCGACGATCCGCTCGCCCAGGTCGGCGTCCGGCTCCCCGGTGACGGCGGCCTCCCGTACCCCCGGGTGCTCCAGCAGGGCGTTCTCGATCTCACCGGCCCCGATCTTGTAGCCGCCGCTCTTGATCAGGTCGGTCGCCTTGCGGCCGACGATGCGGACGCAGCCGTCGCTCTCGCGCACCGCCATGTCGCCGGTGCGGAACCAGCCGTCGGCGGTGAAGGCGGCGGCGGTGGCCTCCGGCCGGTTGAGGTACTCGGTGAACAGGTTCGGGCCGCGCACCTGGATCTCGCCGACGCGCTCCCCGTCGTACGCGGCGAACGGTGTGCCGTCCTCCTCCACCAGCCGCAGCTCCACCCCCGGCAGGGGGACGCCGACCGTGCCGGGACGCGGTGCGCCGTCCGCCCGCACACTGGTGTTCATCAGCGTCTCCGTCATCCCGTACCGCTCGACGACCCGCCGTCCGGTCGCCTCGGTGATCCGCTCGTGGTCGTGCACGGGCAGCGCGGCGGACCCGGAGACCAGCAGCCGCGCCCCGGCGTACGCCGCCGCCAGTTCCGGATCGCCGGGCAGCTCCTCCGCGATCCGGTGGTACATCGTCGGCACCCCGAACAGCATGGTCGCGCCGTCGGACAGCTCCCGCCCCGCGCCCCGGGGATCGAACCTGCCGAGGTGGCGCACGGTCCCGCCGCGCCGCAGCGGGCCGAGGACGCCGAGCACCAGCCCGTGCACGTGGAAGAGGGGCAGCCCGTGCACCAGCACGTCGTCGCCGGTCCACTCCCAGGCGTCGGCGAGCGCGTCCAGGGTGTGGGCGACCGCGCGCCGCGGGATGACGGCGCCCTTGGGCGGGCCGGTGGTGCCGGAGGTGTAGACGACCAGGGCCGGTTCGCTGCCGGCGGTACGGTCCTCGGGGACGGGGCCGCGCGCACCGGCGTCCACGTCGACGCGCGGGAGGCCCGCCACCGGGTCCGGCAGCACGTCGCCGGGCGCGGCGAGCACCAGCGAGGGGGCGCTGTCGGAGAGGATGTGCGCCAGCTCCGTCCCGCCGGACCTCGGGTTGAGCGGTACGGCGGCGGCGCCGGCGAGCAGGGTGCCCACCACCGCGACGGCCGTCTCCAGGGTGGGCGTCGCCCACACGGCGACCCGGCCGGCCCCGCGCACCCGGCCGGCGACGGCACCGGCCGCCGCCGCGAGTCGCGCGTACGTCAGCGACCGGTCGCCGAACCGCAGGGCGACGCGTTCGCCCGGATCGTCCGTGAGGGCGGGGAAGAGGGAGGACACGGCACGCGCTCCTTGGCCTGGGCGACAGGGGGTCCCCCCGTTCCTACACCAGCGTGCCGTGCCGCAAGGAGGGGGTGGTGCCCCGGCCGGACACCGGGAGGCCCGGGGCACCACCCCGGAGCGGTCAGGCGGCGAGGGCCGGGGCGTCCGCCACCACGCACGTGACGTTGTCCGGGCCGCCCGCCGCGCCGGCCGCGTCGATCAGGGACGTCACCGCCCGGTCCGGGTCCGGGGCGGCGGCGAGCAGGCCGCGCAGGCGGGGCTCGGGGACGACGGTGGACAGGCCGTCGGAGCACAGGAGATAGCGGTCGCCGGGGAGGGAGTCGTACAGGCGCAGGTCGGGGCGGGCGGCCGTGCCGTCACCGGTCAGCGCGCGGGCGAGCAGCGACCGCCGCGGGTCGGCCGCCGCCTCCAGCGGGGTCAGCCGCCCCTCGTCGACCATCGACTGGACCAGGGTGTGGTCGCGGGTGAGGAGCGAGAGCCCGCCGTCGCGCAGGACGTACGCCCGCGTGTCGCCGATGTGCGTCAGGGCCAGCCGCGATCCGGTCCACAGCAGTGCCGTCAGGGTGGTGCCCGCCTCCCCGGCACCGGACGCGGCGTCCCGCACCGCCTCGGCGGCGGCCCGTACGGCCTCCTCCAGCAGGTCCAGCACACCGTCCGCCGGCGGCTCCCCGTCGTCCAGGAAGCGCAGGGCCTGCACGGCGGCGCTGCTCGCGGAGGCGCCGGCCGGGCCGAACCCGTCGGCGACGGCGAGCAGCCGGCCGCCCGCGTAGGCGGCGTCCTGGTTGGCCGGGCGGACCCGGCCGGTGTCCGAGTGGGCGTGGTGGCGAAGTTCCGTCATGGTGAGGTCGTCCTTTCCCGGCCCGTGGGCCGGCTCCCGTGTCAGGTGGGCGATCAGGAACGCGGCGAGGTCCCGCCGCAGGGCCGTCTCCGCCTCGACACGGGCCCAGTGGGCGCCGATCTCGCGGGCCGCCGCGGCGGGGCCGAGGGCGCAGACCTCCCGGATGCCGGCCAGCGGCATGTCCAGTCGCCGTAGCCACACCACCAGCCGGGCCGACTCCAGTTGGCCGGCCGCGTAGTAGCGGTAGCCGGTGACCGGGTCGACCCGGGCCGGGCGGAGCAGCCCCAGTGAGTCGTAGAGCCGCAGGGCCTTCGGCGAGAGCCCGCAGGCCCTGGCGAAGGCGCCGATCGGCAGCAGGTCCTCGCGCATCCGGCCCCCTCGTCGCGTTCCGTCCCCGATGCTGGGGCTTCACCGAAGGGGAAGGTCAAGCGCCCGCTGCCGGTTCCGGCGCCGGGGCGTCCCGGGCCGGGTGCCGGCGGCGCCGTCAGCCCGGCCGGCCGCCGGCCAGGGTGCGTTGCAGCAGCCCCCACGTGAACTCCGCGACCACCTCGTGCCGTACGCCGCGCGCGTCCGGCGCGGTGAAGGCGAGCCCCCACCGGGTGGGCGCCGAGCCCGGCAGCGGCCGGGCCGGGGCGAAGGCACGGGCGGCCTCGTCGACCGTGCACGACCAGGGCGTCAGCTCCTCCAGCGTGCGCGGCGCGGGCCCCTCGGCGCCCGGGGCGCGGACCAGCCACGCGTTCCAGACGGTGCCGTCGGGCGCCGTGAGCACCTCGAAGCGCAGGTCCGGCCAGAGGGGCAGCGGCCACTGCCGGGCCTCGCACTCCAGGTCGCCGATCCGGCGCGGCGCGACGGACTCGGGCGGGCCGAGGAACGAGCGGACGGCGGCCCCCCGCAGGCCGCCGAGGCCGTGGGGGAGGGAGGGGGCCGAGCCGCGCCCCGGGGCGTGGAGCCTGGCCTGCCAGCGCCGGTTGGCCTCCCGCATGTCCGCGGCGGAGACGCCCAGGCGGGCGCGGGCCTCCTCCACCAGGCCGGGGTTGTGGTCGGCCATGCGGCGCAGCAGCACCAGTTGGAAGTCGAGCGGGGTGAAGGGACCGGCGGGGCGCTTGGCGGGCGGCATGGGCCCATCGTCGCGTACGGGGGAGGCGTACGGGCGCCACGACGGACGGCACCGGCGCCGCGAGGGCACCCGCGCCGCGACGGACGGCACCGGCACCGCGAGGGCACCCGCGCCACGACGGACGGCACCGGCACCGCGAGGGCACCCGCGCCCCCCGCCGGAGGGACGCGCCCCCGGCAACCACCCCCTCCTGATCCATTGCCGTGGCAAACCCCATGTGAGTAGCCTGTGTTCGCCATACCGACAGCCTGTTGATATCTCGAACACCCGCGGTCGCCCGCCGGCCGCCGGGAGGCGGGAGCGCGGGCGCCCCAGACACCAGGGAGGGAGCCGGACATGGGACGCCTCGTACCAGCCGTGACCCGGGCTCTCGACATACTCGAACTCTTCCTCGACGGCGACGGCACGCTCTCCGCGCCCGAGATCGTGCGCCGGCTCCAACTGCCGCGCACCACCGTGCACGAGCTGGTCAGCACGCTCGCCGCCCGCCGGTACCTCGTGCCGGTGGCCTCCGAGCCCGGACGGTACCGGCTCGGCGTCCGCCCCTACCAGCTCGGCTCCCGCTACGCCGAGGACCTCGACCTCGCCGCCGAGGGCCGGCAGGTCGCCCGGGGCGTCGCCGAGACCTGCGACGAGACCGTGCACGTGGCGATCCTGGAGGACACCGACGTCATCTACATCGCCAAGGTGGACTCCACGCACGCGGTGCGCATGGTCTCCGCGGCCGGCCGGCGGCTGCCCGCGCACTGCACCTCCGTCGGCAAGATGCTGCTGGCCTCGCTGCCCGAGCGGGAGCTGGACGCCCGGTTCCCCGACGGGACCGAGCTGGCCGCGATGACGCCGAACAGCATCACCGACCCGGCGGTGCTGCGCGAGGCCCTGGCCCGCGTCCGCGCCCGAGGCACCGCCGTGGAGAACCGCGAGTCCAACGCGGACGTCTCCTGCGTCGCCGCCCCGGTCCGCGACCGCTCCGGGCGGGTCGTCGCCGCGCTCTCCATCTCCGTACCCCTGATCCGCTGGAGCGAGGAGCGCCGCGCCGAACTGGAACGGCTCGCCGTCGAGGGCGCCGCCGAACTCTCCGAACGGCTCGGCCACCGGAGGGCGGCATGAGGTGGCGGGTGGCGGTCCCGGCCGCGGCGGAACTCGGCGAGGGCCCCGTCTGGGACCCGGCCACCGGCACCCTGCTGTGGGTGGACGTCCTCGGCTCCCGCGTGCACACCCTCGACCCGGCCACCGGCCGCCGCACGGTGCGCACCACGGACCAGCACATCGGCGCCGTCCTGCCGCGCGCCGGGGGCGGACTCGTCCTCTGCCTGCGCGACGGCGTCTTCCTCCTCGATCCCGACGGCACCCCGCGCCCGCTGCACCGCGATCCGGTGCCCGGCCGCCGGGCCAACGACGCCGCCGTCGCCCCCGACGGCAGCCTGTGGGCGGGCACCATGCGCTACGACGAGGCCCCCGGCGGCGGCACCCTGAGCCGGATCACCGGCGACGGCACGGTGACGACGGTCCTGGACGACGTGACGATCAGCAACGGCATCGGCTGGAGCCCCGACGGGCGGCGGATGTACTACGTCGACACGCCGACCCGGCGCATCGACGTCCTCGACCACGAGGCCGGGCGTGTCGGCGGGCGGCGCCCCTTCGCCGTGGTGGAGGAGGGCGCCGGGTACCCCGACGGGCTCACCGTGGACGCCGAGGGCTGCGTGTGGCTGGCGCTGTGGGACGGGGCGGCGGTGCGCCGCTACACGCCGGACGGGCGGCTCGACCGGGTGGTCCGGCTGCCGGTGCCGCTGGTGACGTCCTGCGCGTTCGGCGGCCCGGACCTGACGGACCTGTACGTGACCACGGCCCGGGTGGGGCTGACCGCGCCGCACCCCCTCGCCGGGTCGCTGCTGGTGCTGCCGGGGGCGGGGCGGGGGCTGCCCCAGCCGGCCTTCGCGGGGTGAGCGGCCCCGGGGCACGCCCCCCCGGGACCGGCAGGGGGCCGACGCCCCCGGAGCCGGCCGGGGGCCACGTCTCCGGAGCCGGCCGGGGGCCACGTCTCCGGAGCCGGCCGGTGGCCACGCCCTCGACCCCCGCACCCCGCCCCCCCCGCACCCCGCCCCCCCGCACCCCGACCCCCGCACCCCGCCCCTCAGCCCCCCGTACGGTCCAGGGCGTGCACCGTGCGCCACTCGGCGCGGGAGAGCGGGGGATGGGCGGCCCGCGGCAGCGCGGGGCCCGTCAGGGTGGACAGCAGCGCACCCGGGCGCAGCACCCGCCCCGGGCCGGCCAGGAGGCTGGTGACGTCCCACAGCGCGGCGGCGGCCGGGTAGGAGCCGGTCGCCGCCCGGGTCAGCCGCCGGGTGTACGCGGCGACGAGCCGGTCGGCCGGGCTCGCCGCGGCCCCCCGCGTGCCCGGGTACATGACGTCCTGGCCGACCGCCACCGCCCAGGCCGCGTCGACCGGCCGGGCGGCGCCCCGCTGCACCCGGCGAGCCAGTCCGGGCGCGTCGGGACCGGACCGGCGCACCTCCTCGGCCAGCGCGCGGGCGCCCATCGCGGCGACGGACATGCCCTGTCCGTAGGCCGGGTTGAAGGTGGCGAGCGCGTCCCCGAGGACGACGAACCCCTCGGGCCAGTGCCGGGCCCGCTCCACGTAGCGGCGCACGTTGCTGGTGCTGCGGCCGACGTGGACGCCGGTCACCGGCTCGGCGCCGGAGATCAGCCGGCCCACCAGGGGGTGCGGCAGGTCCAGGGTGTAGCGCAGGAAGCCGTCCGGGTCGGCCGGCGGCTCGCCGCCCCGGGTGCCCGCCAGGCTGACCAGCCAGCGGCCGTCCTCGATCGGCATGACCATGCCGCTGCGGCCCGGCCGGGAGGCGTACGGGTCGGCCTGGAGCACCGTCAGCGGGAAGCCGCCGGCGCCCTCGGGCACCCGGTACAGGCGGGTGGCGTTGACCAGCCCCGCGTCGACGGTGCGCTCCTCGATGCCGCGGACGCCGACGCCGTCCAGCCAGCGCAGCAGCCGCGAGCCGCGCCCGCTCGCGTCGACGACGAGGTCGGCGTCGAGGACCTCCTCCGGCCCGGCGCCGTCCGCCGGGGCGGTGAGCACCCCCGTGACGCGGCGCGAACCGCCGGTCAGCGCACGGGCGTTGGCCTTGCGGACGGTGGTGCCGGTGTGGGTGAGGACGGTCTCGCGGACCACCCAGTCGAGCAGCGCGCGGCTGCACGTGACCATCCGGGGGCCCTCGTGGCGCCAGCGCCGTAACCAGCCGTCGGGGGTGAGGGCCACCATGCCGTTGCCGAGGGATATCTCGTGGGCGCCGGCGGTGAGCAGCCGCTTGCGCACGCCGGCGCCGGGCAGCAGATCCTCCATGGCGGCCAGGCCCCCGGCCATCAGCAGGTGCGCGTGGCGGCCCTGGGGCAGTCCGCGCCGGTGCTCGGGTCCGTCGGGGAGGTCGTCGCGCTCCAGCACGATCACCTCGTCCACCGCGGGGGACAGCGCCGCCGCGGCCAGCATGCCGGCCAGACCGGCACCGATGACGACAGCTCTACGGGACATGGGTCTCCTCGTCTTCAGCCAGGGTCCAGCCGTGGGCGGCCCTCACCGTACCCTCGCGCGCCGGTGCGCCGGCCGGCGAACGGCCCAGGGTACGGGCGAGTTCGACCAGCGCGCCCGGCCCCGAGACCTGCGTGGCGCGCAGGCGGTAGGTGCTCGGGTCGGCCGGCGGCTCCTCGTGGGCGGCGGCGCGGCGCGCGGCGTCGGTGAGCATCGCGGCCTCCGCGGCCAGCCGGGCCTGGTGGGCGGTGCGGCCCGCGCGCAGGGCGGCCTCCCGCTCCCGCTCGCGCACCCGGTCGTCGAAGTACGGGGCGAGCGCCAGCAGCGCGTCGTGGATCGACACCTCCCGCCACTGCAACCGCTCGCGCGGCGACCGCCACCAGGAGGCGGGCGGTTTCGGCGAGGTCGGCGCGAACCGCAGCAGCGCCCACAGCGGGCCGAGCCGGCGGTAGTCGCCGAGGCCCCGCCACTGGGCGACGGCGGCCGGCAGCAGCCGCGGCAGGACGAATCCGGCGGAGCAGACCAGGGCGCCGAGCGAGGCCATGGGCGGGGCCAGCGTGGTGGACAGGAAGTCGACGTCGTGGCCGTACCAGCGGGCCACCACCGCGGTGTACTTGGCCAGTTGGAAGCCGACCAGGTCGAGCAGGCTGCCGGCGAGGATCAGCCGCAGTCCGGTGCGCAGCAGCCCGGTCACCTCGCGGCCCCATTTGACGCAGACCGCGCACATCACGAGCGTCGCCGCGCTGTGCCCGGCCAGGTAGAGCAGGATCATCTCCCGCATGAACGGCGTGTTCGCGTAGTACGTGTCGAGGTCGGTGAGCCGCTCGTCGGGGGCGTCGGCGAGCGTGAACAGGGCGACGAGGACGGCGATGAGGAGCGCGTAGGCGGCCATGCTGGCCAGCACCCGGCGCCGTATCCGGGACCTGGGGCCGCCGCGCCAGTTGACGAGCAGGACGAGCAGCGCGCAACTGTAGGCGGAGAGCATGCCGTAGGTGAGGGGGGCGCCGAAGTTCACCACACCCGTGAGGTCGTTGACGGCGGCGAGGGTCGGCGGGGCCGAGCAGACCAGGACCAGCGCGCCGAGCAGGATCGCCGCGCAGGTGGAGACGGTGAGCGTGCCGAGCACGGGTGAACCGGGCCGCCGGAACAGCACCACACAGGACAGCGCGAACACCCCGGCCGCCCCATACACGACGAGACTCATGCCGGTGAACTCCCTTGTTCGCGCGGCTGGTTCATACGGCCCCCGGTCGCGGCGGCCGGGCCGCGTCCGCGGGGCGCGGGGACGGCGGCGGGCGCGGGAACGGCGGCCAGCGCGTCGGCGATGCGCACCAGGGCGGCCGGTCCGGGCAGCCGGTGGGGGAGCGGACCGGCGCCCTCGCCGGGACCGGGCCCCTCCGGTACGTCCCGCCCCGCCCGGTGCGCCGCGTCGGCGACGGCGGCGGCCCAGGCGGCGGCCTCCGCCCGCTCCGCGTCGCCCGTGGCGCGCAGGGAGTCCTCCCGCACCCGGTCGTACAGGGCCGCGTCGAGGTGCGGGGCGAGGTGACCGAGGGCGTTGTGGATGCTGGTCTGGCGCCACATCAGCCGGGCGCTCGGGGAGGCCCCGTGGGGCCGGGGCAGGCGCAGAGAGCGCCGGGTGAGGAGGTCGTCGAGGACCCGCTCCAGCGGCTCCAGCCGCAGGTACGCGCGCCGGGCCCGGCGCCGGCGTGCCCACCCCGGCACGGCCAGCGGGATCAGCACCCCGGCGACGGTGAGCACGGCGCTGGCCGCCGCGGCCACCGGGGAGACGTCCGTGACCAGCACCTGCCAGTCCCGGCCGCTCCAGCGGGCGGCGACGGCGGCCAGCTTGGAGACGCTGTACCCGGCGTTGCACAGGGCGCCCGCCCCGAGCACCGTCAGTCCCAGGCGCAGCGGCCCGCGCACCCGCCGGGCCCAGCGCAGCGCGGAGACGGTGGTGACGGTGACCGCGGTGAGGTGCCCGAGCAGGTAGAGCACGATCATCTGGCCGATGAACGGCGTCGTGGCGTAGTAGACGTCCAGGTCGGTGCGGCGCTCCACCGGGGCCTCGCCGAGGGCGAAGGAGACGGCGATGCCGAGCACGACCAGCGCGTAGGCGAGCACCCAGCGGCGGGCCACGGCCCGTACCCGGGGCCCGCCCCGCCAGTGCACGATCAGCACCTGGGCGGCGGCGCTGTAGGCGGTGATGGAGGCGTACGTGAGCGGCGCGGCCAGGTTCGGCACCCCGCTCAGGTCGTTGACGGCGCCGACGGTGGGCGGGGCGCCGAGGAAGAAGCAGAGCCCGGCCAGGCCCAGCACCGCGCAGATGGCCCGGAGGAAGGGGTCGCGGCGGTGGCGTACGAGGTCGGGGGCCTTGGCGGCCAGGCCGAGCCAGAGCACGGCGCAGCTCGCGTAGTTGACGGCCCCGTTCACCCGCGCGGCCCACGGTAGTTGAGGGCCGCGCCGATGCGTTCGGCCAGCCCCTGGGCGTCCTCGTCGCCGGCCGCGTGCACGGTCTCCTCGGACGCCTCCAGCCAGGCGCGCAGCCGGCGGCCCATCAGCATGCCGAACCGGTCGGCCTCGCGTTCCTCGGCGAGGCTGAAGTCGGTGCGGGCCGCGACCGGCCGGGGGGAGGCGCCCCGCGACCGGGTGCGCGCGGCGGCCTCGGCGCGGCGGCGGTTCATGTGCCACACCTCGTGGGTGAGGATGACGATCTGGTGCCACACGGCGGCCCGGCGGTCCACGACGATGATGTCGTACGACTCGGCCTCCAGCCACAGGCCGCTCGCCGTGTGTGGCGGAAAGGTTTCCCTGCGGACCACGATCTCGCGCCCCCGCCAGGCGGCGACGGACGCGACCAGCGCCTCGAACAGGACCTCCGGGTCGGCCGGGACCGGCACCCGCATGGGGGCGATGAGCGTGTCGGCCAGGCGACGCATCTGCCTGCTCGTGCGCACCGTTCTCCTCTCAGGTCGTCTCCTGCCCGCGAGGTGCCGCGCGGACACCTCGCGGCGGCGCGCGGCGTCGGCGCCGTCCGGTGCGTGCAATATGCCAAGCCGGCCACGGGCTCAGCCACTTCCGGTCCCCTCGGCCAGCCGGATTCCGCCGTCCTGGGCGCCGGCGCGGGCCCGTACCGCCCGCAGCGTCTCGGGGCGGCGCAGGGCGCGGGAGACGGCGCCGATCTCGCGGAGCAGGGCGGCGGTGTCGGGGGCGTCCGCGCTCCGGCCGGTGTCGCCGGGGTGCCGGCGCCGGGCGTGGACGGCGTCCGCGATGGCCACGGCGGCGGCCAGGGCCCGTGCCCGCTCCGGCGGGTGGCCGAGGGCGCGGGCGGCGTCGTAGGAGCGGTGGCGCAGGTCCTCGTCGAGCACGCGGGCGAGCGGCAGCAGCGCGTCGCGGATGAACGTCTCGCGGCGGGTCAGCCGCAGTTCGGGCCCGGCGAACGGCGCGAACGGGTCCCTCCTGCCGCCCGCCTGCCGCATCAGCGCGTACAGCGGGCCCAGTTCGCGGTGGGCGGCCCGCAGCCGCCAGCGTTCGTGCAGGTACTGGCCGGCGTGCGGCAGGATGAAGCCGACCGCGATCAGCACGGCGGACAGGCAGGCCACCGGGGGCGCCACGTCGGTGTTGAGCCGGTCCAGGTCGTGCCCGGTCCAGCGGGCCACGACGGCGGTCAGCTTGGCGGCGTCGAAGAGCAGGTTCATCGCGTAGCCCGCGCCGAGGAACTTCAGGCCCCCGCGCAGCCAGGCGTCGAGGCCGTCGGCGCGGACCCAGTTGCGGATCAGGTTCGAGGTGATCAGCACGGCCGTGGTGTGGGCGAGGAGGTAGAGCAGGATCTGCTCGCGCATGAACGGCGTGGTCGCGTAGTGGGTGTCCAGATCGCGCAGGCGTTCCTCGGGCACGTCGGCGAGGGCGAAGAGCACCCACAGGGCGACGATCACGCCCGAGTAGGCGCCGACGACCCAGCGGATGGCGCGGCGGGTCGCCGCGGACCGGTCGGCCGGACCGCCCCGCCAGGCGATGATCAGCAGCAGGCAGGAGGCGCAGAAGGCGGTCAGCAGGGAGTACACCCAGGGCGCCGAGATGTTCGGCACGCCGGTGACCCGGTTGACCCAGGCGATGGTGGAGGGCGCGACGAACACGAAGACCGCCAGGGCCAGCAGGAGCAGTCCGCCCACCGCGAGCAGCAGCGGGTCCCCCCGGAACCGGATGATCGTCGGCAGTTTGATCGCCAGCGCGGCGGCCAGGACGGTCGCCGGTATCCACCAGAACGACGGGTAGAACTCGCCCAGGAACCACGTCACCGCGCCGCGCCCCCGCCTCCGGGGCGCCCCGCGGTCCGCGCGGCCGGGCCGGTGGGTCCGCGGCAGCCCGTGGGCGGGGTCCCGCCCGGTCCCCCCGAGGCGCCCGCGCGCCGGACCCTCGCACCGCCCGGGACGTCCATCGCTCCCCCTTCGCCACCGCCGGTCCCCGGCCGAGGCTACGCGCCCTCGCCGGCCCGCGTCAGGGGCGCGTCCCCGGACCGTCCGCCGTCCACCCGGCGCCCCATTGACGCGTCCCCGCCATGACCCTACCGTCCCGTCCGAGGCCACGGGCGCCGTCCGGAATCTCGAACAGGCCGGTGCCGTACGCCCCTTGACGACCTTCCCCCGCCAGGAGGACGCCCTTGCGCACCGCCCGCCTCACCCTGGGCCCCGCCTTCACCGTCGGCGACGTCGACCCGCGCCTCTTCGGCTCCTTCGTCGAACACCTCGGCCGCTGCGTGTACACGGGCCTGTACGAACCCGGGCACCCGGCGGCCGACGCGGCCGGACTGCGCCGGGACGTGCTCGCCCTGGTCCGCGAACTCGGCGTCACCCTCGTCCGCTACCCCGGCGGCAACTTCGTCTCCGGCCACCGCTGGGAGGACTCCGTCGGCCCCGTCGCCGACCGCCCCCGCCGCCTCGACGACGCCTGGCACTCCACCGAGACCCACCGCTTCGGCCTCTCCGAGTTCCACGGCTTCCTGCGCGCCCTCGGCCCGCGCACCGCGCCCCTGATGGCCCTCAACCTCGGCACCCGCGGCGTCGCCGACGCCCTCCGCCTGCACGAGTACGCCAACCACCCCTCCGGCACCGCCCTGTCCGGCCTCCGCGCCGCCCACGGCGACCCGGAACCCTTCGGCATCCGCATGTGGTGCCTCGGCAACGAGATGGACGGCCCCTGGCAGACCGGCCACAAGACCGCCGAGGAGTACGGCCGGCTCGCCGCCGAGACGGCCCGCGCCCTGCGCCGCCGCGACCCCGGCGCCGAACTCGTCGTCTGCGGCTCCTCCGGCCGCTCCATGCCCACCTTCGCCACCTGGGAGGCGACCGTCCTCGCCCACACCCACGACCTCGTCGACCACATCTCCCTGCACGCCTACTACGAACCCCTCGACGGCGACGTCGACTCCTTCCTCGCCTCCGCCGTCGACATGGAACGCCACATCGAGGAGATCGCCGCCACCTGCGACCACGTCGCCGCCCGGCTGAAGTCCGCCAAGCGGATCGGGCTCGCCTTCGACGAGTGGAACGTCTGGTACACGTCCCGGCGGCGCGAACGCGGCCCCGGGCCCGACGAGTGGCCCGAGGCCCCGCGCCTGCTGGAGGACCACTACACCGTCACCGACGCGGTCGTCGTCGGCTCGCTGCTCATCGCCCTGCTGCGCCACGCCGACCGGGTCCGCCTCGCCTGCCTCGCCCAGCTCGTCAACGTCATCGCCCCGATCATGACCGAACCGGGCGGACCGGCCTGGCGCCAGACGACCTTCTACCCCTTCGCGCAGGCCGCCCGCCACGGCCGCGGCCGGGTCCTCGACGTCCGCGTGGACGCGCCGGTCCACCGCACCGACCGGTACGGGGAGGCCGCGCTGCTGCACGCCACCGCCGTACGCGCGGGCGACGGCTCCGTCACCCTCTTCGCCGTCAACCGCTCCCGCACCGAACCGCTCCCGCTCGACGTGGCGCTGAGGGGGCTGCGCCTGACCGACGTGATCGGGCACAGCGCCCTCGCGGACGCCGACCCCGACGCCCGCAACACCCTCGACCGGCCCGAGCGGGTGAGCCCGCGCCGGGTCGCCGGCACGGTCCTGCGCGACGGCCGCCTCACCACCGTCCTGGAACCCCTGTCCTGGAACGTGATCCGGCTGCGCTGAACACCGGTCCCCCGCAGGCCCGTCGGGCGCGGCTACGCCCCGGACCGGCCCGGCGCGGGCACCCGGGTCACCGGCACCCCGCCCGCCGCCACACCCCGCGGCACCAGCCGGGCCGACCCCGGCGCCGCCGCGGCGCTCCCGTCGGACAGGACCGCCAGGGCGAGGGTGTTGGCGGCGGCCCGGGTGCGCAGGACGCCGCCCGGCAGGACCAGGCCGCGCCCGTCCTCCCCGTACTCGCCCAGGTTCCAGCCGTTGAGGAAGACCTGGACGCGGCTGCCGGACACCCCGTCGAGCACCAGGGCGGGGGAGGCGTCCACCTCCGGCGGGACGTCCAGCCGGAACACCGTGCGGTACCAGGCCACCCCCTGGCGCGGCTCGGCCCTCGGCGCGGCGACCGGCTCCCACCCTCCGTCGTCGTGACCGGGAAGGTGCCAGCCCTCCCGTTCCCCGTACAGGCCCCCGGTGTTGAGGGGGCCGCGCACCGGATCGGGGGCCGACTGCCCGCGCACCCGCCAGCGCACCTCGGGGGAGACGCCCCCGAAGGCCGCCGACACCAGCCCGCCCGCCGTCCGGCCGTCCGCGCCGCCGGGCCCCTCCTCGGGGTCGCGGGTGCGCCGGACCAGCACCGCGAGGACCGGCGTGCCCGGCGCCGCGAGCAGCCGTTCGCGCAGCTTGCCCGGCAGGGCGAAGCGGGCCGTCGTGATCCCCGCGCCCTCGGTGTGGTGGACGCCGAGCGGCTCCCCGTCGAGCCACGCCATCACCAGGCCCCGAGGGCCCGCGCGGTGGGCCAGGGAGACCCACTCCAGCCCGGCCGCGCCCAGCAGCCGCCCCCGGTACCAGACGTCGCCGTGCCAGAAGCCGTACTCCTCGGCGAAGAGCACCGGCTGTTCCCCGGGCACGGGCGTCGACGAGGCCGACGTCCGCCGGTCGGCGACCGTCCACCGCGCGTCGTCGTGGTCCGGCGCCGACTCCGGGTTCTCCGCCCGGCGCCGCCAGTCGTCCAGCGCGGGCAGCTCCGGCTCCCGCACGCCGGGCAGTGGGTGAAGGGCCCGCAGGCTCCCGGCCCGGCCGGCGGTGGTGCGCACCGGGCGGCCGTTCCAGGTCACGCCGGTGACACCGCGCGGCGCCCAGACCTCCAGCGGGCATTCGTCCACGGTGTCGCCGGTCAGCCGCAGCGTCGCCCCGTCCACCACGGCCTCGCGCAGCAGCTCGGGGCCCTGGACGAGGAGGGCGCCCGACGGGGTCTCGTACGGCCACAGCCGCAGGGAGGCGGCGTCGTCGGCGAGGACCAGCAGCAGTGGCCGCCGGGAGTCCGCGCCGCGCACCCGCACCCGGACCGGCCGGCCGGCGGCCAGCGGCGCCGTCACGTGCAGCCGGCCCTGGTCGTACGCCCAGGCCGCCTCCTCGTCCAGCCGGGACGGCCACGGCTCGCTCGGGCAGTCCAGCACCACGTGCGCCGTCTCGCCCGCCCGCCCCGCGAAGACCGCGATGTCCTGCCGCCCCGCGCTCAGCACCGCCATGGGCTGCACCGTCGCGTACGCCAGCTTCATCCCGGCCCCGAGCGGGAGCCCGGAGGCGAGCAGCCGGGCATCCCCGGCCGGGAGGGTGACCGGCACCTTCCGGCCGTCCAGCGGCACCGTCGAGGTGACCTCCTCGGCGCTGTCGTTGGCCAGGAGGTGGAACCGGGCGCCGGTGTCCGGGTTGGCCAGGCGCCGCACCCGCAGCCGGTCGTCCCCGGCGCCGCCGCCCGGGGCCTCCTCCAGCCGGGCGAGGTCGGGGACATGGCGCAGCAGGTGCCCGAACTGGTGCACCGGCGCCATCCGTTCGGTCGGCCGGCGGGCCTCGTCGAGCGGCGCCGTGGGGTCGTAGACCGGGCCGGGGGCGGGCGGGCCGGGGAGCCAGCCCCAGGAGGTGCCGCCGAAGAAGGCGGCGACGGTGTGCACCACCGGCCCCGCGCCGAGGCGGTCGAGCCGGCCGCGCCGGACGGCCGCCGGGTCCGCCGCCCCGCGCACCTCGCCCCAGGCGAGGGGGGACCCGTCGTGCACGAGGGGCAGATCGAGGCCGTCGGCGCGCAGCCGCTCGCGCAGGCGGGCCGTCTCCTCGGGCGCCGTCACTCCGGTGCGGTAGAGCAGGACGGTGCCGGTGCCCCGGGTGTACAGGTGCCGGGCGGCGACCGCGTGCACGCGGGAGAGCCACGCCTCGGCGTCGGCGCCGGGCCGGGGCACGGGCCGCAGGACGACGTAGAGCCCGGCCCCGGCGGCCAGCCGCAGGAACAGGCCGAGGTCGCGGACGCCGGTGAGGTCGTCGTGCCCGGGGCCCGCCCAGAGCTGGTGACGGTCGAGGACGGCGACGACCGCGGTGCCCCCGTACGCCCGGGTCTTCTCCAGCACGTCCCGCCACAGGGACGGGCTCGGCAGCCGGAAGGGGTGCGTCTCCCCGGCGGACAGCACCAGGCGGCGCCCGTCGACGAGGAGGGAGTGGCGGTCGACGTCGACCCGGTGGCGGACGCCGTCCGCGGCGGGCCGGCCCGGCGGCGGTCCGGTGGGCACGGGGCCCCGCGTCCCGGCCGAGGTCCCGGCCGCGCCGCCGACGCCGCTGCCGCCGAGGGCGAGACCGAGGGCGCTCGTCCCGGCGAGGGCGCCGAAGGCCCGTCTGCCGAGTGTGCCGGTCCTGCCGGGTGTGCCGGGTGTGCCGGTTCTGTCGCGCGTGCCGAGCTCCAAGGGAGCCCCTCCTGTTGCCCGTTCTTCCCTGCCGGCGCGCACGGCCGGGCCGCGCGCGCCGGCCCATTCTCCACGCCGGCCCGCGGCGGGCGCGGGGAGGGGGCCCCGGGGTCAGGCGGTGGGTCAGGCGGTGGGGACCATGCCGGCGGCGTTGGGCCAGTTCTGCGGGGCGGGCCAGGTGCCGGGCGGGACGGGGTCCAGTCCGTTGGTGCCGCGGACCTGGGCGGCCGTCAGACCGCCGCGCGCCGGGACGCCGGGCGGGGTGGGGCCCGTCGGCATCGGCATCTGGGCCGCGGGGACGGGCGCCGTGGGCATGGGGGCGGCGGGCTGGGGCGCCGACGGGATCGAGGCGGCGGGGATGGCGGTGGCCGGTATGGGGGCCGCCGGCACGGGGGCCGGGGCGGGGGCCGGGGGAGGAGCCGGCGCCGGCTGGGGGACCGGCGCCGGCTGGGGGACCGGCGCCGGCTGGGGTGCGGGCGGGGACACCGCCGGCACCGGCATCCCTGCGGCGGCGGCCGCTGGGGCGGCCACCGGTCCGGAGGGGAGCGACATGCCGGTGCCGGCGGAGGGCGCGGCAGCGAGCCCGGGGACGGCCGCCCGCTCGGCGAGCCCCCTCAGGCCGGCCCCGTTGGTCTCGCTGACCAGGCGGTCCACCGCCGCCGTGCCCGAGCTGTAGCTGGTCCCGGTAGCGTGCTCGGGCACGGCGGCCTCCCTCCCGGTCCCGTAGAGCACCTGTTCCATACCGGAGACCAGGCGGCGCACATCCGCCTGGGGGCGCACCACGAGACGCAGGAAGCGGCTGGAGGAACCGATCTTGTTGCCGCACTCGCGGACCAGGACCCCGTGCTCGGTGAGCATCCGGTCCCGGACGACGGTGCCCTCGGCACCCACGGGCAGGCGGACGAAGAGGAAGTTCCCCTGGGACGGATAGACGGTCAGGCCGGGCAGCGCCGCGAGCAGCCCCGCCATCTCCAGGCGGTCGCGGCGCACCTCGCGCAGGCTCTGCGCGTACTCCGTCCCGTGCTCGCGGAGCATGAACACCACGTGCTCCGCGAAGGAGTTGAGGTTCCACTTGGGCAGCATGTCGCGCACCCGGCCGGCCAGCGACGGGTTGGCGACGAGGTAGCCGAAGCGGATGCCGTGCAGGCCGAAGTTCTTGCCGAGGCTGCGCAGGACGATCACGTTGGGGCGCAGCATGGCCTCCTGGACCACGCTGGGCTCCTCCTCCGCGTCGGCGAACTCCAGGAAGGACTCGTCGATCACGACCAGGTCCAGGTCGGCCATGGCGTCCATGAACTGCACGACCGCCTGCTTGTGCAGGAAGCCGCCGTCGGGGTTGTTCGGGTTGCAGATCACCGCCACCCGGGTGCCCCGGGCCCGGATGAACTCCGCGTACCGGCCGAGGTCGAGGGCGAAGCCGTTCGCCTCCTGGAGCGGGAACATGTCGACCCGCTTGCCGGTCTCCATCGGCTGGTCGGTCCAGCGGCCGAAGGTGGGGACCGGGACGGCGAGGGACTCGCGGACCAGCAGGTGGTCGATCCAGGTGATCAGCTCCGTGGACCCGTTGCCCATCGCCACGCACTGCGGCGGGAGCTGGAGCAGACCGCACAGCTCGGCGGTGATGGTGTCGGCGCCGCTCGGGTAGTACGTGATGATCTCGCGGAGCCGGCTCGCCATCTCGTCGAACATGGCCGGGGTCGGGAAGTACGGGTTGCACGGGATGCAGAAGTCCACCGGCCCCACCGCGCCGTCGCCGCTCGCCCGCGTCAGCGCCGCCATGGAGGGGCTGTGCGCCGCGGCGCTGCGGAACAACGAGGTGACGCTGCCGGACAAGTGGGACCTCCGTCGCTGGGTGGCCCGCGCGGGGGAGCACGGGCCACCCATGGATACGGGGAGGGGCGGGGAGGTGTTCAACGGGTGTGAAAGAAATGTGACCGCCCGGTGGGGCCGGTTCCGGAACCGGGAGCGGGGGGCTGAACCGGGGGCCGGAACCGGCGGGAACCGGGGGCCGGGGGCGGGCGGAGGGGCTCAGGTGCCGAAGGAGTGCACCGTCGTCGTCCGGTAGGTGTGCCCCGGCCGCAGCACCGTCGACGGGAAGGACGGCCGGTTCGGCGAGTCGGGGAAGTGCTGGGTCTCCAGGCAGAGGGCGTCGCCCTGGCGGTGGACGCGCCCGCCGCCGCCGGTGAGCGTGGCGTCGAGGAAGTTGCCCGAGTAGAACTGGAGTCCCGGCTGGTCGGTGGCGATGCGCAGGCTCCGGCCGCCGGCCGGGTCGCGCAGGGTGGCGACGTGCTCGGGGCGGGCGGTGACGCCCTTGTCCAGCACCCAGTTGTGGTCGAAGCCCCGCGCGGTGACCACCTGTGGGTGCCCGGCGCGCAGATCGCGGCCGACCGGTTTGGCGCGGCGGAAGTCGAACGGGGTGCCCGCGACCTTCGCCAGCTCGCCGGTGGGGATCAGGCCCGCGTCGACGGGCGTGAAGCGGGCGGCGGCGAGGGTGAGTTCGTGGTCCTCGACGCTGCCGGAGCCCTCGCCGGCCAGGTTCCAGTAGACGTGGCTGGTGAGGTTGACGACGGTGGCCCGGTCGGTGGTCGCCTCGTAGTCGACGCGCCAGTCGCCGGAGCGGGTCAGCGTGTACGTCACCGCCGCCCGCAGCGTGCCCGGGAAGCCCATCTCGCCGTCGGGGCTGGTCCGGCGCAGGACGAGGCCCGCCTCGAAGTCCCGGGTGAACGGCTCGACGTCCCACACGTGCTTGTCGAAGCCGGTCGCCCCGCCGTGCAGGGTGTGGGCCCCGTCGTTGACGGAGAGGTGGTGGACGCGGCCGTCCAGGGTGAAGCGGCCGGCGCCGATCCGGTTGCCGTAGCGGCCGACGAGGGCGCCGAAGTACGGGCTCGCGGCCAGGTAGTCGTCGAGGCGGGCGAAGCCCAGGCAGACGTTGGCGTACGTTCCGTGCCGGTCGGGTATCTCCAGGGACTGCACGATGCCGCCGTAGGAGAGGACCCCGAGCCGGGTGCCGCCGTTCTCCAGCGACCAGCGGTGCACCGGCGTGCCGTCGGGGAGCCGGCCGAAGGGCTCCTTCGCGGGCCGCCCGCCTCCCCGCGCGTCTCCCCGCGCGTGCGCCGGGCCGCCCGCGGCGGCCGAGGGGAGGCCCGGCGCCGTGCCCGGGGCCGTCACCGCTGGTCTGCTCGGTTCCATGTGCGGCTCCTCAACTGCCGGGGGAGAGGGGCCCCGCCGGTGCGGCGGGGCCCGGCCGGGTCTACGAACCGACCCTGCGCTTGTTCCACACGTCGAAGCCGACCGCGGCCAGCAGCACCAGGCCCTTGATGACCTGCTGCCAGTCGGTGCCGATGCCGACGAGGTTCATGCCGTTGTTGAGCACGCCGAGGACCAGGCCGCCGATGATCGCGCCGAGGACCGTGCCGACGCCGCCGCTCATCGACGCGCCGCCGATGAACGAGGCCGCGATGGCCTCCAGTTCGAAGCCGAGCCCCGCCTTGGGCGAGGCCGCGTTGAAGCGGGCGGCGTAGACCAGGCCCGCCAGGGCGGCGAGCATGCCCATGTTGAGGAAGACCAGGAAGGTGACCTTGCGGTCCTTCACCCCGGAGAGCTTGGCCGCCGGGAGGTTGCCGCCGATCGCGTAGATGTGCCGGCCGATGACCGCGTTGCGCATCACGTAGCCGAAGCCGACCACCAGCACGCCGAGGATGAGCAGGACGATGGGGGCGCCCTTGTAGCTGGCCAGCAGCAGGGTGACGACGAGGACCGCGGAGACCAGCGCCACCAGCTTGAGCGCGAACAGCCTGGCCGGCGCCACGTCGAGCGCGAACTCCCGCTGCCGCCTGCGGTCCCGCACCTCCTGGTGGACGACGAACGCGATCAGCGCGAAGCCGAGCAGCAGGGTGAGGTTGTGGTAGTTCGTGTTCGGGCCGACCTCGGGCAGGAAGCCGTTGGCGATCTTCTGGAGGTCCCTGGGGAGCGGGCCGAGCGTCTGCCCCTTCAGGACGATCTCGGTCAGGCCGCGGAAGAGCAGCATGCCCGCCAGGGTCACGATGAAGGACGGGATGCCGAGATAGGCGACGAAGAAGCCCTGCACCGACCCGGCGAGCGCGCCCAGCGCCAGGCACAGCACCACCGCCAGCGGCCAGGCCACGTCGTGGTCGACCATCAGCACGGCGGACATCGCGCCGACGAAGGCGGTGAGCGAGCCCACCGACAGGTCGATGTGCCCGGCGATGATGACGAGCATCATGCCGATCGCCAGCAGCAGCACGTAGCTGTTCTGGAGCACCAGGTTGGACACGTTGCGCGGCAGCAGCAGGTCGCCGCCGGACCAGGCGGCGAACAGCACCACGATCAGGCCGAGCGCGATCAGCATCCCGTACTGGCGCATGTTGCGGCGCAGCCCGTCGAGCATCAGCCGCAGCAGACCGCCGCCGGCCTCCGGACCGTCCCGGCCCGGTGGAGCGGGGGCCGGGCTCTTCGCGGTCACGTCGGTGCTCATCCCGTCACCTCTTTGTCCTTCGTCATCTGGCGCATCAGGGCCTCCTGCGTGGCCTCGGCCCGCGAGAACTCGCCCGTCAGCCGCCCCGCCGCCATGGTGTAGACGCGGTCGCACATGCCGAGCAGCTCGGGCAGCTCGGAGGAGATGAAGACGACCGCCTTGCCCTCGGCGGCCAGCCGGTCGATGACCGTGTAGATCTCGTACTTGGCGCCCACGTCGATGCCCCGCGTGGGCTCGTCCAGGATCAGCACCTCCGGGCCCGCGAAGAGCCACTTGCTGAGGACGACCTTCTGCTGGTTGCCGCCGGACAACCTGCCCACCGGCTCGAACACGGTCGGCGCCTTGATGTTCATGGAGGTGCGGTACCCCTCCGCGACCCGCCGCTCCTCGTGCTCGTCGACCACGCCCCGCCGGGCCACCTTGCCCAGCGCGGACAGCGACACGTTCCGGTTGATGGTGTCGATCAGGTTGAGCCCGTAGTGCTTGCGGTCCTCGGTGACGTACGCGATGCCGTGCCCGACCGCCTCCGGGACCGAGCGGGTACGGACCTCGCGGCCGTCGCGGAGCACCGTGCCGCCCGCGTACCGCCCGTAGGAGCGGCCGAAGACGCTCATCGCCAGTTCGGTGCGGCCGGCGCCCATGAGCCCGGCGATGCCGACGATCTCGCCGCGCCGCACCTCGAGGGAGACGTCGTCGACGACCTTGCGCTGCTGGTCGATGGGGTGGTGCACGGTCCAGTTGCGGATCTCCAGGGCGGGCGCCGCCCCGGCCTGGGGGTGGTGCTCGGTGCGCTCCGGGAAGCGGTGCTCCAGATCGCGGCCGACCATCCCGCTGATGATCCGGTCCTCGGTGGTCCCGGCCGCCTTGACGTCCAGCGTCTCGATGGTGCGCCCGTCGCGGAGGATGGTGACCGAGTCGGCGACCCGGCGGATCTCGTTCAGCTTGTGCGAGATGATGATCGAGGTGATGCCCTGGTCCTTCAACTGGAGGATCAGGTCCAGGAGTTTGCCGCTGTCCTCGTCGTTGAGGGCGGCCGTCGGCTCGTCGAGGATGAGCAGTTTCACCCGCTTGGAGAGCGCCTTGGCGATCTCCACGAGCTGCTGCTTGCCCACGCCGATGTCGGCGACGCGGGTCTCCGGGTGCTCGCGCAGCCCCACCCGGCGCAGCAGTTCGGAGGCGTGGCGCAGGGTCTCGTTCCAGTCGATCAGTCCGCGCCGGGCGTGCTCGTTGCCGAGGAAGATGTTCTCCGCGAGGGAGAGGTACGGCACCAGCGCCAGTTCCTGGTGGATGATGACGATGCCCTGCTGCTCGCTGGCCCGGATGTCCTTGAAGCGGCACGGCGTCGACTCGAAGAGGATCTCCCCCTCGTAACTGCCGTGCGGATGGACGCCGGAGACCACCTTCATCAGGGTCGACTTGCCGGCGCCGTTCTCGCCGCAGATGGCGTGGACCTCGCCCTGGCGGACGGTGAGCGTGACGTCACTGAGCGCCTTGACGCCGGGGAAGGTCTTGACGATCGAGCGCATTTCCAGGACGGGTCCCGCCATGGTCGTGCCTTCCAATCCGTAGCCGGGCCCGGTTACTTGAGGTCGTTCTCGGTGTAGAAACCGCCGTCGACGAGGATCTCCTTGTAGTTGGACTTGTCGACGCTGACCGGCTGGAGCAGGTAGGCGGGGACGACCTTGGCACCGTTGTCATAGGACGTGGTGTCGTTGACCTCGGGCTTCTTGTCGTGCAGCACCGCGTCGACCATGGAGGTGGCGACCTTGGCGAGCTGGCGCAGGTCCTTGTAGACGGTCTGCGTCTGCTCGCCCGCGACGATCGACTTGACCGAGGCGACCTCGGCGTCCTGCCCGGTGACGACCGGCATGGGCTTGCCGGCCGAGCCGTAGCCGTCCGACTTCAGGGCGGACAGGATGCCGATGGAGATGCCGTCGTAGGGGGAGAGGACCGCGTCCACCCGGGAGCTGCGGTAGCTGGAGGTGAGCAGGTCGTCCATGCGCCGCTGCGCGGTGCCGCCGTCCCAGCGCAGGGTGGTGACCTGGTTGAGCGCGGTCTGCTTGGACCGGACGACCAACTGCCCCTTGTCCAGGTAGGGCTTGAGGACGTTCATCGCGCCCTGGAAGAAGTACTTGGTGTTGTTGTCGTCGTTGGAGCCGGCGAACAGCTCGATGCTGAACGGGCCCTTCTCGCCCTTCTTCAGGCCGAGCTTGTCGACGATGTACGTGCCCTGCAGCTCGCCGACCTTCTCGTTGTCGAAGGAGGCGTAGTAGTCGACCTCGGTGCCGAGGATCAGGCGGTCGTAGGAGATGACCGGGATGCCGGCGTCCTGCGCCTGGCGCATCACGTTGTCGAGCGACTTGTTGTCGATGGCGGCGACGATCAGGGCCTTCACGCCCTGGGTGATCATGTTCTCGATCTGGGAGACCTGCTGGTCCGGGTCGTCCTCGCCGTAGACCAGCCGCGTCTTGTACCCCTTGGCCTTCAGCTCCTTCTCGACGTTGGCGCCGTCGGCGATCCAGCGTTCGGAGGACTTCGTCGGCATGGCGATGCCGATGGTGGCGCCGTCCGCGCCCCCCTTGTCCTCCTTGCCGCCGCCCTCGCTGTTCTGGCCGCAGCCGGTGAGGGCGAGGGCGAGGGAGGCGGCCGAGGCGACGGCGGCGAGTGCGGCTCTGCGGTTGCGCATGGTCATCATCCTTGCTGTGGGTGCAGGGCTCGGGCGGGTGGTGCGGGAGCGCCGTGGTGCGTGAACTCCGGTGGTACGGACGGCCGGTGGTGCGGGATCGGGGGCGGGCGGGGCTGAGCGACCGAGAACGGGTGCGTGGGATTGTGCGCGTCTGTGTGGGCTTTTGTGAAGAGGGTTTCCGGAACGTTATGACGAGGCCGCGAAGCGGCTGAGCGGTCCGGGCAGCCGCGAACCGAGCGGGGCCATGCCCCCGTCCGCGCCGTGCCGGGCCAGCAGGTCCAGGACGAGGCGCCCGCGCCGCACCCGCTCCCGCGCACTGGCCAGCGCGAGTTCCCGCAGGTGAGCGCCGTACGGATAGATCCCGGGCGCCTTGGCGAGGCCGAACTTCAGGTACAGCGGGGCGCCGCACCGGATCAGTTCGGCCACCTCGTACATGCGCACGTAGCCGCCGAGGTCGTCGGGCGCCTCGACGTAGAGGTCGAGCGGGGCGGCCGAAACCCGCCGGATCTCGGCCAGGTGACGCGGTGTCAGGTCGCCGGGCACGTTGACCGAGTCGGCGCCGAGCCGCTCGAAGACCGCGAACGAGGCCGGGTTGACCGGCCCGACGAGCGCGGAGACCTTGAGCGTGGTGTCGGCGGGCAGGAGGCCGGCCGCCCGCGCCCGGTGCAGCGTCCACAGCACGCCCTCGTCGGCGACGAGCAGGCACCGCACACCGAGGCCGGTGGCGCGCACGGCGTCCTCGACGCAGCCGGCGACCGCGTCGTGGCCCCGGGCCCGCGCTCCGGCCCCGCCGGCGTCGGTCCGGGTGCCGGCGCCGATGTCCCAGGTGCCGCGCGGGCCGGTGAACAGGCAGAGTTCGACGGCGCGTTCGGCGGTGGCGGCGACCATCTCGGAGATCTCGGCATCGGTCAGCATCCACACGCCGCTGCCCTGGCTGATCCGGTGCACCGGCACCTCCAGCCGCGCGGACTCCTCCAGCACCGCCGCCAGCGCCTCGGGCCCCTCGCAGGAGGGCACCTCGGTGCGCCAGCGGCCCCCGCCGGGGAAGGAGTGCGGCGAGGCGTCGGCGGGGTCGGGGTCGGGGGCGGCCAGGCCGAGGGCGGTGAGCACCGGCTCACCGGGCCGGCGCACGGCCGGGGCGGAAACGTCGGTCACGTGGGGTCCTCAGGGGTAGGGGGCGGGATGCGCGGGCGGGGAGGCGGGCGGCGGGTGCGGCGGGTGCGGAGGCGGGGCGGCGGGAGCGGCGGGGAGGGGGAGGCAGGCGTACGGCGGGCAGGCGGAAGCGCGGCTCAGGGGCGCAGGAGGACCTTGCCGACGTCCGGGTGCCCGGAGCCCACCAGGGCGATCGCCCGCGCGAACGCGGACAGCGGCACCTCGTGCGTCACCAGCGGCAGCGGGTCGAGCAGCCCGGCGGCGAACATCCGTACCGTGTGCGCCCAGGCGGCCGGCGGCGCCCCGAAGACGGTCCGCACCTCCAGTTGCCGGAGCACCAGGTGGGTCGGGTCGAGGCCGTCCGCGCCCGGCGCCGGGATGCCGGTCAGCACCAGCCGGCCGCCCCGGCGCGGCAGCGCGGCGGCGGTCCGGGCCGCGTCGGCCGACCCGGCGGTCTCCACCACCACGTCGAACCCGCCCGGCGGTTCACCGCCCCGGGTACGGAAGGCGGTCGCGCCGAACCGCCGGGCCAGGGCCTCCCGTTCCCGCCCGGTGCCGACCACCAGCAGCTCCGCCGGGGAGGTGGCCCGCAGGAACTGTACGGCGAGCATGCCGAGCGTCCCGGTGCCGACCACGGCGACCCGCTCACCCGGCCGGGCCCCCGCCTTCAGCGCGGCGGCGGCGACACAGGCGGCCGGCTCCAGCAGGGCGGCGGCGGTGAGGTCGGCGCCCTCGGGCAGGACGTGCAGCAGCCGGGCGGGCAGGGTCAGCGTCGGCGCCATGGCACCCGGCACGGTGAACCCGGTCTCCTCGTACCCGGCGCCGCACAGGGTCGTCTCGCCCGCGTGGCAGCGGTCGCACACCTGGCAGTTGCGGAAGCCCTCGCCGACCACCTTGCGCCCGGCCAGGGACGCCGGTGCCCCGGCGCCGACCCGCTCCACCGTCCCGGACCACTCGTGCCCGGGGACCACCGGGTAACGGACGTACCCCTCGGGCCGGTCGCCCCGGTAGACCTCGCGGTCGCTGCCGCAGATCCCGACGGCGTGCACCCGCACCAGCGCCTCGCCGGGGCCGGGCTCGCGCGGGGTGTGCGGGGCCGCGCGGTGGCGCCCCGGCGCCTCGACGACGATCTCGGCGCTCATGCGCGGCGCTCCCGCGGCCGGCGCCGCTCCCAGCCGTCGGCCCACAGGTCGAACCGGGCCTGCTGCTGGGGGAAGGCGGCAGCCGCGTCGGTGTCCAGCTCCACGCCGAGGCCGGGGGCGTCGGAAAGGGCGAAGCAGCCGTCCGCCGGGTCCACCCGCGGGGCACCCCGGACGATCTGGGAGATCTCCGCGTCGGCGAAGTCGTTGAAGTGCTCCAGGATCTTGAAGTTGGGTGTGGTGAAGCCCAGTTGGAGGCTCGCGGCGGTGAGCACGGGGCCGCCGACGTTGTGCGGGGCGATGAGCGTGTAGTGCGTCTCGGCGGTGGCGGCGAGCTTGCGGGTCTCCCAGATGCCGCCGATGTGCCCCACGTCGGGCTGGATGATGTCGGCGGCCTGGCTCTCGAACAGCTCGCGGAACTCGATCCGGTCGTGGACGCGTTCGCCGGTGGCGACGGGGATGTCGACCTTGGCGGCGACCTTCTCCAGCGCCTTGAGGTTCTCCGGCGGGACCGGCTCCTCCAGCCAGGCCGGGCGGAACGGCGCCATCTCCCGGGCCAGCCGCACGGCGGTGGCGGGGGAGAAGCGGCCGTGCATCTCCAGCATCAGCTCGGTTCCGGGTCCGATGGCGTCCCGCACCGCCTCGATCAACGAGACGGCGTACAGGGTCTGTTCGTGGTCCAGCTCGAAGTGGCCGGTGCCGAAGGGGTCGATCTTCAGCGCCCGGTAGCCGCGCTCGACCACCCGCCGGGCGGCCTCGTGGTACGCCTGGGGGGTCCGCTCGGTGGTGTACCAGCCGTTCGCGTACGCCTTGACCCGGTCGGTGACCTTCCCGCCGAGCAACTGCCAGACGGGGACGCCGAGGGCCTTGCCCTTGATGTCCCAGCAGGCCATCTCGACCACGGCGATGCCGGACATCACGATCTCCCCGGCCCGGCCGAAGTCCCCGTACTTCATGCGGCGGACCAGGTCCTCGACGGCGAACGGGTCGGAGCCGGCGATGTGGTTGGCCTCGGCCTCCCGCAGATAGCCGAGGAGGGCGTCGGTGTGCCCGAGCATCCGGGTCTCCCCGACCCCCGTGAGCCCCTCGTCGGTGTGCACCTGGACGTGGGTCAGGTTCCGCCACGGCGTCCCGACCACGTGTGTGCTGATTCCGGTGATGCGCACGGTGGCAGCCCTTCCCGGCGTTCGAGATTTCGTCACTCGTTCGAAATGCTGGCGAGACAGTAAGGAGGGTGCGGTGGGGGTGTCAACGGGTCGGACACATAACGGTTTCGGCAGTTTCGGCGGCATGCGCAGCGGTGCCGGGGAAGGGGCGTGCCCGCTTTCCCACACAACCTTCACAGGGATGTCTAGGAACCCCACCGGCCGGGAACTTAACCTTCCCGCGTCATGGACTACTGCCACCCGTGCCGACGGCACCTCAACGGCGCCCTCGCCTGCCCGGGGTGCGGCACCCAGGTCGAACAGCCCACCGCTGCCGGTGCGTTCGCCGCTCCGGGCGAGGAGCGCGCGTCCGGCGACGCCGGGGACTCCGGTGACGGCGACGGCGACGGCGGTGACGGTGATGGTGACGGTGCCGCCGGCGAGGGCGGTGACGGCGCCGGCGCCGGAGCGGACGAAGGCCCGGACGGTGACCCCGACACCGACCGGCCCGGCCGCCGTGACCGCAAGGCCGCCGCGCACCGCCGGCGCGGACGCCGGACCCTGCTGATCACCACCGGCTTCGTCCTGGCCGCCGGGGGACTGAGCCTGGCCGAACTCGGCAGCGCCGGGCCGGGAAGCGGCCCGCCGCCGGCCTCCGTCGGGGACGGGGCGACCGACGGCGGAACCTCCCGGGAGGCCGGTGACCCGGCCCTGCCCGCCGCCGACCGGCACACCGCGGACCCGGCGGACGGCCCCTCGCCCACCGCCTCCGCCTCGGCATCGGCCTCCCCGTCGGAGTCGGCCTCCGCCCCGGAGGCGTCCCCCGAGGCCGACGCCTCCGAGGACCCGGGGGAGGAACCGGACGCCGAGCAGGCGCCGGACGACCCGCCCCCGGCCCCCGGCTCCGACCCGGCCCCGCCCGCGCAGGCCACCCCGGACCCCCCGGCCGCCACCAGCGCGCCCCCGGCCCCGCCCCCGCCGTCCCCCACCCCCACGGAGACCTGCAACCGCTTCCTGTGGTGGTGCGCCTGACGGCCCTGAGGCGCGCTCCGGCAGGGGCGCTCCGGTGCCGTACCCCGAGGGGACCGGCCCTCGGTGCCCCGGCTCAGTCGCCCACGATCCGCCGCAGCGCGTCCCGCAGCGCCACCCGTTCGTCCTCCGACAGCCCGGCGAGCGGCTCGCGGGCGAAGCGCAGCGACTCCCGCAGCCCCCGCGCCACCCGGCGCCCCTCCGGTGTCGCCGCCGCGAGCTTGACCCGCCGGTCGTCGGGGTCCGTCAGCCGCTCCACCAGTCCCCGCGCCTCCAGCCGGTCCACGATCCCGGTCACGTTCGACGGCTCGCACCGCAGCTTCCGCGCCAGCCGCCGCATCGGCAGCGGTTCCAGGGAGAGCAGGCTCAGCAGCTTCGCCTGCGCCCCGGTGAGCGACCGCTCCGCGGCGGCCTCCTCGTAGTCGGCGTGGAAGCGGGCCACGACCTCGCCGATCAGCTCCACGACCTCCAGGGTGAGGGCGTCGGGGCGGCGGGCGGTGCTGTGCTCGGGAGGAGACATGGGGTCCAGCGTACCCAGGTGTTTGACAACCTGAAATGTTCAGCCGCATGGTTGTTTCAGGTAGTGAAATATTCGCGGCCGGGCCGAGCGCCGGTCCGCGGACGCGACCCCCGTGCGGAAAGGCGCCCTCATGACCGACTCCCCCTCCCTCCCCGCCGTCAACCGCGAATGGCACCTCGTCAGCCGTCCGGTCGGCCGGCCCGAGCCGGAGGACTTCGCCCTGGTCGAGACGGAGGTGCCCGTCCCCGCCGAGGGCCAGGTGCTGGTCCGCAACCGGTATCTGTCCGTCGACCCCTACATGCGCGGCCGGATGAGTGCCGCGAAGTCCTACGTCGCCCCCTTCGAGCTGGGCAGGGTGATGCAGGGCGGCGCCGTCGGCGAGGTGGTCGCCTCGAAGGCGGAGGGCTTCGCGCCCGGCGACCACGTGCTGCACTTCTTCGGCTGGCGCGAGTACGCCGTCCTGGACGCCCGGCACGCCGTCCCCGTCGACGCGGACGCCGCCCCGCTCTCCACGTACCTCGGCGTGCTCGGCATGACCGGCCTGACCGCCTACGCGGGGCTGCTGCGGGTGGCCGCGCTGCGCGAGGGCGACACGGTCTTCGTCTCCGGCGCGGCCGGCGCCGTCGGCGGTCAGGCCGGCCAGATCGCCCGGCTGAAGGGCGCCTCCCGGGTCGTCGGCTCGGCCGGCTCCGACGCCAAGGTCCGGCTGCTCCTGGACGAGTACGGCTTCGACGCCGCCTTCAACTACAAGGACGCCCCGGTGGCCGAGCAACTGCGCGCCGCCGCCCCCGACGGCGTCGACGTGTACTTCGACAACGTGGGCGGGGACCACCTGGAGGCGGCCATCGGCCGGCTCAACCGGGGCGGCCGGATCGCGGTCTGCGGCATGATCTCGGTCTACAACGCCACCGAGCCCGCCCCCGGCCCGCGCAACCTCGCCCGCCTCATCCAGACCCGGGGCCGGATCGAGGGCTTCCTCGTCGGCGACCACGAGGACCTGCGGCCCCGGTTCGCCGAGGAGGTCGGCGCCTGGGTCCGCTCCGGCGAGCTGAAGTACCGCGAGACGGTGGTCGAGGGCGTCGAGAACACCCTCGACGCCTTCCTCGGCGTCCTGCGCGGCGACAACACCGGCAAGATGGTCGTCGCCGTCTGAGCCGGGCCGCGCGGGCCCCGCCGGGGGCCCGCGCACCCCGGTAGAATCCCGCCCATGCGTGATCTGGGGGCGGGGTTCGGTCATCTCCTGGGGGGCCAGCGGTGGATGGCCCGGCACCGGGGCAGCTACGGCTACGGACTCCTCCCCGGCCTGATCACCCTCGTCCTCTACCTGGCGACCCTCGTCGTGCTGGCCGTGTGGGGCGCGGACGCGGTCGCCTGGGCGACGCCCTTCGCCGACGACTGGTCCAGCCCCTGGGCCGGGCTCTTCCGCGGTGTGCTGACGGTGGTGCTGTTCGCGCTCGGCCTGCTCCTGTCCGTCCTCACCTTCACCGCCGTCACCCTGCTCATCGGCAGCCTCTTCTACGACAGCCTCTCCGAGGCCGTCGACCGGGACGTCTCCGCCGACGGCACGGCGCCCGAGTCCGGGCTCTCCTTCTGGCGCGACGTGTGGGTCTCCACCCGGGACAGCCTGCGCATCCTGGTGCGGGCCGCCGTGTGGGGCGTGCTGCTCTTCGCGCTCGGCTTCGTGCCGGTGGTCGGGCAGACGGTCGTGCCGGTGGCCGGGTTCCTCGTCACCGGCTTCTTCCTCGGCGAGGAGCTGGCCGCGGGCGCCCTCCAGCGGCGGGGCCTGGAACTGCGGGAGCGGCTCGCCCTGCTGCGCACCCGCAAGCCGCTGGTCTGGGGCTTCGGAGCGCCGCTGGGCCTGGCCTTCCTGGTGCCGTTCGCCGCGGTCTTCCTGATGCCCGGCGCGGTGGCCGGCGCCACCCTCCTCGCCCGCGACCTGCTCGGCGAGGAGATCCTCGACGGCACCGCCCGCGCCTCCGACGAGGACCCCGGCCCCGGCCCCGCCGCCGACGCCGACCACACCCCCGGCCCCGCCGGAGCGCACGGCCCCGAGGGCCCCGGCGCGGCCGGGCGGACCGCCCACGGACCCGTGTGAAAGGTTCGTACGGACTTCACCGAACCGCCCCGATCACCCGCCGCCGGGCCACCGGGACCACTACGGTCGGAGAGCAGGGCGTCCCGCGCGGCCCCGCCCGGCGCCCCCCGTGGACTCCCCGGCCCGGCACCTGACGGCCGGGCCGGGGCTCACGCGGCGGACACCGCCCCCCGCCACCTCCGCCGGGGGCGGCTCACAGGCCGTGCGCGCTGAGGCGGGACTCGTACTCCACGGCGACGTCCTCCGGCTCGCGGGCCGGGTCGTCCCAGAGGGCGTCCAGCTCCGCGCGGACGGAGGCGGGCAGCGCCTCGTACCGCTCGGTCCACGTCTCGGCCCCCGGCATCCAGTAGCCGACCACCTTGAACCGCTCGACCGGCAGCGCCCGTTCCCCGCGCAGGTGGCGCCGCACCTCCCGGCAGGCCGTGGTCTGCCCGGCGACCCACACATACCCGCCCGTCAGGTCGGTGCCGGGCGGGACCGCCGCGGCGGTCAGCTCGGCCAGGCGGCTCGGGCCGTGGCCGTTGCCCCCGTACACCCACGTCGTCCCGAGGTGCGGCCGGTCCGGGAGCGGCTGCACGCAGGAGGGGTCGGGCACCTCGACGATCGCCCGGGTGGTGACCCCCTCCGGGGCCTGTTCGAGGAGGCGTCCCACGGCGGGCAGGCCGGTCAGGTCGGTGACCAGCACCTGCCAGGTGAGGTCGGCGGGGGGAGCGTAGAGCCCGCAGGGGGAGGTGAGGCCGATCACGTCCCCGGGGCGGGCCGCGGCGGCCCAGCCGGACGCCACCCCGTGGTCGTGCACCACGAAGTCGATGTCGATCTCCCCGGCCTCCGGGCGCACCGCCCGCACGGTGTAGGTGCGCATCGGGGCGGTGGGCCGCCCCTCGGGGGTCCGCAGGCCGCCGTCCCCGGTGTCCTCGGGCAGGGAGACGTCGCGGCGGTCGGGGCCGTGCGGGAGGAAGAGGCGTACGTACTCGTCGCCGGTCCCCGTCGAGACGAAGCCGGTGAGTCCCTCGCCGTGCAGGGTGACGCGGGTCATGGCCGGGGTGAGCCGCCGGACGCGGGCGACGACGGCGCGGTGGACCGTCATGGGTGCTGCTCCTTCGTGCGGGGGACCGTCGCCCCCGGTCGTGCGGACGCGGGACGGGCGTCGCCGGACGGGCGGGGCCCGGGGAGGCCGCCGGTGCGGACGTACGCCTCCCACAGGGCGGCGTACTCGCCCGGCCGGGCGAGCAGTTCGGCGTGGGTTCCGTCCCCGGCGACCTCGCCCCGGTCCAGGACGAGGACCCGGTCCGCGTCCCGGGCCTGCTCCAGGCGGTGGGCCACGATCACGGCGGTGCGGCCCCGGACGACCCGGGCCAGGGCGGAGCGCAGCAGCGCCTGGGTGCGGGGCCCGGACTCGGCGGTGGCCTCGTCGAGGACGACGACGGACGGATCGGCGAGCAGCACCCGGGCCAGCGCCAGGTGCTGCACGGCCCCGTCGTCCAGGGGCGTCCCGCCGGGGCCGAGCACCGTGCCGAGCCCGTACTCCCCCTCCAGCGCCCAGCCGGCCCCCACCTCGCGCAGGGCGTGGACCAGTTCGGCGTCGGTGGCGCCGGGCCGGGCCATCCGCAGGTTGTCGGCGAGCGTGCCGCCGAAGAGATGGACCTCCTGGGTGACCAGGTAGCGGGCGCCGTCCCCGGCCGTGATCCGGCCCCGGGACGGCTCGTCCAGCCCGGCGATCAGGCGGGCCAGGGTGCTCTTGCCCGAGCCGCTGGCCCCGACGAGGGCGAGGCTGGTGCCCGCCGGCACCTCCAGGCGGATGTCGCGGAGCACGGGGCGCACCCCGTCGTACGTGTACGAGACGCCCTCCACCGCGATCCCCGCCCCGGCCGCCGCTTCCCCGGGGCCCGCCGGACCGTCGTCGGGCCGGGGGCCGAGGTCGGTGATCCCGACCAGGCGGGCCAGGCCCACCGTGGCCCGCTGGATGTCGTCGAGACTGCCCAGCAGCGCCCCGACCGGGCCGAAGAGCCGGTGGAAGTAGAGGGCGGCGGCGGTCGCGGCGCCCAGCGAGATGGTCCCGGAGCGCAGCAGCGCGAACCCGGTCGTGAGCACCGCCGCGAGACCGAGGAACTCCGCCGCGTTGAGCATCCCGGTGAACCGGTTCCGCAGCCGTGCCCCGTCCCGTTGCCGCTCGACCGCCCGCAGGCTGCGCCCGGCCAGCTCCGTCAGCCGCCGGTCCTGCTCCCGGTAGGCCCGGACCGTCGCCGCGCCGTGCACCGACTCCACGACGGACTGCCCGCGTTCCGACTCCAGGCGGCGGACGTCCCCGTACACCTCGTGCGAACGGGCGAGGAACCGCCGGGTGGCGAGGACGTGGACGGGCAGGCAGACCAGGCCGGCCAGGGCCAGCCGGGGATCGAGGACCGTCAGCCCCACCAGGCTCAGCCCGATGGTGAGACCGGCGGCGGTGACGTCGGGCAGCACGTCGGACGCGGCCTCGGAGACCGCCTCGACGTCCCGGGTGACCCGCGAGACGACGTCGCCGCTGCCGGAGGACTCCACCACGTCGCCGGGCAGGTGCACCGCCGTCTCGAACACGTCCTCGCGCAGCCCCGCCAGCACCTCCTGCACCAGCGCGGCCAGCATCCGGCCGCCGGCCAGGGCCGACAGCGCCCCGGCCGCCGCGGCGAGCACCAGGAGCAGGCCGAGGACGAGGACCCGGCCCTGCGGTGCCCGGTCCACGACCGCGTTCACGACGGCGCCGAGCAGCGGCGGCGTGGTGAGGGTGACCGCGGTGCCGGCGAACAGGGTGAGCAGCGCCGCGGCGAGCCGGCCCCGGTGCGCGCCGAGCCGGCGCAGCAGCTCCTGCCGGGTGCGGCGCGGGCCGGCGACGGGCAGGGTGCTCTTCTCGGCGCTCACCGGGGGGTTCCTTCCGTTCCGTGGTCCGGCCCGGCCAGGTCGACCACCCGGTCGCAGGCGGCGAGCAGGATGGGGCTCGTGGTGATCAGCAGGGTCGTGCCGGGCAGCTCCCGCAGGCCCCGGGCGATGCGCTGTTCGGTCAACGGGTCGACGGCGGTGGTGGGTTCGTCGAGGACGACGAGGTCGGCGCCGGTGTGCAGGGCGCGGGCGAGCAGCAGGCGCTGGCGCTGTCCGCCGGAGAGCCGCCGGCCCCGTTCGCCGACCTCGGCCCGCTCCCCGCCGATGTGGTCGAGGACGTCGTCGAGCATGGCGGCCCGGAACACGGCGGGGTCGGGCGCGTGGCCCGGGGGCACGACGTTGGAGCGCAGCGTGCCGGAGAACACCGCCCCGTGGTGGGGAGCGGCGACGATCCGCGCCCGGACCCGGTCCGGGCCGAGGTCGAGCGCGTCGACGCCGTCCAGCAGGAGTTCGCCGCGGCCGAGCGGCACCCGGTGGCCGAGCCGGTCGCCGAGTTCGCGCGCGTGCGCGGCGTCGCGCGGCACGACGCCGAGGCGTTCGCCGGGGCGGACGTCCAGGGGCTCGTGGTGGCCGGGCGGGCACCAGCGCAGCAGCGGGGCGCCGGGGGCGGGGGCCGTGGGCCGGTCCGGCGGGGCGCCGGAGGCCGGGGCGGTCAGCGGCGGCTGCCCGACGAGGGCGCCGAGCCGGCGGGCGGAGGCCCGCTTGTGCGTCCAGTTGGAGGCGAAGGTGCCGACGTGGGCGAGGGCGCCCTGGAGGTACTGGGCGAGCCCCAGCACGGTCACGAGCTGACCGATGGTCAGCCGGCCGTCGAGCGCGAGCAGCCCCGAGGCGGTGGCGAGGAGGGCGAGGAACACCCCCGACAGCAGTTGGCTCAGGCTGCCGTAGGCCAGCACGGCGCGGGCGGCGGCGACGGCTCCGTCCCGGGAGCGCCGGCTCGCGGCGCGGTAGCGGCGGGCGGCCTCCGCGCGGGCGTTCATGCCGATCACCACCCGCAGGCCGGTAATCATGTCGGTGGCCACCTCGCCGGCCCGCGCCGCCGATCCCTGCTCGGCCAGGCCCCGCGCCTCCAGCGGCGCCGACAGCCGGCGCATCAGGGCCAGCACCAGCACGGTGCCGGCGATGACACCCAGGCCCAGCGGCACGGAGATCAGCAGCAGGGCGGTGGAGGCGGTGAGGATCGCCGTGAGGGTCGACGCCTGCTGGACCACGCTCCAGGAGACCCCCGCCACCCGGTAGGTGTCGGACGAGACCAGGGCGAGCGCCTCGCCGGCTCCCGGGGCGTGGCGCAGCCCGTGCGGGTCCAGCAGCCGGGCCATGGCGCGCTGGCGCAGCTCGTGCTCGCCGTGGCCGTAGACGATGACCATGGACGCCGCGGCCCGCTGGTAGGAGAGGGAGAGGACGACGAAGACCCCGGCGAGGACGGCGAGCCAGCCGAGCAGGGCGGTGCGGTCCCCGGGTGCCAGCGCCCGGTCGATGACGACGCCGATGAGGACCGGCACCAGCGCCTCGCAGAGCTGGTGCAGCATGAAGCCGAGGGTCGTCAGGGCCAGGCGCCGCGCCCGGCCCCCGCTCAGCAGCGCGATCCGGAACAGCGCGGAGACGGAGCCGGCGCCGCCCTCGCCGGCCGGGGCCCCGGTCACCGGGTGCTCCGCGGCCGGGCCAGCGGGACGACCATGGGCGTGTCGGTGACCGGGTCGGGCACCACCCGGCAGGGCAGCCCGAACACCTCCTCCACCAGATCGGCGGTGACCACCTCCCACGGGGTGCCGGTGGCGACGACACGGCCCTCGCGCAGGGCGATGAGGTGACTCGCGTAGCGCGCCGCCTGGTTCAGGTCGTGCAGCACCGCGACGAGGGTGTGGCCGGTGCGGTGCAGGTCGGCGAAGAGTTCCAGGAGGTCGATCTGGTGGGCGATGTCGAGGAACGTGGTCGGTTCGTCCAGCAGCAGGAGCGGCGTCCGCTGGGCGAGGACCATCGCCACCCAGACGCGCTGGCGCTGGCCGCCGGAGAGTTCGTCGACGGGCCTGCCGGACAGGTCGGTGACGGAGGTGGCCGCCATGGCGTCGGCCACGGCCCGTTCGTCCTCCTCGGTCCACTGGCGCAGCAGCCCCTGGTGGGGGTGGCGGCCCCGGGCGACCAGGTCGGCGACGGTGATCCCGTCGGGTGCCTGCGCGGTCTGCGGGAGCAGGCCGAGGCGCCGGGCGACCTCCTTGGTGCCGTAGCTGTCGAGGGCCCGGCCGTCGAGCACCACCCGGCCCGTGCCGGGCTTCAGCAGGCGGGACAGGGCCCGCAACAGGGTGGACTTGCCGCAGGCGTTGGGGCCGATGATCACGGTGAACGAGCCGTCCGGGACGGTGACGTCCAGGTGCTCGCAGACGGTCCGCCGGGCGTAGCCGAGGGAGGCGTCGATCACCTCCAGACGGGCCGGGACGGGCGTCCGGGCGGGCCGGGTGGTGAGGGCGGTCAAGGAAGCTCCTGAGGACTCGGGTGCTGGTCGTGAGGCTGGTGCTGGTGCTGGTGCTGGTGCTGGTGCTGGTGCTGGTGCCCGTGCCGGTGCCGGCGGGGGCGTCCGTGCCGGCGGGGGCGCCGGGGAGGCGGCCGGTGTCCCGGGCCGCGGAGACGGCGTCACCGGCGCCGTCCGGCGTACTGGCGGGCCAGGAGCCAGGCGAGGTAGACCCCGCCGACCGAGACCGTCACGACGCCGACCGGCACGTCGACGCGCAGGGCGACGAAGTCGGCGGCGACCAGCAGCGTGGCGCCGGTGAGCGCCGCCGGGACGATCCGCAGGGTGGTGCAGCTCCGGGTCAGGCGCTGGGCGATCTGCGGGGCCGCCAGCGCGACGAAGGCGATCGGGCCGACGGCCGCGGTCACCAGGGCGGTGAGCGCGACCCCGGCGACGGTGGCGAGGAGCCGGGTGCGCTGCGCGTCGACGCCCAGCGCCGCGGCGGTGTCGTCGCCCATCTCCAGGTGGACCAGGGGCCGCACCACGGCGCCGGAGCAGACCAGCAGGGCGGCGAAGACGGCCGCGGCCGGGCCGAGCTGCGCGAAGCCGAGCCCGCTGAGCGAGCCGGCGCCCCAGGTCGCCGCCAGCATCGCCTGCTGCGGGCTGACGGACAGGAGCATCATCGAGGTGAGGGAGCTGAGGAAGGCGCCGACGGCGATGCCCACGATGATGAGGCGGAACGGGGCCAGCCCGCCCCGGTAGGCCAGCAGGTACACCAGGAGGGCGGTGACCGCCCCGCCGGTCAGCGAACCCGACGCCACCGCCAGGTAGTCGGCGGTGCCGAGCAGCAGCATGACGACGCTGGCGCCCGCGTACGAGCCGGAGGCGAAGCCGATCACGTCCGGGGAGCCGAGCGGATTGCGGGTCAGCGACTGGAAGATGGCCCCGCTGATCGCCAGGGCCGCCCCGCAGACCAGCGCGAACAGCAGCCGGGGCAGCCGCCAGTTGACGACGACGAGCCGCGCGCGGTGGTCGGCGTCCGGGTCGAACAGCGCGGAGAGCACCTGCGCGGGGGTGAGCGGGAGCGAACCGGAGCCGAGGGTGAGGACGCCGAACACGGCCGTCACGGCCGCCAGGACGGCGCAGACCAGCACGGAGCGCCGGTCGACGCGCAGCGCCAGCGGGCCGGTGCGCCAGACCCAGACGGTGCGCCCGAAGTCCACCCGGCCGCCCGGCCGGTGCGGTGCGGTGGTCGTGGCGGTCACAGCGTGCTCACCTTCCGGCGGCGGACGAGGACGACGAGGACGGGGGCGCCGACGAGCGCGGTGACCAGGCCGACCCGCAGCTCCCCGGAGGGCAGCACCACGCGCCCGACGATGTCGGCGGCGAGCAGGAAGGCGGGGGCGACGACGACCGTGAGCGGCAGTATCCAGCGCTGGTCGGGTCCCACGAACCACCGGACCACGTGGGGCACCATGAGCCCGACGAAGGCGATGGGCCCGGCGACGGCGACGGCGGTCCCGGCGAGCAGCGTGACCGCGAGGACCACGGTCACCCGGGTCGCCACCAGGCGGGTGCCGAGCGCGCGGGCGGTGTCGTCGCCGAGCGCGAGGGCGTTGAGCGCTCCGGCGCTGAGCAGGCCCAGCACCAGCCCCGTGCCGATCAGGGGCAGGGCGACCGGGAGGATGTCGAGCGACCGGCCGCCGACGGACCCGACCCCCCAGAACCGCATGACGTCGAGGGTGGCCGTGCTCTTGAGCACCATGGCGGAGGTGAGGCCGCCGCACACGGCGCTGAACGCGACACCGGCCAGGGTGAGTTTGACCGGGGTGCCGCGGCCGGCGCCGATCGAGCCGAGGACGTAGACGAGCACGGTGAGGACGAAGGCGCCGGCCAGGGCGAACCAGACGAACCGGGCGGCGGAGGTGATGCCGAGCACGGCGACGGCGAACGTCACGGCGAGGCTCGCGCCCGCGTTGACGCCGAGGATGCCGGGGTCGGCCAGCGGGTTGCGGGTGAACGCCTGGATCAGCGCGCCGCTCAGGCCGAGGGCGGTGCCGACGACGAGCCCGATCACGGTGCGCGGCACGCGCAGTTCGCGCACCATCAGGTGCGCGTCGGAGTCGTCGTAGTGGAACAGCGCGTCGAACACCGTGCCGGGGGCGAGGGGGCGGGCGCCGACCATGACGCTGAGCACGGCGGCGGCGAGCAGCAGCGCGAGGGCGGCGAGCAGGACCAGCGGGCGGTGCCGGACGCGCCGGACCGGGCCCGCGCCGCGGCGCGGGCCCGGCACGTCACGCGCCGCGCCGGTGGGGGCATCCGGGGGTGATGCGGTCTTCATGGGTGTCCTCGGGGGAGGGCGTCACCGGGGGCGGCGGCCGGTGGTCAGGAGCCGGCGCCGGTGGCGCCCCGGCCCGCGACGGCGTCGGCGAGCATCGGCACGTAGCGTTCGATCGCCCAGGGGATGGAGAGGACGGAGGGGCCGCTGGTGGCCATGCCGAGGGTCTCGTCCTGGACGAAGGCGTAGTGCTTGCCGGCGATCGGCTTCCAGCGCCGGAACAGCGGGTCGTCGAGGGAGTACTTCACCTCGTCGGGGTCGTTGGCCCAGGCGACGAAGATGTCGGCCTCGATCGTGTCGAGCTTCTCCAGGCTGATGCCGCCGTACCAGTTGGTGCCCTTCACGGTGGAGGCGATCTTCGGCATCGACGGGGTGTTCTCGAAGCCCAGCTCGGTCAGGAGCCGGACCCGCGCGTCGTAGTCGAGGTACAGGCCGACCTCCGTGGAGCCGGGCGTGAGCGCCACCCCGTAGGCGAAGGTGGTGCCCTTGAACTCCGGGTGGCTCTCGCCGACGGCGGCCAACTGCCCCTGCACGTCCGCGACCAGGCTCTCGGCCTTGGCGTCCTCGCCCATCGCCTTGCCGATGGTGCGGGTCATCTCCTGCCAGGTCCCGCCGTCCCAGGGCTTCTTCAGGTACGGGAGGGTGGGGGCGATCTCGGAGAGGCGCTTGTAGCCGACGTCCGTGATGCCGGAGTACAGGCCGACGATGAGGTCGGGCTCCAGGGAGAGGATCTGCTCGAAGTCGATCTCCCCGGCGTCGCCGTAGTTCAGGATCTCGGGCAGCGGGCCGCCGAGTTCCTCCACGGCGCCGCGGAACCAGGGGGTGTAGCCCTGCTTGTCGCCGCCCCACTGCTCGTCGACGCCGACCGGGACGGTGCCCAGGGCGGCGACCACGTCCAGCGACATCCAGCTCATCGCCACGATGCGGCGGGGCTTCTCCTTGATCGTCGTGCTGCCGTGGGCGTGCTCGACGGTCACGGGGAAGCTCGCCGTGGTGTCGGCCTCGGCCCCGGATTTCGTGTCCGTCTCGGACCCGGTGCCCCCGCAGCCCGCGAGGACCACGACGGCGGCGATCGTCAGCGCCACGACGCGGGCCAGGGGACCCGTTCTGCGTCGTGCCGGGAGGGATGTGGACATGGTTCTCCTTGGATCGGGACACTGCGGGGCGGCGCGCGGGCCGTTGCGGGTGAGGGCCGGCGCGGGGGTCCGGGGGACGGGAGCGCACGGGGGCTCCCGCTTGGGTTAGGTAACCCTCACCTGAGTGAAGCTATGGGGGATGAAGAGGCGTGAGGGGCGCGATCCGGTCAGGCTGCGTCGCGGATCAGCCACCGGAGGCGCGGCGGGCATGGCGGCGCCTCCCCTGGCGCGGATGCGCGGGGAGGGTGCGGGCGGGGTGGCGTGGCGACCGGGTCAGCCGCGGGTGGGCGCCGTGAGCGCGTGCCGGCGCAGGTACTCGGTCGGGCTGACCCCCGTGACGCGGCGGAAGGCCGCGGAGAACGCGCTCGTGGTGGTGTAGCCGCAGCGGTGGGCGACGAGGTTCACCCCGTGCCCGCGGGCGAGCAGACCGGTCGCCAGGGACATCCGCACCAGCGAACGCCACCGGGTGAACGGCATGCCGACGTCCTGGACGAAGGCACGCGTGACCGTGCGCACGCTCAGCGCGTGCCGCGCCGCCCACTGCTCCAGCGAGAGGTCGCTCTCCGGGTCGCGCATGACGTCCTCGGCCAGCGCGCGGATGCGCCGGTCCTCCGGCACCGGGACCTCGATCACCGCGCCCGGGTTCTCCTCCAGCATGTCGAGGATCACGCGCTGGGTGCGCAGCCGCAGGTCGTCGGGCATCGCGGTGGCGTCGAGGTGGAGCAGCATCTCCTGGAGGGCCCGCCCCACCCGCACCGTCTGCGGGGAGGTGCGGTGCGGCGGCGTCGCCGCCCGGGTGACGTAGGTGAAGCAGCTCACGCTGCCCGCCTTGGGCCGGCAGGCGTGCGGGGTCCCGGGCGGCAGCCAGAGGCCCTGGCCCGGGACGAGGTGGCGTACGGCGTCGGGGGTGTGCACCGTCATCGAGCCGAGGTGCGGCCAGGCCAGGAGCGCGTCGGCGTGGGTGTGCACCCCGCCGGAGACCGTGCCCGCGGCACCCGGCCCGTCGAAGACCGCCGTGGTCAGCAGGTAGGGCTCGACCACCACGGCGCCGCCCGGGGACGGCTCGGTCCAACGGGGGACGTCCGCGGCGCGCGCCGCGCCGCGCGGGCGGCTGACAGTGACCGGCATGTACTTAGGTTAGCCTAACCTCGCATTTCGGTCCCGGGGTGTGGGGCCTCAGGGCCGCTCCGCCGTGACCGCGCGGTAGGCGATCTCGGCCAGCCTCGCCTGGCCGTCCACGCTCGGGTGGAACCAGTCCCAGCGGCTGAGCTGGGCGGTGCCGAACCGGTACGCGTACACCGCCCCGTCGTCCGTACGGCACCGCCGGTCCTTCGCGCACACCTCCCGCAGCACCGCGTTGTACGCCTCCACCCGCTCCCGCACGGCCTCGCGCCGCCCGGTCGCCGCCTCGTCCAGCGCGTCCGCGTCGCCCAGCATCGACGGGCACAGGCCCAGCTTCCACACCTGCTTGCCGAGCGCGCTGGTGCGCCCCTGGGACCACAGGCGCTTCAGGTCCGGGATGCTCGCCACGTACACCTGCGCCTTCGGCAGCTCCGTACGCAGGGTGCGCAGCGCCTCCTCGAACTGGGCGCGGAAGTCGGCCACCGGGGTCATCGCCGAGGCCGTGGCCCGGCAGGCGTCGTTGGCCCCGGCCATCACCGTCACCAGCTCCGGCCGGTCCCGCGCCGCGCTCGTCATCTGCGCCGGCAGGTCCGCCATCCGCGAGCCGGTCACCGCGTGGTTCCAGCTCCGCTCCGCCGCCCCCCGCGCGCCCAGCAGCCGCACCGCGAGGCTGTCCACCTCGGCGCTGGTGCCGGTCGCCCAGGACACCTCGGGACAGTCCGACAGGACCGCGCAGGCGTCGAAACCCCGGGTGATCGAGTCACCCACCGCGGCGACCGAACGCGGGGCCGTGTTCCACACCGGGGACGGCTTCGGCGAGGGCGAGGGACGCGCCGTGCCGGAGGCGCCGGTGGAGTCCGCGCCGAGCAGGTCGCACCCGGCCAGGCCCAGCACGGCGGCGGCCACGAGCGCGAGCCCGGCGCGCGTACGGCGGCGGCGCCGGTGCGGCACCCGCTCCGTCCCGTCGTCCATGCCGGGCCCTCCCTCGACTCGCTCGGCCGCCCGCCCCGGCTCGGCGGCGGGGACCTGGCCTCCACCGTGCTCAACCCATGACACCGCGCCAGGGTTCCCGAGCGCCTCCAGGTGCGCCCGCGCACACCCGTACAAGCGTCCTGCCGGGTGAATGACGGCGGTTTCCCGGCGGTGGGACCGACGGTACGTCACACTCCTTGCGCCGTCGCACGGTAGCCTCGCCCTCATGTGGCCCCGAGGCCACGGCCGTCCCGCCCGTTGTGAGATGTCCCGCTCAGCCCGGAGGTTCCGGTGACGACACGTGGAGTTCTGTACGTGCACTCCGCGCCGCGCGCGCTCTGCCCGCACGTCGAGTGGGCCGTCGCGGGGGTGCTCGGCACGCGCGTCAGCCTGGACTGGACCCGGCAGCCGGCCTCGCCCGGCACCTGGCGTTCGGAGTTCTCCTGGCAGGGCCGGGCCGGCACCGCCTCCCAGCTCGCCTCCGCCCTGCGCGGCTGGCAGTTGCTGCGCTTCGAGGTGACCGCCGAGCCGTCCGCCAACGCCGAGGGCGAGCGCTATAGCTGCACCCCCGACCTCGGCATCTTCCACGCGGTCACCGGCATCCACGGCGACATCCTCATCCCCGAGGACCGGCTGCGGGCCGCCCTGGTGCGCTCACAGGCCGGCGAGACCGACCTGGAGGCCGAGATCGCCAAGCTCCTCGGCAAGCCCTGGGACGACGAGCTGGAGCCCTTCCGCTACGCCGGGGAGGGCGCCCCCGTGCGCTGGCTCCACCAGGTCGTCTGAGCCCCGGGGACGCGGCTTCGGGCAGACCCCGGACGTGGCAGTGGCCCGCCCCCCTTCCGGGGGAGCGGGCCACTCGCGTTCACCGGGTCGCTCAGACCGTCCGGAACGCCAGCACCACGTTGTGCCCGCCGAAGCCGAACGAGTCGTTCAGCGCGGCGATACGGCCCTCGGCGGGCAGCTTGCGCGCCTCGCCCCGCACGATGTCGGCGGTGGCCGCGGCCTCCGGGTCGAGGTCGTCGACGTTGATGGTCGGCGGCGCCGTCCGGTGGTACAGCGCGAGGACCGTCGCCACCGACTCCACGCCGCCCGCGCCACCGAGGAGGTGACCGGTCATCGACTTGGTGCCGGAGACCGCGAAGTGGTCGGTGTCGTCGCCGAAGACCTTGCGCAGCGCCTTCAGCTCGGCGATGTCACCGGCCGGCGTCGAGGTGGCGTGCGCGTTGACGTGCACGATCTCCGCCGGGTCCAGGTCGGTGCGCTCCAGCAGGTGCTGGAGGGCGTGCGAGATGCCGCGGCCCTCCGGCTCCGGCTGCACGATGTCGTGGGAGTCGGCGGAGATGCCCTGGCCGACCGCCTCCGCGTAGACACGGGCCCCGCGCGCGGCGGCGTGCTCGGCGGACTCCAGGACCAGGACGCCGGCACCCTCGCCGAGGACGAAGCCGTCCCGCCGGGTGTCGAAGGGGCGCGAGGCGCCCTGCGGGTCGTCGTTGTTCTTGGACATCGCCATCATGTTGCCGAACGCGGCGATCGGCAGCGGGTGGATCGCCGCCTCCGTGCCGCCCGCGACGACCACGTCGGCCCGGCCGGAGCGGATCATCTCGATGGCGTAGCCGATGGCCTCCGCGCCCGAGGCGCAGGCCGAGACCGGGGTGTGCACGCCCGCGCGGGCGCCCACGGCCAGACCCACGTTGGCCGAGGGGCCGTTGGGCATCAGCATGGGGACGGTGTGCGGGGAGACGCGGCGGACGCCCTTCTCCTTCAGCACGTCGTACTGGTCGAGCAGGGTCGTCACGCCGCCGATGCCGGAGGCGATGACCGCGCCGAGCCGGTCGGGGTCGACGCCGGGCTCCTCACCGGCCCTGCCGGTGAAGCCCGCGTCCTTCCACGCCTCCTGGGCCGCGATCAGCGCGAACTGCGCCGAGCGGTCCAGCCGGCGGGCCTGCGGCCGGGGGATGACCTCGGTCGGTTCCACGGCGACCCGGGCGGCGATGCGGACCGCCTGGTCGGCGGCCCACTCCTCCTCCAGCGGCTTGACGCCGGAACGGCCGGCGACCAGGCCCTCCCAGGTAGAGGCTGCGTCGCCACCCAGCGGTGTGGTTGCGCCGATACCGGTGACGACCACGGTGCGATTGGTCGAGCTCACGGGAATTCTTTCTCCAACGGATACGGGATTCGTACGGCGCCACCGCCGGGTGGCGGGGCAGTGCGGCCCAGGGCGGGACCCGGGCCGTGCCCGGGTGACCGGAGGATCAGCCCTGGTGCTTGAGGATGTACTCGGTGGCGTCGCCGACCGTCTTGAGGTTCTTGACGTCCTCGTCCGGGATCTTGACGTCGAAGCGCTCTTCGGCGGCGACGACGACCTCGACCATGGACAGCGAGTCGACGTCCAGGTCGTCGGTGAAGGACTTGTCGAGCTGCACGTCCTCGGTGGGGATACCGGCGATCTCGTTCACGATCTCGGCGAGACCGGCGACGATCTCTTCCTGGGTGGCGGCCATGGCGGCGCTCCTTCGTAGTTTTCCAGAGGGTGTGGCAAAAGGTCCCGCGCCGGACCGGGTGATCCGGAGCGGAGGTGCCTAGGGGAGGGTAACGACCGTCGCGGCGTAGACGAGACCCGCCCCGAAGCCGATGACGAGCGCGGTGTCGCCGCTCTTCGCCTCGCCGGTCGCCAGGAGCCGCTCCATCGCGAGCGGGATCGAGGCGGCCGAGGTGTTGCCGGTGGTGCGGATGTCACGCGCGACCGTGACGTGCTCCGGCAGCTTCAGCGTCTTCACCATCGAGTCGATGATCCGCACGTTGGCCTGGTGCGGGATGAAGACGTCCAGGTCGTCCGGGCTGATTCCGGCCGCGTCCAGCGCCTGCTGGGCGACCTTCGCCATCTCGAACACGGCCCAGCGGAACACCGCCTGGCCCTCCTGCGTGATCGCAGGAAACTTGACGTTGCCCTCGCTGTCGAGGGGGAGGTCGCCGACGTCGCCCCTCCTGAAACGGTCCCACGGGACCGTCTGCTTGATCGTTTCGGCCTTGTCGCCCTCGGAACCCCACACGGTCGGGCCGATCGCCGGCTCCTTGGAGGGGCCGACCACGACCGCGCCCGCGCCGTCGCCGAAGAGGAAGGCGGTCGCCCGGTCCTCCAGGTCGGTCAGGTCGGAGAGCCGCTCCACGCCGATGACGAGGACGTACTCCGCCGAACCCTCGACGATCATGCCCTTGGCGAGGGTCAGCCCGTAACCGAAGCCCGCGCAGCCGGCCGAGATGTCGAAGGCGGCGGCCTTGTCCGTGCCCAGCCGGTCGGCGATCTCGGTGGCGACGGCCGGGGTCTGGCTGAAGTGCGACACCGTCGAGACGACCACGGCGCCGATCTGCTCGGCGTCGATCCCGGCGTCGGCGATGGCCTTGCCGGACGCCTCGACCGACATCGCGGCGACCGTCTCCTCCGGCGAGGCCCAGTGCCGCGTCTCGATGCCGGAGCGCGAGCGGATCCACTCGTCGGACGAGTCGATCGTCTCCAGGATCACCTCGTTCGGCACCACCCGGGTCGGGCGGTAGCCGCCCACCCCGAGGATGCGCGCGTACGGGGCGCCCTTGCTGGGCTTGATCTTCGCCATGTGCGGTCGGCTCCTTAAGGGCGCGTCAGGCGTGCTCGGCGACGAGCTGCCGTGCCGCGTCGAGGTCGGCGGGGGTCTTCAGGGCCAGCGTCTTCACGCCGGGCAGCGCGCGCTTGGCCAGACCGGTCAGCGTGCCGCCGGGGCACACCTCGATCAGCGCCGTGACGCCCAGCTCCTTGAACGTCTCCATGCACAGGTCCCAGCGGACCGGGTTGGCGACCTGCCCGACGAGGCGCTCCAGCACCTCGGCGCCGGTGGCCACGGCCTTCCCGTCCTTGTTGGACACGTACGTCACCGCCGGGTCGGCGGGCGTCAGCGCGCGGGCGGCCTCGGCCAGTTCGGCCACGGCGGGCGCCATGTGGTGGGTGTGGAAGGCGCCCGCGACCTTCAGCGGGACGACCTTGCGCACACCCTCGGGCTTCTCCTCGGCCAGCGCCGCGAGCTGCTCGACGGTGCCGGCGGCGACGATCTGGCCGGCGCCGTTCACGTTCGCCGGGGTCAGGCCGAGCTTCTCCAGGTGGGCCACGCTCACCTCGGGGTCGCCGCCGAGCAGCGCCGACATGCCGGTCTCGGTGACCGCGGCGGCCTCGGCCATGGCCAGGCCCCGGCGGCGGACGAGGGTGAGCGCGGCGCCGTCGTCGAGGACGCCCGCGAAGGCGGCGGCGGTGATCTCGCCGACGCTGTGACCGGCGACCGCGCCCGGCGCGATGTCACCGAGTGCCGCCGCGGAGAGCAGACCGGCGGCGACCAGCAGCGGCTGCGCGACGGCCGTGTCACGGATCTCCTCCGCGTCGGCCTTCGTCCCGTAGTGGACGAGGTCGAGGCCGATGGCGTCGGACCACGCGGCGACACGGTCCTGCGCGCCGGGGAGGGCGAGCCAGTCAGTCAGGAAGCCGGGCGTCTGGGCACCCTGGCCGGGAGCGACGAGTACGAGCACTCTCACACTCTCTCTTGAGGACGGGCACGGCCGCCCGTGAGGACAAGGACGAAGAACACGAGGGGGTTTTGTGGGTCTCTCACAAAAGCCTAGAGTTGCGGATCTCCATCGGCCAGGCGCCCCAGGATCAGCGCGATCCGCAGCGTGAAGGCCGACCGTACATCAGAGGGTGACCAACCGGTGACGTCTGTCACACGTCGGAGCCGGTAGCGCACGGTATTGGGGTGAACGAAGAGCATCCGGGCAGCGCCCTCCAGACTGCTCGCCTGCTCCAGGTAGACGCTCAGCGTTTCCAGCAGCGCGGCCCCGGCCTCCTCCAGCGGTCTGTAGATCTCCTCCACCAACTGATCGCGCGCCGCCGGGTCCGAGGCGATCGCGCGTTCCGGCAGCAGATCGTCGGCGAGCACCGGGCGCGGGGCGTCCTGCCAGGCGGTGCACGCCTTGAGCCCGGCGGCGGCGGCCTGCGCGGACCGGGTCGCGGCCAGCAGGTCCGGCACCACCGGACCGGCCACCACCGGGCCCTGCGCGAACGGGCCGATCAGCGACTTCGCCACGCCCAGCGGGTTGTCGCTGCCGCCCGCGATCACCACCAGCCGGTCGCCGAGGACACCCGTCAGCACCTGGAGCTTGGCGTGCCGGGCGGCCCGCCGGATCGCCTCCACGGTCAGCTCGGAGTCCCCGTTGGGCGCGGTGCCCAGCACCACGCACACGTGCTCCGGCGAGTTCCAGCCGAGCGCGGCGGCCCGGGAGACGGCGCCCTCGTCGGCCTCCCCGCTCAGGACCGCGTTCACCACCAGCGACTCCAGCCGCGCGTCCCAGGCACCGCGTGCCTCGGCGGCCTGCGCGTACACCTGGGCGGTGGCGAAGGCGATCTCCCGCGCGTAGACGAGCAGTGCCTCGCGCAGCACCGACTCGTCGCCGGGGGCGGCCACCTCGTCGATGGCGCTCTCCATGACCTCGATGGTGGTGCGCACCATCTCGACGGTCTGCCGCAGCGTGATCGCCCGGGTCAGCTCGCGCGGCGCGGTGCCGAAGACGTCGGTGGAGATGGCCTGCGGGGCGTCGGGGCGGCGGAACCACTCCGTGAAGGCGGCGATGCCCGCCTGGGCGACGAGCCCGATCCAGGAACGGTTCTCCGGGGGCATCGCCCGGTACCAGGGCAGCGTCTCGTCCATCCGCGCGATCGCCTGCGCGGCGAGCGATCCGGAGGACTTCTCCAGTCGCTTCAGGGTCGCGGCGTGGGTATGGGGGGACGGCGCGGAGGCTCCGGGATTGCCGGTTTCGGGTTCGGGCACGTGGACAAGACTGCCTTATCAGGACGGGCGCGGGTGCCGCCGGGTCTACGGTGGGACCCGTGACGGACATACGGCGCGCGGACGAGCGCTACCCCGGGGGCGAGCCGGCGGCCGGCATCGAGACGCGGCACGCCTTCTCCTTCGGCCCCCACTACGACCCGGACAACCTCCGCTTCGGGGCCCTGATCGCCTGCAACGAGGAGCGGCTCGCGCCCGGCGCCGGCTTCGACGAACACCCGCACAGCCACACCGAGATCGTCACGTGGGTGGTGGAGGGCGAGCTGACCCACCGGGACAGCACCGGCCGGGAGTCGGTGGTGCGGCGCGGGGACGTGCAGCGGCTCAGCGCCGCCTCCGGGGTGCGGCACGTGGAACGCAACGACGGGGCGGCGCCCCTGACCTTCGTCCAGATGTGGCTGGCCCCGCGCGAGCCCGGCGGCACCCCGTCCTACGAGACCGTCCGCGCCCTGCCCGACACCACGCCGTACCCCGTCCCGGAGGCGGCGGCCACCCTCCACGTCCGCCGCCTGGCCCCGGGGGAGAACACGGACCTGCCCGCCGCCCCGTACCTCTACGTCCACGTCGTCCGCGGCACCGTCCGCCTGGACGGCGAGGCGCTGGGCCCCGGCGACGCGGCCCGCCTCACGGACGCCGGGGCGATCCGGGCGACGGCGACGACGGCCGCGGAACTGCTGGCGTGGGCGATGACCGGAGAGTGACCCTCTAGCCCCGGGCCTCGGCCAGTACCGCGTCGGTGAAGGGGGGCCACGCCTCGACGGCCCAGGGGCCGAAGGGACGGTCGGTCAGGGCGGCGCAGGCCAGGCCCGCGTCCGGGTCGATCCACAGGAACGTGCCGGACTGGCCGAAGTGGCCGAAGGCGCGGGGCGAGGACGAGGTGCCCGTCCAGTGCGGGGACTTGCCGTCGCGGATCTCGAAGCCGAGGCCCCAGTCGTTGGGGTTCTGGTGGCCGTAGCCCGGCAGCACGCCCTTGGTGCCCGGGTACTGCACGGTCATCGCCTCCGCGACGGTGCGCGGGTCCAGCAGGCGCGGCGCCTGCACCTCGGCGGCGAAGCGCAGCAGGTCCTCCACCGTGGAGACGCCGTCCTTCGCGGGGGAGCCGTCCAGCGTGGTCGAGGTCATGCCGAGCGGCTCCAGCACGGCCTGGCGGGCGTACTCGGCGAACGGCATCTCCGCGGCCCGCGCGATGTGCTCCCCGAGCTGCTCGAAACCGGCGTTGGAGTAGAGCCGGCGCTCCCCGGGGGCGAAGGTCGCGCGGTGCTCGTCGAAGGCCAGCCCGGAGGTGTGGGCGAGCAGGTGACGGACGGTCGACCCGGGCGGACCGGCCGGCTCGTCCAGCTCGACGGCGCCCTCCTCGTAGGCGACGAGCGCCGCGTAGGCCGCGAGCGGCTTGGTGACCGAGGCCAGCGGGAAGCGCCGCGCGCTCGGGCCGTGGGTGCCCGGCACCGTGCCGTCGGCGCGGACGACACCCGCCGCGGCGGTGGGAACCGGCCAGTTCTCGATCAGGGCGAGGCTCTTGAGCGACATGCCGTCGAGCCTAAGCGGCTCACAGATACAGCCGCATCGAGGGGTCGGGGTCCCGGGTGAAGCCGAGGGAGGCGTACAGCGGCTCGGCCTCCGCGGCGGCGTTGAGCATCACGTGCCCGGCGCCCCGCTCGCGGAACCACTCCAGCAGCGCGGTCATGCCCGCCCGCGCGTACCCGCGGCGCCGGGCGTCGGGGTCGGTGGCGACGCTGAAGACGTAGCCGGTCGTGCCGTGCGGGGAGCGGGCCCCGCCGATCCGGTACTCCAGCGACCCCGCGACCAGCGCCGCCAGGCCCCCCGGCCGCCCGGGACGGTCCACGACGAAGGCGGCGAAGGTGCCGTCCGGGTCGGCGAGCCGGGCCGTCAGCGACGGCAGGGAGCGAGCCTGCCAGCCGGTCGAGGAGGGCGCCCGCCCGAGGGCGTCGAACATCACCTGGCGCAGGCGCAGCACCTCCGCCGCGTCCCCGGGCCCGGCCCGGCGTACGAGACTCATGCCCCGCACGCTACTGAGCGCGGGCCCGGCCTGTCGCGCCCTTTCCCGGGGACGGTTTCCGCCCGAGCCGCTTGCCTGGAGCGCACTCCAACGTCCTAGCGTAGGTCCATGACGGTGATGCAGACCGCGGCCGGAACCCGGCCCAACGCCACCAGAACAGACCTCTGCTCCGCCGGGCCCCCGCGCCCCCCGCGCCCCGACGGACAGGACCGCTACACCATCAGCGAGGTCGCCGCGCTGACCGGCCTGTCGGCCCACACCCTGCGCTGGTACGAGCGGATCGGACTCATGTCCCACATCGACCGCTCGCACACCGGGCAGCGCCGCTACACCAACGCCGACCTCGACTGGCTCGACCTCGTCGGCAAGCTGCGCCTGACCGGCATGCCGGTCGCGGACATGGTCCGGTACGCCGAACTGGTCCGGGCCGGCGAGAGCACCTACGGACAGCGGCGCGCGCTCCTGGAATCCACCCGCGGCGACGTGCTCAGGCGGATCACGGAACTCCGGGACACCCTCGCCGTGCTCGACCTGAAGATCGACTTCTACGGGGACCTGGAACGCGTCCGGGACCAGGAGGTGACCTGACCCCCGGCGCCCGCCTACAGCTCCGCCAGCAACTGCGCCTTCTTCGAGGAGAACTCCTCGTCCGTCACCAGTCCCGCCTGGTGCAGCTCCCCGAGGTGGCGGATGCGCTCCGCGATGTCCGCGGGGTCGCGCCGCGGCCCCGGCACCGCGACGGGTGCCGGCGCCGCGGCGCCCCGCTCCCGGACCGCGGCCAGCACCGCCGCCGCGAAGGGCAGCGACTCGTGCACCGGCCCGTACCCGAGCCCGAAGATGACGGCCGCCGGGTCCTGGTCGGCGCGCGGGTCGGCCGGCTCCCCGTCCCGGGGCAGCAGCCGCAGGTGACCCTCCGGTCCCTCGGGGGAGCGCCACTCCACCCCGCCGAGGCCGGCGACCGGGAAGCTCTGGTCGCCGGCCTTCCACTTCGCCGACGAGGCCCCCGTCCGGGACCAGCGGAACCGCACGGAGGTGCCGTCGAAGGACGCCTTCCCGTCGTACGCCTTGAACCGCCGGGGCCCCTCGGGCGCCGCCACCAGATACCGGCCGGCCGGCTCCGGCCCGGCGAGACCGGCGCGCAACTCGTCGGCGTAGTACGCCGCGAGGCTCTCCCGGTCGGCGGGCAGGACCAGCCGGTACGGGTCGCACCCCTCCGTGAGCTGTCCGGCGGCGGCCTCCATCAACGGGTCGGCGCCCGGCCGTGGTTCGGCGCGCAGGACCACGGTGCCGCGCCTGCCGGGCGTGAGCGCCACCCCGGCGATCGCCTCCAGGGGCACGCGGCGTTCCCCCAGGGCCTGGAAGAGCTTGGGTGTTCGAATCCCCCGTTCGTAGCGGATGAGCACGGAGTCGGACCCGAACTCCCAGGCGGCATGAAATCCGGCCAGTACGTCACCCATGCGGCTCATCGTATGCGGCACGAGCGTCTCCGTCCTCTCCCTGTGCAAAACGGAGTTTCCACCCCTCTACGCGCGTCAGGCGGCTGTCCCGGACACATCCTCCCGGCACGTGTCACCGGCCTCGGCACAGGCCACGGTGCGGTATGCGCCAACGCCGATCCCGGCGAAGTTGCGCAGGCTCTCCGTGCCCGGCACGAAGTAGCCGCCGTGACCCCGGGCGCCCCGCGCCGACAGCACGCGGGCGCCGAAACCGGCGGAGACCGGGTCGGCGCCGTGCCCGAGGCCGCCGACCTCCAGGTAGGGCACGCCCCCGATCCAGTCGTCGGTGTCCCGCATCGCCCACACCCGGGCCGAGGTGTCCAGGCGGGAGACGTTCCGGGCGCGCATGCCCGGACTGCCGGCCACCGCTATGTCGGTCACCCGGGCGGGCAGGTCGCCGGCGGCCAGCCCGCACACCACCGAGCCGTAGCTGTGGCAGAACAGGGCGACCCCGCCGCGTCCGGGCAGCGCGCGGACCAGCGCGTCGAGGCGGACGGCGCCGCGTTCGGCGCGGGCCGCGGTGGCCGCCTCCATGCCGACGCCGTTCGGGGTGGTGTAGTCGGCCCAGGCGATCACGGCGGTACGGGTGGCGGGGCTCGCCTCGCGCTCCGCCGCGTACAGCGCCTCGGCCATGCCGAGCGGCGCCGTGTACCTGCGGCCGGTGCGCTGGAAGGTGAGCAGGTCGGTGTCGACGCCGGGGACGACGACGGAGACGCGTTCGGCGCGGTCGAGGTCGCCGAGGACCTCGGCGACCCGGCCCGGTCCGGCCGGGTCGAAGGCGAGGATGTGGCGGCCGGCGCCGAGCAGCGACGCGTAGCGGTGCATGCGCCGGCCCGCCTCCTGCTGACCGGCGGGGGAGAGGCGCTGGTCGTGCATGCGGCGCCGCTCGACCGCGCGGGCCGCGTGCAGCGCGAGCCGGTTGGCCTGGTAGCGCAGGGTGACGGGGGCGCCGTTCATGTTGCCGACGGCGAGGGGGTAGCGGTGGACCAGGCTCGCCCGCTGGGCCTCGGTGAGCGAGGCGAAGAAGCGGGCCAGCCGGGTCGGGGCCGACGCGGCGCCCGGCAGCCGGCGCCCGTCGATGCGGCCGTGCTCCCAGGCGCTCACCGAGGCTTCGAGGTCCGTCGGCCCCCGGTGGTCGCGCAGGGCGGTCCAGCCGGTCGTCGCCAGCATCACGAACACCACGGCCAGGGCGAGCACCGCGCGCCAGACGTGCGGATGGGGGGAGGTGGGGTCGAAGGAAGTCACTGGGAGGACACACTAGGAGAACGGGAGGGTCTCGGGTGAATCCAGTGACACGGATCACGTTTCAGTCGCGTGATACGGGGTTTCTACGGGGTTCCGCTCCCGTTGCCCGGCGTGTCGGGGTCCGTGCGCCAGGGGCCGGAGAGGGCGGGTTCCACCTGGTCGAGGTAGGAGAGGGTCAGGTCCCGCAGGGCCGGCAGGCCCGCGTCGTCCCCGGCCGACCACATCCGCTCCGTCACCCGCATCACCGCGCCGAAGACGGCCACCACCACCCGCGGACGCGGGTCCGTGTCGACGTCCAGGCCCTCGCGCCCGGCGATCACCCGGGCCAGTTCCTCCTCCAGCTCGTTCGCGCGCCGCAGATGCGCGGCGAGCAGCGCCGGCGTCGACTCGATCACCCGGTAGAAGCGCATGTGCAGGTCGAGCGGGACCAGGTGCCCGATGGAGTCGCCGATGGAGTCCCAGCTCTCCCCGAGCGCGTGGCGGAGCGCGTCCAGCGGTGCCTCGCCCGGCGGCCGGCGGCGCACCGCCTCCACGAAGTGCCCCTCCGCCATCCGGGAGACGAAGAACGCGGCCTCCTCCTTGCCGCCGAAGTAGCGGAAGAAGGTGCGCTGGGAGACGTCGGCGGCCTCGGCGATGTCGTCGACGGTGGTCCGCTCGTAGCCCCGTTCGGCGAAGAGTTCGAGGGCCGCGCGCAGGAGCGCGTCCCGGGTACGCCGCTTCTTGCGTTCGCGCAGTCCGGGGCGTGGGGGCGACGGCACGCCGTTCGCCGGCGTGGTGGTGTCCGCCCGTCCCAAGATCGGCTCCTCGCTCTCGCCGCGGTCGCGGAGATGTCCTGTCAGTTACCGACTAGTGAAATGGTTTGTCAACTGTCAGCGACTGTCACTAATCTCGAAAGTATGACTAGTCAGACCACCATCGAGACGACGGGTCCGGGGGACGCGCCATCAGACCCGTCGGGCCCCGCACCGGCGGCCGGCCTGCGCGGGCACCCGTGGTTCACGCTCATCACCGTCGCCGTCGGGGTCATGATGGTGGCCCTCGACGGCACCATCGTGGCCATCGCCAACCCGGCGATCGCCAAGGACCTGGGCGCCAGCTTCTCCGACGTCCAGTGGATCACCAACTCCTACTTCCTCGCCCTCGCGGTCTCCCTGATCACCGCGGGCAAGCTCGGCGACCGCTTCGGGCACCGCCAGACCTTCCTGATCGGCGTGGTCGGTTTCGCCGCCGCCTCCGGCGCCATCGGCCTGTCCCACACGATCCCGCTGGTGGTCGTCTTCCGGGTGCTCCAGGGCGTCTTCGGCGCGCTGCTGATGCCGGCCGCGCTCGGCCTGCTGCGGGCCACCTTCCCCGCCGAGAAGCTGAACATGGCCATCGGCATCTGGGGCATGGTCATCGGCGCCTCCACCGCGGGCGGCCCGATACTCGGCGGCGTGCTGGTCGAGCACGTCAACTGGCAGTCGGTGTTCTTCATCAACGTGCCGGTGGGCGTCCTCGCCGTCGTCCTCGGCGTCCTCATCCTGCTCGACCACCGCGCGAAGAACGCTCCGCGCTCCTTCGACCTGCTCGGCATCGCCCTGCTGTCCGCGTCGATGTTCTGCCTGGTCTGGGCGCTCATCAAGGCCCCCGCGTGGGGCTGGGGCGACGGCAAGACCTGGGCGTTCATCGTGGCGTCCCTGGTCGGCTTCGGCCTCTTCGCGCTCTGGGAGACCAAGGTCCGCGAGCCGCTGATCCCGCTCGGCATGTTCCGCTCGGTGCCGCTGTCGGCGGGCGTGGTCCTGATGGTGCTCATGGCCATCGCCTTCATGGGCGGCCTGTTCTTCGTCACCTTCTACCTGCAGAACGTGCACGGCATGAGCCCGGTCGACGCGGGCCTGCACCTGCTGCCGCTGACCGGCATGATGATCGTCGGCTCGCCGCTCGCGGGTCTGCTGATCACCAAGGTCGGCCCGCGCGTCCCGCTCGCCGGCGGCATGGCGCTCACCGCGCTCGCCATGTACGGCATGTCCACGCTGGAGAAGGACACCGGCAGCGCCGTCATGTCGCTCTGGTTCGCCGTCCTCGGCCTCGGCCTCGCGCCGGTCATGGTCGGCGCCACCGAGGTCATCGTCGGCAACGCGCCGCTGGAGCTGTCCGGTGTGGCCGGCGGTCTCCAGCAGGCGGCGATGCAGATCGGCGGCAGCCTCGGCACGGCGGTGCTCGGTGCCGTGATGGCCTCCAAGGTCGACCGCGACCTGGGCGGCAACTGGACGTCCGCGGGGCTGCCCCCGCTCACCCCGGAACAGCTCGGCCAGGCGTCCGAGGCGGTCCGGGTCGGGGTGGCGCCGGTGCCCGAGGGCACCCCGGAGCAGGTCGGCGGGGTGATCACGCGGGTGGCGCACGAGACCTTCATCTCGGGCATGAGCCTGGCCTCGCTGACCGCGGCGGGCGTCGCGGCGTTCGCCGTGCTGATCGCGCTCCTCACCAAGCGCGGGGCGAACGCGGAGGCCGGCGCGGGCGTGGGCCACATCTGACCCGGACGGCACGCACGGGCTGGATCGGGCCCGGACCGGCCCGGATACGCGGGGCGGGGCGCTGCGGCGCCTCGCCCCGTTCGCCTATCAGGGTGACAGGAGGCGGGAAACCTCGCCTTCGGCGCCCCCGCCAGATGACAGTGGGTCAAGCCCTCCGCAGGGCATGGGGGAGCGGAGGCCGCGGCGCGCGCTGCCGGAGGGGGGCAGCGCGCGGCCGGCCCGCCCGGGATGCCCCGGCCGGTACGGGGTACACGAAGAGTGAGTCCGTACCGGGCCCGGTACGACGAGGGGCCCGCGGGCTCGACGAGGGCGAGCTGCGGAACCGATCGTGCGGGAACCCCCGCTCACCTGACCGGACGGGGCCATGGAACGGGCCGGACCGCGCGGCGCCCGCAGCCGTCGGACCCCCCTGCGGCCACGGGGCCATCGGACCCCTCAGCGGCCACGGAGCCGAGCCCGGAGCCGAGCCCGGCGGCCCGGGACCCGGCCCCGTACCGCTGTGCCCTACGCGTCGCCGCCCGCGACCCCCGGATCGGCCGCCGTGACGTCCAGGAGCCGGTACCGGTCCACCGCCTGCTTCAGCACCGACCGGTCGACCTTGCCCTCGCGGGCCAGCTCCGTCAGCACCGCCACCACGATCGACTGGGCGTCGATGTGGAAGAAGCGCCGCGCCGCCCCGCGCGTGTCCGCGAAGCCGAAGCCGTCGGCGCCCAGCGACTGGTACGTCCCCGGCACCCACCGCGCGATCTGGTCCGGCACCGACCGCATCCAGTCGGACACCGCCACGAACGGCCCCTCGGCCCCGGCCAGCTTCCGCGTCACCCACGGCACCCGCTGCTCCTCCTCCGGGTGGAGCAGGTTGTGCCGCTCGCAGGCCACGGCCTCGCGCCGCAGCTCGTTCCAGGAGGTCGCCGACCAGACGCCGGCGCGCACGTTCCACTCCTCGGCGAGGATGCGCTGCGCCTCCAGCGCCCACGGGACCGCCACGCCGGACGCCATGATCTGCGCGGGGATGGCGCCGGCCTCGCCCGCGTGGATGCGGTGGACGCCCTTGAGGATGCCCTCGACGTCCACGTCGGCCGGCTCGGCCGGGTGCTGGATCGGCTCGTTGTAGACGGTGAGGTAGTAGAAGACGTCCTCGCCGTGCGGGTGCCGCTCGTCGCCGCCGTACATGCGGCGCAGGCCGTCCTGGACGATGTGCGCGATCTCGTACCCGTACGCCGGGTCGTACGCCACGCACGCCGGGTTGGTCGAGGCGAGGAGCTGCGAGTGGCCGTCCGCGTGCTGGAGCCCCTCACCGGTCAGGGTCGTGCGTCCGGCGGTCGCGCCCAGGACGAATCCGCGCGCGAGCTGGTCGGCCATCTGCCAGAACTGGTCGCCGGTGCGCTGGAAACCGAACATCGAGTAGAAGACGTAGACCGGGATCAGCGGCTCGCCGTGGGTGGCGTAGGCCGAGCCGGCCGCCATCAGCGAGGCCGTGCAGCCCGCCTCCGAGATGCCGTCGTGCAGCATCTGCCCGGTCGGCGCCTCCTTGTAGGCGAGGAGCAGGTCCCGGTCGACGGACTCGTACTGCTGGCCCAGCGGGTTGTAGATCTTCGCACTCGGGAAGAACGAGTCCATGCCGAAGGTGCGGTACTCGTCGGGCGCGATCAGCACGAACCGGCGGCCGATCTCCTTGTCCCGCATGAGGTCCTTGAGCAGCCGCACAAAGGCCATGGTGGTGGCGATCGACTGCTGGCCCGAGCCCTTCTTCACGGTCGCGTACGTGGCGTCGCCCGGCAGCGCGAGCGGCTTCGACCGCACCACCCGGGTCGGGACGTACCCGCCCAGACCGCGGCGCCGGTCGTGCATGTACTGCATCTCCTCGGTGTCCGGCCCCGGGTGGTAGTACGGCGGCGGGCCGGACTCCAGCTCCCGGTCGGAGATCGGCAGGTGCAGCCGGTCGCGGAAGCCCTTGAGGTCGTCGACCGTGAGCTTCTTCATCTGGTGGGTGGCGTTGCGGCCCTCGAAGTTCGGGCCCAGCGTCCAGCCCTTGATCGTCTTGGCCAGGATGACCGTGGGCTGCCCCTTGTGCTCGACGGCCGCCTTGTAGGCCGCGTAGATCTTGCGGTGGTCGTGGCCGCCGCGGCCCAGGTGCAGGATCTGGTCGTCGGTCATGTTCTCGACCATCGCGCGCAGCCGGTGGTCGTCGCCGAAGAAGTGGTCGCGGATGTACGCGCCGGACTCCGTGGCGTACGTCTGGAACTGGCCGTCCGGGGTGGTGTTCATCCGGTTGACCAGCACGCTGTCGCGGTCCTGGGCCAGCAGCGGGTCCCAGGAGCGGTCCCACACCAGCTTGATCACGTTCCAGCCGGCGCCGCGGAAGATCGACTCCAGCTCCTGGATGATCTTCCCGTTGCCGCGCACCGGCCCGTCCAGGCGCTGGAGGTTGCAGTTGACCACGAAGGTCAGGTTGTCCAGGCCCTCGCGGGCGGCGATGGAGAGCTGGCCGAGCGACTCGGGCTCGTCCATCTCGCCGTCGCCGAGGAAGGCCCACACGTGCGAGCGGGAGGTGTCGGCGATCCCGCGCGCCCGCATGTAGCGGTTCATGCGCGCCTGGTAGATCGCGGCGATCGGGCCGAGCCCCATCGACACCGTCGGGAACTCCCAGAAGTCCGGCATGGAGCGCGGGTGCGGGTACGACGACAGCCCGTCCGGCGCCTTGGACTTCTCCTGCCGGAACCCGTCCAGGTGCCGTTCGCCGAGCCGGTCCAGGAGGTACGCGCGGGCGTAGATGCCCGGCGAGGCGTGCCCCTGGAAGAAGACCTGGTCGCCGCCGTCGCCCTGGTCCTTGCCGCGGAAGAAGTGGTTGAAGCCCACGTCGTAGAGCGAGGCCGAGGAGGCGAAGGTCGCGATGTGGCCGCCGACGCCGATGCCGGGCCGCTGCGCCCGGGAGACCATCACCGCGGCGTTCCACCGGGTGGCGTTGAGGATCTTGCGCTCGATCTCCTCGTTGCCGGGGAAGAACGGCTCGTCGCGGGTGGCGATGGTGTTCACGTAGTCCGTGCTGCGCATCTCGGGCACGGCCACGCGCTTCTCGCGGGCCCGCTCGATCAGCCGCAGCATCAGGTAGCGGGCCCGCTCCCGGCCGCGTTCGTCGACGGCGGCGTCGAGGGAGTCGAGCCACTCCTGTGTTTCCTCGGGGTCGAAGTCAGGAACCTGACTCGGCAGGCCGCCAATGATGATCGGACTGCGATCGTTTGCGGAAGCCACGCTGTTCCTTCACTGTCGGAGGGCCACGGTGCAACGGGTGCGGGGTACGCCGTCCCCATCGTCCACCTCAAGCGGGAAAACGTCATCTGTACCGTGGGGTAACCGGTTCCCCCGCGGGAATCGGGACACGGTCGTCCGAGTGTCGTACCCCCGCATGGTTCCCAAATACGCAAACGGGGCAGAAAGGTGTGGTGTACGTCACGCTCGGTCTGGACGGCACGGCAGGAGTTGCGGCGACACCGCCCGGATCGTCACCGTTTCGGCGGTCCCGGCGGCCGGGTACTTGCGCGATCCGTCCCGCCCGTGTGGACTACGGCCAAGCCACGCGCACGCGCGTGGCCGAGATCCCTCCGGTCCCGACGGACCGGGGGCCCCGACCAAGACATGATCAGGAGGCAACCCGTGAGCGCGACCGCGGACCACGCGGAGGAGCGGACGAACCCTGCCGTAAGGCTGGGGTTCCAGCCCGAGCAGGTGGTCCAGGAGATCGGCTACGACGACGATGTCGACCAGGAGCTCCGCGAGGCCATCGAAGGAGCCGTCGAGGGCGAGCTGGTGGACGAGGACTACGAGGACGTGGCCGACGCCGTCGTGCTGTGGTTCCGTGACGACGACGGCGACCTGACGGATGCGCTGGTGGATGCCACCACGTACATCGAAGAAGGCGGCTCGATCCTGCTCCTGACGCCGAAGACCGGCCGGGCCGGATACGTCGAGCCCAGCGACATCTCGGAAGCCGCGACGACGGCAGGACTGACGGCGTCCAAGAGCGTCAGTGTCGGCAAGGACTGGAGCGGCAGCCGGCTGGCGACGCCGAAGGCGGCCAAGTCGAAGCGCTGAGCCGTACGACCGTCCGGAACCGCGGACGGACCGGCCCCGTCCGGCCCGTCCGCGGCTCCGCGGCGACCCCTGCGTAGGGTGTTTCCCAGCGAATCACCCTCCGAAGGGACGAACAGGACCATGGCGATCCAGGTCGGCGACAAGGCCCCCGACTTCGAGCTGAAGGACAACCACGGAGCCACCGTGAGGCTGTCCGACTTCCACGGGCGCAAGAACGTCGTGCTGCTCTTCTACCCGTTCGCCTTCACCGGCGTCTGCACGGGCGAGCTGTGCGAGGTCCGCGACAACCTGCCCCGGTTCGCCGACCGCGACACCCAGGTGCTCGCCGTGTCCAACGACTCCATCCACACCCTGCGCGTCTTCGGCGAGCAGGAGGGGCTGGAGTACCCCCTGCTGTCGGACTTCTGGCCGCACGGCAACGTCTCGCGCGCCTACGGCGTCTTCGACGAGGACAAGGGCTGTGCCGTCCGCGGCACCTTCATCATCGACCGGGAGGGCGTCGTCCGCTGGACCGTCGTCAACGGACTGCCGGACGCCCGTGACCTGAACGCGTACGTCGCGGCGCTCGACACCCTGTGATTCCCGGCCCGCACGGCCTGCGGCGGACGGGAACCCGTCACTAGGATCGACTCGTTGATCCGGCATCCACACACACATCCGACGCACGACGGGGCTTTCGCCCCGGGACACCAAGGGAGGACTCGTGGGAGTCAGCCTCAGCAAGGGCGGCAACGTATCGCTGACCAAGGAGGCCCCCGGCCTGACCGCGGTCATCGTCGGTCTGGGGTGGGATGTCCGCACCACGACCGGCACCGGCTTCGACCTCGACGCCAGCGCGCTGCTGCTGAACAGCTCCGGCAAGGTCGCCAGCGACCAGCACTTCGTCTTCTTCAACAACCTCAGGAGCCCCGACGGCTCGGTCGAGCACACCGGCGACAACCTCACCGGTGAGGGCGAGGGCGACGACGAGCAGATCAAGGTCGACCTGGCCGGCGTCCCCGCCGACATCGAGAAGATCGTCTTCCCGGTCTCGATCTACGACGCCGAGAACCGCCAGCAGTCCTTCGGCCAGGTCCGCAACGCGTTCATCCGCGTCGTGAACCAGGCGGGCGAGGCCGAGATCGCCCGCTACGACCTGAGCGAGGACGCCTCCACGGAGACCGCCATGGTCTTCGGCGAGCTGTACCGCAACGGCGCGGAGTGGAAGTTCCGCGCCATCGGCCAGGGCTACGCCTCGGGCCTGCGCGGCATCGCGCAGGACTTCGGCGTGAACGTCTGAGACGTGTGAACGTCCCGGACGCCTGAACACCCCGAGGCGAACGGCCTCGATCGTCCGGCGCCGCACGGTTTACGTGCGGCGCCGGACGCGCAAGTAACCCAAGAACCATCACCCGGGGAGGGACCATCACCATGGGCGTCACTCTTGCCAAGGGGGGCAACGTCTCGCTGTCGAAGGCCGCACCGAACCTCACGCAGGTGCTGGTCGGCCTCGGCTGGGACGCGCGTTCCACCACCGGAGCACCCTTCGACCTCGACGCCAGCGCGCTGGTGTGCAGCGGCGGCCGGGTGCTCGGGGACGAGTGGTTCGTCTTCTACAACCAGCTCACGAGCCCCGACGGCTCCATCGAGCACACCGGCGACAACCTCACCGGTGAGGGCGAGGGCGACGACGAGTCCCTCCTGGTCGACCTCTCCAGGGTCCCGGCCCACGCCGACAAGATCGTCTTCCCGGTCTCGATCCACATGGCCGACGAGCGCGGCCAGACCTTCGGCCAGGTCAGCAACGCCTTCATCCGGGTCGTCAACCAGGCCGACGGCCAGGAACTGGCCCGCTACGACCTGAGCGAGGACGCCTCCAGCGAAACGGCCATGATCTTCGGCGAGCTGTACCGCTACCAGGGCGAGTGGAAGTTCCGTGCAGTTGGTCAGGGGTACGCGTCCGGGCTGCGCGGGATCGCCCTAGACTTCGGAGTCAACGTTTCGTAAAGCCGGGTACGGCGCAGGGGAGCGCCTCCCCCAGACTCCGTCTGGGAAGGACCCCCCACACACGATGGGGTAGCCAGTGATTCTGAAAACCTTCGGCTGGTCGTTCGCGGTCACCGCGCTCGGCCTGGTCGCGGCGGTCTTCTACGGGGGGTGGACCGCGTTCGGGATCGTGGCGATCCTCTCCGTTCTGGAGATCTCGCTGTCGTTCGACAACGCGGTGGTCAACGCCGGAATCCTGAAGAAGATGAACGCCTTCTGGCAGAAGATCTTCCTCACCCTGGGCATCCTGATCGCCGTCTTCGGCATGCGTCTGGTCTTCCCGGTCGTGATCGTGGCGGTCAGTGCCCAGCTCGGGCCGATCGAGGCCGTCGAACTGGCCCTCACCGACAAGCACCGTTACCAGGAGCTGGTGACCGACGCGCATCCGGCGATCGCGGCGTTCGGCGGCATGTTCCTGCTGATGATCTTCCTGGACTTCATTTTCGAGGACCGGGACATCAAGTGGCTGGCCTGGCTGGAGCGTCCGCTGGCCAAGCTGGGCAAGGTCGACATGCTGTCGGTCTGCGTGGCGCTGGTCGTGCTGCTGGTCTCGGCGATGACCTTCGCCGCCAACGCCCACCAGCACGGCGGGGCCACGGTCGACAAGGCCGAGACCGTCCTCATCGCCGGTGTGGCCGGTCTGATCACCTACATGATCGTCGGGGGGCTCTCCGGGTACTTCGAGGACAAGCTCGAAGAGGAGGAGGAACGCGAGCACGAGGCCGAGGAGGCCGCCGAGCGCTCGGGCAAGCCGCGTTCGGCCGTCGCCCTGGCCGGCAAGGCCGCCTTCTTCATGTTCCTGTACCTGGAGGTGCTGGACGCCTCCTTCTCCTTCGACGGCGTGATCGGCGCCTTCGCCATCACCAACGACATCGTCCTGATGGCGCTCGGCCTGGGCATCGGCGCGATGTACGTGCGGTCGCTCACCGTCTACCTGGTCCGCCAGGGCACCCTGGACGACTACGTCTACCTGGAGCACGGCGCCCACTACGCCATCGGCGCCCTCGCCGTGATCCTCCTGGTGACCATCCAGTACCAGATCAACGAGATCATCACGGGCCTGGTCGGCGTCGTCCTCATCGGCTGGTCCTTCTGGTCCTCCGTGCGCCGCAACCGCGCCCTCGCCGACGCCGAACAGGCGGGCGACGGCGAGAAGGCCGAGGTTCCCTCGGGCGTGTGACCCTCCGCGGCCCCCTGGCCGGTTCCGCCCCCGGTGCGCTCGCGCACCGGTGTGAACCGGCCCCGGGGACGGGAAAGCTCTGGACGGGGCGGGTGCGGGGGGACGGCTCCCCGCGACCGCCCCGTCCGCATGCCGGTACTAGCGAGGGGACGTGGGGGCGGGAATGGGCTTCCTGGACGGACTGTGGCGGGGCCGCGAGAGCGAGTTCGACTCGGGCAGCGCGGCGACCAACACCATAGAGCTGACGAAACGGCACAGCCAGATCTCCCTGACCAAACAGGGCGCGGCCACCGGCAACCTCCGCATCAACCTGTCCTGGCGGATGCGCACCTCCGACATCGTGGGCATCCAGCGGGAGAGCCTGCTGCGCCACCCCCTCAAGGCGCTCAAGCCGCCGGAGGTCATCGGGCACAGCCAGAGCATGGTCAACGTCGACCTCGACCTCGGCTGCCTCTACGAGCTCCAGGACGGCACCAAGGGCGTGGTCCAGCCGCTCGGCGGCTACCTCGGCGACGTCAACGCCCCGCCGTACGTGAAGATCAGCGGCGACGACCGGTTCGGCTCGGCCTCCGGCGAGACGATGTACATCAACCTCGACCAGCGCGAGGCCATCAAACGGCTCCTGGTCTTCGTGTACATCTACGACCAGACGCCCGCCTTCGACCGCACGCACGCCATCGTCACGCTCTACCCGAGCAACGGGCCGCGCATCGAGATCGGCCTCGACGAACGGCACCCGCAGGCCCGCTCCTGCGCCGTGGTGCTGATCGAGAACGTCAAGGACGAGATCCTCGTCCACCGCGAGGTGAAGTTCGTCTACGGCTTCCAGGGCGAGCTGGACCGGCTCTACGGGTGGGGGCTCCAGTGGGGGCGGGGGTACAAGACGAAGACGTAGCAAGGGGGTTGGAGCCGCGCGTCCCCGGGCCGTGCCCCACGCCCATGCCGGGGCACGGGCGGGGGCCGAGGTGTACGCGGAGCAGGCGGGCCGTGCGGGCCGGGCGGACGCGGTCTAGCGGCCGATGAACTGCGGGCCCTGGGGCGGGAGCCGGAAGTCGGGGTCCGGGCCGGGGCCGGCCGGCGCCGGGTAGCCGTAGCCGGCCTGTGCCACGGCGGCCGGAGCCTGTGGGTAGCCGTATCCGGGCCGCCCGGCGGGCTGCGGGTAGCCGTAGGCCGGCTGGGTCGCCGGGGGCTGCTGCGGGTAGCCGTAGGCGGGCTGCGCCGGCACCCCGGGCATGCCCGGCGGCTGCTCCGGGGGCAGCGGACGCGAGACCTCCGGGACCGGCACGGCCGCCGGGGGCGCCGGCGCGGGGTCCGCGGCGTCGGACGCGTCCTGCGCCGCCTCGGACTCGTCCACCGAGATGCCGAAGTCCGTCGCCAAACCCTTCAGCCCGTTCGAGTAGCCCTCGCCGAGCGCCCGGAACTTCCAGCCCTCCCCACGCCGGTACAACTCCCCGCAGATCAGCGCCGTCTCCCGGCCGGTCTCCGGCCGGACGTCGAAATACGCCAGCGGTTCGTCGTCCCCGGCCACCGCGTCGTACAGCAGAATGCGCAGGTCGTGCACCTGGTCGAAGGCGACGCCGTCCGCCGAGGCGACCAGCAGGACCCGGGCCACCGACCCCTCCACCCCGGACAGGTCGGTCTGGACCGTGTCCGTCAGGGCGTCCCCGGCCCGTTTCTTGCCGAGCCGCCAGACCTGCCCGGAGGGATGCCGGGGCTGGTTGTAGAAGACGAAGTCCTCGTCCGAACGCACACGGTCGTCGTGGCCCAGCAGCAGCGCCGAGGCATCGACGTCCGGGACCCCCTGCCCGGGGGTCCAGCGCAGCACGGCGCGTACCGTGGTGGCTTGCAGCGGGACGTTCGACCCCTTCAGCATCGCGTGCGTCATGCCGTCATCCTGCCCTCTCGGTTCTGGTCACGACAATGCGGGGCCGGTGGCCGGATCATGTCCCCGCGCACCGGGCCGCCCGCCGTCCCCACGGCCGGTCACCTGGATTTCATGTGCGGCGGGAACCGCCGACACGGTCACGTACGTACTATTACCGGTCACCTTCGGACAGTTCCAGGTGGCCCAGTCGCCACGGGGGAGTACACATGCGTCATTTCGGCCACATCGCTCCTGAGGTGCGCAGGCGCCTCTTCCACCAGGAGCCCTGTGCCTTCACGGCCGACTCCCCGGCCCGGCTGCTCTCCGCCGCCCTCGGCGCCACGCTCTACAGCCCGGCCACCCGCCCGAGCCTCGCCGACGACGTCCTCAAGCAGGCCGCGCGCGGTGTGGTGTCGATGGTGCTGTGCCTGGAGGACTCGATCGGCGACGCCGACGTACCGGCCGGCGAGGAGAACCTCGTCCGCCACCTCACCGACCTGGCCGCCCGGCCCGCCGCGCGGGTGCCGCTGCTCTTCATACGGGTCCGCGTCCCCGAGCAGATACCCGACCTGACCGCCCGCCTCGGCCCCGCGGTCCGCCTGCTCTCCGGCTTCGTGCTGCCCAAGTTCACCGGCGAGCGCGGACTGCCCTTCCTGGAGGCGCTCGCCGACGCCGAGGCGACGAGCGGACGCCGCCTGTTCGCCATGCCGGTCCTGGAATCGCCCGACCTGCTCTACCAGGAGACGCGCGTCCCCACCCTGGAAGGCATCTTCCGCGCCGTCGACAAGTACCGCGACCGCGTCCTCGCCGTACGCCTCGGCGTCACCGACTTCTGCTCCTCCTACGGGCTGCGCCGGGCCTCCGACATGACCGCCTACGACATCCAGATCGTCGCCTCCGTCATCGCCGACGTGGTCAACGTCCTCGGCCGCGCCGACGGCACCGGATTCACCGTCACCGGACCGGTGTGGGAGTACTTCCGGGTCCAGGAGCGGATGTTCAAGCCGCAGTTGCGGCAGAGCCCCTTCCTGGAGGTCAAGGCCGCCGCGCTGCGCCAGAGGCTGATCGACCACGCCATGGACGGGCTGCTGCGGGAGATCTCCCTCGACCAGGCCAACGGGCTGCTCGGCAAGACCTGCATCCACCCCTCCCACGTGCTGCCGGTGCACGCGCTGTCCGTCGTCAGCCACGAGGAGTACTGCGACGCCCGCGACATCCTGCGGCCCGAGCGCGGCGGCGGGGGCGTGCTGCGGTCCGCGTACACGAACAAGATGAACGAGGTGAAGCCGCACCGCGCCTGGGCCGAGCGGACGCTGCTGCGCGCCGAGGTCTTCGGGGTGGCCAACGAGGACATCGGCTTCGTGGAACTCCTCGGCGCCGGACTCACCGACGGAACCGACCGCATCGCGGGGGACGCATGAACGACACACAGGGAACGGCGGCCGACGGGCAGCCCGACGGGAGCCCCGGCGTCTGGTCCGGGAGCTGGGTCGCGCGGCGGCTCGGCGTGGCACTCGACGGCGACGACACGCTGACCGGGCTCCTGGGGCTCGCCCTGCGCCGCAACCCCAAGCGGGCCCACCTGCTCGTCTCCAACGTGCTCGGCAAGCACGTCCCGCAGTCCCCCTCCGTCGTCCACGGCCACGGCGTGGCGCTGGGCCGGCGCGTCCGCGACCTGCTCGGGCCCGAGGAGGCCGCCCGCTGCGTCGTCCTCGGCTACGCGGAGACCGCCACCGGGCTCGGCCACTCGGTCGCCGACGGGCTGGGCAGCGCGCCCTGCCTGCACTCCACCCGGCGCCCGGTGCCCGGCGTCCGGCGGGCGGGCGGCTTCGAGGAGTCCCACTCCCACGCCACCTCCCACCTGCTGCTGCCCGAGGACCCGGAACTGCTCGCCGGGGCCGGTCCGCTGGTCCTCGTCGACGACGAGTTCTCCACCGGCAACACGGTCCTCAACACCATCTGGGCCCTGCACGCGCGCTACCCGCGCGAGCGGTACGTCGTCGTCGCCCTGGTCGACATGCGCTCGCCCGCCGACGCCGGGCGCCTGGACGACTTCGCCCGGGACATCGGCGCCCGCGTGGACCTGGTCACGGCCGCCTCGGGCACGGTGCGGCTGCCGCCGGACGTCCTGGAGAAGGGCCGGGCGCTCGTCGCCCACCACGAGGCGGCGCCCAGGGGGGAGACGCCCGGCACGGGTGGCGCGGGTGGCGCGGGCGGAACGGGTGGTACGGGTGGCACGGCGGAGGGTGGCGCGGGCGCGGGCACGCGCGCGGGGGGCGTGGTGGAGGGCGGGACGGCGGCGGGGGAGCCGCACGGCGGGTCCGGCGACACGCCGGGCGCCGACCGTGGTGCCGGCGACACGCCGGCCTCCGGTCACCGCCACGCCGACGACACGCCGGGTGCCCGCCACCGTGCGGGCGACACGCCGACCCCCGGCCGCGGCGCCGAGCGTGTCGGCTCCGGTGCCGCTGCGGGCCGCGTCCGGCGTGTCGCCCTGGAGTGGCCCGCCGGGCTGCCCGACGGCGGACGGCACGGCTTCACGCCCGCGCACCGCGCGCGGCTGGAGGCGGCCCTGCCCGGCATGGCCGCCCGGATCGCCGCCGCCCTGCCCGCCGGAGCCCGCCGTGTCCTCGTCCTCGGCTTCGAGGAGCTGATGTACGCCCCGCTGCGCCTCGCCCGCGAACTGGAGCGCGCCGGCGGCGCCGAGATCCGCTTCTCCACCACCACCCGCTCGCCCGTCCTCGCCGTCGACGACCCCGGGTACGCGATCCGCACCCGCCTCGTCTTCCCGGCCCACGACGACCCCGCCGACGGCCCCGGCGAGCGCTACGCCTACAACGTCGCCGGCAACGGCTTCGACGCCGTCGTCACCGTCGTCGACTCGGCCGCCGACACGCCCGTACTGCACGCCCCCGGCGGCCTGGTGGCCCAACTCGCCGCGCACGTCCCGCACGTCCTGCTCGCCGTCGTCCCGTCCTACCGGCCGCGAGCCCCGCACGTCCCCGAAAGGCCCCCGATGCTCCCCGCCCCCCTGCGTGGCCCCGCCTTCTCCTCGTACGACCCCGACGAGGTCGGCTGGCTGCTCCAGGACCTCTCGGACGTGACGCTGGAGGCGCCCACCGAGGAGCGCGAGGAGGCGATCCAGAGCGGCGGCGCGCACTACGCCGAGTCGCTGCCCGTCGAGTACCAGCCGAGCGCCCAGTACCAGGAGCTGTTCCACGCGGCGCTGGAGACGTCCGCGCACCGGCTGGCGCGGGCCGTCGGCGCCGTCACCGAACTCGTCCTCGCCGAGCGCTCCCCGCGGCCCGTCCTGGTCTCCCTGGCCCGCGCCGGGACCCCGGTCGGCATCCTCATGCGCCGCTGGGCCCGTTTCCGCCATGGAGTGGACCTCGCGCACTACGCGGTCTCCATCGTGCGGGGCCGCGGCATCGACGCCAACGCGCTGCGCTGGCTGGCCGCCCACCACGACCCGGCCGACGTCGTCTTCGTCGACGGCTGGACCGGCAAGGGCGCCATCACCCGCGAACTCGCCGACGCCCTGCGCGACTTCGAGGCCCGCGAGGGCGTCACCGGCTTCGATCCGGAGATCGCCGTCCTGGCCGACCCCGGCTCCTGCGTACGCACCTACGGCACCCGCGACGACTTCCTCATCCCGTCCGCGTGCCTCAACTCCACCGTCTCCGGGCTGATATCGCGCACCGTGCTCCGCGCCGACCTCGTCGGCCCGCACGACTTCCACGGCGCCAAGTTCTACCGCGACCTCGCCGGCGCCGACCTCTCCCGGGACTTCCTCGACGCCGTCTGCGCCCGCTTCCCCGAGGCCGCCGACGCCGCCCTCGGCCAGGCCAAGGACCTCCTCGCCGCCGACCGGAGCCCCACCTGGGCGGGGTGGGCGGCGGTGGAGCGCATCAGCGAGGAGTACGGCATCCACGACGTGAACCTCGTCAAGCCCGGCGTCGGCGAGACCACCCGGGTGATGCTGCGCCGGGTGCCGTGGAAGGTGCTGGCCCGGACCGGCGCCGGCGCCGACCTGGACCACGTGCGCCTGCTCGCCGCCCAGCGGGGCGTCCCCGTCGAGGAGGTCGACGGACTGCCGTACACCTGCGTCGGCCTCATCCACCCCCGCTACACGCGCGGCGCGACCGGCGCCGACGGCACGGCGGTGACGGCGGGATGACCCCCCTCGTCGCCAGCGACCTCGACCGCACCCTCGTCTACTCCGACGCCGCCCTCGGCCTGACCATGCCCGACCCGCGGGCGCCCCGGCTGCTGTGCGTCGAGGTCTACGAGGGCCGCCCGCTGTCCTACCTGACCGAGACGGCCGCGGGCCTGCTGGCCGAACTCGCCGGCCGCGCGCTCTTCGTACCGGCCACCACCCGCACCCCCGCGCAGTACGGCCGCATCCGCCTGCCCGGTCCGCCGCCGCGGTACGCGGTCTGCGCCAACGGCGGCCACCTGCTGGTCGACGGCGTCCCGGACGCCGGCTGGCACGCGCGCGTGCGGGCACGGCTCGACGCCGAGTGCGCGCCGCTCGCCGAGGTCCGCGACCACCTCGCGCGCACCGCCGACCCGGAGTGGACGCGCAAGCACCGGGTCGCCGACGACCTCTTCGCCTACCTCGTCGTCGAGCGCGCGCTGCTGCCCGGGGAGTGGGTGAGGGAACTCGCCGCCTGGGCCGAGGAGCGCGGCTGGGGCGTCTCCCTCCAGGGCCGCAAGCTCTACGCCGTGCCCCGGCCGCTCACCAAGAGCGCCGCCGTGCGCGAGGTGGCCCGCCGCACCGGCGCCGGGCCCGTGCTCGCCGCCGGGGACTCCCTCCTCGACGCCGACCTGCTGCTCGCCGCCGACCGGGGCTGGCGCCCCGGCCACGGCGAACTGGCCGACTCCGGCTGGCACGCCCCGGCCGTCACCGCCCTGCCGGAGCGGGGGGTGCTGGCCGGGGAGCGCATCCTGCGGGAGTTCCTGGGCGCGGTGGGCACTGCGGGCGCGGTGAGCGCTGCGGGTGCGACGGGTGGTGCGGTGGGCGCCCCGCGCGGTGGCCCGGCGGCCGGCTGAGCCGGGTCAGCCGCAGCATCCCCCGCCGCAGCAGCCGCCGCCCCCGCCGGAGGGCCGGGGCGCCGCGGCGGGCGCGGAGGAGGTGCCGCCGACGGCGACCGTCGACAGCAGCTTCACCGTGTCGTCGTGGCCCGAGGGGCAGGCGGCGGGGGCGGAGGACTCGGCCATGGGCCGGCTCAACTCGAAGGTGTCGCCACAGCTTCGGCAGCGGTACTCGTAACGAGGCATGCGCCCAGGTTAGCGGGGGCCCGCCCCGGCGGGGCCGGGTGCGTGTGCGGGGTCCGTGGCCGGGGGCCTGTGCCGGGCCCGCGGCCGGGTGCGCGGACGCCGGGGCCCGGGGCCGGGACGGGGCGGCCCGGGGCCGGGACGGGGCACGGCGACACCGTCACTGGCCCGCGCCGCGCTCCTCGCGGATCTCCGTGACGACCCGGGTCACCGTCCGCCGTACCGCGTCCGTCTCGGTGAGGAAGTGCCAGTAGTCGGGGTGGCGGCCCTCCAGCCCGGCGACCGCGCGCTCCAGCCGGGCCACGGCGTCGTCGAGGGGCCGGGCGTGCCGGGGCTCGGGGGTGGTGCGGCCCGCCATGGCCAGCCGCTGGGCGTCGCGGATGGCGAACCGGGTCCGCTCGACCTCCCGCTCCGGGTCCTTCTGCACGGCGTTGAGCTGCCGCAGCCGGTCCCCGGCGGCGGAGACCGCCTCGTCGGTCCCGTTCAGCAGCTCCCGTACCGTCGACAGCAGGCCGGTGGCGTCCGCCCAGCGCTGCTCGGCACGGGCGGTCCGCGCCTCGGCGAGCTTCTGCTCGGCCTGGCGGACGGAGGCGGCGGCCTGGTCCGGGACCTGCTGGAGGTCCTGCCAGCAGGCGGCCGTGAAGCGGCGCCGCAGCTCGCTCAGGACCGGCTCCACCTGCCCGGCCCGGGTGGTCAGCGCCTGGGCGCGGGTCCGCAGGGTGACCAGCCGGCGGTCGATCTCGGCGGCCCGCTCGGGCAGCCGCTCGGCCTCGGCCCGTACCGCCTCGGCCTCCCGTGTGACGCGTTCGGCCCGCTCCAGGGTCTGCGGCAGGCCGTGGCGGCCCGCGCCCTCGTTCAGCCGGGTCAGCTCCGGGCCGAGGGCGGCGAGCCGGGCGGCGAGGTCGTCGGCGCCCAGCCCGGAGCCACGGGCCGCGTCCAGCGCGTCGGAGGCGGCGAGGAGTGCCTGCCGGGCCCGTTCGACGGCGGGGGCGAGCCGGGCGAGCTGGGTCTCGGCCTTGCCGAGCAGCGGGCCGAGGTCGGCCGCGTACCGGTCGAGGTCCCGCCGGACCCGGTCCAGGTCGTCCTTGGCCCGGGTGAGTTCGGTGCGGGCCCGCGCGGCGGCCGACGCCTCCAGGTCGTCCCGGTCGAGGTCGTGGGCGTCCACGGCCTCGATGTAGTGGTGGCTGGCCGCGTCGATGGTCCGGCCCAGCGCCGCGAACTGCTCCACGGCCTGCCGGGCGGCGGGGGAGGAGTCGACGGCGGCGATCGTCTCGACGGAGATCCGCAGCTCGCGCTGGGCGGTGTCCAGTTCGTAGAAGGCCGCGGCGGCGGCGTCCTTCGCGGCCTGCGCCTCCGCCCGCTGGCTCTCCGCGCGCCCGCCGAACCAGCGCCGGGTGCCGCCGCCCGCGAAGGCGGCGGGCAGCGCCAGCGCGGCGAGGAGCGGGAGCCCGATCAGGGTGACCGCGTCGCGGAGCGCCCCCGGCGGGCGCCGGGGCGCGGTGAGGCGCGGCGGGTGTGGTGCGCACGGCACCATCGGCGAGTTCGGCTGCGATGGTGTCGCCGTCACATCCCTCTCCCGTGTCGTCCGTCTTCCCGGGTCGGTCCATTGTCCCACCCGGGGAAGACGAACACACGGGCCCGGTCAGTTCGCCGTGCGCACCGTGATCGAGCCGTCCTCGGTACGGACGTCGAGGACGTGCGGGCTGGCGTCGTCGCGGCGCACGTCGGCCCGTACCGACCCGTCGCCGGTGCTCGTCGTCAGCTTGTACGCGGCCTCCGGCACGGTCACCGACACCGACCCGTCGCCGCTCCGCGCCCGCACCCGGTCCGGTACGGCGCCCAGGGTGAGGCGCACCGATCCGTCGCCGGTGCGCGCGTCGACCCGCCGGGAGGAGACCTCCGCGCGCACCGAACCGTCGTCGGTGCGCAGCTCCAGCGGCCCGGTGCTGTCGGTGACGTGCAGCGAACCGTCCTTGGTACGGATGTTCAGCGGGTCCCGGAACCCGCTCGCCCGCACGCTGCCGTCGTCGTCCAGCACCGTGACGGCGACGCCGCGCGGCACCTCGATCCGGTGCCGGGCCGAGCAGTCGGCGATGACCCCGGAGCAGCGCATCCGCAGCACCAGCCGGTCGTCCGTCATCCGCCAGCTCACCTCGGGGTCCTTGCCGAGGGTGACCGAGCCCGAGAACCATCGGGTCACCTCGATCCGCCCGTCGGCCGCCCGGCCGCCCGCGACGATCTCCAGCGCCGAGTCGTCCGAGTCGATGGTGAGCGTCTTCCCCGGCAGGGAGAAGGACCGGTGCTCGGGGTCCTTGTCGTCCTCGGCGGAGGCGCAGCCGACGAGGCCCGCCAGCAGGACGGCGACGGCGCCGGCGGCGGCCAGCGCGCGGGCGGGAACGGTACGGACGGTCATGACGGGTCTTCTCCCCCTGGACGGACGGCTGCGTGCCCCGCCGCGCGGACGCCCGCCCTGTCGGCGGGGCCCGTTCGGCGAGGCTCTATGACCGTACGGAGCACGGCTCTTGAGGGGTATCCGGGCCGCTCCCGGATCGGGGGTGGGGTTAACCCCAGGCCGGGGGAGCGGCGGCCCGGCGGGCGGGGTGACGCGGGTCCTGGCGGTGGCCCGGCGGCGGGGTGACACGGGTCCTGGCGGTGGCCCGGCGGAGGAGGGCTGCGGGGCTGTCCCGGGGGCTCCTGGAGGTGCGCCGGAGGGTGAGGCGGGAGGTGCGCCGGAGGGTGCGGCGGGGGGTGTTGCGGAGGGGCGGCGGGCACGTGCGGAGGGTGCTGGCGGGGCGCGGGCGGGGGTTTGCGGGACGGGCGCCGGGGCCATGTAGGCTGTCGACTCGTCCTGGGTGCGTAGCTCAGGGGTAGAGCGCCTGCCTTACAAGCAGGATGTCGGCGGTTCGAAACCGTCCGCGCCCACCAGGACCGGCACCCCGCCGGAGCGAGGGCCCCCGGAATCTTTCCGGGGGCCCTGCGCGTGTGCCCGCGCCCGTCTTCCCAGGATGCTCTCCGTGAGCACGCCCGAGTCCCGCGTCCGGCGCCCGCCCGTGTGGTGGTGGCGTGCCGCGTGCCTGCTCGGCGTGGTCGCCGGAGTGCCGGGGATGCACGGCCTGGCCCCCGGCGGCGGGCTCCCCGCCGCGCACGCCGCCGCGCACCCCGCCGCGCCCCACCCCGCGCCCGTGTCCGCGGCGCCCGTCACGGCGTACGCCTGTGCCGAGACGGGCGGGCCCGGCGGCGGGCACCCGCGCCACGCCGACGCGGCCTGCGCGTCCGGCGCCCTGGCCACGGGACCGGCGCTGCCCGCGCCCCGCCCTCCCTCGCCGAACTCCGGCTTCTGCGGAGATAGACGCCGCCCCTGCCCGCACCGCCCCCGGCCGAGACCGGCGCGCGGTGCGGCACACCGGCACGTCGACGATCCGATTCCCCGCAGGAGTTCACGCATGAACGGCATCCGTACCCTGACGCGCCGCACCGCCCTCCCCGGCGGCCGGCGTCACCGTGGTGCTCGTCCTCGCCGCCTGCGCCGGTGGCCAGAGCGGCGGCGGCAGCGGGCAGGAAGGCCCGCAGACCTCGCCGTCCGCGAGTGCCGGGAGTGTCATGACCGGCACCGACGCGCACAACGCCCAGGACGTCGCCTTCGCGCAGGGCATGATCCCCCATCACCGGCAGGCGCTGGACAGGGCGCGGATGACCGCCGGACGGTCCGCGTCGGCCGAGCTGGAAGGAGCCTCGGGCGCGGCCTTCGACCGGATGTTCCTGACGATGGTGATCGCGCACCACGAGGGCGCGGTCGAGATGGCCGAGGCCGAACTCGCCCAGGGCCGGCACGGCCCCGCACGGGCCATGGCCGAGGACGTCGTCTCGGCGCAGATCGCCGAGATCGCCGAGATGAGGAAGCCCCTCGGCGAGGGGTGATCCGGCTCCGCCGCGCCTACGAGCCCTGCCCGGGTGCCGCCTCGCCGGTGGCCCCGGGCGGGGTCTCGCGGGCCCGCTTCAGCTCGGAGCGCGCGCGGACGCGGTCGGCTCCGGCGACCTCGGACCAGTAGCGGTGGGTGCTCACGAAGACGGCCAGCTCGTGCTCGCGCCGGCGCAGCTTCTCCACCTCCGCCTGCTCGTCCGCGGACCAGCCGGGGGAGGCGGGGCGCTCGACCTTGCGCCAGCCGTTGTCGTCGCTGAAGCCGTCCAGCGGCTCCACGGACCAGGGGAGCCTCTTCAGCAGGGCCGACAGCTCGGCCCGGACCTGATGAAGTTCCTCCTGACCGGCGAGGAGGTCACTCGGGAAGTCATAGGTCGCAGCCACACCACAATGATACGCCTGTTCGATTTCGGAGCGCGCGTTCCCCGGATCGCTTCACGCGAACGGGTGGCCGTCCGGTCCGGCCCGGCTGTCGTACCCCTGTCCTACCGTGGAGAACGTGGGAGCCGGCGGCGTGCGCCCGTCGCACGGGCGGCGGGCGGCCCCGCGGACCGACGCAGGAGGGTGACGCCATGTGCCGCAGCATCAAGACGCTCCGACCGCCCGCGCTGGCCGAGGAGGCCACCGAGGACGAGATCAGGGCCGCCGCCCTGCAATACGTGCGCAAGGTCTCGGGGTTCCGCGCCCCGGCTGCGCACAACAGGGAGGTCTTCGACCGCGCCGTGGAGGCCGTCACCGCGGCCACCGCCCAGTTGCTGGACGACCTGGAGGTGCGCGGAGGCGCCGCCGCCCGCGGGGCGGGATGAGGAGCGCGAGGGGCTTACGCGGCCTGGGGCTGACGGCGCATCAGGAAGGCGGCGCCCGCCCCCGCGGCGAAGAGCGCGGCCAGCGACACCCCCGTCGCCAGCCAGCTCGCGCCGAGCCACTGCCCGCCGAAGTAGCCGAGCGCCACGCTGTACGCGGCCCAGGCCAGCCCCGCCAGCGCCGACCAGGGCAGGAACTCGCGGGCCCGGCGGTGCGCGGACCCGGCGACGAGAGAGACGACCGAGCGGCCGGCCGGCGCGAAGCGGGCCAGCACCACGAGCGCGCCGCCGCCGCGGGCCAGGGCGCCGCCGAGGCGCTCCTGCGCGGTGGTCAGCCGGCGGGAGCGGGCGATGGCCCGGTCCAGGCGCGGCCCGCCGCGCCAGGCGAGCCGGTAGACGACCAGGTCGCCGACGACCGAGGCGGCCGTGGCGCACAGCAGGAGGACCAGGATGTCCGGCACGTCGTGCGGGACCCGGCCGGCCGCCGCCGCACCCGAGCCCGCCGCCGCGGCGGTGGCCGCGGTGATCACCAGCACACCGCTCGGCAGCACCGGCAGGAACACGTCGAGGAGGACCGAGACGCCCACCAGCGCGTAGATCCACGGGCTGCTGATCAGCGACCCGATGCTCCCCAGACTCTCGACCACCACGACTCCCCGTCCATCCCCCGTGGGCCGGACCGTGCCGCGGTGCGGAGGACGGCAGGAGCGGCTCATCACAGCCATACAGCCTACGCGGGGGGTGTGACACAAGATTCACAGGGGGCTTCTGTGTTCGGCACGGGATGTTCACCCCGCCGTCGGAGGTCCCGGCGGCCCCGGCCCGCCGCCGGGCCGGGTGCGGGGCCGGGTGTCGGGCCCGGGTGCGGGGCGGGGTGTGGGCCGGGTGCGGGCCGGGGGTCGCCCGCCCTTCAGACCGCGACCGGCGTCCGCTCGGCGGCCGTCTCCCGCCGCCCGGTGCCGCGCCGGGCGAGCAGCCGGTCCAGGCCGAGGGCGCCGGAGCCGGTGAAGGCCAGCAGCAGGAAGGCCCAGCAGAACATGGCGGACGCCTCGCCGCCGTTCTCCATCGGCCACAGGGCGCCCGGCTGGTGCACCGTGAAGTACGCGTACGCCATCGAGCCCGAGGCGAGGACCGCGGTGGCGCGGGTGGCGAGGCCCAGCAGTACGAGGACGCCGCCGCCGAGCTGTATCACGGCCGCGTACCAGCCGGGCCAGGCGCCCGCCGCGACGGTGGCGTCGCCCGCGCCCGGGGTGCCGCCGAGGACCCCGAAGAGGGAGGCCGCGCCGTGGCAGGCGAAGAGCAGGCCGACGACGATGCGGAAGAGGCCGAGCGCATAGGGCTGCGCGCTGTCCAGGCGACCGGTCATGTGGGGGGAACTCCTTCGGTTCGGCCGGTCCGTGGGGCCGGCGGGGAGGGGGAAACCGAGCGGGGCTGCCCACGTTAGGTGTGCCTTATTAGTGCTTGCAAGTTCAACATTTAGCCAATACTTAACTCCGGGTTACCAGTTCGTAGCGGAAAACCACCCCACGTGAGGAACGTTCCACCCCGGCGGCGAACCGCGGGCGCGGTGGCCGGAATGCGGGCCCAGGGGGGACCGGGGGGCGGGTGGGATCTGGGATCATCGTCCGCATGAGCGCACCACCGGACGGCCTGCCCGTCTACCGCGTCCTGACGGGCCCCGACGACCCGGCCTTCTGTCACCGGGTGAGCGGGATGCTGGCCCTCGGCTACCGCCTGCACGAGGGCCCCGCCGTCACCTTCGACGGCGAGCGGGTCGTCGTCGCCCAGGCGGTCGTCTGGCCCGCGTCACAGTAGTCCCGCCGCCGGAGACGGACCCGCCCTCCCCCGTGCCGGACGGGGGAGGGCGGGGGGTTCGGCGTGCCGGGCGTCAGCAGCCGGCGAGCTGGTTCGTGAGCGCCGTCTTCTCGGCGGTGTCGACCGAGAGGTCGTAGTAGTACTTCACCTGCACCCAGGCGCGCACGTAGGTGCAGTGGTAGGCGGCCCGGGGCGGCATCCACTCGGCCGGGTCCTTGTCGCCCTTGGACTGGTTCACGTTGTCGGTGACGGCGAGGAGCTGCGGGCGCGTCAGGTCGTTGGCGAACGCCTGGCGCTGGGCGGTGGTCCAGGCGCCCGCGCCGGAGTCCCACGCCTCGGCCAGCGGGACGAGGTGGTCGATGTCGACGTCGGAGGCGGCGGTCCAGGTGGCGCCGTCGTAGGGCGAGTACCAACTGCCGCTGGTGGAGGCGCAGGCGGCGTCGGTGACGACGTTGGTGCCGTCACGCTTGAGGACGGTCTCGCGGGTGTTGCAGGTGCCGGACTGGGTGATCCAGTGCGGGAAGAGGCTGCGGTTGTAGCCGGTGCGGTTCTCGGTGGCCACCTTCAGGGAGGCGAGGTAGCCGCGCGCGGTGGCGGCGCTGACCGGGGTGGGGAGGGCGGCGGAGGCGGCCGGGCCGTTGAAGAGCCCGGCGGAGGCTATGAGTCCGGTGAGCGCGGCGAGGACGGTGAACCGTCGACGCGCGTAGAGCTTCGGCATGCGAACTCCCTTGAGGCGTGGGGGTGTCGGGACGCGGGCGAGGGGAATGCTCGCGGCACCGGGTGGCGCGCGGGTGTGCGGCCGGTAAGAAGTTAGTGACACGTGCATGACACGTCTAGGGGCGGCGGGGCTTTCGCCACTTCGAAGCCGCCCGGCGTCTCGCGTACCATGGACGGCGCAGAAGGGGAGTAGCTCTTCGCCGGACCGTCGACACACTGCTCAGCTCGCCTGAGCCGGCGCCCGGAGGCGGACCTCGGTCATGGGGCCGCCAGCGAGACCTTCGGCAAGCAGTGCGCGTTCCCGCCGTGCGGCGGGGACGATCAAGTGTGCTGCCGTGCCGAGGTGTCGTGACCGCAGGACCCACACTCTCGGCGGGGCGGCCCCGACCGATAGAGGACCTCTTGATCAGCTTCACCGTGACGGCGATCGTCTTCGGCGTCGTCTTCCTCGCCGAGCTCCCGGACAAGACCGCCCTCGCCGGTCTCGTCCTCGGCACCCGCTACCGCGCGTCCTACGTCTTCGCCGGCGTGGCCGCCGCGTTCGCGCTGCACGTCGTGCTGGCGGTGGCGGCGGGCAGTGTCCTGACCCTGCTGCCGCAGCAGATCGTGCACGCGGTGACCGGCGTGCTCTTCCTGGGCGGCGCGGCGATGCTCCTGCTGAAGAAGGACGACGGGGACGAGGAGATCCGCCGGCCCGAGGACCAGTCCTTCTGGAAGGTCGCCGGGGCGGGCTTCATGCTCATCCTGGTCGCCGAGTTCGGCGACCTCACCCAGATCATGACGGCCAACCTCGCGGCCCGCTACGACGACCCGGTCTCCGTCGGCCTGGGCGCGGTGCTCGCCCTGTGGGCCGTGGCCGGGCTCGGCATCGTCGGCGGACGGGCGCTGATGAAGCGGGTGCCGCTGGGGCTCATCACGAAGATCGCCGCGGTGCTCATGGCGGGCCTCGGCGTGTGGAGCCTGTGGGAGGCGGCCACCGCGTGAGGCCGGCCGGACCGCCCGCCCCCGGGGGGAGGTGTTCACCCGGGGGCGGTGGCGCGAAGCCCGACCTCTTTTGTACCGTGGAGAAACAAAGTGGCTCCCGCCCGTTTTCCCTGACCGGCGGGCGGGGCCACCTTGTCCCCCGGAACACACGGCGGGCTCCGCCGTCCGCACCCCTTCCCCCGCCCTGGAGACCGCCGATGACGGCCACGCCCTCGCTCACCGCCCGCGCCCTCCTCCTCGACATGGACGGCACCCTCGTCAACTCGGACGCCGCCGTCGAGCGGGTCTGGCGGCGCTGGGCCGACCGGCACGGACTCGACGGCGACGAGGTGATGAAGGTCGTCCACGGCCGCCAGGGCTACGCCTCCATGGCGCTGCTGCTGCCGGACCGCCCCATGGAGCAGAACCACGCCGACAACGCGCGCATGCTCGCCGAGGAGACCGCCGACACCGAGGGCGTCGTCGCGATCCCGGGCGCGGCCGGGTTCCTCGCCTCGCTGGCCGGGCTGCCCCACGCGCTGGTGACCTCCGCCGACGCCGCCCTGGCCGGCGCGCGGATGGCCGCCGCCGGGCTCGCCCTGCCGGACGTCCGGATCACCGCCGAGTCGGTCGGCGCGAGCAAGCCCGACCCCGAGGGCTTCCTCAAGGGCGCCGCCGAACTGGGCATCGCCCCCGCCGACTGCGTCGCCTTCGAGGACTCCGCCGCGGGCATCGCCGCCGCGCGGGCCGCCGGGATGCGGGTCGTCGGCATCGGCCCGCGGGCCGGTTTCCACCGCCCCGACGTCACCGTCCCCGACCTCACCCGGGTCCGGGTCACGGCGGCCGGGGACGGGACGCTGCGGCTCGACGTGGGCTGAACGGGGCCCTGGCGGGCGGCGGGGGTGGCGGGCACCGGGGCGGGTCGCTGGTTCGCCCGGGGGCACCGGATTGCCGGGTCGCCGTGCCGTTGGGGCGCCGAACCGGCGTGTCAGCCGTCCGCCGGATTGCCGGGGGCCGGATCGCCGGTCGTCGGGGCGGCGGGTGGAGTGGCGGGCCGCTGGTTCGCGGGCGGCGCCGCGGTCGCTGGGGCACCGGATTGCCGGGCCCGTTGGGGCGCCGAACCAGCGCATTACCCGTTCACCGTTCACCGGTTGCTGGGTTGCCGGATCGCCGACGGTGCTCCGCCGTCGGCGATCCGGCCGGGTCAGGGGGCCTGGGTCTCCGCCTCCAGAGCGCGCCGGGTGTCCGGACCGTAGACGCCGAGGCCGTCGCCGCGGATGCCACGCGCCCACTGGTAGACGCGGACGGAGTCCTCGACCTGGCGGCCGTAGCTGCCGTTGATCCGGCCCGTGTACAGGTGCAGTTGGGTCAGCCGCTGTTGCAGCTCCGTGACGGCGGGGCCCCGGCTGCCCCGGCTGAGGACCGGACCGCCGCCCTCGTCCGGGGCCGGGCCCACCGGGTCGGCCGTCGGGGCGGCCGGGGCCGAGGTCACCGGGGCGCTCGGCTCGTCCGGCACCGCCGCCGATTCCGAGGGACTCGCCGTGACCGGCGCGGAGGCAGAGGGCTCCGTGCTCGCACCGGCCTCCACGGGCGCGGAGGCCGACGGTGACACGGGCACCGACGCGGTCGCGGTGCCGCTCGGCGCGGTGGCGGACGGCTCGGGCGTGTCGGACGCGGTGTCCGGGACGCTCGCCCGGACCTCGTCCGGCAGGGCCCCGCTCCTCGACGGCGACTCGTAGGAGAACAGTCCGCTGACGTACCCGGCCGCGCCCACCACGGCGACGACCGCACCGGCGGCGCCCAGCAGCGCGCCACGGCGCCGTCGGCGCGGGGCGGGCGTGTCGCCGGTGCCCGGTGCGGCGGGAGACGCGGGTGCTCCGGGCGTGGCGAGCGTGGCGGGGGGCGGGATCGGCAAGGCCCCCGTGTCGAACATGCGCACGTCGCGCGAGTTGGGCGTGTCGTCGGACGGAGCGAGGGGGGTGGGCAGCGCAGAGCCCGTGCCGGCGGCGGCCGGCGGGGAGGACTGCGGGGGCGGCGTGGGGGCGACGACGCGGAGCGCCATGGTGGCTTCGGGGTCCGCCCGGGGCGTGTCGGGCGTGTTGGGTGGGTCGACGGCGGTCGGGGCGGTGGGCGGTGGGGGAGTCATGCCCTCCGGGACGGGGCCGCCGGAGGCGCGGTGAGCGCCCGGTGTGTCGGCCGATTGACGGGCAGCCGAGGGCTCGGGCGTGCCGCCGGAGGGCGCCGGAGGCGGTGCGGGCGCCGTGGGTGGCGTGGGCGGTGCGGTGCCGAGGGTCCGCAGCATCATCGTGGCTTCCGGATCGGCGCCGGGGGCTGCGCCCGGGACTGTGCCAAGGGCCGAGTCCGGGACCGTGCCGGGGGCTGCGCCCGGAACGGTGCCAGAGGCCACGCCCGGGATCGTGCCGGGGGCCACGCCCGGGATCGCGCCGGGGGCTGCGCCCGAGACGACCGCGCCGGGGGTCGCGCCCGGAACCGTGCCTGGGACTGCGCCCGGAACCGCGCCCGGGACCGCGCCGGGGGCTACGCCCGGCACCGTGTCAGAGGTCGCGTCCGAGACCGTGCCGGGGGCTGCGCCCGGGACCCCGCCCGGGACCGCGCCAGGGGTCGCGCCGGGGGCTGCTGCGCCGGAGACGGCCGTGCCCGGGGCTGCGCCCGGGGCCGTGACGGGATGCGTGCTGGGGTTCGTGTCCGGGGCACCGGCGGGCTTCGTGAACGGGTCCGTTCCGGGTTCCGTGACCGGGGCCGTGTCGGCGCCGGGGTGCGGTACGGGAGAGGGCGGGGGCGTCGCCGGGCCGTGGGCGTCGGCCAGTTCCACGTACGGGCGTATCCGCAGCGGGGTGAAGTCCTCGGCCGCTGCCGCCTGCGCCGTACGGGCGTCGCGCAGCGCCTCGGCCGCCCGCGAACCGCAGCCGCAGGAGGGCGTCCGGTCCGGCTTGCGGGGCGCCGCGCATTCGGGGCAGGCGTGCCCCGACCCTCCGGCAGCGTGCTGAGCGCCGGCCGGGACGGGTGCTCCGGCGCCGGGTGCGCCCGGTGCGCCGGCCTCCCGGTTCCCTTGGGCCTCCCGGTTCCCTTGGGCCTCCCCGGCCCCCCGGGCCTCGCCTGCCTCCAGCGTCACCTGTGCCCCGCCCGCCTCCTGGGCTCCTTGCGTCGCCCCGTCCGTCCCAGGAGCGGCCCTCTGAGCCTCCGCCGCCTCCCGCGGCCCCGGTATCCCGGACGCTCCGAGCGCACCGGCCCCGTGCGCCGGTATGCCGGATGCTCCGTGGGCTCCGGACGCCCCGGACGCCCCGTGCGCCGCTATCCCGGACGCTTCCGTCGCCTCCGCCGCCCGTGCCCCGGACGCTCCAGCCGCCCCAGCCCCGGGGGCTTCCCCCGCCGCCCGTGCCAGGGGCGCCCCCGGCACGGCGTGTGCCGCTCCGGGCGGGGGCGTCGTCGTGCCCCGCGCCTCCTCGCCCGGCGGGCTGGGTGCCGTGCCCCGTGCCTCCCTGCCCGGCGGGCTCGGCGTCGTCCCCCGCGCCTCCTCGCCCGGAGGGGGCGTCGTCCCCCGTGCCTCCTCGCCCGGCGGGCTGGGTGCCGTGCCCTGCGCCTCCCGTGCGGAGGGTGTCTTCCGTGGTTCCTGTGGTGTCCGTGAGCCCGTCGGCCGTTGCACGCGCGCGATCCCTTCCCCTGGCGGGGTCCGCCGCGATCCCCCTCGCGGTCCACTCGTAAACTCCAGAGATTATGCAGATCTCCTCCACACGCGTGCGGGCATGCCCCGGGAATTCGCGGTGACGTCCGTCTTCCGTTCAGGACTCAACAGGCCATAAACGGTCACACCGACCAGGATGGACGTGTGTGACGGCGCCTGTGGGAGGTCCTGATGGCCGCACGTGTGGGCGAGGCGAGCGATCCGGTGCGCCCCGCCGAGGAGGAACAGGTCTCCGGCGGCGTACTGGTCTCCATCGGGGCGCTGCTCCTCGGCATGCTGCTCGCCGCGCTCGACCAGACCATCGTGTCCACGGCGCTGCCCACCATCGTCAGCGACCTCGGCGGCCTGGAGCACCTGTCCTGGGTGGTGACCGCCTACCTGCTGGCCGCGACGGCCGCCACGCCGCTGTGGGGCAAGCTCGGGGACCAGTACGGGCGCAAGCGGCTGTTCCAGGCGGCGATCGTCATCTTCCTGGCCGGTTCGGCGCTGTGCGGCCTCGCGCAGAGCATGACCGAGCTGATCGCCTTCCGCGCCCTGCAAGGGCTCGGCGGCGGCGGGCTGATGGTGCTGTCGATGGCGATCGTCGGCGACCTCGTCTCGCCCCGCGAACGGGGCCGCTACCAGGGCCTGTTCGGCGCCGTGTTCGGCGCGACCAGCGTCCTCGGACCGCTGCTCGGCGGCGTCTTCACCCAGCACCTGAGCTGGCGCTGGGTCTTCTACGTCAACCTGCCGGTCGGCGTCGTCGCGCTCGTCGTCATCGCGGCCGTGCTGCACATCCCGCGCCACGGCACCCGCCACACCATCGACTACCTCGGCACCCTGCTCATCGCCTCCGTCGCCACCTGTCTGGTGCTGGTCGCCTCGCTCGGCGGCACCACCTGGGCGTGGAGTTCGCCGCAGATCCTCGGGCTGGCGGTGCTGGGCGTGCTCCTGGCGGTGGTCTTCGTGGCGGTGGAGCGCCGGGCCGCCGAACCGGTGCTGCCGCTCAAACTGTTCCGGGTCCGCACCTTCACGCTGTCGGCCGTCATCAGTTTCATCGTCGGTTTCGCCATGTTCGGCGCGATGACCTACCTGCCGACCTTCCTCCAGGTCGTGCGGGGCATCACCCCGACGTTGTCCGGCGTGCACATGCTGCCGATGGTGGCGGGCCTGCTGCTGGCGTCGACCGGCTCGGGGCAGATCGTCAGCCGCACCGGCCGCTGGAAGGTGTTCCCCCTCGTGGGCACCGCCGTCACCACGATCGGACTGCTCCTGCTGCACCGGCTGGACGAGCACAGTTCGACCGCCGAGATGAGCGTCTACTTCTTCGTCTTCGGCACCGGACTCGGTCTCGTGATGCAGGTGCTGGTGCTCATCGTGCAGAACGCCGTCCCCTACGAGGACCTGGGCGTCGCCACCTCCGGGGCGACCTTCTTCCGCTCCATCGGCGCCTCCTTCGGCGTCGCCGTCTTCGGCACGGTCTTCGCGACCCGCCTCGGCGACACGCTGGCGGACGCCTTCCGGGGCGCCCGGCTGCCCCCGGGCGTGTCGGCCGACACGCTGAAGGCCGACCCGCGCGGCATCGCGGCACTGCCACCGGCGTTGCGCCCCGCCGCGCTGCACGCCTACGCGTCCGCCATCACCGACGTCTTCCTCTACGCGGCCCCCGTCGCGCTGCTCGGCTTCGCGCTGGCCTGGTTCCTGAAGGAGGACCGGCTGCGTGGTTCGGTCACCGCGCCCGACGGCACCCAGACCCTCGCCAGCAACCCCGTCGAACGCTCCTCGCACGACGAGGTGTGCCGCGCCCTGTCGGTGCTCGGCACCCGCGAGGGCCGCCGGGAGATCTACCGCCAGATCACCGAGCGGGCCGGGTACGACCTGCTGCCGGCGGCGAGCTGGATGCTGCTGCGGGTGCGGAGGTACGGGCAGGTCGAGCCCGCCGTGCTCGCCGAGCGCAGCCCCGTTCCGCTGCACGTGGTGCTGGCCGCCGCCCGGCAGGTGGAGGAGCGGCGCCTCGCGGTGCGCGAGGGCCTCGACCTGCTCCTCACCGAGGAGGGGCACCGGGTCGCCGACCGGCTGGCGCAGGCCCGCGAGGACTCCCTGGCGGAGATGCTGGGCGACTGGTGGGGTCCAAACCGCCCGACCGACCTGGTGCAGCTCGTGAAGGAGCTGACCGCCGAACTGTGCGGCTCCGCACGCGAACGCCCCCACAACGGCGGCCACCCCCTGACCGGCACCGCGGACCCCGCGTCGGCGCCGTAGCCGTCGGCAGGCCCGTGGCGGGACCTCCGTACCCGTCAGCCCCGCAGCTCCTTGGCGAACCAGTGCCCGGCGTACGGGGCGGCGTTGTGCGGCGGGGTCTCGGTGTAGCCGAGCCGCGCGTACAGGGCGCGGGCCTCGACGAGGTCGGTCCGGGTGTCGAGGACCATCCGGCCGGCCCCCAGCTCCCGCGCCGCGTCCTCGGCGGCCCCGACCAGCCGCGCGGCCCCGCCCAGGCCGCGTGCCGCCGGGGTCAGGTAGACCCGCGTCAGCTCGGCGGTGGCGGCGTCCAGCAGCCGGACGCCCGCCGTACCGGCCGGTGTGCCGCCGTATCGGGCGACCAGCAGCCGCCCCCGGGGCGGGGCGAGGCCGGCGCCGGACTCCGCGGCGATCTCCCGTTCCAGCTCGGCGGGTTCGGTGGGCGTGCCCCGGTGCAGCAGGTACCAGCGGTCGCTGACCTCCGTGTAGTACGCCCGCCAGAGCGCCGCGGCGACGGCCGAGTCGTACGGCTCCGGGGCGATGCTCCACAGCACGTCCGCCGAAGCCACGACGGGACCCCCCGCAGAAGCCGGACCCACCGAAGAAACCGGACCCACCCGAGAAACCGCCCCCGTCGCCCCGCTCACCCCCGTTCCCGGTGTTCGCGCCACTGGTGGGCGATGGTGTCGAGGTCGTAGGGCTTGAGGCCCAGGGGCGGGCCGGGCGGGGGTTTGAACATCATGTCGCGGATCTTGGTGTTGAGGGCCTCGACGAGACGGCGGGCGGCCGATTCCGAGGGGGCGTCCAGCGCGGCGGCCAGGGTGTCCTCGGCCTCCTTGCGCAGGGCCAGGGCGGGCGGCAGGACGGAGACGCCCTCGCGGGCCATCTTCCGCTTGATCCACCACAGTTCGTCGTACGGGGCCTCCGCCTCCCGGGGGAGGGGGCGGCCGGCGCCCGCGAGCCCGGCGAACTCGCCGCGCGCCTCGGCGGTCCGGATCTGCCGGTCGACCCACGACTCGAAGTCGACGCCAGGTGGCTTTCGCTCGGTCATGAGCCCATTGTGCCGGACATCACCCGTCCGGCCGATCTATCATGCGGCGGCGGTACGCCAACGACGGATGTCTTCAGGAGGAGCGCTCGTGCTCGAACTCACCATGGCCGCCGTCGCGGCGGCCGACGCCGGGGCGACGGCCGGCATGCAGATGGCCGACGCGCCGAGCGAGCCGGGGGCCGTGCTCCACGTGGGCCGGGACCGGACCGTGTGCCGGCTGGCGACGCCGGACGACTGGCTGTTCGTCTCCCGGGTGCACCTGGAGTTCCGGTGCGGCCCCGACGGCACCTGGCAGCTCACCTGGCTGCGCGGCTCCCAGGACGACCCCTCCTCCGAGGTCCGCCTCGTCGTCGACGGGCACGTCCTCCCGCTCGCGTACGGGGGCGCCGAGGCGCTGCCCAGGGGTGGCAGCGGCGAGGTCGTGGTCCAGGACCGGCGCGAGCCGCGCAGCGTCAACGTCGGCTTCTACCACGAGGTGTGAACGGGGGCGCCGGTCAGGCGAGCACCCGGGCCAGCGCGAAGCCGTCGTAGCCCTTGGCGCCGACGGTCTGGATCGCGGTGCCGGTCAGCCGGGGATGGCTGCCGATCATCTCGAGCGCGGCCCGTGAGCCCCGTACCCCCTCGGTCGTGTCGTCGGGGTCGGCCACCTTGCCGCCCCGCACCACGTTGTCGACGACGATCAGGCCGCCGGCCCGGGTGAGCCGCAGCGCCCACTCCAGGTAGCGCGTGTTGTTGCCCTTGTCGGCGTCGATGAAGACGAGGTCGAACGGCGGCGGGTTCTCGTCCGCGAGGCGCGGCAGCGACTCCAGCGCCGGGCCCACCCGCACGTCGACCAGCGACTCCAGTCCGGCGCGGGCGATGTTGCGGCCGGCGACCTCGGCGTGCAGCGCGCTGTACTCCAGGGTGACCAGGCGGCCGTCGGCGGGCAGGGCGCGGGCCATCCAGATGGTGCTGTAGCCGCCGAGCGTGCCGATCTCCAGGATGTTCCGGGCACCCTGGAGGGAGGCCAGCAGGTGGAGCAGCTTGCCCTGGGCGGCGGTGACGCTGATCGGCGGCAGTCCCGCCGCGTCGCTGTCCCTCAGGGTGGCGGTGAGGACGTCGTCGTCGGGCGCCAGGTGCTCGTGGACGTAGGCGTCGACGTCGTCCCAGACCTGCGACTCGCTCATGCGGGGCCCCTCGTGGGTGTCTCGACAGTCTCGTTAGAGCATCTAAATAGGTGCTCTAACGAATCACTGTCGAATATAGCCGCGGGCCGGGCGGCCTGTCAGCCGGCCGCCCCGCGTGTCCCCTCCAACGGCCCTGGGGGCCTCACTCCTGACGCTCGACCCTCTCGACCCCCTCGACCGCCGGGGCCGAACCCGGCAGCGGGCGCCCGGCCGACTCGGTCATGAACCACACGGCCACACCGCCGACCACGGCCGCCGCCATCATGTAGTACGCGGGCATCATCACGTCGCCCGTCGCCCCGATCAGCGCGGTCACGACCAGCGGGGTCGTCCCGCCGAACAGGGAGACCGACACGTTGAAGCCGATCGACAGCGAGCCGTAGCGCACCCGGGTCGGGAAGAGCGCCGGCAGGGCGGCCGGCATCGAGGCGGTGAAGCAGACCAGCAGCAGCCCCAGCGCGCCCATGCCGAGCGCGATCGCCGGCAGACCGCCCTGGCGGATCAGCAGCAGCGCGGGCACCGACAGCAGCAGGAACCCGGCACAGCCCGCCGCGATCACCGGCCGCCGGCCGACCCGGTCGGTCAGCGCCCCGGCGAACGGCTGGACCACCATCATCAGCACCATCACGCCGAGGACGACCAGCAGCCCGTGCGTCGTGTCGTACTTCAGCTCGCTCGTCAGGTAGCTCGGCATGTACGACAGCAGCATGTAGTCGGTGACGTTGAAGACCAGCACCAGGCCCACGCAGAGCAGCAGCGCCCGCCACTGGCCGGTGACCATCTCGCGCAGCGGCACCCGGGGCCGGGCCGACTCCGCCTTCTCCATCTCGGCCGCGAAGGCCGGGGTCTCCTCCAGCCGCGTGCGCAGGTAGAGGCCGATGATGCCCATCGGGCCGGCGATCAGGAACGGCAGGCGCCAGCCCCAGGAGGTCAGGTCGCCGTCGGAGAGCAGCGCCGTCATCAGCGTGACCAGCCCCGCCCCGCCGACGTACCCGGCGAGCGTGCCGAACTCCAGCCAGCTCCCGAGGAAGCCGCGCCGCTTGTCCGGCGCGTACTCGGCGATGAAGGTGGCCGCGCCCGCGTACTCGCCGCCGGTCGAGAAACCCTGGAGCAGCCGCGCGGCCAGCAGCAGCACCGGCGCCCACACGCCGATCGTCGCGTACGACGGGATCAGGCCGATGGCGAACGTGCCCGCCGCCATCATGATCATCGTGAAGGCGAGGACCTTCTGCCGCCCCACCCGGTCGCCGAGCGGGCCGAACACCGCGCCGCCGAGCGGCCGGACCAGGAACGCCGCCGCGAAGGCGCCGAACGTGGACAGCAACTGGGCGGTCGGGTTGCCCGAGGGGAAGAAGACCTTGCCCAGCGTGACCGCGATGTAGCTGTAGACGCCGAAGTCGAACCACTCCATGGCGTTGCCCAGCGCCGCGGCCTTGACGGCACGCCGCACGAGGGCGGGATCGGTGGCGGTGGGCACGGCGGAGCCGTGCGGCGCGCTGGAGGGGTGGGTGGCGACGGTGGCAGCCGACAAGGGTTCGCTCGCCTTCCTTTCACAGGGGACAGGGACGTCACGACCCGCACGGCGGCGCTGTCGCCGGGTCGGAAGCCGCCCACGGCACGGGGCCGGGGCCGGAAGAACGGCCCGGGGCGCGGAGCCCGGGGCCGGAGGGCCCGCGACGTCCGCCGCAGGGCCGGAAATCGACCATAGACGCCGATGTGCCGGTTACGCCCGGTACGCTCTCCGTCGCCCTCGGCAGCAAAAGCGCGTGCACGCAGGGAGATCCGGCCGCCACGGAGCGCGGCTTCCCGGGCCCGCCTGTGACCCTTCTCGCTCCGGGAGTCCGGCCCGCACGGGAACCGGACCGGCACGGACACCCCCCGGCGGCACGGACACCCCCCGGCGGCACGGACACCCCCGGCGGCGCGGGAGGCGGGAGGCGGGAAGGGCGGCGGGACGAGGTTGGCGGGACGAGGGCGGCGGGAGGCGGGAGCGGGAGTCGACCCGTCCGGACGATCGTCATCCGGACGAAAGGAGGGTGACGGTCAGGTGGCGGCGCGGTTGCCGCGTCTGTCTCCGGGGACGGCGCGGGTCTCATAGGGTGCGCAGGGACACCAGCGCGCCGCACGGACGCGGACGGGACGGGGCGGGAGGCCGACGGGGCGTGGCGAATGCGGAGCACAGCGGGCGGCCGGCGGAGACCTTCGGGGCCACCGCCGTCGGACCGGCCGGGGAGCGGCTGCGCGCGGTACGGCTCGGCCTCTGGCTGGTCGCCGCCCTCCTCGCCGTCCGGCAGCTCACCGCCGTCCTCGGCACCCCGCGCGGGGAACGCCTGACGGACCTGGAGACCTGGGTCGGCCCGCACGGGGTGCTGCACGTGGGGGGCTCGCTGTACGAGTCCACCCGGTTCACCGGCACGCCCTTCACCGGCCTGGTCCTCAAACCCCTCACGCGCGCCGCCGAGCAGGCCCTCGGCTGGGGCTGGACCTTCGGCTCGCTGCTGCTGGTCGTCGCCCTCGGCCTGGTCGCCGCCCGCGCCCTGCCGCGGCCCGTCGGGCGCCGGACGGCGCTGCTGGCGGCGCCGGTCGCGGTGAGCCTGCTGATGCTCTCCCTGCCGGTGCGCAACGCGCTGTGGCTCGGCCAGACCAGCATCATCCCGGTCCTGCTGGTCCTGCTCGGCTGCTTCGTCGTGCGCGGGCAGCGGGCGGGCGGCGCCCTCATCGGTGTCGCCGCCGCCCTTCAGCCGACGGTCCTGCTCTTCGTCCCGCTGCTCTGGTTCACCGACCGCCGGCGGGCCGCGCGGGCCACCGGCGCCGCCTTCGCCGGGTGCACCGCGCTGACCTGGGTGCTCATGCCCGGGGACTCCGCCACGTACTGGGTGCACCACCTCGCCGGGGTGGGCCTGGGCGGCGCCGCCGACGACCTCGCCAACCAGTCCCTGCACGGCGCCCTGCTGCGGCTCGGCCTCTCCGGCCCGCCGGAGATCGCCCTGTTCGCCCTGGCGGGCGCCGCCGTGGCCGTGCTCGGCCTGCGCCGCGCCGTGCGCTACGCCCGTGACGGACAGCTCCTGCTCGCCGTCGCCGTCACCGGCTGCGCGGCCGTGGCGATCTCCCCGGCCACCTGGCAGCACCAGCTCCTGTGGGTGCTGCTCGCGGTGGTCGGCCGGGTCGGCAAGCGCGCCTCCGACCGGCTGGTGTGGCCGGTCGCGGTGGTCCTGGTGATGTCGCTGCCCGCCAAGATGATGCTGCCGAACATGGCGGTCCTGTTCCCCCTGCGCGACAACCTGGTGCTGCTGGCGGCGGTGGCCGCGGCCGTCGCGGTGCCCTTCCTGCCGCGCACCTCGCCCTTCTTCGAGCGGCCGGTGCCGACGGAGTACGCGCCCCCCGTCCCGGCGCGGCTGCGCGGGGTCCCCCTGCTGCCCTTCCTGCGCCGGGTCCTCACCCGCCCCAACCTGCTGCTGGAACTGCTCCTCATCCGGGTCACGTACGCCGCGTACTCGCACGTCCGGCTGGCGGCGACCGGCGGCAGCAACGAGGCGGGCCGCGCGCGGGCCGAGCGGCACGGACACCAGATCCTCGACCTGGAGCGCGTGCTGCGCCTGGACATCGAGCACGCGGTCAACCACGCGGTGGTCGGGATCGGCTGGCTGCGCGACTTCTTCGACTTCTACTACACGTCGTTCCACTTCGTCGTGCCGCTGACCGTCCTCGGGCTGCTGTACTGGCGCCGCCCGGCCGACTACCGCTGGGCCCGTTCCTCCCTCGGCTTCACCACGCTGCTCGCGCTGGCCGGCTTCTGGCTCTACCCGCTGGCGCCGCCGCGGCTGATGCCGACGCTCGGGATCATCGACACGGTCCACGGCGTGCAGGACTTCTCCAAGCCGGACTACGGCACCCTGACGGCGCTCACCAACCAGTACGCGGCGATGCCGTCGCTGCACTTCGGCTGGTCGCTGTGGTGCGGGGTGGTGATCGCGGTCATCGCGCCGAGGGCGTGGGCGAAGGCGCTGGGGCTGCTCCACCCGCTGTTCACCGCCTCGGCGATCGTGGCGACCGGCAACCACTGGGTGCTGGACGCGGTCGGCGGCGCGCTGGTGGTGGGCGGCGGCTTCGGGCTGACGTACCTGTTCCAGGGGCCGAGGGGGCGCACGGTCACGGCGGTCACGGCGGGGGCGGCGGGGGCGGCGGGGGCGGCGGGTCCGTCCCCGGCGGGTTCGTCCGCCGTGGGGGAGGCCGTAGAAGAGATGGTCACGCCGCGCGGCGGTCCCCCGGGCGCCGCCGAGGCGGCTGCGGACGGCGGCGGTACGCGCGGCGGCCGGGGTACGGCAGGCAGGGACGCCGGGGGCAGGGGCGGGGCCGGCAGGGACGCGGAGGGAAGGGACCCGGAGGGCAGGGACGCCGAGGGCCGGGACACGGACCCGCAGCCTCCGGCGCCGGACCGCGCCCCGGGGTGACCGGGGCACGCGGCGGGAAGGGGCGAAGACGGCGGCCCGGGGATTCGGGGGCCGCCGCCTTCGGTCGGGGGCCACGGCCCCGGGAAGGGGCCGGGCGCGGGTGGCCGGATCAGGCCAGGCCGGTCGCCTGCCGCAGGAGGACGTCGCCCTGGTAGGCGACGGCCTGCGCGCTCTTCCCGTCGCCGCCCGTGTGCCACACCGTCTCCAGGGCGGCGGAGGCGGGGGTCGGCCCGTGGGCGGGCGTGGCGGTCAGGAGCGTGCCGCAGGCCGCGGCGGCCATGACGGCACCGGCGAGGGCCTTCTTCGGGACGCGGACGAGGCCGGTGAGCGAAGAGGCGGTCATGGGGGCCTTTCGTGGGGTACGGAACCGCCGCCGGGGCGGGCCGGGGGCGGTGTGCCCCCGGGGCCGTGGGCCGTGGTGGGCCTCGGCGCCCGGCGACCGGTCCAGCGAAACAGGGCGCCGGGGCCCGTGCAAGGGCCCCGGGTGCTACCGGCGGTCGTACGAGCGCCCCCGGTCCCGTCCCCACGCACGGCGCCCGGCACCCGTGCCCGGGGGGCCGCGCCGCCGCGCGGGCCTACGGCCCCGCCTCGTAGGTGACCGGCGTCACGTGGGGCGGCTCACCCCGTCGTCGGCCGCCGCGAAGGCGACCGGTGCCTCGAAGGCGGCCCGGCGGGTGGCCCGGCGCAGGGCCCTGAGGACCGGGGGGCCGAGGGTGAGGGTCAGCACCACCGTCACCAGGGCGCGGCCCGCGTCCCAGCCGAGCGAGGTCGCCAGGCAGTAGGCGAGGAAGCGGGCGAGGTTGGCGGAGACCGAGGCGTCCGGGGAGAAGGCGATGTTCGAGGCCAGCTCGTTCATGAACGGCCAGCCGGACATGTTCATGATCGTGCCGTAGGCGAAGGCGGCCAGGAAGCCGTACCCGGCGAGCAGCAGCAGCTCCCCGCGGCCCCGCAGCCGGTCGGGGAAGGGGAGCAGGCCCGCGCCCATCGTGAACCAGCCCATGGACAGCATCTGGAACGGCATCCACGGGCCGACCCCGCCGGTCAGCAGCGCCGAGGCGAACATCGTCACCGAGCCCAGCACGAAGCCGAACCCCGGTCCGAGCACCCGGCCGCTGAGCACCATCAGGAAGAACATCGGCTCCAGCCCGGCGGTGCCCGCCCCGAGCGGGCGCAGCGCGGCGCCCGTCGCGGCCAGTACGCCGAGCATCGCCACCGCCTTGGGGCCGAGCCCCGACTCCGCGATGGTCGCCGCCACCACGGCCACCAGCAGCACCAGCAGTCCGGCGAAGAGCCAGGGCGCGTCCTGGGCGTGGGCGTTCAGCCCGGAGGCGGGCGGGGCGAGGAAGGGCCAGCCGAAGCCGGCCACCCCGACCGCGCTGACCAGGACCAGCGCGGCGACGGAACGCGGGCCGAGACGGACCGCCCGCGCCTGCCGCTGGGGCGCGGGCCCGCCGTGCCGGTCGGCGGTCGCGCCGTGGCGGGGTGTCGTGGCGGCACCGTCCCGGGGTGTCGCGGCGGCGCCGCTCCGGGACGCGGCGGTGGCCCGCGCGGGCCGGGTGCCGCTCATGCCAGCGCCTGCCGGACCTGGGCGACGGTCAGCCAGGTCTGTGGGGCCAGCACCTTGGCGACCTGCGGCGCGAAGGACGGGGACGCCGTCACCACGTCCGCCGCCGGACCGTCGGCGATCACCTCGCCCTCGGCGAGCAGCACGACCCGGTCGGCCAGTTCGGCGGCGAGTTCCACATCGTGGGTGGCCAGCACGATGGCATGGCCCTCGGCGGCCAGTCCGCGCAGGATGCCGGAGAGCCGGGCCTTGGCCGCGTAGTCCAGGCCCCGGGTCGGCTCGTCCAGCAGGAGCAGCGGCGGGCGGGCCGCCAGCACCACCGAGAGGGCGAGGGTGAGCCGCTGGCCCTCGGACAGATCGCGCGGGTGCGTGTCGTCGGCGACGCCGGGCAGCAGCTCGCCAAGGAGGGCGCGGCAGGTGCCGGGGGCGGCCTCCGCGTCCCGGTCGGCGGCCTCGCACTCGGCGGCCACCGTGTCCGCGTAGAGCAGGTCGCGCGGCTCCTGCGGGACCAGGCCGACCCGGCGCAGCAGGTCGCGGGGGGCCGTGCGGTGCGGTACGGCGTCACCGGCGCGGACCGTGCCGGCGGCCGGCTCGACCAGCCCGATCAGCGCCGAGAGCAGGGTGGACTTCCCGGCGCCGTTGCGGCCCATCAGGGCGACGGTCTCGCCGGGGGAGACGGCGAGGTCCACATGGCGCAGCGCCTGGACCCGGCCACGCCGCACCGCGAGCCCGCGCACCTCGGCGGCGTACGGGGAGGGCGCGGCGGCCGGGGCGGCGGACCGGCCGCGCAGCCGCCGCCGGGGCGGCGCGACCGGCGGCGGCGCGGGCAGCGCGGCCCGGGGCGCGGGGCGGGCCGGGGGCTCCAGGCCGGCCAGTCGCCCGCGCAGCGGGCCGGCCCGGCGCCGGGCGTCCCGGACGGTCAGCGGCAGCGGCGACCAGCCCGCCAGCCTGCCCAGCTCCACCACCGGCGGACAGACCGGGGAGAGCGCCATCACCTCCGCCGGGGCGCCCAGCACCGGCGCCGCGCCCGGCGCGGGCAGCAGCACGACCCGGTCGGCGTACTGGACCACCCGCTCCAGGCGGTGCTCGGCCATCAGGACCGTGGTGCCCAGATCGTGCACGAGGCGCTGGAGGACGGCGAGGACCTCCTCCGCGGCGGCCGGGTCCAGTGCCGAGGTCGGCTCGTCAAGGACCAGCACCCGGGGGTGCGGGGTGAGGACCGAGCCGATGGCGACCCGCTGCCGCTGCCCGCCGGAGAGCGTGGCGAGGGGACGGCCGCGCAGCCCGGCCAGGCCCAGCAGGTCGAGGGTCTCCTCCACCCGGCGGCGCATCACCTCCGGCGGCAGGCCGAGGGACTCCATCCCGTAGGCGAGTTCCTCCTCGACGGTGTCCGTGACGAAGTGGGCCAGCGGGTCCTGGCCGACCGAGCCGACAACGTCGGCCAGATCGCGCGGCTTGTGCGTACGGGTGTCGCGGCCGGCCACGGTGACCCTGCCGCGCAGGGTGCCGCCGGTGAAGTGCGGCACCAGGCCGCCGACCGCGCCGAGCACCGTCGACTTGCCGACCCCCGACGGACCGGCCAGCAGCGCGAGTTCGCCCTCCGGCACCTCGAAGTCCACGCCGGCGACGGCCGGTTCGGCTGCCCGGTCGTAGGTCACCGAGACGTTCTCGAAGCGGATCACGAGGGCTCCTCGGCGGGCTGGGCGGCGGACGGCCGCTCGGGTGCGGGGGTGACGAAGGCCGGGAGGAGTCCGAGCAGGACCGCCGCCGCCGGCCACAGCGGCAGGGCGGGGGCGGTCAGCGGCACCACCCCCGGGTACAGGGCCGCCGGGTCCCGGACGGCGGCGACGGCCAGCACGGCCGCGACCACCGCCCCGGAGGCGGCGACCAGCCAGGCGCGCGGGCCCCAGCGGTCCGGGCGGTACCGGGTGCGCGGCGACCGCCGGCCGCCCAGCCTCAGCCCGGCGAGCGCGGCGGCCACCCCGGCGAGCAGCACCGGCACGCCGTACGTGCCGCCCTCGGCGGTCAGCAGCCCGTACGTCCCGGCGCAGACGCCGAGCAGCCCGCCCAGGGTGAGCGCGGCGGTGGTGCGGCGCACGGCGGCCGGGACGCGGGCGGTACGGCCGTAGCCGCGGGCGTCCATCGCGGCGGCCAGCGCCACCGAGCGCTCCAACGCGCCCTCCAGCACCGGCAGTCCGACCTGGAGCAGCCCCCGTACGCCCCGGTCGGGCCGTCCGCGCAGCCGCCGGGCGGCCCGCAGCCGCTGCACGTCGGCGATGAGGTTCGGGGCGAAGGTCAGGGCCACGACCACGGCCACCCCGGTCTCGTACAGGGCGCCGGGCAGGGACTTCAGGAGGCGGGAGGGGTTGGCGAGCGCGTTGGCCGCGCCGACGCAGATCAGCAGCGCGGCCAGCCGCAGCGCGTCGTACAGCGCGAAGACCAGGCCCTCGGCGGTGACCCGGCCGCCGAGGCGGATGCCCTGCGCCCAGTCGGGCAGCGGCACCTCGGGCAGGGTGACGAGGACGTGGGTGCCGGGGATCGGCGAGCCGAGGACGGTGGTGAACAGCAGCCGGATCACCAGGACGGCCAGGGCGAGTTTGACGAAGGCGCCGTACGAGCGGGCCCAGGGGGCGTGCGGCCGGCGGGCGGTCACCACGTACGCGGAGACCGCCACGAGCAGGCCGAGCAGCAGGGGGTTGGTGGTGCGGGTGGCGGCGGTGCCCAGGGCGAGCGCCCACAGCCACCAGGCGCCGGGGTGCACGGCTCCGGAGCCGGGGCGGGGGAGCGCGGCTCCGGACCCGGAGCCGGGGTGGGGGTGCGCGGTCCTGGCGCCGGGGCCGGGGCGGGTGGCCGAGGAGCGCGGGTGCGGGTGCGTGGACCCGGGTCCCCGGCCGGGGCGCCCGGTTCCGGTGCCGGGGTCCGGGTGCGCGGACCCGGCGCGGGTGCCCGGGGGATCAGCCGGCCGCATTCCCGCGCCGCCTCGCCTGCCAGACGGCGGCCCCGCCGAGGACGGCGACCGCCGCGATGCCGCCGACCAGGCCGACGGAGGGGCCGGAGCCGCTGTCCCCCGGCTCCTCTGCCGCCTTCGCCCCCTCGGCCTCCTTCTCCGCGGGTGCCGCCGACGGCTCGCCGCGCCCGCTCACCTGCTCGCCGCAGCCCGTGCGCGGGTAGCCCGCGATGGCGCAGAGCAGGGCGCTGGTGTCGTAGCGCAGCGGGCCGGCGACGGCGGCCAGGGCCTCCGCGGTGGTGGCGTCGGGGCCGACGGCGGCGCAGGCGGTGCGCCCGGCGGGCGGCCTCTCGCCGCCGGGGGCGTCGGCCTCCGTGCCGAAGTCCAGGACCAGCGCCACCCGCTTGGCGCCGTCCCGGGCAGGGGTCTTCGCGCAGATCTCCGCGAACTCCGCGGTGCCGCGCGGCTGGACGGCGTCCGCGGAGTCCTCGCTGACCGCGAACCGGAACCCCTGCACGTCCCCGTCGGCGGGGCGGGCGGTGGAGGGGCCCTGGGTGGCGTAGACCCAGCGGTCGCCGTCGCGGTCCCAGAAGGACCAGTAGCGGTAACCGGCGGCCTGGGCCTGGCCGGCGCTCCCGATCAGCAGGAGCGCGGCCAGGACCAGCGGGAGGGCACGGCGGGTCACGTGTTCCGCTTCCGGGCGCGTCCGCTCAGCAGGAAGCCGATGCCGGCGCCCGCGACGAGGAAGACACCGACGTACCACCACAGGCCGAAGCCGGAGGAGTCGTCGTTCTTCTCGTCGTTCTTCTCGTCCTTCTGGCCGGCCTCCTTGCCGGGGGCGGTGCTCGCCGCGGCCTCCTGCGGGGCCGGGCCGGTCGCGTTGAGGCCGGCCACCAGGTCGGTGCCGCCGAAGGCGCGGGGGTCGGTGCCGGTGGCGTGCGCGGCGAAGACGAGCTGGGCCCAGGCGGCGGGCCCGGCCTGCTCGGCCCACGCGCCGCCGTTCTTCTCCAGCCAGGCCAGCGGCTTCGCGGCCCGCTCGGCCCCGCCCTGCGCGGCGAGCGCGACGACGGTGTCGGCGGTGTTGCCGTGGTCGGGCTGGTCCTCGGCGCCGGGCATGGCCGAGGTCAGGTGGCCCTTCTCCGCGACGGCGCCGGCGAGGTGGGCGGCGCCCGCGGCGGCGGCCTGCTCCGGGGTCGGCTTGTCGGCGCAGCCGCCCTCCGCGCCCTTGCCGGCCTCGGCGGCGAAGCCCTTGCCGAGCGCGCCGAGGACGGCGGCGGCGGTGGCGTCCGCGTTGGCGGCCAGCGAACCGTCCTTCTCCGGCTGGTAGGCGAAGGCGCCCGCGCCCTTGGGGTCGTCGCAGGGCAGGGCGAAGGAGAGCAGCGCGTCGTACGGGGACTTGCCGCCCTTCTCGCCCTTCTTGACGTTCCCGGGCTGCTCGCCGGCGGCGGCCAGGGCGCCGATGACGACGGAGGTGGAGTTGGCGTCGCTGGGGCCGCCGGGGGTGTAGCCCCAGCCGCCGTCCTCGTTCTGCACGGACTTGAGCCAGCCGACGGCCTTCCCGGCGGCCTCGCCCTGTCCGCCGAGCGCGGCGAGGGCCTGCACGGCGGCGCCCGTGCTGTTGGTGTCGACCATGGTCTTGGCGTCGCAGTCCTTCCCCGGCTCGGCGCGGAACGCCGCGAAGGAGCCGTCGGCGCACTGCTGTCCGGTGAGCCAGTCCACGGCCTTCGGCGCGGGGGTGACGCCGACGGTCCGCTGCGCGAGCAGCGCGAGGGACTGGCGCCAGACGCCGTCGTACTGCGGGTCGGAGGTGCCGAAGAGCCCGGACGGCGTGTGCGCGGTCGGGGCCGGGGTGGGGTCGGCGGCGAGAGCGGGCGCGGCGGCGGCGCCGAGCACGGCTATCGCGGCCAGGGCCGCGGCGCTGCGGCGGCGGACGTTCATGATCGGCGGGTGCCTTTCCCTGCGCGGGGCGGGCAGCAGGGGACACCCCCGGCGGCTCGGCCCCGTATGCCTCGACGGTGCCCGTGCACCGGCGGGCGCCGGGCACGTGAGCCGGTCACGACCGTGCGGGGCAGTCCGGCTCACCGTCCGCGCGGGTCCTCGGCGGGCGGCTCACGGTTGCGGGTCAGCGCCGGAATTGCACCGGCTTCCCCCCGTACGGGTGTGATGACGACGGGGGCCACCTTACCCGTCCGGGCGAACCGGGCCCCAGGGGCCGGCGGGGGCGGACCGAAGCGGGCCGGGGGCGGGGCGGGAGCGGGCCGGGGCCGGCCGGGGGCGGGCTCGGGCCCGGTGGCCGGGCGGGGGTCCCGGCGGCCAGGCGCCGACGCCGGCCTCGACGGCCCTCGGCGCGGGGGTGCCGGCTTGGTGGTCCCGTGGCCCGGTGGTGCCCCGTGGTCCCGTGGCCCGGTGGTCCCGTGGCCCGGTGGCCCGGTGGCCCGGTGGCCCGGGACGGGGTGGCCGAGCCAGGCCGGCCAGTCGGGGCGCTCCGTGTCCCGCGGCCCCGGTCCGGGCGCTACGGCGTCCTGGTGGTTGCCGGTGCCGGTGCCGGTGCCGGTGCCGGAGGCCGGGTGCGGGAGTGCCGGGGCCCAGGCGCTCCGCGCCCCCGGTGTCCCGGCGGTCCCCGTCCCGGTCCGCCGGCCCCGCGCAACGCGCCCCTGCGCGGACCCGACCCCGCGCAACGCGCCCCCGCGCGGACCCGCCCCCGCGCGGACCCGCCCCCGCGCGGACCCCGCCCCGCCGGTGTCGGCCTCGGGCCGGGCGGCCTAAGCGCCGCGCGTTCCCGCCGGGGCGGTGCCCGTCGTCGTGTCGGTCAGTTCGATCAGGCGGCACGCGGTCTCGATGTCGGCCGTCACCTGGGTGAGGGAGGCGCGGCCCGAGAGCCAGGCGACCAGCGTCGCGTGCCAGGTGTGCTCGATGACACGGACCGCGGCGAGCCGCCCCGGCGCCGGGTCCGCCGGCCCGCCCGTGGCCTCCAGGATGATCGCCGTGGTCTGCCGCGAGACCTGCTCGACCTCCGGGGCGACGCTGCGGTCGGCGAAGGTCAGCGCCCGCACCATCGCCTCGGCCAGCCGGGGTTCACGCTGGAGCGCCCGGAAGGCCCGCACCAGGGTCTGCGCGACCCGCTCCGCGGCCGTGTCGCCGTCCGGCGGCTGCTTGCGCAACGTGGCGTGCAGCCGCTCCAGTTGGTCCTGCATCACCGCGACGAGCAGGTGCACCTTGGACGGGAAGTAGCGGTACAGCGTGCCGAGGGCCACCTCGGAGGACTCCGCCACCTCCCGCATCTGCACCGCCTCGAAGCCGCCCCGGGCCGCGAGCCGCGTACTCGCCCGCAGGATGCGGCGGCGGCGCGCTTCCTGACGCGCGGTGAGGGACGGGGAAACGGGACGGCGCCCGGAACCGGCTCCCGGCTTGTCCACCTTGGCCACCTTCTCCCCGACGCCCGCCGCGCCGCGGCCTCCCGCCGTGGCGCGAATCACCTGATCCACCGGTCACAGCGTCCCTACCTGCCGGTAGATTCGGAGCCTCCGGACGATCAAGTGTGAAACTTGTTCTAGATTAGCGGCCCGGCGTAGTCTCGCGGGACGGCGCAGGCAGAAGGGGGCCCAAGAGTGACCGCTGAGGCCAGTCAGGCGGAACCGGGCCCGGAGCCCGCCGCCGACGGCTTGCGACCGCTCCGCGTCGCGCTCCTCACCTACAAGGGGAACCCGTTCTGCGGCGGCCAGGGCGTCTACGTACGCCACCTCTCCCGCGAACTGACCCGCCTCGGCCACCGCGTCGAGGTCATCGGCGCCCAGCCCTACCCCGTGCTCGACGCCCAGGACGCCCCCGGCGGACCGCGCCTGACCGAGCTGCCCAGCCTCGACCTCTACCGCCAGCCCGACCCCTTCCGCACCCCGCGCCGCGAGGAGTACCGCGACTGGGTCGACGCGCTGGAGGTCGCCACCATGTGGACCGGCGGCTTCCCCGAGCCGCTCACCTTCTCGCTGCGCGCCCGCCGCCATCTGCTGGCCCGCCGCGGCGACTTCGACGTCGTCCACGACAACCAGACCCTCGGCTACGGACTCCTCGGCGACCTCGGCGCCCCCCTGGTCACCACCATCCACCACCCCATCACCGTCGACCGCCGCCTCGAACTGGACGCCGCCGGGACCTGGCAGCGGCGCCTGTCCGTACGCCGCTGGTACGGCTTCACCCGCATGCAGAAGCGGGTCGCGCGCCGGCTGCCCCGCGTGCTCACCGTCTCCGGCACCTCCCGCCAGGAGATCGTCGACGACCTCGGCGTCCGCGGCGACCGCGTCCACGTCGTCCCCATCGGCGCCGACACCGCCCTCTTCTCGCCCGACCCCTCCGTGCCCCGCGTACCGGGCCGGATCGTGACCACCTCCAGCGCCGACGTACCGCTCAAGGGGCTGGTCTTCCTCGTCGAGGCGCTGGCCAAGGTCCGCACCGAACAGCCCGACGCCCACCTCGTCGTGGTCGGCAGGCGGCCCGCCGAGGGCCCCGTCGCCCAGGCACTCGAACGGTACGGACTCGACGGCGCCGTGGAGTTCGTCAAGGGCATCTCCGACGCCGAACTCGTCGACCTGGTCCGCTCCGCGGAGGTCGCCTGCGTGCCCTCCCTGTACGAGGGGTTCTCGCTGCCCGCCGCCGAGGCCATGGCCACCGGCACGCCCCTGCTGGCCACCACCGGCGGCGCGGTGCCCGAGGTCGCCGGACGCGACGGGGAGACCTGCCTCGCGGTGCCGCCCGGCGACGCGGGCGCCCTCGCCGCCGGACTCGGCCGGCTCCTCGGCGACCCGGAGCTGCGGGCCCGGCTCGGCGCCGCCGGACGCGACCGCGTCCTGCGCCACTTCACCTGGGCCCGCGCCGCCGAGGGAACCGCCGCCCGCTACCGGGAGGCCGTCGCCGCCGCGCCCGCCGCCCCCGGCCGCGCCGCGCCCCGGGCCGCCGCCCCGACCTCCCCCCGTGACACCGGCGTCTATCCCGAAAGCAGGGCCACGTGCTGACCGTCGACTTCACCCGGTTCCCGCTCGCCCCGGGCGACCGCGTCCTGGACCTCGGCTGCGGCGCCGGCCGGCACGCCTTCGAGTGCTACCGGCGCGGCGCGCACGTCGTCGCCCTGGACCGCGACACCGAGGAGATCCGCGAAGTCGCCACCTGGTTCGCCGCGATGGAGGAGGCCGGCGAGGCCCCACCCGGAGCCACCGCCACCGCCATCGAGGGCGACGCGCTCGCGCTGCCCTTCCCCGACGAGTCCTTCGACGTCGTCATCATCTCCGAGGTGATGGAGCACATCCCCGACGACAAGGGCGTCCTCGCCGAGATGGTCCGCGTGCTCCGCCCCGGCGGGCGCATCGCCGTCACCGTCCCCCGCTACGGCCCCGAGAAGGTCTGCTGGGCCCTCTCCGACGCCTACCACGAGGTCGAGGGCGGCCACATCCGGATCTACCGCGCCGACGAACTCCTCCGCAAGATCCGCGAGGCCGGCCTGCGCCCCTACGGCACCCACCACGCGCACGCCCTGCACTCCCCGTACTGGTGGCTCAAGTGCGCCTTCGGCGTCGACAACGACCGGGCCCTGCCCGTGCGGGCGTACCACAAGCTGCTGGTCTGGGACATCATGAAGAAACCGCTCGCCACCCGGGTCGCCGAACAGGCCCTGAACCCCCTGCTGGGCAAGAGTTTCGTGGCCTACGCGACCAAGCCGCACCTGCCCCGGGTGGGCGCCCCGTGACCACCCCCCGCATCCCCCGCGCCGAACACCTCGTCCTGCCCGGCGTCCTGACCGCCGACGAGGCCGCCGCCACCGTCCGCGGCATCCTCGCCGTCCAGCGCCCGGACGGCGCCATCCCCTGGTTCCGCGGCCACCACCTCGACCCCTGGGACCACGTCGAGGCCGCCATGGCCCTGGACGCGGCCGGCGAACGCGAGGCCGCCGAACGCGCCTACCTGTGGCTCGCCCGCCACCAGAACCCGGACGGCTCCTGGTACGCCGCCTACGCCGACGGCGCCTTCGACGACGTCACCGACCGCGGCCGGGAGACCAACTTCGTCGCCTACGTGGCCGTCGGCACCTGGCACCACTACCTCTCCACCGGCGACGACACCTTCCTCGACCGGATGTGGCCGGTCGTCGTCGCCGCCGTCAAGTTCGTGCTGCGCCTCCAGCGGCCCGGCGGACAGATCGGCTGGCGCCGCGACGAGGACGGCACCGACACCACCGACGCGCTGCTGACCGGCAGTTCCTCCATCCACCACGCGCTGCGCTGCGCCCTCGCCATCGCCGAACAGCGCGAAGAGCCCCAGCCCGACTGGGAACTGGCGGCGGGCGCGCTGCGGCACGCCATCCGGCGGCACCCCGAGCGGTTCCTCGACAAGGGCCGCTACTCCATGGACTGGTACTACCCGGTGCTGGGCGGCGCCCTCGGCGGCACCGAGGCCCGCAGCCGGATCGAGGAGGGCTGGGACCGCTTCGTCGTCCCCGGCCTCGGCGTGCGCTGCGTGGTCCCCAACCCGTGGGTCACCGGCGGCGAGTCGGCCGAACTCGCCCTCGCCCTGTGGGCGGTGGGCGAATCCGACCGCGCGTTGGAGATCCTCCAGTCCATCCAGCACCTGCGGGATTCCGCGAGCGGCCTGTACTGGACCGGTTACGTCTACGAGGACGACGCCGTCTGGCCGCGGGAGCTGACCACCTGGACCGCCGGCTCCCTGCTCCTCGCGGTCTCCGCGCTCGGCGGACACGAGGCGACCTGCCGGGTCTTCGCCGGCGACCTGCTGCCGCGCGGCCTCGACCCGGACTGCTGCGTCTGACGGGACGGCGCCGGGTGGGGCCGTACCGGTGTCGCGTCGGGCCGTACCGGCCCGCACTTGCCCGTACTCCCGTACTCCCGTACCGGCCCGTACGGGACCGGCCGCCGTCGCCCGGGTCCTCGGCGGGCGGAGCCGGCCGGTGACCGCGTGGCCCGCGAACAGGTGGACCACGGCGGCCAGTCCGCGGCCCGCCACCCCGTCCGGGCACGAGGACGGCCCCCCGCCCGGAAGTCCCGGAGGGCGAGGGGCCGTTGGCGGCAGCCGAGCGCGTCAGCCGCGCTGGATGCCCGAGGTGTCCTGGAGCACGCCGCGGCGGCCGTCCTGGGTCTGCGCGACCAGGTTCGCCCCCCGCTGCTCCACCGCCAGGTACCAGGTGCCCGGCGCCAGTTCGGCGATCGGGGTCGGCGCACCGTCCTCCCCGAACAGCGGACGCGGCACCGGCACGGCGAACCAGAACGGGGAGAAGTCACCGGCCGGCTGCGCGGGCGCCGGCTGGCCGCCCTGGGACGGCGGGCCCCCGAAGGGCTGACCCGGCTGCTGGCCGCCGAACTGCGGCTGCGGCGCCCCCGGGTAGCCGTAGGTGCCCTGCGGCTGCGCCCCGTAGGGCTGCGGCGCGGCGGGGCTCGGGGCCGGCAGGAGGGCGGCGCCCAGCGCGGGCACCAGCGGCGTGGCGATCGCGCCGCCGGCCAGCGCCAGGGCGCCGATCAGACCGAGGACCAGTCCGGCGCCGACCCCGACCGAACCGAGCCGGTCGAACGGGCCCGCCGGGTCGACGATCGTCCAGAACGCGGTCCACGCGGCGAAGACGGAGAGCGCGACCCCGAACTGCCCCAGTTCCAGGCCGGCCACCTTGCGCGGCTGCGGAAGGGCACGGGCGAGGACGATCAGGACCGCGCCGATGATGCCGCCGACGTACAGGCTCATCACCAGACCGAGGTCGTCCCAGGCGTTGGGGATGCCGCTGCTGCTGCCTTCGTACGTGTTGAGGAACGAGGCGATGAACAGCAACACCGCTGCTCCGATCACCACGCCGTCGCCTCGAGTGAGGGAGCGGATATTCACTTCAGGTCCTTCGTAGGTCGTCTCGTCGGTAGAGGCGTCGCTGTCACCCTGTCGCCCTCGGGCCCCGGTGTGAAGCGCGGGGGTGGCCCCTCATCGTACGGACGACACTATCGTCCGGGTGCTGGAGCTGTCCGCAGGGACGGGGGCGCCGATCACGACCCGCGCAGGAAACTCACGATTCCCTCAGACATCCCCTCCGCGGCCTTCTGCCGCCAGGAACCGCTGGTCAGGAGGGAAGCGTCCGTGGCGTCACGCATGTTGCCGCATTCGATGAACACCTTGGGAACCGTTGACAGATTGAGACCGCCCAGGTCCGTCCGCGTGACGAGACCGGTGCCGCCGCCGAGGTAGTTGGCGGGCGCGCTGCCGGTGACCCGCACGAAGTTGCCCGCGATCCGCTCGCCGAGTTCGGCGGAGGGGGCGACGATGGCGCGGGTGTCGGCGGCGCCCTCGCGCACCGAGCCCGGCAGGATCACGTGGAAGCCGCGGTTGCCGGAGCCGGAGCCGTCGGCGTGGATGGACAGGGCCGCGTCCGCGTGCGCCTCGTTGCCGATCCGGGCCCGCTCGTCCACGCACGGGCCGAACGGCCGGTCCCCGTCGTGGGTCAGCCGCACCGTGACGCCCTGTTCCTCCAGCAGTGCCCGCAGCCGGTGCGCCACGTCCAGGGTGAACGCGGCCTCCGCGTAACCGTCGTTGGTGGAGGTGCCGGTGGTGTCGCACTCCTTGCGGTGGGTGCCGATGTCCACGGTGCGGTTGATCTCGGCGGTGTGGCGGGAGTTGCCCGGGTTGTGTCCGGGGTCGATCACGACGACCTTCCCTTTGAGCGGGCCGGTCGCGGCGGGCGCGGAGGCCGACGGGGACGCGTGCGCGGAGGGGGCCGTGCTCGCGTCCGGGGTGCCGGAGGGGGAGGGGGAGGGGGAGGCGTCCGGGGAGGCGGAGCCGGCCGGGGCGTGTTCGCCGCTCGCCGCCGGGGACGCCTGCGCGGAGTCCGCCCGGGTGCCCTCGTCGCCGACCGCGGCGTAGACCCCCCAGCCGAGCAGCGCGCCGGGCACCAGCGCGGCCAGCGCCACGGTCAACGGGCGGCGCAGCGGGGAACGTCGGGGCGGTTCGGTCTCCGGGCCTGTGTACGACACGTCAGCCACCTTAAAGGCAGTCCGCCCGCTCCGCAGGCCCCGCATCCTGCGCCCGCCGGGGCGGCCGGGCCGGGGCCGGTCAGCGCTCTGCCGCCGGCCGGCCCTGGTCGCAGCGGGCACGGGTGGCGTCGCGCAGCGCTCGGCGCAGCCGCGTACCGGTCTCACAGTCGGGCGCGGCCTTGTTGCAGCCGGGGCACGGCGGCGTGGTCTCGGTGCCGCCCAGATGATCGACGAGGGCACGGTAGGCGGCCGTCTCGGCGGGCGACCAGGGGATGTGCTGGATGCTCAGGGCGGATGTCCATGCGGTCATGCCGGGACGCTAGGGGACACGATTGCACGCCGGTGGGCGGATTGCGCGCGATTGCGCACATGGCCACCGACGTTGGGGAGAGTTGCTCACGCCAGGTCGAGGGAGGCCCGTGCCCGCATGATCAGGCGGTGTGCCTGGTGGTCGAAGACCGCCGCCCCCTTCAGCAGTTCCCACGTCTTCCGGTAGAGCCCGACATCCTCGGAGGTGTCGAGCCACAGCTCCGCGTTCCAGGTGTCGGCGACGACGAGCCGCTCGTCGATGATCCAGAACCCGTGTTTGGGCGAGAACGGCGTACGGACACCGAACGGGATGATGCCCAGCGTCACCGTGTCGAGGCCGATCACCGAGCTGAGCCGGTCGAGTTGCGCGGACATGGCCGCCGGGGCACAGCGCAGAACGAACAGGGCGCCCTCCCAGATGAGGGCGTGAAAGTGGTGACCGGGCCGGTACAGGGCCTCTTGGCGTCGCATACGGGCCCGTACGCCCTCCTCGACGTCCCGTGGGGTGCCGAGGCGTTGGGCGACGTCGGTCAGGACTCCACGGGCGTACTCGGGGGTCTGGAAGATGCCGGGGATGATCCCGGACTCGAAGAGGTGGATGACCTCGGCCTGGGCCTCCTGGACACCGTGGCCTTCCTGCATCGCGCGGTGGCCGGCCGACAGTTGGCGCCTCCAACTCCGCTGCGAGGTCTCCAGACCGCGCACGCGGCCCTTCAGCTCACCGGCGGCCTCCGGGGCCCCGGCCGCCTGTGCCCACGCCTCGGCGTCGGCTGCCGAGGCGGTCTGCTTGCCGTTCTCCAGCCGGGACACCTTGGAGCGCTGCCAGCCGATACGGGCGGCGAAGTCCTTCCCGTTGAGCCCTGCCTCGGTGCGCAGCTCACGCAGCCGCGCACCGAGGGCTTCCCGGGCCTGTTGGAAGTCGGTACTCACACCCTCGAAGCTACCTGCGCCGCGAAGCCGGAGCGCCGGATCGCGTGCGGCCAGGCGGTTTCCCGAACACGGCGGAACTCCGCGATGCGCGCGGGGCCTTCGACGAGTTCGGCGCCGAGGTACTCGTCCGCCTCGTCGAAGTGGAGAACCAGGGCGTACCGGTCGTCGAACAGCCAGAAGTCGACGGCGGGCAGCCGGAGTTTCCCGGCCTCCGCCCGCCACAGATAACGGATGTCCTCGCCCGCCGCCTCGTTGTTGGTGACGCGTGCGAGGAGGAACCGCTGACCCTCGGTCGGCGGGTCGTCGACAAGACGAATCCGCTCGAACCGCTTACCGGCGGCCGTCTGCCGCTGAACGTTCACCCCCCACGGGCGGGGCGTGTCATGGCCGACCTCCTCACCGGCCTGCCAGCGGGCCCAGTTCGGGCTCTTGCGGTCGGAGGCGTACCCGCGTCGGGTCTCCAGCCGCCATGAGGTGCGCTCGAACGACTCGAAATAGGTGCCGAACATCGAGTCGTCGATGAACTCCGCCATCGGGTTCACTCCTTGGGGGTGAAGCGGGTGAGTAGTTCACGAGGTACGACGACGAACGATTCGCCGCTGAGGACGTTCTCGAGCTGGGCGACGTCGTCGGGGTCGGTCACGGTGTAGCCCTGCACGATGATGTCCCCGGTGTCGAGGTCCTCGTACAGGGTGGGGCACTTGCCTTCCTCGCTGGTGGTGCCGAGCATGCGGAGCCGTCGGGCCATTGCCTGTCTCCTCGCTCTTGCCGCGGTCGGACTTCCAGGATGGTGTGGACCGCTGGGCCCTGCGACAGGATTGCGCGAGATTGCGCGCAACGTGTCGTCCCGTGCCGTCCCCCGAGTGCGGGCATGGCGAGGCCCCGGCGGTGGGTGCGCCGGGCCGGTCACGCTCCGTGCGGGGCGAGGGGGGCGGGGGTCGGCAGAGCGCCTCAGTGGCTGCGGACGGGCGTTGCGGGCGCCGGGCCCGTTCGGCGCAGGACGCGCAGTGAGTCGGTCGCCGAGACCTCGGTGAACGCGCCGGACTCCAGGGCCCGCAGGTAGACCCGGTACGGGGCCTGCCCGGTGAACTCGTCGGCCGGGTCCGGGAAGACGTCGTGGATGACGAGGAACCCGCCCTCGGCCACGTGCGGCGCCCACCCCTCGTAGTCGGCGCCCGCGTGCTCGTCGGTGTGGCCGCCGTCGATGAACACCAGGCCGACGGGGGCGTTCCAGACCGCCGCGATCTGCGGCGAGCGGCCCACCAGCGCCACCACGTACTCCTCCAGCTCCGCCCGGCGCAGGGTGCGGCGGAAGAGCGGAAGGGTGTCCATCACGCCGAGTTCGGCATCGACCGTCTCCGGGTCGTGGTAGTCCCAGCCGGGCTGCTGCTCCTCGCTGCCCCGGTGGTGGTCGACGGTGAACACGCTGACGCCGCTCAGCCGGGCCGCCTCGGCGAGCAGGAGCGTGGAACGCCCGCAGTAGGTGCCGATCTCCAGCAGCGGCAGCCCCAGCCCGCCGGCCTCCACCGCCGCCGCGTACAGGGCCAGGCCCTCGTGCGGGGGCATGAACCCCTTCGCGGCCTCGAAGGCGGCCTGGACATCGGGCGCGGGTGCCGCGGACATGGGGTCCTCTCGGTCGTACGGTCGGCGGGACGTGCGGCGGCCCATGCTGCCGCACCGGCACGGCGGCGGGCACGGCGGGGGCACGGCCGGGGCCCGGCACAGGGTGGTACGGGGTGGTGCGGGGGCATGGCGGCGGGCGGGCGGCCCGTCAGGCGGGGACCGTCTCGCCCGGCAGGGCGAGGTCCAGCTCCACCGGACCCCCGCCGCCCGTGTGGGTCGCGGCGTGCGCGAGCGGACCGTGCCCCGCGGCACGGGCGGCCAGCACGTACGGGCCCCCGCCCGGCACGGCGAGGACGTACCGGCCCTCCCCGTCCGAGAGGGCCGAGCCCGCCCGCCGCCCGCGCCGGTCGATCAGCGTGATCCTCGCGCGGGCGACCGGCGTGCCGTCGGCGGCCAGCACCAGCCCCCGGAACCCGGCCCGCACCTCCCCGGCCCCGCCCGGCGCCACCGTCCGCGCGCCGCCCGCCACCGGCACCCCGCCCGCCGCGGAACTCCGGCGCGGCAGCAGCAGCGCCAGGACCAGGCCCACCGCCACCGCCCCCGTCGCGATCAGGAAGGAGATCCGGAAGCCGCGCATCGTGGGCACGGCGACCCCGCCCGCGTCGTGCGCCGTGGCCGCCAGCACCATGCCGACGACCGCGCTCGACACCGACGTGCCGATGGACCGCATCAGCGTGTTGAGGCCGTTGGCCGCGCCGGTCTCCGACGCCGGGACGGCACCGGTGATCAGCGCGGGCAGCGACGCGTAGGCCAGGCCGATGCCCGCGCCCAGCAGCACCGAGGTGAGGACGGTCTGCCAGGCCGCCGCCATCAGGCCGAGCCCGCCGCCGTACCCGACCGCGATGACCAGCAGGCCGATGATCAGCGTGGTGCGCGGTCCGTGACGGGCCGACAGCCGGGCGTACAGCGGCGCCGTGAACATCATCGTCAGCCCCAGCGGCGCCACGCAGAGCCCCGCCACGACCATGGACCGGCCGAGCCCGTACCCGGTGTCGGCGGGCAGTTGGAGGAGCTGGGGCAGGACCAGGGAGACCACGTAGAAGGAGACGCCGAGCATGACGGAGGCGAGGTTGGTGAGGAGGACCTCGCGGCGGGCGGTGGTGCGCAGGTCGACCAGGGGCGCCGCCACCCGCAACTCCAGCCACCCCCACAGCAGGAGCACCACGAGGGAACCGGCGAACAGGCCCAGCGTGCCCGGCGACGCCCAGCCCCAGTCGGCGCCCTTCGTGATCGGCAGCAGGAAGAGCAGCAGACCGGCCGAGAGGCCGAGCGCGCCGGGCAGGTCGAAGGAGCCCCGCGCCCGCAGCGGCGACTCCGGCACCACGAGGAGGGTGAGCGCGATGGAGACGGCGCCGAGCCCGGCGGCGCCGTAGAACAGGGTGTGCCAGTCGGCGTGCTGGGCGACCAGCGCCGCGGCGGGCAGCGCCAGTCCGCCGCCGACGCCGATCGACGAACTCATCAGCGCCATCGCCGAACCGAGCCGCTCGGGCGGCAGCAGGTCCCGCATCAGCCCGATGCCGAGGGGTATCGCGCCCATGGCGAAGCCCTGGAGGCTTCGCCCGACGATCATCGGCACCAGGGTGTCGGTGAGCGCGCTGACGAGCGCGCCCGCCACCATCACGGCGAGGCTGGCGACGAGCATCCGCCGCTTGCCGTGCAGGTCGCCGAGGCGCCCCATGATCGGCGTGGCCACCGCGCCCGACAGCAGGGTCGAGGTCAGGACCCAGGTGGCGTCGCCGGGGGTGGTGTCCAGGAGCCGCGGCAGGTCCTTGATGACGGGGACGAGCAGTGTCTGCATCACCGCCACGGTGATGCCCGCGAAGGCGAGCACCGGGACGACGGTCCTGCTCGCCGGGGTCAGGGGCCGGTCGGGCGACGTCGGCGTCATGGGCTCGGGCCTCCGGGCGGGGGTCGGGTCCGCGCCGACGGCGGGACGGACGCGGGCGGAAACCCGCGGCTATGGGACGGGCGCGGGTGGAATCCCGCGGCTATGGGACGGGCGCGGGTGGAATCCCGCGGCTACAGGGCGCCCGTTCCGTTGCTTCGGGACCCTAAGGGAATCTTGACCGACTCCCGGGCCGGGCGTCCACCGCGCCTCGGGACGGACGGGCGACGGGGGGCGGGATCGACGGGCGGAGGGGGATCGGCGACCGGGACAGGCGAGTCGCCGGGGTGGGCGGAGGCACCCGGGGGAGGGGGCACGGGGCGGGACGGGGAGGAAGGCACGGGGCGGGACGGGGAGGGAGAAGCCCGTGGCCCCGTACGGGCGTCCGCGCGCCCCGTCCGGCCGTGCCGCGCGGGAATCCCGGTGCAAGGGGCGCGACCCGGCTGAGACCATGACGTCCATGCTGCAAGCCCCCCGAACCCCCGCCGCCCGGATATCCCCTCGCCGTACGCCGCCCACCTGGGTCATCGTGGCGCTCGCCTGCGCCGGACAGTTCCTGGTCGTCCTCGACGTGTCCGTCGTCAACGTCGCGCTGCCCTCGATGCGCGCCGACCTCGGCCTCAGCGCCCAGGGTCTGCAGTGGGTGGTCAACGCCTACGCCATCTCCTTCGCCGGCTTCATGCTGCTCGGCGGCCGGGCCGGGGACCTCTACGGGCGCAAGCGGATGTTCCTGGTGGGGCTCGGCCTGTTCACGCTGGCCTCGCTGGGCGGCGGACTCGCCCAGGAGGGCTGGCACCTGCTCGCGGCGCGGGCCGTGCAGGGGCTGGGCGCGGCCGTGCTGGCGCCGTCCACGCTGACGATCCTGACCGCCGCCGTGCCGGAGGGCGCCGCGCGGGCACGGGCCATCGCCACCTGGACCGCCGTGGGCGCGGGCGGCGGCGCGGCCGGCGGACTGGTCGGCGGCGTCCTGGTCGACGGGCTCTCCTGGCGCTGGGTCCTGCTGATCAACGTGCCCATCGGCGCGGTGGTGCTCGTCGGCGCCGTGCTCTGGCTCTCCGAGAGCCGGGCCGGGCAGCGGCGGCGGCTCGACCTGCCCGGCGCGCTGCTGGTGACCGCCGGGATGGCGACCCTCGCGTACGGCATCTCGCAGACCGAGTCGGAGGGCTGGTCGGCGGCGGCCACGCTGGTGCCGCTGCTGGGCGGGCTGGCGATGCTCGCGCTGTTCCTCCTGGTCGAGGCGCGGACCGTGGCCCCGCTGGTGCCCCTCGCCCTGCTGCGGCTGCGGTCGGTGGGCTCGGCCAACGTGGCGATGCTGGTGTGCGGCTCGGCGATGTTCTCGATGTGGTTCTTCATGACGCTCTACGCCCAGAACGTCCTGCGCTACTCGCCCCTGGAGGCCGGCCTCGCGCTGGTGCCCAGCTCCCTCGCGGTGGTCCTGGGGTCGAAGGTGGCCCCCCGCTTCATGCGGGTGATCGGGGCGCGGAACCTGGCCGCGCTGGGCACGCTGGTCTCGGCGGTCGGCTACGGCTGGCAGTCCACGATGACCGCCGACGGCGGGTACGTCACCGCGATCATGATCCCGGGCGTGCTGATGATGCTGGGCGCCGGGCTCGCGGGCACGCCGCTGGCCTCGGTGGCCACCTCGGGTGCGGCCCCGGGCGACGCCGGCCTGGTCTCCGGGCTCATCAACACCTCCCGCACGATGGGCGGTTCGCTCGGCCTCGCCGTGATGTCGACGATCGCGGCGACCCGGTCCGGCGGGGACGACGCGGGTCCGGTGGCGCTGACCGAGGGGTACGCGCTGGTCTTCCGCACCGGCGCCGTGGTGCTGGTCGCGGGCGCCCTGCTGATGTGGGCGTGGCTCCCCTCGCGCACGACGCCTGCGCGCGGTACGGCGGCGGAGACCGGGGCCGGGAAGGCGGCGGGCGGCCCGAACACCGGCTGACGTGGAGCCCGGCTCGTACCGGCGTCTGCCCGTACCGGCTGCTGCCCCGTACCGGCGCCTGCCCCGTACCGGCCCCTGCCCCGTACCGGCGCGTGACCCGTAATGGCGTGCGGCCCGTAATGGCGTGCGGCCCGTAGTGGCGTGCGGCCCGTGCCGTGCCGCTGTGTGGCGTCCCCGGAGACGGCGCAGGCCCCGCCCGCCGGAACCGGCGGACGGGGCCTGACGGCCGTGACGGCCGGACGGTCAGGCCGCCGCGGTCTCGGCCTGCTGGGCGGGCTTGCGGTGGCGGCCACTCGGCGCCGCCTCGGCATCGCGCTCGGAGACCGGTCCGCGGTGCCGGCCGTGGCCCGCGGAGGTCTCGTGAACGTCGGCACCATCGGCCCACATCGGCTGGTTCGTGCTGGCGTCGCTCATCGGAAGGAATTCACCCCGTCAAACTGATCTTTCCTGTAGCCGGGCGAGTCTAACCGGCGTACCCGGGGCCCCCTCCGGACGTCACGCCAACCGCGACTACTTTGCGACTACTTCGTTACACGCGGTGTCCGCCGAGCCAGTCCGGCCAGCGGCGCCTGCTGCAAGGGCACCGGCCGCGGCGCCGTGGCCGGTGCCGGTTCCGCCGCCTCGGGCTCCTCCTCCGGCGCCGGCTCCGCGTCCGCCTCGGGCACCGTCAGCCGGGCCAGGGCGCAGGGCACCTCGTCCGTCGCGTACGGCAGGCACAGTTCCCCGTCCGGCGTCCACAGCCCGGCGCCGGTCAGCCACCCCTCGGGCGCGGGGAGGTGGCGCACCCGGCGCTCGGCCGGCCGCCACACCCCGACCCAGCTCCCGAACGGCCCGTCCACCCGCAGCGCCACCGCGCACCGCTCCGGCGTCAGCGCCTGGCCCGGCTGGATGGCGAACGGGGTGACCAGGCAGTCCGCCACCCGCAGGCACCGGGGGAAGCGCACCGGCAGGGTGCTGCCCAGCACCCCCCAGCCCAGTCGGTGCCGCCCCGGCGAGGGCGCGTCCGAACGGACCAGCACCAGACCGCTGTCGGGGTCGGCCAGCACGACACGGTCGTCGCTCTCCTCCGCGATCTGGAGCAGCGGCGACACCTCGCCGCCCCGCCCCAGGTCCACCACGACCGCCTTGGTGCGCCCGCCGGTCTCCCGGTCCAGGGCGAGCATCCGGCCCTCCCGGTCCAGCCACGCCCCGCCCGAGCAGCGGCCGGTGACCTCGGCGACCGGCTCGGGCCCCGAGGAACCGCCGGCCACCCGCCACACGGTCGTCGTCCGCCGGCCCACGGCGAGGGCGTACGCCCGCTCGCCGCCGGGGACCGGGGGCACCAGCCGCAGCCCGCCGGCGCCCTCGGGGTGTTCGACCGCGCCGAGCGGCAGTTCGCCGGTGCCGGGCCCGGTGGGGTAGAGCAGGGCGAAGAGGTGCCGCTCCGCCGCCACCCGGTGCACCAGGACCCGCCCGTCGCCCATCGGCTGCACCTCGGTGCCGGGCTCCTCCGGCTGGTGGACGGGCAGCGGCACGGCGTAGGGCTCGGGGCCGTCCAGGGTCCAGCGCTCCGGGTACCAGGACTGGCCGTCGCGGGCCAGGCGCGCGGCGTAGGCGCCCTCCGCGGCGACGGCGCAGCCCGGCCGCGGCGTGCCGTCCTCGTGGTCGCCGATCCCGCGGTTTGCCGACGGCTCGATCGCACAGGCTGTCATCGTTCGGTCACCTCCGGCGACGAAGCTAGTTTTCGTACGCGCGGCCGGAGGACCGATGACCACCCCGTCACACAAACGGGTGGCACAGGAACGATTCTGCTGAGGAAGGGGTCGCGCGTGTGCTGATCGCTCCCGCGACGGCGCGGGGCCGCGTGCGCGCGGGACACGAGACGGACGCGGGCCGCGTGCGCGGGCGGGCGGGCGGACGGACGGATGAGCGGGTGAGGGGCGGACGGACGGGGGCTGCGCGGCGGGTGCCCGGCGACCGCGCGCCGGGTGGGCGGCGCGTGGTCGGCTGAGGCGCGGGCGGACGCGGGACCGGGTGCCGGTGGATACGCGGCGGGTACACGGTGGATACGCGGCCGGTACGACGGCGCAGGGCAGCCAGGTAGCCTTGCCTGCGTGCCCCGTCTGTCAGAAGTCATCGCCGCGCTGGAGAACCTGTGGCCCGCCGAGCGGGCCGAGTCCTGGGACGCGGTCGGCACCGTCGTGGGCGACCCCGGCCAGGAGGTCACCCGGGTCCTGTTCGCGGTCGACCCGGTCCAGGAGATCGTCGACGAGGCGGTGAGCCTCGGCGCCGGCCTGCTCGTCACCCACCACCCGCTCTACCTGCGGGGGACCACGACGGTCGCGGCCTCCACCTTCAAGGGCCGGGTCGTGCACACGCTGATCAAGAACGACATCGCCCTGCACGTCGCCCACACCAACGCCGACACCGCCGACCCGGGCGTCTCCGACGCGCTGGCCGGCGCCCTCGACCTGCGCGTCGTACGGCCCCTCGTGCCGGACCCGGGCGACCCGGAGGGCCGCCGCGGACTGGGCCGGATCTGCGAGCTGGACCACCCGCTCACCGTCCGCGAGTTCGCCGACCGCGCCGCCGCACGGCTGCCCGCCACCGCGCAGGGCATCCGCGTCGCCGGCGACCCGGAGGCGACCGTCCGCACCGTCGCCGTCAGCGGCGGCTCCGGCGACAGCCTCTTCGACCACGTACGGGCGGCCGGCGTGGACGCCTTCCTCACCGCCGACCTGCGCCACCACCCCGCCTCCGAGGCCCGCGCCCACAGCCCCCTCGCGCTGTTCGACGCCGCGCACTGGGCCACCGAATGGCCCTGGTGCGAGCTGGCCGCCGCCCAGCTCGACGAGATCTCCGACCGGAGGGGATGGGACCTGAGGGTCCACGTCTCCCGGACGGTCACCGACCCCTGGACCGCCCACGCGGCGTCCGCCGCCACGACCGCAGGAGCCCCCAACTGAACGCCGCGCCCGCCGACCAGATCCGCCTTCTCGACGTCCAGGACCTGGACGTCCGCCTCCAGCAGATCGCGCACAAGCGGCGCTCGCTGCCCGAGCACGCCGAGGTGGAGTCGCTGACCAAGGACCTCGTCCAGCAGCGCGACCTGCTGGTGGCGGCGCAGACCGAGGAGAGCGACTGCGCCCGCGAACAGACCAAGGCCGAACAGGACGTGGACCAGGTGCGCCGCCGCGCCACCCGCGACCAGCAGCGCCTGGACTCCGGCGCGGTCACCTCCCCGAAGGACCTGGAGAGCCTCCAGCGGGAGATCGTCTCCCTCGCCAAGCGCCAGGGCGACCTGGAGGACATCGTCCTGGAGGTGATGGAGCGCCGGGAGTCCGCGCAGGAGCGGGTCGCCGAGCTGACCGACCGGGTCGCCACCGTCCAGGGCCGCATCGACGAGGTCACCGCCCGCCGTGACACCGCCCTCGGCGAACTCGACGCCGAGGCCGCCTCGGTCACCAAGAAGCGCGAGGTCGTCGCCGCCGCGGTCCCGGCCGACCTGATGAAGCTCTACGACCGGCTGCGCGAGCAGCAGGGCGGGGTCGGCGCGGCCAAGCTGTTCCAGCGCACCTGCCAGGGCTGCCGCCAGGAACTGGCGATCACCGAGCTGAGCGAGATCCGCTCGGCCGCCCCGGACACCGTGGTCCGCTGCGAGAACTGCCGCCGCATCCTGGTGCGTACGGCCGACTCCGGGCTGTAGGGGCGTCGCCGGTGCGGGAGTTCGTGGTCGAGGCCGACGGAGGGTCGCGGGGCAACCCGGGACCCGCGGGCTACGGCGCGGTGGTACGGGACGCGGCGACCGGCGAGACGGTGGCCGAGGCCGCCGAGTACCTGGGCGTCGCCACCAACAACGTCGCCGAGTACCGGGGACTGGTGGCCGGGCTGCGCGCCGCGCACGCGCTGGACCCGGCGGCCTCGGTGCACGTACGGATGGACTCCAAGCTCGTCGTCGAGCAGATGTCGGGCCGCTGGAAGGTCAAGCACCCGGCGATGAAGCCGCTCGCGCTGGAGGCGGCGGCCGTCTTCCCGCCCGGCCGGGTCACCTACGAGTGGATTCCCCGCGAGAGCAACCGGCACGCCGACCGACTGGCCAACGAGGCGATGGACGCGGGCGCCCGCGGCGAACAGTGGACACCGGGGGCGGAGGCGTCGGGGACTGCTGGTGCTGCCGGTGCTGCCGGTGCTGACGGTGCTGCCGGGGTTCCTGTGACGCCGGAGGGCGCTGGGGCTTCGGAGGGCGCTGGGACGCCCGATGCCTCGGACACGTCCGGCGCCTCCGTGCCCCCGCCTGCCGCACAGGCCGTTTCCGACACGTCCGGCGCCGAAGACGTACGTACCGACGCCGAAGCCCCTCGTACCGACGCCGATGCCCCCCGTACCGGCGCCGCAGGCACCCGCGCCGAGGCCGACGTGCGCGCCGCGCGGACCGTGGCCACCCCCGGCTGGGGCCCGCCCGACATGGGCGCCCCCGCGACCTTCGTCCTGCTGCGGCACGGAGAGACCCCGCTGACCCCGCAGAAGCGGTTCTCCGGCAGCGGGGGCAGCGACCCGTCCCTGTCGGCGATCGGCCGTGAGCAGGCCGAGCGGGTCGCCGCGAGCCTCGCCCGGCGCGGCACCGTCCAGGCCGTCGTGGCGTCCCCGCTGGCCCGTACCCGTCAGACGGCGGCCGTCGTCGCCGGCCGGCTCGGCCTGGAGGTCGCCGTCGACGAGGGCCTGCGGGAGACCGACTTCGGCGCGTGGGAGGGGCTGACCTTCGCCGAGGTGCGCGAACGCCACCCCGACGACCTCGACGCCTGGCTCTCCTCCCCGAACGCCGAACCGACCGGCGGCGGCGAGAGCTTCGCCGCGACCGGGGCCCGGGTCGCCGCCGCCCGCGACCGGCTCGTGGCGGCGTACGCGGGCCGTACGGTCCTGCTCGTCTCCCACGTGACGCCGATCAAGACCTTCATCCAACTCGCCCTCGGCGCCCCGCCCGAGTCCCTGTTCCGCATGGAACTGTCGGCGGCCTCGCTGTCGGCGGTGGCGTACTACGCCGACGGGGGAGCCAGCGTCCGGCTCTTCAACGACACGTCCCACCTGCGCTGAGCGCCGCCGCCGACCGGGCCAGCGCCTCGACGCGCCCCCAGTCCCGGTCGGCGATGGCGTCCGCCGGGAGCATCCAACTGCCGCCGACACAGCCCACGTTGGGCAGCGCCAGGTACTCCGGCGCGGAGGCCGGGCCGATGCCGCCGGTCGGGCAGAAGCGGGCCTGGGGCAGCGGTCCGGCGAGAGCCCTGAGGTAGGCGGTGCCGCCCGCGGCCTCGGCCGGGAAGAACTTCATCTCCCGCACCCCGCGCTCCAGCAGCGCCACCACCTCCGACGTGGTCGACACCCCCGGCAGGAACGGCACCCCCGACCCGCGCATCGCCGCCAGCAGCGTGTCCGTCCACCCCGGGCTCACCAGGAACCGTGCCCCCGCCGCCACCACCTCGTCCACCTGGTCCGGCTTGACCAGGGTGCCCGCGCCGACCACCGCCTCCGGCACCTCACGGGCGACGGCCCGGATCGCCTCCACCGCGACCGGCGTGCGCAGCGTGACCTCGATGGCGGGCAGACCGCCGGCGACCAGCGCACGCGCCAGCGGCACCGCGTCGGCCAGGTCGTGGACGACCACGACGGGCACCACGGGCGCGAGATCCAGCACGGAGCCGGAGACAGAGCCGGAGGCGGAACCGGACGGGAAAGACGGGGAAGGCGACGCGGACGGGGACAGCGGTGAGGTCATGGCCTCATCGTGCCCGCCGCCCGCACCCCGCGCAAAGGTCGTTGCGTACTCTGCAACGCCCCCTGGGGGCAGGGCTCAGTGGACCTCGTCCACCAGCACGTCCAGCGACCACGGCCGCCCGGCCCGCGCGGGCTCCTCCGCCTCGACCGTGTACCCGAGGTCCCGCAGCGCCGTCACCAGCTCCGCCGGCCCTTCCGGCACGCTGCCCGACTCCAGCAGGCTCCGGACGATCCGGCCCTTGGTCGCCTTGTTGAAGTGGCTGACCACCTTGCGGGTCGGCGCGTGCAGCACCCGTACCGACGCCGTCCGCCCGGCGACCTCGCCCTTCGGCTTCCAGGCCGTCGCGTACGCCGCCGACCGCAGGTCCAGCACCAGCCCGGACCCGGCCGCCTCGGGCAGCACCTCGGCCATCGGCGCCCGCCAGTACGCGCCCAGCGCGCCGAGGCCGGGCAGCCTCACGCCCATCGCGCAGCGGTAGGAGGGGATGCGGTCGGTCACCCGGACCGCGCCCCACAGCCCCGAGAACACCAGCAGGGACCGGGCGGCCCGCCGCCGGGCGGCCGGATCGAGGGACGCCAGGCCCAGGGCGTCGTAGAGGACGCCCGTGTAGACCTCCCCGGCCGGCCGCGCCCCGGCCGCGCGCAGCCCCGCGTTCTTGGCGACCTCGCCGCGCAGCCCCTCGCTCAGCCCGAGCACCTCGCGGGCCTTCTCCTCGTCCCCGGAGCACAGCCCGACCAGCTCGTCGAGGACGGTCTCCCGGGCGGCCGTGAGCCCCGGCAGCGACAACGCCCCGGTCTCCACCGGGGCACCGCGCCCCGACGGCGCCTTCCCCTCCGACGGCGGCAGCAGGACCAGCACACGCACTCCTTCACTCGAAACCCCGGCCAGGGTACGGCGTACGGGCCCCGCGCCCGCCCGGGAGCCGCGCCCCCACCGGCCCGGAGCCGGCCCCGACCGTCCGGGAGCCGCGCCCAGACCCGCCTGGCGAGCCGCCCCGCCCCGCCCGCCCTACGCCGGCTCCACCAGCCCGCTCCGTGCCTCGGTGACGGCTCGTACGAGGGCCCCCGGGTCGTCGGCGTGCAAGCGCACCACCCCGACCTCACGCCGCCGCCCGAGGAACGTCACGTGAGGTACGGGCCCGGCCAGTTCGAGGGTCACGGAGGTCTGCGCGCCCACGACGACGTCCAGTTCGCCGTCGTGCCGCTCGTGGGTGGCGCGCAGCTCGCGCCGTACGGAGACGATCCGCTCCAGCGGGACCACGAGGTCGACGTGGAGCGAACGGCGCACCCGCAGCGTGCCGGCGCCCGGGTCCAGGACGTGCGGGTGGACCACGGAGGAGGCGTGCAGGGCGACGACCAGGACGAGGGTGTACACGTCCAGGACGAGGACGACGTGGTGCGCGGTGGGCCGGTCGCGCAGCAGTACGGAGAGCATCAGGGTCTCGATGACGCAGACGAACCCGAGCCCGGCCATCGGGGCGCCCTGCCCCCGCGCGTACCCGAAGGGGGTCGCGCCCTCGGGCACGGCCGGAGGCCGCCGCGACGCCCACCGTCCAAGGGCCGCGAGCAGCCGCAGCTCGTGCCGGAGCAGCAGCCGCCCGGCGTTCACGGCTCCCACCGCCCGCCGGCGGCGAGCCGCATCGCCTGCCGGATCGCCTCCGCCTGGGCGGGCGCGAAGTCGGCGTAGAAGGCCCGCAGGAAACCGGCCGCACCCCCGGCGCCGGGCTCCGCGTCCGGCAGCTCCCCGGGCAGGAACCCGGCGAGCGCGCGGGCCGCCTCCCCGACCCGGGGATCACCGGGATCGGCGTCGGCCAGCTCGTCCAGCAGGGCGTAGACCCGGCGGACCCGGGCCACCGCCTCCGGCGACCCCAGCGCCTCGCGCAGAGTGCCCACGAGCTGGGCCCGCACCTCGGGGCCGGCCGTCGTGTCCAGCAGCGCCAGCATCTCCCGGTCCCGGGCGGCCATGGGGGAGTCCTCGGCGGCGGGCGCCAGGTCGGCGAAGAGCGCGGCCAGCTCCGGCGACACCGGCCCCTCCGCCGACAGCCCGCCCTCCGTCTCCAGCAACGCCCGCAGCCGCGCCCGGCGCTCCCGGATCGCCGCCTCCTGCCGGGCCAGGTCGGCGTCGAGTTCCGCCAGCACCTCGGCCAGGTCCTTCCCGGCGTCCTCCGCGAGGACGTCCCGCACCTCGGCCAGCCCGAGCCCCAGCTCCGTCAGCCGCCGGACCCGCGCGAGTACGACGACGTGCCGCAGCGTGTACGTCCGGTACCCGTTGGCCAGCCGCTCCGGCTCCGGCAGCAGCCCCTGGTGGTGGTAGTACCGCACCGTCCGCGTGGTGACGCCGACCGCGTCGGCGACCTCTCCGATTCGCATGCTCCCAGTCAAAACGTTGCCGCCACGACAGGGTCAAGCCGACGGGGCCCGGCCCCCGACACCGGCCCACCACGAACGAGGGAACGGCGTCCGGTCTCCCGGACGGCCGGGCGGCGGATGGACGCGCTGCCGCTTCCGGCGCCCTTCGCCTTCGACCTGGACACCGGTGACTTCCTCTGACCCTCCTCCGCCCGCGGGCGCGGGACGGGAGGGGCTGTTGGACCGGTAGCATGGGGGCACGGCAGACGAGCCGGGCGGACGGTCGCGTGGAGCCCCCTGGGGCTTCCCGAGGAACGTCCGGGCTCCACAGGGCAGGGTGGTGGCTAACGGCCACCCGGGGTGACCCGCGGGACAGTGCCACAGAAAGCAGACCGCCGGGGACCTCGGTCCTCGGTAAGGGTGAAACGGTGGTGTAAGAGACCACCAGTGCCCAGGGTGACCTGGGCAGCTAGGTAAACCCCACCCGGAGCAAGGTCAAGAGGAGCACCGTGAAACGTGCTCTGCGCGGACGTTCGAGGGCTGCCCGCCCGAGTCCGCGGGTAGACCGCTGGAGGCCGGCGGCAACGCCGGTCCTAGATGGATGACCGTCACCGGAGGGCCCGCGAGGACCCCCGGGACAGAACCCGGCGTACAGCTCGGCTCGTCTGCCTCTTGGACGTCTTTGGATGTCTCTGCTGTCTCTGATGTTTCTGATGTCTCTGGCCGGGGCGTCTCGGTTCGATCGTGACTTCGAGTCTGTGGTCGATGTCGATCTTCTTCTCCGACGTTCCCCCGCCGACTGCTGCCGCACGCCGCAACGAAACGCGACAACCTGTTGTGCCGGCCGTTACAACGTTGCAAAATGCCGCTACACGTTGCATCCGAGTCGCCCTCTCGTTCGCCGGGCTCGCACCCTCCGGGAGAACCGCATGCGCATCACTCCGACCGGCCCTCGCCGTTTCCGCCTGAGCCGGCGGCCGACGCCGATCCCGCGAACCGGAACAGCACGCTGCTCGGTACTCACGCACTGGCACGAGAACGGCACGGCGTCGGTGCACGTCATCCGCAGCAGCGCCGACAAAGGAATCGGAAGTCTCTTTTGTGGAGGATCAGATGCGTAGACATGTCGGCTCTGCGTCCCGAGTTGCGGCGCTGGCACTGGCGGCAGTGCTGTCGGCAACGGCCTTCGCCGGTCAGACGCCGGGCACTTCCGTCTCCACCGGGTCTCACTCGGCGAAACCCGCAGACCGGGCACCCGATCTCTACCCGCAGGTCGGTAGAGGGACCCACATCCTCGATCACGCCGCTCTCCTCGGCGATGTGCCGGAGCCGGCCTGGTACGACGCGAACATACCGTTCGTCGACCTGCCGGACCGGCAGATCCAGGACACGTACTACTACCGGTGGCGCACCTTCCGAGAGGCGCTCAAATACACGGGCCCCAAGGACGGGTGGATCGTGTCGGAGTTCCTCGGCCCGGTCGGCTACTCGGCGCCCAAGGGTGGCATCGTCGCCGCGGCCGGCCACCACCTCTACGAGGGGCGTTGGCTGCGTGACCACCGGTATCTCGATGACTATGTCGACTACTGGCTTCGGGGGTCGGGATCAGGCCCGAAGCCGGCGACGGAAGAGCTCAACAAGAACACCACCGACTGGTCCCATCAGTACTCGTTCTGGGCTGCGGACGCCGTCGCGGCACGCGCCGCCGTCGACGGCCGGTCAAGTTTTGCCACCGCTCGCCTGCCCGAGCTGATCCAACAGTGGCAGGGCTGGTCCCCACAGCTCGATCGCTCCCTGGGCCTGTATTGGCAGACGCCGGTGTGGGATGCCATGGAATTCACCGCCGGCTCCTACCAAAGCGATGACCCGTACCACGGGGGCGACGGTTTCCGCCCGACGCTGAACGCCTACCAGTACGGCGACGCGCGCGCGATCGCGAAACTGCTGCGGATCAAAGGCGATGGCGGTGCTGCCGCAAAGTTCGACAGCGCGGCCGAATCCCTGAAGGCCAGCCAGGAACGCTGGTTGTGGGACGACTCGGGCAAATTCTACAAGCACGTCATGCGCGACGGAAATCCGGACAGGACGAGGATCGACGACCGAGAGGAGATCGGCTTCGTACCGTGGTACTTCCACATGGCCCCTGCCGAGAACAGTGCGGCCTGGGCGCAGTTGACGGACCCACAAGGGTTCGCGGCACCCTTCGGCCCCACCACGACCGAGCGGCGAAGCCCGTGGTTCATGAAGGACGCCCTGGCAGGCTGCTGCCGCTGGAACGGCCCCAGTTGGCCCTACGCGACCAGCCAGACGCTCACCGCGTTGGCCAACCTGCTGAACGACTACCCGAGCCAGCCCTACGTCGATCGTGACGATTACCTGACGGTGCTGCGGAGCTACGCCCGCACCCAACGCAAGGACGGCGTGCCGTACGTCGCCGAAGCGCATCACCCCGACGAGAACCGGTGGCTGTACGACAGCAAGGGCCACAGCGAGGATTACAACCACTCGACCTTCAACGACAACGTGCTCTCCGGGCTGCTCGGCATCCGGCCACAGATGGGCGACAGTGTCCGCATCGCCCCCCTGGTTCCCGAGGACTGGGATCACTTCGCGGCGGAGAATGTGCCGTACCACGGCCGGAACCTCAGCGTGGTCTGGGACCGCGACGGCAGCCATTACCGCCACGGAGCCGGACTCCGGGTCTGGCTCGACGGCAAGCTCGTGCGCTCGCAGGCCGGCTTGAGCCCTGTGCAGGTGAAGGTCACGACACGCGCCCCGGCGTACCTCCCCACCCTGGTCGACGACTTCGCGAATGTCAGCGGCACCGGCGTTCCCACGGCCCGCGCCTCATACAGCTACAGCGCGGACCCACCCACCAAAGCAATCGATGGCCAAGACTTCCAGCTCGACGTGCCGAGCACCCGCTGGACCTCCTACGGCAGCCCGAACACCTCCGACTGGCTGGAGGTCGACCTCGGTGCCCAACGGCGAATCTCAGACCTGCGGGTGACCTTCTACGACGACGGCGGCGGGGTCAAGGTCCCAACGACCTTCGACCTCGAATACCAGACCGCCGACGGCCAATGGCGAACAATCCCGGGACAACACCGAACACCAGCGAAACCGGCCGCAGGCCAAGTGAACCGGGTCCTCATCGAACCGGCACTGACCATCGACCGCGTCCGGATACTGCCACGCCGCGCCGACGGCGGAGCCGTCGGCATCACCTCGTTCTCGTCCTGGAGAAAACCGTAGGGCTGACCAAGGCTGTCGCTCGATCCCGGCGTTGATCCGTCCGGCCCTTCCCGAGCGGCGGTGGTGGAGGCCGGAGCCACGATGCCGTCCCGGACAGACGACCTCGCCCGGACGGAGAGCCGAGCGGAAGAGGGTGGTGCGCCGCGGGACGTCCCCCGTCAGAGGATTCCCTTCCATGACCATGGTCGCGGGCCGGATCGACCACGTAGACAGTCGATCCGGTGCTGTGCCTGGCTGATCCACTGCGGGTTGCCCGCCGCGTGCCGGGCCGCGTACGTCACCATCCGCAGCTCCCGGGCCCGAGCGAGGACGGGGTAGCCCTCCCACGCCGTCACGTCATGACCGTAGACCGCACAGAACTCGTCGTATTCGCGCATGCTGACGGCGCCCGTGGTCATCGCGCGCACGGCGGTGGACACGAGATCCCACTCCGGGGGCCCCACGGAGAAGCGCTCACGGGTCTGCCGTCCGCCTCGACGGGCTGTTCCACGTCGGCCAGGCGAACAGCCGCGACATTCTCTTGAGCGAGCCAACGCGCGACTCGTACCTCGCGATCCATCATCAGGACCCCGTCGGCCCTGCGGACGATGTTGCCGGGCCAGGCGTCGCCGTGCACGGCCCGGTCGGGTCGCCCTTGGCCATGATCAGTGAGGCCATTTTGGTCCGCGAGATCGCACGGGACCGCTTGTAGGCGTCCGTGTGTCCCTTCACCGCTGTGCCGAATCGACGGGCTGCGCGGACGTCGGCGGATGCCGGGTGGCCGGCCTCCTGCTGGGGAGCGGCTGGTGAGCGGCTGGGGACCGGGTCTCCCCGCAAGGCTGAGCAGCGCGTCGGGCGGGTGTGACGTGGTCTGCGGTGGGTTTCGCGTCATGGGGGTGGGGGGCGGGGCTCTGGGGTTTTGAGGCTTCGGTTTGTTCGGGGCCGCGGGATGCCTACGGGAGGGCGGGGTGGCGGTGAGCGACGTCGGACGGCCGGCGGGGAGGGCCACCTGGGACTGGACCACCTTCCGGCGGGGGATCGCGGTGCGCCCGAGGGCCGCCGTCGCCGAACCGGAGACCGTGCGGCTGCCGCGGCTGGGCCCCGATCCGTTCCCGCACGCACTGTCCACCGGGCCGCCCGTCCTCCCCGTGCCCCCGCCCGAACGGGCCGACCTCGTCCGCCGGGCCCGGCTCGGCGAACCCGGCGCCGTCTACCGGCTCTGCGTGCGCGCCGCCCGGCCGGGACGCAGGATCGTCCGGCGCTACCTCGGGCCCTCGGAGCGCGAGGGGACGGAGACGCTGCTCTTCCACGCCTGCCGCCGCGCCGTCGAGGCGTTGCAGCGTACGGCGCCGGAGGACCGCACCTTCGACTTCGAGCGCGAGGTCCGGGTCGGCGTCCGGCGGGCCGCGGCCGGGCGCGCGCTGCGCCGCGAGGTCACCGGTGGCGGGCCCGGCGCCGAGGAGACGCTGCTCGCGTACGACGTGCTCACCTCGCTCCCCTCGCACCACGCCGACGTGCTGTGGGCGGTCTGCGTGGAGGGCGAACCGCCCGCCCGGCACGGTCCCGGGCCGCTGCGGGCCGGGCTCGACGCCCTCGTCGACGCCTACCTGTGGCGGGGACTGCGCCGCACCGGGCCGGTGGAGGCGCGGGGGAGCCACCTGTCGTACCTGACGGCCGCCTCGCACGTACGGCTCGAACTGACCGCCCGGCGCAACGACGAGGTCCGGGCCCATCTCGGCGGGTGCGCCCTGTGCCGGCTGCTCGCCGCCGAGACCGCGGTCCCCGGCTCCAGCCTGCCGGCGCGGCTGAGGCGGAGGGGGGCCGGGCCGGGTCCGGGCGGGCGGGGGCGTGACGCCCCGCGGTGACACCCCCGCGTGCCCCCCGTGGCAGGGGGCGGCCGGGGCTGTGGCCCCGTCACCGGGAGGTTCCGTTTCCGTTGCCCGTGGCCGGGGTCGCCTCCGGTGGGGCCGGGGCTCTGATGGGGCGGGGTGGGGACGGGCGGGGGCCGCCGGCGGCGCCCGGGGGGCCGGCCGCCGGCGGTGGGTGGGCCGGTGCCCCCGGGTCCCGTACCAGGGCGATGGCGTGGCCCAGGGTGGCCGCCCGGACGCACACGGCGCAGCTCGGCGTGTGCGCCGGGTGGACCCAGCAGGGGCTCCACGCCTGCCGCAGGGCGCGCAGCACCCGCTCCCGGTCGTGGCTCCAGCCCCGGTCGAGGCTCCCGGGCAGATAGCCCCGCTCGATCGCCGCGATGACGGCCGGCGCCCGGCTCCGGACGCCGAACGTCGCGTAGATGGCGCGCAGATGGGTCTGCACCGTGGCCCGGCTGATGCCCAGTTCCTGGGCGATCCGGTCCGCCGTGGCACCGGTCAGCATGAGCCACAACACCTCTTCCTGGCGCCGCGTCAGCTCTCGGGGTGGGGAGGGCTGCGACGGCTGGGGCGGCTGGGTGGGCAAGGGGGCCTCCTCCTCAAGGCGGACGGTGCCGCCGTACCTGCGTGACACTTGAGAGAGGCCCCACCTGCGCACTTATGACGCGGCCGGGGCCGGGCGGCCCGGCGGCCCGGTCAGGGGCGGCCGAACAGGGTGGGCGGGTAGCCGTTCGACAGCGGTGAGATACGGACGTTCTTGCCCGGCCGGGGGGCTTCCACGTAGCGTCCGCCGCCGAGGTAGACGGCGACGTGGTGGACGCCGGACTGGCGGCCGTTGGACGACCAGAAGAGCAGGTCGCCGCGGCGCAGGCTGCTGGACGAGATCTTGGTGGTGGCCCCGTACTGGTCGGAGGCGACCCGCGGCAGCGAGATCCCGGCACGGCGGTACGCCTGCTGCACCAGGCCGGAGCAGTCGTAGCCGGTGGGGCCGTTGCCGCCCCAGATGTACGGCTTGCCCAACTGGGCGAGCGCGTACGTGAGGGCGGGCTCCAGGGAGGCGGTGTTCCCCTTCGGGGGCGCCGGTGTCGCGGGGGCGGTGGTGGTGCCCCCGGTACCCGCCGCGCCCCCCGAGCCCGCGGTGTCGCCGGTGCGCTGGACGTAGACGCTGTGGTGGCTGGTCCAGCGCCACTGGCCGTTGGACCTGAACCAGTACCGCGTGCCGTCCCAGCCCGCGCGGCTCGGCGCCGGGAGCCACGCCTGCTCGGAGGCGGTGGTCCGGGCCGGGGCCCTGACCGGGGCGGGCGCCGGGGCCGCCGCCTTGCCCGTGCCTCCCGCGCCGCCGGTGCGCTGGACGTAGACGCTGTGGTGGCTGGTCCAGCGCCACTGGCCGTTGGACCTGAACCAGTACCGCGTACCGTCCCAGCCCTCACGGCTCGGCGCCGGGAGCGCGCTGGCCGACGTCGTGGTACCGGCCTCGATGCCCACCACGCCCGTGGCGATGGCGAGCAGCGCGCCCGCCGCCCGCGTCCGGCAGACGCGGCCCTGGGCATGCTGCCCGGCGAGCGCGGTCCGTTGTCCCTCTGGCGACGGCCCGGTGCAGAACGCGCACGTCCCGCAGCCGTCGGCGACGTTCAGTTCGACGAACTTCGGTGTTGCGGCCACTGGTTTCCCCATTCCTTCAGGTTCGCGCTCGGGCTGAGCAGCGAAAGCACGAGCAGGCGCAGGAACTCGGCGTCCCGGCCCGAGGGCGCGTCCTCGCCGTCGCCCTCGTCGGCCCTGATCCGGTCCAGGGCCGCGCGGGCGACGTCGACGGCGTCGCCGATGACGGTGGTGCGCAGTTCGGCGTTGAGTTCGGCGTTCCGCAGCCGGTCGATGGCGTCGGCGACCTCGGTGGCGTAGCCGAGGGAGAGCTGCTGGACGGAGTAGACCTCCAGGCCCGCCGGGGCCATCTCGGCGGCCAGCCGCCCGGTGGTCTCCTCGCCGAACCACGTCCCGTCGCGCAGCGTCGGTCCGGGGGTGCCGAACCGGTCGCAGGGCAGCGTCGAGGCGACCTCGGCCACGCTCGCCGCCGCCTGTTCGCGCAGGAACTCCTCGTGGTCCTCGACCGCGAAGACGGCCCGCGCGGTGTCCTTGACCCGCCAGACGATCAGCAGGCCGACGACGACCGGATGGCCGACGCGGTCCACGGCGGGCAGGGCGTCGCCCTGGAAGTGGCGCAGCCGCACGTCCACGCGGTGCCGCCGGGCGAAGGGGTTGACCCACACCAGACCCGCGCGGCGCACCGTGCCCCGGTAGCGGCCCCAGCGGGTCAGGACGACGGCGTGGCCCTCCCTGTTGCGGAGCAGACCGCCCGCCGCGAGCAGCACCACGGCGGCGAGAGCGGTCAGCAGGAGCGGGGACGGTTCGGGCAGCTCCGTCCAACGCCGCACCGCCTGCGGCCTCGTGGCGAGGACGGCGACGGCGCCGCCGCACAGCACGGCGCAGAACAGGGCGAGGGTGCCGGACAGGACCGGCCGGGCCCGGAACTCCCGTACCTCGGACACGGCACCGGCCCGCGGCACCCGTCGGCGCGGCCCGGCGGGCGCCGCCCGCCGCTCCGGCGCGGGGGCCGGGGGCGGGCCCACGCCGGTGCCGGGGACGGGGGTGGGGGTGGGGTCGTACTCACCCGTCTCGTACTCGACTGTGTCGTACTCGTCCGCCCCGTATTCGTCCGTCCCGTAAGGGGGTTCCTGGCCTTCCGGCGTGCCCGGTCCCGGGTCCGGGGCGTGTTCCGGCTCCGGTTCCCGGTCCGGGGCGGGTTCCGGGGCGAGTTCCTTGAACGACGGGTCCGCTACCTGTTCGAGGGGGAAGGGGAAATCGTCGGGGGGCAGAACCGAGTTCACGGGTGCCCGTGGGCGCTCACTCTTCAACCGCGGCTTCCTTTTCACCTGGTGACCCCCGGCCGCGTTGACCGGGCACCGTCCCTGAGGCGCCGGCCCGGGTGCCATGACGCGACGAAGCGTCCGGATCGGCGTGATCTATGCCACGGTTGACGCGCCGTCCAAGAGGGCGCGAAGGAAGAAAGCCCGGGTCAGAGACGTGCCGGCACCTGCGAGGAAGCCATTTCCACGGGTCTGCGGCCAACGTGCTTCATCTCATCATTTCGATGGATGTGCCTGCTTACATCTGTTGACGTGTCAACTTTCCGATTATCTAATGTGTTGCGCACCGATCACCGTCAGTAAGCGCCGTGTCCGGCCGGCCAGGGCCGTACCGGCGCGGTAGAGGATTCATGAGCGACAGCACCGCGTTCCCCCCGCCGGAGCCCGAAGAGTCCGCGGAACCCGGCGATGCCCGGCTCATCGCCGCCGTCCGCGAGGGCGACCAAGCGGCCTACGAGACGCTCTACGCACGGCACCGCAGGGCCGCCGTTCTCTGCGCCCGGCAGTTCGCCACCCGCGAGGCGGACGTCGACGACCTGGTCGCCGAGGCGTTCGCCAACGTCCTGGGCGCGATACGCAAGGGCTCCGGCCCCACCGAGTTCTTCCGCGGCTACCTCGTCCGCACCGTCCGCCACTGCGCCTTCCGCGTCACCCGGCAGCAGCGGCGCACGATCCTCACCGACACGTGGGACGGTCACGACACCGCCGAACCCGTCCGGGACCCGGCGACCGAGGCGTTCGACAACCAGGCCGTCGGCGAGGCATTCCGCTCCCTGCCGGAGCGCTGGCAGGCCGTGCTCTGGCACACCGAGGTCGAGGGCGAGGCCCCGGTGAACGTCGCCCCCCTGCTGGGTCTGCGGCCCAACAGCGTCTCGGCGCTGGCCTACCGGGCCCGCGAGGGCCTGCGCACCGCCTACATCCAGGCCCACATCACCACCACCGCCGACCGGGCCTGCCGCAAGTACGCCGACAAGCTCGGCGCGTTCACCCGCGGCAAGCTCGGCAAGACACAGAGCGCGCAGGTCAGCGAGCACCTGGACACCTGCGCCGACTGCAAGGGCCTCTACCTCGAACTCGCCGACCTCTCCGCGACGATCCGCGCCGCCGTCGCCCCGTTCTTCCTCGGCTCCGCCGCCTCCGCCTACCTGCTGCGCACCGCGGGTTCCGCCGCCGTCCAGCAGGGCGCGGCGCAGGCGGTCCAGGTCCCGGTGCCGACGCCCAAGGTCCCGTGGAAGAACGGCAAGATCCTGGCCTCGTCCGGGGTGGCCGCCGCCGTGGTGGCCGCGGGCTCCCTCGCCCTGGCGCTCACCGCCGGACAGGGCGGGGCTCCCCCGGCCACGCCGCGCGCGTCGGCAGGGGGAGCGCCGCCGCCCGCCTCGGCACCGTCCTTCCCGGCCGCCCGTCCGGTGCCCTCCGACGCGCCGGACGCCGAGCAGGGCGTCGCGGACGAGGGGCCGGTGCCCGACGTGGCGGACAGGGGCGGCCCCGTGGACGCGCCGAAGTCCTCGCCGGAGCCGCCCGAGGAGGGCGCCGGTGCCGTCCCGCCGCCGTCCCCGGGGGAGGAGCCCGCCGACGTCGATCCGCCGGTCGATCCGGAGGCCCCCGCGCCGACGCCGAGCCGCCCGGAACGCCCGGAGCCGTCGCCGTCGCCGTCGGCCGGACCGGCCGAGAGCGCGGAGCCGACGCCGACGCCCGAGCCGACCCCGGAGCCCACGCCGAGCCGGACTTCGAGGCCCACGCCCACGCCCACGCCCAGACCGACGCCCACGCCCACTCCTACGCCCACCCCTTCGCCGTCGCCCGAGCCGTCGCCGACGCCGAAGCCGAGCCCCAAACCCTCGCCCGAGCCGTCGCCGAGCCCGGAGCCGACGCCGGAACCGACCCCGACGCCCGAGCCGTCGCCCACGCCGGAGCCGACCCCGACGCCGAGCCCCGAGCCGACCCCGACGCCCACGCCGACCCCGAGCCCCACGCCGTCGCCGAGCCCGACCGGCGAGTGCCGGCCGTATCCCGGCCACGGCCATGGCCACGGTCGGCCCTGCCGGCCCTGCGACCGGCCCGGCCACCAGGGCTGGTGTCCCTCCGGCCACGCGAACGTCCAGGGCGACGGGCGGTCGCCGTACACGGCCGGCCTGTGGTCGGCGCTGGGTGCCCTCGCCTGGCTGGTGAAACGATAAGTCGGCTCCCGTACAGGGCCGGACCGCCGACGCGTACCCGCGCCGGCACCGTGTGATCACCCCGAGGTCCGCCGGGCCGGTGTCCCCACCGGCCCGGCGGACCTCCGTCCGTCACGGCCCGCGTCAGGCCGCGTTGTCCTTCGGCCGGCGGTGCCGGCAGGCCGGTCCGTGTTCCGCGCCGGCGGTGGCCGCCCACGCGTCGCAGCACCAGCCGGCCAGCGCGACGGCCGCCACGGCGGCGCCGGCGTCGGCCGGATGCCGGCGGCTCTCGCGTTCCGCCCGGACGGCTTCGCGGCGCAGGGCGCGCTCCAACTCGCCCTCGCGTATGAGCGCGACGAGGACGAGACCGGAGCCGGCGACGAACGCCGAGCACACCCAGGGCGCCCCGTTGTGGGCGGACTGGACGGCGCACCAGGCGAGCCACCCGAAGAGGGCGCCGTAGCCGAAGTGGAGGAAGTGGTGGCGTCTCACGGCGGTTCGGCTCCGTTCTCGCGGCGGCGTGGTCCAGGCGGTACGGCCCCGGCGGCGCGGGAGGGCCGGCCGGCTCGGGTGGGTCGGGAGGGGGCGGCGGGTCCGGGGGTGCCGGAGGCGTAACCGCCCGGCGCGGCCACGTGCGGGTCGCGTGGGCTGGGCCGCCTCGGCGGCGGTGGGGCGGGGTGTGTTCGGCATCGGTACCTCGTCGGTCGGTCGGGGGCGCGCGCGCCCGCGGGACGGCTCATCACTCCTCGGAGTCACTAGGTGACGGGCCATGACGCGCGGAGCGGAAGATTTCTCGACTTTTTTCGACGAGACGGGCGGGCGGGGAGAACGCCCAACGGCCGCCGGGCGAACGGGGGTACGGGCGCCGCAGGAGCCACCGGAGAGACCGCCGCACGCACCGCTGTACGCACCACCGCACGTACCGTCGCAGGCACCGCTGCACGCACCCCCACACGCACCCCCGCACGCACCCCCACACGCACCCCCGCACGCGCCGCCATGCGCGCCGCCGTACCGCCCGCGCGACCCGTACGAGGCCCCGTACGGGTCGCCCCCGGGGGCCGCCGTGCCCGTGGGTCCGAGCGGGCGGTGGCACGCGCCCCGTACGGCCGGGAAAAACGTTGCGCCGAACCGCGTCAGGAATGCCCCGCTGCCGGCTCTGAAGGGGTGAAGCGGCATGCGTACCGCGTCACTTGACGGCCAAGGAGAGGGGCAGCGTGACCATCACCGGTCCGGAGACCATCGAGCGGACGGCGCGGAAGCGGGTCGTCTTCCCGACCTGGAGGCAGCTCCAGGTCCTGTCGGGCGTCGCCCGCGGCTACACCAACGTCGAGATCGCGGGGCACCTGCACGTGGCCCGGCCGACCGTGCAGCGGCACGTCGACCGGCTGGGCAAGAGCCTGGGCACCAACGAACGCGCGCGGATGGTCGCCATCGGCTACGAACGCGGCTGGCTGGCGCGGCTCTCGCCCGAGCCCCGCGAGTGGGTGGTCCTCACCGGGCGCTGCCAGGAGGTACTCCAGCGCATCGCCGAGGGGAAGAGCAACGAGGAGATCGCGGGCGAGCTGTACCTGAGCGTGAACACCGTCAAGAGTCACGTCCGCCGCATCTTCGACGTCCTCCAGGCCCGGCACCGGGCCCACGCGGTGGCGCTCGCCTACCAGCACGGCCACCTGCGCCACCGCCCCGGACACGCCCCGGACCGCCAAGGGCCGGGCAGGGCCGCGTAGTCGGGCGGGCCGGTACGTGCCCGGCGGGCGGCGCCACACGGCTCGGCTACGGCAGCGTGTGGCGGCCCCTCGCGGAGCCGAAGCCGAGCCACGTGTGGCGGTTGCCCGCCCAACACCAGCCGACCTTGGGGGCGTTGCGGCGCTCGCGGCCGTCCCGGCCGGTGCCGTTGCTGATCCAGATCGCCGGAGTGCGCGAGTCCAGGGCGCCGCCGGGCTTGCGCAGCCGGGAGCCGACGGTCATGAAGCAGTGGCCGCGTTCGAGGACGGCGGGCCGCTGGAGCAGCCAGTGGATGCCCTCGGTGAGCAGCAGCGGTGTACGGGCGTCGGCGGTGAGGGCGGGCAGGGCCTCGTCCGGGCTCCAGCCGGCGAGGTGGTCGCCGCGGTCCGGGCCGGTGACGAGGTAGAGGGGCGCGTCGGGCGGGGTGGCCGTGTCGAGCGGGGCGAAGAGGTCGACGTCGGTCATGTCGGTGACGACGAAGCCCGGTCTGCCGTCCCGGCGGAGCAGCGGGGCGAGCGCGGAGGCGGGGGCGCGGTCCGGGTGGACGGCGAGCAGCGCGCCCTCACCGGCCCCGGGCAGGCCGGCGGCGGCCTCGGCGAAGTCCCGGAGTCCGGCGGCGGAGAGCCCGGCGGTCTCGTGCACGCCCAGCTCGATCAGGCGCTCGGCCTGGACACCGAGGGCGGGCAGCGCCGGGAGGGCGGTCGAGGGGGCGTCGGTCGGGGGGACGGCGGCGGTGTCGGGCACGATGCTCCCGGGGGTCGCGGGGCGGACGGTGGAGGGCGCCCGGTGAACGAGCCGGCCCGCCGGAACATTCCCACGGGGCCGGCTCGGCGAGCGGACCCGCCGGGGCCTTGCCGTGGCTCTGCTCGACGAGCCTGCCCGCCGCGGCCTTGTCGTGGGCTCGCTCGAAGCGCCGGCCCGCCGCGGCCTTGCCGTGGGCTCGCTCGGCGGACCGGCCCGCCGGAGCGTTCCCGCCGGGGTCGGCTCAGCCCCGGGTCTCCTCGTCGATCCACGCCAGGTACTCCGCGCCGCCGTGCGTGACCGGTACGGCGATGATCTCCGGGGTGTCGTAGTCGTGCACGCGCCGCAGGTGCGCCTCCAGCGCCGGGTAGCGCTCGGCGGTCGTCTTGAACTGCACGCGCCACTCCTGGTCGGTCCGGACCTCGCCCTGCCACCGGTACACGCTGGTGACCGGCCCGTCGACCTGAGCGCAGGCCGCGACCCGCGCCTCCACCGCCCCGGCGGCCAGCTCCCGCGCCTTCTCGGGCGCGTCGGTCGTGGTCCACACGGTCAGATACCCGGCCACGGTCCCTCTCCCTCCCAGGACGACATCAACACCCCGGACCGTACTCCGTCGGCAGGCGCACGCGGGCCGGACTCCTCCACGAGCACGAGACGACGTGCCCTGCGCGGTTCGCGGCGCCCGCCTCCCCGAGGACGGGCGTCCCTCACAGGATGTGCCAGCGGAGCGTGGTGTCCCCCTCGATCAGTCCCTCTATCCGCCGGATCACCTCGGCGCGGCTCCCGGGGGCGTGCCCGATCTTGCGGGCGTTCGTCGTGATCATGCGTAGCTCGCGCAGATCGCGCAGGGTGGAGTACCCCTCCCACGAGGTGATGTCGCGGCCGTACGAGGAGGCGAAGTCGCGGTAGTGCGCGTCGCCGTAGCCGAAGCGGCGGCAGTGGATCTCGACGGTGACGAGGTCCCATTCCCGGTGGCCCCGGGCGACCGTGTCCCAGTCGCAGAGCACCGCTTCGCCGCCGTGGTGCAGCGCGTTGCGGTGCTGGGGGTCGCCCTGGACGACCGTCTCGGGGTACGGGAAGCGCACCTCGGCCAGCTCCTCGGCCAGGGCGCGCAGGCGTACGGACAGGACGTCGACGAGCCGGGCGGGCACGTCGGTGATGCCGCCGAGCGAGGACGCGATGGCGGCGACGGTGTCACGGGCCGGCAGTTCGACCGGCGGGGGACCGAGCCGGTGCAGCGCGTGCAGGAGCGGGGCGAGTTGTTCCGCGCGCACGGGATGGTCCGGCTGCGGCAGGTAGGTCCAGAACGTGACCGCGTGACCGTCCACGACCACGGGCTGTTCCGCCGCGACGGGATGCAGCGGCACCGTGGGGAAGCCCTGTTCCATCAGCCACCGCACGAAGCGCACCGTGCGGACGGCGTCGGCCGGCCGGCTCCCGTGCCGGGCGATCTTCACCACGACGGACTCCCGCTCCAGGAGCACCACGGCGTTGGTGTGCCCCCGCAGCACACGGGCACCGGCCGCCTCCAGACCGGCGACCGCGCACGCGCGCCGCAGGACGTCCTCCCAACGGCCCTGCGCGAAGCCGCCGATGGTCGTGACCGGTGTCATGGGATCAGGCTGAGGACCGCGGGAGGTTCTGTCACGTCCGGCTGCCGGGGAGACGGAGCAACCTCCCGACCGCCGCCGCGAGGGCCACGGGTATTTCTCACACCCGGCCTCCCGGAGCCGGTCCGGTCTCGGCCGGTGGGACCGGAGGGGTGGCGGGAGCGGTGCCGTGTGTGGAGCGGTTCGTCACCGCCGTCAGGTGGCGGGCGAAGACCTCTTGGGCGTCCGGGGTCAGGGTGCGGAGGGCGACCAGCGCGGTGAGGGCCACGTCGCACAGTTCCGCCTCCACGTCCTGCCAGGTGTGGGTGACGCCCTTGCGCGGGTTCTGGCCGGTCACGCCGATCACCGCCTGGGCGGCCTCGCCGACCTCCTCGGAGAGTTTCAGTACGCGCAGCAGCAGGCCCTCGCGGCCGGGTACCGGCTCGTTGGCGTCCAGCCAGTGGCACAGGGCGGCCACGCCGTCCCACAGGCCGGGGGTGTGATCGTCGTCGTTCCCGTTCATGCGGGAAGGGTGCCACGCCTCAGTCGAACAGCGGTTCCTGTTCGCCCTGGGCCGTCTTCCGCAGCCGCCGGGTCCGGGCGCCGAGGACGGCCGCCGTGGCCGCCGCCGTCGCCGCGAGCGCGGCCGGGACCATCCAGTCGCGGTTGGCCGAGTGGCCGAGGGCGTGGTCCAGGGAGAGGCGTCCGGGGCCCGTGACCGCCAGTCCGGCCGAGGTCAGGCCGAGCGACGCGGCGTACTCGTAGCCGCCGGACCGGGCGAAGAAGCCGTTCGGCGTGTGCACCGCCGCCGCCCCGGCCATCGCGCCGGCCGCCGCCGCGCCCGCGGCCGGGGTCGCCAGGCCCAGGGCCAGCAGCACCCCGCCGCCGGCCTCCGCGAGGCCCGCCGCGATCGCGCCGGCCTTGCCCGGCGTGTAGCCGACGGACTCCATGAAGCGGCCGGTCCCCTCGATGCCGCCGCCCCCGAACCAGCCGAGCAGCTTCTGCGCGCCGTGCGCGGCGAGCACCCCGCCGGTGCCCAGCCGGAGCAGCAGCAGGCCGAGGTCGCGTCGGTCGTAGCAGGTCATGTGCGGTCCCTTCGGGCGGCGGGCGGTCGTGCTCCGTCCCGTGTTCCCACCGTGGCACCGCCCGCACCCGGCGACATCCGGCGGGCCCGCCCCGGGCGCCGTTCGAGTGGCGGGGGTGCGCCGGGTGGCGGGGGCGGGGGAGCGGTGTGACGCTGACCGGCATGAAGACCACGCGACTCAGCGACCCGGCCGTGCGCGCCTTCGTCACCGCCCTGAACTCCCAGGACCGCGAGGCGTTCCTCGCCACGCTCGCGCCGGACGCCACCATGGCCGACGACGGCGACGACCGGGACCTCGACCAGTGGATCGACCGGGAGATCTTCTCCTCGCACGGTCACATGGAGGTCGACAGCGAGTCGGACGGCGGCCGTTCCCTCCTCGCCCGCTACCGCAACGACACCTGGGGCGAGATGCGCACCCGGTGGCGCTTCACCGTGGACGACGCCGGCCGCATCGCCCGCTTCGAGACGGGACAGGCGTGACGGCCGCCGCCCGGCACCGGAAGACCGGCTCCGCCGGGTGGTGAACAGCGCAGGGTGTGTGTGGCAGCCGTTCCGCGCGCTCGCGCGCATCCCGCGGTCCCACGCGGAACCCGCCCCCGGCCGGCGTGCGGAACGGCTGCCGCCCCCCCTCGGGATGGTCCGCGAAGCCCCGGAAGGCCGACGCTCCGAGTGTGAAGCTCCGGTGAAGGAAAGTTGAGCATACGACGGACGGCGGTCGCAACATGGCGGACCGGGAAGCTCCGTTTGTGTGGATGCGTCGTTCGGCGGGCCGTTGCTCCGGGCGAACGCCCCTTTGCCCGCGCCGAGTTCAGCCACGTCCCGGATACGGCCGCGGGGGACCGGCGCGGGCAGGGTCCGTACGGCCCGGGGGTCGGGCCGGGCCGCCGCCACCGGCTCGTCGTCCGTGCCTCGTACGGCTCCGGGGTCAGGCCGGTGCCACCACCGGCTCGCCCGCGCCGGCGCCCGCACCCGCACCGGCGCCCGCACTCGCGCCCGCACTCGGAGCCCCGCCGACACCGCCGTCCGCGCCCTCCGTCTCCCCCGGGTAGTGGACGCCCACGCGGGCGCGGATCGCGTCCAGCGTCCGCATCACCGCCAGCGTGCCGTCCAGCGGCACCACCGGCGACTCCCGTTCACCCGCCCGCAGCGCCCGCATCACCTCCCGCGCCTCGTGCGCGAGGGTGGTGGGCGGCCCGTCCGCCGGGTCGGCGCGGAACTCCTCGGGCTCCCGCCCCTCCCGGTGCAGTACGAAGCGGTCCGGGGCGAAGAAGCCGTACGGCACCTCGATCCGGCCCCGTGAGCCCGTCACCGCCGCCCAGTTGGGCGTGGCGCCCACGATCGAGCAGTGCAGCGACGCCAGCGCGCCGCCCTCCCAGGACAGCAGCGCCGCCGTCTGGAGGTCGACGCCCTCCTCGGAGAGGACCGCCCGCGCCGTCACCCCGGACGGCTCGCCCAGCAGCAACTGCGCGAACGCCACCGGGTACACGCCGAGGTCGAGCAGCGCGCCGCCGCCCTGCGCCGGGTCCCGCAGCCGGTGGCCCGGCGGGAAGGTCCCGCCCAGCCCGAAGTCGGCCTGCACGGAGCGCACCCGGCCGACCGCCCCGTCGTCCACCAGCGCCCTGAGCCGCCGCACCAGCGGGTTGCAGTACGTCCACATGGCCTCCATCAGGAAGACCCCGCGCCGCCGGGCGAGGGCGACCAGCTCGCCCGCCTCGCGCGCGTTCAGCGTGAACGGCTTCTCGCACAGCACGTGCCGCCCCGCCTCCAGGCACAGCCCCGCCGCCGCCCGGTGCGCCGCGTGCGGGGTGGCGACGTAGACCACGTCGACCTCCTCGTCGCGCGCCAGCGCCTCCCAGGAGCCGTGGGCCCGGGGTATCCCGAAACGGCCGGCGAACTCCCGCGCCGACGCCTCGGTCCGCGAGGCCACCGCGACCACCTCGGCGTCGGGCAGCCCGACCAGGTCCGCCGTGAACGTCGCCGCCATCCCACCGGTCGCCAGAATCCCCCAGCGCGCCTTCCGCTCCGCCACCGCGCCCCCGCCTTCGCCTCGAAGCATTCGTTCACGAGCGTACGAGCTGAGAGCATAGGGGGCGGAACCGTAGAAGAGGGAGGGGCACATGCCCGAGAGCGGGCCGTCGACACCGCACCCGTCACCGCACTCACCGTCACCGCACTCACCATCACCCACCCCGGCGCCGCACCCGGCGGACACCCCGCCGCCCGCGGCGCCGTACTCCGCCGCGCCCCGTTCCGCCGCGCCGTGCACCGCGGCGCCCCCGCACCGCGCCCCGGCCGCCACCGGCCCCGGCCCCGAGGCGGGCACCCCGGCCCCGGACGGCCCCTCCGTCCCCGCCGCCCGCGCCGCCGTGGAGGCCCCCGCACCGGCCCCCCGCGCCGCCGGACAGGCGCCCGCGCCGCGCGGTGTCCGGCCCGCCGGGCGCGGCCCGCGCCGCACCAGCCTGCTCGTCACGCTCATCCTCGGGGGACTGACCGCCACGCCCCCGCTGGCGATGGACATGTACCTCCCCGCGCTGCCGGAGGTCACCCGCGCCCTGCACGCGCCCGCCGCGACCGTGCAGCTCACCCTCACCGCCTGCCTGGCCGGCATGGCCCTCGGCCAGCTCGTCGTCGGCCCGATGAGCGACCGGTGGGGCCGCCGCCGCCCGCTCCTGACCGGCCTCGCCGTCTACGTCGTCGCCACCGCCCTGTGCGCCCTCGCCCCCACCGTCGAACTCCTCGTCGCCTTCCGGCTGGCCCAGGGCCTCGCGGGCGCCGCCGGCATCGTCATCGCGCGGGCCGTCGTCCGCGACCTCTACGACGGCGTGGCCATGGCCCGCTTCTTCTCCACCCTCATGCTGATCTCCGGCGTCGCCCCCGTCGTCGCGCCGCTCATCGGCGGGCAGATCCTGCGGGTGACGGACTGGCGGGGCGTCTTCGTCGTGCTCACCGTGGTCGGGGCGGTGCTCGGCGGCATCGTCTGGGCGAGACTCCCCGAGACGCTGCCCGCCGCCGACCGGCACTCCGGCGGGATCGGCGACACCCTCCGCTCGATGCGCGGGCTGCTCGCCGACCGCGCCTTCGCCGGTTACATGCTCGCGGGCGGGTTCGCCTTCGCCGCGCTCTTCGCCTACATCTCCGCCTCCCCCTTCGTCGTCCAGGAGATCTACGGCGCCTCCCCGCAGACCTTCAGCCTGCTCTTCGGCGTCAACTCGGTCGGCCTGGTCATCGTCGGCCAGATCAACGGCAAGATCCTGGTCGGCCGGGTCCGCCTGGACCGGGTGCTCGGTCTCGGCCTGCTCATCGTCATCGCCGCCGCCACCGCCCTGCTGCTGATGTCCCTGGGCGTCTTCGGCGAGGTCGGGCTCGTGCCGGTGGCCGCCGCGCTCTTCGTGCTGATGTCCGCGATGGGCATCACCCTGCCCAACACCCAGACCCTCGCCCTGATGCGGGTCAAGCACGCGGCCGGTTCCGCCTCCGCGCTGCTCGGCACCTCCTCCTTCCTGATCGGCGCCATCGCCTCCCCGCTGGTGGGGATCGCCGGCGAGGACACCGCCCTGCCCATGGCGATCGTCCAACTGGCCGCCGCCCTCGTGGCGCTGGCCTTCTTCCTGGTCCTGTGCCGGCCCCGGCACGGCCGGACGGCGGGGGAGGGCGAGCGGATCTGAGCACCCCGCGACTGCGCAGCGACACCCCGGAACGCGCCGGGCTCGACCCGGAGCCGCTGCGCCGGCTGGTCCGGGCGGTGCGCGGGCTGACCGAGGGCGAGCGGCCCTGGGCGGCCGGCGCCGTCGTGGCCGCCGGCCGCGGACCCGTGCTCGCCGTGGAGGAGGCCGCGGGCTGGGCCGTACGGTACGGCGCCTTCGACCCGCGCACCGGCACGGGCGGGGAACTGCCGGCCGCCGACCGGGTCCCGGCGACCGTCGGCACCCCCTTCGACCTGGCCTCCCTCACCAAGCTCTTCACGGCCGTCGCCGCCGTGCAGCAGATCGAACGCGGCACCCTCGGCATCGACGCCGAGGTCGGCGCGTACCTCCCGGACTTCCGGGGCGCCGCCGACCACGGCGTGACCGTACGGCACCTGCTCACCCACACCTCCGGGCTGCGGGCCGAACTCCCGCTGTACGACTGCGCCGACGCCCGGGAGCGGACGGCGCGGCTGCGCGCCGAGCCGCCGGTGGGGGCGCCCGGCACGTACCGCTACTCGGACCTGAACATGCTGCTGCTCCAGCACGTCCTGGAACGTGTCTCCGGCCGCCCCCTCGACACCCTGGTCCACGAGGGGATCACCCGGCCGCTGGGCATGACGGCGACCCGGTTCGGGCCGTGTCCGGGCGCGGCGGCGACGGAGGACCAGCGCCGGCCGTGGGCCAAGGCGGACCGGGGCATGCTGCGCGGGGTCGTCCACGACGAGAACGCCTGGGCGCTGGGCGGCGTGGCCGGTCACGCCGGTCTCTTCTCGACCGCGCGGGACCTGGCGGTCTTCAGCCGCGCGCTGCTCGCGGGCGGCGCCCACGGTCCCGCGCGCGTCCTCGGCCCGGACTTCGTGGAACTGCTGCTGGCCCCGCCGGGCCTGGGCTTCGCCGTCGACCAGCCCTGGTTCATGGGGGAGCTGGCGGGGCGCGGGGCGGCCGGGCACACCGGCTTCACCGGCACGATGCTCGTCCTCGACCGGGCGACGGACACCTTCGCCGTCCTCCTCGCCAACACGGTCCACCCCCGCCGCCGCCCCCCGGACAACGCCCCCCGCGCCGCCCTGTGCACGCTGCTGGCGCGGGCGGTCCGGGGGGTGTGACGGGGGCCGCCGGGCGGGCGCTCCGGTTGGGGGTGGCGCTCCGGTGGGGGTGCGGGGGCCGCGCGGTGCGCGACCGGTGCGCGACGGGTGCGCTGCGGGTGCGCTGCGGCGGGCTCGCGGGCCACGGGGCCCGGTGGGCAGGTGCGGGCTTCGCCAGGGCCGGTCCGGGCGGGCGCGGAGCGCGGACGCGGCGCCGTAGGATTTCGGGGTGAACGACCTCATCGTCCCCGCCGACGCGCTGCGTGACTCCCTCGCCGGTCTGGTCGACGGGCTGCCGTCGCGGCAGGCCGCGCAGGCCGTGGAGCGGCTGATCGCCACCTACCGCGGGGCCACCCCGACCGACGCCCCGATCCTCCGGGACCGCGCCGACGTCGTCGCGTACGCCGCCTACCGCATGCCGGCGACCTTCGCCGCGGTCCGTTCCGCGCTGGGCGCCTTCGCCGCGGCCGTGCCCGGCTGGGCACCCGGCAGCCACGTCGACGTCGGCGGCGGCACCGGCGCCGCGACCTGGGCCGTCAGCGACACCTGGGGCGGCGAGCGCCCGGTGACCGTCCTCGACTGGGCCGAGCCCGCCCTCGCCCTCGGCCGCGAGATCGCCGCCGCCCACCCCGCCCTGGGCGACGTGCGCTGGCAGCGCGCCCGCATCGGCCCGGGGCTCACCGTCGAGGACGCCGACCTCGTCACCGTCTCCTACGTCCTGAACGAACTCACCCCCGCCGACCGCGCCGCCCTCGTCGACACCGCCGCCGGTGCCGCCCGCGCCGTGGTGATCGTCGAGGCCGGTACGCCGGACGGCCACGCCCGGGTCGCCGAGGCCCGCGACCGGCTGACCGCGGCCGGGTTCCGGGTGGCCGCGCCCTGCCCGCACAGCGCGGCCTGCCCCATCGCCCCCGGCACGGACTGGTGCCACTTCGCCGCGCGGGTCAGCCGTTCCTCCCTGCACCGCCGGGTCAAGGGCGGCTCCCTCGCCTACGAGGACGAGAAGTTCAGCTACGTCGCCGCCACCCGGCTCCCCGCCGCCCCGGCCCCCGCCCGGGTGGTCCGGCGTCCGCAGCTCCGCAAGGGGCAGGTCCTGCTCGACCTGTGCGACAGGGACGAGCGACTGCACCGGACCACGGTCACCAAACGCCACGGCGACCGGTACAAGGCGGCCCGCGACACGGAGTGGGGCGACGCCTGGCCTCCGGCCGGGGAGTAGCTAGCCGGCCCTCCCGGCGGGGGCGCTCCCCGGAGTCCCCTGGCCCTCCGTACCCCCGCTTCCCTCCGGCGGGCCGGCCTGCTCCGGGCGGCCCTCCTGCGGGTCCGGGCCCTCCCGCGGGTCCGGCGCCTCCGGTGCGTCCGGCGCCTCCGGCGACCGCGCCTGTTCCTGTTCCCGCGCCTGTTCCTGCTCCCCCGCCTGCTCCCGCTCCCGTCCCCGCGCCTCCTGCCGTTCCCGCAGGCGGCGCAGCAGGTCCCGTTTCCGCTCCTCCGGGTGGTCCCCGGGGGCGGGGCCTCCGCCCGCCCGGCCGCCCCGGCCGTCGCCGCGCAGCGCGCTGCGGCCCAGGTGGCGGCGGTTGCCGCCGACGCCCAGGGTGTTCTCGTTCCGGCCCTTGCTCATCAGGCTCTCCCTTCCCACGCGCCTCCGTACGTGTCCGTACGCATCCGTACGCGTCCCGTAGGCGACCCCCACACGGAACGAGACGGCTCGTCTCGCGTGCGCCGTTCCCGTCACTGTCCGGCGAGACGTGGCGTCTTGTCAACCTGATAAATTCGGTCCATGTCCGACCAGGAACCCGCCCCCGCCCCGCCCGTCGCCCCCGCCCGGCCGCACCCCGACGCGACCCGCCGCAGCGACCGCTCCCGCCGGGCCATCTACGCCGCCGCCCTCGCCCTCGTCTCCGAGGTGGGCTACCCCCGGACCACCATCGAGGGCATCGCCGCCCGCGCCGGTGTCGGCAAGCAGACGATCTACCGCTGGTGGTCCTCGAAGGCGGACGTCCTGCTGGAGGCGTTCCTCGACCTCGGCGAGCAGGCCGCGCGCGCCGCCGGCCAGGACCCCGCCGCACAGGCCATCCCCGACACCGGCGACCTCGCCGCCGACCTCAGGGCGGTGCTGCGCGCCACCGTCGACGAGCTGTGCGACCCCCGCTTCGAGGCCCCCTCCCGCGCCCTGGCCGCCGAGGGCCTCGTCGACGAACAGCTCGGCCGGGAGTTCGTGGCCAAGCTCCTCGACCCCTCGCTCCAGCTCTACGTCGACCGGCTGCGCGCCGCCCAGGACGCCGGGCAGATCCGGCCGGACGTCGACCCGCGCATCGCCCTCGAACTCTTCGTCTCGCCGCTCGCCCAGCGCTGGCTCCAGCGCACGGCCCCGCTGTCCCACGCCTACACGGACACCCTCGTCGAGTACGCGCTGTACGGGCTCGTCCCCCGGTAGCGCCCGCCACCCGGGGCCGGCGCCGGACCGCCCCGGCTTCGGCCCCGGCGTCGCTCCCGTCCCGGGTGACCAGGGAAGTTTGTCCCTTCCCGACCCCGACGCACGGAATGGTGCGACCATAGGGCATGCTGGTGCGCACGATGGCGAGGCGAGGGGATAGATGAGCGCGGAGTTCGGCGGCCGGACCGGCCTGCAGGGCAGACTCTCCCAGTGGCTGCGAGGACGCCGCCCCAAGGACGCCGCCGACGACGGTGGCAGAGAGCCCCTGCTGCTCGCCGCCGCCGCCGCGGGCCTGCCGCTCGCGCCCGCCGCCCACCCGGCCGGCTACCGCTGCTCCTGTGACCGCGTCGGCTGTCCCACCCCCGCCCGGCACCCGGTCTCCTTCGCCTGGCAGACGCAGTCCACCACCGACCGCTCCCAGATCGAGCGCTGGGCCCGCCACCAGCCGCTGGCCAACTTCATCACCGCCACCGGCATGGTCCACGACGTGCTCGACGTGCCCCTCGAAGCCGGCCGCGAGACGCTGCGCCGGCTGCTGGAGGCGGGCGTCGAGGTCGGACCGGTCGCCGAGAGCGACGACGGCCGCATGCTCTTCTTCACCCTCACCCGGGGCACCCCCGAGGACGAGGACGAGTGGTGGCCCTGCGAGCTGGACTGCCACCCCGAGACGATGGACGAGCACCCCGGCCTGCGCTGGCACTGCCGCGGCTCCTACGTCCTCGTCCCCCCGGCCCGGCTGCCCGGCGAGAACCAGACCGTCCACTGGGTGCGCGGCCCGGAGCATCCGCTGCCGGACCCGCTGACCCTCCTGGAGACCCTCACCGACGCCTGCTCCCGGCACGTCGGCGAGGAGAGCGACCAGGCCGGAGCGGCCTGGCCCCTGCGCCACTGAGATTCCCCGGGGCCACACGGCCCCAGACCCGGCCCGGCACGCCCCCGCGGCGCCCGGCCGCGCCGCGGCCCACACCGCCGTCGCGGGCCCGCTACTCGCCCTTCGCCGAGGTCAGGCCCTGTACGCGGCCCAGGACGGTGACCTTGCCGTCGCCCGTGCCCTTCGCCGGGTCCAGGGCGACCTGGTTCGAGACGAACTCCATCGTCAGCGACTGCCTGATCTCGCCGTCCGTCAGCGCCAGCACGTCCCGGTTCGGGGCCGGCACGGACGCGCCCCGCGCCGCGGTCTGCTTCTCGAAGTGCCGGGAGGCGAAGAAGACCAGCGCCCCGCCGTCCTTCGTGCGCAGCGCCAGCGGCGCGTGGTCGCCCTCGGTCAGCGCCTCGTCGATGTACTGGGTGACCAGCCCCGGCCGCGTCGTCCGCTGGGCCCGCGTCTGCCGCCACGTACTGGTGTGCACCCCGTCGGCGAAGCCGCTCCCGCCGTCGGTGAGATAGGCCGCGTACCCCGCGCTCATCCCGGCCGGCGTCACCGTCAGGCCGTCCTCGTCGGCGGGCACCGCCTCCGCCCAGCCGTCCGCGTCCGTACGGAAGCCGGGCAGCGAACCGGGGGCGACCAGCGTGAGGTACGCCACCTTCCAGGTCTCGTCCAGGCCGTGCCGGGTGAAGACCAGCAGCCAGTGGGAGTCGCCGCCCTTGTTGGCCTCCGCGTCGGCGACGAACCACCGTGGCCAGCCGGCCTTCTTGGGGATGGTGAACACCGGGTCCGTCAGGGCCAGCGGGGTGTGCGAGGGGTTGCCGTCGGGGTTGTTGGCCCGGCCCGCCTTCAGCCGCGCGGCGTCGATGGCGGCGAGCGGCCCGGTGGTGTGGCCGGCGTCGAGGGCGGGGTCGTACGCCTTGTCCGCCTTGTTGTAGGCGGCGGTGAACTCCTCCAGCGCCTTCGCGGCCTCGGCGCGGGTCGTGGCCGGAAGCACCTCGCGCTCGCCGTGCACCACCACGCATCCGCTCGTCATCGCCACGGCGGTCGCCAGGGCCGCCATGAGCGTGCCCCGGGCCGGCCGGCCGGGCCTTCGGGAGCCGCGATCCCTGCTCATCCGGTCACCTTCACCTTCCCCTTCCCGGAGGCGAACCCTACCGGGGCCCGGCGCGGCGCGGACGCCGGGACCGGGGACAGCGGCCACACCGTGACCTCACGACCCCGCCCCGCGACCGCTCCTGACGACCCGTCAGCAAAAGACCTCCGCGGAGAGGGGTCAGGGCACGCGGCGCGGGGTCACCAGCACCTCGCCCGTGCGGGGATGCGCCAGCACCTCCACCGGCTGGTCGTAGACCTCGCTCAGCAGCGCGTCGGAGAAGACCTCGGAGGGCGGGCCGTCGGCGGCCACCCGGCCGCCGCGCAGGACCGCCACCCGGTGCGCGTACGCCGCCGCCAGCCCCAGATCGTGCAGGACCACGACGACCGCGTCCCCGGCCGCCGCCCGCTCCCGGCACAGCCGCAGCACCAGTTCCTGGTGGCGCAGGTCCAGGGCCGCCGTCGGCTCGTCGAGCAGCACCAGGGGCGCCTGCTGGGCCAGCACCCGGGCCAGCGCCACCCGGGCCCGCTCGCCGCCGCTCAGCGCGGAGAACGGGCGCCCGGCGAACGCGGTCACCTCGGTACGCGCCATGGCCTCCGCCACCACGGCGTCGTCCTCGTCCTCCCGCTCCGTGCCCGCCCACGGGGCCCGGCCCATCCGCACCACGTCCTCCACCGGGAACGGGAAGGACAGCGACGCCGACTGCGGCAACACCGACCGGCGCAGGGCCAGTTCGGGAGCCGACCAGGCGGTCGTCGGCCGGCCGTGGATGCGTACGGTCCCCTCGGCGGGGGTCAGATCGGCGGAGAGCGCCCCCAACAGGGTCGACTTCCCCGCCCCGTTGGGGCCGACCAGGGCGAGGACCTCGCCCGCGCGGACGTGGACCCCGACCCCGTCCAGGATCAGCCGGCCGGCCAGCCGGACCCGTAGGTCCTCCGCCTCGGCCAGGACCTCGCCGGGCGCGGCCGGCTCCGGCGGCACCGGACGGGACGGCACGAGCCGCGACAGCCGCCCGCCCCTCAGGACGCCTCTCATGCCCAACCCCCTTGCCTGCGCCGGGTGCGGCGCAGCAGCCAGAAGAAGAACGGGCTGCCGACCAGGGCGGTCAGCACCCCCAGCGGCAGCTCGGCCGGTTCGGCGACCGTGCGGGCCGCGAGGTCGGCGCCGAGCAGGACGAGGGCGCCGAGCAGGGCGCTGCCCGGGATCAGGAACCGGTGCCCGGGTCCCGCCATCATCCGCAGCAGGTGCGGGACGACGAGGCCGACGAAGCCGATGACGCCGGCCACGCTCACCGCCGCCGCCGTCAGCAGCGCGATCACCAGGATCAGCACGACCCGCAGCCGCTCCACGTCCACGCCCAGGTGCCGGGCGGGGCGTTCGCCGAGGGCCAGCAGGTCGAGCCGGCGGGCGTACAGCGGGGCCAGGCCCAGTCCGATCACCGCGCACGGCAGCACGCCCAGCACCTTCGGCCAGGTCGCCTGGGCGAGCGAGCCCAGTTGCCAGAAGGTGATCTGGTTGACGGCCGCGGTGTCCGCGAAGAAGAGGAAGAGGCCGATCAGCGCGCCCGCGAAGGCGTTGAGCGCGATGCCGGTGAGGATCAGGGTCACGACCTCGGTGCGGCCCCCGGCGCGGGCCATCACGTAGACCACCAGGACCGTGACGAGTCCGGAGGCGAAGGCGAAGACCGGCACCGTCCAGGCGCCGAGGAAGCCGAACCCGAAGGCGATGGCGGCGACCGCGCCGACCGCCGCGCCCGAGGAGACGCCGATGACGCCGGGCTCGGCGAGCGGGTTGCCGAAGACGCCCTGCATCAGGGCGCCCGCGCAGCCCAGGGAGGCGCCGACCAGCAGGGCGAGCACGATCCGGGGGAAGCGCACGTTCCACAGCACCGACTCGGCCACCCGGTCGAGTGCGGTGCCGCCGAGCCCCGCCCGGTTCAGCAGCGAGCCGAGCACGTCGCCGACCGGGATCGGGTAGGCGCCGGTGCCGGCCGCGACCGGCACGAGGACGAGGAGCCCGGCGGCGAGGGCAGCCGTCAGCAGCCAGGCGGTGCCGCGCCGGCCGCGCGGCGGGGTTCCCTGGGCGGGGGCGGCCGGGCGGGCCGGCTTGTCCAGGACGGTCACCGTGCGCCGCCCTCGCCGTAGAGCTGCTCGACGACGGACTTCAGCACCTGGTCGGTGCGCGGGCCGTAGTTGAGCAGGACGCCGTCCTCGACGGAGACGATCCGGCGGTCCATCCCGGCAGGGGTCTGGGCGATGCCGGGGATCTCGGCCAGCCCGTCGACGCCGCCGACCGATTCGAGGCCCTTGCTCATCACGAGGATCGCGTCGGGCGCCGCCTTGGCCAGGGCCTCGCTGGTGATGGGGGTGAAGTCCTTGTTCAGGCCGGAGGCGGCCCCGGCGTCGATCCCGCCGGCCGCCTCGATCAGGGAGGCGGCGCCGGAGTCCCGGCCGCCGAGGAGGTAGACGGAGGCCGAGCCGCGCAGGTAGAGGAAGGCCACGCGCGGCTCGTCCTTGTTCTGCGGAACGTTTTTGCGCACGGCCTCGATCCGCTCCTGGGAGCGCCGGGCCAGCTCCTCGCCGGCCGCGGGCACCCCGAGCGCCTCCGCGACCGTCCGGATGCGCGAGCCCACGTCGTCCAGGCCCTTCGCCGCCTTCACGAAGAGCACCGGGACGCCGGCCGCGCGGATCTGGTCGACGGCCTCCTGCGGTCCGGTGGTCGTCTCGGCGACGACCAGGTCCGGACGGAGCGAGAGCACGCTCTCCGCGGAGACGTCGTGGCCCCGGGTGACCACGGGCAGCTTCGCCGCCTGGTCGAAGGTGGCGGAGACGTCACGGGCGACGACCCGGTCGCCGAGCCCCAGGGTGAAGACGATCTCGCTGAGGCTGCCGGAGAGCGGCACGATCCGCTCGGCCCGCTCCACCGTCACCCGCTCGCCGTCGGCGGAGCGCACGGTGACCGGCAGACGGGGCTCGGGCTTGCCCTCCAGGGGCTCCAGCCGGTTCGGTCCGGCCGGGGCCGACGAGGACTTCCCGGCGGTGGGCGCGGCCTTGGTGGAGCCTCCGCATCCGGTCGCGGTCAACGTGAGGGCGAGCACGGACAGCAGTGCTCCCGCCAGTCGGGTTCGCAAGCGTCGCACGATTCCGTCCGTTCCTTTCATCCACCCACCAGTATGAGTAATTTATAGCTTAGGTTAGCCTTACCTCCACTTGTTACCGGCCCCCGATCCGGAGGACGTGCCATGCCCGCCCGATTCCGCACCCTGGTCACCGTGTTGTGCGCGGTGGTCCTCGGGGCCCTGCTCCCGGTGACCGCCGCCCACGCCGAGAACCGGACGGTGCAGGGCGGCCGGCTCGACTGGGGCATCAAATCCAGTTTCCAGAGTTATGTCACCGGGCCCATCGCCAAGGGGAGTTACTCCCTGACCGGCGGCGCCGCCACGGTGGGCGGCAGCGCCTTCCGCTTCCACTCCGCGAGCGGCTCCTACGACGGTGCCACCGGCGCCTTCCGGGCCGCCTTCTCGGGCGGCGTGCGCTTCGTCGGCCACCCCACGGGCAACGGCGGGCACCAGCTCGACCTCACCATCAGCCGTCCCACGGTGAGCATCTCCGGCTCCTCCGGCACGCTCTACGTGGACGTCGTCAGCAAGGCGAAGGACACCGGGGCGGTCACGACGTCCCGTCAGGTGCCCTTCGCCGCCCTCTCCCTCGGCGGCATCGACATGAAGGGCGGCGGCACCTCCGTCGTCCTCAACAACCTGCCCGCCACCCTCACCTCCCAGGGCGCCGCCTCCTTCGCCGGCTACTACACCGCCGGCACCCCGCTCGACCCGGTCAGCCTCTCCGCCGACGTCCGCGCCCCGGCGCCGAAGAAGGAGCCGTCCGCCACGCCCGGCGACGCCTCCAAGTCCCCGGAGGCGAAGAAGAAGGCCGCCGGCGGCGAGCTCCGCGACGGCGCGGTCGACTGGGGCGTGCGCCGCACCTTCCGCGAGTACGTCACCGGTGAGATCGCCCGCGGCGAGTGGACCCTCGCCGCCGGCGCCCAGGACGGCGGCGCCCTCTTCCGCTTCCCCGGCGGCACCGGCACCTTCGAGGACGGCACCCTCACCGCCGCCTTCCGCGGCGAGGTCCGCTTCACCGGCGAGGACGGCCTCGACCTGAAGCTCAGCGCCGTCCGCGCCACCGTGAAGGACGGCAAGGGTACGCTCTACGCCGATGTGGCGAGCCCGGACCTGACGGCGGGCAAGGTGCCGCTGGTCACCTTCACCGCCAAGGACCTCAAGCCGGCCGACGGCCTGGTCGCCGTGACCGAGGCCCCCGCCAAGCTCACCGCGCGCGGCGCCGAGACCTTCGGCGGGATGTACCAGGAGGGCACGGAGATGGACCCGGTCTCGCTCGCCGTCGCCCTCACCGACGACGCGAAGCTGCCCGCCCTGCCCGACCTGGGCAGCGAACCCACGGCGAGCGCGAGCCCCGAGCCGAAGGCCGACCCCGAGACCTCCGCCGAACCCGTCGCGAACGCCACCGACGACTCCGGCTTCCCCGCTCTGCCCGTCGGCATCGCCGCCGGTGCCCTGCTGCTGGTGGCCGCGGCCCTCGGGGTCGTCACCACCCGCAGGCGCCGCGCCCGTGCCGCCGCCTCCGCGTCCCCCGCGGACGAGGGCTGAGCCACCACCCCGACCGCCCCCGGGCGGCCCACCACCCAAGGAGAACCGAGCATGCCCGTCAGACGACGCCGCTCCATCACCCTCGCCGCAGCCGTGACGACGGCCGCCGCCCTCGGCGCGACCGCCCTCGCCACCCTCGGCGCGGGCACCGCCTCGGCGGCCGAGATCCCGCTCAAGGACTACGAGCTGACCTGGGGCATCAAGCAGTCGTACCGCACCTACGTCGCCACCTACGCGCAGGGCAGCTTCACCGCCTCCGGCGGCGCGAGCCAGGCCGCCGGCAACGGGGCCTTCACCTTCACCGAGGGCGCCGGCAGCTACGACTCGACCGGCCACACCGTGGACCTCGCCTTCAAGGGCAGCCTCGCGGTCGAGTCCGCCGCGCACGGCTTCGCGTTCACCCTGTCCGACGTCAAGTTCGACAGCAAGGACGCCCGGATCACGGCCGACGTGACCGCCAACGGCACCACGCGGGACGATGTGCCGCTCGCCACGGTCGAGGTCACCCGTGACATGAAGAACATGGAGACCACGCTGACTGACGAGGCCGCGGAGGTCTTCGGCAGCGCGAGCTACAAGGGCGCCGCGGGCGACCCGCTGACGGTGGTGCAGAACACCCCGTCGACGCCGAGCACCCCGCCCACCTCCGAGCCGCCGACCCAGTCGCCGGAGCCGACGGGCACGCCGACCGGCACCCCGGAGCCGACGGCCTCGGAGACCACCCCGACGACGCCGCCCACGACCGGCAAGCCGAGCCCCACCGCGAGCGAGGGCACCACGGCCCCCAAGCCGTCGACCCCCGCCACCCAGGCGCCGGCCCAGGGCGCCATCGCCGACGGCACCCTCGGCTGGGGCGTGAAGGAGTCGTTCCGCGCCTACGTCACCGGCCCCATAGCCAAGGGCACCATCACCGCCTCCGGCGGCGCGGCCCAGGCGGCCGGCAACGGCGCCTTCACCTTCAAGGACGCCACCGGCACCTACGACACGAAGGCCGGCAAGCTCGACGCCTCCTTCAAGGGCGCGGTGAACTTCAAGGGCCACGAGACCAACGGCAGTTACGCCCTCGACCTGACCCTGAGCAACCTGAGGGCCACCCTCGACGGCGGCAAGGGCAAGCTCAGCGCCGACGTGAACAGCCTGGGCGAGAAGTCCGCCGGCGTGGTCCTGGCCGACCTCAAGGCCAAGTCCGCCGCGCTGACCGCCAAGGACGACGTCGTCACCGTCGACGGGGTCACCGCCACGCTCACCGCGGCCGGCGCCAAGGCGTTCGGCGACTTCTACACCGCCGGCACCGTGCTCGACCCGGTCACCCTGTCGGTGGCGCTGAGCGAGGGCGCCAAGCTGCCCGACGGCGGCACGGGCGGCAGCGGCGGCACGGGCGGCTCGGGCGGCTCGGGCAGTGGCGGCGCCTCCGGCGGGGTCGCCGGCGGCACCGGCTCCGTGGGCGGCGTCGGCTCCACCACGGGCGGCATCACCGGCGGCGGCAGCCTCGCCGCCACCGGCTCGGAGGTCCCGGGCGCGGCCCTCGGCGCGGCGGCCGGCCTCGCCGTCGTGGCCGGCGCGGGCGCGGTCCTCGTCGCCCGCAAGCGGCGTACGGTCACCGGCTGACCCCCCGGCGGGGGCGCGAGGGTGCCCCCGCCGCCGGCCGCCGGTGAAGCCGACGGCCGGCCAACTCCCCCCGGCACGCGGGCCGGTGCCACCGTCACGACGACGGGGCACCGGCCCGCGCGGCCGTGTCCGCGGTGTTTGAATGCCCCCGTGACCGACTACGACGTACTGCGGGTCTTCTGCGCGCCGAACGGTGGGTACGGCAACGAGATCGGCGTCGTCCGCGACGGGTCCCGCGTCCCCGGCACCGAGGAGCGGCGGGAGCTGGCCGCCAAACTGGGCTTCGGCGAGACCGTGTTCGTCGACGACCCGGAGCGCGGTGTCCTCGACGTCCACACACCCGCCGGGCGCCCGCCGCTCGCCGGGGACGCCTGCGTCGGCACGGCCTGGCTGCTGGACGTGCCCGAACTGGTCGTGCCCGCCGGGACGGTGGGCGTACGGCTGGACGGGGAGTTCACCTGGATCGAGGCCCGGCCCGAGTGGGCCCCGCCGCACACCCTGCGCCACTGCGCCGACGCCGCCGAGGTGGACGCCCTGCCGGTGCCCGCGCCCGGGGAAGAGCCCGGCGGGGCGCCGGGGGAGGGGCAGGTGGAGGCGCCGGGCAAGAGGCCGGGGCTGTACGCCTGGGCCTGGGAGGACGAGCCGGCGGGCCGGGTCCGCGCCCGCGCCTTCCCCGGCCCCGCCGGGACGGGCGAGGACGAGGCGACGGGCACGGCGGCGCTGCTGCTGACCGCGTCGCTGGGCCGGGCCCTCAACATCACGCAGGGGACCGGCTCGCAGCTTCTGACGGCACCGCAGCCCGGCGGCTGGGTCGAGGTCGGCGGACGGGTCCGCCTGGAGCGGTGACCGTACGCCCACGCCCTGGTCCCCCCTCGGCGACTCGGCCGAGGGGGGACCAGGACACGGCGGACGGGGACGCGGCTCAGGCCGAGAGCGGGAACTCCTCGCCCAGGGCGCGGAAGACGCCGGTGTTGAGCGCGAAGGCCCGCTTGCACTCGGCGATCACGCGCTGCTTCTCCAGGTCGTCGGCGCGGATGCCGTCCAGCAGCTCGCGGTACTCGCGCTTGAAGGCGGCCGGGTTGCCGATGCCGTCGAAGACGTAGAAGCGGACGCCGTCGCCCTTCTTCGTGAAGCCCCAGGTGCGCTCGGCCTTGTCGCGGATGATCTGGCCGCCGGACAGGTCGCCCAGGTAGCGCGTGTAGTGGTGGGCGATGTAACCGGCGGGCCACTGATCGGCGCACTCGCGGATGCGGGCCGCGTACTCCTCGGTCGCCGGCAGGGCGGTCACGCCCGCGCGCCAGTCGGCACCGCGCAGGTGCGCCAGGTCGCGTTCCAGGGAGGGCAGGCGCAGCAGCTCCGGCCGGACGAAGGGACCGGCCACCGGGTCCGAGGCGAGCCGGGCGGCGGCGTCCTCCAGGGCTTCGTAGACGAACCACAGTTGCTCGGTGTAGCGCGCGTACGCGTCGACTCCGAGTCGGCCGCCGAGCAGGTCGCTCATGAAGGTGGAGGTCTCCGCCTCCACGTGCTGCTCGTGGGAGGCCGTGCGGATGAGGGTCGAGAAGGAGTCCATGGTCAGAGTTTCTATGGTTAGGCTTACCTAAGTCAATACTTTCCCGACGCTTTGTCGGTAACAGTTCCGACATGCTGTCGGTAACTTTACCGACAGCATGTCGGAAACGCGAGGGGTGCCTCCGACCCGGGGAAACAGAAGACCCGCCGGCCCGGAAGCTCCGGGCGGGCGGGTCTCGGCGGGGCCGTGGGGGCCGCGGGGGTCAGGGGAGGGTGAGGATCTCCGCCCCCGTGTCCGTCACCACCAGCGTGTGCTCGAACTGGGCGGTCCGCTTGCGGTCCTTCGTCACGACCGTCCAGCCGTCCTCCCACATGTCGTACTCGATCGTCCCGAGCGTCAGCATCGGCTCGATCGTGAAGGTCATGCCGGGCCGGATCACGGTCGTGGCGTGCGGGCTGTCGTAGTGCGGCACGATCAGCCCGGAGTGGAACGCGGTGTTGATGCCGTGGCCGGTGAAGTCGCGGACCACCCCGTAGCCGAAGCGCTTGGCGTAGGACTCGATGACCCGGCCGATGACGTTGATCTGCCGGCCCGGCTTCACCGCCTTGATCGCCCGGTCGAGCGCCTCGCGGGTGCGCTCGACCAGCGCGCGGCTCTCCTCGGCCACCTCGCCGACGAGGTAGGTGGCGTTGGTGTCGCCGTGCACCCCGCCGACGTACGCCGTCACGTCCAGGTTGACGATGTCGCCGTCGCGCAGCACCGTCGAGTCCGGGATGCCGTGGCAGATCACCTCGTTGACCGAGGTGCACAGCGACTTCGGGAAGCCGCGGTAGCCGAGCGTCGAGGGGTAGGCGCCGTGGTCGCACATGTAGGCGTGCGCCACCCGGTCCAGCTCGTCCGTGGTCACCCCGGGCGCGATGAGCTTCGCCGCCTCGGCCATCGCCCGCGCCGCGATCCGCCCGGCCCGGCGCATCGCCTCGACCGTCTCGGGCGTCTGCACCTCCGGCCCGGTGTACGGGGTCGGCGCCGGTCTGCCGACGTACTCGGGCCGGCGGATGTTTCCGGGTACGGAACGGGTGGGAGACAGCTCCCCTGGGACGAGCAGCGACTGGCCAGACATGCCAGCGAGTCTAACCAGCGGGCATACGACACCATGTCCCTGGCGAAAGGAGCCGGTCATGGCCCTGTTCAAGAAGCGCACCGTCGGCAGACCGGGCGAGTGGTTCTACTGCCTGGAGCACCAGAAGGTGGAGGAGGGGCCGGAGTGCCCGGCCAAGAACCGCTTCGGGCCCTACACCTCCCGCGCGGAGGCCGAGCGCGCGATGGAGACCGCCCGCGAGCGCGACCTCCAGTGGGAGAACGACCCCCGCTGGCACGACCCGGACGACACCCGCGCCGAGGACTGACCTCGTCCGTGGCGGCCTTGCCGGCCCCGCCCGCCGCTCCCCGTCACCAGCGGGGCGGGGGCGGGGCCGTCAGGTGGTCGGCGAGGCGGGAGAGCCGGTCCCGGAAGGTGCGCCGCCCGCGCTGCGGCGGCACCGCGTTCTCCCCGGCCGCCGCGCTGACCAGGTGCTGCACCGTGTCCAGGTCCAGTTCGGCGCCGTCGGGCACGGCCAGCGTCTCGTGCGCCATCGCGGTCAGCTCCCGCTCCCCGGCGTGCCCGCCGGTGCCCAGCGCCAGCACCGTCGCCCCGGCCCGCCGGGCGTCGTGCACGCCCTCCAGCAGCCGCGCCCCCGGATCGTCCGGCGTCACCACGAGCAGCGTCTCCCCGCGCCGCGCCGCCGCGAGCCGCCCCAGCCCCACCGCCAGGTGCGCCGGGTCCGAGGGACGCGCGTCGTGCCGCACCAGGGTCGGGGTCAGCTCCGGCGTGCCCGACCAGGCGGCCTCGTCCACCAGATGCGCCGCCAGGTGCCACGGCTCGTGGTCGGCGGTGCCCACCAGCAGCAGACCGCCCCCGTGCGAGACCACCGACCCGCGCAGCGCCCCCGCGAACCGCCGGGTGGCCCCCAGCCACTCGGTCCCGGCGAGCACTTCCCGCAGCAGCGCGACCCGTACGGCGTCCATGGCGCGCATCCTGCCGCAACCCGCCCCGCGCGCGGGGGCGTTCGCCCCCGGTTCCCCCGATCCGGGGACCCGGCGCCCCGGTCCCGGCGTCCCGGCCCCGGAGCCGGTGCGGGGGCCCGCGCGGACGTAGGGTCGGCACATGACCTCTACCGACAGTGCCGCACAGAAGGCCCCCGCCAAGGACCCCTGGGACCTGCCCGACGTCTCCGGGCTCGTCGTCGGCGTCCTCGGCGGGACCGGCCCCCAGGGCAAGGGCCTCGCCTACCGGCTCGCCAAGGCCGGCCAGAAGGTGATCGTCGGCTCCCGCGCCGCCGAACGCGCCCAGGCCGCCGCCGCGGACATCGGCCTCGGCGTCGAGGGCGCCGACAACGCCGAGACCGCCCGCCGCAGCGACCTCGTCATCGTCGCCGTGCCCTGGGAGGGCCACGGCGCCACCCTGGAGTCGCTCCGCGCGGAACTCGCCGGCAAGCTCGTCGTCGACTGCGTCAACCCGCTCGGCTTCGACAAGAAGGGCGCCTACGCCCTGAAGCCCGAGGAGGGCAGCGCCGCCGAGCAGGCCGCCGCCCTGCTCCCCGACAGCCGGGTCACCGCCGCCTTCCACCACCTGTCGGCCGTCCTCCTCCAGGACCCGGAGATCGACCAGATCGACACCGACGTGATGGTGCTCGGCGAGGCGCGGGCCGACGTCGAGACCGTCCAGGCCCTCGCCGGACGCGTCCCCGGCATGCGCGGCGTCTTCGCCGGCCGGCTGCGCAACGCCCACCAGGTCGAGTCGCTGGTCGCCAACCTGATCTCCGTGAACCGCCGCTACAAGGCCCACGCCGGGCTCCGCGTGACGGACGTATGAGGCCATGGGGGACACTGGAGGGCGCAGCAGTGCCCGCCGTGTCCCCCGACAGGAGCCCCCGCATGCCCCGTCTCGCCCTCTACGCCCTGATCGTCTGCGTGCTCGCCGTGGCCGCCGCCGTCCTCTCCTTCACCCAGGGCCACGTGCTGATCGGCGTCGTCTGGGTCCTGCTGACCGGTCTGACGTCCAACATGTGCTGGTACTACGTCAAGCGCGACCGCGACGCCCGCCGCGAGTCGGTCACGCACTGACGGCGCAGAACCAGCCGTCCTCCCAGAACCGGTACAGCGTGTAACCGCAGGACGAGTACTCCCTCTCGACGCCGAGGCCGCACAGGATCGCGTGCACGGCGTCGAAGAACACGCCGTTGACCACCGGCACCCACAGCAGCAGCACGACCGCGAAGAGCAGGCCGTAGCGGGCGAACGGTTCGACCTGCCGCCGCACCCCGGGCGAGAGCCAGGGCTCGATCACGCCGTAACCGTCCAGGCCCGGCACCGGCAGGAAGTTCAGGATCGCCGCCGTGACCTGGAGCAGGGCGAGGAAGGCGAGGGCGGACCGGAAGGCGGGCGGCACGCCGTCCAGCGCGTCCAGCCAGAACGGGGCCGTGCACACCACGGCGAACAGCACGTTCGTCAGCGGGCCCGCGGCCGAGATCAGGCTGTGCCGCCAGCGCCCCCGGATACGCCCGCGCTCGATGAAGACGGCGCCGCCGGGCAGGCCGATCCCGCCCAGCGCCACGAACACCACCGGCAGCACGATGCTGAGCAGGGCGTGCGTGTACTTCAGCGGGTTCAGGGTGAGGTAGCCCTTCGCGCCGACCGTGAGGTCGCCGCTGTGCAGGGCGGTACGGGCGTGCGCGTACTCGTGCAGGCAGAGCGAGACGACCCAGGCGGCCGTCACGAAGAGGAACACCGAGAACCGGGGCACGTCCCCGAACCCGGTCCAAAGGGCCCACCCGGCCACCGCGGCGACGGCCGCGATCCCGAGGAAGACGGGACTGACCCGCCGATCACCTGGGCGGACGGGGACGCTGACCATGGGCGGGCTCCTGAGCTACGGACCGGGGCCCGACGACGGTACCGGCCCGGCCGGGGCGGGGCGAGGGCCGGGGGCGCGCAAAAGCGCCGGGGCGCGGGGGCGGAGGGGCGAAGGGGGCGCCGGGAACTCCGCGAGCGTGGCAGCGCCGTGCGTCCCCGGACCGCCCCGCCGGGCGCCGCACCGCGGAAACCCCGTGACCGGGCGCGACGCGGGCGGTGACAATGGACCCCGTGCGCTACCGCATCCTCGGCACGACCCAGGCACTCCGCTCCGACGGCACCACCGTCCCGGTCGGCGGGGCGCGGCTGCGTGCCCTGCTCACCGTCCTCGCCCTGCGGCCCGGCCGCACCGTGCCCGCCGGACTGCTGGTGGAGGAGGTCTGGGCCGGCGACCCGCCCGCCGACGCGCCCGGCGCGCTCCAGGCACTGGTCGGCCGGCTGCGCCGGACGCTGGGCCCCGACGCGGTCGCCTCCGCCGACGGCGGCTACCGGCTCACCGCCGCCCCCGACGACGTCGACCTGCACCGCTTCGAGCGGCTGGCCGGCGAGGGCACCCGCGCCCTGGCCGACGGCGACCCCGCCAAGGCCGCCGAGGTCCTGGACGACGCCCTCGCCCTGTGGCGCGGCCCCGCCCTCGCCGACCTGCCCGACCGCACCGCCGAGGCGGCCCGCCGGGAGACCCGGCGCCTGGACGTGCTGCGCGCCCGCCACACCGCCGCCCTCGACCTCGGCCACGCCGAGGAGTCGCTGCCCGAGCTGACCGCCCTGTGCGACGGCCACCCCCTCGACGAGCCCCTCCAGGCCCTGCGGCTGCGCGCCCTGCGCGACACCGGCCGCACCGCCGAGGCCCTCGCCGCCTACGACGCCGTACGACGCCTGCTCGCCGACCGGCTCGGCACCGACCCCGGGCCCGAGCTGCGCGCCCTGCACGCCGGGCTCCTCGGGCCCCCGGCGGGGGACACGCCGACGCCCGCCCCCGCGCCCCTGCCGCCGGACACCCGCCCGCGCGGCAACCTCCGCGCCCGCCTCACCTCCTTCGTCGGCCGCGACGCCGACCTCCAGGTGCTCCGCGCCGACCTGGCCGGCACCCGCCTGGTCACCCTGCTCGGCCCCGGCGGCTCCGGGAAGACCCGCCTCTCCCAGGAGGCCGCTGAGCACGCCGGGCCCGCCGCCCGCGACGGGGTGTGGCTCGCCGAACTGGCCCCCGTCGACGACCCCGACGCCGTGCCCGAGGCCGTCCTGACCGCCGTCGGAGCCCGTGAGACCGTGCTGTTCGGCGCCGGCGCCGAGGAGCTGCGGGCCGTCGCCGACCGCCGCGCCACCGCCGTCGAACGCCTCGTCGAGCACTGTGGCCGGCGCCGCATGCTGATCGTCCTCGACAACTGCGAACACGTCGTCGAGGCCGCCGCCCGCCTCGCCGAGGAACTGCTCGCCCGCTGTCCCGGCCTGACCGTCCTCGCCACCAGCCGCGAACCCCTCGGCGTCCCCGGCGAACTGCTGCGCCCCGTCGAGCCGCTCTCCGAACCGGCCGCGCTGCGGCTGCTCGCCGACCGGGGCGCCGCCGCCCGCCCCGGCTTCCGCACCGAGGACGACCCGGAGGCGTGCGCCGAGATCTGCCGCCGCCTCGACGGACTGCCCCTCGCCATCGAACTGGCCGCCGCCCGGCTGCGGATGCTCACCCCCCGCCAGATCGCCGACCGGCTCGACGACCGCTTCCGCCTGCTCACCTCCGGCAGCCGCACCGTCCGGCCCCGCCAGCAGACCCTGCGCGCGGTCGTCGACTGGTCCTGGGACCTGCTCGACGAGGAGGAACGCGAGGTCCTGCGCCGCCTGTCCGTCTTCGCCGGCGGCTGCGGCCTCGCCGCCGCCGAGGCGGTCTGCGGCCCCGCCGCCCTGCACGCCCTCGGCTCCCTCGTCGACAAGTCCCTCGTCGTCGCCGCGCCCGTACCGGACGCGCAGGACGGTGACGGCATGCGCTACCGGCTCCTGGAGACCGTCGCCGAATACGCCGCCGAACGCCTCGACGAGACCGGTGGACGCGCCGCCGCCGAACGCGCGCACCTCACGTACTACCGCGAACTCGCCCGCACCACCGACCCGTTGCTGCGCGGCCCCCGGCAACTGGCCGCCATCGCCCGGCTGGAGCGCGAGTACGAGAACCTGCGCACCGCCCTGCGCCACGCGCTCGCCGAACGCGACGAGCAGGAGGCGCTGATCCTCACCCTGTCCCTGGTCTGGTACTGGCAGATCCGCGACCTGCGGGTGGAGTCCCGCACCTGGCTCGCGGAGGTGATGGCGCTCGGCCCCGACCCCTTCGCCGAGCCGGTCCGCCCGGCCCGGCCGGTGTGGGAGCGGTGCACGGCCGCACCGCCCCCGATGACCGGCGAGGTCCTCGCCGAGGCCCGGCGCGGCGTCCACCTGGCCCACCTGGCCTGCATGGACACCGAGTTGGAGGCGTGGCAGAACCCGCAGGCCCAGGGGAAGCTGCGCGCCATCGCCCGCACCTACCAGCCGGGCATGCCCCAGACCTGCGTCAGCCCCGGCCTGTTCTGGTTCTTCGCGGTGATGCTCAGCGGCGACGTGCCCCGGCTGCGCGAGATCGCGGACGCCGCCGTCGCCACCTGCCGCGCCACCCCCGGCTACGCGTGGGAGCTGGCCGGCGCCCTCCAGATGCGGGCCAACCTGCTCGCCAACCGCACCGACTGGGCGGGCGACGCGGGCCGCGACGCCGACGAGTCCCTGGAGATCTACCGCCGCCTCGGGGACGCCTGGGGCGCCGCCGAGGCCCTCTCCGCCCGCGCCGAGGCCCGCGAACGCGAGGGTGCCTACCTGCTCGCCGCCGCCGACTACGAGGCCGCCGCCGAGCACGCCGAACGCCTCGGCGCCCACGCCCAGGTGGCCGTCCTCGGCGCCCGGCTCGGCAGCGCCCTGCTGGAGGCGGGCGACGGCGACGAGGGCGAACGTGTCCTGCGCGACGTCATCGACCAGGCGCGGGGCATGCTCCACAACGGGGCGATGCCCGCCGCCCGGCTCTTCCTCTCCGTACGGCTCGGCATCACCGGCCGGACCGCCGAGGCCCGCGAGCAGGTGCGGCTGGTGCGCGAGGAGTTCGCCATCTCCCACTTCATCGTCTTCGACGCCGTGATCCTCGCCACCGAGGCATGGCTCGACACCCTGGAGGGCCTGGACGAGGAGTGCCTCGCCAAGTCCCGGCAGGTGCTGCGGCTCGCCGAGGACCCGCTCTCCGCGGCCTTCGCCCCCAACATGCGCTCCGCCTACCTCACCCTCGCGGCGACCGCCCTCGCCCGCGTCGACGGGGGCAGCCGCGCCCGGGACGCCGCCCGGCTGATCGGCGCCGCCGACGCGGCCCTGCCGCCCCGCCACGTGCCGTCCGCCCAGGAGCGGGACGTCCGCGACCGCGCCGTACGCCGGGCCGCGCGGGCGCTCGGCCCCGAGGCGTACCGGGCCGCGTACGCGGAGGGCGGCGGCCTCTCCCCGCAGGAGGCCGCCGCCCTGGTCTGAGCCCGCCCGTCAGCTCTTCGTACGGAACTTGTGGATGGCGACCGGCGCCATCACCGCGGTGAGCGCCACCGACCAGCCGAGGGTGATCCACAGGTTGTGGGCGACCGGGCCGCCCGTCATCAGCCCGCGCGCGGCGTCCGCCAGGGTGGAGAGCGGGTTGTAGCGGGTGAACGCCTCCAGCCACCCCGGCATGGAGCCGGGCGGGGCGAAGATGGACGAGCCGAACTGGAGCGGCATCAGCACCAGGAAGCCCATCGCCTGCACCGACTGGGCGCTCTTCATCACCACGCCGAGGGTGAGGAAGACCCACATCACGGACGAGCCGAAGACCGCGGACAGGCCCACCGAGGCCAGCAGCCCCGGCCAGTCGGTGATCTCGAAGCCGACCAGCACGGCGACGATCATCAGCACCGCCGTGGCGAACAGCATCCGCAGCAGCTCCACCGCGATCTTGGCGAAGAGCACCGAGCCGCGCCCGATGGGCAGGGACCGGAAGCGGTCCATCACCCCGGAGTTGAAGTCGGTGTTGAACCCGGTCCCGACCCCCATGGCCATGTTCATGCCCATCATGGCCATCAGTCCGGGCACCACGTACTGCACGTACTGGTCCTGGCCGCCGCCGAGCGCCTGCCCGATGGAGCCGCCGAAGACGTAGACGAACAGCAGCGTGAAGACGATCGGGAAGAGCAGGGCGTCGAACATCGACTCCGGGTCCTGCCGGATCCACAGCAGGTTGCGCCGGACCAGGGCGCCGGTGTGCCGCAGGTGCGCGCGGAGCGGGATGCGGGCGTCGGGCGCGTTCGTCGGGGCGGTCAGGGTGGCGGCGCTCATACGGTGGCCTCCTCGCGGGTGTCGGCGGGCGCGGAGTCCTGCGGGGCGCCGGCGCGGTGGCCGGTGAGGGACAGGAAGACCTCGTCCAGGCTGGGCAGTTCGGTGGTGATGGAGGCGAGGGTGATGCCGCGCCCGGTGACCGCGCCGACCACGGCGGTGAGCTGCTCGTCGCTGAGGATCGGGACGAGGACGTCGTCGCGCCGGGTGTCGACCGTGGCGGTGGCGAGCCCGGTGAGGCCGGTCTCGTCCAGGAAGGCGGCGAGCGGGCGCAGATGCGCCGGGTCGACGGGGCGGACGCGCAGGGTGCGCCCGCCGACGCGGGCCTTCAGCTCCTCGATGCCGCCGCCGGCGATGACCCGGCCGCGGTCGACCACGGTCAGTTCGGTGGCGAGCTGTTCGGCCTCCTCCATGTACTGGGTGGTGAGCAGCACGGTGACGCCGTCGCCGACCATGCGCTTGACCTCGTCCCACACCTCATTGCGGGTGCGCGGGTCCAGCCCGGTGGTCGGCTCGTCGAGGAAGAGCACGGCCGGGCGGCCGATCATGGAGGCGGCCAGGTCCAGCCGGCGCCGCATGCCGCCGGAGTAGGTGGCGGTGGGCCGCTTGGCGGCCTCGGTCAGCGAGAACCGCTCCAGCAGCTCGTCGGCGCGGGCGCGGGCCTCCTTGCGGGGCAGGTCGAGCAGCCGGCCGATCAGGTACAGGTTCTCCCAGCCGGGGAGCTTCTCGTCCACGGAGGCGTACTGCCCGGTCAGCCCGATCACCCGGCGCAGTTGGCGCGGCTGGCGCACGGCGTCGTACCCGGCGACGACCGCGTGGCCCGCGTCGGGGGTGATGAGGGTGGACAGGATGCGTACGAGGGTGGTCTTGCCGGCGCCGTTGGGTCCGAGGACGCCCATCACGGTGCCCTCGCGCACGTCCAGGTCGACCCCGTCCAGCGCCTTGGTCTCGCCGTAGTGCTTGACCAGTCCCCGTACGGTGACCGCGCTGTCCGCGGCCGTCGGGGCGTTGTCGATGTCCTTCATGACGACGACGGTGCCAGGCCCCGCCGACAAACCGCCGACATCCGGCCGACAGCCGGCCGGCCCGCCGGGGGCGGGAAGGGGCCGGCCCCGCCGACGGGGGAAGATCGGCGGGGCCGGCGTCGTACCGCGGTGGATCAGTGGACGGAGTGCTCCTCCTGCGGGAACGTTCCGCCGACGACGTCCTCGGCGAACGCCTTCGCCGCGTCGCCCATGACCTGGCGCAGGTCGGCGTACTTCCTGACGAACTTCGGCACCCGGCCGCCGGTCAGCCCGAGCATGTCGGTGCCCACCAGTACCTGCGCGTCCGTGCCGGCCCCGGCGCCGATGCCCACGGTCGGGATGTGCAGGGTGCGCGTCACCTCGGCGGCCAGCTCGGCCGGGACCAGCTCCAGCACCACCGAGAAGGCGCCCGCGTCCTGCACCGCCTTGGCGTCCCGCAGCAGTTGCTGGGCGGCCTCCTCGCCGCGGCCCTGGACGCGGTAGCCCATGGCGTTGACCGACTGCGGGGTCAGGCCGATGTGCGCCATCACCGGGATGCCGGACTCCACCAGCAGCTCGATCTGCCGGTGCGAGCGCTCGCCGCCCTCCAGCTTGACCGCCCCGGCCCCGGCCTCCTTGACCAGCCGCATCGCCGAGCGCAGCGCCTGCGCCGGCCCCTCCTGGTAGGTGCCGAAGGGCAGGTCGGCGACGACCAGGCAGCGGCTCGTGCCCCGCACGACTGCGGCGGAGAGCATGGTCATCTCGTCCAGCGTCACCGGCACGGTGGTCTCGTAGCCCAGGTGACAGTTGCCCGCGGAGTCGCCGACGAGGATCACCGGGATGCCGGCCTCGTCGTAGACGGACGCGGTCATCGCGTCGTACGCGGTGAGCATGGGCCACTTCTCGCCGCGCTCCTTGGCGGCGGCGATGTCGCGGACGGTGATGCGGCGGGTGCTCTTGCCCCCGTACAGCGCCTTCCCGGCGTCGGCGGGCGGACGCTGTGGCGTCTGGGCAGCCGGAAGCTGCGTCATGGCAACGCTCCTTCATGTCATCTCGAGGCACCCTTACGGCGTCCCCGGATCTCCTCCATGGTGGCACCCGCGGCGGCCACGCGGCTAGGGGCGTGTTCCGAGCCTCCACCGGAAGCGAACACGGGCGCGAATGTGCGCGTTCTGTCACAGAGGCCCCACCCGGCGCACCCCCGCGGAACCCCCGTCGCGGGTCCGCACGTCATCGTGCCCGTACGGCCGTCACGCGGCGGCGGGAACGGAACCGATCATCGCCTAGGGTGCTGGAACACGGGGCGGACGGTGTGCACGGCAGGCAGTGAGGCAGCGGTATGGCGCAGCAGGCGTACATGGCGGAGACGGACGGGGGCGGTCCGGGCCCCGGGCGCCCGGGGGGCCGGTTCCGGCGCCTGCTCCAGCGGATGACCGCCGGCTGGCGCGGCGACCGGCGGATCTGGCGCCGGGGCCTGCTCACCGCGGCGGTGGCCGTCCTGCTGGCCGCGGTGATGGCCGCGCACTCGCGCATCCCGAACGCGGTCGGCAACCTCGGCAGCCTCACCGAGACCTTCCTGCCGTGGTGCGGGCTGCTCCTGCCGGTCCTGCTGCTGATCGCCCTGGTCCGCCGCTCGGCCACGGCGCTGATCGCCCTGGTGCTGCCGGTCGCCGTCTGGCTGGACCTCTTCGGCGGCCTCCTCTTCGACAAGACCGGCACCGGAGGCGACCTCATGGTCGTCTCCCACAACGTCAACGCCGACAACGCCGACCCGTCCGGCACCGCCCGCTCCGTGGCCGCCTCCGGCGCGGACGTGCTCGCCCTGGAGGAGCTGAAGGCGTCCGCAGTCCCCGTCTACGAACGGACGCTGGCCGCCACCTACGAGCACCACGCCGTGGTCGGCACGGTCGGCCTGTGGAGCAGGTACCCGATCAGCGACGTACGGGCGGTCGACATCAAGCTCGGCTGGAAGCGCGCCATGCGCGCCACCGTCGCCACCCCCTCCGGACCCGTCGCGGTGTACGTCGCCCACCTGCCCTCCGTCCGGGTGAAGCTGGAGGCCGGGTTCACCGCCCGGCAGCGCGACAAGAGCGCCGACGCGCTCGGCGAGGCCATCGCCGACGAGGCGCTGCCGCGCAAGATCCTCCTCGGCGACCTCAACGGCACCATGAACGACCGCGCGCTGAACGCCATCACCTCCCAACTGCGCTCCCCGCAGGGCGCGGCGGGCGACGGCTTCGGCTTCAGCTGGCCGGCGGCCTTCCCGATGGCCCGCATCGACCAGATCCTCATCACCGGTGTGGAACCGGTGAGCAGTTGGACCCTCCCGCAGACCGGAAGCGACCACCTGCCGATCGCCGCGCGTGTGAAGGTCGACACAGAGACCTCCTGAACCCCCAGGTCGGCGCCGTGCGGGCGGCTGCCGGACACCTCCGCGTCACCCGGGGGAGACCCGGCCCTGAGAGACTTTGTTTCGCATTGGAACATTCGACCGGGCCGCCGTGCGCGCCGGCCCGCTCCGGACCCCCGCTCCCGAAAGGCACGCCCCCTCATGCCCCTGGCCCTGCTCGCCCTCGCCGTGGGCGCCTTCGGCATCGGCACGACCGAGTTCGTGATGATGGGGCTGCTGCCCGAGGTCGCGGACGACCTGGGCATCACGGTCCCGGCCGCCGGCCACCTCGTCTCCGCGTACGCGCTCGGCGTGGTCCTCGGCGCCCCGGTGCTCGCCGCCGCGACCGCGAAGCTGCCCCGCCGCACGGTCCTGATCGCCCTGATGGTCCTCTTCGTCGTGGGCAACGTCCTGTCGGCCCTCGCCCCCGGGTACGCCTCGCTGTTCGCCGCCCGGCTGGTCAGCGGAGTGCCGCACGGCGCCTTCTTCGGCGTCGGCGCCGTCGTCGCCGCGGGGTGGGCCGCGCCGGAGCGCAAGGCCCGCTCCGTCTCCCTGATGTTCCTCGGGCTGACCATCGCCAACATCGTCGGCGTCCCGGCGGCCACCGCCCTCGGCCAGCACCTGGGGTGGCGGGCCGCCTTCCTCGGCGTGAGCGTCATCGGCGTCGGCGCGACGGCCGCGCTGGCCCTCCTGGTCCCGCGCGAGGAGGCCCCGGCCCCGGGGGCGGGCCTGCGCCGCGAACTGGCCGCGCTGCGCTCCCTGCCGGTCTGGCTGGCCCTCGGCACGACCGTCGCCGGCTTCGGCGCGCTCTTCGCCGCGTACAGCTACATCGCGCCGATGCTGACCGGGGCCGCCGGGTACGCGGGGTCCAGCGTGACGCTGCTGCTGGCGCTGTTCGGGGTCGGCGCGACGGTGGGCAACCTGCTGGGCGGGCGGCTGGCCGACCACAGCCTGCGCGGCACCCTCTTCGGCGGGCTGGCCGCCCTCGCCCTGGTCCTCGCCCTCTTCCCGGTGCTGATGAGCACGCGGGCGGGGGCGGCGGCGGGGGTCCTCCTGCTCGGCACGGCCGCCTTCGCCACCGGCTCCCCGCTCCAGCTCACCGTCATGGAGAAGGCGCAGGCCGCCCCCTCTCTGGCCTCCTCCGCCAACCAGGCCGCCTTCAACCTCGCCAACGCCGCCGGCGCCTGGATCGGCGGCCTCGCGCTCGCCGCCGGCCTCGGCGTCACCTCCCCGGCCCTCGCGGGCACGGCCCTGGCCCTCCTCGGCCTGGCGGCGGCGGCCACGTCGTACGCGGTGGACCGCCGCCGCACCCCCGCACCGCCCCCCACCCGCGAACGCGTGATCGCCACCCACGTCCCCGACCCGACGGAACCGGCACACCGCTGAGGGCGCCGACCGGCCCGTCACCCGGTTGGCGTACCCCGGCGCCCTTCCCGGCCACCCGAACCGCCCACGCCCCTACCGTGACGCACATCGCGGTACGACGCGGGGAACGGAGGGGCGCGGATGCCGGTGAACGGCGAGGCGGACGAGCCGGGCTGGGAAGTCGACCCGGACGACGAATGGGGTGTGGCGGTCATCGCCACGGTCGGACGCCAGTTGAGACTACGCCGCGAGGCCGCGGGAATGCGGGCGGCCGATTTCGGCACAGCGGCCGGGTACGGGGAGGACCTGGTCTACAAGGTCGAGGGCGGCAAACGCATCCCCCGCCGCGAGTACCTGGAGAAGGCCGACGAGGTACTGAACGCGGGCGGACTGCTGGCGGCGACGTGGGAGGACGTGAAGAAGGTCCGCTATCCCAAGAGAGTGCGGGACTTGGCGAAGCTGGAGTCGCAGGCAGTGGAGCTGTTGTCGTACGCCACGCACAACCTGCACGGAATCCTGCAGACCGAGGAGTACGCCCGTGCGCTTCTGGGGACGAGCCGGCCGGCTCTGACAGAGGACGAGTTGGAGAGAGCGGTCGCCGCGCGGATGGCGCGCAATGCGATCTTCGACCGGGTCCCCGCTCCCGAACTCAGCTTTGTCCAGGAAGAGGTGACCCTCAGGCGGCCCATCGGCGGCAGAATGGTCCTGCGCCGACAGCTTGAGCACCTGCTTGACACGGCGCGGCTGCGGAATGTCGACATCCAGGTGATGCCGACCTCTCGCGGAGATCACCCCGGAACGGGCGGACGGATCCAGGTGCTCAAGTTCGGTGACGGCACGGCGGCCGGAAGGGCGGACAACTCCCATGACAGCCGGCCCGTCACCGATCCCCGCCGACTGCGGGTCCTCGAACTGCGCTATGGCATCATCCGGGCCGAGGCTCTGACCGCGCGGGAGTCACTGGCCTTCATCGAACAAGTGCTGGGGGAGACATGAGCTACCAGGCAACGACAGTGGGCGGGTCCGAACTGTTGTGGTTCAAGAGCAGCTACAGCGACAGCAGTGACCCCAACGACTGCGTGGAGGTGGCGATGACTCCCGCCTCCGTCCACGTCCGCGACTCCAAGCACCCACAGGGCCCTCACCTGGCCGTCACCCGGGCCGCGTGGGCGCGTTTTGTGGAGGTGGCCGACGGATGAGCCACCGCCCGGCAAGCCCGGAAGCCGCCGCTCTGGTCTGGCTCAAGAGCAGCTACAGCGACACCAGCAACCCCAGCGACTGCGTGGAGGTGGCGATGACCGCCACCTCCGTGCACCTCCGCGACTCCAAGCGTCACGACGGCCCCCACCTGGCCGTAACCCGCACGGCTTGGGCGGAGTTCGTCGCTGCCGGTGACGGGACCGAAGCCGGCGCATGAACCACGTCCCGGTACCCCGGCCGCCCGTCACAGCTCTGACGTGGTTCAGGAGCAGCTACAGCAGCAGCGGGGACGGTCACGACTGCGTCGAGGTGGCGGTGACCGCCACCTCCGTCCACCTCCGCGACTCCAAGCACCCCGACGGCCCCCACCTCGCCGTCACCCGGGACGCGTGGGCAGGGTTCGTCGGAGACCGAAGGCCGTGACGGCCTGGATCAACAGCGTGCCGTCGTCGTAGTCACGAACGGGTGAATCGACCGACCGGTCACGCCCGTCCAGGTCACTTCCAGATCATGTTATGAGCTCCAAGTAATACGCATGAGAAAGCCAACTCCCGTAACATAGCGTTGACAGCCGTCAACAGGTCCATCGACCGGAGGGGGAGCGCCGATGACGACCTACGCACTCAGCTTTGAGGTGCAGCCGCCGTGCGACGTGGCCGCTGTCGAGGAAGCGTTCTACGAGCACTTCGACGGAACGGTCGCTGAATCTTTCGGGCGCTTTCTCATCACCCTGTATATGGATGGCCACGGCAACGGAGTGAGCGCCGCTAAGAATGCGGCGATGGAGCTCCAGCGCAAGCTCGACGTTGTCGTCTGCCGCATGCATCGCGACCTGGTTGACGCCTCGGAGATCGCTCGCCGCACCGACCGCAGCAGGGAAAGCATTCGCCAGATTATTCACGGTGAGCGCCACAAGGGGGCAGCGTTTCCGACGCCGGTGGGTGCCCCTAACGGAAAAAGAATCTGGGAATGGGGTGTCGTGAACGAGTGGCTTCATCGGAACATTCCGGGAAGTGGCGATCCTGAGCGCTACCTCAGTCGGGACGAAATGGCTGTCGTCGATGGATGGCTTGTTCGATGGGGCACGATGCCGCGAGAGCAGCATGTGCGCTCTGAGTTCTACGAGATCACAGCGGCGCAATCGGCGAGCACCGAGTTTCAGCGCCCCAGCGCGTCTCATGGCCCGAGTGCCGAATGGGTTTCCTGCTGGAATACGTGGCGGTCGGTGACGACTGAGTCGCTGGCTTCTCGAAGTGCTGGTTGAAACGAGACACTATGCCTTTCGTTCTGGACGTGGCAGAAGATGAGCAGAAGCAGGCGCTCAGCGTTGCCAGACGAGCTCGCCTCTCGGGTATCAGAGTCCTTGAGGTGCATGCAAAGGTGCTCGACGCAGAGGCTGCTGATCACCTCCAGCCCGTGGAAGGGCTCTCGACGAAGCTCACGGTGGGACGTTCGGAGGGCGGCTTGCTGTACCGCTTCGAACACGATCTCACCATCAAGGGCTCGGGCGGCAAGGATGCCCTGCGAATCGGCCTCCAGGTGGGTGCCCTCTTCGACTTTCCAGGAGAGGGCACCCCGGATGGAGATGCGAGTGAGGAAGCGCTCGCCGCATTCGGGCGTATCACCGTGCAAATGGCGGTTTACCCCTACGTTCGCGCAACGGTTTCAGATCTGGCAGCCCGTTTGGGCTGCGGGCCCATCACGCTGGACCTCCTGGTCTTGCAGTAGGTGGCAGGAGGCCCACTGCCCCTAGGGCCAGTGAGATGCCATGGGGCTGACGGTCACGGACCGGCAGCCCCATCCGCTGAGTCGGCGGGAAACCCGTCCCGGCCTGCCCCTACAGCACCGGCAGGTTCTTGCGGAGTTCGAAGGCGGTGACCTGGGAGCGGTATTCCTCCCATTCCTGGCGCTTGTTGCGGAGGAAGAAGTCGAAGACGTGTTCGCCGAGGGTCTCGGCGACCAGGTCGCTGCGTTCCATCAGGGCGAGGGCCTCGCCCAGGTTCTGCGGCAGGGGCTCGATGCCCAGCGCGCGGCGTTCCGCGTCCGAGAGGGCCCATACGTCGTCCTCGGCGCCCGGCGGGAGTTCGTAGCCCTCCTCGACGCCCTTCAGCCCGGCCGCCAGCAGCACCGCGTAGGTCAGGTACGGGTTGGCGCCGGAGTCGATCGAGCGGACCTCGACCCGCGCGGAGCCGGTCTTGCCGGGCTTGTACATCGGCACCCGGACCAGCGCCGAGCGGTTGTTGTGGCCCCAGCAGATGTACGAGGGGGCCTCGCCGCCCGCGCCGGCGGTGCGCTCGGAGCCGCCCCAGATGCGCTTGTAGGAGTTGACCCACTGGTTGGTGACCGCCGAGGTCTCCGCCGCGTGCCGCAGCAGGCCCGCGATGAAGGAGCGGCCGATCTTGGAGAGCTGGTACTCCGCGCCGGACTCGTAGAAGGCGTTGCGGTCGCCCTCGAAGAGCGACAGGTGCGAGTGCATGCCCGAGCCGGGGTGCTCCGAGAACGGCTTCGGCATGAAGGTGGCCTGGAGGCCCTGCTCCAGCGCGACCTGCTTCATGATCAGGCGGAAGGTCATGATGTTGTCCGCCGTGGAGAGCGCGTCCGCGTACCGCAGGTCGATCTCCTGCTGGCCCGGGGCGCCCTCGTGGTGGGAGAACTCCACCGAGATGCCCATCGACTCCAGCATGGTGATGGCCTTGCGGCGGAAGTCCATGCCGATGTTCTGCGGGGTGTGGTCGAAGTACCCGGAGTTGTCGGCCGGGGTCGGCACCGTGCCGTCGACCGGCTTGTCCTTCAGCAGGAAGAACTCGATCTCCGGGTGCGTGTAGAAGGTGAAGCCCAGGTCGGAGGTGCGGGCCAGCGCGCGCTTGAGGACGTAGCGGGGGTCGGCGAAGGACGGCGAGCCGTCCGGCATGAGGATGTCGCAGAACATCCGGGCCGTGCCGGGCGCCTCCGCCCGCCAGGGCAGCACCTGGAACGTCGACGGGTCGGGCTTGGCGATCATGTCGGACTCGTAGACGCGGGCGAAGCCCTCGATGGCGGAGCCGTCGAAGCCGATGCCCTCGTCGAACGCCTGCTCCAGCTCGGCCGGGGCCACGGCCACCGACTTGAGGAAGCCCAGCACGTCCGTGAACCACAGGCGGACGAACCGGATGTCGCGCTCCTCCAGCGTCCGGATCACGAACTCCTGTTGCTTGTCCATCTTCCGCTTCCCCATCCTCGCTGGTCAGGCCGCCTGTCTCCGGTACGGCGGGAGGCGGTCGGGCACCCGAGCATCACACCACAGCGGTGTGGCGATCGCGTTGCGGACCTCGGCCGGCCAGGCGGCCCGGACCGGACGCCCCACGGCGACCGCGCACCGCACGGGCGGACGGCCCCGGGGTGCCGTCCGGGTGGTCCCGTCCGGGCGTGCCCCTGCGGCGCACCGCTCTCACCGCAGGGTAGAGGCCACCCGTTCGGTCGGGCCATTCCTGCGGCACCTCCCGTACGGCACAGCGCCCGGTACGGCCACCGTGTCGCTCCGCCGGACCCCGCCGCGTCACCCCATCGTGTCGGAGTGACGATTACACTGGGCGCGTGCCCCAACTACGACTTGCCCTGAACCAGATCGACGCCCGCGTCGGCGACCTCGCCGGGAACGCGGAGTCGGTCGTCCGCCGGACCCGCCGCGCCGCCGAGCGGGGAGCGCACCTCGTGGCGTTCCCGGAGATGGCGCTGACCGGGTACCCCGTCGAGGACCTCGCCCTGCGGTCGTCCTTCGTGGACGCCTCCCGCGCCGCCCTGCGCGCCCTCGCCGCACGCCTCGCCGACGAGGGCCTCGGCGAGCTGCCGGTGCTCGTCGGCTACCTCGACCGCGCCCCGCACGACCGGCCGGCGTACGGCCGCCCCGCCGGCGCCCCGCGCAACGCGGCGGCCGTGCTGCACCGGGGGGAGGCGGTCCTCTCCTTCGCCAAGCACCACCTGCCGAACTACGGCGTCTTCGACGAGTACCGCTACTTCGTCCCCGGCGACACCCTTCCCGTGCTGCGGGTGCACGGCGTCGACGTCGCCCTCGCCATCTGCGAGGACCTGTGGCAGGACGGCGGCCGGGTGCCCGCCGCGCGCTCGGCGCGGGCCGGGCTGCTGCTCTCCGTCAACGCCTCCCCGTACGAGCGGGAGAAGGACGACACACGGCTGGAGCTGGTGCGCAAGCGCGCCCGGGAGGCCGGGTGCACCACGGCCTACCTCGCCCTGACCGGCGGCCAGGACGAGCTGGTCTTCGACGGCGACTCCATCGTCGTCGACCGGGACGGCACCGTGCTGGCGCGGGCCGCGCAGTTCGCCGAGGAGTGCCTGCTGGTCGACCTCGACCTGCCGGCCGCCGACCCGGACGCCCCCGGCGGGGTGGTCGACGACGGGCTGCGCATCGACCGCGTCGTCCTCTCCGGAGGGCCGCTGCCCGCCTCCGCGCCCGAGCCCGCCGCCGGGCAGGCGCCGCGCCTCGACGACGACGCGGAGGTCTACGCGGCGCTCGTCACCGGCCTGCGGGCCTACGCGGAGAAGAACGGCTTCCGCTCGGTGCTCATCGGCCTCTCCGGCGGCATCGACTCCGCGCTGGTCGCCGCGATCGCCTGCGACGCGCTGGGCGCGGAGAACGTCTACGGCGTGTCGATGCCGTCCAAGTACTCCTCCGAGCACTCCAAGGACGACGCGGCCGAGCTGGCCCGCCGTACCGGCCTGCACTACCGCACCGTGTCCATCGAGCCGATGTTCGACGCGTTCATGGGCGCGCTGGGGCTGACCGGGCTCGCCGAGGAGAACCTCCAGTCGCGGCTGCGCGGGACGACCCTCATGGCGATCTCCAACCAGGAGGGCCACATCGTCCTCGCCCCGGGCAACAAGTCCGAGCTGGCGGTGGGCTACTCGACCCTCTACGGCGACTCGGTGGGCGCCTTCGGCCCCATCAAGGACGTCTACAAGACGTGGGTCTTCCGCCTCGCCGAGTGGCGCAACCGCTCGGCCGCCGAGCGCGGCGAGACCCCGCCGATCCCCGAGAACTCGATCACCAAGCCGCCCAGCGCCGAGCTGCGGCCGGGCCAGGTGGACACGGACTCGCTGCCCGACTACCCGGTGCTCGACGCGATCCTGGAGCTGTACGTGGACCGGGACCGGGGCGCCGACGAGATCGTCGCCGCCGGGTACGACGCGGAGCTGGTGACGAAGACGCTGCGGATGGTCGACACGGCGGAGTACAAGCGCCGCCAGTACCCGCCGGGCACCAAGATCTCGCCCAAGGGCTTCGGCAAGGACCGCCGCCTGCCCATCACCAACCGCTGGCGCGAATCCGGCTGAGGCAGGGCGGCGCCCGCGCCCCCCGGCCCCGACGCGGCGCCCGCGCCCCGGGCCGGACGCGGCGCCCGCCCCGCTGAGCCGGACGCGGCGCCCGCGCCCCCCCCGGCCCCGACATGGCGCCCCCACCCCGCCGTCCCCGGGTGCGGGCCGCCGAGGCCGCTAGGCTCGGGGACGTATCGCGTGGGCCGGCCGGTGGCCGGTGGGTGACAGGGAGGCCCAGATGGCGGCGCCGGGACGCAGGAGCAGTACCTTCACGCGGCTGCTCCGGCACGGCTTCACCGACCCCTCCGCCGCCGAGCGGCTGCTCGACGCCCCCGAACTGGCCCCGGTCCGCGACGACCCGGTCCTGCTGGAGGCGCTGGGCGCCACCGCCGACCCCGACCTCGCCCTGCACCAACTGGTCCGGCTGCTGGAGGCCCAGCCCGAGCCCGCCGCCCGCCGGGAGCTGCTGGACACCGTGATAGCGGCCAAACCGCTGCGCGACCGCCTCCTCGGCGTGCTCGGCGCCTCCGAGGCGCTGGGCGACCACCTCGCCCGGCACTGCGGCGACTGGCGGGCCCTGGTCACGTACGAGCCCCGGGACCTGCACCCCGGCGTCGCCGAGTTCGAGAGCGGGCTCGCCGGGGCGGACGACCCGGTCTCCCTGCGGATCGCCTACCGGCGCTGCCTGCTCGCCCTCGCCGCCCGGGACGTGTGCGGCACCATCGACGTCGCCGAGACCGCCGCCGAACTGGCCGACCTCGCCACCGCCACCCTGCGCGCCGCCCTCGCCCTCGCCGAGGCCGCCGCGCCCGAGGACGCCGCGCTGTGCCGGCTCGCGGTGATCGCCATGGGCAAGTGCGGCGGCCACGAGCTGAACTACGTCTCGGACGTCGACGTCGTCTTCGTGGCGGAGCCCGCCGAGGGCGCGGACGAGACCAGGGCGCTGCGCGCCGCGACCGGGATCGCCTCGCACCTGATGCGGATCTGCTCCGAGACCACCGTCGAGGGCTCCATCTGGCCCGTCGACGCCAATCTGCGCCCCGAGGGCCGCAACGGGCCGCTGGTGCGCACCCTCGCCAGCCACCTCGCCTACTACCAGCGCTGGGCGAAGACCTGGGAGTTCCAGGCGCTGCTCAAGGCCCGCCCGGTGGCCGGCGACGCGGCCCTCGGCGAGGAGTACCTGGCCGCCGTGCGCCCGCTGGTGTGGCAGGCGTCCGAACGGGAGAACTTCGTCTCCGACGTGCAGAAGATGCGCCGCCGGGTGGTGGAGACCCTCCCGCCCGCCGAGGTCGACCGGCAGCTCAAACTGGGGCCGGGCGGGCTGCGGGACGTCGAGTTCGCGGTGCAGCTCCTCCAGCTCGTGCACGGCCGCGTCGACCCCGCCCTGCGCAGCGGGACGACGCTGGACGCGCTGGACGCCCTCGCCGCGGGCGGGTACGTGGGCCGGGCGGACGCCGCCCAGCTCGACGAGGCGTACCGCTTCCTGCGCTCCATGGAGCACCGGCTCCAGTTGTACCGGCTGCGCCGCACCCACCTGGTGCCCGAGGACGAGGCCGACCTGCGCCGCCTCGGCCGCTCGCTGGGCCTGCGCACCGAGCCGGTGACGACGCTGCTGCGCGAGTGGCGGCGGCACGCGGCCGTGGTGCGCCGGCTGCACGAGAAGCTCTTCTACCGGCCGCTGCTCGACGCGGTCGCCCAGCTCGCGCCCGGCGAGACCCGGCTCTCCGCCAAGGCGGCCCGGGAGCGCCTGGTGGCCCTCGGGTACGCCGACCCGGCCGCCGCCCTGCGGCACCTGGAGGCGCTGGCCTCGGGCGTCACCCGCAAGGCGGCCATCCAGCGGACGCTGCTGCCGGTGCTGCTCGGCTGGTTCGCGGACTCCGCCGACCCGGACGCGGGCCTGCTCAACTTCCGCAAGGTCTCCGACGCGCTCGGCAAGACCCCCTGGTACCTGCGGCTGCTGCGCGACGAGGGCGCCGCCGCCGAGAACCTCGCCCGGGTGCTGTCCGCCGGGCGGCTCGCCCCCGACCTGCTGATGCGGGCGCCGGAGGCGGTGGCGCTGCTCGGCGAGGGCGCCGCCGCCGGGCTCGCGCCGCGCGGCCGGGCCCAGCTCGAACAGGAGGTGCTGGCCGCCGTCCGCCGCGCCGACGACGCCGTGCAGGCCGTGACGGCGGCCCGCGGGGTCCGCCGCCGCGAGCTGTTCCGCACCGCCGCCGCCGACATCGTCGGCTCCTACGGCACCGAGGCCCGGCCCGCCGAGGCCGACCAGGGCGCCCTGGTGGACCGGGTCGGCGCCGCCGTCTCCGACCTGACCGCGGCGACCCTCGCCGGCACGCTGCGGGCGGTGGTCCGGGCGGGCTGGGGGGACACCCTGCCGACCCGGTTCGCGATCATCGGCATGGGCCGCTTCGGCGGCAACGAACTGGGCTACGGCTCCGACGCCGACGTGCTCTTCGTGCACGAGCCCCGCGACGGCGTGGACGAGCGCGAGGCCGCCGACGCCGCCGGCCGGGTCGTCGCCGAGATGCGCCGGCTGCTCCAGGTGCCGAGCGCCGACCCGCCGCTGGTCGTCGACGCGGACCTGCGCCCGGAGGGCAGGTCGGGCCCGCCCGTGCGCACCCTGAAGTCGTACGAGGCGTACTACCGGCGCTGGTCGCTGGCGTGGGAGTCGCACGCGCTGCTGCGGGCGGAGTTCGTCGCCGGCGACGAGGAGCTGGGCCGGCGCTTCATGGAACTGGTCGACCCGCTGCGCTACCCGGCGCGGGGCCTGCCGGAGGACTCCGTACGGGAGATCCGGCGGCTCAAGGCCCGGATGGAGTCCGAGCGGCTGCCGCGCGGCACCGATCCCAAGCTCCACGCCAAACTGGGGCCGGGCGGCCTCTCCGACGTGGAGTGGACCGTGCAACTGACGCAGTTGCGGCACGCGCACGAGGTGCCCGCGCTGCGGACCACGCGGACCCGCGAGGCCCTCACGGCGGCATGCGCGGCCGGGCTGGTCCCCGAGGAGCACGCCGCCACGCTGGACGAGGCGTGGGTGCTGGCGACCCGCGTACGCAACGCGGTGATGCTGGTGCGCGGCCGGGCCGGCGACACCTTCCCCACGGACAGCCGTGACCTGGCGGCGGTCGGCCGGTACCTGGGCTACGGGCCCGGTCACGCCGGGGACATGCTGGAGGCGTACCGGCGTACCACGCGGCTGGCGCGCACGGTGGTCGAGGAGCTGTTCTACGGGGCGTGAGGGGCGCCCCGCGGGCCTGCCGGCTCCCGGACCCCGCCGGAGCCGTGCGGCACACGGCCCGGTGGGGCCCTACGGTCTTCCCGACGCCGGCCGCGCGCCCTTCCGGAGCTTCTGCCGGGCCGGTGCCCGCCGGGGCAGGGCGTACGGCCACCGTCCGTACCAGAGCCACGCCACCGCGTAGCCGAAGGCGAGGCAGACGAGGCCGCCCGCCGCGTCCAGCCAGAAGTGGTTGGCGGTCGCCACGATCACCACCAGGGTGAGCGCCGGGTAGAGCAGGCCGAGGACCCGCACCCAGGGCACCCTGGCGAGGGCGAAGAGGGTCAGCCCGCACCACAGCGACCAGCCGATGTGCATCGACGGCATCGCGGCGTACTGGTTGGACATGGTCTTCAGGTCGCCGGAGGCCATCGAGCCCCAGGTCTCGTGCACCATCACGGTGTCGACGAAGTGGCCGCCCCTCATCAGCCTGGGCGGCGCGAGCGGATACAGATAGTAACCGGCGAGTGCCACGGCGGTGGTGGCGAACAGCACCAGCCGGGTCGCCGCGTACCGGCCCGGATGGCGGCGGTAGAGCCACACCAGCACGCCGAGCGTGACCACGAAGTGCAAGGTGGCGTAGTAGTAGTTCATCCCGATGACGAGCCAAGTCACCGAGTTCGCCGCGTGGTTGACCGACAGCTCGAAGGCGGTGCCGAGTTGGTGCTCGAAGTGCCAGATCCAGTCGGCGTTGCGCAGCGCCTGCGCCCGCTGTTCGGGCACCGCGTTGCGCACGATCGAGTACGTCCAGTAACTCAGCGCGATCAGCAGGATCTCGAACCACAGCCGCGGCGGACGGGGAGTGCGCATCCGGTCCATGAGGCGCCGTCGCCCCCGGTCCCCGACGGGCTGCGGAACGCCCTCGCGCGGGCCCTCCGAAGTCGTCACGGTCACGTCACCCATAGGCATAAAGTCTGCCAGAAAACCCCTTCCACACCGATCATCCCTCCAACCGGACGGGGACGCACGCGCGGGCCGGGGCCGGGGTCAGGAGCGGGGCCGCTCGCCCGGTGCCGAGGCCGTCGAGCCGCGCACCACCAGTTCCGGCATGAACACGAACTCGCTGTGCGGCGCGGGCGTCCCGCCGATCTCCTCCAGCAGGGTCCGCACCGCCGCCTGCCCCATGGCGGGGACCGGCTTGCGCACGGTGGTCAGCGGCGGGTCGGTGAAGGCGATCAGCGGCGAGTCGTCGAAGCCGACGACCGAGATGTCGCGGGGCACTTCCAGGCCGCGCTGCCGTGCGGCGCGTATGGCGCCCAGCGCCATCATGTCGCTGGCGCACACCACCGCCGTGCACTCCCGGCCGATGAGGGCCGCCGCGGCGGCCTGGCCGCCCTCCAGGGTGTACAGCGAGTGCCGGACGAAGTCGCGCTCCACCGTCTCTGCGCTCAGCCCCAGTTGTTCCTGGACGGTGCGCACGAAGCCCTCGATCTTGCGCTGCACGGGCACGAACCGCTTGGGCCCGAGCGCCAGCCCGATCCGGGTGTGCCCGAGGGAGACGAGGTGGGTGACGGCGAGGTGCATCGCCGCGCGGTCGTCGGGGGAGATGAACGGGGCCTGCACCTTGGGCGAGAAGCCGTCCACGAGGACGAAGGGCACCCCGCGCGCCCGCAGCCGTTCGTAGCGCTGGGTGTCGGCGGTGGTGTCGGCGTGCAGCCCGGAGACGTAGATGATGCCGGCGACCCCGCGGTCGACCAGCATCTCGGTCAGCTCGTCCTCGGTGGAGCCGCCCGGCGTCTGGGTGGCGAGGACCGGGGTGTAGCCCTGGCGGGTCAGCGCCTGGCCGATGACCTGGGCCAGGGCGGGGAATATCGGGTTCTCCAGCTCCGGGGTGATCAGGCCGACCAGCCCCTCGCTGCGCTGCCGCAGCCGCACCGGACGCTCGTAGCCGAGGACGTCGAGCGCGGCCAGCACGGACTGGCGGGTGGTGGCGGCGACGCCCGGCTTCCCGTTGAGGACCCGGCTGACCGTCGCTTCGCTCACCCCCGCCTGCGCGGCGATGTCGGCAAGCCGGGTGGTCACAGGGCTGGACTGTACCGGCCGGGTGGGGGCTTGCCCACCGATCGTCCGCCGGGTGCGCGCCGGGGCACGGCCCGCCGCGGGCTGCTGGGTCATCGCGATCCCCCATGGTCGGGCCACCGGTCGTCGGGCCGGGGTGGCTTCGGGGTCCGCGACGCGGGGCGCGTCGTCACCGGACCGTCTGGCAAGTGCTTGCAGAGTCTTGCACAAGTCCTTGACGGCCTGCCGTGCCGGTGAGCGGCCAGGAGCAATACCGGCCAACACCGGCCAACACCGGCCCCGGACCGGTCTCGCGGCGATCGAGGTCACGTCACGGCGGGATAACTCTCGGCAGTCCTTGCACTTTTTTTCTGCAAGCACTTTCGCGCCGCTTGCATCGCTGTTACGTTCACGTCGCCCGGCGGAGCCCTCCGGCCCACTCGTTCGAGCGGCCGGGGCACCGCCGCGGCGCAGTCGGCACGGTGGCAGGACGGCGGACGGACCCGCACCCTGCGGCACCCGGGCTTTCACCCTCAAGGAGAACTCATGCGGCGTGGCATAGCGGCCACCGCTCTGGTGGCGTCCCTCGCCCTCGCGGCGACGGCGTGCGGCGGGGACGGCGCGGGCGACGACAAGGCCGGCGGTCCGGTCACCCTCACCTGGTGGGACACCTCCAACGCGACCAACGAGGCGCCCACGTACAAGGCGCTGGTCAAGGAGTTCGAGGCCGCCCACAAGGACATCAAGGTCAACTACGTCAACGTCCCCTTCGACCAGGCGCAGAACAAGTTCGACACCGCCGCCGGCTCCAAGGGCGCCCCCGACGTGCTGCGCTCCGAGGTCGGCTGGACCCCCGCCTTCGCCCAGAAGGGCTTCTTCCTGCCGCTGGACGGCACCGAGGCCCTCGACGACGCCGCGAAGTTCCAGCCCAGCCTGGTCGAGCAGGCGAAGTACGAGGGCAAGACGTACGGCGTGCCGCTGGTCACCGACACCCTCGCCTTCGTCTACAACAAGCAGCTCTTCGAGAAGGCCGGCGTCGAGGCGCCCAAGACCTGGGACGACCTCAGGAAGGCCGCCGCCACCATCAAGGACAAGACCGGCGTCGACGGCTACTGGGGCTCCACCGCCGGCTACTACGGGCAGCCGTTCCTCTACGGCGAGGGCACCGACACCGTCGACGCCGGCGCCAAGAAGATCACCGTCGCCTCCCCCGAGGCGAAGAAGGCGTACGGCACCTGGCTCGGCCTCTTCGACGGCAAGGGCCTGCACAAGGCCGACGCCACCGCCGAGGCGTACGCCCACATCCAGGACGCCTTCGTCAACGGCAAGGTCGCCTCGATCATCCAGGGCCCGTGGGAGATCACCAACTTCTACAAGGGCTCCGCCTTCCAGGACAAGGGCAACCTCGGCATCGCCACCGTCCCGGCCGGCTCCACCGGCAAGGCCGGCGCCCCGACCGGCGGCCACAACCTCTCGGTGTACGCGGGCTCGGACGCCGCGCACCAGAAGGCGGCGCTCACCTTCCTGAAGTTCATGACCTCGGCCAAGTCCCAGGAGACGGTCGCGCTGAAGAACTCCACGCTGCCCACCCGCGACGACGCCTACACCGACCAGGTCAAGGCCGACCCGGGCATCGCCGGCTTCCAGGGCGTCCTGCCCGCCGCCCAGCCGCGCCCGGCACTGCCCGAGTACAGCTCGCTGTGGGGCCCGCTCGACGACGAACTGCCCCAGATCGCCGCCGGGAAGCAGTCCCTCGACAAGGGACTGTCCGACGCCGAGACCGCCTTCGCCAAGCTGGTGCCGGACTTCGGCAAGTGACGCCCGCGCGGTCGCCGGACCCCGCCCCGACGGGGCCGGGACCCGGCGACCGCCGGCCCGTGAGCCGCCCCCCCGATCCTCCGGCCTGATCCTCCAGAAGGTGCCGAACCATGACAGTCGCCATCGACCGCGCGACCGGCGAGCGCCGCGGTGACCGCGCCCCGCGTCCCGGCCCGGTCAGCCGCCTCAAGCACGGCTACCGCAAGCACTGGTACGCCTACGCCATGATCGCGCCGGTGGCCGTCGTGCTCGGCGTCCTGGTGCTGTATCCGCTGGCGTACGGCTTCTACCTCACGCTCACCGACGCCAACAGCCTCAACTCGGCCCGCACCATCGGCGTCAACGAGATCGCGGCCACCTACAAGTTCATCGGCCTCGACAACTACGCCGACATCCTGTGGGGCCCGACCGCCTACGACCGCTTCTGGTCGCACTTCGTGTGGACGATCGTGTGGACGGCGGCCTGCGTCGCCCTGCACTACGGCATCGGCCTCGGACTCGCCCTGCTCCTCGACCAGAAGCTGCGGGGCCGCACCTTCTACCGGCTCGTGCTCATCCTGCCCTGGGCCGTGCCGACCTTCGTGACCGTCTTCGGCTGGCGCTTCATGCTCGCCGACAGCGGCATCGTCAACTCCGCCCTGGACTTCCTGCACCTGCCGGCGCCCGCCTGGCTGGAGGACACCTTCTGGCAGCGCACCGCCGCGATCATGGTGAACACCTGGTGCGGGGTGCCGTTCATGATGGTCTCCCTGCTCGGCGGCCTCCAGTCCATCGACGGCGCCCTGTACGAGGCGGCCGAGATGGACGGCGCGGGCGCCTGGCAGCGCTTTCGCCACGTCACCCTGCCCGGACTGCGCTCGGTCAGCTCCACCGTGGTCCTGCTCGGCGTGATCTGGACCTTCAACCAGTTCGCCGTCATCTTCCTGCTCTTCGGCAACACCGCGCCCGAGGCGCAGATCCTCGTCACCTGGGCCTACCAGCTCGGCTTCGGACAGCAGCCGCGCGACTTCGCGCAGTCCGCCGCCTACGGAATCCTCCTGCTGGCCATCCTGATCGTCTTCACCTCCTTCTACCGCCGCTGGCTGAACCGCTACGAGCAGCAGCTCGCGTTCTGAGGCAGGAGCCGCCATGAGCACCCCGACCGTCACGACCGCCGCCCCGGCCCCGCCGCCCGCCTCCCCGCCCGCCCCGCCCCGCCCGGTGCGCCCGCGCGGCGAGCGCGGCCCGCTGGCGCGGCTCGCCTCCCACACCGTCCTCGGCGTGGCGAGCGCCGTCGCCTTCTTCCCGGTCGCCTGGCTGGTCTTCCTCTCCCTCGGCCCGGACAAGGACGACTACCTGCACCCCGGCGGCATCTGGCGGAAGATGACGCTGGACAACTACGCGTTCGTGCTCCAGCACACCGCGTTCTCCGACTGGCTGAAGAGCTCGCTGATCGTCTCGCTCGGCACCACGCTCATCGGCGTCCTGGTCTCCGCCAGCACCGGCTACGCGGTCTCCCGCATGCGCTTCCCGGGGTACCGCCGGTTCATGTGGGTGCTCCTGGTCACCCAGATGTTCCCGGTGGCCGTCCTGATGGTGCCGATGTACCAGATCCTGTCCCGGCTGGGCCTCATCGACAACTACCTCGGCCTGATCCTCGTCTACTGCTCGACCGCGGTGCCCTACTGCGCCTGGCTGATGAAGGGGTACTTCGACACCATCCCCTTCGAGATCGACGAGGCCGGACGCGTCGACGGGCTCTCCCCGATCGGCACCTTCGTCCGGCTGATCCTGCCGCTGGCCAAGCCCGGACTGGCCGTCGCCGCCTTCTACAGCTTCATCACCGCCTTCGGCGAGGTCGCCTTCGCCACCACGTTCCTCCTCGACGACCGCAAGTACACCCTCGCGGTCGGTTTGCAGAGCTTCGTCAGCGAACACGACGCGCAGCGCCACCTGATGGCCGCCACCGCGGTCCTCATCGCGATACCCGTCTCCGCCTTCTTCTACCTCGTGCAGAAGAACCTGGTCACCGGCCTCACCGCGGGCGGCACCAAGGGCTGACGCCCCGGCCGGGCGCCCCGCGCCCGGCCACCCCCGCCCCGTGCGCGGCCCCGCACGACGACTTCACGACCCGTACGCCCCCACCGGGGGAACCCCCACCGCATCAAGGACGACATGAGCCAGCAGCACTCAGCCGCCCCGGCCCCGACTCCCCAGACCGCCCCGGCCCCCGTCCCGGTCGCCGAGCGCCCCGACTGGTGGCGCGACGCGGTGATCTACCAGGTCTACCCCCGCAGCTTCGCCGATGCCGACGGCGACGGCATGGGCGACCTGGAGGGCATCCGCAGCCGCCTGCCCTACCTGCGCGACCTCGGCGTGGACGCCGTGTGGCTCAGCCCCTTCTACGCCTCGCCGCAGGCCGACGCGGGCTACGACGTCGCCGACTACCGCGCCGTCGACCCCATGTTCGGCACCCTCCCGGACGCCGAGGCGCTGATCCGCGACGCCCACCGCCTCGGCCTGCGCGTCATTGTCGACCTGGTCCCCAACCACTCCTCCGACCAGTACGACTGGTTCCGGCGTGCCGTCGCCGAGGGCCCCGGCTCGCCGCTGCGCGAGCGCTACCACTTCCGCCCCGGCAAGGGTCCCGACGGCGAACTGCCCCCCAACGACTGGGAGTCCATCTTCGGCGGCCCCGCCTGGACCCGGGTCACCGAGCCCGACGGCACGCCGGGGGAGTGGTACCTGCACCTCTTCGCCCCGGAGCAGCCCGACTTCAACTGGCGGCACCCCGCCGTCGGCGACGAGTTCCGCTCCATCCTGCGCTTCTGGCTGGACAAGGGCGTCGACGGCTTCCGCATCGACGTGGCGCACGGCATGGTCAAGGCCGACGGCCTGCCCGACCTGGGCTCCCACGAGCAGCTCAGGCTCCTGGGCAACGACGTGATGCCCTTCTTCGACCAGGACGGTGTCCACGACATCTACCGCCAGTGGCGGCGCATCCTCGACGAGTACTCCGGCGACCGCATCTTCGTCGCGGAGGCGTGGACGCCGACCGTCGAGCGCACCGCCAACTACGTCCGCCCCGACGAGCTGCACCAGGCGTTCAACTTCCAGTACCTGGGCACCCACTGGGACGCCGCCGAGCTGCGCTCCGTCATCGACCGCACCCTGGACGCGATGCGCCCGGTCGGCGCCCCGGCCACCTGGGTGCTCTCCAACCACGACGTCACCCGGCACGCCACCCGCTTCGCCAACCCGCCCGGCCTCGGCACCCAGATCCGGCAGGCCGGCGACCGCGCGCTGGGCCTGCGCCGGGCCCGCGCGGCGACCCTGCTGATGCTGGCGCTGCCCGGATCGGCCTACGTCTACCAGGGCGAGGAACTGGGCCTGCCGGACGTCGTCGACCTCCCCGACGAGGTGCGCCAGGACCCGGCGTACTTCCGCGGCGCCGGCCAGGACGGCTTCCGCGACGGCTGCCGGGTGCCGATCCCGTGGACGCGCGGGGGCGGCTCGTACGGGTTCGGCGGCGGCGGGAGCTGGCTGCCGCAGCCGGCCGGGTGGGGCGAGCTGAGCGTGGAGGCGCAGACCGGCGTCGCCGGGTCCACGCTGGAGCTGTACCGCTCCGCGCTGGCCCTGCGCCGCGAGCAGCCCGGCCTCGGCGCCGGGGACGCGGTGGAATGGCTGCCCTCGCCCGAGGGCGTCCTCGCCTTCCGCCGCGGGGAGTTCGTGTGCGTCGCGAACACCACGGCCGGTCCGGTCGAGGTGCCGGACCACGGGCGGGTGCTGCTCACCAGCGGCGAGGTGACCGGGGCGGACGGCACGGTGACCGTACCGGGCGACACGACGGTCTGGTGGACCGGCGCCCGGGACTGACGGGCAACCAGCGCCTCCCCGGGGGGCGTCGGCAAGAATCTTGGACCGATTCGGTACGGCCCGCTGCCTTTCCGGCGGCGGGCCTCTACCATCTGCGTCACCGCAAGCTTTCTGAAGGTTGCTGCAAGAATCCTCAGCCGCTCGCGGTACCCCACGAGTCCGACCCGCCTTCGACGGAGAAGGAATCCCCACATGGCCCGCAGAGCCCTGCTCGGGGCGGCAGCCCTCGCCGCCGCCGCTTCCCTTGTCATGAACCCGACTAACGCACAGGCGTCCCCGCCCGGCGACAAGGACGTCACCGCCGTCCTCTTCGAGTGGGACTTCGCCTCCGTGGCCCGGGAGTGCGCCACCGCGCTCGGCCCCGCCGGGTACGGGTACGTCCAGGTCTCCCCGCCCGCCGAGCACATACAGGGCGGTCAGTGGTGGACCTCGTACCAGCCGGTGAGTTACAAGATCGCCGGACGCCTCGGCGACCGCAACGCCTTCCGCTCCATGGTCGACACCTGCCACGGGGCCGGTGTGAAGGTCGTCGTCGACACCGTCATCAACCACATGTCGGCGGGCAGCGGCACCGGCACCGGCGGCTCCTCGTACACGAAGTACGACTACCCCGGGCTGTACTCGCGCCCCGACTTCGACGACTGCACCGCCGAGATCACCGACTACCGGGACCGCTGGAACGTCCAGCACTGCGAACTGGTGGGCCTCGCCGACCTGGACACCGGTGAGGAGTACGTGCGCGGCGCCATCGCCGGGTACATGAACGACCTGCTCTCCCTCGGCGTGGACGGCTTCCGCATCGACGCCGCCAAGCACATGCCCGCCGGCGACCTCGCCGACATCAAGTCCCGCCTCACCCGGCCCGCCGCCTACTGGAAGCAGGAGGTGATCTTCGGCGCCGGCGAGGCCGTCCAGCCCACCGAGTACACCGGCAACGGCGACGTCCAGGAGTTCCGCTACGCCTACGACCTCAAGCGGGTCCTGACCTCCGAGAAGCTCGCCTACCTGAGGAACTACGGCGAGGGCTGGGGGTACATGAGCGGCTCCGTCGCCGCCGTCTTCGTCGACAACCACGACACCGAGCGCAACGGCTCCACGCTCAGCTACAAGAACGGCGCCGACTACACCCTGGCCAACGTCTTCATGCTGGCCTGGCCCTACGGCGCCCCCGACGTCCACTCCGGCTACGAGTGGTCCGACGCGGACGCCGGGCCGCCCAACGGGGGCCGGGTGAACGCCTGCTGGCAGGACAGGTGGAAGTGCCAGCACGCCTGGCCGGAGATCAGGTCCATGGTCGGCTTCCGCAACGCCACCCGCGGGCAGGCGGTGACCGACTGGTGGGACAACGGGAACAACGCCATCGCCTTCGGGCGCGGCAACCGGGGCTTCGTCGCCCTCAACCACGAGACGGGCCCGCTGACCCGCACCTACCAGACCTCGCTGCCCGCCGGCACCTACTGCGACGTGCAGGGCGGCGGCACCGTGGCCGTGGACGGCGCCGGCCGCTTCACCGCCACCCTGGGCGCCAACACGGCGCTCGCGCTGCACACCGGCCGCTCCTCCTGCTGAACGGGCTTGCCACGCAAGGGCCGTGAAAAATCTTGCCGATGTTTTCACGGCCCTTGCTGCAAGCCTTGCGGCGGCGCTACGGTCACGCGGAGCGCCGTCGCGCCCCCCAACCCCCCACCTGGTCAAACCTGTTCACCCTCCGATCCCCTCACCCCGCAGCCCGGCCCCACCGAGCCGTGAGCGCAAGGAGCCCCCTGTGACACCGAGATGGCCCGCGCCCTGGCGGCGCCGCACCGCCACGGCCGGACGGACCGCGGCCGTCACCGCCGCCGCCGTCGCCGCCACCCTCCTGCCGCCCCTCGCCGCGCCCGCCGGAGCCGCGCCCGCCGGAGCCGTGCCCGTGGGCGCCACCCGCCTGGGCGCCGCCTCCCTGGGCGCCGCCTCCCACGGCGCGGAACCCCACGGCGCCGCCTCCGCGCGGGCCGCCGCGAGCGCCCTCGACCCGGCCGCCTCCCGCGCCGTCTGGATCGACCGCGACACCCTCGTCTGGGACCGCGCCGACGGCGCCGCCTCCGCCCGGCTCCACACCTCGCCCACCGGCTCCCTGACCCTGCGGAACACCACCCTCACCGGCGCCGACGGCCCCGCCATCCGGCTCGGCCGCGCCACCCTCACCCCCGCCCAGCGGGCGAAGTTCCCGCACCTGCGCTCCACCACGGCCTGGAGCGTCGACCGCCGCGACCGCGCCCGGGTGCCCGAGGCCCTGCGCGGGCAGCTCCTCGCCACCCAGACCTCCGCCGCCGGAACCCTCCTCGCCGCCACCGGCGTACAGACCGCGGGCGTCCTCGACGACCTCTACGCCGCCCGCGCCACCGGCGAGCGGCTCGGCCCGGTCTTCCACCGGGGCCGCCCCACCCTCTCCGTCTGGGCCCCCACCGCCCGCCGCGTCTCCCTGGAGATCGGCGGCGCCACCGTCCCCATGCGGCGCGACGACGCCACCGGCGTCTGGTCCGCGACCGGCCCCGCCGCCTGGAAGGGCCTGCCCTACCGGTACGCCGTCGAGGTGTGGGCCCCCACCGCGGGCCGCGTCGTCACCAACAAGGTCACCGACCCGTACTCGGTCGCCCTGACCGCCGACTCCGCGCGCAGCCTCGCCGTCGACCTCGCCGACCCCGCCCTCGCCCCCGCCGGCTGGTCCCGCCTCGCCAAACCGGAGGCGGTGCCGCTGCGCGACGCCCAGATCCAGGAACTGCACGTCCGGGACTTCTCCGCGTCGGACCGCACCGCGCGCCGGCCGGGCACCTACCTCGCCTTCACCGACCGGGACAGCGACGGCTCCCGGCACCTGCGCCGCCTCGCGGAGGCCGGCACCTCCCACGTCCACCTGCTGCCCGCCTTCGACTTCGCCACCGTCCCCGAACGGGCCGCCGACCGCGCCGCCCCCGACTGCGACCTCGCCGCCCTCCCGGCCGGCTCGCCCGCCCAGCAGGAGTGCGTCGCCCGCACCGCCGGCCGGGACGCCTACAACTGGGGGTACGACCCGTACCACTACACGGTCCCCGAGGGCTCCTACGCCACCGACCCGGACGGCACCGCCCGCACCGTCGAGTTCCGCCGGATGGTCAAGGCGCTCAACGAGGACGGCCTCGGCGTCGTCATGGACGTCGTCTACAACCACACCGCCGCGAGCGGCCAGGACCCCAAGAGCGTCCTCGACCGCATCGTGCCCGGCTACTACCAGCGGCTGCTGGAGGACGGATCGGTGGCGAACAGCACCTGCTGCGCCAACACCGCCCCCGAGAACGCCATGATGGGCAAGCTCGTCGTGGACTCCGTCGTCACCTGGGCCAGGGAGTACAAGGTCGACGGCTTCCGCTTCGACCTCATGGGCCACCACCCCAAGGCCAACATCCTCGCCGTCCGCGAGGCCCTCGACGCGCTCACCCCCGGCAAGGACGGCGTCGACGGCAAGAAGATCATCCTGTACGGGGAGGGGTGGAACTTCGGCGAGATCGCCGACGACGCCCGCTTCGTCCAGGCCACGCAGGCCCACATGGCCGGCACCGGCATCGCCACCTTCTCCGACCGGGCCCGCGACGCGGTGCGCGGCGGCGGCCCCTTCGACGCCGACCCCGGCGTGCAGGGCTTCGCCTCCGGCCTCTACACCGACCCCAACTCCTCCCCGGCCAACGGCACCCGCGCCGAGCAGCGGGCCCGGCTCCTGCACCAGCAGGACCTGATCAAGGTCGGGCTCACCGGCAACCTGGCCGGCTACACCTTCACCGACACCGCCGGCCGGAAGGTCACGGGCTCCCAGGTCGACTACAACGGCGCCCCCGCCGGATACGCCGCCGCGCCCGGCGACGCCCTCGCCTACGCCGACGCGCACGACAACGAGACCCTCTTCGACGCCCTCGCCTTCAAACTGCCCGCCGCCACCGGCGCCGCCGACCGGGCCAGGATGCAGGTCCTCGCGCTGGCGACCGCCGCGCTCTCCCAGGGCCCGGCGCTCTCCCAGGCCGGCACCGACCTGCTGCGCTCCAAGTCCCTCGACCGCAACTCCTACGACAGCGGCGACTGGTTCAACGCCCTGCACTGGGACTGCGCCGACGGCAACGGCTTCGGACGGGGACTGCCACCGGCCGCCGACAACGCCGACAAGTGGCCGTACGCCGCGCCGCTGCTGACCCGCGTGGCGGTCGGCTGCGAGCAGATCGAGGCCACCTCGGCCGCCTACCGCGATCTGCTGCGCATCCGTACGACGGAGAAGTCCTTCTCCCTCGGCACGGCCGCGCGGGTGCAGTCCCGGCTCTCCTTCCCGCTCTCCGGCCCGGCCGAGACCCCCGGCGTGATCACCATGAGCGTCGGTGACCTCGTCGTCGTCCTCAACGCCACACCGGACACGGCCGACCAGCGCGTCCCCGCCCTCGCGGGCACCGGACACCGGCTCCACCCCGTGCAGGCGGGCGGCGCCGACCCGGTGGTCAAGGGCGCCCGGTACACCGCGCGGACCGGCACCTTCACCGTCCCGGGCCGCACGGCCGCCGTCTTCGCCCGCACCGGCTGACGGCCGCACGCCGAGGTTAGGCTGAGCCCTGCCGTTCACCCACGGGAGGGCTCATGCCGCAGATCACCGTCGACTACTCGGCGCCGCTCGCCGACGCCTTCGACCGGCCCGCCTTCGCGCGGGCGCTGCACACCGCGGTCGTCGACATCGTGGCCGCCCGGCCGGCGGCGTGCATGACCCGGTTCCGCCGGGCCGAGGAGACCGTCGTCGGCCCCGACGAGGCGGGGCACGTCCTCGTCCACGTGGAGGTGGCGCTGCTCGCGGGCCGCAGCGAGGAGGCCAAGGCGCGTCTCACCGACGCCGTCGTGGAGCTGCTGCGCGCCCACGTACGGCCCGCGGGCGGCGCCGTCCGGCACCTCTCCGCCGAGGTCCGCGACCTCGACGCGTCCTACCGGTCGGCCGAGGGCTGAGGCTCAGGCGACGGGCAGCCCGGCGATCCGGGCGATCATCGCGTCCAGGGGGCCGCCCGGCGTCTCCTTGGCGAGCACGCGGCCGAGCAGCGCGCCCATCTCCTCGTCGAAGGAGGCGCTGACCGCGAGCAGCGCCGCGAAGTCGTGCACGAGCTGCACCTCCAGCTCGCCGCGCGGCACCCGCCGGCCGTCCAGCCAGATCAGCGCCGTCGACTCGGCCAGGGAGATCCACGACCGCACGACCAACTCCAGTCGCGCGGGCGGCTCCTCCACATCCAGATGCGAAAGGATCTGGACATACGCGGCCTGCCGTACGGAGTCGATGAGCGCGTTCGTGGTGGAGGAGCCGACCGCCGGTCCGCCGCGCATCAGGGCGGAGAAACCGGGGCCGTGCTCGTCCACGAAGTCGAAGTAGCGGCGCATCACCCGCAGCAGCCGCGCCCCCAGCGGCCCCTCGGGCGGCTCCTCGAACCGGCCCGCCAGATCGTCCGAGGCACGCCTCAACGCGGCCTCGTACAGGCTGAGTTTGCCGGGAAAGTAGTGGTAGACAAGCGGGCGTGAGATGCCCGCGGCCGACGCTATCTCGTCGATGGAGACCTCGTCGGGCGAGCGGCGGCTGAAGAGTTCGAGCGCGACGCCGATGAGTTGCTGCCGTCGTTCCTCGACGCCCATTCTGCGGCGTACCCCGGTGCTCATACGAACACCTTACCGATCGAATCAAGCCTCCGAACGGACTGGATCACGCATCGGTGTTCACAAGTCCCGCACCAGCCGCCCCTTCCGCGCACGGGAGCCACGGATGCGGACCGGTTCGCCCCGCTCCGAGCCGGTCGGCGGCCCGTCGGGTCCCCGCACGGCGAGTACGGCTCCGGGAGCGGGGCGGCTTCGTCAGCCGAGGCCGTCGAGGGTGCCGCCGTCGGGGAGGGTGGCCCGGAGTTCGGCCTTGGCGCCCTCCTCGGCCGGTGCCGTCAGGACCGCGCCCTCGGCGGAGGCGCTGACGCCGCCGCTCGCGGTGACCGCGCGGGCGCCGTCGCCCCCGGCCGCGGCGAGGAGGTACCACTCCCCGCCCCCCGACTTCCACAGCACCCCTGCCAGTACGTGCGGTTCCCGCTTGCCGCAGGCCGGCACGTCCTCGGCCTTCGCCGCCACGGCGCCCACCGGCCCGCCCGGCGTGCGGAACTGGGCCAGCACCCTCGCCCCCTCGCCCCGCCAGGTCTCGGCCCGCGTGCACACCCACGAGCCGGTCCCGGCGGCCCCCGGCAACGGCTGCGAGGCGAACTGCCAGGCGTTGACCGACCGCACGCCCTGCCCGCGCACCGACCCCAGCGAACAGGCGTACGGCGCCCAGGCGCGCAGGGACTCGGCCCCGGAGACGTTCTTGACGGAGCCGGGCCGGCCGGTGGTGAGGCGGGCCGGCACCAGTTCGCCGAGGTCGCTCAAAACCTGGGTGTGGGAGCCGTCGGCGAGCTGGAGCGCGTTCCACGAGGAGCAGGCGCCGGTCTGCTGGGCGGGGCTGGCCAGCGGCGAGGTGACCCCGTCGGTCAGCGTCAGCTCCATGGCGCCGCCGTTCGGCTGGGCGAGGTCGCGCTCGGCCGCCCCGGTGACCCAGGGCGCCGTCAGATAGCGCACGTTGCCGTCGGCCCGGTCCAGCACCAGCGCGCCCGCCTCGGAGCGTCCGGCGCCGTCGGTCCGCGCGAAGTCCAGGGCGGCACCGGCCGAGCCCTCCCTCGGCTCGGCGTACCGGACGACCCGCAGGCCGTCGTGGAGCAGCACCACGCGCGCGTTGCCCACGTCCCCGGCGTACAGGAGCTGGGGCGGTCCGGCGGGGCCGCCGGTCGGCGTGCCGGGCGTCGCCGACACGTGCACGGTCTCGCCGGGGCGGGCCCACACGGCGAGGGCGCGGCGCACCAGTTCCCGGTCGCCGGTGAGGCCGCCGCGGGCCGGCCACACCGAGAAGTCGGTGCGGTCCGAGGTCCGCCACGCGGTGGGGGCCGCCTCGGTCACCCGGCCGGGGTCGAGGGCGGCCTGTGCCGCCGGGTTCTGCGCGTAGGGCGGGGCGGCGGCGCCGTCCGGCCCCCAGCCGTCGCCGGGCAGGCCGAGCAGCGCCCCGCAGACGACCAGCGCCGCCCCCGCGACGAGGGCGGCCTTGGTGTGCTGGCGGCGCCGCATCAGATCGGTCGGCCGGGCCTGGAGCGAGCAGGGGTCGAACTCGGGGGAGCGCAGCAGCGCGTACGGTCCGCCCACCGCGTCGGCCTCGCGCAGCGCGGCGTCCGTGTCGCGCACCCCGGCGGCGGTGAGGACCTGGCGCACGTCGCCGTCCGGCAGCTTCTCCAGCCCGCGCAGCGCGTACGCGGCCCGGCCCGGCCCGGTCAGGTGGGACAGCCGCTGGTCCAGGGCGAGTTCGTCGGCGCCGCCGGAGCGGGGGAAGAGGGTCAGTCCCCACACCTGGGGCAGCAACGGGGGCAGTTGGGCCCGCCGCGGCCAGGCCCGGCGCCGCAGCGGCAGGCTCGCGGTCAGCGCCGTACGCACGACCCGCAGGCGGACCAGCGCGTACCCGGGGTCGCCCTCGCGGCCGGCCGACTGGGCCGGGATCACGGGTGTGCGGGTGCGGTTGCGGGGCAGCGCGCGCTGCACGAGGGCGTGCGCGGTCAGCACCCGGCGCCCCCGGCCGAGACCGGACGGCAGCACCAGGTAGGCGAGCCGGACCAGCCGCGGGTAGTGCTCGACGAGCGCGGCCTCGGCCTGCTCGACGTCGACGACCGGGTCGGCGGCGGAGGGTGCGGGGGGCGGGGCGACATCCTGTGACTGCACGTTCAGCAGAACGAGCGAACCGGCGGTTGGTCACCGCGGGCGCGCTGGGGACGGGGGCCGCGCGGTCCCGGACGGCGGCCGGACGCGGGGCCGTTTGAGCATGTCGCGCCCCGCGCCCGTATCGATGGCCGGGGGCCCTCACCGGGGGCCCCGTACGGCATTCGCCGGAAGGGACCGGAGGAACACATGAGGCTGACCCGATCGATGCTCGCGCCGGCCGGAGCGGTGCTGGTGCTGGCGCTGGCCGGCTGCGGAACCGGCGGCGACGGCGAGGCGGCCGTCCCGCAGACGGCGACGGGAAGCCTGGAGCACCTGGCCGCCGAGGTCAAGTGCGAGCCCGACCTCCAGACCGACGCCGACACCATCCGCCAGGCGATCTGCAAGAAGGGCGGGGAGAAGTACATCCTCGCCACCTTCGCCACCGACCGCGGACAGCGCGAGTGGATCAACACGGCCAAGGACTACGGCGGTTACTACCTGGTCGGCCGCAAGTGGGTCGCGGTCGGCGAGGAGGACCTCGTCGAGGGACTGCGCGGCCGGCTCGGCGGCGTGGTGGAACAGGGCGTCCAGCACGGCCCGGAGCACGGCGGCGGGAAGGGCTCCGGCCACGGCTCCGGCGAGCACGCCGGACACGGCGGCTGACGCGGGCCCGCCGGGAGGCGGGACGGAAGCGGGAACGGACGAGGGGCCGGTGGCGGGATCAGCGCCACCGGCCCCTCTCGGCCGTACGGCCCCCCCGTGCCGCTCAGGGGGCCGTGACCGCGATCAGGTGCAGTTCTTGCCCTTGTTGATGCACTTGACGACCTTGTTCATCAGGGAGTCGTCCATGACGTTGATGAAGTCGTTGTGATCGGTGATCGGCTTGTGCAACTGCTCCGGGAAGCTGTCCACCGCGTACGGGTTCGTCACCTGGCCGTTCTGCACGGTCGGGGTGGGGATGTCGTACACCAGGCGGACCTGGAGCTGGGGGATGGCCTGGAAGCCGTCGGGGCAGCTCCCGTCCCCGCGGACGAACGCCGTGTGGGTGCGGTGGTTGGCGCTGTCCGTGTTCTGGCCGTCCCAGCAGCTCTGGAAGTTGGTGGTACGCACCACCTGGCTGCCCTCGGGGCAGAGCGGGTACTTGTCGGTGACCTGCCGGTCCTCGAAGCCGGTGCAGCTCCAGGAGCTGTTGGAGTTGGCCTCGCCGTTGGTGAAGGACTTGGCGTCACCGGTGATGATGCGCAGGAACTTCGGCATCGCCACCACGTTGCCCTGCTTGTTGCCGGTGAAGCGCAGTTCGGCCTGGGCGGGCTTGAGGATCTTGCCGATGTTGCCCTCGGCGCCGCCTCCGTCGTCGTTGGCGTCGAACTCCTGGGTGCCGTCCTGGAGGCGCAGCACCGGCCAGAAGTACGTCGACCTGTCGCCCTGGTTCTTGCAGGTGGTGGCCGCCTGGGCGAGGTCCTCGTCGCTGGCGAAGGCGTTGTTGCCCTGGTTGCCGACGTAGTCGTGCGTGTGGTGGGCGCCGTTGCCGACACCCGGGGCGGCGATCACGTTGTCACTGTTGAACAGGTTGTTCTCGTTGACACCGCAGTCCGTGGTGAACGTGCCCCTGGACCCGCTGTCGCCGTTGGAGGCCAGACCGTTCTGCGTGTTGCGGGAGTTCGGCTGGACGTCGTTGATGTCGATGAAGTCGTCGGCCACCGGACCCGCGACACCGTTGCCGTTGTCGTCCTGGTCCTGACCGCCCTCCTGACCGCCGCCCTGCTCCTGGCCGCCGTCCTGGCCGCCGCCGTCCTGACCGCCGTTCTCCGGCGTCTCGGCGGGCTGACCCTCGCATCCGGCCAGCTCGTCCAAGCTGTTGTCGGCACGGCCGCCGGCCCGGTTGATCTCCAGCTTGATCCGGTCGATGATCACCTTCCGCCGGTCCTTGAGCGGACCCAGGATGGTGTTCTGGACGTACTTCGGGTCGCCCTCCTGCGCCCGACGGGTGGTGGCGAGCTGCTGGTAGGCGTCGGTGATCTGGCTGTCCATCGTGGCCAGTTCGCCGTCGACCTCGCCGCGCGCCTGGTCCGGCACGTCGGAGAGCTTCTGGCCGATGTCGGGGCAGTTGATCGTGGCGACCTGCGCCGCCACCGACCTGGTGCGGTCGTGCCCGCCGTGCTTCTCGTGCGCCGAGGCGTAGAAGTTGGCCCAGACCAGCCCGCCGCCACCGAGCGCCAGAGCCGCCGCTCCGGCTACGGCCTTGGTTGCCAGTGGCATACGGCGTTTGCGTGTGTTGCGTCCCATGGAACTCCTCTGACTTCCTTGCGGGGCATCGAGGCGCCCGACAGGAGTGAAGCGGCGCCCATCCATACGGAGAGCGCCCGCGAGGTGTTCAGCCGCCCCGGGAATTTCCGGTGACTCCCTGGGTGACACGGGTCTCAACAGACGCTGGAACACCAGGAGTTGCCGCCGGTTCACCCGGGGTGAGGGACGAGGGGGCGGACCCGTCAGCGCGTGCCGGGCCCCTGCGGGGCCGTGGCCAGCGCCCTCGCCTCCGTCACCGGGTCCAGCCCCACCGCGGGCCGGTCCGGGCGCTGCGGCGGCGTGCCGCCGACGGCGCACAGCCACCGCCAGGTGTCGCGCACGGTCTCGGCCACCGGGCGGCAGCGCAGCCCCGTGGACAGGGCGCGGGAGACGTCGGAGCAGTGCAGGGCGCCGTGCAGTTCGCTGCCCGGCGGCGCCCACACCGGGAGCTGCGTCCACGGCTCGATGCCCGCGGCGAGCACCACGTCGGGGTCGGTCCACCGCGGTTCGGCACCACCCCCGGTGACCTCGGCGCAGGCGTCGAGCAGCGCGCCCATGGTGGTGTGCCCCCGCGGTGAGACGACGTCGTACGGACCGCTCAGCCCCCGCTCCGCCGCGCCGAGCACCCACTCGGCGAGGTCGCGCACGTCGACGTACTGGAGCGGCAGGTCCCGCGGCCCCGGCGCGAGCACCGGGCCGCCCCGCGCCATCCGGTTCAGCCACCACGGCAGCCGCCCGATGTTCTCGTACGGGCCGAGGATCAGCCCGGCCCGGACGAGCACCGAGCGGTCCGCGCCGAAGGCGTCCAGGACGGCCAGCTCGGCGCCCCGCTTGTCCCGGGCGTAGTCGGTCCGCCCCGCGTCCGGTGCGGCGCCCTCGACGAGCGGCGCGTCCTCCGTGTCCCCGGGGGCCGGGGGCCACGCGTACACCGAGCGGCTCGACACGTACACGTACCGGCCGGCGCGGTCCCGCAGCAGCCGCGCCGCGTCCCGCACCGCGCGGGGCGCCGCCGACCAGGTGTCGACGACGGCGTCCCAGGTGCCCTCGGCGAGCGCGTCGAGACCGCCGTCGGCCGTCCGGTCGCCGCGCAGCGCACGCGTCCCGGGCGGCGGCGCGTGCCGTCCCCGGTTCAGGGCGGTGACCTCCCAGCCTCGTGCGAGCGCCGCCTCCACCACGGCCCGTCCCGCGAACTCCGTCCCGCCCAGCACCAGTAGTCTCATGCGGTCACTGTGCCCGGCACGGCGGCCGGCGGCACGGGATTCCGCCGTCGGCGCAGAGGCCCGCCCCGGGCGGGGAGGGGCCGGCGGCCGGCTCCGGCCGGGGCAGGGCTCAGCGACCGGCCGGCGGGGCGTACTTGTAGCCGACCCGGCGCACCGTCTGGATGGTCCGCCGGTGCTCGGCGCCCAGCTTGCGGCGCAGCCGGGCGATGTGCACGTCGACGGTGCGGCCGTCGCCCACGTGCCCGTAGCCCCACACGGTGGTCACCAGATGGTCGCGCGTGTGCACCCGGTGCGGGTGCGCCACCAGATGGGCCAGCAGCTCGAACTCCAGGTACGTCAGGTCGAGTTCGCGCCCGTCCACGGAGGCGGTGCGCCGCGCGGCGTCGATCCGTACCAGGGGGTCGCCGCCCGGCGAGCCCTTCTCGGGACGGCCGGAGACGGCCACCGGCGGCAGGGGCGGCTGCTGGTCGGCCGGGACCAGCACGAGGTAGCCCACCATCGGCGGCCGGCCGGGCAGGGCGGGCAGCGCGTGCGGGGGCGCGGGCAGCCAGGTCGCGCCCGGCGGCAGGAGGTCGGTCACGTTGCCCAGGGCCTCGGGGACGCCGGGGCGTGGCGGGGGCCACTGCGTGTCGTCGCGGTCGACGGCGCGCAGCCGGTGCCGGGGGCCGCCGGCGGGTGCGGCGGTGGGGGAGGAGGCGGAGCGGCCCGAGGGGTGCTCGGGGCGCGTGGAGGTGGAGTCGGGGCCCAGGGGAACGGGGGACAGGGGACGGATGGTCGCCATGGGACGTCAGCTCTTTCGCGCGAGAGGTTCGTCGGGAGGGGCGACGGCCACGGGATCGTGGTCGGGCGCGTCGCGGGGACGTACGTCGTGCGCGCTGGCCGGGGGCCGGGGTGTACGGCGCTCTAGCGGGCCGGCGCGATCGTCGCGCGGCAACACACCCGGTCGAAGTCGTGGTGCTGACGGGAAGGCCAGAAGGGCTCCAGGTCCTGGTGACCTGTCGCCGCGTACTTCCGGAAGCCGACCATGAGCCCTATTGAAGCAGACCCCGGCCGACAAGAGCAGACCGCGCCCGGTGCGTGGACACGCCGGACGGCGTGGATCAGGGGGTGGGCGGCGGGGGCGTGCCGGCACTTCGCGCGGGGACGCGCCGGGCCGGGCGTGTCGGGCGCACGGGCGCGGTGCCGGTGGGGTGGGGCCGGGCGTGTCAGGTGCCCGGGTGGGGGAGGGCCGGGTGCGGGTAGCGGGTGCGGGTGCGGCGTGTCGGGTGTCCGTACGGCGCTTGCGTACCGCCCGCGGCGTGTCCGGTCCCGCCCCTCCTCACGCGTCCGTGTCGGTCGCGTGGGCCGCGTCGCGCATGCCGGTCAGGAAGCGGTGGACCGCGGCGAGTTCACGCTCGTCGTAGTCGCGCAGGAGGGCCGTCGCGCGGTCGGCGAGCCGGCCGGTGTGGGGCCCGACCAGGCCGACCGCGCGGTCCTCGACCCGGACGACGACGTGACGCCGGTCCCGCCGGCCGCGGACCCGGCGCGCGTGCCCGGCCCGTTCCAGCCGGTCCACCAGCGCGGTCGTCCCGGCGGAGTTCAGCCCGAGCGCCGCGCCGAGCCGCCCGGCGGTCAGTTCCTCGCCCGCGCCGGAGGCGTCGAGGAGCGCGGTCACGGCGCGGACGTCGGTGGGGTGCATGCCGTTGCGCTGCGCGAACCGCGCGCCGTGGGCCGACAGCCCCGCGGCCACGGCGCGCAGCAGCCGGACGATCTCGGGACCGGCGGCGGGGCGGGGACCGGGATCAGGGCCGGGACCAGGAAGCGGACCGGCCCCGGGACCGTCCCGCCCGTCCGGCGCGTCCCGCTGGTCCCGCTGGTCGTCTCTGTCCCGTCTGTCCCGCTCACCGGGGTCCTGACCGTGCATGAGCATGAGCCGTGGTCCTCCGACCGTCGTCCCGCCCGTCTCCCGGGCCGGGCCGCCCGCGGGGCTCTGTGCCCGCGGGCGCGGACACGGCCGGGTGCGCCGCCTGTTCCTCCTCGGCCCCGCGGGCGATGCCCGCCGGGCCAGGCGGTGTACCCGGCCGTGCGCTGTGCCGCCCCGCCGGTCCGGGGAGCCGGCCCGGGGAGGGGCGGTGCCTCATCCCACCTTTTCGATCACGGCCCGCCGGATCAGGAACTTGCCCGGCTCGCGGACGAGTTCGAAGGCCGAGTCGTTGAGCAGGACGCAGCTTCCCGAGACCGAGGTGACCTCGACCGTCGTGGACTTGTTGTTGTCCAGGTTGGTGACCCGCAGCTTCGTCCCCGCCGGGAACTGGTTGCTGGACGCGGCCGGGGCGCCGCCCTCGCCGGAGAGGGTGACGGTGGAGCCGTTGCAGACCTGCTGTCCCGCCTGCCCGGCACCGGCCTGTCCGGCGTCCTGCCCGGCGGCCTGGTCCGCGCCGCCCTGCCCGGCGTTCTCACCGGCCGCCTGCCCGGCTCCCTGCCCGGCCTCCTGGCCCCCGCCCTGCGACGGCTGCCCGGCCTGGGAGTCCTGAGCCGACTCCCCCACCGCGCACCCGGACGCCTCCTGCTTGCGCTTGATCTCCTCGATGACGGCCTCGCGGTTGGCGATCCGCGCGTCCGACTGCGCGTCGGGCGCGGCCCGCTGGTCCGCGATGAACCGCTGGTTGTTGCCGAGCGCGGTGGCCAGGCCCTGGCAGACGGTCGAGTCCTGGGCGGACTTCGTCTGCGCGCCGGCGGTGGTCTGGGCGTTGGAGGCGTTCGCCATCACGAAGGCCCCACCGCCCGCCACCGTCGCCGCACCGACCAGCAGTGCGATCGTCTTCTTCGTGCCGAGAGTTCTCCTGCGCGACATGCGCGGCTCCTGAAAGGTAGGGGGGTACGCCGCTATGTACGAGATGCCGAACAGGGTTGCTCAGGGGCCGGGGGATCGGCCGACGTGACGTACGCCACAGGGGTCGGCCGTCGGTCACTCCGGGGCGGAACACTCCCGGACGGGACCGGCGCCGCCCCCCTCGTACGCCACCACGTTGTCGCGCGCGTACCGCGCCAGCCCCTCCGTCTGCCGGGTCAGGGCCTCGGCGCCGGCCGTGCCGCCGTCGGCCCACCGGCCGTCGGCGAGGACCACCGAGCGGGCGGCGGGCAGATGGCGCCGGACGGCCGGGGCGCCGGGCGGGGCCGGGGGCAGCCCGCTCCCGGGCGGCGGGTCGAGCGGGACGGCGCGGCGGCCGGCCGCGGACCCGGTGAGGGCCGCGCAGAGCGCCGAGGCGTCCTCGGCCCGCCGGAAGCTGACCACGGTCACCGTCACGCGCGAACGCCGCTCGGCGTCGGTGAACAGGGCGGCGGTGAGCCGCCGGCAGCCCTCGTCCCGCCCGGCGAGGGCTCCGGGCCCCATCGGGTGGGAGCAGTCGGCGGTGGTCACCAGGTCGAGGCGCTTGTACCGGGAGCCGTCGGGCAGCCGCACGGCCGTCGCGGGGAAGGCGCGTTCCGGCCGGACCGCGGGCAGGGGCGGCCTGCCGTCGGCGGTCCCCGGCAGGGCGACGGAGGGCGTGCTCGTCCCGGCGGTCGTCCGGGAGGCGGCGGGCGGCGGGTCCCCGCCGGGGCCGGAGGGCGGTGGGGCGTCGACGGCGACGGCCGCGGCGAGGACGCCGCCCGCCGTCACGGCCAGCACGACCCGGGTACGCCGGCGGCGGCGCGGCACGGCCGCGCCGGCGGCGCCGGGACCCGGCGGCCGGCCCCGCCCGCCCTGATCGTCGTGGCTCATCGCGGCGCAGAGTAACAGCGTGGGCCACTCTGAGTCGCGGCGCGCGGCACAGACCGCCCCCGCGGGGCACCCCGCGCACGGCCCGCCCGCGCCGTGCCGACGGGCCGGGGTCCCCACGCCACAGGCTTCCGGCGCGGGTCCTCTACCGGGAGAGGGCGTCGCGGACGGCCTCGTCGGTGCGGCCGACCACGGCCGTCCCGTCGTCGGCGGTGATGATCGGCCGCTGGATCAGCTTCGGGTGCGCGGCGAGCGCGGCGATCCAGCGCTCGCGCGCGGAGTCGTCCCGCGGCCACTCCCTGACGCCCAGGTCCTTCGCGGCGGCCTCCTGGGTGCGGGTGATGTCCCAGGGCTCCAGACCGAGCCGGCCGAGCACGTCGCGGATCTCGTCCTCGCTCGGCACGTCCTCCAGGTACCGGCGGACGGTGTACTCGGCGCCCGCGTCGTCCAGCAGACCGATCGCGCTGCGGCACTTCGAACAGGCCGGATTGATCCAGATCTCCATACCGCACACGGTAGCCGGGCCCGGCGCCGGAAGCGGCCCCCCGGCCCTGACCGCACCCCGCCGCGCACCCCCGTCACGCGCCCCCTCTGTTCGAATATCGGCGCCTCACGCGCCTCGCGCGAACCGGCGGTGACATCGCCCCCGCGTATGGCCTGACCTGGACGTTCGGTTGTCCACAGGCTCCCCGGATGTCGGTGCCCGACGGTAGAATGGACGCAGTGTTCGAGGGTGTCGCCGGGGTGTCCGGACGGCGCCCCGACCGCGTCAGGAGGATGCCCGTGACCGCTGCCGCCCTGAAGCCGAAGCCGCTGCCCACCCAGTCCACCGCCCGGCGTCCCGTCCCGCTCGACCTGCCGTACGCCCCCGTGGCGAAGCACCCCCTGCCCCCCGGCCGCCCCCGCGCCTGGTACGTGGCGCACAACCGCCGGCTCAAGGCGATGCGGCTCGCCATAGCCCTGCTCGACACCGGCGTCTACGTGCCGGAGCGGGCCGGCGACGAGACGATACGGGAGACCGCGCGCACCGTCGGCGTCCACCCGCCGTCGGCGAGCACCTGCCGCATGGTGCGGGCGCTCCTGCACTCCGCGCGGTGACCCACGGCGCCGGGGCCCGCGCACCCGGCGCCGCCACACCCGCGCCCTGGCCCCCGGGGGCGGGGGCCTGACCCGGAGCGGAGCCGGCCCGGACCTGCCCGCCGCCCTCACGGTCACAGTCCGGGCGCACCCCACACGGGGAACCAGCGCCCGAGGTCCTGCTCGACCGTGAGGTCGTCGGCGAGCACGGCCCTGATCCGCAGCTCCAGCGCGTTGTCCCGGCGCTCCCTGGCGCCGGGCAGCGGGGCGAAGGGGTAGAAGGTGCCGCGCTTGTAGAGGTAGACCAGCGCCAGCCGCCGCCCCTCGCCGTCCTGGAAACCGGCGAGCGAGCAGAGCAACTGGGGGCCGAAGCCGTTGGCCTCCATGGAGCTGTTGACCGCGTGGAGGTCGTTCACGAGCAACGGGAGATCGTCGGGGGAGCGGCGCGAGACGAGCCACGAGTAGCCGTACTCGTCGCGGCTCAGCTCCACCGGGGTCCGCCCGGCGTCCGCGTCGAGCAGGGCGCGGACCTCGCGGTGGGTCTCGTCGAAGGCCGAGCCCTCGACGGTGGCGAAGCAGACCGCGCCCTGCCCGGTCGGCCTGAAACCGGCCGCCGCCTCCAGGGTCACCGCCGCGGAGGGCAGCGCGAAGAGGCGGTCCAGGTCGGGTGCGACGGGTTTCGTACGGCCGAGCAGGATGTCCAGCAGGCCCATGCGTCACGCCTTCCCGGGCGCCGCGGCCTCGTCCAGCTCCGCCGAGATCCGGCCGAGCTGGTCGAGCCGCTGCTCCAGGCTCGGGTGGGTGGCGAAGATCTTGCCCAGACCGGGGTCGGAGCCGAAGGCCGGCGTGAAGTAGAACGCGTTGAACGCCTGCGCCGTCCGCAGGTCCTTCGTCGGGATGCGGGCGATGTCCCCGGACACCTTGGTGAGTGCCGACGCCAGCGCCGAGGGACGGCCGGTGAGCACCGCAGCCGCCCGGTCCGCGGCCAGCTCCCGGTACCGGGACAGGGCCCGGATCAACAGGAAGCTGATCGTGTACACGGCGGCCGAGACGCCCATGATCGCCGCGAAGACGACAAGGGTGTTCTGGTCCCGCCGGCCGCCGCCGAAGAGCTGCGAGTAGAAGGCGAACCGCACGATGAGCCCCGCGATCACCCCGAGGAAGGAGGCGACGGTGATCACCGCCACGTCCTTGTGCGCGACGTGCGACAACTCGTGCGCCAGCACGCCCTCCAGCTCGGCCGGTTCCAGCCGCCGCAGCAGGCCGGTGGTCACGCAGACCACCGCGTTGTCCGCGTTGCGTCCCGTGGCGAACGCGTTCGGCATCTCCATCGCCGACACGGCGACCAGCGGTTTCGGCATGTCCGCCATGGCCGCCAGCCGGTCGACGACCCCGTGCAGCTCCGGATACTCGTCCCGCTCGACGACCTTGCCGTGCATGGCGAACAGCGCGATCCGGTCGGAGAACCAGTACTGGGCGCCGAACAGCAGCGCGACGATCACCACGACCAGGACCCAGGACTTCAGCAGCGTGATCAACGCGGCCACGAAGCCCACGTACAGCAACCCGAGCAGGAACAGCGTGACCCCCATTCGGACGGTCAACCGCCGGTCGCTCCGGAAGCGGCTCTGCATCTCATCACCCCGCAGTCAGGGACTCGTTCCGATGTCCAGTGTGCACCCGTACGGCCGATGTGGGGCGGTTCGCGGTGGCACGCGTGGCCGGTGCGGAAGCGGATTGCCTGGTGGGGGCGGTGGCCGGCTCAGAAGGGCGCGCGGAACTCCAGGTACCCGAGGAGGAGGATGACCGCGGCGACGATGCCGAGGACCAGGGCGGCCGACATCCACGGCGAGCGGTGACGGTGCCGGGACCGCCTGTGCTCGGGGTCGGGGCGGAAGGGCACCGGACCGGGAGGGTTCTCCTTCCACCGCGCGGCCAGCATCCGGGCGCGGGCGGAGGGCTCCTTGTGCTCGGCTCCGTCGGCCCACCGCAGATCGAACTCGCGCTCCTCGTCGTCCCGCTCGGACATCCCCGTACCTCTCCCCGTCTTCCCGGCGCGTACCACGGTCGAACAATCGTGTCACCGTCGATGATTCCCCCCGGAAACCGCAGAGGGAAGCCTTTCCGGCCAGAACCCCGCCGCCACGGGCCCCTGGGGCCCGCCCCGCGACGTGCCGAGCCCCGCCCCTCAGGACGAGGGACGGGGCTCCGGACCGGCGGCGACGGGCGCTCGCGCCCGGCGTCCGTCACACGTCGAAGTACATTTCGAACTCGTGGGGGTGGGGGCGGAGCTGGAGGGGGGCGATCTCGTTGGCGCGCTTGAAGTCGATCCACGTCTCGATCAGGTCGGGCGTGAAGACGTCGCCCTGGAGGAGGAACTCGTGGTCGGCCTCCAGGCGGTCGAGGACCGCGTCGAGGGAGGTCGGGACCTGGGCCACGTTGGCGTGCTCCTCGGGGGGCAGCTCGTAGAGGTCCTTGTCGATCGGGTCGGCCGGCTCGATCTTGTTCTTGATGCCGTCCAGGCCCGCCAGGAGCAGCGCGGAGAAGGCCAGGTACGGGTTGCCGGAGGCGTCCGGGGCGCGGAACTCGACGCGCTTGGCCTTCGGGTTCGAGCCGGTGATCGGGATGCGCATCGCGGCCGAGCGGTTGCGCTGGGAGTACACGAGGTTCACCGGCGCCTCGAAGCCCGGCACCAGGCGGTGGTACGAGTTCACCGTCGGGTTGGTGAAGGCCAGCAGCGACGGGGCGTGCCGCAGGATGCCGCCGATGTAGTGGCGGGCGGTGTCGGAGAGACCGGCGTAGCCCTGCTCGTCGTAGAAGAGGGGCTCGCCGTTGCTCCACAGCGACTGGTGGACGTGCATGCCCGAACCGTTGTCCCCGAAGATCGGCTTCGGCATGAAGGTGGCCGTCTTGCCGTTCTTCCAGGCCACGTTCTTCACGATGTACTTGAAGAGCTGGAGGTCGTCGGCGGCGGCGAGCAGCGTGTTGAACTTGTAGTTGATCTCGGCCTGGCCGGCGGTGCCCACCTCGTGGTGCTGGCGCTCCACCTGGAGGCCGGCCCGCTCCAGCTCCAGGGAGATCTCGGCACGCAGGTCGGCGAAGTGGTCGACCGGCGGGACGGGGAAGTAGCCGCCCTTGTAGCGCACCTTGTAGCCGCGGTTGTCCTCCAGGGCACCGGTGTTCCAGGCGCCGGCCTCGGAGTCGATGTGGTAGAAGCTCTCGTTCGCGCTGGTGGCGAAGCGCACGCTGTCGAAGACGTAGAACTCGGCCTCGGGGCCGAAGAAGGCCGTGTCGGCGATGCCGGTGGAGGCGAGGTACGCCTCGGCCTTGCGGGCCACGTTCCGCGGGTCACGGGAGTACTGCTCACCGGTGATCGGGTCGTGGATGAAGAAGTTGATGTTGAGGGTCTTGTCCCGGCGGAAGGGGTCCACGCGGGCGGTGGACAGGTCGGCGCGCAGGGACATGTCCGACTCGTGGATGGCCTGGAAACCGCGGATGGAGGAACCGTCGAAGGCCTGCTCCTCGTCCGGGTCGAACGCCCCGGCCGGCAGGGTGAAGTGCTGCATGACGCCCGGCAGGTCGCAGAAACGGACGTCGATGAACTTGACGTCCTCGTCCGCGATGAATTTCTTGGCTTCGTCGGCGTTCTGGAACATTCCGGCTCCTCCTACTCCCGACCGTCCCGCCGGGGTGGTAGATCGTGCGTGTGCCAGTGCGGGCGGCCCACGCTCTCCTCGACCCTAGGGACGGGAAATTTCTCGGGCGTGACCCGTATGTTTCGCAGAAGTTAACCGGCCACGGTGTCAGCCTAGGCGCCTGTCGGGCCGGTCACACCCCCTGTTCACCCGCCCCGCGCCGCCCTCCCGCACCAGGCGCCGTCCCGTCCGGCCCGGCCACCCTCCTCGGGTGCCCGGACGCGCGCCCAGTACCGTGGACGTCGTGGACAACAGGCAAGCAATGGGATCGTGGCTCTCCGGCCCGCGCGCGGCCATCGAAGGGGCCGGCGGGGAGCTGGGGTACCGGGGCGAGCAGCTCGGCCTGCCCGAAGAGGGACCGGGCTCCATCGCCCGGCCGGGCCGGCGGATCGGCGCCCTGGCCGTCGACTGGACCCTGTGCCTCCTGATCGCCAACGGTCTGATCACCGACGGCTACCAGCAGGCCACCGGCAACTGGGCGCTGCTGATCTTCTTCGTGCTGAGCGCGCTCACCGTCGGCACGGTCGGCTTCACCCCGGGCAAGCGGCTCTTCGGGCTGCGCGTGGTCGAGCTGGGCACGGGCCGCGTCAACCCGCTGCGCGCCCTGCTGCGCTCCGCGCTGCTGTGCGTCGCCGTCCCGGCGCTGGTCTGGGACCGTGACGGCCGGGGCCTGCACGACCGCCTCGCCCGCACCGTCGAGGTCCGTCTCTAGCACCCCGCCCACGCGTACAAACGGCGGATGGGGGCGCCCGGAGTGATCCGGGCGCCCCATCCGCCGTTCCGTGTCGGGAGGGCTCAGCGCTGCTTCGGGCTGCCGCCCTTCGGCATCCGCATGCCCTTCGGCATCGGGCCCTTGGGCACCGGCATGTTGCTCATCAGGTCGCCCAGGGCGCGCAGCCGGTCGTTGGTCGCGGTGACCTGCGGGCCGGTGAGCACGCGGGGCAGCTTCAGCATGGTCGTGCGGAGCTTCTTCAGCTCCACCCGGCCCTCGCCGTCGCCCACGATCAGGTCGTGCACCGGTACGTCGGCCACGATGCGGTTCATCTTCTTCTTCTCGGCGGCCAGCAGGGACTTCACCCGGTTCGGGTTGCCCTCGGCGACCAGCACGATGCCGGCCTTGCCGACCGCCCGGTGCACCACGTCCTGGCTGCGGTTCATCGCCACCGCGGGGGTCGTCGTCCAGCCCCGGCCGATGTTGTCCAGTACGGCCGCTGCGGCGCCCGGCTGGCCCTCCATCTGCCCGAAGGCCGCCCGCTCGGCCCGGCGCCCGAAGACGATCGCCGTCGCGAGGAAGGCGAGCAGCAGGCCCAGGATGCCGAGATAGATGGGGTGACCGATCAGGAAACCGATCGCGAGGAAGACACCGAGGACGACGATGCCGACAGCCGCGAGTACAAGACCGATCTTCTTGTCGGCCTTGCGGGTCATCTTGTAGGTCAGGGCGATCTGCTTCAGTCGCCCGGGGTTCGCAGCGTCCGCTGCGGTTTCCTTCCTCGCCATGTGCCGAAGTCTACGTGTCCGGGAAAGCGCCCACGACGGCAGTGCCCGGCGGGGCGGCGCGGGGGCGGAGAACGGGCGCGGAAGGGGGCGCGGCGGGGCGGGGAAGGGCGCCCGGGAAGGGCCGGGGACGGGCCCGGGGACGGGAGGCGTCAGGGGTGCCCGTCGAGGGGGCGGGGGCCCTCCAGCGACTCGCGCAGCACCCGCTCGGTCTCGACGCGGTCCCTGGCGCGGCGGCGGTCCTCCAGCACGGAGGTCCAGGCGTTGCGGCGGGCGGTGCGCTGGCCGCCGCTCATCAGCAGCGACTCGACGGCCCGCAGGGCGGTGCCGAACGACGGGATGGCGGTGGCGCGGACGGGTGCGGCCGGCATCGTGGAAGTCCCCCCTCGGTACCGCGACGGGTACGGGTGCGCGTGGCGTGATTCCAGGGTCACGGTTTGGTGTTACCAGGGCGTGACCCGCCGGTCAAACGCAGATGACGGATGGGTGCGGGGCCCCGGAACGGCCCCGGAACGGCCGCGCGGCCCCGACCGCGGCCCTCATCTGCGAGGACGGTCGGGGCCGCGAACAGCGTTCACTACCGGTCGGTAGTGACTTGTGCGGGATTTCACACGCCTGCCGGATCACGCCTCCCGGACCACGCCTGCCGGACCGCGCCGTCCGGCCGGTGGGGTCCAGCCCGGTGCCGGAGCCCGGGGGCTTCCCCGGGTGCCGTCAGACGGCCTGTGCGGCGACGGGGCCGGCGCCCTGCCCGGCGGCGGTCGAGTGACGCTGCTCGCGGGCCATCGCGTAGAGCCGCCCGGCGCGGTACGAGGAGCGCACCAGCGGGCCGGACATCACGCCGGAGAAGCCGATCTGCTCGGCCTCCTCCTTCAGCTCCACGAACTCCTGCGGCTTGACCCAGCGCTCCACGGGGTGGTGGCGCACGGAGGGGCGCAGGTACTGCGTGATGGTGATCAGCTCGCAGCCCGCGTCGTGGAGCTGGCGCAGCGCCTCGCCGACCTCCTCGCGGGTCTCGCCCATGCCGAGGATGAGGTTGGACTTGGTGACCAGACCGTAGTCCCGGGCGTCGGTGATGACCTTCAGGGAGCGCTCGTAGCGGAAGCCGGGGCGGATGCGCTTGAAGATCCGGGGCACCGTCTCGACGTTGTGCGCGAAGACCTCGGGGCGGGAGTCGAAGACCTCGCGCAGCAGCTCGGGCACCGCGTTGAAGTCGGGGGCGAGCAGCTCGACCTTGGTCCGGCCGTCCGCGCGCCCGGCCGTCTGCCGGTGGATCTGGCGGACCGTCTCGGCGTAGAGCCAGGCGCCGCCGTCCGGGAGGTCGTCGCGGGCCACGCCGGTGATGGTGGCGTAGTTGAGGTCCATGGTGACCACGGACTCGCCCACCCGGCGCGGCTCGTCACGGTCGAGCGCCTCGGGCTTGCCGGTGTCGATCTGGCAGAAGTCGCAGCGCCGGGTGCACTGGTCGCCGCCGATGAGGAAGGTCGCCTCGCGGTCCTCCCAGCATTCGTAGATGTTGGGGCAGCCGGCTTCCTGGCAGACCGTGTGCAGGCCCTCGCTCTTCACGAGGTTCTGCATCTTGGTGTACTCGGGGCCCATTTTCGCCCGGGTCTTGATCCACTCGGGCTTGCGCTCGATGGGGGTCTGGCTGTTGCGGACCTCCAGGCGCAGCATCTTGCGTCCGTCGGGTGCGACTGCGGACACGTCGGCTCCCTAGCTTCGATTCTTCGGCGTACACCAGGGTACGCCCGTGATTGGCGGGCTCTGTGGTGAGGCCAACCTCCGACACAGGGGGGCCATTCCCCGGATCGGGTGAACGGTCATGCCGACGCCTTCTCGGGCCGCCCGTTCGTCCCGGCGCCCTCGGGATTCCCTGGGGTCGCCAGGCTGCTCTCGGTCCCCGCGCCCGCCGGCTTCTCGATCACGCGAGGCCGGAGGTCGGCGTGGTCCAGGACGTCCCGCAGATGCCGTTCGACCACGGGCAGCACCTCGTCGAGGGTGACGTCGCGGCCCAGCTCGTTCGCGAGGGAGGCCACCCCGGCGTCCCGGATGCCGCACGGGATGATCCGGTCGAACCACTTGTTGTCCGGGTTCACGTTCAGGGCGAAGCCGTGCATGGTGACGCCCTTGGCGACCCGGATGCCGATCGCGGCGATCTTGCGGTCCTCGCCGCGCTGGCCCGCGTTGGAGGGGGCGTACTCCGGGCCGTTGAGCCGCGGGTCGAACTCGTCGTCGGCGAGCCGCGGGTCGAAGTCCAGGGAGAGTCCGCCGAGCGGGGGACGCCGCTCGACCGGGTCGCCCAGCACCCACACGCCGCTGCGCCCCTCGACGCGGGTGGTCTCCAGCCCGAACTCCGCGCAGGTGCGGATCAGGGCCTCCTCCAGGCGCCGGACGTGCGCCACCACGTCCACCGGGCGGGGCAGCTTCTGGATCGGGTAGCCCACGAGCTGGCCGGGGCCGTGCCAGGTGATCTTGCCGCCGCGGTCCACGTCGATGACCGGGGTGCCGTCCAGGGGCCGTTCGCTGTCGGCGGTGCGCCGGCCGGCCGTGTAGACCGGCGGATGCTCCAGGAGGATCACGGTGTCGGGCACCTCGTCGGCGAAGCGCGCCGCGTGCACCCGGCGCTGCTCGTCCCAGGCCACCCGGTACTCCACGGCGTCGGCTCCGAAGCCCATACGGACGAACCGCACCTCGCTCACGCCCAGCACCTCCCTGCAACGGTCGTCGGGCACGCGCCGTGCCCACGCCACTGTACGTCCGGCGACCGGCCCCCGAACGGGGGGCTGTTCCCGTCAGCTCCGCATTCAATCCTCACACGATCGGATGAATGCCTGGCGAAGTGTGCGATCGGCCGCTCACTCTCCGCTACATTCGCGCCGACCACGAGGCCATCAGAGCTGTTCACAGGCGCTCCGGGTGATCGAACGCCCGGAAGGCAGGAGACCGCACAGCACCATGACGGAACGACCCGCGCAGCGCACCCCCAACCGCCAGTTAGCCGCACTCATCGCCGAAGCGGGGTTCTCCAACGCGGGTCTCGCGCGTCGCGTCGACCAGCTCGGACTCGAACACGGCCTGGACCTTAGATACGACAAGACGTCCGTCACCCGCTGGCTCCGGGGTCAACAGCCCCGCGGCACCACCCCCGCCCTCATCGCCGAGGTCTTCACCCGGCGCCTGGGCCGCCGGCTCACCGCCCAGGACCTCGGCCTGGACGCGTGCGCGCCCGTCTACGCGGGCCTGGAGTTCGCCGCCACCCCCGAGGAGGCCGTCGACATCGTCGGCGGGCTGTGGCGCAAGGACTCCGGCAGCCACGCCGAACTGCGGAAGATCGCCTTCACCCCGGCCGGGCTCGTCGTGCCCAGCCGGGACTGGCTGATCGGCCGCCCCGACGAGCGGGTGGCCCGCGCCGAGGTGCCCGTGCGCATCCCGGCCCAGGGCCGGCCCGCGCCCCCGAGGGCCACCACCGCCCCGGACCCCTCCCGGCGGCGGACCGCGGCCGAACGCGTCCCCGGCCAGCGCGTCACCGGCGGCGACCTCGCCGCGCTCCGCTCGGTCGGCGAGCTGTTCCGCAGCCTCGACGACCGGTACGGCGGCGGCCACGCCCGCCAGGCGCTCGTCCGCTACCTGGAACACGAGCTGGAGCCCATGCTGCGCGGCACCTACGGGGAGCAGACCGGCCGCCGGCTCTTCGCCGCCGCCGCCGACCTGACCCGGCTGGCCGGCTGGACCTCGTACGACATCGCCGCGCACGGGCTCGCCCAGCGCTACTTCGTGCAGGCGCTGCGGCTCGCGCAGGCCGCGGGCGACCGGGCCTACGGCAGCTATGTGCTGGTCACCATGAGCCGCCAGGCCGTCTACCTGGGCCACGGGCGCGAGGCGGGCCAGCTCGCGCGGGTGGCGCAGCAGGGCGTGGGCACCTCCGCCCCGCCGGTCGTGCAGACCCTGCTGCACGCCGCCGAGGCCCGCGCGCACGCCGTGCTCGGCGAGGTGCGGGCCTGCACCGCCGCCCTGGTCCGGGCGGAGCGGACGATGGAGTCGGCCCGGCCCGGCGACGAGGTGCCGTACTGGGCGCGTTCCTTCGACGAGGCCCAGCTCGCCGACGAACTGGGCCACTGCCACCGCGATCTCCAGCAGTTCCGCGCCGCCGCCCAGTACGCGGAGCGCTCGCTGCACCTGCGTTCCCCGGTCCACGCCCGCAGCCGGCTCTTCTGCCGGATCGTGCTCGCCACCGCCCGCCTGGGCCTCGGCGAACTGGACCAGGCGTGCCAGCTCGCCGCCGAGGCGGCCGGGCAGGCGGCGGAGATGCGCTCGGTGCGCGCCACGGAGTACGTCCGGGACTTCGAACGCCGGCTGGAGCCGTACAAGGACGCGGCGCCCGTACGTGGATACCGGGACCGCGTGGCCGCCCTGGGCTAGCCACCGGTCCCGGCGCGAGAGGCCGCCGGGGCCGTCACGGGGAGCGGGCCGGTTTCGCCGACGTGGCCCGGTCTCCGTGGCGGTCCCGAGGCGGGTCCGCGGCAAGGCGCCCGTCCGCCGCGGGGTCGCCCGGCCCGCGCGCCCGAGCGCGTGCGGGCCGGGCGCCGCGGGACGGGCGGGACGTCGCGCGGGCGCCCTACGCGGCGCGGGCCGTCGGGAGGGGTTCGGCCCGGTCCATCGGGCGGCCCGCGCCCAGATCGGCCAGGATCGCCGCCGAGGCCCGGTGCGCCGAGTACAGCGCGCCCTGGACGGTGCTGGTGTCGCGGTGGTCGCCGCACACGTACAGCCCGGCCAGCAGCCGCACCGGGCGGCGCAGGTCGTGCGGCGGGCGCATCACGGGCACCGCGTCGGCCGTGTGGTGGACGGCGAGGGTCTCCCAGCGGGTGGTCGGGGTGGAGTGCAGGCGGGCGAGGTGCCCGCGCACGGCCTCGTCCACGTCCGGCGGGGGCGGCCCGAGGACCGTCGACGACACCAGCGCGCGGCCGGCCGGCGCGCGGGACGGGTCCACCTGGCTCACCACCGCCGTGTGGGCGACCGGCCCGCCCCGGTCCGCGTCGAGCAGCAGGGAAGTGCCGGTCTCCGGCGGCTCGTCCGTCGTGTGGTGCACCACCGTCACCGGATGGAACTCCGGCACCCGCAGCCCCGGCAGCAGTTCGGCGGCGGCGCGGGCGTCGGTCGCCACCAGCACCGCGCGGCAGCGGAAGACGCCGTGCTCCGCGGTGGCCACGGCGTTGGTGGCGACCGAGGTGACCCGTACGCCGGTGTGCACGGTGCCCGGCGGCAGCGTCCGCGCCAGCAGCTCCGGCACGGCGTCCGCGCCGCCCTCCGGCAGCCACAGCCGCCCGCGCGCGAAGGAGCGCAGCGCGAGGTCGGCACACCGGCTGGAGGTGGTCAGGTCCGGATCGCACAGCAGGGCGGCGAGCAGCGGGCGCAGGAAGCCGTCGATCGTGCGGGACGGCAGCCCGCGCAGCGCCAGCGCCTCGGCGGCGGGCAGCTCCGGGCGGGCCAGCAGCCGTTCCACCGGCGTGCCGGCGAGGCGGGTGAGCGCGGCCCGCAGTCTCAGGGGCGCGACCAGACCGAGCGAGCGGGCCCGCGCGGAGCCCGGCTGCGGGCCGCCCTCGCCGCCCGGGGCGTCCGCCGGGAGCGGGGCGAGGGGCGCCGGGCCGCTCCCGGCCCCGGGCGAGGTGCGGAGCGGGCCCGCGAGGGCCCCGGCGGTCAGCGGACGCCGGGGGCCGGGCACCGACCGCCCCGGCACGGACCGCCCCGGTACCGAGCGTCCCGGCACGGACCGTCCCGGCACCGACCGGGGGGCGCTCGCCAAGGCGCGTACGGCATGAAGTGCGCCCCTTGCGCCCCCCGCGCCCGCGGGTGCGCCCGCGCGATGCCGGCGGCCCTCGCTGTGCAGCAGGACCCCGGGGGCGTACGGGAGGAGCGTGAGGCCCTCCAGGCCCGGGGTGAGGGCGAGTTCGGGGTACGCGGCCGACAGGGGCCGGCCGATCCGGTCGAGCCGGAAACCGTCGACCTTCTCGGTCGCCATCCGGCCGCCCACCGTGTGGGCCGCCTCCAGGACCGTCGTCGACACTCCTGCGCTGATCAGCCGATGCGCCGTGGCCAGTCCGGCGATCCCGGCCCCCACGACGACGACGTCCGCCTGGTACGCGGGCTCATACACGTGCCCTCCTAGGTTGCGCGGCCGCTGGAGACTTTCTGCCCCCAACCGGCTTGAGGGATACCCGAGTTCGAGACGAGCGTAGGGCTGCGGCGGGCCGGCGGGAGTCGCGCGGAGACAGGGCACGGTCGCACACCGGTCGCATGCCCGGCCCCCGCCCCGACCCCCGGCCGCGCCCCATGACGCCCCCGGCGCGGGGCGGCCTGGCCGGGTGCGGGCGAGGGGGCCGGGGTGGGCGCCCTCGGCCCCGTACCCCCGGGTACGCCCGCCGGCCCCGTACCCCGTGCTACATCGCCGCCCTGATCGCGCCGTCGATGTCCGGGAAGGCGAAGCGGAAGCCGGATTCCTGGAGGCGGGCGGGGAGGACCCGGGCGCTGCCCAGGACGTCGGCGGCGAGGTCGCCGAGGACGGCGCGGAGGACCGGAGCGGGGACGGGGAAGGGCGTCGGGCGGCGCAGGACGCGTCCCATCGCGGTGGTGACCTCGCGGTTGGTCACCGGGTGCGGGGCCGTGAGGTTGAACGCGCCGGAGAGGTCCTCGCGGTCCAGCAGATGCCGCAGCGCGGCCACCTCGTCGTGCAGCGCCACGAACGACCAGTACTGCGAGCCGTCGCCCAGCCGCCCGCCGAGCCCGGCCCGGAACAGCGGGAACAGCCGCCCCCACGCGCCCCCGGCCCGGCTGACGACCAGCCCGGTCCGGGCGAACACCGTCCGCACGCCCGCCTCCCGCGCCGGTGCCGCCGCGGCCTCCCAGGCCACGCAGACCGAGGGCAGGAAGCCCTCCCCGGCGGGGGCGCTCTCGTCCACGCTCCGCGCGCCGGTGTCGCCGTAGTAGCCGATCGCGCTGCCGTTCAGGAAGATGCGGGGGCGCACGGCCGGCTCCAGCGCGGCCAGGGCCTCGGCGAGCGCCGTCGTGCCTCCCACCCGGCTGCCGAGGATGCGCGCCTTGTACGCCTCCGTCCAGCGGTGGTCGCCGATCCCCGCCCCCGCCAGGTTGACCACCGCGTCGCACCCGGCGAGGGACGACGCGGCCACCCGCCCGCTCTCGGGGTCCCAGCGGACCTCGTCCGCCCCCCGGGGGTCACGACGCACCAGGCGCACCACCTCGTGCCCGTCCGCGACCAGCGACCGCACCAGTGCGCCGCCGATGACCCCGGACGCGCCGGCCACCACGATTCGGGAACGTTCCATGCGCCCATCCTGCCGGGTGCCCCCGGGAAAAACCCCGGCCGCCGCCCCGGACACGCGTCGTACAGTGACCGGCATGTCCGTACCGCACATACGCCGGGCCCGGCCCGAGGACGAGGAGCCGCTGCGCCGCCTCGACCGCCTCACCTGGTCCCACCTGCACGCCGTCTCGCCGCCGCCCGGACCCGAGGAGCCCTTCTTCCGGGCGACGTCCGGCCCCGACGACCACTTCGTCGCCGAACTCGACGGCGAGGTCGTCGGCTACGTCCGGATCGGCTTCCCCACGGAACTCGCCTCCAACGCGCACGTCCGCCAGATCCGCGGCCTCGCCGTCTGTGACGCCGTCCGCGGCAAGGGCGCCGGACGGGCCCTGGTCCGCGCCGCCGTCGAGGAGGCCCGCCGGGTGGGCGCCCGCCGCATCACCCTGCGCGTCCTCGGCCACAACACCGCCGCGCGCAAGCTCTACGAGTCCGAGGGCTTCGTCGTCGAGGGCGTCCAGCCGGAGGAGTTCCTGCTCGGCGGGGAGTACGTCGACGACGTCCTGATGGGACGGCCGCTGGTGCCTGCGGCCTGACGGGGCCGTTCCACCGGGTGGCACAGCAGCGCTCGCCGGGGGACCTGACCGGCCCGACAGTGGGACCATGCGTGTCTTCCGAGGACCGCGCGGGGTACGGAAACGGCGTTCCGCCCGCCTGTCCGGCGTATCCCGGCTGCTGCTCGGCAGCCTCCCCGGCCTCGCCGCCGTCGCCGCCCTCTGGCTGTGCGCCGTCGGCGTGGAACGGGCCGTGTCCACCAACGCCCGCGCCGCCGAGGCCCGTTCGGCGGCGGCACGGGCCACCGCCGCGCACGCCGCCCCGCGCCCGGCCGTCGTGCCCCGCGCCCGGTGGCTGGGCGACGCCGCCCGCGACCAGCCCGCGCCGCGCTACGACGACGCGGTCGTCGCCGTCTTCGTCCACCACACCGACACGCCGAACGACTACGACTGTGCCGACGCGCCCGAGATCATCCGCGGCCTCTACGACGGCCAGACCGACGGCCGGGACTGGGACGACCTCGGCTACAACTTCGTCGTCGACCGCTGCGGCACCGTCTACGAGGGCCGCGCGGGCGGCATCGACCGGCCCGTCACCGGCGCCCACACCCAGGGCTTCAACCACCGCACCGCGGGCGTCGCCGCCCTCGGCACCTTCACCGAGGGCGTGCCCGTGCCCGACGCGCTGACCGACGCGATCGCCGCGGTGGCCGCGTGGAAGCTCGGCGGCAGCGACACCGACCCGCGCACGCGCGTACGGCTCGTCTCCAGCAACGGCCACAGCCGGTACACGGCCGGGGACACCGCCACGCTGCCCGCCGTGGCCGGGCACAACGAGGGCTACCAGACCACGTGCCCGGGGGCCGCCCTCAGCGCCCGCCTCCCCGAGATCCGGGAGCGCGCGGCGCGGCTCCAGGGCCGTACCGGGGACGCGCGCCGGGTCCAGGAGGCGGGCAGCCCCTGACCGGGGGCCGGTACGACCGGCGGCCGGTACGACCGGCGGCCGGTACGACCGGCGGCCGGTACGGGGGCCGGTACGACCCGCGGCCGGTACGGGGGCCGCCGGGGCTCACTCGGGGCCGAAGCGCTCCCAGAGCCGGGGCAGCCGCGCGGCGAGCGCCCGCGCGTCCTCCAGGTCGACCGGGGTGCCCAGCGGTTCGGCGGGGGCGGGCGCGATGCCCAGCTCGGGGGCGACGGTGCCGGTGAGCTGTTCGTACGCCTCGTCGGCGGCGTAGCCCAGATCCTCGCCGTCGCCGTCCAGGTCCTCGTCGAAGTCGTCCAGCAGCTCCGCGAGGGCGTCGGCGTCGTGCACCGCGCCCTCGTAGACCTCGCGGCCCTGGCCGATCAGCCAGCAGCGGAAGTAGTCGAAGGCGTCGTCGCTCGCCCCGTCGAGCAGGACCCAGGCGGCGGCCCACAGGTCCCAGGTGAAGGCCCGGTTGTAGCGGGCCTCGAAGTGGCGGGCGAAGTCGAGCACCAGGTCCGGGTCCTTCTCCAGGAGCCGGTCCACGAGCAGGTCGGCCTGGTCCTCGGGATCGCCGCCGGCACCCTGCCGGGTGTCGTCGACCAGCTCCCAGAACTCCGTCTCGTCCATCACGGGTACAGCATCGACCCTGCGCGCACCCCCCGCACGCGGAGCGGCCTCCGGCGACACGCCCGGTCCGGCGCCCGGCGGCCGGCGGGGCGGCACGCCGGACCCGGCACCCGGCGACACGCCCGGCGACAGGCTCCGCGACACGCCCGGTCCGGCGCCCGCCGGCACGAGCGCCGACACACCCGTCCCCTGGCCGCCGCGACACGCCGGGCCCCGGTCTCAGTGCACCGCGACACGCCGCGACACGCCGAGCCCTCGCCCCAGTGCACCGCGACACGCCGCGACACGCCCGGCCTCCGCACCCCCGACACGCCGCCACACGCCGCCACACCCCGCGACACGCGCGCCCCCCGCCGGCTACCCCCCGTACAGCCCCGTCATCCGGCGGGCGTCCTCGGTGAAGCGGGCGCGGAGGGTGGCGGGGGAGAGGACCTCCGCCTCCGGGCCGAGGGCGCGGAGCTGGTCGTGCGCGACCTCCTCGGACTCCACCGGCAGGGTCACCGTCACCCAGCCCTCCGCGTCCGGCGCCCGCGCCGTCTCCAGGGCGTCCCGGGCGGCGACCGGGTCGACGGCATGGGACAGGCTCCGGACGCCGCGCGGGGAGAGCCGTACCACCGCGCGGTCCCGCAGGATCGACCGGGCGAATCGTTCCGCCTGGTCGGCCCAGAAGGCGGGCAGGTCGAACTCCTCGTCCCGGCGGAACCGCCCCTCGCCCGCCTCCACCGCCGTGAACCGGTCGATCCGGTACACCCGGTACCCGTCCCGGCCGTCGCCCCCGTCGCCCCCGTCGCCCCCGTCGCCCCCGGGCGCCTCCGGCAGGGCCCGTGCGCACAGGTACCAGACGCCCGCCTTCAGGACGAGCCCGTACGGCTCCAGCTCCCGGTCGGCCTCCTCCTCCCCGCGCCGGTAGCGGGCCCGCACCCGCCGGTCGTCCCAGACCGCCTCGGCGACGGCGGGCAGCAGCGGGGGCGTGACGGGCTCGCGGAACCAGTTCGGCGCGTCCAGGTGGAAGCGCTGCGCCGCCGTCCGCGAGGCGTCCCGCAGCGACGGCAGCAAAGCCGCCGACACCTTGAGCCGGGCCGCCGACGCCGCGTCCTCCAGGCCCATCTCGCGCAGCGCCCCCGGCACCCCCGACAGGAACAGGGCCTCGGCCTCGCCCCGGGCCAGCCCGGTGAGGCGGGTGCGGTAGCCGCCGACGAGCCGGTACCCGCCGCTCCGGCCGCGCTCGGCGTACACCGGCACGCCCGCCTCCGAGAGGGCCTGCGCGTCCCGGGCCACGGTCCGCTCCGACACCTCCAGTTCGCGGGCGAGTTCGGCGGCGGTCATGGACGGCCGGGACTGGAGCAGCAGCACCATGGTGATGAGGCGGGCAGCGCGCATGGTGCCCATCATGCAGGAGGCCCCCCGCCAGGGCGGGGGGCCTCCCACTGACCACGAGGTGCCGTTACAGGCCGTAGCGCTCGCGCGCCTCCTTCACGGCCGTCGCCTTGACCTCGCCGCGCCGGGCGAGCTGGGCCAGGGCCGCGACCACGATCGACTCGGCGTCGACGCCGAAGTGGCGGCGGGCCGCGTCACGGGTGTCCGACAGGCCGAAGCCGTCGGTGCCCAGCGAGGACCAGTCCTGCTCGACCCACTGCGCGATCTGGTCCGGGACCTGGCGCATGTAGTCGGAGACCGCGAGGACCGGGCCCTCGGCGCCGTGCAGCGCCTGCCGCACGAACGGCACCCGCTCCTCGCCGCGCAGCAGCGCCGCGTCGGCCTCCATCGCGTCCCGGCGCAGCTCCGTCCAGGAGGTCGCCGACCAGACGTCGGCGGCCACGCCCCACTCCTCGGCGAGCAGCCGCTGGGCGGCGAGCGCCCAGTGGATGGCGGTGCCGGAGCCGAGGAGCTGGATGCGCGGCGCGTTGGCCGCCGGGGCCAGGCCCGCCGTCTCCGCCGTGTTGAAGCGGTACAGGCCCTTGACGATGCCCTCGTCGATGCCGGGTACGGCCGGCTTGGCCGGCTGCGGCAGCGGCTCGTTGTAGACCGTCAGGTAGTAGAAGACGTCCTGGTCCTCGCCCGGGGCCGCCGCGCCGTACATCCGGCGCAGGCCCTCCTTGACGACGGCCGCCAGCTCGTAGGCGAAGGCCGGGTCGTAGGAGAGGGCGGCCGGGTTGGTCGCCGCGATGGCGGGGGAGTGGCCGTCGGCGTGCTGGAGGCCCTCGCCCGTCAGCGTGGTCCGGCCGGCGGTCGCGCCGACCAGGAAGCCGCGGCCGAGCTGGTCGCCGAGCTGCCACATCTGGTCGGCGGTCCGCTGCCAGCCGAACATCGAGTAGAAGATGTAGAACGGGATCATCGCCTCGCCGTGCGTCGCGTACGACGTGGAAGCGGCGATGAAGTCGGCCATCGAACCGGCCTCGGTGATCCCCTCGTTGAGGATCTGGCCGTTGGTGGCCTCCTTGTAGTACATGAGCTGGTCGCGGTCGACCGGCTCGTACGTCTGGCCCGCGGGCGAGTAGATGCCCAGCGAGGGGAAGAGGCTCTCCATGCCGAAGGTGCGGGCCTCGTCGGGGACGATCGGCACCCAGCGGCGGCCGGTCTCCTTGTCGCGGACCAGGTCCTTGACGAGCCGGACGAACGCCATGGTGGTGGCGACCTTCTGCGCGCCGGAGCCCTTGTCGAAGGCGGCGAACGCCTTGTCGGCGGGGGCGGGCAGCGGTGCGAGGGGGTGCACCCGGCGGGCCGGGGCCGGACCGCCGAGGGCGGCGCGGCGCTCCTGGAGGTAGCGGACCTCGGGGGAGCCGGCGCCCGGGTGGCCGTAGGGGACCACGCCGTCGGCGAAGTCGCTGTCCTTGATCGGCAGGCCGAGGCGGTCGCGCATCGCCTTGAACTCGTCCGTGGACAACTTCTTCATCTGGTGGTTCGCGTTCTTCGACGCGAAGCCCTCGCCGAGGGTGTGGCCCTTGACCGTCTGGGCGAGGATCACCGTCGGCGCCCCGCGGTGCGCCAGCGCGGCGCGGTACGCGGCGTAGACCTTGCGCGACTCGTGGCCGCCGCGCGAGAAGTGGAAGCACTCGATGATCTTGTCGTCGGCGAGCAGCTTCGCCATCTCGGCGAGCGCCGGGTCCGCGCCGAAGAAGTCCTCGCGGATGTAGGCGGCGTCGCGCGTCTGGTACGTCTGCACCTGCGCGTCCGGCACCTCGCGCAGCCGGCGGACCAGCGCGCCCGTGGTGTCCAGGGCGAACAGCTCGTCCCAGGCGGTGCCCCAGAGCGTCTTGACGACGTTCCAGCCGGCGCCGCGGAACTGGGCCTCCAGCTCCTGCACGATCTTGAAGTTGGCGCGCACCGGCCCGTCGAGGCGCTGGAGGTTGCAGTTGATCACGAAGGTCAGGTTGTCCAGACCCTCGCGGGCGGCGAGCGTGAGCGCGGTGGTGGACTCCGGCTCGTCCATCTCGCCGTCGCCGAGGAACGCCCATACGTGGGAGTGCGACAGGTCCTTGATGCCGCGGCTGGTCAGGTAGCGGTTGAACCGCGCCTGGTAGATCGCGGAGATCGGGCCGAGGCCCATGGAGACGGTCGGGAACTCCCACAGCCAGGGCAGCCGGCGCGGGTGCGGGTAGGACGGCAGGCCGTTGCCGCCGGCCTCGCGGCGGAAGTTGTCCAGGTGCGCTTCGGTCAGCCGGCCGTCGAGGAACGCGCGGGCGTAGATGCCGGGGGAGGCGTGGCCCTGGATGTAGAGCTGGTCGCCCGAGCCGTCGGCCTCCTTGCCCTTGAAGAAGTGGTTGAAGCCGGTCTCGTAGAGCCAGGCCGCCGACGCGAAGGTGGCGATGTGGCCGCCGACGCCGTGCTCGCTGCCGCGGCTCACCATGGCCGCCGCGTTCCAGCGGTTCCAGGCGGTGATCCTGGACTCCAGCTCCTCGTCGCCGTCCACGGAGGGCTCGGCGGCGGTCGGGATGGAGTTGACGTAGTCGGTGTCCAGCAGCTTCGGCAGCGGGATGCCCGCGCCCTCGGCGTGCTCCAGGGTGCGGCGCATCAGGTACGCGGCACGGTGCGGCCCGGCCGCCTCGGTGACGGCGTCCAGGGAGGCCCGCCACTCGGCGGTCTCCTCGGGGTCGCGGTCGGGGAGCTGGTCGAGTGCGCTCGGCTGGATGGCGTTGGGGTCGGTCATGTCGCCGCCTTCCTCAGTCGAAGGGGGTTCCCTCAATAAGGGTTCGGGGGTTTGCCCTTGGTCTTTGGCAGGACAGGGCTGGGGCTCTGGTGGAAGCCCGTCGGTGACTGTAACTCGCTGATCGATGATCGATCAAAGGTTTGACGGTAAAACCTCTCGAACACGAGAAAGTCGGCACGGGGTGCCTTCGGCGATGGCACGGGGTGACGCGTGCGGGCCGGTGTTTGCGCAGGTGAGCGCGGGTACGGGGAGGCCGGCGGCCGGCCCGCGAAGCGGCTGCCCCCGCGCCCCGGGCAGCCGGGCCTCCGGGTCCCCGGGCAGCCGGGCACCCGCGCTCGCCGCCGGACTCAGGGGCGCGGCGCGCACCCCAGGACGTGGGCTTTCACGATCTCCGCGATGCGCGGATCGCGGCGCCGGAAGGCGGCCACCAGCTCCTCGTGCTCCTCGGCGTACGACTGCTGCACCGTGCCCAGCCACCGGATCGACAGGGCCGTGAAGACCTCGATGCCCAGGCCCTCCCAGGTGTGCAGCAGCACCGCGTTGCCCGCCGCCCGCACCAGCTCGCGGTGGAAGGCCACCGTGTGCCGCACCTGGCCGGTCCCGTCGGCGACCCGGTCGGCCTCGTAGAGCGCGCTGACGTGCGGTTCCAGCGCCGAGCAGTCCCCGGCGAGCCGTTCCGCCGCCAGCTCGGCGGCGATCGCCTCCAGCCCGGCCCGGACCGGATAGCTCTCCTCCAGGTCGGCGGCGCTCAGATTGCGCACCCGGACGCCCTTGTTGGGCGCCGATTCGATCAGCCGCAGGGACTCCAGCTCCCGCAGGGCCTCCCGCACGGGCGTCTGGCTGACCTCCAGCTCGGTGGCGATGCGCCGCTCCACGATCCGCTCGCCCGGCTGCCAGCGTCCGCTGATGATCCCTTCCAGGATGTGCTCGCGGATCTGTTCGCGCAGCGAGTGGACGACGGGGGCGGTCATGTGGGCTCCTTCGGGCGGGGCCTTGCGGCCCCCGGGGGCGTTCGACCTTTAGACAATACGGCGGCGGACGCTCCGGGGAAGGGCGCATAGGGGGGCACCGGGGCAGGTGAGACGAGGCTTACACGGACGAGGGCGCCCCCGCCCGGAAACTCCGGGCGGGGGCGCCGTACGACCGTTCGGCCAGGTCAGGGGCTACAGCCCCAGCTCGACCTCGAACTCGCCGGCCTCCAGGATCGCCTTGACCGCGGTCAGGTAGCGGGCGGCGTCGGCGCCGTCCACCAGACGGTGGTCGTAGGACAGGGTCAGGTACGTCATGTCGCGGACGCCGATGACCGTGCCCTCCTCCGTCTCGATGACGGCCGGACGCTTGACCGTGGCACCGATGCCGAGGATCGCGACCTGGCCCGGCGGCACGATGATCGTGTCGAAGAGCGCGCCGCGCGAACCGGTGTTGCTGATGGTGAAGGTCGCGCCGGACAGCTCGTCCGGGGTGATCTTGCTGGCGCGGACCTTGCCGGCCAGCTCCGCCGTGGCCTTGGAGATGCCGGCGATGTTGAGGTCACCGGCGTTCTTGATGACCGGGGTCATCAGGCCCTTCTCGGAGTCCACCGCGATACCGACGTGCTCGGTGTCGAAGTAGGTGATCGTCCCCTCGGCCTCGTTGATCTTGGCGTTGATGGACGGGTGGGCCTTCAGCGCCTGGGCCGCGGCCTTCACGAAGAACGGCATCGGCGACAGCTTGACGCCCTCGCGCGCGGCGAAGGAGTCCTTGGCCTGGGCGCGCAGCCGCATCAGGCGCGTGACGTCGACCTCGACGACCGAGGAGAGCTGCGCCTGCTCGCGCAGCGCCTTGACCATGTTGTCGCCGATGACCTTGCGGATGCGCGGCATCTTGACGGTCTGGCCGCGCAGCGGCGAGGTCTCCAGGACCGGGGTCCGCCTGGCCGTGGGCGCGGCGGCGGCCGGGGCGGCCGGGGCGGCCTGCGTGGCCTGGGCCGCGGCGGCGGCCTTGGCGGCCTCGGCGGCGGCCAGGACATCCTGCTTGCGGATGCGACCGCCGACGCCGGTGCCCTTGACGGAGGTCAGGTCGACGCCGTTCTCGGCGGCGAGCTTGCGCACCAGCGGGGTGACGTAGGCGCCGTCGTCGGCCGGCTGGACCGCGGCCGGAGCGGCGGCGGGGGCCGGGGCGGCGACCGGGGCGGACGGCACCGGGTCGGGCGCCGGGGTGGTCTGCTGCTGCGGAGCCGGGACCGTCGGCGCCTGCGGGGCCGGGGCGGGCGCGGGGGCCGGAGCGGCCGGAGCCGCGGCGGCCGGCGCGGGAGCCGGGGCCGGGGCGGGAGCCGGGGCGGGCTGCGCCGGGGCCGCGGGGGCGGCCGGGGCGGCGGCGGGCGCGGCCGAGGCGTCGCCGATGACGGCCAGCTTGGCGCCGACCTCGGCCGTCTCGTCCTCGCCGACCACGATCTCCAGCAGGGTGCCGGAGGTGGGCGCCGGGATCTCGGTGTCGACCTTGTCGGTGGACACCTCCAGCAGCGGCTCGTCGGCCTCGACGCTGTCGCCGACCGACTTCAGCCAGCGGGTGACGGTGCCCTCGGTGACGGACTCGCCGAGCGCGGGCAGGACCACGTCCGTGCCCTGGGCCGAAGCGCCGCCGGCCGCGGCCTGGGCGGTGGGAGCGGGCGCCGGGGCGGCCTGCTCGGTGGAGGGAGCGGCCTGCGGGGCCGGCTCGGGCGCCGCGGGGGCGGCCGGCTCGGCGGCCGGGGCGGCCTCGGCCGCCGGGGCGCCGCTGCCGTCGTCGATCAGGGCCAGCTCGGCACCGACCTCGACGGTCTCGTCCTCGGCGACCTTGATGGAGGACAGCACGCCGGAGGCGGGGGCCGGGATCTCGGTGTCGACCTTGTCGGTCGAGACCTCGAGCAGCGGCTCGTCGGCCTCGACGCGCTCACCCTCGGCCTTCAGCCAGCGGGTGACAGTGCCCTCGGTGACGCTCTCGCCGAGCGCCGGAAGGGTTACGGAAACCGCCATGGTTTCGGTTGCTCCTTACGAATTGCGGAAGTCTGTGTCGTCGCGCCCCGTGACCGAGGAAGATCAGTCGTGGGAGTGCAGCGGCTTGCCGGCCAGCGCCAGGTGGGCCTCGCCCAGGGCCTCGCTCTGCGTCGGGTGGGCGTGGATGAGCTGCGCCACCTCGGCCGGCAGCGCCTCCCAGTTGTAGATGAGCTGGGCCTCTCCGACCTGCTCGCCCATGCGGTCGCCGACCATGTGGACGCCGACCACGGCACCGTCCTTGACCTGGACGAGCTTGATCTCGCCCGCGGTCTTGAGGATCTTGCTCTTGCCGTTGCCCGCCAGGTTGTACTTGACGGTGACGACCTTGTTCGCGCCGTAGACCTCCTTGGCCTTGGCCTCGGTGATGCCGACGGAGGCGACCTCCGGGTGACAGTACGTCACGCGCGGCACGCCGTCGTAGTCGACCGGGACGGTCTTCAGACCGGCGAGGCGCTCGGCGACGAGGATGCCCTCCGCGAAGCCGACGTGGGCGAGCTGGAGCGTGGGCACCAGGTCGCCGACGGCCGAGACGGTCGGCACGTTCGTCCGCATGTACTCGTCGACGAGGACGAAGCCGCGGTCCATGGCGACCCCGGCCTCCTCGTACCCCAGGCCCTGCGAGACCGGGCCGCGGCCGATGGCGACCAGCAGCACCTCCGCCTCGAACTCCTTGCCGTCGGCGAGGGTGACCTTGACGCCGTCCTGGGTGTACTCGGCCTTCTGGAAGAAGGTGCCCAGGTTGAACTTGATGCCGCGCTTGCGGAAGGCGCGCTCCAGCAGCTTGGAGCTGTTCTCGTCCTCGACCGGGACGAGGTGCTTGAGGCCCTCGACGATCGTGACGTCGGCGCCGAAGGACTTCCACACCGAGGCGAACTCGACGCCGATGACACCGCCGCCCAGGATGATCGCGGACTTCGGCACGCGGTCCAGGACGAGGGCGTGGTCGGAGGAGATGATCCGGTTGCCGTCGATCTCCAGGCCCGGCAGCGACTTCGGCACGGAGCCGGTCGCCAGCAGCACATGGCGGCCCTGGACGCGGCGGCCGTTCACGTCGACGGAGGTCGGGGAGGAGAGCCGGCCCTCACCCTCGATGTAGGTCACCTTGCGCGAGGCGATCAGACCCTGGAGGCCCTTGTACAGGCCCGAGACCACGTCGTCCTTGTACTTCTGGACGGCGGGCACGTCGATGCCCTCGAAGGTGGACCGTACGCCGAACTGCTCGCTCTCGCGGGTCTGGTCGGCGACCTCGCCCGCGTGGAGCAGGGCCTTGGTGGGGATGCACCCCTTGTGCAGGCAGGTACCGCCGACCTTGTCCTTCTCGATCAGGGCGACGTCCAGGCCCAGCTGCGCCCCGCGCAGGGCCGCGGCGTAACCACCGCTGCCACCGCCGAGGATCACTAGGTCGAAAACGGTGCTGGCGTCGTTCGCCACGTCACGTCCTCCATGCATGTGCGCCACGCCGGTCTCCAGTGACCGGTCGGCGGCTGGTGTCCGGCCGCTCTTGCTCTCGGCCCTTCGGTGGGGGCCCTGTCCTGCCGAGCCCCATCTTCGCACTTGTCGGCACCCCGCGAGACGCCGGGCCGGGGTGTGAGACGCCCCACGTTCACGGGGGAGGACCGGCCCGGAAGCAGACCTCGGGGGCGCGGGGAGCCACGCAGTGGGTCACAACGGACCACACCGCCAGGCCATTCCCCGCGCCCCCGGAGCACCGTCGGGCCGTCAGCCCAGCTCGCCCTCGGCGGCCAGTTCGGCGACCCGCACCAGCGTCCGCACCGCCGAGCCGGTGCCGCCCTTCGGCGTGTAGCCGAAGGGGCCGCCCTCGTTGAAGGCCGGGCCCGCGATGTCCAGGTGCGCCCAGGCGATGCCCTCGCCGACGAACTCGCGCAGGAACAGGCCGGCGACCAGCCCGCCGCCCATCCGCTCGCCCATGTTGGCGATGTCGGCGGTGGGCGAGTCCATGCCCTTGCGCAGGTGCTCGGGGAGCGGCATCGGCCAGGCCGGCTCGCCGACCTCCTCGGCCGCCTCGTGCACCGCGGTGCGGAAGGCGTCGTCGTTCGCCATGATCCCGTACGTGCGGTTGCCGAGCGCCAGCATCATCGCGCCGGTCAGCGTCGCCACGTCGATGATCGCGTCGGGCTCCTCCTCGGAGGCCGCCCACAGCGCGTCGGCCAGCACGAGCCGGCCCTCGGCGTCGGTGTTCAGCACCTCGACGGTCTTGCCGCTGTACATGCGCAGCACGTCACCCGGGCGGGTCGCCGAGCCGGAGGGCATGTTCTCGGCCAGTGCCAGCCAGCCGGTGACGTTCACCTCCAGGCCGAGGCGGGCGGCGGCGACGACGGCCGCGAACACGGCGGCGGCACCGCTCATGTCGCACTTCATCGTCTCGTTGTGCCCGGCCGGCTTGAGCGAGATGCCGCCGGAGTCGTACGTGATGCCCTTGCCGACGAAGGCGAGCGTCTTCGTCGCCCCGGACGGGGTGTACGACAGCTTCACCAGGCGCGGAGCGGCGGCGGAGCCGGCGCCGACGCCGAGGATGCCGCCGTAGCCGCCCTTGGCGAGCGCCTTCTCGTCGAGCACCTGGACCTTGATGCCGTGTTCCTTGGCGGCGGCCTGGGCGATCGCGGCGAACGCCTCGGGGTCGAGGTCGTTCGGCGGGGTGTTGATCAGGTCGCGGGCGCGGTTCAGCTCCTCGGCGACGGCGGTGGCGCGCTCGACGGCCGCCTTGTGGGCGTTGTCGCGGGGCTTGCCGCCCAGCAGCGCGGCCTCGGCCAGCGGGCCCTTGCCCTTCTTGCCGGCGTCCTCGCCCCGCTCCTTGTAGGCGTCGAAGGAGTACGCGCCGAGCAGCACGCCCTCGGCGACGGCGCCGGTGTCGGCGGCCTCGGCGAGCGGCAGGGCGAACGCGGCCTTCTTCGAACCGGCCAGGGCGCGGGCGGCGACGCCGGCGGCCCGGCGCAGCGCCTCGGCGTCGTAGCCTTCGCCGTCCTCGGGCTCGGCGCCGAGGCCCACCGCCACCACGAGGGGCGCCTTGAAGCCGGACGGCGCGGGCACCTTCGTCACCTCGCCCTCGGCGCCCGAGGCGCCGAGGGTCTCCAGGACGCCGGCGAGTCCGCCGTCGTACGCGCTGTCCACGGCTTCGGCGCCCGGGGCGACGATCGGGCCGTTTGCGCCCTTGGCGACACCGATCACGAGCGCGTCGGCCCGCAGGCCGGGCGCCGCGGCGGTGCTGAGAGTGAGAGCAGTCACGGTGGTGAATTCTCGCTTCCGTATGAAGTCTTGAGTGGCCGAATGCGGGTGGGTCGACCGGGCCCGACAACCGACCCTAGATCCCTCCTGCGTTGCGGTCCTTACCCGGGCAGGTAATCGACCGGCACGAGCCTACGCGCGACCGTGTGTCCGATCCCTCCCCCGGGGCCCCTTTCCCGCCCGCGGCCCGTGCCGCAGGGGAGGGCTCCCGACCGGGTCAGCCGAGGACGAGCACGACCAGGGCCGTCGTGGCCGCCGTCTCCGCCACCGCGCCGAAGACGTCCCCCGTGACCCCGCCGAAGCGGCGTACGCAGCGCCGCAGCAGAAGACCGGCGGTCCCGGCGGCGCACACCACCGCGAGCGCCGCCCGCAGCGGTCCGTACGCCCCGAACAGGGCGCCCCCGGCCGCCGCGGCCCCCGTCACGGCGGCGGCGACGAGCAGCGCCGCGCGCACCGGCACCACCCCGGCGACCGCCGCGCCCAGCCCCTCCGGGCGCGCGGCCGGCACCCCGGAGCGGGCGGCCAGGGTCATCGCCAGCCGGGCCGCGACCGCCGAGACGACCGCGGCGAACGCCCCCTGCGCCCACGACCCCCGGTACGCCTCGGCCAGCGCCGCCACCTGGGCGAGCAGGACGAGGACCAGGACCAGCACGCCGAACGGGCCGATGTCCGACTGCCGCATGACGCGCAGCGCGCCCTCGGCGGGCCTGCCGCTGCCGAGCCCGTCGGCGGTGTCGGCGAGCCCGTCCAGGTGCAGGCCCCGGGTGAGGGCGGCCGGCACGGCGGCGCCGGCGACGGCGGCCAGCGGTGCGCCGGCGCCCAGGAACAGCAGCACCACACCGGCACCGGCCGCGAGGCCGCCGACGACCAGCCCGGCCAGCGGCGCGCAGAGCATGCCGCCGCGCGCGGCGTCCCGGTCCCAGCGGGTGACCCGGACCGGGAGGACGGTGAGGGTGCCGAAGGCGAAGCGGAGGCCGTCGGCGACGGGGGTCCTGAGCACCGGCGCAGACTACCCGGCGCTCACCAGGGCACCCGCCGCGCCCGGGGATAAAGTGCGCTTATGGGAGATTGGTGGCACCGGAACATCGTCGAACCGGGCAAGATGCCGCTGCTCCTCGCCCTCGCGTCCTTCGTGCTGACCTTCGTGATCACCCGGACCGTCACCCGGCTGATCCGGGCGGGCAAGGGGCCCTTCGGCAACGTCCGGGCGGGCGGGGTGCACATCCACCACGTGGTCCCCGGAGTGCTCCTCACCGTCGTCGGCGGCTTCGGGTCGATCGCCGGCGGGCTCCAGGGGGCGGGCGCCGCCTTCAGCGCGGTGGTCTTCGGCATCGGGATCGGCCTGGTCCTCGACGAGTTCGCGCTCATCCTCTACCTCGCCGACGTGTACTGGACCGAGGCCGGCCGCAAGAGCGTGGAGGTGGTGGTGATGACCGCCGCCCTGGTCGGTCTGCTGCTCCTCGGCTTCTCGCCGTTCGGCGTGAACGACCTCTCCCAGGGCGAGGTGCGGGACCGGGCGAGCGCCATCGCCACCGTCGCCGGGAACTTCCTCTTCTCCCTGCTCGCGCTCGGCAAGGGCAAGGCCCGGATCGCCCTGTTCGGCGTGGTCGTGCCGCTGGTCGCGCTGGTCGGGGCGGTCCGCCTGGCCCGCCCCGACTCGCCCTGGGCCCGCCGCTTCTACGTTCGCCGGCCGCGCGCCCGCGCCAGGGCCCGCCTGCGCGCCTACCACCACGACCGGCGCTGGTCCGGGCCGCGCCGCGCCTTCCAGAACTGGATCGGCGGACGCCCGGACCCGACGCAGGGACGGCACTGAGGGGGCCTTCGGGGCGGGCTGCCCCTCCGGGGGCCTGCGGGGCCTGCGGGGCCTCCGTGACCTCCGGGGCCTGCGGGGCCTACGCGTCCGGTCCGGGCTGTCCGGACCCCGCGCCGTGCTCGGCGTCCCGCGTGCCGGGTCCGGGTCCGGGTCCGGGTTCGCCGTCGCCGTCGCCGTCGCCGTCGCCGGGGCCGGCCGGGGCGGGGCGCTCGGGGCGCTCGGGGAGTTCCGCCGCCAGGGCCGAGGCGGCCTGCACCAGCGGCAGGGCCAGCACTCCGCCGGCCCCCTCGCCCACCGTCACCCCCTGCGTGAGCAGCGGCTCCAGGCCCAACCGGTCCAGCGCCCTGGCCTGCGCCGGCTCCCCGCTGTCGTGCGCCGCGAGCCACCAGTCCGGCGCCCGGAACGCCACCCGCTGGCCCACCAGCGCGCACGCCGCCGCCACCACGCCGTCCAGCAGCACCGGCATCTTGCGCACCGCGCTCTGGAGCAGGAAGCCCGTCATCGCCGTGAGGTCGGCCCCGCCCACCGTCGCCAGGAGCCGGAGCTGGTCGCCGAGGACCGGCCGGGCCCGCCGCAGCGCGTCGCGGATCGCCGCGCACTTGCGCATCCAGGCGAGGTCGTCGATGGCCAGCCCGCCGCGCCCGGTGACCACCGAGGCGTCGGTGCCGCACAACGCCGCCACCAGCACGCCCGCCGCCGTGGTCCCGCCCACGCTCACATCGCCGAGCACCACCAGATCCGTACCGGAGTCGGCCTCCTCGTCGGCCACCGCTACCCCGGCCCGGAACGCCGCCTCGGCCTCCTCGGCGCTCAGCGCGTCCTCGACGTCGATGCGACCGCCGGAGCGCCGCACCCGGTGCCGGACCACCTCGGCCGGGAGCGTCCCCGGATCGCAGTCCAGCGCCATGTCGACGACGCGCACCGGCACGCCGAGCCGCCGCGCCAGCACCGAGACCGGACGCCCGCCCTCCAGCACCTCCCGCACCAGATCGGCGGCGCCGCCGGCCGGCCGGGCCGAGACGCCCAGCTCCGCGATCCGGTGGTCCCCGGCGAAGAGCACCACCCGGGGCCGCTCCACCGGCCGCACCGGCACGGCGGACTGCGCCGCCGCCAGCCACTCGCCCAGGTCGTCCAGGCGGCCCAGCGATCCGGGCGGCACGGCCAGCCGCTCCCGGCGGGCCTCGGCGTCCCGGCGCACCCCGCCGTCGGGACGCTCGATCAGATCGGTGAAGTCGTCGAGATTCAGCGAGCTCATTCGGCAGACAGTACCGGCCCCGCCCCCGGCCGCGGAGGGCACATCCGCACCGCGCGCCCGGGGGGCGTGGCTGCGCCCCGGACAGCCATCCGCTGCGTACCGTTTTGCCTGGATTGTCATGTGTCGTGTCCGAGGCGTGTCCGTCCGCTTCGACCCTCTCGCCGGGAGCCGTCCATGTCCGTACCGTCCGCCCCCTCGGTCCCTCCCCGCCCCGTCCACGGGCCGCACCGCGAGGACTGCCCCTGGTGCGGCTCGCGGCGGCTGCGCCCGCGGCCCCGCCTGCGCGACCCCCGGCGCCACCCTCCCGTCCGCCCCGGCCTCGACCGGTGCCGCGACTGCGGCCACGCCTTCCGCAACCCCCTCGCCGTCGCCGGCGCCGACCACCCCGCCGTGCGGGCCGGCTTCCGCCTCCGGCACGTCCTCGCCGCCCGCGCCGTCTTCCGGCGCTGCCCCGAGCCCGAGAGCTGGCTCGACGTCGGCACCGGCGACGCCGACTTCCCGCACACCGCGCGCCGCTGGTTCCCGTACACGTCCTTCGACGGCGTCGACCCCACGCCCCGGGTGCTGCGGGCCCGCGCCGCCGAACGCGTCGAGGAGGCCCACGTCGGCCGCCTCACCGACCCGCTGCTGGCGGCCCGGCTGCACGCCCGCTACGACGTGGTCAGCCTCTTCCACCAACTGGAGCGCGTCCCCGACCCCCGCGCCGAACTGGCCGCCGCCCTGCACGCGTTGCGTCCCGGCGGCCTCCTCCTGCTCGACGTGGCCGACCCGCGCCGGCTGCGGGCGCTCGCCCCCGGCCACACCCCGCACCCGGCCGGGCTCGCCACCGAACTGGAGGAGCGGGGCTGTACGGTCCTCACCGCGGCGCAGGACCCCCGCCTGATCGCCCGCAAGGAGGCGTCAGCCGCGTAGCACCAGCGCCTGGCCGGCCACCACCAGCACCACCTGCTCGCACTCCCCGGCGAACGCCGCGTTCAGCCGCCCGAGTTCGTCCCGGTAGCGGCGCCCCGACGCGGTGGCCGGCACGATCCCCGACCCCACCTCGTTCGACACGGCGACCACGGTGCGCCGGGTGGCGCGCACCGCCGCCGTCAGCTCCCGCACCCGCTCCCGCAGCGCCCGCTCCCCGCCGTCGGCCCACTGGGCGTCGTCCCAGGCGCCGACGGCGTCCATCACGTCCGTCAGCCACAGCGACAGGCAGTCGACCAGCAGCGGCGGCCCGTCCTCGGCCAGCAGCGGCACCAGATCGCAGGTCTCGGTGGTGCGCCAGGACCCCGGCCGCCGCTCCCGGTGCGCGCTCACCCGCGCCGCCCACTCCGTGTCCCCGCCGCGCGATCCGCCGGTCGCCACGTAGAGCACGTCGGGGAAGGACTCCAGCCGCCGTTCGGCCTCCACCGACTTCCCCGAACGGGCCCCGCCGAGCACCAGCGTCCGGCGCGGCACCCCGGGCGCCTCCCCGCCGTCGCCGACGGCGAGCGTCGTCCCGTCCGGCACCGCCCGCGCCCCCGCCGCGGCGAGCCGCCGGTCCAGCTCGCGGCCGGGCGGCGCGTCGTGGCCGACGTGCACCGCGACCACGTCGGTGGCCGGGCCCACCGCCCCCACCGCGCGCAGCCGCGCCAGCGCGTCCGGCCGGCCCACGAGGTCGGCGAGGACCAGGTCGTAGCGGTCGGCCGGCTCCTCCAGCCCCGCGGGGGCGCCGCCCGGCGGCAGGTACAGCAGCCGCCGCCCGTCCGGTCCCGTGACGGCGTACCCGGTGCCGGGCGCGTCCATCGCCACCGCCCGCACCCGGTGCCCGGTCAGCAGCGCCAGCTCCCGCCCGTCCGGCACCCGCCCCGGCTGCGGCAGCCCGGCCGGCACCTCCACCGCCGGTCCCTCGTGCGGGTGCGACAGCAGCACCTGCCGTACGCCGGTCAGCGAGTGCCCGGCGCGCGCGGCGGCGAAGACGGCGCCGGGCGTCAGGTCGAAGAGCAGCGCCCCGTCCACCAGCAGCGAGGTCGCCGCCCGCGCCCCGGCGCCCTGCGCCACGGCACAGGCCGCGCAGGGACAGTCGGGGCGGGGGAGTCCCGCGGGGTCACCGGTGCCGAGCAGAGTCACGTCCACGCCCCGATTTTCCCCGGCCGCCCCGGGTCCCGCCCGCCCGAGGTCCCGCAAGGGCGGCGTGGGCGGCCGGGTCCGGTGCGCCGGGGGTGACGGCGGCACCGTCCCGCGCGGGACGGGAGCACCCTGCCCGGCCGGCGGAACGCGGCCTTCTACGACGGGCCCGGATCAGCGCATAGGCTGCGCCCGGGAGGCCGGACCGCGAGCCGGCCCCCGCACGGCACGTGGCTCACCTCTGGGAGGCGTAGATGGCGGCATGGACGTGGCGGTTCGAGACGGCCGACGGGACGGAGGTCCCGCCCGCGGTGGAGCCGGAGGAGTTCACCACCCAGGGCGACGCCGAATCGTGGCTCGGCGAGTACTGGAAGGACCTCAAGGCGGGCGGCGCGGACCAGGTGCGGCTGTTCGAGGACGCCAAGGAGATCTACGGGCCGATGAGCCTGCACGCCGACGCGGCCTGACCGGCGCCGGACGCCGGACGCCGGACGGGGGACGCCGGACGCCGGACGCCGGACGGGGGACCGGGGCGGGTCCCGGGACGTGAGTCCCGTGGCCCGCCCCCGTCTCACTGCTCGCCCAGCGTCACGTCCGCGGTGTGCCGGTCACCGCCGCGGGTGTACGTCACCTTGACCCGGTCGCCCGGCTTCCGCGCCGCCAGCGCCTCGGAGAGCGAGGTGATCGTGGTGATGCCCGTGTCCCCCAGCCGGGTGATGACGTCCCCGCTGCGCAGCCCCGCCTTGTCCGCGGCCCCGCCCTTCTTCACGTCGACCACGGCCACCCCGGCGGGCTTGAACTCCTGGTCGACGACGGTACGGCCGGTGATCTCCAGCGCCGCCCGGCCCGAGTCGGTGACCCGGCCGTGCGCGATGATCTGGTCGGCGACCGTCTTCACCATCGACGCCGGGATCGCGAACCCGATGCCGGGCGCCGCGCTGTCGCCGAGGCCCGGGTCGGTCGCGGCGAGCGTCGGGATGCCGATGACCCGGCTGTCCAGGTTCACCAGGGCGCCGCCGCTGTTGCCGGGGTTGATGGCCGCCGAGGTCTGCACCATGTTGGCGATGGTCGCGCCCGTGCCCCCGCCGCTGCTGCCCTCGGTGACCGTTCGCCCGGTCGCCGACACGATCCCCTGCGTCACGCTGGAGGAGAGCCCGAGCGGCGAGCCCATCGCCAGCACGATCTGGCCCACCTCGACCGACGAGGAGTCCCCGAACACCGCCGCCTTCACGCCCCGCGGCACGGCGTCCAGCTTGATCACGGCGAGGTCCTGCTCCGGGTAGGCGGAGACGAGGGTGGCGGCGAGGGACTGCTCGCTGTGGGCGGTGGTCACCCGGAAGGTCTTCCGGTCCCCGACCACGTGCGCGTTGGTGACGACGTGGCCCTTGTCGTCGTAGACCACGCCCGAGCCGAGGTCGTTGCCGGCCTGGATCTGCACGACCGAGGGCAGGACGTCCTTGATCACCCGCTGGTAGTCGGACTGGAGGCTGTCGGTGGCCCGCGCGGCGGCCCGCGCCTCGGTGCCCTCCCGCTCGCCCGCGCCGGGCCCGGCGTCCGGACCGGAGGCCGCCGCCGAGCAGCCGGTGGCGAGCAGCAGCCCGCAGAGCGGCAGGGCGAGGCGCGTGCGGAGGGGGCGCGGGGTCGTCCGCGTGCGGGAAGCGTCCATGCCCCGAGTCTCACGGCCCGCCGCCGGACCGGCCCCCGGTGCACACCCGAACGGGCGGCCCCGGCGGCCGACACCGGTTCGGGGGCGGGCGCGGGGGAGCGGAGTGGCGGAACCGCCGGCGGAGGCGGTCCCGGAGGACGCCGGGACGGCGGAGGGAGGTACTGCGGAGGGAGGTACTGCGGAGGTACGGCGGCCGGACGGCGGCCGGACGGGTGTCCCCGTCAGCCGCGCACCCCGCACAGGTGCAGCAGCGCGGCCACCCCGCGGTACGGGTCCGTGCGCCCGGCCCGCTCCTCGGCCGCCAGCAGCGCCGGCAGGTCGCCGTCCGGGTCCGTGCCCGGCCCGGACGAGGCGCCCGGCGCGTCCGTGAAGACCCGTACGCCGTACCAGGCGCGCAGCGGGGCGCCGATCCCCGCGAGCTTCGCCGTCAGCGTCGCCAGACGGTCCGCGCGGAGCTCACCCCGGGGCCGCGGCGGGTCCGCCTCCTCGTCCGAGGGCGTCCGGGACGAGGGCAGGGCGGCGGTCACGGTCTCCGGGCCGTCGAAGGCGGCCAGCGCCGCGGACCACTCGCCGCGCAGCCCCGGGCGCATGGCGAGCGCGTCGCCGTTGCACACCAGCAGGGACAGCAGCCCGCCCGGGGCGAGCATCCGGGCCAGCCCCGCGAGCAGCGGATCGGGTTCCTCGACGTACATCAGCACGCCGTGGCAGAGCACCACGTCGAAGCCGCCGGGCAGGAAGTGCACGCCGGTGTCGCGGCCGTCGCCCTCCAGGATGCGCATCCGCTCCCGGATGCCCTCGGGCTCGCGCGCCAGGCGGTCGCGGGCGGCGGCGATCGTCTCCGCGTCCCGCTCCACACCGGTCACCCGGTGCCCGGCCCGTGCCAGCCGCAGCGCCTGGACGCCGCGGCCCATGCCCACGTCGAGCACCCGCAGCCGCCGGCCGACGGCGAACCGGCCGGCCATCTGCTCGTCGAGCTGCCGGGCCACCAGTTCCTGCCGTACGACGGCGGAGGTGCCGTCGGGACCGTCCAGCAGCTCCCGCGCCGCGTCCCCCGCCAGCGGTGTGACGCTCAGGGCCGCTCCCCGCGCTTGACGCGCGGCTTGGGCAGCCGGAGCCGGCGCATCTGGAGCGAGCGCATCAGCGCGTACGCGACGGCGCCGCGGCGGCGCTCGTCCGGGAACCGGTCGGCGAGGATCTTCCGCAGCCGGAAGCCGCTGACGAGCGAGTCCAGCACGATCATCACGATCACGACCAGCCACAGCAGCAGCGCGATGTTCTGCAGCGCAGCCACCCGGATCACGCTCAGCACGAGGATGATCACGGCCATCGGCAGGAAGTACTCGGCGATGTTGAACCGCGAGTCGACGAAGTCGCGGGCGAACCGGCGGACCGGGCCCTTGTCGCGCAGCGGCAGGTACCGCTCGTCGCCGCTGGCGAGCGCCTGGCGCTGCCGCTCCAGCTCGACCCGGCGCTGCTCGCGCTGGCGCTTGGATGCCTCCTTGCGCGTCATCGGCGTGTTGGCGACGCTGCGGCGCTGGGACTGGGCCTCACTGCGCTTGGGAGTGGGCCTGCCCTTGGGGGCCTGCGGGTCGCGGGGCTGCTTGGAGTCGGTCACCGGCGCCTTGTCGGCGCTCGGGGCCTTCTCATCCTTGGCACGGCTACGGAACACAGAACCCAAGGGTACGGGGTGGACGGGTGTGGACCCACGCCCGGTGGGGAACGATCCGGCAACACCGGGCGTCTGTAGGAGCACGGAGGGGGTGCCGCGCGGCGGGCCGGAGTGTCGCTTTCCGGACATTCCCGGGGGGCGTCTCCTCCCTGCGCCGGACCGGAAGCGTCCGCGGTCGTCCTTGCGGATGAGCGCATCCGGCCCCGGACAGTGCGGTAATGGACGCAGGGCCCGTACTGTGGGTTCTGTTGCAGTCGCTGGAGCTGAGTCGGTCAGAAGGGGGCGCGCGAAGCCCATGAGCGGTGTCATGAAGCGTATGGGGATGATCTTCCGCGCGAAGGCCAACAAGGCCCTTGACCGGGCCGAGGACCCGCGCGAGACCCTCGATTACTCGTACCAGAAACAGCTTGAGCTGCTACAGAAGGTGCGCCGCGGGGTCGCCGACGTGGCGACCAGCCGCAAGCGTCTGGAGCTGCAGCTCAACCAGTTGCAGTCGCAGTCGTCCAAGCTGGAGGACCAGGGCCGCAAGGCGCTCGCGCTGGGCCGCGAGGACCTGGCCCGCGAGGCGCTCTCCCGCCGCGCCGCCCTCCAGCAGCAGGTGACGGACCTGGAGACGCAGCACTCCACGCTCCAGGGCGAGGAGGAGAAGCTCACCCTGGCGGCCCAGCGGCTCCAGGCGAAGGTGGACGCCTTCCGCACCAAGAAGGAGACCATCAAGGCGACCTACACGGCCGCCCAGGCGCAGACCCGCATCGGCGAGGCGTTCTCCGGCATCTCCGAGGAGATGGGCGACGTGGGCCTGGCGATCCAGCGTGCCGAGGACAAGACCGCCCAGCTCCAGGCGCGGGCCGGTGCCATCGACGAACTGCTGGCCTCCGGCGCCCTCGACGACCAGTCCGGCATGCAGAAGGACGACCTCCAGGCCGAGCTGGACCGGCTCTCCGGTGGTACGGATGTGGAGCTGGAACTGCAGCGGATGAAGGCCGAGCTGGCCGGCTCCGGCTCCGACGGCCGCCAGGCCATCGAGGGCGGCGAGCGGCAGGCGCAGCCCGAGCAGCAGTCGCAGGACACGCCGCGCTTCGACAAGCAGTGACCACCACCGACGGCCACCGGGGTCCATCGCCGAGGAGGGCGACATGATCGTACGGATCATGGGGGAGGGGCAGGTGAAGCTGGCCGACGACCGGCTCACCGAGCTGAACAAGCTGGACGACGAGCTGCTGGCCGAGATGGAGAACGGCGACGGACCCGGTTTCCGCGCGACCCTCCACGCTCTGCTGGCCAAGGTCCGGGAGCTGGGCGAGCCGCTGCCGGACGACGCCCTGGAGCCGTCGGACCTCATCCTCCCCGGTCCGGACGCCACCCTGGAGGGCGTCCGCGACCTCCTCAGCGACGACGGCCTGATCCCCGGGGCGTGACGCCTCCGGCGGGCGGCGGGAGACGAAACGGCCCCCGGGCCCGGTGTTCCCGCCCGCCCGGCCTCCGTGCCCCCCCCGGGCCCGGGGGGTCGGTGGGCGGGGCGGATAGCGTAGGCGGACGTGAGTACCCTCGCGCGTGCCCGGTGTCGGATCGGGGCGCATCCCTCGGCGCTGGACGCGGCCCTCGCGGCGGTCGTCCTGGGCTGCATGGTGGCCGGCACCTTCATGGACCGGCACGGGCCCGACGGCGTCACCTGGGGCGTGCGCGCCCCCGACCCGCTCAGCCTGCTCCTCATGGTGCTCGGCGCCGCCGCACTCGTCTTCCGCCGCCGCGCCCCGCTGGCGGTCCTCGCGGTCACCGGCGGCCTCTCCGTCGTCGAATGCCTCACCGGCGACCCGCGCGCCCCCGTCGTGATGTCCGCGGTCGTCGCCCTCTACACCGTCGCCGCCCGCACCGACCGCCCCACCACCTGGCGGGTCGGCCTGCTCACCATGACCGTCCTCACCGGCGTCGCCATGCTCGCCGGGTCCCCGCCCTGGTACGCGCAGGAGAACCTCGCCGTCTTCGCCTGGACCGGCATCGGCGCCACCGCCGGGGACGCGGTGCGCAGCCGCCGGGCCTTCGTGCACGCCATCCGCGAACGGGCCGAGAAGGCCGAGCGGACCCGCGAGGAGGAGGCCCGCCGCCGCGTCGCCGAGGAGCGGCTGCGCATCGCCCGCGACCTGCACGACGTCGTCGCCCACCACATCGCCCTGGTCAACGTGCAGGCCGGTGTCGCCGCCCACGTCATGGACCGGCGCCCCGACCAGGCCAAGGAGGCCCTCGCCCACGTACGGGAGGCCGGCCGCTCCGCGCTGGAGGAACTGCGCGCCACCGTCGGCCTGCTCCGCCAGTCCGGCGACCCCGAGGCGCCGACCGAACCCGCCCCCGGACTCGACCGCCTCGACGAACTCGTCGCCACCTTCCGCAACGCCGGGATGCGCGTCGAGGTGGCCCGCGCCGACCAGGGCACCGTCCTGCCCACCGCCGCCGGTCTCGCCGCGTACCGGATCATCCAGGAGGCCCTGACCAACGTGCGCAAGCACGCCGGGGCGGACGCCGCCGCCGAGGTCAGCGTCGTACGGGTGGGGACGGACATCGAGGTCACCGTCCTCGACGACGGCACCGGCGAGCGGGCCCGCGACGGCGTCCCCGACGGCGGCGGGCACGGACTGCTCGGCATGCGCGAGCGCGTCACCGCGGTCCGCGGGACCCTCACCACCGGCCCCCGCTACGGCGGCGGCTTCCGGGTCCATGCGATCCTTCCGGTCGGCAGCCGCACCGACACCGCGCAGGAGCCCGCATGACCATCCGTGTCCTGCTCGCCGACGACCAGGCCCTGCTGCGCAGCGCCTTCCGGGTGCTGGTCGACTCCGAGCCCGACATGGAGGTGGTCGGGGAGGCGTCCGACGGCGCCGAGGCGGCCCGGCTGGCCGGGGAGCACCGGCCCGACGTGGTCCTCATGGACATCCGCATGCCCGGCACCGACGGCCTCGCCGCCACCCGCATGATCAGCTCCGATCCGGCGCTCGGCCGGGTCCGGGTGGTCATCCTGACCACCTTCGAGGTCGACGAGTACGTGGTGGGCGCGCTGCGCGCGGGCGCCTCCGGCTTCCTCGGCAAGGGCGCCGAGCCCGGCGAACTGCTCAACGCCATCCGCGTCGCGGCCGGCGGCGACGCCCTGCTCTCCCCGGCCGCCACCAAGGGGCTGATCGCCCGCTTCCTCGCCCAGGAGGGCCCCGGCGGCGCGGACCGCGACCCGCGCCGCGCCGAACGCCTCGCCTCGCTGACCGGCCGCGAGCGCGAGGTGCTGGTGCAGGTCGCCGGCGGACACTCCAACGACGAGATCGCCGAACGCCTCACCGTCAGCCCGCTCACCGTGAAGACCCACGTCAACCGGGCGATGGCCAAGCTCGGCGCCCGCGACCGCGCCCAGCTCGTGGTGATCGCGTACGAGTCCGGACTGGTACGTCCGAGGGTGGACTGAGCCCCGGGGGGCGTACTGCGCAGGGAGTAGGCGGGCCCCGGGAAATGGACCTGGGGCTTACGGAACCGGGGCCGCGCATGGCGCAGGGTGTGAGGTGGGCGCCGACGTGCCCGCTCTCCGCTCAGGCCACAGAAGGAAGACCCTCACCCATGTCCTGGCTGTCGAGATTCAGCCTCGCGCAACGGGCCCTGATAGGGCTGATGTCGATCATCGCGCTCGTCTTCGGGGCGATCGCGATCCCCCAGCTCAAGCAGCAACTGCTGCCCACCATCGAACTGCCCATGGTGTCCGTGGTGGCGCCGTACCAGGGCGCGTCGCCGGACGTGGTCGAGAAGCAGGTCGTCGAACCGATCGAGAACAGCCTCCAGGCCGTCGACGGGATCTCCGGCGTCACCTCGAAGGCTTCCGAGGGCAGCGCCGTGATCATGGCGTCCTTCGACTACGGCAACGGCACCCAGCAGCTCGTCGCCGACGTCCAGCAGGCCGTCAACCGCGCCCGCGCCGCGCTCCCGGCCGGTGTGGACCCGCAGGTCGTCTCCGGCTCCACGGACGACATCCCGACCGTGGTCCTCGCCGTCACCTCCGACAAGGACCAGCAGGCCCTGGCCGACCAGCTCGACAAGGCGGTCGTCCCCGAGCTGAAGAGCATCGACGGCGTCGCCCAGGCCGTGATCGACGGCGTCCGCGACGTCCAGATCACCGTCACCCCGGACCCGGCGAAGCTGGCGAAGGCGAAGCTCGCCCCGCAGGCGATCGGCCAGGCCCTCCAGGCGGGCGGCGCGACCGTCCCCGCGGGCTCCTTCGACGAGGCCGGCGCCAACCGCACCGTCCAGGTCGGCGGCGGCTTCACCTCCCTGAAGCAGATCCAGGACCTGCGCGTGGCGGGCGAGGGCGGCGGCAAGCCGGTGCGCCTCGGCGACGTCGCCGAGGTCGTGCAGCAGGAGGCGCGCGCCGACTCCCTGACCCGTACCAACGGCAAGCCGAGCCTGGCCGTCGCGCTCACCATGGACCACGACGGCAGCGCGGTCTCCATCTCGCGGGCGGTCCAGGACATGCTGCCCGAGCTGCGCGAGTCGCTCGGCTCCGGCGCCACGCTCACGGTCGTCAGCGACCAGGGCCCGGCGGTCTCCAAGGCCATCGAGGGCCTGACCACGGAGGGCGCGCTCGGCCTGGTCTTCGCCGTCCTGGTGATCCTGGTCTTCCTCGCCTCGATCCGCTCCACGCTGGTCACGGCGGTCTCCATCCCGCTGTCGGTGGTGCTGGCGCTGATCGTGCTGTGGACCCGTGACCTCTCGCTCAACATGCTGACGCTGGGCGCGCTGACCATCGCCGTCGGCCGGGTCGTCGACGACTCGATCGTGGTCCTGGAGAACATCAAGCGGCACCTGGGCTACGGCGAGGAGCGCCGGGAGGCCATCCTCAAGGCCGTCCGCGAGGTGGCCGGCGCGGTCACCTCCTCGACCCTCACCACGGTCGCCGTCTTCCTGCCGATCGGCCTGGTCGGCGGCATGGTGGGCGAGCTGTTCGGCTCGTTCAGCCTGACCGTCACCGCCGCGCTGCTGGCCTCGCTGCTGGTGTCGCTGACGGTGATCCCGGTCCTGTCGTACTGGTTCCTGCGGCCCCCGAAGGGGACCCCCGAGGACGCGGCGGAGGCCCGCCGGGTGGCCGAGGAGAAGGAGGCGCGCAGCCGTCTGCAACGCCTGTACATCCCGGTCCTGCGCTTCGCCACGCGGCGCCGGCTGACCAGCCTGGGCATCGCCGTGGCGGTGCTGCTCGCCACCTTCGGCATGGCCCCGCTGCTGAAGACCAACTTCTTCGACCAGGGCGAGCAGAAGGTCCTCAGCATCAAGCAGGTGCTGAAGCCGGGCACCAGCCTGGCCGCCACCGACGAGCAGGCCGCGAAGGTCGAACGGCTGCTGTCGCGGACCAAGGGCGTCAAGGACCACCAGGTCACCATCGGCTCCTCCGGCTTCATGGCGGCCTTCGGCGGCGGTACGGACAGCAACCAGGCCAGCTACCAGGTGATGCTGGAGGACTCGGCCTCCTCCGAGAAGGTCCGCAGCGCGCTGGAGGACGGTCTCGCCGGGCTCGACGGCATCGGCACCACCACGGTCTCGGCCGGTGACGGCTTCGGCAGCCAGGACCTGAGCGTCGTCGTCAAGGCGTCCGACGCGAAGGTGCTGCGCGAGGCGACGGAGCAGGTCCGCAAGACGGTCGCCGGGCTCGACGACGTCACGGACGTCACCAGCGACCTGGCGCAGAGCGTGCCGCGGATCTCCGTCACCTCCGACGAGCGTGCCGCCGAGGCCGGTTTCACCGAGCAGACGCTCGGCGCGGCCGTCGCCCAGGCGGTGCGGGGCACCCCGGTCGCCAAGGCGGTCGTGGACGACACCGAGCGCGATGTGGTCATCCGGTCGGCGCAGTCCGCCGGGACGCTCGCCGAGCTGAAGGCGCTGCCCCTCGGCCCGGTGAAGCTGGGGGACATCGCCACGGTGAAGCTGGTGGACGGCCCGGTGTCGATGACCCGGATCGACGGCCAGCGCGCGGCGACGGTCACCGCCCGTCCCACCGGCGACAACACCGGCGCGGTGAGCGCGACCCTCCAGACGAAGATCGCCGATCTGAAGCTGCCGGCCGGTGCCACGGCCGAGATCGGCGGGGTCAGCGCGGACCAGGACGAGGCGTTCGTGAGCCTGTTCCTGGCGATGCTGGCGGCGGTCGCCATCGTGTTCATGCTGCTGGTCGGCACCTTCCGGTCGCTGGCCCAGCCGCTGATCCTGCTGGTGTCCATCCCGTTCGCGGCGACCGGCGCCATCGGCCTGCTGCTCGTCACCGGCACCCCGATGGGCGTCCCGGCGATGATCGGCATGCTGATGCTCATCGGCATCGTGGTCACCAACGCGATCGTGCTGATCGACCTGATCAACCAGTACCGCGCGCGGGGCCACGGCATCGTCGAGGCGGTGATCGAGGGCGGCCGGCACCGTCTGCGGCCCATCCTCATGACCGCGCTGGCGACGATCTTCGCCCTGCTGCCGATGGCGCTGGGCGTCACCGGCGAGGGCGGCTTCATCGCGCAGCCGCTGGCCGTGGTGGTGATCGGCGGTCTGATCACGTCGACGCTGCTGACACTGCTGCTGGTCCCGACGCTCTACGCCATGCTGGAGCTGGGCAAGGAGCGCCGGGCGAAGAAGCGCGCGGCGAAGCGGGGCACGCTGCCGCCCCAGCCGGAGCCCACCCAGGAACCGGAGCCGGCGCAGGTCTGATCCGGCGACCCGCACGCACCACGAGGAGGGGGTGTCCCGCAGACGCGGGGCACCCCCTCCGGGCGTACGGACACGTGGAGGGGGTGCCCGTGACGCGGTGAACCGTTACGGCAGCGCCAGCATCCGCTCCAGGGCGAGCTTGGCGAACGCCTCGGTCTCCTCGTCGACCTGGATGCGGTTGACGAGGGTGCCCTCGGCGAGCGACTCCAGCGCCCAGACCAGGTGCGGGAGGTCGATGCGGTTCATGGTGGAGCAGAAGCAGACCGTCCGGTCGAGGAAGACGACCTCCTTGCCCTCCGGCGCGAAACGGTTCGCCAGCCGGCGCACCAGGTTCAGTTCGGTGCCGATGGCCCACTTGGAGCCGGCCGGCGCCGCCTCCAGCGTCTTGATGATGTACTCGGTCGAGCCGACGTAGTCCGCCGCGGCCACGACCTCGTGGCGGCACTCGGGGTGCACCAGGACGTTGACGCCCGGCACCCGCTCGCGCACGTCGCGCACCGATTCGAGGCTGAAGCGGCCGTGCACCGAGCAGTGGCCCCGCCACAGGATCATCTTGGCGGCGCGCAGCTCCTCGACCGTCAGTCCGCCGTTGGGGCGGTGCGGGTTGTAGACGACGCAGTCGTCGAGGGAGAGACCGAGGTCCCGTACCGCGGTGTTGCGCCCGAGGTGCTGGTCGGGCAGGAAGAGGATCTTCTCGCCCTGTTGGAAGGCCCACTCCAGGGCCCGGCGGGCGTTGGACGAGGTGCAGATGGTGCCGCCGTGCTTGCCCGTGAACGCCTTGATGTCCGCGGACGAGTTCATGTACGAGACGGGCACCACCTGCTCGGTTATCCCGGCCTCGGCCAGGACGTCCCAGCACTCCGCGACCTGTTCGGCGGTGGCCATGTCCGCCATGGAGCAGCCGGCCGCGAGATCGGGGAGGACGACCTTCTGGTCGCCGGTGGTCAGGATGTCGGCCGACTCCGCCATGAAGTGCACACCGCAGAAGACGATGTACTCCGCCTCCGGGCGGGCGGCGGCGTCCCGGGCCAGCTTGAAGGAGTCGCCCGTGACGTCGGCGAACTGGATGACCTCGTCGCGCTGGTAGTGGTGGCCGAGGACGAAGACCTTGTCCCCGAGCTTCTTCTTGGCCGCGCGGGCGCGGGCGACCAGGTCCGGGTCGGAGGGGGAGGGCAGATCGCCGGGGCACTCCACGCCGCGCTCGCTGCGCGGGTCGGCCTCGCGGCCGAGCAGGAGCAGGGCGAGGGGAGTCGGCTGCACGTCGAGCTCCTGGGGTTGGGCGGTGGTCACGACACGCACCCTTTCTACTTTTCGTCGAACTGACGCTATATATCATAACCGGTTCACGTCACTTTGACGATGCCCATCGCGTCGCTGTGACGTGAATCCCGGCCCTCGCATCGCTGTCCGCCTCCCGGACCATGTGCGAGCATGAGGGACAGGCCGAGGGGAAAAGAACGGGTCCGGCCCGGAATGAATCCACGGCCCCGCCGGTTGCAACCGTCGGCAAGCAGTCTCCGTACAACCCGGGAGAGATGTAGATGTCCGTATCGGACGAGACCACCACCGTCACCGACGGCATCATCCTGACCGACGCCGCCGCGTCGAAGGTCAAGGCGCTGCTCGACCAGGAAGGCCGCGACGACCTGGCGCTCCGCGTCGCCGTCCAGCCCGGCGGCTGCTCCGGCCTGCGCTACCAGCTCTTCTTCGACGAGCGCTCGCTCGACGGCGACGTCCTGAAGGACTTCGACGGCGTCAAGGTCGTCACCGACCGCATGAGCGCCCCCTACCTGGTCGGCGCCACCATCGACTTCGTGGACACGATCGAGAAGCAGGGCTTCACGATCGACAACCCCAACGCGACCGGCTCCTGCGCCTGCGGCGACTCCTTCAGCTAGAACGGCCAGGTCAGGCAGAACGGCCAGGACTGCTTGAACCATCAGGACTGCCAGGACTGCCAGGACTGACAGAACTGCTTGAGCGCGGCCAGAACGCGAGCGCCTGCGAGGGCGGCGGCACCGGCGACACGCCCGGACCGCCGCCTTTCGGCGTGTCGCCTCCGGGGACGGCTTCCCGTCAGCGGGCGTCGGGCAGCCGCGCGCCCGGCTTGTGCATCGGGACGGGCGTGCCGTCCGGGGCGAGGACGGAACGGGTGCCGAGCGGCTCGTCCAGCCGTACCGTCCGCTCGTACTCCCGGGCGACCAGGATGCAGACCTTCCCGGGCTCCTGGCGCTCGGTCACGGTGACCGTCACCTCGTTTTTCCCGGCCTCGGCCGACGCCGAGTAGGACGAGCAGACGCCGCCGGTGAAGTACACGGTCAGCTCACGGCCCTCCGTCCGGTACCCGCTGACCTCCACCTCCCGCGTCGCGCTCCCCTCCGAGGGGGCCGGGGTGGTCGCAGGGGCGAGGTAGACCGGGTCGACCGCCGGATGCGTCACCGTCTCCGTGGACTTCGCGCCCGGCCGCCGCACCTCGAACAGCCAGGACGGCACCAGCACCGGCCGCCCCCGCACCGGATGCGCGGCCAGCCCGAAGACCGCCTCCTCCACCGACGCCGTCGGCGGCTCCACCGCGGTCCGCGGCCCCGCATCGCACGGCGCGGCGAGGGAGTCTCCCGGCACCCGCTCCACCCCGTCCAGCGGTACGGCGCTCGCGCAGCCGCCGATACCCCCCGCCGCGCCCGCGCCCGGCGCGTTCAGCGACTCCAGCGTCCGCGCGGCGTCCAGGACCGGGTACGCGTCGCCCTTCACCGGCGCCGCCATCCGGCCCGCGCCGCCGGACACCTCGCCCCCGGGGCCCACCAGCACCCCGGTCGTCCAGCCCCGGGTCGGCAGCCCGTCCACCACCGGCTCGGCGTTCACCGCCCGCTGCGCGCCGGTCACCTGGCCCGCGTCCAGCCGGGCCGTCTCCAGCCCGAGCGCCTTGAGCACCGGCGCCGCCGCCTTCCTCGCCGCGGCCTCGCCCACCGGGGTGCCGCCGGACGGGGCCGGGCAGGCGGTGCCCTTGCGGCAGTCGTCGGAGCCGGCGGCGTAGCGCTGGAACGTCCAGGTGCCCGGCGCCGCCCGCTCCACCGTGAGCACCGCGCCCGAACCGCCGTCGACGCGGCCCGCCTTCCACGTCCCGCCGCGCTCCACCGGCGGGTCCGTCACGCCGAGCGCCTTCGCCAGCCGGGCCACGTCCGCCGCGCCGACCTCGCCCTCCGCCCGGTACACCGGCGCCGTACGCGGCCCCTCGGGCAGCGGGCCGGACGCGCGGTAGCGGACGCCGGACGGATCGGGCTCGCCCGGGGCGATGCCGACGCCGCCCGTGCCGGGCGCGGGCCGGTCGTCGAGGAGCAGCGGCGGGGGAGTGCCCTCGCCCGCGGAACCGGGACCGGTCGCGGTGGAGCCGCCACCGGACTGGCCCGACCGGGCGGACGCCGACGCCAGGTACGCGCCGCCGCCCCCGGCGAGCAGCACGGCCGCGGCGACGCAGGCGACGACCGCGCCCCGAGGACGCCGCGCCGGACGCGGACCGTCCGTAACGGGGGCGTCCCCGGACGGACCGTCGACGGGCGCGGCGCCCGCCGCGTCGGACACCTCGGGGGGCGCGGCGCCGCCGTCCTTGTCGGGTCGCTCGCTGTTCACCGCATCGCTCCTTCGGCCGTGTCGGGGGACGGCGGTGAGACGCGGTGGACGGGCGTCCGGTTCCCGGTGACGGCGCGCGTCACCCGGACGGCGTCAGTCGCCGTACTCCGACATCGCGTCCAGCAGCCGGGCCGACGTCCCCGGCACGCGCACGCCGTGCAGGAGCGAGAGCGGGACCGGCGCGGCGCCGCCGTCCGCCGGGGCCGACCAGCGCTCGGCCATGCGGGCGCAGTCGCCGCGCAGGACGGCCAGATCGCCCTCCAGGTCGGCGGGGGCGGGGGCGGCGGCCTCGATGTTCGTCATAGGGGCACCGTAGGCCGGTTCCGGGTGGCGCAGGAAGTTCTACCCTCGGGTAGTTTCGCCGCCGCGCCCGTCCGGCGCCGGGGGGTGACGGGTAGCGTGGAGCCTTCACCCGCCTCCCCCTCAGGAGAGAGTCACGCCGTGCGCATCGCAGTCACCGGCTCCATCGCCACCGACCACCTCATGACCTTCCCCGGCCGCTTCTCCGACCAGCTCGTCGCGGACCGGCTGCACACGGTCTCGCTCTCCTTCCTGGTCGACCAGCTCGACGTGCGCCGCGGCGGCGTCGGCGCCAACATCGCCTTCGGCATGGGGCAGCTCGGCACCCGCCCGGTCCTGGTCGGCGCCGCGGGTTCGGACTTCGCCGAGTACCGCGCCTGGCTCGACCGGCACGGCGTGGACACCGGCTCGGTGCGCATCTCCGAGACCCTGCACACCGCCCGCTTCGTCTGCACCACCGACGCCGACCACAACCAGATCGGCTCCTTCTACACGGGCGCGATGAGCGAGGCCCGCCTGATCGAGCTGAAGACCGTCGCCGACCGGATCGGCGGCCTCGACCTGGTCTCCATCGGCGCCGACGACCCGGAGGCGATGCTCCGGCACACCGAGGAGTGCCGCTCGCGCTCCATCCCCTTCGCCGCCGACTTCTCCCAGCAGATCGCCCGGATGAACGGCGACGAGATCCGGATACTGCTGGACGGGGCGACCTACCTCTTCTCCAACGAGTACGAGAAGGGGCTCATCGAGACCAAGACCGGCTGGAGCGATGAGGAGATCCTCGGCCGCGTCGGCCACCGCGTCACCACCCTCGGCGCCCGCGGCGTGCGCATCGAGCGGGCCGGCGAGCCGCCCATCGAGGTCGGCTGCCCCGAGGAGGAGCGCAAGGCCGACCCGACCGGCGTCGGCGACGCCTTCCGGGCCGGCTTCCTCTCCGGCCTCGCCTGGGGCGTCGGCCTGGAGCGCGCCGCCCAGGTCGGCTGCATGCTGGCCACCCTCGTCATCGAGACCGTCGGCACCCAGGAGTACCAGCTCCGCCGCGCCCACTTCATGGAGCGCTTCACCAAGGCGTACGGCGACGAGGCCGCCGGCGAGGTCCGCGCCCACCTCGGCTGAGCACGGGTCAGGAGACCCGGCGGACCACGTAGGCCGCGCCCCGGTCCGCCGGCTCCTCGCCCACGTACTCCTGGCCGCGCATCTCGCACCAGGCCGGGATGTCCAGCCGGGCCGCCTCGTCGTCGGAGAGGACCCGCACCGTGCCGCCGAGGGGCACCTCGCCGAAGACCTTGGCCAGCTCGATCACCGGTACGGGGCAGCGCCGGCCGAGCGCGTCCACGACCCGGTCCGCCCCCGCCCCCGGCGCCCCGGCCCGGGTGTCCGGCGCCCCCAGCCTGGCCCGCACCCCGGCCACCGTGCCCGGCAGCACCTCCAGGAACCGTTCGACGTCCTCGGCGGGGGTGCCCGGGGGCAGCGAGACGCGGACGTTGCCCTCGCTGAGCACGCCCATCGCGCGCAGCACATGGCTCGGCGTCAGGGTGCTGCTGGTGCAGGACGAGCCGGAGGAGACCGAGAAGCCGGCCCGGTCCAGCTCGTGCAGCAGGGTCTCCCCGTCGACATAGAGACAGGAGAAGGTCACGACGCCGGGCAGCCGCCGCTCCGGATCGCCGACCACCTCCACGTCCGGCACGAGCGCGGGGACCCGGTCCCGGATGCGCCCGGTCAGCTCCCGCAGCCGGGCCGCCTCCCGCTCCGCCTCCGCCCGCACCGCCCGCAGCGACGCGGCGGCGGCCACGATCGCCGGGATGTTCTCGAAACCGGCCGACCGCCCCGACTCCCGTTCGTCGCCGGGCCCCTGGGGCGCGAACCGCGCGCCCTTGCGCACCACCAGCAGCCCGACCCCGGAGGGGCCGCCCCACTTGTGGGCGCTGGCCGCCAGCAGTGACCAGGCGCCCGGCACCGCGCCCCACCCCAGCGACTGGGCCGCGTCCACCAGCAGGGGCACGCCCGCCGCCCGGCACGCCTCGGCCACCTCGGCCACCGGCTGCTCGGTGCCCACCTCGTGGTTGGCGGACTGGAGGCACGCCAGGGCGGTGCCGGGGCGCAGGGCGTCCGCGTACGCCGCCGGGTCCACCGCGGCGGTGCGGTCCACGGCGAGCCGGGTCACCGTGCCGCCGGCGGCCTCGTGCGCCTCGGCCGCGTGCAGGACGGACGAGTGTTCGACGGCTGACACGATCAGGTGGTCGCCGGTGCGTCGGCGCCCGGCCAGCGCGCCCGCGACGCCCAGGTGCACCGCGCGCGTGCCCGAGGGCGTGAACACCAGCTCGTCCGGGCGGCACCCCACCGCCTCCGCGGCGGCCTCGCGGGCCGCGTCCAGCAGCATCCGGGCCCGCCGGCCCTCCCGGTACAGCCGCGCGGGATCGGCCCACCCCTCGTCCAGGGAGGCGTGGAGCGCCTGGCGGGCGACGGGGTGGAGGGGGGCGGCGGAGGCGGCATCGAAGTAGGACACGCCCCCACGCTACGACGCCCCAGGCCGGCGGCGACGGGCCTCGGCGGGCCCCCGCGGGCCCGCGGCGGGTCCCCGGCAGGCTCCTGGCGGGCGCCCGGAGGAGCGGTTCCGGTTCACCCGGAAGGCGGCGGGCCGCCCGTGCCGCGCGGGTGCCGACACCCCGTCACCCACGGTGCCGCCCCCGGCCGTCCCACCCCTTCGGGGTGACCCGCCGCGCGTATGGCACCCTCCCCGCGACCCGCCGGAAGGCGTCCAGTAGGGTTTGGTCCGCATAAACATCAAACCCCTGCCCGACGCAGGGCGGCGACCGACCAGCGAGAAGGCCGCAGCCAACCAGCGCGGGCGAGACTCTCGGGAAGGCGCTACGTGAGTCCCAACGGCTCCGACCGCTCGCCGCGGCGCCCGATGCGGCGGAAGCTGCTGCAGGCAATGACCGCGGGCCTGGTCCTGGCGACCGCCACCGGTTGCACATACAAGGACTTCCCCCGCCTTGGCATGCCCACCCCGACCACGGAAGAGGCCCCTCGTATCCTCTCCCTGTGGCAGGGGTCCTGGGCTGCCGCGCTCGCCGTCGGCGTGCTGGTGTGGGGCCTGATCCTGTGGAGTGCTTTCTTCCACCGGCGCAGCCGCAGCAAGGTCGAGGTTCCACCGCAGACCAGGTACAACCTGCCCATCGAGGCGCTGTACACCATGGTTCCGCTCGTCATCGTCTCGGTGCTGTTCTACTTCACCGCCCGTGACGAATCCGAGCTCATGAGCCTGAAGAAGCAGCCCGACGTCACCGTCAACGTGGTCGGCTTCCAGTGGAGCTGGTGCTTCAACTACGTCGAGAACGTCGAGGGCTCCACCGGCGACGCGAAGACCTCCAAGGAACTGGCCGGCATCCCCGACCGGTTCAAGGCGGACTTCCCCGCGAACGCCGGCGGTGCCTACGACTGCGGTATCCCTGGTACGCGGAACCCGCAGACCAACAACCCGGGCCCGACTCTCTGGCTCCCCGAGGGCAAGAGGGTCCGCTTCGTCCTGACCTCGCGTGACGTCATCCACTCGTTCTGGGTGGTGCCGTTCCTCATGAAGCAGGACGTCATCCCGGGCCACACCAACGCCTTCGAGGTGACCCCCAACAAGGAGGGCACCTTCCTGGGCAAGTGCGCCGAGCTCTGCGGCGTGGACCACTCCCGGATGCTGTTCAACGTGAAGGTCGTCTCCCCTGAGCGCTACGAGCAGCACCTCAAGGACCTCGCGAAGAAGGGGCAGACCGGTTACGTTCCCGCCGGCATCGCGCAGACGAGCCACGAGAAGAACCGGGAGACGAACAACCTGTGAGCATCCTCAATGAACCCCAGGGTGCCGCGGCGGCTGTGGACTCGTACGAGAACGAGCTGCCGGTACGGCGCAAGCAGCCTGGCAACGTCGTGGTCAAGTGGCTGACGACCACCGACCACAAGACGATCGGCACGCTGTACCTCGCGACGTCGTTCGCCTTCTTCGTCATCGGCGGCGTGATGGCGCTCGTGATGCGCGCCGAGCTGGCCCGTCCGGGCACGCAGATCATGTCGAACGAGCAGTTCAACCAGGCGTTCACCATGCACGGCACGGTGATGCTGCTGATGTTCGCCACACCGCTGTTCGCCGGTTTCGCCAACTGGATCATGCCGCTCCAGATCGGCGCCCCCGACGTCGCGTTCCCGCGGCTGAACATGTTCGCCTACTGGCTCTACCTGTTCGGCTCGCTGATCGCGCTGGGCGGCTTCCTCACCCCGCAGGGCGCGGCCGACTTCGGCTGGTTCGCGTACTCGCCGCTGACCGACACCGTGCACTCGCCGGGCCTCGGCGCCGACCTGTGGATCATGGGTCTCGCCTTCTCCGGCTTCGGCACCATCCTCGGCTCGGTCAACTTCATCACCACGATCATCTGCATGCGCGCCCCCGGCATGACGATGTTCCGCATGCCGATCTTCACCTGGAACGTCCTGCTGACCGGTCTGCTGGTCCTGCTGGCCTTCCCGGTGCTGGCCGCCGCGCTGCTCGCGCTGGAGGTGGACCGCAAGTTCGGTGCCCACATCTTCGACTCCGCCAACGGCGGGGCCCTGTTGTGGCAGCACCTGTTCTGGTTCTTCGGCCATCCCGAGGTGTACATCATCGCGCTGCCGTTCTTCGGCATCGTCAGTGAGATCGTCCCGGTCTTCTCCCGGAAGCCGATCTTCGGCTACATGGGCCTGGTCGGCGCGACGATCGCGATCGCGGGTCTGTCCATCACGGTGTGGGCCCACCACATGTACGTGACGGGCGGCGTGCTGCTCCCGTTCTTCGCCTTCATGACCTTCCTGATCGCGGTCCCGACCGGAGTGAAGTTCTTCAACTGGGTCGGCACCATGTGGAAGGGCTCCCTGTCCTTCGAGACGCCGATGCTGTGGTCGGCCGGCTTCCTGGTCACCTTCCTCTTCGGTGGTCTGACCGGTGTCATCCTGGCCTCGCCGCCGCTCGACTTCCACGTCTCCGACTCGTACTTCGTGGTGGCCCACTTCCACTACGTCGTCTTCGGCACCGTGGTGTTCGCCATGTTCGCCGGCTTCCACTTCTGGTGGCCGAAGTTCACCGGCAAGATGCTCGACGAGCGCCTGGGCAAGATCACGTTCTGGACCCTGTTCGTCGGCTTCCACGGCACCTTCCTGGTCCAGCACTGGCTGGGCGCCGAGGGCATGCCGCGCCGGTACGCGGACTACCTGGCGGCCGACGGCTTCACCTTCCTGAACACCGTCTCCACCATCGCCTCGTTCCTGCTGGGCCTGTCGATCCTGCCGTTCTTCTACAACATCTGGAAGACGGCCAAGTACGGCAAGCCCGTCGAGGTGGACGACCCGTGGGGCTACGGCCGTTCGCTGGAGTGGGCGACCTCCTGCCCGCCGCCGCGGCACAACTTCCTCACGCTGCCGCGCATCCGCAGCGAATCCCCGGCGTTCGACCTGCACCACCCGGAGATCGCCGCCCTGGACCAGCTCGAGAACACCGGTCACGGTGACAAGGCCCTCGCAGGCGGCAAGGAGGCGGGCAAGTGAAGATCCAGGGCAAGATGTTCCTCTGGCTGAGCGCCTTCAACCTCGTCGTGGCGATCGCCTACGGCGCGTGGTCGAAGGAGCCGGTCGGCGCCACCATCCTCTTCCTGGCCTTCGGCCTGTGCCTGATGGTCGGCTTCTACCTCGCCTTCACGGCCAGGCGGGTCGACGTCGGCGCCCAGGACGACACGGACGCGGACGTGGCCGACGACGCCGGCGAACTCGGCTTCTTCAGCCCGCACAGTTGGCAGCCGCTGGGCCTCGCGGCCGGTACGGCGCTCGGCTTCCTGGGCATCGCCGTCGGCTGGTGGATCATGTACTTCTCGATCCCGATCATCATGATCAGCATCTGGGGCTGGGTCTTCGAGTACTACCGGGGCGAGAACCGCACCCAGTAGGCACCCGGCACCCGCCCGGCACGAAGGGGCCCGGACACTCCGAACAGGAGCGTCCGAGCCCCTTCTCGTTCCCGTACCCCGCACTCACTCGCACGGGTCATCTCGCGGTGCCGCCGCTGACGTCCCTCCCTAGCGTGAGGACATGAGCAAGACGGTTCACTTCCCCGCGCCGGGGCGTACCGCCCTCGGCTGCACCCTGCTGGTGATCGCCCTCGGCGCGAGCGTGGCCGCGTGCGAGCGCGACGGCAGCCCGCTGTCGGCCGGCCCCTACGACGCGGCCGGCCAGATCTCGTTCAACGGCCCCAAGGACGCCGGGAAGAAGGCCGACCCGGACACGCCCCTGGAGGTCGTCGCCGAGGCCGCCGGCGGGCGCATCACGGACGTCACGGCGATGGACGCCGCGGGCCGCTACGTGGCGGGCGAACTCGCCGCCGACGGGGCCCGCTGGCACAGCACCTCGCCGCTGGCCGCCAACGCCCGTTACACGGTGCGCGTCAGCACCGAGGACGGCTCCGGGGCGCCCGGCCGCAAGGTCCTCGCCTTCGAGACCGGCAAACCCGCCGCCAAGAAGACCCTGGACGTCGCCTTCGGCCCCAAGGCGGGCACGTACGGCGTCGGTCAGCCCGTCACGGCCGAACTGAGCGAGCCGGTCAAGGACAAGGCCCAGCGGGCCGTGGTGGAACGCGCCCTCAAGGTGCGCTCCACGCCCGCCGTGGAGGGCTCCTGGCACTGGGTGGACGACAAGAAGCTGCACTACCGCCCCAAGGAGTACTGGCCCGCCCACGCCACCGTGGACGTCCGCTCCACCCTGGACGGCATCAAGATCGGCGACCGGATGTGGGGCGGCGAGGCCAAGCCCCTGACCTTCCGCACCGACGACCGCGTCATCGCCGTCACCGACGCCGCCGCGCACACCCTGACCGTCTACCGGGACGGCGAGGAGGTCCGGGAGATCCCGGTCACCACGGGCAAGCCCGGCTTCGAGACCCGCAACGGCGTCAAGGTGGTGCTGGGCAAGGAGCCCTTCGTACGGATGCGCAGCAGCACCGTCGGCATCGCCGAGGGCTCCTCGGAGTCGTACGACCTGCCGGTGTACTTCGCCACCCGGGTCACCTGGAGCGGCGAGTACGTGCACGCCGCGCCCTGGTCCGTCGGCTCCCAGGGCTCCGCCAACGTCAGCCACGGCTGCGTCGGGATGAACACCTCCAACGCCGAGTGGTTCTTCGACACGGTGCAGGAGGGCGACGTCGTCCAGGTGATCAACTCGGACGGCGACACCATGGAGCCCTTCGGCAACGGCTTCGGGGACTGGAACCTCGACTGGGACAAGTGGCGCGCGGGCAGCGCCCTGTCGGGCGGCCGGGGCGCCGCGGACCCGCAGGACGGGGCCCGGCTGCGACCCGCCGCGGCGTGAGCGCGGGAGCCCCCGGGGCACGGCGGCGGGCTGCGCCAAAGGCGGCTGAGGCGGCTGAGACGGCCGAGTCGGCGCACAGGCGCGGAACGTCCGGGTTGCCGCCCAGGGCCTCGCGGGGCGGCGCGGGCACCCCGGGTCCCGGGAAGCCTCCCGGGACCCGCAGGGGCGTGCTAGGCGCTCTGAAGCCGCTTCTGCCGCAGCAGGGAGGCGAGGGCGGAGGCGAACTCCACCGGTTCCACCGGAAGGGTCACGGCGGACTCCGCGCGGCTCCAGGTGGCGAGCCAGGCGTCCTGGGGCCGCGCGATGAGCAGCAGCACCGGCGGGCACTGGAAGATCTCGTCCTTGATCTGCCGGCACAGCCCCATGCCGCCCATGGGCACGGCCTCGCCGTCCAGGACGCAGATGTCGATGCCGCCCTTGTCCAGCTCCCTGACGACGGCGGCCGGGGTGGCGCACTCCAGGATCTCGACCACGGGCACGTCCGGCGCCGGCCGCCGTCCGGTGGCGAGCCGCACCTGTTCGCGGGTGTTGGAGTCGTCGCTGTAGACCAGCACCGTGGCGGTCGCCTGCATGCTTCCTCCGATACGTCGGTAGCCCGTTGGGGCGGATGCTACTCCCTCGCACCCCTTGTCAACAGCGGTCCGCGCCGGGCTTCGACAACCCGTTCGGTGGGCCATACGGGCAGTCCAGAGGGGGCGGACACTCCGAACAGCACCCCCCGGGGTGAGGGCGGGATAAGCGACCGACATAATGTCGGTCGTGGCGACAGCAACGACAGTAGACACCGGGCACGCGCACCCGTCGGTCAACCGACCGAACCTCACCAGCGTCGGAACCATCATCTGGCTGAGTTCCGAGCTGATGTTCTTCGCGGCCCTCTTTGCGATGTACTTCACCCTGCGATCGGTGACCGGCCCGGACTTCTGGTCCTCGAAGGCCGACGCGTTGAACTTCCCGTTCTCCGCGACGAACACCACGATCCTGGTGCTCTCCTCCCTCACCTGCCAACTCGGCGTGTTCGCGGCCGAGCGCGGTGACGTGAAGAAGCTCCGGATGTGGTTCATCGTCACCTTCGCGATGGGTGCGATCTTCATCGGCGGTCAGGTGTTCGAGTACACCGAGCTGGTCAAGCACGAGGGCCTCTCGCTCTCGTCCGACGCCTACGGCTCGGTCTTCTACCTGACCACCGGCTTCCACGGACTGCACGTGTTGGGCGGACTCTTCGCCTTCCTGCTGGTCCTCGGCCGCACCTACGCGGCCCGGAGGTTCACCCACGATCAGGCGACCGCCGCCATCGTCGTGTCCTATTACTGGCACTTCGTCGATGTCGTGTGGATCGGCCTCTTCGCCACGATCTACATGATCAAGTAGTCGCGGCGCGCACCCGCGCAATACCAGAAGCATCGACGCAGAAGATCCTGACACCGGGGTAATCCGTGAAAAAGCTCTCCGCACGACGACGCCATCCGCTGGCGGCGCTCGTCGTCCTACTCCTCGCGCTGGCATGCACAGGGGGGCTGTACGCCGCGTTCGCACCCGCGAGCAAGGCGCAGGCCGATGAAACCGCCCAGTCCCTCGCCATCGACGAGGGCAAGAAGCTCTACGCCGTCGGCTGTGCCAGTTGCCACGGCACCGGAGGTCAGGGCACCACCGACGGCCCGAGCCTGGTCGGTGTCGGCGCCGCGGCCGTCGACTTCCAGGTCGGCACCGGACGGATGCCGGCCCAGCAGCCGGGCGCGCAGGTCCCGCGCAAGAAGGTCATCTACTCGCAGGCCGAGATCGACCAGCTCGCGGCCTACATCGCCTCGCTGGGTGCCGGTCCGGCCGTCCCGACGAAGGAGCAGTACGGCCCGCAGGGCGCGGACATCGCCAACGGCGGCGCGCTGTTCCGCAACAACTGCGCCCAGTGCCACAACTTCACCGGCAAGGGCGGCGCGCTGACGCACGGCAAGTACGCCCCCGGCCTGGAGGGCGTGGACCCGAAGCACATCTACGAGGCCATGCAGACCGGCCCGCAGAACATGCCCTCCTTCCCCGACCAGACGCTGTCGGAGCAGAACAAGAAGGACATCATCGCCTACCTGAACGCGGTCAACGGCGAAGACACCGAGAGCCCCGGCGGTCTCAGCCTCGGCGGACTGGGCCCGGTCAGTGAGGGTCTGTTCGCGTGGTTGTTCGGACTGGGCGGGCTGATCGTGGTCGCCGTCTGGGTCGCCGCTCGGACCGCAAAGGCCAAGAAGTCATGAGTAGCCACCAGATTCCCGAAGAGAACCTGCCCGCTGAGCAGGAAGCCCCGCACGGAGCCGTCCGGGTCGCGGACGAGGAGAACCCGTTCGCGGACCCCGGTCTGCCGCCCCACGAGCCCCGGGTGCAGGACATCGACGAGCGGGCCGCCAAGCGGTCCGAGCGCACGGTGGCCCTGCTGTTCACGGTGTCGATGCTGGCCACCGTCGGCTTCATCGCCTCGTTCGTGACCATCCCGCACGACAAGTCGATCTTCGTGTTCCCGCTGGGTCACCTCAACGCGATGAACTTCGCGCTGGGCCTGACCCTCGGCGTCGCGCTCTTCACGATCGGCGCGGGCGCGGTCCACTGGGCCCGCACCCTGATGTCCGACGAGGAGATCGCCGACGAGCGGCACCCGATCGAGGCGTCGCCGGAGGTCCGGGCCAAGGTCCACGCGGACTTCAAGCAGGGCGCCAAGGAGTCGGTGATCGGGCGCCGCAAGCTGATCCGCAACACCATGCTCGGCGCGCTCACCCTGGTTCCGCTCTCCGGCGTCGTGCTCCTGCGCGACCTCGGCCCGCTGCCCGGGACCAAGCTCCGCCACACCATGTGGTCCAAGGGCAAGCTGCTCGTCAACATGAACACGAACCAGCCGATCCGTCCCTCGGACGTGGTCGTCGGTTCGCTGAGCTTCGCCATGCCCGAGGGCATGTCGGAGCACGACGAGAATTTCCAGTCCGAGATCGCCAAGGCGGCTCTGATGATCGTCCGGCTCCAGCCGGGCGACATCAAGGACAAGCGCGAACTCGAGTGGTCGCACGAGGGCATCGTGGCGTACTCGAAGATCTGCACCCACGTCGGTTGCCCGATCTCCCTGTACGAGCAGCAGACGCATCACGCGCTGTGCCCCTGCCACCAGTCCACCTTCGACCTCTCCGACGGCGCCCGAGTGATCTTCGGTCCCGCCGGTCACGCCCTGCCGCAGTTGCGTATCGGTGTGAACGACGAGGGCTATCTCGAGGCGCTCGGCGACTTCGACGAGCCCGTCGGTCCTGCCTTCTGGGAGCGCGGATGAGTACTGCACCGAGCACTGAGGCCCGCTCTCGCGGGAAGTCCCCGGCCGGCGAGCGCGTCGCCGACTGGGCGGACGGGCGGCTCGGGATCTACTCCCTGGCCAAGGCCAACATGCGCAAGATCTTCCCCGACCACTGGTCGTTCATGCTCGGCGAAGTGTGCATGTACAGCTTCATCATCATCATCCTCACGGGTGTGTACCTGACGCTGTTCTTCCACCCGTCGATGAACGAGGTCACGTACCACGGCTCGTACGTGCCGATGCAGGGCCAGCTCATGAGTGAGGCGTACGCCTCCACGCTGGACATCAGCTTCGACATCCGCGGCGGTCTGCTCATCCGGCAGATCCACCACTGGGCGGCGCTGATCTTCCTCGCCGGCATGTTCGTGCACATGATGCGCGTCTTCTTCACCGGTGCGTTCCGCAAGCCGCGCGAGGTCAACTGGCTGTTCGGCTTCCTGCTGTTCGTCCTGGGCATGTTCACCGGTTTCACCGGCTACTCGCTCCCGGACGACCTGCTCTCCGGCACCGGTGTCCGCTTCACGCAGGGCGCGATCCTGTCCGTGCCGATCGTCGGCACGTACATCTCGATGTTCCTGTTCGGCGGGGAGTTCCCCGGCCACGACTTCGTGGCCCGGTTCTACTCGATCCACATCCTGCTGCTGCCGGGCATCATGCTGGGCCTGATGGTGGCCCACCTGATCCTGGTCTTCTACCACAAGCACACCCAGTTCGCCGGGCCCGGCAAGACCAACAAGAACGTCGTCGGCATGCCGCTGATGCCGGTCTACATGGCCAAGGCCGGAGGCTTCTTCTTCCTGGTCTTCGGTGTCATCGCGGCCATCGCCGGCATCGTGACCATCAACCCGATCTGGGGCATCGGCCCGTACCGGCCCGACCAGGTCGGCACCGGCGCCCAGCCCGACTGGTACATGGGCTTCGCCGAGGGCCTGGTCCGCGCCATGCCGGGCTGGGAGGTCAACTTCTGGGGCCACACCCTGGTCCTGGGCGTGTTCATCCCGCTGGTCGTCTTCGGCCTCTTCCTGGCCGTGATCGCCCTGTACCCGTTCATCGAGTCCTGGGTGACCGGGGACAAGCGCGAGCACCACATCCTGGACCGCCCGCGCAACGCCCCGACCCGCACGGCCGTCGGCGTCGCCTGGATCACCGGCTACCTGATCACGCTGATCGGCGGTGGCAACGACATCGTCGCCACCCACTTCCATCTGTCGATCAACGCGGTCACCTGGTTCGTCCGGATCGGGTTCTTCCTCGGACCGGTTCTGGCCTTCGTCGTCACCAAGCGGATCTGCCTCGGCCTCCAGCGCCGGGACAAGGAGAAGGTGCTGCACGGCCGCGAGGCCGGCATCATCAAGCGCCTGCCGCACGGTGAGTTCATCGAGGTCCACGAGCCGCTCAGCCAGGAGCAGCTCCACACGCTCACGGCGCACGAGCAGTACCGGCCCGTCGAGATCGGCCCGACGGTGGACGAGAACGGTGTCGAGCGCAAGCCCGCGGTCACGGAGAAGCTCCGGGCCAAGATGAGCAACGCGTACTTCGGCGAGGACTCGCAGATCCCGAAGCCGACCGTCGAGGAGTACAAGGAGATCACGAGCGGCCACGGCCACCACTGACGCTCCCGCGTCGCCACACCTGCCGAGGGGTCCCGTCCGGTCTGCGGACGGGGCCCCTCGGTCGTGTCCCGGGCTGGATAGGGTGGGGAGCGCCGGAGCACCCGCCCGCTTCCCGGCCGGACCCGATTTCCCCACCACACACAGGAGCGGCTGATGAGCGCTGTGACCCCCGCTGGAGGCGACACCGCGGCGGCCCGCTCCTGGCCCGCCCTGCTCAACGGAGTGCTGGACGGTCACGACCTGAGCGCCGACGACACCGCCTGGGCCCTCGACGTGATCATGCGCGGGGAGGCGACCGACGCGCAGATCGCCGGGTTCGCCACCGCGCTCCGGGCCAAGGGCGAGACCGTCGAGGAGATCTCCGGTCTGGTCCGCACCATGTACGCGCACGCCCGGGTGATCGAGGTGCCGGGGGAGACCGTCGACATCGTCGGCACCGGCGGCGACGGCGCCAAGACGGTCAACATCTCCACCATGTCCGCGATCGTCGTGGCCGGTACCGGCGCCAAGGTCGTCAAGCACGGCAACCGGGCCGCCTCCTCGGCCTCCGGAGCCTCCGACGTCCTGGAGAAGCTCGGCGTCAACCTGGAGCTGACCCCGCAGCGGGTCGCCGAGGTCGCCGAGGAGGCCGGCATCACCTTCTGCTTCGCGGTGAAGTTCCACCCCTCGCTGCGCCACGTCGCGGCGGCCCGCGGACAGCTCGGCATCCGCACGGTCTTCAACTTCCTGGGCCCGCTGACCAACCCCGCGCACGTCAAGGCGCAGGCGATCGGTGTCGCCGACGCCCGGATGGCCCCGATCATCGCCGGGGTCTTCGCCGAGCGCGGCCACTCCTCCCTGGTCTTCCGGGGCGACGACGGTCTCGACGAGCTGACCACCACCTCCACCTCCCGGGTCTGGGTGGTGCGCGACGGCAAGGTCGCCGAGGAGGGCTTCGACCCGCGGGACGTCGGGATCGAGCCGGTGCCGGTGGAGGCGCTGCGCGGCGCCGACGCCTCCTACAACGCCGACGTCGCCCGCCGGCTGCTGAACGGCGAGACGGGCCCGGTCCGCGACGCCGTCCTGCTCAACTCCGCGGCGGCGCTGGTGGCGTTGGAGCCCGGCGACGGCCCGCTCGCCGGGCGGCTCCGGGCGGGCATGGACCGGGCCGCCGAGTCCATCGACTCGGGCGCCGCCCGCCGCGTCCTCGACCGCTGGGTCGCCGCCAGCAACGCCTGACGCCCCCGTCCGCCGAGCCGGCCGGCGTCCCGCGATCCGGAACCGGGTTGCGGGACGCCGGCCGGCTCGCGTACGTTCCCTTCCAGGTCATGAGTGACAGTCACAAGGCCCCGGCCGGCTGTCCGGCAACCCTCCGTCCGTGGCGGGGTGCCCCGGGTGAAGACCAGGCCGTGGACAGCAGGGTCCATGGCAAGCGCGGACCCCTCGCACTCCTTCGAGTGACACCGCCAGGGGTCCTGGTCGTCCGAGGGAGCCTTCCGTGAGCCAGCGAATGCCGTAGGGGCTGTCGTCCCCTCGTGCCGGGCCCGCGCGCCCCGCACCCCCGACGACGCCCCCGGGCCCGCCGTCACGCCCTTTCCCGCCCGCTCCCACGGCCGCCGCCGCGCCCCGCGCGCCGGCTTCGTGCCGTCGGCTCCGCGCTCCCTCGCGCGGGCGGGCGCCGGGCCGCGCCGGACGGACCCGGGCCGCAGCGCCCCCGCCGCCGCATCCCCCTTCCCCTCCCGCGCCGGGCCGTGCCGCCCGCGCGGCGGGTTCCGCCTGTCCTCACGGGAGTACCCCCATGACCGCCACCGCCGCCACCACTGCCACTGCCACCACCGCCGGTACCGCCGATCCCGCCGTCGCCGGGCCCCTGCCGGTGCTGGGCCTCGACGTCGCCGTCCCGCTCGTCACCGGCGGCGAGATCGGCTACGCCGCGCTCGACTACGCCGCCAGCGCCCCCGCGCTGCGCCGGGTCTGGGACGACGTGGCCGCCTACGCCCCCTACTACGGCAGCGTGCACCGCGGGGCCGGGCACCTGTCCCGGCTGTCGACCGAGCTGTTCGAGCGGGCCCGCCGGACCGTCGCCGCGTTCCTGGACTGCCGGCCCGGGGACCAGGTGGTCTTCACCCGGTCCACCACCGACTCCCTCAACCTGCTCGCCGCCGCCCTGCCCCGCGACTGCCGGGTCTTCGTCTTCGAGACCGAGCACCACGCGGCGCTGCTGCCCTGGCGCGGCGCCCCCGTCACCGTGCTGGACGCCCCCGACAGCCCCGAGCGGGCCGTGCGGACCCTGGAGCGGGCCCTCGCCGGCCGCGACCCCCACGGCCCCGCCCTGGTCTGCGTGACCGGTGCCTCCAACGTCACCGGCGAGCTGTGGCCGGTGCGCGAGCTGGCCGCCGCCGCCCACGCCCACGGCGCCCGGATCGTCCTGGACGCCGCCCAGCTCGCCCCGCACCACCCGGTCGGCGTCCGCGACCTGGACGTCGACTGGGTCGCCTTCTCCGGGCACAAGCTGTACGCCCCCTTCGGCGCGGGCGTGCTGGCCGGCCGCGCCGACTGGCTGGGCGAGGCCGAGCCCTACCTCGCCGGGGGCGGGGCCAGCCGCGCGGTGGTCCGGCGGGCCGACGGCGCGCTGGACGTGGAGTGGCACGACGGCGCCGCCCGGCACGAGGCCGGCTCGCCCAACGTGATCGGCGCCCACGCCATCGCCTCCGCCTGCGCCGCGCTGACCGAGGCCGGGTTCGAGGCCCTGGTGGCCCGGGAGCGGTACCTGCTCGGCCGGCTGCGGGCGGGGCTGGCCCGGGTGCCCGAGGTGCGGGTGCTGTCCCTCTTCGGCGACGAGGCGCCCCGCGTCGGCGTGGTCTCCTTCGTCGTCGAGGGCTGGAACGCCTCCCACTTCGCCGCGGCCCTCTCCGCCGAGTACGGCATCGGCGTGCGCGACGGGCTGTTCTGCGCCCACCCGCTGGTGCGCACCCTGCTCGGCGACGGCGACGGCGACGGCGACGGCGACGGCGCGCAGGCGCCCGGTGGCTGCGGCGCGGCGGAGCCGGCGGGCGGGGAGGGGCCCTCGCACGCGGTGCGGGTGAGCTTCGGGGCGGGCACGCCCGAGGAGCACGTCGACCGGTTCGTCGAGGCCGTGGGGCGACTGGTGCGCGAGGGCGCCCGGTGGAGCTACCGCACCGAGGACGGGCGCTGCGTGCCCGAGGCCCCCGCGACGTGAGCCGGGCGGGCCGGCGGGGGTGCGGCGGGGGAGGGGGTCAGTTGTCCAGCCCGATGGCGAAGGCCGCCTCCAGGTCGTGCTGGGAGTAGGTGCGGAAGGCCACGTGCGTGTCGGTGGCCTCCACACCGGGGATCTTGCTGATCCGGCCCGGGATGACCTCCGCCAGCTCCTCGTGCCGGTGGACCCGGACCATGGCGATCAGGTCGTAGGTGCCGGTGACCGAGAAGACCTCGCTGACGCCCTCCAGCGCGGCGATCCGCTCCGCGATCTCGGGAATCCGGTCCACGCTGGTCTTGATGAGGACGATCGCGCTGATCACGGCTGGTTCTCTCCCTCGGGGGCCGTCGCTGGGACGCCCCCAACTCTAGTCCCCCGCCCGAAGCGCACCCAGGCGTAGAGGAAGCCGAGCCCGAACCCCACCAGGTGGGCGAGGTAGGCGACGCCCGGCCCGTCGCCGGCCCGCCCCGCCGCCATCGCCTGGAGCCCGGCCCAGAAGGGCAGCACCACCCACGCCGGGAAGCGCAGCGGCACGAAGAACAGGAAGGGCAGCAGGCTGGTCACCCGGGCCCGCGGGAAGAGCAGGAGGAAGGCGCCGAGCACCGCCGAGATCGCCCCCGAGGCGCCCACCAGGGACTCCTCGGAGGAGGCGTTGGCCGCCGCGTACCCCAGCAGGGCGAGGCTCCCGCAGCACACGGTGAACACCGCGAACCTCAGCCGGCCCATCCGGATCTCGGTCATCGCGCCGAAGACGTAGAGGAAGAGCATGTTGCCGAGCAGGTGCACCCAGCCGGCGTGCACGAAGAGCGCGGTGACCGGCGTGTACACCGCACCGGGTGAACCGTCGAACAGCTCTGCGGGGATCACGCCCCAGCGCCGGAACCAGGCGCGCTGCGCGGTGAGCAGCACCTCCCCGGAGCCGTACCCCGGATGGAGTCCCGAGGCCGGGCTGACCAGGAACGACACACAGCACAGCGCGATCAGTCCGTAGGTCACCGGCGCCGACCGGCACCGGGAGGTGCCGCCGCCGCCCCTCGGGCGGGCCTTCCTCAGGGCCCCCGGGCTCCAGTTGCGGATCATGAGTACAGAGCATGACGTAACCGGGCGCAACCGCCCAGGCCGCCTCGCCGCCGTGGACACGCGGGCGACGGGTACCCGCCAGGCCGTAGGGTTACGAGCCAGACGCACCGGACGGTCCGGCGCGTCATCCGGACCGGAAGAGAGCGAACCGCCACGATGACCGTTCCCCTGCCGACCGAGACGACACGGTGGCGCTGCACCCTCTGCGGCAACCTCACGCGCTTCGACGTGACCCGTGCGTCGAAGGTCGTCGAGTACGTCCACCTCGATCTGGCCGGCGAGCCGAAGATCGAGGAGCGCGAGGTGCTCAGTGAGACCGTCGAGTCGGTGCGGTGCCGTTGGTGCAATGCCGTGGACCAGGTGGAACTCGTGGACAGGCCGGGCGCCGGCTCCTGAGGGAGCGGGCCCCGCCGGCGGCGGTCCCTCCGGGGACCGTCCTCAGGCATGGGGGTGACGGATGGCGCAGACGCAGAGCGGAGAGCCGGGCGACGGCGCCGCCGAGGTACTCGACCGCCCGCTGCCCGACGGGGTGCGCCGCCGGGTCGTGCAGATCGTGTCCGACGGTTTCGGCGGACTCACCCTCGGTGAACTGCCCGCACAGCTCAGGCAGTACGCCCGCTTCACCCCGAGCCGCCGGATCAGGTTCGCGGGCAACGCGATGGCCGCCGCCGTCGAGAGCGACCCGCTCTTCCGCCAGCGCGTCGGCGAGAAGTTCCGGGAGGCGCAGCCGGAGCTGGCCGGCGCCCTCGACTCCGGCTCCCCGCCCCCGGCCGCGGACGCGCTCGACGTGGCGGCGGCGGCCTATGTCCTGCGCCCGCCCGGCTGGGTCAAGCTGGTGGCGGCGGCCGGCGAGGAGGCGCTGCGCGCGGACGCGGAGCGCGCCGGGGAGGAGAACCGGGCCGAGCTGGAGCGGCTCCACGGCGAGCTGGCCCGCGCCCGCGACCACACCCGGGCCGAGACCGAGCGGCTGCGGACGGAGCTGGACGCGGCGCGCAAAGAGTCCGACGCGCTCCACCGCAAGCTGCGCGCCGCCCTCAGCGACGTGCGGCGCGGCGAGGCGGCGCTGCGCAAGATCCGGGCCGACGCGGACGCGGTCCGCGCCGACGCCCAGGCGCTGGTCTCCGCCGCCGAGAGCGAGAACCGGCGGCTGAAGGCCCGGCTCGGGGAGGCGGAGGCCGCCCTGGAGGCCACCCGCAAAGCGGCCCGCGAGGGGCGCAGCGTCGAGGACATGCGGGTACGGCTGCTGCTCGACACCCTGCTCGACGCGACCCAGGGGCTGCGCCGCGAACTGGCGCTGCCCCCGGTCTCCGTACGGCCCGCGGAGACGGTGGACGCGGTCGAGCCCGGCCGGATGTCGGCGAAGGACATCGCGGCCCGCGCCCTGTCCGAGCACGACCCCGCCATCCTCGACCAGTTGCTGGCGCTGCCCCAGGCGCATCTGGTGGTCGACGGCTACAACGTCACCAAGACCGGCTATCCGCAGATGCCGCTGGAGAAGCAGCGGCTGCGGCTGCTCGGCCAGCTCTCCCAGCTCGCCGCGCAGACCGGCGCCGAGACGACCTGTGTCTTCGACGGCGCCGAGCTCGCCGCGCCCGTGCTGCTCGCGCCGCCGCGCGGGGTGCGGGTGCTCTTCTCCAAACCCGGCGTCACCGCCGACGAGTTGATCCGCCAGCTCGTGCGCGCCGAGCCGCCGGGCCGGCCGGTCGTGGTGGTCTCCACCGACCGCGAGGTCGCCGACGGGATCGCGCGGGCCGGTGCCCGGCCGGTGGCGTCGGCGGTCCTCCTCAAGCGCTTCTCGCGCGGCTGACCCGGCGGCGTCCGGCGGTTTCGCCGTACGCGGCGTCCCGGCCGTACCGGGCCGTGAGCGATGTGTCCCAACAGCCCCTTACGTCACGGCCACGCCATAAGAGCCGCTTGACGGGCCTTGTCGGACATCTGGACGACGGCGCGTCAACCACACGTGACACGCGGTGAGTCGAAGGCAAAATATGTCTCGGACGCCTCACATTTTTCACCCGAGGATTTGAACTGATCACAAGTGGGTCACTAGGGTCGGCTCGAACCTTCGCTCGGGTGATCACTCACAAGGGGTGAGTGACGGCGAAGGGCACCGCCCGCCGGCGTGTCGGTAGGCGGCTGGAGGAAGAAGGAGCTCGCCTCCGTGGCGTCCCACCGTCGTCCCAAGCAGCCGAGCCGTGCGCGAGTGACCGTGCTCACCACCGCTGCCGCCGCCGCTGTCGCCCTGAGCTCGCAGGCCGCCAACGCCGCCCCCAGTGAGAAGCCGAGCAAGGACGAGGTCAAGGCCAAGGTCGACAAGCTCTACCAGGAGGCGGAGCAGGCGACCGAGAAGTACAACGGCGCCAAGGAGAAGCAGGACAAGCTCCAGAAGGAGATCTCCACCCTCCAGGACAACGTCGCCCGCGGCCAGGAGGAGCTGAACAAGCTCCGCGACGGCCTCGGTTCGATGGCCAGCGCCCAGTACCGCACCGGCGGCCTCGACCCCTCCCTCCAGCTCTTCCTCTCCGCCGACCCGGACGACTACCTCGACAAGGCGTCCACCCTGGACCAGCTCAGCGGCCAGCAGGTCGAGGCGCTGAAGAAGATCCAGGAAAAGCAGCGCGACCTCGCCCAGCAGCGCTCGGAGGCGTCCGACAAGCTCAAGGACCTCTCCTCCACCCGCACCGAACTGGGCAAGAAGAAGAAGGAAGTCCAGGGCAAGCTCTCCTCCGCGCAGAAGCTCCTCAACAGCCTCACCGCCGCCGAGAAGGCCGCCCTCGCCGAGGAGGAGACCCGCGCCAGCCGCGACAGCGAGCGCCAGGTGCTCAGCGGCGGTGGCGGCGGCAGCACGGACACCGGCTCGATCAGCGGTTCCGTCTCGGCCTCCGGCCGGGCCGGGGCGGCCTTCTCCGCCGCGCAGGGCAAGATAGGCACGCCCTACGTCTACGGCGCCACCGGCCCCTCCTCCTTCGACTGCTCGGGCCTGACCCGCTGGGCCTACGCCCAGGCCGGCGTCGGACTGCCCCGCATGTCCCAGGACCAGGCCAACGCGGGCACGCGGATCTACTCCGTCAACCAGCTCCAGGTCGGCGACCTCGTCTTCTTCTTCAACGACATCCACCACGTCGGCCTCTACGCGGGCAACGGCCAGGTCCTGCACGCCCCGCGCACCGGCACCGTGGTCCGCTACGAGTCGATGAACACCATCGGCGGCCCGTTCATGTTCGGCGTCCGCGTCTGACCCACCGGGCACACACGCTCCGAAAACCTCCGCCATACCGCCCGTTCGAGCGAATCACGCTGCGGTACTTCGACCCTCGCCCCGCCGGTGACCTGCGTCAGCGGCGGGGCGCCGTGTCGCGGGCCGCCCACGGTCGTTGGCCTCCGCCGTGCCACGGGGCTACTGTCTGCCGCGATTCCCCGTCCGCCAGCGGAAGGAGTGCGGCTTCCCGTGGGGTCCCATCGCCGTCTTGCGCCGTCCGGCACGCGCCGCGGCCCGGCCGCCGGCCGTCCGGCACCGACGAGGTCCGCTGTGCCGGCCTCCCGGACGCTCACCGGGGCGGCCGGCCTCCTCTCCGTCGCCGCCGCCGTCCTGGGCGCCGTACCGGCCTCCGCCACCCCGCACGGGGACACCCGCGCCGAGGTCGACCGCCTCTACACCGAGGCGGAGCGGGCCACCGAGGAGTACAACCGGGCCGACGAGCGCGCCGAGGCCCTGCGCGAGCGGGTCGACACCGCCCGCGACGCGGTCGCCCGCCGGCAGGACCAGGTCAACGACCTGCGCGAGACGCTCGGTTCGCTGGCCGGCGCCCAGTACCGCTCCGGCGGCCTCGACCCCGCGCTCGAACTGCTCCTGTCCGCCCTCCCGGACGACTACCTCGACCGCGCCCTCGCGCTGGACCGGGTCAGCACCCGGCAGGCCGGCGAGTTCGGCCAACTCCAGGACGCCCTGCGCCGGCTCGCCCAGGACCGCTCCGAGGCCACCTCGGACCTCGCCGAACTGGAGAAGAGCCGCAAGGCCGTCGCCGCCCACAAGCGGACCGTGGAACGCAAACTGGGCGAGGCCCGGCGGCTGCTGCTCTCCCTCCCGCCCGGCGAACGCGGCGCCCACGACCGCGCCTCCCGCTCCGGCCGCGACGACCTGCCCCCCGGCCTCGACGGCGCCGTCCCCGCCTCCTCCCGGGCCGCCGCCGCCCTCGCCGCCGCCCGCTCCGCCCTCGGCAAGCCCTACATCTGGGGCGCCAACGGCCCCAGCGGCTTCGACTGTTCGGGCCTCATCCAGTGGTCGTACGCCCAGGCCGGGATCAGCCTGCCGCGCACCTCGCAGGAGCAGCGGTACGCGGGCCGGCGGGTCCCGCTCTCCGAGGCCCGCCCCGGCGACCTGATCGCCTACCGGGACGACGCCAGCCACATCGCCCTGTACGCCGGCGGCGGCCAGGTCATCCACGCGCCCCGGCCCGGCGCCCCGGTGCGCTACGACCCCGTGGGGATGATGCCGGTCTCCTCCGTCACCCGGGTCTGACCCGGGCGACCCGCGGCCCCCTTACGATCGGGCGATGACCGGCACACGGCGGGTACGCCGCTCCCCGGCGGCGGCCCTGTGCCTGCTGCTCGCCGCCCCGGCCTGCCACGGCCCCGCCGCCGACCCCGAACTCGCCGGGGTGCAGCGGCTGCTGGACCGGCGCGCGGCGGCCGTCCTCGGCCACGACCGGGCCGCCTACGCCCGCACCGGCGCCCCGGCCGGCTTCGACGCCCTCGGCGCGGTGCCGCTGGCCGCCTGGTCCTACCGGGTGACCCGGCTGGAACGGGACGGGAACACCGCCACCGCCGAGGCCGACCTGCGGTACCGCGTCGACGGCTACGACCCCGGCGCCGTCACCGCCCGCCGCGCCGTACGGCTGGTCCGGGACGTCGGCGGGCAGTGGTCCGTCGGCGAGGAACGGCCCGCGCCGGGCGCCGGGGAGCAGCCCTGGGACCAGGGCGAGGTGCGGGCGGTCCGCGGCGAACGCGGCCTCGTCCTCGGCGTCGGCCGCGGCGCCGGGGAACTGAACGGCCTCGCGGACCTGGCCGACAAGGCGGTGCCGGCCGTCTCGGACGCCTGGGGAGAGGAGTGGCCCCGGCGGGTCCTCGTCCTCGTCCCGCGCTCCCTGGAGGACATGGCCCGGCTGCTCGGCTCGCCGCCCTCCGCCTACCGCGACATCGCCGCGGTCACCACCGGGGTGACCGGCGGCCCGGCGCCCGCCCCCGCCGACCGGATCATCGTCAACCCCGAGGCGTACGCGCTGCTCGGCGCCACGGGCCGGCAGGTCGTCCTCACCCACGAGACCGCCCACGTGGCCACCCGGCACGCCACCACGGCCGCCACCCCGCTCTGGCTCTCCGAGGGGTACGCCGACTGGGCCGCCTACCGCGGCGGCCCCTACACCCCGGCCGAGGCCGCCCCCGAACTCGCCCGCGCGGTACGGGAGGACAAGGCACCGGTGCGGCTGCCGGCCGACGGCGACTTCGGCCCGGACGGCGGCCCGCAGGCCACCGCCCGCGCCTACGAGGGCGGCTGGCTGGCCTGCCGGATGATCGCCGACCAGTGGGGCGAGGACCGGCTCGACGCCTTCTACCGGGCCGTCGGCGCGCACGGGCGGCGCGAGGGGGCGCTCGCCACGGCCCTGGACACGGTGCTCCACACCACGCCGCAGCGGTTCACGGAACGCTGGACCACGTACCTGCGCACGTCCCTCGCCTGAGCGGTCCCCCGGGGAAGCCGCCGCGGCGGCGCCGCCGGGTCACGGCGTGGCCGGCGCCTCGCCCGCCCGCTCCGGTTCCGTACGGGCCGGCCCCGTCCTGCGCACCGTGTCCCGCCACAGCACCCGGGCCGCGGTGAGCGCCGCCGCCACCAGCAGCCCGTTGCGCACGAACAGCAGCGTCACGCCGCGCGGGTCGCTCGCCACCACGTCCGCGAACCAGACCGGGAACTCCAGCACCGTCACCAGGCTCGCCGCCAGCACCAGGGCCACCGGCACCCGCATCCGGCCCGCCCGGTGACACCGGCACACCGCGGCGAGGCCGATCAGCCACACCAGGTACTGCGGGCTGAGCACCCGGCTGGTCACCGTGAACATCAGCACCGCCACGAAGGCCGCGTCCGCCGCCGTGCGCGCCGAGAACCGCGAGGCCGCCAGCCGCCACAGCAGCAGCCAGCCGAACGCCGCCCCGGTCAGCGCCAGCGAGACCGCGCTCAGCACTCCCACGTACGGGCCGAGGAACTCCACCGAGCCGTAGTGGAGCCGCACCTCGCCCTCCCAGCCGGCGTGCCGGACCACGTGCAGCACCAGCGCCCCCAGCGACTCCACCTCCATGCCCCGGTCCCGCTGGAACCTCAGGAAGGCGAAGGCGCCCGGCATCGCCGCGGAGAACACCGCCGCGACCGAGGCCGCGGCCAGCGCCGCCGCGAGCCACGCGCCCCGGCGGCGCACGCCCACCAGCAGCAGCGCCGGCCACACCTTGAGCATCGCCCCGAACCCGGCCAGCGCCCCCGCCGCCCGCGGGTGCCGGCCGGCCGCCAGCAGCGCCGCCACCGCGACCGCGGTGACCATCACGTCGTAGCGCGCGTAGACCGTCGGGCCGAGCAGCGGGACGCCCGCCACCCACACCCACGCCCCGGCCCAGGACCGGCCCGGCCGGCGGGCCGCGTACCCGAGCAGGACGAGGACGGCGAGGTCGGCGGCGCAGGCGAGGACGTAGAAGGCCGTCGGGTAGTCGAGGAAGGGCAGCAGGTCCGGGGAGAGCACGGCGAAGGCCGCGCCGGGCGGGTACTGCCAGGTGACGTCGTGCGCGGGGAACGTGCCGGTGCGCAGCACGTGGTGCCAGTCCCGGTAGATCACCGACACGTCGCTGGTGACGTCCGGGCCGGGGAAGTCCCACACGCCGAGCACGAAGAGCAGCAGCGCGAGCCGGGTCACCGCCCACACCGCCGCCAAAGGCACCCACGAGCGCAGCGCGTTGGTCGTCCTCACCGTGCTCCCGCCGTCCGCGTGCCGTCCTGGTGCGGGCCCCATGATGTCCCGTCAGGCGGCGCCGGTGCCACCGACGCGGCCGGGACCCGCCGCGGGCGGCCCGTTCGGTAGGGTCGGCGGCGATGCGCAAGACCCTGATCGTGACCAACGACTTCCCGCCCCGACCGGGCGGCATCCAGGCATTTCTGCACAACATGGCGCTGCGCCTGGACCCCGAGCGGCTGGTCGTCTACGCCTCCACCTGGAAGCGGGGCCGCGAGGGCGCCGAGGCCACCGCCGCCTTCGACGCCGAGCAGCCCTTCACGGTCGTACGGGACCGGACGACGATGCTGCTGCCGACGCCCGCGGCGACCCGGCGGGCGGTCTCCCTGCTGCGCGAGCACGGGTGCGAGTCGGTGTGGTTCGGGGCGGCGGCACCCCTCGGCCTGATGGCCCCGGCGCTGCGGCGGGCGGGGGCCCGGCGGATCGTCGCCACCACCCACGGCCACGAGGCGGGCTGGGCCCAGCTCCCCGCCGCCCGGGGGCTGTTGCGCCGCATCGGGGAGTCGGTCGACACCGTGACCTACCTCGGCGAGTACACCCGCTCGCGGATCGCGGGCGCGCTCACCGCCGAGGCGGCGGCCCGGATGGCGCACCTGCCGCCCGGCGTCGACGAGAAGACCTTCCACCCCGGCTCGGGCGGCGACGCGGTGCGGGCCCGGCTCGGGCTGACCGGCCGGCCCGTGGTGGTCTGCGTCTCCCGGCTCGTGCCGCGCAAGGGCCAGGACACGCTGATCCGCGCGCTGCCCGCGATCCTCGCCGCCGAGCCGGAGACCGTTCTGTTGATCGTCGGCGGCGGGCCCTACGAGAAGGAGCTGCGCCGCCTCGCCCACGAGAGCGGCGTCGCCGCCTCCGTCCGCTTCACCGGCGCCGTGCCCTGGGCCGAACTGCCCGCGCACTACGGCGCCGGGGACGTCTTCGCCATGCCCTGCCGCACCCGGCGCGGCGGCCTCGACGTGGAGGGGCTCGGCATCGTCTACCTGGAGGCGTCCGCGACCGGGCTGCCCGTCGTCGCCGGGGACTCCGGCGGCGCCCCCGACGCGGTCCTCGACGGCGAGACCGGCTGGGTCGTGGCGGGCGGCTCCGCCGGACAGGCCGCCGAGCGGATCACCGCCCTGCTCGGCGACGCGGAGCTGCGCCGCCGGATGGGGGAGCGGGGCCGGGCCTGGGTCGAGGAGACCTGGCGCTGGGACCTGCTCGCGGAACGGCTGAAAGCCCTCCTGTGACCGGCGGGAGCGGCGGGACGCGTGGGCCCGGCGGGAGCGGCCGGGCCGCGCGCGGTGTCCCGCCCGCGGCCCCGCCCTCCGGTCACTTGCGGTAGAGCGCCTCGATCTCGTCGGCGTAGTCCTTCGCCACCACGCCCCGCTTCAGCTTCAGCGACGGCGTCAGATGGCCCGACTCCTCCGTGAACTGGGCGTCGAGCACCCGGAACTTGCGCACCGACTCCGCCTTGGAGACCGCCGCGTTCCCGTCGTCCACCGCCGCCTGCACGGCGGCCAGCAGGTCGGGGTCCTCGCGCAGCGAGGCGGCCGTCGAACCGGCCGGCTTGCCGTGGTCGGCGCACCAGCGGCCGAGGAACTCCTCGTCGACCGTGACCAGCGCCCCCACGAACGGACGCCCGTCGCCCACCACCATGCACTCCGCGACCAGCGCGTGGGCCCGGATGCGGTCCTCGATCACCGCCGGGGCGACGTTCTTGCCGCCCGCCGTGACGATGATCTCCTTCTTGCGGCCGGTGATCCGCAGGTAGCCGTCCTCGTCGAGGGTGCCGATGTCGCCGGTGTGGAACCAGCCGTCGGCCAGCGCCTCGGCGGTCGCGGCCGGATTGTTCCAGTACTCCTTGAACAGGTGCTCGCCGTGGAGCAGCACCTCGCCGTCGTCGGCGATGCGCACCACCGAGCCGGGCAGCGGCTGGCCCACCGTGCCGATCTTCTGCCGGTCCCAGGGGTTGAAGGCGGTGGCCGCGCAGGACTCGGTCAGCCCGTACCCCTCCAGCACCGTGAAGCCGATGCCGCGGAAGAAGTGGCCGAGCCGCTCGCCCAGCGGGGCGCCGCCGGAGATGGCGTACTCGCCGCGCCCGCCGAGGACCGCGCGCAGCTTGCCGTAGACCAGCTTGTCGAAGAGCCGGTGCCGCATCCGCAGGCCGAACGAGGGGCCCGACGGGGAGTCCAGCGCCTTGCTGTACGCGATGGCCGTGTCGGCGGCCCTGTCGAAGATCTTGCCCTTGCCGTCGGCCTGGGCCTTGGCCCGCGCCCCGTTGTAGACCTTCTCGAAGACCCGCGGCACACCGAGGATCAGCGTCGGCCGGAAGGCGGCCAGCTCGTCGGTGAGGTTCTTGATGTCCGGGACGCAGCCCAGCTTGATCGGCGCCATCATCGGCGCGATCTGCACCAGCCGCCCGAAGACGTGCGCGAGCGGCAGGAAGAGCAGCACGCTGCACTCGCCGGTGCGGAAGAGCGGGCGCAGCCGCTCGACGACGTTGCCGCACTCGGCGAAGAAGCTGCGGTGGGTGAGCACACAGCCCTTGGGACGGCCGGTGGTGCCCGAGGTGTAGACGATCGTCGCCGGGTCGTCGGCCTTCGCCAGCGACCCGCGCTCCTCGACCGTGCGGTCGGTCACGTCCTGGCCGAGCCGGCGCAGCTCCTCCACGCCCCCGGCGTCGATCTGCCAGAGGTGCTTGAGCGCGGGCAGCTCCTCGCGCACGGACTCCACGGCGGCGGCGTGCGCCGGCGACTCCACCAGGCAGGCGGTCGCGCCGGAGTCGCCGAGTATCCACCGCACCTGCTCCGGGGAGCTGGTCTCGTAGACCGGCACGGTGATCCCGCCCGCGCTCCAGATGGCGAAGTCCAGGAGCGTCCACTCGTAGCGGGTCCGGGACATCAGGCCGACCCGGTCGCCGGGCTGCACGCCCGCGGCGATCAGGCCCTTGGCGGCGGCGTGCACCTCGGCGAGGAAGGCCCGCGCGGTCACGTCCTGCCACGCGGCGCCCACCTTGCGGGCGATGACGGCGACCTCCGGATGCTGCGCGGCGTTTCTGCGGACGATGTCGGTCAGGTTTCCGTCCGCGGGGACCTCGTACAAGGCCGGAAGGCTGAACTCGCGCAAGACTGCTGCTCCTCTTAGGGCGCCGGCGCCATGACGGTGTGTGATGCGACGGTGCGGTCCATGGCTCGGGCTGGTGCTCGGGGCTTCGCATGCCGAAAGCCTGAGCACGATGGGACTGCCCGGACGTTACCCGCCGGTATGGGCTCTCCGACAGGGGGTCCCCGCGAGATGTTCGCTGCGTCACACGTAGGGGGTTTCCTTTGCGCAGAGTAGTCGACGCGGCGACCGGCCAGCCAGTAACGGCAGGTGCACCCGCCACTGTTCACGCCATCCGCACCCGCTTACGCTTGATCGGCATGGCACTCACACCGCCCGGCGGCGCGACGACGCGCGTCCACGTGGTCAGCGACGTCCACGGCAACGCCCGCGACCTGGCCCGAGCAGGCGAGGGGGCGGACGCCCTGGTCTGCCTGGGGGACCTGATCCTCTTCCTCGACTACGCCGACCACTCGCGCGGCATCTTCCCCGACCTCTTCGGGGTCGCCAACGCCGACCGGATCGTCGAACTGCGCACCGCCCGCCGGTTCGAGGAGGCCCGGGAGTTCGGGGCCCGGCTCTGGGCCGGCGCCGGCGAGGACCGGTCGGTGCTGATCGAGCGGGCCGTGCGCAAGCAGTACACCGAACTGTTCGCCGCCTTCCCCACCCCGACGTACGCCACCTACGGCAATGTCGACATGCCGGCCCTGTGGCCCGAGTACGCCGGACCCGGCACCACCGTGCTGGACGGGCAGCGGGTGGAGATCGGCGGGCGCGTCTTCGGCTTCGTCGGCGGCGGACTGCGCACCCCGATGCGGACCCCGTTCGAGATCGGCGACGAGGAGTACGCGGCGAAGATCGAGGCCGTCGGCGAGGTCGACGTGCTCTGCACCCACATCCCGCCCGAGGTGCCGGAACTGGTCTACGACACCGTCGCCCGGCGCTTCGAGCGGGGCAGCCGGGCCCTGCTGGAGGCGATCCGGCGCACCCGGCCCCGCTACGCCCTCTTCGGCCACATCCACCAGCCGCTGGTCCGGCGGATGCGGATCGGGGCCACCGAGTGCGTGAACGTCGGCCACTTCGCCACGACGGGCCGGCCCTGGGTCCTGGAGTGGTGAGGCGGCGGTGCCGCGGCGGCCCGGCAGGTGGCGGCGGTGACCGTCCGGGTGCGCGGTAGCCTGCACGCGGCACACACGTGCCGAGACGACCCCAGTACCGGCCCGCATCCGGAGGAGCCACGGCGATGGCGGAACACACCAGTTCGAGCATCACGATCGAGGCGGCGCCCGCCTACGTCATGGAGGTGATCGCCGACTTCGCCCGCTACCCGGAGTGGACCGGAGAGGTGAAGGAGGCCGAGGTCCTCGCCGCCGGCGCCGACGGCCGCGCCGAGCAGGTCCGCCTCGTCATGGACGCCGGCGCGATCAAGGACGACCAGACCCTCGCCTACACCTGGACCGGCCCGTACGAGGTCTCCTGGACCCTGGTCAAGTCCCAGATGCTCCGCTCCCTGGACGGCTCCTACCAGCTCAAGCCCTCCGGCAAGGGCACCGAGGTGACCTACCGGCTCACCGTCGACGTCAAGATCCCGATGCTCGGCATGATCAAGCGCAAGGCCGAGAAGGTCATCATCGACCGGGCCCTGGCCGGCCTGAAGAAGCGCGTGGAGTCGGTCCACCCGTAGCCCGCCGACCCGGTGTGCGGGCACCGGGGCGCCGCGGCGCGGGTAGCGTTCGCTTCCATGCGCACCCTCCTGATCACGGGCCCCGGCGGCAGTGGCCGTACCACCGTCGCGGCAGCCACCGCGCTCGCCGCCGCCCGTGCGGGCCACCGCACCCTCCTGATCGGCTCCGACCGCGACGACACCCTCGGCGCCGCGCTCGGCGTCCCCACCGGGGGGACACCGGCCCCCGCCGCACCGGGCCTGACCGTCTGGCGTCCCGACGCCGCCCGGGGCTTCCGCGACGACCTCGCCGGCCTCCAGGAACGCGCCGCCTCCGCACTCGACCTGCTCGGCGCCGCCCGCCTCGACCCCGAGGAGCTGACCCCGCTCCCCGGCGCCGGGGAACTCGCCCTGCTGCGCGCCCTGCGCGACGCCGCCCTCGCCGAGGCCCACGACGTGCTCGTCGTCGACCTGCCGCCCGTGCCCGAGGCCCTCGCCCTGCTCGCCCTGCCCGAGGAACTCCGCCGCTACCTGCGCCGGCTCCTCCCGCCCGAGCGGCAGGCGGCCCGCGCCCTGCGCCCCGTCCTCGGCCGGCTCGCCGGCGTCCCGATGCCCGCCGAGGGCCTCTACGAGACCACCGCCCGCTGGGACCGCGAGCTGGCCGCCACCGAGGCCGTCCTCGCCGACCCCGGCACCGTCGTCCGGCTGGTCGCCGAACCCGGCCCGGCCGGCGCCGACGCCGTCCGCGCCGCCGGCCTCGGCCTCGCCCTGCGCGGACTGCGCACCGACCTGCTCGTCGCCAACCGGGTGCTGCCCGAGGACGTCCCCGCCGACGGCTGGCTGGCCGGCCCCCTCGCCCAGCAGCGCAAGACCCTCGACGAATGGCGCGAGACGCACCCCGTGCACCCCGTCGCCCACCTCGGCCGGGACCCGCGCGGCGAGGACGACCTGGCCGCCCTCGCCGCCCCGCACACCGGGCCGGACGGTCCGCCCGTCGCCTGGCCGGTCACCGACCGGCTCGCCGCCGACGGGGTCCTCGTCTGGCACATCCCGCTCCCCGGCGCCCTGCGCGAGGAACTCGACCTGGTGCGGCGCGGCGACGAACTCGTCGTCACGGCGGGCCCGTTCCGCCGGATCGTGCCGCTGCCCTCCGCGCTGCGCCGCTGCACCGTCGAGGGCGCCGCGCTGCGGGAGGGCACCCTCGCCGTCCGGTTCGCGCCGGACCCGCGGCTGTGGCCCCGCGGCCGGTGAACCTCCCGGGCCCGGTCGGGTAACGTCGGAGGCACGAAACCCAGTCAGGAGTCCGTCATGAGCGAAGAGCCGCCCACGCCCGAGGACGCTCGCGCCGACGCCGCCGACGAGGTACGGGTGACCGACGCCGACGCCTGGGCCACGGCCTGCGCCGAGGACCTGGAGGAGGAGAAGGCCCGCCGCCGCTCCGCCTACGGGCCGCCCCCCGGCTCGGCCGCCGAGGAGCTGCGCCGGCTGGTCGACGCCGTCGCCGACAAGCTCACCGGCCTCCCCGCCCCGCTGCTCGGCGCGGTCGCCGGACCCGCCGCCCAGGAGGCGGTGCGGCAGGCCGTCCGGCAGGCCAAGGCCGCCGTCGAGCCCGTCATCGAGCGCAACCCCGACGTCTTCGACCACCTCGCCGCGGCCGGCGGGGAACTCCTGGCCGCCTACCGCTCCGCGGTCCAGGGACAGGAGCGCCGCTGGACCACCGGGGCCACCGGGAGCGGTGCCGAGGGCGACCCCCGCGACCCCCGGGACGCCGCCGCCTCCCGCGCGGACGGCGAGGACGCCGCCGACGCCGCCGACGCCGCCGACGCCGCCGACGCCGCCGACGCCGCCGACACCGGCGACGACGGCGAGGGCGACGGCACCGGCCGGCGCATCGACCTGGACTGAGGTTCCCACCCCCGGTTCCGGTGCGAACGGCCGTGCGATCCGGGCCCGTGCGGCCTGGCCGGGACGCGAATCCGACGGCATCGCCTCGGGTACGGTTGGCCGTAGCGGGGCTCGACCGAAACTGAGGGATTCATGGGACTCACCATCGGCGTCGACATCGGCGGCACGAAGATCGCGGCCGGCGTGGTCGACGAGGACGGAAACATCCTCTCGACCTTCAAGGTGCCGACCCCGACCACGCCCGAGGCCATCGTGGACGCCATCGCCGCCTCCGTGGACGGGGCGCGGGCCGGACACGAGATCGTCGGCGTGGGCATCGGCGCCGCCGGGTACGTCAACCGGCAGCGCTCCACCGTCTACTTCGCGCCGAACATCGACTGGCGCCAGGAGCCGCTCAAGGAGAAGGTCGAGGCCCGCGTGGGGCTCCCCGTCGTGGTGGAGAACGACGCGAACGCGGCGGCCTGGGGCGAGTACAAGTTCGGCGCCGGCAAGGGCCACCGCAACGTCATCTGCATCACGCTCGGCACCGGCCTCGGCGGCGGCATCATCATCGGCAACAAGCTGCGCCGGGGCCACTTCGGCGTGGCCGCCGAGTTCGGCCACATCCGCATGGTGCCCGACGGGCTGCTGTGCGGCTGCGGCTCCCAGGGCTGCTGGGAGCAGTACGCCTCCGGCCGCGCCCTCGTCCGCTACGCCAAGCAGCGCGCCAACGCCACCCCGGAGCGCGCCGGCGTCCTCCTCGGGCTGGGCGACGGCACCCCCGAGGGCATCGAGGGCAAGCACATCTCCGTCGCCGCCCGGCAGGGCTGCCCGGTGGCCGTCGACTCCTACCGGGAACTGGCCCGCTGGGCCGGGGCCGGCCTCGCCGACCTGGCCTCGCTCTTCGACCCTTCCGCGTTCATCGTCGGGGGCGGCCTCTCCGACGAGGGCGATCTGGTCCTCGACCCGATCCGCACCTCCTACAAGCGGTGGCTGGTCGGCGGGAACTGGCGTCCGGTGGCCGACGTGATCGCCGCCCGGCTCGGCAACGAGGCGGGCCTCGTGGGCGCCGCCGACCTCGCCCGGGAGCCCGACCCGATCATGTGACGCCCGGTCGTGCGCGCGGGCCCGCCGAGCCCCACCCGGGGACGGCGGGCCCGCGTCGTATCTTGACCCGCATGGCGACCACCGACACCCCGCTGCCCGCCTCGCGCACCGAGCCCGACGGCTCCGCCGTCGTCCGGGTCCTCTCGTACAACGTCCGCTCGATGCGCGACGACACCGACGCGCTCGCCCGGGTCGTCGCCGCCTGCGAGGCCGACCTCGTCCTCCTCCAGGAGGCGCCCCGCTTCTTCCGCTGGCGCAAGAAGCTCGCCCGGCTCGCCGCCGCCTCCGGGCTGGTGGTCCTCTCCGGGGGCGCCCCGGCCGCCGGACCGGCGCTGCTGTGCTCGCTGCGGGCCACCGTGGAGCGCACCGGGGACGTGCTGCTGCCGCTCACCCCGGGGCTGCACCGCCGGGGCCTCGCCACCGCCGTGGTCCGTATCGGCGGAGCCCGCCTCGGCGTGCTGAGCTGCCACCTCTCCCTGCGGGCCGACGAGCGCCTCGCCCAGGCCGGGATGGTCCTGGACCACCTGGCCGGGCTGGGCGTGGAGCACGCGGTGGCCGGCGGCGACCTCAACGAACGCCCCGGCGGGCCCACCCACCGGCGGCTCGCCGAGGGGGTGCGGGACTGCTGGACGGCCACGCCCTGGGGCGGCGAGTACACCTCCACGGCGGCCGACCCGCACCAGCGCATCGACGCCCTGTTCACCACGGCCGGCGTCGAGGTGCTGGGGTGCGGGGTGCCGCGGAGCCTGCCCGGGGTGGACCGGGGCGACCTGGTGGCCGCCACCGACCACCTGCCGGTGCTGGCCGCCCTGCGCGTCCCGGCCTCCTGAGCCCTGCGGCCCCGGGCGGGACGGACGGCCGAGGGGCCGGACCGCCGCGCCGCCGGGGCGTACGGCAAGGGGGGTCAGACCACCGCGCCGCGGCCCGGGTCGTCGTCGTCCTCGTCACCCGTGCGCATCCGCGCCACCAGCGTGGCGAAGCCGCCGAGGAAGCCGCCGATGGTGAGCAGCGTCAGCCACCACGTCATCTCCCAGTCGAGCACCACCGCGAGCAGCAGCAGGACCGGACCGCCGATCACGCCCAGCCAGGCGAACTTCGTGGTCGTGTCGCCCTCCGACAGCGGGGGCGGCTCGGGCGGCACGAAGTGGCCCTCGTCCTCCTCCTCGAAGTCGTCCTCGGACGGCTCGGCCAGCGAGTGGTCGCGCGGACCCACCCCGGGCGCGAAGACCACCGAACCGCCCAGCGGACGGGCCGGGGCGGGCTTCTCGTCGTTGGTGTCGGCCTCCAGCAGCGCCAGGTCCTCCACCGACTTGAACGGCTTGGCGCCCGGCGGGTCCGGCGGCTCCTGCCCGTACCCGGCGACGATCGCCGCCCAGGCGGCGTCCTCGTCGAAGGCCGGCTCGGCGGCGCCCGGCGCGGCGCCCGGCGCGGGGCCCGCCGGTCCGGCCGCCGGACTGTCCGCCGGACCGGCCGCCGCCTCGCGGCGCGGACTCTCCCCCTCGGGGGCGGGGTGCGGTCGGTCCGCCTCCGGAGCGGGGTGCGGGCCCCGGTCCTCCCGCTCCTCCCGTTCGTCGCGGTCGGAGTCGTGCTCAGCCACCTGCGGTCGTCCCTTCCTTGCCGAGACCCGGCTCCGTCTCCCCGACGGAACCGGGTGCGAGCCGGCCGATGAACGCGACGCTCTCCGCGAAGATCCGGTCCGCGTCATGGTCCAACGTCGCCACGTGACAGCTCTGTTCCAGCAGGATCTCCGTCACGTCCGTCGAGGAGACCCGGCCGAGCACCCGGGCCGAGTCGGCCGGCGGCACCACGTGGTCGCGCGGACTGCGCAGGAGCAGCAGCGGCTGGGTGACCTGGGGCAGCTCGCCGTCGACGAGGCGGAAGAAGGCGCGCAGCGAGTGCGCGGCGTGCAGCGGCACCCGGTCGTACCCCAGCTCCTCGACGTCGGGCCGGGCGATGTCGCTCGCGATGCCCCGGGTGGTGCGCACGAGGTGGCGCAGGACCGGCAGGGCGTGCGGTGCGAGGCCGTGCATCCGGTTGGCCGGGTTGACGACGATCACGCCGGAGACCGCGTCGCCGTGCCGGGCGGCGAGCCGCAGCGCGAGGGCGCCGCCCATCGACAGCCCGGCCACGAAGACCGTCTCGCACCGCTCGCGCAGGACGCGCAGCGCGCGGTCGACCTCCGCGTACCAGTCCTGCCAGCCGGTGAGCTGGAGGTCCTGCCAGCGGGTGCCGTGTCCGGGCAGCAGCGGCAGCGAGACGGAGAGGCCGCGCGCGGCGAGGTGGACGGCCCAGGGGCGCAGGGACTGCGGGGAGCCGGTGAAACCGTGGCAGAGGAGGACGCCGGCCTCCCCGCCGTCGTGGCGGAACGGCTCGGCTCCGGGCAGGACCGGCACGTGTGGTCTCCCTCGTGACGAGCGGGCACCGCGGGCACACCGGGTGCGGGTACTTCACCGTACGCGACCGCACTGACACCGACCAGGGGCGTCGGGGCCATTGACCGTGGCCCGGGATAATCTCTGAGCATCGGACACGGGAGGCACTCGCTTGTTGTACGGCGCGATGAAGGTCACCATCGGGGGCTCGCTGAAGCTCGCCTTCCGGCCCTGGGTGGAGGGACTGGAGCACGTCCCGGCCGAGGGCCCCGCCATCCTGGCCAGCAACCACCTGTCGTTCTCCGACTCGTTCTTCCTGCCGGCCGTCCTGCACCGCAAGGTCACCTTCATCGCCAAGGCCGAGTACTTCACCACCCCCGGCGTCAAGGGCCGGCTGACCGCCGCCTTCTTCAAGGGGGTCGGCCAGCTCCCGGTGGACCGCTCCGGGGGGCGCGGCGCCGGGGAGGCCGCCATCAGGAGCGGGATCGAGGTGCTGGAGCGCGGCGAGCTGTTCGGCATCTACCCGGAGGGCACCCGCTCCCCGGACGGCCGCCTCTACCGGGGCAAGCCCGGCGGCCTCGCCCGCGTCGCCCTCGCCACCGGCGCCCCGGTGCTGCCGGTCGCCATGATCGACACGGAGAAGATCCAGCCGCCCGGACAGGTCGTGCCCAAGCTGATGCGTCCCGGCATCCGCATCGGGGCGCCGCTGGACTTCAGCCGCTACCAGGGCATGGAGCACGACCGTTTCGTGCTGCGGGCGCTGACCGACGAGGTCATGTACGAAATCATGAAGCTCTCCGGCCAGGAGTACGTCGACGTCTACGCGACCGCGATGAAGCGGCAGCTCGCGGAGGCGGCGAAGGCGGAGAAGGAAGCCGCGAAGGCCGGCAAGGACTCGCCTAAGGCGAAGCCGGAGACGAGGCCGGAGACGAAGCCGAAGACGGCGACGGCGACGGAGACCGACGCGGCCGGGGGCGAGGGCCGCTCCGAGCCGTAGCGGCCGGCGCCGGACGGGGCGGGCCGCCACGGGGCGGTGACGGAGACGGGGGAGACGGGACATGGCCGGACGCGAGCGAGTCATGAGGATGTCGGTCGAACAGCCGCTGTGGCGCGCGCTGACCGCCTACCGGGTCCTCGCCGCCCTCTACGCGACCGGGCTCTTCGCCACCGCGTACGAGGGCTTCACCCGGCCCTGGCTCGCCGTCGGCTACTTCGCCGTCCTGTGCGTGTGGACCCTCGCCACCCTCCCGAGGGTCGCGAACGCGGCCCGCTGCACCAAGCGGTTCCTCGCCGCCGACCTCACCCTCGCGCTCACCGGCATCCTGCTCACCCCCGTCGCCGACGCCCCCGCGCGGGTCATGGACGGCGGGCCCACCCTGCCGTCGATATGGACCGCCGGGTCCGTCCTCGCCTTCGCCGTCAAGGGCGGCTGGCGCTGGGCGGCGCTCGCCTCCTCGCTGGTCGCCCTCGCCAACCTGGTCGAACGCGGCACCCCCGCCCGCGACACCGTCCACAACGTCATCCTCGTCTGGGTCGCCTCCATCGCCATCGGCTACGTCGTCGAGGTCGCCCGCGCCTCCGAACGCACCCTGGCCCGCGCCCTGGAGATCGAGGCCGCCACCCGGGAGCGGGAGCGGCTCGCCCGGGACATCCACGACAGCGTGCTCCAGGTGCTGGCCATGGTGCAGCGGCGCGGCGCCGTCATCGGCGGGGAGGCGGCCGAGCTGGGCCGGATGGCGGGCGAGCAGGAGGTCGCGCTGCGCACCCTGGTCTCCGGCGGGCTGGTCCCCGTCTCCCGGGTCTCCGAGGACACCGCCGAGGGCGCCGTCGTACGGATCGTGGACGAACCGGACGACGAGGGGGACGACCCCGGCGCCCCGGTCGACCTGCGCGCCCTGCTCGCCCCCCGGGCCGGGGCGCGGGTGAGCCTCGCCGAACCGGGGGCGCCGGTCCTGCTGCCCCCGGCCACCGCCCGGGAACTGGCCGCCGCGGTCGGCGCCGCCCTGGACAACGTCCGACGGCACGCCGGCGAGGGGGCGCGGGCCTGGCTCCTCGTCGAGGACGAGCCCGGCGAAGTGATCGTCACCGTCCGCGACGACGGGCCCGGCATCCCGGAGGGCCGGCTCGCCGAGGCGGAGGGGGAGGGGCGGCTCGGGGTGGCCCAGTCCATCCGGGGCCGGCTGCGCGACCTCGGCGGCACCGCCGAGCTGATCTCGGTCCCCGGCCAGGGCACCGAGGTCGAACTGAGGGCACCGAAGACCACGCCGGCCCCCGGGCGCCCCGGGGCCGGCCCACGGGGAGAGGCGGCAGGCGATGAGTGAACGACAGGGACCGATCAGGGTGATGGTGGTCGACGACCATCCGATGTGGCGCGACGCGGTCGCCCGGGACCTGGCCGAGTCCGGCTTCGAGGTGGTCGCCACCGCGGGCGACGGCGAACAGGCGGTGCGCCGGGCCCGCGCCACCACGCCGGACGTCCTCGTCCTCGACCTCAACCTGCCCGGCAAGCCCGGTGTCCAGGTCTGCAAGGAGGTCGTCGGCGCCGACCCCGCGGTCCGCGTCCTGGTGCTGTCGGCGAGCGGGGAGCACGCCGACGTGCTGGAGGCCGTCAAGTCCGGCGCCACCGGATACCTGCTCAAGTCGGCGTCCACCCGGGAACTCCAGGACGCCGTGCGCCGCACCGCCGACGGCGACCCGGTCTTCACCCCGGGCCTGGCCGGACTCGTCCTCGGCGAGTACCGGCGCCTCGCCTCCGAGCCGGCGCCCGCCCCCGACACGGGCGCCCCGGGCGCCCCCCGGCTCACCGACCGCGAGACCGAGGTCCTGCGGCTGGTCGCCAAGGGGCTGAGCTACAAGCAGATCGCCGAACGCCTCGTCATCTCCCACCGCACCGTGCAGAACCACGTCCAGAACACCCTGGGCAAGCTCCAGTTGCACAACCGGGTGGAGCTGGTGCGGTACGCGATAGAGCGCGGCCTCGACGACGGCTGACGCCCCGCCCCGCCGTTCTTCCGCGCGGGGCGGCGCGGCGGCCGTATATTCGGGCCCGGGTCCGGCGCCCCCGGGTGGCCGGGCCCGGCGGAACGGAAAGCGGTCCTCACACGGGAGCGGTCATGGAGATCCTGGCCTTCGGCGTCCAGGCCGACGAACAACCTCTCATCGAACGGGCCTTCGCCGGCCACTTCGACGTCCACTGCCTGGACGTCTTCCTCAACGAGGACACCGCCCCCATCGCGGCCGGCCACGAGGCCATCTCCACCAGCGTCAACGCCGACCTCGGCACCCCCGTCCTGGAGGTCCTCGCGGCCGGCGGGACCCGCATGGTCGCCCAGCGCTCCACCGGCTTCAACAACATCGACCTGGACGCGGCCGAACGCCTCGGCCTCACCATCGCCCGGGTCACCACCTACTCCCCGTACGCGGTCGCCGAGTTCGCCTGGACCCTCGCCATGGCCGTCAACCGGCGGATCGTGCGGGCCTCCACCCGCACCCGCGACTTCGACTTCCGGCTGCACGGACTCCTCGGCCGCGATCTGCACGGCCGCACCGCGGGCATCCTCGGCACCGGCCGGATCGGGGCCGCCTTCGCCCGCATCGCGCACGGCTTCGGCATGGAACTGCTCGGCTGGGACGTCGCCGAGAACCCGGAGTGCCTCGCCCTCGGCATGCGCTACGTCCCCCGCGAGGAACTGCTCGCCACCTCCGACCTGATCAGCCTGCACGTCCCGCTGCTGCCCGAGACCCTGCACCTGATCGACGCCGCCGCGCTGAAGTCGATGCGCGACGACGCGATCCTGGTCAACTCCAGCCGCGGCGGCCTGATCGACACCGCCGCCCTCGTCGGCGAGCTGCGCGCGGGCCGCTTCACCGGCGTCGGCCTGGACGTGTACGAGGCGGAGGCGGGCCTGTTCTTCTTCGACCGGTCCCTGGAGGCCATCGAGGACGACACCCTGGCCCGCCTCATCACCTTCCCGAACGTCCTGGTCACCTCGCACCAGGCGTACTACACCCGCGAGGCCGTCGGGCAGATCGTCGACACCACCGTGCGCAACGTCCTCGACTACCGCGCGGGACGCCGCTCGGAGAACGTCCTCGTGCCGCGGAGCTGACCGGCCAGCTCCCGCACGATCGCCGGACCGTTCAGCGTCAGCACCGACTCCGGGTGGAACTGCACCCCGGCGAAACCGGGCCCGCGCAGCGCGTGCACCTCACCGGAGGCCGAGCGGCTCACCTCGACGCCCCGCGCGCCCAGCTCCCGCAGCGACTCGTCGTCGCAGCGGGCCACGAAGCTGTTGTAGAAGCCGACGGTCTCCCGCCGCCCGAAGAGGCCGATCTCCGTCTGCGCCCCCTGGAAGGGCACCGCCTTGCGCACCAGCTCCAGGCCCAGCCCGGCCGCGATCATCTCGTGCCCGAGACAGACGCCGAGCACGCCGTGCCGGTGGCCGCGGACCAGGTCGGCGGCGAGCGAGCGCAGCCGCCGCATCTTGGGGTCGGCTGCGTCGGCCGGGTCGCCGGGGCCCGGTCCCAGCACCACGGGGCCCTCGTGCCGCAGGACCGCCTCGCGCAGCCCCGGCGCGTCGTGGCGCAGCACGTCGACCGCGTACCCGCAGGTGCGCAGCAGGTGCGCGAGCATCGCCGTGAAGGTGTCCTCCCCGTCGACCACCAGGGCGTGCCCCGCCGAGGTCCTGGCCGGCTCCTGCATCCGCAGCCAGAACGGGGCCAGCGCGGCCCGGCGCCCGTCCAGCGCCGCCCGGACGCGGGGGTCGTCGGCGAGCCGGGGCCGCCGTGCCTCCGCCCGGGGCCGCGCGGGCCGCACGCCCAGCGCGGCCAGCACCCCGGCCGCCTTGGCGTGGGTCTCGGCCACCTCGCCGGCCGGGTCGGAGCCGCGGACCAGCGTGGCGCCGACCGGCACCCGCAGCCGTCCGCCGGCGTCGATGTCGGCGGTGCGGATGAGGATGGGGGAGTCCAGGGTCTGCGCCCCGGTGCCGGTGTCCGTCCCGTCGGCGCCGGTCTCCTCGGAGCGGCCGAGCAGGGCCAGGGCGCCCGCGTAGTAGCCGCGTCCGCCGCTCTCGTGCCGCTCGATGACCCGGCAGGCGTTCTGCACCGGCGAGCCGGTGACCGTCGCCGCGAACATCGTCTCCCGCAGCACCTCGCGCACGTCCAGCGAGGACCGGCCGCGCAGTTCGTACTCGGTGTGCGCGAGGTGCGCCATCTCCTTCAGCCGGGGGCCGACCACCACCCCGCCCCGGTCGCCCACGGTGCACATCATCTTCAGCTCCTCGTCGACGACCATCGACAGCTCCTCGATCTCCTTGCCGTCGGCGAGGAAGCGCAGCAGGTGCTCCGGGGTGGGGCCTCCGTCGGGGTAGCGGTAGGTGCCGCTGATGGGGTTCATCACCACGGTCCCGCCCGACATGCGCACATGGACCTCGGGGCTCGCGCCGACCAGCGTGCGCCCGCCCGCCGCCGCCCCGGTGTGCACGACGAACGTCCAGTACGCGCCCCGCTCGCCCTCCAGCAGCCGCCGGAACAGGGCCAGCGCGTCGGCCCGCCCGAAGCCGGGGACGAGCCCCTCGTAGGTCCGCCGGATCACGAAGTTGGCGCCCTCGCCCCGCCCGATCTCCTCCGCCAGCACCCGGCCGACGGTCCGCGCGTACTCCTCGTCGTCCACGTCGAAGCCGCCGTCCGTCACCCGGACCTCGTGCGCGGGGAGCCGGTCCAGGGCCTCGCCGAGCGGGATCTCGTACCGCTCCTCGGGGGTCAGGACCAGCAGCGGCGTGCCGTCGTCGCGGACGTCGAAGCCGCGCTCGCGGATCTGGCGGAACGGGACCAGTGCCAGCCCCTCGTCGGGCAGCTCGGACAGCCGCTCGCAGGCGGTGACGGGGCCGATCAGCAGCTCGACGGTGTCGTGGTCGCGGCCCGGGGTGCGCCGCTGGAGCAGGGCGAAGGGGCGGGGATCGCCGGTCAGGGCGCGCAGGTCGGGCAGGGCGGGCAGCGTCATGGGTCCGGTCCTTCTCGGTCTCGCCGGCTCGGGGAGCCGGGGGAGGGGGAGAGGGACGGCCGCTCGCGCACCGGTGCGGAAAACACCGAAGGCCGCCCCTCGGGCGGCCTTCGCGGCGTCTCGGGTACGCGCGGTCAGCGGGCCGCCGGGAGGGCGGTCCACCACCAGGTGCGGGTCGAGTGCGCGAACATGGCAGGCACGGTACACGACCCGCGGCCGGCCGGGGGAGACCGGACAAACCGTCTCACCCACTGAGCGAGGCCGGGGGGACCCGGACCGACCGCGTACTGTGGGGCGCGTGACCGTGAACGCTGATTCTCGAAGCGTCGCCGCTCAGGCGACATGGCGAAACCTGCCCGCGGCGCAGCAGCCCGAGTACCCGGATGCCGAGGCTCTGCGCGATGTGATCGCCGAGCTGGAAACGTATCCGCCGCTGGTCTTCGCCGGCGAGTGCGACCAACTGCGCGCGCGCATGGCCGCGGTCGCCCGGGGAGAGGCGTTCCTGCTCCAGGGCGGCGACTGCGCGGAGTCCTTCGACGCCGTGTCCGCCGAGCACATCCGGGCCAAGCTCAAGACCCTGCTCCAGATGGGCGCCGTCCTCACCTACGCGGCGTCGGTGCCCGTGGTGAAGGTGGGCCGGATCGCCGGCCAGTACTCCAAGCCGCGCTCCAAGCCGACCGAGACCCGCGACGGCGTGACCCTGCCGACCTACCGCGGCGACTCGGTCAACGGCTTCGACTTCACCGAGGCGGCCCGCGTCCCGGACCCCGAGCGGCTGAAGCGCATGTACCACGCCTCGGCCTCCACGCTGAACCTGGTGCGCGCCTTCACCACCGGCGGCTACGCCGACCTGCGCCAGGTGCACGCCTGGAACCAGGACTTCGTGAAGTCCTCGCCCTCCGGCCAGCGCTACGAGCAGCTCGCCCGGGAGATCGACAACGCGCTGAACTTCATGCGGGCCTGCGGCACCGACCCGGAGGAGTTCAAGACCGTCGAGTTCTTCGCCTCCCACGAGGCGCTGCTGCTCGACTACGAGTCGGCGCTCACCCGCGTGGACTCCCGCACCGGGCAGCTCTACGACACCTCCGCGCACATGGTGTGGATCGGCGAGCGCACCCGGCAGTTCGACCACGCGCACATCGAGTTCGCGGCGAAGATCCGCAACCCGATCGGCATCAAGCTCGGCCCGACGACGACGGCCGAGGAGGCGCTCCAGTACATCGAGCGCCTGGACCCCGAGCGCGAGCCGGGCCGGCTGACCTTCATCGTCCGGATGGGCGCGGACAAGATCCGCGACCGGCTCCCCGAGCTGGTCGAGAAGGTCACCGCCTCCGGTGCCACCGTCGCCTGGGTGACCGACCCGATGCACGGCAACACCTTCGAGGCGGCCTCCGGGCACAAGACCCGCCGCTTCGACGACGTGCTCGACGAGGTCAAGGGCTTCTTCGAGGTGCACAAGGCGCTCGGCACCCACCCGGGCGGCATCCACGTCGAGCTGACCGGCGACGACGTCACCGAGTGCGTGGGCGGCGGCGACGAGATCTTCGTCGACGACCTGCACCAGCGCTACGAGACGGCCTGCGACCCGCGGCTCAACCGCAGCCAGTCGCTGGACCTCGCCTTCCTGGTCGCGGAGATGTACCGGGACCAGTGACGGACCGCCCGCACGGGCGCGTACCGGACGTATTGGGGCGCGGATCACACCCGATCCGCGCCCCCCACGCTTTTGCCCCACCGGGGCCATGGGTAAGGTTAGGTTTGCCTCACCGACACGCCGGGTCCTCCGGTCCGTCGGCACGGCACGGCCCTGGACCCCTGCCGGGAGGTGACCCCGCGTGTTCGTCTGTAGCTGCTTCGGCGTGACCGAGGAGCAGGTGAGGTCCCACGCGGAGGCCGGCGCGTGCACGCCCCGGCAGATCGCCTCCGCCTGCAAGGCGGGCACCGACTGCGGCGGCTGCGTGCGGCGCATCCAGGCGCTGCTGGGCCGGGGGGCCTGCCCCCGCCGCGAGCTGATCGACGAGGGGCGCACGGCGGTCCTCGCCGAACTGCCCGGGACGCCCGGGGTCCCCGGGGCGCCCGTGATCCCCGGCCTGCCCAGGGCCGCCTGACCGGCCGCGACGACCGGGCTGCCGCCCGGCCCGGCCGGGGCGTTCGCCCCCGCCCGTCGCGGGCGCCGGCTCAGCGGGTGGAGAAACCGCCCGTGCCCGGTCCGGAGGCGTCCGGCTGGGACTGCTCGATCACCGTCGACAGGTAGAGCGGCTCGCCCAGCTTCTCGATCAGTTCGAGCTGGGTGTCGAGGTAGTCGATGTGGTGCTCCTCGTCGGCGAGGATCGCCTCGAAGATGTTGGCCGACGTGATGTCGTTCTTGGCGCGCATGACGGCGATGCCGCGGCGCAGCCGGTCGATGGCCTCGACCTCGATCTCCCGGTCGGCCCGGAACATCTCGGTCACCGTCTGGCCCACCCGTACGTGGAAGAGCCGCTGGTAGTTGGGGAGCCCGTCCAGGAGCAGGATGCGGTCCGTGAGCACCTCCGCGTGCCGCATCTCGTCGAAGGACTCCGAGCGCGTGTACGAGGCGAGCTTGGTCCACCCCTTGTGGTCCTGGAGCTTCGAGTGGAGGAAGTACTGGTTGATCGCGGTCAGCTCGGCGGTGAGCTGTTCGTTGAGGAATTCGATGACCTCGGGGTCGCCCTGCATCGGGTGCGGCTCCTTCCGGCGGGAACTGGCGGATTTCGCCGCATGATTGCACCGCCGAGGAAGATCGTCCAGTAAGTCTGCACTTAGTAAGTAAGTCCATGCTTAGTCTGAGTTGGGCCGGTCTGAACGAAAATAGGACGGTCGGGTCGGGGGTATCGGTCCCGGTCTGTCAGGATGGAGGCATGGGTCAGCCGGTGGGACACGAAACGGGAGAAGGCGGTACGCAAGGAGCACCGGCGTTCGAGCTTCCCCCCGGTCAGCGCCTCCAGCGCGGCTGGCCGGTCACGCACTACGGCCCGGTGCCCAGGTTCCGCCCGGAGCGCTGGGACTTCCGGGTCTTCGGCGCCACCGCCGACGGCGGCAAGCACCGCTGGACCCACGAGGAGTTCACGGCGCTGCCCTACACCACGGTCGTGGCCGACCTGCACTGCGTCACGAAGTTCAGCATGCTCGGCTCCGAGTGGGGCGGCGTCCCCGCCCGCACGGTCCTCGACCTCGCCCCGCCCGCCCCCGGCGTCACCCACGTGATGGTCTGGGCGGAGTACGGCTACAGCGCCAACCTGCGGCTCTCCGACTTCACCGACGAACGCACCCTCTTCGCCACCCACAAGGAGGGCGAGCTGCTCACCGCCGAGCACGGCTTCCCGCTCCGGCTGGTCGTCCCGCACCTGTACGCCTGGAAGGGGCCGAAGTGGGTGCGCGGCGTCGAGTACATGGTCGCCGACCGGCGCGGCTTCTGGGAGGAGCGCGGCTACCACAACATCGGCGACCCCTGGAAGGAACAGCGCTACACGTACCAGGAGGAGCCCGGGGACGGCCCCGAGCCGTGACGGCCCGGGGCCGGGGACGGGGCCGGGGGAGGCTCGGGCCGGTCAGCCGTCGCGGAGCTTCTTCAGCCGCTCCACGTCCGCCGCGTGCCCCTGCGGGCCGCCCGGCGTCTCGATGACCAGGGGCACGCCCTCGGTCGCCGGATGGGTCATCAGCGCCCGGAACGGCTCCTCGCCGATGTGCCCGGCGCCGATGTTCTCGTGCCGGTCCTTGCGGGCGCCCGAGACGTCCTTGGAGTCGTTGGCGTGGACCAGCCGCAGCCGGCCCTCGCCCACCGTCTCCACCAACTGGTCGAGGGTGCGGTGCATCCCGTCGGGGCCGGCCAGGTCGTGCCCCGCCGCGAAGATGTGGCAGGTGTCCAGGCAGACGCCCAGCCTGGGATGGGCGTCCAGCGCCTCGAAGTACGGGCCGAAGTCCCAGGTCCGCGAGCACAGCGACGCGCCCTGCCCGGCGGTCGACTCCAGCAGCAGGTACGGATCGTCGTCGTGGGTCAGCTCGTCCAGCAGCGGCAGCAGCCGCTCGCGCACCTGGCGCAGGGCCACCTCCCGCTCCCGGCCGCCGGTCGCGCTGCCGGTGTGCACGACCACGCCGAGCGCCCCGATGGCCCGCCCGCGCCGCAGCGAGTGCCGAAGCGACTCCACCGACCGCTCCACCGTCGCCTCGGTGTGCGAACCGAAGTTGATCAGGTACGGGGCGTGCACGTAGGCCGGGATCGACGCCTCGGCGCAGGCGGCGCGGAACGCCTCGTCCTGCGCCGGGTCGCCGGCCGGCGTGGCCCAGCCGCGCGGATTGGCGACGAAGACCTGCACGGCCTCCGCCTTCAGCTCGCGGGCGGCGGACACGCCGGTGGAGTGCAGGCCGCCGGCGACGGGGACGTGGGCGCCGACGGGATTGCGGGAGGGGGCGGACCCGAGACTGTTCACGCCTCAAGGGTGTCATGCCCCCGGCGCGGGACGCCGGGGACCGGGGGACCAGGGGGGATCAGCGGATGCGGAGGGTGATCGTCGACCCCTTCGGGGCGGTGTCGCCGCCCGGCACGGACTGCTCCTTCACCGTGTCGCCGAAGAGCCCGAACAGACCGCGGTCCTCCTTCACCCCGAAACCGGCCTTCTCCAGCGTCCGCCGGGCGTCCGACACGTTCTCGCCGACCACGTCCGGCACCTCCACCATCTCCGGGCCCTTGGACACCGTCAGCGTCACCGTGTCGCCCTCGGCGGCCCGGCTGCCGGGGTCCGGCGTCTGCCGGGCGACCTGGCCCTTGTCGTGCGCGGAGGTGACCTGCTCGGGGGCGACCTCGACGGTGAGACCGGCCTCGGTCAGCTCCGCCCGCGCGTCCTCCAGGTCCTCGCCGGTGACGTCGGGCACCTCGACGGGGCGGCCCTTGCTGAGCACCAGGGCGACGGCGGTGCCGCCGCGCACCTCGGTGCCCGCGGCCGGGCTGGTGGAGACCACGAAGCCCCGGGGCACGTCGTCGCTGAACTCCTGGGTCGCCATCCCCGGCTCCAGCCCCTCGTCCTGGAGCAGCGCGCGGGCCCGGTCCTCCCGGTAGCCCGCCACGTCCGGCAGCTTCACCGTCCGGGGCCCGTCGGAGAGCGTGAACGACACCGCGTCGTTCTTGCGGATACGGGCGCCCGCCGCGGGATCGGTGCTGATGACGGCGCCCCGCTCGACCGTGTCGCTGTGGGCGTGCCGGACCGTGCCGACCCCGAGGCCGGCCTGCTCCAGCCGCTCCCGGGCCTGCGCCTCCGTCTTGGACAGCAGCGGCGGCACCTTGGTGAACTGGCCCGAGTTGATGTACCAGACGCCCGTGCCGAGGCCGAGCACGAGCAGTACGGCCGCGACGATCGCCAGCGGCCCGCGCGGCAGCCCCGCCGGTCCGCGCCGCGGCGGCACCGGCGGGACGGCCAGCCGGCTGGTGCGGTGCACCCCGTCCGCCGGGTGGGCGTCCTCGTCCTCGTTCACCGGCAGCGGGCGGGGCACGGCCAGGGACCGGGGGATCACGCTGGTGCGGTCCTCGGCGTTGTCGTGCTCCGCGCTCAGCGCCTGCGGCGGCACCGCGTCCAGTTGCTCCGCGCTCAGCGCCGCGTGCGCCTCGCGGGTCCGCGCCAGCAGCGCCACCGCGTCGGAGGGGCGGATCGCCGGCGTGCGCGCGGTGGCCTCGGCGACCAGCTCGTCCAGCGCGTACGGCAGCCCCGGCACGACGGCGGAGGGCGGCGGAACGTCCTCGTGCAGGTGCTTGTAGAACACCTGGGCGGCGGAGTCGCCCTCGTGCGGCTTGCCGCCGGTCAGCATCTCGTAGAGGACGACCCCGCACGCGTACACGTCGACCCGGGGGTCGGCGGTGCCGTGCTCGATCTGCTCGGGCGCCAGGTAGGAGACGGTGCCGAGGACGGCGCCGGTGGTGCTGGTCACCGTGTTCACGGCCCGGACCAGCCCGAAGTCGGCGACCTTGACCCGGCCGTCGTCCCCTATCAGCACGTTCTCCGGCTTCATGTCCCGGTGCACGAACCCGGCCCGGTGCGCGGCGCCGAGCGCGGCCAGCACCGGCTCCAGGATGCCGAACGCCGCCCGGGGCTGGAGCGCCCCGCGCTCGCGCAGCACGTCGCGCAGGGTGCAGCCGGAGACGTACTCCATCGCCAGGTAGACGTAGGCCCCCTGGGCGCCCTGGTCGAAGACCTGGACGACGTTGGGGTGGTCGAGCCGGGCCGCCGACTTGGCCTCGCGGATGAAGCGCTCGACGAAGGTCGCGTCGGTGGCGAGGCCCGGGTGCATCACCTTCAGCGCGAGCACGCGGTCGAGGCGGGTGTCCACGGCCCGGTAGACCGTGGCCATCCCGCCGACCGCGATCCGCGCCTCGACGCGGTACCGGCCGTCGAGCACCTGCCCGACCAGAGGGTCCTGAAGGGTCGTGTCCACGCAGGTGAGTGTACGAGCCGAAACGGACACCCGACGGCCCCGCCCACGACCGGAACCCCCCTGAAGCCCACCTGTGACACACCTGCCCACCCACCACCGCCCGCCGCCGACGGCGCCCGGCCCCGACGTGAGACCTTCACCTCTTGACCGACGGTGAACAGGTGGTGCGCGGGTGGGAGACCCCCGCGCGGTACGGGCGACGCCGGGCTACCGGAAAGCGGGCCGCTCGGGGTCCAACGACGCGAGGCCCCCCGCAGGGGACGACGCCTCGGCGAACCACCGCCGCGGAATCCGCCCCGCCCGCCACGCCAGCCGCCCCGCCTCCACCGCCGCCCGCATCGCGGACGCCATCAGCACCGGCTCCCGCGCCCGCGTCACCGCCGAGGCGAGCATCACCCCCGCGCACCCCAGCTCCATCGCCAGCGCCGCGTCCGACGCCGTACCGGCGCCCGCGTCCAGGATCACCGGCACCCCGGCCCGCTCCACGATCAGCTCGAAGTTGTGCGGGTTGCGGATGCCGAGCCCAGAGCCGATCGGCGAGCCCAGCGGCATGACCGCCGCGCAGCCCACCTCCTCCAGCCGCCGCGCCAGCACCGGGTCGTCGTTGGTGTACGGCAGCACCGTGAAGCCGTCGTCGACCAGGGTCTCGGCCGCCTCCAGCAGCTCGACCGGGTCCGGCAGCAGGGTCCGTTCGTCGGCGATGACCTCCAGCTTGACCAGATCCGTGCCGAGCGCCTCCCGGGCCAGGCGCGCGGTGAGCACCGCCTCCCCGGCCGTGTAGCAGCCGGCCGTGTTCGGCAGCACCCGGATGCCCAGCCGCTCCAGCACCGACAGCACCGAGCCGTGCACCGACGGGTCCACCCGGCGCATCGCCACCGTGGTCAGCTCGGTGCCGGACGCGGTCAGCGAGCGTTCCAGCACGTCCAGGCTGGGGGCGCCGCCGGTGCCCATGATCAGCCGGGACGTGAAGGCCGTACCGCCGAGGACGAAGGGGTCGTCGGCCATGATCAGCCTCCCTGCACGGCGGTGAGGACCTCGACCCGGTCACCCTCGGCGAGCGCGGTGGCGGACCACCGGGCGCGCGGGACGACGGTCTCGTTGACGGCGGCGGCCACACCCGAGGGCGCCGCGGTGAGGGTGCCCACCAGCGTGTCCAGGGCGGTGCCGGGAGCCACCTCGCGCGGCTCCCCGTTGACGCGGATCGTGACGTCGGTGCTCATACGGGCTGCTCCGTGGGTGCGGGGACGGCGTCGAAACGCCGGGGGGTGAAGGGACGGGCGACGGCGGGCGGCTCCCCGCCGGTGAGGATCTCGGCCATCACGTCGCCGGTGACCGGGGTCAGCAGGACGCCGTTGCGGTGGTGCCCGGTGGCCAGCAGCAGCCCCGGCAGCGCGGTGGCGCCGAGCAGCGGGGCGTTGTCGGGGGAGCCGGGGCGCAGGCCCGCCAGGGTCTCCGTCAGCGGCAGCTCCGTGATGCCCGGCACCAGCTCGTGGGCGTCGCGCAGCAGCTCGTAGACCCCGCCCGCGGTGACCGTCGTGTCCCAGCCCAGCTCCTCGCTGGTGGCGCCGACGACCAGCTCGCCGTTCTCCCGGGGCACCAGGTAGAGGGGGTTGCCGCGGACCACCGCGCGCACCGTGCGCCCGAGCAGCGGCGCGTGCGCCCGCGGCATCGTCAGCCGCAGCACCTGGCCCTTGACCGGCCGCACCGGGGGGCGGACCTCCTCGGGGACGCCCGCGAGCCGGCCGCTGAGACTGCCCGCGGCCAGCACCACCTGCCCGGCCGCCGCCTCCGTACCGTCCGCCGTGACGACGCCCGTGGCCCGCTCCCCGGCGACGGTGAGCCGGACGGCCTCGTCCCGGTGGAAGACCACGCCCGCCCGTTCGCAGGCGACGACCAGCGCGCGGGCCAGCCGCCGGGGGTCGATCTGGTGGTCGCCGTCGACCCGCAGCCCCCCGCGCACGCCGGGCGCGAGCATCGGCTCCAGGCGCCGGCACTCCCGCCCCGGCAGCCACGTGGACTCCAGTCCGCACCGCTCCTGGAACGCGTGCAGCTCCCGCAGGTGGGCGCGGTCGTCGGCGTCCAGCGCGACGGCCAGGGTGCCGCAGCGGCGGTAGCCGAGACCGTGCCCGGTGGCCTCGGACAGCTCGGCGGCGAAGGCCGGATACCGTTCGGCCGAGGCGAGGTCGAGGGCGAGCAGCGTCCGCTCGCCGTAGTGCAGTTCGGTGACGGGGGCGAGCATCCCGGCGGCCACCCGGGCGGCCCCGCCGCCCGGCGCGGGGTCCACGACGGCGGTGGCGAGCCCGCGCAGCGCGGCCCGCCAGGCCGTGACCAGGCCGATGATCCCGCCCCCGACGACGAGGACGTCCGAGGTGCGCGAGGACGACGGTGGAGACGACATGGGCGTCCAGCCCCTCCCTTCGCCGGCATGATCCGGATCAGGTTCGTACGGTCGGAGGCCGCCAGCCTCCCTCTCAGCCCGGTGCGTCCGGGCTCCCGCGTGTGCCTTACGTCGGCCACCCTAGCCCGATGCCGTCCGTCCCAGTAAGGGAGCCTTCCCCGTGAACCGTCCCCCCGCGCCCGGCCCCGGCGGCCCCGCCGCACCGCCCCTGCCCTCCCTGGACGGCCGCGTCCTCGCCCCCGTCGCCGACCAGCCGGCGGGCCAGGTCGGCACCCGCACCCGGTTCGCCTACCACGAGCGGGACGGCGTCGTGTGGGCCGAGTACGCGGGCGGCGACGTCCTCCACGGCCGGCTGATCGGCACCCGCGACGGCGACCGGCTCGACTTCCGGTACGTGCAGCTCCGCACCGACCGGACCACCGCCTGCGGCCACTGCCTCGCCACCGTCGTCGAGCTGCCCGACGGGCGCCTGCGCCTGGAGGAGGAATGGGAGTGGGAGTCGGGCCCCGGCCGCGGCACCAGCGCCGTCGAGGAGGTCCGGGAGTGACCGCGGCGGCGCCCGGGTCCGCCTCCACCGCCTCGCGCCCGGGTCCGCCCCGCGCGCCGACGGCACGTCAGGTGCGGGTGGTGACAGGCCGGGTGTCTATGGTGAACGGGTGAGCGAGCAGACACGGGAACCGGGACAGGGCACGGGAGCCGGCGTGGTCGTCGTCGGCGCGGGCATGGCGGGCGTGCAGACCGCCGTCGCGCTGCGCGAGGAGGGCTACCGGGGCACCGTCACCCTCGTCGGCGCCGAGACCCACCGGCCCTACGACCGCCCCCCGCTCTCCAAGGCCGTGCTGCTCGGCACCGCCGAGGGCTCCGCCTTCGACGTCGACTTCGACTCGCTCGGCGTCACCCTGCGGCTCGGCTGCGAGGCGCTCGGCCTGCGCCCCGGCGACCACGTCCTGGACACCTCCGAGGGGCCCGTCCCCTACGACGCCCTCGTCCTCGCCACCGGCGCCGAACCGCTGCGGCTGCCCGGCGCCGGGGACGTGCCCGGCGTCCACCTGCTGCGCACCCTCGACGACGCCGCCCGGCTCCGCCCCGTCCTGGAGCGGCAGCACGACGTCGTCGTGGTCGGCGCCGGCTGGATCGGCGCCGAGTTCGCCACCGCCGCCCGCGAGGCGGGGTGCGAGGTGACCGTCGTGGAGGCCGCCGACCGGCCGCTCGCGGGCACGCTGCCCGCCGAGGTCACCGCCCCCATGGCCGCCTGGTACGCCGACAGCGGCGCCGTCCTGCGCACCCGCGCGCGAGTGGAGCGCGTCGAGCCCGGCACCGTCGTCCTGGACGACGGCACCCGCCTCCCGGCCGGCGCGGTCCTCGTCGGCGTCGGCGCCCGGCCCGCCACCGACTGGCTCGCCGGCTCCGGCATCGCCCTCGGCGCGCACGGCGAGGTCCCGGCCGACGACCACCTGCGCACCACCGCCCCGGACGTCCACGCGGTCGGCGACTGCGCCTCCTTCCCCTCCCGGCGCTACGGCGAGCGGCTGCTCGTGCACCACTGGGACAACGCCCTCCAGGGCCCCCGCACGGTCGCCGCGAACATCGTCGCCGCCGGCGCGGGGGAGGCCCCGGCGGTCTACGACCCGGTGCCGTACTTCTGGTCCGAGCAGTTCGGGCGCTTCGTCCAGTACGCGGGCCACCACCCGGCCGCCGACACCCTGCTGTGGCGCGGCGACCCCGCCGGGCCCGCCTGGTCGGTCTGCTGGCTGCGCGAGGACCGGCTCGTCGCCCTGCTCGCGGTGGGCCGCCCCCGGGACCTGGCCCAGGGCCGCCGCCTGATCGAGGCGGGCACGCCGATGGACCCGGTCCTGCTCGCCGACCCGGCACGGCCGCTGAAGTCCGCGACCGCCTGACCCGGCGGCCGGTCCGCCCCGGCCCCCGGGACGGGCCTGTCCGGTTTCCGGCTGTCGGTGGCGGATGGCAGTCTGGAGGGGTGACCGAGATTGACGCGAAGATTGATGCTCTCGTACCCGACTGGCTCACCGTCCCCGACATCGCCGAACGGTTCGGTGTCGAGGTGACCCGGGTGCGGCAGTTGATCAAGGAAGGCCAGCTCATCGCCGTACGCCGCGGCGAGAACCGCGCGCTGCACGTCCCGGCGGCCTTCATCGACGGCGACAAGGTCGTCAAGGGCCTCACCGGCACGCTGACCCTGCTGCGGGACGACGGCTTCACGGCCGAGGAAATGGTGGAGTGGCTCTTCACCCCGGACCCCAGCCTGCCCGGCACCCCGGCCCAGGCCCTCGCCGAGAACCGCGGGACGGAGGTGAAGCGCCGCGCCCAGGCGCTCGCCGTCTGACCCGTACCGCACACCGTCCGACGCGCGGCCCGCGGCCCGGCGGGGGCACCTCCCCCGCCGGTGCGCGGGCCGTCGCGCGGGCCCGCACCCGCCGCGCCCCGCGCCGGCCCGTACGACACCCACCTTGGGGGGACCCCGCATGCCCGACAGCTCCGCACGCGCCCGGCTGGCCGACGCCCGCCTCTACCTGTGCACCGACGCCCGGACGGCCCAGGGCGACCTGCCCGCGTTCCTGGACGCGGTGCTGGCCGGCGGCGTCGACATCGTGCAGTTGCGCGACAAGGGCATGGAGGCCGCCGAGGAACTGGAGCACCTGGAGGTCTTCGCCGAGGCGTGCGCCCGGCACGGCAAGCTCCTCGCGGTCAACGACCGGGCCGACGTCGCCCACGCGGCCCGCGCCGACGTGCTCCACCTCGGGCAGGGCGACCTCCCGGTGCCCGCCGCCCGGGAGATCCTCGGCGACGGCGTCCTCGTCGGCCGCTCCACGCACTCCGCCGCCGAGGCCGAGGCCGCCGCCGCGCAGGAGGGCGTGGACTACTTCTGCACGGGCCCGTGCTGGCCCACCCCGACCAAGCCCGGCCGCCCCGCCCCCGGACTGGACCTCGTGCGCCACACCGCCGCCCTCGGCACCGGGCGCCCCTGGTTCGCCATCGGCGGCATCGACCTCACCACCCTCGACCAGGTGCTGGAGGCGGGAGCCCGCCGGGCCGTCGTCGTCCGGGCGATCACCGGGGCGGACGATCCGGGCGCCGCGGCGGCCGAGTTCGCCCGGCGGCTGCGCGAGGCCCCCTGAGCGGTGCCCCGGTCCGGAGCGGGCGGGCCCGCGGCGTCCGGGACCCGGGGTGCCCGGGGGGCCACCGGGACTCCCGGGGGCGGCGAAGTGTCCACAAGGTGGACGACAAATCGACAATGCGGACAAAATCCCCTGTCCGGTTGGGGGACCGCCGCCCCGTGACTAACCTGCCCGTATGGCCCTCGGAACCGCATCGACCAGGACGGATCGCGCCCGCACCGTGCGCGAGATCCTGGCCGCCGGCAAGACCACGTACTCGTTCGAGTTCTCCGCGCCGAAGACCCCCAAGGGCGAGAAGAACCTGTGGAGCGCGCTGCGCAGAGTCGAGGCGGTGGCCCCGGACTTCGTCTCCGTCACCTACGGCGCCGGCGGCTCCACCCGGGCGGGCACCGTCAAGGAGACCGAGCAGATCGTCTCCGACACCACGCTGACCCCGGTCGCCCACCTCACCGCCGTCGACCACTCCGTCGCCGAACTGCGCAACATCATCGGACAGTACGCCGACGCCGGCATCCGCAACATGCTCGCCGTGCGCGGCGACCCGCCGGGCGACCCGATGGGCGAGTGGGTGGCGCACCCCCAGGGCCTGGCGTACGCCGCCGACCTGGTCCGGCTCATCAAGGAGTCGGGTGACTTCTGCGTCGGCGTGGCCGCCTTCCCGGAGAGGCACCCGCGCTCCGCCGACTGGGAGAGCGACGTCCGGCACTTCGTCGACAAGTGCCGGGCCGGCGCCGACTACGCCATCACACAGATGTTCTTCCGCCCCGAGTCGTACCTGCGGCTGCGCGAGCGGGTCGCGGCGGCCGGCTGCGACACGCCGGTCATTCCGGAGATCATGCCGGTGACCAGTGTGAAGATGCTGGAGAGGTTGCCCAAACTCAGTAACGCATCCTTCCCGCAGGTGCTGAAAGAGCGCATCCTCGCATCACGCGACGATCCGGCGGCGGTACGCTCCATTGGCATCGAATTCGCCACGGAGTTCTGCGCACAACTGCTGGCCGAGGGTGTTCCCGGACTGCACTTCATCACGCTCAACAACTCCACGGCTACGCTGGAAATCTACGAGAACCTGGGCCTGCACCGTCCACCACGGGCCTAGACCGGCCGCACGCCTGTGCGACACACTGCGAAGCGGCCACTGGGAGAGGGGCGTACATGGGCTGGACGGTCCTCTACATGGCATTCGGCGTCGTCGCGCTGTGGCTGCTCGGCGAAGTGCTGTTGCAGTACAAGGCGCGTCTGCGCTGGCGGCTGCTGGCCTTCGGCGGCTTCCTCGGCGTCGTCCTCGGGGTGCTGATCCCGTCGGTCGTCGTGATCGGGCTGGGCGCCGCCGCGTTCGCGGTCGGCCAGACCTACGTCACCCTGTCCTTCCGCCGCGGCTTCGCCTCCGGCTGGGCGGTCTCCTCCCCGGCGGGCCTCGCCGCGGTCAAGCGCGGCCGGCCCGAACGGGGCCGCCAGGAACCGACGCTGGAGGTCTCCGGCCTCGAAGCCGCCGGGGACGGCGGTGACCGTGACGACGCCTACGGCCGTGACGACGCCTACGGCGACCGCGCACCCGGCCGCGACCAGGGCGCCTACGGACACGACGACGACCGCGACGACGTGTTCACCCCGAACCGCCCCGGCGCCCCCGCCGAGGCGGAGACGACCGCCGTCTACGAACCGCAGCCCATGCCCGACGACACCAACGCCTACGGCATCTACGGCGATTCCGCGGGGTACGGCCAGGAGCGGCAGGCCCCGGCCGCCGCCCAGGGCTCCGACCAGTCCTACGCCTACGACTACTCCGGCTACCAGCAGCAGGGTTACGGCTACGACACCGGCCAGCAGCAGTACGCCGCCTACTCCGACCCGTACATCGGCACCCACACCTACGGCGGGACCCCCTCGTACGACACCGGCGGCTACGACACCACCGGCGCCGGCCAGTACGGGCAGCAGGAGCAGCAGGGGTACCCGCAGGACCCGTACGCCGCCGGCGGTTACGGCGGCGAGACCCCGGCCGGCGGGGTCTGGGTCCCGCAGCAGCGCAGCACCGACGAGCCCTACGGCGGCGAACTCCCGCCGGAGCAGCAGGCGTACCCCTACCAGGGCAACGGCCAGGCGCAGAACAGCCCGCAGGGCTACGACGAGCAGCAGTACCGCTTCTGATCGGTCCGGGGCCGGGCGGGCCGCCGCTCACTGCGAGCCGCGGAACTCCGGCCCCTCCACGACCAGTCCGGCGACCAGCGCGCCCGACATCCCCGCGTGCGGCAGCCCGCCGCCCGGGTGCGACCACCCGCCGACCGTGAACAGCCCCCTCGTCCGGGTGGTGTTGGCCGGACGCAGCAGCCGTCCCCCGGCGGCGGCCAGCGCGGGCGCCGGGACCGCCCCGCCCGCCGCGCCGGTCGCCGCCGCGACCGCGGCCGGGGCGCGCACCTCGTGCCACAGCAGCCGCTCCCGCAGCCCCGGCACCGCCCGCCCCGCCACGTCGATCAGGGACTCGGCGTGCCCGCCCGCCTCCGCGCCGGCCGGCACCACCGCGCTCAGCGTGACCGCCTCGAACCCCGGGCCGGGGACCAGCTCCGGATCGTCCGGACGCAGCACCGTCACGGTCGGCGCCGCGCACGGCCCGCTCCCGCCGCCGAACAGGGCGTCCAGCTCGGCCGCGCGGTCCGGGGCGTGCACCACCGTGCGGTGCGCGGTGCCCTCGGGCCGGGCGCCGCGCAGCGCCAGGTGGACCGTGAGCCGGCTCGGCGCCGCGGACCGGGCCGGGACCTCGTCCTCGCCGCGCCGGACCGCCTCGCCGGCGATCCGCTCCAGCACGCCGGTCGGCACCCCGGCGATCACGAAGTCGGCCTCGGCGGTCGTGCCGTCCGCCGTCTCGATCCCCGTCACCCGGCCGTCGGCCGTCAGCACGCGGGTGACCTCGCTGTCGAAGCGGAACTCCACCCGGCGGGCCAGGCAGCGCTCGTGGACGGCGCGGGCCAGCTCGCGCAGGCCGCCGCGCACGTACCAGAGGCCGAAGGCGTACTCCATGTACGCGAGGACGGCCGCGTTGGCCGGGGCGGTGCGGGGGTCCAGCCCGTGGGCGAGGGCGTGGCCCTCCAGCAGCGCGGCGAGCCGCTCGTCGCGCAGTTCCCAGGCGCCGACCTCGGCGAGGGTGGTGGCCCGGCGGGTGCGCAGCAGCCGCTTGTGGGGGACGGCCGGGTAGGGCTCGCGCTCGGCCAGCACCCGCCAGTTCGGCCACAGCGGCTCCTCCAGCAGCGGGCGCCGGGTGCGGTCCCACGCCTCCCGGGCCCGTACCAGGAAGTCCCCCCAGCGCTGTCCGGCGGGGGCGCCGAGCGCCTCGTCCAGCGCCTCGACGACACCGGCCCGCGAGGCGTTGGGGAGCACGGCCCGGGTGCCGTCGGCGAAGAGGTGCGCGGACGACGGGTCGACCTGGACCAGTGCGACGCGGTCCTCCAGCGGCTCCTTGCCGGTCTTGACGAACAGATCGCGCCAGACCGCGGGCAGCGGCAGCAGGCCCGGCCCGGTGTCGAAGGCGAACCCGTCGCGTTCGAGGCGGCCCACCGCGCCGCCGTAGCTCCCGCCCCGCTCGTACACCGCCACCCGGTGGCCCGCGACGGCCAGCCGGGCGGCAGCCGCCATCGCGCCCATCCCGGCGCCGATCACCGCAATCCGTGCCATGACCGGGACTTTATCCGCCGCCCCGGCCGCGCCCGGCCCGGGGGCGAGGGTCCCGGGCCGCATCGCGCACGCCTGAGTACGGGTACTCAGCCGCGGAGATGAGTACCCGCGCGGATGGGCCGCGACCTGCGGGAACGAGAGAGTGGAGGCACGGAGAGTGGGCCGGGTCCCGGCACCGGCGGCACGGGGCGCCGGAACGGGACCGGGCCCGCGATCCGCTCCTTCCGCCGGCCGCTGCCGGCGGGAGCGAGGCACGGGGGAACCCCGGGGGGCGACCGGAAACGGGGGTTCCGACGGGGGGACGTACGGGGAACGTACGGGAGCGTGCGTGACATGTGCGACATGCGTGACGTATGTGAGGCATGTGACGTACACGGAAAGGGAGGCGCCGGTGCGGTGGCGGCCCGCGGGGGACGCGGCCACCACCGCCCGGCGCCTCTCCCGTGCCCCAGGAGGGCACGGACCAGGAGGGCACGGACCGCTCAGCGGCAGCCGCTCACCCGGCCCTGGAGCAGCCGGGAGAGCGCGGCGTGCACATCGTCCAGGGAGCGTTCCGGCTGGAACGACTTCCAGTCCAGCGCCGCCACCAGCACCATGCCGACCAGCGCGGCGGCGGTGAGCGGGACGTCGATCTCCTCGCTGAACTCCCCGGTCGCCACGCCCTCGCGCAGCACCCCCTCCACCACCGCGACCGCCTCCTGCCGGACCACCAGCAGCGTGGACTGCCAGGCCCGGTTGGTGCGCCACAGCTCGGCCACGTAGAGCTGGGTGAAGGCCGGGTAGCGGTCGATGAAGACCAGCCCCGCCCGGACCATCGCGTCCAGGGCGTCCACCCGGCCGCGGCCCTCGCGCTCGCTGCGCTCCGCCGCCTGCCGCAGCGAGGCGGTGAGCAACCCGACCCCGTGCCGCAGCAACTCCTCGAACAGGACGGACTTGCTGGCGAAGTTGTAGTAGACCGTGCCCTTCGCCACCCCCGCCCGCTCGGCGATCTCGTCCACGGTCGTGGCGGAGAACCCCTGCTCGGCGATGAGGGTCACGGCCGCCTCGTAGAGCTTCTGCCGGGTCGCCTCACGTCGGCTGCCGCCCTGGGGGGCGCCGTTGGTGCTGTCCATGGTCATGATTGTCACAGGCCCTTCCTCCCGATGGTCACCGCAGGGCTCACAGGCTCAGCTCCGGGTGCAGCCGGGACGGCGTCCACACCTGGCGGCGGCGGGCCGAGAGCGCGGTCAGCGCCAGGGCGGCCACCGTGTAGAGCGCGAGCACCCCGCACGCGAGCCACACCGGTGCCGGCGCGCCGCCGGTGATGAGCCGGCGCAGCGCCTCGACGACGTGGGTCATCGGCAGGAAGGGGTGGACCGCGTTGAAGAAGCCCGGACTGGTCTGCACGGGGTAGGTGCCGCCCGCGGAGGTGAGCTGGAGCATCAGCAGCGCGAGCACGAGGATGCGGCCCGCCGCGCCGAAGCGCGCGTTCAGCCACTGCACGATCGCCGCGAAGCACGCCGTCACCAGGAACAGGAAGCCGACCGTGCCGGCCGCCCGGACCATCTCCAGGCCCAGCCCCCAGTGCAGCACCGCGATCAGGGCCGCCGTCTGGAGCACGCCCAGCGCCGCCACCGGCAGCCACCCCGCCAGCGCGATTCGCCAGGCGGAGGCGCCCGCGGCCAGCGCCCGCCGGTTCATCGGCGGGATCAGCATGTACGCCACCATCGCGCCCACCCACAGCGACAGCGGGATGAAGTACGGGGCGAAACCGGTGCCGTAGTTCGGCGCCTCGTGCAGGTTCTCGGAGACCAGCCGGACCGGGTCGGCCATCACGTCCGTGCGCAGGTCACGGTCCCGCTCGTCGTAGTCGGGGATGCGCTCGGCACCCTCGTGTAGCCCGCCGGCCAGCTTCTCGGAGCCGTCGGCCAGCTTGAACAGCCCGCCGTTCAGGTCGACGGCGCCGGTCCGCAGGGCGCCGACCCCCTCGTCCAGCTCCTTCGCGCCGGTCCGGGCGGCGCCGATCCCCTCGTGCAGTGCCTTGGCGCCGGAGGCGACCTCGCCGGCCCCCGTGTTCAGCGCGTTCACCCGGGTGACGGCGTCCTTGAGGTCCTCGGAGAGGTGCGGCGCCTTCTCGGCGAGGTCCCGGGCCGCCTCCTGGAGACCGGCCAGGTGGGTGTCGAGCTTCTTCAGCTCGGCCCGGTCGGCGGCGACCAGGCCGGACACCTCCTCGGCGACGTCCGCCGCGCCCGAGGCCGCGTCGCGCGCCTTCTCCAGATCGGCGCAGGCGGGGTCGGCCTCCGCGGCCTCCTCGCAGCGGGTGCGGTGGACCTCGGTCAGGGAGTCGGAGCGCGCGCGGGCGTCCTTCGCCGCGGCCGGGGCCCGCTCCACCAGGGCGTCCAGGTCCTCCCGGAGCGCGCCCGAGGAGTCGGCGACGAAGCGGGCGGTGTCGCCGACGGCCTTCTCGTCCAGCAGCGGGCTCACCTTGCCGGCCAGCCCCTCGACCGCGTCGGCCAGCTTCCGGGTGCCGTCCGCGACCTCCTTGGAGCCCTTCGCCAGATCGCCGGAGCCCGTGTCGAGCTTCTTCAGCGCCTTGCCGAGCCGGCCGCTGCCGTCCTCGGCGTCCTTCAGCCCCGAGGCGAGGTCCCCCGAGCCCTTCTCGGCCTTGCCGATGCCGCCCTGGAGGGTGTCCGCCCCCTCGGCCGCCTTCACCGTCTCGCCGTGGATGTCGGAGAAGGAGATGAAGATCCGGTCCAGGAACGCCCGCGACGCCTTGCCGGAGGCCGCCTGGCGCACCTCGGCGAAGACCGAGCGGGAGATCTGGCCGACGATGTAGTTGTTCGCGTCGTTGGTCCGCACCCGCAGCGCGCCGGCCTCGGGCGCGTCGCCCGCGCCGGAGGCGACCTTGGCGCTCAGGTCGGCGGGCAGGGTGAGCGACAGGTAGTACGTGCCGTCCTCCACGCCCTCGCGGGCCTCGGCGGCGCTCACCGGGTGCCACGCGAAGGTCTCGCTCTCGCGCAGCCCCTCGGCGATGTCGTCGCCCGCGGTGATCCGGTCGCCGCCGGCGCCCGCGCCCCGGTCCTCGTTGACCAGCGCCACGGGGATGCGGTCCAGACGGCCGTACGGGTCCCAGAAGGACCACAGGTACAGGGCGCCGTAGAGCAGCGGCAGCAACAGCAGCGCCACCAGCGCGGCCCGCGGCAGCCGCCCGCGCCCGAAGCGCCTCAGCTCAATCGCGGCCAGCTTCGGCGAGCGCATCGACGGTCTCCTTGTCGTGGTGGGGGTGGTCGGGGTGGTCGGGGTGGTGGGGCTCGTCGTGCGGGGCCGGGGCGTGCTCCGCTTCCGGCTCGGGACGCCGCCCTTCCGGCTCCTGGGGGGCGTCCGGCCCGTCCAGCCGTTCCGGCGCTTCCGCGCCCGGTTCCTTCCGGTCCTTCCGGTCCTTCCGGTCCTTCCGGTCCTCTCGGTCCTCCCGGTCCGGGCGGGTGGACACGGTCACCGCGTCCTCGGGCGCCTCCGCGCACACCGCCACGACCGTCGTGCCGGACGCGGCCAGCGACCGCAGCAGGGACCAGACCTCCTCCCGCTCGGCGGCCGACAGCTTCAGGTCCGTGTCGTCCACGCCGAGCAGCCGCGGCCGGCCGATCAGGGCCAGGGCGACGGAGAGCCGCAGCGCCTCGGTGCGCTCCAGGTCCCGTACGGCCGTACGCGGCCCCTTCGGCAGCGCCGCGAGGTCCAGCCCGGCCGCCTCCAGCGCCGCGCCGGTCCGCCGCCGCGCCTCGGTGGCCCGTCCCGGGCGCGGACGCAGCAACGCCCGTACGGAGTCGCCGAACCGGCGCTGCAACAGCTCCCGTTCGCGCAGGTGCTCGGCGACGGTCAGCGCGGGGTCGAGGTCGGTGACCCCCGGGACGTGGGCGAGAGCGCTGACCCGGCGCACGGCGGCCATCTGCCGGGGCAGCGTCCGGCCGCCCACGGTCGCCGTGCCCTCGGTCGGCCGCATCCGCCCCGTGAGCGCCAGCAGCAGGCAGGTGCGCCCGGAGCCCGACGGCCCCGCCAGCGCGATCAGCGCACCGGGCGCCGCGTCGAGTCCGACGTCCCGGAACACCCAGCCGCGCGGCCCCCGCAGTCCGAGCCCGCGCACCGCCACCGCGAGCCCGGACGCATCCTCGTCCACCACGAGCGCACCCCCTCCGCCCCACCCGGGAGCTATTTGTACTGACTGGTCAGTGCAAAAACTAACGCGAACCTTCGACCGAGGCAAAAGCGCAGGTCAGAAAGGATTGTCAGTGCCATACCGCACGATGTGCGCATACGGCCACCGCGCCGTCACGGAGACGACAGGAGGTTCGTCATGGCCCGTCCGTCCGCAGCCGCCGCCCGGCGGCACCGCGCGCCCGGCCCTGCCCCCTCACTGAACGGCCCGGCGAGCGACGTGCATCCGGTGCTCCGCCGGTCCGCCGCCCCGCCGGCCGCCCTCGATCTGCTCGCCCAGTCCCGTTCCGGGCTGGCCGAGGCCGCCGTCCTCGACACCGCCAACGAGCGCTATGCCACGGCCCACCTCGCCGCCCTGCGCGCCGCCGCCGCGGTGCTCGCCGCCCGGGGCCGCCCGGAGACCTCCCCACGGGCCCGCGCCCGCATCCGCAGCGCCTGGGAGGTCGTCCCCGAGATCGCCCCCGAACTGACCGAGTGGTGCGCCCTGTTCGCCGCCGGGGCCGCCCGCCGCGCCCGCGCCGAGGCCGGCATCCGCGGCGCGGCCGACGCGCGGGCCGCCGACGACCTGATACGCGACGCGGGGATGTTCCTGCGGCTGGTCGAGCGCCTGCTCACCCTCCAGCCCCTCCTGCCCACCCCCCGCCCGCCCGGCCCACCCGGCGAGAGCCGCCCCGCCACCGGCCCGTCCGACGCCGCCTGACCCGCCCCGGGCCCCCGGGCCCTGGTCCGGGGGCCCGGGGCGGGAGGGAGAGGGCCCGGGTCGGGTTCCGATGGGTTCCTCCGCTCGCGCCGGGGGCCGGGTGCCGCGGTGGTTCGTCCCCGTGGCGCAGGCAATAGGGTGGGAGGCGCCTGAAGCCTGTCCCCGTCCGCGTCCCGGTCCGGGGGAGGCAGCCCGTTCGCTCCGCCCGTGCCAGGGGCGGGGCCGCGCCGAGGAGTCAACTGCCGTGCCGGACCCGATGCGCCCCCGTGCCGCCCTCCGTACCGCCGTGGTCTGGGAGGTCCTCCAGGACGCCCTCGACCGTCGGGTCAAGGCCACGGGCCGGCAGGCGCTGGACGTCCTGGACGCCGGCGGCGGCAGCGGCAACTTCGCCGTGCCCCTCGCCCGCCTCGGCCACCACGTCACCGTCGTCGACCCCAGCCCCAACGCCCTGTTCGCGCTGGAGCGCCGCGCCGCCGAGGCCGGCGTCGCCGAGCGCGTGCGCGGCGTCCAGGGCGACGCCCGGGGCCTCTTCGAGGTCGTCGAGCGCGGCGGCCACGACGCCGTCCTGTGCCACGGCGTCCTGGAGTACCTGGACGACCCGGCCGAGGGCCTCGGCAACGTGGTCGCCGCCCTCCGCCCCGAGGGCGTCCTCAGCCTGCTCGCCGCCGGACTCGGCGGAGCCGTCCTCGCCCGCGCCCTCGCCGGACACTTCGCTGAGGCCCACCGGGCCCTCGACGATCCGAACGGCCGCTGGGGCAGCGGCGACCCGGTGCCCCGGCGCTTCACCGCCGAACAGCTCACCGGCCTCGTCGAGTCCGCCGGCCTCCGCGTCGGCGCCGTGCACGGGGTGCGGGTCTTCACCGACCTCGTCCCCGGCGTCCTCGTCGACACCGAGCCCGGAGCCCACGACGCCCTGCTCAAGCTGGAGGCCGCCGCGGCGGAACTCCCCGCCTTCCACGCCGTGGCCACCCAGCTTCACGTGCTCGGTGAGGCGGGCGGGACCGACGGGGCCTGAGCCGCCCACCGGGACAGGCCGCTGATCAGCGTCGCGGCCGTCGATGGAGTACGCCACAGCCCACCCGAACGGGGGCCGGGCGCCGTATGATCGAGGGAGACCTTCCGGCATGACCGGTCGGCCGTCGGGGAATGGGAACTTCGACGAGTCGACGTGGTCATGGCGGATACTGGTTGGCCACATGGCGTAGAGGGGCGGGTTTCACGGGGGCGATTCCCTGCCTATCCTGAAGGGACCCCCCGGGTCGCCCCGGCGACTGCACGATGAGGAGGACTCCGTGCCGCTCTCGGAGCACGAGCAGCGCATGCTCGAGCAGATGGAGCGAGCGCTGTACGCCGAAGATCCCAAGTTCGCGTCGGCGCTCGAGGGAAGCGGGCTGCGTACGTACACCCGGCGTCGGGTCTACCAGGCGGTCGCGGGCTTCCTCGTAGGAATTGCGCTCCTCATGGCCGGTATGGTCGCCAAGCAGGTCTGGCTCAGCGTGGTGGGATTCCTCGTCATGCTGGGCTGCGCCGTCCTCGCGGTGACCGGCTGGCGCAAGGCCCCCAAGCCGGGCGAGCAGCCGCCCCCGGGTACCGGGCCACAGCCACGCGGTCAGGGGCGCCGGCGGCGTTCCGTGATGGACCGGATAGAGGAGCGCTGGCAGCGGCGCAGGGACGAGCAGCAGGGCCACTGAGCCCCGGCACCCGCCCAGCGCCCCGCACAGACGGTTCGAGGGGGTGACCACCCACCGGGTGGTCACCCCCTCACCCGTGTGCGCCCGCCGCCGAAGCGCCCGGCCGACCCCCGCTGTCCGGCCCCCGCATCCCCGCCCCGCATGCCCGCTTCCGCACACCCGCCGCCCGTACGCGCCTCACGGCCGGGCCCCCGGCTCCCCGGGGCCCGGCCGCGTCCGCCGCCCGGTCAGCCGCGCAGGCCCGGGACCTTGCGCAGGGGCCGCAGCGCCGGGCGGACGCGGTCCCGCAGGGCCGCCCACCGGGCCGAGACGGCCCACACCACCCGGACGGCCGAACGCGGGGCGATTCGTGCCCGCAGCCGCGTGCCCCGGCCCACCGAGGCCCGCAGCCCCGCCGCCGCCCGGTCGGCGTCCCGCGCCAGGCCCTCCACCGGACGCGGCCGGGGAGCGTACAGCGCCTCCTCCACCGCGCGGGCCACCCGGTGCACCGCCGCCGCGGCCTCCTCGTCCAGGCGCCCCAGCCGGACGATCCGCCCCGCGGCCCCGCGCGGCGTCAGCGACCCGTCGGGCGGGATGCCGAGATCCCACGCGGTGTCGCCCAGCTCCTGCCAGACCGCCAGGGCGTGCGGCGCCGCGTCCGCCGCACCGCGCCCGTGCGCCCCCAGCCGCACCGACCGCGTCCGCAGCCGCCACAGCATCGGCGCCGGCGGCAGCAGCAGCACCGCGAGCCCGGCCAGCGTCCAGCCCAGCACCGCGTACCCGCCGGGGCCGCCGTCGCCTGCCACCGGCACGGCCACCGCGGACTCGCTCGCGCACGCCTCGGCCTTCTTGTCCTCGGCCGAGCACCCGTCGCTCGCCGAGGGCGCCGCCGACGGCTCCGCCCGCGCGTCCCGGGACGGCTCCGCCGGGTCCGGCACCGCGCTCCCCGGCGCCTCCGGCAGCGTGTACGAGGGCGCCGAGCCCCGGGTCGGCGTCGGCTCGAACCGGGTCCAGCCCACGCCCTCGAAGTACAGCTCGGGCCAGGCGTGCGCGTCCCGCAGCCCCACCGACACCGAACCGTCCCCCTGCGGGGTGCCCGGCGCGAAGCCGACCGCCACCCGGGCCGGTATGCCGAGGGTGCGGGCCATCGCCGCCATGGAGAAGGAGAAGTGCACGCAGAAGCCGCGCCGGGTCCGCAGGAACCGGGCTATGGCCTGCGAACCGCTGCCGACCTCCACCTGTGTGTCGTAGACGAAGCCGCCCTCGGTGGCGAAGAACTCCTGGAGCGCGACGGCCCGCTCGTACGCGTTCGACGCGCCCGCCGTCACCTCGCGGGCGGTCTCGGCGACCACCCCCGGCAGCGAGCCGGGCAGCTCCGTGAACTCCCGCAGCAGCCCCTCCGGCGGCCGGGGCGCCGCGGCGAGCCGCTCCGCCGTCGGGCGCACGTCCAGGCTGCGCACCTCGTACGTCATCCCGCGGGTGTTCTGGCCGTGGTCGCCGACCAGGGTCATGCCGACCGGTTCGTAGCGCCAGTGGCCGGCCACCCGTACCGCGCTGGGCGGATACGGCATCGGCAGCCAGTCCTGCGCGTACCAGTCCGCCGCCGACACCGTGGTCACCGTCTGCCGGCGCTCCACGTCGGGGCCGAGCCCCACGGGCGTGGGGAAGGCGCCGTCCGGCACGGAGGTGATGTGCCGCTTGGACGGCTTCCAGGTGGTGCCGTCGAAATCGTCCAGGGAGACGATCCGCAGGTACAGGTCGGAGACGTCCGCCGCGTCGGTGGTGAGGGAGAGCACCTCGCGGTCCTCGTCCACGTTGAGGCTGTCCCGGAGGGAGACCAGCGGGTTCACCGCCGAGATGGTGCCGCCGCCCCCGCCGCCGTTGCCGGCCGTGCGGGCGCTGTCCAGCAGACCGCCCTCCAGCGCGGGCAGCGCCAGGGGCACCACCAGGGCGATGCCCAGCGCGAACGCGCCGATCCGCCGCCCGGTGCGCATCGGCGCCGAGGGGCCCGCGGGCTCCCCGGCGGTGCGCTGCGGCCCGCCGAAGACCCGCCCCCACCGCGTCAGCCGGTCGCGGCCCTCGGCGAGCAGCAGCGTCAGATACCCCGCCGCGGCCAGGAGGAACCACAGCCAGTCGGCGCCGCCCTCGGAGAGCCCGGCGGCCACCGAGTACAGCGCGAGCAGCGGCAGCCCGGCCGGGGCGGCGCTGCGGAAGGTCACCGCCAGGGTGTCCACCAGCAGGCCGATCACCAGCACGCCGCCGACCAGCATGAGCCGGATGCCGTCCGACTCCAGCGGCGCCGGGATCGCGTACCGGGCGATGTCGTCGGCGCCCTGGCGCAGCAGCGCGCCGACCCGCCCGACGGCCTCCGGACCGGGGATCAGCCCGGCGAGGGCCTCCTGGCGGGCGAAGGCCACGGTCAGCAGCAGCACGCCGGTCACGGCCTGCGCGGCGACGGTCAGCGGCCGGGCCAGCGGCACCCGCCGGGCCACCGCGCCCACCCCGGACTGGACCGCCAGCAGGAAGCCGGCCTGCACGATCCAGGTGGCCGGGTCGACCAGCGGCAGCAGCGCGCACGCCGTCATCAGCGTGGCCGCCCAGGCGCACAGCGCCACTCGTGCCTGCCCGCTCATCGTCCGTCCTCCCCGGCGGCCGGCGTGAGGCCGCCGCGCTCGCGGTCGGCCCGGCGCCACAGCTCCGCCAGCGGGGTGCCGCGGGGGACGCCGACCACGGTCCACCCCGCCTCGCGCAGCAGCCGCGGCGGCTCCCCGTCCCCGTCCGGCGCGGTGGCCGGCGCCGGTTCCCCGCGCCACTCGGCACGGTCCAGGACGAAGGCGATCGCGCCGCCGCCGCGGTGGCGCAGCGTGGCGGCGACGGCGGCCTGCTCCTCGTCGAGGTCCCCGAAGAACGCCACCAGCAGCCCCCCGCTCCCACCGCGCAGCGCGTCGTGGGCCCGGGACAGGCCGGTGTGGTCGGAGTGCCCGACCACCGCGAGGGTGTCCATCAGCAGCCCGGCCGTGTCGGCGCCGCCGCCGGTGGTGAAGCCGTCGGCGCCCTCGCCCGGCACCGAGGCGCCGGTGTCGGTCAGCAGCCGCACCGAGAAGCCCCGTTCCAGCATGTGCACCAGGACGGAGGCGGCGCCCGCGACGGCCCACTCGAAGGCCGAGTCGGGCCCGGCGCCCTCGAAGGCCGTGCGGCGGGTGTCCAGGAGGACCGTGCAGCGGGCCCGCCGCGGCTGCTCCTCGCGGCGCACCATCAGCTCCCCGTGGCGCGCGGTGGACCGCCAGTGCACCCGGCGCAGGTCGTCGCCGTGCCGGTAGCCGCGCGGTATCACGTCGTCGTCACCGGCCAGGGCGAGCGCGCGCCGCAGCCCGTCGCCGCGGCCCTGGGACTCGCCGCTCAGCGGGACCGGCGGCAGCGCCTCCACGCGCGGGACGACGGTCAGGGTGTCCTCGGCGGAGAAGGACCGGGTCAGCTCGCACATCCCGAAGGGATCGGTCAGCCGCAACTGGAGCGGGCCCAGCGGATAGCGTCCGCGCAGGTCGGAGCGGACCCGGTAGGAGACCTCCCGGCGCCCGCCCGGCTCGACCCGGTCCAGTACGAAGCGGGGGCGCGGGCCGAGCACGTAGGGCACCCGGTCCTGGAGCATCAGCAGGCCGGTGGGCAGCCGCGAGACGTTCTCGACACGCAGGTGCACCCGGGCCTCGCCGGCGGCGGGCACCCGGGCGGGGGCGAGGCGGCGCCCGCCGGCGACCCGGTGGCGGGTGCGGTGCAGCACCGCGGCGCAGGCCAGTGGCAGCACCCCCAGCAGCAGGCCGACCCGGAGCAGGTCGCCCTGGCCGAGGACGTAGGCGCAGACGGCGGCGGCGACCCCGGCGGCCAGGAAGGAACGCCCCCGGGTGGTCAGTCCGGCCAGGGTGGCGCGGACCCCGCCGCCCCCGTCCCCGTCCGGCCGGCGCGTCCCCCCGTCCTCCATCACGGCCTCCGCGGCGGCTGCCGGCCGTAGGCGGGGGCCGCCCCGAGGCCGTTGTGGTGCGCGGTGGCGGGCAGCGGGGTGCGGCGCAGGATCTCCTGGACCACCTGTTCGGCGGTGGCGCCGTTGAGCTGGGCCTGGGCGGTGGGCAGCAGGCGGTGCGCGAGGACGGCGGAGGCGAGCGCCTGCACGTCGTCCGGGAGCGCGTAGTCCCGCCCGCCGAGCGCGGCGGCGGCCTTCGCGGCGCGCAGCAGGTGCAGCGTGGCGCGCGGGGAGGCGCCGAGTCTGAGGTCGGGATGGGTGCGGGTGGCGGCGACCAGGTCGACGGCGTACCGCCGGATCGGCTCGGCGACGTACACCTCGCGGACCGCCTCGACCAGCTTGACGATGTCGTGCGCGTGGGCCACCGGCTGGAGGTCGTCCAGCGGGTTCACCCCGCCGTGCACGTCCAGCATCCGCAGCTCGGCGTCCGGGTGCGGGTAGCCGATGGAGACCCGGGCCATGAAGCGGTCGCGCTGGGCCTCGGGCAGCGGGTAGGTGCCCTCCATCTCCACCGGGTTCTGGGTGGCCACGACCATGAAGGGGCTGGGCAGCTCGTAGCTCTGGCCGTCGATGGTGACCTGGCGCTCCTCCATCGACTCCAGGAGCGCGGACTGCGTCTTCGGGGAGGCGCGGTTGATCTCGTCGCCGATCACCACCTGGGCGAAGATCGCGCCCGGTTTGAACTCGAAGTCCCGCCGCTGCTGGTCCCAGATGGAGACGCCGGTGATGTCCGAGGGCAGCAGGTCCGGCGTGAACTGGATACGGCGCACGGAGCAGTCGACGGACCGGGCCAGCGCCTTGGCCAGCATGGTCTTGCCGACCCCGGGGACGTCCTCGATGAGCAGGTGCCCCTCGGCGAGCAGCACGGTCAGGGCGAGCCGTACGACCTCGGGCTTCCCCTCGATCACGCTCTCCACCGACGCGCGCACCCGCTCGACGACGGCGGTCAGATCGTCCCCCACCCGCCCATACGCCCGGTCGGGGGCTTCCCCATGGCTCGCACGATCGTCATAGGTGGTCAACCGGCCCTCCTCGGCCCTTCCCCACGCTCCCGAGGAGCGGGGCTACCCCAGCTTTCCCGGCCGGTCCCCGTGTCACGGGACGGCCCACCCCGTAGCGGCACCTCGCGGAATCCACGGTCCCGCGCGGGGCCACTCCCCGCATTCTTGCCGCCGTTACCGATTCGTGTCACTCGCCTGTGGACAACTCGCCGCGTTATGTCGGGTCTTGCGGCATCGGTGACGGCACACGGGGACGGGTGTCGCAGCGGCCGGGCCGGTCAGGCGGGGTCGACCTCGCGCAGCAGGCCCGTCCGCACATCGAAGACGAAACCACGGACGTCCCCGGTGTGCAGCAGGAACGGCGAAGTGCGCACCCGCTTCATCGACTGGCGTACGTCCTGGTCGACGTCGCGGAAGGACTCCACCGCCCACGCGGGGCGCTGGCCGACCTCCATCTCCAGCTCGTGCCGGAACTCCTCGGTGAGCGACTCCAGGCCGCAGCCGGTGTGGTGGATGAGGGCGATGCTGCGGGTGCCCAGGGCACGCTGGCTGATGGTGAGGGAGCGGATGACGTCGTCGGTGACGACGCCGCCCGCGTTGCGGATGGTGTGGCAGTCACCGAGGTGAAGGCCGAGTGCGGCGTGCAGGTCGAGCCGTGCGTCCATACAGGCGACGACGGCCACGCGCTGAACGGGACGGGCGTCCATCCCGGGATCGGTGAACGCGGCGGCGTATTCCGCGTTCGCCTCGACGAGCCGGTCGGTGACGGTGCCTTCACGCCCTATGGCGGATTCGGAGCCTGTGGGAACCGATGCAGAAGTCGTCATAACCATGACGTTACTGGCCGACCAGGCCCGTAGCCCGCTGTGAAGCGGGACAAAGAACGTCATCGAGCCTTGTTGTGAGCCAACCCACAGGGCGGTGTGAATGTGCCCGTACGGGTGAAAAGGCGCGGTGCACCGGTTTGCGGACGACGGTGTCCGCGACGCGCAGGCCGGTTGATTGACCGGGCGACCCGGTCGACTAAAGTGACGCGAAGCGGGAGGCGAGGCTCTCCCCGCTGGACTGAACACCCCGGAGAGCTGGGCGAGATCCCGCCAGCTCTCCCCACGTGCGCGGCGCGTACGTACGGCTCGGCCTCCTCCCGCTCCCGGCCGGCTGACGCTTTCGGCGCCGGCAGGTCTCCCCTTCCGAGCGAGCGGGAGGGGACCCGGCGGTACGTGACGCCGTGCCGGACCCGAGAGGCCGCCCCACTTGAGCCAGAGTCGACACGTCCCGGTGATGCTCCAGCGGTGCCTGGACCTGCTGGCACCCGCGCTCCAGGAACCGGGGGCGGTGGTCGTGGACTGCACGCTCGGGCTCGGCGGACACAGCCAGGCCCTGCTCGACCGCTTCCCCGGGGCGCGGCTGGTCGCCCTCGACCGGGACCCACAGGCCCTGCGCCTGTCCGGCGAGCGGCTGGCCGGCTACGGGGAGCGCGCCACCCTGGTCCACGCCGTCTACGACGAACTGCCCGAGGTCCTGGACCGGCTCGGCCTGCCCCGCGTGCAGGGCGTGCTCTTCGACCTCGGCGTGTCGTCCATGCAGCTCGACGAGGCCGGCCGCGGCTTCGCCTACGCGCAGGACGCCCCGCTGGACATGCGGATGGACCAGACGGCAGGCATGAGCGCCGCCGAGGTCCTCAACACCTACCCGCCCGGCGACCTGGTGCGCATCCTGCGCGCCTACGGCGAGGAGAAGCAGGCCCGGCGCATCGTCTCGGCGATCGTGCGCGAACGGGAGAAGGAGCCCTTCACCACCAGCGCCCGGCTGGTCGAGCTGATCCGCGACGCGCTGCCGCAGGCCGCCAAGCGCACCGGCGGCAACCCGGCCAAGCGCACCTTCCAGGCGCTGCGCATCGAGGTCAACGGCGAGCTGTCGGTCCTGGAGCGGGCCGTTCCGGCCGCGGTGCGCGCCCTCGCGGTCGGCGGCCGGATCGCGGTGCTGTCGTACCAGTCGCTGGAGGACCGGCTGGTCAAGCAGGTCCTCTCGGCCGGCGCCGCCGTCACCGCGCCGCCCGGACTGCCCGTCGTGCCGGAGCGGTACGCGCCGCGGCTCAAGCTGCTCACCCGCGGTGCCGAACTTCCCACCGAGGAGGAGATCGCCGAGAACCGGCGGGCGGCGCCGGCCCGGCTGCGCGGGGCCGAGCGCATCAGGGAGGACGTCGAGTGAGGCCGGCCAGGCGAGTGCGGACGCGCCGTCCCGGCGGCGGGGAGGGTATGTGAGCGGGAAACCCGAACTGAAGGGGCGGGCCGCCCGGCTCGCCCGGCTCCTCCCGCCCGGCGGCGGACGCGGCCAGGCGGCCAGGGCGCCCTTCGTCCTCCTGGTCGTCGTGCTGCTCGGCGGCGGGCTGATCGGCCTGCTGATGCTGAACTCGGCGCTGAGCGAGGGCTCCTTCCAGCTCGACGACCTGAAACGGGAGACGAAGAGCCTCACCGACGAGGAGCAGGCCCTCCAGCGGGACATCGACGCCTACGCGGCCCCCCAGGCCCTGCACCGGCGCGCGGGCGAGCTGGGCATGGTCCCCGGCGGCGATCCCGCCTTCCTCGGCCCCGACGGCAAGGTCAAGGGCTCGCCGAGCCCCGCGGCCACCCCGCCGGCCCCGGCCACCTCCCAGCCCGTCGCCCCCGAGGCGCCGACCCCGTCGCCGGGCGCCACCGACGCCTCCACCGGCCCCTCCGCCATCGGCCCGTCCACCGGCCCCTCGGCCACCGGCGAGCCGCCCGCCACCGACCCGGCCGCCACCCCCGGCACGGCGCCACCCGGCACCGAGCCGCCCGGACCCACCCCCGCCCCCACCGCGGCGGGCAGCCCCCTCCCGACCCCGACCCCCGGCAGGTGACGGAAGTGTCCGACAGGCAACCGCCGCGCCGACGCGTGCCCGGACCCGCCCGGCCCGTCCGCCCCGGCGGACGGCGGCAGCCCGGACCCGGCGCCCGGTCCCCCCGCGGCCCCGCCGGCCGCCCCCGGCCCCCCGAC
>NZ_JAGPNL010000008.1:184419-397035 GCF_018069565.1 Streptomyces tagetis | reverse complement strand
TGGGGTAAGGCTCCCAGTAGACGACTGGGTTGATAGGCCAGATATGGAAGCACCGTAAGGTGTGGAGTTGACTGGTACTAATAGGCCGAGGGCTTGTCCTCAGTTGCTCGCGTCCACTGTGTTAGTTCTGAGGCAACGACCGTTGCCGGCTTTGAGCAGAACACACAATTGAAGAGTGTGCTTGTTCGCTCGAAACCATTAGGGTTTCGGTGGTTATAGCGTAGGGGAAACGCCCGGTTACATTCCGAACCCGGAAGCTAAGCTCTACAGCGCCGATGGTACTGCAGGGGGGACCCTGTGGGAGAGTAGGACGCCGCCGAACAATCTTTGGGAAGGACCCCTGGTCCCCAGCGTTCATGCTGGGGACCAGGGGTCCTTTCGTTTTTCCAGGGCGCGTCGGGTACCCGACGCGCGAGAATGAATGCGGTACCGAAGACAGGAGTCACCGATGTCCACCAACTCTCCCGATGACCGACCGGAGCGCGATCAGCGGCGACGGGACAGTGGTGACCGCGGTGACCGTGGCGGCTTCCGCCGCGACAACGACCGCCGGGACAACGACCGTCGTAGCTACGGCCGGCGTGACGACAACCGCGGCGAGCGGGGCGGCTTCCGCCGTGACGACAACCGCGGGGGTGACAGCCGGGGCAGTGACAACCGGGGTAGTGACAGCCGCGGTGGCGGGTACGTGCGTCGGGACGACCGGGACCGTGACCGGGGTCCGCGTCGGGACGACCGGCCGCCCTTCCGGCGGGATGACCGTGACCGGGGCGAGCGGCCCGCGTTCCGGCGCGATGACCGGCGGGACGACCGGCGTGATGACCGGCGTGACGACCGTCCCCCGTTCCGTCGGGACGACCGTGGTGACCGGGGCGACCGTCCCGCGTTCCGCCGCGACGACCGCCCGCCCTTCCGCCGCGACGACCGGCGCGACGACCGCAGGGACGACCGCGGCGAGCGTGGAGACCGTCCCGCGTTCCGCCGCGACGACCACCGGGGTGGCGACAACCGCGGTGGTGGATACGTGCGTCGGGACGACCGCGATCGTGACCGGGGTCCGCGCCGCGATGACCGGCCGCCCTTCCGGCGTGACGACCGGGACCGGGACCGTGACCGGGGTCCGCGCCGGGACGACCGGCCGCCCTTCCGGCGCGACGACCGCGACCGGGGCGAGCGGCCCGCGTTCCGCCGTGATGACCGCCGTGATGACCGGCGTGATGACCGGCGTGACGACCGTCCCCCGTTCCGTCGGGACGACCGTGGTGACCGGGGCGACCGCCCCGCGTTCCGCCGCGACGACCGCCCCCCCTTCCGCCGTGACGACCGGCGCGACGACCGCAGGGACGACCGCGGTGAGCGTGGAGACCGTCCCGCGTTCCGCCGCGACGACCACCGCGGCGATCGCGGTGACCGGGGTGGCTTCCGTGGCCGTGACGACCGGCGTGACGATCACCGCGGTGACCGCCGTGACGACCGGGGACGTGACGAGCGCGGTGGCTTCGGGCGGCGTGACGACCACCGGGGCGACCGGGGCGGCTTCCGTGGGCGCGACGACCGTGGTGGGCGTGGGCCCCGCCGGGACGACCGCGGTGGGCGGCCCGGCGGCTTCCACGGCCGGGACGACCGGCACGGCGGCGGACGCTTCCGTGAGGAGCGCGAGCGTGACCGTGACCGGGAGCCGATCAAGCGGCTGCCGATCCCCGAGGAGGTCACCGGCGAGGAGATCGACAAGGACGTACGGCAGGAGCTCCAGAGTCTGCCCAAGACGCTCGCGGAGGACGTCGCCCGGAACCTGGTGATGGTCGCCCGGCTCCTCGACGAGGACCCCGAGGGCGCCTACGGCTACTCCAAGGTGGCCCTGCGGCTGGCCTCCCGTGTCGCCGCCGTGCGCGAGGCCGCCGGTTTCGCCGCGTACGCCACCGAGAAGTACAGCGAGGCCCTGGCGGAGTTCCGGGCCGCCCGGCGGATGACCGGGTCGGCGGAGCTGTGGCCGGTCATGGCCGACTGCGAGCGCGGTCTCGGCCGGCCGGAGAAGGCGCTGGACATGGCGGGCGCCCCCGAGGTGCAGAAGCTGGACAAGGCCGGGCAGGTCGAGATGCGGCTCGTCGCCGCCGGCGCCCGGCGTGACATGGGCCAGCTCGACGCGGCCATCGTGACCCTCCAGAGCCCCGAGCTGGCCTCCCAGTCCGCGCAGCCCTGGACCGCGCGGCTGCGGTACGCCTACGCCGACGCGCTGCTGGCCGCCGGCCGGGAGGACGAGGCCCGTGAGTGGTTCGCCAAGGCCGTCGAGTCCGACCGGGACGGCAGCACCGACGCCTCCGACCGGCTCGCCGTGCTGGACGGTGTCGACTTCGTGGACGCCCTCGACGAGCAGGCGGACCTCGACGAGCAGGCCGACGACGAGCCCGACGAGCCCGAGGAGCCCGGGAAGCCCGAAGAGCGCGCCGTGACCGAAGAACGCGACGAGCGCGCCGAGCGCGACGAGGAGCGTGACCGGGAGACCGGCCGGGACGGCGAGCGGGACTGACCCCGGTCGCCTCCCCACGGAGGACCCGCGGAAGGTGAGAAGGTGAAGGGGGGCGGAGCCGACCAGGCTCCGCCCCCCTTTTTTTGCCGTGGAGGCGGTTCACAGGTCCAGCGCGCGCAGCACCAGCCCCGAGGCCGGTTTCGGGCCGAACGACGTGGACTTGCGGGGCATCGTGACGCCCTGCCGGGCCAGTTCGCGGACGACCTCCTCGCGGACCGGGTGCATGAGCACGGCCGTGCCGCCGTCGCGCTCCGCCTTCTCCACCGTGGCCGCGGTGTCGTGGATGTAGGAGACGTGGGCGGCGGAGTCGTCCGGGACGTGCCAGACGTGGGCCAGGAGCGTGGCGTGCAGCACCGTGGCGTCCAGGGTGCGCCAGGCCGCGGGCCGGTCGTCCGGCACCGTGCGCTCCAGCAGCTCCGGCTCCGGCCGGTCGACGAGGTGGAAGGCGCCGTCCCCGGCGAGGAGGAAGGCGTTGCCCGCCTCCGCCGCCTCCCCGAGGGCGGCCATGGCCCGGGGGAGCGGGGCGTCGAGGCGGCGGACACGGAACCGGCCCTTCAGGGCGGTCAGCGCGTCCGGCACCGCCAGCCCGTGCAGCAGCCGGTGGATGGCCCGCACCCGCAGCGGATGCCGGGCCGTGTCGACCAGGAGCACCAGGCCGTCGTCCCAGGCGCTGGGCGAGGGGTGCTCGGCGCGCAGCCTGCGGTAGGTCGCCCAGCGGTGGTGTCCGTCGGCGATGAGCGCCTGGTGCCCGGCCAGTTCCCGTCGTACGAGGGCCGTTTCGGCGGGGTCGGTGACCGACCACAGGCGGTGGGCGTAGCCGTCCTCCGTGACCGTGGACAGCAACGGCGGCCGGGCGGCGGCGCGTTCGACGATGCCGGTCGTGCCCGCCGTGGTGTCGTCGCCCCGGTAGGTGAGCAGGAGCGGCTCCAGGTTGGCCGAGGTGGCCCGCATCAGCGCGGCGCGGTCGGCGACGACGTGCGGCATGACGTCCTCGTGGGGCAGGACGATCTGCTCGGCCGGGTCCGAAACGCGCAGGGCGCCGATGACGCCGCGTTGCAGCAGGCCCTCGCCGTCGCGCTGTTCGTAGACGTAGAGGGCCGGTTCGGGGTCCGGGCGCAGGACGCCCTCGGAGCGCCACCGCTTGAGGGTGGCGGCGGCCTGCGCGTTGCGGGCCTCGGGGGTGGCGGCCTGGGGCAGGATCAGGCGGACGATGTTGTGCGGGTCGGCCGACTCCAGGTGCAGCAGCCCGTCCGGGCGGACCACGACGTCGTACGGCGGGGAGGTCACGGCGGCCAGGCTGCCGACCCGGTCGGGGTCATAGCGGAGGCCACGGAACGGGGTGAGTTCCAGGCCCCGGGGCGTCGTTGCTTCCGGGTGACCTGCGATGTCCATCCCGGCATCGTACGTGTGCCCCGGGCATGGGGGATGATCGGGGGAAAGCCGTCGAACGAGGAGCGATGCATCATGGGCCGCAGCGTCAGGACGAGTCCCCGGGGCAGCGGGCGGGCCCTGAGCGAGGCGTACGACACGGCTCTGCTCGACCTGGACGGTGTGGTGTACGCCGGGGGGCACGCCATCGCGCACGCGGTCGACTCGCTCGCCGTGGCGCGCGCGGGCGGCATGCGGCTCGCGTACGTCACCAACAACGCGCTGCGCACGCCGGACGCGGTGGCCGGGCACCTGACCGAGCTGGGCATACCGACCGGCGCGGACGAGGTGATCACCTCGGCGCAGGCGGTGGCCCGGCTGATCGCCGACGAGCTGCCCGGCGGCGCCCGGGTGCTGGTGATCGGCGGCGAGGGGCTGCGGGTCGCGCTGCGCGAGCGGGGCCTGGAACCGGTCGAGTCGGCCGACGACGACCCGGCCGCGGTCGCCCAGGGCTACGGTGGTCCGGAGCTGCCGTGGGGCCGTTTCGCCGAGGCGTGCTACGCCATCGCCCGCGGGGTGCCCTGGTACGCCTCCAACACCGACCTGACGATCCCCGGGGCCCGGGGCATCGCCCCCGGCAACGGCGCGGCGGTGCAGGTCGTGCGGATCGCCACCGGCGCCGACCCGAAGGTGGCGGGCAAGCCGCTGCCGCCGATGCACCGGGAGACGATCCTGCGGACCGGTGCCCGGCGGCCCCTGGTCGTCGGCGACCGGCTGGACACCGACATCGAGGGCGCCTTCAACGGCGACGTCGACTCGCTGCTGGTCCTCACCGGCGTCACCGACGGGGCGCAGCTCCTGGCGGCGCCGCCCGAGCACCGGCCGACCTACGTCGACGCCGATCTGCGCGGGCTGCTCACCGGGCAGCCGGAGGTCGCCGGGGACGCGGAGGGCGGTTTCCGCTGCGGTGGCTGGACGGCGCGGGCGGGCGCCGAGCGGCTGGAGCTGGAGGGCGACGGCGCGGTGCCGGACGGGCTGCGGGCGCTGTGCGCCGCGGCGTGGACGGCCGGCGGCGAGCGGGGGTGCGCGCTCGATCCGGGGAAGGCGCTGGCCCGGCTGGGGTGGTGAGGAGCACGGGAGCCCCGGGGAGCACGGCGGGCCGGAGAGGAGGTTAGGTTAGCCTAACCGGGTGTTGGTCGACACTGCTCCCGAAGGGCGTGCGAAGGCCGGCCCCGCTCCCGAAGGGCGTGCGAGGGCCGTCCCCGTGCCGCCCGGCCGCCGGGCGCTGCGTGCCGCCGGGCTCCCCGTCGCCGCCGTGCTGCCGATGGTCGCCGCCGTGGTGCCGACCGGGTCCCCCGCCGCGGGCCCGGTCTCCTTCGCGGCGCCGACCGCGCCGCGGCCCGCCCGGTGCCTGACCCGCGCCCCCGGCCCCAACCTGCTGCCGTCCCCGTGCAGGGGCGCGGCCCCGCTCGTCACCGCCGACCGGATCTCGCAGCGCGCCTTCGGCGCCGAGCGGCTGCCCGCCGGTGTCGTCACCGGCGTCCTCGGCGGCGCCTGCCTGCTGTGGCTGCTGGTCACCGGACGCCGGGCGGGCCGCATATGAGCGCCGGCACCGCCCGGGGCGGACCGAACAACCGAAGGAGCACCGTGGACCGTCTCTCCGCCGAGGGCGTCACCCTCGCCTACGACCAGCGCGTCATCGCCGAGCATTTGTCGGTGGCGATACCGGACCACTCCTTCACCGTGATCGTCGGCCCGAACGCGTGCGGCAAGTCCACGCTGCTGCGGGCGCTGTCGCGGATGCTGCGGCCCAGCGAGGGCCGGGTGCTGCTCGACGGGCAGGTCATCCAGTCGCTGCCGGCCAAGCAGGTCGCCCGCACCCTCGGCCTGCTGCCCCAGTCCTCCATCGCGCCCGACGGCATCACCGTCGCCGACCTCGTCGCCCGCGGCCGTTACCCGCACCAGGGGCTGCTGCGCCAGTGGTCCACCGAGGACGAGCGGGTTGTCCAGGAGTCGATGGCCCGTACCCGCATCGGCGAACTCGCCGACCGCCACGTCGACGAACTCTCCGGCGGGCAGCGCCAGCGGGTGTGGATCGCCATGGCCCTCGCCCAGCAGACCCCGCTGCTCCTCCTCGACGAGCCGACGACCTACCTGGACATCCAGCACCAGATCGACGTGCTCGACCTGTGCGCCGAACTCCACGAGGAACAGGGCCGCACCCTCGTCGCCGTCCTGCACGACCTCAACCACGCCGCCCGCTACGCCACCCACCTGATCGCCCTCAGGGACGGGCGGGTCGTCGCCGAGGGCGCACCCCGCGACATCGTCACGGCCGCGCTGGTCGAGGAGGTCTTCGGGCTGCGCTGCCAGGTCATCGACGATCCGGAGACGGGGACGCCGCTGGTGGTCCCGGCGGCCCGCAGGACGCGCGTCGCCCACGGGGCCGGCGCTACAGAAGCTTCCTGAGCCGGAGCAGATCGCGCAGCCCCGCCTCCAGCCGCACCCGGCCCGAGCCCCAGGCGCGGGCGAACGGCAACGCGCCGTCGACCAGCGCGACCAGGTCGTCGCCGGTCATCGCCAGCCGGATGCGCGCCCGCTCGCGCGGCGGCCCCGGCAGGGTCTCGCGCACCTCGATCCGGCCGTCCGCCATCCGGCCCGCGAAGGTGACGTCCAGGTCGGTGATGTGGCAGCTCACCGTGCGGGCCGGTCCGGCGGCGGCCCGCACGGCGCCGTCGGCGCCGCCCATGTTCCCAGCGAGCCGCTCCAGCGCGGCGCGGCACTCCTCGATTGTGGCCATCGCGCACGACGGTACCCCAGCGGTTCGCGGTAGCGTCGGGGCATGAGCGACGCAGCCGCCGAGCCGCGGACCCCCGAGGACCCGCCCGGCCGGCCCCCCGCGACGGACGGCACGAGCGGGACGGACGGCAGGAGCGGGACGGACGGCAGGAGCGGGACGGACGGCAGGAGCGGGACGGACGGCACCGGCGGCACGGACCGCACGGACCGCACGGGCGGGCAGCGGCCCGGGTGGGAGCCCGCCGCCCCCGCCCCGCTGGACGTGACGCGTACCCCCACCGGCCATGCCGCGGTGGACGACCGGCTGCGGCGGCTGGCCGACGTCGACCACCTCGCCACCGAGGGACACGTCGAGGTGTACGAGGATGTGCACCGGGGCCTGCGCGAGGCGCTCGCCGCGCTCGACACCCGTCCGGGCCCGCAGGCTCCCGCGCCCCGACCGACCACCACCCCCCGACCGGGTCCCGCCGGGCCCGCGCCGGGACCGCCGTACGCACAAGGGAGCTGAACCGAACGTGGCAGGAGTCGCACGCCGCCGTCTCGACGCGGAACTGGTCCGCCGCAACCTCGCGCGCTCGCGCGAGCACGCCGGCCGGCTGATCGCCGAGGGCCGGGTCGCCGTCGGCAAGACCGTCGCGACCAAGTCCGCCACGCAGGTGGAGACCGCCGCGGCCATCGTCGTCACCGCCGACGACGGCGACCCCGACTACGTCTCGCGCGGCGGCCACAAGCTGGCCGGCGCCCTCGCCGTCTTCCAGCCGCTCGGCCTGGTCGTCGAGGGCCGGCGCGCGCTCGACGCCGGCGCCTCCACGGGTGGCTTCACCGACGTCCTGCTGCGCGCGGGCGCCGCCCACGTCGTCGCCGTGGACGTCGGATACGGACAACTCGCCTGGTCTCTGCGGCAGGATGAACGCGTCACCGTCAAGGACCGTACGAACGTACGTGAGTTGACGACCGAGGCGATCGATGGGGAGCCTGTGGACCTGGTGGTGGGGGATCTGTCCTTCATCCCGCTCGGACTGGTGCTGCCCGCCCTGGTGCGGTGCACGCGACCGGACGCCGACCTGGTGATGATGGTGAAACCGCAGTTCGAGGTGGGCAAGGAACGCCTCGGCAGCGGGGGAGTGGTGCGCAGCGCGCAGTTGCGGGCCGAGGCCGTGTGCGGGGTCGCCCGCCGGGCCGCGGACCTGGGGCTCGGGGTGAAGGGGGTCACCGCCAGTCCGTTGCCGGGGCCCTCCGGGAACGTCGAGTACTTTCTGTGGCTGCGGGCCGGGGCAGACGCGCTGGACCCGGCCGACGTCGACCGTGCAGTGGCGGAGGGGCCGCGTTGAGACCGAATCCAGCTCGTACTGTTTTCCTGCTCGCCCACACCGGGCGCCCGGCTGCCGTGCGCAGCGCGGAACTCGTGGTCAAGGGGCTGCTGCTCGCCGGGCTCGGCGTGCGCGTCCTGGAGGCCGAGGCCCGCGACCTGCCGCTGCCCGAAGAGGTGGAGCTGGTCCGGGAGGCCACGCCCCAGTGCCTGGACGGCTGTGAGCTGCTGATCGTGCTGGGCGGTGACGGGACGCTGCTGCGCGGCGCCGAGTTCGCCCGCGCCTCCGGCGTGCCGATGCTCGGCGTCAACCTCGGCCGGGTCGGCTTCCTCGCCGAGGCCGAACGCGACGACCTCGACAAGGTCGTCGACCGGGTGGTGAAGCGGGCCTACGACGTCGAGGAGCGGATGACCGTCGACGTCGTCGTGCACCGCAACGGCGACATCGTGCACACCGACTGGGCGCTCAACGAGGCGGCCGTGCAGAAGGTGTCCGCCGAGCGGATGCTGGAGGTCGTACTGGAGATCGACGGGCGGCCCGTGACCGGGTTCGGCTGCGACGGCATCGTCCTGTCGACGCCCACCGGCTCCACGGCGTACGCCTTCTCCGCGGGCGGGCCGGTGGTGTGGCCCGAGGTGGAGGCGCTGCTGATGGTGCCGATCAGCGCGCACGCCCTGTTCGCCAAGCCGCTGGTGACCTCGCCGGACTCGGTGCTGGCCGTGGAGGTGCTGCCGCACGTGCCGCCGGGCGTGCTCTGGTGCGACGGGCGGCGCACGGTCGAACTGCCGCCGGGCGCGCGGGTCGAGGTGCGGCGCGGCGCGGTGCCGGTACGGCTGGCGCGGCTGCACCACGCCTCCTTCACCGACCGGCTGGTGGCCAAGTTCGCGCTGCCGGTCTCCGGGTGGCGCGGGGCGCCGCAGTAGGCGGCCGGGTCCCGGACCACGACGGGGGGTGACGCCCCGCGGGGGTGGGCCGCTTCGCGCGGCGCGGGGAAAACCTCGTATGGTCTGGGACGTGCTGGAGGAGATGCGGATACGGTCACTGGGAGTCATCGACGACGCTGTCGTGGAGCTGTCGCCGGGGTTCACCGCCGTCACGGGTGAGACCGGTGCGGGCAAGACCATGGTGGTCACCAGCCTGGGGCTGCTGCTCGGCGGACGCGCGGACCCGGCGCTGGTGCGGATCGGGGCGAAGAACGCGGTCGTCGAGGGGCGGATCGCCGTGCCCCGGGACGCCTCGGCGGCGGTGCGGGCCGAGGAGGCCGGGGCCGAGCTGGACGACGGGGCGCTGCTGATCAGCCGTACCGTCTCCGCCGAGGGCCGGTCCCGGGCCCATCTGGGCGGGCGGTCGGTGCCGGTCGGGGTGCTCGCCGAACTCGCCGACGAACTGGTGGCGGTGCACGGGCAGACCGACCAGCAGGGGCTGCTCAAACCGGCCCGGCAGCGGCAGGCCCTCGACCGGTACGCCGGTGAGGCCGTGGCCGCTCCGCTCACCCGGTACACCGAGGCGTACCGGCGGCTGCGGGCCGTCGCCGTCGAGCTGGAGGAGATCACCACCCGGGCCCGGGAGCGGGCCCAGGAGGCCGATCTGCTGCGCTACGGCCTCGACGAGATCGCCGCCGTCGAGCCGCTCCCCGGCGAGGACCGGGAGCTGGCGGAGGAGGCGGAGCGGCTCGGCCACGCCGAGGCGCTGGCGTCCGCCGCCACCGTCGCCCACGCGGCGCTCGCCGCCGATCCGGAGGACCCGGAGGGCGTCGACGCCTCGACCCTCGTGGCCGGCGCGCAGCGCGCCCTGGACGCGGTGCGCGCCCACGATCCCGCGCTCTCCGCCCTCGCCGAGCGGATCGGCGAGATCGGCATCCTCCTCGGCGACGTGGCCGGGGAACTCGCGGGGTACGCCGACGACCTGGACGTCGACCCGCTGCGGCTGGCGGCGGTCGAGGAGCGCCGGGCCGCGCTCACCGCGCTCACCCGCAAGTACGGCGAGGACGTCGCCGCGGTGCTGGAGTGGGCCGAGCGGAGCGCCGCCCGGCTGACCGAGCTGGACGGCGACGACGAGCGGATCGGCGAGCTGACCGCCGAGCGGGACGCGCTGCGGGCCGAGCTGGGCGGGCTGGCGCAGGCGCTGACGGACGCGCGTACGGAGGCCGCCGAGCGGTTCGCCGGGGCGGTCACCGCCGAACTGGCCTCGCTGGCCATGCCGCACGCGCGCGTCTCCTTCGCCGTCCGGCAGACCGAGGACCCGGAGGGCGTCGAGGTCGGCGGGCGCGCGGTCGCCTACGGCCCCTCCGGTGCCGACGAGGTCGAGCTGCTGCTCGCCCCGCACCCGGGCGCCCCGCCCCGGCCCATCGCCAAGGGCGCCTCCGGCGGTGAGCTGTCGCGGGTGATGCTCGCCGTCGAGGTGGTCTTCGCGGGCACGGACCCGGTGCCGACGTACCTGTTCGACGAGGTCGACGCGGGGGTCGGCGGCAAGGCCGCGGTGGAGATCGGGCGCCGGCTGGCCCGGCTGGCGCGGACGGCGCAGGTCGTGGTGGTCACGCACCTGCCGCAGGTGGCGGCCTTCGCGGACCGGCAGTTGCTGGTGGAGAAGACGGACGACGGCTCGGTGACCCGGTCCGGGGTCAAGGTCCTGGAGGGCGAGGAGCGCGTACGGGAGCTGTCGCGGATGCTCGCCGGGCAGGAGGACTCCGAGACGGCGCGGGCGCACGCCGAGGAACTGCTCGCCGCCGCGCGGGCGGACGCGTAGCGGTGCCGTACGGGCGGGCCGGGCGGGCCGGTGCCGGAGTGCTGGTGGCCGCCGCGCTCACCCGGGCCGGGCTGGCCGCGTTGCGTGTCACGGAGCCGGGCGGGCGCCGGAGGTGGGAGCGGACCAACTTCGCCGGGCGGACCGTCGGCCTCCACACCGGGCCCGCCGCGACCGGCGCGGCGGCCCTGGTCGCCGCCGGGGAGGGTCCCGCCGCGGGTCTCGTGGTGCTTGCCGCCGGGGCCCTGGGCGCCTACGACGACGTGGCGGGGGCCGGGGACCCGCGGCGCGGCTTCCGCGCCCATCTGTCGGCGCTGCGCGCGGGTGAGGTGACCAGCGGGGCGGTGAAGCTGTTCGGGATCTCCGCGGCCGGGCTCGCCGCCGGGGCGGCGCTGCGGGAGCGGCCGGTGGACCGGGTCCTGGCGGGTGTCGTGATCGCGGGGGCGGCGCACTTCGTCAACCTCGTCGACGTGCGCCCCGGGCGGGCCGCCGGAACGGTCCTCGTGCTCGCCGCGCCGGGACTGTGGCGCGGGGGGCCCGGCGCGCGGGCCGCCTCCGCGGCGGCGGGGGCCGCTCTGGCGGTCCTCCCCGGCGACGCCGCCGGGCGTACGATGCTCGGCGACACCGGGGCGCACGCGCTGGGCGCGGCCCTGGGCGTCGCCGTCGCCGCCGGGAGCCGCCGGGCGTCTCTGGCCGCGCACGCCGCGGCACTGGTGGCCGCCGCGGTGTGCGGGGAGCGGGTGAGCACCTGGGCACGTTCACTCGTGTGAGTGAATCCGTGCTGTCGTGTTGTCCCGCTGGTGGCGTGCTGGGAGCGTTCGTCGTTCCCGGAACACCCGTACGTGCTGGCATCCTTGACGGAGTGACGACCAGGAGACGGCGCGCGTTTCCGCTCCGCTCCCGCCCCCTGGACGCCCTTCGAGTCCGTTCGACAGCGAACCAGGAGCCCCGGTCAGGTGACCTCCGTCAGCAGCCTCTCCCCGCACGGCCGGTCGCCGCTGCACGTCGTGCAGGTGCTGGGCGGAGGCAACGCCGGCAGCGCCGGGCACGTGCGCTCCCTGGCCGCGGGGCTCGTCGCACGGGGCGTGAAGGTCACGGTGTGCGCCCCCGTCGAGGCGGAGCGCAACCACGACTTCACCGGGGCCGGCGCCGTCCACGCCCCCGTGCCGCGCAGTACCGACCCCGGCGCCCTGGCCGCGCTGCGGGCGGCCGGAGCCGGCGCCGACCTGGTGCACGCCCACGGACTGCACGCCTCCTTCCGTACCGTGCTGGCCCTCGGCGGGCGGAGCACCCCGCTCGTCGTCACCTGGCACGACCGCGCCCACGCCGAGGGCGCCCGCGCCCACCTGCTGCGGCTGCTGGAGCGCCGGGTGACGCGGACGGCCTCCGTGGTGCTCGGCGCCACCTCCGCGCTGGTCGACCGCGCCCGGCACACCGGCGCCCGGGACGCCCGGCTCGGCCCCGTCGCCCTCCCCGCCCGCCCCCGGCCCACCGCCGACGCGGCCGACCCCGACCTGCTGCGGCCCAAGGTCCGCGCCGAACTCGGGGCCACCGGACGCCCGTTGCTCTTCGCGGCCGGCCCCCTGGAGGAACACCGGGGCTACGACGTCCTGCTTGACGCCGCCCGCCACTGGCGCCGCCTCGACCCGGAACCGCTGGTCGTCATCGCCGGGGAGGGACCGCTCCGCGCCGGGCTGCAAGGGCGGATCGAGGACGAGGAACTGCCGGTCACCCTCGTCGGCCGGCGCGACGACATCCCCGACCTGCTGGCCGCCGCCGACCTCGCGCTGCTGCCCAGCCACCGGGAGGCGGGCCGCGCCCCGCTCGCCCAGGAGGCCCTGCACGCGCGCGTGCCGCTGGTCGCCAGCGACGCCGGGGCCATCTGGGAGATCGTCGGCGACGCCGCCGCCCTCGTCCCGCGCGGGGACGGGGAGGCGCTCGCCGCCACCGTCACCGGGCTGCTGGCGGACCCGGGGCGGCGCCGGGCGCTCGTGGACCGGGGCGTGCGGCAGGCGGCCACCTGGCCGACCGAGGACGAGACGGTCGCCCAGGTCCTCAGCGTCTACGACGAGCTGACCCGGCCCCAGCCGTTCCTGTGACGCCCAGGCGCCGCGGGGTCAGGGCACGTGGCGCCGGGCCCGCAGCGCGAGGCTCAGCGCCAGCACGGTCTGCGGATCGTCCAGGTCGGTGCCGAGCAGCTCGCCGATGCGGGCCAGCCGGTTGTAGAGCGTCTGCCGGTTGAGGTGGAGTTCGCGGGCGGTCTCCGCCTTGCGGCCCGCGTGCGCCAGATAGGACTGGAGCGTCGGCAGCAGCGGCGGCCGGGACCGGCGGTCGTGCTCCTGGAGCGGCCCGATCGCCCGCTCGACGAAGGCGGCCAGGTCCGGATGGTCGCGCAGCCGCCACAGCAACAGGTCGATGTCGAGCCGCCGGGCGTCGTACCAGGGCAGGTCGGCCAGCCCCTGGGCCGCGGTCGCCGTCTCCGCCGCGTGCCGCAGCCCCGCCGACGCCGCCGCCCAGCCGCCGGGCACCCCGACGACCACGACCGGCGGCTGCGACTCCGGCCGCCGCATCCTGGCCCGCTCCACACCCGCCCGCAGCGCCGCCGCCACCCGGTCGGCGACCGTGGCCCGCTCCGTGTCCGAACGCAGGCCCAGCAGCAGCGGCACCCGCCCCTCCACCGGCCGCACCCCCAGCAGCACCGGTACGCCCACCGACGCCAGCTCCTCGGCGACCGCGCGGGCCAGCACCGCCCAGTTGCCCCCGGCCGGGGAGAACGGGTCCCCGAGCCGCATCACCACCGGCAGCAGCGGACCCGAGCCCGGCTTGAAGCCGAGCACCCGCGCCTGCGCCGGCGCGTCCTCGGCGGTGACCCGGCCCTCCGCCAGGTCGGTGAGGAAGTCGCCCCGCCCCCGCGCCGCCAGCTCCTCCTCCTGGCGGGCCTGCATCAGCACCACCGCGAGGATGCCCGCCGTCCGCTCCGCCGCCATCCGGTGCACCGGCTCCAGCGGGGACCGCACCGGCAGCAGCACCAGCCGGGCGCGCACCGACCCGGTGCCCGGCCCGCCGCCGGGCACGTCGACCAGGACCGAGCCCGCCGGGGGCCCCGCCTCCTTGTGCTGGCCGCGCAGCCCCTCCCAGACCTGGAGCGGATCGGCGCCCTCGGGTCCGGCGCCGGCCGCGTACAGCAGCCGTCCGTCGGTGGTCTCCAGGAAGACCGGGTTGTCGGCGAAGGCGGCGAGGATGGTCAGCACCTGCGGCACCCCGCCCCCGCCGAGCAGCGCCTCGGTACAGCGCCGGTGCACCTCCTCGGCCCGCTGGAGCAGCGCGTAGTGGCCGTTGACGATCTCGGTGTGGATCTCCTCGGTGACGGTCACGAAGGGCACCTCGCGGTGCAACTGGACCAGCGGAAGCCCGGCCGAGCGGGCGGTGTCGACGAGGGCCGCCGGGAGCCGGGCGAAGCGCGGGCCGAGTTCCACCACGAGCGCCGTGATGCCGCGCTCGGCCAGGGTGCGGACGAAGGCCCGCTGCTCGGCGGGGCGGGTGCCGAGCCCGTAGCCCGTGGTCAGCAGCAGTTCGCCGCCCTTGAGCAGCGAGGCGATGTTGGGCACCTCACCGGCGTGGACCCAGCGCACGACGCGGTCCAGCCGGTCGGCTCCGGCGAGGATCTCGGGCAGGCCGCCGCGCAGCGCCGGGAGCTCCAGAGCGCGCCGGAGGGTGATGCCCGTGGGCCGGGGTGCGCGGAGGGAATCCATGCCCGGACGCTACCTCGGAGCACCCCCCCCGCACACACGCCCACACCCCCGACGACCAGGGACGCGCGGGGGGCACGTCGGAGGCCGGGGAGTGCTCCGGGTCCCCGGCGCCCGGTGCGCCGGGTGCACCCCCGGCGCTGCTTCGGTCAGCCGCCGTATGCTCCGCTGGCGGTGAGGCGGAGGGCGGTGTCGATCAGGGGGACGTGGCTGAAGGCTTGCGGGAAGTTGCCGACTTGGCGCTGTAGGCGCGGGTCCCACTCCTCGGCGAGCAGGCCGAGGTCGTTGCGGAGGGCGAGCAGCCGCTCGAAGAGCTTGCGGGCCTCGTCGACGCGGCCGATCATCGCCAGGTCGTCGGCCATCCAGAACGAGCAGGCGAGGAAGGCGCCCTCGTCGCCGGGGAGGCCGTCCAGGCCGACGTCCTCGCCGTCGCCGTCGGTCGGGTAGCGCAGGATGAAGCCGTCCGAGGTGGACAGCTCGCGCTGGATGGCCTCGATGGTGCCGATGACGCGCTTGTCGTCCGGCGGCAGGAAGCCCATCTGCGGGATGAGCAGCAGGGAGGCGTCCAGCTCCTTGGAGCCGTAGGACTGGGTGAAGGTGTTGCGCTCCTTGTCGTAGCCCTTCTCGCAGACGTCCCGGTGGACGTCGTCGCGCAGCCGCTTCCAGCGCTCCAGCGGGCCTTCGGCTTCGCCGGACTCGATGAGCTTGATGGTGCGGTCGACGGCGACCCAGACCATCACCTTGGAGTGCACGAAGTGGCGGCGCGGGCCGCGCACCTCCCAGATGCCCTCGTCCGGCTCCTGCCAGTGGTCCTCCAGGTAGCGGATCAGCTTGATCTGGAGCACCGAGGCGTAGTCGTTGCGGGCGAGGCCGGTCATGTGGGCCAGGTGGAGGGCCTCGGTGACCTCGCCGTAGACGTCGAGCTGGAGCTGGTGGGCGGCGCCGTTGCCGACGCGGACGGGGACGGAGCCCTCGTAGCCGGGGAGCCAGTCCAGCTCGGCCTCGCCCAGCTCGCGCTCGCCCGCGATGCCGTACATGATCTGGAGGTTCTCCGGGTCGCCGGCCACCGCGCGCAGCAGCCACTCGCGCCAGGCGCGGGCCTCCTCGCGGTAGCCGGTGCGCAGCAGCGAGGAGAGGGTGATGGCCGCGTCACGGAGCCAGGTGTAGCGGTAGTCCCAGTTGCGGACGCCGCCGACGTCCTCCGGCAGGGAGGTGGTCGGCGCGGCGACGATGCCGCCGGTGGGGGCGTAGGTGAGGGCCTTGAGCGTGATCAGCGAGCGGATCACGGCCTCCCGGTAGGGGCCGTGGTACGTACAGTGCTCGACCCACTCGCGCCAGAACTCCTCGGTGGCCTCCAGCGACTGCTCCGGCTCGGGCAGCGCGGGCGGCTCCTTGTGCGAGGGCTCCCAGGAGATGGTGAAGGAGAGGCGCTCGCCGGCCTCCACGGTGAAGTCCGCGTAGGTGGTGAGGTCCTTGCCGTAGGTCTCGGCGGACGTGTCGAACCACACGGAGTCGGGGCCGGCGACGGCCACGGTGCGGCCCTCGTGCTTGCGCACCCAGGGCACGACCCGGCCGTAGCTGAAGCGCATCCGCAGCTCCGAGCACATCGGGACCCGGCCGGAGACTCCCTCCACGATCCGGATGAGCTGGGGGGCGCCGTCCCGGGGCGGCATGAAATCGGTCACGCGGACCGTGCCGTCGGGGGTCTCCCACTCGGATTCCAGGATCAGGGAGTCGCCGCGGTAGCCGCGCCGGGTGGCGGCGGGGGGTGGGGAGCCGGCGGCGAAGGCGGGGCCCAGCCGCCAGAAGCCGTGTTCCTCGGTGCCCAGCAGCCCGGCGAAGATGGCATGCGAGTCGAAGCGGGGCAGGCACAGCCAGTCGACTGTGCCGTCCCGGCAGACCAGGGCAGCGGTCTGCATGTCTCCGATGAGTGCGTAGTCTTCGATGCGCCCGGCCACGTGCAACTCCAGTCGAACGGCCACGTCACCCCACAGGGGGGCGGTCGCTAGTGCGGTCAAGGGGTATGTCATGCGTCGTTGAAAGGCGAAGCAAAGCAGGCGTACGGCCCGGAAGCCAAACACTGCTGCCCAAACGACAATTGTTGCTCAACGAGCCGACGAGCTCTTGTTGTTCCGGTGGGGACGAGGGTGGGGGGTGGTGCCGTGTATTCGGCCTGCTCGGCAGCGAACGTCCGAGCAGGATACGACGCACTCAGATGATCTGTGTCCCGGTCTCGGCAACCCGGGTCCACCGAACGAGTGATCGGCGGTTGGACGCCCCAGAGCCCGCGCGGGTCCGTGGCGGCGCGTGCGCGGAGCGTACGCGGAGTGAGCCCGGGAGCCGGGCCCTCCGGGCGCTGATACGCTGGTAGCCCGTGGACCGGTGGGAGACAAACCCCGGAACCGCAGCGACGGCGCCGACGGCGTCACCCGGACGACCGGGCAGGACGTCCACAGCGCACCTCAGACCGCGACCACGGGAGCCCCCTCTTGGCCATGCCGCCCTCTGTTTTCCGGAACAGCACCGCCACGACGACCAAGCACATCTTCGTCACCGGGGGTGTCGCCTCCTCCCTCGGCAAGGGGCTCACGGCCTCCAGCCTGGGCATGCTGCTCAAGGCCCGGGGCCTGCGTGTCGTGATGCAGAAGCTCGACCCGTACCTCAACGTGGACCCGGGCACGATGAACCCCTTCCAGCACGGTGAGGTGTTCGTCACCAACGACGGCGCCGAGACCGACCTGGACATCGGCCACTATGAGCGCTTCCTCGACCGCGACCTCGACGGCTCCGCCAACGTCACCACCGGCCAGGTCTACTCGACCGTGATCGCCAAGGAGCGGCGCGGCGAGTACCTGGGCGACACGGTCCAGGTCATCCCGCACATCACCAACGAGATCAAGCACCGCATCCGCCGCATGGCGACGGACGAGGTGGACGTCGTGATCACCGAGGTCGGCGGCACCGTCGGCGACATCGAGTCGCTGCCCTTCCTGGAGACCGTCCGCCAGGTCCGCCACGAGGTCGGCCGCGACAACGTCTTCGTGGTCCACATCTCCCTGCTGCCCTACATCGGCCCCTCGGGCGAGCTGAAGACCAAGCCCACCCAGCACTCGGTGGCCGCGCTGCGCAACATCGGCATCCAGCCGGACGCGATCGTGCTGCGCTGCGACCGCGAGGTGCCGACCGCGATCAAGCGCAAGATCTCCCTGATGTGCGACGTCGACGAGGACGCGGTCGTGGCCTGCCCCGACGCCCGGTCGATCTACGACATCCCCAAGGTCATCCACACCGAGGGCCTCGACGCCTACGTGGTGCGCAAGCTGGACCTGCCCTTCCGCGACGTGGACTGGCGGACCTGGGACGACCTGCTCGACCGCGTCCACAACCCCGACCACGAGATCACCCTCGCCCTGGTCGGCAAGTACATCGACCTGCCCGACGCCTACCTGTCGGTCACCGAGGCGCTGCGCGCCGGGGGCTTCGCCAACCGGGCCCGCGTGAAGATCAAGTGGGTCACCTCCGACGACTGCAAGACCCCGGCCGGCGCCGAGGCCCAGCTCGGCGACGTCGACGCGGTCTGCATCCCGGGCGGCTTCGGCGACCGCGGCGTGCTCGGCAAGGTGGGCGCGATCCGCTACGCCCGCGAGAACGGGGTCCCGCTGCTCGGCCTCTGCCTGGGCCTGCAGTGCATCGTGGTCGAGGCCGCGCGCAACCTGGCCGGCATCCAGGACGCCAACTCCACCGAGTTCGACCCGGCCACCGCCCACCCGGTCGTCTCCACCATGGCCGAGCAACTGGACATCGTGGCCGGTGAGGGCGACCTGGGCGGCACGATGCGGCTCGGCATGTATCCGGCCAAGCTGGCCGAGGGGTCGATCGTGCGCGAGGTCCACGACGGCAAGGAGTACGTCGAGGAGCGCCACCGCCACCGCTACGAGGTGAACAACGCCTACCGCGCGGAGCTGGAGAAGAAGGCGGGCATCGTCTTCTCGGGCACCTCCCCGGACGGCAAGCTCGTCGAGTACGTCGAGTACCCCCGCGACGTCCACCCCTACCTCGTCGCCACGCAGGCCCACCCGGAGCTGCGCTCGCGCCCGACCCGCCCCCACCCGCTCTTCGCCGGGCTGGTCAAGGCCGCCGTCGAGCGGAAGACGGCCAAGTAGCACGACGGTTGTACGGTGGCCGGGGCGCGCGTCCGCGAGGCGCGCGGCCCGGCCTCTTCGCGTACCGCTGGAAGGACAGGGCATGACCATCGAGGACACCCCCGAGGAGTGGGAGATCCGGGCGACGACGACCCCCTTCCGGGGCGCCAAGACCTCCGTGCGCACGGACCGGGTGGTCATGCCCGACGGCTCCGAGGCCACCCGCGACTACCAGGTGCACCCCGGCTCGGTCGCCGTGCTCGCCCTCGACGAGGAGGGCCGGGTGCTGGTCGTGCGGCAGTACCGGCACCCCGTGCGCGAGCGGCTGTGGGAGATCCCGGCCGGCCTGCTCGACGTCCCGGGCGAGAACCCGCTGCACGCCGCCCGGCGCGAGCTGTACGAGGAGGCGCACGTCGAGGCCGGGGACTGGCGGGTCCTCACCGACGTGTACACCACCCCCGGCGGCTGCGACGAGGCCGTGCGGATCTTCCTCGCCCGCGATCTGAGCGAGGCCGAGGGCGAGCGGTTCGCGGTCGAGCACGAGGAGGCCGACATGGAGGTGGCCCGGGTGCCGGTCGCGGAGCTGGTCCGGGGCGTCCTCGCGGGCGACCTGCACAACAACTGCCTCGTCGTGGGCGTGCTCGCACTGGTCGCCGCCGAACGCGGCGAGGGGCTGGACGCGCTGCGCCCGGCGCTCGCGCCCTGGCCGGCCCGTCCCTTCGTGGCCTGAACCCGACGGTCCGCCGGACGGTCGCCGCCGGCGCGTTCCTCACGCCCTGCGGTGTGACCATATGTTGATCCGATCGAGGGATGTGGCCGCCGCGCTCCGCCCGGGAGGTAGCGGAGCGTGAACTAGGCTCGGGAAACGCCCGAACCGGAGTTCCGGCGGGCGCCGGCGTGCGGTGGGATCGGGAGTGCCCGTGACGGATCAGGCGGTGGACACGGACGGCGTGCGGCTGGCGGACGACACGCTGGACAAGCGTCGATTCCTCGGCCGGGTCAGGGAGTTGAAAGAGCTGCGCGCCGACATCGAGCGCGCCGGACTCGACACCCTCTCCGGCCGCAAGGCCCCCCGCGCGCGCGTGCTGCTCATCGCGGGCCGGCCCGGCTCGGGCCGCTCCGCGCTCGCCGACGAACTCGTCGCCCGGGTCGCCGACCGCTACCCCGACGGCGTGCTGCGCGCCCGGCTCGGCGAACCGGACGGCACCCGCGTCCCCGTGGCCCGGCTCGCCCGCGACCTCCTGACCGAACTGGACCTGGACGCCCCGCCCGGCGCCGACGAGGACGACCTCACCGAGGAACTGCGCACCGCCCTCGCCGGCCGCCGGGCCCTGCTCCTGCTCGACGACGCGGCCGACGCCGAGCAGGTGGACGCCCTCCTGCCGGACACCCCCGAGTGCCTGGTCGTCGCCGTCGCCGAGGGACCGCTGACCGGCATCGCCGACGTCCGCCCCTGCACCCTCGGGGGACTGGACACCACGTCGGCGGTGGAACTGCTCTCCCGGCACACCGGCTCGGTCCGCGTCACCGTCGACCCCCGGGCCGCCGAGCACCTGGTCGAGATCTGCCAGGCCCAGCCCGCCGCGCTGACCCTGGCCGGCGGCTGGCTCGCCACCCGTCCCCAGGCCGCCGTCGCCGACCTCGCCAAGCAGCTTCACGCCGAGGACGCCGGAGCGGGGCCCCTCGCCCGCGTCTTCCGCCTCGTCCACACCTCCCTGCCCGCCCCCGCCGCCCGGATGCTGCGCCTGCTCTCGCTGGCCCCCGCCGGGCTGGTCGACCCGCACACCGCCTCCGCTCTGGCCGGCTGCTCGGTCACCGTGGCCCGCACCACCCTGGACGACTTCGTCACCCTCGGCCTGCTGCGCGCGGCCGGCTCCCCGCTGCCCCAGTACGAGGTGCCCGGCTGCCTGCACCCCCTGCTGCGGGCCTGCGCCGAGGCCCACGAGCGGCCCGCCGAACTCCAGCTCGCCCGCGCCCGCATGCTGGAGCGGACGGTGCGGCTGCTCCAGTCCTGCCGGACCATCACCGAGACCGACAGCCCGCAGGCCCGCGAACGGCTCCTCGGCACGCCCCGCGCCCTGCGCTTTCCCGGACCGCGCGCCGCCGCCGACTGGCTGCGGGCCCGCCGGCCCGCCCTGCTGGCCGCCGCCCGCCTCGCCGTCGCCGACGGGGAGCTGGACACCCTCGCCCGCCGGCTGATGTCCCAGCTCGTACGCGCGATGGTCGCCCACTTCGGCACCCAGGCCGCCGCCCCCGACCTCTACGGCATCCACCGCCTCGTCCTCGACGTGGCCGAACGCCGCCACCTGCCCCGCGAGAAGGCGGCGGCCCTGCTCAACCTGGCCGACCTGGACGCCCGTACCGGCCGCACCGCCGAGGCCCTGGTGCGCTACCGGGCCGCGCTGGACGCCGGACGCGAGGCGGAGGACCCGTACGCGACCGCGCGGGCGATGGAGTCGGTGGGCGGCGCCCACCTGGAGCTGGGGGACTACGACCGGGCCGCCGACTGGTTCGGCCGGGCCCTCGCCCAGCGGCTGGCCCGCGACGAGGGCGCCGACGCCGCCCGTCTCTACGGCCGGACCGCCACCGCCCACACCTACGCCGGCCGTTACGGCGAGGCGCTGCGCAACTGGCGTGCGGCGATCGCCGGGCACCGCAGGGCGGGCGACGTCCCCGCGCACGCGCGGGCGCTGAGCGAACTGGCCCGGGTCCAGGAGTACGCGGGCCGCCCCGAGGAGTCCCTGAGTACCTGCCAGGAGGCCGTGGAGTGGGCCCGCCGGGCCGAGGACGTCCGGTTGCAGGCGGCGCTGCACCTCAGGCTCGCCGACACCCTCGACCGGCTCGGCGACCCCGCCGCGGCGGGGTTGCATCGCGCCACCGCCGAGCGAATGCTGAGGGAAGACGCATTGGATTCCTGCGAATCTATCGGAGATCCGACTAAAGATTGATGCTTTGAAAGGCTGGATCGTGGGAACGCCTTCATTAGACTGGTTCTGTCGCTTCCTTTTCGGCGGCGTTCCGGGCGTGCCCGTTCCTGAGCGGGTATGGCCTTGATCCTCCCATTCCCTGAGCCAAGGACCGTGATCCCCGTGAAGGTCGGCATCCCCCGCGAGGTCAAGAACAACGAGTTCCGGGTGGCCATCACCCCTGCCGGAGTCCACGAACTGGCACGCCGCGGTCACGAGGTCGTCGTCGAGCGCGAGGCGGGCGTCGGCTCCTCGATCCCGGACGCGGAGTACCTGGAGGCGGGCGCGCGGATAGTCGGCACCGCCGACGAGGTCTGGGCCGCCGACCTGGTGCTGAAGGTCAAGGAGCCCGTCTTCGAGGAGTACCGCCGACTCCGCGGGGACCAGACCCTCTTCACCTACCTCCACCTCGCCGCCTCCCGCGAGTGCACCGACGCGCTGCTGGCCGCCGGCACCACCGCCATCGCCTACGAGACGGTCGAACTGCCCGGCCGCACGCTGCCGCTGCTCGCCCCGATGTCCGAGGTCGCGGGCCGGCTCGCCCCGCAGGTCGGCGCCTACCAGCTCCTGCGCGCCAACGGCGGGCGCGGTGTGCTCCCCGGCGGCGTGCCCGGGGTGCTCGCCGGCCGCGCCGTGGTCATCGGCGCCGGGGTCTCCGGCTGGAACGCGGCGACGATCGCCATCGGCCTCGGCTTCCACGTGACCCTGCTGGACACCGACATCAACAAGCTCAGGGAGGCCGACCGGATCTTCGGCACGACCATCCAGACCGTCGTCTCCAACGCCTTCGAACTGGAGAAGGCGTGTCTGGAGGCCGACCTCGTGATCGGCGCCGTGCTCATCCCGGGCGCCAAGGCCCCCATGCTGGTCACCAACGAACTGGTGTCCCGTATGAAGCCCGGAAGTGTCCTTGTCGACATCGCCATCGACCAGGGCGGCTGCTTCGAGGACTCCCGCCCGACCACCCACGCCGAACCGACCTTCCGCGTCCACGAGTCGGTCTTCTACTGCGTCGCCAACATGCCCGGCGCGGTGCCGAACACCTCCACCTACGCGCTCACCAACGCCACGCTGCCGTACCTCGTGCAACTCGCCGACCTCGGCTGGGCCGAGGCGACGCGCCGCGACCCGGCGCTGGCCAAGGGCCTCAACGTCCACGCCGGCAAGGTGGTCCATCCGCAGGTCGCGCAGGCCCACGGCCTGGAGTGCGCCGACCCGGACACGCTCCGGGGCTGAGTCTCCGGGGTGGCGGGCGGCCCGCGCCGTGTCGCCAAGTCACCCGGTGACCAAGGCGATACGTCAACCCCGGTCGTCAACCCCGTTCACCCGGCCGGACCTTGTCGACAAGGTCCGGCCGGGTGTGTGTATGGTCACTTCGCGGCTCTCGGTCAACTCGCCTCGAAGGTCACCCTTCGCACCTTTCGCCTCCCGGTGAAACCTGCGGTGCGACGGCCGTACGCCCTTGACAGGGGGATGTTTCATTGCCGACACATCGGGCCGGGTCCGGCGGATTGTGTTGCTGCGGACGGCCGACACGCCATAGAGTCGCCAACCGTCGGCATGGTGCCACGCTGACCTGTCTAGAAGTTCCCTGGTCCCCAAGGAGGTAAGACGACTTGTGAATGAGTCGACATTTACTCCCGGGGGTGGTCAACCAGGAATGTCCGTACGGTCCCACGGCCCCGGGCGTCTGGAGGCTGTCGGCTCCGTCGCTGTACGCACCTTCGCAGCCCACCAGAGCCCGCAGGCACCTCAGACAGCACACCAGAGCATGGATGGCCAACACGTGAACGCCATGGCCGGCAACGGAAGTGGCACGCCCCGCAACCACTTCGCCGATTACGACGAACTGCCCGAAGGGCACTTCTACGACCCGGACGCGGAGTACGAGCCCGACCCCGAGTACGCGGCCACGCTGGCGCCCGACGCGGCCCGCCAGCGCCGCGAGCGCATCGGCCCGACCGGACGTCCGCTGCCCTACTTCCCGATCCCGGGCCCGCTGACCGACCACGGCCCGGCGAAGATCATCGCGATGTGCAACCAGAAGGGCGGCGTCGGCAAGACCACGTCGACCATCAACCTGGGCGCCGCGCTGGCCGAGTACGGCCGCCGGGTGCTGCTCGTCGACTTCGACCCGCAGGGCGCCCTGTCGGTCGGCCTCGGCGTCAACCCCATGGAACTCGACCTCACCGTCTACAACCTGCTCATGGAGCGGGGCATGGCGGCCGACGAGGTGCTGCTGAAGACCGCGGTCCCCAACATGGACCTGCTGCCCAGCAACATCGACCTGTCGGCGGCCGAGGTGCAGCTCGTCAGCGAGGTCGCCCGCGAGTCCACGCTCCAGCGCGCGCTGAAGCCGCTGCTGGACGACTACGACTACATCGTCATCGACTGCCAGCCCTCGCTGGGCCTGCTCACGGTCAACGCGCTGACCGCCGCGCACAAGGTGATCGTGCCGCTGGAGTGCGAGTTCTTCGCGCTGCGCGGCGTGGCCCTGCTCACCGAGACCATCGAGAAGGTCCAGGAGCGGCTCAACCCGGACCTGGAACTCGACGGCATCCTCGCCACCATGTACGACTCGCGCACCGTGCACAGCCGCGAGGTGCTCGCGCGGGTCGTCGAGGCGTTCGACGACCACGTCTACCACACGGTCATCGGCCGCACGGTCCGCTTCCCGGAGACCACGGTCGCCGGTGAGCCGATCACCACGTACGCGTCCAACTCCGTCGGTGCCGCCGCCTACCGCCAGCTCGCCAGGGAGGTGCTCGCCCGGTGTCACGCCGAGTGAGTCTGCCCGGGGCCGACGAACTCTTCCGCACGACAGGGGGAACGGCGCTCCAGGCGTCCACCCCGCGACGGCCGGCCGGCGGCGACGCCCGGGTGCCGGCGCCGGCCGGGGAGAGCGACCCGACGGCCGCCGACGACGCGCCCCAGTCGGTGCCCGCCCAGGCCGGGGACGGCGAGGGCACGGAACACGCCGCGGCCGACGCGGAACCGGACGCCACCGGCGAGTCGCGCAGCCGCACCGGCGAGCGCCCCGCCCGGCGGTCGGTCCCCGGACCGGCGATGCAGGAAGGTTCGCCCGCCGCGCCCCGCAAGCGCAGCCGCCCCGCCGCCCGCCGGCCGAGCGGCCGGGAACGCCACGACGAGAAGATCACCGTCTACGTCTCCGCCGAGGAGCTGATGGACCTGGAGCACGCCCGCCTGGTGCTCCGGGGCGAACACGGGCTGGCCGTCGACCGCGGCCGGATCGTCCGCGAGGCGGTCGCCGTGGTCCTCGCCGACCTGGAGACCCGCGGGGACGCCAGCATCCTCGTACGCCGGCTGCGCGGGCGGTAGCGGTAGCCTGCGGAGGCCATGACCTCGAACGACGCTCACCGCCCCGGGGCCCCGGCCCGCCGCCGACGCGCCCTGGGCGGGGGCCCGGGGAGCGCGCCGCCGCCCGTCCCTCCGGGGGCGGAACCGGGGGCTGGGCCGGGGCCGGCCGGCGCGCTTGAGGTTCCCGAGACGGCCGAGCCTCCCGAACCTCCCGAGACGGCCGCGCCTCCCGGGACGGCGCCTGAGCTTCCCGGGGACGGCGACGGGGGCTTCACCGTCAGGCTGGACAACTTCGAGGGCCCCTTCGACCTGCTGCTCCAGCTCATCGCCCGGCACAAGATGGACGTCACCGAGGTCGCCCTGTCGAAGGTGACCGACGAGTTCATGGCGTACTTCCGGGCGATGGGGCCGGACTGGGACCTCGACGAGACGACCGAGTTCCTGGTCGTCGCGGCCACCCTGCTCGATCTGAAGGCGGCCCGGCTGCTGCCCGCCGCCGAGGTCGAGGACGAGGCCGACCTCGCGCTGCTGGAGGCCCGCGACCTGCTCTTCGCGCGGCTGCTCCAGTACCGCGCCTACAAGCGGATCGCGGAGATCTTCAGCGAGCGCCTGGAGGCCGAGTCCCGCCGCCACCCCCGTACCGTCGGGCTGGAGCCGCACCACGCCGAGCTGCTGCCTGAGGTGGTCATCAGCCTCGGGGCGGAGGGCTTCGCCCGGCTCGCGGTCCGGGCGATGCGGCCGAGGCCCGAGCCGCAGGTCTACGTCGACCACATCCACACGCCGCTGGTGAGCGTGCGGGAGCAGGCCGGGATCGTGGTCGCGCGGCTGCGGGAGCTGGGCGAGGCGGGCTTCCAGGCGCTGGTGGCGGACGCGGGGGACACCCTGACCGTCGTGGCGCGCTTCCTGGCGCTGCTGGAGCTGTACCGGGAGAAGGCGGTCGAGCTGGAGCAGGAGACCGCCCTCGGCGAGCTGCGGGTGCGCTGGACCGGCGGCGCCGGGGAGGCCGGACCGGCGGTGACCGACGAGTTCGACCGGCCGCCGGGGGAGCGGGACGGCGCCGGGGGGCGCGGCGAGGGCAGGGAGCAGGCGCGGGAGCCGCGGCCGGTCCGGGGCCGGTAGCGCCGACGGACGGCAGGCGGACGGTAGCCAGGCGACAGACAAACAGACAGACGGCAGACAAGACGGCAGACAGATGGCAGGGAGCCACGGGTAGGCCACGGGAGAGGAGACGACATGGCGCAGGCGACGGGCAGGGCGGCAGCGGCCGGGGCGGCGGACGCGGCGGACGCGGCCGGGGGGCCGGAACGACGGCACACGGCCGTTCCGGGCACGGCCGATCCGGCCGCACACGGCCCCGGCGACGCCGACGCCGTCGCCGCGCTGGACCTCGGGCCCGCCCTCGAAGCCGTCCTCATGGTCGTCGACGAACCCGCCACCGAGGAGCACCTCGCCAAGGTCCTGCGCCGGCCCCGGCGGGAGATCGCCCGCGCCCTGCGCGAACTGGCCGCCGAGTACACCGCCCAGGGCCGCGGTTTCGAGCTGCGGGCCGTCGCCGGCGGCTGGCGCTACTCCACCCGGCCCGCCTACGCCGCGGCCGTCGAGGGCTTCGCCCTGGACGGCCGGCACGCCCGCCTCACCCAGGCCGCGCTGGAGAGCCTCGCCGTGGTCGCGTACCGCCAGCCGGTCAGCCGCGCCCGGGTCTCCGCGGTGCGCGGCGTGAACTGCGACGGCGTGATGCGCACCCTCCTCCAGCGGGGCCTGGTGGCCGAGGCGGGCACGGAACCCGAAACAGGTGCGATCCTGTACGTGACGACGAACCACTTCCTGGAGCGGATGGGCCTGCGCGGCCTGGACGAACTTCCGGACCTCGCGCCCTTCCTCCCGGAGGCGGACGCGATCGAGGCCGAGACCCAGGAGGGCGTTCCGTCGTTCGACCCGGACGCGCCCGACGCGGACGACGCTCCCACGGCGAGCACGACCCATACGAACACGACGACGACGGAACTTTGATGCGAAGCAGCGGCAAGAGCGGCGGGCGCGGGAACTACCGCGGCGCCGGCAACAGCAGGGACCAGAAGCAGGGGCAGGGCCGCCCCGGCAAGCCCCGCCCGGAGGAGCGCCGCTACGAGGACGGCCCCGGCGCCTCCCCCGAGGGCTCCCGGTCCGGGCGCGGCCCCACGGCCCGCGGCGGCGCCAAGGGCGGCCCGCGCAAGCCCCAGGAGCGCGGGCGCTCGGCCCCGGCCCGTTCCCGCGAGTACGAGACCCGGGCCGAGGAGCGCAACCGCGAGCGGTACGCCGGGAAGAAGGAGGTCAAGCTCCCCAAGACCTTCCCGGGCGCCGAGCAGGAGGGCGAGCGGCTGCAGAAGGTGCTGGCCCGCGCGGGGTACGGATCGCGGCGGGCCTGCGAGGAGCTGATCGAGCAGGCCCGGGTCGAGGTCAACGGCGAGATCGTGCTCGAACAGGGCCGGCGGGTCGACCCGGAGAAGGACGAGGTCAAGGTCGACGGCCTGACCGTGGCGACCCAGTCGTACCAGTTCTTCTCGCTCAACAAGCCCGCCGGGGTGGTCTCCACCATGGAGGACCCGGACGGTCGCCAGTGCCTCGGCGACTACGTCACCAACCGGGAGACCCGCCTCTTCCACGTCGGCCGGCTCGACACCGAGACCGAGGGCGTCATCCTGCTCACCAACCACGGTGAGCTGGCCCACCGGCTGACCCACCCGCGCTACGGGGTGCAGAAGACCTACCTCGCCCACATCGTCGGCCCGATCCCGCGCGACCTGGGCAAGCGACTCAAGGACGGCATCCAGCTCGACGACGGGTACGCGCGCGCGGACCACTTCCGGGTGGTCGAGCAGACCGGGCGGAACTACTTGGTCGAGGTGACCCTGCACGAGGGCCGCAAGCACATCGTGCGGCGCATGCTCGCCGAGGCGGGCTTCCCCGTCGACGGCCTGGTGCGCACCGCCTTCGGCCCGATCACCCTGGGCGACCAGAAGTCCGGCTGGCTGCGCCGGCTCTCCAACACGGAGGTCGGGATGCTCATGCGGGAGGTCGAGCTGTAGGGGCTTGCCCCGACCGGCCGCCCCCTTTTATAGTCGTACTGACTATTAAGGGGGTGGCCGGTCCTGCGCGGCTACGACAAGCACGCCTACGAGCCCTTCGCCGTCACCGTCGACCTCGCCGTCCTCACGCTCCGCGCGGGCGCGCTGCACGTGCTACTGGTCGAGCGGGGGCAGGAGCCGTACGCCGGCCGCTGGGCACTGCCCGGCGGCTTCCTGCTGCCCGAGGAGTCCGCCGAGGAGGCGGCCCGGCGCGAACTGGGCGAGGAGACCGGCCTGGCGGACGTGAGCGGGCTCCACCTGGAGCAGGTGCGCGCCTACAGCGAACCCGGCCGCGACCCCCGGATGCGGGTCGTCTCCGTCGCCTTCGCCGCCCTGCTGCCCGACCCGCCCGAGCCGCGCCCCGGCACCGACGCGGCCGAGGCCCGCTGGACGCCGTACGAGCGGGCCACCGGTCTCGCCTTCGACCACGACCGCATCCTGGCCAACGCCCGCGCCCGCGTCGGCGCCAGGCTGGAGTCCACCTGCCTGGCCACCGCCTTCTGCCCGCCCGAGTTCACCCTCGGCGAGCTGCAACAGGTCTACGAGAGCGTCTGGGGCACCCCGCTGGACCGGCCCAACTTCCGCCGCAAGGTCCTCGCCACCCCCGGCTTCGTCGAACCGGTCCCCGGCGGCGCCCGCCTCACCGGCGGACGCGGCAAACCGGCCGCCCTCTACCGGGCGGGCCCCGCCACCGCCCTCCACCCGCCGCTGCCGCGCACCCCCAGGGAAGGACACCCCGCGTGACCAGGACCGCCGCAGGACGAGCAGCCGCCAAACGCGCCGCCACCGGAGCGCTCACCGGACTCGCCCTCGGGGACGCGCTCGGCTTCCCCACCGAGTTCCAGGACGTCCCCTCGATCCTCGCCGGGCACGGCCCCTGGCGGGAGAGGGAGCTGCCCCGGCCCGCCGTCGTCAGCGACGACACCCAGATGACCCTCGCCCTCGGCCGCGGCCTGCGCACGGCGATGGACCGGGGCCCGCTCGGCCCCCGGCGGCTGGAACGGCCGGTCCGCGAGGAGTTCACCGCCTGGTACCGGTCGCCCGAGAACAACCGGGCCCCCGGCCACACCTGCCTGCGCGCCTGCCACCTGCTGGAGAGCCCGGACCGCCCCTGGCAGGACGCCTCCCAGATCCACTCCAAGGGGTGCGGCGCCAACATGCGCGTCGCCCCGCTCGGCCTCGCCCCCGGACTCGGCGACGAACAGCGCTCGGGCGCCGCCCAGTTGCAGTCCGCCCTCACCCACGGCCACCCCACCGCGCTGGCCGCCTCCGACCTCACCGCGCACGCCGTCCACCTGCTCGCCGAGGGCGCCGAGCCCACCGCACTGATCGCCCTGCTGCGCTCCCACGCCCTGGAGAACCGCACCCGCTACCACGAGCGCTGGCTCGGCGACCTGTGGACCCGCTCCCAGGACCCCGGCCCCGGGCACTTCATCGCCCGCGGCTGGGACGAGTGCCTGGCGATGCTCGACCGGCTCGGGACGGCGGTGCGCACCGTCTCGCCCGAGACCGACCCCTGTCTCGCCGTCGGCGAGGGCTGGATCGCCGAGGAGGCGCTGGCCGCCGGACTCCTCTGCTTCCTGCTCTTCCCCGACGAGCCGCTGACCGCCTTGCGCCGCGCCGCCTGCACCGCCGGGGACTCCGACTCCATCGCCTGCCTCGCCGGCGCCTTCGCGGGCGCCCACCTCGGCGCCGACGCCTGGCCCGACGCCTGGTCCGGGCGGATCGAGTACCGCGGGGAACTGCTCGCCCTCGGACACCTCTGGGACGCCTGAACCCGCCCGCGCCGGGGGCGGGCGGCGGGCCCGGCCTCCCGTCTCAGCGACCGGTCGCCGCACACCGGCCCACCCCGCGCTGGCTAGGCTGGACGGACAGCAGCCGATACGCACGTCAGCAAGGAGCATCGCCGTGGCGGTACGAGCGGTCCGGGGCGCCGTCCAACTCGAACGGGACGACGCAGACCACATGGACGAGCAGGTCACGGCCCTGCTCACCGCAGTCCTGGAACGCAACGGGCTCACCGCCGACGACCTGATCAGCATCTGGTTCACGGCCACCCCCGACCTGCACAGCGACTTCCCGGCCGCCGCCGCCCGGGGGCTCGGCATCGTCGACGTCCCGCTGATCTGCGCCCAGGAACTCGACATCGAGGGCGCCATGCCCCGCGTCGTCCGGCTCCTCGCCCACATCGAGTCCGACCGGCCCCGCGCCGAGATCGCCCACGTCTACCTCGGCGCCGCCGCGGCCCTGCGCAAGGACATCGCCCAGTGAGAAGCGCCCTCGTCATCGGCACCGGCCTGATCGGCACCTCCGTCGCCCTCGCCCTGACCCGGCGCGGCGTCACCGTCCACCTCGCCGACCGGGACCCCGAGCAGGCCCGTACCGCCGCCGCGCTCGGCGCCGGCACCGAGGAGGCCCCGGACGGCCCCGTCGACCTCGCCGTCGTCGCCGCCCCGCCCGCCCTCGTCGCCGACGTGCTCGCGGACGCCCTGCGCCGCGGCGCCGCCCGCGCCTACATCGACGTGGCCAGCGTCAAGGGCGGCCCCCGGCGCGAACTGGAGGCCCGCGGCCTCGACCTGGCCGCCTACATCGGCACCCACCCCATGTCCGGCGGGGAGAAGTCCGGCCCGCTGGCCGCCACCGCCGACCTCTTCGAGGGGCGCCCCTGGGTGCTCACCCCCACCCGGGAGACCGACACCGAGGTGCTGAACCTCGCCCTGGAACTGGTCTCGTACTGCCGGGCCGTGCCGGTCGTCATGGACGCCGACGCCCACGACCGCGCCGTCGCCCTCGTCTCCCACATGCCCCACCTGGTCTCCAGCATGGTCGCCGCCCGCCTGGAGCACGCCGACGAGACCGCCGTACGGCTGTGCGGCCCGGGAATCCGGGACGTGACCCGGATCGCCGCCTCCGACCCCCGGATGTGGATCGACATCCTCTCCGCCAACCCGGGGCCCGTCGCCGACCTGCTCGGGGACGTCGCCGCCGACCTGGAGGAGACGGTGCGGGCCCTGCGCGCCCTCCAGTCCGCCGACGACGACAAGCGCCGCGAGGGCGGCGCCGGGATCGAGGCCGTCCTGCGGCGCGGCAACGCCGGGCAGGTCCGGGTGCCGGGCAAGCACGGCTCGGCCCCGCGGGCCTACGAGACCGTGGTCGTCCTCATCGACGACCAGCCCGGCCAGCTCGCGCGCATCTTCGCCGACGCCGGACGGGCCGGGGTCAACATCGAGGACGTACGCATCGAGCACGCCACCGGGCAGCAGGCCGGACTGGTGCAGCTCATGGTCGAGCCGAAGGCCGCCGCCGTGCTGACGGCCGCGCTGAGCGAACGGGGCTGGGCCATCCGGCAGTGACCGCGCCCGCCCGGGACCGCCCGCGCCGGTCCCGGGCGGGCGGCTTCGGGCCCGCTCCCGGTGCCGCCCCGGGCCGGTCCTGGGGCCCGCGCGGAGCAAGTAACCTTGTGCGGGGCGCACCGATCGCCCCGCACCCCACCCACCGCACCGCACCAGGAAGGTGTCTCCTCGTGGAAAACGGCGCCGCCCCGACCGAGCCGGCCGTGATTGTCGCCATCGACGGCCCCTCCGGCACGGGGAAGTCGAGCACGTCGAAGGCCGTCGCGGCGCAGCTCGGCCTGAGCTACCTGGACACCGGCGCCCAGTACCGGGCCATCACCTGGTGGATGGTGACCAACGGCATCGACACCGACGACCCGCACGCCGTCGCCGCCGCGGCCGGCAAGCCCGAGATCCTCTCCGGCACCGACCCGGCTGGCCCGGCCATCACCGTCGACGGCGTCGACGTGGCCGGCCCGATCCGCACCCAGGAGGTCACCGCCAGGGTCAGCGCGGTCAGCGCCGTCCCCGAGGTGCGCACCCGCATCACCGAGCTGCAGCGCACCATCGCCGCCGGCGCCCCGCGCGGCATCGTCGTCGAGGGCCGCGACATCGGCACCACCGTGCTGCCCGACGCCGACCTCAAGATCTTCCTCACCGCCTCGGCGGAGGCCCGCGCCGCCCGCCGCAGCGGCGAGCTGAAGGGCGCCGACGTGCACGCCACCCGCGAGGCCCTGATCAAGCGGGACGCCGCCGACTCCAGCCGCAGGACCTCCCCGCTGGCCAAGGCGGGCGACGCCGTCGAGGTGGACACCACCGACCTCACCCTCGCGCAGGTCATCGAGTGCGTCGTCACCCTCGTCGAGGAGAAGCGGGCGGGGAAGTGACCGCCGCCACCGTCGCGTCCGAGAGGGGCGCCGAGGTCGGGCGCCGCATCGGCGTCGGCCTCATGTACGGCCTGTGGAGACCGCGGGTGCTCGGCGCCTGGCGGGTGCCCGCGAGCGGCCCGCTGATCTTCGCCGTGAACCACTCGCACAACATCGACGGCCCCATGGTCATGGGGGTCGCGCCCCGGCCGACGCACTTCCTCGTCAAGAAGGAGGCGTTCGTCGGCCCGCTCGGCTCGTTCCTGACCGGCATCGGCCAGGTGGAGGTGGACCGCCACTCCACCGACCGCACGGCGATAGCCCGCGCCCTGGGCGTCCTGGACGCCGGCGGGGTGCTCGGCATCTTCCCCGAGGGCACCCGGGGCGACGGCGACTTCGCCTCGCTGCGCGCCGGACTCGCCTACTTCGCCGTGCGCGGCGGCGCCCCGATCGTCCCGGTCGCCGTGCTGGGAAGTTCCGGGCGGGGCGGCCGGTTGATAAAGGGGCTGCCTCCCCTGCGCTCCCGGGTCGACGTCGTCTTCGGCGACCCCTTCGAGGCGGGCGACGGCAGCGGACGGCGGACCCGCAAAGCGCTGGACGAGGCGACCGAGCGCATCCAGAAGCAGCTCACCGCGCATCTGGACCACGCCGGACGGCTCACCGGCCGCACGGCGGCATCCGAGTAGTGGCGCACCCGGAACCGGGTGCCCACCGATCACCACGATGAACGAGGTACGGACTTCATGAACGACCACATCCACTCCGCGGGCTCGGGCGAGGAGCACGACCACGGGGCGCTTGGCGACGCCGAATACGAGGCGTTCATGGAGCTCGCCGCGGAAGAGGGCTTCGACGTCGAGGACGTCGAGGGCGCGATCGAGGCGGCCGGGCACGGCCCGCTGCCCGTCCTCGCCGTCGTCGGCCGCCCCAACGTCGGCAAGTCGACCCTGGTCAACCGGATCATCGGCCGCCGCGAGGCGGTCGTCGAGGACCGGCCCGGCGTCACCCGCGACCGCGTCACCTACGAGGCCGAGTGGGCCGGCCGCCGCTTCAAGGTCGTCGACACCGGCGGCTGGGAGCAGGACGTCCTCGGCATCGACGCCTCCGTGGCCGCACAGGCCGAGTACGCGATCGAGGCGGCCGACGCGGTCGTCTTCGTCGTCGACGCCAAGGTCGGCGCCACCGACACCGACGAGGCCGTCGTACGGCTGCTGCGCAAGGCCGGCAAGCCCGTCGTGCTCTGCGCCAACAAGGTCGACGGACCCAGCGGCGAGGCCGACGCGTCCTACCTGTGGTCGCTGGGCCTGGGCGAGCCGCACCCGGTCTCCGCCCTGCACGGCCGGGGCACCGGCGACATGCTGGACCAGGTCCTGGAGGCGCTGCCCGAGGCACCCCAGCAGACCTTCGGCACCTCCGTCGGCGGCCCGCGCCGCATCGCCCTGATCGGCCGGCCCAACGTCGGCAAGTCCTCGCTGCTGAACAAGGTGGCCGGCGAGGAGCGCGTGGTGGTCAACGAGCTGGCCGGCACCACCCGCGACCCGGTCGACGAGCGGATCGAGCTGGGCGGCAAGAGCTGGACCTTCGTCGACACCGCCGGCATCCGCAAGCGGGTCCACCTCCAGCAGGGCGCCGACTACTACGCCTCGCTGCGCACCGCCGCCGCCGTCGAGAAGGCCGAGGTCGCCGTCGTCCTCATCGACGCCGCCGACCCCATCTCGGTGCAGGACCAGCGGATCGTCACCATGGCCGTGGAGGCGGGCCGCGCGCTGGTCCTCGCGTACAACAAGTGGGACACCCTCGACGAGGAGCGCCGCTACTACCTGGAGCGGGAGATCGAGACCGAGCTGGGCCAGGTGACCTGGGCGCCGCGCGTCAACATCTCGGCGCAGACCGGGCGGCACATGGAGAAGCTGGTCCCGGCGATCGAGACCGCCCTCGCCGGCTGGGAGACCCGGGTGCCCACGGGGCGGCTCAACGCCTTCCTCGGCGAGCTGGTCGCCGCCCACCCGCACCCCGTGCGGGGCGGCAAGCAGCCGCGCATCCTGTTCGGCACGCAGGCGGGCACCCGGCCGCCGCGGTTCGTGTTCTTCGCCTCGGGCTTCATCGAGGCCGGCTACCGGCGGTTCATCGAGCGCCGGCTGCGCGAGGAGTTCGGCTTCGAGGGGACGCCGATCCACATCTCGGTGCGGGTGCGCGAGAAGCGCGGCGCGAAGAAGAAGTAGCCCGAGCGGCACGGCGGAGGGGCGGTCCCGGACGGGACCGCCCCTCTCGCGCGTCGGCGCGTCCTCAGATGCCCCTGCGCGGGGCCGGCGGCAGCGCCGCCTGCGCGGGGCGCAGCGGCCCGGCGCCCGGCGGGACCAGGGGGCCGACGCGCTGCCACGGCGACGGCTGGCCGATCCGCGCGCTGTGGGCGCCCGCGCTGTAGGCGCTGTATCCGCCCCGGCCGCGGAAGATGTTCCCGAATCCGGTGAAGCCCAGCTCCTCCTCGCCGCTGCGGTCGCCCGGCAGGGAGCGGAAGGTCTTGACGTACTCGGCGTAGAGCGCGTCGTAGATCGGCGTGGCCGAGGGGCCACCGTATCGGCGGAAGGAGTCGTATGCGTGCACGTATGTCCAAACGACCCCGGGCCGGAAGGGATGCGGTCGGCGGGCGGGCCCGCCGGCGGCGGGGGAGGGGGTCACCGGCCCGCCCGCGCCGCCGCCGGGCTCAGGTACCGGCGAGCGGCAGCGCGGCGGCGACCAGCCGGCCGTTGGCCGCGGCCTTGTCCAGGGCGTCCCGCAGCAGGTCCTCGCGGGGCTGACGGCCGATCGACCCGACCGGCGCGGCGAACATCAGCACCTGCTGGTGCTTGTTGGCCGCGGTGCGCCAGCCCTCGGTGACCTGGAGCGGCTGGTGCGCCTGCCACCAGGCCACCGGACGGCCGCCGTGGTTCCCGGGCTGGAGCACCGCGTGCAACTGGCCCATGGCGAGCAGCACCGACCAGCCGTGCAGCACGGACGGCGCGGTGGACAGCTCGGTGACGGGCCGGAAGCCCTGCTCGATGAGGAGCGGCAGGAAGTCGTCCCCGGCGCCGGTGGTGCCCGGCCGCACGATCGGCGCGGTCGGCTCCACCACCAGCGCGGGGTGCAGCTCCCCGGCGATCAGGACCAGTCCGCTGGTCACGCCGAGGACGGCCTGCTCGGGCGCGGGCGCGGCGCGCTGCTCGGGCGCGGCCGGCGCGGGCTCCTGCGGGACGGCGCCGGAGCTGATGGACCTCACGGCGCCCTGGAGCTGCTCCTCGGTGACCTTGACGACCTGCGAGGGCAGGCAGCCGGCGTGGGCGAAGGCGAGGACGGCGGTCTCGTCGCCGATGAAGAGGACGGTGCTGGTCCGCTCCTGCTCGCAGTCGCCCGGGGTACGGCAGGACGTGCAGTCGTAAGCGCCCGGGGCGTGGCCCCCGGCGAGCAGGCGGTCGGCTTCTTCGTCGCCGATCTCGGCGCGTACCTCGTCGCTGACGTCGAGCATGCGCGGCACGGGTGGCTCCTCGGGATGCGGTGCGTGACCGGGCCGGGTGGCTCCCGGTCCGATGTCCGGGGTGGTTCCCGGCTCATGCTGAAGACAACGGGCGATCCGTGGCGGGGGTCACGCTCCGGGGCGAACGGAATCGAATCATCCGAAGAGTCCGCCCGCCCGGTGGCCGGAAACCTCCGTCAGGCGTCAAGTTCTCCGTGGCACAAGGGGGTTGTGCGGGGGAGGAGAGCCGTCCCGCCTGGGGATCTTCAGTCGACATATCGGGAAACCCGTGCCGGAGGGCGGCGGACGACGATGGCGGGAAATCGCCGTCGTGGGGAAGGCGTGCGAGCGTGCCGGGAGGGCGCGGCCACCGGTTCCGGCGGTGTCCGGTCCCGTCCGGCGGGACCCCGGGTGGCCCCTGTTCCCCGACCGTGACCACTTCGCAACCGGACAGGGACAACCAGGAGCCCGGGTTCCCGGTCTCAACGGACGACGAGAGGACCGAGGAGGCACCGCACCGCATGACGCCGCAGGCTCCGTCGGCCGCTCCGTTGCGGGCCGACTGCATCGCCGACTCCGCGGGCGGACTGACCTTCGACGTCGCCGCGCGCGGCGAGTCCGCCACGGCCCACCTCGTACTGCGCCGCCGCGACGCGGACGACGAGGTCGGCCTGCCCCTCGCCCCCGCCGCCGAGGGGCGGCTGCGCGCCGCGCTGCCCAGCAGCGTCCTGCTGCCCGAGGGCCGCTGGGACGCCTACGCCCGCGTGTCCGACGGCGAGCCGCTGCGCCTGGTGCCCGGCGTCACCGACCTGCGCTCCCTGACCGAGCGCACCCCGAGCGGACTCCTCGGCCACGTCGCCGTGCGCATCCCGTACGCCACCCGGCAGGGCAACCTCACCGTCCGGAGCTGGCTGCGCGCCCCGCACGCCGAGGCGGGCGAGCCGCACCTCGCCGAGGAGGGGCTGACCCTGCGGGGACGCCTGTACGGCACCCGTTTCGACACCGGCGCCCACGCCGAGCTGCGGCCCCGCCCCGGCTCCGGCGCGGACGGCGCGCGCCGGGCCGCGCTGGACGCCGAGGGGACGGAGTTCCGCCTCGCCGTCGACTACACCGCCCTGGAGCCCGGCGTGTGGGACCTGTGGCTGCGTCCCGCCGGGGAGCAGGGCCCCGCCGTGCGCGTCGCCCGGCTCCTGGACGACATCGCCGACAAGCAGCCCGTGGTCACCTACCCCCGGGCCCGGGTGCGCGCCCCGGGCGGCCTGCTGGAGGCGGGGCCGTACTTCACCCGGGACAACGACCTCTCCGTGGAGGTCACCGCCCTGCCGGGCTGACCCCCGCGCCCGCCGTCCGGGGCCGTCGGCAGACTGGACGCATGCTCGACACCTCGGCACGGCTGCTGCGCCTGCTCTCCCTGCTCCAGGCCCACCGCGAGTGGTCCGGCACCGACCTCGCCGACCGCCTCGGCGTCTCCCCGCGCACCGTCCGCCGGGACGTGGACCGGCTGCGCGAGCTGGGCTACCCGGTCGGCTCCGCCCCCGGCACGGGCGGCGGCTACCGGCTCGGGGCCGGCGCCGAGCTGCCGCCGCTGCTGCTGGACGACGAGGAGGCCGTCGCGGTCGCCGTGGGGCTGCGCACCGCCGCGGGGCAGGGCATCGAGGGGATCGACGAGAGCTGCGTACGGGCCCTCGCCAAGCTGGAGCAGGTGCTGCCGGAGCGGCTGCGCCGCCGGGTCGGCGCCCTGAACGCGGTCACGGTGCCGATGCTCCGCCGCCCGGGGGCCCGTGCCGTGGACCCGGCCGTCCTCACCGAGCTGGCGCGGCTGTGCCGGGACACGGAGCGGCTGCGCTGTTCCTACCGGGGCCACGACGGCACGGTGAGCCGCCGCACCGTCGAGCCGTACCGGCTGGTCTGCACCGAGCGCCTCTGGTACCTGGTCGCCTTCGACGTGGACCGGGCGGGCTGGCGCACCTTCCGGGTGGACCGCCTCACCCCGGCGCCGCCGCACGGGCCGCGCTTCACCCCGCGCGAGCCGCCCGCCGAGGACCTCGCGGCGTACGTCTCCGAGGGCGTCTCCACCCGGGTCTACGCCACCCACGCGCTGGTGCGGCTGCCGATGCCGTTGGCGCGGGCCGCCGAGCGGATCTCCCCGGCCGTCGGGGTGCTCACGGCGGACGGTCCGGACCGCTGCCTGCTGCGCACCGGCGCCGCCGACCCGGATGTCATGGTGCTGCACCTGATGATGCTGGGGGTGGAGTTCGAGGTGGTGGAGCCGGCCGGCCTGACCGACGCGATCCGGTCGGCCCGGGACCGGCTGGCGCGTTCCCTCGCCCGCTCCGAGGCCGCCGCGGCCGGCCCGGAGGCACCGTGATCGAACGATGTATTTCCTGTGGCGACATCTGATCCCCCGCGTTCGTTCCGTTTCGTGGGAAAGGGGAATGATGAGATCACCGGCGCCTCCGCACCGTCCTTTTCCGGCCGTCTATTCACGGGCCCGTCGAGGTGGCGGGGAATTCCGTCCGGCCGACGGCTAAAGGTGGCGGGAACCGTCCGTCCGGGTGACGGAGTTCGACCAAAACGCATGTCGTCGACCTGTGACAGAAATGTGACCGGAGGGGCATCGGAGACCCCCGTTACCCGGGCGGGCTTCCCCGGCCGCGAAGCGGGGCATAGCGTGGCGGCATGGCATCGATTCCGACACCCCCCGAGGAACCCCGGGACAGCACCGACGCATACGTCGGCCTCGAATCCGGCGCGGCCGAACGGCTCGCACGGCAGCGGGGCTGGTCCACGGTGCGGTCGCTGGCACCCGGCACGATGATCACCATGGAGTACCGCGTGGGCCGGATCAACTTCGAGGTCGAGGCCGGCCGCGTGACCCGCGCCTGGAAGGGCTGAGGCCCGCCCGGACGGGCCGGCCGACGGTGACCGCGCGCGACGGCGCCGCGCTCAGCCGCCCGAGACGGGCCGGGCCGCCGGGGCCGTGCTGCGCGGGGAGCGGTCGGCGTACGGAGCCGGGCGCCGGCTGCCGGCCGGGGTGACCGGCGTACGGTCCGCGCGGACCGTGTGCGGGCCCGGGGCCAGATACGCCGGAGCGCGGGTGCGCGGGGCGGCCACCGGCTCACGCGCCGGCGGCTCCTCGCGCTCGGGTACGGGCGTGAGGCGGACCGGCGCGGTGGCCGGGCGCCGCGCGCGGGTGCGGCGGCCCCTGCGGTCGCGCAGCCGGTCGCGCAGCCGGTCACGCAGGCGGTCGCGCAGAGCGAGCAGCCAGGTCTCCGCGCGGGCGATCAGCGGCTCGAACCACGGCAGCGCCAGCAGGATCAGCAGCCCCGCGGCCCAGCCGAGGAGCACATCGCTGAGCCAGTGCGTCCCGAGGTAGACGGTGGACATCCCGACGCCCAGCGAGGTGACCGCCGACAGGGCCGACAGCCAGCGCCGGGCGCGCGGCGTGGACGCCAGATAGGCCAGGATGCCCCAGGTCACGACGGCGTTCGCGGTGTGACCGCTCGGAAATATATCGCCGCCGAGCCACATCTCGTTGGCGCCGACCGTGGTCGCGTAGTGCGGGCCGAGCCGGCCCATCCCGATCTTGGCGGCACCCACGGTGACGTTGAGCAGCAGCAGGGAGACCCCGAGCGCCAGCAGCGGGCGCAGGGTGTGCTGCCGCCAGGAGCGCCAGCCCAGCCAGGCCGCGACCATCACCGCGGTCGGCCCGCGCTGGCCCAGCACGACGTAGTAGTCGACGAACGCGTGGATGTCCGGCCACTGCTGGTACGGGCGGAAGAACATGACCTGCCAGTCGAGCCGGACCAGCCAGGAAGTGATGAGCACGGCCCACACGATCGCCACGTAGAACGCGAGGGTTCCGGCGAACAGCGCGATCCTGTGCCGGCTCATCTCCGGCACAACCAGGTGGGCCGGCCGTTCCGGCTCCCGGTCGAGTCTCGTGAACACCCGGTCCAGACGGGCGAGGTTCCGTTCGGTACGCACCCAATCGACGTTACAGCGAGTGAGGACTCAACCCTGACGAATCAACGGGTTTGTGATGACGATGTGATGTGGGATTCCTCTCAGGAGCCGCGCCATTTCCGGGAAATCCGCAATCACCACCCGTGCGGGAGTTCAATTCCTTTGATCGGCCCGGCCGACGGTCTTATCGTGCTTTTGAATTCGTTCACCGAATGCCGGTACGGAATTTCCCCGGCGCTCACCGCGGCCCCCGGGCGCGCTCACGGGGGGCCCGAGCCGTTCAGCCAGAACGCCCCGTACCCGGCCGCCACCAGGGCCAGCCCTCCCAGCACCGGCGCCGACCTGGAGGTCCGCAGACCGGCCAGGGCCACCGCCGGGGGCAGCAGCAGCGGGAAGGCCGGCAGCAGCAGCCGGGGCTTCGACCCGAAGTACCCCGACGCGCACAGCGCCAGGGCGGTGACGATCCCCGCGTACACCAGCAGCGGCGGCGGCTGGCGCCGCCGCAGGCACAGCGCGTACAGCCAGACGACCAGGCCCACCCCGGCCACCAGCGCGGCGCCCGCCAGGGCCGAGGGGAAGGACGTGAACCGCCCGCCGACGAAGCGGGCGAAGGCCAGACCTCCGTCGAAGCCGTTGCGCCAGCCGGCCTGGACGTCGAGGTAGCCCAGCGGACCCGCGCCGGTGCGGTGACCGACCCACAGCACGTACCCGGCGGCGCCAAGCGGCGCGAGCAGCAACGCCAGTGCGCGTCGCGCGCCGTCGCCGGGGGCGCGTTCCGGGCCGGGCACGCCGTCCGGGCCGCCCCCGCTCCCGGTTCGCCCGTTCGCCGCGTACGCCGCCGCCCACACCGCCGCCGCCACCGCGAGCCCCACCGGCCGGGTCAGCCCGGCCAGCGCGGCCAGCGCCCCCGCGCTCACCCACCGCCCGGTCAGCACCGCGTACAGCGACCAGGCGGCCAGCGCGGTGAACAGCGACTCGCTGTACGCCATGGACTGCACGATCCCCACCGGCAGCGCCGCCCACAGCACCACCGCGCACACCCCGGCCCGCCGGCCGTACAGGTGCTCGGTCACCGCGAAGATCCCCCAGGCCGCGGCGAACGAGCCGCACAGCGAGACGAGGAAGCCGACGTCCGCGTACGACAGCGGCGACACCGCCGCCCCCAGCCGCTCCAGCCACGGCAGCAGCGGGAAGAAGGCCAGGTCGGAGTGGACGTCACCGGTGGGCAGCCGCACCTCGTACCCATAGCCGCCCTCGGCGATCCGGGCGTACCACAGGGCGTCCCAGCGGGCGGTGAGCAGGGTGTGGCCGCTCTTGCCGCGCGCGGCGCTCCACAGGGCCAGCACGGCCAGCCCCAGGGCGCGCACGGCCGCGTAGCCGAGGAGCGCGGGAGCGGCCCGGCCCAGGAGACCGGGCCGGGCCGGGGCGCCACGCGTCGCAACATCGGTCACCGGGCGATTATCCGCCGCGCACCCGTCCGCGCCGCCCGGTGCACGCCCGCCCGTACCACCCCGGTGACGCAGGTCACGCCGCTCGCACCGGATGTGTGAGGCCCGCCACGCGGACCGGATTCGGACTCGCGTACGCTGACGAACCACTCGCGTTCCGCCGCCCGGCCACCAGGCGCCGCTCCTCTCCGGGTGGGCCGCAGGGCAGTCCCCGCCCCGTCCGGCCCGCCGGACGCGAGGGAACACCTTGGAGGTACGCGCATGTCCGGGACGACCACGGCTGCCGCAGCGCTGCGCCGCCGGGCGGCCGGGGCCGGCGCCAACCGCTGGGTGGTCCTCCTCGTCCTCTGCGCCAGTCTGCTGCTCGTCGCCCTCGACGCCACCGTCCTGCACGTGGCGGTGCCCGCCGTCACCGAGGACCTCAGGCCCGGCCCGATCGAGCTGCTCTGGATCGTCGACGTCTACCCGCTCGTCTGCGCCTCGCTGCTGATCCTCTTCGGCACGCTCGGCGACCGGGTGGGCCGCCGGCGGATTCTGCTGCTCGGCTACGCCCTGTTCGGCATCGCCTCCGCCCTGGCGGCCCTCGCCGACGACGGACACGTGCTGATCGCGGCCCGCGCGCTGCTCGGCGTCGGCGGGGCCATGATCATGCCGGCGACGCTGTCGATCCTGCGCCAGGTCTTCCCCGACCGGCGGGAGCGGGCGCTGGCGATCGGCGTCTGGAGCGCGGTGGCCGCGGTCGGCGCGGCCGTCGGACCGCTGCTCGGCGGATTCCTGCTGGAGCACTTCTGGTGGGGCTCGGTCTTCCTGGTCAACATCCCGCTGATGCTGGTCAGCCTGCCGGTGGGGTGGCTGCTGCTGCCCGAGTCGACCGGGGACCGCGACGGCCCCTGGGACGTGCTCGGCGCCCTGATGGCGGCGGCCGGACTCTTCGGCGTGGTCCTCGGCGTGAAGCGGCTCGGCGGCACCGAGCCGACGCTGAGCCTGCTCACCCTGGTCCCCCCGCTGGTCGGCGCCGCCCTGCTGGCCGCCTTCGCCCGACGGCAGCGCCGCCGCCGGCACCCCCTGGTCGACCTGCGGATGTTCCGCCGGGCCGCGTTCAGCACCTCGGTCGGCTGCATCGTGCTCGCCATGCTGGCCCTGGTCGGCCTGGAGCTGATCGCGGCCCAGTACCTCCAACTGGTGCTCGGACTCTCCCCGCTCCAGACCGGGCTGCGGCTGCTCCCGCTGACCTTCGCCGCGATGGCCGCCGGACTCGCCGGGGCGCGGATGCTGCGCCGCTTCGGCCCGCGCCGGATGGTCTCCGCCGGCTTCTGCCTCACGGCCGGCGCGGTGGTGCTGCTGACCGCGATGGGCCGGGCCGACAACGTGGTGCTGCTGCTGTGCGGGTTCGTCCTGCTCGGCTTCGGCCTGGAGACCACGCTGTTCGGCGCCTACGAGTCGATGCTGAGCGAGGCGCCCCCGTCGCAGGCCGGCGGGGCCGCCGCCATCGGCGAGACCTCCTACCAGCTCGGCGCCGGCATCGGCATCGCGCTCCTCGGCAGCGTGATGAACGCGGCCTACGCCCCCGGCCTGCGCGGCGGCGTGCCCGGGGTGCCGCGCTCCGCCTCCGACGCGGCCGGGCACTCACTGGGCGAGGCGTACCAGGAGGCCGGCAAGTTGCGGGAGCCCGCGGCGGGTGCCCTGCGGCGGGCCGCGGCCGACGCCTTCGTGCACGGACTGCACGTGACCCTGCTGGTCAGCGCGGTCCTGCTGCTGCTCGGCGCGCTCATGGCGCTGCGGCTGCCCCGGGCCATGCAGTGCGAGACCGTCGCCGTGCCCGCCCCGCGCGACGCCAGGGAGACGCCCCGCGTCTCGGTGTGACGCCCCGGCGGGGTGGAGCCCGGCCGAGGTGGACGTGCGGGAGACTGCCACGTAACGTCGGCGCGGAGCCGTGACTAGCGGTGCTAGTTTCTCGTCCTCGGAGGGTGTGTCCCATGGTCTCGACCCCGTCGTCCCCGTCCGCGCCGCGACCCCCGTTCGACCCCGCCGACCCGCTCGGCCTCGACGACCTGCTCGCCCCCGAGGACCTGGCGGTCCGGGACACCGTGCGCGGCTGGGCCGCCGACCGCGTGCTGCCGCACATCGCCGACTGGTACGAGCGCGGCGAACTCCCCGTCATCCGGGAACTCGCCCGCGAACTCGGGGCCCTCGGCGCCCTCGGCATGTCCCTGGAGGGCTACGGCTGCGCCGGCGCGAGCGCCGTGCAGTACGGACTGGCCTGTGTCGAGCTGGAGGCGGCCGACTCGGGCATCCGCTCGCTCGTCTCGGTGCAGGGCTCCCTCGCCATGTACGCCATCCACCGCTTCGGCAGCGAGGAGCAGAAGCGGGAGTGGCTGCCGCGGATGGCCGCCGGCGAGGTCATCGGCTGCTTCGGGCTGACCGAGCCCGACCACGGCTCCGACCCCGCGGCGATGCGTACCCGCGCCCGGCGCGACGGCGGGGACTGGGTCCTCGACGGACGCAAGATGTGGATCACCAACGGGTCCGTCGCCGGGGTCGCCGTGGTGTGGGCCCGAACCGACGAGGGCATCCGCGGCTTCCTCGTCCCGGCGGGCACGCCCGGCTTCTGTGCCCCCGAGATCCGGCACAAGTGGTCGCTGCGCGCCAGCGTCACCAGCGAACTGGTCCTCGACGGCGTCCGGCTCCCCGCCGACGCCGTCCTGCCGGAGGCCGAGGGGCTGCGCGGACCGCTGAGCTGCCTGGGCCACGCCCGCTACGGCATCGTCTGGGGCGCGATGGGCGCCGCCCGCTCCTGCTTCGAGACCGCCCTGGAGTACGCGACCTCGCGCGAGCAGTTCGGCCGGCCCATCGGCGGCTTCCAGCTCACCCAGGCCAAGCTGGCCGACATGGCGGTCGAACTGCACAAGGGGCTGCTGCTCGCCCACCACCTCGGGCGGCGCATGGACGCCGGCCGGCTCCGCCCGGAGCAGGTCAGCTTCGGCAAGCTCAACAACGTGCGCGAGGCCATCGACATCTGCCGCACGTCCCGCACGATCCTCGGGGCCAACGGGATCTCCCTCGAATACCCCGTGATGCGGCACGCGACCAACCTGGAGTCGGTGCTCACCTACGAGGGCACCGTCGAGATGCATCAACTGGTGCTGGGCAAGGCGCTCACCGGACTCGACGCCTTCCGGTAGGCCGGCCGGTCCGGGGCAAGGGGCAACGGGCAAGGGGGCGGGACGGGCGGGCGGGACAGGGACCGGAGGCCGGGGCCGGCGACGCGGGGCCCCGTCTCAGCTCTGGTTGAAGAAACCGTCCGACCGGCGCGCGGCCGACTCCCCGCTGATGACCTCGGTGTCGGCCGGGCTGAGCAGGAACACCCGGGTCGAGACCCGCTCGATCGAACCGCGCAGGCCGAAGATGAGCCCGGCCGCGAAGTCCACGACCCGCTTGGCGTCGCCGGCCTCCATCGCCGTCAGGTTGATGATGACCGGGACACCGTCGCGGAACAGCTCGCCGATGGCCCGCGCGTCCCGGAAGCTGTCCGGGGTCACCGTGCCGATGCGGCGCCCGCGCTCCTCGGCCGTGTCCGCGGCCACCCGCACGCGGGGGTCCGTGACCCAGGCGTCGCCGGAGTCGTTTTCCTCGGAGTAGTCGTCGTCGTAGTAGCGCTCGTCTTCGTTGTCGTCGACGAGGCCGAGCCACGCACTCGCCTTGCGTACCGATCCCATGGACGCCTCCTCTCACAGCGGTCTTCCGTGCGTTCCGCATCCCTATGGTCATCCATGATGCGGACATCGCGCCAAGTGGACAGACGCCGCGCGGGGGGTTTGTGACGGTACTGGTGCACAGCCGATCCGTCGAGAGTCCAGGTGCCCCAAGGGTCGTTTCCCCAACGGGCGCTGACTGTGAGTGAAATATGATTCTTCTCGGCGTACGGGTGAGGAGTGGGACGTACGGGTGATGCGCCCGGCGGTACGGTCCCGCGGCACGGCGTCGAAGACACCACGGGGGAACAGTCGTGTTCGGAATCGTCAGGCCCTGCCGGCACCGGCTCGGGGCGGAACTCGCGAGCCAGTGGACGGCCCATCTGTGCGGGCTCTGCCTCGCCCTGCGCAAGGACCACGGACAGTTCGCCCGCATCGTCACCCATTACGACGGCCTGCTGGTCTCGGTGTTGACGGAGGCTCAGTCCGCGCCCGGCGGCGCGGGCACCGGCCGGCGTACGGCGGGCCCCTGCCCGCTGCGCGGGATGCGCACCGCCTCCGTCGCCCAGGGCGAGGGTGCCCGGCTCGCCGCGGCCGTCTCCCTGGTGCTCGCCTCCGCCAAACTGCGCGACCACGTCGCCGACGGGGACGGGCTGTCGGCCCGCCGGCCGGTGGCGCTCGCCGCCCGCCGTATCGCCGCCGGCTGGGACGCGGCCGGCGCCCGAAGCGGCGGCGCCGTCGGGTTCGACACCGCCGTCCTGCTCGACGCCGTGGGCCGGCAGGCGGGTCTGGAGGCCCTCGCCGGGCCCGGCACGCCCCTGCTCACCGTGACCGAGCCGACCGAGACGGCCACCGCGGCGGCCTTCGCGCACACTGCGCTCCTCGCCGGGCGGCCCGGCAACGCCGAACCGCTCGCCGAGGCGGGGCGCCTGTTCGGACGGCTGGCCCATCTCCTGGACGCCGTCGAGGACCGGGAGGCCGACGCCGCCGCGGGCGCCTGGAACCCGCTCACCGCCACGGGCACCCCGCTCACCGAGGCCCGGCGGCTCGCCGACGACGCCGTGCGCGGGGTGCGGCTCGCCCTGGCCGAGGCCGAGTTCACCGACGGGCGGCTGGTGCACCGGCTGCTCGCGCACGAGTTGCGCACCTCCGTCGACCGGGCCTTCGGCACCTCGGCCTGCGCCCACGGAAGCCATCCGTACGCGCCGCCCGGCGCCCCCGGCGGGCCCGGTGCGCCGGTGCCCCCGCCGCCGCCGGACCGGCGGCGCGGACTCCTCGCGGGGTGCGCGGTGTGGGTGGGGCTGGCCTGCACCTGCCAGATGTGCTGCGGCACGTACGAGGACCCGTGGACCGGCCGGCGCAAGAACGGGTGGTCCGACAACTGCGACTGCCCGGACTGCTGCGACTGCTGCGGGAACTGCGGTGGTGGGGACGGGTGTTGTGACGGGTGCTGCTGTGACGGCTGCGGGTGCGACTGCTGAGCCCGGCCGGGCCGTCGCCGCCGCCGGCCGGACCCGGCGAGGCGGGGCGCCACCATGACGACGGACCCGGCCGAGGAGCGGCGGCGCCGGCACGAGCGGCGCGTGGCGGTGGTGCCGGCGGTGGCGGTGGTGGCGGCGGTGCCGGTGTTCTGCGGACCGCTCGCGCGCACCGCCACGTACCGGTTGGCGGAGTATCCGGAGGGGCGACTTCCGGCCATCCCGGGACGCTGGACCCCGGGCGGCGGCGCCGTACTGCCGACGGCCGCCCGGGACGACGGACCGACCGTGGCCGGGCAGCTCCTCGACGGCACCGCCCCGCCTCGCCCCCGGCCCCGGCCCCCGCGAGCGCGGCCCAGGTGGCGTACGGGGACCGGCACCTGGTCGTCCTGGACCGCGAAAACACCCTGGGCGTACGGGGCTTCGACCCCGTCGCCGCATCCCGCCGGGCCTTCGGCGGCATCGTCGCCACGCCCTGCGGCCCGCGCCGGTCGGTGCCGGGAAGGTGTGCCGATCATGTCCACGGGGTGACGGCCGAAAGGCACCCTTGCGCCGACCGGCCGTTCGGCCGAATACTCCCCCTCAGCGCTTGTCAGGGGCATGGCGTGTTCGGAACCCGGACACTTCGGCTCCTGGCTGCGCCTCACGGGCCCCACCCCACAACAAGGGCCCCCTACTTCCCCCGTGGAGGAACGTAAAGTGAGGATCAAGCGCACCACCCCCCGCAGCGGCGTCGCAAGACGGAACCGGCTGATCGCCGTCTCCACCGGCCTTGTGGCCGCCGCGGCGTTCGCGGTCCCCAGCGCGAACGCGACCGACGCCCCCGCCACCTTCAGCGCCTCCCAGCTCAAGAGCGTCGACGCCTCGGTGCTCAAGGCCGACGTCCCCGGCACCGCCTGGGCCGTGGACAGCGAGACCGGCAGTGTCGTCGTCACCGCCGACAGCACCGTCACCGAGGCCCAGATCGCGCAGATCAAGAAGCAGGCCGGCTCGAACGCCGGCGCGCTCACGATCAAGCGCACCCCGGGCAAGTTCAGCAAGCTGATCGAGGGCGGCGACGCCATCTACGCGAGCAGTTGGCGCTGCTCCCTCGGCTTCAACGTCCGCAGCAGCAGCGGCGCCGAGTACTTCCTGACCGCCGGTCACTGCACCGACGGCGCCGGCACCTGGTGGTCCAACTCCGCCAAGACCACCGTCCTCGGCACGACGGCCGGCTCCAGCTTCCCGGGCAACGACTACGGCATCGTCCGGTACACCAACACCTCCGTCAGCAAGCCGGGCACCGCCAACGGTGTGGACATCGTCGGCGCGGCCACGCCGAGTGTGGGCACCACGGTCATCCGCGACGGTTCCACCACCGGCACCCACAGCGGCCGGGTCACCGCCCTGAACGCCACGGTCAACTACGGCGGCGGCGACATCGTCTCCGGTCTGATCCAGACGACCGTCTGCGCCGAGCCCGGCGACTCCGGCGGCCCCCTCTACGGCAGCAACGGCCTCGCGTACGGCCTGACCTCCGGCGGCAGCGGGAACTGCTCCTCCGGCGGCACCACCTTCTTCCAGCCGGTCACCGAGGCGCTCAGCGCCTACGGGGTCAACGTCTACTGAGACGTCCCGGGCCGGTCCGGACGGCCCGTCACCCCGAGCGCGGCCGGCCGCGCACGGCAAGCCCCCGCACGCATCCACCGTGCGGGGGCTTTCCCCTGCCCGCCGCCGCGTCCCGCCTCCGGGGCGGGTCCCTCCCGTCCCGGAGGCCCTTCCGTCCCCGGGCGGGGCCCCTCGCACCGCGTGTAGACGCATGGATGACGGGCCGTCCGCAAGGGGGAGATCGAGACAGCCGCGACGTCACCGTCCGACCATCCGTCACCCGGCCATGGCGTTTGCCGTGACGTTTGCTGCGCGAATCCTCCTGGAGAGGACATGAATCGTGAAGGAGGTGTGCCCGCACTGGAGTTGTCGTGCGCACGTCCTGAAGTCGGTCTTGTGTGCCCCCTGCACCGTTCGGGAGAGTTGGGCTCGTCAACCAGCCTTCCGGCCCGCGGGAACCCCACGATCCTCCGGGCCGACCCCCCACAGGAGGACGCGAGTTGAAGCACCGACGCATATCCAGGCGACGGGTCGCCACGGTGGGTGCGGGCATCACCGCACTGATCGCGGCGGGAGTCACCTTCCAGACTGCGAACGCCAGCGAGCCCGCGACGACCGCCGCGCCCGAGACCCTGTCGGTCACGGCGGCCGGAAAGCTCGCCTCCACGCTCGCCGGCGACCTCGGCGCCGACGCGGCGGGTACGTACTACGACGCGCAGGCCGGGACCCTCGTGGTCAACGTGCTCGACGAGGCCGCCGCGCAGACCGTCGAGGCGGCGGGCGCCAAGGCCAGAATCGTCGAGAACTCCCTCGCCGAGCTGCGCACCGCGCGCACCGCCCTGACGCGGGACGCGGCCATCCCGGGCACCTCCTGGGTGACCGACCCCACCGCCAACAAGGTCGTCGTCACCGCCGACCGCACGGTCTCCGACGCCGACTGGGCGAAGCTGACCGAGGTGGTCGACGGGCTCGGCGGCACCGCCGAACTCCAGCGTACGAAGGGGGAGTACAAGCCCTTCATCGCGGGCGGCGACGCCATCACCGGGGGCGGCGGGCGCTGCTCGCTCGGCTTCAACGTGACCAAGGGCGGGGAGCCGTACTTCCTCACCGCCGGTCACTGCACCGAGTCGATCTCGAGCTGGTCGGACTCGTCCGGCACCGTGATCGGCACCAACGCGGCCTCCAGCTTCCCGGGCAACGACTACGGCCTTGTCAAGTACACGGCCGGCGTGGCCCACCCGAGCGAGGTGAACCTCTACAACGGCTCCGCCCAGAACATCACGGGCGCGGCCCAGGCCACCGTCGGCATGTCGGTGACCCGCAGCGGTTCCACCACGCAGGTCCACTCGGGCACGGTCACCGGTCTGGACGCCACCGTGAACTACGGCAACGGCGACATCGTCAACGGGCTCATCCAGACCAACGTCTGTGCCGAGCCCGGCGACAGCGGCGGCTCCCTCTTCTCGGGCAGCAGCGCGGTCGGTCTGACCTCCGGCGGCAGCGGTGACTGCGTCTCGGGCGGGACGACCTTCTTCCAGCCGGTGACGGAGGCCCTGTCGGCCACCGGCACGCAGATCGGCTGATCCGCGGCACACGCACCCCCCGGAAGTCCCGCCTCGCGCGCGAGGGGCGGGACTTCCGTCCGTCCGGGGGCGGGAGGGGCGGGGATCTGGGAGGGGCGGTGATCTGGGAGGGGCAGGGATACGGGTGCGAGGGCGAGGGACCCGAACGGAGCCGAAAGGGCCTGGTGGCCGCCGGTCAGAACGCCGGGAGGGGTGCCTTCCGCCCGCGCCGTCCGCGCCGCCCGCGCAGCACCGCCGCCAGCATCGTGACGACGATCCCCCCGAGCGCCCAGGCCCCCAGCACCAGCAGCGCGTCGGTCATGGCGTTCCCGTCGAAGTACGCGATCGACCGTGCCGACCAGGTGCCCGCGCCCGGTGGCAGCGCCGGGCCGATCGCCTTCCAGAAGGGCGGCAGCAGCGGCAGCGGGAAGGCGCCGCCCGCGCTCGGGTTGCCCGCGATCACCACGAGCAGGATCGCCAGTCCGATGCCGACGATCCCGAAGACGCCCTGGAGCGCGAGCGTGGCGGCCCCGACGGCGAAGGTGATCAGCGTGCCGAGCCCCCACAGCGCCGCCACGCCACCGGGCAGGGCGCCCAGGGCCGGCCCGACGATCAGCGCGCCGCCGAGCCCGCCGAGCGCCGACACCAGGGCCATCACGATCAGCCGGATCGCCGCGCGGGCCGGGTCGGAGGGCCGGGCGCCGGAGCTGATCGCCAGGATCGAGGCGCACAGGTAGCCGCCGACGCACCAGCCCACGACCAGGTAGAAGGACGACAGCCCGTTGAAGTCGTCGGGGGAGACCGGGGCCACGTCGACGGTCCGCACGGTGCGGCCCTCGGACGCCTCCGCCTCGGTGACGACGCCCTTCAGGGTGGTGGCGAGGACGGTGCCGCCACCGCCGGCGACCAGGAGGGTGTCGGTGCGGCCGGCGGGGTCGGTGATCAGGGCGCCGTCGATCTTCCGGTCGGTGATCTGGCGCCGGGCGGTCGCCTCGTCGGCCACCGTGCGCGCGTCCAGCGGGGAGCCGGGCAGCCCGTCCAGCCGCGCCACCGTCCGCTCGGCGGCGGAAGCCGGCGCGACCACCCCGAAGGGCACGTCCCTCGGCTTCGGGTGGTGCAGCGCCCCCACGTAGGAGGCGATGAAGAGGAGCTGGAGCGCGACCACGCCGAGGACGAGCAGCGTGGCGCGCGGGGTGACCGCGTCCTTCACCCCGCCGAGGAAGGAGCGGTGCCCGGGACCGATGGTGTGCGACATGCCCCCCACGCTCTGTGGCGGGGCATGTTCCCGCAGGTGGGCCGGGGCCGAACGAGTGTCGCACGCGTATGCGAGGAAGTGGTTTATGGTGGGGAGGGTAGTTGGAACAGACGTTCGAAAGGCGTCGGCTCACGAGAGTGCGGGAGGTGCGTGTGCCGGGTTTCACGCATCTGCACACCGTCTCCGGGTTCTCCCTGCGGTACGGCGCGTCCCACCCGGAGCGGCTGGCCGAGCGCGCCGCCGAACGGGGCATGGACGCCCTCGCCCTCACCGACCGCGACACCCTCGCGGGCACCGTCCGCTTCGCCAAGGCGTGCGCGCGGGCGGGTGTCCGCCCGCTGTTCGGCGCCGAGCTGGCGGTGGCGCCGCCCGGCGACGGACCCGGGCGCACCGGCACCTCCGTACGCCGCGACCGGCGCCGCACCCCGGTGCGCGGCGGCGCCTTCGTCGACGAGTCGGCCCCGCGGGTGACCTTCCTCGCCCGGGACGGCGCCCGCGGCTGGGCCGACCTGTGCCGCCTGGTCTCCGCCGCCCACGCCGTCCCCGCCGACGGCGCCGCCTCCCCGGGCACCCCGCTGCTGCCCTGGGCCGACAACCACGCCGACGGCCTGACCGTCCTGCTCGGCCCCGGCTCCGACGTGGGCCGCGCCCTCGCCGCCGGCCGCCCCGACCGCGCGGTGCGGCTCCTCGCCCCCTGGCGGGAGACGTACGGTGACGCCCTGCGTCTGGAGGCCGTCTGGCACGGCCGGGCCGGGACCGGCCCCGGCTCGCTGCGGCTGGCCGCCCGTACCCTCGGCTTCGCCGCCGAACAGGGCGTACGGCCCGTGCTCGCCAACGCCGTCCGGTACGCCGACCCCGGCCGGGGCCCGGTCGCCGACGTCCTGGACGCCGCCCGCCGGCTGGTCCCGGTCGGCGCCCTCGGGGAGCCGGACTCCGGCGAGGCGTGGCTCAAAGGCGCGGACGCCATGCTGCACGCCGCCGAGCGGATCGTGGAGGCGGCCGGCTTCCGCCGCGAGGCCGCCCACCGCCTCCTGGAGCAGACGCGGGCGACGGCCGCCGCGTGCCTGGTCGACCCCGAGGACGACCTCGGCATGGGCGCCGTCCACTTCCCCGAGCCGCACCTCGTCGGCGCGGGCCGCCGCACCGCCCAGCGGGCGCTGGCCTCCCGGGCCGCGGCGGGCATGGTGCTGCGCGGCCACGACCGTTCCCCCGGCGCCCGGCGGTACTGGGAGCGGATGCACCAGGAGCTGGACATCATCGCCCACCACGGCTTCGCCTCCTACTTCCTGACCGTCGCCCGCGTCGTGGACGACGTACGGGAGATGGGCATCCGGGTCGCCGCGCGCGGCTCGGGCGCGGGCTCGCTGGTCAACCACCTCCTCGGCATCGCCCACGCCGACCCGGTCGAGCACGGGCTGCTGATGGAGCGCTTCCTGTCCCGGGAGCGGGTCGTGCTGCCCGACATCGACATCGACGTGGAGTCCGCGCGCCGCCTGGAGGTCTACCGCGCGATCATCGCCCGGTTCGGCACCGAGCGGGTCGCCACGGTCGCCATGCCGGAGACGTACCGGGTGCGCCACGCGGTCCGCGACGTCGGCGCCGCCCTCTCCATGGACCCCGCCGAGATCGACCGGATCGCCAAGTCCTTCCCGCACATCCGGGCCCGCGACGCCCGCGCCGCCCTGGAGGAACTGCCCGAACTCCGGCACCTGGCGGGGGAGAAGGAGCGGTACGGCAGGCTGTGGGAGCTGGTCGAGGCCCTCGACGCCCTCCCGCGCGGGATCGCCATGCACCCCTGCGGCGTCCTCCTCTCCGACGCCTCCCTGCTCTCCCGCACCCCGGTCGTGCCGACCAGCGGCGAGGGGTTCCCGATGGCCCAGTTCGACAAGGAGGACGTCGAGGACCTCGGGCTGCTCAAACTGGACGTGCTCGGCGTGCGGATGCAGTCGGCGATGGCGCACGCGGTCGCCGAGGTGGAGCGGGCGACGGGCACCGGGATCGACCTGGACGCGGTGCCGGACGGCGACCCGGAGACGTACCGGCTCATCCGCTCCACCGAGACGCTCGGCTGCTTCCAGATCGAGTCGCCGGGCCAGCGGGACCTGGTGGGGCGGCTCCAGCCGGCCACCTTCCACGACCTGGTCGTCGACATCTCCCTCTTCCGGCCCGGACCGGTCGCCGCCGACATGGTGCGCCCGTTCATCGAGGCCCGGCACGGACGGGCCCCGGTGCGCTACCCCCACCCCGACCTGAAGGGCCCGCTGGAGGGCACCTACGGGGTGGTCGTCTTCCACGAGCAGATCATCGACATCGTGGACATCATGACCGGCTGCGGACGCGGCGAGGCGGACCGGGTGCGGCGCGGGCTCTCCGACCCCGAGTCGCAGGGGCGGATCAAGGTGTGGTTCGCCCGGTGCGCGGGGGACCGGGGGTACGACGCGGAGACCGTCGGGCGGACCTGGGAGATCATCGAGGCGTTCGGGTCGTACGGCTTCTGCAAGGCGCACGCCGTCGCCTTCGCCGTCCCGACCTACCAGTCGGCCTGGCTGAAGGCGCACCACCCGGCCGCCTTCTACGCGGGGCTGCTCACCCACGACCCCGGCATGTACCCCAAGCGGCTGCTGCTGGCGGACGCGCGGCGGCGCGGGGTGCCGATCCTGCCGCTGGACGTGAACCGGTCCGACGTCGCCCACACAATCGAACTGGTGTCTGATCAACGGGGGTCCCGGGTCTGGGGACTGCGCCTCGCCCTCTCCGACGTGCACGGCATCACCGAGGCCGAGGCCGCCCGGATCGCCGAGGGCCGGCCCTACGCCTCCCTGCTCGACTTCTGGGAACGGGCCCGGCCCAGCAGGCCGCTGGCCGGCCGGCTCGCCCAGGTCGGCGCGCTGGACGCGTTCGGCGCCAACCGCCGTGACCTGCAACTGCACCTGACCGAACTGCACCGGGGCGCCCGGGGCGGGCGCGGCGACCAGTTGCCCCTGGCCGGGGGGAAGCGGACCGCGGGGGCCGGGCTGCCCGACCTCTCCCCGCAGGAGCGGCTCAGCGCCGAGCTGGGCGTGCTCTCCATGGACGCCTCGCGCCATCTGATGGACGACCACCGGGCCTTCCTCGACGAGCTGGGCGTGGTGCCGGCCCGGCGGCTGCGCGAGGCCCGGCACGGGGAGACGGTCCTGGTCGCGGGCGCCAAGGCGGCCACCCAGACGCCGCCGGTCCGCTCCGGCCGGCGGGTCATCTTCTCCACCCTGGACGACGGCACCGGCCTGGTCGACCTCGCCTTCTTCGACGACTCCCACGACGCCTGCGCCCACACCGTCTTCCACTCCTGGCTGCTGCTGGTGCGCGGGGTGGTGCAGCGCCGCGGCCCGCGCAGCCTCAGCGTGGTCGGCGCCGCCGCCTGGAACCTCGCCGACCTGCTCGACGTCCGCCGCGAGGAGGGGCTGGAGGGCGTCGCGGCCCGGCTGGCCGGCACCGCCCCCGCCCCCGCCGCCCCGGCTTCCGGCGGCGAGGGTCCGCCCCGGCCGGCCGGCTCCGCCGCCCCCGACCCGGGTGAGCGCCGGCTGCGCCTGTCCACCGGATACGAGATGCACCCCTGGGCCGATCTGCGCCCCGCGGGCGAAGGGACCGCGGTGGGAAGGAAGTTGTGGCACCAGAGCCCGGGGAGCGCGGGATGACCGTCCTCTGCGTACGTTTCCACCTGCCCCCTCCGTACGAGGCGGCCCTGCCCCGGCTGCTCGCCCTGCTGGAGGAGTTCACCCCGGTCGTCGAGGCCCTCCCCCCGGACGGGGCGCTGGCCGATCTGCGCGGCGCCGAACGGTACTTCGGCCGCGACGCGGTGGAACTCGCCGCGGTCATCCGGGTCCGCGCCCTCGCGCGGTACGGCGTCGACTGCGCGATCGGCGCCGGACCCGGCCCGATGCTGGCCCGCATGGCGCTGCGGGACGCCCGCCCGGGGACGACCCCCGCGGTGACCGGGCCCACGGCGGGGGAGTTCCTCGCCGGCAAGCCCGTCGCCGCGCTGCCCGGCGTCGGCGCCGCCACCGCCCGCACCCTGGACGAGTACGGGCTCGGCACCCTCGGCCGGGTCGCCGCGGCCCCCCTGTCCACGCTCCAGCGCCTGGTCGGCGCGCGGGCCGGCCGCGACCTGTACGAGAAGGCCAACGGCGTCGACCGGGGCCGGGTCGTCCCCGACGGCCTCTCCTCCACCCTGGCCGCCGAACGCGCCTTCTCCCGCGACGAACTCGACCCCGGCCGCCACCGCCGCGCCCTGCTCTCGGCCGCCGGGGAACTGGGCGCCCGGCTGCGCTCCCAGGGCCAGGTCTGCCGCACCCTCACCCTCACAGTGCGCTACGCCGAACCGCCCCGCTCCCGCACGGGCCCCGGCGGGGGGAGCCCCGCGGCCACCACCCGCCGCCGCACCCTGCGGGAGCCGACCGCGCACTCCGCCGAGCTGACGCGGACCGCGTACGGCATGTACGAGGCGCTCGGCCTCCAGCGGGCCCGGGTCCGCGCGCTGTCGCTGCGCGCCGAGGGCCTCGCCCCCGCCGAGGGCGCCTCCCACCAGCTCACCTTCGACCCCGTGGACGAGAAGGTCCGCCGGCTGGAGGAGGTCGCGGACCGCGCGCGGGCGAAGTTCGGTCCGCGTGCGGTGATGCCGGGCACCCTGGCGGCGTGAACTCCCCGCCGGGCGTGGGTTCTTCGGGTTCCGCCGGCTCTACCTGTTCCTCAGGTTCTTCCGGGTGGCCGGTGTGAGCCGTTATCACTCGCGGTGCGCCGGGTGTCGGCTGTCGCCCACAGTTTTTACCGACGCGTAACTTCACTTTTCTACTACTCATCCGTAACTTGACGGTTGAACAGCATCCTCGTGATCCGGATCACAGGGCGTCCCCGTCGTCGCACCTCCCTGAGCCGCAAGGAGATCACCCGATGCTGCCCTGGAAGCGAGTGCTCGGATACCTGGCCGCGCTCCTGCTGACCGCCGCCGTCACGGTCCCCGTCGCCGCCACCGCCCACGCGGCCCCGGCCCCCAGCCGTGGCTGGAACGACTTCACCTGCAAGCCCTCCGCCGCCCACCCCCGCCCCGTCGTCCTCGTCCACGGCACCTTCGGGAACTCCGTCGACAACTGGCTGGGCCTCGCGCCCTACCTCAAGGACCGCGGCTACTGCGTCTACTCCCTCGACTACGGGCAACTGCCCGGCGTCCCCTTCTTCCACGGCCTCGGCCCGGTCGAGCAGTCCGCCGGACAGCTCTCCGCCTACGTCGACCGGGTGCTCGCCGCGACCGGCGCCCCCGAGGCCGACGTCGTCGGCCACTCGCAGGGCGGCATGATGCCCCGCTACTACCTGAAGTTCCTCGGCGGCGCCGCCAAGGTGAACGCCCTCGTCGGCATCGCGCCCAGCAACCACGGCGCCACGCTGTCCGGGCTGACCAACCTGCTGCCGTACTTCCCCGGCGTCAAGGACCTGCTCTCCGCGAAGACCCCCGCCCTCGCCGACCAGCTCGTCGGCTCCGACGTCCTCAACCGGATCAACCAGGGCGGCGACACCGTGCCCGGCGTCGCCTACACCGTCATCGCCACCCGGTACGACGAGGTGGTCACCCCCTACCGGAGCCAGTTCCTGGACGGCCCCGGCGTCCGCAACGTCCTGCTCCAGGACCTGTGCCCGCTCGACCTCTCCGAGCACGTGGCGATCGGGCTCATCGACCGGATCGCCTTCCACGAGGTGGCCAACGCCCTCGACCCGGGCAAGGCCACGCCCACCACCTGCGCCTCGGTCTTCGACTGACCGTGCGCACCGACGCGGGGCCGGCCCGGCCTGAGCCGCCGGACCGGCCCCGCGTCATCCCCCCTCGGGCAGGTCAGCGGCCGTCCAGCGCCCGCCGGCGCACGGAGGCGAACAGCGCCGCCGCGCCCAGCGCCAGCGCCGCCGCGCCGCCGACGGCGAGGTACGTGGTGCTGGAGTCGCCGCCCGTCTCGGCGAGGTTCACGGCGCCGGCACCGGCGGCCTTGACCTCGTTGGGGCCGTCCGTGGCGGCGGCGGCCTCCGGGGTGCCCTCCGGCGTGCTCTCCTCCCGCGTGTCCCGCGTGTCCTTCGAGGGCTCACCGGCCGGGGCGGCCGACGCCGGGTCGACGGGGTCCGCCGTGGTCCGGTGGTCCTGGTCGCCGTGGCCGTGGTTCTCGATCGTCGACCGGTCCGCCGCCTCGGCGAGCTGCGCCTCGGAAGGCGTCTTGGCCTTCGGCGCCGGGGCCGCGACGGCGGCCGATCCGCCGCCGAAGGACACGTCCGAGCAGGAGTAGAACGCCTCCGGGCTGTCCGAGCGCTGCCACACCGCGTACAGCACGTGCGTGCCGGAACGCTCCGGCAGGGTGCCCGAGAAGGTGTAGAAGCCGTCTGCCGCGACCGGGTCGGTGGACGTCGCCACCGGCGCCGCCAGATCCAGGTCGCTCCAGGCCAGCGGGCGGGACGGGTCGTAGCCCGGCTTGGTCACGTACACCGTGAAGTCGCCCTTGTGCGGGGCCGTGACCCGGTACTTGAAGGTGTACGCGCCGCTGCTCACGGACGTCGTCGGCCAGTCGGTGCGGGCCAGGTCCAGGCCCTTGAACTGCGGGTCGCCCGCGCTGCACAGCTTGCCGTCCGGGATCAGCTCCTGGTGGCGCCCGCCGGCGTCGCCGATGCGGACGCCGTTCCAGTCGTAGAGCGCCTGGGTGCCGCCGGCCGCCACCACGGCCTTGCACGCTTCCGACCGGGGGCTCTCCGGGCCCTCGGCGTGGCACTGCGAGACCCGGCTGACCGGATCGCCCATCGAACCGTGGGCGGCGGCGGGCGCCGCGGCCAGCGCGGTCAGGGCGAGCGGGGCGAGGCCGGCGGCGGCCACGGCGGCGACCCGTCGGGACGCGGACGGTGCGGGCATGAAGACTCCTCGGAAGCGGTCGGCGGGGCGTGGGCCGGAGCCCGTGGGGGTGACCAGCAAACTAGCCCCGGAAAACCGCGGAACCGCCCTGGAGGGGCGGCTCGGGGAGATCTTTATGGTCGCGTTAAGGAAGAGCTGAGACTGCCCTCAGGAAGGGTCGGGCCACCACGTGCGGGCGATGTCCTTGCGGATCTCCGGACGGCCGGACGGACGCTCCTCGGTCTCCTCGCGGACTCGGCGGGCATCGGTCTTCTTCAGGGGCTTCTGCACGGACAGACGGCGCATGGCTGCCTCCTCACGGTTCCACCGGGTTCCGCGTTGTCACGGAGGTAGACCCTTTCCCCGAGAGTTCCCGATCGATGCACAGTTGTCAGTGGCCCATATCACGTTGTCAGACCCACCTGACAACCTGCCCCCATGACTCACACGAGTAACGACGACACCACACCAGGTGACCTCCCCTGCCCCGCGGGCGACACGCGCGCTCCGCTCCCCGCGTCCGGCGTCGACTGGGACGCGCGGGCCGCCACCTTCGACGACGAACCGGACCACGGCCTGCGCGACCCGGCGGTCCGCGCCGCCTGGGCCGGCCGGCTGCGCGCCTGGCTGCCCGATCCCCCCGTCGACCTCCTCGACCTGGGCTGCGGCACCGGCAGCCTGACACTCCTCGCGGCCGAACAGGGCCACCGGGTGACCGGCGTGGACCGGTCACCCGCCATGGTGGAACGCGCGAGGGCCAAACTCGCCGGACACGATGCCGTGATACTCACGGGCGACGCCCAGGCACCCCCGGTGGGGGACCGCCGCTTCGACACCGTCCTCGTCCGGCACGTCCTGTGGGCCCTGCCCGACCCCGTCCGGGCGCTCCGGCACTGGCGGGGGCTGCTGCGTCCGGGCGGACGCCTGGTGCTGATCGAGGGCGTGTGGGGCACCGTCACCCCGACCGGCATCCCCGCCGGCCACCTCACCACCTGGCTCACCCCCCTCACCCCCGACCTCCACACGGACCACCTCTCCGGCGACCCGACCCTGTGGGGCCACGAGGTCACCGACACCCGCTACGCGGTGGTGGCGCGCTTCCCGTGAGGCGAGTTGACGGGGCGTCACGCAATCGCCCGCCTCCGTCCAAACCCCTCCCAAGGGCGACGCACCCCTTTCCAAACGTAAGGATCGTCACAGACGGTAAGTGGATCTTGTGGCGCCCTTGTCCGTTTACTCACCGTTGACCTGGCACTCCGCTGAGCGATTGGTTACTGACGGGAACTGTGTGACTGCTGTGTGGGTGGGGTGTGGCGGGGATGTGGAGCCGAGCGCGGGGTGCCGGCAGAGCTGTCGGAGTCCTGCTGGGTGTGGCGTTGGCAGTCGGGTCGCTACCGGCGCTGTCGGGCGAGGCGGTGGCCGATACCCGGGCCGCCTCTCCCCGGACCGGGGCACGTTCGGCCGGGGACGACGCCGGTGGCCTGACGAAGACCGAGGCGACGGAGACCGCGGCGACCGAGTCCGAGGCGTTCGCCGAGGCGGAGAAGACCGGCGAGGCGGTGGAGATCGCGTCGCTGCGCGGGGAGACGAGGGAGGTCTTCGCCACTCCCGAGGGCGAACTGGAGGCGCGTGAGCACCTGCGTCCCGTCTGGACCCGCACCGGAGGCGGCTGGAAGCGGATCGACACCGACCTCGCGGCAACCGCCGGGGGCGCCGTCGCTCCCAAGGCGTCGACGATGGACATGGAGTTCTCCGGTGGAGGAGACGGTCCGCTGGTACGGATGCGACGCGCCGGACGGGAACTGAGCCTGTCCTGGCCCACGCCACTTCCGCGGCCCGAGATCGCGGGACCGGCCGCCACCTACCGGTCGGTCCTGCCGGAGGTCGACCTGAGGCTGACGGCGCAGGAGGACGGGTTCACCCAACTGCTCGTGGTCAAGACGGCCGAGGCCGCAGCCGGCCCGGAACTGGCCCGGCTGCAACTGGAGATGGACACCCAGGGCCTGTCGGTGGCGAAGACCGACGAGGGAGGTCTCCAGGCCCTCGACCGGGGCGCCCAGGGCGCGGTCTTCGAGGCTTCGAAGCCGATGATGTGGGACTCCGGTCCGGGCGGGCTCGCTCCGGTGGAGGTCGAGGTGCCGGCCGGGCAGAACGCGGTCGCGCTGACGCCGGACGCCGACGTGCTCAAGGGCGAGGACACCGTCTACCCCGTCTACATCGAACCCCAGTGGTACTCGCCGCGGGCGTCGGCGTGGACGATGGTCTCCAAGTACCGGGCCAACTCGCCGCAGTGGAAGTTCAACGGCGAATCGGACGCCGGCATGGGCTACTGCGGCTGGTCCTCCTGCGATCCTCACGACACCAAGCGCCTCTTCTACCGCATCCCGACATCGAGGTTCGCGGGCACGTCGATCCTGTCGGCCGAGTTCGTGGTGCGCAACACCTGGTCGGCTTCGTGCGCGGCCCGCACGGTGGAGCTGTACGAGACCAAGGGCATCTCGTCGTCGACGACATGGGCCGACCAGGACAACAGCGGGTTCTGGCCCAGGAAGCTGGCGTCGGAGTCCTTCGCGTACGGCCACGCGGGCTGCGCCGCCAAGGACGTGGGCTTCAACGTGAAGTCCGCGGTGCAGGCGGCTGCCGACCGCGAGGACGTGTCGATGACGTTCGGGCTGCGGGCGGCCAGTGAGAGCGACGGGAACGCCTGGAAGCGGTTCTCGGACAAGGCGTACCTCCGAGTCCGGTACAACCGTCCGCCGGCACAGATCACGATGTCGCAACCGACGAGGGAGGACGGCGGCACCTGCGAGAAGCCGTCGTCCGCCGCCCGGGTGCGCGGCCTCGGCGAGATCCACGCCGACAACGTCACCGACCCCGACGGCGACGGCGTGACCGCCGGCTGGAAGCCCGCGATGACGGCGGTCAAGAGGTCCGGTTCCGAGGAAGAGGCGCGGCAGTTCTGCGAACAGCGCCCCCAGGTGAAGGGCCGGTGGACTTTCGAGACCGCCCACGGTTCCCCGCTCGTCACACCGGACGCTTCCGCGGAGGGCAACGCCATGACCCTGTACGGCGGCGCCGAGATCGGTTCCGGATGGGTCGACGGAGGCGTCGACCTGGACGGTGTCGACGACTACGGCGTGACATCGGTGGTTCCCGTGGACACCGGCGGCAGCTTCACCGTCAGCGCCTGGGCCCAGGCGGCAGCCGCTCCGGAGCACGGTGTGGCGCTGCTCGACGTGCCCGGTACCGCCCAAAGCGCCTTCACCGTGCGTTACGAACCCAGCGCCACCCCCGAAACCGACCCAGGCCGCTGGCGGATCGTGATGGCGGCGGCCGACACCGGTACCGCCACGGTCACACACGTCGACAACGGGCAGTTCTTCAGCCCCACCGATTGGACACACCTGGCGCTCGTCTACGACGGCTTCGCCAAGCACCTCGCGCTATACGTCAACGGCGAACTACAAGTGCTGGCTTGCGCGGACGCGGACGGGGACGGCATGCCGGACGACAGCGCCTGCACGGACAGGGTCTCCTGGGCCGACGACGTGCTCTCCTTCGCCTCGGAACAACCGCTGCAACTCGGTCGCGCTCGCACCGGCACGAACACCTGGGGCGACTACTGGCCCGGCACCGTCTCAGACCTGTGGGCATTCCAGGGCGCCCTGACGACCGACCAGGTCCGACATCTGGCGGTCGGGATGCCCGGCATGCCCACCGCGGTTCCCGGCGAAGCCACCTGAGCGGGTCGTGCCGGGCCCCTGACGAGGGCCCGGCACGACGGAGCCGCATGCCCCTTCCCGCGTCCGCCGGGCCGACGGGCCCGGAGATCACACCGTCACGGCAAGATCGGCTCTCCCCTGATCAGCAGTCACGGGACGACCCTCTGGTCGAGGAGGTCGGGGAAGGCCGGGGTGTGGGCGAGGGTGGTGAGGGTGGTCAGGGCCTTGCGGGCTTGGGTGGTGGCTTCGGGGTCTTGGGTGGGGAGGCCGCTTGCCTCGAACTCGTCCTCGTCCAGGACGCGGACGTCCGTGCCGTCGGCCGAGCGCCACAGGTCCAGATCGAGGTCCTCGACGGTCAGGGTGGCGCCGTCGGTCACGGCGGGGCGGGTGATGTCGCAGTACCAGCCCTTCAGCGCGCCCGACGCGGTCCGGACCTCCTTGACGGCGTACCAGCGGTCCCGCCAGTAGTGCTCGGTGAAGACGTCACCCGGCTCGAAGCGGACGAAGCCGAAGTCGCGTACCCCGTCTCCGGCCCAGGGGGCCCGGAGGGTGAGGTGGGTGCCGTCGTCGCCGAGCAGTACCGCCGGGTAGCGGATCTTCGTCCGGCCGGCCTTGACCAGGACGACGTGCATCACGGACATGGTGTACCTCCGTTGCGCGGATGTCGGGGCGGAGGTCGCACGCTAGGACGGAGGGGGACGCGGGTGCCTCCCATTTTCCGGGGGATGGGGAACAATCGCCGTGTGACTTTGAAGATCCACATCTCCGGCGGTGTCCCGCCCTACGAGCAGGTGCGCGCGCAGATCTCCGAGCAGGCCCGGTCGGGCGTGCTGCCGGCCGGGTACCGGCTGCCCACCGTGCGCGGACTGGCCGACTCCCTGGGCCTCGCCGCCAACACGGTGGCCAAGGCGTACCGGGCCCTGGAGACCGACGGGGTGATCGAGACGCGCGGCCGCAACGGCACCTTCGTCGCCGCGGCGGGCTCGGCCGCCGAACGGGAGGGGGCCGCCGCCGCCCTGGCCTACGCCGAGCGCGCCCGGCGCCTCGGCCTCACCCGGGCCGACGCCCTGGCGGCCGTCGAGGACGCGCTGCGGGCCGCGTACGGCTCGTGAGGGCTCAGCCGGCCGGCGTGCCCGGGGTACGGGTCGTGGACAGGCCGGAGCGGCGCGCGGCACGGGCGAAGACCTCCGCGTCGCCGACGGCCGCCGCGTTCGGGTCGTTGTTGAAGTAGGCGTACACGTCGCCGTCCGGCCAGGTCTCCGCGATACGGTCGGCCCAGGTCGTCAGGGAGCGGCGGCCGTAGTGCGGCCAGGCGGCGGCGCGGCCCTCGTGGAAGCGGACGTACCCCCAGTCGGCGGTGCGCCACAGCGGCGCGACCGGGCGGGCCCGGACGTCGGCCCAGCACAGGGCGGCGCCACGGGCCTCCAGCACCCGGCGGACCCCGGGCGTCCACCAGGAGTCGTGCCGGGGCTCCACCGCGATCCGCGTGCCCGCCGGGAAGCAGTCCAGGCACGCGTCCAGGAGCCCCGGGTCGGCCCGCAGCGTCGGCGGCAACTGGAGCAGCACCGGACCGAGCCGGTCGCCGAGCCCCGCCGCGCGGGACATCAGCCGCCCGACCGGCTCCTCCGGGTCGCGCAGGCGTTTGACGTGGGTGAGGAAGCGGCTCGCCTTGACCGCGACCACGAAGCCCTCCGGCAGCCGCCCCCGCCAGTCCTCGAAGGTCTCCCGGGCCGGCAGCCGGTAGAAGGCGTTGTTGACCTCGACCGTGGCGAAACCGGCCGCGTACCGCTCCAGCCAGAGCCGGACCGGCAGACCGGGCGGGTAGAGGGCGCCCCGCCAGTCCCGGTACTGCCAGCCCGACGTGCCGACGAACACGGTCATGTCCCCATCGAAACACCGGGGGCCCGCCCGGACCACGCGTGCCCGCCCGGACCACGCGTGCCCGCCCGGACCACGCGTGCCCGCCCGGACCACGCGGACCCGCCCCGACCACGCGTGCCCGGCCCGGAGTCCGCGGGCCCGCCCCGGCTACAGGTAGAGCCCCGCCTCCGCGCCCGCCCGGGGTTCCGGCAGGGCCGTCGGCGAGGTGCCGCGGCGCAGGGCGTACAGCTCGGCCAGGGTCGCCCCCTCGCGGCCGACGCCCTCCTCGGTGCCGAGCCAGCCCACCGCCTCCCGCCGGGTGAGCCGGCCGACCTCGATACGGGCCAGGCAGCGGCCGGGGCGGACCACGGCGGGGTGCAGCCGCTCCAGGTCCTCGTTGGTGGTGACGCCGACCAGGACGTTGCGGCCCTGGCCGAGCAGGCCGTCGGTGAGGTTCAGCAGCCGGGACAGGGCCTGGCCCGCGGTGTGCTTGGCCTCGCCGCGGATCAGCTCGTCGCAGTCCTCCAGGAGCAGCAGCCGCCAGCGGTCCCGGCCCGTCTCGTCCTCCTCGCCGATGGCGATGTCCATGAGGTAGCCGACGTCGGAGAAGAGCCGCTCCGGGTCGAGTACGCAGTCCACCTGGCACCAGTCGCGCCAGGACCGGGCCAGCGTCCGCAGCGCCGACGTCTTGCCGGTGCCGGGCGGCCCGTGCAGGAGCAGCAGGCGGCCCGCGATGTCCTGCGGGGTCGTCTTCATCACGCGGTCCATCGCGTCGGCCACCGGCGCGGTGTAGTTGCCCCGCACCTCCTCCCAGGTGCCCGCGGCGATCTGCCGGGTGGTGCGGTGCGGTCCGCGCCGGGGGGAGACGTACCAGAAGCCCATGGTGACGTTCTCCGGGGCCGGCTCGGGCTCGTCGGCGGCACCGTCGGTGGCGTCGGCGACGACCGTGCGGGCCAGTTCGGCGCTGGTCGCCGTCACCGTCACGTCGGCGCCCCGGCTCCAGCGGGAGACCAGCAGCGTCCAGCCGTCGCCCTCGGCCAGCGTGGCGCTGCGGTCGTCGTCCCGGGCGGCGCGCAGCACCCGCGCGCCGGGCGGCAGCAGGGTCGCCCCGGAGCGGACGCGGTCGACGGTGGTGGCGTGCGCGTACGGCTGCTCGCCGGTGGCGAAGCGGCCGAGGAACAGCGCGTCGACGACGTCGGAGGGCGAGTCGCTGTCGTCGACGTTGAGCCGGATCGGCAGGGCGTCGTGCGGGTTCGCGGGCATGGGGCCATGATCCGGCAGGGGGCGGCGGGACGCACGCGGTTTCCCGGCCACCCGGGTCCGGGGGCGCCCTCGCCGCTGGACCTCGCCCCCGCCGGAGGGCCCCTTCACCGCCCGCCGTCCACCACCCCCCTCCCGCGCGGCACGCCCGGCAGGTCCCGGACCCGGCCGCCCATCCGCCGGGCCCCGCGGACCACGGCGTACCCCTTGGTCAGGGCCCGGTCCCGGGCGTACGCGCGGGTGAGTGCACGGCCCTCGACGAGCCGGGCGAACGCCTCGGGCCCGGTGGCGCGGCGCACGGTCACCCGGCGCAGCGCGTACGGTCCCTGCCGGCGGCGGGACAGCGCGTTGCCGACGGCGAGCGCCTGCGCGTACCCCGTCTCGCGCACCGCCCGCCGCACCCGCCGGTCGGAGTAGCCGTACGGGTAGGCGAACGAGACGGGTACGGTGCCCACCTGGTCCGCGATGATCTCCTTGCCGTGGATCAGCTCGAACCGCAGCCGCCCGTCGCCGAGTTGGTCCAGTTGCGGGTGGGTGTGGCTGTGGCCGCCGATCTCCACGCCGGCGGCGGCCAGCTCCCGTGCCTGGCCCCAGTCGAGCATGGTGTCGAGGGCGCCCCCGGTGTCGTACGGGCCGCGCAGCCAGCCGGTCGTGACGAAGACGGTGGCCGGGAAGCCGTGCGCGGCCAGCACCGGAAGGGCGTGCCGGTGCACGCCCTCGTAGCCGTCGTCGAAGGTGATCAGGACCGGCCGCTTCGGCAGGGGGCCCTCCCCGCGCCAGGCGGCGGCGAGCGTCGCCGTGGTGACCGGGGTCAGCCCCCGGTCGGCGATCAGCGCCATCTGCGCGGCGAACGCCCCGGGCGTCACCGACAGGTCCCGGGTGGCGTCCTTGGGGTCGGCGGCCACGGCGTGGTACATGAGCACCGGTACGCGGGGGTCGGCCGCGGTCGCCTCAGCCATGCGCGCCGCCCTCCCGCAGCGGTGCCACGGTGAACGCGGTGCCGCCGCGCCGGGTCCGGACGCTGCCCACCAGGTAGCCACCGGCCGCGGTGAGCACGCCGGTGACGATCGCGCCCGCCCGGCCCGCGCCGCCCGGCCGGGCCAGCACGGCGTCGCGCAGCCCCCGGACGACCCCGGCCGGCAGGGTGCGGGTGGCGTACCGGCGTTCCGACTCCAGCCCCCTGGCCGCCCCGACGCTGCGGGCGACCAGGGCCTTGGAGAGGCCCTCGGCGTACGTGCGGGAGCGGAAGTAGCCGAAGTGCTCGCGGGCTCCGGGCACCCGGTGGTGGATCACCGCCCGGTCGTCGATGAGGAGCACCGCGTCGGGCCGGGCGCGGGCGAGCCGGATGCACAGTTCCGTCTCCTCGCAGCCCAGCGGTCGCCGGTCGCCGTCGCGTCCGATGCCGGTGGCGAAGCCGCCCGCCGCGTCGAACGCCTCCCGCCGGAAGGAGGCGTTGCCGCCGAGCACGTTGCGCACCCGGACCCGGCCGGGCGGCAGGCCGCGGTACGTGCAGCCCACCACCCAGTCGAACTCCTCGGGGAACCAGGCGGGCCGGCGCCCGGACGCCCAGACGGGCAGGGTGCGCCCGCCGACGGCCATGACCCGAGGGTCGGCGTACCCCTCGGTGAGGTGCCGCAGCCAGTCGCGCTCGGCCACGGCGTCGTCGTCGAGGAAGGCGATCACCTCCGCGCGGGAGGCGGCGATGCCGGTGTTACGGCCGGCGGAGAGGCCGCGGGGACCGGCGTTGGGCAACACCCGTACGGGCACCGGGGACTGCGCCGCCGCCGCTGACGTCGGAGCCGCAGCCGACGCGGGAGCCGCAGCCGCAGCCGACGCCGGAGCCGACGCCGACGCTCGCCTCTGCCCCGGATCGCCCCCGGCGACCGGCCCGCCCCCCGCCCCGGGCCCCGGATACTCCGCGGCGAGCCGCCCCCGCAGGGCCTCGTTGTGGTCGACGACCAGCAGGATCTCCAGCGGGGGCCGGGACTGCGCCCGCACCGAGGAGACGGCGGCGAGGATGTCCTCCCACCGCTCCTCGGTGTAGGCGCAGATCACGACGGACACGGCGGGACGGCTCAAGACGCCTTCCCCCGGGCCGTGCTGAGCACCGGCGAGTGGGCACGGCTGCGCAGCGCACGGCGGTTGGAGCGCTCGGCGAGGATCACTCTGAGCACCCGCAGCCCGTCGCGCACCGCCCGCAGATTGCTCACGCCGTGGATGCGCAGGTACTCGTGGCTCGGGATCTCCTGCACCTTGAGCCCGGCCTTGACGACCCGGATGTTCATCAGCGTCTCGACCTCGAAGCCGGTGCAGTCCAGGTCGATCTTGTCCAGGCAGTGCCTCCAGAACGCGTTGTAGCCGTAGCACAGGTCGGTGTAGCGGGCGCCGAACTTCCGGTTGACGACCGCGCACAGGGCGCGGTTGCCGAGCTTGCGGATGAAGGTCATGTCGTCGGTGCCGCCGCCGTTGGCGAAGCGGGAGCCCTTGGCGAAGTCGGCGCCGGAGACGAGGGCGGAGACGTACGAGACGATCTCCTGCCCGTCGGCGGAGCCGTCGGCGTCGACCATGACGATGATGTCCCCGGTGCACTCCCCGAAGCCGGTGATCAGCGCGTCGCCCTTGCCCTTGCCGCGCTGTTCGACCACCTTGACCTGCGGCCACAGCTCCCGGGCGACCTCGACGGTGGCGTCGGTGGAGTTGCCATCCACGAGGACGACCTCGTGTATCCAGTCGGGCAGCGTCTTGAAGACGTAGGGAAGGTTCTCCGCCTCGTTCATGGCCGGGATGACCACGCTGACGGGCGGTGCGATGGCCAGGTGCGAGGAGACGGGCCGGTACGTGCCGGCCGGTGACGGGCCGTCGGCCCGCGGCACCGGCCGCAGAACTGAGCTCATGAGTGTGGTCCCTCTCGTCCGGCGGACCGCCCGCCCCAGGGGCGGTCCGGCTCTGTGTCCGGTTCGAAAGGGGGGTTCTCACCCAGGGCGCGGCGGGATGGTTCTCCGCTCGTGCCAGGTGAGCTGGCAAAGCCCGCCGGCGCCGGAAAGAAACGGCAGCCGGCCGCGCGGCACGGCCCGGCCACCTGTGCGGTCGCCGAGCACGGCACCCCCCTACCGCGCTCCGCGCCGGGTCCGCCGTGGCCCCGAGCCCTCCCCTGGGCCGTGTGCCGACGTTCCGACGCGGGAGATGTATGACGGTATTGACGATTGAACCCGTATGGCAAGACCTCGAACGGGCCTCACCTTTTGGCTGATTTGACGGTCATCCGCCTGTCGCGGACGGCGAGTTCGCGCCGAAGATCCCCCGATCCCCTCCGGACTCCGTCGGCGCGCACGGCCGAATTGCCCCCCGAAGCCCCGGATGCCGGGCCCAAATGTGACGCAGCCCGGCAGGTGCCGTCAAGGAGGCCCCGTTCCCCTGGCCGGATTTAGTCCGAGTTTGAACGAACTCGACCGGGCACACTTTTGGCATGGACACTTCCGGTCAACGCGCGTAGCTGCTATCACAGTTACCGCAGAGATCCTGCTAAAGGGAGGTTCCATGAGACGTTCCCGACTTGTCGGCATCCTGAGTTCACTCCTCCTCGCGGCCGGCGCCGCACTCGGCTCCGCCGCCGCCGCGCACGCCGCCCAAACCGCCGCGTCCGGCGGCTATGTGGCGCTGGGCGACTCCTACTCCTCTGGGGTCGGGGCCGGTTCGTACATCTCCTCCAGCGGTGACTGCAAGCGCAGCACGAAGGCCCACCCGTACCTGTGGGCGGCGGCGAACTCGCCCACGTCCTTCGACTTCACGGCCTGTTCGGGCGCCCGAACGGGTGATGTTCTGGCGGGTCAGCTCGGACCCCTCAGCTCCTCCACCGGACTGGTTTCGATCAGCATCGGCGGAAACGACGCCGGTTTCGCCGATGTCATGACGACCTGTGTGCTCCAGTCCGACAGTGTCTGTCTGTCCCGGATCGCCACCGCCACCTCGTACGTCGACTCGACGCTGCCCGGCAGCCTGGACGGCGTCTACTCCGCCATCCGCTCCAAGGCGCCGAACGCCCGGGTCGTCGTCATCGGCTACCCGCGCTTCTACCAGCTCGGCGCCTCCTGCATCGGCCTCTCCGAGACCAAGCGGAAGGCGATCAACGACGCCTCCGACCGTCTCAACAGCGCGATCGCCAAGCGCGCCGCCAACCACGGCTTCGCCTTCGGCGACGTCCGCACGCCGTTCACCGGGCACGAGATCTGCTCCGGCAACGCCTGGCTGCACAGCGTGAACTGGCTCAACATCGGCGAGTCGTACCACCCGACCGCGGCCGGCCAGTCCGGCGGCTACCTGCCGGTCCTGAACAGCCTCGCCTGACCCGGGCCGTACCCCGGCCCCCGAGGCCCGCCCCGCGCGTGGGCGCGGCCGACGCGGTCAAGCGGAAGGAGGCGGAAGGAGAAGGAGCGGTACGGAGAACGAGGGGGAGGTCCCGCCGGCGCTGGGACCTCCCCCTCCCGTCCCCACGGAACCGGCCCCGTTCCGCACGAGATCGTTTTCCCGCCCGCCCCGCTGACGCTTTCGGCCCGCGCGTCCGTACTCCCCTGCGAGACGTGCGTCCGCCCGCGGAGAAGGGCGGGCCGGGTGAGGCGGTTGTGGGGAGAGGGGCGGGGTGGACGCGGACGAACTGCTGACGCTCGTGGCCCGGGGCGACCGGGCCGCCTTCGAGGCGCTGTACGCACTGGTCTCCGGCCCGGTGTACGGACTCGCGCTGCGCGTGGTCCGCGACCCCGCCCAGGCCGAGGAGGTCGCCCAGGAGGCCCTGCTCGAACTCTGGAGCTCCGCCGCCCGCTTCGACCCGGCCCGGGGCAGCGCCCTCGCCTGGACCCTCACCCTCGCCCACCGCCGCGCCGTCGACCGGGTCCGCAGCGCCCGCGCCGCCGGCGAACGCGACCGCCGCGAGGCCCGCCGCTCCCACCACCCCGCCTTCGACCAGGTCGTGGAAGAGGTCGAGGCCGGCCTCGAACGCGACGAGGTGCGCCGCTGCCTGGACCGGCTCACCGCGCTGCAACGCCAGTCGGTCACGCTCGCCTACTACGACGGCTACACCTACCGCGAGGTCGCCGAACGCCTCTCCGTACCGCTCGGCACGGTGAAGACCCGGATGCGGGACGGGCTCGACCGGCTCCGCGCCTGCCTGGTGGGTGCCGTATGAGACTCCCGCGCCGTCCGCCCCGCCCCGGCGACGACCTCCACTCCCTCGCCGCCCCCTACGCCCTCGACGCCCTGGACCACGCCGAGCGCGACCGGTACGAACACCACCTCGCCGCGTGCGCGGAGTGCGCCGCCGAGGTGCGCACCCTCGCCGAGGACACCGTCCGGCTGGCCCGGTCCACGGCCGTCCCCGCCCCGGCCGCCCTGCGCGCCCGGGTCCTGGCCGCCGTACGTACCGCACCGCAGGAGCCGGCCGCTCCCCGGGAGCCCGCCTCCTCGCGGGAGCCCGCCGCCCGGCGGCGCGCGCGGCGGCTGCCCCGGACGGGGGCCGCGCGGGCCCGGCGCGACCGCTTCCGGCCGTCCGGCCCGTGGCTCCTGCTGGTGCCGTTCGCCACGACCACGGCCGCCGCGGCCCTCGTGGTCGCCGCGCTGTTCGCCGCCGAGGCGCACCGGACGCGGGAGGAACTGGACGCCGCGCGCGACCGGGCCCGTGAGATCGCCCACGTTCTCGCCGCGCCGGACGCGCGCGCCGCCGGCGGTGCCGACGAGACGGGCGGTGTGCTCGGCGTGGTGGCCTCCGCCTCAGAGGGGCGCGCGGTAGTGACTTTGGGCGGTTACGGACGCCCCCCGGGCGACCGCGTGCATCAACTCTGGCTCGTGCGCCCCGGCGCACCACCGCACTCCCTCGGGCTCTTCGACGGGGACGCGCCCCTGCTCGCATCGGGCCTGGAACCGGGCCCCGCCTCCCTGGCCGTGACCGTCGAGCCCGGAGGGGGGTCGTCCCGCCCCACCGGCACCCCGCTTGTCCAAGTCGCCCTGGAATCGGTCGGATTCGGAGGGTAATCGTCAACCCCCTTATGGGGAAGGTGAATCCTGCGGGCGCGATACACGTCGGCCCCGGAGGGGCGATAGGGTTACTCTGCCCGGGGCCGGGCGGACATGTACGGGTGGGGAGTGACATGGAACAGATAACAGCAGTGCGGCGCAGGGCCAGGGTCCCTGCCATCACCTGCGGGGGTGCCGCGACCAGTTCGCGTCTCGACCGCCACCTCGCGGTGCTCGGAGGGCCCGCCCTCCCGCAGCGGGAGACGGTGGAGGCCACGTCGCTGATGCGTGAGCTGATCGCCCGTGACACCGTGCACGAGCCCGGCGGACGGCGGGCCAGGGTGCGCCGCGTCTCGCTCTTCGCGCCCCTGCGGCGGCTGCGCCGCTCGCTGTTCGGCAGCCACTGAGGCCCGCGCCACGGCGGTCGCACCGTCCCGGCGCGGTGCCCCACCCCCGGCGCTCCCACGGCGGCCGGCCACCCCGGCGCACCCAGCGCGGGCGGCCCGTCCGCACCGCCTTCCCGCCCCGCGGTCCGGCGGCCCACCCGGTCCCACGGTACGACCCGTACGGCCCGACGGTTCCGGCGTCACCTCGGTGACGGCGGTCGGCTCCCCGCCGACCCGGACCGGCACATCCAGCGACACCCGACGGCCCGGCTCCGGCCCGGCACGTCCCACGACGCCCGTCACCTCCGCCCCGGCCCCCGGCACGACCCGCGCGACCGTCCCAGACGGCCTGCGTGACCGCTCGGCGCATCGGCGTGACCGTGGGGAAACGCGGCCTCCGCTTCCGGCTCCAGGGATCGCGAGTCCCGTTCCGGGCCCGTAGGGATCGCGACGCCCGCTCCCGGCCCCCGGCCCCCCAGAGATCGCGACCCCCGCTCCCCGCCCGTGCGGTTCACGGGCCCCCGGGTCACAGCAGCGTCAACTGCCCCTCCGGCCCCTCCTCCCGCGCGTCCAGCACGGAGGACGGCCGCCGAGCCGCCCGGGGCACCGGCAGCACCCCCGCCCCGCGCAACTCGCCCGCCGTGACCGGCTCCGTGACCGTCAGCTCCGCGCACCGCGCACGCACGTCGGCGAGCAGCGCGAGGACCGTGATCAGCTCCAGCAGCTCCGACGTCCACGCCTGTGGCCAGGACGCCGGGCCGATCGCCGCCAGCGTGCCCGGCTCCCCGCCCTCCGTCCGGGCCGCGAACCAGCGCTCCAGCACCCGGCCCCCGCCCGCCTCGAACTCCCACGCCGCACGCGGTACCGGGGAGACCCGGCCCTCGCCCAGCGTCAGGGCCTCCGCCTCCGCGTCGTAGCCGAGGTCCGACGGGCGCGCGGGCAGCGGGGCGCGGACGTAGGGGCGGCGCCCGCCCGGCAGCTTGGGCCGCTCCCCGTCCCGGCACATCAGCCACAGCGCCCGGCGGCCCAGCGCCACCCCGCGCTCCCACAGCCGTGGATCGGCGGTCAGCGGCACCCCGCCGTCCGGCCGGGCCGCCACCACGATCCACGCCAGTACGTCGAGCGGGTCGGGCCGCCGGCCGAGCCGGGCCCCCAGGTGGTCCAGCAGCCCCGGGGCGAGGTTCGGCTCCGCCGCGCCGGGCCGCCGGTACAGCGGACGGACCCGGGCGGGCCCGGCCAGCGGCAGCAGCTCGGTCGCGAGGAGCCGGGGACCCGGTCCCTCCGGCAACTCCACCAGGAAGACCTGCCGTTCGTCCGCCACCCGCCACAACTCCGGCCGGGCCGCGTCGATCAGCCGGTGGTCCGGGATGAGCCACTGCTCGTCGAACGGCGCCCGCAGCACCCGTACCGGCCCCGGACACGGGCCCCCGGCCCGCGCCAGCCTGCCCGTGCCGCCCACCCCGCCCGGCAGACGCCCGACCCGGGTGTCGAGCGTGCGCGAGCGCGAGGGCTCGAACAGGGCCGCGCGGTCCGGGCCCGCTGCCGCGAGCAGGGCGTCCCAGCGGCGCGCGAGGGAGACCGGGTCGGGGCCCGCCGGCCACCCCCGGCCGAGCCGCGGCGGTGCGACGGACCACGGCATGAGGTCCGCCAGCGGCGGAGCGTCGTCGTGCGTCACGCCGGGCATCGTACGACGGCGGGTGCCGTACGACGGCGGGCACGGTACGACGGCCGGGTGCCGTATGACGGCGGGTGCCGGACTCAGGTGGCATCCAGGGTCACGGTGAAGGAGAAGCGGTCCCCCCGGTAGTGGATCACCGCCACGTCCAGCACCCGCCCCGCCGTGTCGTACGTGACCCCCGTGTAGTGCAGGATCGGGCTGAGCAGCGGCACGTCCAGCAACCGCGCCGTCTCCGGGTCGGCGAGCCGCGCCTGGACGCTGTCCGTGATCCGGCTGATGTCCACGCCCACCACGTCCCGCAGCACCTTCGTCATCGGCCAGCGCGCCAGATCGTCCGGGTCGATCCGGGCGGCCAGCTCGGGACGGACGTAGTTGCGGGCGTGGTTGGTCGGCTCGCCCGTCTCGTCCCGGCGCAGCCGGTGGTACGTCGCCGTCTCGGCCGTGTCCGGGAAGTGCTCGGCGAGTTCCGACGGCACCGGGCCCACCCCGTGGTCCAGCAGCGTCGCCTCCATGCCGGACTGCTGGGCCACGATGGCGTCCACCGAGCCCAGCAGCCGCACCGGCACCCCCCGTCGTACGTGCGGCTCGATGAACGTGCCTCGCCGGCGGTGGCGCGAGATCAGGCCCTCGTCCTCCAGCTCCTTCAGCGCCTGCCGCATCGTCAGGACGCTCACCCCGTAGTGGGCCGCCAACTGCTCCTCCGTCGGCAGGCGCAGCGGGTCGCGGGGCGAGCGGCCCAGTATCGACGCGCGCAGCGACTGCGACACCTGGTACCAGAGCGGCAGTTTGCGGTTCAGGACGATGGAGTCCGGGGCAAAGGAGGTCACGGGTTATCCGTACCGGTCACCCGTGCTCAGCGCAACGGGCGGAAGTGACGCTCCAGTCCCTGCCACACGTCGTCGTAGCGCCGTTGCAGGTGTTCCGCGCCGGCCGCCTGGGGGGTGAGGGTCACCGGCCACCGGGTCTCGAACATGAACGCCAGCCCGTCGTCGACCTTCTGCGGGCGCAGCTCGGCCGCGCTCGCCCGGTCGAAGGTCTCCCGGTCCGGACCGTGCGCCGACATCATGTTGTGCAGCGAGCCGCCGCCGGGCACGAAGCCCTCCGCCTTCGCGTCGTACGCGCCCTCGATCAGGCCCATGTACTCGCTCATCACGTTCCGGTGGAAGTACGGCGGACGGAAGGTGTCCTCGCCCACCAGCCAGCGCGGCGCGAAGACCACGAAGTCGATGCCCGCGAGGCCCGGGGTGTCGGACGGCGAGGTGAGCACCGTGAAGATCGACGGGTCCGGGTGGTCGTACGAGATGGTGCCGATGACGTTGAAACGGCGCAGGTCGTAGACGTACGGCACGTGGTTGCCGTGCCAGGCGACCACGTCGAGCGGGGAGTGCGCGTAGGTGGCCGACCACAGGTTGCCGCAGAACTTGTTCACCACCTCGACCTCGCCCTCCACGTCCTCGTAGGCGGCGACCGGGGCCTGGAAGTCGCGGGCGTTGGCCAGGCCGTTGGCGCCGATCGGGCCGAGGTCGGGGAGGCGGAAGGGAGCGCCGTAGTTCTCGCAGACGTAGCCGCGGGCCTCCTCGTCCAGCAGCTCCACGCGAAAGCGCACCCCGCGCGGGACCAGCGCGATGTGGCCCGGCTCGGCGCGCAGCAGCCCGAACTCCGTGCGCAGCAGCAGCCCGCCGTGCTCCGGGACGATCAGCAACTCGCCGTCGGAGTCGCCGAAGACCCGCTCCATGGAGGCGTTGGCGTGGTAGAGGTGCACGGCCATGCCGGTGCGCTGGGCCGCGTCGCCGTTGCCGCCGAGGGTCCACAGGCCCGCCAGGAAGTCGGTCCCGGCCGGGGGCACGGGCAGCGGGTTCCACCGCAGCCGGTTCGGGTCCGGCACCGACTCGGTGAACGGGGCGGTGCGCAGCGCGCCGTTGTCCACGCGGGTGAAGGCCGGGTGCGCGGCCGAGGGGCGGATGCGGTACAGCCACGAGCGCCGGTTGTGCGCCCTCGGCTCGGTGAACGCCGTGCCGCTGAGCTGTTCCGCGTAGAGCCCCAGCGGGGCCCGCTGCGGTGAGTTGCGACCCTCCGGAAGGGCGCCCGGTACCGCCTCCGAGCTGTGCTCGTTGCCGAAACCGGATAGATAGGACAGATGGGGCAGGTGGGGCGGATGGGAGAGCCCCTCCGTCGCCTTGCGCGTGTCCCCGCTCATCGTTCGCTCCCTCGGCCGCCGAATCCTATGGAGCACCGTAGGATTGCGTTTTCCCGGGCGCAAGAGGGCGCCCCGTTCTTCCCGTCCTCCGTCGTGAGGATGACCGGAACCCGCCCTCGGGGGGATTCGGCCGCTCGGACCGGTGTTCTACGCTCCGGTCATGACGTGTACGCGGAGAGTGCTCGCCGCGCTCGCGGTCTGCCTGGTGCTGACCACGGGCTGCGGCTCCGGAGAGGGGGCGGAACCGGGGGCCGGAGAGTCGTCCACGCCGGGCCGGCTCCTGACCGCCACCGACGAGGAGGGCCGGCGCTACCGCGAGGCGGACCCGGGGCGTCCGCCCCGCGTCGGCATCGAGATCAAGCCGGGTGCCGACGGCGACTGGGACGTACGGCTGACGGTGCGCGACTTCCGTTTCTCCTCGCCCGGCACCCCGCAGCGGGCGGTGGACGGGCAGGGCGTGGCCCACCTCTACGTCGACGGCGCCCTCGTCGCCCGGCTGCGCGCCCCGCGCCACCACCTCCCGCCCGGCTCGATCTCCCGGGGCACGCACCAGGTCACCGTCCGCCTCTACGCGGACGACGACACGGTCTGGGCCCTGGACGGCAAGCCGGTGGAGAGCACGGCCGACGTCACCGCCTCGGACGTGGAGGCCACGGAGGGTGCGGGGGCTAACGGGGGCGCGGGGGCCACTGGGGGGGCGGGGGCGGCGCAGACCGTGGACGACGGGTGAGGTGGGGGAGGTGTGGGGGAGACGGGTGGGGCTGGTGGCCTGGGACGGGTGGGACCGGTGAGGCGGGTGAGGCGGGTGAGGTGCCCGGGGCGGGGCGGGTGAGGGAGTCGAGGGTGTGGGGGCCGTGAAGGGCGCGGCCGGCGCCGGGGCGGGGTCCCGGCCGGTGTCCGGCGCGGGGCCGGGCCGTCCGGATGCGGGCACCCGGGCCGTCCGGATGCGGACGCTGACGCGGGGGCCCCGGTGTGCCCGTGCGGGGCGTGCGGGCATCATGAGGGCCGTGTCCCACGCGACCCCGCTGCGCCGCGCCCCCGTGCAACGGCGCAGCGCCGAACGGCTGACCAGGATTCTGGACGCCTGCGCCGGCCTCCTCGACGAGGCCGGATACGACGCCCTCAGCACCCGGGCCGTGGCCCAGCGCGCCGGCGTCCCCATCGGCTCGGTGTACCGGTTCTTCGGCAACAAACGGCAGATGGTCGACGCCCTCGCCCAGCGCAACCTGGAGCGCTACGCCGAGCGCGTCGCCGAGCGGCTGACCGGGACGCCCGAGGGCGACTGGCGCGGCGCGCTGGACGCGGTGTTCGACGAGTACCTCGCCATGAAACGCACCGCCCCCGGCTTCTCCCTCGTCGACTTCGGCAACCAGATCCCCGTCGGCGAACGCCCCGCCGAGCCCAACCACCGCGTCGCCGACCGGCTCGCCGGACTCCTCTCCGGCCACCTCGTCCACCGGCCCGGCAGCGATCCGCGCCGCACCTTCCTGATCGCCGTGGAGACCGCCGACGCCCTCGTCCAGCTCGCCTTCCGGGTCGATCCCGAGGGCGACGAGGGGATCATCGACGAGGCCCGGGAGTTGCTGCGCGCCTACCTCAGCCGGGTGCTCGACTGACCCCCAGTTTCTCGTCGCAACGCTGTGACCTGGAGTTTCGCTCTTATTGCTCGCATGTCAACGTCTTGTTGGCGCTCCTCGTCGGCATCTAACGTCGCAGCACCGCCGGCCCTGGTGGGAGTTCAAGGGCGAACGTTAGGTATCCACTCATGCTGACCATCCTCGGCTTCGCCATGATCGCGACATTCCTTGTCCTGATCATGATGAAAAAGATGTCGCCGATCGCGGCGCTCGTACTGATCCCCGCGCTGTTCTGTGTGTTCGTCGGCAAGGGCGCCCATCTCGGCGACTACGTCATCGACGGCGTCTCCAGCCTCGCGCCCACCGCGGCGATGCTCATGTTCGCCATCGTCTACTTCGGGGTGATGATCGACGTCGGGCTGTTCGACCCGATCGTCCGGGCGATCCTGCGGTTCTGCAAGGCCGACCCCCTGCGGATCGTCGTCGGCACGGCCCTGCTCGCCGCGATCGTCTCCCTGGACGGCGACGGATCGACCACCTTCATGATCACGGTCTCGGCGATGTACCCGCTCTACAAGCGGCTGAAGATGAGCCTCGTCGTCATGACCGGCATCGCGGCCATGGCCAACGGCGTGATGAACACCCTCCCGTGGGGCGGCCCCACCGCACGGGCCGCCACCGCGCTGAAGGTCGACGCCAGCGACATCTTCGTGCCGATGATCCCGGCCCTCGCCGTCGGCCTGCTCGCCGTCATCGCCCTGTCGTACGTCCTCGGACTGCGCGAGCGCCGCCGGCTCGGCATGCTCACCCTGGACCGGGTCCTGGACACCGGGAAGGACGCGGGGAAGGGCACGGAGGACGCCGCCGAGGATGCCACCGAGGACGCCGCCGCGAGCGAGACGGTGCTGGTCGGCGCGGGAACGGTGGCGGGCGCGGGCTCCGGCGCCGGCACGGGCCCCGGCGCGCGGACGGCGACGGGCGGGGGCGGCACGGCCGGTGGCGGTGGTGACGTCGCCGACTCCGCCGAGTCCGCCGACGCCACTGGTTCGACTGATTCGACCGGCTCGACCGGCTCGACCGGTTCCACTGGCTCCACCGGTTCCACTGGTCTCGCCGGCTCCGGCCGTGCCGATGGCTCCGGCGATCAGGACGAGGACGGCTTCCAGGGGCTGGACCCGAACCGCGCGACGCTGCGGCCCAGGCTCTACTGGTTCAACGCGCTGCTCACGGTGGCCCTGCTCACCGCCATGATCATGGAGTGGCTGCCGATACCGGTGCTGTTCCTGATCGGCGCCGCGCTCGCCCTCACCGTCAACTACCCTCGCATCCCCGACCAGAAGGCCCGCATCGCCGCCCACGCCGACAACGTCCTCAACGTCTCCGGCATGGTCTTCGCCGCCGCCGTCTTCACCGGCGTCCTCACCGGCACCGGCATGGTCGACCACATGGCCCGCTGGCTCGTCGACACCATCCCCGGCGGCATGGGCCCGCACATGGGCCTCGTCACCGGCCTGCTGAGCCTCCCGCTCACCTACTTCATGTCGAACGACGGCTTCTACTTCGGTGTCCTGCCGGTGCTCGCCGAGGCCGGCGCCGCGCACGGCGTGCCCACGCTGGAGATAGCCCGCGCCTCCATCGTCGGCCAGCCCCTGCACATGTCCAGCCCCCTCGTCCCCGCCGTCTACGTCCTGGTCGGCATGGCCCGGGTCGAGTTCGGCGACCACACGCGGTTCGTCGTGAAGTGGGCGGTCCTCACCAGCCTGGTCGTGCTGGGCGCGGGCATCCTGTTCGGGACCATCTGATCGTCGGCCCCGCTCCGTGGGGGAGCCGCGCGGACCCGGCTCCGTGGGGGAGCCGTACGGAAAGGACACGACCATGAGGCCCGGTGGGAACCGCGGCTGGCTGCTCCGCCTCGTCATCGCCTTCTGCTTCGCCCAGGGGGCGGTGTCGATGGCCCGGCCCGCCGTCTCCTACCGGGCCCTCGCCCTCGGCGCCGACGAACGGGCCGTCGGCGTGATCGCCGGTGTCTACGCGCTGCTGCCGCTCTTCGCGGCCGTGCCCCTCGGCCGCCGTACCGACCACGGCCGCTGCGCGCCGCTGCTGCCCGTCGGCGTGGTGCTCATCGCCGGGGGCTGCGCGCTCAGCGGTGTCGCCGGGTCGCTCTGGACGATGGCCCTGTGGAGCGGCGTGATGGGGATGGGCCACCTCTGCTTCGTCATCGGCGCCCAGTCGCTGGTCGCCCGCCAGTCCGCGCCCCGTGAACAGGACCGCAACTTCGGCCACTTCACCATCGGCGCCTCCCTCGGGCAGCTCGTCGGGCCCATCGCCGCGGGCGTGCTGATCGGCGGCCGGGACATGGCGGGCAGCAGTGCCCTCGCCCTGGTCGTCGCGGGTGCGGGGGCGTCGGTCGCGTTCACCTCGCTCTGGCGCATCGAGCACCCGGCGGCGCGGGCAACGGCCCCGGACGGCAGGAACCGCGTCCCCGTCGGCGGCATCCTGCGGGCCCGGGGGGTGCCCGCGGGCATCCTGATCAGCCTCTCCGTGCTGTCTGCCACCGACATCCTCACCGCCTACCTGCCCGTGGTCGGCGAGCACCGGGGCATCGCCCCGTCCGTGATCGGCCTCCTGCTCAGTCTGCGGGCCGCGGCCACCATCGCGTGCCGGCTGGTGCTGACGCCGCTGCTGCGGCTGCTCGGCCGTACCGTGCTGCTCACGGTGACCTGCCTGCTGGCCGCCCTGCTCTGCGCGGGGCTCGCGCTGCCGGTTCCGGTGTGGGCCCTGGGGCTGATGCTCGCGTTCCTCGGGTTCTGCCTGGGGGTCGGCCAGCCGCTCTCCATGACGACCGTCGTCCAGGCCGCCCCCGACGGGGCCCGCTCGACGGCCCTCGCCCTGCGGCTGACCGGCAACCGCCTCGGCCAGGTCGCCGCCCCCGCCGCCGCGGGCCTGATCGCCGGCGTCGCCGGAGTGGCCGCGCCCTTCGTCATGCTCGGCGGACTACTGCTGCTCTCCGCCGGGGTCGCCCTCCGCGCCCCGGCGACCGGACCGGAGGGCGACCGGGCACGGGCGGGAGGCGGCGGCGCGGGGGACGGCGGCGCGGGGGACCGCGCGACACGCCGGGCCCCCGGCAGAGTGCCGACACGCCGGGAGTGAGCTGAGCGGCGTGTCGGCAGAGTGCGGGCGCGCGCGGAGCGGGGGTGACGTGCGTGTCGCCTGATCGCCGACGCGCCGGGCGGTTCTCTGGGGCGTGTCGCCCGACGGCCGACACGCGGGGCGGTTCTCCACGGCGTGTCGCCCAACTGCCGACACGCCGCCGGGCGGTCCGCGGGTCGGCGTGTCGCCCAAGAGCAGACACGGCGGGCCGGTAGTGCGCGCGTGTCGACCCTGTGCGGACACGCCGGGTGGGGACGCGGGGCGCGTGTCGGCAGAGTGCCGACACGCCGGGGGCGTACGCGTGTGTCGCCCGACCGCCGACACGCGGCCGTGCTCGTACTTACGTGTCGGCCCTGTGCCGACACACCGGCCGGGCACGCGCGGCGCGTGTCGGCAGAGTGCCGACACGCCGGGATGCCGTACGCGCGTGTCGCCCGACCGCCGACACGCCGTCTCACCCGGGACACGCCCAAGCCGTGGCCGCCCGCGCCCGACGGCAACTCCTAGACCCGGTCCGCGTTTCGCCTCCGTGCCCCTGGTGCCTCCCCGGAGGCCACCGGAGTCGTCCGGCGGCGCGACCGGGAGACCGCCACGCCCGCCAGGCAGAGCGCGCCACCGGCCAGGGTGAGCGGACCAGGTACCTCGCCCAGCACCAGCCAGGACATCAGCACGACCAGCGCCGGGACGGCGTACGTCGTCGCGCCCATGCGGCCGGCCGTCGTCCGGGCCAGCGCGTACGCCCACGTCGTGAAGGCCAGCGCGGTGGGGAAGAGCCCCAGGTAGACCATGTTCACCGTCGCCGAGACGGGCGCCTCGGCCGCCTCCCGTACCAACTGCCCCGCGAACGGCAGGCAGACCACCGCGCCGATCAGGCAGCCGAACGTCGTCACCTGCAAGGCGCTCGCCCGGCCGAGGGCGGGTTTCTGGGCCACGACCCCGGCCGCGTACCCCACGGCCGCCAGCAGGCACAGCACCACCCCGAGGAGCGAGGCGCCGCCCCCGCCGGACATCGACAGCCCCACCGTCACCGCCCCGGCGAAGGACACCGCCAGCCCCGCCAGCAGCCGGGGCGGCAGCGGGTCTCCGAGCAGCCGCGCGCCGAGCAGGGCGATCAGGATGGGCCCGACGTTCACGACCAGGGCGGCGGTACCGGCGTCGACGAGTTGCTCGCCCCAGTTCAGCGCGACCATGTAGAAGCCGAACCACAGCAGCCCGGAGACGGCGATGCCCGGCCAGGCCGCGCGCGGCGGCAGCCCCTCGCGGCGCAGCAGGCAGAACACCCCGAGCGCGAGGACTCCGGAGAGCAGCCGGCCGAGCGCCAGCGCCCCCGGCGAGTAGGACTCGCCCGCGCTGCGGATGGCGACGAAGGCGGAGGCCCACAGGACGACGGTGACCGTGGCCGCGCCGGCCGCGAGCAGCCCGGGACGGCGGGACGGGGCGGGGGAGGCGGGGCTCGGCGTGCTCATCATGCTCCAGGGACTCACAGAGGAAGGGGGAAAGGAAGGGTGGGCCCGTCGACCGCACGACCCGCTCCAGGGCACCGACCCTAGGGCCGGGCCCGGTGGGGTCACCGGCGGTTTCCGGACGCCGAGCAGGTCAGCGCAGCGCCGCCGGGTCGATGCCCAGGGCCTCGGACAGCGCGCGTTCGCCCTCCGGGGTCACCTTCACGGCCCGCTGCGAGCCGATGCGGACGCACCAGCCCGCGTCCAGGGCGTGCCGGCACAGGGCCGCGCCCGCGACCCCGGCGAGGTGCGGGCGGCGCTCGGTCCAGTCGAGGCAGGGGCGGGCCAGCGGGCGCCGGCTCGTGCGGTCGAGACGGATGCCGACGTCGTCGAACCAGCCGAGCCCGGCGTCGGTGAGCGCGAACCCGGTGTCCTGGCGGAGCAGCCCGCGCCCGGTCAGCGCGTCGGTGAGGGCGATTCCCAGCCGGCCGGCGAGGTGGTCGTAGCAGGTGCGCCCCCGGGCCATCGCGGACCGGGCGCCCGAGGCGCCGAGGGTGGGCGCACGCCGGGCCGCGGCCTGCGGGGCCACCTGCCCGGCGAGATCCTCGACCAGGTGCGCGATTCGCGCGTCGGCCAGCCGTACGTACCGGTGCCGGCCCTGGCGTTCCTCGGCGAGCAGGCCGCCGGCCACCAGCCGGCCCAGGTGCTCGCTGAGGGTGGACGGGGCGACGCCCGCGTGCCGGGCCAGCTCGCCGGCGGTCCACGCCCGCCCGTCCAGCAGCGCCAGCAGGCAGGTCGCCCGCGTCTCGTCGGCGATCAGCCCGGCCAGTCGCGCCAGCCCGGGTGCCGTGCCGTCCCTGTCCGTCATGCCTCCAGCATGCGGCAGCCATCCTTCGGCGGGCACCGAAGCATCGGGCGCACGACGGGGGCGTACGGGATGCCGAGCCCGGGGAACGCAGAAGCCCGGGGAACACGGAAGTCCGAGGAACACGGAAGTCCGAGGAACGCGGAAGTCCGAGGAACGCGGAAGTCCGAGGAACACGGAAGTCCGGGGAACCCGGAAGTCCGGGAACGCGGAACCCCGAGGAAGCCGAGGGCGTCGAGGACGGCGTGCCGCGGGATCAGCGGTACGCCACGACGTCCAACGTGATCTTGAGGTGCCGCCCCGTCATGCCCTTGGCCTTGGTGATGCCGAAGGCGTACCGGTCGACCGTGGCGGTGCCGCTCGCCGTCAGCCGCCTGCCCTCCTGGGCGACCGCGCCGAGGGTGACGGCGAGGGGCAGGGTCACCCCGCGCACCGTCAGCTCTCCGTGCAGCGTGGCGTCCTCGCCGGAGCGTTCCAGCCGCAGGCTCCGGAAGCCGATCCCGGGATGCCGGGCCACGTCCAGGTAGTCGGCGGACCTGACGTGCTCGTCACGCTGCCGCTTGCCCGACGCGAAGCTGCCGGCCTCCACGACGACGTCCACCGACGACTCCTCCGCCGGGTCGGCCACGATGATCCGGCCCTGCCCGATGGTGAAGGTGCCGCGGACCGGAAGCAGCCCGAACAGGGCGCGGGTGTCGAAGCGGATCGCGGACGCCGCCTGGTCGATCTCGTAGGTGCCTGGTGCCGGTGAGGGCTGGTTCCCCGGTGCTGTCATGAGCGCGTGGCCTCCGTCTGCCGAAGATCGATGCCTGACCGGGTCAGCCTCTCGCGGCGGCACCGGGGACATCCAGGGTCGCGGGGACATCCACCGGTTGCCGAGGGGACGTCCAGCGGTCGGGGACCCGGCCCCGGCCGCGCCCCCGGCCCCAGCCCCAACCCCGACCCAGCCCCCGCACCCCGCGCCCGGCGGTCTACGTCTCCGCCGCCAGCCGTTCGTACTGCCGGGCCAGTCCGTCCAGCAGGGCCGTCAGCCCGGTCTCGAAGGCGCGTTCGTCGATCTTCTCCCGCTGTTCGGCCAGCAGATGGGCCTGGCCCAGATGCGGATAGTCGGCCGGGTCGTAGGCGCTCGCGTCGTCCACGAAACCCTGCGCGAAGGAGCCGAGCGCGGAGCCCATGATGAAGTACCGCATCAGCGCGCCGATGGAGGTGGCCTGCGCCGGCGGCCAGCCCGCCCCGACCATCGCCCCGTACACCGCGTCGGCCAGGCGCAGCGCGGCCGGGCGGCGGCCGGGGCCGTGCGCCAGGACCGGGACGATGTGCGGATGGTCGCGCAGCGCCGCCCGGTAGGAGACGGCCCAGTCGTGCAGCGCGGTCCGCCAGTCCCGGCCGTCCTCGAACATCGACAGGTCGACCTGGGCGCTCACCGAGTCGGCGACCGCCTCCAGGATCTCGTCCTTGGTGCGGAAGTGGTTGTAGAGGGAGGGCCCGCTGACCCCCAGCTCGGCGGCGAGCCGGCGGGTGGAGACGGCCGCGAGCCCCTCCGCGTCCACCAGTTCGCGGGCCGCCGCGACGATCCGGTCGGTGCTGAGCAAGGGCTTGCGCGGTCGGGCCATGGCGCACATAGTAGGGCTGCGACCATAAACTAGCAGCGCTAATTAAGGGCTCGTGGTCCGCGAACCGACCGGTGTGGGGTGACTCGGCATGAACCTGGAGCCAAGCGAGGAGCAGACCGCCCTGCGGCGGCTCGCCCGGGACTTCGTGGAGCGCGAGGTCACCCCGCACGCCGCCGCCTGGGACCGCGCCGAGGAGGTCGACCGCTCCCTGGTGAAGAAGCTCGGCGAGGTGGGCTTCCTCGGCCTCACCGTCGACGAGGAGTACGGCGGCTGCGGCGGCGACCACCTCGCGTACTGCCTGGTCACCGAGGAGCTGGGCCGGGGCGACTCCTCGGTGCGCGGCATCGTCTCGGTCTCCCTCGGCCTGGTCGCCAAGACGATCGCCGCCTGGGGCGACGAGGAGCAGAAGCGGCGCTGGCTGCCGGGGCTGACCTCCGGCGAGCTGGTCGGCTGCTTCGGGCTGACCGAGCCCGGCAACGGTTCCGACGCCGGCCGGCTCACCACCCGCGCGGTGCGCGACGGCGGCGACTACGTGATCGACGGCACGAAGATGTTCATCACCAACGGCACCTGGGCCGACGTCGTGCTGCTCTTCGCCCGCTCCACCGACGCGCCCGGCCACCGCGGCGTCTCCGCCTTCCTCGTCCCCGCCGACACGCCCGGCCTGACCCGTCGCCCCGTCCACGGCAAGCTCGGCCTGCGCGGCCAGTCCACCGCCGAACTCGTCCTGGAGGGCGTGCGCGTGCCCGCCTCAGCGCTGCTGGCGCCCGAGGGGAAGGGCTTCTCGGTCGCCATGTCGGCCCTCGCCAAGGGGCGGATGTCGGTCGCGGCCGGCTGCGTCGGCATCGCGCAGGCCGCGCTGGAGGCCGCCGTGGGGTACGCGGGGGAGCGCGAGCAGTTCGGGAAGCCCATCGCGGGCCACCAGTTGGTGCAGGAGCTGATCAGCGACATCGCCGTCGACGTGGACGCGGCCCGGCTGCTCACCTGGCGGGTCGCCGATCTGATCGACCGGGGGCGGCCGTTCGCCGTCGAGTCGTCCAAGGCCAAGCTGTTCGCCTCGGAGGCCGCCGTCCGTGCCGCGGGCAACGCGCTCCAGGTCTTCGGCGGTTACGGCTACATCGACGAGTACCCCGTCGGCAAACTGCTGCGCGACGCCCGGGTGATGACCCTCTACGAGGGCACCAGCCAGATCCAGAAGCTCGTCATCGGACGGGCACTGACCGGCGTCTCGGCCTTCTGACCCCCGGGTCCTGGTCCCGCCCCCCGGCCCTGGCTCCGATCCCCGGGCCCTGGCCCCGCCTTGGCCCCGCCGTGGTCCCGATCCCCGGTCCCTGGCCCCGACGCCCGTCCGCCCCCCCCGGCCCGTCTGAGTACCCGAGCTGAGTACCCGCGCGGATGTGGTCCCCGTCACGGAGGCCGAAGCTGGGGCCATGAGTGACACATCGGTCAAGCAGCAGAGCACGGCGGCCTTCTACGGGCAGGCCGTGGCGTCGTTCGCGGTGGCCCTGACCGCCACCGCCGTCGGCATCGCCAGACTCCAGGCCGACGCCTGGGTGCGGGCCTTCCTCGGGATCGCCGTCCTGTACCTCGTGACCTCGGCCTTCACCCTCGCCAAGATCGTCCGGGACCGCCAGGAGGCCGGGCAGATCGTGAACCGGGTGGACCAGGCGCGGTTGGAGAAGCTCCTCGCCGCGCACGATCCCTTCGAGAAACTCGGGTGATCACCCCGGCCGCCCCGAGCCTAAGCGCTCGCTCAGTAAGGGCGGTAGGGTGGAGCTCCGGTACCGAGAGGGGCGAACAAGGGATGAGCAGGGCGGCCGAGACGGTGGGCGGCGAGACCGAGCCGTGGGAAGAGGTCACGCCCGACGCGGCACGGCGGCTGCTGGTCGCCGCCGTCGAGGCGTTCGCCGAGCGCGGGTACCACGCGACCACGACCCGCGACATCGCCGGGCGCGCGGGCATGAGCCCGGCCGCGCTCTACATCCACTACAAGACCAAGGAAGAGCTGCTCCACCGCATCAGCCGGATCGGCCACGACCGGGCCCTCGCCATCCTGCGCACCGCGGCCGGGGGTGAGGGCGGCGCCGCCGACCGGCTCGCCGACGCCGTCTCCTCCTTCGTCCGCTGGCACGCGGGGCGGCGCACCACCGCCCGCGTGGTCCAGTACGAGCTGGACGCCCTCGGCCCCGAGGCCCGCGCCGAGATCCTGGCCCTGCGCCGCCAGGTGGACGCCGAGGTACGCGGGATCGTCGAGGACGGCGTGGCGGCGGGCGAGTTCGACGTGCCGGACGTGCAGGGCACGACGCTCGCCATCCTCTCGCTCTGCATCGACGTCGCCCGCTGGTTCAACATCGAGGGCCCCCGCACCCCGGACGAGGTCGGCGCGCTCTACGCCGGTCTCGTCCTGCGGATGGTCGGGGCGCGTCCGCCCGGCGACGCCCGGACGTAGCCGTACGCCCTACGCGGCCGTACGCGGCGGCTCAGAAGTAGTAGCGCACGACCGACTCGGCGACGCAGACCGGCTTGTCGCCGCCCTCGCGCTCCACGGTGAAGGCGACGGCGGCCTGTACGCCGCCCGCCACGTCCTCGACGGCCCGGACGGTCGCCGTGGCGCGCAGCCGTGAGCCGGCCGGGACCGGGGCGGGGAAGCGGACCTTGTTGGTGCCGTAGTTGACGCCCATCCGCACGCCCTCGACCGTCATGAGCTGCGGCGCGAACAGGGGGAGCAGCGAGAGGGTCAGATAGCCGTGCGCGATGGTGGTGCCGAAGGGGCCCGCGGCGGCCTTCTCCGGGTCCACGTGAATCCACTGGTGGTCGCCCGTCGCCTCCGCGAACAGGTCGATCCGCCGCTGGCCGACCTCCAGCCAGTCGGTGTACCCCAGGTGCTCGCCCACCGCCGCCTTCAGTTCCTCGGCGGACGTGAAGATCCTCGGCTCTGCCATGTCCCGGCCTCCCGTGTCGCAGGTCGTCTCGCAGGTCGTCTCGCAGGGTCCGTCGTCGCGCTCGCCCGCACACCCTGCCCCGCGGGCTAAGCGACTGCTTAGCATGGTGGGCCGCGCGGTCCCTGTCAACGGACCACGGGGGTACGGCGGTCGGTAGGGTTCGGGGAGTGCCTCAGATTCCCGAGAAGATCCACGAACTCACGGTGGGCCAGCTCGCCGCGCGCAGCGGCGCCGCCGTCTCCGCCCTCCGCTTCTACGAGTCCAAGGGCCTGATCACCAGCCGTCGCACCTCGGGCAACCAACGCCGCTACACCCGGGACACGCTGCGCCGGGTCGCCTTCGTACGCGCCGCGCAGCGGGTCGGCATCCCGCTCGCCACGGTCCGCGAGGCCCTCGCCGAGCTGCCCGAGGAGCGCACGCCCACCCGGGACGACTGGGCGCGGCTGTCGCGGGCCTGGCGCTTCGAACTCGACGAGCGCATCCGGCAGCTCAACCGGCTCCGCGACCACCTCACCGACTGCATCGGCTGCGGCTGCCTCTCCCTGGACTCGTGCGTCCTGTCCAACCCGGACGACGTCTTCGGCGAGCGCCGCACCGGCTCCCGCCTGCTGGCCGAGCCGCGCCGGCCCGCCGCCCCCCACCACCACGAACACGGGCCCGCCTCCGCGGCCGGCCAGGACGACTGAGCGGGCGGTACGCCTGTCCGGGCGTGTCGGGCGTGTCGGGCGGCCCCGGCGTCTTGGGTGTCCAGGCGGCCGGCCCCGGGGGCGCGCGCCGGGCTCACCGTCGCCGCCGTGCGGGCGGCCCGCCCCGTACGAGGCGGCGGGGCGCCGTGTCCCCGGCGCACCCCGCACCCGCGCGCCGCACCCCGCCGCCCGCCTCGCTCCGTTCCTCCGGCCCCTGCCGCAGGCAGCGCACCTGGCGGCCGGCCCTCCGCGGGCAGCCGGGCCCCGCGCCGACACCCGGCCAGGCCCCCCCGGCACCCGGCCAGGCCCCCGGCACCGGGCCAGGCCCCGGCACCCGGCCAGGCCCCCCGACACCGGCCCCAGGCCCCGGGCGCCAGACCCCCGGCCGCCCCCGCTCTACGCCGACATCAGCAGCCGCCCCCGCCGGGCGTAGGCGATCGCGTCCCCCGTCAGGACCGGCCGGGGCACGAGGATGCCGCAGTCGGCGCAGACCGGGCCCGACGACGGCTCGTGGTCCAGGTCGTACTTCCATACCAGGCTGTCCCCGTCGCACACCGGGCAGAGCGAGCCCGGCTCACGCTCCAGCGCGGAGATCAGATCGCGCAGCACCTCGGCCAGCGGCCGGTCCGGGTGGACCCGGGGGTCGTCGCACCAGGCGACGCCGAACCCGCCCCAGGTCAGCCGGTGCCAGTCGTCCACACTGCCCGGCCTGCGCAGCCCGCCGTGCTTCTCCCTCCTGCGGCGCTCGGCGAACTCGGCCTCGTAGGCCAGCCACACGGACCGCGCCTCCTCCAGCTCCTCCAGTGCGGCCACGAGCCGCACCGGGTCGGGGGAGCGGTCCTCGGGACCGAACCCGGCCCGCGAGCACAGGTGGTCCCACGTCGCCCTGTGCCCGTAAGGGGCGAACCGCTCAAGGCACTTGCGGAGCGAGTAGCGCCGCAGCGCCAGGTCGCAGCGTGGATCTCGGACCTGTCTCGCCAGACTCCGGAAACCGGCCATCGTCGTGCACCTCCGTCACACCTGCACCTGTACTTCGGTCACTTCGGCGTCACCAGCGGACGTCGTCGGATAGACGTACCGACGGGCGAATCGGCTCCCTCCGTCCCCCGCCGGTCCCGTGACCGACCGTGTCCGCAGCGAAAAGTGACGCATGTTCATCTTCCAACGCGGGGATACCGGCGGTAACCTCCGGCATCACCCTCGTCGGGAGGAGCTGCCATGCCACGGCGCACCCCACGCAATGCCCGCGACAGACTGAGAACTCCCCGCGGCTTCCACGGGTTCCTGAAGACCGCTTCCCTCTGCGCGCTCGTCGCCGGTCTGCTGTCACCGCTGTCCCCCGCGGCGGCGGCCGGCGCGGCCCCGCAGGCGCCCGTCCCCACGGCGGCCGTCGACCACTGCGGCGGACGGTGTTCGGACATCCTGCCGCCCGGACAGAACGGCAACGCCACCCTCGCCCAGATCCTCCTCAACCAGGCGTTCGGCACCCAGCCGGAGCACGCCGAGGACCAGCTCGGCCCCTACGCGAACCTCGCCTCCGGCTACCCGTCACTGACCACCGAGAAGATCAACACCTTCTTCAACGACGCCTCCTTCGGCGTCCCCTCCGGGCAGGTCGCCTCCACCCTGCGCCCGGCCGGCCGTGACGACGTCACCATCGTCCGCGACAAGAAGACCGGCGTCCCGCACATCACGGGGACCACCCGCTACGGCACCGAGTTCGGCGCCGGGTACGCCGCCGCGCAGGACCGGCTCTGGCTGATGGACCTCTTCCGGCACGTGGGCCGGGGCCGGTTGACGCCGTTCGCGGGCGGCGACCCGGCCAACCAGGGGCTGGAGCAGCAGTTCTGGCGCAACGCGCCCTACACCGAGGACGACCTCACCGCCCAGATCGAGGGCGCCGCCGCCAAGGCCGGCGACCGCGGCCGGCAGGCGCTGGCCGACGTGGACGCGTACATCGACGGCGTCAACGCCTACATCGACGCCTCCGACAAGGGCCGCTACTTCCCCGGCGAGTACGTCCTGACCGGCCACAAGGACGCCATCACCAACTCCGGCACCATCGAACGCTTCCAGCGCACCGACCTGGTCGCCCTCGCCTCCGTCATCGGCGCGCTCTTCGGCTCCGGAGGCGGCGGCGAGGTCGACAACGCCCTCTCCCTGCTCGCCGCCCAGGAGAAGTACGGCGTCACCCAGGGCACCGAGGTCTGGGAGTCCTTCCGCCAGCGCAACGACCCCGAGGCCGTCCTCACCCAGCACGACGGCAGCTTCCCCTACCTGCCCCGGCCCGACGACCCGCAGGGCCGCGCCCTGCCCGACCCGGGCTCCGTACGCGCCGAACCGCTGGTGTACGACCGCAAGGGCAGCGCCGCCACGGCCGGCGCCGCCCGCGCCTCGGACGGTGCCGCCGACGCGGCCCTCTCCTCCGCCCGGCGCGGCATGTCCAACGCCCTCGTCGTCGGCGGCGAGCACACCGCGAGCGGCCACCCGGTCGCCGTCTTCGGCCCGCAGACCGGCTACTTCGCGCCGCAACTGCTCCTGCTCCAGGAGATCCAGGGCCCCGGCCTCAGCGCCCGCGGCGCCTCCTTCGCGGGGTTGAGCATGTACGTCGAACTCGGCCGCGGCCAGGACTACGCGTGGAGCGCGACCACCTCCGGCCAGGACATCATCGACACCTACGCGGTCGAACTGTGCCAGGACGACCACCACTACCTCCACCGCGGCGCCTGCGTGCCGATGGAGAAGGTCGAGCACACCAACTCCTGGAAGCCCACCGTCGCCGACGGCACCGCCGCCGGTTCCTACACCATGCGGGCCTGGCGCACCGTCTACGGGCCGGTCGAGTACCGCGCCACCGTCGGCGGCAAGAAGGTCGCCTACACGAGCCTGCGCTCCTCCTTCCTGCACGAGGCCGACTCCATCATCGGCTTCCAGATGCTGAACGACCCCGACTACCTCGACGGCCCGGAGAGCTTCCGCGGCGCGGTCCAGCACATCAACTACACCTTCAACTGGTTCTACGCCGACGCCGAGCACACCGCGTACTACAACAGCGGCGACAACCCGGTACGGGCCGACGGCGTCGACGCCGAGTTCCCCGTCTGGGCGCGTCCGGCGCACGAGTGGCGGGACTGGGACCCGGCCGCCAACACCGCCCGCTACACCCCGCCCTCCGCCCACCCGCAATCGGTCGACCAGCCGTACTACGTCTCCTGGAACAACAAGCCGGCCAAGGACTACACCGCCGCCTCCTGGGGCAACGGCTCGGTCCACCGCGGCAACCTGCTCGACGACCGGGTCGGCGCGCTGGTCGCCCAGGGCGGCGTCACCCGCGCCGCGCTGGTCAAGGCCATGGCGGATGCCGCGCTCGCCGACCTGCGGGCGACCGACGTCCTGCCGGACCTGCTCAAGGTGATCGGCTCCGCGCCGGTGACCGACCCCGCCGTCGCCACCGCCGTCGGGCGGCTCCGGGCGTGGTCCGAGGCCGGAGCCCTGCGCGCCGAGACCTCGTCCGGCTCGAAGAAGTACGCCCACGCCGACGCCATCCGCACCCTCGACGCCTGGTGGCCGCGGCTGGTCGAGGCCGAGTTCACGCCCGGCCTCGGCACCGGCCTGTACACCGCCTTCACCCGCAACCTGCCCGTCGACGAGTCGCCCTCAGCCGCGCACGGCCCGACCGGAGCGCACGCCGGGAGCGCCTTCCAGTACGGCTGGTGGAGCTATGTCGACAAGGACATCCGCTCCGTGCTCGGCGAGTCCGTCCAGGGACCGCTCGCCCGCTCCTACTGCGGCGGCGGAGACCTGTCCGCCTGCCGCGACACGCTGGTCACCACGTTGAAGGAGGCCGCCGCCCGCACGCCCGCCCAGGTCTACCCCGGCGACGACGCCTGCGCCGCCGGCGACCAGTGGTGCGCGGACTCGATCGTGCACCGCACCCTCGGCGGCATCAAGCACCGGGGGATCGGCTGGCAGAACAGGCCGACCTACCAGCAGGTCGTGGAGTTCACGTCCCACCGGTGACCGGCCGGCGCACGGCTCATCCGTAGAGCAGGTACTGGCGGCGTGTCGCCCGGAACGCCGCCAGTTCCCGCTGCCAGGCGCCCACCACCTCGTCGGTGCCCGCACCGGCGTCGATCATCGTGCGCACGCGCGTGGAGCCGGTGAGCGTGTCGATCCAGTGGTCCGGCCGCCAGGCGAAGCCGTCCCAGACCCGCCGCGCCGTCACCAGCAGGGCGATCCCCGTGCGCACCGGGTCGAACGCGGCCCGGTCGTGCACGTGGAGCTGTACGCCGCCCACCGTCTTCCCCTCGAACTTGGAGAAGACCGGGGCGAAGTACGCCTCCCGAAAGCGCACCCCGGGCAGCCCGGCCTCGTTGGCGGCGGCGGCCCAGCGCCCGTCCAGGCCCTCCGCGCCGAGCAGTTCGAAGGGACGGGTGGTGCCGCGCCCCTCCGACAGGTTCGTGCCCTCGAACAGGCAGGTCCCGGCGTAGACGAGGGCGGTCTTTGGAGTCGGCATGTTCGGGCTCGGCGGCACCCAGGGCAGTCCGGAGGCGTCGTGGAAGTCCGATCGCCGCCACCCCGTCATCGCCACCGTCTCCAGCGGGACCCGCGGGGAGAGGAACTCGCCGTTGAACAGCCGCGCCAGCTCGGCGACGGTCATGCCGTGCGCCTGCGCGATCGGGCGGCGGCCGACGAAACTGGCGAACTCCGGCCGCAGCACCGGGCCGAGGGCCGCCCGCCCGGTCACCGGGTTGGGCCGGTCCAGGACCACGAACCGCTTGCCCGCGAGCGCCGCCGCCTCCATGCAGTCGAACAGGGTCCAGATGTAGGTGTAGAAGCGGGCCCCCACGTCCTGGATGTCGAAGACGACGGTGTCCACGCCGGACGCGGTGAAGATCCCCGCGAGCGCCGGGCCGCTCTTGAGGTACGTGTCGTAGACCGGCAGGCCGGTCGCCGGATCGTCGTGGCGGCCCTCGGAACCGCCCGCCTGCGCCGTCCCCCGGAACCCGTGTTCCGGGCCGAAGACGGCGATCAGGTCCACCCGGCGGTCGGCGTGCAGGACGTCGACGATGTGCCGGGCGTCGCGGGTGATGCCGGTCGGGTTGGTGACGACGCCGACCCGGCGTCCGCGCAGCAGGGCGTAGCCGTCCTCGGCCAGCCGCTCGAAACCGGTGCGCAGGCGTCGGCCGGCGCCGGGAGCCGCCTGGGCGGAGCCGGTGGCGGCGGTTGCGGTTCCGGCGGTTGCGGTTCCGGTGGTGGCCGCGGCCACCGCGGCCGTGGTGGCGAACAGGGTGCGTCGGGACAGCGTCATGCGGTGACCTCCGTGATCGCGGCGGGTGTCATGCGCACGCACGCTAACGCGCCCGTCGCCCACGCGGAACGAGGCCGGCGGGCGCGGCCCCCTTCCGGCAGCACATACCGACTGGTTAGTCTGTCGCCCTGGCGGGGTCCGGGGTCCGGGGTCCGGGGACCGGGGACCGGGGACCGGGGACCACGCCGACCCGACTCGACCTGACCGACTGGACCCGACCCGACCCGACCGACCCGGTCCGTGCCGCTCCGACGGCCGCGCGGTGGCACGGGACCGGGCCCGTACCGCAGTGAAGGAGCCCCCTGGTGGATGCCGTACAGGACGCCGCAGTCGTCGTGACCGGGGCCGGAGGCGGCATCGGCGCCGCACTGGCCCGCCGCTTCGCCGCCGAGGGCGCCCAGGTCGCCGTCAACGACCTGGACCCGGCGCGTGCGCGGGCCGTCGCCGACGAGATCGGAGGCATAGCCCTCCCCGGCGACGCCTCCGAGGTGGTCCCCGCGGCCCGCGAGGCGCTCGGCGGCACGATCGACGTGTACTGCGCCAACGCGGGCGTCGCCTCCGGCGGCTCCGAGGCCGCCGGCGAGGGGGTCTGGGCCCACGCCTGGGACGTCAACGTAATGGCCCACGTCCGCGCCGCCGAGGCCCTGCTGCCCGACTGGCTCGCACGCGGCGGCGGCCGGTTCGTCTCCACCGTCTCCGCCGCCGGACTGCTCACCATGATCGGCGCGGCGCCCTACAGCGTCACCAAGCACGGCGCCCACGCCTTCGCCGAGTGGCTGTCGCTGACCTACCGCCACCGCGGCGTCAAGGTCCACGCCATCTGCCCCCAGGGCGTGCGCACCGACATGCTCGACGCCACCGGCACCGCCGGTGACCTGGTGCTGCGGCCCACCGCGATCGACCCGGCGGACGTCGCGGACGCCCTCTTCCGGGGCATCGAGGAGGACCGCTTCCTGATCCTGCCCCACCCCGAGGTCGCCGGCTACTACCGCACCCGGGCCGCCGAGCCCGACCGCTGGCTGGCCGGCATGAACCGCGTCCAGCGGGAGTGGGAGGCGACCGGCTGACCGGCCCCGCCCGCCCGGCGACCGCGCTGCGACCGCCCGGAGCCCGCGCGGCCACCGCGCGGTGAGCGCCCGGCGGGCGGTCCTGCCCGACCCGCCGGCGGAGGAGAATGGGAAGATCCTCCTCCGGGAACCGCGTTCCCCAGGCACCACGACGGACAGTGACGACGGACAGTGACACGGAAAGGCAGGTGACGGCAGTGCCCAGGACCACGGACGGGGACGGCACTCCGGTGCCCCGGCGGCTGCTGGCCGCCGCCACCCGGCTCTTCGCGGAGCAGGGCTACGACCGCACCTCGGTACAGGAGATCGTCGAGGCGGCCGGCGTCACCAAGGGAGCGCTCTACCACTACTTCGGCTCCAAGGACGACCTCCTGCACGAGGTGTACGCGCGCGTGCTGCGCCTCCAGCAGGAACGCCTGGACGCCTTCGCGGACGCCGACGCGCCGGTCGAGAAGCGGGTGCGGGACGCGGCGGCCGACGTCGTCGTCACCACCATCGAGAACCTCGACGACGCCTCGATCTTCTTCCGCTCCATGCACCACCTGAGTCCGGAGAAGTACCGGCAGGTGCGTGCCGAGCGCCGGCGCTACCACGAACGCTTCCGCGCGCTCATCGAGGAGGGCCGGCGCGCCGGCGTCTTCACCGACGAGGTCCCGGCCGACCTCGTCGTCGACTACCACTTCGGCTCGGTCCACCACCTCTCCACCTGGTACCGGCCCGACGGTCCGCTCGGCCCGCAGGAGGTCGCCGACCACCTGGCCGACCTGCTGCTGCGGGCCCTGCGGCCGTGATCCGGCCGGGGCAGGCCCGGCGCCGGGCCGTCAGACGTACCGCTTGATCTCCCGGCGGGCCAGCGAGCGCTGGTGCACCTCGTCCGGTCCGTCCGCGATCATCAGCGTCCGGGCGGCGGCGTACAGCTCCGCCAGCGGGAAGTCCTGGCTCACCCCGCCCGCGCCGTGCAACTGGATGGCCCGGTCGACGATGCCGACCACCGCGCGCGGCGTGGCGATCTTGATGGCCTGGATCTCGGTGTGCGCGCCCCGGTTGCCGACCGTGTCCATCAGCCAGGCCGTCTTCAGCACCAGCAGCCGCAGTTGCTCCACGGTGACCCGCGCGTCCGCGATCCAGTTGTGGACCACGCCCTGCCGGGCCAGCGGCCCGCCGAACGCCTCGCGGGAGACCGCCCGCCGGCACATCAGCTCGATCGCCCGCTCCGCCATGCCGATCAGCCGCATGCAGTGGTGGATGCGGCCGGGGCCGAGGCGGGCCTGCGCGATGGCGAAACCGCCTCCCTCCTCGCCGATCAGGTTCGTGACCGGCACGCGTGCGTGGTCGAAGACCACCTCGGCGTGTCCCCCGTGGTCGTGGTCCTCGTACCCGAACACCCGCATGGCGCGCGTCACCGTGACGCCGGGCGTGTCGCGTGGGACCAGCACCATCGACTGCCGGCGGCGGACGTCCGCGCCCTCCGGGTCCGTCTTGCCCATCACGATGAGGACCCGGCAGTCCGGGTTCATCGCCCCGGAGATGTACCACTTGCGGCCCGTGACGACGTACTCGTCGCCGTCGCGCTCGATACGCGTGGTGATGTTGGTGGCGTCCGAGGAGGCCACCTCCGGCTCGGTCATGGCGAACGCCGAACGGATCTCGCCGGCCAGCAGCGGTTCCAGCCACCGTTCCCGCTGCGGCCCGTCCGCGAACTGTGCCAGCACCTCCATGTTCCCGGTGTCCGGCGCGGCGCAGTTGGTCGCCGTCGGCGCCAGGTGCGGGCTGCGGCCGGTGATCTCGGCGAGCGGCGCGTACTGGAGGTTGGTGAGCCCGGCGCCGTAGTGGGCGTCGGGCAGGAAGAGGTTCCACAGGCCCTGGCGGCGGGCCTCGGCCTTCAGCTCCTCCACGATCCGCGGGGTGTCCCACGGCGACGCCAGGCGGGCGCGCTGCTCCTGGGCGACCGGCTCGGCCGGGTACACGTGCTCGTCCATGAAGGCGAGCAGCCGGGCACGCAGGTCCTCGGTGCGCGCGTCGTACGCGAAGTCCATGACGGGTCAGCCTTCCTGCAACGTGGTCAGTCCGTGCTCGATGAAGACCGGCACCAGTTCGCCGATGCGGTCGAAGCCGCCGCCCACCGTGCGGCCCAGGGTGTAGCGGTAGTGGATGCCCTCCAGGATCACGGCGAGCTTTAACCAGGCGAACGCCGTGTACCAGGAGACGGCGCCCACGTCCCGGCCCGAGCGTCGCGCGTACCGCTCGGCCAGCTCGGCCGGGGAGGGGTGGCCGGGTGCCTCGGCCGTGGTGGCGACGGGCGAGCCGGGCATGCCGAGCGGCGTGCTGTACATCGCCAGCAGGCCGAGGTCGGTCAGGGGATCGCCCAGGGTGGACATCTCCCAGTCCAGGACCGCCCTGACCTCGCCGTCCGCGCCGATCAGGACGTTGTCCAGGCGGAAGTCGCCGTGCACCACGGCCGGGGCGGGGGAGGGCGGCAGCGTCCGGCCCAGCGCGCCGTGCAGCTCGTCGATGCCGGGGAGGTCGCGCCCGCGCGAGGCGTCGAGCTGCTTGGCCCAGCGGCGCAACTGGCGTTCGAGGAAGCCCTCGGGCCGGCCGAAGTCGCCGAGCCCCACTGCCCCGGGGTCCACCTCGTGGAGTGCGACGAGGGTGTCGACCAGGTTCAGGACCGTGTCGCGGGTGCGCTCGGCGCCGAGCGGGGCGAGCTGGTCCGCCGTGCGGTACGGGGTGCCCTCGACGAACTCCATCACGTAGAACGGCGCCCCGAGGACCTCCTCGTCCTCGCAGAGGAGCAGCGTGCGTGGCACCGGCACCTCGGTCGGGTGCAGGGCGCTGATCACCCGGTGCTCGCGCGCCATGTCGTGCGCGGTGGCGAGGACGTGCCCGAGCGGCGGGCGGCGGACGACCCAGCGGGCGGTGCCGTCGCCCACCAGGTACGTGAGGTTCGACCGGCCGCCCTCGATCAGCCGGCCCGTGAGCGGGCCGCCGGCCAGTCCGGGCCGCTCGCGGTCGAGCAGATCGCGCAGCCGGCCCAGGTCGAGGCCGGGTGGGTGGTCGGGGCTCATCGTCGTTCCTCCAGGCAGATGACCAGGACACGACTCATGATGCCGACCGGTCGGTATGGAGTCCAGGGGGCGGGCGGAACGTGATCGACGCGACGACACGCCGGGTGCCTTCCGCACGGTCGGTGCGGGGGGCCTTCGGCGTGTCGTCGCGTCGGGGAGGGGTCGGGGAGGGGGTGCTCAGGGGGCGGGTCCGGGCCCTGACGCCGGCCGGGACGGGGGTTCCGGTGCGGTCAGTGGTCGTCCCAGTGGCCGTCGTGGGCGGCGTGCCGGTGGCCGTCGTGCAGGTAGTCCACGTGGTCGCCGTGGCGCACGCCCGTGTGCCCGCAGCCCTCGCCGTGCTGGTGCTGGTGGCCCTCGTGCGCCGTGTGGCCGGCGGGCTCGCACTCGTCCCAGTGGCCGCCGTGCGCGCGGTGCAGGTGGCCGTCGTGCGCGTAGTCGACGTGGTCGCCGTGCGGGACCTCGGCGTGGCCGCACTCCGGGCCGTGGGTGTGGGGGTGGGCGGTGTGTTCCTGGTGGGCGGTGGTCATGGTGCTCAGCCTCCGGGAAGGGTGGGGGAGAGGTGAGGGGTGTGGCGTGAGTGCCGTGAACGGCATCGCACAGGGTGTCAGGTGACGCCCTTCCTGCGGTGCATATGCGGGCATTTCCGCCCGCGTGGCGTCCGGGTACCCCCGAGGGGTGGAGCCACGTGCGGTTCTTCGGGGGCAGGGCCAGGTCCGGTTTCCCCCGGAGGGCGGGGCCACGCCGGCCGTCGGAGGCAACCAGGGGCCGGAGGGTCGTCGCCGTAACCCTGACCCCGCAGCCGCCTCAGAGGACGATGGCCGCCCCGCAGACCGCCAGGGCGACCGTGCACAGGGCCGCCACCGCGGCCCACGGCGGGGTGAGCGCCCCCGGGCGGTACGACGCGTCCAGCGCGCGGATGCGCAGGTGGGCCAGGCGCAGGAAGGCCAGCCAGAGCACCGCGCACAGCGCACCGGCCGCGACCGCCGCCGGGGACGGGCCGCTCTGGAGCGCGCTCCGCGCCGCCAGCACCGTGACGACGGTGCCCGACAGCGTCGTACGCCGCCACGCCAGGCGGGTGCGCTGCGGCTGGAGCCCGGGGTCGCGCCGAGGGGCGGCGGCGTCCGCGTTCACCGCTCCCACCCGACGAGGACCATGAGCACCATGGCCACGGCGACGACGGCCACGACCAGGCTGAGCACCGCCGGGAAGCGGGACGCGGGCAGGTCCTCGCCCCGGCGCATCGCCCGTTCGCAGCGCACCCAGTGGTTCACCGCGCGCAGCGAGCAGAGCACACCGGCCGTGAGCAGGGCCAGGGCCAGTCCCACCCGCCAGCCCCAGCGCAGGTCCGGCAGGAACTGGTCCACCGCGAAACCGCCGCCGATCAGGGCCAGGGCGGTGCGCAGCCAGGCCAGGAACGTGCGCTCGTTGGCCAGCGAGAAGCGGTAGTCGGGGGTCGGACCCTCCTGCCGGATCTCCTCGGGGGCGAACCACAGGCGGGCGTTCCGTACGAAGGGGATCACGCGGGCGACCCTATCCACAGGGGTGCGGGTGACGCCCGTTCGGGCCGGGCGGCCCCCGCCCCCGCCCGCGCTCGCCTCGCCTCGGGCAGCGGCCTCCCCGCCGTACGCGACCCGCCGGGCCCCGTTCAGGCAGCCGCGCGCAGGCGCCGGTACGCCTCCAGGCCGTCCGGGACCCAGGGCCAGTCCGCCAAGCGGGCCTCCAGCTCCTCCTCGGTGAGGAAGGTGTGCCAGGCGACCTCCTCGGGCTGCGGGTGGACCGGGTGCGCGCAGAGGACGTCGTAGACCGCCGACCACCAGGTGTGGCCCGCGCCGTTGTCGTAGAGGAACGTGAAGAGGTGCCGTGGCCGGGGGAGGCCGGGGACGCCCAGTTCCTCGCGGGCCTCGCGCAGGGCCGCCTCGTCGTACGACTCGCCCGCGCCGACCACCCCGCCGACGAACATGTCGTAGAAGGAGGGGTACACCAGCTTCACCGGGGTGCGGCGGTGGACGAAGAGGCGGCCCTCGGGGTCGCGGGCCCGGACGAAGACGGCGCGGTGGCGCAGTCCCCGGGCGTACGCGTCGCCCCGGCGGGCCCGGCCCACCACCCGGTCGTCCTCGTCGACGATGTCCAGGATCTCGTCAGCGCTCATGTGTCCATCCAAGCAGCGCGGCCCGTGTCCGCCGACGGCGCGGCCGTTCCCTGGGGCAGGGCCGGGTGCAGCCCCAGCAGGACGATGCCCGTCACCACCGCCGCCAGTCCGCTCGCCTCCCACGCCAGCGCGCCGGTGCCGGTGCGCAGCCGGTCGCCGAGGAAGCCGACCCCGCAGGCGATGCCCGCCAGCGGCTGGGCGGCGGTCAGCGCGGGCAGGGACCTGCGCAGCGGCGCCGTCTCGAAGGCGCTCTGCACCAGCACCAGCCCCGTGACGCCGAGGACGACGACACCGTACGGCTGCCAGGCGGTGAGCAGGCCGGCCAGGCCCTCCGCCGAGAAGCGCCGGCCGCTGACCCGGGTGAGCGCGTCCTGCACCCCGTAGAGCAGTCCGGCGGCGAGGGCCAGCAGGGCCGGGCCCCAGGTGAGCCGGGCCCGCCGGGCGCACGCCGTGAGCAGCAGGGCGAGGCCGAGCACCCCGCCCACGACCAGCCAGTGGCGCACCGGGTCGGTCACCGCGCTCCCGCCCCGCGGCCGGCCCGCGACGATGAACGCCGTGACCCCGCCGGCCAGCAGCGCCAGCCCCGACCAGCCCTGGCCGCCCAGCGGCTGCCGGGTCTGGAGGCGGGAGAGGGCGAGGGCGAAGAGCAGGTTCGTGGCGAGCAGCGGTTCCACCAGGGTGACCCCGCCCGCGCCCAGCGCGAGGGCGCCGAGCACCATGCCCGCCACCATGAGCGCGATCCCGCCCAGCCAGCGCGGCACCCGGATCAGGTCCAGCAGCAGCCGCGGGGAGAGGAAGTCGCCCAGCGGCGCGCGCTGGGCGGCGTTCTGCTGGAGCACGAAACCGAGCCCGAGGCAGCACGCTGCGCTCACGGCGAGGACCAGTACCAGAAGCGTCACGCTGCGTACCTCGCTCGTCAGGCCGGGTCACGGAGTGTGCAGGGGGCGACTCTAGCGCCGGGGGGTCCAAGGCGCCGGTCGAGTCCCGCATCCGGGTGGTGTTCTGGTAGCTGACTCTGGCAAGTGCCTCTGGAATTAAGGGAGTTGACGCGTGTAACGGTCTGTCCGGCCTTGACGACGAGCCGTGGCTACCGCTTGGCTTTGCGTGATCAGTCCATGGCAACCGGCTACGACGACCTACCGCGTCACGTGAGGAAGTTCCCCGCGGTGTCCCCACCCCCGCCTCCCCTCGTCCGAGTCCGCAGACGCGCGGCCCACACCCTCGACGAGGCCCTCGACGACGCCGAACTCGTCGCCACCCGCGCGGCACTGGCCCAGGGGCGATGGCAGTCCGCCCGCTCCCTGCTGGTCCGTACGGGTGACGACTGGGACCGCCGCGCGCACCGGGCGACCGTCCTCGCCAAGGAGCCCTCCTGCGCCGCCTGGGCCCGCGAATGGCTGCTCGCCGAACCCGACTCCGGCGACGCCTCGCTGCTGCTCGCCCTCGCCCTGGTCCACCGCGCCCTGCGCGGCAAGGAGCCACCCGACCGGTGCCGGGAGGCATGCCGTACGGCCGCCGCCTCCTGCCCCGCCGACCCGACCCCCTGGCTCGGCCTCATGCTGCTCGAACGCGAACTCGGCCCGGAGGACGAGGTGGTCCGCGTCTTCGACGAGGTCCGCGGCCGGTACGCCGACCACCACCACGCCCACCACCTGATGGTCGCCCGGCTCGCCGAACGGCGCGGCGACGCCGGACCCGACCCGCTCCACGAGGTCTACGACTTCGCCTCCTGGGCCGCCGAGCAGGCCCCCGCGGACTCCCCGCTGGCCATTCTGCCCGTCATCGCCCACGCCGAGCGCTACCGTGTCCTCGCCGCCGCCGGACACGAACCCCCCGACCCGGGCGCCTCCGGCCACTGGGCCGGCCGCCGCGCCCGGCTGGTGATGAAGGCCGCCTTCGACTGGTGGCTGGAGTGGGAGCACGACGGCCACCCGCGGCGCCTCGTCGACCTCAACTTCCTCGCCCACGCCAAGTGCTGCGAGGGCCGGGGCGCCGAGGCCGCCGCGCTCTTCCACCGCATCGGCGACTACGCCACGCCCGCCCCGTGGTCCTACCCGGACCGTGACCCGCACACCGCCTTCCGCGCCGCGCGGGCCGGCGCGCTCGGCACGACCTGACTCCCGACCCGACCGAAGGACGGTCCCGATGACCACCGGCAGTTCGAGCACGAGCAGATCCACGACCAGATCCGCGGCCGACGGCGGCATCAGCACCTTCAAGGGGCAGGAGCGCGCGCTGCGCGCCGACCGCCTCGGCACGGGGGGCCTGCTGCTCTCCGTCCTCGCCGCGACCGCCCCCCTCATGGTGGTCGCCGGCGTGATGCCCACGACCTTCGCGGTGATGGGCATCGTGGGACAGCCCCTGCTCTTCGTCGTGCTGGGCGTCGTCCTCATCCTGTTCAGCCTCGGCTACGCCGAGATGAGCCGGCACGTGCACAACGCGGGCGCCTTCTACGCGTACATCTCCCGGGGACTCGGCGGCACCGCCGGGGCGAGCGCCGCGCTCGTCGCCCTGGTCGCCTACAACGCCCTCCAGGTCGGCATCTACGGCATCTTCGGCTTCGAGGTCTCCGGTCTCCTCGCCACCTACGCGGGCGTGGAGGTCGCCTGGTGGATACCGGCGCTGGCCGCCGTCCTCGCCGTCGGCGCGCTGGGCTGGCTGAAGATCGACGTCAACGCCCGGGTGCTCGGCGTACTGCTCCTCATCGAGGTCGTGCTCGTCGTCGTCTTCGACATCGCCGCGGTCGCCGACCCCGGGCCCCAGGGCCTGTCCCTGCACGCCTTCAACCCCGAGACGCTGAGCGGCGCGGGCGTCGGCACCGCGCTGTGCTTCTGCATCGCCGCCTTCCTCGGCTTCGAACAGGCCCCCGTCTACGCCGAGGAGACCAGCCGCCCGCACGTCCTCGTGCCCCGCGTGATGTTCCTCGCCGTCGGCGGCGTCGCCGTCTTCTTCGCGCTGAGCAGTTGGGCCCTGACCGTCGCCACCGGTCCCGACCACGTCGTCGGTGCCGCGCGGGAACACAGCGCCGGGCTGCTCTTCCACCTCACCGAGTCCCGGCTCGGCGCGACCTTCACCGACGCGCTCCACATCCTCTTCGTCACCGGCATGTTCGCCGCCCTGCTCAGCTTCCACAACGTCGTCGCCCGCTACGCCTTCGCCATGGGCCGTGAGGGCCTGCTGCCCGCCGCCTTCGGCCGGACCAGCGGCACCAGCGGCGCCCCCGGCACCGGCTCGCTGTTGCAGACCGCCGTCTCCGCGCTCGTGGTCACCGGCTTCGCCGTCGCCGACGACAGGCCGGTCGGGGACCCCACCCAGCCCGTCCTGCACCTGTTCACCTGGGGCGGCAACATCGGCGCCCTCGGCGTGATCGTGCTGATGGCGGCGGCCTCCTTCTCCGTGGTGGCCTTCTTCGTCCGCCGCGGCGCCGCCGGCGCCCAGGGAGTCCGCCTCGTCACCTCCGCCGTGGCCGGAGTCGCCCTGCTGGTCATCGCCGGGTTCACGGTGAGGGACTTCGACGTCCTCGTCGGCAGCGGACCGGACTCGCCGCTCAGCCGGCTGCTGCCCGGCATCATCGGCCTGGCCGTCGTCGGCGGCCTCGTCCAGGGGCTGATCCTGCGCGCCCGAGCCCCCGAGCGGCACGCCCGCATCGGCCAGGGCAACGAGGCGTTCCAGCTCGACAAGGCCGCCTCCTCGTGAACGACGGCGGGGCGGTGACCGCATGGCCACCGCCCCGCACGCCTGTCCGCTCCCCTGTATACGGGCAGGGACAGCAGCTATATGAGCAGGGACAGCAGCAGCACCAGACCGCCGGCGACCACCGAGATGATCGTCTCCATGACGGACCAGGTCTTGATCGTCTGGCCGACGTCCAGCCCGAAGTACTCCTTGACCAGCCAGAAACCGGCGTCGTTGACATGGCTGAAGAAGAGGGAACCCGCGCCGATCGCCAGCACCAGCAGGGCCGCGTGGGTGCTCGACATGTCCGCCGCCAGCGGGGCGACCAGACCGGCCGCCGAGACCGTCGCCACCGTCGCCGAACCGGTCGCCAGCCGGATCGCCACCGCGATCAGCCAGGCCAGCAGCAGCGCCGGGATCGACCAGTCCTTGGAGATGTCCAGGATCATCTCGCCCACGCCGGAGTCGATCAGCGTCTGCTTGAAGCCGCCGCCCGCGCCGACGATGAGCAGGATGCCCGCGATGGGCGCGAAACCGTTCTCGACGATCCGGGAGACGCGCTCCTTGCTGAAACCGGCCGGCCGCATCAGCGTGAAGATGCCGACGAGCACGGCGGCCAGCAGGGCGATCATCGGCGAGCCGGCCACGTCGAAGACCCGCTGCACCAGATGGGCGGGGTCGTCCACGACGATGTCGACCAGCGCCTTGGCGAGCATCAGTACGACCGGCAGCAGCACCGTGAACAGGGTCGCGCCGAAGCCGGGACGCCGCTCCAGCTCCTCGGAGGCACGCTGCGGGATCATCCGGTCGGGAGCCGGGACGTCCACCCAGCGGGCCGCCACCTTGGCGAAGAGCGGACCGGCGATGATCACCGTCGGGATCGCGATCAGCACACCGAGGGCCAGCGTCACACCGAGGTTGGCCTGCACCGCGTCGATCGCCACCAGCGGGCCGGGGTGCGGCGGGACCAGCCCGTGCATCACGGAGAGGCCGGCCAGCGCCGGGATGCCGATGCGCATCAGCGAGTAGTTGCCGCGCTTGGCCACCATCAGCACCACCGGGATCAGCAGCACGATGCCGACCTCGAAGAAGAGCGGCAGACCGATCACGGAGGCGATCAGCACCATCGCCCACGGCATCGCCCGCCCGCTCGCCCGCGCCAGGATCGTGTCGACGATCTGGTCGGCGCCGCCGGAGTCCGCGAGCATCTTGCCGAGGATCGCGCCCAGCGCGATCAGCACGCCGACGCCCGCGACGGTCGAACCGAGTCCGGCGGTGAAGCTGGTGATGACCTTGTCCAGCGGCGCACCGGCGAACGCGCCGAGCGCCAGCGACCCGATGGTCAGCGCCAGGAAGGCGTGCAGCTTGTACTTGGTGATGAGCAGGACGATGACGGCGATGCCCGACAGGACGGCGATGCCGAGCTGGGCATGGCCCGCCGAGGCGATCGGCTCGGCGCTGTCCGCTGCCAGCATCTCGACACTGAGTCTGGTCACGGTGGATTCCCTTGTGGTGATGGAGAGGGGAAAGGAGGGAGGGGGAGGAGAGGGGGGAAGAGGGGGGAGCCGGGGCTAGCGGGCCGCTTCGGGCAGGGCCCGCAGGGCGGTGAGGGCCCGGTCGGCGATCTCCTCGGGGGTGCCGGTGACGTCGACCGCGACCCCGGTCTCGTCCGGCTGGAGCGGCTGGAGCGTGGCGAACTGCGAGTCGAGCAGGGCGGTCGGCATGAAGTGCCCCTGCCGGTGCGACATCCGCTCCTCGATCAGCTCGCGGCTGCCCGTCAGGTGCACGAAGACCACGCCCGGAGCCGCGGCGCGCAACCGGTCGCGGTACGCCCGCTTCAGCGCCGAGCTGCTCACCACCCCGCCGAGCCCGGCCCGGCCGTGCGCCCAGTCGCCGATCGCGTCCAGCCAGGGCAGCCGGTCCGCGTCGGTGAGCGGGGTGCCGGCCGTCATCTTGGCGATGTTGGCCGGCGGGTGGAAGTCGTCGCCCTCGGCGTAGGGGACGCCGAGCCGGTCCGCGAGCAGGGGACCGATCGTGGTCTTCCCGGTGCCCGCCACTCCCATGACCACGACGACGTGGGGGGTGCGCAGTTGTTCCATCGTGCTCTCGCTGTCTGCTGTCTCCGTCGACACCTGATGTCCACGCAACTGAAGCCCATAGGTACGACGAATTCAAGACTGTGTGACGAATAAGTCTGACTTTTTGTTTCCGTGACGTTCCTCGTACGCTGAGTCCATGAGCACACAGGGCCGAGGGCTGCACGGCCGCGTACTGGACACCCTCGGCCCGGCCATCACCGCGGGGGAGTACGCGCCGGGCAGCGTCCTGCGCACCGACGAACTGGCCCAGGACTTCGAGGTCTCCCGCTCCGTGATGCGCGAGGCGGTCCGCGTGCTGGAGTCGATGCGACTGGTGGCCTCCCGCCGCCGCGTGGGCGTCACGGTCCTGCCCGAGTGCGAGTGGAACGTCTACGATCCGCAGGTCATCCGCTGGCGCCTGGCCGGCGCCGACCGCCCGCGCCAACTGCGCTCCCTGACCGTGCTGCGCTCCGCCGTCGAACCGGTCGCCGCGGGGCTGGCCGCGACCCGCGCGACCGCGGAGCAGTGCGCCGAGCTGACCGAGTGCGCGCTCGGCATGGTCGCCCACTCACGCGGCAGGCGGCTGGAGGGCTACCTCCTGCACGACGTCGCCTTCCACCGCGTGATCCTCACCGCCTCCGGCAACGAGATGTTCGCCCGGCTCGGCGACGTCGTGGCCGAGGTGCTGACCGGGCGCACCGAGCACGACGTGATGTTCGACGACCCCGACCCCGCCGCCGTCACCCTCCACGTGCAGGTGGCGGAGGCGGTCCGCGCGCGCGACGCGGCCGAGGCCGAGCGCCTCACCCGGGAGATCACCGTGGGCGCCCTGCGGGAGCTGGACGTCCTCGCCCCGTAGCGGGACGGACCACGGGGGGCGCTCAGCCGGGGAAGTCGCCGTCCACGTAGACCCACGCGCCGCCGGAACGCTCGAAGCGGCTCTCCTCGTGCAGCGAGCCCCCGCGGTACGACGCCCGGAACTCCACCGTCCCCGTCGCGTGGAACGCGGAACCGCCCGTCGTCCCCAGGATCTCCAGGCCGGTCCACCGCGTTGCCGGGTCCAGGTCGAGGTGCGCGGGCCGGGTCCGCGGGTGCCAGGTCCTCAGCAGGTAGGCGGCGTCCTGGCGGACGAAGGCGCAGTACCGCGAACGCATCAGCGCCTCGGCGGTCGGCGCGGCCCCGCCCCCCGAGTGGAACCGGCCACAACACGCCCCATACGGCACGGGCAGCCCACACGGACAGGAACGCGAGATCATGCCCCCATTCTGCCCGGCCGGTGCATCGCCCCGCGGGCGGTGCACCGAAAGCCCTGCTGACGGGCAGGCCTGGCCATACGTAGTGCCTGTTTCGGACCGCTGTTGGTCATGTGTTGGTCACGTGGTCATCCCGGTCCGCTCCTTCACATATTGAGCCGAGACCGATGGGTTTCCTACTGGATCGTGTAGGGGACGTGACGGGCGGCGAAGTGGCCGCAGATGACGTGGGGTTGCTTCTGGCGTCGGTGCAGGATGCGGCGGGTCTCGTGGGCGGGACCGTCGGCTGAGGTGGCGCGGGCCGCGTGGACGTGGTGCTTCAGATCGGCGTTCAACAGCTCGTCGGGATTCAGTTCGGGACTGTAGCCGGGCATCAGTGCAGTTCGACGCGCTCGGCGTTTTCGGCGAGCCAGTCCCGGACGGCCTTGCTGTGGTGGACCGGGTGCCGGTCGGCGATCACGTGGACCTTGCGGCCGGCACGCCGGGCGAGGCGGTCGAGGAACGCACAGAACACCTTCGCGGTGAACCTGCCGGGGAAGACGGTGAACCACAGCGACCCGCGGGAGGCGACGCCAGACATGATGTCGACCCTGAAGCGGCGGCCGTTCACCCGCACCAGCGGGGTCTGCCCCGCCGGGGCCCACGAGCGTCCCGGCGGGACGCTGTCCGAGCGCAGACCGCACTGATCGGCCCGGACCAGCTCGGCCTTCTCCCCGCTCGCCCGGGCCCGGATCACCGGATACTCCTCCTCCAGCCACCGGCTGACCTCGCCGTCTTTCTACCGGCAGGAGCGGCGGGCGGGCCGCTGCGGGGTGAAGCCGTGCCGGCGCAGCCACTTGCCCACGCCCCGCTCGGTCACCGACACCCCGCACACCAACCGGATGAGGGTCCGCACCGAGGCGCGGCTCCACATCACCCCGCTCTGCCCGAGACCGGCCGGGGTGTGATCCAGCATCGCCAGAAGCACCGCTCCACGGGCGGACTCGCCAATCAACTCACCCTTGCCCGCCCTGTGTTCACGCACCGACGTGAACAGTGCCTGCCTCCCGCCAGTGCGACTGGCCCGCCACCACGTGCCCACCGGCCGCTCGGAGACCCCGAACATCCCCGCCGCCTGGCCGTACGTCCGAACCCGCCCCGACTTCAACGCGCTCACCACCCGCAACCGCAGATCCCCCTGCGCAGCACGCGGCAGACGCCGCATGTCCCCACCCTCGATCACCCCCGATCAACAAGCAGACAACCCATCAGTTCCGGCTCAATAGCAGGGCCTCCAGGCTGGCTGAGAATCGCTCTGCACCGGCCGTGCACGCGCTCATCAACCTTGACATTGCCAGGCCCTCAGGACGAAGCTCGTGCAAGTTGGCGTAAGCCACTCGACGCCGGAGGCAGCCATGGCACTACGGTTCATCGGGATTGATCCAGACACCGGGCAGCAGGGTTCCCCCACCGTATGGGTGGACGAGGAGAAGGGGGAGCTGGTGCTTCAGGGCTGGAAGCCGGACGAGAAGCTTGAGGCAGAGTGCGCAGCATTCGAGGTTCCCGGGCACGCTCCGGGTATCCCGCCGCACGAAGCCGTGATTCGGATTCCGGCCCGTATGGTGCCGATGCTCAGGGAGTCGTGCGATGTCGCAGAACGAGCCGGGCTTTAACGAGCTGCTGGCCGCAGCCAAGCACTCGGCCGTGCACCTGGAGCTGCGCGACTCGTACGGCGTCGGTGATGAGGCCGAGGACTTCGAGACCTGGAAGCGTACGGGCCGACGCGACATTGACCCGGCGTCCACCTACTGGATGCCCTGGGTTGATTTGATTTGCAACACCGTGTCTCGAGGAGTGACCGTTCGCCGTGCTCGCATCGTATCGGAACCGGTGACGGATTACATCCGGTACGAGCACGCCGGTACCGTGGTCAATCTTCGCGCCGGGGAGCAGGTTCGTTGGCTTCCCAGGCGGCAGGCTTCGGACATTGCGCTTCCCGGAAACGACTGCTGGGTGTTCGACGGAGAGATCGTGCTCTTCAACCACTTCTCCGGGGATGGGAATTGGTCCGAGCCTGGCTGGGAGGTTCGTTCCGAGCCCGCTGTGGCACGGCTGGCCTCGGCTGCGTTCGAAGCAGTCTGGGAGCGCGGCATCCCGCACGAGAAGTTCACGGTCTGACCTGACGGAGTACTAAGGGCCCACTCATGTCTGCGTCCCCCTCGTCCAGCGCCCAGGCCGCCCGTGAAGCCATAGCCGCCCGTCTCGGGGGCCTACGCAAAGACGCGGAGCTGACCGGGCATGAGTTGGCTCTTCGGTGCGGCTGGAGTCCCGCGAAGTCGTCCCGCATTGAGCGGGCCAAGACCCCTGCATCGGCCGCCGATATCCGCGCCTGGTGCGCAGCGTGTGGAGCGGAGGACCAGACCGACGATCTGATCGCGGCGAATCGCCAAGCCGACCAGATGTATGTCCACTGGCAAAAGCTGCACCGGCACGGCATGCGCCGGGCGCAGGAGGAGGTTGTCCCTCTGTACGAGCGGACCCGCCACTTCCGCGTGTACTGCTCGAATGTGGTGCCGGGCATGCTCCAGACCGAGGCGTATGCGGCAGCTCTGCTATCGACCATTGCCGCCTTTCAAGGCACCCCTGACGACTCGCAGACGGCGGCAGTATCCCGAATCGAGCGCTCTCGCGTGCTCCATGAGGGCAACCACCGCTTCGCTCTGTTGTTGGAAGAAACGGTGCTTCGTTATCGCATCGGCGACGCTGCCGCCATGGCTGGACAGCTCGGCTACCTGTTGGCTGTCATGGCGCTTCCGAACGTGAGCCTTGGGGTGATCCCTTTCACGGCCCAGCGACGTGTCTGGCCCTTGGAAGCCTTCTATCTCTTCGACGGCCGCCAAGCGAGCGTGGAGCTACTCACGGCCGCAGTGAACGTCACCGCGCCCAGCGAGGTTGCCGCGTACGCCAAGGCATTCTCCGAGCTGTCCAAGCTCGCTGTCTACGGTGCACCCGCCCGAGCTCTGATCTCGGATGCGATCACGTCCCTCGGGTAGTTTGTGTGCAAGGTCGTGCAAGATCGTGGCCCGCTCAGTTCCCCGCTTTCTAGGGTCATGCCAATGACCTCGGAAGCGATCGGGAGGGCGCGGCTTGATGAAGCCGGAACCGAATCGGTGGCACGAACCAACGGTGATGCTGCCTACACCGAAGGAACGCCCCTCGCCCCGGCCGATGGCTGGTTGCCCCGAGTGCGCGCGGCTGGTCCAGCTCCGGAAGGCGGCTGCGATGAAGCGGGACAGCAGCACGATCTCTGACTGCAACATCCTGCTGCGGATGCACGGAACCGGCCGCTGATGGACATGCAGACCTGGAGAGACGGCCGGACATGAGCCACTGATGCCGCCGAGTCCATACGGGCCGCCTTGGCCGCCCTCGGCATCCCCGAAGCGGCATGGAGTGGCCTACGGCCCACGGCCACCTACAACGGCCTCCCGTACGTGGACCTGGGGATGCTCCCCGCCGCCGTGGTGGAGCAGATTGCCGAGGCCGTGAGGGCCACGGAAGCTTCCGCCCGCCGAGGGCGGGAGACGGCCTCACCAGGCCGTAAGGCAGATCAGGAGGTGCAGGCACGACTGACCCCCGCGACAAGACCGAGGGCGGCGGAGAGAAGTTCCCGCCCCCGCCCGACGCGTAGCCGGCCTCCAACCGTTGAGAGAGGGAATCTCACTATGACGACCATGCTGGAATACCCCGTTGCCTTACGGCACGGACGGGACCTCGTCAGTCCCGAGCTGTTCGAGAAGGTGTCGGAGTTCTGCGCGGAGGAGTACGGACACGAGCTGTCCACCGCCCGCCAGATCGTGGACCAGGCCCTTGCCTTCCTCAAGGTCATGGGTGACACCCGCGCGTTCGACATGACCCCGTCCGACACCGTGGACCCCGGATGGCACTCGTTCGTGCTCCACACCCAGGCATACGCCACGTGGTGCGAGGAGCAGTTCGGGTTCTTCCTCGGACACGAGCCCAAGGCCACCGTCCGCACCCGCCCGCTGATCGGTTCCGTGGTGGACCGCGTCAGGGCCGCTGGGTTCCACGTCGATGACCGGCTGTGGGGCGCGGCGAAGGACTGCAACCCGCCCGCTTGCTGCGGTGACGGCGACGGCTGCTGATCCACTCTCACTGAACGGAAGCGGTCCGGGCGTAGCTAAGGCGCCCGGACCGCCACAGCCAAGGGTTCCAAAGATGAGCAGCGATGACGAGGGCCTGACCGGACGAGGTCGGGTCACGGTGTTCGCGATGTTCGGCACAGTCTTCGGTTACACCACCCACCATCTTGACGAACGACGGATCGGGGACGTGGCCGTGATCGGCCCCCTGACCTCTGGTGTCGAGTGGCCACGGCTGTGGCAGATGGCCCGTTCCTGTGGCAGGCCGGCAGCCAAGGACACCGAACTCGCACAGTGGGTTCTGATCCAGGCGACCCGGGCGTTCGTCTGCGGCAGCGACCGTATCGCCCAGTTCCATGACCAGGGCTGGAAGCTGGAGCCTGGTGGGAAGCGCGTCAGCTTCGAAACCGCCTATGCCAACCGAGACCACCTGTGGACCGGCAACCTGACCGTGGACGGCCTCCGCCCTGATCAGGTAGCCGAGCGCCCTTCGCTCTGACGAGCCTGGCCAGGGACCGGGTGGGTTGATCATGACCTGGTGTCGAACGACCTGGAGGCCGGGGAGAACGCCGTAGAGGTCTCAGTAAACGTCCGGCACCGCTCGCCTTCGTTGGGCTGTTGGTCACGTGGTTGGTCACGCCACAACCCGGAAAAGCAAAAAACCCCACGTGAAGTGGGGTCTTAGCTGGTGTCCGAGGGGGGACTTGAACCCCCACGCCCGATAAAGGGCACTAGCACCTCAAGCTAGCGCGTCTGCCATTCCGCCACCCGGACCAGGTGTGCCGTGCGGGGTGATCCCCGCGGCGACGACGTAAACATTACCAGGCTTTCGGGGGTGCCCGATCACCCCCCGGCAGGGCGTGAACGCGACGCGACGGGGCCGGGACCGGGCTTGGGCGGCACCGGCCGGACGGGCAGGATGGGGGGACCCACCAGCAGTGACAGCGGGAGGAAGCACGTGAGCGAGAAGGGCACGGCCGACAGCGCCACCGGCGAGGACGAGGTCGTCGACCTCTGCCGCGAGCTGATCCGGATCGACACCAGCAACTACGGCGACCACTCGGGGCCGGGCGAGCGCAAGGCGGCCGAGTACGTCGCCGAGAAGCTTGCCGAGGTGGGCCTCGAACCGCAGATCTTCGAGTCCCACCCGGGCCGCGCCTCCACCGTGGCCCGCATCGAGGGCGAGGACCCGTCGCGGCCCGCGCTGCTCATCCACGGCCACACCGACGTCGTCCCGGCCAACGCCGACGACTGGACCCACCACCCCTTCTCCGGCGAGATCGCCGACGGGTGCGTGTGGGGGCGCGGCGCCGTCGACATGAAGGACATGGACGCGATGACCCTCGCGGTCGTCCGCGAGCGGATGCGCACCGGGCGCAAGCCGCCCCGCGACATCGTCCTGGCCTTCCTCGCGGACGAGGAGGCGGGCGGCACGTACGGTGCCAAGCACCTCGTCCGGCACCACCCCGAGCTGTTCGAGGGCGTCACCGAGGCGATCGGCGAGGTCGGCGGCTTCTCCTTCACGGTCAACGAGAAGCTGCGCCTGTACCTCGTGGAGACCGCCGAGAAGGGCATGCACTGGATGCGGCTGACCGTCGACGGCACGGCCGGCCACGGCTCGATGACCAACGACGACAACGCCATCACCGAACTGTGCGAGGCCGTCGCCCGGCTCGGCCGGCACCAGTGGCCGGTCCGCGTCACCAAGACCGTGCGGGCCTTCCTCGACGAGCTGTCCGACGCGCTCGGCACCGAACTCGACCCCGAGAACATGGAGGAGACCCTCGCCAAGCTGGGCGGCATCGCCCGCATGATCGGCACCACCCTGCGCAACTCGGCCGCGCCCACCATGCTCGGCGCCGGCTACAAGGTCAACGTCATCCCCGGCCAGGCCGTCGCCCACGTCGACGGGCGCTTCCTTCCCGGGTACGAGGAGGAGTTCCTCGCCGACCTCGACCGCATCCTCGGCCCGCGGGTCCGGCGCGAGGACGTGCACGCCGACAAGGCGCTGGAGACCGACTTCGACGGCCGGCTCGTCGACGCCATGCAGACCGCGCTCAGCGCCGAGGACCCGATCGCGCGGGCGGTGCCGTACATGCTCTCCGGCGGCACTGACGCCAAGTCCTTCGACGACCTCGGCATCCGCTGCTTCGGCTTCGCGCCGCTGAAGCTGCCGCCCGAGCTGGACTTCGCGGGCATGTTCCACGGGGTGGACGAGCGCGTTCCGGTGGACGGGCTCAAGTTCGGGGTGCGGGTGCTCGACCGGTTCCTCGACGCCTCCTGAACGCGCCCCCGTACGCCTGCCCGTATTCGTCCGGGTGTGCGGTAACCGACCGGGACGGGTGAATGTGCTCATAAGCTCGTAGCCTCATTACTCCCTCCTCGTTACACGGAGTGCGATCGGCAAGTGGGATCGCACGTTGCCAACTAGGAGGAACAATGATCAAGAAGGTCGTCGCCGTCGCGGCTGCCACCGGTGGGCTGGTTCTCGCGGGCGCGGGCCTCGCCGCCGCCGACTCGGGTGCCCAGGGTGCCGCCGTGCACTCCCCGGGCGTCCTGTCCGGCAACGTCGTGCAGGTGCCCGTGCACGTCCCGGTGAACGTCTGCGGCAACACGGTCTCCGTGATCGGCCTGCTGAACCCGGCCTTCGGCAACGTCTGCATCAACAAGTGACGTTGCGCCTCGTCCCCTGAGGACCGAGCCGCTCGGCCCCGGAGCGCGCGCCACGCGCTCCGGGGCCGAACGCTCGGCGGGTGGAGGACTGAGCGCTCCAGTGTTTTTCGGGACAACGGGACTACGGGACTACGGCAAGGCAGGGATTCACGACATGCGACAGGTCACCCGCAAGGGCCTGATGACGATGGCGGCCGCCACCGGTGTGATCGCCGCCGCGGGCGGTGTCGCCCACGCGGATTCGGGGGCGTACGGGGCCGGTTCGGGTTCGCCCGGCGTGCTGTCCGGCAACACGGTGCAGGTGCCGGTGCACATCCCGGTCAACCTGTGCGGCAACACGGTCAGCGTCATCGGCCTCCTCAACCCGGCGATGGGCAACGCCTGCGCCAACCAGGGCGGCGGCGCCGGCGGCGGTCAGGGGGGTGCGCAGGCCGGGGGGCACACCACCGGCTCGCCCGGCGTCGCCTCCGGCAACCAGGTCCAGGTGCCGGTCGACGTGCCGGTCAACGTATGCGGCAACAGCGTCAACGTCATCGGCGTCCTCAACCCGGCCGCGGGCAACGGCTGCGCCAACGGAGGCGACCACGGGACGCCTCCGGGCAAGCCCGGTGAGCCGGGGGAGCCCGGTACCCCCGGTGAGCCCGGAGAGCCCGGGGAGCCGGGTAATCCTGGTGAACCCGGGGAGCCTGGTGAGCCGGGGAACCCGGGTGAGCCCGGTACGCCTGGTGAGCCTGGTACCCCGGGTGAGCCCGGAGAGCCCGGTACTCCGGGGAACCCCGGTACCCCCGGCACCCCGGGCAACCCCGGCACCCCGGGTGAGCCCGGTACCCCCGGCACCCCGGGTGAGCCCCGTACCCCGGGCACTCCGGTGACCGACGTCAGCCACCCGCGGACCGCGCAGCTCGCCGAGACCGGCGGGGAACTCCCGCTCGGCCTCGTGCTGCCGGCCGGCGCCGGAGCGCTCCTCGCGGGCGCCGTGCTCTACCGCAAGGCGCGCACCGCCGCCTGACGCGCACGCCCCCGCACCACCCGACGCGCACGCACCACCACACACGGAGCGGGCCCCGCCACCGCGGGACCCGCTCCGTGATGTCTCCCGGCCATGGCCGGGGCTCGCTCCGGTCTCACCAGGTGGCACGCACCTGGCGGATGATCCGCCGACGCAGCCGCACCCGGCGGCTCCCGTCGCGCAGCAGAGTCAGGCGGTACAGCTCCCAGTGCCCGTACTCCGCGTGGTCCGTCAGCAGGCGTGTGGCCTCCTTGCGGGAGACCGCGCGCGGTAGGTACACATCGACAAATTCGTATTCCGGCATCGCATCTATTGTGCGGGCTGGGGCCCGGTACGGATAGCGTCTGCACTATGTCTGATGCTGCGCAGCCCACCGCTGCCGAGGTACGCGCCGCCGCCGAGGCCGTCAAGACCGCGCTCGACCGCCACCTGGCCGCGGTCGAGCGCCGGTCGAGGGAGGACGACCCGGCCGTTTTCGAGGCGTTCAACCTGCTGGCCGCGGCGGCAGAGGCGTACGACGAACTGCTCTACGACCGCTACGACGAGGTCACTCCCTTCGAGATCCCCGGCGGGGACGACAGCCTGCCCCCCTACACGGGGCCCGAGGAGCCGAACGCGCTGAGCGTGCTGATCCGCCGGGACTACGCCGTCGTGGAGCCGCAGCGGCTGATGGCCCAGGCCCGCTGGGTCGAGGCGGCGGACGACGAGACGGCCGACCCGGCCGCCGCCGAGACCGTGCACGGGGCGCTCGGCATCCTCTTCGGCGAGTTCGAGGCCGACGAGATCGCTTCCCGGCACAAGGAGTTCGGACTGGAGGAGGGCGATTCGACGCTCTGGGTCACGGCCGCCGACGAAGCCGCCGAGCCCGGCGAGTGGCTGGAGGCGCCCTTCGAGGACGTCGACCCCCAGCGGGTCGTCTGCCGCTTCGACGTCAGCGCCGTCTTCGACGACGAGGACGACGACTTCGACGGTTACGAGGACGATGTGGCCGACGAGGACGACGACGAGCGGGCCGACTACGAGGAAGCCGACGATGACGAGGACGACATCGTCGACGCCGCGGAGGGCCTCACCGTGGACGACGACGTCGAGGACGCCGACACGGAAGAGGTGGAGCGGGACGGCGACGGGGAGCCGGAGCGGCTCGACGCGGGGCGCTGAGCCGCCTGGGCCGCTTGCGCCGCTTGGGCCGCGCACCGGTGGCGGTCGTGGAGGAGGTCCCTCCGCGACCGCCACCGGTGTTTCTCAGCCGCTCTCCGGGGCCTGCGGCGCGAGGAGCACCGGCAGCCGGGTCGTCCGCGGCTTCTCCGGCACCTCCGCTACCGCCCGGGGCAGCGCCTGCTCCACGCCGTGCACCACCGAGAGGTGGCGCTCGGCCCGCCCGAAGGCGGTGTACACCCAGGGCCGGGTGAGGGTCTGCACCGCGTCGCCGGGCAGGACCACGACCACCGCGGGCCACCGCCCGCCCACCGCCTGATGCGCGGTCAGCGCCCAGCCGTGCCGCACCGACCGCTCCACCCGCTCCTGCGGTACGACCACGGTCTCGCCCGCGCAGGACAGGTGCAGCCCGGCGGCGTCGCCCTTGACCACCCGGCCCGGCACCGCGCGGCCCGGCGCGGGGGAGTGGACGATACGGTCACCGGGGTCGAAGCCGCCGAACCGGCCGGGACCCGGGTTCAGCCGTTCCTTCAGCGCGGCGTTGAGCACCCGGGTGCCGGCGGCGCCCCCGTGCCCCGGCGTGATCACCTGGGTCTCCTCGGCGGCCACGCCGAGGGCGCGCGGCACCGAGTCCGCGACGATCTGCACCGTGCGGTGCACGGCCTCGCCCGCGTCCCGCACCGGCACGATCACGATCTCCTTGCCCGGGGCCTCCGGCCGGCCCAGCTCCCCGGCACCGATACCGGAGACCAGCTCGCCGAGCGGGCCCGGATCGGGCCGGCGGGAGGCGACCTGGGGGCAGATCCGGGCGGCGAGCAGATCGGCGAAGACCCGTCCGGGGCCCACCGACCCCAGCACCCCCGGATCGCCGGCCAGCACCAGCCGGGACCCGTCGGACAGCGACTCCACCAGCAGCGCGCCGGTCTCGACGTCCAGTTGCGGGGCGTCCACCACGACGAGCAGGTCGAGGGCGAGGGCGCCCTCCGCGTCCCGCCCCGGTCCCTCCGTCCCGGCGAGCAGCCCGGCCACCGTCACGACGGCGGGGCCCTCCTGGGCCGGAGCGCCGGAGACGGCAGGGGCGGCAGGGGCGGCAGGGGCGTCGGGGGCTGCGGGGGTCCGCCGGTGCACCAGGGCGGCGAAGCGGTCCCGGCCCAGCGGACCGGGCGCTGCGGCGCAGACCCGCAGGCCCAGGCGGCGGGCGGCACGCAGCAGGGCCGCCGGTTCCGCGAGGGCGGCCTCCCCGCCGGTGTGCGCCACCAGGGCGTGTCCCGCGACGGCCCGGATCAGGTCGGCGGCGGCCCCCTCGGCGGAAGCGGCGAACCGCTCCCACTCCGCACCGCCCCCGGCGTCGGCCGACCCGCCCGCGTCCGCCGAGCCGTCCCCACCGTCCGCCGGGCCACCTCCCGCGTCCGCCGACCCGCCCGCGCCGTGGTCGCGCGGGGTCGAGGCGGCGAGCCGGGCCAGTCCGTCGGCGAGGCTCTCCTCCGCGAGCGCGTACCGCTCCAGGCCGATCAGCACCCGGACCGGCCGCTCCTCGGCCTCCTCCTCGTCGCCCTCGGCCGCGGATTCCTCCACCGCCCCTGACGTACGGGCTGCTCCGCGCGTCCCGCCGGGCTCCTCCTCCAGGGCGTCCTGGAAGGCCAGCGCCTCGCCCTCCGCGAGGGCGCTTTGCACGGCCGCGTCGGGGTCCGGGACGCCGCGCTGGGCCAGCGTGGCGATGAGCCGGGGCAGGTCCAGGGCGGTGTGCCCGGCGAGCGCGGCCTGCTCCAGCAGCCAGACGGTGATCGCACGCCCCCGGCGGTCGTCGTCCGGCCCGGCCTCGGCACCGAGCAGGGCCCGAGCGAAGGAGTCGGCCTGCTGCGGCCGGACCTCGGCGACCCGGAGCAACTGCCAGGGGTCGGCGCGCAGCGACGAGTCCGCGGACTCGCCGAGGAGCGCGGCGACACGCGGGGCCAGCGCCTCGGGCGCACCGCCTTCGGCCAGTACGCCGCGCACCGCCTGGACGGTCTCCGGCGCGGGGCCCGCGGGCTCGGCGGCCGGGCCCGTCGGCATCGGGCGCGGCGGACGCTCCGGCTCCGGGGCCGGTCGGCGCGGGGCGGGCGCGGGGTCGGCGAAGACCGTCGCCGGTGGCTTCTCGCCGCTCTCCACGGCCCGTACGGCGGCGAGCAGATCGGCGGCCGTGCCGCTCAGCTTGGTGCCGCTGGAGACGGGTGCCTGCTTCTCGGCCTTGCGCCGCTCGATGCGCTCCCGCTCGATCCGCTGCGCGGCCAGCTCCGCCTCGGCCTCGGACTTCCCGGCACCGGCGCCGTCCGACACCGGCTCCCCGTCCCGCTCGGGCTCCCCCTCCCGGTCCGGCTCCCCGTCCCGGTCCGGCTCCTTGTCCCCCTCCGGTTCTCCGTCGCTCGCCGGCTTACCGGCCTCCTCCTCCGGCGTCCCGGCCGTCCCGTCCGCCCCCGCCTCGTCCGCGCCGTCCTCCCCGTCCCCGGCGCCCGGTGTCTCCGCCCCGCCGCGGGCGGACTCCCCGGCCTCCGCAGCCTGACCGGTGCCCCCGGTGCCCCCGGTGCCCCCGGTGCCCCCGGCGTTCCCCGTGCCCCCCGGGCCCCCGGCGTCCCCGGCGTCCCCCGCCTCCACGGCGTTCCCCATGTCCCCGGTCTCCATGGCGTCCTGACCGGGTTCGGGCTCCGTGCTCACAGCGTGCTCCAGTCGTGATCGGGATAGCGGTGCAGCGGCGCCGACACATCGTCGAGCGCCCGGCAGATCTCGTCAGGAAGACTAAGGGTCTCCACTGACAACGCCGCCGTGAGCTGCTGTGCCGTGCGCGCGCCGAGGACCGGCGCGACCACGCCGGGCCGGTCGCGCACCCACGCCAGCGCCACCTGCAAGGGCGTCACCGCGAGCCCGTCGGCCGCCGTCGCCACCGCGTCCACGATGTGACCGGCCGTCTGGTCGAGGTACGGGGCGACGAACGGGGCCAGTTGGTCCGAGGCGCCCCGCGAGTCGGCCGGGGTCGCGTCCTTGCGGTACTTGCCGGTGAGCACCCCGCGGCCCAGCGGCGAGGAGGGCAGCAGCCCGATGCCGAGGTCCAGGGCGGCGGGCAGCACCTCGCGCTCGATGCCGCGCTGGAGCAGCGAGTACTCCATCTGGGTGCTGGCGAGCGGGTTCCGTGAGCCCGGTGCGGCGAGCTGCCAGGTGCCGGCCTTGGCGAGCTGCCAGCCGCAGTAGTTGGAGACGCCGGCATAGCGGGCCCGGCCGGTGCTCACCGCCAGGTCGAGGACGCTCAGTGTCTCCTCCAGCGGGGTGTGGGGGTCGTAGGCGTGCAGGTGCCACACGTCGACATGGTCGGTGCCGAGGCGGGCGAGCGAGGCGTCCAGCGCGGAGAGCAGGTGGCCGCGCGAGCCGTCGAAGCGCCGCTCCGGGTCCGGGACGCTGCCCGCCTTGGTCGAGATCACCAGGTCCCGGCGCGGCACCAGGCCCTCCATGAGCCGGCCGAGCAGGTATTCGGCTTCCCCGTCGCCGTACACGTCCGCGGTGTCGACGAGGGTCCCGCCCGCCTCCCAGAACGTCTTCAAGAGGTCCGCGGCGGCGTGCTCGTCGGTGCTCCGGCCCCAGGTGAGGGTGCCGAGCCCGAGGCGGGACACGCGCAGGCCGGTGCGGCCGAGATGCCTGTGCTCCATGAACGCCGACATTACTGGCCACGGGTTCCACTGTGGGGGCCTGTGGACAACCGAGTCGCGCGCGCTAAGGTCGGTGCACCAGCGACGTTACTGATCAGTAAGGGGAATCGGCCATGCAGCTCGGGATCAACCTCGGCTACTGGGGTGCCGGAATGGACGCGGACAACCTGGCCGTCGCCCAGGAGGCCGACAGGCTGGGCTACGCCGTCTGCTGGGCCGCGGAGGCGTACGGCTCGGACGCGGCCACGGTGCTGAGCTGGGTCGCCGCCCAGACCGAGCGCATCGACGTCGGGTCCGCGATCTTCCAGATCCCCGCCCGGCAGCCCGCGATGACCGCGATGACGGCCGCCACGCTCGACTCGCTCTCCGGGGGACGTTTCCGCCTCGGCCTCGGCGTGTCCGGCCCGCAGGTCTCCGAGGGCTGGTACGGCGTGAAGTTCGACAAGCCCCTGGCCCGCACCCGGGAGTACGTCGAGATCGTGCGCAAGGCGATGACCCGCGAGCGCCTCTCCTACGAGGGGACGCACTGGACGCTGCCGCTGCCCGGCGGTCCGGGCAAGCCGCTCAAGCTCACCGTGCACCCGCAGCGCGAGCACATCCCGCTCTACGTCGCCGCGATCGGACCGAAGAACCTGGAGCAGACCGGCGAGATCGCCGACGGCGCCCTGCTGATCTTCCCCTCCGCCGAGCACCTGGAGGAGACGGCGATCCGGCACCTGCGCGCCGGGCGCGAGAAGGCGGGCCGCACCCTCGACGGCTTCGACGTCTGCCCCACCCTCCCCCTCGCCCTCGGCGACGACAAGGACGTGGCGGCGCTCGCCGACACCTTCCGCCCCTACACGGCGCTGTACGTCGGCGGCATGGGCAGCCGCGAGCAGAACTTCTACAACCGGCTCGCCGGCCGCATGGGGTACGAGAAGGAGGCCGCCGAGATCCAGGACAAGTACCTCTCCGGCGACAAGCAGGGCGCCGCCGCCGCCGTGCCGCACGAGCTGATCGACCGCACCACGCTGCTGGGCTCGGTCGACCGGATCGCCGACCGCATGCGGGCCTACGCCGCCGCCGGGGTCACCACCCTCACCCTGGCCCCGGCGGGCTTCACGCTGGACGAGCGGATCGCCGCGCTCCGGGCCGGCACCGAGGCCCTGGAGCGCGCCGGCCTGGCCTAGGGCGGAAGCAACGGACCGGGAAGCAACGGACCCGGGAAGTTTCGCGGCCGTGGTGGGGGCTCGGGGGTCTTCCCCGCCACGGCCGTCACAGGGAACAACGCGCCCGCGCGCCCGGGGTTACGCGTCCGCGCGCCCCTGTTGCGCCGGTCATGTGTCCGCCGTTCGGCGGAGCCGTCGCACCGAGCGTTTGCCCCGCCCCTCGCCTCGCAGTTGACTCGTTCTCTGCGGACCTGCGGAACGACCTTGCAGAGGCAGAGAGGTGCCACCGATGCTTTCGGCGAAGAGCCTGTTCCAGGAGATCCTCGACCACGACGAGTCCTTCCGTCTCTTCTGCTCCATCGCGGCCAGCGGGGAGTCGCAGGGCGGCTGGGAGAACGCGCGCATCGCGGCCCTGGTGCCCGAGAGCCAGCGCGACCTCGCCCCCAAGATCGCCCGGCACGGGGCGGACGAGGACAAGCACGGGCGCATCTTCCACGCGCTGCTGAAGAAACGCGGTCTGGAGCCGGTGGAGGTCCCCCCGGAGACCGACTACACCATGCTCCTGGAGCGGCACGGCATCGGCCTGGCGCACGACCAGCTCCGCGCCGACCGCCCCCTGACCGTGCGGGACGTCATCACCTACCTCGCCCACAGCCGGGTCACCGAGGAACGCGCGGCAGGCCAGATGGCGCTGCTGCGCAAGCACTTCGCGGATCACCCGGACGTGGGACGCGCCGTACGCATGATCGCCGCCGACGAGGACAACCACCTCGCCTACGCCCACGAGGAACTGCTCCGCTTCGCCGCCGCCGGACACGGCCGGTACATCCAGCGGACGCTGCGCGCGTGCGCCCTCGCCGAGATCCGCGTCTACCGGGACGTGAGCCTCGCGGTGATGGCCCACATGGGCCGCGTGCTGGGCTGGTCGCGGGCGCGCTCGGCGCTGCTCGCGGCGGGCATCCACGCGATGTACCTCTACGAGCGGCTCGGCGGCTGGCGCCGCCTGGTCACGCTGCGCCCGCCCGAGCTGCGCGACGCCCTCGGCGGCCCGGCCGTACCGGCCCCGGAAACCGTCTGACGCCGCCGCACCCGACACGCGCCCCGCGGCGCTACAGCCACCCCCGGTGCTTGAACAGCCGGTACAGCAGCAGCTCCAGCCCCGCCATCACCACGATCACCACCGGGTACGACCACTCCCAGCCCAGCTCCGGCATGTGCGCGAAGTTCATGCCGTAGATCCCGGCGATCATCGTGGGGACCGCCGCCATCGCCGCCCACGCGGAGATCTTCCGCATGTCGTCGTTCTGCCGGACGCTCATCTGCGCCAGGTGTGCCGACAGGATGTCGGAGACCAGCCGGTCCAGGCCCTCCACCGACTCGTTCACGCGCAGCAGGTGGTCGTTGACGTCCCGGAAGAACGGCCGCGCCCGCTCGTCGACGAAGGGCACCACCGCGCCGAAGGTCCCGGTGCCCGCCAGCCTGGCGAGCGGGGGCGCGAGCGGCACCGTCGCCCGGCGGAACTCCAGCACCTGCCGCTTGAAGTCGTAGATCCGCGACGCGGTGTTCCGCGTGCCGCCGCCGTCCGGCGAGAAGACCTCCGCCTCCAGCTCCTCCAGGTCGTTCTGGAGCTCGACGGCGACCTCCAGGTACTGGTCGACGGTGGCGTCGGCGATCGCGTACAGCACCGACGTGGGGCCCTTGGCGAGGAGTTCCGGCTCGTGCTCCAGGCGCCGGCGCACCGCCGCGAGCGGGGAGCCCTCGCCGTGCCGGACCACGACCGCGAACGCGTCCCCGAGGAAGATCATCAGCTCGCCGGTGGAGACGGAGTCGCTCCGCGCCTCGTAGACGACCGGCTTCAGGACGGCGAAGAGCGAGTCCTTGTACACCTCCAGCTTCGGCCGCTGGTGCGCCTTGAGGGCGTCCTCCACGGCCAGTGGGTGCAGCCCGAACTCGCGGCTGACCAGGTCGAACTCCTGCTCGGTCGGCTCGTGCAGCCCGATCCACACGAAGCCGCCCGCCTCACGGGCCTCGGCGAGCGCCGCGGAGAGGTCCTCGCCCCCCTCCGCCCGGCGCCCGTCGCGGTAGATGGCACAGTCGACGATCATCGAACGCATTCTCCCCTCGGCCCGGTGCGTTCGCACGGCGTCCGGGGCCTACCCTGGCCGCATGCCCACGCTGATCCTGGTCAGGCACGGACGTTCGACCGCCAATACCGAAGGAGTGCTCGCCGGCTGGACGCCCGGCGTCGCCCTCGACGACCGCGGGGCCGCGCAGGCCGCCGCACTGCCCGCCCGGCTCGCCGGCCTGCCGCTCTCCGAGATCGTCGTCAGCCCGCTCCAGCGCTGCCAGGAGACCGTCCGGCCGCTGCTGGAGGCCCACCCCGGCCTGAGCGCGCACACCGACGAACGGATCGGGGAGTGCCACTACGGCGACTGGTCCGGCCGCAAGCTCGCCGACCTCAAGGACGAGCCGCTGATGGAGGTCGTGCAGGCCCACCCCTCCGCCGCGGCCTTCCCGGGCGGCGAGTCGATGCGCGCCATGCAGACCCGCGCCGCCGAGGCGGTGCGCGAGTGGAACGCGCGCGTGGAGCGCGACCACGGCGCCGACGCGGTCTACCTCATGTGCTCCCACGGCGACATCATCAAGTCCCTGGTCGCCGAGGCGCTCGGCCTCCATCTCGACCTCTTCCAGCGGATCTCGGTCGAACCCTGCTCGGTCACCGTGATCCGCTACACCCGGCTGCGGCCCTTCCTGGTGCGCCTCGGCGACACCGGCGACTTCGCCTCCCTGGTGCCGCGCGAGGAGCCGCCCGCCGCGGAGGCCCCGGTCGGTGGCGGTGCGGGCGCACCGTGATCGTCGGCCGCAGTAGGGTGAAGCGGTCGCAGCAGTGCCCGTCGTCGCCCTTCCGCATCCCTCCCGACATCCCTTCCGACTTCCATGGAGACAGGACGTGTCCCGTCAGGTGTTCCTCTACGACCAACCGGAACGTTTCGTGGCCGGCACGGTCGGGCTGCCCGGACGCCGTACGTTCTTCCTCCAGGCCATCGCCGGCTCCCGGGTGACCAGCGTGGCCCTGGAGAAGACGCAGGTCGCCGCGCTCGCCGAGCGCATGGACGAACTCCTCGACGAGGTCGTCCGGCGCAGCGGCGGCAGCACCGCCGTCCCCGCCATGGCACCCACCGAGAACGCCGACACGGCGCCGCTGGACACCCCCATCGAGGAGGAGTTCCGCGTCGGCACCATGGCGCTCGCCTGGGACGGCGAGGACGAACGCATGATCGTCGAGGCGCAGGCCCTGGTGGAGCTGGACGCCGAGTCCGAGGAGGACCTGGCGGAGGCCGAGGAGCGGATGCTCCAGGACGAGGAGAACGGCCCCCCGATGCTCCGGGTCCGCCTCACCGGCGCGCAGGCCAGGGCCTTCGCCAAACGCGCCCTCGACGTCGTCAACGCCGGGCGGCCACCGTGTCCGCTGTGCAGCCTCCCGCTCGACCCGGAAGGACACGTATGTCCGCGCCAGAACGGATACCGCCGCGGAGCGTGACCCACGACGCGGCGACCGTACGGCTCCTCGCCCAGGGCGAGCTGACCGTGCGCGGACGCATCCGCGGCGCCTCCAACGCGGCGCTCTACTGCACCGTCTCCCGGGACGGCCGCGAGGCGGCGTGCGTGTACAAGCCCGTCGCCGGGGAGCGGCCCCTGTGGGACTTCCCCGACGGCACCCTCGCCCGGCGGGAGGTCGCCGCCTACGAGGTCTCCGAGGCGACCGGCTGGGGTCTGGTGCCGCCCACCGTGCTCCGTGACGGCCCCTACGGCGAGGGCATGTGCCAGCTCTGGATCGAGGCGGTGCCCGGCACCGAGCTGCTCGCCCTGGTCGAGGAGGAGGAGCCCGCCCCCGGCTGGAAGGCGGTCGCCTTCGCCGAGACCGAGGAGGGACGCCCCGCGCTGCTGGTGCACGCCGACGACGAACGCCTGCGCCGGCTCGCCGTCCTGGACGCCGTGGTCAACAACGCCGACCGCAAGGGCGGCCACCTGCTGCCCGCCGGTCGGGGGCGGCTCTACGGCATCGACCACGGGGTCACCTTCCACGCCGAGGACAAGCTGCGCACCCTGCTGTGGGGCTGGGCCGGGGACCCGCTCACCGGGGAGGCCCTCGCGGTGCTGGACACCCTCCGGGAGGCGCTCGGCGACGGCACGCCCCTGGCGGACCGGCTCGGGGAGCTGATCACCCCGGCCGAACTGGACGCCACGCGCGCGCGGGTCGCCGCCCTGCTCGCCTCCGGCCGGCACCCCGGACCGGGCGGGGAGTGGCCCGCCATCCCCTGGCCGCCCGTCTGACGGCCCCGGGACGGGTACAGCACACCGGCGGCCGAGACGCAAGAGTGCCGGACCGGCCAACCGGCCCGGTCCGGTTCGTGTACGGAACATCCGTCCGGTTACGCTCATGACATGCATGCCTGGCCCGCTTCCGAGGTCCCCGCCCTGCCCGGTCAGGGCCGCGACCTGGAGATCCACGACACCGCGACGGGGGCGCTGGTCACCCTCGCCCCCGGCCCCGTCGCCCGAATCTACGTCTGCGGCATCACGCCCTACGACGCCACGCACATGGGACACGCGGCGACCTACAACGCGTTCGACCTCGTGCAGCGCGTGTGGCTCGACACCAAGCGGCAGGTCCACTACGTGCAGAACGTCACCGACGTCGACGACCCGCTGCTGGAGCGGGCCGAGCGCGACGGTCTCGACTGGGCCGAGCTCGCCGAGCGGGAGACGGCGCTCTTCCGCGAGGACATGACGGCGCTGCGGATGCTGCCGCCGCGGCACTACATAGGCGCCGTGGAGGCCATACCCGGGATCGTCCCGCTCGTCGAGCGGCTGCGGGACGCGGGCGCCGCCTACGACCTGGACGGGGACGTGTACTTCTCCGTCGACTCCGACCCGCACTTCGGTGCCGTCTCCGGCCTCGACGCCGCCGCCATGCGGCTGCTCTCCGCCGAGCGGGGCGGCGACCCCGACCGGCCGGGCAAGAAGAACCCGCTCGACCCGCTGCTGTGGATGAGCGCCCGCGACGGCGAACCGTGCTGGGACGGCCGCTCCCTCGGCCCCGGCCGGCCGGGCTGGCACATCGAGTGCGTGGCCATCGCCCTCGACCACCTCGGCATGGGCTTCGACGTCCAGGGCGGCGGCTCCGACCTGGCCTTCCCGCACCACGAGATGGGCGCCTCGCATGCCCAGGTGCTCACCGGCGAGTTCCCGATGGCCAAGGCGTACGTCCACGCCGGGATGGTCGCTCTGCACGGCGAGAAGATGTCCAAGTCCAAAGGCAACCTGGTCTTCGTCTCCACGCTCCGGCGTGACGGCGTCGACCCGGCGGCCATCCGGCTCGCGCTCCTCGCCCACCACTACCGGTCGGACTGGGAGTGGACCGACCAGGTGCTGCGGGACGCCCAGGACCGGCTGGAGCGCTGGCGGGCCGCCGTCTCCCGGCCCGACGGACCGCCGGCCGAGGCGCTGGTCGAGGAGATCCGCGCGGCCCTCGCCCACGACCTGGACTCGCCGGCCGCGCTCGACGCGGTCGACCGCTGGGTCGCCCGCCAGCAGGACGAGGGCGGCACGGACGCCGGGGCGCCCGGTGTCGTCTCCCGGGCCGTGGACGCGCTGCTCGGCGTGGCGCTCTGACGGGGTCTCGCGTACGACGGACGGGGGGCGCTTCCTCGCGGGAAGCGCCCCCCGTCCGTCTGTGTCCCTCTGTCCGGTGCGGTCAGTCCTCGGCGGAGTCCTCGTCGTCCCCGCCCGCCTTCGGCGGTTTCGGCGGACGCGTCCGGCCGCTCGGATTGTCCTTCAGGTACGGGGTGCCCGGCAGGCCCTCGCTCCCGTCCGCGGTGGCGTGAGGGCCGGCGCCCGGCCCCGAGCCGTCCCGGCGCCGCAGGTACCGCTCGAACTCGCGGGCGATCGCCTCGCCCGACGCCTCCGGCAGCTCCGCGGTGTCCCGGGCCTCCTCCAGCGACTGGACGTACTCGGCGACCTCGGTGTCCTCGGCGGCGAGCTGGTCCACGCCGACCTGCCAGGCGCGCGCGTCCTCGGGCAGGTCGCCCAGCGGGATGCGGACGTCGATCAGGTCCTCCAGCCGGTTCAGCAGGGCCAGGGTCGCCTTCGGGTTGGGCGGCTGCGAGACGTAGTGCGGCACCGCCGCCCACAGTGACACGGCCGGCACCCCGGCGTGGGTGCACGCCTCCTGGAGGATGCCGACGATGCCCGTCGGGCCCTCGTACTTGGTCTCCTCCAGGTCCATGCGGCCGGCCAGCGTGGCGTCCGACGTGGTCCCGCTGATCGGCACCGGGCGGGTGTGCGGGGTGTCGCCCAGCAGCGCGCCGAGCACCACCACCAGCTCGACGCCCAGCTCGTGGGCGAAGCCGAGCAGTTCGTTGCAGAACGAGCGCCAGCGCATGGACGGCTCGATCCCCCGGACCAGCACCAGGTCGCGCGGTGTGTCGCCGCCGACGCGGACCACGGAGAGCCGGGTCGTCGGCCAGGTGATCTTGCGGACGCCGCCCTCCATGAAGACCGTGGGACGGTTGACCTGGAAGTCGTAGTAGTCCTCGGCGTCCAGCGCCGCGAACACCTCGCCCTTCCACTCCCGCTCCAGGTGCGCGACCGCGGTGGAAGCGGCGTCACCGGCATCGTTCCAGCCTTCGAACGCGGCCACCATGACCGGGTCGATCAGCTCGGGAACCCCCTCGAGCTCGATCACCCAGCGCCTCCTTCCGACGAGCCCTCGCGTACCCCCCAACCTTACGGCGTCACGAGGGGCCGCCCGCAGCCCCCTTGCACGGGGCGGTGACCGGATCACTGCCCCGATCGGGGGGCCCGGACACCCCGTGCGGCGGGGCGGGCGGGGGCCCGCGGCGGGGGCCCCGCGTCACCTCCGGCCGAGCAGGTCCCGCACCTTCGCGCGCACGTCCTCCGTGGCCACTCCGCGGACCGTCAGCGTGGTCCTCCGGCGCAGCACGTCCTCCGGTGTCGCGGCCCACTCGTGGTCCCGGGCCCACACCACCTGCGCCCAGATCTCCGGCGCGTCGGGGTGGACGCGCTCGGCGAGCGCGGGGTCCGCGTTGGCCAGCCGGGCCACGTCGAACGCGAGCGAGCCGTAGTGCGTGGCCAGGTGCCGGGCGGTGTCGGCGGCCATACGGGGGCCGGACGCCGGGTGGTCGGTGAGCAGCCGGTGGGCGACCGCGTGCGGGTTGGCGACGCCGGGCAGGGGCAGCTTCCTCGGCAGCGCGGAGACCGGTGCGAAGGCGTCGCCCAGCGGTCCGCCCGGCAGCGTCTGGAGGGTCCGCACCACCGTGCGGCCGATGTGGCGGAAGGTGGTCCACTTGCCGCCGGCGACGGAGAGCATGCCGCCGCGGCCCTCGGTGACCACCGTCTCGCGCCGGGCCTTCGCGGTGTCGCCGGGCCCGCCGGGCAGCACCCGCAGCCCCGCGAACGCGTAGGTGATCAGGTCCCGGTCGAGCTGCTGGTCGCGGACGGAGAAGGCGGCCTCGTCGAGGATCTGGGCGATGTCCTTCTCGGTGGCCGCGACGTCCCCCGGGTCGCCCTCGTACTCCTCGTCGGTCGTGCCGAGCAGCAGCATGTCCTCCCAGGGGAGGGCGAAGGTGATCCGGTACTTGTCGATCGGGGTGGCCAGGGCCGCCCGCCACGGCGAGGTGCGCCGCAGGACGAGGTGCGCGCCCTTGGACAGGCGGATCGAGGGCGCCGCCCCGGGGTCCTCCATGCGGCGCAGGTGGTCGACCCAGGGGCCGGTGGCGTTGAGCACCAGCCGGGCGTCGACGCCGAACGCGTCGCCGGAGAGCCGGTCGGTCAGCTCGGCGCCGGTCACCCGGCCCCGGGTGAAGCGCAGCCCGGTGACCTCGGCGTGGTTGAGGACCACCGCGCCCGCCTCGACGGCCGCCCGGACCGTCATCAGGGCCATGCGGGCGTCGTTCATCTGGTCGTCGCCGTAGACCGCCACCGCCTTGAGGTTCTCGGTGCGCAGCTCCGGCACGTCCCGCGCGGCGCGGGCGGGGGAGAGCAGGTGGCCGACGCCGTCGCCGAAGGCGGAGAGCGCCGAGTACGCGAAGACGCCGGCCCCCAGCTTGGCCGCGCCGTGCGGGCCGCCCTCGTAGACCGGGAGGTAGAAGGTGAGCGGGCGGGCCAGGTGCGGGGCGACGCGGCGGGAGACGGCGCGGCGTTCGAAGTGGTTCTCCGCCACCAGCCGCACGGCGCCGGTCTGGAGGTAGCGCAGCCCGCCGTGGAGGAGTTTGGAGGAGGCGGAGGAGGTGGCTCCGGCGAAGTCGCCGGCGTCCACCACGGCCACCCGGAGCCCGGACTGCGCGGCGTGCCAGGCGGTGGACAGGCCGAGGATGCCGCCGCCGATCACGAGGAGGTCGTAGGAGGCCCGGGAGAGCAGCTCGCGGGTCTCGGCGCGGCTCGGGTTGGGGCCGGCGAGCAGGCGGGTTCCCAGGGCGGGGGCGGACTGGAGGGTGGACTGTGTGGTCATCGCTTCCTCTTGCTCCTTCTCGGCCGGCGGTCTGCGGCGGCGCCGGGGCGGGGCGGGACCCCCGTCACCCGTGGGGCGGCCGGCGCCGGTCCCGGGGGACCGCCGCCGGCACGTCGGCGTCGTCGGCGCGCGTCAGCTCTCGTCGAGCCAGCCCATGGTCCGTTCGACGGCCTTGAGCCAGCTCTTGTACTCACGGTCGCGGGTCTCCGCGTCCATGCGGGGGGTCCATTCGGCGGCCCGCCGCCAGTTGGCGCGCAGGTCGTCGGTGCCGTTCCAGAAGCCGACGGCCAGGCCGGCGGCGTAGGCGGCGCCGAGGCAGGTGGTCTCGGCGACCATCGGGCGCACCACGGGCGCGTCCAGGAAGTCGGCGAGGGTCTGCATCAGCAGGTTGTTGGAGGTCATGCCGCCGTCGACCTTGAGGGCGGCCAGCTCGACGCCGGAGTCCTTGGTCATCGCGTCGGCGATCTCCCGGGTCTGCCAGGCGGTCGCCTCCAGCACGGCGCGCGCGAGGTGCGCCTTGGTGACGTACCGGGTCAGTCCGGCGATCACCCCGCGGGCGTCGGAGCGCCAGTAGGGGGCGAACAGGCCGGAGAAGGCGGGCACGAAGTAGGCGCCGCCGTTGTCCTCGACCGACAGGGCGAGGGTCTCGATCTCGGCGGCGGTGGAGATCAGGCCCATCTGGTCGCGCATCCACTGCACCAGCGAACCGGTGACGGCGATCGAGCCCTCCAGGGCGTAGACCGGATCGGCCTCGCCGATGCGGTAGCCGACGGTGGTCAGCAGCCCGCTGTAGGAGTTGATGATCTTGGAGCCGGTGTTCATCACCATGAAGGTGCCGGTGCCGTACGTCGACTTGGTCTCGCCCTCGGCGAAGCAGGTCTGCCCGAAGAGGGCCGCCTGCTGGTCGCCGAGCGCGGAGGCGACGGGGATGCCGCCGAGCAGTTCGCCGAGTACGCCGCCCTTGATCTCGCCGTAGACCTCCGCGGAGGAGCGGATCTCCGGGAGCATCCGGCGGGGCACGCCGATGGACTCGCAGATCTTGTCGTCCCACTCCATGGTGTGGAGGTTCATGAACATGGTGCGCGAGGCGTTGGTGACGTCGGTGACGTGCCGGCCGCCGTCGATGCCGCCGGTCAGGTTCCAGATGACCCAGGAGTCCATGGTGCCGAAGAGCAGGTCCCCGCGGGCGGCGCGTTCGCGCAGGCCGTCCACGTTGTCGAGGAGCCAGCGGGCCTTGGGGCCGGCGAAGTAGGAGGCGAGGGGGAGCCCGGTCTCGCGGCGGAAGCGGTCCTGGCCGACGTTGCGGCCCAGCTCCCGGCAGAGGGCGTCGGTGCGGGTGTCCTGCCAGACGATGGCGTTGTGCACCGGTTCGCCGGTGGTGCGGTCCCAGATCAGCGTGGTCTCGCGCTGGTTGGTGATGCCGATCGCCGCGATGTCGGCGCGGGTGAGGCCGGCCTTCCCGACCGCTCCGGCGACGACCTCCTGCACGTTGGTCCATATCTCGGTGGCGTCGTGCTCGACCCAGCCGGGACGCGGGAAGATCTGCTCGTGCTCCTTCTGGTCGACGGCGACGATGCGGCCGTCCCGGTCGAAGACGATGCACCGGGAGGACGTCGTGCCCTGGTCGATCGCGGCGATGAAGGGCCCGTGGCCGTGCGAGGCGATCTTGGCGGAGTGGTCGTCGGTCACTGTGTGCTCCTGAGGTCTCGGGGTCGGTGGGCTAACCGGCGGGTACGGCGGGTACGGCGGGTGCCGTGCGGCCGGGCCGGGTGGCCGGGGGCCGTGTGGCCGTGGGGCCGGGCCGGGGCGGCCGTGCGCCTAGGCGAACGCCATGTTGTAGACGCCCGCCGCGGCGGCGCCGCCGATCAGCGGGCCGACGACCGGCACCCAGGCGTAGGTCCAGTCGGAGCCGCCTTTGTTGGGCAGCGGCAGCAGGGCGTGCACGACGCGCGGTCCGAGGTCGCGGGCCGGGTTGATCGCGTACCCGGTCGGTCCGCCGAGCGAGAGGCCGATCGAGACGACCACCAGCGCGGTGATCAGGCCGCCCAGGGTGCCGAGGCCGTTGCCCTCGTCGTTCAGGCCCTGGGTGAGGACGGCGAGCAGCAGGACGAAGGTGCCGATGATCTCCGTGGTGAGGTTCTGCGCCGCGTTGCGGACCTCGGGGCCGGTGGAGAAGATGCCGAGGACCGGACCGGCCCCCGTCTCCCGCGCCTCGACGGCCTTGGCGGAGGTCTTCCGCGCGCCCGGACCGCCGACGATCTCGCGGTCGGTGAGGTGGGCGTGGAACTGTCCGTAGTAGGCGGCCCAGACCAGGGCCGCGCCGATCATCGCGCCGAGGAACTGGCCGGCGAGGTAGACGGGGACGTCGGTCCACCGCCCGTCCTTGAGCGCGATGCCGACGGTGACGGCGGGGTTGAGGTGGGCGCCGGAGAGCGGGGCCGCTATGTAGACGGCCGTCATCACGGCGAAACCCCACCCGAAGGCGATGGCGAGCCAGCCGGCGTTGCGGGATTTGGACGCTTTGAGCGTGACGGCGGCACACACGCCGCCGCCCAGCAGGATCAGTATGGCGGTCCCTATGGTCTCGCCGATGAAGATGTCGGAGCTGGACACCCGCGACTCCTTTGTCCTTCGTCCAGGGGAAGCCGAATCCCGGGTCCCTCCGGGTGTTCCGGCGCCCTCGGTGTGAGAGCGATGGCGGCCCTTGGCGTTGCCACACTCTAACGCGTATATCCGGAAGGTGTTCGACAATGCCGACCGATGGACGGGAGTCTTGCTTGGCGTCCGTCATGCGTCAAGGGTTCCGTTATCGGAAACGTGAACCCGATTGATCGCCGCCTTTTATCAATCCCCGGGAAGAGGGCAGGCGGAAACCGCCCGGTACGGCCGTGCAGGGCCGGGCGGGTCAGGTGCGCGGCGGGTGGGCCCGGAGGTGCGGTGGGCGGGCTCGGGGGTACGCCGGGCGGGCTCGGGCGTGTCGGGCGGGGGTGCTCTGCGCGGCCTCGGGCGCGCGCCGGGGCGGCCTCCCGGCCGGCCTACGGCAGGTCACGACGGCTTACGGCAGGTCACGGCAGGTCACGGCAGGTCACGGCGGGCCCCGGCAGATCGCAGCAGATCGCGGCGGGCCACGGCGGGCCCGGCCCTCAGAACCGCCCCGCGCCCAGGTCCCGGGAGACCGCGCGGGCGCAGTCCCGCACCGCCGCGATCAGTTCCGGCCGCAGTTCCCCGCCCCGGCACAGCCGCTCCACCGCGCCGGTGACCCCGACCGCGCCGACCGGCATCCGGCGCCGGTCGTGGATGGGGGCGGCGATGGCCGCGACGCCCTCCCAGGTCTCCTCGACGTCGGCCGCGTACCCCCGCGCGCGGGTGAGGTCCAGGACGTGCTCGAACCCCTCCGCGTCGTACACCGTGCGGTCCGTGAGCGCCTTCCGCTCGCCCTCCAGGGCCTGGCTGCGGGCGACCGGGTCGTAGGCGGCGAGCACCTTGCCGAGTGCCGTGGAGTGCAGCGGCTGCATGGCTCCGATCTCCAGCACCTGGCGGCTGTCGTCGGGGCGGAAGACGTGGTGCACCACCAGGACACCGCCCTGGTGCAGTACCCCGAGGTGGACGCTCTCGCCGCTGGAGCGGGCCAGGTCGTCCGTCCATACCAGGGCGCGGGCCCGTAGCTCGTGCACGTCGAGATAGGTGGTGCCCAGGCGCAGCAGTTCGGCCCCCAGTTGGTACCGCCCCGACGCCTCGTCCTGCTCGACGAAGCCCTCGTGCTGGAGCGTGCGCAGGATGCCGTGGGCCGTGCCCTTGGCCAGGCCCAGCGACGAGGCGATGTCCGACAGGCCGAGCCGGCGCTCACCGCCCGCGAGCAGGCGCAGCATCGCCGCCGCCCGTTCGAGCGACTGGATGTTCCGAGCCATCGACGTACGCCTCCGTCTCTCCGACCGCCGATCCCGGCGTACTCCCCGACCGCCGCTACGGCGCCGCTGACATCGTTCGGCAATGCCGAACACTACCGGTCCATGCCGACCTCCCGCCAATGGTCGGCGGGTCACTGTCCCACCCCCGGGCGACCGTCGGCCCGACGGCGGCCCGGCACCGCCGCCCGGCCCCCCGGACGTCACCTCTCCGAGCGCATTCGGGCCGCCGCGCCCGTCCGTCTCGTGGACGCCCCGGCCCGCGCACGGCCGGTCCCGGCTAGGCTGGCGCCGTGCGTTTGGTCCCGGACGTCCCCTGTGGGCGGTGCCGGGGCCCGCGCAAAGCCGACAGCCGTCGCATTCTAGGGAGCCCCTTCATGGCCTCGTCGCCGTCCACCCCGTCCGCCGACATCCGGACCCGTGTGTCCGCCCTCCGCGAGGCGCTCGCCACCCGCGTGGTGGTGGCCGACGGCGCGATGGGCACCATGCTCCAGGCGCAGAACCCGACGCTGGAGGACTTCCAGCAGCTCGAAGGGTGCAACGAGGTACTGAACCTGACCCGGCCGGACATCGTCCGCTCGGTGCACGAGGAGTACTTCGCGGCCGGCGTGGACTGCGTGGAGACCAACACCTTCGGCGCCAACCACTCCGCCCTCGGCGAGTACGACATCGCCGACCGCGTCCACGAGCTGTCCGAGGCCGGCGCCCGCGTCGCCCGCGAGGTCGCCGACGAGTTCACCGCCCGCGACGGCCGCCCGCGCTGGGTCCTCGGCTCCATCGGCCCCGGCACCAAGCTGCCCACCCTCGGCCACGCCCCGTACCGCACCCTGCGCGACGCCTTCCAGCGCAACGCCGAGGGACTGGTCGAGGGCGGCGCCGACGCGCTGCTGGTCGAGACCACGCAGGACCTGCTCCAGACCAAGGCGGCCGTGCTCGGCGCCCGCCGCGCCCTGGAGACCCTGGGCCTCGACGACCTGCCGCTGATCGTCTCCGTCACCGTCGAGACCACCGGCACGATGCTGCTCGGCTCGGAGATCGGCGCCGCGCTGACCGCCCTGGAACCGCTCGGCATCGACATGATCGGCCTGAACTGCGCCACCGGCCCCGCCGAGATGAGCGAGCACCTGCGCTACCTGGCCCGCCACTCGCGCATCCCGCTCTCCTGCATGCCCAACGCCGGACTCCCCGTCCTCGGCAAGGACGGCGCCCACTACCCGCTCACGGCCCCGGAACTCGCCGACGCCCAGGAGACCTTCGTCCGGGAGTACGGGCTCTCGCTGGTCGGCGGCTGCTGCGGCACCACCCCCGAGCACCTGCGCCAGGTGGTGGAGCGGGTCCGCGACCTCACCCCCGCCGAGCGCGATCCGCGCCCCGAGCCCGGCGCCGCCTCCCTCTACCAGACGGTGCCCTTCCGGCAGGACACCTCGTACCTCGCCATCGGCGAGCGGACCAACGCCAACGGCTCGAAGAAGTTCCGCGAGGCCATGCTCGCCGGCCGCTGGGACGACTGCGTGGAGATGGCCCGGGACCAGATCCGCGAGGGCGCCCACATGCTCGACCTCTGCGTGGACTACGTGGGCCGCGACGGCGTCGCCGACATGGAGGAGCTGGCCGGACGGTTCGCCACCGCCTCGACCCTGCCCATCGTCCTGGACTCCACCGAGGTCGACGTCCTGCGTGCCGGTCTCGAACGGCTCGGCGGCCGGGCCGTGATCAACTCGGTCAACTACGAGGACGGGGACGGCCCCGACTCCCGGTTCGCCAAGGTCGCCCGACTGGCCCAGGAGCACGGCGCCGCCCTGATCGCGCTCACCATCGACGAGGTCGGCCAGGCCCGCACCGCCGAGAAGAAGGTCGAGATCGCCGAACGGCTCATCGCCGACCTGACCGGCAACTGGGGCATCCACGAGGAGGACATCCTCATCGACTGCCTCACCTTCACCATCTGCACCGGCCAGGAGGAGTCCCGGGGCGACGGTGTGGCCACCCTCGAAGGCATCCGCGAGCTGAAGCGGCGCCACCCCAAGGTGCAGACCACCCTCGGCCTCTCCAACATCTCCTTCGGCCTCAACCCGGCCGCCCGCATCCTGCTCAACTCCGTCTTCCTGGACGAGTGCGTCAAGGCCGGACTCGACTCGGCCATCGTCCACGCCTCCAAGATCCTCCCGATCGCCCGCTTCGACGAGGAGCAGGTCACCACGGCCCTGGACCTGATCCACGACCGCCGCCGCGAGGGCTACGACCCGCTGCAGAAGCTCATGCAGCTCTTCGAGGGCGCCACCGCCAAGTCCCTCAAGGCGTCCAAGGCCGAGGAGCTGGCCGCGCTGCCGCTGGACGAGCGCCTCAAGCGCCGCATCATCGACGGCGAGCGCAACGGCCTCGAAGAGGACCTGGAGACCGCCCTCACCACCCGCCCCGCCCTGGAGATCGTCAACGAGACGCTCCTGGACGGCATGAAGGTGGTCGGCGAACTCTTCGGCTCCGGACAGATGCAACTGCCCTTCGTGCTCCAGTCCGCCGAGGTGATGAAGGCGGCCGTGGCCCACCTGGAGCCGCACATGGAGAAGACGGACGAGGACGGCAAGGGCACCATCGTGCTCGCCACCGTCCGCGGCGACGTGCACGACATCGGCAAGAACCTCGTCGACATCATCCTCTCCAACAACGGCTACAACGTCGTCAACCTCGGCATCAAGCAGCCGGTCTCCGCCATCCTGGAGGCCGCCGACGAACACCGGGCCGACGTCATCGGCATGTCCGGTCTCCTGGTCAAGTCCACCGTGATCATGAAGGAGAACCTGGAGGAGCTGAACCAGCGCGGGCTGGCCGCCAAGTTCCCCGTGATCCTCGGTGGCGCCGCCCTCACCCGCGCCTACGTCGAACAGGACCTGTACGAGATCTACGACGGCGAGGTCCGCTACGCCCGCGACGCCTTCGAGGGGCTGCGCCTCATGGACGCGCTCATCGGCATCAAGCGCGGCGTGCCCGGCGCCAAACTGCCCGAACTGCGCCAGCGCCGGGTGCGCGCGGCCACCGTCGAGATCGAGGAGCGCCCCGAGGAGGGCCACGTCCGCTCCGACGTCGCCACCGACAACCCCCTCCCCGAGCCCCCCTTCCGGGGCACCCGGGTGATCAAGGGCATCCAGCTCAAGGAGTACGCCTCCTGGCTGGACGAGGGCGCCCTCTTCAAGGGCCAGTGGGGACTGAAGCAGGCCCGCACCGGCGAGGGCCCCACCTACGAGGAACTCGTCGAGACCGAGGGCCGGCCCCGGCTGCGCGGACTGCTGGACCGGCTCCAGACCGACAACCTGCTGGAGGCGGCCGTCGTCTACGGCTACTTCCCCTGCGTCTCCAAGGACGACGACCTGATCGTCCTGGACGATTCCGGCAACGAGCGCACCCGCTTCACCTTCCCCCGCCAGCGGCGCGGCCGGCGGCTGTGCCTCGCCGACTTCTTCCGCCCGGAGGAGTCCGGCGAGACAGACGTCGTCGGCTTCCAGATCGTCACCGTCGGCTCCCGCATCGGCGAGGAGACGGCCCGCATGTTCGAGGCCAACGCCTACCGCGACTACCTCGAACTGCACGGACTGTCGGTGCAGCTCGCCGAGGCCCTCGCCGAGTACTGGCACGCGCGGGTCCGCGCCGAACTGGGCTTCGGCGGGGAGGACCCGGCCGCGATGGAGGACATGTTCGCCCTGAAGTACCGGGGCGCCCGCTTCTCCCTCGGCTACGGGGCCTGCCCCGCCCTGGAGGACCGCGCCAAGATCGCCGACCTGCTCGGCCCCGAGCGCATCGGCGTCCACCTCTCGGAGGAGTTCCAGCTCCACCCCGAGCAGTCCACCGACGCCATCGTGATCCACCACCCCGAGGCGAAGTACTTCAACGCCCGCTGACCCCCGCCGCTCCTCCGTCCGGGCGGACCCGGACGCCACACCCGGCGTTCCGGTTCCGTACGACGTACGCTGGTCGGTCCCCTGCAGGCCGGTTCCCCCCGTGGGAACCGGCCTGCTCGTCCCCCCAAGGAGGTACGTGGATGACCAGTACGGTCCCCGCGCTCGGCACCCGTACGGCCGAAGGCTCCGCCCTGCAGGCCGTGCTCCTCGACATGGACGGCACCCTGGTGGACACCGAGGGCTTCTGGTGGGACGTGGAGACCGAGGTCTTCGCCTCCCTCGGCCACACCCTCGACGACTCCTGGCGCCACGTCGTCGTCGGCGGCCCCATGAGCCGCAGCGCGGGATTCCTCATCGAGGCCACCGGCGCGGACATCACCCTCGCGGAACTGAGCGTCCTGCTCAATGACGGGTTCGAGGAGCGCATCCACCGCGATCTGCCCCTGATGCCCGGCGCCCACCGCCTGCTCGCCGAACTCTCCGCCCACCAGATCCCGACGGCCCTCGTCTCCGCCTCGCATCGGCGCATCATCGACCGGGTGCTCACCACGCTCGGCCCCCAGCACTTCGCGCTCAGCGTCGCCGGCGACGAGGTGCCGCGCACCAAGCCGCACCCCGACCCCTACCTGGCCGCCGCCACCGGGCTCGGCGTCGACCCGGTGCGCTGCGCGGTCGTCGAGGACACCGCGACCGGCGTCGCCGCCGCCGAGGCCGCGGGCTGCCATGTCGTGGCCGTGCCCTCCGTCGCCCCCATCACCCCGGCCCTCCGCCGTACCGTGGTCGGCTCGCTGGAAGAGGTGGACCTGAATTTCCTGCACGGCCTGATGCCGCGAATGCGCTAGCCGTTCACCCAGCGTGCAGCGTCGATAACAGCCGAATTCCGGTAACGGGTGTCTCCTGGAACGCGGACGCGCGACCGCCTTTTCCGGTGCCGCATATCACCGAATACGGGCGTCCGCGCCTGCGGGGGGTTGGTGTGAGGTTCCCCACGCCGACAGGGGTCGACAGATCGCGCCGGTTGTGCTGTTTGCCGTGCCGGAGGGGCTTTCGGGGGGCCCATGTGTCCCGATTGGGGAGAGCCTGCACGAATCCTTCCTCTGTCGGGTTTTCGGTGTGTCCACACCCGGTTTCGCTCCGTGATGAGCCCTCAACTCCGGTGGCTGTGAACCCGCGTGCGGGCGCGGACTAATCTCGTGGCCAGAACCTCGGCCACTATCCCCGTGATCCGCCGCAACACCCCTGCATGCCGGATACACGGACCGACAGCTCTGGAGAAACTCGAGCATGAACCGTAAGACTTTGGTGCTGCCGGCCGTCGTCGGCCTGCTCGCGCCGGTGCTCGCCGGTTGCGGCGGGTCCGACGGTGGCAGTGGCGGCGGTGCGATCGTCGTCGGCACCACGGACCGGTTCACCGCCTCGAAGGAGGCCCCCGCGCCCTTCGACCCGGCGTACGCCTACGACGTCGGCTCCTGGAACATCCTTCGGCAGACCGTGCAGACGCTGATGACCCAGCCGCGCGGCGACGGCGAACCGGTGCCCGAGGCGGCCGAGAAGTGCGGTTTCACCGACACCGCCTCCGAACGCTACGCGTGCACCCTGCGCGACGGTCTGAAGTTCGCCAACGGCGACCCCATCACCGCGGCCGACGTGAAGTACTCCATCGACCGCGCCCTGGCCATCGAGGCGGACAGCCAGGTCTACGCGCTGCTCTCCACCGTCGACACCGTGGAGACCCAGGGCGACCGTGAGGTCATCTTCCACCTCAACACCGCCGACGCCACCTTCCCGTTCAAGCTGTCGACCCCGGTCGCCGGCATCGTCAACCCCGACGACTACGAGAAGGACAAGCTGCGCGAGGGCTTCGAGGTGGACGGCTCCGGCCCGTACAGCCTGAAGAGCGAGGTCAAGGACGGCGAGCTGATCAAGGCCGTCTTCACCAAGAACCCCCACTACAAGGGGAGCCTCAAGGTGAACAACAGCAAGGTGGAGATGGTCTCCTTCGCCGATGCCGACGCCATGGGCGACGCCATCGAGAAGGGTGACATCGACGTCATGACGCGTGCCATGACGCCGTCGCAGATCCAGAAGCTCTCCAACACCACCGGCGGCGAGGTCTCCCTCGTCGAGGTCGCCGGTCTGGAGATCCGCTACCTGGCCTTCAACACCGACGCGCCGATCGTCAAGGCCAAGGCCGTGCGCCAGGCGATGGCCCAGGTCATCAACCGCAGCGAACTGGTCTCCAAGGTCTACGGCTCGCAGGCCGAACCGCTGTACTCGATGGTCCCGGCCAGCATCACCGGCCACTCCAACTCGTTCTTCAACAAGTACGGCGACCCGAGCGTCAACAAGGCCAAGCAGATGCTCCAGGCCGCCGACGTCGACATCACCACCCCGCTGAAGCTGACGCTGCACTACACCACCGACCACTACGGCGCGGCGACCAAGGGCGAGTTCGAGCAGCTCCAGAAGCAGCTCAACGACAGCGGCCTGTTCGACGTCGACATCAAGGGCACGCCCTGGAAGGACTTCCGCCCGGCCGAGCTGAAGGGCCAGTACGACGTCTTCGGCATGGGCTGGTTCCCGGACTTCCCCGACGCGGACAGCTTCATCGCGCCGTTCCTCGACAAGGACAACACCCTCAACTCGCCGTACGCGAACACCGAGGTCATCGAGAGCCTCATCCCGCAGTCGCGGCGCGAGGCCGACCGGCTCTCCGCCGCCGGCAGCCTGACGCAGATCCAGGACATCATCGCCGCCGACGTCCCGCTGATCCCGCTGTGGCAGGGCAAGCAGTACGTCGCCGCCCGCGACGACATCACGGGCACGGCCTACGCCCTCAACTCCTCCTCCACGCTCCAGCTCTGGGAGCTGAACCGGGGCGTCAAGGGCTGACCCCGCACCAGGCCCGTACGACAGCGAAGGGCGCCCTCTTCCCGAAGGAAGGGGGCGCCCTTCGCCATGCGGTACGGACACCGCGTTCCAGGACGCTACTGCGCGCCGGGGCGCACCAGCCCGCTCTCGTACGCGTACACCGCGGCCTGCACCCGGTCGCGCAGTCCCAGCTTGGTCAGCACATGGCCCACGTGCGTCTTGACGGTGGTCTCGCTGACGAAGAGGTCGGCGGCGATCTCCGCGTTGGACAGCCCGCGGGCCACCAGCTTGAGCACCTCCATCTCACGCTCCGTCAGCGTGTGCAGGGTGTCCGGCACCGGCTCCTCGCCGGACGGCAGGTGAGTGGCGTACTTGTCGAGCAGCCGCCGGGTGACGGACGGGGCGAGCATCGCCTCCCCGCCGGCGACCACCCGGATCGCCTGCACCAGCTCGTTGGCCGGGGCGTCCTTCAGCAGGAAGCCGCTGGCGCCCGCCTTGAGCGCCTCCACCACGTATTCGTCGAGGTCGAAGGTGGTCAGCACCAGCACCTTGGCCGGGCCGTCCCGCTCGGGTCCGGTGATCTGCCGGGTGGCCTCCACGCCGTCCATCCGCGGCATGCGGATGTCCATCAGGACCACGTCGGGCTGGAGCGCCCGCACCTGGTCGAGCGCCTGGAGGCCGTCTCCCGCCTCCCCGACGACCGCGATGTCCTGCTCGGCCTCCAGGATCATCCGGAAGCCCGTGCGCAACAGCGGCTGGTCGTCGACGAGTAGGACGCGGATGGCCACGTGAGTCTCCTTCGCTAGTCCGGGCCCATTCTGCCCTGCGCCGGGCCACCGGACGGGGCCGCCCTCACGACGGGCAGCGGGTAGGGCGGGGGAGTGCCGCCGAACTCCGGACAGTGCTCCCGGTGGTCGCACCAGTCGCACAGCCGGGTGGGCCGCGGACGCCAGTCGCCCGTCTCCGTCGCCAGGCGGATGGCGTCCCACAGGGCCAGCAGCTTGCGTTCGACCCGCTCCAGGTCGGCGGGGACCGGATCGTAGGTGAGCACGTCGCCGCTGCCGAGGTAGACGAGCTGGAGCCGCCGCGGCACGACCCGCTTCAGCCGCCAGACCACCAGCGCGTAGAACTTCATCTGGAACAGCGCTTCCTCGGCGTACTGCGGCCGGGGCGCCTTGCCCGTCTTGTAGTCGACGATCCGCACCTCGCCGGTGGGGGCCACGTCGACCCGGTCGATGATGCCGCGCAGCCGCAGTCCGGAGTCCAGATCGGCCTCGACGAACAGCTCCCGCTCGGCCGGCTCCAGCCGGCTCGGGTCCTCCAGGGTGAACCAGCGCTCCACCAGTCGCTCGGCCTCCCCGAGCCAGCGGGCCAGCCGCTCGCCTCCCGGGTCGTCCGCGAACAGCTCCACGACCTCCGGCCGGCTCTCCCGCAGCCGCTCCCACTCGCCCGGGACCAGCGCCTTCGCCCGCGGCGCGGTGCGCTCCGCCGCCGGGGCGTCGAAGAGCCGCTCCAGCACCGCGTGGACCAGGGTGCCCCGGGTCGCCGCCTCGCTCGGCTTCTCCGGCAGCCGGTCGATGACCCGCAAGCGGTACAGCAGCGGGCACCGCATGAAGTCGCCGGCGCGGGAGGGCGACAGCGAGGCGGGGGGCAGGGCGACGGGCACGGGGGCGGGGGCGGCGGTCGGTACGGACGCCGGTGCCGGGGTGGGCGCGGGCGCGGGTGCCGTGGCCGCGGGCGCGGCGGACCCCGGCGCGTCCGCGACGCCCTCGATGCTCGTCTCCATGCCCCCAGACCTTACGGGCCGCCACCGACAGTGACCCAGTCGCGGTGGTGAGGGCCGCGGCGGGCGGCGGGGCGGGCGAGGAGAGCGCGGGTTGCCACGGGGGCGCCAGGGGGTGCCGGGGCGGAACGGGGCGCCCCGGCCGCATACCATCGACACGAGACCCTTCCGCCCGTCAGGCGCGGAAGACGCTTCGAATGAGGGGACACCGTGAACGTGAGCGGCGGGAGCGGGCACCCGCGGTCCGGCAACGACCAGCCGGCCGGGCCCCACACAGGGCCCGGAACCCCGGCCGCCGGCCCCGGGCACCCGGACCCCACGAACCCCCGGGCCGCCACCGGGCACCCGGACCCCACGAACCCCCGGGCCGCCACCGGGGGCACGGACGGCCCGGAGCGCCCGGAGGGTCCGGACCGGGGCGCGCGCGAGGCCGAGGACACGGGTGAGCCCGCGGGCACCGGTGGTGCGGGAGAGACGGGCGGTACGGGAGGGGCCGGCGGCACGAAAGAGACGGGTGGTGCGGAAGGCACCGGTGGTACGGGAGAGCCCGGAGGCCCCGGCGGCACCGGTGGTCCCGGCGGCCCCGGCGGCACGAGGGGCCCCGGCGGCACAGCGGGCACCGGCGCTCCCGGCAGCCCCCAGCGCCCCGGTGACCACGAGCCCCCCGCCCGTCACCAGCACCCCGGCGGCCACGCCGGCCCCATCGAGCACCCCACTCCCGGCGCCCCCCGCTCCGAAGCCCACACCCCCGACGGCCCCCACGGCCCCCACGGCCCTGGCGGTCCCGTCGCCCCCCGCTCCGAAGCCCACACCCCCGACGGCCCCCACGGCCCCCACGGCCCTGGCGGTCCCGTCGCCCCCCGCTCCGAGGCCCACGCCGGGGGCGACGGCGAGGGCCCCGGGAAGCCGCCGCAGCGGCCCGAGCCCAGGGGCGGGCTGCTCATGGGGCGGATCTTCGGCGTACCCGTGTACGTCGCGCCGAGCTGGTTCCTGGTCGCCATCCTGATCACCTGGGTGTTCGGCGGCCAACTGGAACGCGTCCTGCCCGAACTGGGCGCCGCCCGCTACCTCGTCTCGCTCTTCTTCGCCGTCGCCTTCTACGCCTCCGTGCTCATCCACGAGCTGGCCCACACCGTCGCCGCCCTGCGCTTCAAGCTCCCCGTGCGCCGCATCCAGCTCCAGTTCTTCGGCGGCGTCTCCGAGATCGAGAAGGAGGCCGAGACCCCGGGCCGCGAGTTCGTCCTCGCCTTCGTCGGCCCGCTGCTCTCCCTCGTCCTCGCCGGGGTCTTCTACGGCGCCCTGCTCGGCGTGGAGCCGGGCACCGTCCCCGGCGTGCTCCTGGCCGGCCTGATGATCTCCAACCTCATCGTGGCCGTCTTCAACCTGCTCCCCGGCCTCCCCCTGGACGGCGGCCGGATGCTGCGCGCCGTCGTCTGGAAGATCACCGGCAAGCCGATGAGCGGCACCGTCGCCGCCGCCTGGGTCGGCCGGGCCCTCGCCGTCTCCGTCCTGATCGGCCTGCCGCTGCTCACCCAGTCCGGGGCGCTCGGCTCACCCGCGCAGAACAGCGTCGGCATGGACACGGTGATGGACGCGCTGCTGGCCGCGATCCTCGCCGCGATCATCTGGACCGGCGCCGGCAACAGCCTGCGCATGGCCCGCCTGCGCGAACACCTTCCCGAGCTGCGCGCCCGCGCCCTCACCCGGCGCGCGGTCCCGGTCCCCGGCGACACGCCCCTGTCCGAGGCGCTGCGCCGCGCCAACACATCCGGGGCCCGCGCCCTGGTCGTCGTCGACGGCGAGGGACATCCCGTCTCCCTGGTCCGGGAGGCCGCCATCGTCGGCGTACCGGAGCACCGCCGCCCCTGGGTCGCGGTCAGCACCCTCGCCCACGACATCACCGAGGGCATGCGCGTCTCCGCCGATCTGTCCGGGGAGGAACTCCTCGACGCCCTGCGCACCACCCCGGCGACCGAGTACCTGGTGGTCGAGGAGTCCGGCGCGATCTACGGCGTGCTCTCCGCGGCGGACGTGGAGAAGGCGTTCGTCAAGGCGATGGCCCGCCCCTCCTAGCCCCGTCCGGCCCCTGCCCGCCCGGCCCCGCACCGCCGCGTGGTCGGGCGGTCCCCCGGGGACCGGTAGGCTGGTCACATGTCCGAACCGACCGGTGCCGCCCGCAGGCGCGGGCCCTTCACGGTCGGGGACCAGGTTCAGCTGACCGACCCCAAGGGCCGCCACTACACGTTCACGCTCGAAGCAGGGAAGAACTTCCACACCCACAAGGGTTCCTTCCCGCACGACGAGCTGATCGGCGCTCCCGAGGGCAGTGTGGTCCGCACCACCGGCAACGTCGCCTATCTCGCGCTGCGCCCCCTGCTCCCCGACTACGTCCTGTCCATGCCCCGCGGGGCGGCCGTCGTCTACCCGAAGGACGCGGGACAGATCCTCGCCTTCGCCGACATCTTCCCCGGCGCGCGCGTCGTCGAGGCCGGCGTCGGCTCCGGCTCGCTCAGCAGCTTCCTGCTCCGCGCCATCGGCGACCAGGGGATGCTGCACTCCTACGAGCGGCGCGAGGACTTCGCCGACATCGCCCGGCAGAACGTGGAGCGCTACTTCGGCGGCCCCCACCCCGCCTGGCAGCTCACCGTCGGCGACCTCCAGGACAACCTGTCCGACAGCGACGTCGACCGCGTCATCCTCGACATGCTCGCCCCCTGGGAGTGCCTGGAGGCCGTCTCCAAGGCCCTCGTCCCCGGCGGCATCCTCTGCTGCTACGTCGCCACCACCACCCAGCTCGCGCGGACCGTCGAGTCCATCCGCGAGATCGGCTGCTTCAACGAGCCGACCTCCTGGGAGACGATGATCCGCAACTGGCACATCGAGGGCCTGGCCGTCCGCCCGGACCACCGCATGATCGGCCACACCGGCTTCCTGCTCACCGCCCGGCGCCTCGCCGACGGCGTCGAGCCCCCCATGCGCCGCCGCCGTCCCGCCAAGGGCGCCTACGGCGAGGACTACGCCGGCCCCAACGCCGACGGGGGCGCCGGCCGCTGACCCGGCCGCACCGCGAACAACGCGAGGGCGCCGTGGCGGAGTTCCCCGGACACACCGGGAACTCCGCCACGGCGCCGCCGCGTTGAGCGGGACAGTGGGCCGCGCGAGCGCGGACGAGTACCCACCCCGCCGTTCCCTCGCACTGTGACGTGTGGCACGATGCTGGCCACCCCCACCGGCACAGCCCTCACAGGAGACCCTCCTCGTGCAGCACCCCGCCGTTCCGGACCTGTCCCACACGCACACCCGGCCGATCCACTGGGTCGCCACCGCCACGGCGCTCGCCGGTGTGGTCGCGCTCTCCTCGTTCCTCCAGCCCGACGCCGCGACGGCCGCGCAGCCCGGCGCCCCGCGTACCAAGAGCGCCCCGCGGCAGCCCGCGCCGCCCGACCCGACCGAGGCCGCCTTCCCGCTGGAGTGCGGTCCGGTCGAGGCCCTGGTGCAGAAGACCGCCGCCGGTGACCTCGACGGCGACGGCGTCCCCGAGACGGTGGTCGCGGTCCACTGCGACGCGCCCATGGGCACCCCGCCCGACGCCGTGTACGTCCTCACCCGGGACACCGGCGGCAGCCCCCGCGTCGTGGCCACCCTGGTGGACACCCCCGAGCGCCGCACCGTCACCGACCTGCGGGTCCGCGACGGCGCCGTGCTCGCCACGATGCTCGGCTACTCCTCGTCCGACGTGCCCAGTTGCTGCCCCGACGTCACGGACGACGTGAAGTGGCAGTGGAAGGACGGCGCGTTCCTGCGCGGCACGCCGTCACCGGCCAGGACCGTCTGAGGAACGGCGTCCCGCGCGCCCCGGACCGGCGGAACCGGCCTCCCGCGCGCGTGCGGAACGTCACGGAAGGGTCACTCCGCGTCGGGACCGTAGACCTCGGCCTTGTCCGAAACGCGCCGCACGTGGATGCACTCGCCGGGACACTCCTTCGCCGAGTCGACCACATCGGTGAGCAGGGTCAGCGGTACGGGCGTGGTCGCCCCCGCGTGCTGCAACAGCTCGTCGTCCGCGCCCTTGACGTAGGCGAGACCGTCGATGTCCAGCTCGAACACCTCGGGCGCGTACTGGGCGCAGATGCCGTCACCGGTGCACAGGTCCTGGTCGATCCAGACCTCCAGCGCCTCACCGGCGGTCCCGGCACCCTGTTCCACGCTCATCTCTCCCTGCCCTGTACGGCCTTTGCACCGCGTCGGGCGGTTCGGGAATCCGGCCAGCTCCGACGGGTGTTGAACAGTTCGACCCTACCTCCGCCGGGGTTCCCTTCACGTTCGGTGGGTATTCCCCTGGCGTGAGGGAGAGCGCAAGGGTGAAGATCGGACACACCCCCACCGTCTTTGTGATCTAGGGGTTTCAATCGACACCCACGCAGGTAGGGTCTGGAAGCGTCCAGCTCCCCTTGGAGGAGGTGAGGACCGTGGCAGCCCACGACGACGACATGAACCGCGGCATCCGCCCGGGTCGAGGGTCCGAGGACCCGGCCGGGCAGGTGGCCTATCTTGAGCAGGAGATCGCCGTCCTGCGCCGCAAGCTCGCCGATTCTCCGCGGCACACGAGAATTCTCGAAGAGCGGATCGTCGAGTTGCAGACCAATCTGGCCGGCGTGTCCGCCCAGAACGAGCGGCTGGCCAACACGCTCCGCGAGGCCCGCGACCAGATCGTGGCTCTCAAGGAGGAGGTCGACCGGCTGGCCCAGCCACCGGCCGGCTTCGGCGTCTTCCTTCAGGCGAACGAGGACGGCACGGCCGACATCTTCACCGGCGGCCGCAAGCTCCGGGTGAACGTGAGCCCGAGCGTCGAGCTGGACGAGCTGCGGCGCGGCCAGGAAGTGATGCTCAACGAGGCGCTCAACGTGGTCGAGGCCATGGAGTACGAGAGCGTCGGCGACATCGTCACCCTCAAGGAGATCCTGGAGGACGGCGAGCGCGCGCTGGTCCTCGGTCACACCGACGAGGAGCGCGTGGTCCGGCTGGCCGAGCCGCTGCGCGGCATCACCATCCGCGCCGGCGACGCCCTCCTGCTCGAACCCCGCTCCGGCTACGTCTACGAGGTCGTGCCGAAGAGCGAGGTCGAGGAGCTGGTCCTCGAAGAGGTCCCCGACATCGGCTACGAGCAGATCGGCGGCCTCGGCGGACAGATCGAGGCGATCCGCGACGCGGTCGAGCTTCCCTACCTCTACCCCGACCTGTTCCGGGAGCACGAGCTGCGTCCGCCCAAGGGCGTCCTCCTCTACGGCCCGCCCGGATGCGGCAAGACGCTCATCGCCAAGGCCGTCGCGAACTCGCTGGCCAAGAAGGTCGCCGAGGTGACCGGCCAGGCCGCCGGCAAGAGCTTCTTCCTCAACATCAAGGGCCCCGAGCTGCTGAACAAGTACGTCGGCGAGACCGAGCGGCAGATCCGCCTGGTCTTCCAGCGGGCCCGGGAGAAGGCCAGCGAGGGCACGCCCGTCATCGTCTTCTTCGACGAGATGGAGTCCCTGTTCCGCACCCGCGGCTCCGGCGTCAGCTCGGACGTGGAGAACACCATCGTCCCCCAGCTCCTCGCCGAGATCGACGGTGTGGAGGGCTTGCAGAACGTGGTGGTGATCGGTGCCTCCAACCGTGAGGACATGATCGACCCCGCCATCCTGCGGCCCGGCCGGCTCGACGTGAAGATCAAGATCGAGCGTCCGGACGCCGAGGCGGCCACGGACATCTTCGGCAAGTACCTCACCGAGCGCCTCCCGCTGCACGAGGACGACCTCGCGGAGCACGCGGGCGACCGGGGCTCCACCGTCCAGGGAATGATCCAGACGGCGGTCGAGCAGATGTACGCGGAATCCGAGGAGAACCGCTTCCTGGAGGTCACGTACGCCAATGGCGACAAGGAAGTCCTCTACTTCAAGGACTTCAATTCCGGTGCCATGATCGAGAACATCGTGGGCCGCGCCAAGAAAATGGCGATCAAGGACTTCCTGGAAAAGACCCAGAAGGGACTTCGCGTCTCCCATCTGCTCCAGGCGTGCGTGGACGAGTTCAAGGAGAACGAGGACCTTCCCAACACGACCAACCCGGACGACTGGGCCCGCATCTCCGGAAAGAAGGGCGAGCGGATCGTGTACATCCGTACGCTCGTCACCGGAAAGCAGGGCGCGGACACCGGACGGTCCATCGACACGGTGGCGAACACCGGTCAGTACCTGTAAAAGTCGGGGCGGCTGCGGGTGCCCTCGGCGGGTACCCGCAGCCGACTGATTTCGGGGGACACGGCCGGAGCGAAGCAATGACGCAAATGATCTCCCCACCAGCGCAGAGGCGTTCTAGGCTCTTCCGTACCGCCGAGTCGCGCACTGCGGGGACGGGCACCGCACACGCATCGGAGCGCCAGCGGTACGTGAGCGGCGTCCACGACCGAGGGCGCCGCCGGGCAAGGAGGGCCGCATGACCGTACGGCGAGTAATGGGCATCGAGACGGAGTACGGCATCTCCGTCCCCGGTCACCCCAATGCCAATGCCATGCTCACCTCTTCCCAGATCGTCAACGCCTACGCGGCGGCGATGCACCGGGCCCGGCGAGCCCGCTGGGACTTCGAGGAGGAGAATCCGCTGCGGGACGCGCGGGGCTTCGACCTCGCCCGTGAGGCCGCCGACTCCAGCCAGCTCACCGACGAGGACATCGGCCTGGCCAACGTGATCCTCACCAACGGCGCACGGCTCTACGTCGACCACGCCCACCCGGAGTACAGCGCTCCGGAGGTCACCAACCCGCTGGACGCCGTGCTGTGGGACAAGGCCGGCGAGCGGATCATGGCCGAGGCCGCCGAGCGGGCCGCGCAGCTCCCCGGCGCCCAGCCGATCCACCTCTACAAGAACAACACCGACAACAAGGGCGCCTCCTACGGCACGCACGAGAACTACCTGATGAAGCGGGAGACCGCCTTCTCCGACATCGTGCGCCACCTGACGCCCTTCTTCGTCTCCCGCCAGGTCTTCGCCGGGGCCGGCCGCGTCGGCATCGGCCAGGACGGGCAGGAGCACGGGTTCCAGATCAGCCAGCGCGCGGACTACTTCGAGGTCGAGGTGGGGCTGGAGACCACCCTGAAGCGGCCCATCATCAACACGCGCGACGAACCGCACGCGGACGCGGAGAAGTACCGGCGACTGCATGTGATCATCGGCGACGCGAACCTGTCCGAGATCTCGACCTATCTGAAGCTGGGCACGACCGCTCTGGTGCTGTCGATGATCGAGGACGGTTTCATCGCCGTCGACCTCGCCGTCGACCAGCCCGTGCGCACCCTGCACCAGGTCTCGCACGACGCCTCCCTCGAACACCTCGTCACCCTGCGCAGCGGGCGCAGGCTGACCGCGGTCCAGCTCCAGATGGAGTACTACGAGCTGGCGCGCAAGTACGTCGAGGAGCGGTACGGCGCCGACGCCGACGAGCAGACCAAGGACGTCCTCGGCCGGTGGGAGGACACCCTCAACCGGCTGGAGAACGACCCCATGAGCCTCGCCGGCGAACTGGACTGGGTCGCCAAGCGGGAGCTGATGGAGGGCTACCGGCGCCGCGACAACGTCGACTGGGACGCGGCCCGGCTCCACCTGGTCGACCTCCAGTACGCGGACGTACGCCCCGACAAGGGCCTCTACAACCGCCTGGTGGAGCGCGGGCGCATCAAACGGCTGCTGGACGAGGCGGATGTCGAAAGGGCCCGTACCAAGCCGCCCGAGGACACCCGCGCCTACTTCCGCGGACGCTGCCTGGAGCAGTACGCGGACGACGTGGCCGCGGCCTCCTGGGACTCGGTGATCTTCGATCTGCCGGGCCGGGACTCGCTCCAGCGGGTGCCGACGATGGAGCCGCTGCGCGGCACGCGTCACCACGTCAAGGAACTGCTGGACCGCTGCCGCACCGCGGAGGACCTGGTCAGGGTCCTCTCCGGCGGCTGACCGGGCCCGGCGGGTACACGACGGAAGACGGCCGGGCCCGGGTGCCTGCACCCGGGCCCGGAACCAACGAGGTGGGCCCCGCACCCGGAATTCTCGCGGGGCCGATGTCGGACCCGGCTTGTAGGGTCTGATCACAACCGAGCAACTGTGTCGGGCGAACCGAGCGGGGTGAGGGTGATGGCGACCAAGGACACCGGCGGCGGGCAGCAGAAGGCCACGCGTTCCACCGAGGAGGTCGAGGAGCAGGCGCAGGACGCGCAGGCCGCCGAGGATCTCAAGGAGCGGCAGGAGAAGCTCAGCGACGACGTCGACTCCGTCCTGGACGAGATCGACGACGTCCTGGAGGAGAACGCGGAGGACTTCGTACGGTCCTTCGTCCAAAAGGGTGGACAGTAGGCGCGGCCACCTTCGTTTCGAAGGTTCGTGAGCCGGACGAGTGACAGATGAGCGGAGCGTGAGGCGCCGCGTGCGGTGCGGGAGACCCGTGCCGCACGCGGCCCTCGCCGGGGGGCCGCGGGGTTCCTTCCGGGTTCCCGCAGAGTAGGTGGATCACCACCGCGACGCGGGTAGGGTCCGTGGCGTACCGTGCTCCAGTCACGACGCTGAGCTGGGGCAGTTCAAGGATCGGCCCGACCTGGGACGGCGGGCTGCCGCACATGTGGAAGGAACCGCGTGGAAGCCAACACTCGTAGCACCGGGCGTCTGCCATCTGCCTTCCTGACGCCCGGGTCCTCCTCCTTCATGGACTTCCTCGGCGAGCACCAGCCGGAGCTGCTCCCGGGCAACCGCCGGCTCCCGCCGGTGCAGGGCGTGGTCGAGGCGCCGCACGGCACCACGATCGTGGCCGTGACGTTCCCCGGCGGCGTGGTGCTCGCCGGCGACCGCCGCGCCACCATGGGCAACGTCATCGCGCAGCGCGACATCGAGAAGGTCTTCCCGGCCGACGAGTACTCGGCCGTGGGCATCGCCGGCACCGCCGGGCTGGCCGTGGAGATGGTCAAGCTCTTCCAGCTCGAACTGGAGCACTTCGAGAAGGTCGAGGGCGCGCAGCTCTCCCTGGAGGGCAAGGCCAACCGGCTCTCCACCATGATCCGCTCCAACCTCGGCATGGCCATGCAGGGCCTCGCGGTGGTGCCGCTCTTCGCCGGCTACGACGTGGACCGCGGCAAGGGCCGCATCTTCTCGTACGACGTCACGGGCGGGCGCTCCGAGGAGCACCACTTCGCGGCCACGGGCTCGGGCTCGGTCTTCGCCCGCGGCGCCATGAAGAAGCTCTTCCACGGCGACCTCACCGAGGAGCAGGCCACGACCCTCGTGGTCCAGGCCCTCTACGACGCGGCCGACGACGACTCCGCGACCGGCGGCCCCGACGTCGCCCGCCGGATCTACCCGATCATCACTGTGATCACCGAGGACGGCTTCCGCCGGCTGACCGGGGACGAGTCCTCCGAGCTGTCCCGGTCGGTGCTGGAGCGCCGCCTGGAGCAGCCCGACGGCCCGCGGGCCGCGCTGCTGTGACCGGCGGCCCACGATGGTGACAGGTGGTCCAGTGACTTCGACAGAAAGGGACGGATAACCGGTGTCGACGCCGTTCTATGTCTCACCCCAGCAGGCCATGGCCGACCGCGCGGAGTACGCCCGCAAGGGCATCGCCCGCGGGCGCAGCCTCGTGGTGCTGCAGTACGCCGACGGCATCGTCTTCGTCGGCGAGAACCCGTCCCGCGCGCTGCACAAGTTCAGCGAGATCTACGACCGGATCGGCTTCGCCGCCGCCGGCAAGTACAACGAGTACGAGAACCTGCGCATCGGCGGCGTCCGCTACGCCGACCTGCGCGGCTACACCTACGACCGTGACGACGTCACCGCCCGCGGCCTGGCCAACGTCTACGCGCAGACCCTCGGCACGATCTTCTCCAGCTCCGCGGAGAAGCCGTACGAGGTCGAGCTGGTCGTCGCCGAGGTCGGCGAGCGGCCCGAGGGCGACCAGATCTACCGGCTGCCGCACGACGGCTCCATCGTGGACGAGCACGGGTCCGTCGCCGTCGGCGGCAACGCGGAGCAGATCAGCAGCTACCTGGACCAGCGCCACCGGGACGGCATGACCCTCGCGGAGGCCCTGCGGCTGGCCGTGCAGGCGCTGTCGCGGGACACCAACGGCAGCGAGCGGGAGATCCCCGCCGAGCGGCTGGAGGTGGCGGTGCTGGACCGGACCCGGCCGCAGATGCGGAAGTTCAAGCGGATCGTGGGCGGGCAGCTCGTGCGGCTGCTGGAGGCGGGGGCGGGCTCCTCCGCCGAGGCCGGTGGCGATGCCGATGCCGGTTCCGGCGCCGAGAGCGAGAAGGACGCGGGCGAGGAGTAGGCCCCGAGGGATGTCAGCGGCCCCCGCCGGGGCCCTCGGCGGGGGCTACGGCCGGGGCCGCGGCGGCGGGGCCGTGGAGGCCCGGGGGATGAGGGTGACGGGGATGTCGCCCTCCTGCGGGGCGACGCCCTCCAGGACGGCCAGGAGGGCGCGCATGCCGCGTTCCCCGAAGCGCTCGGCGTCCAGGCGGACCGTGGTCAGCTCCGGGTCGATGGCGGTCGCCAGGCCCAGGTCGTCCAGGCCCGTGACCGAGAGGTCGTCCGGGATGCGCAGGCCCGCGCGCCGGGCCGCCTTGTAGGCGCCGGCCGCCAGTTTGTCGTCGTCGCAGACCAGCGCCGTGGGACGGTACTCCGGGTCGCGCAGGGCCTCCTCGGCAACCCTGCGCGCGCCCTCGATGGAGATCGGGGCCCGGACCGTGCGCAGGGCGCTGTCCGGCACGGCCGCGAGACGGGCGGCCAGGGCGTCGGCGCGGACCTCGAAGGTCCAGGACGGGATGTCCGCCGCCAGGTGCAGGAAACGGCGGTGGCCCAGCTCCAGCAGGTGGTCCGCGACCTGGCGGATGCCGTCCGCGATGTCCAGGTTGACCGTCGCCGCGCCGAGGCTGCCCTCGGGGTCGCTGTCCAGCATCACCAGCGGGAGCTGGTCGCCGCGGATCGCGCTGAGCGCGTCGGCGGCCATCGAGGAGGCGATGACGCCGTCCAGGGCCGCCGGCGCCGAGGCGAAGGGGTCCTTGGCCGGGCCGACGCCCTCCGGGGACGGGTAGAGGACCACGCCGAAGCCGTGCTCCGCCGCGATGCGGGCGGCGCCCGTGTAGACGCCCGCGAAGAACTCCGTGGTCAGCGCCGGTACGACCAGGAGCACCGTACGGGTGCGGCCCAGGCGCAGATTGCGGGCGGCGAGGTTCGGGCGGTAGCCCAGTTCCCGCGCCGCCTCCCGGACCCGCCGTGCGGTGGGCTCCGAGACCCGCCCGCGCCACTTGTCGCCGAGCACCAGGGAGACCGCCGCCTGGGACACGCCGGCGACCCGGGCGACGTCCCGGCTCGTGGGACGGGTGCTGCTGCCTGCCACCGTTCGCCTGCGCTTTCGTCTGGACTCGTGAACAGCCGACATGGTACGTATGGCGCTCGTCGTTATACGTAAAACCTCTCATGGTCACCGAGAAGGGGGTGGGTCGTGGCCGCCGGTTATCTGGAGATCCTCAGGGCGCGGCATGCCGTCCGGCTGCTCGTCGGCACGCTGGTGGGGCGGCTGCCCAACGCCACGGCGGCGATCGCGATCGTGCTGTTCGTCCGGGCCGAGGGCGGCTCCTACAGCCTCGCCGGCGCGCTGGCGGCCGTGTACGGCGTCGCCAACGCCGTCGGCCAGCCGCTGCTGGGGCGCCTGGTGGACCTGCGCGGGCAGCCGCGGGTGCAGTTGCCCGCCGTCGTGCTGTCGGCGCTCGCCATGGCCGTCTTCGCCTTCTCCGGGACCGATCCGGCGCCGCTCGCCTACGCGGCCGTGTCCGCCGCCGGTCTCTTCACGCCGCCGCTGGAGGGCGGGCTGCGGGCGCTGTGGCCGAGCGTGCTGCCCAAGGAGGACCAGGTGCACGCGGCGTACGCGATGGACGCCGTGGCCCAGGAGGTCATGTTCACCCTCGGCCCGCTGCTCGTCACGGTCTGCGTGTCGCTCTGGTCGCCCCAGGCCGCCCTGCTGATCCTCAACGGGCTCGGCGTGCTCGGCGCCCTGTCGGTGGTCGTCTCGCCCCCCTCGCGCGCGTGGCGCTCGGCCCCGCGTGAGGCGCACTGGCTGGGCGCCCTGCGCTCCCGGGGGCTGCTGGCGCTGCTCGGCGCCTTCCTGTTCATCGGCATGGCGCTCGGCTCGATCACCGTCGCCTCCGTGCCGTACGCGGACGACCACGGCGGCGACGCGGTGTACGGCTGGATGATGGCGGGCCTCGGGCTCGGCGCGCTGGCCGGCGGGGCCGTCTACGGGGCCCGGCAGTGGGCGGGCGAGCCGTCCCGGCGACTGCGGGTGCTGGTCGCCCTGCTGGCGGTGTGTTACCTCCCGCTGACGCTGATGCCCGGTGCCGTCCCGATGGTGCTGCTCACCGTGGTCGCCGGCGTGTTCCTCGCGCCGTGCATCGCCTGCGCCTTCGTCCTCGTCGACCTGCACGCGCCGCGCGGCACGGTGACGGAGGCGTTCTCGTGGCTCGTGACGACGTTCACCGTCGGCGCGTCGGTCGGAACGGGCCTCGCGGGACCGGTGGTCGAGGCCGGCGGGGCGCTGTGGGGCTTCGCCGTGCCCGGCGCGGCCGGGGCCGTGTCGCTGCTCGTCCTGGTGTGCACCGGACGGGTCCTCGCAGTTCCCGCCGGGAGAGGGGTAGTTGCGGCTTCCTCGGAAAATGATCCGAACCGTGCCCTCGAACCTCGTTTCAGTTCGGGTGATCGGGCGTAATGTTCAGTCATGGACCGCCGCATTTTCGGGCTGGAGAACGAGTACGGCGTCACGTGCACGTTCAGGGGACAGCGCCGCCTGTCGCCTGACGAGGTGGCGCGGTACCTTTTCCGCCGTGTTGTGTCATGGGGCCGCAGCAGCAATGTCTTTCTGCGCAACGGGGCCCGCCTCTATCTCGACGTGGGGTCACATCCGGAATACGCCACACCCGAATGTGACGACGTGATCGAACTGGTCACGCACGACAAGGCGGGCGAGCGCATCCTCGAAGGACTTCAGGTGGACGCCGAACGACGCCTGCACGAGGAGGGAATCGCGGGCGACGTCTACCTCTTCAAGAACAACACCGATTCCGCGGGAAACTCCTACGGGTGCCACGAGAACTATCTGGTGGCCCGGCACGGGGAGTTCTCGCGGCTCGCGGACATCCTCATCCCGTTCCTGGTGACCAGGCAGCTCCTCTGCGGTGCAGGAAAGGTGCTGCAGACGCCGCGCGGTGCGGTGTACTGCGTCAGCCAGCGGGCCGAGCACATCTGGGAGGGCGTCTCCTCGGCGACCACCCGGTCCCGGCCGATCATCAACACCCGCGACGAACCGCACGCCGACGCCGAGCGCTACCGCCGGCTGCACGTCATCGTGGGTGACTCCAACATGTCCGAGACGACCATGCTGCTCAAGGTCGGCGCCACCGACCTGGTGCTGCGCATGATCGAGGCGGGCACGGTGATGCGCGACCTCACCCTGGAGAACCCGATCCGGGCGATCCGCGAGGTCAGCCACGACATCACCGGCCGCCGCAAGGTGCGGCTGGCCAGCGGACGCGAGGCGTCGGCACTGGAGGTGCAGCGGGAGTACTACGAGAAGGCCGTCGACTTCTGTGAGCGGCGCGGCATCCGGACCGGCACCGTCGAACGGGTGCTGGAGCTGTGGGGCCGCACGCTGGACTCGATCGAGGCCGAGGACCTCGACCGCATCGACACCGAGATCGACTGGGTCATGAAGTACAAGCTCATCGAGCGGTACCGGGCCAAGCACAACATGACCATGTCGCATCCGCGGGTCGCGCAGATAGACCTCGCCTACCACGACATCCACCGCCGGCGGGGCCTGTACTACCTGCTGGAGAAGAAGGGCCAGGCGGCCCGGATCGCCAACGACGTCAAGATCTTCGAGGGCAAGTCCGTCCCGCCGCAGACCACCCGGGCCAGGCTGCGCGGCGACTTCATCCGCCGGGCCCAGGAGCAGCGCCGGGACTTCACCGTCGACTGGGTCCACCTCAAGCTGAACGACCAGGCACAGCGCACCGTCCTGTGCAAGGACCCGTTCCGCTCGGTGGACGACCGGGTGGAGAAGCTGATCGCCGGCATGTGAACCGGCCCACGGCCGGCTGGGACGCCCGGTGCCCGCGGAGTCGCTCCGCGGGCACCGGGCGTCTCCCTTCCTGGTCACGGCGGTGGGGCGAGGGAGGGCGTCCGAGGGGGCGGCACCGTGTCGTGCACCGCACCCTTGCGGGGCCCGGCCACGTCGTAGAGTGGCGGGCACTGCCCCCCACCCCCGATCCCCAGTTGGACTGATGAACCACACCATGAAACGACGCGCCGCCGCGCTGCTGGCCGCACCCGCCCTGCTGTTCGCCGCCGCCTGCGGTTCTTCCGGCGACGACGGGGACTCGGCGAACGGCGTCGCCCGGGTCGAGGGGAAGGCGGGGGAGAAGCCCGGCATCTCCGTGCCCAAGGACACCGAGCCGTCCAAGGAGACCGTCGTCAAGACGGTCTCGGAGGGCAGCGGGGACGCCATCAAGGACTCCGACTTCGTCCGGCTGGACTGGACCGTCGAGAAGTGGGGCGACGACCAGGAGCTGGGCGGCACCTGGGCCATGGCCCAGGAGGACGCCAAGACGCCCCGGCGCCAGTCGGTCGAGCAGGTCGGCAAGCCGAGCCAGCAGCTCCCGGACAAGGTCCTCGACGCGGTGAAGGGCAAGAAGGCCGGCAGCCGCCTCCTCGTGCAGGGCACCGCCGGCGACCTGATCGGCGAGAACCTGAACACCGCCTCCGGCATCGGCGAGAAGGACGTACTCGTCTGGGTGATCGACCCGGTCGGCGCCGACTCCGTCGACGCCAAGGGCGAGGTCAAGGGCGACCAGGCCGCCACCGGCACGGGCATGCCCGAGGTGAAGGCCGTGCCGCAGAAGGCGGCGGAGATCACCATCCCCAAGGGCGTCAAGGCCCCCAAGGAGCTTCAGGAGCAGGTCCTCGTCAAGGGCGACGGCCCGAAGGTCGAGGCCGGCCAGGCACTCATCGCCCAGTACACCGGCGTCAAGTGGGAGGACGGCGAGAAGTTCGACTCCTCCTGGGACCACGGCGGCGCCACCGCCTTCCAGATCGGCACCGGCTCCGTCGTGGCCGGCTGGGACCAGGGCCTGGTCGGCAAGAACGTCGGCGACCGCGTGCTGCTGGTGATCCCGCCCTCCCTCGGCTACGGCGCGAGCCCCGACAGCGAGCTGGCCAAGAACACGCTGGTCTTCGTGGTGGACATCCTGGGCGCGGCCTGACCCGGACGTCTGTGAAACTGTTGCCGACGCAAGATCACGCAACGAGGAGCAACGAGCATGAGCATCGAGAAGCCCGAGATCGACTTCCCCGGCGGCGAACCCCCGGCGGAGCTGGAGATCAAGGACATCTGGGAGGGTGACGGCGAGGTCGCCCAGGCGGGCCAGACGGTCACCGTCCACTACGTGGGTGTCGCCTTCAGCACCGGCGAGGAGTTCGACGCGAGCTGGAACCGCGGAACGCCGTTCCGCTTCCCGCTCGGCGGCGGGCGCGTCATCAAGGGCTGGGACCAGGGCGTGCAGGGCATGAAGGTGGGCGGGCGCCGCCAGCTCACCATCCCCGCCCACCTCGCCTACGGCAACCAGAGCCCGACCCCGGCGATCAAGCCCGGCGAGACGCTGATCTTCGTGGTCGATCTGCTCGGAGTCTGACCGGAGCCGATCATCCGGGGCCCATGCCTGCTCGGCATGGGCCTCGGCTTTTGTCCCGCCACCACGGGACGGTACGGTCATCCGTCGTAAGCACCATAGGGAGAAGGGCGTCGATGGCCATTGCCAAGGCCGAGCGGCTGATGAACCTGGCGCTGTGCCTGCTCGGTACCCGCAGGCCGCTGAGCAAACGCGAGCTGCGGGAGTCCATCGAGGCATACCTCGAAGCGGGCACCGACGACTCCTTCAACCGCATGTTCGAGCGGGACAAGGAGGACCTGCGGGAACTCGGCCTGGTGATCGAGACCGTCGAGAACCTGGACGGCGAGATCGGCTACCTCGCCCGCCGCGACAGCAACCGCCTGCCGCCCATCACCCTCGACGCCGAGGAGGCCGCCGCCCTGGGCCTGGCCGCCAAGGTGTGGCAGCAGGCCCGGCTGGCCGGTGCCGCGAGCGGCGCGCTCCAGAAGCTGCGCGCTGCCGGACTCCCCGAGGACGTCGACCCGTACGAGGCGCACGGCGCGCTGGAGCCGCGCATCCCGGTGCACGAGGCCGCCTTCGAGCCGCTGATGCTGGCCTGCCGCGACCGCCGCCCGGTCGTCTTCGACTACCGCAAGGCCAGCGCCGCCCAGCCCGAGCCCCGCAACGTCGAGCCCTGGGCACTGGAGTGCTGGCGCGGCCACTGGTACCTGGCCGGCTTCGACCGCGACCGCGGTGCCGAGCGGGTCTTCCGGCTCTCCCGGATCACCGGCCGGGTCCGCGCGCGCGGGGGCCGGTTCACCGCGCCCGTGCCCGACGTCGTCACCGTCCGCGAGACGGTCGCGAGCTGGGCCGGGGAGAGGGCCGACCGCACTGCCCTGATCCGGCTGCGCACCGGCGCGGGATACCCGCTGCGCTCCCGCGCCACGAAGGTGCGGGAGGCCGGTGAGGGCTGGGACGAACTGGAGATCCCGTACGGACACGGGCTGGACGCCTGGCTCGTGGAGTTCGGGCCGGACGTGGTGGTCCTGGAGCCGGCGGAGCTGCGGGCCGACGTGGTGGAACGGCTGCGCGCCGTGGCCAAGGGCTGAGGGGGAGCGGACAACACTGTGGCAGGCAAACCGGTCAGGCCCGCGAACGCCATCGACCAGACCCGGCGGATGCTGTCCCTGGTGACGTATCTGCGCGAGCGCCCCGGCGCCCGCATCGAGGACGTGGCGCGCGCCTTCGGCATCACCGAGGACGAGCTGGTCTCCGACCTCGACGTGCTGCCCATGTGCGGCACCAGCTTCCGCGGCGGCGACCTCCTCGACATCGACACCGACGGCGAGCGCATCTGGTGGCACAACCCCGCCGCCCTCGGCGCGGACGCCGCCGAGCCGCTGCGGCTCGCCGCCGACGAGGCCACCGCGCTGCTGGTGGCCGCCCGCGCCGTCGCCACCCTGCCGGGGCTGCGCGAGGGCGACCGGCAGGCGCTGCTGCGGGCCACCGCCAAGGTGGAGACCTCGGCCGGCGAGGCGGCCGGCGCCAGCTCGCGGCTCTCCGTCACCTTCGAGTCCGAGGGTGGCGTCTTCGCCGACGTGGACCGGGCCATCTCCGAGCGCCGGCGGCTGTGGGTCCGCTACTACTCGCCGGCCCGTGACGAACTCACCGAGCGCGAGATCGACCCGATCCGGCTGGTCAGCGTCGGGCACACCTACGTCGAGGCGTGGTGCCGCCGCTCCGAGGCCCGGCGGACCTTCCGCCTCGACCGGGTCGCCGAGATCAAGGTGCTGGACGAGCCGTCCGCGCCCCCCGAGGTGGAGCTGCGGGACCTCTCCGAGGCGCTGGTGCAGCCGGCCGCCGAGGACCCCGAGGTCGTGGTGGAGGTCGGTCCCGGCGGACGCTGGGTCGCCGAGTACTATCCGCACGACAGCGCCGAGGAACTCGACGACGGTGGGCTGCGGATCACCCTGCGCACCCCCGACCCGGCCTCGCTGCGGCGGCTCGCGCTGCGGCTCGGGCGGGACGGCCGGATCGTCTCCCCGGCCGAACTGGCCGACAGCGCCCGGCGGGCCGCCCGCGAGGCACTGGCGGCGTACGACGGGGCCGGTGGGACGCACGGGGCCGACGGGACCCACGGGGCCGATGGAGCCCCAGGGGCCGACGGGACCGGCGGCGACGGCGGTACGGGCACCGGCGGCTCACCCGGGCCGGTCGGCGCCGGGACGTCCCCGGCGGAGCGGCCGGAGCGGGACGGGCCGGACGACGGCGGCGGCGGCGGAGCGCACGACAGGCGGGAGCGGACACGGTGAGCGAATCGGTGACGTCCGGGGCGCCGGGCATGACGGCGGAGACCGCGTTCGCCGGCATGCGGCGCGTCTCCCCGGTGGTGTTCAAGGCGGGCTGCCCCGACTGCCGGGGCCGCTTCGAACTGGCCGCGAGCGCCCTGCGCCTGGCCATCGGCGCCACCAGCACCACCACCTTCTACTCGTTCACCTGCCCCGAGTGCGAGGCCACCGTCCGCAAACCGGCCGGGGAGCGGATCGTGGAACTGCTCGTCGACGGCGGCGTCCGCACGCTCCGGCTCCACCCCACCGTCTAGCTGTCCTGACCCTCGGCGTTGTCGACGCGGGTGAGGGGCGGGTGGCCGCCGGCACCGTCTAGGCTCGGCCGCATGTTCTGGCCGATGTTCGCCGTTGCCATGGGTTTCCTGGGTCTCACCGTCCTCGCCGTCTGCGCGACACGGGTCTTCGTCGAGGCGAGGCGGCTGGGCTCGCAGGTGGCCGAATCGGCCCGCCGTATCGACCGCGCCGCCGCCGACCTGGAACGCGCCGCCGGCAGTGCCGCGCGCAGCGCCGCCCGCTCCGCCGATGCCCTGTGAACCCCGCCACGGCGCCGGGCGCCCTCCCGGCGGGAACCCCCTGGGGCCCCCGGCTCACGGGCCGTGCCCTGTCATCCGGCGTCACCCGGCGGGTACGCTGCTCGTCGTGGCCGGAGAACGAGGCCCGGCCCGCCGACGGAAGTGCGCACGGGGATTGCCTGACGTTCACCCCCGGGCGTTACGATCGCTGCACCGCACCACCGACCGGGACACGTGTTCGGGCGGTCGGACAGCACCCCCACCCAGCCGCCTCGGTGAGAAGGTAGAGACTTATGCCCGGAAAGCTCGGCGCTCCCGAGATCATTCTCATCCTCGTCGTCGTCATCCTGCTGTTCGGCGCGAAGAAGCTCCCCGACATGGCGCGCTCCCTCGGCAAGTCCGCCCGCATCCTCAAGAGCGAGGCCAAGGCGATGAAGGACGAGAACAAGTCGACCGCCCCGGCCGAGCAGCCGGACACCGAGCAGGCGGCGGCGCAGCGCACGATCCAGGCGGCCCCCGGCGACGTGACCAGCTCCCGGCCGGTCGCCGAGCCGACGGACACCACCAAGCGCTGACGCGGGGCCGGTGACCTCCGGCCCGCCGTACGAGATGGGAACGTGGGTTGCCTAAGCCTGCCCGCAACAAGGAGAGGGACCCCGAGGGACGGATGCCCCTCGCGGAACACCTCCGTGAGCTCCGCAACCGGCTCGCGAAGGCCGTCCTGGCCATTGTGGTCGGCGCGGTCCTGGCCGCCTTCTTCTACCGGGAGATCATCGATCTGCTCACCGAGCCCATCCAGCGCTCGGTGGGATGTTCCAAGTCGTTCATGGACCTGGCCCAGCAGGAGGAAGGCGCCTGCGGCAACATCACGGTCGAGGGTCTGCTGGGTCCCTTCACGCTGATGATCAAGGTGGCGCTGACCGCCGGCGTCGTCATCGCCTGCCCCGTCTGGCTCTACCAGCTCTGGGCCTTCATCGCACCCGGCCTGCACAAGCACGAGAAGCGTTACTCGGTGGCGTTCGTCGCGGCCGGTTTCCCCCTCTTCCTGGCGGGCGCGTTCTTCTCGTACCACGTGCTCCCCGCGGCGGCCAGCGTCCTGATCGAGTTCACCCCCGTCGGCGCGGTCAACCTGCTCCCCCTGGACGATCTGCTGAACCTGGTCACCCGCATGGTGATCGTCTTCGGCCTCTCCTTCGAGCTGCCGCTGCTGCTGGTGATGCTGAACCTCACCGGGATGGTCTCCGGGCGCCGGATGCTCGGCTGGTGGCGCGGCATGATCATGGGTGTCACGATCTTCGCGGCCTTCGCCACGCCCACGGTCGACCCGATCTCGATGCTGTCGCTCGCGACGCCGATCGTCCTGCTGTACTTCCTGGCCACGGGCTTCGCCCTGATGAACGACAGGCGCAAGCGCCGGCGCGAGGCCGAGGGCCCCGCCGACGACGAGGCGTCCGAGCTGGACCTCACCCCCGAGGACATCGGCGAGGCCGAGGCCGTGACCACCTCCCGCGCCCTGCCCGAGCAGGCCACGACGGACCGGGTCAACGGCTACGACGACGTGACCTGACGCCACGCCCGGACCCCGGCCGCCCCCGCGGCCCGGGTCCGGGCGCCCGCCTCACCGCCCGGTCACGGGCGGCCCGGGGACCGATCCCGATAATGATCGTCCTGTTGTCAGTGCGGCCCGGTACGCTCGAAAGCACGATGACAGAGGATCTCTCCCCGGCCGAGCGGTACGCGGCAGCCCGCACACGCGCCGCCGAGCAGGCCACCGCGCTCGCCTCCTTCCGCGAGATGTACGACTTCGGCCTCGACCCGTTCCAGATCGAGGCATGCCAGGCCCTGGAGGCGGGCAAGGGCGTCCTGGTGGCCGCGCCCACCGGCTCCGGCAAGACGATCGTCGGCGAGTTCGCCGTTCACCTCGCCCTCCAGCAGGGCCGCAAGTGCTTCTACACGACGCCCATCAAGGCGCTGTCGAACCAGAAGTACGCCGACCTGTGCCGCCGCTACGGAGCGGACCGGGTCGGGCTGCTCACCGGCGACAACAGCGTGAACTCCGACGCCCCGGTGGTCGTGATGACCACCGAGGTCCTGCGGAACATGCTCTACGCGGGCTCGCAGACCCTCCTCGGCCTCGGGTACGTCGTCATGGACGAGGTGCACTACCTCTCCGACCGCTTCCGCGGCGCCGTCTGGGAAGAGGTGATCATCCACCTCCCCGAGTCGGTGACCCTGGTCTCCCTGTCGGCGACCGTGTCGAACGCCGAGGAGTTCGGCGACTGGCTCGACACCGTGCGCGGCGACACCCAGGTGATCGTCTCCGAGCACCGGCCGGTGCCGCTGTTCCAGCACGTCCTGGCCGGGCGGCGGATGTACGACCTGTTCGAGGAGGGCGAGGGCCGCAAACGGGCCGTCAACCCGGACCTCACCCGCATGGCGCGGATGGAGGCGAGCCGCCCCTCGTACCAGGACCGCCGGCGCGGGCGGTCGATGCGGGAGGCCGACCGGGAGCGCGAGCGCCGCCAGCGCGCCCGGATCTGGACGCCGAGCCGGCCCGAGGTCATCGAACGGCTGGACTCCGAGGGGCTGCTCCCCGCGATCACCTTCATCTTCAGCCGGGCCGGCTGCGAGGCCGCCGTCCAGCAGTGCCTCTACGCCGGGCTCCGGCTCAACGACGACGAGGCACGCGAGCGGGTGCGCGCCCTCGTCGAGGAGCGCACCGCCTCCATCCCCGCCGAGGACCTGCACGTCCTCGGGTACTACGAGTGGCTGGAGGGCCTGGAGCGGGGCATCGCCGCGCACCACGCGGGCATGCTGCCGACCTTCAAGGAGGTCGTCGAGGAGCTGTTCGTCCGCGGACTGGTCAAGGCCGTCTTCGCCACCGAGACCCTCGCCCTCGGCATCAACATGCCCGCCCGCTCGGTGGTCCTGGAGAAGCTCGTCAAGTGGAACGGCGAACAGCACGCCGACATCACGCCCGGCGAGTACACCCAGCTCACTGGCCGGGCCGGCCGGCGCGGCATCGACGTCGAGGGCCACGCCGTGGTGCTCTGGCAGCGCGCCATGAGCCCCGAGCACCTCGCCGGACTGGCCGGCACGCGCACGTACCCGCTGCGCTCCAGCTTCAAGCCGTCGTACAACATGGCGGTCAACCTGGTCGAGCAGTTCGGCCGGCACCGCTCGCGCGAGCTGCTGGAGACCTCCTTCGCCCAGTTCCAGGCGGACAAGTCGGTCGTCGGCATCTCCCGCCAGGTGCAGCGCAACGAGGAGGGCCTGGAGGGGTACCGGGACTCCATGACCTGCCACCTCGGCGACTTCGAGGAGTACGCCCGGCTGCGCCGCGAGCTGAAGGACCGTGAGACCGAGCTGGTCCGTCAGGGCGCCGCCCAGCGGCGGGCCGAGGCCGCGGTGGCGCTGGAGCGGCTGAAGCCGGGCGACGTCATCCACGTCCCCACCGGCAAGTACGCGGGCCTCGCCCTGGTGCTGGACCCCGGCCTGCCCGCCGGGCGGTCCAACGGCCACCGGGGCTTCGACCACCACGACGGTCCGCGCCCCCTGGTGCTCACCGCCGAACGGCAGGTCAAGCGGCTGGCGGCGATGGACTTCCCGGTGCCCGTGGAGGCGCTGGAGCGGATGCGCATCCCGAAGTCCTTCAACCCGCGCTCCCCGCAGTCCCGCCGCGACCTCGCCTCGGCGCTGCGCACCAAGGCCGGGCACATCGACGCCGAACGGCACCGCAAGAAGCGCTCCCAGGCGGCCGACGACCGGCAGATCGCCCGGCTGCGCAAGGAGATCCGGGCGCACCCCTGCCACGGCTGCGACGACCGCGAGGACCACGCCCGCTGGGCCGAGCGCTACCACCGGCTGATGCGCGACACCTCGCAACTGGAGCGCCGGATCGACGGGCGGACCAACACCATCGCCCGCACCTTCGACCGGATCGTGGCGCTCCTGACCGAGCTGGACTACCTGCGCGACGACGAGGTCACCGAGCACGGCAAGCGGCTCGCCCGGCTCTACGGCGAACTCGACCTGCTGGCCAGCGAGTGCCTGCGCGCCGGCGTCTGGGAGGGTCTGGGCCCCGCCGACCTGGCCGCCTGCGTCTCGGCGCTGGTCTACGAGTCCCGCGCCGCCGACGACGCCATGGCACCGAAGCTGCCCTCCGGCCAGGCCAAGGCCGCGCTCGGCGAGACGGTCCGCATCTGGGGCCGGCTCGACGCGCTGGAGGAGGAGTTCCGGATCAGCCAGACCGAGGGCGTGGGCCAGCGCGAGCCCGACCTCGGCTTCGCCTGGGCCGCCTACATGTGGTGCTCCGGCAAGGGCCTCGACGAGGTGCTGCGGGAGGCGGAGATGCCGGCCGGCGACTTCGTGCGCTGGTGCAAGCAGGTCATCGACGTGCTCGGCCAGATCGCCGCCGCCGCGCCCGGTGGGGGCTCGACGGTCCCGAAGACGGCACGCAAGGCGGTCGACGCGCTGCTGCGCGGGGTGGTCGCCTACTCCTCGGTGGGCTAGCCCACCACGGCGCACGGCGCACGGCGCACGACGCACGGCGCACGACGGCCCGGCGGGGCGCGGTGGTCCGGACGATCCGGACGGTCCGCCTCCCGCCGGGCCGTGGCGTGTCCGGGCCGTGGTGTGTCCCGCCCTGGTGTGTCGGGGGCCGTCCCGGGTTGTCAGGTCCCCGTCGGTGGTGCGCTCATCGCTGCCGTCAGGAACGTGATCGCCCAGTGCCGGGCTGCCTCGCCCGCCGCCGGGGACAGGCAGGCCGGGGAGTGCTGCTGGTAGACCTCGACGCGGTCCACTGCCGTCACGGCGAGCATCCCCCGCATCCGGAACCGCAGCTCCTCCGGGGAAAGGCCGGGCAGTGCGCGCCCGAAGGCCGCCAGGTAGCGCTCACGGACCGTGTCCTCGGCCGGACCGGTCCAACCGCGCACCTCCTCGGCCGGGTCGCTGAGGATCGTCACGATCAGCCGGGACGTCCGGGCACCGCCCTCGTCACCGGCCGGCATCTCGTCGAACAGCGGTCCCGCGAACGCCTCCACCAGTTCGGTGACCGCCGGGTCCGGGGTCCGGGCGAGCAGGCGGTCGAGCCCGGCGCACTGCGCGGCGTTGATGGGCTCGATCACGCGGCGGGCGACCGCGGCCAGGAGTTCCGCCTTCGAGCCGAAGTGATACCCGACGGCGGCCAGGTTGGCTCCGGCGAGGTCGGTGATCGCGCGGACCGAGGTGCCGCGGTAACCGCGCTCGGCGAAGAGGCGTTCCGCCGCGTCGAGGATCTGGGTGCGGGTGTCAGGTGGCGCCATGCCTGCGTACACTACAGACGTTTGATTCAAACGAACGTATGACTGAAATCAACGGACGAAGAGGGTTGCCATGAAGCTGCTCGTCTACGGCGCCGGAGTTCTCGGCAGCCTGTTCGCTGCCCGCCTGCATGAGGCCGGGCAGGACGTCGCGCTCCTCGCCCGGGGCGAGCGCCTGGCCGCCCTGCGCCGGCACGGCGTGCAGCTCGCCGAGGCGGACAGCCCGGCCGTCAGGCGGGTACCGGTGCCGGTGGTCGAGCACCCGGCCGGCGGGTACGACCTGACCGCGGTCTTCGTCCGCACCCATCAGGTGGACGCGGTGCTGGAGTCGCTCGCTGGTCTCGAAGGCGACGTGCTGTTCCTGCTCAACTGGGCGGCCGGCCCGGAGCCGCTGGGCGCGGTGATCGGCCCCGAGCGGGTGCTGCTCGGCTTCGGCATGGCCGGCGGCACGATGGACGGCGACGTGGTCCGCTACCGCGCGCCCGGCTTCATGACCCGCCGGATCGCGATGCCGATCGGCGAACCGGACGGCCGGACCACCCCGCGACTCGAACGGATCGTGCGGACGTTGCGGACCGCCGGGATCAACGCCAAGGCCGAGCCGAGGATGGACGCCTGGCTCAAGACGCACGCCGCGTTCGAGGTGCCGCTCGGGCAGGCGGTGCGCGCGGCGGGCGGCCCGGTGGCGCTGGCCGACGATCCGGACGCGGTCCGCGGCATGCTCCGCCTCATGCGGCGGAACCTGGCCGCCCTGCCGGCGCCGCCGGTCCCTCGCGGGTTCGCCGCGCTGCGGACCCTGCCGGAAGGGCTGCTCGTGGCCACGCTGCGGCGCTTCCTGCGAAGTCCGACGGCCGTACACAGCGGACTCAGCGACGCCTCGCACGCGACGGTGGCCGAACTCGCGCGGCTGGCCGAACAGATCCGCGCCCATACGAAAGCCCGGTAGACGACAGGCGGATGCGCCCTCCTCGGCCTGATCGCACGTGAGTGCTGCCCTGGCCCGTTCCGGGCACTCCCCGGTCCCCGGCCCCGCCCGCCTCACCCGCCGCCCGGCCCGACCGGCGTTGCTCGACCAGTCCCGCCGCCCGGTACGTCGCGAGCCGCAGGCACGTCTGGTGGACGTGCGAGAGCAGCCCGTACGTCAGCGCGTCGGCATCGCCGAGCGCCGGGGTGCGGCCGACAGCGCGGCCGTGCGCGACCGTCACGACAACTCTCCGCAGATCGACAACAGCGGCCCGCGAAGGCTCCGGCACGCAATCACCCCAGGTCAAGGCGCCAGTCAACGCTGAGAAGGCTTGGCGCGCGATCTGACACGGATGTTCCTCGACCCCCGTGACGCCCGTGGGGTGCGCGTCGCTCCTGCCGGAGCGTCGGGACGCGGACCCGCGTCCTCACCTGTTCCGGTGAGGCGTATTCGTACGGCGCCGCACTGTCACTCATCGTGTTCGAATGGTGTCCCAGTGTGCAAATAGGCCCGAGACTACTCCGGTGCCGTCGCTCTTTCAGGGGCTTGCCGAATATGACACGACCCTGTTCCGCCCGGACTAAGCTCGCCCGCAGCGCACCGAGTTGAGATGGATTCGCGCGTTTGTTCCTTTCGCGCCCAAGGTCCCGACAGCTCCCGTCCTACCCCGCCGCAAGCTCCCCCATTCCCCGCCGAACCCATTCCAGAGGGCCTACATGGTGAGTGTCGATTCCCCTCCAGGTCGCCGTGAACTTCCCCAGGCGTACGTCCTGTTGCCGCCCGCGCTGCTGATGGCCGCGGTGACCGGCACCGCCGTCGCCCTGGTGGCCCAGCCGGCCAGGGCCGCGGTCGGCTGGTGCGGAGCCGTCGCCACCGCCCTGATTCTCACGGTGGCGGCCGTGGCGGTGCGCCGGGGCGGCGCCCTGCGCGCCCAGCGTGCCGAACACGCCCGCCGCACGGCCCTCCTGCAACGGCGGATCGCCGCCCACACCGAGGAGATGGACCGCCTCGGCGGCGAGATCATCCCCGCGGCGCTGACCTACATGCGCCGGGGGAACACCCCGCGCGAGGTCCTGCTCCACCTCGCCGAACTCGACCCGTCCTACGCCGACCTGGGCGAGCCCCAGCGCCGGCTGATCGGCATGATCTGCGACATCGTCGACCACACGGACTCCATGCGCGAGTCCGCCGAACGCTCCTTCGTCGACATCGCCCGCCGCGTCCAGGCCATCGTCCACCAGCAGAACAAGGAACTGCGCGAGATGGAGGAGGACCACGGGCGCAACCCCGAGGTCTTCGACGACCTGCTCCGCCTCGACCACGGCACCGCCCTGATCGGCCGCCTCGCCGACTCCATCTCGGTCCTCGGCGGCGGGCGCCCCGGCCGCCAGTGGCCCCGGCCCGTCGCCCTCTACAGCGTGCTGCGCGGCGCCATGTCCCGCATCCTCGAATACCGCCGCATCAACCTGGCCTCCATCGCCAAGGTCAACATCAAGGGCACCGCCGTCGAGCCGGTCATCCACGCCGCCGCGGAACTCCTCGACAACGCCACCCGCTACTCGCCGCCGCACTCCAAGGTGCACGTCACCGCGACCGAGGTGCAGAGCGGCGTCTGCATCGAGATCGAGGACGCCGGGGTCAGCCTCAGCGAGGAGTCCCGCGCCCGTATCGAAGGCATGCTGGAACGCGCCAAGCGCGGCACCGACCTCCAGGACCTCAGCGTCCACCCCCGCCTCGGCCTCGCCGTCGTCGGCCGCCTGTGCACCGCGTACGACATGGAGGTCTCCCTGCGGGCCTCCGCCTACGGCGGGGTGCGCGCCATCCTCATCGTGCCCGGCGCCATGATGACCACCGAGCCCGGCGTCGGACTCGCCCACGGCATCGGCGCCACCTCGATCCCGCACCCCGGCCCCGACGCCCTGGAGGGCCCCAAGCGCCGGCCCAAGAAGCGCCGCCCCACCAGCCCCAGGGTCCCCGCCACCGCGTTCCAGGACGACGTCCCCGAGGTCACCGAGTGGACCGCCGGCGGACTGCCGCAGCGGCGCAGCCGGGTCAAGATGCCGCTCAGCCGGCGCCTCGCCGAACAGGCCGCCCACGAACGGGAGGACGCCGAGCGCGAGGCCCGCGAGGCCGCCGCCCACGCCCGCTCCGGCGCCCCCCTCGTGCCCGCGCCGCAGCCGCCGCCGGCCGAGGAACCGCCGCCCGGCCAGTGGGTCGAAGCCTTCTGGGAGGGCCTCAAGGGCCACCCGGACCTGTACTCGCAGCAGACCGCCAACGAGCCGGCCCACGCTCCGGCCGACGACGAGGGGAACCTCAAGTGATCGAGCAGCAAGGCAAGTTCGACTGGATGCTCAAGGATCTCTACGACGGAGTCCCGGGCATCGAGATGATCGTGGTGCTCTCCGCCGACGGCCTGCGCATCGCCCGCTACTCCGGCGACCCGGACGCCGCCGACCGGGTCGCCGCCGCCTGCGCGGGCCTGCAGAGCCTGGCCGCCGCCGTCGCCCACGAGATCCCCACCAGCGACGGCCGGATGAAACTCGTCATCATCGAGATCAACGGGGGCTACTTCTACCTGATGGCCGCCGGTCCCAACGCCTATCTGGCGGTGCTCTCCGACGTCCGCTGCGAACCCGGCCGCATGAGCAACCGCATGGCCGACCTGGTCGCCCGCATCGGCCCCCACCTGACCAGTCCCGCCCGCCGCAACGGGCAGCCCGTATGACGGCTCCGCAGCGCCGGCGGCGGACCTCCCGGCAGCCCGACCCGCCGGACGCGGGCGAGGCGGCGCGCAAGGAGGGCGAGACCCAGAACCCCGAGCGGCTCTTCGTCATCGGCGGCGACGCGGACGGCGAACGCGCCGCCCTCGACCTGGTCACCCTCATCGTGGCCCGCGCCGACCCGCCGGCCTCCGCCACGCCCGAACAGGCGGCGCTGCTGCGGCTGTGCGCCGCGCCGCTGTCCGTCGCCGAGCTGTCGGCCTACCTGCGCCTGCCGTTCAGCGTGGTGACCGCGCTCCTCACCGACCTGCTCGCGGCCGGACTGGTGCAGGCCCGCGCGCCGATCGTCCGTCAGACGGTCGCCGACCGAAACCTCCTCGAAGCGGTGATGCATGGACTGCAAAAGCTCTGACACCCTCCCGGGCCCACGGACGGAGGACCGGCTGCCGCACACCGCGGAGGCCGCCGTGAAGATCGTCATCGTGGGCGGGTTCGGCGTCGGGAAGACGACCATGGTCGGTTCGGTCAGCGAGATCAGACCGCTGACCACCGAGGAGACCATGACCCAGGCCGGCATCGGCGTCGACGACGACTACGGCTCCGCCTCCAAGACCGCCACCACGGTCGCCATGGACTTCGGCCGCATCAGCATCACCGACGAACTGGTGCTGTACCTCTTCGGCACCCCCGGCCAGGAGCGGTTCTGGTTCCTGTGGAACGGCCTCTTCGAAGGCGCGCTCGGCGCCGTGGTGCTGGTCGACACCCGCCGGCTGGAGGTCAGCTTCGACGTCATGGGACGGCTGGAGGAACGCGGCGTGCCCTTCGTCGTGGCCGTCAACTCCTTCCCCGACGCCCCCCGGCACCCGGTGGCGGACCTGCGTGCCGCGCTCGACCTGCCCGAGGAGATCCCCATCGTCGACTGCGACGTACGCCGCCGGGCCTCCAGCCGCGACGTCCTGCTGACCCTCACGCGCTTCCTGCACTCCCTCGCCGCCAAGGGCGCGCTCGCCTGAGCCGCCCGCCGCCACCCCGACACCCCCTTCCCCCGCCCGGAGCGACACCGTGACGCCTGAACGCCCCTTCCCGACCGGACCGGACGACCCCACCGGGCCACCGCCCGGCTGCCCCGCGCACGGCCTCGCGGCGGGCGGCCCCGGCCGGCTCGCCGAGGCGGACGACCTGGAGGCGCTCTACGAACGGCTCCGGCGCGAACACGGCCCGGTGGCCCCCGTCCTCCTCCACGACGACGTGCCGATGTGGGTGGTGCTCGGCCACGCCGAGAACCTGCACATGATCAGCACGCCCGCGCTGTTCTGCCGCGACAGCCGCATCTGGTCGCCGCTCCGGGACGGTCTGGTCAAGCCCGACCACCCGCTCATGCCGCACATCGCCTGGCAGCCCGTCTGCTCCCACGCCGAGGGCACCGAGCACCAGCGGCTGCGCGGCGCCGTCACCTCCGCCATGGCCCCCATCGACTACCGCAGCCTGCGCCGGCACATCACCCGGCACACCCAGCGGCTCGTCAACCGGTTCTGCGAGGAGGGCCGCGCCGACCTCGTCGCCGAGTTCGCCGAACACCTCCCCATGGGCGTCATGTGCGAACTCCTCGGCATGCCGAACGAGTACGGCGACCGCATGGTGGAGGCCGCCCGCGACACGCTCAAGGGCACCGAGACCGCCATCGACAGCCACGCCTTCGTCATGGCGGCCCTCGGCAGGCTCACCGCCCGGCGCCGCGCCCGGCCCGAGGACGACATCGCCAGCCGCCTCGTCACCCACCCGGCCGGGCTCAGCGACGACGAGGTCCGCGAGCACCTGCGCGTGGTGCTGCTCGCCGCCTACGAGGCCACCGTCAACCTCATCGGCAACGTCCTGCGCGTCGTCCTCACCGACCCCGGGTTCCGTGCCCAGCTCAGCGGGGGTCAGATGACCGTGCCCGAGGCGGTCGAGCAGTCCCTGTGGGACGAGCCGCCCTTCAGCACGGTCCTCGCCTACTTCGCCAAGCAGGACACGGAGCTGGGCGGCCGGCGCATCCGCAAGGGCGACGGACTGCTCCTCGGCATCGCCCCGGGCAACGTCGACCCGCGCATCCGCCCCGACCCGGCCGCCGGGATGCAGGGCAACCGCTCCCACCTCGCCTTCGGCGCCGGGCCGCACGAGTGCCCCGGCCAGGACATCGGGCGGGCCATCGCCGACTGCGGGGTGGACGCGCTGCTGATGCGGCTGCCGGACATCCAGCTCGACTGCGACGAGGAGGAGCTGCGCTGGCGGTCCTCGATCGCCTCCCGGCACCTGGTGGAGCTGCCGGTGTACTTCGGGCCCCGGCCGCCGCAGGCCGTGACGCAGCAGCCGAGCCACACCCCGGTCCCGCAGCAGCGCACCGGCTGGCAGGTCGGCTCCCGGCCGGCCTGCCCCGAGGCGGAGACCCCGGCGCCCGGACCGGCCCCGGAACCCGAGCCCGCGCTCGCCGCGGTCCCCGCCGGACCGGCGCCCGGGGCGGGGGAACCGGGGGAGTCGGGAGAGCCGAGGGCGCCGAGGGCGCCGGGAGAAGGCCACCACCCGCCGGGCGCCTGGCAGCGTCTCCAGCTCTGGTGGCGCGGCTACTGACCGACGCCCGCGGCGGCGGAAGCGGCCCACCGCCCGTACGCCGACCAGGACGTGAGGGAGCGGGCGCTGCGGAAGAGGTGCTCGCGGCCCGTGACCGGATCGGTGAACCCCAGCTCCCGCGCGAGCAGTTGCAGCGGGCGCCGGAAATCGCCGGGCGGCACGGGGGCGGTCACCTCGGGATAGAGCGGGTCGCCGAGGATCGGCACGCCGAGCGCGCTCAGGTGCACGCGCAGTTGATGCGTCTGCCCGGTGCCGGGCAGCAGCCGGTACCGGCCCAGCACCGCCCCGGTGGCCGGCTCCTCGCGGTGCGCGAGCAGGCCGACACGGGTCACGGCGTTCGGTTCGCCGGGCACCTCGCGGGCGGCCGGAACGCCCCGCTCCTTGACGATCCGGCTCCGCACCGTGCGCGGCAGGGCGAGCGCGGGATCGTAGGGGGCGACCGCCTCGTACTCCTTGTGGACCAGCCGGTCGCGGAAGAGCGTCTGGTACGCGCCGCGCTCCTCGGGGCGGACGGTGAACAGCACCAGTCCGGCGGTGAGCCGGTCCAGGCGGTGCGCCGCGCCGAGCGCCGGCAGCCCCAGTTCCCGGCGCAGCCGGGCGAGGGCGGTCTGCGTGACGTGGCCGCCGCGCGGGGTGGTGGCCAGGAAGTGCGGTTTGTCGGCGACGACGATGTGCTCGTCGTGGTACACGACCTCCACCGCGAACGGCACCGGCACCTCCGGCGCCAGGTCGCGGTGGAACCACACGTACAGCCCGGCCCGGTACGGGGTGTCCGCCCCGACGGCCCGCCCGTCCGCCCCGACCACCCGCCCCTCGGCGAGCATCGCCGCGACCACGCCGGGGCCCGCCCCGGAGAGCCGCTCCACCAGGTACGCGCCGACCGTCGGCCACGCCCCGGCCGCGGGCAGCCGGACCCGCACCGCGTCCACCCCGTCGCGCTGCGGCAGGGGCGAGGGCGGGGGAGGGGTGCGTCGTCTCATGGGGTGCCAGCGTACGAGGCCCCAGGCCGCCGCGGCGCCCGCGCGAGGGCGGGACGCGGCCTAGGCGGCGCGGGCGCTCTCCTGCTCGGCCTCCACGCGGGCGTTCCACTCCTGCTTCGACGCCTGCCAGCCGTCCTCGTTGTGGCCGAGCCGCCAGTACCCGGAGATCGACAGGTCCTCGCGCGCGATCTCGCGCTCCACCCTGAGGAACCGGCGCAGCTCCTTCACGCAGCCGGCCTCGCCGTGCACGAAGGCGTGCACCCGGCCCGCCGGGAACTCCAGGGCGCGCACGGCCTCGACCAGGGCCTGGCCCACCGGCCGGCCGGCGCGGTGCAGCCAGACGACCTCCACCTCGGAGTCGATCTTCTGCTCCTCCTCGGGCCCCTCGACCTCGACGAACGCGAAGGCGCGGGCCCCGGCCGGCAGCGCCTCCAGGGAACGGGCGATCGCGGGCAGCGCGCTCTCGTCACCGGCGAGCAGGTGCCAGTCGGCGTCGGCGTCGGGCGCGTAGGCGCCGCCGGGGCCGAGGAAGCGGACGATCTCACCCGGACGGACGTGCTTCGCCCAGGGCCCGGCCAGCCCCGCGTCGCCGTGGATGACGAAGTCGAGGGTCATCTCGCGGCTCTCGGCGTCCCAGTGGCGCACCGTGTACGTCCGCGTCACCGGCCATTTCTCGCGGGGGAACTCCTCCCTGATCCGCTCCAGGTCGAAGGGTTCGGGGTAGGTGACCCCGCCGGGGGCGAAGAGCAGCTTCACGTAGTGGTCGGTGCAGGTGTCCGCCGACAGCCCGGCAAGCTCCTCACCGGCGAGCACCACGCGCTGCATGAGGGGGGTCAGTCGCTCGGTGCGGACGACCCGCGCGGTGTGCGGAGTGCGCGGCCTGCGGCCCGGACGGTCTGCCATGACGGCCTCCCTGTTGCCTGAGTTAGGTATACCTAAGTTAGCATCCCGGCCTCCCGGAGCACCCCATACCGGACGGCCCCCGCCGTTGCGCGCAGACTACGGCCGTCCGGCGCCGGCCCGGCGCAAGCATTGTTTGCCCGCCCGTACCGCTCAGGCGGCGAGCGTCTCCAGCAGCCGTCGCAGCGAGCCGCCCAGCCCCCAGCGGGCCGCCAGCGCGTCCAGCAGCTCCGGGTCGCGCGGGGTGCGCGGCAGCTCGGTGGGCACGTCCGGCAGCGGGACGTCCCCGGCGACCCGGACCACCTTCGGGGCCACGGCGAGGTAGGGCGCGGCCTCCGTCAGCCGCCGCCGCTGCGCGGGCGTGAGCCGGGCCTTCGGGTCCTCGGCGGCGGCCATGATCCCGGCCAGGTCGCCGAAGTCGGCCAGCAGTCTGGCGGCCGTCTTCTCGCCGATCCCCGGCACGCCCGGCAGCCCGTCGCTCGGGTCGCCGCGCAGCAGCGCCAGATCGGCGTAGCCGGGCCCGTCGACGCCGTACTTCTCGCGCAGGAACGCCTCGTCCGTCATCTGGAGCGTGCCGACGCCCTTGACCGGGTACAGCACGCGCACCCCGCGGGCGTCGTCGACGAGCTGGTAGAGGTCACGGTCGCCGGTGACGATGTCGACCGGGCCCGTCGCGTGCGCGGTGTAGGTGCCGATGACGTCGTCCGCCTCGTATCCGGCCACGCCGACCCGGGCGATGCCGACCGCGTCGAGGACGGCCTCGATCACCGGGACCTGCGGCGAGAGCGTGTCGGGCACCTCCTCGGTGTCGGGTCCCTGCGCGTGCTCGGCGGCGACGCGGTGCGCCTTGTAGGAGGGGATCAGCTCCACCCGCCAGTGCGGCCGCCAGTCGGCGTCCATACAGGCCACCAGCGCGTCGGGCCGGTGGTCCTTGACCAGCCGGTCGATGAAGTCGAGCAGTCCGCGCACGGCGTTGACCGGCGTGCCGTCCGGGGCCTTCACGGAGTCCGGCACACCGAAGTAGGCGCGGAAGTAGAGGGAGGCGGTGTCGAGGAGCATCAGTCGAGCGGTCACGCGTCGCATCATGCCGCAGACCCCGTGGGCGAAACGTGGACGACGTGGACGCCGTGTGAAGTGGCTCACTCTTGAGTTTGGCCGAAAGGGTTCAGGGCAGGCGCGCAGCCGGGTCGGAGCTGGTTTAGCCGTTCAACAGTTAGCGAGGCTTCGGAACCCGTGTCCCTGCCCCCGAGCCAAGAGGTAAGCGTGTCAGCAAGGCTAGAAGCCGAACATCTGTACAAGGTGTTCGGCAGACGACCGGACCAGGCAGTCGAACGACTGCGCCAGGGCGCCGACCGGGAGGAACTACGGTCGGACGGCGCCACGGCCGCCGTCATCGACGCCTCCTTCACCGTGGAGCCCGGCGAGATCTTCGTGGTCATGGGGCTGTCCGGGTCCGGCAAGTCCACGCTGCTGCGCATGCTCAACGGTCTGCTGGAGCCGACCGCCGGGCACGTCCGCTTCGGTGGCCAGGACCTCACCGAACTCGGTGACCAAGGACTGCGCGAGGTCCGCTCCCGGAAGATCAGCATGGTCTTCCAGCACTTCGCGCTCTTCCCGCACCGCAGCGTCCGCGACAACGCCGGCTACGGACTGGAAGTGCAGGGCGTGCCCCGCGCCGAGCGCGAGCGCCGCGCCGACGAGGCGCTCGCCCTGTGTGGCCTGGCCGGCTGGGAGAAGTCCTGGCCCGACGAGCTGTCCGGCGGCATGCAGCAGCGTGTCGGCCTGGCCCGCGCCCTCGCCACCGACGCCGACCTCCTGCTGATGGACGAGTCCTTCAGCGCCCTCGACCCGCTGATCCGCCGCGATATGCAGGACCAGCTCATCGAGTTGCAGAAGAGCCTGAAGAAGACGATCGTGTTCATCACCCATGACCTCAACGAGGCCATGCGCCTGGGCGACCGCATCGCGGTCATGCGGGACGGCCGCATCGTGCAGATCGGCACCGCGCAGGACATCCTCATACGCCCCGCCAACGACTACGTCGCCTCCTTCATCCAGGACGTCGACCGCTCCCGCGTGCTCACCGCGGGTGCCGTCATGGACACCGACGTCAGCGGCGGCGAGCCGCAGTGCCGTTGCGAGACCGCACGGCCCGCCACCCCGTTCACCGAGCTGTGCGCGATCAGCGCCCGCGTGCCGCACCCCGTGTCGGTGCTCGACGACGACGGCCGGATGGTCGGCGTGGTCCCGGCGCGGCGCCTGATCGGCTTCCTCGGCGAGGAGGACGGCGACACCGTCGCCTGCGACGCCCCCGGTGACGCGGGCAGCGAGAAGGTGATGACCCGTGCCTAGGATTCCGCTCGGCACCTGGGTCAACGACGCCGTCGACTGGCTCCTGCACCACGTCGCCTGGCTCTTCGACTTCTTCAAGGCCGTCTTCACGGGCACCTACGAGGGCATCAACGCCGTCCTCCAGGCGCCCGAGCCGCTGCTGCTCATCGGCATCTTCGCGGTGATCGCCTTCTGGCTGCGCGGCACCGTCGCCGGCGTGCTCACCTTCCTCGGGTTCGCGTTCATCCACTCGATGGACCTGTGGGAGAACGCGATGGTGACCCTGGCCCTCGTGCTGGTCGCCACCATCATCGCGCTGGTCGTCTCCGTACCCGTCGGCATCTGGGCCGCGCGCTCCGACCGGGTCAGCGGAGTGGTCCGGCCGGTGCTGGACTTCATGCAGACGCTGCCCGCGATGATCTACCTCATCCCGGCGATCCTGTTCTTCGGGACCGGCGCCTCCGCGGGCATCGTCGCCACCCTGATCTTCGCGCTCGCCCCCGGTGTGCGCATGACCGAGCTGGGCATCCGCCAGGTCGACAAGGACCTGGTCGAGGCGGCCGAGGCGTTCGGCACCACGCCCCGCAACACCCTGCTGCGCGTCCAGCTCCCGCTGGCCCTGCCCACGGTGATGGCGGGCGTCAACCAGGTCATCATGCTCGGCCTGTCGATGGCCGCCATCGCGGGCATGGTCGGCACCGGCGGCCTCGGCGGCGACGTCAACGAGGCCATCGGCCAGCTCAACGTGGGGCTCGGCTCCGAGGCCGGCGTCGCCATCGTGATCCTGGCGATCTACCTCGACCGCATGACCAACGCCCTGGGCACCCAGGTCTCCCCGCTCGGCCGCCGCGCCGCCGCGAGGGCCCGCAGCCTCCAGGGCCTCAAGATCTGGTCCTACCGGCCCCGTCCCGCGGTCGCCGTCATCGGCGTCGTGGCCCTCGCCCTGGTGGCGGGAGGCATGGGCGTCTTCGGCAGCAACGGCGGTTCCGCCGCCGTGGCCGGCGACAAGAACGTCGGCCAGGGCAAGAAGATCACCATCGGCTACATCCCGTGGGACGAGGGCGTCGCCTCCACCTTCCTGTGGAAGGAGATCCTGGAGCAGCGCGGCTACGAGGTCGAGGCCAAGCAGTTCGAGGCCGGACCGCTCTACACCTCCCTCGCCCAGGGCACCGTCGACTTCCAGACCGACGCCTGGCTGCCGACCACCCACGAGCAGTACTGGAAGAAGTACGGCGACCGCCTGGAGGACTTCGGCGCCTGGTACGACGAGACCAGCCTCGAACTGGCCGTCCCGGCGTACATGAAGGACATCGACTCCCTCGACGACCTCAAGGGCAAGGCCGACCTCTTCGGCGGCCGGATCACCGGCATCGAATCCAGCGCCGGCATCATGAGCCTGCTGAAGAACCAGGTCATGGGCGAGTACGGCATCGACAAGGAGTACCGCGTCGTCGACAGCTCCACGCCCGCCATGCTGGCCGAGCTGAAGCGCGCCTACGCCAAGCAGGAGCCGGTCCTCGTCACCCTGTGGTCGCCGCACTGGGCCTACAGCGACTACGACCTGAAGAAGCTGGAGGACCCCAAGGGCGTCTGGGGCGAGGGCGACGGCGTCCACACGGTCGCCCGCCAGGGCTTCGCGGACGACGACCCGGTCGTCGGCGGCTGGCTGAAGAACTTCTCGATGACCGAGGAGCAGCTCACCAGCCTGGAGGCCGAGATCAACCAGGCCGGCAAGGGCGGCCAGCAGGACGCCGTGCGCACCTGGCTGAAGGACCACCCGGGCCTGGTCGAGAAGCTCGCGCCGATCGCCGCGGAGCCCGCCGCCGCCCCGGCCGAGGCCAAGCGACCGCTGAACGTCGCCTGGTTCCCCTGGGACGAGTGCATCGCCGTCACCCACCTGTGGAAGAACGTCCTGGAGCAGCGCGGCTACAAGCTGAACCTCAAGCAGATGGAGGTCGGCCCGGTCTACACCGGCCTGGCCGGCGGCGACCTGGACCTCAACTTCGACGCCTGGCTGCCGCACGCCCAGAAGAACTACTGGGAGAAGAGCAAGGACAACCTCACCGACCTGGGCACCTGGTACGAGCCCACGTCGCTGGAGGTGGCCGTCCCCTCGTACGTGAAGGACGTCACGTCCCTGGAGGACCTCAAGGGCAAGGCCGACCTCTTCGACGGCAAGATCATCGGCATCGAGGCCGGCACCGGCCAGATGAGCCTGCTCCACAACAAGGTCCTGCCCGGTTACGGACTGGACAAGGAGTACAAGGTCGTCGACGGCTCCACGCCGGCGATGCTCGCCGAGCTGAAGCGCTCCTACGCCAAGAAGAAGCCGGTCGCGGTCGTCCTGTGGTCGCCCCACTGGGCGTACAGCGAGTACGAGCTGACCAAGCTCAAGGACGACAAGAAGCTCTTCGGCGAGGGCAACACCATCCGCACCGTCGCCAACAAGAAGTTCCCCGAGCAGTACCCGCAGCTCACCGAGTGGATCAAGAACTTCCGGATGAGCGAGGACGAGCTGGGCAGCCTGGAGAGCGTGATCAAGAAGCACGGCCAGGGCCACGAGGCCGACGCGGTCACCGCCTGGCTGAAGGACCACCCGGACATGGTCGGCCGGATGACCCCGCGGTAGCGCGGAGCGACCGGAAGACACCGTCCGTCCCCGAGGGGCGGACCCCGCCGCGCGCGGGGTCCGCCCCTCGGGGCGTGTCCGGGGGCGCACGGCGGAATCCGGACAACCACGGAGCGCTACGGCGCCCTCCGCGCACCTCCGTGCCCCGGTCCGCGGCCCTGACGGGAACACGCGGGGGCCGTCGCGCCTTGAACGGGTGAGGGCCCCGCACGGCGGCCGGAGGCCCCGCGGCCTGGCGGGAACCGTGAGGTCGTCGCCACCGGACCGTGACGCCGTCGCGACGGCCGCGTGAAACGGTTTGCCGAACATGCGTAGGGTGCAGAGAAGTCATCATGGGGGGCCGCGCCGGGTGAGCGGCGCGGAAGACACCGGGAAACCGGGTTCACGGGACACGCGGAGGAGGGAGCCGGAGCGATGGGCGATCACAAGGACCAGCCCCTTCGGGTGGGCGCGGCTGTGCGCCGGCGGCGCCGCGCGCTCGACCTCACCCTCGCCGTGGTGTCCGCCCGCAGCGGACTGTCCGTGCCCTTCCTGAGCCAGGTCGAGAACGACCGGGCGCGGCCCAGCCAGAACTCCCTGGAGAAACTGGCCGACGCCCTGCGCACCACCGCGGTCGAACTGCTCGCCGCCGCCGACCCCGCGTGCAGCGTGGACGTGGTCCGCGCCGAGGACCCCGACCCGGAGTTCGCGCCCCGGGTGCGCTCCCTGGTGCGCGGACACCACCAGATGCACGCCTCCGAGTTCACCGGCGACCACGACGCGGGCCGCGAACTGCAATACCGCAACGACCAGTTGATGTACGTCGCCGAGGGCGCGGTGGAGATCGAGGCCGAGGGTCGGGCCTACCGGCTCGGGCGCGGCGACACCCTGTACCTCACCGGAGGCGTCCGCCACCGCTGGCGGGCGACGGTGCCGGACACCCGGGTGGTCGTCGTCGCGGTCGCCGAGCACATCGAGGCGGTACGGGACCGTCCGGGCGGGCGCTGACCGGCTCCCGGGGTGTCCGGCGCGGGCGCGGTCGCCGTTCCTCGCGCGGGGTGGCCTGCGGCGGGTCTCGGTTCGGGCGCGGTCTCCGGCGGTTTCGTGCGGTCTCGTGCGGTCTTCCCTCGGTCTTCCCGGGGTCCTCCCGGGGTCTTTCCGCCGTCTTTCCGGGGTCTTGCCGGGGGTTTTCCGGGGGTTTTTCCGGGGAACGGCGGCCGGGTGTCAGACGGCGGGGGCCGGTGCCGGGCGGGGCGGCGCGAGCAGGGAGCCCGTGAACAGGCCCCGCGCGGTGTGCGCGGCGGCGAGCACCCACGCGGTGACGAGCAGCGCGTAGAGCAGGGCGGTCAGCCCCTCGTAGACGGCGAGTCCGGTGTGCCGGGCCAGCGCCTCGGCGCCGGTGACGCAGGTGCCCACCGGGAAGGTGAACGCCCACCAGGTCATCGAGAAGCCCATGCCCCGCCGGCGGGCCCGGACGACGTGCGCGCCGGCCAGCGCCAGCCACATCAGGGCGAAGCCCATCACCGGCACCCCGTAGAGCACGGCCAGGACGCCGAAGCCCTGCGCGTACGGCTCCGACACGGTCCCGGGGGCCGTCTCCGCGAACTTGCCGACGGCCGTCGTGGACTGCCCGAGCGGGCCGAGGACCAGGAACAGCGTCGGGGTGAGCGCGAGCGGCAGCGGCCCGCCGGTGAGCAGCCGGCCGAAGATCACCGGCAGCATCACCAGCGTCGCCAGCAGGCTCAGCCCGAACATCCCGACACAGGCGAGCAGCAGCGTCTCGCGCGGCTGCCCCGGGGGCAGGTGGGGCACGAGCAGCGGGCCCAGCGCCGCCGACACCATCGGCGCGACGAGCGGCAGCAGCCACACCGGCGTGGCCTGGCCCGGCTCGATCCGGTGGCGCGCGCCCATCAGGTACGGCACGGCGACGGCCGCTGCCAGCCCGATCACCGTACCGGCGGTGAACAGCACCACGTCCAGGGCGACGGCCGCCCGCTCGCCCGTCCAGTCCCTGCCGACGGTGACCGCGCCGCCGCCGACGGCCAGCAGGGCCATCGACAGACATCCGTAGAACGGGGCCGCCGCCGGGTCGAGCAGATGGGCGCGGGCCTGGTCGCGGTGGTGGCGCCAGTGCAGCGTCCGGGCGGCCAGCAGCACCACCAGCATCACCAGGGACAGCGCCCAGACCGCCGCGCAGACCGTGCGCAGCCCGGGGACGTCCCAGGGGAGCCCGGCGCCCGCGGTGCCGACGACGGCGGTGCCCATGACGGAGGCGTACCAGTTCGGGCCGAGGTGGCGGACGGCCGCCGCGCGGAGGGGAGGGGCGGTGCCGGGCGGGAGCGTCTGTGCTGCGGTGACCATGGTTCCACGGTCTCCGCGAAGGCCCGCCCCGACCAGGGATCACGTTGCTATGAGGGCATAAGCTGGGGTTATGAGCAAGAGGGAGGAACAGGGCGAACCGGGGCCGCACACCGCCGGGTCCCTGGCGCACCGGGTGCCGGATCTGGGGGCGATGGAACTGCTGCTCGCCGTGGCGCGGCTCGGCAGCCTCGGCGGCGCCGCCCGGGAGCTGGGCATCACCCAGCCCGCCGCGAGCAGCCGCATCCGCTCCATGGAACGGCAACTGGGCGTCGCCCTGGTGGACCGCTCTCCCCGCGGCTCCCGGCTGACCGACGCCGGGGTCCTCGTCACGGACTGGTCGCGGCAGGTCGTGGAGGCGGCGGAGGCATTCGACGCGGGCGCGCAGGCGCTGCGGGACCGCCGGGACTCGCGGCTGCGGGTGGCCGCGAGCATGACCATCGCGGAGTACCTGCTGCCGGGCTGGCTGGTGGCGCTGCGCACCCAGTTGCCCGACACGGCGGTGTCGCTGCTCGCCGGGAACTCGGCGGCCGTGGCACAGCGCCTGCTGACCGGCGAGGCCGACCTCGGCTTCGTGGAGGGGGTGAGCGTGCCGCCGGGCCTGGACTCCACCGTCATCGCCCACGACCGGCTGATCGTGGTCACCGCGCCGCGCCACCCCTGGGCCCGGCGCCGCCGGCCGCTGGCCGCCGCGGAGCTGGCCTCGACGCCGCTGATCCTGCGCGAGAAGGGCTCGGGCACCCGGCAGGTGCTGGACGCGGCCCTGGGCGGCCTGGCCCGCCCCCTGATCGAGCTGTCGTCCACCACCGCCGTCAAGGCGGCGGCCGTCGGCGGCGCCGGACCGGCCGTCCTCAGCGAACTCGCCGTCGGCGAGGAGCTGGCCACCCGGCGCCTGGTCAGCGTCCCGATGGCCGACGTCACGCTCGCCCGCGACCTGCGCGCGGTGTGGCCGACCGGCCACCGCCCGACGGGCCCGGCCCGCCGCCTGCTCTCCCTCACCCGGCTCCCGCCGGGGCGGGTGCAGTGACCGTCCGGTGCGGTGACGTCCGGGGCGGTGACCTCCGGGGCGGGTGCGGAGGGGTGGGGCGCGGCGCGCGGCCGTGGCGGGTGCGGGTGCGGGTCAGGCCAGGGCGTCCGTCGGTGCCGGGGGAGCGGGGCGCCGGGTCCGCCGGGCCGCGTCCACCAGGGCCCGCATGACCCGGGTGTCCTCGCCCATCTCCGGATGCCACTGCACGCCCAGCACCCAGCCTCCGCCCCCGGCCGCCGGCTCCACCGCCTCCACGGTGCCGTCCGCCGCGTACGCCGACGCGACGAGCCCCACGCCGAGCCGGTCCACCGCCTGGTGGTGGTACGTCGGTACGGACATCTCCTCCGGCACGATCCCCGCGTACCGCGTCCCCGGCACGGGGGTCACCGGGTGGCCGCCGAAGACGCCCACGACGTCCGCGTGGCCCTCGATGTGCTGGACGAGGGTGCCGCCCAGGGCGACGTTGAGCAGGTGCATCCCCCGGCAGACGCCCAGCAGGGGGACGTACGCCTCCAGGGCCGCCCGGACGAGGGCGAGTTCCCAGGCGTCGCGGGCACGGGCGGGCGGACCGGTGCGCGGGCCGGGCGCGGCACCATAACGGGCAGGGTCGACGTCCGGCCCGCCCGCGACGACCAGGGCGTCGAGGCGGGCGACGGTGGCCGCGGCGTGCTCCGGATCGTCCGGCGGCAGCATCGCGGCGATTCCGCCGGCCCGCCGGACCAGCCGCGGGTACCCGGCGGGCAGCAGCGCCGCCTCCAGCTCCCACACGCCCCAGCGCACACCCGGCTCCAGGTAGGTGCTGACGCCGATCAGCGGTCTGCCGCCCATCCGACCTCCCGCGCTCGACCGTGGCCCCACTGTCGCCGCCCCCGCCCGGCCCGGCAACACGGCGGCCCCGGCCACGCGCTCGGCGCGGCGGCGGGCCCGCGGCACCGGGCGGGCGGCGGGATTCCCCGGCGGGGTGACAGCCGTACGGGCCGCCGTTTTACAGTGCCGGGATGAGCATGACGCCTCCGCCCGGCTGGTACCCCGACCCGTCGGCCCCGCACCAGGAGCGCTGGTGGGACGGAACGGCCTGGACCGAGCACCGCCGCGCCCCCGAGGCCCCCGGGCCCGCGGGTACGTACCCGCCCGGACCGGCCGCGTACCCGCCCGAGCCGTCGACCGTGCCGCTGTACGCCGGCTCCGGCCCCGGGCACCCGGCGCCCGCGCGGGCCAGGGCGGTCGCCCTGACCACCGCCGCGGCCGTGCTCGTCGCCGCGGTGGTCGCCGCCGCCGTCCTGATCCGCGACGACGGCGGCGGCGAGACGGACGCCCGCACCCCGCCCGTCTCCTCGGCCCCGGCCGCCGACCCGGCGAGCGGCAACCCGACGACCCCGGCACCCGCCTCCTCCGCGCCCTCCGCCGACGATCCGGCCGTCGTCGAGGACCAGCTCAACGGCATCACCTTCCCGCTCCCCGACGGCTGGGTACGGCCCCGGAACGTCTCCGGGGCCGACGTCGTCATGACCACCGACGGCACCTACCGCTGCCCGGCGGACGGCGGCGTGTGCCGGCACGGACTCGTCCTCTCCCGCACCGTGACCGCCACCGCCGAGACCTCCCCGGAGGCGCTGGCCCGCGAGGACATCGAGGAGGCCGCCGAGTCCGCCTACGACCACGACGTCCTCGACAGCAAGCCCTTCGGCGGCATGACGTCCCACGAGACGGTCGGCTCCGGCCCGGTCGCGGTCGCCGGACGCGCCGGGTACTACGTGCGCTGGCGGGTCACGACGGCCGAGGGCCCCGGCGGATACGTGCAGTCGATGGTCTTCCCGTCCACCGTCGGCACCGAGTCGCCGATCCTCGTGCGGTACGTCTTCGACGCCGGGGAGGACGGGCCGCCGCTGACCGACATGGACCTGATCACCAAGGGCATCCGCCCGGTGGGCGACGCGGACACGGGCGGCGGCGTGGGGAGCGGGATCGGGCCTTCCGGATGAGGCGGCGGCGGTGAGGGGGATGCGGAGCGCGGGGTGAGGCGGGTGCCGGTCCTGTGTCAGGGGGCGGGTCCCGCGTCAGGGGGCCGATCTCGTGTCAGGGGGTCGGCCCCGTATGCCGGTCCTGTGCCAGAGGGCCGGTCCCGTGTGCCGGTCCCGTGCGCCTGTCAGAGGAAGGTGTGCCCCTCGCCCCGGTACGTCGGCACCGTCGCCGTCACCGCGTCCCCCTCCACCAGGTGCAGCGCGTCGAACCGCTCGCACAGCTCACCGGCCTTGGCGTGCCGGAACCACACCTTGTCGCCGATCAGCAGGTCGTCGGCGGCGGAGCCGAGCAGCGGCGTCTGCACCTCGCCGGCGCCCTCCTGGGGGTCGTAGCGCAGCCCCTCGGGCAGGTACGGCACCGGCAGCCGGTCGGGCCCGGCCACACCGGAGGCCGGGTAGCCACCGCCCAGCACCGTCACCGACCCGACGCCGGGCCGGCGCACCACCGGCTGCGCGAACAGAGCCGCCGGACGGCCCCGGAAGGACGTGTAGTGGTCGAACAGGCGCGGCACGTACAGCCCCGACCCCGCGGCCACCTCCGTCACCGCGTCCTCCGCGGCGGTGTGCTGCACACTGCCGGTCCCGCCCCCGTTGACGAACTCCAGGTCCGGCACGACCTCCCGCACCGCCCGCACCACGGCGGCCCGCCGCTCGGCCAGTTCACGGCGGGCCGCGGCCTGCATCAGCCGGATCGCCCGCGACCGCAGCGGACGCCCCGCCACCGCGTCCCCGACTCCGGCCACATGCCCCTCGTACGCCATGATCCCGACGACCCGGAAACCGGGCCGGCGGGCCACCGCGCGCGCCAGATCGGCCACCTCGGCGGGGGAGTGCAGCGGCGAACGCCGCGCCCCGACCCGCACCCGTCCGCCCAGCATCCGCAGCGAGGTGTCCAACTCCAGGCAGACTCGCACCACTTCACGGCCGTCGCCGCGCGCCGCGTCCACCAGATCGAGCTGGGCCGGGTCGTCGATCATCACCGTCACGGCGGCGGCCGGCTTGGGATCGGCGGTCAGCTCGGCGAACCCGGCGCGGTCCGCCGACGGGTAGGCGAGCAGGACGTCGTCGAAACCGGAGCGGGCCAGCCACAGCGACTCGGCCAGCGTGAACGACATGACGCCCGCGAACCCGTCCCTGGCCAGCACCCGTTCGAGCAGGGCCCGGCAGCGTACGGACTTGCTGGCCACCCGGACCGGTTTGCCTCCCGCCCGGCGGACCAGATCGTCCGCGTTGGCGTCGAAGGCATCCAGGTCCACGATCGCCACGGGGGCGTCCAGATGGGCGGTGGCCCGGTCGTAACGGGCCCGGTCGGCGGCTCGCGCAGTCATGGACGCAGCCTGCCAGACCGGATTACCCGAGGGTAGGGGGATGTTCCGGGCCAATGCCACGGCCGTGCCGGACTGGTTCCCCCGCATGCCTGGACACGCCGTAGAGTGACGCGCACGCACGGCGGAACCGCCCTGGTGACAAGGGCGTGTGCTCCGCGCCGGATGGCGCTCCCCCCGTGCGGGTATGCGTGCCCGGGACGGCTTGTCCGCCGGGGCCAGGGCAGGAGAAGACCGGCCCGCGCCGGACGGATCGGCTCGGGCCCGAGGAAACGGGGGGTGCATGAGCACGGACGCGCGCCGCGCCCCCCACCCCCCGCGCCCCTCCGGCCCGCCCTCCATACCGTCGGCCCCATCCCACCCGGCCGACTCCGCCGACTCCGCCGACGCTGCGGCGCCGCCGCGCCGGGGCGAGGGCGACACGCCGTCTTCGCGCACCCCGGTCGGTGACACGCCGTCGCGGCGTGGCGGGCTCCCGGGTGCCGACAGGTGGGTGTCGCGGTCTGGTGACGCGTCGTCGGGGGCCGGTGAGCGGTCGGGTGGCGACGCGCCGATGTCGCGCGCTGGTGAGGGTGACACGCCGTCTCGGCGTGGCGCGCTGCCGGGTGCCGACACGTGGTCGTCGCGGTCCGGCGGCTCGTCGTCGGAGGCCGGTGGTTCCTCGCGTGGCGACACGCCGTCGACACGCACCGGGGCGGGCGACACGCCGTCTCGGCGTGGCGCGGGCACGGGTGCGGACACCGAGCGTGGCGACACGCCGTCGTCGCGCCCGGGTGAAGGCGACGCGCCGTCTCGGCGTGGCGCGCTCCCGGGTGCCGACACGTGGTCACCCCGCCCTGGCGGTACGACATCGGGCACCGGTACGCCGCCGGGTGCCGACACGCCGTCTTCGCGCACCACGGTCGACGACGCGCCGCCGCGGCGTGGCGCCCGCCCCGGTGCCGACATCTGGTCACCGCGCCCCGACGGCACACAGCCGGGCCCTTCCTCCCCCTCGCGCGCCGACACGCCGTCCGCCCGCCCCGAGGGCGCCGACACGCCGTCACCCGCCGACCCGACACGCCGCAACGGTGCCGACACGCCGCACCCCCGCACCAGTGCCGACACGCCACCGCGCGCCCCCGGCCGTCCCTCCGCCGCACCCCGTGACACCGCGACCGGCGGCCCCGACGCGCCCCACCGTTTCCCGCGGTTCCGGCTCGCCGACCCCCAGGACACCGAGCCCGCGCCCCCGCTCGCCTCCACCCGCTTCCCCGACGCCCCGCCGACCGTCGGACGCCCCGCCACGAACGGCAGCGGCACGCCGGCCGCCCCACCCGCGGGCGCCCCCCGCGAGCCGTCCGGCACCACCGTCGGCGTACCGCCGGCACCCTCCCGCCGTGTGCCCCCGTCGCCCTACCGTCCCTCGACGTCCCCCATGGCCCCGAGCCCCGGGGCCCCGTGGCGAAACGACCCGGCACCCCAGCCCCCGCCCCGCCCGGCCACCCCGTACCCGGGAGACAGCGGCGGCGAGGGCACCCCCACGGGAACCGCTCCCACCGCTCCCACCACCCCCACCGCTCCCACCAGCACCACCACCGAAGCCCCCGCCCCCCACCGGAGCCCCTCCCCGGCACCGCCCTTCCCCCCGGGCGAGGCACCCCGCCCCGTCTCCCCGTACCCCGCCGACGTGGCGAGCGCGGCCCGGCAGGGCCACCGGTCCGCCGAGAGCCCGTCGGAGACGACCACGCGACTGCGGCGCGTCCGCCCCGACGTCTCCCCGCCCGACCCGGCGCTGTCCTGGTCCGCCCACCCGGCGCCCGAGGGACGGCCGTTCGTGACCTTCGGGCAGCCCGAGGGGTACGACGCGCACGCCCGCCCCCGCCCGCTCGGCGGCCGGCTGGGCCCGCAGGCCGTCGCCGCAGCCGTCTGCCTCGTCCTCGGGATGGGCCTCGTCACCGGCGCCGTCACCGGCAGTTGGCTCGCCGGGGACTCCGGCGACGGCGGCGAACGCAGCGCCTTCACCGAGGCGGCGGAGTTGTGGCACAGCGTCCCGGTCGACGAGCTGTTCCCGCCCACCGTGCAGGGCCAGGGCGCCGGACCCGGCAGCGCCGACCGCACCTGGACCCGGATCGCCGTCGCCCCCGACGGCGACTGCGCCAAGGCCCTCGACCCGCTGCTCGACAAGGTCCTCGCCCCCGTCGGCTGCCGCCGCCTGCTGCGCGCCACCTACGCCGACGCCACCCGCAGCCACGTCACCACCGTCGGCCTCCTCTTCACCCGGGGCGACGCCGCCGCCATGACCGCGCTCAAGGCCCGCTTCGAGAAGGAGCACCTGGCCGAGCGCACCGATCTGGTGCCGCTGCCGTACGCGCGGAAGGGCACCGTCGCCGAGGGGTTCGGCGCGCGGCAGCGGGCCGCGTGGACCGTCTCGGTGCTCACCGACGCCCCCGTCGTCGTCTACGCGGTCTCCGGCTGGGCCGACGGCCGCACCGTCGACACACCCGAACCCGCCGGGCGGGCGCTGGAGTCCGGCGCCGACTCGGCCCCCGCGCAGGCCGGCCTCGGCCACGAGGCGCGGGGCCTCGCCGACCGCGTCGAACGTGCCCTGCGCAAGAACGTCGGCCCGCCCACGGAGCAGCCCTCGTGAACACCAACGGAACCCGGCGGACGGCCGCCCTGAGCCTCTTCCTCGCCGCAGCCCTCGCCCTCGTCCCGGCGCCCGCCGCCCACGCCGACGGCATCCGCGCCCAGCAGTGGGGCCTGGACGCCCTGCGCACCCAGGAGGTCTGGCGGACCACCAAGGGCGCCGGCGTCACCGTCGCCGTGCTGGACACCGGGGTCGAGGCCGACCACCCCGACCTCGTCGGCAACGTCCTGCCCGGCAAGGACCTGGTCGGCTTCGGCGCGAGCGAGGGCGACCGGGCGTGGGCCCGGCACGGCACCGCCATGGCCGGGATCATCGCCGGTCACGGCCACGGGCCCGGCAACGGCGACGGCGTCCTGGGCATCGCCCCCGAGGCCGGCATCCTGCCCGTCCGGGTGATCCTGGAGGACGGCGACCCGGCCCGCGCCAAGGCCCGCGAGAGCCGCGGCAACGCGCTCGCCGAGGGCATCCGCTGGGCCGCCGACAACGGGGCCGACGTCATCAACCTCTCCCTCGGCGACGACTCGGACTCCGCCCACCCCGAGGCATCCGAGGACGAGGCCATCCAGTACGCCCTGCGCCAGGGCGTGGTCGTCGTCGCCTCCGCGGGCAACGGCGGCGAGAAGGGCGACCACGTCTCCTACCCGGCCGCCTACCCCGGCGTGATCGCCGCGACCGCCGTCGACCGCTACGGCACCCGCGCCGCCTTCTCCACCCGCCGCTGGTACGCCACCGTCAGCGCCCCCGGCGTCGACGTGATCATCGCCGACCCCGACCACCGGTACTACGAGGGCTGGGGCACCAGCGCCGCCGCCGCCTTCGTCTCCGGGGCCGCCGCACTGGTCAGGGCGGCCCACCCGGACCTCACCCCGGCCCAGGTCAAGAGGCTCCTGGAGGACACCGCCCGCAACGCCCCCACGGGCGGCCGGGACGACTCCCGGGGCTTCGGCCTCGTGGACCCCGCGGCGGCCATCGAGGCGGCGGCCCGCCTCACGCCGGAGGGCGTCGACTCCACGGCCCACGGCGACAAGTTCTTCGGCACCGGACCGCAAGCCGCCGACTCCGACGACGGGCCCGCGGCGTGGGCGGCCCCGCTGGCCGGCAGCGCGGGCGGCGTACTGATCGTCACCGCCGTCATCCTCTGGCGGGGTCGCCGCAACCGCCCCGAACCCTTCTGACCCCACGAGCCCAAGGCACCAGGGCCCCGGCCACAGGACTCACGCCACCACGGCCACAGGACTCACGCCACCACGGCCACAGGACTCACGCCGTCCCGCCACAAGGCTCACGCCACCACGCCGACCGCCGCCCGTGCGGTCGCCTCGGCCAGCGAGATGCCCGCTTCCCGCGTCGCCCCGCCCCGGGTCAGCACCGCCACCAGGACCTCACGGCCCCCGGACGTCACCCGCCCGACGCTGTCGATCACCCACAGCCCCGTCGTGCTCCGCCGCAGCCAGCCGTTCTTCAGCGCCCACGCCGAACCGTCGGCCGCCGCCGACACGCCCCACCGCTGGCCCTCGGCGATCCGCCCCATCAGCGTCCGTACGTACGCCCGCGCGTCCGCGTCCAGCAGGGAGCCCTTCGCCACGAACACCTGCCGCAGCAGGGTGATCTGGTCACGCGCCGTGGTCCGGGTGAGCCCCCACAGGCCGTCCTCGCCGGCCGTCGTCTCCCTCAGTCCGAACCGCGCGTTCGCCGCGTCGAGGCCCTGCGCGCCGCCGATCGTCCGCCACAGGGCGGAGGTCGCGTCGTTGTCGCTGTGCTCGATCATCGCGGCGGCCTGTGCCGTCTCCTCGCCGGTCAGCTCACGTCCCTCGTCGCCCGCCCGGAGCAGCAGCGTCGCCAGGACGTCGACCTTGACGATGCTGGCGGTCTCGAAGGGGCCCGCCCCGTACGAGGCGGCGCGGCCGGAGTCCGGGTCGAGCACCGCCACCGACACCTCGGCGCCGTCCGGCACGGGCACCGCCGTCATGGCCTCCGCCAGCAGCGCGTCATGGTCCACGGCAGCCTCCGCCGTACCGTCCGCCCCGTCCACCCCGGCCTCCCCACCCGTGTCACCCGACGCCGACGACGATACGGGCCAGGTGGCCAGGGACAGCGGCGCCGTCACGTACCCGGTGCCCGCCCCCGTGACACCGAGGAGGGCGACGGCGACGGCGAGGGCGGCGGACGGCACGACACGGCGGCGGCCCCGGCCGGTACGGGTGGGTTCCATGGCGGCGATGCTGCGGCCGGTCCCTGTGCGTGCCCCAGGTGCCGGATGAGAACCCGGTCAGCGGCGCCTGAGAATCCCGTGAAGGCCGACCACCTCCGAGCGGCACCCCGACCACCCCGCCCCCACCGACGACCACGCCCAACGACAACATCCGACGACCACACCCACCAGGACCCGCCGCGCCACCAGGACCCGCCGGGCCACCGTGACCCGGTCCGCCCGGCCCGGTGACCCGGTCCGCCCGGCCCCGGACACCCGGTCCGTCCGGGCCCGCGCGGGAGGGACGGCCGGTCCCTCGGTAGGGTCGGGACCGTGGCCGACAAGAACATCCCCGACTCCCCGTACGCCGACGACGACGGCTCCGCCGACCCCCGGCTGAGCGCGGCGCTCGCGGCGTGGGCCGAGGACCGCACCGCGCTCGAACCGGTCCTCACCGCCCTCAAGGGCACCCGGCTGCTGGTGCCCGTCGTGGCCGTCCTCGGCGAGGTGGAGGAGGACGAGAACGGGCTGCGCCGCGAGAAGACCAGCGACATGGCCGTCCCCACCCTGAAGGCCGGCCGACGCACCGCGCTTCCCGCCTTCACCTCCACCGACTCCCTCGCCCGCTGGGACCCCGCCGCCCGTCCGGTCGCCGTCCCGCTGCACCAGGCGCTCCAGGCCGCCGCGCACGAGAAGGCGGACACGGTCGTACTGGACCTGGCCGGACCGGTGCCGTTCGAACTGACCGGACAGGCCCTGATCGCGCTCGCCGAGGGCCGTACGAGCACCGATCCGCTCGCCGACCCGGCCGTCGTCGAGGCCGTGCGCCGGGCCGTGGCCGCCGAGCCCGCCGTGCTCCGCGCCCACCTCGGCCCCGGCCAGGCCGACGGCACCCTGGCCCTCGTCCTCGACCCGGCCGCGGCCCCCGCCGAGGCCGCCCGCGCCGTCGCCGGGCGGATGGCCGCCGACGAGACGCTGCGGGCCCGCCTGGTGCGCGGCCTCGACCTGGCGGTACTGCCGGCCGGGGCGACGCCGCCGGGCGAGCCCTTGTACGTACGGGAAGAGGCCCGCTCCTAGGACCGGGCCCCGGAGGACCCGGCCCCGGGGGACCGGGCCCCGGGCGGGTCAGCCGTAGACCGCGCCGGTGTACTTCTCGCCCGGTCCCTGGCCCGGCTCGTCCGGGATCAGGGACGCCTCGCGGAAGGCGAGCTGGAGCGACTTCAGGCCGTCGCGCAGCGGCGCCGCGTGGAAGGAACTGATCTCGGTCGCGCTCGCGTCCAGCAGCCCGGCCAGCGCGTGCACCAGCTTGCGGGCCTCGTCCAGGTCCTTGTGGGCCTCGCCCTCGTCGGACAGACCGAGCTTCACGGCCGCGGCGCTCATCAGGTTGACGGCGACCGTCACGATCACCTCGACCGCGGGGACCTCGGCGATGTCGCGGGTCATGGCATCGAAGTCGGGCGTCTTTGGCGGGGTCTCACTCATGCCGCACACGATAGGGCCCCGCGACCGCCCCCTCGACGGCAGGAGGGCGGGGGAGACCGGGTTAGCGCGGGCGTTCCCGAACTGCTAACCTTGTGTAACGACCGGTCGGACACGCGCGCCCATGGCAGTGCGAGCCCGGCCCACAAGTGGAGGCTCCGAACTCCCACCTGGCCGTCCTTGGGGGCGGCGGGTCACCGGTCAGGCGGTTCCGTCCTCGTGGCGGCGACCGGCCCGAAATCGCGCCCCGCGGCCATCGCGGCGGTGCTCCGGTAGTAGTCCGAGGAGCCCCGCCTGTGATCGTCCGGGGCATTTTTCGTGCGTCGGTGCGGTCAGGTCCAAGAACCCAGACGTAACGCGGCCGTCCGCCAGACCGCCGCGTGGTGCTACCGAGGAGGATCCATCAGCGCCGAGCCCCGCATCAACGACCGGATTCGCGTTCCCGAGGTGCGACTTGTCGGTCCCAGCGGCGAGCAGGTCGGGATTGTCCCGCTTGCCAAGGCCCTGGAGCTTGCGCAGGAGTACGATCTCGACCTCGTCGAGGTCGCGGCGAACGCCCGTCCGCCCGTGTGCAAGCTCATGGACTACGGGAAGTTCAAGTACGAGTCGGCCATGAAGGCCCGTGAGGCGCGCAAGAACCAGGCGCACACGGTCATCAAGGAGATGAAGCTCCGGCCGAAGATCGACCCGCACGACTATGACACCAAGAAGGGTCATGTCGTCCGGTTCCTCAAGCAGGGCGACAAGGTCAAGATCACGATCATGTTCCGCGGTCGTGAGCAGTCCCGGCCGGAGCTCGGCTACCGGCTGCTGCAGCGGCTCGCGGAAGACGTCCAGGACCTCGGTTTCGTGGAGTCGAACCCGAAGCAGGACGGTCGCAACATGATCATGGTCCTCGGTCCGCACAAGAAGAAGACCGAGGCGATGGCCGAGGCTCGCCAGGCGCAGGAGGCCCGCAAGGCGGAGGCGAAGGCCCACCCCGGCCGCTCGCAGAACGCCGCGGAGACCGACGAGACCGAGGAGACCGAGGAAGGCGCCGAGGTCGAAGCCGAGGCTCCGGCCGAGACCGAGGCTCCGGCCGAGGCATGATCCGGGGGGCGTGAGTCCCCCGGTCGTATCCGATACAAGAGCGACGCTCCACCGTGCCCGGTTTCACGACCGGGCACCGGAGTGCCACCGACGAGGAGAGAACGGCGCTATGCCGAAGAACAAGACGCACAGCGGTGCCAGCAAGCGCTTCAAGGTCACCGGCTCCGGCAAGGTGCTGCGTGAGCGCGCCGGCAAGCGCCACCTGCTCGAGCACAAGTCGTCCCGTGTGACGCGTCGCCTCACCGGCAACGCCGAGATGGCCCCGGGCGACGCCAAGAAGATCAAGAAGCTTCTCGGCAAGTGACGTGACGGCGCCCGGCCACCCGGCCGCGCGCGCCGTCCGTCAGGACCGGGACCCATTCGATTCCGGGCCGCGTCAGGACCACCGCGGCCCCGCTACAAGGAGTTAACAAGTGGCACGCGTCAAGCGGGCAGTCAACGCCCACAAGAAGCGCCGGGCGATCCTCGAGCAGGCCTCCGGCTACCGCGGTCAGCGTTCGCGCCTGTACCGCAAGGCCAAGGAGCAGGTCACCCACTCGCTGGTCTACAACTACAACGACCGCAAGAAGCGCAAGGGTGACTTCCGCCAGCTCTGGATCCAGCGCATCAACGCTGCGGCCCGCGCCAACGGCATCACGTACAACCGCTTCATCCAGGGTCTGAAGGCCGCCAACATCGAGGTGGACCGCAAGATCCTGGCCGAGCTGGCCGTCAACGACGCCGGCGCGTTCGCCGCGCTCGTCGAGGTCGCGCAGAAGGCGCTGCCGAGCGACGTCAACGCGCCGAAGGCCGCGTGACGCTGCGCTCGCACCGAGCCGACGTGACAGCAGGACCCGCAGGCTGAAGCCTGCGGGTCCTGCTGCGTCGGCGGCGATCCGCCGCCGGCATCCCACAACCGCCGTCGTGGCCCGACCCCGTCGCGGCGGAGAGTCGCTGACGAAGGTGAACACATGCGCCCCGCCACCCCTGAGCTGATCTCGCCCCGCTCGGCCCGCGTCACCGCCGCCCGGCGGCTGGCCAAGCGGAACGCCCGCAGCAAGGAACGCCTCTTCCTCACCGAGGGACCCCAGGCCGTGCGGGAGGCGGCGGCACACCGCGGCGACGGCACCCCCACCCTCGTCGAACTGTTCACCACCGCCGAGGCCGCCGAACGCCACGCCGACGTGGTCGGCGCCGCCCGCGAGGCCGGCGCCCGCGTCCACCTCGCCGCCGACCAGGTCATCGAGGACATCTCCACCACCGTCACCCCGCAGGGCCTGGTGGGTGTCTGCCGCTTCCTCGACACCCCCTTCGAGGAGATCCTCGCCGCCCGCCCCCGGCTCGTCGCCGTCCTCGCCCACGTCCGCGACCCCGGCAACGCCGGCACCGTGCTGCGCTGCGCCGACGCGGCCGGCGCCGAGGCCGTCGTCCTCACCGACGCCTCCGTCGACCTGTACAACCCGAAGGCCGTCCGCGCCTCCGTGGGCTCCCTGTTCCACCTGCCCGTCGCCGTCGGCGTCCCCGTCGAGGAGGCCGTGGAGCGGCTGCGGGAGACCGGCGTCCGGGTCCTGGCCGCCGACGGGGCCGGCGAGGACGACCTCGACGCCGAACTGGACGGGGGCACCATGGGCGGCCCCACCGCCTGGGTCTTCGGCAACGAGGCGTGGGGCCTGCCGGCCGAGACCCGGGCCCTCGCCGACGCCGTCGTCCGCGTCCCCATCCACGGGATGGCCGAGAGCTTGAACCTGGCGACCGCCGCCGCCGTATGTCTCTACGCGTCGGCGCGTGCACAGCGCGCCGCCGGAGGGTGCCGCTCCGTCACCGGGAGCTAGTAGGCTGACCAGCGCGGGGCCCTGCGCGGCTGAGAGGTGGGGTACGGGGATGAGCGTCGGCACGAGCAGCGCACCGGGAGCGGGCCGGACGGGGCGTCCCCCCGCGCCGCGCCGTCCGGCGGACCTCACCGGCCTCGGCCTCGACCCCGACGACCTGCCCGACGGACTCGTCGTCGCCGACGAGCACGGGCACGTCATCTGCTTCAACACCGCCGCCGTCCGCATCACCGCGGTCGCCGCCGCCGACGCGCTGGGACAGCCCCTGGAGAAGGTCCTCCCCTTAGAAGACCTCGACGGGCGACGCTGGTGGCAGCTCACCGACCCCTACGGCGGCCTCGCCATCCGGGTCCGCCAGCCCGAGCGGAACCTGCTGCTGCCCGGCGGCCGGGAGGTCCTCGTCTGCGCCCGGTACGTGCGCACCGAGCCCACCGGCCCCGTCCACCGCGTCGTCGTCACCCTGCGCGACACCGAGGCCCGCCGCCGCACCGAGCGCAGCCACGCCGAGCTGATCGCCACCGTCGCCCACGAGCTGCGCTCCCCGCTCACCTCCGTCAAGGGGTTCACCGCGACGCTGCTGGCCAAGTGGGAGCGGTTCACCGACGACCAGAAGCGGCTGATGCTGGAGACCGTCGACGCCGACGCCGACCGGGTCACCCGGCTCATCGCCGAACTCCTCGACATCTCCCGCATCGACTCCGGCCGGCTGGAGGTGCGCCGCCAGCCCGTCGACATCGGCGCCGCCGTAGGCCGCCACATCCAGGCGTACGTCGCCGCGGGCCAGCCCGCCGACCGCTTCCTGCTCCGCCTCTCCCAGCCGCTGCCCGCCCTGTGGGCCGATCCGGACAAGATCGACCAGGTGCTCAGCAACCTGCTGGAAAACGCGGTGCGCCACGGCGAGGGAACCGTCACCATCGACATCACGCCCACCGCGTCCCCCCGTGAGGGAGAGGACGCCGGCACGTCGGTCACCGTGAGCGACGAGGGGCCCGGTATCCCGGAGGAGTCCATGAACCGCGTCTTCACCCGCTTCTGGCGGGGCAGCAAGCGCGGCGGCACCGGCCTCGGGCTCTACATCGTCCAGGGCATCGTCGAGGCCCACGGCGGCACCATCACCGTCGGCCGGGCCTCCGGCGGCGGGGCCGAGTTCCGATTTACGTTGCCCGTGGCGGCACCGGCGTACCTCACCTGAGAGCCGTCGGCCCCCACGGGCGCATCCGCATTCCCCCGCCCCGTTAGACTCGGCGTCTGGCACCTTTGTGTCCCGCAGACGGAGACGCTTCGTCCACGAGCCGGTGACGGGGACCATCAGCCAGCCAATCGGAAGCACGGGAAGAGATGTCGGCACCGAATAAGTCGTACGACCCTGTCGAGGTCGAGGCGTTGAAACCGGAAGAGATCGAGCGCATGCGGGACGAGGCGCTCGCCGCCTTCGCCGCCGCGGACTCCCTCGACGCGCTCCAGGAGGCCAAGGTCGCCCACACCGGCGGCACCTCCCCGCTGGCGCTGGCCAACCGTGAGATCGGCGCCCTGCCCCCGCAGGCCAAGGCCGAGGCCGGCAAGCGCGTCGGCCAGGCCCGCGGCGCCGTCAACAAGGGGCTCGCCGCCCGCCAGGCCGAACTGGAGGCCGAGCGCGACGCCCGAGTCCTGGTCGAGGAGGCGGTGGACGTCACACTGCCCTACGACCGCGTCCCGGCCGGCGCCCGCCACCCGCTCACCACGCTCTCGGAGCGCATCGAGGACGTCTTCGTCGCCATGGGCTACGAGGTCGCCGAGGGCCCCGAGGCCGAGGCCGAGTGGTTCAACTTCGACGCCCTCAACATCGGCCCGGACCACCCGGCCCGCGGCGAGGCCGACACGTTCTTCGTGCGCGGCCCCGAGGGCGGCACCGAGTCCGGCGTCGTGCTGCGCACCCACACCTCGCCGGTGCAGATCCGCTCCCTGCTCGACCGCGAGCCGCCGGTCTACGTGATCTGCCCCGGCCGCGTGTACCGCACCGACGAGCTGGACGCCACCCACACCCCCGTCTTCCACCAGGTCGAGCTGCTCGCCGTCGACGAGGGCCTGACCATGGCCGACCTCAAGGGCACCCTGGACCACATGGTCCAGTCGCTGTTCGGCGAGGGCATGAGGACCCGGCTGCGGCCGAACTTCTTCCCCTTCACCGAGCCGTCCGCCGAGATGGACATGCTCTGCTACGTCTGCAAGGGCGCCTCCGTCGGCAACCCCGACCGGCCCTGCCGCACCTGCTCCAGCGAAGGCTGGATCGAGCTGGGCGGCTGCGGCATGGTCAACCCGCGGGTGCTCACCGCCTGCGGCGTCGACCCCGAGAAGTACAGCGGCTTCGCCTTCGGGTTCGGCATCGAGCGGATGCTGATGTTCCGCCACAACGTCGAGGACATGCGAGACATGGTCGAGGGTGACGTCCGGTTCACCCGGCCGTTCGGGATGGAGATCTGATGCGGGTCCCGCTTTCCTGGCTGCGGGAGTACGTCGACCTGCCGGCCACCGAGACCGGCCGCGACGTGCAGGCCAAGCTGATTTCGGCCGGTCTGGAGGTCGAGACGGTCGAGCACCTCGGCGCCGACCTCAAGGGGCCGCTCGTCGTCGGCCGGGTGCTGACCATCGAGGAGCTGGAGGGCTTCCGGAAGCCGATCCGCTTCTGCACCGTCGACGTCGGCTCGGCCAACGGCACCGGCGAGCCGCAGGAGATCGTCTGCGGCGCCCGCAACTTCGCCGTCGGCGACAAGGTCGTCGTGGTCCTGCCCGGCGCCGTGCTGCCCGGCGGCTTCGCCATCTCCGCCCGCAAGACCTACGGCAAGGTCTCGCACGGCATGATCTGCTCCAGCGACGAGCTGGGCATGGGGGATGACCGGACCGAGGGCATCATCGTCCTGCCGCCGGAGACCGAGACCGGCAAGGACGCCATCGAGCTGCTGGAACTGGTCGACGAGGTCCTCGACATCGCCGTCACCCCCGACCGCGGCTACTGCCTCTCGATCCGCGGCGTGGCCCGCGAGGCCGCCACCGCCTACGGGCTGCCGCTGCGCGACCCGGCCCTGATCGACGTCCCCGGCCCGAACGCCTTCGGCCACCCGGTACGGGTCTCGGACCCGGCCGGCTGCGACCGGTTCACCGCCCGCACCGTGACCGGGCTCAACCCGGACGCGCGCTCCCCGATCTGGCTCCGGCGCCGGCTCCAGAAGGTCGGCATGCGCCCGATCTCCCTCGCCGTCGACATCACCAACTACGTGATGATGGAGATCGGCCAGCCGCTGCACGCCTACGACCGCTCCCTCGTCCAGGGCGCCATCGGCGTGCGCCGCGCCGAGCCCGGCGAGAAGCTCACCACCCTCGACGGCGTCACCCGCACCCTCGACGCCGAGGACCTGGTGATCACCGACGAGCGCGGCCCGATCGGCCTGGCCGGCGTCATGGGCGGCGCCGACACCGAGATCGGCGACCACGACGACCCCGGCAAGGCCACCGGCGACGTCGTCATCGAGGCCGCCCACTTCGACGCCGTGTCCATCGCGCGCACCGCCCGCCGCCACAAGCTCTCCTCCGAGGCGTCCCGGCGCTTCGAGCGCGGCGTCGACCCGAAGGCCGCCTCGGCCGCCGCCCAGCGCACCGTCGACCTGCTGGTGCTGCTCGCGGGCGGCACCGCCGAGGCCGGCGTCACCGAGGTCGTCGCGCCGGGCGCCCCCACCACCATCACCATCCCGGCCGACCACCCCGACAAGGTCGCGGGCATGTCCTACGGCCGGGAGAGCGTCGTACGCCGCCTCCAGGAGGTCGGCTGTGACGTGTACGGGCAGGACGAGCTGGTCGTCACCGTCCCGTCCTGGCGGCCCGACCTCACCGACCCGAACGACCTGGCCGAAGAGGTCATCCGGCTGGAGGGCTACGAGAACCTGCCCACCACCCTGCCCAGACCCCCGGCGGGCCGCGGCCTCACCCACCGCCAGCGGCTGCACCGCCGCGTCGGCCGCGCCCTGGCCGGCGCCGGCTACGTGGAGGCGCCCGGCTACCCGTTCCTCTCCGAGCAGGTCTTCGACCAGCTCGGACTGGAGGCCGACGACCCGGCCCGGCGCGTGGTGAAGCTGACCAACCCGCTCAGCGACGAGGAGCCCGCGCTGCGCACCTCGCTGCTGCCCGGTCTGCTCGGCGCGCTGCGCCGCAACGACGGGCGCGGCTCGCACGACCTGGCGCTCTTCGAGACCGGACTGGTCTTCCACCCGCGCGAGGAGGAGCGGACCGCCGTCCACCCGGCCGTCGACCGGCGCCCCGGCGCCGAGGAACTGGCCGCGCTGGACGCCGCCCTGCCCGAGCAGCCCCGGCACGTCGCCGTGGTCCTGGCCGGTGCCCGCGAGCAGTCCGGCTGGTGGGGCAAGGGACGCCCGGCCGACTGGGCCGACGCGGTCGAGGCCGCCCGCACGGTGGCCGGCGAGGCCGGTGCCGAACTCACCGTCCGCAAGGGCCAGTACGGCCCGTGGCACCCCGGCCGCTGCGCCGAGCTGGTCGTCACCGAGGACGGCGCCGAGCGCGTCGTCGGCCACGCGGGCGAACTGCACCCGAGGGTCGTGAAGACCCTCGGCCTGCCCGCCCGCACCTCGGCGATGGAGCTGGACCTCGACGTCCTGGAGCGGGTCGGCGACGACACCCCGCAGGCGCCGGGCATCTCCACCTTCCCGGTCGCCACGCAGGACGTCGCCCTGGTCGTCGACGCGTACGTCCCCGCGGCGGACGTGGAGGCGGCGCTGCGCGAGGGCGCCGGCGAACTGCTGGAGTCCATCCGCCTGTTCGACGTCTACGACAACGCCGAGCAGCTCGGCGAGGGCCGCAAGTCGCTGGCGTACGCGCTGCGGTTCCGCGCGGGCGACCGGACGCTGACGGTCGACGAGGCGTCGGCGGCGCGTGACGCCGCGGTGGCCCTCGCGGGCGACCGGGTGGGCGCCGTGCTGCGCGCCTAGCGGTACGCAGGGAGGCCATTTTGCGCCCCCGCGAGGACGTCACACCGACGTCCTCGCGGGGGCGCGGCGCGTTGCGCCCGCCGTCACGACGCGCCGGGGCAGGACGAAGGGCCTCGTACAGGTGATGCCGGCGGGGCCGCCCGCCCCGCCAGGAGTGTCGGGCGGGTCGCGGGGCGGGCGGCCGAAGGCGGGCCACCGCTGTACGAGGGGGAGCCGGCGGCCCGGCCGGCCTCTTTCGAGGCAGCTCAGTCAACCGGCCCCGGCACCCTGCGCGACAGCGCGCACACCGTACGGATACGCGTACTTCGTTCACACCCCGTGTGAAGAGCGGCACACTACGCTGACGGCACCGAGCCACCCGGGGGGCCTCCATGCAGCCCAACACTCTGCTCGACGCGATCCTCCACGAGGCGGGGATCTCGAACGCGGGGCTGGCCGCGCACGTCAACCAGGCCGGACGGGCGCGCGGACTCACCCTGCGCTACGAGCACACCGCCGTCGCCCGGTGGCTGAAGGGCCAGCGCCCCCGAGGCCAGGTCCCCGACCTGATCTGCGAGGTCCTCGCCGCCCGGCTGAACCGCCCGGTCGTCCTCGACGACATCGGCCTCGGCCTGCCCGGCGAGCCGGCCGCCGCGCACACCGGCCCGCTGGGCGGGTTCGTGGACCGCGCCACCGCCCTGTGGCGCTCCGACCAGCAGCGGCGCCCGCACCTGCCGGGTGCCCCCGCGCTCACCGGCACCCCCGCGGTGATGCCGGTGTGGGAGTGGGAGAACCCGCCCGAGGACACGGACGTCTCCCGGGGCGGCCGGCACCGGGTCACCCCGGCCGACCTGGCGATGCTGCGCGCGGCCCGCGCCCACTACGAGCAGATGTACCGCAAGGCCGGCGGCATGGCGACCCGCGACCGCGTCGTCGGCTTCCTCAACGCCGAGGCCGCCCCGCTGCTGCGCGGCGGCTACACCGACGCCACCGGCCGCCGGCTGCACCGGGCCACCGGCGGACTGGTCGCGGTGGCCGGCATCTGCGCGTACGACTCGGACGCGCACGGCCTCGCCCAGCGCTACTTCCACCAGGCCCTGCGCCTCGCCAAGGCCAGCGGCGACCGGGCCCTGGGCGCCTACGTCATCGCGCTCCTCGTCAACCAGGCGCTGTACCTGCGGGAGTACCGGCAGGCCGTCGCCTTCGCCGAGGCCGCGCTGCGCGCGGCGGGCGGCCAGACCACCCAGGCGCTCGCCTCCGACCTGTACGCGATGCAGGCCAAGGCGTACGCGCACCTCGGCGACGCCGCCGGCGCCCTGGCCTGCATCCGGCGGGCCGAGCGGGCCGCCGAGCGCATCCGGCGCGGTCACGAGCCCGACGAGACCGGCTACGTCCAGCCCGGACTGGTCAACGTCCAGGTGGCGGAGGCCCTGCTCAGCCTCGGCGAACTGGCGGCGGCGGGGGAGCACGCGGCGGCGGCCGTGGACAACCCGGCGCACGACCGCGGCCGGGTGCACCGGCTCGCCATGCTGAGCACCGTCGCCCTGCGCCGGGGAGACGCCGACACGGCGGTGGCCACCGCCGTGCGGATGGCGGAACAGGCCCGGGGAATGGAGTCCCAGCGGCTGCGCGAGAGGCTCCGCGCGGTCCGCGGACACCTGGTCCGCAGCGGCTGCGCCGGTGTGGCGGAGGCGGCCGAGCTGATCGACGGGGCGCTGCGCGTTCCGCTGTGACCGGCCGGGGACCGGCGCGTCCCCGCGCCCGCGGTGCCCCGTGAGCGGGCGCCGTGCGCCTGCTGCGGGCCCCGGCCCGGCTGCGATATTGCCCCCTACCCGACGGAAGGTGGCGCGGCTGTGCAGTGGACGAAACAGAACGAGCAGACTGTGTACGCGAATCGCTGGTTCAGCGTCAATCTCGCCGATGTCGAACTGCCCGACGGCCGCCGTCTCGACCACTTCCTCATCCGGCTGCGGGCAGTGGCCGTCGCCACGGTGGTGAACGCGGCCGACGAGGTCCTCCTGCTGTGGCGGCACCGCTTCATCACGGACAGTTGGGGGTGGGAACTGGCCGCCGGGGTCGTCGAGGACGGCGAGGACGTGCGGGCCGCCGCCGCCCGGGAGCTGGAGGAGGAGACCGGCTGGCGGCCCGGACCGCTCAAGCACCTGATGAGCGTGGAGCCCTCCAACGGCCTCAGCGACGCCCGCCACCACGTCTACTGGTCGGACAGCGGCGAGTACGTCGGGCATCCCGTGGACGACTTCGAGTCGGACCGCCGGGCCTGGGTCCCGCTCAAGCTGGTGCCGGACCTGGTGGCCCGGGGCGAGGTCCCCGCCGCGGGCATGGCCGCCGCGCTGCTCCTCCTGCACCATCTGCACCTCGGCCGGGACCGGACCGCCTGAGGACCGGACCGGACCGCCTGAGGCCGGGACCGGCCGCGGGCCCGCTGGGGGCGAAGCCGGTACATCCCGGCCCGGCGCGGGTGTCTCAGCCGTAGGTGTAGAAGCCCGAGCCGCTCTTGCGGCCCAGACGGCCCGCGTCGACCATGCGCTGGAGCAGCGGGGGAGCGGCGTACAGCGGCTCCTTGAACTCCTCGTACATGGAGTGCGCGACCGAGGCGACGGTGTCCAGGCCGATCAGGTCGGAGAGCTTCAACGGCCCCATCGGGTGGGCGCAGCCCATCTCCATGCCGTTGTCGATGTCCTCGCGGCTGGCGATGCCCGACTCGAACATCCGGATCGCGGAGAGCAGGTACGGGATGAGCAGGGCGTTGACCACGAACCCGGAGCGGTCCTGGGCGCGGATGGCGTGCTTGCCGAGCACCTTCTCCGTGAAGAGCTGCGCTCGGCTGATCGTGCCCTCGGAGGTGGTGAGGGCCGGGATCAGCTCGACGAGCTGCTGCACCGGGGCCGGGTTGAAGAAGTGGATGCCGATGACGTGGTCGGCACGCGAGGTGGCGACCGCCAGCCTGACCAGCGGGATCGAGGAGGTGTTGGAGGCCAGGATCGCGTCCGGGCGCACCACCACCTGGTCGAGCACCTGGAAGATCTCCGTCTTCACCTGCTCGCTCTCCACCACGGCCTCGATCACCAGGTCACGGTCGGCGAACTCGCCGAGATCGGTGGTGAAGCCGAGCCGCTCCTGTGTGGCGTCCCGCTCCTCCTCGGTGATCTTCCCGCGCTCGGCGGCCTTGGCGAGGGAGGTGAACAGCCGGGTCCGGCCGATCTCCAGGGCTTCGCCGGTGGTCTCGGCGACCTTGACGTCCAGGCCCGCGCGGGCGCACACCTCGGCGATGCCCGCTCCCATCTGGCCGCAGCCCACCACGCCGACGCGTGCGATATCTCCCGAGATGCCGGTCACATCGTCCCTTTCGCTCATCCACGCTCTGGCGGCAGGCCCGCCGGGGTCGCCGGCGCCTGCTCCGATCGTGCACGTTACCCCCGGAGCGCCGTGGAACCCTCGCCCGGGTCGGGCATGCTGGGAGGCCGTACCCGATCCGTGACCGCGCGGATCGGTCCGCAGCGTCCGGAGGTCGTCCATGGGCCGTGTCTCCCGCCGGGCCTTCACCGTGGCCGCGCTGTCGGCGCTCACCACGGCACCGGCCGCCTCCTCCGCCCTCGCCGAGCAGGAGCGACGCCGGGGCGGGGCCCCCGCCACCGAGATGCGGGGCCTGTGGCTGGCCACCGTCGCCAACCGGGACTGGCCCAGCCGGGCCGGGCTGAGCGCGGGCGAGCAGCGCGCCGAGCTGCTCCGGCACCTCGACAACGCGGTCCGCCACGGGCTCAACACCGTCTTCTTCCAGGTGCGGCCCGCGGCCGACGCGCTGTGGCCCTCGCCGTACGAGCCGTGGAGCGCGTACCTGTCCGGCTCCCAGGGGCGCGACCCCGGCTGGGACCCGCTGGGCACGGCCGTCGCGGAGGCCCACGCGCGCGGCCTGGAACTGCACGCCTGGTTCAACCCGTACCGGGTCGCCGTCCACGAGGACCCGGCACGCCTGCTGCCCTCCCACCCCGCCCGCCGTCACCCCGAGTGGGTGGTGCCCTACGCCGGGCAGCTCCACTACGACCCGGGGCTCCCCGAGGTGAGGGCCTTCGTGCAGGACGCGATGGTGGACGCGGTGGAGAGGTACCCGGTGGACGGCGTCCACTTCGACGACTACTTCTACCCCTATCCGGTGGCCGGCCAGGACTTCGACGACGCCGCGAGCCACGCGGCCCACGGCGCGGGCTTCGCCACCCGGGCCGACTGGCGGCGGGACAACATCGACCGGCTGGTACGGGAGATGGCCGAGCGGGTCCGGGCGGTCCGGCCCGCCGCCCGCTTCGGCGTCAGCCCCTTCGGCGTGTGGCGCAACGCCGCCTCCGACCCGCGCGGCTCGGCCACCACCGCGGGCGTGCAGACCTACGACGACCTGCACGCGGACACCCTCGCCTGGGTGCGGGAGGGCCGGCTCGACTACATCGTGCCGCAGCTCTACTGGCACGTCGGCATGGACGCCGCCGACTACGCGACGCTGCTGGCCTGGTGGGCGGGGGCGGCCCGGGGCAGCCGTACCCGCCTCTACATCGGCGAGGCGCTCTACAAGGCCGGAGACCCGGCCCGGGAGGCGCAGTGGCAGGACCCCGCCGAACTCTCCCGCCACCTGGCCCTCGCCCGGCTCCACCCGGAGGTCCGCGGCCACGTGTTCTTCGCGGCGAGGGACCTGGCGGAGGACCGTATCGGCGCGATGGCCCGCGTGACGGCGGACCACTACGGCCGCCCGGCCGGACCCCCGCGCTGACCTCCGGGCGCGGGGGCGGGCTCGTACGCCCGCTCCCGCCCACGGGCGTGCACGACCCGGCGGCCGGGGCCGCCGGGCCGTGGGCGCGGCCGGAGGGCCTTCCCCCTCCGGCCGAACGACCGATACGGCTAGCGTCGTGTCTCGCGGGGCCGGATCTCCGCGTCCGGGCCGGGGGAGCAGACGGCCTCGTGGCCGTCCTCGAACCGGACCCGGTACGGCGGACTGCCCTTGTCACCCATGACTTCGACGATCTCCGCGACCTTGTCCTGCTGCCCGACCACCCGGCCGTGCTGGACGAGGCGGTCACCCTTGATTGCGTGCATGTCCGCGGCCTCCTCATCTGTCGGTCCGCCGCTCGGCCTCTGGCCCGCCGGGCCACCGCGACGCGGACCGGTTCCGCACCGGCCGTCGGCGGGCCGCCACCGTCGGGTGCCCATCCGCGGAGCACCGACGCCACCAGTGTGGGCAGCGGCCGGGGCGGGCCGCAACCGGCCGCCCCGGGCACACCCGCCGCCGCTCCCCGGGCACACCCGCCGCCACGCCCCCGGCGCCGCGGCCGGGAGGTCCCGGGCCCGCCTGCGGTCGGTGAGGTCCCCTCCACCCACGGTCACCCCGGGCGGGCACCCCTTGACCGGCTTCCCGTCCCGGCCCACCATCACCGCATGGCGCTTCGGGTCACGTTCGTCGCGGCTGCCCGCAGCTCTCCGCTGCTCGGGGAGCGCTTCGGAGAGGACCGGCCGCTGGACCAGGCCGGATGGGACGAGGTGCTGCGCGCCGCGCCCGACCTGCTGCCCCTGGCGGCGGCCGAGCTGCGCTACTGCTCGCCCACCCCGCGCAGCCGCGCCACCGGAGACGCCCTCGGATACGCGCCCCTCGTCCAACTCGCCCTGCGCGAATGCGATATGGGCCGCTGGCACGGGCTGACGATCGGCGAGGCGATGGCCCGGGAACCCGCCGCCGTGGACGCCTGGCTCAGCGACCCCCGGGCCGCCCCGCACGGCGGCGAATCGCTGCTGGCGCTCATCACCCGGGTCGGCGGCTGGCTCGACACCCGGCCCGGCGGCGACGGCGACCGGCTGGTGGCGGTCGCCGAGCCCTCGGTGATCCAGGCCGCCCTGGTCTACGCGCTGAACGCGCCGCCCGCCTCGTACTGGAACCTCGACGTGCGTCCCCTGTCGGTGACCACCGTGACCGGCGGCGCGGGCCGCTGGCACCTGCGGCTGGAGGCGGTGCGGGTTCAGCCCTCGCGCAGGTAGTCGGTGACCAGCACCAGGTCCTTCGCCGGTCCGCCCACCCGCCACACCGTCCGCCAGCGGTCGGCGCCCTGGACGGTGAACTCGCCGCGGTAGAAGTCGGCGGCGCAGGGGTGGCCGGCCACGTGGTGCCCGGTGGTCAGGTCCAGGCCGTGGAAGGGCCGCCCGTCGGCGAACCGCACGTCGGCCGTGCCCGGCGCGGCCCCCGGTTCGTAGCGCAGCGTGCGCTCGGCGGGCCGGGTCACGCCCTGCCAGGTGAAGTCCCCGTGCTCCCGGCTCAGCAGCCCGCCGCCCTCGCGCGCCGCGAACACGGTGACCCCCTCGAAGCGGCCCTCGACGCCACCGGCGAGGTCCCGCACGGTCCGCTCCGTACGCCACCGCCCCGCGAGATACGCCAGGACGTCCGGCACCGCCCACTCCCCACTCACCACCCGACCTCCGTTCCCCGACCCGCCCCGGCATTCTCACCCATCCGCCGGAGCCCTCGGCGGCGAGGGAAGGGCCCGTCCCAGCCGGGCGAGCGGGGACAGCGCCATCAGCGCCGGGGAGAGCAGCATCCCGGCGGCTGCCACCAGGAGTCCGGTACGGGCCCCCCACACGCCCGCGAGGACGCCACCGACCAGCGAGCCGAGCGGGGCCAGCCCCATACCGGCGAAGGTGATGGTCGCGGCCACGCGGCCCTGCATCCCGTCCGGGGTGACGGTCTGCCGGACCGCCATGACGGTCACGTTCACCAACTGGCCGCCCACCCCGAAGACGAAGTTGACCGCGAGGAGCGCCGGGACCGTCACCGCCGGGGGCCCGTGCAGCGCGGGCACGCATAGAAACACGCCGTCGCCGAGCGCCGCCGCGGACACGAGCACCGCGCCGTGTCCGAAGCGGCCCGGGAGGCGGGCGGCGAGCAGCGAGCCCAGGAGCGCGCCCGGCCCCGTCGCCGCGAGCGCCAGCCCGACGGCGGTGCCCGACAGGTGCAGGTCCCGGGGGAGGAACAGCAGATAGGCGGTCATCACCGCCGCGAAGGAGAACTGGAAGGCGGCGGAGGCGAGGCACACCGTGCGCAGCGAGGTGTCGCGGGCGACGAAGCGCAGGCCCTCGACGACGCGCCGCCGGACACGAGGGGGAGTCCCCGAGGGTTCCGGAAGGCGTTCGGGGCGGCGCATCCGCCGGATCGACAGGAACGACAGCGCGAAGAACACGGCACCCGCGGCGGCGGCGACCGGCGCCGACAGCACGGACACGAGCGCGCCGCCGAGGGCCGGACCGCCGATCTGCGCGGCGGACCGGCTGCCCTCCAGCGCGCTGTTGCCCCGCACGAGCTGGTCGCGGGTCACCAGCCGTACCAGAGACGTCTGGTAGGCCACGTCGAAGAACACGGACAGGGCCCCGACGGCGAAGGCGACCACCAGCAGCGCCGGCAGGCCGAGCACGCCGAGGAGGCCCGCCACGGCGGCGGCGCCCAGTGCCAGGGCACGGCCGGCGTCCGTCAGCACCATCACCGTACGGGTCCGCCACCTGTCCACCCACGCGCCGGCGAGGAGCGACAGCAGCAGGACCGGCGTCTGCCCCACCGCGCGCAGGGCGCCCAGTTGGCCGGCCCCGGCGTCGAGCGTCAGGACGGCGAAGAGCGGAAGGACCACCAGACTCGTGTGCTCGCCCAGTTGGGAGACGGTCTGGCCGAACCAGAGTCGGCGGAAGTCACCGTCCCGCCACAGCCCCGCCGAAGCGGCCCGGCTGGAATCAGGCACGGCGGATAAAGAGGAGGAAGGGGAGGACGGCGGCACAAGGACCCCTCGAACGACCGGAGAAGGGACCGCCTGCCGGCGACCGGCTCACGGCCCTCCCGGCCGGCGGAGAGGAAAGGCTCTCCGTGCCACAACCGGGGGCGGCACGCGATGACCGGCCACGCGGGCCACGAACGTCAACGCCCGCCGGACCGACCGACCATGCCCACCCCTCCTCACCGCCGCGGTACCGGGCGCACGCTAACCCTTGCCCGGGGCGGAGGAAAGCGGATTTCCCCCTCCCGCACGGACCTACCCACCGGCCCCGCCGCATTCCACACCGGCGCCCGCACCGCGCCCCCACGGCCCCCCGACCACCCGTAGCCCGATCCCCACCCCCGCGCGGGGCGACGCGACCCGGCCATTCCGGCCCCGAACGTGGCTCGAACGGGATTGCATAAACGTGCAGGGATGCGTATAGTCATGCCATCCAGGAGGAGGGTTTTTCCATGGCGGTACGTGTGGCGGTGGCCGGTGCGAGCGGGTACGCGGGCGGAGAGCTGCTGCGTCTCCTGCTCACGCACCCCGAGGTCGAGATCGGCGCCCTGACCGGCAACAGCAACGCCGGACAGCGGCTGGGCGCGCTCCAGCCGCACCTGCTGCCGCTCGCCGGACGGGTCCTGGAGCCGACCGCGCCCGAGGTCCTCGCCGGACACGACGTGGTCTTCCTCGCCCTGCCCCACGGGCAGTCCGCCGCCGTCGCCGAACAGCTCGGGCCGGACGTCCTGGTGATCGACATGGGCGCCGACTTCCGGCTCACGGACGCCGCGGCCTGGGAGCGCTTCTACGGCTCCCCGCACGCCGGCACCTGGCCCTACGGCCTTCCCGAACTGCCGGGTGGCCGCGCCGCGCTGGAGGGGTCCAAGCGCGTCGCGGTACCCGGTTGCTACCCGACCGCCGTCTCCCTGGCGCTCTGCCCGGCCTACGCCGCCGGACTCGCCGGGCCCGAGGCCGTGATCGTCGCCGCCTCCGGCACCTCCGGCGCCGGCAAGGCACCCAAGCCGCACCTGCTCGGCAGCGAGGTCATGGGCTCCATGTCGCCCTACGGCGTCGGCGGCGTCCACCGGCACACCCCCGAGATGATCCAGAACCTCGGCGCGGCGGCCGGCGAGCCCGTCACCGTCTCCTTCACCCCGACCCTCGCGCCGATGTCCCGCGGCATCCTCGCCACCTGCACCGCCGCCGCCCGCCCCGGCGTCACCGCCGAGTCGCTGCGCGCCGCGTACGAGAAGGCGTACGCCGACGAGCCCTTCGTCCACCTGCTGCCCGAGGGCCAGTGGCCCGCCACCGCCTCCGTCCACGGCTCCAACGCCGTGGTGGTGCAGGTCGCCCACGACACCGCCGCGGACCGGATCATCGCGATCAGCGCCATCGACAACCTGACCAAGGGCACCGCGGGCGGTGCCGTGCAGAGCATGAACATCGCCCTGGGCCTCGACGAGACCACCGGACTGACGACGATCGGAGTTGCGCCGTGAGCGTGACGGCAGCACAAGGCTTCACGGCGGCCGGCATCGCCGCCGGGATCAAGGAGAACGGCAACCCCGACCTGGCCCTCGTGGTCAACACCGGCCCCCGCCGCGCCGCCGCCGGCGTCTTCACCGCCAACCGCGTCAAGGCCGCCCCCGTCCTCTGGTCCGAGCAGGTCCTCAAGGCCGGCCGGCTCTCCGCCGTGGTCCTCAACTCCGGCGGCGCCAACGCCTGCACCGGCCCGCAGGGCTTCCAGGACACCCACGCCACCGCCGAGAAGGCCGCCGAGGCGCTCTCCGTCGCCGCCGGCGAGGTCGCCGTCTGCTCCACCGGCCTCATCGGCATCCTGCTCCCGATGGACAAGCTCCTCCCCGGCGTCGAGACCGCCGCGGCCCACCTCTCCGAGCACGGCGGCGAGAAGGCCGCCATCGCCATCAAGACCACCGACACCGTCCACAAGACGTCCGTGATGACCCGGGACGGCTGGACCGTCGGCGGCATGGCCAAGGGCGCCGGCATGCTCGCCCCCGGCCTCGCCACCATGCTCGTCGTGCTCACCACCGACGCCGACCTGGAGGCCCCGGTCCTGGACCGCGCCCTGCGCGCCGCCACCCGGGTCACCCTCGACCGGATCGACTCCGACGGCTGCATGTCCACCAACGACACCGTCCTGCTGCTCGCCTCCGGCGCCTCCGGCGTCACCCCGGAGTACGACGCGTTCGCCGAGGCCGTCCGGGCGGTCTGCGACGACCTCGGCCGGCAGCTCATCCGGGACGCCGAGGGCGCCGGCAAGGACATCAAGGTCGAGGTCGTCAACGCCGCGAGCGAGGACGACGCGGTCCTGGTGGGCCGCAGCATCGCCCGCAACAACCTCCTCAAGTGCGCCATCCACGGCGAGGACCCCAACTGGGGCCGCGTGCTCTCCGCCATCGGCACCACCTCCGCCGCCTTCGAGCCCGACCGGCTGAACGTCGCCATCAACGGTGTCTGGGTCTGCAAGAACGGCAGCGTCGGCGAGGACCGCGACCTGGTCGACATGCGCTACCGCGAGGTGCACATCGTCGCCGACCTCGCGGCCGGCGACGCCACCGCGACCATCTGGACCAACGACCTCACCGCCGACTACGTCCACGAGAACAGCGCCTACTCCTCATGAGCAACGGACCGACCCGCAAGCACACCGCCCTGCCCAAGGCCCAGATCCTCATCGAGGCCCTGCCCTGGCTGACCCGGCACCACGGCAAGACGGTCGTCGTCAAGTTCGGCGGCAACGCCATGGTCGACGAGGACCTGAAGGCCGCCTTCGCCCAGGACGTCGTCTTCCTGCGCCACGCCGGCCTCAAACCGGTCGTCGTGCACGGCGGCGGCCCCCAGATCAGCGCCGCCCTCGACCGGCACGGCATCGTCAGCGAGTTCAAGGCCGGACTGCGCGTCACCACCGAGGACGCCATGGACGTCGTACGGATGGTGCTGGCCGGACAGGTCCAGCGCGAACTGGTCGGGCTCCTCAACGAGCACGGACCCTTCGCCGTCGGGCTCACCGGCGAGGACGCCCACACCATCAGCGCCACCCGGCACCGGCCCGAGATCGACGGCGAACGCGTCGACATCGGCCGGGTCGGCGAGATCACCGCGATCGACACCGGCGCCATCGAGGCGCTGCTCGCCGACGGACGCATCCCGGTCGTCTCCTCCATCGCCCGCTCCGAGGACGACGGACACGTCTACAACGTCAACGCCGACACCGCCGCCGCCGCGCTCGCCGCGGCGCTCGGCGCCGAGACCCTGATGGTCCTCACCGACGTCGAGGGCCTCTACGAGGACTGGCCGCACAGCGACGAGGTGATCAGCCGTCTCACCGCGTCCCAACTGGAGAAACTCCTGCCCGAGCTCTCCTCGGGCATGGTGCCGAAGATGGAGGGCTGCCTGCACGCCGTACGCAACGGCGTCACCACCGCCCGCGTCATCGACGGCCGGGTCCAGCACTCGATCCTGCTGGAGATCTTCACCGACGAGGGCATCGGCACGATGGTCGTGCCGGACGGACAGGGGGAGTCGTGACCAACGAGGAACTCACCGCGCGCTGGCAGGGCGCGCTCATGAACAACTACGGCACGCCGCGCCTGCCCCTGGTCCGCGGCGAGGGCGCCCGGGTCTGGGACGCCGACGGCACCGGGTACCTCGACTTCGTCGGCGGCATCGCGGTCAACGCGCTCGGCCACGCCCACCCGGCCGTCGTCGAGGCGGTCACCCGGCAGATCTCCGCGCTCGGCCACGTCTCCAACCTCTACGTCGCCGAACCCCCCGTCGCCCTCGCCGAACGGCTCCTGTCCCACTTCGGCCGCGACGGCAAGGTCTACTTCTGCAACTCCGGCGCCGAGGCCAACGAGGGCGCCTTCAAGATCGGCCGGCTGACCGGGCGGCCCCACATGGTCGCCACCGAGGGCGGCTTCCACGGCCGCACGATGGGCGCCCTCGCGCTGACCGGCCAGCCCGGCAAGCGCGACCCGTTCCTGCCGCTGCCCGGCGACGTCACCCACGTCCCCTACGGCGACGCCCAGGCGCTGGCCGCCGCGGTCACCGAGGAGACCGCCCTCGTCGTCATCGAGCCGATCCAGGGCGAGAACGGCGTCGTCGTGCCGCCCCCGGGCTACCTCAAGGCCGCCCGCGCCATCACCGCCGCCACCGGCGCCCTGCTCGTCCTCGACGAGGTGCAGACCGGCGTGGGCCGCACCGGCCACTGGTTCGAGTACCAGGCCCACGAGGGCGTCCTCCCGGACGTCGTCACCCTCGCCAAGGGGCTCGGCGGCGGACTGCCGCTCGGCGCCACCGTCGCCTTCGGCCGCGCCGCCGACCTGCTCGGCCCCGGCCACCACGGCACGACCTTCGGCGGCAACCCGGTCGCCTGCGCCGCCGGACTCGCCGTCCTCGACACCATCGCGGACCAGGGCCTGCTGGAGAACGTCAAGCGGCAGGGCGAGACGCTGCGTGAGGCGATCGAGTCCCTCGGACACCCGCTCGTCGACCACGTCCGGGGCGCGGGCCTCCTGCTCGGTATCGTGCTCACCGGGCCGGCCTCCGCCGCGGTGCAGCAGTCGGCCCAGGACGCCGGAATCCTCGTGAACGCGCCCGCCCCCGATGTCGTACGGCTGATGCCCCCGCTGATCCTCGGCGACGACGTGGTGGACGCCTTCCTCGGGGCCCTGCCCGGCATCCTCGACCAGGCCCTCGCGGCCCACGGGGACGGACGATCCGGAGAATGAGACGACGATGAGCCAGGCGCAGGAGCAGGAGCAGACCGCGGGCCCCGCGGTGCCGCAGACCCGTACCGCACGCCACCGCAGGATCGTGGACATCCTGAACCGGCAGCCGGTGCGCTCGCAGAGCCAGCTCGCCAAGCTGCTCGCGGACGACGGGCTGAACGTCACCCAGGCGACGCTCTCCCGGGACCTGGACGAGCTGAACGCGGTGAAGATCCGCAACGCCGACGGCGACCTGATCTACGCGGTGCCCAGCGAGGGCGGTTTCCGCACCCCGCGGGCGCCGCTGGGCGGGTCGGTCAAGGAGGAGCGGATGCGGCGGCTCTCCGCCGAACTGCTGATCTCCGCGGAGGCGTCGGCGAACCTCGTGGTCCTGCGCACCCCGCCCGGCGCCGCGCAGTTCCTCGCCTCGGCCATCGACCAGGCCGAACTGCACGACATCCTCGGCACCATCGCCGGGGACGACACGCTGCTGCTGATCAGCCGGGACCCGGCGGGCGGCCAGGCCCTCGCCGACCACCTGCTGCGGCTCGCCCAGAACGGGACCTGAGCCCGCCCGCGCCCCACCGGACCCGGCCGCCCGCTCCTCAGCCGAGCCAGGCGGCCAGGCCCTCGGTGCAGCGGACCTCGTCGCCCGCCGTGATGAGCAGTGCCTCCACGTCCGGCAGGGACTCCAGCCAGTCCAGGCCCTCGCGCGAGCCCATGGCGAAGGCCGCCGTCGCCCAGCAGTCCGCCCAGGTCAGCCGGGGCGCCACCACGGTCACCGAGACCAGGTCGGTCACCGCGGAGCGCCCGGTGCGCGGGTCGACGACATGCGCGCCGCGCTCCGCCGAGCCCGAGGTGGCGACGGCCAGCTCCGCCGCGCCCGCGGCCGAGACGACCGCCGCGAGCCCGCCCGGACGCAGCGGGTCCGCCACCCCCACCCGCCAGGGCCGTTCCGTCCCGGGCGTCCCGAGGAGCTGCACGTCCCCGCCGCCGTTGAGGTTGACGCCGTGGGCGCCGGCCGCCGCGATCCGCCGGGCGGCCCGCTCCACCGCCCAGCCCTTGACGATCCCGGTCGGGTCGAGGCGGCCCCGGTAGGCCGTGCTGAACCAGCCCCCGCTGACCCGCTCCGCCTCGGCCGCCAGCTCCAGCACCTCCGCGACCTCCGGCACGCACCGGGCGACCGTCAGCTCGCCCCGCGCCAGCCGGCTGACCTCGCTGTCCTCCCGGTAGGTGCTGAAGACCTCGTCGGCCCGGCGCAGGCCGACGACCGCCTCGTCCAGCGCGGCCCGCACGGCGCCGGGGTCCCCGCCGCGGACGTCGAAGGAGAAGACGGTCCCCATCGTCTCCTCCACCCGGCGCACCGCGGCGGGAGTCCTCGCGGACCCGGAGCCCGGGTCAGCCACCGGCCTGGTCCAGCGCGGACTGGAGCGACTGCTTGTACCCCGCGCTGGTGTAGGTGGCGCCGGAGACGGCGTCGATGTCGGCGGTTCCGGCGGCGACGGCGGCCTGGTTGAGGCGGGGGACGGCGTTGGCGGTGATCTGGTCGCTCTGCCCGCCCTTGGGCGCCTGTACGGCATCGGCGGCGGTGATCTTCCCGCCGCTGACGGTGACGCGGACCTGCACGGGCCCGTACTGGGTCTGGGCGACGGCGCCGGTCAGGGTGCGGGCGTCGGCGGGGGCGGCGGGGGTCTGCGCGGCGGCCTTCGCCTTGTCCAGGGCGGACTGGAGGGACTTCTTGTAGCCGGCGCTGGTGTAGGTGGCGCCGGAGACGGCGTCGATGTCGGCGGTTCCGGCGGCGACGGCGGCCTGGTTGAGGCGGGGGACGGCGTTGGCGGTGATCTGGTCGCTCTGCCCGCCCTTGGGCGCC
>NZ_JAGPNL010000008.1:0-184319 GCF_018069565.1 Streptomyces tagetis | reverse complement strand
TGGACCGCCTCCGCGGCGGTGACCTTCCCCCCGGCCAGCGTGAGCCGCACCTGCACCGGGCCGTACTGGGTGTTCGCCGCGTCGCCGGTGACCGTGCCGTCGCCGGCGCCCCGGCCGCCCTGCGGCTGCGCCGCCGCCGGCGGGGCCGTGCCCGCCGCCGACACCGAGCCGGGGTCGGACGCCGGCTTCAGGGACAGCAGCAGCACGATCCCGGACACGGTCGCGGCGCCGGCCAGCACCGCCCGCCGGACGGGGTGGCTCTTCCTCATCGCTTCGCAAACTCCTGATTCATGGTTCCCCGGGGGCCCCGAGGCCCCCGGCGGTCGAACGTCCGGTCCGCGCCGCTCACATCTCGAACGACTCGTGGTGGATACGGCGGGCCGGGACCCCCGCACCGCGCAGGGCCTCGTACACCGACTGGGCGAAGCCGGGCGGCCCGCACATGAAGACGTCGTGCCGGTCGACGTCCGGGATCTTGCGGCGCAGGGAGTCCGCCGAGATGTCCGGGCGTTCCCCGTCCGGGCTGTTGACCGCGTACATCAGCCGGGCCCCGCGCTCCTCGGCGATCCGGGCCAGCTCGTCCCAGAGGGCCAGCTCCTGGGTGCTGTTGGCCCGGTAGAGCAGGGTGATGTCACCGGCGGCGCCGGGCAGCGTCTCGAAGAGCGCCCGCATCGGCGTGATGCCGACCCCGCCCGCCACCAGCAGCACCTTGCCGCGGCTGCGGCGCTGGGCGGTCATCGCCCCGTACGGGCCCTCCGCCCACACCCGGGTGCCGGGGGTCAGCTCGCGCAGCCGGGTGCTGTGGTCGCCGATCGCCTTCACGGTGATCCGCAGCCGCTCCGGGCGCGGGGCGGCCGACAGCGAGTACGGGTGCGAGCTGAAGCGCATCCCCGGGGCCATGAAGCGCCAGCGGAAGAACTGCCCGGCCTCCGCGCCCATCCGGTGCAGCTTGCGGCCGGTGATCAGCACCGACACGATCCCCGGCGCCTCCTCGATCACCGCCTCGACCCGCATCCGGTGCCGCAGGTTCAGCCGCAGCGGGGTCAGCACCCGGTACCAGAGCACCAGCGCGGTCACCGTCCCGTACAGCGCGTACCAGACGGTCGTGGCGACCGGGTCCACGGCGAACTCGTTGCCGGTGGTGAGCTGGTGCCAGAAGGTCAGGAACACCGACACGTAGGTGAGCAGGTGCACGTGGTACCAGGCGTCGTACGGGATGCGGCGGCGGACCGGGCCGATGGAGATCAGGCCGATGAAGACCAGGATTCCGGTGCCGATGGCGGCCTTGCCCATGTCGGGCAGGCCGTTCACGGAGGAGACCGTCTGCGCGACCAGGTCGCCGAGGCCCTTGCCGGCCTGCGCCGCGTACCCCCACATCGTCAGGAAGACGTGGGCGACGACCAGGCAGAGCGTGTACCGGCCGCTCATGGCGTGCCAGCGGGCCACCCGGTCGGAGCCCACCCGCCGCTCCAGGGCGGGGACCCGGGCCATCTGGAGCACCACGAGGGCCATCAGGTAGCCGGCCAGCAGACCGGTGATGCGCCCCGCGTTCACGAGCCGGCCGGCGTCGTCGGAGATGGCGGGTGTGTTGCGCCACCACAGCCACAACACACCCGCCGCGCCCGCCCATACGGCGAGCAGCAAAGGGACGGCCGGGGATCGGCGGGGACGGATGCGGCGCATCGTCTGGCGGCGGGCGGCACGGCCGCCGGCGAGCGTGGTGGTCACGGTTCCTCCGTGGGGACTTGGCCCTTGGACCACAGATACGCGCGCCGCCGCCCCCGCGTTCAGCCGTTCCGGGTACTGGTCGGGGCCGGTTCGCGCGGGCCTCGGCACGGCCTGCCCCGGGGTGGCCCGGGAGGCCGGGCGGGGGAGGTCCGCGCGGGCCCCGCGAGGCGTGCCCCGGGTGCCCGGCGAGGTCAGGCGCGGGCGAGGGCCGTCGGACCCTGTGCCGTCCCGATCGCCAGGTGCGGACGGGCCGCCGGGTCGGCCCAGCGCAGGATGCGCCGCATCGCCTCGGCCGGCACCGAGACGCAGCCGGCGGTCGCCCCGCGCCCGTCGACGTGCAGGAAGATGCCCGCCCCGCGCCCGCGCACCGGACGGTGGTAGTTGAAGCCGACGACCAGGGCGTGGGCGTACTGCACCGGATAGCCGGCCAGGCGCTCGGACTCGGCGGCGGCGCAGTCGGCGGCGAGCGGCTCGCTCCAGCGGTTGTAGGCGCGGGAGGCGTTGTCCTGGCACCACCAGGAGTCGGGGCCCACCGGCCGGTAGCGGTACGCCGTCCCGGCAGGCGCCGGCGCGGTGCCGAAGGCGTACGGCAGGTCGTACAGGCCGGTCGGGGTGGTCTCGGTGCCCTGGACGCGGGTGGCGCCGTCGGCGAGGCCGCGGGCGCCGAACCGGGCGGGCGCGGTGCCCGCCGCCACCCACCGCCCGTCCCGGCGCTCCCACCAGGTGAGCGTGCCGGAGGTGGAGCCGAGGTCCGGGGCGACGGCGGTGACGAGCTGGGTGCCGCCGCCGGTGTCCGCCATCCGGTCCGGCAGCGGCGCGGCGGGCGCCCCGGCGGCGGGGGCCGCCCCCGTCAGGGCGAGCAGGGCCGAGGCGGCGAGGAGAGCGAGGAGGTCGGGGAGGAGACCGGGGCGCATGGTGCCGAACGTAGCCGGGGGCGGCGCGGGCGGCAGCCCGGGAGGTCCGTCCGGGCCGGTCCGGTGTGCGCCCGGCGGGAGCGCCGGGCGGGTGCCGGCCGACGTCCTCGCGCCTCCCGTGGCCGCCCCGGCCGGCGCTTCGCGGGGCGGCCACGGTGCGCGGACCGGCATGCGTCCGCGCTCGACCGGGGGTACGGAAGGGGGCCCGCGGCCGTTCAGTGACCCCCGGGATTGACGAATCATGCGGAGTTCTGCATACTCATGCATGTCAGCGAATGCACTGTAAGGAGAAACCCGTGACCGAGCGCGTCGTACTCGCCTATTCCGGCGGTCTGGACACCTCCGTCGCCATCGGCTGGATCGCCGAGGAGACGGGCGCCGAGGTCATCGCCGTTGCCGTGGACGTCGGCCAGGGCGGCGAGGACCTGGACGTCATCCGCAAGCGCGCGCTCGCCTGCGGTGCCGTCGAGGCCGAGGTCGCGGACGCCAAGGACGAGTTCGCCGACGAGTACTGCCTCCCGGCGATCAAGGCCAACGCCCTCTACATGGACCGCTACCCGCTGGTCTCCGCCCTGTCCCGGCCGACCATCGTCAAGCACCTCGTCGCCGCCGCCCAGAAGCACGGCGCCACCACCGTCGCCCACGGCTGCACCGGCAAGGGCAACGACCAGGTCCGCTTCGAGGCCGGCATCGTCGCCCTCGCCCCCGACCTGAAGTGCATCGCCCCGGTCCGCGACTACGCCATGACCCGCGACAAGGCCATCGCCTTCTGCGAGGACAAGGGCCTGCCCATCGCCACCACCAAGAAGTCCCCGTACTCGATCGACCAGAACGTCTTCGGCCGCGCCATCGAGACCGGCTTCCTGGAGGACATCTGGAACGCCCCGATCGAGGACATCTACGAGTACACGCAGAACCCGGCCGCCGCCCGCGAGGCCGACGAGGTGATCATCTCCTTCAAGGAGGGCGTCCCGGTCGCCATCGACGGCAAGCCCGTCACCGTCCTCCAGGCCATCCAGCAGCTCAACGAGCGCGCCGGAGCCCAGGGCATCGGCCGGATCGACATGGTCGAGGACCGCCTGGTCGGCATCAAGTCCCGCGAGGTCTACGAGGCCCCCGGCGCGATGGCCCTGATCACCGCCCACCAGGAGCTGGAGAGCGTCACCGTCGAGCGCGAACTCGCCCGCTACAAGCGGCAGGTCGAGCAGCGCTGGAGCGAACTGGTCTACGACGGCCTGTGGTTCTCCCCGCTCAAGCGCGCCCTGGACGGCTTCGTCGACGAGGCCAACCGCCACGTCACCGGCGACATCCGGATGACCCTGCACGGCGGTCGCGCCGTCGTCACCGGCCGGCGCTCCGAGTCGTCGCTGTACGACTTCAACCTCGCCACCTACGACACCGGCGACAGCTTCGACCAGGCCGCCGCCAAGGGCTTCATCGACATCTACAGCCTCTCCGCGAAGATCGCCGCCAAGCGGGACCTCGCGTAACCCCGGGGCAGAGCCCCGCACGCACTAGCCTGGCGACCGCCTCCCCGCACCGCGCGGGGAGGCGGTGGCACATCCGCACCCCTCCCGAGGAGCACGCAAGTGAGCAGCAACAGCGGTGACGTACGGCTCTGGGGCGGCCGTTTCGCCGACGGTCCCGCCGAGGCCCTGGCGAAGCTGTCCGCCTCCGTCCACTTCGACTGGCGGCTCGCGCCCTACGACATCGCCGGCTCGCGTGCCCACGCGCGCGTGCTGCACCGCGCCGGACTGCTCACCGAGGACGAGCTGACCCGCATGATCGAGGGGCTCGGCCGGCTGGAGGCCGACGTCGCCTCCGGCGCCTTCACCGGCACCATCGCCGACGAGGACGTGCACACCGCCCTGGAGCGCGGACTGCTGGAGCGCCTCGGGCCCGACCTGGGCGGCAAGCTGCGCGCCGGCCGCTCCCGCAACGACCAGGTCGCCACCCTCTTCCGGATGTACCTGCGCGACCACGCCCGGGTCCTCGGCGCGCTGATCGCCGACCTCCAGGACGCCCTGGTCGGTCTCGCCGAGGCCCACCCGGACGTGGCCATGCCCGGCCGCACCCACCTCCAGCACGCCCAGCCGGTGCTCTTCGCCCACCACGTCCTCGCCCACGTCCAGGCGCTCTCCCGGGACGCGGAGCGGCTGCGCCAGTGGGACGAGCGGACCGCGGTCTCCCCGTACGGCTCGGGCGCGCTGGCCGGCTCCTCGCTCGGCCTGGACCCGGAGGCGGTCGCCCGCGACCTCGGCTTCGAGCACGGCAGCGCCGCCAACTCCATCGACGGCACGGCCTCCCGGGACTTCGTCGCCGAGTTCGCCTTCGTCACCGCGATGATCGGCGTGAACGTCTCCCGGATCGCCGAGGAGATCATCATCTGGAACACGAAGGAGTTCTCCTTCGTCACCCTGCACGACGCCTTCTCCACCGGCTCCTCGATCATGCCGCAGAAGAAGAACCCGGACATCGCCGAGCTGGCCCGCGGCAAGTCCGGCCGTCTGATCGGCAACCTGACCGGCCTCATGGCCACCCTCAAGGCGCTGCCGCTCGCGTACAACCGCGACCTCCAGGAGGACAAGGAGCCGGTCTTCGACTCCATCGACCAGTTGGAGGTCCTGCTCCCCGCCTTCACCGGCATGATGGCCACCCTCACCGTGCACCGCGAGCGCATGGAGGAGCTGGCCCCGGCCGGTTTCTCGCTCGCCACCGACATCGCCGAGTGGCTGGTCAAGCAGGGCGTGCCGTTCCGCGTCGCGCACGAGGTGGCCGGCGAGTGCGTCAAGGCCGCCGAGGCCGAGGGCAAGGAACTCGACGAGCTGACCGACGAGCAGTTCGCCAAGATCTCCGCCCACCTCACCCCCGAGGTGCGCACCGTCCTGAACGTCCCCGGCGCCCTCGCCTCCCGCAACGGACGCGGCGGCACCGCGCCCGAGGCGGTCGCCGTCCAGCTCGCCGAGGTCAAGGCCGACGTGGCGGCGCAGCACGCCTGGGCGGACGCCCGCAGGTGAGGTGAGGCGGGGGCATCACGGGTTACGTTGGTCCGGCAACCGCCAGGAGACGACCGAACGGGAGCCCGTGATGCCCTTCGCCCGACTGGCCTCGGCCACGACCCCGACCAGCCGCCTCGGCCTGGGACTCGCCGCCGTCGGGCGGCCCGGCTACATCAACCTGGGCCGTGACCGGGACCTGCCGCCCGAGCGCACCGTCGACGCGCTGCGCACCCGCACCCACGAACTCCTCGACGCCGCCTACGCCCAGGGCGTCCGCTACGTCGACGCGGCCCGCTCCTACGGCCGCTCCGAGGAGTTCCTCGCCGACTGGCTCGCCCGGCGGCCCGACGCCGCCGACGTGGTGGTCGGCAGCAAATGGGGCTACACGTACACCGCCGACTGGTCCGCCGACGCCGAGCGGCACGAGGTCAAGGACCACTCCCTCGCCGCCTACGAGCGCCAGAGCGCCGAGTCCGAGGCGCTGCTCGGCGACCGGCTCGACCTGTACCAGATCCACTCGGTGACCCCGGACAGCCCCGCCCTCACCGACCGGGAGCTGCACGCCCGGCTCGCCGAGGCCGCCGGGCGGGGCCACACCGTCGGCTTCTCCACCAGCGGCCCGGACCAGGCCGCCGCGATCCGCGCCGCCCTCGCCGTCCGCGTCGACGACGAGCCGCTCTTCCGCACCGTGCAGTCCACCTACAACGCCCTGGAGACCTCCGCGGCGCCCGCCCTCGCCGAGGCCCACGAGGCCGGCCTCACGGTGATCGTCAAGGAGGGCATGGCCAACGGCCGGCTGGCCGGTCCCGAGGCCCCCGAGGAACTGCGGGCGGTGGCCGGGGAGACCGGTCAGGGCTGCGACGCGGTGGCCCTGGCGCTCGCCCTGCGGCAGCCGTGGGCGGGCGTCGTCCTCTCCGGCGCCGCCACCGCCCTCCAGCTCGCCTCCAACCTGCACGCCGCAGTCGTCGACCTCACCGACGACCAGCTCACCCGCCTCGCCGGCCTGGCCGAGGACCCGCGCGCCTACTGGGAGCGGCGCGGCCGGCTGCCCTGGCACTGACCCGGGGCCCGGCCCAGGTCCGGGGCGGACGGGCCCGCCCGGCCAGGCCCAGGCCCGGGGCGGACGGCCGTTTCCCTCCGCCGTCGCCGTGAGACCCGTATGCCCCGGATGAGACATCACTGTCTCACATGGGTTACTGTCGTCTCATGGCTGTCGATCGTGACCACGTGCTCCGCAGCGCCGCGGACCTGCTGACCCGCAAGGCCACCGCCACCATGGACGAGGTGGCCAGGGCGGCGGGCATCAGCCGCGCCACGCTGCACCGCCAGTTCGCCGGGCGCGACGCGCTCGTCCGGGCACTGGAGGCGCACGGCATCGCCGCGTGCGGGGCCGCGCTGGACGCCGCCCGCACCGAGGAGGGCACCGCCGCGGACGCGGTGCGCCGGCTGGTGGCCGCGATCGAGCCCCACGCGGGCCTGCTGGCCTTCCTCTACACGGAGAACCAGCTCTTCGAGGGCGAGGAGCAGAACGCCGGCTGGACGGAGCTGGACGAGCGGGTCGCCGCCCTCTTCCGCCGCGGCCAGGAAAGCGGCGAGTTCCGCCTCGACCTCACCCCGGCCTGGCTCACCGAGGCGCTCTACGGCCTGCTGGCCTCCGGCGCCTGGGCGGTCTCCGAGGGCCGCCTCGCCCGCAACGACCTCACCCACATGATCGTCGAGCTGCTGCTCGGCGGCGCGCTCCGGAGAGAGACCTCATGACCCGCACCCTGCGGCCGGCCCCCGAAACACGGGAACAGGGGCGCCCCGGCCGCTGGCTGGCACTGTCCGTCCTGGTCCTGGCCGTCCTGCTGGTGGCCGTCGACGCGACCGTGCTCGGGCTCGCCACCCCCTTCATCAGCGAGGACCTGCGCCCGACGGGCACCCAGTTGCTGTGGATCGGCGACGTCTACTCCTTCGTGATCGCCGGACTGCTCGTCTCCATGGGCAGCCTCGGCGACCGGATCGGACGCAAGCGCGTCCTCCTTGCCGGTGCCACCGCCTTCGGCCTCGTCTCGGTCCTCAACGCCTACGCCACCAGCCCCGAGCTGCTGATCGCCGCCCGTGCGCTGCTCGGCGTCGCCGGCGCCACCCTCATGCCCGCCACACTCGCGCTGATCCGCAACCTCTTCCACGACCCGCGCGAGCGCAGCCTCGCCATCGGCATCTGGGGCGCCACCGCCTCGGCCGGCATGGCGGTCGGCCCGATCGTCGGCGGATTCCTGCTGGAGCACTTCTGGTGGGGCTCGGTCTTCCTGATCAACCTGCCCGTGATGGCCGTCCTGGTCGCCGTCGGCGCCCGGCTGCTGCCCGAGTCCCGCGACCCGCGGCCCGGCCCCTGGGACCTGCCGAGCGTCGTGCTCTCCATGGCCGGACTGGTCGGCGTGGTCTACGCGATCAAGGAGGCCGCCGCGCACGGCTTCGGCTGGAACATCCCGGCCGCGGGCCTGGTCGGCGCCGCCGCGCTGTACGCGTTCGTGCGCCGCCAGCTCACCCTGCCGCATCCGCTGCTCGACGTGCGGCTCTTCCGCGGCCGGGGGTTCAGCGGCGCGGTCCTGGCCGACCTGCTCACCATCCTCGGCCTCTCCGGGCTGGTCTTCTTCCTCTCCCAGTTCCTGCAACTGGTGCAGGACCGCTCGCCGCTGGAGGCGGGTCTCGCCGAACTGCCCGCCGCGGTCGGCGCGGTGGCGGCCGGACTCCTCGCGGGCCGCGCGGCCCGGCGGTACTCGGTCCGCGTCGTGGTCTCCGGCGGACTCGCGGCGGTCGGGCTGGCCCTCGCCGCCCTGACCACCATCGGACGCCACACCGGTTACCCGATGCTCGGCACGGCCCTGCTCTTCGTCGGGCTCGGCGCCGGGTTCGCCTTCACGGTCACCTCCGACGTGATCCTCTCCAGCGTGCCCCCGCAGCAGGCCGGCGCCGCCTCCGCGGTCTCCGAGACGGCCTACGAACTCGGCGCCGCGCTCGGCATCGCCCTGCTCGGCTCCATCGTCAACGGGGTCTACCGGGACTTCACCGGCCCGGCGGGCACCCCGGCGGCGGCCCACGAGTCGCTGGGCGGCGCGGTGGAGGCGGCGGGCGCGCTGCCGGCGCAGACCGCGCGGGCGATGCTGGACGCGGCCCGCGACTCCTTCGTCGAGGGGCTGACCCTCGCCGCCGGCGCGGGCGCCGTGGTCCTGCTGGCCGCCGCCGGCGCGGCCTGGCACCTGCTGCGCGGCCAGCGCCTGGGCGACGGCGAGAGCGCCGGACCGGCGTAGCGGGGGTCAGGGCCTGGTCCGGCCCCCCGCTACGGGGGGGGCAGGGTCTGGCCCGGCCCGGGGCCCCGCGCCGGGGGCCGGGGGCGGTTCGTCTCGCGGCCAGGCTCCGTCTCCCGGCCAGGTTCCGTCTCCCGGCCCGGTTCGGGCCTGGGTCCGGTTCGGGCCAGGTTCGGGCCTTGGCCCGGTTCCGTCCTTCGCCCGGTTCGGGCCTCGGTCCGGTTCCGGTCTCGGTCCGGTCCGGGCTGAGCCCGGCACCCTCCGGGCGGCTCCGGTCCGGTCCCGGGACGGACGACGGGCGGGCCGCTTTCCAGCGGCCCGCCCGTCGCACGTCCTCGCGGTCCTACGCGGCCTTCGCCTTGCTCGCGTACATGTCCACGTACTCCTGGCCGGAGAGCCGCATCACCTCGGTCATCACCGAGTCCGTCACCGCCCGCAGGACGTAGCGGTCGCGGTCCATGCCCTCGTAGCGGGAGAACTCCAGCGGCTCGCCGAAGCGCACCGTGACCCGGCCCGGCCGGGGCAGGCCCTTGCCGCCCGGCTGGAGCTTGTCGGTGCCGATCATGGCGAACGGGACCACCGGGGCGCCGGTCATCAGCGTGAGCCGCGCGATGCCGGTGCGGCCCCGGTAGAGGCGGCCGTCGGGGGAGCGGGTGCCCTCCGGGTAGATGCCGAAGACGTTGCCCTCCTCCAGCACCCGGCGGCCCGTCATCAGCGCCGCGACCCCGCCCCGGCCGCCGTCGCGGTCGACCGGGATCATGCCGACGCCGGTGAAGAACCAGGCCATCAGCCGGCCCTTGAGCCCCTTGCCGGTGACGTACTCGTCCTTGCCGATGAAGAAGACCTGGCGGTCGCAGACGATCGGCAGGATCACCGAGTCGATGAAGGTCAGGTGGTTCCCGGCCAGGATCACCGGGCCGTCACCGGGGATGCGCTCCACGCCCTCCACCCGTGGGCGGAACATCAAGCGCATGAGCGGACCGAGCACTGCCTTGATGAACGCGAAGCGGGACAACGGGTCCTCCGGTGTCGGGTATGCGGTACGACTCTGTGCAGGTGAGGACATTACTCGCGGTCAGGGGGGTGGCGCACGTCGGGTTCACGGATCTCCCGCACCGTGTTGACACGCGTTCACCGGCCCGACACGCCGTGGGGCGGCGTCCGGCGGGGGCACGGCGAGGTGAGGCAGGCCGCGTCCGGTGTCGCGCCCCGTGCCCGACGGGCCGTCAGCCGACCGCGTCACCCGCTCGCCGAGGCGACACCCCGCCACCCCCGCGCGTTCCGGCCACGGTCCCCCGATGGTCATGTACGCGCCCCTACGATCGGCGCGCATCCGACGGTGGTCACACGGCAGGAGGGCGTCATGGCGAAGCGGCGGCAGGACGGACGGCGGCAGGACGGACGGCAGCAGGACGGCACGGCGGAGCGTGCGGGCGGTACGGGGCGGCGGGCCCTGCTCGGCGCGGCGGTGCTCGGCGCGGGCGGCGCCGTGCTCGGGGCGGCCGGGACGGCCCACGCCGGCACCGCGAACGCCGCGCCCGCCGGGAGCGGCAAGGGCCCCGGCCGCGGCGGGCTGCGGAGCCTGCCCGTCCCCACGGTCATCGCCCACCGCGGCGCCAGCGGCTACCGGCCCGAGCACACGCTCGGCTCCTACCAGCTCGCCCTCGACCTGGGCGCCGACGTCGTCGAGGCCGGCGACCTCGTCCCCACCCGTGACGGCCACCTGGTCTGCCGCCACGAGCCGGAGATCGGCGGCACCACGGACGTCGCGGACCACCGCGAGTTCGCCGGGCGCCGGCGCACCAAGGTGCTCGACGGGGTCCCCACCACCGGCTGGTTCACCGAGGACTTCACGCTCGCCGAGCTGAAGAGGCTGCGCGCCACCGAGCGCATCCCGGCCAACCGCCCGCACAACACCCTCTACGACGGCCGCTGGCCGATCCCGACCTTCGAGGAGGTGCTCCGCTGGCAGGACGAGCAGAGCCGCCGTCGGGGCACGACGGTCTGGATCTACCCCGAGCTGAAGCACCCCGCCTACTTCCGCTCCCTGGGTCTTAGCACCGAGGAGCGCCTGGCCGGGCTGCTGCGCCGGTACGGCAAGGACCGCGAGGACTCGCCCGTCATCGTCCAGTCCTTCGAGCCCACCAGCGTCCAGCGGATGCGCGCCCTCGTCGGCAACCCGCTCGTCGTCCTGCTCTCCGACGCGAAGAGCCGCCCCTGGGACTTCGTCGAGGCCGGCGACCCGCGCACCACCGCCGACCTGATCACCCCGGCCGGGCTGCGCGAGATCGCCTCGTACGCGCAGGGCATCGGGCCCACCCTGGACCTCGTCGTCCCGCGCGGTGCCGACGGCCGCCTCACCCGGCCCACCGGCCTGGTGCGCGACGCCCACCGGGCCGGCCTCGTCCTGCACCCGTACACGATGCGCAACGAAAACCCCTTCCTGCCCGCCGAGTTCCGCGAGGGCGGCGACCCCGACGCGTACGGTGACGCCTTCGGCGCCTTCCGGGCGTACTTCGCCACCGGCATCGACGGCGTCTTCACCGACCAGCCGGACACCGCCCTGCTGGCCCGCGCGGACGTCAACCGCTAAGGCACGCAACCCCCTGTAAGGATGGCGTCGGGCCGCCCGCGCAACCCACCGGGCGGGTGGCCGCGTCGCCTCGCACATGACGCACGACCTGGTCGTCTCGCTGGGCCCGCTGCTCACCGCGGAGGCCGCGGCCGAGGCATATGCCGTCGGGGCCGAGCCCGGCGACCTCGAACAGGCGGTCTGGCTCCGCCTCCTGGAACGCCTCAGCGCCCACGGCCCGCCCCGCGACCCGCACCGCTGGCTGCGCAGCGCCGTCCGTTTCGAGGCCCGCCGCACCCGCCGTACCGCCCGCGCCGAGCGGCCCTACGCGCGGGAACCGGCCGACGCCGCCGACCCCGGCCCCGAACAGCTCGCCCTCGCCGCCGCCCGCCGCCGCGTCCTGCGCGAGGCCGTGGACCGGCTGCCCGGCCGCTGCCCCCGGCTGCTGGAGGCCCTGTTCTCCCCGCGAGACCTCACCTACCGGGAGATCGCGGGGGAGTTGGGTATCTCACAGGGCAGTCTCGGTCCGGAACGTTCCCGATGTCTGGGATGTCTGCGGAGATTGCTGACTCCGGAGGTTGCGGCCCGCTGAGGCGGGGGATAGGAGTGGGGGACCCACAGGTGATCAGGTGAGCGGGAGGCATGCGCACATGGGCATGAGCGTGACCATCTCGGCGGCGACCGACGAGGACGCCGAGCAGATCTTCCGGTTGCAGTACCTCTGCTTCCAGAGCGAGGCGGCGCTGTACGGCAACTACCGCATCGACCCGCTCGTGCAGAGCCTCGACTCCGTCCGCGCGGAGGTCGCCGGCGACTGCGTCGTCGTGGCCCGGCTCGGCGACGAGGTGATCGGCGCGGTGCGCGGCCGGGTCTCCGAGGACGGCGCCGCCGCCATCGGCAAGCTCTGCGTCCACCCCCGCCTCCAGGGCCACGGCATCGGCGCCCGCCTGCTGCGCGCCGCCGAGGCGGCCCTCGCGGAGGAGCGCGGAGCCAAGCGCTTCCGGCTGCACACCGGGCACCGCAGCGAGGGCCACCTGCGGCTCTACCGGCGCGTGGGGTACGAGCGGGTCGGCACCGCGCAGGGCGACGACGGCGTCCCGATGATCGTCCTGGAGAAGCCGGCGGAGACCTACGCGGCCACCGCCTGAGCGGCACCCGGGCCCCGGCCCATGCCGGGGCCCCGGCCCATGCCGGGGCCCCGGCCTACGCCGCGCGGCCCTTGCGCAGCCAGTACAGGGCGGAGAGCGGCAGCAGGACCGGGATGAAGAGGTAGCCCATCCCGTACTCCGACCACACGGTCGCGTCCGGGAACGCGGACGGCTCCACCAGGGTCCAGGTGCCGACCGTCACGACGCCCACCAGCTCGGCGGCGCAGCACACCACCGCGGCCTTGCGCGCCGTCTCCCCGCCGCGCACCAGGGTGTAGGTGATGAAGCCGTAGACGAGGCCGGCCAGCGCCGAGAGCGTGTAGGCGAGCGGCGCCCGGTCGAACTCGGTGGCGATCTGGTAGACGGAGCGCGACACCGCGCCCACCACCATGACCCCGTAGAGCCAGACCAGCAGGATGCCGGGCCCGCCGCTCAGCCGGGTCCGGGCCGGCTTCTCCCCGGTCGCCACCATCTCAGCCTCCCCAGATGTCATACAGTCGCACCTCCAGCACGGCGAGGACGACACCGCCGGCGGCGACCGTCACCGAGCCCCAGCGGGTGCGCTCGGCCAGCGACATGAACGCCGCCGCCGGTACGCAGGCGAACGCGCCCAGCAGGTACGCCACGAAGATCGCCGTGCCCTGCTCCGGCTTCTCGCCCCGCGCCAGTCGCACCACGCCGATCACGAGCTGGACCACGGCCAGCAGCGAGACCACGGCCATGCCGATGAAGTGCCAGTCCTTCGTCGGCTGGTCACGGTAGGCGGCCCAGCCGCACCAGGCGGCGAGCAGCAGCGCGGCGACACCGGTCACCAGCGTCAGGACGTCAACCATGGATGCGACCCTATTACGGGCCAAAAGGCCCCCCGCGCGCGACCCCGCCCGGCGCCGGGGGATCGGGGCGCGCTCCCCGCCCGGCCGGGTTCCGCGGGCGCCGCCGTAGGGTCGGGGACATGAAGATCCACGCCCAGGCCCTGCTGTTCGACAACGACGGAACCCTCGTCTCCTCCCTCGAATCCGTGCGCCGCTGCTGGACGCGGTGGGCCGGTGAGTACGGGGTCACCGCGGAGGAGTTCGCGCGCGTCGAACTGCACGGGCGCACGGCGGCGGAGATCGCCGCCGACCTGCTGCCCGCCCACCTCGTCGACCGGGCGGTGGCGCGGATCGAGGACCTGGAGGTCGAGGACGTGCCCAACGGCGGCGCCCGCCCGCTCCCCGGCACCCGCGAGGTCCTCGGCGCCCTGGCCGGCGGCACCGTCCCGTGGGCCGTCGTCACCTCGGCCACCCGGCGCCTGGCCGAGGCCCGCCTCCGCGCGGCCGGCATCGCCCCCACCACCCTCGTCACCGCCGCCGACATCACCCGCGGCAAGCCCGACCCCGAGCCCTACCTGCTCGGCGCCCGCGCCCTCGGCGTCGACCCGGCGGCCTGCGTGGTCTTCGAGGACGCCCCCGCCGGACTCCGCTCGGGCAAGGCCGCCGGCATGACCACCGTGGCGTTGGCCACAACCCACCCGGCCGGCGAACTCGACGCCGACCTGGTGGTCGAGGACCTCTCCGCCCTGTCGCTGCTGGTCACCGACGCGGGCGTGGAGATATCCGTCCGGGGCTGAACCGCGCCGCCCGGGAACCGGGCACCGTCCACGTCTGTCCACCATGCGGACAACGGTGTCCGCTCCCGGTCGCGGGTCTGCTTTACTGGCCCGCATGAGCACGACGAGCGACCGCACCCCCGCGACCGAGGCGATGATGACGCCCGGTGCTCGTCGCATGTGTCGAATGTGCGCCTGCTAGAGGGCCCCCGCACCACCTGAGACTCGCGCCCCGAAGCGAGCGACGGCCCGGGTCCGCCGCCGTGCACCGCAGCACGCGATGGCCCACGCCCCGCGCACACGTTTCTCCCCCCGGTCCACTCGCCACGGCGAGAACCGTGCCGCGTTCCGAAGCCCCCCGAAGAACAACGCCCCCGTGCCCGGCGTCACCTGACGCGCCGCGCACTCGACAGTGACGGAAACCCACGTGATCACCACATCGGGCCTCACCAAGGTCTACCGCTCACGCGGCCGCGAGGTCACCGCCCTGGACGGCGTCGACCTGCACGTCCGCGAGGGCGAGGTGTTCGGCGTCATCGGCCAGTCCGGCGCCGGCAAGTCCTCGCTCATCCGCTGCGTCAACCTCCTGGAGCGCCCCACCTCCGGCACGGTGACCGTCGCCGGTGAGGACCTCACCGCGCTCGCCGGCCGCGGCCCCCGGGCCGGCCGGGCGCTGCGGCAGGCGCGCAGCCGTATCGGCATGGTCTTCCAGCACTTCAACCTGCTCTCCTCGCGGACGGTGCGGGACAACGTCGAGCTGCCGTTGGAGATCCTGGGCATCACGGGGAAGGAACGTTCCCGCAAGGCGCTGGACCTGCTGGACCTGGTCGGGCTCGCCGACAAGGCCACGTCCTACCCGGCCCAGCTCTCCGGCGGACAGAAGCAGCGCGTCGGCATCGCCCGCGCCCTGGCCGGCGACCCCAAGGTCCTCCTCTCCGACGAGGCCACCAGCGCCCTCGACCCGGAGACCACCCGCTCCATCCTCCAGTTGCTGCGCGACCTCAACCGGCAACTGGGGCTGACCGTCCTGCTCATCACCCACGAGATGGACGTCGTCAAGAGCGTCTGCGACTCCGCCGCCCTCATGGAACACGGCCGGATCGTCGAGTCCGGCACCGTCGGCGAACTCCTCGCCACCCCGGGCTCCGAACTCGCCTCCGCCCTCTTCCCGGTGGGCGGCGAGGCGAGCGCCGCCGACCGGACCGTCCTCGACGTCACCTTCCACGGCGAGGCCGCCACCCAGCCGGTCATCTCCCAGCTCGCCCGCACGTACAACATCGACATCTCCATCCTGGGCGCCGCCATCGACACCGTCGGCGGCCTCCAGATCGGCCGGATGCGCATCGAACTCCCCGGCCGCTACGAGGACAACGTCGTGCCCGTCGGCTTCCTGCGCGAACAGGGCCTCCAGATCGACGTCGTGGAGTCCGCCGCCGAGCCGGTCCTCGTCAAGGAGAGTGCCAAGTGACCTGGTCCCAGATGCAGCCGCTGCTCGCCGAGGCCGGCCAGGAGACCCTGATCATGGTCGGCTGGTCCACCCTGATCGCCGTCGCCGGCGGCCTCCCCCTCGGCATCCTGCTCGTCCTGACCGACAAGGGCGGCCTGCTCCAGAACGTCCTGGTGAACCGGGTCATCGGGCAGATCGTGAACATCGGCCGCTCGCTGCCGTTCATCATCCTCATGGTCGCCCTGATGAGCTTCACCCGCTGGGTCACCGGCACCACCATCGGCAGCAGCGCCGCCATCGTGCCCCTCGCCATCGGCGGCATCCCGTTCTTCGCGCGGCTCGTCGAGACCGCCGTCCGCGAGGTCGACCACGGGCTCGTCGAGGCCGTCCAGGCCATGGGCGGCAACACCTGGACCGTCGTCCGCAAGGTCCTCGTCCCCGAGGCGCTGCCGTCGCTCATCGCCTCCACCACCACGACGGTCATCGCCCTCATCGGCTACTCGGCCATGGCCGGCACCGTCGGCGGCGGCGGACTCGGCGACCTCGCCGTCCGCTACGGCTACCAGCGCTTCGACACCGGCCTCATGTGGGTCACCGTCGCCGTCCTCGCCGTCGCCATCTCGGCCATCCAGTTCGCCGGCGACTTCGCGGCCCGCACCCTGCACCGCCGCGGCGCCGGCTCCTCGACGGCCCCCGCGCTGCGACTGCTGCGCCCCAGGAAGCCGGCCCCGGCCGACGCGGGCAAGGTCGCCTAGACCCCGCCCGTCCCCAGACTCCCCAGACTCCCCGTATCACCGAGACGGGGTCGCACCACCTCAGGAAAGGCACTTTTCGTGCGTAACACCGCCAAGATCACCACCGCCGTCCTCGCCGCCGGAGCCCTCACGCTGGGCCTCACCGCCTGCGGCTCCGACAAGGACTCCGCCTCCGACACCTCCGGCCCGCTGATCGTCGCCGCGAGCCCCACCCCGCACGCCGAGATCCTCAACTTCGTCAAGGACAACCTGGCGAAGAAGGCCGGTCTCGACCTGGAGGTCAAGGAGTTCACCGACTACGTCACGCCGAACACGGCGACGGAGGACGGCTCCGTGGGAGCCAACTACTTCCAGACCCAGCCGTACCTCGACGACTTCAACAAGAAGAACGGCACCAACGTCGTCTCCGTCGTCGACGTGCACCTGGAGCCGCTCGGCCTCTACTCCCACAAGATCAAGAAGGCCGACGAGCTGAAGAGCGGCGCGACCATCGCCGTTCCCAACGACACGGTCAACGAGGGCCGCGCCCTCCAGCTCCTCGCCGCCAACGGGCTCATCACGCTCAAGGACGGCGTCGGCACGGCGGCCACCCCCGCCGACATCACCGACAACCCGAAGAAGCTGAAGTTCAAGGAGCTGGAGGCCGCCCAGACGCCGCGCTCCCTGGACGACGTCGACGCCGCGGTCGTCAACGGCAACTACGCCATCGAGGCCGACCTCAAGCCGGCGAAGGACGCCCTCGTCCTGGAGTCCGCCGAGAACAACCCCAACAGCAACCTCCTCGCCGTCAAGAAGGGCCGCGAGGACGACCCGCGCGTCAAGAAGCTCGCCGAGCTGCTCACCTCGCCCGAGGTGAAGAAGTTCATCGAGGAGAAGTACGACGGCGCCGTCATCGCCTCCTTCTGATCCCGTCCGCCGCACCACGGGGTCCGCTCCGCCCGGAGTGGACCCCGTGGTGCGGTTGCGTGCTTTCATGCTGCATGCTGGGCAGTTCGACAGTCCCTGACGGTCACACAGGTTACGGAGCGGCGCATGACGAGCACCTTCCCCACCATCTCCATCAGCACGGAGCGGTTGGTGCTGCGCCCCCTCGACGAGGACGACGTCCCCGCCCTCGCGGCGATGATGAACGACGAGCAGACCGGCGCCTGGACCGACGTCCCCCAGCCCTTCGGCGAACAGGACGCACAGGTCTGGATCACCGAGGACGCCCCCGGCGAACGCGTCGCCGGCCGCGGGCTCGACCTCGCCGTCACCGAGTTCCTCACCCAGCGCCTGGTCGGCGTCGTCCGCCTCACCCGCACCGACTGGCACGTCAGGTCCACCGAACTGTCGTACATCGTCGCCCCCTGGGCCCGCGGCGAGGGCTACGCGGCCGAGGCCGCCCTCGCCGCCGCCCACTGGCTCTTCGGCGACCAGAAGTTCGAGCGCGTCGAGCTGCGCACCGCCGCCGACAACACCGCCGCCCAGCAGGTCGCCCAGAAGATCGGCTGCATCAGCGAGGGCGTCCTGCGCAACGCCTGCATAGCGCACGTCCGCGCCGAGGACGGCACCTGGAGCGACGTCCGTACCGACCTCATCGTCTGGAGCCTGCTCCCCGAGGACCTGGACGGCGCCGCGGAACAACTGGCCGACAGCGGTTTCACCACCTTCACCGACTGGAACTGACCTACGAGGGCCCCGGCGCCGCGGCCACGTCACGACGGCGGACCAGGTACCCTCACGGAGCCCCGCCCCTCGGGCGGCTCCGCGACCACGACCTGCGCAAACCCTGGAGACTGACGACGATGGCCGACCGGGTCACGGTGATCGGCTGGGACGGCTCGCCGCTGACCACGGCAGCTCGCGCCGCCCTCGGCGCCGCCACCCTGGTGGCCGGCGCGGCCCACCATCTGGCACTGCCGGAAGTGCCCCCCGCCGCCGAACGCATCCGCCTCGGCAGCGTCGCCCTCGCCGCCCGCCGCATCGCCGCCCACCGCGGCACGGCCGTCGTCCTCGCCGACGGCGACCCCGGCTTCTTCGGTGTCGTACGGACCCTGCGCGTCCCCGAGTTCGGCCTGGAGGTCGAGGTCGTCCCCGCCGTCTCCTCGGTCGCCACCGCCTTCGCCCGCGCCGGCATGCCCTGGGACGACGCCCAGGTCGTCGTCGCCCACCCGCGCACCCTGCGCCGCGCCGTGAACGTGTGCCGCGCCCACCCCAAGGTCGCCGTCCTCACCTCCCCGGGCGCCGGTCCGGCCGAACTCGGCCTCCTGATGGAGGGCGTGCACCGCACCTTCGTCATCTGCGAGGAACTCGGCACCGACCGCGAACGCGTCACCGTCGTCACCTCCGACAGGGCCGCCGACCACACCTGGCGCGACCCCAACGTGGTCGTCGTCGCCGGCGGCACCCCCGGCCAGGCCCCCGCCGCCGACGGCTGGATCACCGGCCGCGACCCGGCCGCCGGACCCCGCGGCTGGTCGCTGCCGTCCGAGGCGTACACCGGCCCCTTCGGCGAGGGCGAGACCGAACTGCTCCGCACCGCCCAGCTCGCCCGCCTCGGACCACGCCTGGGCGACCTCGTGTGGGACATCGGCTGCGGCAGCGGCGCCTTCGCCACCGAGTCCGCCCGCGCCGGCGCCGCCGTCATCGCCGTCGACCGCGACGTGCACGCCTGCGCCCGCACCGACGCCGCCGCCCGCCGCTTCGGCGTCCAGCTCCAGATCGTCCGCGGCACCGCCCCGCACGTCCTGGAGGACCTGCCCGAACCCGACGTCGTCCGGATCGGCGGCGGGGGCGCCCGGGTCGTCTCCGCGGTGGCCGACCGCCGCCCCCAGCGCATCGTCGCCCACGCCGCGACCCGCGACGACGCCGAACGCGTCGGCCGCGACCTGACCGAGCACGGATACCGGGTCGAGTGCGCGCTCCTCCAGTCCGTCGGACTCGACACCCGCGCCTGGACGGAGACGGAGCGGAGCGTGGTCTTCCTGCTCAGCGCGGAGATCCCGCGGCGCGAAGCCCCTCGTTGACCAGCGCCCGGCCGGGGGTCGGGCGGGGGCCGGCCGGGTGCCGGACGGGTGTCGGCCGGGGGTAGGGCGGGTGCCTGCCGGGGGGCTTTCGCACCGCGCCCCGTGATCGGCTTGTCGTACCGCGCGGGGTAAGCTGGCGGATTGTTGTACCGCACTCGGACACGCGATGCTTCGTCGTCCAATGTCCGGAAAACCCGCCAGTTCTGAGGCGGGGTGTGGTACGGCAGAACCGGAGGACGCGCAACGTGGCGCAGTCCACAGCGGACCGTCACGGATCACGGTGTCCTGACGGGGCAACGCCCGCCACAATGCCACCGAGTGGCTTTGTCGTCATTTCCGGCGGGTCGTTCGTGCCGCTGGGCACGCACGCTCGTTCTTCACTGCGGGGCGGTCGGTGCGCCGTCCCGGGCGAGCTGGTCGTAGAGGCACAAACCGATGGGCGAGGGGTACGCATGACCGACACCGGCCAGATCCCGGGCGAGGGGCTGCCGGAGACCGCAGGCACGGTGGAGCATCCGGGGGCCCCCGCGCCCGGTGCGTACACCTACCTCTCCGAGACCACCGCCGAGGACGAGGACCTGCTGCTGCCGGGAGCCCAGAGCGCCTGGGGCAACGAAGTCGCGCCGCCCGCGCCGGAGCCGGTCGTCGAGACCGTGCACCAGCCGGGCCCGCACGAGATCTCCGGCCGCGACACCGGCTCCGTCGACCTCGGTGCCGTCCGCCCGTCGCGTCCGTCCGTCCCGGTCCCGCCGCGCCGTCCGCTGCACCTCGGCCCGCCGATCCCGGACACCTCCGCGAGCCCGGTCCGGCACCTCGCCGAGCGCGGCCCGGCCGACATCCCGGTCCGCCACCCCGGCCCGGCGACCACCGGCCCCGAGTACCTCGACGTCCCGCCGCCGGCGGGGGCGCCCGCGCAGGGGGCGACGCCGTGGGTCGCGCAGCCGGCCGTGGCGGGCCCCGTACCCCCGGCGGCTCCGTCAACTCCGGGGACTCCGGCGGCTTCCGCTTCCGTGGTGACGCCGGTGGGTCCGGTGGCTTCCGGGGGGACGGCAGGGGAAACGGTTGTTCCGGCGCCGGTTTCGGCTTCGACTCCGGTTCCCGCTCCGGCTCCGGCTTCGGTCCACGACACGATGGGCGCGGCCCAGGCCCTGGTCGCCCGCGTGGCCGCTCCGCAGGCAAACGGTCCGGTGGCGGTGGCCCCCGGTGTGCCTGAGGCGGCCTCAGAGGCCGGGGCCGCCGCCCCTGCTGAGGGGGCGTCGGGTCCGGTGGCCGGAGGGGCCGAGGAGGGGACGGGTGCGCCTGGCGCCGATGCGGTGGTCGAGCCCGCCGCCGCGCCCACGCCGGAACCGGTGACGGCTCCGGAGGCCATACAGACGCCCGGTACGGACCCTGCCGCGGAGGCCGCTCAGGCATCCGACGCCGCGTCCGTGTCGGATGCCGCCGAGGCTCCTGAGGCCGCGCGCGCGTCGGATGCCGCGGTGGTGCCGGTCGGCGAGGCCGCGGAGAGCGTGTCCGCGCCGGAGGGTGTCCTGGGGCGGGAGGCTGTCGAGGCGCCGGCCGAGGCTTCGGACGGTGCCGAGAGCACGGACGTCGCCCAGGCGGCCGAGGCTGCTGACCTTGCCCAGGAGCCGGGTGCCGTCCAGGCGCCGGAGGCTGCCCAGAGCCCGGAGGGCGGTCAGGCACTGGAGGCTGTCGAGGCGCCGGACGCCGTGCCTGCGGCCGAGGCCGCTCCCGCGCCGGACGCCGCCCAGGCTCCGGACGCCGCCCAGGCTCCGGATGCCGGGCCGGGCTCGGAGGCGGCAACTGGCGTCGCGTCCCCGCAGGACCCCGTGGCCACCTCCTCGGACTCCGAGGCGCCGAGCACCGCCGGGGCACCCGAGGGTGCCGAGGTGCCGGGCGCCGAGCCCGCCACGGAGGCCGGAGAGGCCCCGGGCGCAGCTCAGGCCCCGGAAGCCGCCCCCGTGCCGGAGGGCGCTCCGGCTGAGGGTGTCACCGCCGCGCCCGATGCCCTCCAGGCCCAGGCCGTCGCCCCCGCCTCGGACGCTGTCCAGCCCCTGGACCCCGTCGGCGCACCCGAGGCCGTACCCGGCCCGGACGTCGTACCCGCACCCAAGGCGGCTCCCGGCCCGGACCTCGCGCAGGCCGCCGACCCCGTACCGGCTCCCGAGGCTGCCCAGGCCCCGGAAGCGGATGCCGCCCGGGAAGCTGCCCAGGCCCTGGAAGCCGATGCCGCCCCGGAAGCTGCCCAGGCCCTGGACGCCGCCCAGGTCCCGGAGACCGCCCCGGCCACGGGCACCGCCCCGACCCTGGAGACCACCCTGGCCTCGGGCGCCGCTCCGGCCTCGGGCACTGCTCCGACCGCGGATGGCCCCTCGGCTCCGGAGACCACCCCGGCCTCGGGCACCGCCGCGACCCTGGATGCCCCCTCGGCTCCGGTCACCGTCCAGGCCCCGGAGACCACCCCGGCCTCGGGCACCGCCGCGACCCTGGATGCCCCCTCGGCTCGGGTCACCGCCCAGGCCACGGCCCCCGCCCCGACCCCGGATGCCGCCCCGGCTCCGGTCACCGCACAGGCCCCCGGCACCCCGACCCCGGTCACCGCCCCGGCCTCTGACGCCGCAGCAGCCGCTGAGGTCGCCCAGGCGCCGGACGCCCCGCATGCGCCGGACACCCCGCAGGCCCCGGACGCCCCCCAGGGCCCGACGGTCGTCCCCGTCCCCGAGGCCGCCCAGGGTGACGCCGTACCGGTCGTCGAGGCTCCCGTCGCCGTGGCGACCCCGGAGCCGGTCCCGACCGCGCCCGCCGTCGTCCCCGAGCCCGCCACCGCGGAGCCGGGCGGGCACACCCCCGCATCCGGCGCCCCGTCACAGACGGACGGCGCCACACCGGCCCCCGCCGAGGCGGCCGGCCGGCAGGCCCCGCGGGGCGCCGGTGCGGACCCGGCCCCGCAGCACCCTCCCGCCCCCGAACCCGGCGTCCAGGCCCCCGGCACCCCCACCCCCACATCCACCACCCCCCTGACCGAGCCGTCCCCCCAGGCACTCCCGGCCCCCGCCGGACAGGCGGCCGACGGGCAGGCCGTGACCGGGGCCCCCGTACCGGGGGCGGAGCCGGCCCAGGGTCCCCAGACCCTGACGGCCGCCCACGCCCCGCGCGCGGCGGACCCCGCGGAGACCTTCATGCCCCACCCCGACCAGCCCGTCGGCCGGTTCGTGCCGGTGGAGGGCCAGGTGCCCACCACCCCCCACCTCGCCCCGACCCCGCCGCAGCCCACCGTCCTGCCGCAGCAGGGCGAGCAGCCGCCCGGCACCACCGTCCCCGCCCCGCGCGAGGACGGCCCCGCGCTGCTCCAGCACGCCGGCGACCTGGACACCCGGGCCTCCGGCCAGGCGGACCACCCGGCCCCGGCGGCGGCCGAGGGCGAGGACGGCCCGCACGAGCCGGCCCCGGCCGAGGCGCCCCGCCCCACCGGCCCCGCCGCACCCCCGTACGACGACGCCGAACGCGAAGCCGTCCTCAAGGTCATGCGCGAACGCCGTGACATCCGCAACGGCTTCCGCGACGACCCCATCCCGCACGAGGTGCTGCTCCGGGTCCTGGAGGCCGCCCACACCGCGCCCTCCGTCGGCCACTCGCAGCCCTGGGACTTCGTCGTGATCCGCTCCGCCGACACCCGGCGGGCCATGCACGAACTGGCGATGCGCCAGCGCGACGCCTACGCCAAGTCCCTCCCCAAGGGCCGGGCCAAGCAGTTCAAGGAAATGAAGATCGAGGCCATCCTCGACACCCCGGTCAACATCGTCGTCACCGCCGATCCCACCCGCGGCGGCCGGCACACCCTGGGCCGCCACACCCAGCCGCAGATGGCGCCCTACTCCTCCGCGCTCGCCGTCGAGAACCTGTGGCTGGCGGCCCGCGCCGAGGGCCTCGGCGTCGGCTGGGTCAGCTTCTTCGACGAACGCGAGATGGTCCGCACGCTCGGCCTGCCCGAGCACCTGGAGGCCGTCGCGTACCTGTGCGTCGGGTACGTCGACGAGTTCCCGGAGGAACCCGAGCTGATGCGGGCCGGCTGGTCCAAGCGCCGCCCGCTGTCGTGGGTCGTCCACGAGGAGACGTACGGCCGCCGCGCCCTGCCCGGCGAGGACCCGCACGACCTGCTCGCCGAGACCGTCGCGCAGATCCGCCCGCTGGACGCCAAGGCGCTCGGCGCGGCGTGGGAGCGGCAGAAGCGCATGACCAAGCCGGCCGGCGCGCTCGGCATGCTGGAGATCATCTCCGCCCAGTTGTCCGGACTCTCCCGCCAGTGCCCGCCGCCCGTCCCGGAACCCGCGGCCGTCGCCGTCTTCGCCGGCGACCACGGGGTGCACGCCCAGGGCGTCACGCCCTGGCCGCAGGAGGTCACGGCGCAGATGGTCGCCAACTTCCTCGGCGGCGGCGCGGTCTGCAACGCCTTCGCCGCCCAGGTCGGCGCCGAGGTGTGCGTCGTCGACGTCGGCGTCGCCGCCGACCTGCCCGCCACCCCCGGGCTGCTGCCCCGCAAGATCCGCTCCGGCACCGGCGACATGACCACCGGCCCCGCGATGACCCGCGAGGAGGCCAAGCAGGCCATCGAGGTCGGCATCGAGACCGCCCGCGACCTGGTGGCGGCCGGCAACAAGGCGCTGCTCACCGGCGAGATGGGCATCGCCAACACCACCGCGTCCGCCGCCCTGATCTCCGTCTTCACCGGCGCCGACCCCGCCGAGGTCACCGGGCGCGGCACCGGCATCAACGACGAGACGCTGGCCCGCAAGACGGAGGTCGTCCGCCGCGCCCTCGACGTGCACCAGCCCGACCCGGCCGACCCCATCGGCGTCCTCGCCGCGGTCGGCGGCCTCGAACACGCGGCCATGGTCGGCCTGCTGCTCGGCGGCGCCTCCCTGCGCACCCCGGTGATCCTGGACGGTGTCAGCGCCGGTGCCGCGGCGCTCGTCGCCCGCGCCATCGCCCCCGAGGTCCTCGCGGCCTGCATCGCGGGCCACCGCAGCGCCGAACCGGGCCACGTCGCCGCGCTCAACAAGCTCGGCCTGCGCCCCCTGGTCGACCTCGACCTCCGCCTCGGCGAGGGCACGGGCGCCCTGCTCGCCCTGCCGATGGTGCAGAGCACGGCACGGGCGATGCACGAGGTGGCGACGTTCGACTCGGCGGGCGTCACCGAGAAGTGACCCGCCGCGGGGGAGGGGCGGCGCGGCCGGCGAACGGCCCGCCCGCCCCGCCCCCGCCGCCGGCCCGCCACCCCTCATCCCTTCCGTACCGCTCGATAGAATGCGCACGTCAGGGCTGCTCCAGAGCCGCAGCGCCCCACCGCACCGCCAGGACGAGGAGCCTGCCCTCATGGCCGAACACCCCGCCTACCCCGTAGGTCTCCGCCTCTTCGGCCGCCGTGTGGTCGTGCTCGGCGGCGGACAGGTCGCCCAGCGCCGTCTGCCCGCCCTGGTCGCGGCGGGCGCCGACGTCCTGCTCGTCTCGCCCGAGGCGACCCCCTCGGTCGAGGCGATGGCGGACACCGGGGAGATCACCTGGGAGCGGCGCCGGTACGCGTCCGGCGACCTCGCCGACGCCTGGTACGCCCTGATCGCCACCGGCGACACCGAGGCCAACGACGCCGCCTCCGCCGAGGCCGAACGCCACCGTGTCTGGTGCGTCCGCTCCGACGACGCCGACCGGGCCACCGCCTGGACCCCGGCCACCGGCACCAGCGAGGGGGTGACGGTCGCCGTGCTCACCACCCGGGCGCGCAGCCGCGACCCCCGGCACACCGCCGCCATCCGCGACGCGGTCGTGGAGGGCCTGCGCGACGGCACCCTCGTCGCCCCGCACCACCGCACCCGCACCCCCGGCGTCGCCCTGGTCGGCGGCGGCCCCGGCGACCCGGACCTGATCACCGTCCGGGGCCGGCGGCTGCTCGCCGAGGCCGACGTCGTCATCGCCGACCGGCTCGGCCCGCGCGACCTCCTCGCCGAACTCCCGCCGCACGTCGAGGTGATCGACGCGGCGAAGATCCCGTACGGGCGGTTCATGGCCCAGGAGGCCATCAACAACGCGCTGATCGACCACGCCAAGCAGGGCAAGTCCGTGGTGCGCCTCAAGGGCGGCGACCCCTTCGTGTTCGGGCGGGGCATGGAGGAGGCGCAGGCGCTGGCCGAGGCCGGCATCCCCTGCACCGTCGTCCCCGGCATCTCCAGCTCGATCTCGGTGCCCGGCGCGGCAGGCATCCCGGTCACCCACCGGGGCGTCGCCCACGAGTTCACCGTGGTCAGCGGCCATGTCGCCCCGGACGACGAGCGCTCCCTCGTCGACTGGCCGGCCCTCGCCCGGCTCACCGGCACGCTGGTCGTCCTCATGGGCGTCGACAAGATCGGCCGGATCGCCGAGACCCTCGTCGCGCACGGCAGGTCCCCCGACACGCCGGTCGCGCTGGTCCAGGAGGGCACGACCGCCGCCCAGCGCCGGGTCGACGCCACCCTCGCCACGGTCGCCGAGACGGTCGTCGCCGAGGAGATCCGGCCGCCCGCGGTCATCGTCGTCGGCGAGGTCGTCCGGGTCGGCCCGGCGGGGACGGCGTGACATGGCCGAGCCCGTCATCGTCGAGGACGCGGGCGACCCGCGCCTCGGCGACTACACCGACCTGACCGACGTCGCGCTGCGCCGCCGCCGCGAACCCGCCGAGGGCCTCTACATCGCCGAGGGCGAGAAGGTCATCCGGCGGGCGCTGGCGGCCGGCCACCGGATGCGCTCCCTGCTGCTGTCGGCCAAGTGGCTCGACGTCATGCGCGACGTGATCGACACGACGCCCGCGCCGGTGTACCTGGTGGACCCGGCCCTCGCCGAGCAGGTCACCGGCTACCACGTGCACCGCGGCGCGCTGGCCGCCATGCACCGCGAACCGCTGCCGGCCGCCGCCGAGCTGCTGAACACCCTGACCGGCGGACGGCCGCCCGGCCGCGCGGGACGTCCGGTGCGACGCGTCGCCGTCTTCGAGGACATCGTCGACCACGCCAACATCGGCGCCGCCTTCCGCAACGCCGCCGCCCTCGGCGTCGACGCGGTCCTCCTCACCCCGCGCTGCGCCGACCCGCTCTACCGACGGTCCGTCAAGGTCTCGATGGGCGCCGTCTTCCAGGTGCCCTGGACCCGCCTGGAGTCCTGGCCGTACGACATCGAGGTGCTGCGCGCCGCCGGGTTCACCGTCGCCGCGCTCTGCCTGAGCGACCGCGCCGTCCCGCTCGACGACCTCGCCGCCCGGGAACACGGCGGACTGGCCCTGCTCTTCGGCACCGAGGGCGACGGCCTGACCCGCGTGGCGCTCGACGCCGCCGACGAACACGTCCGCATCCCCATGGACGCGGGCGTGGACTCCCTCAACGTGGCCGCCGCCTCGGCGGTCGTCTTCTACGCGACCCGCCCGCCGGGCACCTGACGGTCACGGCCGCGGGCGAACCCGGGTCCGGGCGTGTCGCCGGGCGTGTCCCCCGACCGACTGCCGACACGCCGACGGTGGGGGCCGCGCCGCCCGTGTGCTGCCGACACGCGGGCCCTGGCGTGTCGCCTGCCGTGTGCCGACACGTCCTCCGCACACGGTGGCGCCGTGCCGCCCGTATGCCGACACGCCGTCCGCACAGTCGTCCTACCGGTGCGCCGACACGCCGTCCGCGCCATCCGGACGCCCGGGTGCCGACACACCGGCCGGTCCACCGCCGTCCGCGTCCGCGCCGGCGTCCGGACCCGCGTCCGCACCCGTGCCCGCCTCCGGGCCCGCGCTCATGCCCGCCTCCGCCGACACACCGGCCCCGCCACCCGGGGCCCCCTGTGCCGACACGCCGACCCGTTCGGTGCCGAAGCCGCTCGCCGGGCCCTGGCAGCCCTGCGCGGCGGCGATGCCGAGGGCGACCAGCAGGGTCACCACCACGAAGACGATCAGCCGCTGCCGCAGCAGCCGGGGATTGGCCGGACGCCGCCCGGCCTGGGTGTTCCTCGGCGCCGCGCGCGGGGCACTCCCGTGCGGGCGGGGCCGGTTGCCCGTACCGGAACGGGGTCCGCCACGCCCGGCGCCCCGGGAGGCGGGCGCGGGACGGGCTCCCGACCGCGCCCCCGTACCGCCACCGCCGCGTGAACCGGCGCCGCCCCGAGGCGCCGGGCCCCCGCGTGAGGCCGGTCCGCCGCGTGACGGGGCGGCGCCCCGCGACACGCCGGACCCCCGCGGACCGCCGGTACCGCGTGCGGCGGGCGTGCCCCGCGTCCCCGTCTGCCCCGGCGAACGGCGTACGGGGCGTTCCGCGTAGCCCTCGGCGAGCCGGTCGGCCTCCCCGGTACGCGGCGCGGGCGGCCGGACGTCGCCCAGGCCCTGCGCCTCCCGGGTGGCGATCTCCTTGAGCCGCAGCGACAGTTGGAGCGTGCTGGGCCGCTCCTCGGGGTCCTTGGCCAGACACGCCTGGACCAGCGGCGCCAGCGCGTCCGGCACGCCGTGGAGCTGCGCCTCCTCGTGCACCACGCGGTACAGCATCACCTCGGAACTGCCGTGCCCGAAGGGCGAGTCGCCCATCGAGGCGTACGCCAGCGTGGCGCCGAGCGAGAACACGTCCGTGGCCGGGGTGACGGCCGCCCCGCGCACCTGCTCGGGGGCGAGGAACCCGGGGGAGCCGACCGCCGTGCCGACGTGGGTGAGGGTGGAGGCCCCCGTCGCCCAGGCGATGCCGAAGTCGATGATCCGCGGCCCCTTGGGGGACAGCAGGATGTTGGACGGCTTGAGGTCGCGGTGGACCACCCCGGCCTCGTGGACCGCGACGAGCCCCTCGGAGAGGGCGGCGCCGACCGCGGCGACGTCCGCCGCGCAGAGCGGGCCCTCCTCGACGACCTTGTCGTGCAGGGAGGGCCCGGGAACGTACTGGGTGGCGAACCACGGCCGGTCCGCGTCCAGATCGGCGGCGACCAGCCTCGCGGTGCACCCGCCCCTGATCCGCCGCGCGGCCGAGACCTCGCGCGCGAACCGGGAGCGGAACTCCTGATCCTCCGCCAGATCCGGCCGGATGACCTTCAGCGCGACCCGTTGCCCCTTCTTGTCGGAGCCCAGGTAGACCACGCCCATCCCGCCCGCGCCGAGTCGCCGGTGAAGTCTGAACGAGCCGACGACACGCGGGTCCTCGCGCCTGAGGCGCATCATCGCCATGTTCATCCCCGCTGCCCGGTCCCTGTGACGTGCCTCAGCTTACGTTTCCCCGGCCGCCCGCGCGCAGAGGCCGCGCCCGCCCGGCCCGGCGGGTCGCCCCCACCACGTCGCCCACCGGGCGGCCCACCTGCGCCGCCGCGCCGGGACCCGCCCCGTATCGGGTACACCACCAACCTCCTTTCGGATAAATGAGGTTGACGAAGCGTGAGGCCGGATCGCCCGAGCCCCGGCGGCTGCCCGCCGGGTGACCGGCCGCCGCCCGGCGCGCGGAGGCGGGGCGGGTGGCACAGGGGAGAGGCCGGTGTGCCGTACTGGTACAGAAGTGAGAGAAGTCACCCGCCCGTGGCAGTCCCCTCCGGGAAGACCCCGAGGCGGAGGACCGGCTCTCCACCCAGGGGAGTACACCGCGCCGGGCGGCTCATCCTCGGGGAGGCCCGGCAATCGGTACGCGGGCATGACGCCCGTGGCGGGCCCGGCGCATAGATTCGAGACCGAGCGGTGGAGACGGCACTCGTCCCCGAGGGCCGGGCACCCACCGCGGCAAGAGGACTCGGAGAAGACCTCATGAACGGTCAGGGAGGGACCATGACGCAGACGGCACCGCGGACGCGGGAACGTCCGGCACGCCGCCACCCCGTGGTGGCGACGCTCATGGCCCTGCCCCTGGCGGCCCTGCTCCTGCTCGTCTTCGACGGGTGGGAGACGGTGGCCACACAGGCGTCGTCCGTGGGTGTGATGCTGGGGCGCTGAGCGGCGACCCCAGGCCCGGAAGAGCGGTCCGGGCGGGGACATCCATCCATGAAACCCCGTGGGGACGGGGGTACGGCGGACGGCACGATGCCGGGCGCGGCTGGGGAGCCGCGCCCGGCATTTCCCTGCCCGCCTTCCGCCCGCTTGGCACCGCACCGGCCCCGGCCTCCCTGGCACCGCACCGGCCCCGGCCTCCCTGGCACCGCACCGGCCCCGGCCCCCCTCGGCCGCGGCAACGGCCGCCCCGTGTCCGACACCCCCCGACACCCCCGCACGACACCGGCCACCGGCCGCAACGGCCCCCCGCCGCAAGGCCCTCCCGGGCCCCCGCCGGTCCCCGTACCCTCACCCCCGTGACACCGGACCCCCTCCTGTCCGCGCTGGCCTCCCACACCGCGGCGATGGCCCACGCCGAGACCCGCGCCCCCGCCCACAGCGCCGCCCACCCCTGCCCCTGCCCCCGCCCCACGGAGGCCGTCACCCTCGCCGACCGCCCCGACGGCACCGTCGTACGGCACGCGGGCACCGTCGCCAAGGCCCACGCCCCGGACACCGACCCGGCGGAACTGGCCCTGCGGGTCGCCGTCGCCGCCCGGCTCACCGGCGTCCTCCTGCCCCCGCTCGACACCCCGGACGCCCCCGCCCGCCTGGCCGGACGCCTCGTCACCCACTGGCCGTACGGCGCCCCGGTCGACCCCGACGACCCGGACGCCGCCCCCTGGGAGGACGCGGCGGCCCTGCTCGCCCGGCTCCACCGCACCCCGGCCCCCTTCCCCCTGCCGCCCATGCGCGGCCCCGCGAAGGCGGCCCAGGCCGTCGCCCGGCTCCGCGCCCGTGCCCCGCACCACCCCGGTACGGCCCCCGTCCTGAGCGCCTGGGCCGCCCTGCCCGCCTGGGCCCGCGGCGAGGCCGCCCCGCCGGGCGCCGGCACGCTCTGCCACGGCGACCTCCACCTCGGCCAGCTCGTCCGCCACCCCGCGCCCGGCGGGCCCTGGCTGCTGATCGACGTGGACGACCTCGGCGTGGGCACCCCCGCCTGGGACCTGGCCCGCCCGGCCGCCTGGTACGCGTGCGGGCTGCTGCCGCCGGAGGCATGGCAGCGCTTCCTGTCCGCCTACCGCGCGGCGGGCGGCCCGGCCGTCCCGGCGGACGGCGACCCCTGGCCGGCCCTGGACGTCCCGGCCCGCGCCCTCACCGCGCAGACCGCCGCACGGTCCGTCACCAAGGCCGTGGCCGAGGGACGCCCGCTGGACGACGTGGAGGAGGAGTTCGTCGGCGCCTGCGCCCGTATGGCCTCCGTCCCCCTTGCCGCATCGGGGAGTTGACCGGGAGCCGCGCGACGTAGGCTGCAACCGACCGCGGCCGGGCGGTGTCTGTCCCGGCGAGAGACGAAACAGCACCGACCGGCGAGGAGTTGAGCCCACGATGCAGTGCCCCAAGTGCCACGCACCGATGCACACCTACAACCGTAACGGCGTTCAGATCGAGCAGTGCAGTGGCTGCCGGGGGATCTTCCTCGACTACGGGGAACTGGAGGCGCTGACCCGGCTGGAGGCCCAGTGGTCCCCGCCCGCCCCGCCGGCGCAGCCCGCCCCCCAGGCGTACCCGTCCGCCCCGGCACCCGCCTGGGGCGCCCCGCACGGCGGCCACGCCCACTACGGCCACCACCGCCACCGCGGCTTCGGCCGCATGCTCTTCTCCAGCTAGGACGGGGCACGACGAAGCCCCCGGCCGCAGGTGACGGCCGGGGGCTCCGGTGGTGTGGACGATACTGGGATTGAACCAGTGACCTCTTCCGTGTCAGGGAAGCGCTCTCCCGCTGAGCTAATCGTCCTCGGGACTGCGTGCGCGATACTGGGATTGAACCAGTGACCTCTTCCGTGTCAGGGAAGCGCTCTCCCGCTGAGCTAATCGCGCGGGGTGATCCTCGTGGATCGTATCGGTCCTGTCGGACCAGTGGACGATACTGGGATTGAACCAGTGACCTCTTCCGTGTCAGGGAAGCGCTCTCCCGCTGAGCTAATCGTCCTTGGAGGTGGAGACGGGATTTGAACCCGTGTAGACGGCTTTGCAGGCCGTTGCCTCGCCTCTCGGCCACTCCACCAGGAGTGTAGGGGACCGGGAGGCCCCCTGTGTCCAGCGAGCGGACGACGAGGTTCGAACTCGCGACCTCAACCTTGGCAAGGTTGCGCTCTACCAACTGAGCTACGTCCGCCTGTCGGTTCGGTACGCTCCCGCGTCCCGGCGACGGGTTGAACTCTAGCGGATTCCGGGGCCAGGACAAAAACGCGTTTGTGCAGCGTGCTGCGGTGCCCGTGGCCGTGTACCCGGTCAGGCCCACCGGAAGGACACGTTCGAGTCATTTGCCTGCGGTCCCGCCTAGACTCGGCCATGTGTCCGAACTCTCGCCCCTGGCCCGTTTCCGCGATCGCCTCGCGACCGGCCTCCTCGATGTCACGAGCGACCCCGCCGCGCTCGAATCCAGCGGCTTCTGGGCCGTCTGCGCGGACTTCGAGGGCCGTCTGACCTGCGCGCGCTTCGCCGACGTCCGGTATGCGCCGGTCCCCGTGCCGGTGCCGGGCGCCTGGGCCGGTCCGGGCACCGGCGACTGGGCGTCCTCGCTCGACCGCGCCGCGTACACCGCCGCCGTCCGGTGCATCCGCGACCACATAGCCGCCGGCGACGTCTACCAGGCCAACCTGTGCCGGGTGCTGTCGGCCCCCGTCGCCCCCGGCGCCGACGTGGACGCCCTCACCGCCCTGCTGGCCCGCGGCAACCCCGCCCCGTACGCCGGAACGATTCGCCTGCCGGAGCACGGGGTCGAGCTGGCCACCGCCTCGCCCGAGCTGTTCCTGCGGCGCGACGGCTCCGTCGTCGAGTCGGGCCCCATCAAGGGCACCGGGCGCACCGAGGCCGACCTGCTGGAGAAGGACCACGCCGAGAACGTCATGATCGTGGACCTGGTCCGCAACGACCTCGGGCGCGTCTGCGTCCCCGGCAGTGTCGCCGTGCCCGACCTGTGCGCCGTGGAGAAGCACCCCGGCCTGGTCCACCTCGTCTCGACGGTGCGCGGGGAGCTGCTCCCGGACGCCGGCTGGCCCGCCCTGCTGGACGCCGCCTTCCCGCCCGGCTCGGTCACCGGCGCCCCCAAACCGAGCGCCCTCGGGATCATCGAGGAGCTGGAGACCGCGCCGCGCGGCCCCTACTGCGGGGGCGTCGGCTGGGTCGACGCCGACCGGGGCACGGGCGAGCTGGCGGTCGGCATCCGCACCTTCTGGATCGACCGGGCCGAGGGGCTGCTGCGCTTCGGCACCGGCGCCGGCATCACCTGGGGCTCCGACCCGGAGCGGGAGTGGAGGGAGACCGAACTGAAGGCGGCCCGGCTGCTCGCGGTAGCGTCGGGCGCGTACGAGGTGAGTGGAGAGGGACTACCGACGTGAAGATCTGGCTCGACGGCGGGCTGCGTGACACCGAAGCCGCCCGCGTCTCCGCCTTCGACCACGGACTGACCGTGGGCGACGGCGTCTTCGAGACCGTCAAAGCGGTGCACGGCAAGCCGTTCGCCCTGACCCGGCACCTCGACCGGCTGGTCCGTTCGGCCACCGGCCTGGGCCTGCCCGAACCCGACCTCGACGAGGTCCGCCGCGCCTGCGCCGCCGTGCTCGACGCCCACCCTGTGGCGCTGGGCCGGCTGCGCATCACCTACACCGGCGGCCCCGGCCCGCTCGGCTCCGACCGCGGCGACGCCGGAACGACCCTGCTCGTCGCCGTCGGCGCCACCACCCGCCGCCCCGACACCACGGCCGTGGTCACCGTGGACTGGACGCGCAACGAGCGCGGCGCCGTCACCGGCCTGAAGACCACCTCGTACGCCGAGAACGTGGTCGCGCTGGCCCGCGCCCGCGAACAGGGCGCCACCGAGGCCCTGTTCGGCAACACGCGGGACCGGCTGTGCGAGGGCACCGGCTCCAACGTCTTCGTCGTCCTCGACGGCGAACTCCACACCCCGCCGCTGGACTCCGGCTGCCTCGCCGGCATCACCCGCGCCCTGGCCGTCGAATGGACCGGCGCCCGGGAGACGGACCTCCCGCTCGACGTCCTGGAGCGGGCCGACGAGGTGTTCCTCACCTCCACGCTGCGCGACGTGCAGGGCGTGCACCGCGTCGACGGCCGCGCGCTGCACGACGCGCCCGGCCCGGTCACCGCCAAGGCGATGCGGATCTTCGACGAGCGCTCCGCCGCCGACCTGGACCCCTGACCGGCCCGCGAGGCGCCGGAGCCCGCCCGGAAAACCGGAGGTCACGGCCGGCCCGGGTCGGGTAGAACTCCTTTGATGACCACCACCCTGCGGCCGGCCGAGCCGCTTCGACTCGCCCCCGACGGCAGCCGTTCACGCCGCTACCAGGTGTGCGTGAACAGCCGTCCGGTCGGCACGGTCCACCTCGGCACCTCCTCCGGCCTCGGCGACACGGTGGCCGTGATCCTCGACCTGCGCGTCGACGAGCCCGACCGGCGCCGCGGCCGGGCCACGGTCGCCGCGCTCGCCGCCGAGGAGGTGGCGCGGGGCTGGGGCTGCCGGCAGATCGAGGCGAGCGTCCCCGCCGACGCCGCCCCCGCCCTGCTGCTGGCAGGGGCGCTGGGGTACGTCCCGCGCAACCGCCTCATGACCAAGCCGCTCGGCACCACCCCGCCCGCCCTCCCGCCGGGCTGCCGCGCCCGCTCCATGACCCGGGACGAGTACGCCGACTGGAGCGTGCGGGAGGCCGAGCGGTACGCGCGGACCTGGATCGAGCGGGGCGTGCCCGAGGAGGTGGCCCGCGCCAAGGCCCGGGGCGACCACGAGAGGCTGCTGCCCCAGGGGCCGGACACCGAGAACACGCTGTTCAGCGTGGTCGAACAGGAGGGCACTCCGGTCGGCACGCTGTGGCTGGCGCTGCGCGAGGAGGAGGCGTTCGTCTTCGACGTCGAGGTCGACGCGGCCCACCGGGGCCGGGGCCACGGCCGCACGCTGATGCTGCTGGCGGAGGGCCAGGCGATCGCCGCCGGACGCCGCCGCCTCGGCCTCAACGTCTTCGCCGGCAACACCCCGGCCGAGCGGCTCTACGCGTCCCTCGGCTACGAGACGGTCCGGCACCACCTGTGGAAACCGCTGCTGTAACGGGGGTGCGCCCCCCGGGGCTCACCCCCGGCGCCGCACTTTCCGCCGCCTGGCCCCCGGCGCCTCACCCGGGCGCCTCACTCCCCGGCGCCGGCCAGCAGCCGGTCGGCGATCTCCTCGACGCGCTCGCGCAGCCCCTCCTGGCTCTTGCCGCCGTCCAGCCGCTCGCCGCCGATGACATAGGTGGGGGTGCCGGTGACACCGATGGCCTTGCCCTCGGCGTGGTCGGCGTCGACGATCAGGATGTGCCGGCCGTCGATCAGCGCGGTGTCGAACTCCTCGGCGTCCAGGCCGAGTTCGCGGGCCACCTCGATCAGGAAGGGCTCCCCGCCCCGGTCCAGCTCCTCGACCCGGCGCAGCACGGCCTCCACGTACCGCCAACCCTGCCCCTGCTCGGCGGCCTCCTCGGCGGCCTGCGCGGCGGCGAAGGAGTGCCGGTGCTTCTCCAGCGGGAAGTGCCGCAGCCGTACGTCGAGGCGGTCGCCGTAGCGGGCGCGCAGGGCGGTCAGGTCGTCCAGGGCGGTACGGCAGTCGGGACACTGCAACTCGCACCACACGTCGAGGACGGCGACGGCGGAACGATCGGCGGAGAAGTCACTCATCCCCCCAGTCTCCCAGCCCGGCCGCACCGCACCGGACGGGGCCGGTGGGCCGGAGCCGTCCGCGACCCGCTCCGCGGGCTCCCGCGGAGAACCCGACCCGGAGATCTCCCTGATCTTCGGGTCCGGGCGTGGCCTCCGGGGGCGTGGGGGGTGCAGGATGGAAGGGGCGAAACGCTCGTCCCCGACCCGAGCCCGACCAGGAGGACCGGATGATTGCCGAGACCGTCTGCTCAGCGGTGTCCGCGGCGGGGCTGGGCATCGCGGCGGTCACCGCGTACCGCAGGCGCTTCCTCGCGGCGGTCCGCGTCGCCGCCTACGCGCTGGTCCCCGTCGGCCTCGTGATGACCGGTGTCGTCAAGTGGCTCGCCGACACCGCCTTCAGCCCGACGGCATGGGCCGGCTTCGGTGTGCTGGGCCTGGCCTGGCTGCTCTTCATGATCACGCGCGCCGTGGAGCGCCGCCGCGGGGGTACCCGCGGGCAGCGCCGGGAGGCCGAGGCCGCGGCGGAGCACGGTCCGGTGGCGCCCGGCGCCTCCCGGCCCTCCCTCGGCTCCTCCGCCTCCCGTCCGGCGGCCAGGCCCTCCGGGTCCTCCGGGACGCCGGCCAAGGGCGAGGACGACTTCAGCGACATCGAGGCCATCCTCAAGAAGCACGGCATCTGAGGCGGCTCGTACCGGTGCGCGGACGTGATGGCGTCCGCGCACTGAAACGTCCCAGTGATCCGAGCCCGTCAGCGGACGCTCCGTAATGATCACGAGCCGAAGCGGACATTGCGGAACGTGCGGGCATCCGGTCTCCGCGGGTGCCCGGATCGCGCCGGCCCGGCACGCTGGGTCATCATCGCCGCGAGATGCCCGACCCCACTCGGCTGGACGTACAGCCGGATACGAGACAGAGTGCCACCGCGCCCCCGCCCGACGAGACGCGCGGCTGCCTCTTCGCCCTCTCCCAGCCACCGCTGATGATCTTCTTGGCGGTGATCGGGACCCTGCTGCTCATGGCGTCGTTGCACGACCTGCTGTTGCTGTGAGCCGTACACCGCGCTCCCCGGCGTCACCCGCCGGGGAACGCGTCCCCCACGGGCGACCCGTCCTCAAGGGGCAAGACCGGGGGTGGGCGGGCCTCAGCGCGCGGCCTCCTTGCGCCGCGCGCGGTACGCCGCCACGTGCAGCCGGTTTCCGCAGGTCCGGCTGTCGCAGTAGCGGCGCGACCGGTTGCGGGACAGGTCGACGAAGGCCCGCCGGCAGTCGGGGGCCTCGCAGCGCCGCAGCCGCTCCTGCTCACCGGCGACCACGAAGAACGCCAGCGACATCCCGCAGTCCGCGGCGAGGTGGTCGGCGACGGAGGCGCCGGGCGCGAAGTAGTGGATGTGCCAGTCGTAGCCGTCGTGGTCGGTGAGCCGGGGCGTGGTGCCCGCGGCGGCGACCAGCTCGTTGATGAGCCCGGCCGCGGCACGGGCGTCGGGCGCGGCGAAGACCGCCGCGAACCGCGCCCGCACCGAGCGCACCGCAGTGAGGTCGTGGTCCGCCAGCGCGCCGACGTCACTGATGGCGTGCGTGCCCACGAACTCCTCCAGGGCCGCCACGTCCGGCAGCCCGTCGGGCGTCGCATCGTCCTCGGGGACGGTGTTCACCAGATCCACCACGGTGTCGAGGGCGCACCGGATGTCGTGGGTGATCAGCACGTTCTGCTCCCTGGCCTGGGGGTCGGGCGGGCGCCCGCCGATGCTGGCCGATCGTACTGGCTTCCACGCCGGGCGCACCGGCCCCGCTCCAGGCCCCGGGGAGGGAGCCCGCGGGCACGCGCGCACCGGCGTCGCCGCGGCGGAGGTCCGCCGCGACGACGCCGGTCTGTGCCCTATGCGGTTGTCCAGGCCCGTGCCGTCACCCCGAGTCGACGGCGACGGGCTGCTTCACGGGGTCCCGCCCTAGCTTTCCGCCAGGATGTGCGAGAGCTCCTGGTCGAGATCGAAGTGCCGGTGTTCCGTGCCGGGCGGCACGGCGGCGTCGGTGCGCTTCAGGAAGGACTCCAGGGCCCGCGCGGGGGCCTCCAGCAGCGCCTCGCCCTCCGGGGAGCTGAGGGCGATGCACACGACGCCCTGGCCGTGACTGCGGGACGGCCAGACCCGGACGTCGCCGGTGCCCGTGGGGCGATGGAGTCCTTCGGCGAGGAGGTCGCGGGCGAACACCCACTCGACGGTCTCCTCGGCTCCGGTGTGGAAGGTGGCGTGCACGGCATAGGGATCGGCCGTGTCGTACCGCAAGCCTGCGGGGACGGGCAGGGAGGACTCGCTCGACACAACGAGGCGCAGGTGCAGCTCGCAGCTGACCGTGGTGTTCATAAGCGCCAGGGCCTTTCGCTCAGTGTGCGCTCGGGGATTCGCACGTCGGCGAAATCGACATGCCACCTACGGTGCCGTTGTAAACCCCTCTGAGTGTTTTGCGTGTCTTTATGTAACCCTTCCGGCCGAGTGATCGTTCGAGGTCCACACCCATTCCGGTGATGCGTTTCGCTTCGGTAGTGTTCGGCCTCATGAACACGGGGAGTGACAGGGATGGTGACCGGAACGCGGAGGCGGACCGGGCGGAGGCGGACGGGGCCGCCTCCGGCGGGCGCGCGCTCGGTTCCCGGGCCCCGGCCTTCGTGCGGGAGCGGCGTGCCCTGCACGTGAGCTGGCAGGTCGCGGTCTTCCTGGTCGGGCTCGCGGTCGTGGTGGCCGGCGTCCTGATGCTGGCGCTGCCCGGACCGGGCTGGGTCGTGATCTTCGGCGGCATGGCGATCTGGGGTACCGAGTTCACCTGGGCCCAGTTGGTGCTGCGCTGGACCAAGCGCAAGGTCACCGAGGCGGCGCAGCGCGCGCTCGACCCGAGGGTGCGGCGCCGCAACATCGTCCTGACCGTGATCGGGACGGTCGTCACGGCCGCGCTGATCAGCGTCTATCTGGCGAAGTTCGGCTTCCGGGCGCCCTGGGCCACAGAAGATCGGTGAGTCCGCGAGCGGGGCGGTGCCGAGTCGTGCGCAGCCGGTCATGAGCACCCCCTGACATGCGGTAATCTTCTTCCTGCGTCCGGGCGATTAGCTCAGTGGGAGAGCGCTTCGTTCACACCGAAGAGGTCACTGGTTCGAACCCAGTATCGCCCACCGGATCGACAGGCGGCCCGGCTCACTCCATGTGAGCCGGGCCGCCTCGTCGTGTGGCCCCGAAGGCTCCGACGAGGAGTTTTTGAATCGGTTCAGCGGTCGCGCGCTCCCGTCCGGGCGCCTCCCGGCACCGGCGGATGGTCACGTTCCGTTACTTCCGGCCGGGGTCCGGCCGGTCGGTCGGGAGGCCCGGCGGCGCCCCGCGCTCCCCGGCGAGTACGCTCCCCGATGCCGGGTCAAGGATGAGTTCCGGCCGTGCGGCGCCCCTCCCGCGGAAGGCCAACGCGCAGGTGATCGGGGCGAATTCGCCGGATACCGCGAGTGACCCCGGATATCTCCGTAAATACGGCGCAAAGAATGTTCCGCGCGTTCTCGATGAACAGGTCGAGGCCGGGCACGGCAGACTGCCCGCGTGGACTGGAACCATTACCGCTTCCGCAGCCTCTGGCCCCTGCCCGCACCGCCCGGCGAGGTGTACCGCGCCCTGGAGCGCGTCGAGGACTACCCGGGCTGGTGGCCCCAGGTGCGCGAGGTCACCCGCCTCGACGACACCGGCGCCGTCCTGCGCATCCGCTCCCTGCTCCCGTACGACCTCACCATCACCCTGCGCGAGGCCGCCCGCTCCCCCGGGGCAGGGGTGCTGGAGGCGGTCCTCGGCGGCGACATGGACGGCCGGGCCCGCTGGACGCTCACCCCCCGGCCGGAGGGCACCCTCGTCCGCTACGACCAGGAGGTCGACCTCCGCAAACCCCTGCTGCGCCGGCTCGCGGTGCCCGGACGGGCGCTGTTCCGGGCCAACCACGCCCTGATGATGCGGTCGGGCCGGCGCGGTCTGACCGCACAACTGGCGGCGGTTTGAAGGAGGGCGGCCGGGACCTGTATGGTTCAGTCCGTTCCCGGGCGATTAGCTCAGTGGGAGAGCGCTTCGTTCACACCGAAGAGGTCACTGGTTCGAACCCAGTATCGCCCACCGGGAAGAGCCGGTCCGTCGATGACGGACCGGCTTTCTCATGTGCTCAGGCCGCCGCCGGCAGGTCCGGCCGCAGCGGCCAGGCCGGGTCCGCCGGCTTGTGCGCCGGGTCCGCAGGCTCCCGCGCCGCGTCCGGCGCGAACCAGGGCCGTGCCCCGCGCACCTGTCCGGCGTGCCACACCGCCTGCAAGGTGTGCAGTTCGGCGGCGGAGAGCGGTTCCAGCCGGGCCGCGTGGCGGCGCCCCACCGCCCGTACCAGCTCCAGCGCGGCCCGCGCGTCGGCCGCCGCGTCGTGGGCCCGCTCCACCTCGACGCCGTAGTGCGCGCACAGGCCGGCCAGGGTGCGCCGGCCCTCCCGGTGCCGGTCGAGATGCCGGTCGAGCACCAGCGGGTCCAGGACGTAGAGCGGCGCCCGGTCCAGCCGCGCGCCCAGCGACGAGGCCCGGTGACGGCGCAACTCCCGGTCGAGCAGCGTCAGATCGAACGGCGCGTTCATCACCACCACGGGGCGTCCGGCGGCGGCCTGCTCGGTCAGCGCCTCGGCGATCTCGTGTATCACCGGCGCCGGCCAGCGGCCGTGGTGCTGGAGGTGCTCCTCGGTCAGCCCGTGCACCGCCGTCGACGCCTCCGGCACCGGCACACCCGGGTTGACCAGCCACCGGGTGACCCGCGGCACCCGTCCGGCGGCGTCCTGGACGACGACGGCCGCCGACACGATCCGGTCGGCCTCGACGTCCACGCCCGTCGTCTCCGTGTCGAAGGCGGCCAGCGGTCCCTCGATCCAGCTCGTCATAAGGCACCCAACTCCTCGCTCACCCACGGGCGCTGACGCGCCTTCCCGTGTCGCCCCGGTAGGACCGGTGATACCCGGGCCGTACGGGCCGTACGCCGGGGCGGCCCAACGGGAGCGCCGGGCAGCGGCGTTCGCGGACGGGACGGGGGAGTACCGGTGCCACGTCCGGCCGTTGAGCGGCAGGCGCCGCGCCTGCCGGGACGGCCGGGCGGGGGGGGGGGGGGGGGGGGGGGGGGGGGGGGGGGGGGGGGGGAGAGAGAGAGCCGTACAAGTGCCGTCCCCGTCTCCGTCTCCGTCCTCGCCGCACCCGGTGGACGGGCCCCCTCCTGCGGGGGTGACCGGAGCCCCCGGGGACCCGCCGCCCCGCCTCCCCCGGGCCCCCGCCCCCACGGGCCGCGCGCGCCCGGCGGCGGGGAAAGATTTCGCGGTGGGCCGTCCCGGGTCGGTACCATCGCCCCCATGCGTGCGCTCCGGTATGGCGCCGCGGCCCCACCTTCAGTCAGGAGAGACCGGTGTCAGACGTCCGTGTGATCATCCAACGCGATTCCGAGCGGGAAGAACGCGTGGTGACGACGGGCACTACGGCCGCCGAGATCTTCGCGGGCGAGCGCTCGGTCGTCGCCGCCCGTGTCGACGGAGAGCTGAGGGACCTCGCGTACGAGATCGCCGACGGCGAGACCGTCGAGGGCGTCGACATCTCCTCCGACGACGGACTGGACATCCTGCGCCACTCCACCGCGCACGTCATGGCCCAGGCCGTGCAGGAGCTGTTCCCCGAGGCCAAGCTGGGCATCGGCCCGCCGGTCCGGGACGGCTTCTACTACGACTTCGACGTCGAGGAGCCCTTCCACCCCGATGACCTCAAGGCCATCGAGAAGAAGATGCAGGAGATCCAGAAGCGCGGCCAGCGCTTCTCCCGCCGCGTCGTGACCGACGAGGCCGCCCGCGAGGAGCTGGCCGACGAGCCGTACAAGCTGGAGCTGATCGGCCTCAAGGGCTCCGCCTCCCACGACGACGGCGCGGACGTCGAGGTCGGCGCCGGCGAGCTGACGATCTACGACAACCTGGACGCCAAGACCGGCGAGCTGTGCTGGAAGGACCTCTGCCGGGGCCCCCACCTGCCCTCCACCCGGAACATCCCGGCGTTCAAGCTGATGCGCAACGCCTCCGCCTACTGGCGCGGCAACGAGAAGAACAAGCAGCTCCAGCGCATCTACGGCACCGCCTGGCCCTCCAAGGCCGAACTCAAGGAGCACCTGGAGTTCCTCGCCGAGGCCGAGAAGCGCGACCACCGCAAGCTCGGTGCCGAACTGGACCTCTTCTCGATCCCCGAGCAGATCGGCTCCGGCCTCGCCGTCTTCCACCCCCGGGGCGGCATCATCCGCCGGGTCATGGAGGACTACTCGCGCCGCCGCCACGAGGAAGAGGGCTACGAGTTCGTCTACACCCCGCACGCCACCAAGGGGAAGCTCTTCGAGACCTCGGGCCACCTGGACTGGTACGCCGACGGCATGTACCCGCCCATGCAGCTCGACGAGGGCGTGGACTACTACCTCAAGCCCATGAACTGCCCCATGCACAACCTCGTCTTCGACGCCCGGGGCCGTTCCTACCGTGAGCTGCCCCTGCGGCTGTTCGAGTTCGGCACGGTCTACCGCTACGAGAAGTCGGGCGTCGTGCACGGCCTCACCCGCGCCCGCGGCTTCACCCAGGACGACGCGCACATCTACTGCACCCGCGAGCAGATGGCCGACGAGCTGGACAAGACGCTCACCTTCGTCCTGAACCTGCTGCGCGACTACGGCCTCACCGACTTCTACCTGGAGCTGTCCACCAAGGACGAGACCAAGTTCGTCGGCTCCGACGAAGCCTGGGAAGAGGCCACCGAGGCGCTGCGCCAGGTCGCCGAGAAGCAGGGCCTGCCCCTCGTCCCCGACCCGGGCGGCGCCGCCTTCTACGGGCCGAAGATCTCCGTCCAGGCCCGCGACGCCATCGGCCGGACCTGGCAGATGTCGACCGTCCAGCTCGACTTCAACCTGCCGGAGCGCTTCGACCTGGAGTACACCGCGGCCGACGGCACCAAGCAGCGCCCGGTCATGATCCACCGCGCCCTGTTCGGTTCCATCGAGCGCTTCTTCGCCGTGCTCCTGGAGCACTACGCGGGCGCCTTCCCGGTCTGGCTCGCGCCGGTCCAGGCCGTGGGCATCCCGGTGGGCGACGCGCACGTGGAGTACCTGCGCGAGTTCGCCGCGGAGGCCCGCCGCAAGGGCCTGCGGGTGGAGGTCGACGCCTCCTCCGACCGCATGCAGAAGAAGATCCGCAACGCCCAGAAGCAGAAGGTCCCGTTCATGATCATCGTCGGGGACGACGACATGCACGGGGGCACCGTCTCCTTCCGCCACCGCGACGGATCGCAGGAGAACGGCATCCCGCGCGACCAGGCGCTGGCCAAGCTCGTCGACGCCGTCGAGCGGCGCGTCCAGGTCTAGACGACGCGGCGCGACAGTACGGCCAGGGCCCCCGGGAGAGCCATCCCGGGGGCCTTGCTCCGGGCCCCCGTGCGACGCCATATGCTGCCTGGTATGACGAGTGAGCCGGAGCAGCAGATCGGGGTGGGGACGCCGGACGCGTTCCAGCGCCTGTGGACACCCCACCGGATGGCCTACATCCAGGGGGAGAACAAGCCGAGCGGCCCCGGGGCCGACGACGGCTGCCCCTTCTGCGCGGTACCGGCCATGTCCGACGAGGAAGGGCTCATCGTCGCGCGCGGCGAGCACGTCTACGCGCTGCTCAACCTCTACCCGTACACCGGCGGCCACCTGATGACCGTGCCCTACCGGCACGTCGCCGACTACACCGAGCTGACCGGGGAGGAGACCGCCGAGCTGGCGCTCCTCACCCAGCAGGCGATGACGGCCCTGCGCGCCGCCTCGGGCGCCCAGGGCTTCAACATCGGCATGAACCAGGGCGCGGTCGCCGGCGCGGGCATCGCCGCCCACCTCCACCAGCACATCGTGCCCCGCTGGGGCGGTGACACGAACTTCATGCCGGTCGTCGGCCACACCAAGGTGCTGCCCCAGCTCCTCGGCGACACCCGCGCCCTGCTGGCCGAGGCGTGGCCCGCCTGAGCGCCGGACCCGACAGCACCGCGCCGGGCGAGGTCCGCCCCGCCCGGCGCCGCCCGCACCCGCGGCCCTACGCGTCGTAGAGGTCGGCCTTCTTCGGTGCCGCGTCCTGCACCGCTCCGCTGAGCGCCGCCGAGCGGGCACCGAACTTGGACGTGTCCACGCCGTTCTCGTCGAGGACGCGGAGCGCGGCCGAGTGCACCGCCCGCAGGACGGGCGTGGCCGCGCGCAGCGCGTCGTCGGCCATGAAGCGGTGCCGCCACGGCTGGTCCGCCCAGGCGTGGCGCAGACCGAAGGGCTCCGGCAGGCCCATCGTGCCGCCGAGCCAGTTGAGCAGCGGCGGATACCAGGTCAGCGGCGCCCGCACCGCGAGCCGCACCACCTCGGTCGCGTTCACCAGCGGAAGCTTGACCGTGCGGCTCTCCCACGGCTTGAACGCCTTCGTGACCGACTTCGACGGGGCCGACGGCTTGGTCGTGAACAGCGAGTTCACCGGGCCCAGGGCGTGGCCGGTGACCTCGATGCGCAGCGTGGAGTGGAGCACCGTCACCGTGATCAGCATCGTGATCACCAACTGGCCGTCCCACAGCGTCCACTGGACGCCCAGGTAGTGCCGGTCGCCCGCGCCGAACTGCTGCTTGTTGCAGATCTCCTGTATGGCGTGCGGCTTGACCTGGTACGCCTCGACGTCCGTGCCGCCCGGACGGGAGACCGAGCCGGCGTTCTCCCCGACCGGCGTGACGATCCAGTGCCGTACGGAGGGCTTCGGGAAGCCGCCCGTGTTCAGCGGGCCGCGCTCCAACTGGGCGAGCTGGTCGTGGATGGACCGTATGACGTCCCAGCTCCGGAAGGGGTGGATCTCCCGGTCCGGGTCGGCGGGGACCAGCTCCTCCGCGAGCTGCCAGCTTCCCCAGCGGGTGCCCATCCCGAGGATGCCCTTGGGGCCCGCGTAGAAGACCGAGTTGGACTGCTGCTCGGCGCTCAGCTTCGCCAGCGACTGGCGCAGTTGTTCGGCGGCGGTCTCGTTCGGGTTGCTGGGGACGGCCTCGGGCACCTTGGCGCCGATGCCGCTGCCGGAGAGCAGCCCGTCCCAGCGCTCACGCAGGTCCCTGGCGGTCGCCTCGCAGATCCGCTTGGCCAGGAACCAGCCGGCCACGGGCATCACCACGGCCGCCCGCGCGTACCAGGCCCAGAAGCCGGCGAACGGCATGTTGATCAGGAACAGCACGGCGAGGACGCCGATCGCGGCGAGCACCGCGGTGCCGAGGCTCCCGGCCCGCTTGTTCTGCGCCTTGGCGACGGTGGTGCGGATCTGGAACCCCAGCAGCCACACCAGCATCCCGGGCAGGAAGAGCACACCGCACAGGAGGATCACCGTGGTCAGCTTGTTGTCCCGGGCCTTGCGGATGCCGTTGGCGGCCAGGCAGTGCTCGACCACCACCTGCGGCTCGGTGCCGAAGGACTGGATGAGCGCGTTGCGCCCGCCGCCCAGCATGCGGGCGATCACCGCGTTGGAGAACGCCTCGCCCAGGTTGGGACGGAAGATCGTGGCCCACGAGCGGCCGGCGTTGACCGAGGTCTTGTGCCAGTCGTTGTCGGCCTTCTTGATCTCCTCCATCTCGTTGTCCCGGTACGCGGCGGAGGCCAGCGCGAAGGTGGGCGCCTGTCCTCCGGCCCCCGCCCGCGGAACCTGCGGTCCGAAGAAGTCCGCGAACCCGCCGTCAGCGCTCATTCCCGCCCCCGATCGCCACCACTGCTGCTCCTCGGGCCTTCCCGACTTCCCTGCCTCGCACACCTGTTGATCAGGTCATCAGCGTATCCGCCGGTGGGGCCGCGCGTCGGGGGACGGCCAAAGCCGCCCCCGGATGCGCCCGTTGACCCCGAGGTGCGCCCCTCGCGCGCCGGGCGGTGGCACCCGGAGGCGCCCCCCGCCGACGCCCGTCAGGACACGGGTCCGTCACGCCACCGCCCCGTCAGGACGCCGCGCCCACCGCCTCGCGCAGTCGCTCGGCGATCTGCGGCGGCACCGGTTCGTGGCGCACGTACCGGCGGCCGAACCGCGCGGTGCCGTGCGAGAGGGAGCGCAGGTCGACCGGGTACCGGCCGATCTCCGTCTCGGGGACCTCTGCGCGGACCAGGGTCCGGCCGCCCCCGGTCTGCTCGGTGCCGAGCACCCGCCCGCGCCGCCCCGACAGATCGCTCAGCACGGCGCCCACGTAGTCGTCGGCGACCAGGACGCTCACCTCCGCCACCGGTTCCAGCAGCAGGATGACGGCGTCCGCGGCAGCCTCCCGCAGGGCCAGCGCCCCGGCCGTCTGGAAGGCGGCGTCGGAGGAGTCCACCGAGTGCGCCTTGCCGTCCAGCAGCGTCACCCGCACGTCGGTCAGCGGATGACCGGTGGCGACCCCGCGGGCCGCCTGGGCGCGCACGCCCTTCTCGACCGACGGGATGAACTGGCGCGGCACCGCGCCGCCCACCACCCGGTCCACGAACTCGACGCCCGAGCCGGCCGGCAGCGGCTCCACCTCGATCGCGCAGATCGCGTACTGCCCGTGCCCGCCGGACTGCTTGACGTGCCGCCCGCGCGCGGACGCCCGCCCTCCGAAGGTCTCCCGCAGCGCGACCCGGTGCGGCACCACGTCCACCTGGACGCCGAACCGGCCGCGCAGCCGCTCCAGCGCGACGTCCGCGTGCGCCTCGCCCAGGCACCACAGGACCACCTGGCGGGTGTCCCGGTTCTGCTCCAGCCGCATCGTCGGGTCCTCGGCGACCAGCCGGGCCAGCCCCTGCGAGAGCCGGTCCTCGTCCGCCTTGCCGTGCGCCCGGATGGCGAGCGGCAGCAGCGGGTCCGGCATCTCCCAGGGCGCCATCAGCAGCGGGTCGTCGCGGGCCGAGAGGGTGTCCCCGGTCTCCGCCCGCCCCAGCCGGGCCACGCACGCGAGGTCACCGGCGATCACCTCGGCGACCGGCCGCTGCTGCTTGCCGAAGGGCGTGGTCAGCGCGCCGACCCGCTCGTCCGCCTCGTGCAGCTCGCCGTCCCCGCCGTGGTCGCCGGTGCCGCCGGTGCCGCCGCCGGCCCGGCCGTCGCCGTGGCCGTTGCCGGACGGACCGTGCCCGAGGACGTGCACCGTCTGGTCGGCGCGCAGGGTGCCGGAGAAGACGCGGACCAGGGAGATCCGGCCCACGTACGGGTCGGAGGACGTCTTCACCACCTCGGCGACCAGCGACCCGTCCGGATCGCAGGCGCGCAGCTCGCGCGGCGCTCCGCCGGGCGTCGTCAGCGGCGGCACGGTGCGCTCGCGCGGGGTCGGGAACCCGCCGGTGACCAGCTCCAGCAGCTCGACCGTGCCGAGCCCCTGCCGGGCCCCCTCGGCGGCGGGGGCGGCGGCCAGCACCGGGAAGAACGTCCCCCGGGCCACCGCCCGCTCCAGGTCCTGGACGAGCGTCTTGAGGTCGACGTCCTCGCCGCCGAGGTAGCGCTCCATGAGGGTCTCGTCCTCGCTCTCCGCGATGATCCCCTCGATGAGCCTGGCGCGGGCCTCCTCGATCAGCGGCAGGTGCTCCGGACCCGGCGCGGACTCGGTGCGCTCCCCGGCGGAGTAGTCGTACAGCCGCTGCGAGAGCAGCCCCGTCAGCCCGGTCACGGGCGCGTGCCCGTCGGGTCCGGCGGGGCCGCGCAGCGGCAGGTGGAGCGGGAGCACGGCGTCGGGGTCGTCGGCGCCGAACGCCCGCGCGCACAGCCGGGTCATCTCCTCGAAGTCCGCCCGCGCGGCCTCCAGGTGCGTGATCACGATGGCCCGGGGCATGCCGACGGCCGCGCACTCCTCCCAGACCACGCGGGTCGGGCCGTCCACGCCGTCGGCGGCCGAGACGACGAAGAGGGCCGCGTCCGCCGCCCGCAGACCGGCCCTCAGCTCCCCGACGAAGTCGGCGTACCCGGGGGTGTCGAGGAGGTTGATCTTCACTCCGTCCCAGGTGACCGGCACCAGGGAGAGCTGGACCGAGCGCCGCTGCCGGTGCTCGATCTCGTCGTAGTCGGAGACGGAGCCGCCGTCCTCGACGCGGCCCGCCCGGTTCACCGCCCCCGCGGTCAGCGCGAGCGCCTCCACCAGGGTCGTCTTGCCCGCTCCGGAGGGGCCGACCAGCACCACGTTCCGTACGGACGCGGGATGGCCGGCCGATGTCGCCCTGCCGGCGGCTCCGGGGTGGGTGTGTGCCTTGTCGCCCATGTCCTTGCCTCCCGTGCACGGTGAGGTCGCTGGGGGCGCGGACGGGCGGGCCGCGTGCACCGGCGGCTCCGGCGACGCCCGCGGTACTTCGAGCTTTCCACTCCCGTCATCCCGCGTCCATACGACGGGCCCGATCCCCGTCCCTGCGCCGGGACGGGCCCGGGTACCGCCGTCGGCCGCGCCGCCGCGTGACTACGATGGGCCAGCCGGTGGCCAGCAGGGGCCGCGCGGCGACACCGACCTCCGGGAAGGCCATGCTGAACAAGTACGCGCGTGCATTCTTCACGCGTGTCCTCACACCGTTCGCCGCGTTTCTCATCCGCCGGGGCGTCAGCCCGGACACGGTCACCCTGATCGGCACGGCCGGTGTGGTCGCGGGTGCGCTGGTCTTCTACCCCCTGGGAGAGTTCTTCTGGGGCACGGTCGTGATCACCCTCTTCGTCTTCTCCGACCTCGTCGACGGCAACATGGCCCGCCAGCTCGGCCGGTCCAGCCGCTGGGGCGCCTTCCTGGACTCCACCCTGGACCGGGTCGCCGACGGCGCGGTCTTCGCCGGCTTCGCCCTCTGGTACGCGGGCCGCGGTGACGACACCCTCCTGTGCGCCGTCGCGATCTTCTGCCTCGCCAGCGGCCAGGTGGTCTCGTACACCAAGGCGCGCGGCGAGTCGATCGGGCTGCCGGTCGCCGTCAACGGGCTGGTCGAGCGGGCCGAGCGGCTGGTGATCTCGCTGGTCGCCGCCGGTTTCGCCGGTCTGCACAAGTTCGGCGTGCCCGGTATCCAGTACCTGCTGCCCGTCGCCCTGTGGATCGTCGCCGTCGGCAGCCTCGTCACGCTGGTCCAGCGGGTCGTCACCGTCCGCCGCGAGTCCGCCGAGGCGGAGGCGGCCGAGGAGGGCCAGGGCTCCGAGGCGGCCACGTGAGCGCCCGGGACCGGCTGACCGACGCCCTGTACGGAGCCGGCTGGGGCGCGGTCAAGAGGCTCCCCGAGCCCGTCGCCGTCCGCCTCGGCCGCACCATCGCGGACGCCGCCTGGAAGCGGCGCGGCGCGGGTGTGCGCCGGCTGGAGGGCAACTACGCGCGCGTGCTGCCCGACGCGGGCCCCGGGGAACTGGCCGCGCTCTCCCGCGCGGGCATGCGCTCCTACCTGCGCTACTGGATGGAGTCCTTCCGCCTCCCGGCCTGGGGCGTCGAACGCATCGAGTCCGGTTTCGCCCCCAAGGACCTGCACCACCTGACCGACGGCATGGCCGCCGGCAAGGGCGTCGTCCTCGCCCTGCCCCACCTGGCCAACTGGGACCTGGCGGGCGCCTGGGTCACCACGCACCTGGGCATCCCCTTCACCACGGTCGCCGAGCGCCTCAAGCCGGAGAGCCTCTACGACCGCTTCGTCGCCTACCGCGAGGGCCTGGGCATGGAGGTCCTCCCGCACAGCGGCGGCACCGCCTTCGGCACCCTCGCGCGGCGGCTGCGCGAGGGCGGCCTGGTCTGCCTGGTCGCCGACCGCGACCTGTCGGCCTCCGGCGTCGAGGTCGAGTTCTTCGGCGCGAGTGCCCGGATGCCCGCCGGACCCGCCCTGCTCGCCCAGCAGACCGGCGCGGCGCTGCTGCCGGTCACGCTCTGGTACGACGACTCCCCGGTGATGCGGGGCCGGGTCCACCCGCCGGTCGAGGTCCCCGAGCGGGGCACGCGGGCCGAGCGGACCGCCGTGATGACGCAGGCCCTCGCCGACGCCTTCGCCGGCGGCATCGCCGAGCACCCGCAGGACTGGCACATGCTCCAGCGCCTGTGGCTCGCCGACCTCGACCCCGCGAAGGCGCCGGGCGCCCGGGGCGGGGACGGCGCACCGGAGCGGGGTGCCCCGTGAGGATCGGCATCGTCTGCCCGTACTCCTGGGACGTCCCGGGCGGCGTCCAGTTCCACATCCGGGACCTCGCCGAGTACTTCCTGCGGCTCGGCCACGAGGTGTCCGTCCTCGCGCCGGCCGACGACGACACCCCGCTGCCGCCCTACGTCGTCTCCGCCGGCCGCGCGGTGCCGGTGCCCTACAACGGCTCGGTGGCCCGGCTGAACTTCGGCTTCCTGTCGGCGGCCCGGGTACGGCGCTGGCTGCACGAGGGCGCCTTCGACGTCATCCACATCCACGAGCCGACCTCGCCCTCGCTGGGCCTGCTGACCTGCTGGGCGGCGCAGGGCCCGATCGTGGCCACCTTCCACACCTCCAACCCGCGCTCCCGCGCGATGATCGCCGCGTACGCGATCCTCCAGGCCGCGCTGGAGAAGATCAGTGCCCGGATCGCCGTCAGCGAGTACGCGCGCCGCACCCTCGTCGAGCACCTGGGCGGGGACGCCGTGGTGATCCCGAACGGCGTCGACGTCGACTTCTTCGCCAAGGCCGAGCCCCGCCCCGAGTGGCAGTCCGACGAGGCGCGGGGCCTCACCGGCAAGGAGGCGGGCGGCACGATCGGGTTCATAGGCCGCATCGACGAGCCCCGCAAGGGACTCCCGGTGCTCATGCGGGCCCTGCCGGAGATCCTCGCCGCCCGGCCGGGGGCCCGGCTGCTGGTGGCCGGGCGCGGGGACGAGAAGGAGGCGGTCGCCTCCCTGCCGGCCGGGCTGCGTTCCCGCGTCGAGTTCCTCGGCATGGTCAGCGACGAGGACAAGGCGCGCTTCCTGCGCAGCGTCGACCTGTACGTGGCGCCCAACACCGGTGGGGAGAGCTTCGGCATCATCCTCGTCGAGGCCATGTCGGCGGGCGCCCCGGTCCTCGCCTCCGACCTGGACGCCTTCGCGCAGGTCCTGGACCAGGGCGAGGCCGGCGAGCTGTTCCCCAACGAGGACGCCGGCGCGCTGGCCGCCGCGGCGGTACGGCTGCTGGGCGACCCGAAGCGGCGGGCCGGGCTGCGGGAGCGGGGCAGCGCGCACGTGCGGCGCTTCGACTGGTCGACGGTGGGCGCGGACATCCTCTCGGTCTACGAGACGGTGACGGCGGGCGCGGCGGCCGTTGCCGCCGACGAACGGGCCACGGGCCTGCGCGCCCGCCTCGGGCTGGCACGGGACTGACCCGGGGCCGGCTCGGTTCCGGCCCGGGACCGAGGGGACGCGGGGGCGGCGGCGCGCGTGGTGGTCCGGGTCTTCCGCCCGGCCCGCCGGCCCGCGTCCGGTGCCCCCGCGCTCCGGGGGACCCGTGAGGCGTCCGGCCGGCTCCCCGGGACGCACCGGTAGCCTTGCCGCCCGTGACCGCAACCCTGATCTGGACCCTGGCCGTCCTCGTGGCGATCGGCCTGTACCTGAGCTGGACGGCGGGCCGCCTGGACCGGCTCCACGCCCGGATCGACGCCGCCCGCGCCGCGCTCGACGCGCAACTGCTGCGCCGGGCCTCCGTCGCCCAGGAGCTGGCCACCTCGGGCGTCCTCGACCCCGCCGCCTCCATCGTCCTGTACGAGGCCGCGCACGGGGCCCGGCAGGCCGAGGAGGAGCACCGGGAGGTCGCCGAGAGCGAGCTGACCCAGGCGCTGCGGGCGGTGTTCGAGGAACCGGCGCAGGTCGACGCCGTCCGCGAGGCGCCCGGGGGAGAGGAGGCCACCCGGGAACTGGCCGAGGCGGTCCGCCGGGTCCCGATGGCCCGCCGCTTCCACAACGACGCCGTGGGCGCCGCCCGCCGCCTGCGCGAACACCGCAAGGTGCGCTGGTTCCGGCTGGCCGGACACGCGCCCTTCCCGCTGGCCTTCGAGATGGACGACGAGCCCCCCGCCGCCCTCGTCGACCGCGCCGCCTGAACCCGGTCCACCCCGGGCGGGCACGGGTCCCGCGCCGCCCCCGGCCCGGGAAAACGAGCCACCGCCTGACCGGTGGCCCTTGTTGTGGACTGGTCGGGTCGCGTTTGCTCGTGTCGCACCAGACCACTTCCCCTCAGCGAGGTACCCGTGTCCGACTCGTTCTCCGACAACCAGGCCACCGAGACCGGCACCGCCCGCGTGAAGCGCGGCATGGCCGAACAGCTCAAGGGCGGCGTGATCATGGACGTCGTCACCCCGGAGCAGGCGAAGATCGCCGAGGACGCGGGTGCCGTCGCCGTCATGGCCCTGGAGCGGGTCCCCGCCGACATCCGCAAGGACGGCGGCGTGGCCCGGATGTCCGACCCCGACATGATCGAGGGCATCATCGAGGCGGTCTCCATCCCCGTGATGGCCAAGTCCCGCATCGGCCACTTCGTCGAGGCCCAGGTCCTCCAGTCCCTCGGCGTCGACTACATCGACGAGTCCGAGGTGCTGACCCCGGCCGACGAGGTCAACCACTCCGACAAGTGGGCCTTCACCGCCCCCTTCGTCTGCGGCGCCACCAACCTCGGCGAGGCCCTGCGCCGCATCGCCGAGGGCGCCGCGATGATCCGCTCCAAGGGCGAGGCCGGCACCGGCAACGTCGTCGAGGCCGTCCGCCACCTGCGCCAGATCAAGAACGAGATCGCCCGCCTGCGCGGCTACGACAACAACGAGCTGTACGCCGCCGCCAAGGACCTGCGCGCCCCCTACGAGCTGGTCAAGGAGACCGCCGCGCTCGGCCGCCTCCCGGTCGTGCTCTTCTCCGCGGGAGGCGTCGCCACCCCCGCCGACGCCGCGCTCATGCGCCAGCTCGGCGCCGAGGGCGTCTTCGTCGGCTCCGGCATCTTCAAGTCCGGCGACCCCGCCAAGCGCGCCGCCGCCATCGTCAAGGCGACCACCTTCTACGACGACCCGAAGGTCATCGCCGACGCCTCCCGCGACCTGGGCGAGGCCATGGTCGGCATCAACTGCGACACCCTCCCCGAGACCGAGCGCTACGCCAACCGCGGCTGGTAAGCACCCGTGAGCGAGACACCCGTCATCGGCGTCCTGGCACTCCAGGGCGACGTACGGGAGCACCTCGCCTCCCTGGCCGCGGCCGGCGCCGCGGCCAGGGAGGTGCGGCGCCCCGGGGAACTCGCCGCGGTCGACGGCCTGGTGCTGCCCGGCGGCGAGTCCACCACCATCTCCCGGCTGGCCGTGCTCTTCGGGCTGATGGAGCCCCTGCGCGCCCGCGTGCGCGCCGGCATGCCGGTCTACGGGACCTGCGCCGGCATGATCCTGCTGGCCGACAAGATCCTCGACCCGCGCTCCGGACAGCAGACGGTCGGCGGCATCGACATGATCGTGCGCCGCAACGCCTTCGGCCGGCAGAACGAGTCCTTCGAGGCCGCCGTCGACCTGCGCGGCGTCGCGGGCGGCCCGGTCTCGGGCGTCTTCATCCGCGCCCCCTGGGTGGAGTCCGCCGGGGCCGGCGCCGAGGTCCTCGCCGAGCACGACGGCCACATCGTCGCGGTCCGCCAGGGCAACGCGCTGGCCACCTCCTTCCACCCGGAACTCACCGGTGACCACCGCGTCCACCGCCTCTTCGCCGCCATGGTGCGCGCAAACCGGACGGTGGAGTCCTTGTAGGATTCCTGACGTTCGGACGAAGACGGGTTACGCGAAGGAGACTGACAGATGGCCGGCCACTCCAAATGGGCCACGACGAAGCACAAGAAGGCCGTCGTCGACGCCAAGCGCGGAAAGCTCTTCGCAAAACTCATCAAGAACATCGAGGTGGCGGCCCGCATGGGGGGTGCCGACCCCGAAGGCAACCCCACCCTCTACGACGCCATCCAGAAGGCGAAGAAGCAGTCCGTTCCCAACAAGAACATCGACTCCGCGCTCAAGCGCGGCGCCGGCCTGGAAGCCGGTGGCGCCGAGTACGAGACGATCATGTACGAGGGGTACGGCCCGAACGGCGTCGCCGTGCTCATCGAGTGCCTCACCGACAACCGCAACCGCGCCGCCTCCGACGTCCGGGTGGCGATGACCCGCAACGGCGGCTCCATGGCCGACCCCGGCTCGGTGTCGTACCTCTTCAACCGCAAGGGCGTCGTGATCGTCCCCTCGGAGGGCCTGAGCGAGGACGACGTCCTCGGCGCCGTCCTGGAAGCGGGCGCCGAGGAGGTCAACGACCTCGGGGAGAGCTTCGAGGTGGTCAGCGAGCCGACCGACCTGGTCGCGGTGCGCACCGCCCTCCAGGACGCCGGCATCGACTACGAGTCGGCCGACGCCCACTTCGTGCCGACCATGCAGGTCGAGCTGGACGAGGACGGCGCCCGGAAGATCTTCAAGCTGATCGACGCCCTGGAGGACAGCGACGACGTCCAGAACGTCTTCGCCAACTTCGACGTGAGCGACGAGATCATGGAGAAGGTCGACGCGTAGCGCGTCCCCCGCGTCGACGGGCCGGCGGGAACACACCCCGTCGGCCCGCCGCGTTGTCGGTGGCACCCGATAGCCTGGCGCATGTCAAAGATCACCGGCCGCGGGCCGCGACCGCCGACCGGGCGGCCCCGACGGTGATCGGCCGGGTCCGCGGGAGCGGCGGCGGTGCAGCCGTGAAGCAGGGGAGGCGCGCGTGCGCGTACTGGGGGTGGACCCCGGGCTGACCCGCTGCGGGGTCGGCGTCGTCGAGGGCGTCGCGGGCCGCCCGCTGACCATGATCGGCGTCGGCGTCGTCCGCACCCCGGCCGACGCCGACCTCGGTCACCGCCTCGTCGCCGTGGAACAGGGCATCGAGCAGTGGCTCGACGAGCACCGGCCGCAGTACGTCGCCGTCGAGCGCGTCTTCAGCCAGCACAACGTCCGCACCGTGATGGGCACCGCCCAGGCCAGCGCCGTCGCCATCCTGTGCGCCTCGCGCCGCGGCATCCCGGTCGCCCTGCACACCCCCAGCGAGGTCAAGGCCGCCGTCACCGGCTCCGGCCGCGCCGACAAGGCCCAGGTCGGCGCCATGGTCACCCGCCTGCTGCGGCTCGACGCGCCGCCGAAGCCGGCCGACGCCGCCGACGCCCTCGCACTCGCCATCTGCCACATCTGGCGGGCCCCCGCCCAGAACCGGCTCCGGCAGGCCGCCGCCCTGCACGCCGCGCACCCCTCCCGGGCGGTCCGCGTCCCGCCCGCACCGAAAGGCCGTACGTCATGATCGCCTTCGTCAGCGGCACCGTCGCCGCCCTCGCCCCCGGCTCCGCGGTGGTGGAGGTCGGCGGGGTCGGCATGGCCGTCCAGTGCACCCCGGGCACCCTCGCCGGGCTCCGGGTCGGCACCGCCGCGAGGCTCGCCACCTCCCTCGTGGTCCGCGAGGACTCGCTCACCCTCTATGGCTTCGCCGACGACGACGAGCGCCAGGTCTTCGAGCTCCTCCAGACCGCCAGCGGCGTCGGCCCCCGCCTCGCCCAGGCGATGCTCGCCGTGCACACCCCCGACGCGCTGCGCCGGGCCCTGTCCACCGGTGACGAGAAGGCCCTGACCGCCGTCCCCGGCATCGGCAAGAAGGGCGCGCAGAAGCTCCTCCTGGAACTGAAGGACCGCCTCGGCGAGCCGGTCGGCTCCCCCTCCGCCGCCCTCGCGGCGCCCGCCGCCGGCTGGCGCGACCAGCTCCACGCCGCGCTCATCGGCCTCGGCTACGCGAGCCGCGAGGCCGACGAGGCGGTCTCGGCCGTGGCGCCCCAGGCCGAGGCGGCCGGCGGGACACCGCCCGTGGGCCAGTTGCTCAAGGCCGCCCTCCAGACGCTGAACCGCGCCCGATAGTCCGTACCGAGAGCCGAGGCACACCGCATGAACTGGGACGAGACGACCGACACCGACGCCGCCGAGCGCCTTGTCGGCGCGTCCGCCGACGGCGAGGACCAGGCCGTGGAGGCGGCCCTGCGCCCCAAGGACCTGGGCGAGTTCATCGGCCAGGAGAAGGTCCGCGAACAGCTCGACCTGGTCCTGCGCGCCGCCCGCGCCCGCGGCGCCACCGCCGACCACGTCCTGCTCTCCGGCGCCCCCGGCCTCGGCAAGACCACCCTCTCGATGATCATCGCGGCCGAGATGGGCGCCCCCATCCGCATCACCTCCGGCCCCGCCATCCAGCACGCGGGCGACCTCGCGGCGATCCTCTCCTCCCTCCAGGAGGGGGAGGTCCTCTTCCTCGACGAGATCCACCGCATGTCCCGGCCCGCCGAGGAGATGCTCTACATGGCGATGGAGGACTTCCGCGTCGACGTCATCGTCGGCAAGGGCCCCGGCGCCACCGCCATCCCCCTCGAACTGCCCCCCTTCACCCTGGTCGGCGCCACCACCCGCGCCGGACTGCTGCCGCCCCCGCTGCGCGACCGCTTCGGCTTCACCGCCCACATGGAGTTCTACGGCCCCGCCGAACTGGAACGGGTGGTGCACCGCTCGGCCGGCCTCCTCGACGTCGAGATCGACCCCGAGGGCGCCGCCGAGATCGCCGGCCGCTCCCGCGGCACCCCCCGCATCTCCAACCGCCTGCTGCGCCGGGTCCGCGACTACGCCCAGGTCAAGGCCGACGGGGTGGTCACCCGCGAGATCGCCGCGGCGGCCCTCGCGGTCTACGAGGTCGACGCCCGCGGGCTGGACCGGCTCGACCGCGCCGTCCTGGAGGCCCTGACCAAGCTGTTCGGTGGCGGGCCCGTCGGCGTCTCCACCCTCGCGGTGGCCGTGGGGGAGGAGCGGGAGACCGTCGAGGAGGTCGCCGAACCCTTCCTCGTCCGCGAGGGACTGCTCGCCCGCACGCCCAGGGGACGGGTGGCGACCCCCGCCGCCTGGGCGCACCTCGGCCTGACCCCGCCGGGCGCCGCCGCGCGGGGAACCGGACAACAGGACCTGTTCGGGGCGTGACGCCACCGCCCCGACCGGCACATTGGCCTGAGCAGGAACCCCGGTGCCATGCTGAGCGTTGTTCCCTGCGCGCGGACTCGCCTAGACTCCGCCGATGCCACCGTTGCCGGCGGCGCCCACACCCCCAACCGACAAGGCCGCTCACCATCGCGGTCGTGTGAAGGAAGTACCGACCCGTGAGTCTCGTGACCCTCCTCCCGTTCATCGTGCTCATCGGGGCCATGTTCCTGATGACCCGGTCGGCGAAGAAGAAGCAGCAGCAGGCCGTCGACATGCGGAACCAGATGCAGCCCGGTTCCGGTGTCCGCACCATCGGGGGCATGTACGCCACGGTCAAGGAGGTGAGCGAGGACACGGTCCTCCTCGACGCCGGGCCGGGCGTCGAGCTGCTCTTCGCCAAGAACTCCATCGGTGCCGTCCTGAGCGACGACGAGTACAACCGCATCGTCCACGGCATCGAGCACGACCTGAAGGACGACGCCCACGTCGTCCCCGACGACGCCTCCTCCCTCACCGAGAGCGACGCGGACGCCTCCGGCGACCGCTCCGTCGACCTCGGCAAGAAGGAGCCGGCCGACGAGCCCTCGGACGCCAAGGCCGACGAGCCGGCCGACGCCAAGGCCGACGCCGACGCCAAGGCCGACAAGCCCTCGGACGCCAAGGCGGACGAGACGGTGGACGCCGCCGCCCCGGTGGACGACCAGCCGAAGAAGACCGACGGCGGTTCCGAGACGAAGTAGCCGTGCCCCGGGGTGCGCGGGTCCGCCCGCGCCCCCCGCGCCGCGTCGTTCGCACGGACCCCCCACCCACCACGCGATGGCCGCCGGTATGCCGCCCCGGCGGTGCGACGCGGCCCGAAAGGGAGTCAAGACAAGGTGGCAGCCCTCAAAAAGGGAAAGCAAGCGAGCGTCCAGAGCAAGCCCGGACGCTCGCTGGCCCTGATGGTGATCGTCATTGCGGCGCTCACAGGAGGCATGATCGCCTCCGGGAACACGACTCCGCGCCTCGGCATCGACCTGGCGGGCGGTACGAGCATCACGCTCCGGGCCGTCTCCGAGCCGGGCCAGGAGTCCGCGATCAACAAGACCAACATGGACACCGCGGTCGAGATCATGGAGCGCCGTGTCAACGGCCTCGGCGTCTCCGAGGCCGAAGTCCAGACCCAGGGCACCCGGAACATCATCGTCAACATCCCCAAGGGGATGAACTCCGAGGAAGCCCGCGCGCAGGTCGGCACCACCGCGAAGCTCTACTTCCGCCCGGTCCTCACCACCGAGCTGTCCGGCCCCGACGCGGCCGGCACGCCCGCACCCGACGCCTCCGACGGCGCCTCCCACAAGGCCACCGACCCGAGCGGTGACGCGACGGGCGACGGCACCGGAGCCCCGACGGCGGACGCCACCGGCGACAAGGCGCAGGACACCACCGGCGACAAGGCGCAAGGCGCCACGGGCGACACGGCCGGGGACACCCCCGCCGCCTCCCCGAGCGCCACCACCCAGGGCCGCGCCGTCACCGACGCGCTGAAGGCCGACCCCAGCCCCTCCGCCACCGCCTCCGGCGGCGCCTCCCCGGCACCGTCCGACGGCGCCTCCGACGGAGCCGGCGACGGCGTCTCCGAGAAGCTCCAGGCCCAGTACGCGGCGCTCGACTGCACCGACGGCTCCGCGCGCGCCAAGGCCGGCGAGGGCGCCCTGCCCACCGACCCCACCGTGGCCTGCGGCACCAACGCCCGGGGCCAGTGGCAGAAGTACATCCTCGGCCCCGCCGCCGTCGACGGCACGGACGTGGACAAGGCCCAGGCCGTCTTCAACACGCAGACCGCCGCGGGCTGGACCGTCACGATGGACTTCACCGGCGGCGGCGCGAAGAAGTTCGCGGACATCACCGGCAAGCTGGCGCAGAACCAGTCCCCGCAGAACCAGTTCGCCATCGTCCTGGACAACGAGGTCGTCTCCGACCCGTACGTCAGCCAGGCCCTGACCGGCGGCAACGCGGAGATCTCCGGGCAGTTCGGCCAGGAGGAGGCCCAGAGCCTCGCCAACATGCTGTCCTACGGCGCGCTCCCGCTGAGCTTCAAGGAGGACAGCGTCACCACCGTCACCGCCGCGCTCGGCGGTGAGCAGCTCCACGCCGGTCTGATCGCGGGTGCCATCGGGCTCGCGCTGGTCGTCCTCTACCTGCTGGTCTACTACCGCGGCCTGTCGTTCATCGCGATCACCTCGCTGATGGTCTCCGCCTCCCTCACGTACGCGATCATGTCGCTGCTCGGACCGACCATCGGCTTCGCGCTGAACCTGCCGGCCGTGTGCGGGGCCATCGTCGCCATCGGGATCACGGCGGACTCGTTCATCGTCTTCTTCGAACGGGTCCGCGACGAGATCCGGGAGGGCCGCTCGCTGCGCCCCGCCGTCGAACGGGGCTGGCCGCGCGCCCGGCGCACCATCCTGGTCTCCGACTTCGTGTCGTTCCTCGCCGCCGCCGTGCTCTTCGTGGTCACCGTCGGCAAGGTGCAGGGCTTCGCGTTCACGCTGGGGCTGACCACCCTGCTCGACGTGGTCGTGGTCTTCCTCTTCACCAAGCCGCTGCTCACGCTGATGGCCCGCCGCCGGTTCTTCGCCCGTGGCCACCGCTGGTCCGGGCTCGATCCGAAGGCCCTCGGCGCGAAACCGCCCCTGCGCGCGAGCCGTCGCCCCTCCGCCCCCGTCACGACGAAGGAGGCGTGAGCATGTCGAAACTCGGCACCCTCGGAGCCCGGCTCCACCATGGGGAGATCGGCTACGACTTCGTCAGGAACCGCGTGATCTGGTACGGACTCTCCGTCCTGATCACCATCACCGCGATCCTCGGCCTGTCCGTGCGCGGACTGCACATGGGCATCGAGTTCCAGGGCGGCGCGGTCTTCACCACCCCGAAGAACATGAGCGCCTCCGTCTCCCAGGCCGAGGGCTACGCGGAGGACGCCTCCGGGCACGACGCGATCGTCCAGAAGCTCGGCGACGGCAGCCTGCGCATCCAGATCGCCGGCATCGACACCGGCGCGTCGGACACGATCAAGCGGGACCTCGCCACCGACCTCAAGGTCGACGCGGAGCACATCAACGCCGACCTGGTGGGCCCGAGCTGGGGCGAGCAGATCGCCAACAAGGCGTGGAAGGGCCTGGCGATCTTCATGGTCCTGGTGGTGATCTACCTGGCGATCGCCTTCGAGTGGCGGATGGCCGTCGCCGCGTTCGTCGCCCTGGTCCACGACCTCACCATCACCACCGGCGTCTACGCCCTGGTCGGCTTCGAGGTCACCCCGGGCACCGTGATCGGCCTGCTCACCATCCTGGGCTACTCGCTCTACGACACCGTCGTCGTCTTCGACAGCCTCAAGGAACAGACGAAGGACATCACCAGGCAGAGCCGCTGGACCTACTCCGAGATCGCCAACCGCTCGATCAACGGCACCCTGGTCCGCTCGATCAACACCACGGTGGTGGCCCTGCTGCCGGTGGCCGGCCTGCTGTTCATCGGAGGCGGTGTCCTCGGCGCCGGTATGCTGAACGACATCTCCCTGTCGCTGTTCGTCGGCCTCGCGGCAGGCGCGTACTCCTCGATCTTCATCGCCACGCCGCTCGTCGCCGACCTCAAGGAGCGCGAGCCGCAGATGAAGTCCCTCAGGAAGCGCGTCCTCGCCAAACGGGCGCAGGCCGCCGCCCGGGGGGAGAACGGGGAGTCCGCCGGCGACGGGGTGTTCGACGGCGTACACGAGGGCGCGGCGGCGGCGGTCGTCGGGCCCCGCAACCAGTCCGCGACCCGCACCCGGGGCCGCGGCGGACCCTCGGAAAGGCACCGATGACCGAGCTGACCGACATCACGGGGCTGCTGCTCAGCCGCATCCGTGACGTGCCCGACCACCCGGAGCCGGGTGTGGTGTTCAAGGACATCACCCCGCTGCTCGCGGACCCGGTGGCGTTCGCGGCCCTCACCGACGCGCTCGCCGAGTTCGCGGAGGGCGTCGGCGCCACCAAGGTGGTCGGACTGGAGGCCCGGGGCTTCATCCTCGGCGCCCCCGTCGCCCTGCGGGCCGGCCTCGGCTTCGTCCCGGTGCGCAAGGCGGGCAAGCTCCCCGGAGCCACCCTCGGACAGGCGTACGACCTGGAGTACGGGTCGGCCGAGATCGAGGTGCACGCCGAGGACCTCACCCCCGGCGACCGTGTCCTGGTCGTCGACGACGTCCTCGCCACCGGCGGCACCGCCGAGGCGTCCCTCCGGCTCATCCGCCGGGCGGGAGCGCAGGTCGCGGGCCTCGCCGTACTGATGGAGCTGGGCTTCCTCGGCGGCCGGGCCAAGCTGGAGCCCGCGCTGGCCGGGGCCCCGCTGAGGTCGCTGCTCACCGTCTGAGCCCCGCACCACCGCCGGAGGCGGGCCCCGGAGGAATCCGGCGCCCGCCTCCGGTGTTGTGCTGGGGTGAACGGTCCCCCTGTGGCCTGAAGGCGATCCTGGGGCCGGGGATCGCTACCATGGGCCTTCCGGAGCCTGACCGGGGACCCGGATCGCGCACGAGGAGTCCTCTTGGCAGACGAGGCCCAGCCACTGACCGCCGCCAAGCCCGAGTCCGCCTCGGCGGCGGCGGCGAAGCCCGCGCCCAGCGCGCCGCACGCGAAGAACGACACCCGCGGGCCGATCCAGCACGCCCCGGCCGCCCCGGTCGACAAGCCCGCCGAGCAGCCGCGGCCCAAGCCCGCCCCGCCCGGCCGCGCGGCGAACGCCCCGGTCGTCCGCACCCCCGCCGGTCAGTCCGCCCGCTCCGGCTCCTCCAACCGCGTCCGCGCCCGCCTCGCCCGCCTCGGCGTCCAGCGCGCCAACCCGTACAACCCGGTGCTGGAGCCGCTGCTGCGGATAGTGCGGGGCAACGATCCCAAGATCGAGACGGCGACGCTGCGCCAGATCGAGAGCGCCTACCAGGTCGCCGAGCGCTGGCACCGGGGCCAGAAGCGCAAGAGCGGCGACCCGTACATCACGCACCCGCTCGCGGTGACCACCATCCTCGCCGAGCTGGGCATGGACCCGGCCACCCTCATGGCGGGGCTGCTGCACGACACGGTCGAGGACACCGAGTACGGCCTGGAACAACTGCGCCGCGACTTCGGCGACACCGTCGCCCTCCTCGTCGACGGCGTCACCAAGCTGGACAAGGTCAAGTTCGGCGAGGCCGCGCAGGCCGAGACGGTGCGCAAGATGGTCGTCGCCATGGCCAAGGACCCCCGGGTCCTGGTCATCAAGCTCGCCGACCGCCTGCACAACATGCGCACCATGCGCTACCTCAAGCGCGAGAAGCAGGAGAAGAAGGCGCGCGAGACCCTGGAGATCTACGCGCCGCTCGCCCACCGGCTGGGCATGAACACCATCAAGTGGGAGCTGGAGGACCTCGCCTTCGCGATCCTCTACCCCAAGATGTACGACGAGATCGTCCGCCTGGTCGCCGAGCGCGCCCCCAAGCGGGACGAGTACCTCGCCATCGTGACCGACGAGGTCCAGCAGGACCTGCGCGCGGCCCGCATCAAGGCGACCGTGACCGGCCGCCCGAAGCACTACTACAGCGTCTACCAGAAGATGATCGTCCGCGGCCGGGACTTCGCGGAGATCTACGACCTGGTGGGCATCCGCGTCCTGGTGGACACCGTCCGTGACTGCTACGCGGCGCTGGGCACGGTCCACGCCCGCTGGAACCCGGTTCCGGGGCGGTTCAAGGACTACATCGCCATGCCCAAGTTCAACATGTACCAGTCGCTGCACACGACGGTCATCGGGCCCAACGGCAAGCCGGTCGAGTTGCAGATCCGCACCTTCGACATGCACCGCCGCGCCGAGTACGGCATCGCCGCGCACTGGAAGTACAAGCAGGAGGCGGTCGCCGGGGCGTCCAAGGTCCGCACCGACGTGCCCAAGTCCCCGGCGGGCAAGGCGGGCAAGGACAACGCGGCCATCAACGACATGGCGTGGCTGCGCCAGCTCCTGGACTGGCAGAAGGAGACCGAGGACCCCGGGGAGTTCCTGGAGTCGCTGCGCTTCGACCTCTCCCGCAACGAGGTCTTCGTCTTCACCCCCAAGGGAGACGTCATAGCGCTCCCGGCCGGGGCCACGCCGGTCGACTTCGCCTACGCCGTCCACACCGAGGTCGGCCACCGCACCATAGGGGCCCGGGTCAACGGCCGGCTGGTCCCGCTGGAGTCCACCCTGGACAACGGCGACCTGGTCGAGGTCTTCACCTCCAAGGCGGCCGGCGCCGGCCCCTCCCGCGACTGGCTCGGCTTCGTCAAATCGCCGCGGGCCCGCAACAAGATCCGGGCCTGGTTCTCCAAGGAGCGCCGCGACGAGGCGATCGAGCAGGGCAAGGACGCCATCGTGCGGGCCATGCGCAAGCAGAACCTGCCGATCCAGCGCATCCTGACCGGGGACTCCCTGGTCACGCTGGCGCACGAGATGCGCTACTCGGACATCTCCGCGCTCTACGCCGCCATCGGCGAGGGCCACGTCTCCGCGCAGAACATCGTGCAGAAGCTGGTCCAGGCGCTCGGCGGCGAGGAGGCGGCCACCGAGGAGATCGACGAGGCGGTGCCGCCGGCCCGCGGACGCGGGCGCAAGCGCCGTACCAGCGCCGACCCGGGCGTCGTCGTCAAGGGCGTCGAGGACGTGTGGGTCAAGCTGGCCCGCTGCTGCACGCCCGTGCCCGGCGACCCGATCATCGGCTTCGTCACCCGGGGCAGCGGCGTCTCGGTCCACCGCAGCGACTGCGTGAACGTGGACTCGCTCTCCCGCGAGCCGGAACGCATCCTGGAGGTCGAGTGGGCGCCCACCCAGTCCTCGGTCTTCCTGGTCGCCATCCAGGTCGAGGCGCTGGACCGCTCCCGGCTGCTGTCGGACGTCACCCGGGTCCTGTCCGACCAGCACGTCAACATCCTCTCGGCGGCCGTGCAGACCTCCCGCGACCGCGTCGCCACCTCCCGCTTCACCTTCGAGATGGGCGACCCCAAGCACCTCGGACACGTCCTGAAGGCCGTACGGGGCGTGGAGGGCGTCTACGACGTGTACCGGGTCACCTCGGCGCGCAGGCCCTCCTAGCGCCGCGCGCCGCGAGGCACACGGGACGGGCGCGCACGGCGCGCACGGCGCGTGCACAGACGGAAAGGGCTCCCGCACACACCGTGCGGGAGCCCTTCGCGTACGCGCCGGGGCGCGGGATCAGCCGCCGAACTCGTGGAGCCCCTTGAGCGCCTGGTCCAGCAGCGCCTGCCGGCTCTCCAGCTCGCGCTCCAGCTTGTCGGCCTTGGCGTTGTTGCCCTGGGCGCGCGCCTGCTCGATCTGGCCGCGCAGCTTGTCCACGGCGGCCTGGAGCTGACCGGTCAGACCCTCGGCCCGCGCGCGGGCCTCCGGGTTGGTCCGGCGCCACTCGGCCTCCTCGGCCTGCTGGATGGCGCGCTCCACGGCGTGCATGCGGCCCTCGACCCGCGGCCGGGCGTCGCGCGGCACGTGGCCGATGGCCTCCCAGCGCTCGTTGACCGAGCGGAACGCGGCGCGGGCCGCCTTGAGGTCCGTGACCGGCAGCAGCCGCTCGGCCTCCTCGGCCAGCTCCTCCTTCAGCTTGAGGCTCTCCGCCTGCTCGGCGTCACGCTCGGCGAAGACCGAGCCGCGGGCGGCGAAGAAGACGTCCTGGGCGCCGCGGAAGCGGTTCCACAGATCGTCCTCGTGCTCGCGCTGGGCACGCCCCGCGGCCTTCCACTCGGCCATCAGGTCGCGGTAGCGCGCCGCCGTCGGACCCCAGTCCGTCGAGCCGGACAGCGCCTCGGCCTCGGAGACCAGCCGTTCCTTGATCTGGCGGGCCTCCTCGCGCTGCGCGTCGAGCTGGGCGAAGTGCTGCTTGCGCCGCTTGGAGAACGCCGAGCGCGCGTGCGAGAAGCGGTGCCACAGCTCGTCGTCGGACTTGCGGTCCAGCCGGGGCAGCCCCTTCCAGGTGTCCACCAGCGCCCGCAGCCGCTCGCCGGCCGCTCGCCACTGGTCGGAACGGGCCAGCTCCTCGGCCTCCGTGACCAGGGCCTCCTTGGCCGAGCGCGCCTCGTCGGACTGCCGGGCCCGCTGGACCCGGCGCTCCTCGCGGCGCTTGTCGACCAGTTCGACGAGCCGGTCCAGGCGGGCCCGGAGGGCGTCGAGGTCGCCGACCGCGTGGTGCGCGTCGACCTGCTCGCGCAGGTGGTCCACGGCGGCCAGGGCGTCCTTCGCCGAGAGGTCGGTGGTCTTCACGCGCTTTTCGAGGAGGCCGATCTCGACCACCAGGCCCTCGTACTTGCGTTCGAAATAGGCCAGCGCCTCCTCGGGGGAGCCCGCCTGCCAGGAACCGACGACCTTCTCGCCGTCGGCCGTACGCACGTACACGGTCCCCGTCTCGTCGACGCGGCCCCACGGGTCGCTGCTCACAGCGCCTCCTCCACATGATGCCTGCGGAGGGATTCGCTACCCCCGGGCATCGTCCACAGTTTCGTCACGGCCAACATAGGCGACCGGCGGGGGGCCTGTCCGCATCCCGCGCGACCGAAGTTACGCAGATGGGGATCAGGATTTCGTGACCGTCGCCTTGTCGATCACGACCGTCGCGTTCGGTGCTCCGTCGCCCGCTCCGGTGTTCTCACCGGCGTCGGAGATCTTCTTGAGCACCTTCATGCCCGCCTCCGAGACGGTGCCGAACGGCGTGTAGCTCGGGGGCAGCGGACTGTCCTGGTAGACCAGGAAGAACTGGCTGCCGCCGGAGCCCGGCTGCCCGGTGTTGGCCATCGCCACCGTGCCCGCCGGGTACACGTCGCCCTTGAGGCTCTCGTCCTTCAGGTTCTCGTCCGGGATGGTGTAGCCGGGGCCGCCGTTGCCCTGGCCCGTCGGGTCGCCGCACTGGAGCACGTAGATGCCGCCGGTGGTGAGGCGGTGGCAGGGCGTGTGGTCGAAGTAGCCCTTGGACGCCAGGAAGTCGAAGGAGTTGACCGTGTGCGGGGCCGCCGACGCCTTCAGCGCGATGTCCACGTCACCGCAGGTCGTCGCCAGCTTCATGGTGTACGAGGCCGACTTGTCGACGGTCAGCTTCGGTTCCTTCTCCCAGGTCTGCGTCGTGGGCTCGCCCTCGGCGGGCTTCGCGCACGGGTCGGGCGCCTTGCTGGTCTCGGCGGGGCTCGGCGTGACCTCGGCGCCCGCGGCGGTCTTGTCGTCACCCTTGAGGGCCCCGGTCGTGTACAGCGCGGCGCTGCCGATCAGCACCACTCCCAGCACCGACGCGATCGCCGCGTTGCGCGCCCGCGACTTGCGCCGGGCGGAGGTCCGCCGCTGCTGCTGCCGCAAGAACTTCTCCCGGGCGAGCTGACGCCGCCGCTGCTCCTGGCTGACCACCGGGTTCTCTCCCTCATGCCTCGTCGGGTGCCGGCCGCTCCGCCTGCGCGCGACGCGCCGACCGCCTGCGTGTAGCCCCGTACCGTATATGGGTTCGCTGAGGAAACGGCACCGCCGGTAGGCTCTGACCACGGGCGAGGGCCGCCCGCAAGCCACCCGTACCGACCTCGAACGAAGGACGAACGTGCTCATTGCCGGGTTCCCCGCCGGGGCCTGGGGGACGAACTGTTACGTCGTCGCCCCCGCCGCCGGTGAGGAGTGCGTGATCATCGACCCCGGCCACCAGGCCGCTCCCGGCGTCGAGGAGGCACTCGCCAAGCACCGGCTGAAGCCCGTCGCCGTCGTCCTCACCCACGGCCACATCGACCATGTGGCCTCGGTCGTCCCGGTCTGCGGCGCGCACGGCGTACCCGCCTGGATCCACCCCGCGGACCGGTACATGATGAGCGACCCCGAGAAGGGGATCGGCCGGTCCATCGGCATGCCGCTGATGGGGGAGCTGACCGTGGGCGAGCCGGACGACGTCCGGGAGATGGCCGACGGCGCCCGGCTGGAACTGGCCGGTCTGGAGCTGACGGTCGCCCACGCGCCGGGCCATACCAAGGGGTCGGTGACCTTCGGCCTGCCCGAGGCGGCGGACGTCCCGCCGGTCTTCTTCTCGGGCGACCTGCTGTTCGCCGGCTCCATCGGACGCACCGACCTGCCCGGCGGTGACATGGCCGAGATGCTCGACTCGCTGGCCCGCGTGTGCCTGCCGCTCGACGACTCGACCGTGGTGCTGTCCGGCCACGGGCCCCAGACGACCATCGGCCGCGAACGCGCCACCAACCCGTACCTGCGGCAGGTGGCGGACGGCCAGGGAGCCCCCGGGGCTCCCCGACGAGGAATGTGACGAGAGACCTTCCGTGAGCACCTTCAAGGCCCCCAAGGGCACGTACGACCTGCTTCCCCCGGAATCCGCCACGTACCTGGCGGTCCGGGAGGCGTTCTCCGCGCCGCTGCGCGACTCCGGCTACGGCTACGTCGAGACGCCCGGCTTCGAGAACGTCGAGCTGTTCGCCCGCGGCGTCGGCGAGTCCACCGACATCGTGACCAAGGAGATGTACGCCTTCGAGACCAAGGGCGGCGACCGGCTGGCGCTGCGCCCCGAGGGCACCGCCTCCGTGCTGCGCGCCGCGCTGGAGGCCAGCCTGCACAAGCAGGGCAACCTGCCGGTCAAGCTCTGGTACTCGGGCTCGTACTACCGCTACGAGCGTCCGCAGAAGGGCCGTTACCGGCACTTCTCCCAGGTCGGCGCCGAGGCGATCGGCGCCGAGGACCCGGCGCTCGACGCCGAGCTGATCATCCTCGCCGACCAGGCGTACCGCTCGCTGGGCCTCAGGAACTTCCGCATCCTGCTCAACAGCCTCGGCGACCAGGAGTGCCGCCCCGTCTACCGCTCGGCCCTCCAGGACTTCCTGCGCGGGCTCGACCTGGACGAGGACACCCTGCGCCGGGCCGACATCAACCCGCTGCGCGTCCTCGACGACAAGCGCCCCCAGGTGCGGGAGCAGCTCGCCGGGGCGCCGCTGCTGCGCGACTACCTGTGCGACGCCTGCAAGCGGTACCACGAGGAGGTCCGCGAGCTGATCACCGCGGCCGGAGTGGTCTTCGAGGACGACCCGCGGCTCGTGCGCGGCCTGGACTACTACACGCGCACCACCTTCGAGTTCGTCCACGACGGGCTGGGCTCCCAGTCGGCGGTGGGCGGCGGCGGCCGGTACGACGGGCTCTCCGAGATGATCGGGGGCCCCTCCCTGCCCTCCGTGGGGTGGGCCCTCGGCGTCGACCGCACCGTCCTCGCCCTGGAGGCGGAGGGCATCGCGCCGGACCTGCCCGCCACGACCTCCGTCTTCGCCGTCCCGCTCGGCGAGGAGGCCCGCCGGGTGCTCTTCGCCAAGGTCACCGAGTTGCGCAAGAACGGCGTCGCCGCCGACTTCGCCTACGGCGGCAAGGGGCTCAAGGCCGCGATGAAGGCCGCCAACCGCTCCGGCGCCCGCTACACGCTGGTGCTCGGCGAACGCGACCTGGCCGAGGGGGTCGTCCAGCTCAAGGACATGGAGTCCGGCGAGCAGACCCCGATCGGCGTCAACGAGGTCGTGGCGGAGCTGGAGTCCCGGCTCGCCTAGGACCGACCTCGGTCCGCCGTCCGTCCCCGGGGGCCCGCGTGTTCGCTCGCGTGTGCCCCCGGCGAACGGCTGTCGGCCGGATTCCGACTCCCCAGGGCGTTCACCGGTGCGTTCTTATGTTCATCGAACAGTGGCCGCAAAGGCCCATGCGGCACAATGGCCCTGCCCGAAGCAGCTCTCCTCTCCAGTGACGGAATCGGCGTGATGAGCAAGACGACAGTGAGGGACGCCTCCACCGACCGGGAGCCGGCCGCGCCGGAGCCCGACACCGCCCGCCCGCGCACCGAGGGAGGCAGCCGGGCCTTCGCCCTGCTGCTGGTGCTCACGGGCGCGGCCGGGGTGCTCGCCGCGTGGGTCATCACCCTGGACAAGTTCAAGCTGCTGGAAGCCAAGGTCGCCGGCACCACCTACACCCCCGGGTGCAGCCTCAACCCGGTCGTCTCCTGCGGCAGCGTCATGGAGAGCGACCAGGCGAGCGTCTTCGGCTTCCCCAACCCGATGCTGGGCCTGGTCGCCTACGGCATCGTGATCTGCGTCGGCATGAGCCTGCTCGCCGGGGCCCGCTTCCCGCGCTGGTTCCACCTCACCTTCAACGCCGGCTGCCTCTTCGGCGTCGGCTTCGTGAGCTGGCTCCAGTTCGAGTCCCTGTACCGGATCAACGCGCTCTGCCTGTGGTGCTGCCTCGCCTGGGTCGCCACGATCCTCATGTTCTGGTACCTGACCTCCTTCAACGTCCGCAAGGGCTTCCTGCCCGCCCCGGCCGCCGTGCGCGGCTTCCTCGGCGAGTTCACCTGGGTCCTGCCGGTGCTGCACATCGGCATCGTCGGCATGATGATCCTCACCCGCTGGTGGGACTTCTGGACCGCCTGACCGGGCCCCGTCGCGCTGTCGGTGCGGTGAACTAGGGTTTCCGACGTGGAGCCCGACCTGTTCACCGCCGCAGCAGAAGAACGCCAGGAGAAGGACCCGGCCGGCAGCCCGCTCGCCGTCCGGATGCGCCCGCGCACCCTCGACGAGGTGGTGGGCCAGCAGCACCTGCTCAAGCCCGGATCGCCGCTGCGCCGGCTGGTCGGCGAAGGCGCCGCCGGCCCGGCCGGCCCCTCCTCGGTGATCCTCTGGGGCCCGCCCGGCACCGGCAAGACCACCCTGGCGTACGTCGTCTCCAAGGCCACCAACAAGCGCTTCGTCGAGCTGTCGGCGATCACCGCGGGCGTCAAGGAGGTCCGTACGGTCATCGACGGCGCCCGCCGCGCCGTCGGCGGGTACGGCAAGGAGACCGTCCTCTTCCTCGACGAGATCCACCGCTTCAGCAAGGCCCAGCAGGACTCCCTCCTCCCGGCCGTCGAGAACCGCTGGGTCACCCTCATCGCCGCCACCACCGAGAACCCCTACTTCTCGGTGATCTCCCCGCTGCTCTCCCGCTCCCTCCTGCTCACCCTCGAACCGCTCACCGACGACGACCTGCGCGGACTCATGCGCCGCGCCCTCACCGCCGAGCGCGGTCTCGGCGGCGCCGTCACCCTGCCCGAGGACACCGAGGCGCACCTGCTGCGCATCGCGGGCGGCGACGCCCGCCGCGCGCTGACCGCGCTGGAGGCCGCCGCCGGAGCCGCGCTGGACAAGGGCGAGGCCGAGATCACGCTGACCACGCTGGAGGAGACCGTCGACCGGGTCGCGGTGACGTACGACCGCGACGGCGACCAGCACTACGACGTGGCCAGCGCCCTGATCAAGTCCATCCGGGGCTCCGACGTGGACGCCGCCCTGCACTACCTGGCCCGGATGATCGAGGCCGGCGAGGACCCCCGCTTCATCGCCCGGCGCCTGATGATCTCCGCCAGCGAGGACATCGGCCTCGCCGACCCCAACGCCCTCCAGATCGCCGTCGCCGCCGCCCAGGCCGTCGCCCTGATCGGTTTCCCCGAGGCCGCCCTCACCCTCAGCCACGCCACCATCGCCCTGGCCCTCGCCCCCAAGTCCAACTCCGCGACCACCGCCATCGGCGCCGCCCTGGAGGACGTCCGCAAGGGCCTCGCCGGTCCCGTCCCCGCCCACCTGCGCGACAGCCACTACCAGGGCGCGGGCAAGCTGGGCCACGGCCAGGGGTACGTGTACCCGCACGATCTGCCCGAGGGCATCGCCGCCCAGCAGTACGCGCCGGACGCCCTCAAGGACCGCTCCTACTACACGCCGACCCGGCACGGAGCCGAGGCGCGGTACGCGGACGCGGTGGAGTGGACCCGCGGCCACCTCGGTCGCAAGCGGCCGTAGACACCCTGTAGACTCCTGCGGAGCGCTGCGTCCCGTGTCCGGCCTCCGTCGAGGAGCCGACACCACCAGAACGGGACATCCAGCCGGAGAACCGCCTCCCCAGGGAGGCGGCGATCCAGGAGCGTCGCGCACCGGCGAACGGTGTCGCGGGCCGCCCACCACCACCCGGGATTCCGGGACCGGTCGGTGGGCCACTCGCGTGCTGCACGTATGTGCCCAGACCAGGGGACGGCTGCCCGGCAGGCCCGATGAGGGCCCGCGGGGTTTCCCCGACTGCGGATGCGACCTCCCTTAACCCTGGTGAAGCCGTATTCATTACAGAGACACGAGGTGTTCGGTTCATGGCGAACCAGTCCCGCCCCAAGGTCAAGAAGTCGCGTGCCCTCGGTATCGCGCTGACCCCGAAGGCCGTCAAGTACTTCGAGGCCCGCCCCTACCCGCCGGGCGAGCACGGCCGCGGCCGCAAGCAGAACTCGGACTACAAGGTTCGTCTGCTCGAGAAGCAGCGTCTGCGCGCGCAGTACGACATCAGCGAGCGCCAGCTCGTCCGCGCCTACGAGCGCGCCGCCAAGACCACCATGAAGACCGGTGAGGCCCTCCTCATCGAGCTGGAGCGCCGCCTCGACGCGCTGGTCCTGCGGTCGGGCATCGCCCGCACGATCTACCAGGCCCGCCAGATGGTCGTCCACGGCCACATCCAGGTCAACGGCCAGAAGGTCGACAAGCCGTCCTTCCGCGTCCGCCCGGACGACGTCGTGCAGGTCCGCGAGCGCAGCAAGGAGAAGACGCTCTTCACCATCGCCCGTGAGGGCGGCTTCGCCCCCGAGGGCGAGACCCCGCGCTACCTCCAGGTGAACCTGAAGGCCCTGGCCTTCCGCCTGGACCGGGACCCCAACCGCAAGGAGATCCCGGTCATCTGCGACGAGCAGCTCGTCGTCGAGTACTACGCCCGCTGATCCGGCCGGACTCCGCCTCGCGGACCCGGCACCGGCAGGTGCCTCAGCCCGTCGTCTCCCCACCCCTGCGGGTGGGCGAGGCGGCGGGCTTCGCGTTCGGCGGCTTCGCCGGCGACCCCGCCGCGGGCGCCGGCTCAGGCACCCGGGTGCCCGGCCGCCGCAGCGCCCGCGCCACCGCCTCGTCCCGGCCGAGCCGCGTGCCCCGGCGCACACACGCCTCGTAGCCCGCGTCGCCCAGCAGCTCCCGCGCCGCCGCCTCGCACAGCTCGTGCGGGGTGTTGTAGTGCGCCGAACCGAACAGGGGCAGCCCCACCGAGGGCCACATCCGGCTCGCCGCGCCCTGGAGCACCGCCGCCTCCGCCGCGTCGCCCTCCGCCACCGTGACCAGCGCCAGCAGCTCCACCGCCAGCACCGAGCCGAGCTGGTCCCGGAAGCCGTGGGCACTGTCCAGGCACTCGGTCAGCAGCTCCCGGGCGGCGCCCGTCTCACCCCGGCTCCAGGCCGCGTAGGCCAGTACGTACAGCGCGTAGGCGCGGGCCCAGCGCTCGCCGTGGTCCTCGCAGACCCGGCGCACGTCCTCGCACAGCCGCACCGCGTCGGGCAGATCGCCCTGGAAGGCCCGCGTCATCGCCAGTTCCACCTGGCCCATCAGCACATTGCTGTTCAGCTCGCCGATCTCGCCGTAGCGGCGCAGCGCCGAGCGCAGCAGCGTCTCCGCGCGCGCCATGTCGTCGGTGACCAGCGCCAGGCAGCCGGTGCGGTGCTCCGCGTACGCCACCGCCGTCGCGTTCGCCGACCGCTCGGCCTCCTCCCGGCACTCCTGGAGGGCGCCCAGCGCCGCCACCGTGTCGCCCTGGAGGATCGCCACGTAGGCGAGGACCCACAGCGCCTTCAGCCGGGACTGCTCGCCCGCGGTCGGCTCCGCGTCCAGCCGCACCGCCTGCTCCAGCCAGCGCCGCCCCTCCGACAGCCGGCCGCTGCCGACCCAGTGGAACCACAGGGCGCCCGCCAGGTACTGGCCCAGGTGGGCCTCCTCCGGATCGGCCAGGCAGTGCTCCAGCGCGCTGCGCAGGTTGGGCAGTTCGGCGTCGACCCGGGCGGCGACCTCGCGCTGGCGCGGCGAGAACCACTCCAGCTCGCACCAGGTCGCCAGGCCCACGTACCAGTCCCGGTGCCGGCGCCGCAGCCGGGCCGCGTCGCCCGCCGCCTCCAGCCAGCCGGCGCCGTACGCGCGGACCGTGTCGAGCATCCGGTAGCGGACCCCGGCCGAGGACTCCTCGCGGGTCAGCACCGACTGGGCGAGCAGCGCGGAGACCACGTCGAGCACGTCGTCGGCGGCGAGACCGCCGCCGCTGCACACGTACTCGGCGGCCTCCAGGTCGAAGGGGCCGGCGAAGACCGACAGCCGCGCCCACAGCAGCCGCTCCTCGGAGGTGCACAGCTCGTGGCTCCAGCCGATCGCCGTGCGCAGCGTCCGGTGGCGGGGGAGCGCGGTGCGGTCCCCGCCGGTCAGCAGCCGGAACCGGTCGTCCAGCCGGCGCAGCACCTGGCCGGGCGAGAGCGCGTCCAGCCGCCCCGCGGCCAGCTCGATGGCCAGCGGGATGCCGTCCAGCCGCCGGCACAGTTCGAGAGCCTCCCCGGCCGGACCGCCCCCGGCCGGGGAGGCGCCGGGGGCCTTCGGCCCGTCGGCCGCCTCGGGCCACGCCACCTCGCGCTGGGCCGCGCGGACCCGCAGCAGCTCCACCGCCTCCCCGGGGCCCAGCGGCGCCAGCGGCACCAGCCGCTCCCCGGCCACGCCCAGCGGACGGCGGCCCACCGCCAGCACCCGCAGCCCCGGCGCCCGCTCCAGCAGCTCCGCCACCAGCGCGGCGCACGGCTCCACCAGGTGCTCGACGCCGTCCAGGAGCAGCAGCGTCTCCCGGTCGGCCAGGTGCGCGAGGAGCGTCTCGCGCGGCAGCCGGGTGGTGTGGTCGGTCAGCCCGAGGGCCTCCACCACCGCGTAGTCGACGAACTCCGGGTCGCGCACCGGCGCCAGCTCGACGCGCCACACCCCGTCGCGCGGCGCGCGCCCGGCCGCCGCGCGCGCCGCCAGGCGCGACTTCCCGACCCCGCCGGTCCCGGTCACGGTCACCAGCCGGGAGACGTCCAGGGCCCGGCCCAGCCCGGCGAGTTCCGCCGTGCGCCCGACGAACGCGTCGAGTTCCAGCGGGAGATTGCCGTGCGGTGAGGGACCGCCACACCGATGAGCTGCCATGGAACACGGAGCGTACTGACCCGTATTCAGTCCGTACAATCGGTTCGCGCAACTCCTTCCGGCACGGTAATGCGGTACGGAGCGCGGTGCCCGGCGCGATAGGCTCGGTGCACGACTTTCTCGATGTACAGGCACGTCTTTTCAGGGAGCGGGTGCGCGCGGTGTCCGGTGGCGAGGTGGCCGGGGTCCTGGTGGCCGTCTTCTGGGCGATCCTGGTCTCCTTCCTCGCCGTCGCGCTGGCGAGGCTGGCCCAGACGCTCAGGGCGACCACCAAGCTGGTGGCGGACGTGACCGACCAGGCCGTCCCGCTACTGGCCGACGCCTCCGCGACGGTGCGCTCCGCGCAGACCCAGTTGGAGCGGGTCGACGCGATCGCCACCGACGTCCAGGAGGTCACCTCCAACGCCTCGGCGCTCTCGACCACCGTCGCCTCCACCTTCGGCGGCCCCCTGGTCAAGGTCGCGGCCTTCGGCTACGGCGTGCGCCGGGCGCTCGGCGCCCGGGGCGGGGACGGGCCGGCCGGGAAGCCGCGCCGCGCCGTGATCGTCGGCCGGACGATCCCGACCGCGCGGCGGACGAAGCGGAAGAAGGACTGACCCAGCGATGTTCCGCCGTACGTTCTGGTTCACCAGCGGCGTGGCCGCCGGAGTGTGGGCCACCACCAAGGTCAACCGCAAGCTGAGGGAACTGACCCCCGGGAGCCTGGCCGCGAGCGCGGCCGACAAGGCGCTCGACGCGGGCAGCCGGCTGCGGGACCGCGCGGTCGGCTTCGCCCTCGACGTCCGCGACCACATGGCACGCCGCGAGGCCGAGCTGGGCGACGCGCTCGGACTGCACGCGCCGCCGCCCGACCCGGCGCTCGCGCCGCCCCGGCGGTACGCCGCCATCGAGAACCGCAACGACCCGACGTACGTCGACAAGGCGACGTACTCGTCCAACCGGAATGAGGACCACTGATGGAGTCGGCCGAGATTCGTCGCCGCTGGTTGAGCTTCTTCGAGGAGCGCGGTCACACCGTCGTCCCTTCGGCGTCGCTCATCGCGGACGACCCGACTCTGCTGCTGGTCCCGGCGGGCATGGTGCCGTTCAAGCCGTACTTCCTCGGTGAGGTCAAGCCGCCTTTCGACCGCGCCACCAGCGTGCAGAAGTGCGTGCGCACCCCCGACATCGAAGAGGTCGGCAAGACCACCCGGCACGGCACGTTCTTCCAGATGTGCGGGAACTTCTCCTTCGGCGACTACTTCAAGGAAGGCGCCATCACCCTCGCCTGGGAGCTGCTCACCAGCCCCCAGGACAAGGGCGGTTACGGCCTCGACCCCGAGCGCCTGTGGATCACCGTCTACCAGGACGACGACGAGGCCGAGCGCATCTGGCACGACGTCGTCGGCGTCCCGGCCGAGCGCATCCAGCGCCTCGGCAAGAAGGACAACTACTGGTCCATGGGCGTCCCCGGCCCCTGCGGCCCCTGCTCCGAGATCAACTACGACCGCGGCCCCGAGTTCGGCGCCGAGGGCGGCCCCGCCGTCAACGACGAGCGGTACGTGGAGATCTGGAACCTCGTCTTCATGCAGTACGAGCGGGGCGAGGGCATCGGCAAGGAGGACTTCGAGATCCTCGGCGAGCTGCCGAGCAAGAACATCGACACCGGCCTCGGCCTGGAACGCCTCGCCATGATTCTGCAGGGCGTGCGGAACATGTACGAGATCGACACCTCCATGGCCGTCATCCGCAAGGCCACCGAGCTGACCGGTGTGGCCTACGGCGAGGCCCACGCCTCCGACGTCTCGCTGCGCGTGGTCACCGACCACATGCGCACCTCCGTGATGCTCATCGGGGACGGCGTCACCCCCGGCAACGAGGGCCGCGGCTACGTGCTGCGCCGCATCATGCGCCGGGCCATCCGCAACATGCGGCTGCTGGGCGCCACCGGCCCGGTCGTCCAGGACCTCATCGACGTCGTCGTCGCCATGATGGGCCGGCAGTACCCCGAGCTGGTCACCGACCGGGAGCGGATCGAGAAGGTCGCCCTCGCCGAGGAGGCCGCCTTCCTCAAGACGCTGAAGGCCGGCACCAACATCCTCGACACGGCCGTCACCGAGACCAAGACCGCCGGCGGCACCGTCCTCTCCGGCGACCAGGCGTTCCTGCTCCACGACACCTGGGGCTTCCCGATCGACCTCACCCTGGAGATGGCCGCCGAGCAGGGCCTCTCCGTGGACGAGGACGGCTTCCGCCGCCTGATGAAGGAGCAGCGGGAGCGCGCCAAGGCCGACGCCCGCGCCAAGAAGACCGGCCACGCCGACCTCGGGGCCTACCGGGAGATCGCCGACCGCGCCGGCGCCACCGACTTCATCGGCTACGGCGACACCGAGGGCGAGTCCACCATCGTCGGCATCCTCGTCGACGGCGTCTCCTCGCCCGCCGCCACCGAGGGCGACGAGGTCGAGATCGTCCTCGACCGCACCCCCTTCTACGCCGAGGGCGGCGGCCAGATCGGTGACACCGGCCGGATCAGGGCCGACTCCGGCGCCGTCATCGAGATCCGCGACTGCCAGAAGCCGGTCCCGGGCGTCTACGTCCACAAGGGCGTCGTCCAGGTCGGAGAGGTCACCGTCGGCGCCACGGCCCAGGCGACCATCGACTCGCTGCGCCGCAAGGCCATCGCCCGCGCCCACTCGGCCACCCACCTCACCCACCAGGCGCTGCGCGACGCGCTCGGCCCGACGGCCGCCCAGGCCGGCTCGGAGAACCAGCCCGGCCGCTTCCGCTTCGACTTCGGCTCGCCGTCCGCCGTGCCGACGGCCGTGATGACCGACGTCGAGCAGAAGATCAACGAGGTGCTCGCCCGCGACCTCGACGTCCGCGCCGACGTCATGGGCATCGACGAGGCCAAGAAGCAGGGCGCCATCGCCGAGTTCGGCGAGAAGTACGGCGAGCGGGTCCGGGTCGTCACCATCGGCGACTTCTCCAAGGAGCTGTGCGGCGGCACCCACGTCCACAACACCGCCCAGCTCGGCCTGGTCAAGCTGCTCGGCGAGTCCTCCATCGGCTCGGGCGTGCGCCGCATCGAGGCGCTGGTCGGCGTGGACGCCTACCACTTCCTCGCCCGCGAGCACACGGTGGTCGCCCAGCTCCAGGAGCTGGTCAAGGGCCGTCCGGAGGAGCTGCCGGAGAAGATCTCCGCCATGCTCGGCAAGTTGCGGGACGCCGAGAAGGAGATCGAGAAGTTCCGCGCGGAGAAGGTCCTCCAGGCCGCCGCCGGTCTCGCCGAGTCCGCCAAGGACGTGCGCGGCGTCGCCCTGGTGACCGGCCGGGTCCCCGACGGCACCACCGCCGACGACCTGCGCAAGCTCGTCCTCGACGTGCGCGGGCGCATCCAGGGCGGCCGGGCCGCCGTGGTGGCCCTGTTCACCGCGGTCAACGGCAAGCCGCTGACGGTCATCGCCACCAACGAGGCCGCCCGCGGGCGCGGGCTCAAGGCCGGCGACCTGGTCCGCACCGCCGCCAAGACCCTCGGCGGCGGAGGCGGCGGCAAGCCGGACGTCGCCCAGGGCGGCGGCCAGAACCCGGACGCCATCGGCGACGCCGCCGAGGCCGTCGAGCGGCTCGTGGCGGACACCGCGAAGTGAGCGCGGGTCGGGGCCCCGGCGGGGGCCCGGGGCACGGAACGGCGGAGGGCCCGGCCATGCGCCGGGGCCGCCGCCTGGCCGTCGACGTCGGCGACGCCCGGATCGGGGTCGCCTCGTGCGACCCGGACGGCATCCTCGCCACCCCGGTGGAGACCGTCCCCGGCCGGGACGTCCCGGCCGCCCACCGGCGGCTGCGTCAACTGGTCGAGGAGTATGAGCCGATCGAGATCGTCGTCGGGCTCCCGCGTTCCCTCAAGGGGGGCGAGGGCCCGGCCGCGGCCAAGGTGCGGGGCTTCGCCCAGGAGCTGGCCAGGGGCGTCGCCCCGGTCCCCGTACGCCTCGTCGACGAGCGGATGACGACCGTCACGGCGGGCCAGAGCCTGCGCGCGTCCGGGGTGCGGTCGCGCAAGGGCCGGTCGGTGATCGACCAGGCCGCGGCCGTCATCATCCTCCAACAGGCACTCGAATCCGAACGGGTGTCAGGCAAAGCACCCGGTGAGGGCGTCGAAGTGGTCATGTGATCGCGATACGGTAACGTTCCGCGCGATGCGGAGGCATTCGAACAGCCACCGCACAGCAAGAGGCGGAACGGGAGCCGGACCTTCCAGCCGCGCGTTCCGCCGCCTCGCGGCTCTAGGGGATCGATGACTGAGTATGGCCGGGGCCAAGGCTCCGCACCGTGGGGTCCGGAGGACCCCTTGTACGGGGACGGATGGGAGGGACAGCAGGCCCAGGCGGGCGGGCAGTCCCCCTACGGCGGCCAGCCCCAGCAGTATCCCGAGCAGCCGCAGCACCAGCACCAGCAGCAGTACGGCGAGTGGGGAGGCGGTGCCGGGTACGGCGAGCAGCAGTACGACCAGTACGGGCAGCCACCCCCCGGCGGACAGCAGTACGCACAGCAGCAGGACCAGCAGCAGTACGGCGGGCAGTACGACCAGCAGCAGTACGCGGCCCAGCAGCCTGAACAGCCCCACCAGCAGCACCCGCAGCACCCGCAGGGCCAGGACGAGGGCTGGGGCACCGGCGCGCATCCCCACGCGCAGTACCCCGGCGACCCGTCCGACCCCTACGGCCAGCAGGCCGCGGCCTACGGCGGCGGCGAGCAGCCCGACTTCTACGGCACCCCCGAGGCGTACCCGCCGCCCGAGCCGCCCGGCCGCCGGCGCACCGAACCCGAACCGGAGCGCACCGACTGGGACCCCGGCACCGAGGAGGAGGACCACGCCTTCTTCACCGGCGCCGACGAGGACGACAAGACCAGGGGCGCCGACGCCGACGAGGAGGGTCCGGTCCGCGGACGCGGCGAGCGCCGGGCCCGCGGCGGCAAACCGAAGAAGAAGGGCCGCAACGGCTGCGCCTGCCTCGTGGTCTCGCTGGTCCTGGGCGGCGGCGCCCTGGGCGTCGTGTACTTCGGTTACCAGTTCTACCAGGACCGTTTCGGATCGGCCCCGGACTTCGCGGGCAGCGGCAACGGCGAGCAGGTCACCGTCACCATCCCCAAGGGCGCGACCGGCTCGGTCATCGGCCAGGAGCTGAAACGCAAGGGCGTCGTCAAGAGCGTGGACGCCTTCATCTCCGCGCAGGCGAGCAACCCCGGCGGCCAGAGCATCCAGGACGGCGTCTACACGCTCCAGAAGCAGATGTCGGCCGAGAGCGCGGTCGAACTCCTGCTCAGCCCCAAGAGCCGCAACAACCTGATCATCGCCGAGGGCAAGCGCAACATCGACGTCTACAAGCTCATCGACAAGCGCCTGGAGGTCACGGAAGGCACCACCGCGAAGGTCGCCGAGAGCGAGTGGAAGAGCCTCGGCCTGCCCGAGTGGGCGCTGAATCACGAGAACCTCAAAGACCCCCTGGAAGGCTTCCTCTACCCCTCCAGCTACTCGGTCGCCAAGGGCCAGAAGCCCGAAGAGGTGCTCAAGCAGATGGTGGCGCGGGCCAACGAGCAGTACCAGCGGATCGGGCTGGAGAAGAAGGCGGCCGGACTCGGTCTCGACGGCCCCTGGGAACTGCTCACCGTGGCGAGCCTCGTCCAGGCCGAGGGCAAGACCCACGACGACTTCCGGATGATGTCCGAGGTCATCTACAACCGGCTCAAGCCCACCAACACCGAGACCAACCGGCTCCTCCAGTTCGACTCGACCTTCAACTACCTCAAGGGCGAGAGCAACATCCGGATCAGCGAGTCCGAGATCAACAGCAACAAGGACCCGTACAACACCTACACGAACAAGGGCCTGCCCCCCGGCCCCATCGGCAACCCCGGTCAAGAGGCACTGGAAGCGGCGCTGGTGCCGACGGACGACGGCTGGATCTACTTCGTGGCCACCGACGGCGTGAACAAGACCGAGTTCGCCAAGAACTACGCCGAATTCCAGAAGCTCAAGGACAAGTTCGATGCCACCACGGTCCGTTGACGCGCGCCGGGCCGCCGTGCTCGGCTCGCCCATCGCCCACTCCCTCTCCCCGGTGCTGCACCGCGCCGCCTACGCCGCGCTGGGCCTGGAGAAGTGGACGTACGACAGCTTCGACGTCGACGAGGCGGCCCTGCCCGGCTTCGTCGAGGGGCTCGGCCCCGAATGGGCGGGACTCTCGCTGACCATGCCGCTGAAGCGGGCGGTCATCCCGCTGCTCGACGAGGTCAGCGAGACGGCCGCCTCGGTGGACGCGGTCAACACGGTGGTCCTCGCCCCCGACGGCCGCCGCACCGGCGACAACACCGACATCCCCGGCATGGTGGCCGCCCTGCGCGAGCACGGCGTCGAGAAGGTGGAGACGGCCGCGGTGCTCGGCGCCGGCGCCACCGCCTCCTCCGCGCTGGCCGCGCTCGCCCGGATCTGCACCGGGGAGGTCGCCGTCTACGTCCGCGGCGAGGCGCGCGCCGCCGAGATGCGCGGCTGGTCCGAACGGCTCGGCGTCGCCGTCCGCGTCGTGGCGTGGGAGCGGGCCGCGGAGGCGCTGCACGCGCCGCTGGTCGTCGCCACCACCCCGGCCGGCACCACCGACGTGCTCGCCGGCGCCGTGCCGGAGCGCCCGGGGACCCTCTTCGACGTGCTCTACGAGCCCTGGCCCACCGCGCTCGCCGCCCGCTGGGCGGCCGGCGGCGGGGGCGTCGTCGGCGGCCTCGACCTCCTCCTGCACCAGGCCGTGCTCCAGGTGGAACAGATGACCGGCCGCTCCCCGGCCCCGTCGGCCGCCATGCGCGCGGCCGGCGAACGCGCCCTCGCACAGCGCCAGGCACCGCCGGCGGCCGGAAACGGAACCGGAAGCGGAGGGGAGCCCGGCCCGGCCCACCGCACCTGATCCACGGTCGTCCGCCAGGTGGACCGGCGACGAATCCGGCCCGGCGGACGTGGGAGGATCGGGGGTGGCGGACCGGGGCCCGCGCACCCGGCCACGCCGTCGCCGTACGCGGAGAAGGAGCGTGCGCAGGGCAGTACCGGGGCGCGAGCACTGAGGAGCACCGTTGAGCAGGTTGCGCTGGCTGACCGCGGGGGAGTCCCACGGTCCCGCACTCGTCGCGACGCTGGAGGGTCTGCCCGCCGGCGTGCCGATCACGACGGAGATGGTGGCGGATCATCTGGCGCGGCGGCGGCTGGGTTACGGGCGCGGTGCCCGGATGAAGTTCGAGCGGGACGAGGTGACCTTCCTCGGCGGTGTCCGGCACGGTCTGACCCTGGGCTCCCCGGTCGCGGTGATGGTCGGCAACACCGAGTGGCCGAAGTGGGAGCAGGTGATGGCCGCCGACCCGGTCGATCCGGAGGTGCTGGCCGGTCTGGCGCGCAACGCCCCGCTGACCCGTCCGCGGCCGGGCCACGCGGATCTGGCCGGGATGCAGAAGTACGGGTTCGACGAGGCGCGGCCGGTGCTGGAGCGGGCCTCGGCGCGGGAGACGGCGGCCCGCGTGGCGCTGGGCGCGGTCGCGCGGTCGTACCTGAAGGAGACGGCCGGCGTCGAGATCGTCAGCCACGTGGTGGAGCTGGCGGCGGCGAAGGCCCCGTACGGCGTGTACCCGGTGCCGGGGGACGTGGAGCGCCTCGACGCCGACCCGGTGCGCTGCCTGGACGCGGACGCCTCGAAGGCGATGGTCGCCGAGATCGACCAGGCCCACAAGGACGGCGACACCCTGGGCGGTGTGGTCGAGGTGCTGGCGTACGGGGTGCCCGTGGGGCTGGGCTCGCACGTGCACTGGGACCGGCGGCTGGACGCGCGGCTGGCGGCGGCGCTCATGGGCATCCAGGCGATCAAGGGCGTCGAGGTCGGGGACGGTTTCGGCCTGGCCCGGGTGCCCGGATCGCAGGCGCACGACGAGATCGTGGCGGACGACGACGGCATCCGGCGTGCCACCGGCCGCGCGGGCGGCACGGAGGGCGGCCTGTCGACGGGTGAGGTGCTGCGGGTGCGGGCGGCGATGAAGCCGATCGCGACGGTGCCGCGGGCGCTGCGGACGGTGGACGTGGTGACCGGCGAGGCGACCCAGGCGCACCACCAGCGCTCGGACGTGTGCGCGGTGCCGGCCGCCGGGATCGTGGCGGAGGCCATGGTCGCGCTGGTGCTCGCGGACGCGGTCGCGGAGAAGTTCGGCGGCGACAGCGTGCCCGAGACCCGCCGCAACGTCCGCTCCTACCTCGACGCCCTGGCCATCCGATGAGCGCACCGGTGGTCGTTCTCATCGGCCCGATGGGCGTCGGCAAGTCCACCGTCGGCCGGCTGCTCGCCGACCGCCTCGGCACCGGCTACCGCGACACCGACGAGGACATCGTCACCGCCCAGGGCCGCAGCGTCGCCGACATCTTCGTCGACGAGGGCGAGGCGGCCTTCCGCGCCCTGGAGAAGGAGGCCGTGCGCACCGCGCTCGCCGGGCACCGGGGCGTGCTCGCCCTCGGCGGCGGCGCGGTCCTCGACGCCGACACCCGGGCGCGGCTCGCCGGACACCACGTCGTCTACCTCTCCATGGACGTCGAGGAGGCCGTCAAGCGCACCGGGCTCAACGCCGCGCGCCCCCTGCTCGCCGTCAACCCGCGCAAGCAGTGGCGCGAGCTGATGGAGGCCCGCCGCGGCCTCTACGAGGAGGCGGCCTCCGTCACCGTGGCGACCGACGGCCGCACCCCCGAGGACGTCGCCCAGGCCGTCCTGGACGCCCTCGCCCCGCACATCGCACCGACCGCCGGGGAACCGTCCCCGCAGACCCGGCCGGAGGACGCCGTGGCAGACCCTGTGACCCGTATCGCGGTCGGCGGCAGCGCCGGCTCCGAGCCCTACGAGGTCCTGGTGGGGCACCAACTCCTCGGCGAGCTGGGCACCCTGATCGGCACCGCCGCCCAGCGCGTCGCCGTCATCCACCCCGAGGCCCTCGCCGAGACCGGCGAGGCGCTCCGCGCCGACCTCGCCGGCCAGGGCTACGAGGCCGTCGCCATCCAGGTGCCCAACGCCGAGGAGGCCAAGACCGCCGAGGTCGCCGCCTACTGCTGGAAGGCGCTCGGCCAGTCCGGCTTCACCCGCACCGACGTCCTCGTCGGCGTCGGCGGCGGCGCCACCACCGACCTGGCCGGGTTCGTGGCCGCCACCTGGCTGCGCGGGGTGCGCTGGATCGCCATCCCCACCACCGTGCTGGCCATGGTCGACGCGGCCGTCGGCGGCAAGACCGGCATCAACACCGCCGAGGGCAAGAACCTCGTCGGCTCCTTCCACCCGCCGGCCGGCGTCCTGTGCGACCTCGCCGCCCTGGAATCCCTGCCGGTCAACGACTACGTCTCCGGACTGGCCGAGGTCATCAAGGCCGGTTTCATCGCCGACCCGGTGATCCTCGACCTGATCGAGGCCGACCCCGACGCCGCGCGGACCCCGGCCGGGCCGCACACCGCCGAGCTGATCGTGCGCTCGATCCGGGTCAAGGCGGACGTCGTCTCCTCGGACCTGAAGGAGGCGGGCCGGCGCGAGATCCTCAACTACGGCCACACCCTCGGCCACGCCATCGAGAAGAACGAGCGGTACAAGTGGCGCCACGGCGCCGCCGTCGCCATCGGCATGCACTTCGCCGCCGAGCTGGGCCGCCTCGCCGGCCGGCTCGACGACGCCACCGCCGACCGGCACCGCAGCGTCCTCGAATCGGTCGGGCTGCCGCTGCACTACCGCCACGACCAGTGGCCCCGGCTGCTGGAGAACATGAAGGTCGACAAGAAGTCCCGCGGCGACCTGCTGCGCTTCGTCGTCCTGGACGGACTGGCCAAGCCGGCCGTGCTGGAGGGCCCCGACCCCGCCGTCCTGCTCGCCGCCTACGGCGAGGTGGGGGAGTAAGTACCCCCGCGTCCCTTCCGTCCGGCCCGCCCGCGGTGCCGGGCACCCGACGACGTCCCCGGCCGCCTCACCAAACGCCGGCCGGGGACGGTACCGTTCGGTGGCAGGCGGGAGCCCCCGCCGGTCAGCGCCCATCGCCTGTACGAGACGGAGTGGCACCGGATGCAGCACGCAGTGGGGTCTCCGCTGCCGCCGCCCCACCAGCCGGGGCACGGACCGGCCGCCGGCTGGTCCCCGGCCGCACACCACCCGGGGCCGCACCACCAGGGCCCCGCCCCTGTGCCCCCGCCCCCGGGCCCCCCGATGCGGACCCCGCAGCCCGGAACGCCCCAGCCCGGCGGACCGCACCCAGGTCCGCCGCAGTCGGGAGTGCCGCACTCGGGCCCGCCGCAGTCCGGCGTGCCTCACCCGGGCCCCCCACAGTCCGGCGTGCCTCACCCCGGCCCCCCGCACCCCGCCCCGCCCCGCCCCGCCGGTCCGCACGCCGGAGCCCCGCGGCAGCCGCCCGCCCCGCACCCCGCGCCGAACGCGCCCGCGACGGACGCCACCGGCCATGTGCCGCTGCCCCCGGGCGGCCCCGTCGCCGCCCCCGGCATGCCCGGCGCCCCCTCGGCCACGCCCGACCCGGCCACCGCCACCCTCGCCGTCCTGCTCATAGGACCGGCCGGCGCCGGCAAGACGACCGTCGCCAAATACTGGGCCGGCCACCGCCGCGTGCCCACCGCGCACATCAGCCTCGACGACGTCCGCGAGTGGGTCCGCTCCGGTTTCGCCGACCCCCAGTCCGGCTGGAACGACCACTCCGAGGCCCAGTACCGCCTCGCCCGCCGCACCTGCGGCTTCTCGGCCCGCAACTTCCTCGCCAACGGCATCTCGTGCATCCTCGACGACGCCGTCTTCCCCGACCGTCCCGTCGTCGGCCTCGGTGGCTGGAAACGGCATGTCGGCCCCGGCCTGCTCCCGGTCGTCCTGCTGCCCGGACTGGACATCGTCCTGGAGCGCAACGCCGCGCGCAGCGGCAACCGGCGGCTCACCGACGAGGAGGTCGCCCGCATCCACGGCCGGATGGCCGGGTGGTACGGGTCGGGCCTGCCCATCATCGACAACTCCCAGCTCGGGATAGCGGAGACGGCGAGGGTCCTGGACGAGGTCCTGGCCCGCTCCATAGCCAGCCCGCCGCAGTGGTAGCGGCACCCGCCGGACCGGCCGCCGTGTGACGTGGGGGACCGGTGGGGCCTGCGTGACGGATGTGGCACCACGGCGGGCCCAGGGGCCCCACTCGGACCCGCTCGACCGGCGACATCCGGCCACCCCTCGTAGGCTCGGCTCATGTCAGAGGTGTACGCGGCCCGCCGGACGCGCCTACGGGAACGCTGCAACGCGGGCGCAGGCGCGGCGGTACTGGTCTCCCGGCCCGCCAACGTGCGCTATCTCGCGGGCGCGGCCCCGCACGGCGCGGTGCTGCTGCTCGGCGGGAGTGAGGACCTCCTCGTGCACGGAGGACCGCCCTACGCCCGCCCCACCGAGGGCCGTCCCGACGAGAACCTGCGGGTCCACGTCCTGCCCGGACCCGGCGGCGACCCCGCCGTCGCCGCCGCCGGCATCGCCGCCTCCCGGGGCGCCGACTCCCTCGCCACCGAGGACCACCACCTCACCGTCGCCCGCCACCGCGCCCTGCGCTCCGTCGCGCCCGGACTGCGCCTGACCGACATCGGGGGAGCGGTCGAACAACTCCGGGTGATCAAGGACGAGGAGGAGATCTCCTGCCTGCGCATCGGCGCGGAGATCGCCGACCAGGCCCTCGGCGAACTCCTCGAATCCATCCTGGTCGGCCGCACCGAGCGGCACCTCGCCCTGGAACTGGAACGGCGCCTGGTCGACCACGGCGCCGACGGCCCCGCCTTCGCCACCTCCGTCGCCACCGGACCCCACTCCGGCCGCCGCGGCCACCGCCCCAGCGACCGGCGGGTGGAGGAGGGCGACTTCCTCTCCGTCTGCCTCGGCGCCGACTACCGCGGCTACCGCTGCGAGATCGGCCGCACCTTCGTCATCGGCACCTCGCCCGCCGACTGGCAGATCGACCTGTACGACCTGGTCTTCTCCGCCCAGCGGGCCGGGCGGGAGGCCCTCGTGCCCGGCGCGGCCTGCCGTGACGTGGACCGCGTCACCCGCCAGCCGCTGGACTCCGCGGGGTACGCGGAGTACCTCCCGCCGCTCACCGGGCACGGGGTCGGGCTGGAAATCGGCGAGGACCCGCAATTGGCCCCCGCGGCCATGGGTAAACTGGACGCTTGTGTGCCGGTCACCGTCGAACCGGGAGTCCACCTCCCGGGCCGGGGCGGGGTCCGGATCGATGACACGCTCGTCGTGCGCCCCGAGGCGGACGGCGGACCCGAGCTACTCACCATCACGACCAAGGAGCTGCTCGCGCTCTAGCCCCGCGCTGTGCGCCCGCCCCCCAGTCGTCCACGTCAGTCCAGGAGATTCCACAACCGTGGCTTCCACGAACGACCTCAAGAACGGCATGGTGCTCAAGCTCGAAGGCGGCCAGCTCTGGTCCGTCGTCGAGTTCCAGCACGTCAAGCCCGGCAAGGGCCCCGCCTTCGTGCGCACCAAGCTCAAGAACGTGCTCTCCGGCAAGACCGTCGACAAGACCTTCAACGCCGGTGTCAAGGTCGACACCGCCACCGTCGACCGCCGCGACATGCAGTTCTCCTACATGGACGGCGACTACTTCGTCTTCATGGACATGGAGACCTACGACCAGCTCCACGTCGACCGCAAGGCCGTCGGGGACACCGCCCACTTCCTGGTCGAGGGCTTCGAGGCCACCGTCGCCCAGCACGAGGGCGAGGTGCTCTCCGTCGAGCTGCCCGCCGCCGTCGAGCTGACGGTCCAGGACACCGAGCCCGGCGTCCAGGGCGACCGCTCCACCGGCGGCACCAAGCCCGCCACGCTGGAGACCGGCCACCAGATCCAGGTCCCGCTCTTCATCACCACCGGTGAGAAGATCAAGGTCGACACCCGCACGAGCGACTACCTCGGCCGGGTGAACGGCTAACCGTGGCTGCTCGCAACACGGCCCGCAAGCGCGCCTTCCAGATCCTCTTCGAAGGCGATCAGCGCGGCGCCGATGTCCTGACGGTCCTCGCCGACTGGGTCCGGCACGCCGGGTCCGACACACGGCAGCCGCCGGTGAGCGAGTACACGATGGATCTCGTGGAGGGCTACGCCGTGCGCGCCGCGCGCATCGACGAGCTGATCGCCCAGTACGCGGTGGGCTGGACGCTCGACCGGATGCCGGTCGTCGACCGCAACATCCTTCGCCTGGGCGCCTACGAGCTGATCTGGGTCGACACCACCCCGGACGCCGTCGTCCTCGACGAGATGGTCCAGCTCGCCAAGGAGTTCTCGACGGCGGACTCGCCGGCCTTCGTCAACGGGCTGCTCGGCCGGCTCAAGGAGCTGAAGCCGTCGCTGCGCCGGGAAGACGCCTGACCCGATCCGATGCCCGAGGGGCCCGCGGCACCACCCGCCGCGGGCCCCTCGGGCCTCCCGCCGAAAACACCGCCGGGGTGGCCGGAACCACAAGGTTCCGGCCACCCCGGCGGCACGTTTCTGCTGGGCGGGAGGCAGTCAGCTCTCGTCGTGGGTGGCGACCGCGCGGCGCGCGTCCGCGTCCAGCACGCCCCAACTGATGAGCTGCTCGGTGAGGACCGAGGGCGACTGGTCGTAGATCACGGCGAGGGTGCGCAGGTCGTCCTGGCGGATCGAGAGCACCTTGCCGTTGTAGTCACCGCGCTGCGACTGGATCGTGGCGGCGTACCGCTGGAGCGGGCCCGCCTTCTCGGCCGGCACCGTGGCCAGCCGCTCCAGGTCCAGGACCAGCTTCGGCGGCGGCTCGGCCGCGCCGCCCGGGGTCGTGCCCGGCAGCAGCTCCTGCACGGGGACGCCGTAGAAGTCCGCCAGCTCGGCGAGGCGCTGCACGGTCACGGCGCGGTCGCCGCGTTCGTACGAACCGACCACCACGGCCTTCCAGCGGCCCTGGGACTTCTCCTCGACACCGTGGAGGGAAAGGCCCTGCTGGGTGCGGATGGCCCGGAGCTTGGCCCCGAGCTGTTTGGCGTATTCGCTGGACATATGGCTCCCGGACAAGGTGTCGACGCGGCCGGCCTTGTTGTCTGCCGCGCGGCTGGTAACTCACTGTGAGGTTACGCAGAGTTACTTGCCTGCGTCAAGCCGAATGGTCCGCCCCGGCTGATCCGTGATATCCGCGGCCCGTTACTGCGTACGGGTGGGCCGGGTGCGGCGCCGGGGTGACGGGGGCGTGTCCCGGGCGGTGCGGGGGTGCTCCCGTGGGCCTGCTACGGTAGGTGGCGCAAATCCGACGTCCTTTAAGGTCCGTCCCGTGAGACGGAGAAGGAGGTCCGTTTCGTATGGACACGCACCACCGGCAGGGCGATCAGGCCCGGCCCGAGGACCCGCGCTCCGAGGCGCGGCCCGTCCTGGAGGGCCCCGACATCGCCCGGGTGCTCACCCGCATCGCCCACGAGATCGTCGAACGCGCCAAGGGCGCCGACGACGTGGTGCTCCTCGGCATCCCCACCCGGGGCGTCTTCCTCGCCCGGCGGCTCGCCGCCAAGCTGGAGGAGATCACCGAGCGCGCGATCCCGGTCGGCTCCCTCGACATCACCATGTACCGGGACGACCTGCGCCTGCAGCCGCCTCGGGCGCTGGCCCGCACCGAGATCCCCGGTGACGGCATCGACGGCCGCCTCGTCGTCCTCGTCGACGACGTCCTCTTCTCCGGCCGTACCATCCGCGCCGCCCTGGACGGCCTGAACGACATCGGGCGCCCCCGCGCGGTGCAGCTCGCCGTCCTCGTCGACCGCGGCCACCGCGAGCTGCCCATCCGCGCCGACTACGTCGGCAAGAACCTCCCCACCTCGCTGCGGGAGACGGTCAAGGTCCTGCTCGCCGAGGAGGACGGCCGCGACACCGTGCTGCTCGGCGCCAAGCGGGCCACCCCCGGCGCGCACCCGTAACTCCCGGCGCACGCCCCGGCGGGCCACCACCCGCCGTCCGGCACGCCGACGCGCCGTCCAGGCCATCGGGACGCACCCCGACACGCCCGGACACGCCCGAATTCTCCTGATCTTCCGCTTGAATCGCCTTACGGAGCCTGACAGATGCAGCGCCATCTCATCTCGGCCGCCGACCTCTCCCGCGACGACGCCGTCCTGATCCTCGACACCGCCGAGGAGATGGCGCGGGTCGCCGACCGGCCGATCAAGAAACTGCCCACCCTGCGCGGCCGTACCGTGGTCAACCTCTTCTTCGAGGACTCCACCCGGACCCGGATCTCCTTCGAGGCCGCCGAGAAGCGGCTCTCCGCCGACGTCATCAACTTCACCGCCAAGGGGTCGAGCCTCTCCAAGGGCGAGTCCCTCAAGGACACCGCCCAGACGCTGGAGGCCATGGGCGTGGACGCGGTCGTCATCCGGCACGGCGCCTCCGGCGCCCCCTACCGGCTGGCCACCTCGGGGTGGATCGACGCGGCCGTCGTCAACGCGGGCGACGGCACCCACCAGCACCCCACCCAGGCCCTGCTGGACGCGTTCACCATGCGCCGCCGGCTGGTCGGCCGCGACGCCGGCCTCGGCCGGGACCTGGACGGCCGGCACATCACCCTGGTCGGCGACATCCTGCACAGCCGGGTCGCCCGCTCCAACGTCGACCTGCTGCACACCCTCGGCGCCGAGGTCACCCTCGTCGCCCCGCCCACCCTGCTGCCGGTCGGGGTCGAGACCTGGCCCTGCGAGGTCTCCTACGACCTCGACGCCACCCTGCCCAAGTCCGACGCGGTGATGCTGCTGCGCGTGCAGCGCGAGCGCATGAACGCCGCGTTCTTCCCGACCGAGCGCGAGTACGCCCGCCGCTACGGCCTCGACGGCGAGCGCATGGCGCGCATGCCCGACCACGCCATCGTCATGCACCCCGGCCCGATGGTCCGCGGCATGGAGATCACCGCCGAGGTCGCCGACTCCGGCCGCTGCACCGCCGTCGAGCAGGTCACCAACGGCGTCTCCATCCGCATGGCCGTCCTGTACCTGCTGCTCGGCGGGAACGAGACCGCCCTCACCCACGCCCGCACCACGGAGGAGAAGTAAGAGATGAGCAAGACCCTGATCCGCGGTGCGAAGGTGCTCGGCGGCGACCCCCGGGACGTCCTGGTCGACGGCGGCGTCGTCGCCGAGGTCGGCACCGGCCTGAGCGCCGAGGGCGCCGAGGTCGTCGAGGCGGCCGGCAAGGTGCTCCTGCCGGGCCTGGTCGACCTCCACACCCACCTGCGCGAACCAGGCCGTGAGGACTCCGAGACCGTCCTGACCGGCACCCGCGCGGCGGCGAGCGGCGGCTACACCAGCGTCTTCGCCATGGCCAACACCTTCCCCGTCGCCGACACCGCCGGCGTGGTCGAGCAGGTCTACCGGCTCGGCCGGGACCACGGCTACTGCGACGTGCAGCCCATCGGCGCCGTCACCGTCGGCCTGGAGGGAGCCCAGCTCGCCGAACTCGGCGCCATGCACGAGTCCGCGGCCGGCGTCACCGTCTTCTCCGACGACGGCAAGTGCGTCCACGACGCCGTGATCATGCGCCGCGCCCTGGAGTACGTGAAGGCGTTCGGCGGCGTCATCGCCCAGCACGCCCAGGAGCCCCGGCTCACCGAGGGCGCCCAGATGAACGAGGGCGTCGTCTCCGCCGAACTGGGACTCGGCGGCTGGCCCGCCGTCGCCGAGGAGTCGGTCATCGCGCGGGACGTCCTGCTCGCCGACCACGTCGGCTCCCGCGTCCACATCTGCCACCTCTCCACCGCCGGCTCCGTGGAGATCGTGCGCTGGGCCAAGTCCCGCGGCATCGACGTCACCGCCGAGGTCACCCCGCACCACCTGCTCCTCACCGACGAACTGGTGCGCTCCTACGACCCGGTCTACAAGGTCAACCCGCCGCTGCGCACGGAGCGCGACGTCATGGCGCTGCGCGAGGCGCTCGCCGACGGCACGATCGACATCGTCGCCACCGACCACGCCCCGCACCCGCACGAGGACAAGGACTGCGAGTGGGCCGCCGCCGCCATGGGCATGGTCGGCCTGGAGACCGCGCTGTCGGTGGTCCAGGAGACGATGGTGGAGACGGGCCTGCTGGACTGGGCCGGCGTCGCCGACCGGATGTCCTTCACCCCGGCCCGGATCGGCCGCGCCACCGGCCACGGCCGGCCCGTCTCGGCTGGTGAGCCCGCCAACCTCACCCTCGTGGACACCGCATACCGTGGCCGGGTGGACCCCGCGGGCTTCGCCTCGCGCAGCCGCAACACCCCCTACGAGGGCCGCGAGCTGCCGGGCCGTGTCACGCACACATGGCTGCGGGGCAAGGCCACGCTCGTCGACGGGAAGCTCACGTGACACCTGTAATCCTGCTGGCCGCCGAGAAGGAATCGGCGCAAGTGACCGACTGGGCCGCGCGCATCGGCTGGGTCGTCGGCCTCGGCCTGTTCGTGGCCCTCGTCTACTGGCTGATGCGCGAGGGCTGGAAGTGGCGCGGCACCCTCCAGGGCGACCTGCCCGAGCTGCCCACCGCCCCCGACACGCCCGGCCCCGCCCGGCTGACCATGAGCGGGCGCTACCACGGCTCCACCACCGCCGGGCAGTGGCTCGACCGCATCGTCGCCCGCGGACTGGGCACCCGCAGCCGCGCCGAGCTGACCCTGACCGACGCGGGACTGGAGGTCGTGCGCCCCGGCGCGGACGACTTCTTCGTCCCGGCCGGCCGGCTGCGCGAGGCCCGCCTCGACAAGGGCATCGCCGGCAAGGTCCTCACCGAGGGCGGACTGCTCGTGGTGACCTGGGAGCACGGCGACCGGCTGATCGACTCCGGCTTCCGCTCCGACCGCGCGGCCGAGCACACCGAGTGGGCCGACACCCTGAACGACATGATCAACAAGACGGAAACGGAAGGCGCACGATGACGACCTCCACCAGGGGAGCCGCCAGGACTCCCGCCGTACTCGTCCTGGAGGACGGCCGGAGCTTCCGCGGCCGTGCCTACGGGGCCGTGGGGGCCACCTTCGGCGAAGCCGTGTTCTCCACCGGCATGACCGGCTACCAGGAGACCCTCACCGACCCGTCGTACCACCGCCAGGTCGTCGTGATGACCGCCCCGCACGTCGGGAACACCGGCGTCAACGACGAGGACCGCGAGTCCCGCACGATGTGGGTGGCCGGCTTCGTCGTCCGCGACCCCGCCCGCCTGCCCTCCAACTGGCGCTCCCGCCGCTCCCTCGACGACGAGCTCGCCGAGCAGGGCGTCGTCGGCATCTCCGGCATCGACACCCGCGCCCTCACCCGCCACCTGCGCGAGCGCGGCGCCATGCGCGCCGGCATCTTCTCCGGCGAGGAGATCGCCGACGAGGCCGCCCTGCTCGCCCGGGTCCGCGAGACCCCCGGCATGGCGGGCGCCGACCTGACCGCCGAGGTGACCACCGCCGAGGCGTACGTCGTCCCCGCGGCCGGCGAGAAGCGGTTCACCGTCGCCGCCGTCGACCTCGGCATCAAGGGCACCACCCCGTACCGGATGGCCCAGCGCGGCATCGAGGTGCACGTCCTGCCCGCCACCGCCACCATCGAGGACGTCTACGCGGTCCGGCCCGACGGCGTCTTCTTCTCCAACGGCCCCGGCGACCCCGCCACCGCCGACCACGCCGTCTCCCTGATGCGCGGCGTCCTGGACCGCGGCACCCCGCTCTTCGGCATCTGCTTCGGCAACCAGATCCTCGGCCGCGCCCTCGGCTTCGGCACCTACAAGCTGAAGTACGGCCACCGCGGCATCAACCAGCCCGTACAGGACCGTACGACCGGCAAGGTCGAGATCACCTCGCACAACCACGGCTTCGCCGTCGACGCCCCGCTCGACCAGGTGTCCGACACCCCCTACGGCCGTGTCGAGGTCTCCCACGTCTGCCTCAACGACGACGTGGTGGAGGGGCTGCGCCTCCTCGACAAGCCGGCCTTCAGCGTCCAGTACCACCCGGAGGCGGCCTCCGGCCCGCACGACGCCGCCTACCTGTTCGACCGTTTCGTCTCCCTGATGGAGGGCCAGCGTGCCTAAGCGCACCGATATCCAGTCCGTCCTGGTCATCGGCTCCGGCCCGATCGTCATCGGCCAGGCCGCCGAGTTCGACTACTCCGGCACCCAGGCGTGCCGCGTCCTGAGGGCCGAGGGCCTGCGGGTCGTCCTCGTCAACTCCAACCCGGCCACGATCATGACCGACCCGGAGATCGCCGACGCCACCTACGTCGAGCCGATCACCCCCGAGTTCGTCGAGAAGATCATCGCCAAGGAGCGCCCCGACGCGCTGCTGCCCACCCTGGGCGGCCAGACGGCCCTCAACACCGCCATCTCCCTGCACGACAGCGGCGTCCTCGACAAGTACGGCGTGGAGCTGATCGGCGCCAACGTCGCCGCCATCCACAAGGGCGAGGACCGCGACCTCTTCAAGGACGTCGTCGAAGAGGTCCGCAAGAAGACCGGCCACGGCGAGTCCGCCCGCTCGGTCATCTGCCACTCCATGGACGAGATCCTCGCCGGCGTCGACGAGCTGGGCGGCTACCCCGTCGTCGTCCGCCCCTCCTTCACCATGGGCGGCGCCGGCTCCGGCTTCGCCCACGACGAGGAGGAGCTGCGCCGCATCGCCGGCCAGGGCCTCGCCCTCTCGCCGACCACCGAGGTGCTCCTGGAGGAGTCCATCCTCGGCTGGAAGGAGTACGAGTTGGAGCTGATGCGCGACCGGAACGACAACGTCGTGGTCGTCTGCTCCATCGAGAACTTCGACCCGATGGGCGTGCACACCGGCGACTCGATCACCGTCGCGCCCGCGATGACCCTGACCGACCGCGAGTACCAGGTCCTGCGCGACATCGGCATCGCCGTCATCCGCGAGGTCGGCGTCGACACCGGCGGCTGCAACATCCAGTTCGCGGTCAACCCCGAGGACGGCCGGGTCATCGTCATCGAGATGAACCCGCGCGTCTCGCGCTCCTCGGCGCTCGCCTCCAAGGCGACCGGCTTCCCCATCGCCAAGATCGCCGCCAAGCTCGCCGTCGGCTACACCCTCGACGAGATCCCCAACGACATCACGCGCGAGACCCCGGCCTCCTTCGAGCCGACCATCGACTACGTGGTCGTCAAGGCGCCCCGCTTCGCCTTCGAGAAGTTCCCCTCCGCCGACTCCACGCTGACCACCACCATGAAGTCGGTCGGCGAGGCCATGGCGATCGGCCGCAACTTCACCGAGGCGTTCCAGAAGGCCCTGCGCTCGCTGGAGAAGAAGGACAGCCGCTTCACCTTCGTCGGCGAGCCCGGCGACAAGGCCGAACTGCTGCGGGAGGCGGTCCGCCCCACCGACGGCCGCGTCAACGCGGTCATGCAGGCCATCCGCGCGGGCGCCACGCCCGAGGAGGTCTTCGAGGCCACCCGGATCGACCCCTGGTTCGTCGACCAGCTCTTCCTCGTCAAGGAGATCGCCGACGAGATCGCCGCCGCGCCCGAGCTGACCCGCGACCTGCTCGCCGAGGCCAAGCGGCACGGCTTCTCCGACCAGCAGATCGGCGAGATCCGCGGCCTGCGCGAGGACGTCGTCCGCGAGGTCCGGCACGCCCTCGGCATCCGCCCGGTCTACAAGACGGTCGACACCTGCGCCGCCGAGTTCGCCGCGAAGACCCCGTACTTCTACTCGTCCTACGACGAGGAGAGCGAGGTCGCCCCGCGCGAGAAGCCCGCCGTGATCATCCTGGGCTCCGGACCCAACCGCATCGGCCAGGGCATCGAGTTCGACTACTCCTGCGTGCACGCCTCCTTCGCGCTGAGCGACGCCGGGTACGAGACCGTGATGGTCAACTGCAACCCGGAGACCGTCTCCACCGACTACGACACCTCCGACCGGCTCTACTTCGAGCCGCTCACCCTGGAGGACGTCCTGGAGATCGTCCACGCCGAGCAGCAGGCCGGCCCGGTCGCGGGCGTCATCGTCCAGCTCGGCGGACAGACCCCGCTCGGCCTCGCCCAGGCCCTCAAGGACAACGGCGTCCCCATCGTCGGCACGCCGCCCGAGGCCATCCACGCCGCCGAGGACCGGGGCGCCTTCGGCCGCGTCCTCGCCGAGGCCGGACTGCCCGCCCCCAAGCACGGCACCGCCACCACCTTCGCCGAGGCCAAGTCCATCGCGGACGAGATCGGCTACCCGGTCCTGGTGCGGCCCTCGTACGTGCTCGGCGGACGCGGCATGGAGATCGTCTACGAGGAGGCCCGGCTGGAGTCGTACATCGCCGAGTCCACCGAGATCGGCCCCTCCCGCCCGGTCCTCGTCGACCGCTTCCTCGACGACGCCATCGAGATCGACGTCGACGCGCTCTACGACGGGAACGAGCTGTACCTCGGCGGCGTCATGGAGCACATCGAGGAGGCCGGCATCCACTCCGGCGACTCGGCGTGCGCCCTGCCCCCGATCACGCTCGGCGGCTTCGACATCAAGCGGCTGCGCACCTCCACGGAGTCCATCGCCGCCGGGGTCGGCGTACGCGGTCTGATCAACATCCAGTTCGCGCTCTCCGGCGACATCCTCTACGTCCTGGAGGCCAACCCGCGCGCCTCGCGGACCGTGCCCTTCACCTCGAAGGCGACCGCGGTGCCGCTGGCCAAGGCCGCCGCCCGCATCTCGCTCGGCGCCACCATCGCCGAGCTGCGCGCCGAGGGACTGCTGCCCGCCGCCGGCGACGGCGGGACCCTGCCGCTGGACGCGCCGATCTCCGTCAAGGAGGCCGTGCTGCCCTGGTCCCGCTTCCGGGACATCCACGGCCGCGGCGTCGACACCGTCCTCGGCCCGGAGATGCGCTCCACCGGCGAGGTCATGGGCATCGACTCGCTCTTCGGCACCGCCTACGCCAAGTCGCAGGCCGGCGCGTACGGGCCGCTGCCGACCAAGGGCCGGGCGTTCATCTCCGTCGCCAACCGCGACAAGCGCTCGATGATCTTCCCGGCGCGCGAGTTGGTCGCCCACGGCTTCGAACTGCTCGCCACCTCCGGCACCGCCGAGGTCCTCAAGCGCAACGGCATCAACGCCACCGTCGTGCGCAAGCAGTCCGAGGGCACCGGCCCGAACGGCGAGCGGACCATCGTCCAGCTCATCCACGACGGCGAGGTCGACCTCATCGTCAACACGCCGTACGGCACCGGCGGCCGGCTCGACGGCTACGACATCCGCACGGCGGCCGTCTCCCGCGCCGTGCCCTGCCTGACGACGGTCCAGGCGCTCGCCGCGGCGGTCCAGGGCATCGACGCCCTGCACCGGGGCGAGGTGGGGGTCCGCTCCCTCCAGGAACACGCCGAGTTCCTGATCGCGGCCCGCGACTAGCACTCCCGAGGGGGACACCGGAGACGGTGTCCCCCTCGGGCCGTGTACCGGGGACGGCCCCGGCGCACGGCCGCCCCGGCGCTCACGACGCTTCCCCAAGCCCGCGCGGCTTCCCGAGGACCCTGGGACACCGACACACATGTACACGCTCTTCTTCCGCCTGTTCTTCAGCCGCATGGACCCCGAAGACGCCCACCACCTGGCCTTCCGCTGGATTCGCCGGGCCGCCCGCGTCCCCGTGCTGCGCACCTTCGCCGCCGCCGTGCTCGCCCCGCGCCACGAGGAGCTGCGCACCGAGGCCCTGGGGCTGCGGATGCACGGGCCCTTCGGCCTCGCCGCCGGCTTTGACAAGAACGCGGTCGGCATCGACGGCCTGGCGATGCTCGGCTTCGACCACGTCGAGATCGGCACGGTCACCGGCGAGCCGCAGCCGGGCAACCCGCGCCGCCGCCTCTTCCGCCTGGTCACCGACCGGGCGCTGATCAACCGCATGGGCTTCAACAACGAGGGCTCGCGCGCGGTCGCCGCCCGGCTGGCCTCCCGCGAGCCCGTCTTCCGGACCGTCGTCGGCGTCAACATCGGCAAGACCAAGGCGGTCCCCGAGGAGGAGGCCGTCGCCGACTACGTGAAGTCCGCCGAACGCCTCGCCCCGCACGCCGACTACCTCGTCGTCAACGTCTCCTCGCCCAACACGCCCGGACTGCGGAACCTCCAGGCCACCGAGGCGCTCCGGCCGCTGCTGAGCGCCGTCCGCGAGGCCGCCGACCGCGCGGTCCCCGCCCGGCGCGTCCCGCTCCTGGTCAAGATCGCCCCCGACCTCGCCGACGAGGACGTCGACGCGGTCGCCGACCTCGCCGTCGACCTCGGCCTGGACGGCATCATCGCCACCAACACCACCATCGCCCGCGAGGGGCTCGGCCTGCGCTCCGCCGCCCGGCTCACCCGGGAGACCGGCGGCCTGTCGGGCGCCCCCCTCAAGGAACGCTCCCTGGAGGTGCTGCGCCGCCTGTACGCGCGCGTGGGCGACCGGATCACCCTCGTGGGCGTCGGCGGCGTGGAGAGCGCCGAGGACGCCTGGCAGCGCATCCTGGCCGGCGCCACGCTGGTCCAGGGCTACAGCGCCTTCGTCTACCAGGGCCCCTTCTGGGCCCGCTCCGTCCACCGCGGCCTCGCCGCCCGCCTGCGGCAGAGCCCGTACGCCACCCTCGCCGACGCCGTCGGCGCCGATGTGAGGAAGACGGCATGACCGAGCCCTTCGGCGCACGCCTGCGCCGCGCCATGGACGAGCGCGGACCGCTCTGCGTGGGCATCGACCCGCACGCCTCCCTGCTCGCCGACTGGGGGCTGGGCGACGACGTCGCCGGTCTGGAGCGGTTCAGCCGCACCGTCGTCGAGGCGCTCGCCGGCCACGTCGCGGTCCTCAAACCGCAGAGCGCCTTCTACGAGCGGTTCGGCTCGCGCGGCGTCGCGGTGCTGGAGGCGTCCGTCCGGGAGGCCCGGGAGGCCGGCGCGCTGGTCCTCATGGACGCCAAGCGCGGCGACATCGGCTCCACGATGGCCGCCTACGCGGAGTCCTTCCTGCGCCCGGACGCCCCGCTCTTCTCGGACGCGCTCACCGTCTCGCCCTACCTCGGCTACGGCTCCCTGAAGCCCGCCGTCGACCTGGCCCGCCAGAGCGGCGCGGGCCTCTTCGTGCTGGCCCTGACCTCCAACCCGGAGGGCGGCGAGGTGCAGCACGCCGTCCGGGCCGACGGGCGGAGCGTCGCCGCGACCGTGCTGGCCCACCTGGCGGCCGAGAACGCCGGGCAGGAGCCGCTGGGCTCCTTCGGCGCGGTGGTCGGCGCGACCCTGGGCGACCTCGGCTCCTACGACCTGGACACGGGCGGTCCGCTCCTGGCGCCGGGCATCGGGGCGCAGGGGGCGACCCCGGCGGATCTGCCGCGTGTCTTCGGCCCCGCGCTCGGCCGGGTGCTGCCCAGCGTCAGCCGGGGAGTGCTGCGGCACGGTCCCGCCCCGGCGGCGCTGCGCGCCGCCGCCGATCGGCTGGCATCCGAGGTCAGGAAGGCCGTGGGGGACGCGTAGAGTCAGGCATACATCCTCGAATCCGAGGCAATATGTCCTAAATGTCTGGCCTGACGGAGGCTGACCAGGACTTTTCCGCTGTTCTCGCTGACTCCGGCGGACTGGACCGCTAGTCTCCGTCGAGTGGGGGCGCCTCCCACGCCCCTCAAGACAGTGGGGAGGAACGGGCAAGCGTGTTGCTCGTGGCTCCCCGGGTGTGGGGCGACTAGGTTCCTCACCGGTCCGTATCCGACAGTTCGACATCCGAGGTGACGTAGGCGTGGCTCTTCCGCCCCTTACCCCTGAACAGCGCGCAGCCGCGCTCGAAAAGGCCGCCGCGGCTCGCCGGGAGCGGGCCGAGGTCAAGAATCGACTCAAGCACTCCGGCGCCTCCCTGCACGAGGTCATCAAGCAGGGCCAGGAGAACGACGTCATCGGCAAGATGAAGGTCTCCGCCCTCCTGGAGTCCCTGCCGGGCGTGGGCAAAGTCCGCGCCAAGCAGATCATGGAGCGGCTCGGCATCTCCGAGAGCCGTCGCGTGCGCGGTCTCGGCTCCAACCAGATCGCCTCACTGGAGCGCGAGTTCGGCAGCACCGGCGGCTGAGTCCGGAGCACTCCGGATTACTGGAATAATCGCCGCATGGCAGCAACACCCCGGGGGACGTCCCCCGTACCTCCGGACGCACGTCCGCGGCTGACCGTGCTCTCCGGCCCCTCCGGGGTCGGCAAGAGCACGGTCGTCGCCCATCTGCGCAAGGAACACCCCGAGGTCTGGCTCTCGGTGTCGGCCACGACCCGCAAGCCCCGGCCCGGCGAGCAGCACGGCGTCCACTACTTCTTCGTCAGCGACGACGAGATGGACAAGCTGATCGCCAACGGTGAGCTGCTGGAGTGGGCCGAGTTCGCCGGCAACCGCTACGGCACGCCGCGCGCGGCCGTGGTGGAACGCCTGGAGGCCGGCGAGCCGGTGCTGCTGGAGATCGACCTCCAGGGCGCGCGGCAGGTCCGCGAGTCCATGGCCGACGCCCAACTGGTGTTCCTCGCCCCGCCCTCCTGGGAGGAGCTGGTGCGCAGGCTCACCGGCCGGGGCACGGAATCGCCCGAGGTGATCGAGCGCCGGCTCGCCGCGGCCCGGGTGGAACTGGCCGCCGAGCCGGAGTTCGACCGGACCCTGGTCAACACCTCCGTCGAGGACGTGGCGCGCGAGCTGCTAGCCTTGACGAACGTCGTGTGATCGCGACAGGTCTGCGTACCGGCCGGTCACCCCGACTGCATCTTTCCCATCCATCGGAAGGTAGAGCGTGTCCTCTTCCATCTCCGCGCCCGAGGGCATCATCAACCCGCCGATCGACGAGCTCCTCGAGGCAACCGACTCGAAGTACAGCCTCGTGATCTACGCGGCCAAGCGGGCCCGCCAGATCAACGCGTACTACTCGCAGCTCGGCGAGGGCCTCCTCGAGTACGTCGGTCCCCTCGTCGACACGCACGTCCACGAGAAGCCGCTCTCGATCGCCCTGCGCGAGATCAACGCGGGACTGCTGACGTCCGAGGCCGTCGAGGGCCCCGCCCAGTAGTATCGTCAGCCCGACGCTGACTTTTCCACAGGCCCGGCGGCCCCCCGCCGGGCCTGTGGTGTGTGATGGGGCTGTACGTTTTCCGAGGTCCTGTTCCGAGCTGCGGGGAGAGACGGTGGACAAGCCCGAGGTCGTCCTGGGAGTCAGCGGCGGGATCGCCGCGTACAAGGCGTGTGAGCTGCTGCGCAGACTCACCGAGTCGGGCCACTCGGTCCGGGTCGTGCCCACCGCGTCCGCGCTGCACTTCGTCGGCGCCGCCACCTGGTCCGCCCTCTCCGGCCACCCGGTCTCGACCGAGGTCTGGGACGAGGTCCACCAGGTCCCGCACGTCCGCATCGGCCAGCGCGCCGACCTGGTCGTCGTCGCCCCCGCCACCGCCGACCTGCTCGCCCGCGCCGCCCACGGACTCGCCGACGACCTCCTCACCAACACCCTGCTCACCGCCCGCTGCCCGGTCGTCTTCGCCCCCGCCATGCACACCGAGATGTGGGAGCACCCCGCCACCCAGGAGAACGTGGCGGTGCTGCGCCGCCGCGGCGCCGTCGTCATCGAGCCCGCCGTGGGCCGCCTCACCGGCGCCGACACCGGCAAGGGCCGGCTGCCCGACCCGGGCGAGATCTTCGAGGTCTGCCGCCGGGTGCTCGCCCGCACCGCCGCCGCCCCCGACCTCGCCGGACGGCACGTCGTGATCAGCGCCGGGGGCACCCGGGAGCCGCTCGACCCGGTCCGCTTCCTGGGCAACCGCTCCTCGGGCAAGCAGGGGTACGCCCTCGCCCGCACCGCCGCCGCCCGGGGCGCCCGCGTCACGCTGGTCTCGGCCAACACCGCCCTGCCCGACCCGGCCGGGGTCGACGTGGTCCGGGCCGGGACCGCCGTGGAGCTGCGGGAGGCGGTGCTGCGGGCCGCCGCGGACGCCGACGCGGTCGTCATGGCCGCCGCCGTCGCGGACTTCCGCCCGGCGGAGTACGCCACGGGGAAGATCAAGAAGCAGGAGGGCCGCGACCCCGAGCCGATCGCCCTGGTCCGCAACCCCGACATCCTCGCCGAGGTGGCGGCCGGGCGGGCCCGCCCCGGCCAGGTCGTGGTCGGCTTCGCCGCCGAGACCGACGACGTCCTCGCCAACGGCCGGGCCAAGCTGAAGCGCAAGGGCTGCGACCTCCTCGTGGTCAACGAGGTGGGCGAGCGCAAGACCTTCGGCTCCGAGGAGAACGAGGCCGTGGTGCTCGGCGCCGACGGCACCGAGACCCCGGTCCCGTACGGACCCAAGGAAGCCCTGGCCGAAAAGGTGTGGGACCTGGTCGTGGCCCGCCTTGAGTGAACCGCCCGTTCCGCCGCGCCGCGCGCGGGTGAACGCGCCCCTTCACGCGTGGCGCCCCTGGCCAAGCCCGTGCACGATTGGGCAGAATGCCCGTGCCGCAGGTCACAGCCCTCCCGAGAGCTGAGACGGGTGGGTCCGCGGCAGAGCGCGACCGATAAACTGTTCCAGGGCGTCGCCGGGTGCAGCTCCCCGCGCCGTCCGCCAATGATCAGCCAGCAGCCGCTGCAACCACAGGGAGCGTTGTGTCCCGTCGCCTGTTCACCTCGGAGTCCGTGACCGAAGGTCACCCCGACAAGATCGCTGACCAGATCAGCGACACGATTCTCGACGCGCTACTGCGTGAGGACCCGGCCTCCCGGGTCGCCGTCGAAACCCTGATCACGACCGGTCTGGTGCACGTCGCCGGAGAGGTCACGACCAAGGCGTACGCGGACATCGCCACGCTGGTGCGCGGCACGATCCTGGAGATCGGTTACGACTCCTCCAAGAAGGGCTTCGACGGCGCCTCCTGCGGCGTCTCCGTGTCGATCGGCGCCCAGTCCCCGGACATCGCGCAGGGGGTCGACACCGCGTACGAGTCCCGGGTCGAGAGCGCCGCGGGCGGAGCACTGGACGAACTGGACCGGCAGGGCGCCGGCGACCAGGGCCTGATGTTCGGCTACGCCTCGGACGAGACGCCGACGCTGATGCCGCTGCCGATCTTCCTGGCGCACCGCCTCTCCAAGCGCCTCTCGGACGTCCGCAAGAACGGCACCATCCCGTACCTACGCCCCGACGGGAAGACCCAGGTCACCATCGAGTACGACGGCGACAAGGCCGTCCGCCTCGACACCGTGGTCGTCTCCTCCCAGCACGCCAGCGACATCGACCTGGAGTCGCTGCTCGCGCCGGACATCCGCGAGTTCGTCGTGGAGCCCGAGCTGAAGGCGCTGCTGGACGACGGCATCAAGCTCGACACGGAGAACTACCGCCTGCTGGTCAACCCCACCGGCCGCTTCGAGATCGGCGGCCCGATGGGCGACGCGGGCCTGACCGGCCGCAAGATCATCATCGACACCTACGGCGGCATGGCCCGCCACGGCGGCGGCGCCTTCTCCGGCAAGGACCCGTCCAAGGTGGACCGCTCCGCCGCCTACGCGATGCGCTGGGTCGCCAAGAACGTGGTCGCCGCCGGGCTCGCCGCCCGCTGCGAGGTCCAGGTCGCCTACGCGATCGGCAAGGCCGAGCCGGTCGGCCTCTTCGTGGAGACCTTCGGCACCGCCAAGATCGAGCCGGAGAAGATCGAGAAGGCCATCGACGAGGTCTTCGACCTCCGGCCGGCCGCCATCATCCGCGACCTCGACCTGCTCCGCCCGATCTACGCCCAGACCGCGGCGTACGGCCACTTCGGCCGTGAGCTTCCCGACTTCACCTGGGAGCGCACGGACCGCGTGGACGCGCTGCGGGAGGCGGCGGGGCTGTAGCACGGCCCCGACCACGCGGTGCGCCGACGGTAGTACGGCGCGAGGCCCGGTGTCCCGACAGGGGCGCCGGGCTTCGGCGTGTTCCGGGGGCGGGGCTGTGGGCTTCGGTGTGTCCCGGGGCGCGGGCTGTGGGCCGGGCGGGACCTCGCGGAGCCGGCCCCGCCCCCGGCGGGGCCCGCGGTTGTCGGTGGCGTTTGGTAAGAATGCAAGCGTGAGCAGCGAGAACGGACCCCCGGAAGGCGGCGGTGAGGACGCGCCGCCGGAGCAGCTCGCGTTCATCCGGGAGACCGTGCGCGCGGCCAGGCCGCCGCGGGCCAAACCGCGTACCTGGCGCGGCGCCGCCCTCGCCAGGGAGCTGCCCGTCGCCCGCGTCCTGGTCGACAAGGGCGTCCTCCACCTCGACCGGTACTTCGACTACGCGGTCCCCGAGGAACTCGACGCCGACGCCCGTCCGGGCGTACGGGTGCGGGTGCGTTTCGGCGCCGGACGGCACCGGGTGCGGGACGGGCGGCGCGAGGGCGGCGGACTCGTCGGCGGCTTCCTCGTCGAGCGGCTCGCCGAGTCCGACTACTCCGGTCCGCTCGCCGCACTGGCCCAGGTCGTCTCGCCCGAGCCGGTCCTCGACGAGCAACTGCTCGGCCTCGCCCGCGCCGTCGCCGACCGGTACGCGGGCAGCCTCGCCGACGTGCTGCAACTCGCCGTGCCGCCGCGCAGCGCCCGCGCCGAGCGGCGCCCCTCGCCCGAGCCGCTGCCGCCCCCCGAGGCGCCCGGCCCCGGCACCTGGGAGCGCTACGAACGCGGCCCCGCCTTCCTCGCCGCCCTCGCCTCGGGCACCGCGCCGCGCGCGGTGTGGAACGCGCTGCCCGGACCCGAGTGGGCAGAGGAGCTGGCGCGGGCCGTCGCCGCGACGCTGGCCTCCGGCCGGGGCGCGCTCGTCGTCCTGCCGGACGGGCGGGCCGTCGCACGGGCCGACGCGGCGCTGACCGCGCTCCTCGGCGAGGGCCGGCACGCCGTGCTCACCGCCGACGCCGGACCGGAGAAGCGGTACGCGCGGTGGCTCGCCGTGCGCCGGGGGTCGGTACGGGCCGTGGTCGGCACCCGGGCGGCCATGTTCGCCCCGGTGCGCGACCTCGGCCTGGTCGCCCTCTGGGACGACGGCGACGACTCCCTCGCCGAACAGCACGCCCCGCAGCCGCACGCCCGCGAGGTGCTGGTGCTGCGCGCCACCCAGGACCGGTGCGCCTTCCTGCTGGGCGGCTGGAACTGCACGGTGGAGGCCGCCCAGCTCGTGGAGACCGGCTGGGCCCGCCCGCTGATCGCCGTGCGCGAGCGGGTGCGGGCCACCGCGCCCTTGGTGCGCACGGTCGGCGACGGCGACCTGGCCCGGGACGAGGCCGCGCGGGCCGCCCGGCTGCCGACGCTCGCCTGGCAGGCCGCCCGGGAGGGGCTGCGGCACGGCCCGGTGCTGGTGCAGGTGCCGCGGCGCGGCTACGTACCGCGGATGGCGTGTGCCGCGTGCCGGACGCCCGCGCGGTGCGGGCACTGCGCGGGGCCGTTGCAGGGGCAGGAGTCCGGGGCCGCGCCGCGCTGCGGATGGTGCGGGCGGCAGGAGGACGGCTGGCACTGCCCGGAGTGCGGGTCCTTCCGGCTGCGCGCCCAGATCGTGGGGGCCCGGCGCACCGCCGAGGAGCTGGGGCGGGCCTTCCCGGCCGTGCCGGTACGGACCTCGGGGCGGGAGCACGTCCTCGACACGGTGTCCCCGGCCCCCGCGCTGGTGGTGAGCACGCCGGGCGCGGAGCCGGTGGCGGAGGGCGGGTACGCGGCGGCCCTGCTGCTCGACGGCTGGGCGATGCTCGGACGGCCCGACCTGCGGGCCGGCGAGGACGCCTTGCGGCGCTGGCTCGCCGCCGCCGCGCTGGTGCGTCCGCAGGGCGCGGGCGGCACGGTCGTGGTGGTCGCCGAGCCCACGCTGCGTCCCGTGCAGGCGCTGGTGCGCTGGGACCCGGTGGGTCACGCGGTGCGGGAGCTGGCCGAGCGGGCGGAGCTGGGCTTCCCGCCGGTGTCGCGGATGGCGTCCGTGGCGGGGCCGGCGGAGGCGGTGGCGGACTTCCTGCGCGCGGTGGAACTGCCGGTGGAGGCCGAGGTGCTGGGCCCGGTGCCGCTCCCGGTCGCGGCCGTGGGCAGTCCGCGCAGGTCGGGCGCTCCGCCTCCCGGCGAGCACTGGGAGCGTGCCCTGGTCCGGGTGCCGCCGGGCCGGGGCGCGGCCCTGGCAGCGGCCCTGAAGACGGCGCAGGCGTCCCGGATGGCCCGGGGGAGCGCGGCACCCGTGTGGGTACGGGTCGACCCCCTCGACATCGGCTGACGCGCGACAACGCGGGCGCGGTCAGGAGGACGCCGGTAAGGGGGCGGGGCGCCGGAACGGCAGGCGCGCAGGATGGGCGGCGCGCGGCGGGGTGACCCGGCGGGGCCGCCTGGGCTGCCGGGGGCCGCTGTGGCGCGGTGCGGGGCACGCCGGGCTGCCCGGTGTCAGCCCGGGGCGGCGGGGCGGCCGGAGGGGCGCGTAGCCGTTGCGGGGCGGGGTGGCCTGCGGGGTGGTTGGAAGCGGCTGTGCTTGGCGGGGCCCACGCGAGGTCTGGAAACGGTGGTGGTGAGGTGAGCGGTGTGCCGGGGTGCCCGGTGCGGCGGGGCGGCCTGCCGGGTGGTCGGAAGCGGCCATGCCTGGCGGGGCGGCTTGCCGGGTCCGTCGTCGTGGCGAGCTGGCCCCCTGGGCGGTGAGCTGAGGTCCGTCGTGTGGCGGGGTCCCGCTGGGCCGGTTGCCTGGTGAGCCACGCGAGGTCCGGAAGCGGCGGTGGCACGGTGGGCGGCGTGCCGGGCAGCCCTGGCGTCAGCCCGTCGCGGCGAGGTGGTCTGCCGGGCCACAGGGCGCAGCCGTTGCGCGGCGGGGCGGCGTGCCCGGCTGCTGCCTGAGACGGGAACGTTGTGCGCGCCCCACCGGGTGGCTGGACGTGGCCGTGCCTGGCGGGGCGGCTTGCCGGGGCAGTCGTCTCGGCGGGGTTGTCCACTGGGCGATGACCGTAGGCCCGTGCGCGGCAGACGGTCCGCTGGGCCGGGCACGCCCTGGAGAGTGCCGCCACCTGAGGGCGGGCCGGCGGGTGGTCGGGGGCGGTCCGCTGCGCGGCCGGCGGCGCACCGGCGGCCGGGATCAGCGCTTCGCGTGGCCGGAGGCCGGGTCAGCCGTTGCGTGGGGAGGGGAAGGGGGCCGGCCGGGTCGGGTCGTGGGGGAAGGCCGGGCTGCTCGACGTCGGCTGGGTCGGCATGGAGCGGGCCGCCGGGACCGTGGGGACGGAGCCCACGTTGACCCGGGGACCGGTGCCGGCCGCCTCCTGGACGTGCTCGGCGGCCTCCGCGGCGGCGGCCTGCGCCGCGGCCCGGCGGGCGCCGTACCGCCGGTGCACCGCCTGCTTGGTGACGCCGAGCGCCGAGCCCACCGCGTCCCAGGAGAAGCCGAGCGAGCGGTCGAAGTCCACCGCGGCCGTGACCAGGGTCTCGACACTGTCCCGCAGCTCCTGGGCGAGACGGACGGTCGGGGCGGGGGCGCGTCCGTAGACGACGAAGCCCGTGGCGGGGCCGGAGCGGCGCGGACGGTAGACGTTGCCCAACTGGGCGGTGAGGGTGCGCAGTGCGTCCACCTGCCGGCGGACCCGCTCGATGTCCCGCACCAGCAAGTGCAGGCTGGCCCGAGCCTGGGCGTCGTGGGTTGCGTGGTCGGCCATGAACAAGCCTCTCGAACCGGCGTTGAAAAGGATCGGACCGCACGGGCGGTCCGGCGTGGTCAACTCTTGCTTGACCAACGCGTGGGCGCTCCGCTGGTCACGGTGAGGGGGCGTGGGAGCATGTGTGCGCGCCCTCGCGTCCGGGTCGTGCGCCGCGCGTCCGGGCGCGGGGTGTTCTCCCGCCCGCGCACCCGGACGAGGCACGTTTTCCACCCGCGCACCACCGCGCCGGCTGCCGCCTGTGGGGGCGCCGCGTCGGCCACCGGCCACGGGCTGCCGCCTGCGGGCCGCCGGGCCGGTCTCCGCCTGCGGGCCGCCGTGTCGTTCGCCGCCCGCGGACTGCCTCGTCGGCCATCGCCTAATGGCCACCGGGCCGGCCGCCGCCAACGGGCCGCCGTGTCGGTCACCGCCTGCGGGCCGTCGGGCCGGTCGCCGCCTGTGGGCCGCCGCGTTGGCTGCCGCCTACGGGTCACCGGGCCGGCCGCCGCCAACGGACCGCCGCGCCAGCCACCGCCCGCGCACCACCGTGTCGGCTGCCGCCTGCGGGCCACCGTCTCGGCTGCCGCCTGCGGGCCGCCGTGTCGGCCACCGGCCACGGGCTGCCGCCTGCGGGCTGCCGGGCCGGTCTCCGCCCTCGGGCCGCCGTGTCGTTCGCCGCCTGCGGACTGCCTCGTCGGCCATCGCCTACGGGTCACCGGCCCGGCTGCCGCCAACGGACCGCCGCGCCAGCCAGCGCCCGCGCACCACCGGGCTGGCCGCCGCCCGCGCACCGCCGCGCCAGCCACCGCCCGCGGACCGCCGCACCGGCCACCCCCCGTGGCGCCCCTGAGAGGCCCCGTCAGGTCGGCGGGCCCCGTACGGTCCGGGCTCGTAGACTGGTGGGCCGCCCGCATCCGCCCCCGCCCGAGAGGCCCGTCCCACCCATGAAGCTCGTCTTCGCCGGCACCCCCGAGGTCGCCGTCCCCGCCCTGGACGCCCTGATCGCCTCCGGGCGCCACGAGGTGGCCGCCGTCGTCACGCGCCCCGACGCGCCGGCCGGACGCGGGCGCCGGATGATCGCCTCACCGGTGGCCGAGCGGGCCGAGGAGGACGGGATCGAGGTGCTCAAGCCGGCCCGGCCCGGCGACCCGGAGTTCCTGGAGCGGCTGCGGGCCATCGCCCCCGACTGCTGCCCGGTCGTCGCCTACGGCGCGCTGCTGCCCCGCCGGGCCCTGGACGTCCCCGCGCACGGCTGGGTCAACCTGCACTTCTCGCTGCTGCCCGCCTGGCGCGGCGCCGCCCCCGTGCAGCACGCGGTGATGGCCGGGGACGAGATCACCGGCGCGTCGACCTTCCTCATCGAGGAGGGCCTCGACTCCGGACCGGTCTACGGCACCGTCACCGAGGAGGTCCGCCCCACCGACACCAGCGGCGACCTGCTCACCCGGCTCGCCTTCGCCGGGGCCGGACTGCTCGCCGCCACCATGGACGGCATCGAGGACGGCGCCCTCAAGCCCGTGCCGCAGCCCGCCGACGGCATCAGCCTCGCCCCGAAGATCACCGTCGAGGACGCCCGCATCGACTGGTCCGCCCCGGCGCTGCGGGTGGACCGGGTGGTACGCGGCTGCACCCCCGCGCCCGGCGCCTGGACCACCTTCCGCGGCGAACGCCTCAAGCTCGTCCAGACGGCGCCCGCCCCCGGCCGCACCGACCTCGCCCCCGGCCGCCCGGCGGTCGGCAAGAACAGCGTCCACGTCGGCACCGGTTCCCACGCCGTCGAGCTGCTCTGGGTACAGGCCCAGGGCAAGAAGCCGATGCGGGCCGCGGACTGGGCGCGCGGCGCCCGCATCGCCGAGGGCGAAGTCCTCGGCGCGTGACCCGCGCCACGGCCGGCGGGGCCGCCGACGTACGCTGGGAACGCCTGTCATCCCACATCCGGAGCACCTTTTCGTGAGTCAGCAGCCCCGCCGTTCCCGCCCGCCCGGCAAGCCCTACCGCAGGCCGCGCAAGGACCCCGTCCGCATCCTCGCCTTCGAGGCGCTCCGGGCCGTGGACGAACGGGACGCCTACGCCAACCTCGTCCTGCCGCCGCTGCTGCGCGCCGCCCGGCAGCGGGAGGGCTTCGACGCGCGCGACGCGGCCCTCGCCACCGAGCTGGTCTACGGCACGCTGCGCCGCCAGGGCACCTACGACGCCGTCATCGCCGCCTGCGTGGACCGCCCGCTGCGCGAGGTGGACCCGCCGGTGCTGGACGTGCTGAGCCTCGGCGCCCACCAGTTGCTCGGCACCCGTATCCCGAGCCACGCCGCCGTCTCCGCCTCCGTGGAGCTGGCGCGGGTCGTGCTCGGCGACGGACGGGCCAAGTTCGTCAACGCCGTGCTGCGCAAGATCGCCGCGGACGACCTCGACGGCTGGCTGGCCCGGGTCGCACCGCCGTACGAGGAGGACCCCGAGGACCACCTCGCCGTCGTGCACTCGCACCCCCGGTGGGTCGTCTCCGCGCTGTGGGACTCGCTCGGCGGCGGCCGGTCCGGCATCGAGGCGCTGCTGGCCGCCGACAACGAGCGGCCCGAGGTCACCCTCGTCGCCCGCCCCGGCCGGTCCTCGGCCGCGGAGCTGCTGGAGGAGGAGGCGGCCGTACCGGGCCGCTGGTCCCCGTACGCGGTGCGGCTGAGCGAGGGCGGCGAGCCCGGCGCCGTCGAGGCGGTGCGCGAGGGCCGCGCCGGTGTGCAGGACGAGGGCAGTCAGCTCGTCGCCCTGGCCCTGGCCGCGGCCCCGCTGGAGGGACCGGACCGGCGCTGGCTGGACGCCTGTGCCGGACCCGGCGGCAAGGCCGCGCTGCTCGGCGCGCTCGCTGCCGAACGGGGCGCCTTCCTGCTCGCCTCCGAGAAGCAGCCGCACCGGGCGGGACTGGTGGCCAGGGCGCTGGACGGCAACCCGGGCCCGTACCGGGTGATCGCTGCCGACGGCACCCGTCCGGCCTGGGCGCCCGGCGTCTTCGACCGTGTCCTGGTCGACGTGCCCTGCACCGGGCTCGGCGCGCTGCGCCGCCGTCCGGAGGCGCGCTGGCGGCGCCGCCCCGAGGATCTGGAGGGCTTCGCCCCGCTCCAGCGCGGACTGCTGCGCGGCGCACTGGAGTCCGTCCGCGTCGGCGGTGTCGTCGGCTACGCGACCTGCTCCCCGCACCTCGCCGAGACCCGGGCCGTCGTCGCCGACGTGCTCAAGCAGCACCCGGGCGCGGAACTCGTCGACGCCCGGCCGCTGCTGCCGGGCGTACCGGACCTGGGGGAAGGGCCCGACGTGCAGCTCTGGCCGCACCTGCACGGGACGGACGCCATGTACCTCGCGCTGGTCCGCCGCACCGCCTGACCTCGGCATCCCCGCCCCGAGCCCGTCCCCGCCCGGCGCCCCGGGAGGGGCGGGCGCACGCCGGGCGTCCTGTGGTCTGGACCGGGCACCCGCGCCGGGAGCCGGGCATGGCAGGCTTGGGGGCATGGCCGCGCAGATCAACCCCAGCATCCTGTCCGCCGACTTCGCCCGCCTCGCGGACGAGGCACGGGCGGTCGAGGGAGCCGACTGGCTCCATGTCGACGTCATGGACAACCACTTCGTCCCGAACCTCACGCTCGGCGTGCCCGTCGTGGAGTCCCTGGCCCGTGCGACGGACACCCCGCTGGACTGCCACCTGATGATCGAGGCGCCCGACCGCTGGGCACCGCAGTACGTGGAGGCGGGGGCCGGCTCCGTCACCTTCCACGTCGAGGCCGCCGCCGCGCCGGTCCGGCTGGCCCGGGAGATCCGCGCCAAGGGGGCCCGCGCCTCCATGGCGCTGCGGCCCGCGACGCCGATCGAGCCGTACGAGGACCTGCTGCCCGAGCTGGACATGCTGCTGATCATGACGGTCGAGCCGGGCTTCGGCGGGCAGGCGTTCCTCGACATCATGCTTCCCAAGATCCGCCGCACCCGCGAGCTGATCGACAAGCACGGACTGGAGCTGTGGCTCCAGGTCGACGGCGGCGTGTCGGACACCACCATCGAGCGGTGCGCCGACGCCGGCGCCGACGTCTTCGTGGCGGGCTCCGCCGTGTACGGGGCCGCCGACCCGGCCGAGGCGGTCCGCTCCCTGCGCGCCCGTGCCGAGACGGCGACCGCCAAGGCGTCCTGGGCGTGCGACCACTGAGGAACCGGAACGTGAACGGCGGCCATCAGGGCTGATCGAAAGCGCCGCATCTGCAAGGATGAACGGTGAATCCAGAGTGTGAACAGCAGTGAGGAGAACGCCGTGTCGGGTATGTCGGCGGGCCGTTCAGCCATGCGGATGGGACCCGCTGAGCTGGTCCAGGCGGCGGCCATGGCCCGCCGCTTCTACCTTGAGGGGAAATCCAAGATCCAGATCGCCGAGGAGTTCGGCGTCAGCCGCTTCAAGGTGGCCCGGGTCCTGGAGACCGCCCTTGAGCGGGACCTTGTACGCATCGAGATCCGGGTGCCGGCCGAGCTGGACGCCGAGCGCTCGGACGCCCTGAGGGCCCGTTACGGGCTCCGGCACGCCGTGGTGGTGGAGTCCCCGGCGGACGCCGAGGAGACGCCCGACCCCGAGAACCTGGGGGAGGTGGCCGCCGACCTGCTCGGCGAGCTGGTCACCGAGGGCGATGTCCTGGGCCTGGCCTGGGGCCGCTCCACCATCCACATGGCGGCGGCGCTCGACCGGCTGCCGCCCTGCACGGTGGTCCAGCTCACCGGCGTGTACGACGCCGGGACCGCCGAGCGCGGTTCGGTCGAGGCCGTGCGCCGCGCCGCGCAGGTCTCGGGCGGCGACGCCCACCCCATCTACGCGCCGATGCTGCTGCCGGACGCGGCCACCGCGGCGGCGCTGCGCCATCAGACCGGGATCGCCCGCGCCTTCGAGTACTTCGACAAGGTGACGGTCGCCTGTGTCTCCATCGGCTCCTGGGAGCCGGGCATCTCCACGGTGCACGACATGCTCAGCGACGAGGAACGCGCCCACTACGCGTCCCTCGGCGTGGCCGCCGAGATGTCCGCCCTCCTCTTCGACGCCGAGGGGCGCCGGATCGGGCGGGACCTGGGGGAGCGGTGCATCACGGTCACGGCCGACCAGCTCCGCCACGTCCCCGAGGTCGTGGCGATCGCGGGCGGGCAGCGCAAGGCCGCCGCGATCGACGCCGTGCTCCGCTCCGGGCTGGTGACCAGCCTGGTGACGGACACCTCGGCCGCGGACTACCTGATGACGGCGGGCCCGGCGCCCAAGCCGACGCTCCAGCGGAACGACCCCGACGGGGTCTGAGGCGACACCGGCGCGCACGGCGCGCGCCGCGACAGGGGGCCGGGGCCGGACCGGGCCACGGCCCCGCAGGGGCCCGCTCACGTCACGGGCGGGGCTCCCGGGACGCGGGGGACTGGAGATTCCTCCGAGGCGTTCGTGCGTTCTCCTGGACGTTTCGCCCGGGAGTGATCCGGCATGCCCCGTGGGAGAATGAAGTACGTGCTCTTTCCCCCTGGCTGACCTGCCCGGGGGCCACCTCTGAACGACTGGGATGTGCAGCACGTGCGTTTCCTCAACGACATCCAGCCCTCGTACGACCTGACGTACGACGACGTCTTCATGGTGCCGAGCCGGTCGGCCGTCGGCTCCCGGCAGGACGTGGACCTCGGCTCCCCGGACGGCACCGGCACCACCATCCCGCTCGTCGTCGCCAACATGACCGCCATCGCCGGCCGCCGCATGGCCGAGACGGTGGCCCGGCGCGGCGGCCTCGTGGTCATCCCGCAGGACATCCCGATCGAGGTCGTCACCGAGGTCGTCTCCTGGGTGAAGAGCCGCCACCACGTGCTGGACACCCCGATCGTGCTGGCCCCGCACCAGACCGTCGCCGACGCGCTCGCCCTGCTGCCCAAGCGGGCGCACAACGCCGGTGTCGTCGTCGACGAGGGACACCGGCCGGTCGGCGTGGTCACCGACGCCGACCTGAGCGGCGTGGACCGCTTCACCCAGCTCGAAGAGGTCATGTCCAAGGACCTGCTCCTGATCGACGCGGACCTGGACCCCGGCCGGGCCTTCGACACCCTCGACGCCGCCAACCGCCGCTACGCGCCCGCCGTGGACGCCGAGGGCCGCCTCGCCGGCATCCTCACCCGCAAGGGCGCCCTGCGCGCCACCCTCTACACGCCGGCCACGGACGTGAACGGCGGGCTGCGGATCGCCGCCGCCGTCGGCATCAACGGCGACGTGGCGGGCAAGGCCGCGCAACTGCTGGCCGCGGGCGTCGACACCCTCGTCATCGACACCGCGCACGGCCACCAGGAGTCGATGATCAGCGCCGTGAAGCTGGTGCGCGACCTCGACCCGCGGGTGCCGCTCGTCGCGGGCAACATCGTCTCCGCCGAGGGGGTGCGCGACCTCGTCGAGGCCGGCGCGGACATCGTCAAGGTCGGGGTCGGCCCCGGTGCCATGTGCACCACCCGCATGATGACCGGCGTGGGCCGCCCGCAGTTCTCCGCCGTGCTGGAGTGCGCGGCCGAGGCCCGCAGGCACGGCAAGCACGTGTGGGCCGACGGCGGCATCCGGCACCCGCGCGACGTGGCGATGGCCCTCGCGGCCGGCGCCTCCAACGTGATGATCGGCTCCTGGTTCGCCGGGACCTACGAGTCCCCGGGCGACCTCCAGCAGGACGCCGACGGCCGCCTCTACAAGGAGTCCTTCGGCATGGCCTCCGCGCGGGCCGTGCGCAACCGCACCTCGGAGGAGTCGTCGTACGACCGGGCCCGCAAGGCGCTCTTCGAGGAGGGCATCTCCACCTCGCGGATGTTCCTCGACCCGACCCGTCCCGGCGTGGAGGACCTGATCGACTCGATCATCGCGGGCGTCCGCTCCTCCTGCACCTACGCCGGTGCCGGCTCGCTGGAGGAGTTGGCGGAGAAGGCCATCGTCGGCATCCAGAGCGCCGCCGGCTACGCGGAGGGCAAGCCGCTGCACGCGAGCTGGGTCTGATCCGGAACCCGCCGGGGCCGGCCGCCGCACCCGTGGTCTACTGCGGGTACGGCTCTCGCCGGTCCCGACGTACCGCCCCGGAAGCGAAGTGAACCACCCGCAGTGCTGAACGATCTCGACGAACGCATCGTGCACGCCCTCGCCGAGGACGCCCGCCGCTCCTACGCGGACATCGGGCACCTGGTCGGCCTCTCCGCGCCCGCCGTCAAACGGAGGGTGGACCGGCTGCGCGCCACCGGGGCCATCACCGGCTTCACGGTGCGCGTGGACCCCGCCGCGCTCGGCTGGCGCACCGAGGGGTTCGTCGAGATCTACTGCCGGGGCAACACCTCCCCGGAGACCATCCTGCGTGGCCTGGAGCGCTACCAGGAGGTCGTGTCCGCCTCCACCGTCACCGGGGAGGCGGACGCCATCGCCCAGGTCTTCGCCTCGGACATGCGGCACTTCGAAAGGGTGCTGGAGCGGATCGCCGGGGAGCCCTTCGTGGAGCGCACCAAGTCGGTGCTGGTCCTCTCGCCGCTGCTGCGGCGCTTCTCCTCGGGCTCGCCGACGTAGAGCGCCGGGGCGGCTCTCCGACGCGGACCGTCGCCTGGCAACCCCGCGCGGCTCCCCCTCCGCGAGCGGCGGAAACGGCCGTACGCACGCCTCCGTACGCGCCCCCGGCCCGCCGCGCAACGAATCACCGGGAAGCGGACCAGGCACGCAACGAATGCCTCGTCGGCGCGCAACGGCTCCTCCTTGTCCGGCCGAGCGCGCCGGCCGTAGCGTCTAGGGCATCCCCGCCACCCCGCTCACCGGTGAGGTTCCCGCATGCGCACAGCCCTGTTCCAGAGCTCCGGCCGCCCCGGCTCCGTCGCCGAGAACCTCAAGGTCCTCGACGAGGCCGCCGGCCGGGCCGCCGCCGCGGGCGCCGGGCTCCTCCTCACCTCGGAGCTGTTCCTGACCGGGTACGCCATCGGCGAGGGGCTCACCCGGCTCGCCGAGCCCGCCGACGGCCCGTCGGCCGACGCCGTCGCGCGCACCGCCGCCCGGCACGGCCTCGCCGTCGCCTACGGCTACCCCGAGCGGGACGGCGACCGGGTCCTCAACTCCGTCCAGTTGATCTCCGCCGACGGCACCCGGCTCGCCAACTACCGCAAGACGCACCTCTTCGGCCCGCTGGAGCACGAGCACTTCACCCCCGGCGACCGGCCGGTCGTCCAGGCCGGGCTGAACGGCCTCACCGTCGGCCTGCTCATCTGCTACGACGTCGAGTTCCCGGAGAACGTCCGCGCCCACGCCCTGGCCGGCACCGACCTGCTGCTGGTGCCGACCGCGCTGATGCACCCCTTCCCCTTCGTCGCCGAGTCCCTGGTGCCGACCCGGGCCTTCGAGAACCAGATGTACGTGGCCTACGCCAACCGGGCGGGGCACGAGGGCGACTTCGAGTTCCTCGGGCTCTCCGCCCTGGCCGGGCCCGACGGCACCTGCCGCGCCCGCGCCGGACGCGCCGAGGAACTGGTCGTCGGCGACGTCGATCCGGAGCTGCTGGCCGCCTCCCGCGCGGCCAACCCGTACCTGCGCGACCGCCGCCCCGGCCTGTACACCGCCCTGGCCTGAGCCCGTACCGGGAACCCGTCCCGCCGCTTCGCCCTCACCGGCCCCACCCGTACCACCGGTACCACCCGTACCACCCGAACCCGTCCCACCCGTACCACCCGCCCCACCGAGCCCGCCCGGCTCGCCGCGCAAGGAGTCCGCAGCCCATGACGTCCACCGTGCCCCCCGCGCCCGAGCACGCCGACGCGCCCCGGCCGCCGATCACCATGATCGGCCCGGACTTCCCCTACGCCTACGACGACTTCCTCGCCCACCCGGCCGGCCTCGGCCAGGTGCCCGCGACCGAGCACGGCACCGAGGTCGCCGTCGTCGGCGGCGGACTCTCCGGCATGGTGGCCGCGTACGAACTGATGAAGATGGGCCTGAAGCCGGTCGTCCACGAGGCCGACCGGATCGGCGGCCGGCTGCGCACCGTGGGCTTCGAGGGCTGCGACCCCTCGCTCACCGCCGAACTGGGCGCGATGCGCTTCCCGCCCTCCTCCACGGCCCTGCGCCACTACATCGACCTCGTGGGCCTCCGTACCCGCCCCTTCCCCAACCCCCTCGCCGAGGCCACCGAGTCGACCGTCGTCGACCTCAAGGGCGAGAGCCACTACGCCGAGACGCCGGCCGACCTGCCCCAGGTCTACCGGGACGTGGCCGACGCCTGGGCCCGGTGCCTGGAGGAGGGCGCGGACTTCTCCGCCATGAACCGCGCGCTGCGCGAACGGGACGTGCCCCGCATCCGCGAGCTGTGGTCCCGGCTGGTCGAACGCCTCGACGACCAGACCTTCTACGGCTTCCTCTGCGGCTCCGAGGCGTTCTCGTCCTTCCGGCACCGCGAGATCTTCGGCCAGGTCGGCTTCGGCACCGGCGGCTGGGACACCGACTTCCCCAACTCCATCCTGGAGATCCTGCGCGTCGTCTACACCGAGGCCGACGACCACCACGAGGGCATCGTCGGCGGCTCCCAGCAACTCCCGCTGCGCCTGTGGGAGCGCGAGCCGGAGAAGATCGTCCACTGGCCGTACGGCACCTCGCTGCGCGCCCTGCACCCGGGCGGCGAGCCCCGCCCGGCTGTGACCCGGCTCGGCCGCACCCCGGACGGCGGGGTCACCGTGACGGACGCGGACGGCGAGACCCGCACCTACCGGGCCGTCGTCTTCACCGCCCAGTCCTGGATGCTGCTCTCCAAGATCGCGTGCGACGAGTCGCTGTTCCCCATCGACCACTGGACGGCGATCGAGCGGACCCACTACATGGAGAGCTCCAAGCTCTTCGTCCCCGTGGACCGGCCCTTCTGGCGGGACAGGGACCCCGAGACGGGCCGGAACGTGATGTCGATGACGCTCACCGACCGCATGACCCGCGGCACCTACCTCCTCGACGACGGACCCGAGGGGCCCGCCGTGATGTGCCTCTCCTACACCTGGTGCGACGACAGCCTGAAGTGGCTGCCGCTCTCGGCCGAGGAGCGGATGGACGTCATGCTGGCCTCCCTCGGCGAGATCTATCCGGACGTCGACATCCGGGGGCACGTCATCGGCCCCCCGGTGACCGTCTCCTGGGAGAACGAGCCCTACTTCATGGGCGCCTTCAAGGCCAACCTGCCCGGCCACTACCGTTACCAGCGGCGCCTGTTCACCCACTTCATGCAGGACAAGCTGCCCGCCGGACAGCGCGGCCTCTTCCTCGCCGGGGACGACATCTCCTGGACGGCCGGCTGGGCCGAGGGCGCGGTGCAGACCGCCCTGAACGCGGTCTGGGGCGTCATGCACCACCTCGGCGGCACCACCGACCCCGCCAACCCGGGCCCCGGCGACCTCTACGACACCCTCGCCCCGGTGCGGCTCCCGGAGGACTGACGAGGCCGGGGCGGCGTACGGGCGCGGCGGCGTACCGGCGTCGGGCCGGCGTGTCAGCGGGCCGGCGGGCCCGCCGGCCTACGCGTGCCGGGCCTTCGTGTGCGGGCCCGGCAGGGGGATCAGGAGCATGCGGGCCGCGAGGCCGGCCGTCGTGTCCAGGCGGTCGGCCAGCTCCCCGGCGATCTCGGGCTGGGGGCGCAGCGCCCACAGGGCGCGGGCGGCGCTCCAGGCGGCCTCCCGGGCCCGCTCCAGGCTCCACGCGCCGAGCAGATGGGCCAGCGGATCGGCGAGCCGGAGCCGGTCGGGACCCGGCGTCAGCTCCTCGCGGGCCCGCTCCTCCACCGAGGCGAGGAGATCGCCCACCCGGTCGAACTCGGTCTCCAGGTCGACGGGTTCGCAGCCGAGCGTACGGCAGGTGTCCACCAGGGCCAGCGCCAGGTCGTGGCCCGCCTGCGCATGGACGCCCGCCAGCGCGAACTGCACCGGGCGTACGCCGGGATGGCGGCGGAACTGGAGCAGGGGCCGCCAGCACGCGGGCGGCCGGCGCCCCTCGTCCGGCGCGTCGAGGGCGGCCAAGGCGCGCTCCGCCAGCCGCGCGTCCAGCGCGCTCGCCGCCCGGACGGCGGGCAGGACACCCTCCCCGGCCCGCCGGTCCGCCGCCTCGGCGGCCTCCGTGTAGACGCGGGTGAAGACGGCCACCCCGTCCCGCGCGGGCAGCGCCCCCAGGAGCGCGCGCAGCCGGGACAGGGGCGGGGCCATCGTGCCGACGGCCGCGTCGACTTGCTCGCAGTGCGCCATGGCGGCAGGTTCGCAGCTTTAGGGTGTGGGCAGTGCCGGCGGTCCGACGCTTCCCCAGAACGGGGGAACGCGCCCGCCGCGCGGGGGAGGGGGACACCACGTGTCAGGGCTCCGTGCCCGGCGCCGGGCCGATCGCAGGGCCGAGCGCCGACGGGCCGCCCGTCGCGGCGCGATGGTCGTGGCGGCCTCCGTCGTGGTCGCCGCCGGTGCCGTGGCGGGGATGTTCTCCGCGCTCCGCGACGACGGCCGGGCCGACGACGGCCGCGCCGACGAGGCCCGCCCCGCGGTGACCGCCTCGCCGCGCCCGGACGCCCTGCCCGTCCTGCCGTCCCCGTCTCCCTCGGCCACGCCGTCCGCCCCGGCCGGCTCCGGGTCCCCGACGCCGAGCGCCATTGCCCGCCCCGCCCCCGAACGCACGGAGCCGCGGTCGGCGGCGGTCGCCGTCTCCCGCCTCTACCGGCATCCCCGCTCCCAGGTGCTCGACTGGGTGCGGGCCCACCCGAGTGACCCGCGCCGGGAGGTCATCGCCTCCCGCATAGGCGACCACCCGGCCGCCGTGTGGTTCGCCGCCTTCTCGCCGGGGACGGTCACCGCAGAGGTCCGGGCGGTCACCTCGGGCGCCGCCGCCGAGGGCCGGGTCCCGGTCGTCGTGCCGTACGCGATACCCGGGCGGGACTGCGGCGGCCACTCCGAGGGCGGGGCGCCGGACCTCGCCGCCTACGACGACTGGATCGGCCGGTTCGCCGCCGGGCTGGGCTCCGGCGAGGTCATCGTCGTCCTGGAACCCGACTCCGTCGCCCAGGCCGACTGTCTCACCGAGGGCGAGCGCGCCGCCCGCTTCGCCTCCCTGGCCCGCGCCGGGCGGGTGCTGAAGGAGGCGGCGCCGAGGGCCCGGGTCTACTTCGACGCGGGGCACTCCGGCTGGCACTCGCCGGCCCGGCAGGCGGGGTGGCTGCGGCAGGCCGGCGCGGGCTCGGCGGCCTCCTCCGACGGCGTCTTCAGCAACGTCTCCAACTTCCACGCCACCGCCGACGAGATCGCCTACGACCGGGCGGTGCTCGCCGCCCTCGGCGGACCGCCGGACCTGGGCGCCGTCATCGACACCAGCCGCAACGGCAACGGCGCCCCGCCCGACGGCCAGTGGTGCGACCCCGACGGCCGCGCACTGGGCCGCGCCCCCACCCTCGGCACCGGCGAGGAACGCATCCACGCCTACCTGTGGGTCAAGCTGCCGGGCGAGTCCGACGGCTGCAAGGGCCCGCCCGGCACGTTCAGCCCGTCGTACGCCTACGACCTGGCGCGCTGAGGGCCGGTACCACCGTCGCCGTCCTGGCCGCCCTCGCCGTCCTCGGTGTCCTCGGCGTCCCCGCCGTACGACGACGTGCCCTCGTCGAGCAGCGGTTCCTGCGTCTTGAGGTGGGCGGGGGCGAAGGCGCGCAGCGCGTGGTAGCCGGTGATGACGACCAGGGTGCCGAGCGCGATGCCGCTCAGGGAGAAGGTGTCGGTGAACGACATGCTGACGTTGCCGACGCCGATGATGATGCCCGCGGCGGCCGGCACCAGGTTCAGCGGGTTGCGCAGGTCGACCTTGGCGTTGGTCCAGATCTGGGCGCCGAGCAGGCCGATCATGCCGTAGAGGATCACGGTGATGCCGCCGAGCACACCGCCCGGGATCGCGGCGACGACCGCGCCGAACTTCGGGCAGAGGCCGAAGAGCAGGGCGAAGCCGGCGGCGGCCCAGTAGGCGGCCGTCGAGTAGACCCGGGTCGCGGCCATCACGCCGATGTTCTCGGAGTACGTGGTGTTCGGCGGGCCGCCGACCGCGGTGGAGAGCATCGAGCCGACGCCGTCGGCGGAGATCGCCGTGCCCAGCTTGTCGTCGAGCGGGTCGCCGGTCATCTCGCCGACCGCCTTGACGTGCCCCGCGTTCTCGGCGACCAGCGCGATCACGACCGGCAGCGCGACCAGTACCGCCGACCACTCGAAGGAGGGCCCGTGGAAGGCGGGCAGGCCGATCCAGTCGGCCTGGCCGACGGCGGAGAGGTCCAGCCGCCAGTGGTCGGTGAGCTTGCCGCTCGCGTCCACCGAGTGGATCTTCCCGAAGACCAGGTCGAAGACCCAGGAGACGGCGTACCCGAAGACCAGCCCGAGGAAGATCGCGATGCGGGACCAGAAACCCCGCAGGCAGACCACGGCGAGCCCGGTGAAGAGCATCACCAGCAGGGCCGTCCACTGGTCCTGCGGCCAGTAGGTGGAGGCGGTGACCGGCGCCAGGTTGAAGCCGATCAGCATCACCACGGCGCCCGTGACGATGGGCGGCATCGCGGCGTGGATGATCCGCGCCCCGAAGCGCTGCACGGCGAGGCCCACCACGAAGAGCACGGCGCCGACCACGAGGACCGCGCCGGTCACCGTGGCGCTGGTGCCGCCCTGGGCCCGGATCACGGCGGCGACGCCGACGAAGGAGAGGGAGCAGCCGAGGTAGCTGGGGACCCGGCCGCGGGTGGCGAGCAGGAAGATGACGGTCGCCACGCCCGACATCATGATCGCGAGGTTGGGGTCGAGGCCCATCAGGACCGGGGCCACGAAGGACGCCCCGAACATGGCCACCACGTGCTGGGCGCCGAGCCCGACCGTGCGGGGCCACGAGAGCCGTTCGTCGGGGCGGACCACCGCTCCGGGTGCGGGCGTGCGCCCGTCACCGTGCAGCTTCCAGCGCACGCCGAGGTCCATGGTGAGGTTTCGCTTTCTCTGTACGCAGATTGACCGGACCATTGTCAGGGGTGACCGGTGGTGGCCTGATCCGAGCCCCCGGATGATCGGTGCGCTTCCCCGGCGGGCGTCGCTGAGCGAGCGCTTAGGATGGGCGGAGCCCGTGCCCGCGGGTGTGCTCACCGGCCCGGGGAGCCGCCCGGGGAGGGCGCCGGGCAAGGGCGAGCGCGCCCGCCCCGCCAGGACCCCAGCGACACCGGACCCCAGGAGCCCGCCGTGACCGCCGAAGCCCCCGCCGCCCCCGTCCCGGCCTGCGGCCGGCTCGTCCCCGTCACCGTCCACTTCGACGACCTGGACGCCCTCGGACTGCTGCACAACGCCCGCTATCCCCTGCTGGTCGAGCGGGCCTGGGTCGCGCTCTGGACCGAGCACGGCTTCCGGTTCGAGGGCGACTGGGCGGCGGCCGGCGACGCCTGCAACGCCGTCCGGGAGTTCCGCATCACCTACGAGGCACCGGTGACCCGGCCGGGCGCCCACGCCGTCCACCTCTGGCTGGAACGGCTCGGCCGGACCGGGCTGACCTACGGCTTCCGCTTCTGCTCGGCCGACGGCGCGACCACGTACGCCCACGGCACCCGGGTCCTGGTCCGGCTGGACCCCGACACCCTCCGCCCGTCCCCATGGACCGACACCTTCCGCACCCTCGCCCAAGCCCTCCTGCACCCGCAGGACACCGCGCCGGAAACAACGGCCACGCCGGGCAGCCCAGCCCGGACGGCCACCCCCTGAAACCACCCCCGGCCGCCACCGCGACAGCGCACCCGCATTCCCGGATAACCTGCCCGCATGATTCGCGCCGTGGTCTTCGACGTCGGCGAGACCCTGGTCCGCGATGACCGGTACTGGGCGTCGTGGGCCGACTGGCTCGACGTCCCCCGGCACACCGTGTCAGCGCTCGTCGGCGCGGTCGTCGCCCAGGGCCGCGACAACGCCGACGCCCTCCGGCTCATCAAGCCGGGTATCGACATCGCCGCCGAGTACGCCGCCCGCGAGGCCGCCGGCCGTGGCGAGCGCCTGGACGAGAGCGACCTGTACGACGACGTCCGCCCCGCCCTGACGGCACTGCGCGACCTGGGCTTGCGTGTCGTCATCGCCGGGAACCAGACCGTCCGCGCGGGCGAACTCCTGCGCGAGCTGGCCCTGCCGGCCGACATGGTGGCGACCTCCGGGGAGTGGGGCGTGGCCAAGCCCGACCCGGAGTTCTTCCGGCGCGCGGTCGAGGCCGGGCAGGCCGCGCCCGGGGAGACGCTGTACGTCGGTGACCACCCCGCCAACGACACCCTGCCCGCGGCGGCGGCGGGGCTCCGTACCGCTCACCTGCGGCGCGGCCCGTGGGGGAACCTGTGGGCCGACACCCCGGAGGTCGCCGCGACGGCGGACTGGCGAATCACCAGCCTCACGGAACTGCCGCCCCGGGTCGACCTCGCCCGCGCCGCCTGAGTCCTTCTCGCCACCACCATCGAGGAGGGGCGGGTGTTCAGGTGGCGGCCCGTGCCTGGACCCCTCGGCGAGAGTCCTCGGGCTGTTCGTCGAGCGCCTCACAGGGGCACGATCAGCCGTGGTTTCCCCTGCTCGGCCGCGTAGTCGAGCGTCTGCCAGGTGCCCGAGCCGTCCTCGGTGTCGGCGAGCGGGAATCCGATCACCAGGTCGGCCCGGTCCACCATCCACCGGTTGCGGGCGTGGAACGCGGGCGTGCGCGGCTCGGCGGCGCCCAACTCGACGACCGCGTCGAGCCGGTCCCGGCACCGCTCGATCGCCTGCCGCGCCTCGGGGGGCTGCCGCGCGACCGTGCAGGGCACCACCACGGTCAGGTGCGACGACGTGTTCCCGGCGAGCCACAGCAGCGACAGGCTGTCGATGCCGCGCGCTCCGCCCACGGAGAACCTCGCGGCGGGTGTGGCCCACGGGGCCAGGTAGCGGCCGAACAGGTCCCCGATCTCGCCGGGTTCCCGGTGTCCGGTCTGTCGTGTCCCGGTGATCGCCACAGCCAGAGACATGAGCAACTCCGTGTCATGGGTCGTCGGAGCCCGCGAGCACACGCCGCGCGGACGGTGCCGGTCAGCCCGTGTCGCTCTGGTGGGCCGCGATGCGCTCCGTGGCCGGTCCGCCGGTCACCGTGCGCTCGCGGTCGCCGGCTCGTAGCACCGAGGCGAACGCCGTCAGCCCGCAGGTCAGCGCGGTCACCAGGCAGAACGACACCATCAGGCTCGTCGCCTGGGCCAGCGTGCCGATCGCGCTCGGCGCCACCAGCCCCGAGGTGTACGTGATGGTGGCGACCCCCGCGATGGCCAGGCTCGGGTTGGAGCCGCTGCGGCCCGCCGCCGCGAAGCAGAGCGGCACCACCACGGCGATGCCCAGTCCCATCAGCGCGAAGCCCGCCATGGCGAGCGCCGGACGGTCCGCGAGGACGATGAGCAGCCCGCCCAGCGTCGCCAGCACCCCGCAGAACCTGACCGTGCGCACGGCGCCGAACCGGTCCACCACCCCGTCGCCGGCGAACCGGGCCACCGCCATGGTGAGCGTGAAGCCCGTCGTGCACGCCGCCGCCAGACCGGCCGAGGCGTCCATCCGGTCCCGCAGGTAGACCGCCGACCAGTCCAGGCTCGCGCCCTCCGCGAAGACCGCGCAGAAACCGACCGCGCCGATCAGCAGCGCCGACCTGGGCGGCAGCGCGAACCGGGGCGGCGCCTCCTCGTCCTCGGACGGCTGGAGGTCCAGCACCCAGGTGCAGGCGACCAGGCCCGCCACGGTGAGCGTCGCCGCGGCCAGCGCGTGGTGCGTACGGGCGTCCGAGCCGAGGTGGGCGGCGAGGGTCCCGGCGGCCGAGCCGAGCAGGGCGCCCAGGCTCCACATGCCGTGCAGCCCCGACATGATCGACTTGTCGAGGCGGTTCTCCACCTCGACGCCGAGCGCGTTCATCGCCACGTCCGACATGCCCGCCGTCGCGCCGAAGGCGAACAGCGCGGCGCACAGGGTGATCAGGTTGGGCGCGAGGGAGGGCAGCAGCAGCGCCAGCGTCCACAGGGCCAGCAGTCCGCGCAGTGCCGTACGGGCGCCGAAGCGGTGGCTGACGCTGCCGGCCAGCGGCATGGCCAGCGAGGCGCCGAGCGCCGGGAAGGCCAGGGCGAGGCCCAGTTGGCCCGCGCTCACCCCGGCGTGTTCCTGAATCCACGGCACCCGGGTCGCGAACGAGCCGGTGACGGCGCCGTGCACGGCGAAGACCGCCGCCACCGCGTACCGGGCCCGCCTCACCTCGCGCCGCCCGCTGCCCCCTGTGCCCATGCCCGGCCCTCCCTCTCCCCGTGTCCTCCGGTCGCCACGGGCCCTCCGTACCGGGGTCCGCGCCGCGCGGTAAACTATCAGGAACCCTGCCTGATAGATAGTGACGGTCACGTCCTCGCCCCGCCGACGATCTGGGAGGATTCCCGGCATGGCCGCATCCCCGAGCACCGCACGGGCCCTCAACGACCGGCTCGCCCTGCGCCTGCTCCAGCAGGAGGGCCCGCTGACGGCGGCGCGGCTGAAGCAGCTCACCGGCTTGTCCCGGCCCACCGTCGCCGACCTCGTCGAACGCCTCACCGTCGCCGGGCTGATCGAGGTGGCGGGGGAGTCCCGCGAGCAGCGCCGCGGCCCGAACGCCAAGCTGTACGGCATCGTCGCGGACCGGGCCCACCTCGCCGCCCTCGACGTGCGCACCGGGAGCGTCGCCGTGCTCGTCTCCGACCTGCTCGGCCGCGTGCTCGCCGAGGCGTCCGTGCCGATCGGCGACGACACCCGTACCGGGCCCGCGGTGGAGCGGGCGGTGACGCTGGTCGAGCGGGCGGTGAAGGAGGCCGGGGCCGAGCGGCTGCACACGGTCGCCATCGGGGCGCCCGGCCTGATCGACCCGGCCGTCGGCGAACTCCGGGACTCCTCGGGCCTGCCCGCGTGGCACCGGCAACTGGTGGCGGCGCTCCAGGAACGGTTCCCGGCGGCGCGGATCGGCGTCGAGAACGAGACCAACCTCGCCGCCCTCGCCGAGCAGCGCGACGGGGCGGCCCGGGACCGGGACACCTTCGTCCTGCTCTGGCTCGGCCTCGGCATCGGCGCCGGGGTGGTCCTCGACGGCACGCTGCGGCGGGGCGTCTCCGGCGGCGCGGGCGAGATCGGCTTCCTGCCGGTGCCGGGCGTCGGGGGCCTGCCGTCGTCCGGCGACTGCCACGGCGGCTTCCACTCGCTGGCCGGCGCGGCGGCGGTGACGGCGCTGGCCGCCGAGCACGGGGTGAACGCCGGTCCCGGAGAGGACGCGGTGAGCGCGGGTGGCCCTGCCGGGCCCGGGGGGAGCGCCGGTGGCCTTGCCGGGCCCGGGGGGAGTGCCGGTGGCCTTGCCGGGCCCGGGAGCGGCGTAAGTGAACCCACCTGGCCCGGGGTGAGCGGCGGTGGCCCTGCCGGGCAAGGGGCGAGTGGCGGTGGGCCCGGTGAACGCCGGACCGCCGTAGGTGACCCCGCCGGGCCCGGGGTGAGCACCGGTGCCCCCGCCAGGCACGGGACCCGCGTGAGTGACCCCACCTGGCCCGGGACCCGCGGCGGTGACCCCGCGCGGCCCGGGGTGAGTACCGGTCCCCGTGAGGCGCCCGCGCCGCTGTCACCGGAGGGCGTCGTCGAGCCCGAGCCGCGGGCCGCCGTGCTGGTCCGGGCGGCGGTCCGGGACCTCGGCGCCGACCCCGCCGCCGGGCGCTTCCTCGACGACCTCGCCCACCGGATCGCCCTCGGCGCCGCCGCCGTCGTCTCGGTGCTGGACCCCGGATGCCTGGTGCTGGCGGGCGAGATCGGCCGGGCCGGGGGCGAGGCCCTCGCCGTCCGCGTGCAGGACCGGCTGGACCGGATGTCGCCGCTGGCCACCGAGGTCCGGCCCACCGCCCTCGGCGGCGGTGCCGTCCTGCGGGGTGCCCTGCTCACCGCCCGCGACCGTGCCCAGGACGAGTTGTTCGCGCCGTGAGTGCCCTGACGGTGGTCCCCGGGACCGGCCTCCCGCCCCGCCGCCTCCCGCCCCGCCACCGTCCGCGACGGCCCACCGTGCCCGCCGCCTCCCGCCCCGCCACCGTCCGCGCCGGCCCTCCGCCCGCGCCGGCCCTCCGCCCCCGCCGCCTCCCGCCCCCCTGGGCGGCGAGAGCCGTAGGGAGTCCTACGCCCTTCCCCCTCGGTCCCCGAACCGCCCGGCCAGGTACTCCTCGAACGTCCGCTTGCCGACCGCCCGTTCCGGTGCCAGATGACCCCCCGTGCGGAAGCCGCGGTACGCCTTCCCCGCCAGCGGCACCCGGACCAGGACCCGCCGCCGCCCCGTCGCCGCCAGATAGGCGCGGGCCAGCGACTCCAGCGTGCGCACCTCGGGGCCGCCCAGGTCGGGGACGCGCCCGGCCGGTTCACCGCCCGCCAGTTCGGCGAGCCGGTCGGCGACCTCCGCCACCTCGACCGGCTGGTCGGAGACCCCGGCCGGCAGCGGCATCACCGGCGGCTTGGACAGCATCCGCAGCACCTCCGTCACCAGTTCGTGGAACTGCGTCGCCCGCAGTACCGTCCAGCCGAGCCCCGACTCCTCGACCAGCCGCTCCACCGCCAGCTTCGCCCCGTAGTAACCCATCGGGACCCGGTCGACGCCGACGATCGAGATGTACACCAGGTGCCGCGTCCCGGCCCGCCGCGCCGCCGCGATCAGGTTCGCCGCCGCCTGTTCGTCGCCGCCCCGGGGCGAACTGGCGCAGTGCACGACCGTGTCCACGCCCTCCAGCGCCGTGTCCAGGGCGGTGCCGCCCTCGCGCAGGTCGACGGCGTAGGGCTGGGCACGGCGGCTCAGCACTCGTACCTCGTGGCCCCGTTCGCGCAGCCGCTCGGTGACGAGCCGGCCGAGCGTGCCGGTGCCGCCGGTGACCAGGATCGTGCTCATGCTGTTCAGTCCCTTCGGACGCGGACGCTCCCGGACGGAGCGCCGTGTCTCCGCGGGACGGACCGGCCGGTGCGGATGTGACACGCGGGGGCGTCCCCGGGTTCCGGGGGACCGCGCGGACCGGCGCCGTACGCGTCCCAGTCTCACCGCGGCGGCCGGACGGCGCAGCCCGGCGCGGACGGCCGGACCACCGGCCGGAAGGGGCCGTGCGGCGGGGCAGGGCGGCGGGGCAGGGCGCCGGCGTCTGGGAGGCCCGGCGGCGGGCAAGGGCCGTCGTCACCGCCGCCGGGCCGGTCGTTCCCGGAGGCGGGACGGCCGCGGAGGCAGGCCGGGCCTCCGGACGTCGTGGGGGTTCCGTGCCGCTGAACCTAGAGAGGACTAGACCAGTGCGTCAATAGGTACGGACCAACTCGGGCGCTGTGAGCCACTCCACACGCATCACCCGCATGGGCGAGCCGTGGTCGTGGCACACTGACCCTGTACCAGAAGCAGCGCACTCCGGGGTCGGTGAAAGTCCGAACCGGCGGTTACAGTCCGCGACCCGGTCGCCTCCAGCGGCCGGTTGACCAGGTGAAATTCCTGGACCGACGGTTAAAGTCCGGATGGGAGGCAGTGCGCGGCGAGCGGGCCTTCGTGCGCGCCGCCGAGTCTGGGGCGTCCGCCGCGCGCGGGGTCCCGTCCGGTGTCGCCCGGGTGTCCTGCTCGTTCTTTCTGTCGTTCCGACAGCCCCGGAGTCCGTGCCCGAAGAGGCAGGAGGACCCGGGAAGTGTTCACCGGAATCGTCGAAGAGCTGGGCGAGATCACCGCCGTCGAGACCCTCGACGACGCCTGTCGCTTCCGTCTGCGCGGCCCCGTCGTCACCCAGGGCGCCGCCCACGGCGACTCCATCGCCGTCAACGGCGTGTGCCTGACCGTCGTCGACCACGAGGGCGACGAGTTCACCGCCGACGTGATGGCCGAGACCCTGAACCGCTCCAGCCTCGGCGCCCTCGCCGTCGGCTCCCGGGTCAACCTGGAACGCCCCACCGCCGTCGGCGACCGCCTCGGCGGCCACATCGTGCAGGGCCACGTCGACGGCACCGGCGAGATCCTTGAGCGCGAGCCCTCCGAGCACTGGGAGGTCGTGAAGATCTCCCTGCCCGCCGGCCTCGCCCGCTACGTCGTCGACAAGGGCTCCATCACCGTCGACGGCATCAGCCTCACCGTCGTCGAGGCCGGCCCGGACTTCTTCACCGTCAGCCTCATCCCCACCACCCTCGCCCTGACCACCCTCGGCCTGAAGCAGCCCGGCGACCCGGTCAACCTCGAGGTCGACATCATCGCCAAGTACGTCGAGCGGCTCCTCGCCGGACAGGGGGACCCGCGGTGAACTGGCTCAACTCCGAGGCGTTCACGCTGTTCGACCAGCACATCAAGTGGTCGGACATGATCGGCAACGTGATCGGCCTGCTCGCCCTCGCCCTCGGCTGGCGGCGCTCGGTGTGGACCTGGCCCGCCCAGTTCCTCTCCGGCGTCATCCTCTTCACGGCCTTCGCCACCGCCCACCTCTCCGGCAGCGCGGGCAAGCAGATCGTCGTCATGGTCGTCGCCGCCTTCGGCTGGCGGGCCTGGACCCGAGGCCGCCGCCAGGCGCAGGACGGCTCCATCGCCGTCCGCTTCGCCACCTGGCGCGAGCGCGGCGCGCTGCTCGCCGGCGCCGCCCTCGGCACCCTCGCCGTCGGCGGCCTGTTCACCGCCGTCCCGGCCCTGTCCTGGGACCCCTGGCCGGACGCGTACATCTTCGTCGGCACCGTCGTCGCCATGTACGCGCAGGCCCGCGGCATGGTCGAGTTCTGGTTCGCCTGGCTCCTGGTCGACCTCGTCGGCGTGCCGCTGAACTTCGCCAACGGCTTCGCCTTCTCCGGCTTCGTCTACATCCTGTACGGCGCACTCGTCCTGTGGGGCATGCGCGACTGGTGGCTGCGCTCCCGCGAGGTCGCGCGGCCCGTCCCGGAAGGAGTGCCCGCATGAGCACCATCCCCGCCGTCGACGGCCCCGGCGGCTTCGACGACCTGCGGCTCGACCCGATCGAGCAGGCCATCGCCGACATCGCCGCCGGACGCCCGGTGGTCGTCGTCGACGACGAGGACCGCGAGAACGAGGGCGACCTCGTCATCGCCGCCGAGAAGGCGACCGAGGAGATCGTCGCCTTCATGATGAGCGAGTGCCGCGGCCTGATCTGCGCCCCCATGGAGGGCGAGGAACTGGACCGGCTCCGGCTGCCGCAGATGGTCGAGGACAACACCGAGTCCATGCGGACCGCGTTCACCGTCTCGGTCGACGCCTCCGCCGCCCACGGCGTGACCACCGGCATCTCCGCCGACGACCGCGCCACCACCCTGCGGCTCCTGGCCGGCGGCACCGCCCGCCCGGACGACCTGGTCCGCCCCGGGCACGTCTTCCCGCTGCGCGCCCGCCCCGGCGGCGTCCTCGCCCGCAACGGCCACACCGAGGCCGCCGTCGACCTCGCCCGCCTCGCCGGACTGCGCCCGGCCGGGGCCATCGTCGAGATCGCCGGCGAGGACGGCCGCATGCTGCGGCTGCCCGAACTCGTCCCGTTCGCCCGCAAGCACGGCCTGACGATCATCTCCATCGAGGACCTGGTCGCCTACCGCCGTGCCGCCGACCCGACCGTGCGCCGCGAGGCGGAGGTCAGCCTCCCCACCCGGCACGGCGTGTTCACGGCGTACGGCTACCGCTCCACCGTCGACGGCGTCGAGCACGTCGCCCTCGTCCACGGCGACCTCGGCGACGGCCGCGACGTCCTGGTCCGGCTCCACTCCGAGTGCCTGACCGGCGACGTCTTCGGCTCCCAGCGCTGCGACTGCGGGCCCCAGCTCGACGCCTCCCTCGACCGCGTCCAGACCGAGGGCCGCGGCGTCGTGGTCTACCTGCGCGGACACGAGGGCCGCGGCATCGGCCTCATGTCCAAGCTGCGCGCCTACGAACTCCAGGAGCGCGGCCGGGACACCCTCGACGCCAACCTCGAACTCGGCCTGCCCGCCGACGCCCGGGACTACGGGGCCGGCGCGCAGATCCTGCGGGACCTCGGCGTCCGCGCCGTCCGCCTGCTGACCAACAACCCGGACAAGGCGGCGGCCCTCACCCGGTACGGCATCGAGGTCACCGACCGCGAACCGATGCCCATACAGGCGGGCGAGCACAACCTCCGCTACCTGCGCACCAAGCGGGACCGCATGGGCCACGACCTGCCCTGGCTGGACACGGTCCCCGCGGCCACCTGCACCGACCAGTGACCGGCCACCCGCCCGCGGAACACCCGGCCACCGGCCACTGACCGACCACCCGGACCAGCGAACCACCCGGACCACCACCGGCCGCCGGACCACCACCGGCCGCCGAGCGGCACAGCACCGAGGAGACACGAGAACGTGAGCGGCAAGGGCGCACCCGAACTGTCCGTACGCGACGTGGGGGACCTGCGGGTCGCCGTCGTCGCGGCCCAGTGGCACGACACGGTGATGGCCGGGCTCGTGGACGGCGCCCTGCGCGCCCTGCACGAGCTGGGCATCGACGAGCCGACCCTGCTGCGGGTCCCCGGCTGCTTCGAACTCCCCGTCGTCGCCAAGGTCCTCGCCGGGCGCGGCTACGACGCCGTCGTCGCCCTCGGCGTCGTCATCCGCGGCGGCACCCCGCACTTCGACTACGTGTGCCAGGGCGTCACCCAGGGCCTCACCCAGGTCTCCGTCGACACCGGAGTCCCCATCGGCTTCGGCGTTCTCACCTGTGACACCGAGGAACAGGCCCTGGACCGCGCCGGACTGGAGGGCTCCGGCGAGGACAAGGGCCACGAGGCGGTGACCGCGGCCGTCGCCACGGCGGCCACCCTGCGTTCGGTATCCGAACCGTGGCGGCAGACCGGCCGGCACACCGCGTAAAGTGGGCGCCACCATGTCCAAGAAGACGTTCGAGGAGCTGTTCGCCGAGCTCCAGCACAAGGCCGCCCACGGGGACCCCGCCACCTCCCGCACCGCCGAACTCGTGGACAAGGGGGTCCACGCCATCGGCAAGAAGGTCGTCGAGGAGGCCGCCGAGGTCTGGATGGCCGCCGAGTACGAGGGCAAGGAGGCGGCGGCGGAGGAGATCTCGCAGCTCCTCTACCACGTCCAGGTGATGATGGTCGCCCGCGGCATCTCCCTGGACGACGTCTACGCCCACCTCTGACCGCACCCCCGCAGGACCCCGTACACCCCACTCACGCGAAGGAAGCCGACCTCATGCTGCGCATCGCCGTCCCCAACAAGGGTTCCCTCTCAGGACCTGCGGCGGAGATGCTGCATGAGGCCGGCTACCAGCAGCGGCGCGAGTCCAAAGAGCTGCGGATCGTCGACCCGACCAACGAGGTCGAGTTCTTCTACCTCCGCCCCCGCGACATCGCCATCTACGTCTCCTCCGGCCGCCTCGACATCGGCATCACCGGACGGGACCTGCTGGTCGACTCCGGGGCGCGGGCCGAGGAGATCCTCCCGCTCGGCTTCGCCCGCTCCACCTTCCACTACGCCACCAAGCCGGGCACCGCCAACGGCATCGAGGACCTGGCGGGCATGACGGTCGCCACCTCCTACGAGGGCATCGTCGCCAAGCACTTCGCCGACCACGGCATCGACGCCTCCGTCGTCCACCTCGACGGCGCCGTCGAGACCGCCATCGAACTGGGCGTCGCCGAGGTCATCGCCGACGTCGTCGAGACCGGCACCTCGCTGCGCAACGCCGGCCTGGAGATCATCGGCGAGCCGATCATGACCTCCGAGGCGGTCGTGGTCCGCCGCACCGGCGGCACCGCGGACGAGGACGCCGAACCGAAGGTGCAGCAGTTCCTCCGCCGCCTCCAGGGCGTCCTGGTCGCCCGCACCTACGTGATGATGGACTACGACTGCCGGGTCGAGCAGTTGGAGAAGGCCGTCGCGCTCACCCCCGGCCTGGAGTCCCCGACCGTCTCCCCGCTGCACAACGAGGGCTGGGTCGCCGTCCGCGCCATGGTGCCCTCCAAGAACGCCCAGCGGATCATGGACGACCTGTACGCCATCGGCGCGCGGGCCATCCTCACCACGGCCATCCACGCCTGCCGCCTCTGAGCGCCACCCCCGGAGCCCCCACCATGTCGGACACCCCGCCGGACGCCACCCCCGTCCTGCCCGTCACCTTCCGGCCCGGCCGCACCCGCGCCGTCCTGATCGTCGTGGCCGTGGTCACCTTCGTGACCATCACGGCGATCGGGCTGCTGCTCAAGGGCCTCGGACCGGGCGAGCGGCTCAGCTTCGCGCTGACCGCCCTGCTCATGTCCGGCGTCCTGCTCCTGCTGGCCCGCCCCAAGGTCGTCGCCGACGAGACCGGCGTCACCGTCGTCAACCTGACGGCCAAGCGGCGCCTCGAATGGGCGGAGATCCTCCGGGTCAACCTCCGCCCCGGCGACCCCTGGGTCTTCCTCGACCTCAGCGACGGCACCAGCCTGCCCGCGCTCGGCATCCAGCCCGGCATCGCCCGCCACCGGGCCATCGCCGACGCCCGCGCCCTGCGCGACCTCGCCGAGGCCCGCTCCACCGCCGCGCCGGACACCCCGCACGCCTGACCGGTCACCCCCGAGCCCGCGCCGGGGGTGACTCCGGGGCGGTTCGGGGCCGTCCACCCTGCCGCGGGCGGCCCTGTCGTGATTAATCTGGGAACGGAAGCCGCGGTCGTCGCGGCTCCGCCCCTGCGGTTCCGCCCGGTGCGCGGGGGTTCCTGCTACCCGAGGAGTGACTCCCTCCGGCGATGGACGGACCGTCCTGTAGTACCTGCGCCGCCCCCTGCCCACACAGCGCGGACCGTGCCCTCGCGGTACGGGTCCCGGCGGAGGCGGCGGCATCATGACCACCCCCCTGCTGCTCCTGGCAGCCGCGTTCCTGCTCATCCTCGCCAACGGCTTCTTCGTGGCGGCCGAGTTCGGACTGGTGACCGTCGAGCGGGCGGACGCCGAACGGGCCGCCGCCGCCGGCGACCGGCGTGCCCGCCGCGTCGTCGCCTCCCTGCGGGAGCTGTCCTTCCAGCTCTCCGGCACCCAGCTCGGCATCACCCTCACCTCCCTCGTCGTCGGCATGCTCGCCGAACCGGCGCTCGCCAGACTGCTGGACGGCCCCTTCGCCGCCCTCGGCGTCCCCGACGGCGCCGTCTCCGGCGTCTCCGTGGTCGTCGGCATGCTGCTGGCCTCCGCCGTGCAGATGGTCATCGGCGAACTGGTGCCCAAGAACTGGGCGGTCTCCCGGCCGCTCCAGGTCGCCCGCTTCGTCGCCGGCCCGCAGCACGCCTTCGCCGGCCTCTTCCGCCCGGTGATCGCCGCCCTCAACACCGTCGCCAACCGCCTCGTCCGCCTCTTCGGCATCGAGCCCACCGAGGAGCTGGCCTCCGCCCGCACCCCCGGCGAACTCGTCTCCCTGGCCCGGCACTCGGCCCGCGCCGGAGCCCTGGAACAGGACACCGCCGACCTCTTCGTACGGACCCTGTCCCTCGGCGAGCTGACCGCCCAGCACGTCATGACCCCGCGCGTGCGGGTCAGCGCCCTCCACTCCTCGGCCACCGCCGAGGACGTGGTCAACCTGACCCGCGCCACCGGACTGTCCCGCTTCCCCGTCTACCGGGAGAAGATCGACGAGATCGCCGGCATGGTCCACCTCAAGGACGCCCTCGCCGTCCCCGCCCGCGAACGGCTGCGCACCCCGGCCGGCCGCATCGCCCGCCCGGCCCTGCTGGTCCCGCAGACCCTGCCGGTCCGGCCGCTGCTGGCCCGGCTCCGCAGCGAGCAGCCCATCGCGGTCGTCGTCGACGAGTACGGCGGCACCGCCGGCGTCGTCACCCTGGAGGACATCGTCGAGGAGGTCGTCGGAGAGGTCCGCGACGAGCACGACGACGCCCTCGGCGAGACACCCGACCTCGCCGCCGCACCGACGGAGGACGGCAGTCCGGCCTGGGACGTCGACGGGAGCTGCCGCGTCGACACCCTCGGCCGCATCGGCCTGGACGTGCCCGAGGGGCCCTACGAGACGGTGGCGGGCCTCGTCGCCGACCTGCTCGGCCGCATCCCCGCCGTCGGCGACCGGGTGGAGCTGCCCGGCTGGCGCTTCTGCGTCCGCCGCGTCGGCCACTACCGCGCCGAGCGGATACGCCTGGTGCGCACGGCGTCCGTCCCGGTGCCGGAGGCCGCCCGGTGAACGCCCTGCAACTCCTCTTCGCCGCCCTGCTGGTCCTCGCCAACGGCTTCTTCGTCGGCGCCGAGTTCGCCCTCGTCTCGGTCCGCCGCAGCCAGATCGAACCCCTCGGCACCGCCCGCGCCCGCCAGGTGCTCTACGGGCTGGAACGGCTGCCGCAGATGATGGCCGCCGCCCAGTTCGGCATCACCGTCTGCTCGCTGACCCTCGGCGCCGTCGCCGAACCCACCGTCGCCCGGCTGCTGGAGCCGGTCTTCACGGGGATGCGGCTGCCGCAGGGCCTCGTCCACCCCCTGGGGTACGTGATCGCCCTGGCCGCCGTGGTCTTCTGCCACCTGGTCATCGGCGAGATGGTGCCGAAGAACCTGGCGATGGCGGCCCCCGGCAAGGCCGCGCTCCGGCTCGGTCCCGGACTGGTCGCCTTCGCCCGCCTGTGCCGGCCGGTCACCGCGGCCCTCGGCGCCTGCGCCCGGGGCGTGCTGTGGCTCTTCCGCGTCGAGCCCCGCGACGAGGTGGGGTCCGTCTTCACCAGCGAACAGCTCGGCCGCCTGGTCGAGGACGCCGGACAGGCCGGACTCCTCGACGCCGAGGAACGGGAACGCCTGGGGGACGCCCTGGAACTGGGCTCCCACCCGGTCACCGACGTGCTCCTGCCCCGCGAGTCGCTGATCACGGTCAGCTCCTCGGCCACGCCGGGGGAGATCGTCGCGCTGACCGCCCGCACCGGGTACTCCCGCTTCCCGGTCGCCGACGGCCAGGGAGCCTTCACGGGCTACCTGCACGTCAAGGACGTCCTCGACCTGGAGGACTCCGACCGCCCGGTCCCGCGGCACCTGTGGCGCCCGATGACGACCCTGCGGCCCGAACTGCCCGTCGACGACGCGCTCACCGTGATGCGCCGGGCCGCCACCCACCTGGCGCAGGTCGCGGACGCCTCCGGCACGGTGCTCGGGCTGGTCGCCCTGGAGGACCTGCTCGAACTGCTGGTCGGCGAGGTCCGCGACCCGGCCCACCGCGAGACACCCGGCATCACCCGGGTCACCGTGCGCGAGCCGCGCGCCAGCGGCGCCTCCGAGGGGGTGCTCGCCGGCTGAGCGGAAGGGGGCCGCGGGACCGGCCGCCGGGTCACGGACCCGGCGACTCCTGCGGCCCCCGCCCGGACAGGACCTCCCCGTACGCCTGCATCAGGTCCGGCAGCCGCAGCGTCGCCAGGTCGTCCCGGGTCAGCGCGCCGGGGCAGACCGACAGCCGCAGGTCCCGGTAGGCGCAGCTCTTCTCGTACAGCGTGCGCAGGAACCGTCCGTTGCCCAGCTCGTCGATCCACCCCTGGTCGACCACGTGCCCGGCGATCGAGCGCAGCTCCTCCAGGGCCTCCTCGTCCCAGGCGTCGCCGTTCTCCGCGGCGAGCACCTCGCCGATCGCGGTCAGCTCCAGCGGCCGGTACGACGGGAAGTCCACCCGGGTGGTGAACCGCGAGGACAGCCCGGGGTTGGCGGTCAGCAGGCGGTCCATGCCCTCCGGGTAGCCGGCCAGGATCACCACCAGGTGGTCCCGGTTGTCCTCCGCCCGCTTCAGCAGCACCTGCAACGCCTCGTCCCCGTACGCGTCGCCCTTGCCGTAGCCGGAGTTGGAGAGCGCGTACGCCTCGTCGACGAAGAGGACGCCGCCGAGCGCCGAGTCGATCAGCTCGTTGGCCTTCACCGCGGTCTGGCCCAGGTACTCGCCGACCAGATCGGCCCGCTGCGCCTCCACCAGATGGTCGCCGCCGAGCAGGCCGAGGGCGTAGAAGACGCGGCCCAGGATGCGCGCCACCGTGGTCTTGCCGGTGCCGGAGGGGCCGGAGAAGACGAAGTGCCGCTTGGGCGGCTGGACCGGCAGCCCCTGGCCGGCCCGCAGCCGCGCCATGTTCAACTGCGCCGAGAGCGCCTTCACCTGCCGCTTCACCGGCTCCAGCCCGACCATGCGCTCCAGCTCGGCGAGGGCTTCCTCCAGGAGGGCCGGATCGGTCGGCCCGGTGGGCAGCGAGGGGTCCGGGACGTCGCTCTTCTCCCGCACCGGCGGACCGGCCGGCGACAGCGGGGCGGTGAAGGGCGGCTCCGGGTCCGACAGCTTCAGGTCGCGGCCCTCGCCGAAGAGCGGGTCGAGGCCGTCGAAGCCGTCGTACCCGTCCACCCCCGGACCGCCGGGCGCGAACCCGAGGTCGGCCGGGTCCTCGAACCCGTCGCCCTCGGCGATGGCCGCGAGACGCGCGGAGGTGTCCATGAAGGCCGGGTCGACCCGGTGCACGGCCCGGTACAGCGGCAGGGCGGCGGCGCTGCGGCCGGTGCCCTCGTGGGCCCGCGCCAGCCAGTACCGCAGCTCCTTGCGCTGCGGCTGCTCGCTGCGGCACCGCATCAGCGCCGCCGACAACAGCGGCTCGGCCTGCCCGAACATCTCCAGCCGCACCCGTGCCATGCCGCTGAACAGGCCCGCCTCGATGCCGAGGAGCGGGTCGCCGAGGAGCGGGTCGGTGTGCCGGACGAGCTGTTCCCAGTCCTTGACCAGGTAGGAGCGGCAGGCGTGCAGGAAGCGGACCTGGGGGTCGGTGTCCACCGGCGGCAGCCCGGCCAGCGCCCGGTCCAGCTCGGGGACGTGGCGGCCGTCCAGCCAGTGGGAGGCGTGCGCGAGCAGCAGGTCCCGCGGGCTCTCCAGCACCGGCTGCACCCACCAGCCCAGCCAATACCAGGAATTGAGGGAGCGCCGGTGCCGGGCGCGCTGCTCGCCGAAGCGGTCGCGGTGCCGGAACATGCGCAGCAGCGCGGTGGTGGTGTCGGCGCGCAGTGCGTGCAGTCCGAGCCAGCCGTCGGCCATGCCGGGGTCGATGCGCACCGCGGTGCGGAACTCCTCCTCGGCCTGGGGGTAGGCGCCCATGGTGTAGGCGTCCACGCCACGCAGCCAGGCGAGGTCGGCCGGGGCCTGGGGCCCCTGTGTGCCGAAGTCCATCCCGTCCCCCACCAAGCGTGCCCCCGTCGGTTCGTACCCGGACCGCCGCCGGCCGGCGCCTCGGTCCAACCTCGGTGCCAGGCACCGCCGTTGCGCGCGCGACGGTCGCCGACGGCGCACCGAGGGCATGGTACCCGCGGCGGGGCCGCCCGCCGAAGGCGCCGGGGAGGCACGTTTCGTGAGGCGGGGGCGCGAGGGGCGCGCGCACTGCGGTCACCCAGGGTGATCGCTCCGCGTCGCGGAGGAGTCGTCGAGGCGTCCCCGGGCAGAACGAAGCCCCCGGTCACGGGGGAACAACCGGGGGCTTCGTGTCTTCGGGCGGCCCCCTGGGGCCGCTCAGGGAGAACGTAAGACCTGTACGACCCCCCGGTCAAGCGGAGTTGAGGCACTCGGGCGGGTATCCGGAGGCGGATCTTCACAAGTTCAACACACAGCGGACGGCCCGTCACCCTGCGTGAGGAAAAAGGCCGGACCGTCCGGCGCGGCGGGCCCCGGACACACCTCGTACCCCCGCTCGCCCTGCCGCACCAGACCGTGCGCGAAGGGGCGCGAGGGGTCCTCGGCGAAGTGCCGGCGCTCGGCGGGGACCCACCCGTCCCAGAACGCCCGTTGCTCCGCCCCGTCGCGCGCCCTCCCGCGCGCCCACGCCTCCTCGCGCGGCAGCTCCATCCACAACAGCGCGGCCAGCCACGGGCGCAGGACGCGGCGGCCCGCGCCGACCCCCTCGACGAGGACCACCGGGGCGGGTGGCAGCGGCCGGGGCGTCCCGAAGCGCCGGGCCCGCCAGTCGTAGGGGGAGTAGTGCGCGGTCCGGCCGCGCCGGAGCGGTTCGAGCACCTGCTCCTCCAGGCGCCCGGTCCAGTCGAAGAGGGCGTCGTGGTCGGCGACGTCGTCCAGGCGGAGCACGGGCGAGCCGTCCAGCGCGGCGGCGAGCCGCCCGGCGAAGGTGGACTTGCCGCTCCCGGCGTGTCCGTCCACGCCGATCAGCCGGACGGGTCCGCAGGAGGGGGGAAGCCGGCGCAGCCGGGCGGCGAGATCGTGGATGGCGGGTCCTGGTCGTACGCGGGTGCGGTCTTACCCCGGGAACTCTACGACGCCCGTCCGCGGGGCGCGGGGTCCGGTGGTGCCGGCCCGGCCCCGCCCGCCTCCCTCGCCGGGGGTCCGGCATCGGGGGGCGGTGTGGCGTGGCGGGCGTGTGCGTGCTGGCCGCGGCGGCCGGGGGCCGCCATAGTGGGCCCACCGCTTTTCGCCGACCGACCGGAAGACCGACCCGAAAACCGGCCCGTACGCAGGCCCGTACGCCGGCCCGCGCAGGCTCGTCCGCCGGCCGGCGTCGAAGCGTCGAACCGAACGAACCGAACGAACCGAACGCACCGAACACCGACCCGCATCGGACACCTGGGGGAGTTCCGCCCATGAGCAGAGCCCGACAGCCCTCCCGCCGCACCGTCCTGGCCGTCGCCGTGGCCGCAGCCGCGACCGGCGCCGCCCTCCCGGCCGCCGCCGAGGCCGCGCCGGGCGGCGGCGGGGGCGGGGGCCGAGGCCGCGCCCCGGCCCGCCCCGTCGACCACCGCTCCTGGACCACGCCCGAGGACTGGCGCGGCGGGACCGCGCGCGGTACGAGCACGGTCGCCGGTGACCGGCCCGGCGTACGGATCGCCACCCCCGCCGGCACCACCACGTACACCGACCCGCACACCGGCACGTCGGCCCGCTGGGAGTACGCGACCTGGACCTCGCCCGTCCACCGCCTCGCCGTGCCCGCGACCGAGCTGATCGCCTCCTGGAACGCCGACACCCCGGACGGCACCTGGCTCCAGACCGAGGTGCAGGGCACGTACACCGACGGCACCCGCACCCCCTGGTACGTGATGGGCCGCTGGGCCTCCGGCGACGGCGACATCCGGCGCACCTCGGTCGACGGCCAGGGCGACGGCCGCACCACGGTGTGGACCGACACGCTCTCCGTCGACGACGCCTCCGGCGGGGAGCGACTGGTCGCGCACCGGCTCCGGATCACCCTGCACCGCAGGCCCGGCACGAGCGCCACCCCCACGGTCCGGCGGCTCGGCGTGATGGGCTCCGACGTCCCCGACCGCTTCACCGTGCCGGCCTCCACCCCCGGCGCCGCGGGCGAACTGCGCGTCCCGCGCTACTCGCAGGAGATCCACAAGGGCCAGTACCCGGAGTACGACAACGGCGGCGAGGCGTGGTGCAGCCCCACCTCCTCGCAGATGATCGTCGAGTACTGGGGCGGCCGGCTCACCGCGGAGCAACTGGCCTGGGTCGACCCGTCCTACGCCGACCCGCAGGTCTGCCACGCGGCCCGGCACACCTACGACCACCAGTACGAGGGGTGCGGCAACTGGCCCTTCAACGCGGCGTACGCGGCCACCTTCGACGACCTCCAGTCCGTCGTCACCCGCCTCGGCTCCCTCACCGACCTGGAGCGGCTGATCGCGGCCGGCATCCCGGCCATCACCTCCCAGTCCTTCCGGGCCGAGGAGCTGACCGGGGCGGGGTACGGCACCGCAGGCCACCTGATGACCGTGATCGGCTTCACGGCGGACGGCGACGTGATCGCCAACGACCCCGCCTCGCCGGCCAACGACGCGGTGCGCCGCGTCTACCGCAGGCGGGAGTTCGAGAACGTCTGGCTGCGGACCAAGCGGTACAACGCCGACGGCAAGGTCGTCTCCGGCACGGGCGGCGTCTGCTACCTCTACTTCCCGGCGAGTCCGACCGCCCGCCAGCGCGAGGCGCTCGACGCGGTGGGCGTGCGCTGACCCGCGACGCACGCGGACCGGCGGCCCCTCGAAACCAACCCCGCCCGGGGCCGCCGGGTCTGTGAGCAAGGTCTCCGCCGTGAAAGCCGCACACGGTGGCAAGGTGGACAGGGTCATCCGGGGGATGCCGTCCACGTCCGGGAGCAGTGAGAAGCCATGACCGCACACACCGCCGGTGCCGCCCGCCTCCGCACCGGAGGCCCCCGGGACGACGACGGTCCGGGGATCGTCGAGCACGTCCTCGGGTGGACGCTCGTCGTGGTGACCGCGATGCTCGTGGTCCAGTTGGGCCTGCTGTGACGTGACCCGGGTGTGACCTGTCCCACGATCCGACCTGCCATACTGCGGATGTCCCGCCGCCCGTAGGAGACCAGGGTCGAAATTGAATATCAGTCAACAGGGGGCCGCCGCCCGCCCCCGGGCGCGTGGCACCGAGCGCTCACTGGCCCGCCGTGCCGAACTCATCGCCATCGGGCGGAGGCTGTTCGCCCACACGTCCTACGACGCGCTCTCGATGGACGACATCGCCCGCCAGGCCCATGTCGCCAAAGGGCTGATCTACTACTACTTCCACTCCAAGCGGGGCTATTACCTGGCGATCGTCCAGGACTCCGTCGCCGATCTGGTCACCAACGCGGCGAGCGGCACCGACCTGCCGCAGCGCGACCGCGTCGACCGTACCATCGACGGCTACCTGCGCTACGCCGAGCAGAACCAGGCCGCCTACCGCACGATCGTCAGCGGGGGCGTCGGCTTCGACGCCGAGGTGCACGCGATCCGCGACGGGGTGCGCGAGGCGATCGTCGCCACCATCGCCGAGGGCGCCTACGGGCGGACCGACATCGGACCGCTGGCCCGGATGGGGCTGCTCGCCTGGGTGTGCAGCGTCGAGGGCGCCACCCTGCACTGGATCGGCCGCCCGGAACTCTCCCGCGCCACCATGTGCGAACTGCTGGTGAAGACGCTCGGCGGCGCCCTGCGGGCCGTCGAGGAGATGGACCCGGCCTACCCCGCCCCCGCCCCGGCCCGCCGGGACGCCTGAGGCGGGGCGGAGGCCGCCGCCGGCGGACCTCCACCCCGCCGGGGCGGGGGACGCGGGTCAGCGGACGGCGCGCATCAGCTCACCGTCCGCGGTGTCCCCGCTCAGCTCCCACAGGAACGTGCCGCCCAGGCCCTGCTCCTCCTTGTACGTCATCTTCGACGCGATGGTCTCCGGCGTGTCGTAACTCCACCAGTCGTCACCGCACTTGGCGTAGGCGGTGCCTGCCACCGTGCCGGTCGCCGGGCAGCTCTGCCGGAGGACCTTGTAGTCCTCGATGCCGTCCTCGTAGGTGCCCTTGGCCGGTCCGGTCGCGGTGCCGCCGGGCTCCGCCCGGGTCACGCCGGTCCAGCCGCGGCCGTAGAAGCCGAGGCCGAGCAGGAGCTTGTCGGCCGGGATGCCGAGGCCCCTGAGCTTGTCGACCGTGGCCGAGGTGTGGAAGCCGGCCTGCGGGATGCCCTCGTAGGAGGTCAGCGGCGAGTGCGGGGCGGTCGGCCCGGCCGCGTCCCAGGCGCCGAAGAAGTCGTACGTCATCGGGTTGTACCAGTCGACGTACTGCGCGGCGCCCGCGTAGTCGGCCGCGTCGATCTTGCCGCCGGCGCCGGCGTCGGCCGGGATCGCCGCCGTCACCAGGCCGTCGGAGCCGAAGGCGGCACGCACCGCCGACATCACCGTGGTGAACGCCTCGCGCCCGCTGGTGTCGCAGCTCAGGCCGCAGGCGTTCGGGTACTCCCAGTCGATGTCGATGCCGTCGAAGACGTCGGCCCAGGCCGGGTTCTCGACCAGTTCGTGGCAGGACCGGGCGAAGCCGGCCGGGTCCTTCGCGGCCTCGGCGAAGCCGCCGGACCAGGTCCAGCCGCCGAAGGACCACAGCACCTTCAGGCCCGGGTGCTTCGCCTTGAGCGCGCGGAGCTGGTTGAAGTTGCCGCGCAGCGGCTGGTCCCAGGTGTCGGCGGTGCCGTCGACGGACTCCTGCGCGGTGTAGGCGCGCTCGGTGGCGGCGTAGGAGTCGCCCATGGCGCACTTGCCGCCGGCGACGTTGCCGAAGGCGTAGTTGATGTGGGTCAGCTTCCCGGCCGACCCGGAGGTCTCGATGTCCTTGACGTGGTAGCCGCGGTCGTAGACGCCCCATTCGGTGAAGTAGCCGACCACCTTGGAGCCGGCCGCCTCCCGGTCGGGCCCGGCCGGTGGGGCGGCCGTGGCGCCGCCGGCGCCGGCGAGCAGACCGGCTCCGAGCGCGGCGGTGCACAGGACGGACAGGAACGCCCGGACGGAGCCTGCCCCGCCCGGACGGCGCCGGGAGCGAGGGAGGACGCGGGACAGGTACGGGACGTGCATCGGGTGTCTCCTCGTGGGGGGAAGAGGGAACGCGCGTCGACGGTGGGCCTCCGCGGACATGACATCAGTGGCATGGACACGGAAACCACGGTCGGTGCGCCACCGTAGGAGGACTAGACCACTTGGGTCAATGGTCCGGACCGATCCGGGCCGGGCCGGCGCCCCTGATCACACCCCGGAGCCTTTCGGAAAGTAAGCGCTCGTTAACTGGTGACTGCATGCGTCCGATCGGGCATACTCACTGCGCACAGCCGCTGGTCAGCCGCTTCCGAGACCCGGGAGTGCGAGCATCGGCCAGGCCCGAACGACCCGGCGGAACCGCCCCCACCCAAGGACCCGTCCGCCGATGTGCCCGAGAGGGAGGAGAGCGTCGCCATGACCGACCGCGCCCCGCAGCCGGTGGACCGGCAACTGCCCACGGAGGAGGCCCGGGAGCTGATCTCCCTCGTCCGCGACATCGCGTACCGCGAGATCGCCCCGCGCGCCGCCGAGGAGGAGGAAGCCGGCCGCTTCCCGCGCGAGGTCTTCGCCCTGCTCTCCGCCTCCGGCCTGCTCGGCCTGCCGTACGCCGCCGAGCACGGCGGCGGCGACCAGCCCTACGAGGTCTACCTCCAGGTCCTCGAAGAGCTGGCGGCGGCCCGGCTCACCGTCGGCCTCGGCGTCAGCGTCCACACGCTGGCCTCCTACGCCCTCGCCGCCCACGGCACCAAGGAACAGCGGGCCGAGCACCTGCCCGCGATGCTCGGCGGCGGCCTGCTCGGCGCCTACTGCCTCTCCGAGCCCGCCTCCGGCTCCGACGCCGCCTCGCTGCGCACCAAGGCGGTGCGCGACGGCGACGACTGGGTGATCACCGGCACCAAGGCGTGGATCACCCACGGCGGCATCGCCGACTTCTACACGGTGATGGCACGGACGGGGCAGGAGGGCCCGCGCGGGATCACCGCCTTCCTGGTCCCCGGCGACGCCGAGGGGCTGAGCGCCGCCGCGCCCGAGAAGAAGATGGGGATGAAGGGCTCGCCCACCGCGCAGATACACCTCGACGGTGTGCGGGTCCCGGACGCCCGGCGGCTCGGCGACGAGGGCCAGGGCTTCGCCATCGCCCTCTCGGCGCTGGAGTCCGGGCGGCTCGGCATCGCCGCCTGCGCGATCGGCGTGGCCCAGGCCGCGCTGGACGAGGCGGTCGGGTACGCGACCGGGCGGCGCCAGTTCGGTAGGCCCGTCTCCGACTTCCAGGGGCTGCGCTTCATGCTGGCCGACATGGCGACCCAGATCGAGGCCGGCCGTGCCCTGTACCTGGCGGCGGCGCGGCTGCGGGACGCGGGGCTGCCCTTCGCCAAGCAGGCCGCGATGGCCAAGCTGCACTGCACCGACACGGCGATGCGGGTCACCGTCGACGCCGTGCAGATCCTCGGCGGCTACGGCTACACCGCCGACTTCCCCGCCGAGCGCTATCTGCGCGAGGCCAAGGTCCTGCAGATCGTCGAGGGCACCAACCAGATCCAGCGGATGGTCATCGCCCGTCACGTCGCGGGACCCGAGGGACGCTGAAGTCGCCGAGCCCGTACGGGGGCGCCGCGAGCCGGGTCCACTCCGGGTCGTGGCACCCCGGCAGGGTGCGGCCGTGCTCGGCCCAGACCCGCATCAGCTCGCGGTAGATCGGCGGGTCCTGCTGGGGCGGCGCCGGGGGGCGCGCTCCGGCGGGCACCGGGACGAACGGATGGTGCCGGCGCCCGGCCGCCGCGAAGGTGGGCCTGAGGGTCATACCCGGACAACGCGGTGCGGGCCGACAGGTCACCCCTCGCGGGAATCGGGCGTGAGTTCGCGGACCGCCCGGCGCGGTGCCGGCGGTCCGGACGTACGTCTCGGAGAAGGCCGGACTCCCTGATGTCCGAAGGAAGTTGACGGCCTGTCGGAAAGTGGCGGGCGGGGGCGGCGGGGGGCCGGGAATCCGCCCGCGTCACGCTTCCGGACCGCGCGGGCGCGGTCCGGCCCGGCGGAAGGACTGGAGCGGGCCGCGCTCAGGCGGCCTGGCCCCGCATCACCGGCACCCGCATCGGGCGCGAGCCCGGCCCGCCGACGTGGGAGAAGGGCTGGGTCCGCCAGTCGAGCCCCAGCGGGAGCGTCAACAGCAGGGCGGTGTCCTGCTCGTGGGGCCGGACGGACTCGTCCGCGGGCCGGGCGTCGGCGGCCTCGCGTCCGGTGCCGGTGCACACCGTGAGACCGAACGGGTTCCACGGAGAGGCGCACAGCGCGTGCTCGGGAAGCGTCTCCTCGTCCACGAGCAGGGCGATGGACTGCGCGCAGTCCGGGCAGATCACCCGGTACATCTCGAAGGTGTCGTAGGCGTCGAATTCCTCGTCGTCGTAGGCGTCTTGTTCGACGGCCTCCGGCACGGACTCGACGGGCTGGAGCCGCTTGGACGTGGTGCGACCAGGGCGCTTAAGACTCTGCATGGGATTCTCCCCCTCGGGCTGGGGCCGTGAAGGCACTGCGGCCTCGACCACACCAAGCACTTCCCGTCCGCCCTCGGCGGTAATCACGAGAACATCACGGGAGCCGTCGCAAACGTGTGGCGTTGGTCACACGGGGTGTCCGGGTGCCCGGTGCGGTGCGTTTGTCCCCCGTCCGGACCCCCCACGGCCCCCACCGGGACCCCACCGGGACCCCACCGGACCGCGAACCCGACGCGACCCGCGCCGATCGGTGTCCCGGGAGGTCAACCGCACTGTAGGTTCTCCGCCATGGAGGAGCTGGACCGACAGATCGTGGGGCTGCTCGTCAAGGACGGGCGGATGAGCTACACCGACCTGGGCAAGGCCACGGGCCTGTCCACCTCGGCCGTGCACCAGCGGGTGCGGCGGCTGGAACAGCGCGGTGTCATCCGCGGATACGCCGCGGTCGTCGACCCCGAGGCCGTCGGCCTGCCGATGACCGCCTTCATCTCCGTGAAACCGTTCGACCCCAGCGCGCCCGACGACATCGCGGACCGGCTGGCCGGCGTCCCGGAGATCGAGGCGTGCCACAGCGTGGCCGGTGACGAGAACTACATCCTGAAGGTGCGCGTCGCCACCCCGCACGAACTGGAGGAACTCCTCGCCCGGGTGCGCTCCCTGGCCGGCGTCTCCACCCGCACCACGGTGGTGCTCTCCACGCCCTACGAGGCCCGCCCGCCCCGTATCTGACCCCCGGCCGCCCCGGCCCCGGCGAGGGGCGAGACTGGGGGCATGAGTGAGTCCACCACCCCGTCCACCACCGTGCTGCTGCGCCGCGGCGAGGTCCACAGTCCCGCCGACCCCTTCGCCACCGCGATGGTCGTCGAACGCGGCCAGATCGCCTGGGTCGGCTCCGAGGGCGCCGCCGACGCCTACGCGGACGGCGTGGACGAGGTGATCGACCTGGACGGCGCGCTCGTCACCCCGGCGTTCACCGACGCACACGTGCACACCACCTCCACCGGCCTCGCGCTCACCGGACTCGACCTCTCCGCCGCCGCCTGCCGCGAGGAAGCCCTCACCCTCGTACGGGAGTTCGCCGCGTCCCGGCCCGGCGACCGGGTCCTGCTCGGCCACGGCTGGGACGCCTCCCGCTGGCCCGGCGGACTCCCGCCCACCCGTGCCGAACTCGACGCCGCCACCGGCGGCCGGCCCCTCTACCTCAGCCGCATCGACGTCCACTCGGCGGTCGTCACCACCGCGCTCCTCGACCTCGTCCCGGCCGGGGTGAGCCGCGCGGACGCCCCGCTCACCGCCGCCGACCACCACGCCGTACGGGCCGCCGCCCTCGGCGCCGTCACCCCCGCCCAGCGCGCCGGAGCCCAGCGCGCCGCCCTCGCCCACGCCGCCTCCCTCGGCATCGGCACCGTTCACGAATGCGCAGGGCCCGACATCTCCTCCGAGGACGACCTCACCGGCCTGCTGCGGATCGCCGCCGAGGGCGACGGCCCCCGCGTGGTCGGCTACTGGGCCGAACAGGACGTCGCCAAGGCCCGGGAACTGGGCGCGTACGGCGCCGCCGGGGACCTCTTCGTCGACGGCGCGCTCGGCTCGCACACCGCCTGCCTGCACGCGCCCTACGCCGACGCCGCCCACACCGGCACCGCCTACCTGGACGCCGGCGCCGTCGCCGCCCACGTGGCCGAGTGCACCGAGGCCGGCCTCCAGGCGGGCTTCCACGCCATCGGCGACGCCGCCGTCACCACCGTCGTCGAGGGCGTGCGCGCCGCCGCCGAGCGGGTCGGCCTCGCCCGGGTGCGCGCCGCCCGCCACCGCGTCGAACACGCCGAGATGCTCACCGGCGAGACGGTCGCCGCCTTCGCCGAACTCGGCCTCACCGCCTCCGTCCAGCCCGCCTTCGACGCCCTGTGGGGCGGCGACGACGGCATGTACGCCCAGCGCCTCGGCGCCGGACGGGCCCGCACCCTCAACCCGTTCGCCGCCCTGCTGCGCGCCGGCGTGCCGCTCGCCTTCGGCTCGGACAGCCCGGTCACGCCCCTGGACCCCTGGGGCACCGTCCGGGCCGCCGCCTTCCACCGCACCCCGGAGCACCGCGTCTCCGTGCGGGCCGCGTTCACCGCCCACACGCGCGGCGGCTGGCGGGCGGTCGGGCGTGACGACGCGGGCGTCCTGGTCCCGGGCGCCCCCGCCGACTACGCGGTGTGGCGCACCGGCGAGCTGGTGGTGCAGGCCCCCGACGACCGGGTCGCCCGCTGGTCCACCGACCCGCGCTCCGGCACGCCCGGCCTCCCCGACCTCACCCCGGGCGGCCAACTGCCCGTCTGCCTGCGCACCGTGGTGGGCGGCCGGACGGTCTTCGTACGCCCGGGGGAGTGATCTCCACGGCCGACGGGGCGATGATCTTCGGTCCGGGCCGGGCCGGAACGTCACCGCGCTGACCTGCGCTTTGATGGGAAAAGCCCAGGTAGGACGCCTGTTGACAGGCGGCGGCAGGTGACGGGTAGGTTCGGCCCAGTCCACCACCGGACGTCCGACCGGGGAACTCTCCGCGTACGCGCGGCGGTGCCGCTGGGTCAGGGACGGTGTGCCGCACCGGGGTACCGTCACTGGGAGCCAGGCGCAGCGCCAGCACCGCCGCGAGGGAACGTTCCGGCCGGTCGGGAGGTGTGACCCGGGTGGGGCCCGGCCGCTCAGTAGACAACGGCTCTCGGTCGATCCGCAGCCAGCGGGTCCCAGGCCGGCCCGAAGGGCGACGGGCCCCCATCCGCCGCGAAACGGCCGGAAAGACCCCCCGCGCCCCCGGTTCCGGGACATCACGCGACCAACCCGCACGTCCTGGCACGTCCGCGCAGGCCGCGGCCACTATGGTGGTCCCCTGCGTACGGACATGAAGGGGCAGCAGTGAGCGACGGCGACGGGACGTCCGCGGCGGCGGGCGGGGAGCGGCGGTTCGGCCCCCTGGGCACGGCCTTGGTGATCATCCCGACCTACAACGAGGCGGAGAACATCAAGGCGATCGTCGAGCGCGTGCGCGAGGCGGTCCCCGACGCGCACGTCCTCGTGGCCGACGACAACAGCCCCGACGGCACCGGCAAGCTCGCCGACGAACTGGCCGCCGCGGACGACCGGGTCCACGTCCTGCACCGCAAGGGCAAGGAGGGGCTGGGCGCCGCCTACCTCGCGGGCTTCCACTGGGGCCTGGAGCGCGGCTACGGCGTCCTGGTCGAGATGGACGCCGACGGCTCCCACCAGCCCGAGGAACTGCCCCGCCTGCTCACCGCGCTCAAGGGCGCCGACCTGGTGCTCGGCTCCCGCTGGGTGCCCGGCGGCCGGGTGGTGAACTGGCCGCGCTCCCGCGAGATCATCTCCCGCGGCGGCAGCATGTACTCCCGCATCGCGCTCGACCTGCCGCTGCGCGACGTCACCGGCGGCTACCGGGCCTTTCGCCGGGAGACCCTGGAGGGGCTCGGCCTGGACGACGTCGCCTCCCAGGGCTACTGCTTCCAGGTCGACCTGGCCCGCCGGGCGATCCGGGCCGGTTACCACGTCGTCGAGGTGCCGATCACCTTCGTCGAGCGGGAACTCGGCGACTCCAAGATGAGCCGCGACATCCTCGTCGAGGCGCTGTGGCGGGTCACCACGTGGGGCGTGGGGGAGCGGGTCGGCAAGGTGCTCGGCCGCGACCGCGCCGCCGGTCCGGAGGACGCCGTCCGGCCCGGGACCGGGCCCGCCGTCCGGCGGCCGGTGGCCGACGTCGCCGTGGCCGGGGAGGCGGCGGCGACGCCGGCCGAGAGCCCCGCCTCCGGCCGGCCGGAGGCCGCGGCCCCGGAGAGCGCCGGGAGCACGTCCGCCGACGCCGCCGGTCCGGCGGACGGCACCGGCTCCGGCCCGGCGGACGGCACCGGCTCCGGCCCGGCGGACGGCAAGCCCGCGCGGGCCTCCGACGGGGACGCCTCCTGATCACCCCCTTATCCCGCACTGAGCCGGGTCCGGGCACACTGGAGACATGACGACAGGCGCTCAGACCCCCAGGCCCCCCGCCCGGCCCCGGCGCTCCCGGCTGCGCACCTTCCTGCCGCTGGGCATCGCCGCGTGGCTCGTGCTGGAGATCTGGCTGCTGACCGTGGTCGCCGGTGCCTCCAGCGGGCTGGTGGTCTTCCTGCTGCTGGTCGCCGGACTGTTCCTCGGCTCCGTGGTCATCAAACGGGCCGGCCGCCGGGCCTTCGCCAATCTGACGCGGACGCTGCAACAGCAACAGGCCGGCACGGCGCCCGGGACCCGCCCCGACAGCGAGGGCAACGGGCTGATGATGCTGGGCGGGCTGCTGCTGATCCTGCCCGGACTGATCTCGGACGCGCTGGGCCTGCTCCTCCTGCTGCCCCCGGTCCAGAAGGCGGTGAGCCGCCGCGCCCAGCACAGCGTCGAGCGCCGGCTCCGCGAGGCCGGGCCCGGCACCTTCGGCGACGCCTTCCGCCAGGCCCGTATGCACCGCCCCGACGGCAAGGTCGTCCAGGGCGAGGTCGTCCGGGACGAGCCGGACGACACCCCGCGGGGCCCCCGCCCGCCCCTCGACCGCTGACGCGGGCACGACGAAACCGCGGGTGCCGTACGTGGATCACGTACGGCACCCGCGGTTCGCTCGCGTGGTGCCGAAACTCGCCTGTCCGTCAGGCGGACTTGCGGCTGTCCCGGGGATGAACCGCGATGTTCATCGCGCCGGAACGCAGAACGGCCAGCCGCTCCTCGAGGACCTCTTCCAGCTCCTCGCGGGTGCGCCGCTCCATCAGCATGTCCCAGTGCGTACGCGCGGGCTTGGCCTTCTTCTCCTCAGGGCCGTCGCCGTCCACCAGGAGTGCCTGGCCCCCGCAGACCTTGCACTCCCACTCCGGCGGGATCTCCGCCTCGACCGAGAAGGGCATCTCGAAACGGTGCCCCTTCTCGCATGCGTACTCCACGGCCTGGCGCGGGGCCAGGTCGATGCCGCGGTCCGTCTCGTAGCTGGTCACCACGAGACGCGTGCCGCGCAGAGCTCGCTCACTCATGAATCGTGCCTCCCGGGCTTGTCGCCCACAGGACAGGTGTCGCTGTCGTCGTCATCCGGTCAACGTCCGGGCGGCGGTAAAGATTCCCGTTCCGACTCCCGATCCGGGCCCTGCGTCGCCGTCGCAGCCGCAGCCTTGTCAACCAGTGCAGTACCCGCCGGCGTCCGGTTTGTCACCTCTGTTGCGAGATGTGACATAGCGTCTCGGCACCTTTGACGCGCAGTAACGGTCCGCCTGGCAGGCCAAACGCGTACACTACCGCCCTTTCGCTCCGAGTGCTAAATCCGCTCCGGTACGGGGTTGCCCGCGTCGGCGATCGCCCGGCGCACCGGCACCCGCGCCAGCAGCGCGAAGCCCAGCACGAAGAACGCCACCAGGGAGAGGATCGCGTCCCGGTAGCTCCCGGTGAGCTGGTAGGTGAGGCCGAAGAGCAGCGGCCCCAGCCAGCTCATGCCCCGGTCGCTCAGCTCGTACGCCGCGAAGTACTCGGCCTCCTTGCCCGGCGGGACCAGGTGGGAGAAGAGCGAGCGGGACAGCGCCTGGCTGCCGCCCAGGACCAGCCCGATCCCGGCCGCCAGGACGAAGAACCACGTCGGCGCACCGGCCGGCAGGAAGTATCCGGCCGCCAGCGTGAGCGTCCAGGCGACCAGCGAGCCGAGGATCGTCCGTTTCGCGCCGTACCGCAGGGCCAGCCGGCCCATCGCCAGCGCGCCCGCCACCGCCAGCACCTGCACGAGCAGCACCGCCACGATGAGCGTGGACTGGTCGAGGCCCAGTTCCTCGGAGCCGTAGACCGATGCCTGGGAGATCACCGTCTGGATGCCGTCGTTGTAGACGAGGTAGGCGAGCAGGAAGTACAGGGTGAGCGGGCGGCGCCGCATCTCGCGGACGGTCGTGGCGAGCTGCCGCAGCCCCGGCGGCGCCCCCTCCCGCGAGGGGGTCCGGCGGTCGCGCAGCCGGCGCAGCGGGATCAGCGCGAACGCCCCCCACCACAGCCCCGCCGAGGCCAGGCAGACCCGGACCGCCTGGCTCTCGGACAGGCCGAAGGAGTCGTGGGCGGTGTAGAGGACCAGGTTGGCGACGAGCACCAGCGACCCGGCCGCGTAGCCGAAGGCCCAGCCCCGCGAGGAGACCGCGTCGCGCTCCTCGGGCCGGGCGATCTGCGGCAGATAGGAGTTGTACAGCATCATCGCCACGGACTGCGCCGCGTTGGCGACCACCAGGAGCAGGCCGCCGAGCAGATACCGGTCGCCGTCGAGGAAGAACATCCCGGCCGTCGCCGCCGCCCCCGTGTACGCGGCGGCGGCCAGCAGCGGCTTCTTGCGCCCCGTCCGGTCGGCCGCCGCGCCCACCAGCGGCATGGCGAGGACCGCGACGACCACCGACAGGCTCACCGCGTACGCGAAGAACGACCCGGCGCGCACCGGGACGCCCAGGGGGTGGACGTACCCGTCGGCGTCCGCCGCCGCCTTGGCGACGGCGGTCAGGTAGGGGCCCAGGAAGACGGTGAGGACGCTGGTCGAGTAGACCGAGCACGCCCAGTCGTAGAAGTACCAGCCCCGTTGTTCGCGCCGCCGTCCGGCGGCCTCGTCGGCCGCGTCCGTCCGCACGGTGTCGATGCCCACCCGCGCCCTCGCCTCCCCCGTCAGCGCGCCCCGCCCCGGATTCCGGCCGCCTCAGACCCAGACGCCGCGGTCCTCCATGACCTCGCGCAACGTGTCGATGTGATCGGTCATGATGCCATCCACCCCCAGGTCCAGGAGGCGGTGCATGCGGTCGGCCTCGTTCACCGTCCACACGTGCACCTGGAGCCCGAGCGCGTGGGCGGCGCGTACGAAGCGGCGGTCCACCACCTGGATGCCGGACTGGACCTCGGGCACCTGCGCGGCCACCGCCGAACGGCGCAGCGCCGCCGGGACGCCCCACGAGCGCAGCCGCAGGTTGAGCACGCCCCGGGTGCCGTACGAGGTGGCCAGGCGCGGGCCGGCCAGCCGCTGGGCGCGGATCACGCGGGCCTCGGAGAAGGAGCCGACGCAGATCCGGTCCCAGGCGCCGGTCCGCCCGATCAGCTCCAGCAGGGGCGTCAGCGCGGCCTCCTCCTTCACGTCCACGTTCCAGCGCGCCCGGGGGAAGGCGTCGAGGAGGTCCTCGAAGAGGGGCACCGGCTCCACGCCCGCGACCCGCGCCCGGCGCACGGTCTGCCAGGTGAGGTCGCCGATCCTGCCGGACCCGTCGGTCACCCGGTCCAGGGTCGCGTCGTGGAAGGCGACGAGCCGCCCGTCCCGGGTGGCGTGGACGTCCGTCTCCAGGTACCGGTAGCCCGCCTCCACCGCCCGCCGGAACTGCCGCAGCGTGTTCTCCAGGCCGTCCGCAGCCCCGCCGCGGTGGGCGAAGGCGAGGGGGCCGGGGTGGTCGAGGTAGGGGTGGCGTATCGGGGAGCTCACCCGGGCAGTATCGCGCGGTCGGGTGGACCGGTGGCAACGTCCGTCCCGCCGACGGGTGCCGCGGGGACGGCGAACACGCGCAGGAAGACCTGGGCGAGCGGGCCGATCGACACCGCGTAGAGCAGCGTGCCGACGCCGACGGTGCCGCCCAGCAGGAAGCCCGTGACCACGACGGTGATCTCGACCGCCGTGCGCACCAGCCGCACCGAGAGCCCGGTGCGCTCGTTCAGCCCCGTCATCAGGCCGTCGCGCGGCCCCGGTCCGAAGCGCGCCGCGATGTACAGCCCGGTCGCCGCGCCGTTGAGGACGATCCCCGCCACCAGCAGCGCGATCCGCACCGCCATCGGGCGGGCGTCCGGCATCAGGGCCAGCGTGAGGTCCAGCGCGGCCCCGATCACCAGCACGTTGGAGACCGTGCCGAGGCCCGGCCGCTGGCGCAGCGGTATCCACAGCAGCAGCACCACCGCGCCCAGCAGCGTCACCACCACGCCCATCGGCAGACCGGTGCGCTCGGAGACCCCCTGGTGGAGCACGTTCCACGGTTCCAGGCCGAGTCCCGACCGCACCAGCAGCGCCGAACTCGCGCCGTACAGCACGAGGCCCCCGTAGAGCTGGATCAGCCGCCGGGCGAGTCGCCGCTGTGTGGCCAAGGAGTGCCCCCTGTGTGGTGGTAGTGGACTGCTGCGTGACACCCTGTGGGCCAGGAAGCAGGGTCATCCATGGCCAATGCGGGGAAGGTGGACTGATTTCCATGGCGCAGTGGACCTCGGCCGTGGGGGCGGTGCAGCTCGCCCGGCTGCTCGCCTCCCAGCAGGACCGCCCGGCCGGCCCCGGCACCCGCCGACCGCCCGCCTACCGCGCGCTCGCCGACGGCGTCCGGCTCCTGGTCCTCGAAGGCCGCGTCCCGGTGGCGGCCCGGCTCCCCGCCGAACGGGAACTCGCCCTCGCGCTCACCGTCAGCCGCACCACCGTCGCCGCCGCCTACGAGGCGCTGCGCACCGAGGGCTTCCTGGAGTCCCGGCGCGGCGCCGGGAGCTGGACCGCCGTCCCGGCCGGCAACCCGCTGCCGGCGCGCGGACTCGAACCGCTGCCGCCCGAGGCCCTCGGCTCCATGATCGACCTCGGCTGCGCGGCGCTGCCCGCGCCCGAACCCTGGCTCACCCGCGCCGTCCAGGGCGCCCTGGAGGAACTGCCGCCCTACGCGCACACCCACGGCGACTACCCGGCCGGGCTGCCCGCGCTGCGCGCGATGATCGCCGAGCGGTACAGCGCGCGCGGCATCCCGACCATGCCCGAGCAGATCATGGTGACCACCGGTGCCATGGGCGCCATCGACGCCATCTGCCACCTCTTCGGCGGGCGCGGCGAGCGCATCGCCGTGGAGTCGCCCTCCTACGCCAACATCCTCCAGTTGATGCGCGAGGCCGGGGCCCGGCTGGTGCCCGTCGCCATGGCCGAGGGGCTGACCGGCTGGGACGTGGACCGCTGGCGCCAGGTGCTGCGCGAGTCGGCGCCCCGCGTCGCGTACGTCGTCGCCGACTTCCACAACCCCACCGGCGCGCTCGCCGACGACGACCAGCGGCGGCGGCTGGTGGACGCGGCCCGCTCGGCCGGGACCGTGCTCGTCGCCGACGAGACGATGAGCGAACTGTGGCTCGACGACGAGGTCGACATGCCGCGCCGGGTGTGCGCCTTCGACCCGGCCGGGTCCACGGTCGTCACCGTCGGCTCCGCCAGCAAGGCGTTCTGGGCCGGGCTGCGGATCGGCTGGGTCCGCGCCGCCCCCGACGTGATCCGCAGCCTGGTCGCCGCCCGCGCCTACGCCGACCTCGGCACCCCCGTCCTGGAGCAGCTCGCCGTGAACTGGCTCTTCACCACGGGCGGCTGGGAGCAGGCGGTGGGGATGCGGCGCGCGCAGGCCCGGGAGAACCGGGACGCCCTGGTCGCCGCCGTCCGGCGCGAGCTGCCCGACTGGGAGTTCGAGGTGCCGCGGGGCGGGCTCACCCTGTGGGTGCGTACCGGGGGGCTGTCCGGCTCGCGGCTCGCCGAGGCGGGGGAGCGGGTGGGCGTACGGGTGCCCTCCGGGCCGCGCTTCGGGGTGGACGGCGCCTTCGAGGGGTACGTGCGGCTGCCGTTCACGGTCGCCGGGGCGGTGGCCGAGGAGGCGGCGGTACGGCTCGCGGCGGCGGCCCGGCTGGTGCGCAGCGGCGGCGCCCAGGGCGGCGAGTCGCCGCGGACCTTCGTGGCCTGACGGCGGCGGGGGCGGGCGGCGGCACGCCGGGGTGGTGACGGCCGACTCCGGTGTCGTGCGCGCGGGTCCCGGGCGTGTCGGTCCCGGGCGTGTCGGGGACCGGAGGGTGGGGTGGGGACGGTCCCGGGCGTGGCGACCCGCCCGGGACCGGTGCGGCGGCGGTGCGACGGCCTCAGGCCCGCTCCGCGGCGACGGCCTCGGCGGGAACGGTCTCGCGCACGGGCGATTCGGCGGGAACGGTCTCGCGCACGGGCGATTCGGCGGGAACGGTCTCGCGCACGGGTGTCTCCGAGGGGACGGTCTCGCGCACGGGCGTCTCCGAGGGGACCGTTTCGCGCGCCGGCGCCGACGCCTTCGCCGGGACGGTCTCGCGTACCGGCGTGTCGTCCGGCGTGTCCTCGGGGGCGCCCTGGCGCCTCTCGTCGTCCGCCGGTGCCGCCGGGCTGCCCGGACCGGTCGGCACCGAGGCCCCGGCGCCGGTCTTGCGCAGGCGGGCCGTCGCCGGTTCCTCCTCCTCGGGGACCGGGGCGTGATCCCCGTCGGCCGGGGTGGTGCGCTGCGGGAGCAGGTCGAGCACCGCCTGCCGGTGGGTGTCGCTCGTCGCGTCGTCGTACGGGTCCGGTGTCGCCGGGACCTGGAGGCGGTGCACCGGTCCGGTGCCCAGCCGGGCGTAACCGCGCCCCGGCGGGACCTGCTCCACGGGGGTGGTGTGCGGGACGGCGCCCAGAGCGGCCGTCAGTTCCTCCGCCGAGGCCGGACCGAGGACGACCCGCGCGCGCGTGTGCTGCCGTACGGCGTCGCCGAGGACGTCCACGGCGTCGAGCTGGTCGGCGACGACCACCGTCACGTTGGCGGCCCGGCCGTGCCGCAGCGGCACCTGGAGCAGCGACTGCGGGTCCCGGCGCCCGTCGGCGGCGGCCAGGTGCGCGAACGCGCTCGGCCGGTCCACCAGCACCCACAGGGGCCGCCGGGTGTCCTCGGGCGGCGGCTGCCCCTCCTGCCGGGCCCGGTTCAGGGCGATCAGCCGGCGCTCCGTCTCGTGCGCCGCCCACTCCAGGCTGGTCAGCGCCCCGGTGAGGCCGCACTCCACGGCCAGGACGCCGTCCCGCCCGGTCAGGCAGGCGTACTCGCCGGTGCCGCCGCCGTCGACGATCACCAGGTCGCCGTGGTGCAGGGCCTGGAGCGCGACCGACCGCAGCAGCGTGGACGTGCCGGTGCCGGGGCGGCCGAGCACCAGCAGATGCGGCTCCGTGGACCGGATGCCGGTGCGCCACACCACCGGCGGCACGTCCCGCGCCGCCCCGCCGTCGGCGCCGGGGGAGAGCGGGAGCGTGCGCTGCGTCCGGGTCGGGTCGGTGAAGCCGAGCACCGTCTCGCCGGGCGCGGTGACGAAACGCTGGGCGGCGATGTCGGTGGGCAGCGGCGCCAGCGCGGCGACGGAGAGGTGGTTGGCCTCCTCGTCCCACACGAAGTGGTACTCGCGGCCCCGGCCCGCCTTCGCCGTCAGCAGGTGCTCGATCCGGGTGCGGGAGTGCGCCTCCCCGTCGGTGAAGTAGGCCGGGTAGCGGATCACCAGGTGGCCGAAGCGCCCGTCGTCGTCGAACTCGTACGACGGGAACGCCTTCTCCCACGAGCCCCCGTGCGCGTACAGCGGGTCGGGGTCGTCGGGGAGCGAGAAGTACGGCACCAGCGCCTCGTAGAGCGAGCGCAGCCGCCGCGTCTGGGCCTCGTCGGGGCCCTCGGGGGCGGGCCGGGCGCGTTCCCGGCCGGTCCAGGCCGCCGCCGCCATCAGCGTGACGACGGCCAGCAGCGGCCCGTACGGCACCAGCGCCACGACCAGGACCACCGAGGCGGCCAGGAACAGCAGCCCCCCGCGCCGGTCCTTGGGCGTCTCGGCCCATCTGCGCCGCGCGGCCGAGGCCAGCCGGCGCAGACCGCGGGCGATCGTGATCAGCGGCTGGAGGACGTCGGCGGCGCCGCCGGCCGCCGTCCTGGCCAGCTCCCGGCTCCGGGTGAGCTGCGCGCCACCGTTGCTCAGAATGCGGGGGAGGGGCCGGCGGGCCACTGCTGCCTCCTGGAAGTACGTGCGTGCGGATGTCGGGCGGGGACGGGGCGTCAGAAATTGAGGCCGCCGAGCAGGCCCGCCAGGCTCTCCCCGCCCGCCTTGATGCTGGGAGCGATGGCGGTGCTGGCGAGATAGAAGCCGAACAGGACCGCGACCAGCGCGTGCGACGCCTTCAGGCCGTCCTTGCGGAAGAAGATGAAGACGACGATGCCGAGCAGGACCACGCCGGAGATCGAGAGGATCATGTTGAGTTCTCCTGGTTCACGGGGGACAGTCACCATGAGTGCTTCCAGGTTCACAGCATGTATCCATACGATAAAAGGTGCAAATGAGGGAAATCTCCCGAATTTGGTCCGAGTGGCCGAGCACCCCGCACGGAGTCCGGACCGACCGCCGTGTCGGCACCCGGGCGCGCGACGAGCACCCCGGGCGTGTCGGGTGACGGGCCCGGCGAGCCAGTACCCTGGCGATTCACTCGCACGGCCGCACCGCTCGCGGCCGTGCGCACCCGCGGTTCCCCAACCTTCGTACGTTCGCAGTGAGAGGCGGTCCGGCCGATGAGTGAAGCCCCCGACCCCGAGGTCGTGGAGCTGGCGACCAAGATCTTCGATCTGGCCCGGCAGGGGCGGACCGAGGAACTCGTGGCCTACGTGGACGCCGGCGTCCCCGCCAACCTGACCAACGACCGCGGCGACTGCCTCGTCATGCTCGCCGCCTACCACGGCCACGCCGACGCCGTACGCGCCCTGCTGGCCCGCGGCGCCGACGCCGACCGGGTCAACGACAGGGGCCAGACCCCGCTGGCCGGCGCCGCCTTCAAGGGCGAGACCGAGGTGACCAAGGCCCTCCTGGAGGCCGGGGCCGACCCGTCCGCCGGCACCCCGTCGGCCGTCGACACGGCCCGCATGTTCGCCCGGACCGAACTGCTGGAACTTTTCGGCGTCCAGTAGCCGGACACCGGCCGCGAAGTCCCGGCGCCCCGGAGGCCGGAGCCGGGCGCGAGCCGGAGCGGACGCCCTGACCAGGCGGTCCGCACGGAAGAGGCGGGCGGCGGGGGCGCCGGAAATTTCGGTCGCGGCGGGAGTGACCGCCGGGTCATCATGGCGACGTGATTCACGGACGCGATGGCTGGGCAGGTGTTGCCGCACCGCGCGGGCCGTGATGCGGCCCCGCGCGGGGCCACCGACGAGAGGCAGAGGAAGATGGTCTACCACGAGCAAGAGACGGCGGGCATCCCGACGTGTTGTCGCACGGCCAGGTGACGAGTGGTCCCCGGTTCCGTCGACGCTTGATGTGAGGCTGTTTCCCATGTTCGATCCGGTCATAGCCCCCAGTGGCACGCTGCTCGGCCTGCTCCAGCGGGGCCGTGGCGACGGCACGCTCCACGCGCTCACCGCCCCCCGCGCGGAGGCGCTCGCGGCGCTGGACGAGTGCGTCCTGCACGACCCGCGCCACGACTGGCAGGTCGAGAACCGCTCTCTCTACTACGCCCGCCTCTACCTCGACCTGCACGGCGAACTGGACGCCGTCGAGGCCCACCTGTTCGCCCCCGAGGACGCCCTGGACCCCGAGGAGTCGCGCACCGGCCTGGCCCTCGCCGTCCTCGGCCACCTCGCCTCCTACGGCCGGCTGGACGCCCTCGGGATGCTGCGCCGCTACGCCGCCCACGGTGCCAACTGGGCCTGGGCCCTGGACGAACTCGCCCTGCGCGACGACGACGCCGGCCTGCGCGCCCTCGCCGCGCCCGTGCTGGCCCGCTTCGCGCGCGACGCCGAGGGCGAGGCCGAACTCGCCCGCACGGTGCGCGACGCCTTCGAGCCCCGCCCCTGGCGCCTGTGGGCCGACGACCCCCGCGAATCGGTCGCCACGCGCGTGCGGGCCGCCCAGGAGGCCGCCTCCTTCGACCGCTGGCAGCGGCAGATGCGCCCCGCCGGACCCCGGCCCGGCTGGAGCGTGACCGCCGTCCTGGACTGGGCCCAGCAGGGCGTCGAGCGCGGCACCCCGCGCCATGTGCCGGCCGCCCGCTGCCTCACGGCCGTGGCCGGCCCCGAGGACCGCCCCGAGATCGCCGAGGCCGCGCTGTCGGGCCCCGAGGGCGCCCGCTGCACGGCCCTGCGCCACCTCGCCGACGCCAACGACCCCGACGCGCTCGACCTGATCGAGACCGCCGCGCTCACCGCCGCCGGCCCGGTCGTGGAGGCCGCCGTCGACGCCTTCGAGCGCATGCGCGGCCTCGCCGCCGTCGACCGGGCCCGCGGCTGGGCCCACCGGCCCGGCCCGCTCGGTGCCGCCGCGGCCCGCGTCCTCGCCTGCCGGGGCGGCGTCCAGGACCGCGCCCCGGTCCTCGCCGCCCTGCGCGACGCGGTACGCCGGGAGGGTCCCGACGCGCCGACGCTGTGGACCCTCGTCGACGGCACCGGCCGGCTCGGCATCGCCTGCGCCGCGCCCGTCCTGCGGCACGTGTACCGGGAGACCGCCTCCTCCCACCTGCGGGGCCGCGCCGCCCGCGCGCTCGCCGCCACCGATCCCGCCTTCGCCGCCGGGTTCGCCGTGGAATGCCTGTGGGACTGCGAGGAGACCACCCGCGAGATCGCCGCCCGCTTCGCCGAGACCGGCGACAGCCGCGTCGTCGAACGGCTGCGCCGGCTCGCCGCCGACCCGGCCGAGGAGGACGACGTCCAGACGGCCGTCCGCAGCCGCTTCGGTCCGGACGCGCCGGCGGTGTGAGGGGGCGCCCGGACGGGGGCCCGTCGCCGGGAGCGCCGGGGTGACGCCGTACGGGCCGCCGGGCGGCGGGGAGGGACCGGTGGGACGAGTTTGCCGCGCGGGACCGAGGCCGGTGGGGTGCGCCGCCGCCGGGGCCGATGGAGAGGTGTCCGCGGGCGGGCGGGCCCCGCAACGCTCATGGGACGTTCCCCGCCCGGAAAGATCCACGTTGACGTGGCCACGTCCCGCCCGGCGAGAACACGGGTATGCGTGTCGTCATCGTGACCGAGTCCTTTCCCCCCGATGTGAACGGCGTGGCCCACTGCGCGCTCCAGACCGCCCGCCACCTCGTCGACCGCGGCCACGACTGCGTCGTGATCGCCCCGGCCCCCGCCTCCCCCTCCGCCGCGCGCCCCGAGGACGCCGGTGCGCCCTGCCCCGTCGTCCCCGTCCCCTCCCTTCCGCTCCCCGGCTACCCCCAGGTCCGGGTCGCCCTGCCCAGCCGGAAGGTCGCCGCGGCCATCGCCGAGCACCGCCCCGACCTCGTCCACCTGGCCGGCCCCTTCGTCCTCGGCGTGCGCGGCATGGCCGCCGCATCCCGGCTCGGCGTCCCCGCCGTGGCCGTCTACCAGACCGACCTCGCCGGATACGCCCGTACCTACATGGGAGCGGGCGAGGCCGTCGCCTGGCGGCGCATCCGCTCCGTGCACGCCGCCGCCGACCTCACCCTCGCCCCTTCCAGCGCCGCCCTGCGCGATCTGCGCGAGCACGGCGTACCGCGCCTGCGGCTCTGGCCGCGCGGCGTGGACACCGACCGCTTCCGGCCCGGCCTGCGCGACGAGGCCCTGCGCCGCGAACTCGCCCCCGACGGCGAGCTGATCGTCGGCTACGTCGGCCGGCTCGCCCCCGAGAAGCAGGTCGAACTGCTGGCCGGAGTCTGCGCACTGGACGGGGTGCGCGTCGTCGTCGTGGGCGACGGACCCAGCCGGCCCGGCCTCGAACAGGCCCTGCCCGGCGCGGCCTTCCTCGGCCGCCGTACCGGCGACGACCTCGCCCGCCTCTTCGCCTCGCTGGACGTCTTCGCGCACACCGGCCCCTTCGAGACCTTCTGCCAGACCGTGCAGGAGGCCATGGCCAGCGGCGTCCCGGTCGTCGCGCCCGCCGCGGGCGGCCCCCTCGACCTCGTCCTCCCCGGCCGTACGGGGCTGCTGGTGCCGCCGGGCGACGCCGGAGCCGTCCGTGACGCCGTGGCGTCGCTGGCCGCCGACCCCGCACGGCGGGCCGCCTACGGCGCGGCCGGGCGGGCCACCGTCGAGGGCCGTACCTGGGCGGCCGTCGGCGACCTGCTGATCGGCCACTACACCGAGGTCCTCGCCACCCGGAAGGCGGTGCTGGCCGCATGAGCGCCCTGCGGATCGTCCGGCTCGCCAACTTCGTCGCCCCCGCCTCGGGCGGACTGCGCACCGCACTGCGCGAACTGGGCCGCGGCTACCGGCAGGCCGGACACGAACCCGTCCTCGTCGTCCCCGGCGCACACGCCGACGACCGGCACACCGACCAGGGACGGGTGATCACCCTCCCCGGCCCGCCGCTGCCCGGCACCGGCGGCTACCGCGTCCTGACCGGCAGACGGACCCTGGCCCGCCTCCTGGAGGACCTGGCCCCCGACCGGCTGGAGGTGTCCGACCGCACCACCCTGCGCTGGACTGGTACCTGGGCCCGCCGGGCCCGCGTCCCCGCCGTGATGGTCTCCCACGAGAGCGCCGACGGCGTGTTGCGCACCTGGGGGCTGCCCGGCGGCGCGGCCGGGCGTGCCGCCGACGCCCTCAACCTGCGTACGGCACACGCGTACGCGCGTGTCGTGTGCACCACGGAGTTCGCCGAGCGGGAGTTCCGGCGGGCCGGCGCGCGCAACGTCGTCCGCGCCCCGCTCGGCGTCGACCTCACCGCACGGCACCCCTCGTGGCGCGACGCGGCCCTGCGCGCCCGCCACGCGCGCGCGGACGAGGTCCTGTTGGTGATGTGCTCCCGGCTGTCCGTGGAGAAGCGGCCCAGCACGGCGCTCGACGCGCTCACGGTGCTGCGACGGCGCGGCGTGCGGGCCGTCCTGGTGGTCGCGGGCGACGGCCCGCTGCGCCCACGCCTCGAAGCGCGGGCCGGGGACGAACGGCTGCCGGTGACGTTCCTCGGGCACGTGGCCGACCGGGACCTGCTGACCGGGCTCCAGGCGTCGGCCGACGTGTGCCTGGCACCGGGACCGGCCGAGACCTTCGGGCTCGCCGCGCTGGAGGCGATGGCCTGCGGCACGCCCGTGGTGGCGAGCGCCGCGTCGGCGCTGCCCGAGGTGATCGGCGCGTCCGGGGCCGTCGCCGCCGGCCACGGGGACGCCTTCGCCGACGCCGTGGAACAGCTCCTCGACCGGCCCGAGGCCCAGCGGAGAGAGGCCGCACGCGCGCGTGCCGAGTGCTTTGGCTGGGACCGGTCCGTCGCCGCGTTCCTGGCCGCCCACGACGCGCCGGCCGCCGCGCGCCCCGCCGTCCGGGAGGGCGTGGCATGACCGGCGTGCGGTTCGTGGCCCTCGGCGACTCGCTGACCGAGGGCGTGGGCGACCCCACCGGGGACGGGTGGCGCGGCTGGGCCGCGCTGCTCGCCGCCTCACTCGCCCCGGAGCCCGTGGCCTTCACCAACCTCGCCGTCAGCGGCGCGCAGACCCGCGACGTCCTGGAGCGGCAACTGCCCGCCGCCCTCGCCCTGCGGCCCGACATCGCCTCCGTCGTCGTCGGCGTCAACGACACGCTCCGCCACACCTTCGACCTCGACGCCGTCGCCGCCCGGCTCGACACGGCCTACGCCGCCTGCACGGGACGCGGGGCGCTGCTGCTCACCGCCTGCCTGCCCGACCCCGGCGCGCTGCTGAGGCTCCCGGGCGCGCTGGCCCGCCCGCTGGCCCGGCGGCAACGGGCCGTCAACGCCGTGGTCCACGCCCTGTCCGACCGCTACGGCGCCGTGCACCTGCACGCCTGCGACGCCGAGTGGACCCAGGACCGCGCCCTGTGGAGCGCCGACCTGCTCCACCCCGGCGAACGGGGGCACCGCCGGCTCGCCCTGTGCTTCCACACGCTGCTCGCCGCACGCGGCGCCGCCACCGGTCCCGCCCCCTCGCCCGACCCCGAGTTCCCCGCGCCCACCCGGTCCGCCCGCCTGCGCCGGCTCGCCACGGCCGGCACCGGCTGGGTGGCCCGGCGCTGCACCGACCTGCTGCCGCACCTGCTGGCCCTGGCCGCCGACGACCTGCGCCACCACGCGCGCGGGACCACCGCCCGCCTCGACCACCGCGCGTCGGCGGCCGTGACGACCGCCCTGGCCGCGCTGTCTGCGCCGCCACCGGACGGGCGGGTCCCGACACCCGGGGCGCCGGAGGCGGCTTCGGCACCGGTGACGGCCTGTCCGGAGCCGGTCTGATCCCGTTCCGCCGGGCCGTCGGTCGCGGGGCCGTCGGCGTGCCGGGCGTGTCGTGTGCGTGGCGATGGCGGGCGTGTCGTGCGGGTGACGGTGCCGGGCGTGTCGCGCGCGGGGCGGTGCCGGGCGGTGTCGGGGCCTCGGCGTGTCGGGCGCCCCTCGGCCGCGTCGTGTCGTACGTCGGTACCGGGTGCGGCGTGTCGTGTGCCGGTACCGGCCGCGGCGTGTCGTGTGCCGTTCGTTCAGGCCCGTGTGGTTCCCGGCCGCCGCCGTACGGTCACGAAGCGGACCGGCGTTCCCGGCACCGCCTGGGCCGCCGCGGGGAGGTCGGCTGCGCGCACGACGCCGATGACCGGATAGCCGCCCGTCGTCGGGTGGTCGGCCAGGAACACCACCGGGAGGCCGTCCGGCGGGACCTGGACCGCGCCGAGCACCATGCCCTCGCTGGCCAGCTCCCCCGGACGGGACCGGCCGAGCGCGGGTCCCTCCACGCGCAGCCCGACCCGGTTGCTCGCGGCCGACACCCGGTACGCGCCGGTGACGAACGTGCGCAGCGCCCCGGGGGTGAACCAGTCGGCGCGCGGCCCCGGCACCACCCGCAGCACCAGTTCGGCCGGCGGACCCGGCTGCGGGGCGACGTCCACGCGCGCGAAGGGCACCCCGGGCCGGCCCAGAGGCAGCACCGTGCCGTCGGCCAGGGGCGGCGGCCCGAGCCCGGAGAGCAGGTCGGTGGAGCGGCTGCCGAGCACCGGCTCGACCCGGACGCCCCCGGAGACGGCCACGTAGGCGCGCACCCCGCGCTCGGCCGTGCCCACCTCCACGAGCGACCCGGCCGGCACGTCCACCGGCGCCCCCCACGCCGCCGGACGCCCGTCCACCCGTACCCGGCACGGGGCACCGCCCACGGCCACCGTCACCGGACAACGCGGGCGCAGGGCGCAGCCGTCGAGGGTGGTCTCCAGCACGGCCGCCTCGACGGGGTTGCCCACCAGGCGGTTGACCAGCGCGGCCGAGGGCGTGTCGAGCGCGCCGGAGCGCGGCACGCCGAGGTGGGCGTGTCCCGGCCGGCCCCGGTCCTGGACGGTCGTCAGGGCACCGGCGCGGACGACGACGAGCGCGCGGCCCGTCATGGGCGCCCCCCGTCCCGCCGCGGAACGAACCGCACGCGCGTGCCCGGCGACAGCAGCGCCGCCGGCACCCGCTCCGGGTCCCACAGCACGGCGTCCGTGGTGCCGATCACCTGCCAGCCGCCCGGCGACGCACGCGGGTACACGCCCGTGTACGGGCCCGCCAGCGACACGGAGCCGGCGGGAACGGCCGTGCGCGGCGTGTCCCGGCGCGGCACCTCGTACCGGGACGGCAGCCCGGTGAGGTACCCGAAGCCGGGCGCGAACCCGCAGAAGGCCACCCGGAATTCGGTGCCCGCGTGGATGCGCGCCACCTCCTCGCGCGCCACGCCCCAGCGGGCGGCGACATCGGCCAGGTCGGGGCCGTCGTAGCGGACCGGGATCTCGACCGCCCGCGCCTCGCGCGGGGGAGTGGGCGGCACCTGGGCGGCGGTCAGTTCGCGCGCCAGCCGGTCCGGGTCGGCCACCCCGTCCAGCAGTACCGTACGGGCCGCCGGGACGATCTCCCGCACCGCGAGCGAGCCCTCGGCCCGGCGCCGCGTCAGCTCCGCGTGCAGCGCCTCCGCCTCCCGCCCGGAGGCCACTTCCACCAGCAGGGCGTCGTCGCCGACCGGAAGGACGTTCACGCGAAGGCCACCACCCGCACCCCGGCGGCGGAGAGCCGCTCCCGGACCCTGCGGGCCAGTTCGACCGCGCCGGGCGTGTCGCCGTGCAGGCACAGGGAGCGCGCCCGCACCGGGACGCGTGCCCCGGACAGGGCGGTGACGGTCCCGGACCGGGCCAGCTCCACCGAGCGCTCCACGACCGCGTCCGGGTCCCAGACCACGGCGCCCTCCCGCCCGCGCGGCACGAGCGTGCCCTCGTCGGTGTACGCGCGGTCCGCGAACGCCTCCTCGACGACCGGCAGTCCGGCCCGCCCGGCCAGTTCCAGCAGCCGCGAGCCGGGCAGTCCCAGGACGGGCAGCGCCCCGCCCGCCAGGAGCACGCCGTCGACGACCGCGGCGGCCTGCCCGGCGTCCCGCACCACCCGGTTGTAGAGCGCGCCGTGCGGCTTGACGTACGCCACGCGCGTGCCCGCCGCCCGCGCGAACACCTCCAGGGCGCCGATCTGGTAGGCCACCTCGGCCGCGAGTTCGGCGGGCGGCACCTCCATCGCGCGCCGCCCGAAGCCGGCCAGATCGCGGTAGGAGACCTGCGCGCCGATCGTCACGCCGTGTCCGGCCGCCAGTTCGCACACGCGCCGCATGGTGGCCGGGTCCCCGGCGTGGAAGCCGCAGGCCACGTTGGCGCTGGTGACGACCGAGAGCAGGCCCGCGTCGTCGGTGAGCGTCCAGCGGCCGAAACCCTCGCCGAGATCGGCGTTGAGGTCGATCGAGGTCATGCCCCCAGTCTCCCCACCCCGCTCCCGCGCCTACGCCGCGGGTCCCGGTCCGAAGACGTCCCGCGCGGCCCCCGCCCACCGGGCCACACCGCGGCCCCCGTTCCCCCGGGCGCACGATCCCGCCCGTACGGCACCGGACGGACACGCCCGTAGCGGCCCGCCCGGACGCCGCCGCCACGCCCGTAAGACCCCGCTCGCCCTCAACACCCGTGCCCGTACGGCCCCGGTCGTTCTCCACGCCCCCACCCCGCCACCCGGAGCCTTCTGCGTCGTTTGGGTTGTTGTCAGATCGAGGATCTAGTCTGTGCACCGTGACTTCACCCGCACCACCGGACAGCGCTCCGTCCCAGCTCAGCGCGGGGCCGCGCCCCGCACCGGGCCCGGCCGCCGACGAGGGGCTGGCCCGGCGGCTGCGCGCGCTCGCCTGCACCGCGCCGCTGCACGACCTCGACGCGCGCAAGGCCAACCTGGCCGGTGAGTTCTCGGTGTACGGGATGGCGGAGGTCGCCCTCGCCGCCATCGACCTCGTCACCCTCACGATGGATTTCGACACGGGCGCGGACCACGACCAGATCGTCGCCCGGCTCGTCCCGCGCGTCGCCGCCCAGGCCCCGCGGCGGCCCGCCGCCGAGCACGAGCGCGTCGCCCGCTGGGTCCTGGAGAACCTGATCAACGTCGGCAGCACCGACCGCGGTTTCCGCGCCGTCTACGGCACCTTCGCCGCGGACGGCACCTATGTGCGCCGCGACTACGACTTCAAACTGATCGAAGAGGTCCCCGGCCCCGGCGGCACCGTCTACCTGCGCACCACCGACGAGGCGGTCAACGTCCTCGTCGGGGCCCTCGACACCGACGTGACCAGCGCCCAGATCGCCGCCGAGGTCAAACTGGAGGTGCTGATCAGCCGAGGCCGGCTCGCCGACGCCCAACTCGCCGCCGAACAGGCCCGGTACCGCACCGTGCAGTACTCCGAGACCCTGCGCCGAGCCCTGGACGCCACCCGGCGCAACGTCCGCGCGGTCGACTGGCTCAGCGCCGTACCGGACATGATCGCGGAGGCCCTGGACCACGTCGCGGACCGGTACCGGCACGAGAACGCGATCCTGACCAACATCCGCAAGGCGCGCGACGAGTCCGAGGAGCCGGAGCAGAAGCGCCGCGCGGCCGAACTGGTCGACATAGTCAAGGACTGCATCCGCCGCCACACCCAGCTCCAGTCCCGCCTGCTGGAGGCCGGCCCGCTCTTCCGCGCCGAACAGGACCGGCAGGCGTTCGCCACCCTGCCCACCACCGCCGGCCTCGACCTGTACGGGCACCTCGTCGCCCCCGTCCTGCCGCTCCCCGTGGACCAGGCGCTGCGCGTCACCGACGCCTTCTTCGCGCGCGGCACCGGACTGCGCACCCCGGCCTCCGTGAGGGTCGTCGACCTCGTCGACCTCCTGCTCACCCCGCCCGTCGAGCGCGAGCACCTGGGCGCCGAGATGCCCGAGCCCGACCTGATCGCCACCCCCGACGACAGCCGCTTCAGCGAAGGGCAACTGGCCGTCGCCATGGAGCTGCTCGACCTCCCGCACGACGCGCCGCGCCGGCTGTCCGGGCTGCTGGCCGACGCCCGCGCCCGCGACGCCGACCTGCCCCACCTCGTCGCCCTGCTCGCCGTCCACGCCGCCAGCCCGCCCGTCGGCACCGCCTACCGCCAGGGCGAACCGAAGCTCCTGTTCGCCGTCGACGACGGCACCGAGCTGGACGACCCCGAGTTCGGCGGCGCCGACCTCATCGTCGGCACGGCCCTGCTGGACGCGGCCGGGATGGCCGCCGACCGGACGGAGGCGGCATGAGCACCGACCCCCACCGCCACCCCCGGGACGACGAGGAGCACCGACCGTGACCGAGCACGCCGAGTGGAGCGAACCGGAGGCGGCCCCCGCACCGGCCACCGCCCCCGTCACGCCCGCCGACGCCGCCGACGCCGCGCGGCTGGTCGCCTTCGGCCTCCAGCCCAAGCTGCTGCCCGCCCGCGACCAGGAGTACGCCGACCTGCTGCGCCGCCACCGCGAGGACCCCGCCTTCGCACGGCTCGCCGACGCCGTCGCCGCCGGACTCGGCCTCGTCGTCCTGGAGGTGTCCCCGCGCGCCGGCATGGCCGTGACCGCCGCCGAGGACTCGGTCTTCGCCGTCCGCATGGGCGACTACGCCCGCCGCGCCTCCACCGACTCCGGCGACCGGTTCCTGCACGGCCTCGCCCACCTCGCCGTGGCCGCCCTCGCCTTCCCCCGCCCCGAGGACCTCGCCGACGACGGCTACATCGGCCGCGTCACCGTCAACGGCGTCGACGCCTTCGTCCGCCAGGCATGCCGCCGCCTGGAGGAACGCGCGGAACGGGACGGCGAGAACACCGACCCCGCCACCGACGCCCCCGGACTGGAGGCCGCCTGGCGGATCTGGGCCCGGCGCAGCGCCACCGGCGCCACCAAGGACGCCCGCCGGCTCCCCGGCTCCACCACCGGCATCGTCGGCAAGGCCGTCGCCTTCCTCACCGACTCCGGCTTCCTCCAGCGCACCGGCGACGACGGCGGCGGCACCTACCGCACCACCGCCCGCTACCAGCTCCAGGTCCGCGACATGGCCGGCGGCGCCGCCCTCGCCGAACTGCTGGACCTGGGCATCGTCCCCGTCACCGACGGCACCGCCACCCTGCTGCCCGCCGAGGACACCGACGACCTCGACCTGGTCGCCGACGCCGGACTGCCCTTCCACTCCTCCTGACCGCCCGCCCCCCACGCCACGAAGCCGACCGCCCCCCAACGTCACGAAGCCATACGAGAGTCCGCCATGTACGAGCTGTCCCGGGTCCGCCTCTACTCCATCGGGCCCGCCGGCGCACGCTACGCCGACACCGTGCTCGACCTGCGCGGTGTCGGCGACCTCGTGCCCGACCCCGCCCCCACCCAGGCGGAGTTCTTCGAGGAGGAGCCCGCCGGCCCGCCCCGCCGGCCCGCCCCCGCCGGGGTGCTCTTCCTGGAGAACGGCGGCGGCAAGTCCGTCCTCCTCAAGCTGATCTTCTCCGTGATGCTGCCGGGCCACCGCAACACCCTCGGCGGCGCCAGCTCCGGCGTGCTGCGCAAGTTCCTGCTCGCCGACGACTGCGGCCACGTGGCGCTGGAGTGGCAGCACGTCCAGACCGGCGAATGCGTCGTCGTCGGCAAGGTCAGCGAATGGCGCGGACGCCAGGTCTCCAACGACCCGCGGAAGTTCGCCGAAGCCTGGTACTCCTTCCGCCCCGGCCCCGGACTCACCCTGGACAACCTCCCCGTCGCCGAGGCCACCGCGATGCGCCCGCCCGCCGAGGGCGCCTCCGGGGCGAAGGGCAGGCGCCGCACCATGAAGGGCTTCCGGGACGCGCTCACCGAGGCGGGGAAGGTCTACCCGCACCTGGAGATCCACTGGGAGGAGATCCACGACCGCTGGATCGAGCACCTCGGCGAACTGGGCCTCGACCCCGAGCTCTTCCGCTACCAGCGCGAGATGAACGCCGACGAGGGCGAGGCGGCCGGCCTCTTCGCCGTCAAGAAGGACTCCGACTTCACCGACCTGCTGCTGCGCGCCGTCACCGACACCCGCGACACCGACGGACTCGCCGACCTGGTCGGCGGCTTCGGCAACAAACTGGGCCGGCGGGCCGAGCTCATCGCCGAACGCGACTTCACCGCCGGCTCCGTCGACCTCCTCGGACGCATCGTGGACGCCGCCGACGCCCGCGCCCGCGCCCGCGAGGTCCACACCGCCGCCGAACGCCGCACCCGGACCCTGGCCCGCCGGCTCCTCGCCCGCGGCGCCCGCGAACGCCTGCGCGCCGGCGACCTCGCCCAGCGCGTCACCGCCGCCGCCTACGCCGTCACCCACGCCGAGACCGCCCGTGACCGCAGCGGCCTCATCGCCGCCGAACTCGCCTACCGGCACGCCTCGCTGGCCCTGACCGCCGCCGAGAAGGCCGCCGCCGCGCAGAAACGCGAACTCGCCGAGGCCCGTACCCTGCACTCCGCCTGGCAGGCCGCCGAGGCCGTCCTGCGCCACCGCGCCGCCGCCGACCGCGTCACCCGGGTCTCCGCCGCCATCCAGGAGGCCGAACGCGACGCGGCCCCCGCCCTCGCCGCCCGCTCCCGGGCCGCCGTCGACCTCGTCCGCGCCCTGCACGCCGCGGCCGGCCGCGCCGAGGACCACGCCAACGAGGAGGAGGAGCGCTCCGCCGCCCTCCAGGAGGCCGGCGACGCCGCCCACCGCGACTCCACCACCGCCGCCACCGAGGCGCAGCGCGCCCGCAGCGACGCCGGCCACCTGCGGCAGCGGCTGGCCGAGGTGGAGCGGGAGACCGCCGAGGCGGTCCGCGCCGGCTGGATCGACGGCGGCGCCCCCGACGCCGACCCGGCCCGTGCCGCCCTCGCCGCCAGCGACGCCGAGAAGACCACCGTCACCGCCTGGGAGACCGCCCGTGAGGCTGCCCGCCGGGCCGGCGAACACGCCCGCGAGGCCGCCGCCGCCGAGTCCCGCGCCGAGCTGACCGCCGCCCGCGCCGCGGACGCCGCCACGGCCGCCGAACGCGCCCACGACGCCGAACGCCGCACCGCCGAGGCCCTCGCCGCCGAGGCACGCCTCGCCGACCTGCTCGGCCTCGCCGGCGACGCCCGCGCCGGCATCCCCCAGCCCCGGCAGGGCACGGCCGGCGCCCCCGCCGACGCCCCCCGGCCCGGCACGGGCGGCCTCACCGCCGAGGAACTCGACCGCTTCGCCGACGACCTGCGCGACCTGCTCGACGACACGGTCACCTCCGCCGAACGGCACCTGTTCGACCTGCGCACCGCCGCCGCCGACGACTCCCGCATCCTCGGCGCCCTCGGCGACGGCGGACTGCTCCCGCCCGGCCCCGACGTGCTGGCCACCGTCGAGTTCCTCGGCGAGCACGGCATCCCCGCCCTGCCCGGCTGGCGCTACCTCGCCCAGGCCGTCGACCCCGCCGACCACGCCCGCGTCCTGGCCGCCCGGCCCGAACTCGTCGACGGCGTGATCATCACCGACCCCGACTCGCACACCCGCGCGCGCGAGGCCCTCGGCGACGCCGCCCTGCTGCCCCGCTCCACCGTCGCCGTCGGCACCGCCGCCGCCCTGCTCGCGCCCGCCCCCGCCGCCGGCCCCGACGACGACGAGGTCTTCCTCGTACCGCCCAACCCCGCCATGCACGACGAGTTCGCCGCCGACGAGGAGCGGCAGGCGCTGCGCGCGCGGGCGACGGAACGGGACGAGGAGATCCGCCGGCTCGCCGCCCGCCTCGCCAAGGACCGCGAACTCGCCGCCCGGCTCGCCTCCTGGCGCACCGGCTGCCCCGCCGGACACCTCGCCGAACTCGCCCGGCGGGCCGAGGACGCGCGGGCCTTCGCCGAGGAGACGGAGGCCGAGCTGGCCGAGGCGCGCACCCTGCGGGCGGAGGCCGAGGAGAACGCCGCCGAAGCCGTGGCGGTCCGCGACGAGCGGCAGGACGCCGCGCAGAAGGCCCGGCGGGCCGCCGACGCCCTCGCCGGCCTCGCCTTCCGGCTGCGCGAACGGGCCGGCTGGCAGAGCGCCCTGCGCGAACTCGCCGAGGACGGCGCCGAGGCGGAGGCCCGCGCCCAGGAGTGCCTGGAGCGGGCCCGCGCCGCCGACGAGGACCGCCGGGCGGCCCAGCGCGCCGCCGACGACGCCCGCCGCACCGCCCGCGCCCTGCGCGCCGAGCGCTCCGAGATCGCCGGCGCCCCCGACGACGTGCCCGAGGACGGCACCGACGCCCCGAAGGCGTCCCTGCCCGCCCTGCGGGAGGCGTACCGGGCCGCGTCCCAGGTGTACGAGAAGGTCGGTGTCGGCGCCGACCTGCGCGCCGAACAGGCCCGCGCCGAGAGCGACGAGAGCGCCGCCCGCGCCGAACTGGACCGGCTCAGCAACAAGGTCCGCACCCGGGCCGGACAGCTCCTGGAGTCGCCCGACGGCTCCGACGGCCCCTCCCGGCAGGCCGCCGCCGCCCGCGCCGAGGAGCTGGTGCAGCTCCTGGAGACCCGTATGTCCACCGCCAGCGAGCAGCTCGGCCGGCTGCGCGGCGAGGCCGAACGGCACGCGCCCGAGGACGGCGGCGCCCACACCGAACTCCCCGAGGACCTCGTCCCGCGCGACGCCGGGCACGCCCAGACCCTGCTGCGCACCGCCACCACCGAACTCGCCTCCCGCACCGAGGCCCTGGCGCGGGCCCGCGAGGCGCACGCCGTCCTGCTCGACGACCACCGCGCCGCCGAGGACGCGGCCGGAGGCTTCGACGAGATCGCCGCGACCCTCCGCGACCTGCTGCGCGAACAACCGGCGGAGAAGGAGCAGGAGGAGCCCGAGCCCTACCCGGGAAGCCCGGAGGAGGCCCGGCAGTCCGCCGCCGAGACCCGCCGGTCGCTGCGCGGCTGCGCCGCCGACCTCTCCGCCGCCGAGGCCGCGGTGCGCGAGGCGAGCGACATCCTCGTCCGGCACGCCAACTCCACGCGGTACGAACAGGTCCGTACCCCCGCCCGGCAGCAGATCCGCGAACTGCCGGCCGGCGCGCTGCCCGAGCACGCCCACAAGTGGGCGGACGCCTTCGCGCCCCGGCTGCGCGTCCTCACCGACGAACTGGCCCAACTGGAGCGCAACCGCGACTCGATCGTCGACCGGCTGCGCGGACTCGTCGAGTCCGCCCTCGCCACCCTGCGCTCCGCCCAGCGGCTCTCCCGGCTCCCCGAAGGGCTCGGCGAGTGGTCCGGGCAGGAGTTCCTGCGCATCCGCTTCGAGGAACCGGACCAGGCCACCCTCACCGAACGGCTCGGCGAGGTCGTCGACGAGGCCACCAGCGCCGCCGTGAAGAAGAACTCCGACCTGCGCCGCGACGGCATGTCACTGCTGCTGCGCGGGGTCGCCGCGGCCCTGCGGCCCAAGGGCATCGCCGTGGAGATCCTCAAGCCGGACGCCGTCCTGCGCGCCGAGCGCGTGCCCGTCGGGCAGATGGGCGACGTCTTCTCCGGCGGCCAGCTCCTCACCGCGGCCATCGCCCTCTACTGCACGATGGCCGCGCTGCGCAGCAACGACCGGGGACACGACCGGCACCGGCACGCCGGCACCCTCTTCCTCGACAACCCCATCGGCCGCGCCAACGCCACCTACCTGCTGGAACTCCAGCGGGCCGTGTCGGACGCACTCGGCGTGCAACTGCTCTACACCACCGGCCTCTTCGACACCACCGCGCTCGCCGAGTTCCCCCTCGTCATCCGGCTGCGCAACGACGCCGACCTGCGGGCGGGACTGAAGTACATCAGCGTGGAGGAGCACCTGCGGCCCGGACTGCCCCAGCAGGCCGCGGACGGGGAGGCGGAGGCCGTGCACAGCGAGATCACGGCGACCCGCACCTTCAAACGGCCCGCCCCGGCCGCCGGCTGACGCGGACGCACCCACCGCTCCGCGCGGCGGCACCCACCCGGTCTGTCAGGGATGTGACAGCCGGCCCGTGCCGCCGCGCCGGCGTATCCGCTCCTGGGCGCGCTCGGCGGCCCGTGCCGTCCGCCGCGCCCGGCGCCGCTCGCGGCGCATGGCCCGCGCGGTGCTGCTCGGCACCGAGACCACGCCGTGCCGCTGGTTCCACACCTGGCGGGTCACCCACACGTCCAGCACGCCCCAGGTGGCCGCCACCGTGCTCGCCACGCTGCTCAGCACCATCGGGAAGGCCAGCCACGAACCGGCCATCGTGCACAGGAAGGCCACCATCGCCTGGATCAGCGTCACCGCGACCACGAGCACCGCGCGCACCGCCGCCGTCCGCACCGGATCGGGCAGCCGGCGCCGCCGGGCGGGCTCCTCCGTCCACAGCGGCCGGTACGCCGGCGGACGCTCCCGCTGCTCCGGGGGCTCGCGCCGGACCGGGTGCTCGCGCTGCCGCGGCCACCCGTCGTCCCCGTCCCCGCCCCCGCCCGCCGGAACGGCGCGATCCGGGGCCCCGGACCCGGAACGACCCGTCACCCCCCGTTTCCCCGCGCCCCCGGGCGCCTCGCGCCGCTCCGCCGTGCCCATCGACATGTCACTCCCCACCGCCTGCAGACCGCACGCCCAGGTCCGAAGACCCGGCTCCCCAGTGGCTGCCCGGCTTGCCTTGCTTTACGCCGCCCGGAGGCGTGACGCGGCTCCTGTGGCCGATTCCGCCTCCACGTCCCATAGAGAAGGACGAACGAGACGTCCGCTTGATTCCCGCAGGAGCCGAAGAGTCGAAATATTCCGGCCAACCCCGTCGCCCCGCACGGCACATCCGGCCCGCCCGGAACCGTCCCGGAACACCCTCTCCCGGGTGATGATCTCCCTTTATGCCCGGAAAAACATCCATCTCCCGGCAGTGGCGCGGAAGTTCGGACTCCGGAAGGGCCTTCGAGTTACGCGCGTGTCAGTAGTAGGCTCGCGCCGTTTGTTGACGGACGTGTGACCCCCGGCCGGACGGGGGACGAGCTGGGGGAGGCCATGCGCTTTCGCGGGAAGTCGATCCGCCGGAAGATCGTGGCGCTGCTTCTCGTGCCGCTGGTGTCCCTCACCGCGATCTGGGCCTTCGCCACCGTCCTCACCGGCCGCGAGGCGGGCCGCCTGTTCAGCGTCTCCACCCTCGTCGAGAAGGTCGGCTACCCGGTCGAGGACACCGTCCGCGTCCTCCAGCAGGAACGCCGCCAGACCCTCGTCCACCTCGCCGACCCCCGCGCCTCCGACGGACTGGCCGCCCTCCAGCGCAGCCGCACCGCCACCGACGAGGCCATCGCCGAGATCCGCCGCAACGCCGCCGACGACACGGTCCGCGACGCGCTCGGCCGCACGGAGACCGACCGGCTGACCGCGGTCCTCGACGCCTTCGACGGCGTCGGCTCGCTGCGCCGCAGCGTCGACGAGGGCACCGTCAGCCGGGCCCAGGCCCTCGCCCTCTACAACCGCCTCGTGGACCCGTGCCACGTCCTGCTCTCCAACCTGCGCGTCGTCGACGACGTCGGCCTGGACAAGCAGTACCGCGCCCTCGTCAACGTCTCCCGCGCCCGCGAGCTGCTCTCCCGCGAGGACGCCCTCCTCGGCTCCGCCCTGATCACCGGTCACCTCACCCGCGGCGAGACCCGCGACGTCTCCGACCTGGTCGCCCAGCGCGGCGTGCTCTACGAGACCAACCTGCCGCAACTGCCCGCCGCCGACCGCGCCCGCTACGAACGCTTCTGGAAGAACGCCTCCTCCGCCCCCCTGCGGATGGCCGAGGAGGCCGCCGTCTCCTCCGGCGCCGACACGCCGCGCGGCATCACCGCCCAGAGCTGGGACAGGGCCGCAGGCAGCGTCCTCGACGAACTCGGCCGCCTCGACGACCAGGCCGCCGAGCGCTACCAGGACCGCGTCCGCCCGGTCGCCATGTCCGTCATCGCCAAGGCGGTCGTCGCCGGCGCCCTCGGCCTGATCGCCGTGCTCTTCTCCGTCTTCCTCTCCGTCCGCGTCGGCCGCGCCCTCATCCGCGACCTCAAGCAACTGCGCCTGGAGGCGCACGAGGCGTCCGGCGTCCGCCTGCCCAGCGTCATGCGCCGCCTCTCCGCGGGCGAACAGGTCGACGTCGAGACCGAGGTGCCGCGCCTGGAGTACGACAAGAACGAGATCGGCGAGGTCGGCCAGGCCCTCAACACCCTCCAGCGCGCCGCAGTCGAGGCCGCCGTCAAGCAGGCCCGGCTGCGCGCCGGAGTCTCCGAGGTCTTCGTCAACCTCGCCCGCCGCAGCCAGGTCCTCCTCCACAAGCAGCTCACCCTGCTCGACACCATGGAGCGCCGGACCGAGGACACCGACGAACTCGCCGACCTCTTCCGCCTGGACCACCTCACCACCCGCATGCGCCGCCACGCCGAGGGCCTGGTCATCCTCTCCGGCGCCGCCCCCTCCCGGCAGTGGCGCAAGCCCGTCCAGCTCATGGACGTGGTCCGCGCGGCCGTCGCCGAGGTCGAGGACTACGAACGCATCGAGGTACGCAGGCTGCCGCGCATCGCCGTCACCGGCCCGGCCGTCGCCGACCTCACCCACCTCGTGGCCGAACTCCTGGAGAACGCCACCGTGTTCTCCCCGCCGCACACCGCCGTGCAGGTCGTGGGCGAGCGGGTCGCCAACGGCTTCACCCTGGAGATCCACGACCGGGGCCTCGGCATGGCGGCCGACGCGCTGCTCGACGCCAACCTCCGGCTCGCCGAGACGCCCGAGTTCGAACTGTCCGACACCGACCGGCTCGGCCTCTTCGTCGTCAGCCGGCTCGCCCAGCGGCAGAACGTCCGCGTCTCCCTCCAGCCGTCCCCCTACGGCGGCATCACCGCCGTGGTCTTCATCCCCGACGTACTGCTCACCGACGACGTCCCCGACACCAACGGCGTCGGCTTCCGCCTCGACCGGCCCCAGCGCGCCGCGGAGACGCAGCGCGAGGACAGCCGCCGCGCCGCCCTCGCCCAGGTCCCCGCACCCCGGTCCGGGCTCTCGGGACCGCCGGCCGGGCCGGTCGAACTGGAGGCCCCTGTCGACCTGGACGCCCTCGACGACCTGGACGCCCTCGACCGGCCGGACCGCGCCCTGGACCGCGGCGACGGCGACCGCGGCGGCCTGTTCGGCCCGCGCCGCTCCCTCGTCGCCGCACACGACGACCTGCCGCGCCGCGCCGGCCGGGGCCGTCCGGAGCGCGCCGGTGACGGTGGGGACGGCGGCCCGGCCGAGGACACGCCCGGCGGCCCCGTACCGCTGCCGCGCCGCCGTACACCGAAGCTCGTCAGCTCGCACGGACGGCCCGTACCGGACCGCTCCGCCGGGGACGACACGCGGGCCGCAGGCACCCGTGCGGGCGACACGCCCGAGGCCGCCTCCGCCGGACCCGGGGGAGCGGGCGACACGCCGGACCAGCCGGGCGGGCCGTCCCCGTTGCCGTCCCGCCGCCGGACAGACGCCGCCCGGCGCCCGGACCCCGACACGCTGCCGTCCCTCCCGTCCCGCCGCCGGTCCACCCGCCCAGGCGACGGCACCCCGCACGACGGCACACCGGACACCCCGCACGACGGCACCCCCGGCCACGGCACCCCCGTCGACGGCCCCCCGGACCACGGCACCCCGCCCGAGGACCCCGCCGCCGACGTCACCGGCCCGCTGCCCCGCCGCGTCCGGCAGGCCAGCCTCGCCCCCCAGCTCAAGCGCAGCGCCGGCCGGCCCGCCGACCCGCCGACCGGCCCCGCCGACCGGGACGCCGACGAAGTGCGCAGCCGCATGGCCTCGTTGCAGCGCGGCTGGCAGCGCGGACGCCGGGAGAACGCCGCCGCCGGGGACGCCCACGACCGCGCCGGAGCACCGCAGCCGCCCGCACCGGCACCCACGGACGAGCCCGCACCGACATCACAGCCACCACCAGCACCCAGGGCGCCGCAAGGACCACAGGAACCACCGGCGCGGCGGGGACCGCAAGGAATGAAGGGGGACGGTCGATGACCGCACCGAAGACGACCGGCCACACCACGAGCACGTCCCGGGAGCTCAACTGGCTCCTCGACGACCTCGTGAGCCGTGTCGCCAGCATCCGCAAGGCCGTCATCCTCTCCGGCGACGGCCTCGCCACCGGCGCCTCCGAGGACCTGACCCGCGAGGACAGCGAGCACCTCGCCGCCGTCGCCTCCGGCTTCCACAGCCTCGCCAAGGGCGTCGGCCGCCACTTCGAGGCGGGCAGCGTCCGGCAGACCGTCGTCGAACTCGACGACGCCTTCCTGTTCGTCACCGCCGCGGGCGACGGAAGCTGCCTCGCCGTCCTCTCGGACGCCGACTCCGACGTCGGCCAGGTCGCGTACGAGATGACCCTCCTCGTCAAGCGTGTCGGCGTGCACCTGGGCACCGCCCCGCGCTCCGAACCGCCCGTCGGCGGGTAGTGGGATGACATGAGCGCAGACGGTCAGGGAAGACATCACTGGTTCGACGACGAGGCCGGCCCCGTCGTCCGTCCGTACGCCATGACGCGCGGCCGCACCACCAGCGCGGCACAGCACCGCCTCGACCTGATCGCGGTGGTCGTCGCCGAACCCCACGCGGACGATCCGGAGGCGGACGTCTCCCTCGCCCCGGAACACGTCGACATCGTCGGCCTGTGCCAGGACGCCCCGCAGTCGGTCGCCGAACTCGCCGCCGACCTCGACCTGCCGGTCGGGGTCGTGCGGGTCCTGGTCGGCGACCTCGTGGACGCCGGGCTCGTCCACGTGAACCGGCCCGTCCCCCCGGCCGAACTGCCCGACGAGAACATCCTGCGCGACGTGATCAACGGCCTGCGCGCACTGTGAGGAGAACAGATCGATGATCTTCGGGCGTTCCCAGCGCGGCAAGCCCCCGGTCGAGCCCGTCACCCTCAAGATCCTGGTGGCGGGCGGCTTCGGCGTGGGCAAGACGACGCTCGTCGGCGCGGTCAGCGAGATCCGGCCGCTGCGCACCGAGGAACTGCTCACCGAGGCCGGCCGGCCCGTCGACGACGTCAGCGGGGTGGAGGAGAAGCACACCACCACCGTGGCCATGGACTTCGGCCGGATCACGCTCCGCGAGGACCTGGTGCTGTACCTCTTCGGCACGCCCGGCCAGGAGCGGTTCTGGTTCATGTGGGACGAACTCTCCGAAGGCGCGCTCGGCGCGGTCGTCCTCGCCGACACCCGCCGCCTGGAGGACTGCTTCGCCGCCGTCGACTACTTCGAACGGCGCTCGATCCCGTTCGTCATCGGCGTCAACTGCTTCGAGGGAGCCGCCCGCTACCCGGAGGAGACCGTGCGCAAGGCGCTCGACCTCGATGCCGACGTGCCGCTCGTGATGTGCGACGCCCGCGACCGGGAGTCCGTCAAGGACGTCCTCGTCGGCGTCGTCCAGCACGCCATGACGCAGGCCGCCGAACGCCGCCGCGCCGCGGCCCCCTGACCGGCACCGCCCCGGGCCGCCCCGGCGCGGCCCCTTTCCCGCACCCCGCCCACCTGGTAGACGCAGGGGACATGACACGCCTGTCCGCCCCCGTCCGCGCCCTGGCCACCGCCCTCGCCGCCCTGCTCGCCCCGGCCGCCCTCCCGGCCCCGGCCGGGGCCACCCCCGGCCCCCGGGCACCCGCGGACTTCGTCGCCCTGCGGGACATCGACCCGACGATCCTCCAGGAGATGCGCTACGCCACCGCGCACACCTTCACCGGCGAACGGATCGACGGCTACCTCAGCCCCGTCTGCCTCCTCACCCGCCCCGCCGCCGAGGCCCTCCACCGCGCCCAGACACGCCTGCTGCGCCGGGGCTACTCCCTCAAGGTGTACGACTGCTACCGGCCGCAGCGCGCCGTCGACCACTTCGTCCGCTGGGCCGCCGACCCCGACGACCAGCGGATGAAGGCAGAGTTCTACCCCGACGTCGACAAGGACCGCCTCTTCGCCGACGGCTACATCGCCGAGAGGTCCGGCCACAGCCGCGGCTCCACCGTCGACCTCACCCTCGTCCGGCTCCCGGCCCGCCCGACCCCGCCGTACCGCCCCGGACAGCCCCTCGTGCCCTGCCACGCGCCCGCGGGCGAACGCTTCCCCGACAACTCCGTCGACATGGGCACCGGCTTCGACTGTTTCGACCCCCTCGCCCACACCCTCGACCCGCGCGTCGGCGGCAGCCGGCGGGCCCACCGGCTGCTCCTCGAAGACACCCTGGAGCGCGCCGGCTTCGGCAACCTCCCGGAGGAGTGGTGGCACTACACCCTGCGCGCCGAGCCCCACCCGGACACCTACTTCGACTTCCCCGTCACCCGCCGCTCCCTGGCCCCCGGCCGGCCCTGAACGACCCCGCCGAAACCACCCTCCCGGGCCCACCGCATCCGCTACAGTCCGCCGCGTGTCCGAAACCCAAGCGCCTGTTCCCCCCTCCGCGCCCGGCTCCCACTGCTCGTGCTGCGGAACGCCGTACGGAGACGACGTCACCGGCTGGCCCCGCGCCTGCCCGGCCTGCGGCACCGTCGCCTACCGCAACCCGCTGCCCGTCGCCATCGCCCTCCAGCCCGTGTACGACACCCAGGGCACCGGCCTGGTCGTCATCACCCGGACCGTGGAGCCCGCGTACGGCGGCGTCGCCCTGCCCGGCGGCTTCGTCGACGACCGCGAGGACTGGCGACACGCCGTCGTCCGCGAGCTCAAGGAGGAGACCGGCATCGAGACGGCGAGCCGTGAGGTGCGCCTCGCCGACGCCATGAGCTCCCCCGACGGACACCTCCTGCTCTTCGGACTCCTCCCCGAGCGCCCCGCCGACGACCTGCCGCCCTTCACCGTCACCGACGAGACCGGCGCCCGCGACCTGCTGCGCCGCCCGGAGGAACTCGCCTTCCCCCTGCACACCCTCGCCGTCCGCGCCTGGTTCGAGGGCCGCTACATCTGACCGCCCGCCCGGCGCCGCCGCGCACCCGCGGGGCGGCCCCTGGTGCGGATGTCGATCACATGGCATCGTCCCTGTCAGCCGCGTCACGCGCACACCCCAGCGCGTGCGCGCGGGACGCACACGACGCGCACAGTCCGGGAGCCGCCCCATGTCGACCGTGAACCCGCAGCCGCTCTGGCAGCCAGATCAGGAGAGCGTCGCCAAGGCGCAGGTCACCAGGTTCCAGAGCTGGGCCGCCGCACACCACGGCGCCCCCGCCGACGGCGGATACGCCGCGCTGCACCGCTGGTCCGTCGAGGAACTCGACACCTTCTGGAAAGCCGTCACCGAGTGGTTCGACGTACGGTTCACCACCCCGTACACGCGCGTGCTGGGCGACCGCTCCATGCCCGGCGCCCAGTGGTTCCCCGGCGCCACCCTCAACTACGCCGAGCACGCCCTGCGCGCCGCCGCCACCCGCCCCGGCGAACCGGCCCTCCTGCACGTCGACGAGAGTCACGACCCGCGCCCCGTCACCTGGGCCGGACTGCGCCGCCAGGTGGGCTCCCTCGCCGCCGAACTGCGCGCCCTCGGCGTCCGCCCCGGCGACCGCGTCAGCGGCTACCTGCCCAACATCCCCGAGGCCGTGGTCGCCCTCCTCGCCACCGCCGCCGTCGGCGCCGTCTGGACCTCCTGCGCCCCCGACTTCGGCGCCCGCAGCGTCCTCGACCGCTTCCAGCAGGTCGAACCCGTCGTCCTGTTCACCGTCGACGGCTACCGCTACGGCGGCAAGGAACACGACCGCCGCGAGACCGTCGCCGAACTCCGCCGCGAACTGCCCACGCTGCGCGCCGTCGTCCACATCCCGCTCCTCGGCACCGACGCCCCCGCGGGCGCCCTCACCTGGGAGAGCCTCACCGCGAAGGACACCGAGCCCGTCTTCGAGCAGGTCCCCTTCGACCACCCCCTGTGGGTCCTGTACTCCTCCGGCACCACCGGCCTGCCCAAGGCCATCGTCCAGTCCCAGGGCGGCATCCTCGTCGAGCACCTCAAGCAGCTCGGCCTCCACTGCGACCTCGGCCCCGAGGACCGCTTCTTCTGGTACACCTCGACCGGCTGGATGATGTGGAACTTCCTCGTCTCCGGCCTCCTCACCGGCACCACGATCGTCCTCTACGACGGCAGCCCCGGCTTCCCGGACACCGGCGCCCAGTGGCGCATCGCCGAACGCACCGGCGCCACCCTCTACGGCACCTCCGCCGCCTACGTCATGGCCTGCCGCAAGGCCGGCCTCCACCCCGGCCGCGACCACGACCTCTCCCGCGTCCGCTGCGTCGCCACCACCGGCTCACCGCTGCCCCCCGACGGCTTCCGCTGGCTGCACGACGAGGTCCGCCCCGACCTGTGGATCGCCTCCGTCAGCGGCGGCACCGACGTCTGCTCCTGCTTCGCCGGCGCCGTCCCCACCCTCCCGGTCCACATCGGCGAACTCCAGGCGCCCGGCCTCGGCACCGACCTCCAGTCCTGGGACCCCGCCGGCGAGCCGCTGACCGACGAGGTCGGCGAGCTGGTCGTCACCAACCCCATGCCCTCGATGCCGATCCGCTTCTGGAACGACCCCGACGGCAGCCGCTACCACGACAGCTACTTCTCCACCTACCCCGGCGTCTGGCGGCACGGCGACTGGATCACCCTCACCTCCCGCGGCTCGGTGATCATCCACGGCCGCTCCGACTCCACCCTCAACCGGCAGGGCGTCCGCATGGGCTCCGCCGACATCTACGAAGCCGTCGAACGCCTCCCCGAGATCAAGGAATCCCTCGTCATCGGCGTCGAAGAGCCCGACGGCGGGTACTGGATGCCCCTCTTCGTCCACCTCGCCCCCGGCGCCGTCCTCGACCAGGCCCTCCTCGACCGCGTCAAGCGGACCATCCGCGAGGAGTGCTCCCCCCGCCACGTCCCCGACGAGATCATCGAAGTCCCCGGCATCCCGCACACCCTCACCGGCAAGCGCATCGAGGTCCCCGTCAAACGCCTCCTCCAGGGCACCCCGCTCGACAAGGCCGTCAACCCCGGCTCCATCGACCACGTCGACCTGCTCCGCTTCTACGAGAACCTCGGCCGCGCCCGCGCCTGACCAGCCACGGAGCGGGCCGGCCGTCCCCGCCCGACGGCAGGCCCGCCCCCGACCCGGCCCCGTTGTCAGTGCCCCCGGTTACGGTGAGTGAGCATTGATCACCGTGTACGGGGGACACATGACGCTCACCGACCAGACCCTGCGCCGCGTCCTGCGCCGCGAAATCGCCGGCACCATCGGACTGCTCGCCGACGAGCACGACTTCCACGCCATGCGGCGCTACCGCAGCTTCGCCTTCGACGACCACACCGCCTACCTCCACCAGGTGGAGGCCCTGCTCCGGGCCCGCGACGGCCAGGGCAGCCACACCGCCGTCGCCCTCTTCGACCCCGAGGAGTACGCCGACTTCTGCGCCCGCGCCGGCCTCGACCCCGAGGCCGGCGCCAGCCGCAGCCGCTACACCGCCGAACTCGCCGTCACCGGACCCACCGTCCCCTACGACGGAGGGCCCCTCGCCGACCTCGTCCCGGCCCTCATCGACGAGGCCGTCCGCCAGGCCACCCGCGAGTACACCTCCGGCCTGCTGGCCCGCCTCGGCGCCTGCGCCACCTGCGGCGAAGACCTCGGCCTGGCAGCCTTCCGCCGCGCCTCGGACCTCGTCCAACGCGTCCTCGACACCGCCCCTCCGGGCAACCGGCACCTGGTGTGCAGCGTCTGGGGACCCGGGGAGTCCCTCGTCTCCGTCCTCAACGCCGACCACGGCCCCGACGGACCCGAGCCGCCCGACGAGGCCGAGGCCCTGGAGTTCACCAGTGTCCTCGCGCTGGGCCTCGCCACCCACAGCCCCGGCGGACTGGTCCTGCGCGCCTGGACCCCCGGCCGCCGCGACCAGGTCTACGGCTGGCGCCTGCGCGGATACGGATTCGAACCCCTCACCGCCGCCGAGGTCTTCGACGCCTACTGCACCGACGGCGACTCCGGCGACCTCATCCCACCCGAACCGGACGTCGACTACGGCACCCCGCCCGGCCTCGGAGACGACGGACCGGGGCCGGGACACCACCACTGACACGAAGGGGCGCCCCACCCGAGCACGGGTGGAGCGCCCCTCACCGGACCGACCGCGTCGGCCCCGGCCGGCTACTCGCCGGACAGCACCGCCTGCGCCGCCTCGCGCGCCTCCTCGGCACTGTCCGCGGCGCGGGCCGCAGCCGCCGCCCGCTCACACTGCGCCAGCGTGAACTTCGCCAGCGTCGCCCGTACATAGGGGAGCGACGCCGCGCCCATCGACAGGGAGGTGACCCCCAGACCGGTCAGCACACACGCCAGCAGCGGGTCGGACGCGGCCTCACCGCAGACACCACAGCTCTTGCCCTCGGCCTTCGCCGCCTCGGCGGACAGCGCGACCAGGTCGAGCAGCGCCGGCTGCCACGGGTCCTGGAGCCGGGAGACCGCGCCCACCTGACGGTCGGCGGCGAAGGTGTACTGCGCGAGGTCGTTCGTGCCCAGGGACAGGAACTCGACCTCCTGGAGGATCGACCGCGCCCGCAGCGCGGCCGACGGGATCTCCACCATGGCACCGAACTTCGCGTGCAGCCCGGCCTCGCGGCACGCCTCGGCGAACGCCTTGGCGTCGGCGCGGTCCGCGACCATCGGCGCCATGACCTCCAGGTAGACCGGCAGTCCCGCGGCGGCCTCCGCCAGCGCCGCGAGCTGGGTCCGCAGCACCTCGGGGTGGTCCAGCAGCGAGCGCAGCCCGCGCACGCCCAGCGCCGGGTTCGGCTCGTCGGCCGGGGTGAGGAAGGCGAGCGGCTTGTCGGCGCCCGCGTCCAGCACCCGTACGACGACCCGGCCCTCGGGGAACGCCTCCAGCACCTGCCGGTAGGCGGCGACCTGCTTCTCCTTCGACGGCGCCTTCTCGCTGTCGTCCAGGAAGAGGAACTCGGTACGGAAGAGACCGACGCCCTCCGCTCCGGCCGCCACGGCGGCGGGCACGTCGGCGGGGCCGCCGATGTTCGCCAGCAGCGGCACCTTGTGACCGTCGGAGGTCGCGCCGGGGCCGGTCGAGGCGGCCAGCGCCGCCTTGCGCTCGGCGGCGTCCGCCTCCATCGCGGCCTTCTTCTCCGCGCTCGGGTTCACGAAGATCTCCCCGGTGCTGCCGTCCACCGCGATCACGGTGCCCTCCGGCAGTTCGCCGGCCCCCGGCAGCGCCACCACGGCCGGCACGCCCAGGGCCCGCGCCAGGATCGCGCTGTGGCTGGTCGGCCCGCCCTCCTCGGTGACGAAACCGAGCACCAGCGTCGGGTCCAGCAGCGCCGTGTCGGCCGGCGCCAGGTCCCGCGCGATCAGCACGTACGGCTCGTCGCTGTCGGGCACGCCCGGCATCGGCACCCCGAGCAGCCGGGCGACGATGCGGTTGCGCACGTCGTCCAGGTCGGCCACCCGCCCGGCCAGGTACTCGCCGGCGCCCGCGAGCAGCGCCCGGTAGGCGGCGAAGGCGTCGTACACCGCGCGCTCGGCGGTGCTGCCGACGGCGATGCGCCGGTCCACGTCGGACATCAGCTCGGGGTCCTGCGCCATCATGGCCTGCGCCTCGAGCACCGCCTGGGCCTCGCCGCCGGCCAGGTTGCCGCGCGCCGTCAGGTCCGCGGCCACGGCCTCCACGGCCTTGCGGGCACGCCCCTGCTCACGCTCCGCCTCCTCGGCCGGGATCTGCTTGGCGGGCGGTTCCAGCACCGCCGTCCCCATGTGCCGTACCTCGCCGATGGCCACACCGTGACTCACACCGACGCCTCGCAGCGTTGTCTCCATCTCACCCGTCCCGATCGTGCGGCGGTTCCCGCCGCCGCGGTGGTTGTCCTGCCCGCCGTCGTCCGACGGCGCCGACGTCACGTACCGGACGTCACTGCCAGAGGAAGAGGGTCTCGCCGGCCTTGACGTCGCCGTCCTCGCGCAGTTCGGAGAGGGCCTCGGCCGACGCCTCCAGGGCCACGACGGGGCAGACCGGGGACTTGCCCGCGGCCTCGACGTCGGCGGGGTTCCAGCGCACCACGGCCTGGCCGCGGGTGACGGTGTCGCCCTTGTTCACCAGCAGCTCGAAGCCCTGGCCGTTGAGCTGCACGGTGTCGATGCCGAGGTGGGTGAGCACCCCGTGGCCGCTCTCGTCGACGACGACGAAGGCGTGCGGGTGCAGGGAGACGATGACGCCGTCCACGGGGGAGACGGCCTCGGACGGCTCTCTCACGGGATCGATGGCGGTACCCGGGCCGACCATGGCCCCGGAGAAGACCGGATCGGGCACGGCGGCCAGTCCGATGGCGCGTCCGGCCAGCGGGGACGACACGGTGGTCATGGGAAGCCTCCCAGGGGTGGAGATATATAGGGGCCGTCGCTGCCTGTCCCGGACGGCGCACTGTGGAGCAGCGTATGTCATAGGAAGTACCGGTTCCGCACGAGTAGTCCCAATAGAGGTCTAGACCACACTCCCCATGGATTTGCACCCGTTCCACGGCCCCGTGTACAGTCGTTACTCCTGCTTGAGGTTGAGCGATGCCAAGGCGTCGCGGCCCCGGCGGGCACCCAACTCATCAGATCCTATCTCTGGATCCGCTCCCGCATGCCCGCAGGAGGGTGGTCAGAGAGACCGGGAAACCCTGATAGAGTCGGAAACGCAAGACCGAAGGGAAAGCGCCCGGAGGAAAGCCGGAGACAGTGTCTCGGGTGAGTACAAAGGAAGCGTCCGTTCCTTGAGAACTCAACAGCGTGCCAAAAGTCAA
>NZ_JAGPNL010000007.1 GCF_018069565.1 Streptomyces tagetis | reverse complement strand
ACGCTGTTGAGTTCTCAAGGAACGGACGCTTCCTTTGTACTCACCCGAGACACTGTCTCCGGCTTTCCTCCGGGCGCTTTCCCTTCGGTCTTGCGTTTCCGACTCTATCAGATCTTCCCGACCTGATTTCCTCGGTGCTTTCCAGGTTCCCGCTTTCGCGTTTCCCTTTCCGGCGGACCCGACTTTAGCAGAAGTTTCGGGCCGGTCTGACCGGCCGTTGTTTCCGATTCATCGGGGGATGCTTCCTCGGAATCGATGATTCGGGAAGCGGACGGATTCTCAAGACGCCCTCCGGGAGTGACCCCATCTCCGGGCAACTGTTCAAATCTACCTCCCCACGCGGGCCGTGTCAACGGCTCTTGTGGGGAACGAAGAGGACACTAGCAGCTCCCCGGGGCCGTACGCACATCAGGCCGCCGTCGGCACCGTGGCGCTGCGTTCGGCCGCCTCCAGGTCCCCCGTCTGGCCGCTGCGCGCGGCACGTCCGCCCAGGACGTAGACGTAGACGAGGAAGGCCAGCTCGGCGACGACGCCGATGGTGATGCGAGCCCAGGTGGGCAGTCCGGACGGGGTGACGAAGCCTTCGATGGCGCCCGCGACGAACAGGACCAGGGCCAGTCCGATCGCCATGCCGATGGCGGCCCGGCCCTCCTCGGCGAGGGCGTTGCGCCGGGTCCTCGGTCCCGGGTCGATGACCGTCCAGCCGAGCCGCATCCCCGTACCCGCGGCGACGAAGACGGCGGTCAGTTCGAGCAGGCCGTGCGGCAGGACCAGGCCGAGGAAGGTGTCGAGGCGCCCGGCGGACGACATCAGACCGAAGCCCACACCAAGGTTGAGCATGTTCTGGAACAGGACCCAGAGGACCGGCAGTCCGAGGAAGACGCCCAGGATGAGGCAAAGCGCGGCGGCCCAGGCGTTGTTCGTCCAGACCTGTGCGGCGAACGAGGCCGCGGGGTGGGACGAGTAGTACGTCTCGTACTGGCCGCCGGGGCGGGTCAGCTCACGCAGCTCGCTCGGCGCCGCGATCGCGGACTGCACCTCGGGGTGGGTGCCGATCCACCAGCCCAGCAGGGCGGCGACGGCGGTCGAGATCAGCGCGGTCGGCACCCACCAGTGGCGGGCCCGGTAGACCGCGGCCGGGAAACCGTGGGCGAGGAAGTGGGTGACGTCCCGCCAGGAGGCCCGGCGGGTGCCCGTCACGGCGCTGCGCGCGCGGGCGACGAGCTGGCTGAGGCGCCCGGTGAGCTGCGGGTCGGGCGCGCTCGACTGGATCACGGAGAGGTGCGTGGCCGTGCGCTGGTAGAGGGAGACGAGTTCGTCGGCCTCGGCCCCGGTGAGCCGGCGACGGCGGCGCAGCAGGGCGTCGAGGCGGTCCCACTCCGCTCGATGGGCGGAGACGAAGACGTCGAGGTCCATCGGTGTGCGTGCTCCTCGGCTATCGTCGGCGGCTCGTCGTGGATCTGCTTGTCGTACCGCGGCGCGGTGCGCCCACAGCTTGGCAGACTGGGCCGGTGAGGGGCAGACGGGGAAGGGCGGCGTGCGGTGAGTGAGCTGGTGACGGGCGAGGCGGTGGCGCTGGAACTGCGCCCCGCGAAACTGCCCAGCAGGGCGATGGCGGTGCTGCTCGATCTGGCGGCGGCGGTGACCGCGTACGTGATCGTCACCATCGCGCTGGTCGCGGCCACGTCCTCGCTGGACGACGCGGCGCAGACGGCGCTGTCGATCACGGCGTTCCTCCTCGTCCTGGTGGGCGGTCCGATCGCGGTGGAGACGCTGAGCCACGGCCGTTCGCTGGGGAAGCTGGCGTGCGGGCTGCGGGTGGTGCGGGACGACGGGGGGCCGATCCGGTTCCGGCACGCGCTGGTGCGGGGCCTGATCGGGGTGATCGAGATCCTCATGACCTTCGGCGCGGGAGCGTGCATCGCGTCCCTGGTGTCGGCGCGCGGACGGCGGATCGGGGACGTGTTCGCGGGGACCCTGGTCGTGCGGGAGCGGGTGCCGGCCGCGCCGGCCGTGTTCGTGCCGCCGCCCCCGCCGTGGCTGGCCGGGCGGTTCGCGGAGCTGGACCTGTCCGCGGTGCCGGACGGACTGTGGCTCGCCGTCCGTCAGTACCTGACGCGGATGGGGCAGCTCGACGCGCGGGTGCGTCACTCGATGGCGGAGCGGCTGGCGTCCGATGTCGCGGCCCGTACGGGCACGCCGCCGCCGTACGGCGTTCCCGCGCCGGCCTATCTGGCGGCGGTGTTGCACGAGCGGCAGGCCCGGGAGGCGCGGCGCGCGTTCGGACACGGTGTGCCGGGGGGCGTGGTCCCCGCCGGGGCGCCCGGTCCTGGGATGGCCGGTGGTCCTGGGATGGCCGGACCCGCTCCGGTGACGACTCCGCCGACGCAACTCCCGTCGGCGGCTCCGGTGCCACCGTCTTCCCTGACGGCCCCGGTGTCACCCCCGGCCGCTTCCCCCGCGGCTCCTCCCGCCGGGGGCCCGCCCGAGGCGGCTCGGGAGGCGTCGTCCGGCGGCGGGCCCGGTACGGGGTTCGTGCCTCCGGCGTAGCGGGCCGGTCGTCGGCTGCCTCTCGCCTCGCTTGCCCGGCGGGAGCCGGGGAACGTCCGCGTGCGGTCCCCCACTCTCCCCTTCCTCTCCCCTCTCCTCCTTCTCTTCTCACGCTCCTCCCGTGTGCGCCCCTCGTACGAGGCGCCGCTCAGGGGAAGACGGAGGGCGGTGACTCCAGGTCCTCCAGCTCGATCCCGGGGGCCGCGAGGACGACGTCGCCGGCGAGGTGCACGGTGTGCAGTCCGCCCGTGTCCAGGGCTGTGACCTGGTACTCCTCCACGACGAGGGGGCCGTTGTCAGTGGCGTGTGCTTCTCTTTCCACCAAGGTCCAGGACTGGTCCACGGTGCGGGGGGCGAGGACCGGGTCCGTCAGGGCGACCAGGCGGACGCGGGTCTCTGTTGCGGAGGGGGTGAGGCGCAGGAGCCGAGCGGTGGCGACGAGGAAGGCCGGGGAGGTGCCGGTGAAGGCGTGGGCGCGCACATTGCCTTCGCTGGCGTGGTCTCCGGTGGGGTCGGTACGGACCCATGTGACGCCGTCGAGGGCGGCGCCGCGTACCTGCCAGCCACCGGCGTGGAGTTCGAGTCGTAGGGGGCGGCCGAGGTCGTCGAGGGTGAGGTCGACGGAGCCGTGGGGGTCACCGGCGGGTGCCGTCAGCCGGGACACGTAGCGCCAGCCGGAGGGTCCGGTGGCGCACTGGAAGTGTTCTTCCGCGAGGGGGGTGTGATCGTGTGGATCGTGGAGCGAATAACGGCCGCGGGGCATGGGGGTCCTGGGTGACTGCGGGCGGGTGCGGCCACTGAGGCACCGACGGGACAGGCCCCCGGCACGGGGGTGCGGGGGCCTGTCTCAAAGGCGCCGGCCGTCGGCCGGAGGGGACGCGTCGACGCGCGAACGTGTCCCCTCCGGCCGGGGCTGCGTCAGTAGCGGTAGTGGTCCGACTTGTACGGGCCGTCGACCGTGACGCCGATGTACTCGGCCTGCTCGGGGCGGAGCGTCGTCAGCTTCACGCCGAGGGCGTCCAGGTGGAGGCGGGCGACCTTCTCGTCGAGGTGCTTGGGCAGCACGTAGACGTCGGTCGGGTACTCGTCGGGCTTGGTGAACAGCTCGATCTGGGCCAGGGTCTGGTCCGCGAAGGAGTTGGACATCACGAACGACGGGTGGCCGGTGGCGTTGCCCAGGTTCAGCAGGCGGCCCTCGGAGAGGACGATGATCACCTTGCCGTCGGGGAAGGTCCAGGTGTGCACCTGGGGCTTGACCTCGTCCTTGACGATGCCGGGGGTCCCGGCCAGGCCGGCCATGTCGATCTCGTTGTCGAAGTGGCCGATGTTCCCGACGATGGCCTGGTGCTTCATCCTGGCCATGTCGGAGGCCATGATGATGTCCTTGTTGCCGGTCGTGGTGACGAAGATGTCGGCCTGCTCGACGACCTCGTCGAGGGTCGTGACCTGGTAGCCGTCCATCGCGGCCTGGAGGGCGCAGATCGGGTCGATCTCGGTGATGATCACGCGGGCGCCCTGTCCGCGCAGGGACTCCGCGCAGCCCTTGCCCACGTCGCCGTAGCCGCAGATGACCGCGGTCTTGCCGCCGATCAGGGTGTCGGTGGCGCGGTTGATGCCGTCGACCAGCGAGTGGCGGCAGCCGTACTTGTTGTCGAACTTCGACTTGGTGACGGCGTCGTTGACGTTGATCGCCGGGAACAGGAGGGTGCCTTCGCGGTGCATCTCGTACAGGCGGTGGACGCCGGTCGTGGTCTCCTCGGTCACGCCGCGGATCTCGGACGCGAGGTGGGTCCACTTCTGCGGGTTCTCGCCCAGGGTGCGGTGGAGGAGCTGGAGGATGACGCGGTGCTCGTCGGACTCGGCGGTCTCCAGCGCGGGGACCTCGCCGGCCTTCTCGTACTCGACGCCCTTGTGGACGAGGAGGGTGGCGTCACCGCCGTCGTCGAGGATCATGTTGGGGCCGCCGGTGGGGGTGTCCGGCCAGGTCAGGGCCTGCTCGGTGCACCACCAGTACTCCTCCAGGGTCTCGCCCTTCCAGGCGAAGACCGGGATGCCCCGCGGGTCGTCCGGGGTGCCGTCGGGGCCCACCGCGATGGCGGCAGCGGCGTGGTCCTGGGTGGAGAAGATGTTGCAGGAGGCCCAGCGGACCTGGGCGCCGAGGGCGACCAGGGTCTCGATGAGCACGGCGGTCTGCACGGTCATGTGCAGGGAGCCGGTGACGCGGGCGCCGGCGAGAGGCTGGGCCTCGGCGTACTCCTTGCGGATCGCCATCAGGCCCGGCATCTCGTGCTCGGCGAGGGTGATCTCCTTGCGGCCGAAGACGGCCAGGGAGAGGTCGGCGACCTTGAAGTCCTGTCGGCTGTCGACAGTCGTCATGCGGGCTGCTCCTCGGGTTCGGGGCGAGGTGGGTACGGCTGACCTGCGCGGCGGCGGACACAGGGGTGTCCCGAAGAGGACACGGGCATGCCCGCGTGCGCGCAGCGCAGTCCGTCGGAGGCCCTCTCTCCCTCGGCCGGTCCATGGGGACCGCCCGACCGCCATCAGCAGCGACGTCTGGCTTCGATCCAAGCTACACCGGGGAACGCGGCGGCCCCAGTCCGGCTCCGCACACTTCCGGACGTTTGCGGAGTGTCGTCCTCACCCGGGGTGACCGGGGCTGCCCCGTTCCGGTCCGGTGGGTGCCGGTCCGGCCGGGGCGCCGTGGCAGGTGGCGGTGGAGGGGGCGGTCAGTGGCCGTCGGGGGCCGGGCCGCCGGGGGTGGCCTCGCGGTCGGGGCCCTTGGCGGCCTCGGAGTCGCTGTAGATGTCCGGTTCCAGGTAGATGACGCGGGCGATGGGGACGGCCTCGCGGATGCGGACCTCGGCGGCGTCGATGGCGGTGGCGATCTGGGCGGCCGTGTCGTCGTGCCGGACAGCGATCTTGGCGGCGACGAGCAGTTCCTCGGGGCCGAGGTGGAGGGTGCGCATGTGGATGACGCGGGGGACGGTGTCGCCGTCGACGAGGGCGGACTCGATCCGGCCGAGCTGTTCGGGGCCGGCGGCCTCGCCGAGGAGGAGGGACTTGGTCTCGGCGGCCAGGACGAGCGCGATCAGGATGAGCAGCACGCCGATGCAGAGGGTGCCGATGCCGTCCCAGACGCCGTCGCCCGTGAGGAGGGCGATGCCGACGCCGCCGAGGGCGAGGACGAGGCCGATGAGGGCGCCGAAGTCCTCCAGGAGCACGACCGGGAGTTCGGGGGCCTTGGCGCGGCGGATGAACTCCTTCCAGGAGAGCGTGCCGCGCAGGGCGTTGGACTCCTTGATGGCGGTGCGGAAGGAGAAGCCCTCGGCGATGATCGCGAAGACGAGGACGCCGACCGGCCAGTACCAGTGCTCGACGGCGTGGGGGTTCTTGATCTTCTCGTAGCCCTCGTAGAGGGCGAACATGCCGCCGACGGAGAAGAGGACGATGGAGACGAGGAAGGCGTAGACGTAGCGTTCGCGGCCGTAGCCGAAGGGGTGCTGGGGTGTGGCGGCGCGCTGGGCGCGTTTGCCGCCGAGCAGGAGCAGGAACTGGTTGCCGGAGTCGGCGAGCGAGTGCACGCCCTCGGCGAGCATCGAGGACGAGCCGCTGAAGGCGAACGCCACGAATTTCGCCACCGCGATCGCCAGGTTGGCGCCGAGTGCCGCCACGATCGCTTTGGTACCGCCTGACGCGCTCATGTGTCGCGTTTCCCCTTCACCTTCGTCGGCCGCTGTGTCGGCTTCTCGTCTTCGTGCTTGTCCGCGGCGTCGCCGCGGTCGCGGTCACGTTCGCGGCCGGCGTCCTGCGGCGCCGCGGCGGCGTGTCCGTGGTGTGCGGAGGCGTCATTGTCGCAGCCCGGTCCGGCGGCGGTGGGCCGGACCGGGCTGCCGAGTCCCCGTCAGACGCGCACGGTGGCGCGGAAGACGGTGCCGGCCCCGGAGACGGTGGCCGGTTCGCCGGCGGGGACGAAGACGGAGCCGCCCGGGGTGAGGTCGTGCTCGCCCGCCCGGACCGTTCCGGCGGTGCAGAGCAGGATCTGCGCGGCCGGGCCGGTGAGGTCGCGGCTCGCGCCGCCCTCGGTGAGGACGTACCGGGAGAGGCGGAACTCGTCGATCGGGGCGTCGTAGACCTCTTCGCCCTCCGGCGACGCCTCCGGGCGCTGGACGCCGGGGTCGCCGGAGGCGAAGCGGACGATGCGCAGCAGTTCGGGGACGTCGACGTGTTTGGGGGTCAGTCCGCAGCGCAGCACGTTGTCGGAGTTGGCCATGATCTCGACGCCGAGGCCGGCGAGGTGGGCGTGCGGGACGCCGGCGCCGAGGTAGAGGGCCTCGCCGGGCTGGAGCCGGACGTGGTTGAGCAGGAGCGCGGCGAGGACGCCGGGGTCGCCCGGGTAGTGGCGGGCGATGTCGGCGTAGGGGGCGTAGGGGCCGCCCAGGCGTTCGTAGGCCGCGGTGGTCTCGGTGACCGTGCGGGCCATCTCCTCGGGGTCGGCGGTGAGGATCGCGGTGAGGACTTCGCGCAGGGCGGCCTCCTCGGGGTGGGCGCGCAGCAGGTCGGCGTAGGGCTTGAGGGAGGGGACGCCGAGCCCGTCGAGCAGCGCGGCCGTGCGGTCCGGGGCCCTGAAGCCGCAGAGGCCGTCGAACTCGGTGAGGGCGCAGAGCAGTTCGGGCTTGTGGTTGGCGTCCTTGTAGTTGCGGTGCGGCGCGTCCAGGGGGACGCCGCGGCGCTCCTCGTCCGCGTGGCCCTCCTTGGCCTGGGCCAGGTCGGGGTGGACCTGGAGGGAGAGCGGGGCGCCGGCGGCGAGGATCTTGAGGAGGAAGGGCAGGCGCGGGCCGAAGGCGGCGACGCTCGCGGAGCCGAGTTCGCGTTCAGGGTCGACGCCGATGACCTCGGCGAGGCTTCCCCGGCCGGTGCGGGAGGGGGCGCCGGGGTGGGCGCCGAGCCACATCTCCGCCTGCGGTTCGCCGGTCGGCTCGGTGCCGAGCAGCGCCGGGATCGCGGTGGTGGAGCCCCAGGCGTAGGGGCGGATGGTGTTGTCGAGGCGGTCCATGGACTCTCTCTGCCGTTCCTGGGCGCGGGTGCCGGTACGGCGGCGGGGTGCCGGTGACGCGGTCCGCGCATGTGGTTGTCCGGTACGTACGAGGTACCACGGGGAACCGGTGGGTGCCGCGCGGTGCCACGACGTACGTGGTGTCGGTGGGGTGTGCCCGCGGTGCGTGCCCGAGCGGGCGCGTACCGGATACGTACGAGGTCAGGCGCCCGAGGCGAGCGCCAGGTAAACGGCGGCGAAATCGGTGATGGCGATCAGTTCCGCGAGGGTCTCCAGTTCGCCGCCCGGCTCGGGTTCGAGTTCGCTGATCGGCGTGGAGTGGCCGAGGGCCAGGTCACGGGCGGCGTGGGCGGCGGTGAGGCCGCCGGCGGGGCGGTCGCGGAGCAGCACCACGCGCGCGTGCAGCGCGGGTGTGTCCTCGACGCGGTCGCGGAAGAAGTCGCCGGGGTCGGCGCCGGCGGCGAGCCGGCCGGAGAGCAGGGCGCCGTGCGCGGCGAGGGCCTCGGGGAGTTCGGCGACGACGGCGGGGTGGCCGGAGAGTTCGGCGAGCCCGGCGGCGAAGCGGCGGCCGGCCGGTCCGGCGGAGGTGCCCTCGGTCCAGATCAGGGGGAGGGCGTCGGCGAGTTCGGCGGCGAGGGTCTTGGCCGGGTTGCCGTAGGTGGCGACGGCGGGTCCGCAGCGTTCGGCGATGCGGTCGAGGCGGTCGGCGACCCGGTCGACGGCCTCGGGCGGGGCGTCCAGGAGCCCGATGCGGTCCAGCAGGGCGAGGAGCGGGGTGAGCAGCGCCCACAGCACGCCGGGGGCGGACCCGGCGACGGGTTCCTCCTGGTCGTAGGGGGCGGTGTCCATCGGCAGGAACATGCCGTGGGAGCCGCTCACGGTCTCGCTGAGCGGGGAGCGGGCGGGGGCGACGGCGACGACGGTGCAGCCGCGCCGGTACGCCTGTTCGGCGAGGAGGGAGAGGCCCGGCTCGGTGCCCTCGGGGCTGGCGATCAGCAGGAGGTCCACGGAGCCGGCCCAGCCGGGCAGTTCCCAGCGCAGGGCGCCCGCGGCGGGGGCGACGCCGGAGGGGGCGAGCCGGATGACGGGGCTGCCGGCGCCGGCGAGGGTGCCGAGGAGGTCGGCGGCGTGGGTGGCGGCGGCGCCGGGGCCGGCGATCAGGACGGCGCGGGGCCGTCCGTCGGGCTTGAGGTCGCCCACGCCGGCCTCGGCGGCGTGCCGGGCGGCGGTGCGCACGCGGGCTCCGGCCTCCGCGGCGCCGCGCAGCAGTCCGCGCCGGTCGGCCTCGGCGAGGCCCTCGGGGGTGTCGAGCAGCGATTCGTCGAGCATGGCGGCAGTCTCCGATCGCCGGGGCGTCAGGTGCTCTCCCGTGGTCGGCCACCCGAGGTCCGGCAGAACAGTGGCCGGGTGCCGGGCGGCCGGCTCCCGGGGCGGGTCACTCGGGGCGGCGGGCCTCGTCGACGAGGAGTACGGGGATGCCGTCGCGCACGGGGTAGGCGAGGCCGCAGTCCTGACCGGTGCAGATCAGTTCGGTCTCCCGCTCTTCGAGGGGGGCGTGGCAGGCCGGGCAGGCGAGGATCTCCAGGAGGCCGGCTTCGAGCGGCATGGGGGTTCCCTTCGGGAGCGTTCTGCGTGTGCTGATGTGCTGGTCAGGGTACCTCCGGACGGGGCCCCTCGGGCGAGCCTGTGGACACTCGCCCCCGGCGGCCCGCTCAGCCCCTGATGAGGGCCAGGGCCTCGTCGCGGACGGCGCGCATGGTGGCCTCGTCGCGGGCCTCGGCGTTCAGTCGGAGCAGGGGTTCGGTGTTGGAGGAGCGGACGTTGAACCACCAGTCGGCGGTGGTGACGGTCAGGCCGTCGAGTTCGTCGAGGGTGACGCCGTCGCGGCCCTCGTAGGCGGCCCGGATCGCGGCGAGGCGGCCGGCCTGGTCGGCGACGGTGGAGTTGATCTCGCCGGAGCCCGCGTAGCGGTCGTACTGGGCGACCAGCGCGGAGAGCGGGCCGTCCTGTCCGCCGAGGGCGGCGAGGACGTGGAGGGCGGCGAGCATGCCGGTGTCCGCGTTCCAGAAGTCACGGAAGTAGTAGTGGGCGGAGTGCTCGCCGCCGAAGAGGGCGCCGGTGCGGGCCATCTCGGCCTTGATGAAGGAGTGGCCGACGCGGGTGCGGACCGGGGTGCCGCCGTTCGCCTCGACGACCTCCGGCACGGACCGGGAGGTGATCAGGTTGTGGATGACGATGCCGGTGCCGCCGTTGCGGGCGAGTTCGCGGGAGGCGACGAGGGCGGTGACGGCGGACGGGGAGACCGGGTCGCCGGCCTCGTCGACGACGAAGCAGCGGTCGGCGTCGCCGTCGAAGGCGATGCCGAGGTCGGCGCCCTCCTCGCGGACGCGCTTTTGCAGGTCGACGAGGTTGGCCGGGTCGAGCGGGTTGGCCTCGTGGTTGGGGAAGGTGCCGTCCAGTTCGAAGTACATCGGCACGAGGTCCAGGGGCAGCCCGGAGAAGACGGTGGGGACGGTGTGGCCGCCCATGCCGTTGCCCGCGTCGACGACGACCTTGAGGGGGCGGATGCCCGTGAGGTCGACGAGGGAGCGCAGGTGGGCGGCATAGTCGGCCAGCGTGTCGCGGCGGGTGAGGGTGCCGGTGCGGGCGGCGGGTTCGGGGGCGCCGGTCGCGGTCCACCCCTCCACCAGGGCGCGGATCTCGGCGAGGCCGGAGTCCGCGCCGACGGGGGCCGCTCCGGCCCGGCACATCTTGATGCCGTTGTAGCGGGCGGGGTTGTGCGAGGCGGTGAACATGGCGCCGGGCAGGCCGAGCGCCCCGGAGGCGTAGTAGAGCTGGTCGGTGGAGCAGAGGCCGATCTCGGTGACGTCGGCGCCCCGGGAGGCCGCGCCCCGGGCGAAGGCGCCGGAGAGCCCGGGGGACGAGGGCCGCATGTCGTGGCCGACCACGAGGGCGCTCGCGCCGGTCAGTTCGGCGAACGCGGCGCCGAAGAGTCCGGCCAGCGTCTCGTCCCACTGGTCCGGGACCACGCCGCGCACGTCGTACGCCTTGACGATCTGTGACAGATCAGCAGCCACGGCCAACCTTCCTGGAGTCCTGTCGGTGCCCACAAACTACCCGTAGGCACGCGGACGGGACGGGCGCAGGTGCCGGTCAGGGCAGCATCCAGCCGAGGACCGGCGAGGACTGGGCGACGACGATCAGGCACATCACCAGCAGCAGGAGCGCGCTCCAGGGGAGCACCTTGCGCAGCAAGTCGCCCTCACGGCCCGCGAGTCCGACGGCGGCGCAGGCGATGGTGAGGTTCTGCGGGGAGATCATCTTGCCGAGGACGCCGCCCGAGCTGTTGGCGGCGGCGAGCAGGACGGGCGAGAGGCCGGACTCCTTCGCGGCGGTGACCTGGAGGGCGCCGAAGAGGGCGTTGGCGGAGGTGTCGGAGCCGGAGACGGCGACGCCGAACCAGCCGAGCACCGGGGAGAGGAAGGCCAGTCCGGCACCGGCCGCGGCGACGAAGTGGCCGATGGTGGCGGCCTGTCCGGAGAGGTTCATGACGTAGGCGAGGGCGAGGACGGAGGTCACGGTGAGGATGGCGAAGCGCAGTTCGCGGACGGTGGCGAGCCATTCCCGGGCCGCCGTCCCGGCCCGCACGCCGAGCACCGCGGCCGTGCCGAGCCCGGCGATCAGGACGAGGGTGCCGCCGGTGGAGAGGACCGGCCAGGTGAAGACGTTGCCGCCGGCCGGGGCGCCGTCGGCTCCGACGACGTCGAGGAACGGCCAGTCGTAGCGCCGGGTGGCCCGGTCCAGCAGGTCCTTGACGACGGGGATCTGGGCGACGGAGAAGACCAGGACGATCAGCGCGTACGGCGCGTAGGCGCGGACGACTTCGCGGCGCGGGTCCTCCTCGTCGAGTTCCTCGCTGCGTACGCCGGTCAGCACGGCGGCGCGGACGGGTTCGGCGGCGGGGCGGCGGGCGGCCGGGACGGCGACCAGGGCGGCGGCGCCCGCCAGGGCGGCGACGATGTCGGCGAGTTGGGCGGAGAGGAAGTTGGAGGCGGCGAACTGGGCGACGGCGAAGGCGGCTCCGCAGGCCAGGGCCGGCACCCAGGTCTCGCGCAGGCCCCGGCGGCCGTCCACGAGCCCGACCAGGACGAGGGGCACGACGAGGGCGAGCAGCGGGGTCTGACGGCCCACCACGGAGGCGACGTCGTCCAGCGGCAGACCGGTGACCTGGGCGAGGGTGACCACGGGGGTGCCCATGGCGCCGAAGGCGACCGGCGCGGTGTTGGCGACCAGCGCGACCACGGCGGCGCGCACCGGGTCGAAGCCGAGCGCGACGAGCATCACCGAGCAGATGGCGACGGGGGCGCCGAAGCCGGCGAGGGCCTCCAGCAGGGCGCCGAAGCAGAAGGCGACGACGAGTGCCTGGACGCGCGGGTCGTCGGAGAGCCGGCCGAAGGAGCGGCGCAGGACGTCGAAGTGCCGGGTGCGGACGGTCATCCGGTACACCCACAGGGCGTTGACGACGATCCACAGGATGGGGAAGAGGCCGAAGACGGCGCCCTGGGCGGCGCTGGAGGCCGTCTGGCCGAGCGGCATGCCGTAGGCGAGCCAGGCGACGAGCACGGCGGCCAGCAGGCCGATGAGCCCGGCGAGGTGCGCCTTCATGCGGGCGCCGCCGAGCAGGACGAGGACGGTCAGCAGGGGCAGGGCCGCCACGAGGGCGGACAGTGCCAGCGAATCGGCGACGGGTTCCAGTTCCTGGACGTACACGGGCGCCTCCCCGGTTTCCGCCATGCGAAAGTGAGGTCTCGCGGTCCCGGAATGGTCGTGTCCGCGACAAGCGCGCGTCAATGGGTGTGCGGCAACGGATGCCGGAGTTTGGGGCGGGCGGGACGCGAGAGACACCGCTCACCAGGCGGAAGGCCGCGGGGCGTCTCAGGAAAAGAAAGAGGTGCGGGAAGAGGCTCCGGCGGCGCTCAGTTGTCCGGCGAGCGCAGGACGCGGAGGTGACCCCGGCGGGCGACCTCCATCGGGTCGGTCCGCGGGCCGCCGCCCTCGGCCGTGCGCCGCTCCTGGGGGCGGGCCGCCTCGCGCACGGCGTTCGCCAGCGCCTCCAGGTCGTCGCCGCTGGGGCGGGCGGGGGCCGAACCGTCGAGGAGCCGGACGACCTCCCAGCCGCGCGGGGCGGTGAGGCGCTCGGAGTGCTCGGCGCACAGGTCGTAGCAGTGGGGTTCGGCGTAGGTGGCGAGCGGGCCGAGGACCGCGGTCGAGTCGGCGTAGACGTACGTCAGCGTCGCGACGGCGGGACGACCGCAGGCGGTGCGCGAACAGCGACGTACAGGGCTCACGATGTTGGACGGTACCGCACTCTTGAGCGGGCCGCGACGACTCCCCCTCGGGTCACACCACCGTGTCGCCGTGTGAATCACGCCACACACCCTCCGGGCGTCTCTTCCTGACCTGCGTCGACGCCACTTTTCGGTGAACCGGGCAGCCTCCGGAGTGGTCACTAGTCGATACAAACAGGGCCATTTGCCGTGAGCGTCTCGGTCATGGAGAGGTACGGAATCGAGCCCAACCTTGGCTGGAATGGTCATCCTGCGACATGCGGTGCGGGCCGCCACGGCGGCGGGGGTGCGCGCGGCGCGCGCTCGGGCGCCCGGGGGCCGCGAGGACTACCCTTCAGGCGTGATGGACACCCCCATGACGCCCCCCGCCGGCGGCCCGGGGCCCCGCCGGCGCGACCGGCACGGCCGGGGCATGCGCGGCCCGATCGCCCCGCCCCAGGTACCGCTCGCCGCGAGCCGCGCCGACCTCTTCGCGGACCTGGTGCAGGACTCCGTGGAACGGCTGGAACGGCGGTGGCCACAACTGGCCGACGTCGACTTCCACGTCCTGGAGGTGCCGCAGGCGGGCGGGACCTTCCCGGTCTGGAACGACGAGGCGGTGCCGCTGGGCGGCGTCATGCCCGCACGGGACGGACAGCGCGCGCGGGTGGTCGTCTACCGGCGGCCGGTGGAGATCCGCAGCAAGGGCCGGGACGAACGCGCGGCGCTGGTGCACGAGGTGGTCGTGGAGCAGATCGCCGAACTGCTGGGCCTGACCCCGGAGACGGTGGACCCGCGCTACGGCGAGGACTGAACGGCCGACCCGGGGACGAGCGACGGCACTGTAGGGACAGGCGGGGCGGGCTGGGCGGACGAGACGGGCGGGGCGCCGGGTGGTCGTGGCGCCCCGCCCCCGCCGTCACCGTACGAGGACGGAGAGGTCCTGCTCCGCGTGCGGCACCGCGACCATGCCCCGGTCGTCCGGGAGGGTCTGGACGGTGAAGGCGGCCACATCGCCCTTCTCCGGGCCCAGCAGTGTGCGGGCCGCGTAGACCGGGCCGCCGGAGAGCGGCTCGACGGTCAGCGCGTAACTGCCCTCCAGCCCCTCGGGGACCGGCAGTTCCACGTTCTGCGTCGTGCCCGCCTTGAGCGTGTACGTGCGCGAGGCCGCCGCTCCGGCGTCGCTGCCGGCGGAGGCGGTGACCTTGACCTTCGCGCCCTCGGTGGGGGCGGCCAGGGAGAGCCTGGTGACCTTGGCGCGGTTGTCCGCGGCCGTGGCCCGCTTCCCGACCGGCCGGGTCGCCGGGACGAACGCCGACTCCTGGCCCTCGCCCTTGCCGCGCACCACCCGGGCCGCGGCCACCACGGGCACGGAGCTGCCGGTCGGCGTCAGCACCAGCGAGCCCGCCTCGCCCCGCATGACGTCGCCGAGGTCCACGCCCATGGTCATCCCGGCCTTGACGTGCAGCGTCTCGTGCCCGGCGGGCGTGATCATCCCGGAGGGCGAGGCGAGCCGCACCTTCAGGTCGGCGTCGATGCCGCCCGGCGTGAACACCACCAGGTGCACCGCCGTGGCGTCCTCGGGAATGCCCGGCAGCACCAGCGAGCCCGCCGGGTCGCCGGCCGCGGCCAGCCAGTCGCCGCCGGTGGTCTCGTCCAGGGACTGGACGGCCGCCCCGACCCGGCCGCTGCGCACCCCGATGTGGACGGTGAGGTCGGCCTCGCGCGCCTCGCTGAGCGTGGAGAGGAGGATCGGCTCGCTGGAGTTCGGGGCCACGGTGATGCCCTCGCCCACCGTCGACTCCAGGGCGCCGTCCTTGCCGTACAGCTCGATGTCGACGACGGCCGCCGAATCGTCCGGGTTGGTCAGGTGGACGTAGTCGGTACGGCCGCTCGCGGTGCTGGCGCCCGGGAACCAGAACTCGGTGTCGGCCGGGGTGCAGGCGACGCCCAGCATGCCCCGGCCGTTGCCGGCGGTGACCTCGGTGGTCTGCTGCACGGTCCAGCCCGAGGCGTGGCTGCCGTCCGCGGTGCCGATGAAGGCCGGCGTCTCGCCGCCGGAGGCCGTGCCGGTGGCCGGCTTGCCCGGCGCCTCCGGCTCCACGGGGGGCTTCACCTCCTGCGCCGCGCCCTTCCCGCCGTCCTTGCCGTCCTTGCCGTCCTTCTCGTCCGTCTCGTCCTTGGCGTCGCCGGTGCTCTCGCCGTTCTCGTCGCTCGCGTCGTCCTCGGCGCCGGCTTCGGCGCCCTCGTCGTCGCTCGCGTCGGCCCGCGCGGAGCGCAGTGCGGCGGCGCCCTTGGCCTCGGCACCCTTGGTGACGGGCGTGAACGAGGTGTACGTCGTCTCCGCCAGGTCGGAGGTGCTCGGGGCCGGGCAGAGCAGGCTGGTGCGCTCCACCGGGAGCCGGGCCGCCGCACCCGCGGCGTCCGTGCCGGAGGCGTCCGGCGCGGAGAGCGAGGCGAAACCGGTGACGGCGGCGAGCGCCGTCGCGCCGGCGATCAGGGACAGGGTCGTGCGGTTCACTGCTGGCTCCCGTCGGGACGCTCGTCGGCCGTGCCGTGGGGGTGCGGGGGCCGGGCCGGGTCGTACGGCGTGTCGTAACCGCCCTGGCCGTACGCCGGGTCGTACCCGCCGTCCTGGGCCTGGCCGCCGTAGCCGTACGGGTCGTACGGGGCGCCCCCGTACCGCGTGCCGTCGTAGGCGCCGCCCTGGTACGGGTCCTGCTGCTGGTAGGGCTGCTGCTGGGCGTAGCCGCCCTGGTCGTAGGCGTCCCGCTGGGCGCCGTACCCGTCGTGGCCGCCGTGGTCGGGGACCGGCTGTCCGGCGGTGTCCCACTCGTCGTAGGGCTGCTGGGCCGGGACCGGCGCGGGGGCCGGCTCGCCCGGCGTCTTTGCCGGGTGGTGCTCGGCGTCCGGGTCGGGCCCGGTGTCCGACGGGGCCCCCGCCTCGGCCTCGGCCTCGGCCTGGGCGCGGAGCCGGCGGGCCCGGCGGCCCTCGCCGGCGACGGCCTGCTCGGGCACGACCGGCTCCTCGGGCAGGTCGTCGTCGACGTCGCGGCGCCGGCCGGGCAGGGCGAGGACGACCAGGACGACGGCGAGGCAGCCCTGCGCCCAGAGCCAGGCGCTGTGGGTGAACGGGTCGTCGTAGGTGACGTCGAGCTTCCCGCCGGTGTCGGGGAGGCGGAAGCCCTGGGCCCAGCCGTCGACCGTGGTCGGGGTGAGCGGCTTGCCGTCCAGGGTGGCCGTCCACCCCTCGTCGGCGCTGTCGGCGAGGCGCAGCACGCGCCCCTCGGCGCCCTCGGGGATCTCGGTGTGGATCTCGACGGGACCGGCGGCGACGGGCTCGGGGCGGGCCGGGGCGGAGCCGCCGGAGCCCTCGGTGACGATGGTGACGCGCGCGACCTCCCGGTTCACCCGCCACAGTCCGCTGCCGTCCTGCTGGCTGAGGCGGCTGAGGCCGGGCGTGGCGTCGAGGACGCGGGCCACGTCGCGGGGGGCGCCCTTGCGCACCAGGACGTAGCGGACGGCGAAGCCGCCGAGTTGGTCGGCCTGGTCGGCGCCGGAGCCCGCGACCAGGTTGCCGACGACCTTGTCGAGGCGGGCGTCCCCGCCGGCCTCGGCGGCCAGTTCACCGTCGCCGAGGCGGGCGCCGGCGCCGCGGACCAGCGAGTAGCGCACGCGGGCGGCGGAGTCGCTGTCGAGGACGAGGGTGCGGGGCTGGTCGCGGGTGCTGCTCTCCTCGGCGACGAACGCGGGAACCTGGACCGGGTCGCGCCGTGCCAGGGGGCCGTCGGCGCCGCCGATCATCCAGCCGGCGGCGGAGATCAGCGGTCCGAGGGCCGCGGCGAGGGCGATCAGCGCGGCGACCGGCTGGCGCCAGCCGAAGCTCTGCTCGGCCACCCGCGACCGGGCGCCGTCGGCACCGAGGGCGGCGGCGGAGAGCAGGGCGATGCCGTAGACGAGGGTGGCGGGGCCGGCCCAGGCGGAGGCGTTGGCCAGGACGGCGAAGACCAGTCCGGTCAGCGCGACGGCCCAGGCGGTCAGGATGCCCAGCCGGCGCTCGGAGCGCAGCAGGGCGGCGAGGGCGGCCAGGACGATGCCGACGAGGACGAGTCCGCCGACCGTGCCGGGGCCGCCGGGGCTGATGCCGAGCAGGTCGAGCGGGGAGGCGGCGGAGGCGCCGTACTCCAGTCCGGCCTCGGTGAGGAAGCCGAAGGGCAGCAGCGACAGCGACCAGGGCGCGAGGACCAGCAGCGGGGTGCCGAACTGGGCGAGGAAGCGCGGCCCGTACGCCGCGAGGTCCGCCCGGCGCAGCGCCAGGACGCCGATGCCGAGGAGCAGCGCGATCGGCCACACCACGGGCGTGAAGGCGGTGGTGACCGTGAGTAGCAGCGCGTACGCCCAGGTGGCCCGCCAGGTGCCGCGGGTCCCGTCCTCGCGGGCGAGGCCGGCGGCGGCGATGCCCGCGCGGGCGAGCAGCGGGAGCAGCACGGCGAGGACGGCGGTGCCGATGCGTCCGCCGGCCAGCGCGCCGGTGGCGGCGGGCAGGAAGGCGTAGGCGACGGCGGCCCAGGCGCGCAGCAGCCGGGAGGTGACGAGCGGCCGGGAGGCGAAGTACGCGCTGAGGCCGGCCAGCGGCACCGAGCAGACCAGGAGCACGGTGAGGGCGAGCCCGGTCGAGCCCAGCAGGACCGAGGAGACCAGGGCGACGACGGCGAGGTAGGGCGGGGCGGAGGCGGTGCCGCCGGTGCCGACGGTGTGCCAGGCGTCGAAGTAGCGCGACCACAGCTCGCCGGCGCCGCCGGGGGCGGGCAGCAGGGCGCCGCCGGCCAGCGCGCCGCCGCCGAGGAGCTGACGGCAGGCCACCAGCGAGACCAGCATGAGCAGGGCGAAGAGCAGCGGCGCGGGATTGCGGGCGACGCGCTTGAGGCGGGCGAACTGCTCGACCTCCAGGAAGTCGGCGTCGTCGCCGCCGGGTCCGGACTCGATACCGCCGCCGTGCCGTCCGGCACCGGAGGCGGTCTCGTCGGAGCCGCTGCCCAGGTTCCCCGCTATCTGCTCGACGGTGACGCGGACGGTCGCGCCGGGCGGCGGGAACAGCGGGCGCAGTTCCTCCTTGCCGATCTGCGGGCGGCCCCGCTCCTTTCGTCCGGCGAGGATGCGTTCGGGCCGCAGCAGGACGCCGAGCAGGCCGCGTATCTCGTCCAGGGCCTGGCCGGGGACCTTGCCGACGAGGTAGGCGAGGGTGCGCAGCAGGGTGCCGACGACGAGGCGCAGCAGCACCCAGGGCAGGGCCGCGGTACGGGTGTTGACGAGCAGGGTGTGGACGGCGCCGGCCTTGTCCACCTTGTGCGGGGAGGCGGTGGTGCGGCCCGCGCAGTCGACGGCGCGGCGCTCGCGGGAGGCCGCCTCGGCGTGGCGCAGGACGGCCTCGGGGGCGATGAGGACGCGCAGGCCCTCGGCGTGCACCCGCCAGCACAGGTCGATGTCGTCGCGCATCAGGGGCAGCCGGCGGTCGAACCCGCCGAGCCGGTCGAAGACGTCACGCCGGATCAGCATCCCGGCGGTGGAGACCGCGAGGACGGAGCGGACGTGGTCGTGCTGGCCCTGGTCCTGCTCGCGGCGGTCCAGACCGGTCCAGCGGCGGCCGGAGTTGGCGATGGAGACGCCGACCTCCAGCAGTTGCCTGCGGTCGTACCAGCCGCGGAGCTTGGGGCCGACGACGGCGACGTCGTCGCGGCCCAGCTCGTACTCGTTGTCGACGACGCGGAGGAGTTCGGCGAGGGCGTCGGGCTCGGGGGCGCAGTCGTCGTGCAGCAGCCAGAGCCACTGCACCGGCTCGCCGTGCGGCAGTTCGGGCAGGTCGTAGGCGTCGTCGCGCCAGGTGCGCGTGACGGGGTCCCAGCCGCTGGGCCGCTTCAGGTAGGGCAGGTCGTCGGGGGTCAGCTCCGGCGCGGTGCGGGCGGCCTCCTCGACGGCCTGGCCGAAGCCGGTCCGCCGGGCGAGGTGCAGCACGCGGTCGTCGCCGAGCGCGTCGGTGACCAGCCGGGCGGAGTCGTCGGCGCTGCCGGTGTCGGCGGCCACCGCGTACTGGACGGGGCGCTCCTGGCCGAGCAGACCCGCGAGCGCGTCGGGCAGCCAGCGGGCTCCGTCGTGGGAAACGAGGACCGCGGTCACCACGTGACGCGGGAACTCAGGTGTGGCAGCGAGGTCTTGCTGGGCTGCCGTGTGGCTGTGCACGGACATCGAGGTACGGGCCCCGGTTCGGTGGACTGCGGTGGACGCCCGTGACCTGTGGGGAGGGCCGGGCTTCTCGGACGAGCGCCCACACTATCGGCTGGGCATGACGACGGCCCGCCGCCTGTGGACAAGCCACCCGCGACGGGCCGTTCCCGCCCGCGTGCCGAGGGGGAGGTGGTGCGGTCCGCGCGCGCCGTTCATGCCGGTGCCGGGGTGCGCGGTCCGGGTCCGGGTCAGACCGCGGCCTTCTTCAGCCGGCGGCGTTCCCGCTCGGACAGTCCGCCCCAGATGCCGAAGCGTTCGTCGTTGGCGAGGGCGTATTCGAGGCACTCGGAGCGGACTTCGCAGGCGAGGCAGACCTTCTTCGCCTCCCGGGTGGAACCGCCCTTCTCGGGGAAGAAGGACTCGGGGTCGGTCTGGGCGCACAGCGCGCGCTCCTGCCAGCCGAGTTCCTCGTCCGCGTCGTCGACCAGCAGTTGCTGCACCAGCTCGGTCATGTGCGCCCCTCGTCTGTCTCTTCGCGTCCCCGTGATGTGGCCGTTACCGATTCCGGCTGAACGACACGAGTGAAATTACAAGTGTGCTGCTCCGGGCGAGTCAAGCCGAGATCTGCTATTGGGCCCCTTATTCACTCTGCGGAACCAAGGCCGTGCGGAAAGTGTTCAAATCGCCATAAACCTTGACATCCCCACAGGCGCCGCCGGCGACCTCCGGCCCCTTGGTGTTCCACAGGGGAAGACGCGCCGGCATTCGTTCTCGTTCCGACACACGGTCCGAAGCGAGCCTGATCACAGCGAGATCACGGGATCGCAACGGAGGGCGTGCGCCCGGCTTGATGCGCCATGTGTCCCGCAACCCCTCTGAGCAAACCTTTCATCGGAGAGATGAACCGGATGAGGTGAAACATATCCCACATATCGGTCGGCAAGTTGACACTGTGGGTGTGAGCCGCTGTCCTAGTGGGCATGCTCGCGAACTTGGCACACGCCTCGACCCGCCTCGCCGGGTCCCACGGTGCTGTCCGCGCTCGTCGTAGCTGTCGCTGTTCCTTCTGTACCGCGTGTCGCGCGTGTCCCGCGCGCCGCGGCCGTTGAGCCACCCGCTCCGGCCGACCCGCATCCGGTGATCCGGTCCACGCGACCGGCTCTCCCCTCCGCCCCGCCCGCACACCCGGGCGCGCGCTCTCGGCCTGCTCCTCGCTCGCCACGCTCCTCCGCCGCTTCTCCGCCCGGCTTCCGCCCTCTTTCGCCGAGGAACCCACCCCACCCATGAACAGCGACAGCGACCTCCAGATCGCCGGCGACATCCTCGAAGTCCCCCACCTCCTCCAGCCCCCGCGCGAGCACCCGGCCACCGTCGCCGAGTTCGCCGGGCTGGCCCGCTCGCTGGCCGCCGACCGGTCCCAGTGGGCGCCCCTCGTCCGCTACGACGCCACCACCCGCTGGTACCACCGGCTGCGCACCGGCCCCGGCTACGAGGTGTGGCTGCTCTCCTGGGTGCCCGGCCAGGGCAGCGGCCTGCACGACCACGGCGACTCCAGCGGCATCCTGACCGTCCTGGAGGGCACGCTCACCGAGCGCACCCCGCGCGGCACGCGCGTGCTGGACGCCGGCGCGCAGCGGGTGTTCGCCCCGGGGTACGCGCACGACGTGGTCAACGACTCCCTCGACGGCGCGGTCAGCCTGCACGTCTACCACCCGGGGCTGACCCGGATGCCGATGCACTCCCCGCAGTGCTCGGCCGCCGCCGCACCGCGCGACGCGGGCGCGGGCGCGGTGCCGGCCGGCTGACGCGCGGACGACCGGCCGGGACCGCCCGGCGTCGTGTGGAACGTCGGCGCGTCGACGGCTGGCCGACACGTTGTCGTCGCCGCCTGCAAGACTGACCCCATGCGCATTGTGGTTCTGGCAGGCGGCATCGGCGGTGCCCGTTTCCTGCGCGGCCTGAAGAGGGCGGCGCCGGACGCGGACATCACGGTCATCGGCAACACCGGGGACGACATCCACCTCTTCGGGCTGAAGGTCTGCCCGGACCTCGACACGGTGATGTACACGCTCGGCGGCGGCATCAACGAGGAGCAGGGCTGGGGGCGTTCCGACGAGACCTTCCACCTCAAGGAGGAACTCGCGGCGTACGGCGTGGGACCGGAGTGGTTCGGTCTGGGCGACCGGGACTTCGCCACCCACATCGTGCGGACGCAGATGACCGGCGCCGGCTATCCGCTCAGCGCCGTGACCCAGGCGCTGTGCGACCGCTGGCAGCCCGGCGTACGGCTCATCCCCATGACCGACGACCGGGTGGAGACGCACGTGGCCGTCGAGGTGGACGGCGAGCGCAAGGCGGTCCACTTCCAGGAGTACTGGGTACGGCTGCGGGCCTCGGTCCCCGCCGAGGCCATCGTGCCGGTCGGCGCCGAGCAGGCGAAGCCCGCGCCCGGCGTCCTGGAGGCCCTCGCCGAGGCGGACGTCATCCTCTTCCCGCCCTCCAACCCGGTCGTCTCCATCGGCACCATCCTCGCCGTGCCCGGCATCCGGGAGGCGATCGCCGACGCCGGGGTGCCCGTGGTGGGCCTCTCCCCGATCGTCGGGGACGCGCCCGTGCGCGGGATGGCCGACAAGGTCCTCGCGGCGGTCGGCGTGGAGTCCACGGCGGCGGCCGTCGCCGAGCACTACGGATCGGGGCTGCTCGACGGCTGGCTGGTCGACACCGTCGACGCGGGCGTCGTCGACCGGGTCGAGGCGGCCGGCATCCGCTGCCGGGCGGTGCCGCTGCTGATGACGGACACGGACGCCGCGGCCCGGATGGCCGAGGAGGCGCTGACCCTGGCGCGGGAGGTGCGGCCCGCATGAGCACGCCCCCCGCCGACGGGTTCCGGGTCTGGGCCGTCCCCGGGCTCCCCGAGATCCAGCCGGGCGACGACCTGGCCAAGCTGATCGTGGCCGCCGATCCCGGCCTCGCCGACGGGGACGTGCTCCTCGTCACCTCCAAGATCGTGTCCAAGGCCGAGGGCCGCGTGATCGAGGCCGCCGACCGGGAGGCCGCGATCGACGCGGAGACGGTCCGGGTGGTGGCCCGGCGCGGCGCGCTGCGCATCGTCGAGAACCGGCAGGGCCTGATCATGGCCGCGGCCGGGGTCGACGCCTCCAACACCCCCGCCGGGACGGTGCTGCTGCTCCCCGAGGACCCCGACGCCTCCGCGCGGGCGATCCGCGAGGGGCTGCGCGACCTCCTCGGCGTGGACGTCGGCGTCCTCGTCACCGACACCTTCGGGCGGCCCTGGCGCTCCGGGCTGACCGACGTGGCGATCGGCGCCGCCGGGGTCCGCGTCCTCGACGACCTGCGCGGCGGCACCGACGCGCACGGCCACCCGCTCAGCGCCACCGTCGTCGCCACCGCCGACGAACTCGCCGCCGCCGGCGACCTGGTCAAGGGCAAGTCCGCCGGACTGCCCGTCGCCGTGGTGCGCGGACTGCCGCACGTGGTCGCCGAGGACGACGGCGAGGGGACGCGGGCCATGGTGCGCGGCGCCCGCGACGACATGTTCCGCCTCGGCACCTCCGAGGCGGTCCGGCAGGCGGTCACCCAGCGCCGTACCGTACGGGCCTTCACCGACGAGCCGGTCGATCCGGGCGCCGTGCGCCGGGCGGTGGCCGCGGCGGTCACCGCGCCCGCCCCGCACCACACCACGCCGTGGCGGTTCGTGCTGCTGGAGTCGGCCGTCTCCCGGCTGCGGCTGCTGGACGCCATGCGGGACGCCTGGATCGCGGACCTGCGCCGCGACGGCCGGAGCGAGGAGTCCATCGCCAGGCGGGTGCGGCGCGGGGACGTCCTGCGCAACGCCCCCTACCTCGTCGTCCCCTGCCTGGTCATGGACGGCTCGCACACCTACGGGGACGCGCGGCGCGACGGGGCCGAACGGGAGATGTTCGTCGTCGCCACCGGCGCCGGCGTGCAGAACCTGCTGGTGGCCCTCGCCGGGGAGCGGCTCGGCTCGGCCTGGGTGTCCTCGACGATGTTCTGCCGGGACGTCGTCCGGGAGGTGCTGGACCTGCCCGGCGACTGGGACCCGATGGGCGCGGTCGCGGTCGGCCACCCGGCCGAGGAGCCGAGGGAGCGGCCGGAGCGGGACCCGGACGCCTTCATCACCGTGCGCTGAACACGACGACGGGGTCGCCGGGCCGCCCCGGCGACCCCCTACTCTCGTAGGGACCCCCGCTCCCCAGCCCCAGGACCCCCTTCGTGGCAGGACGCTTCGCCCCCCGGCCCCCGCGCGCGACCCCCGTGTCGCCCGGCGGGTCCGCCGCCGTACCCCCGCGCGGACGCGTGCCGCGCCAGGCACCGGCGCCCGGGGCGGTCCGCGTGTGGGTGCCGGACGGGCCGCTGGAACCGGGGCTGGTCCTCGGCCCGCTGCGGCGCGGCCCCGGCGATCCGACCTTCCGGTCGCTGCCCGACGGGTCGGTGTGGCGGGCCAGCCGGACCCCGGCCGGTCCGGGCACCCTGCGGATCTCCGTGCACGGCGGCGAGGTGCGCGGCCAGGCGTGGGGGCCGGGCGCCGGATGGCTGCTGGAGCGGCTGCCCGCGCTGCTCGGCGCCGACGACGACCCCCGCGCGTTCGTGCCCCGGCACCGGCTGCTGGCGCTCACCGCGCGCCGGCGGCCCGGACTGCGGCTGACGCGGACCGGGCTGGTGCTGGAGTCGCTGATCCCCTCGGTCCTGGAGCAGAAGGTCACCACCCTGGAGGCGTACCGGGCGTGGCGGCTGCTCGTGCTCCGGTTCGGGGAGCCCGCGCCGGGGCCCGCGCCCGAGCGGATGGCCGTCATGCCGGCGCCGCGGACCTGGGCGCTGATCCCGTCGTGGGAGTGGCACCGCGCCGGTGTCGACGACAAGCGGGCCTCCACCGTGCTGCGGGCCGTGCGGCTCGCCGCCCGGATGGAGGAGACGGCCGGGATGGAGCCCGAGGAGGCCCGGCGACGGCTGGAGGTGGTGCCCGGCATCGGCCCCTGGACCTCGGCGGAGACGGTGCAGCGCAGCCACGGGGCGCCGGACGCGGTCACGGTGGGCGATCTGCACCTGCCGGGGATCGTCGGGTACGCGCTGGCCGGTGACCGGTCCGCCGACGACGCGGAGATGCTGCGGCTGCTGGAGCCGTACGCCGGTCAGCGGCACCGGGCCGCGCGGCTGGTGCTGCTCAGCGGACAGGTGCCGCCGCGCCGGGCCCCGAGGATGGCACCGCGCCGCATCGAACGCCTCTGACACGGTCACCCCGGCCGCTACGTCCCCGTCACGCGCCGGATCACCCGCCGGACGGGAAGCGCACCGAGCCCGCCGGGGTGCCGAGGTCCAGCCAGTGGGCCGAGTCGGCCGTGCCGTGCGGGTGCGTCCCGTCTCCCGGCGGTCCGGGGAAGGCGTGCGTGCGCATCAGCGCGCGGATGTCCGGGCCCGTCAGGACGTCGCCGTTGAAGACGAGTACCGGCTCGTCGGGACCGGAGTCCGGCCGGACTTTCTTCCCGCCGGCCAGTGCGGGCAGACCGTTCCCCGGCGCCGGCGGGAGCCGCGTGGTGCGCGGCCCCCGTGGCGGTGCCGTCCTCGACGGTGCTCAGCGCCCCTGGTAGGAGGCCGCGGCGGAGCGGGCGGTGCCGAGCTTCGCGTACAGCTCGGCGCCGGGGCAGCTCGTGGAGAAGCCGTCCCGGTGGCCGGAGATGGTGTTGAGCCGGACCGTCCTGCCCTTGCGGTGGAGGTTGCCGCCGGCGGACTTCAGGGAGGTCGTGCCACGGGGGTCGACGCCCTGGAGGCCGAGCTTCCACGCGGTGAGCCGGGCGACGGCCGTCACGGCGGCGGACGGTGGCCGGTGGGAGCCGAAGGTGCCGAGGACGGCGATGCCCGTGCTGTTCGCGTTGAAGCCCATGGTGTGGGCGCCGAGGACGGGTTCGGCGACGCCGCCCGCGCGGCCCTCGTAGATCTTTCCGCACTTGTCGACGAAGAAGTTGTAGCCGACGTCGCGCCAGCCGAGGCTGCGCACGTGGTAGCGGTAGATCCCGCGGATCACCGAAGGCGCCTGTGCGCAGCGGTAGTCGTTGCCGGTGGCGGTGTGGTGCACGAAGGCGGCGCGGACCTCCTTGGTGTGGACGAAGGACTGCTCACGCAGTTTCTCGTCCGCGCCCCAGCCGTGGCGCGTGACGATGGCGGGGCGCGGTCCGATGTGCCGCTTGGCCCGCTGCCCCGCCGGCACGCCGGTGCCGCCCGCGAGTTGGCCTTCGGTGGCGGCGGCCTGGTCCAGGGCCTCGCGTTCGGTGGCGGCCCGGTCGAGGGCGGGAAGTTCGGTGGCGGGGAGTTCGGTGGCGGGCGCGGCGGGGGTCGTGGGGCCTGTGGGGGCCGTGGGGGTCGCGGGGGTCGCGGGGGCGCCGGCCCGGCCGGAGGGCGCGGGCGCGGGCAAGTCGCCTCCGGGGTCAACGAGTTCGAGGCGGAGTCCGGAGGGGAGCGGGCGGGCGGGCCCCCGGGTGTGCGGGTCGCCGGGGCCGTCTTCCGCGCGGACGCGCAGCTCGACGCCGTCCGCGTCGCCCACCCACAGCGGGGCGGTGGCCCCCCGCACCCCGCCCCGGGCGCTCTCGGCGGTGGCGGGGTCGGGGGCGTGGTCGTCCTGGTGGGTCTCCAGGTCCCGCCAGTGCGACCAGGTGCCGGTGCCGGCCGCGCGGGTGCGGACCTGGACCTGGCCGTGCAGCGGGGCGCCCGGGTCGTCCCAGACGACGCCGACCAGGGAGAAGGGGCGTACGGACTGGCGGGGCACGCCCAGTTGGGCGGTGCCGGGGGCGCTCGGGGCGCGGTCGCGGGCGAGGGAGCGGAGGGGCAGTGACCGGGTGGCGCCGGGCACGGCCACCGCGGTGGGCGCCGTCGCCGTCGTTCGTCCGGTGCCGGGGGGCGTCGGGCTCGCGGGGGTCGCCGGGGAGGCCGTCGCGGGGAGCGCGGCGGCCGGCAGGGCGAGTGCGGTCGCGCAGGTGACGCCGATCGAGGAAGCAAGGAATCCACGCATGCCCCTGATCCTGAACATAGTCGGATAAATCTGTCCATTCGGGATCTGACGGCCCGTAGGGTGCCGCCGCCCGCCGGGGTGGCCCGGCCACTCGGTGCCCGGCGGCGGCGCCGCGTACGCTTGCCCAGGTGAACGCGACCGACCGCACCCCTGCCGACCTGCTGAGTTCCGCGCTCGCCGCGGACCCGGGACGCCCCCTGGTGACCTTCTACGACGACGCCACCGGCGAACGCGTCGAACTTTCCGTGGCCACCTTCGCCAATTGGGTGGCGAAGACCGCCAACCTCCTTCAGGACGAACTCTCCGTCGAACCCGGCGACCGGGTCGCGCTGCTGCTGCCCGCGCACTGGCAGACGGCGGTGTGGCTGCTGGCGTGCGCCTCGGTGGGCGTGGTCGCCGACATGGCGGGCGAGCCGGCCGCCGCCGACGTGGTGGTCAGCGGGCCGGACCCGGAGTCGCTGGAGGCGGCACGGGCCTGCCGGGGCGCGCGGATCGCGCTGGCGCTGCGCCCGCTCGGGGGCCGTTTCCCCCAGGTGCCGGAGGGTTTCGCCGACTACGCGGTGGAGGTGCCGGGGCAGGGCGACCGCTTCGCTCCGTACGCGCCGGTGGACCCGGACGAGCCCGCGCTGATCGTGGCCGGACGGGAGTTCAGCGGCGCCGAGGTGGTGGAGCGGGCACGGGCGGAGGCGTCCGAGGTGGGCCTGACCGGGCCGGGCACGCGCATCCTGTCGGGGCTGCCGTACGACACCTGGGAGGGGCTGAACGCCGGGCTGTACGGGCCGCTGGCGACCGGGGGCTCGGTGGTCCTCTGCCGTCATCTGGAGCGGGCCGGGCAGGAGACGCTGGACCAGCGGATCGAGACGGAGAGGGTGTCGGCGACGGCACGGTGACGTACCGCCGGGGGCGCGGGGGCCGGTGCGCGTCGCCAGGGGCGCGGGGCCCGGGTGCGCATCGCCGGGGCGCGGGGGGCCTGGTACGCATCGCCGGGGCGCGGGGGCCGGTGCGCCGGGCCGGGACCCCCGCCGGGCCGCGCGCCTCGGCATGACGGCCCTTATCGACAAAGCCCTTTGTATTCCAGGCCATTGACCGGCATTCAGGAAACCCCGCCCCCTCCCCGGCTTCCGCGCGGCCCGCGCCCCGCCCCTTTGCGCGTTCCGTCCGCACTCTTACGCGATCTGCGCGACATCCCCACGGAACACGCGCAATTCCCTTGGCGCGCAAGGGAGTTCACCGATCATGACACTCCTCGGGGCCTCTGGCGGAATCCCGGCGAAGAAGTCGCCGCCCCCTTCCGCACCGGGACGAATCGGCATCCGGGGGACCGTTCCCCCGGGGAATTCCGGCACTCCGGGCACCACGGCCGGCCCCTGACGCCGTACCGGAATCACCGGGCGGGCCGCCGCCTGGACGCCTCCGGGGAACCGCCCTGGGTAAAGCGCCCTCCAAAAGCCCGCCAAGAAGAGCCGGACACCGCGGCCTTTACCCGAAAGATGGGGTGGATCGGCCGGTTGTCGGAGCCGTGGAATACGTCACTGCCGACCTCCGGCGCCGAATCGGGCAGTTAATCTGAGCGATCCGGTGAGCGATCCGGTGTGCCCGCCCGAAGAGCCCGCCCCGAGGGGCGGGTCCCGCACGGCGGGAGCGAGCGAGACCGTGCGCCTTGGGGGAAGGCGCCGCGTGGCCCCGACGGAGGATGCGGAAACCGTGGACGCGCAAGGACGTGGGCGGGCGGAGAACATCGACCCCGCAGACCAGTGGGTACTCAACCCGGCCACCGGGGAATACGAACTGCGACTGCCCGCCTCCGCACCGCCACCGGGCCCGCCGGGCCCCCGGGGCGGCGCCCCCGCCCGGCCCCGCCCGCCCCGCGACCGCACCGCCGGCGCCGTACGGGCCCCCGCGCCCGAGACCGGCGCACCGGCCCCCGAACGCGTCCCGCCGGAGCGCGTCCCGGCGCAGCGCAGGCGGCGCAAGGCCCCCGAGGAACCGCCGCCCGGACGGCGCGGGCGCCGGCACACGGGGCGGAAGAAGTCCCGGGGCCGCAAGGCGCTGCTGTGGACCGGCGGGGTCCTCGCCTTCGTCGTCCTCGCCACCGGCTCGGCCGGCTACCTCTATCTCCGGCACCTCAACGGCAACATCTCCTCGCTGCCGGACGACGGCGCGAGCACCGGCGGCTTCCGCAAGGACCAGCCGGTCAACATCCTGCTGATCGGCACCGACAAGCGCACCGGCAGCGGCAACGAGGGGTACGGCGACGCGGGCAGCGTCGGGCACGCCGACACCACGATCCTGCTGCACGTCGCCAAGGACCGCTCCAACGCGACCGCGCTGAGCATCCCGCGCGACCTGATCGTCGACATCCCCGACTGCCCGACCACCCAGGACGACGGCTCGACCCAGATCATCCCCGGTTCCCCCGACGCCCGGTTCAACACCAGCCTCGGCCAGGACGGCCGCACGCCGAGCTGCACCATGCGCACCGTCACGGAGCTGACGGGGGTGACGCCGGACAACTTCATGGTCGCCGACTTCAACGCGGTCAAGACGCTGACCTCCGCGGTCGGCGGGGTCGAGGTCTGCCTCGGCAAGGACATCGACGACCGCGACTCCCACCTGAAGCTCTCCGCGGGCACGCACACGATCCAGGGCGAGGAGGCGCTGGCCTTCGTGCGGACCCGGCACTCGGTGGGGTTCGGCGGCGATCTGAGCCGGATCGAGATCCAGCAGCAGTTCCTCAGCGCGCTGATGCGCAAGCTGAAGTCCAACGACACCCTCACCAGTCCCGCGAAGATGCTGAAGCTGGCCGAGGCGGGCACCCAGGCGCTGACCGTCGACGCCCAGCTCGACGACATCGGCAGGCTGAAGGACCTCGGCCTGGAACTGGGCCGGCTCGACATCAAGAACCTCACCTTCACCACCGTGCCGGTGGTCGACAACCCCGGGGAGAAGGTCAAGTCGTCTGTCGTCCTCGACGAGGGCAGCGCGCCGCAGGTCTTCCAGATGATCCGCGACGACGTCTCCTTCACCGAGGTCAGGAAGGAGGAGAAGAAGGAGCAGGCCGACGCGGCGGCGGCCCGGCTGAAGGGCCCCAAGTCGCCGGCGTCCGAGGTCCGGGTCCGCATCCTCAACGGCGGCGCCCCCGACGGCAGCGCGCAGAAGGAGCTGCTCTACCTCCAGAACGAGGCCGACGTCACGAGGTCGGAGAACGCCGGCGACGCCCCGAGGGACGTGGCGAAGACCACCCTGGAGTACGACCCCGACCAGGCCGACCAGGCCCGCGCCCTCGCCGCTCTCCTCGGCCTGTCCGGCTCGGCCATGAAACCGGGCGAGAGCGTCGTCAACTCCCAGGGCCTGCCCACGATGACGCTCACCCTCGGCAAGGACTTCAAGGGCGCCGGAGTCAAGCTCGACGCACCCGCCGGGAAGGCTCCCGAAGGGCTCCAGAAGTCGACGGCGGACAAGGTGGCATGCGCGAAGTGACCTGACTGGACACCGACCGGGCGGAGATGCTCAGGAATATGAGCCAAATTGCCCTGTTGTAGGATCGTCGAATTTGTCACCTGTGTCGTTCGGCGCTGAACTTGGCGGATAGTGTGAGCGCTCCAGTGCCCGCGCCGCGTGCTCCGCCCTGGCCGCGTGCACTTGCTGACCCCTTTACCGTGCGCCTTCCGGGAAGGCGCCGCGTGGCCCCGACGGAGGATTGGGAGACCGTGGACGCGCAAGGACGTGGGCGGGCGGAGAACATCGACCCCGCAGACCAGTGGGTACTCAATCCGCGTACGGGCGAATACGAATTGCGACTGCCCACATCCGCTCCGCGACCGGCCGCCGGCTCCGCACCGCGCACGGACGTCCCTCCTCCGCGCGGGCCCGCCCCGCACACCACCGGCTCCGCTCGGGCCCCCGGGCCGTCCGCCGCGGACCGGTCCGCCCCGGACCCGTCCGCCGACGCCGACGACCCCGCGCCGCCCACCCGCGCGAGCCGCTCCCGTACCGCCTCGCCCGGCCGGGAGGTGCCCCCGCAGCGGCGGCGCCGCTCCGCGCCCGAGGAGCCGGCCCCCGGCCGGCGCGGCCGTCGGCCGGCGAAGAAGCGGCGGGGCGGAAAGATCCTCATGTGGACCGGCGGCACCACGGCCTTCGTCGTCCTCGCGGCCGGTGTCGGCGGCTACCTCTACCTCAAGCATCTCGAGGGCAACGTCTCGACGACGGACGTCGGCAGCGCCGGCAGCAGCAACTTCAGCAAGGACGAGGCGTTCAACATCCTCATCATCGGCACCGACAAGCGCACCGGTGAGGGGAACGAGGGGTACGGCGACGCCGGCAGCGTCGGCCACGCCGACACCAACATCCTGCTGCACGTCGCCAAGGACCGCTCCAACGCGACCGCGCTGAGCATCCCCCGCGACATGATCGTCGACATCCCGGACTGCCCGACGAAGCAGGACGACGGTTCGACCCAGATCATCCCCGGCGAGACGAGCGTCCGCTTCAACCGGAGCCTCGGCGAGAGCGGGCGGGACGCCGGCTGCGCCATGCGTACCGTCAAAGAGACGACCGGCATCTCCGTCGACCACTTCATGATGGCCGACTTCAACGCGGTCAAGACGCTGACCACGGCCGTCGGCGGCGTGGAGGTCTGCGTGGAGAAGGCCGTGGACGACAAGAGGTCCCGGCTCAAGCTGCCCGCCGGCACGTCCACGGTCGCGGGCGAGGACGCCCTCGCCTTCGTCCGCACCCGGCACGCCTTCGGCAACGAGGGCGACCTCGACCGCATCAAGGTGCAGCAGCAGTTCCTCGGCTCGCTGATGCGGAAGATGTCCTCCGGCGACACCCTCACCAGCCCCACCAAGCTGGTGAAGCTGGCCGAGGCGGCGACCGGCGCGCTCACCGTCGACGCGGCGATCGGCGACGTCGGCACGCTCAAGGACGTCGCCCTGGAGCTGAAGAAGGTGCCGACGAAGAACATCACCTTCGCCACGGTGCCGGTGGACGACAACCCGGAGGAGAAGGTCAAGGCGACGGTCGTGATGAAGCCGGAGGCCGCCCAGGTCTTCGACATGATCATCAGCGACATCTCGTTCACCGAGGTCAAGCAGCAGGAGAAGAAGGAGGCCGCCGCGGTCGCCGCCCGGCTGGAGGGCGCCAAGTCCGCCCCCTCCGAGATCCGCGTCCGCGTCCTCAACGGCGGGGCCGCCACCGGCAGCGCGCAGAAGGAACTGGCCTGGCTCCAGACCGAGGCCGGCGTCACCAAGTCCGAGAACGCCGGCAACGCGCCGAAGGACCTGGCGAAGACCACCCTCGAATACGCCCCCGACCAGGCCGACCAGGCGCGCGCCCTCGCCGCTCTCCTCGGACTGTCCGGCTCGGCGATGAAGCCGGGCGAGAGCGTCACCAACTCCCAGGGCCTGCCCACGATGACGCTCACCCTCGGCAAGGACTTCAAGGGCGCCGGGGTCAAGCTCGACGCGGCCTCGGTGAAGACGCCGCAGTTGGAGAAGTCCACCGCCGACAAGGCCGAGTGCGCGAAGTAACCCTGTGGGCCCCTCGTGCGTCTGACTTGACGTGCGGTGGGCCCGCACCGTGGTTCGGGGTTGGGGAAGGACGCGTAAGTGACGCAGAGCAGTGTGCGGGAGCGGGACGCCCGGCAGGGCGTGTCCGAGGCTCCCGAGGACGAGGTCGCTCAGGAGACCGACGGCCCCGGTGACGGCGGTGACGGCGCCGACGGCACAGGGGGAGGCGGAGGCGGGAACGAGGCCGGCAGACGGCCGCGCCGCGGCCGGCGCGCGCTGCGCTGGACCGCGCTCACCCTCGCGGTGCTCATAGCCGGCGCGGCCGGCGCCGGTTACCTCTACTACGAGCACCTCAACGGCAACATCAAGAAGGACACGCTCAACCTGGGCGACAAGAGGCTCGCCGAGCCGACGCCGAACGCGGCCGGCCAGACCCCGCTGAACATCCTCGTCATCGGCTCGGACGCCCGTGACACCGAGGAGAACCAGCAACTGGGCGGCGCCCGCGAGACGTTCGGCTCCACGCCGCTGGCGGACGTGCAGATGCTGGTGCACGTGTCGGCGGACCGCAGCAACATGTCGGTGATCAGCATGCCGCGCGACACCCTGGTGCGGATACCCAGGTGCACCGACCCGGAGGACGGCACCGTCTACCCGGCGAGCCAGGGCCGGGTGATGACCAACCAGAGCCTCGGCCACGGCGGCCCCGGCTGCACCGTCGCCACCTGGCAGGAGCTGACCGGCATCCACATCGACCACTTCGTGATGGTCGACTTCGCCGGAGTGGTCTCCATGGCCGACGCCGTCGGCGGCGTCCCGGTCTGCGTGGACGCCAACATCCACTCCCGCGACGCCAAAGGACACGGCTCCGGCCTGAAGCTGGAGAAGGGCACCCACCCGGTCCGCGGCGAACAGGCCCTCCAGTGGCTGCGCACCCGCTACGGCTTCGAGGACGGCAGCGACCTGGCGCGCGCCAAGGCGCAGCACATGTACCTCAACTCGATGGTCCGCGAGCTGCGCGAGAACGCCACCCTGAGCAGCCCCGGCAAACTGCGCAGGCTGGCCGAGCAGGCCACCGACGCCCTCACCGTCGACCCGGGCCTGGACACCGTGAAGAAGCTGTACGACCTGAGCAACGAGATGCGCAAGGTGGAGCCCGAGCGCATCACCATGACCACGATGCCCAACCGGTACGTGGGCGCCCGCGTGGAGCCGACCCAGGACGCGACGCAGCTCTTCCGGCTGGTGCGCGAGGACATCGCGCTGGACGGCAAGGACACGCCGAAGGAGCAGGGCGCCGCCCCCGAGGAGACGCCCTCCGAGGACCCGCCCGCCGCCGACGACCGGATCTCCGTGCAGGTCCGCAACGGCACCCGTACCGAGGAGCGCGCCGCGGTCGGCGGACGCGCGGGCACCGTCGCCGCGCTGCTGGTGGGGAAGGGCTTCGGCCGGGCCCTGGCCGACTCCTCCCCGCTGCCCGGCGAGGAGCGGACCGTCGTGCGCTACCCGAGCGCCGAACTGGAGGGCGACGCCCGGCGGGTCGCCGAGGTCCTCGGCATCCCGGAGAGCGCCGTCCTGCGCTCGACCGACGTGTCCGGCGTCACGCTCGTCGTCGGCGCGGACTGGCGCGAGGGGACCTCGTACGAGGCGCCGCCCGAGGACGACACGACGCCGGAGTCGGCCGAGGCCCTCAACGGCGCCGACGAGAGCGCCTGCATGCGGGTGAACCCCGCCTTCACCTGGGAGTGACGGGGCGTTGCCGGACCCGCGCGGGGGCGGGTCCGGGGGCCGGACGGCTTGCCCCGAGCAGGGGCCGGGCGGCTTGCCCCGCGCGGAGGCGGGGCCGGGTACCGGGACCCGCCGTGCGTCAGCGGGTCCGGGCGTCGGCGTCCGGCCGCGCCGCCGGGCGCCGGCTCGCGATCACCTTGCGCGCCAGCGACCGGGGGCTGGTCAGGAAGCCCCAGCCCCAGGACATGTGCATGGTCGCCAGCGCCACCGGTATCCGCGCCCGCGCCTTCAGGGGCAGCCCCTTGCCGGCCGGGAGCGAGCCGAGGACTATCGCGGCGAGGTAGCCGCCGGGCACGACGAAGCCCCACGGGGTGAGCACGGCGCCCGCCACGAGGCCGGCGGCGATGGCGCACACCGCGGTCGGCGGGGCGAGGTAGCGCAGGTTGATGGAGCCGGCGTGGTAGCGGGCGACGACGTGCCGCCAACGGCCGTAGTTCTTGTACTGCTTGGCGAGGGCGCGTACCGAGGGGCGGGGCCGGTAGGAGACCTTCAGCTCGGGCGAGAACCAGATCAGGCCGCCGGACTCGCGGATGCGGAAGTTCAGCTCCCAGTCCTGGGCGCGGATGAACTCCTCGTTGTACCCGCCCAGGCGCTCCAGGGCCTCGCGGCGGAAGACGCCGAGGTAGACGGTCTCGGCCGGCCCGGCCTGTCCGCCGGTGTGGAAGGCCGCGTTGCCCACGCCGATCCTGGACGTCATCGCGGCGGCGACGGCGTCCTCCCACGCGTTCTCGCCCTCGGCGTGCATGATGCCGCCCACGTTCTGCGCGCCGGTCTCCTCCAGGAGCCGTACGGCGGTGGCGATGTAGTTCGGCGAGAGCATGCCGTGACCGTCGACGCGGACGACGACCGGGTGGCGGGACGCCTTGATGGCGGCGTTCAGCGCGGCGGGCGTACGGCCGGTGGGGTTGGGCACGGTGTGCACGCGCGGGTCCTCGCGGACCAGCTCGGCGGCGATCTCGTCCGTACGGTCCGTGGAGGGACCGAGGGCGATCACGACCTCCATCTCGCCTGCGTACTCCTGGGCGAGGATGGCGCGGACGGAACCGCGCAGATGCCGCTCCTCGTCGAGGACGGGCATGATCACGGAAACGGCGGGCAGCCGCACATCGGACTTGGCGTTCATCGGTGCTCACGTTACCGCGAACGGGGGACACGGGTGCGCGCCGCGGGGGCCACGGCACCGGGCAGCAGATCGTATGGGCCTACGGTTTTCCACGTCCCACGTCCGGACCAGCGTCCCGACCTCGCGGAGGTGCTCCTTTGCCCACGCCGCCCCGCTCCCCCAGGGTTCCGGCATCGCCCCCACCGGGCGGCTCCCCGCCCCGCCGGGGCCGTTCCGGCCCGTCGCGCCGGCCGGCCGGTACCGCCGTACGGCGCAAGCGCCCGCGCTGGGCCATGCGGGCGGCGACCGCGCTGTCGGTGGTGCTGCTCGCCTCCGCGGGCATCGGCCACGCGGTGCTCTCGGGGCTGGACGCGGACATCGCCCGGGTGGACGCCTTCAAGGACATGAAGAACCGGCCGCGCGGCGGCCACGGCACCAACCTGCTGCTGGTCGGCACCGACGGCCGCGACAAGATCACCGAGGAGGAGCGGCGCGCGTACCGGCTGGGCGGCGCCCCCTGCCACTGCACCGACACGATCATGCTGGTGCACATCTCGGAGGACCGGGAGCGGGCCAGCGTGGTCAGCCTGCCGCGCGACTCGTACGCCGAGACGCCGGCGCACACCGACGACACCACCGGCGAGCGGCACTCCGGGCACCCGATCAAGCTCAACGCGGCCTACGCCGAGGGCGGTCCGCAGCTCACCATCCGGACCGTCGAGCACATGACGCGGGTGCGGATCGACCACTACCTGGAGGTCGACTTCACCAGCTTCATGAAGACCGTGGACGTCCTCGGCGGGGTGGAGATCTGCACCGCCCAGCCGCTCAAGGACAGCTACACCGGCCTCGACCTGGCCGCCGGCACCCACCGGCTGGGGGGCGGGCAGGCGCTCCAGTACGTCCGCTCCCGGCACCTCGACGGGGCGTCCGACCTGAGCCGGATGACGCGCCAGCAGCGTTTCCTGGCGGCCCTGGTCGACCGGGCCACCTCCTCCGGCATCCTGCTCAACCCGCTGAAGTTCCGGGAGATCACGCAGGCCGTGCTGGGCTCGGTGCGGGCCGACCGCGGCTTCGGCACCGACGAACTGCTCGCCCTGGGGCGGGCGATGCGGAACTTCTCGCCGTCCTCCTCCGAGTTCACCACCGTGCCGATCGGGAAGATGGGGTACGCCGTCGAGGGCGTCGGGTCGACCCTGAAGTGGGACCCCGCCGCGTCGGAGCGGATCTTCAAGGCGCTGCGCGAGGACAAGCCGCTGGCCCCGCACCGCAAGGCGCCGGCCCCCTCGGCGGCGCCGGTCCCGGTGGACCCGCGGCAGATCCGCGTCCAGGTCGAGAACGGCACCGGGACCTCCGGGCTCGGCAAGCGCGTGGACGACGCCCTGGCCGCGACCGGGTTCGCCACCACGCGGACGCCGGTCAACGCCGCGGACCGCACGGCGGAGCGGACCGTGATCCTCTACGACCCCCGCTGGGACCGCTCCGCGACGTCCCTGGCCGCCGCCCTGCCCGGCAGTGAGCTGCGGCCGGTCAAGGGCCAGGGCGCCACGCTCAAGGTGATCGCGGGCGCGGACTTCGAGGAGGTCCGCAAGGTGCGGCCGGCCGAGCCGCCGCAGGAGTCCGGCACGGTGGTGCGCGGCGACGAGGTGGTCTGCGGCAAGGGGTGACGGACGGGGGCGCGCGGCGGCCGTGGGCCGGCGGGGCGGGGCGCCCCGACCGGGCGCGGGGGTGTGTCTCAGTTGCCGGTGACGGTGACCTTCTCGTCGTTCCTCAACTGGCTGACCAGCGTCTTCACCTTGGCGGAGTCCCAGGTGAGGTTGCCGCCGACGCTGCCCGCGATCGGCATGTTCAGCGAGGTGCCGTCGCCGCCGCTGACGCCCTTCATCGCCCAGAACATCCCGGCCAGGTCGAACAGGCTCATGTCCTTGTCGACGATGAGGGAGTCGAGGCCGGCGCCCATGGTCGGGTAGAGCCGGAAGGGGTTGAGCACCGTGGAGGGCGTGGCCACCTGGCTCGCCAGCGCGGACAGGAACTTCTGCTGGTTCTTCGTACGGTCCAGGTCCGAGCCGGCCAGCGCGTAGCGGGTACGGACGAAGGCCAGCGCCTCCTGTCCGTCGAGGGTCTGCTTGCCCTTCTTCAGGTCGGCGCCGGACTTCGTGTCCTTGATGTCCTGCGGGATGTCCAGCTCCACGCCGCCGACCGCGTCCACGATGTTGGCGAAGCCGGCGAAGCCGATCTCGACGTAGTGGTCGATCCGCAGGCCGGTGTTGAACTCGACGGTCCGCACGAGCAGTTCGGGCCCGTCCTCGGCGTAGGCGGCGTTCAGCTTCACGTGCCGGCCGGTGCCCGGGTAGGTCTTGCCGGAGTCGGAGCCGACGAAGCTCGGGATCTCCACGTTGGAGTCGCGGGGCAGCGAGACCAGCGTCGACCCGTTGCCGCCGGTGTGCAGGATCATCATCGAGTCGGTGCGCTTGCCCTCGGCGGAGCCGGTGTGCAGGTTCTTCTTCTGCTCGGCGGTCATGCCCTCGCGGCTGTCGGAGCCGACGATCAGGTAGTTGGTGCCCTTGCCCTCCTCGGGCCGCTCGATGACCTTGGAGAGGTCGACCTCGCGGTTGAGCTTGGAGTCGGCCCAGAAGTAGGTGCCCACCGTCGTGACGACCAGCACGGTCACCACCGTGATCGCCGTCCACTTGATCCGGCGGCGCCAGTCGGGGGCGGGGCGTCCGCCGCCGGGCGCGGGCCCGTGGGGGCCGCCGGGGCCGCCGTAGACCTGGCCGGTGTTGTAGCCGCTGTCGTAGCCGCCCCGGCCGCCGTGGCCCGCGCCGTCGACGTACGACGGCTGGCGCGGCACCCCGGCGCCCTGTGGCGGGGCCCCCTGGCCGCGGCGGGCCTGTCGCATCACGCGGGCGTTCTCGGGCCGCGGGCTCGCGCCGCCGCGTCCCTGACGGCTGCCGCGGTCACCGGACCATCCCTCGGGCCATTCGCTCATGCGGAACAGTGTGCAGTCCCCGGCCGGGCCGCTGACAGGGGCGGTGGGGTTCCGGGGCTCCGCTGTTGCCAAGCTGACACAAACCGTCCGCGGTGCCGGACCGGCATAAGGTGGAGGCCATGACAGACCAGGCAGACCCGGCCTCGGCCGAGCATGCGGCGGTTCCGGAGATCCCGGGCAAGCCGACCTCGGCCTCCCGTACCACCCTCAGCCACATCATGACGCACAACGACACCAACCTCCTGGGGACGGTGCACGGCGGCGTGATCATGAAGCTCGTCGACGACGCGGCCGGCGCCGTCGCCGGACGGCACTCCGGCGGCCCCGCCGTCACCGCGTCCATGGACGAGATGGCCTTCCTCGAACCGGTCCGCGTCGGCGACCTCGTCCATGTGAAGGCCCAGGTCAACTGGACCGGCCGCACCTCCATGGAGGTCGGCGTCCGGGTCCTCGCCGAACGCTGGAACGAGTCCGCCCCGGCCACCCAGGTCGGCTCGGCCTACCTGGTCTTCGCCGCGGTCGACGCCGACGGCAAGCCCCGCTCGGTCCCCCCGGTCCTCCCCGAGACCGACCGCGACCGGCGCCGCTACCAGGAGGCCCAGATCCGCCGCACCCACCGCCTGGCCCGCCGCCGCGCCATCATGGACCTCCGCCGCACCCGCGCCGCGGAGGGCTACGAGGACTGACCCTCCGGGGGCCGCGACCGGCCCCCGGCAGGTCCTGCCGAGGGCCGGCGCCTTCGTAGATCGTCCAAGACCCTCGGCGACCTCTTCGACTCGTTCCGGCGTGAGGCTTTCCGTCTGGAGACGCTGGACGACTACGGCGGCTCCGGGAACGTCGACGCGTATCACGCCTACCTGGCGGGCGAGCCGCAGCCGGCCGACTACAACGCCGGGTGGGTGGAGGAACTCCGCTCCCACACCGAAGAGGGGAAGCGGGTCTATAGGGTGCACGTTCTGTCGCGCCCCCTCACGGACTATCTCCGCTTCGAACTCGGGTGGGGCTACCGGAAGAACATGACCGGCGGTGAGGAGTTCTTCATCCTCGACGTCACCGACACACCGAATCCCCTGGCGGGCGTACCGGACTTCTGGTGCTTCGATTCGGAGTCCGTGGCCGTGATGAACTACGACGGGACGGGAAAGTACCTCGGTTCGCAGGTACTGGAGCCGGAGCGGGTGGCCGAGTTCACCGGATACCGCGACACGGCACTCGCCCACGCGGAACCCTTCCCCGCATGGTGGGCCAAGCACGGGGCGTGAACAGAGCACAGCTCGGGGCCGCGCTGCGGGCGCTGCGCATGGCATCCGGAAGGGAAACCAAGGCAGAGTCGGCTGACGAGTCGCGCGCGCGGGTCTATGCGACTTCGTGACTAGCCGCCGGGGCCACCTTGCCTTACGGGTGTCACCGTTCGTAGTTTGCCGACGACACAGACCGGAGGGGGTCTCAGTGGACGAACTGCGGGCGATCGCGGGCGGGCCGTGCAGGAGCGGCGACGATGACGAGTGTGGGAACGGAGACTGCCCCACCGTGTACGCCACCCGGGAACCGGGCATGTTGGCCATCCAGGGCTACGACGTGACCCACCCGACGCCGGACGGCGAGTCGGTTGTACTGATCCCGGAAGACATCCTCAAGGAGGCTGCGCGTGCCCGTGGATGGCTCTAGCCCCGTCCTGCTGGACGGCGACGAGTGGCAGGCGTACTTCCGCGACTTCAAGCGCTCCGCGTTCCGGCTGGAAGTCCACCAGACCTACACCATGCCCGCGGAGGCCGAGACGGTCCGCGACTTCCTCGCGGGGGTGTCGATGCCGGAGGGCTTCAACGCGCCATGGCACCAGACGATCGGTGAGCACGCGGCGGCCGGCCGGACGATGACCCGCGCCAAGATCGTGCGTCGACCGCTCACGCCGTACAGCCGTTACCTGTTCGAGTGGTGCATCCCCGGAAATGTCGCGGCCGGGGAGGACTACCGGATAATCGATGTGACGGAGCGGCCGAACCTCGGACTGCCGGAGCAGGACTTCTGGCTGTTCGACGAAACGACCGTGGTTCATCTCAACTACCGTCCCGACGGAACGCAGATCAACCGGGAACTGATCCAGAACCCGGACATCGGCAAGTATCTCGCGTGGCGGGATCTCGCGCTGGAAAGTGCCGTACCGTTCAGTGTCTATCGAACCTGAAACGCAAGCACGGGAGCGGAAGGATTTGGCGGAGGCCCTTCGGGGTCTCCGCCGCGCTTCCGGGCTCAGCGGCGAACGTCTGGCGCTGCGCTGCAACATGAGCCAAACGAAGATCAGCCGCATCGAGACCGGCCGCGCCCTGCCAACGGTCATCGATGTCGAGCGCATCCTCAAAGCACTCGCCGTGCCTGACGAGGTGGCCGGCGAACTTCTCCGACTGGCACGCCGAGCCAATGTGGACTACGCGTCGTGGCGGGCTCATGCACGCGTCGGCCTGCATCACAAGCAGGCCGAGCTAAGTTCCCTCGAGTCTTCCTCGCGGGTGATGCGGCACTTCCTCCCGGCGATCCCTACCGGCCTGCTGCACGTGCGTGAGTACGCCATCGAGACCCTTTCGCCCACGGTGACCAGCGACCCGGCCAGGGACGTCGCACGGGCGGTGCAGGCACGCATGGACCGTCAGGCCATCCTGGACGACGCATCGCGCTCATTCTGCTTCCTGATGACCGAGCAGGCCGTCAAGTGGCAACGGGCGAGCGTCGAAGCCATGGCGGCCCAATGCTCACATATGGCCGAGGTCAGCAGGAAGCCCAACGTCGAAATCGGGATCGTCCCGCAGGGGAAACATGTACCTGGCACGCCGATGAACATCTTCGTGGTCTACGACGATCGCCTCGTGACCGTCGAACTGTTCTCCGGTGAAGTCGTGCTGCGCGACCCTCGGGACATTACTCAGCACCTTGGACTGTTCGAACTCTTCTGGTCGCACGCATTGACCGGTGATGACGCTTCCGCCTTCCTGGAAGAAACCGCAGGCAGCTTTATGCGTCAACGCAACTAACACTCCAAGCGGGCTCGCCGAGAGGCCATGATGGAGTCGTGGAGAGCGAACGGAAAACCCCGTCCGGCGAGGATTCCCCCATTGACGGGACATGCCCGAGCAGACTGGATCGTGAACCGCAGGCAATTTCCGGCTGCCCTGATTGCCTTTCTCATGCGGTCGCCCGAGCGAATGCCCGTTCCCTTTTCGACTACAGCGCCGTCTCCGATGCCAACGTACGGATGCGGCTGCACCAGGCGAAGGCACACCGGTCATGAGCCGCAGGAAAGACGTCGGACTCTTCGGCGCCCAGCCCTTGATGACCGTGCGGGTCTCTCGTGACTCCGGGCAGACCTGGGGGCCGGAGCGGGCCGTATACGCGACGGACGACCTTCCGCCTCTGCTCACGGGTGCTTGGCCGCCGTGCGAGTGCCGGCGGTGCGCGGGACGCGGTCGGGGTTCCGGGCGCTGAGACTTTCCCGCCCTGCCCCGATGACCTCCCGCCGCGCGCGGTTCGGCCTGAGGGCCTGGTTCTCCGGCCTCTATTTGCACAGCCCCCGGCGCGATGCCGGGGGCTGTGTCGGGTGCGGGGCCGGTGGTCGGTCCAGGGGTGGTTCCGGGTTCCGTCAGGGGAGGTTTCTGGCCATGACGATGCGCTGGACCTGGTTGGTGCCCTCGTAGATCTGGGTGATCTTGGCGTCGCGCATCAGGCGTTCCACCGGGTAGTCGCGGGTGTAGCCGTAGCCGCCGAGGAGCTGGACGGCGTCCGTGGTGACCTCCATGGCGACGTCCGAGGCGAAGCACTTGGCGGCGGCGCCCTGGAAGGTGAGGTCCCCTTCTCCCCCTCCGGCGGCGACGCGCTCGGACTTGGCCGCGGCGGCGTAGGTGAGCTGGCGGGCGGCCTCGATCTTCATGGCCATGTCGGCCAGCATGAACTGGACGCCCTGGAAGTCGCCGATCGGCTTGCCGAACTGCTTGCGCTCGCGGACGTAGCCCTTGGCGTAGTCGAGGGCGCCCTGGGCGATGCCGAGAGCCTGGGCGGCGATGGTGATGCGGGTGTGGTCCAGCGTCTTCATCGCCGTGGCGAAGCCCGTGCCCTCCTCGCCGATCATGCGGTCGGCGGGGATGCGGACGTTGTCGAGGTAGACCTCGCGGGTCGGGGAGCCCTTGATGCCGAGCTTCTTCTCCGGGGCGCCGAAGGAGACTCCCTCGTCGCCCTTCTCCACCACGAAGGCGGAGATGCCCTTCGAGCGCTTCTCGGGGTCCGTGACCGCCATCACCGTGTAGTACTCGGACTCGCCCGCGTTGGTGATCCAGCGCTTGACGCCGTTCAGGACGTAGTGGTCGCCGTCGCGGACCGCCTTCGTCTTCATGCCGGCCGCGTCCGAGCCCGCGTCGGGCTCGGAGAGGCAGTACGAGAACATCGCGTCGCCCTTGGCCAGCGGCCCCAGGTAGCGCTTCTTGAGCTGCTCGGAGCCGGAGAGGATGACCGGGAGCGAGCCCAGCTTGTTCACCGCCGGGATCAGGGACGAGGACGCGCAGACGCGGGCGACCTCCTCGATGACGATCACCGTGGCGAGCGCGTCGGCGCCGCCGCCCCCGTACTCCTCCGGCACGTGCACCGCGTGCAGGTCGTTGGCGGTCAGGGCGTCGAGCGCCTCCCTCGGGAAGCGGGCCTCCTCGTCCACCGCGGCGGCGTACGGCGCGATCTTCGCCTCGGCCAGCGAACGGACGGCGTCGCGGAGCATGTCGTGCTCCTCGGACGGGCGGTACAGGTCGAAGTCAGCCGATCCGGCCAAGGTCTCTCACGCTCCAAAACGCAGTGATGCTGAGGCTAACTACCGTTAAGTAACCCAAATTTTAGAGCCCCGCCGCCGTCCTGGATAGGTGAGCTTGACGACAGGGTGACGCCGCCGGGCGCGGGGGCCTTGAGGGCCCCCGATATGCTCGGGCGCGCACGTCCGCCGTACACCGTCTGGAGCACTCATGGCCCTCAAGATCACCGTGATCGGCACCGGCTACCTCGGCGCGACCCACGCGGCGGCCATGGCCGAGCTGGGCTTCGAGGTCATGGGCCTGGACGTGGTGCCCGAGAAGATCGAGACGCTCCGGCGGGGCGAGGTCCCGATGTACGAACCGGGGCTGGAGGAGCTGCTGCGCCGGCACGTCGCCGGCATCGACGGCTCCAGCGGGCGGCTCCGCTTCACCACCGACTTCGCCGAGGTGGCGGCCTTCGGGGACGTGCACTTCCTGTGCGTGAACACGCCGCAGAAGCACCTTGAGTACGCCTGCGACATGTCGCACGTGGAGTCCGCGCTCGCCTCCCTCGCCCCGCATCTGCACGGACCCGCCCTGGTGGTCGGCAAGTCGACCGTGCCCGTCGGCTCGGCCGAGCGGCTGGCCGCCTACCTCGCCGAGCACGCCCCGGCCGGGGACGACGCCGAGCTGGCCTGGAACCCGGAGTTCCTGCGCGAGGGCTTCGCCGTCGACGACACCCTGCACCCGGACCGGATCGTGGTCGGCGTGCGCGGCGAGCGGGCCGAGAAGCTGCTGCGCGAGGTGTACGCGACGCCCGTCGCCGAGGGCTCGCCGTTCATCGTGACCGACTTCCCGACCGCCGAGCTGGTGAAGACCTCCGCCAACTCCTTCCTGGCCACCAAGATCTCCTTCATCAACGCGATGGCCGAGGTCTGCGAGGCGGCCGGCGGCGACGTGGCCAAGCTGGCCGAGGCCATCGGGCACGACGACCGGATCGGGAAGAAGTTCCTGCGGGCCGGCATCGGCTTCGGCGGCGGCTGCCTGCCCAAGGACATCCGGGCCTTCATGGCCCGCGCCGGCGAGCTGGGCGCGGACCAGGCGCTGACCTTCCTGCGCGAGATCGACTCGATCAACATGCGCCAGCGCGGCCAGATGGTCGAGCTGACCCGGCAGGCGCTGGGCGGCGGCCCCTTCCTGGGCAAGCGGGTCGCCGTGCTCGGCGCCAGCTTCAAGCCCGACTCGGACGACGTCCGGGACTCGCCCGCGCTGAACGTGGCCGGGCAGATCCACCTCCAGGGCGGCCAGGTCACCGTCTACGACCCCAAGGGCATGGACAACGCCCGCCGGATCTTCCCCACGCTCGGCTACGCCGGCTCGGCGCTGGAGGCGGTGCGGGGCGCGGACGTCGTCCTGCACCTGACGGAGTGGCGGGAGTTCAGGGAGCTGGACCCCGAGGAGCTGGGCCGCGAGGTGGCGGCGCGGGTGCTGCTCGACGGGCGCAACGCGCTGGACCCCGGGGTCTGGCGGCGGGCCGGGTGGACGTACCGCGCGATGGGGCGGCCGACCGCCTGAGCGGTACGGGGCACAGGGGGACGCCGGTTCGGCCGAGGCTCAGTCGGCCGAACCGGCGTCCGTTGCATTCTGCACCACGGCCGGCCGCGCCGGGCGCGGGACCCGGTGTGGATCAGGTCTCCCTGGCCCGGTAGCGGCGCATCTTGGCGCGCGCCCCGCACACCGCCATCGAGCACCAGCGCCCGCGTCCGGCGGGGCTGCGGTCGTAGTACGCCCAGTGGCAGTCGGCGGCCTCGCACGCCTTGAGCCGGGTCCAGGTGTCCGCGACCAGCGCCTCCGCGACGGCGGCGGCGATCCGGGCGGGCAGGAGGCGGCCGTCGGCGGGCGCGAGGGCGGCCGAGCCGTCCGCCTCGTCGACCGTCACCAGCAGCGGCGCCTCGGCCAGGAGGGCGCCGAGCGGGGTGACCGGGGCGTGCGGCGGGTGGCCGGCGTGGGCGAGCAGGGTGGCCCGCAGCGATTCGCGCAGGACGCGCGCGTACGGCGTCTCCCGCTCGGTCAGGCCGAAGGGCTCGCGGCCCTCGGGGGTGTCCAGCGAGTCGGCGCCCGTCTCGATGTCCAGCGTGTTCACCAGGGACTCGACCAGGGCCAGCCCTCCCGGTGCGGGCGATTTCCCACTCATGGTTGCGACGTTACCTCCGATGCGGGACCATGCGGTAACCGTTACCGGTTGCTGCACCTTGCTGGTAACAGCAACCGGTAACCACCTCGGTATCCACATCTCCTGGAGGAGGAAGTCATGGCCGTCGCCGAACTGGGTGCCACCGTCCTGGACTGTCCCGACCCCCGCGCCCTGGCCGGTTTCTACGCCGGGCTGCTCGGCGGGACCGTCGAGGGCGACGACGACTGGATCGACCTGCGGCTGCCCGGCGGGCGCGTGCTGGCCTTCCAGGCCGCCCCCGGTCACGTCCCGCCCGCCTGGCCCGCGCCCGACCACTCGCAGCAGGCCCACCTCGACCTGACGGTGACCGACCTGGACGCGTCCGAGCGGACCGCGCTGGAGCTGGGCGCCACGCCGCTGGACGCGGAGGACCGTTCCCGCACCTTCCGGGTCTACGCCGACCCGGCCGGGCACCCGTTCTGCCTCTGCGCCTGCTGAGGGGCGCTACGGAATGCCGGGTGCCCGGCGCCCGTCCAGGTCCGCGTGGGTCGCCGTGGAGGGGTCCCGGCGTTGTTGCGCGGCTCGGGCGGTGAAGGTGACGGCGCGCAGCACGCGCTGGACGTTGCCCCAGGTCAGCAGGGCGATGTCGGACTCGGGCCAGTCCCGGCGGAGCAGCTCGGCGATGAGGCGCGGGTAGCCGGTGGGGTCGCCCAGCTCCAGGGGGTGGGCGGTGCCGGTGTCGTAGGTGCCGGAGAGGCCGACGGCGTGCGGGCCGGCCACCGCGCGGACGTGGTCGAGGTGGTCGGCGACGTCGCGGACGGTCGGGCCGCTCTGCTCGGCGGCCAGCGGCACCATGCACAGGCCCCCGGCCGCGCCGAGGCGGGCCAGGAGGTCGTCGGGGAGGTTGTCCGGGTGCGCGCGCACGGCTCCGGCGCCGGAGCGGACGCACAGGACCGGGGCCCGGGAGACGTCGAGGGTGCGGTCGATGGTGGGGGCGGAGGCGCCGGAGAGGTCGGCGGCGACGCCGAGCCGGTTCATCTCGCGGACGGTCTCCTCGCCGAACCGGGTCAGCCCGGCCTCGCCCGCCCAGTCCACCCCGGTCAGGGTGAGCACGCGCAGCCCGAGGGCGTGCAGGGAGCGCAGGACGGAGAGGCTGTCGGCGAGGGCGGTGGCCCGGACGGGGCCCGGCACGACGGCGACGCGGCCCCGGTTGCGGGCGTCGGCGATCTGCCCGGCGTCGTGGGCCAGGGCCAGGCCCTCGGGGTGGCGGCGGACCACGGCACCGATGAGGTCGAGCTGTTCCAGCGCGGCGGCGACGGCCCCGTCGCCCCGGACGCCGTCGGGCTGGTGCAGGGCCCAGAACTGGGCGCCCACGCGACCCTCGCGGAGCCGGGGCACGTCGGCGTCGACGCCGCTCTCGCCGAGTTCCAGGTCGTAGTCGTACCAGCGGAGCCGTTCGAGGGCCCGCAGCAGTCCGGCGCAGCCGTCGGCGACGGGGTGGGCGCGCAGCACGGCGCGGGCACGGGCCGTCGGCTCGTCCTCACCGCCGGAAGCCTGACCCGCAGCCGGACCCGGAGCCGGACCCGAAGCCGGCCCCAGCCCGGAGCCCGTACCCGAAGCCGGCCCCAGCCCGGAGCCCGTACCCGAAGCCGGCCCCAGCCCGGAGCCCGTACCCGAAGCCGGACCCGGCCCGGAGCCCGAAGCCGGACCCGCCGCCGAGCCCGGCCCGGAGCCCGCGCCCGAACCCGGCCCCGCGCCGGAGGCCGGGACGTGCCCGGTGCAGGCGCTGGGTATCGGCGGACAGGGCTCGGGCGGGAGGATCTCCGCGGACGACGGTACGGGCACACCACCGGCCTCGGTGCGGATGTGCAGGTCGTCCTGGAGATCTGCCATGGCGGGCTCCGTCCCGTCGTCGTGCGTTTGGGTCACCGTCGCACGACGGGGCGGGCCCTTCCCGGTGGGTGGGGCGTTCGGTGTACGAGGGCCCCACCCGCGCCGGCGTCAGCCGTCCAGCTCCGCGATGGTCGCGTGGGACGGGCCGCGCGCGGCCCGCAGCTCGCGGGAGACGTCCTCGGCGGCGCCCAGCACCCGCACCGCGTTCTGCCAGGTCACCTTGGCCAGATCGGCGCGCGACCAGCCGCGGTCGAGGAGTTCGGCGATCAGGTTCGGGTAGCCCGAGACGTCGCCGAGCCCGTCCGGGGTGAAGGGCGTGCCGTCGTAGTCGCCGCCGATGCCGATGTGGTCGACGCCCGCGGCCTCGCGCATGTGGTCGAGGTGGTCGGCGACGGTGGCGACCGTGGCGACGGGGCGTGGGGAGCGCTCCTCGAAGGCGTGGTGCACGGCCATCGCCTCGGGCCCGGAGTCGAGCGGGTGGAAGCCGTGCGCGCGCATGTTCTCGTCGGCGGCGGCCGTCCAGTCCACGGCCGCCTGGAGCACGAACTTCGGCACGAAGGTCACCATCGCCACGCCGCCGTTGGCGGGCAGCCGTTCCAGCACGTCGTCGGGGACGTTGCGGGGGTGGTCGCAGACGGCCCGCGCGGAGGAGTGGGAGAAGATCACCGGCGCCGCGGAGGTGTCCAGCGCGTCCCGCATGGTCGTGGCGGCGACGTGCGAGAGGTCGACGAGCATGCCCTCGCGGTTCATCTCGCGCACGACCTCGCGGCCGAAGGCGGAGAGCCCGCCCACGCCGGGCTCGTCGGTCGCGGAGTCGGCCCACGAGACGTTGTCGTTGTGGGTGAGGGTCATGTAGCGCACGCCGAGCGCGTACAGGGCGCGCAGGGTGGCGAGCGACTCGTCGATGGAGTGGCCGCCCTCGGCGCCCATGAGGGAGGCGATGCGGCCCTCGGCGCGCGCGGCCTCCATGTCGGCGGCGGTCAGCGCGGCCCGCAGGTCCCGCGGATGCCGCTCCAGCAACTGCCGTACGCAGTCGATCTGCTCCAGCGTGGCGGTCACCGCGCCGGGCAGGTCGGAGCGGACGTACACCGACCAGAACTGGGCGCCGACGCCGCCGGCCCGCAGCCGGGGGATGTCGGTGTGCAGGTGGGCGGCCTGGTCGGCGGCGATGTCGCGGGCGTCGAGGTCGTAGCGGACCTGTTCGCGCAGTGCCCAGGGCAGGTCGTTGTGGCCGTCGGCGACGGGGAACTCGCGCAGCAGTTCCCGGGCCTGATCCAGCGAGGTCACCGGCGTCACTTCCCGAATCCGAAGCCGCCCGAGCCCTCGACCTTGGAGCGCAGCCGCTTGCCCTTCTCGGTGGCCTGGTCGTTGAGGTCCTGCTGGAACTCGCGCATCCGGGCGAGCAGCTCCTCGTCGTGGGCGGCGAGCATCCGCGCGGCGAGCAGCCCGGCGTTGCGGGCGCCGCCGACGGAGACGGTGGCGACGGGGACGCCGGCCGGCATCTGCACGATGGACAGCAGCGAGTCCATGCCGTCGAGGTACTTCAGCGGCACGGGCACGCCGATGACGGGCAGCGGGGTGACGGAGGCGAGCATGCCGGGCAGGTGGGCGGCGCCCCCGGCCCCGGCGATGATCGCCTTCAGCCCGCGTCCGGCGGCCTGCTCGCCGTACGCGATCATCTCGTGCGGCATGCGGTGCGCGGAGACGACGTCGACCTCGTAGGCGACCTCGAACTCGTCGAGTGCCTTGGCGGCGGCCTCCATGACGGGCCAGTCGGAGTCCGACCCCATGACGATGCCTACGACCGGGCTCATTCGGTGATCGTCCCTCTCAGATAGCCGGCAGCGTGACGGGCGCGCTCCAGCACGTCGTCCAGGTCGTCGCCGTAGGTGTTGACGTGGCCGACCTTGCGGCCGGGCTTCACGTCCTTGCCGTACATGTGGATCTTGAGCTGGGGGTCGCGGGCCATGCAGTGCAGGTACGCGGAGTACATGTCCGGGTAGTCCCCGCCGAGGACGTTGACCATGACCGTCCAGGGGGCGCGCGGGCGCGGGTCGCCCAGCGGCAGGTCGAGGACGGCGCGGACGTGGTTGGCGAACTGACTGGTGATCGCGCCGTCCATGGTCCAGTGGCCGGAGTTGTGCGGGCGCATCGCCAGTTCGTTGACGAGGACGCGGCCGTCACGGGTCTGGAACAGCTCGACGGCGAGGTGGCCGACGACGCCGAGTTCCTTGGCGATGCGCAGCGCCATCTCCTCCGCGCGCAGCGCCTGCTCCTCGTCGAGGGCGGGGGCGGGGGCGATCACGGTGTCGCAGACGCCGTCGACCTGCCGGGACTCGACGACCGGGTAGGCGACGGCCTGGCCGTGCGGCGAGCGGACGACGTTGGCCGCCAGCTCGCGGACGAAGTCGACCTTCTCCTCGGCGAGGACGGGCACACCGGCGCGGAAGGGCTCGGCGGCCTCCTCGGCGCTGTCGACGACCCAGACGCCTTTGCCGTCGTACCCGCCGCGCACGGTCTTGAGGACGACCGGGAAGCCGTCCCCCTCGGCGGCGAAGGCCGCCACGTCCCGCGGGTCGGAGACGATCCGGTGCCGCGGGCAGGGCACGCCGATCCCGGCCAGCCTCTCGCGCATGACGCCCTTGTCCTGGGCGTGCACCAGCGCGTCGGGGCCGGGGCGTACGGGGATGCCGTCCGCCTCCAGCGCCCGTAGATGCTCGGTCGGTACGTGTTCGTGATCGAAAGTGATCACGTCGCAGCCCCTCGCGAAATCGCGCAGCGTGTCCAGGTCTCGATAGTCGCCGACGACGACTTCGTGCACGACCTGTGCCGCGGAATCCTGAGGGGTGTCACTGAGGAGCTTGAACCTGATGCCCAACGGGATGCCCGCTTCGTGTGTCATACGCGCGAGCTGGCCCCCGCCGACCATGCCGACTACCGGGAACGTCACACCCCTAGCGTATCGGCCACCGCGGGGCGGCCGGTTTTCCGCCCTCCCCGGGCGCTCCCCCGTCTGCCGTGGCCGTCCGCAGGAAGATCGCGCGTCCGGGTGGTTAGCATGACTGAGTTGATGCCCAACCGACGGACGGGGGCCTGCACGCCCATGGAACACGGCTCCCCGGGGTCTCCCACGGCTCCTTCCCCGGCGCCCTCCGGCGTCCCGCGGGGGCGGATCGGCCGGCTGGTCGCCGAGGTCGCCAAGTTCGGCGCGGTCGGCGGCGTGGGCGTCCTGGTCAACCTCCTCGTCTTCAACCTCGTCCGGCACGTGAGCGACCTGCCGGTGGTACGGGCGAGCGTCATCGCCACCATCGTGGCGATCGTCTTCAACTACCTGGGCTTCCGGTACTTCACCTACCGGGACCGCGAGAAGGGGCACCGCACCCGGGAGATGTCGCTGTTCCTGCTGTTCAGCGTGGTCGGGCTGGTGATCGAGAACGGCGTGCTGTACACGGCGACCTACGGCTTCGGCTGGGACACCCCGTTGCAGAGCAACATCTTCAAGTTCCTCGGCATCGGTCTCGGCACCCTCTTCCGCTTCTGGTCGTACCGGACCTGGGTCTTCCGGGCGCTGCCCTCCCCCGAGGCCGCCGTACGGACCGCGCCGGAGCAGGCGCGCGCGACGGCGCTGCACCCCCAGCCCAGCGCCCGCGCGGCCCGGCCCGCCGGCGCCACCGGCCTCGGCGCGAGCCGCCGGCAGTAGCGTCGGCCCGCAGGGCTCCCGGGAAGGGCGCGGGTCCCCCGGTCCCCCGGGAGCGGCGCGGGCCCACGGAGCCGCGGCGGCCCGTCGGTCAGCGGACCGTGGTGCCCGCCGGGGACTTCTTCGGCGGCGAGGTGCGGGACAGGAACAGGCCGAAGACCGGGGGCCGGGGCTGGAGGAGTTCCAGCCGCCCGCCGTCCGCCTCGGCCAGGTCCCGGGCGACGGCCAGGCCGATGCCGGTGGAGTTGCGCCCGCTGATGGTCCGCTCGAAGATCCGCGCCCCCAGGTCGGCCGGTACGCCGGGACCCTCGTCGGCGACCTCGATCACCGCCTGGTTGCCCGTGACCCGGGTGCGCAGCGCGACGGTGCCGCCGCCGTGCATGAGGGAGTTCTCGATCAGCGCGGCGAGCACCTGGGCCACCGCGCCCGGCGTGCCGACGGCCGTCAGGTGCCGTTTGCCGGAGCTGACGATGGCCCGGCCGGCGCTGCGGTAGGCGGGGCGCCACTCGGCGATCTGCTGCTGGATCACGTCGTCCAGGTCGAAGGAGACGGCGGAGCCGCTGCGCGGGTCGCGGGCGTTGGTGAGCAGCCGCTCCACCACGTCCGTGAGGCGTTCCACCTGGGTCAGCGCGATGGTGGCCTCCTCCTTCACCGTCTCCGGGTCGTCGGTGAGGGTGATCTCCTCCAGCCGCATGGACAGCGCGGTCAGCGGGGTGCGGAGCTGGTGGGAGGCGTCGGCGGCGAGCCGTCGTTCGGCGGTGAGCATGCGGGCGATGCGCTCGGCGGAGGCGTCCAGCACGTCCGCGACCCGGTCCAGCTCGGGGACGCCGTACCGCTTGTGGCGCGGGCGGGGGTCGCCGGAGCCGAGGCGTTCGGCGGTCTCGGCGAGGTCGGTGAGCGGGGAGGCGAGCCGGCCGGCCTGGCGCAGCGCCAGCAGCACCGCGGCGATCACCGCGAGCAGCGCCACCAGACCGATGATCAGCAGGGTCCGGCCGACCTCCCGGGTCACCGAGGAGCGCGGTTCCTCGACGAGGACGGTCTCGCCCTCCTCCCCCACCGCCTTGCCGCGCAGGACCTCGCCGGTGGGCTGCTTGCCGACCTCGATGACGGGCCGGCCGGGGATGCGGATCACGGCGTAGCGTTCGCGGGAGACCTGCTCGCTCAGGATCTCGGCGTCGACGGTGCCGGTGCCGAGCAGCCGGCTGTCCACGATGCCGGCCAGCCGCACCGCCTCCAGGTCCACCCGCTCCTGGGCGGTGCTGGTGATGGTGCGCGCCTCCACGATGACGAGGGAGACGCCGAAGACGGCGATCACCACGAGCACCACGGCGAGCGTGGACTGGATCAGTCGGCGGCGCATGACCTCTCAAACCCGTTCGTGCCCGTGCCGCCCGCGCCCGGCCCGCGGCGGCGGGGGACCCGGCTCAGCTCTTCTCGAAGCGGAAGCCCACGCCGCGCACCGTGGCGATGTAGCGCGGGTTCGCCGCGTCGTCGCCCAGCTTCTTGCGCAGCCAGGAGATGTGCATGTCGAGGGTCTTGGTCGAGGACCACCAGGTGGTGTCCCAGACCTCCCGCATGAGCTGGTCGCGGGTGACGACCCGGCCGGCGTCGCGCACCAGCACGCGCAGCAGGTCGAACTCCTTCGCGGTGAGCTGGAGCTCCTCGTCGCCCATCCAGGCCCGGTGCGATTCGACGTCGATGCGCACGCCGTGGGTGGCGGGCGGCTGCTGGGGCTCGGCGGCGCCGCGCCGCAGCAGGGCGCGGACCCGGGCGAGCAGCTCGGCGAGGCGGAAGGGCTTGGTGACGTAGTCGTCGGCGCCCGCGTCCAGGCCGACCACGGTGTCCACCTCGTCGGCGCGGGCGGTCAGGATGAGGATCGGCACGGTGTGGCCCTCGGAGCGCAGCCGGCGCGCGACCTCCAGCCCGTCCATGCCGGGCAGCCCCAGGTCGAGCACGACCAGGTCGACGCCGCCCTGCATCCCGGCGTCCAGCGCGGCGGGTCCGTCCTCACGCACCTCGACCTCGTACCCTTCCCGGCGCAGTGCGCGGGCCAGCGGCTCCGAGATGGACGCGTCGTCCTCGGCGAGCAGTACACGGGTCATGGGCTGATGGTAGTCCGCCCGGGACGGGGCCAGGGGGCGGTGATCACGGCGCGGACGGCCCGTCCCCGGACACCTCGGGCGAGCTGGTGAAACCTCCTGACATCGGTGGACATGGCGGGGCGCGGTCCGGCGGGCCGGGCGGTCGCGTGCGTACGGGGACCCCGGCCGGGACCTACGGGTGTGGGGTGACATCCTGGAACGGGCCTTCGAAAGGTCGAGTGAGGTTCCGATCGCTCCTGTGATCCGTGTCTCAATCCCTTCCATACCGGGCGGTGTCCTGCCGTATGGTGAATCAGCGCCTGTAGCACCCAATGACCTTTGGCATCTGTTCGACGCTGAAGGTCTCTTTTGTGTGCGGGCCGGCTCCGGCCGGCCTTGAAAGGAATGACCTGTGGCCGGGCCCCGGCGCGCGCAGCACGCGTGCCGGAGCGTGGATCCCGGTGGTCTCCGTCCGTCGCCTCGCAATCCGGGGCGCGATCCCTCAGGCGTGGGGTCGGACGGGCCGGCCGCCGGTGCCGGCTCCCCCCACCGGGCGCGCATCGCCTCATGAGCGCGTCCCGACCAGCAAGGAACGACATGGCGTCCAGCCTGACGAAGGACTCGGTCCAGCCGGGCACCCCCGGCTCCGAGAAGACCTTCTTCGGCCACCCCCGCGGACTGGCCACTCTCTTCATGACCGAGATGTGGGAGCGTTTCTCCTACTACGGCATGAGGGCCCTCCTCCCGCTGTACCTGGTCGCCCCGGGCGGCCTGCACATGAGCGCCGCCACGGCCACCGCGATCTACTCGGTGTACGTGTCCCTGGTGTACCTGCTCGCCATGCCCGGCGGCTGGTTCGGCGACCGCGTGTGGGGCCCCCGCAAGACCGTCGCCATCGCCGGCGGCATCATCATGCTCGGCCACCTGACGCTGGCCCTGCCCGCGTCCGGCACCTTCTTCGCCGGCCTCGGGCTGGTGGCGATCGGCTCGGGTCTGCTCAAGGCCAACATCTCCACGATGGTCGGCCAGCTCTACAAGGGCCCGGACGACCCGCGCCGCGACGGTGGCTTCACCGTCTTCTACATGGGCATCAACCTGGGCGCCTTCGCGGCGCCGCTGGTCATCGGCACCATCGGCGAGAGCGTCAACTGGCACCTGGGCTTCGCGCTGGCCGCGGTCGGCATGGGTCTGGGCGTCGTCCAGTTCCTGCTGGGCAGCCGCCACCTGGACGCCCGGTCCAGCGTCGTGCCGAAGCCGCTGTCCGCCCAGGAGAAGGTGTCGACGCTGCGCAAGGCCGCCTTCTGGGCCGCCCTCGCGGTCGTCTTCTACGCGGTCGTCGGCTTCAGCGGCCACTACACGCTGAAGTGGGTCCTGGTCCCGCTGACCCTGCTCGGCGTGATCATCCCGGTGATGGTGCTGGCGCGGATCAAGCGCGACAAGGAGCTGGACCGCTCCGAGCAGTCGAAGATGTCCGCGTACATCTGGTTCTTCGTGGCCGCCGCGGTCTTCTGGATGATCTACGACCAGGGCGGCTCGACGCTGTCGATCTTCGCCGACTCCTCGGCCGAGAACTCCGTCCTGGGCTGGAACTTCCCGGTCTCCTGGTACCAGTCGATCAACCCGGTCCTGATCATGTCGCTGGCCCCGGTCGTCGCCTGGATCTGGCTGGCGCTGAACCGGCGCGGCAAGGAGCCGAGCACGATCGTGAAGTTCGCCTCCGGCCTGGTGCTGGTCGGCATCTCCTTCTTCCTCTTCCTGGCCCCGCTGAGCATCGCGGGCGGCGGTCACAAGGCCGCGGCGCTGTGGCTCGTGGCGATCTACTTCGTCCAGACCTGTGGTGAGCTGCTGCTCTCCCCGGTCGGGCTGTCCGTGACGACGAAGATGGCGCCGGCGAAGTACGCCTCGCAGATGATGGGCGTCTGGTTCCTGGCCGTCACCGCGGGCGACGCCACGACCGGTCTGCTGTCCCTCTTCGGGGTCGACCTGGACAAGACGGGCATCGTCGGCCTGGAGGCCACGCTCGCCGTGGTCGCCGGACTCGCGGTGTGGATGTACCGCAAGCGGGTCAAGGAGCTGATGGGCGACATCCGCTGAGCCCTGCCGGGCCTGCCGGGCCCGGACCGCACGACGGAGGGCCACCGCTTCCCCTGGGGGAGGCGGTGGCCCTCCGGGCATTGGGGGGCGGCTGCCGCGGCTTGTACGGATGTTCTCTTCCGCGGCCGGGTGAGCCGGTGCGCTGCGCGCGGGCTCCCCTCGGCGTTCTACGGCGGTGTGCCCGGCGCTTCGCCGGGTGTCCCACGCCGGAGTGCCCGGCGCTTCGGCGGACGTCACGCACCGGAGTGCCCGGCGCTTCGGCAGACATCACGCGCCGGAGTGCTCGGCGCTTCGGCGGACGTCACGCGCTGGTACGCCCGCCGCTTCCCCGGCGGGCTACGCCGGTGTGCCCAGTTCCGCCCAGACGCGTTTGCCGGCGACGCCCGGGGTGCGCACGACGCCCCAGTCGAGGCAGAGCCGTTGCACGATGAACATGCCGTGGCCGCCGGGGCGTCCCGCGCGGTGCGGGGTGCGGGGGGCGGGCTGGCCCGTGCCGCGGTCGGAGACCTCCAGCCGGATCACCTTGCGGTCGCAGGTGATCCACAGCTCGTCCGGCCCCTCGGCGTGCAGGCAGGCGTTGGTGACCAGTTCGGAGACGACGAGGAGCACGTCCTCGGCGGCGGCGCGCTGGTCGGCGGTGGCGGAGGGCAGCCAGCCCCACGCGTACAGGGCCTGGCGGGTGAAGTCGCGGGCGAGCGGCACGACGCCGCTCTGCCCGTCGAAGCTCAGTCTGCGGACCTGCCGGCCCGGACCGGGACCGGCGGCGGCCGTGCGCCCGCCGTCCGCTCGCGGCGCCCCGCCCGGAGCCGGCTGCGCCACGGGCACACCGGGCCCCGCGGACAGGTGCGTACCGGACATCCGCGCGCCCCCTTCGGAGTTCCCCGTCCCGGACACGCCCCCCTCGGACGCCCCGGAAGCGCCGCCGGACTCCGGACCGCGGTCGCCCGGCGAGCAGGGCCGGGTGGTGCTCATCAGCGCTTCACCTCACCGATCCACCGACATTCACATTCCACCGTCGTACACACTCAGTCGCGCCGGCCGGACGGGCCCAAGGGTTCTCCTGCCCGACCCGCCACGAGGAACACCCCCGCCTTCGACACGAAATTCGACACGAAGGGGGGGACGCGGCGTCGCCACCGTCCCCGAAGGCCCACGCGCCCCTGCGCCGATCCGTCCACGGACCGGCTCAGCCGGTCTCGCCCGGCAGGGCGTCCGCCAGCGTGTCGTGCAGCGTGAAGACCGCCTCGGCCCCCGTGATCTCGAACACGCGGGCCACCACGGGCTGCATGCCCACGAGATGGACGCCGCCCCCCGCCGCCTCCGCCTTCAACCGCGCGCCGAGCAGGACGTTGAGTCCCGTGGAGTCGCAGAACTCCAGGCGCGAGCAGTCGACGACGAGCCGGCTCAGCCCCTTGGCGACGCACTCCTCCAGCGGCTCCCGCAACAGATCTGCGGTGTGGTGATCCAGCTCACCCGCCGGAGTCACGACGGCGCTGGAGCCCTCTTCCCGCACCTCCACCAGAAGCCGGCCCGACTGTGCGCTGCCGACCGTCCCGCGGTCCATGCCGTCTCTCTCCCGACCTCATGAGTGCCTTGCTGACGCCCTCGAACACTACGCCTTCCGGCCGCCCGACGACACCCAACAAACGCACATAACCGGACATACGAACACAGAACACACTTGCGGTGGGCTCGGTAAACCCGGTAACCCTAGAGGCACACGTACCCGACACGGCCGGCTTTGGAGGCGCCGCACACCGCAGTGCACATCATTGGCTTCGGCTGCCTTATGCCGAGAACGATGGAGGACATCATGTCACCCCGGCTCGACGGATCGCCTACCCACAAAGCGACGTCGACACCCCCTCCGGAACATCTGGAACCCATCGCGCGTCACGACGCGGTCGTCGAGCCCGACGACGCCCTCGCGGGGCTTCCGGACATCCCCGCCTACGACGAGGTGGCTCCGGCGGACGCACGGGCCCTGTCCAAGACCCTCTTCGAGCGGCTGGAGTCGCTGGAGGAAGGCACCCACGAGTACGCCTACGTACGCAACACGCTCGTCGAGCTGAACCTCGCGCTGGTCAAGTTCGCCGCCTCCCGCTTCCGCTCGCGCAGCGAGCCCATGGAGGACATCATCCAGGTCGGCACGATCGGCCTGATCAAGGCGATCGACCGCTTCGAACTCTCCCGGGGCGTCGAGTTCCCCACGTTCGCCATGCCGACCATCATCGGCGAGATCAAGCGCTTCTTCCGCGACACCTCGTGGTCCGTGCGCGTGCCGCGCCGGCTCCAGGAGCTCCGCCTCGACCTGGCCAAGGCCGGGGACGAACTGGCCCAGCGGCTGGACCGCGCCCCCACGGTGAGCGAACTCGCCGAGCACCTCGGCCTCTCGCGCGACGAGGTCGTCGAGGGCATGGCGGCGTCCAACGCCTACACCGCCTCCTCCCTCGACGCCCAGCCGGAGGAGGACGACGCCGAGGGCGCGCTCGCCGACCGGATCGGCTACGAGGACCACGGGCTCGAAGGGATCGAGTACGTCGAGTCGTTGAAGCCGCTGATCGCCGAACTCCCGTCCCGGGACCGGAAGATCCTCTCCCTCCGTTTCGTCGCGGGCATGACCCAGTCGGAGATCGGCGACGAACTCGGCATCTCCCAGATGCACGTGTCCCGGCTGCTGTCGCGGACCCTGGTACGGCTGCGCAAGGGGTTGACGGTCGAGGAGTGACCGTCACGGAGTGACTCCGCCACGGGGGCGGTCCCACGAGGGACCGCCCCCGCGCCCGTCCCGGCACCGCCCGCCCGTGCGGGGCCCGTCGCCCCTCGCGGCTCACACCACCCGTACGCCGCGCCGCCACACCCCGGTGACGAGCGGCACGCCCGGCCGGTAGGCCAGGTGCACATGGCTCGGCGCGTCCAGCAGGACCAGGTCCGCGTACGCGCCCGGGACCAGGCGTCCGACGTCGTCCCGGCGCAGGGCCGCCGCGCCGCCCGCGGTGGCCGACCAGACCGCCTCGTCCGGCGTCATCCCCATGTCCCGCACCGCGAGCGCGACGCAGAAGGGCACGGACGAGGTGAACGACGACCCCGGGTTGCAGTCCGTCGACAGCGCCACCGTCGCGCCCGCGTCGAGCAGCCGCCGGGCGTCGGGCCAGGGGGCGCGGGTGGAGAACTCGGCGCCCGGCAGCAGGGTGGCCACCGTGTCGCCGTGCGCGAGGGCGTCGACGTCGGCGTCGGTGAGGTGGGTGCAGTGGTCGGCGCTGGCCGCGTCGAGTTCGACGGCGAGCTGGACGCCGGGGCCGTGGGTGAGCTGGTTGGCGTGGACGCGCGGGCGCAGGCCCCGTTCCCGGCCGGCGGTGAGGACGGCACGCGCCTGGTCGCCGTCGAAGGCGCCGCGTTCGCAGAAGACGTCGATCCAGCCGGCGTGCGGGGCGCAGGCGTCGAGCATCTCCCCGGTGACCAGGGCGACGTAGCCGGCGGGGTCGTCGGCGTACTCGGGGGCGACGATGTGGGCGCCGAGGTAGGTGACCTCGTCGGTGTGGTGGGCGGCGATGCGCAGCGCGCGGGCCTCGTCGTCGACGGTGAGCCCGTAGCCGGACTTGGTCTCCAGGGTCGTGGTGCCCTGGCGCAGGGCCTCCCGCAGGTGCCGGACGAGGGTCGCCTCCAGTTCCGCGTCGGTGGCGGCGCGGGTGGCGGCGACGGTGGTGCGGATGCCGCCGGCGCTGTAGGGGCGGCCGGACATGCGGGCGTTGAACTCCTCGGTGCGGTCACCCGCGAAGACCAGGTGGGAGTGGCTGTCGACGAAGCCGGGCAGGACGGCCCGGCCGCCGGCGTCGACCCGGTTGTCAGTGGCGGGTGCTTTCCTGGTCTCACCGGTCCACACGACACGGTCGCCGTCGATGACGACGGCCGCGTCGCGGACCAGTCCGAGGGGGTCGCCGTCACGGAGGGAGGGGTCGTTGGTGACCAGCGCGGCGATGTTGGTGATGGCGGTGCTGCTGCTCATGGCGTCCTCGTCGGCGTCGCGGGGGATGCGGGGGCTGCGGTCGGGGGCGGGCGGCGGGAGTGCCCGGGGGGCGGCGGGCGGGAGTGCCCGGGGGGCGGCGGGCGGGGGTGTCAGCCGCCGAGGGCGGCCACGGCCCGCGCCAGTTCCCGGGGCACGTCGGGGACGAGGGTGTGCGCCCCGTCGCGCACCACGTGCCGTCCGCCCACGACCGTGTGCCGGACGTCGGCGGCCGTGGCCGCGAATACGGCCGTCTCGGCGCCGAGCCGCGGCGGCGGTCCCGCCGTCCTGACCGAGTCCAGCGCGAGGGTGGTGAGGTCGGCCAGGGCGCCGGTCTCGATGCGCCCCGCCTCGGGCCAGCCGAGCGCCGCGTGTCCGTCGGCGGTGGCGGCGCGCAGCAGGGCGGCGGCCGTCCAGTGGCCTCGGGTACGGGTGCGCAGGCGCTCGTTCAGCTCCATCGCGCGGGCCTCTTCGAGCAGGTCTACGACGGCGTGGCTGTCGGAGCCGAGGGAGAGCGGCGAGCCGGCCCGCTGGAGCGCGACGGCGGGTCCGATGCCGTCGGCGAGGTCCCGTTCGGTGGTCGGGCACATGCAGGTGCCGGTGGTGGTGCCGCCGAGCAGGGCGATGTCCTCCTCGGTGAGGTGGGTGGCGTGGACGGCGGTGGTGCGCGGTCCCAGCACGCCCTGGTCGGCGAGGAGCCGGGCGGGGGTGCGTCCATGGGCCTCGCGGCAGGCGTCGTTCTCGGCGGTCTGCTCGGAGAGGTGGACGTGGAGCGGGGCCCGCCGTTCCTCCGCCCACCGCGCCACGGTCGCCATCTGGTCCGCGGGCACGGCCCGTACGGAGTGGATGGCGGCGCCGATCCGCGCGTGATCCCGTTCCTTGAGAAGTGCACAGCGTTCCGCCCAGGAGTGGGCGGTGCCGTCGGAGAAGCGGAGCTGGTGGCCGTCGGGGGCCCGTCCGAAGCCGGCGGAGAGGTAGCAGGTGTCGAGGAGGGTGATGCGCACACCGGCCTCGGCGGCGGCCTCGACGAGCGCCTCGCCCATGGCGTTGGGGTCGGCGTAGCGGGTGCCGCCGGGGGCGTGGTGGACGTAGTGGAACTCGCCGACGGCGGTGATGCCGGCCAGCGCCATCTCGGCGTAGGTGGCACGGGCGAGCGAGAAGTAGCTGTCCGGGGTGAGCTTGTCCGCGATGGCGTACATGACGTCGCGCCAGGCCCAGAACGAATCCGGCGCCCGCTCGGCGTCCGCATCGCCCGTTCCCCGCGGACGCGGGGGTGCTCCCGTGCCGGAGCCGGCCTGGACGGTGCCGCGCAGGGCTCGGTGGAAGGCGTGCGAGTGGGCGTTGGCCAGTCCCGGCAGGGTCAGTCCGCGCAGGATCTCGGCGCCGGGCGGCGGGGCGGGGACTCCGGTGCGGACGGCGGCGACGCGCCCGTCCCGTACATCCACGGCGACGCCCGGCTCGACGTGGGTGCCGAGCCAGGCGTGCTCCAGCCAGTACGTGCGCGGGGTGGGGTTCACGTGCGGGCCAGCCCTTCCAGTACGTCGGCGAGCGCGGCGACCCCGGCGAGGCAGTCGTCCTCGGCGGCGAACTCGGCCGGGGAGTGGGAGACGCCGGTGGGGTTGCGCACGAACAGCATGGCGGTCGGGACGCGTCCGGAGAGGATTCCGGCGTCGTGTCCGGCGCCGGTGCCGAGGACGGGGACGGGCACGCCGGTCCTCGCGCCCAGGATGCGGGCGAGTTCGTCGCGCAGTACGTGGTCGAACTCGACGACGGGGCTGAAGGACTCGCGGACGATGTCGAGGTCGACGCCGTGGGCGGCGGCGTGGTCGCGGGCGGCCTTCTCGATCCCGGCGACCACGGTGTCCAGGCTCTCCTGGTCGGCGGCGCGGGAGTCGAGCCAGCCGCGTACGAGGGAGGGGATGGCGTTGACGCCGTTCGGCTCGACGGCGATCTTGCCGAAGGTGGCGACGGCGCCCGCGAGCCGGGCCTCCCGGCGGGCGGCGAGGACGGTCTCGGCGTAGGGCGGCATCGGGTCGCGGCGGTCGTCGAGGCGGGTGGTGCCGGCGTGGTTGGCCTCGCCGCGGAAGTCGAACCGCCAGCGGCCGTGGGGCCAGATGGCGGAGGCGATGCCGACCCGGTCGCCGGACAGGTCCAGGGCGCGGCCCTGTTCGACGTGGAGTTCGACGAAGGCGCCGATGCGGGCGAGGCGTTCGGGGTCGGGGCCGAGGGCGTCCGGGTCGTGGCCGGCGGCCTCCATGGCCCGGGGGAGGGTGACGCCGTCGGCGTCGGTGAGGCGGTGGGCCTGTGCGGCGGTGAGCGCGCCGGCGGTGAGGCGGGAGCCGACGCAGGCGAGGCCGAAGCGGGCGCCTTCCTCGTCGCCGAAGTTGACGATGCCGAGCGGCCGGGCGAACCGGACGCCCCGGGCGCGGAGTTCGTCGAGGGCGGCGAAGGCGGAGACGACGCCGAGGGGCCCGTCGAAGGCGCCGCCGTCGGGGACCGAGTCCAGGTGGGAGCCGGTGACGACGGCGTCCCCGGCGGCCGGGTCGCCGAGCCAGGCCCACTGGTTGCCGTTCCGGTCGGTCTCGTAGGCGAGGCCGCGCTCCTCGGCCTGCTGCCGGAACCAGGCCCGGCAGTCGGTGTCGGCGCCGGTCCAGGCGAAGCGGTGGTAGCCGCCGGAGACGGGGCTGCGGCCGATGGGCAGCAACTCCGCCCACATCCTGTGGAAGGTCACGCCTCGTCACCCTCGCGCGCCTCGTCACCCTCGCGCACGTCGTCGCCCTCGCGCATCGGCACCCGTACGCCCCGCTCGGCGGCGACGGCCTCGGCGCCCTCGTAGCCGGCGTCGACGTGGCGGATGACGCCCATGCCGGGGTCGTTGGTGAGCACGCGGCGGATCTTCTCCCCGGCGAGCGGGGTGCCGTCGGCGACGGTGACCTGTCCGGCGTGGAGCGAGCGGCCCATGCCGACGCCGCCGCCGTGGTGGAGGGAGACCCAGGAGGCGCCGGAGGCGACGTTGACCATGGCGTTGAGCAGCGGCCAGTCGGCGATGGCGTCGGAGCCGTCGCGCATGGCCTCGGTCTCGCGGTAGGGGGAGGCGACGGAGCCGCAGTCGAGGTGGTCGCGGCCGATGACGACGGGGGCGGCCAGCTCACCGCTCGCGACCATGTCGTTGAAGCGCTCGCCGGCCTTGTCGCGTTCGCCGTAGCCGAGCCAGCAGATGCGGGCGGGCAGGCCCTGGAAGTGGACGCGCTCGCCGGCCAGCCTGATCCAGCGGGCCAGGGACTCGTTCTCGGGGAAGAGGTCGAGGACGGCCCGGTCGGTCTTGGCGATGTCGGCGGGGTCGCCGGAGAGGGCCGCCCAGCGGAAGGGGCCCTTGCCCTCGCAGAAGAGGGGGCGGATGTAGGCGGGGACGAAGCCGGGGAAGGCGAAGGCGCGGTCGTATCCGGCGAGTCGGGCCTCGCCGCGGAGGGAGTTGCCGTAGTCGAAGACCTCGGCGCCGGCGTCCTGGAAGCCGACCATGGCCTCGACGTGCCGGGCCATGGACTCGCGGGCGCGGGTGGTGAAGCCGGCCGGGTCCTCGGCGGCGGCGTCGGCCATGTCCTCGAAGGCGATGCCGGTGGGCAGGTAGGCCAGCGGGTCGTGGGCCGAGGTCTGGTCGGTGACGATGTCGATGGGGGCGCCCATGGCGAGCAGTCGCGGGACCGCCTCGGCGGCGTTGCCGAGGACGCCGATGGACAGGGGGGTGCGCCGGTCGCGGGCCTCGGTGGCGAGGTGGAGGGCGTGGTCGAGGGAGTCGGCCCTGACGTCGAGGTAGCGGTGCTCGATGCGGCGGTCGATGGCGCGCGGGTCGCAGTCGACGCAGATGACGACGCCGTCGTTCATGGTGACGGCGAGGGGCTGGGCGCCGCCCATGCCGCCGAGGCCGGCGGTGAGGGTGATGGTGCCGGCGAGGGTCCCGCCGAAGCGCTTGGCGGCGACGGCGGCGAAGGTCTCGTAGGTGCCCTGGAGGATGCCCTGGGTGCCGATGTAGATCCAGGAGCCGGCGGTCATCTGCCCGTACATGGTCAGGCCGAGGGCCTCCAGGCGGCGGAACTCCTCCCAGGTGGCCCAGTCGCCGACGAGGTTGGAGTTGGCGATCAGCACGCGCGGCGCCCACTCGTGGGTCCGCATGACGCCGACCGGGCGGCCGGACTGGACGAGCATCGTCTCGTCCTGCTTGAGCCCCTCCAGCGTGCGGACCATGGCGTCGAAGGAGCGCCAGTCGCGGGCCGCCTTGCCGGTGCCGCCGTAGACGACGAGCCGGTCGGGGTGTTCGGCGACCTCGGGGTCGAGGTTGTTCTGCAGCATCCGCAGCGCGGCCTCCTGCGGCCAGCCCTGGGCGGTGCGCCGGGTGCCGCGGGGCGCCCTGACGGGGCGGGCGTCGGATGGGCGGGGTCCGGACATGGTCTGCCTCCTGGTGGCTGGCTCCCGGCGACTGTTACTGCGGATATTCACATCCTGTCCCGCTGAATATGGCTAGTCAATACACGGCGCGGGGACGCGCGGCGGCGCGTCTCGGATGTGTGGCCGGTTAGGGGGCAGGGGCAGCGGGGACGCGGAGGGTCACGGCGACGGGACGGAGAAGCGCGTGAGCGAGGGCACGGACAGGATCGGCGGACCGGGCGGCGGGGAGCGGGCCGCCCGCCGGGACCGGGCGGTGCGGGCCGCCGTGGAGCAGGGGCTGCTCGGACCCGGCGCCCCGCTCGTGGCGCTGCTCGACGTGACCGGCATCCGGGAGTCGGCGGCGGCGCTGCGCTCGGCGTTCGCGGCGGTGACGGCGCCGGGTACGCCGGTGCTGCACGCCTTCGCGGTGAAGGCGACCCCTCTGGTGCCGGTGCTGCGGCTGCTGCACGAGGAGGGCATCGGGGCGGAGGTGGCGAGTCCGGGCGAGCTGGCGCTGGCCCGCACCGCGGGGGTGCCGGCGGCGCGGACGGTGCTGGACTCGCCGGCCAAGACGCCGGAGGAGCTGCGCGAGGCGCTGGCCCTGGGCATCGCCGTCAACGTGGACAATCCGCAGGAGCTGGCCCGCCTCGACGCGCTCCTCGCCTCCGGCCGGACCGCCTCGCCGATCGGCATCCGGGTGAATCCGCAGGTCGGCGGCGGTGCCATCGAGGCGCTGTCGACGGCGACGGCGACCTCGAAGTTCGGGGTGGCGCTCCGGGACGAGGGGGCCCGGGAGTGGGTCGTCCGGGCGTATCTGGACCGGCCCTGGCTGACCCGGCTGCACACGCACACCGGCTCGCAGGGCGTCCCGCTCACGCTGATGGCCCAGGGGGTGGCCGCCGCCCACGCCCTCGCCGAGGAGATCAACGAGCGGGCCGGGCGGCGGCAGGTCGACACCCTCGACATCGGCGGCGGACTGCCGGTGAACTTCGCCTCGGAGGAGACGGCCCCGACCCACGCGGAGTACGCGCGGGTGCTGCGGGAGGCGGTGCCGGGGCTCTTCGACGGGCGGTACGGGCTGGTCACCGAGTTCGGCCGGTCGCTGCTGGCCGAGCACGGCACGATGCTGGCCCGGGTGGAGTACGCCAAGAGCGCCGGGGGGCGCCCGGTCGCGGTGACGCACGCGGGCGTCCAGGTGGCGACGCGCACGGTGTACGCGCCGGAGGCGTGGCCGCTGCGGATCGCCGCGTACGACGCCGGGGGCCGGCCGAAGGCGGGGCCCGGGGTGGTGCAGGACGTGGCGGGCCCGGCGTGCTTCGCCGGGGACCTCCTGGCGACGGGCCGCGCGCTGCCGCTGCTGGAGCAGGGGGACTACGCGGCGGTGCTGGACACGGGCGCGTACTACTTCGCCCACCACTACGCCTACAACTCCCTCGCCCGCCCCGCCGTCCACGGGTTCCTGCCGGACGACGGCGGCGGGATCGCCTTCGCCACGGTGCGCGAGGCCCAGTCGGTGGCGGACATCGTGGCGGAGTCGGGCGGGGCGCGGGCGGACGCCCTGGTGGGGCGGGACCGGGGGGCGGGCCGGGCCTGACGGGGGCGGCGAGGCCCCGGCCCCGCGCGGGCGGGCCGCCGCGCCCCGGCCTCACCGAGTCCACCGGGGCCCCGCGCTCACGGAGCCGGGCCGGGGCGGCGCGAACGCCCCCGTCCGCTCAGGCCAGGCTCGCCGCCTTGCGGCGGGCGCCTCCCGGGGCGGCGTCGCCGGCGGCGATGCCGGTGCTGCTGTAGGCGCGGACCGCGGGGCCGGCCGGACGGCCGCCGTTGCGGGCGAGCCAGTCGACGCGCACCCACAGCAGGGCCCCGCCCGCCTCCTCGCGGCGCCCGATCCAGGCGGACTTGAGCCACAGGCCGAGCCCGCAGCCGGCCATCAGCAGCCCTGCGGCGGCGGGGACGGCGAAGGAGGCGCCCACGGCGGCGAGGAAGGCGAGCAGCAGCCACCATCGGTGACCCCGGCGCCAGTTGCGCAGGCTCACCGCGCGGTCCTGGAGCACGTCGTGCCGGCCCGCGCGGGTGGCCGAGCCGGCCAGCGCCGCGTACCGCCCGCGCTGTACCGTCGCCACGACGGGCACCGCGATCACGAACAGCGCGGCGCCCGCCAGGACGCCGATACGGCGTCCGGTCAGCCCCGGCACCAGCGCCCCGATGCCCGCCGCGAGCAGGCCCAGCCACCACAGCGGTGCCGCCCCCGCCCGTACGACGACGGCGACCCGGGCCAGTCCCCGTCCTCCACCCTGTCCTGCGCGCGCCACGTCGGCCTCCTGTTCCGGTTGTGCGAAGCGAACGTCCGAAGGGTCTGTCAGCGTAGGCACGGTAGCGGGAGAAGGTGAGACGCGTCTGAGAGAACCGCGCCCGGCGGAACCCCTCGCCCGTCACTCCACGAACAGCCCCCGGGCGGCGGCCCGCGCGTCGAACTCCTCCAGCCGGGCCTGGGCGTCCGGGAGGTCGTCGCACATCGCCTCCAGCAGCACCCGGCCGAGCAGCATCGGCGCGCAGGCCGTGTCGAAGGCGAGCCCGGTGCCGACGGCGGCGGGCAGCAGCAGGTCGGACACCTTGGCGACGGGCGCGAAGGCCGAGTCGGCGACGGTGACGACGGTGAGCCCCGCCTCCCGCGCGTGGGCGAGGGCGTCGAGGACCTCACGGGGGTGCCGGGGCAGGGCGAAACAGAGCAGGGCGCTCGCGCCGGCCCGGACGGCGGCGTCGATGCGGTCGTGGAGCATGGTGCCGCCCTCGTTGAGGAGCCGCACGTCGGGGTGGACCTTGGCCGCGAAGTAGGCGAAGCCGTGCGCCTGGGCGGCGGCGGCCCGCAGCCCGAGCACCACCAGGGGGCGGCCGGCGGCGAGGGTGCGCCCGGCCTCCCGAACGGGGGCGGGGTCGGCGAGCGCCTCGGCGAGGTGCCGCAGGTTCTCGATTTCGGCGACGACGGCCTGCTGGTACTCGTTGTGCCCGGCGGCCCGCGGGGCCGGTTCGGCCGAGGGCACCACCTCGCGCAGGTGGCGGCGGAGCGCGGGGTAGCCGTCGAAGCCGAGGGCGACGGCGAAGCGGGTGACGGAGGGCTGGCTGACCCCGGCGAGTTCGGCCAGCTCGACGCTGGAGAGGAAGGGCACCTCGGCGGCGCGGCGCACCATGCTGTGCGCGATGCGCCGCTGGGTCGGCGTGAGCCGGTGCCCTTCGAAGAGCGTCTGCAGCCGCGCGGCCGGGCTGTCGCTCCCGCTCATCCCCTGCTCCCCCTCGCCCCTATTCACGTTCCCCGTTTCCTGCATACCGTTATACAGCGAGCCACGCCTCCGGGCACGGTCACGGTCCCCACGGCCCCCGGCACCGCGCCGTATCCCCTCGAACCCCGGCGGCCGGAACCCGTCGGACCGGGCGTGCCAGGTCCCCGCGGAGGGCGGCACAACTGGCCGAAGAGCATCGGAAAGACACCGAAAATATTCTCTTCGCCGGTTATGCAAACCGAGAGCGGGTGCACATTTGAGCCATCCGCGACCCCCTCTCCCGATCTCGCATCCTGGACAAGAGTTGCCCGTGCCAAAGTGCATATGCCTAAGCTGACGACCCGTTGATTCCGCACAATCGCACCGGACGCCGGGGGGCCTCCATATGGGTATCCGTCATGTCGTGCTGTTCAAATTCAAAGACGGACTCGACTGGTCTGACCCCAGAGCGGCCGAAGCGGAATCCGTGACACGGCAGCATCCCCGGCACATTCCGGAAATCGTGCACTGGCAGTGCGGCAGGAACGTCTCGGGGCGCCCGATCGCGCATGACTTCGCCCTGGTCGGCGACTTCACCGACCGGCAGGCGGTCGACCGTTACCTGACCCACCCCGACCATGTGCGGGGAGTCGAACTGTGGCGAGCCATCGCCGACTGGTCCGTAGTGGACTTCGAAGTGCTCCTGAAATCCGACACGTGACCGACCATTCACGCCGGCTCGGCCGGAATACTCCGTGCGGCGGACAGGAGCGCGTATGAACGAAGGCGTGAATTTATCGCCCCCTTCCGATACCAGTCCGCCATGGACGGCATTACTGGCGATCGTCGCCGCCGCATTGATATGGAGCACTTCCTTCGCCGTGACGAAGGTCGTGCTCGACAATGTGCCACCCATGACCATCGGCGCCATTCGGTTCGCCGCCGCCGCCCTGATTCTCGCGTTGCTGGTGCGGATGCAGAAGGGCTGGAAGCCGGTGGGGCGCCGGCCGGCGCTGGCCATGGGCGGGGCCGGTCTGCTGGGCATCACCGCGTACTTCGGTCTGGAGAACATCGGCGTCGACCTGGCGACCGCCACCGACGCGGCCATCATCGTGGCCGCGTTCCCGATCATCACGGTGATCCTGGAAGCGGTCCTGCACCGCGTTCTGCCCTCGCTCCCCCGCATCCTGGGCATGACGCTGGCCGTGGCCGGGGTGTGGCTGATCGTCCGGCAGAGCGCGAGTTCGGGGGGCGGACACCGCGTGCTGGGAGACGTCATCCTGCTGGCCGCCGGCATCGCCTGGGCCGCGTACAACATCGTCGCCCGCCGCACCAGCCCCGGGTACTCCCCTCTCACCAGCACCTACTACCAGACGGTGGCGGGCGCGCTCGGCTTCGTCCTGCTCTGTCCGCTCGAATACCGCGAGTGGCACCGGCCCTCGGCCGCCGACCTCGGCATGCTCGCCTTCCTGGCGGGGATGTGCTCCATCGCCGCGTTCGTCCTCTACAACTTCGGTCTGCGTGACGTCCCGTCGAGCACCGCCGTGAACGTGCTCAACCTCGTCCCGGTCTTCGGGCTCCTGTCCGCCGTCGTGGTCACCGGCGAGTCCGTCGGTGTCACCGAGGGGGTGGGCTGCCTCATCGTCATCACCGGTGTGGTCCTCGGCTCCGGGGTCCGGCCCCGCCCGGCGGGACGTGCCGCCCCGGACATCCACGACCGCGCGGGAGAGGCCCCGCGGAAAGAATCCGAGCTGGAAAAGAAATGAACCAGGACATCAAGAACAGCAAGTGTGTGATCGTCGTCAACGGCGACCTGCCGACGGGACTGACCGTGAACGCGGCCTCCGTGGTGTCGTTGACCCTCGGCCGCAGCGTCCCCGAACTGATCGGCCCGGACGTGAAAGACGCCGACGGGGGCGTCCACCTCGGCATCACGCTCATCCCGGTACCGGTCCTCACGTCGTCCGCCGAGCGGATCGCCCAGATCCACCGGCTGGCCGTCTCCGATCCGGAGGTGGTCGTGGTCGGCTTCAGCGACCTGGCGCAGTCGTGCCGCACCTACGAGGAGTACATGGAGCGGATGTCCGGCACGGCACCGGCCGACCTCGCCTACTCCTCGATCGGCCTCTTCGGGCCCCGCAAGCAGCTCAACAAGTGGACCGGCAGCCTGGCGCTGCTGCGCTGACCGGCCGTAACCCACCCGCACACACAGCGGGTGCCTGCGGCTCCTAACCCGCAGGCACCCAAGCCCCGTAGCCCGTCGACAAAACGCAGAGGCTGGGACCATGTTCACTATATTCGACGACCGACTTGACGCCTTCGCGCGTCGCACCCTCGCCGATCACCGCCGCTTCGACGCGGCCGGATGGCCACGGGAGGAACTCGAAGCGCACCAACTGACCGCGCTGCGCGAGACCCTCCGCCATGTGACCGGGAACTCGCCCTTCTACGGCGAACTCCTCGGCCACCTCGACGAGTCCGCGATCGCGGGACTCACGTTCGACTCCTTCGCCGAGCTGCCCTTCACCACCAAGGACGACCTGCGCGAACGGCTGTTGGACATGCTCTCCAAGCCCGTCCACGAGGGCTGGGTCTTCTACGAGACGACCGGCACCACCGGCCGCTCCACCCCCTGCCCCCGGGACCACGTCGACTCCCTCGTCAACAACACGGCGCTGTCCGTCTGTTACGACCACGTCTTCCGCGCCCACGGCGACCGCCACGTCATCGGCGTGATGGGGCCCAACGAACTGCACTCCACCGGGGACACCTTCGGCGACGTGTGCCGCAACCTCGGCCACGCCCACGCCAAGATGTGGCCGCACTCGCCCGTCGTCGGCTTCCGACGCGCGCTGGAGGTCATCCGGGAAGTCTCCGTGACGGGCGTCTTCTGCACCCCCAACGTCGCCATGTCCCTGGCGAAGGAAGCGGTGCGCGCCGGGCTGGAGCCCGCCGGCCTCGGCATCCGCTTCTTCATGTTCACCGGCGAACTCGCCACCCCCGGCCTGCTGCGGAACATCGGGGAGATGTGGGGCGCCACCGCCTACAACTGCCTCTACGCCTCGCAGGAGGCGTCCGTCCTCGGCGCCACCCACGGCGACGGGCGGCTGCGCACCCTGCCGCTCAACGTCTACTACGAGCTGATCGACCCCGGGACCGGCCGGCCCGCCGCCCCACGGGACGGCTTCCGTCAGGGCGAGCTGGTCGTCACCCACCTCTACCAGGGCAGCAAGCCGCTGGTCCGCTACCGTACGGGCGATCTGGTGCGGCTGTACCCCGCGGCCCCGGCCGCCGGCTACCCGTCCGACGTCCTGCTGCCGCTGGGGCGCGTCCGCGATCTCATCGACCTCAACGGCCGCCGGGTCACGGCCTACGAGCTGGAGTCGCTCATCCTGTCCCGGCTCGCCGGAGCCATGGACTACCAGCTCGTCATCGACCGGGCCGACGGCACGGACACGCTCACCGTGGAGGTCGAGACCCGCGACGGCGCCCCGCTGCCCCCCGCCGCCGTCGACGACCTGGCGGGCGCGGCCCACGAAGCCTGGGGCTGCCCCGTGGAGATCGGCTACCGGCAGCTCGGCGGGATCACGACCACCGGCGCTCTGGTGAGCTGGAAGGCCGCCCGGGTGCACGACCGGCGCCGGGCGCCGGACGAAGAGCGGAAGGTGGCGCTGGCCATGGCCGGCGGGAGGCGGGGCCGGTGAGCGCCGCCCCGCACGAGCGGTGGGCCTTCCACCAGGGAGAGTTCGTCCGGGCCGGCGACATACGGCTGGGCGTCGGCACTCAGGGCCTGCACTACGGCACGGGCGTGTTCGAGGGCATCCGCGCCTACGCCGCCGCGGAGGGCGGCGACTCGCTCCTCTTCAAGGCGAGGGAGCACTACGAACGCCTGCACGCCTCGTGCCGCCTGCTCCGCCTCGATCTGCCCTTCGGTCCCGCCGAGTTGGTCGAGGTGACCCGCGAGCTGATCCTGCGCAACCGGCTCCTCGGCGACGTCTACGTCAGGCCCGTGGTCTACAAGCAGGCGCTGGAGCCCGGCACCCCCTTCGGCGTCAGGCTGAGCGGCGTGTCGACGGCGGTGTCGATCGTCACCCTGCCGATGGGCGATTACGGCAAGGCCGGGGGCATCCGCTGCGGCGTCAGCTCCTGGCGTCGCGTCCCCGACGCCTCCCTCCCGGCCCGGGGGAAGATCACCGGCGCCTACGCCAACAACGCGCTGGCCGTGGAAGAGGCCACCGCCGCCGGATACGACGACGCCATCATGCTCAACCAGCGTGGAACGGTCGCCGAGGCGAGCACCGCGAACGTCTTCGTGGTCGGCTCCGGCTCCGTCTCCACACCAGGGCCCGACTCCGACATCCTCCCCGGTCTCACCCGTGCCGCGGTGATCCGGCTGCTGGCCGACCAGGCGGAGCTCACCGTCGTCGAACGCACCGTCCAGCGCTCCGAACTCCACCTGGCCGACGAGGTGTTCCTGACCGGCACCGGCTGCCAGATCGTGCCGGTGACGGAGATCGACGGGCGCCCGGTCGGCGACGGAACACCGGGCCCCGTCACCACCCTGGTGCGCGAGGCGTACCAACGCGCCGCGCGCGGGGCCGATCCGGTCCACCGGCACTGGAACACACCCGTGGGCTTCCCGGTCCGGACGGCCGCCCGGGGCTGAGCGCGGCGCCGTCCCGGCGGGTGTGCGGACGGTCCATGCCGTCCCACCCGCCGGCCGGGCCCCGGCTCGCCTCCCGACCCTCCGGGTCCCTTCCTGCCTTCTCTTCGCCTCTCTGGGGGAATTGTGATCAACCGGTACCGCTTCGACGTGCCCGACGGCCGGGAGATGACCGATGTCGCTCTCTCCCGGCTCCCCATGACCAAACCCCTGCGGATCTCCTCCCTGGGCCCGGCCGGGACCAGCAGTGAGCAGGCGTGCCGTGTGCTCCAGGGAAACCTGGTGCGGCGCGGCCACGAAAGCGTCCTGATCGAGCTGTGCGACCAGTACGAAGAGGCCGCCGACCGCCTCGGCCGCGGCGACTGCGAACTGGTGGTGGCCGCCAACGCCTACGCCCGCGTCGACCGCTTCTACATGGACCCGGCGCTGCGCCTGGCCGCGGTGTTCGTGAAGGACACCCCTCACTACGGCATCGCCGCCCGCCCCGGTGCCGGCCTCGGCCCGAAGGCCGCGGTGATCACCCACCCCGCGCCCCGCGCCCTCGTGGACGAACTCCTGCCGGAGCGGTTCGACCTCACCGAGGTGGTGTTCGCCTCGTCGACGAGCGCGGCGGCCCAGGCCGTGGCCAGGGGGGACGCTCCGCTGGCCCTGACCACGGCGCCGGCGGCCCGTCTGCACGGGCTGGAGTTCCTCTCCCGTACCCGGCCGATCCGGATGGTGTGGTCGGCGTTCACCCGGGCGGACCTCCTCGACGAGGACCGCCCCGTGCCGCCCCGTCCCGGAGTGAGCACCCGGAGCACGGCGTGGTGAGCGGGGCGGTCTTCCTGGACGACGACGAGGTCCGGGATCTGTTCCCGCCCGCCACCGCGGTCGCGGCGATGCGGCAGGCCATGCGGGCCTTCTCCGCCGGCGAGGTGACGCAGCCGTTGCGCACGGTGCTGCGACCGCCCTCGCGCGAGGGCGGGGAGCCGGGGCTGTTCGGGTCGATGCCCGCCCACGTGCCCTTCGAGGGGCGGCACTGGTTCGGCGTCAAATCCGTCGTGGTCCGGGCCGACAACCCGGCGAAGGGGCTGCCCACCCACGTCGGGACGGTGACGGTCTTCGCCCCGGACACGGGGGTGCCCGTCGCGGTGCTCCCGGCCGGCACCGTCACCGAGCTGCGCACGGCCGCCGCGTCCGCGGTCGCCGCCGAGGCGCTCGCGCTGCCGGGGCCCACCACGCTGGCGGTCGCCGGGGCCGGTGCGCAGGCACGGGCGCATGTGACGGCCATGGCGGCGGTACGGCCGATCCGGCGGGTCAGGATCTGGAACCGCGGCCCGGACGGCGCGGCGGGCCTGGCGGAGTGGGTCCGCACCGAGCACGGCTTCGAGACCGACGTGTGCGCCACGCTCGCCGAGGCCACCCGAGAGGCGGGGCTGATCTGCACCACCACGTCCGCCCGGGAGCCGGTGCTCCACGACGCGGACGTGGCTCCCGGGGCCCTGGTGTGCGCCGTGGGAGCCTGCCGGCCCGGCGCCCGGGAGCTGTCCTCCGCTCTGGTGGCCCGGTCCACGGTGGTCCTGGACAGTGCCGAGGCGGCGGAGCGGGAGGCATCCGAACTGCTGGTCCCGCTCCGGGAAGGGCTCATCGGGCGGGACCACGCGCGGGGGGAGATCGGTGCCGTGCTGGACGGACGGGTTCCCGGGCGGCGCGGCGAGCGCGAGCGGATGGTCTACCTGTCACTGGGGCTGGCCGTCCAGGACGTCGTGGCGGCCGTCCTCGTCGCGAAGCTGCGGGCCGTGCGGGCCGGGGCGGACCCCGCGTCCGCGTGGTGGCGGGCATGAGGTGACGGCCGGTCATCACGCCCTCGCGCGGCGGCCGGCCGCCCCGAAAGGGGTTCAGTGGGTTTCGTAGATGCCCTGGTAGTGGGTGAGGGCGGTGGTGTGGACGTGGTGGTCGGGCCAGGAGGCGAAACGATCGGGGGCGAGCCGTGCCGGGTCGACGAGGGGGTCGCCGGTGTCCAGCAGCAGGTGCGCGAGGTGGCGGCCGACGCCACCGGCGTGGGTGACCCAGGACGCCTCCGCGAACCACAGGCCCGGCACGCCCGGAGCGGGACCGACGAGCGGCAGTTCGTCGGGGGTCAGGGCGAAGGCGCCGTTGAGCCGGCGGCCGGGGGGTGCCGTGCGGAAGGCGGGCACCAGGGAGGTGGCCCGGCTGAGGGCGGCGCCGAAGTCCTCTTCCCGGAAGGGGAGTTCGGCCGAGGTGAGGCCGGCGGAGGGGGTCAGGGGCAGCGGGGCGTGCGCGTAGCTGCCCAGGCCGTAGCGGCGGCCGTGCCGGCGGGTGTAGACGGCGTGCTCGGGATAGCGCACGATCGGCGCGTCGATGACCGTGTCGTCCAGTCCCGGGACGTCGGCGGTGTAGAGGTACGGGTGCTGCACCGCCACCATCGGCAGCCGGACACCGGCGTCCGCGGCGAGGACGGGCCCCCAGATGCCCGTGGCCAGCACGACCCGCCCCGCGCCGATCACCTCGCCTCCCGGCCCCGTGCGCACGCCGGTCACCCGGCCGCCCTCCCTCTCCAGGGCCACGACCGGTGTCTCGAAGCGGAGCCGGGCGCCGGCCCGCTCCGCGTCGTCCAGCAGCAGGCGGGTGAGCAGGGCGGGGTCGGCGGCGCCGTCGCCGGGGATGTGCAGGGCGCCGTGGACGATGCCGGGGTCGACGAGTGCGGGGGCCAGGGCGGCGGTCTCGCCGGGGCCGATCACCCGCGCCTCGACGCCGAGGCGCCGGCCGTGCTCGGCGTCGCGGTGGGCCCGTTCCAGCCGGGCCTCGGTGGTCGCGACCTCCAGGCAGCCGACCTGCCGGAAGGCCCACCCGGGGCCGTCCCCGGAGAGGGCGCGGTAGGTGCGGACGCTGTCCCGGGCCAGGGCGGTCAGCTCCGGGCTGGTGCTGAGCCGGCCGACGAAACCGGGGGCGAGGCCGGTCGACCCGGGCAGTTCCGTACGGGTACGGGAGTCGAGCACCACCACGTCCTCGCAGCCCAGGCGGGTGAGGTGGTGGGCGACCGAGGCGCCCACCACACCGGCGCCCACGATCAGCGTCCGGTCGTCCGGCCGTCGTCCCCTGGTCATCGTGTCCGCCCTCTCCGCTCCACGTCCACCGACTCCGGTCCTTTACCCAGGCCGCACGCCGCGACCCCTGGAGTCCCCCGGTGGAGACGGGGGTTAGCACCAGTGTTCCGGGGCGGGCGGGTGTCTAGCGTGGGGGCATGACGGGAATGGACGCGCGGGACGCCGATCTGAAGAAGGACCTCGACGCCACTCTGCGGGCCCGCAGGGAACTGGGCGAGGAGTACGACTCCGCCCTGGTCGACTCGTTCCTGGAGAAGGTCGACCAGCGCATCGACATCGCGGTGGACCGCCGGGTGCGCCGGCAGCTCGCCGAGCAGCAGGTGACGGCGGTGCGGGGAGCGAGGTCGCCGCGGCCCGCGGACTCCTGGGGCGAGCGCTTCGGCTTCGCCATCGTGTCGCTGGTCCTCGCCATGCCGCTCTCCGCGATCGGCGGCGGGGTCGCCAAGCTGCCGGGGCTCCTGGTGGTGTGGGCCGGCATCGTCGGCGTCAACCTGATCCAGGCCGCGCGGAGCACGCCCGAGCTGTTCCACCGCCGCGAGGGCCGCCGGGACGACCGCGGCGAGGACCGCTGGAAGGACTGACCGCGGGCCCCGGCGGGTGACCGGCCTCAGGTCCCGGGAGGAAGAGGCGCGCGGGGACCGGCGTACCCCCGGTCGCCCGGGGGTCGGGACGACGGCGGTCCCCGCGCGGGACGCGGCGCCCCGGCCCGAGCGACCGGGGCCCCGCGTCCGTGGCGTCCTTGGAGGTCCGGGAGCCGCTCCGGAAGGTCCCCGACGCCGTTCGGTGCCGGCCGGGCGGGGCGCTCCTCCCGTTCCAGACCCGAGAGGCGCCCCGCTCGCCGACGTGTCCCACTGTGCCGGAGGCGTGTTAAGCCCGTGCTGCGGGCACGTGACGCGCGCGTACCGCTTCCGCGAAGTCCGCGAGGATCACCGTCGGGGGCGTCGGCGTCCGTCCCTTGCCCGGGGCCGCCGCTACTTGCCGCCCTTGGCGAGGAAGGCCAGCAGGTCCTGGCGGCTGACCACGCCGGTCGGCTTGCCCTCCACGAGGACGATCGCCGCGTCCGCGCCGCCGAGCACCGACATCAGGTCCTCGACCGGTTCGCCGGAGCCGACCTGCGGCAGCGGGGCCGACATGTGCTTCTCCAGCGGGTCGTCCAGCGAGGCGCGCTGGGTGAACAGGGCGTCCAGCAGCTCCCGCTCCACGACCGAGCCGACCACCTCGGCGGCCATCACGTCCGGGTGACCGGCGCCCGGCTTGACGATCGGCATCTGCGAGACGCCGTACTCGCGCAGTACCTCGATGGCCTGGCCGACGGTCTCCTCGGGGTGCATGTGGACCAGGGAGGGGATGTGGCCGCCCTCCTTGTGGTCGAGGACGTCGGCGACGCGGGCGCTGGGGCCGGTGTCGTCGAGGAAGCCGTAGTCGGCCATCCACTCGTCATTGAAGATCTTGCTGAGGTAGCCGCGCCCGCTGTCCGGCAGCAGGACGACCACCACGTCGTCCTCGCCTAGCCGCTCGGCCACGCGCAGCGCCGCGACGACGGCCATGCCGCAGGAGCCGCCCACCAGCAGGCCCTCCTCCTTGGCGAGGCGCCGCGTCATCTGGAAGGAGTCCTTGTCGGAGACGGGGACGATCTCGTCGGCGACGTCACGGTCGTACGCCGTCGGCCAGAAGTCCTCGCCGACGCCCTCGACCAGGTACGGCCGGCCGGAGCCGCCGGAGTAGACGGAGCCCTCGGGGTCGGCGCCGATCACGCGGACCCGGCCCTCGCTGGCGTCCTTCAGGTAGCGGCCGGTGCCGGAGATGGTGCCGCCGGTGCCGACGCCCGCCACGAAGTGGGTGATCTTCCCCTCGGTCTGCTCCCACAGCTCGGGGCCGGTGGAGTGGTAGTGGGAGAGCGGGTTGTTCGGGTTGGAGTACTGGTCAGGCTTCCAGGCGCCCGGCGTCTCGCGCATCAGCCGGTCGGAGACGTTGTAGTACGAGTCCGGGTGGTCGGGGTCGACCGCGGTGGGGCAGACGACCACCTCGGCACCGTAGGCGCGCAGTACGTTGATCTTGTCCGTGGACACCTTGTCCGGGCAGACGAAGACGCACTTGTAGCCCTTCTGCTGGGCCACGATCGCCAGGCCCACGCCCGTGTTGCCGCTGGTCGGCTCGACGATGGTGCCGCCCGGCTTCAGCTCGCCGCTCTTCTCGGCCGCCTCGATCATGCGCAGGGCGATGCGGTCCTTGACCGAGCCGCCGGGGTTGAAGTACTCCACCTTGGCCAGGACGGTGGCCTTGATGCCCTTGGTGACGCTGTTGAGCCGTACCAGCGGAGTGTTGCCGACGAGGCTGATCATCGAGTCGTGGAATTGCACCGTTGTCTCCGGATGCTGCAAAAGGTGTGGTCGTAGTGGTTCCGCCACCCTATGGCCTGTCGCCCCGGGGGTGTCCCGGGGCACCGTTCACCCCCCGTCGAGATTGGGCGACGGTCCGTACGGGGCAAGCAGTGGATGTACGGCTTCTAGGAGGTGGCGGCCAGGCATGACCAGCATGTCGAGGGCGAGGGTGGCCCGGCGGATCGCGGCAGGCGCGGCCTACGGCGGCGGCGGGATCGGGCTGGCCGGTGCGGCCACGATCGGTCTGCTGCTGGCGGAGGTGCAGCTCGCGCGGCGCCGGGTGGGCATCGGCACGCCCGACCGGGTGCCGAACGCGCAGGGGCTGTACGGCGGTGCGCTGCCGGCGCCCGGAGGGCTGCCCCTGCGGATGGTGATGCTCGGCGACTCCACGGCCGCCGGGCAGGGCGTGCACCGGGTCGGCCAGACGCCGGGCGCGCTGCTGGCCTCGGGGCTCGCCGCGGTGGCCGAGCGGCCGGTGGAGCTGTTCTCGGCGGCGGCGCCGGGGGCCTGTTCGGACGACCTGGACCGGCAGGTGAGCGAGGTGCTGGCGGACCCGGGGCGGGTGCCGGACATCTGCGTGATCATGATCGGGGCCAACGACGTGACCCACCGCATGCCGGCCACGCGGTCGGTCAGGCACCTGTCGTCGGCGGTACGGCGGCTGCGGACGGCCGGGGCGGAGGTGGTCGTCGGCACCTGCCCCGACCTGGGCACCATCGAGCCGGTGCCGCAGCCGCTGCGCTGGCTGGCCCGGCGGGCCTCGCGGCAACTGGCGGCGGCACAGACCATCGGCGCGGTGGAGCAGGGCGGTCGTACGGTGTCGCTGGGCGATCTGCTCGGCCCCGAGTTCGCGCAGAACCCGCGCGAGCTGTTCGGCCCGGACAACTACCACCCCTCCGCCGAGGGGTACGCCACGGCCGCGATGGCGGTGCTCCCCTCGGTCTGCGCGGCGCTCGGGCTGTGGCCGGCCGACGAGGAGCGGCCGGACGCCGCCCGCCGCGAGGGCTTCCTGCCGGTGGCCCGTGCGGCGGCGGAGGCCGCCTCGGAGGCGGGTACGGAGGTCGCGGCGGCGATGCCGGCCGGCCCCCGGGGCCCATGGGCCCTCCTCAAACGCCGACGCCGCCGCCGCGTCCCCGAATCGGAACCGACCTCATCCACCCAACCAACCTGACCCCGGCCGACCCCGCCCGCCGGTGCGGGCCGCCGGCCACCGCCGCGGGCCACCAGCCACCGTCGCGGGCCGCCGGCCACCAGCCGCCGTCGCGGGCAGTCGTGCCGCTGGGGCGGCACGGGTGGGCGCGGCGGCACCCGGCCGGCGCCGGGTCAGCCCGCCCACCCGCGCCCACCCCGGCCCACCCGCACACATGCCCCCACCGCACCCGACCCCCGGCCCACCTCAACCCCCAGGCCCCCAGCCCCCGGGCCCCCGGCCCGCCCCTCACCCACCCCACAAACAAAAGCAAGCGCTTAGAAAGCTGCGTCCGAAGTCACACCCCCACCCCCGTGACCCCGCCCATACCTCCGGGTAACTTCCCAACCGTCCGCCCGTTCCCCGTCCGTACGCCACAGGAGCCCGCGATGCCTGAAGCCGTGATCGTCTCTGCCACCCGCTCCCCCATCGGCCGCGCGTTCAAGGGCTCCCTGAAGGACCTGCGCCCCGACGACCTGGCCGCCACGATCATCCAGGCCGCCCTCGCCAAGGTCCCCGAGCTGGACCCGGGGGACATCGACGACCTCATGCTCGGCTGCGGCCTCCCCGGCGGCGAGCAGGGCAACAACCTGGGCCGGATCGTCGCCGTGCAGATGGGCATGGACCACCTGCCCGGCTGCACCATCACCCGGTACTGCTCCTCCTCCCTCCAGACCTCCCGCATGGCGCTGCACGCCATCAAGGCCGGCGAGGGCGACGTCTTCGTCTCGGCCGGTGTCGAGACCGTCTCCCGGTTCGCCAAGGGCAACTCGGACAGCCTGCCGGACACCCGCAACCCGCTGTTCGCCGAGGCCGAGGCCCGTACCGCCGCCGTCCAGGCACAGGAGGGCACCACCTGGCACGACCCGCGCGAGGACGGCCTGCTGCCCGACCCCTACATCGCGATGGGCCAGACCGCCGAGAACCTGGCCCGCTGGAAGGGCGTCACCCGGCAGGAGATGGACGAGTTCGGCGTCCGCTCGCAGAACCTCGCCGAGGAGGCCATCAAGAACGGCTTCTGGGAGCGCGAGATCACCCCGGTGACCCTGCCCGACGGCACGGTCGTCGCCAAGGACGACGGCCCCCGCGCCGGCGTCACCCTGGAGGGCGTGGCCGGACTCAAGCCCGTCTTCCGCCCCGACGGCCTGGTCACCGCCGGCAACTGCTGCCCGCTCAACGACGGCGCCGCCGCCCTCGTCGTCATGAGCGACACCAAGGCCCGCGAACTGGGCCTGACCCCGCTCGCCCGCATCGTCTCCACGGGTGTCTCCGCCCTCTCCCCCGAGGTCATGGGCCTCGGCCCGGTGGAGGCGTCCCGGCAGGCGCTGCGGCGGGCCGGGCTGACCATGGACGACATCGACCTGGTGGAGATCAACGAGGCGTTCGCCGCCCAGGTCATCCCGTCCTACCGGGAGCTGGGCATCCCGCTGGAGAAGCTGAACGTCAACGGCGGCGCCATCGCCGTCGGCCACCCCTTCGGCATGACCGGCGCCCGCATCACCGGCACGCTCATCAACTCCCTCCAGTGGCACGACAAGCAGTTCGGCCTGGAGACCATGTGCGTCGGCGGCGGCCAGGGCATGGCGATGGTCATCGAGCGCCTGAGCTGACCCGAGCACGGGACCCTGGGTGCCGGTCGCGGCACCCAGGGTGACGAACGGCCCGGAATCCCGCCGCCGGCGAGGTTCCGGGCCGTTCCGTGACCCAATCTCCCCCAGGATGTGACCTATCTCCCTCTCGGAACCATCATCGCAGGTCAGAGCCGTTGAGCCCCTACCTTCCGGGCCCAAAGTCCTGTCCGTTTCGTGACGTTACGCACTGACAGAAGGTTAGTCCGCCCTTCAAGCTGATGTAGGAAGTCGGGGGTCGACTTTGAACCGGGAGTATGTCAGTGAGCGCCATATCGATCGCCCTGCTGCTCACCACGGCAGCCACCGGCGCCGTGGGCGTCGCCGTCCTGCGCGCCGTACTGGTGCTGCGCCGCCAGGTGGCGGCCCTGCACGCCGAGCTGACCGAGAGCAGGACAGCCGACGCGCGGGGCCGCGTCCCCGCCGCCCGCACCACCGCGGACACCGACGAGATCCGCGCCGCCGTCGCCGCCGCGCTCGCCGAGGAACGGGAGCGTGAGCTGGCCGAGGCGCGCGCGTTCTGGGCCGCGCAGGAGGCGCGCGACGCCTCCGACGCCCCGCTGCTGCTGGGCCTGTCCGACAGCGAGCTGTTCCTGCCCCGGCAGGCGGACCTCGCCGGTCTGGAGCCGGTGGTCGAGCAGGGCCCCGGCTTCGACGAGGCTCCCGGGGACGCCGTCCAGGAGGACGCCCCGAAGGAGTCGGCGGAGCTGGCCGCCGCCCGGCGCCGGCACCCCTCCCACCCGGACTTCGTGCCCAACCCCTCGCCGGTCGTCAACGATCACGAGCACACCGTCGACACGCTGGAGGAACTGGCCGCGGCCGAGGTTCCGCTGACGGACGTGCGCCCCGGCCCGCTGGGCACGCTCGACGTGTACGTCTTCGCCGACGGCACCACCCTGTGCATGACGCCGGGCCACCGCGAGACCTCCGAGCGCCTGGCCGACGCGCTGCACGCGGGGGCCGCCCCGTACCTGCTGGGCGGCTCGGGCATCTCCGGCGCCTACACCCTGACCTTCGCCTGCGGCGAGGAGACCGTCTACATCCTGGCCGACCGGGTCATCGCGTCCCTGTAGTCCCGGAACCCGGTAGTCCCGGTAGTCCCCGTCGCTGTGGTCCCGCGGCCGGTCTCCGTTTCCGGGCAGGCCGCTCGACACGGACGGCGAAGACTCCCCCGTACGCGCCCGACCCGGTGTCAGACCCCGGCCCGTCCGCGGGCCTCGTGGACCAGTCCCGCCGCCTCCGCCACCTGGCCCTCGTCCTGGAGGACGAGGGCCAGGTCGTGTGCGGCGACGGCGATCTGGTCGGCCGCCGCGAACATCCCCGCGTCCGGCATCTCCCGGGGCTCCGCGCCCGGCTCCTCCACGCTCTGGGCCCACCGGGCCAACTCGCGGGCCAGCCCCAGCGCCTCGGCGGCGGCCCCCCGTTGCAGCCGGCTCTGCGGGGCGGCCCGCAGGCGGTCGGCGAAGTCGTCCACGGCACGGGTCAAAGGCGTCGTATCCACCACGGCGCGAGCGTACGCGGCCCCGCGCGGCCGGTGCCAGCGCACCCCCGGCCACGGGCGCCCCCGGGCGGTCCGGGGGACGACGAGGGCCCCGGACCGTACCCGGTCCGGGGCCCTTCGTACGCGGCGTCGCCCGGAGGACGTCAGTCGCTGCTGTTGAGGATCGAGATGAGCCGCAGGAACTCCATGTAGATCCAGACCAGCGTCAGCGTGAGGCCGAAGGCGGCGAGCCATGCCTCCTCGCGCGGGGCGCCGTAGGCGATGCCGTCCTCGACCTGCTTGAAGTCCAGGGCGAGGAAGCAGGCGCCGAGGAGGATGCCGACGATGCCGAAGACGATGCCGAGCGTGCCGCTGCGGAAGCCGAGGCCGTCACCGCCGCCGAAGACGGCGAACAGCATGTTCACCATCATGAGCAGCACGAAGCCGAGCGCGGCGGCCATCACGAAGCCGTAGAAACGGCGGTTGACGCGGATCCAGCCGGCCTTGTAGGCGATCAGCACGCCGACGAAGACCGCCATCGTGCCGATCACGGCCTGCATGGCGGCGCCGCTGGCGATGTGGGTGTCCACGATGTTGGACACCACGCCGAGGAAGACGCCCTCGAACGCCGCGTACGCCAGGATCAGCGCGGGCGACGCCTTGCGCTTGAAGGACTGCACGAACGCCAGCACCATGCCGATGACCGCCGCACCGATGCCGACGCCGTAGGCGCGGCCGATGTTGGCCTCGTCGACGGGCAGCAGCGCCCACGCGAGCGCGGCGGTGACGACCAGCAGGCCGAGCGTGCTCGCCGTGCGGACGACGACGTCGTCCATCGTCATCCGGCCGGTGGCCGCGGGCGCCTGGGGCGGCGCACCGTGCTGCAGGTCCTGCTGCGCGTACGGGTTCTGCGCGTAGGGGTTGCCGGCCGGCTGGGCGTACGGGGCGCCCTGCGCGTACGGGTTGCCCTGCGTGGCGACGGCGGGACCCCCGGCCTGCGGCGCGGCGTTGAAGCCCGCGTAGCCGTTGTCGCGGCTGAACCCCCGTCGCGAGAAGACCGGGTTTCTGCTCCTCATTTCACTCCTCCATGGCCACACGGCGCAGCCTTGGCTCAAGAGTAATAGAACGGCAAAGGCTTGACCCTACTGCCTGCGGAGGATCTTTCCCTCACCCTGCCGGGCCACACGCTACGCGCAACGGTGATTCCCCTCACGGCCGGGGGGACGTGCGCCGCCCCGTGCCGGGACCCGTTCAGCCGATCGGGAAGCCCGTGTAGGACTCGGCGAGGTCGGTCTCGGCGGCGCGGGAGGCGGTGACGCGCTCCAGCCGGGCGAGTTGGAGGCGCAGATCGAAGCCGTTCGCCTCGGGGTCGCGGTGCAGCATGGTCGTCATGTCGTACGAGAACCGCTCGGCCTGCCAGACGCGGCGCAGGCAGGTGGCGGAGTAGGCGTCGAGCAGCTCGTCCGAGCCCGTCTCGTCACGGTGCGTCAGGGCGCGGGCGAAGGTGACGACGTCTCCGACGGCGAGGTTGAGGCCCTTGGCGCCGGTGGGCGGCACGATGTGAGCCGCGTCACCCGCGAGGAAGAGGCGGCCGTGGCGCATCGGCTCGTGGACGTAGGAGCGCATCGGCGTGACGGACTTCTGGGTGATCGGGCCGCGCTCCAGCGTCCAGCCGTCGGCGGTCTCGAAGCGGCGGTCCAGCTCGTCCCAGATCCGCTCGTCGCTCCACTCCTCGGCGTCGGTGCCCTCGGGCACCTGGAGGTAGAGGCGGGAGACGGACGGGGAGCGCATGGAGAGCAGGGCGAAGCCGCGGTCGTGGCGGGCGTAGACCAGCTCGTCGTGCGAGGGGGCGACGTCGGCGAGGATGCCGAGCCACCCGAAGGGGTACGTCCGCTCGAAGGTACGGCTCAGCTCCGCGGGGAACGCCCGGCGGGCGACGCCCCAGAAGCCGTCGCAGCCGACGACGTAGTCGCATTCGAGGACGTCCTCCACGCCCTCGTGCCGGAAGCGGACCCGGGGACGGTCGGTCTCGGCGCCCTCGACGGCGAGCGCCTCGGCCTCGAAGAGGAGCGGGCCGCCGTCCTTGAGCTGGAGGGCGATGAGGTCCTTGCAGACCTCGGTCTGGGCGTAGACCATCACGGACTTGCCGCCGGTGAGGGCGGGGAAGTCGACACGGTGGCGCCGTTTGCCGAAGCGCAGCTCGATGCCGTCGTGGCGCAGCCCCTCGCGGTCCATCCGCTCCCCCGCGCCGGCCTCGCGGAGCACGTCCACGGTGCCCTGCTCCAGGATGCCGGCGCGCTGCCGCCGCTCGACGTAGTCGCGGTCGCGGCTCTCCAGGACGACCGAGTCGATCCCCGCGTTGTGGAGCAGCCGGGCGAGGAGGAGCCCGGCGGGGCCGGCTCCGATGATGCCGACGGTGGTGCGCATCGGTCGTTCCTTTCGGTCGTGCGTCGCCGCGCGTTGTTCGCACAGTGAAGTTTCCTTCACCATCTACCACCCGTGAGTCTCAGCCCCTACCCCCCACCTGTCAACGGTTCACGCCATACCGGTCCCCTGCGGGGGCGTCTGCTGCGACCATGGCCGCCCCTTGCCCGGCCCGCGCAGCGGGCACCCCGCGTCCCCCGCGAGAGGAAGACCCGGTGGCAGACCTGGTCCTCTGGGGAGCGGGCGGGCATTTCTCTTCTGGTCGGTGACGGTGGCGGCAGAGCACCGACCGCGTCCCTACCGGCGCGGCGCCGGCCTACACGTCGGCTTGGTTGACGAACCCCAGCGAGGCCAGGCCCTCGGCCCGGCAGAGCCGGTCTGAGGCGCCCCCGACCTCGGTCTGCAGGAGTTGGTAGGCGGCCCCGTGCTGGTGCCCCCAGTGCATTGCTGCGCGCCACAGGGCCCGCCCGTAGCCGCGGCCTCGATGCCGGGGCAGGACACCGAAGTACTGGGGCAGTAGTCGCGCGTACCCCCGGGCGTCGTTCATGGTCTCCATCGGACCGATGGCGCCGGCCACCAGCCCGTCGTGGAGCACGGTCAGGACGGGGCCGACCGTCCCGGCCTGCATCTGTCCGTACAGGAACGCGAACCCGTCCTCGGCCATCGCCATGGCGAACGCCTGGAACCCGGCATCCTCGGGCAGTTCCTTGTACTCCTGGACCGGCACTCCAGGCGCATCCCCGGGCCCGGCGGTGAAGTCCTTGAGCTGGACGCGCGTCCCCTGGGCGTACGCGTCGGGCTGGTCGGGACCAAGGAACCACACGATCCGGGCCTTGGCCGCGCCGTGGGCGGGGGCCAGTTTCCGGGCCAAGTCGGCGCCGGCCGACAGGCTGTCCGGCGCCCCGTAGACGTGGACCTTGACGACGCCCCGGCCGCGCTCGGCGAGGGTCGGGACGAAGGTCTGCGCCTGGCCGTGCTCGATCGCGTCGACCAGGACCCGTTCGGCCTTGGTCTCGGCCCAGCGGCGGTCCTTGTCGTGCGGGAGGAAGCGGCCGGTACCGGCGCTGTCCACCACGGCCTCCAGGAGTTCATGGAGCGGGTCATCCCAGCGCGCGGGTCCGAGGGTGGGCACGTACGGCACGGGCATCACGGGCTCGATCCAGCCCCAGTGCAAGCGCATGACGGCACGCTACCCACGCCGCACACACGCCGCAGGCCCCGGCGCGAACTGTCCCGGAGCCTGCGGCCGGTCAGGTGACGGCTAGTGCGGGTTGTCGTCGCCGGCGGCGCACGAGCACTTGGCGCTGTCCATGACGGTGTCCAAGTCGGTCACTGCGGAGATCCGGGTCACGGGCTCCGCCTGCGCCAAAACGGGACGCGTCAGGTACGGCCGGCCGGTCTGAGTCGGCCCGTCGTCCGGCAGCGGGCGCCGCGGCGAGATCTCGACGGCTACAGCGGTCATCTGTTCACCCTGCTTTCTTGTCTCCGTGCCGGCAGTACGCCACCGGCGGGGCCTTCGCCTCCTGGTAGTGCTTGGCCAGCGGCCTGCACACGCGGCAGGAGCTGGCCAGGCTGCATCCCGAGCAGCCTCCAGTGCGAAGCATCAGGCGGTCCGCGATCGCGCCCAGCCGGGCCAAGCCCTCGATCCCCTCGTGGGGCAGGCTGATCTGGTCGTCGCGGCCGATCTTGCAGATGGACACCAGGCCGTGCGGGTCCATGTGGAAGAAGGTGTGACCGGCGTTGCAGCCGGTGAACTGCTTGCGGACGCGCAGGTGCTCCTTGGACTGCGCGGTCAGGACTTCACCCCCGCCGTAGATGGTGGGCGTCATGTTGGTGAAGACCTCGTACTCGACGCCCCACCGCTGGCACAGGTCGACCATGTCCCGTTCCTCGTGGCCGTTGTCCTCGGTGACGACGATGCTCATGCGCAGCGGCAGCCGGGCGTGGCGGGCGGCGTTCATGCCCTGCACGAACTGGTCCCAGGCGCCCATGCGCTGCGTCAGCGCGTCGTAACTGGCCTTGGTCGCCCCGTACATGGAGACGGTGACACGGTAGGGCGGGCACTCCCGGAAGAGGCGCAGCAGGTTCTCCCGCCACAGCAGCGACCCGTTGGTCGAGACCGTGATCATCATGCCCAGCTCGAACGCGTGCCGGTAGGACCGCATGAAGTCCTTGTCGATGGTGGGCTCGCCACCGGTGACCTGGAGGAAGAGCACGCCGGCCTCGGCCATGACGTCCAGGCAGCGCCGCTTGTCCTTCCACGGCATCCCGGACTGCATCTTCAGTCCGAGGTAGCAGTGCTTGCAGTCGTAGTTACAGCCGAGGTTGACCTCCCAGGACGCCTTGCCGTAGCCCCAGGAGGACGGCTGCCGGACGAGGAGGTATTCGCCGGACGGCCGGTTGGTCACATCGAGGTCGGGCCACTGTCCGCGGACCGCGTCGACGAGCCAGGCCGGGGCAGGCTCGGCGGGGTCATGGGTACGCAGTTCCTCGTACCGGACCTCTGGCAGGAGGGCCCCGCCACGGCTGCCTGGCCTCACGAGCGTGTGCTGTTCCAGGAACGGGCTGGCGATCACAGAGTGCAAGAAGACTCCCCGGGTGGGTTGGTGCCGCTCCCGGCCGTACGCACCGGGCAGCACGGGCAGGAGCGGAAGGCCGACTGTCAGGACGGTGTGGACGGAAGAGCCATGGCCGCGAGTTGCCCGGTCTCTTCCTCGTGCGAGCAGATCGCGGACAGAGCACGGCATTTTTCTGGGCCCGGTCGCCGTTGTCCGCAGCGGTGAGCAGCCAGTTCGAGACGGCCCTGTCCCGGTCCTGCACCAGCGCACCCGCGGTGGTCACGACTGCCACCTTCGAGCCGTCGCCTTGCCGAACGGGTCCCATGTCTCGCTGCCTCCCTCTACGCTCGGTCGCGTGATGGCCTCGACACTAGAAACCGCAGGTCGGGGCTGGAACTGACTGCGAGTACAGGTGACTTGAGCTCTAACCGTCGGGATGGACACCCCATGCGGCCTAGCCCTGACCGAACCCAGACCACCAGTACGGGAACGCCTCCGCGTCCCCGCGCCGGCCTCATCTCCGGCTACGTCCTGCGCGTCATAAGGGAGCAGCAGGGCTACACGCAGGAGGAGGAGGCCGAGTACCTGGGCGTGAGCCTGGACACCGTCGCGGGGTGGGAGACAGCGCGCCGGCCGCTGACCTCCGTTCCGTACAAGCAGATGCTCACGTACCGGCACAAGCTGATGTTGATGAGTGCCTCGGCCGCTCTGCTCCAGGCGTGGGAGCGGGCCCTCGAGGCAGACGTCCTCCTCGCAACCGTCCTCGACGAGGAGGCCCGCGTCGAGGAGAGCCCCCTCGCGGTGATGGTGATGCAGCGCGAGCTGGCCGCCGTGCTGGCCTGGCCCCTCAACGGCGTGCCCCCGGAGCCGGTGCGGACCCTGCCCGCCTCTGCCCGGCCCCGGCGCGGACCAACGCCGTCCGGGCCACAGCTCACCGGCGCAGAGCGCCGGCGCTTCTTCACACGGATGCGGACCACCGCCGAGCAGGCCCGCGGCCCCGGCCGGTTCCTGCTGCGCCGCCAGGCCCTCTACCTGTCCGGGTACGACACCACCACGGACACCGCCGACTGGCTCGCCCACCAGCAAAGGACCGAGCGCCCCGACGATTGGCTCACGAACTGGCTCAACGGCCGTTCCGTGGCAGCCGTCGCCGCCCGCCAGGGCGACCGCGACCGCATGGACCACTGGATCGACACGGCCCTCCACGACGACGCAGGCGAGGCCGCCAACCTCAACTACTGGGCGTACTGGGTCGGCGAGATGCAGCACGTAGAGCTGTCCGACGATTTCATCGCCGCCCGGACGCCGCGCCGCTGGCCCGGAGACCGGCTGCTCGACCACCTCGTCCAGGGCATCGCACCCGAGCACGGATACGTGGGCCTCAACATCCACACCGTGTGGTCCCTGCTCCAGCTCCGGCCCGACCTCCTGCGCTCAGGAGCTGCCTCCCGCGCCCTGCGCGACCGGCTACCGATCATGTTGGATAGCCGGGAGCTCTCGCCACGTGGCAGACGGGAGCTGGAGAGCATCCGCTACGCAATCCGCCTCGCCGAGGCGTGAGAGGAGCCCGAAGTGTCAGACGACCTTTCCGCGGTGGCGAACTTCCTCTACGAGGCGGGGACGCTCAAGCAGACGAAGCGCACCGGATGGTGGATGGCGGGCGTCCGGGACCCCGAGTCGGTGGCCGAGCACTCGTGGCGCACCAGCCTGATCGCGTCGATCATCGCGAAGCTGGAGGGCGCCGACCCGGCGCGGGCCGCGTTCCTCGCCGTCTGGCACGACACGGGCGAGACCCGGACCGGGGACGTCAACCACCTCGGCAAGAAGTACACCGACGGCGAAGCCGACCCGCGCGCGATCGCAGCCGATCAGGTCACCGGCATGCCCGAGGCATTGGCGCGTGCCGTGACCGGCCTGATCGGCGAGTACGAGGCGCGCGAGTCCCCCGAGGCGGTGTGCGCCAGGGACGCCGACAAGCTGGAGTGCATGATCCAAGGCATCGAATACCGAGCCCGGGGATATGAGAACGCTCAGCGGTGGATCGACAACAGCCGCGGCCGGATCGTCACCAAGAGCGGCCAGGCCCTCGCGGACGCCGTCCTGGAGACCGGTTCCCTCGACTGGCTCCGCACCGCCCTCGGCGAAACGAAGCGCTGACCTGGCTGCCCGGTCGTCCTGGGCGGTGGAGGACGACCATGCGCCGCCCAAGAGCGGGCCGTATCTCGTGACGGCCTCGACGTGGCACTGGCCGTACAGCGGACTACGCGCTCCCTAGCCGTAGTTGTGGGTGATCCGGTGGCACTTCGGCGCACGGGCCGCGCTGGTCACCACGGCAGGCACGGGCAGAGGTGTCCAGCTCGGTCACCGGGGGCACAGGGGCGGCAGTACGAGGGCAAGGCGGGCGGTCGGGCGAGCGACGTGACCTGCCTGCGGGTGGCAACGCTGACCGCGAGGTCACCCGGCGGACGTGGCAGGCGGCCGGGCGGTGGGCGTGCGGGTGATCGGTGTCGCCACCGGGCGGGCCTCGGCCGGTGACCTCCACGACGCGGACGGCGTACTGGACGGCCTCACCGATACGGACACGGTGCTGGCCGCCATCGGGGTGTGACGCCTGGGCCGGCCCCGCGGGGAGGCGTGTGTGCGGGGAGGGGAGGGAGGGGGATGCCCCCCGAGCGGCTTTGTGCTGTTCGCGCCGCTTTGGGAGGTTGTGCCCGGAGCCGGACTTGAACCGGCACGCCCGCGAAGGGGCAGCGAGGTTTAAGCTCGCCGTGTCTGCATTCCACCATCCGGGCAGGCCATGGGCTCCGCGTCTCGTGCCTTGACCCTATCGGGACACCCCCGCCGAACAGCGGGCGGGAGGACCGATGTTGTCTTATTTTATTGGCGCCTGAGGGTGCATCAGCTTCGTGGGTAGGCCATCCGCACTTGCCAACAGCCTGGCGCGCGGCAACCGGGCGTGCATGCGGAATGACGGAATTTCACCGTCTCGACAAGGGCGCGCGCCCCGTTCTCACATCGCGCGCCCCCCTGGGGCCCGTCAGGGGTGCTCGTCCTCCCCAGGTATGACACGGGCCCGCGCCGTCCGACCGGAGTCTCCCCCGGGAACGGGAGCAGCGGCTGACGCCCCGGCCTCCCGGCGCCGGGACGATGGAGAACGTCCCCTCCACCGGTCTCCGTACCGGCCCCCGTACCGATCCCTTCGTACCGATCCTCCGTACCGATCCTCCGTACCGACAGGAGCGCCCTTCCGTGACCACCGCATCCCTCGCCGACCGGTCCACCACCGTGGCCGCACGCGCCACGGAGCTGTCCAAGATCTACGGCCAGGGCGAGACCCGGGTGGTCGCCCTGGACCAGGTCTCCGTCGACTTCCGCCAGGCCGAGTTCACCGCGATCATGGGTCCGTCCGGTTCCGGCAAGTCCACGCTGATGCACTGCGTCGCGGGGCTGGACACCTTCTCCTCCGGCTCCGTGCGCATCGGCGAGACCGAGCTGGGCTCCCTGAAGGACAAGCAGCTCACCAAGTTGCGCCGGGACAAGATCGGCTTCATCTTCCAGGCGTTCAACCTGCTGCCGACGCTGACCGCGCTGGAGAACATCACCCTGCCGATGGACATCGCGGGCCGCAAGCCGGACCGGGAGTGGCTGGACTCGGTGATCGGGATGGTCGGGCTGGCCGACCGGCTCGGGCACCGCCCCTCCCAGCTCTCCGGCGGACAGCAGCAGCGCGTCGCCGTGGCCCGCGCGCTCGCCTCCCGGCCGGAGATCATCTTCGGGGACGAGCCCACCGGCAACCTGGACTCCCGTTCCGGCGCCGAGGTGCTGGGCTTCCTGCGCAACTCCGTGCGGGAGATGGGCCAGACGGTCGTCATGGTGACCCACGACCCGGTGGCCGCCGCCTACGCGGACCGGGTGGTCTTCCTCGCCGACGGACGCATCGTCGACGAGGTGCACGCGCCGACGGCCGACTCGGTGCTGGACCGCATGAAGCGGTTCGACGCCAAGGGCCGCACGAGCTGACGCGTCCCGGGGCCGGGGCCGGGGGCCGTACGAGCCGGCGCCCGCAGCCCCGCATCCCGCGCGCCGCAACTCGCGCGCCCCATCCCGCCTCCCGCGCCCCGCGCCCCGCGCGCGCTCACGCCCGCCCCCCTTCCCGCACGTACCTCCGGACAGAGAAGACCCATGTTCCGTACCGCCTTGCGCAACGTGTTCGCGCACAAGGCCAGGCTGTTGATGACCGTGCTCGCCGTGATGCTCGGCGTGGCGTTCGTGTCGGGCAGCCTGGTCTTCACCAACACCCTCTCCGACGCCCTCCAGAACAGCTCGGCCAAGGGCTTCGCCCACGTCGACGTGGCCGTCCGCGCCTCCTACCAGGACGCCGAGGGCGACAAGGTCGGCACGGTGCCCGAGCTGACGCAGGCGGTGCTCGACGACAGCGCCCGGGTGCCCGGCGCCGAGTCCGCCCTCGGCGTGGTCGGCGGCTTCACCGCCATCGCCGACCGGGACGGCAAGCTGATCGGCGACGGCTTCAGCACCCTCGGCGGCAACTACTGGGGCACCGAGGACCCCCGGTATCCGCTGGTCGCCGGAAAGGCCCCGCGCGGCGAGGGCGAGATCCTCATCGACTCCCGCACCGCCGAGCACTCCGGGTACACCGTCGGCGACACCGTGCGCCTCTCGGTGAACGGCCCCGTCCTCACCCCGAGGATCGCCGGCGTCTTCACCACCGACGACGGCACGGTCGCCGCCGGCGGCAGCCTCGCCCTGTTCGACACGCCGACCGCGCAGAAGCTGTTCGGCAAGCCGGGCACCTTCGACGAGATCGACGTCAAGGCCAAGCCGGGCGTCAGCGAGGCGGCCCTCAAGAAGCAGCTCGACGAGGCGCTGCCCAAGGGCCTGGTGGAGACCACCACCGGCGGCGAACTCGCGAGCGTCCAGGCCGAGATGATCGCCGCCTCGATGAGCGGGATGAAGCAGGGGCTGCTGGTCTTCGCGGGTATCGCGCTCTTCGTCGGCACCTTCATCATCGCCAACACCTTCACCATGCTCGTCGCCCAGCGCACCAAGGAACTGGCCCTCATGCGGGCGGTGGGCGCCTCCCGCCGTCAGGTGACCCGGTCGGTGCTGATCGAGGCGTTCGCGGTCGGCGCGGTCGCCGCGGTGACCGGACTGGCGGCCGGTGTCGGCATCGGCGCGCTGCTGCGCTCCCTGATGAACGCGATGGGCGCCACCATGCCCGACGGGCCGCTGGTGGTCACCTGGCAGACGGTCGCCGCCGCCCTCGCCGTCGGCATCCTGATCACGATGCTGGCCGCGTGGCTGCCGGGCCGCCGCGCGGCGAAGATCCCGCCGGTCGCCGCGATGAGCAGCGTGCACGCCGCCGCCACGGCCAAGTCGCTGGTGGTGCGCAACGTCCTGGGCGCCCTGTTCACCGGCGCCGGCATCGCCGTGGTCCTCGCGGCGACGACCATGGACGGCTCGGACGGGCAGGCCCCGATGGCCCTCGGCGCGGTGCTGCTGATCATCGGCGTCTTCATCCTGACGCCGCTGCTGTCCCGGCCGCTGATCGCCGCCGCCGGACCGGTGCTGCGGGTCTTCGGCGTCGCCGGCAAGCTGGCCCGGCAGAACGCGGTGCGCAACCCGCGCCGCACCGCCGCCACCGCCTCGGCGCTGATGATCGGCCTGACCCTGATCACCGGCATGACGGTGATGGCGAGCAGCCTCCAGACCTCCATCGACAAGATGGCGTCGGCGGCGATCAAGGCCGACTACGTGGTCTCCATGGCCAACGGCAACGACCTCTCCCCGGACGTCGGCGAGAAGCTGCGCACCGCCGAGGGCGTCACCGCCACCAGCCCCCTGCGCAACGCCGCCTCCCGCATCGACGAGCGCACCGAGTACCTCACCGGCGTCAACGGCTCGGTCTTCGGCGAGCTGACCGACCTCGCGGTGGCGGACGGCGCCTTCCGGATCGGCGGCACCGACGTGATCGTCGACGAGGACACCGCCAAGGAGCACGACTGGCGGGCCGGCTCGTCCTTCACCGCCGCATACGGCGACGGCGAGAAGCAGCGGCTGACGGTCGCCGGGGTGTACGAGGGCAACGACATGCTGCGCGGCATCATGGTCGACAACGCCACCCTCGCCCCGCACGTGTCCGAGCCGTCCGACATGCTGGTGCTGGTCAAGACCGCGGCCGGCACCTCGGACGCGGCCAGGGACGGGCTGCGCGAGGCGCTCGGCACCAACCCGGCGATCAAGATCCAGACCAAGAAGGACATCTCCGAGGAGATCGCGCAGATCTTCACGCTGCTGCTGAACATGCTCTACGGGCTGCTCGCCATGGCCGTGATCGTGGCGGTCCTCGGCGTCATCAACACCCTGGCCATGTCGGTCTTCGAGCGCTCCCAGGAGATCGGCATGCTGCGGGCGGTCGGCCTGGACCGGCGGGGCGTGAAGCGGATGGTGCGCCTGGAGTCCCTGGTGATCTCCCTGTTCGGCGGGGTGCTCGGCATCGGCCTCGGCGTGTTCTTCGGCTGGGCCGCCGGTGAGCTGATGGGTACGGCGATACCGACGTACGAACTGGTCCTGCCGTGGGACCGGATGGCCCTCTTCCTGCTGCTGGCCGCCGTGGTGGGCATCCTCGCGGCGCTCTGGCCGGCGAGGCGGGCCGCCCGGCTGAACATGCTGGAGGCGATCAAGGCGGAGTAGCCGGTACGCCGGACGCCGTGCGCGGCGCGACGTGCGAGGGCCCCGCTGCCGTACCCACGGCGGCGGGGCCCTCGTCCGAACACCGGCCCGGTGGGGCTCAGTTCCAGGTGCGGGAGCGCAAGGGCAGGCCGGAGCGGCCCGACTCGGGGGTCTTCACGGCGAGGACCTGGTTGACGCCGATGCGGTTGCGTTCGAAGGCGAGCGCGGAGGCGGCCATGTAGAGGCGCCAGACGCGGGCGCGGCCGGGGCTGACCATGCGGGTGGCCGCCGCCCACTCGGACTCCAGGTTGGCGACCCAGCGGCGCAGGGTCAGCGCGTAGTGCTCGCGGATCGACTCGACGTCGCGCACCTCGAACCCGGCGCGCTCCAGTTGGGTGACGGTGGTGCCGACCGGGGCCAGTTCGCCGTCGGGGAAGACGTACGCGTCGATGAAGGCGTCGACGGTGTAGGCGGACTCGTCGCCCTGGGGGCGCCGGGCGATCTGGTGGTTCAGCAGCCGGCCGCCCGGCCTGAGCAGCCGGAACAGGTCGCCTGCGTAGCGCAGGTACGGTTCGGCGCCGACGTGTTCGGCCATGCCGAGGGAGGAGATGGCGTCGTAGGGGCCGTCGGCGACGTCCCGGTAGTCCTGGACGCGGATCTCCACCCGGTCGGTCAGCCCCTCCTCGGCGACCCGCTTGCGGGCGTACGCGGCCTGTTCCTGGGAGAGGGTGACGCCGACGACCCGCACGTCGTGCTCGCGGGCGGCGTGGATCGCCAGGGAGCCCCAGCCGCAGCCGACGTCCAGGAGGCGCTGACCGGGGCTCAGGTCGAGTTTGCGGCAGACGAGTTCGAGCTTGTCGCGCTGGGCGTCCTCCAGGGTGCCGCCCTCGGCCTCGGGGGCGCTCCAGTAGGCGCAGGAGTAGACCATGGACGGGCCGAGGACCAGCTCGTAGAAGTCGTTGCCGACGTCGTAGTGGTGGCTGATGGCGCGGCGGTCGGTGCGGCGGGTGTGCAGGTTGCCGCGGACCCGGCGGATCTCCTCCGGCGGCGGGGCGGGCGGCAGCGGCGGCCCGGCGAGCCGCAGCAGCCCCCGGGCGGCGGCCCGCGCCCCGGGGTCGCGCAGCGAGGCCAGCAGCCCGGGGGCGTCCTCGCCGCGCTCCCAGACGAGGCCGGCGAGCGACGCGAGGGCGGCGTAGAGGTCCCCGTCGATGTCGAGGTCGCCGGCCACCCAGGCGCGGGCGAGGCCGAGTTCGCCCGGCTTGAAGAGGAGACGGCGCAGGGCCCTGCGGTTGCGGACGACGAGCGTGGGCGCCCCCGGCGGCCCGGCCTCGGAACCGTCCCAGGCGCGGATACGCACCGCGAGGGGGGTTCCCAGCAACTGTTCGAAGAGGTTCTGCAGCCGCAGCGCGGCGTCAGCCATGGCGTACCTCCGTGATGAACGATCCCGGAATGTCCAACACCACGTAAACACCCGGGGACCCGCCGAACAGTCCCGCCACGAAGTCACGGCTGGGCAAAATGGGTGCCCATGTCACCCTTCCGGTAACGCCCGCCCGCGCCGGGCGCCGGCTCGGCCCCGGGGGGCGGGGAGACTTGCCGGGCCCGGCGTCGTGCCGGGTGCGGAACGGGCGAAGGGGCCGCCCGCACCACGGATGGCGGGTGGCCCCTTCGGGGACTGCTGGTGACCGGGGGTCAGGAGGCGGTGGCCTTCTCCGACTCCGCGGACTTCGGGGCGGGCTCGGTCTTCGGCGCGGCGGCCGGGGCCGGCTTGGCGGCCTCGTAGAACTCCTCGCGGGGAGTCTCGATCGCGCCGAGGGAGACGACCTCGCGCTTGAGGAACATGGCGAGCGTCCAGTCCGCGAAGACGCGGATCTTCCGGTTGAAGGTCGGCATCGCCAGGCCGTGGTAGGTGCGGTGCATGTACCAGGCGAGCCGGCCCTTGAGCTTGATCTTCACCTTGCCGACGACGATCATCGCGACGCCCTTGTGCAGGCCGAGGCCCGCCACCGCGCCCTTGTTGGCGTGGCTGTACTCCTTCTGCGGGAAGCCCCGCATGCCGGAGATGACGTTGTCGCCGAGGGTCTTGGCCTGGCGCAGCGCGTGCTGGGCGTTCGGCGGGCACCAGGCGTTCTCGTTGCCCGCCTTGCGGCCGACGAGGTCGGGCACCTGGGCGTTGTCGCCCGCGGCCCAGACGTAGTCGGTTCCCTTGACCTGGAGGGTCGGGTCGACGTCGACGTGGCCGCGGGGGCCGAGCGGCAGGCCGAAGCGGGACAGCGCCGGGTTGGGCTTGACGCCCGCGGTCCACACGATCGTGCCGGAGTCGACCTCCAGGCCGTTCTTCAGCACCACGTGGCCGTCGACGCAGGAGTCCATGGAGGTGGACAGGTAGATCTCGACGCCGCGGCTCTCCAGGTGCTCCTTGCCGTACTGGCCGAGCTTGGGACCCACCTCGGGGAGGATCTTGTCGGCCGCGTCGACGAGGATGAAGCGCATGTCGTCACGGGAGACGTTCCGGTAGTACTTGGCGGCGTCGCGGGCCATGTCCTCGACCTCGCCGATGGTCTCCGCGCCGGCGAAGCCGCCGCCCACGAAGACGAAGGTGAGCGCCTTGCGCCGGATCTCCTCGTCCGTGGTGGAGTCGGCCTTGTCGAGCTGCTCCAGGACGTGGTTGCGCAGTCCGATGGACTCCTCGATGCCCTTCATGCCGATGCCCTGCTCGGCGAGGCCGGGGATCGGGAAGGTGCGGGAGACCGCGCCCATGGCGATGACCAGGTAGTCGAACGGCAGCTCGTACGCGTCGCCGACCAGCGGGGCGATCGTGGCGACCTTGCGGTCCTGGTCGATGGTGGTGACCCGGCCGGTGAGGACCTCCGCCTTGGGAAGCACGCGCCGCAGGGGGACGACGACGTGCCGCGGGGAGATGTTGCCGGCGGCGGCTTCGGGGAGGAAGGGCTGGTAGGTCATGTACGACCGCGGGTCGACGACGGTGACGGTCGCCTCGCCGTAACGCATCTTCTTCTGGATGCGTCGAGCTGCGTACAGGCCTACGTACCCACCGCCTACTACGAGGATCCTGGGACGCTCCGTGGTGCTCATGCCATCGAGTATCCACCTGCCCGTGGGGGGTGGTTAGTGCGCCCCTTCACAAGGTTGGTCGGGCCTTGTGTTACCATCCGCGACCCCCGTGACCAAGATCATGACGGAGGGGGGAACCGGTGGGTGGTCTGCCCCCTTGTCAAGGCCGCGTGAGCTGCTCATCCGCACCTTCCGGCGGGCCGTACGGCGCCCCGGAAGAGGGTTTCCGCGACCCCCCGCGACACCGACCTGAACACGTTCAAACGGCAGTTGACCCCCCAAAAGGGTCAGCCCTCGTGGTTTTGACGCCCATCAGGGCTGATTTCCTTGTGAAGAACTTCACGAAGTTTCCTCCGCGGAGTGCCCCCAAGGGCCCTTTCCGGGGCTCCCCGGGGCCCGCTCAGATGCCAACCGCCCTGCTCAGCGGGAGGCTACCAGCCAGTAGGAACCACGGGCCGGGCCGCCCCCGAGAGCCCCTTTCCGGCGGGGCCGGACACCCCTGGCAGGCCGATGCACATGTCAACCGAGCGCTCTCCCGCCCAGAGCGTGCGTACACGTGCGCGCGTACGCTTTTCTCATGACGGAGAACGAACCCGTCGTCCTCGTCGTCAAGGTGGGCGACCGGCGGGACGCCCACCGCAGCCGGTAGACGCTCAGGCCAGGGACCAGGCGATGCCGTCGAGCATCGCTCACGAACGCGACTCCCGAACCGGGCCGCGTGTACACGTGAGCGCGTACACTCGTCTCATGACTGAGAACACCGTGACCGTACGGGAAGCCCGCGCGCACCTCGCCGACCACATCAACCGGGCCGAGGAAGGCGTTCCGACCGTCATCACGCGCAACGGCGCTCCGGTGGCAGCCGTAGTCCCGATCGCGGACTTCGAAGCGCTGGAGGAAGCGGCCGACGTCATGCTGGCGCGCGAAGCCGAAGCGGTCCTGGCCGAGGGCGGTCCCACAGTGACGATGGCGGAACTGCTGGCAGACCTGTTCACCGAGCAGGACGGCGAGGCGGCGTGAAGTACGCCTTCCGATTCACCACGGCGGCACAGCGGCAGCTCCGGGCCGTCAGCCGGCCCGACGCCATGCGCATCCTGACCGCGCTGACCGCGCTCGGTGACGACCCGTACCGCGAGGACGCCGACGTCAAGAAGCTCACCGGCCCGTCCGGGCTCTACCGGCTCCGGGTCGGAAGCTACCGGGTCGCCTACCAGATCAACGATGGTGAACTCGTCATCCTCGTCGTCAAGGTGGGCGACCGCCGGGACGTGTACCGCAACCTGTAGGCGGTCAGGCCAAAGACCATCCGGTCCCGTCGAGGATGGCCTACGAAGGCGACTCGGCCGCGTAATAGGCGATGCCGTCGAGGATGTCGTGTTCGCTGACGACGACCTCCTCGGCGCCCGTGCGTTCCATGATCGAGAGCAGGACGAGGGCGCCCGCCCCGATCACGTCGACGCGGCCCGGGTGGAGCGAGGGGATGGCCGCGCGCTCGGCGTGGGTGGCGCGCAGCAGCCGGCCGGTGATCTCGCGGATCCGGTCCCGGGAGACGCGGGAGTGGTGGATGGCGGCCGAGTCGTACGCGGGGAGGTCCTGCGCGATCGCGGAGACCGTCGTCACCGACCCGGCGAGCCCCACCAGGGTGCGCGCCTCGCGCAGCGGCACCGACCGCTCGGCCGTGTCGAGGGCGGCCTCGATGTCGGCCCGCATCGCGGCGACCTGCTCCTCGGTGGGCGGGTCGGCCACCACCCCGTCGCGCACCAGGTGACGTTCGGTCATCCGTACGCAGCCGACGTCCACGGAGCGGGCCGCGCGCACCCGGTCGTCGCCGACGACGAACTCGGTGGAGCCGCCGCCGATGTCCACGACGAGGTAGGGCCCGCCGACCCGGTCCGCGGACGCGGTGCGCCCGGCCAGCTCGCGGGTGGCGCCGGTGAAGGAGAACGCGGCCTCCTCGTCCCCGGTGATGACCTCGGGCTCCACGCCGAGGATCTCCCGCACCCCGCGCACGAAGTCGTCGCGGTTCTCGGCGTCCCGGGAGGCGGAGGTCGCCACGAAGCGGAGCCGGCCGGCGCCGTGCCCCTCGATGGCCCGCGCGTACTCGCGGCAGGCGGCGAAGGTGCGCTCCAGCGCCTCGGGCGCCAGCCTGCCGGTGCGGTCGACGCCCTGGCCGAGCCGCACGATGGTCATGCGCCGGTCCAGGTCGGTCAGGACGCCGGTGGCCGGGTCGGCGTCGGCGACCAGCAGGCGGATGGAGTTGGTTCCGCAGTCGATGGCGGCAACCCGGGTCACCGGCGCTCCCCCTCGTTCTCGTCGGTGTCGTGGGTGCCCTCGGCGGCGTCGGCGCCGTCGAGGGTGACGCACGGGCCCTTGCGCCACCACTCGGGCAGCAGGGCGAGGGCCTCGTCGCCCAGCGGGTTGACGCCGGGTCCGGCCGCCAGCGAGTGGGCGACCAGGACGTGCAGGCACTTGACGCGGTCGGGCATGCCGCCCGCGCTGGGGAAGCCGGTCAGCTCCTCGATCTCGTCGCGCCGCCGGATGTAGTCCTCGTGCGCGGCCCGGTAGGCGCCGGCCAGTTCGGGGTCGGCGGCCAGCCGCTCGGTCATCTCCTTCATCACGCCGTTCGCCTCCAGCGTGCCGATGGCGGAGGCGGCCTTCGGGCACGTCAGGTAGTACAGCGTGGGGAAGGGCGTGCCGTCGGGCAGCCGGGGTGCCGTCTCCACGACGTCCGGCTGTCCGCAGGGGCAGCGGTGCGCGATGGCCCGCAGCCCGCGCGGGGGGCGTCCGAGCTGCTGCCGGAACGCCCGGACGTCCGCGTCGGTGGGTTCGGTGCGCGGGGTGGGCGGCGGAGGGGTCTGCATGACTGTCTTCCGGATGTCTCTCTGTCGGTTCACTGGTCCCGGGCGTCGGACTTGTCGACGCCGTCCCAGAGGTTGCTGTACCAGGGGCGGTCGTCGGCGCCGTCGTCGCCCCGGGAGGGCTCGGAGGCGTCGGGGCCGACGACGACGAAGCCCTTCTCCCCCGGCAGCACGTAGTGCAGCCGCTGCCGGATCTGCTGCTCGGCGTAGGCGTCGTCCTGCCAGCGGGCCTTCAGATCGCGCAGCTCCTCGACGCGGCCCCGGGCGCGCTGCTGCTCCTGGCGCAGGTCGGCGATCTCGGCGCGCTGGGCGACGTACTGCCGTATCGGGTAGGCGAGGGCCACCACCAGGGAGCAGAGGACCATGGCGAGCAGCGCGGCGCGGCCGGTGAGCCGGGAGCGGCGGGCCTGGCGCTTGGTCTGCGAGCGGTAGACCCGGGCCGCGGTCTGCTCGCCCAGCAGCCTGATCCTGGTCGCGGTGGAGAACCGGTCCCGCTCCTTCACCGCCATGTCCCGCGCCTCCCGTTCGGCTGGTGCGTCGTCCTACGTGCGTACGTCCCCGCACACGGTACGGGACCGGGTACGGGGACGTACGGACGTCGCTGCCTAGGCCGCGGCTGTCGCGGTGCTCACTGCGCGGTGCGGAACCGCGGGAAGGCGCTGCGGCCCGCGTAGACCGCGGCGTCGTCGAGGATCTCCTCGATGCGCAGGAGCTGGTTGTACTTGGCGACGCGCTCGGAACGGGCCGGGGCGCCGGTCTTGATCTGGCCGCAGTTGGTGGCGACGGCGAGGTCGGCGATGGTGACGTCCTCGGTCTCGCCGGAGCGGTGGGACATCATGCACTTGAAGCCGTTGCGCTGGGCCAGCTCGACCGCGTCCAGGGTCTCGGTCAGCGAGCCGATCTGGTTCACCTTGACCAGCAGGGCGTTGGCGGCGCCGTCCTCGATGCCGCGGGCCAGCCGCTCGGGGTTGGTGACGAACAGGTCGTCACCGACGAGCTGGACCTTGTCGCCCAGGCGCTCGGTGATGGTCTGCCAGCCCTCCCAGTCGTCCTCGAAGAGCGGGTCCTCGATGGAGACCAGCGGGTACGCCTCGACCAGCTCGGCGTAGTAGTCGGTCATCTCGGCGGCGGTGCGCTCCTTGCCCTCGAAGACGTAGGAGCCGTCCTTGTAGAACTCGGACGCGGCGACGTCGAGCGCGAGGGCGATCTGCTCGCCGGGGGTGTAGCCGGCCTCCTTGACCGCCTCCAGGATGAGGTCGAGCGCCTCGCGGTTGGAGCCCAGGTCGGGGGCGAAGCCGCCCTCGTCGCCGAGGCCGGTGGCCAGGCCCTTGCTCTTCAGGACCTTCTTGAGGGTGTGGTAGACCTCGGTGCCCCAGCGCAGGGCCTCGGAGAAGGACTCCGCGCCGATCGGGGCGATCATGAACTCCTGGATGTCCACGTTGGAGTCGGCGTGCGAGCCGCCGTTCAGGATGTTCATCATCGGCACCGGCAGCAGGTGCGCGTTGGGACCGCCCAGGTAGCGGAAGAGGGGCAGGTCGGACGCCTCGGAGGCGGCGTGGGCGACGGCGAGGGAGACGCCGAGGATGGCGTTGGCGCCGAGGGAGCCCTTGTTGTCGGTGGCGTCCAGGTCGAACATGGCCTGGTCGATCAGGCGCTGCTCGGTGGCGTCGTAGCCGACCAGCTCCGGGCCGATCTGCTCGATGACGGCGAGGACGGCCTTCTCGACGCCCTTGCCGTGGTAGCGGTTGGGGTCGCCGTCACGAAGCTCGATGGCCTCGAAGGCGCCCGTGGAGGCGCCGGACGGAACGGCGGCACGCCCCGTGCTGCCGTCGTCGAGGCCAACCTCGACCTCGACCGTGGGATTGCCTCGGGAGTCCAGGATTTCCCGGGCTACGACGACGTCGATGGACGGCACGAGCATCTCCATTCTCGGGATGTGACGCGTTGTGGCGGGCCGCGGTGGCTCCGCGGTCCGCGCCTGTGGCTCTGCGGGATGAGCCTAACCGGCTCCGGACGATCGGCCAGCCGGTCGCCCACCCGTCGGACAGGACCGAGCGTAGATTGTTTCTGCCCGGAACAAAATAGGGGCGCACAGACTCCGCCCGCGGCGCCTCCGCTCCCGCCGGTAACCCCTCCCCCGGCACCCGGACACGGAAAGAGCCCCGCCCCGGCGCGTACGGGGGAACACGCGCCGGGGCGGGGGGCCCGGAAGGGACGGGACGGATCGTCTGCGGCCCTTACTTCAGGTGGAGCTGCTGACCCGGGTAGATGAGGTCGGCGTGCTCGACGATGTCCTTGTTGAGCTGGAAGAGCTTGTTCCAGCCGCCCTTGACGCCGTGCTTCGCGGCGATCCCGCTGAGGGTGTCGCCCTTGACGACCTCGTACTCGCCGTCGCCCTTCTCGACCTTCTTGCCGGCCGGGGTGGTGACGGTCTTCTTGGCGGCCGGGCGCTCGGTGGAGCGCGAGGACTGCTGCTCGCCGCGGCTCTGCGAGGAGCCGGTGGACTGCGCCTTCGGCTTGGCCGGGGCCTGCGGCTTCGCGGGGGCCTGCGGCTTCGCCTGGGCGGAGCCGGAGGACTGCGAGGTGCCGGTGGACTGCGAGGTGCCCGACTGCGAGGAGCCGGTGGAGGTGCCGCCGGTGTACGCGGCGCTCGACAGGCCACGGCCGCAGACCGGCCAGGCGCCCTTGCCCTGGCCCGCGAGGACCTTCTCGGCGACGGCTATCTGCTGGGCCTTGCTGGCCTGGTTGGCGGTCGCGGCGTACTGGGTCCCGCCGTAGGCGGCCCAGGTGGAGGCGGAGAACTGGAGACCGCCGTAGTAACCGTTGCCGGTGTTGATGGACCAGTTGCCGCCCGACTCGCACTGGGCGACGGCGTCCCACTCGGCGGCGGTGGCGGCGGAGGCGTTGCCGGCCGCCATCAGCGGGGCGGCGACGGCGGCACCGGTGACGCCGGCGACGGCGATCACACGGGTGGCCTTGGACGGACGACGGTGCTTGCCCTTGCCGGAAAACAGCATGGTGGAATCCCCTCACCGACGCCTGCGAGGTGAGCTGTCGGGTTCGGGCCGGTTGAGAGTTGCCCGGCCGCGTCCCTCGCGGGACGCGGCTTCACCCCAAGCCGCTCCGGCCAACTGCCCGGTGCGGCACTTACCTTGGGTCCCCCGCTCCTGCCTGCGGCGCTTGACGCGACGACTGTTCCCGGACCGCCGCTGGCAGGATTCGGCGTTGCGGCGGTCGGGGCCCGCGGTGGCGAGCGGTCATGACCGTAGCCACGCCGTCGGGGGAAAGACAAAGACGATCAGGGCTTCTGAGACCTATCTCTCACGGAGTTTAAACCGGGCATATGGCCTGAACCGTGACGGTAACTACCCCTGGTTATCGACCGATTCGCCCGGAATCTCAAGCGTCTGACCGGGCACGATGTGGTCAGGATCGATTCCGACGACGTCCTTGTTGCCGGCGTAGAGCGCGGGCCATCCGCCGTCGACGTCAAGGGAGTCGGCGATGCCCCAGAGGTTGTCCCCGGCGCGGACCGTGTACGAGCCGTCCGGGAGGTCCCTGGCACCGCCGTCGCCGCGCGAGGCGTGGCGGCCGGACCGGTCGGCCCCGCGGCCCTCGGCGGCGCCCTCCTCGGCGCTGTCGCCGCGGTGGCGGCCCGAGCCGTCGTCGCCGGTCTCGGCGAGGCCCGAAGAACCGGCCCCCTGGTCCGAGTTGCCCGATTCGCCACCCTTCGCCCCATCGGCGGAGGAGTTGCCCCCACTCTGCCCCTGACCGTTCCCGCCGGCACCCGAACCGGAGGAGTCGCCGTAACCGGACGATTCGCCCGACGCGCCCGAGGAGGCGTCAGCGGACGGCGAGGGGGAGGCCGAGGGGGACGATCCGGACGTCGACGGACCCAGACCGGCCAAGCCGGACGAACCGGGCGCCTGCGGGGTCGCCGAGGCGACGCCGCCCGCGGTGCCCGCGTCCACGCCGATCGACGCCGAACCGCTGCCGAGCCCGGCGAGCGGCCCGCAGGTCGGCCAGGCGGCGACGCCCTGCTCCCCGAGCACCTGCTCGGCCACTCTTATCTGCTGCGAGCGGCTGGCCTGGTCAGGGCTGGGCGCGTAGTCGAGACCGCCGAAGCGTTCCCAGTCCGCCTGCGACAGTTGCAGACCGCCGTAGTAGCCGTTTCCACTGTTCTGGCTCCACGCGCCGCCGGTCTCGCACTCGGCGACCCGATCCCAGCTCACCGCGTCCGCCGCGTGGGCGCCGGTGGCGCCGAGAAGCGGGATCGCGATGGCGGAGCCGGTCACTCCGGCGGCGACGACCAGGGCGGGAGCCTGGCGGGGGCGACGGTGACGACCGTTCCCGGAGAGCATGCGACAACCTTTCGCGAGGCAGCGATGAGCACGTGACGCTTGATGCGGGGCACCACGTTGATCCGTGAACGTATAGGCAGACGATCACTTGTCACAAGTTCATGCCGCGCAGATCACATGACGATCACAAAGTTGAGGAAGTGTCATCTTCGCTCTTGTCACGGACCGTTGACGGCTCCTGACGGAATCGGGGTGAAGGACACCGGCAGCGTCCGCAGTCCCCGCATGATGAGCCCACCGCGCCAGCGTAGTTCGGCGGGGTCCGCCGCGAGGCCGAGATCCGGCAACCGGGTCAGCAGCGTGGCGAGCGCGGTCTGCCCCTCCAGCCGGGCGAGGGGGGCGCCGAGGCAGTAGTGGATGCCGTGGCCGTAGCCGAGGTGCTGGTTGTCGCGGCGGGCGAGGTCCAGGGTGTCCGGGCCGGGGAACCGCTCCGGGTCCCGGTCGGCGGCGGCCAGCACCACGAGGACGGGGTCCCCGGCCGCGATGTCCTGCCCGCCGACGGTCAGCGGGCGGGTGGCGAAGCGCCAGGTGGCCAGTTCCACCGGGCCGTCGTAGCGCAGCAGTTCCTCGACGCCGGTCTCCAGCAGCCCGTGCTCGCCCGCGGCGAGGGAGTCCTGGAGGAGGGCGCGCTGCCGGGGGTGGGTGAGCAGGGCGTAGGTGCCGTTGCCGATGAGGTTGACGGTGGTCTCGAAACCGGCGAAGAGCAGGATGAACGCCATCGCCGCCGCCTCGTTCTCGGTGAGGTGCTCCCCGTGGTCCGAGGCGCGGATGAGGCCGGAGATGAGGTCCTCGCCGGGGCCCGGTTCGGGCGGCAGCGCGGCCCGCTTGCGGTGGATCAGGTCGGCGAGGTAGCCGCGCATCTTCTTGACCGACCGCGCCACCCCGCCCCTCGGGCCGCCGCCGTGGCGGATCATCATGCCCGCCCAGTCGCGGAAGTCGTCCTGGTCCTCGCGGGGGACGCCGAGCAGGTCGCAGATGGCGTAGATGGGCAGCGGGAAGGCGAACTCGTGGATCAGGTCGGCGGAACCGGTGCCGGCGAAGCGGTCGATGAGGCCGTCCGCCAGCTCCTGCACGCGCGGCGCGAACTCGGCGACCCGGCGGGGTGTGAACGCCTTGCTGACCAGCCGGCGCAGCCGGGTGTGGTCCGGCGGGTCGATGTTGAGCAGATGCGTCATCAGTTCGGCCTTGCGCTCCCCCGGGATGCCGGTCTTGCCCCGGGCGTGCGCCGGCTCGTCGTGGTGCGCCGGGTTCTTCGACAGCCGCTGGTCGGCGAGGGCCTGCCGGGCGTCGGCGTACCGGGTGACCAGCCATGCCTCCACCCCGCTGGGCAGGGTGGTGCGGTGCACGGGCGCGTGCTCGCGCAGCCAGGCGTATGCGGGGTACGGGTCGCTCGCGAACTCCCAGGTGAAAAGCTCGGGGGCGGGGCGGTCGAGGGCGGGACGGTCGGGCAACGGACGGTCGGGCACGGGCTGGTCGGTCACCCCCCGACCGTATCGGTCACGGCGGGGGCGGTCGGGGCGCCGTCCGGCGGGGGCGGTCGGTGAGGCGGGGGCCTCCGGCGGTCGGTGAGGCAGGGGGCCTTCGGGCGGGCTGTGAGGCAGGAGCCTCGGGCGGCTGTGGGCGGGGCCGGGGCGGTGCTCCCTATATATACGGGTTCCGCACGCGGGTTCACTCAGGGTGCCGTTCACGCGCTACGGGGCAGCCGTGCTCGTGCGCCGGTGCGTGCGCGGGCGGGGGTGGGGCGGGGTGCGTACGCGGGCGGGGGCGGGAGCGGGCCGGGGCAGGTGGGGGCGCGGTGGGGTCAGGTGTCCGTGCCGTCGGCCGGTCCGGCGTCCTCGGCCGGTCCGGTGTCCTCGGCCGGTCCCGTGTTCTCGGTCCGGGCGGCGTCCTCGGCCGCTCTGATGGCGTCCCGGTAGGCCCGTGCCGCCGCGCGCAGCGCCGTCTCCGGGTCGGTGCCCTCCGCCTCGGCGCGGGCGGCCAGCGCCAGCAGCTCGTACCCCACGCCCTCGCCCCGGGGCAACGGCACGTCGAGGCCGGCCGTACGGACCCGGAAGGCCAGCTTCGCGGCGAGGGCCAGAGCGGGCTGGCCGAGCGGGATGCCCTCGGTGACCGAGGTGCGCCGCTTCTCGACCGCCTTGGTCCGCAGCCACTGCGCCCGGACCTCCTCGGGGGTCTCCACGGTGGCGTCGCCGAAGACGTGCGGGTGACGGTGGACCAGCTTGGCGACGAGGGTGGCGGCCACGTCGTCCACCGAGAACGGCGCCTCGGGGTGGTCCTCGGCGATCCGGGCGTGGAAGACGACCTGGAGCAGGACGTCCCCCAGCTCCTCGCGCAGCTCCTCCCGGTCGCCGTCCTCGATCGCCTCGACCAGCTCGTACGCCTCCTCGATGCCGTACTTCACCAGGTCCTCGTGGGTCTGGCGGGAGGACCAGGGGCATGCGGCGCGGATGCGGTCCATCACCTGGACCAGGTCCAGCAGGCGGGCGCCCGGCAGGTCGTAGGAGGCGGGGAGCAGCTCCAGCTCGGGCATGGCCACCCGGCCGGAACCGGCGAGGCGGGCCAGCCCGTCCGTGAGGGCCGGTTCGCCCTCGCCGGTCGCCACGACGACCACGGTGTGCCCGCCGGCGCACGCCCCGACCAGGTCCTCGGCGGCCGGGGACGCCTCGTCGACGCGTATCCCCGCCTCGCGGAGGTACGGGAGCTGCGGATGCGTCCCGTCGGCGCACAGCACGCGGTCCGCGGCGCGCAGCGCCTGCCAGGCCGGCCAGGACAGCAGTCCGGGGGCGACGCGGTGGCTGGTGGTGAGCAGGACGATCCGGCCCGGGTCGGCGGCGGAGTCGGGGCTGAGTGCGTTCACCCTCCGAACGTAACGCACGGCGCCGGCCGGCCCCGAGTTGTCCACAGGTGGTTGTCCACAGGGGCCGGCCGGACGCCGGTCAGGTCTGCTCGGAGACGTCGCGGAGCCAGGGGGTGCCGGAGTCGACGCGGCTGCTCTTCTGGACGTCCCAGGAGCCGTAGCGCGGGTTGAGGTCCACGTCGAGCTTCTCGGACGCCGCGGAGAGGGCCTTCCAGAACTCCGGGCGACTGGTGTCGGTGCCGAGGTGCTCGGCGAGCTTCTGCGCCTCCAACTGGAGCCGCAGGTTCTCTTCGAGGCGGACCGGGGGCACGCCGTACTGCTGGAGCCAGACGGTCTCCAGCTCCCGCGCGCCGCCCGCCTGCTGCTCCAAGCCGGTCCGCATGTGCTGGACCTCCTTGCGGGACACGCTCACGCCCGCGTCCTCGGCGGCCCGGTGCAGCACCCGGTCCAGGACCATGCTGTGCAGCGTGTCGCGGGTGAGGGACCCGGTCCGCGCCACGACCTGCTGGTACTGCTCGTCGTCCGGGACGGCGGCCCGCTGCGCCTCCCGCACCTCGCCGACCCGGCCCTCCAACTGGGAGACCGTGATCCGCTGGTCGCCCACGACGGCCGCCGCACCGGGGTGCGCGTCGCTGCCGCAGGCGGAGAGCAAGGGGGCCGCGGCGACGAGGGCGGCGGTGAGGAGGAGCGCGGTACGACGACGGCGGTGCAAGGAGACCTCCCGTGATGAGCGCGGCAGACGGGTGCGGCCTCCGGCGTCCCGGCCGGTGTGACGGTCGGGGGCCGGGCGGTCGCACGTGGTCCTTGTGAAGATCGATGGTAGGCAGTGGCCCAGCTCTGGCCAACCCATTCGACCAACGATTCACCGGCGCTTCGGGCACCGCCACGCTCCGCCGCGGCCCCCGCCTGGGCCGCGCAGCGGTCAGCCGCGCACCTGGCCGAGCCACTGGAGCGTGCGCCGCACCTCCGCGGCGAGCGGGTGCCCGGGGCCGTGGAGGCGCTCCACGTCGTGCAGGAGCCGGGCCAGCGTGTCGTGGGCGGCGGGGCGGTCGCCGAGGGCCAGCAGGAGGTGGCCGATCCGGCGGCGGACGTCGTGGGCGAGGTCCGGGTCGCCGGCCACGTACTGGTTCTCGTAGTACGGCAGCAGCGCCCGGTACTCGGCGAGGGCCGCCGCCGGGTCGCCGAGCTGCTCCAGGCACTGGGCGGCCTCGTAGCGGTGGCGCAGCGACTGCGGGTCCGCGCTGCCGACCTCGGCGGCGCGTTCGTCGGCGAGCCGGCGCAGTTCGGGCAGCGCGCGCCGGTACTGGCCGTCGTCCAGCAGCGTGGCCGCGTACTGCCGGCGCAGGGTGCGTACCACCGGGGAGTTCTCGCCGTGCTCCTCGGCGGCGGTGGGCAGGATCGCGCCGAGGATGTCGACGGCCTGGGTGATGCGGCCCTCGCCGAGCAGCCGCTTGACCTCGTCGACGGCGTGGGCCACGTCCGTCTTCCGGGCCTCGGTGGAGGGCGTGACCGGGGCGGGCCGGGGCGCGGGGGTGCGCGCCCGGTCGGGCCAGGGGGCGTGCGGGCGCACGAAGGGGCGGGTGGGGTCGAGCGGGCCGCCGGTGGGCACGCCCCGCGAGGGCAGGAGCAGCGCCAGGACCTCGTAGACCTCCTGGGCGGAGGCGGGGCGGTGCTGCGGGTCCTTGGCGAGCAGGCGCAGGACCAGGGCCTCCAGCGCCTCGGGCACCTCGGGGCGCAGGCGGCGCACCGGAAGCGGCGGTTCGTACAGGTGCCGGTGGAGCACGCCGAGGGCCGTCGAACCGGCGAACGGCACGTTGCCGCTGAGCAGTTCGTGCAGCAGCACGCCGAGCGCGTACAGGTCGGTGTACGGGCCGACGGCGCCGCCCATCGCCTGCTCCGGCGCCATGTAGGCGGGCGAGCCGATGGGCGTGCCGGTGTGGGTGAGGCGGGTGGTGTCCGCGTCCATCACGGAGGCGACCCCGAGGTCGAGGACGGTGACGCTGCCGTCCTGCTTCACCATCACGTTGCGCGGCTTGAGGTCGCGGTGGACGATCGGCACGGCGTGCACGGCGCTCAGCACGGCGCAGAGCTGGGCCGCGACCGCCACCGCCCACTGCCACGGGTACGGGTCGTGCTCGGCGAGGTGGTCGGAGAGGTCGGCGCCGTCGACGTACTGCATGACGAGGAAGAGTTCCTCGCCCTCGCTGCCCGCGTCGTGCACGGTGACCAGCCCGGGGTGGTCGACCTGGGCCGTCACCCGGCACTCGCGCAGGAAGCGGCGGCGCAGTTCCTCGGCCTCCTGGCCGGCCACCTTGTCGGGGCGGAGCAGCTTCACCGCCACGCGCCGGTCGAGCCGGCGGTCGTAGGCGGCCCACACCTGGCCCATGCCGCCCTGTCCGATGAGCGTGGACAGTTCGTAGCGGCCGGCGACGACACGTCCCGCCGTCACGGTCACCTTCCGCCCTCGTGGTCGCCGTCGTGGTTGCCGTCGTGCCGGCGCAGGTAGTCGCTCAGCTCGTCGAGTTCGGCGCGCACCTGGTCGATGCGGGCGGGGCCGGGCGGCACCGGGCCCGCCGGCCCGGCAGGGGCCTGGGGCACGACCGGCGGCGACGGCTGGAGCGGGACGTACGGCGGCTGCCGCACGTCGCCGTAGGGGGACTGCTGCGGGCCGGGAGGGGCCTGCCGCCCCGGCGGGGGCGTGGGCGTGGGCCCGTACGGTCCGGCCGGCGGGCCGGGCACCGGTCCTTGCACCGGGCCTTGCGCCGGTCCGGGCACGGGTCCTGCGACCTGGCCCGGGTGGCCGCCTCTCACGTGCGTCTGCCCGTAGTACGGGGCGGCGTTCGCGGGACCCGGCGGTGTGTACCCGGCGTACTTCCACGGCTCGGAGTGCACCCGTATGTCGCCCACCAGGAAGTAGACGCTCGACGCCGCACCGGTCAGCAGCATGATCATGACGGCGACGTCGGTGGCCGGGTTGTCCTCCCGCAGCAAACCGAGCACGAACAGGCATCCGAAGGACACCGGGAGCGCGATCCAGGCCAGCACCCAGTCGACCGCCCGGCCGCGCACGAAGGCGAGCCGGAACAGCGGCAGGCTGGCGAGGAGCCCGCAGGAGAGGAAACCGATCATGGCGAACAACACGCGCAGGGTGATGACGGTGGCCCTCCCGGAGGAGGGCGGTCCCGCGCTGTTGCCGTACATGACTGCTCCTGGACCGGTGTCGCCGATGGGCCGAACGGACGGACGAATCATCCGCCGGGTACGTCCGAGCGTATCCGCCGTCACCGGCCGGCGGTCCCGGGATGTGCCGAACCGTTGCCGTACCGATCACGTCCCGGTCACCGCGCGGGGCCCGGCCGGGTCCTGACGGGGCGGCGGGCCGGCCGGGAACGGAGGTTCTCAGCCGCCGGGCGACACCGTCCCGTCCGTCAGGCCGTCGTACGTCCCGCGCACGAGCCGCTCCCCGAGCCGGCCCGAGAGCCGCAGCGTGCGCTCGAACTCGTCGAGCGCCCTGAAGCGCGCCCCGTAGGGCCGCTGCGCGTCGAGCGTGAGCCGGGGAAGGTGCAGGCGCCGCACGTCGAGACGGGTGGCGGTGGACGCGTAGCTGCTGGCCTGGCGGTTGTTGGCGGAGCCGCGCAGGAAGCCCGCGAGGAACCACGGGTCCAGGGCCGCCGGGTCGGGGCGCAGCAGGACGAGGTTGCGCCCGAGGGCGGCGCCGGCGGTCGTGTCGTCGATGACGCGCGCGACCGAGCCGCCGCCGAGGACGGGCAGGACGACGTCCCCGGCTTCGGTCAGCACCGGTTCCTCGTCGCTCTCCGGAAGCGTGCCGGACGGCCTGTTTCCGGTCAGCACGTCGTGGTCGGTGAGGACCGGCACGCGCGCGGGGCCGCCGTTTCCGCCGGTACGCATCACCAGGGCGCCGCCCCGGGCGAGTTCACCGACGGTGGTCAGCGTCCAGCGCGGGGCGGACCGGGTGGCCTCGGCGGCCTCCGGGGCGAGGCCGGCGGCCAGGCTCAGGGTCTCGCCGAGGCGGGCACGGACGTCGCCGAGTTCGTCGGCTCCGTCGGCCGCGGTGGGCGGGGGGAGGTGGCGGGCGGGGGCGAGGTCGACGTCGTCGTCGAGGAGTTCGATGACGGGCAGCGAACGGGCGAGGCCCGGCCGCTCCTCCAGCCGGCCCTCCGCGTCGAAGGCCCGCCAGGCGTCGAGCACCGCCTCCCGCACGGCCCGCCAGTCCGGCCCACCGCGCCCCTCGGCGCCGAAGCGCCCCACGTCGGCGAGGAGCACCTCCGGCTGCGCGGGCGCCCTCTCGGGCCGGCGCAGCACCCACAGGTGCAGCGGGATGTTGTACGGCGGTGCCGCGCCGACCGGCAGCGCGACCACGGCCCGCAGCGCGCCCCGGCGCAGCAGGTCGGCGCGGACCCGGCGTCCGGAACGGCGGGAGGCGGCGGCGGGCGGCATGAGCAGGACGGCCGTGCCGCCGTCGCGCAGCCGGGCGAGGGCGTGCTGCACCCAGGCCAGCTCCGATTCGGTGCGGGCCGGGAAGCCGTACTCCCAGCGGGGGTCGTAGGCCAGTTCCTCGTGGCCCCAGTTGCGCTCGTTGAACGGCGGGTGGCACAGGACGACGTCGGCGCGCAGCTCGGGGAAGGCGTCCGCGCGCAGGGTGTCGGCGGCGGCGCCGCGCACGGTGGCCCGGGTGTGCAGGGCGAGGCGGAGCCCGGTGAGCGCGGCGAGGTCGGCGGCGGCGTCCTGGGCGTAGAGCGCCTGGTGGGGGGTGCGGGGGTGGTGGGGGTGGTGGGGGTGGTCGGGGTGGGGGGTGCGGCTGGAGCGGTCGGTGCGCTCGGGGCGGCCGGTGTGCTCGGGGCGGTCGGTGCGGCGGACGGCGGCGCGGAGCAGGGCGCCGGTGCCGCAGGCGGGGTCGAGGACGGTGCGGGCGGGGCGGGCGGGGGCGGTGAGGGCGGCGGGGGCGGCGGGGCCGGCGAGGTCTGCCAAGTCGGCCAGGTCGGCCATGAGGTCCGCGAGGTCGGTGGGGGTGAGCGTGTACTGGCGCGGGTTGGCGTCCAGGTGCCGGCCGAGCAGGAACTCGAAGGTCTGCCGGGGGCCCAGCTCGGCGGCGAGTTCGGCGACGCCACGCAGGAGGGGGACGGAGGCGAGGAGGGAGGGGGCGGTGGGGGTACGGATGGCGGATGAGGCGGGTGGGGCGGGTGAGGGCTGTGGGGTGGATGAGGGCTGTGGGGTGGGTGGGGTTTGTGGGGTGTGAACCGGTGAGGGGGTGTTCACAGGGGGTGCCGCCTGGCCGGGCGGCGAGGTGTGAACTGATGTGTCACTGTGAACCGGGGTTCCGCCGCGAACCGGTGCATCACTGTGAACCGGCCCGCCGCTGTGAACCGGCGTGTCACTGTGAACCCCGGTCGGGGAGTCCGCCGCCGGCGTCACCGTTAGGCCGTGAACCGACCCGTTCGTGTGAACACCCGTAGCGGTACTCCCGCCGGATACCCCGTTCACGCCGCCACCCGAGTTCACAGCAGCGTCGGGGTTCACAGCGACACCGGAGTTCACACCCGTATCCCCGCTCGCGCCGCCCCGCGTGTGAACAGCTCCCCCCGACCGGCCGCCCCGGCTCCCGTGGCCCCCCTGACCGCCTCGGCCTCCCCGCGCCAGGCCGAAGCGCGGCACCAGCACCTCGTCCAGCGCCTCCGGCAGCATCGCGGCGAGCCGTTCGTCGGACCCGGCGGCCAGCTCCGGCCACACCGCGGGCCGGTCGTGGATCAGCAGCAGGGCACAGCCGGCGTGGGCCAGCGCGGTGACCGGCCCCTCGGGGTGGCCGACGAGTTGCTGCCAGACCCGCTCGCGGAGCGGTACCTCGGCGAGTTTGCCGTGTCGGCGCAGCCAGCCCTCCACCTCCGCCAGGGCGAAGGAGGGGCTGGTCTCGGTGCCGCCGACGGGTTTGGGGAAGTCGTCGTGCCGGCGTCGCCAGTTGCTCACGGCGGCACGGCCCACACCGGCGAGCCGCGCGATCCCGGCGGCGGTCACCTCTGTCGCGTTGTCCTGCACCCGGCCGGCTCCCCTCGTTCCATGTGTGACGCCGAGCATACCGATGGACGCGCGTTCGAAGACTTCACGGCGTGTACTGCTCGCACCGTGTGAACGTGGTTGACTCGGTTCACAGGCTCTGATCTTATTGACCCCGCGAACGAGCAGCCGTCGACCGATGACGGTTGCCGCGTTGGGAGGGGACACCCGTCATGGGCACGAAGGGCAAGATCGCGCTGGGGGCCGTCGTGGGGATCGTCGTCATCGGCGCCATCTCGGCCAACGCCGGAGGCGGCGACGACGACAAGAACACGAGCGGCAAGGACTCCTCGGCGTCCGCGTCCGCTTCCGCGGGCCGGGGGTCCGGCGACGACAAGGGCAAGGGGGCGGCGGACGAGTCGAGGCCGGCGAAGAAGAAGGCGGACATCAAGGGAAGCGGCGACTTCGAGGTGGGCTCGGACGTCAAGCCCGGCACCTACCGCAGCTCCGGCAACGACGGCATGTGTTACTGGGAGCGCGCCAAGGACGCCTCGGGCGAGCTGGACTCCCTCCTCGCCAACGACAACGTCACCGGCACCACCTACGTGACCATCAAGGCCACCGACAAGATCTTCAAGTCCAACGGCTGCGAGGACTGGGAGGTCGTCGACCCCGGCGCCAAGGGTTCGCCCGCCTCGTCGATGGCCGGGGACGGCGGCATGTTCGCGGTCGGCACCGACATCGCCCCCGGCACCTACAAGTCCACGGGCAACAGCGACATGGGCTGCTACTGGGAGCGGGCCAAGGACGCCGGCCACTCGCTCGACTCGATCATCGCCAACAACAACGTCTCCGGCTCCGCGGTCGTGACGATCAGCGCCTCGGACGGCTACTTCAAGACCACCGGCTGCGAGGACTGGAAGAAGACCGGCTGACCGGCCGGCCTCACGCCACCGACCGAGCCCCGCGACGCGCCGAGCGCCGCCCGGAAACCCGGCCCCGCCCGGCAGCCCGCCCCGCCCGGCGCCCCCGCCTCGCCAACACCCCGGCCCCAGCGCCCCGGCACCCCGGCCCTGGGACACCTCGCCCTGCCCGGCGCGCACCCGCGCCCCGCCCCGCCTCACCCGGCCAACCTCGCCCCACTCCACCCCACCCACCAAGGAGCCCGCATGCGGCGCACCCCGCTCGTCGTCCTCTGTCTCGCCGCCACCGCCGCCCTCACCGTCGCCGGCTGCCAGTCCGACCCCGCCTCCGCCTCCGCCTCCCCCTCCGGCAGCGGCAAGTCCGCACAGTCCGAGAAGTCCGAGACATCCGAGAAGTCCGGTGCGACGCGGGTGGCGGACCCGTTCGACGGGCTGTCGGCCGCGGAGATCGCCGACCGGGCGTTCAAGGCGACCAGGGAGGCCGGTTCGCTGCGCATGAGGGGCGACGTCCCCGACGAGGAGACCGGCGGCACCATCCGGATCGACATGGCGGTGGACCGGGACGGCCGGTGCGCGGGCACGATGAGCCTGGACGGCGAGGGGAAGACGGAGCTGATCCGGACCGGCGACACGCTGTACATGAAGTACGACGAGCGGTTCCTGCGGGCGCAGAGCGAGGGGGAACCCGCGGCGGACGTCGACGCGGCCGTGGCGCTCCTCGCCGACCAGTGGACCAAGACGTCCGCCGCGGGCGAGGACGCCAAGGACGCCGGGGGCCTGTGCGATCTGGACGCGGTGCTGGGCGAGGCAGAGCCGGCCGGTACCGGCCTGACGCGGGGCGAGTCCGCCGACGTCGACGGCAGGCAGGCGGTCGTCCTGCACGAGAAGGACGGCGCGGACCGCCACACGGTGTACGTCGCCGCCGAGGGCAAGCCCTACGTACTGCGCCTGGACAGCGAGTCCGCGAAGGAGCCCGGCACGCTCACCTTCAGCGCGTACGACGAACCGGTGTCCGCCGAGGCGCCGACCGGCAAGGTCATCGACCTCGACGCGCTGGACGGCTGACCCCGTACGCGGCACCGCCCCGCGAGAAGAGCGGGCGCAGGGCGCACCCCCGGCACATCGCCCGGGGGTGCGCCACAGCCACAGCCGCAGCCGTCGCCGCAGCCACGGCCGATGCCACAGCCGACGCCGTCACCGCAGTCGCACTCGCAGCCCTAGCCGTCGCCGGCCGGTGTACGGCCCGTCAGCCGCCGCACTGGCGCAGCATCTCGTCCCGGTCGGGGGCGGTCACGGGCATCTCGTACTTGACGGCGACCTGGGCGAAGCGGACCGCGTAGGCGCAGCGGACGCTCTTGTTGGGCGGCAGCCAGGTGGCGGGGCCGGAGTCGCCCTTGGCGGAGTTGGCGCGGCCCTCGACCGGTATGAGGTTGAGGACGTCGTTGGCGAGCTGCTTGCGCTTGCTGACGGGCCATTGCTTGGCGCCCATCTGCCAACTGTAGGAGAGCGGGACGACGTGGTCGATCTGGACCTCGCTCGCCTTCTCCTTGCGCCAGTCGATGGTCGTCCCGGTGTACGGGTCGTCGATGGTCATGGAGATGACCACGCAGTCGGAGCCCTCGCGGAAGCGCAGGTCCTGGCCGTCGCGCTGGAGCAGGTCGTTGCGGGTGTCGCAGCCGTTGCGGGCGAGTGGCACGCCGTCGGCGGTGTCCATCCAGGCGTAGCCGAACTCGTCGCGGGCGTACCCGGTCTTGGGGCCGCGGCCCTTGGTCTTGACCTGCTCGATGATCTCGCGGGCCTTGGCCTGGTCCGCCTCGCCGGTGACCGGCGCGAGGCCGGGTTTCGTCCCGTCGGGGTTGTCCAGGGGGCTGACGGACCGTCCGTCGGCCGCCGCCTCCCCGCCGCCCGCGGCGGACGGGGTCTCGTCCAGGCCCTCGCATCCGGTGACCAGGGCCAGCGCCAGACACGCCGCCACCGCTCCGCCGACCCGGCGGAACGTTCCCGCCGTCTTGTTGTGACGCCTCGCGGGCGTCCCTCCCCTATGTTGCATGGACACACCGTATCCAGCGAGAGGTCCAGACCATAGGGGGCCTCAACGGGCATACCGCGCATGTGGGGCGTATCGTCGAATGCGAGTCACGTTCGGAAGGAGCTTCTGCATGGGCATCTTCGACAGGTTCAAGAGCAGCCAGGCGGCGAAGGACAAGGCCAAGCGGGCCTCCGACGCGGCCGAGAAGCGGGTCAACGAGAAGACCGGCGGCAAGTACAAGGACCAGGTCGACACCGCGCAGCAGAAGGCCGAAGAGCGGTTCGGCATGGGTCGGGAGCGGGGTGGTGAAGGATCGCGGGACGACCGGTAGTCACCGGCCGGCGAGTGCGTCCCTGACGGCGCGCGCCGGCCGGGCGGCGCCGGTCCGTACCGGTGGCCCCGGCAGCGAAGCCGTCCGCGGAGTCAGCTCCGCGGACGGCTTCGCTGTCGTGCCTCACTCGGGCCTTCCGGCGCCCCGCCGTTCTCGGGCCGGGGTCACGACCCCAGGATGGACGCCAGGAACTCCCCGACCCAGCCGAGCAGTTGGCGGCCGACCAGCGGCTTGCCGCCGACCTTGGCGGTCTTGGGGCGCGGTACGAGGATCTGGTGGGCGGCGGGCTTGATGACGCTGCCCGGGTAGAGCCGCTTGAGCCGCAGCTCCTGCGACTCCCTCAACTCCACCGGGGCGAAGCGGATGTTGGTGCCCTGGAGGACGATCTCCCCGACGCCGCAGGCCCGTGCGAGCATGCGCAGCCCGGCGACGAGCAGCAGGTTCTCCACCGGCTCGGGCAACGGGCCGTAGCGGTCGGCGAGTTCCTCGCGGACGGCCTTGACGTCCTCCTCGCTGTTGGCGGAGGCGATGGAGCGGTACGCCTGGAGGCGCAGCCGCTCGCCGGGGGCGTAGTCGTGCGGGACGTGGGCGTCGACGGGCAGTTCGATCTTCACCTCGAGCGGCGGCTCCTCCTCGACACCGCCTTCCAGGGAGGCGCGGTAGTCGGCGACCGCCTCGCCGACCATGCGTACGTACAGGTCGAAGCCGACGCCCGCGATGTGGCCGGACTGCTCGCCGCCGAGCAGGTTGCCGGCGCCGCGGATCTCCAGGTCCTTCATGGCCACGTACATGCCCGCGCCCATCTCGGTGTGCTGGGCGATGGTGGCGAGCCGTTCGTGGGCGGTCTCGGTGAGCGGCTTCTCCGGCGGGTACAGGAAGTAGGCGTAGCCGCGTTCGCGGCCCCGGCCGACCCGGCCGCGCAACTGGTGGAGCTGGCTGAGGCCGAAGTTGTCGCCGCGTTCGACGATGAGGGTGTTGGCGTTGGAGATGTCGATGCCGGACTCGACGATGGTGGTCGAGACGAGGACGTCGTACTTCTTCTCCCAGAAGTCGACGACGACCTGTTCGAGGCTCTGTTCCGACATCTGGCCGTGGGCGGTGGCGATGCGGGCCTCGGGGACGATCTCGCGGAGCCGGGCAGCCGCGCGGTCGATGGACTCGACGCGGTTGTGGATGTAGAAGACCTGGCCCTCGCGCAGGAGTTCGCGGCGGACGGCGGCGCCGATCTGCTTCTGGTCGTAGGGGCCGACGAAGGTCAGCACGGGGTGCCGTTCCTCGGGCGGGGTGGTGATGGTGGACATCTCGCGGATGCCGGTGACCGCCATCTCCAGGGTGCGCGGGATGGGGGTGGCGGACATGGTGAGGACGTCGACGTTGGCGCGGAGCTTCTTGAGCTGCTCCTTGTGCTCGACGCCGAAGCGCTGCTCCTCGTCGACGATGACCAGGCCCAGGTCCTTGAACTTGGTCTCGGAGGAGAACAGGCGGTGGGTGCCGATGACGACGTCCACGGAGCCCTCGCGGAGCCCTTCCAGGACGGCCTTGGCCTCGGTGTCGGTCTGGAAGCGGGAGAGCGCCTTGACCTTCACCGGGAACTGGGCGTAACGCTCGCTGAACGTCCCGAAGTGCTGCTGCACGAGGAGCGTGGTGGGGACGAGGACGGCGACCTGCTTGCCGTCCTGGACGGCCTTGAAGGCGGCCCGCACGGCGATCTCGGTCTTGCCGTAGCCGACGTCGCCGCAGATCAGGCGGTCCATGGGGACCGTCTTCTCCATGTCGTCCTTGACCTCGGCGATGGTGGTGAGCTGGTCCGGGGTCTCCGCGTAGGGGAAGGCGTCCTCCAGCTCGCGCTGCCAGGGGGTGTCCGCGCCGAAGGGGTGTCCGGGGGCGGCCATCCGGGCGCTGTAGAGCTTGATCAGGTCGGCGGCGATCTCCTTGACCGCCTTCTTGGCGCGGGCCTTGGTCTTGGTCCAGTCGGCGCCGCCGAGGCGGTGCAGGGTGGGCGCCTCGCCGCCGACGTACTTGGTGATCTGCTCCAGTTGGTCGGTGGGGATGTAGAGGCGGTCGCCGGGCTGTCCGCGCTTGGCGGGGGCGTACTCGACGACGAGGTACTCGCGGGTGGCGCCCTGGACGGTGCGCTGCACCATCTCGATGTAGCGGCCGACGCCGTGCTGCTCGTGGACGATGTAGTCGCCGGACTCCAGGGTCAGCGGGTCGATCGTCTTGCGGCGCCGGGCGGGCATCCGGGCGCCGTCGCGGCCGGCGCTGCGCTGCCCGGACAGATCGGTCTCGGTGAGCACGGCGAGCCGGAGCCCGGCGTCGACGAAGCCGTGCTCGATGGAGCCGCAGGAGACGTGCACGACGGAGGGGCCCAGCGTGGTGAGGTCGGCCTCCAGCCGGGCGGCGATGCCCTCGCCGCCCAGCACCTCGACGGTGCGGGAGGCCGGTCCGTGGCCCTCGGTGACGTAGACCGCGCGCCAGCCGTCGGCGAGCCAGCCCTTGGTGTCGGCGAGGGCCTTGGCGGTGTCGCCGCGGTAGGTGTCGGGGGCGTGCATGCCGAGCTTGAGGGTGTCGGCCTCCTCCAGCGCGTCGTCGGCGGCGAAGGGCGACGACGACCACCACATCATGTTCAGCTCGCGGGCCCGGTCGCGGACGTCGGCGAGGGACCACAGGGAGGCGGCGCCGACGTCGATGGGGGCCTCGCCGCCGCCCGCGGTGGCGGCCCAGGACGCCTGGAGGAACTCCTGCGAGGTCGCCACCAGGTCGGCGGAGCGGGTGCGGACCCGCTCGGGGTCGCAGACGACGGCCATCGAGCCCTTGGGCATCACGTCGAGCAGCAGCTCCATGTCGTCGACGAGGACCGGGGCGAGGGATTCCATGCCCTCGACGGCGATGCCCTCGGCGATCTTGCCGAGGAGTTCGCCCAGCTCGGGGTGGCGTTCGGCGAGGACGCGGGCGCGTTCGCGGACCTCGTCGGTGAGCAGCAGCTCGCGGCAGGGCGGGGCCCACAGCCCCTGGTCGGCGACCTCCAGGGAGCGCTGGTCGGCGACCTTGAAGTAGCGGATCTCCTCGACGTCGTCGCCCCAGAACTCGATGCGCAGGGGGTGTTCCTCGGTGGGCGGGAACACGTCGAGGATGCCGCCGCGCACGGCGAACTCGCCGCGCTTCTCGACCAGCTCCACCCGGGAGTACGCGGCGGCGGCGAGGGCGTCGACGATCTCGCCGAGGTCGGCGCTCACTCCGGCCCGCAGCGCCACCGGTTCCAGGTCGCCGAGGCCCTTGACCTGCGGCTGGAGTACGGAGCGCACGGGGGCGACGACGACGGAGACGGGGCCGGTCTCGGGGTCGTCGGTCCGGGGGTGGGCGAGGCGGCGCAGGACGGCGAGGCGGCGGCCGACGGTGTCGCTGCGGGGGCTGAGGCGCTCGTGCGGGAGGGTCTCCCAGGAGGGGTACTCCACGACGCCCTCGGGCGGCAGCAGGGAGCGCAGGGCGGCGGCGAGGTCCTCGGCCTCCCGGCCGGTCGCCGTCACGGCGAGCACGGGGCGGCCCGACTCGCGGGCCAGCGCGGCGACCGAGAAGGCGCGGGCCGCGGGGGGCCCGACCAGGTCGACGTGCATGCGGTTGCCGTCCGAGGCGGCCGCGATCGCTTCCGCGAGGGCGGGGTCCTTGACGACGGCGTCGAGCAGACCGTGCAGGCTCATGAAGGGGGCGCTTCCGTGGGTGGACAACACGACGGGCCCGACACGCGGTGCGGGCCGGGGGTGTCCAGCGTACGACCCCGGTGGGCCGTTCACCCGGGATAACGGCCGGGGCGGCCCCGGGACCCGGGCCTCTCGGCCGGGCGCGGCACGGGGTACGGGGGTCGCGGTGAGCCCGGTCACGGGGCGGGGCGGGGCGGGCGGACACCGGCCCGGGGGAGGAGCCCCCGAAAGGCCGGGCCCCGCGGACGTCCCCCTCGTCCGCGGGGCCCGGCCCCTCCCCCGTGCCCCCGTGGGCCCGTGCCCCCGCGGGCCGGCTAGTCGGTGGCGATGGCGTTCAGGACGTTCATCCGGCCCGCCCGGAAGGCCGGGATCAGGGCGGCGAAGAGGCCGACGAAGGCCGATCCGACGAAGACGCCGAGGATGGTCGGCCACGGGATGTCGAGGGTGTTGAGGCCCTCCAGGGCGAGCAGCCGCTGCGCCGTGATGCCCCAGCCCATGCCCAGGCCGAGGCCGAGCAGGGCGCCGAAGAGGGCGATGACGACGGACTCCATGCGGATCATGCGGCGGAGCTGGCGGCGGGAGAGGCCGATCGCCCGCATCAGGCCGATCTCGCGGGTCCGCTCGACCACGGAGAGGGCCAGGGTGTTCACCACGCCGAGCACGGCGACGATGATCGCCAGGGCGAGGAGTCCGTAGACCATGTTGAGGAGCTGGCCGACCTGGTCGCGCAGTTCCTGCTTGAAGTCGGTCTGGTCGAGGACCTGGTACTGCGGGTACGGGTCCAGGGACTTCTTGAGCGCGGTGTACGCCTCGCCCTGGCGGCCGTCCTCGGCCTTGGCGAACATGATCACGTTGGGCGGGATCTTCTCGGCCGGGACGTACTTGAGCATGGTGTCCATGCTCAGGTAGCGCGCGCCCTGGTCGATGGCGGTGTCGTCGTCGGTGACGGCGGCGACCTTGAGCCGGGCACTCTCGCCGCCCTTGAAGGCGACGGTGAGGGTGTCGCCGACCCGCACGCCGTGCTCCTCGGCGTACTTCGAGCCGACCGACATGGAGTCCGGCGCGTAGGCGTCCGCCAGGCTGCCCTGGGTGGTTGGGCGGCGCAGGTCCTCGGCGTAGGTGGGGTCGGCGGCGGTGACGCCGGTGTCGTCGGTCTTGCCGTCGGGCGAGGTGAGCGTGGCGTCGAGGACCTTGTAGCGGGTGACGTGGGCCAGGCCGGGGGTGTCCTGCATGGCCTTCTCGGCCTGCGGGACGATCGGCTGGTTGCCCTGGACGATGAAGTCCGCGCCGACCGACTTGTCCAGTTCGCCGGTGGCCGAGGCGACCATCGAGGAGCCGACCACCGAGAGGCAGGCGACCAGGGCGAGGCCGATCATCAGGGCGGCGCCGGTGGCACCGGTACGGCGCGGGTTGCGCAGCGCGTTGCGCTCGGCGAGGCGGCCGACGGGGCCGAAGGCGCGCAGCAGCAGGGCGCTGATCACCCGGACGACGACGCCGGCGAGCAGCGGGCCGACCGCGACGAAGCCGACGAGGGTGAGGACCACGCCGAGGCCGAGCAGCGAGGCTCCGTCGCCCGCCTTGTCGGCGGCGGCGGCGGCGAGCAGGGCGGCGGCCCCGGCGCCGGTGAGGAGCAGGCCGACCAGTGCGCGCACCAGTCCGGCCTTGCCGTCGGCCGGGGTTCCGGCGTCGCGCAGGGCGGCCATCGGGGAGATCTTCCCGGCGCGGCGGGCGGGCAGGTAGGCGGCGAGGACGGTGACGACGATGCCGAGGGCCAGGCCGACGACGGGGGTGGTGGCCTTCACGGTCAGGTCGTCGGTGGAGAGGTTCATGCCCGCGGCGGACATCAGCTTCATCAGGCCGACGGCGATGCCGACGCCGGCCGCGACGCCGAGGACGGAGCCGACGACGCCGAGCAGCAGCGCCTCGGTCAGCACCGAGCGGTTGACCTGCCGGCGGGAGGAGCCGATGGCCCGCATGAGGCCGATCTCGCGGGTGCGCTGGGCGACCAGCATCGAGAAGGTGTTGACGATCAGGAAGATGCCGACCAGGAAGGCGATCCCGGCGAAGCCGAGCATGGCGTACTTGATGACGTTCATGAACTCGGCGATGTCCTGCCGGTTCTCGTCGGCGTTCTCCTCGGACGTCTGGATCTTGAAGTCGGCGCCGAGGGTGCGGGAGACGTTCTCCTTCAGCCGCTCGTCGGAGACGCCGTCGGCGGCGGTGATGTTGAGCTGGCTGAACGCCTCGGTGCTGCCGAGCAGGGCACGCTGGGCGGTGGCGGTGTCGAAGTAGACGATGGCGGCGCCGGGGTTGGTGGTCTTGAAGGTGGCGATGCCGGCGATCCGGGCCGTCACGTCGCCGGTCTGGGCGATGGTGCGCAGGGTGTCGCCGAGCTTGAGGCCGTGCTTGTCGGCGGTGTCGGCGTCGACCATCACCTCGGTGGCGCCCTCGGGCGCGTGGCCGGAGGTTATCTCCATGGACTTGAGGTCGGTCCTCGTCCAGTTGCCGGCGATGGTGGGGGCGCCGCCCGAGGCGCCGACGTTCTTGTTGCGGGAGTCGACGACGGTGACGTTCATGGAGAAGACGGCGCCCTCGGCCGCCGCGACGCCCTCGGCCGAGCGGACCCGGTCCAGGGTGGCGGCGGGCAGCGTCTCGGGCAGCCCGTTCTGGCCGTTCTCCTCGGCCTTGGCGTCCTTGGGCAGGACGGTCACGTCGGCCGAGGTGGCGGCGAAGAGCTTGTCGAAGGTCGTGTTCATGGTGTCGGTGAACACGAGGGTGCCGCAGACGAAGGCCACCGACAGCAGCACGGCCACCGCGGAGAGGGCCATCCGCCCCTTGTGCGCGAGGAAGTTGCGCAGCGAGGTCTTGAGGACGGTCATGACGTGCGCCCCCGGGCGTCGAAGTCCTTCATGCGGTCCAGGACGGCGTCGGCGGTCGGCTGGAGCATCTCGTCGACGATCCGGCCGTCGGCCAGGTAGAGGACGCGGTCGGCGTAGCTGGCGGCGACCGGGTCGTGGGTGACCATGACGATGGTCTGGCCCAGTTCGTCGACGGAGCGGCGCAGGAAGCCCAGCACCTCGGCGCCGGCCCGGGAGTCGAGGTTGCCGGTGGGCTCGTCGCCAAAGATGATCTCGGGCCGGGCGGCGAGGGCGCGGGCCACGGCGACGCGCTGCTGCTGTCCGCCGGAGAGCTGGGTGGGCCGGTGCTTGAGCCGACCGGCGAGGCCGACGGTCTCCACCACCCGGTCCAGCCACGCCTGGTCGGGCTTGCGGCCGGCGATGTCCATGGGCAGCGTGATGTTCTCCAGGGCGTTCAGGGTGGGCAGCAGGTTGAACGCCTGGAAGATGAAGCCGACCCGGTCCCGGCGCAGTTGGGTGAGCTTCTTGTCCTTGAGGCCGGTGATCTCGGTCTCGTCCAGGTGGATGGTGCCGCTGGTGACGGTGTCGAGGCCGGCCAGGCAGTGCATCAGGGTGGACTTGCCGGACCCGGAGGGGCCCATGATCGCGGTGAACCGGCCGCGGGCTATGTCCACGTCCACGTGGTCCAGGGCCAGCACCCGGGTCTCCCCGGCCCCGTACGCCTTGACGACCTGACGCGCCCGCGCGGCGACGGCCGTACGCCCTTCGGTGCTCCCGTGTCGGGGGATGGTCACGGCCGATGTCATCTCTTGTCTCCTAAGTCGGTCATCCATGGGGCCGCCGGGTGCCGGCGGCGGGTGCTGCGTGCGGTCGTGGACGTCGTACGGACGGCGGACGCGGACCGGTGGCCCGCGCCGGGTGCGCGCCGTGGCGGGAGGAACGCCCGCACCGAAGAGTCTCCCGGGCCGGGCGCCCGTCGACGATGGTGCTCGGCGCACTCTTCGACGGGGGAAAACCCCACCCCCCACGCTCCGGTGCACCGCCCCCCAGCGGCGTAAGGCCAGCCTAAGGACACCGGCCGCTCCGGCTCGTCCTCCGCCGGTACGACCCCGCCCCGGGCCCTTGTACGGAGATACCCCTAGGGGCTCTCCGCCCCGGGAGGCGGGCTCTCTCGGGGTCGCGCTCCTGCCCGGGGGCGGATCGGGCCGCGGCCCCCGGTGCGCCCGGCCTCCGCCCTCCCGCCGCGTCAGGGTCAAGTGGCAAGCCGGGCCCGGGGCTTGGCCGCGCGGCGAGACGAGGTGACGACCGGCGGGCGGGGCGGGGGCCGGTGCGTGGGGTCGGGGGCTGGGCGGGGCCCGACCCCGGGGGTGGCTGCGGCCGGGTGGGCGGGGGGGCGGGTATATGGGACCGGCGGGGGCCGGGTGCATGGGACCGGCAGGGCCCGGAGCGCGAGACCGGCGGGGCCGTTACTCCGCGCCCTGGGTGGTGAGGATGCGGAGGGTCTCGCGGACGGTCGCGGTCTGGTTCTGGACGTCGTCCCACGCCTCGCCGTGCTCGCACAGGACGCGTTCGGTCTCGAGGGCGATCCGTTCGGCCCGCGCCCCGGCCTCGGCGAGCAGCGCGGCGGCGCGCGCCTCCGCCTCCTCCTGTCCGCGCCGGACCTCCTCCCGGGCCTCGGCGAGGGCGCGTCCGGCCTCGGCCAGGCGGTGTCCGGCGCGGTCGGCCGGCTCGGCGTGCCGGGCGTCGAGGGCCGCGGCCTGCCGCTCCGCCGCCCGCTCGGCGCGGGCCGCGCGGGCGGTGTGCCGCTCGTCCTGCCCGGTACGGAGGGCGGCGGCCTTCCGGCGCGTCACGCGGAGCGCGGCCAGCAGTTCCCGGCGTCCGGCGCGCACCTCGTGCCGGGCGGCGATCCGTACCGCGTCGGCCTCCGCGCGGGCCGCCGACAGCCGCTGCCGGGCCGTCTCGTCCGCCTCGGCGCGTACGGCGCCGGCCCGCGCCCGCGCCTCCTCCGCCACGCCCTCCGCGGCGGCGCGCGCCGCGTCCCGTACGCCGTCGGCCGCGCGCCGCGCCCGCTCCCGTACGGCGTCGGCCTCCCGGCGGGCGAGCCGGAACAGGTCGCGGGCGTCCTCGCCCAGTTCGTCGTAGGTCTGCGGGGCGAGGCCCGCCACCGTCGCGCGCAGCCGCTCCAGTTCGGCGCCCATCTCGCGGGCGAGCACGGTGAGCCGGGCGGCCCGTTCCCAGGCGGCGTCGCGTTCCGCGGAGAGGGCCGCGGTCCACGCGTCGGCCTGGTCGGGGCGGTAACCGCGCCCGCGTACGGTCACGAAGCCGTGCGGGGACGCCGGTGTGTTCCTCATGCCGGTCCTCCAGTTCGCGCGAGTCTCCCCCGATTCCATGACAATCCGCGCACATCTTGAAGGATCGGACGCGGGCGTTCATAACGCGACACTCCGGCGGGAGGTCACGCGAGGGCGCACGGCGGGGCGCACGGCCGGGTACGGGACCGGGCACGCGGAAGGGGCCGGGCCCGGTGGCTCCCCCGCGTACGGGGGTCTCCGGGCCCGGCCCCTTCCGGGCGGGCGGCTCAGCGGCGCCGGTTCACAGCAGCCCGTCCCACATCTGCTCCAGCAGCACCGACCACCAGCTCTCCGGCGAGCCGAGGGCCGCCGGGTCGAGCGCGGCGAGCTGGGCCTGGAAGTCGACCGTCCAGCGGCCGGCCTGCTCCTGGTTGAGGCCGAACCGCAGCCGCCACATCCGGCCGAGCAGCGCCAGGCACCGGGCGAACTCCGGCAGCCCCGTGTTCACGAACTGCGGCGGCACGGGGGCGCCGCCGGGGCCGCCCTCCACCGGCACGGCCACGATGTTGGCGGTGCCGTACTGCACGCAGATCGCGCGGCCGAAGTCGCTGCCGACGACGAGGTACGAACCCGCGTCGGAGGACGGCCGCACGGACCGTTCGGCCGCCAGCTCGGCCAACGTCGGCACCGGGCGGCCCGGCTGGGCCTGCGCCCAGAAGAACGGGCCCATGTCCAGCGGGAGTCCGGCCGCGACCAGGGTGTGCGCGACGACCGGCGGCACGCCCTGGCGGGAGACCGCGGCGTGCTCGAACCGGAAGACACCCGGCCCGAACGCGCCCGCCAGCTCCTGCCCGATGGCCTCCGGCGGGACCGGCGGCGCGGGCGGCACCGGGGGCAGCGGCGCCCGCACCGGGGCCGGGCGGGCCGGTCCGTCGGCGACCTGGTGCAACTCGCCCTGGTGGACGAGGAGTTGCCGCATCCCCTGCTGACGGCTGGCGTGGTCGGTGCCGTACGGGGCGATGGAGGTGATACGTGCCTGCGGCCACTGCTCGCGGATCATCCGCGCGCAGTAGGCGCCCGGCAGTTCGCAGGACTCCAGCTCGGTGTGGAGCTCCAGCACCTGGTCCGGGGGCACGTTCATGGCCCGCAGCTCGTGGAAGATCTGCCACTCGGGGTGCGGCATGCCCGGCGCCGAACGCCGGATGAGCTGCTGCTCGGAGCCGTCCTGCGCCCGGTAGCGCAGCACGGCCTGGTAGCCGGGGCCGACGGTCGGCAGTCCGGCGGGCGGCTGCGGGTAGCCGTACGCGTGCGGCTGCCCCGGCGGCGCCATCGCGCCGGGCGGGGGCGGGGGTACGGCACCCGGGGCGCCGTACCCGCCGGGGACACCGGGCGGGCCGGGGGGCTGCGGCGGACCGGAGACGGGGGGCGCGGCCAGCACCGTCTCCGCGTGGTGCACGGCGCCGTGCGCGCCGCCCGCGGAGCCGTGCGTGCCGGGGGCGCCCGGCGCGGAGGGGGGCGGCGGGGTGCCGGGACCGCCGGGTACCGCGCCGGGTGCGCCGGGCGGCGCCGGGGGCTGGGGCACGCCGCCGCCGGTGCCGCCGGGGCCGGCCAGCATCGTGGCGGCGTGGTGCATCCCGCCGGGGGGCGTCGTGCCCCCGGGGGTGCCGGCCGGGGGCGGGGTGGCGCCCGGGGCGGCGGGAGGGCTCGGCGGCGGGGGCGTCGGAGGGCCGGCGACACCGCCGGGGCCGCCGATCGAGGACACCATCTGCGTCGGCACGTAGCCACCGGCCGGGCCGCCCTGCGAACCGCCCGGGACACCCGGCGGGGGCGGCGGGGGCGGGGTCGCCGGGCCGTCGCTCCGCCGCGGCGGGGGCGCCGCCTTGCTGGTCGCGGCGTCCGCGATGTCCCCGGCGTCCGGCGCGGGCGGCGGCGGTACGGCCGGCCCGGCGGGCGGGGTGACGGGGGCGGATGACGGGGTGGCCGGGGCGGGGAGCGCGGGCGCGACGGCGGTGGGCGGCAGACCGCTGCCGCCGGACATCAGTGCCGTCTTGGCGTCCGGGGTCGCGGCGGGCGGGACGATCCCCGCGTCGGCACGGCTCAGCGGCGGCGCGACCACCGTCTCGGGCAGCGGTACGGAACGGTCCTCACCGGCGTCCGCGGTGGTGTCCGTCCCCGCCCAGGGCGTCGTCCCGGAGGCCGACCCGGTCGGCTCCGACGGAACCGGCACGGCCGGGGCGAACGGGGCAGCCGGAGCGACCGGGGCACCCGGCACGACGGAGGACCCCGGCCCACCCGGCACCCCCGCGCCCACGGACGAGCCCGCCGCACTCGACGGGCCCGCCGGGGCCGAGCCCTCGTGACCGGCCGCCGCGGGCCACCCCGTACCGGAGTCGCGCGGGGCGTGTGCCGGGTCCGCGCCGGAGCCCGGCGCCGCGGGCGGGCCCGCGAGGGTCTGGGCCGGGGCACCGGCACCGCCCGTGCCCGCCGCGGCGGGCCACCGCGCGCCGCTGTCCGGGCCGGACGCGGCACCCGGGGCCCGGCCGGTGCCCGGACCGGAGGTGGCGCTCGTCGTCGGCCCGCTCGGAGGTGTGGCCCCGCCCGGAGCCATGGGCCCGCTCGGAGGCGTGGCCCCGCCCGGAGCCGTCGGCCCGCCCGAGGCCGCCGGTCCCGCCGCGTCCCGCCGCTCGCGTTCCTCGCCCCGCCGGTCCGGGATGCCCAGCTTGTCCGCCGCCTCCTGCAACCACTCCGGCGGACTCAGCAGGAACGACGTCTGGTTGAGGTCCACCCGCGCCGCCGCCGGGGCCGGCGCCGGTCCCTGACCGTCCGTCTCGGGGCGGCCGTACTCCTCCTCGTAGCGGCGGACCACCTCGCCGACCGGCAGTCCGGGCCAGAGCGTGGCCTCGCCGCTGTCCCGGGCGATCACCAGCCGCTGGGCGCCGCCGTCCGAGCGCGGACCGTCGGCGCGGTCCTCCGCCCACACCACGAACCCGAGGTCGAACTCGCGCACCCGCACCTCGCGGTGCTGGTACGCCGGCAGCTCCCCGTTGATCCACTCCTCGGCGCGCTCCTGCGCCTGCGCGAACGTCACCATCGTCAGCTCACTCCCCTACCGACGCCACGGACACCGCTCGCGCGAAACCGCCGTCCACCATCAGGTTCGCCACGGTCTCCAGCTCCGGCGGGGAGCCCGCCAGCCGGGCCAGGAAGGCGTCGAAGTCGTCCCCGCAGGGCAGCAGCAGCCGCTCCACCCGCTCGGCGGGGGACCAGGCCGGGTCAACGTCCCGCGCGTCGTCGTAGGCGCAGAACCAGACCGAGCCGATCCGCTCGCCCTTCACCTTCACGGCCAGCAGCCCGCCCTGGACGAAGGCGACGCCCAGGTAGTCCTTGGTCAGGTGGTCCCGCAGGCACTTGTTGACGTAGACGAGGTCGTTGACCGCCGCCTCGTCGCGCACCGTGAAGAACGGCTGGTCCAGCAGGAGGCCGAGTTCCGCGTCGAGCGCGGTGCCGACCGGGGCGCAGCCGCCCGCCGCCTTCAGGAAGGAGCGGTAGGCGCCCGGCAGCCGGTAGCCGAGGTCCTCCTCGACGCCCTGCACCTGCTGCTCGGTCACGGCCACGCCCGACTTGGGCAGTCCGAAGTGGGCCGGCCGCGTCTCCTGCAACGGGCGGGTCCCGCGCTTGTCCTGGTCCACCGGGGCGAGCGCGATGCCGCCGTGGTGCCGCAGCAGCGCCTTCACCTCGACCGGGACCAGCTCCAGGCGCCGGGTGCCGGCCACGTGGTGCCAGGTCCAGTTGTGCGGCGTCGCCACGGCGGGCACGGTGTCCCACAGGTCGTGGCCGGAGGCGGACAGCGCGGCGTTGGCCGACACGTAGTCCGTCAGCCTCAGTTCGTCGACGCCGAAGCCCTCGGGCGGTTCGGCGATCTCGGCGATGGCGCGGGCGTAGGGCGTGAAAACGGGGTAGCCGCCCTCGTCGACCCGTACCCCTCTCGGGTGACGGGCCGCCCGGACGGGGTCCGGGAAGTGCACGACCTGTCCGGCGTACGCCGCGTTCGGCGGCGCGCTGCCTGCCCCGGCCTGGCGGCCGGGATGTACCCCCGGCCCGAGCCCACCTGTCGTCATGGCTCTTGCCCCCTGCGGCGTCTGTCCGTCGTCTGTCAGCACTCTCCGGCGTCACCGCCCGAATGCGCGGTGCCGACAGCCTATGCGGTACGCGGACACCGGTCATCGGCGGCGGACGCCCGCCCGCCCGTATCCGTGACCTGCCGTCACCCCGTCGTGACGGACCGCCCCCGGCCTGGCGTGTCGCACCGCCCCAGCTACCGCACCAGCCCCGTGATTTGGCACTCTGTGGCTTCCGGGGGGATGCTCAGGAGGGGAAGATGATCATGAGTGCGACGCAGACGGGGCCTCACACGGGCCGGTCGGACGACCCCCGTACCGGTGACCCCCGTATCGGCTGGAGCGCCAGTGAGGCGGCCCACGCGCCCGTCCTGCTGCACCGCCGGGACGGCATCCTGCCCACCGTCGCCGCCGCCCTGTCCGTGCGCGGCACGACCCTCACGGGCACCGCCGCCCGAGCCGACACGCCGCCCGCGCTGCACCCGCTCGTCCAGGACTTCCTGGACGCCCTCACCAGCGGCCAGCGCGACCGTTTCACCGGCCGCTGCGCCGAGGCGATCCTCATCTCGCGGCACCTCGCCGCCGCCGACGCCGCCCGCAGCAAACGCGCCTCGCGCAAGCCCATGACCAACGGGGAGGCACGCAAAGCCCTCAAACACGCCAAACTGACCACCCGCCGCATCCGCGAGGACGGCGACCCCCTGCACGGCGGCTTCGCCGCCCCCTGCCGGGCCTGCGCCGCGCTCAGCGCCCACTTCGGCGTGCGCGTCGTGGACCCCACGCGGGGCGACCGCTGACGGCCGCCGACGACGGGCCGCACCGACCGGACCCACGAGACGAACCAAAGGCAGATGCACGCCGACCGCACCTCCACCACCCGTTTCCCCGTACCCGTCGACGCCGCGCTGCGCGACGCCGGCTGGCAGCCCGGCCGCTGGGACATCAAGCAGGCCGAGATCTGGGCCGACACCCTGCGCGAGCACACCTCGCCCGCCGGACACCGGCACGCCGTCTTCCCCGCCGCCGTCGAGGCGTGGGCCGAGTTCGGCGGACTGCGGCTCGCCCCCACGGGGCCCGGCCGGCAGATCGCCCCGGCCGCACTCGACCTCGACCCGCTGCACGGGCTGCACCTGGCGCGCACCCTCGGCGACCTCGGCCGCGCCCTCGGCACCCAGACCTGCCCGATCGGCGCCGAGACGGACACGCAGGCGCTGCTCGCCATCGACGCCGAGGGCCGGGTCTACGCCCTGGACCACACCGGCGACTGGTACCTCGGCGCCGACATCGACCAGGCACTCGCCGCCCTCGTCGCCGGCACCCGCCCCGACCGCCTCACCCTCGGCTGACCGCCCCGGCGCCCGGACCGCGCCACCCCGCGCCGGAGCCCGACGCCATCCGGACCCGGTGCCCCCGGCCGAAAACCGCCCCCGGGAGCACCGCGGCCCGACGCACACCGTCACGGCCGACGCAGACCGGGACGGCCAGACGGAGCCCCGGCCGAAAGCCCGCCCCACCCCGCGCCCGCCCCGCCTACGCCGCCGGGATCACCGCCGATACGCGGAAGCCCCCCGCGTCAGTCGGCCCCGACACGAACGCGCCACCCAGGGCGGAGACCCGCTCCTTCATCCCCACCAGCCCGTTGCCGCCCGAGGGCAGCCGGGCGAAGGAGGCCGAGGACGCCTCGGGCGGGGGCTCGTTCTCGACCTGCATGGCGATCTCGGAGACGCGGTGCGCGAGCCGTACGTGCGTCTTCGCGCCGGCCGCGTGCTTGTGGACGTTGGTCAGCGCCTCCTGCACCACCCGGAACGCCGTCTGCTCCACCTCGGGCGCGTACGCCCGCTGCTCCCCCTCGACGGACAGGGCGACGACCATGCCGGCCGCCGCCGACTGGCCGATCAGCTCGTCCAGCTCCGACAGCCAGGGCCCCTCGGCCGCGCGGCCCTCGTCCTCGGCCGCCCGCGAGGCCGCCGCGGCGGCAGCCGCGCCCACCGCCGCCAGCGGTACCGGCGTCCGCTCGCGCGGGGCGTCGCTCCCGCTGCGCAGCACGCCGAGCATCTCGCGCAGCTCCGTCAGCGCCTGCCGGCCCATGTCCCCCACCAGCGCCGCGTTGCGGACGGCCTTCTCGGGGTCCTTGCGGGCGACGGCCTGGAGGGCGGCGGCGTGCACCACCATGAGGCTCACCCGGTGCGCGACGACGTCGTGCATCTCGCGGGCGATCCGGGTCCGCTCCTCGTTGCGGGCCCACTCGGCCCGCTCCTCGGCCCGCTCGGCGAGCAGTTGCAGCTCCCGCTCCAGGCTGTCCGCGCGCTCGCGCAGGCTCTCCATCAGCCGCCGCCGGGCGCCGACGTACATGCCGAGCAGCACCGGCGGCGCGGTCACGCCGAGCGCGGTGGTGATCGAGGCGAACGGCACGAACCACTCGCCGACCCCCATGTCCCCGCGCGCCATGTCCTGCCGCACCTGTACGTAGGTGACGATCAGCATGCCCAGCAGGGACATGCCCGCCAGCGAGGCGATGATCCGGCGCGGCAGCTCCGAGGCGGCCAGGGTGTAGAGGCCGACGATGCCCATGAGGGCGCCCATCTGGGCCGGTGTGACGGCGATCGTCACCAGGACGACCGCGATGGGCCACCTGCGCCGCACCACCAGCACCGAGCCGGCCAGCAGCCCGAACAGGACCCCGGCCGTCGCCGGGATGCCCGCGTCCCGCGCGAACGGGACCCCCTCCACCGCGCATTCCAGGGCGGACGCGAGGGCCAGGCCCACATCGAGCACCGCGCCGCGCCGCCGGTCCCACCACCAGGGCCCGCCCCGGGCCGGTGCGTGGTCTTCCCCCGTCGTGGTCATGCCTCCCAGACTACGGGCGCGCGCGGGCGTCCCCGGGGTGACTTTCACGGACCGGACGGGACCGGAGCGCGCGCCGGTGCCGGTGGCCGGGGCCCGGCCGTCGCTGCTGTCCCCGGGACGCGACTCCGGTAAGGTCTGACGCGCCGTCCCCCGTGGTGTAACTGGCAGCACACTGGTTTTTGGTACCAGCAGGACAAGGTTCGAATCCTTGCGGGGGAGCCACCGCGCAACAGCCGTACCAGGGGCCCCGACAGCACCGTCGGGGCCCACTCGCATGTCGGCCCGGGGGCGCCCCGGTATCCTGCGGATGTCGTCCCACCCCCTCAAAGCCGAAGGGCATTCCGTGAGCGCCAACCGCCCGGCAGCCGTCGTCGTCCTCGCAGCGGGTGAGGGCACCCGTATGAAATCGGCCACTCCCAAGGTCCTGCACGAGCTGTGCGGCCGGTCCCTGGTCGGCCACGTGCTGGCCGCCGCCGGCGAACTGCGCCCCGAACACCTCGTCGTGGTCGTGGGCCACGCCCGCGAGCAGGTCGCCGGGCACCTCGCCGCGATCGCCCCCGAGGTACGGACGGCCGTGCAGGAGGAGCAGAACGGCACCGGGCACGCCGTGCGCCGGGGCCTGGAGGAGCTGGGCGGCACCGTCGACGGCACCGTGGTCGTCGTCTGCGGCGACACCCCGCTGCTGACCGGCGAGACCCTGACGGCGCTGTCCGCCACGCACACCGCCGACGGCAACGCCGTGACCGTGCTCACCGCCGAGGTGCCCGACGCGACCGGGTACGGCCGGATCGTGCGGGACGGTGCCTCGGGCGCGGTCACCGCGATCGTGGAGCACAAGGACGCCTCGGAGTCGCAGCGGGCCATCCGCGAGATCAACTCCGGGGTGTTCGCGTTCGACGGGCGGCTGCTCGCGGAGGCGCTCGGCAAGGTGCGCACCGACAACAGCCAGGGCGAGGAGTACCTCACCGACGTCCTCGGCATCCTGCGCGAGGCCGGTCACCGGGTGGGCGCCTCGGTCGCCGCCGACCACCGGGAGATCGCGGGCATCAACAACCGGGTGCAGCTCTCCGAGGCCCGCCGCATCCTCAACGACCGGCTGCTGACCGCCGCGATGCTGGCCGGCGTGACGGTGGTGGACCCGGCGACGACCTGGATCGACGTGAGCGTCACCTTCGAGCGGGACGCGGTGGTCCACCCGGGCACGCAACTGCACGGCACGACGCACCTGGCCGAGGGCGCGGAGGTCGGCCCGAACTCCCGGCTGACCGACACCCGCGTCGGCGCGGGCGCCCGGGTGGACAACACGGTCGCCGTCGGCGCCGAGGTGGGCGAGGAGGCGACGGTGGGCCCGTACGCGTACCTGCGTCCGGGGACCCGGCTCGGGCTCAGGGCGAAGGTCGGCACGTACGTGGAGACGAAGAACGCCACCATCGGCGAGGGCACCAAGGTCCCGCACCTGTCCTACGTGGGCGACGCGACCATCGGCGACCACACGAACATCGGCGCCGCCAGCGTGTTCGTGAACTACGACGGGGAGCACAAGCACCACACCACCGTCGGCTCACACTGCAAGACGGGCTCGGACAACATGTTTGTGGCGCCTGTCACCATCGGGGACGGCGCCTACACCGCCGCCGGCTCCGTGATCACGAAGGACGTACCGGCCGGTTCGCTGGCCGTGGCCCGTGGCCAGCAGCGGAATATCGAGGGCTGGGTGGCCCGCAAGCGTCCGGGAAGCGCGGCGGCGAAGGCCGCCGAGACGGCATCGCGCCGGCCGGACCACGAAGACTGACCGGAAACCAGTACGTCGAACTGGGCGTACCGTGATAAGTGCACACCCGCACCCACTGGCTGACACGCCTCCCGGGCCCAGCCGGGAGGCCGTTGTGACAGCTCATCTGCGAACCTCTGAGGAGAAAGTGCTGTGACCGGGATCAAGACGACCGGCGAGAAGAAGCTGATGTTCTTCTCCGGCCGCGCCCACCCCGAGCTTGCCGAGGAGGTCGCCCAGCAGTTGGGGGTCGGCGTCGTCCCGACGAAGGCGTTCGACTTCGCCAACGGCGAGATCTACGTGCGCTATCAGGAGTCGGCGCGCGGGGCGGACTGCTTCCTGATCCAGAGCCACACGGCTCCGATCAACAAGTGGATCATGGAGCAGCTCATCATGATCGACGCGCTCAAGCGCGCGTCGGCCCGCTCCATCACCGTCATCGTGCCCTTCTACGGCTACGCGCGGCAGGACAAGAAGCACCGCGGCCGCGAGCCGATCTCGGCCCGTCTGATCGCGGATCTGATGAAGACGGCCGGCGCGACCCGCATCCTCACCGTGGACCTGCACACGGACCAGATCCAGGGCTTCTTCGACGGCCCGGTGGACCACCTGTTCGCGCTGCCGCTGCTGGCGGACTACGTGGCCACCAAGGTGGACCGCTCCAAGCTGACCGTCGTCTCCCCGGACGCCGGCCGCGTGCGCGTGGCCGACCGCTGGTGCGACCGGCTCGGCGCCCCCCTGGCGATCGTGCACAAGCGGCGCGACAAGGACGTGGCGAACCAGGTGACCGTGCACGAGGTCGTCGGCCACGTCGACGGCCGGATCTGCGTCCTGGTCGACGACATGATCGACACCGGCGGCACCATCTGCGCCGCGGCGGACGCCCTGTTCGCGCACGGCGCGGAGGACGTCATCGTGACGGCCACGCACGGCGTGCTCTCCGGCCCGGCGGCGGACCGGCTGAAGAACTCCAAGGTCAGCGAGTTCGTCTTCACCGACACCCTGCCGACGCCGAACGAACTGGAGCTGGACAAGATCACCGTGCTCCACATCGCCCCGACCATCGCGCGCGCGGTGCGCGAGGTGTTCGAGGACGGCTCGGTGACCAGCCTCTTCGACGAGCAGTAACCACCGCTCGTAGATCGTTTTGGGTGCGGCCTCCCGCTCCGAGTAGACTGCCCGCGTTGCTCGGCGAGGGAGGCCGTACTCGTGTCCACGAGTCCGGCGGTCCGTAATCGACGCGCTCTTCGTAGCAGGCCGTTCGTGGCCGGGTGACCACGTCCGTTCCCGATTTTCTACGAGGAGTGATCATGGCTGACGTCACGCTGACCGCCGAGCCGCGCACCGAGTTCGGCAAGGGCGCCGCCCGCCGCATCCGCCGCGAGAGCAAGGTCCCCGGTGTCCTGTACGGGCACGGCACCGACCCGCTGCACCTGGCGCTGCCGGGCCACGAGCTGCTGCTGGCGCTGCGCACCTCCAACGTCCTGATCGAGCTGGACATCGCGGGCCGCCCGAACCAGCTCGCCATCCCGAAGTCCGTGCAGCGCGACCCGATCAAGGGCTACCTGGAGCACGTCGACCTCCTGCTGGTCAAGCGCGGCGAGCAGGTCCAGGTCGAGATCCCGGTCGTCGCCGAGGGCGAACTCGCCCCGGGCGGCAACCTCCTGGAGTACGTCCTGTCGGCGCTGCCGGTCGCGGCCGAGGCCACGGCCATCCCCGACCAGGTGACGGTCTCCGTCGCGGGCCTCGCGGCCGGCGCCGCGGTCGTCGCCAAGGACATCCCCCTGCCGGAGGGCGTCACGCTCTCCGTCGAGGACGACACCGTGGTCCTCCAGGTCCTGGCCGCCCAGGCCGAGGAGGCCGCGGAGGGCGAGGACGAGGGCGCCGAGGCCTGAGCCCGGACGCCATCGTTTCGTCGGCCGCTGCTCCCGTGCGGGGGCGGCGGCCGACGCCTATCCAAGGAGACACGCACGTGACGACCGACGCGGACGCCGTCTGGCTGGTGGCCGGACTCGGCAACCCCGGACCGGAGTACGCCTCGAACCGGCACAACGTCGGTTTCATGGTGGCGGACCTGCTCGCGGAACGGATGGGGGCGCGGTTCAAGCGGCACGGCAAGGCGCAGGCCCAGGTGGTGGAGGGCCGTATCGGCCCGCCCGGACCGGCCGGCCGCCGGGTGGTGCTGGCGAAGCCGATGTCGTACATGAACCTGTCGGGCGGGCCGGTGACGGCGCTGCGCGACTTCTACAAGGTGCCCGCCGGCCGGCTCGTCGCCGTCCACGACGAGCTGGACATCGACTACGGCGTGCTGCGGCTCAAGCAGGCCGGCGGCGACAACGGGCACAACGGGCTGAAGTCGATCACCAAGGCGCTGGGCCCGGAGTACTTCCGGGTGCGGTTCGGGATCGGCCGCCCGCCGGGGCGCATGCCGGTGGCGGACTTCGTGCTGCGGGACTTCTCCGCCGCGGAGCGCAAGGAGCTGGACTACTTCGTGGACCGCGCGGCGGACGCGGTGGAGTGCCTGGTGACCGAGGGGCTGGAGCGCGCGCAGAGCGCCTACAACTCCTGATCCGTGCCCGCTTGTCCGCCGGTCACCGGCGGATGAGTTGACCGACCGCGCAGGTATGGCCAATGATCCCGGCCATGCCTGCCTCCGCCGCACGCTCCCGCCGGGCCCCCCGGTCCCCGCACCCGCTGCTGCACTACGGACGGATCACGGCGATGGGCACCGTCACGGCGCTGATCCTGATCGCGGGGGTGTGGGCGTCCTGGGGCACCGCGCAGCACGTGATGCTGCCCCGGGGGCGCGAGCACGGCACCATCACCGTCACCGACTGCGCCGACGGCACCTGCGGCGGGCCCTACACCCCCCTGTCGCAGGGCTCGCGGCCCCGTGAGCGCGTCGTCGTCGAGGACTCCGGTGCCGTGGCCGAGGGCCGTACGTACACCGTGGTGGTGAAGCCGAGCAGCGACGAGGCGGTGCGCTCGGGTCCGGGCGGGATGCTGCTGGCGTGGGCGCCGCTGGGCGGCGCGCTGCTGCTGGCCTCGGTGGTGGTGGCGGGCGGTCTGCGCCGTACGCGGCCCGCCTGGCTGATGGCCGGGGCGGGCGTCGCCCTGCTGACGGCGGCGTTCCTCGCGGCGTGAGCGGCCGGGCCCGAACGGCCCCCGTACGACACGCGACCGCCCCCGGGCCGGGTGGGCTCCGGGGGCGGCCGGTGGGTGAACTCGGGGCGGGTCAGCCGGTGTTGCGCAGTCCGGCCGCGACCCCGTTGACGGTGAGCAGCAGGGCCCGCGCGAGCAGCGGGTCGGACTCCCGGCCCGCCGCGGCGGCCTCCCGCTGGCGGCCGAGCAGCGCCACCTGGAGGTAGGAGATCGGGTCCAGGTAGGCGTCGCGGATGGCGAAGGTCTGCTTCAGCACCGGGTCGGCGTCGAGCAGTTCCTCCTCGCCGGTCACCCGCAGGATCTCGGCGACGGTCAGCTCGTGCTCGGTCCGGATGGTGTCGAAGACGTGCTTGAGGTGGTCCGGGACGAGCGTGTCGACGTAGTGCCCGGCGATGCGCAGGTCGGTCTTGGCGAGGGTCATCTCGACGTTGGAGACGAAGTTCCGGAAGAAGTGCCACTGCTGGTGCATCTCGTCCAGGACCGTGTCCAGTCCGGCCTCCCGCAGCGCCCTCAGCCCCGAGCCGACGCCGTACCAGCCGGGGACGATCTGCCGGGACTGGGTCCAGCCGAACACCCACGGGATGGCGCGCAGCCCGTCGAGCCCGGCGCCCGAGTCGGGGCGGCGCGAGGGCCGCGAGCCCAGGTGCAGGTCGGCGAGCTGGTCGACGGGGGTGGAGGCGAAGAAGTACGCCGGCAGGTCCGGGTCCTCCACCAGGCGGCGGTAGGCCGTGTGGGCCGCCTCGGAGACGACGTCCATGGCGGCGTCCCAGCGGGCCAGGGCCTCGACGGACTGGCGGGGGGCGGTGTGCAGCGCGGACGCCTGGAGGGTCGCGGCGACCGTCAGCTCCAGGTTCTCCCGGGCGAGCGCCGGGATCAGGTACTTGTCGGAGATGACCTCGCCCTGCTCGGTGACCTTGATCTCGCCCTCCAGGGTGCCCCAGGGCTGGGCGAGGATCGCGTCGTGGGTGGGGCCGCCGCCGCGGCCGACGGTGCCGCCGCGGCCGTGGAAGAGGCGCAGGCGCACGCCGTAGCGGTGGGCGACGTCGCGCAGCCGGCGCTGGGCGCGGTGGATCTCCCACTGGCTGGTGGTGATGCCGCCGAACTTGGAGGAGTCGGAGTAGCCGAGCATGACCTCCTGGACGTCGCCGCGCAGGGCGACCAGACGCCGGTAGGAGGGGTCGGCGAGCAGGTCCTCCAGGATGGTGTCGGCGGCCTTCAGCTCGTCGGTGGTCTCCAGCAGCGGCACGATGCCGATCTTCGCCCAGCCGGCGTGCAGGTCGATCAGACCGGCCTCGCGGGCGAGGACGGCGGCGGCGAAGACGTCGTCGGCGCCCTGGCACATGGAGATGACGTACGACTCGACGACCTCGGGCCCGAAGACCTCCAGGGCGCGGCGGACGGTCTGGAAGACACCGAGGGTCTTCTCGCCGGCCTCGTCCACGGGCGCCGGGGTCGGGGCCAGCGGGCGGCGGGAGCGCAGCTCCTTGGCGAGCAGCTTGGCCCGGTAGTCGCGGGGCATGTCGGCGTAGCGCCAGGACTCCTCGCCGAGCCGGTCGAAGAGCTGGCCGAGGGCGTGGTGGTGGGCGTCGGCGTGCTCGCGGACGTCCATCGTGGCGAGCTGGAGCCCGAAGGCGGCCAGGGTGCGGATGGTGCGGGCCAGGCGGCCGTCGGCGAACAGTCCCCCGCGGTGTTCGCGCAGCGACGTCTGGATGATCCGCAGGTCGTGCAGGAGCTGGGCGGTGCCGAGGTAGTCGTGGCCGTCCTCGTGCGGGGTGCCCTTGGCCAGGCGCTGCTTGGTGTTCTCCAGCTTCTGCCGGATGCAGGTGGCCTTGAGCCGGTAGGGCTCCTCGGCGTTGAGCCGCTTGTAGCGGGGGCTGATCTCGGGCAGCCGCTCCAGGTCGTCCTGGAGGGAGGCGAGCAGTTCGCCGGTGGCGCCGGTGTAGCGGATCGAGTTGGAGAGGAAGCCGCGCAGCTCGTCGATCATCTCCAGGGCGTCGTTGATGCCGTGCTCGTGCTGGAGGATCAGGACGTCCCAGGTGACCTGGGGGGTGACGTTCGGGTTGCCGTCGCGGTCGCCGCCGATCCAGGTGCCGAAGGTCAGCGGGCGGGTGTCGTCGGGGAGGGTGACGCCGGCGCGTTCGAGTTCGGCGGTCAGGTCCTCCAGGACGTCGCCGACGGCGCCGGCGTGGAGTTCGTCCAGGTAGTAGATGGCGTTGCGGGCCTCGTCGGCCGGTTCGGGGCGGACCACGCGGAGTTCGTCCGTCTGCCAGACGAGGTCGATGTTCTCGGCCAGCCGGGTGTCCAGGCGGCGGCGGTCGGAGGGGATGACCGGGGTGTCCAGGAGGGCGGCGACCCGGCGGAGCTTGTTGAGGACGGAGCGGCGGGCGGCCTCGGTGGGGTGGGCGGTGAAGACGGGCCGCACGTTGAGGTTGCGGACGGTCTCGCGCAGGTGCTCGGGGTCGGCGTCCTTGAGCCGGTCCGCGGTGCGGGCGAGCAGTCCGCCCTCGGCGGCCCGCCGGGCGCGCAGCTCTCGGCCGCGGTGCACCTGCTCGGTGACGTTGGCGAGGTGGAAGTAGGTGGAGAAGGCGCGGACCAGCTTGGCCGCGGTCTCCAGTTCGGTCCCGCGCAGCAGCTCCGCGGCGGCTTCGCCGTCCTCTCGGGTGAGTCGGCGGACCTTCTCGACGAGTTCGAGCAGCTCGGGGCCCTCTTGGCGGACGAGGGTCTCCCCGAGGAGGTCGCCCAGCCGGCGGATGTCGGCCCGCAGAGCGCTTCCGGTCGTCGTGGTCTGGTCGTCGGCACTGCTCACAGGTGCGGCTCCTTGCAGTGATCGAAGGTGCGTCGCCCGGGTGGCTCACCGCGGGAAGCGGTTCCGGGCGACGGGTGGGATCGTCTGGGAGGGACCCGGACGGCGTCACGCGCGGCGGGTGCCGCTTACGGGGCGGACGTCCGGGAAGACATCAGAACGGACCGCGCTGTCCGACCGGGTTCCAGGATAGGTGCCGGGGGGACGCGCGGGTTCTCGGGCTCTTGCCGCGGGGCGACGCGCTGCCATACTTACGTCGCCGTAGGTTACGGAACCGTAGGGAAGCCGCACAGCGGTCCCGGGCCCGGCATCGGCCACCATCCTCGACCCCACAGGGGACCTGTATGACCACGCCCTCCGATGTGATCCCCGAGCCTCCGAAGACACCCGACGACACCTCCGCCACCCTGGGCGGCGAGCAGAAGCGGTCGATCGAGCAGATCACGCTGCTGCTCTTCATCATCGTTCCGTTCCTCGCGCTGGTGGCGGCGGTGCCGCTGGCCTGGGGATGGGGCGTGAGCTGGCTGGACCTGGGACTGATGGTCTTCTTCTACTTCCTGGGCTGCCACGGCATCACGATCGGCTTCCACCGGCACTTCACCCACGGCTCCTTCAAGGCGAAGCGCCCCCTGAAGATCGCGCTGGCCATCGCCGGCTCGATGGCGGTCGAGGGGCCGCTGGTGCGCTGGGTCGCCGACCACCGCAAGCACCACAAGTTCTCCGACGCCGAGGGCGACCCCCACTCCCCGTGGCGGTACGGGGAGACGGTCCCGGCGCTGCTCAGGGGCTTGTGGTGGGCCCACGTCGCCTGGATGTTCGACGAGGAGCAGACCTCGCAGGAGAAGTACGCCCCCGATCTGATCAGGGACCCGGCGCTGCGGGCCGTATCCCGCCAGTTCGTCCTGTGGACGGCGCTCTCCCTGGCGCTGCCGGCGCTGATCGGCGGCCTGGTCACCATGTCGTGGTGGGGTGCCTTCACCGGCTTCTTCTGGGGGTCACTCGTTCGGGTGGCTTTGCTGCACCACGTCACGTGGTCGATCAACTCGATCTGCCACGCGGTGGGCAAGCGGCCCTTCAAGTCGCGGGACCGCTCGGGCAACGTGTGGTGGCTGGCGATCCTGTCCTGCGGCGAGTCCTGGCACAACCTGCACCACGCCGACCCGACCTCCGCGCGGCACGGCGTGGAGCGCGGCCAGCTCGACTCCAGCGCCCGGCTGATCCGCTGGTTCGAGCGGCTGGGCTGGGCGTACGACGTGCGCTGGCCGTCACGCGCGCGTATCGATTCGCGCCGCAACACGGACGGAGGCGGCTCCCGCCGGAGGAAGGAAACCGTCGAGGCGGCATGATGGGCGCCGTGGCGACCGACTCGAGCACCTCCAGCAACGACAAGCCGCGGCGTGCGCGCCGCACCCGCATGACCGGTGCGGAGCGCCGCCAGCAACTGCTGGAGATCGGTCGCACCCTCTTCGCCGCGAAGGGTTTCGAGGGCACCTCGGTGGAGGAGATCGCGGCGAAGGCCGGGGTCTCCAAGCCGGTGGTGTACGAGCACTTCGGCGGCAAGGAGGGCCTGTACGCGGTGGTCGTGGACCGCGAGATGCGGCGGCTGCTGGACATGGTGACCGGCTCGCTGACGGCCGGCCATCCGCGGGAGCTGTGCGAGCAGGCCGCCTTCGCGCTCCTCGACTACATCGAGGAGTACACGGACGGTTTCCGCATCCTGGTCCGCGACTCCCCCATCCCCCAGTCCACCGGCTCCTTCGCCTCGCTGATCTCGGACATCGCCACGCAGGTGGAGGACATCCTCGGCCGCGAGTTCAAGAACCGCGGCTTCGACGCCAAGCTGGCCCCGCTGTACGCGCAGGCGCTGGTGGGCATGGTGGCGCTGACCGGCCAGTGGTGGCTGGACGTACGCCGCCCGAAGAAGGCGGAGGTGGCGGCCCACCTGGTCAACCTCGCCTGGCACGGCCTCGACGGCCTCGAACCCCGCCCCCGCCTGATCGGCCACCGCAAGGCGTAGGCGGGTCACGCGGAGCGCCGCCGGTCTCCCGCAGGGTGCGGCGGGGCCCGACGGGTCACCGCTCCCTGCGGGCGACGGCGAAGACGCGGCGGAAGGGGAACGGGGTGCCGTGCGGGCCGGACGGGTAGGCGGTCCGCAGCGCGGCGCCGTACGCGGCGAGGAAGGCGTCCCGTTCCTCCGGGTCGTCCGCGAGGGCGGTGAGGACGGGCCGCAGCCCGGTTCCCGAGACCCAGTCCAGGACGGGGTCCTCGCCGGGCAGCAGGTGGAGGTAGGTCGTCTCCCACACGTCGGCCGCGCACCCCTCGGCGGTGAGGGCCGCGAGGTACTCGGCGGGGGTGTGGACGGCGTCGCCGTGGCGCAGGACGCCGTCGAGCCGGTCCCGCCACCGGGGAGCGGCGGCGAGTTCGCGCATCAGGCGGTGGCTGGGCGCGTCGAAGTTGCCGGGCACCTGGAAGGCGAGGACGCCGCCGGGGGCGAGGGCGGCGATCCACTCCGGGAAGCGTCCGGCGTGGCCGGGCACCCACTGGAGGGCGGCGTTGCTGACGATCAGGTCGTGGGGCCCGTCCGGCGTCCAGGTGGCGATGTCCGCCGCGGCGAAGTCCACGCTGCCGCCGCCCGGGGCGGGCCCGGCGTGCGCGCGGGCCCGTTCCAGCATCGCGGCGGAGGTGTCGTACCCGGTGACGCGGGCGGCGGGCCGGCGCTCGGCGAGGCGGGCGGTGAGGGTGCCGGGGCCGCAGCCGAGATCCGCGATACGGGGCCGGGCCGAGGGCAGCTCCGGGACACGGGCGAGGAGATCGGCGAAGGGGCGGGCGCGGGGACCGGCGTGACGCAGGTACCGGGCGGGGTCCCAGTCGGCGGACATGAGGCGCCTCCGGAGGGGAAGACCGTAGGGGCGGGTGTACCCAGCCTCACCGGAGGGATCTCTCGATGTCAAGACAATCGACATCAAGAGACTTCACGTCGACACAACCACTACACTGATCGTCATGGAGGACGAGGTCGATCGGCTGGTCGCAGCATGGCGCCGGGAGCGCCCGGACCTCGACGTGGAACCGCTGGAGGTGCTGAGCCGGGTCAGCCGGCTCGCCCGGCACCTGGACCGCGCGCGTCGGCTGGCCTTCGCCGAGCACCATCTGGAGCCCTGGGAGTTCGACGTCCTGACGGCGCTGCGCCGCGCGGGCACCCCCTACCAGCTCTCCCCGGGGCAACTGCTCACCCAGACCCTGGTCACCTCGGGCACGATGACCAACCGCATCGACCGCCTGACCAAGAAGGGCCTGGTGGAGCGGCTGCCCGACCCGAACGACCGGCGCGGGGTGCTGGTCCGGCTCACCGACGAGGGCCGGGACCGCGCCGACCAGGCACTGGCGGGACTGCTGGACCAGGAGCGGGCCATCCTCGCCGAGCTGTCCCGCACCCAGCGCGGCGAACTGGCGGGACTGCTGCGGCGGCTCACCGGGCCCTTCGACAACATCCCCGGCTGAGCGGGCCCGCTCCGCTCAGGCGCTGTTGCTCTCCTCCGGGCCTATCCGCCCGTCGGAACCCAGGTCCACCGGACCGACCCCGGCCCGCCGGGCCAGGGCGACCGCGGCGAGCGTGGAGTGGACGCCCAGCTTGCCGAGGACGTTCTGCATGTGGGTGCGCACGGTGTGCGGGGAGAGGTAGAGCCGCTCGGCGACCGCCTTGCGCCCGAGCCCGGCGACCATGCAGCGCAGCACCTCCCGCTCGCGCGGGGTCAGCGACTCCACCAGCCGCTCGCTCTCGGTGCGGTGCTTGCGGGCGGCGGTCAGCTCGCGCAGCACGCCGGTCAGCAGCGCGGGCGGCAGGTGCGTCTCGTCGCGCAGCACGCCCCGGATGACGCTGAGCAGCCGGGACAGGGAACAGTCCTTGGCCACCCAGCCGCAGGCGCCCGCCTGGAGCGCGAGGGCCGCGCGCCGCGGGTCGTCCCGCTCGGCGAGGACCACGATCCGCACCCCGGGCTGCGCCGAACGCACCCCGGTGACCAGCGAGATGCCGTCCACCAGCCCCTCGGCGTCACCCTCGCGCACGGAGACGGCCGGGCGGACGCCGGGCGGCCGGCCGCCGAGGTCGGCGTCGACGAGCAGGACGTCGAACCGGCGGTTGTCGGCCGCGGCCCGCTCCAGGCAGCGCAGCGCCGCCGGACCGCTGCCGGCGGCGAAGACCTCGACGTCCGGCTCGGCGGCCAGGGCCGCGGCGAGCGACTCGGCGAAGATACGGTGGTCGTCCACGACCAGGACTCGGACTCGAACCACGAAACCCCCCTTCCCCAGGCTCCCGAGGAGCAAGGGGAGACCATCGTCGGAAGACGGCACCGGCACGGGTACGGCGCCCGCGGTCCCCCGTGTCCGTCGATGCGCTGATGTCCGGGGTCGGTCGCCGCGGCCCGCACGGCCGCCGCCGTCCAGTAACCGCTACCCCCGACCCGGGTGCCGTACCCGGCTGACTCGCCCCCTGATCGGCACCGACCCCCCGCCGGTGCTGCCATCAGAGTACGGCCGGGGACCCCGCCCGGTAGGCGATTCGCCGAACTGACAGCCCGGTGCGCCTAGGGTGAGCCGCATGTTTCGGCTCGTGACAGAAGTGGACAGGACACGGCACGATCTGCTGCGCACCCGCCTGCGGGACGCCAACACCTCCGCCTCGGCGGTGCTGCGTTCGCTGCGCGGCACCCCCCACGAACGCGACGCCCCGCTGCACGTCTGGGCCCTGGACGGCACCGGTGACATGGCCGGCGGCCTGGTCGGCCACACCTGGGCGACCTGGCTGCACGTCACCTACCTGTGGGTGGAGGGCCGGTACCGGGGCGCGGGCCTCGGCAGCCGCCTGCTGGCCGAGGCGGAACACACGGCCCGCGCGCAGCGCGGCTGCGCCGCCGCCCGCGTGGAGACCTGGGACTTCCAGGCCCCCGGCTTCTACCGCGCCCACGGCTACCGCGTGGTCTGCGAGATCCCGGACTACCCCCCGGGCATCACCGAGTACACCCTCCTCAAACGCCTCCCCTGACCCGCACTCACGACCGAAACCGCGGCAACTCGGCGGGAAACTCCCGAGCTTCCTCACACCCGGCCATCCCATAGGCATGCCGGGCGAGCTGATAGGCGATGTCGGTCATCGGCTGCGCCAGCTCCGCACCGGTGGCCTCACCCCCCTCGGGGACGTACACCTCCGACTCGACGACGATCGCGGACTCCTCCGAGTCGTTGTACGAGGGGGCCCCTCGGGGAGTGCAACGCACATATATGGCCCCGGTGGCGTACTCCTTGTCGTACTGGGCCAGCGCCTCCACCTCGCCGGCAGAAGTACGGATGATCGTCTGGTCACCGGTGCTCTTCTCATAGTTGGCAAGCCATTCCGTCGCGGAGAAGGGACGAACCTGCACCCTCCCCTGGAGGGACGCCTCGTCGCTGGTGACAACTCGGCAGGAGAAAGTGAAGCGTTCCCCCGACCCCCTACGCCGCGCCCCGTCCTCGGCCGACCGCGCCGACGGCAGCACTCTGACCGCGAGTTCCCGGTCGACCGCTCCTCCGCACACCTTCGCGGGCAGGCGCTCCAGCCCTTTGGTGAAGATCTGTACGTACCCGAACCAGCAGGCGAGCCCCAGCGCGCAGAAGATCGCCAGACTCAGCACGAACCCCTTTGCCGTATACAGACCCGCGCGCTTCACCGGTGCCTCATCCACGCGGACGCTCCCTCGTACTGCTCAGAGCCTCGCTACTGGCTTCCCAGCCATCGGTGACGGCTTCACGGATCAAAGCGCTGGTTCCATCGCGGGGGAGATCGAGCTTGTAGTGGTCGATGACTTCTTCCGCCGCCCACAAAGTCTGTTGGGTGGCGGAGTCACGAGCATCGTAAAGATCTCCCGCACTATGGTAGAGAGCCTCGTCTCGCGTGCCATCCAGCTTCTGCCCCTCGATGACCCGATCGACAACTCCGCCCACAATGGCGCCCACTCCCCCGCCGATCACGGACCCCATGATCTCCCCACCGAGCCGCTCGGGAAGCTTGACACCGGCAAGGCCGATGGCCGTCCAGGACTTGGCGAATTCGCCCTTTTCCTTCAAGGCGTCGTTGTACTCTTTCTCCCCTGCGACGGCGGCCCGGACCTCACTGTCCGCAACTGAGTGAGCGGCAATCCCTTCGAGAATGCCCGCGTTCTTGCCGATGTTCTCAAGGACCCTGTCAGAGGAGCCGTCAAACAGAGTCGGGTCGGTCAGATGTGCCTCGATAAGACTGCTGGTGTAGATGGTCTCACCCAAAATGATTCCAGCCCTTCCCGAGGGGTCCTCAGCCACTGCCGAGAGAAACCTGATGACGTCCTCGACCCTCTTCAGCCCATCAGGAGCGGCACTGTCCGTGAGAAAGATGGCATCCGACCCCTTTCCGGCGATCCTTTGGCTGATCTCCGGCATATAGGCGGCGGCCATGGTGCCAAGACTGTCGCCCATCTTCTTCACCAGATCGCGGTCCGCCCCAGGTACCGCCACTGCATGCATGATGTTGTTCATGATCTCCACCTGAGCCGCGCTGTGCGGCGGCGCGATGACGCCGATGTCGTCTCGGGCGACGCCGGTGACGGCGCTCTCCAGGGCTTGGCCGAGGGGCTCCGCCCGGTCGGTGTACTTGACCGTGGCGAGCAGGTGGTCGAGGTCCGACGAGGAGGCGAAGGCGTGCACGGCCGCCTCGGGGTTGCGCGAGAGACCGGCGAACAGCCCCTCCAGCGGGTCACGGCCGTCTCCGTCGCCGAAGACGAGGTCCACCGTGTCGTACCCCTTGACCCACAGGTCGTTGGTGTTCGAGTCGCCGGCCGCCTTGTCCGCCTTGAAGAGCTGCTTGCGGTAGTCGTCGAGGAACTCGGTGTCGAACCGCCCCTCTCGGAGCAGACTGCTGATCACCTGGGCCCCCAGGGCGCCGACCGGAAGCGGCGAGCCCGAGGCCCGGAAGTTGGTGTTGCGTTCGGCGATGAGGTCCTTCTTCCACTCCCTCATGGCATCCGAGTCCGAGAAGGACGCCGTGGCCAGGGTCAGCCCCAGCTTCGTCTGGAGATCCTTCATCGTCTCGAGATCCGCGTTGCGGGCACCGGCATGGGTGTAGGCCATCTCGGTCCAGAACTGAAGCGTTCCCTTGGCGCCCAGGCGCTTGGCGAACTGCTCGGCGAACAAGGGGTCGTCCTGGTAGCGGCCCATGGTCTTGGTGAAGGCGGCGATGTCCTCAAGCGTCATGCCGGACGGGTCCTTGGCCGTCTTCGCCAGTTCCTCGGCGGCTGCGACGGCCTTGGCCGCCTCGTCCCGGTCCGCGTAGGAGGCGTCGGAGAAGCCGTACTCGGCCTGGTCGACGAGGAGCCTCAGCACCTGCGCGGCACTGGTGTCGCTCCGTGTCGCCTTGGTGAGGATGCCCTGGATCTCCTCGCGGAAGGCGTCGACCACCGTCTGGTCCGCCGCCCCGGTCCGACCGCTGGGGTCGGACGCCCAGTCGGGCCGGGTGTTCGCGACCACGGTGAACGTACCGTCGCCGGTGTCGGACACGGTCAGGCTCTGCCGGTGGGCCCGTGCGATCACGTCGTTGAGCCGGGCGCGGTAGCCGACGAGTTCGTCATGTGTGTCGCGGAGGATCTTGGCGATGGAGTCGGCCTGGGTGTGCGCGTCGGCGAACTCCGCGGCGGTCCTGGTGATGAACTCACGGCTGACGGCGGCGTTGACACCTGCCCATCTGGCCTTGAGGGACTTGGCGTTGAGGTTGTCCTCGGCGTCCTTCTTGAGGTCGGCGAGGTTCTTCGTCATCTGTTCCCAGTCGGTGACCGCTTCTCCGAGCCTGGCGAAGTCGGCGTGGCACAGCGTGTCCAGGTCCATCGCCGTCAGGTCCCCTTCCGCGTGTCGAATCCCTCGTCCAGTACGGCGATGCTGCTGACCACGCCGTGGATGTGGGCATCGTCGGACGCATGCCGGATCTCTGTTCGCCGCAGGTGGTTGGAGATGTGGGCGCAGGCGTCCAGGAGCGTCCTGGTCTGCTCGGTCCAGCGCTCCGTCACGTGTTCGAGCGCGCTGCCCAGGGCGAAGCCCTCACCCTTGAGCCCGCCCGCGGCCGCCTCGGAGGCGACGCGGGCGTGCCCGCTGTACGCCGTGAAGTCGTCGTAGAGGTCGTGGGCCGCCTTGCCGACCGCTTCGAGATCCTTGTGGCCCACCACCAGGTCCCCCTGGGTGCCGTCACCTCCCTGGTCGGCCGGATACTGGTTGAGCCGCGTCCGGGTGGGTTGCCGATCGGCCGCCTGGGCCTTCAGCTCTTCCCACTCGTCCCATGCCATGGATGCCTTCCCCCTGTGTACGGCGGCGCACCGTCGGTCACCACGGCGCGGCTCCGCACCTTACCGTCGCCGGTCGGGGGTCTCACCGGGCCTGGGCGCCGCCCTCGGGCACCCAGGCAGCGGGCCGCGGCCGGCGCGTCTCACGTCAGGCGTCGTGCGCCCGGGGACGGGGTGGCTTCGAAGAGGCGGGGGGCGGGGAGGGCGGCGGTGGCGAAGGCGGTGCGGACGGCGTCGCCCACCGGGGTCACCTGAGCCTCCTCCAGCAGGATGATCGCCGAGCCGCCGAAGCCGCCCCCGGTCATCCGGGCGCCCAGGGCGCCCGCGCCGACGGCGGTGTCGACGACGAGGTCGAGTTCGGGGCAGGAGACGCGGAAGTCGTCCCGCAGGGAGGCGTGGCCCTCGGTCAGGACCGGGCCGATGGCGCGGACGTCGCCGGACTCCAGCAGGGCGACGACGCGTTCCACGCGCCGGTTCTCCGTGACGACGTGCCGGACCAGCCGGCGTGCCTCCTCCTCGTCGCCCAGCTCGGCCAGCGCCTCGTCGAGCCGCTCGTGGTCCACGTCGCGCAGCGCGTCGACGCCGAGCAGGGCGGCGCCCTTCTCGCAGCCGGCCCGGCGCTTGCCGTACTCGCCCTCGCTGTGGGAGTGCTTCACCCGGGTGTCGACGACGAGCAGCCGCAGCCCCTCGGCGGCCAGGTCGAAGGGGATCTGGCGCTGGGAGAGGTCGCGGGTGTCGAGGAAGAGGGCGTGCCCGTCCTCGCAGCAGGCAGAGGCGGTCTGGTCCATGATGCCGACCGGGGCGCCGACGTAGACGTTCTCGGCGCGCTGGCAGAGCCGGGCCAGTTGCCAGCCGCGCAGGCCGAGGGAGTACAGGTCGTTCAGCGCGAGCGCCACGACGATCTCCAGGGCCGCCGACGAGGACAGGCCCGCGCCGGAGGGGACCGTGGAGGACAGGTGGACGTCGGCGCCGGTCACCGCGTGCCCGGCCTCGCGCAGCGCCCAGACCACGCCCGCCGGGTACGCGGTCCAGGACCGGTCGGCGCCGGGGGCGAGGTCGGCCAGGCGCAGGGTGACGGGGTCGCCGCCGATGTCGGCGGAGTGCAGGCGCAGCACGCCGTCCTCGCGCCGGGAGACCGCGGCGACGGCGGTGTGCGGCAGGGCGAAGGGCATGACGAAACCGTCGTTGTAGTCGGTGTGCTCGCCGATGAGGTTGACCCGGCCCGGCGCGGCCCACACCCCCTCCGGCCCGCTCCCGTACCACCGCGTGAACCGCTCGGCGACCGCCTCGCTCATGCCCTTGTCCCCTGATCCGTCGTCCGTTACTTCGCGCGCCGCTGCGCGAACTCCCACGCGTCCGCGACGATCCCGGTGAGGTCCGCGCGCGACGGGCGCCAGCCCAGCTTCTCGCGGGCCGAGCCGGCCGACGCCACCAGGGTGGCCGGGTCGCCGCCGCGGCGGGGCGCGACCACCTCCGGGACCGGATGGCCCGTCACCCGGCGTACGGTCTCGATGACTTCGCGGACGGAGAAACCGTTGCCGTTGCCCAGGTTGCAGATGAGGTGCTCGCCGGGGACGGCCGCGTCCAGGGCGAGCAGGTGGGCCTCGGCCAGGTCGGCGACGTGGATGTAGTCGCGCACGCAGGTGCCGTCGGGCGTCGGGTAGTCGTCGCCGAAGACGGAGATCGCCTCGCGGCGGCCCTGGGCGACCTGGAGGACGAGCGGGATCAGGTGCGACTCGGGGTCGTGCCGCTCGCCGTACTCGCCGTAGGCGCCGGCGACGTTGAAGTAGCGCAGCGAGACCGCGCCGAGGCCGTGGGCCGCCGCCTCACCGGTGATCATGTGGTCGACGGCGAGCTTGGAGGCGCCGTAGGGGTTGGTGGGGCGGGTGGGGGCGGTCTCGACGATCGGGACCTGCTCGGGCTCGCCGTAGGTGGCGGCCGTGGAGGAGAAGACGAGCCGGCGCACGCCCGCGGCGCGCATCGCGTCGAGCAGCGCCATGGTGCCGCCGACGTTGTTCTCCCAGTACTTCTCGGGCTTCACCACCGACTCGCCGACCTGCGAGAACGCGGCGAAGTGCAGCACGCCGTCGAAGGAGGGGTCGAGCCACTTCGCGGCGTCGCGGATGTCGCCCTCGATGAAGGTGACGCCCGCCGGCACGCCCTCGCGAAAGCCGGTCGACAGGTTGTCGAGGACGACCACCTCGTGGCCCGCCTCCAGCAGGTGCTGGGCGACCACACTGCCCACATACCCCGCTCCGCCCGTGACCAGGTACTTCCCACTCATGAACTCGCTACCTCCCGCAGTCGTTCGGCCGCGCGCTCCGGGGGCACGTCGTTGATGAAGACGTCCATGCCGGATTCGGAGCCCGCGAGGAACTTCAGCTTGCCGGACGTACGGCGAATGGTAAAAAGCTCAAGGTGCAGCGCGAAGTCGTCGCGGCCCGCTCCGGCCCCCGTCCGGGCGCTCACCTCGGGCCCGCCGAAGGGTGCCTGGTGCCAGGCGGCGATGTACGGGGTGGGCGGCTCGCCCTCGCCGAAGATCCGGTCGAAGCGCCGCAGCAGCTCCAGGTAGACCCGGGGGAACTCGGCCCGCGCCGCCTCGTCCAGCCCCAGCAGGTCGGGCACCCGCCGCTTGGGGTAGAGGTGCGCCTCGTAGGGCCAGTGCGCCGCGTACGGCACGAAGGCGGCCCAGTGCTCGCCCTCCAGGACGACCCGCTCGCCGGCCAGTTCCTCGGCGAGGACCGCGTCGAACAGGTTCTCCCCGCCGGTCGCCTCCTTGTGGGCGGCGAGGGAGCGCAGCGTCCTGGCCGTGCGCGGGGTGGTGAAGGGGTAGGCGTAGATCTGCCCGTGCGGGTGACCGAGGGTCACGCCGATCTCGGGGCCGCGGTTCTCGAAGCAGAACACCTGGGTGACGGAGGGCAGATGGGACAGCTCCGCGGTGCGGTCGGTCCAGGCGTCGAGGACCAGGCGGGCCTGCGGTTCGCTCAGGCCGGCGAAGGAGGCGTGGTGGTCGGAGGTGAAGCAGACGACCTCGCAGCGGCCGGAGTCGCCGGCCAGTGAGGGGAAGCGGTTCTCGAAGACGACCACGTCGTAGGAGGAGTCGGGGATCTCGCTCGGCCGCCCGTCCCGCGAGGGGCACAGGGGGCACTGGTCGGCGGGCGGGTGGTAGGTGCGGCCCTGGCGGTGCGAGGCGACGGCGACCCGGTCGCCGCGGAGCGCGTCGCGGCGGATCTCGGAGGTGGTGGCCGTGGGCTCCAGCGGGCGGCGGTCGACCGCGTCCCGGACGGTGTCGTCGCGCAGGTCGTAGTAGACCAGCTCACGGCCGTCGGCCAGCCGGGTCGAGGTCTTCTTCACTTCCGCACTCCTCTACGCCCGCACCCACACCCACTCACCCAACACAATCAAACATAACAGCTCACACACCACCAGCCCTCATCGATCATCACAATCAAACAAAGAGCACCATGTGGTGTTCAGTTTTTGAACATCACGGCGTAGGTTCCGATGCGGACCAGTTCGCGCGCGACGAAGCGAGTGCTCATGAGAACCCCCACACATCCGGCCGTACTGGCCGCAGAGCTGCGACTCCCCACCAACTGGCTCGACTACACGATCCTCGGCATCTACTTCGTCGTGGTCCTCGGCATCGGCCTCGCCGCCCGCCGCTCGGTCCGCACGAGCCTGGACTTCTTCCTGTCCGGCCGCTCCCTGCCCGCCTGGGTCACCGGCCTGGCCTTCATCGCCGCCAACCTGGGCGCCACCGAGATTCTCGGCATGGCCGCCAACAGCGCGCAGTACGGCGTCTACACCACCCACTGGTACTGGATCGGCGCCATCCCGGCGATGGTCTTCCTCGGCCTGGTGATGATGCCCTTCTACTACGGCTCGAAGGTCCGCTCGGTCCCCGAGTTCCTGCTGCTGCGCTTCGACAAGGCGGCGCACCTGCTCAGCTCGGTCCTGTTCGCCTTCGCCGCGATCCTGATCGCCGGGGTGAACCTCTACGCCCTGGCGATCGTCGTCGAGGCCCTGCTCGGCTGGCCGGAGTGGGTGGCCATCGTGGTCGCCGGTTTCTTCGTCCTCGCCTACATCACCCTCGGCGGCCTCTCCTCGGCGATCTACAACGAGGTGCTCCAGTTCTTCGTGATCCTGGCCGCCCTCATCCCGATCACGATCCTCGGCCTGAGGAAGGTCGGCGGCTGGGACGGGCTCTCCGACTCCCTCACCCGCTCACGCGGCGCGGACTTCATGACCTCGTGGGGCGGCACCGGCATCGGCAGCGCCAACCCGCTCGGCGCCAACTGGCTGACCATCGTGCTCGGCCTGGGCTTCGTGCTCTCCTTCGGCTACTGGACGACGAACTTCGCCGAGGTGCAGCGCGCCCTGTCGGCGAAGAACCTCTCGGCCGCGCGGCGGACGCCGCTGATCGCCGCGTTCCCGAAGATCTTCATCGTCTTCCTGGTGATGATCCCGGGCCTGGTCGCCGCCGTCCTGGTCCCGAAGATCGGCACCGCCGGCTCGGACCTCCAGTACAACGACGCGATCCCCTACCTCATGCAGCAACTGCTGCCCAACGGCGTCCTCGGCATCGCGGTGACCGGCCTGCTGGCCGCCTTCATGGCGGGCATGGCGGCCAACATCTCGTCCTTCAACACCGTCTTCACCACGGACATCTGGGCGAAGTACGTGGTCTCGGACCGGGAGGACGGCTACTACGTGCGCTTCGGCCGCCTGATCACCGCGGTCGGCGTCCTCGCCTCCATCGGCACGGCCTTCCTGGCCTCGTCGTTCTCGAACATCATGGCCTACCTCCAGACGCTGTTCTCCTTCTTCAACGTGCCGATGTTCGTGGTCTTCATCATCGGCATGTTCTGGAAGCGGGCGTCCATGAAGTCCGGTTTCTGGGGGCTGCTCGCGGGCACCACGGCCGCGATGGTCAACTACTTCGTCATCTACAAGCGGGGCATCATCGGCATCCCCTCCGACCAGGGCGCCAACTTCGTCTCCGCGATCGCCGGTTTCGTGGCCGGGGCGGTCGTCATGGTCGCCGTCTCCCTCTTCACGCGGCCCAAGCCGGCCGAGGAACTCCAGGGCCTGGTCTACGGAACCCGCTCCCCCGGCCTGGCCGAACCGCCCGCCCACGGCGACGACGCCTGGTACCGCAGGCCGGCCCTGCTGGGCTGGGGCGCGGTCGTGCTGGCCGCCGCCTGCTACATCCCGTTCTCGTTCTGAACGCGGGAGGATTGAGAGAACATGTCCGACTCCTACTCCGACCGGAACGTCCAGCGGGAGGTCTCCGAGCTGGAGACCAAGTCCGCCACGGCCGCGCGGCTCTTCGACATCCGGCGCATCATCGGCGGCCTCTTCGTGGTCTACGGCGTCATCGTGACGATCGCGGGCCTCGCCGCCTCCGACGCCGAACTGGACAAGGCCCAGGGCGTCAACATCAACCTCTGGACCGGCCTGGGCATGCTCCTGCTCGGCCTCTTCTTCCTCGCCTGGCTGAGACTCCGCCCCACCGCCCCGCCGCCACCCGCGCCCGAGGACACGGGTGAGGGCGTCGGCGAGGGCGCGTAGGCCCCGCGGGCCACCCCGCGGCGGGCGGGCGCCCCCGGCCCGGCCCGCCGCGGGCTCACCCCTCCCCCACCCGGTCCAGCAGCCCCGTCCGCGCGGCCAGCGCAGCCGCCTCCAGCCGCGAGCCGACCCCGAGCTTCATCAGCACCCGCTGCACATGCGTCCGCGCGGTCGACGGCGCGATGCCCATGCCCGCCGCGATCACCCGGGTGTCCTCACCGTCGGCGACCCGGACCAGCACCTCCACCTCCCGCGGCGTGAGGATGCGCAGCAGCCGCTGCCCCTCGTCGTCCGGCTGGGCCGCCGGGTTCAGCAGCTCCTCGAACGCGCCCTGGAGCAGCGACGGCGCCACCGCGGCCTCCCCCGCCCGCGCCTTCATGATCGCCCGCTCGACGCCCTCGATCCGCTCGTCGTGCCGGACGTATCCGGAGGCCCCGGCGGCGAAGGCCGCGGCGATCCCGCGCGGGCTGGGCACCGGCCCGAGCACCACCACCGCCACCTGCGGACGCTCCCGCTTGATCCGCACCACCGGATCGAAGGTGCCCGGCTCGGCCGGAGCCGCCGTCCCCAGCAGGCACACCTCGGGCGCCCGGCTGATCACCAGGTCCGCCGCGCCCGCGGCCGGCGCCGCCGCGGCGAGCACCCGGTGCCCCCGCAGTTTCAGTGCCGAGGCCAGCGCCTCGGCGAGCAATCGGTGGTCGTCGACCACCATGAGCCGCACACCCATCGGCCATCCCCCCAGTCCCCCCGGCACGGACGGCGAAGCCCCCTCCCGGCTCCCCGCCCTCCGGCCCGCCCTTCATATGCCCCCGGAAGCTACACGCTGCGACGACGTCGCGCTGCCCCTCCCGGCACAAACATCCGGGATCTTGGAAAACCCGGCGCGACGGCCCCGCCCCCCGTTAGGGGGACGGGGCCGTGGGGCGGCGGTCGCGGAGCCGGTCAGCCGGTGGTGCCGAAGGCGATGGCCAGGTACTCCCGGCCACTGCTGCCCGACCGCGAACTGGCGAAGACCTGGGACATGTACAGCCTGCCCTGGGAGTAGCGGAACTCGGCGTACTCGGGCAGCATGCTCGTCTCCGCGTCCCGCACCGACTCGGTCGCCGGGTTCTCCAGCAGCGTGGTCTGCTCGAACGAGGCGCCGTCGATGCTGACGATCTGCCCGCCCTTGTCGTACGGAGGGCGCTTGTACGCGATCACGTTGCCGCCGTCCATGCGCAGCGGGGTGATCGTGTAGCCGTCGCCCGCGTCCGCGCGCTGGCCGGTCTGCTTGCCACTGGCGAGGTCGAAGGCGACGACCTCGTTGGTGCGGCTGTAGCCCTTGCCGCTGCCGTCGTGCTCCTCGGTCGGGATGTAGAGCCGGTCCTCGCCGACGGCCAGGCCGGTGCAGTGCTCGATCTTGGTGATGGTGTCGCAGCGGGCGGCGAACTGGTCGCCCGGCGCGGAGATGCGGGTGCGCAGCTCGCCGGTCTTGTTGTCGATGGAGAAGAAGTCGGAGATGCCGCTGCCGTCACCGGCGGAGTCGCCCACGTCGGCGGCGACCACCAGCGGGTCGGTGGAGACGACGCCCGCGTACTCGATGCCCTTGGACATCTTGTACTCGGAGACCACCTTGCCGGAGGCGGCGTCGATGGTCTGGATGTGGAGCTGCCGGGCGCCGTAGCTGCCGCACTTGCGGACCGCGACCAGCTTGGGGCCGCCGCCGTACCCCGCGTCGTAGCAGGAGTCGGTGGGCTTGGGGGACCACAGGACGGTGCCCTTGGCCAGGTCCCAGGCGACGCCGCCGCTGGTGCTGCCGGCGGCGACGGTACCGCCGCTGATCGTCACGTTGTCGAAGTTGATCGCCCGGTCACCGGTCTTGGCGGACTTGGTCCACACCGCCTTGCCGGTGTCGAGGTCGATCACGGCGACCTGGCTGCACCCCTGGGAGCGCTTGGTCTTGGTGGGCATGGCGGGCTGGTGGACGACGACGGCCTTGCTGCCGTCGCCGATGTGCGGGCTCGCGGTGCACACGGGTCCGGCCAGCGGGAGCGTCCACAGCTTGCCGCCCTTGACCGGGTCGTAGCCGACGACCTCGGCGACGCCGCTCTTGGCGTACACCGTGTCGGTGACCCAGGAGCCGGTGACGACGATGCTGCTGTCTTCCTTGCTGACGGCGGGGGCCGGGACCTGGAAGAGGACCTTGGCGGAGGGGTCGGAGGGGGCCTTCTCCTTGCCCCCGGCGGTGCCGCCGGTGGTACCGCCGTTGGCGTCGGCACCGCCCTTGGCGTTGGTGTCGCCGCCGGGGTCGGCGGAGGCGGTGGTGTCCTTGCCGCCGTCGTCCCTGCCGGAGTACCAGACGCCGCTGCCGATGATGAGCCCGATGGCGACGACCGCGGAGACGATGATCGCCAGTTGGGTGTTGCGCGCCTTGCGGCGGGCGTCCGGCTGGGGCTGCGTCGGCATGGTCGGCGCCTGCTGCGGATAGCCGTAGCCGGGCACGGTGGGCGGCTGCGCGCCGTACGGGCCGGGCTGCGGCGGGGCGTAGGGCTGGGGAGCGCCGGGCGGGCCGGGGTAGCCGTAGCCGGGCTGGGGCTGCGGCGGGGTCTGCGGGTACCCGTACCCGGGCTGCGGCGGGCCGGCCGGCGGGACCGGGGGCGCGGCCGGGGCGGACGCCGGGTCCGACGGGGCGGGCGGGGTCGAGGGCGCCTGCGGCTCCGGGTTCTTGTCGAGGCTCGGCGGGCTCCCCGCGGGCGGCGCCGCCGGGGCCGGAGACGTCGGCGGCTGCGCGGGTGGCTGGTCCTGCGGCGGGCCGAACCCGTCCCCCGGCGGAGGCTGGTGGGGCGGCGGAGGCGGCTGGGTCATGGGGTGGTCACCTCAGGGGGACGGGGGCGGGGGCGGGGACGACGGTAACGGCCGGGCGGAGCGGCCTACTTGCCGTAGGCCAGCATCAGCTTCTCCTTGGCGTCGTCGTTCCCGGTCAGGCGGGTGGTGGAGAGGTAGAAGCGCCCGTCGACCCAGTCGATGTCCCTGGAGTAGAAGCCGTTCTCGATGCGGGCCGTGCCCTGCGGGTTCTGGAGCAGCTTCGTGGGCTTGTGGTCGCCGGAGCCGGTGGCGATGGCCACGACCTGGCCGCCCGCGTCGTAGGAGGGGCGCACATAGGCGACGAGCTTGCCGCCCTCGGCCTTGAGCGGGGTCATGTTCTGCGCGACGGGGGACTTCACCCGCCACTTCTCCTTGCCGTCGGCGAGGCCGATCGCTACGACCTCGTTGGCCCCGGTGACCGCCTTGGTCGGCAGGTAGAGGGTGTCGTCCGCGACGACCACGCCGGAGCAGCCCTGGAGGTCGCGTTCGAGGATGGCCCAGCCGCACTCGGGGGCGAACTCCTCCTCGACGGCGACCTGGGACTGGACCCGGCCGCCCGAGGTGAAGGTGGCGATGTTCCAGACCTTCTTGTCCTCGTGGGTGGCGTAGACGACGAGCGGGCTGACCGAGTAGGCGCGGCCGACGCGCCAGCCCTTGTCGTACTTGTAGGTCCACAGGACCTTGCCGGTCTTCGGGTCGAGGCCCTGCAACTCGTCGTGCGCGTTGTCGCCGCCGGCGCCGCAGGAGGCGACCTGGACCAGCGAGCCGTCGGCACCGGCGAACCCGGCGGGGAAGCAGGTGTCGTCGTACCGCTTCTTGTCGTAGAGCTTGTCGCCGCTGGTGACGTCGTAGGCGGTGCCGGACTGGGAGCGGCCCACCATCAGGGTGTTGCCGCTGAGGGTGAGTTCGACGGAGAGGGCGGAGTCGAACAGCTCGCCGTCGGCGACCTTCTGCGTCCAGCCCTTCGCGCCCGTGGCGAGGTCGATCTCCTGGAGCTGGTTGCACTTGGCGCGGCTGCTGGAGCCGCTCATGTAGGCGACGACGATCTTGTCGGCGGCCGTCTTCTCCGGGGTGACCGCGCAGATCTTCTCCGGGAAGGAGACCGGCTCCCACGTGGGCTTGCCGTCGGTCACGTCGTACGCGAAGACCTGCTTGTACGCGGCCTTCACCGCGGCCTTGCCGGTGATCCACATGCCGGGGGCCTCGGCGCCCGAACCGGGCGCGTCCGGCGCCTCCTTGTACCAGAGCACCTTCGACTCGCCCGCCTGGCGGCCCTCGTTGAGGTCCTCGGCCCTGTCGTCGCCGTCGCCGCGGCCGTCCCCCGTGTCGACCGGGGCGCCGCCGGAGGCGGAGGGCTTGGGGGTGTCGCTCTGCCGGGCGACGGGCTTCTTCTCCGGGCTGTCGTCACCGTTGCCCGTGACCGCCCACACGGTGCCGCCGATCAGCGCCAGGCCCACGGCGGCGGCGCCTATCGCCAGGGCGGGCCTGCCCTTGAACGGGTTGCGGGAGCCGCCGGGCGGCGGGACGCCGGGGGCCGGGGGCTGCGGATAGCCGTACCCGGGCTGCCCGTAGGGGCCCGGCTGCTGGGGCTGTCCGTAGGGGCCGGGCTGCTGGGGCTGTCCGTACGGGCCGGGGGCGTACGGGGCGGGCTGCTGCGGGTAGCCGTACCCGGGCTGTGGCGGGCCCGCCGGGGGCGGCGGCGTCTGGGGCGGCCCCTGCGGCGGGGGCGGGACCGGCGCCCCGAAACCGCCGGAGGGCGGCTGGGCCGGCGGCGGGCCGAAGCCCCCGGACGACGACGCGTCCTGCGGCGGGCCGAAGCCCCCGGACGGCGGCGGGTCCTGCGGCGCTCCGAAGCCACCGGACGGCGGCTGGTTGGGCGGCTGCGTCATCAGCGCGTTCCCCCTTAGTACTCACTGATTTCCCGCCACGCCCTGAGGTACGCGCTCGCCCCCAGAGTCGTCTGCCGGCAGTCACTCGGACATTTCTCCGATGACTCTTTCTATCACCAGGCCCGGACAGCACACCGGGCCGCGTCCACCCCTGTTCCCAAGGGAGGACCGGCCCGTGATGCCTCTGTTACGCGCCTTCACGTCCCCTTCACGCGCCGCACGCCCGGCGCTCGCGTGGGAGTACGCGCCCCGGGACGGTCAGGCGTCCTCGGCCAATTCCAGCCAGCGCAGCTCCAGCTCCTCGCGCTGCCCCGTCAACCCGCGCAGCTCCGCGTCGAGTTCGGCGACCTTGGCGAAATCGGTGGCGTGCTCGGCGATCCGGGCGTGCAGCGCGCTCTCCTTCTCGGAGATCTTGTCGAGCTGCCGCTCGATCTTCTGCAGCTCCTTCTTGGCGGCGCGGACGTCGGCCGCGCTCTTCTCCGCGGTCTCCTGGGCGGGCCTCGCGGCCGGGGCCGGCGCGGACGCCGCCGCCTCCTCCTCCATCCGCCGGCGCCGCTCCAGGTACTCGTCGATGCCGCGCGGCAGCATCCTGAGCGCGCCGTCGCCGAGCAGGGCGAAGACCCGGTCGGTGGTCCGCTCCACGAAGAAGCGGTCGTGGGAGATGACGATCATCGAGCCGGGCCAGCCGTCGAGCACGTCCTCCAGTTGCGTCAGGGTCTCGATGTCGAGGTCGTTGGTGGGCTCGTCGAGGAAGAGCACGTTGGGCTCGTCCATGAGCAGGCGCAGCAGTTGCAGCCGGCGCCGCTCGCCGCCGGAGAGGTCGCCGACCGGCGTCCACTGCTTCTCCTTGCCGAAGCCGAAGGTCTCGCAGAGCTGTCCGGCGGTCATCTCGCGGCCCTTGCCGAGGTCGACGCGCTCGCGGACGTCCTGCACGGCCTCCAGCACCCGCCAGGCGGGGTCGAGTTCGGCGACCTCCTGGGAGAGGTAGGCGAGCCGGACCGTGCGGCCGACGCGGATGGAGCCGGCCGCGGGCTGCTCCTCGCCCCCGCTGGTGGCGGCGTCGGCGAGGGCGCGCAGCAGGGAGGTCTTGCCGGCGCCGTTGACGCCGACCAGGCCGATGCGGTCGCCGGGGCCGAGCTGCCAGGTGACGTGCTTGAGCAGCACCTTGGGCCCGGCCTGGACGCTCACGTCCTCCAGGTCGAAGACGGTCTTGCCGAGCCGGGAGGAGGCGAACTTCATCAGCTCGCCGCTGTCCCGGGGCGGGGGCACGTCCTGGATCAGCTCGTTGGCGGCCTCGACCCGGAAGCGGGGCTTGGAGGTGCGGGCGGGCGCCCCGCGCCGCAGCCAGGCCAGCTCCTTGCGGATCAGGTTCTGCCGCTTGGCCTCCTCGGTGGCGGCGATGCGCTCGCGTTCGGCGCGGGCGAAGACGTAGTCGGAGTAGCCGCCCTCGTACTCGTGGACGTCGCCGCGCTGCACGTCCCACATGCGGGTGCAGACCTGGTCGAGGAACCAGCGGTCGTGGGTGACGCAGACGAGGGCCGAGCGCCGCTCGCGCAGGTGGGCGGCGAGCCAGGCGATGCCCTCGACGTCGAGGTGGTTGGTGGGCTCGTCGAGGACGATGAGGTCCTGTTCCTCGATGAGCAGCTTGGCGAGCGCGATGCGGCGCCGCTCGCCGCCGGAGAGCGGGCCGATGACCGTGTCGAGGCCCTGCGGGAAGCCGGGCAGGTCCAGTCCGCCGAAGAGGCCGGTCAGCACGTCGCGGACCTTGGCCTCGCCGGCCCACTCGTGGTCGGCCATGTCGCCGATGACCTCGTGGCGGACGGTGGCGGCGGGGTCGAGGGAGTCGTGCTGGGTGAGCACCCCGAGCCGCAGGCCGCCGGAGTGGGTGACGCGGCCGGTGTCCGGCTCCTCCAGCCTGGCCAGCATCCGGATCATCGTCGTCTTGCCGTCGCCGTTGCGGCCGACGACCCCGATGCGGTCCCCCTCCGAGACGCCCAGGGAGACGCCGTCGAGGAGGGCACGGGTGCCGTAGACCTTGCTGACGTTCTCGACATTGACCAGATTGACGGCCATTTCTCTCCTGCCTGGGGGTGTGCTCAGCCCTCAAGCGTAGGCCCTCCGGCGGACCGGCCGACGCGGGTCCTCGGCACCGGCCGCCCCCGGTCCCGCGACGGCCCGGGGCACCCGGCGGCGCGGCCCGCGGCTCAGAGCACCGTCGCGCCGGGCGCCGGGCCCGAGGCGGTGCGGGCCTCGCGGCAGGTGCCGGAGGCGCGCAGCACCGCCGCCACCTCGGCGGCCGAGCGGGCGTCGGCGGCGAGGAAGGCCGTGGTGGGCCCGGAGCCGGAGACCAGCGCGGCGAGGGCGCCGGCGGCGCGGCCCGCGGCGAGGGTGTCGGACAGCTCGGGGCAGAGCGAGAGGGCGGCCGGCTGGAGGTCGTTGGCGAGGGCGACGGCGAGCGCGTCGGGGTCCCCCTTGGCCAGGGCGTCGAGCACGGGCTGCGCGGCGGCCGGCTCGGGGATCTCGCGGCCCTCGGCCAGCCTGTCGAACTCGCGGTAGACGGCGGGGGTCGACAGCCCGCGTCCGGCCTGGGCGAAGACCCAGTGGAACTCGCCGCCGACCGCCAGCTCCACCAGCCGCTCACCGCGCCCGGTGCCGAGCGCCGCGCCGCCGACCAGGCCGAAGGGCACGTCGCTGCCCAGCTCCGCGCAGAGTTCCAGCAGTTCCGCGCGGGAGGCGCCGGTGCCCCACAGGGCGTCGCAGGCGAGCAGGGCGCCCGCGGCGTCGGCGCTGCCGCCGGCCATGCCGCCGGCGACCGGGATGTCCTTGGCGATGTGCAGGTGCACGGCGGGGTCGCGGCCGTACCGCTCGGCGAGGGCCGTGGCGGCGCGGGCGGCGAGGTTGGTGCCGTCCAGGGGGACCTGGCCGGCGTCGGCGCCCTCGCAGGTGACGCGGAGTCCGTCGGCGGGGGTCGCGGTGACCTCGTCGTACAGGGAGACGGCGAGGAAGACGTTGGCCAGGTCGTGGTAGCCGTCGGCGCGGGCTTGGCCCACCGCGAGCTGGACGTTGACTTTGGCGGGGACGCGGACCGTCACGCTCACGTGATCGTCACTCCTTGTGTTCGGCGATACGCGCGAACTCTTCCACGGTCAGCGACTCCCCGCGCGCCCGCGGCGACACCCCGGCGGCGACGAGGGCGGCCTCGGCGGCGGCGGCCGACCCGGCCCAGCCGGCCAGGGCGGCCCGCAGCGTCTTGCGGCGCTGGGCGAAGGCGGCGTCGACGACGGCGAACACCTCGGCCTTGGTGGCGGTGGTGTCGACCGGCTCGGTGCGGCGGACCAGGGAGACCAGTCCGCTGTCGACGTTCGGCGCGGGCCAGAAGACGGTGCGGCCGATGGCGCCGGCCCGGCGGACCTCGGCGTACCAGTTGGCCTTCACCGAGGGGACGCCGTACACCTTGGAGCCGGGGCCCGCGGCCAGCCGGTCGGCGACCTCGGCCTGGACCATGACGAGGGTGCGCTCGATGGTCGGGAAGGTGTCGAGCATGTGCAGCAGCACGGGCACGGCCACGTTGTACGGCAGGTTCGCCACGAGCGCGGTGGGGGCGGGGCCGGGCAGCTCCCCGACGTGCATCGCGTCGGAGTGGACCAGCGCGAAACGCCCGGCGCGCTCCGGCAGGCGGGCGGCGACGGTGGCGGGCAGGGCGGCGGCGAGGACGTCGTCGATCTCGACGGCGATGACCCGGTCGGCCGCCTCCAGCAGGCCCAGGGTGAGCGAGCCGAGACCCGGTCCCACCTCGACCACCACGTCGTCGGGGCGCACCTCGGCGGTGCGGACGATACGGCGGACCGTGTTCGCGTCGATCACGAAGTTCTGACCGCGCTGCTTGGTGGGGCGTACGCCGAGGGCCGCCGCGAGTTCGCGGATGTCGGCGGGGCCCAGCAGGGCGTCATGGGTGGGGCTGCTCACCCCGCAAGGGTAGCGGGGGCCCCGGGCGCGGCCGGACGCCACGGGGCGGGGCCCCGGACGCCGGAGCCCGAGCGGGCTCAGTACCCGAAGGCGCGGGCCGTGTTGGCGGCGAGGGCGGCGGCGAGGGTGTCCTCGTCGACGCCGCGCACGGCGGCCATCGCCCGCACCGTCACCGGGATCAGGTAGGGGGCGTTGGGCCGCCCCCGGTAGGGCGCCGGGGTGAGGAAGGGCGCGTCCGTCTCCACCAGGACCAGCTCCGTCGGGGCCACCGCGAGGGCGTCGCGCAGGTTCCGGGCGTTCTTGAAGGTGACGTTGCCGGCGAAGGACAGGTAGTAGCCGGCGCGGGCGCAGACGCGGGCCATCTCCGCGTCGCCGGAGTAGCAGTGGAAGACGGTCCGCTCGGGGGCGCCCTCCTCCTTGAGGACGCGCAGCACGTCCTCGTGGGCGTCGCGGTCGTGGATGACCAGGGTCTTGCCGTGCCGCTTGGCGATCTCGATGTGGGCGCGGAAGGAGCGCTCCTGGGCGTCCTTGCCCTCCGGGCCGGTGCGGAAGTGGTCGAGGCCGGTCTCACCGACGCCCTTGACCTGGTCCAGCGCGGCCAGCCGGTCGATCTCGGCGAGGGCCTCGTCGAGCGCGGCGTCCCCGCCCGGTTCCCGCGCGCCCTGGCGCGACCAGCCGTCGGGGTCGCCGTGCACGATGCGCGGGGCCTCGTTGGGGTGCAGGGCGACGGTGGCGTGGACGGCGTCGTACTCGGCGGCGGTCTCGGCGGCCCAGCGCGAGCCGGCGAGGTCGCAGCCGACCTGCACGACCGTGGTCACCCCGACCGAGGCGGCCCGCTCCAGCGCCTCGGCCACGGTGCCCGCCTGCATGTCGAGGTGGGTGTGGGAGTCGGCGACCGGCACCCGCAGGGGCGCGGGGAGCGGCGGGGCGTCGTCCCGTCCGGGGCCGCCCTGGCTGTTCAAAGGCATGCCCCGATCCTACGGAAGGCGCGGGCCGCCTTCGCTCAGCCCGCCCTGCGGGCCAGGTGGAGGGCCTGGAGGAGGCGCAGCAGGTGGTGGGCGCGGTGTACGCCCGCCGCCGTCGTCCCCGGCACCCGGGGCACCTGGAGCGGGCCGGCCGGGGGCACCCGGTGGGCCGTGGGCCCGGCGCCGCGCACCGAGGCGACCCGTCCCGGCCGCATGATCCGCACCACGTGGCCGCCGCAGACGGAGCACGTGGGGCGGCTGAGCGGCGAGGGCACGACGTGCCCGTCGGCGACCCAGAACACGAGCACGCGGTCGTCCGCGGCGCGGTGGTGCTCGATGTCGTAGGACTGCTCCCAGCCGTTGCCGCAGCGCATGCACACGAAGGAGTACGACTCCCGGACGACGGCGGTGGTGCCCGCGCGCGCTCCGGGACGTCCGGTGCCGTCGCTCCTGCCGGTTCCTGCTGTCATATCCGGCTCCCGCTCTCCGCTGGACCCTGTGGACCTGAGGGGCTGTGTCCGTCGCGTACGTCGCGTACATCGCGTACATCGCGTCGGTCGCCCCTCATCCAGTGGACGCCTCGGCGGGCCCGGACGCACCCTTCCGGAGGGCATCGGGCACGGTTTTAACGCATCCTTGTCCCGGCCCGGAGGCTCCCTTGGCGCGCTCCGGGGACTCCCTTGGGCAGCCCGGGAGACTCCCTTGACACCGGGCCGGCGGCCCCGCGCGTACGGGGCCCACGACCGGCCCCGGCACCGGCCCCCCTCAGCCCCCGGCGTGCTTGGCCGCCACCACCGCGTCGAACACGTCCCGCTTGGGCACCCCCAGCTCGGCGGCGACCGCGGCGATGGCCTCCTTGCGGCGCTCCCCGGCCTCCTCGCGCACCCGCACCCGGCGCACCAGCTCCTCGGCGCCGATCTCGCCGGGGTCCTGCTCCGGCGCCCCCTCCACGACCACGGTGATCTCGCCGCGCACCCCCTCGGCGGCCCAGCCGGCCAGCTCGGTGAGGGGGCCGCGCCGGACCTCCTCGTACGTCTTGGTCAGTTCCCGGCAGACGGCGGCGCGGCGCCCGCCGCCGAAGACCTCGGCCATCGCGGCGAGGGTGTCGTCGAGCCGGTGCGGGGCCTCGAAGTAGACGAGGGTGCGCCGCTCGCCGGCGACCTCGCGGAGCCGGCCGAGCCGTTCGCCGGCCTTGCGCGGCAGGAACCCCTCGAAGCAGAACCGGTCGACCGGCAGCCCGGAGAGGGCGAGCGCGGTGAGCACGGCGGAGGGGCCGGGCACGGCGGTGACCCGTACGTCCCGCTCGACCGCGGCGGCGACCAGCCGGTACCCCGGGTCGGAGACCGACGGCATCCCCGCGTCCGTGACCAGCAGCACCCGGGCCCCGCCGGCCAGCTCCTCGACCAGTTCCGGGGTGCGGGCGGACTCGTTGCCCTCGAAGTACGAGACGACGCGCCCGCGGGGTGTGACGCCGAGCGCCTGGGTGAGCCGGCGCAGCCGCCGGGTGTCCTCGGCGGCGACGACGTCGGCGCCGGCCAGCTCCTCGGCGAGCCGGGGCGGGGCGTCCCGGACGTCGCCGATGGGGGTGCCCGCCAGTACAAGGGTTCCAGTCACGCCCCCATCCTCCCAGGGGCGCGCGGACGGGGGCGCAACCGCCCGGTCGGGGCCATGCGCGGGACGCGCGGGGACGGGTTCCCTACGATGGCGCGGTGACCAGTACCGCGTCCGCCACGGACACCCGCCAGGACCAGGCCCCGCACGACGAGCCGTCCACCTGGCAGCAACGGCTGCGCTCCTTCGGCCACACCCCGGTGGCCACGGAGGACGTGAGGGACCGGCTGGTGCCTCCGTTCACCCGGCCGGGACCGCGGCTGTGGGCCTTCCTCGGCCTGTCCGAGGGCGCGGCCGGCCGGATCACGCGCTGGTCGGCGTGGGGCGGTCCGCTGCTGGTGACGCTGGTGGCGGGCCTGCTGCGGTTCTGGAACCTGGGCAGCCCCAAGGCGGTGATATTCGACGAGACGTACTACGCCAAGGACGCCTGGGCGCTGATCCACCGCGGTTTCGAGGTCAACTGGGACAAGAACGCCAACGACCTGATCCTGAACTCCGGCGGCCACGTCCCCATCCCGGCGGACGCGGCGTACGTCGTGCACCCGCCGGTCGGCAAGTACGTGATCGGGCTCGGCGAGCTGATGTTCGGCTTCGACCCGTTCGGTTGGCGGTTCATGACGGCGCTGCTCGGCACGGTCTCGGTGCTGCTGCTCTGCCGGATCGGGCGGCGGCTGTTCCGCTCCACCTTCCTCGGCTGCCTGGCGGGCGCGCTGATGGCCGTGGACGGCCTGCACTACGTGATGAGCCGCACCGCGCTGCTGGACAGCGTGCTGATGTTCTTCGTGCTGGCCGCCTTCGGCTGCCTGGTCGTCGACCGGGACCGGGCCCGCGCCCGGCTCGCCGCCGCGCTGCCGGTGGACGCCGACGGGCGGGGCCGTCCGGACGCGCGGATCGCCGAGACGACCCGGCTCGGGCCGCGCCCCTGGCGGTGGGCGGCGGGGCTGATGCTGGGCCTGGCCATCGGCACCAAGTGGAACGGCCTCTACATCCTGGCCGCCTTCTGCGTGATGGCGGTGCTGTGGGACGTGGGCACGCGCCGGGTGGCCGGGGCCCGCCGGCCGCATCTGGCGGTGGTCCGGTACGACCTGGGCTGGGCGTTCCTGTCGACGGTGCCGGTGGCGGTCGGCACGTACGTGCTGTCGTGGCTGGGCTGGATTCTCTCCCCCGCCGACGGCACCGGCGGCTACTACCGCGACTGGGCGGCGACGGACGGCCGGGGCAGCGCGTGGAGCCGGCTCTTCCCGGACTGGTGGCGCAGCCTGTGGCACTACGAGACGCAGGTCTTCGAGTTCCACACCAACCTGACCTCGCCGCACACCTACCAGTCGAACCCGTGGAGCTGGCCGGTCCTGGGCCGTCCCGTCTCCTACTTCTACGAGTCCCCGGCGCCCGGCACCGACGGCTGCCCGCTCGACGCGGGCGAGAAGTGCGCCCGCGAGGTGCTGGCGATCGGCACGCCCCTGCTGTGGTGGGTGGGGTGCTTCGCCCTGCTGTACGTCCTGTGGCGGTGGGCCTTCCGCCGCGACTGGCGGGCGGGCGCCATCGCCTGCGGTCTGGCCGCCGGCTACCTGCCCTGGTTCCTGTACCAGGAGCGCACGATCTTCCTCTTCTACGCCGTGGTCTTCCTGCCGTTCCTGTGCCTGGCGGTGGCGATGCTGCTGGGGGCGATCGTGGGCCGGCCGGGGTGCGGCGACACCCGCCGGGCCGCGGGGGCGACCGGCGCGGGCGTCCTGGTCCTCCTGATCGCCTGGAACTTCGTCTACTTCTGGCCCCTCTACACCGGCACCGCCATCCCCATCGACTCCTGGCGGGCGCGGATGTGGCTCGATACCTGGGTGTGAGGGCGGTGGCCGATCTCCTTTCGGCCACCATCCGGAAACGTCCCTGCCACGGCTCGCCCGGCGCGCATAGAGTGTGGAGGCACACGGCTTTCTGAACGCGTTCAAGAAAGCGTTCGGGGGCCCGACGGGGAGGGGACTGCCGATGGGCAGGGGGGTGAAGGCCGCCGTCATAGGCGGCGTGTTCACCGCGATGGTGGGCGGTGCCGTGTACGGCGCCTACAACATCGTGTCGGCGCTGGACGGGGGCACGGACACGCAGGAGGCGGCGTCCGTGAAGTCGGGTCCGCCGAGCACGGACGAGGTACGGGAGACGGCGGAGAGGTTCCTCGCGGCCTGGGCGAAGGGCGACGCGGCGGGGGCCGCCGGCTACACCGACAACGCCGAGGACGCCCAGGCCCTGCTGACCGCCTACGGCGAGGACGCCCACATCTCCGACGTCTCGATCACGCCCGGCGAGGTCAGCGTGAGCGGGGTCAGCGTGCCGTTCACCGTGCGGGCCACGGTCTCCCACGAGGGCGCCTCGAAGCCGTTGTCGTACGAGAGCAAGCTGACCGTGGTGCGCGGGGAGAACAGCGGACGGCCCCTGGTCGACTGGCAGCCCTCCGTCGTCCACCCCGACCTGGAGGCGGGCGACACCCTGGTCACCGAAACGTCGACGACCCCGCCGGTCAAGGCGCTCGGCCGCGACGGCACCGTCCTGAGCGCGCGCACGTACCCCTCCCTCGGCCCCGTCCTGGAGACGCTGCGCGAGCGGTACGGCGACAAGGCGGGCGGCACCCCCGGCGTCGAGCTGGTGATCCGGCACGAGGGCATAGTGCCCGACACCCCGCTGCTGACCCTGGCCGACGGCAAGGCGGGCGAGCTGCGCACGACGATCAGCGCGACGGCTCAGGCGGCGGCCGAGGAGGCGGTCAAGCGCCACGGCGAGTCCTCGGTGGTCGCCGTCAAGCCGAGCACCGGCGAGGTGCTGGCCCTCGCCAACAACCGCGAGGACGGCTTCAACGCGGCCTTCGAGGGCGCCGCGGCCCCCGGCTCCACCATGAAGATCGTCACGGCGGCGATGCTCATCGACAACGGCGTGGCCTCGATGAACGGCCCGGCGCCCTGCCCCGACACCGCCACCTGGCAGAGCCAGACCTTCAAGAACCTCACCGGCATGCCGCCGGACCCGGGCGCCACCCTGGCCGGCAGCTTCCTGCGCTCCTGCAACACCGCCTTCATCAAGCTCGTCGACGAAGAGCCGCTGACGGACGCCTCGCTGACGGCGGAGGCCCAGGAGCGGTTCGGGCTGGGCCGCGACGACTGGAAGACCGGCATCAGTTCCTTCGACGGCAACGTCCCCGCCTCCACGGGGCCCGACCGGGCGGCCAACGCCATCGGCCAGGGCCAGGTGCAGATGAACCCGCTCACCATGGCCTCGGTGACGGCGACCGCGATGACCGGCGCCTTCCACCAGCCCTACCTGGTCGCGCCCGAGCTGGACGACCGTCACCTGGCCACCGCCAAGGGCCTGCCGCCGGGGACGGCCGCGCAGCTCCGGCAGATGATGCGGCTGACGGCCACCCAGGGCACGGGCCGGCCGGCCATGGCCGGGCTGAGCGGCGACATCGGCGCCAAGACGGGCTCCGCCGAGGTCGACGGCCAGTCGGTGTCGAACAGTTGGTTCACCGGTTTCCGCGACGACGTCGCGGCGGCGGCCATGGCCGAGTCGGGCGGCCACGGCGGTGACGCGGCCGGCCCGATCGTGGCGGACGTCCTGCGCGCGGCCGGCTGACCGGCCCGGTCCGGACACCCGGCGGCGCCGCGCGGGAGGCCGGACCGCCTCGGCGCCCCCGGTCCGGAGCAGGCCGCCGGGTGCGGGACCCTAAGGTGGTCGTCCGTCGTGGGTGTGCGGGCGACGAGGCACCCCGGGCCGCAGGGGCACCGGGCGGGTGGAGGAACGGAACGTCAGTGGGCAGCAGAAGGGCCGCCGTCGAACGGCGGAAGACGAGACCCGCCGTCATCGGCGGCGTGGTCGCGGTGGTCGTGGGCGGCGCCGGGATCGGCGCGTACGCGCTGTGGGGCGGGGGCGCCGCCGAGGACGGCTCCCGGCCCGCGTCGACGGCGGCCGGGGAGAAGGTGAAGAGCGGCCCGCTGTCCGCGGCGGAGGTCACCACCACCGCCGAGCGGTTCCTGACGGCCTGGCAGGGCGGCGACGTGGCCGGGGCCGCCGCCGCCACCGACGACGCCGAGGCGGCGAAGGCCCAGCTCACCGGCTACGCCAAGGACGCCCGTATCGCGGACGTCACCCTCACCCCGGGCACCCCGGACGGCGACAAGGTGCCGTTCTCCGTGCGGGCGACGGTGACGTACGAGGGGACGTCCAAGCCGCTGGCGTACGAGAGCGCGCTCACCGTCGTGCGGCGCGACGGTGACGGGGAACCGCGGGTCGGCTGGCAGCCGGCGGTGGTCCACCCCGAGCTGAAGGAGGGCGACCGGCTGGTGACCGGCGAGGCCGGCACCCCGCCGGTCACCGCCCTGGACCGCGACGGCGGGGAGCTGTCCGCGCGCACCTACCCCTCGCTCGGCACCGTCCTGGACGCCCTGCGCGAGAAGTACGGCAAGCAGGCCGGCGGCACCGCCGGGATCGAACTGCGTGTCGTGCGCGGCAAGCCGGCCGGGGACGACGACAAGCCCACGACCAAGTCCGCCCCGGACGACGCCCCGGACACGACCGTGCTGGAGCTGAGCAAGGGCACCCCGGGCACCGTCCGCACCACCCTGGACCCGGCACTGCAGGCCGCCGCGGAGAAGGAGGTGGCCGGAAAGAAGCGGGCGTCGGTGGTGCTGATGCGCGCCTCGACGGGCGAGATCCTGGCGGTCGCCAACGGCGGGCACGGCTTCAACACCGCCTTCCAGGGCTCGCTCGCCCCGGGCTCCACGATGAAGGTCGTCACCGCCTCGCTGCTCATCGAGAAGAACCTGGCCTCGATGGACGAGAAGCACCCGTGCCCGAAGTACTTCAGCTACGGCGGCTGGAAGTTCCAGAACGACAAGAAGTTCGAGATCAAGGACGGCACCTTCAAGGCGAGCTTCGCCCGCTCCTGCAACACCGCCTTCATCGGCCGGGCGCCGAAGCTGAAGGACGACGACCTGACCAAGCAGGCCCAGCAGGTCTTCGGCCTGGGACGCGACGACTGGGCGGTCGGCGTGCCGTCCTTCGACGGCGCGGTGCCGGTGCAGACGGCGGCGCCGATGGCGGCCTCGCTGATCGGGCAGGGCGGGGTGCGCATGAGCCCGCTGAACATGGCGTCCGTGGCGGCGACGGTGAAGTCGGGCACCTTCCACCAGCCGTACCTGGTCGCCCCGTCGGTGGACGGGCGCACCCTGGCCACGGCCTCGCGCACCCTGGCCCCGGAGACGCTGGCGCAACTGCGCGAGATGATGGCGTACACGGCGGCCTACGGCACGGCGGCGCAGGCGATGGCCGGGGTCGGCGGTGACGTCGGCGCGAAGACCGGCTCGGCCGAGGTCGACAACCAGGAGAAGCCCAACGGCTGGTTCACCGCCTACCGGAACGACCTGGCGGCGGCCGGCGTGGTCCAGCAGGGCGGGCACGGCGGCGAGACGGCCGGGCCGATAGTGGCGGCCCTGCTGAAGGCGGCCGGCTGACCGGACCCCGGTGCGCGGCAGCGGGACCGGTGGCTCAGTGGGCCACCGGTTCGGCCGCCGCGCGGTGGGTGCGGCGCAGGAAGCGGGTGAGCGCCCGGTTCTCGAACTGGACCACGGAGCAGGCGTCGCCCGCGTGGAACTCGATGACCGTCTGCACCCGCCCGCACGGCCAGACCCGTACGTCACCTGTGCCGGCCGGCGCCCGCAGCCCGCGTTCCAGCAGCTCCCGGGGGAAGGCCCACTCGCGCGGGCCGGTGTCCTGGGGCAGCGCGACCCGCACCGTGCCGGGATCGGCGGCGGGGTCGTAGCGGAGCAGGACCGGCAGGGCTCCGTCACCGGTCGCGTCGGGGGCGACGTCCGCTTCCGTGACGATACGGGCTCGTACGTACTGTTCGACCGCGGACATCGGATCGCCCTTCACCCTGTGCCACGGTGCGCAGGCCGCGTGCCGCCTCGCACCCGTTCACCTTCCCCAATGTCCCGAATCGCACGGACTACACCTCTTCCCGCTCGGGCGAGGGCGGATCGTGACCGATTCCACTCCCTCACCGCGCGCCCCACCGCGCCGCTCCCCGCGCCGCCCCCGGTCAGAAAAAACGACTTCCTCGCTCTTGCAAGGCGTTCGCAACAACCTCATCATCGAACGGTGCACGTACCCGACGGATTCATCGACGCCCCGACGTCCGCCGTGACCGCAGTCGTCGCGGCGGGCGCCGTCGCGGTCAGCCTGCGCGGCGCCCGCCGTGAGCTGGACGAACGCACCGCGCCCCTGGCGGGCCTGGTCGCGGCGTTCATCTTCGCGGTCCAGATGCTCAACTTCCCCGTCGCCGCCGGCACCAGCGGCCACCTGCTCGGCGGCGCGCTCGCGGCGATCCTCGTGGGCCCGTACACCGGGGTCCTCTGTGTCTCCGTCGTCCTGCTGATGCAGGGCGTCCTCTTCGCCGACGGCGGGCTGAGCGCGCTCGGCGTGAACATCCTCGACATGGCGGTCGTCACCACCGTCACCGGCTACGCCGTCTTCCGCGGCCTGGTGCTCCTGCTGCCGCGCGGACGCCGGTCGGTCACCGCCGCCTCCTTCGTGGCCGCGCTGGTCTCCGTCCCGGCCGCCGCCGTCGCCTTCACCCTCCTCTACTGGATCGGCGGCACCACCGACATCGCCATCGGCCGGGTCGCCACCGCCATGGTCGGCGTGCACGTCCTGATCGGCCTCGGCGAGGCCGTGATCACCGCCCTGACCGTCGCCGCCGTGATCGCCGTCCGCCCCGACCTGGTCCACGGCGCCCGGGGACTGCGCCGCCCGCTGCGGCTGCGCGTCGGCGGCGAACCGGTCGACGCCCCCGAGCCGGAACCGGCCGCCCCCGCCGCCCGCTCCCACCGCGCCGTGTGGATCACCGGCCTGGTCACCTCGCTGGTCCTCGCCGGTTTCGTCAGCTTCTACGCCTCCGCCCACCCCGACGGCCTGGAGAAGATCGCCTCCGACGAGGGCATCGACGAGAAGGCCCGCGAACACGCCGCCTCCGACTCCCCGCTCGCCGACTACGGCGTCAAGGACGTCACCGACGCCCGGGTCTCCGGCGGCCTCGCGGGCGTGATCGGCGTGGGCGCCACCGTCGTCGCCGGCAGCACCGTCTTCTGGGTCCTGCACCGGCGCCGGCGGGGCGGCACCTCCCCCGCCGACACCACCGCCCCGGACGCCTGACATGGGCGCGGGCCACGCCCACCGGCTCCACCGGCCCGGGACCTCCCGTGTGCACACCCTGCCGCCGCACACCAAACTGGCCGCCGTCCTCGCCTTCGTGGTCGTCGTGGTCTCCACCCCGCGCGAGGCGATGTGGGCCTTCGGCCTCTACGCGGTCCTGCTCGCGGCGGTCGCCGGCGTCGCCCGCGTCCCGCCCGGCTTCCTGCTGCGCCGGCTGCTGATCGAGGTGCCGTTCGTCGCGTTCGCGGTGCTCATGCCCTTCGTCGCGCAGGGCCCGCGGACCGAGGTGCTCGGCCTCTCCCTGAGCGTGAGCGGGCTGTGGGGCGCCTGGAACGTCCTCGCCAAGGGCACCCTGGGCGTCGCCGCCTCCGTCCTGCTCGCCGCCACCACCCCGCTGCGCGACCTCCTCCTCGGCCTGCAGCGGCTCCGGCTCCCCTCGCTGCTGGTCCAGATCGCCACCTTCATGATCCGCTACGGCGATCTGATCACCGACGAGATGCGGCGGATGCGGATCGCCCGTGCCTCGCGCGGCTTCGAGGCCCGGGGCGTGCGGCACTGGGGCGTCCTCGCCGCCTCGGCGGGCGCCCTGTTCATCCGCTCCTACGAACGCGGCGAACGCGTCCACCTGGCCATGGTCAGCCGCGGCTACACCGGTTCCCTGCCGGTGATCGACGAGGTGACCGCCTCCCGCGCCCAGTGGTCCCGCGCCCTCGCCCTGCCCGTCGCGGCCCTCGCGGTCTGTCTGCTGGGATGGACCCTGTGACCGACTCCGCGACCACCGCCGTGCCCGCCTCCCTCAAGGTCGCGGGCCTCGCCTTCGCCTACCCCGACGGGCACCAGGCCCTCTTCGGCGTCGACTTCCGCGTCGAGCGCGGCGAACGGGTCGCGCTGCTCGGCCCCAACGGCGCCGGCAAGACCACCCTCGTCCTCCACCTCAACGGCATCCTCACCCCCGGCGCCGGCACCGTCACGGTCGCCGGACTCCCCGTCGGCGCACGGAACATGGCGGAGATCCGGCGCCGGGTCGGCATCGTCTTCCAGGACCCCGACGACCAGCTCTTCATGCCCACCGTGCGCGAGGACGTGGCCTTCGGACCGGCGGCGGCCGGGCTCCGGGGCGCGGAGCTGGAGGCGCGGGTGGAGCGGGCGCTCGCCCTGGTCGGCATGGCCGGCTCCGGGAACCGGCCCCCGCACCACCTCTCCTTCGGCCAGCGGCGCCGGGTGGCGGTGGCGACCGTACTCGCCATGGAGCCGGAGATCCTCGTCCTGGACGAGCCCTCCTCCAACCTCGACCCGGCCTCCCGCCGCGAACTCGCCGACATCCTGCGCTCCCTGGACGTCACCGTCCTCATGGTCACCCACGACCTGCCCTACGCCCTGGAGCTGTGCCCCCGGTCACTGATCCTCTCCGACGGCGTGATCGCCGCCGACGGTCCCACCGCCGGGCTGCTGGGCGACGGCGAGCTGATGCGCGCCCACCGGCTGGAGCTGCCCTTCGGCTTCGATCCGCGGACGGTCGCCCCGCGCCCCTGAGGAATCGCCGGCCGGCCCGCGTTGTTGCTGCCTCTGTCGCAGGCGGCCGGGCGGGAAGGACACGGGGACGTGGAAGTGGACGTGCGGGGCACGGTGGACGAGGGTTTCGCGGGGGTCCGGGACGCCTTCGCCCGGAACTTCGCCGTCCTCGGGGAGCGCGGGGCGGCCGTCGCCGTCTACCGGGACGGGCGCAAGGTCGTCGACCTGTGGGGCGGCACGAAGGACGTCGACGGCACCGAGCCGTGGCAGCCGGGCACCGCGCAGATCATCCGCTCGGCGACGAAGGGCGTCGCCGCGGCCGTACCGCTGCTGCTGCACCGGCGCGGGGTGCTCGACCTGGACGCCCCGGTCGCCACCTACTGGCCCGGGTTCAAGGCGCACGGCAAGGAGCGCGTCCTCGTCCGGCACCTGCTGAACCACCGTGCCGGACTCCCCGTCCTCGACACCCCGCTCACCCCCTCGGAGGCGCTGGACCCGCTGCGGGGCATCGAGGCGGTCGCCGCCCAGGCACCCGTGTGGGAGCCGGGCACCGATCACGGCTACCACGCGCTGACCTACGGCTGGCTGCTGGACGGACTCGTCCGCCGGGCGGCGGACGGGCGGGACACGGGCGCGTGGGTCGCGGACGAGATCGCCGGGCCCCTCGGCGCCGGGCTGTGGCTGGGCCTGCCGCCCGCCGAGGAGGCGGCGGGCCGCGCCGGACGCGTCGGCCGCATCGAGGAACCCGAGCCCTCCGGCGGACTGCGGCTGCGCCCCAAGCGCTCCGTCTCCGAGGCCCACCGCGACCCGGGGTCGCTCACCCGCCGGGCCTTCACCGCCGTCTCCCCCTCCCCCGATCCGAACGACCCGGCTTACCGGGCCGCCGTCCAGCCCGCCGCGGGCGGCATCGCCACCGCCGACGGACTGGCCCGGTTCTACGCGGCCCTGATCGGCGAGGTCGGCGGCGTCCGGCTCTTCGACGCGGAGACACTCGCGCTCGCGCGTGCGGAGGAGTCGGCGGGCGCCGACCGGACCCTCGTCGTCCACACCCGGTTCGGCCTCGGCTACATGCTGCACGGCAGCGCGTCGCCGATGCTCTCCCCGGGCTCCTTCGGCCACCCCGGCAGGGGCGGCTCCCTCGGCTTCGCCGACCCGGAGTCGGGCATCGCCCTCGGCTACGTGACCAACGGCTTCCGCCGCACCGTCACCGCGGACCCGCGAGCACAGGCCCTGGTCAAGGCGGTACGGGCGGCGCTCGACGCGGGCTGAACGGGGCGGGCCGGCGCCCCTCGCGGACACCGGCCCCGCCGGGACCTGCCCGAACCGGGACGAGGCGGGAGATCAGACGTGGATGGGGTGGGAGATCCGCCCCGACGCCTCGTCGATCTCGCCGTGCGCCTTGGTGAGCAACTGCATCGCCAACTCGTTCAGCGCCCGCGCCCCGGCGACCTCCTCGCCGACGCGCGGCTGGTGGCTGTCGACCCGGTGACGGCTGGCGTGCCCGTGCCCACGGACCTCGGTGCCGTCGGGCAGGCGCACCATGGCGACGGCTCTGGTGTGCCGTTCGTCCTCCATGAACTCCATCTCGACGTGCCATCCCACCGTCGTGTGCATCATGACTGTTCACCTCCGGAAGACCTCCTTCCAGGGTGCGCCTCCCGAGCGCCCGGCGCAGCCCGCACCGGTCGGGGGCGTGCGGGTGCCGGTCGGGGGCGGGTGCCGGTGGGGGGCGGGTGCCGGTCGGGGAGGGCCGGTGCCGGTCGGCGCACCGCGCGCCCGTCCGGCTCACCCGGCGCGCAGCATCAGCCCGATCCCCACGACCAGCAGCCCGGCCGCCGCGATCCGGGGCCCGCCGAACCGCTCCCGGAAGAACACCGCCCCGATCGCCGCGCCGGCCAGGATCGACGACTCGCGCAGGGCCGCGATCGGGGCGAGGGGGGCGCGGGTCTGGGCCCACAGCACCAGGGCGTACGCGGTGACGGACAGGACCGCGCCGAGCAGGCCGAGGGCGGCGCTGGGCCGCAGCATCGGCCAGGCGGCGGCCCGGTGCCGGACCAGGAAGAAGACCGGCAGGACGGTGCCCTGGAGCGCCATCAGCCAGGCGATGTAGCCGAGGGAGGAGCCGGCGGCGCGGACGCCCAGCCCGTCGACGACGGTGTACGCGGCGATGGTCACGCCGGTCGCCAGCGCCGCGCCGATCGCCGCCCAGTCGGGCCGGCGCCCGCGCAGCCCCCACAGGGCGACGCCGGTCAGCCCCGCGCAGGAGAGCACGACGCCCGCGGCGGCCCAGCCGCCGGGCACCTCGTGGGCGAAGACGGCGGCGAGCAGGGTCACCAGCAGTGGCGCGGTGCCGCGGGCGAGGGGGTACGCCTGCCCGAAGTCGCCCAGCCGGAAGGACCGCATGAGCAGCGCGTAGTAGGCGAGGTGGATGCCCGCGGAGACCAGCAGGTACGGCCACGCGCCGGCCCGGGGCAACGCCGTGAACGGGAGCAGGGCGAGCCCGATCAGCACTCCCCCGCCCGAGATCAGCGTGAAGCCGGTCAGCTTGTCGGGGATGCGGTGCGCGATGGCGTTCCAGCAGGCGTGGGTGAGGGCGGCCAGCAGGACGGCTGCGGTGACGCCGGGGGTCACGAAGTGCGCTCGCGCACGTCCACGAGGGCGGCGCCGGCGGCGGTGATCAGCTCCTTGGGCTCCATCGGGAAGACCGTGTGCGGGTCGCCGGCGGCGGCCCAGACCACGTCGTGCGCGAGCAGGGAGCGGTCGGCGAGGACCCGGGTGCGGCTGCGGTGGCCGAAGGGCGGCACGCCGCCGATGGCGTACCCGGTCGTCTCCCGTACGAGGTCGGCCTTGGCCCGGGTGACCTTCCCGGCGCCGAGTTCCTCGCGGACCCGGTCCAGGTCGACGCGGGAGGCGCCGTCCATGAGGACCAGGACCGGGACACCGTCGGCGGCGAAGATCAGCGACTTGCAGATCTGGCTCAGCTCGCAGCCGATCGCGGCGGCGGCCTCGGCGGCGGTGCGGGTGGAGTCCGGGAAGCGGCGGGCCCGGCCGGCCAGCTCGCCGAGGCCGAGCGTGCGCAGGGCCTCGGCGAAGCGGGGGTGGGCGAGGGAGGTGCCGTCGGTCGTGGTCATGGACGGCACGGTAGCGGGGCGGGGGCGACTCGGGCGACCGAGTTGGCCAGGGCGCCCCGGTGGGGAGGAGACGGGAAGCCGGTGAGGGCCGTCCCGTCCCCACGGGGCCCTCACCGGCTGGTCTGCCGTCGGCGGCGGTGGCGCGCGTCAGACGCGGGCCGGCTCCCGGTCGCCGTCCGGGCCGACGGGACCGGGCTCGGCGGTGCGCAGCCCCTCGCCCTCGACGTCCACGTTGGGCAGCGCGCGGTCCAGCCACTTCGGCAGCCACCAGGCCCGCTTGCCCAGCAGGGCGAGGACCGCGGGGACGATGGCCATGCGCACGATGAACGCGTCGAAGAGGACGGCGACCGCGAGGCCGAAGCCGATCATCTTGACCATGGACTCGCTGGAGCCGATGAAGCCCGCGAAGACCGCGATCATGATGACCGCCGCCGCGCTGACCACCCGGGCGCCGTGCTGGAAGCCGGTGACCACGGCCTGGCCGGGCGACTCGCCGTGGACGTGGGCCTCACGCATCCGGGTCACGAGGAACACCTCGTAGTCCATGGCGAGTCCGAAGACCACGCCGACCATGAAGATCGGCATCATCGACATGACGGGGCCGGTCTCCTCGACGCCCATCAGCCCGGACAGCCAGCCCCACTGGAAGACCGCGACGACCGCGCCGAGCGCCGCCAGGACGGACAGGAGGAAGCCGAGCGCCGCCTTGAGCGGGACGAGGATCGAGCGGAAGACCACGATCAGCAGCAGGAAGGCCAGGCCCACCACCAGCACCAGGTAGGGCAGGAGCGCGTCGTTGAGCTTCTCGCTGACGTCGATGTTCATCGCGGTCGAGCCGGTGACCAGCACCTCGGCGCCGGAGTCGGCCTTGAGGGAGGTGCCCGCGTCGCGGATGGCGTGGACCAGGTCCTCGGTCTCGGTGGAGGACGGCTTGGAGTCCGGGATGACGGTGATCATCGCGGTGTCGCCGGCCTTGTTGGGCTGGGCCGGGGTCACCGCCATGACGTCCTTGAGGCCCTTGATCTCGTCGCCGACCTTGGTGAAGGCGTCCTGCGGGGACTTGCTGCCCTTGGCGTCGACGACGACCATCAGCGGACCGTTGAAGCCGGGGCCGAAGCCCTCCGAGAGCAGGTCGTAGGCCCGGCGCTGGGTGGTCGAGGTCGGCTGGGCGCCGTCGTCGGGCAGGCCGAGGGCGAGCGAGGAGGCGGGGATCGCGGCGGCGCCGAGGCCGATGACGCCCACCAGCAGGACGACGACGGGCCGGCGGATGACGAAGCGGGCCCAGCGGGTGCCCAGGTTGGGGCGAGCGGGTGCGGCGTCCGCACCCGGCGTCCCGCCCTCCGGCGTCTTCCCGCCCGGCGTCTTCCCGTCCGGCTTCCCGGCACCGCGGCGGCCCAGCAGCCGGCTCTTGGCACCGGCGGGCTTGACCTTGCCGCCGGCGTAGCCGAGCAGCGCAGGGATCAGGGTGAGGGCGATGAGGACCGCGATGGCGACCGTGCCGGCGGCGGCGACACCCATCTTGGTCAGCATGGGGATGTTGACGACCGCGAGGCCCACCAGGGCGATGACGACGGTGAGTCCGGCGAAGACCACGGCGGAGCCCGCGGTGCCGGCGGCCCGGCCGGCCGCGTCCTCGCGTTCGCGGCCCTCGGCCAGCTCGGCGCGGTAGCGGGAGACGATGAAGAGCGCGTAGTCGATGCCGACCGCGAGGCCGATCATCATCGCCAGGATGGAGGTGGTGGAGCCCAGCTCCAGCACACTGGCGAGCGCGGTGATCGTCGAGACGCCGATGCCGACGCCGATCAGCGCGGTGAGCAGCGGCAGTCCGGCCGCGATGAGCGAGCCGAAGGTGATGACGAGGACGACCGCGGCGACGGCGATGCCGATCACCTCGGTGGCGCCGGTCGCCGGGACCGCCTGGAGCGCGTCGCCGCCGATCTCGACGGTGAGTCCGGCGCTCCGGGCGCTCTGGGCGGCCTCCTGGAGGGCGTCCTTGCTGGAGTCGTCGAGTTCCATGCCGGGGGCGTCGTAGCGCACCGAGGCGTAGGCGACGGTGCCGTCCTGGCTGACGGCCTGGGACTGGTACGGGTCGGCGACCGCGACGACCTCGGAGCCGTCGGCCAGTTCGCCGACGGCCTTCTCGACCACGGCCTTGTTGGCCGGGTCGGTCATCTTCTGGTCCGCGGGCGCCTTGAAGACGACGCGGGCGGTCGCCCCGTCCGCGCTCTGTCCGGGGAAGCGCTGTTCCAGCAGGTCGAAGGCGCGCTGCGCCTCGGTGCCCGGGATGGAGAAGGAGCCGTTGCCGGCGGGTGGGGCCTGGGCGGCGCCGACCCCGGCGAGGGTCAGGAGCGCCACCCAGACGAGGGCGACGAAATGCCGTCGCCGAAAGGCGAACCGGCCGAGTTTGTAGAGGAACGTGGCCACGAGGACGTTCTCCCAGTCAGGTCGTGGGGTCTTCAGGGCAGGGGTGATCAGCCCGACGACGTTGGGGGATACCTCCCGTGCCCTGCGGGCTCGGCGAGGCGACGTCAGTGGGGGGCTTGTACTACGGGGTGGGTCAGGAGGTGGTGGGGACGCCGAGGGCGGGGAGGATCACGGCGTCGATGTAGGAGGACAGGAAGGCCCGGGTGGGCGGCTGGTCCTCCAGCAGGGTGCGGGTGGCGAACCCGCCGACCATCATGTGGACGAGGAAGTCCAGGGCGGGGCAGTCCGCTCTGATCTCGCCGCGCTCGACGGCCCGGTCCAGCACGCGCCGGAACTCCGTCATCTCCGGCTCGACGACCTGTTCCCGGAATGCCTGGCGCAGGTCCGGGTTCTGGTGGAGCGCCATGGCCACACCCCGCATCAGCGCGGAGTTCTGCTCCATGACGCAGTCGTCGTCACGGGAGGTCAGGGCGTGCAGGTCGCCGCGGAGCGATCCGGTGTCGATGTCGCCGATCTCGACGGGCTTGTCGTGCCGGATGGCGTTGACCACGAGTTCGGCCTTGCCGCCCCACTGGCGGTAGAGCGTGGCCTTGCTGGAGCGCGTGCGGGCGGCGACGGCGTCCATGGTGAGGGCGTCGTAGCCGACTTCGCGGAGCAGGTCGAGGACGGCGCCGTACAGCTCGGCCTCGCGTTCGGGAGTGATCCGGCTGCGGCGTGGTGCGGTGGCCCCGGCCATCTCGCTCTCCTCTCGTTCGGCGGTCGCTCGCTCCGCTGGAACGACACCGTTTCGTACACGACGACAGTAGCGCACCGCGCTAGCGAAACGAAACGGTTTCGTACGTGGCCTGGGTCACGGTTGTCGGTTACCCATAAGTTGCCGGGGCCCGGGGCGCGGCAAAGCATGGAGCGGTGAGTTATCTGCGCCTACCGCACCTGCACGGAGACCTGCTCTGCTTCGTCGCCGAGGACGACCTCTGGCTCGCGCCCCTCGACGGTCCGGGCCGGGCCTGGCGGCTCACCGTCGACCGCACCAAGGCAGGCCACCCCCGCTTCTCCCCCGACGGCCGGCGGATCGCGTACACGAGCTGGCGCAGCCTGGAGCCGGAGGTCCACGTGGTGCCGGTGGACGGCGGCCCCGGCCGGCAGCTCACCCACTGGGGCAGCTTCGACACCCGCGTCTGCGGCTGGACCCCGCCCGGTCCGGACGGCACCGCCGACATCCTCGCCGTCGCCTCGCACGGCGAGCCCTTCTCGTACCTGACCTGGGCCTACAAGGTCTCCCCCGACGGCGACCCCGGCCGCAAACTGCCCTGGGGGCCGGTCACCGACATCCAGTGCGCCGACCTCGACGGCCAGTGCCGCACGCTGCTCCTGACCGGCACCCCGCCGCACGAGCCGGCCGCCTGGAAGCGCTACCGGGGCGGGGCGACCGGCCGGCTCTGGCTGCACGGGCGGCGCCTGCTCCCCGGCCTCGGCGGGCACCTGCACTCCCCCATGCTCGTCGGCGGCCGGGTCGCCTTCCTCTCCGACCACGAGGGCGTCGGCAACCTCTACTCCTGCGCCCACGACGGCACCGACCTGCGCCGCCACACCGACCACGACGCCTGCTACGCCCGGCACGCGTCGAGCGACGGCACGCGGGTGGTGTACCAGTGCGCGGGCGACCTGTGGATCGTCGACGACCTCGCGCCCGACTCGCTGCCCCGGCGGCTGGACGTCCGGCTGAGCGGGCCGCGCGCCGGGCGGCGTCCGTACCAGGTGCCGGCCGCGCACCACGTGGGCGGGATCTCCGTCGACGAGACGGGCCGGGCGAGCGCCGTCGTCGTCCGGGGCAGCCTGTACTGGCTCACCCACCGCGACGGACCGGCCCGCACCATCGCGGACACCCCGGGGGTGCGGGTGCGGCTGCCCGAGATGCTGGGGGCGAGCGGCCGGGTCGCCTACGTGACCGACGCGGAGGGCGAGGACGCCGTCGAGATCGCCCACCTGCCCCGGGCGACCGGCGGCCGGGAGATGCGGCGGCTGGCCTCCGGGAAGCTGGGCCGGGTGCTGGAGCTGGTGTCGGACCCGGAGGGCGAACGGCTCGCCGTCGCCTCGCACGACGGACGGCTCCTGCTGCTCGACGTCGCGGACGACACCCAGGCCGCGGGACCGCCCTCCGGCACGGAGGGCACGGAGGGTACGGAGGGCACGGAGGGCACGGAGGGTACGGAGGACACCGAGGACACGGAGCGTACGGACGGCAGGGAGGGGGCGGAGGACCCCGGGGGCGCCGAGGACACCGGGGAGCCCGGGGAGGCCGGTCCGCTCGGTCCCGGCGGCGGGGTCACGGAGCTGATCCGCTCGGTCAACGGGCCGGTGCGGGACCTCGCCTTCTCCCCGGACGGGGCGTGGCTGACCTGGTCCCACCCGGGCATCGGCCGCTCGCTGCGCCAGATCAAGATGGCCCGCATCTCCGACGGGGACGCGCCGCTCGTCGTCGACGTGACCAACGGCCGCTTCGAGGACGAGAACCCGGTCTTCACCCGCGACGGCCGCTACCTCGCCTTCCTGTCCTGGCGCGGCTTCGACCCGGTCTACGACGTGCACACCGGCGACCTGTCCTTCCCGCTGGGCTGCCGCCCCTACCTCGTCCCGCTGTCGTCGGCGACCCCGTCCCCCTTCGCGCTGAACCCGGAGGGCCGGCCGGCCGCCGGGGGGCTGGACCCGGTGGAGGACGAGGGCGGCGAGGGCGGCGCGGTGACCGTGGAGACGGAGGGGCTGGAGGCGCGGGTGACGCCGTTCCCGGTGACCGCGTCCAAGTACTCGGCGCTGCACCCGGTCGCGGGCGGCGGGCTGGTCTGGCTGCGCTGGCCGATCTCCGGCGCGCTCGGCGAGACCTTCGCCAACCCGGACGACCCGAGCGAGCGGCCCACCCTGGAGCACTTCGGCCCGGCCAAGGCGAAGAAGTCCGAACTCGTCGCCCACCTCGACTGGTTCCAGGTCAGCGGCGACGGCAGCCGGCTGGTGGTGCTGGACGAGGGGGAGCTGCGGGCGGTGCCCGCCACCGAGCCCGGCGACGGCGACACCACCACCTGGATCGACCTGCGCCGCATCCTGCACCAGGTCGACCCGGCCGCCGAGTGGCGCCAGTCGTACGAGGAGGCGGGCCGGCTGATCCGGGCCTACTTCTGGGACCCGGGCATGTGCGGCATCGACTGGGACGCGGTGCTCGACCAGTACCGCCCGCTGGTCGAACGCGTCGCCTCCCCCGACGAGTTCGCCGACCTGCTCCGTGAAGTCCTGGGCGAGCTGGGCACGTCGCACGCCTACGTGTCCGCCGCCCGGCGCAACGAGGGCCCGGCCTCCTACCAGCGCTGGCAGGGCCTGCTCGGCGCCGACTTCCTTCCCCGGGACGGACGTTGGACGGTCAAGCGCATCCTGCCCGGCGACTCCTCGGACTCCCGGGCCCGCTCCCCCCTGGCCGGCACCGGCATCCGGGACGGCGCGGTCCTCACCCATGTCGACGGCCGTCCCGTGGACCCGGTGGCCGGGCCCTCCCCGCTGCTGGCGGGCGCGGGCGGGACGACGGTGGAGCTGACCTTCGAGCAGCCCGCCGCCCCGCCGCCCCCGGTCCGGGGCCTGCCGGACCTCCCCGGCAACCCGGAGGTCCCGGCGGCCACGGAAGGGGCGGAAGCCGCGCGGGCGTCCGGGGCGCCCCGGACGGCGGGGCCGCCGCGCCGGGTCGCGGTCGTCCCGCTCGTCGACGAACGCCCGCTGCGCTATCAGGACTGGGTCGCCAAACGCCGCGAGGTGGTACGGGAGTTGAGCGGCGGACGCTGCGGCTACCTGCACATCCCCGACATGGGCGGCTCCGGCTGGGCCCAGTTCAACCGCGACCTGCGCATGGAGGTGTCCCGGCCCGCCCTCATCGTGGACGTGCGCGGCAACGCGGGCGGCCACATCAGCGAACTGGTGGTCGAGAAGCTGACCCGCACCATCCTCGGCTGGGACCTGACGCGGGACGCCCAGCCGGTGTCGTACGCCTCCAACGCCCCGCGGGGCCCGGTGGTGGCCCTCGCCGACGAGGCGACCTCCTCCGACGGCGACATGATCACGGCCGCGTTCAAGCTGCTCTCGCTGGGACCCGTGGTCGGACAGCGCACCTGGGGCGGGGTGGTCGGCATGACCGGCCGGCACCGGCTCGGCGACGGCACGGTGATCACGGTGCCGATGAACGCGGCCTGGTTCGACGCGTACGGCTGGTCCGTGGAGAACCAGGGCGTCGCCCCCGACGTGGAGGCGCTGCGCACGCCGCTGGACTGGGCCGAGGGCCGCTACACGGTGCTGGACGAGGCGGTGCGGATCGCGCTGGAGCTGCTGGAGTCCGAGCCGCCGGCCTCGCCGCCCGACTACGGCGACGTACCGGACCGTTCCCGGCCGCCGCTGCCCCCTCGCCGGTAGCCGCCCCGGGCCCGGCCCACGCAGGCACGCGGAAGGGGCGCTCCCCGTGCGGCGGGGGGCGCCCCTTCGGTGCGGGACGGCGCGTCAGGCGTCGCGGTCCTGCGAGAAGCGGTCGTCCGCCTCGCGGCGCGAGGGCTGGTCCATCTCGTCGTCGTCGCGGCGGCCTCGGTCGCGCATCTGCTCCTTGGCCTGCTCCGCCCGCTGCTTGCCCTGCTGCTGCATGCGCTCGGCCTTGTCCTGGAACTGGTCCTTGATGCCCATGAGGGTCAACTCCTGTGCTGATCGGGGCCGGCCGGATCGGCCGGGCCCGATCAGATTCACACGGGCGGTGACCGCGCGCATGTCGATCAGTCACGCACCGTAGTGCGGTGCTTCTCGTCGGCCGCGCCGCCCGCCCCGACCAGTCCGGTGCGCATGCCGGTCAGCCGGTCTGCGAAGCGCCGCATCTCGCGCTGCCCGACGGTCCCGACGACCGCCGGCAGGCAGCCGCGCACGCCCTGCATGCCGCGCAGCCACCACTGTCCGTACACGTGGGCGGAGCGCCGCTCGATGCCCTCGACGAGGCGGTCGACGGCCGGGCCGAGCGGATACGTCTTGTTCGACGGCCAGGGCAGCCGCTGCCGCAACTCCCGCATCACGTCGTCCCGGTCGGCGCCGCGCACCATGTCGGTGTCGGTCCACGAGAGGTAGCCGACGCCGACCTTGACGCCTTGGTGCCCGACCTCGGCGCGCAGGCAGTGGGCGTACGCCTCCACACCGGACTTGGAGGCGCAGTACGCGGTCATCATGGGCGCGGGGGTGATCGCCGCGAGGGAGGCGATCTGGAGCAGGTAGCCGCGGCTGCGCAGCAGGGCGGGGAGGAAGGCGCGGGCGGTGACCGCGGAGCCGACCAGGTTGACCTCGATCACCCGGCGCCAGGACGCCGGGTCGGAGTCGGCGAACGGACCGCCGGTGGCGACGCCCGCGTTGGCGACGACGATGTCGATCCGGCCGAAGCGCTCCTCGGCCTCCTCGGCGACACGGGCCATGGCCTCGTCGTCGGTGACGTCCGCCTCCCAGCAGGCGCTCTCGCCGTGCAGCCGCCCGGCGACCTCCCGCAGGGCGTCCGGCTCCAGGCCGACCAGCGCGACGCGTACGCCGCGCGCGGAGAGTTTGCGGGCCAGCAGCTCCCCGACACCGCGCGCGGCCCCGGTGATGACGGCGACCCGTCCTTCCAGGTTCCCCCTGGTCATGCGTCCTCCTCGGCGGGTAGGGCCGGTTCGGCCGGGACGGCCGGCACGGCGGCCCTCGCGGGCAGATGGGCGGTGGCGAGGGCGCGCAGCGTCGAGGTGACGAGGTCGGGCGCCTCCACCGGGGTCATGTGGCCGACCCCGGGCAGTTCGGTGAGGCCGGTGCACCGGGGCAGGCGGGCGGCGAGCGCGCGGGCGTGCGCGGGCGGGGTGAGCCGGTCGGCGGTGCCGACGACGATCTCGACGGGCACGTCCAGCGCGGGCACCCGCTCGTCGAGGTCGAGCCGGTCCAGCACCCGCGACCAGGCGTGCCGCACGGTGCGCGGGCAGGCGTGCACGACGCGGGCGCAGGCGTCGACCATGTGGGGGGCCGAACCGGGGCCCATGGTCCCGTACTTGAGGATCGCGCGGGCGACGGGCGTGACCGGGCCGAGCGGGGCGCGGGAGCCGAGCACCCGCCGGGTGAGCCAGGTGCGGGCCCGGCCGGGCGGCAGCGGGAACAGGGTCGCGGAGGCGACCAGCCGCGAACCGCCGGTGCTGCACAGCAGGACGGCCGCGGCGCGGGTGCTCAGCGAGGGCCGGCCGGCGGCGGCCAGCACCGTCATGCCGCCCATCGAGTGCCCCCCGATCACGGCCTGTTCGCCGGGTGCGAGCACCGCCTCCAGGACGGCTTCCAGATCGTCGGCGAGGGCCTCGGTGCCGCACGCCGCGCTCGCCGGGCTGCGGCCGTGGCCGCGCTGGTCGTAGGCGATGACGCGGTGGTCGGCGGCGAGGGCGCGGATCTGGGCGGCCCAGAAGGCGGTGGAGCAGGTCCAGCCGTGCGAGAGGACGATCGCGGGGGCGCCCTCGGGGCCGTGTGTCTCGACGTGGAGCCGGGCCCCGTCGGCGGAGACGACGGTGAGTTCGCGGGCGGGGGCGGGCGGGGCGTAGGGCCCGTCGGCGGTGCGGGTCAGGCGGCTCACGCGCCCACCTCCACGCCCTCGTCGGCGCCGGGGGCGACGGAGTCGGCGGCGGAGGCGGGGGCGACGGCGGGCCGCAGCACCGCGTACTCGGCGAGGTCGACCCGCCGGGTCTCGCGCCGGAACTCGGCGGTGGTGCCGGGCCAGATGGTGGTGTTGCGGCCACTGGGGTCGAGGTACCAGCTCGTGCAGCCGCCGGTGTTCCACACGGTGCGCTCCATCCGCTTCTGCACCCGGTCGTTCCAGGCCCGTACGGCGGCGGGGCGGGCGTCGAGGGCCACCCGGCCGCCGAGGACGTCGAGTTGGCGCAGGTAGTCGGCCAGGTAGTTCAACTGGGACTCGATCATGAGGATCATGGAGGAGTTCCCCAGGCCGGTGTTGGGCCCGATGATCGTCATCCAGTTGGGGAAGCCGGCCGCGGCGGCGCCGCGCAGCGCCCGCATGCCGCCCTTCCAGGTCTCGGCGAGGGTGCGGCCGTCGGCGCCCACGACCCGGTCGGCGATGGGCATGTCGGTGACGTGGAAGCCGGTGCCGAAGACGATGGCGTCCGCCTCGGCCTCGGTGCCGTCGGCGGCGACCAGGGTGGAGCCGCGGACCTCGGCGAGGCCGGAGGCGACGACGTCCACGTTGGGGCGGGCGAGCGCCGGGTAGTAGTCGCTGGAGAGCAGGATGCGCTTGCAGCCGATGCGGTAGCCGGGGGTGAGCTTGGCGCGCAGGGCCGGGTCCTTGATGGCGGAGGCCATGTTGCGCCGGGCGATCCGCTCGACGAAGCCCAGTTGCCCGGGGTGCTTGGTGAACGCCTGCACCTGGAGTTCGCGGATGCCCCAGAGCAGTCCGCGGCGCAGCCTGGCGGTGACCGGCAGGGCCCGGTGCAGGGCGCGTTCGGCGCCGCCGATGGCCCGGTCCATGCGGGGCATGACCCAGGCGGGGGTGCGCTGGAAGAGGGTCAGCCGGGAGACGCGCGGCTGGATGGCGGGGACGATCTGGATGGCGGAGGCGCCGGTGCCGATCACGGCGACGCGTTCGCCGGTGAGGTCGTGGTCGTGGTCCCAGCGGGCGGAGTGGAAGACCTTGCCGGGGAAGGTGTCCAGGCCGGGGACGTCCGGGGTGCGGGGGTCGGAGAGCGGTCCGGTGGCGGAGACGACGACGTCGGCGGTGAGGTCGCCGCCCGCGGTCGTCAGCTCCCAGCGCAGTCGCCCGGGGTCCCACGCCATCCGCCGCACCTCGGCGCCGAAGCGCAGGTGGGGGCGGAGGCCGAAGGTGTCGGCGACGTGCTCCAGGTAGGCGCGGATGTGGGGCTGCCCGGAGAAGGTGCGCGGCCAGTCGGGGTGGGGCGCGAAGGAGAAGGAGTAGAGGTGGGACGGCACGTCGCAGGCGCATCCCGGATAGCTGTTGTCCCGCCAGGTGCCGCCCACGCTGTCGGCCCGTTCGAGGACGACGAAGTCGGTGATCCCCTCGCGGCGCAGCCGCACGGCGGCGCCGAGTCCGCCGAAGCCGGACCCGATCACCGCCACCCGTACGTGTTCTCGTGTCTGCTCGTGCCCGGCCATCCCGAAGCCTCCACGCGTCGCTGGAACCTTGCCAGTGAACACTGGCGCAATGGGAGCGTAGAACAGGGCCGTACTGATGGGTAGGGGGCGGGACGAGGAAAGTTACCGGCGGTACGACTTAAGGTCGGGGAGTGACCGAGAAGCGCGAATACCGCATGGAGGAGCTGGCCCGGCTGGCCGGCATATCGGTGCGCACCCTGCGCTTCTACCGCGAACGCAAGCTGCTCCCGCCGCCCCGCCGCGAGGGCCGTATCGCCTGGTACGACGACCACCACCTGGCCCGCCTGCGCACCGTCGCGGCGCTGCTGGAGCGCGGGCACACCCTGAACGGCATAGCGGAGCTGGCCGACGCCTTCGACCACGGCCGCGACGTCGGCGACCTGCTGGGGATGGGCGAGCCCACCGAGGAGACGCCGGTCCGCCTCACCCCGCAGGAGCTGGCGGAGCGCTTCGAGGGCGAGGTCACCCCGGAGAACCTGGCCGCCGCGATGGAGCTGGGGTACGTCGGCACCGACGGCGACCGGATCGTCCACATCAGCAACCGCCTGCTGGACGTCTCCTCGGCCCTGGTCCGCGAGGGCATCCCCCTCGCCGAGGTGCTCGACGCGGGCCGCCGGGTCCGCGAGCACGCCGACGCCCTGGCCGGACTCTTCGCCGACCTGGTCCTGCGCCACGCCCCCGACCCGGACCTGCACCGCCTGCGCCCCCTGGCCCGCAGCGTGGTGGAGGCGGAACTCTCCCTCGCGCTGGACCGCCGGATACGGCCGGCGGGCGGGGCGGGCGGTGGGGACGGGGCGGGCGACCGGCCGGGGACGCGCGACGACGCGTAGGGCGACGTACGACGAGAGGGAAGATCCCTACAGGTCGTGATCCCTACAGGTCGTAGACGACGGTGACGGGCGCGTGGTCGGACCAGCGCTCGGTGTGCGAGGCGGCACGCTCGACGTACGCCTTGACCGCGCGGGCGGCCAGGCCCGGCGTCGCCGCGTGGAGGTCGATGCGCCAGCCGGTGTCGTTGTCGAAGGCCCGGCCCCGGTAGGACCACCACGAGTAGGGCCCCTCGACGCCCGGGTGCAGGGCGCGCACGACGTCCACGTACCCGCCGTCGGCCGGGTCGAGGACCCGGCTCAGCCAGGCGCGCTCCTCGGGGAGGAAGCCGGAGTTCTTGGTGTTGCCGCGCCAGTTCTTGAGGTCGGCCTGCTCGTGGGCGATGTTCCAGTCACCGCAGACGACGACCTCGCGCCCGTCGGCGGCGGCCCGCTCGCGCAGTTCCTTGAGGTAGCCGAGGAAGGCGTCCATGAAGCGGATCTTCTCGTCCTGCCGCTCGGTGCCGACCTCGCCCGAGGGCAGGTAGAGGGAGGCGATCGTCACACCGGGCAGGTCCGCCTCGACGTACCGCCCGCTGCTCTCGAACTCCGCCGAGCCGAAGCCGACCCGGACCCGGTCGGGCTCGCGGCGGGTGTAGAGGGAGACGCCGGCGCGGCCCTTGTCGGCGGCGGGGACGTGCGTGACGTGCCAGCCCTCGGGGGTGCGCACGTGCTCGGGGAGCTGGTGCGGCTCGGCCCGCACCTCCTGGAGGCACAGCACGTCGGCCGGGGTGTCCGCGAGCCACTCCACGAAGCCCTTCTTGGCGGCGGCGCGCAGACCATTGACGTTGACGGAGGTCACGGTGAGCATCCCGGCACGATACCGGCACACTGGACGGGGTCCCGCTCCGGGATCGCATCGACCCACGGAAGGCAGCATGGACATCCGCCCGGTCCCCTTCGACCACCCCGACGCGCTGAAGCTCAACGACGAGGTCCAGACCGAGTACGACGTGCGCTATGGCGACGGCGGCGACGCCACCCACCTGAGCCCGTCGGACTTCACCCCGCCGAACGGGCTCTACCTCATCGCCTACGACGACAAAGGCGTCCCGGTCGCCTCCGGCGGCTGGCGCCGCCAGGACGCCAACGACGAGGGCAACCGCGACGGGGACGCGGAACTGAAGCGGATGTTCGTGATCGAGCAGATGCGCGGACGCGGCCTCGCCCGCCGCATCCTGGCCCTCCTGGAGGAGGACGCGCGCGCGGCGGGCCGCGTCCGCATGGTCCTGGAGACCGGCACGAAGCAGCCGGAGGCGGTCGCCCTGTACGCCTCCAGCGGCTACGCCCCCTGCGAGAAGTTCGGCTACTACCGCCACCACGAGGAGAGCCTCTGCTACGCCAAGCCCCTCCCCCGCCCCTGACCCGTGAGCCGGACGCGGCCCCCGTCACCCGGGGGCGTCAGGCGGGCAGCGCGGCGAGCCAGTCGGTCAGCAGGCGGTTGACCTCGTCGGGGCGCTCCTGCTGGACCCAGTGGCCGCAGCCGTCGAGGACGCGGGAGGTGACCAGGCCCGGCAGGGTGACGGGGTACGCCTCGATCGCGTCGGCCAGCCACGTCGTGGACGCGTCCTGGCCGCCGCCGACGAACAGGGACGGCTGGGTGAGGGGGGCGCCGTCGAAGGCGGCGAGGTCCTCCCAGTCACGGTCCATGTTCCGGTAGCGGTTGAGCGCCCCGGTCAGGCCGGTCCGTTCGAACTCCCCGGCGTAGACGTCGAGGTCCCGCTCGCCGAGCCAGCCGGGCAGCCGTCCGGCGGGGAACCGGTCCCGCAGCGTCCCGCCCCGGCCGACGAAGTGCGGGTCGGGAACGCCGGGCGCGGGCATGGTGTCGGCGGAGAAGGCCGCGTAGAAGCCCGCGAGCCAGCCGCGCACATCGGGTTCGATCTCGGCCTCGGCGCGGCCCGGCTCCTGGAAGTACGCGACGTAGAACTCCTCGTCCCCGCCCATCCGGGCGAAGACGTCGCCGGGGCGGGGCCCGCCGCGCGGGGTGTACGGCACGCTGAGCAGCCCCACCGCCCGGAAGACCTCCGGCCTGAGCAGGGCGGAGGTCGCGGCGATGGTCGCGCCCCAGTCGTGGCCGACGATCACCGCGGACTCCTCGCCGAGGGCGCGCACGACCGCGACGTTGTCCTCCACCAGGGCGAGCATCCGGTACGCGTCCACCTCGGCCGGCCTGGAGGAGCGGCCGTAGCCGCGGACGTCGACGGCGACCGCCCGGTACCCCGCCGCCGCGAGGGCCGGCAGTTGGCGGCGCCAGGAGTACCAGGATTCCGGGAAGCCGTGCACGAGCAGGACCAGCGGCCCCGTCCCCTGCTCCACGAGGTGGGTCCGGCCCGCCGGCGTGGACACCGACCGGTGTGTGATCTCCGTGACCTGCTGCGTCATGCGTGCCCTCCCGGACCGTCGGTCTGCCGCGCCTCGGAACGGCTCTCTTCCACCGTCCCCGCGGCTCGACACCGATCCTGCGGAAGGCGGCCCCGGAAAGACGACCCCGTTTGCCGTTCCGGCAAAACGGCGACGCGGCCGTGGTCGGCGGTGGTCAGGGAGCGGCCCGGATCACCCGGTCGCGGAACTCAGCAGCGCGCTCCGCAGGCCCCGTATCACCGCGTGCCAGGGCGCGGCGTCCGACTCCTCCCACAGCTCCAGCAGTTCGGACGGCTCGGTGACGACGCGGTCGACGGCTCGCACGGCAGGCTCACGCAGACCGGTGAGGTCGGGCAGAGGCTCCCCGGGCGCATAGGCCGAGTACGCGGGGTCTCCCCCGGGGCACTGCGCGGCGACGAGGGCGGCAGCGGCCACGGCCGCCTCGGCCTCACACGCGTCGAGGTAGCCCTCGGTGTCGATCACGGAGGTGAAGGCGGCGCGGACCAGGCCCTCCCGCTCCTCCGCCGCCGCGTCGTCGAGGCCGCCGCAGAAGTCCGCCGCGGTGTCGTTGTCGAAGGGTCCGACGTCCCAAGTGCCCATGGTCTCTCCCGTTCACGTCGCCGATCACCGCATCCTGACAGAGACCACTGACACCGCCCGTCTCCGAGCGGCGCCGGAACGATCCTTCCCCAGTGCCCTCAGGAATGGCGGTGATAAGCCTTGTTGGCGATGCGCCAGCAGCCGTCACCGGCGCGGGCCAGCAGGAAGAGGTCGGTGAACGTGTCCGCCCCGTGCGAGAGGGTCATGGTCGCGGTGGCGACGGTGCCGTGGACGTCGACGGCGTCGACGCGGCGGGAGCGGGCCGGTTCGTCCGCGGCCGGCCGGCCGGTGAAGAGAGCGCAGTACTCGTCCAGGCGCCACGAGACGAACGCGCCCTCGCGCACTCCCTCGATGTGCGCGGTGGGCAGGAACGCGTCACGGAAGTGGGCGGGGTCACCGGTGGCGTGTCCCCGGACGTACGCGTGGAGCGGTTCGAGCACGGCGTCCTCGACGCCGGGGACGGTGGCGGCGACGGCGATGTCGGCCTCCGGACCGGCGGGGGTGTCGCCCAGACCGGCCGCGCCGCGCAAGGGCGTGTTCGACGCGGCGGCCAGCAGCGCCATGTCCTTGGCCAGCGCGCCGAGGGTGAATTCGGCCGCCCCGGCGGACGGCGGGTCGGTGAGGAAGGGACGTTTACGGGCCACCAGCCCGCCCGGTTGCCCGAGTTCGAGAACGTCCAGCACCTCGGCACGCGGCAGGCCCAGCGCGTCGGCCTGCCGCAGTGAGTCGCGCACCGCGAGAACGGCCCCGGCGAGGCTGTGGTTGGCGACCAGCTTGAGCGCGGCGGCGGTGGAGGCGTCGTCGACGCGTCGCACGGTGCCGAGCGCCTCCAGCACCGGCCGGACCCGGTCGAGCGTGTCCTGCCCGGTGGCGGCGAGAATCCGCAGGGTGCCGGCGGTGGCGGCCGGCACGGAGCCGAGCACGGGCGCGTGGACATAGGACGGGCCGATTCGCCGGGCCAGTCGCGCCGCCTCGGCGGGGGCGATCGTGCTCGTGTTCAGCACGACCGTGTCCGTACGCAGCGAGCCGCGGACCGCGTCGAGGACCTGCCGGCAGGCGGCTCCGTCGAAGAGCGACAGGAGCACGAGGTCGGCCTTGGCCACGGCGGCGCCCGGATCGCCGGTCACCGTGAGGGCCGCCGAGGCGCGTCCGGAGCGAGTCCAGCCGACCACGTCCCAGCCCTGGGCGGCGAGTCGGGAGGCGAGCGCGGCGCCCATGCGCCCCAGGCCGAGGACGGCGAGGGTGTGCGGCGTGTGAGGTGGGGTCATACCCGCCACGGTGGCGCGTCCCGAGGGCTGCGACAAGCGCAAGTTTCGCAGGCCGGCCCTGCGATCCCCGCATACCACCCGCCCATACTGGAGCCATGGAACTGACCGTGTGGCGGACCTTCGTGACCGTGTGCCGCCTCGGGTCGCTGTCGGCGGCGGCCACCGAGCTGAACCACACCCAGTCGGCCGTCTCCCGGCAGATCGCCGGGCTGGAGCGGCAGATCGGCGTTCCCCTGGTGGACCGCCACGCGCGCGGCGTACGCCCGACCGCCGCCGGGGAGGCGTTCCGGCGCCATGCCCTGACCACGCTCAACGAGGCCGACCGCGCGGTACGCGCCGCACGAGACGTCCACGACGGGTCGGCCGGTCGGCCGCTGGCGGTCGGCGCCACCCCCTCGCTGGCCTCCGGGATCGTCCCCGAGGCCATCCGGGGCCTGCTGGAGCGGGCGGGGTCCATGCGGTGGAGCCTGGTCCCCGGCCTGAGCGCGCAGTTGCACCGGCGCGTGATCGCCGGTGACCTCGACATCGCCGTGGTCACCGACGCGCCGCCGGGGCTGCCCCATGACCCGCACGTCGACCGGCGGTTCGTCGGCCTGGACGAGATGGTCGTCGTCCTGCCCGTCGGCCACCCGCCGGCCGGGCGCGGCCCGGTGCGCATCGAGGCGCTGGCCGACCAGACCTGGGTCGAGGACAACGACGGCTCGGCGGCGCTCCTGCGCCGGCACGCCGCCCGCGCCGGGGTCGACGCCCGCATCGACCTCACGGCGGCCGACCTGCCCGGCAAACTGGCCCTGGTGGCGACCGGTCACGCCATCGCGCTGATCCCCGGGGTGCTGACGTGCGCGCTGCGCACCGACGTCACCACAGTGGGGCTGGTCGATCCCCCGACCCGGGGCATCTACACCATCACCTCCCGCCACGCCCCCCACCCCTGCACGGAGCCCTTCCACGCCCAGCTCACCAGAACATTCACCGTGCCCCGTCCGTCCCACACCCCCACCGAGACGATGGCGCGAGAACGGTCCTGACCCCACGGGACGGGGGAGGAAACGGCCTTGATTCTTCGCGGGGTGCTCGCGCTGCTCATCGGAGGGGGCTTGCTGGTGATCGCCCGCGACTACCGCAACGTCGCCCTGTGGGTCTGGGATTGGCCGGACGTGGTGGTCACGCGCAGGTCCCGACGGGGGACGCCCTGGAAGAGCCCGGACCACATGCGCTTCGGGTTCGGGATCGCGGGAGCCGTGTTCGTGATCCTGGGCCTGGTGGCTCTGGCAAGCTGACAGCCCGGCCACCCGACCCGCTCGGCGGCCGGTCAGTCTTGGCGCTGCACCATCTGCCCTGACACGGCGTCAAGGTGTACGGCGACGACGCCCCCAGGCTCTGTTTCTCCCTCGCCGCTCATGTTGACGACCCAGACAGGACGCCATTCCCTGTCGACTTCCTGAGCGACCAGGAATACGGGACTGCCTGCCTTGAGGCCCGTAAGCTCCTCTGCCCGACGTTCCGCCGCGGCCTGGTCGAGCTCTGGCTCAGGCAGCTTGGGATCGGCGACAAGACGGGTCGCCACTCCCACGATACGGCCGGACGACGTGACCGTGATATCCAGGCGCATGGGCATCATGATGCCGTCCACGTGACGACGGTAGCTCAGGACGTACGGAGCCTTGCCCTTCGCAACAGGCTCAAAGGTGACCTCACTGCCCTTTGTCTCATCCGGATACCATCGCGCCGCAAATTCCTCGGCAGCGGACCTGGATTGCCCGGAACTCAGAGAACCCTCGTCGTCCTCGTAGTCAACGGAAAACAGGCTCTCCATTTTACGCTGAGGCCACAAGGCCGTCAGATTCCCCTTGTCGGTGACGATCTCAACCTTTCCGGGAAATCCATGAATCGCTTCCTGTTGCCGCACTCGAACGACCTCCGCCTGCTCTCCGTACACTTCCGCCGCCGCGCTCCGGGCCCACGCGTCCTGCTCGCTCGTGGCCGCGACGAATTCCGGTCCGCCGTACACAGGAGGGATGCCGAACCAGAAAATGGCGCCGATCACGACCCCACCGACACCGAGGAACCGGCCGCCGGTCCATACGTCACGCCAGGTGAACAGCGGGCGATGGCGCCTGAGCGCCAGCCAGGCGGTGCCGCACAGCACACCGGCAACGACACCGAGGGCGTTCGCCTCCAGGTCGGAGTAGCTGCACGACCGCCCGATGGACAACAGCGCCTGAAGCATCTCGACGCCGGCGGTCAACAGCAAGCCACCCGCGAGTACGGCGGTCGGCCGGCGGAATGCGCAGACTCCGAAGAAACAGACGGGGACGAAGAGCAGTACGTTCAGTTGCCCTTGAGTCGTGGACAGAACTCCCCTGAGCGAGGGCCCGATGTAGCAGACGACCCCCATTCCGGCGTCCCCCATCCCGCCCGGCAGGAGCGTCACAGCCAGGACCCCCAGCAACGAAAGGGACCAGAGGGTGGCCGCGACCACCGGCCACTTCTTCGCCCGAGCCAACAGCACCACAGGCACGGCGATCAAAACCGCCGCAACCAGAAAAACAGGGACGAGATCCGCCACGGCCCCGATCGACGCTTCAATCATGATGTCTTTCGCTCGCCAAACGTAAAACCACACCCAAACCGGGACACCCCCTTGAGGCACCCCCGCCTCATCATGCACGCATCAACAAGCTTCCAGAGCCAGGGTCCGACTGCGGGAGTTCGCGATGAGGTGGGGCATCAGATCCACGGCCACACCCACTCGGTCCACAACCAGGCCGAGACCGAGGCCGCGAAGCCGATGGGCCGGTCTCTGGCCGCTCGCCCGCCCGACAACCCGCCAGACCTGACACGCCGCCACCCCGAACAGCCGTCGAGCGACCCCCGAAACGACGAAGATCCCGTCCGATCTTGCAATCGGACGGGATCTCGTCACTGCCCCTGAGCAAGCTCAAGAACCGTCGTATGTGGACCTGTGGGGATTTGAACCCCAGACCCCCTCGATGCGAACGAGGTGCGCTACCAGACTGCGCCACAGGCCCTTGCGACGAGTGAAACTTTAGCACCCCGGGCGGCGTGCTCAAAAATCACTTCCCCGGGGGCTACTCGTTGGCCGCGCGGGGCCGGTCGCCGTCCTCGTACTGGTCGAAGAGGGGGGTCCGGCCGCGCTCGCGGGAGCGGCGGGCGGAGGCGGCGCGGCGGGCACCGCTGCGGCCGGGGTCCTCCGGGCGGTCCTCGGCGGAGGCGGGACGGTCGGCCTCCGCGGCGAGCCCGGCGCCCGCGCCCGCGTCCCGTTGCTCCGGCGGTACGGCGCTGGAGCGGGCCGAGCTCCAGGCGTCCGGCCCGGCGAGGTCCACGTCGGGCGTGGCACGGGGGGCGACCGGCGCGGTCACGTAGGTGGGCAGGGGCACCGGGACGGGGTCCCAACTGTCGCCGCCCTGGCCGGGACGCCGCTGCCGTTCGCGCTGCTGGTCGACCCACTCGGCGTGGTCGGTCTGCTCCACCAGGGCCCGCCGGTCGGCGGCGAGGGCGGAGAGGCCGGGGTCGGATTCCGCCTCGGGCTGATCGTCCGGCTCGGCGGCGTCGGCGGAGGCCATCGGGTCGAGGGGGGTGCGGCGGCGAGCTCCGCGTTCGCGCAGCCGCTGCGCGGCGACCTCGGCCTGCCGGCGGTCCATCTGGAAGGCGAACCGGCGGCGCTCCTGGGTGCGCAGGTAGACGATGTACGCGCTGAGCAGTACCGCGGGCACGCCGGGCGCCCACAGGAAGGCGAGTCCGCCCACGGCCGCGACGACCGAGCCGGCGGTGAAGGCGAGGAAGAGCACCACAGTGGTGCGCCGACGGCGTGCGAGCACCTTCGAGCGCCGGGCGCGTGCGACCTCGGCGGCCGAGTGCGCCGAGGGCGCCGCGGGCTGCGCGCGGCGGCGGGCCGGTGCCGGGCCGGGCTCGGGACGGCCGGTCCGTACGGGGGCGGGTTCCGCCTCGGCCGGCTCGGGCCGTTCCGGGGCGGGCGCCGGGGCGCCGGGCCGGTCGCGGCGGAGGGTCCGGGACACGGCGAACTCCCGGACGTCCACCGCGCCGGCCCCGGCGTCCGGGGCGGGCGCGTCGGAAGCCGGTGCGGGGGGCTCCGCCTCGTCGGCGGAGCGCGCCCGGTCCTTGGCGTACCGGCGCTCCATGCCCGCCCGTCCGGACAGCAGCCGGATGGCGGTGCTGAAGCGTTCCGTCGGACGGGCCTCGTTCAGCTCGTCCTGCCTACGGAGCCACATCGGCACCAAGTAGGCGGCCCAGGCCCCGACGATGACTGCGTAGATGAGGCCGCTGCTGCTCACGCCTCACACGGTAGAGGGGTTTACCTGAGGCCATCCGCCAATTGAGCCGGTGTGTCGCACGATCTGGCTGATATTTCGAACTTTTTTTGTGACCGATGCGATCAGCCGACCGGCAATGCCGTGAATTTCCCACTTCGGGATGATCAGCATGGAGTCAATTTCGAACACCTATTCCATTCCGGGGCCCGGGTGTGCGGCATTCCCCGGCGAGTTCGGCAGGTGCGGGGCGTCGTCCCGGCCGCCCGCCCGCCGCCGGCGCACCAGACCGTCGGGCACCTCCTCGGCGGTGAGGGCGTACACGAGATGGTCGCGCCAGGCCCCGTCGATGTGGAGATAGCGCGGTCGCAGCCCCTCCTCGCGGAATCCGAGCTTCTCCACGACCCGGCGGCTGGGCCGGTTCTCCGGGCGGATGCAGACCTCGACCCGGTGCAGTCCGACGGTGCGGAAACAGTGGTCGACCACCAGCGCCACCGCGGTCGGCATCACCCCGCGCCCGGCGACCGCCTCGTCCACCCAGTACCCGACGTGACCGGAGCACATCGAGCCCCAGGTGATCCCGGCCACCGTGAGCTGCCCGGCCAGCCGCCCCCGGTACTCGATGACGAAGGGCAGCATCCGGCCCGCGTTCGCCTCCGAGCGCAGGTGCCGCACCATCTGCCGGTAGGTCGGCCGGTGGACGATGGGGCCGGCCGGGCCGGGCGGCGGGATGGTCGCCTCCCAGGGCCGCAGCCAGTCCCGGTTGCGCCGGTTGACCTCGCGCCAGGCCCGCTGGTCACGCAGCCGTATCGGCCGGAGGACGACGTCGCCGTCCCTCAGCTCCGCGGGCCAGGAGGGGCCGTTCAGCTCGCACCCCCGGCGCTGCCCGAGTCCGGGTGGTCACCGCCGCGCAACTGGTCCACCGCGTGTGTCAGCACGGGCTCCAGCACGGCGAGGCCGTCCTTCACCCCGCCGGTGGAACCCGGCAGGTTCACGATGAGCGTCCGGCCCGCCACCCCGGCCACTCCCCGGGAGAGCACCGCCGTCGGCACCTTCTCGCGCCCGTGGGCGCGGATGGCCTCGGCGATGCCCGGCACCTCGTGGTCGATCACCGCCCGGGTCGCCTCCGGCGTGCGGTCGGACGGGGACAGGCCGGTGCCGCCGGTGGTGACGATCACGTCGTACCCGGCGGCGGCGCCCTCGCGCAGCGCCTCGCGCACCGGCTCGCCGTCGGGGACGACCCGGGGGCCGTCGACGGTGAAGCCGAGCCCGGACAGCCGCGCGGCGACCAGCGGGCCGCCGCGGTCCTCGTAGACCCCGGCCGCCGCCCGGTCGGACGCGGTGACCACCAGGGCGCGGTAGCTCATGACCGGCTCCAGTCGCCCGAGGCCCCGCCGGTCTTCTCCTCCACCCGCACGTCCGTGATGACCGCCCCCTTGTCGACCGCCTTGACCATGTCGATCACGGTGAGCGCGGCGACGGAGACCGCGGTGAGCGCCTCCATCTCGACGCCCGTGCGGTCTGTGGTGCGCACCGTGGCGGTGATCTCCACCGCGTCGTCCGCGACCGACAGGTCCAGTGTCACACCGGAGAGGGCCAGGGGGTGGCAGAGCGGGACGAGGTCCGGGGTGCGCTTGGCGCCCATGATGCCCGCGATCCGGGCGGTGGCCAGGGCGTCGCCCTTGGGGACGCCCTCTCCGCGCAGCAGCTCGACGACGCGGGGCGCGACGAGGACGCGTCCGCTCGCGCGGGCGGTGCGCGCGGTGACGTCCTTGCCGGAGACGTCGACCATGCGCGCGGCGCCGGCGGCGTCGATGTGCGTCAGTCGGTCCTGTGGGCGCGTGTCCGGCGCCTGGGGGTCGTGCGTGCTCATGCTCTGTGGCGCTCCCGGTCGGGGCCCGGCGGCGCGGTGCGCGCGGGCCTGCTGTGCGCGACACGGTACCGCCAACCGGGGGTGGTCAGCGGAGCAGGACCACCTCGACCTCGGCGCCGGGCTCGACGGCCTCGACGTCCTCGGGGACGACGATCAGCGCGTCGGCCCGCGCGAGGGCGGCCACCAGGTGGGAGCCGGCGCCGCCGACCGGGGTGGCCGTGCCGTCGGCGCAGGTCGCGCGGAGGAACTGGCGCCGGCCCCGGGGCGAGGTCAGCGCCTTCTCCGCGGCCAGCGTGGCGGTGGTCCGCGGCCGGTGCACGTCCGGCAGGCCCATCAGGGTACGGATGGCGGGGCGGACGAAGAGCTCGAAGGAGACGTACGAGGAGACCGGGTTGCCGGGCAGGGCCAGCAGCGGGGTGTGGTCGGGGCCGACGGAGCCGAAGCCCTGGGGCTTGCCGGGCTGCATGGCGAGCTTGCGGAAGTCCACGCCGCCGCCGGGCTCGTCCTCGTCCCCGACGTGGGCGAGGGCCTCCTTGACCACGTCGTACGCGCCGACGCTGACCCCTCCGGTGGTGACCAGCAGGTCGGCGCGGACCAACTGGTCCTCGATGGTGGAGCGCAGGGTGTCGGCGTCGTCGGCGACGGCGCCGACGCGGTAGGCGATGGCGCCGGCGTCGCGGGCCGCCGCGGTGAGGGCGAAGCTGTTGGAGTCGTAGATCTGGCCGTGGGCCAGTTCCTCGTCGGGCTGGACGAGTTCGCTGCCGGTGGAGAGCACCACGACTCGCGGGCGCGGGTGCACCCGGACCCGGCCGCGGCCGATGGCGGCGAGCAGCGAGATCTGCGGCGGGCCGAGCACCGTGCCGGCCTCCAGGGCGAGGTCGCCGGCCCGCACGTCGTCGCCCGCCGAGCGCACATGGGCACCGGGTCCGGCCGGGCGGTGGACGAGGACCTGGCCCTCGGCGCCCTCGGGGGCCAGGCTGCGGGCGCGCATGCCGTCGACGGGGCCCCCGCCGAGGCCCCCGTCGGTCCACTCGACCGGGACGACGGTCTCGGCGCCGGGCGGCAGCGGGGCGCCGGTCATGATGCGCGCGGCCTGGCCGGGGCCGACCCGCAGTTCCTCGGCGGCCCCGGCGGCGACGTCCCCGACGACCTCCAGGGCGGCCGGGTACTCCTCGCTCGCGCCCGCCACGTCGGCGACGCGGACGGCGTACCCGTCCATGGAGCTGTTGTCGAAGGGGGGCAGGGAGACCGGCACCGTGACGTCGTCGACCAGGACGCACCCCTGGGCGTCGAGCAGGTTCAGCTCGATGGGCTCCAGGGGGCGGACGGTGGAGAGGATGTCGTCCAGGTGGTCCTCCACCGTCCACAGTCCGCCGGCGCCCGGGGTGTGGTCCGGGCCCCCGCGGTCGTGGCCGGCGGCACGGTGCTCGGCGCTGCTCAACGTCCTTACATCTCCTCGGCTACGTAACTGCGGAGCCAGGTCCGGAAGTCCGGGCCCAGGTCCTCACGTTCGCATGCGAGGCGGACGATGGCACGCAGGTAGTCGCCGCGGTCGCCGGTGTCGTAGCGGCGGCCCTTGAAGACGACGCCGTGCACCGGGCCGGCGACCTTCTCGTCGGCCGCGAGCTGCTGGAGGGCGTCGGTGAGCTGGATCTCGCCGCCGCGGCCCGGCTCGGTGGTGCGGAGTATGCCGAAGATGCCCGGGTCGAGGACATAGCGGCCGATGATGGCGTAGTTGGAGGGGGCCTCGGCCGGGTCGGGCTTCTCGACGAGCCCGGAGACCTTGACCACGTCCGAGTCGCCGGTGGCCTCGACGGCGGCGCAGCCGTAGAGGTGGATCTGCTCGGGCTCGACCTCCATGAGGGCGACGACGCTGCCGCCGTACTGCGCCTGGACGTCGATCATGCGCTGGAGCAGGGGGTCGCGCGGGTCGATCAGGTCGTCGCCGAGCAGGACGGCGAAGGGCTCGTCGCCGACGTGCGGGGCGGCGCAGAGCACGGCGTGGCCGAGGCCCTTGGGGTCGCCCTGGCGGACGTAGTGGATCATCGCCAGGTCGCTGGACTCCTGGACCTTGGCCAGCCGGCCGGCGTCGCCCTTCTTCTGGAGGGCCGACTCGAGTTCGTAGTTGCGGTCGAAGTGGTCCTCCAGGGGGCGCTTGTTGCGGCCCGTGACCATGAGGACGTCTCCGAGACCCGCGGACACGGCCTCTTCGACCACATACTGGATCGCCGGCTTGTCGACGACCGGCAGCATCTCCTTGGGAGTCGCCTTGGTGGCCGGGAGGAACCGGGTTCCGAGGCCCGCTGCGGGGATGACAGCCTTGCTGATCCTGGGGTGGGACTGAGTCATGCCCGCCACCCTATCCGGTGAATTCCGGGGCCCTTCCCGGGTCCGGGACACCGGTCCGGGACAGGGTCACGACAACGGTACGGGAGCGAGCCGTGAGCGGTACGAGGGGTGCGGACGGGTCCGGGAAGCGGGCGCTGCGACGGGCGTTGCTCGCCGCGCGGGAGGCGCTGGAACCGGGCGAGGTGGAGGCCGCGGCCGGGGAGCTGGCGGCCCGTGCCCTCACGCTGCCGGAGCTGGCGGGGGCGCGTTCGGTGGCGGCGTACGTCTCGGTGGGCGCCGAACCGGGCACGCTCGCGCTGCTGGACGCGCTGCGCGCCCGGGGGGTGCGGGTGCTGCTGCCGGTGCTGCTCGCCGACAACGACCTGGACTGGGGCGCCTACACGGGGCCCGGCTCGCTGACGCGGGTGCGGCACGGCGGGCGGATGGAGCTGTGCGAACCGTCCGGGGAGAAGCTGGGGCCGGAGGCGGTGACGGCCGCGGACGCGGTGCTGCTGCCGGGGGTGGCGGTCGACGGGCGCGGGATGCGGCTGGGGCGCGGGGGCGGCTCCTACGACCGGGTGCTGGCCCGGCTGGAGCGGGCGGGGGCCCGCCCGGCGCTGCTGGTGCTGCTCTACGACGCGGAGGTCGTCGAGCGGGTCCCGGCGGAGCCGCACGACCGGCCGGTGGACGCGGTGGTGACGCCGTCGGGAATCCGGCGGTTCCCGATGTCCCGGGAATGAGAGAAGGGCCTCCACGCGCGTGGAGGCCCTTCCCGTACCGCTCTGTGGCCGCCCCCGGGGGGCCGGCCGGCGTGTCGCCGTCGCTCAGGGCTTGAGGACCAGCGTGTCGCCGGTGCTCTTGTCGACCGCGTCCTTCGAGAAGGACCAGGGGAGCAGCTTGCCGTCGGCCCACTTGCCGGTCTGGTCGGTGTAGTGGGCGCTGAAGGCGTGGCCGGAGGCGCCGGTGAGGTTGATCCAGCGGGACTTGTCGAGGTCGCCGAGGTTGACCACCATCCGCATGGACGGCACCCATACGACCCCGTAGCCGCCGGCCGCGTTCCAGCCGGTGGCGTTGACCGCGGCCTCGCCGCCGCTGAGCTTCCACGGGCCGCGGTTGAGGGCGTACTTCAGGAAGCCGGGGCCCTCGGTGCCCAGGGTCTGGTTCTTGAGGAACAGGCGGTGCAGCCGGCCCCAGTTCCAGGTGTCGATGTCCTTGCCGAGCTTGGCGGTCAGCTCCCAGCGGGCGTCGACCATGGCCCGCTTGAACAGGTCGTCCCGGTTGTCGGCGGCCTCGCGGGTGCCGGAGACCGGCGTGGACCACCACTCGCTCTTCGGGTCGTCCATGAGCGTGCGGACCACCTCGAACCAGCGGTCGCCGCCGTCCGGCTGGGCCTGGTCGGCGTCGCGCTGGCCGCACTCGCGGACCTTGTTGGTGGGGTCGGCGGGGCCGGTGGTGTTGACCGGGTCGACCCACAGGCACTGGCCCTTGACCCGCAGCTCCTTGGGGAGCTTGTTGCCGAAGGCCAGCTTGAGGATGTTGCGCCACACGGAGTTGAAGTAGGCGGCGGCGGCCGAGTCGGCCTCCTGGGTGTAGTCCCAGCCCTCCAGCAGGCGCTGCGCCTGGCGGACGTCCTTGTCCTCGACGTCGATCTTCAGCAACTGCGGCACGAGCAGCTTGGCGATCTCACTGCTGTTGTCGATCTGCATCTGGCGCATGTCGTCGGTGGAGATCTTGCCGCCGTCCTTGATCTTCTGCTCGATCAGGGAGTTGATGCGCTGGCTGCGGGTGCCGTAGCCCCAGTCCGTGGTGAGGGTGTGGGGGTAGGCGTCGGGGCCGATGACGGCCTGGTTGGCGGTGACGATGTAGCCGCGGTCGGGGTCGTACTCGTACGGCATCTCGTCCGCGTCGAGGTACTCGCCGGTCCAGCGGTACTTGGGGTCCCAGCCGGGGACGGGCAGCGAGCCGTCGTGGCCCTCGGCGCGCACCGGGACCTTGCCGGGCAGGGTGTAGCCGATGTGGCCCTCGGTGTCGGCGTAGACGAGGTTCTGCGAGGGCACGTCGAAGAGCGCGGCGGCCTCGCGGAAGTCGTTCCAGTTCTTGGCGCGGTCGATGGCGAAGACGGCGTCCATGGTGGTGCCGGCCTCCAGCGCGGTCCAGCGCAGGGAGATGCCGTAGCCGTCGCCGCGGTCGGGGGCGAGGGTGTCGACGGTGGCCTTCTTGCCGACCTTGACCAGTTCGGCGTCGCGGTCGGAGAGCAGCGGGCCGTTGCCGGTCTCGCGGACGACGATCTTCTTGGCGGGGCCGCCGGCGACCTTGATGGTCTCCTCGCGGGTCGTGAAGGGCACCACCTTGCCGTCGTACTGGTACCCCTCGCCGGTGATCTTCTCCAGGTAGAGGTCGGTGACGTCGGCGCCGGAGTTGGTCAGGCCCCAGGCGATGTCGCCGTTGTGGCCGATGACCACGCCGGGCATGCCCGCGAAGGTGTAACCCGACACGTCGTACTGGCACTTGGCGGAGACCTCGCGGCAGTGCAGGCCCATCTGGTACCAGACGGACGGCAGCGCCGGCGAGAGGTGCGGGTCGTTGGCGAGCAGCGGCTTGCCGGTGATGGTGTGGTCGCCGGAGACGACCCAGGAGTTGGAGCCGATGCCGTCGCCGTTCACGCCGACGGCGGTGGGCAGTCCGGACAGGACCTCCTGGAGCCCGGCCAGTTGGCTCTCCAGGGCGCCCGCCGCGCCGGCCGGGAGACCGGTGCCGGTGCCGGTGCCCGTGCCGGCCGGGAGACCGGTGCCCGTGCCTGTGCCTGTCCCCGTACCCGTACCGGTACCGGTACCGCTCGCGCCGCCGTCGTACGTCCCGGTCAGCTCGTCGTAGCCGCCCTCCTGGACGATCGCCTTGTTCCGGCCGAACGGGTACGCCGGGTACAGGTCGGCGATCTGCTTCGGGCCGAGGCGGCTGGTCATCAGGGCGCGGTCGATCTCGTCCTGCATGTTGCCGCGCAGGTCCCAGGCCATCGCCTTCAGCCAGGCGATCGAGTCGACCGGCGTCCAGGTCTGCGGCGTGTAGTCGTTGGTGAAGCCGAGCGCCGCGTACTCCAGGGAGATGTCCGCGCCGTCCTTGCCCGCGAGGTAGGCGTTGACGCCCTTCGCGTACGCCTGGAGGTACTTCTTCGTGGAGTCCGACAGCGTCTCGTCGTACTCCTTCTTCGCCACCCGGTGCCAGCCCAGGGTGCGCAGGAAGGCGTCGTTCTTGACCTGGCCCTTGCCGAACATCTCCGACAGGCGCCCGGCGGTCAGGTGGCGGCGCACGTCCATCTCGTAGAACCGGTCCTGCGCCTGGACGTACCCCTGCGCCATGAACAGGTCCTCCTCGGAGGACGCGTAGATCTGCGGGACGCCGTACCCGTCGCGCTTCACGTCGACCGGCCCCGACAGCCCCTCCAGCGTGAGCGAGCCCGTGGTCTGCGGGAAGGACGCCCGCACGGTGCCGACGGACCAGTACGCCCCGTAGGCGAGGCCGCCGATGAGGGCCAGGACCAGGACCAGGACGAGCAGGCGCGCTTTGCGCCCCTTCTTCCTGCCGGACTTGACGGGCTGCTGGCCCGTGGTGGCGGTGGTGTTGGGGGGCATCGCTGTCCTTGCTGTCCTAACACGAGCGGCAGGGGCGGGCTGTGCTTCGTACTGAGCGCTGGAGCAACTGTAGGCGCAGGGCGTGCTCCCCCTTGACGCGGAGTCGGGTACCGGCACGCACGGGCGTTCGATCATGCCAACCCTCGCGTCAAGAAAGCGTCAAGAGTTAGGTAAGGTAACGAAGTAGTCGTCCGCGGGGTCCCTCGGCTTCGTGTGCCATGTACGTGCCTCAGGCCCGCCGTCGTACGGGCACTGTGCACCAGGGAAGGATTCGGCCGCTGACTGTCCACGACCTCAACCAGCTTCTGCTCGTCTGCTCGCTGGTCCTGCTCGTCGCCGTCGCGGCGGTGCGGATCTCCTCGCGCAGCGGGCTTCCCAGCCTGCTCATCTACCTGGCCATCGGCATCGCCATGGGCCAGGACGGCCTAGGCCACATCCGGTTCGACCGGCCCGAGCTGGTCCAGGTCATCGGGTACGCGGCCCTCGTGGTGATCCTGGCCGAGGGCGGCCTCGGCACCAAGTGGAAAGAGATCCGGCCGATACTCCCGGCCGCCTCCGCGCTGGCCCTGGTGGGCGTCGCGGTGAGCGTCGGCGTGACCGCGGCCGGCGCCCACTACCTGACGGGGCTGGAATGGCGCCAGGCACTGATCATCGGTGCGGTGGTCTCCTCCACGGACGCCGCGGCCGTCTTCTCGGTGCTGCGGAGAATCCCCCTGCCCGCGCGCGTGACGGGCACCCTGGAGGCCGAGTCCGGCTTCAACGACGCCCCGGTCGTCATCCTCGTCGTCTCCTTCTCCATGGCCGGGCCGATCGAGCACTGGTACGTGCTGCTGGGCGAGATAGCGCTGGAGCTGGCCATCGGCGCGGCCATCGGGCTCGCGGTGGGCTGGCTGGGCTCCTGGGGGCTGCGGCACGTGGCCCTGCCCGCCTCCGGCCTGTACCCCATCGCCGTGATGGCCATCGCCGTCGCCGCCTACGCGACCGGCGCCATGGCCCACGGCAGCGGCTTCCTCGCCGTCTACCTGGCCGCCATGGTCATGGGCAACGCGCGCCTGCCGCACTGGCCCGCCACCCGCGGCTTCGCCGACGGCCTCGGCTGGATAGCGCAGATCGGCATGTTCGTGCTGCTGGGCCTACTGGTCACGCCGCACGAGCTGGGCGACGACATCCTCCCCGCCCTGATCATCGGGCTGGTGCTGACCATGGTGGCCCGTCCGCTGAGCGTGGTGCTGTGCCAGACGCCGTTCCGGGTGCCGTGGCAGGAGCAGGCCCTCATGTCGTGGGCGGGGCTGCGCGGCGCGGTGCCCATCATCCTGGCGACCATCCCGATGGTGGAACACGTCGGGGGCAGCCGCCGGATCTTCAACATCGTCTTCGTGCTGGTCGTCGTCTACACCCTGGTCCAGGGCCCGACCCTGCCCTGGCTCGCCCGTCTGCTGGGCCTCGGCAAAGGCGAGGAGACCGCCGACCTCGGCGTCGAGTCCGCGCCCCTGGAACGGCTCCGCGGGCACCTGCTCTCCGTCACGGTCCCCGAGGGCTCCCGCATGCACGGCGTGGAGATCAGCGAACTGCGGCTGCCGGCCGGGTCCGCCGTCACCCTCGTGGTCCGCGACGGCACCTCCTTCGTGCCGCTGCCGACGACGGGGCTGCGGCGCGGGGACGAACTCCTCGTGGTCGCCACCGACCCGGTCCGCGACGCCGCGGAGGCGCGGCTGCGCGCGGTCGGCCGCGGCGGCAAGCTCGCCGGGTGGCTGGGGACGAACGGGGCCGGCGGCTCCGGCGGGGCCGGCGGCCCGGGTGGCAGGGGCGGTGGTGCCGGTGGTGCTGGTGGCGCAGGAGGTGTCGGAGGTGCCGGTGGGACGAGCAAGGCGCGTCGGCGGGCGGGCGGGCCCGTGGGGTGAGGGACGGGTGCCGGCGGGGCCGCCGGGCCGCCCGCCGGGTCACGGTGCTTGGCTTGCGGGAGCGGGGGTCGGCGGAGCGCGCGTGCTCGCTTTCACAGGTGCCGGCCGGCCCTTCCCCTGTACGATAAAGGCGGCACCAGATCGAACCAACTCTGCCTGACGCAGAGCTGGCGCGACCGTATGGCGGCCGGAACGCCCCCTTCCGCACCGGGCTCCGGTATCTACCGCAGTCCGCGCAAGAGGACAGCTCTCGGCGCTCCCCGGTGGCCGCCACGACGGGGACCGCGCTACCAGGCGGCGGAAAGGCACGGACCGTGGCAGCCGCGGTCACCCCGTCGAAGAACCCATCGGAAGGCACCCCGGGCACACCACCCGCCCGTCCCGGCTACGGCCGGCTCCTGCGCACGCGCGGGGCGTGGACCTTCCTGCTCCCGGGCTTCGCCGCCCGTCAGCCCTTCGCCATGCTGACGATCTCCATCGTGCTCCTCGTCCAGCACACCACCGGCTCCTACGGCGTCGCGGGCGCCGTCGCCGCCACCACCGGCGTCTCCATGGCGCTCTGCGCGCCCTACGTCGGACGGCTCGCCGACCGGTACGGGCAGCGCGCCGTCCTGGTCCCCGGCGTCCTCGTGCACACCGTGGCCGGACTCGGCCTGACAGCCCTCGCCCTCGCGCACGCGCCCCTGTGGGCCCTGTTCGCGGCGGCCGTCCCGACCGGCGCCTCGGTGCCGCAGATCGGGCCCATGGTGCGTGCCCGCTGGGGCGCGAAGCTCAAGGGCTCGCCGCTGATGAGCACCGCGGCGGCCTTCGAATCGGTCACCGACGAGCTGACCTTCGTCCTCGGCCCGCTGCTGGCGACCGCGCTGTGCACCGGCGTGACCCCGGCCGCCGGCCTGGTCGCGGAGGCCGGGCTGACCCTCGTGGGCGGCCTGCTGTTCGCCGCCAGCCGCAGCACCCAGCCGGCCCCCGGCCGCACCGGGGACGGCTCCACGCGCGTGCCGCACGCCTCCGCCCTGCGGGTGCCCGGTGTGCGCGTGCTGATCGCCGCCTTCCTCGGCATCGGCGCCGTCTTCGGCGGCATGCAGGTCTCCCTCGCCGCCTTCACCGAGTCGATCGGCCAACCCGGCCTGAACGGCGTCCTGTACGGCGTCTTCGCCGCCGGCAACATGCTCTCCGGCCTCGTCTGCGGCGCGCTCGCCTGGAAGGCGGCCCCGCACCACCGCCTCCTCGTCGGCTACACCGCCCTGGCGCTGACCGCCTCGGGCCTGTGGGCGGCCCACTCGGTGCCCGTGCTGGCGGGGCTGGGACTGCTGGTCGGCGTCTGCGTCGCGCCCGCCCTGGTCACCGGGTACACCCTGGTCGACAGCCTGGTGCCGGCCGGGGCGCGCACCGAGGCGTTCACCTGGCTCACGGGGGCCGTGGCGCTCGGGCAGGCGACGGCCGTCACGGTCGCCGGGCAACTGGAGGACCGCCTCTGGGACGGCGCCGGGTTCCTGGTCCCGGCGGGCGGCACGCTGCTCGCGCTGGCGGTGCTGCTGACCTTGCGGTCCTGGCTGGCGGGGCCCTCGCGGGGGCGCACCGTCGCACGTGGTGTCGGTCACCGCGCGCCTGCCGCAGTGGACTGATCCCCCGGAATACGTCACTATGGAGCGTCGTTAGCACTCATCGAGTGAGAGTGCCAGGAGGAACAACAGTGCCGACCTACCAGTACCAGTGCACCGCCTGCGGCGAGGGCCTCGAAGCGGTGCAGAAGTTCACCGACGACGCCCTGACCGAGTGCCCGAGCTGCCAGGGGCGCCTGAAGAAGGTGTTCTCGGCGGTCGGCATCGTCTTCAAGGGCTCCGGTTTCTACCGCAACGACAGCCGCGGCGGCTCCTCGGGCAGCTCCACCCCCGCGAAGTCGCCCGCCGCGTCGTCCTCGTCGTCGTCCTCGTCGTCGTCCACCTCGGCGTCGTCGGGTTCGTCCGCCGGCTCCTCCGGTGCTTCCTCCGGCTCCGGGTCGTCGTCCTCCAGCAGCTCCAGCGGGAGCACGACCGCCGCGTAGAGCCGCCCGCTCTCCTCGGGTCCCCGTCGTCACCGGACGACGGGGACCTCGGTGTTTGCGCTCCCGGTGGGTGCCCGGCGGGCATTCCCGGATGCCCGGGTCGGCCGTTAGGGTGCGGGCATGGCGAACACGGTGAGTGCCGAGATCGGCGTGATCGGCGGCTCCGGCTTCTACTCGTTCCTCGACGACGTGAGCGAGGTCGAGGTGGACACGCCGTACGGGCCGCCCAGCGACTCGCTGTTCGTCGGCGAGATCGCGGGCCGGCGGGTCGCCTTCCTGCCCCGGCACGGCCGCGGCCACCATCTGCCGCCGCACCGGATCAACTACCGGGCCAACCTGTGGGCCCTGCGCGCCGTCGGCGTCCGCCAGGTGCTCGGCCCCTGCGCGGTGGGCGGCCTGCGTCCCGAGTACGGTCCGGGCACGCTGCTGGTGCCCGACCAGTTCGCCGACCGGACCAAGTCCCGGCCCTCGACGTACTTCGACGGCATGCCGCTGCCCGACGGCACGTTGCCCAACGTGGTGCACGTCTCGCTCGCCGACCCGTACTGCCCCGCCGGCCGGACGGCCGCGCTGAAGGCGGCCCGGGGGCGGGACTGGGAGCCGGTGGACGGAGGCACCCTCGTGGTGGTCGAGGGGCCGCGCTTCTCCACCCGTGCCGAGTCCCTGTGGCACCGGGCGCAGGGCTGGTCGGTGGTGGGCATGACCGGCCACCCGGAAGCGGCCCTCGCCCGTGAACTGGAGCTGTGCTACACGTCCTTGACCCTCGTCACCGACCTCGACGCGGGCGCGGAGAACGGCGACGGCGTCTCGCACGACGAGGTGCTGCGGGTCTTCGCCGCCAACGTGGACCGGCTGCGGGGCGTCCTGTTCGACACGGTGGCCGCGCTGCCGGCGGAGGCCGAGCGGGACTGCGCGTGCGGGCGGGCCCTCGGCGGCATGGACCCGGGGATCACCTTGCCGTAGCGGGGCGCGGGGCGGCCGTCGGGGCCGTTGGACCGGGCGGAACGCCCCGTTCGGGTGGGGGAGTTATCCACAATCCGTCGGTCGTCCACGGGCGCCGGCGGGGCGCGGCGCGAAGCCTCATCGTGGGGACACCAGCCGATCTCACCGCAGGTGGTGCTCACCGTGTCTTCCACGTCTCCTACCTCTCCTTCCGCCGCCCTCCCCCGGGAGGTCCCGGTCACCTTCCGCACCGGCGCCCCCGCCGTCGCCCTCCCGCCCCCTCCGCCCGGTACGGACACACCGCCCACCGGCGAGGTGCCGCCCTTCGCCCCGGTGCGCGTGCGCGGCGGACTGCTCGGGCCACGCCGGCTCCTGCGGCACCGGCGGCGCCTGGTGGCGGCCGGGCTCGCGGTCACCGCCGCGTCGCTCGTCGCGGCGGGCGCGCGGCCGGGCACCCAGGCGCCCGAGGAGGCGCGGGCGCGGGCCCGTCCGGTGGCGGACCGGGTGCCGGAGGGAGCGCCCGGCGCGCTGGTGACGGCTCCGGTACGGATCGCCGATGCGGCCACGGTACGGCTGCTCCGGCCCGGCGACCGGGTCGACGTGGTCGCGGCCGGTCCGGACGGCACGGGCACGGGGACCGCGGTCCTCGCGCGCGGGGCGCGGGTGGCGAAGGTGCCGGAGCCGGTGCCCGGGGCGGTCGCCGGGGACGGGGCGCTGGTCGTGCTCTCGGTGCCCCGCGACACCGCCCACCGGCTGGCCGGCGCGGGGACCTTGTCACGGTTGGCGGTGATTCTTTGCTGACGCTGTCAAGTCACTCTTTCGAGGGGTGCGATTGGACAGGACGGCCCAAGGCTGACGTAGGTTGCGAATCGTTTTGTTCGCCGATCTGTTCATGCGAGGAGTGCTACCGAGGTGAGCGAGAAGAAGGAACCGAACATCCTGGACGGCTTCAAAGCCTTCCTGATGCGCGGAAACGTCGTCGATCTGGCGGTCGCGGTGGTCATCGGCGCCGCCTTCAGCGACATCGTCAACTCGGTGGTGAAAGGCATCATCAACCCGCTGGTCGGCGCGTTCGGCACGCAGAACCTGGACGGCTACAGCTCGTGCCTGAAGGGCCGGTGCACCGGCTCGGGCGACACGGCGACCGGGGTGCAGATCCTCTGGGGTTCGGTGCTCGGCGCCACCCTGACGTTCCTGATCACGGCGGCCGTCGTCTACTTCCTGATGGTCCTGCCCATGTCCAAGTACCTGGCCCGCCAGGAGGCCCGCCGGAAGGCGAAGGAGGGCACCCAGGAGGTCATCGAGGTCTCGGAGCTGGAGGTCCTCAAGGAGATCCGCGACGCGCTGATCGCGCAGCGCGGCTCGGGCCACGACCGGGAGTGACACCGGCGGCCGGCCGGGCCGCCCGCCCACGGCGGGCACCGGTCCGGCCGGCTCAGAGGTGGTGCGGCGGCTTCTCGTCGAGGAAGCGCTTCAGGTCGGCCGCGCCCCCGCCCTCGGTCCGCTCGCCCCACCCGCGGTCGGTGTCGTCCGAGGACTGCTGGTCCAGCGGGTCATCGAAGACCAGGCCGGGCCGGGGCCCACTCGACTCGGATGCGGAGACGCTACTCATACCCCCAGAGTACGACCCCCGCACACACCATCCGACGCCCCCGCACGAGCCACCCTGCCGGGGGACCCCGGCAGGCCGCCGCCAAACGGCGCGGGCCTGCCCCCGGACGGCGCCACGCTGCTCCCCGTGGTGGACGCGGCCCCGCCGTCCGCAAGCACGTCCGCTCCCCGTCTGCTGTGCTGGGAGTCATGACGTCCGGTCCCCCGCCCGCCGCCACCCCGCCCGGCTCCCCGGGCCCGTCCGGCCCGTCCGGCCCATCTGGATCGGCCGGCGGTCACCGCCCGCTGCGCCCGCTCACCGCACGGGACCGGCACGAGCCGCACCGGGTCTCCTCCCCGCTGGAACTCCTCTTCGACCTGTGCTTCGTCGTGGCCGTCGCCCAGGCGGGCGCCCAGTTGGTGCACGCGGTCTCCGAGGGGCACACCGGCGAGGGCATCCTCAACTACGCGATGGTCTTCTTCGCCATCTGGTGGGCCTGGATGAACTTCACCTGGTTCGCCTCCGCCTACGACAACGACGACGTGCTCTACCGGGTCATGACCCTGGTGCAGATCGCGGGCGTGCTGGTGCTGGCGGCCGGGATCTCCCGGGCCTTCGCCGGCCACGACTTCCTGGCGGTCTGGCTGGGCTACGTCATCATGCGGATCGCCATGTCGGCGCAGTGGCTGCGGGCGGCCCGCGGCGCGGCGCCCGCGGAGCGCCTGATGGCCCGCAGATACGCGGTCGGGGTGCTGGTCTGCCAGATCGGATGGCTCGGCCTGGTGCTCCTGCCGCAGGGCGGCCGGCTGTGGCTGTTCCTGGTGATGGCGCTGCTGGAGATGTGCGTGCCGCTGATCGCGGAGTGGCGGCACCCCTCCTCCTGGCATCCGCACCACGTCGCGGAGCGGTACGGCCTGTTCACGATCATCGTGCTCGGCGAGACCATCGCCGCGGCCACGGTGGCGGTGAAGTCGGGCATCGACGAGCACGACGCGCTGCACGAGGTGCTGCCCATCGCGGTGGGCGGGCTGCTGATCGTCTTCGCCGCCTGGTGGATCTACTTCGGGGTGCCCATCCACGGCCGGCTGCGGTCCAGCCGGGAGGCGTTCCTGTGGGGGTACGGCCACTACCTGGTGTTCGCCTCGGCGGCGGCGATCGGCGCGGGGCTGGAGGTGGCCGTGGACCACGCGGTCGGCAAGGAACACGTCTCGGCCCTGGCGGCGTCCGCCGCGGTGACGCTGCCGACGGCGCTGTACCTGCTCACGGTGTGGGTGCTGCACTCGCGCCACTTCAAGGCCGGCATCTCCCAGCAAGTGGTGCTGCCCATGGCCGCGTTGCTGGTGATCTGCTGCACCTTCCTCGGGGACCTGGCGGTGCTCGCGGCCGGGGTCGTGCTGGCCGTCGCGGTGGCGTCCGAGGTGGTGCTGAGCGCCCGCCGGGGCGCCGCGCGCCGGGGCCCGGCGGCGCCGGCCGCCTGATACCGGCGGGGACGCGGCCCGCTGGACGACACTGTCGGCATGACAGTGGACGCGGTGACGGACGTGGCGGGCGTGCGGGTCGGACATGCGACGCGCAGCGGTGACGGATGGCTCACGGGCACCACGGTGGTGCTCGCGCCGGAGGGCGGCGCGGTCGCCGCCGTGGACGTGCGCGGCGGCGGTCCCGGCACCAAGGAGACCGACGCCCTGGACCCGCGCAACGTGGTGCAGAGGGTCGAGGCGGTCGTCCTGACTGGCGGCAGCGCCTACGGGCTGGACGCGGCGTCCGGGGTGATGTCGTGGCTGGAGGAGAGGGGGCGCGGGATTCGCGTCGGGCCGGACCCGGCGCACGTGGTGCCGGTGGTACCCGCCGCCTGCGTCTTCGACCTGGGGCGCGGCGGCGACTTCCGGGCCCGGCCGGACGCGGCCACCGGGCGGGCGGCGGTGGAGGCCGCCCACGCGAGCGCGCCCGGCGCCCCCGTGGCCGAGGGGTGCGTCGGGGCCGGTACGGGAGCCGTGGCCGGGACCCTGAAGGGCGGGGTCGGCACGGCGAGCACGGTGCTGGACTCGGGGATCACGGTGGCGGCGCTGGTGGTGGCCAACGCGGCGGGGTCCGCGCTGGACCCGGAGACCGGCGTGCTGTACGGGGAGCTGTTCGCGGGGCGGCGGGTGACGTACCCGGCGCGGGAGGTGCACGAGGCGGCGCGGCGGCGCCTGGACGAGGTCGCGGCGCTCAACGCCCCTCCCCCGCTCAACACCACCCTCGCCGTGGTCGTCACGGACGCGGACCTGTCGCGGGCGCAGGCCCAGAAGCTGGCCGGCACGGCGCACGACGGCATCGCGCGCGCCGTCCGCCCGGTGCACCTGCTCACCGACGGGGACACGGTCTTCACCCTGGCGACCGGGCGGCGCCCGCTGGAGGCCGGGCAGCCGCTCGCGCTGAACGAGGTGCTGGCGGCGGGCGCCGACGTGGTGACGCGGGCGATCGTGCGCGCCGTACGGGCCGCCGCCCCGGTGGAGGGACCGGGCGGCGCCTGGCCGTCGTACGGGCTGCTCTACGGCGCGGGCGACGGGGCCGGCGACCGCGCGGGCGAGGCCCCGTAGCGGACGGGCCCGGGGCCCGCGAAGCGGCGGGGAGGAGTGCCGGGCCGGGAACGGGGCATGCTGTAGGGCAATCCAAGAGGGGTGCCGGCAGGGTTTTTTGACGGTCCATCGGGTCCCGCGGAAACTTTTCGCGTGGGCGGCGCGTTTTTCGAGCAGGCGTTTTCCCGGTTCCGGGGTACGACGTCCGACCGAGGGGCTACGGTATGCACCCACAAGGTGACATGCAGCAACGCCGGGAGAAACCTTGAGCGTTCCGTACGACACGGCAGCGTACGAACCACCCGAGTCGCCCGAGTCTCCGGAGGAGCACCTCGCGCGACTGCTCGGCCGCGCGCTGAACTCGTTCGAGCTGCCCGACGAGACGGTGCGGCGGGTGGAGGGCGCGCTGGCGTACGACGACTCGCTGCACTCCGCGCACCACAGCGCGGGTCTGCACCGGGAGACGTACCGGCACACGTGGCTGCTGGCGGACGGTTCGGCGCTCACCCTCTGGGAGCTGGTCCACAACACCGCGCCGCACGGCGCCCCGCAGCACGAGGTGTACGTCGACGAGGAGGAGGCGCGCGCCGCCACCGCCCGGCTGGCGCTGCCGCCGGACTCACCCGGTTTCGAGCTGCCGCTGCCGGTGCGGTTGTCGCCGGTCCCGGCGCCCCGGCACACGTACGTGTCCGACGGATCGGCGGATCACGCGCGCCGGCTGCTGCGCCGTGCGGAGAACGCGGACCGTCCGGGTCCGGAGATCGCGGCCCTGCTGGCCACGGCGTCGGCGCACCGGATCACGCAGGCGTTCGGCGGACCCGGCCGCGCGGGCCGGGGCCGGCTCAGCATCTCGCTCTACGAGCACGCCTTCCTGCTGGGCGACGGTGTCGAGATCTCCCTGTGGGAGGTCGAGCACACGGCGACGCCCGACGGGCGCCACATGTGCGAGGTGTACGTCAGCGAGGACGTGGCCCGGCGGACGATGGAGCGGCGCGCGGCCCGGGTCATCTGAGGCTGCCGGCGCCCCGCCCGTACGTGACGGCGAACGGCTCCGGGCCGGGCCCTCGAAAGGGTCCCGGCCCGGAGCCGTATCCGTGTCGGCGCCTGTGACCGTGCCGGTGTGGCTGCGCCGGTGTGGCTGTACCGATGTCGCCGTGCCGGTCCAGCCGTGCCATCAGGCGCCGGGTGTCACACGGTGACCGGCTGCTGGGCCTCGCGGGCCGGGTCGGCCGCCGCGTCCCCGGCGCCCGGGGCGACGGCGGGGGTGCTGCGGCGCAGGCCCTTGAGGAGGACCACCAGGCCGGTGGTGACGCAGACGCCGGCGGCGATGGCGACCAGGTAGAGCAGCGGGTTGCCGATCAGCGGGACCACGAAGATGCCGCCGTGCGGGGCGCGCAGCGTCGCGCCGAAGGCCATCGACAGCGACCCGGTGAGGGCGCCGCCCACCATGGAGGCGGGGATCACGCGCAGCGGGTCGGCCGCGGCGAACGGGATGGCTCCCTCGGAGATGAAGGAGGCGCCGAGCACCCAGGCGGCCTTGCCGTTCTCGCGCTCGGTGGCGTTGAAGAGCTTGCCGCGCACGGTGGTGGCCAGGGCCATCGCCAGCGGCGGGACCATGCCGGCCGCCATGACCGCCGCCATGATCTTCATCGCCGAGTCGCTCGGGCTGGAGACCGCGATGCCGGCCGTGGCGAAGGTGTAGGCGACCTTGTTGACGGGCCCGCCGAGGTCGAAGCACATCATCAGGCCGAGCAGCGCGCCGAGCAGGACCGCGTTGGCGCCGGAGAGGCCGTTGAGCCAGTCGGTCATGCCCTGCTGCGCGGAGGCGATGGGCTTGCCGATCACCACGAACATCAGGAAGCCGACGATCGCCGAGGAGATCAGCGGGATCACGACCACCGGCATGATGCCGCGCAACGCCGCCGGGATACGCAGCCGTTGGATCGCCATCACCACCGCACCGGCGATCAGACCGGCCGCCAGACCGCCGAGGAAACCGGCGTTGATGGTGAGCGCGATCGAACCGCCGACGAAGCCGGGCACGATACCGGGCCGGTCGGCCATGCCGTAGGCGATGTAACCGGCCAGGACCGGCACGAGGAAGCCGAAGGCCACGCCGCCGATCTGGAAGAGCAGCGCCGCCCAACTGTCCGCCTGCAACCAGGCGAAGTGCTCCATCACGGACGGGGCCTTGTCGACCTCGTAGCCGCCGATGGCGAAGCCGAGGGCGATGAGCAGACCACCCGCGGCGACGAACGGGACCATGTAACTGACGCCGGACATCAGCCACTTGCGGAGCTTGGTGCCGTAGCCCTCGCCGCCCTCGCCGGTGCGCTCGACGGGCGTGGTGCCCGGGGCGGCGGCCGAGGTGACCTCGCCGCGCGCGGCCTTGTCGCGGACCTCGGCGATCAGTTCGCCGGGCCGGTTGATGCCGGCCTTGACGCCGGTGTCGACGGTGGGCTTGCCGGCGAAGCGCTCCTTGTCGCGCACCGGCACGTCGTGGGCGAAGATCACGCCGTCCGCGGCATCGATCACCGCCGGGTCGAGCCGGGTGAAGCCGGCCGAGCCCTGCGTCTCGACGACGACCTCGACGCCCGCCTCGCGGCCCGCCTTCTCCAGCGACTCGGCCGCCATGTAGGTGTGCGCGATGCCGGTGGGGCAGGAGGTGACGGCGACGATACGGAACGGACGCCCGGCGCCCGCGGACGCAACCTCGGCGGTCCCGGCGCTCGGGCCGTTCTCGCCCTTCCCGGGTGCGGCGGTGGTGGCCGTGGCGGGGCCCGCGGAGGCCGCCGCCGGCCCCGCCACGGAGTCCTCGGAGGCACCGGAGGCGGAGCCTGCGGCGTCTCCCGTGCCCTCCGCGCCCCCGGCCGGGGACGGTTCCGTCGCCGGGGACTCGTCGCCGCGGATCAGGGCCGCGGCGGCCTCCGCGTCGTCCACCGACCGCAGCGCGGAGGTGAAGTCGGCGTTCATCAACTGCCGGGCCAGCGAGGAGAGGATCGTCAGGTGGGCGTCGTCCGCGCCCGCCGGCGCGGCGATCAGGAAGATCAGGTCGGCCGGACCGTCCGCCGCTCCGAAGTCGATGCCGCGCGCGCTGCGCCCGAAGGCGAGCGTGGGCTCGGTGGCGTGCTCGCTGCGGCAGTGCGGGATGCCGATGCCGCCGTCGAGGCCGGTCGGCATCTGCGCCTCCCGGGCCGCGACGTCGGCGAGGAAGCCCTCCAGGTCGCTCACGCGGCCCTGGGCCACCATCCGTTCGGCGAGGGCACGTGCCGCCGCTTCCTTCGTGTCGGCGGACAGGTCGAGGTCGACCAGGTCCGCGGTGATCATCTCGCTCATCGCGGGCTCCTTCGCTCGCGTATCGCCCGGAACGTGGGGTGGTGGGCGGGGGTGGGGACGGGGGTACTGCGGTGGGGGACGGGGCGGGCCCCGGCCGGGGCGCCGGGATCGGGGAGGGACAGGGGGGAGGCAAGGGTCACGGGGGCGGACCGGGACCGGTCCAGGGTCCGTCGGCTCATGGCACCGGCTCCGTCAGCGGACGGTCGACGGGGACGCGGGCCGTGACGGTCACCGCGGCCGGGTCCAGATCGGCCGGCGTCGGCATCACGCTGCCGGGGAGCTGCACCGCGGCGGCGCCGTGGGCGACGGCGGAGGCGAGGGCCTGCGGGCCGGCGCCCCCGGCGACGAGGAAACCGGCGAGGGAGGAGTCCCCCGCGCCGACGTTGCTGCGTACGGCGTCCACGCGGGCGCTGCCGTACCAGGTGCCGGTGTCGGACACGAGCAGTTGCCCGTCGGCCCCGAGGCTGGCCAGGACGGCGACCGCGCCCAGTTCGCGCAGTTCCTCGGCGGCCTTGACCGCGTCGCCGATGGTGGCGAGCGGACGGCCGACGACCTCGGCGAGTTCCTCGGCGTTGGGCTTGACCACGTCGGGGCGCTCGCCCAGCGCCTGGCGCAGTGCCGGCCCGGAGGTGTCGAGGGCGATACGGACCCCGGCGGTGTGCGCCCGCGCGACCAGCTCGGCGTACCAGGAGGGGGCCAGGCCGCGCGGGAGGCTGCCGCAGCAGGCGATCCAGTCGGCGTCGTGGGACTGGCGGCGGACGGTGTCGAGGAGCAGTTCCCGTTCGGCCTCGGTGAGTTCGGGGCCGGGGGCGTTGATCTTCGTCAGGACGCCGTCGGCCTCGGCGAGGGCGATGTTCGAGCGGGTCGCCCCGGTGATCGGCACCGGCGCGACCTCGATGCCCTGCGCGTCGAGCAGGTCGGCGACGAGGGCGCCCGGTGCTCCGCCCAGCGGCAGGACGGCGACCGTGCGCCGGCCGGCGGCGGTGACCGCGCGCGAGACGTTGACGCCCTTGCCGCCCGGGTCGACGCGCTCCCCGGTGGCCCGGACCACTTCGCCCCGGTCGAGGGAGGGCACCTCGTAGGTGCGGTCCAGGGAGGGGTTGGGGGTGACGGTGAGGATCATGCTCGTACCACTTCCGTGCCGTCGCGCTCGATGGCGGTGGCGTCTTCCGGGCTCAGCCCGCTGTCGGTGATCAGCAGGTCCACGTCGCCCAGGCCGCCGAAGCGGGCGAAGTGCTCCTGGCCGTGCTTGGAGGAGTCGGCGAGCAGGACGACCCGGCGGGCGGAGGCGACGGCGGCCCGCTTGACCGCGGCCTCGGCGAGGTCGGGGGTGGTCAGCCCGTGCTCGGCGGAGAAACCGTTGGCCGCGAGGAGCACCACGTCGGCGCGGATCTCGCTGTAGGCGCGCAGGGCCCAGGCGTCCACGGCGGCGCGGGTACGGTGCCGGACGCGTCCGCCGACCAGATGGAGCTGGATGCCGGGGTGGTCGGCGAGGCGGGCGGCGATGGGCAGGCTGTGGGTGACGACGGTGAGCGCCGCCTCGGGCGGCAGGGCGGAGGCCAGCCGGGCCACCGTGGAACCGGCGTCGAGGATCATCGTGCCCTCGGCGGGCACCTCGGCCAGGGCGGCCTTGGCGATCCGGTCCTTCTCGTCGGCGGCGGTGGTCTCGCGCTCGGCGAGGTCCGGCTCGAAGTCGAGGCGTCCGGCCGGAATGGCGCCGCCGTGCACCCGGCGGAGCAGCCCGGCGCGGTCGAGGGCCTTCAGGTCGCGGCGGATGGTCTCCGCGGTGACCTGGAACTCCTCGGCCAGCGACACCACGTCGACCCGGCCGCCGTCCCGGGCGAGCCGGAGGATCTCCTGCTGTCGCTCGGGTGCGTACATGCCCCTTCACCTCCGACTTGTGCCCGAACCTGTGACTTCACTGGGAGAGTACGTCCCATTTTCCGGAAAGTAAATACGTAAACAGAAGTGAACGGACCCAATCGGGCACGAGTGGGCACGGCGATCTCCGGGCAGGACAACGCCCCGCGCGGGCCGCGCCAACACGGACGGGACAGCGCGGAGCAGGGCAGGACTGGGCATGACCGGGCAGGACCAGGCGGTACGCAAACGACGGGAATCGGCAACAATCGGACAGGAAGCCGCACGCGAAGGCCGTCGATGGGCAGGAAGTCACACGGGGAACGGCAGGGCAGTACCGGAACGGCGGTGTCGGCTACGCCCTCCGGGTGCCGTCCCCGCCGTCCCCGCCGTCCTCCCCGCTCCCCCACTCCTCCCAGGGGAAGTGCCGCAGCACCTCCAGGTTGCGCAGGGCCGCGTCCAGGGGGCCCGGCGTCGCCTCGGGAGCGGACGCCCAGTGCTCGACGGCGACCCGGACCGCACCGCTCGCGGTGGCGGCGGCGAAGCGCAGTCGCGGGGAGTCCGCGAGGCGCGCGGCAACGTTGTCGTCACCCCGCGCCGGCCGCGCGGCCAGGGCCTGCGCGAGGGTGCGTTCGGCGGTGTGGCAGACGTCGGCCCACACCCTGCGCAGCGCCGGGCTCTCCTCGGCGAGGCGGATCAGGGCGCCGGCCCACTTCCAGGAGGACGCCGAGACACCGGCGCCGGGCGTGAGGGCGTGCCGGGCGGCGTGCGCGAGGGCCTGCGGCGGGGACAGTTCGGCCGGCGCCGTGCGCACCGCCTCCGCCCAGCGCTGCGCGCCCAGGGCGTAGAGGGGGGCGACGGCCTCTTCCTTGGTGGCGAAATACCGGTAGAAGGTGCGCGGCGCGACACCGGCCGCCTTGGCGATGTCCTCGGCGCGGGTGGCCCGCAACCCCTGCCCCACGAAGAGACGGGCCGCGACGCGGGCGATCTCCATCCGGGTCTCGGCCTTGCGCCGCTCGGCCAGCGACGGGGCCCGGGGTCCGGGCGCGGTGACGGTGGCGGTGGCGGTGGCGGCTTCCGGACCGCCGGCGGGCCCCGGACCGGTGACGGGCCCCGGACCGGTGACGGGCCCCGGACCGGTGACGGGCCCCGGACCGGTGACGGGCTCCGGACCGCCGGCGGGCTCCGGATCAGTGACGGTTTCGCTTTGCGGACCGGTGGTGGGGTGGGTCGCGCGGGTGGTCCTCACGTCGGCAGGCTATGCCCCTGTGGCAGAATCTGCCATCCGGCGGGCCACCCCGGGGTTCAGGTCCGGGGTGCCCCGCCTTCCACCCGCCCGCCGCCCCCGCGGCCCCCGTCACCTCGCCGTTCGTGCCGGAAATACGCACGAAAAGAGCCGGGCCGCCGTGCCCAGGGGGAGGGGCACCGCGGCCCGGCTCGGGGAAGTCCCGGCGCCGGGGGGGAGTACGTCGGGACGTGGTTCGGGGTGTCCGGAAGTCCGGGTGGTCGTGAGGTTCGCGCGCCCGGCCGGGGCCCGGCGCCCACGGGCTCGGGGGCCGGGCGCGGGACGGAACGGTCGGGCGGGCGCGTACGGGTGGATCGGTCGCTCAGGCTTACGGGCGTGCTCATCAGGCGCTTCCGGCGCGTGCCGGCGTACTCGGGTGTGCTCGCCAGGTGTACGGGCGCACCCGCAGGGGCGGGGTGCACGGGCAGGGCGGCTCGGGTCTTCGGGCCGTGTCCGGCCCATGACCCGGATCGATCCCCACGGAACGGATCTGAGGGGATCGGATCTGAGGGGACCTGAGGGGATCGGAAGGGTTCGGTTCGGGTCGAATCGGAGGGCCCGGAGTTCTTGTTCCCGGGCCCCGGCCGGTTGAAGCGGCGTTACACGGCCATGTTCGGATGCCCTTCCGGGCACCCGTCAGGCCGTGGCGGCCGTGGTCACGCGGCGGCTTCGAAGCCGGTGTCGTGGGCCAGCTTCTTCAGCTCCAGCAGCGCGTGCTTCTCGATCTGGCGGATGCGTTCGCGGGTGAGTCCGTGTTCCTTGCCGACCTCGGTCAGGGTGCGCTCCCGGCCGTCGTCGATGCCGTAGCGCATCTTGATGATCGAGGCCGTGCGCGGCTCCAGGCGGCCGATCAGGTCGTCCAGTTCCTCGCTGCGCAGGAGCGTCAGCACCGACTGCTCGGGCGAGACGGCGGAGGTGTCCTCCAGCAGGTCGCCGAACTGGGTCTCGCCCTCGTCGTCCACCGCCATGTTCAGCGAGACCGGGTCGCGGGCCCAGTCGAGCACGTCGACGACGCGCTCCGGCGTGGAGCCCAGCTCGGCGGCGATCTCCGCGGGCTCCGGCTCACGGCCGTGCTCCCGGTTGAACTCGCGCTGCACGCGCCGGATGCGGCCCAGCTCCTCGACGAGGTGGACGGGGAGCCGGATGGTGCGGGACTGGTCGGCGATGGACCGGGTGATGGCCTGGCGAATCCACCAGGTGGCGTACGTCGAGAACTTGAAGCCCTTGCGGTAGTCGAACTTCTCGACCGCGCGGACCAGGCCGGCGTTGCCCTCCTGGATGAGGTCGAGGAGCGGCAGACCGCTGCGGGGGTAGCGGCGCGCGACCGCGACGACCAGGCGGAGGTTGGAGCGGATGAACACGTCCTTCGCGCGCTCGCCCTCCCTCTCCAGCGCCTGGAGTTCCTCACGGGTGGCGTCGGTCCCGGTCTCCTCGTAGCCTGCGAGTATCTGCCGTGCGAACACACCCGCCTCGATCGTCTGGGACAGCTCGACTTCCTTGGCGGCGTCGAGCAGCGGGGTCCGGGCGATCTCGTCGAGGTACATGCCGACCAGATCGCGGTCGGCGAGTTCGCCGCCGTTCGCGCGGACGCTGGTTGCCGCGCCGCTGGTCCGGCCGGTGGCGGACTGACGACGGGCGACGGCACGGGTTGCCATGCGTGCTCCCTTGCGATGGTGGTTCAGCGGGTGGTCCTTCGGACGTGGGGCACTGTGCGGAACGCCTCCGGTCTGCTCTGCTCCGGAACTCTCCTCGGGTGCCCTGCATCCGATGGAAACAACGACTGGAATCCGGACAGAATTCCCAACCCGCCCCCCGATTTTTCTGATCATGCAGTACCCTGTCGAACCGCAGGCGTCCGGCACCCTCACCGGAAGGGGCGGACGGCCAGGTCAGACGGCGGATGTGCGATACTCCCGCGACCCGCCGGCCCCGGGGCGGAGCCCCCGATGAGACTCCCGTCACGTGCTCCGGCACCCCTCCCCCACGGCCTCCCCCCCACGGCCGGACGCCTCGCCACGAGAACGCTCCTGCCCCACCAGACGGTTCCCGCCGCCGAGAGGTTGCCGGAACCACCGCCCGACGGCGGAACGCGGGCGGCGGGGCACCCGGCCCGCCCCACCGCGTGTCGGCACTCAGCCGAACTGCACCGACCGCTTGGCCAGCCCCATCCAGAAGCCGTCGATCACCGACCGCCGCAGGTCCAGCTCACCGGCCGCGTCCGCCGCGCCCATCGTCACGAAGAGCGGGGCGAAGTGCTCGGTGCGCGGGTGGGCCAGCAGCCCCGCCGGGGACTTGTGGGCGAAGTCCAGCAGCCCGTCGACGTCCCCGTCCTCCAGCGCGCGCCGGCCCCAGTCGTCGAACTCGGCGGACCAGGACGGCACCCCGGCCTGGCGCAGGGCGGCCAGGTTGTGGGTGAAGAAGCCGGAGCCGATGATCAGCACGCCCTCGTCGCGCAGCGGCGCCAGCCTGCGGCCGATCTCCATGAGCCGTACCGGGTCGAGGGTCGGCATCGAGACCTGGAGGACCGGGATGTCGGCGTCCGGGTACATCTCGACCAGCGGGACGTAGGCGCCGTGGTCGAGCCCCCGGTCGGGGACGTCCTGCACGGGGGTGCCGGGGGCGCGCAGCAGCTTGCGCACCGAATCGGCGAGTCCGGGGGCGCCGGGGGCCTCGTAGCGCACGCCGTAGTAGTGCTCGGGGAAGCCCCAGAAGTCGTAGACGAGCGGGACGGTCCGGGTGGCGCCGAGGGCGAGGGGCGCCTCCTCCCAGTGGGCGGATACGACGAGGATCGCGCGCGGGCGCGGCAGGCCGGCGGACCAGGCGGCGAGTTCGCCGGGCCAGACGGGGTCGTCGGCGAGCGGCGGGGCACCGTGACTCAGGTACAGGGCGGGCATGCGCTCCTGGGTGGCGGCGGACATGGCGGCGACTCCCTCCTCGGACGTACGGGGCGTACGGCGCGTACGGGACGTACAGCCGTGACCCCCTCATACGGATTACTTGAATTCTCAAGCTATACCCCGAGAGTACGCCGGTTTTGTTTAACGTTCAAGGAGCTGTCTCGTAGAGTGGACGCATGAACAGGGCACCCGGAAACCCTCCCGGCCAGGAACCGCGCTGGCTGACCGCCGAGGAACAGCACGTCTGGCGCTCCTACATCCAGGCCAGCACCCTCCTGGAAGACCACCTCGACCGCCAGCTCCAGCGCGACGCCGGCATGCCGCACGTCTACTACGGGCTCCTCGTCAAGCTCGGCGAGTCGCCCCGGCGGCGGCTGCGGATGACGGAGCTGGCCCGGTACGCGAAGATCACCCGCTCCCGCCTCTCGCACGCCGTCGCCCGCCTGGAGAAGAACGGCTGGGTGCGCCGCGAGGACTGCCCCTCCGACAAGCGGGGCCAGTTCGCCGTGCTCACGGACGAGGGGTACGAGGTGCTCGCCCGGACCGCGCCGGGGCACGTGGACGCCGTACGCCAGGCCGTGTTCGACCGGCTCACCCCGGAACAACAGAAGTCCCTCGGCGAGATCATGCGGATCGTCGCCGAGGGACTGGAACCGGGCGGGACCGGCGCCGACCTGCCCTGGCTGCGCTGAACAAAACGTTCCTCGCGGCCCCGGGCGGGCCGGCGCCGTGGATCAGTGGGCGACCACCGGCACCGCCGGCTCGCCCTCGGCCGCGCCGGCCGGACCGCCGGAGCCCGCGACGGCACCGCGGCCCGGACGGCCCGCGTCGACGAGCGTGAGGGCGATCAGGGCCGCGGTGACCAGGATGCCGACGGCGAACCAGATGGCGCTGGTGTAGCCGTGCACCATGCCCTCCAGCCGGACCAGTTGCCGCTGCGGCTCGGAGCCGGCGCCGCCGATCCGGTCCGCGACGTAGGACGTGGTGGCCGAGGCGGCGATGGTGTTGAGCAGGGCGGTGCCGATCGCGCCGCCCACCTGCTGGGAGGTGTTGACCATGGCGGACGCGACCCCCGCGTCGCGCGGCTCCACGCCCTGGGTCGCCAGGGACATGGCCGGCATGAACGCCGTGCCCATGCCGAGCCCGAGCAGCAGCATCGCGGGCAGCAGTACGGAGGTGTACGAGGAGTCGATCTCCATCCGGGTCAGCAGCAGCATGGCGAGGGCGGCGACCAGGAAGCCGGGGCCCATCAGCAGCCGGGGCGCGACCCGGGTCATCAGCCGGGCGCCGATCTGGGTGGAGCCCGTGATCATGCCCGCGACCATCGGCAGGAACGCGAAGCCCGTGCGGACCGGCGTGTAGCCCTTCACCACCTGGAGGTAGTAGGTCAGGAAGAGGAACAGGCCGAACATGCCGATGACGGCGAGACCGAGGGAGAGGTAGATCCCGGCGCGGCTGCGCTGGGTGATCACGCGCAGCGGCAGCAGCGGTGCCTTCACCCGCGACTCGACCGCCACGAAGGCGAGCAGCAGCACGGCGGCGCCGACGAACATGCCGACGGTGACCGGGTCGCCCCAGCCCTCGGACTCGGCGCGGGTGAAGCCGTAGACCAGCGCGACCAGGCCGAGGGTGGAGAGGACCACGCCGGGGATGTCGAGCGGGGAGCGGTTCCGGCCGCCGCGCGGCTCGTGGACGACGAGGTAGGCGCCGATCGCCGCGACGATGGCGAACGGGATGTTGACGTAGAACGTCCAGCGCCAGTCCAGGTACTCGGTGAGGAATCCGCCGAGGATCAGTCCGACGGCGCCACCGCCGCCGGCGATCGCCCCGTAGATGCCGAACGCCTTGGCGCGTTCCTTGGCGTCGGTGAACATCACGGCGAGCAGGGAGAGCGCGGCGGGCGCGAGCAGGGCGCCGAAGACGCCCTGGAGGGCGCGGGCGCCGAACATCATCATCTCGTTGGTGGCCGCCCCGCCCAGCGCGGAGGCGGCGGCGAAACCGGCCAGACCGGCGAGGAAGGCCCGCCGGCGGCCCCACAGGTCGGCGACGCGCCCGCCGAAGAGCAGCAGCCCGCCGAAGGCGAGGGCGTAGGCCGTGACGACCCACTGCCGGTTGCCGTCGGAGATGCCGAGGTCCTGCTGGGCGGAGGGCAGGGCGATGTTCACGATGGTGGCGTCGAGGACGACCATGAGCTGGGCCAGCGCGATGAAGACGAGCGCCTTCCAGCGTCCGGCGTCCGGGACGCCGGGGGCCTTGACGGCTGCTTCTGACATGGGGGTACCCACTTCGGGACTTCGTGACGGAAAGAGACAGGTAAGCGCGGCGAAACGCCGATAAGCAGATAAAACGGCTGGACGGTGTCGCGCGGTCGGCGGAGGGGTGTCGGAGGTCGTCGGTCAGGGGCTGCCGGGGCCCGGACGGAGGACTGTCAGGCGGCTGCCGTCCGGTCGGCCGGGGCAGCCAGGTCGGCCGGGTCAGGCCGGTCAGGCCCGTCAGGCCGGCCCGCGGTCTGCCACGCGGCCGTCGGCGGGGTCGGTCAGCGGCGGCTCGGCGGACAGGAGTCGGCGGGGCCGCGCAGGTCGGCCACGGTCGTGGCGGTTCCCGGGAGGACCGAGCGGGCGGGTGCCCGCAGCCCGTCCAGGAACAACTGGAGATGGCGGTGGACGAAGCGGTCGACGCGGACGCAGTCCGTCCCGGCCGGGGGCCGGCTGAGCTGCGCCACGGCGATCATCAGGTCGCCCACGTCCACGTCGGGCCGGAGCCGGCCGGCCTCTCTCGCCCGCTCCATGATCTCCGCGACGAGTCCTTCGACCCGCTCGCGCGCGGCCTCCAGGTCGGGATGGTGCTGGTCGAAGGTGCCGGCGATCATCGGGCACAGGGCGCTGATCCGCTCGTCGGCGGCGGCGTGCACGAAGCGTTCCAGCGCCTCGAAGGCGTCGCCGGTCTCCGCGAGCGCGGAGCGGGCCGCCCGCGCCGTACGGTCCATCACCGAGCAGACGACCTCGCGGACGAGGGCGTCACGGTCGGGGAAGTTGCGGTACACCGTGGCGTTGCCGACCCCGGCGCGACGGGCGACCTCGTCGAACGGCACGTCGGCGCCGTACTCGACGAACATCTCCCGGGCGGCGGCGACGATCCGCTCCCGGTTGCGCAGGGCATCGGCGCGTGGCCGGGACGCCTTGCGGTGCGCGGGTGCGGCGGTCGACACGGGGCTGCTCCTCGGATGATGCGGGGGTCTCGGTGGCTCGGTGACCCGGTGGCTGGGTGGCTTGGCGGTTCGGTGGCTGGGCGGTTCGGTGGTTCGGTGGCCTGGCGGTTCGGTGGCTGGGCGGTTCGGTGGTTCGGTGGTTCGGCGGCTGGGCGGGTTGTCGGGTTGTCGGGCTCTGACCGGTGGGGCCGGCGAGCCAGGTCGGGTCCGCCGGTCGTAAGGCTCGTGATCCACGGCCCCCGATCCCTGGCCCGCGACCCCTGGCCCCCGGACCCCTGGCCCACGATCCACGGCCCGCGATCCGGGGAGGGAATCCCCGTTTCACTCGGACACGGGTCTAAACGGGGAACCGTTCCCCGGATATTTCCCCTCCGCCGCCCTCTTTCCAGTGACCCGCATCACACCCCACCCCGCCCCCGCCCCCTCCGCGCCCCGACACTCCCCCGACCGGCGACTACCGCCCGGTAACCCACGTTCAGCCCCTCCAACGCGCGCCCCCGCACCCCCCGGCAGAGGGTGAGCGCAAGGGTGCAGTCGGTGACGTGCGGCTGCCGTGGGTCCGGGAGGTGCGCATGCGGCCGCAGGTGCAGGTGCAGCCGCCGAGCCGGCGGATACGCCCTCGCCGTCCGGCCGCCCTCGCGGCGGTCACCCTCCTGACCCTCGCCGTCAGCACCTCGGCCGGCACCGGCCCCCTCGTCCCGGGCACCACGACGGCCGGCCCCGGCCCCGCCACCCTCTCCCGCACCTCCGCGCACGGCCCCTGTCTGATCAGCGGCGGCTCCGAGATCCAGATGTCCGAGGGCGTCCCGACCGCCGCCGGCTACTCCCGCTCCACCGGCACCGTCCGCGCCCTCAACCTGATGATCGACTTCTCGGACGCGCCCGGGGAGGGCAAGGCCCTCGACCGGTACGCCGAGTTCTTCCCGCAGACCCGCGAGTGGTTCGCCACCAGCTCCTACGGCCGGCTCGACTACCGCCCCGACGCTCCCCTCCCCGAGTGGCTGCGGATGCCGAAGCCGTTCGCCGAGTACGGCATAGAGCGCGGCGCCCCCTTCGACCCGGGGTACCGGGAGCTGATCCAGGACCTCGTCTCCGTGGCCGACGCCAAGGTGGACTTCCGCGCCTACGACCTGCTCAACGTGCTGGTCACCCCGAACGCGGGCCCCTCCGCGCTGGACACGGTCCTGTCCGTCACCTTCGCCGGCAACGCCGAGGCACCGGTGGCCGACGGCGTCCCGGTGGCGAACGCGTCCTTCGTCTACTCCCGCCAGGACGACGGTTCCGGTTCCTACGACCGCACCGGCTACCGGGTGCTGCCGCACGAGAACGGCCACGTCTTCGGCCTGCCCGACCTCTACACCCAGGAGGGCGGCGGCGCGGTCGGCCACTGGGACATCATGAGCGAGGACTGGGGCGCCAACAACGACCTGCTCGGCTGGCACAAGTGGAAGCTCGGCTGGCTGGACGCCTCCCAGGTGCACTGCGCCTCCGCGCCCGGCTCGACGGAGTACACGCTGACGCCGCTGGCCCGCAAGGGCGGCGACAAACTGGTCATCGTGCCGCTGGACGGGAAGTCCGGGTACGCCGTGGAGCTGCGCACCCGCGAGGGCAACGACGAGGCGGTCTGCCGGCCCGGCGTGCTGATCTACCGGGTCGACGCGGACGTGGACACGGGGATGGGACCGGTGACGGTCTACGACTCCCGCCGCAACAGCGGAGGCTGTACCCGCAGCCCCAACGTCCACGCCGAACTCTCCGACGCCGCCTTCACCCCGGGCGAGACCTTCAAGGACCCGGGCCGGGGCATCACGATCAAGGTGACGAAGGCGGACCTCAAGGGCGACCACGAGGTACGGGTCACCCGGCGGTGAGGCTCCCGGACTACCGTAGCCCTGCCTCACCCGCCGTACCGGAGAGCCGATGCCCGCCAAGACCACGAACGACGCCGCCCGCGACGAGGGCGCCGCCGCGCCGGCCGAGGCGGCCACGACGCTCACGCGCGCCCAGGCGGCCACCCCCGCCCGGGGTGTCACGCCCGCCGAAGCCGTCACGCCGCTGCTGCGCGGGATCGCCGTGCTGCGGGAACTGACCGAGGCGGACGCCACGCTCAGCGCGAGCGGGCTGGAGAAGGCCACGGGACTGGCCCGGTCCACCGTCGACCGGATCACCGCGACCCTCGCCCGGATGGGATACGTCCGCCTGGACGGCCGGGACGTCACCCTCGCCCCCCGCCTGATGGAGCTGGGCAACGCCTACCTGGCCGCCCTGCGCCTGCCCGCCCTGCTCGGCGCCCGCGCCGACGCCCTCGCGGACGCCCTGGACGAGTCGGTCTCCCTCGCGGTCGGCGACCGGGACGGCATCCGCTTCATCCACCAGGCCACCCGCCGCCGGGCGATGTCCCTGAGCTTCCGCATCGGCGACCTGCTGCCCGCCGAACGCACCGCCCCGGGACCGCTGTTCGCCGCCGAGTGGAGCGAGGACGACTGGCGCCACTGGCGCGCACGCAGGGCCGCCGACCCGAGGGACCACACCTTCCCCGCCGTACCGCCCCGCGAAGCCCCCATGCCGGACGGGGAGTTCGAGCGGCGGGCGGCCGAAGCGGCGTCCCGTGGCTGGGCGTTGGACGACGAGCTGATCGAACCGGGCCTGGTCGCCGTCTCGGCGCCGGTACGGGACCCGGGCACCGGCCGGGTGGCGTGCGTGGCCAACGTGGTGAGCCACACCAGCCGGCACACCGCGCAGGGCCTGCGCGAGACGCTGCTCCCCGAACTGCGCACGGCGGTACGGGCGATGGAGGCCGAGCTGCGCGACGCCCCGCCGCCGTCACCGGGCCCTGCCCCGGCGGGCCTGGCCATCTGGACGGGCGCCTCCAAGCAGGAGCTGGGCCGGGAGTTCGTCGAGTCGCTGGCGCGGGGACTGACCGTGCTGACCGCGTTCGGCGAGGGCCGCTCCGCGCTCACCCTCACCCAGGTCGCCGAGGCGACCGGCCTGGCACGGGCGACGGCACGCCGCGCGCTGATCACGTACGAGTACGCGGGGCTGGTCGCGCCGGGTCCCGGCCGCACCTTCGCGCTGACGCCCGGGGTGCTGTCCCTCGGCTTCCCGCCGCTGTCCCGCACCTCACTGCCCCGGATCGCGGAACCCCACCTGGCCGCGCTCGCCGACCGGGTGAGCGAATCGGCCTCGCTTGCCGTCCTGGCGGAGACCGGCGAGGAGATCCAGTACACGGCGCGGGCCTCGGCGGGCCGGGTGATGAGCGCCCGCGTCGCCATCGGCGCCCGGCTCCCGGCGTACGCGACCTCGCTCGGCCGGGTGCTGCTGGCCGGCCTCCCGGCCGACGCCCGCCCGCCTGCCCCGGCGGCCGGTCTCCCCCGGCTCCTCGACGAGGTGCGGGAGCGTGGATACGCCCTGGTCGACGAGGAGTTGGAGGCGGGGCTGCGGTCGATCGCGGTGCCGGTGCGCGACCGTACGGGCCGGGCGGTGGCGGCGGTCAACGTGGCGATGCACGCCGCCCGCCGGACGCCCGAGGAGTGCGTCACGGAGATCCTGCCGGAGCTGCGCCGCACGGCCGACGGCATCGAGGCGGACCTGCGGGTGGCCGGACGGTTCACCGGAGTCGCCCCGGCGTGAGCACCGCCACCTGGACAGGTGTCGCTTACTGGACAGGTGTCGCCTACTCTCGATCGTATGGTGATCGAGATCTGGGCGGACGTCGTGTGCGCGTGGGCCTACATCGGCCGGCGCCGACTGGAACGCGCCCTCGCCGACCTGGGCGGGGAGGAGACGGGGGTCCGGGGCGCGGGCGGTGCCGAGGTGGTGTGGCGTCCGTTCCGCGTGGACCCGATGGCGCCCGACCCGGCGGTCCCGCTCGACGACGAGCTGCGCGACCCGCTGGTGGACGAGGCGCTGCGCCAGTGCGCCCCCGGCCTCTCCCCGGCCGAGAACCGGACCCGCGTCTCCCGCATCGCCGCGGAGGAGGGCATCGGCCCCCGCTGGGGCGCGGCCTGGCGCACCAGCAGCCACGACGCGCACCGCCTGCTGGTCCTCGCCCTCGACCACGGCGCCCCCGGAACGCAGGACGCCGTGGCGCGGGCCCTGTTGCGGGCCCACTTCGTCGAGGCCCGGGACATCGGCTCGCCTCAGGTCCTGGCCGACGTCGCCCGCGCGGCCGGCTTCCCCGAGGGCCCGGACCTGCTCGCGCGGGGCGAGGGCGAGACGGCGGTACGGGAACTGCTGCTCTCCGGAAAGGCCCGGGGCGTCACCAACTCGCCGACCTTCGTCGTCGCGGGCCGCTCCCTCACCGGCGCCCAACCGCCGGAGGCCATCGCGGAGTTCCTGCGGGCCGCGGCCACGGGGGACGAGCGGAGCCTGCCGGCCGAGGTACGGCGGTTCCGCGAGGCGGAAGCCCTCCTGGACCTGGGCGACCCGCTGGGCTGCCTCACCCTGCTCGCCCCGCTCCTGACCGAGCAGGGGACGGACCGCGGGGTCCGCACGCTGGCCGCCCGCGCCTACTTCCACTCCGCCCAACTGGCCCAGGCGGAGGCCATCTTGCGTCCGCTGGTCACGCGGGTCCCCGACGACTCGTACGCCCGCCTGCTGCTCGGCCGCACCCTCGAACGCCGGGGCCGCGCCGAGGAGGCGGCGGCCCACCTGCGCCTGGCGAGGGCGATGACGCCGTCCTACGGGACGTGAGGGGCGGCCCTCCCGCAGCGGTAGGGGCCCATCGCCCCGCATCCGTGGCCGCGTAGACCCACAGCCTCGTACCCGCGTAGCCCCTGAGCCCGCCTTCCCCCCGACCGGAGGACCCGCGCCCATGCCCGGCACCGCCCCGACCCCCGTCTCCCGGACCACCTCGGACGATCCCCGGGCCCGCCGCACCCGCGCGCGGCTGCACGCGGCCGTGCTCGCCCTGTCCACGGAACGCGACCCGGACACCATCACCATGGCGGAGATCGCGGAACGCGCCGAGGTCAGCCGGGCGACGGTCTACCTCCACTACAAGGACCGCGACGACCTCCTCCTCGACGCGGCCGACAGTGCGATGACCGACCTGGTCGAGGCGGTCCGCGCCTGCCGCGGCGCCCCGGGACCGGACCCGGCCGATCCCGCTCCGCCGGGCCATCTGGTCACGCTCTTCACCCACGTCGCCCGGCACCGCCCGCTGTACGCACGGATGCTGGGCGAGGACGGCAGCGCCCGCTGCGCCGCCCGGCTGCGGAGCCGGCTCGCGGAAGCCTGGCGCTGCGACGCCCGGCGCGAGCAGGCCGGCCCGGAGGCCGCGGCCCGCTCCCACTTCGTCGGCGGCGGTCTGGTCGCCCTGATCGCCCACTGGTCCCGGGGCACCCTGCCGGGCCCGGCCACCCCGGCCGACCTCGCGGCCCTGGCCTGGTCGCTCCTCAGGGCCCACTCCTGACCCGGTGCGCGCTCAGGTCCCGTGGGCGACCACGGGCGGGCCCAGCGGCGCGATCTCCCGGTCGAAGAAGTCAGGGAACGCCTCCCCGCGCTCGTACAGCGCCTCGAACCCGGCCGATGTCTCGCGGATCAGGGCCGGGTCGGTGAAGCGGTTCGCGCCCATCGCGTTTCCGTCGCCGTCATAGAGCACTTCGTACATGGCGACGTCCCCGAGGATCACCACTTCGGGAACCGTGCGGTCCTTCTCGATATCGGAGATCTTCCGGGCGTCGAGCACCCTGATGTTGTCGCCTAATTCCACCCGCAGACGCAGGACGTGAAGCTCCCACTGCACGTACGGGGTCACCGGGAATTCCACCACGCGCAGGCGCCGCTCCAGGATGCCCCGCCGTTCCGCTTCGCGGAACTGTCGCGCGTAGACATCGCGTTTCTCCTGGACAAGGGCGAGCGCACGGTCCCAATCGCCGGCGGCGAACGCCTCCCAACTGGCGAATCCCCGCTCCTTGAAGTCCTGCCCCCGTTCGAGCTTGTTCAGGTGGCGAATCCCGCTCCCGTAGACCTGGCGAAAGTCGGCGTGATACGTGGGACGATCCATGTATGCGGAAAGTCCACGCGAGAAGGATTCAAACATTCGGGATGTCCTGTTTCGCCGCAACCAACATGTTCCGCGGAATGACTACGAGCCGTTCGTCCGCGCCGACGGAGACCCCCGCCGGTAACTTCCGCCCCAGAGGTTCCGTGAGGTCACGGCCGATGACAGCGATGTCCCCGTTCTCCAGTTCCCAGATGTCGGGGCAGTCGGGATTATCGGTCGTGTTCCCCAGTTCCTGCGGCGTTTTCCCCAGCCGCCGCTTGAATGACGTGGCGGGGTCCGCTTCCCAAGGTCTGGTCACTTCCATCGCCCCCTAGATCGGGCCAGAGTTCATCACTGTAGCGTCGCGCACATCGACTTCGCCACGCCATAAGCGGACACACTGAAGAGGACATCCATGACCCCTGGTTGTCCCATCCGGCTCAAGAGTGCGACGATGAATGATCACGAAACAGCACAACATCACAGCGCATCCCATACCAGCCATTTCGACATATGATCCGAAAACTCGGAGAGTTTAGGCAGGGGGAACCATGGACTCGGAGGCGGCAGTGCTCGCGCAGAGCGCGGGAGCCACATTGGTCACGTTGATGACAACCGACGCCTGGGACCGCACCCGAGAGGGAATCACGCGGCTGTGGCGCAGAATGCAGCCGCACCGCGCCGACGCGGTCGCCGCCGAATTGGACGCCACCCGTGACGACGCCCTGGCCGCCGACGAGGCCGACGACCAGGAGACACTGGGCGAACTGCGCCGGGAATGGCAAGGACGGCTGCGGCGGCTGATCACCGCCCACCCCGGCGCCGCCGCGGAACTGCGCGCGCTCCTCGACGAGATCGAGCCGCCGACGGCGACCGGTCCCACGATCACCCAGCACGCCACCGCCTCCGGCCACGCCCGTATCTACCAGGCCGGACGAGACCAGCACACCACCGAACGATGACCGGCGCGATGGACGGCCACGCCGAGGACCGCGGCCGGGTCTACCAGACCTCGGGTGACCAGCACATCAGCGAACACCACCACTACGGCGACGCGCCGCCCCCGCCCGGCGGCCCCGACTCGGTACGCCGCCCGGCCGTCGGCCGGCCTCCGGCCGTCCTGCGTGACCGCACCGAGGTACTGCGACGCCTGGACGCGAGCGTGCGGGCGGGCCGGTGCGGCGAGGTCTACGTCCTGTACGGCATGGGCGGCAGCGGCAAGACCGCCGTCGCGTACACCTTCTTCCACCGGGCCACCCGCGAAGGCGACCGGGTCGGCCTGTGGGTCAGCGCCTCGGACCGCGCGAGCCTGCGCGCCGGCATGCTCGCCGTCGCCTCCGACCGGGGCGCCGACGACAGTGAACTGCTGGCCGCCCGCAACGGACTCCGCCCCGCCGCCGATCTCGTCTGGCAGCACCTCGACGCCTCCGCCGAGCCCTGGCTGCTGGTGCTCGACAACGCCGACGAACCCGAGATCCTCCGCGACGGCAGTTGGCTGCGGACCAGCCCGCGCGGCACGGTCCTGGTGACCACCCGCCGGTCGGCCGCCCGTTGGTGGCCGGGGGCAGAGCTCCAGCACATCGGCGTACTGCCACGCGAGGACGCCGCACGGGTGCTCCAGGACCTCGCCCCGCACAGCGGCACCCGGGAGGAGGCCGCGGAGATCGCGGAACGGCTCGGCCGGCTGCCGCTCGCCCTCACGCTGGCGGGCGGCTTCCTCTCCCAACAGGTGCTCGATCCCTGGACGATGGAGACCTACGGGCGCCGCCTGGAGGACGAGGAGGGGGTGGAACTCATCGACCAGGGGGCCGATGCCCTGTCGGACGAGGACCCCCGGCACCTGGTCGGCCTGACCTGGCAACTGACCCTCGACGCCTTCGAGGCCCGCGGCCTGCCCGAGGCGACCGCACTGCTGAGGCTCCTGGCCCGCCTCGCCCCCGAGCCGCTGCCGCTCTCCCTGCTCAACCGCGCCGAGATCGACGGAGCCCTGCCCCGGGCCCGCTGCGAAATCGCCCTGAGGGCCCTGCTCGACCAGTCCCTGACGGAACTGGTCGACGTCGGGGTGCGGTGCGTACAGAGCCACGCGGTGCTGCTGGACAGCGTCGCGGCGGCGACGCCGGCGGACAGGCTGCCGGCCCTCGGCACCACAGCGGTCCGGCTCCTCGACGCGGCCGTACCCGCCGTGCCCGACGCCGGCCCCCACGATCCCCTCCTGCGGCTGCTGGTGCCCCACACGCTGGCCCTCCTACGACGCGCAGGCACCCCCTCGGTGACCGCCGACGCGCTTGCCGTGGCGACCCGCCTGTCCACCGCCCTGCACCGCACCGGCGACTACCTCTCCGCCCGGGAGACCGCCCGGATGGCTGCGGACCTCGGCGAACGCCGCCTCGGCGCCGAGCACCGCCTCGTCCTGGCCGCCCGCTCCCGCGCCGGACGCGCCCTCTTCCGGCTGGGCCGATACACCGAGGCGGAGCCGCTGCTCGTACGCGTCCACGCTGCCCAGGAGCGCCTGTTCGGGGCGGACGACCCCGACACCCTGGACAGCGCCCACGGCCTCCAACTCGTCCTCGGCAACCTCGGCCGCCGCGCCGAGGCCCTGGCGCTCCTGCGCTCCACCGCCGCCGGCCGCCGAAGAACCCTCGGCCCCACCCACCCCCTGACCCTGCGCTCCCGCTCCAGCCTGCTGGTCCTGCTGACCCCGCCCGAGCTGCTCACCGAGGAGGACGGCACACTGCTCTCCCTGCCCGCCGACTGCGTCCGCTCCCTGGGCCCCGACCACACGGTGACCTGGGGCGCCCATCACAACCACGCCTGGGCGCTGTACCAGTTGGGCCGCTTCGAGGAGGCCGAAGAGGAGATCCGGCGGGTCACCGAGGCATACCGACGCCGCTTCGGCGCCGACTACCCGATCACGCTCTCCGCCCAGCAACTCCTGGCCCGCACCCAGTCCGCACGCGGCCACCTGGACGCGGCCATCGAGCTGATGACAGACGTCGTGACCCGACGAGAACGCGGCCTGGGCCCCACCCACCCCTTCACCACCGCCGGCCGCCACCTGCTCGACACCCTGACATCGGAGCGAGGACGCCCAGAGGCCCCATGACACCCCGGGCCGCCGCCGAAGCCACCACACGACACCTGGGGCACAGCCCCACCCGCTAGACTGTCCGTGGCGCACCACCCAGGTGGCGCGTCGTGCGGATGCCCGAATCCCTCGGAGCACCCACACATCCCACGCCTTCGTAGCTCAGGGGATAGAGCACCGCTCTCCTAAAGCGGGTGTCGCAGGTTCGAATCCTGCCGGGGGCACAGCGCAGTAAGCCGCTGACCTGGGGTTTCCTCTCCAGGGAGGCGCCCTATTCGGCCTCGGACTCCTCGTCCGGGGCCGTTTGCGTGAGCGGTGCGTGAGCTGACCACCGCTCGACAGCCCGCCCGCGTCCTGATCACCCGCATCCAGCACACCGGCCGCAACCCGGCACCCAACCGCCGAGCCGAAGCCGCCCGCCGCCGTTCCACCCTCGCAGGATCGATCCGCGCCCGGCAGACCCACGGCGGTCAGCTTCCGCCGACGACTGCGACGCCTATCGAGCAGCAGCGCAGACAGCGCCGATAGGGACCGTCAGGCCCGCAGGGGTTGCGTTCCTCCGGTATCGGAGGAACATGTGAGGCTTTTCCGGATCACGCTGTCGCTGGCGCGCAGAGCCGACGTCAGTTCTCCTCGCAGCTCGTCCGGGAAGAACCCCGTGCCGAGGGCGCAGGCGCCCACCAGCGCGCGACAGTCCTGCACTTGCCGGTCCGTGGCAATCTCGGCGAACCGAGGGTGAGCCAAATTCTCGCGGGCCGCATAGCCGTCCTTGGCGTCCGTCGTCCTGCGGTAGAGGTCCTCGACGATGAGGTGCGCGGCGAGCTCCTCGGCGGGCCCGATCGCGTCGAGGACGGTAAGTCCGAGGCGAGTGTCGAAGACGGTCATCCCGGGTTCGGCCTTCCGTCCGGAGTAGGCCGTCACCAGGTCGGGCAGATGGCTGTCGATCGGCTGCCCGGCGTCACGGCGGCACAGGACGGTCAGGCATGCCGTGACGGCTTGTTCCCACGGGTCGCCGGGCTTCGTGGCAGTAAGGAGACCCGCAGCCCCTGCCGTGTCGTTCGCAGTGAGGGCGGCGAGTACGGCGACCTGCCGACCGTCGAGCATCCGCTGCCCGATGCCATGGTGGGCTTCGATGTGCGCCAGGGCCTCGGCCCATCGCCCCTCGGTGGCGAGGGTGCGCGTGCCGTCTGCGAGGAGGACGCGCCACAGCCATGCGCGAACTTCCTGGCGGTCTTCACGGGTCGCAGTGAGGTCCGCAGGTACGGTGACGCCCTCGAACCGTGCCGCTGTGCCGGTCTCCACGGCCTTGTACAGGTCGAGGAGTCGCTGACGCCCCTCGTCGGCGTGGCCAGCGCGGATCTGGAGGCGGGCGAGGTTGACGACCGGTTCCAGTCCTCGGATCGCGGTCATGCCGGGCAGGGGGCAGGCGTGGAGGTAGGCGGCGGCGTGCTGGTGGCACATCTCGCGGGCGAGGTCGGGGAGGCCGAGGTCGGAGGCGATGAGCGCGGCCTGGTTGTAGACGGCCGATGCGAGACCCTGGTCGGCCTTCTTCACTGCGGTGTCGGCCAGGTCGACGAGTGCGCGCACACGTTCCGGCAGAGGCAGGCAGGCGGGGCGGAATCGGGCGACGAGCGGGAAGCGCTGGGCTGTGAGGCCGTGCGGGTCCATGGATCCCCCGGGTCGAAAGTGAGGACTGCTGAGGCGGCGGTGCCCGCCAGCCGTGTGCCGACGGGCACCGTCCGCTACGCGTGGGACGTCATCGCCAGTCGACGACGATGCGGTTCAGCGGGGTGTCGAGGGCGAAGAGACCGGGGCGCTGCTCGATCTCGGGGGCGTCAAGGGGCTGGATCTCGAACGTGGCCTCACGGTCGTGGTAGTCGCGATCCCAGGTGCGGATGGCGTCGGCGACCCTCGCGGCCAGTTCGTCACTGCCGGGGCCGTGGCCGATGACGCCGAACTCCCAGAGCTTGTCGCCCTCGGGCGTCTGCTTATTCGACAGCCGCCGGGCGAGGTAGGTGACGGCGCCCTTGTCGACGACCGCGGTCGACGAGGGGTAGGGGTCCTCCGTGAGCAGAGTGCCCTTGGCGCTCTGGGGAAACAGCATCCGGATCAGGCCGGAGGGAAGGGAGCAGGTGACGAACAGTTCCATCCATTCCGGCGACTCCATGGCGCGGACCGTCATGCCGGTCCACTTCTCGGTGCGCGGCTGGTCAAGTACGCCTGCGAGGGCGTCGGCGTCGATGTTGAGCCCGGCGGGGGCCTGGAGTCGTACGGCGCCGTCCGTACTGAGCGGGATCACTCGGCGGTCGTCGTCAGCGATGCCCCGCCGAAGCGGCATGAAGGTGTTCATCTCGCTGCCGAGGGACACCCACCGGCCGTCACGCTGCTCGTAGGCGATGGAGCGGGACACCGTGCCCTTGAGGCGCTGGGGGACGAGGAGCCGACCGCCGGGGGCAAGCTGGTGCAGCCAAGCATGCGGAACACCGTGCGCGCCCACAGTGGCAATGATCCGGTCGTACGGTGCTCCCTCGGTGTAGCCGAGAGCCCCGTCGCGGGTCACGGCCTGGACGTTGGTGATCCCGGCGGCGGCGAGGTGCGCACGGGCGCCCTCCACCAGATCGTCATCGACGTCGAGCGTGGTCACGTGTCCGCTCTCGCCGACCAGGTGGGCGAGCAGACCGGCGTTGTAGCCGGTGCCGGCACCGAGTTCGAGGATGCGCTCGCCGGGCTGGGCGTCGAGCTGGTCCAGCATGAGGGCGACGACGCCTGGCTGGGAGGCGCAGGAAATGGACGTGCCGTCGGTGTCGTACTTGATGTGCACTGGCGCGTTGGTGTAGGCGTCTTCGAGCAACGCCTCGGGCACGAACACGTGGCGGGGCACGGTCCGCAACGCGGTCTCGACGGCGGGCGTGCGGGCGTGTCCGTCCGCGCGGAGCTGGTCGACCAGGGCGTTGCGGAGACGCTCGGCGTCCGCCGTGGGGGTGGTGATCGTGTCGGTGTTCACCGCGCTGACGCTATCGATGTCGGCTGTTGCCTCGGTAGGCGACTCGGTGTGGTCACTCGTTCCCATGACTACCTCTCGTGCGATGTGGGACAGGGCGCTCTGGTCGTCCCGGAGGAGACCGGCGCGGTTGGCGTGGAAGATCACGTGATGGGCGATGACGGCTCGCAGGCCGCGGGTGAGGGCGCCGCGGCCTGCAAGCTCGGCGAGCGTGGCTCCGGCCCGTTCGAAGGCGGTCACCCATTCCTCGTGAGCGTGCAGTGGGCCACGCGGGCGACAAAGGCTGTGGGCATCGGCGGTCATGAGTTTCCGCATGGCCGGAGCCAGTTCGGCGGCTCGTGCGGGTGGTGGTGGATTGGCGGCCGGTCGCAGGGCCGCGACCTTCGCCCATACGTCGCCCTGTTCGAACCAGTCGAGTCCAGCACCGCGCATCATGACGCTCGCCAGCAGGACGGCGGTCTCCCGGCGTCCCAAGTGCATCGGGCTCAGCTGGTAGGTGAGCAGGTGGTGGGAGTCGCTGTGGAACAGTTCGTGGGCTGCATCCATGGCCTCGGGTCCGCCGAACGTGTCGGTCTCGGGCTCGTAGACGCAGGGCAGGCACGACACGGCCACGCCGTCGCCGATGAGATCGCTCAGGAGCGACTCAATGGCTGGTGAGGGCTCGTCCGCGAGGTAACGCAGCGGCCAGGCCTGCTTGTTCATGAACCACCAGCCGGCGAGCTGCCCGTCGGCCTCGGCCTCGATCAGGGCGGGGCCGAGGCGTTCGGCGATGGTGCGCCGGGCGCTCTCGCGGTCGAGGAAGGTGATGTTGTGCTGCTGCCAGTGGTCGGGAGGCATAGAGGTCCTTCGGTCGGTGGATCAAGCGATGAAGAGACATGCGTCCCAGGCGGACCGGGGTGGTGCGGCGGTGCTAGGCGCCAGGAGGGCCAGGGCTATGCCGGCGGCGCCGTCGAGGAGGCCGAGGCCGCCTTCCTCGTCCTGAACGAGTGCTGTGGCCGTGAGTTCGGGGTCGGTGTCTGGTGGGGTAACCGCAGCCAGGAGGGCCGGGATCGCGGCGTGGAGTTTCCCCGCGGTCGAGGGGTGGGCGTCGTCTGCCGTACGTGCGGCGGCGTGGGCGAGGCCGGCGAACCCGTGGCAGAGGCCGTTGTCCGTCGTGGCCTTCAGCTGCTCGGGGTCGGTGAGGGCGGCCACGAGCGCGTTCTCCGTGTCGATCTGGCGGCTCGTATCGCCGAGTTCGAGCGCGGCAAGTTGCTGGGCGCGGACGAGGCCGGCGGTGCCGTAGCACCAGGACGGCCGCCGGGGCGCGGACGGGGCGAGATGCCCCGTCCGCAGCTCGTCCTGAGTGACCCAGTACGGCCAGACCGGTCCACCGTCAGCTCTCTGCTTCCAGCGGTCCAGCCAGGTCAGGATGGTGTGCAGTGCCGTGTGGTGCCCGTCAGTCACGGAGCCGTTCCGAGCGGCGAGGGCCAAGAACGCGAGCACACCGCCGATGCCGTGCGCCATGCCGGTGTTGGCGTGTCCCCCAGGGAATCGGTCGTCCGGACTGCCCGAGGGCCCGGTCTCCGTCCACCAGCCCGGCAGGAACTCGCCATGGTGGATGATCGGTTCGGTGAGGCGCACGCAGTAGTCGAGAACGGCGCGCATCGTGGAACTGCCGGGGTTTCGGCGCAATAGGTAGGCGCCGTATCCGGTGAGGCCCCTGATGGCGTCGAACTCGGCGAGCTGCGGCAGGCGTCCGGCGTCGATGCGGCGGTGTGCGGCGTCAAGACGGCGTCCGACGTCGATTGCGATCTGTCCGTCCATCGCGTCGAGGGCGCGCTGGTAAGAGCCGGGGAGGTAGTCGGCGGCGCAGCTCAGGGCGTGAGCGAAGGCGGGCACTCCGTAGAACGGGTGGCTGTCCGGGCCGCTGGTGAGCGAGTGCCGGGAGGCGGCGGCGAGCCAGTCGTGGGCGCGGTGCCACGGGCCGAGGCCCCTCGCGGCCAGCTCGATGTGCAGGAGCGCGATTCCGGGCGGGCCGTAAGCAAGGTGCTGCCGATCCGAGGACAGCGTCCTGGAGCCGAGGGGCACGGTGTCGGGATCGGCGAGCCGGTCGGCGATGGCGTCGACCAGGCCGAGCGCGGGGTGGGCGGTCACGAAGCCCTCCCCCTGGTGCGGGCGGTCCAAGCCAGGGCGGCGGCACGTGCCAGGTAGAGGCACACCTCTTCCTCAGGGAAGTTCACGGCGACGTGGCGCACGAAATGGACGTGCAGCAGGGAGGTCAAGACATCGTCGACGGCGATGCCCTGGGTGTCCGGGCCGGGCAAGTGCGGCCGGTACGCGGCGAGCGCCGTGTCCCGGTCGGCCCATCCCGACACGATGGCGTCCCCGCCTGGGACGCGGCGCAGCGCCGACCAGTCGTCGCTCGGGTCGGCGAGCCGTACGGCGTCGGTGAACTGCGGGCGTGGAACGGGAGCGGGGGCTGTCGGAGGGATGTGGTCGATCAGCCATCGCATCCCGGCCTCGGTGCTGCCGAGGAACGCGGAGGCGATAGCGACGGTGTGGGCGGCCACCAGCGTGCGCAGTTCGGGGCGCTGTGGCTGCGCGAGCTGGGCCAGGACGGCGCGCGAGTCCGCCCGGAACACATCCTCGGCCGCCTCCCATGCGGTGCCGGAGCCCCAGCGGCCCATCTCGCGGTAGGAGGTGGGATAGCGCAGGTCGGCCAGCAGGCCGATGCTTCGTAGCTCGTCGGCCCAGGCGCTCACCGTTCGGGCCGTGTCGGCGAAGGCTTCCGGGTCGGGGAGGGCGATGCGTACACGGAGGTGCTGGTCCGGGTCGCGGAAGCGGATGAACCACCACGGCGGGTTGCCGAGTTGTTCGAGGAGGCCGGGCCAGTGCCGGGAGAGCAAGACGTCTTGGCGGCGGGGGTCGCCGTATAGGGCGGCCAGAAGAACCGAGGAAGCGGCGGGTGTCTGCATCTGGGTCGCAGACAGGGCACGGGCCGGGCTGGGGGCTGGTAGTGGCGGCCATGCCGACGGCCTGGTTGCTTTGAGGGGCACCACGACCTCGTGGGCTCGCCCACCGCACCAGCCGTACGCCTCTGGTTCCGGGGCCTCGACGAGTACGGCCAGGCACGTACGGTCGAGGTGCCTGCGCAGGAGCGCACGGTGGCCGGCCTCGTCGAGGTCGAGGAAGAGGCGCCGGTCGTCCTCTACGAGATGGACGCGGCGCGGCAGCCTCCGCCGGGCACGCCAGTCGCTGAACGCTGCGTCCCACTCGGCCCGAGGATGGGCACGGCCGGGCAGTTCGGACGCTTCGAGCCGCCAGCGCGCCGGGGCCAGCACGGTCCGGCCGTACCGCAGACGTGGCAGGAACGGCATCGCCGCTGCGGCGCCCCAGTCGAAGACGGTGACCTGCGCACACTGAGCGCGGGACAGTTCAGTGAGGAACCGCACCAGTGGCGGGGTGTGGGTGCGCAGGTTCAGCGCGTGCATCCCGACGGCCTCCACGCGGTGGCCTCGCTCGGGGACGGCGAGGTACATGCGGCGGCCGTCGCACCCCACAGCCATGTCCTCCGGGGTCAGGACGGTGTCCTGCGGGGCGTGGTGCTCCTGAAGGCTGATCACGGTGCGTAGAACCTGTGGGGAGCGGGTGACGTGTGCGCTCTCGGGGAGCAGGGGCGGGAAAGAGAGCTGCGCGGGCATGGTGCTGCCGTCAGCGGCCGGGAGGTCGGCAAGCTCTGTGGCTAGGGCCTCCCGGTCGGCAGGGGCCAGCACGCTGAGGAATCGGCCCGTGGAGACGCCGACACCGCGGGACAGGCTCACGACCTCCAGTCGGAACCGCCCGCGCTGCAACTCCTCCAGGCTGGCCGCGTGCACCCGCACCCCAATCTCCATGTGCGGCGGCAGCCGAGGCTCGTCGGGACCCACGTCCAGGGCCTCAATCTGTTCGTCCGTGAGGATCACTCCGTCACGGCCGTCGAGCGCGGCGGCCTGAGCCAGCCGTACGAGGGCGTCATCCCGAGCGGAGACGCGGGGCCTGCGTGCGCTGGCCGGAGCGCCTGGGTAGCCGTCGGGATAGCCGGTGCCGCTGTCCGCGACGACCTCCGCGAGCGGCACCATCGTGCCGATGCCGTACCGCTCGTAGAACCGCTGGTGGTACTCGTTCCAGGCGGCGGTCCCGTACGGGCGGATGCTCAAGCGGGTCAGGACGAGAGCGGCCCGCTCGATCTCTTGGGCGACCGCTTCCGGCAGAACGATCTGGGCGTCCAGGCGGAGGTCGAGCGCGACGGGGTGGCGACGCAGGCCAGGGACGAGGTCTCGCATCCGCGCCGCGACGCTGTCCCGGCCGCCGTGTGTGGCGCACTCCTCTAGGCCAGCCCGGACCGCGTGGAGTTCGCGTACGGTCTCCGCGACCGGGGCGAGGCTTCCGGCGTCGATTGCGTCGAGTTGGCTCACCAGATACCCGAGTGCGTCGGTCTCGGTGCTCGGAGCGTGCAGGCCCGTGATCAGTACCCGCCGCCGGATCAGCTCCGCCAGCAGTTGACGCGCCTTCTCGGGACCGGCCTCGGGGAACTCCGCCTGGAGCTTGTCCACGAGGGTGCCGAACCGGATCGGTAGTCGGGTCGCGGCCAGGACCGCGCTCACCGGTCCGGTCAGGGCCAGAGACGCCTCGACCGGGCGAGTCCGGTCGTCCTGAACGTCGGGCTGGAACGGCACGATGAGCCGGTCTCCCCGGTACGTCACGGTGTTGTTGATGACGACGGGCAGTCGTTCGACGAGGTCCGGGCATGACTCCAGCCGTGCAACCAGGGCCGCCAGCCACTCTGCCCCTGCGCGGCCCACGGCCACGTGCTCCTCGCCCCAGTCGGCCCGAGCCTGTGGGCCGAAGTCCGCGGTGGCCACGCCGGCGAACAGGCCGAAGGGTGTCGCCCGGTGCTGCGCCCGCAGCAGGTAGCGGGCCACGGACAGCGCGGCGCGCTGCACATCCCGGAGGGCGGGGTGCTCGGCCGTGCACAGGGCCCCTACCTGCGCGGCCAGGACCGGGTTGGAGTGCTGGAGTGCCTCGACGACGTCCTCGTTCGCCCAGACCGCGCGTAGCCACGCCATGCGGGCAGACGAACCAGTGGGCGAGCAGTCATCGAGGTCAGGGCAGGGAGGAAACGGCAGGGAGGGCCGGGCCACGGCGCGCACGAGAGCAGTGGAGCCGGTGCGGAACGCTGCGGGCGGAGCAACCACCAAGTACCTCCGTAGGTGGGGGCGGGCGGCTGGTGCCGCCGCGCGGAGACGCGGCGGCACCAGACCGGATTGACCTCGGGCCGGTCAGGCGACGTTGGTGGTGCAGGCGCCGCAGGTGGACCCGCAGTTGTCGTCGGTCAGGTTGACCAGGCCGGCCGGGTCGACGATCTCGACGAGGGAGACGTCCAGGTCGAAGCCGTCCGATGCCCCCGGGATCTGCGGGCGTACTTCGGTGCGGCTGGGAACTACGGTGCTGCGCGTCATGCTGCAACTCCTCGCAATCGTTGTGGTGTTACTGGGCTGGAGCGCCCACCAGGTGCCCACGGGAGCGGTGCCGGATGGCTGCTCCTCGACGGCTCCTGGCCACCCGGCGCGAGGTGACGTGCTCCGCGTAGGAAGTCCTCGCGGGGGTGCCTGCCTCAGGCCGGGAAGTCGTGTGCCGGAAGTCTGATCAAGCGGATGCCGGCCGCCGCTCCATGAAGTACGCGAGCGCCTGGGCCTGGAGGCGATCGAGGCACGGCTCGCACGCGTAGAAGGGGGCGTGCTGCCCGTCCCACTGCACCGGGCCGAGCCAGATCACCAGAACTCCGGTACGCCTGCAGCCGAGCCAGCAATCACCGGTGATCCACGGCCACTCCATGGAAGGACGTCCCCTTTCTCAGCTGGTGGGGATGGTCGATCTGGCGGCCTGGCAGTGGGGAGCGCAGGCCCAAAGCTGGAACGGCAGGCCCTGGTGGCGTATCTCGCCCAGCCGTCGCCCACTCGCTCCCAGCCGGCGGGCGCAGAGGGCGCAGTCCATGGCCATCTGCTGGCGGGGCCGGAGTCGGGCGAGATCCGGAAGGGGCGAGGGTGCCGTGGCCGGGATACTCACTCGCCGCCCCCGGTGCTGAGTTCCGCCCAGACCTCTTTGCCCCAGGGGCGTCTGCCCGAGCCATGCAGGTCGTAGCCCCAGCGGTCGGCGACAGCATCGACGAGGAGCAGCCCACGCCCCGACTCGTCGTCGTCACCCGCCTGACTGAGTATGGGCAGGCGCGTCGGTTCCCGGTCCACGACCCCGACACGCACTCGTGTCGCGCTCGGCCGCCCAACCGTGAGGCGGATCTCGGGACACGGAGTGTGCCGGGCGGCGTTCGCGATCAACTCCGTGACGATCAGCGCGGCACGGTCGGCGAGGCCGTCGAGGTGCCACACACCGAGGACGGCTCGGACGAGGTCGCGGCCGATCTCGGCCGTGGACGGCTCGCACGGAAAGGTCTGGCTGTACGTGGGGTGGCCGACGGATGGGACCTCAACTGGTGTTCTCAGACTCGTCATTGAGTGGAGCCTTCGTGTCGTCTCGGCGCCCGGCCCGCCCCCGCGGGAGAACCTCGGGGGCGGGCCGGGCCGTCAACAGCCGCCCGCGAGGTGGGGCATGCGAGCGACCAGCACCCAGACAACTCCCTTTCCCAGCTGGTTGGTTAGGACGTTCAGGTGGTCAGCCGACGGACCGACCTAGGGCGTTTTGACTCCCCCTTTACCTGGCGGGCGGGGATCGTGCGGGCTACCGTGCCCGCATGGACACCACCCGCAACACCGTTCTTGAGGCGTGGATGGCCGAACACGGCTACAGCTCCAACAGCCTCGCCGAGGCCGTGAACAGGGCTATTGAACGGTTGACCGGGCGCCCTGGTGGACTCGACGGCTCATCGGTCCGGGCATGGAAAGCGGGGCGGGTCACGTGGCCAAAGTCAGCCGCCCGCAAGGCACTTGAGGACGTCACCGGACTACCCGCCGTCGCTTTAGGGTTCGTGCCACGGAGCCGGCCTACGTCCACCCCGGCCCCACCGCAGCAGGAGGACCCCGACATGAAGCGCCGCACCCTTGTCGGCAGCATCGCGGCGGCTGCCGCCGCGGCAGCCGCACCCGGCACCGCATCGCCGCGCCGTATCGGCATGAGCGACGTCAACCGCCTCAACAAGCGCTTCGCCGAGATCATCGCCAGCGACCACCGCCACGGCGGTCAGCTCGGCATCGAGCAGCGGGCCGCCGCTCTCGCCGACGAGGCGCTCAACCTCCAGAACGCAGGCGGCGCCACCCAGCGCGTACGAAGCAACCTCTACGCCTCAGCAGCTGCCTTCCGCTCCTCCGCGATGTGGGCTGCCATCGACGGCCGGCGCTACGACGTTGCCAAGGCGCACATGCGCGAGGCCCAGGCCCTCGCCGAGATGTCCGGCGACCAGGCGATCAAGTTCCGCATCTGGAGCCACGCGGGCACCATGTACCGCCACATGGGCCGCCCCGCCGACGCGTCCGCCGCCAACGACGTCGCCCGCAACCTCCACCTCACCCGCCGAGACCCGCTGTTCGCCTCCCTCGGCCTGGCCCGCCAGGGCGCCATCCACGGCGCGGCCCAGGACCGCACCGGCACCCGCCGCGCCTTCGAGCAGGCCCAGGACGCCATGCTGCGCGCCAACCCCGCCGACTACCGCCCGGTGTGGATGCTCGCCTTTTACGACCAGGCCGAGCTGGACTCCCTGGCCCTCTCCGCACACCTGGCCCTCGGCGACTACTCCACCGCCGAGTACCACGCTCACCGCTGCCTGTCCGCCCTCCGACCCCACATGATCCGGTCCCGGGCCATCACCACCACCCGGCTCGCACACGCCCAGCTGGCACAGGGCGCCCCCGACGCCGCCACGGCCACCGCGATGAAGGTCCCCGCCGAAGCCGCCACCCAGCACGCCCGGGTCACGCGCATGCTCCAGGAGTTCGGGGCCGCACTGCGCGCCACCGCACCCGGAAGCACCACCGTCCAGACCTGGACCGAGCACACCGCCACCTGGAGGATGGCCGCATGACCACGGCGCCCGCCATCGAACTGCGCACCTTCACCACCCTCGACACAGCCCGCGGCGACCTCCTCGACGTGTACGCCGACGTGCGCGCCCCGCTCCTCCACCTGCCGAACTACGCAGTCACCGCGTTCGGCGAGCGCCTAGACCGGCACGGGAGTGAGCCGGGTTTCACGGCCGTCCTCGCGTATGCGGACGGGCATCCGGTCGGCTACGCCTACGGCAACACCATCGAGCACGGCGACCGCTACTGGCAGCGCACCAGCCCCACACCGGCGGAGACGTACACCAAGCGTCCGGCCGTGGCCCTGAAGGAAATTGGCGTCCGACCGACCTGGCGCAAGACCGGCACCGCCCGCCGCATCCACGACGCCCTCCTCGCCACACGCGATGAGCCGTATGTCACGCTCATGGTCAACCCGGCCGCCGGGGACGGAAAGGTCCACTCGCTCTACGAGTCGTGGGGGTACGAGGACATCGGACAGAGCCAGCCGTCACCGGCCTCGCCGGTCCTCACCGTGATGATCCGCACCATCCGCTGACCGGATGCGTACGGCGATCCCCCCACTCGGACCGCCAAACAAGGTTCCGTAGAGCCGAGGAGCTGGGCCACCTACGGCACGGTAGGTCAGCCACGGAACGATTTCGACGCATAGTCAACTACCCCATCAGTCCACCAGGTTGGGGAGGTCTCGGTAAGCTCACAGGGTGAACACGGGTGACCTGAAGAGCAAGGTAGACCGCGTCTGGGACGCGTTCTGGTCCGGTGGGATCTCGAACCCTCTGGAGGTGATGGAGCAGATTACGTACCTGCTCTTCATCAGGTGGCTGGACGAAATCCAAATCCTCAAAGACAACCAGGCCCAACGCACGGGAAACCCTGACCCTGCCCCGCTCTTCTCTGAAGGCCAACAGGATCTGCGTTGGCACAACTTCAAGGCCAAGCAACCCGAGGTCATGTACACCCTCGTCTCCGAGGGCGTGTTCCCCTACCTGCGCCGGATGGGCGGCGACGAGTCGACGTTCTCGCATCACGTGAAGGACGCCCGCTTCACCATTCCGACCGCGAACCTCCTGGCGAAGGTCGTCGACCTCCTCGACGACATCACCATCGAGAAGAGCGACCCCCGGAGCGACATCTACGAGTACCTGCTGGCGAAGGTAGCCACCGCTGGCCAGAATGGCCAGTTCCGCACACCCCGCCACATCATCGACCTGATGGTCGAGATGACCGAGCCTCGCCCGAGCGACGAGGTCTGCGACCCCGCATGCGGCACAGCGGGCTTCCTTGCCCAGACGGCTGCCTACGTGAAACGCGAGCACGGCGACGTCCTTCTGGAAACCAAGCAGCGCAAGCACTTCAACGAGAACATGTTCCACGGCTTCGACTTCGACTCGACGATGCTCCGCATCGGGTCGATGAACATGCTTCTCCACGGCGTCAAGAAACCGGACATTCGCCGCCAGGACTCGCTCGCGGAGAACCTGGCGGGCGAAGCCGGTAAGTATTCCCTCATCCTGTCGAACCCGCCGTTCGCTGGCAGCCTCGATTACGAATTCACAGCCGCAGACCTCGTCCAGGTCGTCAAGACCAAGAAGACGGAACTGCTCTTCCTGGCACTCTTCCTGCGCTTGCTGAAGATCGGTGGACGAGCGGCGGTCATTGTGCCAGATGGCGTCCTATTTGGCTCCACAAAGGCGCATAAGGAACTGCGTCGGATGCTAGTCGAGGACCACAAGCTGGACGCGGTGGTGAAGCTCCCGAGCGGTGTTTTCAAGCCGTACGCCGGAGTCTCCACCGCCATCCTCTTCTTCACCCGCACGGACACGGGCGGTACGGACCACGTCTGGTTCTACCAAGTCCTAGCCGACGGCCTCAGCCTGGACGACAAGCGAACCCCCCTCCTGCCCGAGGGTCGCCTTGGCGCTCGCCCCTCGGGTGGCCCCCTGTCAGACGACGAGCACGCCCACAACAACTTGCCGGATGTCCTGAACCGCTGGTTCAACCGCAACAACACGGAGCGTAACCGAACGCGAGCAGAACAGAGCTTCTGTGTCCCCAAAGCAGATATCGCCGCGCAGGGCTACGACCTGAGCCTGAGCCGATACGCCGAACGGCCTCGGTACTTGATGACCGGCAGACGCGTAACGCTGGCCAATCTTGTCGATGCGGGTCTACTCGCGGAAAGCACACGGCTGACCTTTGAGTGTGCGGGGGTAAGCCACACCGCAACAGTGACAGCTGCGGGACAGCTCGAACTAGCTGATGGCCAGCGGTTGTGGTCTCCCTCTCAGGCCGCGGCAGCAGCGGCCGGCGAAGGCTCCTTTGACGGTTGGCAGACGTGGATCCTGGAAGACGGCACAGCACTTGACCGGCTGCGCCAGAGATTCCTAGAAACCCCGACCACAGGCATTACTAGCCCTAGCATCGCTGACGTTACGCTCGCCGCTCAACGCCACGAAGAACTAAAGCATGCCAGAGAGCAGGCAGCGAACGGAACGCCGGTGACTCTAACCGTGACGGAGCTACTCGAATGGTGGGGGGTTCAGCGACGTAGCTCCATCACCAGCGACAAGATAGTCGCTGAATTGGCAAACCACAGCTTGGTCACATCACCCAACTTTGATAGCGTGCCCGCCTTCACCACGGTGCAATTGATTAGCGCAGTCCAACATACCGAAGCAACAGAAAAATCTCACCATACTCTATCGGTTGACGAATCACCGACAGCAGACACAGATGAGGATGCGCCTGTGGCCGGTCCGACCGTGGGCATGTTGCCCTCTGCTCTTGGTGGCGTCACCTCTGTCTCCCCGCATGCGACGTTCGATGAAGCCATCACCCAGATGATGCTCAACGACTACTCGCAACTCCCGGTTCTATCAGGACGCACCCTCCACGGGGCTGTCACCTGGAAGTCGATCGCCCGCGCACGGCACGCTAATCAGAAAGCCCCTTTCTCTCGGGCCATCATCCCCGCCAGGGACGTCCTATACAATCAAGATCTGATTGACATTCTTCCAGCCCTCACAGAGTCCGAATTCGTGCTCGTCCGAGACCAGACCAATGCCATCGCAGGGATAGTAACTGCGAGCGACGTGGCATCCGCTTACGGAGCCATGGCTACCCCGTTCCTCCTAATCGGGGAATTCGATCGACGGCTGCGCCGGATACTTTCCTCTTCTATCGAGCTCCGCGAGATCCAGGCCCTATGCGATCCGGAAGGCGACCGGAGCATCAAGGAATTCGATGACTTGTCGATCGGAGATTATCAGCGCACTCTAGAGAACAAGGACGCGTGGGAGAAGCTCGGTTGGCCGCTGGAGCGAAAGGTATTCATCGCACGCCTCGACCAGATACGAGGGATCAGGAACGATCTCATGCATTTCAACCCTGACCCATTGCCTGACGATGCCGTCCAGAAGATTCGCCACATGATCGCCGTGCTAAGAGAATATGACCAAGAAGAAAGTTAGGAACCTGCCCCATTCATACGCTCGCCCCTCAGCCTGAGATGGTCAGATATAGACCGCGGATAGCCTGAACGAGGCTCCCGATGTGGGTCATCGAACATCGGAGCTTACGAGGGAGCCAACAGGACCCGAGGGTGGCAACAGCCTACTCGATGAGGATTGCGGGACCGTTTGCCCGCCACCTGGCCGGCGAGCGGTTCTCTTACCGGCCCAGGCGCTGGAAGCCAACCGTGCCTCCGGCCCCCCCGTTATGTTTTCCGCGGTCCTGCAACGGGGCCGCCTTGGCAAGAAGCACGACGATGCTGTGCTCGTCGACCGCGCCACCTCGGGCACGGCGTGGCGCCGGGCGGACCGGTGAGGCCCACAGCAGAGAGCCCAACGGCGACGGCCCACCCTGTTCGTACAGCGTGGCCGTGGAGCGCACAGGCGAACTGGAGACGCAGTTCGGCCAGACAGCCTCCACATAAGGGCCGTCAACTTATTCTCCACGCTGTCGACGTTGCATAGCCCGGGGATTCTAACCCTGGTCTACTATTTTTCCTGAAACAGTGGAATCACACCTGGATCCAGGTGATCTTGATTTCCCATTGGCTTAGCCGCAAGGAATAGCTCTTCACGCACTGGGACTCTAGCCGTGACAGTCCGAAAAAGCCCCGGCGTCACTCGGGCCTCTCTAGCCAAGGACATTTCACTCATTCCGACACCGGAGAGAATTTCCACGGCTCGCGGATACAAAGACGGTTGTTCCACGGCCGGCATCTCGCCAGGCTCACGCCTCCGCCAACCCTTCGACGACAAGTAGGCGATCGCATTGCGGTAGGTTACGTCACTCATGACACCGAGCGCCCTGGAACGATAAAGCAACGCTTGTAGGCTGACACCGTACGTTTCCTTCAAGGTCGCGAGGACTCTCCAATCCGCCTTGTTGGGCAGAACATCTCTCAACTCATCTTCTGGCAGCAAGAGTTCGGCAGCGAATCGGTGAGCCTGATTCTCTACAATCCTCCCCCCCGGTTCGGCATCTACGTGCATAACCAGGTGCCCAAGTTCGTGAGCCACGTCAAACCGCTGGCGATAGTAATCTTCCTTGGCAGGATTCAATACTATTGTCGGCCTATATCCGTCATCAAATGAGTAGGCGTCGACTGCTGCGGTCTGCGCGGGGCTGAAGACGACCACGACACCGTTATTCTCCGCGAGTCGAACGAGGTGGCCGACTGGGCCGACCTTGATATCCCAGTCCTTGCGCAGCAGTCGGGCCGCCTCTTCAGGCAGGGCACTGGCTTCGTCATCTATGTCAACGCTCAGCCTTGGGATGTTCGACTCAGGGAACTCGACATGTCGCTCAAGAGCGGCGCCGACATCCCCGGCGATCATCCCATAGGCGAAGGCTTGATCACGCGCTAGCTGCGTTGTGGAACGCAGGGACCGGAAATGAGGAATTGTGTTGCTGACAGCAGGCTGATGGGGGCCAGGCAGAAAGAAACTCGGCTCCACACCAAGCGTTAGGCACAACTGAGCAACCGTTGCCGGGGCAGGTCGCTTCGTGTTGTTTTCATACGCAGCGACGGCAGTTGCGCTTTTGTCGATTTTCGCCGCAAGTGCGTTCTTCCGAAGACCGACCAACTGCCGTGCCAGCGTCAAGCGTTGTCCGTCAAAGAGGCGAGAGGCGTCACCCACCTGCACTTCGGTGCGGCGCAAGGACTCCATGACCATCCACTCGTTTCATTACTTGTCGTTCCCCTCCCGCACCTCGCGACGGAGACGAACAGGGGCATCCTGCACGCCGGGCGTTCCGGGACGGGGGCCGGGAGAAGCCGGAATCGTTCCCGTACCGGGAGTTCCGAAGTCGGTAGCAAGTAGATCATGCTTCCAGTACCAGGCTTCCCCTCTTCCACGGTTCAAACGAGAGCGTCCTAGGTAAAGTTCTCGGATACCCACCTCAAGTTCCACACTATGGGCGGCAATGAGCGACGTAAGGTCCAGATCCTCCCCTTCCTCACTCATTGCCTGGGCTATGGATGCAAGGGACGGGGCAAACTCATCGCCGAACGGAAGCATGGGGTGTGGGTCGACATACCCATCAGGCTTGCCCTGGGACGCAACGCGCTGCTTGGTGGGGCTCTTCCGGGGCCAAGGGATGCGATTGCTCTCCCCATAGACGAACGAGGCAAGGAGGATGCGCCACCTCCCGCACCGCCACCCTGGCGACTGGTTGAGATCCGACCACGTGACGACGCCCGGAGTGATGATCGGCATCTTGCGGTGCTCGCCAGGGAACAAGCCGGCCGCTACGGCGTCCAGACCCGCGCCAGCAGCCTCGGGGGCATCCACGGCGTACTTGCCCGTGGAGAACACCCTGTGCAGACGGTCACAGAAGAGCCTGTGGGCAGTCGTTCCGACCCAACCCTGATCATGCCCCGTGTCGGGGTCGTAGTCCTCCATCGTGCGCCTGTAAGCCGACGTACCGGCCCAGGCCAGGGCGGAGAGCACACCACTGGACCCAAGGTCTTCAAGCGCATCCTGCTGCTCGCTCATGCCACGGGACTATACACCTTAACCAAGTAATCCGTGCATGAAACTGAACCAAGGGACCCCTCTCGCGTGCCGACATGAACCGAACATGTGAGCTATTTACGTGGGGAACCTACCGTACCCACTGTGGTGACACCAGGGATACACACCACGCAAACACGGCCCAGGGGCAGCAGGTCGTCACTGACAGCCAACACTCGACACCAATCAGTGCCCAATCGGTGTTGCGCAACCCGGTTCGTGCTTGGTACCGTTTAGGTGTTGCCCCTCACAGGGCAGCCTCACATACTAACCCGAGGCGTATGCCTCCAGAGGGCGAGACCTTTACGGTCTCGCCCTCTTTGTTTGGGGTGACCACTTGACCACTGCCTCCATTCCTGACGGCAAAGACCCAAACTCCGCCTACAGCCGGCACGTCACAACCCGACTGTTCGACTTCACCAGCGCTTGGACCCCTTGGCACCGAAGACTTTGGGCTATTGGCTCCTTTTTGTCACTAGAGGAAGTTTACGAGGCCGGCCAGTGGATGGAAAGAAAAGTCCTTGGCAATTCCACCGTCGAGTGGCATAAGCATGCATTGGAACGCCTGCTTGGGCAGGATGCAGCAATCGCAGATAAAATCCGTAAGCAAGAGCTTCAGAAGCTACTCCGAGGCGACCTATCGATTGCTAGCGCAGATCGCAGACGCCTTAGACTCTTCATCGACCGCTGTCGTCCCGGCTACCTGGAAAGATGGGCAGACAAGGCTGCGGAGGCAACTCCGCCTAGAGCTGAACTAGTCGCTCGGTCGGTTGCGTCCCATCTTCTCGATGACGGGCATAGCTTCTCAGGTCTTCAACACTGGATTCGGAATGGCCGCTCTAACCTGTCCGCTTATGACGTGATCCGCGAAGCCAGCCTCCTCGCTGACCAGGGCAGCAGCATTTGGGAAATCTACGTCCCTTTCAAGTCCCTTCCGAAGTTTGAAGAGCTTACGGAAGGGCTCAGCCATTGGGTCATGACGAAAAATGCCCCTTCCTGGCTATCGCAATGCAGCTACGTAACGGATCCAGATGAGGTCGGCGGTTTTATCTATCGCGTGGAAGCTCGGGACTTCGAGCGAGCCATTGAGATAGCTAGCGACCTGGTTGACCGAGTAAAAGCTCGATCAAAGTTCGCCCGCCTCGCTGGGACAGTAGCCCCCTGCGCAGATGTATGGGTGAAGGGTGTTTCTGGCCCTCAGCCACTAACTTCCGCCACTCGCGGGGCCCACGTATTGTCGCTGGCATCCGAAAAGCAGATCTACGCTGTTGGTAGCGGAGTAAACCGGGCAGGAGGCGACAGGGAAGAGTTCATCGATGATGCCTTGGAATTGGCCGCCACTCTCAATACGGGCGGTCTAGCGCCAGCGCTTTCGGGGTCTTGGGCGGCACTGGAGTCTCTTCTAACCGAGCCACGGGACCCCACCGAGCCAGGCAAGGTTATTGCGGCCACACGCGCTGCTCAACTGGTGGCTTGCTCGTGGAGCAGAGCAGAGCTTACCGCAATTGCTCACCAAGTGCGGGAGCGTCAAGGTGACACCATTGCCGCCGACCTAAAGGCCATGGGAACCAACCGGGAGCGGGCCGAGCATGTGGCAAAGCTGATTGAGTCAAACGTTGCCATCCCCTTGAAGAAAAGGTGGCGCCTACGTAGTGATGTTGCAGCTATCGAGAGAATGCAAGAGTTGCTCGCCAACCCTTCCGGGGTACTGAATCGAGTGCATTTTTACCTTGAGTCATCTCTACGCGGCCTCTACAGGGCTCGCAACGTGGTGGTGCATGGTGGCTCAACGGGTGGCGTCGCGCTAGCAGGAACGCTGAGGGTTGCTGCACCCTTGGTCGGTGCGGCTCTGGATCGAATTACTCACGCCTACCTTGTCTCGAATACTCCGGTCCTTGAGCTGGCAACCCGCGCGGAGTTCAACCTGGCGCATGCTGGCGACGAGTTGGGTCCTCACGTGTGCAACCTCCTTGAGTAGCGCGCAGCGCTTCGAAAGTTGGCCGCACCTGCCAGCGGGGGCCAAACGGTGCAGCCTCACCAGTACTCCCGCGGACTGTCGTAGGCAGCCACGGAGCCGAGCTGCCTCTCCGAATCTGCAAACGCCAAGGCGTCCCGGTCCTCGCCGACCATGCCTACATGGGAGCCGGCCAGTGGGTGACGACACCCCTCTCGGTTGGAGCACAGCTGGTCATACGCCTGAATGCGTGAGCGATGCGTGAGCGATGCGTGAGCGATGCGTGAGCGGACAGAGCGGCATCCGGTGTCAGAGGGCAGGGGCGGGGGTAAGGCCGGGTGGTGCTGACCTGCACGGACAGCACCACCCGGCACGATCAATCACTGACGATCACGGATCCAATCCCACTCCTAAAGCGGGTGTCGCAGGTTCGAATCCTGCCGGGGGCACAGCGAGAAGGGCCAGCTCAGGAGGGGTTTCCCCTGGGCTGGCCCTTGGTCGTTTCAGGGGGCGTGCCATACGTGTGCCGCGGGAGGTCACGTGGAGTCCGCGTCTTCGGGGAGCGTCTGAACGGTCAGTGACCTCACCCGGGCTTGGGGCTACTCGGAAGCGGAGGCACGCGACGGCCGCCGTGACCGTGCAGTGCACGGCGGCTTGTGAGCGGTGTGTGAGTGCAGGGGAAGTCGGTCTCCCGGGCGTCTTCCCATGGATCACCACCGTTCGGTACGGGTTTCGCGGCGCTCTTCTCCACGGCGAGTCGCTCGGCGATGGTGATGAGCCCAGGGGCCAGGTTGGTGTCGGCCTGCGGCGTGGCCGAGGAAGGGTCCGGTGCGTTGCCCGTGAGGGGTGCGGTCTTCGGCGGGTCACGGGCCCATGTGGACGTGTGCGGCCCAGAGGGTCGGAAACCGGGGGTAGCGGTCTCGGATCAGTTGGATCGCAGCGTGTACGGAGGCGCCGGTGCGGGTGGAGTCGAAGCCGTCGGCGGCGAGTTGGGCGTAGACACGTTCGGCGATCTCGACGGCGATGGTGTCGTTGATCTGCCACAGCGTCCCGACGACCTGGGGAAAGCCGGCGAGTTGGAACGCGGTGACGACGTGGAGGGACTCGTCGGCCAGGTCTCCTCCGGTCACGGCGGTGTCGCATGCGGAGAGATAGGCGAACTCGCATGTCTCCAGGCGCAGCCGGGAGATCTCCAGCACGTTGAGCGGGTTGACGGCGTGGTCGTGGACCAGCAGGTGGCTCCGATAGGGGTCGTCGGGGTCCGCGCCCGCGTGACACGCGAAATGCGCCCAGGGGTGGGTGGCGAGGCTCGAAAGCACGGCCTGGCGGGTCGCCCCCTCCCCGACCAGGCCCTCCACCGTGGGAAGGAGCCGAGCCAGGTGCCGGTATTCGGTCAGGGCACCCGGCAGGTCCCGGGCATCCGGTGTGTGTGGCATGGCGACCGCCAGTAGGCGCGGTGGGCCGGATTCCCCGGACGGCGTCCTGCGCCGGGCGTGTTGGGCCCGTGCATGGGAGAGGGCGCGCACGGTGGGCGCGTACGAGGACACGACTCTGTCCATGACCGTTCGACGGGTCCCGCCCTCGGGGGGCGTCTCGAGATGGTGGCCGGCGGCATGCAGCGGAAAGTGCGCCAGCGGGCCGCAAGGTATCCACCACAGCCGGCGGGTGCCGGATTCCCCCAAGGGCCGGGTGGGGAGGAGCAGGTCGAGGACCGGTTCCGTCACCGTGTCCCAGAGCCAGGGCAGCACGTCCTCCACGAAGCCACGTTCGGCTTGGAGGCGTGCGTCACGGGAGCTGCCGCTCCGCGCCAGGAGGTTCCGCATCTCGCCGAGACGGTCACGGACATCGTTGTGGTCGACGTCCGGCAGCTCGCACACCCGAATGCCCTCGGTGGTCAGAGCGAGGGCGTCGCACCGGTAGCGGCTGACGTTGACCATCACGATGGGCCCGCCGTGCGCTTCGGCGGCCAGTCGGTCGGCGCGAGGGGGCAGCAGGAAGCCCTCCAGCCCGGCCAGTGTCCGAATCCGCGCGACAAGAGCGTCCAGCTCATGGGCCAGCCGGCGGCGGAGATCCGGATCTTCCTCGCCCCCGGCGATCAGGTCGGGGCCGTCCGTGGCGGAGTCGTCCAGCCGGGCGCAGAGGTGATCGAACCGTTCCGCCAGGGCCGGCGCGCGTTCCCTCAGCTCCGTGAGATCCGTTCGGGACTCCAGGGCCTGCGCCAGGAGCACGCCCCGTCCCATTTCGAGCACTTCGACGGCACGATCCGGCTCTCCTGCGGCGAGCGCGCATGCCGCCGCGTCACTCGCCAGACGTGAGTACTCGGCCATCCATCGCGTCGCGTCGGACCGCGGGAGTCCACGAGCCGCCAAGCGGGGCAGCAGTTCCACGCCGAGCGCGAACCCACGCGCCGCCTGCTCGGGCCGGCCGGTCGCCATCGCGAGCTCGCCCCATTCTCGAGCGGACGCGAGCCGGACCGTCGTCGGGGCGCTGTTCCTGGACGCCGCCGTCTCCAGGAGACCGAGCGCCTCCTGGACGTGCCGTCCGTCCTCCGCCGTCACACCGTGGATGCTCAGCGACAGCGCGAGATTGACTTCGCACTGTGCCCGGAAAGGATGGTCCTCGGCGGTGCCGTCGACGGCGGCACGGCCTGCCGAGATCGCCTCCTCCAACGAGGGCATGTCCCCCGAGTGTGCGAAGTACAGCCGTAGGGAGTTGCCGAGATTCGTCAGAGCGGCGGCTCGGTGACGGCCGCCGCCCTCGGAGGCGAGATCCGTCATCTCGCGCTCGAACACGATGGCGTGCCGCAGACTGCCGAGGTCCTTGGTCCGGTGGGTCCTGGCCTTCAGCACGACGGCGAGGTTCGCCACGTACATCCACCGATTCGGGTGGTCCTTCGGCGTCGCCGCGACCGCTTCACTGCCCAGCGCGATCGCGCGGTCCAGGTCGTGTGCGTCTCCCACCTGGTTGAACCTGTGGTTCAGCATTCCCACGAGGGCCGACCGATAGCGCGCGCCGTCGGGGTGTCCGGCGGGCGAGGCGTCGACCGCGGCGCTCGCGGCCTCGATGGCCTCGTCGAGCGCGGCCATGTCCCCGTTGCGTTCGGAGAGTACGTGCAGAAGGCTGCCGAGGTTGTGAAGCGAGGTCTGCTCGATCGGCGTACCCCGCGGCGCGGCCTTGGCCGCGCCGCGCGACATGGCGATGGCCTCGTACAGGACCGACCGGTTTCCGGTGCGCTCGAAGTGGTAGCGCAGCAGGATGGCCGAGTTCAGGAGCGCTGCCGGCCGATCCCGGTCGGACTCCGGCAGGGCTTCCAGCGCGGAGGCGCTCAACTGCAGGGCCTCGTCCAGCACGGTGGCGTCGTCTGTGCGTTCGTACAGCATCCGCAGGGAGTCGGCCAGCCCGCCCAGGGGCAGGTACCGCTTGTCGTCCGTCTGCGGCACCTCGCGCACCGCCGCACGGCCGATGTCGACCGCCTCCCGGAGGTGTCGGACCTCACCTGTGCGACCGAACAGCGCGCGGAGGGACTCGGCCAGGTTGTGCAGGGACATCGTCCGGTCCGCGCTTCCGACGGCGGACTCCCTCGTCAGGCGCCGGGCGATCACGACGGCCTGCTGGATGTCGGCGAGTTCCCCCGTGTGCTCGTACAGCCGCTGCCAGGCCATCCCCAGGGTCCTCAGCCGGCCGACGAGCAGGGCAGGATCTTCAGCGGTGTCGGCGGCGGCGTTGCGCGCGGCTTGGATCGTCAGCCGCGCGGTGTGCGCGTCGGCGCCGCCGCCCAGGTGCATGGCCAGCACCTGGAGGAGGTCCTCCCACGTCGCCTCGCCGTCCGGCCTCAAGGGTGCCCCGGGCGGTCGCGGCACCGGATCAGGCAAGGGCAGATCGGGTCTCAACAAGCTCACGACGACGAGCAGTGCCGTGGCCGTCCGTACCTCCGGCAGGGCGCGCGCGTCGGCGAGAGACAGTCCTCGTTGCCAGTGCAGCATCCCGACGAGGTGGCAGGTCTCCACGATGTCCCGCGTCCGGGTCGTACAGGCAAACAACTCGACCGCCTCGGTCAAAGCGGCCTGGTCGAGGAGACCGTACGGGCCGGCCGCACCATCGAGCCTGGACCGGACCGCCGCCGTCCACCGTCTCCGCACGCATCCCCCCAACGCCCGTCGCACACAACGGATTTCACGGCGTACGGGTCTCAACACCGCATTCTCGCGTGAAGCTTATGACTCAGCACGTAACGTGACCACATGGCAGATTTGGTCGAGACCCTGTCCGACGTCATCCTGAAGTCCAGTGAGACAGTGCTCCGAACGCACGGTGCCTGCCCTCGGCCGCAGGTTCACATCCTGGCCGAGGACATGGACCAGCCCTACGTCGGCTTCGTCACGTGTCGGCTCTTCTACCGTGGCGCGGACGCGGCGTCCGCGCTCGCGGGCCTGGGGCTGTTCCCCTCGGTCCTCATGGCGACGCGAGTCCTGGTCGTGTGGGAGGACTGCGACCTGCGTACGGCATTGGAGTCACCGGGCGACTCCTTCGCGACCGGCGTGGTCATTCTCGACGCCGGCCTCGATGAGCACACGCTGAACTGGCACCCCTTCGACGTCGAGGTCGGCGGCACCAGTCCGCACGGCATTCCCACGGTCATCCCGCGCTGGGGCACCACCGCCCACTACAAGAACGTGCGACTGCCGGCGCCCGTCGCGGAACTCCTCGGGGTATGGCGGGAGTTCCGGCAGGAGGACATCCAGGAGACGGCGATCAGACTCCAGGAGGCCGGGTACGAGTTCGACATGGTCACGCGCTGAGACCGTGCTGGGCGTTGCCGGTGGGCGGCTGCTGCTCGGCTGTACCGGACGGCGACGCGCCGGCGGGCCCCGGTGGCGGCTCCGGCGGCTCCTCAGGGGCGTCGGCACCGCCCTGCGGCTGATACCCACGAGGGTCACCGGGTCCGGCCAGGAACGCCCGCTCCCACGGGGTCAGTTCCTCATCCGCTGCTGTCATCTCGCCCACCTCCGGGTCGGTGTTCCGGGGCCTTCACCATCTCCACCACGTCAACATCGGCCATACGCAGGTAGATCCCGCCCGTGTGTTCCACCCGGGAGACGAAGGAACCGTCCGCGGCCATCCGGTACGAAGCCTGCAAATACAGGTCGGCCTCCTGGGGATGGCTTGAGGCGTACGACCGCGTACCGAACCAACCGCCCACCCACGTACCGTCCTTCAGCCGCGCCCGGACGAAACGCGGCCCGCTGTCGGCACTCGTACCGAACACGTAGTCCCACGCCGTCGGCACGGGCCTGTACACGGAACGGGCACGGCGTCGCTCCCCGTACGACACCGTCGCCGCGGCGGCGGCCGGTACGCCGAGGAAGAGCACCAGAGCCCACATACCGGTCTGCCGTGGGCTCTCTGCCGCCAGCGCGCTCAAGCCGGACCGTTCGGCCCTGCGCCATGCCCGCACCAGTGCCGGACCGGCGATGACCGCGTACACCCCGTTCAGAACGACGCCGGCGGTGATGGCCCGCAGCATCCGCTCGCCGAGTTGCGCCTCCGTGGCGACCGGCCCCCGCCAGCGCTCGCGCAGAAACTGATAGGTCAAGCCGGGCAGAACGAGCAACACGAGGGCCAGTAACTGGCTCATCGTGGACGGTGGTTGCATACCTCCCCCTGCACCCCGAGCCCTCGAAGTCTCCCACAGAGAACGCGGTTCCGGTCTTCTGTCGTCACCGTCACCCCACCAGGACGACGCCGATCGCTACGACCACGGCGATCCCCCCGGACCGGCATGTGGCAACGGCAGCACGAAGTGGCTCGGTCAGCGGTCAGCGGTCAGCGGTCGGGGTCGGGGTCGGGGTTTTCCCCGGTGGTGTCGCAGGTTTCCGGGGTGGTCGTCCTCGGGGGGCGTTTCTTGAGGATCTCGCGGGCGCGGGTCTCGGACCAGCTCGTCTCGTACCAGGACGCCGTTGCCGGGCCGAGGTCCCTCGCCAGGGGGGCGAGGGCGCAGGACCGCAGGGGCTCTTCGAGTCTGTCCAGGGCCGGGACCGCGTCCGCCGAGAGGTCGCGCGCGTAGTGCAGGTCGAACTTGTGGGTCGTCTCGTATCGCCGGACGTTGTTCTCGGCGATCAGCGCGTCGGGGGCGGCCAGGCCGAAGGCGAGGGCCCCGGCGGCGGCCGACGCGGCGACGGCGCGGGGCAGCCGGCGTGCGCCCCAGACTCCGGCGGCCATGATCAGCAGGATGACCAGGCCGAGCCACAGCTCCATGGTCACGACGGAGATCCGCAGCCGGGTCAGCCCGTACGCCTCGACGTACATGTCCATGCGCCGTACCGCGGAGGCGACCACGATCAGGGTGAGTGCGGAGAGGGTGCCGAGGATCGCCCGCACCAGGTTCCGGTCACCGGGTCCGCCTCGTGGTGCCCAGCGCAGCGCGACGACGATGACCAGGAGGGTGAGAAGCGTGGCGATGAGGAGCTGCCAGAAGCCCTGCCGCGCGTACTCGGCGTAGGTCTGGCCGGTCTTGTCCAGGACGGCCTTGTACCCGCCGAACAGGACGGCGAGCTGGATGGCGTTGAAGACGGCGAACAGCACGCACAGGAGGAGCAGCGGGAGCGCCCATTCGGCCCGGCCCCGGGGGCGCCCCGGACCGGTTCTGAAGCTGTCCCACCGCAGAGGGGCGGCGGCGCTGCGTCCCGCCGCCAGGGCGCCGAGGAGGCCGAAGGCGAACAGCACCAGCCGCCAGGGGCCCTCGCCCAGGGACGTGTCCGGGACGAGCCTGCCCAGCAGGTCGGCGAAGGCCGCGTCGGCCCCGGCGAACAGCGCGCCGAAGACCAGGAGGAGCACGGCCGTCACGGCAAGGGCGCGCAGCGCGGAACCCAGGTTGCCGGCGGCGTCTCCGGCCCGGGACCGCACTCCTCGCCAGCCCCACGCGGCACCCTTGGACAACGAGTCGACCAGCCCGAAGGGGCTGAGGAGGACACCGGCCCAGGTCCGCGAGCCGTGGAGGGCGAGCGACGCGAGGCCGACGGCGGTGGCCACGGCGAGGAACGAAGGCCACTGGGCGGCGTGCAGCGCCGGTACCAGCAGGAGGGCGAGCCCTCCGGTGCCCCAGGCGAGCGTCCAGGGGCGGGCCCGCGACCGGCCGGCCCGGCGCGCGGCGAAGTACGCGGTGAGCGTGGCCGGCAGGGCTACGAGGAGCAGGTTGACGCCCACACCGTCGTCGAGGAGCGCCATGCTGAGCACACCGGTGGCGAGTGCCGCCCAGAGGACGTCGGTGCCGACGGCGGGGGGCGATCCGCGGCGCAGTCCGGCGAACCAGACGCCGTGGGCGTGATCGCCGTCGTACGCGAGGCCGGGGGCTTCACCGGGCTGCGTCTCCGTCGCCGCGCGCGACCTGCCTTTCGGTGGTGTCGCCGCCCTCTGCGCCCTGCCCGTGCGTGCGGTCTCCCCCTCAGGTATTCGCTCCGACTGCCGGGAGCGCTCGGGCGGTTCGGCGGGCTCAGGCAATCCGGCGCGCACCGGTGGCCTCTCTTTCACGGGACCCCTCCCAACCGGCCCCGGGACGCCCGTCCTCGGGTACGTCGAGCGGGTACCGGTGTCGCTTGCGAAGCCGCCGCCGTGATCGTCAGGGCGGCGTGCCGCAAGGGTAGCGGGACCGAGGGGCGCGTCCGATCACAGTCAACTCAACGTGTTTACAGGGGTGTTGTGCCAAGAGCTGTCCCGTCCATCCTGCCGATACGGCTTGGTGTCCCGGGGCGGGAACGGGAGTACGGGTCAGGGCGTCCCATAAGGCAGGGGGGTGGAGACCGGGTCACCGACGGCCGGCCCCGACCGGACACCGAAGGAGTGGACTCAGCCATGGAAATCTCCGCGGAAGCCCCCACCACCCTGGGCGAGCAGCTCCTGCTCCTCTCTCTGGACGACGAGTCCGGCGAGACGCGGGAGTTGGTGAAGGTGGTCCCGGCGATCGCCGCGGCCGAGCTGGTGGAACTCGCGTTGGCCGGCCGGATCGAGGTGACCGAGGACGAGGTCACCGTCGTCGACGCGACTCCTCTGGGTGAGCCCGTTCTGGACGCCGCGCTCAGCACCGTCGCCGGTGAGGACGAGCCGGGCCGGGTCGGGGACTGGATCAACGTGTTGAAGGCCGACGCGGTGCCCCGGACGATCGCGGGCCTGGTCGGCAAGGGGCTGGTCCGGGAGGAGAGGAAGAGGGTGCTCGGTCTCTTCCCCGTGCGCCGCTATCCGGAGGCCGACGGCACGGTGGAGGCGGCGGTACGGCAGCGCCTCCACGCGGTCGTCCTGGAAGGCGCGACACCGAACGAGCGTACGGCGAGCCTGGTGGCCTTGGTCCACGGAGCGAGAATGCACCGCCTGGCCTTTCCGGACGCCGACGCGCGCCGGGTCGAGGCGGCCATGGAGTCGATCTCACGGGGACAGTGGCCCGCAACGGCCGTGCGTCACGTCGTGAAGGCCACGGAGGCCGCGCTGACGGCGATCACCGCCGTGACGGTGGCGACGACGGTCGTCACGAACGGCTGACGCTCTCGGGGACCGCGTCCCGTTGCAGCGCGGGGTCGCCGTCCTCGCCGGACGTCTCCGCCGGCAGGTCGCGGTAGTGAGCCTGGCCCTCGTGCCGGGCGAGCCTCATCTCCAGGCCCTCAGGCCGTAGATGACGAACAGGGTGAGTGCCGGCCACAGGGCCCAGCCGAGGGCCAGGGACAGGCCCACGTAGCCGATCCATCGGCTGATCTTGGCCATGACGGGTTCGTCGTCGTTCAGGATCTTCGCCCTTCAAGCGAAGCGGGAGCTTGGATACGCGGACTTCCGGCGTCCCTACGGCAGTCCTCTCCCGGCGTTCGTCGGGTCCTGCGCCAGTAGGTCCAGTGCCTCCTCCCAGCGGAACGTGTGCGCCCCGCCGCCGGACTTGGGGCGGTGTGGGTCGTAGGAGCTGACGCGGATGCCCATGTCGCGCAGGCGGGCGAGGCTCTGGGGATAGGCCGGGTGGGCGGCCTGTGCGGAGTTCAGGTAGGGCAGGACGACGGTCGGGACGCCCATGCCGTACGCCTCGCACAGGATGCCCAGGGCGAGGGTGTCGGAGATGCCCGCGGCCCACTTGTTGAGGGTGTTGAAGGTGGCCGGGGCGACCGCGATCGCGTCCGGCGGCGGCAGGGGGCGCGGTTCGCCCGGTGCGCGCCAGGCGGAGCGGATCGGGTACCCGGTCTGCTTCTCGATCGCCTCCGCGTCGATGAAACCGAGCCCCTGGGGTGTGGCGACGACGCCGACGTTCCAGCCGGCCCGCTGGGCGGCGGTGATCAGCGTGCCGACCTCCCCGGCGATGCCGCTCGCGCAGACGACGACGTACAGGAAGGGCTTCTCGCTCGGCTCGGCCGGCTCGCTCGGCTCGGTCACGCGGCGCTCCCCCGGTGTGGTGGCTCGGACTTCGGTTCCGGCAGCGTACGTCGGCCGGCCGGGGCGGCGCTTTCCCTCCCGCTCGCGGGCGCGCGGGGTGGGCGGTGTGCGCTAGCGTCCCTGCGTATGCGGAGACTTGGGGCGGGGATACGCGGGGTCGTGGTGAGTGCCGGGGTCGTGGGGCTGGTGGGGGTGGGGATGCCCGCGGTGGCCTTCCTGGCGGAGTACGGGTGCGGGGAGCAAGAGGAGCGGCTCGGGGCCGTGCTGGCCCGGGAGGCCGTGCTCGGCACCGCGCCCGAGGGGGCCCGGCCGCAGGGGCGCTACCGGGGCTGTGACGACGACGACCGGCGGGTCGTCGCGGGGGCCGGGCACCGGTACGGCGGCTCCGCCGAGCAGGTGCTCCGGTACTACGACGAGGCCGCCCCGGCGGCGGGCTGGCGCGGTACGGAGGTGCCGGGGTGCTTCGCCAAGGAGGTGGACGGCACCACCGCCTACCTCACCGTCGAGGGGCCCGAGGGCGGGGTCTTGCTGGTCGAGGTCCTCGCCGACCGCGAGGCGTCCGCGATGTGCTGAGCCCCCGGGCCGTCCCGGCGCTCAGGTCGCCCGGACGGGCAGCAGGCCGCCGCCGGGGGTCGTCCGGCGGCTGGTCGCCGTCAGGGCGAGGGTCACCGCGAGGGAGCAGGCGCCCATCACCGTCATCGCCGTGGCCGGCGAGGTGAGCTGGGCGACCGTGCCCGCGAGGGCCGCCGCGACGCCCTGCATGGTGAGCATCCCGGCGGAGTGCAGTCCGAGGGCGTGGCCGGTGAGGTCGTCGGGGGTCAGGTCGACCAGGCGCTCCTGCTGGACGAGGCTCGCGCCGAAGCCGATGGAGGCGACGGCGACCAGCACGGTCGCCACGGGCAGCGGCGGGCGCAGGAAGAAGACCAGGTACGGGGCGGCCAGCAGCACCAGGAGCGGGATGCCGAGGTGCGGGCGGAGCCGGGGCGGCAGCAGGCGGCCGACCAGTACGTCGCCGGTGAACATGCCGAGGGCCGCGCCCGCGAACAGGGTTCCGGCGGCCCGGGGTTCGTAGGAGACGTAGAGGGATTCGCAGCCGACGACCAGGCCGTTGGGCAGCCACAGGGCGAGGTAGAGGTGGCGGCGGGGGCGCGAGGACCACAGGGCGGCGTTGGCCCGCCGGGTCGCCGCGACGGAGGGCCGGCCGGTGGCGCGGGGCGGGCGGTGGGTGAGCCGGAGGGCGAGCAGCGCCGCGGCGGCGTACAGGCAGGCGGCGACGAGCAGGGTGGTGCGCGGGGAGAGCAGGGCCACCAGGAGGCCGCCGGCCGCGAACCCGGCGATCTGGAGGAGGCCGGCCATCATGTTGAAGACGGAACGCCCGGTCAGGTAGCCCTTCTTGGGCAGGATCTCGTTGAGCAGGCCCCAGCGGACGCCGCCGCTGAGGGAGGCGATCAGGCCCTGGACGAGGATGACGGCGAAGACGCCCCAGACCGGCAGGCCGGGCGCCGCGAGGAGCGCCGTGGTGACGGCGAAGGCCAGGGAGACGCCCGCCAGCGTCGTGCGCGGGGGCAGCCGGTCGGCGCCGGACAGGAAGAACGTCGCGCCCACCACCTGGGCGAGCGACGGGCCGAACATGCTCACCGCGGAGAGCAGCGGCGAGTTCGTCGCCCGGAACACGAGGGTGCCGAGGGCGAGTCCGCTGACCGTCTGGGCGGTGATCGAGGCGGAGGAGGAGACGAAGAGCGCGGTGAATTCGGGGGTGCGGAACAGGGCTCGGTAACTGGTGTCGGCGGCCATACGGAGAGCATGCGGCGCTCCGGCCGCTGCCGTTACTGTTTCGCCGGTGCGCGAAAGGGCGGGGGGCCGGACCGGGCCTGGGTGAACGTGGCTCGGTGGCGCGTTGGGGGTGCGGCCGGGGACCGGGAGGAAGGGCCCGGTGGTGGGCGGGGGCCGGACGGCCGGAGACGGGACCGCCGGGGCAAGGGTGTGCGGGCCTGACCGTGGGGCCAGGGGCCGGCCGAGGCGCGATCTGCCGTAATGGAGGGCGGGGCCCGGCGTCGTAGGACGGGCACCGTTAGCATCCGGGCATGACGAGCACTGTGAACGGACAGACCGCCGGTGGCGGTACCGCCCCCTCTCCCCTCGATGTCGAGGTCGGCGCCCTCCAGGGCGGGCCGGCGGACCTCGCCCAGTACGCGGGCCGGGTCGTGCTGGTGGTCAACGTGGCCTCGAAGTGCGGGCTGACCCCGCAGTACGAGGGTCTGGAGCGGCTGCACGAGCGGTATGCCGAGCGCGGCTTCACCGTGCTCGGGGTGCCGTGCAACCAGTTCCTCGGGCAGGAGCCGGGCAGCGCCGAGGAGATCGCCGAATTCTGCTCGGGGACGTACGGCGTCACCTTCCCGATGACGGAGAAGGTGGAGGTCAACGGGGCGGGGAGGCACCCGCTCTACGACCGGCTGGCCGGCTTCGCCGACGCGGAGGGGCACAGCGGGGACGTGCGCTGGAACTTCGAGAAGTTCCTGATCGGGCGGGACGGCGCGGTGGCCGCCCGCTTCTCGCCGCGGACGGAGCCGGAGGCGGCGGAGATCGTGGCGGCCGTGGAGGAGGCACTGGCCGGCTGATCCCGGGCCGGTACGGGCCCGTGCGTGCCGTCCCCCGGTCGGGGGCGGGGAGGCGGGGCCGGGCAGAGCCCTCTCGGCGAGGTCGGCGAACTGGTCGAGAGGGCCCTGCCGGTGGCGTCGACCGGGTCGGCGCCGGGGAGTTGCGGTGTTCCGGTACTCGCGGTGCTTGCCGTGTGGTGCTTGCCGTACGTCCGGTGTGCTCGGCGGGGTCGGCGACCGTCGGGTCGTCAGCCCTTCACCGAGGCCACGAAGACGTTCCACGCCTGGGCGGGGAACGCCAGCACCGGACCCTCGGGGACCTTCGAGTCACGGACGGCGAGCGCCGCCGTGACGGGGGACTTCACTTCGACGCATGCGCCGTTTCCTCCGGAGTAGGAGGACTTGGTCCATGAATCCGTGGCGCCCTGAAGAATTGCCATGTCTGCTCCGATGGCCAGAGTTGCTGAGTCACTGTCGCCGCGCCACGGGCCCGGAGGGCCGCAGCACGGATTACGCCAATGTCCTGTGCTTCGTTGGCGTGATCGACGCTACTCGCTGACCTTCACATTCGGAGCAGCCATTCACCCGACCGGATGGCATATTCCAAGGGACTCTTCCAGGACGACCGGGCCGGGGTGTAACATCCCCGCCCGCCCTGGCCCCATGCCTCCTGCGCACCCCGTCCGCCGTCCCGGACTCCCCGGCTCAGCGGGCGTACGCCTTCGCCATGTCCTCGATGAGTTGCCGCGACTGGTCCACGTTGAGGGCCTGCGCCCGCAGGTGCTCGTACATCACCGTGTACTTCTGCACGTCCTGCGCCTTCTCCAGGTACAGGTCGCTCGTGACGCCCTCCAGGTAGACCACGCTCGAATCGGCCGCGTCGGCGAACTCCAGGATCGAGTACTGCCCGTTGATGCCCGGGTGCGCCCCGACGTCGAACGGCAGCACCTGCACGGTGATGTGCGGGAGCTGCGACATCTCGGCGACGTGCTCCAGTTGTTCGCGCATCACCTGGCGGCTGCCGACCACCCGGTGCAGGGCCGCCTCGTCGAGGACCACCCACAGCCGCAGCGGGTTGGTCTCGGCGGTGACGCGCTCCTGCCGCCGTATCCGTACCTGCACCCGCTTCTCGATGTCGGCGACCGACGTCTCCGGCAGGGCACCCTGGATGAGGGCCTCGGCGTACGAACGGGTCTGGAGCAGGCCCGTGATGATCTGCGGCTCGTAGGTCCGCAGCGACTCCGCGTCCGTCTCCAGGCCGATGTAGACGCTGTACGGGATGTCGCCGAACGCGTGCCACCAGCCCTGCTGGCGCGAGTCCTTGGCCATCTGCATCAGCGAGTCGACGATCCGCTGGTCGGCGACCTCGTAGACCCCGCACAGATCGCGGACGTCACGCTGGCTGATGCTGCGCCGGCCGTTCTCCAGGCGGCTGATCTTCGACTGGGAGACCAGGAGCCGTTCGGCCACCTCCTCCGCGGTCATGCCCTTGAGCTCGCGGAGCCGGCGCAGCTCCTGGCCCAGACGGCGCCGCCTGACGGTGGGATTGACATTGGACGCCACGGGGCGTGCACCTCCGGCTGCGTGACTCATACTTGCCACTTTGCGTATCTGCTGCTGAGCAGATTGCCACCAAGGTGCTTTCTACCGCTGGGAAACGGTCGATATGCGCCGCGTAAGCGCCACTTCGGCGTGTCTGCCCGCACCGTGCGATAAAAACGGCGGCGCGGGGCGACCGTACCGCGCCGGCGTCCGGTTCTCCGGACGGGCCGTGGCGTTCCGTCGCCCCGCGCCGGCCTGTGGCTCCCGTGACCGGGTCCAGCGGACGTCCGGTACGGCGGTGCGGGTGTGGTGCGTACGGCGGTCCGCCGCCGCTACGCGTGGTGGTGCTGGGTGATTCTCACGCTCGGTGATTCTGGTGCTCGGTGATTCTGATGCTCGGTGACTCTGGTGCGGTGCGATGTGCGGTGGTGCGTGGTGTGGTGTGGTGCGGTCGTCCGCCCGTGGTGCGGCCCTCGGGCCTCACCGGTCGGCCTCTGGGGCTCCGGGTCAGTGGACCGCCGCGCGCGCCATCGATCCGTGGCGCGGCTGCGCCGGCACACCGCGGGCGGGTTCCGGAGCGGACCGGGCTCCGGGGCCTCCGGCCTGCCGGCCGGCCGCGGTCCGGCGTGGTTGCGCCGCCACGCCGTTCTGGACGTCCATCACCGCGTGTGCCACCAGGCCGCCCATCGGGTCGTGCCGGATGAGGTCCCGCAGGCGGGACCGTGAGGAACGTCCTTCGTTGCCCGGGTACAGATGCTTGCCGAGGCCGACCGCGTGGGCCAGCGCGGCGAGCGCGGCGGTCCGCGGGTCCGGCGGTACGCCGGTGCGGATCGCCGAATCCAGCCGGGCCCTGATCTCCCGGCTGATCGCCGTGTCCGTCGCCTGGTAGCGAGTCGTCGGCAGCACCCCGCACATCTGGCCCGGCACCGCGGCGACCATGCCGCACCGCTCCAGATGTGAGAGGTAGGTCTGGCGGAGCCCGAGACGCGGCCCGCCGATCCAGTGGACGGCGCGTACCGGAGCGCCGCGCCTGCGCAGCAACTCCAACGCACTGTCCAGGGTTGGGTCTCCAGTCGGCCGTGGTACGACCACGGCGATACGATCCCCGTCTGGGGCTATCCGTCCGGCCAGCGCCAGCTCGACGAGCTGTGCTCCGGCCAGGCCGAGATCGAGCGACTGCGGCTGCGCAGTGGTACCCGTGGTCGGGTCCAATGCCAGCAACAGAAGCTCCTCCGGAAGTGTTCTGCGGCTCCTGCCCATCCATGCCTCCCCGCGTGGATGAATGACAGGGTGACCCCTCTCACATTGGTCTGTCGAGGGTGCGTGACCGGTTCGTAAGGGAACCGGTAGGTATGTCGTTCTCGTCTGACGCGTGGGTTCTCCCCGTAACACAGGACACTGGTACATGGTTCGGTAGCGCACACAGGACGTGCGGCGCATGGAGGAGGCATCGGTGGCGGGCGAGTCCCCCGACAGGTCGAAGCAGCGCGAGTCGTCGGAAGACCCGACGTCGGGAGGGGCGAGTCCGGTCCCCGAGGCCAGGGCGGGGGCAACGGACGGTGAGGCCCGTGACCCGCGGGTCTCGGTGACCCGGGAGTCCGCCGGAGCGCCGGGCGGGGCCGCGGAGCCTCGGGGCGGCGTCGACACGGCCACCCGGGTGCTGACGGTGCCGGAGACGGAGGCGGAGGCGGAGGCGGACGGGGGGTCTGACGCGGGGTCGGGGTCGGACGCCGACGCGGGGTCAGGCTCGGGCCGCGACTCGGACGGTGGAGACGACGCCGGTACGGATGCCGCCGCGGAGGACGGCTCGACGGACGAGGCCGGGGCCGACGGCGGGGCGGACGACACCGATGGCGCCTCGAAGGACGAGCCCGAGGGAGCGGACGCCGACGGCGCCAAGAACGAGGACGAGGACGAGGACGAGGGCGAGGGCGAGGGCGAGACGGGCGGCGCGGGTCAGGGTGCCGACGGTTCCGCCCCGGCCGAGGGCCGCCTGCGGGAGGCCGTCGCGGCGTGGGTCGTGACCGCCGACGAGCGGGAGGCCGCGAACGCCCGCCGCGAGGACGCCTCCGACGCGGCGGACGGCGACGGGGACGGCGACAGCGCCGGCGACGCGGGCAAGGCCGGCCAGGGTGCCGCCGCCGACGAGCCCTCCGCGACGTCCACGTCGACCGGGTCCTCCCCCACGTCGGCCAAGCCCTCCAAGGCCAGCAAGGACGCCGAGCCCGCCGAGGAGCCGGACGCCCCCGTCGAGGCTCCCGAGAAGCCCGCCGAGTCCGGCAAGTCCGCCAAGCCCGACGACACGGCCGAGCCCGACGACCCCGCCGACGGCTCCGACCGCCCCTCGGCCCCCGCCGAGCCGGTCGTCGACCAGCCCACCGCCATCTTCCGGAACCCGGCGTCCACGAAGCCGCCCGTCGACCAGCCGACGACGATGCTGAAGTTCGGCGGCACGGCCGACAAGGCCAAGGCGAAGCCCGGCCAGGGAGCCGAGAAGGGCGAGAACCCCGAGAACCCCGAGGACGGCAAGCCCGGCAAGCCCGGCGCCGCCCACGCGCCCCCCACCACCCGGCCCCGCCCGGAGGCCCCCGCCGAGCGGACCAGCAAGTTCGTCGCCCTGCGGCACCCGGACGACCCGGCGACCCGCAAGCCCCCCGTGCCGCCCGCGCCCCCCGCGCCCCCCGTGGGCGCCCCCCAGCCGCCCGCCGCGGGCCCCGTCACCGCCGTACCCCCGGCCGTGCCCGAGCGGACCACCGTCCAGCCGCTGCCGCCGAAGCCGCCGCTGGACCTGCTGGCGGAGCTGACGAACACCCCGCCGCCCCCGGAGACGCCGCTGCGCACCGCCGTGCGCCGGGTCAAGATCTGGACGCCGCTGGTCGTCCTGCTGGTGATCGTCTTCGCGGTCGTACAGTCGATGCGCCCGCTGCCCGCACCCGGGCTGGACCTGACGGCGCGGGACAGCTTCACCTTCGAGGGCGGCAAGGTCGCCATCCCGTGGCCGGTCAGCGGACAGGCGGCGCTGGACGTGCAGGGCATCGGCACGTTCGGCTCGTCCGGCGCGCAGAAGCCGGTGCCGATCGCGAGCGTCGCCAAGGTCATGACGGCGTACATCATCCTGCGTGAGCACCCGCTCAAGAGCGGTGAGGACGGCCCGATGATCGACATCGACCAGGCGGCGCAGGACCAGTCGCGGGCCGGTCAGGAGTCGACGGTCGACGTCACCAAGGGCGACTCGATCTCCCAGCGGGAGGCGCTGGAGAGCATCCTGATCGCGTCCGCGAACAACGTGGCGCGGCTGCTGGCCCGCTGGGACGCGGGGTCGGAGCAGGCGTTCGTGGACAAGATGAACGAGGCCGCCAAGGACCTCGGCATGACGAACACGACGTACACCGACCCGTCGGGCCTGAACGACACGACGGTGAGCACGGCCGTGGACCAGGTGAAGCTGGGCAAGGCGGCGATGGAGGCGCCGGTGTTCCGCGAGGTCGCCGCGATGATGTCGTACGACGACTACAAGGGTGTCAACCACTCCAACTGGAACCAGCTCGTCGGCAGCAACGACGTGGTCGGCATCAAGACCGGCACCACCACCTCGGCCCTCGGCAACCTGCTCTTCGCCGCGAAGAAGGAGGTCGGCGGGGAGACGCGGACCATCGTCGGCGCGGTCGTGCGCCAGCCGTCGGGCGGGCCGGAGAACACCATCCTCTCCGCCGCGCTGGACTCCAGCGACAAGCTGATCCGGGCCGCGCAGGCCGCGCTGGAGTCGTCGACGATCCTGAAGAAGGGCACGGTCGTCGGGTACGTGGACGACCGCCTCGGCGGCCGGACGCCGGTCGTGGCGACGCGGGACGTCACGGCGGTGGGCTGGCCGGGCCTGACGGTGAAGCTGACGTTCCGCGCGGACGAGGTGCCGCACGCGGCGCCCGCCGGGACCAAGGTGGGCACGCTCACCGTGGGCGACGGCGACAGCGCCGGAGCGGTGGAGGTGCCGGTGGCCCTCCAGGAGGACCTCGTGGAGCCCGGCTTCGGCGCGAAGCTGACGCGGCTGGGCTGACCGGCGCGGGGCCCGTACGCGGGGCCCCGCCGGCGACCGTGGCCCGTGGCCGGTACCCCCGGCCGCGGGCCGCCGTCGTTTCCGGGGGCGGCCCGCGGACGCGGCAGCCAGGCCGGCGGGGTGCGTGCTAGCGTCACGAAACGGGGCAGGTCGCCGGTCGCGCCGACACGGCGGTGAGCGGTACGGACAACGGATGCGGACGCTGCGGGCAGCGGGAGACGGGACACGGGGAGTGCCTTCGAGTGGCCAGTGCGGAGCCGACACATGCCGACGACGCGGAACCGGGTCCGGACGCCGGTGAGCGACGACCACGCGTCCCCGCGCCCCGGGGGCGGGACGCGATGACCGGCACCGGCCCGGACCGCACGGGCACACCGGACGACCCCGCCGAGGGCCCCGCCGGCCACCCCCGCTCCCCCGGCCCGGACTCCCCCGACCCTGACACCCCCGGCCCGGAATCCCCGGGCCCCGCTCCCGCCCCGGTGCCGACGCCGTCCGCCGCGCGTGCGCTGCCGCCGTCCGTCGCCTCCTTCACGGCGACCGCGCGCCGGTACGTGGGCCGGCACCCGGTGCTGTACGTCACCGCCCTGGCCGGTCTGCTGCACGTCGTCTGGTTCTTCACCTTTGCGAACAGTGGTGGTGACCTCGCGGCGCAGGACGCGTGGGCGGAGTTCGTCGGCCGGCATCCGGCCTCGGCGTACAACCTCGCCTGGTACGGGGGCATGCACCCGGTGTCGTACAGCGTGGTCTCGCCGTACCTGATGTCGCTGCTCGGGGTGCGGACCACGATGATGATCGCGGGGACGCTGTCGGCGGGGCTGCTGACGCTGATCCTGATCCGCAGCCGGTCGGTGCGCAATCCGCTGTGGGCCGCGATGGCGGGCCTGTTCGGGCTGCTGGGCAACGCGGCGTCCGGGCGGGTGACCTTCGGGCTGGGCACGCTGTTCGCGCTGGGCGCGGTCGCGGTGGTCTTCTGCTGGCCCTACCGCTGGCGCTACCGGCGCTGGGCGAAGGCGCTGTGCGCGGCGCCGCTGGCCGCGCTGGCCACGATGTCCTCCCCGGTGGCGGGGCTCTTCGTCGGCCTGGTGGCGGTGGCGCTCTTCCTCCAGAAGCGGCGGCCGGGCGCCTACGCGCTGGGGCTGGCCCCGGCGGCGGTGGTCGCGCTGTCGGCGTGGCTGTTCCCGTTCTCCGGCACGCAGCCGATGGCGTTCGGTTCGGCGTCGCTGCCGATCCTGTACGCGGTGATCGTGTGCCTGGTGGTGCCGTCCTCGTGGACGACGGTGCGGATCACGTCGGCGGTCTACGGGCTGTCCGTGCTGCTGGTCTGGCTGATCAGCTCGCAGATCGGCTCGAACGTCACCCGCATGTCGATGCTCTTCGCCGGGGCGGCGCTGGTGGCGGCGCTGCCGTTCGCGGTGCCGCGCTCGCGCAGGTGGTACGCGATCGTGGTGGCCTTCGCCGGTTTCGTGGCCTGGATCGGCTTCAAGTCGGCCGACGACGTCGTGAACACCACGCCGACCGCGTCCTGGGCGCGGGAGCTGGCGCCGCTGGTCAACGAGTTGCAGCAGGTCGGGGCGGAGAAGGGCCGGGTGGAGGTGGTCCCCGCCCGCTCCCACCGGGAGGCGTCGGCGCTCGCCCCGTACGTGAACCTGGCCCGGGGCTGGAACCGCCAGGCCGACATGGAACGCAACCCGCTCTTCTACGACGACACCCTCAACTCGGCGAACTACCACGAGTGGCTGCGGCGCTGGGCGGTGCACTTCGTGGTGCTGCCCAAGGACGAGCCGGACGGCGACGGCGGCGAGCGGGAACGGGAGCTGGTGCAGCGCGGGCTGCCGTACCTCCAGCAGATCTGGGGCGACGCCAACTGGCAGCTCTTCCGGGTGACCGACCCGACGCCGCTGGCCGAGCCGGACGCGGTGGTGCAGCGGGCGGAGCAGGGCGAGTGGACCATCGACGTGAAGCGGCCGGGGCGGGTCCTGGTGCGCATCCCGTACTCGCCGTGGCTGAGCCTGGTGGACGAGGAGGGCAAGAAGCTGGAGCCGCCGCAGGAGACGGAGGCGTCCAGGAACCGCGTCGACGAGGAGACGCCGCGGACCTTCGACAACGTCCACGGGTGCCTGACGGAGACGGAGGAGAACGCCGAGGGCGACACCTGGACGCTGCTGGTGGCGCCGGAGGCGGGCACGTACCGGCTGGCGGCGCCGTACACGGTGCCGCGCGGGACCCCGTGCCCGGACGAGCTGAGGGAACCGGCCCCGGCCGGCGGCACCGCGACGCCCACGGAGCCGTGACGGGCGGCGGGTGTCTGACGCCCGTGACGCGCGCCCGTTCAGGCCCTCGGGTACCGGGTGAGCCAGGCGGGGGACGAGCCGGACGGGCCGTGCAGGGCGGGGCCCTGGGTCATCTCCATGGCGAAGTCGTCGGCCAGTTCCAGGACGGTGGAGCGGCCCTCCAGTTCGGCGAGCCAGGCGGGCGGGAGGGCGGTCTCGCCGTGCAGGGCGCCCAGCAGGCCGCCGGTGAGGGCGCCGGTGGCGGCGGAGGGGCCGCCGTGGGTGACGGCGAGGCGCAGCCCGTGCCGTACGTCCTCGCCGACGAGGGCGCAGTACACGGCGGCGGCGACCAGGCCGGCCGCGGTGCCGTCGCCGATCAGGTCGGTGATCCGCTCGGGGCCGGGCTGGCCCTGGCGCACCGCGCCGAGCGCCTGGCGCAGCGCCTCTGAGACGGGCTCGTGTCCGGGCCGGGCGGAGAGCAGGGCGAGGGCGCGCTGCGCGGACCCGTCGAGGACCTCCCCGCGGGCGAGCCCCTGCACGATCACGGCGTACGCGCCCGCCGCGAGGCAGGCGGTGGGGTGGCCGTGGGTCTGCGTGGCGCACTCCACGGCGAGCTGGGCGACGAGCTGGGGCTCCCAGCCGACCAGCAGCCCGAACGGCGCGGACCGGGCGGCGGCCTCGGGGCCCTGTTCGGCGGGGTTCTTGGGGGCCTGCGGGGTGCCCATGGTGTCGTCGCCGAGCCCGAGCAGCAGGGGGCGGGGAGGGTTGCGGCGGGCGTACAGCCACTCCTGGCGGGCGAGCCAGCCGTCCTCGCCGCGGCGTTCGTCGGGTCCCCAGTCGCGCTGGGTGGTCTCCCAGCGCCGGTAGGCCCGGTGGAGGTCGGTCGGCGGGTGCCAGGCGCCGGTGTCGCGGCGTACCTGGGCGCGGATCAGGCCGTCCACGGAGAAGAGGGTGAGCTGCGTGAGGTGGGTGACGGCGCCGCGGCGGCCGTGGGCGACGGTCATCTCGGCGGGGCCGTCCGCTCCGTGCGCCGCGCGGATGCCGTCGAGGTCGGTCCCGTCGACGGGTGTGCCGAGGGCATCGCCGACGGCGACGCCGAGCAGCGTGCCGCGCACCCGGCTGCGGAAGTCCTGCTGTTCGGTCCGACCCCAGACGGCACCGCCTGTCGCCCCCACCTGGACCTCCCCACGGCACCACCCGTACGTACGACGCCCAGCACTGTAATCGAACAACATGACCGCCTCGGGCTCGACGGGGGTGCGGGCGGCCTGCGGCGGCCGGCCGGCACCGGTGTCCGGCATCCGGTGGCGTTGACTTCGGAATACGTTCCGAAGTACCGTCGTCTCATGTCCACTCCCACGGTCGCCTTCTCCGAGCTCTCGAAGAACTCGAAGCGTGTCGCCGAGACGCTCGACCGCACGCAGCGCCTTCACGTCACGCGCCGGGACGGTGAGGACCTCTACCTGACCACCGCGCGCCACGACCGGCAGCGGGAGGAGACGGCGGACGTGACGGCCCGCCTGCTCGCCGCCCTGGTGCGCAGCGACGTCGGCGAGCGGGCCATACTGCGGTCGCTGCCGTCGGTCTTCCCCTGGGTCCGGCACCTGTCGGCGCAGGAGCTGAGGGAGTTCGTCGCCGAACTCGCCGACGCCACGTCCGACGTGGCCCACCTGGACGTCCACGGCAATCTGCACCGCGTCATCGTCGAGTGGCGGGCTACGGCACGCGTCCTCGCCGACCCCGCTCTCACCGAGCGGCTCACCCGCCGGCTGCCCGACGAGGACCACGGAGAGGTGACGGCACCGTGAGCCCGAAGAGGGGCGACGACGTGGCCCCTCCGCCGGTGGACGGGGAATGGCGGCTCCGCTTCGCCACGAACGCGGCGGCCAAGGGCTGGGGCGAGCTGGGCGCGGAGGCGCCGGGGAACACCCGCCGCTGCTTCGAGGCGCTGCGGCGCGCACCCCTGTCCACGGAGGACCCCGACCGTCAGCACCGGCTGCGCGGCCGGCTGGCGACGGGCCACCTCGGCGGCCGTGACCATCCCCAGTGGGAGTACGAGGTGACGGCGGGCGGCCGGGTCCGCTACCTCGTGGACGAGGAGCGCCGCACGGTCCATCTCGTCGACGCGGCGACACGCCACCCGAAGGACACGGAGTAGCGCCTCGCGGAGGGTGGGCGTCGGTCAGTCGACGACGGTGATCGGGGTGCCTGGGGTGGCGAAGTCCCAGGTGGCGGTGCCGTCGGGCTTCTTCAGGCGGATGCCGCCCGTGGTGGAGCCCGCGGCGGGCGGGGGCGGGGAGGAGCCGTCGACCGCGTTGGAGAAGGCGACCGAGATGCCGTCCCGCAGGGCGAAGTACACGATGTGCTCGACCTGGACGCCGTCCGAGCCGGTGGTGGCCTCCGTGCGGGTGCCCACCTCGTAGGTGCCGGGGGCGGGGCTCACCGTGCCCGGCCAGACGGTGAAGGTGCGCCGGGCGGCGTCGCTGGCGTCGATCAGCCAGACGCGTTTCTGGCCGAGGGAGTACACGATCCGCCGGCCGGTGCCCGAGCCGTCCGGCACGGCGGCCGGGGGCGACGCCTTCGGGGTGGGGCTCGGCGAGGCCGACCCCGACGCCGTGGGACCCGGGCGCGCGGAGGCGACGGGGTGGGGGCCCTGGGCCGCCTGCGCCGCCAGGACGGTCACCGCCGCGATCGCCCCCACGGTCAGACCGGAGACCCAGGCCCATGAGGGAACTCGGGCAGGCACGGGCACGCATCTCCTCCGCTTGGGAACCCCGCCACACCGGGGGTCGGATCATCGTACTGTGGGCGGCCCGTGCCCCCGACCGGGTGCCCGGACCCAGGCCCCCGCTCAGTCCAGGACCGGCAGCAGCTCCGGCAGGTGGCCGTCGGAGGACTCGGCGGCCCGGCGCCGTTCCTCCGGGACCTCGCCGTACAGCGTGGTCCGCGGCTTCGCCGGACGGCCCGCCGCCTCCGCGACCGCCACCAGATCCCGTACCGACTTGTACGAGCCGTACGACGAACCCGCCATCCGGGAGATCGTCTCCTCCATCAGCGTCCCGCCCAGGTCGTTGGCGCCCGAGCGCAGCATCTCGGCGGCGCCGTCCGCGCCGAGCTTGACCCAGCTCGTCTGGATGTTCGGGATGTGCGGGTGCAGCAGCAGGCGGGCCATCGCGGTGACCGCCCGGTTGTCCCGCACCGTCGGGCCGGGGCGGGCGATGCCGGCCAGGTACACCGGCGCGTTGGTGTGGATGAAGGGCAGTGTCACGAACTCCGTGAAGCCGCCGGTGCGCCGCTGGATGCCGGCCAGCGTGCGCAGGTGGCCGAGCCAGTGCCGGGGCTGGTCGACGTGGCCGTACATCATCGTGGACGAGGAGCGGATGCCCAGCTCGTGCGCCGTCTCGACGACCTCGATCCAGGTGGCCGCCGGCAGCTTGCCCTTGGTCAGCACCCAGCGGACCTCGTCGTCGAGGATCTCCGCGGCCGTGCCCGGGATCGAGTCCAGCCCCGCCTCCTTCGCCGCCGACAGCCACTCGCGCACCGACAGCCCCGTACGGGCGGCTCCGTTGACGACCTCCATCGGGGAGAAGGCGTGCACGTGCATGCCCGGGACGCGCTCCCTGACCGCCCGCGCGATGTCGAAGTACGCCGTCCCGGGCAGGTCCGGGTGGATGCCGCCCTGCATGCACACCTCCACCGCGCCCACCTCCCACGCCTGCTGGGCGCGGTCGGCGACCTGGTCCAGGGAGAGCGTGTACGCGTCCGCGTCGGTGCGCCGCTGGGCGAAGGCGCAGAAACGGCAGCCGGTGTAGCAGACGTTGGTGAAGTTGATGTTCCGCGTGACGATGTACGTCACGTCGTCGCCGACCGCCGAGCGGCGCACGTCGTCCGCCACCCGGCACAGCGCGTCCAGCGCCGGTCCGTCGGCGTGCAGCAGGGCGAGGGCCTCGCCGTCGGTGAGCTTCTCCGGGTCGTCGGCCGCGGTGGCCAGCGCGTGCCGTACGTCGGTGTCGATGCGCTCCGGCGCCATGCCGGGCGCGGCGGCCTCGCGCAGGGCGTCCCAGTCCCCGTACACGGCGTCGAAGTCGTCGCGGCGGTCGCCGGTGCGGCCCTCGGTGTCGATGGTGCGGTGCAGGTCGGTGCGGCCGGAGGCGGTGAACGCCTCGTCCGGCTCCTGCCACGGCCGGCCCTCGACGACCGCGTCCGGGCGGGCCAGTCCGGTGTCCGGGTCGGCGAGCGCGGCCACGTGCGGGCGCAGGCGCGGGTCGAGCCAGGGCTCCCCGCGGCGGACGAACTCCGGGTAGACGCACAGGCGTTCGCGCATCTCGAAGCCGGACGCCCGGGACCGCTCGGCCAGTTCGTCGATCCGGGGCCATGGGCGTTCGGGGTTGACGTGGTCGATGGTGAGCGGGGAGATCCCGCCCCAGTCGTCGATGCCCGCGCCGATGAGCCGCCCGTACTCGGCGTCGACGAGGTTCGGCGGGGCCTGGAGGTTGGCGGAGGGGCCCATGATGAGCCGGGCGACGGCCACCGTGGCGACCAGTTCGTCCAGTTCGGCGTCGGGCATGCCGCGCATGGCGGTGTCCGGCTTGGCCCGGAAGTTCTGGATGATCAGTTCCTGGAGGCCGTGGTACGACCGCGCGACGCGGCGCAGCGCGAAGAGCGACTCGGCGCGCTCCTCGTGGTTCTCGCCGATGCCGATGAGGATGCCGGAGGTGAAGGGGACGGAGGAGCGTCCGGCGTCCTCCAGGACCCGCAGCCGCACGGCCGGTTCCTTGTCAGGGGAGCCGTGGTGGGGGCCGCCGGGCTCGGACCACAGGCGGGTCGCGGTGGTCTCCAGCATCATGCCCATCGAGGCGGCGACCGGCTTGAGCCGCTGGAAGTCGGTCCAGGTCAGCACGCCCGGGTTGAGGTGCGGGAGCAGTCCCGTCTCCTCCAGGACGCGGATGGAGACGGCGCGGACGTAGGCGAGGGTGTCGTCGTAGCCGTGCGCGTCGAGCCACTCGCGCGCCTCGGGCCAGCGCTCCTCGGGCTTGTCGCCGAGGGTGATGAGGGCTTCCTTGCAGCCGAGGGCGGCGCCGCGCCGGGCCACGTCCAGCACCTCGTCCGGGGACATGAACATGCCGTGTCCGGCGCGGCGGAGCTTGCCGGGGACGGTGACGAAGGTGCAGTAGTGGCACTTGTCACGGCAGAGCCGGGTGAGCGGGATGAAGACGCTCTTGGAGTACGTGATGACGCCGGGCCGCCCGGCGGCCTCCAGGCCCGCGTCGCGCACCCGGGCGGCGGAGGCGGTGAGGTCGTCGAGGTGCCCGCCGCGCGCCTGGAGCAGCACCGCCGCCTCGGACACGTCGAGCGCGACGCCCTCGCGGGCCCGTTTGAGGGCGCGGCGCAGGGCGTTCTCGGTGGGGCCGGTTCCGGAGGGCACGGAAGTCGTCATCCTTCGAGCATACGAGCGGGGTGATCAGCACGCCGGACCCCCGGGGGCGGGGAGCGGCGGGGGCCGGCGGGGCGCCTGTCCGGCCGGCCAGGGGCGGGGCGGCGGCAGGCGGGCGCCGGGGGCCGGCGGGCCCTCGCGCGGGTGACGGGCGGCGGGGCGGTGACGGACGGCCCGGCGGCGGGGCGGGGTGCGCCCGGGGTGCCCGGGGAGGCGGGGCACCCCCGCCCCCGAAAGCGGGGTCCGTGCGGAGAGAGTGTGAGGGCGTTGCGGGGCCGGGGGTGTGGTGCGGTGATCGGCGTCCCCGCGGCTGACGGAGCCGCCGTGGGCAAGGCAAACTTGGCCTGGTTGCTCAGGAAGCCTAGGGGGACTCCATGGACGGTGTGGCGCGGACCCCGGAACGGCGGGGGCCCGGCTCCCCGGTGGAGCCGGCCGCCGTACCGGTGCCGCAGGAGCCGGCCGCCGTGCCGGTGCCGCCGCGCTTCGGCGTGCTCGGGCCGGTGCGCGCCTGGCGCGGCGGCGAACCGCTGGCCGCCGGTTCCCCCCAGCAACGCGCCCTGCTCGCCGCCCTCCTGCTGCGCGAGGGCCGTACCGCGACCGCCGACGAGCTGATCGACGCCCTGTGGGGCGAGGCCCCGCCCGCGCGGGCGCTGGCCGCGGTGCGGACGTACGCCTCCCGGCTGCGCAAGGTGTTCGGCGCCGGGGTGCTGGTGAGCGAGTCGGGCGGGTACGCCGTACGCGGCACCCTGGACCTGACCGAGGCGCGGGAGCTGGCCGCCGGGGCGGAGAAGGCCCGGGGCGCCGGGGACCTGTGCGCGGCGCGCGAGACGCTGCGGCGGACGCTGGCGCTGTGGGACGGCGAGGCGCTGGCCGGCGTACCGGGGCCGTACGCGCGGGCGCAGCGGGTCCGCCTGGAGGAGTGGCGGCTCCAACTCCTGGAGACCCGGCTGGAGCTGGACCTGGAGCAGGGCTGCCACGCCGAGGCCGTCTCGGAGCTGACCGCGCTCACGGCCGCGCACCCGCTGCGCGAACGCCCCCGCGAGCTGCTGATGCTGGCCCTGTACCGCAGCGGACGGCAGGCCGAGGCCCTGGCGGTCTACGCGGACACCCGGCGCCTGCTCGCCGACGAACTGGGCGTCGACCCGCGCCCGGAACTCCAGGATCTCCAAAACCGCGTCCTGCGCGCCGACCCGGCCCTGGCCCAGCCGCCCGCCCCGGCCGAGGAACCGGCCGCCGCCCCCGTACGCCCCGCCCAACTGCCCGCCACCGTGCCGGACTTCACCGGCCGCGCGGCCGTCGTCCGGGAACTGGGCGAGGTGCTGTCCGCGGCCTCCGGCTCCGAGGCCCGGGTCATGGCGGTCTCGGCGCTGGCCGGCATCGGCGGGGTCGGCAAGACCACCCTCGCGGTGCACGTCGCCCACCAGGCGCGGCCCGCCTTCCCGGACGGGCAGCTCTACGTCGACCTCCAGGGCGCCGGCGCGCGGGCAGTCGAACCGGAGACGGTGCTCGGCGCCTTCCTGCGGGCGCTCGGCACCCCCGACTCGGCGGTGCCGGACTCGCTGGAGGAGCGGGCCGCGCTCTACCGCTCGGTGCTGGACGGCCGCCGCGTCCTGGTCCTGCTGGACAACGCCCGTGACGCGGCGCAGGTGCGCCCGCTGCTGCCGGGCACGGCCGGCTGCGCGGCGCTGGTCACCTCCCGGGTGCGGATGGTGGGGCTGGCCGGGGCGCATCTGGTCGACCTGGACGTGATGTCCCCGGAGGAGGCACTCGCGCTCTTCACCCGGATCGTCGGCGAGGAGCGGGTCGCGGCCGAGCGCAAGGCCGCGCTGGACACCGTCGCCGCCTGCGGTTTCCTGCCGCTGGCGATCCGCATCGCCGCCTCCCGCCTGGCGGCCCGGCGCACCTGGACCGTCTCCGTCCTCGCCGCCAAGCTGGCCGACGAGCGGCGCCGGCTGGACGAGTTGCAGGCCGGGGACCTCGCCGTCGAGGCGACCTTCGAACTCGGCTACGGGCAACTGGAACCGGCGCAGGCGCGGGCCTTCAGGCTGCTCGGGCTGGCCGACGGGCCGGACATCTCCCTGGCCGCCGCCGCGGCGGTGCTGGACCTGCCCGAGCACGACACGGAGGACCTGCTCGAATCGCTGGTGGACACCTCCCTGCTGGAGTCGGCGGCGCCCGGCCGCTACCGCTTCCACGACCTGGTCCGGCTCTACGCGCGGGCCTGCGCGGAGCGCGACGAGCACCCGCCGAGCGAGCGGGCGGCGGCCCTTGCCCGGCTGCTCGACTTCTACCTGGCCACGGCGGCCGGGGTGTACGCCATCGAGCGGCCCGGCGACCGCACGGTGGACCACCTGGAGCCGACCGCGTTCCCCGGCACGGTCTTCACCGACGACGCCGGCGCGCTGGACTGGCTGCACGCCGAGGCCGCCTGCATCCTCGCCTGCGTCCGCCAGTCCCTCGGCCCGGCCACGCTGCGCCGCGCCGTCGACCTGCTGCTGGCCGCCAAGGACCTCGCGGAGTCGGGGGCGAGCGCGCTCGGCTACGAGGCGGCGGCGCTCGCCGCCCGGGACGCCACGGCCGCCGCGGGCGACGACCACGCGGAGGGGCGGGCGCGCACCACGCTGGCCCAGGTCCTCAGCCGGGCCGGGCGGTTCGACGAGGCCGGCCGGGAGGCCGAGCGCGCCATCGAACTGGGCGCCCGCACCCAGGACCCCTGGACCCGGGCCAACGCCCACAACGAGCAGGGCATCATCGCCAACTGCAAGAACCTGCGCGCCGCGAGCGAGGCCCATCTGCTGGAGGCCGTACGGGCGTTCCGCGCCGACGGCAACCGGCCCGGGGAGGCCAGCGCGCTGTGCAACCTCTCCCGTGTCCTGGTCTCGGTCGGCCGCACCTCCTCCGGCATCGACCTGGTCCGCCAGGGCATCGCCATCTACGACGAGCTGGGCCTGACCTTCCGCCTCGCCAACGCCCGCTACGCGCTGGGCATCGCGCTCAGCCACGCCTCCCGGCAGACCGAGGCGCTGCGTGAACTCTCCGCCGCGCTCCAGACGTTCGTGGAGAACCGGCAGCGGCTGTGGGAGGGGGCGACGCACTTCCGTATCGCCCAGGTGCACCTGTCGGCCGGACGGCCGGCGCAGGGGGCCCGCCACGCGGAGCAGGCGCTGAGCACGGGCAGCATCGGCGGCGACTGGATGCGCGCCAACATCCTGACGCTGCTGGGGCGTTCGCTGAGCCGGCTGGAGCAGACCGACCGGGCGCGGGCCTGCTGGCGCGACGCCCTCGCCATCTACGAGCGGCTGGACGCGCCCGAGGCGGGCGAACTGCGCACGCTGCTGCGGCCGGTGGGCGCGGCCTGAGGGGGCCCCACGCGCGCGGCGTTCATCGAACGTTTATGGCCGCCTGCCACTGTCATGGCAACGGTCCGTCGCGTCGGGGGGCAGACGGGCCGCCGGGGCCTCGCCGATAGGGTGAACGGCCCCGGAGCGCCCGTTCGGCGATCCGCGGGGGAGTCGCCGAACGGGCGGTTCCAGCCAATCGCTCCGTCACTTCATGGGGGTCCACACGATGAGCAACGCCGTCGGGAACAACGAGGCGAAGAAGAAGGCCGACGAGACGATCACGACGCTCGACAGCCACATGCCGGCACCGCCGAAGGACGGCGTCGCCACCCCGCAGGACAGTCACATGCCGGCGCCGCCGAAGGACGGCACCGTCACCACGCAGGACAGCCACATGCCCGCCCCGCCCGCTCCGGGCCGGGACGGCGAGTAGACCTTCCTCCACACGGGGATCGGCCGCGGCGGCGCGGGCAAGGGGGAGCCGCCGCGGCCGAGGCGTTCCCGGCGGCCCGCCTCCTCGCCGGTCAGGACGCCGGGAGGGCGGTGGGGTCGGTCTGGCAGTGGTCGGGGGTGCGCGGCGCGGCGCCGGTGAGCGGCAGGCGGACGCGGATCGTCTCCCGGGCGGGTACGGAGCTGCCCCGGACGACGTCCTCGATGGTGCGGCCGTCGGCGTCCCGGAAGGAGACGGCGACGTCGAAGGTGCGCCGCCGGTCGTTGGGGTTGGTGACCTCGACGGTGGCGTAGGGCCGCTTGGCGGTCGCGCAGCTCACCAGGCGCACCGTGGCGGGCCGGGTGGTGGGGCTGGGGCCGGCGGTGCCGGTGGGGCCGCGATGGGTGCCGCCCCGGTAGGTGCCGCCGGAGGCCGACGTGGACGTGTCGTGGTCCTGCCGGGAGCTGCTGCACCCGCCGCCGCCACGGCTGCCGCTCTTCCCGGTGCTGCGGCTCTTGCTCTTGCTCCCGCCGCCGTGGCCGGTGCCGGTGGAGAATCCGGTCAGGCAGAGGACCACCGCCACCGAGACCGTCGTGAACCTGAGTGCTCGCCCCCGTGTCGTCATGGCGGTCAGCGTAGTCAGCCGACTGTCACGGCCATGTCACCAGTGCGGTACGGCCGCGCACGCCGGGTGACCGCGCGGGCGCCGGGGCCGTCAGGACGTCCGGGCGGCGGGGCCGTCAGGCGGTGCGGGCCGTCCCGGTGCCCTTCTCCGCGTCCAGCGCGTAGACGCAGCGGTCCTTGCTGCACGCGTACACGATGCCGTCCCGCACGACCGGTGAGCCGGTGATCTCGCCGCCGGTCGCCAGCTTCCAGCGCAGCCGGCCGTCGTCGGCCTTGAGCGTGTAGAGCAGGTGGTCGGTGGAGCCGAAGTGGATGCGGCCCTCGGCCACCGCGGGCGCCCCCACGATGTCTCCGCCCGCCTGGAAGCGCCACTTGGGCGTGCCGGTGACGGCGTCCAGGGTGTAGAGGCCCTTGCCGCTGCCCACGTGCACGTGACCGGCGGCCACCAGCACCGGGTCGGCGCAGGAGCGGGCCTCGGTGGCGATCCGCCAGCGGTCGCGGCCGTCGGTGGCGTCGAGGGCGTAGACGGTGCCGAGGTAGTCGGCGAGGTACACCCCGCCGCCGGTCACCGCCGGGCCCGGTACGAAGGCGGGCGGCGAGAGGAAGACCGCGGGGGCCTCGAAGTGCCAGCGCACGTGGCCGCCGGCGACCTCCAGGGCGATGACGCGGGTGCCCGCGGCGACGTAGACGTAGCCGTCGGACGCCTGTGTCAGGCGGACCGGCACCCCGCCGCAGGAGGCGGCGTCGCCGATCGGGTACGACCAGCGCTCCTCGCCGGTGCGGGCGTCCAGGGCGCGCAGCCGGGCGTCCTGCCAGACGTAGACCGTGCCCTCGTGGACCACGGCGCCCGCCTCGGCCGACTCGAAGTCGGTCTGGGCGCCGGTGATCTCCCAGAGCCGCTGCCCGCCCGCGGCCTCCCACGCCTGGACGCCGCCGCCCCGGGTGGCGGTGACGACCGTGCCGTGGTCGGCCTGGATCGAGTAGACCCAGGCGTCCGTCTGCAACCGCCACAGGTCGGAGCCCTCGCGGGCGTCCAGGGCGAAGAGGGTGGGCCCGTCGGAGGCGTGGATACGGCCGTCCGCGACCGCCATCGACCAGGCCACGTCCCGGGTCTTGAAACGGCGCCGCCCGGTGGCCACGTCCAGGGCGTGCACCTCGAAGGAGGTGACGTAGACCAGGTCGCCGTCGACCGACGGCGTGCCCCACACGTCGTTGGACATGCGGAAGCGCCAGGGGCGCCAGCCGGCCGGCGAGGCGGACTCCGGGGGTGCCGCCGGAACGGGCGGTACGGCGGGATCGGCGCCGTTGACGCCAGGGCGGGGCCGGGACCAGGAGGCGGCCAGGGCGGCCTCCGGCGGGGGCGCGGCGACGGCGGCGGCCCGCATGTCGGAGACGCGGGGGCCGGGGCCGATCGGCACCGGGGCGCCGGCCAGCCGCACCGGGCCGGTGTCGGGGACGGCGGGCAGCGGCGGGACGACGGGGTCGTGCGCGGGCGGCGGGGGCAGCGGCAGGGCGGGGCGGACGCCCTGCGGACCCCGGCCGCCGCCCGCGCCGCCGGGCCGGACCGGGGGCCGGCCGTTGCGGCGCTCCTCGATCAGGCCGACCGCGTGCTCGGGCAGCCAGGCGGAGGCGGTGCCGCTGTCGTCGGAGCCGGAGCCGAACAGGTGCGGGGCGAGCTGGGCCTGGAGGTCGGCCGGGTTGGGGCGGGCGGTCGCCTCCATCTGCATACACGCCTCGATGAGCGGGCGCAGCTCGTCCGGGAGCCCGTCGAGGTCGGGGCCCTCGCGCAGCAGCATGAACACCGTCTCGACCGGGTTGGCCCCGTGGAAGGGCGGGTGCCCGGTGGCGGCGAAGACCAGCATCGAGCCGAGCGAGAAGACGTCGCTGGCGCCGGTGACGCTGCGGGAGTCCTTCGCCTGCTCCGGGGACATGTAGGCGGGGGTGCCCACGGCGACGTTGGTCATCGTCAGCCGCGTGTTCGACACACCGGAGGCGATGCCGAAGTCGATCACCCGGGGGCCGTCCTCCACGACCAGGACGTTGGACGGCTTGAGGTCGCGGTGGACGAGTCCGGCGCCGTGGATCGACTGGAGCGCCTCGGCGACGCCCGCGGCCAGCCAGCGCACCGCCTGGGCCGGCATCGGGCCGCACTCGTTGACGATCTCCTCCAGGGAGGGCGCCGGGACGTAGGCGGTGGCCAGCCAGGGCACGGCGGCGCGGGGGTCGGCGTCGACCACGGCCGCGGTGTAGAAGCCGGAGACCGCGCGGGCCGCCTCCACCTCGCGGGTGAAGCGGACGCGGAAGAGCTGGTCCTCGGCCAGCTCCGTCCGGACCGTCTTGATCGCCACGCGCCGGCCCGACGCCGAGCGCGCGAGGTAGACCAGCCCCATACCGCCGGCCCCTAGCCTCCCCAGCACCTCGAACGGCCCGATGCGCCGCGGATCGTGCTGCGTGAGCTGATCCACCACTTGCCTGCCACCTCCCCGTACGAGCCGCGTCACCCACATCTGGACGCGACCGAAGTGCAGCGTCTCACCACCCCGCCGCCATCGCGGCACGCCCCCCGATTGTTCCTGTCCCGGGCGCTGCTGGCGAACCCCGGGACAATCCGGGTGTCTCGCCAGAATCCCGGGCGAAGGCCGGCACGGGGCGGAGGCGCGGGGGCGCTTCAGCGTTGCAGTACGGCGAAGGAGGCGCCCTGCCCGTCGGAGACCACGGCCACCCGCCCGTAGGACGTCTCGAACGGGGGGACCTGTACCCGTCCGCCGAGCCGGGCCGCCTCGCCGAGCGCGGCCTCGCAGTCGCGGACCAGGAAGTGGACGAGGAAGTGCGGCGGCATCTCGGCGGGGAAGACGTCCAGGACCCGCGCGCGGCCGACGACCGGTTCGGCGCCGGGACCGAAGAGGGCGTCGTGGAAGAGGTCACCGTAGAAGGCGTTGGCGGCGCCGGTGTCCCGGGTGTACAGCTCGGCCCAGACGAACGCCCCGGGCACCCGGCGCCTGCCGAAACCGGGGAAGGGGCGCAGCTCGGTGGTACGGGGGCGGGGGGCGCCGGCACGGGAGGGGGCGGCCTCGGCCGGCCGGGAGGGGGCGCCCTCGGTGGAGTCGGCCGGCTCGCCCGGGGGGCCACCGTTCTCGCCGGACGGGGCGCCTTCCGGAGGGCCGGGCGGGGCGCCTTCCCGAGGGCCGGCCTCGTCGCCGGGACCCCGTACCCGCCCGCCGAGCGGGTCGGCCTCCGCCGCCGGGCCGGGGGCCGGTCCCGCCTCCCACAGGGCGAAGACCGCGTTCTGCGGGTCCGTGACCAGGGCGGCCGTGCCCAGGTCGGCCACCGGGTGGGGCGGGGCGACGACGGTGCCGCCCGCCGCCCTGATCCGCCCGGCCAGGGCCACCGCGTCGTCGGCGGCGAAGTACACCGTCCACACGCTGGGCAGCCGCCCGTCCGTCTTGGGGACGAGCGCGGCGACCGGTTCGCCGTCCAGCAGCGCCCACACCGAGCGGTCCTCGCGGCCCGTCTCCTCGAAGGTCCACCCGAACAGCCCGCCGTAGAAACGCTTGCCCGCCTCGACGTCGGAGAGCTGCGCGTCCACCCAGCAGGGGACGCCTTCCGTATACGCGGACACCCTCTCCGCGGATGCACCTTTTTCGGCCATGCCGCCAACGTAGCGGTCTCCCCGGCACGCCGCAGACCAGGAACACCCCCCACATATCGCCCCCGCACCCCATTTGCAGTCGGCCGAATCGCGCTCCCACCCCCCGTCGGTAAGCTGACGGCATGACAGGACAAGTGCGTACCGTCGACGGCCGCGTGGCCGGTCGGCGTGGGCAGGCGACCCGGCAGAAGCTGCTCGACTGCCTCAGCGAGATGCTCCGTTCCTCTCCCTACCGGGATGTCAAGGTCATCGACGTCGCGCGCAAGGCCGGCACCTCCCCCGCGACCTTCTACCAGTACTTCCCGGACGTCGAAGGTGCCGTGCTGGAGCTGGCCGACGGCATGGCCGCCGAGAGCTCCGACCTCTCCGCACTGGTGGCCGGCCGCTCCTGGGCGGGCAAGGCCGGCTGGCAGACCGCCCAGGAACTCGTCGACGGGTTCCTGGAGTTCTGGCGGCACCACGACGCGATCCTGCGGGTCGTGGACCTGGGCGCGGCCGAGGGCGACAAGCGGTTCGCCAAGATCCGGATGAAGGTCCTCAACGCGGTGAACTCCTCCCTGTCGGAGGCGGTCGCCGAACTCCAGGCCAAGGGCCGGGTCGACCCGGACGTGAACCCGGCCGCCGTCGCCGGTTCGCTGGTCGTCATGCTCGCCGCCGCGGCCTCGCACCAGAAGGGCTTCTCCTCCTGGGGCGTCAAGCAGGCCGAACTCAAGCCCACCCTGGCGCTGTTGACCTACCTCGGCGTGACCGGGAGGAAGCCCACCCGGTAGCCCCGTCCCGCACCCGAGCGACGCCGCGGCAGCCTGTCATCCCTGCCCCACCGCACCGTCCCGCTCCCACCCTCCACGTCCTGTCCCGCAGGCGGTGGTCCACCCCGAGTGGGCCGCCGCCTGTCGTGCTTCCGGGCCCCCGGGCCCTTCCTCCCCCACCACCGAAGGAGACCGTGATGGCCCTCACCCGCGAAGAGCGCGAGGCGTTCCTGGCCGAGCCCCACATCGCCGCGCTCTCGGTCCACGCCGGGGCGGACCGCGCCCCGCTCTCCGTGCCGATCTGGTACCAGTACGCGCCCGGCGGCGAGGTCTGGATCATGACCGGGGCGGACAGCCGCAAGAACCGGCTGATCCAGGCCGCGGGCCGGTTCACCCTCCTGGTCGACCGGGTGACGCCCACCGTCCGCTACGTCTCGGTGGAGGGCCCGGTCGTCGAGACCGCCCCCTCCAGCACCGAGCGGCTGCGGGAGCTGTCCGCCCGGTACCTGCCGGCGGACAAGGTCGACGCCTACGTCACCGCCGCCGCGGCCGACCACGGCGAGCAGGTCGTGCTGCGGATGCGGCCCGAGCACTGGGTCTCCTCCGACCTCGGCTCGCTGTGACCCGGCCGGCGCGCTGTGATCCCGCCCGCCGAACCCGCGTCCGCGTGACAATCGGGGCATGGGAACCGATCTTGACGAGCTGCTGAGGTCGCTGCGCGTGTGGGACCCGGCCGTCACCGACCTGCCGCCCTTCGACCCGGCCACGGCGCCCGGCGATCCGCTGGAGCTGTTCACCCGCTGGTTCGCGGAGGCCGTCGCGGCCGGGGAACGCGAGCCGCACACCATGACGCTGGCCACCTCCGACGCCGGGGGCCGGGCCGATGCCCGGATCGTGATGCTGCACGGCGCCGGCGCGGACGGCTGGGCCTTCGCCTCGCACGCCGACAGCCGCAAGGGCGGCCAGCTCGCCGCCCGCCCGTACGCCTCGCTGGTCTTCTACTGGCCGGTGCTCGGCCGCGAGGTGCGGGTGCGCGGACCGGTGGCCGTCGCCCCCGCCGAGGCGGCGCGGGCCGGGCTGGGCGCCCGTTCGACCGGTGCCCTCGCCGCCGCGCTCACCGGCCGGCAGAGCGCGCCGCTCGGCTCCGCGCGGGAGCTGGCGCGGGCCTCGGAGGCGGCGTGGGAGCGGGCGGCCCGGGAGCCGGACGCGCCGGTGCCGTCCTGGACGCTGTACCAACTGCGCCCGGAGGAGGTGGAGTTCTTCCAGGGCGAGGCCCGCCGCCGCCACGTGCGCCTCGCCTACCGGCGCACCGGCGAGGGCCCCTGGGAGCGCGGGCTGCTGTGGCCGTGACCGGCGCTCAGGGCAGGGCGGGCGCCTCGGGCTCCTCGTCCACCGCCAGGCGGGCGTGCAGGTGGGCGTCCCGGAAGGCGTCCTGGCGGCCGGACTCGAAGAGGGCGCCGCGCAACGTGCCCTCGTAGCGGTACCCGCAGCGCTCGGCGACCTTGCAGGAGATCTCGTGCCCCACCGCGTGGCCCAGTTCCACGCGGTGCAGGCCGAGTTCGGCGAAGGCCCAGCGGGAGGCGAGGAGCAGGGCGCGGGTGGCGACGCCCCGGCCGCGGGCCTCGGGGAGCACCCAGTAGCCGACCCGGGCGAGCTTCATGGGGCGGTTGATCTCGTTGACGCCGATGTGCCCGAGCGCCGTGCCGCTCTCCGCGTCGGTGATCCGGAACGAGGCGGACCGCCCCTCCCCCGCGTCGAGCGCCCGCGCGCGCAGCGAACGGCGGGCCGCGTCCGGCCCGGTCAGCACCGTCAACGGGGTGTTCCAGCGCAGGAACTCGGGGTCCTGGAGGCCGCGCAGCCAGGTCCGCACGTCGGTGTCGGAACCGGCGTCCCAGGCGCACAGGCGCAGTCCGTGTCCGCGTGGCTCGGTCAGGGAGGGGGCGAGGGTGCGCATCGGTGTGTGGGCCATCCGCCCATTCAATCCGACCGGCCCGGCCGGGGGCCTCCGATCCCGCCCCGGAGGCCGGATCGCCGGCCGGGTACGGCCGACGGGGCGGGCGCGGGGGGCCGGGGCGGGCGCGGGGCGGCACGGGGACGGGGGCGGGGTGGGCGCGGGAGCCGGGAGGGCACGGGGGCCGGGAGGACCGATGCGGGGCGGTGGCGGGAGGCCATACGCAGGGACCGCGTACCGGGGTGCGCCAAAGGCCGTAGGACGGCACGAAAGCCTCGTACGGCGGGTGTTGGAGGACCGGCGGGACAGTCGTAACCGATTCGCAACCGATTTCGGTCTTGACCGATACCCATCAAACCGGTGCGATATTACGCTCGGCGCATGGCCGACTCCCCCGCCTCCGCCGAGCCCCCCTCCGCCCCGCCGCGGACCCCGCCCGCCGCGGACCGCCCCGTGTACGTCATCGGCGCGGGACCCGGCGGTCTCGCCGTCGCCCACGAGCTGCGCGCCCGGGGGCTGCGCGCCGTCGTCCTGGAGCGGGCCGACCGCGTCGGCGCCTCCTGGCGGCGCCACTACGACCGGCTCCGGCTGCACACCACCCGCCGCCTCTCCTCACTGCCCGGACTGCCGATGCCGCGCCGCTTCGGCCGCTGGCCGGCCCGCGACGACGTCGTGCGCTACCTGGAGAAGTACGCCGAGCACCACCAGTTGGAGATCGTCACCGGCGTCGAGGTCTCCCGCGTCGAGCCGCTGCCCGACGGCGGCTGGCTGCTGCGCGGCTCCGGGGGCCGCGAGCTGACCGGCGCCGCGGTCGTCGTCGCCACCGGTCACAACCACACCCCGCGGCTGCCCGACTGGCCCGGCCGCGACACGTACACCGGCGAGTTCCTGCACGCCGGCGACTACCGCAACGCGGCTCCGTACACGGGCCGGGACGTCCTCGTCGTGGGCGTCGGCAACACCGGCGCCGAGATCGCCGTGGACCTGGTAGAGGGCGGCGCCGCGCGGGTCCGGCTCGCGGTGCGCACCGCGCCGCACCTGCTGCGCCGCTCCACGGCGGGCTGGCCCTCCCAGTACACCGGCGTCCTGGTGCGGCGGCTGCCGGTCGGCCTGGTGGACCGGCTCGCCCGGCCGGTGGCCCGGATCAGCGTGCCCGACCTGTCGGCGTACGGGCTGCCGCGCCCCCGTACCGGCCTCTACAGCCGGGTCGCCGAGGGCGCGATCCCGGTACAGGACGCCGGGCTGATCGCCGCGGTGCGCTCGGGCCGGGTCGAGGTGGTGGCGGCCGTCGAGGGGTTCGAGGACGGCAAGGTGCTCCTCGCCGACGGCGAGCACATCGCCCCCGACGTCGTCCTCGCGGCCACCGGCTACCGCCGCGGGCTGGAGCCCCTGGTGGGCCACCTCGGGGTGCTCGACGACCGGGGCCGCCCGGCCGTGCGCGGGGGCCGCGCCCCCGACGGCGCCCCCGGGCTGTACTTCACCGGCTTCACCAACCCGATCAGCGGCATGCTGCGCGAGCTGGCGCTCGACGCGGAACGGATCGCGCGGGCCGTCGCCCGGCACGACGCCAAGGGCGGCTCGGGCCCCGTCTCCCGCCTCCCCCGCTGAGCCGCGTACCGCCCGCGCGGGGCCGGCGTCAGGCCGGCACGACCGCCGGGCGGCGGCGGACGACCAGGGCCATCAGGGCCGCCACCACGCACAGGGCCCCGGAGGCGTACCAGACGACGTCGTACGAGCGGCGGGCACGAAGTGCGTCTGGACCAGGCCGTCGGTGGAGCGCCGCACTTGGCGAAGGTGCCGGTGAGCGGCCAGACGAACGGCACCGCCGCGAGGGCGGCCTCGGACGGGCCCTCAGCGGCGCGGTTCAGGCCGCCAAGGCACGGACGAGCATCGTGCCCACAGCCTTGCCCTCTGGCGGGTCGATCAGAGACACGCGCACGTCGGAGAAGCCGTGCCCCGTCAGGATGCGCCTCCACTCATCCGGCGTGCGGTCGTGCCGCAGTCCGGCTCTGGGGGGCTTCGGCCCCTGGCCGCCCGGGGGCAAGTGCGAGAAGGCCAGCATGCCGCCCGGTGCCATGCGCGAGCGGATCAGCGGGAGCAAGGTGTCCGGATCGACGAACCACACGGCGCCAAAGACCGAGAGCACGACGTCGAATGTCTCGCCCGTCTCCTTCAGGAAGGCCGTCGCCTCCGCCGTATGGAATTCAAGGCCCGGCAGATCGCCCCAGCGCTCCAGCGCGACCGCCTTCCGGGCGGGGGCGATGTCCACCCCTCGGCCTGTCGCGCCCAGCGTCACGAGGTGCGCGAGGTTACCGCCGCTCCCCGAGCCGAGTTCCAGAACCCGACGCCCCGCCACGGGCCCCAGCAGGCTCTCGTTCGGCCCGTGATCGGCGTACTGGGTCCAGTTCAGCCAGGTGGTGTCACCCTTGGCGTTCACGGGCCTGCGTCGCTTGCTCCCGACCGCGTACCTGTCCCAGGACTCGGCCAATGACATGCGGTGATCCTTCCACCGGCTGACGGCTCAGAGTCTGACCGGAGCATCGACCAACCCGGACAGCCCGTTGTCTTTGGCTCTCACCGTCGACCGGAGCGTCGTCACCGGTACGTGGACGGGGCAGACGGCGGCTGACGGGTACTAGCGAGCCGCCCGGGGCCTCGGGCACTACCCCCCGGCAGTCCGGCGGGTGCCGTTCGTTGGGCGGACCGGCCGGAGGCCCCCCCCGGGAGGCACCCCCCGGAGCCCCCCGGCCCCCGTGCCGGTCCGTGACGGTTGTCCACAGGCTGTGGACGGCGGGTCGCCGGCCACACCCCCCGTTCGCCGACGGCGGCGCGGCGATGTCCGCCCCGAGCATGGCACCGCCCGCCGCCACCCGACTCCGGCGCTCCCGCCCCGGCTTCTCCCCGACCCCCCCGAGTCGTCCCCCGGGAGAAGCGACGCCGAATCACGACCCACACTCGTCGAGGGCTCCCGTCACCGAACCCTCGTCGTCCCCTCACGGCGAATCGTTGCCTACAGCGTGAGGAAATGGTCACGATCCGTCAACAGGACCTGAGGGATTCATCCTGTATGCCCGGTTGGTGCCCTGCGCGCACGGAAGCACACCCCGGCGCACCACAGCATCTCGCCGCGACAGAACGGGAGTCCGTGCCCCCCGGCGCACCGAGGGCCCCCGGGCGCGGGGCGCCTAGACCGCCTCGTACGCCAGACCGCCGTACGGCACGATGCCGGCGCCGCACGACGGGGGCGCGGACGTGCCCGCGGCGCGGTCGAGTTCGCACCAGACGCGCTTGCCGGCGCCCTCGCGGACCCAGCCCCAGCGGTCGGCGAGGCCCTCGACGAGGGCGAGGCCCCGGCCGCCGGTCGCGTCGCCGTTGGGACAACGGGGCGCCGGGGCACGGCCGCTGATGTCGTCGACTTCGAGGCGGACGGTGGCCCCGTCGGCCGCCTCGGCCGGCAGGTACAGCCGCAGCACGGCCGGACGGCCGGTGTGCACCACGGCGTTGGTGACGAGCTCCGAGACGAGCAGGGCCATCGTCTCGGCGAGCGACTCGTCCGCCGCTATCGCGGACACGGCGAGCCGGGAGCACGCCCACCTCCTCGCGCGCCCCACCTCTGCGGGGTCGGGCCGGATCTCCAGTTGCACTTGAAGCACCTGCACCGCTCACACCATCCGAACCGGCGGACATGAAGGCTCTCGCCTCATGAGGGCCACGATCGTAGCCATTCTCTGCATGGCCAGAACAAAGGCCGAGTCGGGGATCACGGACCGTGATCCCCCTGTGGGACAGCATGGTTGACGTACAGTCACGCCAACAAGCGCTTCGGGCATATTCCCGCGCGAAGGAGTACCCGTGCGGCATACTGTGCGACGCTCGCCGCGGGGAGTCGAACAGGTGGCGGAGAACGGCCGCTCCGCCCTGCGGGACAAGGCGTGTACCGCCGGTTCCGAAGCCGTCGCCACGGCCGCTCCGGCAGGGCCGGCGCTCGGGACCACTCGCATCCCACCCAAGGTACCGGAGCACGGCGGCGACTCCGGGCGGTGACGGGTCACGCGCCGGACACAACCCGGTATCGACGCTCCGTGACATCCGGATGCCACGATCCGTGACATCCGGCGGCGGGGCCGCCGCCGGAATGCCACCTTCGGCGACGCGCTATTCGGGGAGGGTGAAGTAGCGGGCGAAGGCCGGGACGACCTCCGCCTCCCCGATCCGCCCGTCGCCGTCGGCGTCGAGCCCCGCGGCGGCCGTGCGGGCGGCGTCGCCGGGGACGCCGAGGACGGTGAGCATGCGGGCGGTGTCCGCGACGGTGGCGGTGGTGCCGCCGTCCTCGGCGGCGACGCGCAGGGCCGCGCGCAGGAAGGGACGGGCGATCTCGCCGAACCGCTCCGGGCTGTCCCGCAGCCGCTTGACCGCGCCGGTGACGAACTCCTGCCGGGTGATGCGCTGGTCGCCGTCCCGGTCCGCGATGCCCGCCATGCCCTGCCAGAACGCCTCGGCGCCCTCGTAGAGCGCCTGGCCCCGGTCGGAGCGGGCGGCGACGCCGAACTCGGCGAGCAGCGCCTTGGCCGCGGTGCTGAAGTCCTGCCGGTCGATGCAGCCGTTGCCATCCTGGTCGAAGGTGGCGAAGCGCGCGGCGATCCGGCGCTCGTGATCGTTGCTGACCATGTCTTCTCTGGCCGCCTTACGTCGAGGTCGAAGGGTGATCTCGATCGGAGCGTACGACGCCGGGACGCGGCCTGCCGCATGATCGCGTCCCGTCCACCCGTGAGGGGCGGGCCCGGTCACACGCGGGGGTGCCGTCAGGCGGAGAGGGGGCGCGGTTCGTCGCCGGTGGCGGAGTCGAGGTCGGGGTGGACGTCGAAGAGACGGCGGACGCCGAGCGCGGCGAGGACCCGGTTGACGTGGGAGCCGTCGGCCGCTCCCCGGGCGGGCAGGATCAGGCGCAGCCGGCCCTGGCAGGACCGGATCAGCCGCCGCGACGCGATGAGGACGCCGACCCCGCTGGAATCGCAGAAGAGGACCTCCGTGAGGTCCAGGACGAGGCTGTGACGGCCCTCCGCCACCTCGCCGTGCACCCGCTGCCGCAGCACCGGTGACGTCACCAGGTCCAGTTCGCCCGACACCTGGAGCACGGCCCACTCGCCCCGCTCGCCGCCGGTCACGTTGAACGCCACCACCATGCCCTTCATTCGCCGGAACGTCCGGATTCACCCGAAACGGAAGCCATGGCTACGCTTCTTGGCCGCGCACCTGCCCACCGGCCGTTCCCGCAAACCCGGGGCAGAAAACGGACCCTGATCGAATATGGCTTGTTTCGTATGCTTTCGATGCACTTCAATCGAATCCGGTCACACGAGGGAGCGTAAGCGACCGTGCGGGGGTACTGGCAAGCGCCCCTATCACGGGGAGACCGCCAGGGGCGCGCATTGACACAAAGGGGCGTGCGCCGTCCCGCTCGCCCACTACATTCGGCAGTCGGCGGGAATCGCACGCCGGCCGGACCGAGCGGCGCGAACGTGACGAGCGGCACGAGCGTGACGAGCGGCACGAGCGTGACGAGCGGCACGACCAGGACGAGCCGGGGGTGAAGGGGCAGCATGGCGAAGAAGGAGACGCCGCCGCGCTGGGACCGCACGATGCAGCGGCGCCTGGCCCGCGGCGAGGCCGCCGCCCTCGGCGAGCTGTACGACAGGTTCGCCTCGCTCGTGCACGGGCTCGCCCACCGCGTCCTCGGCGACGAGGGGGCCGCCGACCGCATCACCCGCGACGTCTTCGCCCACGTCTGGGAGCACCCCGACACCTACGACCCCGCCGAGGGGCCGCTGCGCACCTGGATCGCCGGGCTCACCCACCGCCTGGCCGTGCAGCGGCTGCGCGCCACCGAGACCGCCGCCCTCGCCCGCGGCGGGCCCGGCACCACCGAGGAACTGGAGCACAAGGTGCGCCACGCCTCCGTCGCCGCCCGCGCCGACTACATCGTCCAGTCCATGCCGGCCCCGCTGCGCGCCGCCCTGGAGCTGGCCTACTTCCAGCGCCGCGACTACCGGCAGACCGCCGCCGACCTCGGCGTCACCGAGGACGAGGCCCGCCGCCGGCTCCGCCTGGGCCTGCAACTGCTCGCCACCGCCCGCGAGGCGGGCACCCCCGGGCCGCCGCCCGGCTACCGGGGCACCACCCCGCCCGGTTACGGGGGCGCGGCGTGAGCGGCGCGCACCGCGAGCACGGGGAGTACTGGGACCACGCGGACCACCACGGGCACCACGCGGACCACGCGGACCACCACGGGCATCACGCGGACCACTGGGAGCACGGGGACCACGCGGGCCACGGGGAGCACTGGGACCACGCGGACCACGGGGAGCACTGGGAGCACGGGAAGCGCGACGGCGCGGGAGCGCCCGGTCCCGCGCCCCGCGTCCCCCTGCCGCGCGCCTCCGCCGAGGACGGCGCCCGCCCGCTGCCCGCCGCCCCGGCGCCCGCCGCGCCGCCCGTCCTGGAGCACCACGTGCTGACCTCCCTCCTCGGAGCCTGGGCCCTGGCCGCCTGCTCCCCCGAGGAGGCCGCCGCCGTCGACGCGCACCTCGGCGACTGCGAGGGCTGCGCCGAGGAGGCGCTGCGCCTGCGCGAGGCGGTCGGGCTGCTCCAGCGGCCGGAGAGCCTCGACCTGGACCCGGCCCTGCGCACCCGCGTCCTCGACGGCTGTCTGGAGCGCCGCCCGCCGCGCGTCCCGGTCCCGGAGTGGGCCACTCCCTACGACGCCGAGACGGCCCGGCTGGACGCGCTGCTCCAGGACATCGGGGACACCGAGTGGCACGCGCCGGTGCGGCTGCGCTGGTTCGAGGCGGACGACGAGGCGAGCCGGCGCACCACCGTCGCCGGGGTGATCGCGCACCTGCTCACCGTCGACGGGCTGGTCGCCCTCGCCCTCGGCCTGCCCGACCCGCTGGAGGGGATCACCGCCCCGGTGCCGGAGCCCGCGAGCCGCACCGAGGCGTACTGGCGGGCGTCGGGCCTGCCGCCCACCCGCGCGGTGCGCCGGCCCTGGCGGGAGCAGAGCCACGACATCGTGCGGACGGCGGCCTTCACCGGCGGCCGGGGCGGCGCCACGGGCGGCAGGCCGGTCTCCTACGGCGGTTTCGCGCTGCCGTTGCGCGACGCGATGCTGGACCGGGCCTTCGAGTGCTGGGTGCACGCGGAGGACATCGCCGAGGCCGTCGACTACCCGTACGCGCCGCCCGCCCCGCGCCATCTGCACGGCATGATCGACCTCGCCGCGCGGATGCTGCCGACCGTGCTCGCGGCCCGCCGCCGGGAGGGGCCGGCCGCCACCGCGGCCCGCCGCCACCTGGTCCCCGCGGGTGCTCCGGGGCGCAGCCTGCGGCTGGAGATCGAGGGCTCGGGCGGCGGCGAGTGGCTCATCCCGCTGGACTCCCCGGGCGCGGTGGGCTCCGCCGACCACGAGGTGGCCCATGTCGCGCTGGACGGCGTGGAGTTCTGCCGGCTCGCCGCGGGGCACGTACCGCCGGCGGACGCGGCGGCGGGGCAGCTCGGCGACCGGGAGGCGATCCGGGACGTGCTGTTCGCGGCGGCGAGCCTGAGCCGGATGTAGTGGCACCGGCCCGCCGGGCCCCGTGCCCGCCAAGCCCCGTACGGCGTACGGGACGTCAGCCGAAGACCACCGTGCGGTGGCCGTTGAGCAGGATGCGCCGCTCGGCGTGCCACTTCACCGCCCGCGCCAGCGCCTGGCACTCCACGTCCCGCCCGATGGCGACCAGTTGGTCCGGGGTGACGTCGTGGCCGACCCGCTCCACCTCCTGCTCGATGATCGGCCCCTCGTCCAGGTCGGCCGTCACGTAGTGCGCGGTCGCGCCGATCAGCTTGACCCCGCGGGCGTGCGCCTGGTGGTAGGGCTTGGCGCCCTTGAAGCTCGGCAGGAAGGAGTGGTGGATGTTGATGATCCGCCCGTTGAGCTGCTTGCACAGGTCGTCGGAGAGGACCTGCATGTAGCGGGCGAGGACGACCAGTTCGACGCGCTCCTCGCGGACGATCTCCAGGAGCCGCGCCTCCGCCTCCGCCTTGGTGTCCCGGGTCACCGGCACGTGGTGGAAGGGGATGCCGTAGGTGCCCACCAGCTCGGCGAAGTCGGTGTGGTTGGAGACGACGGCGGCGATGTCGACCGGCAGGGCGCCGGTCCGGGCGCGGAAGAGCAGGTCGTTGAGGCAGTGGCCGAAGCGGCTGACCATGAGGACGACGCGCATCCGCTCCTCGGCCCGGTGGATCTGCCAGTCCATCCGGAAGGCGTCGCCGATGGCGGTGAAGCTGGCCCGCAGCTTGTCGACGGTGACCGGGGCGTCCGCGGAGAAGTGGACCCGCATGAAGAACAGTCCCGTGTCGTGGTCGCCGAACTGCTGGCTGTCCTCGATGTTGCAGCCCGTCATGAACAGGTAGCTGGAGACGGCGTGCACGATGCCCTGCTTGTCGGGGCAGGACAAGGTGAGGACGTACTGGTCGGCCGGGGCGGCGGCGGGCGCGGACTGCTCGTTCATGCAGGACAGGGTCCCACACCCGGCCGCCGCGCCGGGGGGTGTCTCCCCAGCCGGACCGGGTCGGGCGGACCGCTCGGGCGGACCCGTCAGGCGGACCGGGTCATGATGTGGAGGACTTCCAGGGTGCGCGGCTCCGTCTCCGGGTCCTCGCCGTCCCCGGTGGCGAGCCGTACGTGCGCGTCCCGGGCCGCGCGGACCGCCTCGGGCCAGTCCGGGTGGTCGAGGTATGCCTGCACCGGGGCGTCGGGCCCCACCTGGTGCATGATCCGCAGCACCCGCAGCACGGCGGTGTCGACGAGCGCCGCCTCCTGGGAGTCGCGGAAGATGGTGCCCACGTACTTCTCCGCCGACCAGTGGTCCAGCCAGGTGTCCTCCACCAGCCGGTACACCGCGTCGGTGACGTCCCCGTAGCCGTCCACGCCGGCCAGCCAGACGTCCCGCTGGAAGGCGGGGGTGGAGAGCATGTGCAGCGCGGAGCGCACCTGGCTGCGCCAGCGCCACCAGGGCATGTCGTTGAGTGGCATACCGCCCATGGTGGAGGAGCGACGGCCGCGACGGGAAGAGTTATCCGAACCTTGCACGGTCACCGATCGTACGTAGCGGCGGCCGGGCGCCCGCGCCGCCCCCGCTCTTCACCTCCGTGTCACCACACGTCGACCCGGTGTCACCTGCCGGTTGGCCATGTGGGGGAATCGTGCGGGTCCATGACCGGTAGGCAGCGCTTCCGCAGCATGTTCCTCCCCGGCCCCCGCCGCGCCGGGGGCCCCTCCGGCCCGTCCCGCCGCCTCACCGCCGCGGGCGCGCTGGCGGCGAGCGCCGCGCTCACCGCCGGCTGCGGGGTCGTCCCCGGGACCACGGGGGGAGTCGGGGACACCCCGGTCACCGTGATGACCTGGGCTCCGCAGGAGACCAACGCGACCAACAAGCCCGGCATGCCCGCCCTCGCCCGTGCCTACGGCCGCTGGGTCAACGCCCACGGCGGCCTCGCCGGACGCCCGCTGAACGTGCTGACCTGCAACGTCCGCAACGACGGGGTCTCCGCCGCCCGGTGCGCCCGCGAGGCCGTCAAACAGGGCGCGGTCGCCGTGGTGGGCTCCTACAGCCAGCACGCCGACTCCTTCCTGCCGGTGCTGGAGGGCGCCGGCATCCCGTACATCGGCGGCTACGGCATCACCAACGCCGAGTTCACCAGCCCCCTGTCCTACCCGGTCAACGGCGGGCAGCCCGCGCTGCTCGCCGGTCTGGGCAGCGCGCTCGCCGAGTCCTGCGGGCCGGTCGCGCTGGTACGCCCCGACACCCTCGCGGGCGACCAACTGCCCCCGCTGCTCGACGCCGGGCTGACCGCGGGCGGGCACGCGGCGGCCCACGACCAGCTCGCGCGGGAGGACGCCACCGAGTACGAGGGCCAGTCCGGCGCGGCGCTGCGGGCGGCCTCGGCCGATCCGGCCTCCACCGGGTGCGTGGTGCCGGCGCTCGGGGACCGCACCGGCACCTTCATGGACTCCTTCCGGCGGGCCCGCCAGGACCACCCCAAGGTGCGGACGGCGACCGTGCTCGGCAGCGTCGACCAGTCGACGCTCAACACCTCGGGCGGCGCGTCGGGGCCCTACGAGGGCGCGTACGTCACCGGCTGGTACCCGGCGGTGGACGACCCGGGCTGGGACACGATGAAGGAGGTGATCCAGGAGGAGGCGTTCGGCGACAACACCGTCGACCCGGCGGACGCCGGGGTGCAGACCACGTGGATCGCCTACACCGTCCTGCGCGGCATCGTCGAGTCCCTCGGCTCCCCCGAGGACGGGGTGAGCGCCTCCGCCCTCACCCGCGCGCTCAACGGCGGTCTGACGGTGGGCACCGGCGGGCTGACGCCGAAGCTGCGGTGGCTGTTCCAGGACAAGCTGGCCTCGGTCGGCTTCCCGCGGCTGGTCAACGCCGAGGTCACCCTGCACGTCGTCCGCGAGGGCCGGCTGGTCTCGGCCCGGGAGGGCACCGTCGACACGACGCCGATCCTGCGCAACGCCCGGGTCCGCTGACCCCGGCGGGGGCCGGAGCCGGGCGGGCCGGAGCCGGGTGGGTCAGAGCTGGGTGGGCTGGCGCTCGGTGAGGCCGTACTGCTTGGCGATGGCGTTCCACAACGTGGCGGCCTTGGCCTTCTCGGCGGTGGCCGTGCCGCTCTCCCGGTTGCCCGCCTGCGTCTCGGAGGTGGTGCGGGCCTTGCCCTTCTTGCAGCCCTTCTTGCCGGCCGTCTGGTCGGCCCAGGCCGCGTAGTGGTTGTCGGCCGCCTCCGAGGCGTGCCACGCCTTGGTGAGCGCGTCGGTCAGCTCCGCGTGCCGGGGCAGCTTGTCCACCGAGAGCTCGGCGAGGCTGGTGATCAGCCCGGCCCGCTGCTCGGCGGCGTCGCGCAGGTCCTCGGCGGCCTGCTCCAGGTTGTCGCAGGACTTCACGTCGGCCACGGCCTGGATCACCGTGGCGCGGCTGCTGCCGCTGTCGGCGAGGAGCTTGTCCAGCGCCTCGGCCTGTTCCCGGGCCGGGTCGGCGGGCGGCTCGGACGGGGCGGGGCTCTCGGCTTCCTCGGTGACGGGCGCGGTGGCGGAGACCGGCCGGCCGTCGGCCCGGTCGTCGCCGCCCCCGGCCATCAGGGCGCCCGCGCCGACCCCGACGACGGCGAGGCCGACGCCGACGGCCGCGAAGAGCGGGACGCGCGAGCCGGTACGGCCACCGCCGCCCCGTCCGCCGTCGCCGCCTCCGCGTCTGCGGCTTCCTCCGCCGCCGCCGCGGCCCGGGGGACGGCCGGAGCGGCCGGCCGGCGGCACGGCGTGGGGCGCGTCCATGACCGGCATCTGCTGGGTGGAGGAGGAGACGCCGTCGGCGCCGGGAGCGCCGCGGAAGAGGTTGTCGAACTCGGCGGGCGGCTGCCGGTCCTCCTCGCCGTAGGCGGGGCCGCCGGGGACGGGCGGTATGTACTGCGTGGCCTCGGCGTCGGAGCCGCCCTGCGGGGCCGGTCCGGGCGGGACCGGCGGGATGTACTGGGTCGCGTCGGCGTCCGCTCCGGCGGGCTGCTCGGGGGGCAGCGCCCCCGGTCCGACGGGGGGTATGTACTGCGTCGCCCCCTCGTCGGACATCGGCACCGGCGGCAGGAACTGGGTGGCGCCCTCGTCGGCCGGGGGCGGCGGCGTGGCGGGCCCGCCGTGGTGACCGGGACCTCCGTGGTGACCGGGCCCGCCGTGCCGGCCGTGTGCGTCGTGCCGCGGGTACGAGGGCGGGGTGCCGTAGGCCGGTGCCCCGTAGCCGGGGGCGCCCGCGCTCTCCGGGGGCAGCGGGCCCGGGGACGCCTGGGGCGGCGGGGGCGCGGACCACGCCTGCGCGCCGATCTCGGGGGCTCCCCAGGGCTGGGCGTCGGGCGGGGTGGACCAGCCCTGGCCGGCGGGGGCCTGCTGGGGCTGCGCGGGCCCCCACGGCTGGTCCCAGGTCTGGCCGCCGGGCGGCGCCGAGGCGGGGGCGGGCGGGCCGGCCTGCGGACCGGCGGGCCCGCCGGCCGAGCCCGGCAGCAGGGGCTCGCCACCGTCCGAGGGCAGCACGATGCCTTCGTGCGCGTGCCGCGCCGAGGGCTCCTCGCCCTGTCCGCTCTGCGTCACCGGGACTCCTGTGCGTGGGGGACCGTTCGAAATCGTCGGCTCACGCTACCGGTACCCCGGGCCCCCTGGCACGCCGCACCGGGCCTCCTCCTCTTCCCTGTGACAGCAGTAACAAAACCGGGCCGCGGCACGCTGTTGTTCCCCCTTTCGGCCGCCCACCGCGCCGCGTGCCGCGCGTTCATCCGCCGTCCGCCCGAGGTTCACGCCGCCACGGGAAGATCGAGCCGGGCCCCGAACTCCCGTACCACCGCCTCCTCTCCGTACGGCTCCAGCCGCTGGCGGAAGTCCTCCAGGTACTCCACGCCGCGCTGCGAGCGCAGTCCCTCCAGGAGGTCCACCGCCTTCAGCGCGGTGTGGCACGCCTGCTCGATCTCGCGCTGCTGCACCTGCGCGGTGGCCAGCAGGACCTGCCCGATGGCCCGGCGCCGGGCCCGCGTGGCGGGGTGCCCGTCCAGGGCCTCCTGGGCACACCGGGCCGCCGCGTCGGCCTGCCCGAGGTCGCGGTGGCAGTGCGCCAACTCGTCGGCGAGGTAAGCCTCGTCGAAGTGGGCGATCCACGCCGGGTCGTCCCCGGAGCCCGCGTCGGCGGCCTCCAGCGCGTCGACGGCCCGGCCCGCGCAGGTCTGCGCCGCTCTCGCGTCGCCGAGCAGCGCGTGGCCGCGCGCCTCGGCGGCGTGGAACATCGACTCGGCCCGCGGGGTGACCCGCCCGCGCGCGCCCTCCTGCGCGGCCCGCGCCAACTGGGCGATCTCCCGCGGGTTCCCGAGCTGGGCGGCCAGGTGGCTCATGGACGCGGCGAGCACATAGCCGCCGTAGCCGCGGTCGCCGGCCGCCTGCGCGAGCCGCAGGGACTGGATGTAGTACCGCTGCGCCAGGCCCGGTTGGCCGGTGTCGACGGCCATGTACCCGGCCAGCTCGGTCAACCGGGCGACCCCGGCGAACAACTCCCGCCCGACGGCCTCCCGGTAGGAGCCCGCCAGTAACCCGGAGACGACGCTGTTGAGGTAGTGCACGACCACCGGGCGCACGTGCCCGCTGCCGTGCTCGTGGTCGAGGTCCACCAGCGCCTGGGTCATGGCGCGTACGGCGGCCACGTCGGAACGGCCCACGCGCGGCCCGGCCGACCGCGACACCTGCGGGTCGGGCGCGGAGATCAGCCAGTCGCGGCTGGGCTCGACCAGTGCCGAGGCGGCGACCGAGGAACCGGCGAGGAAGTCCCGCCGGCCCACGTCGCTGCGCCACAACTCGCAGACCTGCTCGATGGCTCCCAGTACCGTCGGCGAGAACTGGAGGCCGACGCCCGACGCGAGGTTCTTGCCGTTGGCCATGCCGATCTCGTCGATCGTGACCGTCCGGCCGAGCTTGCGTCCGAGCGCCTCGGCGATGATCGCCGGTGCCCTGCCGCGCGGTTGCTGTCCGCGCAGCCAGCGGGCCACCGACGTCTTGTCGTACCGCAGGTCGAGTCCGTGCTCGACCCCGCACATGTTGACGCGGCGGGCCAGGCCCGCGTTCGAGCAGCCCGCTTCCTGAATGAGCGCCTGCAGCCGTTCGTTGGGCTGCCGCGCGACGAGAGGCCTTGCGGCCATGGCGTACCCCCATGCTGTCTCGGCGGAACGAAAAGATCCGGCCGGGAAGATCAATGCCCCGTCGATGTGCCGACAATGCCAGACTTGCCAGGATTGCCGGGGTAACGGCCGGCGCCGGCCCCAGACCTGGCTACCCAGCTCCCACCACGGAACCTCCCGCGCGCCCCCGTGAATGCATCGGTGCGCCCTGGGACCGGGCCGGTGCTCCTCCCCCGCGCACCGGCCCCGACCTGCGACGACGGCCCTCGGAACGCCGGGCGGGTCCGGCCGCGCGGCCAGATCGGTGGGCGGGGCGTAACCCGGCGTGAACAAGGGAGTTGAGCTTCGCGTGGAAGAGACTCTCGCGTCGGCCGAGGCCGCCCAGATTCCGCAGCAGCGCGGGGCATCGCTGCTGGAGACCGCCGCTCGTTACGCCGAGGAACGCCACTGGGAGGTGGTCCCCGGCGCCTGGCTGGAGACCACCGACGGGGTGCCGCACTGCTCGTGCGGGGACCCGGCGTGCGCCGCCCCGGGCGCGCACCCGGCGCGCGAGGACTGGGCCGCGCAGGCGACCGGCAGCGTGAGCACCGTGCGCCGGATGTGGCAGGCGCGGCCGGCGGCCTCGATCCTGCTGCCGACGGGACGGGCCTTCGACGCGCTGGACGTGCCGGAGACGGCCGGGTTCCTCGCGCTCGCGCGGATGGAGCGGATGGAGCTGGCGCTCGGCCCGGTGACGCTGGCCCCCGACCGCCGGATGCGGTTCTTCGTCCTGCCGGGGGCCGCGGCGAAACTGGCCGACCTGGTGCGCGGGGTGGGCTGGTCGCCGTCCTCCCTGGACCTGACCGCGCTCGGCGAGGGCGGGTACGTCGCCGCCCCGCCCACCCGGTACGGGACGCGCGGCGCCGTGCTCTGGGCCCGCCGGCCCACCCCGGCCAACCGGTGGCTGCCGGACGCCGAGGAACTGGTCCCCTCGCTCGCCTACGCCTGCGGACGGGACCGGTAGCCGGACGCCCGCGCCCGGTCGGGGGCACCCGTGTCCGCGTAGGGTGCCTTTGACGGAGGGAGTTCACGGTGGGAGAGAGCGCCGTACGGGTACGGGGACTGTGGAAGCGGTTCGGCCGGCAGGTCGCGGTGGCCGGGGTCGATCTCGAACTGCCCGCGGGCAAGTTCATCGGCCTGGTCGGGCCGAACGGGGCCGGGAAGACGACGACGCTCTCCATGGTCACGGGGCTGCTCCGGCCCGACCAGGGGTCCGTCGAGGTGGTCGGGCACGACGTGTGGCGCGATCCGGTCGAGGTGAAGGCGCGGATCGGGGTGCTGCCGGAGGGGCTGCGGCTCTTCGAGCGGCTCTCCGGACGGGAACTGCTCGCCTACTCCGGCCGGTTGCGCGGGCTGCCCGGCGCCGAGGTCGACAAGCGGGCCACCCAGCTCCTGGACGTCCTCGACCTGGCCGGCTCCCAGCACAAGCTGGTGGTCGACTACTCGACCGGCATGCGCAAGAAGATCGGCCTGGCGGCGGCGCTGCTGCACAACCCCGAGGTGCTGTTCCTGGACGAGCCCTTCGAGGGCGTCGACCCGGTCTCCGCGCAGACCATCCGCGGCGTCCTGGAGCGCTACACCGCCTCCGGCGCCACCGTCGTCTTCTCCTCGCACGTCATGGAGCTGGTGGAGTCGCTGTGCGACTGGGTGGCGGTGATGGCCGCCGGCCGCATCCGCGCCACCGGACCGCTCGCCGAGGTGCGCGGCGACGCCCCCTCGCTCCAGCAGGCGTTCCTCGAACTCGTCGGCGCGGGCGGCCGGGACGCCGGGTCCGACCTCGACTGGCTGGGCGGCGGCGTCCGATGACCGCGGCGACCGCACCGGGCCCCGCGGCCCCCACCGCCGCGTCCCTCACCCCCGTCCTCGTCCGGCTGAAGCTGTCGCTGCTCCGCAACGGGCTGCGGCAGTCCGGCGGGCGCACGGCCGCCTGGATCGCCTCGGCGGTCGTCGTCCTGCTCTTCACCGTGCTCCAGACGCTCGGCCTGATCGCGCTGCGCGGGCACGCCCACGCGGACGCGCTGATCGTGCTGATGGCGGCGGTGCTCGGGCTGGGCTGGGCGGTGATGCCGCTCTTCTTCAACAGCGGCGACGAGACGCTGGACCCGACCCGGCTGGTGATGCTGCCGCTGCGGCCCCAGCCGCTGGTACGGGCGCTGCTGGTCTCCTCGCTGGTCGGCATCGGGCCGCTCTTCACGCTCTGCCTGTTCGCCGGGTCGGTGGTCGCGGTCGCGCACGGCGCCTTCGCGTTCGTCGTCGGCGTGATCGGCGCCGTCCTCGCGTTGCTGGTCTGCGTGACCCTGGCCCGTGCCGTGGCCGCCGCCAACACCCGGCTGCTGACCAGCCGCAAGGGCCGCGACCTCGCGGTGCTGAGCGGTCTGGTCGTCGCGGTCGGCGCGCAACTGGTCAACTTCGGGGCGCAGCGCCTGGGCACCGGCGGGCTGGCCCAGCTCGAACCGGCCGCCGACGTGCTGCGCTGGGTGCCGCCGGGCACCGCGGTCGGCGCGATGGCCGCGGCGAGCGACGGGGAGTACGGGATCGCCCTGGCCCAGCTCGCGCTGACCGCGGCGGCGCTGGTGGTACTGCTGTGGGTGTGGTCGCGCCACCTGACCCGGCTGATGACCTCGCCGGACGGCTCGACGCTCACCGCCGACGACCGGCCGGCCCGCGAACGCGGCTCGGCGGGGCTTTCCCGGTGGCTCCCGGCCGGGCGGACCGGCACCACCATGGAGCGCACCCTGCGCTACGTGTGGCGCGATCCGAAGACCAAGTCGGCCTGGGTGACGGCGCTGGCGATCGGCCTGATCCTGCCGGTCTTCAACGCCTGGCAGGGCACCGGCTCGGTGTACTTCTCCTGCTTCGCCGCGGGGATGCTCGGCATCCAGATGTACAACCAGTTCGGCCAGGACACGTCCGCCTTCTGGCTGGTGGCGATGACGATCTCCTCGCCCAGGGACGCGTACGTGGAACTGCGCGGCCGGGCGCTGGCGCTGCTGCTGGTCACCCTGCCGTACGCCACCCTGGTCACCGTCGTGACGACGGCGATGCTGGGCGACTGGGCCGCGCTGCCGCCCGCGCTGGGGCTCTCCTTCGCGCTGCTCGGCGCGATGCTGGCGACCGGCGCGTGGACCTCGGCGCGCTTCCCGTACTCCATCCCGCAGGAGGGGTTCAAGAACGTCGCCCCCGGCCAGGTGGGGCTGGCCTGGATCTCCATCGTGGGCGGCATGGCCGGCGCGGCCCTGCTCTGCGCTCCGGTGATCGCGGCCACGATCTGGCTGAACGTGAGCGCGGGCGGCGAGGGCTGGCGCTGGCTGCTGCTCCCGGTGGGCGCGGCCTACGGCGCCGCGCTGACCCTGCTCGGCCTCCGCATGGCGGCCCCGCGCACGGCGGAACGCCTCCCGGAGATCCTCGCGGCGGTCAGCAAGGGCTGACGGGGCCTGCCGGCCGGGGGCGGGGGGCCTTCCGGCCGGGACGGGTGGCCTTCTGGCCGAGTACGGGGTGACCTACGGCCGGGGCGGGGGTGGCCTGTCGTGCCGGGTGGCCTGTCGGCCGGAGCGGGGCCCCCGGCGGCCAGCCGAACCAGAGCGACGGACAGACCGGCAACGCCAGAGCGAGGCACGGCTCCGCCCGCCGCGACCGCACGGACCGGGACACCGGGCGGACTTCCCCCAGCCTGCACGCCCGGCGGGCAGGCCGGAGCGGGGTGTCGACGAGCCGGCTCGCGGACCTGTCGGGCCTGGATACCGGCGTGGCCGCTCGGGCCAGGGCGCCGGGCGGGATGCCGACCCCGACGCCCGGGTCGCTGCCGAACCCGGCGCCCGGCGGGCGGGCCCGGACAAGGTGCCGGGCCGGGGCCGGCTCTGCCCGGCTGGGTGCCGGTGTGGCTGCGCGGGCCGGGGCGAGGTGCCGGGCGGCCTTTCAGGCCCGGGGCGGTCCGGGGCTCGGCGGCCTGCCCGGTGGTCAGGGGTGGCGGAGGCCGTCCAGGAAGGGGGCTATGGCCGAGCGCCAGGCCGCCGGCTGGTCGTAGTGGACGAAGTGACCGGCGTCGGCCACCTCCGCGTACCGGCCGTGCGGCAGGACCCGGACCATCTCCTGCGCCTCGGCCCGGCCCAGCTCGCCGTCGAGGCCGCGCACGACGAGGGTCGGGCAGCGCACCTGGGCCAGCTCCTCCCAGTGGGCGTCGTAGACCCAGGTCTCCCGGGACCTGAGCATCTGCTCCGGCTCGAAGACGGGCCGCCAGCCGTCGGGGGACTCGGCCATCACCTCGGCGAAGAACTCGCCCCGGGCCGGGTTGGGCCGCTCCACCCTCGGGTCGTCCTCGCCGAACCACTTGCGCACGTCGGCGAGGGTCGCGAAGGGCACCGGCCAGGTGCCGAACCACTCGGTCCACTCCCGCTGGGAGGCCGCGCCGAGCGCGGAGGCCCGCATATCGCAGACGACCAGCCCGCGGACGAGATCGGGCCGCTTGGCGGCGAGCTGCCAGGCGGTCAGCGCGCCCATGGCGTGCCCGATGAGGACGGCCGGGCCGAGGCGGAGCTGCTCCAGGGCGGCCTCCACGTCCCCGACGTACGCCTCACGGGTGTACGCGGCCCGGGGCGGCTTGTCGCTGCGGCCGTGGCCGCGCTGGTCGAGGGCGACGGCCCGGTGCCGCGCGGAGAGCCAGCGCGCGGTGGGGGCCCAGTGCGAGGCCCGCCCCATCAGCCCGTGCAGTAACAGCACCCCCGGAAGGCCGCCGGGCCCGTCCTGCGGCGGGTCCGCGTCGGCCTTGGGCGGGTCCCCGAACTCCCAGGCGGCGAGGCGTACGCCGCCCGCGCCGGTCACGTCGATACGCCGCGCCATCCGTCCTGGCACCCCCAAGCTCCGCTCGCACCGGACCCGCCCCACCCGGGCCGGCCGGTCCTGTGAACCGTGTCCTGCCTGCCGTGCCGTGCCTGCCGGCCCGACGGCCGACCGACCTCCGCAGAGTATCGAATATCCATTCGAAAATGCCGTCCCGTCGGCCAACACCCCTCAATCGAGTGACGCCGTCAGGGATTGATCGCCGTCACCGAGGGGAGATCTCCACCGGGAGGCGGACCGCTCGGGGAAAACGGTCCGAGGGGAACGACCCTGAGAGCTCGGGGCTCCGGGTCGACACAGGGGAGGACAGGCCCCGGCGCCACACGGCGCCGGGGCCCTCTCCGTCTCTCCGGCACGTCCCGCCCCCTTCTCGGACCGCCCGGCGGCACCGCCGGGGGCCCGGCCCCGAGCCCTCATGTCATATGCCTCATGCGACAGCGTGGCACGCGAACGGGCCGGGCGCTGCCGTTCGGACACGGGAATCCGGGATTCGACGCGATCCGTCCGGTGCCGCGGACCGGCCACCGCGACGGCGCGGGTGCCGCGGGACCGGCCGGATCAGCGCTTGGCGACGAACACGTGCGAGGCGACGTCCGCCTCCAGCTCGGCCGCCTCGCCGCCGCTGCCCACCAGCACCCCGCCGGCCGACTCGGTCACGCTCACCACCGAACCGGGCTGCACGCCCGCCCGGCGCAGCGTGTACATGAGCTGCGCGTCCGTCTGGATCGGCTCGCCGATCCGGCGCACGACGACCGTCTTGCCGTCGGCCCCGGGGTCGAGGTCGGCCAGCGAGACCATGCCCTCGTCCAGGAACGGGTCGGCGCCGTCCGGCTCGCCCAGCTCCTCCAGGCCCGGGATCGGGTTGCCGTAGGGAGACTCGGTGGGGTGGCGCAGCAGCTCCAGCACGCGGCGCTCCACGGCCTCGCTCATCACGTGCTCCCAGCGACACGCCTCGGCGTGCACCTGCTCCCACTCCAGGCCGATCACGTCGACGAGCAGGCACTCCGCGAGCCGGTGCTTGCGCATCACGCGCGTGGCCAGCCGGCGGCCCTCCTCCGTCAGCTCCAGGTGCCGGTCGGCGGCGACGGACACCAGCCCGTCCCGCTCCATCCGCGCCACCGTCTGGCTCACCGTCGGGCCGCTCTGGTCGAGCCGCTCGGCGATCCGGGCGCGCATGGGGACCACACCTTCCTCCTCCAGCTCCAGAATGGTGCGGAGGTACATCTCCGTGGTGTCGATCAGTCCGGACATACGTACCCCTTGATGAGATCTTCCGGAGCCGCGGCCCCGGCGTGTGCGCTGGCCCTGGAATCAATTCTGACGCATACCACCGACAACCGGGCCGTGCTGTGAAAAGCCGCGGACCGGCAGGGCCGGCGGCCGTGTTGACACCGTACTGGCCCAGACCGCACGGTGATCCGCGACGCAGGCACACCGAAGGGGCTCCGCATGAGCGACCGCAAGCCGGCCGGCCAGTTCCTCGACGCGGCGATCACACTGCTGCAACGGGTACGCGAGGAGGAGGCGGACGGCGTCGAGGCGGCCGGCACGCTGCTCGCCGACACCGTCTGCGCAGGTGGCAGGCTCTTCGCCTTCGGCGCCGGGCACTCCTCCCTCGCCGCCCAGGACGTGGTCTACCGCGCCGGGGGGCTCGCCCTGATGAACCTGCTCGCCGTGCCCGGCGCCGTCGGCGTCGACGTGATGCCCGCCACGCTCGGCTCCGCCCTGGAGCGGGTCGACGGGCTGGCCGCCGCGGTCCTGGACGCCTCCCCGGTCCGCGCGGGCGACGCCCTGGTGATCGTCTCCCTCTCCGGGCGCAACGCGCTGCCCGTGGAGATGGCGCTCGCCGCCCGTGCGGCGGGGGCCCGGGTGATCGGCGTGACCTCGGTGGCGTACGCCTCCGAGACGGCGTCGCGGCACTCCTCCGGCACGTTCCTCAAGGACCACTGCGACGTGGTCCTGGACTCCAAGATCGCCGTCGGGGACGCGGAGCTGAGCCTCGACACCGTCCCGGCGCCGTTCGCACCCGCGTCCACCGTCGTGACCTCGGCCCTGATGCAGGCGGTGATGGCGACTACGGCCGCCGTCCTCGCCGAGCGCGGCGTCGAACCCCCGCTGCTGCGCTCGGGCAACGTCGACGGCGGCCACGAGTGGAACGACCGCGTACTGGAGCAGTACGGCGACCGGATCTTCTACCGCCGGTAAGCCACGGGGGGGCGCCCCGCGCGCCCGCCAGTCCGTCGTCGCCGCCGGTGGTGGCGTACGCCGGGCAGCCTCGGGTACACCGTGGGCCCGACCCCCACGGCATCCGCGCCGCCGCCTGCCGGGGCAGCCCCCGTACGCCGGCCGGCCGGAACCGCCCTGCCCCCGGAGACTGGCCGCGAACCGCCCCCGCGGCGGGGCCGTCAGGTTCCCGACAGGTCCAGGAGGGCGGCTATGCGGACGGCGACGTCCTCGGCGTAGACCGCGTCGGGGCGTTCGAAGGCGCTGCGGCCGGCGCCGCGCAGGAACGTCACGACGCCGAGGGTGCGGCCCCGGCTGCGCAGCACCACGCACAGGGCGTGCACCGCGTCCACGGGCCACTGCCGGGCCCCCGCCCACTCCCGGGCCCGCTCCGCCGACACCGCCCCCGTACCGCCGCCGGAGCCTGCGCTCGCCCGCACCGAACCGGACCGTTCCACGCACTGGAGCGCCGGGTGTCCGTCGGGATAGCGGACCGGGAGCCCGGCCGCCGCCGACGGCACGCTGGGGGCCGGGGTGCCGGAGGGGGTGGTGACCACCCGGACCAGCCGCACCGGACGGTCCTGCTCGCCCTCGGGCAGGGCCCCGCCGGCCACCCGGTCGATCAGGGCGTGGTCGGCGAATCCGGCCAGCGCGAAGTCGAGGTGGACGGTGGCCGCCTCCGCCGGGTCCTCGCACTCGGCCGCGGCCCGGCCCGCCCGGTGGAGCTGGTTGGCGCGAAAGCGCAGCAGCGCCGCGTCCTGCTCGGCCCGCTTGGTGTCGGTGACGTCCTGGAACAGCCAGCCCACGCCGAGCGGCACCGGCTCCTCGGCGAGCGGCGAGGCGAGCCTGACGAAGCCGCTGCGCCAGCACCGGCGCCGGTCGCCCTCGGGGCCGCGCACGGTCACCCACATCTCGGCGGGGGCGGGCGGGGCGCCTTCGGCGAGGACGTGGGTGAGCGCGTTCTCCAGCTCCTCCACGCCCTGGGAGAGCAGGTCGCCGAGGGGGCGGCCGAGGACGGAGGTGCGGCCGGCGCCGAGCGCGCGGGCGGCGTGCGCGTTGACCACGGCGGGGCGCAGGTCGACGTCGACGAGGACGACGCCCCAGCTCGCACCCTCCAGCAGCGCCTCGCTCAGCGCGATCGAACGCTCCAGGTCGATCTGGGCGTGGACCTCGCTGAAAGCGCAGTACACACCCGCGGGCCGGCCGTCGGGGCCGCGTACGGCGGCGGACTGCGTACGGACCAGCACCCGCCCGCCATCCTTGGTGAGCAGCGCGAACTCGTGCACCTGGCGGCCGGGCGACCGCATCGCGGAGAGCAGCCGCTCCTCCACCTCGCCCGCGTCGGCGCTGCGCACCGCCCAGCCGGCGAACCCCTGCCGTCCCACGGCCTCGTCGGCGCTCCAGCCGAGGATGCGCTCGGCCTCGCGGTTCCAGTGGGTGACGACGCCGTCCGCGTCGAAGGCGCACAGCGCCGCGTCCATGCCGTCGAGGAGCGCCGCGAGCAGATCCGCGCCGACCCGCTCCGGCTCGTCCGGACCCAGCTCGTCGGTGGTCCCACTACGCCGGGAAGCACTCACCTGGACCCCCTGCAGGCTGCGTCCGCCGCGCGGTACGTCGTCTCGTCACTGGCTTTAGTTCACCGCTTGCTGGCCTTACTGGCCCTTATTCAACTCGAACGTGATGCAGCACACATCCTGTTCCCGCAAGAAGGCGGAAATCGTTGCCCCGCGGAAACCCCGCATACGCCACCGGAATGCGGCGCCGGCGGCGGGCTCCGGAAAAAGGCGTTGATGGACGGCCGAACGGTTCCTAGGGTGTGAGGTACACGAGAAGGGAGGTGGTTCGGCAGATGTATGACAACCGGACGCGTGAGGTGGCTGCGGGCTAGCGGTCCGCCACCGACACGCTGCGGTGCCGGACCAGCGCGCGAACGAGGCGCGCGGCCGGCCCAGTCTCCAGCAGTCACCCGACCCGCGAGTCGCCGGTACGTCCGGCCGGCTCCTCCTCCGGGAGGAACCAGGCTCGCGGGTCGCTCGCGTTCCCGGGGGGCGCGCGGTCAGTCGGCGATGTCGGCGTAGCCCTCGACGTCGCGCGGGTCGCGGGGGCCGGGGCCGACGTAGCGGGCCGAGGGGCGGACCAGGCGCCCGGTGCGTTTCTGCTCCAGGATGTGGGCCGACCAGCCGGCCGTACGGGCGCAGGTGAACATGGACGTGAACATGTGCGCCGGGACCTCGGCGAAGTCCAGCACGATCGCGGCCCAGAACTCCACGTTGGTGGCGAGGACCCGGTCGGGGCGGCGGTGGTGCAGCTCGGCCAGGGCCGCCTTCTCCAGGGCCTCGGCGACCTCGAAGCGGGGGGCGCCCAGCTCGCGGGCGGTGCGCCGCAGCACGCGGGCGCGGGGGTCCTCGGCGCGGTAGACGCGGTGGCCGAAGCCCATGAGCCGCTCGCCGGCGTCCAGGGTCCTGCGGACGTATCCCTCGGCGTCCCCGGTGCGCTCGATCTCCTCGATCATGTGCAGGACGCGGGAGGGGGCGCCGCCGTGCAGCGGGCCGGACATGGCGCCGACCGCCCCGGAGAGGGCCGCGGCGACGTCGGCGCCGGTGGAGGCGATGACGCGGCCGGTGAAGGTGGAGGCGTTCATGCCGTGCTCGGCGGCGGAGGTCCAGTAGGCGTCCACCGCGGCCACGTGCCGGGGGTCGGGCTCGCCGCGCCAGCGGATCATGAAGCGCTCGGTGATGGTGCGGGCCTTGTCGATCTCGGCCTGCGGGACCATCGGCAGGCCCTGACCGCGGGCCGACTGGGCGACGTACGACAGGGCCATCACGGCGGCGCGGGAGAGGTCGCCGCGGGCCTGCTCGGCGTCGATGTCCAGGAGCGGTTTCAGGCCCCAGACCGGTGCCAGCATGGCGAGCGCCGCCTGGACGTCGACCCGGATGTCGCCGGAGTGGACGGGGAGGGGGAAGGGCTCGGCGGGCGGCAGGCCGGGGTTGAAGGCGCCGTCGACGAGCAGGCCCCATACGTTGCCGAAGGAGACGTGGCCGACGAGGTCCTCGATGTCGACGCCGCGGTAGCGCAGGGCGCCGCCTTCCTTGTCGGGTTCGGCGATCTCCGTCTCGAACGCGACGACTCCCTCAAGCCCGGGTATGAAGTCGGACATCAGGCGGCTCCTTCGATCGTGTTCGTGAGGGGAGAGGCGTGGCGTGAGCGGACGGTGGGTGTGACCGGCGCTCGGTGGGTCCGCTGTCACTCCAGGCGACTCACGGCTCCCTCGTCACTCCTGTGATGCCCCGTTCGGTCGGCGGTCATCCAACGCGAACGGCACCAGCACGATATCCCTGAGTGCCACTTTTGGGGAGGGGGTGCGGCACTCAGTGCCACATCAATGACTCTCCGCAGGAAGATGAACACACAGGGTGATCGAGAGTTCCGTCCCGGACGGACGGCCTCCGGGGCGCCTCGGGATGGGGCAGGATGACGGCGTGACCGACCGCGACGCCGTCCCCTTCGATCTCGCCTCGATGCGCAAGCAGTACCGGGCGGAGGGGCTCTCCGAGACCGAGCTGGCCGCCACCCCCGTCGAGCAGTTCGCGCGCTGGTTCCGCCAGGCCGCGACCGAGGGCGGGCTGTTCGAGCCGAACGCCATGGTGGTCTCGACGGCGGACGCCGGGGGCCGCCCCAGCTCCCGCACGGTGCTGCTGAAACACTTCGACGAGCGCGGCTTCGTCTTCTACACCAACTACGGCTCCCGCAAGGGCCGGGACCTGGCCGAGAACCCGCACGTCTCGCTGCTCTTCCCCTGGCACCCGATGGCCCGGCAGGTCATCGTCACGGGGGTGGCCCGGCGTACCGGGCGGGACGAGACCGCCGCCTACTTCCGGACCCGGCCGCACGGCTCCCAGCTCGGGGCGTGGGCGAGCGCCCAGTCCTCGGTGGTGGCGGGGCGGACGACGCTGGACGGCGCCTACGACGAGCTGGCCGCCCGGTATCCGGAGGGCGAGCAGGTGCCGGTGCCGCCGCACTGGGGCGGGTTCCGGGTGGTGCCGTGGACGGTGGAGTTCTGGCAGGGCCGGGAGAACCGGCTGCACGACCGGCTGCGCTACGTGGCCGCGGCGGCCGGCGCCTGGCGCGTGGAGCGGCTGGCCCCCTGAGCGGGCCCGCGGAGGCCGACCCCCTGGAGCCGGGCCTCGTCGGGGTTTCCCGGCCCGCCGCTCTGCCCTCGTCGGGCTTCCCGGCCCGCCGCTCAGCCCTCGTCCGGCGCCTGCCCCAGGGCGTCGTCCAGGAGGCGGGCCCACTGGTCGACCACCCGGCGGCGCCGGGGGCCGTCGTCGGTGAGGAGGGTGGCGAGCCCGAGGCCGCGGGCCATGTCCAGCAGCCCCTGCACGCTCTCGCGGACGCCGGGGCGGGACTCGTCGGCGCCGAGCAGCTCCACCGCGATCCGGTGGCTCTCGCGGCCCACCCGGGCCTCCAGCTCGGTCACCCGCGCCCGCAACTGCTCCTCGTTGGAGGCGGCCACCCACAGGTGCAGCGCCGCCCGGAAGAGCGGCCCGGTGTAGAGGTCGACCAGGGCGGCGACCACCGCGCGCCGGTCCCCCGCGGCGGCCCCGTCGGGGAAGAGCGCCCTGAGCGCCCCGGAGCGTTCCTCGGCGACGTACTCGACGGCCGCGGTGAACAGGTCCTCGCGGGTCGGGAAGTGGTGCTGGGCGGCGCCCCGCGAGACCCCGGCGCGCTCGGCGACGACCAGGACCGTGGAGCCGGCCCAGCCGTGCTCCGCGAGACAGGCCACGGCGGCCTCCAGCAGCCGTTGCCGGGTGGCCCGGCTGCGGTCCTGCTTGGGGACTCGTTCCGCACGGTCGGCCGTGCTCACACCACCCATTCCGGTTCCCGTCGTTCGAGGAAGGCCGTCATCCCCTCGCGGGCCTGCGGGGAGGCGAACAGCCGGGCCGAGAGTGCGGTCAGTTCGGCCGCGTCCCGGTCGAATGCCTCCAGCACCCTAGCCGTGAGCAGCCGTTTCGTCGCGGCCAGGGCCTCGGGTGAGGCACGGCGCACACCGTCGAGCATCGGCGCGAGTACGGCGTCCACGTCGTCGCCGGCCGCCGTGACCAGGCCGGTACGGGTGGCCTCGGCGGCGTCGAAGCGCTCGCCGGTGAGGCAGTGACGGGCGAGGGCGCGGGGCTCGGCGCGGGGCAGCAGGGGCAGGGAGATGAGGGCGGGGGCCACGCCGACGTGGACCTCGGTGAAGGCGAACGTCGACGCGGTGGAGGCGGCGGCGATGTCGCAGGCGCCGAGCAGGCCGAGGCCGCCCGCGCGGACGTGGCCGTCGACGCGGGCGAGGACCGGCCGGGGCAGCTCGACGATCCGGCGGAGCAGGGCGGTCAGCGCCTCGGGGGCGGGCGGGTCGCGCAGGTCGGCGCCGGCACTGAAGACGGGCCCGGTGTGGGTGAGGACGACGGCCCGCACGTCCGGGTCGGCGGCGGCGTCGGCCAGGGCGCCGGACAGCGCGGCGACGAGCGCCCCGGAAAGCGCGTTGCGCCGCCGCGGCACGTCGAGCGTGAGGGTCTCGACCCCCCGGTCACGCCCACGGACGACACTCACGGGCCCTCCCGCGGGGCCTGGCGGAGGAGCTTGCCGCGCTCGCCGGTGGCGAGGTCCCGTCGTCCGGGGTCGTCGTGGGAGACGACGTGCGTCTCGGTGCCGGTGCCCGGGAGGAGTTCGGTCGTGCCGTACGCCTGGCCGACGGGCGGCGGGCCGAGCCGCCGGGAGCGGACGACGGCGAGTTCGGCGGCGAGGAACCGCCGCGTGTGGGTCAGCGGCCCCCAAGGACACACGGGCATGCGGCCCCCTCCATGCACTGAGGTGTGACGCTCCGAGGGTGACAGCGGCCACGGAAACAAGCAAGCACGCCTGCATGGTTCTCGCTTTTGGGGGACGTTCGACCCGGCACCACGGATTGACGCCCGACGCCCCCGCTACGGCCGACCACGGCTGTAGCGGGGGGGCGTTGCGTCGGTGCTGCGGACTACGCGGCGGCGACCAGCTCGCGGGCGCGTTCGTCGAAGTCGGCGACCAGGCGGTGGCTGCCGAACGGCCGCATGCGGCGCTGCAAGTCCTGCACGGCCTCGACCGCCCGCGACGACTTCACCCGACCCGTCAGGCGCAGCGTGCGCAGGCCGACGGAGTACGCCGCGTCGAGGTCCCGCCGTTGCAGGTGGGACACCGCGAGGGCGGCGTGCGACATGGCGCCGCGGCGGGCCCGCCGCTGCATCCTGGCGTGCTCGATCGAGCGGGCCGCGTGCTCCTCGGCCGCCTCGGAGTCGCCCAGGTCCCGCATCGTGTTCGCGTGCTCACCGTGCAGGTACGCGGGGTCGATGAACGCGGCCCACTCGGGCTCGGTGTCGAGGTCAACCCGCTCATACGCCCGCTCCGACCGCACGACCGCGCGGGTCGCGGCGGTCTTGTCTCCGAGCAGGGCGAGTGCCCGCGCCTCCAGGCACCACAGATCCGCCTCACAGGCCGGCGAGGTCGCCTTCGCCAGCCCCTGTCGGCCCGCTTGCGCCAGCCGCCGCCCCTCGTCGGGGTGGCCGAGCAGCGTCGCCTGGTCGGCCATTCCGGCCAGGACGTGCGCGCCCAGGGCCGCGTTACGCGACTCCTCGGCGAGGCGTAGCGACTGGATCAGGTACCGCTGGGCGACGCTGTTCTCGCCGTTGTCGTACGCCATCCAGCCGAGCAGGTAGGTCTGTTCGGCCGACGCCTCGCACAACGCGCGCCGCACCACGTCCTCATGCGAGCGCCGAAGCAGCGGATACACGTGCTGGTTCATGTACTCGGCGAGCACCAGGCGTCCGGACCCGCCGCCCTGGAGCACATCCATCCGCTGGAACGTGCCGAACATGTTCCTGACGGCGGTCACGTCTTCCAGCCGGACCCGGGGGCCCGGTTCCGGAGTCTGGTCGAGGGTGTTGAGAAGCCAGTCCCGCGACGGGCCCACCCCGGCCACGGCCGCGAAGGGTGCGGCGGCGAGGAACTTCCTACGGTCCACGTCAGTTCTCCCCAGGTCGGCGACGACTTCCACGGTAGCCACGAACGAGGCGTCACAGGTGTACGGCTCATGCCGGGCCTGGGCTGGGGTCAGTACGACTTGGGCAGGCCCAGGGTTTGGTGGGAGATGTAGTTGAGGATCATTTCCCGGCTGACCGGGGCGATGCGGGCCACGCGGGAGGCGGTGATCAGGGAGGCGAGCCCGAACTCGCGGGTCAGGCCGTTGCCGCCGAGGGTGTGCACGGCCTGGTCGACGGCGCGGACGCACGCCTCGCCTGCCGCGTACTTGGCCATGTTGGCCGCCTCGCCGGCCCCGGTGTCGTCCCCGGCGTCGTAGAGATGCGCCGCCCTCTGCATCATCAGGCGGGCCAGTTCGAGGTCGATGTGGGCCTGGGCGAGGGGGTGGGCGATGGCCTGGTGGGCGCCGATGGGGGTGTCCCAGACGGTGCGTTCGCGGGCGTAGGCGACGGCGCGGGCGAGGGCGTGGCGGCCCATGCCGATGGCGAAGGCGGCGGTCATGATCCGCTCGGGGTTGAGCCCGGCGAAGAGCTGGAGCAGCCCGGCGTCCTCCTGCTCGCCGACCAACGCCGACGCGGGCAGCCGGACTTCGTCGAGGACGAGTTCGAACTGCTTCTCGGCGGCGCGCAGTTCCATGTCGATCGGGTGGCGGGCGAAGCCTGGGGTGTCGCGGGGGACGATGAACAGGCAGGGTTTGAGCCGCCCCGTACGGGCGTCCTCGGTGCGGCCGACGACGAGGGTGGCGTCGGCGATGTCGACGCCGGAGACGAAGACCTTGCGGCCGGTGAGCACCCAGTCGTCGCCGTCGCGGCGGGCGGTGGTGGTGATGCGGTGGGAGTTGGAGCCGGCGTCGGGCTCGGTGATGCCGAAGGCCATGACGCGGCTGCCGTCGGCGAGGCCCGGGAGCCAGGCGCGCTTCTGCTCGTCGGTGCCGAAGCGGGCGATGACGGTGCCGCAGATCGCCGGGGAGACGATCAACATGAGCAACGGGCAGCCGGCGGCGCCCAGTTCCTCCAGGACGATGGAGAGGTCGGCGATGCCGCCGCCCCCGCCGCCGTACTCCTCGGGGAGGTTGACGCCGAGGTAGCCGAGCTTGCCGGCCTCGGCCCACAGGCCGGTGCGGTGGTCGCGGCCGTGGCGCTCGCCGAGGGCGGCGACCGCGGCGCGCAGGGCCTGGTGCTCGTCGGATTCGATGAGGGTGGTCATGCGTCTCCTTCGGCTGCGGGTGCGGGCTGGGCGGTGCGGGTCCGGCGGGACCGGCTAGCGGTCGTCCTCCTCGATGACCGCCAGCAGGTGGCCGACCTCCACGCGGGTGCCGGGCGCGGCGTGCAGGGCGGTGAGGGTGCCGTCGGCCGGGGCGGTGACGCGGTGCTCCATCTTCATCGCCTCCAGCCACAGCAGCGGCTGCCCGGCCCGTACGGGCGCCCCCTCGGCGACGCCCTCCGCGAGCCGGACGACCGTGCCCGGCATGGGGGCGAGCAGGGAGCCCGGCGCGTGCTGCCGGCCGGGGTCGGGGAAGCGGGGCAGGGCGGTGAGGACGTCGGCGCCGACGTGGACCCGCTCGCCGTGGCGGGCGACGCGGTAGGTGCGCCGGACGCCGTCGGCTTCGAGGACGACGCGGGTGGGGTCGGCGTGCAGTACGCGGACGCCGTCGGCGGCGAGGCCGGTGCGGGTGTGGACGTAGCGGACCTCGTGCTCCTCCCCGGCGAGGGCGTACCGCTTGATCTGCGGTTGGGAGGGCAGGTTGCGCCAGCCGCCGAAGCGGGAGCGGGCCGGGTCGCGGGCGTCGGCGAGGGCGGCGGCCAGCGGGGCGAGCGGGTCGGGGGCGGGCGTGGTGAGGGCGGCGAGGTGGCGGCCGTAGAAGCCGGTGTCCATCCGGCCGCCGGTGAACTCCTCGTGGCGCAGGGAGCGGACGAGCAGGTCGCGGTTGGTGACCGGGCCGTGGATCTCGGCGCGTTCCAGGGCGCCGGCCAGCCGGCGGACGGCCTCCGCGCGGGTGGGGGCGTGGGCGACGGCCTTGGCGAGCAGCGGGTCGTAGTGGACGCCGACCGTGTCACCGTCGGTGTAGCCGGTGTCCAGGCGGACGCCGTCCGGGACGGCGAGGCGGTGCAGCCGGCCGGTCCGCGGGGCCCAGCTCGCCGCCGGGTCCTCGGCGTACAGGCGGGCCTCGACGGCGTGGCCGCGTGGGGCCGGCGGGGCGGGCTCCAGGGCGTGGCCCTCGGCGACGCGGAGCTGGAGGGCGACCAGGTCGATGCCGAACACGGCCTCGGTGACGGGGTGTTCGACCTGGAGCCGGGTGTTCATCTCCAGGAAGTGCGCCCGGCCGTCCGCGACCAGGAACTCGACGGTGCCGGCACCCGTGTAGCCGACGGCGCGGGCGGCCTCCACCGCCCGGCGGCACAGCTCCCGTTCCAGCTCCCCGGGCAGGCCCGGTGCCGGGGCCTCCTCGATGACCTTCTGGTGGCGCCGCTGGAGGGAGCAGTCGCGGGTGCCCAGCGTCCACACGGTGCCGTGGGTGTCGGCGAGGAGCTGCACCTCGACATGGCGGCCGTTCTCGACGTACGGCTCGACGAAGACCTCGCCGTCGCCGAAGGCGCCCCTCGCCTCGGCGCGGGCGGCGTCGAGGGCCGCGCCGAGGTCGGCAAGGCGCCGTACGACGCGCATGCCGCGTCCGCCGCCGCCGGCCGCCGCCTTCACCAGCACCGGCAGGTCGGCGTCGGTGACGTGGTCCAGGGGCGCGATGCCGAGCAGCCGCTTGGCGCGGGTCTTGGACGCCATCGCCTCGATCGCCGCCGGGGGCGGTCCGATCCAGGTCAGGCCGGCGTCGCGGACGGCCCGCGCGAAACCGGCGTTCTCGGAGAGGAAGCCGTAGCCGGGGTGGACCGCGTCGGCGCCCGCGGCGAGGGCGGCCTTCACGACCAGGTCGCCGCGCAGGTACGTCTCCGCGGGCGACGCGCCCGGCAGCCGTACGGCGGTGTCGGCCAGTTGGGTGTGCAGGGCGTCCTCGTCGGCGTCCGAGTACACCGCGACCGTACGGATGCCCAGGTCGTGGCAGGTGCGGACGATACGGCAGGCGATCTCGCCCCGGTTGGCGACGAGCAGGGAAGCGATCATGGGGCCCCTCACATCCGGAAGACGCCGAAGCCGCCGCGCACGCCCTCGTAGGGGGCGGTGTGCACGGCCGACAGGCACAGGCCGAGGACGGTACGGGTGTCGCGCGGGTCGATGACGCCGTCGTCGTGGAGCCGCCCGGACAGGAACATCGGCAGCGACTCGGACTCGATCTGCCGCTCCACCATGGCGCGCAGCGCCGCGTCCGCGTCCTCGTCGTACGGGCGGCCCTTCGCGGCGGCCGACTGGCGGGCGACGAGGGAGAGCACCCCGGCGAGCTGCCGCGGGCCCATCACGGCGGACTTGGCGCTGGGCCAGGCGAAGAGGAAGCGGGGGTCGTAGGCCCGGCCGCACATGCCGTAGTGGCCGGCGCCGTAGGAGGCGCCGAGGAGCACGGAGAGGTGCGGGACCCGGGAGTTGCTCACCGCGTTGATCATCATGGCGCCGTGTTTGACGATGCCGCCCCGCTCGTACTCCCTGCCCACCATGTAGCCGGTGGTGTTGTGGAGGAAGAGGAGCGGGATGTCGCGCTGGTTGGCGAGCTGGATGAACTGGGCGGCCTTCTGCGACTCCTCGCTGAACAGCACCCCCCGGGCGTTGGCGAGGATGCCCACCGGATAGCCGTGCAGGCTCGCCCACCCGGTCGTCAGGCTGCTCCCGTACAGCGGCTTGAACTCGTCGAAGTCGGAGGCGTCGACGATCCGGGCGATGACCTCGCGCGGGTCGAAGGGGGTCCGCAGGTCCTCGGGGACGATCCCGAGCAGCTCCTCCGGATCGTGCCTCGGCTCCTCGGCGGGGCCCGGATCGGGGTACGCCTTGCGGTGGTTGAGGCGGGCGACGATCCGCCGGGCCTGGCGCAGCGCGTCGAGTTCGTCGACGGCGAAGTGGTCGGCGAGGCCCGACACGCGCGCGTGCATCGCGGCGCCGCCCAGCGACTCGTCGTCGCTCTCCTCGCCGGTCGCCATCCGCACCAGCGGCGGTCCGCCGAGGAAGACCTTCGCCCGCTCCTTGACCATGATCACGTGGTCGGACATGCCGGGTACGTACGCGCCGCCGGCCGTGGAGTTGCCGAAGACGACGGCGACGGTGGGGATGCCGGCCGCCGACAGCCGGGTCAGGTCGCGGAAGACCGCCCCGCCGGGGATGAAGATCTCCTTCTGGGAGGGCAGGTCGGCGCCGCCGGACTCGACCAGGCTGACGCAGGGCAGCCGGTTGGCGAAGGCGATGTCGTGGGCGCGCAGCGCCTTCTTCAGGCCCCACGGGTTGGTGGCGCCGCCGCGCACGGTCGGGTCGTTGGCGGTGATCAGGCACTCCACGCCCGCGACGACGCCGATGCCGGTGACGAGGGAGGCGCCGACGGTGTACTCGCTGCCCCAGCCGGCCAGCGGCGACAGCTCCAGGAAGGGCGCGTCGGGGTCGAGGAGCAGTTCGACGCGTTCGCGGGCGAGGAGCTTGCCGCGCCCGCGGTGCCGGGCGGCGTACTTCTCGCCGCCGCCGGCGAGGGCCTTGGCGTGCTCGGCGTCCAGGTCGGCGAGGCGGGCGAGCATGGCCTCCCGGTGGGCGCGGTACTCCGGGCCGGCCGGGTCCAGGGCGGAGGACAGGACCGTCACAGCAGGACCTCCGGGATGTCGAGGTGGCGGGAGCGGAGCCATTCGCCGAGCGCCTTGGCCTGCGGGTCGAAGCGGGCCCGCGCGGCGGCGCCCTCGCCGAGCAGCCCCTCGACGACGAAGTTCAGGGCGCGCAGTTGGGGCAGGGCGTGCCGGGTGACAGGCAGGTCGCGGGCCTCGGGTATCAGGTCGCGGAACCGGTCGGCGGTCAGTTCGTGCGCCAGCCACCGCCAGGCGTCCTCGGTGCGGGCCCAGACGCCGACGTTGGCGTCGCCGCCCTTGTCGCCGCTGCGCGCCCCGGCGATCCGGCCGAGCGGGGCCCGCCGCACCGGCCCGGCGGGCAGCGGCGCGGGCGGCTCCGGCTCGGGAAGCGGCCCGGGTACGGCGGTGACGGGGGCCGGGGGCACGCGCACGCGGCTCCCGTCGGGCAGGACGGCGGTGTGCGCCACGGCGTCCTGCGGGACGTACGCGGCCTCGAAGACGCCGTAGGGCGCGGCCCTGCCGGGCGGCGCGGTGACGTGGAAGCCGGGGTAGCTGGCGAGGGCGAGTTCGACCGCGGCGCCGGTCAGCGCCCGGCCGACGACGTCCTGGTCGGCGTCGCGGACCACGAGGCGCAGCAGGGCGCCGGCCGTCTCCTCGGTGGGGGCGTCGGGGCGGTCGGTGCGGACCAGTTCCCAGCGGACCTCGGCGGGCGGCGATCCGGCGAGCGCGTCGGTCATCTGTTCGCGGACCAGGGCGGCCTTGGCCTCGATGGCGAGGCCGGTGAGGACGAAGACGACCTCGCCCCGGAAGCCGCCGAGCCGGTTGCGGCCGACCTTGAGGGTGGGCGGCGGGGCCTCGCCGCGTACGCCGTCGATCCGCACCCGGTCGGGGCCGTCCCGGGTGAGGCGGACGGTGTCGAGCCGGGCGGTGACGTCGGGCCCGGCGTACCGGGCGCCGGCCGTCTCGTACAGCAGTTGGGCGGTGACGGTGCCGATGTCGACGTAGCCGCCGGTGCCCTCGTGCTTGGTGATGACCGAGGTGCCGTCGGCGTGCACCTCGGCGAGCGGGAAGCCGGGGCGGCGCAGGGCGCCGGGGCGTTCCTCGAAGAAGGGGTGGTTGCCGCCGGTCGCCTGGGTGCCGCACTCCAGTACGTGTCCGGCGACGACCGCGCCGGCGAGCCGGTCGTGGTCGTGCGCGCTCCAGCCGAAGTGGGCGGCGGCGGGCCCGGTGACCAGGGCGGCGTCGGTGACCCGCCCGGTGACCACGACGTCGGCGCCCGCGCGCAGGCAGGCGGCGATGCCGAAGCCGCCGAGGTAGGCGTGGGCGGCGAGGCTGCCGGGGTGGGCGGCGGTGAGGTCGTCGCCCTCGACGTGGGCGACACGGACCGGGACGCCGAGCCGCCCGGCCAGCTCCCGTACGGCACCGGCGAGTCCGGCCGGGTTGAGCCCGCCGGCGTTGGTGACGATCCGCACCCCGCGCTCGTGGGCGAGGCCGAGGCACTCCTCCAGTTGGCGCAGGAAGGTGCGGGCGTACCCGGCGTCCGGGTGCCTGAGCCGGTCGCGGCCGAGGATGAGCATGGTCAGCTCGGCGAGGTAGTCGCCGGTGAGCACGTCCAGGGGGCCGCCGGTGAGCATCTCGCGCATCGCGGCGAAGCGGTCGCCGTAGAAGCCGGAGGCGTTGCCGATGCGCAGGGGGGCGGGGCCCTGCAGGGCGGGGCCCAGCGGGGTGGGTTCCCTCCGGGCGGGTCCCTGCGGGGCGGCGGCGGTCACCGCTGCTCCCCCGTGGTCCCCCGGGGCGGGCGGCCGGCGCCGGGCGGTCCGGCGAATGCCTGCGCCAGGTCCAGCCAGCGGTCGGCGTCCGGGCCGGTGGCGGTGAGGGCGAGGTCGGCGCGGTGGGCGCGCTGGGTGGTCAGCAGGCAGAAGTCCAGCGCGGGCCCGGTGACGCGCTGGGCGGCGTCCTCGGGGCCGTGGACCCACGACTCGCCGTCGGGGGCGGTGAGTTCGACGCGGAACGGCTCGGCGGGCGGGGTGAGTCCGTGCGCCGCGAAGGCGTGGTCGCGGGTGCGGACGCCGAGGCGGGCCACGTGCCGCAGCCGTCCGGTGGGCGGGCGTACGACACCGAGGGCGTCCGCGATGTCCAGGCCGTGCGCCCAGGTCTCCATGAGCCGGGCGGTGGCCATGGTCGGGGCGGCCATCGGCGGCCCGTACCAGGGGACACGCGTGCCCGGCGGCACCTCGCGCAACGCCCGCGCCAGTGCCACGCGCCCCTCGCGCCACCCGGCGAGCAGTTCGGCGGGCGGCAGCGCGGCGCCCTCCGCGGCGCCCTCGTCGACGAAGCTCCCCGGGGCTGCGAGGGCCTTGTCGACCAGCGTCCGGAAGGCCGCCTCGTCGGTGACGGCCACCAGGGCGGACCGGTCGGTCCAGGCCAGGTGCGCGATCTGGTGGGCGACGGTCCAGCCCGGCGCGGGCGTGGCGAGGGCCCACCCCTCCGGACCCAGCGACGCGACCAGCGCGTCGGCCTCCCCGCTCTCCTCGTCCAGGTCGTCGAAGACAGACGTCGGATCGGCCACGGGACGCTCCCCTCGAACACGGCGCGGCGTGCGAGGAGCATGGCAGGGGGTCAGGAAACAATCAAGCGTGCTTGCATGAATTGATACCGGGGGCCTCCGGCCCGGATTGTCGCCGGCGGGGCGGAGGCCACGCGGTGGGCCGGGCCCGGTCCCTCACGGCGTCGGACGGACCGGCGTCGTCGTGCTCAGGGCTCGATTGGGAGTGGCTGGGGCTCGCGCTTGGCGCGGCCGATCTGGGTACGGACGGCGCCCATGCTCGCGGCGATGACCAGGGCGATGGCGGCGGCCTGGGTGGCGGAGAGGGTCTGGTCCAGGATGAGGAAGCCGGCCGTCGCGGCGAGGGCGGGCTCCAGGCTCATCAGGATGGCGAAGGTGGGCGCGGGCAGCCGGCGCAGGGCGAGCAGTTCGAGGGTGTAGGGCAGGACGGAGGAGAGCAGCGCCACCGCGCCGCCGAGGACGAGGGTCGTCGGCTCGATCAGCTTGCTCCCCGACTCCACGATGCCCAGCGGCAGGAAGAGCACCGCCCCGACGGCCATGGCGAGGGCGAGCCCGTCGGCCTGCGGGAAGCGGCGTCCGGTGCGGGCGCTGAAGACGATGTACCCGGCCCACATCGCGCCCGCCGCCAGCGCGAAGGCCGCGCCGACCGGGTCGAGGCTGTCGAAGCCGCCGCCGCCCAGCAGGAACACGCCGCCCAGCGCGAGCGCGGCCCAGAGCAGGTTGACCGCCCGCCGGGAGGTGAGGACGGAGAGGGCGAGGGGGCCCAGCACCTCCAGGGTGACCGCGGGGCCCAGCGGGATGCGGGCGACGGACTGGTAGAAGAGGCCATTCATGCCGGCCATGGTGATGCCGAAGACGATCACCGTGCCCCAGTCGGCGCGGGAGTGGCCGCGCAGCTTGGGGCGGCAGACCAGCAGGAGCACGACGGCCGCGACGGCCAGCCGCAGGGTGACGATGCCGAGCGCGCCGGCCCGGGGCATCAGGGTCACCGCGAGCGCGCCGCCGAACTGCACCGAGATCCCGCCGGCCAGGACCAGGCCCACGGGGCCGAGGGCCGCCAGCCCGCCCGGGGCGGGACCCCGGCCGGTGGGCCGCGCGGCCGGCGCGCTCGTCGCGGGGGCGGCCGGAGCCGGGGTGCCGGGGGTGGTGCTGGGCGTACTCACGGGACCTTCCGGAAGGGCGGGCGGGGCGGACGGGGAGCGGGGGGCCGGGGAGCCGATCATGGTTCAGCTCACTGCACGGCCTGGTCCAGGGTAATGGACCGGGTCAGGTGTATGGCCCCGTGACGCAACTGTCCTGGCCCGGGGTTCCGCTGTCAATCGACATCCACCGCGCCGGGCCGCGCCCGCCCCGGGACCAGGAGCCGCCGCCACCCCTGTCACCGCTCCCCCGCTTCCCCCGCCCCCGCCTCTTCTCCCGGCCTCCCCTCCAGTGCGTCCGCCAGGACCTCCGCCAGATGCCGCCCCCGCACCCCGGCCAACTGCTCCAGTTGGGTACGGCAGGAGAAGCCGTCCGCCAGGACCACCGCGCCGGGCCCGGCCTCCCGTACGGAGGGCAGCAGCCGTTCCTCCGCGCAGGCCACCGAGACCTCGTGGTGGCCGCGTTCGAAGCCGAAGTCGCCCGCGAGCCCGCAGCAGCCGCCGCTCAGCTCGCCGGTGAGCCCGGCGGCCTCCCGCAGCCGCCGCTCGGCCGCGTCACCGAGCACCGCGTGCTGGTGGCAGTGGGTCTGCCCGGCCACCGGCCGGTCCACGGCGGGCGGCGTCCAGCCCGGCGCGTACCGCTCCAGCGCCTCCGCGAAGGTGACGACCTGCCCGGCGAGGCGCCGCGCCCGGGGGTCCTCGTGGAGCAGCTCGGGCAGGTCGGTGCGGAGGGCGGCGGCGCAGCTCGGCTCCAGCACCACCAGCGGGGCGCCGGACTCCAGCACCGGGGCGAGCAGGCCGAGGGTGCGGCGCAGCACCGCGCGGGCCCGGTCGAGCTGGCCGGTGGAGACGTAGGTGAGCCCGCAGCAGACCCGGCCCCGGCGGGCCGGCAGCAGCGCGGCCGGGGTCCGGGAGCGGCCGTCCCCGAGGGCGCCGCGCCACCGTCGCGTCGGCGGCAGCGCCACCCGCAGCCCGGCGGCCTCCAGCACCCGTACGGCGGCCCGCCCGACGGACGGCGACAGGTGCTCGGTGAAGGTGTCGGGCCACAGCACGACCAGCTCGCCCCCCTCCCCGGCCGGGCGGGCGGGCCGGCGCCCGTGCCACCAGCGGCTGAACGGACGCGCGGCGAGCCTCGGCACCTCCCGTTCGGCGGCGATCCCGCCGAGCCGTTTCGCCGCCGCGGCGACCGGGCCGACCCGGGCGAGGGCGTTGACGAGCGGGGCGGCGCGCAGGCGGGAGGCCCAGCGCAGCCACACCGGCAGCCACCCCATGGCGTAGTGGGCGGCGGGACGGCGGCGCCCGGCGTAGTGGTGGTGCAGGAACTCCGCCTTGTACGTGGCCATGTCGACCTCGACCGGGCAGTCGGACCGGCACCCCTTGCAGGACAGGCAGAGGTCGAGCGCGTCGCGGACCTCGGTGGAGCGCCAGCCGTCGGTCACCAGCTCACCGGCGAGCATCTCGTGCAGCAGCCGGGCCCGGCCCCGGGTGGAGTGCTCCTCCTCGCCGGTCACGCGGAAGGAGGGGCACATCACGCCCGCGCCCGTCGCCTCGGTCGTACGGCACTTGGCGATGCCGACGCAGCGCCGGACCGCGGCGGAGAAGTCGCCCCCGTCGGCCGGGTAGCCGAAGGCGACGTCCACCGGGCGGCGGGGCAGGGCGGCGAAGCGCAGGTTGGCGTCGAGCGGCGCCGGGCGGACCAGGACGCCGGGGTTGAGCAGGTCGTCCGGGTCCCAGACGGCCTTGGCCCGTGCGAAGAGGGCCACCGTTTCGGCGCCGTACATGCGCGGCAGCAGCTCGGCCCGCGCCTGCCCGTCGCCGTGCTCCCCGGAGAGCGAGCCGCCGTGCGCGACGACGAGGTCGGCCAGGTCCTCGGAGAAGCGGCGGAAGCGGGCGATCCCGGGCCCGGTCAGCAGGTCGAAGTCGATACGGACGTGGATGCAGCCGTCGCCGAAGTGCCCGTACGGCGTGCCGCGCAGCCCGTGGGAGGCGAGCAGGGCGCGGAAGTCGCGCAGGTAGTCGCCGAGCCGGGCCGGGGGCACCGCGCAGTCCTCCCAGCCCGGCCACGCCTCCGTGCCGTCCGGCATGCGGGTCGCGGTGCCGGAGGCGTCCTCCCTGATCCGCCACAGCACCCGCCGGGCCGCCGGGTCGGTCACCACCCGCGCGTCGACGACGTCCGCCGCCCGCACCACCGCGTGCGCCCGCGCGCGGGCCTCTTCCTCCGTGTCCCCGCCGGTCTCCACGAAGAGCCAGGCGCCGCCGCGGGGCAGTCCGGCGGTGGCCGGCACCAGATCGGCCGCCATGCCCTCCACGGTGAGCGGGCCGAGCGGCAGCAGCCCGGCCGCCGCCTCGGCCGCGGCGCTCTCGTCGGCGTAGCCGAGGACGGCCAGGGCGGCGGCCCGGGGCGCCTCGACCAGGCGGACGGTGGCCTCGGTGACCACGCCGAGGGTGCCCTCGGAGCCGCAGAAGGAGCGGGCCACGTCGGCGCCGCGCTCGGGCAGCAGGGCGTCCAGGGCGTAGCCGGAGATACGGCGGGGCAGATCGGGGAAGCCGGTGCGCAGCCGGGCCAGTTCGCCGTCGGCCAGCTCCCGCAGCCCCTCGGGGGCGCCCGCCCAGCCGGGCCCGAGCCGGAGCGTGCGCCCGCGCACGGTGCGGACGGTCAGCTCGCGCACGTTGTCCGCGGTGGTGCCCCAGGCGACGGAGTGCGAGCCGCAGGCGTTGTTGCCGATCATGCCGCCGAGGGTGCAGCGGCCGTGCGTGGAGGGGTCGGGCCCGAAGCGCAGCCCGTGCGGGGCGGCGGCGTCCTGGAGCCGGTCGAGGACGAGGCCCGGCTGGACGACGGCGGTGCGCGCGTCCGGGTCGAGGGAGAGCACCCGGTTCATGTGCCGGGTGAAGTCCAGGACGACGCCGGTGCCGGTCGCCTGACCGGCGATCGAGGTGCCCCCGCCGCGCGCCACGACCGGCACCCCGCGCGTCCGGCACACCTCCAGTACGGCGGCCACGTCGTCGGCGTCGCGGGGCGCGACCACGCCGAGCGGCACCCGCCGGTAGTTGGACGCGTCCATGGTCGTCAGGGCGCGGGACGTGGTGTCGAAGCCGACCTCGCCCCGGACCGCGGCGCTCAGTGCCGCTTCCAGATCGCTCATGGCACCAGGATGCGCCCGCGCGTGCCGGGGGGCGTGCGGCCGGTGTTCACAGACCGGAGATCGTGTCTCATCGGACGGACATGGCGCCGTGCGGTTTCCCCGAGGCAGTACGCTCCGGATCGTGGCTGAGATCCGGATTCCCGCTGACATCAAGCCCGCCGACGGACGTTTCGGCGCGGGCCCCTCCAAGGTACGGACGGAGGCGCTGGACGCCCTCGCCGCGACCGGCACGTCCCTCATGGGCACCTCGCACCGCCAGGCCCCGGTCAAGAACCTGGTCGGCAGCGTCCGCGAGGGCATCCGCGAGCTGTTCTCGCTCCCCGACGGCTACGAGGTCGTCCTCGGCAACGGCGGCTCCACCGCGTTCTGGGACGTGGCGACGCACGGCCTGATCGAGAACAGGTCCCAGCACCTCAGCTTCGGCGAGTTCAGCTCGAAGTTCGCCAAGGCCGCCAAGCTCGCCCCCTGGCTCGGCGACCCCACCGTGGTCTCCGCCGATCCGGGCACGCACCCGGAGGCGGTCGCGGAGGCGGGCGTGGACGTGTACGCGCTCACCCACAACGAGACCTCGACCGGCGTGGCGATGCCCATCAAGCGGGTCGCGGGCGCGGACGACGGCGCCCTGGTGCTGGTCGACGCCACCTCCGGCGCGGGCGGCCTGCCGGTCGACATCGCCGAGACCGACGTCTACTACTTCGCCCCGCAGAAGTCCTTCGCCGCCGACGGCGGCCTGTGGATCGGCGTCTTCTCCCCGGCCGCGATCGAGCGCGCCGAGCGCGTCCACGCGAGCGGCCGGCACGTCCCCGAGTTCTTCTCGCTGCCGACGGCGATCGACAACTCCCGCAAGAACCAGACGTACAACACCCCGGCGCTCGCCACCCTCTTCCTCCTCGACGAGCAGCTCAAGTGGATGAACGGCCAGGGCGGCCTGGACTTCGCCGTGCGCCGCACCGCGACCTCGGCCCGGACGCTGTACGGCTGGGCGGAGGACGTGAAGTTCGCGGAGCCCTTCGTCACCGACCCGGCGCAGCGCTCGCTGGTCATCGGCACGATCGACTTCACCGACGACGTGGACGCGGCGGCCGTCGCCAAGGTGCTGCGCGCCAACGGCATCGTCGACACCGAGCCGTACCGCAAGCTCGGCCGCAACCAGCTCCGCGTGGCGATGTTCCCGGCCATCGACCCCGCCGACGTCGAGGCCCTCACCAAGTGCGTCGACTACGTGGTCGAGAACCTGTAGCCACCAGCCACCGAAGGGCGCCCGGCGAGCTTCTCCGCCGGGCGCCCTTCGCCGTCCGTTCACGGTGCCTAGGCGCAATACCGGTAACTTAGGGCCAATCTGGTCGTTGTTGTTGATGTGCCGAGAGCGGGTCAACTGAAGTCATCTGGTGAGCGACTGTCGGATCGGGTCGCGGTCGGGGTGCTGACACAGGCGTTTCCTCAGTCGCTGGTGGATGAGGTGCTGGCGGAGACGGGGCGGGTGCAGCAGCGGAACCGACTGTTGCCAGCCCGGCTGGTGGTCTACTTCGTCCTGGCGATGTGTCTGTTCTCCGGGCAGAGCTATGAGGAAGTCGCCCGACTGCTGGCTGCGGGGTTGCAGGGTGCGCGGCGTTGGCGTGCATCCTGGGCGGTGCCGAGTACGGCGGCGATCTGGAAAGCCAGGTCTCGGCTGGGGGTGGCGCCGCTGCGGCAGCTGTTCGCGCGGGTGTGCCGTCCGGTCGCATCGCCGGACACGATGGGCGCTTTCTACCGCGGCTGGCGGCTGACCGCGATCGACGGCACCACGTTCGACCTGCCCGACACGAAGGCGAACGCCGAGGCGTTCGGCCGTCCGCCCCGCTCCGGGCGGGGCGAACAGGACGTCGGCTACCCGCAGATCCGCATGGTCGGCCTGGTGGAGTGCGGCACCCACGCCGTCTTCGACGCTGCGCTCGCAGCTCTTCGCACCGGAGAGCAGACTCTGGCCCGGGCGGTCCTGGGGTCCCTGCGGCCGGGGATGCTGCTGCTGGCCGACCGCGGCTTCTATGGCGTGGACTTGTGGCGCGAGGCCGCGGCGACTGGGGCAGACCTGCTGTGGCGGGTCCGCAAAGACCTTGTGCTGTCTGTGGTCGAGCAACTGCCGGACGGCTCCTACCTCACCGAGATCTTCGACCGTAGCGACATCCACCACACCCGTCGCGGAGTGCCGGTACGCGCGGTGGAGTACACCATCGCCGGCCGCGAGGGCGTCTACCGGCTCATCACCACGATCCTCGACCCGGACAAGGCCCCGGCCGCGGAACTGGCCATCCTCTACGCCCAGCGATGGGAGTTCGAGTCCACCCTCGATGAAATCAAGACCCACCTCGGCGGGCCACACCTGGTACTGCGTTCGCAACACCCCGAGGGAGCCGAGCAGGAACTCTACGGATTCCTGCTCGTCCACCACGCGATCCGACACCTGATGCACCAGGCCGCACGACAAGCCGACCAAGACCCCGACCGGATCTCCTTCACCCGCTCACTGCGCGTCGCGCGCCGCCAGGTCACCGACCAGGCGGCGTTTTCCCCCCGGCAGACTCGCCCGCGCGGTCAAAGCCACCCACGCTGAAGTCCTCCAACGACTCCTGCCACCACGACGTCACCGGACCAACCCCCGCGTCATCAAACGCAAAGTCGCCAGCTGGCCCCTCAAACGCGCCGTCCACCGCACTGGAGACCGCCCACCCACCGTGGCTATTACCCTCGTTGGCGCCACCAAACCGAAACGGGTCAAACGCACACCAAAGCACTAAGTTACCGGTATTGAGGTTAGGCCCTGGAGTGGGCTCCAGGGCAAGCCGTACCGGGTGCGAGCGGTGCTCAGCCGCGCTCCGGCTCCACGGGGAGCCAGAGTTCGGCGTCGGCCGTGGTCCCGTCGGGCGACAGGCGGGTGCGCAGGATCTCGGGGCCGGTGCGGGTGCGGTACGGGTTCGACGGGAACCACTCGGTGAACACGTCCCGCCACAGCTCCTGGAGGGCCTGCGGCACCGGCCCGGAGGTGGTGAAGACGGCCCAGGTGCCGGCCGGGACGACCAGGGCGGTCGTGCCCTCCGGAGCGGCCGCGGAAGTGATCACGCCGTGGTGGTAGTCGAGTTCGGTGCCCTCGGCGCGGCTGGGATCCAGGTCGTCGCAGACGGCGACGATGCCGTGCGGTTCCTGGTCCGACAGTTTCTCCAGGCGCTCCAGGGCCCGTGGGTCGATGCCGCGGACAAAGGCCATGATCGCCCGGTTCGGGCCCGCGTGCACCAGTGGTACCCGGGTCCTGAACCCGGCGACGGTGAAGTCCGCCTTGTCCACGACGCGGTAGCGCATGCCGCTGCTTCCTTCGACGGTGAGGCGGAAGGCCATCCGGGACTGTGAGTTGAGGGCGGCGCCGGTGCGCCGGGCCTCGCCCGGTCCGATGCCGTGCATGGCGCGAAACGCCCGCGCGAACGCCTCACCGGAGCCGTAGCCGTAGCGCACCGCGATCTCCAGCAGCGTCTCGCGGCCCGCGAGTACGGCGGCGCCCGCGAGGGTGAGCCGACGGCGCCGTACGTACTCCGACAGCGGCATGCCCGCGAGCGCGGAGAACATCCGGCGCAGGTGGTGCTCCGAGGTGGCCGCGACGGCTGCCAGCTCCGCCACGTCGACGGTCTGGTCGAGATGGTGCTCGATGTGCTCCATGGCCTGGTTCAGCCGCTCCAGCATGCCTGGCTTCCCTCCTCTTCCCCCAGGCCCCGGCGGATCGCGATCTCCACGGGTGAGTACGCGCCGTCGGCCCGCTCCAGTTCGTACGGCGCGGCCGGCATCAGCGGCGGCTGGGCCATGAAACGCGGCCGCACCCCATGATGCGGCTGCGCCGCGTGCACCAGGAACGGATGGCACAGGAACACGTCGCCCGGGGACCCGGTGGCGAGGGCGAGCGGCCGGTGGTCGGACGCCGCGACCAGATCGGGAGCGAGGGCCCGCCCGCTCGCCCCGTCCTCCCCGTACTTCGCCAGCACCTTCGGCACATCGAGGTGTGAGCCGACCCGGATCCGGGTCGGGGCGTCCTCCTCACCCACCTCGCTGAACAGGAACAGCATCAGCAGCGCCCGGCCCCGGGAACGCAGATTCGTGAAGTACCAGCTCTCGCCCTCCGGCAGATAGCTCCCCTCGACGTGCCAGCCCGCGTCGTCCGGCTCCTCCTCGTGCGGGAAGCGCAGCGGGAACGTGCCCAGCGAGTAGCGCGGCTCCCAGCGTCCCGCGCCGACGAGCAGGTCGTACGCGTGGTGCAGGGACGGGGAGTTGGGCGCGGCGGCGAACGGTCCCCGCGCCATGCCGCCCACCCAGTGCACGGGCCGCGTCCACGTCGACGGGTCCTCCGGGTCGCAGCCCGTCTCCCGCCACAGCAGCCGCGCGCAGTCCGCCGCCACACGCGGTGCCACGGCGCCCGCCAACTTCACGAAGCCGTCGCGGAGGAAACGGGATACCAGGGTCGTGTCGTCCATACCCCCATCGTGCGGCGCCGTCGGCCCCGCCCACCCGACATTTCCCGCACCGCTTCGGTCGGGTACGAGGACGGGGCAGGAGTACGGGCCTGCGGCCCCCGGAAAAGGACACAGTTCCTCATATGATTTGTCAGTTGGGTGGCCTCTACATGTACGCGAAGTCGTGCCACGGCCGCCCTGGGGCGAAATCTCCTACGACAGCACGGTCGCGGTATGTTCTTTTCTCTCCCACCGTTGCCGCGGGCAGCTCGGGTACGGGCCTGTAAACGTTGAGCCACGAGGGGTTCGCGGTTGTGGCACCGCCGAGTAGGCTCCGGTCATGACAGCATCTGCGACGAGTTCCGAAGCACCTCACCGCCCGACCATGTTGCGGGGCGTCTCCCTCGCCTCGCTGGGCGTGTTTCTCGTCTGCTGGGCGCTGTGCTGGGTGAACGCACACGTCGTCAACGACGATCTGCCCAACACGTGTGGACATGTGCGTCGGCAGAGCTTCCCGCCGGAGACGGCTTGTGTGTCTCCGGACGGTACCCTCACCGGCGCGAACGCCGGCTGGATCGAGGCCTTGTTCTTCGCCGCGCTCGTGGTCTTCGTGTTGGTGACGAGCATGATGCTGGCTCTCGCGGCCATACGCCGGAAATGAGACACACGACTTCAGTCTGCCGTTGAGCCTCATCGCTGCCGCAGAGCGCCGAGGCACGGAGGGGGCGGCCCGCCGGAGTGTCCGCGGGCTCGGCCGCCCGATCCGCCGCGCGGCATGCGGCTCCGGACTGATCGCCGTCGATCAGCCGAGAGCCGGATGCCGGATGCCGGACGCCGGGTGATGTGCCGTGCTGTGCTGTTCGAGCAGGGGCTCAGGCGCTGCGCCGCTGCCGGCTCTCCAGAGCGCGTGCCGCTTCGCGCCTGATGGGTGACGTGATGTCGACCGGGGTTCCGGCGCCGCGGCCCGGCGTGGCGCGCCAGGTGCGGATCTTCTGGGCTGCCTTGGCCAGCCGCGGGTCCTCGGGCTTGACCGTGAGGTAGAAGAGCGACTCGTCCGGGGTGCGGTCGTCGCCGCCCCAGCGGACGACGCCGTTCAGTTCGGCGAGGATGTCCCGGACGACTGTGACCTGCTGCGGGAAGAACCCACCTGTCACGCCGACCGGATAGAAGTTCGGACGGATCTGTACGGCCGTGCCGGATGCCTGGTTGGATTCCGGGCGGTTCTTACGGATCTGACCCGGGGCGCGCCAACCGATGACATCGCCGTCCCGCAGAGCGTCGATCTCGTAGTGATAGCGCTGGACGACGTGGACGAGAACCTCTTCGGGGTCACCGAGACGCACCTGGACTCCGGAGAGCGGGACGCCGGGAACGGGGCGCGTGTAGATGGTTCCGTCCTGGTCGACGGTGTTCTCGATCTCCCAGCCGTTGGCCGACCGTGAGTCGGTGAGGATGCGCTTGTTGCGCGCGTTGGCTCTTCTCACCGCTCGGCGGATCGCTTCCGAGAACGGGTCCTGATCGGCGGCGTAGGCGGGTGAGGCCAGGAACTGCGAGCCTGGCAGTGACACCGTCGCCGCGGCCGCGGCGACGGCCGCCGCGCGGACCAGGATGGTGCGACGTGACACGGGTGACGTGGTCACAGCTTCTTCTCCCTGCGTGCTCGGTGACGGGTGTGATGTTCGGCGGCCCATACGTACAAGCCGGCGCATGCCGCGGCGCTCAGCGCGGCCGCCGCCCCGGCGGGGCCGGACACACCCGGTGTGCGTCCGGCCCCGGCCAGGTGACCGAATCCGTGGTCGGCGAGGCCGAAGGCGGTCAGCGCGCCGACCAGGACGCGGAGACCCAGTGGCGGCGCCGCCGGGTACTCCGAGGCCGCGGACGGGCTTGTCATCCTGCGAGCTGCCTCATGATCGCGTTGTACTTCTCGAATATCTGGTAGATCGCCATGCGCTTGGTGGCGTCGGCCTCGGCCTGGTCGCCCCAGCCCTGGTAGCGCCGCAGGATCTGGAAGACTTCGCGCTCGGTGTAGTCGAGGCGCATGGACCGCAGAGTGGTCTCCCCGCTCGGGGGGTTCTTACCGCCCGGCTTGCCGTCGGCGCCCCAGAGGTGGATCAGTGGCACCGTGCGCATGGTGAAGCCGTTGTCTTTGTTGACCTTCTGCCACATCTCCCAGATATCGGCGTCTTTGGTCGGGTCGGTGGTCGTCCCGGTGACGAACCCCTTGTTGATGCAGTGATTCCATGCCCGGATGCCCACCTCCCCGCTGATCTGGCCGATCCCGGTGGAGGAATCCTTGATCGTTCCGATCCCCTCCAGGTGGTACAAGGCCACCGCGTGATCGACGCCCTGGTCGATGAGGTCGTAGTGGCGCATCTCCCAGTACGCGGAGGTCTGTATCAGCGCCTTGCGCATGTCGTACTTGTTCGAGAGGTCAGTGGTCTGCTGATCGAAGGACATGATGGTCTCGAAGCACTCGGTGTGCGTGAACAGACGTGCGTCCGCGCCCGTGCCGCCGTCGTCGGCGAAGCCGATCGACCTCATGTACTTGCTGAGGTCGTCGTGCAGGGCGTTCAGGAAACCTCCGTCGTAACGGACGTCGGGCAGCGCCGCGCGAGGCGCGTCGAACGATGCCTGGCCCTTGTCCCGCCCCGATGCGACATCGATGTCAATGTTGATGGCCCCGGACCCTGAGCCGACTGTACGGGTGACGATCTGGTCGTAGGCCCAGTTGTCGGGCAGCGCGTAGCCGAAGTTGCCCGAGAAGCCCGAGGACATGTCGGAGACGAAGGAAGCCGTGGCGTGCCCGGCCTCACTCACACGTGTGCACACATTGCGTGGTCCGTACACGCCGATCTCGAACCGGCCGCCGTCGTCGGAGAGCGCGTCCTGGATGCCCTTGAAGTGCGGCACTACGTTGTCCGTGACCTGGTAGTCGAGCGCGTCGAAGTCGACGGCGAAGAAGATGCGCGTACCGGACTTGAATCCGTGATCGAGCGCGGCGTTCACCGCTGCCTGTCCCGCTGCCCGGCCCGCCGCGTAGTGGAAGCCGGATGCGTCCCGGCCGAAGGTCTGGTAGATCGGGAAGCAGCGCAGTCCGTTGCTCGCGATCGTCTGCAGCTCGCCCGGCTGAATCGTCTTCTCGGGCAGGTCCGGGTCGTCCGGGATCGGGTTGGTGAGGTAGCGGCCCACGTAGATGATGCCCTGAGCCTTGAGAGTCTGGGCGCGCGCGTCGGTGATCTTCGTGACGCCGTCGCATGCCTGGCCGTTGCGATCCTGGTCGCCGTAAGCACTAAGTTACCGGTATTGAGGTTAGGCGAACTGCCGCAGAAAGGCCCGCCAGCCGTCACGGGAGACGCTGAGCGCGGGACCGTTCTCCCGCTTGCTGTCCCGGACGACCCGGCGGCCGGAAGGCGTGTGGGCAACCTCGACGCACTCGCCCATTTGCGCGGAGTAGGAGGACCTTCCGAAAGGGCCTGCCGTATCGGTCACGATGCTTCTTCTTCCCATCTCCGCAGCTTGCCGGCGATGAGCTCGGCGCTCGCCTCGGGTGTGAGTGCCGCCGAGCTCAGCAGATCGTACGAGCTGGCATAAACGGCGAGGTCGTTCGCGGACTCCATGACCGACGAGCTCATCAGGTCATCCATGGTCACGGCCTCGACTGCCGACTCGGAGTCGAAGCTGAAGGCCGAGAATCCTGAGACGGCTGCCGCCAGCGCTCCGACGCTGAACGGCAGCACCTGGACACTGATGTTGTCCCTCTTGCCGATCTCAAGGATCGCCGACAACTGTTCCCGATGGGTTTGCGCGCCTGCCAGCGGGTGCTCGATGGCCGCTTCCCAGAGGATGGCGGAGTACGGGACACCGTCTTCCAGGATTCTCGCCTGCCGCCGCTGCCTCACCTTCACCAACCGGGAAACCTGCTCGGGATCAAGAGTTTTGGGCCCGCCTGCGATGACCGCCTCGGCATAAGCCGTGGTCTGGAGAAGCCCGGGGACCAGGACCGGCTGCCATTGACGGATACGGATAGCGTCGTCTTCCAGCGCGATGTGATCGAGGTAGTCCGGCCGCAGGTACGCCGCGTACTCCAGCCACCAGCCCCGCTTCTTGGAGTGTTTGGCCAAGTCCTCCAGTTTGCCCCGCACTTGCGGATCAGTGACGCCGTAGGCGTCGAGCAACAGCCGGACCTCGATGACACGCGGTGTGGCCTGTCCGCTCTCCATGCGGCTGATTCGGGCCTGACTTGACGCGATCACCTCGGCGGCCTGCGGCTGATCGAGCTTGGCGTCCTGACGGTATCTCCTGAGCGCCGTACCCAACCGCCTGCTGCGCACCGTCGGTCGTCCGCCTGCGGGCATGGAACCTCCCCTTTCTCGACCGAACCCTGCCACATCAGAGACCCCCATGCCGACGCATGACACGATCGAGGGAGACCTCTGCATGTATTCATTGATTCTGCTTGCGTTCGTTGGAAATCCGGCCCTAGCTTCACAGGGCGTCGAACCGAGGCGAATTGACGTCCCGTCAGGAGGTAGGCCGACCCATGGCTTCAACCGAAACCTTCCGCGTCCCCAGGCGCAGGAGCCACGTGCCCGTGGCACGGCAACGCGTTCGCAAGACCCTGGCCGACTGGGGGGTCACCGGCGAACCGGCCGAGTCCGTCGCCCTGTTGGCGAGTGAACTCGTCACGAACGCCGTGCTCCACTGCCGGGTCTCCCACGCTCAGGTCAGGGTCGCGCTCTTCCTCGACGGAACGGAACTCGTCCTGGAGGTCTCCGATCCGGACCGGGACAGGCTTCCCCGGCTCCACGACCCGGACCTCGACGAGGAGGGCGGGCGCGGACTGGCGCTCGTGGCGGCGCTGTCCGATGCGTGGGGCTGTCGGCAGGGTCCGTACACGAAGTGCGTCTGGGCGCGCTTCACGCTGCCGCGGACGGGAACGGCCGGCGGGGCCCCGCCCGACCCTGAAAGCGCCGTCTCCCGGCAGAAGGAACTGCCACGGAGGGCGGTGGTCCCGGGAGGCGGCGCAGCACCGGGCGGGTGACCGCTCGCCCCGGCCCCTCACCGGTGCCTCGGCGCTGCGCGGTCGGCTCGGTCAGCGGCGGCGGAAAAGGCGGCGGAGGCCGTAGAAGGCGGCGCACACTGCGATCAGGCCGACCGCGCCGATCCTGAGCGTGCCCTCGTCCGTGCCCCCGGCTCCCGAGGCGGCGGCGCCGTCGCCGCCCGAGGGGGCGCGGGGACCGTCGGAGGGAGCGCCGCCGGGCGCGTCCTGGGCGCGCACCGGGCTGTTCACCCCCTCCATGCCGAGCAGGATCTTCGTGCCGTCGGTGGTGTAGGTGACGGACTCGCCCTGCCCGAGGGGGACGCCGATGCGGTCCTTGCGCCGGATGTCGCCGCCGTTCCACTCGTACCAGAGGCCGCCGAAGTAGCCCCGGACCACGAACCGTTCGCCGTCCGGCGAGAACGCCGCGTCGGTGGCCCACAGGTCGACGGCGGGGCCGCGCCGGAAGACGTTGGCGCCGGAGGCCGACAGCTCGGCGGGGCCCTCGTAGAGGTGGCCGCCGTCCTCCTTCTTGTCGATGATGTAGACGCGCCCGGTGCGCGGGTGGACCAGGAGCGACTCGGCGTCGCGGGGGCCGTCCTCGTAGGTCACGACGTACTGCGTGGCCCGGACCGTCTGGTCCTTCAGCTCCTTCGGCTCGGGCAGTTCGTAGATCCACACGTGCGGCCAGGTGCCGCCGAGGTTGTCCCCGATGTCGCCGACGAAGATCCGGTCGTCCGGACCGATGGAGATCGCCTCGACGTCCCGGGGCGAGCCGATGCCGGAGAGGGTGACGGTGGCGACCGTCTCGCCGGTGGAGCCGTCCACGGCGTAGAGGTAGGGCCCGTCGTCGCTGTCGTTGTGCGTCCAGTAGATCCCGGGGTGGAGCCGGGAGGCGGCGAGGCCGCTGGACTCGGTGATGCGCGGGTCCCGGATCGTGAACCCGTCACTGCCGTCTCCCCCGTCGGCGGCGGCGGGGGCGGCGAGGGCGCCCACGAGGAGGACCGGGGCGAGCAGGGCGAGGGGTCGGCGCATGGGGCCAAGCCTGCCATCCCGCCCGCCCGCACACCGCCCGTCCCAAGAGCGGCCTGCCACACGGGGGTTCGCCGCGGGTGTCGGGGCTCACATCGCGCGGGCCCGGGTGATCGTCCATCATGAGCGGATGCTCAGGTTCATGCCCGTCGGGGACTCCATGACGATCGGGAGCGCGGGCGAGCACACCTGGCGCTACCGGCTGTGGCAGCACCTGTGCGCCGCGTACGGCGGCCCCTTCACCCTCGTCGGCCCGCGCGAGGCCCTGCACGACCGGATCACCGGCGAACCGACCTCCCACGCCTACGCCGACCCCGGCTTCCCCCGGTCCCACCTGGCCGGCTGGGGCGAGGGCTGGTACCACATGGCCCCGCTCGTCCGGGAGACGGTGCGCTCCTGCCGCGCCGACGTCCTCCTGGTCTCCCTCGGCCTGATCGACCTCGGCTTCTACACCAACGCCGAGCAGACCGCCGAGAACGTCCACGCCTTCGTCGCCGAGGCCCGCGCCGCCAACCCGCGCGTCGCCGTCGCCGTCCTGCCGGTGCTGCCCAACATCCGCGTCGACGCCGACCCGGAGTTCGCCTCCCAGGTCACCCGCTTCAACGGCCTCCTCGCCGAGGCCCTGCACACCCTGGACGAGCCCCGCTCCCCGCTCCTGCTCGTCCTGCCGCCGCCCTCGTACGACTTCCACGCCGACACCTACGACGGCACGCACCCCAACGAACGCGGCGAGCACAAGATCGCGGAGGCGTTCGCGCAGGCGATGTGGGAGGACTGGGAGCTGGGCGCCCCCTACGCCCTGCACCGCGACGCCGGGCGCTGACGGCCGGCCGCCGCGCGCCGGCGCCGATCCGCCTGCGTCGAGCGCCGGTCCGCTTGCGTCGAGCGCACTCCAGGACGTTGGCTGGAAGCCATGGAGTACACGCAGCTCGGACGCACCGGACTCACCGTCGGCCGGCTGGTCCTCGGGACCATGAACTTCGGCCCGCAGACCGACGAACCCGACAGCCACGCGATCATGGACGCGGCGCTGGACGCCGGTATCAACCTCTTCGACACCGCCAACGTGTACGGCTGGGGCGAGAACAAGGGCCGCACCGAGGAGATCCTCGGCAGTTGGTTCGCCCAGGGCGGCGGACGGCGCGACAAGGTCGTCCTCGCCACCAAGGTGTACGGGAACATGGGCCCGGACGGCGAGGTCTGGCCCAACCACGACAAGCTCTCCGCCCTGAACATCCGCCGGGCCGTCGACGCCAGCCTCCAGCGGCTGCGCACCGACCACATCGACCTCTACCAGTTCCACCACATCGACCGCGCCACCCCCTTCGAGGAGATCTGGCAGGCCGTCGACGTACTCGTCCGGCAGGGCAAGATCCTCTACGTCGGCTCCAGCAACTTCCCCGGATACAAGATCGCCCAGGCCAACGAGCTGGCCGCCCGGCGCGGCGGCACCATCGGCCTGGTCAGCGAGCAGTGCCTGTACAACCTGGCCGAGCGGCGGGCCGAGATGGAGATCATCCCGGCCGCCCGCGACTACGGCCTGGGCGTCATCGCCTGGTCGCCGCTGCACGGCGGACTGCTGGGCGGCGTCCTGAAGAAGCAGGCCGAGAGCGGGCGGCGGGCCTCCGGCCGGGCCGTCGAGGCCCTGTCCGACCCGGCCCTGCGCGCCCGCGTGCAGGCGTACGAGGACCTGTGCGACAAGCACGGCGTGGAGCCCGGGGAGACGGCGCTGGCCTGGCTGCTCACCCGGCCCGGCGTGACCGGCCCCATCGTCGGCCCGCGCACCGCGGACCAGCTCGCCTCGGCGCTGCGCGCGGTGGAGACGGAGCTGTCGCCGGAGCTGCTGTCCGGACTGGACGAGATCTTCCCGGGCCCGGGACCGTCCCCGGAGGCATTCGCCTGGTGAGGGGGCTCCGCCGGGTGGGGCGGGTCCGCCCGGTGAGGCGGGTCCGCCCGCCGGGTGAGGCCAGCTCGCCCGGTGAGGCGGCGGCCCGGGGTATCCGGTGCCCCGGTGAAGTCACGTTCCCGGTTCTGGTGATCCGCCCGGTGATCCGGGAGCGCGTGAGGTCACGCCGGTGACAGGGTGAGCGGGGCAGGGCCGCGGTCCGGGGCGTTGGCATCGGGTGACCGCTACGGTCCCCGGAGTCCGGCGATCCGCCGGAGGCGATGACGCGGTGAGTGGGGTCGGCGGCGGTCCGGCGGCCGGCCCCAGGGGGCTACCGTCCGAGGGCCGCCGCCAGTGCCACCACGGCGAGCATCAGCACGAGCACACCGGCCATGATCCGGTTCCGGGTCTTCGGGTCCACGGCCCCGAGCCTATCCGGCGTCGCCGAGCGCCGAGCGGGCGACCGTCTCGTACCGGGGGCGCTCCCCCGGCACCCCGGAACGGGGCAGCTCGCTGCGCATCAGCACCAGCTCCGTGACGGTCCAGGCGGGCCCGTCGAACCCCGCCAGCGCCTCGGTGTAGGGCCCCACGTCGTACGGGCCCGGGGCGCGGGCCAGGGTCAGGTGGGCCCGGTAGGGCCGGTGCTCGCCCGGCGGCAGCCCCGCCCGGCGCCCGGCCGCCTCGGCCCGTCCGGCCAGCAGGCGCAGCGCCCGGACGTCCCCGCGCACCCCGGTCCACAGGGTCCGGCCCCGCCCGAAGTGGCCGCCGCCGCCCAGTGCCAGCGCGAAGGGCGCGGTGCGGTGGGCGGCGCGGTCCAGCCGCTCGGTGAGCCGCCCAGCCGTGTCCTCGTCGGCCTCCCCGTAGAAGGCGAGGGTGAGGTGCCAGGAGGGGCGGTCGGTCCAGCGCAGCGCGTTCGCGCCGGGCAGCGCGCGCAGGGCGGCCTCCTCGGCGGCGAGGGCCCGCAGCGCCCCCTCGGAGGGCAGCACGGCGGCGAACAGTCTCATACGGGCCAGTCTGCCCGGCCCTACAGGAGTACGGCGGGCTCTGCCCGGCCCTGCGGGGGCGGGCAGAGCCCTTGCCCGGCCCTACGGAAGCGCGGCTGACACACCTGTCCCATCCGCCCGGAACACGACCGGGTCACACCCCACCGGGAACGCGTCCGGGATCGCACGCCCCACCGGGAACGCGCCCGGGACCACCGGCCCCATCAGGAAGGACGGCAGGGGCCATCCCGCCCCGCACAGAGGGCCGCCGGGGTCTCCCCCGGCCTACAGAGTCGGCCCGCACCGCCCGGCAGGGCCCCCGCTCACAGCGCCGCCGCCAGCTCCTCGTCCCGTTCCCTGGGCACGAACCGGACCTGGGGGTGGCCCCGGTGCCAGCCGACCGACAACCGCAGGTTGCCGACGCGGGCCAGGATCAGGCCGACGACCGCCGCGGCACAGGCCGCCACCGCGCCGCCGGCCGCCAGGCCGACCCGCGCGCCGTAGGCGTCGGTGACGTAGCCGACGAGCGGGGCGCCGACCGGGGAGCCGCCGAGGAAGACCATCATGTACAGGGCCATGACGCGGCCCCGCATGGCCGGGTCGGTGGACATCTGGATGCTGGTGTTGGCGGTGACGTTGAACGTCATGCTGAACATGCCGAGCGGCACCATGAGCAGGGCGAACAGCCACAGGCTGGGCGCGAGGGAGGCGATCACCTCCAGGGTGCCGAAACCGATGGCCGCCGCGATCAGCACGCGCAGCCGGGCCGTGCCGCGCCGGGCGGCGAGCAGCGCGCCGGCCAGGCAGCCGACGGCCATCAGGGTGTTGAAGAGGCTGTAGGAGCCGGCGCCGGCGTGGAAGACGTCGTCGGCGAAGGCGGAGAGGAAGACCGGGAAGTTGAAGCCGAAGGTGCCGATGAAGCCGACCAGGACGATGGTCCAGGTCAGCTCGGGGCGCCCGGCGACGTAGCGCAGTCCCTCGCGGAGCTGCCCCTTGCCGCGCGGGGCGCGCTCGACCGCGTGCAGTTCGCGGGAGCGCATCAGCACCAGGCAGGTCAGCGGCGCGATGAAGGAGAGGCCGTTGGCGAGGAAGGCCCACCCCGTGCCCACGCCGGTGATCATGAGGCCGGCGACGGCGGGGCCGACCAGCCGGGCGGACTGGAAGTTGGCCGAGTTGAGGCTGACGGCGTTCTGCAACTGGTCGCGTCCGACCAGCTCGGCGACGAAGGACTGGCGGGCGGGGTTGTCGACGACGGTGGCGAGGCCCATGGCGAAGGCGGCGACGTAGACGTGCCAGACCTGGACCTGGCCGGTCAGGGTGAGGACGGCGAGGGCGAGCGCGGTCACGCCCATCGCGGACTGGGTGACCAGCAGCGTGGGGCGCTTGCGCAGCCGGTCGACGAGGACACCGCCGTACAGGCCGAACAGGAGCATCGGCAGGAATTGCAGGGCGGTGGTGATGCCGACCGCCGCGGAGGAGCCGGTGAGGCTCAGCACCAGCCAGTCCTGGGCGATGCGCTGCATCCAGGTGCCGATGTTGGAGACGACCTGCCCGACGAAGAAGAGCCGGTAGTTGCGGACCTTCAGGGAGGCGAACATCGACCGCTTGGCGGGCGTCTTGGAAAGGGTCGGGGAAAGGGGTTCGTCGGGGTCAGGTGCGGGGGCGGAATCTGCTCCGGTTCCCGTACTCAAAGGCTTCGCCTCCTCGTGGACGGCCTACAGGTGTGCGAGCTTCTCCAGCACGGGGGCGGCGGCCCGCAGGGTCGCCCACTCGTCCTCGTCGAGTCCTTCGACCAGCGTCGCCAGGAAGGCGCTCCGCCTGCGGCGGCTCTCGTCCAGCATGACCACGGCCTGCTCGGTCTGCGTGACGACCTTCTGACGCCGGTCCTCGGGATGCGGCTCCAGGCGGACCAGCCCCTTGGACTCCAGGAGCGCGACGATGCGGGTCATCGACGGCGGCTGGACGTGTTCCTTGCGGGCGAGTTCTCCCGGGGTCGCGCTGCCACAGGTGGCGAGGGTGCCGAGCACCGACATCTCGGTGGGGCTCAGGGACTCGTCGACCCTCTGGTGCTTGAGCCGACGGGACAGTCGCATCACGGCGGAACGCAGGGAGTTCACGGCGGCGGCGTCGTCGCCATGGGTGAGGTCCGGCATGGTCCTTAGCTTAACTCATTAGTCTGGCGAAATACCACCGCTCACCAGCCCGCGTGCCCGTGATGCCCGACACGGAAACCTTGGCATCACCCTTACGGGTGAGCTGAATCCGGAAACACTCGCGCGGGCGGCCCGGCGGGGGTGACCCTCGACGCCATGGGGACCAACGTGCTCAGCCTGCGCATCGACGGGGAGCTGCTCGAACGGCTCCGGGACCATGCCGCCAAAAGAGGGATGAGCGTCCAGGACTATGTCGTCCAGACGCTCATCCGTGATGACTTCGACCAGCGCTTCCACTCCGCCGTCGAGGAGACGGAACGGTTCTACGGGGTCACCTGACCGGTCCGCGGGGGTCCGGTCGGGTGACCCCGGCCGGGTCAGGTCAGGTCAGGCCCAGGGCCGGCATCAGGTAGTAGAAGGCGAAGACGCCCGCCACCACGTACATCGCCACCGGGACCTCCCGGCCGCGGCCGGTCGCCAGGCGCAGCAGGGCGAAGGTGATGAAGCCCATGCCGATGCCGTTGGTGATCGAGTAGGTGAACGGCATCATCACCATCGTCACGAAGGCCGGGACGGCGATCGTGAAGTCGGCCCAGTCGATCTCCTTGACCGAGCCGGCCAGGATCAGGAAGCCGACCGCGACCAGCGCCGGGGTGGCCGCCTGGGACGGGACCATGGTGGCGACCGGGGAGAGGAAGAGCGCCACGGCGAAGAGGCTGCCGGTGACGATGTTGGCGAAGCCGGTCCTGGCCCCCTCGCCGACACCGGCCGTGGACTCCACGAAGCAGGTGGTGGCCGACGAGGAGCTGGCACCGCCCGCGGCGACGGCGATGCCGTCGACGAACAGGACCTTGTTGATGCCCGGCATCTGGCCCTCGGCGTCGGTCAGCTTCGCCTCGTCGCTGACGCCCATGATCGTGCCCATGGCGTCGAAGAAGCAGGACAGCAGGACCGTGAAGACGAAGAGCACCCCGGTCAGGATGCCGACCTTCTGGAAGCCGCCGAACAGGCTGACCTCGCCGATCAGGCCGAAGTCGGGCGCGGCGACCGGGTTGCCGGGCCACTTCGGGGTGGTCAGGCCCCAGGAAGGGACGTCGGCGACCAGCTCGATGATCACCGCGACGACCGTCATCACGATGATGGAGATCAGGATCGCGCCGGGCGCCTTGCGGACGATCAGCGCCAGCGTGAGCAGCACGCCGAGCACGAAGACCAGCACCGGCCAGCCGAGCAGGTGACCGCCCGTGCCGAGCTGGAGCGGGACCGTGGTCTGCGCGACGTCCGGGATACGGGTGACGAAACCGGAGTCGACGAGACCGATGAGCATGATGAACAGGCCGATACCGATGGCGATCGCCTTGCGCAGCCCGTAGGGCACGGCGTTCATCACGCGCTCGCGCAGACCGGTGGCGACCAGCAGCATCACCACGAAACCGGCGAGCACCACCATGCCCATGGCGTCCGGCCAGGACATCCGCGGGGCGAGCTGGAGGGCGACGACCGAGTTCACGCCGAGACCGGCGGCGAGCGCGATCGGGACGTTGCCGATGACGCCCATGAGCAGCGTGGTGAAGGCCGCGGTCAGCGCGGTCGCGGTGACCAGTTGGCCGTTGTCGAGCTGGTGGCCGTAGATGTCCTTCGCGCTGCCCAGGATGATCGGGTTCAGCACGATGATGTAGGCCATCGCGAAGAAGGTGGCGAGACCGCCCCGGATCTCACGGGGCAGCGTGCTGCCGCGCTCGGAGATCTTGAAGAAACGGTCGAGGGAACCCTGCGGGGACTGTTGCCCGGGGGCCGGGGGAACCTTGGCGGACGCCGAGGTGGACATGCGAGACCTCATCACCCAAGGGTTCCCCCACGGCCCTTTTGGTGTTTCCTACGAATGAAAGCGGTCAGAGACAAACGGGTTCAGTATGAACGTATGAGCCCGAGATCGCTATCTCCGCGCGTAGAATCGGCCGATGCGGTCGCCGGACGCGCCGCCGCCCGCGCCGGGGCCCCCTCGTAAGCTGTACGCATGGCGAAGTGGACACCCAGGCACGAGGCGCCGGAGCCCCTGGAGGGGCCCGTGGTCGCGACCATCACCGGCGGCACCGTCCTCTGGTTCGCCCTCTTCGTGGCACAGCTCCCCTTCTACGGATGGTTCGACGACCGCGGGCACGCCTGGTGGGTGTGGACCTGCCTGGCCGGCGGGGGCCTCGGACTCATCGGCATCTGGTACGTGCGCAAGCGGGACGCGGCGATCCGCCGGGACGCGGCGCGGGTGGCCTCCGGCTCCGCCGATTCCGAATCCGGACCCGGCTCCGACTCCGACTCCGGCCCCGGACCCGGTCCCGGCCCCGGCCCCGGCTCCGGCTCCGCCGCCGACTGACGGCAGGCGGCCGGCCGCTCACGGCGCACGCCTCCTCCCCGGCCCGGGGCCGGCCCTTCCGGGGCGGGTCGTCCTCACGCAGCACGCGCGGCGCCGCCCCCTCGTCCCCAGGTCGGATCTTCGGCACCCTCGGGGGGTGCGGCCGGGTCGGCGCACGTACCGTCGTTGCATGACGCACACCGACGCGGACGCGGGTCCAGGCGCCGTGCCCCCCGTCCCACCCGCCCCGCCGGCGACCGGCCTGACCGCGGCCGAGGTCGCCGAACGGGTCGCGCGCGGTCAGGTCAACGACGTACCGGTGCGCAGCAGCCGGTCGCTGACCGAGATCGTCCGCGCCAACGTCTTCACCCGGTTCAACGCGATCATCGGCGTGCTCTGGGGCATCATGCTCTTCGTCGCGCCGATCCAGGACAGCCTCTTCGGCTTCGTGATCGTGGCCAACACCGGCATCGGCATCGTCCAGGAGTGGCGGGCGAAGAAGACCCTGGACTCCCTCGCGGTGATCGGCGAGGTCCGCCCCACCGTGCGGCGCGACGGACGGGCCGCCGAGGTCGCCACCTCCGGCATCGTGCTCGACGACCTCATCGAGATCGGCCCCGGCGACAAGGTGGCCGTCGACGGCACCTGCGTCGAGGCGGACGGGCTGGAGATCGACGAGTCGCTGCTGACCGGCGAGGCCGACCCGGTCCTCAAGCAACCCGGCGACCCGGTGCTCTCCGGCAGCTTCGTCGTCGCGGGCGGCGGCGCCTTCCAGGCGACCCGGGTGGGCCGCGAGGCGTACGCCGCCCAGCTCGCCGAGGAGGCGTCCCGTTTCACCCTCGTCCAGTCCGAGCTGCGCTCCGGGATCTCCACCATCCTCAAGTACGTCACCTGGATGATGGTCCCGACCGCGATCGCCCTGATCATCAGCCAGCTCGTGGTCAAGGAGAACGCCCTCAAGGGCTCCCTCGCCCGGACGGTCGGCGGCATCGTGCCGATGGTCCCGGAGGGGCTGGTGCTGCTCACCTCGGTCGCCTTCGCCCTCGGCGTGATCCGGCTCGGCCGCAAGCAGTGCCTGGTGCAGGAGCTGCCCGCCATCGAGGGGCTGGCCCGGGTCGACACCGTCTGCCTGGACAAGACCGGCACCCTCACCGAGGGCGGCATGGACATGAGCGCGCTGCACCCCCTCGACGGCGCCGACGAGGACCACGTCCGCGCGGTGCTCGGCGCCCTGGGCTCCTCCGACCCCCGCCCCAACGCCTCCCTCCAGGCCATCGTCGACGCCTGCCCCGTCCCCGGTGACTGGCGGTGCACCGGCTCCCTGCCCTTCTCCTCCGCCCGCAAGTACAGCGGCGCCGCCGTCCGCGAGGGCGACGCCGCCGCCCCCCGTACGTGGCTGCTGGGGGCGCCGGACGTGCTGCTCGCCGAGGACGATCCGGCGCTCGCCGAGACCGGCCGGCTCAACGAACAGGGCCTGCGGGTGCTGCTGCTGGCCCGCTCGGGCCGGGAGCTGGACGACCCCGCCGTGGCCGAGGACGTCACGCCCACCGCCCTGGTCGTCCTGGAGCAGCGGCTGCGCCCGGACGCCGCCGACACCCTGCGGTACTTCGCCGCGCAGGACGTGCGGGCCAAGGTGATCTCCGGCGACAACGCGGTCTCCGTCGGCGCGGTCGCCGCCAAGCTGGGGCTGTCCGGCGGGGCCGTGGACGCACGCCGGCTGCCCGCCGGGCGGGAGGACATGGCGGCGGCGCTGGACGAGAACACCGTGTTCGGGCGGGTCACCCCGCAGCAGAAACGGGAGATGGTCGGCGCCCTCCAGTCGCGCGGGCACACGGTCGCCATGACCGGCGACGGGGTCAACGACGTCCTGGCGCTCAAGGACGCCGACATCGGCGTGGCGATGGGCTCCGGCTCGGAGGCCACCCGGGCGGTCGCCCAGATCGTGCTGCTCGACAACAGCTTCGCCACGCTGCCCTCGGTGGTGGCCGAGGGGCGCCGGGTGATCGGCAACATCACCCGGGTCGCCACGCTGTTCCTGGTCAAGACGGTCTACTCGGTGCTGCTGGCCGCCCTGGTGGTGTGCTGGCAGGTCGAGTACCCCTTCCTGCCGCGGCACCTGACCCTGCTCTCCACGCTGACCATCGGCGTCCCGGCCTTCTTCCTCGCCCTCGCCCCCAACACCGAACGGGCCCGGCCGTACTTCGTCCGACGCGTGATGCGGTACGCGATACCGGGCGGGGTGGTGGCCGCGCTGGCGACCTTCGCCACGTACCTGCTGGCCCGGCACCACTACACGGGCGCGGGGGCACTGGAGGCGGAGACCAGCGCGGCGACGCTGACGCTGTTCCTGGTCTCGATGTGGGTGCTGGCCATCATCGCCCGGCCCTACACCTGGTGGCGGCTGACCCTGGTGACGGCGATGGGCGGCATCTTCCTGCTGGTGCTGGTGGTGCCGTGGCTCCAGCACTTCTTCGCACTGAGGCTGGTGGGCGTGACGATGCCGTGGACGGCGGTCGCGGTGGCCGGCGCGGCGGCGGCCCTCCTGGAGATCGTGTGGCGCTGGGTGGGCCGCCGCTTCCCGGTGTGAGGGGCCGGGGCGCTCCCCGGGCATCCCCGGGTCAGTCGAACCAGCGGTCCCGGGCCAGCTCCTCCGTACGCGAGGGGTCCTCCAGCAGCGCCGCCACCTCGAACCGCCGCGGCCACTGCCCGGCCGCCCAGGCGAGGGCGGCGGCGACGCCCTCCAGGGTCGCGGCGTGCACGGCCCCGTCGGAGGTACGCCGCCAGTCGATCTCCACCCCGTCCACGACCAGCTCGTCGTGCTCGACGTACGAGGCGGGGGTACGGGCGCCGAGCAGCACCCGCACCGGCTCCGGCACCTCGTGCTCGGTGCCCTCGGAGTGCACCTCGCCCGTGACCGACTCGCTCAGCCGCCGCACCTGGAACAGCTCCGCCAGCTCCGCCGCCCGCGCCGGGCGCACCGGCAGCAGCGGGACGCCCGCGGTGAAGGGCAGCAGATCGGGCGAGTCGACGACCACGGCGTCGGCGGCGTCCACCACCTCGACGCGGCCGTCGACCACGGCCCGCACCTCGTCCGGGAGCGTGACCCGCTCCGGGTCCAGGTCGGCCAGCGCGCCGTACAGGGCGTGCAACTGGCCCGCCGTGACCGGACGGTCCGGGTCGGCGAGGCGGTCCAGCAGCTCGGCCGCGCCGCCCGGCTCGTCGAGCAGCGCGGCGACGGAGGTCCGTACGCCGAGGGCGCGCAGCACCTGCTCGTCGTCGAAACCGGCCGCGTCGGCCTCGTCGTACAGGCCGCGCAGCAGCGGGTCTCCGCCTGCCGCGCGCAGTCCGGCGGGGCGGCGTCCGCCGAGCACCGGGTGCCCGCGCAGCCACCAGGCGGTGTAGGGGCGTACGACCTCGTGGGTGCCGTCGGGAAGCAGGACGCGGACCGGCTGGACCAGGGCGTCGCGCAGCGGGGGGCGGGAGAGCAGGGCGAGGGCCTCGGGCCACTTGCCGTCGTCGACGAGGTCCAGGTCGCGGACGGCGACGATCTCGGTGGCGACCGGCGGGACGGGGCTGTCCGGGAAGCGGTCGAGGATGTCCTCGCTCCACACGTCCACGGCGTCCAGCAGCCCGGCGTCGTCCGGCTCGGCGAAGTCCCCGTCGCGGGGCTCCAGTTCGTCGGGGTCGAGGACGACGTCGGTGGCGCGGACCAGGGCGAAGTCCACCAGGACGCCGCAGGCGGCGAGCGGGTCGGGACCCCAGCGCCCGGCCAGTTCGGTGTCGACGGCGGCGAGTTCGTCCTCGCGCATCACCCGGGCGAAGGGGCCGCCGGGGAAGACCAGCTCGCCGGCCGGGGAGAGTTCGCCGTCCTCGTCGGTGAGGGCGAGCGCGCCGAGCCAGGGTTCGTCGCCGGGGGCGAGGCCCGCGTCGCGGACCAGGCCGAGGACGGTGTCGGCCAGTTCCTCGGCGTCGAGGGTGTCCTCGTCCCAGTGGGCGCCGGTGTCGTCGTCCAGGGAGGCGGCGACGGCGGCCCGTACCTGCGGGGTGGTGAGCACGGCGCGGGGTGTGGCGGGCAGGGCGCCGAGCTTTTCGAGGAGCGGATGGGCGGCGTCCGGGTGGGCGACGCGCAGCCCGAGCCGGGACAGGGTCTCCGGGGTGAGGGAGGCCGCCTCCGCGGAGGGCAGCAGCACCTGCCGGGGGCCGATCACCGTCCGCGCTCCCCCGCCGCCGAAGGCGGTCTCCGGCGCCGCCCCCGCCAGCGGTACGGGCAGCCCCGAGAGGCGGTCCGGGTCGACCCCGGCGAGGCTGTCGTAGAGCCGCCGCCACCACGCGGGGGTCTTCTCCAGTCCGGCCAGCCGGTCGATCGCGTCGGTCAGCGGCACCCGGGCCACGCCCAGCGCGCGCAGTTCGGCGCGGCGCTCCAGTCCGGCGGGGAGCAGCGTGGGCAGCACCTCGGCGAGGACGCGCACCGTGTCGGCGCCGGCGCCCTCGACGACCTCGGCGTCGCGGGGCCTGAGGGTCTCGGGCAGGTCGTCGGCGTCGTGCTCGGGCACGGCGGCGGGCGGCAGGAAGGAGGTGCGGGGCAGCCGCTCCAGGACCGCCGCGCGCAGGGCGCCGTCCAGGGCGCCGGTGCCGAGCGGTCCGGGCACGAGGTCGATGATCCCGGCGGTGACGGGGCGCCAGTCGGCGAGGAGACCGGCGTAGGCGTCGGCGGCACGCCGCACCAGGAAGTCGGTGAGCGGGCCGGGCGCGGCGTGCCGGCGGGTGGAGTCCAGCGGGAAGGTGGCGATGAGCAGGGCGGGGAGGCCGAGGGGTTCGTCGCTGGGGGTGGGGGCGTGCACGACGGGGCTGGTTCGGGGGCGGGCCGGGGCGCCGTCCGCGTCGACGGGCACGGCCCAGGTGAGCGACCAGTGGGGGCGCAGCCGCTCCTCCAGGGGCCGGTCGGCGAGCAGCTCGGGGGTGAGGGGGCCGTGCGCGGCGGAGGTGCGCCAGCGGGTGGTGCCCTCGCGGGAGTCCTCGACGACGGTCAGGTCGCCGTCGGCGCGGCGGCTCAGGGTGCGGGTCCCCTCCGGCGTCTCGACGACGACCTCGGCGAGTCCGGGCAGGGCGAGCAGCAGGGCGTCGTCCACGGCGTCCAGCAGCCGTTCGGCGAGGCCGGCGGCGGCCGGGTCGCGCAACGGCAGGATCACGGCCGTGTCGTACGGGTCGGGTGCGCTGCCCTCGGCGGGGAACGGCAGCCGCAGCAGCGGTACGTGGCCGTCGCGGCGGCGGATCTCGTCGGCGAGCCCGGCGCTGTCCCCGGCGGTGCCGGCGGCGAGGTCGCGGGCCTCGGCGAGGGACCAGCGCACGCCGCCCTGGCGTCCGACGACGGCGGGCTCGTCGGTGACCGACAGCACGGCGGCGAAGCCGACGCCGAAGCGGCCGACGGCGGCGTCCCCGGCGTCCCGCTTCGCGGAGGCCCGCAGCGTGGCCAGCGACTCGACGCCGGCGGCGTCCAGGGGGGCGCCGGTGTTGGCGGCGACCAGGACGTCGTCGCGCAGGGTGAGGCGGAGCCGGCCGGGCACGCCGGCGCGGGCGGCGGCGTCGGCGGCGTTCTGGGCCAGCTCGACGACCAGCCGGTCGCGGTAGCCGCCGAGGACGAGGTCCTCCTCGGCGTTGGCGTCCTCCCGGAACCGGGCGGGGCTCGCCGCCCAGGCGTCCAGCACCCCGCGCCGCAGCCGTGCCGTACCGAACGGGTCCGCGCCCTCGACGGCCGGCCGAACGAACTTGCTCACGTTGACTCTCCTCATCGGCCCTCATCGGCGTGAGCTCGAAGGTACCGCTCCGGACAGAGCGGACAGCACAGCCCTCCACCCACCCCCGCGGCCCCACGGGTCACCGGCGTTCACTCGTCCGGGCGAACGCACGGCGTCGGCACCCGGGCGGTTCCGGCCCGGCCGCCGTTCCGGGCCCCACGGGCCCGCCGCCACCGCGTCATGCTCCGTACCAGCCGCACTGCCGCGGCCCGGGGCCGGGTGACGGCCTCGTCCGGCCACCTCTGGAGGAACCCGGCGCCGTGGACCTCTCCTTCTACAAGTCCTACCTCTCCGAAGAGATCCGCGACGAGGGCCGGGCCCAAGGCCGTGAGCAGGGCCGGGCCCAGGGGCGGGCCGAGGATCTGCTGCTGGTGCTCGAACAGCGTGGGCTCGACGTGTCCGTCGAGGTCCGGCGGCGGATCGAGGAGTGCGGTGATCCCGAGGTGCTGCGGGAGTGGCTCGTGCGGGCCGTCACCGTCGGCCGGGCCGAGGACGTCTTCGGCGAGGAATGACCACCCCGGCGCCCGGCTCACCCGCCGGGCGCCCCCATCACCGGCCCGGGGGGCGTACGAGTACCGGCCCGGGGGCGTACGAGCACCGGCCTGGGCCTGCAAGCACCGGCCCGGGGTCCACGAGTACCGGCGGCCCGGGGTCTAGGAGCATCCGGCCGGAGCCGGACGTACCAGCACCGGCCCGGAGCCTGCGTACAAGCGCCGCCCCCCGGAGCCGGACGTACCAGCGCCGGCCCGCGGCCTGCCTACGGGCACCCGCCCCCGCCTACGAGTGGCCCAAATCCGTCGTCGTGTCGTCCTCCGCCGCCGGGACCGAGCCCGAGTCGGGGGACGGGCGGAGCGGGAAGGGGTCGACGCGGGTCTCGTCGATCACCGGCGGGGCCGGCTGGGGCGGCTTCGGCATGACCGCGGCCTCGGAGTGGCCGCCGCAGCCGTAGGCCAGCGAGACGACACGCCCGTCGGCCGGGGAGAACTCGTTGGCGCAGATGCCGAACGCCTGGCCCAGGGAGCCGCCGACCGGCACCAGGAAGCCGCAGGAGTCGCAGGCGGCGGGCGCCGACTGGGCCATCGGAGTGCGCGGGCCGTAAGCCTCCTCCCAGCGCTCGGCGGCCAGCCGCAGCCCGTGGCGGGAGAGGACCCGGGCGCGGCGCAGGCCCAGCTCCTCGGCGATCGCGGCGACCGTGCCGCGCGCCGGGACGAGGGGCAGCTCGGCCGGCGGGGCCGCCGTGACCTCGGCGTCCTCGGCCTCCGCCAGGTCGGCCAGCTCGGCGGAGACGGCGGAGTTCGGCGGCGGCTCGTCCTCGCCGGACCAGCCCGGCTCCAGCCGGGGGTCCTCCGCGTCCGTGGGCAGCAGGTCGCCGGGGCCCATGTCGCCGGGGCGCAGCCGCTCGCTCCACGGCACCCACTCCGGCGCGAGCAGCGCGTCCGGGCCGGGCATGAGGACCGCCTCGTCCACCGTGACGATCCGGGCGCGGGAGGCGCGGGCCACGGTGACGGCCCAGCGCCAGCCTCGGTACCCCAGCTCCTTGCAGGCGAAGAAGTGGGTGACGACGCGGTCGCCCTCCGACACCATCCCGGTGTGCTCGCCGACCACTCCCGGTGCGGCGGCCTCCTCGGCCGCGCTCCGCGCGAGGTCGATCGCCTCGGCGCACAGGCGGTCAGGGGTGCGGCTTCGCGTTGTCGCTGCGCTCACAGGTATCGCTTCTCTCCATACGCCGTCTCACGAGTGCGCCGCTGCCTGCGTGGGGCGGACGGAGCGGACCCGTGGACCGCGTCGACGTCCGCGCCCGATCGCGCTCGGGCGCACCTACGTCATCCATTCTGCGGGATGCACGTGAGGCGCGCGGCCGAGAACGATGCGACGGCGCGCTAGGCACGCTACCTGCTCAGGTGCGCTGGGCCTACACCGACGGGAGTTTCGGCGCGAGCCCGCCCCGTCTTCGGGCGCGGCGCGGGGCCGGCGTCCCGGGTGCGTCACGCGACCCGATCAGCGCCATCCGCGGCACAACGGCGCAAGAGGACCGCCTCTCGGGGCACTATGACGGGGTGGCAGCCGCGCGGACGGAGTCCAGGGGCGGGAGCCGGGGACGCGGTCCCGGGCTGTTCCGCGCCGTCGGCCGTGCCCTGCGCCGGCCGGTGAGCGCCGCCGGCCGCGTCATCCGCCGGGCCACCCACGCGCACGGCGCCGGCGAGTCGGGCCTCGGCAAGCTGATCGAGCTGCACGGGGTGAACGGCGCCGGCGACGTCATGATCACCGTCGCCCTCGCCTCCACCGTCTTCTTCTCGGTGCCCACCGACGAGGCGCGCGGCCGGGTCGCCCTCTACCTCGCCATCACCATGGCCCCCTTCACCCTGCTCGCGCCGGTCATCGGCCCGCTCCTGGACCGGATTCCGCACGGCCGCCGCGCCGCCATGGCCACCGCGATGGGCGCCCGCGCGCTGCTCGCGCTGGTGCTCTCGGCGGCGGTCGCCGGCGGCGGACTGGAGATGTACCCGGCCGCGCTCGGCGTGCTGGTCGCCTCGAAGGCGTACGGCGTGGTGCGCAGCGCGGTGGTGCCCCGGCTGCTGCCGCCCGGCTTCTCCCTGGTGAAGGCGAACTCGCGGGTCACGCTCTGCGGGCTGCTCGCCACCGGCGCCGCCGCCCCCGTCGCCGCCCTGCTCCAGCAGGTCGGCCCGCGCTGGCCGCTCTACGGCGCCTTCGTGATCTTCGTGGCGGGGATGGTGCTGTCCTTCTCGCTGCCCGGGAAGGTGGACTCGGCGCGCGGCGAGGCGCGGGCGCTGCTCGCCGCCGACGAGCACCGGCTGCACGTACCGCGCCGGGTCGCGGGCAAGCGCCCCGGGCTGCGTACGGTCGGCACCGCGGTCACCCACGCGCTGGCCGCCAACGCCGCCATCCGCGGCCTCTCCGGCTTCCTGATCTTCTTCCTCGCCTTCCTGCTGCGCGAGCACCCCATGACCGGGCAGAGCGCGGCGGTCTCCCTCGGCATCGTGGGCGTGGCGGCCGGGGCGGGCAACGCGCTGGGCACGGCGGTCGGGGCCTGGCTGCGCTCGCGGGCGCCGGAGATCATCATCGTGACGGTGGTCGCGGTGGTGCTGGGCACGGCGGTCACCTCCGCGGTCTTGTTCGGCGCGGTGCTGGTGGCGTGTCTGGCGGCGGTCGCCGGGTTCGCGCAGGCGCTGGCCAAGCTCTCGCTGGACGCGCTGATCCAGCGGGACGTGCCCGAGCTGGTGCGCACCTCGGCCTTCGCCCGCTCGGAGACGCTGCTCCAGGTCTCCTGGGTGCTCGGCGGGGCGATCGGCATCGCGCTGCCCCTCAACGGCACCCTCGGGCTGTCGGTCGCCTCGGCGATCGTCGCCGCCGGATGGCTGACCACCGTACGGGGGCTGATCGGCTCGGCGCGGCACGGGGGAACGGCCCGGCCGCGGGTGGCGTGAGCACGGCACGCCGCCCCCAGGTGGGAACCGGGCCCGAGTCGGCATATAGCCTTCGCCCATGACCACGTTGCAATCCGTTGTGCGACGCCGCCGCGCCGTCGCCACCGCCGGCGCCGTATCCGCCGGACTGCTCGTCCTGTCCGCCTGTGAGAAGCCGACCGCGATGTCGACGATCACGGTGGGCACCTCCTCCGTCAGCTCGGAGGCCGCCTGTGGCGGTCACGACAAGGCACTCTCCGACAACGAGATCACGAAGTGCCTCCAGGACAAGAACGCCAAGGCCGTCAAGGTCGACGAGGACGAGACCGTACGCTTCGGCGTCGATCCGGGCATCGCCGACAAGCACTGGACGATCCTGATGAACGGTCAGCAGCTCGTCGACGACAGCTCGAAGACCTACCGCACCATCCCCGGCAGCGTCTTCTTCAACGCCCAGTACGGCGCCCAGGGCAACTCGACCAACGTCGCCATCGCCGCCCGTGACGGCAAGGACGGCAGCGAGAAGATCACCGGCGTGTGGGTCTTCAAGCTGGAGAAGGGCGACTGACCACGTCCCCCGCGCGCATCCTCGTGGCCACCGCGGTCCCCGCCGAGCGGGACGCGGTGGCACGGGCGTTCCCGGGAACGCCCGCGGAGGTGCTCCTCCCCGGCGCGCTGCTGCACCGCTCGCCGGACGGCCCGGCGCTGCTGGCCGCCGGCGTCGGCCCCGCCCTCGCCGCCGCCGGGGTCGCCGCCGCGCTGACCGCCGCGGCCCTCGACGGCGCCCCCTTCGCCCTGGTCGTCTCGGCCGGCATCGCCGGCGGCTTCGCGCCCCTGGCGCCGGTCGGCTCGCTCGTCGTCGCCGACGAGATCACCGCCGCCGACCTCGGCGCCGAGACCGCCGACGGCTTCGCGCCGGTCACCGCGCTCGGCTTCGGCACCGTCACCCACCGCCCGCCCGCCGCGCTGGTGCGCCGGGCCGCCGACGCGACCGGGGCCCGCCCCGGGACCGTACTGACCGTCTCCACCGTGACCGGCACCGCCGAACGCGCCGCGCTGCTGCGCGCCCGCCACCCCCGCGCCCTCGCCGAGGCCATGGAGGGCTTCGGCGTCGCCGAGGCCGCCGCCGCGCACGGGGTGCCCGTGCTGGAGGTGCGCGCGGTCTCCAACCCGGTCGGCCCGCGCGACCGCGCAGCCTGGCGGATCGGCGACGCCCTCGCGGCCCTGACGGACGCCTTCGGGAAGCTCGCACCCGTCCTCACCAGTTGGAGGCCAGATGACCCAGACGCCGGCTGAGCCCCTGCGGATCGCCTACTCGCCCTGCCCGAACGACACCTTCGTCTTCGACGCCCTCGCCCACGGCCGGGTCCCCGGCGCCCCCGCGCTCGACGTGACCTTCGCCGACATCGACCTCACCAACGGCATGGCCGCGCGCGGCGAGTTCGACGTGCTGAAGGTGTCGTACGCGGTGCTGCCGTACGTGCTCGGGCCCTACGCGCTGCTGCCCTGCGGCGGTGCGCTGGGGCGGGGCTGCGGGCCGCTGGTGCTGAGCCGGGACGGCCGGGGCACGCACGCGGACGGGAGCGGGCTGAGCGGCCGGACGGTCGCGGTGCCGAGCGAGACGTCGACGGCGTACCTGCTGTTCCGGCTCTGGGCGGCGGAAGCGGTGCCCGGCGGGGTCGGGGAGATCGTCGTGATGCCGTTCCACGAGATCATGCCGGCGGTGCGGGACGGGAAGGTCGACGCGGGGCTCGTCATCCACGAGGCGCGCTTCACCTACGGGGAGTACGGGCTGTCGCAACTCGCCGACCTGGGCGAGTTCTGGGAGCGGACCACGGGGCTGCCGATCCCGCTCGGCGCGATCATCGCCCGCCGCTCGCTGGGGGCACCCGCGCTGACCGGGCTCGCCGACGCGATCCGGAGTTCGGTGCGGGCCGCCTGGGACGACCCCGAGGTGTCCCGGCCCTACGTCATGGAGCACGCGCAGGAGATGGACCCGGCCGTCGCCGACCGGCACATCGGGCTGTACGTCAACAAGTTCACCGCCGACCTCGGCGAGGACGGCTACGCGGCCGTGCGGGGACTGCTGACACGCGCGGCGGCCGAGGGCCTCGTACCGGCCCTCGGCCCCGACGCGCTGGAATTCCCCTGAGGGACCCTGGGAAAACGCCGCGGAACGCCGGCCGTCACACGTCCAACTGGTCGGCGACCGCGCGGAGCAGACCGGCGATTTGCTTGCCGGAGTTCTTCTCCGGATAACGGCCCTTCTCCAGCATCGGCGTGATGTTCTCCAGGAGGGTCGTCAGGTCCTGGACGATCGAGGCCAGTTCGTCGGGCTTCCTGCGCTGGGCGGCGGCGACCGAGGGTGCCGGCTCCAGCAGGGTCAGGGACAGCGCCTGGTCACCGCGCTGTCCGGCGACCACCCCGAACTCCACGCGCTGCCCCGGCTTCAGGGTCTCGACTCCGGCGGGGAGGACCGAGGAATGGACGAAGACGTCACCGCCGTCGTCCCGGGAGAGAAAGCCGAAGCCCTTCTCACTGTTGAACCACTTGACCTTGCCGGTAGGCACGTCTGTCCTCGTCCTCGTACTCGTCGGAAAACTGCTGCTGACCACCGCGGAAACGGCTCTTGATAGCACTCGGGCGGGTCGTGGGACCCGCCGGTACCCAGGCTAATGGTCTTCCCGCCCGTGACAAGACGTCCCCCGGGTTGTTCCTTCGGGCTGGGAACTACCCTGGTGGGGTGCGTGACAAAACCCAAACGAATTCCGCCGCGCCCGGCGACCGGCTGATCCTCGCCGGTGCGATCGTCTTCTTCATCGGAACCGTGGCCACTCTGGTCACGGTGGCCCCGCTGTTTCTGGGCACCACGCCCTTTCCCACCTACATGTTCGGATTGAGCATGCTCATGGGGGTCGGTTTTCTGATCTCCGGCGCGGGCGTGCTGCGTTCGGTGGCGGCGGGGCGGCGTCAGGCGCGGGGGGTGTCGAGTCCTTCGCGGTAGGCCGCGAACCATTCCGGGAATTGAGTGAGTCCGCCGAGGACCACGTCGGCGCCGGCCGCGCGGAGCTGCTCCGCGTCGCAGGGCCCGCTCACGACGGCCACGGCGTGCGCGCCGGCGGCCCGCGCGCCGCGCACGTCGCCCGTGTGGTCCCCGACGTACACCGATGCGCCGTGCTCGCGCAACGCGTCCGCCTTCCGTTCGGCCCACAGGTCGCCGACCACGGCGTCCGGTTCCAGGCCGAGGTGTTCCAGGTGGAGCTTGGCGTTGGGCTCGTACTTGGCGGTGACGACGACGGTGCGTCCGCCGGCGGCGCGCACGGCGGCGAGCGCCTCGCGCGCGCCGGGCAGCGCGGGCGTGGCGGTGACGGCGTACGCCGGGTACATCTCCCGGTACAGCTCGGCGACGTCCGCGACGCGCTCCGCCGGGAACCAGTGCGCCAACTCCTCCGCGAGCGGCGGGCCGAGCCGGGTGACGGCCAGGTCGGCGTCGACGTACGTCCCGGTCCGCTCGGCCAGCGCCAGGTAGCAGGCGCGGATGCCGGGGCGGGAGTCGATCAGCGTCATGTCCAGATCGAAACCGACGGTGGGGGCGGGGCGGGACGTCCGGTTCATACCACCCATTGTGCCGGGCAAACGCCGGACGACGGCAGGGGGCACCCGTCCTGACCGGACCGGACCGGGGGTCCCAGCCGGACCGGGGGTCCCGCCGGACCGGGGGTCCCGCCGGACCGGGGGTCCCAGCCGGACCGGGGGTCCCAGCCGGACCGGGGGTCCCAGCCGGACTGGGGGCCCTGCTGGGCCAAGCGCTCCGGTCCCTCAGGGGGCCCGGCGGGACTGCCAGAGGAGGTAGAGGGCGGAGGCGAGGGCGGCGCCGCGCAGGACCCAGGGCCAGGTGCCCGCGACGGCGTCGCTCATCTGGCCCTGGAGGACGGGGTCGCCCCAGCGGCCGTCGGCGCGGCCCCACAGCCAGACGACACCCGCGACGGCGACCGTGCCGGGCAGTCCGAGGACCGCCCACTTGGTCTGCGCGGGGGTCAGCCGCCGGGAGAGGTAGACGATCAGCCAGCCCAGGCCCAGCGGGAGCAGGCTGCCGAGCACGGCGCCGGCGATCAGCAGCGCGGCGGCGCACAGAAGCAGGGGGCTGTTCCAGCCGCCCCGCGGCCACAGGCGGAGCAGCCGGCGGCGCAGCCCGGCCGGTCCGGCCGCCGCCGCCTCCTCCTCCGCCGCCGCCACGACGGCCTCCCCCGGCACCCCCGGCGGCACCCGCTCCTCGGCGCCGGGGGGCCGCTGCGGCGGCCGGAGCAGTTCGGGCAGTTCCACCCCGCCGACGAAGCCGGGCACGCCGTCCCCGACACCGCCGAAGGGCCCGTCGTCCACCCGCCACCAGTCGGGCTCGCGGGCGCCCTCCCCCAGGTCCCCCAGTTCGTGCGCGCCCGCCGTGTGCGGCGGGGAGGGCGGCGGCGGTCCGGCCTCGGGCTCGGTGGCCCGGGGGCGCGGCACGGGCCACCGCAAACCCTTGCGCCGGCCCCCGTTCTCCGCGGCCCTCGGCGGCTTCGGCGCCCCGGGCGGACCGTCCGGCTGGAGCGGCACGGCGGCGGGCGTGTGCCGGGGCGCGGCCGGTGCGGCGGAGGTGCCGCCGGCCGCCTCCACGATGTCGTCGGGGCTGCCGAGCCGGTCCAGGATGCGGCGGACGGCGGCCGGACTGTCGACGGTGGTCCGGGCGCGGTGCCGGTCGATCTCGTCGCGCAGCTCGGCGACGAGCCGCATGCGGGTGGCCGACGGCAGTTGCCGTTGCTGAGCCACGTCGCCGACGCGGCTCAGATACTCGTAGACGACCTGGTCGCTCTCGATCCCCACGAACCCCTCCGGGGCGCTGCGGTGTGATACCCCGTCGGACGAAGGTACCGAATCTTCCCCGGCCGGGCGGAACCGCACGGCCGCCGGCCCGCCCGTGACCGACCGGGCCCCGCACGTGCCCGGTGTGGGCCCGGGGGGCGCGCGTGATGCCCCGGTGACGGACGTACCGGCTACCGTTGGCCGGATGAGCACCGAGGAGAAGTCCGCGGCCCCCCGGTCCCTCGCGGAGGCGCTCCGCGGGAGGGACGACGCGTCCCTCGCCGCCCTTCTGCGCGGCCGGCCGGACCTCATCACACCCGTGCCCACCGACCTCACGCAGCTCGCCACCCGGGCCGGCACCCGGGCCTCCGTGGTGCGGGCGCTGGAACGGCTGGACCGGTTCGCGCTCCAGAGCGCCGAGGCCCTCGCGGTGGCCCCGGACCCGGCGTCCTACGGGGACCTGCTCGGGCTCATGGCCGGGGACCCCGGCGACACGGCCGACCCGGTGGTCGCCGCCGCCCTGCCCCGGGCCCTCGGGCTCCTGCGCGACCAGGCCCTGGTCTGGGGCGACGAGGACCGGCTGCGCCTGGTGCGCACCGCCCGCGAACTGCTCGCGCCCTCCCCGCAGCACCCCTCGCCGACCGGGCTCGGCCCGACCGTGCGGGAGGCGACGGCGGGCATGTCACCCGGCCGGGTGCAGGAGATCCTGGCCGCCGCCGGGCTGCCGTCGACCCACGACTCGGTCTCCGCCGTGGCCGCGCTCGGCGACCTCTTCGGCGACCGGGAGCAGATGGCCGCCCTGCTCCGCACGGTCCCCGAGGAGTCCCGCGCGGTGCTGTCCCGGCTGGTCTGGGGCCCTCCGTACGGGCAGATCACCCACGATCCGGCGCCCCACCTGCGCCGGCTGCTCGACCTCGGCCTGCTGCTGCCCACCTCGCCCGGCACGGTGGTGCTGCCCCGCGAGGTCGCCCTGCACCTGCGCGGCGGCCGGGCCCACCGGGCGACCGAGCCGGTGCCGCCGCCCGTGACCGCCGCCGCGGACCACCGCCCCGAGGTGGTCGACGCCACCGCGGCCGGCGCGGCGCTCACCGCCCTCGCCACCGTCGAGGAACTGCTCAAGGACTGGAACGAGGGCGGGCCCCCGGTGCTGCGGGCCGGCGGACTGAGCGTGCGCGACCTCAAGCGGACCGCCGTCGCCCTGGACGTCTCCGAACCGGTCGCCGCCTTCTGGACCGAGCTGGCCTACGCGGCCGGCCTGCTGGCCCCGGACGGCGAGCCGGACGAGCGGTACGCGGCGACCCCGGCGTACGACGAGTGGCGCGAGCTGCCCGACGCCGAACGCTGGGCCCTGCTCGCCGAGGCGTGGCTGCTCGCCACCCGCACCCCCGGCCTGATCGGCGGACGGGACGCCAAGGACCGCACGCTGTCCGCCCTCGGCCCCGACCTGGACCGCTCGGCGGCGCCCGAGGTACGGCAGCGGGTGCTGGCCCTGCTCGCCGGGTTGCCGGAGGGCTCCGCGCCGGACGAGGAGTCGGTGCTCGCCCGGCTGCGCTGGGAACGCCCGCTGCGCTCACCGCGCCGCGACGGGCGGGACACGGGCGGCGCGGGCGGCGGAACCGAGGACGACCTGCGCACCCGGCTCGCCCGCTGGACGCTCTCCGAGGCGGAACTGCTCGGCGTCACCGGCCGAGGCGCCCTCGCCGCACCCGCCCGCGCCCTGATCGGGGCGCCCGCGGGCGCCGACGGCGCACGGACCGCGCCCCTCGCCCCCGCCGAGCAGGTCGCCGCCGGGGCCGCCGCCGCCCGGCTGCTCGCCCCGCTGCTCCCCGAGCCGCTGGACCACGTCCTGCTCCAGGCCGACCTGACGGCCGTCGCCCCGGGGCCGCTGGAACGCCCGCTCGCCGAGGTGCTGGGCGTCCTCGCCGACGTGGAGTCCAAGGGCGGGGCGACCGTCTACCGGTTCACGCCCGGCTCGGTACGCCGCGCGCTGGACGCCGGGCGGACCGCCGCCGACCTGCACGCCTTCCTCGCCACCCACTCCCGCACCCCGGTCCCGCAACCGCTGACGTACCTGATCGACGACGTGGCCCGGCGGCACGGGCGGCTGCGGGTCGGGGCGGCCTCGGCGTACGTGCGCTGCGACGACGACGCGCTGCTCAGCGAGATCCTGGCCGACAAGCGGGCCCCGGGCATGGGCCTGCGCCGACTCGCGCCGACCGTGCTGGCCGCCGAGGCGGACCCGGCCGCGCTGCTGGAGGGGCTGCGCGCGATGGGCTTCGCGCCGGCCGCCGAGACCGCGGCGGGCGATGTGCTGATCGCCCGCGCGGACGCCCACCGCACCCCGCCGCGCACCCCGCCCGAGCCGGTCCCGGACGGGCCGCCGGTGCCGGACGACGCGCTGCTCGCCGCCGCGATCCGCGCCGTACGCGCCGGCGACCTGGCCTCCACGGCACCGCGCAAACCGGCCCCCGGCGCCGCCTCCGCCGCCGAGGGCACACCGCCGCGCACCGGGCCCGCCGAGACCCTCGCCACCCTCCAGGCCGCCGTGCTGACCGGCGAGGCGCTGTGGATCGGCTACGTGAACGCCGACGGCGCCGCCAGCCAGCGCGTCATCGCCCCGATCCGGGTCGAGGGCGGATTCGTGACGGCGTACGACCACACGGCGGACGAGGTGCGCACGTACCCGGTGCACCGGATCACGGGCGTGGCGGAACTGGCCGACGACGCGGGCTGAGCCGCCCCGGCGACCCTTCACCATCCGGTTCCGCTTGGCTCCGTGCGTTCGGGCGTACGCGGGCGTTCATGCACGCCACGCCGGTCCTGTCCCACCGACGAGGGAGCTTCGGGGGCATTCCGCATCGGAGCGGTACGGCGCGGGCAGCCACCCGGTGTCCCGAGCGGGACCGCCCCCGGCGGGACCGCCGCGCTCCCGCAGCGCGCCCCCACCCGTGACCCGCGCGCCCAGCGCCAGGAAGGCCGGACCCCCATGCGCCGCCCCCCTCTCCCCGCCTCCGTCCGTCCCGCCTCCCTCCGTCCCGCCGTCGCCGTCCTGATCGCCGCCCTGATCACCGCGGCGGCGCTCCTCGGCTCCCTCGTCCCCCGCGCCTCGGCCCAGCCCCCCGCGTACCTCGCGCCCCACCCGTACCTCACGGCCACCGCGTTCCCGGCCCCCGCGCCGGCCTCCGTCCCCGCGCACCGCTGAGCCGCCGCCCCGATCAGGCACACTGGACGTTTGGCCGAGCCGTCCGGCCCGACCGCACGCGAAGGGGTGCCGCCCGTGAATGGTCCGCTGATCGTCCAGTCCGACAAGACCCTGCTCCTGGAAGTCGACCACGAGCGGGCCGACGACTGCCGCCGGGCCATCGCGCCGTTCGCCGAGCTGGAGCGGGCGCCGGAGCACATCCACACCTACCGGGTGACCCCGCTCGGCCTGTGGAACGCCCGCGCGGCCGGCCACGACGCCGAGCAGGTCGTGGACGCGCTCGTGCAGTACAGCCGTTACCCGGTGCCGCACGCGCTGCTCGTCGACGTCGCCGAGACCATGGACCGCTACGGCCGCCTCACCCTCTCCAAGGACCCGGCCCACGGGCTGGTCCTGACCACCACCGACCGGCCGGTGCTGGAGGAGGTGCTGAAGTCGAAGCGGATCGCGCCGCTGGTCGGCGCCCGCATCGACCCCGACACGGTGGCCGTGCACCCCTCCGAGCGCGGGCAGATCAAGCAGACCCTGCTCAAGCTGGGCTGGCCCGCCGAGGACCTGGCCGGGTACGTCGACGGCGAGGCGCACCCGATCGAGCTGGCCGAGGACGGCTGGGCGCTGCGGCCCTACCAGAAGCAGGCGGTGGAGAACTTCTGGCACGGCGGCAGCGGGGTCGTCGTCCTGCCCTGCGGCGCCGGGAAGACCCTGGTCGGCGCCGGGTCGATGGCGCAGGCCAAGTCGACGACGCTGATCCTGGTCACCAACACCGTCTCCGCCCGCCAGTGGAAGCACGAGCTGGTGCGGCGCACCTCGCTGACCGAGGACGAGATCGGCGAGTACAGCGGCACGCGGAAGGAGATCCGGCCCGTCACCATCGCCACGTACCAGGTGCTCACGACCCGCCGCAAGGGCGTCTACCCGCACCTGGAGCTGTTCGACTCCCGCGACTGGGGCCTGATCGTCTACGACGAGGTGCACCTGCTGCCCGCGCCCGTCTTCAAGTTCACGGCGGACCTCCAGGCCCGGCGGCGGCTGGGGCTGACGGCGACCCTGGTCCGGGAGGACGGCCGCGAGTCGGACGTGTTCTCGCTGATCGGGCCGAAGCGGTTCGACGCCCCGTGGAAGGAGATCGAGGCGCAGGGGTACATCGCGCCCGCCGACTGCGTGGAGGTCCGGGTCAACCTCACCGACTCCGAGCGGCTCGCGTACGCCACCGCCGAGACGGAGGAGAAGTACCGGTTCTGCGCCACGACCGCGACGAAGCGGAAGGTGACGGAGGCGATCGTGCGCCGCTTCGCCGGGCAGCAGATCCTCGTCATCGGCCAGTACATCGACCAGCTCGACGAACTGGGCGAGCACCTGAACGCGCCGGTGATCAAGGGCGAGACCTCCAACCTCCAGCGGGAGAAGCTCTTCGAGGCGTTCCGGCAGGGCGAGATCAGCGTGCTGGTCGTCTCCAAGGTGGCGAACTTCTCCGTCGACCTGCCGGAGGCGACGGTCGCGGTCCAGGTCTCCGGCACCTTCGGCTCCCGGCAGGAGGAGGCCCAGCGGCTCGGCCGGGTGCTGCGGCCCAAGGCCGACGGCCACCAGGCGCACTTCTACTCGGTGGTCGCCCGCGACACGATCGACCAGGACTTCGCCGCCCACCGCCAGCGCTTCCTGGCGGAGCAGGGGTACGCGTACCGCATCGTGGACGCGGACGACCTGCTCGCCGCGGAGTGAGGCGGCCGGGGGCTCCCGGGCGGTACGGACAGGCGGCGGGCCGGGGTCAGCGGTGGCGGACTCCGGCCTCCTCGCCGTACTCGCCGAGGACGACCACGTCGAAGGCGGCGCCCGCGAAGACCCGGACCGCGCGCAGGGCGTCGCCGATCCGGTGCCGGCGGGCGCCGGTCACGGGGGTGGCGCCGGACGCGCGGTGCGGGGCCGGGGCGGGGGACACGGTTGCTGCGCTCATGTCTCCATGGTGGTGTTCCGTCCCCCCGTACGGCATCGGTCCGAGGACCGAACTCCCGGCCGTGCGGCATACGCCCGCGGAGGGACCTCGGCCCTCCCGGGTGCGGGGGACGGTCCCCTAGGGGACGGCCGGGGGCGGGGGAAACGGGTACGGGCCGCGGGTGCCGGGACATTCCCGTACGGGCCCACGGTGCCGGGAACCCGTGCGGCCCCCCGGATGCCGGGAAATCCCGTACGGGCCCGCGATGCCGGGAAACCGTGCGGCCCACGGTGCCGAGAAATTCCGTACGGGCCCGCGGTGCCGGGAAACCGTTTGACCCGTGGTGCCCCTCCTCCCCTAGGATGCCGCTTCTGCCCGCCTCCCCTCGGAGTGCCGCCGCCCGGACGGAAACCGGCCGGCCCCGCGCGTCCCCCGCGCCCGTCCGTCCCGCAGGTCCCTCCGGAGGCATCCCCTTGACCACGTCCGTCCACGACGACTCCCCGTCCGCCGCCGCCGACGCCCCCCTCGCCCGGGAACGCGCCCACCTCGCCGCCGCGCGCCGCGCCCTGCGGGCGATGCGGGAGGACGTCGAGGCCCTCGACCTCACCGACGTCGCCGCGAACTGGGTCAACGCGGCCGTCCTGGAGCGCCAGATCGAGGACCGCGTCAAGGCCCTCGCCGACCTCGCCGGCACCCCGCTCTTCTTCGGCCGGCTCGACTACCTGCACGCCCCCGGCGGAAGCGGGGCCGAGGGCGCCGACGGCCCGCGCTTCCACATCGGGCGCCGGCACGTGCACGACGCGGACGGCGACCCGATGGTGATCGACTGGCGGGCGCCCGTCTCACAGCCCTTCTACCGGGCCTCCGCCAAGGACCCGATGGGCGTCGCGCTGCGCCGCCGCTTCGGCTACACCGGCGGCGACCTCACGGCCTACGAGGACGAGCACCTGTCCGACCCGGCCCAGGCATCGGCGACCAGCGCCCTGCTCCAGCGGGAGATCGAGCGGCCCCGCGTCGGCCCGATGCGCGACATCGTCGCCACCATCCAGCCCGAGCAGGACGAGATCGTGCGCGCCGGGCTCGGCGGCACGGTCTGCGTGCAGGGCGGCCCCGGCACCGGCAAGACCGCGGTCGGCCTGCACCGGGTCGCCTACCTCCTCTACGCCCACCGCGAGCGGCTGGCCCGCACCGGCACCCTCGTCATCGGGCCCAACCGGTCCTTCCTGCACTACATCGAGCAGGTGCTGCCCGCCCTCGGCGAGCTGACGGTACGGCAGTCCACGGTGGACGACCTGGTGGCCCGGGTCGAGGTGCGCGGCACGGACGAGGCGCCGGCGGCGGTGGTCAAGGGCGACGCCCGGATGGCCGAGGTGCTGCGCCGGGCGCTGTACGCGCACGTCACCCTGCCCACCGAACCGGTGGTCGTGGTGCGCGGCTCCCGCCGCTGGCGCGTCCCGGCGTACGAGCTGGAGGAGATGGTCCGCGAGCTGCTGGACCGCTCCATCCGCTACGGCGCCGCCCGCGAGGCCCTGCCGCAGCGCATCGCGCACGCCGTACTGGTGCGCATGGAGCGCTCCGGGGAGGCGCCGGACGACCGGGTGCAGGACGCGGTGGCCCGCAACCCCGCGGTGAAGGCGGCGGTGAAGGCCCTCTGGCCGCCGGTCGACCCGGCCAGGCTGGTCCTGCGGCTGCTGTCGGACCCCGATTTCCTGGCCGAGCACGCCGAGGGCGTCCTCACCGAGGAGGAGCGGGCGGCGGTGCTGTGGGCCCGGCCGGCCCGCTCGGTGCGGTCGGCGCGCTGGTCGGCGGCGGACGCGGTGCTGATCGACGAGGCCGCCGACCTGATCGAGCGCACGCCCTCCCTCGGGCACGTGGTGCTCGACGAGGCGCAGGACCTCTCCCCGATGCAGTACCGGGCGGTGGGCCGGCGCTGCTCCACCGGCTCGGCGACGGTCCTCGGCGATCTGGCGCAGGGCACCACGCCCTGGGCGACGAGGAGCTGGCGGGAGGCGCTGGCGCACCTGGGCAAGGAGGGCGCGGTGGTGGAGGAGCTGACGGCCGGTTTCCGGGTGCCGACGGACGTCATCGCGTACGCCTCCCGGCTGCTGCCGCACATCGCGCCGGGGCTGGCGCCGGTGGCGTCGGTCCGGGAGAACCCGGGCTTCTTCGAGGTCCGCCCGGTGCCCGCCGGGCCGGCCGGGGTGGTGGCGGCCTGCCGGGAGCTGCTGGGCCGGGAGGGGTCGGTGGGCCTGATCGCCGCCGACGCCCGGGTCCCGGAGCTGGCCGCGGCGCTGACGGAGGCGGGCCTTCGCCCTCTGGGCCCCGGCGAGGAGACCACCGGCGAGGCCCGCCTGACGCTGGTCCCGGCCTCGCTGGCCAAGGGCCTGGAGTACGACCACGTGGTGCTGGACGAACCGGCGGCGGTGGTCGGTGCCGAGCCCGACGAGCGGACGGGGCTGCGCCGCCTCTACGTCTGTCTGACCCGGGCGGTCTCGGGCCTGATCGTGACCCACGCGGCGCCGCTGCCGGGCCACCTGGCGGAGTGACGGGGCCGAGGCGGGGGCAGCCCCCGCCTCCCCCCGCCCTCCCGGCTCACCCCGCGTCCAGCACCGTCCGCCACCGGGCGACCTCGTCCGCCGAGACGGGCCCCGCCCACCCGTCGGGCCGGGCCGCGCCGCCGATGTGGAAGGCGTCGGCCCCGGCCTCCCTGAGCACCGGCAGGTGGTCCAGCCGCAGGCCGCCCCCGACCAGGAGCTGCTGGCGGTAGCCCGGCTCGTCCCGGCGCCGCGCCTCGGCGAGCAGCACGGGCAGGCCCTCGTCCACGCCGCCGGCCGCCCCGGCGGTCAGGTAGGTGTCCAGGCCGGGGAAGTCGGCGAGGCGCTTGCGCAGCGCGGCCCGGTCCACGCAGCGGTCGATGGCGCGGTGGAAGGTCCACGGGCAGCCGTCCAGTTCCCCGGCGACCCGCTCCACCGCCGCGACGTCCAGGTCGCCGTCGGCGTCGAGGAAGCCGAGGACGAACTGCGTGGCCCCCGCGTCCCGCAGCTCCCCGGCGAGCCGCGCCAGCCGCTCGACGTCCCCGGCGGCGAACCCGGCGGCCAGCCGCAGCATGACCCGCAGGTCGATGTCGACGGCGGCCCGGATCGCGGCGACGGTCGCGGTCGGCGGGGTGAGCCCGTCGGCCGCCATGTCGGTGACCAGTTCGAGGCGATCGGCGCCTCCGGCCTGGGCGGCGACCGCGTCCCTGGCGTCGAGGGCGATCACCTCCAGGACTGCACGCTTGCTCATGGGACCCCATTCATTCGGCCTATAGGTCTAGTCCAATCAAGACTATGCCCCACGGAGGCCCCGCGTACGGCCCGGGTCCGGACCCGGTCCGGGCGGAGCGGGAGGAGCGGGAGGGCCGGCGGGGCAGGGCGGGGGAGGGCGGAGGGGAGGGGCGGCGTGGAGAATGGGGACATGGCCGACCTCGACGCGTTGCGGTACCGGTTCTCCCGGGCCCTGGAGGGGGCACGGGGCACGGACGGACCCGACCCCGGTCCGTACGCCGAGCGGCTGCTCGCCCGGTGGAGCGAGCCCCAGCGGCACTACCACACCGCCACCCACCTCGCGGCGGTCCTGCGCCACGTCGACACGCTGAGCGCCCATGCCGACGACCCGGACGTGGTCCGGCTGGCCGCCTGGTTCCACGACGCCGTCTACCTGCCCGAGCGCTCCGAGAACGAGGAGCGCTCGGCCCGGCTGGCGGAGCGGGCGCTCGCCGAGGCCGGGGTGCCGCGGGCGAAGACCGCCGAGGTGGCCCGGCTGGTCCGGCTCACCGTCGGCCACGACCCGGCCGGCGACGACCGCGACGGACAGGTGCTCTGCGACGCCGACCTGGCGATCCTGGCCTCGCCGCCCTCCGCGTACGCCGCCTACGCCGCCGCCGTGCGCGAGGAGTACCACTTCGTGCCGAACGACGCCTTCCGTGAGGGCCGCTCCGCGGTGCTCCGGCACCTCCTGGACCGCCCCGCGCTCTACGCCACCCCGCACGGCCGGCGGGAGTGGGAGGCGACCGCCCGCTACAACCTCGCCGGGGAGCTGGAAATGCTGTCGCCCGGCGGTGACCGGGCACCGTAGCCTGCCCGGCATGGGACACGAGGGCGCGCAACGGGTGGAGGAGGCCGTCGCGGACGCCGTGGCGCTGCTGCGGACGGCGACGGACCGGGACTGGGAGGCCGTGCCGGCCGGCGCCCTGGAGTGGAGCTGCCGGCGCACCGCGCAGCACGTCGCCAGCGATCTCCTCGCCTACGCGGGCCAGTTGGCGGGCCGCGCCACCGACGCCTACGTGCCCTTCCGGATCACCCTCGACGCGGACGCCGACGCCGCGGACGCCCTCCACGTGATCGAGACGGCCGGCACCCTGTTCGCCGCCACGCTCCGCGCCACCCCGCCCGGGGTGCGCGCCTTCCACCCGTACCCCTTCGGCAGCGCGGACCGCGACGGCTTCGCCGCGATGGGCGTCGCCGAGGTCCTGGCCCACACGTACGACATGGCCGAGGGCCTGGGGCTCGCCTACGAGCCGCCCGCCGAGCTGTGCGCGTACGTGCTGACGCTGATCTTCCCGCACGTGCGGCCCGGCGAGGCCCCGTGGCCCACGCTGCTGTGGGCGACCGGCCGCGGCGAGCTGCCCGGCCGGGCCCGGCTCACCGAGTGGCGCTGGCGCAACGACCTGGTGCTGCCGGCCGGGCGGCTCGTCCTGCGGGGCGTCAGGCCGGCCGCCGCGGCCGGTCTGGCGGTGGGCGGCGACGGCGGTTTCGCCTGGGTGGAGGGCGGTCCCGGCGACGGCACTCGCGACGCGGCGGGGGCGCTGCTGAAGGCGTACGAGGCGGGCACGCACCGGCCCGAGTGGGGCATGTTCGTCATCGTCCGCGCCGAGGACGGCCGGGCGGTCGGCGGTATCGGCTTCCACGGTCCGCCGGACGCCGAGGGCCGCGTCGAGGTCGGCTACGACCTCTCGGCCGCCGCCCGCGGCCGGGGCCACGCCACCGAGGCGCTGCGTGCCCTGTCGGCGTGGGCGCTGGGCCGGGACGAGGTGACGTGCGTGACCGCCACCACCGAGCCCGGCAACCTCGCCTCCCAGGCCGTCCTGGGCCGCGCCGGCTTCACCCGGACCGGCGGGGAGGCGCAGGAGTACGCCTACGAGCTGAGCGGTCCGCGCGGCTGATCCCCGGCCCGCCTGCGGCGGCGCAGCCCGGCCTCGTGCAGCAGCCGCACCACCTCGCGGCTGCGGACCTCCAGCGCGCCGGCGGCGACGACGTCGGCGTACCGCTGGGCGGGGATGTCGTAGTGGTCGCGCTCGAAGGCGCGGCGGTCCACGCCGAGGCGGTCGGCGAAGGCGTGGAGTTCGGCGTAGGAGACGTCGCTGACCAGATGGGACCAGAGGCGGCCGTGGCCCGGCCAGGACGGCGGGTCGATGTAGAGGGCCACCGGCGCCCCTACGCGGACGCGGGGCCGCCGGTGACGGCGCCCAGCGAGCCGACCGGTGCCACCCGTACGCCCGCCTCGGAGCAGACCCAGTGCGGGTCCGGGCCGAGTTCCGGGTCGACGTCCAGGGCGTGCGGGTCACCGGAGGCGCACACCGGGCACAGCGGCCAGCGCCCGTACCGCTCCAGGAGGGCGTCCTGCACGTCCTGGGCGACCAGTCCGGCGACGAACTCGGCGCCCTCGGGCCACTGTTCGACCCACCAGCGCCGGTGGGCGACCGCCTCCTCGACGAGCGAGACGACGTCCGCCTCGGCGACCCGGCCGGCCATCAGGTCGGCGAGGACGAGAGCGCGGGCGGCGTGCAGGGCCTGCTCCAGGGGGCTGACGGGGTCCATGTCCCCCATTGTGCGCACTCTTGACCCCCGAACCGAAACGAAAATATCTTTCAAGGGTGACCGATGACGTGAAGGAAACTTCCGGCCGCCCCGGGGGCGGGCGGTCCGCCGCGCCGGAGGGCCGGAGCGCGCCCGCGTCCCCCACGCTCCCGGCGCCACCGGCCCCCGGCGCCCTCACCGCGAAGGTGCGCACGCTGGCGCCGTCGATGACCCGGTCCATGCAGCGGGTCGCCGTGGCCGTCGCGGACGATCCGGCGGGCTGCGCCGCCCTCACCGTCACCGGCCTCGCCGAACGCACCGGCACCAGCGAGGCGACCGTCGTGCGCACCGCCCGGCTGCTCGGCTACCCCGGCTACCGGGACCTGCGCCTCGCGCTCGCCGGCCTCGCCGCCCAGCAGCACTCCGGCCGCGCGCCCGCCCTCACCACCGACATCACGGTCGACGACCCGATCGCCGACGTGGTCGCCAAGCTCGCCCACGACGAGCGGCGCACCCTCGCCGACACCGCCGCCGGCCTCGACACCGCACAGCTCGACGCGGCCGTCACCGCGCTCGCCGCCGCCCGGCGCACCGACGTCTACGGGATCGGCGCCTCCGGGCTGGTCGCCCAGGACCTCACCCAGAAGCTGCTGCGGATCGGGCTGCTGGCCCACGCCCCCGGCGACCCCCACCTCGCCGTCACCAACGCGGTGCAACTGCGCCCCGGGGACGTCGCCCTCGCCGTCACGCACTCCGGCTCCACGGCGGACGTCATCGAGCCGCTGCGGGTCGCCTTCGAACGCGGGGCCACGACCATCGCCGTCACCGGCCGCCCCGACAGTCCCGTCACGCAGTACGCCGACCATCTGCTGACCACCGCCACCTGCCGGGAGAGCGAGCTGCGGCCCGCCGCGATGTCCTCCCGGACCAGTCAGCTCCTCGTCGTGGACTGCCTGTTCGTGGGGGTCGCGCAGCGCACCTACGCGACGGCGGCGCCCGCGCTGGCGGCCTCGTACGAGGCCCTGGCGCACCGGCGCGACCCGCGCGGCGCCCGCCCCCGCTGAGCACCGCGCCACAGCACCACGCAGGGCCCGGCCACACCGCACCCGCACCCGCACCGAAGAGAGCCGCCGCCATGAACTCCCCCTCCCCCGCGCCCGGCACCCCCGTCCCTCCCGGCCCCGGCCCGCGGTCCGAGCTGGAGACCCTGGCCACCGAGGCGTTCCGGCCCGAGCTGGCCGAGATCGACGAGCTGCCCACCCTGGAGATCGCGCGGCTGATGAACGGCGAGGACCGCACCGTGCCCGCCGCCGTCGCCGGGAAGCTGCCGGAGATCGCCGCCGCCGTCGACGCCGTGGCCGCCCGCATGGCCCGCGGCGGCCGGCTGGTCTACGCGGGCGCGGGCACCGCCGGCCGGCTCGGCGTGCTGGACGCCTCCGAGTGCCCGCCCACCTTCGACACCGCCCCCGGCCAGGTCACCGGCGTGATCGCGGGCGGACCCGACGCCCTGGTCACCGCCGTCGAGGGCGCCGAGGACTCCGCCGAGGCGGCCCGCGCCGACCTCGACGCGCTCGCGCTCACCCCCGAGGACACGGTGGTCGGCGTCTCGGCCTCCGGCCGCACCCCGTACGCCGTGGGCGCCGTCGCGCACGCCCGCGCGCTGGGCGCGCTGACCGTCGGACTGTCCTGCAACCCGGACAGCCCCCTCGCCGCCGCCGCCGAACACGGCATCGAGATCGTCACCGGCCCCGAGCTGATCACCGGCTCGACCCGGCTGAAGGCGGGCACGGCGCAGAAGCTCGTCCTCAACATGCTGTCGACGATCACGATGATCCGGCTCGGCAAGACCTACGGGAACCTGATGGTCGACGTCCGCGCCTCCAACGAGAAGCTGCGCGCCCGCTCCCGGCGGATCGTCGCCCACGCCACCGGCGCCGGGGACGCCGAGGTCGAACGCGCCCTGGCCGCGACCGGCGGCGAGGTCAAGCACGCCGTCCTCGTCCTGCTGGCCGACGTGGACGGCCCGACGGCTGCCCGCCTTCTGGAGGACTCCGGCGGCCGGCTGCGCGCCGCGCTGGCGGCGGCGGGCGGCTGACCGCAGGCTCGGGGGGTGCACAAGGACCCCCACTCCACCGCCGCCGCGCTGCTCCCCCTGGTCGGCGGCGCCGCGAACATCACCTCCGTCGCCCACTGCATGACCCGGCTGCGCCTCGGCCTCGCCGACCGCTCCCGGGTGGACGACGCCGCCCTGCGGGCGCTGCCCGGCGTGCTCGGCGTGGTCGAGGGCGACGGGGCGTACCAGATCGTGCTGGGCCCGGGGACGGTCGCCCGGGTGACCGGCGCCTTCGAGGAACTGCTCGCGGCCGGGCCGCCGGGCACCGCCGTCCCCGAGGACACGGCGGGCGAACTTGCCCGGCGCGGCGCCGCGTTGAAAGACCGGCGGCGACAGCGCAACGCGACCCCGGTGAAGACCGCCCTGCGCCGCCTGGCCGGGGTCTTCGTCCCGCTGGTCCCCGCCCTCATCGGCTGCGGCATCGTCGCGGGCCTCGGCGGACTCCTCGCCAACCTGGGCTGGGCGGCGGGCCTCACCCCGGCCCTGACCGCCGTCTCCTCCGCCTTCCTCGCGCTGATCGCGGTCTTCGTCGGCCACAACACGGCCCGCGAGTTCGGCGGCACCCCGGTCCTCGGCGGCGCCGTCGCGGCCGTCGTCGTCTATCCGGGCGTGGCGAAGGTGACCGTCTTCGGCGCCGCGCTCGCCCCCGGACAGGGCGGGGTGCTCGGCGCGCTGGCGGCGGCACTGCTCGGCTGCCGCGTCGAGAAGTGGTGCCGGGCCCGCCTCCCCGGCACGCTGGACGTCCTGCTGACGCCCACCCTGACCGTCCTGGTCTCGGGCCTCGCCACGCTCTACCTGCTCATGTACACGGCCGGCGCGGTCGCCTCCGCCATCGGCACCGCGGCGACCTGGCTGCTCGGCACCACCGGGGCGCTCGCCGGACTGGTCCTCGGCGGGCTCTTCCTCCCGCTGGTCATGCTGGGCCTGCACCAGGCGCTGATCCCCCTGCACACCACCCTCATCGAACAGCAGGGCCACACCGTGCTGCTCCCCCTGCTGGCCATGGCCGGCGCCGGGCAGGTCGGCGCCGCGGCGGCCGTCTACGTCCGGATGCGGCACGACGCCTCGCTGCGCACCACGATCCGCTCGGCGCTCCCCGCCGGACTGCTCGGCGTCGGCGAGCCGCTCATCTACGGCGTCTGCCTGCCGCTGGGCCGCCCCTTCCTCACCGCCTGCGCGGGCGGCGCGGCCGGCGGCGCCTTCGTCGGGCTCTTCGCCATGCTCGGCCGGGACGTCGGGGCGAGTGCGATCGGCCCCTCCGGCTGGGCCCTGTTCCCGCTGCTCGCGGGCGACGGCGGCTGGGCCTCGGCGGCGGCGGTCTACGGCGGCGGACTGCTCACGGCGTACGTCACCGGTTTCGCGGCGACCCTCCTGTTCGGCCTCGGCGGCCTCCCCCGCCCCGCGCCGCCGGACGGCCCGGCCGGAGCGGTATGCGATTCTGAGGGACATGAACCACGCCCAGTCGACCGCCCTGGGCCGAGCCCTGCGTCTCCTCGGTGAGCACGGCGAGGCCCTGGGCTCCGACACCCCGGACGCCAGGCTGCACGAGGTCAGGGCGGATCTGAAGCGCGCGCTGGACCTGCTGGAGGAGGGCGTCACCACGGCCGTCCCCACCACCCGCTGCCCCGAGCACCCCACCGGGCCGGTCGACCAGGGCGCCCCCGACCTCTGTCTGCTCTGCGAGACCCGCCGCCGCTCCGCGCGCCGCGCCGAGTACCACGGCGGGCCCCTGCCGGCCCGGCCCGCCGAGCCGGTGCCGTCCCGGTACGGGGTGCGGGGCGACCGCCCGCAGCCGCAGCAGCGCTGGCTGCCGGAGCGGTGGAACGGCCAGGTGTGGGAGTTGTGCGGCACCCCGCGCCGCGACCGCCGCGAAGCCGAGCTGTACATCGCCGCCCAGCTCCGCGGCCCCCGCCCGGCCCCGGCCTACCGCCTGGTCCACGAGTTCACCGACTACGAGGTGCTGCGGGTGTGGGGCACCGCGGTCCGGACGGACACCGAACCCCTCGGCGGCGTCTGACCGGCCCCGCCCCGCTCACCGCGCTCAGCTCAGGGTCTTCAGCGACGCCGCCTCGAACGGGGCCAGGTCGCCGAAGCGCCCGGTGAGGACCTTCTCGGCCCACTGCGGGTCCTGGAGCAGCGCGCGGCCGACCGCGACGAGGTCGAACTCGTCGTTCTCCAGCCGGTCCAGGAGGTTGTCGAGGCTGCCGAGCGCGGCGCCCTCCCCCCGGAACGCCCTGCCGAACTCGCCGTCGAGCCCGACCGAGCCGACGGTGATGACGGGCTTGCCGGTGAGCTTCCGGGTCCAGCCGGCGAGGTTGAGGTCGGAGCCGTCGAACTCGGGGCGCCAGTAGCGGCGGGTGGAGGCGTGGAAGACGTCGACGCCGGCGGCGGCGAGCGGGGCGAGGAGGGCGTCCAGTTCCTCGGGCGTCTCGGCGAGGCGGGCGTCGTAGGCGTCCTGCTTCCACTGCGAGTAGCGGAAGATCACCGGGAAGGCGGGCGAGACCCGCTCGCGGACGGCGGCCACGATCTCCGCGGCGAACCGGGTGCGGGCCACCGGGTCGCCGCCGTAGGCGTCGGTGCGGCGGTTGGTGCCCGCCCACAGGAACTGGTCGACGAGGTAGCCGTGGGCGCCGTGGATCTCCACGCCGTCGAAGCCGATGCGTTCGGCGGCCTCGGCGGCCTCGGCGAAGGCGCCGACGACGTCGTCGACGTCCCGCTGGGTCATCTCCCGGCCGGTGGGCACGGTCGCGCCGATGCGCAGGCCGGAGGGGCCGACGGCGGGGGCGTCGGGGAAGGGCTGGTCGCCCTGGTCGCGGACCATGCCGATGTGCCAGAGCTGCGGCACGATCGTGCCGCCGGCCGCGTGCACGGCCTCGGCGACCTTCGCCCAGCCGGCGAGCTGCTCCTCGCCGTGGAAGCGGGGCACCCGGTCGCTCTGCCCGGCGGAGGGGTGGCCGACGTAGGTGCCCTCGGTGACGATCAGTCCGACGCCGGCGGCGGCGCGGCGCGCGTAGTACGAGACCACGTCCTCGCCGGGGATGCCGCCCGGGGAGAACATGCGGGTCATCGGCGCCATGGCGATGCGGTTGGGGACGGTCAGTCCGTTGAGGGTGACGGGGCGGGCGAGCAGCCGGGCGGCGCGGGCGGCGGCTTCGGACGCCTCGGAGGCGGTGACGGTCACGTGGGGGCTCCTCGGTCGAGGGAGTACCGGCGGGTATGTGCGCGCGCATGCATCGCACGCGTCCAGGACAACCGGCCGCCCCGCGCGGGCATTCCGTGCTCCGCCCCTGCCTTCTGTGATCCCCGGCACACCCAACTCCCCTGCCCCACAGGCCCGTTGGGCCGCAACCCGGCCCCGAAGACGCCGCAAGGGCGGCACCCCCTGCCGGAACAGGGGATGCCGCCCTCGGGTGCGCGGGACGCGACCGGACGGGTCCGGTCAGAAGTCCATGTCACCGCCCGGCATGCCGCCGCCGGCCGGGGCCGCCGACTTCTCCGGCTTGTCGGCGATGACGGCCTCGGTGGTGAGGAACAGCGCGGCGATGGAGGCGGCGTTCTGCAGCGCGGAACGGGTCACCTTCGCCGGGTCGATGATGCCTTCGGCGATCATGTCGACGTACTCACCGGTCGCGGCGTTCAGGCCGTGGCCGACCTGGAGGTTGCGGACCTTCTCCACGACGACGCCGCCCTCGAGACCGCCGTTGACGGCGATCTGCTTCAGCGGGGCCTCCAGCGCGAGCTTCACGGCGTTGGCGCCGGTCGCCTCGTCGTCCTGGAGCTCCAGCTTCTCGAAGACCTGGGAGGCCTGGAGCAGGGCCACGCCGCCACCGGCGACGATGCCCTCCTCGACGGCCGCCTTCGCGTTGCGGACGGCGTCCTCGATGCGGTGCTTGCGCTCCTTGAGCTCCACCTCGGTGGCGGCACCGGCCTTGATGACGGCCACGCCGCCGGCCAGCTTCGCCAGGCGCTCCTGGAGCTTCTCGCGGTCGTAGTCCGAGTCGCTGTTCTCGATCTCGGCGCGGATCTGGTTCACGCGGCCCTGGACCTGGTCGGCCGAGCCGGCACCGTCGACGATGGTGGTCTCGTCCTTGGTGATGACGACCTTGCGGGCCTTGCCCAGCAGGTCCAGCGTGGCGTTCTCCAGCTTGAGGCCGACCTCCTCGGAGATGACCTCGCCGCCGGTGAGGATGGCGATGTCGCCGAGCATGGCCTTGCGGCGGTCGCCGAAGCCCGGGGCCTTGACGGCGACGGACTTGAAGGTGCCGCGGATCTTGTTGACCACCAGGGTCGACAGGGCCTCGCCCTCGACGTCCTCGGCGATGATCAGCAGCGGCTTGCCCGACTGCATGACCTTCTCCAGGAGCGGCAGCAGGTCCTTGACGTTGCCGACCTTGGAGTTGGCGATCAGGATGTACGGGTCGTCGAGGACGGCCTCCATACGCTCCATGTCGGTGGCGAAGTACGCCGAGATGTAGCCCTTGTCGAAGCGCATACCCTCGGTGAGCTCCAGCTCCAGACCGAAGGTCTGGGACTCCTCGACGGTGATGACGCCTTCCTTGCCGACCTTGTCCATGGCCTCGGCGATCAGCTCGCCGATCTGGGTGTCGGCGGCGGAGATGGAGGCGGTGGAGGCGATCTGCTCCTTGGTCTCCACGTCCTTGGCCTGCTCCAGCAGGGCGGCGGAGACGGCCTCGACGGCCTTCTCGATACCGCGCTTGAGGGCCATCGGGTTGGCACCCGCGGCGACGTTGCGCAGGCCCTCCTTGACCAGGGCCTGGGCGAGAACGGTGGCGGTGGTCGTACCGTCGCCGGCGACGTCGTCCGTCTTCTTGGCGACTTCCTTGACCAGCTCGGCGCCGATCTTCTCGTACGGGTCCTCGAGCTCGATCTCCTTGGCGATGGACACACCATCGTTGGTGATCGTGGGGGCGCCCCACTTCTTCTCGAGGACGACGTTGCGGCCCTTGGGGCCGAGCGTCACCTTGACGGCGTCCGCGAGCTGGTTCATGCCGCGCTCGAGGCCGCGCCGCGCCTCCTCGTCGAACGCGATGATCTTGGCCATGTGAAGTGGTCCCTCCAGGACTGGGGGTGATTCCTTCGGACCGCGCCCGCGCCCGCGACGGACGGCTCGCGTGCCTCGTGGTTCCTTCCCCACCCGGCCCGCGGGCCTCACCGACCCGGTCCTCGTTGTCACTCTCACCTTCAGAGTGCTAACGCAATGATTAGCACTCGACCCTGCCGAGTGCAAGCGCCCGCGGGCGATCCGCGGCCCCGCTCCGCCGCCCGCGAACACCGCGGAGCGCCCGTCCGGACAGCCCGAAGGGCCCGCACCCACGGGGTGCGGGCCCTTCGGAGAAGAACCGTTCGCTTTCGGTGGCCGTACGTCTCAGGCGCTGAGGCGGACCATGTCGGCCTGCGGGCCCTTCTGACCCTGCGAGATCTCGAACTCGACCCGCTGGCCTTCTTCGAGGGTGCGGTAGCCGTCCATCTGAATCGCGCTGTAGTGGACGAAAACATCCGCACCACCGTCGACCGCGATGAAGCCGTACCCCTTCTCCGCGTTGAACCACTTGACGGTGCCCTGAGCCATGCCTAACTCCCCTATTACTGGCCCTTGCACAGATCCGCACTTCGCGGACCCGGGTCAGACCTCACCCCCCGAGTTCGGGGGCGTGCGCCGGAACGCGTCGACCGCGGCCGAATGTATCTGTCCAACTGCCGTCTGCAACAGGTCAATCGGACGAGAAATCTGGACGCACCGGGCCAGGAAAGTGGCGAGAATTCGCCTGAATTCAGGTCAAGTCGGGCCACGCAAAGGCCACAAAAGCCGCGAATGCCGCCCACACTTTGGCTGCTTCTTGTCGGGCGTACGGCAGGAATTCAGGGTCCCCGATCCGTCGGACGGGACCGCGTTCCCCAACTCTACCGTGCTCAACCCCATGGAATTGCCCCCTCCGCTTCTCTTACGGAGGGGGCAGGTCCCGCACACGCCGGGTCACGGCCATTACCTTGGGTAACGGCGGTGACCGGTCAGCCGCCGGCGACCGCCGGGATGATGGAGACGCCCGCGCCGTCCGGGGTCGCCGTCTCCAGCCCCTGCTCGAAGCGGACGTCGTCGTCGTTGACGTAGACGTTGACGAAGCGGCGCAGCTTGCCCTGGTCGTCCAGGACGCGGGCGGCGATGCCGGTGTGGTTCTTCTCCAGGTCGGAGATGACCTCGCCGAGGGTCGCGCCCTCGGCGTCGACCTCGGCACGGCCCCCGGTGTAGGGGCGCAGGATGGTGGGGATGCGGACGGTGACACTCACGGGGGAACCTCCGGAAGGGATGACGTACCGACGGGCGCGGGAGCTGCGCGTCCAGCCCCCGCCGCCCGACGACGAGGGGACGGCGGGGCGGCTGCTCAGCCGAGACCGGCCGCGCGGAACGACTCCAGGCTGGGGCGGATCGTGGCGGTCAGGCCGGTGCCGGCCACGGCGTCCAGGGTCTTGAGCCCGTCGCCGGTGTTGAGCACGACGGTGGTCAGGGCGGGGTCGAGCGCGCCGCTCTCGACCAGCTTGCGGGTCACGCCGACGGTCACGCCGCCGGCGGTCTCCGCGAAGACGCCCTCGGTACGGGCGAGCAGCCGGATCGCGTCCACGATCTGCTCGTCGGTCACGTCCTCCACGGCGCCGCCGGTGCGGCGGGCGATGTCGAGGACGTAGGGGCCGTCGGCCGGGTTGCCGATGGCGAGGGACTTGGCGATGGTGTCCGGCTTCTGCGGGCGGACCACGTCGTGCCCGGCCTTGAAGGCCGCGGCCACCGGCGAGCAGCCCTCGGCCTGCGCCCCGAAGATCTTGTACGGCCGGTCCTCGACCAGGCCGAGGGAGATCAGCTCGCGCAGCCCCTTGTCGATCTTCGTGAGCTGGGAGCCGGAGGCGATCGGGACGACGATCTGGTCCGGGACGCGCCAGCCGAGCTGCTCGCAGATCTCGTACGCGAGGGTCTTGGAGCCCTCGGCGTAGTAGGGCCGCAGGTTGACGTTGACGAAGCCCCAGTCCTCGCCGGCCGGGTCGCCGATCAGCTCGGAACAGAAGCGGTTCACGTCGTCGTAGGTGCCCTCGATGCCGACGAGGTCGCCGCCGTAGACCGCGGCCATGACGACCTTGCCCTGCTCCAGGTCGTGCGGGATGAAGACGCACGAGCGCAGTCCGGCGCGGGCGGCGGCGGCGCCGACGGCGCCGGCCAGGTTGCCGGTGGAGGAGCAGGACAGGGTGGTGAAGCCGAAGGCGCGGGCGGCCTCCAGGGCCTGGGCGACGACGCGGTCCTTGAAGGAGTGCGTCGGGTTGCCGGAGTCGTCCTTGACGAACAGGCCGCCGGTGACGCCGAGTTCGGCGGCGAGGCGGTCGGCCCGCACCAGCGGGGTCCACCCCGGGTTGAGGTTGGGCTTGTCGGCCACGTCGGCGGGGACGGGCAGCAGCGGGGCGTAGCGCCAGATGCTGGCGGGGCCGGACTCGATGCGCCGGCGCAGTTCCCCGGCGTCGAGGCCGGCGAAGTCGTAGGCGATCTCCAGCGGGCCGAAACACTCCTCGCAGGCGAAGACCGGGCCGAGCGGGACGCGGTGGCCGCATTCGCGGCAGGAGAGCGCGGCGGCGGGACCGAGGTCGACCGAACCGGCGGCAGGGGTGGAGGCGTTGGCGCTTTCGACGGTCTGCACAGCCATGTGAGGCGAGGCCCTTTCTCCTCATCTTCCCCACGACGCGTTTCGCCGTGAGACGGAATTGGCACCTTCCCGAGCCGGGAGCCTCGCCACGTCTGCGTGACAAGAACCGACCGGAGGGTTGCCGGGGCTTCATCGGGCCGTATCCCTCTGCCCCTCTGGATGAGCGGTATGTGGTTGTCAGCGGTGGCTACCCCGGCATGCGGGGGCCGTCCGCGTTGTTCAAGACTGTAACCGAAGGCCATGACGGCCGAGACAGTCGTCCGTACCGCGAGATGGATCACAAAGGAGCCACCGACCGTGCTGGAAGAAGTCGAGCGCTGGCTGAGCGCCCGCTCGTGGTCCGTCGCCGACCGCCCGCTCCGGCAGCTCGTGGCCGCCAAACGCGCCGGGGGCCAGTCGGTCAGCGTGGTGCTCCCCGCGCTGGACGAGGAGGCGACGGTCGGCGAGATCGTGCGGGTGATCCGCCGCGAACTGGTGGAACGCGTCCCGCTCGTCGACGAGGTGGTGGTCGTCGACTCCGGCTCCCGCGACCGGACGTCGGCGGTGGCCGCGGCGGCGGGCGCGCGGGTCGTGCACCGCGACACCATCCTGCCGCGCATCCCCGCGGTGCCCGGCAAGGGCGAGGTGCTGTGGCGCTCGCTGCTGGTGACCGGCGGCGACATCGTGTGCTTCGTCGACGCCGATCTGCGCGAGTTCTCCGCCGACTTCGTCACCGGCATCGTGGGCCCGCTGCTGACCGACCCGGACGTGCACCTGGTCAAGGCGATGTACGACCGTCCGCTCGGCACCGCCGCCGGTCAGGGCGGCCGGGTGACCGAGCTGGTGGCCCGTCCGCTGCTCAACCTGCACTGGCCGCTGCTGGCCGGCTTCGTGCAGCCGCTGGGCGGTGAGTACGCGGCCCGCCGCTCGCTGCTGGAGAAGCTGCCCTTCCCGGTCGGCTACGGCGTCGAGCTGGGCATGCTCGTCGACGCGCTGCACCTGGTGGGGCTGGACGCGCTCGCGCAGGTCGACGTCGGGGTGCGCCACCACCGCCACCAGGACGGGCAGGCGCTCGGCCGGATGTCCGCCGCGATCTACCGCACCGCCCAGTTGCGGCTGGCCCGCGGCCCGCTGGTGCGGCCGTCCCTCACCCAGTTCGAGCGGGGTGAGGGCGGCTTCGAGCCGCGCACCCACGCCGTGGACACCGAGGAACGGCCGCCGATGGAGCAGATCGCGGAGTACGCGGCCCGGAGAGTGGCCTGAGGGCCCGGCGGGGCCCGCGGATCAGCCGGGGACCCCGTCCGACCAGCGCCAGCGCCCGGCACCGTCGCGCTGACAGGTCAGGTACTCGCCGCCGCGCCCGTAGGTGCTCATGCCGTGATGCCGGTTGGCGCAGAACTGGCCGTCGGCGTAGCAGTTGCCCGCGGGGCTGGTGATGGCGCAGTTCCGGGTGGTGCCGGAGCCGCCGCCGGTCGTCCCGCCCGTGGAACCGCCGGTGCCGCCGCCCGTGGAACCGCCCGTGCCGCCGCCGGTCGAGCCTCCCGTGGTGCCGCCGGTGCCCGCGGGCTTGGCCGGCGGGGGCGTGTACAGCGCCTTCCCGGCGCAGTCGCGGCCGTCGCGCGGGACGGTGAAGGCCACGTCGTAGGCGGGGTTGGCGTCCTCGGGGTCGTCGACCTGGCCGCAGACCTTCTCGCCGGCACCCCAGGACGAGGCCCGCGTGCCGCCGCCGTCCAGGGAGAGGCCGGTGCCCTGGAGGTAGACGGCGTAGTCGAGGCCGGCGGAGCGGGCGGCGGCCGTGGCGGTGCCGACGGTGGCGCCGGTCTGGTCCGTGAGCCGCTCCACGGTCGGCGTCGGCGTGGGCGTCGGCGTCTCGGTGGTCTCCTCCGGCTCCGGCTCCGGTGTCTCGATCACCGGCGTCGCGGACACGGTGGCGTCGGCCGGGCGGGCGTCCGCCGCCGGGACCCCGCCGCTCCCGCCCCCGCAGCCGGCCAGGGCCAGTGCGGAGGCCGCCATCAGGGCCGCCGCCGTGACGGCCCCCCGGCCGCCTCGGACTCGTCTGTGCACGGGCATGCTGCCCACCCCCCACGGTGTTGAAATACGCACCGCATATCCTCATTCTTTTCACAGTGCTCACACAAGTCGCGTGACGGAATCGATGCGGAGAGTTGTCCGGCCACGTTTGAGGCCCCTGGGACCGGGCTAGGTTGACTCGTATGGCTTCACGCTTCGGTGCTGCTCAGGTGCTGGTGGCCTCCAACCGGGGGCCGGTCTCCTACCAGGTGCGCGAAGACGGCTCACTGCACGCCCGGCGCGGCGGCGGCGGACTGGTCTCCGGGCTGTCGGCCATCGGCCCGGACGCCGGGGCGCTGTGGGTGTGTTCGGCGCTCGGCGACGGCGACCGCGAGGCGGTCCGGCGCGGGGTGGGCGAGGACGGCGTACGGATGCTGGACGTACCGGCCGACGTGCACGCCGACGCGTACAACGGGATCGCCAACTCGGTGCTCTGGTTCGTCCACCACATGCTGTACCAGACACCGCTGGAGCCGGCCTTCGACGCGGAGTTCCGCCGCCAGTGGGCCTCGTACGAGACGTACAACCGGGCCTTCGCCGAGGCGCTGGCCGCGGAGGCCGCCGAGGGCGCGGCCGTGCTCGTCCAGGACTACCACCTGACGCTGGTGCCGGGGATGCTCCGCGCGCTCCGGCCCGACCTGCGCATCGGCCACTTCTCGCACACCCCGTGGGCGCCGGTCGACTACTTCCGGCTGCTCCCCGACGACATCGCCGAGCAGGTGGTGCGCGGGATGCTGGGCGCCGACCGGCTGGGCTTCCTCACCCGGCGCTGGGCGGACGCGTTCACCGCCTGCTGCGACGCGGTGGCGGGCGGGACCGGGAGGGTCCGGATCGGTGTGCACGGGCTCGGCGCGGACGCCGGGTTCCTGCGCGAGCGCGCGCACCGGGCCGACGTCGGCGAGCGGATGGCGGCGCTGCGGGCGGAGATCGGCACGGACCCGGGGGGCCGGCCGCGGCGGACCGTGGTGCGGGTGGACCGGACCGAGCTGTCCAAGAACATCGTGCGGGGCCTGCTCGCCTACCGCCGGCTGCTGACCGACCGTCCCGAGTGGCGCGAGCGGGTCGTGCACGTGGCCTTCGCCTACCCCTCGCGGCAGGACCTCGCGGTGTACCGGGAGTACACGGCCGAGGTGGAGCGGGTCGCGCGGGAGATCAACGGCACCTTCGGAACGCCGGGGTGGACGCCGGTCCTGCTGCACGTCGAGGACGACTTCGCGCGGTCGCTGGCGGCCTACCGGCTGGCCGACGTGGCGCTGGTCAACCCGATCCGGGACGGCATGAACCTGGTCGCCAAGGAGGTGCCGGTCGTCTCCGACGAGGGCTGTGTGCTGGTCCTGTCCCGGGAGGCGGGCGCCTTCGAGGAGCTGGGCCCGGACGCGCTCGCCGTCAATCCGTACGACGTGACGGGGACGGCCGCCGCGCTGCACGAGGCGCTGACGACGGACCCGGCGGAGCGGGCCGCGCGGACCGGGCGGCTGGCCGCCGCGGCGACTGCGCTGCCCCCGGAGCGGTGGTTCATGGAGCAGTTGGAGGCGCTGCGCGGCTGACGGGGGCGCGGCGGCCGTCGTGCGTGCGGCGGTGCGTGCGGTCGTCGTGCGGCGGTGCGTGCGGGGGTGCGCGCAGTGCCGGGGCGTGCGCCCGCGGGTCAGGGCGCGAGGCGGTCCGCGAGGGCCCGCAGGAGGGCGACCACGCCCGCCGGTCCGTCCACCACGAGGTCGGCGCGCTCGCTCAGCCGCGTGACCTCGTCGCTGCCGCTGCACACCAGCAGGCCCGGGGTGCCGGCGGCGCGCAGCTCGTCGACGGCGGCGTAGGCGGGCAGGTCGCCGAGGTCGTCGCCGGCGTAGAGGACGCAGGCGGCGCCGGTGGCGCGGACGTGGTCGCGCAGGGCGACGCCCTTGTCCATGCCGGGCGGGCGCAGCTCCAGGACCATCCGGCCGGGTTCGACGATCAGTCCGTGGCGGGCGGCGAGGGCGTCGAGGGGGCCGCTCAGGGCGTCGAAGGCGGCCTGCGGGTCGGGGGCGCGGCGGGTGTGGACGGCGACCGCGTGGCCCTTCTCCTCGATCCAGGTGCCCTCGGCGGCCCCGGCGCGTTCCAGTTCGCCGGGGAGCGCGGCGCGGACGGCGGCGACGCCGGGGTGGGGGTCGGGGGCGGTGAGGGTGCCGGTGGCGGCGTCCCAGCGTTCGGCGCCGTAATGGCCGAGGACGACGAGGTGTTCCAGTCCGGGCGCGTCCGCGAAGCCGCCGTGGGCGACGGCGACCCCGGCCGGGCGGCCGGTGATCACCGCGACGGAGGCCACCCGGGGGGCGAGGGCCGCGAGCGCGGGCACCGTGTCCGGGTGGGCGCGGGCCCGGTCGGGGTCGGGGACGATCGGGGCGAGGGTGCCGTCGAAGTCGAGGGCGATCACCGCGTGGCCGGGGTCGGCGAGGAGCGCGGCGAGGCCCGCGCGCCCGGCGTCCGTCGCGGGCTCCGGCAGCGCGCCGGGGCCGGGGTGGTCGGGGGTGGAGTCCGTGTGGCTGCCCATACGGCGAACCTATCCCGCCGGGCGCCCCGGCAACCTCAGCGTTCCCCCCGGCGGGCCTCGCGCACCCGGCGCAGCCGGTTGACCGTCACCGGGTCCGCGGCGAGGGCGCGGGGGTCGTCCAGGAGGGCGTTGAGGAGCTGGTAGTAGCGGACGGGGGCGAGGCCCAGCTCCTCGCGGATCGCGCGTTCCTTGGCGCCGGGGCCGGGGAAGCCCCGGCGCTCCAGGGCGAGGATGTCCCGTTCGCGCCGGCCGGGCTCCCCCGCCCGCTCGTGCTGCTCGTGCTCCATGTCCGGCACGGTATCCCCCGCCGCCGACAGCGGCCGAAGCCCGGCGGCTAGTGGCCGCTCTCCGCCCGCGCCGCCGTCGTCTGGACGCCGGCGAGGACCTCCACCGGGTCGCCGCCGGGGGCGACCGCCCGGCCTATCCGCTTCTTGACCTCCGCGCTGACCGCGGCCCAGGAGGACTTGCCGACCGGGTACAGCTCGGAGAGGAGCAGTTCGTCCAGGAAGGGCCGCAGCTCCTTGTCCTCCTCGGCCTCGCTCATGATCTCGGAGGCGGAGCCGGTGACCGGGAGGAGGTCGTACTCGCGGGAGAAGGCGAGGACGTTCTCGCTGCTGTAGACGTAGTCGAGGAAGTCGCCGATCTCCTCCTGGTGACCGTTCTGCTTGAAGGCGGTCATCCAGTCGCTGACGCCGAGGGTGCTGCGGCTCTCGCCCTCGATGCCGGGGGTCGGCACCATGCCGAACTCCACCTTCTTCCTGGCCGCCGCCTTCATCAGCGAGGGGTGGCCGTTGAGCATGCCGACCTGGCCGTCGGCGAACGCGGCGAAGGCGTCGGCCCGGTTGAGCTTGCCGGGGGCGACCGGGCCGGTCAGCCCCTTGCCGACCAGTTCCTCCTTGAGCCAGGTGAAGGTGGAGACGTTCTCCGGGGAGGCGAGGGCGTACGTCCCGTTCAGGTCGGTGTAGCCGCCCTTGCCGCTGAGCATCCACTGCATGGTCTCGGCCTGCGCCTCCTCGGGGCCGAGCGGCAGGGCGTACGGGTAGGTGACGCCCTCCGCCTTCAGCGCCTCGGCGGCCCGCGCCAGGTCGTCCCAGGACTTCGGCGGGGTGATGCCGGCCTTCTCGAAGTGGGTCTTGTTGTAGAAGAGCACGCGCGTGGAGGCCGCGAACGGCATGCCGTACTGCACCCCGCGGACCTGGCCCGCGCCCGCCAACTGGGAGACGAAGTCGGCCTGGACCGGGATGGAGAGCACGTCGTCGGCCCGGTAGAGCAGGTCCTTGGCGGCGTAGTCCGAGTAGGCGCCGATCTGCGCCATGTCGGGGGCCTGTCCGGCGTCGACCAGCTCGCGGACCTTGCGGTCGACGTCGTTCCAGGAGTGGACCGACACCTCGATCCGGACGCCGGGGTGCTCGGCCTCGTAGGCGCGGACCAGCTTCTGCCAGTAGATCCGGGAACTGTTCGACTCGCTGTCGCCGTAGTCGGCGGCGACCAGCTTCAGGGTCACGTCGGCGGAGTCTCCGGAGAGGCCGCAGCCGCCGAGGAGCGCCGTCATGCCCAGCGCGGACACCACCGCGATCGTTCCAGTCCTACGCCGCTGCACCGTACCTGCCCCAACCTGCCGACCATCAGTGTTCGTTTAACGGATTAAGGTCTACACCACGCAAGTGGACTAGACCTCTCGCGGGTCAACGGGTCACACTGTCCCCCGTGAGACATGTCATCGCCCTCGATGTGGGCGGCACCGGGATGAAGGCCGCCCTGGCCGGGCCGGGAGGCGAACTGCTCCACGAGGCCCGCCGCGCCACCGGCCGCGACCGCGGACCCGAGGCGGTCGTCGCCGGCATCCTGGACTTCGCCGCCGAGCTGCGCGCCCACGGCGCCGACCGCTTCGGCGAACCGGCCCGCGCGGCCGGCGTCGCCGTCCCCGGGATCGTCGACGAGGAGAGCGGCACCGCCGTCTTCGCCGCCAACCTCGGCTGGCACGACGTCCCGCTGCGGGCGCTCGTCGCCGAACGGCTCGGCGGCATCCCGGTCGCCCTCGGCCACGACGTGCGCACCGGCGGCCTCGCCGAGGGGCGGATCGGGGCCGGCCGGGGCGCCGACCGGTTCCTCTTCGTGCCGCTGGGCACCGGCATCGCCGGGGCGATCGGCCTCGACGGCCGGGTCGAGGCGGGCGCGCACGGCTTCGCGGGCGAGATCGGCCACATCGTGGTCCGCCCCGGCGGCGCCCCCTGCCCCTGCGGCCAGCGCGGCTGCCTGGAGCGGTACGCCTCCGCCTCGGCGGTCAGCCAGGCGTGGGCCGAGGCCGGCGGCGGCCCGGACGCGGACGCCGCCGACTGCGCGAAGGCCGTCGCGGCCGGCGACGAGCGCGCCCGGCGCGTCTGGCAGGACGCCGTGGACGCCCTCGCCGACGGACTGGTCACCGCGCTCACCCTGCTGGACCCGCGTGTCCTGATCATCGGTGGCGGCCTCGCGGAGGCGGGGGAAACGTTGTTCACGCCGCTGCGGGACGCCGTCCGGCGCCGCGTCACCTTCCAGCGCCTGCCCGAACTCGTCCCCGCGGCCCTCGGCGACAACGCCGGCTGCCTCGGGGCCGGGCTCATGGCCTGGGACCTGCTCCACGGCACCCCCGCCCCGTCCGCCACCCCCACCCTGACGTCCCCGGAGGTAACCACCTGATGGCCCCCAGCAAGGTTCTCGCCGGCGCCCGGGTGGTGCTCCCCACCGGGACCGTGGACGACGGCCGCGTCGTCGTCCACGGCACGCGGATCGCGGACACGGCCCCCGCCGGCGCGCAGACCCTCGACGCCGGCGGCCACTGGGTGGTCCCCGGCTTCGTCGACCTGCACAACCACGGCGGCGGCGGAGCCTCCTTCGCCGGCGGGTCCGCCGAGGAGATCCTCCGGGGCGTCCACACCCACCGCCTGCACGGCACCACCACCCTGGTCGCCTCCGCCGTCACCAGCGACCTGGACTTCCTCACCCGGCACGCCGGGGTGCTCGCCGAACTGGCCCAGCAGGGCGACATCGCCGGCATCCACTTCGAGGGGCCGTTCATCTCCCCGTGCCGCAAGGGCGCCCACGAGGAGCGGCTGCTGCGCGACCCCGACCCGGCCGAGGTCCGCAAGCTGATCGACGCGGCGCACGGCCACGCCCGGATGATGACCCTCGCCCCCGAACTCCCCGGCGGCCTCGACTCCGTCCGGCTCCTCGCCGAGCACGGCGTCATCGCGGCGGTCGGCCACACCGACGCGAGCTACGAGCAGACGCTCCAGGCCGTCGACGCCGGCGCCACCGTCGCCACCCACCTCTTCAACGCCATGCCGCCGCTCGGCCACCGCGCCCCGGGCCCCGTCACCGCCCTGCTGGAGGACGAGCGGGTCACCGTCGAGCTGATCAACGACGGCACCCACCTGCACCCGGCCTCGCTCCGGCTCGCCTTCCACCACGCGGGGGCCGACCGGGTCGCCTTCATCACCGACGCGATGGACGCGGCCGGCTTCGGCGACGGCCGCTACATGCTCGGCCCGCTGGAGGTCGAGGTCGCCGACGGCGTCGCCCGGCTGGTGGAGGGCGGCACGATCGCCGGCTCCACGCTCACCCTGGACCGCGCCTTCAAACGGGCGGTGACGGTCGACCGGCTGCCGGTCGGCGAGGTGGTCGCCGCGATCTCCGCCACCCCGGCCCGGCTGCTCGGCCTCTCCGACCGGATCGGCTCGCTGGAGCCCGGCAAGGACGCCGACCTGGTGGTGCTGGACGAGGACTTCGACCTGGTCGGCGTCATGCGCCGGGGCGCCTGGGTGGTCGATCCCCAACTGGGCTGATCCGTCCGCGACTCCGCCCCCGAAGGGCGTACGGCACCCGCCCGCGGGGTGGGCCGCCCGGCGTGCGTTTGGCATGATCGTGTCCGGCGTACGCACCGGGCGGGCGCCGCGTACCCAGCGGACGGGGGAGGTCGGCACAGGTGATCCTCACCGTCACCCTGAACACCGCGCTGGACCTCACCTACCGGGTCCCCGACCTGCGCCCGCACGCCTCCCACCGGGTCACCGAGGTGACCGAGCGCCCCGGCGGCAAAGGGCTGAACGTGGCCCGCGTGCTCGCCGCCCTCGGCCACGAGACGACCGTCACCGGCTTCGCGGGCGGCACCACCGGCCACCTCGTACGGGAAGGGCTCGCCGCCGTGCCGGGGGTCGTGGACGCGCTGGTGCCCACCGAGGGCGCCAGCCGCCGCACCATCGCCGTGGTGGACCGGCGCACCGGCGACACCACCCAGCTCAACGAACCCGGTCCGGCCATCACGCCCGCCGAGTGGGACGACTTCCAGAGCGCCTACGAACGGCTGCTCGGCGCCGCGGACGCCGTCGCCCTCTGCGGCAGCCTGCCGCCGGGTCTGCCGGTCGGCGCCTACGCCGGCCTGGTGCGCACCGCCCGCGCGGCCGGGGTGCCGGTCCTGCTGGACACCAGCGGGGAGCCGCTGCGCCGGGGCGTCGCCGCCCGGCCCGACCTGATCAAGCCGAACGCCGAGGAACTGGCCGAGCTGACCGGCTCGCACGAGCCGCTGCGGGCCACCCAGTCCGCCCGGCGGCGCGGCGCCCACGCGGTCGTCGCCTCGCTGGGCGCCGACGGGCTGCTCGCGGTGACCCCGAAGGGCCGCTGGCGGGCCGCACCGCCCGCCCCGCTGGCCGGCAACCCGACCGGCGCCGGCGACTCCGCCGTCGCGGGCCTCCTGTCCGGCCTGGTGGAACGCCTGCCCTGGCCGGACCGGCTGGCCCGCGCGGTCGCCCTCTCCGCGGCGACGGTCCTCGCCCCGGCCGCCGGCGAGTTCGACCGGGCGGCCTACGAGGACCTGCTCGCCTCCGGCGTCACGGTGACGTCGGAGGTGGGCTGAGTCGGTTCTTGGCCTAGCCCGGCTTCAGCCAGACCTGGTCGAGGTTGACGTCGCACTGGTTGCCCTCGTTGCACGCGAGCTCGATCGTGTTCGTGCCCTGGTTCAGGTTCACGTTGGCCCAGGTGTTCTGCCAGCCCTTTTCCCAGTCGCCCTCGGGTGACTTGGCGAAGTTCCGCATGTTGAGCGGGCGGGAGTCGGCCTTGCCGTTGACCACGAGCGTCGCGTTGGCGTCCACACCGGGGATGCCGTACTGCACGTACAGCCGGTAGGAGCCCTTGTCCTTGATGCCGTCGACGGTCCAGGTGACCTTGGCGCCGACCTGGTTGAAACCGGCGACGTAGACCCCGCCCTCGGCCTGGGCGCCCGGGGTGTCCGAGGAGGTCGAGAGGCCGGGCGAGAGGCGCAGCGCCTTGGCGTCCGAAGCCGGCAGCTCCGCCTCCTTCTCGTCCTTCTCCCCCTCCTCCTCGGCGGTGGCCGACGGCTCGCCGCTCTCCGGCTGGGCGGGCGCGCTGGCCCCGGCCTCGTTGCCGCCCTTGTCGTCGTCCTTGTCGCCGCTGCTCGCCATGGCGACCGCGATGCCGACGACGACCGCCGCGACCACGGCGATGGCGCCGATCAGCAGGCCCTTGGTGTTGGGCCCCCGACCGCGACCTCCGCCGGCCGCGCGGCCCTGCTGCGGGCCGGGGGCGCCGGGCGCGGTCTCGGGCGCGGCGTAGTGGGCGTTGGGCTGGCCGTAGACACCCTGCTGCTGAGGGGCCTGGGCCTGGGGTGCCCCGTACTGCCGTGTGCCGACGGGGCGCACCCGGTTGACGGAGTTCGGGTAGCCGTAGCCACCGGACGGCGGCTGGGCCCCGTTGGCCTGCCCGTCGGCGTAGAGGTAGCCGAACGGGTCGTCGTCCTCGGGCGTGCTCGCGCCGTTGTTGCCGGGCGTCATCCCTAGGTCTCCTAACCAGGTGCGGTGCGTGCGGTGAGAGGCCGAGCCTACCTTCCCCGGTGGCATCATTCGCTCGAACGGGGGTACCCCTCCGGGCTGGTACGGAGGGGTGAATCGGGCCGTATCAGCCCACTGTCCTGGGGATCACCCGGCTCGCCGGTGCTGTTTGGGACGAGATCGTTTCTCGACGTACATCCGTTCGTCAGCGGACTTCAGCACTTCGTCCGCCGTCATCCCGCAGTGGGCCCATCCGATGCCGAAACTGGCGCCCACGCGGACGGCCCGTCCCTCGGCCCGGATCGGCTGGATGATCTCGCTGCGGAGGCGGACCGCGAGGTCCTCGGCGTCGGCCTGGCCGAGCCCGTCGGCGAGGATCACGAACTCGTCGCCGCCGAGCCGGGCGACCGTGTCGCCGTCGCGGACCCCGCAGCCGAGCCGGCGGGCGACCTCGATGAGGACCGCGTCGCCCGCGTTGTGCCCGAACCGGTCGTTGATCGACTTGAACCCGTCGAGGTCGCAGAAGAGGACCGCGAGCCCCTTGGCGCCGTCGTCCCCCTCGGGGGCGGCGACGTGCACGTGGTGGTCGTAGGCGGCGTACGGCCCCGGGTCCTCCCGGTGGCCGGGGTCCTCGTCGTCGGCCCGGCGACTCGGACGCGCGTAGGCGGCGTCCAGCATGTCGGCCACGCTCGCGTGCGGGGAGCTGGGGCGGCGGCACAGCCGGGCGGAGAGGCGGGCGCGCAGCTCGGCGGAGTTGGGCAGTCCGGTCAGCGAGTCGTGGGAGGCGCGGTGGGCGAGTTGCAGCTCGCGGCGCTTGCGCTCCTCTATGTCCTCGACGTGGGTGAGCAGGAAGCGCGGCCCGTCGGCGGCGTCGGCGACGACGCTGTTGCGCAGCGAGACCCAGACGTAGGTGCCGTCGCGGCGGCCGAGGCGCAGCTCGGCCCGGCCGCCCTCGGCGGAGGTGCGCAGCAGGGTGCCGATGTCCTCGGGGTGGACCAGGTCGGAGAAGGCGTAGCGGCGCATCGCGGAGGCGGGGCGGCCGAGCAGCCGGCACAGCGCGTCGTTGGTGCGCAGGATGCGGCCGTGCTGGTCGCCGCCCATCTCGGCGATGGCCATGCCGGAGGGGGCGTATTCGAAGGCCTGCCGGAAGCTCTCCTCGCTCGCCCGCAGCGCCTGCTGGTCGCGTTCGAGGCGGATGAGGGCGCGCTGCATGTTGGAGCGCAGGTGGGCGTTGCTGATGGCGATGGCGGCCTGGAAGGCGTACATCTGGAGCGCCTCGCGGCCCCAGGCGCCGGGGTGGCGGCCGTTGCGCGGGCGGTCCACGGACAGGACGCCGACGAGGTCGCCGCTGGTGCCGCCGCCCTGCGGGCCGGGCGCGTACATGGGGGCGAAGAGGCGGTCCGAGGGGTGCCACTCGTCCTCGAAGCGCGGTTCGGGCCCGTCGGTGTACCACTGGGGGACGTCGTCGTCGTCGAGGACCCAGCCCTCGGTGTGCGGGATGAAGACCAGGTCGCCCCAGCGCTCGCCCATCATCAGGCGGCGGTCCCAGGAGGCGCGGGAGCCGACCCGGCCGGTGATGAGGGCCTCGGCGGCCTGGTCGCCGGCGAAGGCGGCGACGACGAGGTCGCCGTCGGGACGGACGAGGTTGACGCACGCCAGCGCGTACCCGAGGGCGTCGATCACGCCGTCGGCGACGGTCTGAAGGGTGTCGGCCAGGCTGCGGGCCGTGTTCATGTCTGCCATGGCGCGGTGCAGTTGCCGCAGGGACTCAAGACGGACGTAGGGCTCCGACTCGGTCTCCATCCTCGCCCTCCCCCCGAGACCTCGCAGTGAATCAAGGGTTCTCTTCGGCGTATCGTCCTACCAGCTTCCGCCACTGAATCACAGCGCGCTCCCCACTCGGTACACAGGGTCAACAATTACCGCCCCTTGTGACTCAAGTCACAACGAAACCTGAACAATTGGGTGGTGTTTCCGCGTTTTCGACGCATCACGGCCAACCAATCAGACGACCGGCGGAGGGCGGGGCTCCGGCCGCGGTCCTAGGACCGGCCTGGTCCCGGGGCCCGATGCGGGGCGCGCACGGCGCCGATTAGCGTGATGGTGTGCCGAACACTCCCCCTGCCACCGTCGCCGCCTCCTCGTTGCCCTCCCCCGCCTCCGGGCATGCTGGCGGAGTGAGCAACGACGAGTTCCGTGCCGCCATGTCCCGGCTCTCCTCGGGCGTGGTCCTCGTGACCGCCCAGGAGCCGCCGCTGGACCCCGACGACCCCCGGGCGCCGCTCGGCGAGGACGCCGGGATGACGGCCACGGCGTTCATGTCGGTGTCCCTGGACCCGCCGCTGGTCCTGGTGAGCCTGCGCTCGGGCTCCCGCATGGACGACCTGCTCACCGAGCAGCCGCTGTGGGCGGTCTCCGTGCTCTCCCAGAGCCAGCGGCACATCGCCGGCCGCTTCGCCATGCGGGGCCGGATCAGCGACCGGCTCCTCTTCGAGGACATCCCCTACACCCGGGGCGAGGCGTCCGGGGCGCCGCTGGTGGGCGGGGCACTGGCGACCCTGGAGTGCAGCACCGAGCAGCGCGTCGAGGCCGGGGACCACACGCTGGTCATCGGCCGGGTGCTGACGGCCCGGGTACCGAGCGCGGACGGCGGCCCGCTGATGTACTTCCGGGGCCGCTACCGGCACCTGGGCTGAGCGGCCGGCGCCCTCAGTCCCAGCTCTTCGGGGAACGGCCCCGCTTGGTCTGCGAGCGCTGCTTCTTCTCGCGCAGCCGGCGCTCGTTGATACCGCGCGGGACGCGGGTGGGGCGGCGGGGCCGGGGCGGCGGCGCGGTGGCCTCCGCCAGCAGCGCGGCGAGGCGCAGGGCGGCGGCCTCCCGGTTGCGCCACTGCGAACGGTGCGCGGAGGAGCGCACGGTGACGACCCCGTCGGTGAGCCGCCCCGCCAGCCGCTCCAGCGCCCGCGCCTTCCACACCTCGGGCAGGGCCTCGGTGCGGGCCAGGTCGAAGCGCAGCTCCACCTGTGTGTCCGTGGTGTTGACGTGCTGTCCGCCGGGCCCCGAGGAACGCGAGAAACGCCACATCAGCTCGGCCTCGGGCAGCGAGACGGAGCCACGGACGACATAGGGACCGGACATGCCTCCATGGTCCCGCGCCACCGGCCCCGCGTCACCCCGATATCCGGATCGTCTCCGTCACCCCCGCACCGCCGCGCCCCCGCGGCGGTGCCCGCCGAAGAAGGCCGAAAGAGCCGGAACCTTGCGGGCCCCTCACGTCGTTCATGGGGGTGGCTGTAGCTTTCGTGCCGTAAGCAAACGAGGGAAGGGACTCCCAACAATGGCTGTAAGCCTGTCCAAGGGTGGCAACGTCTCGCTCACCAAGGAGGCTCCGGGCCTGACCGAGGTCACCGTGGGCCTCGGCTGGGACGTCCGCACCACCACCGGCACCGACTTCGACCTCGACGCGTCCGCCATCGCGGTCAACGCGGAGGGCAAGGTCTACTCGGACGCCCACTTCGTCTTCTTCAACAACAAGCAGACGCCGGACAACACCATCGTCCACACCGGTGACAACCGCACCGGCGAGGGCGCCGGCGACGACGAGGCGATCAAGGTCAACCTGGCGGCTCTGCCGGCCGACATCGACAAGATCGTCTTCCCGGTCTCCATCTACGACGCCGAGTCCCGTTCGCAGAACTTCGGCCAGGTGCGCAACGCCTACATCCGCGTGGTCAACCAGTCCGGCGGCAGCGAGATCGCCCGCTACGACCTGTCGGAGGACGCCGCCACCGAGACCGCGATGGTCTTCGGCGAGCTGTACCGCAACGGCGCCGAGTGGAAGTTCCGCGCGGTCGGCCAGGGGTACGCCTCGGGCCTGGTCGGCATCGCCCAGGACTTCGGCGTCAACGTCTGACGTCCCGTCCGCCGCGCGGGCTCCCGGCACGTCCGACGGGGCCCGCGCGGGGCGCGTCCGCCCGTAGCGAGTGACGCGGGGCGTGGGCGGCCCGTACGCCGGTGGCGGGGAGACGCGCGCGGCCCGTACGGGGTCCGCGCGGCGGGGTGCGGCGGCCCGGACCGGGGGCCCTAGGATCACGGCGTGCGCCCTCGCCGTCCGTTCGCCCTCGCCGTGGCGCTCGCCGCGCTGGCTGCGCCGGCCGCCGGATGCGGCGGCAGCGGCGTCCACGGCACGCCCGGCGGCTCGGGGCTGCGCGACCCGTACTTCCCGAAGGCGGGCAACGGCGGTTACGACGTACGCCATTACGGCCTCGTCCTCGACTACGACCCGGCCGGCCGGCGCCTGTCGGGCACGGCGACCGTCACCGCCCGCGCCACCAAGGCGCTCTCCGCGTTCGACCTCGACCTCGACGGCCTCACCGTCGAGGAGGTCACCGTCGACGGCCGGGCGGCCCGCTGGAACCGCGCGGGCCAGGAACTGACCGTCCGTCCGCCCGACGACCTCCACCGCGGCGCGACCTTCCGGGTGACCGTCCGCTACTCCGGCGAGCCGGTGACGATCACCGACCACGACGGCTCCGAGGAAGGCTGGCTGCACACCGCCGACGGCGCCGTCGGACTCGGCGAACCGACCGGCTCGATGGCCTGGTTCCCCGGCAACCACCACCCGTCCGACAAGGCCGCCTACGACCTCACGATCACCGTGCCGAAGGGCCTGCGGGCCGTCTCCAACGGGGAGTTGACCGGCGAACGCACCGAGGGCGGCCGGACGACGTCCACCTGGCACAGCGCCGAGCCGATGCCGAGCCACGCCGCCACCGTCGCCATCGGCCGCTTCGACGTCACCCGCGCCACCACCCGCGACGGGCTGCCCGTGCTCACCGCCGTCGACCCGGAACAGGCCGGGGCGAGCAAGGCCGTCCTCGCCCGCATCCCCGAGATCGTGGAGTGGGCGCGGGACCTCTTCGGGCCGTACCCGTTCTCCTCCACCGGCGCGATCGTGGACCGGCCCGGCGACGCCGGGTACGCGCTGGAGACGCAGACCCGGCCCTACTTCGCCGGCGCCCCCGACCTCAGCACCCTCGTCCACGAACTCGCCCACCAGTGGTACGGGAACTCCGTCACGCCGAAGACCTGGGCGGACGTGTGGCTCGCGGAGGGCTTCGCCACCTACGCGGAGTGGCTGTGGGAGGAGGACCACGGCGGCGACAGCGCGCAGCACACCTTCGACACGTTCTACGCGACCGGCGAGGACCTGTGGGCCTTCCCGCCCGCCGAACCGCCGGACGCGGCCCACCTCTTCGAGAGCCCGGTCTACCAGGGCGGCGCCATGGTCCTGCACCGCGTCCGGCAGACCGTCGGCGACGACGCCTTCCGCGCCCTGCTGCGCGGCTGGTCGGCGGCCCACCGCCACGGCACGGCGGACACCGCCGACTTCACGGCGTACGTCGAGAAGTCCGCCCCGGGCAAGGACTTCACGCCCCTGTGGAAGGAATGGCTGTACGGCTCGGGGAAACCGCCACGCCCTTGACGGGCGGCGGCACGGCGGCATCGGGGAAGCGCGGGGCGCGACAGCGGCCGGCGGTACGACAGCGACAGCGGCCCGCTACGGCGGCAACTCGCCGCGCGACACCGGCCGACAGCGCCCCGGCACGGCAGCAACCCCCCGCATTCCACCGCCCCCGGCACCGGCTCCGGAACGCCCGGCAGCAGCCCCGGGCCCGGCGGGAGCCCGCAGCGCGGCAGCGGCCGGCACTCCACCGGCGGCAACTCGCAGCACGCCACCGGCGCCCCCGCACGGCAGCAGCCCCACGGCGCGGGCTCCGGGGACGCCCGGCAGCGGTCCCGGGCCCGGCCGCAGCCCGGCGGCGCGGCAGCGGCCCCCCGGCACTCCACCGGCCGCTACAGCGGCAACCCGCAACGCGGCACCGGCCGGCAGCACGCCACCGGCGCCCCGCACGGCAGCGGCCCCGCGGCGCGGGCTCCGGGGACGCCCGGCAGCGGTCCCGGGCCCGGCCGCAGCCCGGCGGCGCGGCAGCGGCCCCCGGCACTCCACCGGCCGCTACAGCGGCAACCCGCAACGCGGCACCGGCCGG
>NZ_JAGPNL010000006.1 GCF_018069565.1 Streptomyces tagetis | reverse complement strand
TCTCGGGGGCCTCGGCGGCGGGCGCGGGCGCGGCGGCCGGGGCCGGCTGCTCCGCGGCGGCGGGCTCGGCGGCGCTCTCGGAGCCGGGCGTGTCGGCCGGGGCGCTCGCGCGGCGGGCGACTCGCCGGCGTCCGCGGCGCGGGGCGGCGTCGTCGGCGGCCGTGTCGGCGTCTTCGCCGGCCGGGGCGGCCTGGGCGGTGGTGTCCTGCTCCGGCGTCTGCGCGGTGGTGGCCTGCGCGGCCGTGGTCTGCGCCTCGGTGACCTGCGCGGCGCTGGTCTGCCCGGCCGTGGGCGAGGTGGTGTCGCGGGTGGCGCGGCGGCGGGTGCGGCGCGGGGCGGCGTCCTCGGCGGTCACGGCCGGGGCGGGCGTCTCGGCGGGGGCAGGCGCGTCGGCGGCGGGGGCCGCGGGGAGGACGGTCTCGGCCGCCTCGGCGGCGGCCGGGGCACCGGCGGGAGCGGAGGCGCGGCGCACGGCGCGGCGCCGGGGGCGGCCCGGTGCGGCCTCGGCTGCCTCAGGGGCCTCTTCGGCCTCGGGAGCCTCGGCGGCCTCTTCGGCGTCGGTGGCCTCGTCGGCTGCCGTGTCCTCGGGGTCCTCGGGGTCTTCGAGGGCCTCGGGGCCGGTCACGGCCGTCTCGGCCGGGGCGACGGTCTCCGCCTGGGCCTCGGAGGCGCCTGAGGGCGGTCCCGCGGGGCGGGAGGCGGCCCGGCGCCGGCGGCGCGGGGGCAGGGTGTCGCTGGGGGTGTTCGCTTCGGAGTCCGTGGTGGGTGTCGCGGACTCTGCGGTTTCGGTCGGTTCGAGCATGCGGGGGTTTCTCCCGTCAGGCTCCCGGGCGCCGCGCCTGGTCCGGCATCGACCGTGTGGGTGGCCGGTGACGTCCGCGGTCCGCGCGATGCGCGGTCCCGCCGTCCGGGGCGCGGGCGCCGCTCGGGAGCTCTCCGTGTCTGTCTCGCCGGTTCCGCACTCCTTGTCGTGTACGGCCTGGCGAAAGTCTTGTGGTGGGTGCGCTGCCCGACCCAGGTGGCTCCCGAGGTCGAGGGCGGCGCGGCGACATCCGTCCCTGCGCGGGACCTTCCTTACGCCGGTGCCTTCGCGGCGGCAGCGGCAGCGGGGGCCGATGGCGGCTCGGGCGCTGCTGCCTCGCGGTCGGGCGCGAGCGGGTCGGTCACCGCACCGGTCTCTTCATCGAGCAGCCCCTGCGCCAGCCTGGTCACCGCTGCGGGGACCGGCGGCGCCAGGTCGGCCACGGCGCGGAGACCGGACAGGACGTCGTCGGGTCGTACGGCAGGCGTCACGTGCCGAACAACCAGCCGCAGTATCGCACAGGGCCGGTCGGTCGGCCTATCAGCCGGCGGAGGGTCGGTCGGTCCGGTGCGCAGGCTCACGACGGCCGCGCGGGCGTCGAAGGTGCGCAGGCCGCTCTTGGTGCGGCGCTGCACCTCCACACCGCCGGCCGCGGTGAAGGCGGCGGCGGCGTGCTCGGCCTCGGCCGGGTCCACGCCGTCCAGCCGCAGCTCCCACACGGAGGCCGTCAGCCGGTCGGCGAGCCCGGAGGTGCGGGCCTCGACCGCGTCGACGATGTCGAGCCCGGCCGGCAGCGACGTGTCGAGGAGCCGGCGCAGGGTCTCGGGGTCGCGCGCTTCGGTGAGCGCGATCTCCAGGTACTCCGCCTCACTGCCCGTGCCGGTGGGTGCGGCATTGGCGTAGGACACCTTCGGGTGCGGCGTGAACCCCGCCGAGTACGCCATGGGCACCTCGGCGCGGCGCAGCGCGCGCTCGAAGGCACGCTGGAAGTCACGGTGGCTGGTGAACCGGAGGCGGCCGCGCTTGGTGTAGCGCAGTCGGATGCGCTGCACCGCGGGTACGGGCGGCGGTCCTTCGGGCTGTCGCTTGCCCAGTGTCGTTCAGTCCTTCGTGAGTGTGGTCGTCCTGCTTCCAAGAGTACGTGCCGCGGCGCGGGATGGTTCCCCCGATCTCCGGGGGTGTGCGGGCGGGGCGGGGGCTCGGGCGGGGCCGCCGGGGGCCGCCAGGCAGACTGTGCGTGCCCGCTTCACGTACCGACGGAAAGGTTGTGCCACGCATGATCACGCTCACGAAGGAAGACGGCCCGGCGGATCTGGACGGGGTGACGCACCTGTCCATCGGGGCGTCCTGGGACCCGACCTCCGGCAGCAGCGGAGGGCTGCTGGGGACGCTGCGCCGCAAGTCCGGCACGGACCTGGACCTGATCGCCATCGCCTTGCAGGGCGCGGACCCGGTGCGGCTGGCGGGTCTGGACTCGCTGGACCCGATGGGCAACGGCTCGCTGCTGCACAGCGGTGACAACCAGACCGGCCGGGGCGAGGGCGACGACGAGACGGTGACGGTGGAGTTCGCCCGTATTCCGTCCCACATCACGTCGATCGTCTTCATCGCGGCGGCCTACAAGAAGGGCAGCTCGTTCCAGAAGGCGCGCAACATCAGTTTCAAGGTGTACGACGCCACGGGGGGCAGTTCGCAGCAGGTGGCGGACATCTGGCCGAGTCTGCTGACGCAGGACAACGGCTGCGCGGTGGCGAAGGCGGTGCGGGTGGGCACCGGCTGGAAGCTGGAAGTGATCAATGTGACGGGGAAGATCAAGCAGGGTGACGAGCACGCGCTGATGCGGTTCGCGGTCAGCAAGTAGCCGAGCGGGCCGTACGGGGCCCGGCCGTGCCGCAGCCCCTCCCCCGGTCCGCCGCACACCCGGGTTTCCGGGGGCGGGCCGGGTCCGGACGCTACCCCTCGCACCCCTGGAGGCGGGGTACGGCGTCCATGACCCAGCCGTCGTCGGTCTTGCGCAGGTCGAAGCCGAGGCAGTGGCCGCCCTGGCGGATGGCGGCGAAGGGGTGGTCGCCGGTGCCCTCGCGGGTCACCCCGGGGGTGCCGGGGAGCGCGGAGAACCTGTCGACCAGGGCTTCGGCGTATCCGTCGCCGGCCTGCGCGGAGAGGTGTTCCCGAAGGGCGCCCGCGTCGCCGTCGGCGAGTGCCTGGGCGATGTCCTCGGTGAGGGCGGCGGCGCTGGGCGCGGCGGCCTTTTCCGGTTCATTGGCGATGGCGACGACGATATAGGTGATCCAGCCGACCAGAAGCAGTCCGACGATCGCGGGAAATGTCGCTTTCTTCAGTGCTGCTTTACGGCTCGTCGTGTCCATGCGGCTCAGTCTAACGGCAGGTTTCGGCTGTTTACGGACGGTCCGGAACGCCTGCCGGGCCTCTGGCGGGGCGGTTCGCGGGCGCCTCGCCCCGCCCCGCGGTATCCCGGGATTTCCCCGCGTTCCGTTCCTCATATTTCCGTTGTGTCCGGCGCGGCGGCCGTCACTCACGATACGGGGGAAACGAAAAGGCGCGGTATGCGGGAGGACATCCGGAGAATGTCCCGCATGACCGCGCCCGTCGTTTTCCTCCGGAAGGAAAGAGCGTCGGCGGGGGTCAGCCGTCGCCCTGTCCGGTGACCGTCAGCGGAAGCAGTTTCCTGCCGGTGGGGCCGATCTGGATGGCGGTGTCCATCGCGGGGCACACCCCGCAGTCGAAGCAGGGGGTCCAGCGGCAGTCCTCGACCTCGGTTTCGTCGAGGGCGTCCTGCCAGTCCTCCCAGAGCCACTCCTTGTCGAGGCCGGAGTCGAGGTGGTCCCAGGGGAGGACCTCCTCGTAGCCGCGCTCGCGGGTGGTGTACCAGTCGACGTCGAGGCCGAAGGTCTCCAGTGCCTTGTCGGCGCAGCTCATCCAGCGGTCGTAGGAGAAGTGTTCGCGCCAGCCGTCGAAACGGCCGCCGTCGTCGTAGACGGCGCGGATGACGGCGCCGATCCGGCGGTCGCCGCGGGAGAGCAGGCCCTCGACGATGCCGGGCTTGCCGTCGTGGTAGCGGAAGCCGATGGAGCGGCCGTACTTCTTGTCGCCGCGGATCTTGTCGCGGAGCTTTTGCAGGCGGGCGTCGGTCTGCTCCGCGGACAGTTGCGGCGCCCACTGGAAGGGGGTGTGGGGTTTGGGGACGAAGCCGCCGATGGAGACGGTGCAGCGGATGTCGCCGGAGCCGGAGACCTCGCGGCCCTTCTGGATGACGCGGGTGGCCATGTCGGCGATCTGGAGGACGTCGTCGTCCGTCTCGGTGGGCAGCCCGCACATGAAGTACAGCTTCACCTGGCGCCAGCCGTTGCCGTAGGCGGTGGCTACGGTGCGGATGAGGTCGTCTTCCGAGACCATCTTGTTGATGACCTTGCGGATGCGTTCGGAGCCGCCCTCGGGGGCGAAGGTGAGTCCGGAGCGGCGGCCGTTGCGGGTCAGTTCGTCGGCCAGGTCGATGTTGAAGGCGTCGACGCGGGTGGAGGGCAGTGAGAGGCCGATCTTGTCGTCCTCGTAGCGGTCGGCGAGGCCCTTGGCGATCTCGCCGATCTCGCTGTGGTCGGCGGAGGAGAGCGAGAGCAGGCCGACCTCTTCGAAGCCGGTCGCCTTCAGTCCCTTGTCGACCATCTCGCCGATGCCGGTGATGGAGCGTTCGCGCACCGGGCGGGTGATCATGCCGGCCTGGCAGAAGCGGCAGCCGCGGGTGCAGCCGCGGAAGATCTCCACGGACATCCGTTCGTGGACCGTCTCGGCGAGCGGGACGAGGGGCTGCTTGGGGTAGGGCCACTCGTCGAGGTCCATCACCGTGTGCTTGGAGACGCGCCACGGCACGCCCGAGCGGTTGGGTACGACGCGGGCGATGCGGCCGTCGGGGAGGTACTCGACGTCGTAGAAGCCGGGGACGTAGACGCCGCCGGTCCTGGCCAGGCGCAGCAGGAGTTCCTCGCGTCCGCCGGGGCGGCCCTCGGCCTTCCAGGCGCGGACGACGGCGGTGATCTCCAGGACGGCCTGTTCGCCGTCGCCGAGGACGGCGCAGTCGATGAAGTCGGCGATCGGCTCGGGGTTGAAGGCGGCGTGTCCGCCTGCCACGACGACGGGGTCGTCCAGGCCGCGGTCGCGGGCCTCCAGGGGGATGCCGGCCAGGTCGAGGGCGGTCAGCATGTTGGTGTAGCCGAGTTCGGTGGAGAAGGAGAGGCCGAACAGGTCGAAGGCGCGGACCGGGCGGTGGCTGTCGACGGTGAACTGCGGGACGTCGTGCTCCCGCATCAGCGCCTCCAGGTCCGGCCAGACGCTGTAGGTGCGTTCGGCGAGGACGCCGCGCTGCTCGTTGAGGACCTCGTAGAGGATCATGACGCCCTGGTTGGGGAGTCCGACCTCGTAGGCGTCGGGGTACATGAGTGCCCAGCGGACGTCGCAGTCCTCCCAGGGCTTGACCGTGGAGTTCAGCTCTCCGCCGACGTACTGGATCGGCTTCTGCACGTGCGGGAGCAGAGCTTCGAGCTGCGGAAACACAGACGACACAGACAACGCAGACTCGGCGGCATCGGCAGGCATCTCGCGGGACCTTTGTGTGCTGACAGGGTTCCCCCCGGCCGGTGGCTGGGGGGCGGGTGACCATCCAGATTAACCCGGCGGGTGGGGTCCGCCCGTATCCGCGCGGGTCAGGCGGAGACGGGTCTTTGGGCGGTGATGGACTGGAGGAGGCCGATGGAGACCCAGACGGCGAACATGGACGAGCCTCCGTAGGAGACGAAGGGCAGGGGCAGTCCGGTGACCGGCATGATGCCGAGGGTCATGCCGACGTTCTCGAAGGTCTGGAAGGCGAACCAGGCGACGATGCCGGCGGCGACGATGGTGCCGTACAGGTCGCTGGTCCCCCGGGCGATGCGGCAGCCGCGCCAGAGGATGACGCCGAGCAGGGTGATGATGAGGGCGGCGCCGAGGAAGCCGAGTTCCTCGCCGGCGACGGTGAAGACGAAGTCGGTCTGCTGTTCGGGCACGAAGCGGCCGGTGGTCTGGGAGCCCTGGAAGAGGCCGGAGCCGGTGAGTCCGCCGGAGCCGATGGCGATGCGGGCCTGGTTGGTGTTGTAGCCGACGCCGGCGGGGTCGAGTTCCGGGTTGGCGAAGGCGGCGAAGCGGTTGATCTGGTACTCGTCGAGGATGCCGAGCTGCCAGACCGCGAGGGAGCCGAGGACGCCGGTGCCGAGCAGGCCGAAGACCCACCGGTTGGAGGCGCCGGAGGCGAGCAGGACGCCGAGCACGATGACGACCATGACCATGACCGAACCGAGGTCGGGCATGAGCATCACGATGAGCATCGGCACGGTGGCGAGGCCGAGTGCCTGGAGCACGGTCTTGTGGTCCGGGTAGGGCTTGTCGCCGGCGTCGACGCGGGCGGCGAGGAGCATCGCCATGCCCAGGATGATCGTGATCTTCACGAACTCGGAGGGCTGGAGGGAGAAGCCGCCGGGGAGCTTGATCCAGGAGTGGGCGCCGTTGATGGTCGAGCCGAGCGGGGTGAGCACCAGGAGGATCAGGAAGACCGAGCCGCCGTAGAGGACGGGGACGGCGGTGCGCAGGGCGCGGTGGCCGAACCAGATGGTGGCGATCATGAGGACGAAGCCGATCCCGGTGTTGAGCAGGTGCCGGGTGAGGAAGTAGTACGGGTCGCCCTGGTTGAGTTCGGTGCGGTTGCGGGTGGCGGAGTAGATGAGCAGGGCGCCGATCATCGACAGCGCGACGGAGGCCGCGAGGATGGGCCAGTCGAGTCGTCGGGCGAGGGAGTCGCGGGCGAACAGGCGGGTCCAGCCCGCCCGTTCGGGGCCGTATCCGGAGACCTGGAAGCTGTTGACGCCGGTCATGGGCGGGTCCTCCCGGTCCTGCGGGTCCGCCTGCGGGTCTGCCGGTTGCCGGTGGCGGGCGGCTCGACGGTCGCCTGCGGGTCCTGCGGGTTCTGCGGGTTCTGCGGGGCGGTGGGGTCGTCACCGCCGGGCGGCGGGGTGCCCTGGGGGGCGGGCAGGAGCTCCTTCACGGGGTCCTCGGGCATCTTCGGGGCGGCGATGGTGCCGTCCGCCTTGATCTTGGGGAGGGCGGCGACCGGCTTGGCCATCAGCGCCTTGTTCTTGTCGAGGGAGCCGTCGGCCTGGACGCCGTAGAGGGCGTCGTAGATCTTGCGGACGGCGGGGCCGGAGGCGCCGGAGCCGGTGCCGCCCTGGGAGATGGTCATGACGATGGCGTAGTCGTCGGTGTAGGTGGCGAACCACGAGGTGGTCTGCTTGCCGTAGACCTCGGCGGTGCCGGTCTTGGCGTGCATCGGGATCTTGTCCTGGGGCCAGCCGCCGAAGCGCCAGGCGGCGGTGCCGCGGGTGGCGACGCCTTCGAGGGCCTCGTCCATCTTGGCGAGGGTGGTCTTGGAGAGGGGGAGCTTGCCGTGGGAGGTGGGCTCGATCTCCTCGACGTGCTTGCCGTCGGGGCTGACGACCGCCTTGCCGATGGTGGGGTCGTAGAGGGTGCCGCCGTTGGAGAGCGCCGAGTAGATGGTGGCCATCTGGATGGGGGTGACGAGGGTGTCGCCCTGGCCGATGGAGTAGTTGATGGAGTCACCGGCGCGCATCTTGTTGCCTTCGAGGCAGTTCTCGTACGCGATCTGCTCGACGTAGGAGCCGCCCTTCTTGCCGGTCTTGCACCAGGCGTCCTTGTTGGCCTCCCAGTACTTCTGCTTCCACTCGCGGTCGGGGACGCGGCCGGTGACCTCGTTGGGGAGGTCGATGCCGGTCTCCTTGCCGAGGCCGAAGTCGTGGGCGGCCTTGTAGAAGTAGTCGTGGGGCTTCTTCGGCTTCATGCCGCCGTCCCGCTTCCACTCCTCGTGCGCGAGGCGGTAGTAGACGGTGTCGCAGGAGAGTTCCAGGGCGCGGCCGATGCTGATCATGCCGTCGTTGGCGGACTCGAAGTTCTTGAAGATCTGGCCGCCGACGTCGTAGGAGCCGGAGCAGTCGTAGCGGCCGTCGAAGTCGTAGCCGGCCTCGACGGCGGCGGCGGAGGAGACCACCTTGAAGATGGAGCCGGGGGCGGCCTGGCCCTGGATGGCCCGGTTGAGGAGCGGGTAGTTGGAGTTCTTGCCGGTGAGCTTCTTGTAGTCCTTGGCGGAGATGCCGCCGACCCAGGCGTTGGGGTCGTAGCTGGGGTTGGAGGCCATGGCGACGACGCGGCCGGTCTTGGCCTCCATGACGACGACGGCGCCGGCGTCGGCCTTGTAGGTCGTGTTGGTGTTGCGGTCGAACTCGTTGCGGGCGGCCTTCATGGCCTCGTTCAGCTCGTACTCGGCGACGCGCTGGACGCGGGCGTCGATGCTGGTGACGAGGTTGGAGCCGGGTTCGGCGGGGTCGGACTCGGCCTGGCCGATGACGCGGCCGAGGTTGTCGACCTCGTAGCGGGTGACGCCGGCCTTGCCGCGCAGCGCCTTGTCGTACTGGCGTTCCAGTCCGGAGCGGCCGACCTGGTCCGAGCGGAGGAAGGGCGAGTCGGTGTCCTGCGCCTTCTGGATCTCGTCGTCGGTGACCGGGGAGAGGTAGCCGAGGACCTGGGCGGTGTTGGCCTTGCCGGGGGCGGTGTAGCGGCGGACGGCCTCGGGTTCTGCGGTGATGCCGGGGAAGTCCTCGGCGCGTTCGCGGATCTGGAGGGCCTGCTTGGGGGTGGCCTCGTCGGTGATGGGGATCGGCTGGTAGGGGGAGCCGTTCCAGCAGGGCTGCGGCGTCTTGGCGTCGCACAGCCGGACCTTCTCCCGGACGTCCTGCGCCTTCATGCCGAGGACGTCGGCGAGCTTGGTGAGGACGGCTTCGCCGTCGTCCTTCATCTTCAGCAGCTCGGTACGGGAGGCGGAGACGACGAGACGGGTCTCGTTGTCGGCGAGGGGGACGCCGCGGGTGTCCAGGATGGAGCCGCGCACGGCGGGCTGGACGACCTGCTGGACGTGGTTGCCGGACGCCTTCTTGGCGTATTCGTCGCCCTGGCGGATCTGGAGGAACCACAGGCGTCCGCCGAGGGTGCCGAGCAGGGAGAGGACGAGGATCTGGATGACGACGAGCCGGGTCTGGACGCGCGTGTTCCGGCCGGTCTCCGGGATGTTAGTCATGGTCCGGGCCCATTCCGTGGTGGGTGGTGGTGGGCGACGGGTGGATGTGGGTCACTGCTGCCGGCTCCCCCGCGCGACGTGTGTGCGTGTGTGCTGCCCCCGGTGTCACAGCCGCTTGACCCCCTTGATGCGTCCGGCGCGGGCGCCGCGGGAGCGGGCGGCCTTGACGCGCAGGGGGTTGCGCTGGCCGCCGATGCGCAGTCCGGTGCCGCCGGAGAGCCAGCCGGAGGCGATGTCGGCCTTCTGGGCGGTGGTCCCGGAGTCGGCCAGCGGGTCGTTCTCGGCGCGGCGGGCGAGGGCCATCACGGCGGGGACGGCGAAGGGCGCGAGGAGCAGGTCGTACAGGGCGGCGGTGAACAGGAGTCCGGGCAGGCCGACGTCGCGGGCGGCGGTGTCGCCGACGAGGGCGCCGACGCCCGCGTAGAGCAGGGTGGTGCCGACGGCGGCGGCGACCACGACGGCCATGGGGCCGACGGCGGAGCGCAGCCGGCCGTTCTCCGGGCGGGCGAGTCCGGCGAGGTAGCCGATGAGGCAGAGCACGAGGGCGTAGCGGCCGGCGGCGTGGTCGGCGGGCGGGGCGAGGTCGGCGAGGAGGCCGGCGCCGAAGCCGATGAGGGCGCCGCCGACGTGGCCGTAGACGAGGGCGAGGCCGACCACGGTGAGCAGGAGCAGGTCGGGGACGGCGCCGGGGAGCTGGAGCCGGGCGAGGACGCTGACCTGCACCACCAGGGCGACGACGACCAGGGAGGAGGAGAGCAGGAACCGGTTGACGCGCATGGGGTGAGTGCTCCTACTGCTCGGGCTGCGGCGGCCCGTCGGGTGCCGGGGCGGACGGGGTCACGGTGACCGTGACGGTCGGCGTGGGCTTGGGCTCCGTTCTGTCGGGGAGCACGGTGTCCCGCGGGTCCTTCCCGGGGGCCTGGACGACGACGCCGATGACGTCGAGCTTGGTGAAGCCGACGAAGGGCGTGACGTAGAGGGTGCGGGTCAGGTCGCCGCCGGAGGGGTCGACGCGGCTGACGACGCCGACGGGGACGCCGGGCACGAAGGGCTTGTCGGCCTGGGAGCCGAAGGTGACGAGGCGGTCGCCCTTCTTGACGTCGGCCTTGCCGTTGAGGAGTTCGACGCGCAGGGGGCGGTCGCCCTGGCCGGAGGCGAAGCCGAGTTCGTCGCCGGACTCCATGCGGGTGCCGACGGTGAAGTCGGGGTCGTTGGCGAGGAGCACGGTGGCGGTGTGGGGGCCGACGGTGGTGACGCGGCCGACGAGGCCGTCGCCGTTGAGGACGGTCATGTCGCGCTGGATGCCGTCGTTGGCGCCGGCGTCGATGGTGATGGTCCAGGAGAAGCCCTGGGCGGCTCCTATGGCGATGACCTGGGCGCCCTTGATGCCGTACTGGCCGGCGCCGGCGAGGCCGAGCATCTTGTCGAACTGCCTCAGGCGGCTGCGTCCGCGTTCGTCGCTGCCGAGTCTGGCCTTCAGGGCGGCGTTCTCGGTCTCCAGGGTGGCGAGCCGGTCGTGGCGGTCGCCGGACGCGCGGATCGCGGCGACGGCGTTGCCGACCGGGTCGACGGCGGCCGACACGCCGTTCTCGATCGGGCCGAAGACGGTGGCCGCGGCTTGCCGGGCGCCGTCGACGGGTGAGTCCTCCCCGCCGCGGATGTCCACCGTGATCAGCGCGAACGCGACCGCGATCAGCAGCACCAGGAGCAGCCGGCTCTCTTTCGTGTCCCTCACGTGCGGCGGCCGTGCCTTCCTCGTCGGAGTCGGAAAACTTCGGATCTACGGGTACTTCGGGAGGTGCGGGTACTTCGGGAACTACGGGTGCTTCAGGAAGTGCCGGAACCACGGGCACTTCGGGAACTTCGGGCTCTTCGGGGGCTCTTCGGGAACTACGGGTACCAAGAGAAGTACGGGTGCTTCGGGAAGCGGCGGGACTTCGGGAAGCGGGGTGCTCGGGGAGTCGGACGCTCCGGGTGTCCGGGGAAACCCGTTCGGCGCGTCAAGGTGTTCTCCTCGCGCCGCCCGGGAACATCCGGCCCGGGACTGGAGGGCGTTCTCATGTCTCTATATCAACGATCCGCCGTACGAGAGGAGATCGTCTCGTACGGCGGAACCGACGTGTGACGTCACCGGCGGGGCTGGGCGTCCAGTACCTGCTGGAGCGCCTCGAACTCCTCGACGCACTTCCCGGAACCGAGCGCGACGCTGTCGAGCGGGTCCTCCGCGATGTGGATCGGCATGCCGGTCTCCCGGCGCAGCCGCTCGTCCAGTCCGCGCAGCAGCGCTCCGCCGCCGGTCAGGACGATGCCCCGGTCCATGATGTCGCCGGACAGCTCCGGCGGGCACTTGTCCAGGGTCGTCTTGACGGCGTCGACGATGGCGTTGACGGGTTCCTCGATCGCCTTGCGGACCTCGGCGGCCGAGATGACGACGGTCTTGGGCAGACCGGAGACGAGGTCCCGGCCGCGGATTTCGGTGTGCTCGTCGGAGTCGAGGTCGTACGCCGAGCCGATCGTGAGCTTGATCTGTTCGGCCGTGCGCTCGCCCAGCAGAAGGCTGTACTCCTTCTTCACATACTGGATGATCGCGTTGTCCAGTTCGTCACCCGCGACGCGGATGGACTGGGCGGTGACGATGCCGCCGAGGGAGATGACCGCGACCTCCGTGGTGCCGCCGCCGATGTCGACCACCATGTTGCCCGTGGCCTCGTGGACCGGCAGGCCGGAGCCGATGGCCGCGGCCATGGGCTCCTCGATGATGTGCACCTGGCGGGCGCCGGCCTGGGACGACGCCTCGATGACGGCGCGGCGCTCGACGCCGGTGATGCCCGAGGGCACACAGACGACGACCCGCGGACGAGCCAGATAACGCCGCTTGTGGATCTTCAGGATGAAGTAGCGGAGCATCCGCTCGGTGATCTCGAAGTCGGCGATCACGCCGTCCTTCAGCGGGCGCACGGCGACGATGTTGCCCGGGGTGCGCCCGATCATCTTCTTCGCTTCGGCGCCGACCGCGAGGATGCCACCGGTGTTGGTGTTGATCGCGACGACGGACGGCTCGTTCAGTACGATCCCGCGACCCCTGACGTACACCAGCGTGTTGGCGGTCCCGAGGTCGACAGCCATGTCACGGCCGATGAACGACATTGAGTTCCCCATCAGGATTCGGCTGGCCTTCCCACAAGCCTTTGAGGGCTTTTCAGGTCGGCGAGGTGGGTGCAGTGACGTGCAGGCTTCCATGGTAGACGCGCTTTCACGAACACCGCGCGAGGGTCTTCGCCATTGTCAGCAGATGGCGTACCGCCTCGCTTGTGGAGACGGGCCAACGGTGGAATCCGTTCCCCCGATCGGCACCCATATGCCACAGGGCGGTCGCTTCCCGGCGACCGCCCCGGTTCCCCGGGCCCCGCCGGGCTGACGGCGCGTCAGAAAAAAGGGTGATCCGGAGGTTCAGGCCCGGCCGGGGAAGAAGATCTTCACCTCGCGCTCGGCGGACTCCTCGGAGTCGGAGGCGTGGATCAGGTTCTCGCGGACGATCACCCCGAAGTCGCCGCGGATGGAGCCCGGGGCCGCCGCGACCGGGTCGGTCGGGCCGGCCAGCGCGCGCACGCCCTCGATGACGCGCTCGCCCTCGACGATCATGGCGACGACGGGGCCGGACGCCATGAACTCCATCAGCGGCTCGTAGAAGGGCTTGCCCTGGTGCTCGCCGTAGTGCTGCTCCAGCGTGTCGGTGTCCAGGGTGCGCAGTTCCAGCGCGGTGATCCGCCAGCCGGCCTTGCGCTCGATCCGGCTGATGATCTCGCCGGTCAGGCCGCGCCGGACGGCGTCGGGCTTGAGCAGGACGAGGGTGCGCTGGGTCACGGGAGGGCTCCTTCACATCACAGGGGTGCTGGACGAGAGGTTACCGGGCGTGTCGCGGCGTCCGTCACGCAGCGTCAGGCGCAGGGGTCTCGTCCTGGGCGGCCTGCGCGGCGAACCGCGCCTTCGCCTCGTCGATCTTGCGGCCGTAGTGTACGGAGGCCCACCACAGGGCGCCGAAGAGCGCCCCCATGAAGAACATCGTCGGTACGACGAAGCCGGAGGCGACCAGGGCGGCCTGGAGGGCCCAGCCGAGGGCGATGCCGCCCGGCCGGGTCACCACGCCGCACAGCGCCAGGCACAGGAACATGGCGATGCCGCTGACCGTCCACACGGTGGTCGTGGAGAGGCCGGGGTCCTTCATGGCGACCAGGGCGGCGAAGCCGATCACGAAGAACTCGCCGATGAGGGTCGAAGCGCAGAGCGTACGCACGTCGGGTCAGCCCTTCCCCAGGAGCAGTCGGGCCTCGCCGACGGTGATGACGGAGCCGGTGACGAGCACACCGCCGCCCGCGAACTCGCCCTCCTCCTCGGCCAGCGTGATCGCGGCCTCCAGGGCGTCGGGCAGCCGCGGCTCGACCTGGACGCGGTCCTCGCCGAAGACCTCGACGGCGATCGCGGCCAGCGCGTCGGCGTCCATGGCGCGGTGGGTGGAGTTCTGGGTGACGACGATCTCGGCGAAGACCGGCTCGAACGCCTCCAGCAGGCCCCGCACGTTCTTGTCGCCGCTCGCGCCGACCACGCCGATGAGCCGGCTGAACTGGAACGCCTCCCCGACCGCCTCGGCGGTGACGCGGGCGCCCGCCGGGTTGTGCGCGGCGTCCAGCACCACGGTCGGCGAGCGCCGCACGACCTCCAGGCGACCCGGTGAGGCGACGGCGGCGAAGGCCCGGCGCACGGTGTCGACGTTGAGCGGTTCGGCGCGCTCGGCGCCGACGCCGAAGAACGCCTCGACGGCGGCGAGCGCGACGGCCGCGTTGTGCGCCTGGTGGGCGCCGTGCAGGGGGAGGAAGACGTCGGTGTACTCGCCGCCGAGTCCGCGCAGGGTGAGGAGCTGGCCGCCGACGGCGACCTGGCGGGCCCCGACGCCGAACTCCAGGCCCTCGCGGGCCACGGTGGCGTCGGCGTCGACGGCCTTCTTCAGCAGGGCCTGGGCGGCCTCCACCGGCTGCTGGGCGAGGATCACGGTGGCGCCCTGCTTGATGATCCCGGCCTTCTCGGCGGCGATCTCGGCGTGGGTCTCGCCGAGCCGGTCGGTGTGGTCGAGGTCGATGGGGGTGACGACGGCGACGTCCCCGTCGATGACGTTGGTGGCGTCCCAGGAGCCGCCCATGCCGACCTCGACGACGGCGACGTCGACCGGCGCGTCGGCGAAGGCCGCGTAGGCCATGCCGGTCAGCACCTCGAAGAAGGAGAGCCGGTACTCCTCGCGGGCGTCGACCAGCTCGACGTAGGGGGCGATGTCGCGGTAGGTGTCGATGAACCGCTCGGCGGAGACGGGCGCCCCGTCGAGGCTGATCCGCTCGGTGACCGACTGCACGTGCGGCGAGGTGTACCGGCCGGTGCGCAGGTCGAAGGCGCCGAGCAGGGCCTCGATCATGCGGGCGGTGGAGGTCTTGCCGTTGGTGCCGGTGATGTGGAGGGAGGGGTAGGAGCGCTGCGGCTCCCCCAGGACGTCCATCAGGGCGGTGATCCGGGCGACGGACGGCTCCAGCTTGGTCTCGCCCCAGCGGGTGGCCAGCTCCGCCTCGACCTCGCGCAGCGCCGCGTCCACCTCGGGGTCCTCGGGCCTGCCGGGCACGTCGGCCTCGGGCGGCCCGCCCTGGGTGCGCAGGGTGCGGCTGCCGGCCTCGATGACGGCGAGGTCGGGGTCGCGCCCGGTCTCGGAGGCGACGATCTCGTCGAAGGAGTCGAGCGGGTCGGGCTGCTCGCTGCTGTCGTGCGGGGGGAGCTCACTCACGGGGACCAGTCTACGTACCCGGGTGCGGCGGACGGCCGTGGCTCCCCCGGGGCGGCGGGCACGCGAGGGCCCCCGGAGCCGGGGTGGGCTGCCGGGGGCCGTCACGTGCGGCGGGGTCACGCCTGCGGCAGGCGCTCCAACTGGGCGGCGAGGCGCGTGATGTCCTCCTCGGCCTTGGCGAGCCGGCCGCGGATCTTGTCCACGACGTGGTCGGGTGCCTTGCCGAGGAACGCCTCGTTGCCGAGCTTGGCGGTGGCCTGGGCCTTCTCCTTCTCGGCGGCGGCCAGGTCCTTGGCGAGCCGCTTGCGCTCGGCGGCCACGTCGATGGCGCCGGAGAGGTCGAGGGCGACCTCGACCCCGGCCACCGGCAGCGTCGCCGTCGCGGTGAAGGCGTCGCCCTCCGGCTGGAGCCGCAGCAACTGCCGGATGGCCGCCTCGTGCGGGGCGAGCGCCGAGCCCTCCAGGGTGAGCCGGGCCGGCACCCGCTGGCCGGGCTGGAGGCCCTGGTCGTGGCGGAAGCGGCGCACCTCGGTGATGACGGCCTGGAGGGTCTCGATCTCGCGCTCGGCGCCGGCGTCGCGGAAGCCGGGGTCGCGCGGCCAGTCGGCGACGACGACGGACTCGCCGCCGGTCAGCGTGGTCCACAGCACTTCGGTGACGAAGGGGACCACGGGGTGCAGCAGCCGCAGGGTGACGTCGAGGACCTCGCCGAGGACGCGCTTGCTGACCTCGGCGGCGGCGCCGCCCTCCTGGAAGGTGGTCTTGGACAGCTCGACGTACCAGTCGAAGACCTCGTCCCACGCGAAGTGGTAGAGGGCGTCCGACAACTTGGCGAACTGGAAGTCCTCGTAGAGGGCGTCCACGTCGGCGACGGTGCGGCCGAGGCGGGAGAGGACCCAGCGGTCGGTGGCGGACATCAGCGAGGGGTCCGGGAGCGGGCCCTTCGTGGTGGCGCCGTTCATCAGGGCGAACCGGGTGGCGTTCCAGATCTTGTTGGCGAAGTTGCGGGATGCCTGGACCCACTCCTCGCCGATGGGGACGTCGGTGCCCGGGTTGGCGCCGCGGGCCAGGGTGAAGCGGACGGCGTCGGAGCCGTAGGCGTCCATCCAGTCGAGCGGGTCGACGACGTTGCCGAAGGACTTCGACATCTTCTTGCCGCGCTCGTCGCGGACCAGGCCGGTCAGGGCGATGGTCTTGAAGGGGACCTCGCCGTCCATGGCGTACAGGCCGAACATCATCATCCGGGCGACCCAGAAGAAGATGATGTCGTGGCCGGTGACCAGGACGTCGGTCGGGTAGAACTTCTCCAGTTCCGGGGTGCGCTCGGGCCAGCCCAGGGTGGAGAAGGGCCACAGGCCCGAGGAGAACCAGGTGTCGAGGACGTCGGTGTCCTGGTGCCAGCCCTCGCCGGTGGGCGGTTCCTCGTCGGGGCCGACGCAGACGACCTCGCCGTCGGGGCCGTACCAGATCGGGATGCGGTGGCCCCACCAGAGCTGGCGCGAGATGCACCAGTCGTTCATGTTGTCGACCCAGTCGAAGTACCGCTTGGCCATGTCCTCGGGGTGGATCGCCACCCGGCCGTCGCGGACGGCGTCGCCGGCCGCCTTGGCGAGCGGGCCGACCTTGACCCACCACTGGAGGGACAGGCGCGGCTCGACGGTGGTCTTGCAGCGCGAGCAGTGGCCGACGCTGTGGACGTAGGGGCGCTTCTCGGCGACGATCCGGCCCTGGGAGCGCAGCGCGGCGACGATCGCGGAGCGGGCCTCGAAGCGGTCCAGTCCCTCGAAGGGGCCGTGCGTGGTGATGACGCCGCGTTCGTCCATGACGGTGATGGACTCCAGGCCGTGGCGGCGGCCGATGGCGAAGTCGTTCGGGTCGTGGGCGGGGGTCACCTTGACGGCGCCGGTGCCGAACTCGGGGTCGACGTGCTCGTCGGCGACGACCGGGATGGTGCGGTCGGTCAGCGGCAGCTTGATCCGCTTGCCGACGAGGTGCCGGTAGCGCTCGTCGCCGGGGTGGACGGCGACGGCGGTGTCGCCGAGCATCGTCTCGGCGCGGGTGGTGGCGACGACGAGCTTCTCGTCGCCCTCGCCGTACTCGATGGAGACGAGTTCGCCGTCGTCCTCCTGGTGCTCGACCTCGATGTCGGAGAGGGCGGTCAGGCAGCGCGGGCACCAGTTGATGATGCGTTCGGCGCGGTAGATCAGCTCGTCCTCGTAGAGCCGCTTGAAGATGGTGAGGACGGCGCGGGAGAGCCCCTCGTCCATGGTGAAGCGCTCGCGGGACCAGTCGACGCCGTCGCCGAGGCGCCGCATCTGGCCGAGGATGCGCCCGCCGTACTCCTCCTTCCACTGCCACACGCGGCGGGTGAACTCCTCGCGGCCCAGGTCGTGGCGGGACTTGCCCTCCTCGGCGAGCTGCTGCTCGACACGGTTCTGGGTGGCGATGCCGGCGTGGTCCATGCCGGGCAGCCACAGGGCCTCGTGGCCCTGCATGCGCTTGCGGCGGGTCAGGGCGTCCATCAGCGTGTGCTGGAAGGCGTGGCCCAGGTGGAGGGAGCCGGTGACGTTCGGCGGGGGGATGACGATGGTGTACGGGGGCTTCTCGCTGTGCGGGTCGGCGGTGAAGTAACCCCGCTCTACCCAGCGCTCGTACAGCTTCCCCTCTACCTCGGCCGGCGTGTACTGGGTCGGCAGTTCGGTCGTGGGGGCGGGCTGCGGATGCTGAGTGTTCTCGGTCACGGGGCTCAGTTTACGGGCGTCACCGCCCAGTACCGAAACGCGTTTCCTTTGTAACGGTGGGCCCCCCGGTGGCCTGGTCGGCGGCTCGCCGGGTGAGGATGTCAACACCATGTAAGCGTCTGGAGGGGAACCCAGAGATGAGTCACAACCAGCCGGGGCCGTACGGCGGCCCGCCCCAGCAGCCCGGTCCCTACGGGCAGCCGGGCCCGTACGGCCCGCCGCCGCAGGCCCCGCAGCCCGGCTACGGCTACCCCCAGCAGACGCCTCCCCCGCAGCCGGGCTACGGCTATCCCCAGCAGCCGGGCGGGGTCCCGCCGCAGCAGCCCCCGTACGGCCAGCAGCCGCCCTACGGCCAGCAGCCTCCGTACGGTCAGCAGCCGCCGTACGGTCAGCAGCCCTACGGCACGCCGCCGCCCCCGGCCGGCGGCGGCAGGAAGAAGACGGGCCTGATCATCGGCGCGGTGGCGGTCGTCGCGGCGATCGGCGTGGGCGCCTACCTCGTGGTGGGCGGTGGCGGCGGCGGGCTCAAGGACGACGGCGCGCACAAGCTGACCACCCCGAAGACGGTGCTCGGCGAGTACACCCTGGCCTCGCAGACCGAGTCCGGCGACGCGGACACGGCGAAGGACATGAGGAAGAGCGGTGTCGAGGACGGCACCACCATCGTGGGCCAGTGGTCGACGGCCGACCTGAGCGGCTTCGACCCCCAGGACCCCTCGACCCTGCCCGACCAGGCCGAGCTGCTGAAGGCCAAGGGCATCACCATGATGGGCGGCTACGGGAAGATCTCCGACCCGCAGGCCACCCTGGACGCCTTCTTCGCCTCCATCCAGAAGGAGCTGAAGGACAAGGGCTCCGGCGGCTCCGGCGGCATGGAGGGCCTGGAACTGGTCGGCGATCCCGAGGAGGTCGGCATCGACGGCGCGGTCGCCAAGTGCCAGTCGACGAAGGCCGTCAACGGGCTCACCAAGAAGGAGTCGACCGACTGGTTCTGCGCCTGGGCCGACCACAGCACGGTCGCCATGGTCTCGCCGGGCGACAACACGAGCACCGGCGTCGGCAAGGACACCGCGGTGGACATCACCGCCAAGCTCCGCAAAGAGATCCGGGTCGAGAACTGAGCGCCTCCTCCGGCATGGCGAAGGGCCCCGGTCGGGTGACCGGGGCCCTTCGCCGTACGCGTGTCGGGACGGGTGACGGGTGGTGTCAGGCCGTCTTCTGCTCGCCCGGTCCCCGGCCCCGCGAATCGCGGGGGATCAGGGTGGGGTTGACGTTGGAGAGGACCACGTCGGCGGTGATGACGACGCGGGCGACGTCCTTGCGGGAGGGCACCTCGTACATGACGCCCTGGAGGACTTCCTCCATGATGGCGCGCAGTCCGCGGGCGCCGGTCTGGCGCAGGATCGCCTGGTCGGCGATGGCTTCGAGGGCCTCGCGCTCGAAGTCCAGCTCCACGCCGTCGAGTTCGAAGAGGCGCTGGTACTGCTTGACCAGCGCGTTGCGCGGCTCCACGAGGATCTTCAGCAGGGCCTCGCGGTCCAGGTTGTGGACCGAGGTGAGGACGGGGAGCCGGCCGATGAACTCGGGGATCATGCCGAACTTGACCAGGTCCTCCGGCATGACCTCCTCGAACTGGTCCTTGGACTCCAGGTCGCGCTTGGAGCGGATCGTGGCGCCGAAGCCGATGCCCTTGGCACCCGCCCGGCCCTCGATGATCTTCTCCAGTCCGGCGAAGGCGCCGCCCACGATGAACAGGACGTTCGTCGTGTCGATCTGGATGAACTCCTGGTGCGGGTGCTTGCGTCCGCCCTGCGGGGGCACCGAGGCCGTGGTGCCCTCCAGGATCTTCAGCAGGGCCTGCTGGACGCCCTCGCCGCTGACATCGCGGGTGATGGAGGGGTTTTCACTCTTCCGCGCGACCTTGTCGATCTCGTCGATGTAGATGATGCCGGTCTCGGCCTTCTTGACGTCGTAGTCGGCGGCCTGGATCAGCTTCAGCAGGATGTTCTCGACGTCCTCGCCCACGTACCCCGCCTCGGTGAGCGCCGTGGCGTCGGCGATCGCGAAGGGGACGTTCAGCATGCGGGCGAGGGTCTGGGCCAGCAGGGTCTTGCCGGAGCCGGTGGGCCCGAGGAGGAGGATGTTGGACTTCGCCAACTCGATGGCGTCCTCGCGGCCTTGGGCCCCGCCGTTCTCACCGGCCTGGACCCGTTTGTAGTGGTTGTACACCGCGACGGAGAGGGCTTTCTTGGCGGCCTCCTGGCCGACCACGTAGCCCTCCAGGAACTCGTAGATCTCACGGGGCTTGGGAAGTTCCTCCCAGCGCACCTCGCTGGTCTCGGCCAGCTCTTCCTCGATGATCTCGTTGCAGAGGTCGATGCACTCGTCGCAGATGTACACACCGGGCCCTGCGATGAGCTTCTTGACCTGCTTCTGGCTCTTGCCGCAGAACGAGCACTTGAGCAGATCGCCGCCGTCACCGATGCGTGCCACGGTGTGCTTCCCCTTCGCCTGGGAGACGCCTGGACGTCGACGTCCAGCGGACTCCTGGTGCTGCCTTATGTCCGACGGTACCTTGCCCGGCCCCCCGGCCGGGCCCCCCTTGGCATGGATCGCTTTGACGTGAACCCAGCCAAACCATGCCAAGGGGCGGCAGACGATACAGCCTCCCGCCTAGCGGAGGGAGGAGTTGTCCATCTTCCGGGTGGTGATGATCTGGTCGATCAGGCCGTAGTTCAGCGCGTCCTCGGCCGTGAGGATCTTGTCGCGCTCGATGTCCTCGCGGATCTTCTCGACCGGGGTGGTCGAGTGCTTGGCCAGCATCTCCTCCAACTGCGCGCGCATGCGGAGGATCTCGTTGGCGGCGATCTCCAGGTCGGAGACCTGGCCGCGGCCGGTCTCGCTGTAGGGCTGGTGGATCAGGATGCGGGCGTTCGGCAGCGCCATCCGCTTGCCGGGCGTGCCGGCGGCCAGCAGGACGGCGGCGGCGGAGGCCGCCTGGCCCATGCAGACGGTCTGGATGTCGGGCTTCACGTACTGCATCGTGTCGTAGATGGCCGTGAGCGCGGTGAAGGAACCGCCGGGGCTGTTGATGTAGACCGAGATGTCCCGGTCGGGGTCCATCGACTCCAGGCACAGGAGCTGGGCCATGACGTCGTTGGCGGAGGCGTCGTCGATCTGCACGCCGAGGAAGATCACGCGCTCCTCGAACAGCTTCGCGTACGGGTCGTACTCGCGCACGCCCTGCGAGGTGCGCTCGACGAAGCGCGGGATGATGTAGCGGGACTCGGCCGAGGGGCCGATGTACTCGGCACGCGCACGGTCGTACAGGCCGCTGCCGGGGATGTCGTTCACGGTGTCTCCTGGAAAGGGCTGAGGCGGTCGGCTCGGGTCTGGCTGCGGGGCGTGCCGGGTGCCCGTGCGGGGTCCGGCTCGGCTGCCGCGGGGGCCCGGGAGATGCCCCGGCCACCCCGCGGGGGCGCGGGTCAGGCCCCGGTGCCGCCGCCGCCCGGCATGCCGGCGGCCGTGGCGATGACGTCGTCGATGAGGCCGTACTCCTTGGCCTCGAAGGCGTCGAACCAGCGGTCGCGGTCGGAGTCACGGGTGACCTGCTCGACCGTCTGACCGGTGTGCTGCGAGGTCAGCTCCGCCATGCGCTTCTTGGTGTGCAGCAGACGCTCGGCGTGGATCTTGATGTCCGAGGCCGAACCGGCCAGGCCCGCGGAGGGCTGGTGGATCAGGATCTCGGCGTTCGGCAGGGCGAAGCGCTTGCCGGGGGTGCCCGCGCTGAGCAGGAACTGCCCCATGGAGGCCGCGAGGCCCATGGCGATCGTCACCACGTCGTTCTTGATGTACTGCATGGTGTCGTAGATCGCCATGCCGGCCGTGATGGAGCCGCCGGGGCTGTTGATGTAGAGGAAGATGTCCTTGTCCGGGTCGGAGGCAAGGAGCAGTAGCTGCGCGGTGATCTTGTTGGCGATGTCGTCGTCCACGGGCTGCCCGAGGAAGATGATCCGCTCGTTGAGCAGCCGGTTGTAGACCTGGTCGCCGAGACCACCACCGATGGAGGGCTCGCCGGCGGCGGAGGGCATCAGATTCGTCACGTATCCACCTGCTCGTCTTAACGACGGCGCCGGGCCGTCTCACGTGTTCTGCCGGGGCTGGGGGCCATCCGTCTGGCCGTTTTCGGGGACTCCCCTGCCCTCGTACTCATGGACCCTAACGCGGTGACCCTGCGGTGCCATCCCGGTTCCCGCGGTGTTCGCTGTGAGCGCATGCAGCCGGGCCCGGCGGCCGGACACGGCCGTGCCCTGCGGGGTTTCGCCCGTACGGCCGTACGGCAGACGGGCCCCGGCATGGCTGTCCGGGGCCCGTCGTACGTCCGTGGGGGCGGCGCGAGGATCAGCCCTCGGTCTTCTCCCCGGCCTTCTCCTGGGCACCCTCGGCGGGGGCCTCGGAGGCGGCGTCGGCCGTGTCGGCGTCGGCCTCGGCGGGCGCGGCCGTCTCGTCGGTCGCGGCGGCCTCGTCGGCTTCCTCGTCGTCCTCCAGGTCGACGACCTCGCCGTTGGTGTCCTTCACGGTGGCCTTCTCGACCACGGCGGCCAGGGCCTTGCCGCGGGCGACCTCGCCGACGAGCAGCGGGACCTGGCCCTGCTCGACGACGGCCTGGGCGAACTGGTCGGGGGACATGCCGGAGGAGGCCGCGCGCCGCATGAGGTGCTCGGTCAGCTCCTCCTGGTTGACGTTGAGCTTCTCCTGCTTGACCAGTTCGTCGAGGACGAACTGGGTCTTGATGCCCTTGACGGCGGCCTCGCGCGTCTCGGTCTCGAACTCCTCGGCGGTCTTGCCCTGGAGCTCCAGGTACTTGTCGAGGGTGAGGCCCATCTGGCCGAGCTGGTGGTGCTCCAGGTTGTGCTTGCGGGTGTTGATCTCGTCCTCGAGGAGCTTCTCGGGGACGGGCACCTCGACCAGCTCCAGGAGCTTGTCGAGCACGCGCTCCTGGGCCTGCGTGGCCTGGTCGTACTGCTTCATGTCGGCCAGCCGCTTGCGGCTGTCGGCCTTCAGCTCGTCCAGCGTGTCGAACTCGGAGGCGAGCTGGGCGAAGTCGTCGTCCAGCTCGGGCAGCTCGCGCTTGGCGACCTGGGTGACCTTGACGGTGACCTCGGCCTCCTTGCCGGCCGCCGAGCCGCCCTTCAGCTCGGAGGCGAAGGTGGCCTCGCCGCCGGCCTCAAGGCCCTTGACGGCGTCGTCGATGCCGTCGAGCAGCTCGCCGGAGCCGATGGTGTACGAGACGCCGTCGGCGACGCCGTCCTCCAGCACCTCGCCGTCGACCTTGGCCCGCAGGTCGAGGGTGACGACGTCGCCCTCCTCGGCGGCGCGCTCGACCGGCGCGGTGGTGGCGAAGCGCTCGCGGAGCTGCTCCACCGACTTCTCGAGGTCCTCGTCGGTGACCTCGACGGCGTCGACCTCGACCTCGATGCCGGAGTAGTCCGGGATCTCGATGGTCGGGCGGATGTCGACCTCGGCGGTGAAGTTCAGCGTCTCGCCGTCCTTCAGCTCGGTGATGTCGACCTCGGGCTGGCCCAGCGGGTTCAGCTCGGCCTCGTTGACGGCGTCGGTGTAGAACTTGGGAAGCGCGTCGTTGACGGCCTCCTCCAGTACGGCACCGCGGCCGAAGCGCTGGTCGATGACCCGGGCAGGGATCTTGCCCTTGCGGAAGCCCTTCACCGTGACCTGCTGGTTGATCTTCTTGTACGCCGCGTCGAGGCTGTCCTTGAGCTCCTCGAAGGGCACCTCGACAGTGAGCCGAACCCGGGTCGGGTTCAGGGTCTCCACGGCGCTCTTCACGGTTCGGTCTCCTTGTGGCTGACTTCTCGGATCGCCGGGACCTGGGGCTCCGGCTGCTACGCCGCCCGGAGACTGCAGACGCTGAGACACACGGGCGTGCAGCTTGCATAGTAACGGCAGCGCCTCCACGTCCCCAAAGGCGATCACGGGGACCGGCCGCCGGAGGGGCCGCGGCCGGGGACGGCCGGCGGATGGTCGGGGTGGCGGGATTTGAACCCACGGCCTTCCGCTCCCAAAGCGGACGCGCTACCAAGCTGCGCCACACCCCGTCTGGTGCGACACGTAGGGTACATGCCGCCGCGCGCCGCGGCCTCCGGGTTCTTCCGTCCGTGACGGTGCGGCACGGCCGGGAACGGGGTGTGCGCGCACCGGGGCCGACCCGCTACGATGCCTCCAGTGCCGCGGCGGTGACCGCGGCGCGTCGTGTGCGGGCGTAGCTCAATGGCAGAGCACTAGTCTTCCAAACTAGCTACGCGGGTTCGATTCCCGTCGCCCGCTCCACTCCTGGTCTCCGGCCCGGTCCCCTGTGTGGGGGCCGGGCCGGAGCCGTTCGGCGCCGGCTAGAAGCGGATCGAGTTGATCGTGTCCGCTATCGAGTTCAGGAACCGCTGGATGTCGTCGGCCATGCCCGTGGAGGCGAGGAAGAAGCCGAAGAGGATCGCCACGATCGCCGGGCCCGCCTTGAGGGAGCCGCCGCGCAGCAGCACCACCAGGATGATCGCCAACAGCAGCACCACGGACAGTGAAATGGCCACAACTGATCACACCCTCGGTCGGTCCGCACTCCCGGCCCTGGGGCGCAATCCGGCGCACCCCCGCCAGAACCATCGTGCCACCAACCGGGCCCCACTATGCGGCAGGTGACACAACGTCCGCGGCGGAACCCGGCCGGGGCGGCCCGGGTGAGGGCCGGCGGAGCGGGGCCGCGGGGTGCCGTACAGGAATTCGACGGGGCACTCGCACGGGGAATTCCGGCCACGTCGTTTCGCTGCCCACACACCTTCTCCGCAGGAAATACGAATTCGCGTGGCGGGGCGCGGCGGTGGCGTGTGGCCGAGAAGTGCGGGCGCTCCGGCGGCGCGTTCCGGGCCGCCTTCGGGTGTCCTTATGTGCGCCTGAGAAGCGATGAATCATGACAAGCCGGGAGCGTCTCCCCCTCCGGTGCGGGGCAGGCCGCCGGGCGGCACCATGCCGCCGTGTGGGGCCGGTCACGTAATCCGGCAGGTCAACTCTCCGGGAATTGCGGGTAGTCGCGCACCGAGCCGTGAAGCCGAATACAGGAATGACGTGGATGGTTTTACGGAATCACTCGGACAACGCTAGGGTGCCTCAGATGTTGAACGCTGCCTCGTCCCCCACAAACGCAGCGGGGTCCCGGACCCGCCCGCCCGGCCGAGGGCGGGAGGCCGTATGACCGACTCGCTGCCGTCGCAGGACCGTGCGGCCCCCTCCGGCGCCCGGCGCGACCCCTTCTTCGACAACGCCAAGTACCTGGCGATCGTGCTGGTGGCCATGGGCCACGCGTGGGACCCGCTCAACGACGACAGCCGGGTCATCGACACGCTGTACACCGTCGTGTACGTCTTCCACATGCCGGCGTTCATCATCATCTCCGGCTATTTCTCGCGCAGTTTCGACATGCGCCCGGACCGGCTGCGCCGGCTCGTGACCGGGATCGCCGTCCCGTACGTCGTCTTCGAGACCGCGTACGCCCTCTTCCAGCGCCACGTCGCCGGGGACGGGGGGCACGACATCAGCCTCATGTCCCCCTGGTACCTGACCTGGTTCCTGTGCGCGCTGTTCGTGTGGCGTCTGACCACCCCGTTGTGGAAGACGATCCGCCACCCGCTCGCGGTCTCGCTGGTCGTCGCCATGCTGGCGTCGGTCTCCCCGTCGATCGGCTACGACCTGGGCATGCAGCGGCTGTTGCAGTTCCTGCCGTGCTTCGTGCTGGGCCTGTGCCTGCGGCCCGAGCACTTCACCATGGTGCGGCGCCGCGCGGTGCGGGTGCTGTCGGTGCCGGTGTTCGCGGCGGCCCTGCTGGTCGGCTGGTTCGTGTCGCCGAACATGGACGCGGGCTGGATCTACCGCAACTCGGCCGCGCAGGACATGGGCGCGCCCTGGTGGATCGGGCCGGTGATGGTCCTCGCCCTCTTCGGCTGCTCGGTGCTGCTGACGGCCTGCTTCTTCGCCTGGGTGCCGGGCCGCCACACGTGGTTCACGTCGCTGGGCGCCGGCACGCTCTACGGGTACCTGCTGCACGGTTTCCTGATCAAGGCCGGCTACATCGGCGACTGGTACTCCCACCCCGCCCTGCACCAGCCGCTCGGCGAACTCGCGCTGACCGTGCTGGCCGCGGTGGCGGTCACCCTGCTGTGCACCGCGCCGGTGCGGCGGGCGCTGCGCTGCGTGATGGAGCCGCGGATGGAGTGGGCGTTCCGCCGGGACGCGGCCGAACTCGCCCGCGAGCGCGGGGAACGCGGGGACCACGCGGAACGCGAGCCGTCCGGGGAGCGCCGGGAGAAGGTCTCCGCCTAGCCGGTTGGCCGGCCGCCTGGCCCGTTGGCCGGTTGGCCGCCTGGCCGGGTGCCCGCCTGGCCCGGTGGCCGGTTGACGGGGGGGGCCGGCCGCCCCGCCGTCTACGAGCCGTCGCCCGGGGCGTCCCGCTCGTCCCCGGTGCGCGGCGTCTCCGGCAGGCCGAGGAGTGCGCGCATCCGCGTGTACTTCGCGGTCAGCCGGGCGCGGGTGGCCGCGTCGAGGAGGGCGAGCCGGTCCGGGTCCGCGTTGTGTGCGAGGTCGGCCTCCTTGACCAGGGCGGCGCCCGGTGTGGCCAGGACGCGGGCCGCGTACGCCTGCGGGGTCTCCCCGGGGCTTCTGGTGAGGGCGAGGACGATGTCCTTGGTGCGGCGGCTGAGCGCGGCCTCGCGCAGCCACCGCTCGCTGAGGGCGTCGTCCTCGACGGCGTCGTGCAGCCAGGCCGCGGCGATCTGGTCCGCGTCCCCGCCGCGGCGCCGGACGCCCTCGGCGACGGCCCGCAGGTGCTCGGCGTAGGGGCGGCCCGCCTTGTCCCTCTGGCCCGCGTGGGCCTCGCGGGCCAGCGCCTCGACCTCGGGCAGGGTGAGCGGTGGGGTGGTGGGGTGCACGCGCCCCAGTGTGCCAGGGGTCTTCCGGAGGGCCCTTCCCCGGCGGGCCGCGACCGCGGGCCCCGCGGTCGCCGGGGTCAGCCGTCCAGGAGTGCCTGGGCCCCCGCGGAGGGGCCCTCCCGGCTGATCAGCAGGAGCGCGCGGTCGTCGTTGACGTCCTTGGCCACCGCCTCGATCAGGTGCCAGGCGGCGCCGTGGAAGCCTCCGGCGACATAGCGGTCGGCCTCGCCGGTGAGCCGGTCGATGCCCTCGGTGATGTCCCGTTCGGCGGTCTCCACCAGCCCGTCGGTGAAGAGCATCAGCACGTCGCCGGGGCGCAGGGAGCCCTTCACCGGGTCGAACTGGGCACCGTCGTACACGCCGAGCAGCGGGCCCTCGGCGGACTTCTCCTCCCAGCGGCCGGTGCCCGCGCTGAGCTGGAGGCCCGGCGGGTGCCCGGCGGAGTACAGCTCGTAGTCGCCCGAGTCGAGGTCGAGGACGAGGTGGATGGAGGTGGCGAAGCCCTCGTCCCAGTCCTGGCGGAGCAGGTAGCCGTTGGCGGCGGGCAGGAAGGCGTGCGGGGGCAGGCTGCCCAGCAGTCCGCCGAAGGCGCCGGAGAGCAGCAGCGCGCGGGAGCCGGCGTCCATGCCCTTGCCGGAGACGTCGGTGAGGACGACCTCCAGGGTCCGGCCGCCGCCGGTGCGGGCGGCGACGACGAAGTCGCCGGAGAAGGACTGGCCGCCCGCCGGGCGCAGCGCCATCTCCCGGTGCCAGCCCAGGGGCAGGGTGGGCAGCTTGCTCTGGACGCGGATGCGTTCGCGCAGGTCGAAGAGCATGGTGCCGCCGCGCCGCCAGGGCACGCCGACGCGGCTGCGGAACTGGGCGATCAGCAGGCCGAAGAATCCGCAGGCGGCGACGACCAGGACCACGCCGGGGGTGACCCGGGAGGGGCCCTCGGTGTACGGGCCGAGGCGCACCGACTCGACGATCAGTGCCGTGGCCGCCGCCGCGTAGAGGCCGAGCAGGCTGGCCGGGCGCAGCAGCAGTCCGCCGGCGACGATCGGCAGGACCAGCGCGGCGGGCGAGAACCACACGGAGTTCATCATCGTGGTGGCCGCGATCACGGGGATCGTCAGCAGCAGTCCGGCCAGCGCGATCCAGTCGGAGCCGTCGCCGCGGAAGTAGTCGACGGCGGATCTGCGCAGCCCGACGCGGGCCCGGTGCCACTGCTTCTTCAACCGGGCCGTGAACGTCTCGGCTTCCGCGCGCCGCTGTCGTCCTGCTGCCATCAGTTCGGGACCCTATCCATCGGACCGGCCGCTCGGTACGGGAGGTCCTGGTTGTCCCCCGTCCGAGCCCGGCTCACCGTGCTCGTCACCGGCGGTCCTCCGGCGGCCGGCCGGCGGATGTCGCCTCGCTCTGTCGCGGGCCCCGGTGGTCGCGGCCCCCCTGGCCCAAGACGGTACCGGCCCGGCGGGCGGCCGAGGGGAGAAAACGGGAGGCCGAGGGTACGGCTTCCGGCCGGACGCAACCTTCCTGACGGGGCGTCAGGAGCGCTGGCAGGTGGGGCACCAGAAGAGGTTGCGGGCGGCGAGCCCGGCGGTGCGGACCTCGTCGCCGCACAGGTGGCAGGGGAGGCCGGCCCGGCGGTAGACGTAGACCTCGCCGCCGTGGTCGTCGACGCGGGGCGGGCGGCCCATCGCCTCGGGGGTGTGCTCGGGGCGGACGGTGTCGATGCGGTTGAGGCGCACGCCCTCGCGCATGAGTTCGGTCAGGTCCTGCCAGAGGGCGTCCCATTCGGCGCGGGTGAGGGAGCGGCCGGGCCGGTAGGGGTCGATGCCGTGCCGGAAGAGGACCTCGGCGCGGTAGACGTTGCCGACGCCGGAGACGACCTTCTGGTCCATGAGGAGGGCGGCGATGGTGGTGCGGCTGCGCGAGACGCGGGCGTAGGCGGCGTCGGGGTCGGCGTCGTGGGGGCGCAGCGGGTCGGGGCCGAGCCGGTCGTGCACGGCCTGCTTCTCGGGCGGGGTGACCAGGGCGCAGGTGGTGGGTCCGCGCAGGTCGAACCAGGTGGTGGCGTTGGCCAGGCGCAGCCGGACGGTGTCCGTGGGCGGCGGGGGCTGCGGCGGGTCGCCGGTGGTGGCGCCGAAGGTGACCTTGCCGAAGAGGCCGAGGTGGATGTGGACCCAGTCGGCGGGTTCGCCGTCGCCGCCGAAGCCGAGGAAGAGGTGCTTTCCGTGGGCGTCGGCGGTGCGCAGGACGGTGCCGGTGAGCAGGGCGGCGCCGTCGCTGAACTTGCCCTGGGGGCTGGTGACGCGCACGGTGGTGCCGGCGAAGGCGGCGGCGCAGTCCTCGGCCAGCCGGTGGATGGTGTGCCCTTCCGGCACGGACGTGGTCCTTTCTCTGCCCGGTCTGTCTCCGCCCGGGGCTTTCCCCGCCCGGGGCATTCCCTGACCCGCCGCGCGGAGGCCGCCGCGGGGGCGAAAGCGGGTGCCGGGCGGGCGCGGCTGCCCGGGGCGGGTGTGCCCCGGGGCCGCGTGCCGTCGGCGGTCGCCGTCGGGGTTACCGCTGCGGGTGGTGCGGGGGGATCGGGGGGAGGTCGCCGGTGGTCTCGTACGCGGAGAGCATGTCGATGCGGCGGATGTGCCGCTCGTCGCCGGAGAAGGGCGTGCCGAGGAAGGTCTCGACGAACTTCGTCGCCTCCTCCCGGCTGTGCATGCGGGCGCCGACCGCGACGACGTTGGCGTTGTTGTGCTGCCGGCCGAGGGCGGCGGTCTCCTCGCTCCAGGCGAGCGCGGCGCGGACGCCCTTGACCTTGTTGGCGGCGATCTGCTCGCCGTTGCCGGAGCCGCCGATCACGATGCCGAGCGAGTCGGGGTCCGCGGCCGTCTTCTCGGCGGCGCGGAGGCAGAAGGGCGGGTAGTCGTCCTGGGCGTCGTAGAGGTGCGGTCCGCAGTCGACGGGCTCGTGGCCCGCCTCCTTCAGCCACTCGACGAGGTGGTTCTTGAGTTCGTAGCCCGCATGGTCGGAGCCGAGATACACGCGCATGCGACGAGTGTGACACGGGGTCCACGGGGCGCGGGCGGCGGGTGACGGCGGACGGTGCCCCTCGTCGCGCCCGGGGCGGCGGCCGGATGTGTCCCGGTACGCGAAGAGGTCCGCCGGGCGGTGCCGGCGGACCTCGTGCGCGGGGGCGGCCGGTCAGCGGCGGCCGAGCAGCTTCCAGGCGGTGGGGAGCACGCCCATGGCCAGGGCGGCCTTGAGCGCGTCGCCGATCAGGAACGGGGTGAGCCCGGCGGCGATGGCGGCACCGGCGGACATGCCGGTGGACAGGGCCAGGTAGGGGACGCCGACGGCGTAGACGACGGCGGAGCCGAGCAGCATCGTGCCGGCCATCCGCCAGGCGGAGCGGTCGGCGCCGCGGCGGGCGAGGGCGCCGACGGCCGCGGCGGCGAGCATCATGCCGAAGACGTAGCCGAGGGAGGGGGCGAGGGCGCCGGAGCCGCCCTCGGCGAACCAGGGCATGCCGGCCATGCCGACCAGCGCGTACAGCGCGAGGGAGAGCAGGCCGCGGCCGGCGCCGAGGGAGGTGCCGACGAGGAGCGCCGCGAAGGTCTGGCCGGTCACGGGTACCGGGGAGCCCGGCACGGGCACCGCGATCTGGGCCGCGAGGCCGGTGAGGGCGGCGCCGCCGGCGACGAGCGCGGCGTCCCGGACCCGGGAGGAGGGGATGAGATCGGCGAGGACCAGCCCGGTGCGGGCGGGGACGGCAGCGGTGCTCATGGGGACTCCGCGGTGGTGTGGACATGTCGGACACGGCGACGCTATCCCAGCGGGCGGCGGCCGATCACCAGCAGTGCCCGACAAGGCGGGGTCGGGGGCTTGGTGGGCTCCCGACAAAGGACGCGCGGCATGCGTGGTCCGGGGTGATGCCGGTCACTGAGGTGACGAGGCGGGCGTCACCCGCGCGCCGGCCGGGAGGGGGTGGCGGGGACTGTGGGGTTCCACCAACTCGGCGTGCCCGCGCGGGAACAGGGAGCCGAGTAGCCGTACGATCACCCGGCGTACCGGAGCTGTCCGTATCGTGGGCAGCGCCTGTCGCGCGGGAGCGGCGCGTCCCAGACTGTGGGCGTTTTACCCACCCCCGCTCCCCGCGTCCCCCACGCACCCGCACCCCGTCACCTCCCCCCACGCATTGGACGATCCGCGCCCCATGTCCAGCACCACCACGAAGACACCGCCCCGCCCGGACGGGAACTCGCTCTCGCACGGTCTCAAGCAGCGCCATCTGTCGATGATCGCCCTCGGCGGGGTGATCGGCGCGGGGCTGTTCGTCGGTTCCGGGGCGGGCATCGCCGCCGCCGGCCCCTCGATCGTCCTCGCCTACACGCTCTCCGGCCTCCTGGTGATGCTGGTGATGCGGATGCTGGGCGAGATGTCGGCGGCGTACCCCTCGTCGGGGTCCTTCTCCGCGCACGCGGAGCGCGCCTTCGGTCCCTGGGCCGGCTTCACCGCGGGGTGGGGCTTCTGGGTGCTGCTGTGCACGGCGGTCGGGCTGGAGGGCATCGGCGCCGCGCAGATCGCGTCCGACTGGCTGCCGGGCACGCCGGAGTGGGCGTGGGTCGCGCTGTTCATGGCGGTGTTCTGCGGCGCCAACCTGGCGGCGGTGCGCAACTTCGGCGAGTTCGAGTTCTGGTTCGCCGCGCTCAAGGTCGGCGCGATCTCGCTCTTCCTGCTGCTGGGCGTCCTCGCCATCGCCGGTGTGCTGCCGGGGGCCGACGCGCCGGGCACCACGCACCTGGGCGAGCTGATGCCGCACGGCGGGGAGGGCCTGGTCATCGGCCTGCTCGCCTCGGTCTTCGCGTACGGCGGCCTGGAGACGGTGACCATCGCGGCGGCCGAGTCGGAGAACCCGGTCAAGGGCGTGGCGATGGCGGTGCGCACGGCGATGTGGCGGATCGCCCTCTTCTACATCGGGTCGATGGCGGTCATCGTCACCCTGGTGCCGTGGGACTCGCCCGCGGTGGTCGAGAAGGGCCCCTACGTCGCCGCCCTCGACTCGCTGGGCATCCCGGGCGCGGCCCAGCTCATGAACGTCGTCGTCTTCGTCGCGCTGCTGAGCGCGATGAACGCCAACATCTACGGCGCCTCCCGCATCGCCTACTCGCTGGTGGAGCGCGGTCAGGGCCCGAAGGCCCTCGGCCGGGTCTCGGGCGGGGTGCCGCGGCGGGCGGTGCTCGCCTCCAGCGCCTTCGGCTTCGGCTGCGTGCTGCTGAGCTACTGGCGGCCGGACGACGTCTTCTCCTGGCTGCTCAACATGATCGGCGCGGTCATCCTGGTCGTCTGGATCTTCATCGCCGCCTCCCAGTTGCGGCTGCGGCGCCGGATGGAGCGGGAGGAGCCGGAGAAGCTGGTGGTGCGCATGTGGCTGTTCCCGGGGCTGACGGTGGTGGCGCTGGCGGGGATGGCCGCGGTGTTCTGGCTGATGGCGCGTGAGCCGGACACGCGGGTGCAGCTCTACTCGACGGGTGCCATGACGCTGGCGCTGGCCGGCGCCGGGTACCTCCGGCAGCGGCGGCGGGCCCGCGCCTGACGCGGACCACGGCCCGGGGGCCCTCGTACGGAACCGTTTCCGTACGAGGGCCCTTTTCGCGTGCCCTGCCGTGCCCGTCCCCTCTTCTGCTGCTAGCGTGCACTTGCAAGCTCTTTGCAATAAGCGTCCGGAGGGGATCTCCCATGCCCGTCTACACACTTCCTGAACTGCCCTACGACTACGCGGCGCTCGCCCCCGTGATCAGCCCCGAGATCATCGAGCTGCACCACGACAAGCACCACGCGGCGTACGTCAAGGGCGCCAACGACACGCTGGAGCAGCTCGCCGAGGCGCGGGACAAGGAGACGTGGGGCGCGATCAACGGGCTGGAGAAGAACCTCGCCTTCCACCTGTCCGGGCACATCCTGCACTCGATCTACTGGCACAACATGACCGGTGACGGCGGCGGCGAACCGCTGGCCGCGGACGGGGTGGGCGACCTCGCGGACGCCATCGCCGAGTCGTTCGGCTCCTTCGCCGGGTTCAAGGCGCAGCTCTCCAAGGCGGCGGCGACCACGCAGGGCTCCGGCTGGGGCGTCCTCGCCCACGAGCCGCTGAGCGGCCGGCTGATCGTGGAGCAGGTCTACGACCACCAGGGCAACGTCGGCCAGGGCGCGACGCCGATCCTCGTCTTCGACGCCTGGGAGCACGCCTTCTACCTCCAGTACAAGAACCAGAAGGTCGACTTCATCGAGGCGATGTGGAAGGTCGTGAACTGGCAGGACGTGGCCAGGCGCTACGAGGCCGCCAGGTCGCGGACGAACACGCTGCTGCTGGCGCCCTGAGCGCCGGACCCCGACGTCCTGTCTCGTGATCGTCTTCTCACCCTTCACGGCGGCAGGCGCACAGGGGAAGCCCCCGCGAGGACGTGACTCGCGGGGGCTTCCCGTGTGCCGGGGGGGCACCCTCCGGGTGCGGGCGGGGTGCCCTCGTAGGTTCGCGCGGTGCCTTCAGAGGTTCGCGCGCCGCCCTCAGAGGTTGCTGAAGTCCGGCCCCTTGGTGCGGGTGCGCTTGATCTCGTAGAAGCCGGGGACGGAGGCGACGGCGAGGGTGCCGTCCCAGAGGCGGGCCGCCTCCTCGCCCCGCGGCGCCGGGGTGACGACCGGGCCGAAGAAGGCGATCTGCTCGCCGTCGGCGCCGGGCACGGCGATGACCGGGGTGCCGACCTCCTGGCCGACCTTGTCGATGCCCTCCTGGTGGGAGGCGCGGAGCTGCGGCTCGTAGGGGGTGTCGTCCCAGTGGCCGAGGAGGGACTCGGGCAGTCCGGCGTCCTTCAGCGCGGCGGCGACGGTCTCCCGCGTGGGTTCCTCGCCCTGGTTGTGGAAGCGGGTGCCGAGCGCGGTGTAGAGGTCGCCGAGCACCTCGGGCCCGTGCTCCTCGCGGGCGGCGATGACGACCCGGACCGGGCCCCACGCCTTGGTCTCCAGCAGTTCCCGGTACTGCTCGGGCAGCTCGTCGAGCCGGTCCTCGTTGAGCACGGCGAGGCTCATCACGTGCCAGCGGACCCGCACGTCGCGGACCTTCTCCACCTCCAGCATCCACCGCGAGGTCATCCAGGCCCAGGGGCACAGCGGGTCGAACCAGAAGTCGACGGGGGTCTTGCCGGAGTCGGTCTCGGACATGGCTCTCCTCGGTAAGGACATGGCGGGCGCTCTCGGCGCGTCTCTCCAGCGCAACACCGTCCGGCGCCCGGCGCATTCCCGGCCGGCGGCGGGCTTCCGCGCGCGGCCGGCCCGGGGCCGCGCGCCCCGCCCGGGACATTCCCCCATACCGGGCACGGGGACCGCGTGGCAGGATCGGTGGCGTCCACATCGTGAACACCACCGAGGGAGTGCCGCCCGTGCCCGGAGAGAATCTGTCCCGCGACGAGGCCCGGGAGCGGGCCGCCCTGCTCCGCGTCGACGGGTACGAGGTGTCCCTCGACGTGCGCTCGGCGACCGGCGCGGCCGACGGTGGCGAGCCGCGCACCTTCCGCTCCGTCACCACGATCCGCTTCCGCTGCAACGAGCCCGGCGCCGCGAGCTTCGCGGACCTGATCGCGCCCGGCGTGACCGCGGTCAGCCTCAACGGCCGCGACCTCGACCCGAGCGAGGTCTTCGACGGCACCCGCATCGTCCTGGAGGACCTGGCCGCCGACAACGAGCTGGTCGTCGACGCCCAGTGCGCCTACTCGCGCACCGGCGAGGGCATGCACCGCTTCGTCGACCCCGAGGACGGCGAGGTGTACCTGTACACCCAGTACGAGCCCGCCGACGCGCGCCGGGTCTTCGCCAACTTCGAGCAGCCGGACCTCAAGGCGCCCTACCGCTTCGAGGTGCGGGCACCCGAGGAGTGGACGGTGTGGAGCAACGGCGCCGGCGAACGGAGCGACGGCGTCTGGCGGTTCGCCGAGACCAAGCCGATCTCGACGTACATCACCTGCGTCGTCGCCGGTCCGTACCACTACGTGACGGACACCTACTCCCGTACCCTCGCGGACGGTTCGACGCTGGAGATCCCGCTCGGCGCCCTGTGCCGCAAGGGCCTGGCCCCGCACTTCGACGCGGAGGACGTCTTCCTCGTCACCAAGCAGGGCCTGGACTTCTTCCACGACCACGTCGACTACCCGTACCCCTTCGGCAAGTACGACCAGGCGTTCGTGCCGGAGTACAACCTCGGCGCGATGGAGAACCCCGGACTGGTCACCTTCCGCGAGGAGTTCATCTTCCGCGGCAAGGTGACGCAGGCGTCCTACGAGAGCCGCGCCAACGTGATCCTGCACGAGATGGCGCACATGTGGTTCGGCGACCTGGTCACCATGGAGTGGTGGGACGACCTGTGGCTGAAGGAGTCCTTCGCCGACTTCATGGGCGCTTTCTCGCTGGTCGGCGCGACCCGCTTCACCGACGGCTGGATCACCTTCGCCAACCGCCGCAAGTCCTGGGCGTACCGGGCCGACCAGTTGCCCTCGACGCACCCGGTCACCGCGGACATCCGCGACCTCCAGGACGCCAAGCTCAACTTCGACGGCATCACCTACGCCAAGGGCGCCTCCGTCCTCAAGCAACTCGTCGCCTACGCGGGCCAGGACGCCTTCCTGGAGGGTGCCCGCCGCTACTTCAAGCGGCACGCCTACGGCAACACCCGCCTCGGCGACCTGCTGGCGGTGCTGGAGGAGACCAGCGGGCGCGACATGGCCGCCTGGGCGCGCTCCTGGCTCCAGACGGCGGGCGTCAACACGCTGACGCCGCAGGTGCTGCTGGACGCCGGCGGCCGGGTCGACGAGCTGGCGGTGGTGCAGGAGGCGGCCGAGTCCCACCCCGAACTGCGCCCGCACCGGGTGGCGGTGGGGCTGTACCGGCGCACCGCCGGCGGCGCGCTGGAGCGGTACGCGCGGGCCGAGGCGGACGTCGAGGGGCCGCGTACGGTGGTGGCGGAGCTGGCCGGGGCCGAGGCGCCGGACCTGGTCCTGGTCAACGACGACGACCTCACCTACTGCAAGATCCGCTTCGACGAGACGTCCCTGGCCACGCTGCGCGAGGGGCTCGGCGCACTCACCGACCCGCTGGCGCGGGCGCTGTGCTGGGGCGCCCTGTGGAACATGACCCGGGACGCGCTGCTGCCGGCCCGGGACTTCGTCGCGCTGGTGCTGCGCTTCGCGGGCCGCGAGTCCGACATCGGCGTCCTGCAGATGCTGCACGCCTGGGCCCGGTCGGCGCTGGTGCACTACGCGGCCCCCGCCTGGCGGGAGAGCGGCGGCCGGCTGCTGGCCGAGGGCGCGCTGCGGGAGCTGCGCCGGGCCGAGCCGGGCGGTGAGCCGCAGCTCGCGTGGGCCCGGTTCCTCGCGGCGGTGGCCTCCGGCGAACCGGAACTGGCGCTGCTGCGCGGCCTGCTGGAGGGCACCGAGAAGATCGAGGGCCTGGAGGTGGACCAGGAGCTGCGCTGGGCGTTCCTGGAGCCGCTCGCCGCGCACGGCGCCGCCGACGAGGGCGTCCTCGCCGCCGAACTGGCCCGCGACGACACGGCCTCCGGCAAGCGCCATCAGGTGCGCTGCCTGGCCGCCCGCCCGTCCGAGGCGGTGAAGGCGCAGGCGTGGGCGCAGGTGGTGGAGTCCGACGCGCTCTCCAACGCGCTGGTGGAGGCGACCATCGCGGGCTTCGCGCAGCCCTCCCAGCGGGAGCTGCTCGCGCCGTACGCCCACCGGTACTTCGGGGCGATCGAGCGGGTGTGGACCGAGCGGTCCATCCAGATCGGGATGGTCGTGGTCCAGGGCCTGTTCCCGGCGCTGCGGGACTCGCCCGGGACGCTGGAGGCGACGGACGCGTGGCTCGCGGAGCACGAGGGGGCCGCCCCGGCGCTGCGCCGGCTGGTGCTGGAGGCGCGGGACGACCTGGCGCGGGCGCTGCGCGGCCAGGAGTGCGACGCGGCGGCGGCCGGCTGAGCCGGCCGGAGCGCGGGGGCCGTCCCGGGTGTCCTGCACCCGGGACGGCCCTATCTCTGGCCAAGACTTCGGCGCTGCGTCATCGTTACCGAATCCGGGCACAGGAGGCCGTAACCTCTGGTCACACCCGAACGGACCAGCGCCTTCGGCATCCGAACACCCGTCCTTGAGGACGGGCTTGTCCGGGTTTGCCGACGGACGTGTAACAGTGGTTAAAAGCTGGACGGGTCACGGGAAGTCCCTGGTCATGACGCACGACTTCCCGCTCTCCCCCCACCCCCTGACCGATCCGGCCCCCGGCGGGCCCCGGGTGCTCTCCGCCGCGCAGTTGCGGGCGCACGGTGTCACCGCCGCCGAGGCCGACGAGCGGTGCCGCCCCGGCGGCCCCTGGCAGCGGCTGCTGCCCGGTGTGGTCCTGCTCCGCCCGGGTCCGCCGACCGGCGAGGAGAAACTGCACGCGGTGCTCTTGTACGCGGCGCGGGCGCGGGCCCCCAGAGCGGCGACGGCCTGCGGCGCCCCGGTCCGGCCCGGCCCCGCGGAGCCGCCCGAACCGTACGCGGAGGCCGTGGTCACGGGCCTGGCGGCGCTGGCCCTGCACGGGGTGCGCTCCGCTCCCCCGCTGCCGTCGCTGGCCGCCGTCGACGTGCTGGTGCCGCGGCTGCGGCGGCTGCGTTCCACGGGCTGCGCCCGGATCGTGCGCACGGCCGCGCTGCCGACGGCGGTACGGATCGACGGCGTCCCGGTGGCGCCGGTGGCGCGGGCGCTGGCCGACGCGGTGGCCGGGGAGACGGACGGGGCCGTGATCCGCCGGCTGCTGGCCGAGGCGGTGCGCGGCGGGCACTGCGATCCGGCGGCGGCGGTGCGGGAGCTGAACCGGGCACGGCTGCTGGACCGGCCGCAGGTGGTGGCCGCGGTGGACTCGCTGGTGGCGGAGGGGCGGGCGCTCGCGGAGGACCGGCTGTACCGGATGGTCCGGGTGCACGGGCTGCCGGACCCGCTGTGGAACGTGGACCTGCGGCTGCCGGGCGGACCGCACCTGGGCGGACTGGACGCCTACTGGCCGGAGCAGGCGGTGGCGCTGGAGCTGCGCACCCGGGCCCGCCGAAGGGCCGGGGACGGCGAGGCGCCGGAGCCGGGTCCGCTGCGGGAGCATCTGGAGCGGCTCGGCATCACGGTCGTGCGCGTCACGCCGCGGGCGCTGCGGGAGACGCCGGAACAGCAGGCGACGGTGGTCCGTACGGCGCTGATGGCGGCGGCCGACCGGGAGCCGGCCGCGTACGTGGTGGTACTGCCCCGCTAGGGCATGTGCGGGGGAGGGGGCGGCCGGCGGGCGCCGGTGACGTCCCTCCCCCGCGCCGCGTCACTCGCGGCAGAACTCGGCCTCGACCACCGCCTCGACGTCGCCGCTCCAGTCGCCGTTGAAGTTGAAGGCGAGGGCGTGGCGGCCGTCGCGGGTGGTGACCGCCTCCGAGGTGGAGCCGTGGATGCCGCCGCCGTGGCCCCAGACGGTCACCCCGCAGCTCAGCCTGGTCTTCATCAGCCCCAGCCCGTACTCGGTCCGGTCGTCCATCGGGACCGTCGTGGTCATCTCGGCCAGTTGCCGGGGCGGGAGCAGCCGGCCGCGGAGCAGGGCGGTGTAGAAGCGGGTCAGGTCGTCCGAGCCGGAGATCATCTCGCCGGCCGCGTAGGCGATGGACGGGTTGATCCGGGTGACGTCGTAGGTGGGGCCGCTCGTCGTCTCGGCCAGCTTCGAGTACGCGCGGCTGCTGGGCCGGGGCAGGTCGGCGCGGGTGCCGGGGACGGAGGTCGAGCCCAGCCCGAGGGGCTGGACGACGCGCCGGCGGACCTCCTCGCCGTAGGGGCGGCCGGTCGCCTTCTCGATGACGAGGCCGGCGAGCACGTAGTTGGTGTTGGAGTAGTTCCAGGAGGTGCCCGGCGCGAAGTCGGGCCGGTGGCGCAGGGCGATGGCGACCGCCTGGCGCGGGGGCATGGTGTCGAAGCGGTGGGCGAAGAAGCCGTCGGCGGTGAAGTACCGGCGGCCGAACTCCTCGTCGGCCGTGTAGTTGGCGATGCCGCTGGTGTGGTTGAGGAGTTGGCGCAGGGTGATCCTGGTGCCGTCGTGGCCGTTGCCCCGCACCAGTCCGGGCAGCCACCGGTCCACCGTGTCGTCGAGCGACAGCCTTCCCTCGGCCTCCAGTTGGAGGACGACGGTGGCGACGAAGGTCTTGGCGATGCTGCCCACCCGGTAGTGGTCGTCCGCCGAGCGGGGCCGGCCGGTGGAGAGGTCGCCGACGCCCGCGGTGGCGGACCAGGTGCCGTGGGCGTCCCGGGCGGTCGCGGTCACGCCGGGCACTCCGTCGGCGACCGTGGCGTGCAGGGCGCGGCGGGTGGCGTCGTGTCCGGTGCCGGGACGGGGGGCCGCCACGGCGGGTACGGCCAGCGCGGCCGACAGCAGGGCGGCGGTGGCGGTCACCAGGGCGGCTCGTCTGCGTGTGGTCATGGGTCGTCCCCATCCTCTGCTCCGCTGGTGCGCCCACCGGGCGGTGGGCGCCGTCGGGGGGAGGGACCCCCGCATCCGCCGGCGAGTTGAGACCCGGCGGGGTGGTTGAGCCGCTTTCAGCCCTTGTGTTCCGGGCCGCCGCCGGCCCGTCCCGCGGCCGGCCGCTCCCGCCACAGCCGCAGCCCGGTGTCGACCAGCGGGACGCGGTTCAGCCCCGGCACGGCGGCGAGGTCGTGCCAGGCGGCGAGGTCGGTGGAGCCGCCCACCTCGGGGCGGAGCGTGCCGCCGGTGACGCGCCCCTCGTAGACCAGCCGGACCCCGTGGTGGTCGACGGCCCGGCGTACGGGGCGGGCGGGCAGGGCGGTGCGCAGCGAGTCCACGCCGAGCAGGGCGGTGGGTTCGACCCGGTAGCCGGTCTCCTCGGCGAGTTCGCGCACGACGGTGTCGTAGGGGTCCTCGCCGTGCTCCATGCCGCCGCCCGGCAGCACCCATTCGCGGACCCCGCCCGGCCCCGGGGAACGGGCGAGCAGGACCAGGCCGTCACGGACGCACACGGCGTAGGCCGCCACCCTCAGTCTCCGGCGCACTCCGGGACGTTACCGCGTGCGGCCCGGTGCGCGGCAGGGGACCGGGGATTGTCGGCGCACGTCCGTTACGTCCCCCGTGACGTATGGCGGAAGTACGCCATGGACACATCACATCGTTGCCAACTCTCCCCAAACACGGGCCCCTTGGGTAAGGCTGAGCGGTCATCCGGGATCGCATTCCGGACTGTCGCGGCCAGGTCCGACCGGACCGGTGCCGCTCGCTCCCGTTCCTCCACCTCCAAGGGATGCCGATGACCCACTCCTCGCAGCGCGATCCGATACCGGGCGGCAGACGCGCGGCCCGTCTGGCCGTGGCCGCGGGCCTCGCCGCCGCGCTCGGCGTGGCCGGGCCCCTGCCCCTGGCCATGGCGGCCGGCCCCGCGCCCGCCACCGAACCCTCCGTCAAGTCCGCCCACGACAAGCTCGGTTCGCACGACGCCGACCTGCTCGCCGAGGCGAAGGCCGACGGCGCGCGGGAGATCACGATGATGATCGCCACCGCGCCCGGCCAGACCGCCCAGGTGGCCCGGCAGCTCGACGCGGTCGACGGCGGCACCGTGGGCCGCACCTACGACGACCTCGGCTACGTCCGTGCCACGGTGCCCACCGCCAAGGCGGACGCGGCCATCGCCGCCGCCGCGAAGCTCTCCTCCGTGCACGGCATCGACCTGCGCGACGAGATCCCGCTGGACGACCCCCGCCCCGACGCCGGCGTCACCGCCGGCAAGGGGTCCGGCAAGGGCAACGGCGGCTCCGTGAAGGCGCCGGACCGCAAGACGCCCGCCGAGAACCCGTACAACCCGTCCTTCGAGACGGGCGCCGTCGACTTCGTGAAGAAGAACCCGAAGGCGGACGGCCGCGGCGTCACCATCGGCATCCTCGACTCCGGCGTCGACCTCGGCCACCCGGCGCTGCAGAAGACCACCACCGGCGAACGCAAGATCGTCGACTGGGTCACCGCGACCGACCCGGTCGTCGACCGCGACCAGACCTGGCGTCCGATGCTGACCTCCGTCTCCGGACCCGCCTTCACCTACGAGGGCAAGACCTGGAAGGCCCCGGCCGGCTCGTACCGGATCAGCACCTTCCTGGAGTCGTACACGACGGGCGGCGACGCGGCGGGCGACGCCAACCGCGACGGCGACACCACCGACTCCTGGGGCGTCCTGTACGACCCGAAAACCGGCACCGTCCGCGTCGACCTGAACGACAACCACGACTTCCGCGACGACACGCCGATGAAGCCCTACAAGGACGGCTTCCAGGTCGGCTACTTCGGCACCGACGACCCCTCCACCGACGTCGTCGAGCGCCAGCCGTTCGTGGTGGAGATCCGCAAGGACGTCGTCCACAACGCCGCCGGCGACAAGGCCGACTTCGTCAACATCGGCGTCATCGAGTCCGAGCACGGCACCCACGTGGCCGGCATCACCGCCGCCAACGGCCTGTTCGGCGGCAAGATGAACGGCGCCGCCCCCGGCGCGAAGATCGTCTCCTCGCGCGCGTGCACCTGGACCGGCGGCTGCACCAACATCGCGCTCACCGAGGGCATGATCGACCTCGTCGTCAACCGCGGCGTCGACATCGTCAACATGTCGATCGGCGGCCTCCCCGCGCTCAACGACGGCAACAACGCGCGTGCCGAGCTGTACACCCGGCTCATCGACACCTACGGCGTCCAGCTCGTGATCTCCGCGGGCAACTCCGGCCCCGGCGCCAACACCATCGGCGACCCGGGCCTCGCCGACAAGGTGATCTCGGTCGGCGCCTCCATCTCCAAGGAGACCTGGGCCGTCAACTACGGCTCCGAGGTGAAGAAGAAGTACGCGATGATGCCCTTCTCCTCACGCGGACCGCGCGAGGACGGCGGGTTCACGCCGACGCTCACCGCCCCCGGCGCCGCGATCAACACCACGCAGACCTGGCTCCCCGGCGGCCCCGTCCCCGAGGCCGGCTACGACCTCCCGGCCGGCTACAGCATGCTCCAGGGCACCTCGATGGCCTCCCCGCAGGCCGCCGGCGCCTCCGCGCTGCTGCTGTCCGCCGCCAAGCGCGAGGGCATCGCCCTCACCCCGGCCACCCTACGCACCGCGCTGACCTCCACCGCCGACCACATCGACGGCACGCAGGCATACGAGCAGGGCGCGGGCCTCATCAACGTCGTGGACGCCTGGAAGTCGATCCGCAAGGGCGCCACCGCCCACGAGTACCGGATCGAGGCGCCCGTCGACACCGCGATCGACGAGTTCCTGAAGACGCCGGGCCGCGGCACCGGCCTCTACGACCGCGAGGGCGGCCTGAAGGCCGGGCAGAAGAAGACCTACGACATCACCGTCACCCGCACCTCCGGCCCCGCGGGGGCGCTCCGGCACGAGCTGCACTTCGAGAACGACGAGGGCCGCACCTTCCGCGTCCTCGGCTCCGACGTGGTCAAGCTGGAGCTGAACAAGCCGGTGACCGTGAAGGTCCAGGCCCAGCCGAAGACCGGCGGACTCAAGAGCGCGATCCTGGAGATCGACGACCCGCGCACCGAGGGCATCGACCGCCAGGTCCTCACCACGGTCGTGGCCGCCTCGCCGCTGAAGCACTCCGTCACGGAGAAGGGCTCCGTGCAGCGCAACAGCACCCGGTCCTACTTCGTGACCGTCCCCGAGGGCGCCAAGGCGCTGGAGGTGGCCATCGGCGGGCTGAAGACCGGCAGCCAGACCCGGTTCATCGCCATCCACCCCTACGGCGTCCCGGCCGACAGCACCTCCACGCCGTACTGCTACAACAACTACCTCGACGGCAACGGCTGCCGGCCCGACGTCCGCTCCTACGCCGAACCGCAGCCGGGCGTCTGGGAGATCGAGGTCGAGGCGCGGCGCACCTCGCCGCTGCTGGACAACCCGTACACGCTGGAGGCCACCGTCCTCGGCGCCGACTTCGACCCGCGGGTCGTGACGGTGCCCGAGGCCACCGCCGGCACCCCGGCCGCCGCCTCCTGGAAGGTGACCAACCGGTACGCCGCGCTCGACGCCACGCTGACCGGCGGCCCGCTGGGCTCGGCGGTCACCTCCCGCCCGGTCATCGAAAACGGCAGGAAGGCCGTCACCACGGTCCAGGTGCCCGCGGGCGCGGCCTCCCTCGACGTGGCCATCGGCAACGTCTCCGACGCGGCCTCCGACCTCGACCTGACGGTGTACGACGCGAGCGGGCGGGCCGTCGCCCAGTCCGCCGACGGCGACTCGGAGGAGGCGGTCTCGATCGCCCGCCCGGCCGCCGGGACCTACACGATCGAGGTCGCCGCGTACTCGGTGCCCTCGGGCTCCACGGAGTACGACTACCGGGACGTGTACTTCTCCGACGCGCTCGGCTCGGTCACGGTCGACGACTCCGCCCGGGTCAGGCTCGGCAGCGGGGCCACGGCCACGGTGTCCGGCAGCGTGACGGCGCTGGCCGCCGCGCCGGCCGGCCGGGAGTTCTTCGGCCAGGTCAAGCTGGTGAACGCCCGCGGCACCGTCGCGGGCCTGGGCAGCGTCCGGATCGGGACGGTCCTGCCGTAGTCCGGCGGAGCCGGACGGTCCGGAGGGCGGGCGCCTCACAGGGGGCGCCCGCCCTTCGCCGTGCGGGGGCGTGCGCCGGTGTGCGCTCCGGGGGCAGGGGACGTACGGCGATACCGGGAGCGCGCGCCCACAGGTGTGCCGTGACCCGGCCGGGGCCCGTGCGCGCCGAGGCGTACATCACACCCCGGTGTGGCCGAGGGGGGCCGGGGCAGGGGCCGGGACGGCACGGCTTGCGGCGGGAGGGGCGGATCGGGGTGGTTTTTCCGGCTCGGTGCGGTTTTCCGCGCCGTCTCCCCGGCCGCCGTCCGGGTTCCGGGCGTCCCGGCATCCGGGCACCCGGCCCAAAGAATTGGACAGGCGGGCCCAGGTGGGACGCATGATGGAAAGGCCCCGGCCACGCAGACGGCCGCGCGTACCCCGCGCGGGGGCACGGGAACAGACGGAGAGGGAGTCACCGTGAGGATCGGAATCGTCGGAGCCACCGGTCAGGTCGGCACGGTCATGCGCAGGATTCTCACGGAACGCGCGGCGACCGGTGCGCTCGGCCCCGTCGAGGAGCTGCGCCTGTTCGCCTCGGCCCGTTCCGCGGGGCGGGAGCTGGACGGCGTGACCGTGGAGAACGCGGCCACCGCCGACTACTCCGGCCTGGACATCGTGCTCTTCTCCGCGGGCGGCGCGACCTCCCGGGCGCTGGCCGAGAAGGTCGCCGCCCAGGGCCCCGTGGTGATCGACAACTCCTCCGCCTGGCGCCGCGACCCCGAGGTGCCGCTGGTGGTGGCCGAGGTGAACCCGCACGCGATCGCCGACCGCCCCAAGGGCATCATCGCCAACCCGAACTGCACCACCATGGCCGCGATGCCGGTGCTGCGCCCGCTGCACGCCGAGGCCGGCCTCGAAGCGCTGGTCGTCTCCACGTACCAGGCGGTGTCCGGCTCCGGCGTGGCCGGCGTCGACGAGCTGTTCGAGCAGGTGCGCAAGGCGGGCGAGGACGCGCCGAAGCTGGCCCACGACGGCTCGGCCGCCGAGTTCCCCGAGCCGCGCACCTACGTGGCGCCGATCGCGTACAACGTGCTGCCGATGGCCGGCTCGATCGTCGACGACGGCCTCAACGAGACGGACGAGGAGCAGAAGCTCCGCCACGAGTCCCGCAAGATCCTCGACATCCCCGGGCTGAAGGTCTCCGGCACCTGTGTGCGGGTGCCCGTCTTCACCGGCCACTCCCTCCAGATCAACGCCCGCTTCGCCCGCCCGCTCGACGTCGAGCGCGCCCGCGAGCTGCTGGCCGGCGCCCCCGGCGTGGCCCTGGCCGAGGTGCCGACCCCGCTGACGGCCGCGGGCCAGGACCCGTCCTTCGTCGGCCGCATCCGCCGCGACGAGACGGTCGACAACGGCCTCGCCCTCTTCGTCTCCAACGACAACCTCCGCAAGGGCGCGGCCCTGAACGCGGTCCAGATCGCCGAACTGGTCGCCGCGGAACTCACCACGAAGTAACCCGGACACCCCGAAGGGGCGGCCCCGAACGGGGGGCCGCCCCTTCGCGCGTGCCGGTGCGGCCGGTCAGCCGATCCGGGTCTCGTAGCGCAGTCGCTGCCGGTGGGCGGGCATGACCATCAGGTCGGCCTGGACGGGGCGGTCCTCGCGGTCCCGGGTGACCCGGCTCAGGGTGAGGACCGGCTCCCGCGGGCCCATGCCGAGGGCCTCGCGCTCCTCCTCCTCGGGCATGCGCGCGGTCACCTCCTCGGTCACCCGTGCGCCGGCGTGTCCCAGCTCGGCGAGGAGGGCCACCGCGCCGCCGGGGATCTTCCGCCGCTCGGCGAGGCGGGTGCCCAGGGCGATGTGCGCGGGGTAGTACGTGTCGGTCAGCTCGCACGCCACGCCGTCCAGCCGGATCACCCGCCGCCGCACCACGACCGTCTCGCCCGCCGCCACGCCGAGCAGCCCGGCGACCTCGGCGGGGGCGGGCACGGGACCGGCGTGCACGATGCTCTGCGTCCCCTTCCCACCGCGCGCCGCGGCCTCGGCGGCCCAGGCGTCCGGCCGGCCCTTCTCCCCCGGCGTCAGGTACGGCGCCGAGCCACCGACCCACGTGCTCTCCCCCACGGTCCCTCCCGAGACGGACGTCCTGTCCTGCCGCATCCCACGGTAGGCCCCGGAAATGGTCATCGCGTGGTCTGTGGGGGCGTGGAAGGATGGGCCGGTCCACATCATCACGAGGAGATGACCGCGTGCCTGGCACAAACCTGACTCGCGAGGAGGCGCGGCAGCGGGCCAAGCTGCTGACCGTCGACTCGTACGGGATCGAACTCGACCTCACCGGCGCGCAGGACGGGGGCACCTTCCGCTCCGTGACCACGGTGCGCTTCGACGTCGCGGAGGGCGGTGCCGAGTCCTTCGCGGACCTGGTGGCGCCGGCCGTCCACGAGGTGACGCTCAACGGGGACGCCCTGGACCCCGCCGAGGTGTTCCGCGACTCGCGCATCGCGCTGCCGGGGCTGCTGGAGGGCCGCAACGTCCTGCGGGTCGTCGCCGACTGCGCCTACACCAACACCGGTGAGGGCCTGCACCGCTTCGTCGACCCGGTCGACGACCAGGCGTACCTGTACACGCAGTTCGAGGTGCCCGACGCCCGCCGCGTCTTCGCCAACTTCGAACAGCCCGACCTCAAGGCGACGTTCCGCTTCACCGTGCGGGCGCCCGAGGGGTGGAGCGTGATCTCCAACTCCCCCGCCCCCGAACCGAAGGACGGCGTCTGGGAGTTCGGGGAGACGCCGCGCATCTCGACGTACATCACGGCGCTGATCGCCGGCCCGTACCACTCGGTGCACAGCGTGTACGAGAAGGACGGCCAGTCGGTGCCGCTCGGCATCTGGTGCCGGCCCTCGCTCGCCGAACACCTCGACGCCGAGGCGATCTTCGCCGTGACCCGGCAGGGCTTCGACTGGTTCCAGGAGAAGTTCGACTACCCGTACCCCTTCGAGAAGTACGACCAGCTCTTCGTGCCCGAGTTCAACGCGGGCGCGATGGAGAACGCGGGCGCGGTCACCATCCGGGACCAGTACGTCTTCCGCTCGAAGGTGACGGACGCCGCCTACGAGGTGCGCGCCGCCACCATCCTGCACGAGCTGGCGCACATGTGGTTCGGCGACCTGGTCACCATGGAGTGGTGGAACGACCTGTGGCTGAACGAGTCGTTCGCCACCTACGCCGAGGCCGCCTGCCAGGCGTCCGCGCCCGGCTCGAAGTGGCCGCACTCGTGGACGACGTTCGCCAACTCCATGAAGACCTGGGCCTACCGGCAGGACCAGCTCCCCTCCACGCACCCGATCATGGCCGACATCCGCGACCTGGACGACGTGCTGGTCAACTTCGACGGCATCACGTACGCCAAGGGCGCCAGCGTCCTCAAGCAGCTCGTCGCCTACGTCGGCGAGGACGCCTTCTTCCGCGGCGTGCAGGCGTACTTCAAGCGGCACGCGTACGGCAACACCCGCCTGTCGGACCTGCTGGGCGCCCTGGAGGAGACCTCCGGCCGGGACCTGGCCGCCTGGTCGAAGGCGTGGCTGGAGACGGCCGGCATCAACGTCCTGCGCCCCGAGATCGAGACCGACGCCGAGGGCGTCGTCACCTCCTTCGCGGTCCGCCAGGAGGCCCCCGCGCTGCCGGCCGGTGCCCAGGGCGAGGCGACCCTGCGCCCGCACCGCATCGCCATCGGCGCCTACGACCTGGACGCCGACGGCCGCCTGGTGCGCGGCGAGCGCCTGGAACTGGACGTCGACGGCGAGCTGACCGCCGTACCGCAGCTCGTCGGCAGGCCGCGTCCGGCGGTGCTGCTGCTCAACGACGACGACCTGTCGTACGCCAAGGTCCGCCTGGACCCGGACTCCCTCGCGGTCGTCACCGAGCACCTCGGCGACTTCGCCGCGTCGCTGCCGCGCGCCCTGTGCTGGGCGTCGGCCTGGGACATGACCCGGGACGCCGAGCTGCCCGTCCGCGACTACCTGGCGCTGGTGCTCTCCGGCATCGGCAAGGAGTCGGACATCGGCGTCGTGCAGTCGCTGCACCGGCAGGTGAAGCTCGCCGTCGACCAGTACGCCGACCCCACCACCCGCGAGGCGCTGCTCACCCGCTGGACCGAGGCCACCCTCGCCCACCTGCGGGCCGCCGAGGCCGGCGGCGACCACCAGCTCGCCTGGGCGCGGGCGTTCGCGGCGACGGCCCGCACGCCCGAGCAACTGGACCTGCTGGAGGGCCTGCTCGACGGCACGGAGGCGATCGAGGGCCTCGCGGTCGACACCGAGCTGCGCTGGGCGCTGGTGCAGCGGCTCGCCGCGGTGGGCCGGTTCGACGAGGCGGAGATCGCCGGCGAGTACGACCGGGACCGTACGGCGGCCGGTGAGCGGCACGCCGCGACCGCGCGGGCCGCGCGTCCGACCGAGCAGGCGAAGGAGGATGCCTGGGCCTCGGTCGTGGAGTCGGACACGCTGCCGAACGCGGTGCAGGAGGCGGTCATCGCCGGCTTCGTCCAGACCGACCAGCGCGAGCTGCTCGCGCCGTACGCGGAGCGGTACTTCGAGGCGCTGGCCGGGGTCTGGGAGTCCCGGTCGCACGAGATGGCCCAGCAGATCGCGGTCGGCCTCTACCCGGCGGTGCAGGTCTCCCGTGAGACGCTGGAGCGGACGGACGCCTGGCTGGCCTCCGCCGGGCCCAACGCGGCCCTGCGTCGCCTGGTCTCGGAGTCCCGCGCGGGCGTCGAGCGGGCGCTGAACGCGCAGGCGGCCGACGCGGCGGCAGCGGCGCGGTAGGTCCCCGGCGGCGCGGTAGTCCCCCGGCGGCGCCGAGGCGCCCCGGACACGTCACGGCCCCGGTCGTCCCGCGCGGACGGCCGGGGCCGGGACGTGTCCGGGGGCGGGTTCCGGGGTGCGGGGGGTGCGGGGCACGGGAGTGCGGCGCAGGGGGGCGGGGCGTGTCGCGGGCAGCACGGCGAGGGCGCCGGCTCCGCCCACGTACGGCGAACGCGCGTACGTGCGGCGGGGCCGGCGCCCTCGGCACGGTGTCGGGGCGGCCGGTGCGGGACGCCCCGGCGGGCGTCCGCGTCTTCGGCGTGTGCGGTGCCCTCGGGTGCCTTCGGCGCTCAGACCTTGGCGTCGGTCTTGGGCTTGCGGGCGAAGACCCGGTGCTCCGGCTTGGAGCGGTCCAGGACCATCACCAGGCCCGCGATGCCCACGAAGAGCGCGAGCGGGAGCAGGACGTACAGACCCAGCGTCTCGACGACGGTCAGGCCCGTGCCGGGGTCGTCGCCGTCGTCGCGGGTCAGCGCGAGCGCGGGGGACGACATGAGCAGCATCATCAGCGTCGTACCGGCTGCCAGGGCTCCGGCGCGCAGGGCGTTCTTCTTGTCCACGGTGTCCAAGTTAGCGAACGGTGATCCGGGGCGCGCGGCCGGGGTGCCGTAGAAGCCCCGGGGGGCGGTGTTCAGCGGGCGGCGCCGGCGCGCAGGACGCCGGCGAGGGCGCGCAGCCGGGGCGAGTCCATCAGCTCCTCCAGGGTGACCGGGCGACCGGTGGCGTCGGCCAGGGGCAGCCGCCAGTTCGGGTACTGGTCCCAGGTGCCGGGGACGTTCTGGGGGCGCCGGTCGCCGACCGCGTCGGGGAGCCAGAGGCCCACCAGGCGGGCGGGGGTGCGCAGCAGGAAGCGGTGGACTGCCTGGATCTCGGCCTCCTCCCGGCGGGACGCGCCGTCGGTGGCGTCGGCGCCGGCCTTTGGTGGGGGCAGCAGGCCGAGGGAGGTGAGCAGGCGCAGCCACCCCTCGGTCTCGGCGCGGGCGCTCGCGCGTTCCTCGGACAGGGGGCGGGTGAGCAGGCCGAGGCGGTCGCGCAGGGCGACGTCGGCGCCGGTGAGGCGGGCCGCGGTGGGCGGCAGGTCGTGGGTGGTGGCGGTGGCCAGGCAGTCGGCCCGCCACCGCTCGGGCGGCAGGGGCGCGGCGCCGTCCCGCTCGAACCACAGTACGGAGGTGCCCAGCACCCCGCGTTCGCGCAGCGCCTCGCGCACGCCCGGCTCGACGGTGCCCAGGTCCTCGCCGATCACCATGGCACCGGCCCGGGACGCCTCCAGCACCAGGACGGCGAGCATCGCCTCGGCGTCGTAGTGGACGTAGGTGCCCTCGGTGGCCGGCCGTCCCTCCGGCACCCACCAGAGGCGGAAGAGGCCCATCACGTGGTCGACGCGGAGCGCGCCGGCGTACCGGAACAGGCCGCGCAGCAGCTCGCGGAAGGGCGCGTAGCCGGACGCGGCGAGCCGGTCGGGGCGCCAGGGCGGCAGCCCCCAGTCCTGGCCTCGGGCGTTGAAGGCGTCCGGCGGGGCGCCCACCGACATGCCGGCGGCGAAGTGCTCGCGCCGGGCCCAGGTGTCGGCCCCGTGCGGGTGGACGCCGACGGCGAGGTCGTGCACGACGCCGACCGGCATGCCGGCCGCGCGGGCGGTGCGCTGGGCGTCGGCGAGCTGGCCGTCGGTGAGCCAGGCCAGGCGGCGGTGGACCTCGACCCGGCCGGCGAGGGCGGCGCGGGCGCGGGCGGTCCCGGCCGAGCGGGCGTCGCGCAGCTCCTCGGGCCAGCGGTGCCAGTCGGGGCCGTGCACCTCGGCGAGGGCGCACCAGGTGGCGTGCTCCTCCAGGGCGCCGCCGCGCTCGGCGAGGTAGGCGCGGTACGCGGCCCGGCGGGCGGGTGTGAGGGGCTCGGCGCACAGCAGCTCCAGCGCCTCGCGCTTCAGCTCGCCCACCGCGTCCCGGTCGATGAGGGCGTCGCCGGCCAGGACGGAGCGCCGCAGCCGCCCGGCCCGCTCCCCCAGCTCCGCCAGCCGTCGCCGCCGCGCGGGGTCGGTGACCTGGGCGTACTCGGGCACGTCCTCGATCCGCAGGTGCACCGGGTCGGGGAAGCGGCGGGAGGAGGGCCGGTACGGCGAAGGATCGGTGGGGGTTCCGGGGGCGCCGGGAACCCCCGCGTGCAAGGGGTTGACCTGCACGAACCCGGCGCCCAGGCTCCGCCCGGCCCAGGCGGTCAGCGCGGCGAGGTCACCGAGGTCGCCCATGCCCCAGGAGCGCCCGGAGAGCAGGGAGTAGAGCTGGACCAGGAGCCCGTGGGAGCGGCCCTCGGGGGCGGGCAGCCGGGCGGGGGCGACGACGAGGTGGGCGCCGGCGGTGCGGCCGTCGGGGGCGGTGGCGGTGAGCCGGTGGACGCCGGGCGGGAGCCCGTCGGTGACGGTGAGCCGGTGGACGCCCGGGACCCCGTCGGAGACCGTGGGCCGGTCCAGGTCGGACGGAAGCCCGTCCGCACCGCCGGTCCCGTCCACTCCGGACAGAAGCCCGTCGGGGCCGTGGACCTCGCCCTGTTCGGTCTCGACGCGGAGCCGGGTGCCCTCGGGCAGTGCGGCCAGGGCGGCGGGCGCGGGGGCGCCGGACCAGTGGACGAGGGTCGGCGGGAGGAGCCGCGCGCGCAGCTCGGCCTCGCGGGCGGCGAGCGCGTCCCGGACGGCGTCGGGGCCGCTCGCGTCGACGTCCAGGGCGGCCAGGGCGCGGACGACGGCGGCGGGGGACACGGCGGCCGTCCGGTCCGGGGAGGGGCGCCAGGAGGTGGCGACGCCGTGCAGCGCGGCGAGCCGGGCCAGGTCCTCGGCCGGGTCGGCGGTGGCGCGGGGGGCGGTCCGGGCGGTGGTCATCGAGGGCCTTCTTCCGGATCGGGCCGGCGGGTGGCGGCGGCGCCGCGGACGGGCGTACCGCGCGTGACGACCATGCCGCAGAGCCGCGCGCCGGGCCCCGCGACCCGCGGCAGCGCGATCCGGAAAGGACCACAAAAAGACCGTAAAAGACCTGTGACGACCGTAAAGAATCGTAAAGAACCGCGAAGGACCGGAATGAGAACCGAAGAACCCGAACCGGCGGGACGGCCCACGCCCGGCTGCTACGGCGTCGCCGCGGGCTCCGGGACGGCGAAGGAGGCGGTGCCCTGCTCCGGGACGACCGTCGTCAGCTCGGGCGAGGACTCGCTGGTGAGCGGGATCGCGTCGGCGAACGGCGACTCGCTGGTGAGGGGCTCGGCGTCGGGCAGCGGCGGCTCGGCGGTGAGGGGGGCCTCGGCGCCCGTGCCGGTGGCGCTGAAGACCCGGTAGTGCGGACTGTCGGGGTCGGCGGCCGGCTCCGCCACGGGTTTGGACGGCGCGGGCAGCAGCGGTACGGAAACGGCCACGGGGGCCTCCTCTGGTCGGGTGCGCTGGTGGCTGTCACGGCAGCCCCTACCCCGTCGGCGCGAGGACAGACGCCCCACAACGGGCATCGTGACCCTGGTCACACCCCGTCGGCGCGGAATCTGCCCTTCCCCGGGCGAAACCGTCACACCGGCCGTCACCCGATCGGGCAATCCGGTCACGGCGGCCACCGTCGTTGACAGAGTCCCCGCGCGGGTGGTGGGCTCGGCCCCGCATACACAGACGTGACGCAGACGTGATGCGAACGTGATGCGGGCGTAGTGGCCCGCGGTGCGGACGCGACGCCGGGACGCGACGGTTCCGGCGGACGTGGTGCCGGCGCCGCGACACCGATCGGCGTGGCCGCGGACGGCGTGGGAGACAACCGGGAGGTGCCGTGCAAGCACGGCGGAGGAAGGGGACGGCCGCCCTCGCGTTCGCCGTCCTCGCCGGAAGCCTGGGAGCGCTGGGCACCGCCCCCGCCGTGGCGGCCGAGCCGCACACCGGCGGGGCCGCGGCGCGGCCCGAGCGGGCGGCGGGCGCCGAGACGGCCGTCTGGCCGCGCCCCCAGTCGCTGCGGGGCAACGGCGCGGCGGTGACGGTCACCGAGGAGGTGGCCCTGCTGGCGGCCCCGGGCGCCGATCCGTACGCCCTGGAGGCGCTGCGGGAGGTGCTGCGGGAGGCGGGCGCGCGCCGGGTCACGACCCCGGCCGCCGGGGAGCGGCCGGCCCCGGGGGCGCTGGTGGTGCGGGCCACCACCGAGGGCACCCACGCCGTCTCGCCGGGCGCCCAGGCACAGGCGCTGCCGCTGGGCGGGTACCGGCTCACCGTGGGCGGCGGCACCGTCACGATGGCCGGGACCGGCGCGGACGGGCTGTTCCACGCCGTGCAGACGCTGCGCCAACTGGTCGACCCGGCCGCCGGGACCATCGCGGGCGTCGTGGTCGAGGACTGGCCGGGCACCGCCGTGCGCGGGGTGACGGAGGGCTTCTACGGCACGCCCTGGACGCACGCGGAGCGGCTGGACCAACTGGACTTCCTGGGCCGCACCAAGCAGAACCGGTACCTGTACGCCCCCGGCGACGACCTCTACCGGCAGGCCCGCTGGCGCGAGCCGTACCCGGCGGAGCAGCGCGCCCGGTTCCGGGAACTGGCCGAGCGGGCCCGCGCCAACCACGTCACGCCGGCCTGGGCCGTCTCGCCGGGGCAGGCGATGTGCTTCGCCTCGGACGCGGACGTGCGGGCGCTGACCCGCAAGCTGGACGCGATGTGGGCGCTGGGCTTCCGCGCCTTCCACCTCCAGTTCCAGGACGTCAGCTACAGCGAGTGGCACTGCGACGAGGACGCGCGGGAGTTCGGCTCCGGCCCCGGCGCGGCGGCGCGGGCGCAGGCCCGGGTGGCGAACGCGGTCGCCCGGCACCTGGCCGAGCGGCACCCGGACACGGCCGACCTGACGGTGATGCCGACCGAGTACTACCAGGACGGGTCGACGTCCTACCGCCGGGCGCTGGCGGACGCCCTGGACCCGGTGGTGCAGGTGGCCTGGACCGGGGTGGGCGTGGTGCCGCGGACCATCACCGGGCGGGAGCTGGCCGAGGCGCGCGGGGTGTTCGGACGCCCGCTGGTCACCCTGGACAACTACCCGGTCAACGACTACCAGCCGGGCCGGCTCTTCCTCGGCCCTTACCAGGGCCGGGAGCCGGCCGTGGCCACCGGTTCGGCGGCGCTGCTGGCCAACGCGATGGAGCAGCCGCGGGCCTCCCGCATCCCCCTGTTCACCGCCGCCGACTACGCGTGGAACCCGCGCGACTACCGCCCCGAGGAGTCCTGGCGGGCGGCGATCGGCGACCTGGCGGGCGGCGACGCGGGCGGCCGGCAGGCGCTGGCGGCCCTGGCCGGCAACGACGCGTCCTCGGTGCTCGGCACGGAGGAGTCGGCGTACCTGCGGCCCCTGATGGAGGCGTTCTGGCGGGCGGACTCCGCCTCCGGCGGGGACGTGGGGGCGGCGGAGCGGCGGCTGCGCGAGGAGTTCACGCTGCTGCGGGAGCTGCCCGGCAGGCTGCCCGCCGCGCTCTCCGCCGAGGTCGCCCCCTGGGCGCGGCAGCTCGCCCGGTACGGCGAGTCCGGGGCGGTCGCCCTGGACCTGCTGGCGGCGCAGCGCGCCGGGGACGCGGCGGCGGCCTGGACGGCCTACCGGGAGCTGGGCCGGCTCCGCGGGGAGCTGGGCGCGGCCCGGGTGACGGTCGGCGAGGGCGTGCTCGACCCGTTCCTCGGGCGGGCGCAGAAGGCGTACCGGTCCTGGGCGGGGCTCGGCCACGAGCCGGCCGCCGAGCCGGAGGCGGGCGAGGGCCGTACGGTCCGTTTCACCCGCACCCGGCCGCTGGCGACGGTGACGGTGCTGGCCGACCCCGGCACCCGCGGCGAGGTGGAGGTGCAGGTGCCCGGCGAGGGCTGGCTGCGGGCCGGCGCGCTGGAGCCGGACGGCGCCACCGAGATCACCGTGCGCCGTACGGTGCGGGCGGTGCGGGTCACCGGGGACGGCGCCTCGGGGGTGCGGCATCTGGTGCCGTGGTTCGGGGACGCGGCGGACGCCTCACTGGAGCTGCCCGAGAGCCGCACGGAGGTACAGATCGGCGTCCCCGAGCAGGTCACGGCGCGGCTGGGCTCGCTGCGGGCGCGGGACGTGCGGGGCACGCTGACCGCCGAGGCCCCCGAGGGCGTGGAGGTGCGGCTGCCGAAGGGGCCGCTGACGCTGCCGCGCGGCCGGGAGGTGCAGGTCCCGGTGGAGGTGACGGTCGCGCCGGGCACGCCGGCCCGCTCGTACGAGATCCGGATCGGGTTCGGCGGGGTGGAGCGCACGCTGACGGTCGCGGCGTTCCCGCGCACCGGGGGTCCCGACCTGGCGGGCGCGGGCACCGCCAGTTCCTCGGGGGACGAGACGGCGGACTTCCCGGCGTCGGCGGCGAACGACGGGGACCCCGGGACGCGCTGGTCCTCGCCGGTGGACGACGGCGCCTGGTGGCAGGTGGAGCTGGAGCGGCCGGTGCGGCTGGGGCAGCTCGTGCTGAGCTGGCAGGACGCCCATCCCTCGGAGTACCGGGTGCAGGTCTCCCCGGACGGCCGGCGGTGGCGTACGGCGGCCTCGGTGCGCGACGGGCGGGGCGGCGAGGAGTCGGTCCGCATGGACGCGCGGGACGTGCGCTTCGTCCGGGTGCAGGGCGAGAAGCGGGCGACGCCCTACGGGTACTCGCTGTGGTCGGTGCGGGCGTACGCCGTCGCGGAGTGACCGTGCCGGACGGCCCCCGCCCGGCACGGTCCGGGCCCCCGGGTGTGCGAAGGCCCGGACCGCGTCAGGCGGAGATGCCGTCGATCCGGGCCAGGGCGTCGTCCGCGCCGTAGGGCTGCAAGTAGGGCAGCCAGCGCGGGTCGCGGTGCCCGGTGCCGATGATCCGCCAGGCCAGACCGGTGGGCGGGGCGGGCGCGTGACGCAGCCGCCAGCCCAGTTCGACCAGGTGCCGGTCGGCCTTGACGTGGTTGCAGCGGCGGCAGGAGGCCACCACGTTGTCCCAGGCGTGCCGGCCGCCGCGGCTGCGCGGGACGACGTGGTCGACGCTGGTCGCGGCGGCGCCGCAGTACATGCACCGCCCGCCGTCGCGGGCGAAGAGCGCCCGCCGGGTGAGCGGGACGGGGCCCCGGTAGGGGACGCGGACGAAGCGTTTGAGCCGGACCACACTGGGCGCGGCCACCGTGACGGTGGCGCTGTGGAGATAGGCGCCGGACTCCTCCAGGCACACGGCCTTGCTTTCCAGGACGAGGACGAGCGCGCGGCGGAGCGGTACGACGCCCAGTGGCTCGTACGACGCGTTGAGAACCAGGACATACGGCACGGACGCCTCCTTGTACGCCGGCGACGCGTGGCTCGCGCCGGGACGATCCGTAGTCAGTTTCCCCTCATGCCTGGTCCGAGCGCCACCATGTCCCGGTAACGGGCCGGGAGTGTTTTCGACCACACCCGTCCCGCGGGGGCGCGGCACGGCCCGCCGCGGGGCGGGTGAGGACCGTCTCTTCCACGGCGTTCGCGCCGGTCCGCACGGCGTGCCCCGTTAGTGTGGTGGTTCTGCCCGTCCGGTGAAATTCCCGTGACCCTGGACCGAGCCCCGGACCGTGATCGCCCGTTCCCCTCGCCGCCGGACGGGCCGCCGCACCTGGAGGTAACCCCCGTGTCCCTGTTCGCCGCCGCCTCGCGGACCGACCCGGCACCGGCCCCGACCGCACCGGCGGTGCCGACCCTCCAGGACGCCCAGGAACACGCGACGAACGCGGCCGGCTGGGTCGAGGAGAACTGGACCACCTGGCTCGCCATCGGACTGCGCGTCCTGCTGATCGTGGTGATCGCCACGGTGCTGCGGGCGGTGGTCCGGCGGGCCATCACCAAGCTGATCGACCGCATGAACCGCACCGTGCAGGCGGTGGACGGGACGGCGCTGGGCGGGTTGCTGGTCAACGCCGAGCGGCGCCGGCAGCGCTCGCAGGCGATCGGCTCGGTCCTGCGCTCGGTGGCGAGCTTCCTCATCCTGGGCACGGCGGCCCTGATGATCCTCGGCACCTTCCAGATCAACCTGGCCCCGCTGCTGGCCTCCGCCGGTGTGGCCGGTGTGGCGATCGGCTTCGGCGCCCGCAACCTGGTCACGGACTTCCTCTCCGGCGTCTTCATGATCCTGGAGGACCAGTACGGCGTCGGCGACAGCATCGACGCGGGCGTGGCCGGCGGCGAGGTGATCGAGGTCGGGCTGCGGGTGACCAAGCTGCGCGGCGACCACGGCGAGATCTGGTACGTGCGCAACGGCGAGGTGAAGCGGATCGGCAACCTCTCCCAGGGCTGGTCCACGGCCGGGGTGGACGTGACCGTCCGCGCCGACGAGGACCTGGACCGGGTCAAGGAGACCCTGGACGCGGTCGCCGAGCGGATGGCCAAGGAAGAGCCCTGGAACGAGATGCTGTGGAGCCCCATCGAGGTACTGGGCCTGGACTCGGTGCTGCTGGACTCCATGGTGGTCCGCGTCGCCGCCAGGACGATGCCGGGCAAGGCGCTCACCGTCGAACGCGAGCTGCGCTGGCGCGTCAAGCGGGCCTTCGACGCGGCCGAGATCCCGATCATGGGCGGCGCCACGGTCCCGGCGCAGGAGGCCGGGCCGGACGCGGCGGCGGCGGTCGCGGCGCCCTCGGCGTACGCCAGCGCGACGTCCCCGCAGTCCCTCGCCGCCTCGCCGCTGAGCCCGCCGAGCACCGCGAAGTAGCGCCCGTACCCTGCGCGCCCGGCCCGCCCGCGCCGGCGGAACCGCACCCGGTTCCGCCGGCGTGTTCGTGGGCGGGGCGGGCGGGGGCCGCTCCCGGCCGCAGTGACGGCACCGGGTCCGGGCCGGGACGGTGCGCGATCCGGTGCGGACAGGGATACTTGGGGCGACGGATGACCCTGGGGGAGGTCAGCAGTGACTCGACCGACGGCGGGCGGCGCGGCGCCGGCACCGGGCACCGCCCCGTCCGCGCTCCCCTCCGTCCCGGCCCAGTCCGGCCCGCGCACCCCGTCCCCGGCCCCGTCGCGGCCCGCCGCCCCGCCGCCCGCGCCCCGGCGCACCGCGTTCGCCGAGGGCGTCGACCGGCTGCGCGCGGCGGCCGTCACCGAACCGGGCCGGCTGCGCCTGGTCGGCGCCCTGCTCGCCGTCCTCGTCGTCGCCTTCGGCGCGGTCACCGCCTGGCAGACCGCCGAGCGGTCCGCCGCCGCCGAGGACGTGCTGACGCGCAGTCAGCCGCTGAGTTCGGGCGCCGCGGCCGTCTACCGCTCCCTCGCCGACGCCAACACGGCCGCCTCCAGCGCCTTCCTCGCCGGCGGTGAGGAGAACGAGGCCGCCCGCGAGGGGTACGAGAAGGGCGTGCGGGCCGCCGCCGAGGGGCTGGTCGCGGCGGCGGCGGCCTCCGGCTCCGACCCGTCCGCCACCGAGCCCGTCACCCGGCTCAACCGCCTCCTGCCCGAGTACAAGGGCCTGGTCGAGCGCGCCCGCACCTACAACCGGCAGGGCTACCCGGTGGGCGGCGCCTACCTGCGCTACGCCGACGAGAAGATGCAGAAGGAGATGCTCCCGGCCGCGGAGGAGCTGTACGAGAAGGAGAACCGGCGGCTGGACGCCGACTACGCCGACGCGCGCGCCCACCCCTGGGCGGCGATCGGCCTCGGTCTCCTCGCGCTCGGCGCCCTCGGCTGGGCCCAGCACCGCGAGTACCGGCGCACCCACCGGGTCCTCAACCGGGGCCTGGTCACCGCCACCGCCGCCACGGCCGCCGTGCTGCTCTGGCTGGCCGCCGGGCAGGGCCTGGCCCGCGCCGGCCTCGGCGACTCCTACGACCACGGCATCCGCTCGCTCAACGTCCTGCACGACGCCCGTATCGCCTCCCTCAAGGCCCGCGCCAACGAGAACCTCACGCTGGTCTCGCGCGGCGCGGAGACGACGACGGTGGACGGAGAGCCGCGCGACGCCTACGACCACGCCTTCGAGCAGAACATGAAGGCGCTCGGCACCGGGCTCGCCGAGGCCCGGCGGCTCGCCGACGACGAGGCCGGGAAGCGCCCGGTCACCGCCGCGGAGGGCGACATGGCCGAGTGGCGCCGAAGGCACGCCGCCGCCCGCGCCCAGGACGAGAACGGCGACTACCGGCGCGCCCTCGACCTGGTGATCGGCGGCAAGGGCGCCACCGCCGAGTGCTTCGACGGCGTCGACGCCTCCCTCGCCACCGCCCTCGCCCACGAGACCCGCCAGTTCCGCGAGGCGGCGGACGGCGGCCGGAAGGCGCTGAGCGGACTGGTCGCGGGCGCCGGGGTGCTGGCCGCGCTGGGCGCGACGGGGGTCCTCCTCGGCATCGGCCGCCGGCTGTCGGAGTACCGGTGAGCGGGTACGGGGCCCGGCGGGGGCGGCAGGGCCGGCGAAGGAGATCCGCCACGGGCGGGGAGAGGAGCGCCAGGATGCGCGTGGGACGGCTGCGGACCGGTCTGAGGGGCTGGGGCGGGGTGGGCGCGATGGCCCTGGTCTGCGCCCTGGCGCTGCTCTTCGCGCTGCTGCTGCCCGCCCTGCACCGGGGCGCCGACGACCTCGGCGCCGGGCCGGACGGCACCGCGCGGCCCGGCGCCCAGGGCAGCCCGGCCCGCGCCGGGCAGGAGTGCCGGGACCCGGAGAAGCAGACCCTCGCCCCCTCCGGCGACGACGGCCCCGCCGTCGAGCGGATCAGGAGCCGCGAGGGCGGGAAGCGCAGACTGGTCGTCGGCGTCGACCAGAACAGCTACCACTGGGGCTACCGCGACCCCAACGGCGGCGACGCGGCCCCGGTCGGCTTCGACATCGACCTGGTGCGCCGCATAGCCGAGGACATCCTCGGCGACCGGGACGCCGTGCAGTTCAAGGCGATCCCCACCGACCAGCGGGTGCGCGCGATCCAGGACGGCCGGGTCGACATGGTGGTCCGCACCATGACCATCACCTGCGCCCGCCTCGCCGACGTCGCCTTCTCCGCGCCGTACTTCAGGACCGGCCAGCAGGTCCTCGTCCCCGCCTCCTCCCCCGTCACCGGCTACGACGCGAGCCTCGCCGGCCGGCGGGTCTGCACCGCCTCCGGCTCCACCGCCCACGCCACGCTGGAACGGGACCGCGAGCGGGGCACCCTGCCGCCCGGCGTCGACTTCGCCACCACCGTCCCCAACCAACTGGACTGCCTGGTAAGGCTCCAGCTCGGCGAGGTGGACGCGGTCGTCACCGACGGCGCCCTCGCCGCCGGCCAGGCCGCGCAGGACCCCACGGTCCGCATCAAGGGGGACGCCTTCACCACCGAGTTCTACGGCGTGGCGATGAGGAAGGACGCCGACGATCTGGTACGCCGGGTCAACCGGGTCCTCGTGGCGTACCGCGGGGACACCGCCGACGGCTGGCAGGCGTCGTACGACCGGTGGCTGGCCCCGACGCTGGGCCGCGACGCGTCGAAGTCCGCGCCGCCGGACCCGCAGTACCTGCGCACGGGCTGAACGCGCGTCACCCGGGGAAGGAACCGGGAAGCAAGCACGACCGAGTCCGAGGCAGCGAGAGGTGATCGATGGGCGACACGGGACCCACCGGGCCGGTGATGGACCGGGACGAGGTGGACCGTGCGCTGGCGCGGCTCGGCGTGGAGCACGAGGCCGTGGAGACCTCGCTCCTCGCCCTCCAGGACCACGCGGGCCGCAGACTCCTGGAGGGCGCCGAACTGACCGGCGTCACCCGGGAGCGCTGGGCCGCGGCGGAGGCGTCCATCACGCTGCTGTGGACCTGCTTCGACGCGTACACCGGCGCGCTGCGCACCGCCCGGGAGATCCGCGCCCGGCGCCGCTGGTCCAGCCGCGGGGACCTGGCGGAACTGACCGAGCTGCTGCGCGGCGAGCCCGTCGCCCTGCCCGGCGGCGTGCCCGCGCCCGGCGCACCGGCCCGGCTCGGCGAGCGGTACTCGCTGGACACGCTCGTGGACCGCATGAACCAGCTCTACGCGGACTGCCTGGACACGGTGGTCGCCGCCGACGCGGTCTGGTCGGCGCTGCCCGCCCGCATCGACCTGCTCGCCGCCGAGCTGGGCCGCACCCGCCGTCTGGCGCACTCCGTCGGCGTCCGGCCGGGCGAGCACCCGGCCGGCGACGACCTGGAGCGGATCACCCGGACGCTGACCGTGCTGCGCGAGCGGGTGGTGTCCGACCCGCTCGCCTACTGGCGCCCCGCACAGGGCAGTTCGGCCCCGGGCGGCGGCCGGCCCGACACCACCGTCTACGACCGGGAGGCGCGGGCCCTGGAGGACGTGCGCCGGGAGATCGACGCGGTGCTGGCGGTCCGCCAGGACGCCGAGCAGCGGATCGTGCGGCTGCGGGACGTGCTCTCGCGCGCCGACCGCACCCTCGCCGAGGCCCGCACCGCGCGCGGCGAGGTGCTGGCGAAGATCGCCGCGACGGAGGTGCCGGTGGTCAGCGGTCCGCCGACCGCGCTCCAGGAGCGGCTGGTGGCCGCCGCCGAGTACCGCCGGCACGCCCAGTGGCACCGGCTCTCCCCGCTCCTGGAAGCGCTGGAGGAGCAGGCCGAGGACGAACTGCTGCGCGCCCGAGAGTCGTTGACGGCGGTCACCGCTCCGCTCGCGGTCCGCGCCGAGCTGCGCGGGCGGCTGGACGCCTACAAGGCGAAGACGGCCCGGCTCGGGCTCGCCGAGGACCCCGAGCTGGTGGAGAAGTACGAGCGGGCGCGGCGGATGCTGTGGAGCGCGCCGTGCGATCTGCGCGTCGCCGAACAGGCCGTGCTGCGCTACCAGCGGGCGGCGGCCGAACTGCTGGGCCCCGCGCCGCGGGTGCCGGGCCAGGGCGGGCCGGCGGACCGGACGGGGCCGGGCGCGTGAGCGGCGGGGAGGGGACCATGAGCCAGGAGCCGCGCGCCTGCCAGCGCCCCGGCTGCGGCGGTATGTACGAGGACATGGGCGGCGGGGAGCTGTACTGCGGCGTCTGCGGTCTCGCGCCGGTCGTGGCGCCGCCGGGGCACGGGGACGGGTCGGTGGGCTCGCTGCCGACCGGGACGACCGGCGGCGCGGGCGGGGCGGGCGCGTCGTCCGGCAGCGGCCGGGGCGCCCGTACGTCCTCGCGGTCCTCCAGGTCCCGGCGGTCGGTGTCGGGGCGGCTGGTCCGCTCGGTGTCGGGCCGGTCGGTGTCGGTGCGCAGTTCGGGCTCGGCGGCCGGCTCGTCGGGGCGGGGGCGGCTGGGGGCCGGGCTGGTCGAGGTCCCGGCGGTCCCGCGGCCCGACCCGCGCGCCATGGTGCTGGAGCGGCCTCAGGTGCCGGAGCGCAAGCGGTTCTGCTCGCGCGCCGAGTGCGGGGCGCCGGTGGGGCGGGCGCGCGGGGAACAGCCGGGGCGCACGGAGGGCTTCTGCACCAAGTGCGGCCACCCGTACTCCTTCGTGCCCAAACTGCGCGCGGGGGACGTGGTGCACGGCCAGTACGAGGTGGCGGGGTGCCTCGCCCACGGCGGGCTGGGCTGGATCTACCTCGCCGTCGACAAGGCGGTCTCCGACCGCTGGGTGGTCCTCAAGGGGCTGCTGGACACCGGGGACCAGGACGCGATGGCGGCGGCCATCTCCGAGCGGCGCTTCCTCGCCGAGATCGAGCACGCCAACATCGTGCGGATCTACAACTTCGTCGAACACCTCGACCAGCGCACCGGCTCCCTGGACGGCTACATCGTCATGGAGTACGTGGGCGGCAAGTCGCTGAAGGAGATCGCCAACTCCCGCCGCACACCCGGCGGCAGGCGCGATCCGCTGCCGGTGGAGCAGGCGTGCGCCTACGGCATCGAGGCGCTGGAGGCCCTCGGCCACCTGCACGGGCGCGACCTGCTCTACTGCGACTTCAAGGTCGACAACGCCATCCAGACCGAGGACCAGCTCAAGCTGATCGACATGGGCGCGGTGCGCCGGACGGACGACGAGGAGTCGGCCATCTACGGCACGGTGGGCTACCAGGCGCCCGAGGTCGCCGAGGTGGGCCCCTCGGTGGCGTCCGACCTGTACACGGTGGCCCGCACCCTGGCGGTGCTGACCTTCGACTTCCAGGGGTACACGACCGTCTACGCCGACTCGCTGCCCGACCCGGACACCATCGACGTCTTCCGCCGCTACGAGTCCTTCTACCGGCTGCTGGTGCGGGCCACCGACCCGGACCCGGCCCGCCGGTTCGCCTCGGCGCGGGAGATGGCGGAGCAGTTGACGGGCGTGCTGCGCGAGGTGGTCTCGCTGCGGACCGGGCGGGCCCTGCCGGCGCTGTCGACCCTGTTCGGGCCCGAGGTCCGGGTGACGGACACGGAGTTGTTCCCGGTGCCGGCCGGGGAGGTGTCCCTGCTGGGCGCCCGGCCGCGCCGGGTCCGCCGACGGCGCGCGGCCCTGTCGTCCGGTGCCGGTGGGGGGCGCGCGCTGCCGGGCGAGGGCGGGGCGCGGGCCGGGGCGCACGGCGGCGGGGGCGCGGGCGCCGGGGCGCACGGCAGCGCGCCGGGCGGGAACGGGGCGGGTGGCTTCGCGGGCCACGTCGACGGCACCGGCTCCGGCTCCAGCTCCGGCTCCGGCGGGGCGGGCTTCGCGGCGGGCGGCTTCGCGGCCGGGCCCGGCGGTGGTGACGTCGTGCCCGCCCTGGTGCGGCCCGTCGACGTGGCCGCCGCCGCGCTCGCCCTGCCGGTGCCCCGCGTCGACCCGCAGGACCCCAACGCCGGTCTCCTGGCGGGGCTGATGGCCTCCGCCCCCGGCGAGCTGCCGGCCGTGCTGGCCGCCGCGCCGACGCCGTCCACCGAGACCCGGCTGCGTCAGGTCCGGGCCCGGCTGGAGCGGGGCGACGCGCCCGGGGCGCTGGAGATCCTGCGCGAGGCGGAGGACGAGCGGCCCGACGACTGGCGGGTGGTCTGGCACCGGGGCCTGGCCGCCCAGGTCACCGGCGACCACGAGGGCGCCGCGCTCGCCTTCGACGCGGTCTACGACGCCTTCCCCGGCGAGATCGCGCCCAAGCTGGCGCTCGGCCTGTGCGCCGAGGTGCTGGGCCAGCCCGACAACGCCGCCGAGTACTACCGCCTGGTCTGGGCGACCGACCCGAGCCATGTGAGCGCCGCTTTCGGCCTCGCCCGGGTGCTGCTCGCCGGCGGCGACCGGACGGGCGCCGTCAACACGCTGGAGTCCGTACCGGAGTCGTCCATCCACTACACCGCCGCCCGGGTCGCCGCCGTCCGGGCGCGGCTGCGACGGCGCACGGCGCCCGCCGGCGACCTGGCCTTCCCGGACGATCTGACGGCCGCGGCGCGACAGGTCGAGGCGCTGGACGTGTACGGTCTGGACCCTGCGCGGCGCGAGCGGCTCTCGGCCGAGGTGCTCGGCTGCGCGCTGGACTGGGTACTCTCCGGAGGCCGGGGCTCCGTCGCTCCCGTCCCCGGAGGGCGGACGCTGCTCGGCAGCACCCTGGACGAACGGGGCCTGCGCTTCGGCCTGGAGCGTTCGTACCGCGCGCTGGCACGGCTGGCACACGGCGGCGAGGAGAGGAACGACCTGGTGGAACGAGCCAACCGCTATCGCCCCCGGACGTGGGTGTAGGCGATGTCGCAGATGCCCCGGCAAGCCGCCGTGCCCAGGTGTCCGGGCTGTGAGGAGCCCCTGGAGCCGGGCGACCGCTACTGCGGCGCCTGCGGTTACGACCTGTCCGCGGTGCCGGCCCCGCCCCCGGACCACCCGACCCTCGCCCTGAACGGCTCGGTGCCCGCCCCGGCCGGCGGCGTGGCCTGGCCGCCCGCCCGCGAACCGGAGGACCCGCAGCGCTCCGCGGCGGCGCACACCCCGGCCGACCTGCCCGGCACCGACTCCGGCGGCTCCCCGCCGCCCGCGCCGCCGCCCCCGCCGCGGGCCCCCGCGCCCGCGCCGGGGCAGTCGTCGGGGGTGCGGCTGGACCGGCCGCGCGAGCCGGAGGAGTACCCTCTCCAGGCACCCGACCCGCGCCGTACCCCCGCCCCGGCGGCCCCCCAGGCGCCCGCCCCGGCCCCGGCGGCCCCGCCCGCCGCGGGCGACCGGGTCTGCGTGGCCTGCCGCGCCGGCCGCGTCGACCACGACGGCTACTGCGAGAACTGCGGGCACGCCCAGCCCCGGGAACGGGACCACATGGAGCAGGAGTACGGCCCCGTCGCCGCCGTCAGCGACCGCGGACTGCGCCACCACCGCAACGAGGACGCCTTCTGCGTCGGCGACACCACGCTGCCCGACGGCGCCCCGGCCGCCCTGGCCGTCGTCTGCGACGGCGTCTCCTCCGCGACCCGCCCGGACGACGCCTCCCTGGCCGCCTCGCGGGCCGCCGCCGACGCGCTGCTGGCCGCCCTGCCCCGCGGCGTCCATCCCCAACAGGCCCTGCACGACGCCATCCTGGCCGCCTCGCACGCCGTCAACGCGCTGGCCGAGGAGCCCGCCACCGCCCGCGAGCAGGCCCCGCACCAGAACGCGCCCGCCTGCACCCTGGTCGCCGCGGTGGTCGCCGCGGGCCTGCTGGTCGTCGGCTGGGTCGGCGACAGCCGCGTCTACTGGGTGCCCGACGACCGCGCCGCACCCCCGGCCCGGCTCACCGAGGACGACTCGTGGGCCGCCCAGATGGTCGCCGCGGGCCTGATGACCGAGGCCGAGGCGTACGCCGACGAACGCGCCCACGCCATCACCGGCTGGCTCGGCGCGGACGCCTACGAACTGGAGCCGCACACCGCCGCGTTCAAACCGGACCGCCCCGGTGTCCTGGTGGTCTGCACCGACGGCCTGTGGAACTACGCCGAATCGCCCGGGGAGATGGCGCGGGTGCTCCCCCGGGACGCCGCCGCCCGGCCGCTGCACGCCGCCCGCGTCCTGGTCGGCCACGCCCTCGACGGCGGCGGCCACGACAACGTAACAGTGGCCGTCGTGCCGTTCCCCGGGCCTCCCGCGCGGGCAGGATCGGCCTGAGGTCTCGCGCGGCGCGGGCCCCCGGCCGGGCCCCGCCGCGGTCGCGGGCGTGCCCGCGGCGGGCCCTCGCGGGCCGCAGGGGGCGGTCCGTACCGGCAAGCGCCCCACCGGCGTGGGGCGCCTAGGGGGATGCGAACCGGCATGGCCAACTTCTCGAAACCGAACGTGCCGCGGTTCTCGGTCGACGTGTACCAGAACGAGTACCTCCCCGAGGACGGCAGCGACGTCGACGCGATCGTGACCGTCACCGCGACCGGCGGCGGCACCCTCGGCGGCGCGCTCACCGCGCTCCGCCACCACGCGCCGGGCGAGGGCCCGTCCGCCGCGGTGGTCCTCATGGTCGACTGCTCGGGCTCGATGGACCACCCGCCCGCCAAGATGCGCAACGCCCGCGACGCGACGGCCGCCGCCGTCGCCGCCCTGCGCGACGGGGTGCGGTTCGCGGTGGTCGCCGGCACCCACGTCGCCCGGGAGGTCTACCCCGGCGGCGGCCGGCTCGCTCTCGCCGGCGCCGGCACCCGGGAGGAGGCGCGGCAGGCGCTGCGCCGGCTCGACGCGGGCGGCGGCACGGCCATCGGCACCTGGCTCCGCCTCGCCGACCGGCTGCTCTCCGCCGCGGACGTCGCCATCCGGCACGCCGTCCTGCTCACCGACGGCCGCAACGAGCACGAGCCGGCCGCGGAGCTGACGGCGGCGCTGGACGCCTGCGCGGGCCGGTTCACCTGTGACGCCCGCGGTGTCGGCACCGACTGGGAGGTGAAAGAGGTCACAGCGATCGCCTCCGCGCTGCTCGGCTCCGCCGACATCGTCGCCGATCCCTCCGGACTCACCGCCGACTTCACGCGGATGATGGAGACGGCGATGGGCAAGGAGGTGGCGGATGTCGCGCTGCGCCTGTGGACACCGGCCGGGGCCACCGTACGGTTCGTCAAACAGGTGGCGCCCAGCGTCGAGGAACTGACCGGCCGCCGTACCGAGTCGGGGCCGCGCGCCGGGGACTATCCGCTCGGTTCCTGGGGCGACGAGTCCCGGGACTACCACGTCCGCGTACGGGTGCCGCCCGCCGGGCTGGGCCGGGAGATGCTCGCGGCCCGCGTCTCGCTGGTGATCCCCGGGGCCGACGGCGGCGTGCGCGGCCTCGGCACCCCGGGACTGGTGCGGGCGGTGTGGACCGACGACCTCGCCGCCTCCACCGCCATCAACCCCCAAGTCGCCCACTACACCGGGCAGGCCGAACTGGCACAGGCCATCCGACAAGGGCTCGAACTCCGCAGAACGGGAGACATCGACGGAGCAACGGCCAAACTGGGCCGCGCGGTTCAGCTCGCCGGAGCCCTGGGAAACGCGGATACGGCGAAATTGCTTGCGAAGGTGGTGGACGTGGTCGACGCGGCGGCAGGTACTGTGCGACTGAAAGCGGCGGTCGGGGAGGCCGACGAGATGACTCTCGAAACCCGGTCGACCAGAACCGTCCGCGTGAAGAAGTGACGCTGTACACCCACGAGACGCTCCGCACGAAGGGGAAGCTACCGACATGCCGACCTGCCCGAACGGACACCAGTCGGGTTCCGACGACTGGTGCGAGGTCTGCGGTCACCGCATGGCCGGTGCCGTGCCGCCCCCGCCGCCGCCCCCGCCCCCCGTCGGCGGTTACGGCTTCCCGCCGCCCGCCGGCCAGAGCGGCCACGGCGCCCCCGGCGGTCCGGGCGGTCACGGAGGTCCGGGTGCGCACGGCGGGCCAGGTGCGCACGGCGGGCCGGGCGGTCCCGGCGGCGGTCCGCAGCTCTGCCCGCAGTGCCGCACGCCCCGTGAGGGCGGTGCGCCCTTCTGCGAGGAGTGCCGGTGGAACTTCCTGACCAACACCGCCACCTCGTACACCCCGGCGGCCCCGCGCTCGTCGGCGCCCGGCCAGGGCTCGCCCTTCCCGCCGCCGCCCGGCCCCGCCTACGGCGGCGGTGACGGCTACGACTACCAGGGCTCGCGCCCGTCCCAGGTGAACCGGCCCGCCGAACCGATCCCGCCCTTCGGCGCCGACCCGTCGGGCCACGGCGGCCCCGGGGGGCACGGCGGACCGGGAGGCCACGGCGGTCCCGGCGGCTACGGCGCTCCGGGCGGCCAGGGCGGCCCCGGACACGGTGGCGGCCCGCCCGGTTACCCGGGTCCCGGCGGGCCGAACGGCCCCTCGGGCCCGCCGGCCCCGCCCGGCTTCGGCCCCGACCCGTCCCGCCCGTCCCCGCCGCCGCCCGGCCCGCCCGGTCACGGCGGACCGGGGGGCCACGGCGCTCCGGGCGGACACGGCGGCCCCGGACACGGCGGCGGTCCGCAGGCGTACCGGCAGTCCGGCCCGCCCGCCCCGCCCGGCTTCCCCCGGGAGACCGACCGGCCCGGCGGCGGCCCGTCCTTCGGCGACGACGACTGGACGATCCCCCCGCCGGCCGACGGCCGGGGCGGTCCCGGTGGCCAGGGTGGTCCGGGCGCTCCCGGCGCTCCCGGCGCTCCCGGCCAGGGCGGTGGCTACGGCTACCCGCACCCCGGCGCCGCCCCCACCCCGCCCGGCCCCGGCTACGGACAGCCGCGGCCTCCGGCGACCTGGACGGCGACCATCGGCCCGGACCGCGAGTACTTCATGGCGATGATGCACCGCTCCGGCCCCGAGGCCGCGGGCCTCAACCTGCCCGCGTACGCGCCCGAGCAGCAGCGCACGCTCTCCGGCAACCAGATCACCATCGGCCGGCGCCGACACTCCACCGGTGACACCCCCGACATCGACCTGGCGGTGCCGCCGGAAGACCCGGGCGTCTCGCACCAGCACGCCGTCCTGGTCCACCAGCCGGACGGCAACTGGGCGGTCGTCGACCAGAACTCGACCAACGGCACCACGGTCAACGGCGGCGAGGAGCCGATCCAGCCGTTCGTGCCGGTGCCGCTCCAGGACGGCGACCGCGTCCACGTGGGCGCCTGGACGACGATCACCCTCCGCCGGGGCTAGGGCCCGTCGCACCGGGGCGGGCCGGGACCGCGGTGGCCCGCTCAGGTGAACGGCCAGGCGTACGGCCCCTCGGGGTCGTCCAGCCACGCCCAGGAGCGGTCGCCGCGGACCGTGATGCCGTAGCGCTCGCGGCCGGGGGCGCCCTCGCGCCGCCACAGCGCGTACGCCTCCCGCGGGTCGAGGCCGCCGCCGCCGAGGGCGAGCAGGAAGCGGAACAGGTCGTCCTCGCGGACCCGGCGCGGCACCCCGCCGAACCCCGTCCGCTCCGGTGCGGACCGGTCCGCGCCGCGCAGCGGCACGAAGTAGGCGGCCGTCGGCAGGAAGCGCCCCTCGGCGTGCCCGGCGTCGTGGACGGTGAGCCGGACCAGTCCGGTGGCGAGCGGGGTGAGTATCCGGCCGCCGGGGCGGCACTGGGCGAGCCAGGCGCGCGGCACGGAGGGCAGCGCGCAGGTGGCGATGATCCGGTCGAAGGGGGCGCGCTCGGGCACCCCGAGGGCGCCGTCGCCGGTGACGACGAGCGGGTGGTGTCCGGCGGCGGCCAGGTTCCGGCGGGCCGACGCGGTGATCTCCGGTTCCAGGTCGACGGTGGTGACGAGGTCGTCGTCGCCGAGCCGGTGGGCGATGAGGGCGGCGTTGTAGCCGGTGCCGGCGCCGATCTCCAGGACCCGGTCGCCGTCGCGGACGTCCAGCGCCACCAGCATCATCGCCATCAGCGAGGGCTGGCTGCTGGAGGAGACGAGTTCCCCGTCGCGGACACGGGTGGCGAGCGGGACGTCCTCGTAGGCGCCGCGCACCCAGCGCGCGCGGGCCGCCGGGTCGGGGTCCCCGCCGGAGCGGCTCCGCCGGCCGCCGGGGCCCAGGGAGTAGGACGGCACGAAGAGGTGGCGCGGGACCTCGGCGAACGCCTCCCGCCAGACCGGGTCGGCCGCGAAGACGCCGGTCAGGCCGATCTCGCGGACCAGCGCGGCGCGCGCCGAGGCGGCGAGGACCTCCACGTCCCCGTCACCGGGGACCTCCGGGTCCCCGGCTCCGTACCGGTCCCAGCCGGGAACGTGCCCGCCCATGTCTCCACGGTACGGGCCGGGCGGTCCGGACGGGGGAGGGCCTAGGACCTGGGTCCTATGCCGCGCCGTCTGAGACCATGGACGGCGTGAACGAGATTGGGCGCGGGCCGCTTCAGGAGCAGACCTTCTACGAGCAGGTCGGCGGGGAGGAGACCTTCCGCCGGCTCGTCCACCGTTTCTACGAGGAGGTCGCGAAGGACCCGCTGCTGCGGCCGATGTACCCGGAGGAGGATCTCGGCCCGGCCGAGGAGCGGCTGGTGCTCTTCCTCATGCAGTACTGGGGCGGTCCCCGGACCTACAGCGAGCAGCGCGGCCATCCCCGGCTGCGGATGCGGCACGTGCCCTTCACCGTCGACCGGGCGGCCCACGACGCGTGGCTGCGGCACATGCGGACGGCCCTGGACGAGCTGGGGCTCTCCGAGGAGCACGAGGCCACCCTGTGGAAGTACCTCACCTACGCGGCGGCCACGATGATCAACTCCCCGGGCTGACCTCCGCCGTCGCCGGGGGCCGTCGGCGCGGATCGCACGTCGGCGCGCGGACCGCATGTGTGCGCAATGCGGTCACCCCTGACCGATATTCGATCACGATCAGGTCAAATCCCATGACCAGAACGATCCCTCCGGCGCCGGTCCTCTGACAGCATCGCCCAGAGGTCTGGACAACAGTGCCGGGGGCCGGGTGACGGGGTACGGGGGGCCGGCGGCGTACGTGTGGCGCCGCGCGCGGGCGCACCGGCGGCTGCTCGCCGCCGCGCTGGGCACCGTCCTGCTCACCACGGCGGTGCTCACCGCCCTGACCGCCTACACCGGCGCCTTCGGCGACGCCGCCCTGCGGGACGCGCTCGCCGCCGCCGACACCTCCCTGGTGGTCAAGGCGGACGTGGGGCGCGAGGGGCGGGCGGAGGCCGACGCGGAGGTGCGCGAGGGCGCCCGCAGGACCTTCGGCGGGCTGCCGGTCACCGTCCTCACGCTGGCCCGCTCGGGCCCGTACGCCCTGCCCGACTCCGTACGGAAGGACTCCCCCGGCGACGGCTCCGGCGAGGGCGAGGGCCCGGCGAGGGCGACGGCTCCGGCGACCCCGACCTGACCTACTTCGCGGCGCTGGACCCCGGGCAGGTGCGGATCACCGAGGGGCGGATGCCCCGGGAGGGCGGCGACCGCGTCGAGGCGGCGCTGCCCGCCGGGGCGGCCGAGCGGCTGCGCCTCCGGCCGGGCGACCGCCTCACCCTCACCGACCGGCTCGGCGGCCCCCGCACCCCCGTGGAGATCACCGGCGTCTACCGGCCCGCCGAGGCCGACGCGCCCTACTGGCGGCTGGACGACCTGGCCGGGCGCGGGGTGCGCTCGGGCGGCTTCACGACGTACGGTCCGCTGCTCGCCGCGCCGCGGGTGCTGAGCGGCGGCCGGGTCAGCACCGGCTCCTCCGGCCGGCCGGCGACCGCCGGCTTCTCGACGGTGACCGCCGAGGACACCGACGGCCTGCGGGAGGCGGCCGGCGAGGGCACGGCGTGGCTGCGCGGGCGGCCCGCGCTCAGCGGCTCCACCAGGGTGACCACCGCCCTGCCCGAGACCCTGGACAGGCTGGACCGCTCCCTGCGCCCTGGCCGAGGGGGGCGGCCCGCCCGGGGGCCTCGGCGTCGATCCGCTGCTCGTCGCGGCGCTCGCGCTGGCGCTGCTCGCCGGGACGGTGCTGACGCTGCGGCTGCTGCCGCCACTGGCCCGGCTCGCCGAACGCCGGGCCACCGGCGGGCGGGGGCTCACCACGGCGCTCGCGGCCTGGCAACTCGCCCGGCGCCCGATGCGCGGGGCGGGCCCGGTGCTGCTGCTGGTCCTCGCCGTGGCGCTGGGCGTGCCGGCGATCGGCCTGGTCGTCCTGGGAACGTTCCCAGGACGACCAGGCGGCCCGCCTACGGCCACGACGCCCTGATCACCTGCGACCGGCTGGTCCGCGTCTTCAGCGCGGACGGCGTGGAGGTGCAGGCGCTCCAGGGCCTCGACCTGCTGGTGCGCGAGGGCGAGCTGATGGCCCTGGTGGGCGCCTCGGGCAGCGGCAAGTCCACGCTGATGAACATCCTCGCCGGGCTGGACACGCCGACCGCCGGCGCGGCCCGGGTGGCCGGGCGCGACCTGCTCACGATGACCGCGCGGGACCGGCTCGCCTACCGGCGCGAGGTGGTCGGCTTCGTCTGGCAGCAGACGTCGCGGAACCTGCTGCCCTGTCTGACGGCGGCGCAGAACGTCGCCCTGCCGATGCGGCCGGCCGGCTCCCGGCGCCGCTTCGCCCGCCGCGCCCGCCGCGCCCGCCGCGCCCGCGGTGAACGGGTCCTGGAACTCCTGGAGTTGCCGGAGGTCGCCGACTGCCGGGACCGCCTGCCGCGCGAGTTGTCCGGCGGGCAGCAGCAGCGGGTCGCCATCGCCGTGGCCCTCGCGGGCGCCCCCTCGGTCCTGCTCGCCGACGAGCCGACCGGCGAACTCGACTCCCGTACGGCGGAGCAGGTCTTCGCCGCCTTCCGCACCGCCAACGAGCGCCTGGGCACCACGATCGTCATCGTCACCCACGACCAGGCGGTGGCCGGCGCGGTCCGCCGCACGGTCGCCATCCGCGACGGCCGCACGTCCACGGACGTGCTGCGGCGCAGCGAGGTGGACGCGGCGACGGGCGACGAGACGCTGGTGGCGCGGGAGTACGCGATGCTCGACCGGGCGGGCCGGCTCCAGTTGCCCGCCGAGTACGCGCGGGCGCTGGGCATGCGCGACCGTGTCGCCCTGGAGCTGGAGCCGGACCACATCACCGTCCGTCCGGACACCGGCGAACACGGGTGACGACACTGCCTGTTGGCACGGGGGCCGCGGTGGTGGTGCGGCGCCGGCCGTCGCCTCTCGGGCCCGGCGGGGGGTCCGTCAGCGGACGCTGATGCCGAGGGCGCCCGCTCCGGCCGTGCGCAGGGCGACCGAGCCGTAGGCGGTACGCAGCCGCAGCCACGCCCCCGAGGAGAAGAGGGCCGGTGCCTCCTCGCCGGGCCCGGCGCGCATGAAGCCCAGCGACTGGGCCGCGTGCACGGCCCGTACCGGGAGGACGGTGCCCTCGACGGTCCGGGACCAGATCTCGCGGCCGGTCCGGTCCAACTCGGCCCGGGTGCGCAGCTCCGGCGCCAGTTCGTCGCTGCGGGAGCGGAACTCGGCGACCCCGGCGGCGACGAGGGCGCGCAGCCGGTCGGGGCCGGGCAGCCCCGGCTCGGGCCGCCAGCCGCCGCGCGGTGGCAGCACCCCGGCCCACGGCGGTCCGGTCACCGCGCCGGGCACGGACGCGGTGGCGGCCGGTTCGTCGACGGTCTCCAGGAGTTCACCGGCGGAGACGGTCACGTCCAGCGTGACGTCGAGGCCGTTCTCGTACGGCTTGGCGAGCCGTGCCGTGCGGATCGCCAGCACCTCGAAGGAGGGCGGGCGGCCGAAGACGGCGAGCGCGGTGCCGGCCGCCTGGAGGCGGACCGCGGCGCCGCGGTCGTAGTGGAGCAGCCGGGAGAGGAAGGCCGCGAGATCCGCGGCCTCCCCCTCGTCGGCCACCTGGAGGACCGTCATGCCGCGACGGCCCCCTCCTCGTCCTCGGCCGGGTCGGTGTACTCCTGGAGGAACTCCCGCTCCTCGGCGGTGATACGGCGGGGCCGCTGTGCCGCGAAGTCGAACGGCACGATCACCGTCGAGGCGCGGACGTAGACCTCGTCACCGTCCTTCACCTCGTAGGAGAGAGTGAAGGAGGCGGCCCTTATCCGCGTGACCCACAGCTCTATGTCCACCGGCCTGTGCCGGTGGACGAGCTGCCGCTTGTAGTCGATCTCGTGGCGGGCCACCACCGACCCCTGCTGGAAGTCCTTGTCCGGGCGGAACAGGAAGTCGATGCGCGCCTCCTCCAGGTAGCGGAGGAAGACCACGTTGTTGACGTGGCCGTAGGCGTCCATGTCCGCCCAGCGCAGCGGGCAGCGGTAGATGTGCCGCAAGACCGATCAGCCCCGTGTCAGCTTCTTGTAGGTGGCGCGGTGCGGACGCGACGCGTCCGGGCCCAGCCGCTCGGTCTTGTTCTTCTCGTACGACTCGAAGTTGCCCTCGAACCAGAACCACTTGGACTCGCCCTCGTAGGCGAGGATGTGGGTGGCGATCCGGTCCAGGAACCACCGGTCGTGGGAGACGACCACGGCGCAGCCCGGGAACTCCAGCAGCGCGTTCTCCAGGCTGGAGAGGGTCTCGACGTCGAGGTCGTTGGTCGGCTCGTCGAGGAGCAGCAGGTTGCCGCCCTGCTTGAGGGTGAGGGCGAGGTTGAGCCGGTTGCGCTCACCGCCGGACAGGACGCCGGCCGGCTTCTGCTGGTCCGGGCCCTTGAAGCCGAACGCCGACACGTAGGCGCGCGAGGGCATCTCGACCTGGCCGACGTTGATGTAGTCGAGTTCGTCGGAGACGACCGCCCACAGCGACTTCTTGGGGTCGATGTTCTCGCGGCTCTGGTCGACGTAGGAGATCTTGACCGTGTCGCCGACCTTGATGGAGCCGGAGTCCGGCTCCTCCATGCCCTGGATCATCTTGAACAGGGTGGTCTTGCCGGCGCCGTTGGGGCCGATGATGCCGACGATGCCGTTGCGCGGCAGGGTGAAGGAGAGGTCGTCGATGAGGACCTTCTCGCCGAACGCCTTGCTGAGGTTGTTCACCTCGACGACGACGTTGCCCAGGCGGGGGCCCGGCGGGATCTGGATCTCCTCGAAGTCCAGCTTCCGCATCTTGTCGGCCTCGGCGGCCATCTCCTCGTACCGGGCCAGTCGCGCCTTGGACTTGGCCTGGCGGCCCTTGGCGTTGGAGCGGACCCACTCCAGCTCGTCCCTGAGGCGCTTGGCGCGCTTGGCGTCCTTCTGGCCCTCGACCTTGAGGCGGGCGGCCTTGGTCTCCAGGTACTTGGAGTAGTTGCCCTCGTAGCCGTGCAGCCGGCCGCGGTCGACCTCGCAGATCCACCCGGCGACGTTGTCCAGGAAGTACCGGTCGTGGGTGACGGCCACGACGGTGCCCTCGTACTTGGCGAGGTGCTGCTCCAGCCAGTTCACCGACTCGGCGTCGAGGTGGTTGGTGGGCTCGTCGAGGAGGAGCAGGTCGGGGGCCTCCAGCAGCAGCTTGCAGAGCGCGACACGGCGCTTCTCGCCACCGGAGAGCTTCTTGACGTCCCAGTCGCCGGGCGGGCAGCCCAGGGCGTCCATGGCCTGCTCGAGCTGGGCTTCGAGGTCCCAGGCGTTGGCGTGGTCCAGCTCCTCCTGGAGCTTGCCCATCTCCTCCAGCAGCGCGTCCGAGTAGTCGGTGGCCATCTGCTCGGCGATCTCGTTGAACCGGTCGAGCTTGCCCTTGATCTCGGCGACGCCGAGCTGGACGTTCTCCAGGACCGTCTTGTCCTCGTCGAGCGGGGGCTCCTGGAGGAGGATGCCGCTCGTGTAGCCCGGCGACAGGTACGCCTCGCCGTTCGACGGCTGCTCCAGGCCCGCCATGATCTTCAGTACGGTCGACTTGCCGGCGCCGTTCGGGCCGACGACGCCGATCTTCGCACCGGGCAGGAAATTCTGGGTGACGTCATCGAGGATCACCTTGTCGCCGTGCGCCTTGCGCGCCTTGCGCATGGTGTAAATGAACTCAGCCAAGAGAAACCGTCCGGCAGCTTAATCAGGCAGTGGGCAGATACACCCCATCTTGCCGCACCGCCACCCCTGGGAGGAAACGAGTACGCGGCGGGGGCTCCGACCTGGGGTTCCCTGCGCTCGCCTGTGACGCTCCCGTCACCGTCGGTGGGCGGCGGGTGAGGGTCGGTCTCGGGCCGCTGGTGTGCCGGCCGTCGGGGCGGGGATGTCGGCGGTGTCCTGAGGGGGCGGGGGGTCGATGGTGGTGGGGTGGTCGAGGGTGAGGAAGGTGATGGTCAGGTCGAGGGGGTCGCCGGGGACGAGTTCCAGGGGCTGGTCCGGGGTGCCGCCTCGGGTCGTGCGGGTCGCGCCGCGCAGGCGGAACCGCCGGGGGCGGTCGTCGGCGTCGGTCCAGAGGTCCATGGTGAGGGGGCCATCGAGGCTCAGGCCCACGAAGGCGTCCAGGCTGTCGATCCGGCGCTCCCCGATCGCCCCGGTCGGAGCGGCGTCGCGGGCGGCGATCAGGCCGGCCATGGTGACCGTGCCCCGGTAATGGGTGGTCCGGGTGCCCTCGACGGTCTCCGTCCCGAGCCTGCGCACGTCCTCGGAACCGGTCAGGAACGTGGACTGCACGAGGGGGCTCGCCTCGATCTGCCGGGGCAGCATGCCGTACGACGTGTTGTCCGCGGTGCTGCCGCCCCACCGGGCCGGGTCGGCCGCCGCCCATGTCCTGCCGCCCAGGACGGAGGGGTCGAGCGCGCCGCCCGCGACGTACATCACGTCGTCGACGAACCGGAGCTCCAGTGGCGCGCCCCGGCCCTGCGCGAGCGGGCTCAGCCGCATGCTCATCGCCACGGGTTCCGTGGTCATGGACGCCTCGGCCGTCACACGTCCCCACTCGGGCAGGGTGGCGCCGACCCGGTACCGGAGGGACGTGATCTCCCGTGCGTTTCCCGCCGCGGTCTCCACCGCAGCCGCCGGCGACGTGGGGTCGGGGGGCGTGCTCCCTCCGCATCCGGCCGTGGTGACGGCGGCGAGGAGCGCGGTGGCCAGGGCCGCGCCCGACGGGCCGCGCCGCCGGGCTCCGCGTGTGGTCCTGTCCATGTTTCTCACGGTCCCGGCGGTCGGTGAGGCGCGGTCAGCTCTGGTCGCGTTCCTCGCGGCGGCGGGCGGCGATGAGGACGGCGCCGCCGATGACGACCAGGCCGATGGCGGTGCCGCCGATCAGGGGCGTGGCGTCGGAGCTGCCGGTGGCGGCGAGGTTGGGGTCGGGGGTGGTGTCGGCGACCGGGACGGCGGGGGCCGGTCCGCTGAGGGTCTGGGGACCGGTGACGGCGGTGGCGGTGCGGGTCTCGCAGTCCAGGACGCCGTTGAAGCGCTGCTCCAGACCGGCCGGGCCGCGCACGGTGAGGTCGTAGGCGCGGTCCTCGGGGAGCGGGACGGTCACCGTGTTCGACCCGCCCGCCGGGACGACGTACTCGGTGCCGAGTGCTTCGAAGGTGAAGGGCTCGTCGCCCTTGTTGTCGGTGGTGATGTCCAGGCCGCCGTCCGTGCAGTTCTTGGTGCCGGACAGGGCGGGTATCGGGCCGGTGCCGGCCCACAGGGCGGTGGCCGCCGCGGAGACGGTCGACTCGCTGGAGCCGGCCAGGATCTGGGTCTGGCTGCGGCTCTCGGAGGCGAAGGCCCGGCCGACCGGCACGGAGGTCGACGCCTGCACGGTCAGTCCCGCCGTGCCGTCGGCCGCGTCCTCCGGCACCTCGAAGTAGAGCTGGGCGCCGTCGCGGACGGACGTGACGGGCTTGCCGTCCTTGTCGACGACCCGCACCTCGCTCGCGACGGCGTCCGCGGGCGGGATCACCGTCGCGCCGGCCGCGTTGGTGTGCACCGTCACCGGGCCGATCCGCTCACCGGGGTGGCCGGAGACCGCGGGCGGGTCCAGGGTGAGGGAGGCCGCGGGCTCGTCGAGGTCGCGGGCGTTCTTCTCCAGGTAGTCGGCGAGCCGTTCGGCGCGGGGCTCCACGGCCTCGACGTCGGCGTGGTCCGAGTAGCGCCAGATGGCGACCTGGGTGCCGGCCGCCGCGTCCTGCTCGGTGAGACCGCCCTTGATACCGGCCTTCTTGGCGAGCGCGGCCAGGTCGTTCACCTGGGGGTAGGAGTTCTGCAGAATCCAGCGGATGCGGCCGGCGTCCTTGTTGACGTGGAGGGAGGTCCCGCTCCAGGGCGTCTCCGCGTACTTGGCGTCCTTCTGCGTGGGGGTCTCGATGTCGACGCAGTAGGTGTGGAGCGTGCCGCCGCCCTCGACGGACATCTCGAACAGGCCGGCCGCGACCTCCTGGTCGCCCTCGGGCCCGTGGATGACGGCGGTGCCGTAGGTCTTGAGGCCGCCTATGGTGGCCGTCGCCCCCCCGTCGCCCCGCTCCGCGTGCCGTCCCGCCGTGTCCTGGGCGGTGGCCGTGCCCGCGCCGGCCGCCACGCCGGCGGCGGCGAGCGCGGACACCAGGGTCGCGGCGGCGAGACGGGCCCCCCGGCCTGGCAGGGACAGCACTGAGCGTGTAGAAAACACCAAACTCCCCTTCGAGCAGGACCCGTTGGTGTGGCGTGAACGGTCCCACCAGCGAAATCAGCAGCCCCACGGGGCATGTTCGGCATCCTAAGGACGTGGTGGAGCACGCCTGACGGGATGCACTTCCGAACGGTGATCCGAATCGCAATCGTTATCGCCGACGCGGTCGGCGAATTGGGCTTATCGACAAAACCACCCGACGCCGCCCCCGACTCGGCCACCCCACCCCGCCCCGCCCGGACCCCGGACCCCGCGCCCGCGCGCCGCGCTCCGTCGTCCCTCCCCCGGTGTCACGTCACCACGGCGGGCTCCGGTTCCGGTCCGCCGGAGGCCGGGGCGGCGGCCCCCTCCGGGGCCGGTGTCTCCCAGTCGGGCTCCGGCCGCTGGGGCGAAGGGCCCGCCGCCTCGGCCCGGTTGGTGCGCCGGAAGGCCGACGTGCCGCGCGCCAGATCGTGGCCGATGGCCACCGCGTCGATGTCCGCGGAGGTCCAGTTCTGGCCGTCGCGCACGTCGGTGCGGACCTTCAGCCGGCCCTGGACGACGACCGGTTCGCCCACCGACAGCGAGGCGGCGGCGTTGGTGGCGAGCTGGCGGCCGGCCCACACCGTGAAGAAGTTGGTGTGGCCGTCCGTCCAGCCGTTCTTCTCGCGGTCCCAGTAGCGGGCGGTGACGGCGAGCCGGAAGCGGGCCGACGCCCCGCTCGCCAGCTCCCGGTACACCGGCCGCGTCGCCACGTTGCCCACGGCGCAGATCATGGTCTCGTTCATCGCGGGTGGTCCCTCCCTCTCCGTACGGGCGCCCGGCCCGCACGGCTGCGGTCACGGCGGCGGCCCGGACCGGGCTGCCGCCCCTCGCGGCGACCGCGTCCCGTGCGATCGCCGTGGAGCCAGACTGCACCGGTCGCCGGAAGCCCGCCGGGGGCTGTGGGCAACCCGGCGTCTGTGGACAACTCCGTCACCCGGACGGGTGGGACCGCCCCCGGCACACCGCCCCCGCCCACGCCGCCCGCCGCCCGCCGCCCACAACCCCCAGATCGCAGCCCGCCCGCCTCACCCCATGGCCGCGCCCACCCCCGTGACCCGCGCGTACTGCTCCCGTACCTCCCGGTACCGCAGCAGCTCCGCCGCCAGCGGGTCCAGCACCCGCGCCCGGCCGCAGCCCGCGGCGGCCTCCCGCAAGCGGCGTTCCGCCTCCTGCCCGTAGCGCCGGGCCGGGCCGCGGGCCGCCATGCGGCAGCTCCACTCGATGAGCGGGCCGCCGACGATGCCGGCCAGCATCAGCAGCACCGGCACGCCCAGGTTCGGCGCCAGGACGCCGAGGATCTGGCCGAGCAGCCACAGGCCGCCCACCACCTGCAACAGGGTCATCGACGCCTGCGCCAGCACCGCCACCGGCCACCACCCGGGCCGCGGCGGGCGTCCCGGCGGCGGACCGGGACGCCCGGTCAGCTCGTCCAGCGCCCGCGGCAGTTCCTCGGCGCCGCGCAGGGCCGCCTCGCGCAGCGCCTGCGCCCAGGGCGCGGGCAGTCCGGCCGAGGCCCGCTCGGCCACCGTGTGCACCGCCTGCTCGACGCGCTGGCGCGCGGTGGCCTCCTCGTCCGCCGGGGCGCGCGGCACGGAGCGCGCGGCGACCGGTCCGCGCCGGTCGCGCGACCAGCGCCACAACCGGAGCCAGGGTGTGCCGCAGGCGCGGTTGGCGTTGCGGAGCCAGGCGCGTTCGGCGGCCTCTCCGGCCGCGGTGGCGCCGACGGCGTCCGCGAGCCGGTCCGCGAACTCGTCCCGCGCCTCCTCGCTGAGCCCGGCCCGCCGCCCGGTGACGTACACGGGCCGCAGGCGCGCGGCGGCGGCGTCCACGTCGGCGGCGATCCGGCGGGCCGGGGCCTGCCGTTCGGCGACGAACCGGCCGAGCGCCTCGCGCAGTTCCCCCACGCCTTCGCCGGTGAGCGCGGACAGGGCGAGGACGGTCGCGCCGGGCTCGTCGTACTCGCCGAGCGCGATGCCGTCCTCGTCGAGCAGGCGCCGCAGGTCGTCGAGGACCTGTTCGGCGGCGTCGCCGGGCAGCCGGTCGACCTGGTTGAGGACGATGAAGGTGACCTCGGCGTGGCCCGCCATCGGCCGCAGGTAGCGCTCGTGCAGGACGGCGTCGGCGTACTTCTCCGGGTCGACGACCCAGACGACGGCGTCGACCAGGCCGAGGACGCGGTCGACCTGGGCGCGGTGCTGTACGGCCGCCGAGTCGTGGTCGGGCAGGTCGATGAGGACGAGCCCGCGCAGGGACGCGTCGGTGTCGGAGTGCGGGACGGGGCGCCGCCGGAGCCGGCCGGGGATGTCGAGCCGGTCCAGGAGGCCGGCCGCGCCGTCGCTCCAACTGCACGCGATGGGCGCGGAGGTGGTGGGGCGGCGGACGCCGGTCTCGGAGATGGTGACGCCCGCGAGGGTGTTGAAGAGCTGGGACTTGCCGCTGCCGGTGGCGCCCGCGATGGCGACGACGGTGTGCTGTCCGGAGAGCCTGCGCCGAGCGGACGCCTCGTCGAGGACGCGGCCCGCCTCGGCGAGGGTGCCGCCGTCGAGCCGGGCGCGGGAGAGGCCGACCAGTTCGCGCAGCGCGTCGAGGCGGGAGCGGAGGTGTCCGTCGTACGCCAGGGGCATCAGCGGCGGGGCGGAGGCGGACCGGCCCGTCCCGGTGGGGTGGCGGTCGGCTCCGGCCGCGTAGCGGTCCTGACCGGCCGCGTAACGGTCCGTCCCGGTCGGGAACGGCTCCACACCGGCGGGGAATCGTTCCCCCCGTACGGTGCTCTCGGCGGCGCGGCGTGCGATGAGCCCGTCGTCCCAGGCGCCGTCCTCGCCGCGCGCCAGGGAGTGCCCCGGCTCGTCCTCCTCCTCGGCCTCGCCCTCGTCCGCCCCGGCGGGCTCCGACGTCCACCCGGCGGCGCCGGACCCGCCGCGCGACCCGCCGTGAGTCCCACGCGACCCGCCATGAGATCCACCGCGAGACTCGCCGCGAGACCCGGCGTGAGTCCCGGCGTGAGTCCCGCCGCGAGCCGCTCCGTCCGCCTCGGCGGCGTCCTCGCGGCGGGCGCCGCGGTGCTCCTCGCCCGAGCCGGCCGTGGGGGCGCCCCCGGAGGCGGCCACGGAGCCGCCCGCGGGCCGTTCCCCGCCCCCGGCTCCCCCGGCGGGCGCCGGGGGCGTCCCCTCCCCCGGCGTCCCCGGGGCGGGCCGGCCGCCTCGCGCGCGGTCGGTGGGGTCCTGGTCAGTGACGGCGGTCACCGGTCACCTCTCCTTCTGCAGTACGGACAGCGCGGCGATCAGCTCTGCCTGCGGCTCGGGGTGGACCTCCAGCGCGTCGAGCGGGGCCAGGCGCAGTTCGCGTTCGTCCTGGACGACCCGGTCCACGCACTCGGTGAGCAGCCGTCCGCCCCGGTCGCGCAGGCGCAGCGCCCCGTGGGCGCCGATCCGCTCGGCGAGCCGCTCCCCCGCGCTGCGCGCCCGGCGCCCGCCCAGCAGCACGGTGGCGACGAGGGCGGCGACGGTCTCCGGGTCGGGTGCCGTGTTCCGGTCCAGCTCGCCCACCTCCTCCTCGGCGTACTCCTCCAGCTCGCGCCGCCAGCGCCGTACGGCCATGCCGATGCGGTGTTCGGCGGTGTCCGGCGCGGGGTCGCGGCCGGCCAGTTCGGGGGCGTGGGCGGCGGGTTCGCGGCGCCAGGCCCGGCGCACGCGCTCGTCGGCGGTGGTGACGGCGCACAGCAGGAGCGTGCTCAGGCTCTCGACGAGGGAGTCGAGCAGCTCCGCGGGGGCGCAGTCGAGGGGGAAGGCCCGCCACCGCTTGAGCGCGTCCCCGGCGAGGACGGCCCCCGCCTGGAGGCGGCCCCGCACGCGCGCGTGCTCATCGTCGTACGCGCCCTCCACTGCCGTGGTGAGCCGCAGCGCGGCGGCGTACTGCGCGGCGGCGGCGCCCGCCAGTTCGGGCATCCGGGCCTTGAGGGAGTCGAGGATGCCGTGGGCGGTACGGGCCATGGCGCCGTGCCGGGCGTCGAGGTCGTGCGCCCGGTGGACGAGCCAGTCGCGCAGCGGTGCCACGGCGGAGGCCGGCAGCAGTCCGCCGCCCCACGCCGACTCGGGCAGCTCCGGCACGGTGAAGCGGGGCACCTCGCCGAGCCCGGCCTTGGTCAGCAGTGCCGCGTACTGCCGGGACACCTCGCCCACCACCTGGTGGGGCACCCGGTCGAGCACGGTGACGAGGGTGGCGTCGTACTCCTTGGCGGTGCGCAGCAGGTGCCAGGGGACGGCGTCGGCGTAGCGGGCGGCGGTGGTGACCATCACCCAGATGTCGGCGGCGCAGATCAGCTCGGCGGCCAGGACGCGGTTGCCGGCGACCAGGGAGTCGACGTCGGGCGCGTCGAGGAGGGCGAGGCCGGGCGGGAGGGTGTCGGCGGTCTCGACGCGCAGGACGCGTTCGGGGTCCTCGCCGGGCAGGAGCAGGTCGTCGTCGGTGTCCCGCCGGGGCGCCCACACGCGCGTGAGGTCGGGCAGCACCCGCATGCCGCTGAACCAGTGGTGGTCCTCCGGATGGCAGACCAGGACCGGGGTGCGCGTCGTGGGCCGCAGGACACCGGCCTCGCTGACCCGGCGCCCGACGAGCGAGTTCACCAGGGTGGACTTTCCGGCGCCGGTGGAGCCGCCCACCACGACGAGCAGCGGCGCCTCGGGGTCCCTCAGACGGGGGACGAGGTAGTCGTCGAGCTGGGCGAGCAGTTCGTCGCGGTTGGCACGCGCGCGTGGCGCGCCCGGCAGGGGCAGCGGGAAGCGTGCGGCCGCCACACGGTCGCGCAGGGCGGAGAGTGCGTCGATCAACTGAGGCCGTACGTCCAAGGTCACCACATGGGAAGAATGCCCAATTTTAGGGGAATTCTGAAGCATATGCGCATGCCTGCGCGCCGACCGGACTCAAGGGACGTATGGGACAACTGGTACAGGAGGACAGTCCAGGCATAACGAGTGGACAACACCCGATGCGCGAGAGGGTAAAAGCGGTGCACGATTCGTACCTGCCTGCGATTATCAGGACCGCTTCACCGAACCTCCACATCGAGCCACGGAGGCGAAGCAACAGGGACAAGGAGCCGGGAGCCCTATCCTTGTCCCCGGCGTCGTCACGGACCGGCCCCCACCAGGGCACCACGGCACCGACGGCCCTTCCAGGCCCCCGTAGCTCAGTGGATAGAGCAGGCGCCTTCTAAGCGCTTGGCCGCAGGTTCGAGTCCTGCCGGGGGCGCAAAACTCATATGACCAGCGGAAACGCTGGTCATTTTTCTTTAGGGCCCGATACGGCCCGATACGGATCGCCGTGAGACCAAGCGCTTCGGCGCGGGCGGGGGCTTTTCCGTGTGGCGGGAACAGGGGGCGTTCGTCCGTTCCCGGGCGGCGGGCTTCGCCGCGTGCGGAACAGGGTGTTTTCAGCCGTCCCCGGCCTCCCCGGCCCCGGCGGGGACCCGGTCCGGCGACGCCGGAGCCCCCGGTGACCAGGGGCGGAAGGGGTGGTCACCGGGGGCTCGGCAGCGGGGTGCGGTCAGCGCAGCGGGTCGAAGGGGGACAGCTCCGCCGGGCGGCGGCCCGTCGTGATGGTCTCGGCGAGCAGGCTGCCGGTGGCGGGGCCGAGGGTGACGCCCCACATGCCGTGACCGCCGGCCGCGTAGACCCGCGGGGAACGGGTGGCGCCGATCAGCGGCAGGCCGTCGGTGGTGCACGGGCGGGAGCCGACCCACTCGTCCTGCCGGGCGTCGAGGTCGGCGCCGCGCAGCAGCGGGCGGGCGGCCTCGGCGATGGCGTGCACCCGGCGCCGGTCCAGGGCCGCCTCCGGCTTGCGGAACTCCATCATCCCGGCGACGCGCAGCCGGTCCCCGAGGGGCGTGCAGGCGACGCGCTGGGCGGGGAAGTAGACCGGGCCCGAGGGCACGTTCTCGACCGGGACGCTGAAGCTGTAGCCGCGGCCCGCCTGCACCAGGGCGCGGACGCCGAACTTGCGGGACAGGCGGCCGAGCCAGGCGCCCGTCGCCACGACCACGGCGTCGTGCCGCTCGCCGCCCGCGCCGGCGGTGACGACCACGACACCGGTGCCGGTGTCCCGTACGTCGGTGATCTCCGTGCCCTCCTTGATCACACCGCCGCGGGCGCGGACCGCGTCGGCCAGGGAGTGCACGTACGCGCCCGGGTCGATGTAGCGCTGGCCGTGCAGCCGGATGGCGGCGCCGATCTCGTCGGACAGGGACGGCTCGATGCCCCGGGCCTCGTCACCGTCGAGGACGTCGAACTCCATGGACTGGCCGGCGGCGTGGATCTGCTCCAGCTCCTCCAGCAGCACCCGGCGCTCGGTGGGCGTGCGGTAGGCCGCGAGGAAGGACTTCGCGTCCAGGGTGGGGGCCTCGACGCCGCCCTCGGCGAGGAGGTCGAAGCTGGGCAGCGCCAGGCTGTTGATGGGGACCAGCGAGCGCATCGACCGCAGCCACTGGAGCGCGGTGCTGTGGCGGGCGAACCCGGCGAGGAAGCGCAGCAGCTTCGGGTCGGCGCTCGGCGGGACGTACACCGGGGAGGACGGGCTCAGCACGGCCCGCACCCCGTAGGTGAGGACGGCGGGCTCGGGCAGCGGCGTGGCGAGGCCGGGGGTGAGCCAGCCGGCGTTGCCCCACGACGACCCGGCGGCGACCCCGTCGCGGTCGTAGACGGTGACCTCGACGCCACGCTCCTGGAGGAACCAGGCGGTGGAGAGGCCGACCATGCCCGCGCCGACGATGGCGACGCGGCTCGGGGCGGAGGTGGGCGAGTGGGGGTGGGCAGCCATGCGGAACCTCTTCATCCAGGGCGGTGATGCCTCCGACGATGGTGAGGCCGCCCGGCGGCGTTGTCTTTGTGCCGTACGGACAATCAGCGCACTGATGATGGTGGGGACGCGACCATGCACAGGAGAGACAATGGGCTCATGAGTACAGGGACCCTGGACACATGAGCACCCGCACCGCCCGCCGCGCCCCGGGAGGCCGGCCGTGATCACCGTGACCGACCTGGTGGACGCGCTCGGCGCCGGCCTGCTGCGGACGGTCGTCGCGGCGGGCAACGCCGGCGTGCACGACGTCGCCCTCGCCGAACCCGGCGACACCACCGGCCAGCCCGGGGAACTCGTCCTCGGGGTCGGCGTCGCCGACCGGGCCGGCGCCCTCGCCCTGCTGGAGCGGACCGCGCCCGCCGCCGGTCTCGTCCTCAAGGGGCCGGTCGCCCGGGACCCGCAGGTCACCCGCGCCGTACGCGCCCTGGGCGGCCCCGCCCTCGTCGAACTGCGCCCGCACACCTCCTGGGCGCACGTCGTCTGGCTGCTCCGGGGGGTCATCGACCGGGCCTCCGCGCCCGCCGCCGGCGCGCTCGGCACCCCCGGCGCCCACAGCGACCTGTTCGCCCTGGCCGACGCCGCGGCCGAGATCATCGACGCGCCCGTGACGGTGGAGGACGCGCAGTCCCGGGTCCTCGCCTACTCGGCCCGGCAGGACAGCACCGACCCGGCGCGGGTCTCCACCATCGTGGGCCGCCGTGTCCCCGCCGAGACGCTGACCCACTTCCGGGCCACCGGTGTCTTCCGCCGGCTGGCCCGCTCCAGCGACCCCATCTGGACCCCGGCCGGCCCGGACGGCATCCTGCCCCGGCTGATCATCCCGGTGCGGGCGGGCGGCGAGTGGCTCGGCTCGATCTGGGCCGTGGTGAAGTCGCCGGTCCCCGAGGACCGCATCCGCGAGCTGAGCGCCGTCGCCCCCGTCCTCGCCCTGCACCTGCTGCGGCTGCGCGCCGAGGCCGGTATCGCGCGGCGGGTGTCGGCCGGGCAGTTGCGGGCCGCCCTGCGCGAGGGCTCCGTCCCCGACGGGGGTCCGGGCGGCACCATCACGCTGCCCGAGGGGCCCCTGCGGGTGGTGGCCTTCGGCGCGTCGCCGCGCGGCACGGACGACGTACGCCGGCAACTGGACCTGTGGGAGTCGGTCGCCCACCGCTTCGGCTGGCACCAGCCGCTCCTGGCCGACCTCGACGGGCTGCTGTGCGGCGTGGTCGCCGACGCGGGGCGGGGCGGGCGGCGGGGCGCCGGGGGCCGGGCCGAGGCGGGCGGCGTCGACTGGCTGCGGCACGTGCTCGCCGAGACCCGGTCGCACGAGGCCGGTCTGTACGCCGTGGCCGGCCGGCCCGCCCACTCCCCCGAGGAACTGCCGCGCTCCCTCGCGGAGGCCGCCGAACTGCACCGGCTGGTCGGCGCCGGGCGGCTGTCCCTCCCGCCCGGCGCGGGGATCGTGCTGATGGAGGAGGTCTGGGACGCCGTCGTGGTGGAGCGCGCCCAGGCGGCCGTCGGGAACGACACCTGGCGGCTCGGCGGCCCGCTCGCCGCGCTCCGCGCCCACGACGAGGAGCACGGCACGCCGTACGTCACCACCCTCGCCGCCTGGATCGACCACTACGGCGATCCGCAGGCCGCCGCCCGGCACCTGCGCGTCCACGCCAACACGCTCCGCTACCGGCTGCGCAAGCTGGAGGAGACCGCCTCGCTCGACCTCACCTCCCCGCGCATGCGGCTGGCGCTGCGGCTCCAGCTCCTGGCGCTGGGCGAGGCGCCCCCACCGGACGGGCCCCGGCCCTGAGGAGGCCGGTATCGCGGGGAAGCCCCACCGGTCGTGCCCAGGGCTTCCCACCGGACGGGCCCCAGCCCTGAGGAGGCCGGTATCCCGGGGCAGGCAGCCCCACCGGTCGTGCCTCGGGCCCCGCACCGGCCCCGACTCCGCCGAGTACGCCGGTGCCCCCAGGCCCCCGCCCACCGGCCCGCCGGTTGGCCCCCGACCCCCCAGGCCCCACCCCCGCCTGGCCCCAGACCCCCGAGCCCCCGCCCCCGGTTCGCGCCCCCGCCCCGGGGAACCCGGGGACCGCCGCCGGACCGGCGCCCCGCGACCGGGTCCGCGCCCCCCTGCACCCGGTGGCACCCGGTGATGTCCGGTGACACCCGGTGGCACGCCCCGACGACCCGTGGAGGGACCGATGTGCCGTCTGTTCGGACTCGGCAGCGCGCCCCGGCGCACCCGCGCCACCTTCTGGCTGCTGGACGCCCCCGACAGCCTCGCCCGGCAGAGCCACCGCGACCCCGACGGCACCGGCCTCGGCTACTTCGCCGCGGACGGCACCCCGCGCACCGAGAAGGCGCCCATCGCCGCCTTCCGGGACCGCGCGTTCGCCGAGGACGCCCGGGAGGTCGAGTCGGCCACCTTCCTCGCCCACGTACGGTTCGCCTCGACCGGCGGGCTGGAGGCCCGCAACACCCACCCCTTCGAGCAGGAGGGGCGGCTCTTCGCGCACAACGGGGTCGTCGAGGACCTGGCCGCGCTCGACGACCACCTCGGCGCCGACCGCTCGCTGGTCCGGGGCGACACCGACTCGGAGCGGTTCTTCGCCCTCGTCACCCGGGAGACCCGCGAGGCCGGCGGCGACGTCACCGCCGGCCTCACCCGGGCCGCCCGCTGGATCGCCGCCCACCTGCCCGTCTACGCCCTCAACCTGATCCTCGTCACCCCCGGCGAACTGTGGGCGCTGCGCTATCCGGACACCCACGAGCTGTACGTCCTCGACCGTCCGGCGGGCGGTCTCCACGGCGACCGGCACCTCGACCACAGCGGCAGCGAGGGGCGGATGCGGGTCCACTCCGAGGACCTGGCCGGCCGGCCCTCGGCCGTCGTGGCGAGCGAGCGCATGGACGACCACCCGGGCTGGCGCCCCCTGGAGCCGGGCGAACTGCTCCACGTCGCCCCCGGCCCGCGCCCGACCCGCCGGCTCGTCCTGCCCGATCCGCCGGCCCGCCCCCTCACCCTCGACGACCTGCGCCCCGACGCCGCCGCCTCCCAGCAGGCCGCCTAGCGGGCGCACCCGACCACCGCCGGGGTGCGCCGGAGCCCACGGGATAGAGTGTGCGCCCCTCCCGGTGCCCGGCCGCGGGCGCGGTCCCGCCGGGCGCCGGCCGGACGTGAGGCGGAAGGAAGTGGTCCGTGTGCGACTGCGGTGTGCGGTGCTCGACGACTTTCAGCGGGTGGCCCGGGAGAGCGCCGACTGGTCGCCGCTGGCCGAGGCCGTCGAGGTCGTCTCGTACGACCGGCACCTCGACGACGAGGACGCCCTCGCCGAGGCGCTGGCGGACGTCGACATCGTGGTCACCCTGCGCGAACGCGTCGCGTTCCCCGGCTCCCTGATCGCCCGTCTGCCGCGGCTGCGGCTGATCGTCGCCTCCGGCATGCGCAACGGCGTCATCGACTACGCCGCCGCCGAGGCGCACGGCGTCACCGTCTGCGGCACGGACTCCGCCGTCACCCCCGCCGCCGAACTGACCTGGGCGCTGCTGCTCGGGCTGGCCCGCGGCATCGTCGAGGAGAGCACCGCCCTGCGTACCGGCGGGCCCTGGCAGCAGACGGTGGGCGCCGATCTCCACGGCCGCCGGCTCGGGCTGCTGGGCCTCGGCCGGATCGGCGCCCAGGTGGCCCGGGTCGGCCTCGCCTTCGGCATGCGCGTCAGCGCCTGGAGCGCGAACCTCACCCGGGAGCGCGCCGACGAGATCGGCGTCGGCCTCGCCGCCTCCAAGGAGGAGCTGCTCTCCACCGCCGACTTCGTCTCCGTCCACCTCGTGCTCGGGGACCGCACCCGCGGTCTGCTCGGCCCCGCCGAACTGGCCCTGCTCAAGCCGACCGCCTACCTCGTCAACACCTCCCGCGCCGCCATCGTCGACCAGGAGGCGCTGCTCGCCGCGGTGCGCGAGGGCCGGATCGCCGGGGCCGGGGTGGACGTGTTCGACATCGAGCCGCTGCCCGCGGACCACCCGATGCGCACCGCGCCGCGCCTGCTGGCCACCCCGCACCTCGGCTACGTCTCGCGGTCCAACTACGCCACGTACTACGGGCAGGCGGTCGAGGCGATCCAGGCGTACCTGGCGGGCTCCCCGGTACGACGCCTGCCGTGACCGCCCGTCTGCCCTGACCCCTCGGCTGCCCTGGCCCCCGGCTGTCCTGACCCCCCGCCCGCACGGCCCAGCGACGGCCCCACCGGCCCCGCGACGGCCTCACCGGCCCCACCCTCCCCACCGGTCGCCGGCCCGGCCGTACCACATCGCCGTCGTTCAAAAAGGGTGATCCTCACATTCCCCCCGTGACCGTGTTCGACCTGGCGCGTTGAACCGGCAGTGCGGCGGCGCGTTCCTGCCGTCGCGCTCCCCCGAGTCAGAAGGAGAACGTGATGTCTCGCATCGCGAAGGCTGCCGGTGTCGCTCTCGGTGCCGGCGCCGTGGTGCTCAGCGGCACCGGCCTGGCCATGGCGGACGCGGGCGCCCAGGGCGCGGCCGTGGGCTCGCCGGGCGTGCTGTCGGGCAACGTCGTCCAGGTCCCGGTCAACATCCCGGTCAACCTGTGCGGCAACACCATCGACGTGGTCGGCCTGCTGAACCCGGCCTTCGGCAACACCTGCGTCAACGACGGTGGCGGTCACGGCGGCCACGCCGGTGGCGGCTACGGCGGCTGAAGCCCCCGGACGCACGAAGAGCCCCGGCCGCGCCCTGCCCGGCCGGGGCTCTTCCCGTGCGCGCCCGCGCCGCCCGACGAGCCTCAGGCGTACCGGTAGATCGCGCTGTGGTCGTCGAGCTGGTCCGGCGTGACGTCCCACGGGGGCATCCGCTCGTGCCGGGCGACGACCCGGCCGCGCTGGGCGTTGCCGAGGCCGGGCGGCTCGGCGGGCAGGTAGCGGCTGTCGCGGTGCCGGGCCTGCCACCGCGACCACTGGAGGTCGACGAAGGCGTGGACCAGCCAGAACACCGGGTCGTTGACCGAGGCACCGCCCACCATGGCGCCGCCGACCCAGCGGTGCACCCGGTTGTGGTTGCGCCACGAGGCGGCGCCGCGCCCCGGGCCCCATCCCTCCAGCTTGTTGCGGAAGCCCTTGCTCACCGTCGAGTCCCACGGCGCGGTGTCGTACACCGGGTCGTCCAGCGCCCACTTCAGGTCGCTCGCGGTCGGCAGGGTGATCGGGTCGGCGCTGCGGCCGAGGTCCCGGGTGAGGTAGGCGATGTCGGTGACGTTGACCCGGATCGGCCACGCGCCGCCGTCGTAGGCGAACGGCCCGGCGGTCACCCGGTGGTCGCCGCCGCGCCCGGTGCCGCCGAGGAGGTCGGCGGTCCAGGGGGAGGCGGTGGCGGAGCGGTCCTTCGTCCAGTCCCAGTACGGCACGGTCACCGAGGGGTCGACACGGCGCAGCGCCTGCTCCAGGTCGAGCAGGAAACGCCGGTGCCAGGGCAGGAAGGACGGCGCCATGTGGGCGGCGCGCAGCCCCTTCTCGCCGTCGGCGACGTAGTACTCGATGTGGGTGCGGACGAACTCGTCGTACTCGCCGCGCCGTTTGACCTCCAGCAGCGCGTCGACGAAGCGCCGCTTCTCAGTGCGGGTCAGTGTGGTGACGTCCTTACGGGTGTACGCCATGGCGCCCCCTCCTGAGATCGTGGCCGCCGTCGCCGTGCGTGGCCGGGAGCAGGTGCTCGCGGGGGCCGAGTTCGTCGACCGCGCCGCGCGCCGCTTCGAGCGGGGTGGGGTACGACCCGTAGTGGTCGACCATGCTCATCCAGGTGCCGTCGGCACGGCGCATCAGGTGCAGCGGCCTGCCGTCGACGGTGACGTGCCAGGTGTCGTCGCCGCCGAGGGCCCGGCCGTCGGTGGTCCGGACGCCGCGGATACGGCGCCCCCGGTAGGTCTCCTCGAAGGCGGCGGCCTCGACCGGTCCGCCCGGCGCCGGTGCGGGGCGCGGGGGCCGGGTGGGGTCCGGGGCCCGGGAGGGTCCGGCCTCCCCGGGGGGCCGGGAGGCGGCGACCAGGGGGGCCAGGGTGACGGCGACGGCCGGGGCGATCAGGCCCCGGAGCAGGTGTCGCCGGGTGCGGCGCCCGGGGCCGGGTCTCGCGGGCTCCGCCGATTCCCGCCGTGCGCCGTCGGGCGCTCCCTCAGCGTTGACGATCATGGCTTGCTCCTCGTCCGGTTCGGTGTTCCGGTGCACCAACCGGACGTGGGGCCCCACGGTCACTCCGCGCAGGGCCACTTGGAGCAGGAGGGCCGCCCTTCTCGGGGTCAGCCGCCGAGGGGGAGGCCGCCGAGGAGGCCGCCGCCGGCGTTGAGCGCGGTGGTGGCGCCGTTCACCGTGTGCAGGACGGAGTCCTCGTTCTCGGTGTCGAGCGCGTTCGACTGGTGCTTGAGCGGCATCACGTCGATCGGGCCCTTGGTGAGCGAGTTCACGGCGCCGTTGAGGCTGGTGGGCGCGAGGTCGGCGGTGTCGTAGGCGAACGCGGGCGCGGCGGCTCCGGCGGCGACGAGGGAACCGGCAACGACGGCGGCGGCCTTCAGGGACTTCATCGCGTGATCCTTTCTTCGGCGGCGCAGGTCACCGCGGGGAATGCTGACACCGTGGTCAACGATCACCACGGGAAGCGGCAACTCCATGGTGCGGAAGACATATGAGATTCCCGGCCGACCGGTCGTCCGGAGGGGTGCGGGGAGGGGGAGAGCGCGCCCCCGCGCACACGCGAACCGGCCGCCCGTTCGCGGGGGAACCGCGGTACGGACGGCCGGCGCACGGCGTCGAGCGACGTCAGTCGTTCACGCACACGTTGCCGAACGCCGGGTTCAGCAGGCCGATGACGTCGATGGTGTTGCCGCAGACGTTGACCGGGATGTGGACCGGAACCTGCAGCACGTTGCCGGACAGGACGCCCGGGGAGTGGGCGGCGGCGGCCTGCGCGCCGCTGTCGGCAGCGGCGACACCGGCGGTGCCCGCCACCGCGGCGGCGGCGACGGAGGTCAGGGCCAGGCCCTTCGCGATACGCGACATGGAGAGGTGCTCCTTGGGGTTGACACAAACATCCGGGCGGGTGCCCGGCACGGTGTCAACGCGCCGCGGCGCCCCGAGTTCTGCCGCCAAAGGAGTGATCTGCCGGAACCCGGCGTTCACGAATCCAACACACTTGTCTGCTTTCAACCGTTTCATACGGATACCGGATAGAGTCCCTCAGCAGTCGACGGGGCCCCGCACCCCCGCGGGCCACCGGCCGAGGGCGCTGTCGCACACATGAACCCACAGCCTCCGCGCACCCGGCCGCGCCCCGGACCCCCCTCACCACGCGTCACCCCCGTCTGATTCCCCCACCCCTCAGCAGCTCCGAAGGTCACGGACGCTCCGCACGTTCCGAAAGGGCATCCGTATGCGCCTGTCACCGCCCGCCCGCGGTACGGGAGTTCTCCATGTCACCCAGCCGGTGGACGGCGGGGTCGCCCGGGTCGTGACGGACCTGACGCGCGATCAGGCCGGCCGCGGGCTGCGGGTCGAGGTGGCCTGCCCCGAGGGCCGCCTCGCCGCCGAACTCCGGTCGCTGGGCGCCCGGGTGCACCCCTGGCCGGCGACCCGCTCCCTGGGCCCCGCGCTCGCCGGGGAGGTGCGCCGGCTCACCCGGATCGTCGGGGAGGCCCGGCCCGACCTCGTCCACGCGCACAGCGCCAAGGCCGGTCTCGCCGGCCGGCTCGCGCTGCGCGGGCGCGTCCCGACCGTGTTCCAGCCGCACGCCTGGTCGTTCGAGGCGGTCGACGGGCGGACCGCCGCCCTGGCGCGCGAGTGGGAGCGGTGGGCGGCGCGCTGGACGGCGCGGACGGTGTGCGTGAGCGAGGCGGAGCGGCGGCGCGGCGAACGGGCGGGTGTCCGCGGCCCCTGGTCGGTCGTGCCCAACGGCGTCGACACCGACCGCTTCCGCCCCGCCCCCGAGACCGGCGCCCGCGGCGGCGGCACCGGCGCCGAGCCCCCGGCCGGCCCCGCCCCGGCCCGCCTCGCGCCGGGCGGCCCGCTGGTGGTCTGCGTGGGACGGCTGTGCCGGCAGAAGGGCCAGGACGTGCTGCTGGCCGCCTGGCGGCGGGTGAGCGCCCGGCTGCCCGGGGCCCGGCTGGCGCTGGTCGGCGACGGCCCGGAGCGGGCCCGGCTCGCCGAAGCCGCCCCCGCCTCCGTGCTCTTCGCCGGGAACGCCCCCGACCCCCTCCCCTGGTACCGGGCCGCCGATCTGGTCGTCCTGCCCTCGCGCTGGGAGGGGATGGCGCTGGCCCCGCTGGAGGCGCTGGCCTGCGGCCGGCCCGTGGTCGTCACCGACGTGGACGGCGCCCGCGAGTCCCTGCCCGCCGCCCTCGCCCCGTACGGCCTGGTGCCCGCGGGGGACCCGGCCGCGCTGGCCGGCGCGGTGACCGCGCTGCTCGCGGACGCCCCGCTGCTCGCCGCGCTGGGCCGCGCGGGACGGGAGCACGTCCTTGCCACGCACGACGTACGGCACACCGCGCGGTCCGTCGCCGCGGTGTACCGCGAGGTCCTGGACGGCCCGGCCCCGACGGAGCGGGTCCCGTCCGGCGGGGCCGCGCACCGGCCGTCCGTGTCCACCGACTCCAGGGAGGCCGTCTCCTCGTGACCGCGGAAAGCACCGTCCCCACGCCCGCGGGGCAACCGGGCGACCTCGGCTCCGTCGCGGTACTGGAGCCGCGCGCCGGCACCGGTGTCCCGTTGCCCGCCCGGCCGCCGGCGCCCCGCCCCTCCTCCCTCGTACCGCTGCTCGTCGTGGACGGCGCGGCGGCGCTGGCGGGCTCCCTGATGCTCGGCGGCGTCCCGCACCGGCCGCTGCTGACCGGGCTGCTGGCCGGCGCCGCGCTGCTGCCGGGCCCCCGGCCGCGCCGCCGGCTCCCCGGCGTACTGGACGAACTGCCCGCGCTCAGCGGCCGGATCGCGGTGGTGTGGCTGACGCTCGCCGCGCTGGTGGCGGCGTGCTCCCCGCCGCACGCGCTGTCCGCCGCGACCCTGCTGGGCGGCTTCCTGCTGCACACGGCGGCGGTCTGCGCCGGGCGGGGCGCCCTGCACCGGCGGCGGCGCGCGGCGCTGCTGAACCGGCCGCGGGCCGCCCTGGTCGTGGGGCCGGCCGCCGCCGCGCAGCGGGTGGCCGCCGCCGTGCTGCGGCATCCGCGGTGCGGGGTGCGGCCGGTGGGGGTGGTCGCCGAGGAGGCGGACGCCGCCGCCGGGCTGCCGGTGCTGACCACGGGCGAGGAGGTACGGCGGGCGGTCGTGCAGAACGGCGTGCGCGATGTGCTGGCCGTGCGCCCGCCCCCGGGGGCCGGGCCCGGTCCCCTGCTGCGGGTGCTCACCGAGTCGGGGTGCGCGGTGTGGGAGCTGGAGGTGGACGGGCCCGCGCCCGCCCCGGGCGGCGACCGGCTCGCCGGTTTCCCCTGCCGCGCCCCCGCGCCGGGCCCCCGGGCGCCGGGCGGCGCCGGCAAGCGGGTGCTGGACGTGACCGTCTCCGGGGCCCTGCTGCTCCTGCTGAGCCCGCTGCTGCTGGTCTGCGCGGCGGCGCTGCGGCTGACCGGCGGGCCGGGCGTGGTGTTCCGGCAGGAGCGCGTCGGCCAGTACGGAAAGCCGTTCACGCTGCTGAAGTTCCGCACCCACCGCCCGGCCGACGAGCACGAGGCGGCGACCCGGTGGAGCGTGGCGGACGAGCGGCGGATGCCGTGGTTCTGCCGCTTTTTGCGCCGCACCTCCCTGGACGAGCTGCTGCAACTGTGGAACGTGCTGCGCGGCGACATGAGCCTGGTCGGCCCGCGCCCCGAACGCCCGTACTTCGTGGCCCAGTTCAGCGACGCCCACCCCGGTTACGCGGCCCGTCACCGGATGCCGGGCGGCATCACCGGGCTCGCCCAGGTGCAGGGGCTGCGCGGCGACACCTCGATCGAGGACCGGGCCCGCTTCGACAACGCGTACATCGACGACTGGTCGCTGTGGCAGGACGTGTGCATCCTGCTGCGCACGGCCGTCGCGCTGCTGCGTCCCACGGGGAGCTGACCCGGTGAGCCAGGCCCTTGCCCTGTGGCCGGCCGCGCGCGTGCGCCGGCTGCCGCCCGTACTGGCCGCGGTCGCGGTCGTCGTCCTGCTGGCGCTGCCCGTCCCCCCGGACGGGGAGGGCGGCCCGCACCCGGCCGACGTGGCCTCGGCGGTGCTGGTGGTGTTCTGCGCGGTCCGTCTGCTGCGCGGGCGGCTGCGTCCGCTGCCGCGCACGGCGGCCGTGGTGCTGGGGCTGCCGGTGGTGGGCCTGACCGTCGCCGCGCTGGGCGCGTCCTCGCCGGAGGCCGGGCTCGTCGGCCTCTGCCGCTACCTCCAGCTCTTCGTGCTGGTCCCGGCGGCCGTGCTGCTGCTGGTGCGGGGCCGCTCGGACGTACGGCTGCTGGCCTGGTCGACGGTGGGGCTCGCGCTGTGGCAGGGCGCGGTCGGGGTGCACCAGTACGCCACCGGGACCGGCGCCTCCTACCAGGGGGAGCAGGTGCGCGCGGTGGGCACCTTCGGGCCGCAGGACGTGATGGGGATGGCGACCGTCGTCGCCCTGGGGCTGGTCTGCGCGGTGGGTCTGGCGCTCGGCAGCGGGCCCGTGCGGCAGCGGGCGGTGGCCGCCGGGTGCGCGCTGGCACTGCTGCTGCCGCTCGCGCTCTCCTTCAGCCGCGGGGCGTGGATCGCCACGGCGCTGACCTGCGCGGCGCAGTTGCTGCTGTCCGGGGCGCGGCGGGCGCTGGCGGTGGGGGCGGCGGCCGTCGCGGCGGGCGTGGTGCTGGTGGCCGGGTTCGGGGTGGGGACGGCGATGCTCCAGGAGCGCGTCGACAGCATCACCCGGGTCACCGAAGCCCCCGACCGTTCGGTGACCGACCGGTACACGATGTGGGCGGCGGCGGCCGGGATGTGGCGTGAACAGCCGCTGACCGGCGTCGGCCTGAAGGGCTTTCCGGAGCACCGGGACGGCCACGCCTCGCTCGCCCTGTCCTCCGGCAGCGAGACCGAGGGCGCCGGTTCCGGCTACTACCGGCAGCCGCTGCTCTCCCCGCACAACATGTACCTGCTCGTCCTGGCCGAGCAGGGGCTGATCGGGCTGGTGGCGCTGGCGGGGAGCTGGCTGGCGCTGCTCGTCCTCGGCCTGCGCCGCCTCGCCGCCGGCCGGCGCCGTCCGGGGGGCGGGGCGGAGGCGGACTGCGCCCTGATCGCCTGCGGGCTGCTGATGTGGCAGCTCGTCGACTTCTCCTACGCCGACATCGGCGGGCCCTCGACGGTGCTGACCGCCCTCGGCCTCGGGCTCGCCGCCTGGTGGGCGTGGGGCGCGCGGGAGGCCCCGGCCCCATGACGGTGACCCCTCCCCCGGCCGCCCCGGCCCCGGCCACGGCCCCGGCACCCGCGCCCGCGCCGGTCCGCGAGGCGGCCGGTCCGGCCCGTTCCTCGCGGGGTTTCCTCGCGCGGGCCGCGCTGGTCACGGCCGCCCTGTCGGTCGCCGGGTCGGTGCTCGGGCTGGCCCGGGACCAGGCGCTGGCGCGGCTCTTCGGGGCGGGCAGCGCGACCGACGCCTTCCTGGTGGCGTGGACGGTGCCGGAGTTCGCGGCGACGCTGCTCATCGAGGACGGGCTGGCCTTCGCGCTGGTCCCGATGTTCAGCGTGGCCCTGGCCCGCCGCGCCCGGGGCGTGCCCGGGGACCCGGTGCGGGCGCTGGTCGCCGCCACCCTGCCCCGGCTGGCGCTCGCCTTCGCGGCGGCCGGGGCGCTGGTCGCCGCCGGTGCCCCGCTGCTGGTGCGCGCGCTGGCGCCGGGCCTGGCCGACCACGCCCTGGCGGTGGAGTGCACCCGGCTCACCGCGACCTGCCTGCTCAGCTTCGGGCTGGCCGGGTACTGCAGCGCGGCGCTGCGGGCGCACGGGCGGTTCCTGGCACCGGCGGCGATCTACGTCGCGTACAACACCGGCATCATCGCGGCGATGGTCGTGCTGGGCGGGCGCCTCGGGGTGCGTTCGGCGGCGGCGGGGGTCGCGGTGGGCGGGGTGCTGATGGTGGCGGCCCAGGCGCCGTCGCTGCTGGGCCGGCTGCGGCCCCGGGGCGCGGGACGGGCCACGGCGGGCACCGGCGGACGCACGGCCGGCCCCCCGGACGAAGCGACGACCGGCCGAGCGAGCCGGCTCACGACCGGCCGCGCGGACCTGCCCACGACCGGACCCACGACCGCCCCCGAGCCCGGACCCGCCACCGGCCCCACATCCGGCCACACAAGCCGACCCGCCACCGGCCCCACCCCCGACCGCACGGCCGCACCCGTCACCGCACCCCGGACCGCCCCCGCCCCCGCCCCCGGCCGGACCGTCGGCAAGCCGCCCGCGCGGCCCCTCGCGCTCGGCCTCTTCGCCACCGTCCTGCTCTTCGCGCTGTGCCGCCAGTCCCAGGTGCTCATCGAGCGCTTCCTCGCCTCCGGGCTCCCCGCCGGGGCCATCTCGCACCTCAACTACGCGCAGAAGGTCGCGCAGATCCCGATGACGCTGTCGCTGATGCTCTGCACGGTCACCTTCCCGGTGGTGGCGCGGGCGCTGGCCGACGGTGACACGGTCCGGGCCCGCGACCGCGTCGAGCGGGACGTGGCGTTCGCCGCCTGCCTGGTCCTGCTGGGCACGGCGGTGGCCGTCGCGTGCGCGCCCCGGATCATCGCCGCCCTCTTCGAGCGCGGCGCCTTCGGCGCGGCCGACACGGCGGCGACCGCCGGGGTGATGCGCGTGTACGCGCTCGGGCTGCTCGGCCAGACCGTGGTGGGCGCGCTGGCCCGCTCCTACTTCTCGGCGGGCCGCGGCAGTTGGTACCCGTTCGCCGCGATGGCGGCCGGCGTCGCGGCGACCGCGGCTCTCGGCGCGCTCGCCGTGGGCCCCTGGGGCGTGGCCGGCATCGCCGCCGCCAACGCCGCCGGGATCACCCTGACCGCCGCCCTGCTGCTGGCCGGCATGGGCCCGCGCAGCGTGCCGGTCCGTCCGGGCCGGGTGCTGGGCGAGCTGGCCAGGCTGGTGCCGGCGGCTGCGGTGGCGACGGCGGCGGGCGCGTTCGCCGCGGACCGGGCCGCCTCCCCGGCGGCGGGAGTCGCCGCCGGCGCCGTCACCGTCCTCGCCGTCTTCGCCCTGCTCGGCCTCGCCCTGGGCGTCCAGGGCGCCACCACCGCCGTCCGCTGCGCGCACTCCGCCCCGCCCCTCCTCCGCGCGGCGTTCCGCACCCTCCTCCGTCCCGTCACACGAAGGCTTCCGCATGGCCGTTTCCGCAGATTCCGTTGAACTCCGCCCGCGTGCCCGCACCGTCCCGTGGGTGGCGATGTACCACTCCGTCGGCGACGCGAGCGACGACCCGTACCGCATCACGGTCACACCCGACCGGCTCGACGCGCAGCTCGGCTGGCTGCGCCGGCGCGGGCTGCGCGGGGTGTCGGTGGCCGCGCTGCTGGCCGCCCGCGCCCGCGGCGAGGACCGCGGCCTGGTCGGGCTGACCTTCGACGACGGGTACGCCGACTTCGTCGAGCACGCGCTGCCCGTGCTGCGCCGCCGGGGCTGCGGGGCGACCCTGTTCGTCCTGCCGGGGCGGCTCGGCGGCGACAACGCCTGGGACCCGCTGGGCCCGCGCAAACGCCTGCTGACCAGCGAGGGCATCCGGCAGGCCGCCGCCGAGGGCATCGAGATCGGCTCGCACGGGCTCACCCACGCCGACCTCACCACGGCCGGCGCCACCGCGCTGACCTCCGAGACGGCCGGCAGCCGCCTGCTGCTGACCGAGCTGACCGGCACCGCGCCCGCCGGGTTCTGCTACCCGTACGGCGCCGTCGACCGGCGGGCCGCCGACGCCGTGCGCGAGGCCGGCTACGCCTACGCCTGCGCGATCGACCCCGGCCCGCTGACCGGCCCGTACGCGCTGCCCCGGGTGCACGTCGGGCAGCGGGACACGGCCGTACGGATGCTGCTGAAGACCCGGCTGCACCGGCTGCGCCGCCGCCCCTCGCAGGGGGTGTGAGATGCGCGCGGAGCCCGCCCCGGCCAGGGTCCTGCACATCATCACCGGCCTCGGCGTGGGCGGCGCGGAGCAGCAACTGCGGCTGCTGCTGCGCCACTTGCCGGTGGACAGCGAGGTCGTCACGCTCACCAACCCGGGTCCGGTCGCCGAGGGTCTCGCCGCCGACGGGGTGCGCGTCACCCACCTGGGCATGGGCGGCAACCGGGACCTGGCCGCGCTGCCCCGGCTGGCCCGGGTCATCCGCGCCGGCCGCTACGACCTGGTCCACACCCACCTGTACCGCGCCTGTCTCTACGGGCGGCTCGCCGCCCGGCTGGCCGGGGTGCGGGCGGTCGTCGCCACCGAACACTCCCTGGGCGACACGCAGATGGAGGGCCGTCCGCTCACCGCGGGCGTGCGCGCCCTGTACCTGGCCGGGGAGAAGCTGGGCCGCGCCACCGTCGCCGTCTCCCCCACCGTCGCCGCCCGGCTGCGCCGCTGGGGCGTGCCCGCGCCCCGCATCGAGGTCGTCCCCAACGGCGTCGACCTGGACCGCTTCCGCTTCGACCCCGCGGCCCGGCTCCGCGCCCGGCGCCTGCTGGGCCTGCCCGAGGACGCGTACGTCGTCGGGGGCCTGGGCCGGCTCGTCCCGGGCAAGCGGTTCGACGTCCTGGTCGGGGCGCTGGCGCGGCTGCCCGGCGACGTCCGGCTGCTGCTGGTCGGCGGCGGCCCCGAGGAGCCCGCGCTGCGCGAGGCCGCCCGGCGGGCCGGGGCCGGGGGCCGGGTCGTGCTGGCCGGGGAGCGGCCCGCCCTGCCCGACGGCTCGGCCGGGCCGGACCTGCCCGCCCTGCTCTCGGCGATGGACGTCCTGGCCTCGCCGTCGCCGGAGGAGGCGTTCGGGCTGGCGGCGGTGGAGGCGCTGGCCTCGGGACTGCCGGTGCTCTACGCCTCCTGTCCGGCGATCGAGGACCTCCCCCCGTCGGCCGCGCCCGCCGCCCGGCACGTCGGCGGCGGACCGGCCGGGTTCGCCCGCGCCCTCGCCGAGGCCCGCGCCGCCCCGGCCGGTCCGCGCACCGCGCCCGAGGCCGCCCGCCACTACTGCGTCACCCGCAGCGCCGCCCGGCTGATGGACGTGTACGCGACCGCCCTCACCCGCCCCCCGTACCCGGCCCTCCAGGGAGTTGGTTCCGCATGACCGAGTCCACCGTCCAGTCCGCGCCCGCCGCCCGGCACCTCACCGACGGGCCGCGCGCCGAGCCCGCGCCGGAGCCCGGCCCGGGACGCCTGCCGCGCCTGCGCCGGCGCGCGGACGCCCCGCGCCTGCCGCGCCGGTCCCTGCCCGCCTGGTCGCTGCTGGCGGCCGGCGTCGTCGCCGGGGGGCTGCTCGGCGGCGGCTACGGGCTGCTGCGGACCCCGCAGTACACGGCGACGAGCTATGTCGTCGCCGTCCCCACCGAGAAGTCCGACCCGGCCGCCGCGCTCGGCTTCGCCCAGGCGTACGGGCGGGTCGCCACGCAGCTCGCGGTGCTCGAAGGCGCCCAGAAGACGGCGGGCGTGCCGGTCGCCACCCTGCGCTCCGGCGTGCGGGCCGAGACCTCGCCGGACGCGCCGATGGTCTCCCTCACGGCCACCTCCCCCCGCCCCGCCAAGGCCGCGGCCATGGCCAACGCCGTCTCCCAGGCCCTCACCCGGCACGCCCAGACCGCCGGGGGCGACACCCACGTCGAGCTGCGGGAGTTCGCGCGGGCCACCAGGCCGGCCGAGGCGTCCTCGGCGTCCGCCCCCGTGACCGGGCTGGTCGGCGCCTGCGCGGGCGGGCTGCTCGGCGCTCTGGCGATGCTGGTCCGGCCGCGCCGCACCCCGGCGGAGAGAGCCGTCCCCGCCCCCGGCGCCCCCGCCGGCGACGCGCGCGGACTGCTGTGACGTACACGAGTGAACTCGTCACCGACGAGCGCCGGTTCGCCGAACTGGGCCCGCAGTGGACGCGGCTGTACCGGCGGTGCGCCGCCGCGACCCCGTTCCAGAGCCACGCCTGGCTGCACTCCTGGTGGCGTTCGTACGGGCGCCCCGGCCGGCTGCGGCTTCTCCTCGTCCGGGACGGCGCCGCGCTGGTGGGCGCGGCCCCGCTGATGCGGGTGGCCCGCCCGGTGCCGGCGCTGGTGCCGCTGGGCGGGGCGATCTGCGACTACGGGGACGTACTGCTGGACGACGGGCACGGCACCCGGGCGGCGGACGCGCTCGCCGGCACGCTGGCGCGGGCGGCCCGCACCGCCCTGGTCGACCTGCGCGAGGTCCGGCCGGGCGCCGCCGCCGAGGCCGTCTACGACCGCTGGCGCGGGCCCCGGCACCGCCTGGCGGACTCCCTCTGCCTGGAGCTGCCCGCCGCCCCGATGGACGACCTGGTGGCCCGGCTGCCCTCGGCCAAGGCGCGGCAGCGGGTCCGCGCCAAGCTGCGCAGACTGGACGCGCTCGGCGTCAAGGGCCGCGCCGTCCTCCCGGAGGAGACGGAGGCGGCACTCGGGCGGCTGCTGGACCTGCACCGGCTCCAGTGGCAGGGGCGGAAGGTGACCGGCGAGCACCTGCGGCCCCGGTTCCGCGAGCACCTGGTGCGGGCGGCGGGGCCGATGGTCCGGGCCGGGGACGCGGTGGTCACCGAGTTCCGGCTGGACGACGAGGTGGTGGCGGTGGACCTGACGCTGCGCTCGCCGCGACTGGCCGGCGGCTACCTGTACGGCGCCCACCCGAGGCTGCGCGAGCTGAAGGCGGACGTGGCGGTGATGCTGCTGGAGGCGTGCGCCGGGCGCGCGGGCGGCGGCGGGCACGGCACGCTGAGCCTGCTGCGCGGCAACGAGCCGTACAAGCACCACTGGCGCCCCCTGCCGGTGGCCAACGGGCGGCTGCTGCTGGCCCGCCGGCGCACCGCCCCGCTGCTGGCGGCGGCCCTCGCGGACGCCGCCGCCCGCCGGCGCGGCAAGGAGGCGCTGGGCGTGTGGCGGGAGCGGAGGGAGCGCGGTGGCGGCCGGAGCTGATCGTTCCGGCCGCCGGCGCGTTCCGCTACCGGTCGCGCGACCACCACTCCAGCCGCAGGCAGAGCCTCCCGCCGAGCCAGGACTCGACCCAGTCGCCCAGTCCCAGCGGCGAGCAGCCGGCCGGCGGCGCCGGGATGGTGGGGGCGGCGGCCGGCTCCTCGGTGCGGCCGGAGAGGACGGACCGGTAGACGGCGGTGGACTCGGGGTTCTGGCCGCACTGCCACACGCCGTGCGGGCAGTAGTCGGTGACGGTGTTGTACAGCGGCCGGTGCTCGTCCATCCAGGCGAGCATCCGCCGCATGTACTCCGGGTTGTCGCCGTTGCGGAAGAGCCCCCACTCCGGGTACGAGACCGGCTTGCCGTGGGCCTTGGCGAAGTCGATGTGCGCCTGGAGGCCGTAAGGCTCGCTCACCTGCTCGTCGAAGGGCATGCCGCGCGGCTGGTCGTAGGAGTCCATGCCGATGATGTCGACGGTGTCGTCGCCCGGGTAGCACTCGGTCCACGGCACGGCGTCCCGGCCGCGGCTGGGCGCGAAGTCGAAGCGGAACTCCTGGCCGGGCACCGACCGCATGGTGGTGACGATCCGGTTCCAGTACGCCTTCCACGCCTCGGGGTCGGGGCCGCAGCGGTGGGTGTAGGTGATGCCGTTCATCTCCCAGCCGAGGACCAGCACCGTGTCGGGCACCTTGAGGGCGACCAGCCGCTCGGCGAGGGCCCGGTAGTGGTGGTCGAAGCGGCCGGCGGCGCCCTGGCGCAGCAGGGCCCGGACCTCGGCGTCGCCGACGCCCTCCTCGTTGCGCTCCATCATCGGCACGTTGAGGACGAGCATCCGGTCGGGGCGGTCGGTGCGCCACCGCGCCCAGGAGGTCAGGAATCCGGGGGCGCCCTCGATGTTGCTCCACCGGTCGCCGGGCAGGTAGGTGTGGCCGACGCGCAGGTCGGCGCCGCCGAGCCAGTCGCCGAGTTCGGCCATGCGGGCGACGCCGTCCGGCCCGTAGTCCAGGTACGCGCCGAAGGCGGGCGTGCCCTTCGCCGCGGGCGCGGCGGGGGCCGGGGCGGGGACGGCGGACGCGGCGGAGCCGGGGGCAGGGGCCGGGGCCGGGACGGCGGAGGCGGCGGCGGGGGCGGGCAGGGCCGGGTCCTCGGCGGCGGCCTGGGGGCCGCTCGCCAGGACGGCCGTCACCGCCACCACCGCGGCGACCGCCGCCGCCGCGCGGGCGGGCCCGCGGCTTCGGCGCGGTGGCTGATGGGAGGTCATACCGGCTCCTCTCTCGGCTCTGCGTCCTGCGCTGTGCTGCCCTGCTGCACCAATCACTCCCTGTTCCGTCGCGCGTCCCCCTCTGTGCACGGCCGGGGACACATAGTGACACCCAGTCACATGACAGGCCCTCACGCCACCGCCGTTACGGCATTCGAGTGCGCCGATCGCCCGCTCCGGTGATCCGGACCGACTGTGAAGGAACCCCGCCGTGCCGCTGTTCGACACCCGCGTCCCCGCCGTTGTGCTGCGGACCGACCGGAATCCGTTCCACCACGGCACCCTCGGCGCCGTGCGCTCGCTCGGCCGGGCCGGGGTGGACGTGCACCTGGTCGCCGACTGCGCGGGCGGCCCCGTCGGCGCCTCCCGCTTCGTGACCGCCCTGCACACTCCCCCGCCGCCCGGTGCCCCGGCGGCCGAGATCACGGCGGCCCTGCGCCGGATCGCCGCCCGGATCGCCCGGCCGGCGGTACTGATCCCGATGGACGACGCGTGCGCGGTCGCGGTGGGCCGGGCGCGGGCCGAGCTGGCCCCCGCCTTCCTCCTGCCCGACCTGCCCGGGGAGCTGCCGGCGCGGGTCGCCGACAAGGCGGAGCTGGCCGGGCTGTGCGCGGCGCTCGGTGTGCCGCACCCGGAGACGGTGGTGCCGGACGGCCCCGAGGAGGCGGCCCGCGCCGCGTGGCGGCTGGGGCTGCCGGTGGTGGCGAAGTGGAGCCGGCCGTGGCTGGTGCCGGCGGGCAGCGGGCTGCGCAGCACGGTGCTGCTGCGCTCGGCGCGGGAGGCCCGGGAGCTGTTCCTGCGGGCCGGGGAGGCGGGGAGCCGGCTGCTGCTCCAGGCGTTCCTGGAGCCGGGGACGGACCGGGACTGGTTCGTCCACGGGTACGCCGACCGTACGGGCGCGGTACGGGCGGGCGGTCCGGGGCGCAAGACGCGGGCCCGGCCGCGCGGCGCCGGTCTGACGGCGGTCGGCCGCTGGGAGCCGAACCCGCCGGTGGCGGCGCTCGCCGGGCGGGTCGTACGCGAACTGGGCTACCGGGGCGTGTTCGACCTCGACTTCCGCCGCTGCGGTACGACCGGCGCGTACCACCTGCTCGACTTCAACCCGCGGCCCGGCGCACAGTTCCGGCTCTTCGCCGATTCGGCCGGGCTGGACGTGGTGCGCGCCCTGCACCTGGACCTGACCCACCGCCCGCTGCCCGTGGGGGAGCCGCTGCCGGGGCGGAGGTTCGTGGTGGAGAACTACGCGCCGCTCAGCGCCCTGCGTCCGGCGGCCCAGGGACGCGAGCTGGCCTGGCACGCCCGGGACGACCGGGCCCCGGGGCGGGCCCTGTGGACGCGGTGGGGACGGCACGCGGCGGGCCGGCTGCTGCGCCGCCCGGCGTCCCGTACGGGCGGGGCGCGGTCCGACGGGCCGGCTTCGGCGCGGGTGGTGCGGCAGGCGGGCGCTCCCGATCCCGGCCGCGCGGGGCGCGGCGACGAGGAGTGGGCGGCCCGCCGCTGACCCGGCACCGGGGCGGTGGGCGGCGCCCCGGGCACGACAACGCCCCCGGCGGACGGTGCGGTGTCCGGCGGGGGCGGCGCGGTGGGGGGAGTGGGGAACCCTGGCTCAGCGCTGGGCTGCGGTGCGGCCCCTGCGGTAGAGGATGGCACCGCCCGCGATGAGGGCGGCAGCGGCTGCGGCCGACCCCATGGTGCCGGTGGCGCCGGTCTCGGCCAGCGGCGGAGGCGTCCGCGGGGTCGTGGGGGGCGTCGTCGGCGGGGTGGTCGGAGGCGTCGGCGGCTTCGTGGGAGGCGTCGGCGGCTTCGTCGGCGGCGTGGTGGGAGGAGTGGGCGGCGTGGTGGGAGGCGTCTCCTCCTCGCCGTAGCCCCCGGACTCGCAGCGGTTGCCGAAGACCGGGTTGAGGGCGGAGATCACGTCGACGGTGTTCCCGCAGAGGTTGACCGGCACGTCGACCGGCACCTGGATGGCGTTGCCGGAGCCGACGCCGGGCGAGCCCTCGGTGACGCCGCCCGCGTGGGCGCCGCCGCCGTACCCGCCGCCGGAGCCGTAGCCTCCGTCGGAGCCGTAGCCGCGGTCGTCCGAGCCGTAGCCGGACTCGTCACTGCCGTAGCCGGAGTCGTCGGAGCCGTAGCCGGAGTCGTCGGAGCCGTGCCCGCGGTCCTCCGAGCCGTACCCGGACTCACCGCCGCCATAGCCCGACTCGTCGCCGTAGCCGGATTCGCCGGAGCCGTAGCCGGAGTCGTCCGAGCCGTGCCCGCGGTCCTCCGCGCCATGGCCGGACTCACCGCCGCCGTACCCGGACTCACCGCCGCCGTACCCGGACTCACCGCCGCCGTACCCGGACTCGTCGCCGCCGTACCCGGATTCGCCGGAGCCGTAGCCGGAGTCGTCCGAGCCGTGCCCGCGGTCCTCCGAGCCGTACCCGGACTCGTCCGAGCCCTGCCCGCGGTCCTCGGAGCCGTGGCCCGAGCCGTCCTCGTGGGCGTCGGCCCGGTGGTGCTGCTCGCTGACGTTGGCGCACTGGTTCCCGAACGTCGGGTTCAGCACCCCGACGAGGTCGATGCTGTTGCCGCAGACGTTCACCGGCACGTCGATCGGCACCTGGACGGTGTTGCCGGACAGCACGCCCGGCGAGTTGACGGCTGCCCCGTCGGCCTGCGCGTCGGCGAAGGCGGGGCTGCCACACAGGGACAGGACGCTCGTCGCGGCTGCGGCCGCGACCATTCCCCTGCTCAGGGTCTGTCGCACTCTAGTTGTCTTCCTGCCTGGAGCGGTTGGCTCGTAAAAGGGGAAAAGCCGGCCCTGAACCAAGCGAGTTGGACAAGGCCGGCCGTAACGCAGCCGGTCGACTGGTGCCGAACGACGTCAGTGGTTCACGCACGCGTTGCCGAACGCCGGGTTCAGCAGACCGATCACGTTGATGCTGTTGCCGCACACGTTGACGGGGACGTGCACGGGGACCTGGATGACGTTGCCGGACAGGACGCCCGGGGAACCGAAGGCGGCACCTTCGGCACCGGCGTCGGCGAAGGCCGGGGCGGCGATGCCCATGGCCATGATGGCGCCCGCGACGACAGCAGCGCTCTTCTTCATGAACTTTCCCTTCTCTGCGGTCATGCCTGATTGACGGCCGAAACCGCGCGAGCACAGCTTGGACGGCTCGCACCATGACCAGCAGCCTGCAAACGAGGAATTGACGGCTGGAGAAACAACAGAACGTGGAACCCCGGGAAAGTCACCCGAAAGCCTCACCACACGGTGCGGACGTACCGCCGGAAGGGTGGTGTTCCCTCGCCCGGCGGCATCCCCGCCCGTGTGCCGACCGGGTGGCCCGCGCGTGTGACGGCGGACCACTCCGGTCTAGCGCGATACGGCTCAGCTCTGGCCGTTCGCCGACAGGACCGACAGGTCCTCCAGGATGTGCGACAGGGCACCGTCGCGCTTGGCCTGGGTGGAGTTGTCGGAGCACTGCTGGTTGAGGTCGTCCGACAGCAGCGCCACGTCCTGGATCGGGATCAGGTTGAGGGCGGCGACGTTGACGTCCTCGACACCGAGGCACGGCTTGTTCAGCGAACCCTGGACCAGGGAGAGCTGGGGGCTCATGTCGCCCTTGGTGGCCGAGTTGCCGAACGACGACACGGCACCGTTGCCGTTGGCCACGGCCGGACCGTTGTCGTCTCCGATGGCAAGCGCCTGGGGAGCCGCAACCGCCGTCATACCGATCACAGAAGCGGCGGCCGCCGCGGCGACCATTGCCTTCTTGAGCACTTCGCGTTCCTTTCCTCGTAGCGACGCACTGTCCTACGGCCTCATCAACAGGACGCGGGATGATTGGTTGCGGGCGTTCACCCGGTTGGCCCCGTGTGGAACGGTGAAATGGACGCGAACCCGCTGGAATACGGGGCGGTCGCGGGTATCCGCACACACTTCCCGTTGTCGGCCGACCGAGTGAACGGGAGAAACCCGTTTGCAGTCGCGGAGTTGACCAGGGCGCTCCGGTGGACGGGGTTTCCTCAGAAAGGACCGAGTCAGTGATCAAGAAGGTTGTTGCCTACGCGGCGATCGCCGCCTCCGTCATGGGTGCCTCCGCTGCCGCGGCCCCGCAGGCCATGGCGCTCGGCGACGACAGCGGGCCGCTCGTCGCCAACGGGAACGGTGCCTCGCAGTACTTCGGCAACTCCGCGACGTACGGCAACATGAGCCCGCAGATGGCGCTCATCCAGGGCTCCTTCAACAAGCCCTGCATCGCGGTGAGCGACATCCCGGTCAGCGTGGTGGGCCTGGTGCCGATCCAGGACATCCCGCTGCTGTCGGACGACCTGAACCAGCAGTGCACCGAGAACTCGACGCAGACCAAGCGCGACGGTGCGCTGGCCCACCTCCTGGAGGACGTGTCGATCCTGTCCGCCAGCGGCCAGGGCTGATCAGGGCGGAGGGGCGGGCGGCCGGACGCACCGGCGGCCCGCCCCTCCGGCGTGTCCGGGTCCACGCGGCCCGCGCGGGGTCAGGACACGACGTCCTTGCGGGCGAAGCCGCGGAAGGCGAGGGCGGTCAGCACCAGGGCGCAGGACAGGGAGAGCGAGGCGCCCTGGAGCATGCCGGCCGTCTCCAGCCGGGGCGCGAGGGCGTCGAGCCAGGCGTACTGCCAGTGGGCGGGGAGCAGTTCGCGCCAGTCGCCGAGGGCGGTGACCTCGTCGAGGACGTTGCCGATGATGGTCAGTCCGACGGCGCCGCCGACCGCGCCGAGCGGGGCGTCCGTACGGGTGGAGAGCCAGAACGCCAGTGCTGCGGTGACGAGTTGGGAGACGAACACGTAGGCCGCGGCGAGGGCGAGGCGGGCGACGGCCGTGTCGGCGGCCAGGGCGCCGCCGGTGGGCAGCCGCAGCGGGCCCCAGCCGTAGGCGGCGGTGCCCACCGCGAGGGCGGTCAGCGGGAGCAGGGCGATGGCGGCGGCGCTCAGGCCGAGCGCGACGACCAGCTTGGACCACAGCAGGCGGGCCCGGGGCACCGGCGCGGCGAGCAGGTAGCGCAGCGAGGACCAGTTCGCCTCGGAGGCCACGGTGTCCCCGCAGAACAGGGCGACGGGCACGACCAGCAGGAATCCGGCGGCGGCGAAGAGGTTGACGGCGGCGAAGTTGGCGCCGGAGACGGTGGCCGTGTCCATGAGGCTGACCCGGTCGGGGTTGCCGCGCGGCCCGCCGCCGAGCCGGAAGGCGAGGAGCAGCACGAAGGGCAGGGCGACGAGGACGGCGCCCATGACGAGCGTGCGGCGCCGCTTGAGCTGGCGGATCAGCTCGACCCGCAGCGGCAGGGTGCGGCCGGGACGGTAGCCGTCGGCGGCGCGGCGGGGCGCGGGGGCGGACGCGGGCGGCGCGGCGGCGGGCTCGGCGCGCTCCGGGCCGAGGCCGGTGCGGTCGGGGCCGGTGCGGTCGGGGGTCGCGCGGTCGGCCGGCGTGCTCATGCGCGGTCTCCGATCAGGGTGAGGAAGGCGTCTTCGAGCCGTCGGTGCGGGCCCACCGAGGTGACCGGCACGTCCAGGCGGACGAGGGCGGCGATCAGATCCCGCGCGCTCCCGTCCTCGTCGAGGCGTACGAGCAGGCCCTCGTCGGCGCGGACGGCGGAGGCCACCCCGGGCAGGGCGGCGACCTTCCCGGCCAGGGCCTCCCCGGCCGGCGTGGCGGTGCCGACGAGCAGGGTGTCGCCGGAGCCGGTGATCTCGCCCGTCGGCCCGGACCGGACCAGCCGGCCCCGGTCCATCACCACGAGGTGGGTGCAGCTCTGCTCGACCTCGGCGAGGAGGTGGCTGGAGACGATCACCGTGCGGCCGGCCGCCGCGTAGCGGATCGTCACCTCGCGCATGGCGCGGATCTGCGGCGGGTCGAGTCCGTTGGCGGGCTCGTCCAGGATCAGCAGGTCGGGCAGGCCCAGCATGGCCTGGGCGAGGGCCAGGCGCTGGCGCATGCCCTGCGAGTAGGTGCGGACCGCGCGGGAGAGCGCGTCGCCGAGGCCGGCGATCTCCAGGGCCTCGTCGAGGTGGGCGTCGCCGGGCGGGCGGCCGGTGGCCCGCCAGTACAGGTCGAGGTTCTCCCGGCCGGACAGGTGCGGCAGGAAGCCGGCGCCCTCGACGAAGGCGCCGACGCGGGAGAGGACGGGGGCGCCGGGCGCGATGGCGTGGCCGAAGACGCGGATCTCGCCCTCGTCGGGGGTGATGAGGCCCATCAGCATGCGCAGGGTCGTCGTCTTGCCGGCGCCGTTGGGTCCGAGCAGGCCGAGCACCTGGCCCCGTTCCACCCGGAAGGACAGGTCGCGTACCGCGTACCGGTCCGCGGCGCCCGCGTAGCGCTTGGACAGGCCGGTGATGCGCAGCGGCACGTCCGCCAGGGCGGGGTCGGGCGCGGGGACGGCGGTGCGGCGGCGGGCCGTCAGCAGCAGGGCCGCGGCGACGGCGGCACCGGCCAGGGGCGCCCACCAGACCCAGGCGGGCAGCGCGTCGGCGGGATCGTCGCCGAAGGGCACGACCGGCACGGCGAGGGGGCCCGCGAGGGAGACGGTGTGGGTGGCGGGGGCGGCCGGGGTGGCGTAGCCGAGGTCGGTGGTGGACAGGACCAGGCGCAGCCGGTGGCCCGCGGCGACCTCGTGGTCGACGGCCGGCAGGGTGATCCGCACCTCGCGGCCGGCCTTGGCGCCGGTGACCCGGACGGGGGTGACGAGCTGGGCGGGCAGTACCTGCGGGGTGCCGCCGGGGGCGACGTCGTACACCTTGGCGAAGAGGACGGCCTCGTCGGCGGCGGACTCGACGCGGACGGTGACCGTCGGCGAGCCGGTGATGCGCAGGTCCCGGCCGAGCGGGGCGGAGTCGAACGCGGCGAACTGGCCGGGTATGTCGAGGGCGGTGCCGACGCCGAGGGAGGAGAGCCGGGCGAGGCCGCCGAGGCCGGGCAGGGCGGAGACGGCGGGCGGGGAGCCGCCGGGCGGGTTGTCGACCTTCTGGGGGCCGCCGCGCAGGTCGAGGGGGTGCGGGGCGCTGTGCAGGCCGGGGTAGGTGCCGGTGCTCACGCCGTGCAGGCGGGGTTCGCGGGTGTCGGCGCCGAGGGTGCGGGTGACGCGGAAGCCGGGGCCGGCGACGGCGGAGGCGTCGTCCTTGAGGTGGCGGTCGAAGAAGGCGGTGACGCGGGCCTGGACGCGGTCGGTCTCCTGGTCGCCGCCGTCGTGTCCGCCGGCGATCCAGTCGACGTCGACGGGGGCGCCGTTGGCGCGGATCGCGCGGGCGGCGGCGTCGGCCTGGCCGAGCGGGAAGAGGGAGTCGCTCTGGCCCTGCACCAGCAGGGTGGGCACGTCGATGCGGGCGGCGACGGCGCGCGGGCTGCGTTCCCTCAGGGTGTCCACGGCGGGCGCGTCGGGGACGCCGGACGCGGCGACCCGCTCGTACATGCGGCACAGTTCCGGCTCGAACCGGTCGCAGCCGCCGCCGGAGCCGACGAAGACGCCGGCCCACAGCTTCTTGAAGACGCCGTCGGGGAAGAGGGCGTCCGCGAGGTCCCAGTAGGTGACGGCGGGGGCGATCGCGTCGACCCGCTCGTCGTGGCCCGCGGAGAGCAGCGCGACGGCGCCGCCGTAGGAGGCGCCGGCCACGCCGACGCGGGGGTCGCCGGGTCCGTCGAGGCGGACCTGGGGCTGTTCGGCGAGCCAGTCGAGGAGCCGGGAGACGTCGGCGACCTCGCCGTCGGGGGCGTTCAGCCCGATCCGGCCGGTGGACGCGCCGAAGCCGCGCGCCGACCAGGTGAGCACCGCGTACCCGTCGCGGGCCAGCCGCTCGGCCTGGGCACGCACGTCGGCCTTGCTGCCGCCGAAGCCGTGCGCGAGCAGGACGGCCGGGCGGCGGCCGGCCCCCGCGGTGGTGAAGTACGAGGTGTCCAGGCGGACTCCGCCGCCCGTGGCGAGGGTCCGGTCGGCGCGGTGCACCGGGACCGGGTCGTCGCCGGCGAGCGCCGTCCAGGTCCCGGCGCCGGCCAGCACCACGACGGCCGCCGCGGCGGCGGCCGTGCGCCGGGGCCGGCCGAACAGCCGCCGCAGGGCGGGCAGTCGAAGATCCATGCGCCCACCGTACGGGGTGCGTCCGGCGCCGGCTCAGGCGCGGGCGCCCCCGCCCGCCGGGGCGGGACGGGGGCGCGGCCGGGCGGGCCGGGGGGCGTCAGTGGTTGCGGGGGAAGCCCAGGTCGACGCCGGTCGGGGCCTCGGACGGGTCGGGCCAGCGGGTGGTGACGACCTTGCCTCGGGTGTAGAAGTGCGTGCCGTCGTTGCCGTAGATGTGGTGGTCGCCGAAGAGCGAGTCCTTCCAGCCGCCGAAGGAGTGGTAGCCGACCGGGACGGGGATCGGCACGTTCACGCCGACCATGCCGGCCTCGACCTCCAACTGGTAGCGGCGGGCGGCGCCGCCGTCCCGGGTGAAGATCGCGGTTCCGTTGCCGAACGGCGAGGCGTTGACGAGCGCCACGCCCTCCTCGTACGTCTCCACGCGCAGCACGCACAGCACCGGGCCGAAGATCTCGTCCTGGTACGCCTTCGCGGTGGTCGGCACCCGGTCCAGCAGGGAGATGCCGATCCAGTGGCCGTCCTCGTGGCCCGGCACGGTGTGGCCGGTGCCGTCCAGGACGACCTCGGCGCCCTCGGCGGCGGCGCCGGAGACGTAGGAGGCGACCTTGTCGCGGTGGGCCTTGGTGATCAGCGGGCCCATCTCGGAGGCGGGGTCGTCGCCGGGGCCGATGACGATCTTCTCGGCGCGCTCGCGGATCTTCTCCACGAGCGCGTCGCCGACGGCGCCGACCGCGACGACGGCGGAGATCGCCATGCAGCGCTCGCCGGCCGAGCCGTAGGCCGCGGAGACGGCCGCGTCGGCCGCCGCGTCGAGGTCGGCGTCGGGCAGCACCAGCATGTGGTTCTTGGCGCCGCCGAGCGCCTGGACGCGCTTGCCGTGGGCGGAGGCGGTGGTGTGGATGTGGCGGGCGATCGGCGTGGAGCCGACGAAGGAGACCGCCTTGACGTCCGGGTGCTCCAGGAGCCGGTCGACGGCGGTCTTGTCGCCGTGGACGACGTTGAAGACGCCGTCGGGCAGTCCGGCCTCGGCGAGCAGTTCGGCGAGCCGGTTGGCGGCGGAGGGGTCCTTCTCACTCGGCTTGAGCACGAAGGTGTTGCCGCAGGCGATGGCGAGCGGGAACATCCACATCGGCACCATCGCCGGGAAGTTGAACGGCGTGATGCCGGCGACCACGCCGAGCGGCTGCCGGATGGAGGCCACGTCGACGCGCGTGGCGACCTGCGTCGACAGCTCGCCCTTGAGCTGTACGGCGATGCCGCAGGCCAGGTCGACGACCTCCAGGCCGCGGGCGACCTCGCCGAGGGCGTCGGAGTGCACCTTGCCGTGCTCGGCGGTGATCAGCGCGGCGATCTCGTCGCGGTGCTCGTCCAGCAGGGCGCGGAAGCGGAAGAGGATCGAGGTGCGCTGCGCCAGCGAGGACTGGCCCCAGGTCGTGAACGCCTCCCGGGCGGCGGCGACCGCGGCGTCCACCTCCTCGGCGGAGGCGAAGGCGACCCGGGTGGTGACCTCGCCGGTGGCCGGGTTCGTCACCGGACCGTGGTTGCCCGAGGCGCCTTCGACGGGCTTGCCGCCGATCCAGTGGTTGACGATCTTCGTCATGACCGAGAACTCCTTCGCAGAATGGCGGCGACGGGTCGAGACGTGCCGTGGGGCCGTGCTCCGCGGCCGTCGGGCCGCGGCCGGGGCCGTGGGTCCATCCCAGCAGCCCCGTCGCCCCGTGCGCGCCCGACACAGTGTCGGGGGTTCGGGCCCGCGCGTAGACAGGTGTGGGGGTCCGGGCGTGCCGCGCCCCCGGCGGACGGCGGGGCGGACCGGGACCACCGGGGACCTCCGGCGCGGGGCGGCCGGGCGGGCGGGGAGTCGGCGCTCGCACTTCGCTCCTGCCAGGGCGAAGCGGCCTCCCACGCCGGAGGCGTTCGGTGGCCGGGCGTCCCGCGCGGCGCGGTCCGGCGGGGCCGCCGGTGTCCGTCGCGGGAGCCCGGGACGGGGGTCGGCGGGGATGCCGGCGACGGCGGCACCGCGCCGCGCCTCGGCGGCGGCCGGTCGTGCGCCATCGCGTCCCCTTCGAGCCCGTCCTTGGGTCCTGTCGGGTTTCTAGCCGTGCGGATGAGGTCTGTCAATCCTTTGTCCGGACATACGGACGAAATGACTCCGGCGGGCCCGCCCTCGGCGTCCCCCGGACCCCCGGAGCCCCGCTGTCAACGCACCACGCCCGGGACCCGGTCCGCCGCTTTGCGGCACTCCTGTCACAAAGGCCCCCTTCCTGTCACACATGTCACGTGTACGCAGGTTTTCCGTCACACCCGGGAACGGCCGCCGACCGGCTCGGGCACGGCGCCGCCGGCCCGGCGAGGCTAGGTGATCGCCAGCGCTGCGCCCGGCTCCCCCCGGCGGCCGTCCCCGGTCGCCGCCGCGGCGCGCGCGGGGAGGTGCGACTCGTGACCGACCGAAGGCTCTGGTCCTACAAGGACATCGCGGCTCACATCCGGGTGCAGCCGGACACCGTGCGGTCGTACCGCAAGCACGGGCTGCTGCCGCAGCCCGACCACGTGGAGGGCGGCAAGCCGTACTGGTACGCGGACACGGTCCGGGCCTGGGTCGCCTCCCGCCCCGGCAACCGCACCCGCCGCGACTGACACGGCCGCGCGCCACGCCCGGCCCGGGGCCCCGGGCCGGGCGTGGCGCGCGGCCGGCGCGCGGGGGTTGGGGCCGGTCCGGGGCTGGCTGTGGGCCGGTCCGGGGTCGGTCCGGGGCTGGTCCGGGGCTGACTCTGGGCCGGTTCTGGGTCGGTCCGAGGCTGATCCGGGGTCGGTCCAGCCGCGGTCCGGGGCTGGTCCGGGGCTGACCCGGGGTCGTCCCGCCGAGGAGGCGGGGGCGCCGGGCCGGGGCCTACGGCGCGATGACGGTGACGCCCGCGCCCGGGGCGGAGCCCATCGCGGCGAGGGCGTCCGGGGCCTCCTCCAGGGTGATGGCGGAGGTCACCAGCAGGTCGGGGCGGAGCAGGCCCGCCCGGACGAGGTCCAGCATCGGCGGGTAGGCGTGGGCGGCCATGCCGTGGCTGCCGAGCAGCTCCAGCTCCAGGGCGACGGCGCGGGCCATCGGGACCGGCGTGGTGCCGTCCGCCGAGGGCAGCAGGCCCACCTGGACGTGCCGGCCCCGGCGGCGCAGGCCGTTCACGGAGGCCGCGCAGGTGACGGGGGAGCCGAGGGCGTCCAGGGAGAGGTGGGCGCCGCCGCCGGTGAGGTCCCGTACCGCCGCCGCGGTGTCCGCCACCGCCCCCGCCTCCACGCACTCCGCCGCGCCGAAGGACCGGGCCAGCTCCAGCGCCCGGGGCGAGACGTCGACGGCGACGACCCGCGCCCCCGAGGCCGCCGCGATCATCACGGCCGACAGTCCGACGCCCCCGCAGCCGTGCACCGCCACCCACTCCCCCGCCTTGACCGCGCCCTGGTGCACCACCGCCCGGAACGCGGTGGCGAACCGGCAGCCGAGCGAGGCGGCGGTCGCGTACGACACGCCCTCGGGGACGGCGACCAGGTTGACGTCGGCGTGGTCGAGGGCCACGTACTCGGCGAAGGAGCCCCAGTGGGTGAAGCCGGGCTGGGTCTGCCGCTCGCACACCTGCTGGTCGCCCGCCGCGCACGCCGGGCAGCTCCCGCAGGCGCACACGAAGGGCACGGTGACCCGGTCCCCGGGCCGCCATCCGGTCACCCGGCCGCCCACCGCCTCGACGACCCCGGCGAGTTCGTGGCCGGGCACGTGCGGCAGGACGATGTCCGGATCGTGCCCCTGCCAGCCGTGCCAGTCGCTGCGGCACAGGCCCGTCGCCTCGACGCGGACGACCACGCCGTGCGGCGCCGGCGCCGGGTCGGGCACCTCGCGCACCCCGGCCGGCTCCCCGAACCTCTCGAACACCACCGCGCGCATCCCGCGCCCCCTCTCCCGTCCCGGCTCACCCTGCCCCCGCATTCTGCGCCGACGCCCGCCGCAGCGGGGGGCCGGGTCACGCGCCCGCATACCCCCTAGGGGTACAGTGGGAGACGTGGTCCCCCACCGGATCACGGGTACTCGACCCTGCACGCCTCCCGACCAGGAGTAACGACATGACCTCTCCGACCGACACCCAGGGCTCCGTCACCACCGTCTACAAGGTGAGCGGGATGAGCTGCGGCCACTGCGAGGGCGCCGTCTCCGGCGAGATCTCCGAGATCCCCGGCGTCGTCTCGGTGAAGGCAGTCGCCCCCGCCGGCGAGGTCACCGTCGTCTCCGCCGCCCCGCTCGACGAGGCGGCCGTCCGCGCCGCGGTGGACGAGGCCGGCTTCGAGCTGACCGGCACCGCCTGACCCGCCCGCCCAGCCCCGCCCACAGCCTTCCGGCCGGGCCGGGGCGACCGGCTCGCGACAACCGGCCGCTCCCGGTCCGGCGGACCCCCTGGAGTCACCGGACCATGACCAGCACCACCGAGGCAACGCCCACCGCCACCGCACCGGACCTCGCCGAGGCCGAGCTGCTCATCGGCGGGATGACCTGCGCCTCCTGCGCGGCCCGCGTCGAGAAGAAGCTCAACCGCATGGACGGCGTCACCGCCACGGTGAACTACGCGACGCACAAGGCGCGGATCACCCACCCCGCCTCCATCGGCGTCGCCGACCTCATCGCCACCGTCGTCAAGACCGGCTACACCGCCGAGGAGCCCGCGCCCCCGGCACGGGCCGCCGACGAGACCCCGCCGGGCGGCGCCGAGGACGATCCCGAACTCGCCGGCCTGTGGCAGCGGCTCCTCGTCTCGCTGCTCCTGGCCACCCCCGTGGTGCTGCTCGCGATGGTGCCGGCGCTCCAGTTCGACAACTGGCAGTGGCTCTCGCTCACCCTCGCCGCGCCCGTCGTGGTCTGGGGCGGGCTCCCCTTCCACCGCGCCGCCTGGTCCAACGCCCGGCACGGCGCGGCCACCATGGACACGCTGGTCTCGCTGGGCACGCTGGCGGCGTTCGGCTGGTCCCTGTGGGCGCTGTTCTTCGGGGACGCGGGCATGCCGGGCATGCGGCACGGCTTCGACCTGACCGTCTCCCGCGCCGACGGCGCCTCCGCGATCTACCTGGAGGCCGCCGCCGGCGTCACCGCCTTCCTGCTCCTCGGCCGCTGGCTGGAGGCCCGCTCCAAGCGCCGCGCCGGGGCCGCGCTGCGCGCCCTGATGGAGCTGGGCGCCAAGGACGTGGCCGTGCTCCGCGACGGGCGCGAGGTGCGGGTGCCGGTGGCCCGGCTCGCCGTCGGGGACCGGTTCGTGGTCCGGCCCGGGGAGAAGATCGCCACCGACGGCACCGTCGTCGAGGGCACCTCGGCCGTGGACGCCTCCCTGCTGACCGGGGAGTCGGTACCGGTCGACGTGGCCGTCGGCGACTTCGTCACGGGCGCCACCGTCAACGCCGGGGGCCGGCTGGTCGTGGAGGCCACCCGGATCGGTTCGGACACCCAGCTCGCCCGGATGGCGAAGCTGGTGGAGGACGCGCAGAGCGGCAAGGCCGAGGTGCAGCGGCTCGCCGACCGGGTCTCCGCGGTCTTCGTCCCCGTCGTCCTGGTGATCGCCGCCGCCACCTTCGGCGGCTGGATGGCCGCCTCCGGCGACACCGTCGCCGCGTTCACCGCCGCCGTCGCCGTGCTGATCATCGCCTGCCCGTGCGCGCTGGGCCTCGCCACGCCGACCGCCCTGCTCGTCGGCACCGGGCGCGGCGCCCAGCTCGGCATCCTCATCAAGGGCCCGGAGGTCCTGGAGTCCACCCGGCGCGTGGACACCGTCGTCCTGGACAAGACCGGCACCGTCACCACCGGCCGCATGAGCCTCCAGGAGGTCGTCGCCGCCGAGGGCACCGACCCCGGGGAGCTGCTGCGCCTCGCGGGCGCCGTCGAGCACGCCTCGGAGCACCCGGTGGCCCGCGCCGTCGCGGCCGGCGCCGAGGAGCGGGTCGGCACGCTGCCGCCGGTGACGGAGTTCGTGAACGTGCCGGGCCGGGGCGTGCGCGGGCGCGTCGAGGGCCGCGAGGTGGCCGTGGGGCGCCTGTACGACACGCTGCCGCCGGAGGTGGCCCGCGCCCGGGACGAGGCCGAGGGCGCCGGGCGCACGGCCGTCGTGGTGGGCTGGGACGGCACGGCGCGCGGGGTGGTCGCGGTGGCCGACGCGGTGAAGGAGACCAGCGCCGAGGCGGTGGCCGAGCTGCGCCGGCTCGGGCTCACGCCGGTGCTGCTGACCGGTGACAACCGGCGCGTCGCACAGTCCGTCGCCGACTCGGTGGGCATCGACGAGGTGATCGCGGAGGTGCTGCCCGAGGAGAAGGTCGACGTGGTCCGGCGGCTGATGGCCGAGGGCCGTACGGTCGCCATGGTCGGCGACGGGGTCAACGACGCCGCCGCGCTCGCCACCGCCGACCTGGGGCTCGCCATGGGCACGGGCGCGGACGCGGCGATCGAGGCGGGCGACCTGACGCTGGTCCGCGGGGACCTGCGGGTGGCCGCGGACGCGATCCGGCTCTCCCGGCGGACCCTCACCACCATCAAGGGGAACCTGGTGTGGGCCTTCGGCTACAACGTGGCCGCGCTGCCGCTGGCCGCGGCGGGGCTGCTCAACCCGATGATCGCCGGGGCGGCGATGGCCTTCTCCTCGGTCTTCGTCGTGACCAACAGTCTCAGGCTTCGCGCGTTTCACTGAGGTTCAAGGGGAAATGCCTCTGGAGTCCGGCACGCACCTCACATAAGCTCTTCACAAGGCTCGCGCATCTTCCTTACGGTCGGGTCTCGTTCGGCGTATCGGGACCGTCGGCCACGTAACGGACAGATTCGGGAGACGCAGATCACAGTGATGTGAACGTAACCATCGAAGGGGCTCGAAGGTCTAAGTTGGCGATGTCAGGGAGCGTCTTGGGGGGCGCGACCTGACGTCTGGGGATGTCTTGGGGGACTTTCCCAGAGATGCGTTGCCGGGACACGTACACCGGGAAGCTTTGAGCGGCCCTCCCGGGTGCGCGTCCCGGCAGACCGCACACAGCAGGAGTACGGCGAGTTTCGCTCGTTGTGCTCACACAGCGATTCAGGCGCTGTTCTCACAGACGCCCGGCCGGATCCCGTGGGGGGAATCCGCACCGGGACATGGGAAGGCGCCCTGGTCGTCGGCCCGTGGGGGGACCGACGCACCGGGGCGCCTTCTCCCATTCCCGGGGAAAGGCCCGCTCCGGCGTCCGGGGCACTTCACGGCTGGCAACCCGGGTTCGGGCCTTCACGGGTGACGACCCGGGGGCCGCGCGTTGCGGGTGACAACCGAGGTCCGGGCTCCTCACGGTGACAACCCGGTTCACAGACACAGGCAGGGCCCCGTGTCCCGCCGGGGGCGGGACACGGGGCCCTGGAAGCCTCGTCGCGGCGCCGGGTCAGCGCTGCTCGACCGGCACGAAGTCGCGCTCGACGACGCCCGTGTAGATCTGACGCGGGCGGCCGATGCGGGAGCCCGGCTCCTTGATCATCTCGTGCCACTGGGCGATCCAGCCCGGCAGCCGGCCGAGCGCGAACAGGACCGTGAACATCTCGGTCGGGAAGCCCATGGCCCGGTAGATCAGGCCGGTGTAGAAGTCGACGTTCGGGTAGAGCTTGCGCTCGGTGAAGTAGTCGTCCGAGAGCGCGTGCTCCTCCAGCTTCAGGGCGATGTCCAGCAGCTCGTCGGACTTGCCCAGGGCGGAGAGCACATCGTGCGCCGCCGCCTTGATGATCTTCGCGCGCGGGTCGAAGTTCTTGTAGACCCGGTGGCCGAAGCCCATCAGACGGACGCCGTCCTCCTTGTTCTTCACCTTGCGGATGAAGGAGTCGACGTCGCCGCCGTCGGCCTGGATGCCCTCCAGCATCTCCAGCACCGACTGGTTGGCACCGCCGTGCAGCGGACCCCACAGGGCCGAGATGCCGGCGGAGATCGAGGCGAACATGTTCGCCTGGGAGGAGCCGACCAGGCGCACGGTGGAGGTCGAGCAGTTCTGCTCGTGGTCGGCGTGGAGGATGAGGAGCTTGTCCAGGGCCGCGACGACGACCGGGTCCGGCTCGTACTCCTGGGCGGGGACCGAGAAGGTCATGCGCAGGAAGTTCTCGACGTAGCCGAGGTCGTTGCGCGGGTAGACGAACGGGTGGCCGATCGACTTCTTGTAGGCGTAGGCCGCGATCGTCGGGAGCTTGGCGAGCAGCCGGATGGTGGAGAGGTTGCGCTGGCGCTCGTCGAACGGGTTGTGGCTGTCCTGGTAGAACGTGGACAGCGCCGAGACCACCGAGGAGAGCATGGCCATCGGGTGGGCGTCGCGCGGGAAGCCCGTGTAGAAGTTCTTGACGTCCTCGTGGAGCAGCGTGTGCTGCGTGACGCGGTGCTTGAACGCGCTCAGCTCGTCGACGGTCGGCAGTTCGCCGTTGATGAGCAGGTACGCCACCTCGAGGAAGGTGGAGCCCTCCGCGAGCTGTTCGATGGGGTAGCCGCGGTACCGGAGGATGCCGCCCTCGCCGTCCAGGTACGTAATCGCGGATTTATAGGCGGCGGTGTTCCCGTAACCGCTGTCCAGCGTCACCAGACCGGTCTGGGCGCGGAGCTTTCCGATGTCGAAGCCCTTGTCACCGACGGTGCTGTCGATCACCGGGTAGGTGTACTCGCCGTCGCCGTACCGCAGTACTACAGAGTTGTCGCTCACGTCTTCCCTCACCGACGTAGTGCCTCATCTTCGAGGTGCCCTGACTGTCTCTACCATCCCCCACTTGGCCCATGTGAGTGCACTCGGGGTCGACCATCGGGCCTATCGGCGGCACTGAGTGCCGCCAACTTTCTCATCCTGCCCCCTCCGCGGCACTTCGGGAAGGGCTCTGTGACCTTCGTGACTCATTTGATCGATCATTTTTCCCGCGGCCGGGGCAGGCGCCCGTCAGCGGCCCTCCGGACGGGTCCCCGGAGCCGGACCGGTCAGGCACCCGCGCCGGTGAGCCGGAAGTCGAGCGCCGTGCACCGCCGTCCGGCCGACACCGTGCGCACCGCCTGTCCGATCGCCTTGCGGGAGCCGACGAGGACGACCAGCTTCTTCGCCCGGGTGACCGCCGTGTAGAGCAGGTTGCGCTGGAGCATCATCCAGGCGCCGGTGGTGACCGGGATGACGACCGCCGGGTACTCGCTGCCCTGGGAGCGGTGGATGGTCACGGCGTAGGCGTGGGCCAGTTCGTCGAGTTCGTCGAAGTCGTAGCCGACCTCCTCGTCCTCGTCGGTGCGGACGGTGAGGCGCTGGTCCACCGGGTCGAGCGCGGTGACGACGCCGACGGTGCCGTTGAAGACGCCGTTCTCGCCCTTCTCGTAGTTGTTGCGGATCTGGGTGACCTTGTCGCCGACGCGGAACACCCGGCCGCCGAACCGCTTCTCCGGCAGGTCGGGCCGGCCCGGGGTGACGGCCTGCTGGAGGAGCCCGTTGAGCGTGCCCGCGCCGGCCGGACCCCGGTGCATGGGAGCGAGGACCTGCACGTCACGGCGGGGGTCCAGGCCGAAGCGGGCCGGGATGCGGCGGGCGGCGACGTCCACGGTGAGCCGGCCGGCCGCCTCCGTGTCGTCCTCGACGAAGAGGAAGAAGTCCTTCAGGCCGTCGGTGAGCGGGGGCCGGCCCGCGTTGACGCGGTGCGCGTTGGTCACCACGCCGGACTCCTGGGCCTGGCGGAAGACGCGGGTGAGCCGGACGGCGGGGACCGGGCCGCCCTCGGCCAGCAGGTCCCGCAGCACCTCCCCCGCGCCGACGCTGGGCAACTGGTCGACGTCCCCGACGAAGAGCAGGTGCGCGCCGGGCGGCACGGCCTTGACCAGCTTGTTGGCGAGGAGCAGATCGAGCATGGACGCCTCGTCGACCACCACGAGGTCGGCGTCGAGCGGCCGGTCCCGGTCGTAGGCGGCGTCACCGCCGGGCTTCAGCTCCAGCAGCCGGTGCACGGTGGACGCCTCCGCGCCGGTCAGCTCGGAGAGCCGTTTGGCGGCCCGTCCGGTCGGGGCGGCCAGGACGACCTTCGCCTTGCGGGCGCGGGCCAGTTCCACGACCGAGCGGACCGTGAAGGACTTGCCGCAGCCGGGGCCGCCGGTGAGCACGGCGACCTTCTCGGTGAGCGCGAGGCGTACGGCCGCCTCCTGCTCCGGCGCGAGGTCGGTGCCCGTACGCCCCTTCAGCCATCCGAGCGCCTTCGTCCAGTCCACGTCCCGGAAGCCGGCCATCCGGTCCTCCCCGGTGCGCAGCAGGCGCAGTACCTGGGCGGAGAGGGAGAGTTCGGCGCGGTGGAAGGGGACCAGGTAGACGGCGGTGACCGGGCCCTCGCCGTCCGGGCCGGGGACCTTCTCCCGGACCACGCCGGGGTCCTGGCCCTCCTCCGGTACGGCGGCCAGGTCGGCCAGGCACTCGATGACCAGGCCGGTGTCGACCTGGAGCAGTTTCACCGCGTCGGCGATGAGCCGTTCCTCGGGGAGGTAGCAGTGGCCCTGGTCGGTGGCCTGCGACAGGGCGTACTGGAGGCCCGCCTTGACCCGCTCCGGGCTGTCGTGCGGGATGCCGACCGACTGGGCGATGCGGTCGGCGGTGAGGAAGCCGATGCCCCAGACGTCGGCGGCGAGCCGGTAGGGCTGGTTCTTCACGACGGAGATCGAGGCGTCGCCGTACTTCTTGTAGATGCGCACGGCGATGGAGGTGGAGACCTCGACGGTCTGGAGGAAGAGCATGACCTCCTTGATCGCCTTCTGCTCCTCCCAGGCGTCGGCGATCTTCCTGGTCCGCTTGGGGCCGAGGCCGGGGACCTCGATCAGCCGCTTGGGCTCCTCCTCGATGACGGTCAGGGTGTCGAGGCCGAAGTGCCGGGTGATCCGGTCGGCGAAGACCGGTCCGATGCCCTTGACCAGGCCGGAGCCGAGGTAGCGCCGGATGCCCTGGACGGTGGCGGGCAGGAGCGTCGTGTAGTTCTCGACGTGGAACTGCTTCCCGTACTGGGGGTGCGACCCCCAGCGGCCCTCCATCCGCAGCGACTCGCCCACCTGGGCGCCGAGCAGCGCGCCGACGACGGTGAGCAGGTCGCCGGCGCCCCGGCCGGTGTCGACCCGGGCGACCGTGTACCCGTTCTCCTCGTTGGCGTACGTGATCCGCTCCAGCACCCCTTCGAGCACGGCGAGCCGCCGCTCCCCCGGGGATTCCCCCACCTGCTTGCCCATACGCCCGACGGTACCGGTGGGGTGGGACAGGGTGGCCGCGACCTCAGCGCCGGGAACGCTCCTTGAGAGCGTCGAGGAAGGAGGCGAACGCCTCCGACGGGAAGGTGAGGGTGGCTCGGACTGGGGCCTTGCTGTCGCGGACGGCGACCCGCATGGTCGACGCGGCTACCTCCACGCACTCGTTGCCGTCGCCCGGACCCGAGTAGGACGACTTCCGCCAGGTGTCCATGGGCCTCAGAACTCCTTCGCCAGGCTGTGGATGAAGTCACGCGACCGTCCCGGGTCGAGTGACGCGGCCTCCACCTTAAGAAAGCTCGTTCGGTAAGTGTTGAGCTGAGCCTCGGAATCAATGAAGACCGAGCCGTGCAGCGCGTCACGGACCACGGTGTCCAATCTGGGCAAGGGACCGCCCACGTAAGTCATCGTGCTGGAGGCTCCGGCGAATCCATCCAGGTCGAAGGGGATGACGCGCAAGGTGACGCGTTCCGCCTCGGAGAGCTCCAGAAGCCGCGCGAGTTGCGCCCGTGATGTGGCACGGTCGCTGACTCTGATCCGGAGTGCCGCCTCGTGGATCACCACTTCGTAGGGGGTGGTGAACCTCTGCCGCGCCGCTCGGTGCTGGATGCGCAACTCCAGCTCCTCGGAGGTCAGTTCCGGCAACCTGGCAGAGAAGACAGCACGTGAGTAGTCCTCGGTCTGGAGCAGCCCCGGCACATACAGGATCGCCACGTGCCGAAGGAACCTGGCGTGGTGCTCCAGCTCTGACAGATCTAGGAACGACGTGGGCAGGAAACCGCGGTACTCCTCCCACCAGCCATTTGTCCGCTCGGTGGCCATCGTCACGAGGGCGTCGATGAACTCCTCGTCGGTGCACGCGTAGTGGGAGGCGAGGCGGCGAACTCGCTGCTCGCTCACACCCGCGAGCGCGGACTCGATGTGGGTGATCTGAGCAGGGGCCACACCGAGCAGAATGGCCGCTTGGCGAGAGTTGAGCCCCGCAGCCTCACGAAGTCTGCGCAGTTCGGTTGCCAAGCGCGCCTGGCGTGCCGTTGGTTCGCGCCTCTTCACCATCGACTGGCCCTCTTCACAGATCTGTTGCCGCGACTCATTCGGCGTCAGATTACGCGATCGACTTGCCGCGTCCCTAAATTTAGATCTACCGTCAGTGACGCGACGCACACCGTGCGACACCGGGCCACCGGAAGCGCACCGCTCCGTCCTGCTGCGACGGCTGCGGCAATGACACCGGACGCGCCCCCTTCCCCCTCCTTCCGAAAACGGAGTCCCGCATGCCCGAAAACGAGTCCTGGGAGTACTCCCTCTCCATCCCCAACGACCTTCGCGCCGTGACCATCAGCCGCCGCACCCTGCGCCTGATTCTGACCATGCACGGACTGATCCGGCTCGTGGACGTCGCGGAGCTGCTCGCGGCGGAGCTGATCTCCAACGCCGTACGGCACACCAAGGGCCCTGCCGCCCTCCGCGTCCGCTGGTCGCCGCCGGGCACGCTGCGCATCGGGGCGTGGGACACGGACCCCGAACCGCCCAAGCCTCGGGTACCGCCGGGACCGACGGAGGAGCCGGAGGAGGGACGGGGGATGGCGCTGGTGGTGGCCTGCGCCGACGGATGGGGCTGGCATCCGCTGGTGGGGCAGGGCAACCGAGGCAAGTACGTGTGGTGCGAACTGGCGGCGGCCTGAAGGTCCCCGAAGCACGCGGCCACCCGCCGCCGCCGGGATTCGCCGGTGAGGTCGCCTCGCTCCGTCAGCGGTTCAGGAGGTTTCCCGCCGTATGCCGGTACGTTTCTCGAGGTTGCACCGCGTAGAAGCCGTCGTCAAAGCACTTTGCGCGCACCCGGGTTCGCGAGCACCACGACGACGACCCGGTTGCCACGCCGGTCTGCCTGGTCGGCCTGATCAACGCGGCCGACCGGCCGGCCGTGCTCGCCCACCGGCGGGGCGGCTCGTACGAGGCAGGGCGTTCTCCGCGACGCTCGACCGACCCGGGCCCCCGTCCCCGTCCGCGACCGCGCCGGGCGCCGCCGGGGCGCGCCGGTCCCGGGCACGCCGGTCCCGGGCGCGCGGCCCTGGCGGCGCCCGTTTCGCCGACGGAGGCATGGCGGACCGCTCCGTGCAGGAGACTGACCGTATGACAGACGACGTCACAGGGTGGGTGCTGGAGCGGTTCGCCGGGGGGCTTCGGGGGGTGCCGGCGGTGGTGGCCCTGTGGGCGCACGGGTCGTGGGCCGGGGGTGACCACCGGCCGGGGATCAGCGACCTGGACCTGGTCGCCGTGACCGAGCGCGCCCTCACCGGCGCCGAGGGAGAACGGGTCGTCGCGGTGCACCGGGGGCTCGCCGAGGAGTTCCCGTCGGCGTCCGCGGTGCACTGCGCCTACGTGGCGGCCGACGCCTGGGGCGACCTCGGGCGGGAGCATCCCGCCTGGGCCCACGGGGAGTTGATGCGCCGACCGGTGACCGCGGTGACCCGCGTCGAGCTGCACCGGTTCGGCCGGGTGCTGTACGGGCCGCCGCCCGCGGAGTTCGTACCGCCCGTCGGCGACCGGCAGCTCGCCGGGTTCGTCGTCGAGGACCTCCGCTCCTTCTGGCGGCCTGCCCTCGACCACCCGGAGCGGTGGCTGCGGGACGTGTGGGTGGACCTCGGGCTGCTCACCCTGGCGCGGGCGAGCGTGACCCTGGAGAGCGGGCGGCTGATCACCAAGGCCGAGGCGCTCGACGTCCTGACCGCCCTGGGCGCCCCCGGCGAGGTGGTGGACGACATCCGGCGGCGCCGGTACGGGCGCCCCGCCCCTGCCCCGGCGCTCCGGCCGGACCGGCGAGCCGGGCTGACCCGGGGCTTCCTCGGGCCCGCGATCGACGAGGTGGTGGCCCGCCACCGGCCGTAGAACCCCTCCTCCCCCGCACATCACGATTCGGTCTCGGGACTCTCCAGGGTCTTGCCGCGCGGCCGTGTAATCGATTCCAATCCCTTGTGTAATCGATTACACGAGGGACTGGAGCAGCGATGGCGAGTATCAAGGACGTCGCCGCCGAGGCCGGTGTGTCCGTCGCGACGGTCTCGCGGGCGCTCAACGGCCACCCGTCCGTCAGCCCCGCCGCGCGCGCACGCGTACTGGCCGCCGTCGAGACGCTCGGCTACCGCCCCAACGCCGTCGCCCGCTCGCTGCGCACCCACCAGACCCGCACCCTCGGCCTGGTCATCAGCGACGTGCTGAACCCGTACTTCGCCGAACTGGCCCGCTCCGTCGAGGAGGAGGCCCGCGCCCTCGGGTACAGCGTGATCATCGGCAACGCGGACGAGCGGCCCGACCTCCAGGACCACCACGTGGCGACCCTGCTGGACCGCCGCATCGACGGGCTGCTGGTCTCCCCCACCGACGGCGGCTCCCCCGGCATGCTGGACGCCGTGCGCGCGGGCACGCCGATGGTCTTCGTCGACCGCTGGCTGCCCGGCGTGGACGTGCCCGTGGTCCGTTCCGACGGGCGCAAGGCCGTGCGGGACCTCGTGGCGCACCTGCACGCCCTCGGCCACCGCCGCCTCGCCATCATCGCCGGGCCCGCCGCGACCACCACCGGCCGCGAACGCGTGGACGCCTTCCGGGAGGCACTGGGCGCCTACGGGCTGCCGCTGCCCGACGCGTACATCGGCCAGGGCGACTTCCAGGCGGGCAGCGGGCGCCGGGTCACCGAGGGGTTCCTCGCCCTGCCCGAGCCGCCCGAGGTCGTCTTCGCCGCCGACAACCTGATGGCGCTCGGCGCGCTGGACGCGATCCGGGCCCGCGGGCTTCGGGTGCCGGACGACATCGCGCTGGCCGCCTTCGACGACATCCGCTGGTTCGTGCACACCGACCCGCCGATCACCGCCATCGCCCAGTCCACCGGCGAGCTGGGCCGGGCCGCGGTGCGCGCGCTGGTCGACCGCATCGGGGGCAGGCCCGGCGAGTCCGTGACCCTGCCGGCCCGGCTGGTCCCCCGCCGCTCCTGCGGCGAGCCGGACCCCGCACGGTCCCCGTCCCCCGTACGAAGGAGTACGCCGTGAGCGGGCGGGACGCCGGGCGGGCCGAAGGCGGTCGAGGCGGGCGCCTTGTCCGCGTCGGTCGCCCAGCGGGCGAAGGAACTCGGCAGGATCGCCGTGCGCGACGCGCTGCGCGCCGCCGGGGGCGAGGACACGGGGGCGACGGTGAAGGTGCCGGTGAAGTGCCGGTGAAGGTGGTCACGCGCGGGAACGTGGCCGGCTTCGACGGCTGATCCGGCACGGCAGGCAACATCAGGGCAGTACGGGCCCGTACGCGTACGGGGAGATCCGGGAGAGAACGATGTACGACTACGATCTGCTGGTCGTCGGCTCGGCCAACGCCGATCTGGTGATCGGCGTCCAGCGGCGGCCGGGCGCCGGCGAGACGGTGCTCGGCACGGACCTGGCCGTCCACCCGGGCGGCAAGGGCGCCAACCAGGCGGTGGCCGCCGCCCGGCTCGGCGCCCGTACGGCGCTGCTGGCCCGGGTCGGCGACGACGACCACGGCAGGCTGCTGCTGGACTCGCAGCGGGCGGCCGGGGTGGACACCTCCGGGGTGCTGGCCGGCGGGGCGCCGACCGGCGTGGCCCTGATCACCGTCGACCCGTCCGGCGACAACAGCATCGTCGTCTCGCCGGGCGCCAACGGCCGGCTGACCCCCGAGGACGTGCGCGCGGCCCGGGACCTCGTCCGCTCCGCGCGGGTGGTCTCCACCCAGTTGGAGATCCCGCTGGAGACGGTCGCCGAGGTGGCCCGGAACCTCGGGCCCGGCAGCCGTCTCGTCCTCAACCCGTCCCCGCCGCAGCCGCTGCCGCCGGAGGTGCTGGCCGCCTGCGACCCGCTGATCGTCAACGAGCACGAGGCCCGGGTCATCCTCGGCGACCGGGAGGCGGGGGAACGGCCCGAGGACTGGGCGCGGGCGCTGCTGGCGACCGGGCCGCGCTCCGTGGTCGTCACGCTGGGCGCCGAAGGGGCCCTGGTGGCCTCGGCGGCGGGCGAGGCCCGGGTGCCGTCCGTGCGGGTGCGGGCGGTCGACACGACGGGCGCCGGGGACGCCTTCGCCGCGGCGCTCGGCTGGCGGCTGGGCACGGGCGCCTCCCTCACGGAAGCCGCCGCCTACGCGGCCCGGGTGGGCGCGGCGGCCGTCACCCGGCCCGGGGCGCAGGTGTCGTACCCGACGGCGGCCGAGGTCGACGCGCTGTGAGGGGGGCGGGGTACTCCTGCGAACGGGGCGTGCTGCCCGGGGATCTCTTCCGCCGGGCGAGACCGCCGTTCCCCCGCCTACTCCGGTGCCTCCTCTCCCGCGTGGGTGAGGAAGCGCGCGGCCGTCTCCGCCAGGACCTCCCGGCCGTCGCGGGCCCACAGCTCCTCGTTGAACAGCTCGACCTCGATGGGCCCGGTGTACCCGGCCGCCTCCACCAGGCGCCGCCACCGGCGCAGGTCCACCGCGCCGTCGCCGAGCCGGCCGCGGCCGTTGAGGACGCCCTCGGGCAGCGGGGTGGTCCAGTCGGCGAGCTGGAAGGTGTGGACGCGCCCCGCGGCACCCGCCCGCCCGACCTGCTCCGGCGCCCGGTCGTCCCACCAGACGTGGTACGTGTCCACCGCCACGCCCACCCGGTCCGCCGGGAAGCGTTCGGCGAGGTCCAGGGCCTGGGCGAGGGTGGAGACCACACAGCGGTCGGAGGCGAACATCGGGTGCAGCGGCTCGATGGCGAGCCGGACCCCGTGGTCACCGGCGTACGGGGCGAGTTCGGCGAGGGCGTCCGCGACGCGCTCCCGCGCCCCGCGCAGGTCCTTGTCCCCGGCGGGGAGGCCGCCCGAGACCAGGACCAGGGTGTCGGTGCCGAGCGCGGCGGCCTCGTCGACGGCCCGGCGGTTGTCGGCCAGGGCCTTCGCGCGCTCGCCCGGGTCGGTCGCGGTGAGGAAACCGCCCCGGCACAGGGTGGTGACGGCGAGGCCCGCGTCGCGGACCAGCCTCGCCGCCGCCTCCACCCCGTACTCCTGGACCGGCTCCCGCCACAGGCCGACCTTGCCGATGCCCAACGCCTGGCAGGCGTCGGTCAGTTCGGGCAGGGAGAGCTGCCGTACCGTCATCTGGTTGACCGAGAAGCGCTCCAGGCGCGGGTCGTGGGTCACTGCTCCACTCCGTACAGGCTCAGCAGGGTCCGCATCCGGGCCTCGGCCCGCTGCGGATCGGGGAAGAGGCCGAGGCCGTCGGCGAGTTCGTAGGCGCGGGCCAGGTGCGGCAGGGAACGGGCCGACTGGAGGCCGCCCACCATGGCGAAGTGGTCCTGGTGCCCGGCGAGCCAGGCCAGCAGCACCACCCCCGTCTTGTAGAAGCGGGTGGGCGCCCGGAACAGGTGCCGGGACAGCTCCACGGTGGGGTCGAGCAGGCCGCGGAAGCCCTCGGTGTCCCCGGTGTCCAGGACGCGGAGCGCCTGCGCGGCGAGCGGGCCCAGCGGGTCGAAGATGCCCAGCAGGGCGTGGCTGAAGCCCTGTTCGTCGCCGGCGATCAGCTCCGGGTAGTGGAAGTCGTCGCCCGTGTAGCAGCGCACGCCCCGGGGCAGACGCCGGCGCAGGGCGACCTCGCGCCCGGCGTCCAGCAGCGAGACCTTGATGCCGTCCACCTTGTCCGGGTGGTCGGCGATGACCTCCAGGAAGGTGGCGGTGGCCGCGTCCAGGTCGGACGAGCCCCAGTAGCCCTCCAGCGCCGGGTCGAACATCGGGCCGAGCCAGTGCAGGATCACCGGCCGGGCGGACTGGCGCAGCAGGTGGCCGTAGACCTCCCGGTACTCCTCGGGGCCGCGGGCGGTGGCGGCGAGGGCGCGGGAGGCCATGACGACGGCCTGGGCGCCCGCCCCCTCCACCACGGCGAACTGCTCCTCGTAGGCGGCGCGGATCTCCTGGAGGGAACCGGCGGCGATCTGGTCGGTGCCGACGCCGCAGGCGATCCGGCCGCCCACCGCGGCGGCCTCGGCGGCGGAGCGGCGGATGAGTTCGGCCGCCCCGGCCCACTCCAGGCCCATGCCGCGCTGGGCGGTGTCCATCGCCTCCGCCACGCCCAGTCCGTGGGACCACAGGTGGCGGCGGAAGGCGAGGGTGGCGTCCCAGTCGACGGCGGCGGGCGAGTCGGGGGTGGTGTCGGCGAACGGGTCGGCGACGACGTGCGCCGCCGCGAGGACCGTACGGGAGGTGAAAGCGCTTCCTGGGGTGAGGACGCGGGGGTCGGTGCGGGGGTGGTGACTCCGCAGGGTGCCGTCGGCGGAGGGCAGGCGCAGGGTCACAGCACGATCTCCGGGACGTCGAGGCGGCGGCCCTCGGCGCTGGAGCGGAGGCCGAGTTCGGCGAGCTGGACGCCGCGGGCGCCGGCCTCCAGGTCCCAGCGGTAGGGGGCGTCGGCGTAGACGTGCCTGAGGAACAGCTCCCACTGGGCCTTGAAGCCGTTGTCGAACTCCCCGTTGTCCGGGACCTGTTGCCACTGGTCGCGGAAGACCTCGCCGGCGGGGATGTCCGGGTTCCAGACCGGCTTGGGGGTGGCCGAGCGGTGCTGGACGCGGCAGTCGCGCAGTCCGGCGACGGCGGAGCCCTCGGTGCCGTCGACCTGGAACTCGACGAGTTCGTCGCGGTGGACGCGGACCGCCCAGGAGGAGTTGATCTGGGCGACGGCGCCGCCGTCGAGTTCGAAGACGCCGTACGCCGCGTCGTCGGCGGTGGCGTCGTAGGGCTTGCCGTGCTCGTCCCAGCGCTGGGGGATGTGGGTCGTGGTCAGCGCCTGGACGGAGGTGACGCGGCCGAACAGCTCGTGCAGCACGTACTCCCAGTGCGGGAACATGTCGACGACGATGCCGCCGCCGTCCTCGGCGCGGTAGTTCCAGGACGGGCGCTGGGCGTCCTGCCAGTCGCCCTCGAAGACCCAGTAGCCGAACTCCCCGCGCACCGACAGTATCCGGCCGAAGAAGCCGCCGTCGACGAGGCGCTTGAGCTTGAGCAGCCCGGGGAGGAAGAGCTTGTCCTGGACGACGCCGTGGCGGATGCCCGCGTCCCGGGCGAGGCGGGCCAGCTCCAGGGCGCCGGCCAGACCGGTGGCGGTGGGCTTCTCGGTGTAGACGTGCTTGCCGGCGGCGATGGCCTTGCGCAGTGCCTCCTCACGGGCCGAGGTCACCTGGGCGTCGAAGTAGATGTCCACGGTGTCGTCGGCGAGGACCGCGTCCAGGTCCGTGGAGACGTGCTCCAGGCCGTGCCGCCCGGCCAGTTCGCGCAGGGCGTGCTCGCGGCGGCCGACGAGGACGGGCTCCGGCCAGAGCACGGTGCCGTCGCCGAGGTCGAGTCCGCCCTGCTCGCGCAGGGCCAGGATGGAGCGGACGAGGTGCTGGCGGTAGCCCATGCGCCCGGTCACGCCGTTCATGGCGATCCGCACCGTCTTGCGTGTCACGTCGAGGTCCCTTCGTACAGGGGATAGCAAGCGCTTTCTATACGGGGCCGACGCTAGCCTGTGGACGGCGGTGCGGACAAGGGCGCGGTGCGGGAGAGTTGTCGCGGGGGGGCGACGCGCCGGGTGTGGAGCCGTGTCCTTCGGCGGTGCGGGGCGGGGGTGCGGGGGCCGTAGGGTCGCTGCGGAACCGTGCGGGGCCGTGGGGTCGTGTAGGGGGCGTGCGGGCCGTGCGGTCGCGTAGGGGGCGTGCGGGGTGGCCGCGGCGCCGCCGGGAGGTACGGGAGTGCCGGGTGCCGCGTGTGGCCGGACACGGTGCCGCCTGTGGCGGGATGGTGGTGGATGACTGATGCGTGACCGGAGGACGAGGACATGACGGTGACACTGGCGGACGTGGCGGCCCGCGCCCGGGTCTCCCCCGCGACCGTCTCGCGCGTGCTGAACGGGAACTACCCCGTCGCCGCCTCCACCCGCGAGCGGGTGCTCAAGGCCGTCGCGGAGCTGGACTACGTGCTCAACGGCCCCGCCAGCGCGCTGGCCGCCGCCACTTCCGACCTGGTCGGCATCCTGGTCAACGACATCGCCGACCCGTTCTTCGGCATCATGGCCGGCGCGATCCAGTCCGAGATGGGCGGGCCGGGCGGCCGGGCCGGCGGGGAACGGCTGGCCGTGGTCTGCAACACCGGCGGAGCCCCCGAGCGCGAGCTGACCTACCTGACGCTGCTGCAACGCCAGCGGGCCGCGGCCGTGGTGCTGACCGGCGGCGCCCTGGAGGACGCGGCGCACCAGGCGGCGATGACGGCCAAGCTGGGCAGACTCGCCGATGCGGGGACGCGGATCGTCCTGTGCGGGCGGCCCGCGGTCCCGGAGACCGGGGCGATCGCGCTGACCTTCGACAACGCCGGGGGCGGACGGGAGCTGACCGCGCACCTGCTCGGGCTCGGACACCGCCGGCTCGGCTACATCGCGGGCCCGCGCGAGCGCACCACCACGGGGCAGCGGCTGGAGGGACACCGCGCCGCGCTCGCCGCGTACGGCGTCGAGGACGATCCGCGCCGTACGGTCCACGGCCGCTACGACCGGCGGTCCGGCTACGAGGCCACCCTCGAACTCCTGCGCAGGGACCCCGCCCTGACCGCGGTCGTCGCCGCCAACGACTCCGTCGCGCTGGGAGCCTGCGCGGCGTTGCGCGAGCGCGGGCTGCGGATTCCCGAGGACGTGTCGGTGGCCGGCTTCGACGACCTGCCCTTCAGCATCGACGCGGTGCCCGCGCTGACGACGGTCCGCCTTCCCCTCGCCGAGGCGGGCGCCCGCGCCGGGCGCATCGCCATGGGCCGCGAGGAGCCGCCGCCCGGGGGCATCGCCACGGTACGGGGGGAACTGATGGTCCGCGCCTCCACCGCGCCCCCGCGCCCCTGACCCGCCCCTGAGCCGCCTGACCAGGGCTTTCTCCGCCCCGGACCGGCGCCTTCTCCGCCCCGCCGGGGTACGTTCCGACGGGGCCGCGGGGGCCCGTCCCGGCCCTCCCCGAAGGCCCGCCCCGAAGGCCCGCCCCCGAGAGGCCCGTCCCCGTCCGCCCCCGAAGGGCCCGTCACCGCGCCGGTGTCTCCACCGTGACCGCGGGGGCCGGGGCGGTGCGGGGCAGGGAGGTCAGGGCCACGCCGCCGACCAGGAGGGCCGCGGCGCACCAGCGCAGCGGCGTGATCGCCTCGTCCAGGAACAGGGCGGCGGCGGACATGCCGAAGACCGGCACGAGCAGCGAGAACGGCGCCACCGTGGACGCCGGGTGGCGGCGCAGCAGCCAGCCCCACGCCCCGAAGCCGAACACCGTCGTGATCCAGGCGACGTAGATCACCGTGCCCGCGCCCCGCCAGTCCAGGGAGCCGAGCGCCGCCAGGTCGCGGGAGGGCCCCTCCAGCAGCAGGGAGAGGGCGAGCAGCGGCAGCACCGGCACCGTGGAGACCCACACCATGAAGTTCAGCGAGTCTTCCGGGGCGGCCTTGCGGGTCAGGACGTTCGACACGCCCCAGCACGCCGCCGCCCCGACGACCAGCGCGAAGGCCACCGGCCCGCCCGCCGCGCCCTGGTCGACGGCGGCCACGCCGATGCCGCCGAGGGCGATCAGCATGCCCGCGATCCGCACCCCGGAGGGGCGTTCCCCGAGGGCGAGCGCGGCGAACAGGGCCGTGAACACCGCCTGGATCTGGAGCACCAGCGACGACAGCCCGGCAGGCATCCCCGCGTCCATGCCGACGAAGAGCAGCCCGAACTTGGCCACCCCCAGCACCAGCCCCACCCCCACGATCCACCGCCACGCCACCTTCGGGCGCCCCACCAGGAAGACCGCGGGCAGCGCCGCCGCGAGGAAGCGCAGGGCGGAGAAGAGCAGCGGCGGGAAGTGGTCCAGGCCGATCTCGATGACGGTGAAGTTGACGCCCCAGACGGCGGCGACGAGCACGGCGAGGGCGAGGTGGGACGGGCGCATGCGTCGAGGATCACCTTCCCCGACCGTGAAGCACCAGCGATGATTGCTGCACGGTCGGATGTAGCACCGCTGATGAATGGGAGTCCCCGTTGCTCGACCTCCAGAGGCTGCGCGCCCTGCACGCCGTCTCCGTGCACGGCACGGTCGGCGCGGCGGCCTCCGCGCTCGGGTACACGCCCTCCGCCGTCTCCCAGCAGATAGCCAAGCTGGAGCGGGAGACCCGTACCGTGCTGCTGGAACGGGAGGGGCGCGGCGTACGCCTCACCGACGAGGCGCGTCAGCTCGTCGCCACCGCCCGCGAACTGCTGGCCATCGTGGAGCGCGCGGAGACGGAGCTGGAGGAGCGGCGCGGGGTGCCGGCCGGGCGGCTGACCATCGCCGCGTTCGCCTCGGCGGCGCGGGGTCTGATGCCGGGCGTCCTCGCCGAGCTGACCCGGCGCCATCCCGCCCTCGACCTCCGCCTCACCGAGGTCGACCCGCACCTGTCGGTGGACCTGGTGGCCAAGGGCGTGGTCGACCTGGTCGTGGCCCACGACTGGGACATCGTGCCGCTGCCCGCCCCCGCCGGGGTGGAGCAGGCGGTCATCGGCGACGACCCGTGCGACCTGCTCGTACCGGAGGGGCATCCGTTCGCGGGCCGGGAGGCGGTGCGCCGCGCGGAGCTGGGCGGCGAGCGGTGGATCTGCCAGCCGCCGGGGCGGGTCTGCCACGACTGGCTGGTACGGACCCTGCGCGCGGCCGGGCACGAGCCGGACATCGTCCACCAGGCCGACGAGAACCCGACCCTGGTCGCGCTGGTCGCCGCCGGGCTGGGCATCGCCCTCATCCCCCGGCTGGGGCGCGGGCCGCTGCCCGCCGGGGTGGTGGAGGTGCCGCTCGATCCGGTGCCGGTACGGCGGCTGTACGCGCTGTGGCGTGCGGGAGCGGCCCGGCGTCCGGCGATCGCGCGGACCGTCCGGGCGCTGCGGGACCACTGGCCGGCCGCCTCCGCGCACACGCCCCGCTGACCCCGGCCGCCTCCACGTACACGCCCCGCTGACGGTTCGGAGGGCCCCGGCCGGGTTCGGAGGGCCCCGGCCGGGTTCGGCGGGTCCCGGCGCGGGAACCTTTCGGGGCGCGGGCCCGTCACAGTCACGGGCCGCCGGACGAGTCCGCGGCGCGGTGCCGGCCGCCGGTCGCGGCCTCCCTCTCCACCGCCCCGCGCCCCGGCGTCCCCGCCGCCGTCGGCGCGCCCCCCTCCCAGCGTCGGCGGCGGGCCCCCTCGCGAGCCCCGCCGCGGCCCCGCCCCGCGCCCACCGCGGGCCCCGCCGCGCGCCCCATTCGCCGCCCCCGCTCGCGGGCCCCGGAGGCGGCACCCGGCCCGTCCCGAGCGCCCCCGTGGACCCGCCCGGGGGCGTGTGCGTTCCCTTGACTGGCGAAAACTTCCCGGATACTGCTGTTTTCTCGGAAGTTTCCTTCACCCCGTCCCGGGGACTCCAGCGGATCACTCCGGAAGGAGCGCACGTGCCTCGAAGCCGCACGTCACGCACCGCACAGACCTCCCGACGCACCCTCCTCGCCGCCGGCGCGGGCGTCGGCGCGGCCCTCGCCGCCGGCGGCACCGCGCGGGCCGCCGGCCGGGCACCCGACGACCGCCGGCTGCGCGCCCTCGTCTCCCGCATGACGCTCCAGGAGAAGGTCGGCCAGCTCTTCGTCATGCGGGTCTACGGCCACTCCGCGACCGACCCCGACCCGGCCGACGTCGACGCCAACCTGCGGGAGACCGGCGTCCGCACCGCCGCCGAACTGCTCGCCCGGTACCGGGTCGGCGGCATCATCTACTTCACCTGGGCGCACAACACCCGTGACCCGCACCAGATCGCCGAGTTGTCCAACGGCATCCAGCGGGCCTCCCTCTCCCTGCCGCGCGGGCTGCCGGTACTGGTCTCCACCGACCAGGAACACGGCATCGTGGCCCGGGTCGGCGCCCCGGCCACCCTGCTGCCGGGCGCGATGGCCATCGGCGCCGGCGGCTCCCGCTCCGACGCGCGCGAGCTGGGCCGGATCGCCGGGGCCGAGCTCCGCGCGCTGGGCATCCGGCAGGACTACGCCCCGGTCGCCGACGTGAACGTGAACCCCGCCAACCCGGTGATCGGCGTACGGTCCTTCGGCTCCGAGCCCCGGTCGGTGGCGGAGCTGGTGGCCGCCGAGGTGACGGGCTACCAGCGGGCCGGGGTCGCCGCGTGCGCCAAGCACTTCCCCGGGCACGGCGACACGGCCACCGACAGCCACACCGGGCTCCCCGTCATCACCCACAGCCGCGCGGAGTGGGAGGAGCTGGACGCGCCGCCGTTCCGCGCGGCGATCGAGGCGGGGATCGACTCCCTGATGACGGCCCACCTGATGGTCCCGGCGCTCGACGGCTCCGGTGACCCGGCCACCCTCTCCCGCCCCATCGTCACCGGCATCCTGCGCGAGGAGCTGGGGTACGACGGGGTCGTGGTCACCGACTCCCTCGCCATGGAGGGGGTGCGCACCAAGTACGGCGACGAGCGGGTGCCGGTGCTGGCGCTGAAGGCCGGCGTCGACCAGCTCCTCAACCCGCCCGACCTGGACCTCGCCTGGAACGCGGTGCTGTCGGCCGTCCGTGACGGCGAGCTGACGGAGTCCCGGCTCGACGAATCGATCCTCCGGGTGCTGCGGCTGAAGGCGAAGCTGGGCCTGTTCGAGGACGCGTACACCACCCGGAAGGACGTCGACCGCACCGTCGGCACCCGCGGGCACCTGGCCGCGGCCGACCGGATCGCCGAGCGGACCACCACCCTGCTCGTCAACGAGGACCGGCTGCTGCCGCTCTCCCGGCGCCGTACGCCCCGGCTGCTGGTCGTCGGCGCCGACCCCGCCTCCCCCTCCGGCACCACGGGCCCGCCCACCACGGTCCTCGCGGAGGCGCTGACGGAGCTGGGCTTCACCGCCACCGCCCTGTCCACCGGCACCGCCCCCTCCGCCGCCCTGACCGGACAGGCGGTGGCGGCGGCCGGGGAGGCCGACGCGGTGGTGGCCGTCACCTACAACGTCACCGCGGGCAGCGCCCAGCTCGCCCTGGTCCGGCGGCTGCTGGAGACGGGCAGACCGGTGGTCGCCCTCGCCGTCCGCGATCCGTACGACGCGGCCCACCTCGACGGCGTCCCCGCGGTCCTCGCCACCTACTCCTGGACGGACGTCGAGGTGCGGGCCGCGGCCCGGGTCCTCGCCGGGCGGGCCGGCCCGCGCGGGCGGCTGCCGGTGCCGGTGGCGCGGGCCGACGATCCGACGGCGGTGCTCCATCCCGTCGGACACGGACTGCGCTACCGGGCGTAGCGCGGCCTGCGCCGTGCGCCCCGGGCGCCTCCACCGCCCTGCGCAAAGCCTCCCGCGCCGCTGGCGCGCGCCCGCCGCGGCGGGCCACGCTGGTCGGGGAACCGGGGGACGGCGATGCGTGGACGAGGGTCGGTGGCGGCGCTGGGCGCGCTGGGCGTGCTGGGCGGCGCCCTGCTGACGGGGTGCCAGTCACCGGCGGGCGGGGCCGGGCGCCCGGCGCCTGCCGGGGCCTCCGTCGCGCCGTCCGGGTTCGGGGCGGTGTTCCTCGCGGTCGGCGAGTGCAGTTCCTTCGGGACCGTCGGGGTCCGCGAGGTGCCCTGCGCCGGCGAGCGGGCGGCGGCGCGGGTGGTGGCCCGGTACGACACCGCGGCCGGGGACGGCCCCCTGTGCCCGGCGACCACCGATTTCGTGCTGCACGTGAGCGAGGACGGCCCGGCGCGGGGCTACGCGTGCATGCGCTCGCTCCAGCCGCCGCACCCGGGCGATCCGGGCGGCGGGGGCGGTCCGCGCACCATCGTAGGGGACTGCGTGTACGAGGCCGCCGCGGGCACGGTCCGCGAGACCGCCTGCGACGGCGGCGGCGAGCACGCGCCGCGCTACCGGGTGAGCGACGCGGTCTCCGCGCGCGGCGACTGCCCGTCGGGGACCGCCCTCTTCGTCCACCTGGGCGGCGACCGCCCGGTGGGGTGCGCCCGGCCGGTGTGAGGAGGTCACCGGCGGCCGGGCGCGGCAGGCACCCCCGCGCCCGGCGAGGGGCGGGGGTGCCCGGGGGTCACGGCCTCAGCATCGGCTCGCGTTCCACGTCCCGCCGGTCGAGCGTGGCGTCGAACGCGGCGAGCGGCCTGGCCACCGCCGGGTTCTCCTGGACGGCGGCGGGGGCGACGCCCGCCCAGTCGAGGATGCGGGCGGTGGCGAGGGCCTTCTGCGCCGGCACCAGACCGGCGACGTTGGCGCCGTGGTTCATGCCGGGGGCGGTGAAGACGTAGGAGTCGCGCGCCCCGGCGCCGAGGCGGAAGGGTTCGGCGCCCCACGGGTCGTTCTCACCGTAGACGAAGAGCATCTGGCGGGCGTTGTGCCGGACCCAGGTGTCCACGTCCCGCATGGCCCACGGCTGGAAGGTCATCGGGATCGAGCGGGGCACGAAGTTGCGCGGCGGCTGGTAGCCGTAGCGCACGTACTTCTTCTCGATGTGCGGGAAATGGATCGTGGGGGCGCCGAGCTGCGTGCCCGCCTGGTAGTAGTACGGCGTGTACGGCTCCAGGCCCTGGTCGGTGTAGAAGGAGAAGCCGGAGATCGTGTCGACCGAGTTCCAGATCTCCTCGTCGGTGGCGGTGCGGGCGTTCGCCGGGATCGTGGCGCAGTCGGCGAGGGTGCTGTACTGCCAGAAGCCCCACACGTAGTCGAGGACGACGGCCTCGTAGGCCCGGTCCAGGCTGCCGATGGTGGTGAAGGTGTAGCCGGCCGCGGCGGCCTCGGCGGCGTAGCGCTTCTCCAGCGGGGCCCTGCGTACCAGCGCCTCGCGCTGGACGGCGCCCAGCCGGTCGCGGCACTCCTTGGTGCCGACACGGGCGAAGAAGCGGTCGTAGGCCGAGTCCTCCTTGTTCACCACGTCGTTGGGGGCGACGTAGGCGACCACGCCGTCCATGTCGCGGGGGTAGAACCGCTCGTAGTACGTGGCGGTCATGCCGCCCTTGGAGCCGCCCGTGGAGATCCAGTTCTTGGTGTAGAGCGGCTTGAGGGCGGTGAAGACGCGGTGCTGGTCGCTGGCGGCCTGCCAGATGTCCAGCTTCGACCAGTCGGCCGGGGCGGGCCGGGACGGGGTGAAGAAGCGGTACTCCATGGAGACCTGGTTGCCGTCGACGATCTGGGTCGGCTCCCGGCGGCCGGGCGAGGTGGAGACGCCGTAGCCGCCGGTGTAGAAGACGGTCGGGCGGCTCACGTCCTTGTGCAGCAGGGTGATCCGCTGCTGGAACGTGCCCTTGGCCGGGTGCCGGTGGTCGACCGGCTGGGTGTAGTTCAGGACGAAGAAGCGGTAGCCGGTGTAGGGCTTCTCCTCGATCAGGCTCATGCCCGGGATGGACAGGAGCCGGTCCTTGATGTCGCCGGCGGTGGCCTCCGGCGGGGCGGCGGTGGCCGTCCCGGCCGTGCCGACGGTGCCGATGAGCACCACCAGCGCCAGCAGCCATCTGAGCGCCTTGCGCATGCGTTCTCCCCTGGGTAACGGACGTCCGGCGGAACGTATCGGAGCAACTCCCCCGCGCACCAGGGGACATGGGGAATTGCCCGGAAGAAGTCGGCGCCTGCCGCCCGCGGCGAGGTCAGCGGCGGAACCAGCCGGAGGCGGCCGATCCGCGGTCCACGGCGCCCCACACCCGCACCCAGCGCCGCCCGGCGTACACCGTCACCGGGCCCGCCCGGCGCGCGGTGTGCCGGGTCGCCACGACCGGCCGGCCGCCGCGCGCCTGCACGCCGACGGTGACGGTCCGTCCGGTGCCGCGCCCGTGCGGGACGGTGACCGCGCACAGATAGCGGCCGTGCTGGTGGACCCGGACCGAGCCGGTGGCGAAGTGCAGCGTGCGTACCCGGTGGCCGGGGCAGTCCCCGGCGGCCCCCGCCGGATACGGCAGGGCCACCGCGAGCAGTCCGGCCGCCGCCAGCACCGCCCCGGCGCGGACCGGCCGCCGGCGTGTTCCCCCGCCCTCGCCCACCGGGCACCACCACCCCTCCGTATGACGGCACACCGCCGGACGGCGCCCGGGGGCACCTTCCGGCGTACGGAGGTACGGACGCCCGGCGCGGGTCGCACGGTTGCGCGAATCCGCGCGGGGTGTCAGAGGACGGCGCCGACCGGCTCCTCCGGTCCGGCCGCGCCGGTGAAGGTGCGCCACAGCCGCGCGTACCGGCCGTCGAGGGCGAGGAGTTCCTCGTGCGTGCCGTCCTCGGCGACCCGGCCCCGGTCCATGACGACGACCCGGTCGGCGCGGGCGGCGGTGGTGAGCCGGTGGGCCACCACCAGCGTGGTCCGGCGTCCCGCGAGACGGTCGGTGGCCAGGTTGACCTGGGCCTCCGTCGCCAGGTCCAGGGCGGCGGTGGCCTCGTCGAGGAGCAGGACGTCGGGGTCGACCAGTTCGGCGCGGGCCAGTGCGATGAGCTGGCGCTGCCCGGCGGAGAGGTTGCGGCCCCGTTCGGCGACCTCGTGGAGGTAGCCGCCGGTGAGGCCGGCGATCATCTCGTGGGCGCCGACCGCGCGGGCCGCCGCCTCCACCTCGGCGTCGGTCGCCTCGGGGCGCCCGTAGGCGATGGCGTCCCGGACGGTGCCGGGGAAGAGGTACGTCTCCTGCGGGACGACGCCCAGCCGGTGCCGGTACGCGGTCAGGTCGAGGTCGCGCAGGTCCCGCCCGTCGGCGGTGACCCGGCCGCCGGTCGGGTCGTAGAAGCGGGCGACCAGCTTGACCAGGGTGGACTTGCCGGCGCCGGTCTCGCCGACGAAGGCGACGGTCTGCCCGGCCGGGATGCGCAGGTCGATCCCGGTGAGCGCCTCCTCCCCGTCGCCGTAGGCGAAGCGGACGTCCTCGAAGGCGATCTCGCCGCGCAGCGCGCCGACCTCGGCGGGCCGCTCCGGCGGCCGGGTGGAGGTGGGCTCGCGCAGCAGCTCCTGGATGCGGCGCAGCGAGACGGACGCCTGCTGGTAGCCGTCGAAGACCTGGGAGAGCTGCTGGACGGGCGCGAAGAACAGGTCGATGTAGAGCAGGTACGCCACCAGCGCGCCGGTGGTCAGCGTCGCCGCCTCGACCCGGCCGCCGCCCACGATCAGCACGGCCGCCGCGGCACCCGAGGAGAGCAACTGCACGAACGGGAAGTAGACCGAGATCAGCCACTGGCCGCGGATGCGGGCCCGCCGGTAGCCGTCGCTGCGCTCGGCGAAGCGCCGCCGCCCCTCGTCCTCGCGGCGGAACGCCTGCACGATCCGCAGCCCCGCCACCGACTCCTGGAGATCGGCGTTGACGGCGGAGACCCGCTCCCGGGCGAGTTCGTACGCCTTCACGCTGGCCCGGCGGAAGAACCAGGTCGCCACGATCAGCGGTGGCAGCGTGGCGAAGACCACCAGCGCGAGCTGCACGTCGATCGCCAGCAGGGCGACCATGATGCCGAAGAAGGTGACGACCGAGACGAAGGCGGTGACCAGGCCCGTCTGGAGGAACGTCGACAGCGCGTCCACGTCCGTCGTCATCCGGGTCATGATCCGGCCGGTCAGCTCGCGCTCGTAGTAGTCGAGGCCGAGCCGCTGGAGCTGGGCGAAGATCTTCAGGCGCAGCGAGTACAGGACGCGTTCGCCGGTCCGGCCGGTCATCCGGATCTCGCCGGTCTGCGCGGCCCACTGGGCGAGCGCGGCGAGCAGCCCCAGCAGGGCCGCCGCCCACACCGCGCCGAGGGCGAGCCGGGTGACGCCCTGGTCGATGCCGTGCCGGATCAGCACCGGCAGCAGCAGGCCCATCCCCGCGTCGACGGTGACCAGGGCGAGGCAGAACAGCAGCGGCGTACGGAAGCCGCGCAGCAGCCGCCGCAGTCCGTACGACTCCTCCGCGCGCACCGCCCGTTCCTCGTCGACGTCCGGGGTGTCGGTCGCCGGGGGCAGGGCCGCCACCTGGGCGAGGAGTTCGGGGGTGGCCGGGGTGCCGTCGAGGGCGGGGTCCCGGGGCTCCCGGTCGCCGGTCCACAGCCGGGGGGTGATCCCGCGCTCGGCGTCGAACTCGGCGTCCGGTTCGCCGCTGCCCCATCCTCGGACGAGGTCGAGCGGGGTGACCCCCACGGAGGTCTCCTCGCGGGGCGCGGCGGGCGGGACGTGGCCCGGGGAGACGCCGCCGAGTTCGTCGGGGTCGGTGAGCAGGCGCCGGTAGAGGGCTGAGCGCTGCTGGAGTTCCTCGTGGGTGCCGAGGTCGGCGAGGCGGCCCCGGTCGAGGACGGCGATGCGGTCGGCGAGGTTCAGGGTGGAGCGGCGGTGCGCGATGAGCAGGGTGGTCCGGCCGCGCATGACCTGGCGCAGCGCCTCGTGGATCTCGTGCTCGACGCGGGCGTCGACGGCGGAGGTGGCGTCGTCGAGGACGAGCAGGCGGGGGTCGGTGAGGAGCGCGCGGGCGAGCGCGACGCGCTGGCGCTGCCCGCCGGAGAGGGTGAGGCCGTGTTCGCCGACGGTGGTGGCGTAGCCCTCGGGCAGGTCGGTGATGAAGCCGTGGGCCTGGGCGGCGCGGGCGGCGGCCTCGATCTCCTCGTCGCTCGCCTCGGGGCGGCCGTAGGCGATGTTGGCGCGCACGGTGTCGGAGAAGAGGAAGGAGTCCTCGGGGACGAGGCCGATCGCGGCGCGCAGCGAGTCCAGGGTGAGTTCGCGCACGTCGTGGCCGCCGACCAGGACGGCGCCGTGGGTGGCGTCGTAGAAGCGCGGCAGGAGCAGGGAGACGGTGGACTTGCCGGAGCCGGAGGCGCCGACGACGGCGAGGGTCTCTCCCGCCCGGATCTCGAAGGAGAGACCGTCCACGACGGGCCGCTCGGGGTCGTAGCCGAAGGAGACGCCGTCGAACTCGACGGTGGCGGGTGCGTCGGCGGGCAGGTCCCGGGTGCCGTCGGTCAGGGAGGGCTCGGTGTCGATCAGCTCCAGGACGCGTTCGGTGCTCGCGCGGGCCTGCTGGCCGACGGTGAGGACCATGGCGAGCATCCGGACCGGGCCGACGAGCTGGGCGAGGTAGGTGGAGAAGGCGACGAAGGTGCCGAGGGTGATGTGACCGCGTACGGCCAGCAGACCGCCGACGGCGAGCATGGCGACCTGGCCGAGGGCGGGCACCGCTTGCAGCGCGGGGGTGTAGACGGAGTTCAGGCGGATGGTGCGCAGCCGTCCCGCGAAGAGCCGCCGGCCGACCGCGCGGAGCTTGCCGGTCTCCTGGTCCTCCTGGCCGAAGCCCTTGACCACCCGGACGCCGCCGACGGAGCCGTCGACCACTCCGGCGACGGCGGCGGCCTGGGCCTGGGCGTACCAGGTGGCGGGGTGCAGGCGGGAGCGGCTGCGGCGGGCGATGAACCACAGGGCGGGCGCGACGCCGAGCGCGACGAGGGTGAGCGGCGGGGAGAGCCACGCCATGATCACCAGGGAGATCAGGAACAGCAGGACGTTCCCGATGGTCATCGGGAGCATGAAGAGCAGGCCCTGGATGAGCTGGAGGTCGCTGGTGGCCCGCCCGACGACCTGCCCGGTGGACAGCTCGTCCTGCCGCCGACCGTCGAGCCGGGTGATCGTGCCGTACATGTCGGTGCGCAGGTCGTGCTGAACGTCGAGGGCGAGCCGGCCGCCGTAGTAGCGGCGGATGTAGGTGAGGACGTAGACGACACCGGCGGCGGCGCCGAGCAGTCCGGCCCACACCGCCATGGAGCGGCTGCCGCCGATCACGTCGTCGATGATCACCTTGGTGATCAGGGGGACCAGGGCCATGACGGCCATGCCGGCCAGGGAGGCGCCGAGGGCGAGGACGACGTCCTTGGGGTTTCGCCAGGCGTAGCCCGCCAGCCGCCGTACCCATCCCGGTTGCGCTACCACGCCGGAGCCCTCCGATCGTCCCTGATCTTCCGGATGCACCAACACGGGCGGGGCCGTTTTTCATCCCGCCGTCACATTCGGCGGCGCCGGCTCACCGGACCGGACGTACGCCCGAGGCCGGCAGAACCGACCGGTCCGGGCCACGCCCCGCCCGGCGCCCCCGCCCGGGGCGCCGTGGCAGGCCAGGGGCCCGTGGAGTCACGGCCACGGTGGTGCCGGTGCCTGGCGGCGACCGGGCCCTCCCACGATGGCCGCCGCACCGAGGGAGTGCGGCCCGCCCCGGCGGCCACGGGCGGCCCGACCGGGCACAGGTTTCCGGTGCCGGCCGGGGAATCACCCCGCTCCACCCGCCGTGGACGGTCGCGTCCGGGGGCGGTCAGTCCCTCCGTGGTGACGTGCCGGCGCCGCGAATCGTGGCCAGGACCACCGCAAGCGGCCGGCCCGGACCGGGCCCGGTGCGGGTGGCCGTGCCGATGCCGATGCCGGTGGCCGTGCCGGTGCCAGTGGCGGTGCCGTCGCCCCCGGCGGTGGTAGCAGTGGCGGTGCCGTCGCCCCCGGCGGCGGTGGCGGTGGACGGTACACGGAGCGCGCCTCGGTCGTGCCCTGTGACGGCCCGGTACTTCACGGTGGCTCGGCGGGCCGGGGGTGCCATGGCCGGTACCGCCGGGCCCGGAGGGCACCGTGGGCGCAGGGCCGCCAGGCCCGGAAGGGACCACGGCCACTGAGCCGCCAGGCCGGAGAGGACCATGGCCACTGGGGCCCTCCCATCTGTCGGGCTCTGCGCTCTCGCTCATCGGACGAGTGTGCTGGGCGGAACTATCCACCTCGACCACGTTCTTCTGGCACCCTTCCGTGCGTGGAAATTGATCCTGTACCCGGTGACCTGTGGGCCCTCGTGGCTCCTCTGCTGTCGCCCTGCCCAGAACGGCGACACCGGTACACAGGGAAAGGGGGCTCCACGCTCGGCCGTCACCGGCCGACCACGGTCGTCCTGGCAGCAAGCACCACCTGATCGTCGACCGGCACGGCACCCCGCTCGCGGTGTCTCTGACCGGCGGGAACGGCACCACGTCACCCAGCTCATCCCGCCGCTCGACGCCATTCCCCGCATCCGGGGCCTGCGCGGACCCCGCCATCGTCCCCGGCGGCTCTTCGCCGACCGCGGCTACGACTTCGACAAGCCCACCGCGGTGCCCCGCATGGCTGGCTGGGCAAGACCGGTTGGGTGAGCGGACCACGGACCACGGACCACGGACCGCGGTCGTCGGTCGTCGGCCGGCGGGCGGCGGGCGGCGGGCGGCGGGCGGCGGGCGGCGGGCGATGGACGATGGGCGATGGGCGGCGGGGTTGCTCGGGTGGGGCTGGGTGGGGTTGGGCGGTGGGGGCGTCGGCGGGAGGGGGGATCGGGGGCTCCGGGGGACCACCCCTCTCTCCAGAACGTGAACAGTTTGGCTCGGGTCGCCCGCCCATCGCTCGTCCGAGTGCCTTTCTGACATTTGTCCGGCATCTGTTCACGTTTTTTCGACCATGGTGTGCTGTGAGCTTCTTCTACGGTCCTGGCCGCAACATCTACGCCACCGGGCACGTGATCCGGACGGTGCGGCTCCTCATGCGGACGCACGGCCTCGATGTCCCGCTGTCGGTCATCGCCCGGGAGTGCGGCACCTCGCGCACCTTCCTCTACACCCACTGGAAGTCGGCCGGCGCGCTGCGCACCCGGGCGATGACGGTCGAGATCGGGTATGCCTTCGACGAGGCCCGGCGGACGGCGCCCAGCGACGGCACCGTGCCGGGCATCGTGGCGCATCTGACCGAGGTGGTCCGGGTGGTGCGCCGGCATCCCACGACGGCCGCGGTGGCGCGCTCCTCGCCCGGGGTGTTCTCCGCCGCGCACAGCGCGGTGGACGGTCCGCTGGTGCGGACGGCGGCGGACCGGGTCGGCGATGTGCTGCATCCGCTGGCCCCACGCGGCGGTGTCCTGGCCGACCCGGCACTGCGGTCCAGGACGTGGAAGATCCTCTGGGTCGCCCGCCCGGCGGCGCTCTGCCCCGAGGCCGTCGGCGACCAGGAGCGGGAGGACGCGCTGGACGACGCCTTCGGGGAACTGGTGAGCGATCTGCTCACCCCCTGGACCCCTACGGACTGAGCCACGGCGCACCGGCACCCGTCCACCTCCGCGGGCACACCCGGCTCCCGTCCCCCAGGGCTCCCAACTCTCCCTTCTCTCGCTGGACCTGGCGTTTTGTCACGTAATCGCCACGCCGTGTCCACCCGACGCACCGCATGTGCATGCCACGATCTACGCACCGTCAACCCGCGTAGATCGGACACCCCACATGCTCGCGATACGCATCCGTCGCCGGAGGGCGGTGGCCCTCGCCACCGCTGCCGTCCTGGCCGGCCTCGCCGCCCCTTCCCTGACCGCGGCCCCGGCCACCGCCGCACCGCCCCCGCCGGGCCCACCGGCCGCGGCAGCCCTGCCGGCCCTGCCGGCCCCACTGGCTCCATCGGCTCCATCAGCCCTGTCGGCCCCGTCGGCCCTGTCGGCTCCATCAGCCCTGTCGGCTCCGTCGGCCCTGTCGGCTCCATCAGCCCTGTGGGCCCCGTCGGCCCTGTCGGCTCCATCAGCCCTGTGGGCCCCGTCGGCCCTGTCGGCTCCATCAGCCCTGTGGGCCCCGTCGGCTCCATCGGCTCCATCAGCCCCGTCGGCTCCATCAGCCCCGTCGGCTCCATCGGCCGCGACGGTCACGTCCGCCCCACCGGCCCTGCCGGCCCCACCGGCCCCGCCGGTCATGACGGCCCCGCCCATCACCGCGGCCCCGCCGGTCATGGCAGCCCCGCCCATCACCGCGGCGGACTACGACTCGACGTACTACAAGGACGCCGTCGGCAAGACCGGGGACGACCTGAAGGCCGCCCTCCACACGATCATCAGCGACCAGACCAAGCTCTCCTACGCCGCCGTCTGGGACGCGCTCAAGGACACCGACCAGGACCCCGGCAACAGCGCCAACGTGATCCTGCTGTACTCGGGCGACTCGCGCGCCAAAATGCGCAACGGCGGCAACACCGGCGACTGGAACCGCGAGCACGTGTGGGCCAAGTCCCACGGCGACTTCGGCACCGCCACCGGCCCCGGCACCGACCTGCACCACCTGCGGCCCGCAGACGTCCAGGTCAACAGCTCGCGCGGCAACAAGGACTTCGACAACGGCGGCAGCCCCGTCCCGGGCGGCGGCGGCAGCCTCGGCGACTCCGACTCCTTCGAACCCCGCGACGCCGTCAAGGGGGACGTGGCCCGCATGATCTTCTACATGGCGGTCCGCTACGAGGGCGACGACGGCTGGCCGGACCTGGAGGTCAACGGCAGCGTCGGCAACGGCAGCAAGCCGTTCATCGGCAAGCTGGACGTGCTGAAGAAGTGGAGCGCCGAGGACCCGCCGGACGCCTTCGAGCAGCGCCGCAACCAGGTCATCCACGACTCCTACCAGCACAACCGCAACCCGTTCGTCGACCACCCGGAGTGGGTCGCGGCCATCTGGTAGGAGCCGTGCCGTGCCGGCTACCGGCCGTCGAGATGGGTCGGCGCGAACATCCGCAGTACGGCCGGGAGGACGACCACCGAGGGGCCCGGGGTCGCCAGGGCCGCCGTGAGGTCGTCCTCCAGCGACTGCGGGGTGGTCCGTACGCCCGGCACCCCGAAGGACTCGGCCAGCGCCGCGTAGTCCGGGCGGGCCAGCTCCGTCGCCGTGGGCTGCCCGAAGGTGTCGGTCATGTACTCGCGCAGGATGCCGTAGCCGCCGTCGTCGACGATGAGCCAGGTGACGTCCAGGTCGTACTGGCGGGCGGTGGCGAGTTCGGCGATGGAGTAGAGGGCGCCGCCGTCGCCGGAGACCGCCAGCACCGGGCGGGTGGGGTCGGCGACAGCCGCGCCGAGTGCCGCCGGGAAGCCGTAGCCGAGGCCGCCCGCGCCCTGGGCCGAGTGCATGGTGTTGGGCGCCTTGGCGTCGAAGGCCGACCAGGCCCAGTAGGCGAGGATCGTCATGTCCCAGAAGGACGGTGAGCCGTCCGGCAGGGCGCGGCGGACGGCGGCCAGCACGTCCTGTTCCAGGGTGAGTTCCTGGGCGTCGATGCGGGCGCGGACCTTCTCCAACAGCGTGCGGACGCGGTCGGGGGCGGTCGGGTCGGTGCGTTCGGGCACCGTCTCCAGCAGGGCCTGGAGGGCGAGGCGGGCGTCCGCGTGGATGCCGAGCGCGGGGTGGTTGGACTCCAGCTTGCCGAGGTCGGCCTCGATCTGGACGACCCGGCCGCGTGGCCGGAACGTGTGGTAGTTCGAGGAGAGTTCGCCGAGGCCCGAGCCGACGACGAGCAGGACGTCGGCGTCCTCCAGGAAGTCGGTGGTGTGCCGGTCCTCCAGCCAGGACTGGAGCGAGAGCGGGTGCTGCCAGGGGAAGGCGCCCTTGCCGCCGAAGGTCGTCACGACCGGTGCCGCCAGCCGCTCGGCCAGTCGGCGCAGTTTGCCGGAGGCGTCGGCGCGTACCACTCCGCCGCCGGCGATGATGGCCGGCCGCTCGGCATGGGCCAGAAGGTCGGCGGCGACGGCGGTGAGTTCGACGCGCGGGACCAGTTCCGCGGGGGTCGCGTCCGCGGCCGTGACGACGGGCAGGTGGGTCTCGGCCAGCAGCACGTCCTGCGGGATCTCCACCCACACCGGCCCGTGCGGCGCGCTCAGCGCGGAGCGCCAGGCGTCCGCGAGGGCGGAGGGGATCTGCGAGGGGGTGCGGACGGTGTGCACGGACTTGACGACGCCCCGGAAGGAGGCCGCCTGGTCGGGCAGTTCGTGCAGGTAGCCGTGGCGGCCCCCGCCGAGTCCGGCGGCCGGGACCTGGCTGCTGATGGCGAGGACGGGGGCGGAGGCGGCGGCGGCCTCGTGCAGCGCGGCCAGCGCGGTCAGCGCCCCGGGGCCGGTCGACAGCAGCAGCGGGGCGGCCTCGCCGGTGATCCGGCCGTAGGCGTCGGCGGCGAAACCGGCGTTGTTCTCGACGCGCAGGCCGACGTACCGCAGGTCGGAGCGGCGCAGCGCGTCGAACATGCCGAGGGCGTGCTGGCCGGGCAGGCCGAAGACGGTGGTCGCGCCGAGCCCGGCCAGCGTCTCCATGACCAGATCGCCGCCGATGCGGCCGGGGGGCGGGGCGAGGGCGGCCTTCGTCTGGGCGTCGGTCGGGCGGAGCACCAGGTCGTGGTCGTGGGTCACCGGGACGCGCTCTCCTCGTTCCGCTCCCGCGCCTCGGCGATCTGGCGGCTCATCAGGGTGGTCAGTTCGTACGCGGTGTGGGAGGCCGCCACCGCGGTGATCTCGGCGTGGTCGTAGGCGGGGGCGACCTCGACGACGTCGGCGGAGACCAGGTTGCAGGAGGAGAGTCCGCGCAGGATCTCCAGCAGTTCGCGGGAGGTCATGCCGCCGGCCTCGGGGGTGCCGGTGCCGGGCGCGTGGGCCGGGTCGAGGCAGTCGATGTCGATGGAGATGTAGAGCGGGCGGTCCCCGATGCGCTGGCGCAACTGGTCGGCGACCTCGTCGGCGCCGCGCCGGTAGACGTCCGCGGAGGTGACGATGCCGAAGCCCATCTTCGCGTCGTCGGTGAGGTCCTTCTTGCCGTACAGCGGGCCGCGGATGCCCACGTGGGAGAGGGCCTCGGTGTCGAGGATGCCCTCCTCCACCGCCCGCCGGAAGGGGGTGCCGTGGGTGTACTCGGCGCCGAAGTAGGTGTCCCAGGTGTCGAGGTGGGCGTCGAAGTGGAGGAGGGCGACCGGGCCGTGCCGCCGGGCGACCGAGCGCAGCAGCGGGAGGGCGATGGTGTGGTCGCCGCCCAGGGTCATCAGGCGGGCGCCGGTGCCGAGGAGTTCGTCGGCGGCGGCCTCGATCCCCTCGACGGCCTCGTGGATGTTGAAGGGGTTGACGGCGATGTCGCCGCCGTCGGCTACCTGGGCGAGGGCGAAGGGGGAGGCGTCCTGGGCCGGGTTGTACGGGCGCAGCAGCCGGGACGCCTCGCGGATGGCGTTGCCGCCGAAGCGGGCGCCGGGGCGGTAGGAGACGCCCGAGTCGAAGGGGACGCCGACCACGGCCACGTCGGCCCGGCCGACCTCGTCCAGGCGGGGCAGCCGGGCGAAGGTCGCGGGGCCGGCGTAGCGCGGTACGCGGGAGGAGTCGACCGGACCGCGCGGCGTCTCGTTGCTGCTGCTCATGTACTGCCTTCCTTCGGGCGCTTCGTCACGTATGCACTGCCGGCCGTACGACTCTACTGTCGCGTCGGCGCGGGCTCGGGGGCGGTGTCGGGGGCGGACGGCGGCACGTCCCGGCCCGCGAGGCGGTCGCGCCAGGCGGCGAGGACGGCGGGGTCGGTCGGCGGGGTCGCCAGGGAGACGGCGACGTAGACGACGAGGGCGGCGGGGAGTCCGTAGGCGACGGGCTCGGTGGCGAGGATGCCGTAGCCGGCCATGAGGCCGAGGGCGGCGAGACCGCCGACGACGACGGCGGCGAGGGCGCCCTGCGCGGTGCCGCGCCGCCAGAGCAGTCCGCCGAGGATGGGCACGAGGAGGCCGCCGACGAGGAGGTTGTAGGCGACGGTGAGCGCCTCGACGACGTCGTTGAGGGCGATGGCGGTGGCGATCACGGCGAGGCCCATGGCGAGGATGAAGGCGCGGTTGCCGCGGACCTCGTCGTGGTCGCCGTCGGCCGCGCCGGGTCGCACGACGCCGCGCAGCCGCGACCAGATGTCGTTGTTGGCGACGGTGGCGCAGGCGATGAGCGCGCCGGAGGAGGTCGACATGACGGCGGCGAGGGCGGCGGCGAGCACCAGTCCGCGCACGCCGACGGGGAGTTCGTGCTTGACGATGGTGGCGAAGGCGTCGTCGGCGCTGGCGAGGTTCGGGTAGAGCACCTTGGCGGCGGTGCCGATGACGGCGCCGGCGACGGCGTAGGCGAGACAGTAGGTGCCGGCGACGGTGCCGCCCCACTTGGCGGTGGAGTCGCCGCGCGCGGTGAACACCCGCTGCCAGATGTCCTGCCCGATCAGCATGCCGAAGGTGTAGATCATCACGTAGGTGAAGATGGCCTCGCCGCCGATGCCCAGCGGGTCGAAGTACGAGGCGGGGAGCTGGTCCCTCATGGCGCCGAAGCCGCCGGCCTTGACGACCGCGATGGGCAGCAGCAGGAGGAGCACGCCGATGGTCTTCACCACGAACTGCACCATGTCGGTGAGGGTGATGGACCACATGCCGCCGAGCGTGGAGTAGGCGACGACGATGGAGCCGCCGAGGACGATCGCCAGGGTGCGGTTCACGTCGAAGAGGACGTCGAAGATCGTGGCGTAGGCGATGGTGGAGGTCACCGCGAGCATCAGGGTGTACGCCCACATGACGATGCCGGAGATGATGCCGGCCTTGCCGCCGTAGCGCAGGTCGAGCATCTCGGAGACGGTGTAGACCTTGAGCCGGGCGATGCGGGCGGAGAAGAAGACGGAGAGGGCGAGCAGTCCGAGGCCGATGGTGAGGACCATCCAGGCGCCGGATATGCCGTGCTTGTAGCCGAGGCCGACGCCGCCGATGGTGGAGGCGCCGCCGAGGACGATCGCGGCCATCGTGCCGGAGTACATGGCGGGGCCGAGGCGGCGGCCGGCGACCAGGAAATCGCTCTTGGACCGGGCGCGGCGCATGCCCCACCAGCCCATGGCCAGCATGCCGGCGAGATAGACGACGATCACGAGGTAGTCGACGGCCATGAGGGCTCCTTCGCGCGCTTCCGGTGGTGTGTCGTGCCGCTGGAGATGTCCGGGGACGCGGCGCGGGGAGATCCGCCCGCTGCGTCCGGACCGACATTAGGTGGCCGAAAAGCGGCTGCGAAGTGTACGTTTCCTCTATTCATGGCCACCGGAGTGGAGGAAACGTCCATCATGCGGGACGCGACACCCCCGAACCCCCTGCCGGGCGGGCCGACGTCCGGGGCGGTGCCGCCCACGCCCCCGGTACCGCCCACGCCCCCGGTACCGCCCGCGCCTCCGGTACCTCCCGCGCCGCCCGTGCCGCCCACGCCCCCGGTGCCGCTCGCCGCGTTGCTGGCCCGCGAGGACCTCGGGCTGCGGCAGATCACCGGCCCCCCGGCCGCCGGCGTGACGGTCCACTGGGTGCACACCTCGGAGATGGCCGACCCGCTGCCGTACCTGCTCGGCGGGGAGCTGCTGCTGACGGCGGGCGTGCACGCCCCGGAGGCGGAGGCGGTCCCGGACGGCTACTTCGACGACTACGTGGCCCGGATCGTCGCCGCGGGCGGCGCGGCCCTCGGCTTCGGCCTGGCGCCGGTGCACGACACCGTGCCGACGGCACTGCGCGCGGCCTGCGAGGCGCGGGGGCTGGCGCTGGTGGAGGTGCCGCCGCGGACGACGTTCTCGGCGGTGGCCCGCGCGGTGTGGCAGCTCATGGCCCAGGCGCGGCTGGCCGAACTGCGCCGGGTCTCCGAGGCCCAGCGCGGTCTCGCCGCCGCGGCGGCCCGGCCCGACCCGGTGCCCGCGGTACTGCGCCGGCTCTCCGCCCGGCTCGACGGATGGGCGGTGCTCTACGGCCCCGGGGGGACGCCCGTCGCGTCGGCGGGGCGCGAGCCGGCCGGCCCGGTGCGGCGCGGGCTGGCGGACCTGGCGCGCTTCGTCACCGGCCGGGGCTCCACCACGGCCAGCGACACGGTGGCCGGCACCCGGCTCGCCGCGTACACGCTGGGAACGGGGCGCGGCTTCGCGCTGGGGGTGGCGGCGGGGCGGCGGGAGCCCGGGGACCAGATCATCACCTCCCTCGCCGCGGTGCTGCTCTCCCTGCTCACCGGCGAGCACCACAGCGGCTCGGGGGCCGGCCGCTCCTCGGCCCTGGTCCGGCTGCTGCTGGGCGCCCGGCCGGAGGAGGTCGCCCCCCTGCTGCTCCCCGGGTCCGACGACGGCGGGGACGGTGCGGACGGGGGCCGCTGGTACGTGGTGCACGCCCGCTCCGACGGCCGTTACGCCCCCGACGCCACGACGGTCTCCGCCCTCGGCACGGCCCTCGGCTCCCCCTTGATCGACCGCGCGAACGACGTCGTACGGCTCCTGATCCCCGCAGGTACGGGGGCCGGAACGGGCGCGGGGACAGGCCCCAGGACGGGCATGCGGCCGGGCACACCACCGGGCCCCGGCGCGGGACCGGCGCCGGACGCGGGGACCAGAACGGGCGCGGGCGCCGGAACGGGCGCGGGGAGCGGAACGGGCGCGGGCGCCGGAACGGGACCGGCCACCGGAACGGGCACGGGCACGGGCACCGGAACGGGACCGGGCGCCGGCACAGACGCGGCGACAGGACCGCCCACCGGCACAGGCACGGCAACCGGACCGGCGACGGCGCCGGGAACGAGCGCGGGCGCGGGAAACCGGGCCGTTCCCGGTACCGGGCCGGGCATCCCCCCGGAGCCGATCCCCCGCCCCGCGCGCGGCCCGCGGCCCGCCCCCGACCCGGCCCGCGGCCCCCGCCCGCCCGAGCCGGAGGCCCCACCCGCCACCACCCCCACCACCGGCACCACCACCACGGGCACCACCCCCACGGGCACAGCCGCCCCCGGCCCCCGCCCCCAGCCCGGCTGGACGCTGGGTGTCAGCGCCGCCGTCACCCCGGACGAGTGGCCCGCCGCCGACGCCCAGGCGGCACGGGCGCTGGCCCGCGCCCGCGCCACCCGCGCCCCCCTGGTCCGGCACGGCGCCCGGCCCGCCCTCGCCGACCTGGTGCCGGACGGCGAGGCCGACGCGCACGCCCGCGCGCTGCTCGCGCCTCTCGCCGGGCCACCGGCGCTGGTGGAGACGCTGCGTACCTGGCTGTCGCTGCACGGCAGTTGGGAGGGGACCGCCGTCGCCCTGTCCGTACACCGCAACACGGTCCGTCAGCGCGTCGCCCGCTGCGCGACGCTGCTCGACGCCGACCTGGACGACCCGGACGTGCGGATGGAGTTGTGGTTCGCGCTGCGCCGCCGGTGACCCCCGGCCCCGCACCCACCCGGCACCCATACACGTACGGGTGAGCCGCGTCCCAGCGGGCGGTGTCCCGAGACGCCCGCCGCCCGCTGCCCCACAATGGAGCCATGCCGATACCCGGGACACCCAGCCGCGCCGAACTGGCCGAACACCTCGTCAGGACGCGTATCGCGGGCGATGTCGCCACCCCCCGCGAGAACAACCTCTCCCACTACCGGAAGCTGGCCAACGGCGACCGCCACTTCTGGCTCGGCCTGGAGCTGGGCGACCGCTGGACCGACGAGCAGGACGTGCTCGCGGTGATGGCGGAGCGGGTCGGCGTCAACGACGACCCGGAGTACCGGTACGGGCAGGACACCATCGACCCGGAACTGACCCTGGACGCCCTGGAGCGCATGGCCGCGCGGCTGCGCAAGGCGGCCGACGGCGAGCAGCGGGTGCTCTTCGCCACCGGTCACCCGGGCGGCCTGCTCGACGTGCACCGGGCCACGGCCGCCGCGCTGCGCACCGCCGGCTGCGAGATCGTGGTGATCCCGGAGGGGCTGACCACGGACGAGGGGTACGTCATGCAGTTCGCGGACGTGGCGATGCTGGAGCACGGCGCCTCGCTGTGGCACACGCACTCCGGGGAGCCGATGAAGGCCATCCTCACGGGGCTGGAGCGGACCGGCCGGCCGCTGCCGGACCTGGTCGTCGCCGACCACGGCTGGGCGGGGTACGCCGGCCGGCACGGCGTCGACGCGGTCGGCTACGCCGACTGCAACGACCCGGCGCTCTTCCTCGCCGAGGCCGAGGGCACCGTACAGGTGACGGTGCCGCTCGACGACCACGTGGTCAGCCCCCGCTACTACGACCCGATGACGGCGTACCTGCTGGCCCAGGCGGGCCTGGACACCTGAGCCCCGTCCGCCCCGGCGCACACCCCCGCCCCGGCCGTGACCGGCGTCCCCGTCACGGCCCCGGGGCCGGCCGACGAGGAACGCGGCGCCGGGGGCCGGCCCGGCACCCAGGCGACGTGGAGCAGCGGGACGGGAGCCGCCGTCGGCGGGTGTCCCTCCGCCGTTCCCGCCCGGCCACGCCCTCAGTGCCGCCGGGGGACGCGGACCACGCCTTCCTGGACGACGGAGACGGCGAGCCGCCCGTCGCGGGTGTGGATGCGGGCCTGGCCGAGGCCCCGGCCGCCGGAGGCGGAGGGCGACTCCTGGTCGTACAGGAGCCATTCGTCGGCGCGGAAGGGCCGGTGGAACCACATGGCGTGGTCGAGCGAGGCGCCGACGACGTCGCCGACGGCCCAGCCGCCCCGGCCGTGCGCGAGCAGGACGGAGTCGAGCAGGGTCATGTCGGAGACGTAGGTGGCGAGGACGACGTGGAGGAGGTGCCGGTCGAGGGCGCCCTCCAGCTTGCCGTTGGTGCGGAACCAGACCTGGGAGCGGGGTTCGCGGGGGGTGCCGTAGGCGCCGAAGGGGGGTTCGTCGACGTAGCGCAGGTCGACCGCGGCGCGGGCCTCGGCGATGCGCGCGGCCACGCCGGGGTCGAGGTGGGGGTAGTCGCGCAGCCGTTCCTCGAAGGTGGGCAGCGTGGCCGGGTCGGGGGCGTCGGGCATGGACGCCTGGTGGTCCAGGCCCTCCTCCGGGGCCTGGAAGGAGGCGGAGAGCCCGAAGACGGGCTTGCCGTGCTGGACGGCGACCACCCGGCGGGTGGTGAAGGAGCGTCCGTCGCGGATGCGGTCGACGGCGTAGACGATGGGCGCCTCGGGGTCGCCGGGGCGCAGGAAGTAGGCGTGCAGGGAGTGGGCGTGGCGGTCCTCGGGGACCGTGCGCCCGGCGGCGACCAGGGCCTGGGCCGCCACCTGTCCCCCGAAGACCCGGGGGATGACGGCGGCCCGGGAACGGCCGCGGAAGAGGTCCTCCTCGATCCGCTCCAGGTCGAGCAGGTCGAGGAGGGCGTGGAGTGCCTCGCTCATGGAGTGTGTCGTCTCCGGCGTTCGTCGTGCCCCGGCCGCCGCGGGTGCTACAGGCCCATGTCCTTGGCGATGATCATCTTCATGACCTCGCTGGTGCCGCCGTAGATGCGGTTGACGCGGTTGTCGGCGTACAGGCGGGCGATGGGGTACTCGTTCATGTAGCCGTAGCCGCCGTGGAGCTGGAGGCAGCGGTCGATGACGCGGTGGGCGACCTCGGTGCAGAACAGCTTGGCGCTGGCGGCCTCGGCGGCGGTCAGCTCGCCGGCGTCCAGGGCCTCCAGGGCGCGGTCGGCGACGGCCTCGGCGGCGTCGACCTCGGCCTGGCAGGCGGCGAGCTCGAACTTGGTGTTCTGGAAGGCGGCGACGGGCTTGCCGAAGACGGTGCGCTCCCGCACGTACTCCTGGGCGAAGCGGACGGCGGCCTTGGCCTGGGCGTAGGCGCCGAAGGCGATGCCCCAGCGCTCGGAGGGCAGGTTGGCGCCGAGGTAGGAGAAGCCCTTGTTCTCCTCGCCGAGCAGGTCCTCGACGGGGACCTTGACGTCGACGAAGGCGAGTTCGGCGGTGTCGGAGGTGCGCAGGCCGAGCTTGTCGAGCTTGCGGCCGACGGAGTAGCCCTCGGACTTCGTGTCGACGGCGAAGAGGGAGATGCCGTGGCGGCGGTCCTCGGGGGTCGCGGCGGCGGTGCGGGCGCAGACGATGACCTTGTCGGCGTGGACGCCGCCGGTGATGAAGGTCTTGGCGCCGTTGAGGACGTAGTGGGTGCCGTCCTCGGAGAGCCGGGCGGTGGACTTCATGCCCGCGAGGTCGGAGCCGGTGCCCGGCTCGGTCATGGCGATGGCCCACATCTCCTCGCCGGAGACGAACTTGGGCAGGAAGCGCTTCTTCTGCTCCTCGGTGGCGAGCATCTTGAGGTAGGGCAGGGCGAGCAGGACGTGCACGCCGGAGCCGCCGAAGCTGACGCCCGCGCGGGCGGTCTCCTCGTACTGGATCGCCTCGAACTTGTGCGACTCCAGTCCGGCGCCGCCGTACTCCTCGGGGACGTTGATGCCGAAGAGGCCCAGGTCGGCGAGTTTGTAGTAGAACTCGCGCGGCGCCTGGCCGGCGGCGAACCACTCGTCGTGGACGGGGACGACCTCGGCCTCGATGAAGGCCCGGAGGGTCTCGCGGAACGCCTCGTGGTCCTCGTTGAACACCGTACGGCGCACGGCGCCACCTCCAGAGTACGTGTCTAAGCGCTTGCTCAGACCCCACCGTACCGGTGGGTAGCAAGAAGCGTCCAGAGCGCGCCGCGGGTAACCCCGGTCACTCGGCGGCCACGGCCCCGAAGGCGCCCCGCGCCATCCGGTGCAGCAGCCCGGCGGTCACCCCGCGGCCGGGCAGCGAGCCGGGGCGGCCCAGGTGCGGGGTGGAGTTCAGCAGCCCGAAGACCGAGTGGACGGCGGAGCGGGCGCTCGGCTCGGCCACGTCCGGGTAGACCTCGCAGAGCACCCCGACCCACAGCTCGACGTACTGCCGCTGGAGCTGGCGCACCAGCTTGCGGTCGCTGTCCCGGAGGCGGTCCAGCTCCCGGTCGTGCAGGGTGATGAGCGGGCGGTCGTCGAGCGCGAAGTCGATGTGCCCCTCGATGAGCGAGTCGAGGACCACCCCGGGCCCGGCCGCCGGGTCCGCCTCCGCCAGCCGCCGCTTGGCGCCGGTCAGCAGCCGGCCGCTGATGCCGACGAGCAGCTCGGCGAGCATCGCGTCCTTGCCGGGGAAGTGCCGGTAGAGACCGGGGCCGCTGATGCCGACCGCGGCGCCTATCTCGTCGACGCCCACGCCGTGGAAGCCGCGCTCCGCGAAGAGCCGGGCGGCCTCCTTGAGGATCTGCTCGCGGCGGGTGAGGGCGTCGGTTCTGGTGGTCATGGGACCGATTGTAGACAGGGAGGTTAGCGGTCGTTAACCTGAAGGCGGATGCGTTAACGGTCATTAACCGGCCGACCACTGGGTGAGGGGACCGCAGGATGCACGAGGCACCGGAGCTGACGACGGCGGCCGATCCCGCCTCGGAGTCCTTTCGGGCCAACGAGGAGGCGCACCGCGCCCTCGTGGAGGAGCTGCGCGGCAAGCTGGCCGCGGCCAGGCTCGGCGGCGGAGAGCGGGCACGGGCGCGGCACACCGCGCGCGGCAAGCTGCTGCCCCGCGACCGCGTCGACACACTCCTCGACGCCGGCTCGCCCTTCCTGGAGCTGGCACCGCTCGCCGCCGACGGGCTCTACGACGGGCAGGCCCCGGCCGCCGGGGTGATCGCCGGGATCGGCCGGGTCGGCGGCCGGGAGTGCGTGATCGTCGCCAACGACGCCACGGTCAAGGGCGGCACGTACTACCCGATGACGGTGAAGAAGCACCTGCGCGCCCAGGAGGTGGCCCTGGAGAACCGGCTGCCGTGCCTGTACCTGGTGGACTCCGGCGGCGCCTTCCTGCCGATGCAGGACGAGGTCTTCCCCGACCGCGAGCACTTCGGCCGGATCTTCTACAACCAGGCCCGGATGTCGGGCGCCGGCATCCCGCAGATCGCCGCCGTCCTCGGCTCCTGCACGGCGGGCGGGGCGTACGTCCCGGCGATGAGCGACGAGGCGGTGATCGTCCGGGGCCAGGGGACGATCTTCCTGGGCGGTCCGCCGCTGGTGAAGGCGGCCACCGGCGAGGTGGTGACCGCCGAGGAGCTGGGCGGCGGCGACGTGCACGCGCGGGTGTCCGGCGTGACCGACCACCTCGCCGAGGACGACGCGCACGCCCTGCGGATCGTGCGCACCATCGTCTCCACGCTCCCCGGGCGGGCCGCGGCACCCTGGGAGGTGCTGCCCTCGGTGGAGCCCAAGGCCGACCCCCTGGGGCTGTACGGGGTGGTGCCGGCCGACTCCCGCACCCCGTACGACGTGCGGGAGGTCATCGCGCGGGTGGTGGACGGCTCCCGGTTCGCGGAGTTCAAGCAGGAGTTCGGGCAGACGCTGGTCACCGGCTTCGCCCGCGTCCACGGCCACCCGGTGGGGATCGTCGCCAACAACGGCATCCTCTTCTCCGAGTCGGCGCAGAAGGGCGCCCACTTCATCGAGTTGTGCGACCAGCGCGGCATCCCGCTGGTCTTCCTCCAGAACATCTCGGGCTTCATGGTCGGCCGGGACTACGAGGCGGGCGGCATCGCCAAGCACGGCGCCAAGATGGTGACCGCGGTGGCGTGCACGCGCGTGCCGAAGCTGACGGTCGTCGTCGGCGGTTCCTACGGCGCGGGCAACTACTCGATGTGCGGCCGGGCCTACTCGCCGCGGTTCCTGTGGATGTGGCCCAACGCCAAGATCTCGGTGATGGGCGGGGAACAGGCGGCCTCGGTGCTGGCCACGGTCAAGCGGGACCAGGCCGAGGCGCGCGGGGAGGAGTGGCCCGCCGAGGAGGAAGAGGCGTTCAAGGCGCCGGTCCGCGCCCAGTACGAGCGCCAGGGCAACGCCTACTACGCGACGGCCCGCCTGTGGGACGACGGGATCATCGACCCCCTCGACACCCGCCGGGTGCTCGGTCTCGCCCTGACCGCGTGCGCCGGGGCGCCGCTGGGCGAGCCCCGGTTCGGCATCTTCCGGATGTGAGGAGGGGACCCATGGAACAGACAGGGAGCACGGGACGCATGTTCGACACGGTGCTGGTCGCCAACCGGGGCGAGATCGCCGTCCGCGTCATCCGGACGCTGCGCGCGCTGGGGGTGCGCTCGGTGGCCGTCCACTCCGACGCCGACGCCGGCGCCCGGCACGTCCGGGAGGCCGACACGGCGGTACGGATCGGCCCGGCGCCGGCGGCGGAGAGCTATCTGTCGGCCGGCCGGCTGCTGGAGGCCGCCCGCGCGACGGGGGCGCAGGCCGTCCACCCGGGGTACGGGTTCCTCGCCGAGAACGCGGAGTTCGCGCGGGCCTGCGAGGAGGCGGGGCTGGTCTTCATCGGCCCGCCGGCCGACGCCATCGCCCTGATGGGCGACAAGATCCGCGCCAAGGAGACGGTGCGGGCGGCCGGGGTGCCGGTGGTGCCGGGCTCCAGCGGCGGCGGGCTGAGCGACGCGCGGCTCGCCGAGGCCGCCCGGGAGATCGGGATGCCGGTGCTGCTGAAGCCCTCGGCGGGCGGCGGCGGCAAGGGCATGCGGCTGGTGCGGGAGGCAGCGGCGCTGGGCGAGGAGATCGCCGCGGCCCGCCGGGAGGCCCGCGCCTCCTTCGGCGACGACACGCTCCTGGTGGAGCGGTGGGTCGACCGGCCCCGGCACATCGAGATCCAGGTCCTGGCCGACGGCCACGGGAACGTGGTGCACCTGGGCGAGCGCGAGTGCTCGCTCCAGCGCCGGCACCAGAAGATCGTCGAGGAGGCGCCGAGCGTCCTCCTGGACGAGGCGACCCGCGCCGCGATGGGCGAGGCGGCCGTGCAGGCGGCCCGCTCCTGCGGCTACCGGGGCGCGGGCACGGTGGAGTTCATCGTCCCCGGCGGCGACCCGTCCTCGTACTACTTCATGGAGATGAACACCCGGCTCCAGGTGGAGCACCCGGTGACCGAGCTGGTGACCGGCGTGGACCTGGTGGAGTGGCAGCTCCGGGTGGCGGCGGGCGAGCGGCTGGGCCTCGCGCAGGAGGACGTCCGGCTGACCGGGCACGCGGTCGAGGCGCGGCTGTGCGCGGAGGACCCGGCGCGCGGTTTCCTGCCCTCGGGCGGCACGGTGCTGCGGCTGAGCGAGCCGCACGGCGAGGGGGTGCGCACCGACTCGGGGCTCGACGAGGGCACCGAGGTCGGCAGCCTCTACGACCCGATGCTGGCCAAGGTGATCGCCCACGGGCCCGACCGGGCCACGGCGCTGCGCCGGCTGCGGGCCGCGCTGGCGGAGACGGTGACGCTGGGCGTGCGGACCAACGCCGGGTTCCTGCGCCGGCTGCTCGCCCACCCCGCGGTGATCGCCGGCGAGCTGGACACGGGCCTGGTGGAGCGGGACGTGGAGAGCCTCGTCACCGACGAGGTGCCGGACGAGGTGTACGCGGTGGCGGCGCTGCTGCGGCAGGCGGCCCTGGCCCGCGACGGCGGCGGCGCGGGCGATCCGTTCGCGGCGGCCGACGGCTGGCGCCTCGGCGGCGAGCGGGCCTGGACCCCGCACCACCTGCGGGTGCCGGGCCGGGAGCCGGTCACCGTCCGGGTGCGGGAGACGGCGGACGGCGGGTACGAGCTGCTCGCGGCCGGCGCCGAGCGGCCCTCGCGCGCCTTTGCCGTCACCCCGGTGCGCACGGGCGGTGGAGAGCGGTACACCGTCCGACTCGACGGGGTCACCCACACGGTCGCCGCGCTGCCGGACGGCTCCTGGATCGGCCGCGACGGCGACGCCTGGCAGGTGCGCGACCACGACCCGGTCGCCGCCTCGCTGAACCGTGCCGCCCACGCGGGCGCCGACTCGCTCACCGCGCCCATGCCGGGCACGGTGACGGTGGTGAAGGCCGCCGTCGGCGACGAGGTGGCCGCCGGGCAGAGCCTGCTGGTGGTGGAGGCGATGAAGATGGAGCACGTCATCTGCGCCCCGCACGCCGGCACCGTCGCCGAACTGGACGTCACGCCCGGCACCACGGTCTCCATGGACCAGGTCCTGGCCGTCATCGCACCGCTCGGTGACGAGGAGGCGGGCGCATGAGCACCGACGCGCTGCCCATGACCGTGCCGGCGCCGGGCCTGCCCGCCCGGGTCCGCATCCACGAGGTCGGCCCCCGCGACGGGCTGCAGAACGAGGCGGCGACCGTCCCGACCGAGGTGAAGGCGGAGTTCATCCGCCGGCTCGCCGGGGCGGGGCTGGCCACGGTGGAGGCGACCAGCTTCGTCCACCCCCGCTGGGTGCCCCAACTGGCCGATGCCGAGGCCCTGTTCCCGCTGGTCGCGGACGTGCCGGCCGAGCTGCCGGTGCTGGTGCCGAACGAGCGGGGGCTGGAGAGGGCCCTCGCGCTCGGCGCCCGGCGCGTGGCCGTCTTCGCCAGCGCCACCGAGTCCTTCGCCCAGGCCAACCTCAACCGCTCGGTGGACGGGGCGCTGGCCATGTTCGAGCCGGTGGTGGCCTGCGCCAAGGAGGCCGGCGGGCACGTGCGGGGCTACCTGTCGATGTGCTTCGGCGACCCCTGGGAGGGCCCGGTGCCCGTCGACCGGGTGGTCAGGGTCTGCCGGGCCCTGGTGGACCTCGGCTGCGACGAGCTGAGCCTCGGCGACACCATCGGCGTGGCCACCCCGGGCCACGTCCGCGCCCTGCTCACCGCGCTGGAGGACGCGGGGATCGCCACCGGCGTCCTCGGCGTGCACTTCCACGACACCTACGGACAGGCGCTGGCCAACACCCTGGCCGCGCTGGAACACGGCGTCACCACCGTCGACGCCTCGGCCGGCGGACTGGGCGGCTGCCCGTACGCGAAGTCCGCCACCGGCAACCTCGCCACCGAAGACCTCGTGTGGATGCTGCGCGGACTCGGCATCGACACGGGCGTCGACCTCAGCCGCCTCGTCGCCACCAGCGTGTGGATGGCCGACCGACTGGGACGGCCCAGCCCGTCCCGCACCGTACGAGCCCTCACCGGCTCCGCCGCCGACTCCCACAAGGAGCAGTGACCGATGGACCACAAGCTCTCCCCCGAACTGGAGGAACTCCGCCGCACCGTGGAGGAGTTCGCCCACGACGTCGTGGCGCCCAAGATCGGCGACTTCTACGAGCGGCACGAGTTCCCGTACGAGATCGTGCGGGAGATGGGCCGCATGGGGCTGTTCGGCCTGCCCTTCCCCGAGGAGTACGGCGGGATGGGCGGCGACTACCTCGCCCTCGGCCTCGTCCTGGAGGAGCTGGCCCGGGTCGACTCGTCGGTGGCGATCACGCTGGAGGCCGGTGTCTCGCTCGGCGCGATGCCGGTCCACCTCTTCGGCACCGAGGAGCAGAAGCGGACCTGGCTGCCGCGGCTCTGCTCCGGCGAGATCCTGGGCGCCTTCGGGCTGACCGAGCCGGACGGCGGCTCGGACGCGGGCGCGACCCGGACCACGGCCAGGCTGGACGAGTCGACCGGCGAGTGGGTGATCAACGGCACCAAGTGCTTCATCACCAACTCCGGTACCGACATCACCGGCCTGGTCACGGTCACCGCGGTCACCGGCCGCAAGCCCGACGGCCGCCCGCTGATCTCGGCGATCATCGTCCCGTCGGGGACGCCCGGCTTCACGGTGGCCGCCCCGTACTCCAAGGTCGGCTGGAACGCCTCGGACACCCGTGAGCTGTCCTTCTCCGACGTGCGGGTCCCGGCCGCCAACCTGCTGGGCGAGGAGGGCCGCGGCTACGCCCAGTTCCTGCGCATCCTGGACGAGGGCCGGATCGCCATCGCGGCGCTCGGCACCGGTCTGGCGCAGGGCTGCGTGGACGAGTCGGTGAAGTACGCCAGGGAGCGGCACGCCTTCGGCCGGCCGATCGGCGCCAACCAGGCGATCCAGTTCAAGATCGCCGACATGGAGATGAAGGCCCACACGGCGCGACTGGCCTGGCGTGACGCGGCCTCGCGGCTGGTGGCGGGCGAACCGTTCAAGAAGGAGGCGGCCCTCGCCAAGCTGTACTCGTCCACGGTGGCGGTGGACAACGCCCGGGACGCCACCCAGGTCCACGGCGGCTACGGCTTCATGAACGAGTACCCGGTGGCCCGGATGTGGCGGGACTCGAAGATCCTGGAGATCGGCGAGGGCACCAGCGAGGTCCAGCGGATGCTGATCGCCCGGGAGTTGGGGCTGACGGGCTAAGGCCCGGAGGACCCGGGCGGGCCCTGGTGCCCCGGCGGGGCGGTGGTGATCCGGTGGGCCGGTGACCCGGAGTGCACCTCGGGCCGACTTAGGTTAGGCTTGCCTTAGTCGAGCTTCCGGGAGTTCAGCCGATGAGGACCATGACCGCGGGCATCGGAGCCCTCACCCTCCGACCCCTCGACCCCCTGACCGACGCCGAACTGGTGCACGGCTGGCTCACCCACCCCCGGGCCACCGGCCCGGAACGCGCCCTGCGGCTGGTGGACGTGGAGCGGGCCTGCATGCGGACCGCGGCCGACCCGCACCGCGCGGCCTTCCTCGGCCTGCACGACGGGGTCCCCGCCTTCCTGGTGGAGACCAGTGTCACCGCCCACCGCGAGGCGCCCGGCGGGCACCCGGCCGAGCCGGGCGACCTCGGCCTGCGCTTCACCCTCGCGCCGGACGCGCCGGCCGGGCGCGGTTTCGCCGGCGCCGCCCTCACCGCCACCCTGGCCCACCTCTTCGCGGACCCGGCGGTACGCCGGATCGTCGCCGCGCCCCGCCCCGGCGACCCCGCCGGGCCCGCGCTCCACGCCGCCCTCGGCTTCGTGCCCGCGAGCGGGAGGGCGGGAGAGGGGGCGCCGCCGCGCCTGTGCACCCGGGAGCGGTTCGAGGAGGCGGTGTTCGCCTAGGCCGGGCGGGCCCCCGAGGCCCTTCCGAGCCCGGCCCCGCCCCGGCGCCCTCGGGCGCGGGGCGGCCCCAGACCGGCGGGCACCCCGGAGACGGTCCTCCGGGGTGCCCGTCAGCGCGTCAGCCCCGGTCCGGCCAGGGCACCTGCGGCGAGCGGTGGTAGGCGATGCCCAGCGCCTCCCACCTCGGCGCCTGGGCCGCGAGCCGCAGCCGGTAGTCCTCCCAGTCGTGCGTGGCCGCGGGCGACCAGCCCAGCTCGGCGACGCCGGGCAGCCGGGGGAAGCTCATGAACTCCAGTTCCTCGGAGCTGTCCAGGGTCTCCGTCCACAGCGGCGCCTCCACGCCCCGGACGGCCGACGCCGGGACGCCCGGCAGGTAGGCGCCCGGGTCCCAGTCGTAGGAGCGCCGCACCTCCACGTATCCGGCCCAGGCGAGGCCGAGCGGGGTGTCGGCGGTGTACTTCATGTCCAGGTAGACCCGGTCGGCCGGGGAGAGGATCAGCCCGGTGCCGTTGCGCGCGGCCTCGGCGACGCGGGCCTTCTCCGCGGCCGGGGTGCCGTCCAGACCCCAGTACTGGGCGAGCGCCCCCTCGGCCGGTTCGGCGCCGGTGAGCTGGTGCCAGCCGACGACCGTCTTGCCGTACGCCGCGACGACGGGCTGCACGCGCTCCATGAAGCGGACGTACTCCCCGTGGCTGGTGGAGTGCGCCTCGTCGCCGCCGATGTGGAGGTAGGGGCCGGGGGTGAGCGCGGCCAGTTCGCGCACCACGTCGTCGACGAAGTCGTAGGTGATCTCCTTGCCCACGCACAGGGAACTGAAGCCGACCTCGGTGCCGGTGTAGAGCGGGGGCGCCTGGCCGTCGCAGTTCAGCTCGGCGTAGGAGGAGAGGGCCGCGTTGGTGTGGCCGGGCATGTCGATCTCGGGGACCACCTCCAGGTGGCGCGAGGCCGCGTAGCGCACGATCTCGCGGTACTGCGCCTTGGTGTAGTGGCCGCCGGGGCCGCCGCCGACCTCGGTGGAGCCGCCGTGGGCGGTGAGCCGGGGCCAGGAGTCGACGGCGATGCGCCAGCCCTGGTCGTCGCTGAGGTGCAGGTGCAGCCGGTTGAACTTGTAGAGGGCGAGCCGGTCGATGTGGCGCTTGACCTCGTCGACGGTGAAGAAGTGCCGGGAGACGTCGAGCATGGCGCCGCGCCAGCCGTAGCGCGGGGTGTCCTCGATGGTGCCGCCCGCCACCACCCAGGGGCCGGGCTGCCGGGTGCCCTTCTCCACGGCGGGCGGGAGCAGTTGGCGCAGGGTCTGGACGCCGTGGAAGAGGCCGGCCGGGTGCGCGGCGGTGAGGGTGACGCCGTCGCGGGCGCTGTGCAGCCTGTACCCCTCCTCCCCGTACGGGCCCGGGGCGAGGCGGAGCCGGATGCCGCCGTCCTCCCGGGCGTCCCCGGAGCCCCGGGAGCCGCCGGAGGTGACGAGGAGCCGGTAGCCGGTGGCGGGGCGCAGCACGGCGGCGAGGTAGTCGCCGACGGGGCGGACCCCGGGCGCGTCGTCGACGTGGACGCGGGTGCCGGAGGTGATGCGGTACGGGTCCCCGCCCGGCCGGACCGAGGCGGGGGCGGGGATCACCCGGTCCAGCGGGACGGTGGCCGGGGCGGGGCCCGGTGCGGCGCCGGTGGTGACGGCGCCGGCCGTCGCCACGAGCAGCAGGGAACCGAGCAGGCGGGTCACGCGGGAGGTCGTTGTGGGCCGGTGGTGCCGTGTCACGTGCGCTCCCTTCACGGGTGGACGAACGCGCGGCCGTCGCCCTTCAACGGGGTTGCGGGGAGGGCGGGTTCGCGCACCCGCTCCCTCCCCCGGCGGCGGTGAAACAATGCCCGCATGACGGAAATCATCCAGCGCGACGGCACCTGGGTCTTCGACGGCGACGCCCTGCGGCTGACGCCCGGACGGGACAAGTCCGTCGGGCTGCTCCGCCGGGAGCTGGGTGAAGTGCTGGTCCCGCTGCGGGCGTTGGCGGGCATCTCGTTCGAACAGGGCAGGCGTTCGGGGCGGTTGCGGCTGCGGCTGCGCGACGGCGCGGACCCGCTGCTGCACGCGGCGGGCGGCCGGCTGGCCGAGCCGCACGACCCGTACCAGCTCACGGTGGACTCCGACCGGTACGGCGTCGCCGAGTACGTCGTGGCGGAGGTGCGCAACGCGCTGCTGCTGGAGGAGGTGCCGTCCGGGCCGGTGGACACCTTCCTGCTGGCGGGCCCGGCGGTGCCGCTGTCGGTGTCGGCCGGGGACGGCACGGCCAGTTTCGACGGGGAGCGGGTGCGGCTGGAGTGGCGGTGGCAGGCGGAGAGCGCCAAGTCGGCCACCGGGCCGCGCACCCTGCCCCTGGAGGACATCGTCGGCGTGGAGTGGCAGCCGACGGCGGGGCTGGAGAACGGCTACCTGCGTTTCGCCGTACGGGCCGCGCCGAGCAGGATGCCGCCGAAGTACGACCCCAACGCGGTGGAGCTGTGGGGGTTCAGGAAGGACCCGCTGATGGTGCTGGTGGCCGCGGCGGTGCAGGCCCGGCTGCCGCACCCGTCGGCGGCGCCCGCCGGGGAGTCCCGGCCGCGGGGGATCACGACGGCGAAGCCGCCGGCACCGTCCGCCGGCACCGGGTCCGGTCCGGGCGCCGGGGGCGGTCCGGGCACCGCGTCCGGCACCGGGGCGCCGGACTCCGGGGCCGGGTCGGGGCCGGGCTCCGCGTCGGGCTCCGGGGACGACCACGACGCGCTGCTGCGGCGGCTGCGGGAACTGGGCGAGCTGCACCGCTCGGGGGTGCTGACCGACGAGGAGTTCACCCAGGCCAAGCAGGCGGTCCTGCGGCGCATGTGAGCGCGGTCACGTGGCATTGGGCGGAGTCTTGACTATGTTCCTGCCCGATATCGGGCAGGTTTCTTGCGAAGCCCCCCTCCTTACCTTCAGGATCTACCGGGTGCACGACGAACTCGTTGACCATCTGACGCGGTCCACCCCCCTGAGCCGGGGCGAGGCGCTGCGCGTGGTCCAGGACGTGCTCGCCTACTTCGACGAGACGACCGAGGAGTACGTCCGTCGCCGCCACCGCGAACTCCAGGCCCAGGGCCTGGTGAACGCGACGATCTTCGAGCGGATCGCGGCGGATCTGAAGTACCGCGCGGTGGCACCACCGGAGCTGACGCTCCGCCAGTTGCGCCGCATCGTCTACGGCTGAGGAAGAACCGGTACATGTGTGGAATCGTCGGATACATCGGCAAGCGTGACGTGGCCCCGCTGCTGCTGGAGGGCCTGCAGCGGCTGGAGTACCGCGGCTACGACTCGGCGGGCATCGTCGTCACCTCGCCGAAGACGGCGGGGCTGAAGACGGTCAAGGCCAAGGGCCGGGTCCGGGACCTGGAGGCCAAGGTCCCCGCCCGTTTCAAGGGCACCACCGGCATCGCCCACACCCGCTGGGCCACCCACGGCGCCCCCTCCGACGTCAACGCCCACCCGCACCTGTCGGCCGACGAGAAGGTCGCCGTCGTCCACAACGGCATCATCGACAACGCCGCCGACCTGCGCCGCAAGCTGGAGGCGGACGGCGTCGAGTTCCTCTCCGAGACCGACACCGAGGTCCTCGTCCACCTCATCGCGCGCTCCGAGGCGACGCGGCTGGAGGACAAGGTCCGCGACACGCTCCGGCTCATCGAGGGCACCTACGGCATCGCCGTCATGCACGCCGACTTCCCCGAGCGCATCGTCGTCGCCCGCAACGGCTCGCCGGTCGTCCTCGGCATCGGCGAGAAGGAGATGTTCGTCGCCTCGGACATCGCCGCGCTGGTCACCCACACCCGGCAGATAGTCACCCTCGGCGACGGCGAGATGGCCACCCTCAAGGCCGACGACTTCCGTACGTACACCACCGAGGGCACCCGTACGACCGCCGAGCCGACCACCGTGGAGTGGGAGGCGGCCTCGTACGACATGGGCGGCCACGACACCTACATGCACAAGGAGATCCACGAGCAGGCGGAGGCCGTGGACCGGGTGCTGCGCGGCCGGATCGACGACCGCTTCTCCACCGTGCACCTCGGCGGCCTCAACCTGGGCGCCCGGGAGGCGCGCGCGGTGCGCCGGGTGAAGATCCTCGGCTGCGGCACCTCGTACCACGCCGGGATGATCGGCGCCCAGATGATCGAGGAGCTGGCCCGCATCCCCGCGGACGCCGAGCCCGCCTCGGAGTTCCGCTACCGCAACCCGGTGGTCGACCCCGACACGCTGTACGTCGCCGTCTCCCAGTCCGGGGAGACCTACGACGTGCTCGCCGCGGTGCAGGAGCTGAAGCGCAAGGGCGCCCGGGTGCTCGGCATCGTCAACGTGGTCGGCTCGGCCATCGCCCGGGAGGCCGACGGCGGCATGTACGTGCACGCCGGCCCCGAGGTGTGCGTCGTCTCCACCAAGTGCTTCACCAACACCACCGTCGCCTTCGCGCTGCTCGCCCTGCACCTGGGCCGCACCCGCGACCTGTCGGTGCGCGACGGGCGCCGGATCATCGAGGGGCTGCGCCGGCTGCCGGAGCAGATCTCCGAGATCCTGGCGCGCGAGGACGAGATCGAGAAGCTGGCCGCGCGCTGCGCCGAGGCCCGCTCGATGCTCTTCATCGGCCGCGTCCGGGGGTACCCGGTGGCCCGCGAGGCGTCCCTGAAGCTCAAGGAGGTCTCCTACATCCACGCCGAGGCATACCCGGCCTCCGAGCTGAAGCACGGCCCGCTCGCCCTGATCGAACCGGCGCTGCCCACGGTGGCGATCGTGCCCGACGACGACCTGCTGGAGAAGAACCGGGCGGCGATGGAGGAGATCAAGGCCCGCAGCGGCCCGATCCTCGCCGTGGCGCACCGGGAGCAGGAGAAGGCGGACCACACCATCGTGGTCCCGAAGAACGAGGACGAGCTGGACCCGATCCTGCTCGGCATCCCGCTGCAACTCCTCGCCTACCACACGGCGCTGGCGCTCGGCCGGGACATCGACAAGCCCCGCAACCTCGCCAAGTCGGTGACGGTCGAGTAACTCCGGGGCCGCCGGGGTCCGTACGGACGCCGTACGGACGCCGTACGGACGCCCGCCCGTGCCCGCCGGTGCTACGGGATGACCACCACGGGGCGCCGGGCGCGCTTGGCCAGGCGCCCGGCGACGGAGCCGAAGAGGCGGCCCACGACGCCGTGGCTGGAACCGACGACGATCGCGTCCGCCTCGTACTCGCGGCCGACCTCCTCCAGTTCGTGGCAGATGTCGCCGCCGCGCTCGACCAGGATCCAGGGCACCTCGGAGAGATGGTCCGCGCAGGCCAGCTCCAGCCCGAGCACCTCGGTGCGGTGGTCGGGGACGTCGACGAAGACGGGGGGCTCGCACCCCGCCCACACCGTGGTGGGCAGGCGGTTGGCGACATGCACGATGACCAGTCCGGCCCCCAGCCGGCGGGCCATGCCGATGGCATAGGCCAGCGCGCGCTCGCTGGAGGTGGAGCCGTCGAAGCCGACGACGACGCCGTGCTTGAAGGCTGGGTCGCACAACTGGCGTGGATCTTCGGCCGCCAGGGGCTCGGCCGCCGTCGGTTCGGCGACGGGCCGCTTACGGTCCGCGGGTTCGAAGAATTCGTGACCGGCCATGACTGTCTCGGCGTTTTTGTCCTTTATGGGTGGGACCACGGTGTGCGGCGAAGCTGTGTCCGGGAATCGTCTTCCCAAGCCCATACCCCCAAGGGTACGGCGGCACTCCTCCTTCGCCAGTCCTTCGCCAGATCCCGCCCGGCGTCCGTCGCGGGTTCCCCGGAGCATGCACGAGGGTGCGCCCGTAACGCAATGGTCCCCGCGTCCCGGAAGCGCGCCGGGCGGTGTACGGAAGCCCGCGCGCCCTCCGGCCCACCGCGCGCCCCCCGGCTCACCGCACGCCCTCCGGCGCCACCCGGCGCCACCCGGTGGCGGCCGAGGGCGCGGGCGGAGGCGGCCGGGGCGGGGGCGGACGTGACCGAGGGCACGGGCCCGCGTTGACCCCCGTGAGCCACACCCCAGGGAGCCGCCATGTCCGGATCGCCTCCGCCCGCCGCGCCCCCGCCCCGGGGCCCCGAGCCGGTGCCGCCGCCCCCGGGCGCCGGCACCGGGCCGCCGCGCTGGGCGGCGTTCTGCGGCGTCCTGGCCCCCGTCGCCCTGCTCTGGTGCGGCACCTCCCTCGCGGGCGCCACCGGCACCGCCCTGGGCCTCGCCGCCATGACCGGCGCCTGCCGGCTCCTGCTGCGCCGCGCCGAGCGGCACGCGGCCCGGCCGGCGGGCCGGGAGGGCGGGCCGGACGACACCCGGGACGGCGCCCGGAACGGAGGACGGGCGGGGTCCGTGCCGGGGGCGCGCGGGGGCGTACGACACGCCGGGGAGAGCACACCGGTCGCTTGACCGGTTTCCGCGCACGCGCCCGTATCTTTTCAGCCAACTTCTGACGTAGCCTCACCCCCCGTCCTGACCACCCCTCAACCCCCGTTCCACCTGCACGGAAAGGGTCTCGGGGGCCCCACGCACCCTATGGGGATTGGCCACTGCGACGAGGCGCACTTCCCTGTGGCGCCCGGGAGTGCGACGCTTCGTGATCGACTGCTTCACGCCAAGTTGCCATGTCGACAATGTCCCCCGTGCCGAACCGGCCACTTCGGCGCGACGGGACGCAGTAGATTCGATCTTGACTGTCTACGGCGGGGGACTCGTGCAGGACCGAGGGGAAACGTGTTGGAGCGACAGACCCGAAGGGATCAGGGCACCGCGACCACCGAGGGGGGCTTAGCAGCATGAGCCACGACTCCGCTGCCGCGCCGGAAACCGCGACCCGGAAGCTCTCCGGGCGACGCCGCAAGGAGATCGTCGCGGTACTGCTGTTCAGCGGCGGACCCATCTTCGAGAGTTCCATACCGCTGTCGGTGTTCGGCATAGACCGTCAGGACGCCGGCGTGCCGCGCTACCGCCTGCTGGTGTGCGCCGGCGAGGACGGCCCGCTGCGGACCACAGGGGGCCTGGAACTCACCGCGCCGCAGGGGCTGGAGGCGATCGCACGGGCCGGCACGGTGGTGGTGCCCGCCTGGCGGTCGATCACCTCGCCGCCACCCGACGACGCGCTCGACGCGCTGCGCCGGGCGCACGAGGAGGGCGCGCGCATCGTCGGACTGTGCACCGGCGCCTTCGTGCTGGCGGCGGCGGGCCTGCTGGACGGCCGCCCGGCCACCACGCACTGGATGTACGCGCCGACGCTGGCCAAGCGCTATCCGTCGGTGCACGTCGATCCGCGCGAACTGTTCGTGGACGACGGGGACGTCCTGACGTCCGCGGGGACGGCCGCCGGGATCGACCTGTGCCTGCACATCGTGCGCACGGACCACGGCAACGAGGCGGCCGGCGCGCTGGCCCGCCGACTGGTCGTGCCCCCGCGCCGCAGCGGCGGCCAGGAGCGCTACCTCGACCGGTCTTTACCCGAGGAGATCGGCGCCGACCCGCTCGCCGAGGTCGTCGCCTGGGCGCTGGAGCACCTCCACGAGCAGTTCGACGTGGAGACGCTGGCGGCCCGCGCCTACATGAGCCGGCGCACCTTCGACCGGCGCTTCCGCTCGCTCACCGGCAGCGCGCCGCTCCAGTGGCTGATCACCCAGCGGGTGCTCCAGGCGCAGCGCCTGCTGGAGACGTCCGACTACTCGGTGGACGAGGTCGCGGGCCGCTGCGGCTTCCGCTCGCCGGTGGCGCTGCGCGGCCACTTCCGCCGCCAGCTCGGCTCGTCCCCGGCCGCCTACCGGGCGGCCTACCGGGCCCGGCGTCCGCAGGCCGAACGGCCGGTGGACCCGGAGACCGCCGTGGGGATCTCCCGCGGCGCCGGCCCGCACGACGGCCTGCCGCCGTCGGCCCTCGCCTCCGAGGGCACGGTGCCGTACCAGACGCGGCGCACCGCCGTCCCGGTACCGGTGGCCGGCCTGCCGGGCCAGCGCGGCCTGCCCTGACCCCGGGGGCGCCGGACGGGCGAGGGCCCGTCCGGCGCTCCCCCCGCCCCTCGCCTGCGGGAGGACCGGCGGGGGCCACTCCCCCGCCGGTCCTCCCGGGCGGGGCCCTCGTCGTGCCCAGCCCCCTCGCGGGCCGGGCACGCCGCCCCGCCGCCCGCCCGTCTGGGGCAGCCTCCCCGCCCTCCCCGCGCCCTCCCCGCGCCCTCCCGGCGCTCCCCCGCCTCCCGGGCCGGGGCACACCCCCACCGTCCGCCCGTACGACGACTCGCGCCGCCGGGCCGCCGGGCCCCGCCGACCGGTGCCGCGCGGGCGGGCCGCGTACGGCCCCGGTCCAACCCCCGCACCGGCGCCGTAGGGTGTTCGCATGAACGATCGCATGGTGTGGATCGACTGCGAGATGACCGGCCTCTCGCTGTCCGACGACGCGCTCATCGAGGTGGCCGCCCTCGTCACCGACTCCGAACTGAACGTCCTCGGGGAGGGTGTCGACATCGTCGTCCGGCCGCCGGACCGGGCCCTGGAGACGATGCCGGACGTGGTGCGCGAGATGCACACCGCCTCCGGGCTGCTGGCCGAGCTGGCCGGCGGCACGACCCTCGCGGACGCCGAGGCACAGGTGCTGGCGTACGTGAGGGAGCACGTCAAGGAGCCCGGCAAGGCCCCGCTGTGCGGCAACTCCGTCGGCACCGACCGCGGCTTCCTGCTGCGGGACATGCCGGCCCTGGAGGGGTACCTCCACTACCGAATCGTCGACGTCTCCTCGGTCAAGGAGCTGGCCCGCCGCTGGTACCCGCGGGCCTACTTCAACAGCCCCGAGAAGAACGGCAACCACCGCGCCCTCGCCGACATCCGCGAGTCCATCGCCGAGCTGCGCTACTACCGCGAGGCCGTCTTCGTGCCGCAGCCCGGCCCCGACTCCGAGACCGCCAAGGCGATCGCCGCGAAGCACGTCGTGGGCGCGGGACAGGCCGGCGCCGCGCCCCCGGCGGGCGCGGCGAAAGGTGGGCGCGAGCACCCCTGAGGACCCTGTACACTTTTCTCAGCCGGTCGGGGAAATCCACCACGGATTCTGACGACCGGCCATGGTGGGTGTAGCTCAGCTGGTAGAGCACCTGGTTGTGGTCCAGGATGCCGCGGGTTCAAGTCCCGTCACTCACCCTGTGTCATCGGCCGGTGACCTCCGCGAGGAGGCCACCGGCCGATCGCGTTCCCGCGAGCCCCCTGACACGCCCCCCGCGGCCCCCTCAGGAGGAGCTGCGCTCCACCAGCTCCGTGGCGAGCACCACATGCTGCCGCTCCAGCCCCCGCGAGGCCGCCGGACGGCGGTCCGCGATCTCCGCGAGCAGCAGGTCGATCATGGCGCGGCCCATCTCCTCGATCGGCTGGCGGACGCTGGTCAGCGGCGGGTCCAGGTGGCGGGCGATCGCCGAGTCGTCGTACCCCACCAGCGCCACGTCCTCCGGGATGCGCCGCCCCGCCTCGCGCAGCGCCTGGCGGGCACCGGCCGCCGTCACGTCCGAGCCGGCGAAGACCGCGTCCAGCTCCGGCCTGCGCCGCAGCAGCTCCGCCATGGCCCGGCGGCCCCCCTCCTCGGTGAAGTCGCCCGACTCGATCAGCAGCTCGTCCGCGTCGTGCCCCGCGTCGCGCAGGGCGTCCCGGTAGCCGTCGACGCGCCGCTGGGCGCCGTACACGTCGAGCCGTCCGGTGATGTGCGCGATGCGCCCGCGCCCGCGCGCGAGCAGGTGCTCGACGGCCGAGCGGGCCCCGCCGTAGTTGTCCGAGTCGACCGAGGCGAGGGTCTCCCCCGCCGAGCGCGGGCCGCTGATCACCGCCGGGATCTCCAGTTGGGCCAGCAGGTCGGGGAGCGGGTCGTCGGCGTGGACCGAGACCAGCAGCACACCGTCCACCCGGTGCGCCGCGAGGTACTGGGCGAGCCGCTGCCGCCTGCGGTCGCTGCCCGCGAAGATCAGCAGGAGCTGCATCTCCGTCTCGGACAGCTCCGCCCCGACGCCCTTGAGCATGTCCGAGAAGTACGGCTCGGCGAAGAACCGGGTCTCCGGTTCCGGCACCACCAGGGCGATGGCGTCGGTGCGGTTGGCGGCGAGGGCGCGGGCGGCGGTGTTCGGGACGTAGCCGAGTTCCGCCACCGCGGCCTCGACAGCGGCCCGGGTCGCGTCGCTCACCCGGGGCGAGCCGTTGATCACCCGCGAGACGGTGCCGCGGCCGACGCCCGCCCGTGCCGCCACCTCTTCGAGGGTGGGCCGGCCACCGCTCCGCCCCCGCGCTCCGTGGCTTGCCATCGGCTCTGCCTTCCCGTCGATGCCCCGCACTCTGCGGCTGGCCTGGAATTTAACAGGCCGGTCCGCTGTAATGACCGCCCCCGGACCGTCGCGCGGTGCCATCGGAGCGCCGGGCGGACGGCCCACGCGTCCAGTTAACAGGCCGATAACTGAAGGCATTTCGTCGCGTCCGCTCCCTTGACACCCCCGCCCGGACCGACGACTCTTCAACACATCACTTGTGGGAGCGCTCCCACAGTACCTGGCACATACACATCCCGCACGTTCCCCGCCCGAGCCGCAGCGATGAACGAACATGAACTATCGGGCCCAGCACAGCAGTTGGCCGGGGGGTCGGCACGTCAGGGCAACAGGAGGACGTAATGCGAGCAGCACGTACCCGAACCGCCCGCAAGGCGATGGTCCTCGCGGCCGTCGTGTCGCTGGGCGCAGGGCTGCTGGCCGGTTGTGCCGACGACGGCGACGACTCCGGCAAGTCGGGCGGCGACAGCAGCGGCAAGACGAAGATCTCCCTCGGTCTCTTCGGCGCCATGGGCTTCAAGGAGGCCGGACTCTACACCGAGTACGAGAAGCTCCACCCCGACATCAAGATCGAAGAGAACGTCATCGAGCGGAACGAGAACTACTACCCCGCTCTCGTCAACCACCTCACCACCAACAGCGGCCTGCTCGACATCCAGGCCATCGAGGTCGGCAACATCGCCGAGGTGGTCGAGACCCAGGCGGCCAAGTTCACGGACATGTCCAAGGCCGAGGGCGTGAAGCCGGACGCCTGGCTGGACTGGAAGTGGCAGCAGGCCACCACCAAGGACGGCGCCACCATAGGACTCGGCACCGACATCGGCCCGATGGCCGTCTGCTACCGCAAGGACCTCTTCGAGAAGGCCGGTCTGCCCACCGACCGCGAGGAGGTCGGCAAGCTCTGGGCAGGCGACTGGGGCAAGCTCGTCGAGGCCGGCGAGAAGTACAAGAAGGGCGCCGGCAAGGAGACCTCCTTCATGGACTCCCCCGGCGGGCTGCTCAACGCCATCCTCAGCTCGGAGGAGCAGCGCTTCTACGACACCTCCGGCAAGGTCGTCTACAAGGACAACCCCGCCGTCAAGGCCGCCTTCGACCTGACCGCGAAGGCCGCCAAGGAGGGCCTGGTCCAGTCGCAGACCCAGTTCCAGCCGGCCTGGGACCAGACCATCTCCAACAACAAGTTCGCCACCGTGGCCTGTCCGCCGTGGATGCTCGGCTACCTCAAGAGCAAGTCCCAGCCCGACGCGGCCGGCAAGTGGGACGTGGCCGCGCCGCCCAAGGCGGGCAACTGGGGCGGCACCTTCCTCGGCGTGCCCAAGAGCGGCAAGCACGTGAAGGAGGCCGAGGCGCTGGTGGCCTGGCTGACCGCGCCGGAGCAGCAGGCCAAGCTCTTCGCCGTGCAGGGCAGCTTCCCGAGCGCGCCCGGTGCGTACGGCATGTCGCAGGTGACGGGCGCGAAGAACGAGATGACCGGTGACGCGCCGATCGGCGAGATCTTCGCCAAGGCCGCCTCGTCCATCCCGACGCAGGTCATCGGCCCGAAGGACCAGATCATGCAGCAGGGTCTGACGGACAACGGCGTCATCCTCGTCACCCAGGGCAAGTCGGCCAAGGACGCCTGGGAGACGGCCGTGAAGACCATCGACAACAACCTGGAGAAGTGACCGGAATGACCTCCCGGCACGACACCGCCGCGCCCCCCGCGAAGGGGGGCGCGGCCCCGGGCCGCCCGCCGGCCGGGGACGCGGCGGAGGCGGAGCGCAAACGGGCCCGGCTCTCCCGGCGCTGGCAGCGCGACATGCGCTGGAGCCCGTACGCCTTCATCTCGCCGTTCTTCCTGCTCTTCCTCGCCTTCGGCCTGTTCCCGCTGATCTACACCGGCTGGGCCTCGCTGCACACGGTGGAGCTGACCGCGCCGACCGACATGACCTGGGTCGGGCTGCGCAACTACACGCGGATCTTCGACGACGAGTTCTTCTGGAACGCCGCCCGCAACACGCTGACCATCGGCATCATCTCGACGGTGCCGCAGTTGCTGATGGCGATGGGCATCGCGCACATCCTCAACTACAAGCTGCGCGGCTCCACCTTCTACCGCGTGGCCATGCTGGCGCCGTACGCGACCTCCATCGCCGCCGCCTCCCTCGTCTTCGTGCTCCTCTTCGGCCGCGACTACGGGATGATCAACTGGGTGCTGAACCTGGTCGGCATCGACAACGTCGACTGGCAGAACGAGCACTGGGCCTCCCAGTTCGCCGTCTCCTCGATCATCATCTGGCGCTGGACCGGCTACAACGCGCTGATCTACCTGGCCGCGATGCAGGCGATCCCGCAGGACCTGTACGAGTCGGCGGCACTGGACGGCGCCAGCCGCTGGCGGCAGTTCGTGCACGTCACGCTGCCGTCGCTGCGTCCGACGATCCTGTTCACGGTGGTCGTGTCGACGATCGGCGCCTCCCAGGTCTTCGGCGAGCCGCTGCTGTTCGACGCCAACAAGGGTGCCTCCGGCGGCTCCCAGCACCAGTTCCAGACCCTCGGGCTGTACCTGTACGAGCAGGGCTGGATCAACCAGCACCTGGGCCGCGCCTCGGCGATCGCGTGGACGATGTTCCTGATCCTCATCGTGATCGGACTCGTCAACTCGCTGATCTCGCGCCGGCTGCGGGCCAGTAGTTAAGGAGAACCGGCCGTGACCTCGACCCTGACGAAACCCCCGGCCGACCCGGTGCCCACCCCGCCCCGGCGGGCCCGCCGGGCCAAGGCCGGCCGGGCCGGCGGGCAGATGCACGCCGGGCCCCTCGCCTACGGCATCCTCGTCCTGTTCACCGTCGTCTCGCTGTTCCCGCTGGTGTGGACGGCGATCGCCGCCTCGCGCGACAACCAGCGCCTGGCGCAGACGCCGCCGCCGTTCTGGTTCGGCGCCAACCTCTTCGACAAGCTCCAGATCGCCTGGGTGGACGCCAATCTGGGCGAGGCGTTCCTCAACACCACCCTGGTGGCGGGGACGTCGGCGCTCACCATCGTCTTCCTGTCCACGATCGCCGGCTTCGCCTTCGCCAAGCTGCGGTTCAAGGGCCGCAACGCCCTGCTGCTGATCGTGATCGGCACCATGACGGTGCCGCCGCAGCTCAGCATCATCCCGCTGTACATGATGGTGGCCAAGCTCGACTGGTCCGACCAGCTCCAGGCGGTGATCCTGCCGTCGCTGGTCAACGCCTTCGGGGTGTTCTTCATGCGGCAGTACCTGCTCCAGGCGCTGCCGGACGAGATCATCGAGGCCGCCCGCGTGGACGGCGCGAGCAGTTGGCGCGTGGTGTGGCACGTGGTGTTCCCGGTGGCGCGGCCCGCGATGGCCGTGCTGGGCATGCTGATGTTCGTGCAGACGTGGAACGACTTCCTGTGGCCGTTCCTGGTGCTGACCCAGAACGGCAGCCCGACCGTGCAGGTCGCGCTGGCCGGCCTCGGCCGCGGCTACACCCCCGACCAGGCCCTGATCATGGCGGGCGCGCTGCTCGGCACGCTGCCGCTGCTGCTGGTCTTCGCGGTCTTCGGCAAGCAGATCGTGGGGGGCATCATGCAGGGCGCCGTGAAGGGCTGACGCCCGGCCGCCCCTCGTACCGGGGGCCGGGCCCTGGCCGCCCCGCCCCCGTTTCCTTCGTCCTTACTACGTGTCGGTCTTTCCCGACCCACTATGGGAGCGCTTCCATGCCTGAGTCCGCAACGCCGGTGACCCCGGTGACCTTCCCCGCCTCCTTCCTGTGGGGCGCCGCCACCTCGGCGTACCAGATCGAGGGCGCGGTCCGGGAGGACGGCCGCACCCCGTCGATCTGGGACACCTTCAGCCATACGCCGGGGAAGACGGCCGGCGGCGACACCGGCGACATCGCTGTCGACCACTACCACCGCTACCGCGATGACGTGGCGCTGATGGCGGAACTGGGCCTGGGCGCCTACCGCTTCTCCATCTCCTGGCCCCGGGTGCAGCCGACCGGCCGGGGCCCCGCCGTCCAGCGCGGCCTGGACTTCTACCGCCGGCTGGTCGACGAGCTGCTGGCCGCCGGGATCAAACCGGCGGTCACCCTCTACCACTGGGACCTGCCGCAGGAGCTGGAGGACGCGGGCGGCTGGCCGGCCCGGGACACCGCCTACCGCTTCGCCGAGTACGCGGGGATCGTCGGCGAGGCGCTCGGCGACCGGGTGGAGCAGTGGATCACCCTCAACGAGCCCTGGTGCGCCGCCTTCCTGGGCTACGCCTCCGGGGTGCACGCCCCCGGCCGCACCGACCCGGCGGCGGCCCTGCGGGCGGCGCACCACCTCAACCTGGCGCACGGGCTGGGCTCGGTGGCGCTGCGTTCGGTGATGCCGTCCCGCAACTCGGTGGCGCTCAGCCTCAACACCTCCGTCGTCCGGCCGCTGACGCAGAGCCCGGCGGACCGGGCGGCGGCCACGAAGATCGACGACCTGTCGGGCGGCATCTTCCACGGCCCGATCCTGCGGGGCGCCTACCCGGCGACCCTGCTGGAGGCCACCGCGCGGGTCACCGACTGGTCCTTCGTCCAGGACGGCGACCTGGACGCGATCCACCAGCCGCTGGACGCGCTCTGCCTCAACTACTACACGCCGACCGTGGTGTCGGCGGCCGATCCGGACGCGGCCGGTCCGCGCGCCGACGGGCACGGGGCGAGCGCGCACTCGCCGTGGCCGGCCGCGGACGACGTCGCCTTCCACCAGCCGCCGGGCGAGCGCACCGAGATGGGCTGGAGCGTGGACCCGACCGGCCTGTACGACCTGATCACCCGGTACACCCGGGAGGCGCCCGGACTGCCGCTGTACGTCAGCGAGAACGGCGCCGCCTACGACGACAAGCCCGAGCCGGACGGCTCCGTCCAGGACCCGGAGCGCGTCGCCTACCTGCACGGACACCTGGCGGCGGTGCGCCGGGCCATCGCCGACGGCGCGGACGTGCGCGGCTACTACCTGTGGTCCCTGCTGGACAACTTCGAGTGGGCCTACGGCTACGAGAAGCGGTTCGGCGCGGTGTACGTCGACTACGCCTCCCAGGAGCGCACCCCGAAGGCGAGCGCCCTCTGGTACGGGCGGGCGGCCCGCACGGGCACGCTGCCGCCGGTGGAGCCGGTGGACTCCGCCGAGTAGACACCCCTCCCCGGGGGGAGCGGGAAGCGGGGCGCGGCACACCACGGGGGGTGCCGCGCCCCGCGTCCGTGCGGGGCGGTCGGGGCCTGGTGGCCCCGGCCGGTCACCGGAAGGCGGCGAACGCCTTCGAGAAGGCGGCGGGCTCCTGGAGGACCGAGCTGCACGTGGCGTCCGCCTGCGGCTTCTCGCCCTCCGCGCACTGCTTGTCGCGGGTGGTGGACCACATGGAGAGTCCGCCGAGGCCCTTGTCGCGGGCGAACGCGACGAGCTGGTCCGCGTCGTCGACCCGGAAGATCTCGGTGACGACGTCGTTGACCCCGATCATCGGGGTGACGACGACCGTCTGCCACGCCTCCTCCTCGCCGAGCCCGAGGATGCTCTTGATCTGGGCCTGGGTGGCGGTGGCGGCCTGTTCGGCGTAGGTGCCCATGTCGTCGCTGTAGGCGGGGCCGTAGTCCATCGCCATGATGTTGACGGCGTCGATCCGCACGCCGTTCTCCCGGGCGTCGGCGAGGAGGTCGACGCCGTCCTGGGTGAGGCCCTCCGGCATGACGGGCAGGGTGTACGAGACGTCCAGGCCGGGGTGGTCGCCCTGGAGCCGGGCGATGGCCTGGGCGCGGCGGGTGTTGGCGGCCTTGTCGGGCAGGGCGCCGCCCTCGACGTCGAAGTCGACCTTGGTGAGCCCGTAGGTCTCCACCACCTTCTCGTAGGCGGCGGCGAGGTCGCCTGCCGAGCCGCAGGTGGTGGCCAGTTCGGAGCCGGTCGCGCCGCCGAAGGAGACCCGGACGTCGCCTCCCTCGGCGCGCAGGGCGCCGATCTGGGCGGCCACGGCGTCGGCGCCGAGGTCGGTGACGCCGCCCCACCGGGGGGTGCAGCCGCCGCCGTCGGTGACGAAGGCGAGGACGTACTCCTTGACGCCGGTGGCCTCGGCGTGGCCGAGCAGGTCGAAGGCGGGCTGGAGGGAGGTGTCGACGTAGGGGGCGAAGCCGCCGGTGGCGGCGGTGGTGCCGGCGCCGGGGGCGGGGTTCGCCTTCTCGGGGGCCGGGTCCGTCTTCTCGGGGGCGGGCGCCGGGTCGGCCGGGGCGGGCTCGGCCGGGGTCGTGCCGGCGGGGGCCGGGGGCTCGCCGGGGCGGCCCTCGGGCTCGGGGGCGCCGTCCGGCTCGTCGGTGCAGGCGGCGCCGTCGACGCGGCAGCCGTCCGGGTCGCCGGTGCCGTTGACGACGAAGCCGACGGTGACGGAGCCGCCGGGGGCGAGGCCGTCCTTCTCCCAGGCGGGCGGGGTGACGGTGACGTGCCGCCCGCTGACGTCGGCCTCGCCGTTCCACAGGGAGCCGAGCGTGGCGCCGGCGGGCAGGTCGAACTCCAGGGTCCAGTCGGCGCCGCGCTCCCCGGTGGGGTTGGTGACGACGTACTGGGCGCTGTACCCGGTCGTCCAGGAGCTGGTCCGGGTGTAGGCGGCGCCGACCGGGGCGGCCTGGGCGCTGCTGGTGAACAGGAACGCGCCGCCGCCCGCCACCGCCGCGGCGACGACGGCGCCGATCGCCTTGTTCCGCCCGCTGATCCTGCGCCGGTGTGTGGTCATGGTGCCTGCCTTCACTGTCCGTGGGGTGCCCCGGGGCCCGGCGCCGGGTCCCGCCGGTGCCGTCCCCTTCGTCCGCCTGGGGGCGCGGGCGAGGAGGAGACCGGCGGGCCCGGCGCGCGGGCCGGGGGTGGGGGGTGGGCAGCACGCTAGCGAGGCCCGACCGCTCGAATCGGCCGTTCCGGGCGGCGGGCGGTGCTCTTAGGGCGGCCTTAAGGAAGGGATCGGGGCCGGTTAAAGAAGGCGGCGGGAAGCCACCGCCCGCGGCGCACCGCGCCCCGGTGGCCGCGCCGCACCGGGGCGGCCCGGCCGTCGAGCTGGAGCCGCAGGCGTATCTCGGTGCCGCCGAGCACGGAGCGGCCGACCCGGACGTCGCCGCCGGTGGACTCGGCGAGCCGGCGCACGATGTCCAGGCCGAGTCCGGTCGACCCGTCGGTGCCCGAGCCCCGGCCGCGCGCCAGGGCGGCCCCGGGGTCGGGTATGCCGGGGCCCGCGTCGGAGACGAGGACGATCACGGCGTCGTCGCCGTTGTGCACGTCGAGCGCGAAGGCGGTGCCCTCCTCGGTGTGCCGGAAGACGTTGCCGAGGAGGGCGTCGAGGGCGGCGGCCAGGTCGGCGCGGGCCACGGGGATGCGCACCGGGGCCTCGGCACCGGCCACCCGCCACCGGCGGCCCTCGTCCTCGGCGAGGGCGGACCAGAAGCCCATGCGCTCGCGGACCACCTCGGCGGCGTCGCAGCCGGCGCCGGGTCCGGCCGCGGCGGTGCGCGGTCTGGCGTCCCGGGCGGTACGGATGATGGTGTCGACCTCCCGCTCCAACTGGGCGACGGCGGCCCGGGTCTGCTCGGCGGCCGGACCCTCGCCCAGGGAGGCCGCGTTGAGCCGGAGCACGGTCAGCGGGGTGCGCAGCCGGTGGGAGAGGTCGGCCGCCAGCTCCCGTTCGTTGGCGAGGAGTTGGACGACCTGGTCGGCCATGGAGTTGAACGAGACGGCCGCCAGGCGCAGTTCGGTCGGTCCTTCCTCGGGCACGCGGGCGCCGAGCTTGCCCTCTCCCAGCTCGCGGGCGCCCTCGACGAGGCGGCGGGCGGGGCGCACCATGCGCACGCCGAGCCGGTCGGCGACGGCGACCGAGCCGACGATCAGCGCGGCGCCGACGGCGGCGAGCACCGCCCAGGCCGTGCCGACCCCGTTGGTGACGGCGGCCTCGGGGACGAAGACCTCGACGACGGCGATCTCGCCGGAGCTGAGGGCGACCGGCTGGAGCAGGGCGGAGCCGCCCTCGACCTCGGTGGTGGAGGCGCGTCCCATCTCCCGTACGGCGTCGATGTCCCGGTCGCGGGCGCGGCGGGGGCCGATGTCGGCCGCGTCCCCGTCGGCGACGGACGGGGGCAGGTGGACGGCCATCGCCGATCCGGTGCCGGCCGAGGCGACGACCCGTTCCAGTTCGTCGCGGTCGGTGGTGATGGAGAGGGCGGGGGCGACGGCGGCGGCCTCCCGTTCGGCGTTGGAGAAGGCGCGGTCGCGGGCCATCTCGCGCACGACGAGTCCGAGCGGGACCGCGAAGGCGACGACGACCATCGCGGTGACCGCCAGGGAGACCTTGACCAGGGCCCATCTCATGGCGTGGGCTCCGTCCCGGGCGGCTCCAGCTTGACGCCGACACCGCGCAGGGTGTGCAGGTAGCGGGGGCGGGCCGCGGTCTCGCCCAGCTTGCGGCGGAGCCAGGAGAGGTGGACGTCGATGGTCTGGTCGTCCCCGTAGGACTGCTGCCAGACCTCGGCGAGCAGCTCCCGGCGGGCGACGACGACTCCGGGGCGCCCGGCGAGGAAGGCGAGGAGGTCGAACTCACGGCGGGTCAGGTCGAGGCGTGCGCCGTCCAGTTCGGCCTGGCGGCGCTGGGGGTCGACGGTGAGCCCGCCGACCCGCAGCACCGTGGAGGGCGCGGCCTGGGCGGTGCCGGTGCGGGCGCGGCGCAGCACGGCGGCCATGCGGGCCGACAGGTGCTCGACGGAGAAGGGCTTGGTGAGGTAGTCGTCCGCGCCCGCGTTGAGCAGCCGGACGATCTCCGTCTCGTCGTCCCGGGCGGTGGCGACGATCACGGGGACGTCGGTGATGCCGCGGAGCATCTTCAGCGCCTCCGAGCCGTCGAGATCGGGGAGTCCCAGATCGAGGATGACCACGTCGAAACGGAGATGCGCGACCTCGCGCAGCGCCTCCAGTGCCGTGCCGACGCTGCGCACGGTGTGCGAGGCGTCGGACAGGTGCCGGATCAGCGCCGAGCGTACGAACTGATCGTCCTCGACCACGAGCACACGTGCCATGGACGGCACCGTACGCCAACGCGGCCCGGCCGGTGGGGGCCTGTGGACAACTTCCGTGGGGCGACACGGGAGTGACGGATGGGGCAGGATGGCCGCGATGCGCAGAGGTCTCGTCCATGTCCTGGCGTGGCTGCTCGCCACCGGTGCGGCGGTCACGCTGTCGTGGTGGGGTGTCCGCACGGTCCTGGCGGGCACGGTCTACGACCCGCCGCGGGCCCTGCCGATCACGGCCGCCGACACGGGCGCGGGGCTGCGGGACGCCACCTCGTCGACGGCGCTGCCCTCGCCCCCGGTCCCTCTCCCGCCGTCCCCTTCGCCGTCGCCGTCGCCCTCCCCGGGCGGCTCCTCGGCGGCGCCGGAACCCGAGCCTCCGCCGGCCGCGCCCGCCGGGTCCCCGGCGCCCGAAGCCCCCGCCGACCCCGGACCGCCGGACGGTGCCCCGGGCCGCGTCGAGGGGTACGACACCGCAGGCGGGCGGGCGGTCTTCGACCTGGGGACGGAGTCCGCGTCCCTGGTGTCGGCGGCGCCGGGGCCGGGCTGGTCGATGCAGGTGTGGAAGACGGAGTCGTGGATCAGGGTGGAGTTCACCTCGGACACGGACCGGGTGTCGGTCTTCTGCACCTGGCACGACGGCCCGCCCCGGGTGGAGATCGGCTCGTACTGAGCCACCCTGACCATGCGGACGGCCGGACCATGCGGACGGTAAGGACCATGCGGACGCTACGGACCGTGCGGCGGCGCCCCGTTCAGGTGAAGGTGCCCGGCGGCGGGGCCGGGGACGCCACGGCGGAGGCGTCGGTGACGGGGCGGGCGCCTCCGGTGAAGTCGGCCAGCGCCCGGCCGCGTTCGACCCGGCCGGGATGGGGGTCGCCGGCGGCGCGACGGGTCAGCTCGGCGACGGGCAGCGGCCGGTCGGAGGCGACGAGGACGGCGTTGCCGAACCGTCTGCCGCGCAGCACGGCCGGGTCGGCGACGAGGGCGAGTTCCCCGAACCGGTCGGCGGCGGTGGCGATCTGGCCGCGCAGGTGCGCCAGCGGCGGCCCGTCGGCGATGTTGGCGGCGAGGATGCCGCCGGGCGCGAGGACCCGCCGTACCTCGTCGAGGAACTCGGCGGAGGTCAGGTGGGCCGGGGTGCGGGCGCCGTCGAACACGTCGGTGACGACCATCCCGGCCCAGTTGTCGGGCACCTTGGCGAGCCCGGCGCGGGCGTCGGTGGAGCGGACCCGGATACGGGCGCCCGGGTCCAGGGGCAGGGCCCGGCGCACGAACTGGACGAGCCGGGCGTCCCGTTCGACGACCTGCTGGGTGGAGCGGGGCCGGGTGGCGGCGACGTAGCGGGCGAGGGTGAGGGCGCCGCCGCCGAGGTGCACGGCGTGCAGCGGCTTCCCGGGCGGGGCGGCCAGGTCGATGACGTGCCCGAGGCGGCGCTGGTACTCGAAGGACAGGTACGCCGGGTCGTCGAGGTCGACGTGCGACTGCGGCGCCCCGTCCACCAGCAGCGTCCAGGCCCGCCGGCGCTCCCGGTCCGGCACCAGCTCGGCCCGCCCCTGGTCGACCTCCTCGACGAGGCTCTCCGCACCACCACGACCACGCCGGCCGGCGGCGTTTCCCGACTTTCCCATCACCCCATTATCGGCGACTTCCGGCACCCGGCCCGCCGACGGCCACCGCATCCGGCACCGGCCGGTTCGGGGGCGTCGCCAGGCTTCGCACCGGCCGGTTCGGGGGCATCACTAGGCTTCGGTCTCATGACACGTGCGTGGGGGTTGCCGCTGGTGTTCCTGGTGTCCGGCGGCGTCCTGGCGGCCGGGCTGTTCTCCGACGGGTCGAGGGGCCCGGCGGTGGCGTTCCTGCTGGTGTTCGTGCTCCTCGCGGGGGTGAACTCGCCTTTGTTCTTCCCGCGTTCGACCGGTGAGCGGGAGGCGCGGCGGCGCGGCGCGGCCGACGGGATGCCGGTCGTCTTCTGGCGGCCCGGGTGCGTGTTCTGCGTCCGGCTGCGCCTTCGGCTGGGCCGCGCCGCCCATCGGCTGCACTGGGTGGACATCCGGCGGGACCCGGCCGCCGCGGCGGCGGTGCGGGCGGCCAACGGCGGCGACGAGACCGTGCCGACCGTCCTCGTGGACGGCCGTCCGCACACCAATCCCGATCCCGCCTGGGTACGGGAGCAGCTCGCCCCGCGCGGCTGACGGCGCGCGCGGGAGCGGTCTCAGCAGCGGCTGTCCGCCGCTTCGATCAGGCGGGCGGCCTCGCCGAGGGCGGCGCGCAGGACGGCGGGGTCGGTGGCCGGGTCGCCCTGGCCGGGCGGCAGGAGCCAGTCGGAGTCCTCGGTGGGCGGATGCGGCGCGAAGGTCAGGCGCAGCCCGCGGCCGTGGGTGTGCATGCAGGAGCTGCCGGGCAGGTCCCAGGCGGCGGCGGTGCCCGGCGGCACCACGAAACCCAGGGTGTCGCAGCAGTCGACGTGCACGACGGGGCCCACCGATTCGCCGGCCCCGCGTCTGAGGATGTCGACCGCCTCCAGGCCCTGACGGGTCGGCACGGTCACGACGTCGCAGACGGTGTCGCAGCCGCCCTCCGCGTCGCTGATCCCGCTGGTCTGCATCCCGGCCTCCACCACGGAACTCCCTCCTCGCGCGAACGGGATCGGGGGGTGGGGGCCTCCCGGTCCGTCGTGCCCAACGCGTGAGGGCCCCCGGGGCTACGGCACAACACGGCGGCAAAGGATGGCACTTCATGGCAGATCGCGGTGGGGATATCCACTTTGTCGCCAAACACCGAGTGGCGGACCGGTCACAGACGGTACCGTCGTGTCGCCGGAAACGGGGGGCCACCGGGACGTTCCCGTCGACTCGCCGTCCCTCCGGCAGGGGTTCGACGGTTCGCACGAGAGGGCCCGGCCATGGCGTCGTCGACGGTGCACTCTGCCCGGCCCGACCGGCCGGCGCAGCCGAATCTCGCCTTCCGCCGGTTGCGGGGGCGGCGCTCAGCCGCCGAGTTCGCGGCGGCGGTCCGCCGGGCCGCCCGCGAGATCGGCGAGCGGGTGAGCTGCGACGCCCGCTACATCGGCCGGGTCGAGGCGGGTGAGATCCGCTGCCCGAACTACGCCTACGAGCGGGTGTTCCTGCACATGTTCCCCGGCCGCACCCTCACCGACCTCGGCTTCGCGCCCCGCTCGTCCGTCCGCGGACGCGGGGCGCACACCGCCGACGCCGGTCCCCCGGCCCCGGCCGGCGGACCGGCGGACCCGCACCACCCGCACGACAACCCTGAGGAGAGCGACGTGCTGCGTCGCGCATTCATGACGGGCGGCGCCACCGTGGCCGCCGCCTCGCTCGGCCCGCTGGGGCTCGCCCTCGACGCCGCCGCGGCCGGGGACCCGCCGCGCCGGGCCGGGGCCGGACACGCGGGCGCCCTGGAGGAGGCCGTCCGCCGAATCCGGCTGCTGGACGACCGGCACGGCGCCGACGGCCTCTACCGGCGCGCGGCGGCCCCGTTGCGCGCCGCCTACGCGCTCCTGGACGCCGGCGCGACCCGGCAGGCGACGGCCGACCGGCTCTACGCGGGCGCCGGGGAGCTGGCGCTCTCCGTGGGCTGGCTGGCCCACGACTCGGGCCGGTTCGACGACGCCCGCTCCCACTACGCCGAGGCGCTCGCCATGGCCCGGATGACCGGCGACGCGGGTCTGGAGGCGCACGCCTTCTGCAACACGGCGTTCCTGGCGCGGGACGCCGGCCGTCCCCGGGAGGCCGTACGGGCGGCCCAGGCCGCGCAGCGCGCCGCCCGCCCGCTGGGCTCGGACCGGCTGCTGTCGCTGCTGGCGCTGCGCGAGGCGGGCGGCTGGGCGGGGCTCGCCGACCGCGTCGGCTGCGAACAGGCCCTGGCCCGCGCGCAGGCCCTCCACGGCCGGGGCCCCGGCGACGCCGACCCGGAGTGGATGAGCTTCTACGGGGAGGCCGAGCTGGAGGGACTGGAGGCGCAGTGCTGGTCGACGCTGGGCGACTGGCCTCGGGCGGCCCGGCACGCTCGGCGGGCGGCGGAGTTGCAGGAGCCGCACTTCGCCCGCAACCGCGCGCTGTACTGGGCGGAGCTGGCCGACGACCTGGCGCGCGGCGGGCGGCCGGACGAGGCCGCGGCGGCGGGGACGCGGGTGCTGGACCTGCTGGACGAGGTCCAGTCCTCGCGGGTCCAGACGATGCTGGCGGGGACGACCCGGGTGCTGTTGCCGCACAAGCGGGCCTCGGGCGTCTCGGCGTTCCTGGAGCGCCACGCGGCGCTGCCGCGAAGCCGCGCTTCCTGACCGGCGGCGGGCGGGTCCCCACCGAGCGGCGGGTCCGTGGCCCGGCACCTGACCGGCCGGGCCGCGGACCCGCCTTCCCCGCCCCTCACTCCACCTCCGCAAGCCACCCGGGAGGCTCTTCCTCCCACCCGGGGCCGGCACCGGCCAGTTCCCACGGCTCCCCCAGCTCCCGCGCGCGGGAGCCCGTCCCGGCCACCGCGCGGACGGTGAACCGCTCGCCCGGGAAGAGCGCGAACAGGGCGACCCGCGAGAGCAGCGTCCTGCGGTCCGTTTCGCGGGCGGTGCCGGCCCCCGGCGTGTCGTCCCGGACGTCGAGGTGGTCCGCCTCGGGTGTCACCAGCAGCGCGTGGAAGCGCAGCGGCTCGTACCCCTCGTCACCCCCGGGCCGCCCGGTGTACAGGGTCGCCTCGAACTCGCCCCACGGCGCCAGCGCCCGCCCGTGCAGGACCCGCGCGACCTCCCCGGCGTCGTCTGGGTCGTCGGGGTTGATCCCCCCGATGTCCCCCGTGAGGTGGTCCGGGGCGCTCCAGCCCCCGTCCTCCTCCCGGACCGCGGCGTACAGCTCCTCGGCGGCGAACCCGTCCGTCCGCCGGTGCCGGAGCAGCGCGAAGCCGAGGCCCCCGCGGACGCAGGTGCCGACGACCCACCGCCCGCCGGCGACGGAGGGCCCCGGTCCGGCACCGGACGCGGCCGTCAGGGCGACGTGGGCCAACTCGGCCAGGTTCCGGTGGTTCCGGTGGTTCCGGTGGTTCCGGTGGTTCCGGTGGTTACGGTGGTTACGGTGCATGCTCCCCCTCAAGGCCCTGCTCACGTCCGCCCGACCGCCAGACGAGCCTGCGCCTCCCGTGACCGTGCGGCGATCATGTCGGCCGTCGGCGGCAGTGCACAGGGGGGACCGCCGATCGAGGGTGCCTCACTTCGGATCGTGGGTGCACTCGGGCGGAGGGTTGCGGGTGTTGGCGATCACCGTGTCGAGTCGGTCGCGTGCCGCGGCGAGGTCGGTGATCCGTTCGCTGATCCGGGCGCGTTCGGCCTCCAGGTGGTCCAAGAGCCCCGGCGCCGCCGTGCCGGAGTCCACACAGGGCAGCACCAGGCGAACGGACCTGCTCGGCAGCCCCGCGGCGAACAGTTGCTGGATCAGCCTCACCCGAGCCACCGCCGACTCCGGATAGTGGCGCTGCCCTCCGGTGCTCCGTTGGGCCTGCAGCAGATCCTGCTCTTCGTAGTACCGCAGAGCCCGGACACTCACCCCGGCCTGCCGGGCCACCTCACCGATACGCACGGGGCCTCCGATTCGCTTGCCCGACTTGCACCTGACGCCAGCGTCAGGTTTTAGCGTGGCCGACGTCAAGGCGTACCAAGACATCGGGATGGAAGGCAGAACATCATGCGCGCAGCTCGCTACCACGAATACGGCGGCACGGAGACCCTCACCGTCGAGGAGGCGCCGGACCCGGAGCCCGGTGCCGGAGAGATCCGCATTCGCGTCGCGGCAGCGAGCGTCAACCCCGTCGACTGGAAGGTGCGCAGCGGAGAGGTCCGCGACGTACTCCCCGTGGACCTGCCGGCCATCCCCGGCCGCGACGCCGTCGGCCTGGTCGACAGGATCGGCCAGGGCGTGGACGGGGTGAGCGTCGGCGACCGCGTCTTCGGGCTGGGCGGCGTCACGGGAGCGACGGCGGAGCTGGCCGTGCTCTCGGCCTGGGCCCCCGCGCCCGACGCGTGGAACGACGCGGAGGCGGGCGGGGCCGGACTGGTGGCCGTGACGGCATTGGGGGGACTCAAGGCGCTCGGCCCGCTGGCGGGGCGCACTGTGCTGATCGAGGGCGCCGCCGGCGGTGTCGGCGGCGCGGCGGTCGAGATCGCGGTCGCCCTGGGGGCCACCGTGATCGGGACGGCCAGTGAGCGCAACCACGCGTTCCTCTCGTCCCTCGGGGCCCTTCCCACCACCTACGGCACGGGCCTTGCCGAACGCCTCGCCGGCCTGGCCCCCGACGGGATCGATCTCGTGCTCGACACCGCCGCCTCCGGCTCCCTCACGGACCTCATCGAGATCGCCGGAAGCCCGGCCCGTGTCGTGACGGTCGCCGACTACAGGAATGCCGGTCACCTGGGCGTCCGCCTGGCCAACGCGGCGAACGACCCCGCGCTCCTCACCGAGGCCGCCGGATACGGCGCGCGAGGCCGTTACACGCCGCGCGTCGAACAGACCTACCCCCTGGAAGAGATCGCACAGGCCCACGCCCACTCCGAGCGTGGACGCGTCCGGGGAAAGATCGTGACCCTGATCTAGCCCGCCAGGTGCCCCAGGTCGTTCCAGCTCTCGACGGCCGGTTCGCCGTAGGCCCAGCCGAGGACGGACAGGGAGGTCGGGTTGAGCCGGATGCGGGCCGCGAACTCCAGGGAGAGGCCGAGCCAGCGGGCGCCGATGGAGCGCAGGATGTGCCCGTGGGCGAAGACCAGCACGTCCCGGTCGGCCTCGCGGGCCCACGCCACCACCTCGTCGGCGCGTGCCGTGATCTCGGCGAGGCTCTCGCCGCCCGGCACGCCGTCCCGCCAGATCAGCCAGCCGGGCCGCTCCGCCTGTATCTCCTGGGGCGTCAGCCCCTCGTAGGCCCCGTAGTCCCACTCCATGAGCGTGTCCCAGGCGCGGGCGCGGTCGCCGAAGCCGGCGAGTTCGCAGGTCTCCCGCGCGCGGGAGAGCGGGCTGGTGCGCACCTCGGCGGCGGAGAGTCCGTCCAGCGGCGGCCGGTGGAGGCGTTCGCCGAGCAGCTTGGCGCCGCGGCGGCCCTCTTCGAGGAGCGGGACGTCGGTCCTGCCGGTGTGTCTGCCGGACAGCGACCACTCCGTCTGTCCGTGCCGGGCCAGCAGGATGCGGGGTGCCATGGAGCGGCCTTTCCGGGGGAGGTGCACAAAGTGGAACCTCTCCATCATCGCCCACGCCCCGGGCGGGCAACCCGGGGGGCGTTTCCGACGTCTATCCCGGCCGGGGGCTCTCCACGGGAGGCCCCCGCGGACGCCGTAGAGTGACACGCCGGCTCCGACCGGGGCGCGAGGACGAAGGGGGAGGGCGATCGGATTGCCGCACACCGAGACACCGGGCACCGGGGCGGCCCCGCAGACTCGGCTGCGCTGGTGGACCGAGCTGCCGCTGATCCTCCTGGTGTACGCGTGCTACTCGGCGGGCCGTCTCCTGGTGCGCGGCGACGTGTCCGACGCGGTCGGCCACGGCCTGGCGATCCTCCGCGTGGAGCAGGCGCTGTTCCTCAACGCGGAGCACCCTCTCAACCGGGTCTTCACCCGGGAGCCGTGGCTCGGCGTGCCGGCCGACTTCTGGTACGCCTCCCTGCACTACCTGGTGACGCCCGCCGTCCTCGTGTGGATCTTCCGTTCGCGCACGGTGCGCTACCGGGCCGCCCGCACCTGGCTGATGACCTCCACGTTCATCGGCCTGATCGGTTTCACGCTGCTCCCGACCTGCCCGCCCCGGCTGCTGGACGCGCGCCACGGCTTCGTCGACACGATGGCCCACTACAGCTCGTACGGCTGGTGGGGCGGCGAGGCGAGCGCGCCGCGGGGGCTGGGCGGGATGACCAACCAGTACGCGGCCATGCCGAGCCTGCACGTGGGCTGGGCGCTGTGGTGCGGCGTGATGCTGTGGCGGCTCGGCGGCACCCGTGCCACCAAGGCGGCGGCCGTGCTCTACCCGCTGATCACCACGGTCGTGGTGATGGGCACCGCCAACCACTACTTCCTCGACGCGGTGGCGGGCGCGGCCGTGATGGGTCTGGGCCTGCTGCTCACCCCGTACGTGCTGCGCGCGGCGGACCGGGCGCGGGCGCTGTCCGCGGCGTACGCGGAGCGCCGGAAGGCCGTGCGCTCCCCGATTGTCGGTGCCGGATGCCAGACTTCCGCGGGTGAGCGATTTCCACGGCAGCGCGAGCAGCGGACCCCGGCGGGAGCCGGGCCGGACACCTCCCCCGCGGACGCGGGCGACGGGGCTGCGGCACCGGCTCGCTGAGCTGCGCGGTCCCGGTGTCCCGGCCAAGGCGCTGGACGCCCGCGCCCTGGCCGCCCTCGCCGCCAACCCGGGGTGCGGACGGCGGGCGCTGCTGGACGGCGCCGGGGTGGACAAGGCGTCGCTGGCGGAGCGGCTGGGGGCGCCGGCGCCCTTCGGCCAGTCGCAGTTCGCCCTCACCCGGGGCAACGCCTTCGAGGCGCGGGTCAAGGCCGACGGCGGTGCCGAGCTGCTGCGGCTCGCCCACGAGGCGCTGGACCGGGGCGCGGAGCCGCCCGCCCGCGCGCGGCTGCCCGACCTGACGGCGACCGGCCCCGAGGGCCGTGCGGCGCGCACCGCGCTGGCCCTGCGGGAGGCGACCGCCGAGGCCGGCTCCTGGACCCTGCTGGACCATCCGATGCTCGCCCTGGAGGTCGCCGGTTCGCCCGCCTTCCTGGAGCCGGACGCGGTGGTGGTGCATCCGGACGGCCGCTGGACCGTCGTGGAGATCAAGTCGTTCCCGATGCTGGACGGCGCCGCCGACGCGGCGAAGGTCGGCGCCGCCGCCCGGCAGGCCGCGGTGTACGTCCTGGCGCTGGAGCGGGTCGCCGCGCACCTGGCCGGCCCGCCGGAGGGGCCCGCCGGGGCCGGGGCGCCGCGCGTGCGGCACCGGGTGCTCCTGGTCTGCCCGAAGGACTTCTCCAACCTGCCCGCCGCCTCCGCCGTCGACGTGCGCCGCCAGCGCGCCGTCACCGCCCGGCAACTGGCCCGGCTCACCCGCGTCGAGGACATCGCCGCCGCCCTGCCGGAGGGCGTGTGCTTCTCGCCCGAGCTGCCGCCCGAGGAGCTGACGGCGGCCGTGGAGGCGGTCCCGGCGGCGTACGCGCCCGAGTGCCTGGCCACGTGCGAGCTGGCCTTCCACTGCCGGGGCCGGTCCCGGGCGGCCGGCGCGGTGACGCCGCTGGGCCGCCCGGTCCGCGCCGAGCTGGGCGGCCTGACCACGGTGGACGACGTCCTGGCGGCGGCCCGCGGGGAGGCCGGTGATCCGGACGACCCGGTGGTCGCGGCGCTGCGCAGGGCCGCGACCCTGCGCGAGCAGGCGCTGCGCGAGGCCGCGGAGGTGGCCGCGTGTCGCTGATCACCACCCTGGCCCAACTGGAGGCCGTGCGCACCGGCCGCGCCCAGCCGGCCGCCACCGTCCGCCACCGGCACCTGTCCGCCGCCCCGCTGGTCTTCGTACCGCTCACCACGGCCGGCGAGGCCGGCGCCCCGCTCGGCGCGCTGGTCGGCACCGACCGGGACGCCCCGCACCTGCTGGTCGTCCCGCAGCCCCGCGACCGCGACCTGCGGTTCGGGTTCCTCGCCGAGCTGGCGGACGTCGTCCTGCCGTACCTGGAGGCGTACGCCGACGCGGTGGAGCCGGCCGAGCGCACCGAGCGGGACTCGGGGACCGGCGCCCGTGTCAAGGTCGAGGTCGAGCTGTGCGCGGACGCGGCGCAGATCGTCGTGCCGAGCCGCGCGGGCGTGGAGTACGTGCGGCTGCTGGGCCGGTCGACGCGGTTTCGGCGGACGGCGGAGCAGGACCCGCAGGCGCCGCACCCCGCGCCGCCCCGGGTGCCGCTGCTGGGCCGGTGGCTCACCCACTACGGGGAGCGGGCGCGGGTGCCCGGCTCCTCGCTGCTGCTCGCCATGACCGATCTGCTGGGCCGGCACTGGGCGACCGGCCAGTCCACCCTGGAGGACCAGCACCTGGGGGCGCTGCTCGCCTGGATCGACCCGCCCGCCGGCGGCACCGGCGCCGAGGCGGCGCACCGGGCCGAGCTGGCCCGCGAGGACGGGCAGTTGCTGTGCCCGCCGGCGGGTCCGGCCACCGACCCGGCCTTCGACAACAAGCTCCTCGCCCCCGCCATCGAGCGCTACGACCGGGCCCGCCTCGCGCTCGCCGGCGCCGAGGACGGCCTCGCGGCCGACGGTCTGCTGCGCGCGCTGACCGAAGCCGAGCGGGAGGTCCGCGATCTGGTGGAGAGCCGTACGCGGCCCACCTGGGACGCGGTGTGGCGGGGGCTGGAGCTGCTGCGGCGACTGCCGGAGGGGGCGCGCGTCGAGGAGCGGTGGACGCGGGACCGCTGGTCCTTCACCGGCCACCGCGACCGGGTCCGCTCCGGGGAGCCGCCGCAGCCGCGCCGCGACGACGCGGTGACGGCGGCGAACAAGCTGGCCGCCCGGGAGCGCGAGCAGGCCCGGCTGGACGCCCAGGAGGCGCTGGACGATCCGCTGGTGATGGCGGGGCGGCGGCTGTCCGGGGAGGCGTTCGCCGGGGAGGTCGTGGACGTGGTGATGACGTACAGCGAGGGCCGCCGGCCCAGCCCGCGCCCGCTGGTCACGGTCCTCACCGACGACCGGCCGCACCTGGGCGAGCGGGTCAAGGTGTACCGGTCGCTGGGCGGCCGGGCGCAGACGGCGGAGTTCGTGGAACAGGCCGGGGACGGGGTCCTGGTGGTGCGGATCGTCGACAAGATGGGCCGCGGCAAGGAGCCGGAGCCCGGGTCGGTGCCCGAGAAGGGCGACCCGGTCTGCTTCACCCTGTTCGAGCACGAGCAGCGGGGCGGGGCGAGGCTGCCCGAACCGGAGGACACCCCGTGGACGCACGGCGGGCCGCCCGGCGCGGAGGGCGCCGTCGCCGAGGCCCCCGACGCCCCGACCGAGGAGGACGTGCTGTGACCGCCGAGACGGTGTCCGCGCCCGGCCGGCCGGAGTTCGACCCGGGCGCGGAGGCGGCCCGCGCGACCGAGGCGATCCTCGACGACACGCTGCACGGCACCGCGCGCGGCGTCGTCGTCGACTCCCCGCCCGGCGCCGGGAAGTCCACGCTCGTGGTGCGGGCCGCGCTGGAGCTGGCGCGGGCCGGGCGCCCGCTGATGGTGGTCGCGCAGACCAACGCCCAGGTCGACGACCTGGTGGTGCGGCTCGCCGAGAAGGAGCCCGAGCTGCCGGTGGGCCGGCTGCACAGCAGCGACGCCGACCCCTACGACCGGGCGCTGGAGGAGCTGGCGAACGTACGGACCTCGGCGAAGGCCCAGGACCTCGCCGGGCTGCCGGTCGTCCTGTCGACGGCGGCGAAGTGGGCGCACGTCTCGGTGGACGAGCCGTGGCGGCACGCGATCGTCGACGAGGCGTACCAGATGCGGTCGGACGCGCTGCTGGCCGTGGCCGGGCTCTTCGAGCGGGCGCTGTTCGTGGGCGACCCGGGGCAGCTCGACCCGTTCTCGACGGTGGGCGGCGAGCAGTGGGCGGGCCTGTCGTACGACCCGTCGGCCGCCGCCGTGACGACGCTGCTGGCGCACAATCCGGCGCTGCCCCAGCACCGGCTGCCGGTGTCGTGGCGGCTGCCCGCGTCGGCGGCGCGGCTGGTGTCCGACGCGTTCTACCCGTTCACGCCGTTCCGCAGCGGCACCGGGCCGGGCGAGCGGCGGCTCGCGCTCGCCGTCGCGTCGGACGGTTCGGGCCCGGACCGGGTGATCGACGCGGCGGCGGAGTCCGGCTGGGGGCTGCTGGAGCTGCCCGCCCGGCACACGCCGCGCACCGATCCGGAGGCGGTGCGGGCGGTGGCACAGGTGGTGCGGCGGCTGCTGGACCGGGGCGGGGCGGCGGTCTCGGAGCGTTCGCCGGACCCGGTGCCGCTGACCGCGTCCCGGATCGCGGTGGGCACCGCGCACCGGGACCAGGCGGCGGCGGTGCGCGCGGCGCTGGCCGCGCTGGGGGTGAGCGGGGTGACCGTGGACACGGCCAACCGGCTCCAGGGCCGGGAGTACGACGTGACGGTCGTCCTGCACCCGCTCTCCGGCCGGCCGGACGCCACCGCCTTCCACCTGGAGACGGGCCGCCTGTGCGTCCTGGCCTCCCGCCACCGGCACGCGTGCATCGTCGTCTGCCGCGCGGGCGTGGACGACCTGCTGGACGACTACCCGTCCACGGAACCGGTCCAACTGGGCACCCTGGTCAAATTCCCCGACGGCTGGGAAGCCAACCACGCGGTCCTCGCCCACCTCGCCGAACACCGGGTGCGCTGGCGGCCGTGACCTCCTCAGTCCGCTCTTTATGCAAGGACGCGCATAGTCGCGTTCCCGCATGGACGACTCACCCACACCGCTCGTACCGTCATGACGACCGGCCCGCGAGGGGCCTGTATCAGGGGGTTCGTGGCTATGGTTCGTGAGGGGCTGACCCGGCTTACCGGCAACGGGAACGGCAACTGCAACAACGACGACTGCCCGAACGTCTACCGGACCGCCTCCGGCTCGTTCGTGGTCCAGGGGGACGTATCCGAGGCGTTCACCGCGCCGGACGGCGAAGGACTCGTCGAGATTCCCGAAGAGACCTTGCGGGAGGCGTTCCGTGCTCTTGGATGGTGAAGCCTGGACGGCCAAGGTTCAGGGTTTCAAGCATGAGGCGTGGCGACTGGAAACCCTTCCCGTCTACAGGGTGCCGAGTGAGGACGGAGATATCCGGGACTTCCTGGCCGGGCAACGGCTGGACCCTGAGAACTACTCCTCCGGCTACACAGAGGGACTACGGAAGATCAAGGCGGAGGGGAAGTCCAAAGGCCGGGTCCACATCGTCAGGCGGCCGCTCACGGACTATCTCCGCTTCGAGTTCATGTACTACGACGTACATTCACGGGCCGGCGACGACATCCGCATCCTGGACGTGACCGACCGGCTCAACCCCCTTGAAGGGGTTCAGGACTTCTGGCTCTTCGACCGGTCGGAAGTCGTCCTCATGAACTATGCGGCGGACGGTACACAGATCAGCCGGGAACTGTACGACGGCAGTCCGGCACCGTACGTCGCATACCAGCGGATCGCTCTCGCGGAATCCGTACCGTTCAGGGAGTACGTCAACGGTGGCCATCGAGCCTGACGAGTTGAACCAGTCGGGGCGTGAACTCGCGGCCATGCTCAAGCATCTCCGCAAGCAAGCCGGGCTCTCAGGAGTCCGGCTTGCCGCACGCTGCAACATGTCGCAATCCAAGATCAGCCGGATCGAGAGCAACAAATGCCACCCCTCACTCCTGGACGTCGAACAGCTCCTTCGGGGTCTCAAGGCATCCCCCGCCGTTTCGGCCGAAGTGATGGCCATAGCCCGCATCACGCAGACCGAATGGCAGGACGGGAGGGGCCTCCGAAGGAAGGGGCTCGACAAGAAGCAGTTTCAGCTAGCCGGACTTGAGGCGTCTTCCACAACATTCCGGTACTTCCTTCTTTCCATGGTTACAGGACTCCTGGCCACCCCGGAATACGCTCGCGCCAGCCTGGCTCAGGCACCCCCGGAGCAGCAGGCCAAAGCCGTCGCCATGAAGCTGGACAGGCAACGGGTCCTGTTCGAGCGATCCAAACAGTTCACCTTCATTTTGACTGAACAGGCCGTCAGGTATCCGCTCATCCCGCCCGCTGAACTGGCCATACAGATCGACCGGCTCGCGTCCTTCACTCGCCAGCCGAACATCCGGCTCGGGATCATCCCCATGGGGGTTCACTTCACCTCTGGCGCCCTGAACACATTCACTATCTATGACGAGACCTTGGCAACCGGCGAACTGGACCTGGGTGCGATCGTGTTCCGCGATAGCCGAGATGTACAGGATCTGATCCGCCGCTTCACCTCCTACGAGAGTTATGCACTTTTCGGCGAGCAAGCGAGAGAGCATCTGGCCGCATGGGCAGAACACTGCCGCCGGTGATCTTTATTCGGCAACGCGCATATCGCACCATGCCACACCGAAATCGGGGGATCATCTTCTCCCTACGATTCGGGAGGCGCAACGGCATGGAAAGCAGACCGAAAAGGGAACCGTGGGAGCCCGGAACAGCGGTGTTCGACAACGCCAGTCACATGGTGGGCGTCGTTCACTCACGCAGGGGCCCCATGCTGATCCTGACGCGTCCCTCTGGTCTCCGCTGGCAGACACGTGCCGTATCGGTACGGTCCGCCAATGACAGGGATCTGATCCAGCTTGCCGCCTTGGTCCGGCACCACGAGCAGGCACGGGCCTTGGCACAACCGCGACGGGTGCATGGCAACTCTCCTCGGCGGCGGGGGGAGTCGTTCCCATGAGGAGGCCTCTGCGTGGAGATCGCGGAATGCCTGGGAGCGCCACAGCCGGGGACCGGAAGGGCAGGGCGTCGGCACGCTTCCGGATGAGGGCCCACGAGTGAGGTCTCGGCTTCGGCGTGTCCGGGTCCGAGGCCGAGGACGGTGAGGCCGGCCATTGCGTCGCCCGTCACTCCCGTAGTCGGGGCCGGCCTGCGGTGCGTAGGCACCGATCCACCGTTGCATGCCCGGTGCACTCAGTCGGCGGACTGGGTGCGCCGGGTCTTTCCGCTCCGTCCCCTCGGTTGTTTGGACCCTCCTTGCCCATCGCATTCCACGACTGCTCGTTCGGCTACCGCAGGAAAATCCGCGTGCTGGACCATCTGACCCTTGCCTTCGGCAGGGGTGCCACCGTGCTCCTGGGCCCCAATGGGGCCGGTAAGTCGACCTTGATGGGGCTGGCGGCCTCGGCACTACGGCCCGGCTCGGGGAGCGTGGCACTGGACGGGCTCGACACGACCGGCCGCAAGAGTGTGAAGGAGTACCGTCGCCGGGTCGGCTGGCTTCCCCAACAGGTGCGACCGGTAACCGGGTTGCGCGTTCGCGAGCAGGTGGCGCACGCGGGCTGGCTCAAGGGCATGTCCCGCCGCGAGGCGTGGGAAGCCTCACGGGAGGCGCTCCGGGCGGTGGACCTGACCGACCTCGCCGAGCGCGGCAGCGCCGAACTGTCGGGAGGCCAGCTACGGCGTGTGGGGATCGCGCAGGCGCTGGTCCACGATGCTGAGGTACTCCTGATGGACGAACCGACCGCGGGTCTCGACCCGGTGCAGCGCCGGATCTTCCGCGAACTGGTCGGCAGCCTCGCGGAGAGGACCAGTCTGGTCGTCTCCACTCACCAGACCGAGGACTTGGCCGATATCTACGATCATGTGATCGTCCTGGATCACGGCAGCCCACGCCACCAGGGTTCCATCGTCTCCTTCCTCACCCTGGCACCGTCGGAAACCGGCCCCGAGCGACGAGCAGAGGCCGCTTACGCCGGTCTGGTCAAGGCAGAGGTGTGACCGTGCACCTGCGCACCGTGTTCCGCACCTCGACCGCGCCACGCGCGGCCGTTGTGCTGCTGCCCTGGCTCTTCGCCTACAGCGGCAGGATCACCCAGTGGATCACGTCCGGTTACTGGGAGTCCGTCACCGCTCAGAGCAGCTTCCTGCTCGTCTTCACCGCCCCTGCCTGCGCGGCCTGTGCCGCGTGGGAGGCGGTACGGGTGAAACGGTCACGCGTACTGGAAGCAACGCCCGTCAGGCCACGGACGGTCATGGCATTGTCGGTGCTGCTGCCGATATTCGTCCTCGGCTTCCTGTCCGTGGTACTGGCGTCGGCCCTGTTCGTGCCCCAGTCCTCCGGTCTTCCGGGTGCTTCCAGCATGGCCATCCTCGGCATGGAGCTACTCGTGCTGGCAGCCCACACACTCGCGGGCTACGTGGCCGGCCTGACCTTGCCCGGACTGCTGGCCGCGCCCGCCGCCCTGGTGACGAGTTGGTTGTGGATGGCCTATCCCGCCGCGATGACGCCCTTGTGGCTCCGGCAGATGAACGGCCACAACCTCATGGAGTGCTGCGCCCTCAACCAGACCGTCGCCCCACGCGCGCTGGTCGCACCGGCACTGGTCGCCGTCGGCGTGATCATTGCCTCGCTGGTGTGGATCTCAGCACGCCGGCTCCCCGGCCGTCTGTGGGCGGCGGTGACACTCTGCGTCACCCTCGTCACGGGCGCGTCCGTGGCGATGCCCCTGGGCTACGAGGCGGGGCAACCACGTGACATCTCGGCTCTGCGCTGCTCCGGCACCGTGCCGATGGTCTGCCTGTGGCCGGAACAGCAGGAGTCCGGGGCACACATCCGCTCCTGGAGCACCGAAGCCCGGCAACGACTCGACGCCGCCGGCGTCTCGACCGCATCCACGATCACCATCCTGTCCACGACGCCACGCCGGGACGAAATCCTCGCGCTCGTCGCGAGCACCGCTCTGCCTGGGCAGCCGCCGAACTGCTCGGCGACAGGGCCATGGCCGGGTTCCACCGCTCAGGGGACGCTCCTGGCCTGGCTCATGCTGACCGCCGGGGCTGACCCGCAGTCCGTGCGGGGCGGCTCCGTGGAAACCGATATCCAGACCGCCGAGCAGGTCAGGCGGCTGCCGAGGCCGGCACAGCAACGCTGGTTCGACCACAACGCCGCCACCCTGCACGGCTGCGACCTGCGGCCGGACCTCGACCCGTCCCACTTCGGCCGGCCATCCGGCCTTCAGGCCGCCTCATGAGGTGGTGGCTGCGCATCCGCATGGCCCCAGCCGTCCTCGCGGGACTGATGGTCTCCATGACGCTGGGGGCGGCGGCCTCGTCCGCGACGGTGCCGGTTCCGGTCCTGCTGGGGCCGGTGACGTTCTCCATGCGCCTGTCCTTCCTCCTCCCACTGATACCGGTATGCCTGCTCGTCCATGGTCAGGGGAGGGGCGACGCCGCCGCGGAACGGACGGCCGTACGGTCGATGCCGCACTGGGACGGGCTGTCCATGGCAGCTCTGTTGACCACCGCGTCCCTGATCGGTCTGGTGGAAGCGGTCATCGGCGGCTGGGACATGGGCCTGGCCATGGCCCGTAACTTCGCGGGCTTCCTCGGCCTGGCCCTCCTGGCCCGCCGATTCGCGGGGCCGGGTCTTGCCACCCTCGTGATCGCCTTGTTCCCCTTCCTGTGTGCGGCCTTCGGCATCGGCGTGGGCGGCCGTCCCACATTCTGGGCCTGGCCACTGCACGAACCCCGGTCGCTGCTCGCGGCGGTCGCCGCGGCCGTTCTCATCGCGGCCGGGCTGGTCGCCACGCTGGGCGGTGCACCGGGTGCCGTGTCCTCCCCGCACGGACGGGGCGAGATGTCCGCATGAGGTGAGGGGCCTCGATGAGGCGTGTCGGCTGCGGGTGTGGGGCGGGGTCGAGAGGCGGGATGGCCATGGATCGGGGCCGAGGGGGGTACGGATGTCCGGCGTGCGCGGTGTGCCGTGTGCGCTCGACGCCCCCTTGCACGGGCGCGGGACAATGGACGGTGGCCCACTCCACCGGCGGGTCGAGACGTACCAGTGAGGAGAAGACATGGCGGAGCCCACGCCGCGTCGGAACGAACCGCGGCTACGCCCCGCGCCCCTGCTCTTCGAGCCCGCGGCGGCAGCCGCCGACCCCGAGCACTTCTTCGACCTCGAATCGATCGACGACCCCCGCGCCCTGCTGGACCGGGCGACCGAGCTGACGCAGGCGTTCCGGGCCGCGGCGGACCGGGCGGTCGAGTTCCAGGCGATGGCGGCGGCGCAACTGGCCGACCCGCGGCGGTTCGACCGGCTGACCGCCGCGGACCTGGCCGAGCGGGCCCAGTGGACCGAGGACTACGCGAAGAAGATGGTGGAGTTCGGCCGGGACCTGCTGCGCGGCGGCGAGGGCCGGTCGGGGCACGTCGATCCGGTGTGACCGCGGGGGCCGGGAGTGACGCCGGTGGCTGCGGTGACGGTAGCGACCGCGTATGAGCGCGGCGGTCGGGGCATATGCCAAGTGGGCGCGGCACGATACATGGTCCGGCATGCCTGTGTCCCGGTTTCCCGGAACTCACCGCGACACCGCTCTCACGGACGGTAGATGTATGCGCCATGAGCAGTGCACGCAACGTCTCCATCGTCACCTCGGACGGGGCCGCCTGGCTGGCCTCGGCGGGCGCCTATCCTCGCTCCACGCTCGCCTTCTGGGAGGAGCGGCCACAGGCCCCCGTGGTGCTGCCCTGCGGTTCCGCCTTCGACGTGGTGAGCGTCCCCACGATCTTCGGCCGCCGCATGCTGGACCGGATGTGGGACGAGGGCCCGGGGTCCGGTCCGGTGGCCGAGTTCCGGGGCCGGACCCTGCTCTTCACCGCGCCCGGCACCGCCCAGCGGCTGCCCTCGCTGCTGGAGTGGGAGGAGTGGAGCGGACGCGACCGGGCGACGAGCCGTACCGGCGCCGTCCCGCCGCTGCTCTGCCACGGCGCCGGGGACACGGTGACCGTGCCGGCGCCCACCGGCGCGTGCGCCCGCTCGGGCTCGCGCTGGCTGGTCGCCCCGGACACCCGCCAGCCCTGGCTGCCGGGGCCGGAGGTGCTGCTGTGGGCGGCGGTGCGGGCGGCCCGCGCGGCGGTGCGGATAGCGATTTTTCCTCCCGCCGACCAGGGTGCTAAGGTCTACGACGTCAGCAGGCGCCGCTAGCTCAGTTGGTTAGAGCAGCTGACTCTTAATCAGCGGGTCCGGGGTTCGAGTCCCTGGCGGCGCACATGGCCGATGGCGAGGCGATTTCGCGGAAACGCGGATGATGCCTCGCCTTCGTCGTTCCCGGAGCTGATCGGCCTTCGCCACTCCCAGGCTGATCGACTTCGCCGTTCCCCCAGGTCAGCGGCGCCTCCCGGGCGGCCGGCCCGCCCACCCCGGGCGCCGCCCTCCCCCCTCAGCCGGGCGTGATCTTCACCGTCCAGGCCCCGGACGCCGTCCGCCCCTCCACCTCCACCCGGACCCCCTCCCCCGGCACCGTGAAGCTCTCGCCGAGGCCCACCGGCGCGTCCGCGAGCGGCGGGTACACCGAGTCCGTCCAGCAGGCCGCCGTGTCCGGGTGCGCGTCGACCACCTCGATGGGCCCGCTGCCCGACCGGGCCCCCGCCCGCACCCGGTACACCAGCACCCCCGACCGGCAGGCGGCCACGTCACTGCCCACCGGACCCCGCGCCTCGAAGGCCAGCGCGCTGTCCTCGCCGGTGCGCACCACCGCCAGCTTCGTGCCCCGGCCGAGGCCGAAGGCCGGCGCCCCGGCCGCCCCCGCGACCACCACGCCGGGCCCCGCGCCCAGCGGCTCCAGCGTCAGCCGGACCGGGCCGGCGCCGCGCACGCACGCCACCTGGCGCGGCTCCAGCCAGCCCAGCTTCCACTTGTGCCAGCCGAACAGGTCCGGCGCCAGTCCGAACTGACTGCCCATCAGATCCCAGTCACCGACGTGCGTGTCCCAGTCGCCCTTGCCGTCGGCCGGCCGGTGGTAGAGGTCCGGCAGGTCGAAGACGTGCCCGGTCTCGTGGGCCAGTACCAGCCGGTCGGGGGGATGCTTCTCGAAGACCGTGACCACCCGGCGGATGTCGGTGCCGTCGGCGCGCAGCGGGACGTCCAGGTTGACGACCTTGGTGGCGTCGGAGTCGACGCCGGGCGCGTCCGGGTCGGCGACGAGGTAGACGAGGTCGTACCGGGAGAAGTCGACGTGCGGATCGGCGGCGGCCAGCGCGTCGCGCAGGTAGGCGGCCCGGTGCGCCGGGTTCCAGTCGCGCTTCAGCTCGTACGAGACCGAGGAGCGCGGCATGCGCACCCACTGCCGTAACGGGTGCGGGCGCAGCGTGAACCTGCCGTACGAGGCGCGCTGGAAGAAGCGGGTGGTGGCGGGGAAGTGGTCGGCGGCCAGTTCGTCCGGGGAGGTCTTCGGCCGCGCGTCCGGGAAGGAGAGGAAGACCATCACCGCGTCCAGCTCGCGCGCCGGACGGGGGTAGGCCGCGTTCCAGGTGTCCACGCCCTCCGAGTGGTGGGCGGCGGTGCGGGGCAGCGCGCAGGGGTCCGGCGAGAACGGCTCGGCGACCGAGGGGGCGGTGACGAGGGAGGTCGCGGCGAGCGCGGACATCGTGGTGCACAGCGCGGCCGTGCTGCGCAGCCGGAGCCGCCCGGCCTCCCGCGCCGGGCAGTCGGCGCCGGACCTCCCGAGGGACCGGCGGGGCAGTCGCCTCAGGGGGAGCGGGCACGGCACGGGGACCTCCGGGGGCGGTTCACGGGATACCGCACCCAGCTTGTGTCGGTTTGTCAGAGTGCGCCTCGTTCGCCTGCACCGGACGAGTGAGCCTCCCCACACTCGGCCCCGCGCCCGGCGTACGACCCCCGCGCACTCACGGAACGTCACAACCGGTCGGGGGTGTGAACAACCTGGCCAGGTGTGAGCAGAAACGATCCGCTCCCTGGGGCGCCGGGCCTGTCCCCGGTACGGCGGCTGGAAGGGCCCGGAGTCAGCCTCTATGATCGGCACACTTACCTGCACAGAAAGAGACGGACCGGTATCGAGGCACTGCGGGAGCGAGCGGTGAGCGGAACCTCCGAAGGGCCGGCGCCCGCGGCAGACCCCGGCCGGCCGGCCGTCACGGACAGTGGTCCCGGCCCGGCCGCGCCCCCGGCACATCCGGCCTACCGTTCGGCGTTCGGCGCCGCGCCGCTCGCCATGGCCGTGGTCGACGCCGAGGGCCTGGTCGTCAGCGCCAACGACACCCTGGGCACCCTGCTCGGCACCGACCCCGCCGAGCTGGCCGGCAGCGTGGCGGCCGACCTCGTCGACCTCGCCGCGGACGCCGGCACCTGGCACGCCTACCGCGAGGTGCTCCAGGGCAGGCAGCCCCGGATGCGCTGCACCCGGCACCTCAAGCGGGCCGACGGCCACACCCTGTGGGCGCAGGTCACCGTGGCACCGCTGGCCCCGGACGCGCCCGGCCTGCTGCTCTCCGTCGCGGACGTCAGCGCCCGGCGCGAACTCCAGGCCCGGCTACGTCACTTGCAGATGCACGACCCGGTGACCCGGCTGCCCAACCGCGCCCTGTTCTTCGACCGGCTGACCGCCGCACTCGACGCCGACGCCTACGAGCACGGGGGAACCGGCCGGATCGGCCTGTGCTACCTGGACCTGGACGGCTTCAAGGCCGTCAACGACACCCTCGGCCACCGGGTCGGCGACCGGCTGCTGGCCGCCGTCGCCGAACGGCTCATGCGCTGCGCGGAGAACGCGGGCCCCGCCGCGCGGGCCGGCACCCCGCTCGTGGCGCGGCTCGGCGGGGACGAGTTCGCGCTGCTGGTGGAGGACTCCACCGGCACCGACCAGCTCGCGGAGCTGGCCGAGTCGGTACTGACCGCGCTCCAGGAGCCGTTCGAGCTGTGCGACCGCAGGCTGTCGGTCACCGCCTCGGCCGGCGTCGTCGAACGCCACACCGCCGGGACCACGCCGACCGCCCTGATGCAGGCCGCCGACACCACCCTGTACTGGGCCAAGGCCGACGGACGGGCCCGGTGGACCCTCTTCGACCCCGAGCGCAACGCCAGCCGCATGACCCGCCAGGCCCTCGCCGCCACCCTCCGGCCCGCCATCGACCGGGGCGAGTTCGCGCTGGAGTACCAGCCGCTGGTGGGCATGGCGGACGGCCGGGTGCGGGGCGTCGAGGCGCTGATCCGCTGGAACCACCCGCAGTTCGGCGTCCTCGCGCCGAATCGGTTCATCGCACTGGCGGAGGAGGACGGTTCGATCGTGCCGCTCGGCCGGTGGATTCTGCGCACGGCCTGCCGCCAGGCCCGCCGCTGGCAACTGGACCACCCCGCCGAGCCGCCGGTCTTCGTCAGCGTCAACGTGGCGGTCCGCCAGGTCTGGGACTCCGACCTGGTCGCGGACGTGGCGCGGACGCTGGAGGAGACCGGGCTCGCCCCGCACCTGCTCCAACTGGAGCTGACCGAGTCCGCGGTGATGGGCTCGGCCGGCCGGCCGCTCCAAGTCCTGCGGGCCCTGAGCGACATGGGCGTCCAGATCGCCATCGACGACTTCGGCACCGGCTACTCGAACCTCGCCTACCTGAGCCGGCTGCCGGTGTCGGTGCTGAAGCTGGACGGCTCCTTCGTCCGCGGCTTCCAGTACGCCGGCCAGGACCCCCCGGCCGGCGCGGCGGCGGCCAACCCGGCCGACGAGGTCATCGTCGAGGCGATGGTGCAACTCGCCCACCGGCTCGGGCTCACCGTCACCGCCGAGTGCGTGGAGACCGCCGACCAGGCGGACCGGCTGCGCCGCATCGGCTGCGACACCGGGCAGGGCTGGCTCTACTCGCGGCCGGTCGCGCCGGACCGCATCCCGGCCCTGCTGGGCGCCGCCGGAGCCCTGGGGATTCAGGCCCGCGCGGGCAAACCGTAGGCGTCCGCGACCAGTTCGTAGGAGCGCAGCCGCACCTCGGGGCTGTGCGCGTTGGCGGTGAGCATCAACTCGTCGGCCCCCGTGCGCTTCTGGAGTTCGTCGAGGCCGGAGCGGACCGCGTCCGGGGTGCCGTGGATCACGTCGGCGTTCCAGGAGTCGACGAACTCCCGCTCCATCGGGGAGAAGTCGTACGCCTCCGCCTCCTCCGGCGTGGGCACCAGGCCGGGCCGGCCGCTGCGCAGCCGCACCATGTTGAGCGCGGCGGCCAGCACCTGGCGGCGGGCCTCCCGCTCGTCCTCGGCCGCGAGCGCCGAGACGCCGATGAGGGCGTAGGGGGCGTCGAGGACCTCGCTGGGCCGGAAGGACTCCCGGTACAGGTCGAGCGCGGGGACGGTGTTGCGGGCGGAGAAGTGGTGGGCGAAGGCGAAGGGCAGGCCGAGTTCGGCGGCGAGCCGGGCGCTGAACCCGGAGGAGCCCAGCAGCCAGACCGGCGGCCGGTGCGGGGACTGCACACCGCCGGGCGAGGTGCCCTGGACCGGGCCCGGCACCGCGTGGATGCGGGCGTAGGGGTGGCCGTCGGGGAAGTCGTCGTCCAGGAACCGGGTCAGCTCGGCGAGTTGGCGCGGGAACTCGTCGGCGCCCTCGTGGAGCCGGTCGCTGCGGCGCAGGGCGGCGGCGGTGGCGCCGTCGGTGCCCGGGGCGCGGCCGAGGCCGAGGTCGACGCGGCCCGGCGCCATCGCCTCCAGCGTCCCGAACTGCTCGGCGATGACCAGCGGGGCGTGGTTGGGCAGCATGACGCCGCCCGAGCCGAGCCGGACGCGGTCGGTGTGGGCGGCGAGGTGGGCGAGGATCACGGCCGGGGAGGACGAGGCGACGCCGGGCATGGAGTGGTGCTCGGCGACCCAGTACCGGTGGTATCCGCGTGCCTCGGCGAGCCGGGCGATGTCCACGCTGGTGCGCAGCGCGTCCGTGGCGGTGCGGCCGGCGCCGACGGTCACCAGGTCCAGCACGGAGAGGGGGACGGGTGCGGTGCCGTGGGCGGTGCCCCGGATCTCCTCTGCGGCGTCTGCGGCCATGGTGCGGTGCCTCCTGGTGTCGGGCGGATGTCGGCGGCCGGTGGCGGCCGGTGGCGAGCTGCTCCGGGAGCGCCGGGCCACCTCGGGTCTCCGGCGCGCGCCGGTGCGCGCGGTGCTGTGCCGCGCTCGGGTGCCAACAGGGGGCGGCCACCGGTTATTCCGGCGCCCCGGTCCGGGAGGGGGCGCGGGGGCGCCCCTGGAGGGCTCGTACGGAGGGGAGCGCGGGGCGCGTACGAGGTCTCCCGTACGGGGCGCGCGTACGAGGTCCGTACGAGCCCCGGACGGAGGGGCGCGTACGGAGCGGACGGCCCGCCCCCCTCCGGCACCGGCACCCCCACCGCCGACGGCGCCCCGCTCAGGGCAGGATCGCCAGGGTGCCGAGGGCGGCGCGCAGCTCCTCCCGGTCGGCGACCGGGCCGTCCGTCGCCCAGCCGGCGTACCCGTCGGGGCGCAGGAGCAGGGCGGCGGCGCCCAGGCCCTCGGCACCCTCGGCGATCTCGGCCCGCACGAGGTCGACGCGCGGCGGGAGCCGGAGCCCGTCGGGGACGGCGCCGGCCAGGTCGAGCAGGACCGCGTGCCCCGCGTGGAACAGCGCCGACAGCCGCACCGGGCCGTCCGCGCTCACCAGGTCGGCGTCCGGCACGCGGTGCCCGGTGAGCGGGTGGCCGCCGGGCAGCGGGTAGCCGAGGGAGAGACCGGAGACCAGGCCGGCGAGGTGGCGGTTGGCATCGGGCAGGCGCAGCAGGTCGGTGACGATGTCGCGCAGGGCGGCCACGTCCTCGCCCGGGTCGGGGGAAGCCAGGACCCGCTGGGCCGAGGTGTGGTGCAGGACCCGTGCCCCGACCGGGTGGCGCTCGGCGTGGTAGCTGTCGAGGAGACCGTCGGGTGCCCGGCCCCGGACGGTCGCCGCCAGCTTCCAGCCGAGGTTGAAGGCGTCTTGGACACCGAGGTTGAGGCCCTGGCCGCCGAGCGGCGGATGGATGTGCGCGGCGTCCCCCGCGAACAGCACGCGGCCGGCGCGGTACTCCTCCACCTGCCGGGTGGCGTCGGTGAACCGGGAGGCGTTCGCCACCGACCCGAGCGTCGTCTCCGGCCCGTAGACGGCGTGCAGCGCGGTGGTGATCTCCTCGCGGGTCACCGGGGCGTCGCCGGGCGCCTCGGTCCCCGCCGCGCCCCCGAAGGTGATCCGGTAGCGGTCGCCGCCGAGCGGGACGAGCATCGCCCAGTAGCCGCCCGCCCGGCGGGTCAGGGTGCTCATGTGGCCCAGGGTGCGCGGCACCTGGGCGGAGACGCCGGTCAGAGCGACGTCGGCCAGCACCGCCCGGAAGGTGCCGGGCCGGCCGGGGAACGGCAGCCCCAGCAGCTTGCGTACGGTGCTGTGCGCGCCGTCGCAGGCGACCAGATGGCGGGCCCGCACGCGCCGCCCCCCGGCCGTGACGGTCACGCCCTCCTCGTCCTGGGCGACCTCGGTGACGGCGGCGCCGCGCTCCAGGCGGGCGCCGGCGGCGAGGGCCCGTTCGCCGAGCACCGCCTCGAAGTCCCCCTGCGGGACGGCGACCGGGAAGGGGTGCCGGGTGCGCCAGGGGGCGCAGTCCAGGGGCACGGGCAGGGCGGCGAAGTGGCCGCCGACCGGTTCGCGCGACACCGCGCGCTCCCGCACCGCCTCCCACAGCCCCCGTGACTCCAGCAGTTCGGCGGTGCGGGGGTGGATGCCGCCGCCCTTCACCTGGTCCACCCGCCGGGCCAGCTTCTCCAGGACCAGGGTGTCGACCCCGGCCAGGGCCAGTTCGTACGCCAGCGTCAGTCCGGTCGGCCCCGCCCCCACGACGACGACCTCGGCCGTGCTCTCGTTCACCACCGCACTCATCCCCTTGTCTCGACTGAGTGCAAACATACACCCGGTGCAGAAATATCCTGAGGGAAACTTCTTGCTACGGTGACACCGTGAACGGCGACACGGACGGCTCGGCGCGGGACGGTGCCGCGAACGGCGCGGCGCGGGGCCCGGCGGACGGCGGGCCCGGACTGCGGGAGCGGAAGAGGCGGCGCACCCACGCGGCGATCTCCGACGCGGCGATCGCGCTCTTCCTCGAACACGGCTTCCAGCAGGTCCCGGTGGCCCGGGTGGCGGAGGCGGCCGAGGTGTCCAAGCGGACCCTCTTCGCCTACTTCCCGACCAAGGAAGACCTCGTACTGCACCGGATCGCCGACCACGAGACCGAGATCGCCCGGACCGTCCGGGCCCGCCCGCCGGGCACCGCCCCGCTGGCCGCGGTGCGCGCGCACTTCCTGCGGGGGCTCGGCGAGCGGGACGCCATCACCGGGCTCAGCGACCATCCCCAGGTACGGCGGCTGTACCGGATGATCCTCGACACGCCCTCGCTGGTGGCCGGGATGGAACGGTTCAAGGCGAGCGCCGAGCGGGCCCTCGCCGAGGCGCTGCGCGAGACGGCGGACACCCCGGAGACGACCGCGCGGTTCGCCGCGGCCCAGATCGTCGCCGTGCACTGGGCCCTGGCGCAGGACAACGCGGAGCGCCTGGCGTACGGGGAGACGGCCGACGCGCGGTACGCGGGCGCGGTGACCGACGCGGAGCACGCCTTCGCGCTGCTGGCGAACGGCCTGGGGGACCTGCCCCGAGGCGGGTAGGGCGCCCGGGTGCCCGTGGTTCCGCCGCACGGGCGGATGTCCGGCGTCCGGGACGCGGGCGGGGTGCCCGGCGAGGCCGGGGGTCGCCCCCCGGCCGGTCCGCCGGACACCCCGGTGGGGCCGTCAGCCCGCGTACGTCTCGTACTCGGCGATCTTCGGTGTGCCGGAGGCGCCGGTGATCTCGAAGGTGACCTTGCGCAGGGAGACCGGCGGGAAGGTGATCACGCCCGCCTTGGAGCCGGTGGCGAGGACGGCGCCGGTGTCCGCGTTCAGCACCCGCCAGGAGCCTATGCGGCCCACGGCGTCCGAGGACTCCCGGATGTTGATTTTGGAGACGGTCCTGGCGGCGCTCCACTTGACCGAGACGGAGCCGGTGGAGCCGTTCGGCGACCAGTGGGTGCCCATGTCGCCGTCGCGCACGTTGCCGTAGCTGGTACCGCTCGCCTTGCTGGAGCCGTCGGCGTCCGCGCCGATGCTGAGGTTGGTCCCGCCCGGCCGGGTCGGGTCGGGCCCCGGGTCACCGGGTCCGGGGCCGGGGCCGGTCGGGTCCGGCGTCCGGGGGGTGCAGGTGCCGTCCGAGACGCGCAGCCCCGTACCGGCGCCTGCGGTGCGGGCGACCACGTCCGGGACGCAGGAGGCGGGGTCGAGGGCGTGGGAGTAGGGGACGGAGACGGTGGTGGTGGACTTCGGGTCGGGGCCGGCCGGGCGGTTGTCGGGGCCGAGGCCGGACCAGGTGACGTTGTCGAAGACGTTGCCGCTGACCTGCCAGTAGCCGACCGCGTCGGTGTAGAAGGTGCCGAGGACGTCCTTGGAGTCCTCGAAGTAGTTGTTGTCCACCTTGGCGCGGGCGCCGGCCCGGGAGTTGATGCCGGACTTGCTCAGATTGCGGTAGTGGTTGTTGAACATGTGCGCCGTGCCGCCGCGCAGCAGGGGCGCCCGCGAGTCGATGTTCTCGTACAGGTTGTGGTGGTACGTGACGAAGCCGTTGGACAGGTCGCTCTCGCTGGAGCCGACGAGGCCGCCGCGGCCGGAGTTGCGCAGGACGCTGTAGGACAGGGTCACGTACTGGGTGTTGTTCTTCATGTCGAAGAGGCCGTCGAAGCCCTCCGACTCGCCGCCCGAGGCCACCAGGGTGGTGTGGTCGACCCAGACGTTGCGCACGTCCTTCTCCATGCCGATGGCGTCGCCGCCGTTGGAGGTGGGCGAGCCGGACTTCTTGACGTTCCGTACGGTCACGTTCTGGATGATGATGTTGCTCGACTCACGGATGTGAATGCCGACCTGGTCGAAGACGGCGCCGCCGCCGACGCCGACGAGGGTGACGTTGCTGATCTGCTTCAGTTCGATCACGCCGGCCGCGGTGTTGCAACTGCCGCCCGACGCCTTGGCGGTGTTGCCGTGGTTGATGGTGCCCTCGACCTCGATGACGATCGGGGTGCTGCTGGAGGCCCGGCCGCACAGGGCCTCGTGGATCGCCGTTCCGGTGGTGGCCCGGACGGTGCGTCCGCCCGCGCCGCCGGTGGTGCCGCCGTTCTGGGAGGCGTAGCCGGTGGCGCCGCCGGCCGCGGCCGACGCCTCGGGCATCGACAGCACCAGGCCGGTGGCGGCGGCCAGGGCCAGGGTGGCCAGCGCCGCCTGGAGTCGCCGTGGACCTCGTCGTCTCATCCTCGTGTCCCCCTTCTGGTGGGGTCTCGGTGGGGTGGTGGGGTGGGGTGATTGTGGCGCGAGCATGACAAGGTGACGCAGGTAGGGAAAGCGCTTTCTCGGCGTGAGAATAGGGCGCCCTCCTGGCCGTGACAAGGCTCGGCGCGTGCAGAATACGGTCCGACGTCCACATGCCTGAACGACGGATGGGGCTCCTCCCCGGCCTCCCCCGTCCCGCCCCTGGGAGTCCCCCGTCCCCGGGATCAGGCTTGGACGAGCGGCTCCCGGGTGAAGAGTGCGCCCAGCTCGGGGGCGTTCAGCCGCCGGTCGGCCAGGCGCAGCGCCTCCCAGACGGCGACCTGGTTGGCGGTGAGGACCGGTTTGCCGAGGTGCTTCTCCAGGGCGGGCAGGTGGGCCACCGTCAGCAGGGCGTTGTCCGGTACGAGCACGGCCTCCGCGTCCGGGTGGTCGGCGGCGCGGACCAGGGCCAGCAACTCGCTCTCGCCCCAGGCAGCGCTTTCCCCCACCCCGGCCCCGGTGCCGCCGACGGACACGATCTCGGCGCCGGCGGAGCGCAGGAACTCCGCGAAGAGCGCGGCCATGTCGTCCGGGTAGGTCGCGCCGACCGCCAGACGCCGTACGCCGATCTCCTTGACCGCGTGCACGAAGGCGAAGGACGTCGAGGAGGCGGGCATGCCGGCCATCCGGGCCAGGGTGCGGATCTGCTCCCGGGCGCCGTCGTGGCCGTGGAGGAAGCCGCCGCTGGTGGAGGCCCACACCAGCGCGTCGGCGCCCGCGAGCCGCAGTTCCGCGACGTCGGCCTCCAGCCGCGCCGGCGTGCCCATGGCGCGCAGGGGGTCCGCCCCGAGCCCGTCGTCCCCGGCGGCCTCGGTGTGCACCAGGTCGACCCGGACGTTGCTGCCGAGCAACTGCTCGATGCGTGGATAGTCGTCCTCGCCGGAGTGGCCCGGATAGAGAATCCCCAGTGCTGTCATGTCCGCCCTTTCCCGCTGCTGCGCTGCGTGCGGCCGTTCCGGCCGGCTCCGGCCGCGTGGTGCCGGGACCCGCCACGGCCCCACGGCACGGGTACCCCGTAGGCGCGAGGCCGCTCCCCTCGGTCACCGGGTTGGCGGAGACCGGGTGGTGCCGGGGGCGGACGACCGCTCCCGGAACGCCGGCCGGTCGGCTCGGGCTCGGTTTCGGGCTCGGGCCTGCCGGCCCCCGGGCACGGGCCGTCCGGCCACGGGTCGCGGTGGGCCCGCCCGGGTAGGTGGGTACGGAGGAGACTCCCCCAGCCCCAGTCCCCACTGCCACCACGGCCGGCCGCCGCCTCACGCGGCCGGCTGGAAACGCGCGTACGTACCCGGACGCCGAGTCCCAGGGAGGGTGCAATGACCGACCTCACCGAGCTGACCGCCGTGCGGCTCGCCGACGGCTACCGCACGGGCGCTCTCGGTCCCGTGGAGGTGACCCGGGCCGTGCTGGAGCGGGCCGGGCGCGTCCAGCCGGAGGTGAACGCGTTCGTCCGGCTGTTCGGCGAGGAGGCCGTGGCGCGGGCCGGGGAGTCGCAGGAGCGGTGGCGGCGCGGGGAGCCGCGCGGGCCGCTGGACGGGGTCCCGGTCACGGTCGGCGACCTGCTGCCGGTGCGCGGCCACCCCACGCTGCGCGGCTCGCGTACCGTCGCGCCCGAGGGGCCGTGGGACGAGGACGCGCCGGCCGTGGCGCGGCTGCGGGAGCAGGGCGCCGTCCTGGTCGGCAAGACGACGACCTCGGAGTACGGGTGGAAGGCGGTGGCCGACTCGCCGCTGACCGGCGTCACGCGCAATCCGTACGACACCTCGCGTACGGCGGGCGGGTCGGAAGGGGGCGCGGCGGCAGCCGTGGCGCTGGGGGCGGGGCCGCTGGCGCTGGGCACGGACGGCGGGGGCGGGGTGCGGGTGCCGGCCGCCTTCTGCGGGGTCCTCGGCATGAAGCCGACGTACGGCAGGGTGCCGCTGTATCCGGCGAGCCCCTTCGGCGCCCTCGCGCACGTGGGTCCGCTGGCCCGGGACGCGGCGGACGCGGCGCTGCTCCTCGACGTCGTCGGCGTGCCGGACGCCCGGGACGGCTCGGCGCTGGGCCCGGCCCCGGGTTCGTTCGCGGGGGCCCTGGCGCAGGGGGTGCGGGGGCTGCGGGTGGCGTACTCGCCGACGCTGGGCGGGCAGGTGGCCGTTGACCCGGCGGTGGCGACGGCGGTGCGGCGGGCGGTGGAGGGGCTGGCGGGGCTCGGCGCCTGGGTGGTGGAGGCGGACCCCGACTTCGCGGACCCGGTGGCGGCGTTCGAGACGCTGTGGTCGTGCGGGGCGGCGCGGGCGGCGCAGCGCCTGGGGGCGGCCCGGCGCGAAGAGCTGGAACCGGCGTTGCGGGAGCTGTGCCGGCAGGGTGCGGGGCGCTCGGCGCTCGACTATCTGGCGGCGGTGGACGTCCGGAGGGAGCTGGGCCGCCGGATGGGGCTCTTCCACGAGACGTACGACCTGCTGGTGACGCCGACGGTGCCGGTCACGGCGTTCGCGGCGGGGGCGGAGGTGCCGCGCGGTTCGGGCCACCGCCGGTGGACGGGGTGGACTCCGTTCACGTACCCGTTCAACCTCACCGGCCAGCCGGCGGTCACCGTCCCGGTCGGCACGGACGAGGCCGGTCTCCCGGTGGGCCTGCACCTCGTCGCCGCCCGCCACCACGACGCCCTCCCCCTCAGAGCCGCCCACGCCCTGCTGACGGCGGGCCTGGCCGGTCCCCCGCCCCTCCCGTCAGGGCCGGCGGGGGAGACCCGGGCCACCGCCGACGCCGCACCGATCGCCGGCTGAGACCGACGGCGAACCGGCCCGGCGTCCGGCCCCCGTCCGTCTTCGTCCGTCTCCTGTCCGTCCCGCCCGTCCCGCCCGTCCCGCCCGTCCCGCCCGTCCCGCCCGTCCCGCCCGTCCCGCCCGTCTCGCCCGTCTCCTGTCCGTCCCCCGCCCCTCTCGGGCAGGTCCGGTCCGGCCCCCGCCGCCACGCCCCCGCGGCGCGGCCCGTACACCGTGGCCACCGTGGCCGCGTAGGCGAGCCGTCCCGTGGTGGCAGCGGAGGCCGACCGGCTGACCGGGGGTCCGTTCCGGTGTTCGTGTGGTGGCCGGGTGCGTCTGGGTATCGGACGGAAAAAGATCGGCATAACCCCGGGCGCTTCGGGTAGCCGCGCCGCCATGGCTCGACCACTGAGAACCCCTCCACGGGGGATATCCGTCCGAACACCCAGGCCGACACGCCGGTCGCTGCTCGCGGGGGTCGCGGCGCTCGGCGCGCTCGGGGCGGCGGGCTGCTCGCGGGTGGCCACCGCCTCCGGTGTGGAGGGCGGCGACCTGCTGGACCGGCTCCGGGCCCAGGGCGTCGTCCGGCTCGGCATCGCCGGCGAGATCCCGTTCGGGTACATCGACCGGGACGGTGAGCTGACCGGCGAGGCGCCCGAACTCGCCAAGGCCGTCTTCAAGCGGCTCGGCGTCGACCGGGTGCAGCCGGTGCCGACGGAGTTCGGCTCGCTCATCCCGGGGCTGGCCTCGCAGCAGTTCGACGTCGTGGCCGCCGGGATGTACATCAACGAGGACCGGTGCCGGCAGGTCGTCTTCGCCGACCCCGACTACCAGATGCTCGACTCCTTCATCGTGCGCAAGGGCAACCCGCTCGGGCTGCGCGACTACCGGGACGTCGTCGCGAAGAAGGCCCGGTTCGCCACCGGCACCGGGTACGCGGAGATCCAGTACGCGGTGGACGCCGGGTACGCGGAGAGCGACATCCTGATCGTCCCCGACCAGGTGGCCGGGTTGAACGCAGTCGAGGCCGGCCGGGTGGACGTCTTCGCCGGGACCGCGCTGACCACCCGCGAGGTGGTCAAGAAGTCGGCCAAGGCCGAGGTGACCGAGGCGTTCGCGCCGCTGGTCGACGGCAAGCCGCACGTCGACGGCGGCGGCTTCGCCTTCCGGCCGACCGAGACCAACCTGCGCGACGCCTTCAACGTCGAGCTGCGCAAGCTCAAGAAGAGCGGCGAACTCCTCCGTATCCTGCGGCCCTTCGGTTTCACCGAGAACGAGATGACCGATCTGACCGCGAAGGAGCTGTGCGGCGGATGACCCCGGGACTGTGGGAACTCGTACTGCGAGGTGTCTGGGTCACGGTCCAGCTCCTCGTCTTCAGCGCCCTGTTGGCGACGGCGGTCTCCTTCGTGGCCGGCGTGGCGCGCACCCACCGGCTGTGGGTCGTCCGCTTCCTGGCGGGCCTCTACACGGAGGTCTTCCGCGGCACCTCCGCGCTGGTGATGATCTTCTGGGTGTTCTTCGTGCTGCCGCCCGCCTTCGGCTGGCAGCTCGTGCCGATGTGGGCGGGCACGCTCGCGCTGGGGCTGACCTACGGGGCGTACGGCTCCGAGATCGTGCGCGGGGCGCTCGGCGCGGTCGACCCGGCGCAGCGGGAGGGCGGTATCGCGCTCAGCTTCACGCCCTGGCAGCGGATGCGGCTGATCCTGCTGCCGCAGGCGGTGCCGGAGATGATCCCGCCCTTCTCCAACCTGCTGGTCGAACTGCTCAAGGGCACCGCCCTGGTGTCCGTCATGGGCATGGGCGACCTGGCGTTCAGCGGGAACCTGGTGCGGCTGGCGCTCCAGGAGAGCGCGGAGATCTACACGTACATCCTGCTGCTCTACTTCGTGATCGCCTTCCTGCTGACCCGGATGATGCGCGGGCTGGAGAAGAGGCTGAAGGCGGGCGTCGGGAAGGCGGCGCCGCGGCGTGAGGCCGTCGCCGCCGAGCCGGCCGGGGCGGGGGGTGTGCGATGACCTGGGACTGGACCGCGGTGTCCGACTTCCTGCCGCACCTGTGGGACGGGCTGCTGGTCACCCTGGAGATCCTGGTCCTCGGCTCGGTGATCTCGTTCGCGCTGGGCCTGGTGTGGGCGCTGCTGATGCGGGTGCCGTCGCGCTGGGTGACCTGGCCGGTCGGCGTGGTCACCGAGTTCGTGCGGAACACGCCGCTGCTGGTGCAGCTCTTCTTCCTCTTCTACGTGCTGCCGGAGTGGGGGGTGACCTTCTCCGCGCTGACCACCGGCGTGGTCGGCATCGGCCTGCACTACTCGACGTACACGATGCAGGTCTACCGGGCCGGCATCGAGGCGGTGCCGGCGGGCCAGTGGGAGGCCGCGACGGCGCTGAACCTGCCGCTGCGGCGGACCTGGACCGCGGTGATCCTGCCGCAGGCGGTCCGCCGGGTGGTGCCCGCCCTCGGCAACTACGTGATCTCGATGCTGAAGGACACGCCGCTGCTGATGGCGATCACGGTGCTGGAGATGCTCGGCGAGGCGCGGCTCTTCTCGCAGCAGAACTTCCAGTTCACCGAGCCGCTGACGGTGATCGGCGTGGCCTTCGTCATCGTCTCCTACCTTGCCTCCCTTGCCCTGCGAGCCCTGGAGCGACGCCTTGTCCACTGACACTCTCCCCCATCCCGAGAAGAGTCCCGAGAGGCCGGGCGGCGAGCTGATCCGCCTGGAGGGGGTGACCAAGCGCTTCGGCGACAACACCGTCCTGGACCACCTCGACTTCTCGGTCGCGGCCGGCAAGCACGTCACCCTGATCGGTCCGTCCGGCTCGGGCAAGACCACGATCCTGCGGCTGCTGATGACGCTGATCAAGCCCGACGAGGGCACGATCGTCGTCGACGGGCAGCATCTCTTCCCGGCGTCCGAGAAGCAGTGCCGGGAGGTGCGCAAGCGGATCGGGATGGTGTTCCAGCAGTTCAACCTGTTCCCGAACATGACCGTGCTGCGCAACATCACCGAGGCCCCGGTCACCGTGCTCGGCCTCACCCGGGACGAGGCGGTGGAGCGGGCCAGGGAGCTGCTCGACCTGGTGGGCCTCGCCGACAAGTGCGACGCGCACCCGGCACAGCTCTCCGGCGGTCAGCAGCAGCGGGTGGCGATCGCGCGGGCGCTGGCGATGCGGCCCAAGGTGCTGCTGCTGGACGAGGTGACCTCGGCGCTCGACCCGGAGCTGGTCGCGGGCGTCCTCGACCTGCTGCGGGACATCGCGCGCAGCACGGACATCACCATGCTCTGCGTGACCCACGAGATGAACTTCGCGCGGGACATCTCGGACAAGGTGCTGATGTTCGACTCGGGGCGGGTCATCGAGGCCGGCGCCCCCGAGAAGATCTTCAGCGAGCCGGAGCACGACCGGACCCGGGAATTCCTCAGCGCGGTCCTGTGACCGCACGGCGTCCACGCCCCAACGTCCGAGGTCCGGGCGGTGGGGCGTTCCACCGGCATATGCCGGAGGGCCGGCGCCGCAGGCGGGAGCGCCGGCAATCTCGCCAAGACGCCCGCGCGGCGCGGAGGCCGACGGCTATCGTGAAGCGCACGAGCTGTCCGGATCAGGGCCCATCGAGCGCGCGCAGGGGAGACCACCGTGGCGCTTCAGCACAAGCCGACCGCGCCGCACCATCCGACCCAGGACGCCCTGCGCGCCCTGGAGACCGTGGCTCGGTACCCCACCGGAGTCACCGAGACGGACCTCGCCCGGCACAGCGGCCTCGGCCGCGAGCGGCTGGCCCCGCTGCTGCGCATGCTGCGCCGCGAGGGGTACGTCGAGCAGGGCGCCGACGGCGCGTATGTGACCGGCGAGGCGCTGGCCCGGCCGGACTCGGCGCACGGGCGTGAGCAGGCGGTGCGCGAGAGGCTCCAGCGCACGCTGGACCGGCTGCGCGACTCGGTCGGCGCCGCCGTCTACATGAGCCGGTACGTGGACGGGGAGGTCCGCGTCGTGCACTGCGCGGACAGTCCGGCGGCGCCCCGGGTGAACGAGTGGGTCGACTTCCGCAGTTCGGCGCACGCGACCGCGCTCGGCAAGAGCCTGCTGTCCCAACTGGACCAGGCGGGCCGACGTGATCACCTGGCCCGGTACAAGACGGCCCGGCTGACCTCGCGCACCATCACCAGCGACCGGCTGCTGCTCTCCCGGCTGGAGTCGCAGCCGGCGGACATGCCGGTCCTCGACCTCCAGGAGTACGCGGTCGGCACGGTCTGCGCGGCGGTCCCGATCCCGGCCGGTTCGGCCGCGGGCAGTCTGGCGCTGTCGCTGCCCGTGGAGCACGCCCACCGGCTGCGGCGGGCCGCGGACACGCTCCACCGCAGCGCGACACCGGTACTGCTCTCGCTGGCGATCTAGGCCATCCCGCACCGCGTCCCGGCCGGCGCGCGTGCGGTCGGGAGCACATCCGGGAAGCAGGTATGATTTTCCTCGTCGCCGGCCGCCCGAGGCGGACGGCGGGAGTCATGCGCCGCTAGCTCAGTTGGTTAGAGCAGCTGACTCTTAATCAGCGGGTCCGGGGTTCGAGTCCCTGGCGGCGCACTGAGAAACAGCAGGTGAGAGGCCCTGTACTGCGGAAGCGGTACGGGGCCTTCACTGTGCTCCCTCACCGTCGAGCGGTTCGCTCGGCTTCTCCGGGCCCGCGCTGAGCGACTGCGGGTCGGGGACGTGCACCCGCAGCGTGAACCCGAGGTCGGTGTGACCGGCTGCCGCGACCTCGCGGGCCGTGTCCGCGAGCCACACCGGGGCGTCCCGGTCGATGGCGCGCAGCGTGGACCGGAGACGGACACGGGTCCGGGACGACGTGACCGCCCGCAGGATCGGTTCGAGCCGGAGCAGCGGCGCTTCGGCGTCCCGCCACGCGCCGAGCCGGACGAGGGCGGTCAGCTCCGCGAGCACGTTGCCGAACTCCCGGCGGCCCCCGCCGCCCCTGGAGCCCTCCGAACTCCGCTGGAGGTGTGGGAGGGCCGCCCGGGGGTCCGCGAGGCTCAGCAACGCCTCACCGGTGTGCAGCTCCACTTCCGTGGTGTCGATCCACCACGTGAACGCGGGGTCGTCGGCCTGTATCGAGTCCTGGAGCGCCCCCGTGGCCCGCTCCAGCGTGTCCAGGGCGCGGGCCCGGTCTCCGGCCTGCGCGAGACTCCGCGCGCGCCGGACGCGGGCCATGAGCGCCACGCGGCCGGGTACCTCGCGGCCGGTCAGCATCTCGTCCGTGATCGCCATGGCCTCACCGGCGCGGCCGGTGTGCACGTCGATCATGGCGATCAGGTCCAGGATGAACCACTCCAGCGGACCGTCCCCGGCGAGCCGGGCCAGGGTGTGCGCCTGTGCCAGCGTGGCGCGCGCCTCGCGGAACCGGGCGGCGTCGTGGAGCAGCCACCCGGTCACTTCCCCGATCTCCGCCACTTGGGCGAGGTGCTGTCTGTCCTCGCCGGTGATCCGGCCGCGCTCCGCCTCCCACACCTGCACGGCCGCGTCCGCCACGTGGTCCCCGCCGTGGCGGTTGTCGTGCGCGAGCAGCCACCCCACGGCGTCCCGCACGTACGTGTCCGGCTCGCGGCCGGCGCGGTCCGGCGGCTCGGCTTCTCCCCGGGCTCGCGCGGCCTCCCGCTCCAGGGCGTCCAGCGGCTGCCCGAGCACCTGCGCGAGCGGGGGCAGCCACGCGTCCGGGATGCGCCCGCCGCGCTCCCACCGGGAGACCTCGTTGCGCGTCAGGGTGGTGATCCCGGCGACGGCACACAGCCGCAGCGCCAGGGCGCGCTGCGAAAGGCCCGCGCCTCCACGCAGACTCGCCAGATACGCGCCGAACCGGGCACGTCTCACTCGGTCATTCATACGGCGCCTCCTGCTGCTGCCTGCGCATCAGCACCGTCCCCGGGCCTGATGCGACCGGCTGGGCTCCGGGTCTCGGCTCCGACGGCGTGGAGCCGGAGGAGGACGAACAAGCCCCGTACGACTCTTGATCAGCGGGCCTCGGGTTCGAGTCCCTGGCGGCGCACAGTAGAAGGAGCCCCTCGCCCCGCGAGGGGCTCCTCCGTGTTACGCGTCGGTCAGAAGGTGACGTCCGAGCAGGCGTAGAAGGCGTTGTTCGTGTCGGCGACCGTCCACACCGCGAGGATCACGTGGTGACCGCTCAGCCCGGACGGCAGGGTGCCGCTGTGGGAGAGCGTGGCCGGCGGACGCTGGTTGTTGTAGGGCACCGTCAGGAACGGCGTGAGGTTGAGGTCGGCCCGGGTCAGGTTGCGGTTCTGGTCCCAGCCCGGCTTCGTGACGTAGTACTTGAAGTCGGTCGTGGAGTGCATGGCGGTGAACTGCCAGCGGAAGGTGTAGCTCTGGCCGCCGTTGACCTTGGTGGTGGGCCAGTCCTGGCCGTTCGGCGTCTTCGGGCGGTCGAGCTGCGCGAACTGGCCGTTGTTGCCCGAGCAGAGCTGTCCGTCGGAGGGGCCGGTGGCCGGGAAGCCCTTCGGGCCCTCGACGCTCTGCGGCTCCCACTGGATGTTGCCGCAGTTGGAGACCGAGCCGTTCTGGCAGAGCTTCTGCCGGCTGATCGGCAGGTCGGTGTAGCCGTGACCGCTGGCGCCACCGGAGGAGAGCACCAGGGCTCCGGCGGTCGCCATGCCGACCGAGGCGGCGTACAACTTGGTCCTTGTGCGCATACTGCTGCTCCTGTGACGTGGGGGAGGATCAGTGAGCCGTGCAGGTCTAGACCAAGTCACAGATTATTGGTCCGCGTTGAACATGTCCATCCCAATGGAGGAACCCGCTCCGGCCCGGCGCCGGCACGCCCGCCCGCGCGGACGGCGGGGTCAGGCGCCCGTGTCGCCCCGCCCCGCGCAGAACGCCACCGTGAGGTCCCGCACCAGCGCCTTGCGTTCGTAGTCGTCCAGGTCGACGAGTCCGCGCACGGTGAGCCGGGTCACCGTGTCCTCCACCGAGTCCACGACCGAGTCGAGCGCGCTCGCCCGCTCCCGGGCCTCCAGCGCGGCGATCCGCCGCCGGTTCATCGCCGCAGCCACCTCGGGGGCGTACTCCACCCGCACCGGCCGCACCGCGAACACCTCCAGCCCCACCGGAGACGCGTCCGCCGCCACCATCCGGGTCAGCGCCTCCCCCGCCCCGTCCGCCGAGGCCCGCGCCCCGCCGGGCGGCTCCACCGGCACCCGGGCGAGGGCCGCCTCCACGCACTGGCGCAGGTACTCCTCGTGGTCCTCGATCGCCAGGGTGGCCCGCGCGGTGTCCCGCACCCGCCACACCACCAGGGTCACCACGCGCAGCGCGACCCCGTTGCCGTCGGCCGCGGGCATCGGCTCGCCCCGCCAGTGCCGCAGCCGCACGTCGACCCGGCGGCGCAGCAGCAGCGGGTTGACCCACATCAGGCCGGTGCGCCGCACGCTTCCCCGGTAGCGGCCGAAGAGGCCGAGCACCCAGGCCGAGCCGGTGCGGCCCCGGGCCAGGCCGCCGAAGCCGAAGAGACCGAGGGTGCCGGCCGCCGCGTACGCCGCCCACGCGGCCGGACCGAGCCCCGCCGCGGCCGGCGCGGCCGGCAGCGCGAGCGACTGGAGGGCGAGCGGCGGCACGAGCCCCGCCCACCAGGACGTGACCGCGCAGCCGGCCAGCCCGAGCACCCCGGCGGCCACCCCCGCCGCGCCGGGCAGCACCCGGGCCGGACGCTCCGTCAGCTCCGGGTCGACCGGCGGCACCGGCCGGGGCACGGCGGGACCGGGCCGCCGCATCCGGGGCTGCTCCCCGGTGCCCTGCCGGCGGGCGACGACCGCGGGCCGCAGCGGTACGGGCGCCGGGCCGGACTCGTCCCGGAAGAGCAGGTGGACCGGGATCTCGGTGGTGGCCTCGTTGTGGATGAGCCGGGTGTGCCGGGCGGCGCCCTCCGCGGCGCCGGAGCCGGGGACGGATTCCGGGGAGGCCGCGGGCGCGGCCGGGGACGAGGGTGTGGACGAGGTCGTACTCATGCGTGCTCCAGCCTCCGCGCCAGATGCGCCATGAACGGGTGGTCGTGACCCGGGGGTCGCCCGGGGCGGGCGGTCAGGAGAAGAGGCGCCGCCAGGTCTCGGGGCCGGGGTAGCCGTCCGCCGCGCCGCCCCGCCAGCCCTGGGCCCGCTGGAACGCCTCCACGTTGCGCCGGTCCGCCTCGGTCCAGCGCGGCCCCGGTCCGCTCGTGTAGTGGGCGCCGTACCCCTTGGCGACGAGCCGCTCGCCGAGCTGGGTGACGTACGCGTTGACCGCGCCCTGCCGGAAGACGCCCCGGCCCGGGAAGCCGGGCACCCCGTGCGAGGCGGGCGGGGCGATGTCCTTGCCCTTGCCGCCGGTCAGCAACTTCCAGGTGGCGGGGCCGGGGAGCCCGTCGGCGTCCTTGCCGCGCCAGCCCTGGGCGAGCTGGAACGCCTCGGTCGCCCGGCGGTCCGCCTCCGTCCAGCGGGGTCCGGGCCCCGAGGTGTAGAAACGGCCGCCGCCCCGGGCGACGAGCATCGTGCCGAGCCGGGTGACGTGCGCGTTGACCGCGCCGGGACCGAAGACGCCGGTGCCCGGGAAGCCGCTCGCCGAGGGGGCTCCGGCGGCGCCCGTGGTGACCCCCTTGTAGCGGTAGGGCACGTACTGCGAGGAGTTGCTCCAGTAGGCGTAGGGCGTGGTGCGGGCCAGGGTGGAGGGCTTGGTCTGCTCGTAGGCCAGGTAGGTGGTGCGCGAGGAGTCGGTCCAGCCGCCGAAGATCGTGACGTGGGAGCCGTTCGTCGGATCGGCCGCATTGTGGAAGAGGAGTATGTCCCCCGGCTGGAGTTCCTCCTTGGTGATGCGGACGCCGTACTGGGCGAGACTTCCCGTCCATTCGTTTCCGGGCAGGTTCCACGCCATCGACACATAGCCCGAGCAGTCCTGCCGATAACCGTCGGACCAATACGCCGAAAGGCTGTACGGCACCTTCGCGGTGACCCAGCTCCGGGCCCGGTCGATGATCTCCGAGCGGGTGATGGTGGGCAGGGCCGGCGCCGCGGTCGCTGTCGCCGTCTTGCTCACGTTCCCGTACAGCGGGCCCGGCTCCCCCTGCGGGCTGTCCCCCTCCTCATCTGCGGGGATACCGGGGAAGTGGGCCGCGTGGGCGGTGGTCGGGACGGTCACCGCCGCTCCGGCGCCGAGCGCGGCGGTGGTGGCCGTGGCCACGACGACGGCCCGGTGGGAGGCCGGATGGGCCAGGCGCCGGCCGGCCCGGGAATGCGGGAGGACGCGGTGCCAGAGCCGGCACCCGGGGCAGTCGCAATCGCTCGCGGGATCGATGTCCTCGAATACCGGAGTCCCCATGCGATTCCCCTCACACTCACGATGGAACGTTCCGCGGCGGTACATGTCGTTAGTTTCTCAACTGTCTTCCCCATTCGCATGTTGACGGTCCGAACGATGGAATGCTCTGCCGAATGGAGGACCCCTGGCGGGTGACCGGGGACCGCCCCCGGCGTGGTGGTCGGCAGCACGCCCCGGCGTCCGGTAGAGTTGTGCCGGTCAGCAGGCGCCGCTAGCTCAGTTGGTTAGAGCAGCTGACTCTTAATCAGCGGGTCCGGGGTTCGAGTCCCTGGCGGCGCACCGGCACCGGAAGGCCCCTCGTTCACACGGGGGGCCTTCCGCGTCCCCGCGCCCCGGGGTTGTGGGACCCTCTTGCGATCATGACGAACGCCGTAGAACCCTGGTCCGGTTGGGCGCCGGGCCGGCAGCCCGCGGACCCGGGGGAGGGTACGTGCGCGGCCGGATGCCGAGGGGGGCATCATGCAACCGGGAATCGCCGTCCCATGTCTCTATAAGGTGTGTGGATGCCGTGGTGACAGCAGCCCACCATTGACACGTCTGTGACGGCGGAGGGGGACCCGAGCAGACGAAGGAAGCGACGAAACACGCGCTGACCCGCGTGTGGGGGGATGACTCAATGACGTCGACGCCGACGGGCGCCGGACGGGACGACGACCCGTCCCAGACCACCCAGCTCAGGGTGCCCTGGCACCGCAGCGGCAACACGGGGACCTTCCGCCGAATAAAGAAGACCCTGCCGCGCTACGACTACGAGCACTACAGCCGGCTCGCCGGCCCCCTCACCCAGCCCGAACCCGGCCGGCCCTACCGGGTCCAGTACCGCTCGCTGATCTCCCAGGAGCCGCACCGCTTCCGGGTCGCGCTGATGCTGGCCGCGGCGCCGCTGCTCTCGGTGGTGCTGCTGGTGTGGCTGCTGCGCCCCGCGCACTGGACCGAACGCGACTACCCGGCCTTCGACTGGCTGCCCGCGCTCGACGTCGTGATGCTCGTGGCGATCGGCCTCATCGAACTCTTCCGCTGCCTGAACGTCCTCTCCAACGCCCACGCCACCCTGGTCGCCCGCGACCCGGTCCCCGTGGTGCCCGAGACCGGCACCCGTGTGGCCTTCCTCACCTCCTTCGTGCCCGGCAAGGAGCCGCTGGAGATGGTGACGAAGACCCTGGAGGCGGCCGTCAGAATCCGCCACCGCGGCCTGATGCACGTCTGGCTCCTGGACGAGGGCGACGATCCGGAGGTGAAGGCGGTCTGCGCGCGCCTGGGCGTGCACCACTTCTCCCGCAAAGGCGTCGCCCGCTGGAACCGGCCCAAGGGACCGCACCGCGCCAAGACCAAGCACGGCAACTACAACGCGTGGCTGGAGGCGCACGGCGACGACTACGACTTCTTCGCCTCGGTCGACACCGACCACGTGCCGCTGCCCAACTACCTGGAGCGGATGCTCGGCTTCTTCCGTGACCCGGACGTCGGCTTCGTCATCGGCCCCCAGGTCTACGGGAACTACGACAACCCCATCACCAAGGCCGCCGAGTCGCAGCAGTTCCTCTTCCACGCGCTCATCCAGCGGGCCGGAAACCGCTACGGGTCGCCGATGTTCGTCGGCACCTCCAACGCGGTGCGCATCACGGCGCTGAAGCAGATCGGCGGCCTGTACGACTCGATCACCGAGGACATGGCCACCGGCTTCGAGATCCACCGCCACAAGAACCCGGTCACCGGCCGCCGTTGGCGCTCGGTCTACACGCCGGACGTGCTCGCGGTCGGCGAGGGCCCGAACGCCTGGACGGACTTCTTCACCCAGCAGATGCGCTGGTCGCGCGGGACCTACGAGACGATCCTCACGCAGTACTGGAAGGGCTGGTACTCCCTGCCCCCGGGCAAGCTCTTCAACTACACGATGATGATCATCTTCTACCCGATGTCGGCCCTCAACTGGATTCTGGCGGCGCTGAGCTGCGCCCTCTTCCTGGGCCTGGGCGCCTCGGGCGTCAACATCGACCCGGTGGTCTGGCTAATGCTCTACGGCAACGCCTCCGCCCTCCAGATCGGGCTCTACGTCTGGAACCGCCGCCACAACGTCTCCCCGCACGAGCCCGAGGGCTCCGGCGGCGTGGCCGGCATGGTCATGTCCGCGCTGTCGGCGCCGCTGTACGCGAAGGCGCTCATCGACTCCGCGCTGCGCCGCAAGAGCAAGTTCGTGGTCACGCCCAAGGGCGACTCGGCCAGCCCGGACACGCTCTTCGGGACCTTCCGGTACCACTGGTACTTCATCGTGATCTTCGGTGCGTCGATCGCCGCCGGATTCGTCTTCGGGCACTCGCACCCCGCCATGATCGTCTGGGCGTGCTTCGCCCTGCTGATCACCGCCTCGCCGATCTTCGCCTGGCGGCACTCGCTGCGGGAGGCGAGGAAGAAGCCCGTCGCGGCGGCTCCCGCGGAGCCGCGCACCCAACCCGTGGACACGGTCGCGGACACGGCGCCCGCGGGGCCGCCGTACACGTCGCAGCAGCAGCCGCCGCAGGGCGCGCAGGCCGGCCCCCACGGGCCGTACGGAACGCACCCGCCGCAGCAGCGGCCGTCGTGGCCGGCGCCCGACGGCACCGATGAACAGACCATGCAGATCGCCCTTGGTGGACTTGGGGGACGTAAGGAATGAAGGACCGTGCCGGCCGCCGCCGGGCCCGTCGCTTCGCGATAGGCACCGCGGTGGTAGTCGCGCTGGCCGGGATGAACGGGCCGTGGCTCTACCGCTTCGGGACCGAGAAATACCACCAGTACGCAATCAACAAGCCGGAGTACAAGGCCGAGAACGGCAAGTGGGAGATCGTCGAGTTTCCCGAGGAGTACCGGCAGAACACCATCCACGCGGCGCTGCTGCGCACCGGCAAGGTGCTGCTCGTCGCCGGGTCGGGCAACAACAAGAAGAACTTCGACGCGAAGCGGTACGACACGCGCATCTGGGACCCGGTCAAGGGGACCATCAAGAAGGTGCCGACGCCGTCCGACCTCTTCTGCACCGGCCACACCCAGCTCGCCAACGGCAACCTGCTGATCGCGGGCGGCACCAAGCGCTACGAGAAGCTCAAGGGCGACGTCACCAAGGCCGGCGGCCTGATGATCGTCCACAACGAGAACCCCGACAAGCCGATGACGCTGCCCCCGGGCACCCGCTTCACCGGCAAGGGGAGCGGCAAGACGTTCGTCTCCAAGGACCCCGTGCTGGTGCCGCGCGCGGAGAAGGTCTTCGACCCGGCCACCGGCGCCTTCCTCCGCAACGACCCCGGCTACGGCCGGGTCTACGTCGAGGCGGACAAGAGCGGTTCCCAGTACGAGACCGGCACCGAGGACAACTACCGCATCCACGGCCTGACGGGCGAGGACGAGCGCAACACGTACGGCATCGCGCAGAAGCTCGCCCTCGACAAGAAGGACTTCCAGGGCATCCGGGACGCCTTCGAGTTCGACCCGGTCGCCGAGAAGTACATCAAGGTCGACCCGATGCTGGAGGCCCGCTGGTACCCGACGCTCACCACCCTGAGCGACGGGAAGATCCTCAGCGTCTCCGGACTCGACGACATCGGCCAGATCGTCCCGGGCAAGAACGAGGTCTACGACCCGAAGACCCGCACGTGGACCTACACCGACACGGTCCGCCAGTTCCCCACCTACCCGGCGCTGTTCCTCAAGCAGGACGGCAAGATCTTCTACTCGGGTTCGAACGCCGGGTACGGGCCGGACGACGTGGGGCGCGACCCGGGCATCTGGGACGTGGAGACCAACACGTTCACCAAGATCCCCGGGTTGAGCGACGCCGACATGCTGGAGACCTCCGGCACGGTGCTGCTCCCGCCCGCCCAGGACGAGAAGTACATGGTGATCGGCGGCGGCGGGGTCGGCGAGTCCAAGCTCGCCAGCAACAAGACCCGCCTGGTCGACCTGAAGGACGGCTCGCCGAAGTTCGTGGACGGGCCGACGATGGAGAAGGGCACGCGCTACCCGCAGTCCTCGATCCTGCCCGACGACACCGTGATGGTCTCCGGCGGTTCGGAGGACTACCGGGGCCGGGGCGACTCCAACATCCTCCAGGCGCGGATCTACGACACGGCGGACAACACCTTCAAGCGGGTCGCCGATCCGCTGGTGGGCCGCAACTACCACGCCGGGTCGATCCTGCTGCCCGACGGCCGGCTGATGTTCTTCGGCTCCGACTCGCTCTACGGCGACAAGGCCAACACCAAGCCGGGCATCTTCGAGCAGCGCATCGAGATCTACACGCCGCCCTACCTGTACCGCGACTCGCGGCCCGACCTCTCGGGCGGTCCGCAGACCGTCGAGCGCGGTGCGTCGGGCACGTTCACCTCGCAGGCGGCGGCGTCGGTGAAGAAGGTGCGGCTGATCCGGCCGAGCGCCTCGACGCACGTCACGGACGTCGACCAGCGGTCCATCGCCCTGGACTTCAAGGTCTCCGGCGACCAGGTGACGGTGACCGTGCCCAAGGGCAAGAACCTGGTCCAGTCGGGCTGGTACATGCTCTTCGTCGTCGACGACCAGGGCACGCCGAGCAAGGCCCAGTGGGTCAAGGTGCCGTGATCCGGCGCCGGCACCGCGCCGGCACCGGGGGCACACCGGGGGCGCCTTCCTCAGGGAGGGCGCCCTTCGGCGTGCGGGGGGGGGTGGGGCGCGGCGGTGGGCTCGTACGGGGTGGGTCAGCCGGAGGCGCGGGCCAGTTCGAGGGCGTACTCGGGCCACCAGCGGCCCGCCCTGGGGCCGCCCTTGCACTCGCCGTCCGACTCGCCGGGCCGCTTGATCCACAGGTAGGCGTCGACCAGCGGGTCGGCGGTCTTCGTCGTCGGCGTCTCGCCGAGGGCGCGGCCGGGCGGGTTGCACCAGCGTTCGCCCGGATCGCCGCCCGTGTAGGGGCCGTTGCCGTTGCGGCTGGTGTCGATGACGAAGTGCTTGCCGCCCACCTCGGCGGAGAGCCGCTTGCCGTAGGCGAGGGACTCCCCGGTGGAGTAGAAGTTGGAGACGTTGACCGCGAAGCCGTCGGCCTGCTCGACGCCGGCCCAGGTCAGCGGCTCGTGGATCTGGTCGGGGTCGCCCCAGCCGGCGTTGCCCGCGTCCAGGTAGACCGTGGTGTCCTTGAGCGCGGCGAGGGTGGCGACGGCGCCCTTGAGCAGGTCGTAGCGCTCCTCGTGGAACTCCTCCGGGGTGCAGCCGTCCACCAGGTGCAGCACCGCGTCCGGTTCGAGGATCACGGTGGCGGGCCGGTCGCCGATGCCCTTGGCCACGGCGGCGACGAAGGCGCGGTAGGCGTCGCCGTCGGCGGCGCCGCCCTGGGAGTACTGGCCGCAGTCGCGGTGCGGGACGTTGTAGAGGACGAGCACCGCGGTACGGCCGGCCTTCGCGGCGGCCTCGGTGAAGCCGCGGGCCTGCTCCTGCGGGTTCTCCGGGCTGATCCACTCGGCGGTGGGGTAGTCGGCGATCTTGCGGATCTGCCGGGCCTGGTCCTTCTTGCCGTCGCGGGCGAGGGCGGCGGCCTCGCGGGCCGCCGTGCCGTTCGGGTTGACCCAGAACGGGCCCGCCGAGGCGGGCCGTTGGGTGACGCCGGTGCCGCCGCCGTCCTTGGCGTCGTTCGCGTCCTTCGCGTCCTTCGTGCCGGAGCACCCGGCGAGCAGCAGCGCCGCCCCCAGCACCGCCGCGGACATCCGCCGCGCGGGCCTCGTCCCGGCCCGCCTGCCGCCGTCCATCCCACCCCCACCTGACCGCCTGTGCGAACGCCCAATCCTGACACACGGGGCCGGGCGGGCGGGGGTGGAGCGGATCAGGCGTGGATCAGGCGTGGATCGGGGGCGGGTCGGGCGCGGGTCGGACATGGGGCAGGCCCGGATCAGGCGTGGGCGCCGGAGGCGGTGCCGGTCCCTGCGTCCGGTCCGGCGTCCTGCCCGGCGCCGGGTTCGGTGCCGGGTTCGGTGCCGGGTTCGGTGCCGGGTTCGGTGCCGGGTTCGGTGCCGGGTTCGGTGCCGGGTTCGGTGCCGGGTTCGGTGCCGGGTTCGGTGCCGGGTTCGGTGCCCGTGAGGTAGGCGGAGACGACCACGTTGGCCGAGTAGCCGCCGCCCGCGGGGTCGAAGGTGCCGCCGCAGGTGATCAGCCGGAGTTCGGCGCGGCCCGCGGCGCGCGGGCCGTACGCCTGGCGGGCGTCGAAGCCGTCGCGGTCGAGGACCCGGATGTCGTCGACGGTGAAGCGGGCGGTCTCGCCGTCCGCGCGGACCACCCGGATCGTCTCGCCGGGCTCCAGGGTGCTGAGTTCGTGGAAGACGGCGGGCCGGGTCTCGGTGTCGACGTGGCCGACCAGCAGGGCGGTGCCGGCGGCGCCGGGCGTCGTGCCGTCCGCGTACCAGCCGACGGTGTCGGCGTCGGCGAAGGAGGGCGCCTCGATCGCGCCGTCGCCGTCGAGGCCGCTGGGCACGACCGGCGCCCGCAGGCCGAGGCCGGGGATGTCGACGCGCTCGGGCCGGGCGTCGCCGAGCGGCCGGTGGGCCGGGGGCAGCCGTACGTCGGGGGGCCGCCCGGCCGCCGCCATGTCACCGGTGGCGGGCCGGGACGCGGCCCCGGCCGGGTCGGACTCCCGGCCCCACAGCCACACGCCGAGCAGGAGCACCGCCCAGGCGACGCCGGTCACCAGGCGGCCGGAGCCGGTCCGGCCCCCGGCGGGCGGGGAGACGTCGGTCATGGCCGGCGTGCCTCAAGCGCGCGGCGCCGCCGGATGCCGCCGAGGGCGACGGCGACCGCCGCGACGCCGGCGAGGGCGAACCCGGTCACCGCGTGCCCGGTGCCGGGGGGTTCGGCGCGGGCGTCGTCGCCCGTGGCCAGCCCGGCGGTGCCGCCGCCGCCCGCGTGCACCGGCGCGACCGGCGTGGCCGGGGCGTCCGGCCGGCCGGAGCCGCGGCGCTCGCCGACGGTGAGGGTGCCCTCGCGGGCCCGGTCGCCGCAGGTGACGCGGACGGCGTAGACACCGGCCGTGACGGAGGCGCGTACCCGGCTGGAGCCGGTCAGCGTGCCGTCCGAGCCGGAGACGGAGAGCCGTACGTCGGATTCGAAGGCCGCCGACACGGCGATCGCCGTGCGCTCGGTGCAGTCGGCCACGCGGAGCGTGACGTCGGAGCCGGGGGCGGGCGCGGCCGGGTTGACCGAGACGCCGCCGTCCGCCGCGTACGCCTGCGGGGTGAGCGCGGCGGCCAGGAAGACCGCGGCACAGAGAGTGACTTTCCGTGAGCCCATCGTGCACCTCCAGTTACCTGGAGACTCCCCCGCGTACGGGACCCCCGCACGCCGGTGCGGGGGCCGCTGCGCCGGTCGGGTGACGCCCCGACGGGCCCGCGGACGGGGCCCGGGGGGTGTCAGATCCGGTCGACCAGGTCCGCGATGGAGTCGACGACCTCGGAGGGGCGGAACGGGAAGTCCTCGACCTGCTCGGGCCGGGTCAGGCCGGTGAGCACCAGGAAGGTCCGCATGCCGGCCTCGATGCCGGCCAGCACGTCGGTGTCCATGCGGTCGCCGATCATGGCGCTGGTCTCGGAGTGCGCGCCGATGGCGTTGAGCCCGGTGCGCATCATCAGCGGGTTGGGCTTGCCGGCGAAGTACGGCTGCTTGCCGGTGGCCTTGGTGATCAGCGCGGCCACCGCGCCGGTCGCCGGGAGCGGCCCCTCGGCGGAGGGTCCCGTCTCGTCGGGGTTGGTGCAGATGAAGCGGGCGCCGGCCTCGATCAGCCGGACCGCCTTCGTCATCGCCTCGAAGGAGTAGGTGCGGGTCTCGCCGAGGACCACGTAGTCCGGTTCGTGGTCGGTGAGGATGTAGCCGATGTCGTGCAGGGCGGTGGTGAGCCCGGCCTCGCCGATGACGTACGCGGAGCCGCCCGGCCGCTGGTCGTCCAGGAACTTCGCGGTGGCCAGCGCCGAGGTCCAGATGGCCTCGACGGGCACCTCCAGGCCCATGCGGCTCAGCCGCGCGTGCAGGTCGCGCGGGGTGTAGATGGAGTTGTTGGTGAGCACCAGGAACGGCTTGCCGGACTCGCGCAGCCGCTTGACGAAGGCGTCGGCGCCGGGGATCGGTACGCCCTCGTGGATGAGTACCCCGTCCATGTCGGTGAGCCAGGACTCGATGGGCCTGCGGTCTGCCATGCGCGGGTTCTCCTGCCGTACGCGGTCCAGCGGTGGACTCCAGCCTAAACACTCACCCGATCTTGGGGAATGGTCGGCTTCCGGTGGCTTCCTTCCGGCCGTCCCCATACGCGGTGGGATTGTCGCCGATGTCCCTTCGGCCGGGCCGGAGGGCCTCGACGATCTCCGTGCGCCGGGGCAGCGCGACCGGGTCATGGGCGGGGGCGGCGTCGGTGGCGTCGGCGTGCGAGTGGGGCGTGCGAGTGGGCAGGTGGGGCTTGGGGTCTGCTGGGCTCGTGGGGCGCCGGGGTCAGTGGCGTCGGCGGGTGAGGAGGAGCGCCGTGCCGCCGGCGGCGAGGAGCAGGGCGGTGACCGCCAGGGCCGCGTTGAGGCGGCCCCGCCCGGTGCCCGCGAGTTCGTCGGCGAAGGGGAAGGCCCCGCGCCGCCCGTCGGGGGTGGAGGCGACCGAGGGGGCGACGGGGCCGGCGCCCTGGCCGGTGCCGCCCTCGCCGGAGCCGATGCGGAAGCGGTAGTCGTCCGACTGGCCGACCCACTCGCCGTCGTCGCCCCGGCGCTGGACGACGGCCGCGGTGGCGGTGACCTCGTTGGGCGCGGTCTGGGCGGCGAAGGCGAGGCGCACGGTGACGGTGAGGGTCTCGCCGGGTCCGACGGTGAAGCCGCCGAAGGGGGCGGCGGGGGTGGCGTCGCCGGGGGCGGGGGCGGCGTCGCCGGGGGCGGGGGCGGCGTCGCCGGGGGCGGTGGCGGCGTCGCCGGGGGCGGTGGTGGCGGGTTCCTCGCCGAAGGGGGCGACCAGCTCGTCCCGGTCGGTGTGTTCGAAGCGGACGGGGTACGTACGGCCCTCGTCGTCGAATTCCAGGCGCGGCTGCGCGGGCGCGAGGTCGTGCCGGTCGTCGACGAGCACGAGGACGGGGTGGACGCCCTCGCAGGCGCGGGAGGTGGTGTTGGTGAGGTCCAGGTACCAGGTGCCGGGGGCGCCGCCGGGTTCGTAGCCGTCGGGGCCGCCGTGGATGCGGGTGGTGAGGGGGAACGCGTGGTCGTCGTCGGCGGCGGCGCAGGCGGGCGGCGCCGCGCGCGGCTCCACGGCGGCGGGGGCGGGCGCGGGGGCCGCGGCGGCGGCGAGGAGGGCGGCTGCAGCCGTCAGGGAGGCGGAGGCGGGCGCAAACAGTCGCATGAACACATGAGCGTGTCGGAGGTTCCCGTGGCGGGGCACCGCCGTCCGTGCGTCTCCGCCCGAACAGCCGCACACCCCCGCACGCCTGGCGCACAGCCGGGTGGGACATCCGGGCTACGCCGGGGCGCTCACCCGTCGTCGCGGCCGAAGAGGGGGGCCAGGAGGAGCTGGGCCGCGCCCTCGGCGACCACGCGGGCCCCGCCGGGGGCGAGCCGGACCGGGACGGCGGCCTCTCCCCCTCCCGCGCGCCGGGCGCGGGCGTCGAGGACGGCGCCGACCCCCTCGGTGAACGCCCCCGGCGCGGCGGCGACGGTCCGGCCGCCGAGGAGGACGAGGTCGATGTCGAGGAGCCCGGCGAGGTTGGCCGCGCCGGTGCCCAGGACGCGGGCCGCCTCGGCCAGGTCGCCCCGGGCGACGGCGGCCAGGCACAGGGCCTCGACGCAGCCCCGGGCGCCGCAGGTGCAGGGCGGCCCGTCGAGCTGGACGACCTGGTGCCCGAACTCGCCGGCTCCGGTACGCGGCCCCCGGTGCACGCTGCCGCCGATCACCAGCCCGGCGCCGAGTCCCGTGGCGAGGTGCAGGTACGCGAAGGAGCCGCCCTCCCCGCCCACCGCGAGGGCGAGCGCCGCCGCGTTGGTGTCCTTGTCGACGACGACCGGTGCGCCGAGCCGCCGCGCGAGCGCGTCCCGCAGCGGGAAGCCGTCCCACTCCGGGAAGCCGGTCACCCGGTGCAGCACGCCCCGGACGTGGTCGAGGGGGCCGGGCAGCGCGACCCCGAGCCCGAGGAGCGTCGGCGGCAGGGCCGGCCCTCCGGGGTGCTCGGGGCGCTCGGGGCGCTCAAGGCGCTGAGGGCGCGAACGGTCTCCCGGCGCCGAGGCTCCGGCCGGTGCCCGCGCCACCAGCTCGGCCGCCGCCCGGACGACCCCGTCGAGCACGGTCTCCGCGCCCGCGCCGAGGTCCAGCGGGGCGCGGTGTTCCGCCAGGACGGCGCCCGTGAGGTCGACGAGCACCGCGCGCAGTTCGTCGCGGTCCAGGTGGACGCCGAGGGCGTGTCCCGCCTCCGGCACCAGCCGCAGGACGGTGCGGGGCTTGCCGCCCGTGGAGGCGCGGCGCCCGGCCTCGGCGGCGAGGCCGTCCTCCCGCAGCCGTGCGGTGATCTTGCTGACCGCCTGGGGGGTGAGCCCGGTCCGCTCGGCGAGTTCGAGACGGCTGATGCCCTCACCTCCGGCGGTGCGCAGCAGGTCGAGCACGAGGGCGGCGTTGTGGCTGCGCAGGGCGAGCAGGTTGGCCCCGCCGGGCGCGCTCCGCAGCCCGGCGCTTCCGCTCCCACCGGGCACGCTCCGCGGCCCGCCCGCGCTCCCGGCGCCTCCGGACGCACCCCGCGGCCCCGTACCCCCGCTCCCGCTCGACACGCCCGGCAGCCCACCGCCCCCGACATCCCCGCCCGGCGACACGCCGACCCCGCGCAGGCCACGCCCGCTGTCCGACACGCCGGACCGCACCCCGCCGCCCCGCGACACGCCGCCGTTCCCGGCCCCGCCCCCGTGCGCCGTACCGGCGTGTCGCGCCCCGCGACGCGCCCCGCCCTCCGCCTCGTCACCGGGGGTGCCGTCCGCCCCGCCGCCCGTACCGTCGTTCGCCCTGTCCACATCGCCATTGTCCCCGGCGCTTGCACTATCGCAACACCGTTGCGAAAGTATCCGTATGACTGCCACTCCTCCCGGCACCCCCGTGCGCGTCGGCCTCATCGGCTACGGGCTCGCGGGCTCCGTCTTCCACGCCCCGCTGATCGCCGCCACCGAGGGCCTCGTCCTGGACACGGTCGCCACCTCGAACCCGGAGCGGCAGGGGCAGGCCCGCGCCGCCTTCCCCGAGGCACGCACCGTCGCCGGACCGGAGCAGCTCCTCGACCGGGCCGGCGAACTGGACCTGATCGTGATCGCGTCCCCGAACAAGACGCACGTACCGCTCGCCACGGCCGCCCTGGAGGCCGGTCTGCCGGTCGTGGTGGACAAGCCGGTCGCGGGCACGGCGGCCGAGGCGCGCGAGCTGGCCGCCCTCGCCGAGGAGCGCGGCCTGCTGCTCTCCGTCTTCCAGAACCGCCGCTGGGACAACGACTTCCTCACCCTGCGCAAGCTGCTCGACGAGGGCGCCCTGGGCGACGTATGGCGTTTCGAGTCCCGTTTCGAGCGCTGGCGGCCGAAGCCCAAGGGCGGCTGGCGCGAGTCCGGCGACCCGGCCGAGATCGGCGGTCTCCTGTACGACCTGGGCAGCCACGTCGTCGACCAGGCCCTCGTGTTGTTCGGCCCGGTGAGCGCCGTGTACGCGGAGGCGGTCGTCCGGCGCGCGGGCGCGGAGGCGGACGACGACACGTTCATCGCCCTCACGCACGCGGGCGGCGTCCGCTCCCATCTGTACGTCTCCGCCACCACCGCCCAGCTCGGCCCGCGCTTTCGGGTGCTGGGCTCGCGGGCCGGGTACGTCAAGTACGGCCTGGACCCGCAGGAGGCGGCGCTGCGCGAGGGCGGGCGGCCCGGCCCCGGCTGGGGCGAGGAGGACGAGTCGCTGTGGGGCCGCGTCGGCTCCGGGGAGTCCCCGGTGACCGGCGGCGGACGCGTGGAGGCCACCGTCCCCGGCGACTACCCCGCCTACTACACGGCCGTGGCGAAGGCGCTGCGCGAGGGCGGCCCGAACCCGGTCGGCGCCCGGGAGGCCGCCGCCGCCCTGGACGTGCTGGAGGCCGCCCGCCGCTCGGCCCGCGACGGGGTGGTGGTGTCGCTGTGACCCGCCAACAGACCCCCGCGCCCACCGTCGAGGAGTTGGAGGAGCAGGAACGCCGCCTGGTGCTGCGCCGGTTCACCGAGGACGACGCCTGGGCGCTCGGCTCGCTGCTGGTCGGCATGGCCCGGAAGCGCCACGCCCCGGTCGCCGTCGACATCCACCGCGCCGGACGCCAGCTCTTCCGCGCGGCCCTGCCCGGCTCGGCCCCGGACAACGACGCCTGGATCGCCCGCAAGCGCCGGGTGGTGGAACGGTACGGCTGCGCGTCGTACCTGGTGGGGTCGCGGTTCCGGGCCAAGGGCACCACGTTCGAGGAGTCCTCGCGGCTCGACCCGGACACCTACGCGGCGCACGGCGGTTCCTTCCCGATCACCGTGGCGGGCGTGGGCGTGATCGGCGCGGTGACGGTCTCGGGACTTCCGCAGGTCGAGGACCACCTGCTGGTGGTGGAGGCGCTGGAGCGGTTCCTCGCCGGGTAGTCCGGACGGCGGTACGCGGGAATCGGCGCGGGTCCCCTCCGGTTGGCATGCGGCACAGACGACGTGACGGTCGGTGCCCACCGGAGGGATCGGAAAAGATGAGCGACACGAGGACCGCGCTGAGGGAATCCGTCGGACGGTACGGCATCTGGAGCACCGGGCTGCGCTCCGAGGACCCGGCGGGGCGGGCCCAAAGGGCCGAGGCGGCGGCCGAGTTGGAACAGCTCGGGTTCGGCGCGCTGTGGCTCGGCGGCAACAGCGCCGCCCGGCACGCCGCCCCGCTGATCGAGGCGACCTCGCGGATCGTGGTCGGCACGAGCATCCAGAGCATCTGGGAGCACGGCCCCGCCGAGGCCGCCGCCGGCTTCGCGGAGCTGGAGGTGGCGCACCCCGGCCGCTTCGTGCCGGGCCTCGGGGTGAGCCACGGTCCGCGGGTCACGGGGTACCGGCGTCCGTACGCCGCGATGACCGAGTACCTCGACGCCCTGGACCGGGCGGGACTGCGGGCCGGCCACCGGGTGCTGGCGGCGCTGGGCCCGAGGATGCTGGAGCTGGCCCGGGACCGGGCGGCGGGCGCGATCCCGTACCTGGTCACCCCGGAGCACACGGCGCGGGCCCGCGAGACGCTGGGCGAAGGGCCGCTGCTGGCCCCGGAGTTCAAGGTGGTCCTCGACGCCGACCCGGCAAGCGCCCGTACGACGGCCCGCGCCTATCTCGCCCGCTACCTCGAACTGCCCAACTACACCCGCAACTTCCTGCGCCTCGGCTTCACGGAGGCGGACGTCGCGGGCGGGGGCAGCGACCGGCTGATCGACGCGGTGTTCGCCTGGGGCGACGAGGACACGATCCGCCGCCGTATCACCGCCTTCCACGAGGCCGGCGCCGACCACGTGGCCCTCCAGATCGTCCACCCCACCCCCACCTCTCTCCCCCGCCCCGCCTGGCACACCCTCGCCACCCTCCTCACGTAGCCCCGGCCGGCTCCGACACCCGCAGGGGCGTGACAAGCCCGACGGCGCCGCACCGTCGCGCCCCACCGGGAGACCGGACACGCCCCGGCGGGGGCGGCTCACCGGTGCAGGACGGCCCGTTCGACGGTGCTCCACGCCGTGCTGGTGACGACGTAGAGGGCGGCGGCGAGCGGCACCACGGCGACGGTGACGAGCGTGAAATAGGGCATGAACGGCGCCACCTTGGCGACCGCGCCCAGCCCCGGCACCTGCTCGCCCCCGTCCGCGAGCGGCTCCGGCCGGGCCGCCGCCGCGCGCCGGGCGATCCGGTGGCCGAAGGCGGCGACGACGGCCACGACCGCGAGCAGCGCCCCGTACACCAGGACGGCACCGCCGCCCGCCCCGCCGGAGAGGGCGTCGGCGAGACGGCCGCCGAGCGGGGCGTCGAAGAGAGCGTGATCGAGGAGACCGTTGGGCCGGCCGCCCACGGAGGTGCTGGAGAAGAGGTGGTAGAGCAGGAAGAAGGCGGGGAGCTGGAAGAGGCTCGGCAGGCAGCCGGAGAGCGGGGAGACCTTCTCCTCGGCGTGGAGTTCCATGACGGCCCGCTGGAACCGCTCCGGGTCCTTCCCGTGCTTCCGGCGCAGCTCGGCGATCCGCGGGGCCAGCGCGGTGCGCGCCTTCTGGCCGCGGGCGGCGGCCCGGGACAGCGGGTGGACGAGGAGCCGTACGAGGGCGGTGAACAGGACGATGGCGGCGGCTGCGGCGGACGCGCCGAACAGCGGCTGGAGCAGGTCGGCGAGGCGGCCGACCAGATCGGCGAAAACGGACATGAGCGGGTGAGCCCTCCGGGGGTCTCGTCGTGCCGGGTGACAGAGGCGGCATGACGACCCGCGCGGGGCGGGGCCTCACGGGACGAGGTGAGGGAAAGCGCCCTACGCGGCGGTCGCCGGGAGGGCGTGTCCGGGTGCCCGGGGCCGTCGGCGGCCGGGGGCGTCGGGATCGCGTTGGGGCAGGAAGGCCGTACGCCGGTCCCGGTCGCGGATGGCCGTGCGCACCCGGGTCGGGGCGACGACGGGCGCGCAGCGGGCGGCGACGAGGGCGCACGCGGCGAGCGCGGCACCGGCCGCCGCGGTGGCGGCGAGGCCGACGGCGAGGGAGAGCGGGCCGGCGTCGACGAGGACGACGGGCAGCAGGACGAAGAGCAGCGCGAGCAGGGGCCGCGGAAGCGACCGTCCCCGGTTCACCCGCACCCCTCCTTCCGTCGCCGCCGGTCACGACCGGAACCCCACGGGACCGCACCGGCCCGCCGAGGAACGACACCGATCGCACGATCCTCCGGTCGTCCTCCAGTTATACAGGGCGGGGCTCGTAGGGGGCCTGGCGCGGGACCGGCCCGCCGTTTCCCCCGCTCCACCCTCCCCGGACGTCGGCCCTGGGCCCCGGCCCCGGCCCTGGGTCCCGGCCCCGGGGACACCTGCCCTCCGTCACCCGGCGGCAGTACGGTGTCCCCCATGCGCCCCGACACGCCTGCCGCACACGTCGACCACGCCGCCGAGGCCGCCCGTCTGGAGCGGACCGCCGGCCTGTATCCCGAGGACGCCGAGGCGCTGCTGCTGCGCGCCGCCGCCCACCGGGAACTCGGCGGCGACCGCCCCGCCGCCACCGCGCTCTACGACCGCCTGCTCTCCTCGCCGGACGGCGCCGAGAACCCGTACCTGATCCGCGCGCTGAAGGCGGCGAACCTGTGGGAGTACGGCCACGAGGCGGAGGCCAGGGCGATCATCGACGGCGTCCGCTCGGCGTCACCGCGCGATCCGGCGCCCTGGGTGGTGGTGGCCGAGTCGCTGGAGACCCACGACGAGCTGGAGGCGGCTGACGAGACGCTGACCGAGGGCGCCCGCCGCGTCCTGGCCGGCGTGACGGAACCGCCCCACGCGGCCCGCCCGCTCCTCGTCGCCCGGCACCGGGTCCGGCGCATGCTGGGCGCCGCGCACGACGAGTGGGACCGGCTGGCCGACACGCTGCACTCGCTGCCGGTCACCCTGGACGAGCTGCACGACCCGAAGCGCGTGTGGTCGCTGGGCTCGGAGGAGCCGGCCGAGCTGGAGGCCGAGCTGTCCCGGCTCCGCGCCGAGCTGGGCGCGTACCGGGCGGCCCTGTCCCGCCCCTTCCCGGTGGCGATCCTCCACTGGCCCGCCGGCGAGCTGGCCGAACTGACCGAGGCGTACCCGTCCCTGGCCGACGAGTACCCCTCCCGCGAGGAGCACCTCGCCTCGATAGAGACGGCCCTGCGCGACCTCGCCGCCTCGGGCACCCCCAACCTGGGCGTCGTCCACGGCACGGTCCCCTCCTACGAGGCGTTCGCCGCCTCCGAGGCCACCTCCCCCACCGACCCGTCCCTCCTCCCCCAATACGCCACCACCCTCGCCGCCCGAGGCCACGCAGTGGCCTGGCCCCCACAGCGGGGCACGGGGTGCTGGTGCGGCACCGACCGGGCGTACGAGGGGTGCCACGGGGTTTAGCCCTGCCGCGTCCAGTAGGTCCGGTGGTAGCGCAGGTACTCCGGGTGGACCCGGTGACCGTCCTTCACCATGAGCCGCGGCAGGAGCTGCGCTCCGGACAGGTCCGCGCGCACGATGACCGACTGGTCGTCGTCGATCAGGACGGCACCGAGGTCCAACCGCACGTGGCAGTTGGGGCACAAGCACAGGAGGTTGGGTTCGACGTCGGGACCGTGGTGAGGTCTTCCGAGCGGCCGTATGTGGGCGCCCTCACAGTAGGGCTTGCCGTCCGGGCCTACCAGGCGCAGTCCACACAACTGGCACTGACCTTCGTAGAGTTGCTTGATCCGCCTGGCGACAGCGGTGTCCCGGATCAGGCGACGCACCCGCTCTTCGCGTGATGTGGGGAACCTCTCCTCATCGCCGGGCTCGCAAAAGGTTTCTGCATCGCTTGGCGTTGCCCCGTCCGGCATGACGGCGCTCTGCGGGGGTTCGCTCCTGTCAAGCTCTTCCCATGCGTCGAGCAAACGTTGCTGCGCCGCGTCCTGCACCTGGTCCCGCTCGGGCAGCCGGCGCAGGTCGAACTGACAGATGTCGATCGGTGATCCGTCCGGTGCGGGGCGGCGAGACCTGGCCGTGCGCACCTCGGTGATCCGATAGAGGCCGTCGTACCGGTAGCAATCGGTGGGGGAATACCGCGGATCACCCTCGTAGCCGCGGATCACCCGAACCGAGATGCCCCGCTCGTAGCTGAGGCGGAGTGCTGCGTTGTCCTCGTACGACCAAGACTGGCTGCGCAGCAGCCTCTTGGAGGAGTCCTTGTCCTTGTTGGGAGACGCCCCCGTATAGCGAATCCAGTCCCAGTGATCTTCGTCGTCCTCGTAGCCACCGTGCAGGACGATCGCATCACCGACCTTGGTGCCATCCTCTTGTTGGCACCAGGAGATGCCCCGCTGATTCGTCCGGTGGAGCCCTGCCTGCAGGACGTCCAGCCTTCGAGGGAAGGTCATCCCGACCAGGACGCCCTCCACATGACCGATGCCGCGCTTCGCACTCACCCGCCCATACTTGATTGATCCCGACCAGCTCTGTCAAACATCTTTCGTTTCCGGCCGTGTCGGTGGCGGTGAACCTGGCTCGGCCGCCGGCATCAAGCTGGGTTGTCCGAGCCCTCTGCTAGACAGGAGGAGTCCTGGTGCCCCGCATGAGCCAAGGAGTTGCTGTGTCTGAGCTGGAGGACCTCTCCGCACCCACCTCGGGCTTGTATGAAGAGCTCCTCGTGCTCCGGTTCGAGCAGACCCTGAAGGAGCTCTCCGCGAGTGGATGGCGCCCAGTGGGCGACACCACGGACGGGCAAACCGCCCCGCACGTACTGGCCCGACGCGTCTCGCGCGCAGCCCTACGCGCCCTGCGCCATGCACCGACCGACGAACGCGTCCACGCAGCGAACCGCATCTTGGAGTCCCTCAGCACCATGGACGGAGCCCGCCGGTGGGTGGAGCTCACCGCCGACGAAGCGCACTCGCCGTTGACCCTCCCGCACCAGGAGGCACCGGAGGTCTTCGCCGCGCGCCCGGACGCCCCGACGCCAGCCGCCGTTTCTCCCCTCCCCGCACCCGAGATCCCTCTCCCCGACGGCACGCTGCACGCGCACCCGTACCAACGCGACATGTTGGAGCGCCTGGACGTGGAGCGTGTCCTGCATGACCGGCACCACAACCTCTTGGTGGCGGCGACGGGCACGGGCAAGACGGTGATGGCTGCCCTGGACTACCAGCGACTCTGCCACAAGCACGGCCGCCCTCTGAGCCTCCTCTTCGTGGCTCATCGCAAAGAAATCTTGCAGCAGTCCCTCTCCACCTACCGGAAGGTCCTGCTCCAACCGAACTTCGGTGAACCCCTGCACAGCGGGGAGATCCCGGAGCGGTGGACCCATGTCTTCGCCAGCGTCCAGTCCCTCAATGCACGCGCCCTGGAGCGTCTCGACCCGGAACACTTCGACATCATCGTGATCGACGAGTTCCATCACGGCACCTCTCCGACGTACCGGAAGATCGTCGATCACTTCCGGCCGCGGGAACTCCTCGGGCTCACCGCCACACCCGAGCGCATGGACGGCAAGACCATTCAGGACGAGTTCTTCGACGGGCGCATCGCCGCCGAGATGCGCCTGTGGGAGGCGCTGGAGAATGACCTGCTGTGCCCGTTCCACTACTTCGGCATCAGCGACAGCACCGATTTGAGCGCAGTGGCGTGGAAGCGGGGATCGTACGACCGGGATTCCCTCAGCCATGCCCTGGTGAGCAACGAGACCCGTGCGGACCTCGTGGTGAGTGCCGTTCGGGAGAAGGTGCCAGATCCCGCCCGCATGCGTGCGCTGGGGTTCTGCGTCTCGGTCTCCCATGCGCACTTCATGGCACAGGTCTTCCGTTCTGCTGGGTTCACGGCCGTTGCCGTTTCTGGGGAGACCCCGGCGGACCAGCGGGAGAAGGCATTGTCGGACCTGAAGTCCGGGGAAGTACAGGTGATCTTCTCCGTGGACCTCTTCAATGAAGGGGTCGACGTTCCTGATGTGGACACCTTGCTCTTGCTCCGGCCCACGTCGAGCGCGACGGTGTTCCTCCAGCAACTCGGTCGGGGTCTACGACGTTCCCCGCACAAGGAATGGCTGACGGTACTGGACTTCATCGGCCAGCACCGCAAGGAGTTCCGGTTCGAGAACCAGTTCCGCGCCCTCACCAATCTGTCGCGGAAGCGCCTGCTGGATCACCTTGAGCATGACTTCCCGCACCTGCCGCCCGGCTGCGCGATCAGGCTCGAAGAGAAAGCCAAGCGCACCATCATCAGCAACATCCGCGAACAACTCAGCGTCAACGTCGCTGCATTGGCGCGCGAGGTGGCCGACTACGCGGAGTCGCACCTCAGTTCCTACCTTGAAGAGAGCGGGCGGGACATCAGGGAGCTCTACCGAGGCTCCGGGAACTCCTGGACCGGACTCCTGCGCCGCGCCGGCATGCTGGCGCAGGAGGCGTCCGAGGAGGAGGGCGCGCTCCTCAAGCGCGTACCTGCCTTCCTGCACGTGGACGACCCCGACAGGGTGGCCGTGTACACGCGCATGCTGGAGGACGACGCCCCCGCCTACGAAGACCTCGACGAGCAGGGCAAGTCGTATGCCCGCATGCTCTTCTTCCAACTGTGGCCCCTGGGTGGCACCACGAGGAAGGGCTTCGCCAGCTACGAGGAGGGATTCTCAGCCCTCCGACGTCAAGAAGCCTTCCGGAGCGAACTGTGTCAGGTGTTGGCCCACAACCTCGCCCACACCGAGCATGTCCCCCTCCCGCTCCCCCGAGGCCATGGCGACCAGTTCGTCCCGCTCTCCGTGCACGCCTCGTACAGCCGGGAGGAGATTCTTCCCGCGCTCGGCCAGTCCAGCATCGGAGGCTTCATGCCGGGGGACTTCCGCGAGGGCGTGAAGTGGTGCGAATCCCTCCGGACGGACGCGCTCCTCATCACTCTGGAGAAGGATGAGAAGGACTTCTCCCCGCAGACGCGGTACCAGGACTACGCGGTGAGCGAGACGGAGTTCCACTGGGAGTCCCAGAACCAGACTTCGGAGAGCTCCCCGACCGGCCAGCGCTACCAACAGCATGTCGCTAACGGCAGCCAGGTCCTGCTCTTCGTCCGGCGGTACAAAACCACGGACATCGGCGGCGCGCAGCCGTGGATGCTGCTCGGGCCGGCGCAGTACGAGAGCCACCGGGGCAGCAAGCCAATGGCCATCACTTGGAGGCTGAAACACCCTCTTCCGGCGGCCGTCCTGACCTACGCCAAAGAAACGCACTGACACTAATGCCGCCCACCCCATCGCCCACCTCTAGCCTTAAGTGGTTCAAATCCACGCACAGCGGAGGCAACATTACCGAGTGCGTGGAGTGCGCCTACGCCACATTCCACGCCCTGATACGTGAATCCAAGCGCAAGGATGGGCCCATCGTTACGGTGCGTACCGATACCTGGGCCCACTTCGTGGGAGCGGTGCGACGCGATCAGTTGAATAAGACGGGGGGACGCGGAAAAGCCGTGTAGAAGTCCATGCAAGTTGCTGGCGTGTCAGAGCCGCTGAGCGCCTTGCGCCCGAGTTGGCCTCGCGCGCGGGCTGGTGTGAGAGCAGGTGCGGTGGTCCGTGGATGTTCCCGAGAGGCCGGCCGCAGGGGCGGGCCCGCGCGTACCCTGCCCCCGTGATCCGCGCGGTGGTCTTCGATGTCGGTGAGTGTCTCGTGGACGAGACGCGGGAGTACGGGACGTGGGCGGACTGGCTCGGCGTGCCGCGGCACACCTTCCATTCCGTGTTCGGCGCGGTGATCGCGCAGGGGCGTGACTACCGGGAGACCTTCCAGGAGTTCCGTCCCGGGTTCGACCTCCACGTCGAGCGCGAGAAGAGGGTGGCGGCGGGGCGGGGCGAGACCTTCGGGGAGGAAGACCTGTACGACGACGTCCGGCCCACCCTCCGGCGACTTCGCGCGGACGGGCTGTGGCTCGGGATCGCCGGCAACCAGACCGTGCGCGCCGGACGCATCCTGCGGGAGCTGTTCGCCGAGGACGTCGACCTGATCGGCACGTCCGAGGACTGGGGCACCGCCAAGCCCGACCCCCTGTTCTTCACCCGGGTCGCCGACGCCACGCCCTTCGGGGCCGACGCGATCCTCTACGTCGGCGACCGCTGCGACAACGACGTCCGGCCGGCCCGGCAGTCCGGCATGCCCACCGCGCTCGTGCGCCGCGGCCCCTGGGCCACCATCCAGTGGAACGGCACCGAGGCCAGGGAACTGCCCACCTTCCACGTCGAGAGCCTGGCGGAGCTTCCCGACGCCATAGCCGGATTCAACGGCTCAGCGCGCTGACCGTCGTCGACCAGTCGTACAGGCGGTCGTCCAGCTCACGGACACACCGGGGCGGGGCGGCGGGTCTCCTTCGGTCTCGGTCACTCGGGCACCGGACCTATTGAATCTCGATAGGTATCGATCGATAATCGATGCATGCCTCGTTTACTCATCGGACTGCTTCGGGTCGGCATCGTCGGGTTGGTGTCGCTCGGTTTCTTCGGTCAGGTCGTGGTCATCCCGACGACGGTGGCCGACGAGGTGGAGCGGTTCGCGCCGTACGCGCCGTACGCCGTGCCGTACTCGACCGTGGCGATACTCGGGGTCGCCTGTGTGCAGGTGGGGCTCGTCGCCGTGTGGATGCTGCTGTCCATGGTGCGCAGCGAGGCGATCTTCACGCCGCGGGCCTTCCGGTGGGTGGACACGGTCATCGGGGCCGCCGCGGTGGCGACGCTGCTGGCCCTCGGTGTGGCCGGGCATCTCGCCGTCGCCGAGATCCCCTCGCCCGACGACGGTATGGAGGTGCTCGGCGCGCTGGGTGCCGCGATCGCCGGCGTCGGCGTGGGGGCGGGGTTCGTCCTGCTCGTCCTCGTCATGCGCGGTCTGCTGCGCAAGGCGACCGACCTGCAGACCGAGATGGCGCGGGTGATCTGATGGCGATCGTCGTCGACCTCGACGTCCAGCTCGCCCGACGGCGCATGTCGGTGGGCGAGTTCGCCGAAGCCGTCGGCGTCACCCCCGCCAACGTCGCCGTCCTGAAGAACGGGCGTGCCAGGGCGGTGCGTTTCACCACACTCGACGCGATCTGCCGCGTCCTCGACTGCCAGCCCGGCGACGTCTTGCGCTGGGTGCCCGACGAGGACGCGGACGGGAATGAGGGCCAGAGGCGGTCTCCGGGGAACCCGTGGGAGGTCCCGGAGACCGGGGCGGGTCAGCCGAACATGCCCGGTTCGTAGGCGCCGGCCGGCTGGCGGGTCAGGATGTTCAGGCGGTTGTAGGCGTTGATCACGGCGATGATCGAGACGAGGGCCGCGAGCTGCTCCTCGTCGTAGTGCTTGGCGGCCTCCGCCCAGACCTCGTCGGAGACGCCGGTGCCGTCGGCGACGCGGGTGCCCTGCTCGGCGAGTTCCAGGGCGGCGCGCTCGGCGTCGGTGAAGACCGTGGCCTCCCGCCAGGCCGCGACGAGGTTCAGGCGCAGCGGCGTCTCCCCCGCCTTCGCGGCGTCCTTGGTGTGCATGTCGAGGCAGAAGCCGCAGCCGTTGATCTGGCTGGCGCGGATCTTCACGAGTTCCTGCGTCGCGGCCGGGAGCGTCGAGTCGCCGATGACCTTGCTCGCCGAGTTGATGTGCCGCAGGACCTTGCCCGCGAGCGGGGTGCCGAACAGGTCGAGACGAGCGTCCATCGTGGCGTCCTCCATGGGTGTCGCTGGTGCGCCGTTGCGCGTTACGTCCTTACGACGGAACACCCCTTCCGGATGTGACACACCGACCACCGCCGATGGTGTGACCTGCACCTCACCCGTTCGGGTGAGTGAGGCGGCCCCCGGAGGGCTCCGGGACGGCGCCGGTTAGCCTCGGGCGCAGACGCCGGCCCCTCCCCGCGGCCGGCCGGGTGGCAGGAGGCAGTCATGGAGAAGGTTCCGAGCGCGCTGGTCGCGGCGGGCGGGCTCGTCGGCGGGTACGGCGTGGCCCGCTGGACGCGCAGGCGTCCCCTCGGCGGCGTCGTCCTCGCCGCTGCCGGGACCCTCGCCGCCCGGCAGTGGCACGAGCGGGCCGGCGCCACGGCCGCGGGGGCGCTGTCCGCCGCCTACGTCGCCGCCTTCGCCGGATCGCACCCCCTGGCCAGGAAGGTGGGCGCCTGGCCGGCCGTGTTCGGTGTCGCCGGCGCCGTCGCCCTGGCCTCCTGGGCGGTCGCCGACCGGCGGGGCTGAGCGCACCGCCTCCGGCGGACCTGGACCCGGGAGGACCTCGGAGACGGCCGGGTCCGCGCTGGAAGCCCCCGCCGACCGGAGGCACCCGCCGAGGCGAAGGACGGCACGACGCGCCGACAGGCCGTCAGCGTCGTGCGCGCGCGGCCCGGACGGCGTATAACCCGGACGGCGTGTGGCCCGGACGACGCGCGGCCCGGACGGCGCGCGGAACCATACCGGGAGCCCGGCGCCGTACCGGGAACCCGGCGCCGAGGGAGCGGCCCGGCCCCGGGGCTACCCACCCACCATGCGGGAGATCGTGTAGATCAGCAGCCCGGCGAGGGAGCCCACCACCGTGCCGTTGATCCGGATGAACTGGAGGTCGCGGCCGATGTGCGCCTCGATCTTCCGGGTGGTGTGCTCGGCGTCCCAGCCGGCCACGGTGTCGGTGATCAGGGACGTGATCTCGCGGCGGTAGGTGGTGACGACGTACACCGCCGCGCCCTCCACCCAGTGGTCCACCTTCCCCTGGACCCGGGCGTCGGAGGCCATCCGCGCGCCCAGCGACAGCAGCGAGGCGCGGACGCGTAGGCGCAGTTCGCTGCGCTCGTCCTCCGCCGCCGAGACGATCATGGAGCGTACGGCCGTCCAGGCGGAGGCGATCAGGTCCTGGACCTCGTCGCGGGCGAGCACCTCGGTCTTCAGCCGCTCCACCCGCGCCCGGGTCTCGGTGTCGGACTGGAGGTCGGAGGCGAAGTCGGTGAGGAAGCGGTCGAGGGCGCCGCGCGCCGGGTGGGCGGGCATGTCGCGCATCTCGGTGACGAAGCGCAGCAGCTCGCGGTAGACGCGTTCGCCCACCTTGCGGTCGACGAAGCGGGGGGTCCAGCCGGGGGCGCCGCCCTGGACGGCGTGCATCACGGAGTCGCCGTGCAGCACCAGCCAGTCGTGGGCGCGGGCGACGACCAGGTCGACGGCGCGGGTGTGACCCCCGTCGGCCACGATCCGGTCCAGCATCTTGCCGAGGCCGGGGCCGATCTCCCGCGCGCCGGCCCGCCGGGTGACGGCCTCGCCGACCACCGCCTGGACGTCGGAGTCGCGCAGCACGGTGAGGGCGCCGCGCAGGGCGGCGGACAGCTCGGCGGTGACGCGGTCGGCGTGTTCGGGCACGGCGAGCCAGGCGCCGAGGCGGCTGCCGATGCCGACCGCGCGCAGCCGCCTGCGCACCACGTCCTCGGAGAGGAAGTTCTCGCCGACGAACTCGCCCAGCGAGACGCCGAGCTGGTCCTTCTTGTTCGGGATGATCGCGGTGTGCGGGATGGGCAGGCCGAGCGGGCGGCGGAAGAGGGCGGTGACCGCGAACCAGTCGGCCAGCGCGCCGACCATGCCGGCCTCGGCGGCGGCGGAGACGTACCCCGCCCAGGGGCCGGCGCCGTGGTGAGCGGCCCATTCGGCGAGGACGTAGACGAGGGCGACGAAGAGCAGCAGGCCGGTGGCGGTGATCTTCATCCGGCGTACGCCGCGGCGCTTCTCCTCGTCGGCCGGGCTGAAGACGGCCATCGAGCGGTACGGGGAGGCTCCCCCGGCGGGGCTCACAGCCGGGCCCGCAGCGGGGCCCGCGACAGTACCGGCCGCCCCCTCAGCCCCGTCCGCCCCGAAGGACCCACCGGGACCGGAAGCCCCACCCGCCCCGGAAGCCCCACCCGCCCCCCGCCCTTCCCGGCCGCGTCCGTCGGAGGCCCCCGTACCCTCCGTACGCCGCGCTTTCGCCCGTTCCATCCGCTCCACCCGTCGCCGGTCCGTCACCTCACCATTGTCCCTTCCTGGCCGGCCGGCGGAACGGACCATCCGTTCCCGGCGTCTGAGGGAGGGGTGAACGCCCGGGGTCCCCGCGCCCCTCACCCGGCCCATGCCCCATCATGGGCACATCGGACCGGAGCCTCGGTGCTCCCTCTCGCCCGAGGAGAACAACACAGCATGACCCGGGGTCGTGACCGGGGTGCGAGCGTCAGCCCCACCCAACACCGTGCCCTGCTGGCCGCGATCGTCGCTCTGATCGTCGCCATCTCCGCCGCGATCTACGCCACCGCCTCCTCCGGCGGCGGTGCGCAGAGCCGCGCCGCGCAGCCCGCCGGCAGCCGTCCGCCCCACAACGAAGCCGCGCCCGCCTCCACCGGGACCTGGGTCGGCGCCTGGTCCGCCTCCCCCGCCGGGGCGGAACCGGGCACCGAGACGACCGGCGTGGCGGGCCGCTCGGTCCGCAACGTCGTCCATGTCTCCGTCGGCGGCACCGCCGCCCGGATCACCCTCTCCAACCACTACGGCCACTCCCCGCTGACCGTCTCGCACGCCACGCTCGCCCTGGCCGCGGGCCCCGGCACGGCCGCCGCGATCCCCGGCAGCATGCGCCGGCTCACCTTCGGCGGCAGCGCCCGCGTCGTCGTCCCGCCGGGCGGCGAGGTGATGAGCGACGCGGCCCGCGTGCCCGTCCCCTACGGCGCGGACGTGCTGGTCACGCTCTTCTCCGACGTGCCGTCGGGCCCGGTGACGTACCACCCCTTCGCCCGGCAGACCAGCTACCTGGCCGACGGCGACCGCGCCGAGGACCCGACGGCGGCGGCGTACACCGAGCGGACGCCGTACTGGCGCCACCTGACCGCGCTGGACGTGCTGAGCAACGAGGCCGTGGGGACGGTCGTCGCCTTCGGCGACTCGATCACCGACGGGTACGCGTCCACGGTGGACGCCAACCACCGCTGGCCCGACCACCTCGCGCGGCGGCTGCGTACGGCGGCCGAGGCCGGCGCGGACGTCCCCCGTTACAGCGTCGTCAACCAGGGGATCAGCGGGAACCGCGTACTGACCAGCCGGTCCGGGCGGCCCGCCGACAACCCGAGCGGGGTCAGCCGCTTCCCCCGGGACGTCCTCGGCCGCACCGACGTCAGGGCCGTCGTCGTCGCCCTCGGCGTCAACGACATCCTCAACAGCCCGGAGCTGGCCGACCGGGACGGCATCCTCGAAGGGCTGCGGACCATGGTCGACCTGGCGCACGCCCGGGGGCTGAAGGTCGTGGGCGCGACGGTGATGCCGTTCGGCGGGCACGGCGGGTACAACGCCGCCCGCGAGACCATGCGGCAGGAGATCAACGCGGAGATCCGCGCGGGCAGGGTCTTCGACGCGGTGGTCGACTTCGACAAGGCGCTGCGCGACCCGTACGACCCCCGGCGGCTGCGGGCCGACTACGACTGCGGGGACCACCTGCACCCCAACGACCGGGGGTACGAGCGGATGGCCCGGGTCTTCGACCTGCGCAGCCTGAAGGGGGCGGCCCCGGCCCGCCTCTGAGCGGGCCTGAACCCGAGGGCACACGGGGGGGGACGGCCCGGGGCACCGCGGCCCCGCCCGGTCCCGGGCGCCGGACCTCAGTCCTCGCGCCGCTCCCGCTCCGTCTCCCGCTCTCCGCGCTCCTCCTTGCGGAACGGGTCGGGCCGCTCCCGCCGGCCCTCCAGCATCCCGCGCCCGGAGTCCGCCTCCAGGTCCCGGCCGCCGCGCGACTCCTTCTCCCGGCGGCGCTCCTCCTTCAGCCGCTGCTTCTCCGCCCGCGGCAGCTTGCGCACCACGCCGACCCCGCCCCAGAAGGCGAAGCCCTTGACGATCACGCGGGGGGCGCCCGGCTCCCCGGCGACACCGTCCTCGCGCTGGTCGAAGCCGCCCATGATGCCGACGCCGTTCACCGACACCTCGACGCCGGGCGGCACGATCACGTTGACCCCGCCCATGATGGTCACGCAGGTGATGACGACCTCGCGCTCGGCGAAGTCGGCGTCCCGCAGGTCGACTTCGCCGCCGCCCATCAGGGCGTAGCAGGTGAAGCGCCGGGGCACCGTCCAGCGTCCCCGGCGCTGGAAGCCGGAGAGCAGGGCGACGGCCCAGGTCGAGGAGCCCTCACCGCCGGTGATCCGGCTCGCCCAGCCCCCGGTGCGGGCCGGCGCCTCGGAGCGCGGCACGGCACCGGCGCCGGTCGCGCCCGTCGGGAGATCGCGGGTGATCGGCGTCAACTCGCCGTAGGTACGCGCCCGGTAGGTCGCGTCCAGCCGTTCGTCGAACTCCGCCATGTCCAGACGGCCCTCGGCGAGGGCGTCCCGCAGGACCTCGGCGACTCGTTCACGGTCGGCGTCGGATGCGCGCAGCTCCGGTACGTCGTCGGTCATGGACAGCAGCCTACGAGGTCGGCGCCCCGGGCACTACGCGCTCGTCCGTTCCGCGTAGATCTTGGCGATGACGGATTCGATATCGGGCTCCCGTACGGACAGGTCGACCAGCGGATGGCCGGCGGCGACCCGGGCGACGAGGGCGGCGGCCGACTCCGACGCCGGGAACGCCACCCACTGCCGGGGCCCCTCCACGCGGACGACGCGGGCGGGCGGGGGCACGTCGATGGGCGGCAGTTCGCGTTCCAGGTCGACCACGAGGGTCCGTTCGCTCTCGCCCGCCTGGTGCAGGCCGTCGAGGGGGCCGTCGTACATGAGGCGGCCGTGGTCGATGACCATCACGCGGGAGCAGACCTGCTCGATGTCCTGGAGGTCGTGGGTGGTGAGCAGCACCGTCGTGCCCCGCTCGGCGTTCAACTCCCGCAGGAACTCCCGCACTCGGGCCTTGGAGACCACGTCGAGGCCGATCGTCGGCTCGTCCAGGTACAGCACGTCCGGGTCGTGCAGCAGGGCGGCGGCGATGTCGCCGCGCATCCGCTGGCCGAGCGAGAGCTGCCGTACCGGCACGTCCAACAGGGCGCCGAGCTGGAGGAGTTCGACGCAGCGGTCCAGGTTCTCCCGGTAACGGGCGTCGGGGATGCGGTACATGCGGTGGGCCAGCCGGTAGGAGTCGATCAGCGGCAGGTCCCACCAGAGCGTCGTGCGCTGCCCGAACACCACGCCGATCCGGTGCGCGAGCCGGGTCCGTTCCCGGGACGGGTCGATGCCGGCCACCCGCAGCCGGCCGCCGCTCGGGGTGAGGATGCCGGTGAGCATCTTGATCGTCGTCGACTTGCCGGCGCCGTTGGGGCCGATGTAGCCGACCATCTCGCCGCGCTCCACGGTGAACGACAGCCCGTCCACGGCGCGCACCTGGCGCCGCTCGCGCCGGAACAGGCCGGTCTTCCTGCGGACTTCGAAGACCTTCTCGACGCCGTTCAGCTCGATGAAGCCGCCGCGGGGCGCCGGGTCTCCCCCGGGCCCCGCGTCCCGCTCGGTGACCGCTGTGGCCCCCGTGGCCTCAGCGGCCCCGGTGCCCCCGGTGCCCCCGGCGTCCTCGCCGGCCTCGGTGTCCGTCGTGTGCGGCATGGTCAGCTCCCTGTGCTGCGGTAGGAACGAAGGCCCGCACGCCAGGCGAGGCCGGCCGCCGCGCCGCAGGCGAGGGCCACCAGCGGCGGGGTGAACGCCGTCCACGCGGGCAGGTCCAGCGGGTACGGCCGCCCCAGTACGTGACTGGCGGGCAGCCAGTTGACGAAGGCCAGCGGCACCACGAAGGTCACCCCGCGCACCAGCTCCCGCGCGAACACGGTGGGCGGGTACTGGAGCAGCGTCGTCCCCCCGTAGGTGAAGGCGTTCGCCACCTCGGAGGCGTCCTGCGCCACGAACTGGAAGGCCGCCGCCGCCACGAACACCGCGCAGAAGATCCCGGCGCCGCTGACCAGCATCAGCGGCATCAGCACCAGCTTGCCCGGCGTCCACGCCACGTCGACGGCGGTCAGCGCCCAGCCGAGCACCAGCGCGCCCTGGAGGACGCGGCCCAGCCGGCGCGGGGCGAAGCGGTCGGCGGCGACCTGCGCCAGCACCGGCGCCGGACGCACCAGCAGCGTGTCCAGCGTGCCGTCGCGCACCCGCCTGCCGAGCCGGTCCATCGAGCCGATCGCCAGGTCGGCGAGGCCGAAGGAGACGCCGGAGAGTCCGTAGAGGAACGCGATCTCGGGCAGGGCGTAGCCGCCGAGGGCGTCGATACGGGAGAACATCAGCAGGATCGCCACGAAGTCCAGCGCGGTCATGGCGAAGTTCCCGAAGGCGGTCAGGGCGAAGGAGGCCCGGTACGCCATCGTGGAACGCAGCCACATGCCGGCGATCAGCCGGTACGCCCGCAGCCCCTCGACGACCCGGCCCCACCCCGTGTCCCCGGGGCGGGCCGCCTCACCGATGCCAGTGACCACCCCACCGGGCCCGCCGGCCCCACCGGTCCCGTCGGTCCCGTCGGCCGCCCGGCCCTGTCCGACGGGCCCCCGCGTCACGCTCCCCTCAGCCACCCTGGACCACCACCCGGCGGGTCGCCGCCGACTGGACCAGCCGGCCGAGCGCCAGCAGCGCCACCGCCCAGCCCGCCTGGAAGGCGAAGGTGCCCAGCGGGTCGGCCTTCCCCAGCAGCACGTCCGCCGGGGCCTGGAGCAGGGACGCCCAGGGCAGCGCCCGGACCACCTCGCCGAGCGCGCCCGGGAAGACGTTCAGCGGCAGCGTCATCCCCGAGCAGAAGAACCCCAGGAGCCACCCCATCTGCGTCATCCCCACCCCGTCCAGCAGCCAGAACGCGGAGAGCGCCACCAGGTACCGGATGGCGAAACTCACCAGCATCGCCAGCACCACGGCCACAAGGAAGGCCACCCAGGTGGACGCTTCCCCCGGCAACGACGCCGGGAAGACCAGCGAGCCGAACACGAACGGCACCACACCGCGCCCCAGCAACTGGAAGACCGCCCGCCCGCCGTCGGCCGCCAGCCACCACATCTGGAGGTCGACGGGACGGTACAGGTCGACGGCGACATCACCCGTACGGATGCGCTCCATCAGCTCGTCCTCGATGCCGCCGCCCCCGATCGCCAGGGTGGCCAGCATCGCCTGTCCGAGCCACACATAGGTGACGGCCTGCGCCTGGTCGTACCCTCCGAGCTGCGGTTTCTCGTCCCACAGGGCCAGATAGGCGTAGACCAGGACGAGTCCGAAGACGGTATTGGTGAAGACCCCGGCGGCGGTGGCCGCCCGGTAGGTCGCGTACCGTCGGAATCCCCCCGCCGCGACGGACGTGTACAACCGCCACGAGCCCACCTCCACCACCTTCCCGCTCCGCCGGACCGAACCGGGTGAGCCTAGTGGGCTGGTGAGCGGCCGTGCCACGGAATTTCCGGGGCCCGGTCCGGTACAGAATGCTCCGGGGCGGCATCGAGTTTCACAGGTGTGCCGTCGGCCGGGAACGGAATGCCCGGTGCGAGAGTCTTCACCACAGGGCGCAGAAGCGTACGAGGCCGTACGGGACCAGACCGTACGACGCGAAACAGGAGTCCGTGCACGAGATGAGCGACGAGCCGCAGCCGCAGCAGCCGAAGAAGGGCTCGGCACCGAAGGGGCCGCCGGCGGCCGGCGACCCGGAGGCCCGGGGCGAGGACACCCGGGACACGGACGCCCGGAACGAGGAGCCCCGGGGCGAGGAGACCCGCGACGGGGACGCCGGGGGCGGGCAGCCGCAGGGTGGCGAGACCCGGCGCGCGGACGCCGGGGGCCCGAAGGCAGCGGCCCCGGACGACCGTCGCCCGAAGACCCGGGACCCGGCGCCGGCCCGGCGCGCGGAGGACGAGGCGGCGCGGTCCGGACCGGACGGCGCCCAGGCCGCCCAGGCCCAACGGGCCGAACAGGCCGCACAAGACCGGGGCAAGGCCCCCCAGGGCAAGGCCCCCCGGACCCCGTCGGCCCCCGGCCGCCCGGCCCCCCAGGACCACGCCGCCCCCACCCCGCCCCCTCCCCCGCCGCCCCCGGGACCGGCGGAGACCCCGCGCCCGGAGGCCCAGGCCCCCCACCCCCAGCAGCCCCACCCCCAGCAGCCCCGCCCCGAGCAGCCCCGCGCCCCGCACGACCAGGCCCCGCACGACCAGGCCCCGCACGACCAGGCCCCGCACGCGCAGGCCGCCGGCGGTCCCGAGGGCCCGCAGGAGGGCACGAAGGGGAAGAAGGGCAAGAAGGCGAAGCGGCCCAAGCGCACCGGCTGGCGCCGGCTGATCCCGACCTGGCGCATGGTGCTCGGCGCCGGTGTCCTCGTCGTCCTGCTGCTGGTCGGCGGCTTCTTCGTGGGCTACTCGATGGTCCACATCCCGTCCGCCAACGCGCTCGCCACCGCGCAGAGCAACGTCTACCTGTACGCCGACGGCAGCGTCCTGGCCCGCGACGGCGAGATCAACCGGGAGAGCGTCGCCCTCGCCAAGATCTCCAAGGAGGCGCAGCACGCCGTCCTCGCCGCCGAGGACCGCGACTTCTACACCGAGTCCGCGGTCGACCCGAAGGCGATGATCCGCGCGGGCTGGAAGACCGCCACCGGCAAGGGCAAGCAGTCCGGCTCCACCATCACCCAGCAGTACGTCAAGAACTACTACCTGGCCCAGGAGCAGACCGTCACCCGCAAGGTGAAGGAGTTCTTCATCGCGATCAAGCTGGACCGCGAGAAGAGCAAGGACGAGATCCTGGAGGGCTACCTCAACACCAGCTTCTTCGGCCGCGGCGCCTACGGCATCCAGTCCGCCGCCCAGGCGTACTACGGCATCGACGCCAAGGACCTCACCGCCGCCCAGGGCGCCTACCTCGCCTCGCTGCTCAACGCGCCCAGCGAGTACGACGTCATCGCCCACCCGGAGAACAAGCCCGCCGCCGAGTCCCGCTGGAACTACGTCCTGGACGGCATGGTCAAGATGGGCTGGCTCGACCAGACCGAGCGGCGGGCCGCCACCTTCCCGGCGCCGAAGGAGACCACCGTCTCCACCGGCATGTCCGGCCAGCGCGGCTACGTCGTCCGCATCGTCCGCGACTACCTGATCTCGAACAAGGTCGTCACCGAGGAGGAGCTGGACCGCGGCGGCTACCGCATCACCACCACCCTGGAGAAGAAGAAGCAGGACGCCTTCGTCAAGGCCGTCGACGACCGGCTGATGTCCAAGCTGGACGAGGACCGCAAGGTCGACGGGTACGTCCGCGCCGGCGGCGCCGCCGTCGACCCGAAGACCGGCAAGGTCGTCGCCATGTACAACGGCATCGACTACGTGAAGCAGTACACGCCGAACGCCACCCGCCGCGACTTCCAGGTCGGCTCCACCTTCAAGCCCTTCGTCTTCACCTCGGCCGTGGAGAACCGCTCCGAGACCCAGGACGGCCGCGTGATCGGCCCGAACACGAAGTACGACGGCACCAGCGAGCGTCCCGTCCAGGGCTGGCCGAGCCCGTACGCCCCGGAGAACGAGGACCACCACGACTACGGCGACATCACCGTCACCGAGGCCACCGACAAGTCCGTGAACGCGGTCTACGCGCAGATGGCCGTCGACGTCGGGCCGAAGAAGGTCCGCGACACCGCCGTCGACCTCGGTCTCGCCGCCGACACCCCGGAGATGCCGGAGGGCCCGGCCCTCGCGCTCGGCACCGCCACCGCCAGCCCGCTGGACATGGCGCAGGCGTACGCCACCCTCGCCAACCACGGCCGGCACGGCACGTACGTCCTGGTGGAGAAGGTCGTCAAGGACGGCAAGCACGAGCTGACGCTGCCGCGGCGCAGCGAACGCCAGGCCGTCAGCCGCGAGGCCGCCGACACCACCACGTCGATCCTGCGCAGCGTCGTCCAGAACGGCACCGCCACCGCCGCCCAGGCCGCCGGCCGGCCCGCGGCCGGCAAGACCGGCACCGCGGAGGAGGACAAGGCCGCCTGGTTCGCGGGGTACACCCCCGACCTGGCCACCGTCGTCGCCGTCATGGGCCAGGACCCCGAGACCGCGCAGCACAAGCCGCTGTACGGCGTGATGGGCCTGAGCCGCATCAACGGCGGCGGGCCGCCCGCGGAGATCTGGGCCCAGTTCACCCGCGAGGCGCTGAAGGACACCCCGGTCAGCGACTTCGACCTGCGGGTCCGCGAGGGCAGCGGCCCGACCGAACTGCCCTCCTCCGAGGCGTCCGGCAGCGAGGACGGCGGCACCGGCGCCGGCGAGAGCCCCGGCGACGACGCCACCGGCGGCCCGGACACCGGCAGCGCGACCCCGGGCACCGACGGCGGCACCACCACCGAACCGGGCACCGGCGGCACGGACGGCACCGGGGCCGGCGGGCCCGGCAGCGGCGGCGCCACCACCGAGCCCGGTCCCACCGGCGGGGCCGACACCGGTGGCGAGAACGGCGGCGAGGGCTCCACGGACGGGGCCGGCGGCGGCGGGGCGGACGGGGGCGGCGGCACCGACCCGGGCACCGGGCCCGGCGGCATCGTCTTCCCGCCCCGGCGCCAGTGACGGCGCCGCCGCGGTAGCAGCGCACGGGAAAGGGCCGGTGACCTCGGGTCACCGGCCCTTCGTCCCGCCCGGCCCGCTCAGGGCCCGGGGGTCACAGGTACAGCCCGGTCGAGTCCTCCGACCCCTCGAAGCGGTCCGCGGCCACGGCGTGCAGGTCGCGCTCGCGCATGAGCACGTACGCCGTGCCCCGCACCTCGACCTCCGCCCGGTCCTCGGGGTCGTACAGGACCCGGTCGCCCGGCTCGACGGTCCGGACGTTCTGTCCCACCGCGACGACCTCGGCCCAGGCCAGCCGCCGGCCCACCGCGGCCGTGGCGGGAATCAGGATGCCGCCGCCCGAACGCCGCTCGCCCTCACCGGTGTCCTGCCGCACGAGTACGCGGTCGTGCAGCATCCGGATGGGCAGCTTGTCGTCGTGGGGGCGGTGCTCGTTTCTGTTGGCGCTCACGCCCCGAACCTACCTGCCCCGGGCCCGTCCGCGAGCGGCCGGGTGGCCGTCGCGGAACGCCCGCTCACCGCCCGCGCCGCCGCGAGCCGCCGAGGACCAGCAGACCGACCACGCCGACGACCACGAGGGCGGCGGGGACGACGCGTTCCAGCCGCGGGGCACCCTCCTCGTCGACGAACTGCGCCTTCACCCCGCTGACCGCCCGATTGACCCCGACGTAGGCCCGGCCGAGCGTGTGGTCGACGCTGGAGGCCACCCGGGCCTTGGCGTCGCCGACGATCGTCTTCGGGTGCACCCGCATCCCGAGCTCGTCGAGCGTCTCGGCCAGCACCTCGCGGCGGCGCTTGATGTCCGCCTCGATCTGCGCCGGGGTTCTGATGTCCGACGTGTCCGCCACCGTACGGCCTCCGAAGTCGCTTGACGCTGTTCCGGACAGTTTGTCAGCTCCGGGCCGCCGCGCACGGTCAGGACCCCCGGTTACGCTCGATCCCGGTACCCGATCCACGCATGGACTACGCACGAGGAGCCCGAACCGATGACCGAACGCCTCACCCCCGGAGACGTGGCCCCCGCCTTCACCCTGCCGGACGCCGACGGCAACGAGGTCTCGCTCGCCGACCACAAGGGCCGCAAGGTCATCGTCTACTTCTACCCGGCGGCCCTCACCCCGGGCTGCACCAAGCAGGCCTGCGACTTCACGGACAACCTGGAGCTGCTCGCCGGCGCCGGGTACGACGTGATCGGCGTCTCCCCCGACAAGCCGGAGAAGCTCGCCAGGTTCCGCGAGGCGGAGTCGCTGAAGGTCACCCTCCTCGCCGACCCCGACAAGAAGGTCCTGGAGTCCTACGCGGCCTTCGGCGAGAAGAAGAACTACGGCCGCACCTATCAGGGCGTCATCCGCTCCACGATCGTCGTCGACGAGGACGGCAAGGTCGAGCACGCCTTCTACAACGTCCGCGCCACCGGCCACGTGGCCAAGATCATCAAGGACTTGGGGATCTGACGGCGCTGCCCGGCCAGTACCATGGCCGGGCAGCAGCGCCGGGCGGCCGTGGTGGAATTGGCAGTCACGCTGGGTTTAGGTCCCAGTGGGAGAAATCCCGTGAGGGTTCGAGTCCCTCCGGCCGCACCAGGATCGGGTCAGCCGAGCAGGTCCCGCACTGCGGGGACCAGGGCGCGGAACGCCTTGCCGCGGTGGCTGATCGCGTTCTTCTCGGCGGCGGTCAGCTCCGCGCAGGTACGCGTCTCGCCGTCGGGCTGGAGGACCGGGTCGTAGCCGAAGCCGCCGGTGCCCGCGGGGGCGTGGCGCAGGGTGCCGGTGAGCCGGCCCTCGACGACGCGTTCGGTGCCGTCGGGCAGGGCGAGGGCCGCGGCACAGGCGAAGTGGGCCGCGCGGTGTCCGTCGGCGATGTCGGAGAGCTGGGCGAGGAGCAGGTCGAGGTTGGCCTGGTCGTCGCCGTGGCGGCCGGCCCAGCGGGCGGAGAAGATGCCGGGGGCGCCGCCGAGGACGTCGACGCAGAGGCCGGAGTCGTCGGCGACGGCGGGCAGACCGGTGGCCTGGGCGAGGGCATGCGCCTTGAGCAGGGCGTTCTCGGCGAAGGTGACGCCGGTCTCCTTGACGTCGGGGACGTCGGGGTAGGCGTCCGCGCCGACGAGGTCGTGGGGCAGTCCGGCGTCGGCGAGGATGGCCTTCAGCTCGGTGAGCTTTCCGGCGTTGCGGGTGGCGAGGATCAGGCGGGTCATGGGGTTCAGTATCCCGGGTGCGGGGTGGCCGCCTCCGCCGCCCCGGGGCCCGCTGCCTCGCGTGCGGTGCCGGTGCCGTGCCCCGGTCCGCCGCCCCGGGGCCCGCTGCCTCGCGCACGGTGCCGGGTGACCCGCTTCCCCGTCAGGTGCCGATGACCCGGCGCCCGGCGCGCGTTTCGCTTCCGCTACGGCGTGCACGCCTTGGTGAGTTCGCCGGCCGCGGCGGTGACCGGGGTGAGGTCGGGCGTGGTGTCGCCCTTCCTCACGGCGGCGCGGACGTTGCCGACCGCCTCCTCCAGGTGGCCGGCGGCCCGGTCGACGTCGGTGTGCTGGGCCTTCTCGGCGTTCCCGGCGTTCCCGGTGTGCTCGCCGATCTCGCCGAGGTCGCGCTCGATGGCGTCGAGGGCGGCGTCGAGCCGGGCCGGGTCCTCGGAGGCGGTCTCGACGGCCTGCTGGAGTTCGGTCACGCCGTCGGCGATGGCGTCGGCGCTCTGGACGCAGTCGACGGTCCGGCCGACGGCGTCGCAGCCGGTGGCCGCGGAGGCCGTGAGCAGGGCCGCCACGGCGGCGAGGGTCGCGTGGCGAAGGCGGCGGCGTCGGATCGCGGCCATGGGTCTCGGTCCTCCCCTGGGGACGGGCCGGGCGGCCCGGGTGCGGTGCGGCGCCGGGCCGCGGAGCCGGCCGTACGCCCGTACCGACCAAGACGCCGCGGCGGGCGGCGCAGTTGCCTGCCCGGGGCCGCTCTTCGCGGCGCGTGACCCGCGCCCTCGTCAGCGGCCGGTCACCGGCTCACCGTTCGAGGGTGGTGGCGAGCGCGGCGCGCTGGAGCTCGGCGAGTTCGGCGCAGCCGGCGGTGGCGAGGCCGAGCAGGGCGTCGAGTTCGTCGCGGGCGAAGGGCTCGGCCTCGGCGGTGCCCTGGACCTCGACGAAGCGTCCGTCGCCGGTGCAGACGACGTTCATGTCGGTGTCGGCGCGCACGTCCTCCTCGTAGCAGAGGTCGAGGAGGGGGACGCCGGCGACGATGCCGACGGAGACGGCGGAGACGGTGCCGGTGAGCGGCTTGCGGGTGGGTTTGATCAGCTTGCGGCCCTGGGCCCAGGCGATGGCGTCGGCGAGGGCGACGTAGGCACCGGTGATGGCGGCGGTGCGGGTGCCGCCGTCGGCCTGGAGGACGTCGCAGTCGAGGACGATGGTGTTCTCGCCGAGGGACTTGTAGTCGATGACGGCGCGCAGGGAGCGGCCGACGAGGCGGCTGATCTCGTGGGTGCGCCCGCCGATGCGGCCCTTGACGGACTCGCGGTCGCCGCGGGTGTTGGTGGCGCGGGGCAGCATGGCGTACTCGGCGGTGACCCAGCCTTCACCGCTGCCCTTGCGCCAGCGCGGGACGCCTTCGGTGACGGAGGCGTTGCAGAGGACCTTGGTGTCGCCGAAGGAGACGAGGACGGAGCCTTCGGCGTGCTTGCTCCAGCCGCGTTCGATGGTGACGGGGCGGAGCTGCTGGGGGGTGCGGCCGTCGATGCGTGACATGCGGTGAGCCTAGCGCCCGCGCGCGGGGGGCCCGCCCGTGGCCGGGCGGGCCCCCCGCGGGCGTGCGCCGAAACGTCACATCATGTCTTCGATCTCCGCGGCGATGGGGTCCGCGTCGGTGCCGATGACGACCTGGACGGCGGTGCCCATGCGGACGACGCCGTGGGCGCCGGCGGCCTTGAGGGCGGTCTCGTCGACGAGGTCGGGGTCGTTGACCTCGGTACGGAGTCGGGTGATGCAGCCTTCGATCTCGTCGATGTTGTCGATGCCGCCGAGCCCGGCGACGATCTTCTCAGCCTTGCTGGCCATGTTCCTTCTCCCTGATCCGAAACCGCTTTGTGGCAGTAACCCACAGTCGGCCCCTTGACGCGAACGGTCACGCGGCGGGTACCGGATGACGACGTCACGACGGCAGACCGTCCCTCGCCTGGTCTACACCACCGTACAGAGGGTCGCCAAACGGCCGCGCACACCGGCCCGGTACGGGGGGACTTGCGGCCCGGGTCCCGAAGAGGGAAAGGCACGTACCCTGTGTACGGGCCTTACGGACACTGCCGTCCGGGGGCCTTCGACGCGCCCCGCACCGGGCCCGCCACGCCCTGCCGCACCCGCGTGTGCGCAGGCCAGACGGTTACGGTGCGTAGCGCGACGATCGCTCGATCGCGGGTTCCTTATGTGCCCTTCATCGTGCTAAAACTGGTCTACACCATTAGTGGTGTAGACCAGAGACGCCGCCGTCCCCCTCCGTCCCCGTGCGGCGCCCTGCCCCACCTGGAGGTTGTTGTGACCACGGCCAGCGCCGCATCCGCGGCCGACAAGAAGAAGGGCGCCGGCGTGATGTCGGTGTTGCAGCGCATCGGCCGCAGCCTCATGCTGCCGGTGGCGGTGCTGCCCGCCGCGGCCCTGCTGGTGCGCCTCGGCAACGACGACATGCTGGGCCGCCCGGAGTTCCCCGCCTTCCTGACGAAGATCGCCGGGTTCATGGCGGCCGGCGGCAACGCCATCCTCGACAACATGGCCCTGCTCTTCGCGGTGGGCATCGCCATCGGCTTCGCCAAGAAGTCGGACGGCTCGACGGCGCTCGCCGCGGTCGTGGGCTACCTGGTCTTCAAGAACGTGCTCGGCACCTTCACCGACAAGAACCTGCCGCAGGTGGCCAAGGTCATCGACGGCAAGATCGTCATGACCGACGCGCCGGTCGACGCCAAGGTGCTCGGCGGTGTCGTGATGGGCATCGTCGTCGCCCTGCTCTACCAGCGCTTCTACCGGACCAGGCTGCCGGACTGGGCGGGCTTCTTCGGCGGGCGCCGGCTGGTGCCGATCCTGTCGGCCTTCGCGGGCCTGCTGCTCGGCATCGTCTTCGGTTACATCTGGCCGGTCCTCGGCACGGGCCTGCACAGCTTCGGCGAGTGGCTGGTGGGCTCGGGCGCGGTGGGCGCGGGCATCTTCGGTGTCGCCAACCGCGCGCTGATCCCGATCGGCATGCACCACCTGCTCAACTCCTTCCCCTGGTTCCAGGCGGGCGACTACGAGGGCAAGAGCGGCGACATCGCCCGCTTCCTGGCCGGCGACCCGAGCGCGGGCCAGTTCATGACCGGCTTCTTCCCGATCATGATGTTCGCGCTGCCGGCCGCGTGCCTGGCGATCGTGCACTGCGCGCGGCCCGAGCGCCGCAAGGTCGTGGGCGGCATGATGTTCTCGCTGGCGCTGACCTCCTTCGTCACCGGTGTCACCGAGCCGATCGAGTTCACGTTCATGTTCATCGCCCCGGTGCTGTACGCGATCCACGCGGTGCTGACCGGTGTCTCGATGGCGCTGACCTGGGCCCTGGGCATGAAGGACGGCTTCGGCTTCTCGGCCGGCGCGGTCGACTACTTCCTGAACCTGGGCATCGCGACCAACCCGTGGGGGCTGGCGCTGGTGGGCCTGTGCTTCGCGGGCCTCTACTACGTGGTCTTCCGGTTCGCCATCACCAAGTTCAACCTGCCGACTCCGGGCCGCGAGACGGACGAGGAGCTGGCCGAGCTGCAGAAGGCCGAGGCCAAGTAGCGCGTACAGACGACGAGGAGGGGCCCGGCCGGGTGACGGCCGGGCCCCTCCTCGTGGTGTGCGGGTCCCGGGCGCGGGGCGGTCCCTCGGGGCGGGTCAGACCCGGTAGACGGCGCCGGGGGCGGCGAGTTCGACCGGGCCGTCGAAGACCGCCCGCGCGTCCTCCAGGTTGATCCGGGGGTCGGTCCACGGGGGGATGTGGGTGAGGATCAGCCGCCGGGCGCGGGCCCTGGCGGCGGTCTCACCCGCCTCGCGCCCGTTGAGGTGGAGGTCGGGGATGTCTTCCTTGCCGTACGTGAAGGCGGCCTCGCACAGGAACAGGTCGCTGTCGCGGGCCAGTTCGTCCAGGGCGGCGCTCACGCCCGTGTCACCGGAGTACGTCAGCGACCGGCCGCCGTGCTCCAGGCGGATGCCGTACGCCTCCACCGGGTGGGCGACGCGCTCGGTGTGCACGGTGAAGGGGCCGATCTCGAAGGTGCCCGGCTTGACCGTGTGGAAGTCGAAGACCTCGCTCATGGACGACGCGGAGGGCGTGTCCGCGTAGGCGGTGGTGAGACGGTGCTCGGTGCCTTCGGGCCCGTGGACGGGGAGGGGGTCGCAGGGCCCTCCGTCGAACCGGTAGTAGCGCGCCACGAAGTAGGCGCACATGTCGATGCAGTGGTCGGCGTGCAGATGGCTCAGGAAGATCGCGTCGAGGTCGTAGAGACCGCAGTGGCGCTGGAGCTCGCCCAGGGCGCCGTTGCCCATGTCGAGCAGCAGCCGGAAGCCGTCGGCCTCGACGAGGTAGCTCGAACAGGCCGATTCCGCGGACGGGAACGACCCCGAGCAGCCGACGACGGTGAGCTTCATGAAGCAGAAACCTCCGCTGCGGGTGTGGAGAGACGGGGGTCGTGCGGTGCGTCGAGCGTAAGGCGCAAAACGTCCGGTCGCTCCTCCGCCCGGGTCCGTTGTGGGCGAACTCACCTGTGGTGTCACCGGTTCGGCTGGAACCGGGGCGCCCGGGACCCGCGAGGGGGCGCGCGGGCGCGGCGGGCGCCGGTAACGTCGCGGGGTATGGACAGGTCCTGGTGGCTCGCACTGGTCGCGGTGGTCCTGCTCGCCTTCGTCGCCACGCTGGTCGACGGCTGGGGCCGGGGCCAGCGGCCCGGCGGGGCGCGGCGCCCTCCGGGGCGCCCGCGGGGTCCGCGGCGGGCGGCGGAGAAAGCGGAGAAGGGCGTCCGGCCGCGGCCGGCGGAGATCTGGTGGGCGCGGGTGCCCTACGAGGACACCCGGGAGGCGAAGGACCGGCCCTGCCTGGTGATCGCGGTACGCGGACGGCGGGTGCTGGTCGCCAAGATCACCAGCCGGGACCGGTCGGGGCGGGCCGGGGTGATCGCGCTGCCGCCGGGCTCGGTCGGGGACGCGCGGGGGCGGGCGAGCTTCCTGGAGACGGACGAGCTGCGGGAGGTGCCGGTGGGCGGCTTCCGGCGGCGGGTGGGTGTACTGGACCCGGCCCTGTGGGACCGGGTCCGTCACCTCGCGCGCTGAGCCGCCCGGCGGGCGCGCGGCCCCGGCCGACCGGGCGCCGGGGCGGGGCCCACGGGGCGCCGGGACCGGTGGCTCAGGCCCTGCGCCCGCCCCGGCTCGGGCCACAACCGACCCGGCTCAGGCCGAAGCCGGCCCGGCTCAGGCCCAGAGCTGACCTTGGAGGGCCTCGATGGCCTCCTCGGTCGTGGCCGCGGTGTAGACGCCGGTGGAGAGGTACTTCCAGCCGCCGTCGGCGACGACGAAGACGATGTCGGCGCTCTCGCCCGCCTTGACCGCCTTCTTGCCCACGCCGATCGCGGCGTGCAGGGCGGCTCCGGTGGAGACGCCCGCGAAGATGCCCTCCTGCTGGAGGAGTTCGCGGGTGCGGGTGACCGCGTCGGCCGAGCCCACCGAGAAGCGGGTGGTGAGCACGGAGGCGTCGTACAGCTCGGGGACGAAGCCCTCGTCGAGGTTGCGCAGCCCGTAGACGAGGTCGTCGTAGCGCGGCTCGGCGGCGACGATGCGCACGTCCGGCCGGTGCTCGCGCAGGTAGCGGCCGACGCCCATGAGGGTGCCCGTGGTGCCGAGCCCGGCCACGAAGTGGGTGACGGAGGGCAGGTCGGCGAGGATCTCGGGGCCGGTGGTGGCGTAGTGGGCGCCCGCGTTGCCGGGGTTGCCGTACTGGTAGAGCATCACCCAGTCCGGGTGCTCGGCGGCGATCTCCTTGGCGACCCGCACCGCGGTGTTGGAACCGCCGGCGGCCGGCGAGGAGATGATCTCCGCGCCCCACATGCCGAGCAGGTCGCGGCGCTCCTGCGAGGTGTTCTCGGGCATCACGCAGACGATGCGGTAGCCCTTGAGCTTGGCGGCCATGGCGAGCGAGATGCCGGTGTTGCCGCTGGTGGGCTCCAGGATGGTGCAGCCCGGGGTGAGCCGGCCCTCCTTCTCGGCCTGCTCGATCATGTACAGGGCCGGGCGGTCCTTGATCGAGCCGGTCGGGTTGCGGTCCTCCAGCTTGGCCCAGATGCGGACGTCGTCCGACGGCGACAGCCGCGGCAGGCGCACCAGAGGGGTGTTGCCCACCGCGGCCAGCGGGGAGTCGTACCGCATCCCGATCAGGCCATGCCGCCGGCGACCGCCGGCAGGATCGTGAGGGAGTCGCCGTCGGCGAGCTTGGTCTCGATGCCGTCGAGGAAGCGGACGTCCTCGTCGTTGAGGTAGACGTTGACGAAGCGGCGGAGCTGCCCGTCGTCCACGATGCGGGCCTGGATGCCGGTGTGGCGGGTCTCCAGGTCGGCGAGGAGTTCGGCGAGGGTGTTCCCGGTGCCCTCCACCGCCTTCTGACCGTCGGTGTACTGGCGGAGGATGGTGGGGATGCGGACCTCGATGGCCATGGCTGAGGGCTCCTGTCGGATGGTGTCGTAGGTGCGGTGGGTGCGCGCGGCGGCGGTCCCCGGGGGCTGTTTCGGCCGCGCCGGCGGGCCGCCGCGGCACCCGGCCGTACGGCGGCGGCGGACGATCAACAGATGGCGCTGTTCAGCCTGCACAGGTCGACGTGCAGCCGCGCCACGAGCAGGGTGCTCGTCGCCGTTTCGCTCACGTCGGGAAGAACCATGGGTTCATCGTATCGATTCCCGGTCCGGATTCCGGAATGTGATCCCAGACCTCGGACGCCGCTCATCCGGAGTGCGAGACGGCGTCCGGGACGGCGGCGCGGGCGGGCGGGATGTCGCGCGGGGGGCCGTACGCCCGCGGGGATCAGTACGCCTCCACCACCTTGACCTCCTCCTCGGTGACCTCGCCGTCGAGGATGCGGAAGGAGCGGAACTGGAAGTCGCCGACGCCGTCGAGGTCCGCCGTGGAGACCAGGACGTAGTGGGCGCCGGGCTCGTTGGCGTAGGCGATGTCGGTACGGGAGGGGTGCGCCTCGGTCGCGGTGTGGGAGTGGTAGATGATCACCGGCTCCTCGTCGCGGTCGTCCATCTCGCGGTAGAGCTTGAGCAGGTCCTGCGAGTCGAACTCGTAGAACGTGGGCGAGCGGGCGGCGTTGAGCATGGGGATGAAGCGCTCGGGGCGGCCCTCGCCCACCGGACCGGCCACCACGCCACACGCCTCGTCCGGGTGGTCGCGGTGGGCGTGGGCGACGATCTGGTCGTACAGGGCCTGGGTGATGGTCAGCATGCGGCCAGCATAAGCAGAGGGCCGCCGCGTACCGAGGGGTGGTACGCGACGGCCCACATGCCGGACGCCTTGAGCGGCGACCGCGCTGGAGCGCCACGAGCGCTCCGTGCGGCCGGCGTCCGGGGCGCGCGAAGTGCGCGCCGGTCAGCCGACCTTCTCCAGCTCCGGTTCGCCGTACCTCTCGGTGATCCGCGGGTTGCGGCCCTTGAGTACGGCCCAGCCGGCCCAGAGGGCGGCGGCCCAGCCGGCCATCACGTACAGACAGACGCGGGCGTCGGCGTCGTACGCGATCAGGCCGGTGACGAAGAGGAGGAAGAAGATGGCGATGTACGAGCAGACCGAGCCGCCGGGCGCCGGGAAGGACGAGGACGGCAGCCGGCCCGCGACGACGTGGCGGCGGTAGCGCACGTGGCTGATGAGGATCATCAGCCAGGTCCAGATGCCGGCCGCGGTGGCGACGGAGGTGACGTAGCCGAACGCCTTCTCCGGGACGACGTAGTTGAGGACCACGCCGACGCCCATGAAGACGACGGAGATCGCGATGCCGATCGCCGGGGTCTTGGAGGGCGACAGGCGGCGGAAGACGCCGGGGGCCTCGCCGTTGTCCGCGAGGGTGCGCAGCATCCGGCCGGTGGAGTACATGCCGGAGTTGCAGGAGGAGAGCGCGGCGGTCAGCACGACGAAGTTGACGATGCCGGCGCCGGCCGGGATGCCGATCTTGGCGAAGGCCGCGACGAAGGGGCTCACCCCGGGCGCGAACTCGGTCCACTTCACCACGCACAGGATGACCGTGAGGGCACCGACGTAGAAGAGGGCGATGCGCCAGGGCAGGGTGTTGATGGCCTTGGGGAGGGTCTTCTCCGGGTCGGCCGACTCGCCGGCCGTGACGCCGACCAGCTCGACGGCGAGGTAGGCGAACATGACGCCCTGGAGGGTCATCAGGGAGGAGCCGATGCCCTTGGGGAAGAAGCCGTCGAAGGCCCAGAGGTTGGAGACCGCGGCGGTGTCGCCGGCCTGGCTGAAGCCGAAGGTGAGCACGCCGAGACCGATGACGATCATGCCGATGATCGCGGTGACCTTGACCATCGAGAACCAGAACTCGATCTCGCCGAAGAGCTTGACCGAGATCAGGTTGGCCGCGAAGAGCACGATGAGGAAGACCAGCGCCGAGACCCACTGCGGGATGCTCGGGAACCAGTAGTGGATGTAGATGGCGGCGGCGGTCAGCTCCGCCATGCCCGTCACCACCCACATCAGCCAGTAGGTCCAGCCGGTGAAGTAGCCGAAGAACGGGCCGAGGAACTCGCGCGAGTACTCGGCGAAGGAGCCCGAGACCGGACGGTAGAGCAGCAGCTCGCCGAGCGCCCTCATGATGAAGAAGATGATCACGCCCGCGAGGGCGTACATGACGATGAGGCTGGGGCCGGCCTTGGCGATGTTGGCCCCGGCTCCCAGGAAGAGGCCGACGCCGATGGCGCCGCCGATGGCGATCATCTGGACCTGGCGGCTGCCGAGTCCTCGCTCGTACCCCTCTTCGGGGGCCTGCTCCCTGTCGACCTTCGCTGAGGTCATGTGTGGTGCGCCTTTCTCCATGCCGACCCGGGCCCTGTCGGCCGCGGATCGGGTCTCGATCCCCCCGGATGATGGAGCGGAGCGGGCCTCACTTCCCGCTCTTTGCCTGGCCGGCGGTCACCGGCTCGGTGGCGCACCCGGCCGAACATTCGGATGGTGTTCGCCGGGCGGTCGTGAAGATGTACCACGGCCACAGCGCTGATCACAGGGCGTACGTGGGATGCGTCACACCAACAGAGCGGACAAAGGAGACGCGGGCGACCCAAAAAAGGCGGCCCTTTGACGCGATCGTTATCCGGATTTGAGGCTCGTCTGAGCGGACGGCCAGACGGGGGCGAATCAGGGCATAAGGGTGGAGACAAGCGTCTCCTGGAGCCCTCCGAGCCACAGGTAGGCCATCACCATCGGCTTGCGCGGGTCCTCGTCGGGGAGCCGGAAGAGGAGGTCGCTGTCGTCCTCGTCCGTGATCTCCAGCCGGGAGCCGATCGCCAGGCGCAGGTCGTTGAGGGCGCTCAGCCACTGCCGGGACTCCGCCGGGGAGAGCTTCAGCACCGCCCCGTCCTCCCCCGCCGACGCCGAGGAGAGGGCGTCCAGGGTGCGGATCACCGCGAGGGCGTTCTCGCGCTTGCCGGCCCGCAGGTCGTTCTCCGTGTACCGGCGGAACTCGGCGGAGTGGGCCCGCTGCTCCTCGGCCTCCGCGGCCTGCGGGGTGCCGCCGGGGTCGCCGTAGGCGTCCGGGAACAGGCGCCGCAGCACCGGGTCGGAGGGCGGTTCGCTCGGGCCCTCGGCGAAGAGTTCGGCGAGCGGGTCGCCGGAGACGTCCTCGGCCGGACCGGGCCCGATCAGCTCCAGGAGCTGCACGGCCAGCGACCGGATGATGGAGATCTCGACGTCGTCGAGGGCGACGGCGGCACCGCCGCCGGGAAGCGGTTCGAATTGTCCGGGCATGGAGATGATTCAGCTACTTCCGTCCTGCGGGCGGGCGTGGGTCATTTCCGGTCCTGCTGGAGGGTGGCCCACAGACCGTAGCCGTGCATGGCCTGGACATCCCGTTCCATCTCCTCGCGCGTGCCGCTGGAGACGACCGCCCGGCCCTTGTGGTGCACGTCCATCATGAGCTTGGTGGCCTTGTCCTTCGGATAGCCGAAGTACGACTGGAAGACGTACGTCACATAGCTCATGAGGTTGACCGGGTCGTTGTGGACGATCGTCACCCACGGCACGTCGGGCTCGGGTACGGCGGAGACCTCTTCCGCCGGCTCGGTCTTCTCGATCTCGATGGGTGCGGCTGCCGTCACAAGGCCCATGCTGCCACCACAGGGGGGTACTCGCACAAACGCCGCCGCGGGGAGCGGCACCGGAACCTTAAATCGTCAGATTGACGAGATGGGGGTAGCATCCAACGTCATGCTGCACGTGCCGGGGCGGAACCCGGCCCCCCGGCCGCGCCGGGGGCACCCGCGAGTCATGGCGAGGAGAGCTTTGTGGACGTAGCGGACCTGGGGCTGCCGGTGGACGTTCCCTCGACGGCGCTCTTCACGGACCAGTACGAGCTGACCATGCTCCAGGCGGCCCTGCGGTCGGGCACGGCCGCGCGGCGGAGCGTCTTCGAGGTCTTCACGCGCCGGCTGCCCGACGGGCGCCGCTACGGCGTCGTGGCGGGCACCGGGCGGGTCCTCGACGCCGTGGAGAACTTCCGTTTCGACGCGGACGTCCTGCGCTTCCTGCGGGAGAGGGAGATCGTTGACGAAACGACTCTGCAGTGGCTCGCCGGTTACCGCTTCACCGGCGACATCTGGGGCTACCCCGAGGGCGAGGTGTACTTCCCCGGCTCGCCGGTCCTGCGGGTGGAGGGCTCGTTCGCGGAGTGCGTGCTGCTGGAGACGGTGATCCTGTCGATCCTCAACCACGACTCGGCGATCGCCGCCGCCGCCTCCCGGATGGCCTCCGCCGCCGGCGACCGCCCGCTGATCGAGATGGGCGCCCGCCGCACCCACGAGCTGGCCGCCGTGGCCGCCGCCCGCGCCGCCTACGTCGGCGGTTTCGCCACCACCTCCGACCTGGCCGCCGGCTTCCGCTACAACATCCCCACCGTCGGCACCTCCGCCCACGCCTTCACCCTGCTCCACGACAGCGAGCGGGACGCCTTCCGGGCCCAGGTGGACTCCCTCGGCCGGGGGACCACCCTGCTGGTGGACACCTACGACGTCACCGAGGCGGTCCGCGCGGCCGTGGAGATCGCCGGGCCCGAGCTGGGCGCCGTGCGCATCGACTCCGGCGACCTGCTGCTGGTCGCGCACCGGGTCCGCCGGCAACTGGACGAGCTGGGCGCCACCGGCACCCGGATCGTGGTCACCTCGGACCTGGACGAGTACGCCATCGCCTCGCTGGCCGCGGCGCCCGTGGACGCCTACGGCGTCGGCACCCAGCTCGTGACCGGCTCCGGGCACCCGACCGCCTCCATGGTCTACAAGCTGGTCGCCCGCGCCGAGTCCGACGACGAGTCCGCGCCGCTGGTGCCGGTGGCCAAGAAGGCGACCGGCGGCAAGACCTCGATCGGCGGCCGCAAGTGGGCCGCGCGGCGGCTGGACGCCTCCGGGACCGCCGAGGCCGAGGTGGTCGGCACCGGGCCGGTCCCCGCCGCCCTGGCCGGCCGGCAGCTCCTGGTCCAGCTCGTCAAGGGCGGCGAGACCGTCGCCCGCGAGCCGCTGGACGCGGCCCGGGACCGGCACGCCGCCGCCCGCGCCGGGCTGCCGCTCTCGGCGACCCAGCTCTCCCGGGGAGAACCCGTCCTCCCCACGGAGTACCTCCGCACGGGCTCGGGCACGTGAACCGGTGTGGCGGGAAATCGCCCATCGAAGACGCCGTCCGGCCCCGCCCCGTTCCGTTCCCCGCCCACACGAAGGACACCGACCATGCGCCGCGCCCTGATCGTCGTAGACGTACAGAACGACTTCTGCGAGGGAGGAAGCCTCGCGGTGACCGGCGGCGGTGACGTGGCCGCCGCCATCACCGAGCTGATAGGACAGGCCCCCGCCGGTTACCGGCACGTCGTCGCCACCCGTGACCACCACATAGCCCCCGGCGACCACTTCGCCGACCGGCCCGACTACGTCCGCACCTGGCCCGCCCACTGCGTCGCCGGCACCGAGGGCGCCGGGTTCCACCCGAACTTCGCCCCCGCCCTCGCCTCCGGCGCCGTCCACGCCGTCTTCGACAAGGGCGCCTACTCGGCGGCGTACAGCGGCTTCGAGGGCACCGACGAGAACGGGACCCCGCTCGCCGACTGGCTGAAGGAGCGGGAGATAGACGAGGTCGACGTGGTGGGCATAGCCACCGACCACTGCGTCCGCGCCACCGCGCTGGACGCCGCCCGCGAGGGCTTCCGTACGCACGTGCTGCTCGACCTGACCGCGGGGGTGGCGCCGGCCACCACCGAGCGGGCCCTCGCGGAGCTGCGGGAGGCGGGTGTCGAGCTGACCGGGAAGCCGGTCGTGGCGGCGTAGGGCGCCCGCCCCGGGGACCGACGGCTCCGGTAGGCGGCGGGGCTCGGGTGCGGGCCTCCGGAGGCGCCGCGGGGGCTCAGGTGCGGGCCGCCGGAGGCGCCGCGGGGACGGCTCAGGTGCGGGCCATCGGGCGGCCGAGCAGGGCCCGGATGGGGCGCCACAGCTCCTGGACGAGGTCCGGGCCGCCGGTGGTGCCCGTCGGGGCCGTACGCCATATCAGGCCGTCCGGGTGGTGGAGGACGGCGGTGATCTCGTCGGGGGTGGGCGGGGCCGCGTTGCCCCGCAGGTAGACCGCGCGCAGCCCCAGGTTGCGCAGCCGGGTCAGGGCGCGCGGCCGGTTGTGCGCGTGGACCAGGACGCGGACGCTGCCCGGGGTCCCGGCGGCGGGGCTGGGCAGGTTCAGCGCCACCACCACGGTGCCGTTCGGCAGCTTGCAGAAGCCTCCTGCGGCCATGCGCTCATACCCCCGTGTCGGCCGGTGCCTGGACCGGTGTCAATAAGAGAACCACACACGCACCTAAACACGGATCGGCGGCGGCCCGCCAGGGGACCGCCGCCGATCATGCTCTGACCTGGGATGACGTGAGCTACTTCACCGCTCGGCCGACTTCCAGCTCGATCGTGGAGCCGTCCCGCGCCTCCTTGGTGATCTTGATCTTGGTGTTGGTGTCAGTGATCTTGACACCGCCGGTCGGGTTGGCCGGGTCGTAGTAGTCGTTCGTGCGGTCGTTGAAGACCGGCACGCCCGGCTTGCCCGGGACGCGGGTCCTGACGTCCGCCTTGTGCAGCGTGATCGCGTCCGTCCGGAAGGTGCTGAACGGCGAGTCGTAGGACTGCACGCGGTTGCGCATCAGCGTGCCGTCGGACCAGCGCAGCGCGGCCGGGTGCGAGTCGACCGGCAGGATCAGGCCGGTGCCCGGGTGGACGCTGGTGTTGTTGTCCTTCTGGGAGGTGTCCCACTTCCAGATCAGCAGGCCGTTCTGGTACGGGAAGTGCTCCACCCAGTCCGGGCGCGAGGCGAAGCCGAAGTTGTACGGGCCGACCTCAAGGGTCTTGTCGTACGACACGTACTGCCGGTTCTCGGCGATGTAGTACTGCGCGTAGTCCTTGGTGAAGGAGGCGCCGACGCGGGTGAAGCCGTTGGCGGTCCAGGCGGCGTCCGCGGACTCGGCGTCGTCGGAGAAGAGGGTGGCCCCGTCCGCCGTGACCGTGATGCGGTCGGCCGTGAAGCCCTTCTGGGCCACACCGCCGTCGGTCTGGTAGCGGAAGCGCAGGTCGATGGTGCGGCCGGCGTAGGCGTCCAGCGGGTGGACCAGGGTGCCGTAGGCGTCGGCGGTGCCGGTCAGGCCGGGCTTGTCGCTGCCGTCGCGCGGGAGCGGGCTGCCGTCGAAGGTGCCGTCCAGCGCGGTCCAGTTGGCGCCGCCGTCGGTCGAGACCTCGGTGTAGAGGAAGTCGTAGTCGGCCTCGATGTCGTACCAGGCGTCCAGGGTGAGGGAGGCGGTCTGCTTCCCGGTGAGGTCGACCCTGCGGGTCAGGGTGTTCTTGAGGTTGTCGGCGCTGCCGCTCCACCACTGGGTCTCGCCCTGTGCGGGCGGCACGATCTCGGTGGTGACCGCCTTCTTCGGGAGTTGGACGACCAGGCCCTGCTTGTGCTTGGTGTTGTACTCCGCCAGGCCCAGCTTGTGCCAGGAGCTGGTCCCGGCCTTGGCCGTGTCGTAGTTCAGCCAGCCGAGCTGGAGCTTGTCCCAGGCGGTCATGTCGCCGGGCAGGTCGCCGATCTCCTTGCGGCCGGTGCCGAGCCAGGAGCCGGAGGACATCAGGGTCCAGAAACCGGTCGAGTTGTCGCCGCCGGCGGTGTCGTAGAGGTCGGGCAGACCGAGGTCGTGGCCGTACTCGTGGGCGAAGACGCCCAGTCCGCCGTTCTCCGGCTGGATGGTGTAGTCGCCGACCCAGATGCCGGTGGAGCCGATCTGCGCGCCGCCGAGCCTGTTGCCCTCGGGGCCGGTGGCGCCGGCGTCGGTGCCGAAGGCGTACCAGCGGTGGGCCCAGATCGCGTCGGTGCCCTGGGCGCCGCCGCCGGCGGACTCGTCCTCGCCCGCGTGCACGATCTGGAAGTGGTCGATGTAGCCGTCGGGCTCGTTGAAGTCGCCGTCGCCGTCGTGGTCGTAGCGGTCCCACTGGTCGTACTGGGCGACGTCGGCCTTGATCTGGGCGTCGGTGCGGCCCCGGGCCTTCTGGTCGGCGACCCAGGCGTCGAGGCCGTCGCTGACGATGTTCCACACGCTGGAGCAGGTGGAGGCGCCGCAGGCGTTGTTGCCGTACCGGGCCTCGTTGTAGGGCACCTTGACCCAGTCGGAGACCTCGCCGTCGACCGAGTAGCGGCCGGAGGACTGCTTCTCGTAGTACTTCTTGACCGACTCGGTGTTCTTGCCGGTGCCGAAGTACAGGTCCTCGAAGTGCTCGCGGTTGTAGTCGGCCTGCCAGGCCGTGGAGTTGTCCTTGCGGCGGTCGGGCTGGGCGATCTCGTTGTGCAGCGGGCCGAGCGTGCCGCCGTACCGGCTGTCCACCTGGTCGCCGAACTCGACCAGGATGGTGAAGATCTTGTCGGTCTTCTCCCGGCCCAGTTCGACGTACTTGGTGTCGCCCTTCTTGCCCTTGCCGTTGCCGTTGCCCTTACCGTCGAGCCGGACGACCTTCGAGCCGCCGCGGTTCTCGACCGACGCCCGGCCGGAGAGGACCTGGTCCAGGGCCTCCTGGCGCTGGGCCTCCTGGGTGCGGCTGAGCGGGCCGTCGAGGTTGTGCTCGTCCATACCCTTGGCCGGGTGCGGGTCGTTGCCCTCCGAGGCCGCCGGGCGGACCGGTGCGTCCGCCTGGGCCGCGGTCGCCGCGGACATGGTGGCCGCGGCTGCGGCCAGTGCGACGACGGTGGCCGCCGTCCTGAACGTCCAGGGTCTACTGGTCACTTGATTTCCTCCCCCGCGTCCACGCGCGCGGAAGATAAAGGACAAGGACATGGCAGGTCCGCGCACCCGTGATCAACGCGTGTAGTCAAGTGACGTCATTTGACTAGAGGTTCAGAGGAAAAGACAGATCTTGACTTGAGCATATCAACTGCATTATGTGAGCGGGTGTTCGCTCAGCGGACGCCCGGTCGCCCTCGGCGGGCGCGCGATACCGTCCGGTTGCCGGACGCCATGACTCCGTGCGCCCCCCGTGCATCTGCCCCGCCCTCCGGGCCGCGCTTACTGTGAGAAGCACTCGGGCACACAGCACCTGAGAGTCGCCCGGCACGGCGCCCCGAACCGGCGCGGCGCCGGGCCGACAGCCGATCCCGACCCCCAGATCGTCTTCCGAGGACACGATGGCCATGCCCCGTCCGACTCCCGCACAGTTCGCCTACGGTTCGTGCACGGTGGTCTTCTCGACCTTCGCCATGCTGCTGCTGTCGCAGACACGTTCGGGTCCCGGCGTCGCGGTCATCGCCGTCGCGGCGCTCGCCCTCGGTGTGCTGGTCGCCGTGACGGCCTCCTCGCCCCGCAGGCGCCCGGCCGCCGGCGCCGCGCCGTCCGCGACGGCCGGGAGGCCGCTCCCGGTGCCGCCGCCGCGGGTCTCCGCGAGCGCCGGTGAGCCGGTGCGCGGACGCGCCGCCTGACCCGCCGGCCCGGGTCCGCGCCACGCCCTCCGGGCGGAGCGCGGACCCGCGCCCGGCACGTCAACGGGTGCTGACCACCACCGTCTTGGCCGCCTTGTCGTGCAGGCCCTGCTTGTAGGGCTTGTCGAAGAAGCTCCAGCCGCCCGCGATGATCGTCCACACGCAGGCGCAGCAGAAGGCGAACGGGAGCCACAGCACCGCGGCCCGGATCAGCGAGGTCTGCACGGAGGGCGTGGCGCCGTTGTCCAGGTTGGCCACCCGCAGGCCGAACCACTTCTTGCCGAGCGTCTGGCCCCGGCTCGCGGTCATGTAGGTGTCGTAGCCGATGTAGAGCACGGCGGCGATCACGGACTGCCCGAAGGACCTGCCCGCGTCGAGCTGGTCGCCGTTGACCCGGAACTCCGCGACGTTGAACGCCCAGCTCAGCAGCCAGACCACGAGGCCCACCAGGATCATGTCGATGATCCGGGCGAGGGTGCGGCGCCCGCTGTCGGCCAGCGGGGGCATACCGGGCGGCGGGCCGCCGGGCCCGCCCGAGCCGCCGTACGGGTCACCGCCGTAGGGACTTCCGCCGCCGTACTGCCCGCCGCCGCCGTAGGGGCCTCCCGCGGGCGGGGGCTGCCCGCCGCCGTAGGGGCTTCCGCCCCAGGGCGGGGGCTCACCGCCGCCCGACGACGGCGTGTCGTACGGCGAGCCCGCGCCGCCCGCGCCCTGGCCCGGTTCCGGGCCGGGTCCGGACGGGGGGCGCTTGCGGAACGGGTCGTCCTCGGGCGGCTGCCCGCCGGAGCCGTAGGGCGGTTCGCTGCTCATGGCCCGAGTCGACCCCGAAACCCCCCACCCCCGCATCCGGCGAGCCGCCGTCCGGGGTACCCCGGCCCGCCGGGGGTCCGCGGGACACCTCGCGCGACACACCGCCGCCCCGCCGCGGGGCCGGCGGGAACACGGCCGGGCGTGTCGGCCCGGCGGCGCTCGCCCTCGGGACCAACGTCCCTGGTGCCGACACCTGTTCGGGGCGCGTACCGGCCAGTGAAGGGCCGGAAACCGCCGCGTCACGCACGGCCTTCGTGGGGAGGTACGAGCGACCCGGCCACGAAGAGCGACGAGGGGGTCACGTGGGGTGGAGAAGCGCTTTCCATGAGGCGCGGAGATATCTGGAGGCGACGAGGCAACAGCTCGACGATCCGGCCGTGGGGCTCGCCAAGCTGGACGAGAACCTCACGCACAGCCGCCTGACGGTGCTGGAGCGCGTCGAGCGGGGCATCGCCGCCTCGCGCGAGGACCACCAGACGGTGTGCCGGCGTCAGGACCGGATGCTCGGCGACCTGGACGAGACGCGGGGCGAGCTCGTCCGGCTGCGGGAAGCCGTCGAGGCCCTGCGCCCCGTCGCGGCGGTGGAGCGGGTCGAGGACGACGCCCGAGGGGCACCGGAGGAGTCCTCGCCGGGGACGGAGCCCGGCGACGAGCCGGGGCACGGCCCCGCCGAACCCACCGGGGCACCACCGCCCGCCTCGTCCGACACCGAATCCCAGGGGGGAACCATGGAGAACAGCGAACACGGGCCGCGGTCCGGGGCCGAGGACCAGGACCCGGACCGCGGCCTCAAGAACGCCATCGAGGCCGCCTACCGGGGCCCGGACGGCCCCGCCGCACCGGCTGCCGGCTCCGGCGCCGCCGAGCCGGACCGTGACCCGCGGATCGCCCACGGTGTCCTGCTGCTCAAGGCCGCCGGTGTGGCCTCCGCCGAACTGGTCGCGCAGCACGACACCTGGGAGTGGCTGGTCGCCCTGGCCGTCCGGCACGCCCACTTCCGCCTGCCGTCCTCCGTCGAGGACGTCGGAGGAGGCCGCGTCCGCACCGTCCTGTCCGGACGCACGCTCATCGCCCTGCTGATCAGACTGTGGGACACCCACGGCGCCACCGCCGCGCTGGACGGCGACTGGGCGATGGCCAGGACCGTCTACGGGCGGATCGCGGCCGTCCTCACCGATGTGAGGGGCCACGGCGCGACCATCCGCATCGTCCTGGACGACGGCCTCCCCGAGGAGACCGACGACTGACCGGCCCCCGGCCCACCCGGGGGCGGGGCGTCCGCGCACCACCCCCGGGACGGTCCCGGCCCTCGGGCACCCGGTCCGGACCGCGCTCCTTCGGGGGTCAGCCGGCCACGAAGGTGTGGGCGGACTTGTCGTGCCAGCACTGGTGCCAGGGGCGGTCGAAGAGGCACCAGGCGACGCCGACGACGCCGATCACCAGGAGGCCGGGGACGCTGTAGACCAGCCAGCGGCGCAGGGCCGCGCCGAAGGACGGGGGCTCGTGCGCCTCGATGTCCCGCACCTCCACGCCGAGCAGCCGTTTGCCCAGGGTGCGGCCCCACTTGGCGGTGGGCAGGACCTCGTAGGCGACGCCGAAGAGCAGGAGGACGGCCAGGACGATCCCGAGGTAGGTGCCGGTGGTGCCGTCGATCAGCCAGACGGTGACCGTCTCCCCGGAGAGCCGGGCCGCGTCGATCTTGGCCTGGAGGTGGTCGGCGGCGCGGGTGCCGAGGGGGACGGCGGCCACGGCGGTGACGCCCGCGAGGACCACGGTGTCGATCAGCCGGGCGGCGAGCCGCTTGCCGAGGGGCGCGGGGCGGGCCGCCGCCTGCCGACGGGCGGCGGCCTGGAACACGTCGTCGACCGGGGGCTTCCAGGGCGCGACCGGCGGCTGTTCGTCGCCGCCGGTCGCGGCGAGCCGGTGCACCTGCTGGGCCCAGGACGGCTGTCCGCCGCCGGGACCGGCCGACAGCGGGGCGGAGGACGCGACCGGGGGGAAGGGGACGGCGGGCTGCTGCGGCGCCCCGGCGGGCCCCGGGCTCGCCGGCTGCCGGGGGAACGCCGGTCCGGGGGCCGCCCCCTGCGGGCCGGACGGCGGGGACGGCGAGGGCGCGGGGGCCGCCGGGGCCGGTGCTCCGGCCGGTGCCGCACCCGCGTGGGCGGCGGCGTTCGCGGCGGCGTTCGCGGGGCCGAAACCGGGCCCCTGCTGCGGCCCCGGCTCCCCCGCCGTACGCGGCGGGACGGGACGGAAGGTCATCGTGCCCTCGTCGGCGGGCCCTTCGGAGCCCGGCCGGGCCGGGCCGGACGCCCCACCCGGGCGGCGGAAGACGAAGGTGTCACCGGGAACGGAGGCGGACGGGGCCTCGGGGACGACGGGACCGGGAGCGGCACCGGCACCCGCACCCGCACCCGTACTCACACCGGCACCCATGCCCGCCCCGCCGTCCTGCGCGCTCCCCGTGCCGGAAGCCGCCGCCGGACCGGGCGCCGGGGCCGCGGCGGGCGTGTGCGGCACCCGCGGGTCCGCGCCCGGCGGGCTGGGCCAGGCGACCTGCGGGGCGCCGGTCCCGCCCGGGTGCGCGTCGGCGCCCCACGCGGCGGCCGGTTCCGGCCGACTGCCGTGCTGGGACGCGGCGGCCGGGGGCGGCCCCTGGAGCGGGTCCTCGTCGAAGAAGTGCGGGCCGGTCTCCTCCACGGAGGGCAGCGCTCCGGGCGGCGGGGCGAGCGACTCGCCGTCCCGGGGGGCGGGCCGGCTCGTGCCCGCCACCCAGGAGGCCCCGTTCCAGTACCGGACGTATCCGGGGATGGAGGGGTCCGGGTAATACCCCTCGCGGGGCCTGTCGTCACCGGGTGCCGGGGTTGGGGCGCTCATGTCCGTCGTCCCGTATCTGCTCGGGGATGGATGGGGGGAGTGTCCACATCTATCAGACGGGAACACGCCATACCGCCGGTCCGGCCGGACCGGCCCCTTTCGGGCAACGCCTGCACCCACACCTTCACCTGACGGACGCGCCTGCGGGGGCGCCGGACGGGTGTGGCCCAGGTACGCGTCAAAAGCGCGATGAGTCGCGCTCGCGGGCGACTGCCCGGCCCTCCGGGGACTCCTCCCGAACGCACCCGCGCCCGGACTCGGTCAGGCCGGCGAAGAAGGTGACCAGGGCGGCACGAGATCAGGCTCAAACCGGACACGGTCCGGGGGAGGGCCGCAGCCTCTCGGACCTGCTCGTTTCCGCCGGCACGCAGCATGACAGTCCTCATCGAGGTGGTCAGGCGGCAGAGTCGTCACCGATCTGGAGTTCGTTCACCCACTCCTGGGCGGCGGTGAGGGTCGGGGCGGTGCCGACCACCGCGTACGCGAAGTCGTCCCACTCCTCCAACACCCTTGGCTCGTCCGGCCGGAGGTGGCCGGCACCGCCGTGGACGGGTCGGTGACGGCGGTACTGATCCATCGGTGGGCGGCGGCGCTTGTCGTACGCGGCGAGCGGGTCGTCGGCGTCCACGCGCGGGACAGCACGGGATGGCTGGTTCGGGGGGCCGGGTCGGCGGTGCTTGCCCATACTCCCGATGGTCTCAGGCGGCGATCGTGCACCTGCGGCACCCGCGGATGCCCGGCCTGCCGCCGGCCAGGCCCTGAGGCGGCCCCTACCCGGGCGTCCGGGCATCCGGGTCACGCCTCCGGACGGCGCTTCGGAAAAAACTTGCGGGAACTCGCGTAATGCTCGCGCTCCCGCCTCCTCTCCCTCGTACGGGGACGCTCACCGCGGCCCCCGCGAACCCGTACGAGAACCGAGAGAGGACACCGCCATGCACCCCATCGTGGTCGAACGCGAACTGGAGATGCGGCTCATCCTGTCGCCGGAGCGGGGCCTCGCGGTCCCCGCGCTGCTGGCCTACCACTCCGACGATCCCTACGCGGTCCACGTCACCTTCCACATCGACTCGGGCCACCCCGTGCACTGGACGTTCGCCCGCGACCTGCTGGTCGAGGGCGTCTTCCGGCCGGGCGGGCAGGGGGACGTGCGGGTGTGGCCGTCGAAGGCCGAGGGCCGCAGCGTCGTACTGATCGCGCTGAGCAGCCCCGACGGCGACGCCCTGCTGGAGGCGCCCGCCGCGCAGGTGTCGGCGTGGCTGGAGCGGACGCTGCGGGCGGTGCCGCCGGGGTCGGAGGGCGAACAGCTCGGCATCGACGACGGAATCGCCGAGCTGCTCGCCCGGTGACGGGACGAGGGGCGCGCGGGATCGCCGGTCAGAACACCTTGCCCGGGTTGAGGATGCCGAGCGGGTCGAAGGTCTTCTTCACGGCCCGCTGCATCTCCAGCCCCACGGGGCCGATCTCGCGCGCCAGCCACTCCTTCTTCAGCACCCCCACGCCGTGCTCGCCCGTGATCGTGCCGCCGAGTTCCAGCCCGAGGGCCATGATCTCGTCGAAGGACTCGCGGGCCCGCCGGGACTCGTCGGGGTCCTGGGCGTCGAAGCAGACCGTGGGGTGGGTGTTGCCGTCACCGGCGTGGGCGCAGACGCCGATGGTCAGGCGGTACTTCCCGGCGATCCGCTCGATGCCCTCCAGCATCTCCCCGAGCCGGGAGCGGGGCACGCACACGTCGTCGATCATCGTGGTCCCCTTGACGGCCTCCAGGGCGGTGAGGGACAGGCGCCGCGCCTGGAGCAGCAGATGGGACTCGGCGGCGTCCTCGGCGGGGACCACCTGCGTGGCGCCGGCCGCCTCGCACAGCGCGCCGACCGCGGCGAGGTCGGCGGCCGGGTCGGCGGTGTCGAAGGCGGCGAGCAGCAGGGCCTCGGTGGTCTCCGGCAGCCCCATGCGGGCCAGGTCGTTGACGGCCTTGACGGTCGTACGGTCCATCAGCTCCAGGAGGGACGGCACGTGCCCCTCCTCCATGACGCGGCACACGGCGTCGCAGGCGTCGGCGGCGGAGGCGAACTCGGCGGCCAGCACCAGTTGCGCGGGCGGCTTCGGCCGCAGCGCCAGGACGGCGCGGACGACGACGCCGAGGGAGCCCTCGGAGCCGACGAACAGGCGCGTGAGGTCGTACCCGGCGACGCCCTTGGCGGTGCGGCGGCCGGTGGTCATCAGGCGGCCGTCGGCGAGCACGACGTCGAGGCCGAGGACGTACTCGGCGGTCACCCCGTACTTGACGCAGCACAGGCCGCCGGAGGCGGTGCCGATGTTCCCGCCGATGGTGCACGTCTCCCAACTGGAGGGGTCCGGCGGGTAGGAGAGGCCGTGCTCCTCCACCGCGCGGGAGAGGACGGCGTTGACGACGCCCGGTTCGACGACGGCGATCCGGTCGACGGGGTCGATCTCCAGGATGCGGTCCATCCTGGTCAGGGAGAGCACGACGCAGCCGTCGGTGGCGTTGGCGGCGCCGGACAGTCCGGTGCGGGCGCCCTGCGGGACGACCGGGACGCGCAGGTCGGTGGCGGTGCGCAGGACGTGCTGGACCTCCTCCACGGTGCGCGGCAGGACGACGGCGGCCGGGGTGCCGGCCGGGCAGAAGCTCGCCATGTCGTGGGCGTACGAGGCGGTGACGTCGGGGTCGGTGAGGACGGAGTCGGGGGGCAGGACGCCCAGCAGGCGGCCGACGAGGGTGCCGGCGGCGCTGTCTTCGTCGCGTGGCGCTTCGATGCGGCTCATGATCACAGCGTGGCACCCGGGTCCATCGGTGTGAACCCCGTGGACGGCACCTGTCACCTGCCCGGGTGTGCTTGTCGTACGGGCGCACAGTGGGCGCCATGGACCACGACACGTCGAGCGCCCCGGACCGCCGTCCCCGGCGCCGGGCCGGCCGCGCGCGCCGGGTGCTGATCGTCTGCGTCGCCGGCGGTGCCGTGCTCGGCGGGGCGCTGGTGCTGCCGGGCCGGGGCCGGGACGGCGCTCCCCCGCCGGCGCCGGGTCCCGCGGCGGCGGCGCGCGGGGCGTTCGCCGCGGGGGCGCCGGCGGCCCTGTCCGATCTGGCGGTGCTGATCGGGGACCGGGAGGCGCGGGTGCGGGAGCGTCCCCGGGACGGCCCGGCGTGGGCGGTGCTGGGCGCGGCCTACGTGGAGCGGGGCCGGCGCACGGCGGACCCGGCCGACTGGCCGCGCGCGGAGAAGGCGCTGCGCACGGCGCTGGAGACGGGGGCGGCGCGCGATCCGGGGGCGCTGGAGTCGCTGGCGGCGCTGGCGGTGGCGCGGCGCGATTTCGCCGAGGCGCGGACGTGGGGCGAGCGCGCGGCCGGGCGGGCGCCGAAGCGGTGGACGGCGCAGGCGGTGCTGATCGAGGCGTACACGGGGCTCGGCGATCACGAGGCGGCGGGGAAGGCGCTGGAGCGGATGGTGGAGCTGGGGCCGAAGCTGCCGGCGGTGCGGGCGCGGGCGGCGGCCGTCTACCGGGACCGGGGCTGGAGGGAGGACGCGGAGGCGCAGATCGGCGACGCGGCGGCGGCTGCCGGGACGCCGGCCGAGCGGGCCGCGTACCTGGAGCAGGCGGGCCGGCTGGCCTTCGAGCGGGGCGACCGGGAGAAGGCGCTGCGCTACGCCCGGGAGGCGCTGCGCGAAGGCCCGGACCAGGCGGCGGCGCGGGCCGGCGAGGCGCGGGCGCTGGCGGCGCTGGGCCGGACCGAGGAGGCGGTGTCGGCGTACCGGGCGGCGTACGCCGCGCGGCCGGGCGCCGAGTACGCGCGGGAGCTGGGCGAGCTGTTCGCGTCGCTGGGCCGGGAGCCGGAGGCCGAGGAGCAGTGGGCGCTGGTGCGGGAGCGGGTGCGGCAGGCCGAGGCCGCGGGGGCGGACGGGTCGCTGGTGCTGGGCCTGGCCGAGGCGGACCACGGGGACGCGGAGGCGGCGGTGGAGCGGCTGCGGGCCGAGTGGGGGCGGCAGCCGTCGACGGAGGTGGCGGACGCGCTGGGCTGGGCGCTGCACCGGGCCGGGCAGGACGAGGAGGCCCTCGCCTTCGCGGTGGCGGCGACGGACGGCGAGCGGGGCGGCGGGGTGCGCAGCGCCCTGTTCGCCTTCCACCGGGGCGTGGTGGAGCGGGGGTTGGGGCTCACGGGTGCGGCGCGGCGGCATCTGGAGGAGGCGCTGCGGGTCAACCCGTACTTCTCGCCGCTGCACGCCCCGGCGGCGCGGCGGGCGCTGGACGAGCTGGGCGGGCCCCCGGTGGGGGACCCGCCGCCCGCGTAGGCGCCCGGACTCAGAGGTTGCCGCGCTTCTCCTGCTCGCGCTCGATCGCCTCGAAGAGGGCCTTGAAGTTGCCCTTGCCGAAGCCCATCGAGCCGTGGCGCTCGATGATCTCGAAGAAGACGGTCGGACGGTCCTGGACCGGCTTGGTGAAGATCTGGAGCAGGTAGCCGTCCTCGTCGCGGTCGGCGAGGATCTTCAGCTCGCGGAGCGTGTCGACGGGCACGCGGGTGTCGCCGACCCAGTCGCCGAGCGTGTCGTAGTAGGAGTCCGGCGTGTCGAGGAACCGGACGCCGGCGGCCTTCATCGTGCGTACGGTCTCCACGATGTCGTTGGTGGCCAGCGCGATGTGCTGGACGCCGGCGCCGCCGTAGAACTCCAGGTACTCGTCGATCTGGGACTTCTTCTTGGCGACGGCGGGCTCGTTGATCGGGAACTTGACCTTGAGCGTGCCGTCGGCGACGACCTTGGACATGAGGGCGCTGTACTCGGTGGCGATGTCGTCGCCCACGAACTCCTTCATGTTGGTGAAGCCCATGACCTTGTTGTAGAAGCCGACCCATTCGTTCATGCGGCCGAGTTCGACGTTGCCGACGCAGTGGTCGACGGCCTGGAAGGTGCGCCGGGCGGGCGGCTCGACGAGGGGCTGGGCGGCGACGTGGCCGGGCAGGTAGGGGCCGTCGTAGGCGGTGCGCTCGACCAGGGTGTGCCGGGTCTCGCCGTAGGTGGCGATGGCGGCGAGGACGACGGTGCCGTGCTCGTCCTTCACCTCGTACGGCTCGGCGAGGGAGCGGGCGCCGTGGGCGACGGCGTAGGCGTGGGCGGCGCGCGCGTCGGGGACCTCGATGGCGAGGTCGACGACGCCGTCGCCGTGCTCGGCCACGTGCTGGGCGAGGAAGCGGCCCCACTCGGTGGAGGGTTTGATGACAGAGGTGAAGACGAAGCGCGCGGAGCCGTTCTCCAGCACGTAGCTCGCGGTCTCGCGGCTGCCGTTCTCCGGTCCGGAGTAGGCGACCAGCTTCATGCCGAAGGCGGTGGAGTAGTAGTGCGCGGCCTGCTTGGCGTTGCCCACGGCGAAGACGACCGCGTCCATTCCCTTGACCGGGAAGGGGTCGGCCTGCCGTGCGGTGTCGGGAGAGTGGTGTGTGGTCTGCGTCATAGCCGCAGAATCTCCCGCGTCTGCAAGGTGCGCAATAGTTTGCGCGTTCACTGGGCAGTCTGCCCAGTGCCCGGCCGGTGGGGGCGGGCGATCTGTACAGGATGACCAGCCGGAGGGGTGCGATGGGGATCGATCGTCTGGACGGGCGGATCATCGGGCTGCTGGCCCGCGAGCCGCGGATCGGGGTGCTGGAGATGTCCCGCCGGCTGGGGGTGGCGCGGGGCACGGTGCAGGCCCGGCTGGACCGGCTTCAGTCGAATGGAGTCATCCGCGGCTTCGGGCCCGAGGTGGACCCGGCGGCGCTCGGCTATCCGGTGACGGCCTTCGCCACGCTGGAGATCCGTCAGGGTCAAGGGGCCGACGTACGGGCGCACTTGACGACCGTCCCGGAGGTGCTGGAGCTGCACACGACCACCGGTACGGGGGACATGCTGTGCCGTCTGGTGGCCCGTTCCAACGCCGATCTTCAGCGGGTGATCGACCGGGTCGTCGGATTTGATGGCATCGTCCGCGCCGCCACGGCGATCGTGATGGAGAACCCGGTTCCGCTGCGGATCATCCCGTTGGTGGAGCAGGCGGCGGGAAACGAGGGTAGACGCGAGTGAACCGGCCGGCCGCTCGGGGAGCCGGCCCACCCGAGAGGAGGGGGGGGACGTGAACTTCTGGGATTTCCTGGGCAGTCGCCATCAGCAGTTGCTCACCGACGCCTACCAGCACGCCAGCGCCGTCTTCCAGTGCATGGTGGCGGCGACCGTGCTGGGCGTGCTGATCGGGGTGGTCACCTACCGCAGCGAGTGGGCGGGGAACCTGGCCACCACGGTCACCTCCGGCATCCTGACCATCCCCTCGCTGGCCATGATCGGCCTGCTGATCCCGGTGGTCGGGCTCGGTGTCCCCCCGACGGTGACGGCGCTGACCCTGTACGGGCTGCTGCCGATCGTGCGGAACGCGATCGTGGGCCTGCGCGGGGTCGACCCCTCGCTGGTGGACGCGGCCAAGGGCATCGGCATGTCGCGGGCGGCCCGGCTGCTGCGGGTGGAGCTGCCGCTGGCCTGGCCGCCGATCCTGACCGGGATCAGGGTCTCGACGCAGATGCTGATGGGCATCGCCGCGATCGCCGCGTTCGCCTCCGGCCCCGGGCTGGGCAACGAGATCTTCCGCGGGATCGCCTCCCTGGGCAGCAAGAACGCGCTCAACCAGGTACTCGCCGGCACGCTGGGGATCATCATCCTGGCGCTCTTGTTCGACGCCGCCTACGTCCTGCTGGGGCGGCTGACCATCTCCAGGGGGATTCGTGCCTGAGACGACGCCGGGCGCCACGACGGGCGCGACCATCGAACTGGAGGGCCTGACCAAGCGGTACCCGGGCAATCCGCAGCCGGCCGTGGAGAACGTGTCCATGGAGATCCGGGCGGGCGAGACCGTGATCCTCGTGGGGCCCTCGGGGTGCGGGAAGTCCACCACACTGAAGATGATCAACCGGCTGATCGAGCCGAGCGGCGGACGCATCCGCATCGACGGCGAGGACGTCACCGACATCGACCCGGTCCGGCTGCGCCGCAAGGTCGGGTACGCCATCCAGTCCTCCGGTCTCTTCCCGCACATGACGGTCGCCCAGAACATCGCGCTGGTGCCGAAGATGATCGGCTGGTCGAAGACGCGCATCCGCGCGCGGGTGGAGGAGATGCTCGACCTGGTCGGCCTGGACCCCGGCGAGTTCCACGGCCGTTACCCGCGCCGGCTCTCCGGCGGCCAGCAGCAGCGGGTGGGCGTGGCGCGGGCGCTGGCCGCCGATCCGCCGGTACTTCTGATGGACGAGCCGTTCGGCGCGGTCGACCCGATCACCCGGGACCACCTCCAGGACGAGCTGATCCGGCTCCAGCACGAGCTGCACAAGACGATCGTCTTCGTCACCCACGACTTCGACGAGGCGATCAAGCTCGGCGACCGGATCGCGGTGCTGCGCGAGCGGTCGCACATCGCCCAGTTCGACACGCCCGAGGCGATCCTGACCAACCCGGCGGACGACTTCGTCTCCGGTTTCGTGGGCGCCGGGGCGGCGCTGAAGCGGCTGAACCTGACCCGGGTGCGGGACGTGGAGATCACCGACTACCCGACGGTGACGGTGGACGACCCGCTCCAGCACATCTTCGGGCTGCTGCGGGCGGGCGGCACCAACGAGATCCTGCTGCTGGACCGGCGCGGCCGGCCCTACAAGTGGCTGCGGCGCGGCGACCTGATGCGGGCCAAGGGCTCCCTCGCGCGGGCCGGGACGCTGGTCAACGACACGGTGACCCGGGACGCGACGCTGCGGGACGCGCTGGAGGCGGTGCTGACCGACAACGCGGGGCGGGTCGCGGTCACCGGGCGGCGCGGCGAGTACACGGGCGTCGTCGACATGGAGACGCTCATGAACTCGGTGCACGAACTGCTGGAGGAGGACCGGCTGGACGCGCTGGAGCACCGGCACGAACTGGAGGAGGCGCGGTCCGGTCAGACCCACTCCGAGCAGGAGGGCGCCGACGGACCGGGAGGGGAGGCGGCGAAGGCGTGAGCACTTCCCCCGGCCGGCACCCCGCCGGCGATCACGGCCGCGGGCACCCGGGCTCCCCCGGCCCCGGCCCCGGCCACGACCACGACCACGACCACGACCACGACGAGCGTGAGCGCGAGCACGAGCACGAGCACGACACCGAGAGGGAGGCCGGGCCGCCGTCGCGGACCCCCGCGGCGCGGATCACCTGGCAGCGGCTGACGATCCTGCCGGTGGCGCTGATCGCGGTGCTGCTGGCGACCTGGCTCTGGTTCCGGCAGGCCGACCTGGACCAGATCAGCCGCAACGCGCTCTCCGACGGCCAGGTCACCAAGGCGCTGTGGCAGCACGTGCAGCTCACGGTGATCTCCACCTTCTTCGTGCTGATCATCGCCATCCCGCTCGGCATCCTGCTGACCCGCAAGGCGTTCCGCAGGGCGACCCCGGTGGCGATGGCGTTCGCCAACATGGGCCAGGCGACACCCGCCATCGGCCTGCTGGCACTGCTGGTGATCTGGCTGGGCATCGGTCGCCGTTCGGCGCTGATCGGCATCATCATCTACGCGGTCCTGCCGGTGCTGTCGAACACCATCGCGGGGCTGAGGGCCAACGACCCGACGCTGCTGGAGGCGGCCCGCGGCATCGGCATGTCGCCGCTGGGCGTGCTCACGCGCGTGGAGCTGCCGCTGGCGGTGCCGCTGATCCTGGCGGGCGTGCGTACGGCCCTGGTGCTGAACGTGGGCACCGCGACGCTGGCCACCTTCGGCGGGGGCGGCGGGCTCGGCGTGCTCATCACCACCGGCATCACCAGCCAGCGCATGCCGGTGCTGGTGCTGGGCTCGGTGCTGACGGTGACGCTGGCGCTGCTGGTGGACTGGCTGGCCTCGCTGGCCGAAGTGCTGATGCGGCCCCGCGGCCTGGAGGTGGGGACATGAGGAGGCGTACGTGCCTGCTGCTGGCGGCGGTCCTGGTGGCCGCCTCCGGCTGCGGGCTGACCAGCGGGTCGCCGATGGTCGACAACGTGGAGCCGGGCACGATCGGCCGGGGCAGGCCGCTGGAGGGGGCCGACCTCACGGTCGTCTCCAAGGAGTTCACCGAACAGCTCGTCCTCGGCGCCATCATGGGCATCGCCTTCGAGGCGGCCGGCGCGCAGGTGCTCGACCGGACCGGCATCCAGGGCTCGGTCGGCACCCGCGCCGCCGTCGTGAACGGCGACGCCGACGCCACGTACGAGTACACGGGCACCGCCTGGATCACCTACCTCGGCCACAGCCACCCGATCCCCGACCCGGAGCAGCAGTGGAAGGCGGTGTACGACGCCGACCTGAAGCACGGGCTGACCTGGCTGCCGCCGTCGACGCTGAACAACACCTACGCGCTGGCGATGAACCAGGCCAACCACCGCAAGTACGGGACGGACACCCTCTCGCAGGTGGCCGAGCTGGCCGCGTCCGACCCGGGCGCGGTGACGCTCTGCGTGGAGGGCGAGTTCGCCAACCGCGCGGACGGGCTGCCGGGCATGGAGAAGGCGTACGGGATGCACATCCCGGCCGGCAACGTCACCCAGATGGACACCGGCATCATCTACACGCAGACCGCGAAGGGCGCCTGCACCTACGGCGAGGTGTTCACCACCGACGGGCGGATCAACTCGATGAAGCTGGTGGTGATGGAGGACGACAAGAAGTTCTTCCCGAACTACAACGCGGCGCCGGTGATCCGGACCTCGACGCTGAAGAAGTGGCCGGCCATCGCCGACGTACTGGCGCCGGTCACCAAGGCGCTGGACAACGACGTGGCGCGGACGCTGAACGCGAAGGTCGACGTGGACGGCGAGGACCCGCACCAGGTGGCGCTGGACTGGCTGAAGGAGAAGGGCTTCGTGAAGGAGAAGTAGGCGGGGCGGGGGCGGGGCGAGCAGGCGGGGAGGGCGCGGGGGCGGGCGCGGGCGCGTCCCCGGCCCCGCGCTCAGCAGGCGGGGACCTCGCCCTTGCCGGTGGTCAGGGCGCGCAGGGCGTCGACGGCGCCCTTGAGCGTGCCGACCGGGACCAGCCGCAGGCCCTTCGGCAGCTCCGCCCGCGCGTCGGCGCACTCGGCCTTCGGCACCAGGAAGACGGTGGCGCCGTCCCGGCGGGCGGCCTGCGTCTTCAGCGGCACCCCGCCCACCGCGCCGACCACGCCGCCGTCGGTGATGGTGCCGGTGCCGGCGACGACCCGGCCGCCGGTGAGGTCGCCGCCGCTGCCGTCACCGTCCAGCTTGTCGACGATGCCGAGGGCGAACATCAGCCCGGCGCTGGGGCCGCCGACGTCGGCGAGGCGCAGGGTGACGTCGATGCCCTCGCCGTCGCGCCCCAGGTAGCCGAGGGCGGCGGTGGTCGCCGCGTCCTGGGACTGCTTCATCTGGCGTTCGTTGTACCGCTCGATCTCGCGGACGTCCCCGCCGCTCGGATAGACCGCGTCGCGCGGCATGACCGCCCGGTCGGTGTCGAACCAGCCGCCGATCACCTCGCCGATCCGGATGTCGGCGTCGGGCCCGGTCGCCTCGATCGTCGTCATCCGCAACTGGCCCTCGGTGGTCCGGGTCGGGGCGCCGGAGACGGTGATGACCGGCGTGCCCTGGTTCGCGCCCAGCACGTCGGCCGTCAGTCCGGGCCGGGCCACGGAGAACGGCAGCGGCGCGGAGACCGCGGTGGCCAGCAGGGCCGCCACGGGCAGGGCGCAGACGGCCAGGGCACGGGGACGCGTGAGACGTGAGAGCACGGGGTCAATCTAACGCGCCCCGCGCGGCGGCCGGGCGGGCGCCCGCACCGGTCAGCGCAGCGCCTCGGCGACCTCCCGGGCCGCGTCCATCACGCGGACGCCGACCCGTTCGGGCACCACGTCGGAGAGCATGACGACCCCGACGCTGCCCTCCACCCCGCTCACCCCGATCAGCGGCGCGGCGGCACCGCAGGCGCCGGCCTCCAGTTCGCCCTGGGTCAGGGTGTAGCCGGGGTCGTCGTGCTCGGCGGCCCGGTACCGGCGGGCGGCGAGGATCGCCTTGCCCGCGGCGCCCCGCTCCAGCGGGTGCCGGAACCCGGCCCGGTAGGCCACGTGGTAGTCGGTCCAGGTCGGCTCCACCACCGCCACGGCCAGCGCCTCGGCGCCGTCCACCAGCGTCAGGTGGGCGGTGGCGCCGATGTCCTCGGCGAGCGACCGCAGCGCCGGCATCGCCGCCTCGCGCACCAGCGGGTGCACCTGGCGGCCCAGGCCCAGCACCCCGAGTCCCACGCGGGCGCGTCCGCCGAGGTCACGGCGGACGAGGGCGTGCTGCTCCAGCGTGGCGAGCAACCGGTACACCACGGTCCGGTTCACCCCCAGCCGGTGGGACAGCTCGGTGACGGTCAGTCCGTGGTCCGTGTCGGCCAGCAGCTTGAGGACCCGCAGTCCCCTGTCGAGCGTCTGGGAGGTCTCCGCGGTCACGACGCCCACTCCTTCGTGGTGAGTCGGCGGTCCCCTCGCGGTGTGCGCGTCACCGAGTCCCGTCGGCGACGCGCTGGAGAGAGGCCGCCGGTCGGCTGACGGTCCGGCCCTGTGCCCGGACCCAGTCGCTTCACGGCTGCGCTCCGCGGCGGCGCTGCCACGGGGCGTGTGCGTAGCGGGACAGTAGCGAGCCAGGTCCGCTCAGCGGAAGGCTCCGTCCAGAATCCGGGCAATCGCGGGGGCGAACTCTCCGCATTTGTCCCGATACACACCGCGTCCGCGGGAACCACCCGTCACCCGGATCACTTACTTAATCCGGATCACCTACTTCATCCGGGTTGCCCACTCCCGCACCTTGTCGATGCGCTGACGCAGTTGCCCGGCGGTGGCCTCGGCGCTCGGCGGGCCGCCGCACACCCGGCGCAGCTCGGTGTGGACGACACCGTGCGGCTTGCCGCTCTGGTGGACGTAGGCGCCGACGATGGTGTTGAGCTGCCGGCGCAGCTCCATCAGCTCCTTGTGCGAGACGACCGGACGCCGTTCGGCCGGCAGTTCGAGCAGGTCGGCCTCGTCGTCGGGCCGCTTGCGGCTGTGCGCGATCTGCCGGGCCTGCCGCTTCTGGAGCAGGAGCTGGACCTGGTCGGGTTCGAGCAGCCCCGGGATGCCGAGGTAGTCCTGCTCCTCCTCGCTGCCGGGGTGGGCCTGCATGCCGAACTCGGCCCCGTTGTACATGACCCGGTCGAAGACGGCGTCGGACTCCAGCGCCTCGAAGGGCAGCGTGTCCTGCTCGCCGGTGTCCTCGTCCTGCTCCCGGTTCGCCTCCTCCATCTCCTTCTCGGACTCGGCGTACGGGTCCTCCTCGCCGCCCTTCTTGGGCTTGTCGAGGACGTGGTCGCGCTCGCGCTCCATCTCATTGGCGAAAGTGAGCAGGTCGGGCACGGTCGGCAGGAAGACCGAGGCGGTCTCGCCGCGCCGCCGGGAGCGGACGAAACGCCCGACGGCCTGGGCGAAGAAGAGCGGCGTGGAGATGGTGGTGGCGTACACCCCGACCGCGAGGCGGGGCACGTCGACGCCCTCGGACACCATGCGGACGGCGACCATCCACCGGTCGGTGCTCTGGCTGAAGGTGTCGATGTTCTTCGACGCGCCGGTGTCGTCGGAGAGGACCAGGGTGGCCTTGTCCCCGGTGATCTCCCGGATCAGCTTGGCGTAGGCGCGGGCCGACTCCTGGTCGGCGGCGATGACGAGCGCCCCCGCGTCCGGGATGGCCTTGCGCACCTCGGTCAGCCGCTGGTCGGCGGCGCGCAGCACGGCCGGCATCCACTCGCCGCGCGGATCGAGCGCGGTGCGCCACGCCTGGCTGATCGCGTCCTTGGTCATCGGCTCGCCGAGCCGCGCGGCGATCTCGTCGCCCGCCTTGGTGCGCCAGCGCATGTTGCCGCTGTAGCTCATGAAGATGACCGGCCGCACGACACCGTCGGCGAGCGCGGACCCGTACCCGTACGTGTAGTCGGCGGCGGAGCGGCGGATGCCGTCGTCGCCCTCCTCGTACGTGACGAACGGGATCGGGTTGGTGTCGGAGCGGAAGGGTGTGCCGGTGAGCGTGAGCCGCCGAGTGGCCGGCTCGAACGCCTCCAGGCACGCCTCGCCCCAGGACTTGGAGTCGCCGGCGTGGTGGATCTCGTCCAGGATGACGAGCGTCTTGCGCTGCTCGGACCGGTTGCGGTGCAGCATCGGACGGACGCCGACACCCGCGTAGGTGACGGCGACACCGTGGTACTCGCGGCTGAGCGGGCCCGCGCTGTACTCCGGGTCCAGCTTGATCCCTATCCGGGCCGCGGCCTCCGCCCACTGCTTCTTCAGGTGCTCGGTCGGTGCGACGACGGTCACCTGCTGCACGACGTGGTGGTGGAGCAGCCAGGACGCCAGTGTCAGGGCGAAGGTGGTCTTGCCGGCCCCGGGGGTGGCGACCGCCAGGAAGTCCCGGGGCTGCTCCTGTACGTACTTCTCCATCGCCCCCTGCTGCCAGGCCCGCAGCTTGCCGGCGGTGCCCCAGGGGGCACGGCCCGGGAAGGCCGGGGAGAGGTGGTGGGAGGCGCTGGGGCTGGCGGTGGTAGTCACGGTCTCCGATGGGGGTAGAACGGCGGCCACGTATGACGACCGGGCCACCCTATCCGCGCCCCGCGCCGCTCCGGGCCCGGACCACGCCCCGCCGGCCCGGGGTGGGACCGACGTCACAGCCGGGGTGGGGTGGGGCCGGTGTCACAGCCGGGGTGGGGTGGGGCCGACGCCACAGCCGGGGTGGGGTGGGACCGAGTTCACAGGCGGACGCGACGTGAACCGACTTCACAGCCAGCCCGGGGAGGGGCCGAGTTCACGGCCGGGCCCGGCGCGGGGCCGACTTCACAGCCGACGCAGGGTCAACGGGATTCACAGGCGACGTGGTGTGGGACGGGATTCACAGGCGACGCGGTGTGGGACGGGCTTCACAGGCGACCCGGGACGGGACCGACGCCACAGGCCGCGCGGCGCGGAACCGACTTCACAGCCGGCATGGGGCGGGACCGGCGTCACAGCCCGCCCGGCACGGGCACCTCCGCCTGCTCACCGCTCCCGCAGCCGGGTCGCCACCCAGGCCCCGGCCAGGGCCACCGCCGCCATCGGCAGGAACACCGCGGCGAAGGCGGCCGGGTGGGAGCCGGTGGCGTGGGCCGCCGCGTGGCTGACGGTGCCGCCGCCGAGGGCGGCGAAGGCGGCCCCGCCCGCGGCGAGCAGGATCACGTTGGACAGGCCGTCGGAGATCTGGAGGGCGGCGGAGTTGGTCCCGGCCTCCTCGGGGGCGGAGAGCCGCAGCAGGAGCACGCTGGTGGAGGAGATCACCAGGCCCATGCCGAAGCAGCCGAAGCCCCAGGCGACGGCCACGGTCCAGGCGGGCACGGCGGGGATCAGCACGCTCGGCGCGGCGGCGATGGAGGCGGCCACCAGCACCATGCCGAAGGTCATCAGCCGCTCGCGGTGCGCCTCCGTGCCCGGCCGGGACTGGAGCCAGGAGCCGAAGGCCCAGGTCGCGCCGCCTGCCGCGAGGGAGAGCCCGGCGAGCGTGGGGCTCAGTCCCCGCTGGGTGACGAGCATCAGCGGTACGAAGGACTCGGCGGCGATGAAGGACCCCGCGGCCACTCCGCGCAGCAGCACCACGGAGGGCAGCCCGCGCGCCGCCCGCCAGGTGCCTCGCGGGAGGAGCCCGAGGACGGCCGGGACCAGCAGGGCGACGCCGGCCGCGCCGGGGAGCAGGGATGTCCAGCGCAGGTCCTGGGCGGCGTACTGGAGGAGGCCGGCGCCGAAGGAGATGGCGAGGGCGAGGCGGATGCGGCGGCCGTCGAAGGAGGCCGGTGCCGTCCCGGGCGCCTCGGGCCCGCCCACCGAGCCCGAGGCGCGGCGGCGTATCTGGGGCAGCGCGAGGGCCAGCGGGAAGACCACCAGGACCGGGATGCCGAGGAAGACCCAGCGCCAGCCGAGGTGCTCGGTCACCGCGCCGGAGGCGAGCGGTCCGACGACCGACGGCACCACCCAGCCCGCCGCGAACGCGGCCATGATGGCCGGGCGCAGCCGCTCCGGGTAGGCGCGGCCGACGACGACGTAGAGGGCGACGATGACCAGCCCGCCGCCGAAGCCCTGCACGGCCCGGCCGAGGATAAACGGCCACATCGCGCCGGCCGTCCCGGAGAGCACCAGCCCGGCCGCGAAGGAGCCGATCCCCACGGTCAGCGGCGCGAGCGGGCCGCGCCGGTCCGACCACTGGCCGGAGAGGACCATCCCGAACAGGCTGGTCGTGAAGTACCCCGAGAAGGCGAACGCGTACAGCGAGATCCCGTCCAGCTCACGGGCGGCGACGGGCATTGCCGTGCCTACCGCGGTCGCCTCGAAGGCGATCAGAACGACGACGGAGACGATGCCGATGCTCAGCGCCCGGTGGGCCCGGCTCAGCACGGTCTCGCCGCCCGGCGGGGACACGGCGGCCCCGGCGGGATCGACGGGGCCCGGGTGATCCGCGTGATTCGCGGGGTCGGCGGGGATGCCTGCGGGCAGGACGGGGTCGGCGGGGACGGCGACATCGGTGTCGCGCGGCTCGGGGACGGTCATGACCGCCAGAGTAAGGGGCGCACCACCCGATGACTCCTGTCGGAGGGCGGTCCGCCACCCCGACCTTGGTCGTACGTCCCCGGAACCGGTCTCTCCCCCTCCCCGTGAACGCCGCATGGCAGTCGTGTTGCGCCACCCCCGCATCCCTTGAGCACCCCGACCACCCCGGCCTACGGTCAGGACACCGCACGAGAGCACGGCCGTGTACCCGAGCGGCTCAGGGACTCGCCTGCAAAGCGAGTTACGCGGGTTCGATTCCCGCCACGGCCTCTGATGTCCAACCGCCTGACCAGGCAGAACGAGAGGGCGGCACCCCGGCAAGGCTGTCCCGCCCTCGCAGCCACCCTCACCGAGACCCAGACCTCCGGCCACAACCCCACCGCCCTGGTCGCCAAAGCCGCCGCCCGAAGGGGACTGGACCCGGCGGAGAGAAACAGCGACGTGCTCGTGTGGCGACCACGACGGATGGCCAACCTCCCCGCAGCCCCTCAGACCCTCGAACAGGGCCCCCAACGCCTACGTTCACGCCCCCGCGACCAGAACCGAACCAGCGGCCGGCGGCCGGCGGCCGGGCCACACGCTCAACGATGGACGTCGATATCCCTGCTACGCATGGGCGTTTATGAGCCCAGGGGCGAACGAACAACAAGACCTCCGAGCCGACCCGGCGGCCTGCCGCTTGTCTTCGCCTCCAACCGTCCCGTCGCTGGGAGTATGGGCCTGTGAGTGATGACAGGTTGGGACGCTGGGTGCCGGATCGTCCCGAAGACGTAGCCGCGGTCTTCCACACGGGGGACTTCCCGTGGTGGATCGCCGGTGGTTACGCGATCGAACTCGCGGTCGGCCCCGAGCTGCGCGCACACAGCGATCTCGACGTCCTCGTCCTCCGGCGGGACCAGGCCCGCGTACGGGTTCTCCTGGACGGCTGGGACTTGTACGTTGCGGATCCGCCGGGCCAGGGGAAGCTGCGGCCGTGGCATCCCGGGGAGGTCCTTCGGCCGCCGCTCCACGACATCTGGTGCCGCCGCACCCCCGAGACCCCCTGGTCCATCCAGCTCATGCTGGACGAGGCCGAGGGCGCCCACTGGGTCTCACGACGAGAACCGACGGTCCGGCTCCCGATCGACCGGCTCGGGCGGACCAGCGAGACGGGCATCCCGTATCTCGCGCCCGAGGTACAGCTCTTCTACAAGGCGAAGGCGACCCGGGAGAAGGACGAGATCGACTTCGAGGCGGTGCTGCCGCTGCTCGACGATCCGGCGCGTGCCTGGCTGGCGGACGCGATCAGCGTGATCGCCCCCGAACACCCCTGGCTCGTCCGTCTCCTGCCGGTCAGCCGAAGGTGAGCAGCGGGACGTCGTACAAGTCAGGATTCCGCGGTCGGGTCATCGCAGGCGAGGTGACCTCCACGATCAGCAGCTCGCTGAGGAACTGGACCTTGGCGCTGAGGAGATGACTCGTCCTGCCGTCGGCCGACTGGGCCTTCAGGCCGGCGGAGACGTGGATGTGCGGGAGTATCCCGCCGGTGGCCGGGTCGTGGGCGAGGGTACCGGCGCCGAACGCCTCGACATTGGTGACATAGGTCTTCGCCCAGACCGGCGCGTCCGGGTCCGCCAACTTCTCGCAGGCGCCCACGATCTCGGCCTCCGCGAACGCCCCGATGAACGAGGGGATGTAGCCCTGCCGTACCCCGTTGTCCCGGCAGAAGGTCGACAGCGCCTCGAAGAAGTCCTCTCCGTGATCGAAGGTGACGCCGAAGGTACGGCCGACGGTCAGCTCGTGAGCACGCATATACGAGTGTCTCCTGACGGGGTGGGATCAGCGGGCGGATGCGGCGGCGAAGGTCTCCCGGACCGTCGCCCCGTCGGCGCCCTGTGCGAGCAGGGCGTGCAGCAGAAGCCGTGCCTGGTACGGGCCGAGGTCTCCAGCGCCGATGAGCCCTCGGCCGAGGAGGTCCTTCTCGGAGCCGGGGAAACCGTATGTGCCGGACAGAACGGGCCCGTTGCCGATGCGGGAGGCCAGCACCACGGGGATGCGGGCCGCGAGCTTGGTGAGTCCCTCGACCAAGCGTTCGGGGACGTGGCCGACGCCGAAGGCCGCGACGACGAGTCCGTCGCAGTTGCCGTCCCACAGGTCGAGCAGGGCGCCGTCGTCGCCGAGGGTGACGGTGTAGAGCCCGACGCGCGCCTCACGGTCGGGGGCGCCGACCAGCGGTCCGCGGGACGGCAGGCCGCCCACCATCCGCACGCGGTTCTCCGAGATCGTGGCGATCGGGCCGCACGCCGGTGAGGTGAAAGCGGCGGGGCTGGTGGTGTGGGACTTGCGGACGGTCCTGGCGACGTGGATCTCGTCGCCGAGTACGACGAGGCACCCGGCACCCCTGAGACCAGGATCGGCCGCGGCCCGGACGGCGGCGTGGAGGTTGGCCGGGCCGTCGGCGCCGGGAAGGGCGGGGTTGCGCATGGCTCCGGTGACGACGACCGGCTGCTCGTGGCCGTGGTGGAGGTCGAGGAGGAAGGCGGTCTCCTCGATGGTGTCGGTGCCCTGGGTGATGACGACGCCGTCGACGTCCCCGCGCTCCAGCTCCACCGCGATCGCGGCTGACAGCGCGGTGAGGTCGTCGAAGGCCAGGGAGGCGCCGGGCAGACGCCGGAAGTCACGTACCCGGAGGCCGATGCCGCTCGTGGCCAGGGCGGGGACCGCGGCAAGCAGTTCGTGTGCCGAGAGCGCGGGTACGACACCCCCGGTGGTGGGATCGGTGGTCATGGCGATGGTGCCCCCAAGGGAGAAGACCGCCACGTTCCTGGCCGACCTCGTCATATCCCCTGCCCCCCTGTCCCGACGCCGCCGAGCGCGGCCTTACGAGTGGTTCACGCAGGCTAGCGAGTCGGCGCCGTCCGGGTACGCGGAATGATCACCAGTTGCTCGGCCACGAACCGGCAAGCGGCCTCCAGTCCTTCGAGACCGAGCAGCCGGCTGCGTGGCCTGGCGAGCCGCTCCGTGCCGACGACCGATAGCTGCGCGCACCGGCGCCCGAGCCAGGAGACGTCGAGTCCGAGGTACGCCGCCGTCGCCGCGAGGCGCTGTCCTGCCTGCCCGGCCGCCGTGGTCGGGTGGCGGCTGACGTGGCCTGTCACGTCGGCGAACGTGCGCAGGGCGCCTGGACGCGCGGTGACCGCGAGGTGGGACCTCCCACCGGTCCGTACCCATGAGGCGATGACAACCCGACGCCCGTGAGAGAGGGCGAAGCCGTCGATGTGGGCAAAGCCTCCGTCGTCGGTCACCCAGGTGCGGATGCCGAAGGACTCCATGAGCGCGATGGCGAGGAACAGCAGAACGCGCTCGTACGCCGGCGAGGTGGTGACCTCCGTCTCGGGGACGCAGAATCCCCGGCCGCTGACACCATCCGGACACCGCGGAGACATCCGTTCGAGGTAGCGGTACTTGTGCCGGAAAAACAGCCACGTGGCGGCCTCCTCACCGCACTGTTCCCTGGTCCAGAAGACAGGCGCGTCGCCCAGGTGGGCACGGTGACCCAGGATGTAGCGGGCAGCGGTCTCCGAGCCGATCAGCATCCTGGAGACTTCGGTCAGGTCATGGCCGGAGGCGACGTGTGAGCCTGGGAATGCGGTGAAGGCCGCCATCGTGGCGTGCAGGGTCTGGTCGTCGCCCAGCAGTGCCGCTTCGAATCCCGACACGGCCCACAGAATGCCGTACGTCAGATCGTCCAGCTCGTACGCGGCGGGGATGTCGACCGGGTCGGAGACGGTGCCGCGTACGCCGCTCGCCCTGGCATCGGCGACGAACTGCCGGACCGCACCGTTCACCATGCGGTTCGCGACGACAAGCGCGCGCATCGTCATGGTGCGCCAGGAGTCCAGCTCCGGGCGGGAATCGAGCCTCAGGCTGTCCCCCAGGAAGGAAGCCGCGGGAAGGGTCAGCACGGGAAGCGCCGTCGTCGAGACGGACCGGCCGCCAGGTAACAGGAGTTGGCCCGGCCCTTCGGGCAGCGCCACGTACCCACCGGCTCGGGCGGCCGCCGTTCCTGGTCGGCCCGTGGAGGCCGGAAGGTGAGGATCGGCCGCGGGCAGGAGCCCGAGCAGTTCTTCCGGGACTCCCAGCGCGTCGGTCCACTGGACGAACTGCCGTCGGTCACGGATCTGCTTGAGTCCGCGTTCGAGTCTGCTGACCTCGGCCTGGTCGATGTTGACCAGCCGCGCCACGCCGGCCTGAGAGAGGCCCGTGTGCTTCCTGAACAGCTTGACGACGGTGCCGAGTTCCCATGCGGCCACGGCTCGTCGGACTGTCGGATCACGCCAGAAGGCCGGGTCGGCCCGGCGGGCTGCCGGACCGACCTGGCACGAGGCGCACCTGGTAGCGGCGTTGAAGCGACTGAGGAGGGCACCGCAGCGTGCGCACCGCCGCTGTCCGCTGTCGACCATGTCGGCATTCTTCCTCGCTGCACGCCCGCTCGGGCGCGTTCCATGGGTGGGGCTCATAAACACTCATAGGCGGGGGACTTGGCCGCGGTCACCCTGAAGGAGCACCACCGATCGGAGCCGTGTGCCGCGACTCCCCGGACGTGAGGATCCGACTTGTGACCTCCTTGACCCTGCCTCCTCGGCCACCTGGTTCACCGCCGCTGGCCCATGCCTGGCAGACGCTGGCGGACGGACTGCTGACCCAGCGGCTCCACCTCCACCTCGATGAATGGCGGACTGTCGTCGCGGAGGGAAAGGCCCTGCCGGACGTGCCCAGCGCCGACGTGTCCTTGCTGGCCCGGCGCCCGTCCCCGCTGCCGGAAGACGACGACACCGCCCTGATGCTGCTGGAGGGCGCCGGGCTGGGGTTCTGGTGGGAGCTGCCCCAGCGATACGGATCGGATGCACGGGATCCGTGCGGGTTCCTTGCGCACGCCGCCGACGCCGCTGCCCGGAGCATCCTCGCGGGCCGCTCCAAGTCGGCCTGGTCCGACGCCGTGACCGCCGTCAGCGGCGCCGCCGCGTGGTGGGTGGGCTTCTTCGCGGCCATCCGCCACCGTGGGGTGCACCACGTCACGCTGGAGCCACGCCCCGGCCCGTTCCACGAGCAGGCCCTGGGCACCGCAGTGAGCGTCGTGGCCCACGGCATGGCCATGCGGGTGCTGGAGGCGGCGCTGCACACCTCCGACGACGACCCGGCCGTCCGCGCCGCGTACTGCCGGGCCGTCGAGGCCGGCATCTGCATGGAGCCCGAGCTGCCCCGCCTCGTCGACGAACTGGCCGAGCTGCGGCTGGTGGACCTGGTGTCCACCACCGCCCGTTGGCGGGGTCGCTTCACCAAGTACGCCGGCGGCACGGGGGCGGGGCAGGTCGAATGAACGACCGCTATCCGTTCATCGTCGTTGAGGGGCTCGACGGCACCGGAAAGACAACGCTGCGCAAGGGCCTTTTCCGACTTTGGGAGGGGCTTTACGGCGTCACCCCGCTGTGTGTACTCACCACCAACTTCCTCGCCACCGACCAGGCCGCCGCCATCATCACCGGCAAGTACCAGCCGAACGCCGGGAACCACGACGCCTATCTGTCCGCGATCGCGGCGGACAAGCGGGCAACTCTGGAACGACTCGTGCTCCCCCAGCGGTCGGCCCGGCCCGTGATCGCGGATCGCTGGCTCCTCAGTGAGCTGGCCTTCTTCGCGGTGAAGCACGGCATGAAGGTGTCGAAGACTTACGAGGCTCTGGCCACGCGGCTCACCACGGCCCCCGACCTCACGCTCGTCCTGGACCTGGAGACCGACGCCTCGATGAGCCGGGCGCAGGCCCGGCAGGGTGACGCCGTCCGGGCCGACTGGGACGTGCACGACGTCCAGAGCCGGGTTCGCGAGACCTACGAGGCCGTGGTCACGAAGCCCGACGAGTTTCCGCTCCTCGGCGACGTGGTCCGGCTGGACGCCCGCCGGCCCCGGTGCGAGGTGCTGCTCGCCGCCTGGGACGTACTGCGCGAACGGCACCTGGTGCCGTCACTCACCGCTCAAGTGGAAGGAGGAGAAAACCATGGCTGACAGCACGAAGGCGATGCGTCTGCGCAGGGCCCTCGGCGACAGCGAGCGGAAGCACCCGCTCCTGGCGATCGGTGCGGTGAACGCGCTCGCCGCGCACGTCGCGGCGGAAACGGGCTTCGACGCGCTGTGGGTGAGCGGTCTGGAGGTGTCCGCGGCCTCCGGGCTGCCCGACGCCAACGTCCTGGGCCCCCGGGACCTGGCCGACGTGGTCGCCTCGCTCGGCCGTGTCACCGATCTGCCCGTCATCGTGGACATCGACAATGCGGGCGGTTCGGAGCGCACGGCGGAGCGGTTCGCATACGACCTGATGCGCGCCGGAGCTGCGGCGGTGTGCGTCGAGGACAGCGCGTACCCGAAGTGCAACAGCTTCGCTGCCCACCGGGCCCAGACCCTCGCCGACCGGGACCTGCTGTGTGAGCAGGTGGGACGCATACGGAAGCTCGCTGGTGACGGCCTCGTGGTCGTGGCCCGCACCGAGGCCCTGATCGCCGGCGAGGACATCGCCACGGCCATCGCGAGGGCCGAGGCGTACACCGAGGCCGGAGCGGACGCGGTCCTCATCCACTCCAAGGACACGACCGGTGATCAGGCGCGGACCATCGGGCGCGCGTGGAGCCACGGCGTACCGCTGGTCAGCGTACCCACCGCGTTCCCCGACCTGAGCGCCGCCGAACTCGGCGAGGCCGGCTTCAGTCTCTGCATCTACGCGAACCAGCTCAGCCGTGCCGCTCTGGCGGGTATGCGCGCCGCCGCCCGTCAGTTCCGGCGCGGAGGGAGTTTCCGCTCCACCGTCGCGGGGTCCCTCGCGGAGGTCGGCGACCTGATGCGCGTCGGCGAACCGGAGGCGCTGTCGTGCCTCTGACACCCGAACTGCCCCGGATCAGTGTCTCGGTGAAGGCGGCGATCGTGCGCGACGGCGCCCTCCTGTTGCTGTCCTACGACGACGAGGCCGGGTTTCACTACAACCTCCCGGGTGGCAAGGCCCAGGTCGGCGAGGACCTGCGTCAGGCTGTGAACCGCAAGGTCGCGCAGGAGACCGGCCTCCAGGTCGTGGCCCGGCGTCTGCTGTGCGTCGTCGAGTACGTCCCCGAGTCGTGGCAGGGCGAGTTCGGAGACGTGCAGAAGGTTCAGTTCAACTTCCTCGCGGAGCAGGTGGACGACGCCGAGCCTCGTATGCCGGAACCGCCGGACCCCATCCAGGTGGGCTTCGAGTGGGTTCCGCTGGAACGTCTGGGAGACGTGTACCTGCTGCCCCGGATCAACCGCCCGCTGCTGGCGGCGCTGAGCGGGGATCTCGCCGACCCCTTCGTGGACAGGTGGTGACCTTCATGGATCCGACGCTGAAGGACCTGCGGGAGTGGCTGCTGCGAGAGCACTCCGGGACGGTCTGCGCCGACCGGCTCCGCGTGATCGCCGACGAGCTCGCCGGTCTCACCGCGCGCGGTCTGCCGGGCACCGTGGTGGAACTCGGCTGCTACCGGGGGGCAATGGCCCTCTGGACCCGTAGCGTGCTCGACTTGCTGGGCGACCGTGACCGCGAGATCCACGTGTACGACTCCTTCCAGGGCATGCCCGCACCCGGGGCCGAGGACTCGGACCATCTGGCAGCAGGCGAGCTCCGGTCGTCCCCGGAGGACGTGCGGGCGACGCACGCGGCCTGGGGCAGGCCGACGCCGCTCATCCACCCGGGGTGGTTCGACGAGACCCTTCCCACGGAACTGCCCGACAGGATCGCGTTCGCCTACCTGGACGGCGACTTCTACGACTCGACCCTCACGGGACTCACGCACTGCGTCACCCGCCTCGTGCCGACGGGTGTGCTGCTGGTCGACGACTACGCGGACACGGCGGTCAATCCGCAGGTCTGGGATGGGCTCCCGGGGGTGAAGCGAGCCTGCGACGCGTACTTCGGCGCTCCGTCACCGGTGACCACCGTCGTCGGCGAGGGTGATCTCGCCTTCGGCCGGTACGAGAAGCCCGGGTCCCGCCGATGAGCGCTGTCCTGGTGGTACGCGGTGCGGCGGACGCGAGCGCGATCCGCCGTGCCCTGCCCGGTGTCCTCGTGCACGAGTTGCCGGACCTGAAGTCGCCTCTACCCGCCGACGCGACCGTGCTCGTCCTGCGTTCCGGGGTCCGTCCCGGCGAGCGAGAGCTCGACGCGCTGCCTCGCCTGCGGCACGTCGTACGGACCGGCTCCGGCATCGACCACATCGACGTGAGCGCCCTCCGGCACCGTGGCATCACGCTGCACCGCAACGCCGAGGCCGGCGCGGGCGCCGTGGGCGAGTGGGTCCTCGCCGCTGCCCTCGCCCTGGCCCGGCGGATCCCCTTGGGGCAGCATGCGCTGCTGCTCGGCCGGCACGAGAAGCAGGCGTGCATGGGTGCGTCCCTCAGCACCCTGCCGGCAGGTATCTGGGGCGCGGGCCCAGTGGGGCTGGCCGCCGACGGGGCCCTCGCCCCCTACGTGGGCCGCACCGCCTTCGCCGCATGGCCGTCGAACCCTCCCGGTCTACGGGAGCTGTCGCCGAGAGCCCTCATGGAGCAGTCGCAGGTACACGTGATCGCTCTGCCGCTGCGTCCCACGACCGAACAGCTCATCGGCGAGGGCTTCCTCGCACGCGTCGCTCCACAGCGGCCTCTGCTGATCTGCGCCGGGCGGCTGGAGACCCTCGATGTCACTGCCTGCCTGCGGGCGCTGGCGGACGGGAGGCTCTCGGGCCTCGCACTCGACCCGGTCGAGCGGGAGCACCTGCCGCTCCTCACCGGTTCCGTGGCACCACTCAACCTCCTGGCTTCGCCTCACATCGGCGCCCAGCGGTCCGACGTACGCGGCGCGCTCGACCGATGGGCCATCGATCTCCTCATGGAGATCACCGTGGACGACAAGCCCCTCATCGAAGGAGGGCTCAGGTGAACCCGTCGGCACAGCTTCGTCGGGAAATCGCCGACAGAGTCGCCCAGGCGCTGCTCGCGTCCGGCGAGGCTCAAGAGGTCTGGCTGGAGGGAGCCCTCGCCTGCGGCTTCGCCCACGCGGCGAGCGACATCGACCTGCGTGGCATCGTGGCTGGCACCCTTCCGGCGTGGGAGTCGCGCATCGTGGACGGCATCCGTGTCGACCTCCAGGCGACTGCGCCGCAGCGGGCGGAGGAACTCCGCCGCCTGCTCCGCTCCTTCGACGTCCGCCGCGACGACCTCGGATCGTTCCGCCGGGCACGTGCCTCGATGCACGACCTCATGTGCCTGCGTACCGCTCTCTCCTACGGTCCCGGACGCTGGCATCCGGTGCTCGATTCCGGGGAGCGTCAGGGCTACCGACGCTGGGCGGTAGCCGACCAGGCCGAGGTCGCTGCGAGTCTCGCCGAGGACCTGACCGGCCTCGTCGAGGACGGCCTGGCCGAACCCACCGACATCGTGTGCCGGAAGCTGGAGACCTGTCTCGCCGCGCTCGACTGCGCGGCGGCCGGCCACCCGGTCCTGGGCGACAAGTGGCTGCCGCTGCTTGCCAGCGCTCCGTTCCATCCGCCGATCGACCCGGCCCGCGCGGAAACGTGGGAGTGGTTCCGCCCGGTTCAGCAACGCGTGACCAGAGCACTCCTGGACTGCTGGCCCGTCGACGACCCGGTGCAGAAGCCTCCCAACCTGGGTGTCCCTGACGTCGGCTGGCTACCCCAGCGGTACGCCGACGGGTGGTTTCTTCGCCGCGGCGACGTCCACGTCCCCATCACCGGCGGACAGCTTCTCGGGTGGCTGTCCGTGGTCTCCACCGATGGCGCGTAGACCGCGCCTCTCCTCCTCGGGAGTTCTCTGATGCCCGTCACCCGCACCGCACCCACGGACCTGGAGAGTCTCTACGCCCCGTTGTCGAGCACCGGGCCGGACACCGCGGTCTCCGTCATCCTCAAGCTCCGAGGAGAGACCTGCGACATCGACTGCCTGTACTGCTTCGAGAAGCGCAAGGAGTCACCGGGCGGTGCCCGGATCAGCGCGGCACAGATCCACCGTCTCGGTTCGATCTTCTCCGGGCGTCCGCTCAGCGTCGAACTCCATGGCGGAGAGCCCCTGACAGCCGGCCGGGAAAGGATCGCAGAGATCCTGGACGCGCTCGCCGCACAACCGAACGTCATCCGCGTGAGCCTCCAGACCAACGGCCTCCAGCTCGACGACGCCTGGTTGGACCTGTTCGAGCGGCACTACCCGGAGCTGGAGATCGGCATCTCTCTCGACGGCGACGCACTCGGGAACTCGTGGCGCGTCGGTTACGACGGCCGCCCCACGTACCCCCGAGCGGTCAAGGCCCTGAACCTCCTCGGCCGTCGCGACCGCCGGGTCGGCGTCATCTGCGCCGTCACCCCGTACGTCCTTGGCCGAGCATCCGAGGTCGTGGAACACCTCGCCTCCTTTCCCGCCGTGACGACGGTCAGCCTGGTGCCGTGCTTCGACGAGGCGGTCACCCGGTCAACCACGGTGGTCGGATCCCGCGCGCCGACCAGTCGGGCACTCCAGCAACGGGCCATCGGCCCCACCGGCCCGGCCTGGGCCGTCACGCCGCGTCAGTACGCCGACTTCGTGCTGGAGGCCGCCCACCACTGGGTCGCAGGCGGCATGTTCCGCCGTATCAAGCTGGAGCCCGTCGTCTCCGTCATCCGCCGTCTGAGGGGTCTGCGGACCCGTTCCTGTCACTTCTCCGACCTGAAGTGCGACCACGTCCTCACTCTCTATCCCAATGACCGTCTGGGAAGCTGTGACGAGCTGCCCTGGCCACAGGCCGGCCTCGCCGCGCTCGGCGACGTACACGCTGAGTCGGACGTAGCAGGTGCCCAGGGCAGCTCTTCCCTGCTGCGGCAGGCAGGCTCCCTGGTCACGAAGTGCATGACCTGCGACTATCGAGACACCTGCGGCGCGGGCTGCCCGGCAGTCCGACTCCGCTTCGCCGCCGCCGGTGACGAGGACGCGTACTGCGACCACCGCATGCGCCTGATCGACGGCGTTGCCGCCCTCCTCGCCCAACCGGACCTCCAGCCCGGCACCCCCTGCGCCCGACTGCGGTGGCGCCCCATCAGCCCCAACGACATGCACCACGTCGCGGCGTTCCTGGCCCGGTGGGACGACCCCGCCGCGCCCCGCCCACCCGCGCGCCTCCAGGTCAGCACCCACGGCAACATCAACACGGTCGGCCTCCCCGGCGTGCACGAGGCAGACGATCTCGACCCCCGCCACCCCCAGTGGTCCGAGGGCATCGAGCCCGGCGTCCGCCCTGTCGTCGACGCGCTCACCGCGGGCTGGAACGCCGTCACCTACGACAGTTGCCAGGGCCACGGGTACGACGGCGTCCCCGGAGCCGAGCCCCGATTCCTGTCGGTTGGCATCCTGCCGCGCGACCGCGTCGAGTACGCGCGAACAGCGGGGCGCCTGTGCCGTGCCGCCGGGCTGGCCGAGCCTGCACTCCCGAACGCGTATGCGCTGGTCCTCGGGCGCAGCGAACTCGGCTGCCGCACCACCGGCCGGGTGCATCCGACACTCGACCTCCGTCTCGTGCCCGCTGCCGACACCACGCCCACCGCATACTTCGGGAGCCTGGACCAGGCCGTACGCGTCCTCACGGAGGCCCTGGCCGCGACGTCTTCCGCCCCGCCGTCCACCCCCTGCGCCTGCGCGACCGAAGCCGATGCCGGCGAGGGAGGACGGCAGTGATCCACGTCTCCGAGACGCTGTCCGTCCACACCCTGGAGGGCTTCCTCAAGCCGGAGGAGATCCAGCACCTCTCCCTCGTCATGGACAACGCGCTGGGCTCCCTCGGACGCGACCGTTACGGCACGGACCGCCGCACCACCATCCATGAGATCCCCGACCACTCCCCCGCCGAGGCGCAGGACGTCTACGAACCGGCCGGCCGGATCGAGATGAGCGAGATCCCGGTCGAGGCGACCGCCCGCCTCGACCGGGCCCTGAAGCTCCACATGGCCGCCGTCACGCGCACGCTGCCGTCGGTCACAGGCCACCGGCCCTGGTTCTATCTGGAGTACGGCGCCGGGCAGTACATCACCCCGCACGTCGACGGCATCGCTCCCGACCCCCTCACCCGTCCCCGCCAGATCGCCGCCGCGACGGTCTCGCCCCACGGACACCCGGGACACCGGCGGCGCGTTCTACGTGGAGACCACGGGCAACGACGCCGTCTGGACCACCGACAAGGCGCCGACCGGGTCGGGGTACGCCCAGGGGATGCGCTTCGCGCACGACGGGGCGGACATGTCCTCTCCCTGGTTTCGCGCCATGCCCCGCACGCGATGGAGCGTCACACCCGATCCCGGAACGCTCGTGGTCTTCGGCAGCCAGCTCATCCACGGCACCGAACCGGTCCGCGTCGGCCGCGTTCGCAAGTTCCTCACGCACTTCGTCTCCGAGTAGGGGGCCATGCGCCCATGAACCGACCCCGCGGCCCACCCTCCCGCACCCGTCCTTCATCCCAACCCACCGCACCGACCGGAGGAGAGAGCGAGCAGTGGCAGACGACAAGACGTTCGACGAGTTCCTGGAGGCGGTCGCGTCCCTGCGCGACAGCGACCCCGTGCGCACCACCGCACACACCTCCAACGCGGCCACCGAGACCTGGCGGGCCATCACGCCGGACACCGGCGCCAGCGAGCCCACCACCACACCCTGACCTCCACCGGGGCCGGGCTCAGCCGGGTCCGGCCCCGTTCCCCTCTGGAGCCCCTGATGAGCGCCCTCACCGCGGAAGCCCTGGTCACCCTCGACGGCATCGCCGACCACCAGCGCCGCAGAACCAGCCGTATCGCCTCCGTGCTCGGCAACCGCCTCGGCTCGTCCGCCCTCGACTACGCCGTGGCCCACCACCTGCTCGAAGGCGCGGAACACGCAGCGCGCGCAAGGGACTCGGACCGCCTCGCCTGGTACCGCCGTACGTCGGTGCGAGACCTGACCCACCTGTCGACCGACCAGCACATCGTGCTCAACCCGTGCCCCGCGGAGCTGCTCCGCTCGGAGATCTCCGAAACCGCGTACTACCTCGTCGGTCCCGACACCGCCCCCGCCCCACCTGATGCCCAGTCCCTCGTTCGTGCCGCCCTCGCATCCGCCGTCGAACACGGCTTCGGCACTCTGCTCATCCAGCACGCCCCCGTCATCTGCCTGCTCAACCTCCGCCAGCTCGACGAGACCCTCCACAGCTGGGCCCTCACCCGCCTCCCCGGCACCGTCTTCACCGACTACACCGCCCACCCCGAAATCCTGGCCCGCGACCTGATCCACGAGGCAGCCCACAACTGGCTCAACGACGCCCTGGCCGCGTACGACGTGCTTCTCCCCGCCGATGTCACCTTCTTCTCCCCCTGGCGAGGCACCGACCGTCCCGTCTATGGATTCCTCCACGCGTGCTGGGCGTTCGCTCTCTCCGTGCTGTATGCACGAGAGGCCCGGGGCAGCGCCACGGGCGCTGTTGTCCCCTTTCTCGACAGCCACATGCGCCGGCAGGCGGCTTGGTTCGCTGCCGCTGCCGAGTGCCTGGAGAGGGCCCTCTCATACGTCTCAGCGGACAACGTCCGTGATCACATTGGCCGCGCGGTCGGGGAGGCCATGGGCCCGGCATAGAGTTCGGCAGGAGAGTGCGGCATCGAGCATTTACAGATCTACACTCGGAGACCGAGCCGACCAGCAGGGAGAGTGGGCCCCTGGCCTCAGCTCTGGTCTCATCAAGCCACCATGCCCCCGCTGCTCTTCAGCGCAGCCCCAGGACAGCGTGACGCCGGCGCCTCCGTGTCCGTAGTTGTGCAAGAGCACCGTGCCATCCTTCCGCCGCTCCGTCTCCACGCGGACCGTGGCCCGGGTCGGCCGGGCCCCGATCCGGTGCTCCAGGACCCGGGCCTCGGCGAGACGGGGCTCGATCTCGGCGCAGCGGGCGATGATGTCGTCCGCCGCCTTGTCGTCGGGGGCGAGGCCGCCGTCGCCGTCGATGGCGGTGCCGCCCAGGACGACGGTGTCGCCGTGGGGGTAGAAGCACAGCAGGTCCGGTGAGAGGCCGGTGTCCTCGGAGAAGAACTCGGTCAGTCCCGGGTTGGTGACGACGACGTGCTGGCCCCGGATGGGCCGAAGGTCGGGGTCCGGGAGGAGATCCTTGGCGCCGAGGCCCGCGCAGTTGACGATCACGGGCGCGAGGCCGGCGCCCGTGAGCGAGGCCAGGCGTCGCAGCTCGACCGTTCCGCCGGCGGCGTGGAAGCGGCGCAGGAGGTAGCCGAGGTAGCTGGGCATGTCGATCAGCGGCGCCGTGAACCGGTGACCGGCCGTGAACCCGGCCGGCAGTTCGGGCGGCTCGCATGGCCGGAAGCCGGGCAGGGCGGTGGCCCAGGCGGGCGGAGCCTCGGTCGTGCGGGATGCCTCGATACCGCTGGTGAGCCGGACACCCGTGGCGGGGTCCTCGGCCAGCTCGTGGAAGACCGCCAGGGACCGTTGCCCCCACTGGTCGGCTTTGTCCTGCGGTTCGGCCAGATACGGCCCCCACATCGCCCCGGCCGCCAGCGACGTGACGCCCGGCACCTGCTCGGCGATCACGTGCACCGAAGCACCGGCCTCGGCGAGAACGACGGCCGTGATGAGCCCCGCCACCCCAGCCCCGACAACGACAACGCGCTCGCGTGCGGACATGATCCTGATCCTGACGGGGGCCGTGGTGAGCGAGGGTGTTACGCCCGTCCCCGGCGTTCCCGTTGGGCGAGTACGGGGATGGCTGCGATCTTGTCGGCGGTCAGATCGCCCCAGACAATGCCGCGTGGACGCCTGCGGCCGGGACAGGGGATCACCTCGCCGGGAGTGACGATGTAGTCCACGCTGAAGTCGTGCTCCGTCTCGGGGATGTCCTCCTCGATCACCTGGAGCGGGTGCACCGGCGCGACGATCACCGTCCGCTCCGTCACCAAGCCTGCCTCGATCAAAAGAGCGACTTCGAGGTCGGAGTACCCGGCACCCTTGCCGATGCGCGCGCCGGAGCGGTTCACTGCGACACTGCCGCACACCACGACGTCGACAGGTTCCATCGACTCGACCCCGATCCGGCGGGCAACCTGAGCCGCGCCCTTCTTCTCGGCGGCCTCCTCGGGAGGAAGCCCGAGGTTTTCCGGATCGAGCAGGTGGAAGGGTTGCGGTGATGCCATGCGCGGGACGGCCATGTAGACACGCTTGCCGTCTTTGAGCGCACGAACCCTGACGGCAAGCTGCGCCCAGTCGGGGTTGGCCTTCACGGTGGTGGCGCGTCGCCAGAAATCCTGACCGGCCAGCATCTCGGCAGTGCCCTCGGTGCCGTGGAAGCCGGGGATCTTCCCGTAGGAGTCATCCGGTGCGCCGCCGCCGTCGATGAGACGACGCCACACCTTGTCGCGCAGCTCGTGCTTGGCCTGGTCGATGTCGTTCACGCCCACCCCGCCCGTACTGGTCGTTGATCTCTTGTGCCCACGGTCCTGCCGCTACTGCCGCGACTCACGCCCAGCGGCGAGCGCCAGGTCAGGCTCTGTCCGTCGTGTCAGGCGCGGCCGTGGTACGGATGCCGGGCGCCGGCCGGGCAGGGGGTTGCGGGGCGGGGTCCCTCGGCGGACCGGCGGGACCGGCGGGGAGGGCGCCGCGCCGCGGGGGTGCGTCTCCCGGGGGTCTCCGGCGCGGGGGCCCGGGATGCGGGGGCGGGTCTCGGGGTGGGGGGTCGCTGCCGGGGCTGCTGTGCGGGGCGGGTTCCGGTGGCCGGCCGGGCGGAGGGCACCCTTGGTCGACCCCGCACGGTGGGTGAGCCACAGGGTGAGGGCGAGGGTGGAGAGGTCCGTGGTGAGGGGGCGGGCGGCGGTCGTCGTGAGGTGGAGGACCGTGCCTGTCGTGCCGTCGAGGAGCAGCCGGCCGTCGCCCGGCAGGCGGCCCAGGTGGATCAGGTCGTCCGTGCCCGGTATCGGCGGGGTGTCCGGGGCGTCGTCGAAGCTGTCCGGGTCGCCGGCGAGGGCGTGGAGTTCCGCCAGGGTCGGCAGCGGCACGTCCGTGTCGAGGCGGAACCCCGGCCCGTCCTCGGGCAGGCCCACCTCGCGCAGGAAACGGCGGCTCGGCTCGTGGGTGAGCGCGGCCGGGAAGTCGACGTCCTCGAAGCGGACGATCCGCCCGGCGCCGTAACCCTCCCTCAGCAGCCGGGCGGGCAGGTCCAGGGCGAGGCCGGAGCGGCGGGGCGGGCGGAGCAGCGACGCCACCTTGCGCAGGGCCTCCGGGTCGTCGCCCAGGAGCGCGGGCAGCCACCGGGGGACGGCGGCCGGCTCGGGGGCACCGGCGCGCAGGGCGGCCAGCGCGTCGGCCGCCGCCGCGCAGCCGGCCAGGGAGCGCGGCACAGGGGTGGGGCGGCGCCGCGCGGGGCGGTGCGCGGTGTACGGATCGGACTGGTACCCGGTCGGCGTGCTCATGAGTCCCCCGTGCGTCTGGTCCGGCGGGCACGACCGTCCCCACCGACCGCCACACTACGGCGCCCCACCGACAACGCCCCGGCCGCGCAGGCCGGTCCGGATCAGCCGGTGACCACCGCGGCCTGGGGGCGGATCGGCAGCCGGTTGACCGGGCGTCCGGTGGCCGCGCGCACCGCCGAGGCGACGGCCGCCGGGGAGGCCACCACGGGCACCGCGCTGACCGCCTTGGCACCGAAGGGCGCGACGACGTCCCGTTCCTCGACCAGCTTGACGATGCGGATGTCCGGGGCGTCCAGGGCGGTCGGCAGGGCGTAGCCGGTGAGGTCGGGGTGGCGGACCAGTCCGCGCGGGGTGCGCAGGTTCTCGGTGAGCGCGATGCCCACGCCCTGGGTGACGCCCGCCTCGATCCGGGCGGCGAGCTGCGCCGGGTTCAGCACCCGGCCCACGTCCTGGGCGACGGCCAGTTCCACCACGCGCACGGAGCCGATCTCGATGTCGACGTCGACCACCGCGCGGATCGCGCAGAAGGCCATGCCGACGAAGGCGTCGCCCTGCCCGGAGGCGTCGAGCGGCTCGGTCGGGTGCGGGCGGCACTGCGCGGTGGCCCACAGCTCCTTGCCGTCCATCGCCTCGGTGACGGTGGTCGACAGCACCCCGTCGTACGAGGTGATCTTGCCGTCGGTGATCTGGAGCAGCTCGGTGGACATGCCGAACTTGTGGGCGAGGGGCTGGAGGAGCTGGGTGCGGACCATCTTCGCGGCCCGTTCGACCGCGCCGCCCGAGACCCAGGTGTGCCGGCCCCGGCAGCCCGCCCCGGCCGTGGGCTGGTCGGTGTCGACGGGGGCGACGCGCACGTCGTCGATGCCGAGGGTCTCCTGCACGATCTGCCGGGCGAGGGTGGTGAAGCCCTGTCCGGTCTCGACGGCCGCGCACAGCACGGTCGCCGATCCGCCCTGGACCCGGACGGTGGCCGTGGAGACCTCGTCGGCGCCCTCCGCGCCGAGCATGTGCACCATGCCGACGCCGTAGCCCACGCCGCGCCGCACCGCGCCCGGCTCGCCCGCGCCCTCGGGGCCGCCGGGCAGCAGCCACTCGTCCTCGGGGGTGTCCTTGGGCAGCGGCGGCAGCGGGAACTCCCGTACCGCCTCCAGGAGTTCGGCGACCGGGGCCGGGCAGGTGACGGTCTGGCCGGTGGGCAGCACGTCGCCGGTGGCGAGTACGTTGCGCAGCCGGACCTCGGCCGGGTCGAGGCCGAGCTTCTTGGCGATCTTGTCCATCTGCGCCTCGTAGGCGGCGCAGACCTGCATCGCGCCCTCGCCGCGCACATGGCCGGACGGCGGGTTGTTGGTGCGTACGGCCCAGCCCTCGATGAAGGCGTTGGGCACCACGTAGGGGCCGCAGGCGAAGGCGACGGCGGCGGCGAGCGCGTCGGAGGAGGTGTCGGCGTAGGCGCCCGCGTCGAGCAGGATCTGCGCCTCGACCTTCACCACCCGGCCCTCGCCGTCCGCGTGGTGGCGGTAGCGCAGCAGGGTGGGGTGGCGGTGGGCGTGTCCGAGGAAGGACTCCTCGCGCGTGGCGGTGAGCTTCACCGGGCAGCCGGTCTTGAGGGCGAGCAGGCCCAGCGGGAGCTGGAAGCCCTGGTCCTCGCGGTCGGCGGTGGCGCCGGGGACGCCGGTGACGACGATCTTGACGCGCTCGGGTTCCAGCCCGTAGCAGGCGGCGGCGGCGTCGCGGTCGCCGTGCGGGTCGGTGGAGGCCAGGTACAGCTCCACGCCGCCGTCGGGGCGGGGCACGGCGAGGCCGGCCTCGGCGCCGATGGGGGCGGGGTCCTGGCGGCCGATGCGGTAGAGGCCGTCGACGACGATCTCGCCGGCCGCGTCCGGGTCGCCGTGGCGCAGCGGGATGTGCCGGATCAGGTTGCCGTCGGGGTGCAGCGGTTCGGCCTCGAACGCCTGCTCGGGGTCGGTCACCGGGTCGAGCACCTCGTACTCGACGATGACGGCGGCGGCGGCCATCCGCGCGGTGTCCGGGTGGTCGGCGGCGACGGCGGCGAGGGGTTCGCCGTGGTGGCGTACGACCTCGGAGGCGAAGAGCGGCCGGTCGGCACGGCCGCGGCCGTGCAGCGGGGTGCCGGGCACGTCCTCGTGGGTGACGACGGCGCGGACGCCGGGCATCTCGCGCGCGTGGCTGGTGTCGATGGAGACGATGCGCGCGTGCGGGTGCGGGGAGCGCAGGACGGCCGCCCAGAGCAGTCCCTCGGCCCACAGGTCGGCGGCGTAGGGGAAGGTGCCCTCGGTCTTGGCGCGGGCGTCGGCGGGCAGCAGGGACGCGCCGAGGCCGAGGGGGGGCGTGTCGGGGTCGGTCTGCGCCGTCGCGGCGGGCTCCGCGGTGGCGGTCTCGTTGCTCACGCCTGGCCTCCGTCCTGACCGTAGGGCGGCTGGTCGTAGGGCTGGTCGTACGGGGGCTGCCCGTCACGGGGCGCCTGGTCGTGCGGGGGGCGGCCGTGCGGGTCGGGGGCGGCGCTGCGGGGTGCCGGGTCGAAGGCCGAGGGGTTGACGCCGCCCGCGCCCGGTCCGGCCTGGTGCGGGATGCGGGCGCCGTCGTCCTCGCCGGGGTCGGCGCCCTCGTCCTCCTCCGCCTCGGCGGCGCGTTCGGCGACGACCTCGCGGACCGCCTCCAGGAAGCCCCGGTAGCCGGAGCAGCGGCACAGGTTGCCGCAGAGGGCCTGGCGGGTCTCCAGCTCGGTCGGGGCCGGGTTGCCCTCCAGGAGGTTGTGCACGGTCATCGCCATGCCGGGCACGCAGAAGCCGCACTGCACGGCGCCGCACCGGGCGAGGGCCCGCTGGACGTCGGAGGGCCGGCCGTCCGTGGCCAGTCCCTCGACGGTCCGCACCTCGCTGCCGGCGGCGGTGACGGCCGGGACGAGGCAGGAGGCGACGAGGCGTCCGTCGACCTGCACGTTGCAGGCGCCGCACTCGCCCTGGGAGCAGCCGTCCTTGGCGCCCGCGAGGCCGAGGCGTTCACGCAGCACGTACAGCAGCGACTCGCCGATCCAGGCGTCGGTGACGGGCCGGTCGGCGCCGTTGACGCGGAGCACGTAGGAGGCGAGGGGGTGTTCGTCGTGGGCGCCGAGCGAGCCGTCCTGGCGTACGGGGCCGGGGTCGGCGGCGGGCTCGGGCCCCGGGGCGGGTTCGGCGGATGCCCCGGCGCCGGGGCGGGCCGCTCCCCCGGCCTCGGCGGCCGGCTCCCCGGCGGACGCCGTGCGGGCCGCCGCCGGGGCGGGGTCCGTCACGGGCGGCTGGGCGGCCTCCGGCCCGGATTCGGCCTCGGAGTGCCGTACGGGGGCCGCGGAGGGCGCCACGGGGGCCTCAGGGGCCTTCTGGGACCCTTCCGGCCCTCGGGGCCCACCGTTCCCGGCAGCCTCACGGGACTCACCGGGCGCACCGGGCGCACCGGACTCGCCTTGCCTGCCTGACCCAGCGGGCACACCGGGCGCACCGGGCACACCGGCCGCATTGGCCCCACCGGGACCGGCAGAACCACCTGGCGCACCGGTCTCGCCTGCCGCGCCGAGCGCTCCGGCCTCGCCGGGCCCGCGGGCTCCGGCCGCCGCGGCAGCCCCACCAGCCCCAACAGTCCCTTCGGTCCCACCATGCCCACCAGGCCCACCAGGCCCACCAAGCCCCATGGCCTCCCGGACCGCACCCGCCGCACCCGCCTCAGCAGGCGTCGGCGACGGGGACGCCGTCGGCGTCTCCTCGCGGACGAGGGCCTCGCCGCGCCCGTCGGTCCGGGGACCGGCGTCCGGCAGCGCCCCGGGGCGTTCCCGCTCGCGCTCGTCCCACGGCTGTCCGGCCGGCTGGGGTGCCCAGGGGGCGGCGGCGCCGCCCGGGAGCGTGGCCGGCGGAGCGGCGCCGCCGCTCCACTGACCGGCCAGGGACGACGTGGTGAACTCGCCCGAGTCGTCGGGGAGATCGCCGTCGGCGAGCGGGATGGACCACGGGCCGTTCGGGCCCGGCTCGGCCGCGCCGCGTCCGGCGGCGTCGGGGCCCGGGGCGGACGCGGGCGCCTCGCCGCCGAGGTCCCACTGCCCGGAGGCGTCCGGGTGGTAGGCGAACCGGTCGTCGTGCCCGACGTCGGCCGCCGGCCGCCCCGGCTGACCACCACCGTGCCCGGCCTGACCACCACCGTGCCTGTCCTGACCGCCCCCGTGCCCGTCCTGACCACCGTGCCCGGCCCGGCCCGGCTGCCCCGGCTGACGCGCCTGCCCCGGCTGCCCGTACGGGTCCTGCGCCGGGTAACCGCCCTGCCCGCCGTGGCCGTTGCGGTCCTGGTACGGCACCTGCCCCGGGTAGGCGTCCGGTTCGGCCGGGGCGGCGTACGCCCGGCCCCCGTACTCCTGCCCGGCGTACTCCTGTCCCGCGTACTCCTGCCCCGGGAACCGCTGCGCCGCCGCCTGTCCCCCGGCGTCCGGGGCCTGCTGCCACCGGGTGCCGTCGGCGGGCGTCGCCCAGGCGCCGGTGGCCGCCGGGTCGGTGCCGGCGGTCGTCGCGGGCGTGACGGTGATCTGCGGCGGCACGTAGCCGTGGCCCGGCGCGGCGAGCGGGCTGTCGGCGGAGGCCAGCAGCGCGTCGATGCCGCCCTCGGGGAGCTTCACGAAGGCGGTGGCACCGTCGTCGTAGTCGCCCTGGGGCAGCGGGTCCCAGCGCCCGCCGCCACGGGGCGCGGCGCCCTCTCCCTGCTGGTCGTCGGTCACGACAGCGCCCTCCCCAGTGCTCGTCGGGCCAGCGCGGCGACGGTGCGCCGCAGGTGCAGTACGGCGGGCGGGAGCTGCTGCGCGGAGCCGTCCTCGGCCGGCGCGGCGTCGGGGATGCAGGCGGCGGCGACGTACTCGCCGAAGGCGCTCAGCGCCTCGGGGACGATCGCGCGGCCGTTGTCCCAGTCGATGAGCCGGGCGACCCACTCCTCGGCCTCCAGGGGGCGCAGCGGCATCGGCGCGATGGCGCCGACGGCGCAGCGCACCCCGCGCCGGGCCGGGTCGAGGACCAGGGCCACGGAGGCCAGCGCGCGGCCGGGACCGGTCCGGCCGGTGGCCTTCAGGAAGACCTGGGGGGCGTGCAGCAGCGGCACGCGCACATGGCCGATCAGCTCGCCGGCGCGCAGCATCTCCATGCCGGCCAGCAGGTACGAGACCGGCATCTCCCGGCGGGCCCCCGACGGGCCCGCGATGATCAGGGTCGCCTCCAGCGCGGCCAGGACCGGCAGCGCGTCGCCGGTCGGGGCGGCGGAGGCGATGTTGCCGCCGAGGGTGCCCGCGTTGCGGATCTGCGGCGGGCCGGCGGCGCGGGCGGCGGCGGCCAGCGCCGGGATGAGGGCCGCGAAGTCGGGGCGGCCCATGCGGGCGTGGGTGAGTCCCGCGCCGAGCAGGGCGTGCCCGTCCTGGTACTGCCAGCCCCGGATCTCGCTGATGCGGCCGAGTCCGACCAGCGCGGCGGGCCGCAACTGGCCGGAGTTGACGGAGGTCATCAGGTCGGTTCCGCCCGCCACCGGCACCGCGGCGGGCGTGGCGGTGAGCACCGCCACGGCCTCGTCCAGTGTCGTGGGCAGCGTGACGGCCTGCGCCGCCTGCGGTGCGTGCGTGGTCAACCCGACTGCCCCTTCCCGCTGTCCCACTGGTCCCGCCCGTGTCGCCGTACGGTACGTGCTGACAGGGCCGACGTGGCAACTCTGGCACATCTTTGCAGGGCCCGAACGCAGGGGTCCGCTAGGCGGCATTCGCCCACCTGGCCAGGGAGATGGCCAGGTTTCACACGGGACCTCCGGTGATCGGCGTTGCGTGCGAGTTGCCACTCTTGAGTGGCGTTTGGGGGCGTTTTCCGTACGTGTCCGGCGGTGCGCCCTACGCGTTCGGGGGCGCGCCCTCGATCGGGCGGCCGAGCACCCCGGGCCGGCGCTGCCAGGGCAGCGGGCCGCCGGGCCGCCGGTAGGCGACGCCGAGGGCGTCCAGGCGCCGGTAGTGGTCGGCCATCCGCTCCTCGAAGCCGGCGAAGTCCCGGTCGGCGGGGGCCGGCAGGGCGCTCCAGGCGACCTCGGCGAAGGCGGCGAGCCGCGGGAAGACCTGGTAGTCGACGCGGGCCTGGTCTTCCATCACCTCGGTCCACACGTTGGCCTGGGTGCCGAGGACGCGCGCGGCCTCCGTCTCGGTCAGCGCGGGAGGAACCGGCTCGAACCGGTAGACGTCCTCCAGGGTGCGGACGTACCCGATCGGAACCGGCTCGTCCGGTCCCCCGTCCTGCCGGTGGTCCAGGTAGACCTGCTGCTCGGGGCACATGACGACGTCGTGTCCGGCGCGCGCGGCGGCGATCCCGCCGGCGTAGCCGCGCCACGAGGAGACGGCCGCGCCCTCGGCGAGACCGCCCTCCAGGATCTCGTCCCAGCCGATGAGCCGGCGCCCGCGCGCGGTGAGCCAGCGGTCGAAGTGCCGGATGAACCAGGACTGGAGTCCGTCTTCGCCGTCGACCCCGAGTTCCGCGATGCGGGCCTGCGCGGCGGCCGACGCGCGCCACTGGTCCTTGGGGCATTCGTCGCCGCCCACGTGGACGAACTCGGAGGGGAAAAGGCCGAGGAGTTCCTCGAAGACGCCCTCGTAGAAGCGCAGGGTGTTCTCGGAGGGGGCGAGGACGTTCGGGGAGACGCCCCAGGTGTCCCAGACGCCGAGGGCGGCGGTGTCGACGACGTCGGTGTTGCCGAGTTCCGGATAGGCGGCGATGGCGGCCTGCGAGTGGCCGGGTACGTCGATTTCCGGGACGACGGTGATGTGGCGCTCGGCGGCGTAGGCGACGATCTCGCGGATGTCGTCCTGGGTGTAGTGACCACCGTGCGGCTTGTCCTCCCACAGCGGGGAGGCCCGGTGGCCGTATTTGGTGCGCGGGCGCCAGGCGCCGGTGGCGGTGAGTTCGGGGTAGCGCAGGATCTCGATACGCCATCCCTGGTCGTCCGTCAGGTGAAAGTGCAGGACGTTGAGTTTGTGCGCCGCCATCAGGTCGAGGTAGCGCAGTACGCCGTCCTTGGGCATGAAGTGCCGGGCGACGTCGAGCATGAGGCCGCGCCAGCGGAAGCGGGGCGCGTCCCGCACGCTCACGTACGGCAGCCGGTGTCCGGCTCCGGGCCGCAGCGGTGCCCGGCGGAAGGCGTCGGGGCCGATGAGCTGGCGCAGGGTCTGGGCGCCCCAGAAGACGCCGGCCGCGTCGCCGCCGGTGATCTCGACGCCGTCGGCGCCGGCGGTGAGCCGGTACTCCTCCGGGCCGAGCGTGTCGTCGGTGCGCAGCCGCAGCCCGGCGCCTGCGTCGGCGCCGGGCGGGGCGGTCGGCAGGGTGAGGCCGAGGGCGGGGCCGAGGACGGCGCGCAGCCAGCGTTCGGTGGTTTCGGTGCCGGGGCCGGCCGCCAGGGTGGTCGCGGGGGTCAGGGCGACGGCGCCCGGACCGGGGCCGTCGAGGGTCAGCGGGGCCGGGATCGGGCCCGTCGCCGGGGTCGTGTCGCTCACGTCAGTCCTTCACCGCTCCGCCGAGGCCGGAGACGAGTCGTCGTTGTACGAGTACGAAGAAGACCAGTACCGGAATCGTCATCACGGTGGAGGCGGCCATCACTCCGCCCCAGTCGGGATCGTCCGGTTTGTAGAAGACCAGCAGGGCCATCGGCAGCGTCGACTGGGAGGTGTCGCTGATGATGAACGACTTGGCGAAGAGGAAGTCGTTCCAGGCCGAGATGAAGGAGAACACGCTGGTGGCCACGAGCCCCGGGAAGACCAGCGGGAAAAGGATCTGCCACAGAAAGCGCGTACGGCTCGCGCCGTCGACGTGGGCGGCCTCCTCCAGGGCTTCCGGCACGGCTTTCACAAATCCCCTCAGCATCCAGATGGCGAAGGGCAGCGAGAAGGCGAGGTGCGGCAGGATCAGCGCGCCCAGCGTGTTCAGTTGGCCGAAGTCCCGCATGAGGAAGAAGAGCGGGATGGTGAGCGCTTCCACCGGCACCATCTGGGCCACCAGGAACATGATCAGGAGGGTGGTCCGGAAACGGAAACGGAACCGTGTCACGGCCGTCGCGGCGAGGAACGCGATCAGCGCCGAGGCGACGACGACGGCGCCCGCGACGAGCAGGCTGTTGAGGAAATAGCGGCCGAATTCCTGTTGCCCGAAGACCCGCCGGAAGGAATCCAGCGAAGGCGAAAGCGTCCACGGCCGCGGCCGGTCGGACGCGATCTCGCCGGCCGGTTTGAAGGCGCTGAGCACCATCCAGTAGAGCGGGAAGGCGACCAGGACGGCGATCAGCAGCGCCGACGCCTCGGCCGCCAGCCGCCACGGACGGCGCACCCGCGCGCGCGTGAGGTTCACAGCTCCTCCCCCTGGCGGCGCAGCAGCCGCAGGTACACCAGCGTGACGGCGAGCAGGATCAGCAGCATCACCACGCCGATCGCGGCGCCCAGGCTGTACTGCGAGGACGCGAACGCCTTCTGGTAGGCGTAGACGTTCAGGACGAGGTTCTGGCCGGCGATGCCGCCGCCGCCCGTCATGACGTAGATCTGGGTGAAGACCTTGAAGTCCCAGATGACCGACTGGATGGTGACGACCACCAGGATCGGCCGGAGCATCGGGGCGAGCACCGAGCGCCAGACGCGCCAGGGGGAGGCGCCGTCGAGGGCGGCGGCCTCCAGCACCTCGGCGGGGACGGCGCGGATGCCGGCGTAGACGGTGACCATGACGAACGGGAAGGAGCACCAGACCACTTCGAGCAGGACGAAGAGGAAGGCGCTGTAGCGCCCGTACGTCCAGGAGTGGTCGCCGAGGCCGAGCACGCGGTTGACCGGGCCGAAGTCCGCGTCGAACAGGAGCAGCCAGACGGTGGAGCCGGTGACCGCGGGGGTGGCCCAGGCGCCGAGTCCGGCGAGCATCAGCGCGAGCCGCGGCAGGGCGCGGACGCGGGTGAGGAGCACGGCGAGGGCGCAGCCGACGGCGAGGGTGCCGAGGACGCAGGCGGCGGCGAAGAGGAGGGTGGCGAGCAGGACCCGCCAGAACTCCTCGTCGCGGAAGAGGGTGGCGTAGTTGCCCAGGCCCTGGAAGGTGGTGGGTTCGCCGCCCGAGACCTGGGCCTGGGTGTACTCCAGGAAGGAGATCAGGCCGAGCTGGTAGACGGGGTAGACGAGCAGTCCGCCGAGGACGACGAGGGCGGGCGCGAGGTAGATCCAGGGGGTGGCGCGGCCACCCCGGCGGCGGGGGGTGCCGTGGACCGCGCCGCCGCGGGCCGCCCGCACGGGCGGGCGGTCCGCGGCCACCGGGGTGGCGGGCGCTGTCATCCGACGGAGCCGAACGCGTCGTTCATCTTCTTGGCGGCGTCCTCGGAGGCGGTCGCCACGTCCTTCCGGCCGCTGACGATCTCCTGGTACATGGTGGGCAGGACGAGGGAGGCGTCGATCTGCGCCCAGGCCGGCGAGGCGGGCACGAACTCGGTCCCGGAGGCGAGGGTCTGGACGAAGGGCTTCACGAACGGCTCCCGCTCGGCGGCCTGCTGCCGTACGTCGGTGAAGGTGGGCAGGAAGCCCATGGCGTCGAAGAGTTCGCCCTGGGTCTTCTTGGCGGCGAGCCGCTTCATCAGGTCGACGGCGAGGGTGCGGTGGGAGGTGCCCTTCAGGACGCCGATGTTGTTGCCGCCGGCGAAGGCGGGGGCGATGGTGCCGGCCTTCGCACCGGGCAGCGGCACGACGGCGTACTTGCCCTTGACCGAGCCGGACTCCACGGCCTGGTGGCTGAAGTCGCCGGCGATCGCCATGGCGGCCTTGCCGGAGGCGAAGGCGGTGACGGTGTCGTTGCCGCCCATGCCGGCGCACTTGGCGGCGGGGCAGTTGTCGTCGCCGAAGAGGGAGGTGTACGCCTGGATGCCCTTGCGGGCGGCGGGGGTGTCGAGGCCGGAGGCGTAGGAGCCGTCCTTGCCGGTGGCGAGGGCGCCGCCGTGGGCCCACAGGAAGGGCAGGGCGCCGTAGGTGTAGGCGCCGCCGACGGCGATGCCGTACAGGTCGGGGCGGGCGGACCTGACCTCGCGGGCGGTGGCGGCGAGTTCGCCGAGGGTGGCGGGCGGCTTCAGCCCGAGGTCGCCGAAGACGTCGGTACGGTAGTAGAGGGCCCGGACGCCGACGAAGTAGGGGGCTCCGTAGACCTTTCCGTCCACGGTGACCGACTGGCGGGCGGTCGGGTCGGCGTCCTTGGCCTCGTTCCAGGCGTCGAAGTCGGCGGTGACGTCGGCGAGTCCGCCGTCCTTCACGTACCCGGCGGTGTCCGTGTTGCCGAACTCGATGACGTCGGGGGCGCTCTTCGGGTCGTTGAAGGCGGCCTTGATGCGTTCGGCGCGGGTCTCGACGGGGATGTACTCGACGGAGACGTCCGCGCCCTTGTGGTCCTTGCGGAATCCGGCCAGGACGGAGTCGACGACCTTCTCCTTGGGCCGGTTGTTGACCTCCTGGAAGAGCCACACCCGCAGGGTGCCGGTCTTCTCGTCCGCGCCCGAGGCGGAACCGCCCGAGGTCTGGGGGGCACAGGCGGTGGCGCTGAGGGCGGCGGCGGCCAGGAAGACGGCGAGCCGGGCCGGGAGTCTTGCGGGGAGCTTCATCGAGCGGTCCTCCGAAGGAGCGTTGCAACATGCGCAATGACGGTTTTGCTCTGCACAACTTCCACGGAGGCTAGGTACTCGGGGATCACACCCACAAGAGGTCTCAACCACTCTGTGACCGCCGGTTGCGCCCTGTGCAACGCGGGACGGCACGAAGGCCCCCGGAGCGCGCCGCGAACGCGCTCCGGGGGCCTTCGGGAGACCGGCCCGCGGGAGGGGGGCCGCTACTTCTTGTCGCCGCCGCCCTTGCCCTGATCGCCACCGGCGCTCATGGACTCGTAGATCTCCTTGCACATGGGGCAGACCGGATATTTCTTCGGGTCGCGGCCCGGTACCCAGACCTTGCCGCACAGCGCCACGACGGGAGTGCCGTCGAGGGCACTCGCCATGATCTTGTCCTTCTGGACGTAGTGGGCGAAGCGCTCGTGATCGCCGTCACCGTGGGACACCTGCGGCGTCGGCTCTACGAGGGTCCCCGTACCAGTCCCGCGCTCGGGCTCGAGAGTGCTCATAGGTGCCAGGGTACTGAAAGCCGGGGTATCCAAGCTCACACGCGTCAGTTGAGCGAGGGGTCGTCCGGGTACGTGGCCACCATCGCCAGTTCACTGCGCTGCCGGCGCAGGACCGCGCGCCAGAGCCGCTCCGGGAAGGGCGAGGAGACGTCGCCGGGCTCGGACTCGACCACGTACCAGGCCCCCTCCGTCAGCTCGTCCTCCAACTGGCCCGGTCCCCAGCCCGCGTACCCGGCGAAGATCCGCAGGGAGCCGACCGCGGGGGCCAGCAGCTCCGGCGGGGCCTCCAGGTCCACCAGCCCGATCGCGCCGTGCACCCGGCGCCAGCCCAGCGGGGCCTCCGCCTCGCCGCAGCCGCCGGGGACGACCGCGACGCCGAGGGCCGAGTCCAGCGAGACCGGTCCGCCCTGGAAGACGACCCCGGGCTCGCCGGCCAGCCGCGCCCAGCCGTCCAGGATGTCGTCCACGCCGACCGGGGTGGGCCGGTTGAGGACGACGCCGAGGGAACCCTCCTCGTCGTGGTCGAGGAGAAGCACCACCGCACGCTCGAAGTTCGGGTCCGCCAGGGCGGGGGTCGCCACGAGCAGCCGCCCCGTGAGCGAGGACACCTCGGTCATGCCAGACATGATCCCGCATGTTCCCGCTCCGTGGGGAGGCAATCGGGGGCACGGGGGTGAACACGCCCCCGGGACACGCGCTTCCCGTGACCCCGCGTGCCCGCCGGGCGACGGCTCGTGTTGTGACAGAGCCATGACCGCGCGGACCCCCTACGGGCATGCTCCGGGGCTCCCGGGGGCGACTACCCTTTCCTTTCTGGCCCTGCCCCCTCCACGGAACGCGAGATCCATGACCGTCAACGGCGCTGATGACGTACTGCTTGTCCACGGTGGAAACCCGCTGACGGGCGAGATCCGGGTCCGCGGTGCGAAGAACCTCGTGCCGAAGGCCATGGTCGCCGCCCTGCTGGGCAGTGCGCCGAGCCGGCTGCGCAACGTGCCGGACATCCGCGACGTGCGGGTCGTACGCGGACTCCTCCAACTGCACGGGGTCACGGTCCGCCCGGGTGAGGAGCCCGGTGAGCTGGTGCTCGACCCGACCCACGTGGAGAGCGCGAACGTCGCCGACATCGACGCCCACGCCGGTTCCTCGCGCATCCCGATCCTCTTCTGCGGTCCGCTGCTGCACCGGCTCGGGCACGCCTTCATCCCGGGGCTGGGCGGCTGCGACATCGGCGGTCGGCCCATCGACTTCCACTTCGACGTGCTGCGCCAGTTCGGCGCGCGGATCGAGAAGCGGGCGGACGGCCAGTACCTGGAGGCCCCGCAGCGGCTGCGCGGCACGAAGATCCGGCTGCCCTACCCGTCGGTCGGCGCCACCGAGCAGGTGCTGCTGACGGCCGTGCTGGCCGAGGGCGTCACGGAGCTGTCCAACGCGGCCGTGGAGCCGGAGATCGAGGACCTCATCTGCGTACTGCAGAAGATGGGCGCGATCATCGCCATGGACACCGACCGCACCATCCGGATCACCGGCGTGGACGAGCTGGGCGGCTACAACCACCGCGCCCTCTCGGACCGCCTGGAGGCCGCCTCGTGGGCCTCGGCGGCCCTGGCGACCGAGGGAGACGTCTACGTCCGCGGCGCCCAGCAGCGCTCGATGATGACCTTCCTGAACACCTTCCGGAAGGTGGGCGGCGCCTTCGAGATCGAGGACGAGGGCATCCGCTTCTGGCACCCGGGCGGGCAGCTCAAGTCGATCGCCCTGGAGACGGACGTGCACCCCGGCTTCCAGACCGACTGGCAGCAGCCGCTGGTGGTGGCGCTGACGCAGGCCACGGGGCTCTCCATCGTGCACGAGACGGTCTACGAGTCCCGGCTCGGCTTCACCTCCGCGCTCAACCAGATGGGCGCCCACATCCAGCTCTACCGCGAGTGCCTGGGCGGCTCCGACTGCCGCTTCGGCCAGCGCAACTTCCTGCACTCGGCGGTCGTCTCCGGACCGACCCGGCTGGAGGGCGCCGACCTGGTCATCCCCGACCTGCGCGGCGGCTTCTCGTACCTGATCGCCGCCCTCGCGGCCCAGGGCACCTCCCGGGTGCACGGCATCGACCTGATCAACCGGGGCTACGAGAACTTCATGGAGAAGCTCGTGGAGCTGGGCGCCAAGGTCGAGCTGCCCGGCAAGGCCCTCGGCTAGGGTCCCTCGTCCAGGACGCCGATGGGGCGGTCACCCGGGTCCGGGTGACCGCCCCATCGGCGTCTGGAGGAGTGCCCCGTCGAGCGGCTCGGGGAACCGCGCGGCCGGCCACGGGCGGCCCGCGGGCCGCGCGACGGCCCGCAGTCACCCGGCGCCCGAAGCGGGGCGCCTGCTTACTTGCCCTTGGCGGCTTCCTTGAGCTTGGAGCCCGCCGAGACCTTCACGCTGTAGCCGGCCGGGATCTGGATCGGCTCGCCGGTCTGCGGGTTGCGGGCGGTCCGAGCGGCACGGTGCGTGCGCTCGAAGGTCAGGAAGCCGGGGATGGTGACCTTCTCGTCGCCCTTGGAGACGATGTCGCCGACGACCTCGGCGAACGCGGCCAGCACGGCGTCGGCGTCCTTGCGGGTCACCTCGGCGCGGTCGGCCAGCGCGGCCACCAGCTCACTGCGGTTCATTTTCTTACTCCCGTGTTCTTCTTGCCATGGAGGCGTGCCACGCGGCGGAGCCGCATGTCAGGCACAGCGAAAGCCGATGCTGCCAGGGCCCTCGGACAGTTCCCTCACCCGGGTCCGCCGTCGGACCGTCGCGCCCAGGGAGGCATCCTGCCTGCACCTGCGGCGGTAATGCCAATCCGGCACCCCCAGGCGAGGTGCGAACACCCCAGGGAGTCACACGAAGGGACGGCCCGAGCCTTGCGCCACCCTAGAGGGCGGCACACGGCCCGCCGGTCCGCGACGCGCCGATGGGACGGGGCCGCGTGCGGATCGCCCGCACCCGCCGTTCGGCCGCCCCGGCGCACGCCCCCCGGCCTACGGAGCGACGCCCGCGGCCTTCGCCGCGTCCCGCACGGCGCCCGCGACGGCGCCCGCCACCTTGTCGTTGAAGACGCTCGGGATGATGTAGTTCGGGTTCAGCTCGTCCTCGGTCACCACGTCCGCGAGGGCCTGCGCGGCGGCCAGCATCATGCCGGTGGTGACCGCGCGGGACTGGGCGTCGAGCAGACCGCGGAAGACGCCCGGGAAGACCAGGACGTTGTTGATCTGGTTCGGGAAGTCGGAGCGGCCGGTGGCGACGACGGCCGCGGTCTGCCGGGCGACGGCCGGGTCGACCTCGGGGTCCGGGTTCGCGAGCGCGAACACGACCGCGCCCTCGGCCATGGCGGAGACGTCGTCGCCGTCCAGGACGTTGGGGGCGGAGACACCGACGAAGACGTCGGCGCCCTGCACCGCCTCCTTCAGCGTGCCGGTCATGTTCTCCGGGTTGGTGTTGTCCGCGATCCAGCGCAGCGCCGAGTCGGGCGCCGCGTCCACCAGGTCCTCGCGGCCCGCGTGCACGACGCCGTGGATGTCGGCGACGACCGCGTTCTTCACGCCCGCGGCGAGCAGCAGCCTGAGGATGGCGGTGCCGGCCGCGCCTGCGCCGGACATGACCACGCGGACGTTCTCGATGCCCTTGCCGACCACCCGCAGGGCGTTGGTGAGGGCGGCGAGGACGACGATCGCGGTGCCGTGCTGGTCGTCGTGGAAGACGGGGATGTCCAGGGCCTCGCGCAGCCGGGCCTCGATCTCGAAGCAGCGCGGCGCGGAGATGTCCTCCAGGTTGATGCCGGCGAAGCCCGGGGCGATGGCCTTGACGATCTCCACGATCGCGTCGGTGTCCTGGGTGTCCAGGCAGAGCGGCCAGGCGTCGATGCCGGCGAAGCGCTTGAAGAGGGCGGCCTTGCCCTCCATGACCGGCAGCGCGGCCTTCGGCCCGATGTTGCCGAGGCCCAGCACCGCCGAGCCGTCCGTCACGACCGCAACGGAGTTGCGCTTGATGGTCAGGCGGCGGGCGTCCTCGGGGTTCTCCGCGATGGCCATGCAGACGCGGGCGACCCCGGGGGTGTAGATCATGGAGAGGTCGTCGCGGTTGCGGATGGGGTGCTTCGACGCCATCTCGATCTTGCCGCCGAGGTGCATGAGGAAGGTACGGTCGGAGACCTTGCCGAGGACGACGCCCTCGACTCCGCGCAGTTCCTCGACGATCTCGTCGGCGTGGGAGGTCGAGCTGGCCGCGATGGTGACGTCGATACGGAGCTTCTCGTGGCCGGACGCCGTGACGTCGAGGCCGGTCACCGAGCCTCCGGAGGACTCGACGGCGGTGGTGAGCTGCGACACGGACGTTCCGCTCGCGGGCACCTCCAGCCTGATGGTCATCGAGTAGGAGACGCTGGGCGCCGTTGCCATGGCCGACTTCCTCTGCTTTCACGGTGTCGCTGGTTGTGCCGTCCGATCGTCGCACCTACCGCCGAGTACGTGGTAGCCGCCCCGGATTGCGAACTTTTTGTTCGCGGTCCACCCGATCGGCGGATGTTTCTTTCGAAAAACGGCTTCCACCATACGAGAACGCGACTCCACGGCGGAAGACGCGTCCGGCTCCCGGAAACGAACCTGTGCGAGGGAATGGCCTCACGGGCATCGTTTGTTACCGTGGATGTGGCACCGGCTCGATCCAAGCCCCCGGGCCCAACCTTCGTCGCTGCGAGCGACCACTTGCCGCGAGGCGAGCATGGCGGGTCGGTGCCACCTTCACAGAAGTGCGAGACCACGAGAGAGGCCCGTGCCGTGCGGCACGGGCCTCTCGTCCGTCCCCGGGCTCCCGGCGACACCGTCATCCGGCTCCCGGGGACGGCCCACTCCGAGAGAGCTGTGACGTACGTCTCCCGGTCCGGCTCAGTCGCGGAGCAGGTCCGGCACGCCGTGGGCGTCCGGCTCGTCGCGCCCGGCGGAGACGAGGGTGAGCTGCTGGGTGGCCCGGGTCAGGGCGACGTAGAGCACGCGCAGCCCGGCCGGCGACTCGTCGGCGATCTCGGCCGGCGAGACCACGACCGTCGCGTCGTACTCCAGGCCCTTGGCCTCCAGGCTGCCCAGCGCCACCACCCGGTCCCCGAGCCCGTCGAGCCACCCCCGGGCCTCCTCGCGCCGGTTCATGGCGACGACGACGCCGACGGTGCCGTCGACCCGCTCCAGCAGCCGCGCCGCCTCCTCGCGGACCGTGGCGGCCAGGGAGTCCCCGGCGACGGTGAAACGGGGCTCCACGCCGGTCGAGCGGACCGCCGAGGGCGACTCCGCGCCGGGCAGGGCGAGCGCGAGCACCCGGGAGGCCAGCTCGGCGATCTCGGCCGGGTTGCGGTAGTTGACGGTGAGCCGGAAGTGGCGGCGCGGACGGCTGCCCAGGGCCTCGTCACGGGCCGCGGCCGCCTCCTCCGGGTCGGACCAGGAGGACTGGGCCGGGTCGCCGACCACGGTCCACGTGGCGTGCCGGCCGCGGCGGCCCACCATCCGCCACTGCATCGGCGTCAGGTCCTGGGCCTCGTCGACGATGACGTGGGCGTACTCGGTGCGCTCCCGGGCCAGCCGCTCGGCGCGCTCGCGCCGGCTCTCCTCGCGCTGCGGCATCAGCTCCTCCACGCCGCCGAACTGGTCGAAGGCGTCCGGATCGCGCCGCGGGCGGGGCCGGGCCGGGGTGCCGAGGAGGGAGTGCAGCTCGTCCAGCAGGGCGATGTCGTGCACGCTGCGGCCCTCGCGCCGCAGGGAGCGCGCCACCCGGCGCACCTCGCCCGGGGTGAGCACCCGCCGGGCCCAGCGGCCCAGCCGCTTCTCGTCGGCCATGGCGTCCAGCACGGACCCCGGGGTCAGCTCGGGCCACCAGGCGTCGAGGAAGGCGATGAAGGAGTCCTCGGTACTGACGTCCTCGTCGAAGGAGGAGCGCAGTTCGGCGGCGAGTTCCGGGTCGGTGTGGCGGGCGCCGGCGCCCGAGACCTCCCACAGGGCGTCCAGGAGCAGCCGGCGGGCGCGGGGGCGCAACAGGTTGACGGGGGCGGTGCCGCCGAGGACGTTGCGCCGGATGCCGGCCAGCTCCTCGGCCTCCAGTTCGAGCCGACGGCCGAAGGCGACGACCCGCAGCCTGGTCGGGGAACCGCTCGGCTCCAGCGCCCCGCGGGCGGCCTTGCGCAGCACCTTGAGCATCCGGGCGGAGCCCTTGGCGCGGGCGGTGGCGGGCGAGTCGTAGAGGGTGGCCTCGGCGCCGTCGACGAGGGAGCCGAGGGCGCGGATGGCGACCTGCCCCTCCTCGCCGAGGGAGGGCAGCACGCCCTCGGTGTACGCCACCAGGAGCGGGGTCGGGGAGACGATCAGGATGCCTCCCGCGTACCGGCGCCGGTCCCGGTAGAGCAGGTACGCCGCCCGGTGCAGGGCGACGGCGGTCTTGCCGGTGCCGGGGCCGCCCTCGACGTGGGTCACGGAGGCGGCGGGGGCGCGGATCACCAGGTCCTGTTCGGCCTGGATGGAGGCGACGATGTCCCGCATCGAGTGGGTGCGGGCCTGGCCGAGGGCGGCCATCAGGGCGCCGTCGCCGACGGCCGGCAGCTCCCGGCCGTCCAGGAACGCCCGGATCTCGGGGCGCATCAGGTCGTCCTCGACGCCGAGGACGCGCCGCCCCTTGGAGCGGATCACCCGGCGGCGCACCACGCGGCCCGGGTCGACCGGCGTGGACCGGTAGAAGGGGGCCGCCGCGGGGGCCCGCCAGTCGATGACGAGCGGCGTGTAGTCCTCGTCGAGGACGCCGATGCGGCCGATGTGCAGGGTCTCGGCGATGTCGGCCGTGTCGTCGGGCCGGATGGCGCCCTCGGCCGGCTCGACGGCGGTGTAGGCGCCGTCGGGACCCTTCTTGCCGTCCTTGCCGGCCAGCAGGTCGATCCGGCCGAAGAGGAAGTCCTCGAACTCGCTGTTGAGGCGGTTGAGGTGGATGCCGGCCCGGAAGACCTGGGCATCGCGTTCGGCGAGCGCGCCGGGCGTGCCGACCTGGCCGCGCTGCGCCGCGTCGCGCATGAGGAACTCCGCCTCGTGGATCTTCTCCTCCAGGCGGTGGTACACCCGGTCCAGGTGTGCCTGTTCCCCGGAGATCTCCCGATCCCGTACGGAGTCGTGCGCTGCGGTGTGAACCGAGTCGACCGCGGAATCCTGTTGAGCCTGTGCGGCCACCGGGCCCCCTTCTGACGTGCTGGGCAGCCGTCAACCGTACGCGAAGGGGACCCCGTGAGGCTACGGGCCGCGTCCTACATGTCCACTTCGACCAGCCGTTTGCCGTCGAAGGTCATGATCTCGAAGTGGTCGATCTGGTTGGGTTCGAAGGCGGCGCCGCCCTGGACGTAGAGCGGATCACGGGCCTTCTCGGTGGTGGCGCCCGGGATGCCGTACCCCTCGTCCGGGACCGCCCAGGAGGTGAGGGTCTCCCGTTCGCCGTTCTTGCCGACGGCGATCAGGGAGCACTTCTCCGGGCCCTTGACGTTCTTCAGCTCGACGACGGCGTCGGTGCCCCAGACCTTCTTCTCCAGGGCGACGGTGGCGCTGACCTTGGTGGTGGGGTCGGTCGCCGTGACCCGGTCGGGCATGGCGGCGAAGGCCGACTCGGCCGGGCTCTCGGTGGTCCGCGCCTCGGTGGTGCGACCGCCTCCGCCGTCGCCGCCCCCGCCGCCGGTCGTCGCCACGGCCGCGAAGGGGCCGCCGATGATCAGCGCGGCGGCGGTGCCCACGAGGTAGAAGTTGCGGCGCCGCTTCTTGGCGCGGCGCTCGGCGACCTCGTCGGCCAGTCTCTCGGCCAGCCGCGGGCTGGGCCGGGCCGCGAGCGACTCGGCGATCTCGGGCGTGCCGGTGTCCGGCAGGTCCGCGAGGGCGGCGAGCATGGGCTCCATGCCGGCCAGTTCGTCGAGTTGCTGGGCGCACCATTCGCAGCCGGCGAGATGCGACTCGAAAGCGGTTGCCTCGCCGTCGTCGAGAATGCCGAGGGCGTAGGCGCCGACGGTCTCGTGTTCGTTCGGCACCGATGACCCCTGCATAGGGGCAGAGTTACCCGAATCACCCGTGCCGAACCCCTGGAATCCCCCGTACCCGCTCATCACGCCGTCACCCCCCGCTCCTCCAGTGCCAGCTTCATCGAACGCAGGGCGTAGAACACCCGCGAACGCACGGTGCCGCTGGGTATGCCCAGCGTCTGGGCCGCCTCATTGACGGTACGTCCCTTGAAGTACGTCTCGACGAGAACCTCCCGGTGAGCCGGGGTCAGGTCGTCGAGCGCGTCCGACAACGTCATCAGCCACAGCGCCTTGTCGATCTCGTCCTCCGCGGGGATGACCTCCAGCGGCGACGGATCGACCTCCTGCGGCCGGGCCTGCCGGCTGCGGTGGCCGTCGATGACGATGCGCCGGGCGACCGTCACCAGCCAGGGGCGTACCGATCCGGTCGCACGATTGAGCTGACCGGCGTTCTTCCAGGCACGGATGAGCGTCTCCTGGACCACGTCCTCGGCGCGCTGCCGGTCCCCCGCGACCAGCCGCATCACATAGGCCAGCAAGGGGCCGGCGTGCTCACGGTAGAGCGCACGCATCAACTCCTCGTCCGGTTCCGAGGACTGGGACATGCGATGTCGGGCCCTCGCTGCACGTTCACTGGCCACGACGGAATCCTTGCGCACGCCCACCTCCGATGTCCGGGGGTTCCCCCAGTCGGTCGCTCGCCCATCCGGTACGGACGTGAAGTGCCGTGTGTTCAACGCGAGGTGGGAGTTTTCTCAAGGTCCCCGCGACGAACGGGGGCATGTGGGCGGACAAGGGGACACATCACCTCCGCTTTTTCTTCACGCTTCCGCCACGCGGAAGCGGGGCGGGGTGGTGGCCGGCCGCGTCGGCCGCGAGGGCGTCGGCGGCCCGTCAACCGGGCCCGGTGGACCGGGAGTCGGCCCGGCGGACCGGGAACCCGGCTCAGCGGGCCGCCGCGGCGCGGCGGCGGTGCCGGGCGACGCGTTCGCGGTTGCCGCAGACCTCGCTGGAGCACCAGCGGCGCCGGCGCCCCCGGGAGGTGTCCACGTAGACCACGGGGCAGTCGTCACCCTCGCACTGCCGCAGCGCCGCCCGCGCGGCGGGGTCGGTGAGCAGGTCCACCACGTCCCGGGCGACGGCGGCGAGCAGGGCCGTGCGGGTGGGCGGGCCGGCGAGCGCCCGCGTCAGCGAGCCGTCCTCGCCGCGCACCGCGCGGACGGCCGGGGGCGCGGCGCGGGCGAGGTCGTTGACGCGGACGAGGGCGAGGTCGTACGGGCGGGCGGCCTCGTGGGCGCGGGCCGCCTCGTGGGGCCGGGTGCCGGGGGCGGGGGCGCGCACCAGTTGGCCGGTACGGCAGCGCAGTTCGCGGAATCCGGTGAGCCAGGAGGCGTCGGCGTGGGCGAGGGGGGTGCCCGGCGGCACCAGCCCGGAGCGGGCGATCCACGCGCGGAGGGCGGCGACCGAGCCGAGCCGTTCCGCGGGGTGGGTGGTGGCGAGGAGGTCCAGGCAGATCCGTCCGGTGTCGAACCGCGGCTCGGACGGGGCGCCTGCCGTACCCAGTGCCATGTTCCTGTCACCGCCTAGGTGGTGCCCGGGGGCGGGCCGGGGGAGCGGGAAGCGTTCCTCCTACAGTGCCCGTCCCGGGCCGCGCCCGGAACCCCTCCTACCGCACCCGATGGCACCGGGGGCGCGGAGTCAGCCCTTCGGGTGCCCGGTCCCCCGCGCGGGCCGGGCCCGTTCCGGCAGGTCGCGGCAGAGGAGCTGGACGAGGGGTCCGAGGCGGAAGCGTTCGGGGTGGACGGTGGGGACGCCGCGCGCGGCGAGCGGCGCGGCGGTGACCGGTCCGACGCAGGCGGCGAGCACGTCGTGGCCGAGGGCGGCGAGGAGCCCGTCCAGCAGGCCGCGTTCCCGGGCGCGGGTGAGCAGGGAGACGGCGGCGGGCGCGCTGGTGAAGGTGACGGCGTCCAGGCGGCGTTCGAGCAGCGCGTCCAGCAGCCGGTCGAGCGGGGCCGGGTCCTCGGGCGGCAGCCACCGGTAGACGGGCACCTCGACGACGTCGGCGCCGCCGGAGCGCAGCGCGCCCACGAACTCGGTGAGGGGCTCGCCGTGGAGCTGGACGGCGACGCGGCGGCCGTCGACGCCCTCGGCCAGCAGCCGGTCCAGCACCTCGGCCAGGGCCTCGGAGGAGGGCGACCAGCGTTCGGTGAGGCCGGCGGCGCGGATCGCGCCGGTGACCTTGGGCCCGCGGGCGAGGAGTTCCGCCGCGCGCAGCCGGTCGAGCAGGGCGGGGCCGAGCCCCCACCCCTCGGCCGCCTCCAGCCAGCCCCGGAAGCCGACGGCGGTGTTGGCGACGACGACGTCGGGGGCCCGCTCGGTCAGCCGGCGGGTGGCGGCGAGCAGTTCGGTGTCGTCGGCGAGGGGCACGGTGCGCAGGGCCGGTCCGTGGACGACCTCGGCGCCGCGCCGGCGCAGCAGGGCGGCGAACTCCTCCGCCCGGCGGGCGGCGGTCACCCCGACGGTGAACCCGGCGAGGGGCAGGGGGGCCTCCCGGGCTTCCCCCTCCGGGCGTGCTTCGCCCGGCCGCGCCTCCGGTGTCCCGGTGCTTGCGGTGTCTGCGGTGTCTCCGGTGCTTTCGGTGTTCCCGGTGTCTCCGGTGTTCCCGGTGTCTCCGGTGTCTGCGGTGTGCTGCCGTGCGTCGTCGTGCGTCACTGTGGTCCGTCCCGTTCCCGTCGTAGGCGGCGGTGCCGCCCCCGGCTCAGCCCTGCGGCGGCTGGGGCTGCCAGTGGGGATTCTGCTGGAGGGGCTGCTGCGGGTGGGGAGGCTGGGCCGGGGGCTGCCCGTACGGCTGCTGGGGGTACGGCTGCTGCTGGGGCGGGTACGGCTGCGGGGCGTACGGGCCGGGGGCGTAGGGGCCGGGCTGCGGCTGACCGTACGGCCCCGGGGCCTGCGGCGCGGGCGCCTGCGGGGCCGCCGGGTAACCACCGGGCGCCTGCGGGGCGTTGGGGTAACCACCGGGCGCCTGCGGAGTGCTGGGGTAACCGACCGGAGCCTGCGGGGCGTTCGGGTAACCGACCGGAGCCTGCGGGGCGCTGGGGTAACCGTCGGGCATCTGCGGGGCGTTGGGGTACCCCCCGGGTGCCTGCGGCGGGTACGGGGCCGGGGCGGGGTGGCCGTACCCCTGGGCCGGCGCGGCGGCGGGGGCCTGGTGGCCGTGGGGTCCGCCGGGGCCGGATGCGCCGGCGAACGGGTTGCCCTGCCCGGCGGGCCGCGGTCCGGGGGGCAGGTAGCGCACCCGCCCCGTCTCGTCGGGGACCGGCCGGAACCCGGAGGCGTGCAGCCGGGCCCCGAACTTGGCGTTGCGCTTGCGGGTGACGACGAGGCCGACGCCGAGGAGCGCCACCACGAGGAACCAGATGATCCCGGCCATGGCGAAGGCACCGCCGTCGCCGCCCGCCCGCAGCGCGAGGATCACGCAGCCGACGGTGACGCCGACCGCGCCGTACCCCATGCGCTTCTCGGCGTTCTTGCCGGTGAGGTCGTAGTTGATGCGGGCCTTGAGGAGTTCGACCGCGTCCGGCGCGAGGGGCGGCAGGGAGACGCCGTCGTGGGCGTTGGGGTACTGCGCCCAGTTCTGGACGGCACGGGAGCGCGCCTGCGGCGCCGGATCGGGCACGAGCAGCATCGTCAGGGCGGCGTTGCGCCCCGAGCCCTGCCTGACGTCCGCGTACTCGTAGCCGAACTGCTGGGCCAGGCAGGCGAGTCGGGCGAGTTTCCGTACGGACGCCATCGGACTGGTGAGCTCGATCGGCTCCCCGCCCGCCATCATGCGCAGCAGTTTCTGCGTCTGGCGCTTGCTCATCCCCACCTGCTTTCCCTGGTCACCGCCGCGATCGGGGCAGTCTCGCACGGCGGTGCGCCGCCCGGTACGGCGGCTCCGGGGCCGGTCCGGCCGGACCGGCCCCCGCCGGCTCAGCCCCGGCGGGCCGGCCGCGCCGCGCCGCCCCGGCCGGCCGGGCGGCTGCCGTTCGGCCACAGCCTCGGCCGGCGTTTCGCCGCGAGGTCCTCGATCCAGCCGACGGCCAGCACCGAGAGGCCGATCAGCGGCCAGACCAGGGCGAACATCCACAGCGTCGAGGCGCTGTCCAGGGCTTCGGCGGCCCGCTCGCTCTGCATGAACGGCAGCCGGTACATCAGGTCGATGATCGGCACGGTCAGCAGGATGAGGAGGTTGTGCCACAGGTAGATCGTGACCGCGCGGTTGTTGGAGAGCGTGACCAGCTTGTCCCACTTGGCCAGCCGGCCGGGGAGTTCCTGCCAGGACGGCGAGTACTGGAGGAGGATCACGACGAAGCCGAAGGACCAGGCGGCCTGGGCGAGCGGGATGTCGTTGAGGTCCCAGCCCTCCGGGCCGAGGTGGCCCGAGGCCCACCACAGCCCGAAGGCCATCACCAGGGAGGCGCAGGAGACCGTGATGTACCGGGGGATCTGCTGGAGCATCCCCTCGTGGTGGGCGAAGCCGAGCACCCAGCAGCCGCCGTAGACCGCGAAGTCGGTGACCGCGTTGCCGGTCTCGCCGGGGATGGTGACCAGGCCGGTGCCGACGATCGCGGTCAGGCCGAGCGGGGCGAGCAGGGTCGGCCACGGCGCCCGGCGGAAGGCCCACAGCAGCAGCGGGGAGGCGAGCACGAACCACAGGTAGGCGCGCAGGTACCAGAGCGGTCCCGCGGCCTCCACCGCCCAGCCGCTCTCCAGCAGCCCGCCGGGGAACCCGGCCTCGGCCGGGTAGGGCGGGGCGCCGATCGGGACGAGGTAGTTGAGCAGGGAGAGCAGGCCCCAGGTGCCGCCGTGGTCGGGGTCCTCCCGCGGGTTCCAGCCGCCCGCGAACATCAGGGCCAGCGCCACCGCGGCAAACGCCCACATCGGCGGCAGCAGGCGCCGGACGCGGCTGCGGATCACGCTCAGCGCCGGGCGCTTGAGCGAGCGCGCCATCAGCGAGCCGGCGAGGGCGAACATGACGCCCATCGACGGGAAGAGCACGGTCAGCCAGGCCCAGCCGAACAGGTGGTACACCACCACCCGGACCAGCGCGACGGACCGCAGCACGTCGAGGTACCGGTCCCGGCCGGGCCTGGCCGGCGCGGAGGCCGGGGCGGGCTCGGTGGTGGTGGGCGCCCCGGTGGGGGGCTCAGCGGCCGGCCCGGCCCCGGCGTCGGCGAAGCCGGGGCCGGCGAACTCGGCGGTCCCTGCGGTCTTCTGCCGCGGGATGGCGTACGGCGCCCCCGCTCCGGCCGGGCGGCCGTCCGCGGGCCCGGGAGCGTAGGGGTCCGCGCCGGGGCCGCCCGCCGGGCGCGTTCCGTGGGGTCCGGCCGGCTCCGGGCTCCTGCCGGTGCCGGGCGTGTATCCGTGGGTCATGCCACGGGCCTCCGATCGTCGTCGCCGCGCGCACGCTGGCGCGGGACCGCGCCGCCGCCCCCGGGCGCCTCGACGACGCCGGTGCGGCGCAGCTTCTGCCAGCGCAGGCGTCCGCCGGTGAGCGCGGTGATCCAGGACTGGAGCAGCACGACGTACATGAGTTGGCGGTAGAGGATCTGCTGCAACGGCAGCGAGATCAGGTGGGTCATGCGTTCGCGGTCGAGGCGGAAGGCGTAGGCCGCGCAGACCGCCTGGATGGCGAGGACGCCCAGCCAGGCCAGGATCGTCTTCTGGGTCGGGCCGAAGACGATGCCGTAGAGCAGGAAGACGTCGATGAGCGGGGCGAGCAGCGGGGCCAGGACCATGAACAGGGAGACGAAGGGCAGTCCGACCCGCCCGAAGCGGCCCGAGGGCCCGCGTTCGATGACCGAGCGGCGGTGCTTCCAGATGGCCTGCATGGTCCCGTACGACCAGCGGTAGCGCTGGGACCAGAGCTGCTGGACCGACTCGGGCGCCTCCGTCCAGGCGCGGGCGTTCTCGGCGTAGACGACGCGCCAGCCGGCCCGGTGCAGCGCCATGGTGACGTCGGTGTCCTCGGCGAGCGTGTCGTCGCTCATGCCGCCGATCGGCTCCAGCGCGGAGCGGCGGAAGGCGCCCACCGCGCCGGGGATGGTCGGCATGCAGCCGAGGACGTCGTACATGCGGCGGTCCAGGTTGAAGCCCATCACGTACTCGATGTGCTGCCAGGCGCCGATGAGGCTGTCCTTGTTGCCGACCTTGGCGTTGCCGGCGACGGCTCCGACCCTGGAGTCGCCGAAGGGCTGGACGAGTTCGCGGACGGTGGACGGCTCGAAGACCGTGTCGCCGTCCATCATCACGACGATGTCGTACCGGGCGTTGGCCAGACCGCGGTTGAGGGCGGCCGGCTTGCCCGCGTTGAGCTGGCGCACCACGCGGACGTTGGGCAGGCCCATCGCCTCCACGATCCGCGCCGTGCCGTCGCTGGAGCCGTCGTCGATGACGATGACCTCGATGGGATGGTCGCTGTCCATCAGCGAACGCACCGTGTTCTCGATGCACTTCGCCTCGTTGTACGCCGGTACCAGGACCGAGACCGGTTCGGTGACGGCCGGGCCCCAGCGGAAGTTCTTGCGGCGCACGCGGCGGGCGTGGAAGCCGGAGAGCAGCAGCATCAGCACGAAGCGGCTGATGACCAGCGTGCCGATGACGGCGAGGCCGACCACCAGGGCGCCGGTGAGCTTCTCCGATGCCTGGACCAGGAAGATCCACGCCTTGCCCTTCCACAGCTCGGCGCCACCGACCCGGGTCATGGCGCTGGGCGCGTCCAGGGCCTCGGTCAGGTTGTCGAACCGGTAGCCCTTCTCCTTGAGATCGGGCAGGAACCGGTCGAGCGCCCGCACGGTCTGGTGGCGGTCGCCGCCGGAGTCGTGCATGAGGACGATGGCGCCCTTGCCGCCGTGCGGGGTGGCGCGGCGGATGATCTCGTCGACGCCGGGCTTCTTCCAGTCCTCGCTGTCGGTGTTGTTGACGACGGTGATGTAGCCGCGGCTGCCGATGTACTCGGTGACCGGCCAGGTCTTGTTGTCCATGGCGTCGGCGAAGGAGGAGTACGGCGGCCGGAAGAGCGAGGTGCGGATGCCGGCCGCGCCGGTGATGGCGAGCTGGTTCTGCGACAGCTCCCAGTCGATGCGCTTGGTCGACTGGTAGGAGAGGTCGGGGTGGTTGAAGGTGTGCAGGCCGACCTCGTGGCCCTCGTCGACCATGCGCTTGACGAGGTCGGGGTAGCGGGAGGCCATGGTGCCGGTGACGAAGAAGACGGCGTGCGCGTCGTGCTTCTTCAGCACGTCCAGGACCCGCGGGGTCCAGACCGGGTCGGGGCCGTCGTCGAAGGTGAGGACGAGGCGGTGGTCGGGCACGGACAGGCCCTCGGTGCGTCCGCCCCGGGTGTCGATGACCGGCCCGCCCTCCAGGATCTTCTGCGGCACCCGGTCGGTGGGGGCGGGGGACTGCACGCGGTGGTCGGCGAGGATCTCGCTGTGCACGTAGCCGCGGAGCATGAGCATCGCGGCGAGGGCGACGAGGACGAGCAGCGGGAGCAGCAGGCGCAGCGGCAGGCGGGGACGCCGGGCGCCGCCACGGGCGCGACGCACGGCCCCGTGACGGCGGGAGCGGGAGGCCATCAGAGGGTGTTCTCCGGGGACAGGGATGAGGACGTGGACGTGGAGCGCGAACCGGCGACGGGCGCCGCGGCGCGTCCGGCGGCCACGGGCGTGGAGTTGCCGGAGCCGTTGGGCGACGTGCCGTCGCCGGGGTCGGTGCCCGGCGGCACGCCCGGGGATTGGCCCGGGTCGGCCGGCGACTCGCCGCCGCTGGGCGGGGTCGCCGGCTGCGTGGCCGGCGGGGGCTGCTGCGGGGCGCTCGTCTTCGGGTCCGGGCCGGCGCCGCCGGTCCCCGAGGCGGACCCGGTCGCGGTCGGCTGCGGGTCGGCGACGCGGCCGGGCACGCTCGCGCCGCCCGTGGTGCCGGGCACGGTGATCCCGGCGCCGGGCGCGGTCGTCGGGGCCTCGTCGGCGGAGGGTTCGGCGAGCGGGTCCTCGGTGACGCCCGCCGAGGGGTCCACCGTCTCCGTGGGCAGCGGCGTGGGGTCGACCTGACCGGCCGGCTGCCCCTCCTCCTGGCCCGGTACGGGCAGCCAGGGGGCGTCGGAGTTGCCCGAGAGCAGGGTGCTGACGATGACGACGGCGTAGACCGCGCAGGCGATGCCGAGGGCGATGCCGAGCCGGCGGAAGCGGCGGCTGCGGCGGCCCGACTCGTCCACGAAGACCGGCCCGTCGGAGCCGTCCGGTCCGCCCTTGGCGGGGCTCCGTTCGACCTGGCGCAGCACGCCGTCGCCGAACTGGACGGCGTCGAGCTGGACGGTGACCTCGTGCGGGTCGTGGGTCTGTTCGGCCTCCGGGACGCCGGCGCCGATCGGGTCCCGCCAGGGGTCGCGCAGCGCGGCGGTGGCGGGGCCGGGGCCGGGAACGGGGCCCGGCAGGGCGGTGGTCGGGGCGCCCGGGTCGGGGAAGGCCGTGGTCCGGGCGGCCGGATCGGGGAAGACCGCGGTGGCGGCCGGATCGGAGAACGCCGCCGGGGCTCCCCCCACCGGGGGGAAGGCCGTGGTCGGGGCGGCCGGATCGGAGAAGTGCGAGGGGGTCGTGCCCGGTTCGGCGGGGAAGCGGGCCGTGGCCGGGTCGAGGAAGGCGGTCGTCGCGGCGTCCGCCGCGGGGAAGCCGCGGGCCGGGGAGGTGCCGGGGGATATGTCACCCCGGTCGCTGTCGCGGCTCGCCGCGCCCCGGTCCCTGCCGTGCCGTGCCGCGCGGCCGTGGCCCGGCTCGCTCCGGCCGGCGCCGGGCCGTCCGGGTCCCCCGCGTGGTGTGCCGGTCCAGGGTGGTCCGTCCTGGCCTCCGGCGTCCCCGCCCCTGCTGTCTGCGCCCATCGGGCTCCCGCCTGTGCTGTCGAGGCCGGTTCGCCACCGGTCCGTCCGCGCCCCGGGGAAGTCCCTCTCACCGGTGCCGGGGCCGCCGTAGGGCTCTAGGAGCTGAGTCTCGGCGGCATCCGCGGGCGGCGGCGAGGCGGGCCCGGGTATCTGCCTCCCGGGGCGGCGCGCGCCGGGCGGTCCGGGATGCCCGAACCTGTCGTCCGAGCCCGCGTACCCGTCGTGGGCGCCGGGCCGGTCCGGTCCTCCCCGGCTCCCGCCGGGGCGTCCGCCGGTCGTTCCGCTCATCGGTGACTTCCCGGTCCCCGGGAAACTCCCGGTCGCCGAAAACGCCTGAGTGGCGTCCCCATCTTGTCGTGCCTCCGGGAGATCACGAATTCCGGACGCCGCATCCGGCCACTCCGGTTGGGCGTCTTTTTGCCATTTCTTCACGCGCGTACTCTTCCCCCCGCGGGACGGTCCGGGTGCGCGTACGACTCCGAGCACCCGTCGGCCGAACCGGCCCCCACCAGGTTCGCGCGCCCCCTCTACCACACCGTGCTCAGGCCACGAATGTAGCGCACGCGGAGGAAGGGTGGTTGCCGTGTGCCGGTTTACGGGGTGACATCACAGCGGCGTCACTGGCCGGAATCCATCCTTTGGTGGGTTTACGCAGCCATCCGTTTTCGGCCGCGACCTGGGAGGCGGCCGAACGGAGCGCGTCGAAGGCGGGGTGCACCAGCCCCTTTCGCCAGACCAGGGAGACCGGCGAGAGCGGCACGGGCTCGACCAACGGGCGGACCACGCAGGCGGGCATGGCCGGAAAGCCCACCACGGCGAGGACGGGGTTGCGGGTCTTCTCCATGATGCGCCGGAACTCCGCGTCGCCGACGGCCAGCGGAAGGGGTGGTGCCACCTCGACGCCGCTTCCCTCGAAGAGGCGGCGGGCGAGGTCGGTCCACTCCGGCGTCCGCGGGTTCCCGGCCCCGGCGTACACCTTCTCCCCGGCCAGCGCGGCCAGGGGGACCTCGGCCAGGGGGGCCAGCGGATGGTCCTCGGGCAGGACGACGGCCATCGCCTCGTACCGGACGGGCTGGTGGCCGAGGCCGGCGCGCACGGCGGCGGGCAGTCCCGCGAAGCGGCCGAAGGAGGCGTCGAGGCGTCCGGCGAGCAGCTCGGCGGCGGCGCCGGTCAGTCCGCTCTCGTAGCGCGCCATCAGCTCCTGGTCCGGGGCGAGTTCCCGGGCGCGCTCCAGGACCGCGCGGCCGGTGGCCAGCCCCGGGGAGTTGAGGTCGACCAGGAGCGGGCGGGCCTGCCCGGCGGCGGCGAGCAGATCGGCCTGGGCCTCCAGGACCCGGCGGGCGTACGGCAGCAGCCGCTCGCCGTCGGGCGTCAGCGTGACCTGCCGGGTGGTGCGTACGAACAGTTCACGGCGCAGTTCGCGCTCCAGGCGCCGTACGTCGCGGCTGAGCGCCTGCTGGGCGACGAACAGGCGGGCGGCGGCGCGGGTGAAGTGCAGCTCCTCGGCGACGGTCACGAAGGCGCGCAGCAGGCGGGGATCGAGGTGGGCGGGTGCGGACACCCCCCGAATTTACAACGCGGATGCGTGAATGGGCGGCGAACAGGTGTTGGACCGCCCCGCAGGCCCGGGGCGACGGTGGGCGCATGCCGCGACCCACACCCGAACGCCCCGTGCCGCAGTACGTGTTGCCCGCCGTGACGGCGGACACCCTGGTCCTCGCCGACTTCCGTCCCCGCGGGCGGGACCGGCCGCCCGGCCCGTACCGGCGGCTGCTGTCGGTGCCGGGGGCGCGGGCGTTCACCGCCGGGAGCCTCCTCGCGCGCCTGCCGATGGGCATGTTCGGCGTCAGCGCGGTGCTGATGATCGCCGCCCGGTACGGCTCCTACGCCCTGGCCGGCGCCGTCACGGCCACGGGGCTGGCGGTGACGGCGCTGGTCGCGCCGGGGGTGGCGCGGCTGGTGGACCGGCACGGGCAGGCCCGCGTGGCGGTGCCGGCCGCGCTGCTCGCCGCGCTCGGCTCGCTCGCCCTGGTGCTGTGCGTCCGCGCTGGCGCCCCCGCCTGGACCCTGTTCGCCGCCTACGCCGCCACGGCCTCGGCGCCCAACACCGGGGGCATGGCCCGCGCCCGCTGGGCCCGCCTGGTCGGCGGGGACGCCGCCGCGCTGCACAGCGCGCACTCCTTCGAACAGGCCGCGGACGAGTTGTGCTTCATGCTGGGCCCGGTGCTCGCGGCCTTCCTGTGCACGGCGTGGTTCCCGGAGGCGGGGACGGTGGCCGGGGTGGTCCTGCTGGTGGCGGGGATGCTGCTGTTCACCGCCCAGCGCGCGACCGAGCCGCCGCCGGTGCCGCACACCCCGGCGCGCGCGCCGCTGCGCTCCCCCGGGATGCCCGCGCTGCTCGCGGTCTGCGTCGCCATGGGCGCGGTGTTCGGCGCGATGGAGGTCGTCACGGTGGCCTTCGCCGACGAGCGGGGGCACCGGGCGGCGGCGGGGGTGGCCCTCGGCCTCCAGGCGGCCGGTTCGTGCGCGGCGGGCCTGGCCTTCGGGGCGCTGCGGCTGCCGGGGCCGGCGGCGGCGCGGCTGCCGTGGTGCGTGGCGGCGATGACGGCCCTGATGACGCTGCCGTTCCTGGCCGCCACGTCCGGCTCGCTGCTCCTGGTCTCCATGGCGCTCTTCGTCGCCGGTACGGCCACGGCGCCGACCATGGTCACGACCATGACGCTGGTCCAGCGACGCGCCCCCGAGGGCCGCCTCAACGAGTCGATGACCCTCGCGGTGACCGGCCTCCTGACCGGCATCGCCCTCGGCAGCGCCACCGGCGGCTGGAGCGCCGACCACGCCCCGCCCGCCATGGGCTACGCCCTCCCGGCGACAGCGGCGGCCCTGGCCCTGCTGCTGACGCTGACGGGCGTGTCCGGCCGGGTCGGGGCGAGGCCGTCCGGGTGAGGGAGCCGCCCGCGGTGTCGCGGGCATGACGAAGGCCCCGTCGCCCGGAAGCGACGGGGCCTTCGCCCACATGGGAACTGTGGAGATGGCGGGAATCGAACCCGCGTCCAACGGTGCGGAACCAGGGCTTCTCCGTGTGCAGTCCGCTGCGCTTTTCTCAGCCCCGAAGATCACGCGGACAAGTCTCCGACGGGCTCAGTCACTGTGTGGTTTCCCTCTTCACCCCGTGACCGGGATCAAGGTTTAGTCCCCTAGCTGATGCCAGGTTCCGGGTCGGGAACAGCCCCGGGCTGACACTCCCGTAGTAGGAGGCTCGCTCTGGCTACCTGAGATCAGGCAGCGAGGGCGAAGGCCTGCTGGGAGGAATCGCGCTTGGTGTTGGCGATTATTTGTTTCGGCCTGTGGTTTACGAGATCATGGCCGCTTCCTCGACACGCTTCCCCTGCTTCGACAGCCGCTGTCGAAACCGATCATCCCCATGTTGTCTTTTCAAACCCTCCGAGGAGGGTGCTCGCACCCGCTGTGAGGTGCTGATGCCATCGTACGTGACCGACGCGGCTCCGTGCCAGCGTATTCCCGGGCCCCGCCGGGCTCGTCAGGCCCGCTCGCGGCGCCGGATCGCCGAGATCGTCCGCTCGGTCTCGCGCCGGTCCTGCTTCTCGCGCAGCGCCTGCCGCTTGTCGTACTCCTTCTTGCCGCGCGCCAGGGCGATCTCGACCTTGGCCCGGCCGTCCTTGAAGTAGAGCGCCAGGGGCACGATCGTGTGACCGGTCTCCTGGGACTTCGACTCCAGCTTGTCGATCTCCGTGCGGTGCAGCAGCAGCTTCCGCTTGCGCCGGGCGCTGTGGTTGGTCCAGGTGCCCTGGCTGTACTCCGGGACGTGGACGTTGTAGAGCCACGCCTCGTTGCCGTCCATCTGCACGAAGCCGTCCACCAGCGAGGCCCGCCCCTGACGCAGCGACTTCACCTCGGTACCGGTGAGGACCAGACCGGCCTCGTAGGTGTCGAGGATCTGGTAGTCGTGCCGCGCCTTCTTGTTCTGCGCGATCAGCTTGCGCCCTTTTTCCTTAGCCATAGTGCGGCCCATTTTGGCACTACGGCGCCGTTTCCGGGAAAGCCGTTTCCGCGGCGGCGCGCGACGCCGCCCGAGGTCAGCGGCCCAGTCCGCTCAGGACCGTCCGGGCCCGCTCCAGGGCGGCCGGGCCGGCGGGCTCGACCTCCAGGTCGGGGGTGATGCCGGTGCCGTCGACACCGCGGCCCAAGGGCGTGCGGTAGTGGCCGACGGTCAGCTCGGCGACCGACCCGCCGGGCAGCCGGCTCGGCATCTGGACGGAGCCCTTGCCGAAGGTGCGGGAGCCCAGCACGACCGCCCGCCCCCGGTCCTGGAGGGCCCCGGTGAGCAGTTCGGCGGCGCTCATCGTGCCGCCGTCGACGAGCGCGACCAGGGGCCTGGCCGTGTCGCCGCCCGCCTCGGCGTGCAGGGCGCGCTGGTCGCCGTCGACGTCGTACGTGGCGACCAGGCCGCCGTCGAGGAAGACGGAGGCCGCGGTGACGGCCTCGGCGACCAGTCCGCCGGAGTTGCCGCGCAGGTCCAGGACGACGCCGGTGCCGTCGGGGACCTGCCCCACGGCGGCCCGCACCTGGTCGCCGACGCCCTTGGTGAAGGAGGCGACCCTGACGACGGTGACGCCGTCCGCGAGGGTCCGTACGGTCACCGGGTCCGTGGAGAGCCGGGCGCGGCGGACGGTCTCGGTCCACGCGCGCGTGCCGCGCTCCAGGCCGAGCCGGACGGTGGTGCCGGCGGGCCGCTCGTGGGCGTCGCCGCGGAGCAGGGCGACGACCTCGGTGACGGGGCGCCCGTCGGCCTTCTCGCCGTCGACGGTGCGCAGCCGGTCGCCCGCGCGGATGCCGGCGTCGGCGGCGGGCGAGCCGGAGCGCACCCCGGTCACCTCGATACGTCCGTCGCGCTCGCGGCGGGCGGAGAGGCCGACGCCCGTGTACCGGCCGTCGAGGGCCTCCTCCAACTCCTCGTACTCGCCCCGGGAGTACACGGCGCCCCAGCGGTCCCCGCTGCGGCTGACCGCGCGTTCGGCGGCCTCGACGGGGGACTTGCCGTCCGCCATCGCCTCGGCGGCGGCGCGGGCCACGTCCTCGTGGCGGAGCGCGGGGGCGGCGGCGCGGGCGGGTGCGGCGGCGGTCTCCGCCTCGCTCCCGGGCAGGGAGCCGGTGGCCGCGCCGGCCGCGAGGACACTGGTGAACACCAAGGTCAGGGCGGCCCCGTGGCGTGCGCGGCGGGGCTGACAGAACAGGTCACGGCCTGACATGCCGGTGAGTCTAGGACAACGCGAGGGGGCCGAACGGTCGCTTGACCGTTCGGCCCCCTTGGCATGCGTCACACCTTCAGGTACTTGCGCAACGCGAAGAAAGCGGCCAGCGCCGGCATCAGCAGGCTGGTGGCGAGGATGAGCGGCAACTTCGTGAGCACGGCGTCCCAGCCGATGAAGTCGACCAGGCTGAGTTTCTCGGAGAGCGCCAGCCCGTGGTCGATGATGAAGTACCGCGCGAGCACCAGGAAGGCGCAGGCGACGGCACCGCCGATGAGCCCGGCGACCGCCGCCTCCATGATGAACGGGGCCTGGATGTAGAAGCCGGAGGCGCCGACCAGGCGCATGATGCCCGTTTCCCGCCGACGGCTGAACGCCGAGACGCGCACCGTGTTGACGATCAGCATCAGCGCGACGACCAGCATGAGTGCCATCACCGCCCGCGCGCCCCACTTCATGCCGTCCAGCAGGTCGAAGAGGTTCTCCAGGATGCCCTTCTGGTCCTGCACGGACTGCACGCCGTCCCGGCCGTCGAAGGCGGTGGCGACGACCTGGTACTTCTCCGGGTCCTTGAGCTTGATGCGGTACGACTCCTGCATCTGGTCCGGCGTGAGCGAGGCGGCCAGCGGCGAGTCGCCGAACTGCTCCTTGTAGTGCTTGTACGCCTCGTCCTGCGACTCGTGCGTCACCTTGTCGACGACGGCCATCTTGTCGAGGTCGGCCAGGATCTGCTTCTTCTGGTCCGCGGTCACCGCGCCCTTGGCGCAGTTGGAGTCGTTCGCCGCGTCGCTCTTGTTGCAGAGGAAGACGGAGACGTTGACCTTGTCGTACCAGTAGCCCTTCATGGCGTTGACCTGGTCGCTCATCAGCAGCGTGCCGCCGAACAGGGCCAGGGACAGGGCGACGGAGACGACGACCGCGAAGGTCATCGTCAGATTGCGGCGAAGACCGACACCGATCTCCGAGAGCACGAACTGGGCGCGCATGGCGTCTGTTTAAGCCTTTCCGTGGATACCCGCGCGGGAGCGGCGGTGTCAGTGCTGGTAGCCGTAGACGCCGCGCGCCTGGTCGCGGACGAGGCGGCCCTTCTCCAGCTCGATGACGCGCTTGCGCATCTGGTCCACGATGTTCTGGTCGTGCGTCGCCATGATCACGGTGGTGCCCGTCCGGTTGATGCGGTCGAGCAGCTTCATGATGCCGACGGAGGTCTGCGGGTCGAGGTTGCCCGTGGGCTCGTCCGCGATCAGCAGCTTGGGCCGGTTGACGAAGGCGCGGGCGATGGCGACGCGCTGCTGCTCACCACCGGAGAGCTCGCCGGGCCTGCGGTCCTCCTTGCCACCGAGCCCGACGAGGTCGAGCACCTGCGGCACGGACTTGCGGATCTCACCGCGGGTCTTGCCGATGACCTCCTGGGCGAAGGCGACGTTCTCGCCGACGGTCTTGTTCGGCAGCAGGCGGAAGTCCTGGAAGACGGTCCCCAACTGGCGCCGCATCTGGGGCACCTTCCAGTTGGAGAGGCGGGCGAGGTCCCTGCCCAGGACGTGCACCTGGCCGTGACTGCACCGCTCCTCGCGGAGGATCAGCCGCAGGAAGGTGGACTTTCCGGAGCCGGAGGACCCCACGAGGAAGACGAACTCGCCCTTTTCGACCTCCAGGGAGACGTCCCTGAGGGCCGGGTGGTTCTGTTTGGGGTAGACCTTGGACACACTGTCGAATCGGATCACGGATGCACCACGGGTCGCCGGGGGTAGATGAGCGTGACCTTACGCGAACCGGGGAGTCCGCCGCAGTCACCGGTCGGGGTTGCGTATCAGTTGCGCGTTTTGTCCCCGCACACCACCGCGCCGGGCGTGTCGCGGGCCCCGGGGGAGCGGGGGCGGGCCCCGTCGGAACCTGGCACAGTGGGAGGAGGGAACGTTCACGCGCGCGTGGGCGTTGTTCTGATAGAGCCGGTTGCGAGGAGGGCGAGGCGCATGACGTACGACCGGTTGGTGTGCGCGAACTGCGCGGCGCCCGTGAGCGAGGGCCGGTGCCCGGTGTGCCGGGCCAGCCGCGAGCGCATGCAGCAGGAGAACGACAACTTCCTGTCGGGGCTCAACCCGACGGCGCTGATCGTCCTGCTCGCGGTGCTGGTCGCCACGGTGGCGATCCTGGCGCATCAGGGCATCTGACCCGGGAGTGCGCGGGGCCCCGGCACGGGGCGTGAGAGACGGGAAGGGCCCGGAGCCGGCTGCTCCGGGCCCTTTGTGCGTGCCGTGGGTGGGCGCGCGGCTACCGTCAGGCAGCGGCGCCGTCGCGGCCGGTCACCAGGCGCGGGAGCACCCGGAAGCCGATGCCGCCGGCGATCATCGTGGCGGCGCCGACCAGCAGGAACACGGTCTGCCCGGCGCCCGTCTCGGCGAGTTCCGCGCCGTCGCCCTGGGCCGAGGCGGCAGCCCCGTTCCCGGTGCCGGTCTCGGTGAGGGCCGAGGAGCCCTCGTCCTGGGTGACGTTGTCGTTGCCGCCGTCGGGGGTGGTGCCGCCGGAGCCGCCCGTACCGCCCGTACCGCCCGTACCGCCGGAGCCGCCCGTGCCGCCGGTGTTGCCACCGGAGCCGGAGCCGCCGCCGGTCTCGGAGCCGCCGGAGCCGGAACCGCCGCCGGAACCGCTGCCGCCGCCGTTGCCGCCGCCGGACTCGTTGCCGCCGGAGCCCGAGCCGCCGCCGTTGCCGCCGCCGCCGTTCTCTTCGCCGCCGGAGCCGGAGCCGCCGCCGTTCCCGTTGCCGCCGTTCTCGCCGCCGCCGGAGCCGGAGCCGCCCCCGTTCTCGCCGCCGCCGGTCTCCTCGCCGCCGGAACCGCCGCCGTTCTCGCCGCCGCCGTTCTCCTCGCCGCCCGAGCCGCCGCCGTTCTCGCCGCCGCCGGTCTCGCACTCCGGGCCGGTGCCGATGTCGCAGCCCTCTTCGCCGCCGTCGCCGTCGCCGTCGCCGTCCTCGTCGCCGTCCAGGGCGGAGATGCCCGCCTGGACGCCGGTGCCGGCCACATCCACGTTGACACCGATGTCGAGCGCGGACGCGGCGCCCGCGGCGGTCAGCGACGCGCCGGCGGCGATCACCGCGCCGGCCGCTATGCGCGCGACACGGACACGTGTCTTCTTCGTCATGTAGCTGCTACCCCCAGTAGCCGAAATAGTCGGTGAGGCCGCGCTCGGGGCCGTGATCGACGGGGTGGCTGTGCACGATCCCCCGGTTCACATGCGCCCCGGAAATGCGCATGCCGCGCATCACCCTGGCGAATGTTCAACTCGGCGTCAAGGTCGTTCCGCGCGCGTTGTCCGGGTACGGAAGGTATGCCGGACACAATGAGGTGAAGAAGTGTCACCTCAGGTACGGAAACGGCGCCGAAAAAGGCAACTGCCGCCCCACGGGCGGCAGTTGCCTTGTCGACAAAGCGGCGGACGGACTCGCCGGGAGCGCCCCGCGAAGCCCTCGCGGCCTACTTCTCGCGCTGCTTGCGCCAGCGGATGCCGGCCTCCAGGAAGCCGTCGATCTCGCCGTTGAAGACCGCCTCGGGGTTGCCCACCTCGTGCTCGGTGCGCAGGTCCTTGACCATCTGGTAGGGGTGCAGCACGTACGAACGCATCTGGTTGCCCCAGGAGTTGCCGCCGTCGCCCTTGAGGGCGTCCATCTTGGCCTGCTCCTCCTGGCGGCGCCGCTCCAGCAGCTTGGCCTGGAGGACGTTCATCGCGGTGGCCCGGTTCTGGATCTGCGAGCGCTCGTTCTGGCAGGAGACCACGATGCCGGTGGGGATGTGGGTGATGCGCACCGCGGAGTCGGTGGTGTTGACGCCCTGGCCGCCGGGACCGGAGGAGCGGTAGACGTCGACCCGCAGGTCGGCCTCGTCGATCTCCACGTGGTCGGCCTGCTCGACGACCGGCAGCACCTCGACGCCCGCGAAGGAGGTCTGGCGGCGCCCCTGGTTGTCGAAGGGCGAGATGCGCACCAGCCGGTGGGTGCCCTGCTCGACGGAGAGGGTGCCGTAGGAGTACGGCGCCTGGATGGCGAAGGTGGTCGACTTGATGCCGGCCTCCTCCGCGTACGAGGTCTCGTAGACCTCGGTCTTGTAGCCGTGCTGCTCGGCCCAGCGCAGGTACATCCGCTGGAGCTTCTCGGCGAAGTCGGCGGCGTCCACGCCGCCCGCCTCGGCGCGGATGTTGACCAGCGCCTCACGGGCGTCGTACTCGCCGGACAGGAGGGTGCGGACCTCCATCTCGTCCAGCGCCTTGCGGACCGCCTCCATCTCGGACTCGGCCTCGGCGCGGGTGTCGGGGTCGTCCTCCTCCTCGGCCATCTCGAAGAGCACGGCAAGATCGTCGATCCGCTGCCGCAGCCCCTCGGCCTTCCTGACCTCGGCCTGGAGGTGCGAGAGCCGGCTGGTGATCTTCTGCGCCTCGTCCGGGTTGTCCCAGAGCGAGGGCGCGGCCGCCTGCTCCTCGAGCACGGCGATGTCTGCCCTCGTCCGGTCGAGGTCCAGGACGGCCTCGATCGACTCCATGGTCGAGGAGAGGGACTTCAGCTCTTCGGATACATCGACGACTGCCACGCGTCCAGCGTAACGGCTCCGCCGGGCGGCCCTCGCCGCGCCGGGGCGCCCGGGGGCACGGGCGGGCGCGGCCGGGGTCACGGCACGGCGGGGGCCGAGTTCCCGGAGTCCTGGGGGCCGCGCGGGGCGTCGTCACCGTCCGTGGCGATCCACGTACCGACGCCGGCCGCGGCGAGCAGGGCGACGGTGGCGGTGGCGAGGGCCAGCCGGCGGCGGCGCGCGGCGGCCCGGTTGCGGGCGGAGCCGGGGCGCGGGGCACCGGCGGCGCGCGGGGCGCGGGCGGTGCCGCGGGCGCCGCCCGCCAGCTCGTCGGGGGCGGGGACGCGCATGGAGGTGTGCGTGTCGCGGTTGGAGTCGGCCGGCCTGCCGCCGGGCACCAGCGGTACGGCCCCGCGGCGCCGGGCGCCCTCGCCGGGGGCGGGCGCGGCGAAGGCGGGGGGTTCCTCAGCGTCGGCCCCCTGGCCGTCGCCGGGCTCGTCCACGTCCAGGGGGCCCATCCCGGCCAGCATCGGCAGCAGCTCGCGCAGCCGGGCGCCCAGCTCGGAGGCGCGCAGCCGGGAGGCCGGCGCCTTGGCGAGGCACTGGACGAGGAGCTGCCACAGCTCGTCGGGGATGCCGGGGAGCGGGACGACCGTCTCGGTCACATGGCGGCGCAGGACCGCGCCGGGGTGGCCGCCGCCGAACGGGGTGAACCCGGCGAGCAGCTCGTACAGGACCGTGGCCAGGGCGTAGATGTCGACGGAGGCGCGCGGCGGCAGTCCCTCGACGATCTCCGGGGCGAGGTAGTCGGGGGTGCCGATGATCTTCGTGGCGCGGGTGCGGCGCGGGGTGTCGATGAGCTTGGCCACACCGAAGTCGGTGAGCAGGGCGGGGTGCGCGCCGCCGGGGCCGAGCGGGCCCTCCATGTCCAGCAGGACGTTCTCGGGCTTGACGTCGCGGTGGACGACCCCGGCGGCGTGCGCGGCGGCCAGTCCGTCGGCGATGTCGGCGACGATGGCGACGGCGGCCTCGGGGGCCAGCCGGCGTTCCCGGTCCAGGCGGGTGCGCAGGTCGGTGCCGCGGACCAGGTCCATGACGAGGGCGAGGTCGTTGCCGTCGACGACGAGGTCGCGCACGGAGACGACGTTCGGGTGCTCCAGGCCGAGCAGGGCGGTGCGCTCCTGCACGAAGCGTCCGACGAGTTCCTGATCGGAAGCGAGGTCCTCGCGCAGCAGCTTGATGGCGACGGCCCCCTCGGGCCCCTCCCCGAGCCACACCGTGCCGGCGCTGCCCCGCCCGAGGATCTGGTGGGCGGTGTACCGGCTGCCGATCTTCCGTGCCAAGACTGCTCCTACCGACGCGTGGTGCCGATGCCGCGGGCGCGCGGTGCGGTGCCCCGCCTCCGGCCGGCACACCCGGACCCCAGCCGCCCAACCTACGCGCCCGGCGGGGCCGCCCCCGCGAGGGCGGCGCGAATCACCCGCCGGATGTCGACATATCTCCGACATCGCGTTGTGCGGGCGCGGACGCCGGAGCCTACCGGGCTCCGGCGGGGGCCGCGGCCCAGGCCGGCTACCGCTGCCGCGCTAGCCGGCGCCGCCGAGGTCCCCGAACCATTTGGTGACCGAGCCGGACCAGTCGCTGATCTGCTCCCAGTAGCCCTTGCCCTCACCGATCCAGCTCTGGAGCGGGCTCAGCTCCCAGATCAGCCAGCCCGCCACGAACAGGATGACGATCGTGAAGAGGCAGCCCTTGAGGCAGCCGAGGCCGGGGATGCGCATCGGGTTGGCGCCGCGCCGACGCGGCTCACGGGGCGGGCGGGGCTCCGGGGCGGGCCGCCGCGGCTCGGGGGCGGGCGGCGGCGCGTACCGCTGCGGCTGGGGCCGCTGTGGCTGCTGGGGCGGCTGCGGGGGCGCGTACGGCTGCTGCTGCGGGTAGCCGTACCCCTGCGGCGGCTGCTGCGGGCGGCTGACCTGGCGCTGGGGGCGGCGGCGCAGCGGGTCCTCGGCCGGGTCGAGGTACTGCACCTGCGTCTGCTCGTTGCGGTCGCGGGCGGCGCGGAGCTGGTTCTGCCAGGGGTGCGGGTCGCCCGGGTTCTGCCCGTCCGGTCCCGGCGGCACGGGCGGCAGGACGGCGGTGGGGTCGGCCGCGGGGCCGGGGCCGCCCGGTCCGCCGGTGTGGGGCAGGACGCTGGTCGCGGCGTTCGGGTCCCAGGCGCCCTGGGAGCCCTGCGGCAGGACCTGGGTCGCGTCGGCGGCGCCGGGCTCCCCCGGCACCTGCGCGGGCGTGGCGTCGGGGACGAGGAGCGCGCCGACGTTCTCGGCGGCGCCGATCTGCGCGCTGTTCGCGTGCACCCCGATGCCCTCGGCGACGACGCGCAGGCCGCGGGCGAGGTTCTCGGCACTGGGCCGCTCGCCGGGGTTCTTGCGCAGGCAGCGTTCGATGACCGTCCACAGCGGCTCGGGGACGGTGGAGGGCCGGCGCGGCTCGGCGCTCAGGTGCTGGTGCAGCACTTCCAGGGCGGAGCCGCCGGAGAACGGCGGACGGCCGGTGACCAGCTCGTAGAGGAGGATGCCGGCGCCGTAGACGTCGACGGCGGAGGTCTGGGGGCGTCCCTCGGCGGACTCCGGCGCGATGTACGCGGGCGTGCCGACGAACTCGTGGGTGCGGGTGAGGCCGGGCGAGTCGGCGAGGCGGGCGATGCCGAAGTCGGTCAGCATCGGGTGCATCTCGCCGCCGGACTGCCGGAGCAGGACGTTGGCCGGCTTGAGGTCGCGGTGGACGACGCCGTCGGTGTGGCTGGCGGCGAGCGCGTCGGCGACCTGCGCGGTCAGCAGCGCGGCGGCGACCGGGGTGAAGGGGCCGTTCTCGCGCAGGTACCGGTGGAGGTCGGGGCCCTCGACGAGGTCCATCACCAGGGCGAGCAGATCGCCCTCGACGACCAGGTCGCGGACCCGGACGATGTTGGGGTGGGTCAGGCGGAGCAGGACGGAGCGCTCCCGCAGGAAGCGCATCACGATGTCGGCGTCGCTCGCCAGCTCCTCCTTGAGGACCTTGATCGCGACGGTCTCACCGGGCTGTCCCGCCACGGCCGCCTCCGCGCCCGCGGTCTCGCGCTGGCGGGCACGCCACACGGTCCCGGTGGCGCCGCGACCGAGCGGTTCCTCCAGGAGGTACTTGCTGCCTACCGGCCGCACGTCATGCGCTCCCTGTTGCTTGCTGGGTTGCTTGCTGTTGCCTGCTGTTGCCTGCTGTTGCCTGCTGGGTTGCCTGTTGCCTGCCGGCTTGTCCTGCCGGCCTGCTTGCCGGCCTGCTTGCCGGCTCTCGCCTGCCGCATGGCCGCCGGCCCGCCGTACCGCCCGCCGGCCGGCGGTTCCGGCCCACTTTAGTGCCGCGGTGCGCGCGGCGGCCGTTCCCTTCCCGTGGTCCGTCCCGCTCCCCCGGTCCGACGTACGGACGGCGGGCGGCGGGCGTTCGAGGGCGGGGTGACCGACTTCGGAGGAAAGACGCTCGACCTGATCGCTTGGTTGCCGGAGTCGGACACGGCCGGTCTCAAGCATGCGTCATCCGATCGCCCAGAGGTCACCTGTCGGGCATTTTTACGGGCAGAGCCGACCAATCAAGATCATTTATCGGCGGCCGGCGGGCACGGTGTCCGGGTCAGGTGCGAGGATGCCTCCAGTTACTGGCCGACGTGCTCGTGTGGCGTGGGGGAAGTCCGCGGTGGGGGACCGCGGAGAACGGCTTCGTCCCCGGCGCGCGGGCGCCCGCGCGAAGGGACCGCTGACGGCGATGCAGATCCGGCTGACCGTCGTAGACCCGCTCGGCCCGGGACCGTCCGGCCCACCGGGGCGGGGCGCCGTTGCGAGCCGTGACGCACTGGTCACGGCGCCGGCCGGCACGGCGCTGGCCGCCGTCGCCTCGGCGCTCGCCGCGGCCGTCCCCGGCGGTGACGGCCCGGGTTCGGGACCGGTGGTGCTCTACGCCGGCGCGCAGCGGCTGGACGCCCGGCGCTGCACCCTGGGCGAGCCCCCGCTGACCGACGGCGCCGTCCTCACCCTGGGCGCCCCCGGCGAGCCCGATCCGCACGCCGAGCCGGCCGGGGCGGCGGCCCAGCTCCACGTGGTGGCCGGTCCCGACGCGGGCGGCGTCCATCTGCTGCACGGCGGGCAGATCCGGCTCGGCCGGTCCGCCGACGCGGACGTCGCGCTCGACGACCCGGACGTCTCCCGGATGCACTGCGCGGTCACGCTCTCCCCCGACGGCCGGGTCCGCGTCGCCGACCTCGGCTCCACCAACGGCACCACCCTGGACGGCGTCCGGGTGGGTGAGCGCCCGGTCCGCTTCGCGCCGGGCGCGCTGCTGCGGATCGGCGAGTCGGCGCTGCGGCTGGTGGACGCCGCCGGGCCGTCCGTGGCGCGGGTGGCGACGACGCCGGACGGCGAGGGACACATCCGGGTGCCCGCCCCGCCGCCGGGCGGCGGGACGGCCCCCGCGAGCGCGCCCGGCGGGGGCGACACGCCGGACGCGCCGACGCACCACGCCTACGGCGGCGCGGAGTACGGCACGGCGGGCCACGGCGTGTCGCCGCACGGCGCCCCGGGGCACGGCACGCCGGGGTCGGGCAGGCAGGGGTCGGGCACGCCGGGGTCCGGCACGGGTGCGTACGGCACGCCCGGACACGGCACGGGTGCGTACGGCACGCGGGGCTTCGACACGCCGGGGCACGGCACGGCGGCGTACGACACGCCCGGACACGGCACCGGCGGGGTGCCGGGCGGGCAGCCGGTGGTGCCGGGGCAGGGCGGCGCCCCGCGCATCGAGAACCACGGCGGCCCGCCGCGCGCCACGTCGCTGGGGGCGACGCCCCCGGCCGACCCCGGGGGCTTCGGGGACCCGGGCGAGGGCACGGGCCGCAAGGGGACGCCGCTGCGGGGCACGGACGTGCCCCGGGACGTCGCCCGGGGCGGGCACCGCGACACGCCGGAGGACGCGCACCAGGGCACCCGTCGGCGTGGCGGGCTCGGGGCGTGGGCGCGGCGGCTGACCGGCGTACGGGGCCCGCAGGACGCGGCCGGACCGGACGCGTACACGGCGGACGACGAGGAGGCGGCCTCCGCCCGGCGGCCGACCGGCCCCTCCCCCGCGCCGGAGACCTGGCCGGACCCGGCCGCGCTGCTGCTGACGGCGCTGGGACCGGGCCCGCGGCTGTGGGAGCGCGGCCCGGGGCACCCGGAGGCGCTGGCCGTGCGGCTCGGCACCGCCGACCGTCCGGCGCCCGGCACCGGGATACCGCTGCCGGCCGTCCCGGTGACCGCCGGGCTGCGCGAGGCCGGGGCGCTCGGACTGGCCGGACCCCGCGAGCGGCTGGCCGGGCTGGCCCGCTCGGTCGTGGCGCAGCTCGCCGCGCTGCACTCCCCCGATGTGCTGGAGATCGTGCTGATCAGCGCGGACCGCTCCCGTTCACTGGCCGAGCGGGAGGCCGAGTGGTCCTGGCTGGGCTGGCTGCCGCATCTGCGCCCGGGACACGGCCAGGACTGCCGGCTGCTGTTCGCCTACGACCGGGAGCAGAGCGCGGCCCGCGCGCAGGAGCTGCTGCGCCGTCTGGACGACCACCTGGCCGACACCCGGGACACCCGGGACACGCGGGACGCCGGAGACGCACGCAACGCCGGAGACATGAGAGGCACGAGCGACGCCGGGGCCTCGGGAGGCACGGGCGGCTCCGGCGGCTCGGCCGGTCCGGCCGGCGCCGGGGCGATCCCGGCGCAACCCGTCCCGGGCACCGCCGCCCCGGCGGCCACCCCGGCCACCGCGCCCTCCCCCGCGCCCCTGGGCGGGCCCGCCGATCCGGAAGGCGGCGCGGCCGGGCCGTACGGCTTCGCCGGGCCGTTCACCGTGGTCGTCGTGGACGGGGACCCGGGCGGCGCGGAGGAGCGCGAGGCGCTGGTGCGGCTCGCCGTGGAGGGCCCGCGGGCCGGGGTGCACGTGGTGTGCCTCGCCGAGACGCCCGCCGCCTCCCCCACCTCGCCGGTCACGCGGACCTACGAGGCGGCCTGCGCGGTCTCGCCGGTGTTCCGGCGGTGCGGTGCCGTCGCCCTGCTCAGCGGGGACGTGGCGACCGCCCTGCGGCTGCTGCGGGTCCCGCCGTACGGGACGTCGCCGGGCGGGCCGGCCGGGCACGGGACCCTCGGCACGGTGGACGCGGTCTCCCCGGCGTGGGCCGAGCGGTTCGCGCGGGCTCTGGCGCCGCTGCGCGCCGCGAACGCCTCGGGCGAGCGGCACGCGCGTGTGTCGGCGCCGCTGCCCCAGGCGGCCCGGCTCCTGGACGAACTGGGTCTCGCGCGGGCCACCCCGGCCTCCCTGATGGCCCGCTGGGCGGACGCGGCCGACGACCCGGACACCCTGGGCGGGCGGGCGCAGGCCGTCTTCGGCGCGGGGGCGCGCGGCCCGGTCGGCGCCGACCTCGTGGCGGAGGGCCCGCACCTGCTGATCGAGGGGCCGCCCGGCAGCGGCCGGACCGAGCTGCTGCGGGCGCTGGTCGCCTCGCTCGCCTCGGCCGAACGCCCCGACCGGCTCGGCATCGTGCTGGTCGACGGCCGGGACGCCGTCGGCGCGGGCGCCGCGCACGGCGAGGGCCTGCACGTCTGCACGGACGTCCCGCACGTCACCACCCACCTCGCCGCCAACGACCCGCTGCGGATGCGGGAGTTCGCCCAGTCGCTCAGCGCCGAGCTGAAGCGGCGGGCCGAGTTGCTGGGCCGGAGCGACTTCGCCGACTGGCACGCCCTGTACGCCGGGTCCGCCGGGGCCGCCGGGGCCGCCGGGAGCGCGGCGGGCCGGATGGCGGCCCCGCGCACGGCGACCGGCGGCCCGGGGGCGATATCCGGCGCCGGGGACCTCGACTCCCCGCCCAGCTCCACCCTGCGGCTGCGGCCCGGGGCGGCCCGGCGCCGGGCGGAGGCGGCGCCGCCGCTGCCGCGGCTCGTGGTGGTCGTGGACGATCTCGACGCCCTGGTCGCTCCCCCGCTCGGCTCGCCGGGGCGGCCCGCGGCGGGGTCGGTGCTGCGGGCCGTGGAGGCGGTGGCGCGCGAGGGCGAGCGGCTCGGGGTGCACCTGGTGGCCGCGACCGGCCCCGGGGGCCGTACGGCGCAGACGGAGCCGGTGCGCCGGGCGGCGCTGCGCGTCACGCTGGACGCGCCGGTGCCGGGCCCGGACGAACCGGCCCCCGGACGCGGGCGGTTGACGTACCCGGATGGCCGGACGGCGCCGTTCCAGGGGGGCCGGGTCACCGGCCGCATCCCGCGCACGGCGACCCTGCGGCCCACGGTGGTCCCGCTGGAGTGGCACCGCATGGGGGACCCGCCGGCCCGGCGCCCGGTCCGCGAGCTGGGCAACGGGCCGACCGATCTGGCGCTGCTGGCCAGCGCGTTGGAGCGGGCGGCGCGGGAGGTCTCGGCGGCCCGGGTGCCGTCCCTGCTCTGACCCGCCGGCCGCCGGCCGGCCCCGGGAGACGCCAGGTGCCCCCGCCCCGTCCGGGGGCACCCCGGCCCCTGGCGCCCCTCGGCACCCGCGAGGGACGCGAGAGAAACCCACCCCTGATACCCCTCCCCGCCCCACCTCACACCCCGTCAACCACCCCTGCCCGTACGCGCGTAGATCACTCGGCGGTTTCCGCCCCCGCCGCTGGTCACGAGGGCATTACGATCTTGGGTCCGGCCCGGGACGCGCCCTTGCCGCCCTCACCCCCCTGGCGTACACCAGACCCGCACGGGAAAAGCGCCGAGCGTTCGACGAGGAACGAAGAACGGGGCAGGTAATGCGGACGAACAACAGCATCCGGACAGGCAGAGCCGCGCGGACCGCGGCCGTGGTCGCCGCGGGGGCCCTCGCGCTCTCGCTCACCGCCTGCGGCGGCGGGGACGGCGACAAGGGCGGCAAGAGCGGCGCGCAGGACGGCGGCAAGACCGCCACCACCGTCACCCTCCCCCGGCTGGACGGCCAGAGCCTGGAGGTCGCCGCCGTCTGGACCGGCGCCGAACAGGACAACTTCAAGAAGGTCCTCGCCGAGTTCGAGAAGCGCACGGGCGCCAAGGTGACGTTCGTCCCCGCGCAGGACCCGATCATCAACTTCCTCGGCTCGAAGATCGCGGGCGGCGCCCCGCCGGACGTGGCGATGCTGCCGCAGCCCGGCGCCATCAAGCAGGCCGTCGAGAAGGGCTGGGCCAAGCCGCTGGGCGCCGAGGCCACCAAGGAGCTGGCCAAGAACTACTCCGCCGGCTGGCAGGAGATCGGCTCGGTCGACGGCAAACCCTACGGCGTCTACTACAAGGCCGCCAACAAGTCCCTGATCTGGTACAACGCGCAGGTCTTCGAGAACGCGGGCGCCGACGAGCCCAAGAGCTGGGACGAGCTGCTGGCCACCGCGCAGACCGTCTACGACTCCGGTGTCACCCCCTTCTCGGTGGGCGGCGCGGACGGCTGGACGCTCACCGACTGGTTCGAGAACGTCTACCTGTCGCAGGCCGGACCGGAGAAGTACGACCAGCTCGCCCAGCACGAGATCAAGTGGACGGACCCCTCCGTCAAGGAGGCCCTGACCACCCTCGCCGAGATCTGGGGCAAGAAGGACTACGTCGCGGGCGGCCCCTCCGGCGCGCTCCAGACAGAGTTCCCCGCCTCGGTGACGCAGACCTTCACCGGCGGCGACCAGCCCAAGGCAGCCATGGTCTACGAGGGCGACTTCGTGCAGGTCAACATCGCGGAGACCGAGGCGAAGGTCGGCACCGACGCCAAGGTGTTCCCGTTCCCGTCCGTCGGTGACACCGCGCCGGTGGTCTCGGGCGGCGACGCGGCCGTCATCCTGAAGGACTCCGAGGCCGCGCAGGCGCTCGCCACCTTCCTCGCCTCCCCGGACGCGGCGGTGATCCAGGCGAAGCTGGGCGGCTTCCTGTCGCCGAACAAGGCCGTGGACACCTCCGCGTACCCCAACGAGGTGCAGAAGACGATGGCCGAGGCGCTGATCGCGGCCGGTGACGACTTCCGCTTCGACATGTCCGACCAGGCTCCGCAGGCGTTCGGCGGCACGCCCGGCAAGGGCGAGTGGAAGGCCCTCCAGGACTTCCTGAAGAACCCGAAGGACATCGCCGGCACCCAGGCGCGGCTGGAGGCGGACGCGGCTGCCGCCTACGGAGGCTGACCGATGACGTCCTCCGGCGCGGCGGGGGCCTCCGGGGCCCCCGCCGCACCCGCACCGCGCAAGAGCGTGACCGGCACCCGTACGACCGTGGCGGTGCTCTTCCTGCTGCCCGCCCTGGTCCTGCTCGGCGCGCTCGTGGTCTACCCGATCGGGTACTCGCTGATCCGCAGCCTCTACGACCAGTCCGGAGACGGGTTCGCCGGAGTCGACAACTACCGGGCGCTCTTCACCGACGACGGCATCCGCACCGCCCTGAAGAACAACGTCGTCTGGGTGGTGTTCGCGCCGACCGTCGCCACCGCGCTCGGCCTCGTCTTCGCCGTGCTGACCGAACGCATCCGCTGGGGCACCGCGTTCAAACTGGTCGTCTTCATGCCGATGGCGATCTCCATGCTGGCGGCCGGCATCATCTTCCGCCTCGTCTACGACCAGGACCCGGACAAGGGCGTCGCCAACGCGGTGGTGGTCGGCGTGCACGACACCTTCGCCGAGTCGTCGGCGTTCCCGAAGGCGCACCCGGGCCGCGACTCGCCGCTGGAGGCGGCGGGCGGCGGCGCGTTCGTCACCCGGGAGCCGGTGCGGGCGGGCGAGCCGGTGGCGCTGCCGCTGGTCGGCGTCGCCCCGGAACGGATGCCGGACGACGCGAGGGACGCGGCGGCCCCGCGCCCCGAGCCGGACAAGGTCACCGGCACCACCTGGCAGGACTTCACCCGCGGCAAGGGCGTCGGACGGCTCGGCGAGGTCGACGCGGGCGAGCCGGGGTACGCCGGGATGCGGATCGAGGCCGTCAAGGACGGCCGGGTCGTCGCCACGGCGAAGGCGTCCGCCGACGGCACGTTCACGCTGCCCGCGGCGGCCGACGGAGCGCTGCTGCGGCTGCCCGCCGACAACTTCAAGGAGCCGTACAACGGGCTGGACTGGCTCGGCCCCACCCTCGTCACCCCGGCCATCATCGGATCGTACGTGTGGATGTGGGCGGGCTTCGCCATGGTGCTGATCGCGGCCGGTCTGGCGGCGGTGCCCCGGGAGCTGATGGAGGCGGCGCGGGTCGACGGCGCCAACGAGTGGCAGGTCTTCCGGCGGGTCACGGTGCCGATGCTGGCACCGGTCCTGGCGGTCGTCGTCGTCACCTTGATGATCAACGTGCTGAAGGTGTTCGACCTGGTCTTCATCATCGCCCCCGGCTCCTCCCAGGACGACGCCAACGTGCTCGCCCTGGAGCTGTACCGCAAGGGCTTCGCCGCGGACCAGCCGGGTGTGGCGAGCGCCATCGCGGTGCTCCTGCTGCTCCTGGTCATCCCGGTGATGTGGTTCAACGTCCGGCGGCTCAGGCGGGAGGTGCGGCGATGACCGCGCAGGCGGAGACCGTGACCGGGGCGGCGGAGCAGGCGGCGTCCGGCTCACCCGGCCCGGCGAGGCGGTCGCCGGCCTCCCGGCTGGCCGAGCGGGCCGGCGGCGGAGCGGTGCGGGTCTTCCTGGTCCTGGTGGGCCTGTTCTGGCTGGTGCCGACCATCGGCCTGCTGCTGTCCTCGCTGCGCAGCCCCCAGGACATGGCGGCGGACGGCTGGTGGACGGTGCTGACGAAGCCGTCGCAGCTCACCTTCGCCAGTTACGCGGAGCTGCTGCGCAACGGCGACATCACCGGCTCCCTCGTCAACACCGTGCTCATCACGGTCCCGGCGACGCTCCTGGTGGTCGTCATCGGCTCGCTGGCGGGGTACGCGTTCGCGTGGATGGAGTTCCCGGGCCGCGACTGGTGGTTCCTGGCCGTGGTCGGGCTGCTGGTCGTGCCGGTGCAGGTGGCGCTGATCCCGATCGCCGAACTCTTCGGCAAGGTCGGCCTGTTCGGTTCGGTGCTCGGGGTGGTCCTGTTCCACGTCGGCTTCGGGCTGCCGTTCGCGGTGTTCCTGCTGCGGAACTTCTTCGCGGAGATCCCCCGGGAGCTGCTGGAGGCGGCCCGGCTGGACGGCGCCGGTGAACTGCGGCTGTTCGCGCGGGTGGTGCTGCCGCTCGGCGGTCCCGCCATCGCGAGCCTGGGCATCTTCCAGTTCCTGTGGGTGTGGAACGACCTGCTGGTGGCGCTGATCTTCGCCGACTCCGGCAGCCAGCCCATCACGGTCGCCCTCCAGACGCAGGTACGGCAGTTCGGCAACAACATCGACGTGCTGGCGCCGGGCGCGTTCATCTCCATGGTGATCCCGCTGGCCGTGTTCTTCGCGTTCCAGCGGCAGTTCGTGTCGGGCGTGATGGCCGGCGCCGTCAAGTAGCCGCCGTGACATCACCCTTGAGGGGCGGGCCGGGTCTCCGGTCCGCCCCTCGTCGTGGCCGGTGGGGCCCCGAATGCCGCGGCGGCCGTAACCAAATCGGTTCATCGGCCGTTCCCGGGCCGAACGCCCCCGCCGCTCCTGTGAGGGATGTCCCGTGCCCCGGTTCCCCGTCATCGCCCCCGCGCACCTGGTCCCGGTGTCCGCGCGCCGGTGCCTGGCCGGACTGCTGCGCGCGGTCCGCGGACCGGCGCTGCGGCTGCACTACCGGTTCCAGCGCACCCTGCCGCTCCGCGCCGACCGGGCCCTCTTCGCCGCCGACCGGGGGCGCGGCGGGGGCGATCCGGGCGCGCTGGAGCAGGCGTTCCGCACCGTCGCCCCGCACATCCGCACGGCGTGGGCCGCCGACCCGGCGCACCACCACACCCTGCCGCCCGGCCCCCGGCGCCTGACGCCGGGCACGGCCGCGTACTGGACGGCACTGGCCCGCTCCCGCTACCTGGTACACGGCACCGACCTCGACGGCCGGCTGGTCACGCGGCGCGGCCAGATCGTGGTGCGGACCGGGGCGGGCGCCCCGCTCGGCGTCACCGGGCCCGGTCCGGCCGGGGTCCGGGGCACGGACGCCGGGCGTCCGCCACGCGGGAGTGGCGTCCGGGACGGTGTGATCCCGCTCTCCCCGCGCCCCGCGCCCGACCGCGGGCGCACCCGCCCGGTCCCGGAGTTCGGACAGCCGCGCACCGACGCGCTGCTGCGGGCGACGGAGGAGGACGTGGCCCGGCTGCGCCAGACGCTCGGCCTCCCCGGCGGCGTGATCACGGTCCTCTACGCGCCCGCGTACCGCGCGCACCGGCCCGCCCGGCCGCCGGGGCCGGACCTGGGGCGCCTGCTGACCCGGCTCGGCCCGCGCCACGCGGTACTGCTGCGCGCCGAGCACCCGGACGGCGCCCCGCCGGCCCCCGTGCCGCCGCGCCACCCCCGGCTGCTGGACGTGACCGGGCACCCGCGCGTGGAGTCGCTGCTGCTCGCCGCGGACGTGCTGGTCACGGACGGTTCGCCGCTGGTCTTCGACTACGCGGTGCTGGACCGGCCGATCGTCGTCCTCGCCGGGGAGGCGGCGGCCCTCCCGGCGCCCGGCGCGGCCCGTGGCCCGGCCCGCGACGCCCGCGACGCTTGGGTCGCCGTACGCACGCGCCCGCCGGGCCCGGTCGTCCGCACGGAGGACGAGCTGACCGGGCTGCTCGCCTCGGGCCGGTGGGACGGCGCGGAGTCCGCCCGGCTGCGGGCCGCGTTCCGCGAGCGGTTCTGCCGGTACGACGACGGACACGCCGCCGAGCGTGTCGTACGTCACATCGTGCTGGGGGAAACGGACCTTCCGCCGGTCGTACCGCTCTGCGCGCGCCGGCCGGCCCGGTCCGCCGTGGCCCTTTCTGGACGCACCGCCTCCGCCCGCGTGCCACACTCTGCGGGTTCCCGCAGGACCACAGATAGCCTTTGATTCGGCTTTCCGTCCACCGGGAGTCCACTTGCCCCGCAGCTCTTCGCGGCCCGTCCCCTCCCGGCCGCCCGCGTGGCGGCCGGGCGGTCGTCCGGGCCGCCAGGCGGTCCGGACCGCGGAGGACTCACGGTGGACCAGGACAACGAGAGAAAGAGCAGTATGCCCCGCTTCAGCATCGTCGTTCCGTCCCATGGGGTCGCGGGCCGGCTGTCCCAGGCGTTGGATTCCGTCCTAGCCCAGTCCTTCGCGGACTTCGAGCTGATCCCGGTCTGCGACGGGCCGGACAGCGCCGCGGCGGACGTCGCCGCCGGCCTCGCCGGGCGGGACTCACGGGTGAGGCCCGTGCACTCCCCGCCGTCGGCCGGGCTGGCCGGGGCGCGCAACGCCGGGGCGGGCGCGGCCCAGGGGGCGTACCTGCTCTTCCTCGACGGGGACGACACGCTGGCCCCGGGCGCGCTCGCCGCGGTGGAGGCACGACTCGCCGACACCGGCGGCGTCGACGTCCTCTATACGGAGTACGAGCGGGTGCCCTGGTGGGAGGGCGATCCGGTCAATCCGGCGGCGGCCCTGCTCGCCGAGGCACCGGAGGGGGCCTTCACCCCGGACCGGGCGCCGCGGCTGACCGGCGTGACGCTGCCCGCCTGGAGCGCGGTCCACCGCCGTGCCTTCCTCGACGAACGCGGCCTGGTCTTCCCCGACGGGCACTTCACGGACGTCGGCTTCGGCGCGCGGGTCGCCGCGGAGGCCGAGCGGGTGGCCGTCCTGCGCTCCGTGGTGGTCCGCCACCAGGAGCGGCGGCAGGGCAGCCGGCTGGAGCAGCCCGGCGAGCACCACGCCGAGCTGCTGGACCAGGCCGAGCTGGCGCTCGCGCACGCCGCCGAGAAGGGGCTGCCGGAGGAGCGGCGCCGGCCGCTGTTCGAGCAGCTCTTCGCGGAGATCCTGCGCACGGCCGCCCACCCGAAGCTGCTGACCGGCGGACGCCGGGCCTTCTTCCACCGGGCGAGCCGCCTCTACCGGCGCCACCGCCCCGCCGGTTTCCGCCCGCCGGCCGGCCGGACCGGCTCGCAGTACCGGATGCTGGCCTCCGGCTCGTACACCGCCTTCCGCGCGCTGCGCGCCGGCGGCGCCGAGGACGAGGGCGGCGCCCGCGACCTGCTGCCGCGCCCGCGGGGGCTGCGCACCACCATGGCCTACCGCCGCCACCTGCGCCGCCCGCTGGACCCGGACCTCGCCGTGTACTGCGCCTACTGGGGCCGCGGCTACGCCTGCAACCCGGCCGCGATCCACGCCAAGGCCAAGGAACTCGCCCCGCACCTGCGCTCGGTGTTCCTGGTCGAGGCCGACCAGGCGCACACCATGCCCGAGGGCGTCGACTTCGCCGTCATCGGCAGCGCCCGCTACTGGGAGGTGCTGGCCCGCGCCACGTACCTGGTCAACAACGCCAACTTCGCCGAGGACGTCGTCAAGCGGCCCGGCAGCGTCCACGTGCAGACGCAGCACGGCACGCCGCTGAAGACGATGGGCGTGGACCAGTCGACGTACCCGGTGGTGGCCGCGAACAGCGGCAGCTTCGGCAAGCTGCTGGGCCGCGTGGACCGCTGGGACTACAACCTCTCCTCCAACAGCCACTCCACCCAGATGTGGGAGCGCGCCTTCCCCGGCTCCTACGAGCACCTGGAGTACGGCTACCCGCGCAACGACGTCTACTACACGGCGACCGCCGAGGACGTGGCCCGCGTGCGCCGCGAACTGGGCGTGCCGGAGGGCAAGACGGCCGTCCTGTACGCGCCCACGCACCGCGACTACGAGACCGGGTTCGGCGCGGGCGCGCTGGACCTGGAGGCGTTCTGCGAGGCGGCCGGCGAGGACGTGGTGGTGCTGCTGCGCGCCCACTACTTCTACGACCGGGGCGGGGCCCGCAGCAGCGGCCGGATCATCGACGTCACCTCGCACCGCTCCTCCGAGGACGTGTGCCTGGCCGCCGACGCGCTGATCACCGACTATTCGTCGATCATGTTCGACTACGCCAACCTCGACCGGCCGATCGTCGTCTACGCCGACGACTGGGAGATCTACCGGGAGACGCGCGGCGTCTACTTCGACCTGATGGAGGCGCCGCCCGGCCGGGTGGCGCGCACCCCCGAGGAGCTGGCCCGGGTCTTCGCCGACGGCTCGTACACGGACGCCGGGGCGACGGCCCTGCGGGCGGCCTTCCGGGAACGGTTCTGCGAGTTCGACGACGGGCACGCCGCCGAGCGCGTCGTGCGCCGGGTGCTGCTCGGCGAGCCGCCGGAGGCGATCCCGCCCGTGATCCCGCTCGCCGACCGCGTCCCGGCCCCCGCCGCCGCCACCCTCGTTAGGAGCTGACCCCGCAGTGCCCCGCTTCAGCATCATCCTCCCCTGCTTCAAGGTGCAGGGCTTCCTGCGCGAGTGCCTCGACTCGGTCCTCGGCCAGTCCTACCGGGACATCGAGGTCATCGCCGTCAACGACTGCTCGCCCGACGGCTGCGGCGCGATCCTGGACGAGTACGCGGCCCGCGACGACCGGCTGCGCGTGCTGCACCTGGAGGAGAACGTCGGCCTGGGCCGGGCCCGCAACGCGGGCATGCCGCTCGCCACCGGCGACTACCTGTTCTTCCTGGACAGCGACGACACGCTGACCCCGGGCGCGCTCGCCGCCATGGCCGACCGGCTCGACGAGGCGGACGACCCGGACGTGCTGGTCTTCGACTACGCGCGCACCTACTGGTGGGGCGGGACCCGGCGCAACGCGCTCGCCCGGGTCCTCGCGGAGACCGCGGGCGAAACGTTCACGGCCGCCGAGCACCCGGAGATCATGGACCTCCTCATGGTGGTCTGGAACAAGGTCTACCGGCGCGACTTCGTCGAGCGCGAGGGCTTCGCCTTCCCGCCCGGCTACTACGAGGACACGCCGTGGACCTTCCCGGTGATGTTCAGCGCCGAGCGGATCGCCACCCTGGACCGCATCTGCCTGTACTACCGGCAGCGCCGCCAGGGCAACATCCTCTCCACCACCAGCCGCAAGCACTTCGACGTGCACGACCAGTACGACCGGGTCTTCGCGTTCCTCGACGAGCGCCCGCACCTGACGCACTGGCGGCCGTTCCTGCACGCCAAGATGGGCGAGCACTGCCTCGACATCCTGGCCAAGCCGGACCGGCTGCCGCCGTCGGACAAGGCCGAGTTCTTCCAGCGCACCGCGGAGATGTTCCGCGACCGCCGGCCCGAGGGCGCGACGGTCCCGCCCGAGTTGCGGGTCCTGGAGGGGAGCTGGGCCTCCTACCGGCTCGGCCGCCGCTCGGCGCAGACCAGGAAGACGATGGTGCGGCGGGCCAAGAAGACCCGTACGGCGGCGATCCGGCGGGTCGGCCGGGTCCGGGCCGCGGTGAACAACCGCCGTCCGCTCGACCCGGACCTCGTCGTGTACTCGGCGTTCCGCCACCGCGGCGTCCTCGGCGACCCGGCCGCGATCTACCACAAGGCCAAGGAGATCGCCCCGCGGTTGCGCGGTGTGTGGGTGGTGCGCAGCGCGCAGGAGGCGGAGCTGCTGCCGCCCGGCACCGAGCACGTGCTGCTGGGCAGTTCGGCCTACCGCCGGGTGACGGAGCGGGCCACGTTCTTCGTCAACAACGTCAACTGGCCCAACAGCCTGGTCAAGCGCCCCGGCAGCGTGCACATCCACACCCACCAGGGCACCCCGCTCAAGTACATGGGCGCCGACCTCCAGGGCAAGCCGGGCGCCCGGCACCGGGTGGACGTGCCGCAGATGCTGCGCCGCGCCGACCGCTGGGACTACAGCCTGGTCGCCAACCGGCACTCGGAGCTGGTGTGGGAGCGCGCCTACCCGTGCGGGTTCACCTCCGCGCGCACCGGCAGCCCGCGCAACGACCGGCTGGTCAACGCGGGTGCGCAGGAGGGCGCCGAGGTGCGCGAGCGGCTCGGTGTCGAGGCCGGGCGGACGGTCGTCCTGTACGCGCCGACCCGACGCGAGTACCGGCGCGGCGGCCACGTCGACCGGGTCGACCTGGCGAAGCTCGCCGCCGGCCTCGGCGAGGACCACACGCTGGTGGTCCGGCTGCACCCCTCGCTCGCCACGGGCCCGGCCCGCGGCATGGGCCTGGCCGATCTGCACCGCCGGGGCGTGCTGATCGACGCGACGGACGAGCCGTACGTCGAGGACCTGATGCTCGCCTCGGACGTCCTGGTGACCGACTACTCGGCCCTGATGTTCGACTACGCGCTGCTGGACCGGCCGATCGTGATCCACGCCGACGACTGGGGCGCCTACACGGCGAGCCGGGGCGCCTACTTCGACATCACCGCCGAGTCGCCGGGCCCGGTGACCCGGACCGAGCAGGAGCTGTCCGAGGTGCTGGCCTCGGGGAGCTGGCGGGACGCGGAGTCGCAGCGGCTGCGGTCGGCGTTCCGGGAGCGGTTCTGCGAGTTCGACGACGGCCGGGCCGCCGAGCGCGTGGTACGCACGCTGCTGCTGGGCGAGTCGATGCCCGCCCCCTCGGTCTCGGTGCCCGTGGCCCGTTCCGTGCCCGCCGACCACGACCTGCTCGCCTCTTCGTGAGGCCGCGCACCTGGGTGCTGGTCCTGGCCGCGCTGTTCGCCGTGCTCCAACTGGCGAACGTCACCGGCCGGGACACTCCCGACACCCGCAACTACCTCTCGTACGCCCTGAGCCTGAGCGGGGAGAGCAAGCGGGGGGCGGCCTCGGCCACCATCGACTACGTCTGCGCGGGCAAGGCGTCGGTGGCCCGGCGCGACCAGAGCGTGGACGTGGTCCGCTTCCACCGGGCCGACCCCACCCGGCGGGTGGCGGACACGTGCCGGGAGCGGGAGTGGCGCCAGGTGGAGCCGCGGCTGGCGGCCGGTCAGACCGCCGGGCACACGGTGCCGTACATGTCGGAGCGCTTCATGCGGATCTTCGAGGTGCGGCCCGGGTACCCGGTGGTCCTGGTGCCGTTCATCGCCGTGTTCGGCGTGACGTGGGGGGTGTGGGCGGCGAGCGTGGCGATCACGGTGGCGGGCGGTGTCCTCGTCTTCCTGATCCTGCGCACCCTGGCCGTGCCGGTGCCCCTGGCGCTGGCCGGGCAGGCGCTGTACTACGTGCTGCCGAGCGGGACGACGGCGATGCGCCCGATGACCGAGGGCCTGCTGATGGCGCTGACCCTGGCCGCGGTGTGGGGGTGCGCCCTGGTGCTGCGGGCCGGGCGGCGGCGGGCCGGACTGCTGCTGGTCGGCGTGTCGCTGCCCGCGCTGTTCGCCGTCAAGCACTCCCAGGCGCTGTTCCTGGGGCTGTGCCTGGCGGCGGCGGCCGTGCTGATCTCCCTGCGGCGGCGCGCGCGGGGCCGGGCGCCGGACCGGGACGTCCTCGCCCTCGGGGCTGTGGGGGCGGCCGGGGTGCTGTTCACCATGGCGCTGACCCGGCTGCTGCACTACCCCTCGGAGATGGACAGCCTCCAGGACCTGCTGACCAACCACTTCGCCCTGCCGGACCGCGAGCACCCCTGGCCGGATTTCTGGCGGTTGCAGGGCAATTTCTGGGTGGAGTGGCTGCGCCGGCAGGCGTGGCAGCCGCTGTTCGTGGCGGCCCTGGGCGCCGGGGCGTGGGGCGCGCTGCGGCGGGGCGGGAGCGTCGGCGTGTTCGTCGTCGCGGCGGCGTTCACCGGGGTGCTCACCCAGGCCGGCCACCCGGACATCAACATCTGGGGCGAGCGGCTGATCGTGCTGGCCTGGCTGCTGCCGGTGGTGGGGCTGCCGCTGCTGCTGGAGCCGGTGGTCCGCGCGCGGGTGCCGCTGCCGGAGCAGGGCCGTCCGGACCGGGCCCCGGCGACCGGGTGACGCGGGCGCCCCGGAGGTCCCGGGGCGGTCGTCCTTCCTTCGGCACGCCCTCTCACCCGATCAGGTGATCTGACGTCATGTCGTTGACGGCATCGGGAACATACGCCAAATGTCCCGCATGTCCCCACCCTCGATCATCCTGTGAGCGCCGGCGTCCTCACCCGGCAGTCCGTGCGCGGCGCCTCGGCGCTGCGCGGGGGCCGCTCCTGGCGTCCCACCCCGTACCAGGTGGCCGGGTTCCTCTTCTTCCTCGTGATGTCCCTCGCGTACTGGCGGGTGCCGCTCTGCTGTGACGCGGGCCAGCACGCCGCCGTGGTGGAGCGGCTGAAGGCATCCCTCCTCCACCCCCGGCACCCGATGGCGGACCTGCCGGGCGCGGGCAGCGCGTACTACTCGCCGTACGCCGTCGCCGAGGGCGCGTTCGCCCGGCTGACCGGGCTGGGCGGCTGGGAGGTGGTGCGGCTCGCCGGTCCGCTGAACCTGCTGGTGCTGCTGACCGGGCTCGGCCGCTTCGCGCGCGTGCTGACGCCCCGGCCGTGGGCGCCGGTGCTGGCGCTGGGCGCGATGACGCTGCTGTGGGGCACCGACCGGGCCTGGTGGAGCGGGTACCTCGGGCTGATCTCGATGACCGGCAACCTGGGCTACCCCTCGACCTTCGCCATCGGGCTCACCTTCTGGGCCTGGGCGCTGACCGGGGCGCGGGCGGGCGACGCCCGCCGGGTGCGCTACGTGGGCCCCGACGGGCTGCGCGGGCTCACCGGGTACGCGGGGCTCGGCGTCCTGTACGGGCTGGTCCTGCTGGTCCACCCGATCACGTCGGTGGCCTCGGCGCTGGGCGCGGTGGCCCTGGTGGCGGGCCGGCAGCGGGGGTGGCGCGGCGCGATCGCCGGGCGGTGGGCGCTGACCGGCGCCGCGGCACTGGCGACGGCGGCGTGCTGGCCGTACTTCGACGTGTTCGCGCTGACCGGCGACGGGAGCGTGGACGGCATCCACCGGGTGCTCTACGCGGACCTGCCGGGGCAGTTCTGGCTGGCGCTGCTGGGGCTGCCCGCGCTGTGGCTGCGCGGGCGCCGCTCGGCGCGGGACCCGCTGGTGCTGATGTTCGCGCTGGAGTGCGCGGTGGTGGCGTACGGCTGGTTCAGCGGCCACTACACCTACGGGCGCATCCTCGGGCTCACGCTGGTGCCGCTCCAGTTCGCGCTGGCGGTGGAGCTGGCGGAGCCCCGGCCGTGGGGGCGCCGGCGGCGGGCGCTGGGCTGGACGGCGACGGCGGGGGCGCTCGCCGGTCTCCTCACCGTCCAGGCCGGGGCGGTGGTCCCGGCGGGCTTCGCGCAGCCGCCTCGGTGGCCGCAGTACGCCTGGGCCGCGCGGTACATCGGCCCCGGCGAGGTGGTGATCACCGACGGCTACTACGCGGGTCACGCCATCGCCGGGTACGGGCCGAACCTGGCGGCGCCCGCCTGGCCCGACCCGTCGCTGGACGAGCGGGAGCGCCGGCGGCGGGTGGCCGACGTGGCGGCGTACCTCGATCCCTCCTCGACCCGGGCAGGGCGTGAGGCCGTCGCCCGCCGCTACCACGTGCGGTGGCTGCTGCTGACGCGCTGGCGGCCGGTGCCCGAGGAGGCCGTGGTGGTGGCCTGGAGCGAGGAGACCGGCGAGGTGCTGGCGCGGGTCGGCGGCTGAGCGCGCCCGCCCCGGCTACTCGACGACGAGCGTGACCGAGATGTTGCCGCGGGTGGCGCGGGAGTAGGGGCAGACCTGGTGGGCCTGCCCGACCAGATCACGGCCGGTCGCCTCGTCGACCTCCACCGGCAGCTCCACCCGGAGGGTGACGGCGAGCCCGAACCCCTCGCCCTCGCGGCCGATGCCGACCTCGGCGGTGACCGCCGCGTCGGCGAGGCCGACCCCGGCCCGGCGGCCGACCAGGGCGAGGGCGCTGCCGAAGCAGGCCGCGTACCCGGCGGCGAAGAGCTGCTCCGGGTTGGTGCCGCCTCCGTCGCCGCCCATCTCCACCGGGGCGGCGAGGGGGAGGTCGAGCGTGCCGTCGGAGCTGACGGCACGGCCCTCGCGGCCGTGTGTGGCGGTGGCGGCGGCGGTGTAGAGCGCGTCCATGGAATCCGTCCCTGCGGTGGTGGAGCCGGCTGCTGGCCCTCCGAGTAGAGCACACAATTAAGTTGTGCACAATCTAATCTCGGACGGAAAGCTACTCTGGGGGCATGACCACGCCCGTGCCGGACCGGCTCCGCCTCGACCAGCAGATCTGCTTCTCCCTGAACGCGGCCTCGCGCGCCTTCGGCGGCGTGTACCGGGTGCTGCTGAAGGACCTCGGGCTCACCTACCCCCAGTACCTGGTGATGCTGGTGCTGTGGGAGCACGGCGAGCTGCCGGTCAAGAAGCTGGGCGAGCACCTGCGCCTGGACTCCGGCACGCTCTCGCCGCTGCTCAAGCGGCTGGAGGCGGCCGCGCTGGTGGTGCGGGAGCGCAGCGAGCGCGACGAGCGCTCGGTGCGGGTGCGCCCGACGGAGGCGGGGACGGCGCTGCGCGAGCGGGCCGCCGAGGTGCCGCTGCGGATCGCCGCCGCGACCGGGTTCGACCTCGCCGAGGTCCAGGACCTGCGCGCCCGCCTGGACCGGCTCACGGCGGCCCTGGACGCCTTCGGCCCGGCGTCCGCGCCCGCGCCCTCCTGACCTTTCCGGGTGTCCGGGGGGCGGGAATGTCCGACCATGACCACCGGGGGCCATCGACGATGCGAGATCCACTGACGAGGGGACGGCCGCAATGACCTGGCTGATCACCGGCGGCGCCGGCTACATCGGGGCGCATGTCGTCCGCGCGATGACCGCGGCGGGCGAGAGCGCGGTCGTGTACGACGACCTGTCCACCGGCGTCGCCGAACGCGTCCCCGACGGCGTGCCCCTGGTGGTGGGCTCCGTGCTCGACGGCGAGCGCGTCGCCCGCGCCCTCACCGACCACGCCGTCACCGGTGTCGTCCACCTCGCGGCGAAGAAGCAGGTCGGCGAGTCGGTGGAGCTGCCGCTGCACTACTACCGGGAGAACGTGGAGGGCCTGCGCGTCCTGCTCACGGCGGTGACGCGGGCCGGCGTCCCGTCCTTCGTCTTCTCCTCCTCCGCGGCCGTGTACGGCATGCCCGACGTCGACCTGGTGACCGAGGACACGCCGTGCGTGCCGATGTCGCCCTACGGCGAGACCAAGCTGGCCGGCGAGTGGCTGGTCCGGGCGACCGGCCGGGCGACGGGACTGTCCACGGCGGCCCTGCGCTACTTCAACGTGGCCGGCGCGGCGGGCCCGCGGATGGCCGACACGGGCGTCTTCAACCTGATCCCGATGGTCTTCGAGAAGCTGACGCAGGGCGCCGCCCCGCGCGTCTTCGGCGACGACTACGACACGCCGGACGGCACCTGCGTACGGGACTACATCCACGTGGTGGACCTGGCCGAGGCCCATGTGGCCGCCGCCCGCGCGCTGGAGGCGTCCCCCGGGCGTGCCCTGACCCTCAACATCGGCCGGGGGGAGGGCGTCTCCGTCCGGGAGATGATCGACCGGATCAACGCGCTCACCGGCCGGGACCTGCCGCCCACGGTCGGGCCGCGCCGCCCCGGCGACCCGGCCCGTGTCGTCGCCTCCTCCGACCGCGCCGCCGCCGAGCTGGGCTGGAAGGCGAAGTACGGCGTCCAGGACATGATCGTCTCCGCGTGGGAGGGCTGGGTCGCCCTCCACCCGGAGGCGGCGAACGCGTAGAGCGCCGTCCGCCGTCCGTGCGGCGCTCACGCGCCACGGGCGGTCCGCCCGGGAACACGCGGCACGCGCGCGGGGCACACTGGTGCGGCCGAGCCGCCCGCGCGCCGCTCAGAGGGCCTTGAGGCCCTCCGCCGTGGCCCGCGCCAGTGCCCCCAGGTACCCCGGGGGCGGTTTCGGGCCGCGCACGACGACCGAGCGCCAGTAGAGCGGTCCGGAGATCAGGTCCAGGGCCAGGTCCATGTCGAGGCCGGGGCGGACCTCGCCGCGGTCCTCCGCCGACTCCAGGATCGCGCTGGCCACCCCGTCCTGCCCCTCCCGCAGCGTCCTGCCCAGCGCCTCGGCGATCTCGGGGTTGCGGGCCGCCTCCGCCTGGAGGTCCGGGATGACCTGCGAGGCCACGGGGTGGCGCAGGGCGCGCGACGTCACCTCGTAGAGCAGGCGCAGGTCGCTCTCCAGCGCGCCCGTGTCCGGCGCGGGCAGGCCGCCGACGGCGAGCGCCGAGACGACGTCGAGCACCAGGTGCAGCTTGGAGCGCCAGCGCCGGTACACGGCGGTCTTGCCGACGCCGGCGCGGCGCGCGATCCCCTCGATGGACATCCGCGCGTAGCCGACGGCCGCCAGTTCCGCGAAGACGGCCGCCCGGATGGCCTCCGTCACGTCCTCCCGCAGCACGGCCGCCCCGGCGGGGGCCCGGCGGCGCGGGGGCGGCTGCGGCTGGTCGGCGTTGGTCGTCATGCGAGCCAAGCATAGGGGCGTGTCGACGGAACGGTTGCGTCCCGACGTGCCCACGCCCTACGCTCGCGTAGCGACGATACGGTCCCGTCCCGACGTGAACACCGGGCGACCCGCGGGGAAACACCGCGCGCCGCCGGCCGGCCCCGACGTCGTCCCCACCCCGAACTCCCCGAGCGAAAGCAGCGGATGTGAGCCAGGTCCTCGACGCACCGCCCCCCACACCGGCCCCGGCGGCCGGCGCCCCCGGCGAAGACCTCGCGGCGCTCGCCGCCCGCCACGGTCTGTCGGTGAGCGGAGCCCGCCCCACGCTGTCCGCGTACGTCCGCCAACTGTGGGCGCGCAGGCACTTCATCGGCGCCTTCGCCACCGCCAAGCTCACCGCCCAGTACAGCCAGGCCAAGCTGGGCCAGCTCTGGCAGGTGATGACCCCGCTGCTCAACGCGGCCGTGTACTACGTGATCTTCGGCGTGCTGATGCAGACCAAGAGGGGCGTGCCGGACTACGTGCCGTTCCTGGTCACCGGCGTGTTCGTGTGGACGTTCACGCAGAGTTCGATCATGGCGGGCACCCGGGCGATCTCCGGCAACCTCGGGCTCGTGCGGGCCCTGCACTTCCCCCGCGCCGCGCTGCCCGTCTCCTTCTGCCTCCAGCAGTTGCAGCAGTTGCTCTTCTCGATGGCCGCCCTGGTGGTGATCCTGCTCGCCTTCGGCGTGCCGCCCGCGCCCTCCTGGCTGCTGGCCGCGCCGGTACTGGTGCTCCAGTTCGTCTTCAACGCGGGCGTGTCGCTGATCATGGCCCGGGTGGGCGCGAAGATCCCCGACATCGCCCAGCTCATGCCGTTCCTGCTGCGCACCTGGATGTACGCCTCGGGCGTGATGTTCAGCATCGACCGCATGGTGAGCGCCCAGAGCGACCTGCCGTCCTGGCTCGGCACGCTGCTCCAGGCCAACCCCGCCGCCGTCTACATCGACCTGATGCGCTTCGCCCTGATCGACAGCTTCGGCGGGAGCCACCTGCCGCCGCACGTGTGGGCCGTCGCCACCGGCTGGGCGCTGCTCGCCGGGATCGGCGGCTTCCTCTACTTCTGGAAGGCAGAGGAGACCTACGGCCGTGGCTGACCTCACCGGGCGGACCGGCGAACGCGTCCCCACCGTCCCCACCGTCCCCACCGTCGTCGTCGACGGCATCGACGTCGTCTACCGCGTGGGCGGCACCGGCGCCGGACGCGGTTCGGCGACCGCCGCCCTGCACCGCATGCTGCGCCGCCCGAAGACCGGGAAGGCGTCCGGCGTCCGCCGGGTGCACGCGGTGCGCGACGTGTCCTTCGTCGCCCACCGGGGCGAGGCGATCGGCCTCATCGGCACCAACGGCTCCGGCAAGTCGACGCTGCTCAAGGCGGTCGCCGGCCTGCTCCCGGTGGAGCGGGGCCGCATCTACACCGACGGCCGGCCCTCGCTGCTCGGCGTCAACGCGGCGCTGATGAACGACCTCACCGGCGAGCGCAACGTCCACCTCGGCGGGCTGGCGATGGGCATGTCCCGGGCGCAGGTCAAGGAGGGCTACCAGGAGATCGTCGACTTCTCCGGGATCAACGAGAAGGGCGATTTCATCACGCTGCCGATGCGCACGTACTCCTCCGGCATGGCGGCCCGGCTGCGCTTCTCGATCGCCGCCGCCAAGGACCACGACGTGCTCCTCGTCGACGAGGCGCTGGCGACCGGCGACCGCTCCTTCCAGAAGCGGTCCGAGCGACGCATCCGGGAGCTGCGCGAGCGGGCGGGCACGGTGTTCCTGGTCAGCCACAGCAACAAGTCGATCCGGGACACCTGCGAGCGGGTGCTCTGGCTGGAGCACGGTGAACTGCGCATGGACGGGCCGACGGAGGACGTCCTCAAGGAGTACGAACGCTTCACCGGCGGGCCGGACCGCACCGCTCCGCGACCGAAGCCGGCACCGAGACCCAAGGCCGCCCCCACCGCCTCGCCCTGACCCCCCGTGGGCCGCCGCGGGGCCGCCGGAGCCCCGCGGACCGGCCCGGTCCGAGCGGAGGAAATGACTCCACATCGACTCAAACCCTTTTGCATCCGAACAGTCCCCTCATAGGCAGCCTTTCCCACCGATCGGTGACACCATGGTCGAACAGGAGTGCCGGAGCGTTGGACCGAAGGAGCCCGCGTGAGTCCCGAGCCACCCGTACTGAGCGTCGTCGTACACGGCGACAACGTCCAGGACCACCTGCCCGCACTCCTCGGCTCCCTGGACGCCCACCCCCTGCCCGGCACCGAGGTGATCGTCGCGGCGGTCGGCGACTGGGCCCGGGAGGCCGCCGAGGAACACGCCCCCGCCTTCACGGTGCTGCCGCTGCCGGAGGGCACCGGCGACGCGGCGGCCCGCGCGGCCGGGGCGGCACGGGCGACGGGACGGTGGCTGCACTTCGTCCACGCCAAGGACGGCCTGCCTCCCGGCGGACCCCACGCGGTCGCCGAGCGCGCCGCGGGCCTCCCGGACCCGGTGGACGTCCTCCTGTTCGACCACGTCCACAGCACCTGGCGGGCGACCGGGCTGCCCTCCCCGGACGGCCCCCGCCTCGCCCGCGCCGGCCGCGCCGCCCTCACCCTGGACACCTGCGTGCCGCTGCTGGCGCTGAGCCCGCTGCTCGGCAACCGTGCCGTGCGCGCCGCCTTCTGGCGGGCCCACGAGGAGGTGCTGACCACCGACGACGAGGAGTTCGCCGCCCAGGCCGCGTTACTCCTCGCCGACCGGGTCGCCTGCCTGCCCCACCCGGCACTGGAGGACCGCGGTCTGCGCCCCGAGAGCCTCCCGGGCGTCCCGCCCGGACGGCACGGCGCCGTGATCGACCGGTACGAGCGGCTGCTCGGCCTCGCCGCCGGCCGGCCCGCCGTCCACGGCGCCGTCTACGACCTGATGCTCCGCGACTGCCTGCGCACCTTCGCCCGTTCCACGATGCCCGAACGCGCCGCGCGGGAGTTCTTCCGCCGGGCCTCCGCCGCCGCCCTGCGCCACCGCCCCGAGGGCCACACGCACCCGGCCGGCTTCGAGGGCGTGCGCCGCTCCCTGCTGGAGGAGGGCGCGTACACCAGGTACCGGGCGCTCCAGTCGGCCAACCGCGCCCGCCGCGAGGTGCGTTCGGCGCTGCGCACCGGCAGGCGGCACGCCGTCGCCCGCCTCCGCGACCAGGGCTACCGCCGGGCCCTCGCCCGCCCCGTCGACCCCCGCCTGGCCGTCTTCTCCGCGTACTGGGCCCGCGGCGTCGCCTGCAACCCGGCCGCCGTCGCCGCCAAGCTCGCCGAACTCGCCCCGCACATCCACCCGGTGTGGACGGTCTCCGCCGACAACGCCGCCCTGCTGCCGCCCGGCACCGACCACGTCGTCCCCGGCACCCCGCGCTACTGGCAGGTGCTGGCCCGCGCCCGGTACCTCGTCAACAACGTCAACTTCCCGGACGCGGTGGTCAAACGGCCGGACGCGATCCACCTCCAGACCCACCACGGCACCCCGCTCAAGCGGATGGGCCTGGACCAGATGCCCTACCCGGCCGCCGCCCGCGGACTGGACTTCGCCGCCCTGATGGAACGCGTCGACAAGTGGGACTACAGCGTCTCCGCCAACAGCCACTCCACCCGCATGTGGCAGCGCGCCTACCCCTCCCGCTGGACCACCCTCGACCACGGCTACCCGCGCAACGACGTCTTCCACACCGCCGGCGCCGACGAGGTCCGGGCCGCCCGCGAACGGCTCGGCATCGCCCCCGGCCACCGCGCGGTCCTCTACGCGCCCACCCACCGCGACTACGAGGCCGGCTGGACGCCCCGCCTGGACCTCGCCGCCCTCGCCGACCGGCTCGGCGAGGGCACCGTCCTGCTGGTGCGCGCCCACTACTTCCACGACGGCGCCGCCTTCCCGCCGACCGGGCCGCGCCGCACCGGCCGGGTCATCGACGTCTCCTCCTACGACCCGGTGGAGGAGCTGTGCCTGGCCGCCGACGCGCTGGTCACGGACTACTCCTCGATCATGTTCGACTACGCCAACCTCGACCGGCCGATCGTGATCCACGCCGACGACTGGGAGACGTACCGCACCACCCGCGGCGTCTACTTCGACCTGATGGCGGAGGCGCCCGGACCGGTGGCCCGCACCCAGGAGGAGCTGACCGAGCTGCTCGCCGGCGACGCCTGGCGCGACGAGCGCGCGGAGAAGCGGCGGGCCGCCTTCCGCCGCCGGTTCTGCGAGTTCGACGACGGCCACGCCGCCGAGCGCGTCGTGCGCAGGGTCTTCCTCGGCGAGGACGAGGCGTCCCTGCCGCCCGTGGTCCCGCTCGCGGACCGCACCCCCGCCCCGCGTCCCGAGGAGGTCGCGTGACTCCCGACGTCACCGTCACGGTCATCGTCTACAACGACGCCGGGCGGCTCCCGCGCGCGGTGGAGTCGGTCCGCCGGCAGACCCACGCGAACATCGAGATCGTCATCAGCGACGACCACTCGGTGGACGAGACCCCGCGGGTGGCGCGGGAGCTGGCGGCGCGCGACCCGCGGATCGTGTACCTGCGGCTGGAGGAGAACAGCGGCGGGTGCAGCGCCCCGCGCAACCGGGCCATGGAGATCGCGCGGGCGCCGTACCTGATGTTCCTCGACAGCGACGACGAACTGCCCGAGCGGGCGGTGGAGGTGCTGCTCGCCGCCCACCGGGAACGCGCGCTGGACTTCGCCATGGGCGCGGTGCGCCGGGTCCGTGTCGACAGCGGGCACCGCACCACCTGGATGCCCCACCTCGTCGCCGAACGCCGCACGCTGGAGGGGATCGAGGCCGACCCGCGGCTCTTCTTCGAGCACCTGGCGACCAGCAAGATGTACTCCCGCGCCTTCCTGGACCGGCACGGCCTGCGCTTCCCCGAGGGCATCCACTACGAGGACCAGCTCTTCTCCGCGCAGGCGTACTGCCTCGCCGAGACCTTCACCATCGTCCCGGAGCCGGTCTACCGCTGGTACATCGAGCCGTACGCCACCGGGGCCGCCGCCTCCATCTCCAACCAGCGGCACAAGCTGGACAACGTCCGCGACCGCGTCCACGTGCAGCGGCTCATCGACGCCTTCCTCGCCGAGAGCGGGCACGCCGCGCTGCGGGAGGACAAGGACCACAAGTTCCTCAAGCACGACTTCCGCATGTACGCCGGAGACCTGCCCTACCGGGACGACGAGTGGCTGGCGTCCTTCGCGGACCTCGTCGTCCCCTACCTCGACACGCTCGCGCCGGGGGCGTACGCCAAGCTGCCCCGTCCGGAACGGGTGGTGCTCCAACTGCTGCGCGACCGGCGCCTGGAGGAGGTGCGGACGGCGGCACGCGGGCTCGGCCACGCCGTGGGACCGCGCCGGATGACCCCGGACCCGGGAAGCGGGCGGACCTACTGGGGCGAGGGGGTGCCCGGCTCCGAGGAGGCCCGCCGCGAGCTGGACCTGACCGAGCTGGAACCGGACGCCTGCCCCTTCTTCGCCGCCCTGCTCCGCCACGAGGTCACGTCGGTCGAGGAGGGCCCGGACGCCTCGGTCGACCTGGCGGTCCGCACGTACGACCCGGCCCGGCGGCTGCCGGTCGGCCCGCAGCGGGCGGTGCTGCACCTCTCCCCCGGCCGCCGGCGCCTCGCGCTGCCGTTCCGGCTCGCACCGGTGCGGCCGGGCCTGTTCGAGGGGCGGGTGCGGCTCGACCCGGCCTTCGTGCCGCTGCCCCTCCAGGGCTTCGAGGGGGTGCGCCACCCGGTGCTGCGCCTGCGCCACCAGGGCCAGACGCACACGGGGGTGCTGCTGGCGCCGCCGGACTTCCCGGCCCGTACCGCCCGCGTGCCCTACCGGGGCGGCGCGGCCCCGCACGAGGTCACCGTGGAGCCCGAGGGCCACGACCCGGGCCGGCTCCAGCTTCGCTGGCGGCCGGTGGGGGCGACGGCGGTGCTCCGCCCGGTCGCCCGCCGCCTGGCCACCCCGCGGGTACGCAAGGCGGCCCGCCTGGCGGCGAGTGCCCTGCGCTAGGCGGGACCCGGGTTCCGGGCCGGGCCCGGCCTACCCGCCGGGCCGCTGCCGGGCCGGGCCGGGCGCCGCGTAGAGCACCTGTCCGTGCGGGCCCCGGGCGACCTCGCGCAACTCGGCGTCCATGCCGAGCGCCCCGTCCCGGTCCACCACCCAGCGCACCCCGTACCGCCGCTCGGTCTCCCGCCGCACGTCCGCCGCGGTCTCCGGCGCGAAGTACCGGTCCACGGCGGCCTCCCGGTCCGCCGCGTCCGCCAGGAAGACGTCGGGGTAGCCGGGTGCCACGGTGTACGCCCCGTACGCCGGGATCTGCCGCGACGGCGCGACGCGGGCCATGACGACGTCCCCGCGCCGCACCCAGGGCGTGATCCAGTGGTACCCGGTCCAGGGCCGCCGGTACTCGGCGCCGACCACCCGGGGCAGCGCCGCCCGGCCGGTGGCGTGGCCGACCGTCCCCGCCTGCGCCCACGCGCCCACCGCCAGGGAGCCGGCCAGCGCCGTCGCCCAGGCCGCGCGCACCCTGGGCCGGGCCGGCTCCAGCGCCTCCAGGGCCGCCGCGAGCTGCGCCGGGATCAGCGCGGCCGGCAGCACCCGCCCCCACGACCAGTGCCCGGTCAGCCCGCCCGCCGCGAACACGGCGACGCCGAGCACGAAGAAGAGCACCAGCGGATCGCGCCGCACCCGCCGGAAACGGGCGCCGAGGGCGGCGACGCCCAGCAGCACCAGCCAGTACCGCCCGAGCAGGTCCCGGTAGAGCGCCCGGTGCACCGGCTCCAGCCCGTCCTCGGCGCCGACCAGCGCGAAGAAGTCGTAGTACGGCCACCACCACAGCACCAGCATCCCCGCCGCGAGGCCCACGGCCGGCCGAAGCAGGCGGCGCCGCTCCGGCCGCGCGGCGAGCACGGTGGCCAGGGCGCCGAGCGAGGCGACGACGCCGGAGAACTGGTGGACCAGCAGGATCACCGCCCACAGCACCCCGAGCGCGATCCACGTGCCCCAGCCGCCGGACGCCACCGCGCGGGGCAGCCACGCCCAGAGGTGGAGGGCGAGGCCGAGCGCCAGCACGCTCGGGTAGGCGACGGTCAGTGCGAAGGAGTCCAGGGCGAGGAAGCCGCTCCAGGTGAACAGGGTCGTGCCCCACAGCAGCACCAGGCAGAGCAGGGCGAGCGGGGGCGCCGCCGGGTGCCGGCTCAGCGTGCGGACGTACCGCCACACGCCGGTGACCAGCAGCGTGAGCGCCACGAGGGCGCCCATCCGCAGGACGATGAAGACCGACAGACCCGTCACCCGGGCGACACACCCGAGCAGCAGCGTCCACGGCGAGTAGTACGGGCTCGGCGTGTCGGCGTCGACCAGCGGGTTGCCGGGGTGGCGGAGGTCGCCGCGCAGGCGTTCCACGGTGGCCGCGTGCATGCCGAGGTCGCCGATCCAGGGCAGTCGGACGATCACCGGGAGGAGCAGGAGGAGAACGAGCGCGGCGAGGGTCCCGGCGACGGCCGCGGACACGGACCCGGTGCGGCGCGGCGTGGCGCGCGTCTCCCGGAGGTAGCCGATCACGCGGCCACTTTATCCGTGATGTCCGATGTCCGCGTGGGTCCGGCCGGGCGCCGGGGCGGGCCGGGCAAGGCGCTCCGATGCACTTGCCCGTACCCGTGCCCCGCCCGTGCCCGGCGCGTACCCGGCGCATGCTCCGCCCGTGCCCCCGTGCTCCGAGACGTGAACGCGCCCCGGGCCGTGGGCCCGGGGCGCGTTCACGGCCGTGCCGTGTCCGGTGTCAGGAGTGCGCGCGCAGCAGCGTCCGCATGGTCCGCATCGCCACCGACAGGTTGGACAGGTCGAAGGCGTCCGAGCCGTGGATCTCCTCCAGCGTGGTGCGGGCCCGCGCCAGCAGCGGCGCGTTCTTCGCCTGCCAGACCTCGAACCGCTGCTCCGGCGTCGACGCCTCCCCGCCGACCGCGAGGACGTCGGCCGTGAGCGCCGCGTGCGCCGCGAACAGGTCCTCGCGGATCGCCGCGCGGGCCATGGACTGCCAGCGGTCGGCGCGGGGCAGATCGCTGATGCGGTCCATGAGCTGCGTGATGCTCAGCCGGTCGGCGAGGTCGTAGTAGACCTCGGCGACCTCCAGCGGGTCGCGGCCCATGCTGTCGGCGACCGAGACGATGTCGAGCGTCGGGAAGGCCGAGGAGAACCCGGCGACCCGGGTGGCCGGCTCGTCCGGGACGCCCGCGGCGGTCAGCTCGTCGTAGATCCGCTGGTACCACTCGGCGTCCGCGCCGCGCAGCAGCTTGGGAAGCTGCGACCAGACCTGCTCCACGCGCTCGGCGAAGAACTCCACGGTCTCGGCCAGCTCCACCGGCTGCGGCCGGTTGTTGAGCAGCCAGCGCGTGCCGCGCTCCACCAGGCGCCGCGAGTGCAGCCGGATGCGGGTCTGGACGTCGGCCTGGACCTTGGTGTCCAGGGCCTCCACCGCGTCCCAGACCTCGGCCGAGTGGAAGATCGCCCGCGCCACGGTCTGCGCCCGCACGATCTCCTCCAGCGACGCGCCGGTCTCCTCGCGCATCCGGTGGAGGTAGGTCGTACCGCCCGTGTTGACCGTGTCGTTGACCAGCACCGTGGTGGTGATCTCCCGGCGCAGCGGGTGGCCGTCGATCCGGTCGCCGAACTGCTCGCGCAGCGCGGTCGGGAAGTAGGCGTGCAGCAGCTTGCGCAGGTGCGGGTCGTCCGGCAGCGAGGTGTGCAGCAGCTCCTCGGCGACCGTGATCTTCGTGTAGGCCAGCAGCACGGCCGTCTCCGGGCCGGTCAGGCCCTGCCCGGCGCCGATCCGCTCGCGGATCTGGCGGTCGGTGGGCAGGAACTCCAGCGCCCGGTTGAGGTGGCCCTCCCGCACCAGGTGGCGCAGGAAGCGCTGCTGGGCGTTGACCATCTCCTTGGACTGCGCGAGCGCGTTGGCGATGGCCGTGTTCTGCGCGTAGTTGTTGCGCAGGACGAGCGCGCCGACCTCGTCGGTCATCTCGGCGAGCAGCTTGTTGCGCTGCTTGACGGTCATGTCGCCGTCCTTGACGAGACCGTTGAGCAGGATCTTGATGTTCACCTCGTGGTCGGAGGTGTCCACGCCCGCGCTGTTGTCGATCGCGTCGGTGTTGACCCGGCCGCCGTTGGTGGCGATCTCGATCCGGCCGAGCTGGGTCAGGCCCAGGTTGCCGCCCTCGCCGACGACCTGGACGCGCAGGTCCTTGCCGTCGACGCGGATCGGGTCGTTGCCCTTGTCGCCGACGTCGGCGTTGGACTCGGTGGACGCCTTGATGTACGTCCCGATGCCGCCGTTCCACAGCAGGTCGACCGGTGCGGTGAGCACCGCCCGCATCAGCTCGGCCGGGGTCATCTTGACGACGCCGTCCTCGATGCCCAGCGCCTCGCGGATGTGCGCGTTGACCGGGATCGACTTGGCCGAGCGCGGGAAGACGCCGCCGCCCTGGGAGAGCAGCTTCTCGTCGTAATCCGCCCACGAGGAGCGCGGCAGCTCGAAGAGCCGGCGGCGCTCGGCGTACGAGACGGCCGCGTCCGGGGTCGGGTCGACGAAGATGTGCCGGTGGTCGAAGGCGGCGACCAGGCGGATGTGCTCGCTGAGCAGCATGCCGTTGCCGAACACGTCACCGGACATGTCGCCGATGCCGACGACGGTGAAGTCCTCGGACTGGGTGTCCACGCCCAGCTCCCGGAAGTGCCGCTTGACGGACTCCCAGGCGCCGCGGGCGGTGATGCCCATGCCCTTGTGGTCGTAGCCGGCCGAACCGCCGGAGGCGAAGGCGTCACCGAGCCAGAAGTTGTACGACTCGGCGACCTCGTTGGCGATGTCCGAGAACTTCGCCGTGCCCTTGTCGGCGGCGACGACGAGGTACGTGTCGTCCTCGTCGTGGCGGACGACGTCCACCGGCGGGACGACCTCGCCGGCCACCATGTTGTCGGTGATGTCGAGCAGCGCCGAGATGAAGGTGCGGTAGCTGGCGACGCCCTCGGCCATCCAGGCGTCGCGGTCCACGTTCGGGTCGGGGAGCTGCTTGGCGACGAAGCCGCCCTTGGCGCCGACCGGCACGATGACGGTGTTCTTCACCATCTGCGCCTTGACCAGGCCGAGGATCTCCGTGCGGAAGTCCTCGCGCCGGTCCGACCAGCGCAGACCGCCGCGGGCCACCTTGCCGTACCGCAGGTGGACGCCCTCGACGCGCGGCGAGTAGACCCAGATCTCGAACGCCGGGCGCGGCGCCGGCAGGTCCGGGATCGCGGTCGGGTCGAACTTCATGGAGACGTAGTCGTGCGGTCCGCCCTCGCGCGACTCCTGGAAGAAGTTGGTGCGCAGCGTGGCCTTGATGACGGTCAGGAAGGAGCGCAGGATGCGGTCCTCGTCCAGGCTCGCCACCTGGTCCAGGGCGGCGTCGACCTCTTCGAGGAGGGCCTCGACGATCTCCAGCCCGGCACGCTGGCGCTCCGGCGACATCCGCGCCTCGAAGAGCGAGACCAGCAGACGGGTGGTGTGGACGTTGTTGCGGAGGGTGTCCTCCATGTAGTCCTGGCTGAACGTGGAGGCCGCCTGGCGCAGGTACTTGGCGTACGCGCGCAGCACCATGGCCTGGCGCCAGGTGAGCCCGGCGCTGAGCACGAGGGCGTTGAAGCCGTCGTTCTCCGCCTTGCCGGTCCAGGTGGCGGCGAACGCCTCCTGGAACCGCTCGCGGGCGTCGTCGCCGAGGTCGCCGGCGACCGACGCGGGCATGCGCAGCCCGAAGTCGTAGATCCAGGCCGTGGTGCGGTCGGCGCAGCGCAGCTCGTAGGGCCGCTCGTCGGTGACCTCGACGCCGAGCCGGCTGAGCACCGGCAGGACGGCGGAGAGGGAGACGGTGCCGCCCTTCTGGTAGATCTTGAGGCGGCGCTCCTCGGGGGCGGCGCCCACCGGCTCGTAGAGGCTGAGCGCGAAGGCGTGCTCGTCGTCGAGCCGCTCCAGGTGACCGAGGTCGGCGACCGCGGAGCGCGGGCCGTGGTCGGCCTTGTACCCCTCAGGGAAGGCTCCGCCGTAGTGGCGCAGCAGCTCGGCGGCGCGCTCCTCGCCCACCTCGGCGGTGAGCGCCTCGGCGAAGCCGTCGGACCAGGAGCGGGCGGCGGCGACGAGGCGGGCCTCGATGCGCTCCTTGTCGGCGTCGGAGAGCTGCGGCAGCACGGTGCCCTGCGGGACGCGGACCACGAAGTGCAGGCGGGAGAGGATGGACTCGGTGTTCCAGGCCGTGAAGTCGACGCTGGTGCCGCCCAGCTCCTCCTTGAGGATGTCGATGATCCGCAGCCGGACGCCGGTGGTGTACCGGTCCCGGGGGAGGTAGACGAGGGCGGAGTAGTAGCGCCCGTAGTCGTCCTGGCGCAGGTAGAGCCGCAGGCGGCGGCGCTCCTGGAGGTAGAGCACGGAGGTGGCGATGGGCTGGAGCTCGCCGACCGGGGTCTGGAACAGCTCGTCGCGCGGGTAGGTCTCCAGGATCTGGAGGAGGTCGCGGCCGTCGTGGCTGTTGGGCGAGAACCCTGCCTGCTCCAGCACCTCCTCGACCTTGCGCCGGATGACCGGCACGCGGCGCACCGACTCGGTGTAGGCGGCGGAGGAGAACAGGCCGAGGAAGCGGCGCTCGCCGACGACCTCGCCGTCGGCGCCGAACTTCTTGACGCCGATGTAGTCCAGGTACGACGGCCGGTGGACGGTGGCGCGGCTGTTGGCCTTGGTCAGGACGAGCAGCCGGTGCTCGCGCGCCTTGGCGCGGGCGTCGGCGGGCAGCCGCTCGAAGGACGGGCTGACCGGGTGCTCCTCGTCGACGTCGTGGTGCGGGTCGGAGCGCAGGATGCCGAGGCCGGTGCCGGCGAGGGCGGCGAGCGAGTCGTCCTCGCGCAGCTCGTACTCGCGGTAGCCGAGGAAGGTGAAGCGGTCGTCGGCGAGCCAGTGCAGCAGCTCGCGCGCCTCCTCCACCTCCTGCGGGCCCAGGTCGTCGGGGAGGGACTCGTCGGTCAGGCCGTCGGCGATGCGCACGGCGGCGTCCCGCATCTTGCCCCAGTCCTCGACGGCCTCGCGGACGTCGTTGAGGACGCGCAGCAGATCGGCGGTGATCTGCTTGAGGTCGCCGCGGTCGCTCTCCCGGTCGATCTCCACGTGGATCCACGACTCGACGTGCGCGTCGTGCGGGAGGTCGGCGGGCGGGTCGGCGAGCACCTCGACGAGGGAGCCGGCCACGTCGCGGCGGACCACGATCTGCGGGTGGACGACGACGTGGATGCCACGCCCCTGCCGGGTCAGCTCGTTGGTCACGGAGTCGACGAGGAAGGGCATGTCGTCCGTGACCACCTCCACGACGGAGTGCCTGCACGTCCAGCCGTTCTCCTCCACCGTCGGGGTGTGCACGCGCACGTTGGCCGTGCCCTGCGGACGGTGGTGGGCGAGCCGGAAGTGGGAGACGGCCGCCCCGAAGAGGTCGACCGGGTCGCGGTCGCCCAGGTCCTCCGGTGCGGTGTGCCGGTAGTAGCGCTGGAGAAACGCGAACACGGATGCCTGGTCCGGGAAGCCCGGGGTGCCTTCGTCCGTCGCCCCGGTCGGTAGGTTGCCCCCGACCGGGCTGTTCTCAGCTACCCGCGCGGCCCGTTCGAGCAGCTCGGCCCTGGCTTCGTCCAGCTTGGTCTGCATTGTCCTCTTGCTCCTGTCGCGCGCCGTTGCGTGACGTAGAAGGAAGTACGGTCTCCCGCCCTGCGGCGCGGTGTCGGAACGCGGGATGCCCGGTCTGTTCCGACGCTATGCCGCGAGATGGGAGGAGCGGGGGCATATCGGCCGTTGTCTTCGCCTTCGCCGGTGTGACATCGCTCTCGTCGCCGTCGTCCCGGGAGTGCGCGGCGTCGTACGGGGGCCGGGTGGCCCCGTCCCGCCCGCGAGAATCAGCGACCGCCGCCCGGACACGGATGTCGTCCGTGCGCACCGGGCGCGGGGCGGAGGCACCGATGCCCCCGCGAGCTATCGCGCTGATCACGTCCACCAGGCTATCGCTCCTCCCGGGTGGTCCGTCATGAGCCGCTTGTGTACAAATCCGGGGCCGGAAGTTTGACGTTCTGCACAGGAGTGCGGGCCGTGGGACAGGTTTGGCGGACGAAAAGGCCGCGGCCCGGCCCTCCGGGGGTGGTCACGACGCCATTCGCTCGGCCTCCGCCACGGCCTCGGCGAGGGTGTCGACGACGGGGACCCCCACGCCCTCCAGACCGGCCCGGCTGTGCGAGCCGCCGGTGTAGAGCACCGCCCGCGCCCCCGCGTGCAGGGCGGCCACCGCGTCGTCGGCGGCGTCGCCGATCACCACCGTCCGGCCCGGCTCGACCCCGCCGAGCGCCGCGAGGTGGCGCACCATGTGCTCGGCCTTGCTGCCTCCGGAGGGCCCGCTCCGGCCGTCGACGCGCAGGAAGTGCGGCTCGATCCCGAACCCGCGGACCAGCGGCACCAGGTCGTCGTGTCCGTACATGCTCAGGATGGACTGGCTGCGTCCGGCGGTCCCCCACCCCGCCAGCAGCTCGGCCGCGCCCTCGGTGAGCCCGCACCGCTGCCGGTGCTCGGTGTAGTGCCGGTGGAAGGCCGCGTCCATGACCTGCCACTCGTCGCCGGTGGGCAGCCGCCCCATCAGCCGCTCGTAGAACCTCGGCACCGGTACGCAGTACAGCTCCCGGTACCGCTCCAGCGTGATCGGCTCCAGCCCCAGCTCGGCGAAGGCCGCGTTGGTCGCCGCGATGATCGCCTCGTTGTCGTGGAACAGCGTCCCGTTCCAGTCCCAGACGATGTGCGCACCCGTGTACATCCCCATGCGGAAAACGTACCGGCCCCCACTGACAGCGAGGGGGGCGCACGCCTCCGGTGGCCCCGCGCGAGGCGCCGGGAGCGCCGGGCCGGTGGGCGTCAGGCGCCGGGGCCCAGCAGGTTCGGGATCTCCTGTGTCGCGTACCACAGCAGTTCGTGGTCCTCGGCGCCGTCCACCACGAAACGGGCGTCGTCGTCCCCGGCGTCGGCCGCGGGCAGCGCCCGCGCCGCGGCGGTCACGTCCGCCTCGGCGTCGGCGGAGTCCATGTGCACGGAGGCGGCCTTGGCCAGCGGCAGCGCGCCGGTGACCCGCACCTCGCCGAGGGCCCGCGGGTCGAGGCCCCTGTCGGGGTCGGCCGTGGCGGTCCCCTCGGGCACGTCGGCGGCGACCACGACCCGGCGTCGCGCGGCCTGCGGATCGGCCGCCAGCAGCCGCAGCGAGGCCGCTCCCGCCCGGCCGAGGGCGGCGTACTCGAGTTCCTCGATGTCGTCGGAGAGATACCACTCCCGCAGCGCCGGGGTGACGGCGTACGCGACGAGCGGTCCGCTCGCTCCGGCCGCCAGCTCACCCGTCCGGTGCGCCTCGGCGAGACCGGAGAGGGTCAGGGGGACGTAGACGCGCATGACGGGCCGCTTTCGTGGTCGGGACCAGGGCCGGGGGCCTTGGCGGAGGGCCTCCGGAGAGCCTTCAGGATACGTGTGGGTGTCCCCTTTCGAGTCCCCGCCCGGGGCGCCCCGCACGTCCACCTCCGGCCAGGACCTCACCCGGTGCTCCCGCCCCGTTGCGGGCTCCTCACCCCCACGGTCACCCGGACCGGTGAATTTCCGGCGGTCCGACACCGGCTTGCCTCCGCCTTGCCGCACCGCCCACGGGCCAGTACAAGATCCCCGACGGTTAAGTTACCGCCCGGTATCGCCGGGCCGCCGAACGGGGAAGCCCCATGCACAAGGTCATGACCAGGACCCGGCCCCACCCGGTCCCGCGCACACCAGCCGGCCCGCTCTCCCCCGCGTCCGGCGAGGTGCCGCCCCGCGGTCCCGGCGGCGCCCCCGCGCGGACCGCTCCGCCCGGTGGCCGCCCCCCGGCCTCCCCGGGCCGCTCCGCCCGGTCCCGCACCCGGCCCGCCGACACCCGGCCGGGCGCGGGACCGGGACGGTCCAGGACCGTCCCGCGCACGACCGCGGGCGCCCCGGCGCCGGAAGCCCGGACCGTCGTCCCCGCCCAGACACCGCGCCGCCCCGTCCCGCAGCCACGCCCCACCGACCGGTTCGCCGAACTGCTCCTGGGGGTGCTCAGCGGCCGGCGCCCCGTGCACTCGATGCTGCGGCACACCGCCGGCCGCGCCTACGACGAGCTGGCCCTGCTCGCCGAACGCGGCCCCCTGCGCACCCGCGGCACCCACCCCGTGGTCCGCGACATCGGCTACTACGAGCCCCGTCCGGGCGCCCTGGAGGTCTTCGCCCGCATCGGCGCGGGCGACCAGCTCCGGGCCATGGCCTTCCGGCTGGAGCTGGGCCGGGACCTGCGCTGGCGCTGCACGGCGGTGGAACTGGGCGGCCCGCGCCGGCCACGCGGGGACGGGGACTGAGACGGGGGTGCGTGGGGCGCGGTGGGGTGGCGCCGTACGGTGGCGGTTCCGCGCGGCACTACGCGGTGCGGTGCGGGTACGCGCCGCCGCCCCCGCCCCTGCCCCGCCCCCGTACCGGCCGTGCACCGTCGGCCGCACGCACCACACCGCACCACACCGCACACACCGCCGCCCGACACGCCCGAAGCCCCCCACCCCCGGCAGAAACCGCGCCGACACTCCGTGAGCAGGCGGACCGGCACCCAGGACACGCCGCGCCCCCGCCCCACGGCGCCCCGGCACGCCGGGCCCGCCCGGTCCCCGGAGCCTTCCCCTCCCCCGCATGCCGAAGGGCCGGCCGCCCCGGGGGACGACCGGCCCTTCCACGCTCACGGCGCCACGGGCGCCGCGAGGTCACTTCTTGCGGCGGCGTCCGCCCTTGGCCTGCTTGCGGCGCTCCGCGCGGGTGAGGCCGTCCGACTCGGACCGCACCGGCTCACCGTCGGCGCTGAACTCGCCCTCGATGACACCGCCCTCACCGTCGACGGTCGGCGCCGAGAAGTGCAGGTCCCGGCGCTGCGGGGCGTCGAGCCCCTTGGCGCGGATCTCCGGGCGGGCACCCGCCTGCGCCGGCACGGCGTCCTGCGGGGCCTTCTCCAGGGAGGGAGCGGCCTCCTCGACGGGGACCTCCTCGACCTGCTGCTCGACCTGGACCTCCAGGTTGAACAGGTAGCCGACGGACTCCTCCTTGATGCCCTCCATCATCGCCTGGAACATGTCGAAGCCCTCGCGCTGGTACTCGACCAGCGGGTCCTTCTGCGCCATGGCGCGCAGGCCGATGCCCTCCTGGAGGTAGTCCATCTCGTAGAGGTGCTCGCGCCACTTGCGGTCCAGGACGGAGAGGACCACCCGGCGCTCCAGCTCGCGCATGATCTCGGAGCCGAGCTGCGTCTCCCGCGCCTCGTACTGCTCGTGGATGTCGTCCTTGACGGACTCGCCGATGAACTCGGCGGTGAGCCCGGCCCGGTCGCCCGCGGCCTCCTCCAGCTCCTCCACGGTGACCCGCACCGGGTAGAGCTGCTTGAAGGCGTTCCACAGGCGGTCGAGGTCCCAGTCCTCCGGGAAGCCCTCGGCCGTCTCGGCCTGCACGTAGGCGTCGATGGTGTCGTTCATGAAGTGCTGGATCTGCTCCTGGAGGTCCTCGCCCTCCAGGACGCGGCGCCGCTCGCCGTAGATGACCTCGCGCTGCCGGTTGAGGACCTCGTCGTACTTCAGGACGTTCTTGCGGGTCTCGAAGTTCTGCTGCTCGACCTGCGACTGGGCGGAGGCGATCGCGCGGGTGACCATCTTGTTCTCGATCGGCACGTCGTCCGGGACGTTGGCCATCGACATGACACGCTCGACCATCTGGGCCTTGAACAGGCGCATCAGGTCGTCGCCGAGCGAGAGGTAGAAGCGGGACTCGCCGGGGTCGCCCTGGCGCCCGCTGCGGCCACGGAGCTGGTTGTCGATGCGGCGCGACTCGTGGCGCTCGGTGCCGAGCACATAGAGGCCGCCCAACTTCTCGACCTCGTCCTTCTCCGTCTTGACCGCCGCCTCGGCCCGCTCCAGGGCCTGGGGCAGGGCCGCCGCCCACTCCTCGATGTGCTGCTCGGGGTCGAGGCCGCGCTGGCGCAGCTCGGCCTCGGCGAGGTCCTCGGGGTTGCCGCCGAGCTTGATGTCCGTACCGCGGCCGGCCATGTTCGTCGCCACCGTCACGGAGCCCTTGCGGCCGGCCTGGGCGACGATGGACGCCTCCCGCTCGTGGTGCTTGGCGTTGAGCACCTCGTGCTGGACACCGCGCTTGCTGAGCTGCTGCGAGAGGTACTCGGACTTCTCGACCGAGGTGGTGCCGACCAGGATCGGCTGCCCCTTCTCGTGCTTCTCGGCGATGTCGTCGACGACCGCCTCGAACTTGGCGACCTCGGTGCGGTAGATCAGGTCGGACTGGTCCTTGCGGACCAGCGGCCTGTTGGTCGGGATGGGGACCACGCCGAGCTTGTAGATCTGGTGGAACTCGGCGGCCTCGGTCATCGCCGTACCGGTCATGCCGGAGAGCTTGTTGTAGAGGCGGAAGAAGTTCTGGAGGGTGATCGTGGCGAGCGTCTGGTTCTCGTCCTTGATGTCCACCCCTTCCTTCGCCTCGATCGCCTGGTGCATGCCCTCGTTGTAGCGGCGGCCGGCGAGGATACGGCCGGTGTGCTCGTCGACGATCATGACCTCGCCGTCGATGACGACGTAGTCCTTGTCCTTCTTGAAGAGTTCCTTGGCCTTGATGGCGTTGTTCAGGTACCCGACGAGAGGGGTGTTGACCGACTCGTAGAGGTTGTCGATGCCCAGCCAGTCCTCGACCTTGGCGACGCCCGACTCGTGGATGGCGACCGTGCGCTTCTTCTCGTCGACGTCGTAGTCGCCGGTCTCCTCCATGCCCTTGAGCGGGTTGCCCGCCTCGCCCTTCTTCAGGCGGCGGACCAGCTTGGCGAAGTCGCCGTACCACTTGGTGGCCTGGTCGGCGGGGCCGGAGATGATCAGCGGCGTACGGGCCTCGTCGACGAGGATGGAGTCGACCTCGTCGACGATGGCGAAGTTGTGGCCGCGCTGGACCAGCTCGTCCTGGGACCACGCCATGTTGTCGCGGAGGTAGTCGAAGCCGAACTCGTTGTTCGTGCCGTAGGTGATGTCGCAGTTGTACATCTCACGGCGCTGGGCCGGCGTCATGTTGGCGAGGATGCAGCCGACCTCCAGCCCGAGGAACCGGTGGACGCGGCCCATCATCTCGGAGTCGCGCTCGGCCAGGTAGTCGTTGACCGTGACGATGTGGACGCCCTCGCCGGAGAGCGCGTTCAGGTAGGCGGGCAGCGTGCCGACGAGGGTCTTGCCCTCACCGGTCTTCATCTCGGCCACGTACCCCATGTGCAGGGCGGCGCCGCCCATCATCTGCACGTCGTAGTGGCGCTGGCCGAGGACGCGCTTGGCCGCCTCGCGCACGGTGGCGAACGCCTCCGGCAGCAGGTCGTCCAGGGTCTCCCCGTCGGCGTAGCGCTGCTTGTACTCGTCGGTGAGCGCGCGCAGCTCGGCGTCGGAGAGGCCGACGAAGTCCTCTTCGATGGAGTTGACCTGGCCCGCGATGCGGTGCAGCTTGCGCAGGATCTTGCCTTCGCCTGCACGCATGATCTTGGAGAGGACGGACACGGGGGTTGGTCTCCTTGCCGGTCGGGCCTGGGACGGTCGGTTTCCCTTGTACTGATGGAGCAACGGCCATGGTATGCGAGGACCCCGCCGCCCCGGGAGCCCGCCGAAGCGGGGATCGTGCCTCCGGCCGGCCCCGCCGCGGGCCGCTCCCGACGGGTACAACGTCCGGGGCCCGCCGATGGTGCCGCTCCGCACCGGGAAATCCCGCGGCGCGTGAACGGACGGTCACGCACCGCAAAGCGTTGGCGCCGGGCGTGCGCCGGCGAGCAGAATCGCACGATGGACCCCGAGACCCTCACCACCGGACGCCTGGTGCTGCGCGCCGTCGGCCCCCAGGACACCGACGCCGTGTACGCCGCCTGCCAGGACCCCGACATCCAGCGCTGGACCACGGTCCCCTCGCCCTACCTGCCGGAGCACGCCTGCGGCTTCACGGAGCGGATGGTGCCCGAGGGCTGGGCGAACGAGACGATGTTCACCTTCGGGGTCTTCCTGACCGGCGGGGAGCTGGCCGGCATGGCCGGGGTCACGATCCACGCCCCGGGCCTGGGCGAGATCGGCTACTGGTCGGTCGAGGAACACCGCGGCCGGGGCCACCTCACCGAGGCCACCGTCGCCATCGCCCGCTGGGCCTTCACCCGCGTCGGCGTCGACCGGCTGGAGTGGCGGGCCGAGGCCGGCAACACCGCGTCCCGGGCGGTGGCGCTGCGCGCCGGGTTCACCATGGAGGGCACGCTGCGCAGCGCCCTCGACCACCGGGGGGTGCGCCGCGACTGCTGGATCGGCTCCCTGCTCCCCTCCGACCTGTCCCTCCCCTCCAAGGCCCCCTACCTGCCGGCCCCGAAGTGAGCGGCGGGTACGGCGGACGGGCCCGGCCCGCTGTCGTACCCACCCCTTATCGTGCGGACCCATGACGACACTCCCGGCCCCCGCCCTGGAACTGTCCGCCGACGAAGCCCGCCGCATCGCGCTGCGCGCACAGGGCTTCCTCGGCGCCCCCGACCGCCGCGGCGGCGTGCGCGGGGTCCTGCGCCACCTCGGCGCGGTGCAGCTCGACACCATCTCGGTCCTCGCCCGCTCCCACGAACTCATCCCGTACGCCCGCCTCGGCGCGGTCGGCCGCACGCGCGTCGAGGACGCCTACTGGAAGGACACCCACGCCTTCGAGTACTGGTCCCACGCGGCCTGCGTCCTGCCCATCGAGGAGTGGCCCCACTTCGCCTTCCGCCGCCGCGCCTACCGCGACCGCCCGCACTGGAACCACGCCCTGCCCGACGGCGCCTACGACCAGGTCGTCGAGCAGTTGCGCGCCGAGGGTCCGCTCACCGCGACGGAGCTGGGCGGCGCGAAGCGGACCAGCGAGTGGTGGGACTGGTCGGGCACGAAGGTCGCCGTCGAGCGCGCCCTCATGTACGGCGAGGTGGTCTGCGTCGAGCGCCGCGGCTGGAAGCGGGTCTACGACCTCGCCGAGCGCGCCGTGCCCGCCACGCTGCTCCACGACGACCTGGACGACGCCGAGTGCCTGCGCCGGCTCGTCCGGCTGGCGGGCCGCTCGCTGGGTGTGGGGACCCGCGCCGACATCGCCGACTACCACCGGCTCAAGGGGGAGCAGGTCGACGCCGTGATCGCGGAATCGGGGCTGGTCCCGGTGACGGTGGCGGGGTGGGCGCGGCCGGCCTGGGCGGACCCGGAGGCCCTGGCGACGCCACCGCGCGGGCGGCACCGTACGACGCTGCTGTCCCCCTTCGACTCCCTGGTGTGGGAGCGGGCGCGCACCGAGCGGCTCTTCGGCTTCACCCACCGCCTGGAGGCGTACGTGCCCCGGCAGAAGCGGGTGCACGGCTACTACGCGATGCCGGTCCTGGCGGGCGGGCAGCTCATCGGGCGCGTGGACCCGGCGCGCGAGGGGCGCACGCTGGTCGCCAAGCAGATCACGCTGGAGGGCGCGAAGGCGGTCCCGGCGGCAGCACAGGCCCTGGTCGAGGCCGCGGGCTGGGTGGCCTGCACGAACGTGCGCCTGGAGCGGGTCGAGGCACCGGAGCTGCGGGAGCCCCTCACCCGGGAGCTGGCCCGGCTGCTCGCCTGATCCCGCGCCGGGCGGTCAGTGGATTTCGAGGATCTTCTCCCGCATCGCGTAGACCACGGCCTCCATCCGGGAGTGGAGCTGGAGCTTCTCCAGGATGTTGCGGACGTGGTTCTTCACGGTGTTCTCGGAGATGAACAGCTCCTTGGCGATGTCCCGGTTGTTCATCCCCGTGGCGACGAGCTTGAGCACCTCCAGCTCGCGGTCGGTGAGCCGTGGCGCGGGCACGAGCCGGCGTTCGTCGGTCCGCTGGATCATCGACTTGAACTCGGTGAGCAGCTTCGACGCCATGGACGGGCTGATCTGGGACTGGCCGTCGGCGACCGCGCGGATGGCGGCGGACACCTCGTCCGTCGAGATCTCCTTGAGGAGGTAGCCGGTCGCCCCCGCCTTGATCGCGTCGTAGAGGTCGGCCTCCTCGTCGCTGATCGTCAGCATGATGATCTTCGCGCTGGGGGCCACCTCCTTGATGGAGGTGCAGGCTTCGATACCGCCCCGCCGGGGCATCCGCACGTCCATGAGGATGATGTCCGGCAGCAGGTCGGCGGCCTTCTCCACGGCCTCCGCGCCGTCGCCGGCCTCCCCCACGACCTGGATGTCCTCCTCGGCCGCGAGCACGATCTCCAGACCGCGGCGGAAGAGGGCGTGGTCGTCCACGACCAGGACCCTGATGGGTTCCTTGCGGGACGAGCCTCCGTCCGGGCCCAGGCCGTCGACGCCGTCGACGACGCCTTCGTCCTGCATCGGTCCGAAACTGTTGGCCATCGTTCCTCCCCCTGACGGCTGCGGCCCGCGTTTCTGAGCCATCGCCAATCCAAGGCAACGGCCCACCGGTTGGGCCGATGACGCCATGATTCCATGCTGACCGGCGCCGGGGTGACAGAGCACGGCGGCGCAAGGGTCGCACGCCCTCGCGCACCGTCGCACACCGGTGCCCCTGGGGGCGCACACGCGCTCCAGGGGCACCGCTTCACTGCCACCCGGCGTGGTCAGGCGCCGAGCGCGTCGCCCGCCTCGGGGGAGAGCTCCTGCGTGATCATCGTGTCCGTGCTGAGGTGGATCACCCCGTAGTCGTACGCGTGCCGCCGGTAGACGACACTCGGTTCCTTGGTCTCCGAATCGACGAACAGGTAGAAGTCGTGCCCGACCAGCTCCATCTCGTAGAGAGCCTGGTCGAGGGTCATGGGCGCGGCGACGTGGGTCTTCTCGCGGACGATCAGGGGACCGTCGCCCTGGACCTCCAGCGAGCCGATCTTCCTGGTCGGGACGCCGGCCTGATCCTGCTGGGCGGCGACAGCGCCGTTCCCGTTGAGGGTCGCCGCGTCCGGGACGTGCTGGGGGACCTCGGCGGCCGAGATCCGGCGGGCACCGCGCCGCGAGTAGCGCTTGTCGTGCTGCTTGCGCAGCCGGGCGTCGAGCTTCTCCGCGGCCAGGTCGAGCGCCGCGTACGGGTCGCTCGCCGCCGCCTCCGCCCGGATCACCGGTCCGCGCGAACGGAGGGTGATCTCCACCCGGTCGCAACGGTCGGCCTGGCGGGGATTCATCTCCTTGGACACCTCGACGTCGAGGCTGATCACCTTGCCATCGAGCTTCTGGATCTTGTCCAGCTTCAGCTTCTCGGCCACGTGCTTCCGGAACCGCTCGGGCACCTCGGTCTTGCGGCCCTTGACGACGATGTCCACGCAGAACTCCGTTCCCGGATCGCTCCGCTTCGTTGGCGGAGCGTCTCCCTTTCGCACCAGGCTCCGGTGTGCTCCGGAGCCTCGGACTCGGTGACTTCCACCTCCTCCCCAACGGACGAGAACTCCACTCCACCGGTGCGGGTGATGACGGGGAAACCCGCAGCACGGCATTCCGGTGTACGAGGTGTGGCCTGCGGCTTTGCCTCTCAACCGAACATATCTCGCCCGGACGGATGTCGTCACCCTCTAACGCGATGTACCTCCGTTCCCGTGAATTGACTCCCTCATTACCTGCAACGCGGCAAGTTAACGATCAGTTCCGGTTTATTCCGAAGGAATCCGGTGGCGACGCGACCACCGCCGCGTAGATCGGCCGACGGATCGCATCACCGCCTTCGTGGGGGGCCGTCCGTACCGGCCCCTTCGTCCGTTGTTCTCTGCCTTCCCCTGCCGCCGCCGGATACACGGCCGATCCGCCCCTTCCGCGTGTCCTTCCGGCCCTTGCGGACGCCCTTGCGTACGTCCCTCCGTACGTCGCCGGGGCCGCCCCGCGTTCAGCCCCCGCCGCACCCGGTGGAGCCGTCGGGACGGGCGGGAGCATCGCCACCCGTACCGCGCGCGCCGCCTCCGCCAGGGTCGCCCCGGTGGTCATGAGGTCGTCGACGAGGACGACCGGGCCGCCGCCCTCCAGCAACCGGACCGCTCCGGGCACCACCGCCAGCGCCCCGGCGAGGTTGCGCCGGCGCTCACGGGCGCCGAGCCCCGCCTGATCGGCCACCGCCCGCCGTTGCCGCAGGGCGCTGAGCACCCGCGCCGGTGTCCCCGCCCGCCGCAGCCCGCCCGCCGCCGCGAGGGCGATCCGCCGCGCCGGGTCGTGTCCGCGTGCCGCCACCGCCCTCCGCGCGGACGGCACCGGCACGAGCACCACGGGCCCCGCGCGCACCCGTACCGCCTCGCGTCCCGGCGTCTGACCGCCCGGCCCCGCCCGTGCCTGCCCCAGTGCGGCCCGCACCGCCCCCGCCAGGGCCGTGCCGAGCGGTCCCGCGAGGGTCAGGGCGCCCCGCTCCTTGTGGGCCAGGAGCACGGCCCGCACCTCGTCCGCGTAGGGCGCCGCCGCGTGCACCGGCGGCAGTCCGGGCGGCTCCGGCGACGGCCGCACCCGGCGAGGCGCCGCCCCGCTCAGCGCCTCGCGGCAGGACGCGCACAGCACCGTCCTGGTGGTGCCGCAGCCTCCGCACTCGGCCGGCAGCACCAGGTCCATGAGGTCCCGCCACCACTCCCGCATGACGACCACTGTGCACGGCTCCGCCGCATCCCGCAGGGCCTGTGGACAACGCCCTGTGGACAACCCGGCGCACCGCGCGACGGCCGTCACCCACATGCGTAACAGCCCAGGTCACAGCGGCGCAGCCCGCTTCGCGGCACCGCGTCCCGGCCGTGCCGTCACCCCGGATAGACCGGCGCGGTCCCCTCCGTCACCTTCTGCCACTGCATCCCGGACGGCAGCCGGACGATGGCGTCCTCCGAGTAGGCGACCAGCGGGAGCCGCTCGTCCTCCGTCGCGGCGATCTCCTTCACCCCGGTGAGGGCGGCGGGCACGGACGCCTCGGGTGTGGAGCCGTCGACCTGCACGTATCCGATCTGCTGGACGCCGCCCTGCTCGCGCCCGACCACCACGAGCCGGCTGTCGCCGGCCCACGACATGGCCGTGACCTCCTCCAGCTCGGGCGTCGCGGAGCGCAGTTCGAGGATGGTGACCGTCGGGTTCTCCTCCCCGTCCCGCGTCTCCCGTTCGATCCGCCCGATGAGCAGCGAGCGCTTGCCGTCCCTCTCGACTATCAGCGCGATCCGCACCCCGTCGGCCGCGACCCGCACCGCCTGGACACGCCCGTCCAGACCCGGCGTCCGCACCTGAGCCGGCTCTCCCGCGCCCTCCGTGAAGACCAGCAGCCGGGCCGCTCCCGGGTCCCTGTCGGCGATCCACAGGTCGCCCTGGGCGTCCCAGCTCGGCGGCGTCAGCCGGTCCGCCTCACCCTTGCCCGCGCTGCTCAGCAGCGGGTCCCCGAGCGAAGCGCCCGGCTCCAGCGAGGCGACGTACAGCGACTTGCCGTCGGCGCCGACCCCGGCCGCCCGGTGCTCGTCGCGCGAGACGGCCACCGAGCCGAGGGCCGTCTCGCCCTCGCCCAGCGGGCCGGGCACCGGATCGGGGCGGGTGCCGTTGCTGCCGGCGGCGATCCGCACCAGGCCCCCTTCCCCGTCGACGAAGTACAGGGAGTCGGGCCGCTGGGCCGACCCCCGGGTGGCGACCGCCTCGGCCCGGTCGTCGGTGAGCGAGCAGAGCCGGGTGCCGCCGGAACGCAGCTCGACCTCGTCCACGGCCGGCGTGAGGCTCTGGAGGGTGAACAGGAGCTGGGCGGCCATCTCGTCGCACGTGTCCTCGCCCACCCGCGCCGCCCGCTCGTTCAGCGGCACGGTCAGCGTGTTGCGGTCGTCCGGCGTCAGCGGCGCGGCACCCTGCGCCAGAGCCGTCCCGGCCGGGAAGCTCGACCGGACCACCGGCCCGATCAGCCGCGTCGGCCCCTCGACCAGGGAACGCACCACCTGGGTCATGGAGTCCACCCGCCGGCGCACGTACACCGGGTCGGCGACCGCCGCCGGGCGCCTGCCGGTGCCGGACGCCGTCTCCGGGACGGTGTTCGCGGCGAAGTAGTACTTGTTGACGGAGAGGTAGTTGCGCTGGAAGTCCGACTTGCCCATGACGACGCCCTGCGGCGGCACGTCGATCCGCCACTGCCGGCTCTTGCCGTCCCGGGTGAGGTGCACCGGCTTGCGGTAGGAGCCCTCCGCCGGCGCGTACGACTGCTGGGCGTCCACCGTGGCGACCTGGGCGCCGGTCAGGGTGACCGAGTAGTCGTTCGCCTCCTCGCGGCTGCCCGAGTGGTCGGAGACGGTGCCGGGGGCGCCCGCGAGCACGGCCGTGGAGCGTTCCGGGCGCCAGGACTTCGCTGCCTGCGCCGTCAGGTACTTCCGGGCCGTCTCGTAGTGCGGATCGTCGCTGGTCAGCGCCTCCAGGAAGCCCTGCACGATGTCCACGGGCGAGGCGTCCTCGCGCGGCGGCATGGCGAAGACCCGCACCTGCGGGTCCTGCCGCGGCGTCGACTCCACGCCCCGCAGGTCGCCGCTGTCGGGCATGGACGCGCACCCGGCGAGCAGGACGACGCCGCAGACCGCGTACGTCACCGCGCGCACCGGTGCCCGCCGGCCGCTCCCCGCGCGGTCAGCGCCCACGTGATGCCTCCCCTTGCCTGTGCGTGTCCTCGGACCCGGCGTCCGGGCGGCTCCCGGTGTCCGGGCGGTACCCGGTATCCGGGCGCTCCGCCTCGTCCGCTTCCTCCGTCTCGTCCGGCGCGTCCGTGCCGTCCGTGCCGTCCGTGCCGTCCGTGCCGTCCGGCCGCGGCGCTCCCGCGGTGGGCCGGGCCACCACGCGCGCGCCGTTGCCGGGCAGCGCGGTGGGGTCGGCCGTCGGGGGCTCGGCGGTGGTCAGCGGGGGTATCGGTCCCCGGCCGGTCGCCGTGGCCGTCGCGGCGGTCGCCGTCCGGGCCGGCGCGGCCGGTCCCGCGTCGGAGCCGTCGGAGGGGGCCGCGTCCTGGGCGTCGGTGGTGTCGCGTTCGCGGTTGCGCCGGGAGTCCGGTGGTTCCAGCGGGATCGGGGAGCCCCGCAGCGGCTCGTCCGCGGTCCTCGGCAGCGTCAGCCGGAACTGTGACCCGCCGCCGGGCTCGCCCCACGCCTGGAGCCAGCCGCCGTGCAGCCGCGCGTCCTCCAGGGCGATCGACAGCCCGAGGCCCGTGCCGCCGGTGGTCCGGGCGCGGGCCGGGTCCGCCCGCCAGAACCGGCTGAAGACCCGGGTCGCCTCGCCGGGCTTGAGCCCTACGCCGTAGTCGCGCACGGCGACGGCGACCGCGCCGCCGGCCGCGGCGAGCTTGACGACGACGTCCTCGCCCTCGCCGTGCTCGACGGCGTTGACGACGAGGTTGCGCAGCACCCGCTCGACGCGGCGGGCGTCCGCCTCGGCGACGACGGGCTGCTGGTCGCCGATGACGACGATCCGCGTGCCCTTGCGCTCGGCGAGCGGTTCGGCGCCGCTGACCACCCGGCGGACGACCTCCCGCAGGTCTATCGCGTCGGCCTCCAGGGCCGCCGCGCCCGCGTCGAAGCGGCTGATCTCCAGCAGGTCCGCGAGGAGCGTCTCGAAGCGGTCGAGCTGGTCGGCGAGGAGTTCGGCGGAGCGCGCGGTCACCGGATCGAAGTCCACGCGCGCGTCGTGGATGACGTCGGCGGCCATCCGCACGGTGGTCAGCGGCGTCCGCAGCTCGTGGGAGACGTCGGAGACGAAGCGGCGCTGCATCCGCGACAGCTCCTCCAACTGGTTGATCTTGAGCTGGAGGTTCTGCGCCATCTTGTTGAAGGCTTCGCCGAGCCGCGCGATGTCGTCCTCGCCGGTGACCTTCATCCGTTCCTGGAGGCGTCCGGCGGAGAGCCGCTCCGCGATGCCGGCCGCCATCCGCACGGGCGTGACGACCTGGCGCACCACGAGCCAGGCGATCGCCCCGAGCAGGACGACGACGAAGAGCCCGGCCGTCGCCAGAGTGCCCTTGACCAGGCTGAGGGACTTCTCCTCCTGGGTGAGCGGGAAGAGGTAGTAGAGCTGGTACGGCTCACCGTTGGGGTCGTTGACCTGCTTGCCGATGACCAGGGCGGGCTGGGAGCCCTGGTCGGAGCTGTAGACGATCCGGGTGTAGCTCTGGGCCGCCGCCGTACTGCCGTCGATCCGCTGCCGCAGCGCCTCGGGCACGCTGGCCGAGGGATCGACCAGGCCGGAGGCACGCGGTCCGCGCCCGCTGCCGCTGTCGCCGCCCACGGGCAGCGTGACCACGTCGAAGGCGCCCTGGCCGCCACTGGAGAGCGATTTCACCAGATCGCTCATCCACTGGATGACGTTCTGCGGGGCGCGGCCGTCCGCGGGCGTGCCGCCGTCGTCGCCCGTGGTGGTGCTCGCCGCCTCGTCGGCCTTCTGCTTGGCCGCGGCGAACCCGCCGGTGGCCTGGCTCTGGGACGCTTTCACCTTGGCGTCCAGCAGTCCGTTGCGGACCTGTCCGATGACGACGAAGCCGAGCAGCAGGACGACGCCCAGGGACATCAGCAGGGTGGTGGCGACGACCTTGAGCTGGATGTTGCGCCGCCACAGCCGCATGACGGGCAGCAGCGGGCGGCGCACCCAGCGCATGAAGAGACGCAGCACGGGGCTGCCCTGGACACCGCCGTGCAGCAGCCCGCCCTCCAGCAGGCGCTCCCAGCGCGAGCCGGAGGGCCCGGGGTCGACAGGCCGCCCGGCGCCCGGCCCGGAACGGCCCGGCGCCGCCGCGGCGCTGTCCCTGGTCATGTCAGCTCGGTCCGGCCTTGTAGCCGACGCCGCGGACGGTCACAACGATCTCCGGCTTCTCCGGGTCCTTCTCGACCTTCGAGCGCAGCCGCTGGACGTGCACATTGACCAGCCGGGTGTCGGCCGCGTGCCGGTAGCCCCAGACCTGCTCCAGGAGCACCTCGCGGGTGAACACCTGCCACGGCTTGCGGGCCAGCGCCACCAGCAGGTCGAACTCCAGCGGGGTCAGGGCGATGGACTGCCCCTCCCGCTTCACGGAGTGCCCCGCGACGTCGATGACCAGGTCGCCTATGGCGAGCTGCTCCGGAGCGGGCTCCTCGGAACGGCGCAGCCGGGCACGGATGCGGGCCACCAGCTCCTTGGGCTTGAACGGCTTCACGATGTAGTCGTCGGCGCCCGATTCCAGGCCCACCACGACGTCGACCGTGTCGCTCTTGGCCGTCAGCATCACGATCGGCACACCCGACTCCGCCCTGATCAGGCGGCACACCTCGATGCCGTCCCGACCGGGCAGCATCAGGTCGAGCAGCACCAGATCGGGCTTGCTCTCCCGGAACGCCGCCAACGCCTTGTCGCCGTCGGCTACGAAAGACGGCTCAAAACCCTCACCACGCAGCACAATGCCGAGCATCTCGGCCAGTGCGGTGTCGTCGTCGACGACAAGGACTCGTCCCTTCATAAACGACATCATCCCATTAGCTCATCGTGACCTGGCGTGACCTGGCACACAGCTCGACAAGGGCCTCGGCCGTCACGGGCGAGACCGCGCCCTCCTCGGTGACAATGGCGGTCACCAGTTCGGGCGGCGTCACGTCGAACGCCGGGTTGTACGCCTGGGCCCCCAGCGGTGCCACCGGAATCCCACCTCCCGCTCCCGTCTTCCGCACCCAGGGTGATGTGACCTCCGTCACCTCGCACCCGGGGCGCTGTTCGACCTCGATGGAACCCCCGTCCGGTGTGCCGGGGTCCACCGTCGTCACCGGCGCCACCACGATGAACGGAACATGGTGGTACCGCGCGAGTACCGCGAGCGGATAGCTCCCCACCTTGTTCGCCACCGAACCGTCGGCCGCGACGCGGTCCGCACCGATCAGCACGGCGTCCACCGCACCGGCCGCGAACAGCGAACCGGCCGCGTTGTCGGTGAGCAAGGTATACGCCATGTCGTGGCGGGACGCCTCATAGGCCGTCAGGCGAGCACCTTGCAGCAACGGACGCGTTTCGTCCACCCAGAGCCGCCGCAGCCGCCCCGCCCGGTGCGCGGCGAGCGCCACGGCGAACGCCGTGCCCTCCCCGCCCGACACCAGCGCCCCGGTGTTGCAGTGGGTCAGGATGCGGTGCCCGCCGCCGGGCAGCAGCTCGTCCAGGAGCGCCAGCCCGTGCCCGGCCATCCGGGCGCTGGCCTCGGCGTCCTCCCGGTGCAGGGCCCGCGCCGCGGTGAGCGCCGCGGCGGCGGCCCGCCCCGGGTCGCCGCTCTCCGCGAGGGCGTCCCGGTAGGCGGTGTGGGCGCGGCGCACGCCGACGGCGAGGTTCACCGCGGTGGGGCGGGCCCCGGCCAGCTCCGCCGCCGCCTCCTCCACGGCGAAACCGCGTGCGGCGGCGAGCGCGACCCCGTAGGCTCCCGCGATGCCGAGCAGCGGTGCCCCGCGCACGGCGAGCGACCGGACCGCCTCCACCAGGGCGGACGGGTCGGGACACACCAGCTCGGCCTCCTCGGCCGGCAGCCGGGTCTGGTCCAGCAGGACCAGCGCGGGGCCCCCGGGCAGTTCCTCCCAGCGCAGGACGGGGATGCCGCTCGGGCACCGGTCTTCGCCGGTTCGCGCGTACTGATCAGCCATGCGGCCAGTCTGCCCCCTGCCGGGCGGCGCCCTGAAGGTGCGCGGGCCGCACCGCACCAGGTCCGTGCCGGTCCACCCCATGGCACGATGGCTGCGGTAACGCCACCGCGACCGCGGACGGGCACCGTGAAGGAGCGACGATGAACGACACTCCGGGCTGGGCATCGCCCGGACCCGCCCCGTCCGACGGGCGGGAGCCCGGCGCGTCCGGTCCCGCCGGCCTTCCCGGCACCGATCAGCCCGCCGGCGCTCCGGGCCCGGACCAGGCGCACGCCGGACCGAAGTGGTCCGACGAGCAGCCGCCCCCCGCCCAGTGGTCCGCGCCCACGGCCCCCGGCCAGGCACCCCACCCCGGTTGGCAGGCGGCCCCGCCCCCCAGCGGCGGCTGGGGCGGCCACGGCGGCTATGGCGGCGGTTACGGCGCTCCCGGAGGCTGGGGAGGCCCCGGTGGCTGGGGAGGCGGCTGGGGCGGGCCCCCGCCCGCGGCCAAGCCCGGCGTGATCCCCCTCCGTCCACTGGGCCTGGGCGAGATACTGGACGGCGCGGTCTCCACCATGCGCGCCCACTGGCGCACCGTCCTCGGCATCTCGCTGACCATCGCGGTCCTCACGGAGGTCGTCGCCGTCCTGTTCCAGGGCTTCTTCCTGGACAGCGTCGGCGCCGGGTCCCTCGGCGACCGCAACGCCTCGGCGAGCGAGGTGGCCGACGCCTTCCTCGGCGCCATGCTCGGTTCGGCGCTCCTCTTCGTCGTCACCCTCATCGGCACCGTCGTGGCCACCGCCCTGCTGACCACCGTGACCAGCCGGGCCGTCCTCGGCACCTCGGTGACCACCCGCGAGGCGTGGCGCGACGCCCGCCCGCAGGTGCCACGGCTCCTCGGCCTGATCCTGCTGATGATGGTCATGGTGTTCGGTGTCCTCCTGGCCGGCATGCTTCCCGGTTTCCTCGTCACCTTCTTCGCGGGCAGCAACGGGGCCGGGATCGCCCTGACCGTCCTCGGCTTTCTGGGCGCCGCCGTCTACGCGGTGCGGCTCATGGTCCGCCTCTCCCTGGCCTCCCCGGCGCTGATGCTGGAGAAGCAGGGGATCGTGAAGGCGCTGCGCCGCTCCGGCAAGCTGGTGGACGGCTCCTGGTGGCGAGTGCTCGGCATCCAGGTCGTCGCCATGCTGATCGCGGCCGCCGTCAGCGTGGTCGTCCTCATCCCCTTCACCCTCGTGGCCGGCCTGGGCGCCGGCGACGGCTTCGGCGACTTCGCGGAGGGCACCGGCGGCCTCGGCTGGACCTTCCTCGTCATCAGCGGCATCGGTTCGGTGATCGGCTCCACGATCACGCTCCCGATCACGGCGGGCGTCACCGTGCTCCTCTACATCGACCAGCGCATCCGCCGCGAGGCCCTCGACCTCGAACTGGCCCGTGCCGCCGGCGTCCAGACCCCCGGCGCCGGCGCCCCCGGCACCGTCCCGGGGAGCTGATGCGGTGAGCACGGCGGGGGGAGTGCTCACGGAGGTGCTGTCACGCACCGCCATACGGGTGACGCGGCACGCCGCCGACGTCTCCGTACTCGCGTCGGCGCGATCGGGCGACGAACCGCCCGTGACCCTCCCGCGCGACCCCGCGCGGGAGGCGGCCCGGCGCGAGCTGGCCAAACGGATGTACCACGAGAACGAGCCGAGCTGGATACAGCGGGCGCTGACCGCCTTCTGGGAGTGGCTCGACGACCTGTTCAGCGTCGCCTCCGGCGCGACCCCCGGCGGGACCGTGGGCCTGGTCGTCGTCATCGTGGCCGTCCTCGCGGTACTGGGCGCCCTCTGGTGGCGCCTGGGCACTCCGCACGGCCGGCCCGTCTCCGCGTCCGCCCTCTTCGACGAGCGGCCCCGCAGCGCCGCCGACCACCGCGCCGCCGCCGAGGCGCACGCCGCCCAGGGCCACTGGAGCCAGGCCGTCCAGGAACGGATGCGCGCCCTCGTCCGCGCCCTGGAGGAACGCGCCCTGCTCGACGTCCGGCCCGGCCGCACCGCCGACGAGGCCGCCACGGAAGCCGGCCGCGCCCTGCCCGGCCACGGCGACCGGCTGCGCACCGCCGCCCGGAACTTCGACGACGTCACGTACGGCGGCAGGCCCGGCTCCGAGGAGGCGTACCGGCACCTCGCCGCCCTCGACCGCGAGCTGGCCCGCACCAGGCCGCAGCCGACGGGCACCACCGCCGGCGCCGACCTCACCACGTCCCGGGGAGCCGCCGGATGACCACCGAGGCCACCCCGCCCACCACCTCGGCCTCGCCCACGGTCCGCCGGCTGTGGAGCCGCGCGCGGGGCGTCACGCTCGCCCTCGTCCTGCTGCTCGCCGGCGCCGTCGTGATCGCCGCGGTCCGCTCCGACGTCCGGCACGGCGAACTCGACCCGCGCTCCGCCGACCCCTACGGCAGCCGGGCCGTCGCCGAACTCCTCGCCGACCGCGGGGTGGACACCCGTGTGGTCACCACCTTGGACGACGCCCGGTCCGCGGCCGGCCCCGACACCACCGTCCTGGTGGCCATACCCGACCTGCTGACGGAGCGTCAGCAGACCGCACTGCGGTCCGCGACGGCCGGGGCGGGCGGGCGCACCGTCCTCGTGGCGCCGGGCGGCCCCTCCGTGGAACTGCTGGCCCCGGGCGTCACCGCCGACCCGGCCCTCAGCCACACATCGACCCTCTCCCCCGGCTGCGACCTGCCCGCCGCCCGGCGCGCGGGGTCCGCCGCCACCGGCGGTCTGCGCTACAGCACCACCGACGCGGACGCCGACGCCTGCTACCGCAGCCGGCGGCTCGCCACCCTCCTGCGCATCCCCGAGGCCGCGACGGGCGGAACGGAGACCCCCGGCGGCGACACCGTCGTACTCGGCGCCTCCGACATCCTGCGCAACAACCGCCTCGCCGAGCACGGCAACGCCTCGCTCGCCCTCCAACTCCTCGGTTCCCGGCCGCATCTGGTCTGGTACCTCCCCTCGCTGTCCGACGCCTCCGCCCCCCAGGACGAACGCGGCTTCTTCGACCTGCTCCCCTCCGGCTGGCTCTGGGGCACCCTCCAGCTCTTCGTCGCCGCCGGCCTCGCCGCCCTGTGGCGGGCACGCCGGCTCGGCCCCCTGGTGCCCGAGAACCTCCCCGTCGCGGTCCGCGCCTCCGAGGCCGTCGAAGGCCGCGCCCGCCTCTACCGCAAGGCGAACGCCCGCGACCGCGCCGCCTCCGCCCTCCGCTCCGCCACCCGCACCCGCCTCGCTCCCCTCGTCGGCGTCCCCGTCTCCCAGGCGCACGCGCCCGAGGCCCTGCTCCCCGCGCTCTCCGCCCATTTCCACGGTGACGGAGAACAGTCCCTGCACACCCTCCTGTTCGGCCCGACGCCGAGCGACGACGCGGCTCTCGTCGCACTCACCGACCGACTCGACGCCCTCGAAAGAGAGGTACGCCGTCCATGATGGACCCGACCACTGACAACGCCGGGCACACCGGGGTCCCGGGCAACGCCCGCGCCTCCCTGGAGGCCCTGCGCGCCGAGATCGCCAAGGCCGTGGTCGGCCAGGACGCCGCCGTCACCGGTCTCGTCGTCGCCCTCCTGTGCCGCGGTCACGTGCTCCTCGAAGGCGTCCCCGGCGTCGCCAAGACCCTCCTGGTCCGCGCCCTCGCCGCCGCCGTCGAACTCGACACCAAGCGCGTCCAGTTCACCCCCGACCTGATGCCGAGCGACGTCACCGGCTCCCTGGTCTACGACACCCGCAGCGCCGAGTTCTCCTTCCAGCCCGGCCCGGTCTTCACCAACCTGCTCCTCGCCGACGAGATCAACCGCACCCCGCCGAAGACGCAGTCGTCCCTCCTCGAAGCCATGGAGGAGCGCCAGGTCACCGTCGACGGCACCCCTCGCCCGCTCCCCGAGCCGTTCCTCGTCGCGGCGACCCAGAACCCGGTGGAGTACGAGGGCACCTACCCCCTGCCGGAAGCCCAGCTCGACCGCTTCCTGCTCAAGCTCACCGTCCCGCTGCCCTCCCGCGAGGACGAGATCGACGTCCTCACCCGGCACGCCGCGGGGTTCAACCCGCGCGACCTGAGGGCCGCCGGCGTACGCCCCGTCGCCAGTGCCGCCGACCTGGAGGCGGCCCGCGCCGAGGTCGCCAAGACCACCGTGTCCCCGGAGATCACTGCCTACGTGGTGGACATCTGCCGCTCCACCCGCGAGTCGCCGTCGCTCACTCTCGGGGTGTCCCCGCGCGGCGCCACGGCACTGCTCTCGACGGCCCGCGCGTGGGCCTGGCTGACGGGCCGTGACTACGTGACGCCCGACGACGTGAAGGCACTGGCGCTGCCGACGCTCCGTCACCGCGTCCAGCTCCGCCCCGAGGCCGAGATGGAGGGCGTCACCACGGACTCCGTGATCAACGCCATCCTCGCCCACGTCCCCGTCCCGCGCTGATGGCGTTCACCGGTCGCGCCGCGCTCCTGGCGGCCCTGGGCTCCGTCCCCGTCGGCATCTGGGACCCGAGCTGGACGGGCATTCTCGCGGTGAACGCCCCGCTGGCCGTGGCGTGCGCCTGCGACTTCGCCCTGGCCGCGCCGGTACGGAGCCTGGGACTGACGCGGTCCGGCGACACCTCCACACGTCTGGGCGACACCGCCGACGTCACGTTGACGGTGGCCAATCCGTCGCGCCGCCGGCTCCGCGCCCAGCTCCGGGACGCCTGGCCGCCGAGCAGTTGGCGGCCGGGGACGGAGACGGCGGCCTCCCGCCACCGGCTGACGGTCCCGCCCGGCGAACGCCGTCGGCTGACCACACGGCTGTGGCCGACGCGCCGCGGCGATCACCGCAGCGCCCGGGTGACGATCCGCTCGTACGGCCCGCTGGGTCTCTTCGCCCGCCAGGGCAGCCACCTCGTGCCGTGGACGGTACGGGTCCTGCCGCCGTTCACCAGCCGCAAGCACCTGCCCTCGAAGCTGTCGCGGCTGCGGGAACTGGACGGCCGCACCAGCGTGCTCACCCGTGGCGAGGGCACGGAGTTCGACAGCCTGCGCGAGTACGTGCCGGGCGACGACACCCGTTCCATCGACTGGCGGGCCACGGCCCGGAACTCGACCGTCGCGGTACGCACCTGGCGTCCCGAGCGCGACCGGCACATCCTGCTCGTCCTCGACACCGGCCGGACGTCGGCGGGCCGGGTGGGCGACGCACCGCGTCTGGACGCCTCCATGGACGCCGCGCTGCTGCTCGCCGCGCTGGCCTCCCGGGCCGGGGACCGGGTGGACCTCCTGGCGTACGACCGGCGGGTCCGCGCTCTGGTCCAGGGGCGTACGGCCAACGATGTGCTTCCGTCCCTGGTGAACGCCTTGGCGACGCTGGAGCCGGAGCTGCTGGAGACGGACGCGCGGGGCCTGACCGCGGCGGCCCTCCGCTCGGCTCCGCGCCGCTCCCTGGTGGTGCTGCTGACGTCGCTCGATACGGCCCCGGTCGAGGAGGGCCTGCTCCCGGTCCTCTCCCGGCTCACCCGGCGTCATACGGTCGTCCTGGCCTCGGTCGCGGACCCGCTCGTGGCCCGCATGGCCGAGGCCCGGGGCGACGCGGACGCCCTCTACGAGGCCGCAGCCGCCGCTCAGGCCCAGGAGGAACGCCGGCGCACGGCCGACCAGCTCCGCCGCCACGGTGTCACGGTCGTGGACGCGACGCCGGACGAGCTGGCGCCCGCGCTGGCCGACGCCTACCTGGAACTGAAGGCCGCCGGCCGTCTGTGACGGGGACGGGGTTCCTCCGGAGAGGACGACCCCGCCCCCTCCGCCGGCAGATGACCTCACCGCACAGGGAAAAAGTCCCGGAAACGCAGAAGGCCCCGCACCAAAAGGTGCGGGGCCTTCCCAATATTTGTTCGGCGGCGTCCTACTCTCCCACAGGGTCCCCCCTGCAGTACCATCGGCGCTGTAGAGCTTAGCTTCCGGGTTCGGAATGTAACCGGGCGTTTCCCCTACGCTATAACCACCGAAACAC
>NZ_JAGPNL010000005.1 GCF_018069565.1 Streptomyces tagetis | reverse complement strand
GTGGTTATAGCGTAGGGGAAACGCCCGGTTACATTCCGAACCCGGAAGCTAAGCTCTACAGCGCCGATGGTACTGCAGGGGGGACCCTGTGGGAGAGTAGGACGCCGCCGAACAATCATTGAAGAAGACCCCGTGCCTTTTGGGCACGGGGTCTTCTGCGTTTATGGTCCTTTCATGCGCTACGAACTGGTCCTCTTCGACAACGACGGTGTCCTCGTCGACAGCGAGCCGATCTCCAACCGGCTCCTCGCCGGCTACCTCACCGAACTGGGACACCCGACGTCGTACGAGGAGTCGTTGCGCGACTACATGGGGGCCGCGCTGCACCGCGTCCACGACCTCGTGCGGGAGCGGACCGGGCAGCGGCTGCCCGAGGAGTTCGACGACGTCTTCCACCGGCGCGTCTTCACCGCCTTCGAACGGGAGCTGGAGCCGGTCCCCGGCGTCGACGGCGTCCTCGGCAAGCTCGCCGCGGACCAGGTGCCGTACTGCGTGGCCTCCTCCGGGAGCCACCGGCGGATCAGGGTCGGCCACCGCAGGACCGGACTGGACCGGTGGTTCGACGACGAGCGCGTCTTCAGCTCCGAGGACGTCGGCCGCGGCAAGCCCGCGCCGGACCTCTTCCTCCACGCGGCGCGGCGGATGGGCGTCCCGCCCGAGCGGTGCGTCGTCGTCGAGGACAGCCCGCTCGGCGTCCAGGCCGCCGTCGCCGCCGGCATGGACGTCTACGGGTTCACCGCGATGACGCCCGCCGAGCGGCTCACCGGGGCCACCGGACTCTTCGGGGACATGGCCGAGCTGATCGGCCTCCTCGCCTGACGGAGCGGGTCCTCGCACCGGAGACGCGCCGGGGACACACCGGCGACGGCCCCTCATAGCTGAGGAAAATTCATCTTCGGCGAGATCTACCCACCGGTAAGCCGGGGCCCTACGCTCGCCGCCATGACGGATGTGCTGCGGCGCGGCAGGGCCTCGCTGGCCTTCTCCTTCTTCACCCAGGGCGTCGCCTTCGCCCTGCTCGTCACGCGCATCCCGGCGGTCCAGAGCCGGTACGGCGTCTCCGACGCGCTGCTGCCCGCCTTCCTGGCCGCCGTGCCCGTACTCGCCGGGGCCGGCAGCGTGGCCACCGAGCGGCTGGTGCGCCGGGTGCGGCCCAGCCGGGTCCTGCGCTGGTCCCAGCCGGTCGTGCTCCTCGCGCTGCTCGGCGTCGGCGCTGGCGACCGGGTGGCCCTCCTCGCCGTCGCCCTGGCCGTCTTCGGGCTCGCCGTCGGCGCCCTGGACGCCTCGATGAACATGCTCGGGGTGAGCCTCCAACGGGCGTACGGGCGCAGCATCGTGATCGGGTTCCACGCGGCGTACAGCCTCGGCGGCATCCTCGGTGCCTCGCTGGCCTGGGCAGGGGCCCACTGGCACCTGGCGCTGTGGGTGTCGTACCTGCCGGTCGTGGCCCTGCTGCTGCCGGCCGCGCTGACGGGCAGCCGGTGGTACGTCGACGGTGAAAGAAGCGGGGGCGAGCCCGACCACACGAGCGAGCGCACAGGTCAGCGCACGGGCGACCGCCCGACCGGCATCGGCTTCCGGATGCTGCTGCCGTTCTGCCTGGTGATGACGTTCGCGTACATCGGCGACTCGACCGTCTCCAACTGGAGCGCCAAGTACCTCCAGGACGTGCTGGGCGGTTCGGAGCAGCTCGCCACCGTGCCGTACAACGTCTACATGGTGACCACGCTGGTCGGGCGGACCGTCGGGGACGCCGGGGTGCGGCGCTTCGGCGCGGCGGCCGTCGTACGGGCGGGTGCGGTGCTCGCGGCGGGCGGGTTCGCCGTGGTGGCGGCGGCGCCCGGGGCGTGGCTGGGCATGCTCGGGTTCACGCTGCTCGGGCTCGGGCTGTGCGTCCTGGTGCCGCAGACCTTCGCGGCGGCCGGGCGGCGCGCGTTCGACCAGGGCGGCGCGGCGGCCTCCGACGCGGCCGTGGCGCGGCTCAACATCTTCAACTACGTCGGCTTCCTGGTCGGTTCGCCGCTGGTCGGAGCGCTCGGCGGTGTCTGGAGCTACCGGGGCGCGATGCTCGTGCCGATGGTGCTGGTGCTGGTGACCCTCGGGTACGCCCGCTCGTTCGCGCCATGGCCGGACCGATACGGTGTCGGGCATGAGCGGCCGCGCACAGTTGATGTGGGACGAGGCAGTGACGGGCTATGACTTCGGTCCCGAGCACCCGATGGACCCGGTCCGGCTCGCGCTGACCCGGCGGCTGGTCGACGCCCTGGGCCTCGACCGTGAGGTCGACGTGGTCGCGGCCAAGCCGGCCGGTGAGTCGACGCTGCGGCTCGTCCACCGCGAGGACTACATCGACGCGGTGCGCACGGCCTCCGCGGAGCCGGACGCGGCCGACGCCTCGTACGGGCTCGGCACCCTCGACGATCCGGCCTTCCCCGGGATGCACGAGGTGTCCGCGCTGATCGCCGGCCAGTCGGTGGGCGCGGCCGAGGCCGTGTGGCGGGGCGACACGCAGCACGCGGTGAACTTCGCCGGCGGACTCCACCACGCGATGCCCGGCGCCGCCTCCGGGTTCTGCGTCTACAACGACGCGGCGCTGGCCATCGCCCGGCTGCTGGAGCTGGGCGCGGAACGGGTCGCGTACGTCGATGTGGACGTGCACCACGGGGACGGCGTGCAGGCGGCGTTCTGGGAGGACCCGCGGGTCCTGACGATCTCGCTGCACGAGCATCCGCGGACCCTGTTCCCGCAGACCGGGTGGCCCGAGGAGACCGGGGCGCCCGGCGCGGAGGGCTCGGCGGTCAACGTCGCGCTGCCCGCCGGGACCGGCGACGCGGGCTGGCTGCGGGCCTTCCACGCGGTGGTGCCCGAGCTGATCGCCGACTTCCGGCCGCAGGTGCTGGTGACGCAGCACGGCGCCGACACCCACTTCGAGGACCCCCTCGCGCACCTCGCGGTGTCGCTGGACGCGCAGCGGGCGGTGCAGAACGCCTGCCACGAGCTGGCGCACGCGCACGCCGACGGGCGCTGGGTGGCGCTGGGCGGCGGCGGGTACGCGGTGGTCGAGGTGGTGCCGCGGTCGTGGACGCATCTGGTGGGAATCGCGGCCGGGCGTCCGGTGGAGCCGGAGACGGTGATCCCGGAGGGCTGGCGGCAGGAGGTGTACGCGCGGACCCGGCAGCTCGGGCCGATGCGGATGACGGACGGGCGGTGGCCGGTGCGGTGGTCCGAATGGGAGGCCGGGTACGACCCCGCGGACCGGCTGGACCAGGCGGTCCTGGCGGCCCGCCGCGCGGTGTTCCCGCTCCGGGGCCTGCTGGCCTGACCCGCCGGCCCCGCCTGGACCTGACCCGCCGGCCCCGCCTGGACCTGACCGCCGCCCCGACCTGACCCGGCCCGGCCCGCACCGACCCCGCGGGGTCCCCGCCGTCCCCGCCGTCCTCGCCGCACCCGCCGTCCCCGCCGCGCCCGCGATACGACACCGCGCCCGTCGGCGCCCGCCGGATTACCCCGGCCGTGGGGTGTTTCCCCGTTCCGGGGACCCTGGCGGTGGGCGTCCGGCACCATCCTGCGGGTGCTGAGCCGTGACGCCCTCAGGGCGCATCTCCTGGACACCCGCCTCGCCGGGGAAGTGGCCACCACCCGCGAGGCGAGCCTGCGCAGCTACCGGCTGTTCGCCGCCCGCGACCCGCGCGCCCTGATCGGGCTCGATCCGTACGGAACGTGGGAGCATCGGGAACTGATCGCGCTCATGGCCGACCGGTGCGGGGTCTCGGCCGATCCCCGGCACACATCCGGCCAGGACGTGATCGACCCCGAGCGGACGCTGACCGCGCTGGACGCCTTCGCCGACCGGATCGGCGCCGTCGCTCAGCGTGGCGGACCGGTGCTCCTCGGCACCGGTCACCCGCACCGGCTCCTGGGCTTCTACGCCGCCCTCGCAGACGCCCTGTCGGCGGCGGGATGTGAAGTCCTCACCCCCGCGCAGGGTCGCCGTGTCGACATATTGACCCGGTTCGGTCTACGCACGCACCGCCTCGACTACGTCCGCCGCGTCGCCCTGGTGCGGGAACCCGGCGCACAACGCGCCGGTGGTGAGCCCGGCGCACACACCCACTCCCCGCTGCCGGTCAGGGCGGTGCTGGACGCCGCCGCGGAGGCCGGCGGACCCCTGCCGGAGCTGGTCATCGGAGACCACGGCTGGGTCTGCGGGGCAGGTCAACTGGGGTTCGAGGCGATCGGGCCGGCCGACACGGACGATCCGGCGCTCTTCGTCGGGGAGGCGGAGGGCGTGGTCGCCGTCGCGGTCCCGCTCGACGACGCGGTGCGCTCCGTGTACTACCGACCACTCATCCGCTACGTACTCAATCGAGCGTGTCTGTCACGGTAGGCATGCGATGGGTGCACCTCTTCCCCATTCGCATCACCCGCCCCTAGTCTGGGGAGTGAGCACGCAGCGACGAAGAGTCACCGGAAGGGGAAGCCGGTGGCCGTCGCGTGCGGAAGGTTCAGGTGTGTCATGGCTCAAGTCGGCGAAAGGCCTCTGAACGAGGTTCAGTTCCTTACCGTGGCGGAGGTCGCCTCGGTGATGCGCGTGTCCAAGATGACCGTGTACCGCCTGGTGCACAGTGGTCATCTGCCCGCGATCCGGGTCGGACGGTCGTTCCGCGTCCCGGAGCAAGCGGTGCACGAGTACCTCCGCGAGAGCTACGTGGGGGTGGAAACGGCCTGAGGCGGTCCGGGGGAGGTCCAGACGGGGGCGTTCCAAGGGCCTCTCCCGGTCGTCACGACGCTCCGCCACTTCTCGGTCCGGGTTCGATTCACCTCGATTTACGACCTCGGTCACTGGGCGGGTAGGCTGGCCCCTCGTAGGTCGTGTGGGCCCATGGCGCCCAACAACCGAGTCATGAGAAGTGAGCGAGGGTAAGTCGTGGGCTCTGTTATCAAGAAGCGGCGCAAGCGGATGGCGAAGAAGAAGCACCGCAAGCTGCTCAAGCGCACGCGCGTTCAGCGTCGTAACAAGAAGTAGGCGACGCTGCGCCGTCTGTGTGTCCTGTGGCCCCCCACCGCGTCCGGTGGGGGGCCACAGTCGTTCCCGCGCCCGCGAAAACGCGTCATCCGCCGCCCCGGCGGTCGCCGCGGCGCCCCCCGGACCGGCTAAGTTGTGCCGCGTAACGGGAACGCGGCACGGGACGGACCGCGGGACGGACCGCGGGCCGGACACCGCACCGTACCGGTCGCAGGGACCGGCTCGCGGAGCAGGGCGGAAGGAAGGCGCTGGGCGTGGGGAAGATCGTGCTCGTCACCGGCGTGGCCCGCCGGCTGGGAGGCCGCTTCGTGCGGCGCATCCAGCGCGACCCCGACGTGGAACGGGTCATCGGCGTCGACGCCGTACCGCCCGAGCACGGCCTGGGCGGCGCCGAGTTCGTCCGGGCCGACATCCGCCGGGCCGGCATCGGCCGGGTGCTCGCCGAGACGGGCGCCGACACCGTCGTGCACATGGACGTCACCGGCACACCGCTGGGCGGCGGCAGCCGGACGTCGGTCAAGGAGACCAACGTCATCGGCACCATGCAGCTCCTCGGCGCCTGCCAGAAGTCCCCGGCCGTGCGGCGGCTCGTCGTCAAGTCCAGTACCAACGTCTACGGTTCCGCCCCCCGCGACCCCGCCGTCTGCACCGAGTCCACCACGCCCAAGTCCCTGCCCAGCGGCGGCTTCGCGAAGGACGCGGTCGAGGTCGAGGGGTACGTACGGGGCTTCTCGCGGCGGCGTCCGGACGTCGCCGTGTGCGTGCTGCGGTTCGCCAACATCCTCGGCCCCGGCGCGGAGACACCGCTCGCCTCCTACTTCGGGCTGCCGCTGCTGCCGACCGTCTTCGGCTACGACCCGAGGCTGCAGTTCGTGCACGAGGACGACGTGATCGACGTGTTGCGGATCGCCGCGCACCCGGCCCGGCGCTCCACGCTCAACAGCGGCACCTTCAACATCGCCGGGGACGGCGTGCTGCTGCTCTCCCAGTGCGCCCGCCGGCTCGGCCGCCCCACCGTGCCGGTGCTGCTGCCGGCGGTCACCTGGGCCGGCTCCCTCGTGCGTACGCTGGGGATGACGGACTTCTCCCCGGAGCAGATCCGGCTGCTCACCCACGGGCGGGTCGTGGACAGCACGCAGATGCGCGAGACCCTCGGCTTCCGGCCCGCCCACACCACGGCCGGGACCTTCGCGGCCTTCGCCGCCGCCCAGGGACCCGGACTGCTGCCGCCGGCGGCCCTCGCGGGGGCCGTCGACCGGCTCGCGGCGCTGTCCTCGCGGGGCGGCGGCCACCTCCCGACCCAGAGCGCCAACTGAGGAGCGCATCAACGATGGCGGACGCCAAGGTCATTCCGTTCGACGACGACCGGTCGCGGGGCGGCGCCGCGCAGCGCCCGACGCGGCGCCGGGGCGGGGGGACCCGGCGCGGCGGCGGGGGCGAGCCCGCGCCGGTGCGCGAGATCCAGCCCCTGCCCGAGTCCGAGGACCCCCCGCACGGCCAGGGGCCGCCGCCCGGCGACGACGACGGGCTGGAGCGGCGGGTGGCGAGCGGGCTGGCCTTCCTGCGCCGCCGCCTCACCGGCGAGTACGAGGTCGACGACTTCGGCTACGACGCCGAACTCACCGACCAGGTGCTGATGTCGCTGCTGCGCCCGCTGTACGAGCGGTACTTCCGGGTCGAGGTGAAGGGCATCGGCAACATCCCGTCCGAGGGCGGGGCGCTGATCGTCGCCAACCACTCCGGGACGGTGCCGCTGGACGCGCTGATGATGCAGGTCGCCGTGCACGACCACCACCCGGCCGACCGGCACCTCAGGCTGCTGGCGGCGGACCTGGTCTTCGTGCTGCCGGTCGTCAACGAGCTGGCCCGCAAGCTCGGTCACACCCTCGCCTGCACGGAGGACGCCGAACGGCTGCTGGGCCAGGGCGAACTGGTCGGGGTGATGCCGGAGGGCTTCAAGGGCATCGGCAAGCCCTTCGGGGAGCGTTACAAGCTCCAGCGGTTCGGGCGCGGCGGTTTCGTCTCCACGGCGCTGCGCAAGGGCGTGCCGATCGTGCCCTGCTCGATCGTCGGGGCGGAGGAGACCTACCCGCTGATCGGCAACGCCAGGACGCTGGCGCGGCTGCTGGGGTTCCCGTACTTCCCGCTGACGCCGACCTTCCCCTGGCTCGGTCCGCTGGGGGCGGTGCCGCTGCCGACGAAGTGGACGATCCAGTTCGGCGAGCCGATCCCGACGGACGGGTATCCGCCGGAGGCGGCGGACGATCCGATGCTGATGTTCAACCTCACCGACCAGGTGCGGGAGCAGATCCAGCACACGCTGTACAAGCTGCTGGTGCAGCGCCGCTCGGTCTTCTTCTGACCCGCCACGCCCGCGACCGGCCCTCCGCCACGCCCGCGACCGCCGCCCGCGACCGCGACCGGCCCTCCCCGCGACCGGCCCTCCGGCTGCCGCGCGGCACAGGTGGCACAGGGAAAGGCGCCGGGCGCACCCCCGTCGTCTGGGTGCTCCCGGCGCCTGGCCGTGCCGTCAGCCGGTCAGTCGGCGTCCTCCCCGTGGATGCCCAGGCCGGGCAGGAGACCCGGCAGGAGCGGCGGGAGGGTGACGTCCGGGCGGACGGGCGTGGAGGGGCCCTCCGGGGACTGCGAGGCGCTGCCGCCGCCGGTGTCCTTCGGCGGGTCGAGCAGGCCGCCGGTGCCGCCGCCGAGGAGGCCGTCGACGGGGTTGTCGGAGCCGGCCGACTCGCTGGGGCTGGTGCGGGTGTGGCCGCCCGGCGAGGAGCCGGTGGCGTCGCCGGGTGCCGGGGACTCGTGGGCGCCGGGCGTGCCGGTGACCTCCGAGTCGGGCCGGCCGCGGTGCCGGCCGGTGCCGCCCTCGTCCTCCTGGGGGGAGGGCGCCGGCAGCATCGGACGCAGCGGGGCCACGTCGTTCTCTATGGCGTCGAAGACCGAGGAGACCTGCTCGCTCACGTCTCCGAGCTGCACGGGCAGTTGGTCGCGCAGCGCGCTCCAGGTCTCCCGGTGCGAGCGGGAGAAGGCGGAGAGCGCCTGCATGGGGGCGAGCGAGTCGGGGTCCCGGGCGAAGACGGCGCTGAGCAGCCGGTGGCCCTCGGAGGCGTCGTGCCGCATCCCGGACAGGGCGCGGCGGACCTGGCCGAGGGACTCGTGGTCGAGGTCGCCGAGGCGACCGCGTTCCATCAGCCGGCGGGCCTCGCTGAGCCGGGTGGACGCCTGGTCCAGGTAGGCCTGCCCGCGCTCGTCGTCACCGTCGGTGAGACCGAGCCGGAAATCCTCTATGCCGCGTTTGAGGCCGTAGAGGGAGTCGCCGGGCAGGGCGTCGGAGCTGGCGGCGGCGACTCCGCCGAAGGCCCCGGCGGCGACGCTCACACTGAGCCCGCCGGCGGTGAGCCCCTTGGCCAGCCGGGAGCGTGGACGGAACTTCTTGAGCGGGGCCGCGCGGTGGGCGCCGCGGGCATGGCGTTGTCCGGGTACCGAAGGATTCGTTTCGCCCCCCGCGGTGCCCTCCTGGAGCATGGCCTCGAACGCCGCCACCAGCCGTGCGCGCTGGACGACTTTGACCTCGGGGTCCAGCTCCGGCTTGGGCAGCGTGTCCAGGTCGGCGGTGAGGGCCAGCAGGCGCCCCCGCTCGGCCTGGTCCGCGGTGGCCCCGGTGGGCGGCGATCCTTCGGGCTGCTCGGTCGCCGCCCCCGGATCGGACTGCTCCTCCAGAGCCTGGGCGAAGGCGTTCGCCCGCCGGTGTGCCGATACGTTCGCGATCACTGGCGGCACCTCCTCTCGTCATGACGGTCGACTCCCCAGGGGGTCCTGAGGGTCGCACACCCCGGCCCCGACCACACGCGAGTGCGGCCGGAGTCGGCCAGGGGCGATTGACCACAGGGAGCCTGCATCCCGCACAACGAGCGGCGCGGTACTTGGGTTACGGACGGTGGGTGATCGGACCGCGGTCTCAACTGACTTTCACCGATGGTGATTTGGGGAATGCGGAGGGTGGTGACGCCCCGGCGGGGCGCCCGGGGCTCAGCGAGCGTCTTCCGGCAGCAGCCGGGCGAGGGTGCGGACGGCCCGGTACTGGAGCGTTTTGATGGCTCCCTCGTTCTTGCCCATGACGCGCGCGGTCTCGGCGACCGAGAGGCCCTGGAGGAAGCGGAGGGTGACGCACTCCTGCTGCTGTGGGTTGAGCCGGCGTACGGCGTCGAGCAGGGCGGCGTTGGAGAGCGATTCGAGGACGGAGTCCTCGGGGGAGCGCTCGACCTCGTTGGCGTCGAGCATCTCGCCGGTGGTGATCTCCAGCCGGAAGCGGCTGGACTTGAAGTGGTCGGCGACCAGGTTGCGGGCGATGGTCACGAGCCAGGCGCCGAAGTCACGCCCCTGCCAGGTGAAGGTGCCGATGCGCCGCAGGGCGCGCAGAAAGGTCTCGCTGGTCAGGTCCTCGGCCGTCGCCTTTCCGCCGACGCGGTAGTAGATGTACCGGTACACGGTGTCGCTGTACTGGTCGTAGAGCCGGCCGAAGGCGTCGGCCTCACCGGCCTGGGCCCGCTCGACGAGGTCCATCATCCGGGCGCTGTCACTGTCCGCGGCGGGCCGGCGGTGGGTGGTGGCGGCACCGGACGAGGACGAGCGGGCGCGTCTGCCGACGGCGGCGCTGCCGTCGGCGAGTGCGTAGCACGGGCCGGCGGGGGCGGTGACCGCCGCGGCGAGTGCGGGGACGGCGTACGCGGTGGGGACGAGAGCGCGCAGCAGGTCCTGGGCTGTTTTGACCGTTGCGCGCAGCGTAGCCAGGCCCGAGGCGTCAACCCCGACGTGTGGGTACACGGGACTCCCAGAGGCAGAGCTTCCATCACGTGCAGTGCGGAACCGTTCACCCGTCGTAGCGACGGACGGGTACCGAATTGCGTCTGAGGAGAATAACGCTTCGTACAGGGACTGCTACACCCAGTTGCTCAAATCACCGATTACGTCGTTTCCGTAGCCGGTTGATGACTGAGTGAGTACGGGTTGCTGATCAGATCCTGATCGAAAACTTTCGAGTTCCGATGGGTGACCGTGCGGGTTGTGGCCAAAGTGCGCACGGGTGGACTGGAGGGGTTCCCTCCGGGGTAGGGCCGTCCGATCGGGCCGTTCACCGGCGGTGGTACGGCCCCGCCGTCAGCGGCGGCGGCGGTGCAGGGCGATCGCGGCGGCGGTGCCGCCGGCCACGGCGCCGACGCCGGCCGCCGCGGGGATGCCGACCTTCGCCGCCTTGCGGCCCGTGCGGTAGTCGCGCAGGCGCCACTCCAGGTCGCGGGCGTGCTTGCGCAGCTTGGAGTCCGGGTTGATCGCGTAGGGGTGGCCGACCAGCGACAGCATCGGGATGTCGTTGTGCGAGTCGCTGTAGGCGGCGCAGCGCGACAGGTCCAGGTTCTCCGCCGAGGCGAGGGCGCGTACCGCCTCCGCCTTGGCCGGTCCGTGCAGCGGTTCGCCGACCAGGCGCCCGGTGTAGACGCCGGCGACGGACTCGGCGACCGTGCCGAGGGCGCCGGTCAGGCCGAGCCGCCCGGCGATCACCTGGGCGATCTCCACCGGGGCCGCCGTGACCAGCCAGACCCGCTGGCCCGCGTCCAGGTGGGCCTGGGCCAGGGCCCGGGTGCCGGGCCAGATCCGCCCGGCCATGTACTCGTCGTAGATCTCCTCGCCGATGGAGCGCAGCTCGCTGACGCGGTGGCCCTTGACGATGGAGAGGGCCGAGTCGCGGGCGTCCCGCATGTGCTCGGGGTCCTCGGTGCCGGCCATCCGGAACCACGCCTGCTGCCAGGCGAAGCGCATCAGGTCGCGGGTCTCGAAGAACTTCCGCTTGTACAGGCCGCGGCCGAAGTGGAACAGCGCGGCGCCCTGCATCACGGTGTTGTCGAGGTCGAAGAAGGCGGCGGCGCGGTCGTCGCCGTGGACCGGGAACGGGGCCTCCCCGCCTTCGGCGGCCCGCTCGGCGGACGCGGCCTCGCGGAGGGTGGACTCGCGGGCGGCCTCCGCCGACGCCTCGCCCGCCAGCACACTGCGGGCCGTGGCGGAACGTCTGCGGGGGGAGAGCCATCGAAGAGCGGCCATGTCCGTGAGCATAGCCATTCTGTTCGGGTGTTCCGGAGCCGAGAGGTGGTGGGCACGTGAACCCGCGGCGACGGCGGCGTTGCCGGGTCCGGCGCACAGCGGGACGAGGCGGACGCCGACGCGGGGGCTCCCGACGGGCCGGAGCGCGCGAGAATGGCCGGCATGAGCCCCCTCTTCCGCCGGAGGGACCGGGAGACCGAGCAGTCCCCGCAGTCCCCGCAGCCCGCGCAGGCGCGGCCGTCCTCCCCGAGTACCGAGTCCCATGTCGTCACCCTCGTCCGCAAGCCCGGCTGCCACCTCTGCGACGACGCCCAGTCGGTCGTCGAGAAGGTCTGCGCCGACCTCGGCGTCGCCTGGGAGGCGAAGGACATCACCGAGGACCGCCGGCTGCACGACGCGTACTGGGAACAGATCCCGGTCGTCCTGGTCGACGGCAGGCAGCACACCTTCTGGCGTGTGAACGAGGAACGGCTGCGCAAGGCACTGACCGATCAGTTCAGGTAGTCCGGATGGTCGCTTAGGATCGATGGTGACGTGGTCCCGGGGGCGTTGATCGTGAGGAGTGTGCACGGCTTTGCCCCCGATGAGTGAGGAACGAGGGTGCGTATGCGCCGGTTCCACATCAGTGCGCCGGGGTCGCGTGACCCCGGTCACGTTGGCCGGGCAAATCGGACACCATCTTTGTGCACGCGTTCACAAAGACATAACCTGCATCCGACGGGGCGGTCATGTAGGGACGTATGACCGCCTACAGCCCCGCTCTACCCGCAGGAGCATCGTGGCAACTGGCCGAGCACACCGACCGGCGACCCGCAGCCGAGGGATTCCCGAGGCCACCGTCGCCAGGCTTCCGCTGTACCTCCGCGCGCTGACCGCGCTCTCGGAGCGTTCGGTGCCCACGGTCTCCTCCGAGGAGCTGGCCGCGGCGGCGGGCGTCAACTCCGCGAAGCTGCGCAAGGACTTCTCCTACCTCGGTTCCTACGGGACCCGCGGGGTGGGCTACGACGTCGAGTATCTCGTGTACCAGATCTCGCGTGAACTCGGGCTGACCCAGGACTGGCCGGTTGTCATCGTAGGAATCGGCAATCTCGGCGCCGCGCTCGCCAACTACGGCGGCTTCGCCTCCCGTGGCTTCCGGGTCGCCGCGCTCATAGACGCCGATCCGTCGATGGCCGGAAAGCCCGTCGCGGGCATCCCCGTGCAGCACACCGACGAGCTGGAAGCGATCATCCGGAACGACGGTGTCTCGATCGGCGTGATCGCGACCCCCGCGGGCGCCGCCCAGCAGGTCTGCGACCGCCTCGTGGCCGCCGGCGTCACCTCCATCTTGAACTTCGCGCCGACCGTCCTGAGCGTCCCCGACGGTGTCGACGTGCGGAAGGTCGACCTCTCCATCGAGTTGCAGATCCTCGCCTTCCACGAGCAGCGCAAGGCCGGCGAGGAGGCGACGTCCGGCGGCGCCGCGCCGCCGCCGCCCGCCGTGCGGACACGGCCGGCCGACGACGGACCGGACGGGGAAGTCCCCGCCGTGATGCCGGCATGAGTCTTCTCGTCGTCGGGCTGAGCCACCGCAGCGCGCCCGTGAGCGTGCTGGAGCGTGTCTCGCTGAGCGCGGACGCGCAGTTCAAGCTGGTCCAGGACACGGTCGCCGCCGAACCGGCCACCGAGGCGGCCCTGCTCGCCACCTGCAACCGCATCGAGCTCTACGCCGACGTGGACAAGTTCCACGCCGGTGTCGCCGAGCTGTCCACGCTGCTCGCCCAGCACAGCGGGGTCGGCCTCGACGAACTCACCCCGCACCTGTACGTCCACTACGAGGACCGGGCCGTGCACCACCTGTTCTCGGTGGCCTGCGGGCTGGACTCGATGGTGGTCGGCGAGGGGCAGATCCTCGGCCAGATCAAGGACTCGCTCGCCCGCGCCCAGGACCAGCACTCCGCCGGACGGCTGCTCAACGACCTGTTCCAGCAGGCGCTGCGGGTCGGCAAGCGCGCCCACTCCGAGACCGGGATCGACCGGGCCGGACAGTCCCTGGTCACTTTCGGACTGGAACAGCTCGCCGAGGGCGGCGACGTCGAGACCTGGGCCCGGGGCAAGAAGGTGCTGGTCATCGGCGCCGGTTCGATGTCCTCCCTGGCCGCCGCCACGCTGGCGCGGGCCGGGGTCGCCGAGATCACCGTCGCCAACCGCACCGCCGAGCGCGCCGAGCGCCTCGCCGCCATCCTCACCGAGGGCGGGACCGGCGTACGGGCCCGCGCGGTGCCGATGGACGCCGTACCGCACGAACTGACCCGCGCCGACCTGGCCGTCTCCTGCACCGGCGCGACCGGGCTCGTCCTCACGGCCGAGGCCGTGGCCGAGACCGTCGCCGCCCGCACCGGCGCCCCCGCCGAGCTGTTCCCCGCCGCCCGGGAGACGGGCGCCCGGGACAAGGGTGCCCGGGAGACGGGTGCCCGGGAGACGGGCGCCGCCGCCGAGACCATGCCCGCCGCGCGGGACGGCCGGACGCCGGCCCCCGCCGCCGAGGAGAACTGCCCGCTCGACCTCGCCTCCGTGCCCTCCGGCTTCTCCGTCATGGGCGACGCCGCCGTGGCCGGCATGGACGCGGCGACGCTGGAGCAGCACGCGGCCTGGGCCGCCGGCGGCACCGCCACCGAGCGGCGCGAGAGCGCACGCCGTGACCAGCGCGGCCCCGGCACGGACGCCGAGCTGATCACGGCGCTGGCCGCCACCGCGACCTCCGCCGGACGCGTCCCCGAGCGGCGCCGGCCCGAGCCGGTCGCCGAGGTGCCGCGCCCGAGGCCCTCCCTGTACCTGCTCGACCTCGCCATGCCGCGCGACATCGACATCGCCGTGCACCGGCTGGCCGGGGTCCGCCTGGTGGACATCGAATCGCTCGCCGAGGCGTCCGCCGACGCCCCCATGGCCTCCGATGTCGACCAGGTCCGCCGTATCGTCGGTGACGAGGTCACGGCGTTCGGCGCGGCGCAGCGGGCCGCGCGCATCACGCCCACCGTCGTCGCGCTGCGCAGCATGGCCGCCGACGTCGTGGCGGGCGAGATGGCCCGGCTGGAAGGGCGGCTGCCGGGCCTCGACGCCAAACACCGCTCCGAGATCACCCAGACCGTCAAGCGTGTGGTCGACAAACTGCTGCACGCGCCGACGGTCCGGGTCAAGCAGCTTGCCGCCGAGCCCGGCGGCGCCGGGTACGCGGACGCGCTGCGCACCCTGTTCGACCTCGACCAGGAGACGGTGGCCTCCGTCTCACGGGCCGAGAACAGCACTGAGAAGAACCGAGGGCCGGCATGACTGAGAAGGCACTGAGGCTTGGGACCAGGCGCAGCAAGCTCGCCATGGCCCAGTCCGGGCAGGTGGCGGACGCCGTGAGCCAGGTGACCGGACGGCCTGTGGAGCTCGTCGAGATCACCACGTACGGCGACACGTCGCGTGAGCACCTGGCACAGATCGGCGGCACGGGCGTGTTCGTGGCCGCGCTGCGCGAGGCGTTGTTGCGGGGAGAGGTGGACTTCGCGGTTCATTCGCTCAAGGACATCCCGACCGCACAGCACCCGGGGCTGGTCCTGGCCGCCGTCCCCGTGCGCGAGGACTTCCGGGACGTGATCGTCGCCCGCGAGGCGACGAAGCTGACCGACCTGCCGAACGGGGCACGCATCGGCACCGGGGCGCCGCGCCGCATGGCGCAGCTCAACGCGTACGCGCGGGCCCACGGGCTGGACATCGAGACCGTCCCGATCCGGGGTAACGTCGACACCCGTATCTCCTTCGTGGAGCGCGGGGAACTCGACGCGGTCGTGCTCGCCGCCGCCGGGCTGAACCGGGTCGGCCGCATCGACGAGGCGACCGACTTCCTGTCGCCCGACGTCATGCTCCCCGCGCCCGGCCAGGGCGCCCTCGCGGTCGAGGCCCCAGCGGGCGACCCCGACCTCATCGCCGCGCTCGCCGAACTCGACGACCCGTTCACGCGGATCGCCGTGACGGCCGAGCGGTCACTGCTCGCCGCCCTGGAGGCCGGTTGCAGCGCGCCCGTGGGCGCGCTGGCCGACCTGCTGGCCGAAGGGCAGGTTGTCAAGGAAATGCGCCTGCGCGGAGTCGTCGGTACCACCGACGGCGCCACGATGGTGCAGTTGTCCACCACCGGTCCCGTGCCCGAGACGCACGAGCAGGCGCTGGCGCTCGGTCGTGACCTCGCCACCGAGATGCTCGCCCAGGGCGCGGCCGGTCTGATGGGGGAGCGAGCACATTGAGCCCCACCGCCTTTCCCGCCTGTCCCGAACACGGGCACGTCACCTTCCTGGGTGCCGGACCCGGAGATCCGGGACTGCTGACTCTGCGCGCCGTCGAGGCGCTGGCCCACGCGGACGTCCTCGTCGCCGAGCACGAGGTGCTCGACGTGGTCCGCACGCACGCGCGGCAGGGCGTGACCGAGGTGCATACGGACGCGGACGCGTCCGCGGACTCCTCGGCGCAGCCCGGTCCGGGCGCAGGCGTGCCCAGGCTGGCGGTAGTTGACGGTTCGTCGACCACCACCGGCACCCCCGCCGTGCGGGATGCCGCACATCTTGTCATGGAGGCCGCGCGGGGCGGCAGGCGGGTCGTCCGTGCGGTCACCGGTGACCCGGGGCTGGACACGTACGCCGCCGAGGAGATGCTGGCGTGCGCCGCCGCGGGGGTGCCCTTCGAGGTCGTCCCGGGCATCGCCACCGCCGTCGGCGTGCCCGCGTACGCGGGGGTGCCGCTGAGGGACGCGGAGGGGACCGACGTGAGGTTCGTGGACGCGCGGACCGCCTCGGACCGCTGCTGGACCGAGCTGGGCGCCTCCGACGGCACGGTCGTGGTGTCGACGACGCTCGACTCGGTGGCCGCCACCGCCGGGGAACTGGTCGCCGCGGGCCGCAAGCCGGACACCCCCCTCACGGTGACCGTCGCCGGGACGACGACGCGCCAGCGCACCTGGACCGCGACGCTCGGCACGATCGCCCAGACGCTCAAGCAGGCCAAGGTGCTGCCCTCGCCGGACGGTGGGCGTCCGGTGATAGCCGTGGTCGGCGAGCGTTCCGCCACCGCCCAGCGCGAGCAGCTCTCGTGGTTCGAGTCCAAGCCGCTCTTCGGCTGGAAGGTCCTCGTGCCGCGCACCAAGGAGCAGGCGGCGTCGCTCTCCGACCAACTGCGGTCCTACGGGGCCGTGCCGCACGAGGTGCCGACCATCGCGGTCGAGCCGCCGCGCACGCCCCAGCAGATGGAGCGCGCGGTCAAGGGCCTGGTGACCGGCCGCTACGAGTGGATCGCCTTCACGTCGGTCAACGCGGTCAAGGCGGTCCGGGAGAAGTTCGAGGAGTACGGGCTCGACGCCCGTGCCTTCGCCGGGATCAAGGTCGCCGCGGTCGGCGACCAGACCGCCCAGGCCCTGATCGACTTCGGCGTCCGGCCCGATCTGGTGCCGAGCGGCGAGCAGTCGGCCCGTGGCCTGGTCGAGGACTGGCCGCCCTACGACCCGGTCTTCGACCCGATCGACCGTGTCTTCCTGCCCCGCGCCGACATCGCCACGGAGACCCTGGTCGCCGGGTTGATCGAGCTGGGCTGGGAGGTCGACGACGTCACCGCCTACCGCACGGTGCGTGCCTCGCCGCCGCCGGCGACCACGCGGGAGGCGATCAAGGGCGGTGGTTTCGACGCGGTCATGTTCACCTCGTCGTCCACCGTGCGGAACCTGGTCGGCATCGCCGGCAAGCCGCACAACGTCACGGTGATCGCCTGCATCGGCCCGGCGACCGCCAAGACGGCCGAGGAACACGGCCTGCGGGTCGACGTGATGGCCCCCGAGCCGTCCGTGCACAAGCTGGCCCAGGCCCTGGCCGACTTCGGCCTCCGGCGCCGCACCGCCGCCATCGAGGCGGGCGACCCGGTCACCCGGCCCAGCGAACGCCGCCCCGGCGCACGCCGCCGCCGCTCGACCACCTGACCGACCCGGCACCAGGAGCCCCGACAAGGAGGCGGAACGTTCTGCAGGAACGCTCCGCCTCTTTGTTTTCCTGGGCCGTCCCCGGTCGTCCCGGGCGCTGTCGAGGTGCTACAGGGTGGTGGACCACGACCCTCGGCTCAGGGTCGTCTCGCCGTCCGGGGTGATGCTGACCCGGGCTCCGTAGACGGGCAGCGAGCCGCTTCGGTTGAGTCGGTGGCGGATGCGTTCGAGGCGGTCCCAGAGCCGCTGTGGTCCGCTCTCGTGCACGACCGGCGAGTCCAGGAACCCGGTCGCCGAAGCGCGGGCCCACGACCCGTCGGGGTGCAGCAGCCACACGGTGCGGGTGCCGCCGGCCTCCCGGACCCGGTAGTCGATGCCGGGGCAGGTCAGCTCCAGCATCGACATCACGTCCCACGCGTCCCGCGGGTCGAGCAGCGGGTAGCGGCTGGTGCTCGTCTCCTCGCCGTCGCCTTCGCCGGCCTCCTTCCAGTGGGAATCGGGATGGTGAGAGCCGTCACCGTGCCGTGCCGCCATGAACCCGGCACGGTCCCACTCGATACGGCCGTCGGCGCCGCCGTCCGCGTTCTTGTCCGCGGTGAGGATCAGGCCGGTGCCGGAGACCGTCGTCACGAGCCTGCCGCCCGGCCTCAGCGCCCGCAGCCAGGAGACCGGGATCTGCCGCACCGACACGGTGGTCACGATCCGGTCGTACCGGCCGGGCAGAGGTCCCGTGATGTCGCGGACGAGCATCCGGGGAGCCTCCCCGTGGAGGGCGAGCCGGTCCGTGGCGAGCCGCACCAGGTGCTCGTCGACGTCGATGCTCGTGACCCGGCCGGCGCCGAGTCGGGCGCACGCGAGGGCGGTGCCGTAGCCGCTGCCGGTGGTCACGAGGATGTCGTCGCTGTCGGAGATCATCGCGTGCCGGTACATCCGTACCACCAGGCTGGGCAGCGTCGACGACGAGGCCGGACGGCCACTGGCCAGGACCGGGGCCTGTCCGACCAGGTCGGCGTGATGGCCGCCGACCTGGGTCACGAGCGTCCGGTCGCTGTACGCCGTCTCCATCCAGGTGACGGGGTCGTCGGGCCCGCTGTGCAGCCGCCACCCGTCCGCGTCGTCTCGTTCCCACCAGCCGGGCACGTACGCGTGCCGCGGCGTGGAGGCGACCGCGGCATGCCAGCGAGACTCCGGCCGGACGACCTGGTGTGCCAGGCGCCGGGCCGACGGTAGCCACTTCATCTTCACTGCCCTCTCAGTAGGCGGGGTCGCACGCCTCGGTGTTGGCCGGGTCGCAGTCGCCGGAGTCGTCGGGCGGGCAGGCGGTGACCCTGCGCGGCGGGATGCTCGCGGCGGTCTCCCGCCACCGCTGCCCGGCGAACACCGCGGCGAGGCCCTCGGCCTTCACGTTGCCCGTGCCGAGGAACCGTCCCAGAACGCACGGCGTGATGCCGCCGTCGGTCATGACGGCAGCCCGGCCGTCCGCGCAGCGCCCGCACAGGTCCGCGGTGCTTGGGACGTGAACCTCCCCCCGGCCGACGCTACGGACCCGGTCCACGTTCACGGTGCGCACCCCGAGCGCGAGCAGCTCCTCGCGGGCCTGCGCGGTGCGCTGTCCCTCGAAGACGTGGACGATGCCGACCTGGAGCGGGATGCCCCGGTCGAGTGCCTGCACGATGTTCGCGCGGGTAGCCCGGTGGGAGCCCTGCCGGCCGGTGACACGGTCATGCTCCTCGGCGACATCGCTGTGGTACGAGGTCGCCAGGGACGCCTTCGGGTGACGGAAGAGGTCCCAGTGACCGGCTCGGACGCGGTAGAGGTTGCTGTAGGTCTGCACGGCGAGGCCGAGGTCCAGGGCGTGCTGTGCCAGCGTCTCGAAGTCCGGGTGCGTGGTGGGCTCGCCGCCGATGAGCTGCACCCGCTTCACGCCGATCTCGGCGGCCTCGCCGATGACGCGCTTCCAGTCGTCGGTCGTCATGCTGCCGTGGCCCTCGGTGGGGCCGGCCTCGGCGTAACACAGGGACGGGCAGGTGAGCTGGCACTTGCCGGTGATCTCCAGCTCCAGGAACTCCGGGGCCTGCCGGGTGGGCGCCTCAGGGGCGACGGTCATGAGTGGTCTCCTGTTCGAAGGATTCGAAGGAATGGGACATGGCGGCCCGCCCCAGGCTCGACCTGTCCATGGTGGGGGCCTGGGGCGGGGGTATGAGAAGGTGCCGCCCCTCAGAGCTGCGGGTTCTTCAGCTCGAGGTGGCGCAGGGCCCGGCCGGTGTCGCAGACGCTCGGGTCGTCGACGCACTGCTCGCACGTCTCAGGGTGTGCGGTGTATGCCGTGAGTGCCGCCTTGCGGACGCAGGCGAGGCAGCCGCGGGGGTACCAGGCGGTGACGGCCCCGGCGAAGGTTCCCGAGCGTGCGCCGAAGTCGATCGCGGTCTCGATGGAGAGAGGGGTCTCGCACCAGACGCAATCGGCGCCTCGGATCTGTTCCTTGGTCAGACGGCCGGTGGCAAGGTCGGACAGAACCAGCAGTGCGAGCGTCTCAGCGGTGTAGGCGGAGGGGCTGATGCTCGACGGCGTGCTCACGGGCACTCCCTGGGCTGTGGGTGTGGGCGTGGCGGCGCCGGCCCGACGCTCTGTCGGGGGTACAGGGCCGACGCCGACCTTGTGATGATGACGCTACGCACATGTGCCATCACAGCCCAGTGGCGTAAGCCACCAGTCACGCCGTCAAATCCCGGCCATCCAGGGCGTGTTGTCCTACCTGATCACCAGACGGGCTCCATGCCGAGCCGCGCGGCCAGGGAGCGGAGAGGGGCGGACCGCCGCCGCTCCCCCTCCAGCATCTCCCGCACCGTGGACATGGCCAGAGCCTGGAACCGCATCCATTCGGGCTGGTCTTCCTCGACTTCCAGCAACGTCGTGAGGGCGCTGTCGCTGTCGCCGGTCTGGTACTGCGCCTGCGCGAGGTCCAGCCGGTACGCGGCGGAGTGCACGGGCCGGGAGATCGCCTCCACGTTCACGTCGTCGGCGAAGCCGAGCGCGGCGCCCGGCCGTGGTTCACTCCCCGCCAGCGAGATGTTGACCTTCTGGGTGCGGACGTCGACCACGCTGAACGCTGTCCCGTAGGCCCGCACCTTCCCGGAGCGGACGGCTGCGGCCTCCGCCGCGCTGAGGAACTGCTGGGCGTCGTCGTGGTTGTTCCGGCGGGCGGCGGGGGTGGCCGCGGCCACGAGCAGGTTGCCGTAGACGGCGAGCTGAGCGGGCGGCGACTTCAGGAAGGACGGCTCCAAGGACTCGGCCTTGCGGACGGCGATGTCCTGGGCCTGCTCCCACCGGCCCTGCCGCAGAAGCACCCACGAGAGCGTGCTGACCGCCATGCCCTCCAGGAGCGGGTCCGACGCCCGTGCCGCCGCGGCGAGTTGCTTCTCGACGGCTGTGTACGCCCAGTCGAGGTGTCCCGCCTGCGTGGCCAGGCACGCCGCGAGCTGGTAGACGAGCGCGAGTTGCCGCCACACGCGCTCGGTCGGGCCCTCGCGGACGGCCGCGAGCCCGTCCCGCAGGAGCAGTGGCAGCGTCCCCGCAAGCTCGGAGTAGTGGCCGTGCCAGTATTTCGAGGTCGCGTCCCGGACGTCGTCGACCCACGCGTCTTCCGTGGGCGGGTCCTCCAGGTTGTCCCCGGCCAGGACGCCGGGGAGCGTGCTGATGTCCTGGATGGCGTCCCGCAGGGCGATCAGACCGCCGCCGTCGTCGGTGAGTTGCCGGGTCACAGTGACCTGTCCCACCAGTCGCTCAAGCTGTACATCGAGCGCCCGCGCGAGGGCACGCAGCGTGGTGAGACGCGCGGACTGGCGCTGCCCCTGCTCCAGCTTGCGGATGGTGTCGACGTGGACGCCGGCCCGGTCGGCGAGTTGCTCCTGCGTGAGGTCACGGAACTCGCGCAGGCTGCCGATGCGGTCACCGAGGCTGGTGTTCATGAGTACCCCCGCCAGAAGGTATGCGTCCCTCCACGGTACTGCCGCGGCCTGGCCTGGACGCGCGAAAGCGGCCCCGCTCTTCCCGTACGAACGTCCCGATTCGTCCGCGAGGGCGCGGATCGAGGCGTCGGCGCCGTACCTCTTCCGTGCATCGCCACCGAGACGGGTTCTTCCTCTTCGCGGGCGGTGATGTCGGGCACGAAGGGGGGTCCGGGCCTGCGTCCGGCTCATGCCGCGATACCGGCGACGGGACGGTGGGGCTCGATGACCCGTCCGTCCGGCAGCAGCTCGCCGGTGTCCTCGAAGAGGATGACCCCGTTGTACAGGAGGCTCCAGCCCTGCTCCGGGTGGTGCGCCTTGGGACGCGCGGCCTCCCGGTCGGCGGGGGCAGCGAGGGCCAGTGCGTCGAGGTTGCCGACCTCACCGCTACTGCGACGCGCTGACGCAGGCTGGGGATGGGCGCGATGTTCGGCGCCTCGTCCAGGAACGGTCGAACTTCTCTTCCAGGCGGCCAACCGCTCGGAAGGTCCGGCCCTCGGTGAACTCGCGGCGGCCCGTACCCGGGGAGTCGGGTACGGGCCGTGTGTGTCGGCTTCGTCAACGCGCGGACGCGTACGGCAGGAAGGCTGTCCAGGTGGTGGGGGTGAGGGTGAGGCGGGGGCCGTGGGGGTTCTTGGAGTCGCGGACGAGGACCTGGCCGGGCACGGTGGCCATCTCGACGCAGTCGGGGCCCTCGTCTGTGCTGTAACTGCTCCTTATCCACGCGAAGTCGGGACGGGCTCCGGCATAGGGCTTGAGGGTCATGTCTCTCCAAGCACTTTCTCGATGAGGGCCATCGACTCCCGTGGGTTGAGAGCCTGCGCCCGGATGGTTCCATAACGCATGTCGAGGAGCTGCACTTCCCTCGGATCGGCGATCACGCGGCTGATGTGCTGCACTTCGACGTGTCCGACCGTGGTGCCGTCCTTGAGCCTGAGGAGTCTGAACGACCCGGCCAGACCCGAGTTCTCCTCATGGCTCAGTGGCAGCACCTGGAGGTCGACGTTGGGCAACCTGGCGACCTGCAACAGCCGTTCGAGTTGCCCACGCAGGACCATCCTGCCCCCGATGGGCCGACGGAGCGTCGACTCACACTGGACAAAACTGAAGAGGGGCCGAGCCGTTGCCTCGCTGATGATCTCCTGACGTGACACTCGGGCCGACAGCCGCTCTTCGAGTTCGTCCGTCGTGAAAGGGGGCCGCCGAGAGCCGAACACCGCCCGCGCGTACTCCGTGGTCTGCAACAGGCCGTGGACGACGGAGTTGTTGTAGGCCCCCAGCTCGACGGCCTCCGCTTCCAGCCTCTTCAGGCCGCGTACCTTCTTCGGGTACCGGACCTCCGCCACGTCGTGTTTGAGGGCGGCGATCTTGCCGCCCGCTCGCAGGGCCTCGTCCGCCGCGTCGAGGTATTCGGGCCGGGGGATTCTCCGGCCGCGTTCCACCGACGAGACCAGTTCCTCGCCGTAACCGATCGCCGTGCCGAACTCCGCCTGGGTGAGGCCGGCCGCCTCGCGCCACAGCTTCAGTTGGCGTACGACCGCGCGCATCATGGCGCCGGTCTCCTCGTCGTCCGGTCCCGTCTCCCACCCGCTCATGCCCGTCGTCCTTCCGCAGCGCGCCCGTCCCCGGACCAACGCCGGACGGCCGGGGCGGGTCACCCCGGGCGGGCCCGGACGGAACCGGGCGGAAGGCGGACAGACGGCGCGGGGTCACCCCCCGGCGGGGTCCTCCGTGGCGGCGAGGATCGCGGTCAGCAGGCCGGGGAAGCGCTGCTCCAGCTCCGTGTCCCGCAACTCGCTGTAGCGCGAGGTGCCTTCCTCGAACTGGGAGATGACGCCGCTCTCCCGCAACACCTTGAAGTGGTACGTCGAGGTCGACTTGGAGACAGAAAGCCCGAACGAGCTGCAGTTCATGGGGTGTTCGGACTGGGCGAGGGAGCGCACGATGCCCAGCCGCAGCGGTTCGCCGAGGGCCCGCAGGACCAGGCTCACCGGGACCTCGCGCAGGTCGGGGTGGGGCAGGGCCTTCTTGGCGGGGGCACGTCTGGCACGGGTGGACACAGGAGAAGTCTACGTCGGACGGTGGCAATGGTACGTTGAATCTCGTAGTACGAGAAAATTCCGACAATGGTCCTGTCGCAGATCGCAGATCGCAGACGGCCACGGCGTAACGGAGAGACCCCTTGACCGACCCCACCCCGCAGCACGGCGCGACCGACGACCCGCTGTTCTCGCCCTTCGTCCTCGGCGGTGTCCGCCTGGGCAACCGCACCGCGCTGGCCCCCATGACGCGGGTCAGCGCCACCGAGGACGGGCTGGTCACCGAGCGCAACGCGCGCTACTACGAAGGCTTCGCCCGTGGCGGCTTCGGCCTCGTCATCACCGAGGGCGTGTACACCGACACCGAGCACAGCCAGGGGTACCTCCACCAGCCGGGGCTTGCGACGGCCGCCCAGGGCGAGGCGTGGCGGCCGGTGGTGGAGGCCGTGCACGGCGCGGGCGGGGCGATATTCGCGCAGCTCATGCACGCGGGCGCGCAGGCCCAGGGCAACCGCTTCCGTGAGGAGAGTGTCGGCCCCTCCGCCGTCGCGCCGCGCGGTGAGCAGCTCCCCTTCTACCGGGGCAGCGGCCCCTACCGCACGCCGAGGGCGCTGGACGCCCGCGAGATCGCGCAGGTGCGCCGGGGCTTCGCGGACGCGGCCCGCCGGGCGGCCGACGCGGGCTTCGACGGGGTGGAGGTGCACGGCGCCAACGGCTACCTGCTCGACCAGTTCCTCACCGACTACCTCAACCGGCGTGAGGACGGGTACGGCGGCGGCGTCGAGAACCGCGTGCGGCTGGCGGCCGAGGTCGTCGACGAGGTGCTCCAGGCCGTGGGCTCCGAGATCGCGGTCGGCATCCGCGTCTCCCAGTCCAAGGTCAGCGACTTCCACCACCGCTGGGCCGGCGGCGCCGACGATGCCGAGGCCGTCTTCACCACCCTGGCCCGTACCGGCGCGCACTTCCTGCACACCACCGAGTACCGGGCGCTCGACCCGGCCTTCCCCACCGGTACGGAGACGCTGGCCCGGCTCGCCAAGAAGTTCGGCGGGCTGCCGGTGATCGCCAACGGCGGGCTGGAGGACCCCCGGGACGCCCGGACCGTGCTGGAGTCCGGCGCCGCCGACGTCGTCGCGCTCGGCAAGGGCGCGCTCGCCCAGTGGGACTGGCCGCACCGGGTGCGCGAGGGCCTGGAGCACGCGAGCGAGCCGCGCCCCGACACCCTCGCACCGCTCGCCGACATCAAGGAGTGGGAACTGACCCGGTGACCCGGTGAACCCGGTGAACCCGGTGAACCCTGTGAACACAGCCGGGCCCGCCCCCGTCCGGGGGCAGGCCCGCGTGACGGGTGCCGTCAGGCCACCGTGCGGATCAGCTTCTTGTTGACGAACTCCTCGATGCCGGGCCGGCCCAGCTCGCGGCCGAAGCCGGAGCGCTTGATCCCGCCGAAGGGCAGCTCCGCGCCCTCCGCGCCGACGCCGTTGACGAAGACCATGCCCGCCTCGATGCGGTCGGCGACCCGCGCGGCCTGGGCGGGGTCGGTGGTGAAGACGTACGAACCCAGGCCGTACGGGGTGTCGTTGGCGATGCGGACGGCCTCGTCCTCGTCGGCGGCCGGGAAGACCAGGGCGACGGGGCCGAAGAGTTCCTCGCGGGCGGCGGGGTGGTCCGGGGCGAGGCCGGTGAGGACCCCGGCCGGGAAGTACGCCCCGCGCCGTTCGCCGCTGCTGTGCAGGGTGGCGCCCTGGGCCACGGCCTCGTCCACCTGGTGGGCGAGCCGCTCGGCGGCGGCCACGGAGGAGAGCGGGGCGTCCGTGGCGCTCGCCAGGAGCCTGGCCGTGAACCGCTCGACGAACGCCTCGTACAGCTCCTGGACGACGACGAACCGCTTGGCCGCGTTGCACGCCTGCCCGGTGTTGTCGAGGCGGGCGGCGACCGCGGCGTCGACGACCGCGTCCAGGTCGTCGGTGGAGAGGACGAGGAACGGGTCGGAGCCGCCCAGTTCGAGGACGACCTTCTTCAGGTGCCGGCCGGCGATCTCGGCGACGGCGGCGCCGGCCCGCTCCGAGCCGGTGAGCGAGACGCCCCGCACCCTGGGGTCGGCGATGACCTGCGCGACCTGCTCGTTGGTGGCGTACACGTTGACGTAGGCGCCGTGCGGGAAGCCGGCCTCGGCGAAGAGCCGCTCCAGCAGGGCGGCGGTGGCCGGGCACTGGGGGGCGTGCTTGAGGACGATCGTGTTGCCGAGTGCCAGGTTCGGGGCGGCGAAGCGGGCGACCTGGTAGGCGGGGAAGTTCCACGGCATGATGCCGAGCAGCGCGCCGACGGGGCCGCGCCGGATGACGGCGCCGCCGGGGCCGGAGGTCACGTCGAGCGGCTCGTCGGCGAGGAACTCCCCGGCGTGGTCGGCGTAGTAGTGGTAGATGTCGGCGCAGAAGCCGACCTCGCCCTCCGCCTCCGCCAGGGGCTTGCCCATCTCGCGGACGATGCCCGCGGCCAGTTCGCCGCGGTGCTCGGTGTGCAGGTCGCCGAGGCGGCGCAGCAGGGCGGCGCGCTCGGCGACGGTGCCGGTGCGGCCCCATTCCGTGGCCGCGTGGGCGGCGGTGACGGCCGCGGCGACCTCGGCGTCGGTGGCGGTCGGGTAGGTCTCGGCGACTTCGCCGGTGGCGGGGTCGGTGACGGCGTACATGGGATCTCCGTAAGGTGTTCGGCGGCCCGGGGGTGGGGGGTCGGTGGCGGGCGCGGACCGGCTCAGGGTTCCAGGATGGTACGGACCCCGGTGTGGGAGCGGAGGTCGTCGAAGGCCGCCGCCGCCTCGGAAAGGGGCCGGGTCCGGCCGATCAGGTCGTCCAGCGGGAGCCGTCCGGCGAGGTAGAGGCGGGCCAGGCGGGGGATGTCCCGCTCGCCGATGCTGGAGCCGTAGTTGCAGCCGAGGATGCGTTTGCCCTGGTCGGCGAGGTCGAACAGGTTGAAGGAGCCGGTCGCGTCGGTGGCGGCCATGCCGACCAGCACGGCGGCGCCGCCGGAGGTCAGCATGGCGGGCAGTGTCTCGACGACCCGGGGGCTGCCGATCGCCTCGAAGGCGTAGTCGACGCCGCCCAGGTGCTCCTGGCACCAGGCCGCCACGTCCGTACCGGCGCCGTCGAGGGTGTGGGTGGCGCCGAACCGGCGTGCCACGGCGAGGCGTTCGGCGGAGAGGTCGACGGCGACGATGGGGTCGGCGCCGGCCAGGCGCAGCCCCATGACCACGCTGAGCCCGACCCCGCCGGTGCCGACGACGACCGCGGACTCGCCGGGGCGGACCTGGGCGGTGTTCACGACCGCGCCGACGCCGGTGGTGATGGAGCAGCCGAGCAGCGCGCCGATGCCGAACGGCAGCTCGGCCGGGACCTTGACCGCCGCGCTCTCGGGGACGACCAGGCGGCGGGTGAAGGCGCCCAGGCCCAGGTAGGGCCAGAGCGGCTCGCCGTCGGCGCCGGTGAAGGGGGTGGTGCCGTCGGGCAGGGTGTTGGCGACGGCCTGGGTGCCGGTGCACAGCCACGCCTGGCCGGCCACGCACTTGCGGCAGCGCCGGCAGGGGGCGAACCAGGAGAGGACGACGTGATCGCCGGGGCGTACGGAGGCGACGCCGGAGCCGGTGGCGGTGACCACGCCGGCCGCCTCGTGGCCGAGGACGAGGGGGCGGTCGGTGGGCCAGTCGCCGGTGACGATGTGCAGGTCGGAGTGGCAGACGCCGGCGGCCCGTACGTCGATCTCGACCTCGCCCGGCCCGGGGGCCCGTGCCGCCACCTCGCGGGAGCCGAGCCCGCCCGTGGGGTCGTAGACGACGGCGGGGGAGAGTTGCGACGGCATCAGGACGCCTCCACCTCTTCTGCGTTCGGGTGCGGTCCCGCGGCCTGCGGGAGCCGGGTGTGGGGCTTGGCGAAGACGACGTAGGCGGCGCCGAGGACGAAGAGCACGGAGAAGACCAGGATCACGGCCCAGGTCTGGACCCAACTGCCGCCGACCGGGGCGAGTTCGGTGCGCGGCCAGGCGATGTTGACGGCCTCGAAGAGCAGCCACACCACGGCGGCCACGTTGACGATCAGGCCGGTGCGGCCGAGCCGCAGTTGTCCGGCGGCGGGGTTCCACCGGCCGCTGAGCCGGGCGAGGAGCGCGACCAGGGCGACGGTGAGGAAGATGAAGTAGAAGCCGCCGGAGCCGAAGGCGATCAGGGTCGCGGCGGCGTTGCCGTTCAGCCCCAGCAGGAGCCCGAGTGCGGCGAGGACGGCCGTCGCGATGAGCGAGACGTAGGGGATCTGCCGGGGGCCGATGGTGGCCAGGGTGGTGGAGAAGGGCAGTTGCCGGTCGCGGGCGAAGGCGAAGACGGCCCGCCCGATGTAGGTCTGGATCGAGATGGCGCAGGCGAAGAACGCGATCAGGACGACGAGGATGAAGGGCTTCTCGCTCCAGGCGCCGAGCCCCTCGGTGACTGCGGTGAAGACGGGGTCGGCCAGGGTGCCGGCGACGGCGTCCCGGGGCTTGGCCAGTGCCATGGTCACGGCGAGGCCGGTGAGCAGCACGGTGAAGGCGACGAACAGGTAGGCGCGCAGCAGGGCCCGAGGGACGCTGCGCCGGGGCTGTTCGGTCTCCTCGGCGACCTGGGTGGTGGCGTCGAAGCCGAGGAAGGCCCAGCCGGCGACGGCGAGGCAGGTCAGGAAGCCGGCCAGTACCGATCCCTGGGAGGCGCCCTCGGCCCCGAGGGTCTCGAAGAGGATGCCGAAGCCGTTGTGGCGGGCGAAGAGCAGCAGGATCAGGCTGACCGCGATGGAGGCGACGCCCTCGGCGACGATGCCCGCGTTGAGGAAGTGCTTGACCGGGTTGACGCCGAGGAGGTTGATGCCGAGCGCGACGGCGACGAAGACCACGCCGAGCAGGACGTGGGTGAGCGGGGACGGGGTGCCGTCGGCGACGAGCATGTACAGCCAGACGGCGCCGAGGTAGGCGACCGTGGTCAGGGAGGCGACGGCCGAGGCGAGGTAGAGCCAGCCCGTCAGCCAGCCCAGCCGGGGGCCGCCGAGCCGGCGCACCCACTGGTAGACGCCGCCGGTCATCGGGAACTGGGAGGACAGCTCGGCGTAGACGGTGGCCACCAGGAGCTGGCCGAGGAAGGCGACGACGACCGCCCAGATCCAGGCGGGACCCGCGAAGACGAAGCCGAGCTGGACGACGGCGTAGATGCCGACGACGGGGGAGATGGTGGCGAAGCCGATCGCGAAGACGGCCCAGGCGGACAGGGTGCGCCTGAGTTCCTGCTGGTAGCCGTATTCGGCGAGGTCACCGGCGTCGGTGCGGGTGTCGTTCACATGCGTCTCCTGACCATGGTGCGTGCCGGAGGGCGTTATTGGCCGGGTGACCAATTGCTTAATTGGTCGCATACTCAATAGCATCCGTCCCATGACGTCAAGGGGTCCGGGCAAACGAGTGCGCAAGGCGCCGGCCGAGCGCCGCAACGAGATCGTCACCACCGCCGCGCGGGTGGGCCTCACGGAGGGGCTGGAGTGCGTGACCCTGCGCCGGGTCGCCGACGAGCTGGGGGTCCAGGCGGGTCTCGTCGGCCACTACTTCCCGGCGGCGGACAAACTCGTGGCCGAGGGCTTCACCAGCGCCACGATGACGGAGCTGGACGCGCTGCTGCCGGAGGCGGACGCGGCGGACCCGCCGGGCACGCTGCGGAGCTTCTTCGGCCTGATCTCCAGCACCGAGTTCGACAACGTCAGCCGGCTGTGGCTGAACGCGCGGCACCTGTCCCGTTACCGTCCGGTGCTGCGCGAACACGTGGTGGAGCAGGAACTGCTGTGGTGCCGGCGCATCGAGCGGGTGGTCGCCGCCGGGGTCGCGGCGGGGGACTTCCGCTGCGCCGACCCGTGGGTGGCGGCGGTGCGGATTCTCGTGGCGATCGACGGGACCACCGCGTACATCAACACCAGCACCGACCACCGCGCGGCGGCGACGGGCGACATGGTCCGCACCTTCGCGGAAGCCGAACTGGGCCTGGCGCCGGGGGCGTTGGACGCGTCGGCGGCGGGCTGAAAGGCAGATCTCAGACCCCGGGCCGGCCGCGCCGCCGACCCGGGTGACCCAGGGGCTCCGGCGCGGGTCGGACACCCGCACGGAGCCCCGATTCGTGTGGGGGCGGTGTCCCGCCGGGGGCGGCGCCGGCCCGAGGCCGTCCGGGCGATACCGGACCTCTCCCCGCAGACCCCTTGACACCTCAGGAGCCCCTTCAGGACTATATGAACCAACGGTTCGCTAAATGAACCAGCGAGCCTGATCCCTGGAGGAGAGCCGTGCGCATTCGGGTCCGCAAGATCATCAAGCAGCTCGATGAGACGAGGCTGGAGAACGGCCGGGCGGTGGAGCCGGTGCACCGGGTCGCGTTCGTCGGGGCCGTCATCGAGAACCCGTACCCCCGCGAGTACGTCCAGGACCTCGTGACCCTCGCCGACGAACTGGGCGAGGAGATCGGTGAACTGGTCGGACCCGCCTGTGTGGAACTGCTCGGCGGCGAGGTCGAGGCGTTCGGCAAGGCCGCGCTGGTCGGGATCGAGGGCGAGGTCGAGCACGGCTCCGCCCTCATCCACAACCTGCGCTTCGGCAACGTCTTCCGCGGCGCCGCCGACGGCACCGAACTGCTGCCCGCCGCCGAGAAGGTCGGCCTGCCCGGCAGCCCGATCGACATCCCGCTCAAGCACAAGAAGGACGCGAAGACCCGGTCGCACCACCAGACGGTGACGCTCCAGATCGCCGACGTGCCCCGGCCCCGCGAGATCCTCGTCGTCTGCGCCGCCGCGAACGCCGGACGCCCGCTGGCCCGGCTCGCCACCTTCGGCGCCGAGACCCGGACTTCGTAGCGGACGAGCATCCCACCCCCGTACGCAGCAGCCGACAACGACGAGGAGGGCCGTCCGTTGACCATCACCGAGACCGACGCGTGGACCGGGCAGCGCGTCAAGCAAGCCGACACCGAGTACGTCATCCACTCCTGGTCCGTCCAGGGAGCACTCGATCCGATCCCGGTGGCCGGTGGCTCCGGGTCCTGGTTCTGGGACTACGAGGGCAACCGCTACCTCGACTTCCAGTCCCAGCTCGTCAACCTCAACCTGGGCCACCAGCACCCCAAGCTGGTCGAGGCGATCCAGGAGCAGGCGGGCCGGCTGTGCTACATCGGCCCCGGCTTCGCCGAGCGCTCCCGCGCCGAGCTGGCCGAGATGCTGGCCGACCTCACCCCCGGCGACCTGAAGATGAGCTTCTTCACCACCGGAGGGGCCGCCGCCAACGAGAACGCGATCCGCCTCGCCCGCCACGTGACCGGCCGCCACAAGGTGATCGCCCGCTACCGCTCCTACCACGGCGCCACCAACGGGGCGATGTCCCTGACCGGCGACCCGCGCCGCTGGTCGGCCGAGCCGGGCGGCATGCCCGGCGTGGTGCGGATGCTCGACCCGTACACCTACCGCTGCCCGGCCGGGCACCCCGACCCCTGCCCCGTCTGCTCCGGCGGCCCGCACCTGGAGGAGATCCTCCAGTACGAGAACCCGGAGACCGTCGCGGCGGTGATCATCGAGCCGGTCACCGGCACCAACGGGCTGATCTACCCGCCCGAGGGCTATCTGCGCTCGCTGCGCGAGGTCTGCGACCGGTACGGCATCATGCTGATCTTCGACGAGGTGATGGCCGGCTTCGGCCGCACCGGCGAGTGGTTCGCCTGCAACCACTGGGACGTCACCCCCGACATCCTGACCACCGCCAAGGGCCTCAACTCGGGGTACGTCCCGCTCGGCGCGATGACCGTCTCCTCCCGCATCGCCGACTGGCTCCGGGACCACATGTTCTGGGGCGGGCTCACCTACGCCGGGCACCCCCTCGCCTGCGCCTCGGGCGTCGCCTCCCTGCGGATCATGCAGGAGGAGAACATCGTGGAGAACGCGCGGGCCCGCGGCGAACACCTCGGCGCCGGACTGGCCAGGCTCGCCGAGAAGCACCCCAGCATCGGCGAGATCCGCGGCCGGGGCCTCTTCCACGGCGTCGAGCTGGTGAAGGACCGGGCCACCCGCGAACCCCTGGTCCCCTTCAACGCCAAGGGCCCGGCCGCCGCCCCGGTCGGCAAGCTGGTCAAGGCGGCGATGGCCCGCGGCCTCTACCTCACCGCCAACTTCAACGTGCTCCGGCTCACCCCGCCGCTCGTCATCACCGACTCCGAGATCGATCTCGCCCTCGACGTGCTCGACGAGGTCCTGGGCCTGGCCGACGAGCACTACGTAGGGTGAGGCGCAGCGGTGAGGTGCGGCCGGACGCACTCCGGGAAAGGGAAGGCACCATGGGTTCCACGCTGATCAGAGGCGGCACGGTGGTCAACGCCGACGCCGCCGTCCGGGCCGACGTACTGATCCGTGACGGGGTCGTCGCCGCGCTCGGCACGGGTACGGAGGAGTGGGCCGCCGACCGGGTGGTCGACGCGGAGGGCATGCTCGTCATGCCCGGCGGCATCGACGCCCACACCCACCTCGAATACCCGATCGACGGTTTCACCACCCGGACCGCCGACGACTTCCACAGCGGTACGGTGGCCGCCGCCCACGGCGGGACCACCACGGTCCTCGACTTCGTGAAGAAGGAGCCGGACCGCGGCCTGCGCGACACCTACCGGGCCCGGCGCGACACCGCGGCGGCCAAGGCGGTGGTCGACTTCGGCCTGCACGCGATCGTCCCGCCGCGCGCACAGCAGCCCGACGTCCTCGACGACCTGCGCGAACTGGCCGGGGAGGGCGCCACGAGCTGGAAGTTCTTCATGGCCTACCCCGGCACGCAGATGGTCGACGACGGGGAGCTCCTGGAGGGCTTCGACCTCGCCCGCAGCCTCGGCGTGCTGCCCATGGTGCACGCCGAGAACGGCCACATGATCGACCGGGAGACCCGGCGGCTGCTGGCCGACGGCCGCAGCGCCGAGGTCTTCCACGCCACCGCCCACGGTCACGAGGCCGAGGCGGAGGCCGTGCACCGCGCGGTGGTGCTCGCCGAGTCCGTCGGCACCCCGCTCTACGTCGTGCACGTCTCCAGCGCCGCCGCGGCCGACGAGATCGGCCGGGCCAGGGCCGCCGGGGCCCGGGTGTGGGGCGAGACCTGCCCCCAGTACCTGGCCGTCGCCTACGAGGACTACGCCGAGCTGGGCGAGAAGGCCGCCGCCTACCTCTGCTCGCCCCCGATCCGGGAGCGCGGCAACCAGGCCGGGCTGTGGCGCTCCCTGGTCACCGGCGCGCTGTCCACGGTCGCCACCGACCACGCCGGGTTCTGCCTGCACCAGCCCGAGGACCTGCCGCCGCAGAAGCTGCGCAGCCCCGGGTACTTCCCGAAGGTCCCCAACGGGGTCCCGGGGATCGAGGACCGCCTCATGGTGCTCTGGGAGACCGGGGTCGCCGCGGGCCGCTTCGACGCCTGCCGGTTCGTGGAGCTGGTCGCCACCCAGCCGGCCAAGCTCTTCGGGATGTTCCCGCACAAGGGCGCCGTCGCCGTGGGCGCCGACGCCGACCTGCTGGTGTGGGACCCGGCCGCCGACCACGTGATCACCGCGGCCGGCAGCCACATGCGCACCGACTACAACCTCTACGAGGGGATGCGGGTGACCGGCCGCCCGGTCCGCGTCTTCTCGCGGGGCGAGCAGCTCGTGGGGCCCGACGGGTCCTTCGAGGGGGCCGCCGGCCGGGGACGCTTCCTCACCCGCGGCGCGTCCACCCGCACCGACAACCCGTACTGAGGGTCCGCCCCCGCCTCCCCCGCACCGATCTCCCGCACCGACATCCCCCCACACCGAGATTCCACCCCGTACGGAGACCCCCCTGCTTCGACGGGTACGCCCACCGCGTGTGCCCCGCGTGCGGAACCTGATGGTCCGGTTCCGCGCCTCCCGGGACGCGCGCCACGCACCACGAACGGAAACGGTGGCTCGATGAAACTCCCCCTGGGCATCCACGTCGGCGAACGGCTGAGCCTGGAGCAGACCTACTGGCAGGCCGAGCTGGCCGACCGCAACGGCTTCGAGTCCGTCTGGGTCGCCGAAGGACGGCTGGCCCGCGACGGCATCGTCCCCGCCGCCGTGATCGCCAGCCGCACCGACCACGTCAAGATCGGCACCGGTGTCGTCAACAACAAGAGCCGCAACGCGGCCCTGATGGCCGTCACCTTCAAGACCCTGGACGAACTCGCCCCCGGCCGCGCCATCCTCGGCATCGGCGCCTGGTGGGAGCCGCTGGCCACCAAGGTCGGCCAGCCGCTGCGCAAGCCGATCGCCTCGATGCGCGAGTACATCACCGTGCTCCAGACCTTCTTCCGCAACGAGGTCGTCTCCTTCGACGGCGAGTTCGTGCAGATGCAGGACGTGCGCTTCGACAGCATGTACCGCGAGAACAAGCCGGTCGACATCCCCATCTACATCGGCGCCGTCGGCCCGCGCATGCTGGAGCTGGCCGGTGAGATCAGCGACGGCGTCCACATGGACTTCCTGCTGCCGCCCTCGTACCTGACCGGTGCCAAGGAGGCGATCGCCAAGGGCATCGCCAAGCGCACCGACGGCAAGGACTCCATCGACCTCACCCAGATCGTGGCGTGCAGCGTCAACGACGACGATCCGCAGGAGGCCATCGACGCCTGCAAGGCGTTCCTCACCCTCTACCTCGCCCAGCAGCCGCACATCGCCGAGCACTGCGGCGTGGAGCGCGAACTCGTCGACCGCATCCAGGAGCGCGCCGGGTGGCCCGCCACCCCGGAGGCGATCAAGAAGGCGATGCCGCTGGTCCCCAACGAGCTGGTGCAGAACGTCACCGCCTGCGGCACCACCGCCCAGGTCTTCGACAAGCTGATGGAGTACCACGAGGCCGGCGTCCGCTGCCCGATCATCTCCACGCTCGGCGACAAGGAGCAGACGCTGACCCGCCTCGCCCAGGCCGCGAAGGACTGAGGGCGATGAGCGACGTCACACGCGCCCCCGTCGCCGTGGTCGGCGGCACCGGGCCCCAGGGCCGGGGACTGGCCTACCGGCTCGCCCGCGCCGGTCACCCCGTGGTGCTCGGCTCGCGCGACGCGGGCCGGGCCGCCGAGGCCGCCGCGGAGCTGCGGGCCCTGCCCGGCGTGACCGCGCCGGTCGACGGCGCCGCCAACGAGGACGCCGCCCGCGGGGCGGAAACGATCCTGCTGGCGGTTCCGTACCAGGGCCACGCCGAGCTGGTCGCCTCGCTCGCCGAGAGCCTGGCCGGCAAGGTCCTCGTCTCCTGCGTCAACCCGCTGGGCTTCGACAAGGGCGGCCCCTACGGCGTGCCCGTCCCCGCCGGCAGCGCCGCCGAGGAAGCCGCCGCACTGGTGCCCTCCGCCACGGTGGTCGGCGCCTTCCACCACCTGGCCGCCCCGCTGCTGCTCGACCCCGAGGCCGACCTGCGCCACGAGGACGTCCTGGTGTGCGGGGACGACGCCGACGCCAAGGCGCGGGTGCTGGCCCTCGCCGCCGACGTCACCGGCGGCCGGGCGGTGGACGCGGGCCGGCTCCGGCTCGCCGCCCAGCTCGAACCGCTCACCGCGGTACTGATCTCCGTCAACAAGCGTTACCGGACCAGATCGGGCATCGCCCTCACCGGTCTGCCGTCCACCGCCGAGAAGGAGGAAGTGGCATGAAGCTCGCCGCCGTCCAGCTCCGGGCCACCGACGACCGGGCCGAGACCATCGAACGCGCCGGCGACCTGCTGGACGCCGCCGCCGACCAGGGTGCCGGGATCGTCCTGCTGCCCGAGCTGTTCGCCGTCCCGTTCGTCCAGCCCGACCCCGACCCCGAGTACTTCCGGCTCGCGGAGAGCCTGGACGGGCCCTCCAACACCATGGCCGCCGAGCGCTCCCGCCGGGCCGGCATCACCGTCGTCTCCTCCATCTTCGAGGAGGGCGAGGTGCCCGGCGTCTACTACAACACCGCCTGCACTTACGTGCGCGGCGAGCTGAAGTCGGTCTACCGCAAGTCCCACCTGCCCTTCTCCAACGGCTTCCCGGAGAAGTTCTACTTCCGGCCCGGCGGCACCGAGCCCGAGGTGGTGGACACCGGCGAGACCGGCGTCGGCACGATCATCTGCTACGAGCGCCACTTCCCCGAGCTGAGCCGGATCGTCGCCCTGCGCGGCGGCTCCGTGCTCTGCGTCCCGGTGGCCTCGGCGAGCGCGCCGATGCGCGAGGTCTTCCAGCTCGAACTGCGCGCCCACGCCGTCTTCAACGGCATGTTCGTCATCTGCTCCAACCGCGTCGGCACCGAGGGCGTCAAGGAGTACTTCGGGCTCAGCGCGGTCTACGGACCCGACGGCGACGTCCTCGCCCAGGCCGCCGACGACCGCGACGACATCGCCGTCGCCGAGGTCGACCTGGACCGGGTGGCCGCCACCCGGCGCAGCCGTCCCTTCCTGCGCGACCGCCGCCCCGAGCTGTACGGCCGGCTGACCGGCATGGGACCGGCGGCGCCGTGACCGGGTCGCGGACCGCGCCATGACCACGCCGTGGATCGCGCTGGTGCCGGCGAAGTCCCTCGACCGGGCCAAGTCCCGGTGTACGGGGCTCACTCCGGCCGCCAGACGGTCCCTGGCGCGGGCCATGCTGACCGATGTGGTGCGGCGGCTCACAGGGGTGCCCGCCGTCCGCGCGGTCGTCGTGGTGACGACGGACCCCGAGGCGTCGGCGACGGCCCTCGCCTCGGGGGCCGCCGTCTGCGGAGGGCGCCTCTCCGGCCTCAACGAGGAGGCGGGGGAGGCCCTCCGGACGGTCGGCGGTGCCGACCCCGCCGCCGCACTCGCCCTGGTCATGGGCGATCTGGCGGGGGCGGACACCGCCGACTACGCCGCGGCCCTCACCCTGGCCGGCCGCCACCGGCGCGCGGTCGTCGCCGACGCCGACGGCACCGGGACGACCCTGCTCACCCTGCGCTCCGCGGCGGAGTTCCGGCCCTTCCTCGGACCGGGCTCCCTCGCCCGCTTCCGGGCCGCCGGACACCGCCCCCTCGACGTGGACCCCGCCTCACCGCTGCGCCGGGACGTGGACACCGTCGACCACCTGCTGTCGCTGCCCCCGCACACCCTCGGTCCCGCGACCCGGCACTGGCTCGCCGCCGTCGCGCCGGACGGGGCCCGGCCGGGCACGACGGCCCCGTACGAACGAAGGGTCGGAACACCGTGAACGGCCTTCCCCTTCCCACCCGCTCGGCCATGAACCGGGCCCTGCGCCGGGCCCGCGACGCCGTGACCCTCGACGCCGCCGAGGCGGAGGTGCTGCTGCACGCGCGTGGTGCCGACCTCGACCGGCTCTGCGAGGCCGCCGGCCGGGTCCGTGACGCCGGACTCGACGCCGCCGGGCGGCCCGGCGTGATCACGTACTCCCGCAAGGTGTTCGTGCCGCTGACCCGGCTGTGCCGCGACCGCTGCCACTACTGCACCTTCGCCACCGTCCCCGGCCGGCTCCCCGCGCCCTACCTCGGCCCGGACGAGGTGCTGGAGATCGCCCGCGCCGGGGCCGCCGCCGGGTGCAAGGAGGCGCTGTTCACCCTGGGCGACCGGCCCGAGGACCGCTGGCCCGCCGCCCGCGACTGGCTGGACGCCCACGGCTACGACGACACGCTCAGCTACGTGCGGGCGATGGCGATCCGGGTGCTGGAGGAGACCGGCCTGCTGCCGCACCTCAACCCCGGGGTGCTGACCTGGACGGACCTCCAGCGGCTCAAGCCGGTCGCGCCCAGCATGGGGATGATGCTGGAGACCACGGCGACCCGCCTGTGGTCCGAGCGCGGCGGCCCCCACCACGGCTCGCCCGACAAGGAACCCGCGGTGCGGCTGCGGGTCCTTCAGGACGCGGGCCGCAGCAACGTGCCGTTCACCACCGGCATCCTCGTCGGCATCGGGGAGACCCCCGCCGAACGGATCGACGCCCTGCGCGAGATCCGCCGGATCTCCCGGGCCTACGGGGGCATCCAGGAGGTGATCGTGCAGAACTTCCGGGCCAAGCCGGACACCGCGATGCGCGCCGCCCCCGACACCGGCCCCGCCGAACTGGCGGCCACCGTCGCCGTCGCCCGGCTGCTGCTCGGCCCCGGCGCCCGCATCCAGGCCCCGCCGAACCTGGTGGGCGAGGAGTACGCGCTGATGCTGCGGGCCGGCATCGACGACTGGGGCGGGGTCTCCCCGGTGACCGGCGACCACGTCAACCCCGAGCGGCCCTGGCCGCAGATCGACGAACTCGCCGCGCACACCGCCGCCGCCGGTTTCACCCTGCGCGAGCGGCTGACGGTCCACCCCGAGTACCTGCGGCGCGGCGAACCCTGGCTGGACCCCCGCGTCGCCCCGCACGTGGCGGCCCTCGCCGACCCGGTGACCGGCCTCGCCGCCGAGGGGGCGCGGCCGGTGGGCCTGCCCTGGCAGGAGCCGGAGACCCCGCTCGTCGCGGCCGGCCGCACCGACCTGTTCGCCGCCGTCGACACCGAGGGCCGCACCACCGACCGGCGGGCGGACTTCGACTCGGTGTACGGCGACTGGGCGGCGGTGGCCGGCGCCGTGCCGCCGGAGGCCCGCAGACCGGGGGCGCCGGGCGCCGTCGCGGCGTCCGTACCGGCCCCGGCGGGCCGGCCGCAGCGGCTGCGGCCCGAGTTCGCGGCGGCGCTGCGCGCGGCGGAGGCCGATCCGGCGGGACTGCCCGCCGGCCCGGCGCTCACCCTGCTCGGCGCCGGTGCGGGCGCGGAGATCGAGGCGCTGGCCGCGCTCGCCGACGCCCTGCGCGCGGACGCGGTCGGCGACGAGGTCACCTACGTCGTCACCCGCAACATCAACTTCACCAACGTCTGTTACACCGGCTGCCGTTTCTGCGCCTTCGCCCAGCGGCGCACCGACGCCGACGCCTACACCCTCTCCCTGGAGCAGATCGGGGACCGGGCCGAACAGGCGTGGTCGGTGGGGGCGAGCGAGGTCTGTCTCCAGGGCGGCATCCATCCCGACCTGCCGGGCAGCGCGTACTTCGACATCGCCGCCGAGATCAAGCGCCGTACGCCGGGGCTGCACGTGCACGCCTTCTCCCCGATGGAGGTGGTCAACGGCGCGGCCCGGATGGACCTTTCGGTGCGCGAGTGGCTCCAGGGGGCCCGGGAGGCGGGCGTCGACTCGCTGCCGGGCACGGCCGCGGAGATCCTCGACGACCAGGTCCGCTGGGTGCTCACCAAGGGCAAGCTGCCGGCGGCCCAGTGGATCGAGGTGGTCACCACCGCGCACTCCCTGGGCATGCCGACCACGGCGACGATGATGTACGGCCATGTGGACACCCCGCGCCACTGGGTGGACCACCTCAAGCTGATCGGCCGGCTCCAGGAGGAGACGGGCGGCTTCACGGAGTTCGTGCTGCTGCCCTTCGTCCACACCAACTCGCCGGTCTACCTGGCCGGGATCGCCCGCTCCGGGCCGACCGTGCTGGAGAACCGGGCCGTGCACGCCCTGGCGCGGGTCCTGCTGCACGGCAGGATCGCCAACATCCAGACGAGCTGGGTGAAGCTGGCCCGGCAGAGCGTCCTCGACGTGCTGCGCGGCGGGGTCAACGACCTCGGCGGCACGCTGATGGAGGAGACGATCAGCCGGATGGCGGGCTCCGCCCAGGGCAGCCACAAGAGCGTCACCGACCTGGAGTCGCTGGCCCGGGACGCCGGCCGCCCTGCCCGGATGCGGACCACGCTGTACGGAGCCGTGGACGCGGAGCGGGAGGCGGTGGCCCGCGCCCACGACGGGGTGTGGCGGCCCCGGCGGGCGGTGCTGCCGCTGGTGTAGGGGCGGGGGAGGGGGAACAGCCGGGGTCCGGTACGGGAATTCGTCCGGCCTCGCGGCCGGGCGGGAATGCCGCCGGCTCCGGTTCCGTCCCCGCTTCCGGCTCAACCCGTCTCCGCCCGCTTCTCTCCCGCCTTCCTCCCGCCTTCCTCCCGCCTTCCTCCCGCCTTCCTTCCAGCTCCCTTCCGGCTCCCTTCCGCCTTCCTTCCGGCTCCCTATTCCGGATTCCCGGGGAATCCCGCTTTCCCGGAAACGCCTTTCCGTTCTTCCCGGGGAACGGTCCCGCAGGGGCCCGGGAGCCGCCCCGCCAACGCCCGCCAATGCCCGCCAATACCCCGCCAATACCCCGTCAACGCCCCGTCAACGCCCCGGAGGGGCCGGCCGCGTACTCGGCCTGCCCTTTTCCGGGGCGTTCCGCGTGGGCCCGCGAAACACCCGCCGACGCTTCCGGAACGCCTCCGGAAGATCCTCCGGAACGCCCCCGGAACAAGTAATTCCGAGAGTGCGCGGAAATCGGCCACGCGTTTCGGTCAAACCGTTGACGCGAGCCGGACCGGCCTCTAGCGTGAACCACCAGTTCACTCAGTGATCCAGCTACTGGGTGACCGCACAGGTTGGCAGGGCGGCCCAGACCCCCTCCCTGGACGACACAGGACGACACATCCGAAGGATTCGGAGAGTGCCCGAGCATGACTGCGACCAACATCTCTGCCTCGCCCAGACCACCCGCGGCCCGCAAGAGCCCGAAGCCCGCGGCCCCCCGAGAACCGGGACGCGACGGTGCCCTGCTGCGCCGCCTCACCGACCCGCTCGGCGCGCTGCTCGTCGTGGTCGCCCTCGCCGCGCTGTGGGAGGGGTACAAGGCGTTCGGCCGGGCCGTCGACGACCGGTTCCTCGGCCTCGGCCTCCCGGTCGCCACCGACGACCTCTCGATGCCGCACCTGTGGACCATCGTCGGCTCGCTCGCCGCCCCGGCCCGCGCCGGGGACTCCACCTCGCTCGCCGTCTACCTCATCGGCGAGACCACCGTGACGCTCCGCGAGGCGCTGTACGGGCTGGGCGCCGGATCGCTGCTCGGCCTCGTGCTCGCCGTGCTCTTCGTCCACGTGGCCCCGCTCAACCGGGGCCTGATGCCCTGGCTGGTCGCCTCCCAGACGGTGCCGCTCGTCGCCATCGCCCCGATGATCGTCATCTGGGGCGGCAAGGCCGGACTGCCCCCGTGGGCCGGCGTCACCGGCATCGCCGCCTACCTCGCCTTCTTCCCCGTCACCGTCAACTCCCTGCGCGGACTGAAGTCCCCGCCCACGGTGCAGCTCGACTTCATGCGCAGCGTCGGCGCCGGGCAACTGCGGGTGCTGTGGTCGCTGCGGTTCCCCGCGGCCCTCCCGTACGTCTTCGCCGGGCTGCGGCTCGCCGCGACGGCGAGCGTGGTCGGCGCCATCGTCGGCGAGCTGTCGGCCGGTACCGGCCGCGGCATCGGCCGCGCCATCCTCACCTCCGCCTACTACTACTCCAACGGTCCGGAGAAGCTGTACGCGGCCGTCCTCGTCGCCGCGATCGCCGGAATCCTCTTCGTACAGGTCCTCGCCCTGCTGGAGCGGTTCGCCCTCCGCCACCGGCACGCCCGTTAGCCGAGACCCCTCACCCCCTGGAGCTCCTGATGGCCGAGCCCGCAATCATCTCCGTCCGCGGAGTAGACAAAGTCTTCAACGGCGGCTCCGACCGTGCGGTCACCGCTCTGCAGGACATCGATCTGACCATCGGGCGGGGCGAGTTCATCTCCCTGCTCGGGCCCAGCGGCTGTGGCAAGTCGACCCTGCTGCGGGTGATGGCCGACCTCACCGCGCCCACCGGCGGCACCGTCACCGTCAACGGCAAGACACCCGGCGCCGCCCGCGCCGCCCGCGACTACGGCATGGTCTTCCAGCAGGCCGGCCTCTTCGAGTGGCGCAGCGTCCTGCGCAACGTCGAACTGCCGCTCCAGGTGGCCGGCGCCAAGAAGGACGTGCACCGGGCCAAGGCGCTGGAGATGCTGGAGCTGGTCCGGCTGAGCGAGTTCGCCGGGCACTACCCCTGGCAGCTCTCCGGCGGCATGCAGCAGCGCGTGGCCATCGCCCGCGCCCTCTCCGCCGACCCGGAGATCCTCTTCATGGACGAACCGCTCGGCGCCCTCGACGAGATGAACCGGGAACGGCTCCAGGGCGAGTTGCTGCGCATCTGGGGAGACACCCGCACGACCGTCGTCTTCGTCACCCACAGCATCTCGGAGGCGGTGTTCCTCTCCTCACGCGTGGTGGTGATGTCCGCGCGGCCCGGCCGGATCGCCGCCTCCATCGACGTGGACCTGCCCTACCCGAGGACCGCCGAGACGCGCACCACGCCGGAGTTCTTCGAGAAGGTCACCGAGGTCCGCAAGGCCCTGCACGGGGCCCCGAGCGAGCAGGCGGCGGCATGAGCACCCTCCGGCTCTCCCGCCCCGGCGGCGGCTCCGCGCTGCGGGCCCGGATCGGCAGGCTCACGCCGGTCGCGGTGACCGCCGTGGTGGTGCTCGGCCTCTGGCAGGCCGTGATCGCCCTGTTCGACGTGCCGGTGTTCATCATGCCGACGCCGGTCATGATCGCCGAGGCGTTCCAGGACGACGCCGGCGCGATCCTGTCGGCCTCCCGGGCCACCGTCGAGGCCGTCCTGCTCGGACTGGCCCTCGGCTCCCTCGGGGGCGTCGCCACGGCCCTGATGGTCAGCCGCTTCCCGAGGATGTCCGGCCCGGTGCTGAACGCGGCCGTGCTGATCAACTGCGCCCCGGTCGTCGCCCTCGCCCCGATCTTCAACAACTGGTTCGGTGTGACGAGCCTGCTCTCCAAGGCCGGCGTCGCCGCCGTGATGGTCTTCTTCCCGGTCTTCGTCAACACCACCCGGGGACTGCTCCAGGTCGCGCCCCTGCACCTGGAGATCATGGAGTCCCTCGCCGCCCGCCCGCGCCATGTGGCCCTGATGCTGCGGCTGCCCAACGCCCTCCCGTTCGTCTTCAACGCGCTCAAGCTCGGCACCACCCTCGCCGTGATCGGCGTCATCGTCAGCGAGTACTTCGGCGGCAGCACCGAGGCGCTCGGCGTCTACATCGCCTACCAGGCGGCCCTTCCCCGGTTCGACTACGCCTGGGCCGGAATCCTGGTGTCCGGCGCGCTCGGGCTCGCTCTCTTCGGGGCGGTGACGCTGCTGGAGCGGCTGCTGATGCCGTGGCACGCGTCCCTGCACGAAGAGACGTCCTGACCACCGGCCGCCTTCCTCCCCTCTCCACCTCCCCCCCCGGCTGTTCCCGTCCACCCCCTTTCTTCCTTCCCGCGCGGAGGTAACGTGTCCAGAAACCGAGCACCACTGTCCAGATCCGCCCGCCGAGGCGTCCGGTCGGCCGCGGTCCTGTCCGCCGGCGCGCTGCTGCTCGCCGCCTGCGGCGGCATGTCCGAGAGCGGGAGCGAGGCCGCCGCCGAGGCGGGCAAGGACTGCACCTCCCGTACGAAGGTCCGCGTCGTCCTCCAGTGGGTCGCCCAGGCCCAGTTCGCCGGGTACTACGCGGCCAAGGAGAAGGGCTTCTACGACAAGGCGTGCCTCGACGTGACGATCCAGGAAGGCGGGGTGAACATCGTGCCGCAGCAGGTCCTGTCGGCCGGCAACGCCGAGTTCGCCGTCTCCCACGTCACCAAGACCATGATCACCCGGGAACAGGGCGCCGACCTCGTCAACATCGGCCAGGAGTTCCAGCGCGGCGCCTACCTCCAGGTCGCCTGGGCCGACTCCGGCATCAAGACCCTCGCCGACCTCAAGGGCAAGCGGGTCGGGAGCTGGGGCTACGGCAACGAGCTGACCCTGTTCGCCGCGATGCGCGGCTCGGGCGTCGACCCGTCGAAGGACGCGGAGGTCATCCAGCAGCCCTTCGACATGTCCCTGCTGCTCAAGCGGGAGGTCGACGCGGCGCAGGCCAAGACCTTCAACGAGTACGCGCAGCTCCTGGAGACCACGAACCCGAAGACCGGCAAGCTCTACCAGCCCTCCGACTTCGTCGCCATCAACCTCCAGGACGCCGGCTACCAGACCCTGGAGGACGGCATCTACGCCAAGGAGGACTGGCTCGCCAAGAAGGAGAACCAGGAGACCGCGGTCAAGTTCCTCAAGGCCACCTACGAGGGCTGGGGCTTCTGCCGCGACGAGTTGGAGGGCTGCGTCGACATCGTCCTCAAGAACGGCAGCGCCCTCGGCAAGGGCCACCAGACCTGGATGCTCAACGAGGTCAACAGGCTGATCTGGCCCGCCGAGCAGGGCGTCGGCATGGTCGACGAGAAGGCATGGGACCAGACCATCGACATCGCCGTGAAGGCCGGGCTCCTCAAGGCGCCGCCCACCGAGGGCGCTTACCGCACCGACCTGACCGAGAAGGCGCTCAAGGAACTGAAGGCGGAGGGATTCGACGTGACCGGCTCGTCCTACCGGCCCGAGACGGTCGAGGTCACACCGGGCGGCAAGTGACCGGGCGGGCCCGGCGTGCGCCGGGTCCGGCGGCACGCGGCGGCCGGGCCGTCCCTGCCTGCCAGGATGGACGCACCGCCCGGCAGCGAACCCGACGTGACAGACGGAGGAACAATGGCACCCAGTGAAGCAGGTCTGGTCCGCAGGACGATCTGGCTCCTGCGCACGGTCGCGGCCCATCCCGAAGGGGTCGGACTCAGCGAGATCGCCCGGGAGTCCGGCATCCCCAAGGCCACCTGCTACCGGGTGCTCACCGTCCTGGAACGGGAGAGCTGGCTCAACCTGGACCCGGTGACCCGCCGCTACCGCGTCTCGCTGGGCCTGCTCTCCATCGTCGGCGGGCTGCTGGACGGCGGCGGTGCCTACGGCCACATGCGCGACGTGCTGCGCGATCTGGCCAAGGAGACCAAGGAGACGGCCGGCTTCGACGTGCTGCTCGCCCCGAACGTCATGGTCGTCGCCCAGGTCCCCGGCCCCTCCCTGATCGGCCAGACCCTCAAACCCGTACCCCGGACCCAGCCGGTGTGGGCCACCTCCACCGGCAAGGTCCTGCTCAGCGCCCTCGAAACGGACCGCATCCGGGCCGAGTTCGGCGAGGAGTTCGAGGCCAACGCGCCCGAACAGCTCGGCGGGCTCGACGCGTTCATCGAGTCCATGGGCGAGGTGCGCACCCGCGGGTACGCCGTCGCCTACGACGAACTGGAGGTCGGCGCGGCCTCCGTCGCCGCCCCCGTCCGGGTCGGCGACGCCACCACCTACGCCGTCTGGATCGGAGGACCCACCTACCGGCTGACCCGCCCGCGCATCGACGAGGTCGCCGAGGCCGTCCAGAAGGCGGCCCGGCAGCTCGGCGAACTGCTCAGCGTCACCGGCATCGAACTGCCCACCGGATTCACCGAGCGCTAGCCCACAGCGGCAGCGGCGCCCCGGTCCCCGGGACGGGCTCACCCCACGGCCACCACCGCCCGGTGGGGCCGCGGAGCGAACGAGGAGGAAGCCAATGGCGGCACTTCAGGAGCGGCTGCGCGCCGCCCGGGAGGTCGTGGAACGCACACCCCAGGGCCTGTTCGTCGACGGCGAATGGCGCCCGGCCCGCAGCGGGGCGACCCTCGCCGTCGAGGACCCCGGCACCACCGAGGCGATCGCCGAGGTCGCCGACGCCGCCCCGGCGGACGCCGCGGACGCCCTCGACGCCGCCGTGCGCGCCCAGGCGTCCTGGGCGGCGACCCCGCCCCGCGAACGCGGCGAGGTCCTGCGCCGGGCCTACGAGGCGATCATCGCCCGCACGGACGAGCTGGCGCTCATGATGACCCTGGAGATGGGCAAGCCGCTGGCCGAGTCCCGCGCCGAGGTCGCCTACGCGGCCGAGTTCCTGCGGTGGTTCTCCGAGGAGGCCGTGCGCATCGACGGCGGGTACATGACGGCCCCCGGCGGCGGCTCCCGGGTGGTCACCCTGCGCCAGCCGGTCGGCCCCTGCCTGCTGATCACCCCGTGGAACTTCCCCATGGCGATGGGCACCCGCAAGATCGGCCCGGCGCTGGCGGCCGGCTGCACCGTGGTCGTCAAGCCCGCCCGGCAGACCCCGCTGTCCATGCTGGCCCTGGTGGACATCCTGCGGGAGGCCGGGGCGCCCCCCGGCGTGGTGAACGTCTTCACCACCAGCCGCTCCGGCGAGGTCACCGACCACCTGCTGCACGACACCCGGCTGCGCAAGCTGTCCTTCACCGGCTCCACCGGGGTCGGCCGCGCCCTGCTCGCCGGCGCCTCCCGCACCGTGCTGCGCACCTCCATGGAGCTGGGCGGCAACGCCCCCTTCCTGGTCTTCGCCGACGCCGACCTGGACGCGGCCGTCGAGGGCGCCTTCCTGGCGAAGATGCGCAACACCGGCGAGGCGTGCACCGCCGCCAACCGCTTCTACGTCCACTCCTCGGTCGCCGCGGAGTTCGGCCGGCGCCTGGCCGAGCGGCTCGCCGCCCTCCCGGTGCGGCACGGGCTCGACCCGGAGTCCCAGGTCGGCCCGCTGATCGACGCGGCGGCGGTGAAGAACGTCACCGCCCTGGTCACCGACGCCACCGAGGCCGGCGCCACCCTGCTCACCCCGGACGCCGACGTCCCCGCGGACGGCCACTTCCTCGCCCCGGCCGTGCTGGACGGGGTCCCCCTCGGGGCGCGCGCCCTGCGCGAGGAGATCTTCGGCCCGGTCGCCCCGATCGTCGCCTTCGACGACGAGGAGAGCGCCGTGGCCCTCGCCAACGACTCCGAGTACGGGCTCGCCGGGTACCTCTACACCGAGAGCCTCGACCGGGGGCTGCGCGTCTCCGAGCGACTGGAGTGCGGCATGGTCGGGCTCAACCAGGGCGTCATCTCCAACCCGGCCGCGCCCTTCGGCGGCGTCAAGCAGTCGGGCCTGGGCCGCGAGGGCGGCGCGGTCGGCATCGACGAGTACCTGAGCCTGAAGTACCTGGCGATCAGGGCGGACCGATGACCGGCTTCCTTCTCGCGGGCCTCCAGTACGAGCCCGTCCTGCGCGATCAGGCGGCCAACATCGCCACGTCCTCGCGGCTCGTCCGCGAGGCCGCGGCGGCCGGGGCCCGCCTGGTGGTCCTGCCCGAGGCCGCCTCGGCCGGGTACATGTTCACCGACCGGGACGACGCCCGCCGGCACGCCGAGCCCGTCCCCGGCGGGCCGGTCGCCTCCGCCTGGGCCGCGCTCGCCGCCGAGCTGGACCTGTGGATCGTCGGCGGCATCACCGAGCTGGCGGTGGAGGAGGGCCGGGAGAAGGTCTACAACGCGGCGGCGCTCTTCGGCCCCGACGGTCACGTGGGCACCTTCCGCAAGGCCCACCTGTGGAACTTCGAGAAGGAGCTCTACGACCGCCAGGAGGACGGCTTCCCCGTCTTCCGCACGCCGCTCGGCAACATCGGGATCGGCATCTGCTACGACGCCTGGTTCCCGGAGACCTTCCGCAGCGCCGCGCTCGGCGGCGCCGACCTGCTGGCCCTGCCGTCCAACTGGGTGCCCGTACCGGGGCAGCCCGAGGACGCCCCGGCGATGGCCAACCTGATGTGCATGACCGCCGCCCACAGCAACCAGTTCTACGTCGCCGGGGTCAGCCGTACCGGCGTCGAGGGCGACCAGCCCTTCATCGGCCGGTCGGTCATCGTGGGCCCCGACGGCTGGCCGCTGGCCGGACCGGCCGGCGGCGAGGGCGAGGCCGTCCTGCTCGCCGAGGTGGACCTGATCGGTTCCCGCGAGGAACGCCACGGCAACCCCTTCAACCAGCCGCTCGGCGACCGTCGTACCGACGTCTACCGCAGCGGCGACTTCACCCCGGAGCCCCCGCGGCCGGCCGGCGACCCCGCCTGACCCCGCACACCCTCAGGGCTCCGTCCGCCCCCCGGGGGCCGCGTCCACGGCGTCGGCCCCCGGCCAGGGGTTCCCTCCCTCACGGGCTTCTCCCCCTTCGGGCTTTCCCCGCTTCGGGGTTTCTCCCGCTTTTCCCTGCCTTCCCTCCGTCTTCCCCCTGTCTTCCATCGAAGGAGGGACACACCGGCGTCTATTGACAGGCCGGTGGCCCTCCCACAGACTTCTTCCCACCCTCTGAACCCCTGGTTCACTCTATGGACCAAAAGGTGAACGGTTATGCGAGCGAACGAGCGCAGCGACGCACAGGTGGAGCTGACCGACCCGAGCAGTATCGAGAGCAGTCCGCTCTACAACGCGGACCTCGCCCCCGTACCCCTCTCCGGCCGGACCTGGACCACGTACAACTACGCGGCCCTGTGGATGGGCATCGCCCACGGTATCCCCACCTACTACCTCGCCAGCGGGCTCATCGACCTCGGCATGAGCTGGTACCAGGCGGTCATGACGATCGCCCTCGGCAACCTGATCGTCCTGGTGCCGATCCTCCTCAACAGCCACGCCGGCACCAAGTACGGCATCCCGTACCCCGTCTTCGCCCGCGCCGCCTTCGGCACGCTCGGCGCCAACGTGCCCGCGCTGCTGCGCGCCCTGTCCGCGTGCGGCTGGTTCGGCATCCAGACCTGGATCGGCGGCCAGGCCATCTACACGATCACCGGCGCCTTCGCCGGGGACGGCTGGCTGCACGCGGGCGAGCTGTGGGGCCACCCCAAGACGCTGTGGGTGTCCTTCGCCGTGTTCTGGCTGCTCCAGATCGCGCTCATCGTGCGCGGCGTGGAGTCCATCCGCCGCTTCGAGAACTGGTCCGCGCCGCTCATCCTGGTCGTCGCCGCCTTCCTGCTGGTCTGGATGGTCGTCCAGGCCGACGGCTTCGGCCCGCTCGCCACCGAGGGCTCCCGACTGGGCTGGGGCAGCGACTTCTGGCTGCTCTTCGCGCCCTCCCTGATGGGCATGGTCGCCTACTTCGCCACCATGTCGGTGAACATCGCCGACTTCACGCGCTTCGCCAAGGGCCAGCGCGAGCAGATGCGGGGGCAGTGCCTCGGCCTGCCCACCACCATGACCGTCTTCTCCATGATCGGCGCCCTGACCACCTCGGCCACCATCGCCGTCTACGGACACGCCATCTGGGACCCCATCGACCTGGTCAGCCGCTTCTCCAACCCGGTCGTCATCCTCTTCGCGCTGCTCTGCGTCATCGTGGCCACCATCGCCGTCAACGTCGCCGCCAACACCGTCGGCCCGGCCTACGACTTCTCCAACGCCTTCCCGCGCCTGATCAGCTTCCGCACCGGCGGCGTCATCGCCGGGGTCATCGGCATCCTCATGCAGCCCTGGCGGCTGCTCTCCTCGCCGGAGCTGTACATCTTCACCTGGCTCGGCGTGACCGGCGCCTTCCTCGGCGGGGTCGCCGGCATCCTCGCCGCCGAGTACTGGCTGCTGCGCAAGCGGGTGCTCGACCTCGCCGGCCTCTACACCCGCGGCGGCCCCTACGAGTACGCGCGCGGCTTCAACTGGCGCCCGCTGCTCGCCCTCGCCATCGTCCTCTTCCTCTCCCTGGCCGGCGCCTACTCCGAGGACGGCTCGGGTCCCTTCCCCGCCGACGGCTACGTCCCCTTCCTCAAGCCCCTGTTCGACTACAACTGGGCCGTCGCCTTCCTCGGCGGCATCCTCCTGCACACCCTGTTCAGCAGGATCGTTCCGCCGCGCGCACCGCGCCCCGAGGCCGAGGCCCCCCACAAGGCCACGGTCTGAGCCCCGCCGCCCGGCGCCCCGGCGCCGCCGCACCCCGAGCCGCCCCTCGCCCCGACCTCGCTGGAGGCCATCCGATGAAGACCCGTGCCGCCGTCATGACCGCCCCCGGCAAGGACTGGGAGATCACCGAACTCGACCTGGCCCCGCCCCGGGCCGGTGAGGTCCTGGTCCGCTTCACCCACGCCGGGCTCTGCTACTCCGACGAACACGTCCGCACCGGCAACATGGCCCCGCTGCCCATCATCGGCGGCCACGAGGGCTCCGGCATCGTCGAGGCGGTCGGCGAGGGCGTCTCCCGCCTCGCCCCCGGCGACCACGTCGCCGCCTCCTTCAAACCCTCCTGCGGACACTGCCGTTGGTGCGCCGGCGGACGCGCCAACCTGTGCGACGCCGCCGCCTACGGTCCCGAGGGCAAACTCCCCGACGGCACCTACCGGTTCACCGGCCCGGACGGGCCCATCGGCGCCAACTGCGCCCTGGGCACCTTCGCCGAGCACTCCGTCGTCTCCCAGGACTCCCTGGTCCGCGTCGACCCCGACGTGCCGCTCTCCGTCGTCGCGCTGGTGAGCTGCGGCGTCCTCACCGGCTGGGGCGCCGCCGTCTACGCCGCCGAACCCCGGCCCGGCGACACGGTCATCGTCGTCGGCGCGGGCGGCGTCGGCATCAACGCCGTCCAGGGCGCCCGCCTCGCCGGCGCCGGAGACGTCGTCCTGGTCGAGCCCAACGAGGCCAAGCACGCCCTCGCCCGCGACCTCGGCGCCTCCCACGTCTGCCGCGACCTCGCGGAGGCCGGCGCCCTCGCCGCCCGGCTCAACCCCGGGGCCGGCGGCGCCGACACCACCCTCGTCTGCACCGGCGAGACCACCGCCCCCATCGTCCGCGCCGCCTTCGAGGCCACCGGCAAGGGCGGCACCATCGTCCTCGCCGGGATGTCCGAGGACGTCCACGACATCAACGTCCAGCTCCCCGGCACCCAGATGGTCTTCGCCGAGAAGCGCCTCCAGGGCACCATCTTCGGCTCGTGCAGCCCCATCCGGGACGTGCCCCGCGTGCTCTCCCTCTACCGCCAGGGCCTGATCAAGCTCGACGAACTGGTCAGCCGCACCTACACCCTCGACGAGATCAACCAGGGCTTCGCCGACCTGCGTTCCGGCCGCAACCTGCGCGGCGTCGTCGCCCACCGCGGCGCCCCGTGACCCCCGCACCGCGCCCACCGCACGCACCGCAGGAACCGAAGGAGCACCCCGCCATGTCCCACGGGACCGACCGCGACGCCCTCTACCTCGACGGCGACTGGCACGCCCCCGCCACCGACCGCACCTTCACCGCGGTCGGCGCCGGGACCGAGGAGCCGCTCGGCGTCTTCCCCGAAGCCTCCCGCGCCGACGTCGACGCCGCCGTCGCCGCCGCGCGCCGGGCGGCCGGCGGCACCCGCGGCTGGGGCACCGCGGCCTCCCGCGCCGCCGCGATGGAGCGCCTCGCCCTCGCCCTGGAGGCCCGCACCGACGCCCTCGGAACCCTCATCGCCCAGGAGGTCGGCACCCCCCGGGCCCGCGCCGTCGAGGCCAACGTCGGCGCCGCCGCCGGACTGCTGCGCTTCTACGCGCCGCTCGCCGGCGTGATGCACAGCGAGGACCTGCGGCCCGCCGGGTACGGCCACAGCCTGGTCCGCCGGGAACCGGTCGGCGTCATCGCCATGATCGTGCCCTGGAACTACCCGCTGAGCACCCTCTTCTTCAAGCTGGCCCCCGCCCTCGCCATGGGCTGCACCGCCGTGGTCAAACCGTCCCCCACCACCGGACTCGACTCCTTCCTGGTCGCCGACGCCGTCCACGAGGCCGGCTTCCCGCCCGGCGTGATCAACTTCCTGCCCGCCGAACGGGAGGTGGGGGAGTACCTGGTCACCCACCCCGGCGTCGACAAGGTCGCCTTCACCGGCTCCACCGCCGCCGGACGCCGCATCGGCGGCCTCTGCGGCGCCCTGCTGCGCCCGGTCACCCTGGAACTGGGCGGGAAGTCCGCCGCGATCCTCCTGGAGGACGCCCCGCTCCCGCTCTTCCTCGACCACCTGCTCGACCTGTCCTTCAACAACAACGGCCAGACCTGCACCAACAACACCCGGCTGCTGGTGCCCCGCTCCCGCTACGCCGAGATCGTGGACGCCGTCACCGACACCGTCGCCGCCTGGCCGGTCGGCGACCCGCTGGACCCCGCCACGGTGATCGGCCCGGTCGCCGGCGCCGCCGCCCGCGAACGCATCGAGGGCTACCTCGACCGGGGCCGCCGCGAGGGTGCCCGCGTCACCACCGGCGGCGGGCGCCCCGCCGGACTCGACCGGGGCTTCTACGTCGCCCCCACCGTCTTCGCCGACGTGGAGCCGTCGATGGTGGTCGCCCGGGAGGAGATCTTCGGCCCGGTCGTCACCCTCACCCCCTACGACGGCACCGTCGAGGGCGCCGTGGCGCTCGCCGAGGACTCCGCCTACGGACTGGCCGGCAGTGTCTGGACCGAGGACGAGGCGCTGGGGCGGCGGGTGGCCCGCACGGTGGACACCGGCACCTTCAGCGTCAACCACGCCAACTTCGACATCGGCGCCCCCTTCGGCGGGCGGCGGGACAGCGGGCTCGGCTCCGAGCTGGGCCGCGAGGGGATCGAGGCGTACCTCCAGTACAAGACGATCTTCGTGACCGAGCCGCCGGGACCGGACGAGGCCGAGGAGGCGGCCGACACGGCCGGGACCGCCGGCACCTCGGTCGCCGAGCCGGTCCCCGCTCGCTGACGTCCTCTGGCCGCCGCGCCCACGCCCCCGCCGCGCCCGCCCGCGCCCCCGCCCCACCCGACCCCGCGTCGGCAAAGGCACCAGCCGGGCGGGCGTAGCGTAGGGGTATGACGACGTACGGACACTTCCCCCGCACCCGGCCCCGGCGGCTCCGGAGCACCCCCGCCATGCGTCGGATGGTCGCGGAGACCCGGCTGCACCCGGCCGACCTGGTGCTGCCCGCCTTCGTGCGCGAGGGCGTGAGCGAGCCGGTGCCGATCACGGCGATGCCCGGCGTGGTGCAGCACACCCGGGACTCGCTGCGCAAGGCCGCCGTCGAGGCCGCCGAGGCCGGGGTCTCCGGGATCATGCTCTTCGGCGTGCCGGAGGAGGCGAAGAAGGACGCCACCGGCAGCGCCGGCACCGACCCGGACGGCATCCTCCAGGTCGCCCTGCGCGATGTGCGGGCCGAGGTCGGCGACGACCTGCTGGTCATGTCCGACCTGTGCCTGGACGAGTTCACCGACCACGGCCACTGCGGTGTGCTGGACGCCGCGGGCCGGGTCGACAACGACGCGACCCTCCATCGGTACGCCGAGATGGCGCGGACGCAGGCCGAGGCCGGGGCGCACGTGGTCGGCCCCAGCGGCATGATGGACGGGCAGATCGGCGTCGTCCGCGACGCCCTCGACGGGATCGGCCGGGAGGACGTCGCCGTCCTCGCCTACACCGCCAAGTACGCCTCCGCCTTCTACGGCCCCTTCCGCGAGGCCGTCGGCTCCTCGCTCACCGGCGACCGCAAGACCTACCAGCAGGACGCGGCCAACACCCGCGAGTCCCTGCGCGAGCTGGCGCTCGACCTCGCGGAGGGCGCCGACATCGTCATGGTCAAGCCCGCCGGGCCCTACCTCGACATCCTGGCCCGCGTCGCCGACGCGGTGGACGTGCCGGTGGCCGCGTACCAGATCTCCGGCGAGTACGCGATGATCGAGGCCGCCGCCGAGAAGGGCTGGATCGACCGGGACCAGGCGATCCTGGAGTCGCTCACCGGCATCAAGCGGGCCGGCGCGCGCGTCATCCTCACCTACTGGGCCACCGAGACGGCCCGCGCCCTCGGCCGGGACTGACCCGGGCGCGGCCCGCGCCCCCGGACGGGACTGACCGGGGGGCGCGGGCCTGCCCCCCCGGCCGGGACGCGGGCCCCGGGCGCGCACAACTCCCGTCAGGAGCTAGGTTGTTGACGACCCGACAGGTTCGTATGCGACCGACTGACCAGGGAGCCCCCATGCCCGGTGACGCGCTCAGCCAGGACCCCGCCGAACTGCGGAGGAGGATCGACAGCGGCAGGGCACACCCCGCCCGCGTCTACGACGTCTTCCTCGGCGGCAAGGACCACTACCCCGCCGACCTCGACGCGGCGGCGGCCGGGCTCGCGGCCAACCCGCGCGGCTACCTCGACGTCCGGCACAACCGGGACTTCCTGCGCCGCGCCGTGACCACCCTGGCCCGGGACGAGGGCATCCGCCAGTTCCTCGACATCGGCACCGGACTGCCGACGGCGGAGAACGTGCACCAGATCGCGCAGCGCCTCGTCCCGGACTCCCGGGTGGTCTACGTCGACAACGACCCCGTCGTCCTCGCCCACGCCCGCGCCCTGCTCACCAGCGGGCCCGAGGGGCGCACCGACTACATCGACGCCGACCTGCTGGACCCGGCCGCGATCCTCGAACAGGCCGCCCGCACCCTCGACTTCGACCGGCCGGTGGCCCTCTGCCTCGTCGCCATCCTGCACTTCGTCGAGGACGAGGCGGCCTACCCCATCGTCCGCGAACTGGTCGACGCGCTGCCCGCCGGCAGCCGGCTCGTCCTCAGCCACCTCACCGAGGACCTCAACGCGGAGAACGTGCGCGCGGTCCAGCGGACGTACACCGAGCGGGGCTTCACCTTCGTGCTGCGCAGCCGCGCCGAGGTCGAGCGGTTCTTCACCGACAGCGGGCTGGCCCTCGCCGAGCCCGGTGTGGTCCCCGTCCACCACTGGCGGCCCGACCACGCGGCGCCCGTCCCCGAGCAGCCCGAGGAGTCCTACCTCGCGCAGCTCGACGACATCGAGAAGGTCCGCTACAAGGACATCAACGACGTCACCGACGCCGACATCAACGTCTACGGCGGCCTCGGCACCAAGGGCTGAGCGCCCCGCGACCGTCCGGCCGGACCGGCGGCCGGACGGCCGAAGACGCTTCCGTACGGTGAGGCCATGCACGACAGCACACCGACGACGCCCTTCGACCCGGACGCCTACCTCGCGCGGATCGGCCGGGCGGGGCAGTGGCGGCCCGACGCGGCCACCCTCCGCGCCCTGCACCTGGCCCACCTGCGGGCCATCCCGTTCGAGAACCTCGACGCCCTGGCCGGGTCCGCGCCCTCGCTCGACCTCGGCGACCTGACGGCCAAGCTGGTCCACGGCCGCGACCGGGGCGGCTACTGCTACGAGCACAACACGCTGTTCGCCGCCGTCCTGGAGGCGCTCGGCTTCACGGTGACCCGGCTCGCGGCCCGGGTCGCCGTCGGCGCCGAGCGCGTCGAGGACCGGCCCCGCACCCATATGGCCCTCCTCGTCGAGGTGCCCGGCGAACCGGTGCCGCACCTGGCCGACGTCGGCTTCGGCGCGGCCGGTTCGCTGCTGGAGCCGGTGCCGCTCACCGCGGACACCACGTTCCGCCGCGCCGGGCGCGCGCACCGGCTGGTACGCGTCCCGCACACCGGGCCGCTGGAGCTGTGGATGCTCCGGACCCGGGCGCCGGGGACCGGGGAGGGCTTCGAGCCGCAGTACGCCTTCACCCTGGAGCCGTTCACCCGGGGCGACTTCGAGATCGTCAACTGGCACATGGCGACCAACCCGCGCTCCCCCTTCTCGCAGCGTCCCTACGTCCGCAGCGTCACCCCGGAGCGCGACCTCCTCTTCCGCGACGGCGTCCTGACCGAGACCGCCCCCGACGGCACCGCCACCACCCGCGGGCCCGCCGACGAGGCCCAGGCCCGCCGCCTGCTCGCGGAGGTGTTCGGCATCACGGCCCCGGACGGCGTACGCCTGCTGGCATGACGAGGGCCCCCGGGGCGGGCCGTCCGCCGTCCCCAGGGGCCCTCGGCCGGGTGCTCAGAGGCGCTCGGGCGTCCGGATGCCGAGGAGCGCCATGCCCTGGTGCAGGGTGCGGGCGGTCAGGTCCACCAGGAACAGGCGGTTCTCCGTGCGCTCGGCGGTGTCGGCCTTCAGCACCGGGCACTGGTCGTAGAACGTCGTCAGCAGCGAGGCGAGCTGGTACAGGTAGGCGGCGAGCTTGTGCGGCTCGTAGGCCGCCGCCACCTCCAGCACCGTCTCGCCGAACTGGTCCAGGTGCAGGCCGAGGGCGCGCTCCGCCGCCGCCAGCTCCAGCTCCGGGTGCGGGACCGGGCGGGCCTCGCCGGCCTTGCGCAGGATGGACTGGACGCGGGCGTAGGCGTACTGGAGGTACACGGAGGTGTCGCCGTTGAGCGAGACCATCTGGTCCAGGTCGAACTTGTAGTCGCGCACCGCGGAGGTCGACAGGTCGGCGTACTTGACCGCGCCGACGCCCACGTACCGGCCGTTCTCCTCGATCTCCGCCTCGGACAGGCCCACCTTCCCGGCCTTCTCCCGCACCACGGAGGTGGCCCGCTGGACCGCCTCGTCGAGCAGGTCCTCCAGCTTGACCGTCTCGCCCTCACGGGTCTTGAACGGCTTGCCGTCCATGCCGAGGACCGTGCCGAAGGCGAGCTGCGTGGCGGTGACGCCGTCGAGCCAGCCGGCCCGGCGGGCGGTCTCGAAGACCATCTTGAAGTGCAGCGACTGGCGGGCGTCGACCACGTAGAGCAGGGTGTCGGCCTTCAGGGCGAAGACCCGGTCGCGGATGGCGGACAGGTCGGTGGCCGCGTAGCCGTAGCCGCCGTCCGACTTCTGCACGATCAGCGGGACCGGCTTGCCGTCGGGGCCCTTGACGTCCTCGAAGAAGACGCAGAGCGCGCCCTCGGAGCGGACCGCGACCCCCGACTCCTCCAGCAGCCGGCAGGTCTCCGCGAGCATGTCGTTGTAGCCGGACTCGCCGACGATGTCCGGGTCGCGGACCTCCATGTCCAGCTTCTCGAAGACGGAGAAGAAGTAGATCTTCGACTCGTCGACGAACTTCTGCCAGACGGCCAGCGTGTGCGGGTCGCCCGCCTGGAGGTCGACCACCCGGCGCCGCGAGCGCGTCTTGAACTCCTCGTCGGCGTCGAAGAGCCTGCGCGCGGCCTTGTAGAGGCGGTCGAGGTTGGACATCGCCTCCTCGCCGCTGACCTGGCCGGCCTTGTGGTCCAGCTCGTGCGGGTGCTCCTCCAGGTACTGGATGAGCATGCCGAACTGGGTGCCCCAGTCGCCGATGTGGTGGCGCCGTACGACCGTCTCGCCGGTGAACTCCAGCAGCCGCACGACCGCGTCGCCGATCACCGCGGAGCGCAGGTGGCCGACGTGCATCTCCTTGGCCACGTTCGGCTGGGCGTAGTCGATCACCGTGGTGCCGGGGTTCCCGGCGTGGGGCACGCCGAGCCGGCCGGTGTCGTCCGCGTACCGCGCGGCCAGGTTCGCGGTGATCGCCCGGTCGGCGATGGTCAGGTTGAGGAAGCCGGGGCCGGAGACCTCGACGTCGGCGAGGAGTTCGCCGGTGGTGACGTGCGCGACGACCTCGGCGGCCAGCTCCCGCGGGTTCGCCTTGGCCTTCTTGGCGAGCGCGAGGATGCCGTTGGCCTGGTAGTCCGCCCGGTCGCTGCGTCGCAGCAGCGGGTCCGCGCCGGCCGCCTCCGGCCGGGTGGCCGTCAGCGCGGACGCGAGGTGCTGCTGGACGGAGTCGGTGAGGGACGTGACCGAGGCCATGGAGGGGTTCGCCGTTCTGCTCGGGTTCCGGGGCTGCCGGTAGCGCGATGGCTACGGAACCCGAGTATCCCACGCCGGGTAAAGCCATTTTCGCGGATACGGGGGCGGCTGGGAGAATGGTGCGGTCAGCCGTGCGACCGTACGGGCTGCCAGAGCAGAAAGAAGGACGTGCCGATCGTGGCTCAGAGCACAGAGACCACCGACTGGGTCTCCCGTTTCGCGGACGAGGTCATCGCCGAGTCGGAGCGACGTGCCCCGGGCAAACCGGTCGTCGTCGCGTCCGGGCTGTCCCCCTCGGGCCCCGTCCACCTGGGCAACCTGCGCGAGGTCATGACCCCGCACCTGGTCGCCGACGAGATCCGCCGCCGGGGCGTCCCGGTCCGGCACCTGATCTCCTGGGACGACTACGACCGCTACCGCAAGGTGCCCCAGGGCATCGCCGGCGTCGACCCCGAGGCGTGGGCCGAGCACATCGGCAAGCCGCTGACCTCGGTCCCCGCCCCCGAGGGCTCGGCGTACCCGAACTGGGCCGAGCACTTCAAGGCCGCCATGGTCGGGGCGCTGGCCGACCTCGGCGTGGAGTTCGACGGGATCAGCCAGACCGAGCAGTACACCTCCGGCGTCTACCGCGAGCAGATCCTGCACGCCATGCGCCACCGCGGCGACATCGACGCCGTCCTCGCCCAGTACCGGACCAAGCCGAAGACCGCCGGGAAGAAGCAGCAGAAGCCGGTCGACGAGGCCGAGCTGGAGGCCGCCGAGGGCTCCGGCGCCGCCGCCGAGGACGACGGCAGCTCCGGCTCCGCCGGGTACTTCCCGTACAAGCCGTACTGCGGGAACTGCGACAAGGACCTCACCACGGTCACCGCCTACGACGACGACTCGACCGAGCTGACCTACGCCTGCACCGCCTGCGGCTTCTCCGAGACCGTCCGGCTCTCCGAGTTCAACCGCGGCAAGCTGGTCTGGAAGGTCGACTGGCCGATGCGCTGGGCGTACGAGGGCGTGGTCTTCGAGCCGAGCGGCGTCGACCACTCCTCGCCCGGGTCGTCCTTCCAGGTCGGCGGGCAGATCGTCGGCATCTTCGGCGGCAAGCAGCCGATCGGCCCGATGTACGCCTTCGTCGGCATCAGCGGCATGGCGAAGATGTCCTCGTCCCGGGGCGGTGTGCCCACCCCGGCCGACGCGCTGAAGATCATGGAGCCGCAGCTCCTGCGCTGGCTCTACGCGCGCCGCAAGCCGAACCAGTCCTTCAAGATCGCCTTCGACCAGGAGATCCAGCGGCTCTACGACGAGTGGGACCGGCTCGACGCCAAGGTCGCCGCCGGCGAGGCGCTGCCCGCCGACCTCGCCGCCCACTCCCGGGCGGTGCGCACCGCCGCGGGCGAGCTGCCGCGCACCCCGCGCCCGCTGCCGTACCGCACGCTCGCCTCGGTGGCCGACATCACCGGCGGGCACGAGGACCAGGCGCTGCGCATCCTGAGCGAGCTGGACCCGGAGCACCCCCTCGCCTCCCTCGACGAGGCCCGGCCCCGGTACGCCAAGGCCGAGGCGTGGGTCACCACCCACGTCCCCGCCGACCAGCGCACCATCGTGCGCGGCGAGCCGGACGCCGAGCTGCTGAAGTCCCTGGACGAGGAGTCCCGGCAGTCGCTGCGGCTGCTGCTGGACGGGCTGGCCGGCCACTGGTCGCTGGACGGGCTCACCCACCTCGTCTACGGGGTGCCGAAGGTGCGGGCCGGCTTCTCCGCCGACGCCACGCCGAAGGAGCTGCCCGCCGAGATCAAGACCGCCCAGCGGTCCTTCTTCGCGCTCCTCTACCACCTGCTGGTCGGCCGGGACACCGGCCCCCGGCTGCCCACGCTGCTCCTCGCGGTGGGCCAGGAGCGGGTGCGCACCCTGCTCGGCGACTGACCCCGCCCGCACACACCGCAGGGGGCACCCGGCATCCACCGGGCGCCCCCTGCGCCGTGTCGTATCGCCGGGTCAGGCGATGTGGTCCTCCTCCAGCTCCTTGCTGAAGCGGGTGGAGAACTCGGTGACCAGCCGCTTGGCCTCGGTGTCGGGGAGCGGGGTGCCGAAGGTCGCCTGGATGTTCTCGCCGAACTCGCGCGGGGTCGGGAAGCTGTCGTCGATCGACTGCTTGAAGACCTGGTAGTAGGCGTCCTCGTCCGGCTCCGGGGTGCCGCCGCCCTCGCCGAGTTCACGGGTGCGGCCCGGCACGACGGGGATCGGGAAGCTGCCGGTCTCCTCGGGGGAGGGCTCGTGCAGGGGCGGCTCCTCCTCGTACTGGTCGCGGTACTCGTCGGCGTGGCGCTGCTGCTCGTACCACTGGGCGTACTGCTCGGCCGGGTTGTACGCGGGGTCGTAGCCGCCCTGGTAGTCGATCCGGCGGGTGTTGAACCAGGGGCTCTGCTCGGGGCCGCCGGGGGTGGCGGGGGTGGCGGGGCCGTTGGGGGCGCCGGGGTTCACAGAGTCGGCGGGGTTCACAGGGGCGTTGCGGTCGGCGGGGTTCACGGGGGTGCCCGGGGCGGGGGAGTTCACAGGGTCGGCGGGGTTCACAGTGCCGTCCGGGTGTGTGCCGTTCACAGGCTTCGTGCCGTTCGCGCTGTTCACAGCATTCGCGGGATTCACGCCGTTCACAGCGTTCGGGTGGTTCACACCGGCCGCGCCGTTTGCGCTGTTCACACCGTTCACGGCATCCGCCGTGTTCACAGCGCCGCCCTGCCCGGCGCCCTCCTGCCCGGCGCCGCCCTGTCCGGTGCCGGCCGCCGCCTGTCGTTGTCCCTCCAGCTCCAGCGGCTGCCCCGCGCCCAGTGCCCCCTGCGCGGTCAGCGCCACCGAGGCGGCCGTCTGCTCCGGCGCGGGCGGCAGCAGCGCCGGCTCGATGCCCGCCGCCGCCAGCCCCGCCGGGGCCGTTTCCGCCAGCGGCACCCCGTAGCGGGCCAGCCGCAGCGGCATCAGGGACTCCACCGGGGCCTTGCGGCGCCAGGCGCGGCCGAAGCGCGAGCGCAACCGGGCCTGGTAGACCAGCCGTTCCTGCTCCAGCTTGATCACCTGGTCGTAGGAGCGCAGCTCCCACAGCTTCATCCGCCGCCAGAGCAGGAAGGTCGGGACCGGCGAGAGCAGCCAGCGGGTGAGCCGGACGCCCTCCATGTGCTTGTCGGCGGTGATGTCGGCGATCCGGCCGATGGCGTGCCGGGCCGCCTCGACGGAGACCACGAACAGCACCGGGATCACCGCGTGCATGCCCACGCCGAGCGGGTCGGGCCAGGCCGCCGCGCCGTTGAAGGCGATCGTCGCCATCGTCAGCAGCCACGCCGTCTGGCGCAGCAGCGGGAAGGGGATGCGTATCCAGGTCAGCAGCAGGTCGAGGGCGAGCAGTACGCAGATGCCCGCGTCGATGCCGATCGGGAAGACGTAGCTGAAGTTCCCGAAGCCCTTCTGGAGGGCCAGCTCGCGCACGGCGGCGTACGAACCCGCGAAGCCGATGCCCGCGATGATGACGGCACCGAAGACGACCATGCCGATGAGAACGCGATGCGTCCGGGTCAGCTCTAGTGGCGCGGCCACCCGTACTCCCCTCCCAGTGCCTGTTGTTGCGCGCAACAGAGTGGCACATGTGTGCGGAGAACGGGTGGCCGGTAGGGGAGCGTCAGCTCTCGCGGGCCGTCGCCGAGGCCGAGGGGCTCGCGGCACCGGACTGCGAGGGGGAGGCCGAACCGCCGTCCGCGCCGTCCTTCCCGCCGTCGCCGCTGCCGCCCTTGGCGTCGCCGTCGCCGTCGGCCGCGGCGCCGTTGGCCTTCTGCACCGAGGCCACGGCCTCCTGGGCGGCCTTGAGGGCGGCCTTGGCGAGGTCGTCGGCGGACGGCGTCTTGTCGCCGGCCAGGCCCGCGCCGTTGTAGTCGACGGTGACGACGACGTTCTCGGTCCGCGTCACGACCGTCTGCTGTTTGAAGGTGCCTTCCTTCTTCTTCAGCTCGTAGCGCACCACCGTGGCCTCGTCGCCGGTGTCCTCGGCCTGTTCGGTCTTGAGGTCCTTGGCGCCGTCCGCCGCCTGGGCGTCGGTGACCTGCTTGCGGTAGTAGTCGCCGGCGAGCTTGTCGCCCTCGCCGCGGGTCACGTCCGAGTCGAAGCGCAGCATGGAGACGCTCAGCCAGCGGAACTGAGAGCCCTTCACCCCGTTGTCGGAGAGGCTGTCCCAGGAGCAGGTGGCGCGCGTCGCGGTCTCGCCCGACGCGCCCTCCTTGCCGGAGCCGGCCTTGGGCACCAGATCGCCCAGGGTCTTCTTCGACAGCACGGAGCAGGGCTCGGGCAGTTGCGCGTACTCCGCCTCGCGGACCGTCGGGGTCGGGCTCGGGGACTGCGTGGCGGACGCGGAGGCCGCGCCCTTGCCCTCCGCGTCACCGGAGCCGGAGCCCGAGCCGGAGGAACAGCCCGCCGCCGCCAGCGTCAGGGGCAGGACGGCCGCGCCGGCCAGCAGGCGGGCCAGGCGCCTCGCCCGCCGGTCACCTCCCCAGCGCCTCGACGGTGTGGGAGGCACCCCCGGATCTCGCTCTGCTCGTCGCTGCATGGTTCCTTCACTCATGGCACTCAGGGCACTCAGGCCACTTATGGCACTCACGGCACTCACGGCACTTATGGCACTTGGGTTTCTGTGTTTCGGAACGGGTCCGAGGGGCCACGGTACGCGGTGCTTGCGGCGGCGGGTTCCGGTTCGCGGCCTTCGTGAAGGGGCCGGGAGCGGTGGGAAGCCGGCTCAGCGGCTCAGGGAACGGGCCAGTTCGGCGGCGATCTTCCGGGCCCTGTCCTGCATTTCCTCGCTGTCCGGGACGATCTGGGCCATCGCCGACTGCTCCGCGTACTCGACGGTCACCATCACGTTCGACGTGCGGAACGCCACAGTCACGGTGCGTCGTTTGGCGGTCGACCCGGAGCTGCTGAGCTGGTCGTCGAGGAACGCCTCGTCGCCGAGTCCGTCGAGCAGGCGCGGCTGGAGGTCGGCGGGGGTGGCGCCGTCGGAGGGGCCCGTGGAGGCGCCGGCCGGCCCGGAGGGGGCGCCGCCCGCGGCGCCGGACGCGGAGGAGGAGGGCGCGGGGGCGGTGGCGGTGGCGGAAGGGGTGTCCGAGGCGCTGCCGGAGGGGGTGCCGGAGGGGGACTCGGACGTGGGCGGCGCGGGCAGGTCGGCGGCCTCCACCTGCCGGGCGAAGAGCAGCTCGGCCTGGCTGTCGTCGCTGACCCGGTTGTCGTAGGAGACGACGCGTTCGAAGTCGACGAAGAGGTGGTCCGTGGCGTCGGCGGACTCGACCTTCCAGCGGCAGCCGACCTTGCGGTCGGTGTCGTAGGCGAGGGTCGCCTCCCCGGCGTACGCCTTCGCGCGCTGCTCCTCGTCGGCGATCTCCTGGATGCCGGGCAGCAGCGCGTCGAGCGTCTTGTGGCCGACCGCGAGGCAGGGCTGGGGCAGGGTCCGGTACTTGCCGGGCTGGGCGGCCTCGGTCGCCTCGCCGGGCCGGCCGGGGTTGGAGTCGTCGGTCGTGGCGCCGTCGCCCGACCCTCCGGTGCAGCCGGCCAGCAGCGCCGCGAGGAGGGCGGCGATGCCGGGTGCGTAGACCTTCCGCTGCACGGGTGGGCTCCTCTCGACGACGGCCGTGGGGCCGTTCCGGCCGGGCCGCTGGAGCGTTCCCGCCGGATATTCGCTTGCCGGGCGGGGTCGCCCGCTGGAGACAATGTGTATCGCACGCGCCGCCGTGAACGCCGGTCCGCTGTCCTGTTGGTCGGACCTGGCTCCGGTTTTTGCGCTTTTCGGCTTCTGTGGGGTTCTGGGGGGAAGAGGGACGGTATGTCGTACGTGGAACTGCCGGGTGCCCGGGTGCCGATCCGTATGTGGACCGACCCGGCGACGGTCGAGGCCGGGGCGCTGCGGCAACTGCGCAACGTGGCGACCCTGCCGTGGATCGAGGGCCTCGCGGTCATGCCTGACGTGCACTACGGCAAGGGCGCGACGGTCGGCTCGGTGATCGCGATGCGGGGCGCGGTGTGCCCGGCGGCGGTCGGGGTCGACATCGGCTGCGGGATGTCCGCGGTGCGCACCTCCCTGACCGCGAACGACCTGCCGGGCGATCTGTCCCGGCTGCGCTCGCGGATCGAGCAGGCGATCCCGGTGGGGCGCGGGATGCACGACGAGCCGGTCGACCCGGGCAGGCTGCACGGTTTCGCCACCGCGGGCTGGGACGACTTCTGGTCCCGCTTCGACGGCGTCGCCGGGGCGGTCAGGTTCCGCCAGGAGCGGGCCGGGAAGCAGATGGGGACGCTCGGCAGCGGCAACCACTTCGTCGAGGTGTGCACGGACACCGAGGGCACCGTCTGGCTGATGCTGCACTCGGGCTCCCGCAACATCGGCAAGGAGCTGGCCGAGCACCACATCGGGGTGGCCCAGGGGCTCCCGCACAACCAGGGGCTGGTCGACCGCGACCTCGCCGTCTTCGTCGCGGACACCCCGCAGATGGCCGCCTACCGCAACGACCTGTTCTGGGCGCAGGAGTACGCCTCCCGCAACCGTTCGATCATGATGGCGCTGCTGAAGGACGTCGTCCGCAAGGAGTTCCGGAAGGCGAGGCCGTCCTTCGAGCCGGAGATCTCCTGCCACCACAACTACGTGGCGCAGGAGACGTACGGGGGAGTGGACCTGCTGGTGACCCGCAAGGGCGCGATCCGCGCGGGGCGTGGCGACCACGGGATCATCCCGGGCTCCATGGGCACGGGTTCGTACATCGTCGAGGGCCTGGGCAACGAGGCGTCCTTCAACTCCGCCTCCCACGGCGCCGGGCGGCGCATGAGCCGCGGCGCGGCCAAGCGCCGCTTCACGGCGAAGGACCTGGAGGAGCAGACGCGGGGCGTGGAGTGCCGCAAGGACTCCGGGGTGGTGGACGAGATCCCGGCGGCCTACAAGCCGATCGAGCGGGTCATCGACGAGCAGCGGGACCTGGTGCGGGTGGTGGCCAGGCTCCGGCAGGTCGTCTGCGTCAAGGGCTGAGCCTGCGGGCCGGGCCCCGGCGGGTGCCGCCGGGGCCTGCTCGGCGTGCTGCACCGGGGGCCTGCGCGGCGTGCTGCACCAGGGGCCTGCGTGGCGTGCCGCACCCGCGGCCCGCTCGGCGTGCCTCGCCCGGCCTACTTGGCGTGCTTCACCGCGTAGATCATCACGAAGGCGACGAAGTGGATGCCGAAGAGGAAGTACCCCAGCCACCACCACATCAGCCGCTGTTCCTTCTTCTCGCGGGTCCGGCGGCGCTCGTCGCGGCCGGTCTGGTCGGGCATCACGCCTCCCGGTGCAGTTTGGTGTTGGACGCCTGCGCCCGGGGGCGGACGACCAGCAGGTCGATGTTGACGTGCGGGGGCCGGGTGACCGCCCAGGCGACGGTGTCGGCGACGTCGTCCGCGGACAGCGGCTCGGCCACGCCCTCGTAGACCCGGGCGGCCTTCTCGGCGTCGCCGCGGAAGCGGGTGAGGGCGAACTCGTCGGTCTTCACCAGGCCGGGGGCGATCTCGATCACCCGGACCGGGCGGCCGACGATCTCCAGCCGGAGCGTCTCGGCGAGGACGTGCTCGGCGTGCTTGGCGGCGACGTACCCCGCGCCGCCCTCGTAGGTGGCGTGGCCGGCGGTCGAGGTGACCACGACCACCGTGCCGTCGCCGCTCGCCTCCAGCCTGGGAAGGAGCGCCTGGGTGAGGTGGAGGGTGCCGATGACGTTCGTCTCGAACATGCGGCGCCAGTCGTCCGGGTCGCCCACGGCCACCGGGTCGGCGCCCAGCGCGCCGCCCGCGTTGTTCACCAGGACGCCGACGGTCCTGAAGGCCGTGGCGAACTCGTCGACCGCGGCCCGGTCGGTGACGTCCAGCGGGTACGCCGTCGCCGAGTGGCCGGCCGCCGTGATCTCCTCGGCGAGCGCCTCGATCCGGTCCTTGCGGCGGGCGGTCAGCACGACGCGGTATCCGGCGGCGGCGAGCCGGCGGGCCGTCGCGGCGCCGATGCCGCTGCTCGCCCCGGTGACGACGGCGATGCGGGAGGCGGCGGGCGGTGCTGCGGGGGCCATGGGCTGCTCCAGGGTCGGACGTCCGGTCGCCGTCCAGCGTAAGTCAGCGACCCGGCCGCGCCCCGCGCTCCCCGGGCCACGCCCCGTGCGCTTCCCGCACCCCCGGAATAGATCGGGGAGGCGCGCGGTTGCGAGGGTATAGTTGAAGCGTCAACAACTTGGGAGTGAGCGACCATGCAGTTCGGGATCTTCAGCGTCGGCGACGTCACGCCGGACCCCACCACGGGCCGTACCCCGACCGAGCGCGAGCGGATCAAGGCCATGGTCGCCATCGCGCTGAAGGCCGAGGAGGTCGGGCTCGACGTCTTCGCCACCGGTGAGCACCACAACCCGCCGTTCGTGCCCTCGTCCCCGACGACCATGCTCGGCTACATCGCCGCCCGCACCGAGCGGCTGATCCTCTCCACCTCCACCACGCTGATCACCACGAACGACCCGGTCAAGATCGCCGAGGACTTCGCGATGCTCCAGCACCTGGCCGACGGCCGGATGGACCTCATGATGGGGCGCGGCAACACCGGCCCGGTATACCCCTGGTTCGGCCAGGACATCCGCCAGGGCATCAACCTCGCCATCGAGAACTACGCCCTGCTGCACCGGCTGTGGCGCGAGGACGTGGTGAACTGGGAGGGCAAGTTCCGCACCCCGCTCCAGGGCTTCACCTCGACCCCCCGTCCGCTGGACGGCGTCGCCCCCTTCGTCTGGCACGGCTCGATCCGCTCCCCGGAGATCGCCGAGCAGGCCGCGTACTACGGTGACGGCTTCTTCCACAACAACATCTTCTGGCCCGCCGACCACACCAAGCGCATGATCGAGCTGTACCGCTCGCGCTACGCCCACTACGGGCACGGCACCCCCGAGCAGGCGATCGTCGGCCTCGGCGGCCAGGTGTTCATGCGGAGGAACTCCCAGGACGCGGTGCGCGAGTTCCGCCCCTACTTCGACGTGGCGCCGGTCTACGGGCACGGCCCCTCGCTGGAGGAGTTCACCGCGCAGACCCCGCTCACCGTGGGCTCGCCCCAGCAGGTGATCGAGAAGACCCTCGCCTTCCGCGACTACGCCGGCGACTACCAGCGCCAGCTCTTCCTGATGGACCACGCCGGTCTCCCGCTGAAGACCGTCCTGGAACAGCTCGACCTGCTCGGCGAGGAGGTCGTCCCGGTTCTCCGCGAGGAGTTCGCCAAGAACCGCCCGGCCGAGGTGCCGGACGCCCCCACCCACGCGTCCCTGTCGGCCTCGGCCCGCCGGAACACGGAGGTCACCGCCCGATGAAGCTCGTCGTCGTCTCGGCGGGACTGAGCGTCCCGTCCTCCACCCGGCTGCTCGGCGACCGCCTGGCCGCCGCCACCGCCGAGGCCGCCCCGGCCGATGTCGAGGTCGTGGAGTTGCGCGACCTCGCCGTGGAGATCGCCCACCACTTCACCAGCGGTTTCCCCGGCACCGCGCTCTCCGCCGCCTTCGACGCCGTACGGGCCGCCGACGGGCTGATCGTGGTCACGCCGGTCTTCTCGGCCTCGTACAGCGGGCTGTTCAAGTCCTTCTTCGACGCCCTCGGCGGCAGCGACCCCGACGCGCTGGCCGGTACGCCGGTGCTCGTCGCCGCCACCGGCGGCACGGCGCGGCACTCGCTGGTCCTGGACCACGCCCTGCGCCCGCTCTTCGCCTACCTCAAGGCCGTCGTCGTCCCCACCGGCGTCTACGCGGCCTCGGAGGACTGGGGCGCCGAGGGGCTGGACGCGCGGATCGGACGGGCGGCGGGGGAGCTGGCGGCGCTGACGCGGGGACGGGCGGCCGGCCGGCCCGCCCCCGCCGACGACCTCGCGGTCGTGCCCTTCGCGGACCAGCTCGCCGCGCTGCGGCGCACCGGCTGACCCCGGGCGGTCCGCCGGCCGGGTGGGGGTTGGAGCCGCCCGGACGCCGCCCGCGGTCCCTCGGGACGGACCCGGCCGGAAGCGGATCGGAAGCGGTCCGCCGCTGGTGGCGGAAGCGGCCCGGCCGGTCTCCTGGGGGAATGACCTCACCAGCGACCGTCCGCCGCCCCGCCGACGTGCCGCGCGGTGCGCAGGAACGCGCCGACGGCCGACAGGTCCGTCCGTTCCAGGTCGGCCGGGCGTATCACCACGCGCAGCTCCGGCGCGGTCGCCGGCTCGTGGCGGCAGTGCGCGGCGAAGCTCTCCGCGATCATCAGCAGCAACTGGGTACGGTCCAGCTCCACGACCCGGGCCAGCCCGGAGCCGATCAGCGGGAGCGCGACCGGCTTGAACAGCCCGTACCGGGCGACGGCCGGCCACAGCGCGTCCAGGCTGGCGCGCAGCTCGTCCGGGGCCGAGCGGGCGACGAGGTCGTTGCCGAGCCGGGAGTAGGCGACGGCGAAGACCCGGCGGCCGTCCACCGGCAGCGGCACGGTGGTGCCGAGCGGATACCGCACGCGCCGGCCCCGGGGTTTGTCCTGCGGGCGTTCGGTGCGCAGCGGCCGTACCGACTTGAGCCCGGCCTGGAGCCGGTCGTCGAGCGAACGGCGGTCCCCGCCGAACAGCCTCTCCACCAACTGGCCCTGCACGCTCTCCCGGCTGATCACCAGGTCCCGTTCGGTCGCCGTGTCGAAGGTGTCGGTGAAGCCGACCACCAGATTGGCGTCGTGCTGGTCGAAGAGGTCGCCCCGCACCACCACCAGGTCCGGGCCGGGCACGCCGACCGGCTGCCGCAGCAGCTCCCGTCCGTGCCGCTCCCGCAGCCGCTCCCGCAGGGAGTCGAGCAGCGCCGCCGCCTCGGGGTCGTCCGGCCGCTCCCGCACCAGCCGCTCGGCCACCGGCAGCGCCAGGTCGTGCCTGCCCAACTCGACGCGGCTGCGGATGAGTTGGCGCCGGGCGGTCTCCTGGAGGGCGGTCAGCCGGCGGATCAGCGGCAGCGCGAAGGCGTCGTCGCTCGCCTCGGTCAGGGGGCGCCCGCGGACCAGGGCGAGCGCGGCGGCCAGCCGGTCGGCGGCGGAGGCGGGCGCCGCCAGCAGCGCCGAGTCGACCAGCGCGGTGAAGTCCGCGCAGTCCAGCTCGCCCGGTCCCAGCACCAGTCGGTACGCGGTCTCCGGCACCGGGGCCGCCATCAACTGCTCGGTGCGCAGCACCCGGGCGCCGGTGCCGCTCTGGCCGGGGTCGAGTGCGCGGCGCAGTTCGAGGACGCGCTTCTGCACCTCGTTGCGCCGCCGGTGGGCCTGGCTGTGGCGCTCGTCGTCGACCGCCCAGACGTCCCGGCGCAGCACCCGCACCGGCACCGGCTCGCCCTCGGCGGCCACCAGACGGACCAGCAGCCGTTTCGTCAGGGGGGTCAACCGGACAGGTACGCCGTCGACTTCCAGTGTGGCCGGTCCCAGAACGCTCACGCGGATACGGGCCATGCACATGGTCTCCACTCGTTCCGCCCTCCCCCGCCGAGTGGTCGAAGGCGGGGATTTCGCAGCGTACCAACTGTGGTTTAGGGGGAGTTGTGGTTTCGCTCGGTTCGCGCGGGACCGGTCCGGCGATCCTTCCGCGGTGGTGGACCCGACGCGGTGCGGCCGGCCCCGGCACGGCGCCCCGGCCCCCGGCGCGGCGCCGCGGGGGCGGCCCGGGGGCGAGGTGGCGGGGCCCGCTCGGCGGGGCGCGGGCCCGGCGGGTCTTCGTCGGCAGTGTGATGGCCGCCTTCGGCGGCATCTCCGCCGTGATCCAGTTCGTCGGACAGCTCTTCCCCGAGGCGCTGCCGGCCGCGGCCCCGCTGACGGCGGCGTCCGTCCTGCTCTGCCTGGCCTGGGGGCTGGTGCGCAGCCGGCCGGTGGTGGCGGTGCGGCAGGAGTTCCGGCGGCCCAACATGGCGGTGACGGTGGGGCCGGGCGACCTCTTCGACGAGCCCGCCCACCTGGTCGTCGGCTTCAGCGACACCTTCGACACCGATGTGCGCGGCGGCCTCGTCATCAGCGACGGCAGCGTGCAGGGCCAGATGCTGGCCCGCCGATACGACGGGGACGCGGCCCGCCTCGACGCGGAACTGGACGCCGCCCTGCGCGCCGCCCGGCCGGTCGCCCGGGAGAGCCGGGAGGACAAACCGCACGGGAAGCGGGACCGCTACCCCATCGGCACGGTGGCGGTGCTCGGCAGCCGGCCCCGGCTGGTGTTCGCGGTGGCCTACAGCCGGATCGGCAACGACCTCGTGGCCCGCTCCAGCACCGAGGAGCTGTGGCTGAGCCTCAACCGGGTCTGGGACGCCGTCTACCGGCACGGCCAGCTCGACTGCGTCGCCCTGCCGCTGATCGGCTCGGGGCTGTCCCGGCTGCACGGGCTGGACGAGGAGAGCCTGCTGCGGCTGATCCTGCTCTCCTTCATCACCCGGTCCCGGGAGCGGATGATCTGCCGGGAGCTGCGGGTGGTGCTGCGCCCGGCCGAGCTGGGCCGGATCGACCTGGCGGAGGTCTCCGCCTTCCTGCGCGTCCTCGCCGCCGACGTGGGCCGGGCGGGCACCGCCTGAGCCGGGCGCGGGGCGCGGGCCGCGGGGCGCGGAGCGCGGGCCGTACCCGCGACGGCGGACGGTGCCGGCCCCGGGGGTGGGACCCGGGACCGGCACCGTCCGTGCGCCGAAGAGCGCGGAAGAGCACGCGGGGGAGTGCGCGGCGGCGTGCGCGCCAGGAGTGCGCCAGGAGCGCGCCGGGGGCTCGCGCCTCGGAGGGCGGGCGCCTCAGGGGTGCAGGACCACCTTGGTGTAGCCCTCGATCCGCTTGTCGAACTTGTCGTACGCCGACGACGCCTGCGTCAGGGGCAGTTCGTGGGAGACGACGAAGCTGGGCTTCGCCCGGCCCTCGATGATCATGTCCCGGAGCTGGCGGTTGTAGCGCTTGACGTTGCACTGGCCGGTGCCGACCCGCAGGCCCTTCTCGAAGAGCTTGCCGATCGCCACGAGGAGCTTGCCCTGTTTGGCCTGCTCGTCGGGGCCGCCCGGGTCGGCCGGCACGTAGAGCCCCGGCACGCCGAGCGCGCCGGTGGGCCGGACCGTGCCGACGAGGGAGTTGAGGACGGTGGCCGGCTCCTCCTCGCCGCCGCTGCGGCCGGTCGCCTGGTAGCCGACGGCGTCCACGCCCTTGTCGGTGCCGATGCCGTCGGTCTGGTCCTTGATCTGCTCGATCGGGTCGCCCGCGGAGAAGTCGATGGGCACCGCGCCGATCTCCCGGGCCTTCTGCAACCGCTCGGGGACGCGGTCGACGACGAACACCTTCTTCGCGCCGCGCAGCAGCGCCGAGTAGGCGGCCATGAGGCCCACGGGCCCGGCCCCGTACACCGCGACGCTCTCCCCGGGGCGGACCTGGGCGAGTTCGCAGCCGTGGTACCCGGTGGGGAAGATGTCGGCGAGCAGGATGAAGTCCGTCTCGTGCTCGGTCCCCTCGGGGAGCTTCAGGCAGTTGAAGTCCGCGTAGGGGACGCGCAGGTACTCGGCCTGGCCGCCCTGCCAGGGCCCCATGGCGACGTAGCCGTAGGCCCCGCCCGCGAAGCCCGGGTTCACGGTCGTGCAGTATCCGGTGAACCCCTCGGAGCAGTTCCGGCAGAAGCCGCACGCCACGTTGAAGGGCATGACCACGCGGTCGCCCTGCTTCAGGGAGGTGACGCCGGCGCCGACCTCCTCGACGATGCCCATGTTCTCGTGGCCGAAGACGATGCCGGGCTCGGCGGCGGTGCGGCCCTCGTACATGTGCAGGTCGGAACCGCATATCGCGGTGGAGGTGACCTTCACGATCACATCGTTGGGGTGCTGGATTGCGGGTTTGTCCACGTCCTCGACCGCGACGGTGAACGGCCCCTTGTAGACGACGGCCTTCATGGGTGGCCCTTCCGTTCGACGACACACGTGAGTCGGTCACGCCTGCCCTGCCCGTCCCCCGCGTGACCCATCTCTCATGGTTCTCCGGCCCGCGGGATCGGGCAAGTCGGTAGTCTCCGGTGAATACCCTGGTACGGGGCGTGAAAATTCACGAACCTCATGAAAACGGGCGGCCTCCCCCGGGGAGACGCCCGAAGAAGGCCGCCCGGGGAATCCGCCCGGAGACATCGGTCCCGCGTGGAGGAATCCCGCCGGCGGTACACCGGAGAAACACCGGGAAATCAACGCCGGGGAACGCCAGGAAAAGGTGAGCGAGGGAAAGAGATGTCCGCACAACGACTGGGGACGCTGCTGGTCCCCGTGCCGGGTCTGTCCGGCACCACCTACCCGCCGGGGACGACCGTGACCGTCCGGGGCCGGGGCGCGACCGTCGACGCCTTCGTCGGCGGCGACTGGCTCCCGCTGTCCTGGTGGGAGTTCTCCGACGGACTCCGCGAGGACATCGCGGACCGCTGAGCGCGGCCCCGGCCCGTGGCCGTCAGTCGACCCGCACCCAGTCCAGGGTGCGCTCGACCGCCCGCTTCCAGCCCGCGTAGCCGCTCTGGCGCTGGTCCTCGCTCCACTGCGGGCTCCAGCGCTTCGACTCCTGCCAGTGGGAGCGCAGCTCGTCGGTGTCGCGCCAGAAGCCGGTGGCGAGCCCGGCCGCGTAGGCGGCGCCGAGCGCGGTGGTCTCGGCCACCACCGGCCGGCTGACCGGGACGCCCAGCACGTCCGCCTGGATCTGCATGCACAGGTCGTTCGCGGTGACCCCGCCGTCGACCTTGAGCACGTCCAGGTGCACCCCGGAGTCCTGCTCCATGGCGTCGACCACGTCCCGGCTCTGGTAGCAGATGGACTCCAGGGTGGCCCGCGCCACGTGCCCCTGCGTGTTGTAGCGGGCCAGGCCGACCATCGCGCCGCGGGCGTCGGAGCGCCAGTACGGGGCGAAGAGGCCGGAGAAGGCCGGGACGAAGTACATGCCGCCGTTGTCCTCCACCGAGCGGGCGAGCTGCTCGCTCTCGGCGGCGGTACGGATGATCTTGAGCTGGTCGCGCAGCCACTGCACGGCAGCCCCGGTGACCGCGATCGACCCCTCCAGCGCGTACACGGGGGGACTGCCCTCGAACTGGTACGCCAGCGTCGTGAGCAGTCCGTGCTGCGAACGCACCAGCTCCGTACCGGTGTTGAGGACCAGGAAGTTGCCGGTGCCGTAGGTGTTCTTGGCCTCGCCGGGGGAGAAGCAGACCTGGCCGACGGTGGCCGCGTGCTGGTCGCCGAGGACCCCGGTGATCGGCACGGCGGCGTTGAGCGGCCGGGAGGTGCGGGCCTGCCCGAAGGCGTCCGGGTGGGACGAGGGGTGGATCGAGGGCAGCATCGAGCGCGGGATGCGGAAGATCTCCAGCAGCTCGTCGTCCCAGTCCAGCGTCTCCAGGTTCATCAGCATGGTGCGGCTGGCGTTGGTGACGTCGGTGGCGTGGACGCCGCCGCCTGGGCCGCCGGTGAGGTTCCACAGCACCCAGGCGTCGGTGTTGCCGAACAGGGCGTGGCCCGCCTCGGCGGCCTCGCGCAGCCCGTCCACGTTCTCCAGCAACCACTTGATCTTGCCGCCGGAGAAGTACGTGGCCGGCGGCAGCCCCGCCTTGTGGCGGATGGTGTCGCCGTGGCCCTCGCGCTCCAGCGCGGCGGCGATGCTGTCGGTGCGGGTGTCCTGCCAGACGATGGCGTTGTAGTAGGGACGCCCGGTGCGCGGGTCCCAGACCACGGTCGTCTCGCGCTGGTTGGTGATGCCGATCGCCTTGAGGTCGGAGGCGGTGAGCCCGCCGCTGCGCAGGGCGTTCTGGATCACCGTGTTGGTGCGCTCCCAGATCTCCACCGGGTCGTGCTCGACCCAGCCGGACCGCGGCAGGATCTGGTCGTGTTCGAGCTGGTGCCGGGCCACCTCGCTGCCTGCGTGATCGAAGATCATGAAGCGCGTACTGGTGGTTCCCTGGTCCACCGCGCCGACGAACTCGGGCATGGTTGCCGCCTCTTCTCGGGTTCCTGGTGTCGTTGCGCTCTCGGGGGGACGGCCGGGACCCGAGGGCCCCGGCCGCCGGGCCTACGAGGGTTCTTCGGTGGCGGGACCCTCTTCCCGCTCCCCGTGCAGCAACCGGACCACCGGCGTGATGAGCAGGTCGTAGACGAGGGCGCCGATGACGCCGCCGATGAGCGGGCCGACGATGGGAATCCACCAGTAGCCGCTGAACCACTGGAAGGTGCCGGGTAGCGCGATGTCGCCCCAGCCCTCCATGAAGGTGAACAGGCGCGGGCCGAAGTCGCGGGCCGGGTTGATCGCGTACCCGGCGTTGGTCCCGAAGGCCAGGCCGATCGCGACGACCACCAGGCCGATGAGGAACGGGCCGAGGTTCGACATCGGCGCCGTGTTGCGGGTGTCGGTGAGCGCGCAGATCAGCAACAGCAGGATTCCGGTGCCGATGATCTGGTCGAGCAGCGGTCCCCACCAGGAATTGCCGAAATACTCGGCCGGGAACGTGGCGAAGATCGAGTACGTCGCCAGTGACTGGTCGCGTGGTGCGCCGGATTTGGCGATGGCCGCGTCGATGGCCCACCGGTAACTCGAATAGACCAGGGCGGCGGCGGTGAAGGCGCCCACGAGCTGGGCGAACCAGTAGGGCAGGATCTTCTTCAGCGGGAATTGCCGCCGTACGGCGAAGGCGAGGGTCACCGCGGGGTTGAGGTGGGCGCCGCTGACGCCGCCGGCGACGTACACGCCGAAGACCACGGCCAGGCCCCAGCCCCAGGCGATGATCAGCCAGTTGGCCGGTCCGAATTCCCCGACCTGGCGGCCCGAACCGGGCAGACCGGCGACGGCGACGGCCACCGATCCGACGCCGAAGAGAATCAGGACGAACGTTCCGAGGAACTCGGCGATCATTTCGCCGCCGAGATGATCTCGTCGAATACCTCGTCGACGAACAACGCGTGCCGCCACCGGGCCTCCTCGTATCGGTAATGACCGCAAATTTGGCGATCTTCACCGAAACGTAGTGCAAAGGAAGATCATCGGCGGGTGCGCGCAGGGGACTCCAGGGAATTTCGCCTCCATGGAGTAGATGAGGCGTCCGTCCGCGCGGCGCGGGTGGGCCATTCGGCGCCACGCGGACCCCGGGCCCCCGGTGCGGGTCCGGCGCCGGCCGGGCCCGCACCGGGGGGCGGGTGCGCCGTCCCCCGGTGCGGCGCGCGAGCCGCCGGCCTAGGGCCGGCGGTGGTAGGCGGACAGTCCCTGGAGGGCGTCGGTACGGCGCCAGTCGGAGCCGGTGTCGTTGACGGCGCAGCCCGCGAGCTTGAGCCGCTCGACGATCTTGCCGACGGCCGTCGCGGAGCCGTCGAAGCGGATGACGTTGCGGCCGGCGATGTCGGAGACCGGCCGCAGGTCGCCGCATTCGACGATGAGCGTCCGCTGCGGGTAGGCCATCAGCACCATCCCCAGTTCGATCAGGACGTTGGGCCGCGGCTGGCAGACCGGGCGGGTCTCGTACTCCGGCTCGTTCCAGCCCCGCAGGGCCGGGTGCAGGGTCACGATGTCGTCCGGCGTGAGCAGGACCAGCGCCGCCCGCGCCTGGGCCGGGGCGGCGGAGACGACGTCGCCGAGGAACGGCGAGGTGTGCCCGGTGGCCCGGACCAGGTCCTCCCACTCCTTGGGCCGCAGGTCGATCCGGCGCAGCAGCTCGAAGACGGCGCTGCGGGCCTGTTCGTCGCGCCCGTGGACGACGAAGACGCCGCGGGCCCGGTCGGGGTCGGTGCCGTCGAGCACCGGGTCGGCCACGGCGGGCCGGGTGGGCGGGGAGGCGGGGGGCGGCGGGGCGGCGGAGCCGTTCCCGAAGATCTGGGTGCCCTGGTTGCCGACGCTCTGGTTGCCGCCGAAGTTGTTGGTGCTGTGGGCGCCGAAGGAACTCTGGCCGAAGTCGTTGTCGTGGAAGTGGTGGCCGCTCATGCGGGTCGTGCCTCCCTGGTGCCCGGCGGGGTGTCGAAGGACTGGTGGCCGCGGTTGTTGACGCTCTGGTTGCCGCCGAAGTTGTTGGCGCTGTTGGCACCGAAGTTCTGCTGGAGGATGTGGGTCTGGTTGGCCTCGTGGTCCCGGGTGTCGACGTCGTGGTCGCGCAGGAAGTCGCCGACGATCTGGAGCAGGTGCCGCTCGACGATCTGCGTGTACTTGCTGGCGTCGGTCTCCTGGAAGAAGTGGTGGAACCGGTCGTTGGTGGCCATCTCGCGGACGCTGGTGTGCGCCCCGCGGTTGACGACGGTCAGCGCGTAGCGGCCGAGGCGGAACTCGCTGAGGTCGTCGGGCTGCGGGATGCGGGCCCGGACCGTGTCGCGGCGCAGCCGCCGGGGCAGCCGCTCCCGCAGCGGGTTGGTGATCAGCCGCAGGAACTCGCCGGGCCCGTTGCGCGTCACGTCCCACGCGATGCGCCACATCATCCGGGTGTCGATCCGCGCGGGCAGCCGGTCGACCAGGCGGAAGCTCTCGACCACGGGGGCGAGGACGTACGTGTAGAACTCGGTGTGCAGGGTGTTGCCCTTGATGTCGAAGCCGACGAACACCGTGACCACCAGCTCCTGTTCCCAGGAGCCGATCCGGATGCACAGGTACTCGCGGTCGGCGTCGTACCCCTCCCGCCAGTGCTCGTCCTCGGCGCGCGGGCGCGGCGGCGCCGTGGGCGGCGGTCCGTCGACCGTCTCGATGGCCGTGGTGAAGCGGCGCCGGTCGACGGAGAGCGCGCGGACGCGGTCGGCCGGGCGGGGGGTGCCGCGCAGTTCCGCGAGCATCCGCTCGGCGACCCGGGTGGTGATCTCGTCCGGGGTGAACGGGACGATCGGCCGGCGCTCGACCGGGGTGCCGGGCGGCGGCGCGTCCGGGCCGGCGCCGGGCGGCGGGACCTGTCCGTTGCGCAGCAGGCGCTCGGCCAGGCTGGGCGGGTGGAGCGGCGTGCCGATCAGCAGTTCCGCGTTGGACCAGCGGCGCACCAGCACGCCCGAGCCGACGAACGGCTTGTACCCGCCGTAGAACACGGTCTCGGCCGCCTGCTCGGCGCGGACCTTCCCGACCAGCTCCGGGGTGAGGTGGCTGGTCATCGGGTACCGGCCGTCGAAGCCGCCGGCGCCGTCGCCGCGCGGTCTCAGGCGGGTGATGAGGGTCTGGAGGATGGCCACACGGCGTACGAAGAGGGTGGCCCAGGTCAGCCAGGCGAAGAGCAGGAGGGCCGGCCAGCCGTCGATCACGTCCGTGAACAGCAGGAGGGCGAGGACGGCGGCCCCGGCGAGCAGCACGGCGACCTGGGCGCGGCGCAGGTTGAGCGCGGCGAGGGCGTGCGCCAGCACGGGCACCGCGTCGTAGCCGTAGGAGGGGGCGACCACCCGGTAGCGCTCGCCGAGCAGTTCGCGGATGACGGCCTTGCGGTAGACGGGGTCGAGGTAGGTGCCCGCGCAGAGCAGCCGGGTGGCGTCGCTGTGCGCGTCCGGGCGCGGGGGCGAGGAGTCGACGGTCATGGCGTGTCCTCAGTCCTTCTCCTGGATGTCGGCCGAGACGATCTCGCCGCCGCGCACCGTGTAGGTCCCGCCGTACGTCTGCCAGGAGCCGTCCGTGTGCCAGGCCACGAAGGTGACCGACACGGTCTCCCCCGCCGTGCCGTCGATGGTGACCTCGTCCCGGGCGGTCGTGCCGAAGCCGGCGGCGAAGTGGTCGTAGTCGGGGTCGAGGTTCCGGCCGCCCAGGTACCAGGCGGTGCTGTAGTCACCCCGGTTGATGGCGTCGAAGTACGCCGTGACGACGGACGAGGGCCCGGTCGGTGCGGGGTCGTCCACGATGCCGCCGGTGGTCTCCTCGGTGCCGTAGGTCGCGTCGTCGGTGGGGTCCGTCGCTTCGGCGGGGTCCTCGGTCCAGGCCGGTCCGGTGTCGCCGGGGGTGTCGTCCCCCTCGTTCGTCGTGCCCTCGGTGCCGAAGGGGTCGCCGCCCGGGAAGGCGCCCCCCGACGTGCTGCCGGGGAAGCCGCCGTAGTACGGGTCGTCGCCGCCGCTGCCGGACGTGGAGAGCAGGACGACCAGGACCACCGTGAGCAGGAACGGGACGCCGATGAAGAGCAGGGTCTGGTTGCGTATCCGTCCGGGCGCGAGCGTGAGCCCCAGCGCCGGGTAGGGCCCCGGGCCGTCGGCCGGGGTATGTGTGTCACTCATCTGTCACCTCACTGCCGCACCGCCGCCGGGCGCCTCGGTCCGGGGCCGGCCGGCCCGAGCGGGCCGTGTGCCATGTGCGTCGCCCGATACGACCAGGGAGAGCGCTTCCGAAACCAGATTTCTGGACTTCCGATGCGCTTCCGATCGGCTTCCGGCGATGGCCGAGAAGGTGGGGGCGAAGCGCCCCGGTGAGACGGCGGGGCGGTGGCGCGGCCGGGTGGCGTGAGCCGGCGTGCGCGCGGCGGGGGACGGGGCGCGGGGGAGGGCGGTCCCCGTCCGGGCCGGCGCGGGCCGGGCGGCGCCGGCCCGGATCGGCCCAGGTCGGCCCGGGTCAGCCCAGGACGACGTCCACGCCGGCCCGGCCGAGCGCCCCGGCCAGTTCCGCCGGGCAGGCGGTGTCGGTGACGAGGGTGTCGAAGCCGTCCAGCTCGCACACCCGGTGCGCGGCGGTGCGGCCGAACTTGCTGGAGTCGGCCAGGACGCAGCGGCGGGAGGCGTTGGCCAGCATGGCGCGTTTGGTGGCGACCTCGTCGACGTGGAAGTCGGTCAGCCCGTAGGGGGCGATGCCGCCCGAGCCCAGGAAGACGGCGTCCGCCCGCAGGTTCCGGAAGAACTCCACCGTCTGGGCGTTGGAGCAGGCCAGGTCGCCGGCCCGGAGCCGGCCGCCGCTGACCAGCACCTCCACGCGCGGGCGGGTGCTGACCTCCGCGGCCACCAGCAGCGAGGGCGTGGCGATGACGCCGGCGTGGTCGGCGGGGAGCGCGCGGGCCACCTCCAGCGCGGTGGTGCCGACGTCGATGACGATGGTCTGGTTCGGCTCGACGAGGGCCGCCGCCGCCCGGCCGATGGCCTGCTTCTCCGCCGCGAGGGTGCCGCTGCGCTCGCTGAAGGACGCCTCCTCGCCGACCGGCGCCTGCGTGCTGGTGGCGCCGCCGTGCACGCGGGTCAGCTCGCCGCTGCGTTCCAGCAGGGCGAGGTCGCGGCGTACCGTCTCGTGGGAGACGCCCAGCAGCGTGGTGAGGTCGTCGGTGGTGACGAACTTCGACCGGGCGATCTCGGCGACGATCCTGCGGTGACGCTCGGCGGCGAGCACGCGCCCACCCCCTTCGCTGTGACCGTTTCTGTGGATCGGTGACTGCATTCTACGGCCCCGGGCGCGGTGTCCGGTCGCGCCCGGACAGCCTGCGGGCCGGTCCCGTCCGGCCCGCCGACCCGTCCGCCGGTACCGGCGGACCGCCGCCGACCGGTCCTGATCCCGGCGTATGCCCTGCGCGTCCGGTTCGCCCCGCCGTGGCCGGAAGGAGACCTCCGCGGGAACTCTTGACGACATACGGGCAAGGGTCCACACTTCCAGGAAAGCTCGGTCAAGAATCCACAGCAACGGTCAGGCGGCGGGGTGCCCGGTCCCGGGAGACCGCGGACGGCGACCCCCGCCCCGCCCGCCGCCACCGGCGGACAGGCCCCCGGCAGACCCCGTACGGTGCGTGCCCGCCCGCCGGCCCGTCCTGTTCCACATGATGTCCACCTTTACCTCCCTATTCCCTCCCTATTCCCTCCCCATCCACCGGCCCCCGCTGACGGGGGGACACTCGAAGCAGGGAAAGTCATGGCACACGCAGACACAGGTCCCCGGGGCGCGAGAGCCGACGGCGACGGCGCCGAGCCCCGGCAGGGGATGGCCCGCGAGCTGGGCTGGTACGCCTCCTTCTCGGTGGCGTTCGGCTTCGTCTCCATCGCCACCGGCATCTTCACCGCGTACGGCTCGGTGCTCGCCACCTCGGGCCCTCGGGGCATCTGGGCCTGGCCGATCACCGTGATCGGACAGCTCTCCATCGCCCTCGTCTTCGGCGCCCTCGCGGCGCGCATCCCGATCAGCGGCTACTCGTACCAGTGGGTGTCGCGCATCCTCGGCCCCGTCTGGGGCTGGATCATGGGCTGGATCTCGTTCGCCTTCCTCGGCGTGGTCCTCGTCGCCGTGGACTACACGATCGCCTCCACGATCCTGCCCGAGCTGTTCCGCTACGTCGGCACCACGCAGAACGCCTGGGTGATCACGGCCGCCGTCGTCCTGCTCCAGGCCATCCTGGTCGCCGCCTCCACCCGCACCACCCACCGGGTCAACAAGGTCGCCGTGACCGTGCAGCTCATCGGCATGATCACCCTGACCGTGCTGCTGTTCGCGGTCGGCGCCTTCACCGGCAAGCTGGACTTCGCCCACCTCTTCGACACCGCCACCATCCCCGAGAGCGGCTACTACGCGCTGGGCGGCGCCACCGAGGCCGGTCCCTTCGCCATGGCCTTCCTGCTGGGCGCCTTCACCATCGTCGGCTTCGAGTCGGCGGCCAACCTGGCCGAGGAGACCAAGAACCCGGCCCGGGTCATCCCCAAGGCGATGGTCCAGGCCGTCATCTCCCTCGGCGTCCTCGGCTTCCTCTTCCTCGTCGCGGTCACCGCGGCGGCCGGCCGCGTCGACGGCCTCGCCTCCTCGGCGACCCCCGTGGCCACCGTGATCACCGCCGTGCTGGGCTCCGTCGTCGGCAAGATCCTGCTCGTCCTCGTCGTCGTCTCGATCTTCTCCTGCGGCCTCGTGATCACCCTGAGCGGCACCCGCCTGGTGTACGCGATGTCCCGCGACGAGCGCTTCCCCGGCTGGCGCCTGCTGCGCCGCGTCCACCGGCGCACCTCGACCCCGCTCAACGCCTCCGTCTTCATGATGCTGATCGCGCAGATCATCCTCATGGTCTTCTCCCGCTCCACCGACGCCCTCTTCGAGCTGTTCTCGGCCGGCACCCTGCTGCCCGCCCTGATCTACGCCGGCACGGTCGCCATGTACGCGGTCAAGCGGCGCTCGCTGCCCCCGTCCCAGGGCTTCTCGCTGGGCCGCTGGGAGGTCCCGGTCCTCGTCGTCGCCGGCGTCTGGCTCGTCTACGAGCTGCTGATCTTCCGCGACGCGTCCTTCCGCGCCCCCTGGATCTACGTCCTGGTGCTCTTCGCCATCGGCGCGGTCTACTTCACCGGACTGATCGTCCGCCGCGGACGCGCCGGGCTGACCATGCCGGACCTGGCCGACGTCGACCGGGCGCTGGACGACGCCGCCGACACCGAGACCGACGGCGCCGCGGTCACCGCCGACGCCGCCGTCGCCGACGCCGCACCGGGAGGACCGCAGCGATGACCACCATCCTCGCCATCGACCAGGGCACTTCGGGAACGAAGGCCATCGTCGTGGACGACGCCGGGGGCACCGTCGCCATCGCCGAGGAGTCCATCCGCCCCGCCTACCTCCCCGGGGGTGCCGTCGAGCAGGACCCGCGCGAACTCCTCGCCTCCGTCCTCGACGCCGGCCGCCGCGCCGTCGCCGAGGCCGGCCGGCCGGTCGACTGCGTCGCCCTGGCCAACCAGGGCGAGACGGTCCTCGCCTGGGACCCCGCCACCGGCACCCCCCTGACCCCGGCCATCGTCTGGCAGGACCGGCGCGCGGAGAGCGTCTGCGCCGGCCTGGCCGGCCACGCCGAGGACATCGCCCGGCGCACCGGCCTCGTCCTCGACCCGTACTTCTCCGCGCCCAAGATGGCCTGGCTGCGCCGCAACCTCACCCGCGAGGGCGTCGTCACCACCACCGACACCTGGCTCGTCCACCATCTGACCGGCGAGTTCGTCACCGACGCCGCCACCGCCAGCCGCTCGCTCCTGCTCGACCTGGACACCGCCGACTGGGACCCGGCCCTCGCCGGCCTCTTCGGCCTCGGCGACGAGAGGCTGCCGCGCATCGTCGCCGGCGACGAGATCGTGGGCACCACCCGGGCCTTCGGCGGCGAGGTCCCGGTGGCCGGCCTCATCGTCGACCAGCAGGCCGCCCTCATCGCCGAGGGCTGCCTCGACGCCGGCTCGGCCAAGTGCACCTACGGCACCGGCGCCTTCCTGCTCGCCAACACCGGCACCGACCCGGTCCGCTCCACCGCCGGCCTGACCACCTCGGTGGCCTGGCGGGCGGCGGGGCAGACCCCGTACTGCGTGGACGGGCAGGTCTACACCGTCGCCTCCGCGGTGCGCTGGCTCCAGGACCTCGGCCTGCTCACCGCCGCGACCGACCTCGACCGGCTCGCCGCCGCCGACGCCGAGGGCGTGCTGTGCGTGCCCGCGTTCGCCGGGCTCGCCGCGCCCTGGTGGGCGCCGGAGGCCACCGCCTCGTTCACCGGCATGACCCTGGCCACCCGGCGCGAACACCTCGTCCTCGCCGTGCTCCAGGGCATCGCCGCCCAGGTCGCCGAGTTGACCTCCCTGGTCGCCGCCGACCTCGGCCGGCCGCTGAGCCGGCTGCGCGCCGACGGCGGACTGACCAACTCCGCCGCGCTGATGCAGGCCCAGGCCGACATCGCCCAGATCCCCGTCGACATCTACCCCCACGCCCACGCCACCCCGCTCGGCGCCGCCGCCCTGGCCCGCTGCGCCCTCGACCCCGCACTCGGCCTGCGGGAAGCCGTCGGCGACTGGCGGCCGGCCACCGTCTACGAACCCCGCTGGTCCGCCGACCGGGCCGAGGAGTACCGCACCACCTGGGCACGGGCCGCAGCGGCCCGCGCCACCGAGGGAGAACACTCATGACCGCCACCCCCCACCGCCCCCACGACGGCGTCTTCGACGTCGCGGTGATCGGAGGAGGCATCGTCGGCGCGGCCATCGCGCGCGAACTGTCCGGCCACGACGTCTCGGTCGCCCTCCTGGAGGCCCGGGACGACGTCGGCGACGGCACCAGCAAGGCCAACACCGCGATCCTGCACACCGGTTTCGACGCCAAGCCCGGCACCCTCGAATCCCGCCTGGTCGCCCGCGGGTACCACCTGCTGAGCGCCTACGCCGAAGAGACCGGCATCCCCGTCGAGCACACCGGCGCCGTCCTGGTCGCCTGGAACGACGAGGAACTGGCCGCGCTGCCCGCCCTCAAGGAGAAGGCCGAGGCCAACGGCTACGCGCACTGCCGCATCGTCGGCGCCGACGAGGTCTACGGCGTCCTGCCCCACCTCGGCGAGGGCGCGCTCGGCGGGCTGACCGTGCCGGACGAGTCCATCATCTGCACCTGGACCACCAACCTCGCCCTCGCCACCGACGCCCAGCGGCGCGGCACCACGGTCCTGCTCCGGCACGCGGTCACGGGGGTCGACACGGGGGACGGGGTCGGGGCCGACACCGCGGACGGGTACGGGGGCGGCGGCGACGGCGTGACCACCCTGCACACCTCCGCCGGCGACGTCCGCGCCCGCTGGGTCGTCAACGCCGCCGGACTCGGCGCCGACCACCTCGACCGGCTCTTCGGCCACGACCGCTTCACCGTCACCCCGCGCCGCGGCGAGCTGTTCGTCTTCGACAAGCTCACCCGCCCCCTCGTCGACAAGATCGTGCTGCCGGTGCCCACCTCCCGCGGCAAGGGCGTCCTCATCTCGCCGACCATCTACGGCAACGTCATGCTCGGCCCCACCGCCGAGGACCTCACCGACCGCACCGACACCGGGACCTCCGAGGACGGCTTCGACTTCCTCCTCACCAAGGGCGAGCGCCTCATGCCGCGTCTGCTCGCCGAGGAGGTCACCGCGAGCTACGCCGGGCTGCGCGCCGCCATCGACCACCCCGACTACCTCATCGAGGCCGACCCCGCCCAGCGCTACCTCCTGGTCGGCGGCATCCGCTCCACCGGCCTGACCGCGGGCATCGCCATCGCCGAACACGTCCGCACCCTGCTGGAGGAGGCGGGGCTGAAGCTGCGCCCGCGGGGCGACGTGCCCGAGCCGCCGCGCATGCCCAACATCGGCGAGGCCGCCCCGCGCCCCTACGAGGACGCCGAGCTGATCGCCCGCGACCCCGCCTACGGCACCGTCGTCTGCTTCTGCGAGCGGGTCACCGAGGGCGAGATCCGCGACGCCTGCCACGCCCCGCTGCCCGCCCGCACCCCCGAGGGGCTGCGCCGCCGCACCCGCGCGATGAACGGCCGCTGCCAGGGCTTCTACTGCGGCGCCGCCGTCGCCGCCCTGAGCGCGCGGCACCACCCCGACGACGGCTGCGGCAGCCGACCCGCCCCCTGCGGCCGTCCCGCCCAGCACAAGGACAACCGATGACCCAGCCGCCCCTGATCACGCCCGACGTCCTCATCATCGGCGGCGGCCCGGCCGGCCTGACCGCCGCCGCCGAACTGGCCGGGCGCGGCGCCGGCCACGTCCTCGTCGCCGACCGGGAGCAGGACGCCGGCGGCATCCCCCGCCACAGCGACCACACCGGCTACGGCCTGCGCGACCTGCGCCGCGTCATGACCGGCCCCGCCTACGCCCGCCACCTCGTACGCCGGGCCACCGAGGCCGGGGCCGACATCCGCACCCGCACCATGGTCACCGGCTGGGCCGACGAGCACACCGCCGAGGTCACCAGCCCCGAGGGCCGCTACCACGTCCGCGCCCGCGCCACCGTGCTCGCCACCGGCGCCCGCGAACGCCCCCGCACCGCCCGCCGCGTCCCCGGCGACCGCCCCCACGGGGTGTACACCACCGGCCAGTTGCAGAACCTCGTCCACCTGCACCACCAGCCCGTCGGCAAACGGGCCGTCATCGTCGGCGGCGAACTGGTGAGCTGGTCGGCGGCGGTCACCCTGCGCGAGGCCGGCTGCACCCCCGCCCTCATGGTCAGCCAGTACCCGAAGGCCGAGTCCTACGGCGCCTTCACCCTGGCCGGGCGGACCGTCCTCGGGGTCCCCGTCGCCACCCGCACCCGGGTCACCCGGGTCATCGGCAAGGGCCGTTGCCAGGCCGTCGAGATCGAGCACCTCGACACCGGCCTGCGCCGCAGGGTCGCCTGCGACACCGTCGTCTTCACCGGCGACTGGATACCCGACCACGAACTCGCCCGCTCGGCCGGAATCACCCTGGACGAGGGCACGCTCGGCCCGCTGACCGACACCGCGCTGCGCACCAGCCGGCCCGGCGTCTTCGCCGCCGGCAACCTGCTGCACCCCGTCGACACCGCCGACGTCGCCGCCCTCGACGGCCGGCACGTCGCCGGGCGGGTCCTCGCCCACCTCGACGGCGCCGACCGGCCCGCCCCGGGCGTCCGCCTGATCGCCGACGCGCCCTTCCGGTGGGTCGCCCCGCAGATCCTGCGCCCCTCGGACCCGGCGCCCGCGCGCGGCCGGCTCCTGCTGTGGACCGACGAGTTCGCCCGCTTCCCGAAGGTGACGATCCGTCAGGACGGGCGGACGGTGGCCCGGCGCACCCTGTCCTGGCCCGCCGCTCCGGGCCGCGTCTTCCGCATCCCCTCCACCCTCCTCGCCGGTGTCTCCCCGACGGGCGGCCCGGTCCACATCGGGCTGGGCTGAGGGCCGGGCCGGGGTCTCGCACGGTCGGGCCGGGGTCTCGTACGGCGGGGCCGGGTGTCTCGTACGGCCGTGCCCTCCGTGGACCCGGTGGGCGCGGCCACCGGCCGTCAGGCGGAGGGACGGGCGGAGGGGGCGTCGCCGACGGCGGTGAAGAACGCGGTCATCCGTTCCAGGCCGTCCTCGCCGAACAGGGTCTCCAGGCTCGCGGCCGACTCCTTCGCCGCCGCCTCGGAGCGCGGGAAGAGTTCCGTCTCGTACGCCGTCAGCGCGGCCTCGGCGTCGCCGGGGTGCGCGGCGAGCGCCCGGCCCAGCTCGGCCCCGTCGAGCAGGGCCAGGTTGGCGCCCTCGCCCGCGAAGGGGGACATCAGGTGGGCGGCGTCCCCGAGCAGGGTCACGCCGGGGACCCGGTCCCAGCGGTGCCCGGCCGGCAGGGCGTGGATGCGGCGCGGTACCGGCGTGCCGTCGGCGTCGGCCACCAGGCTCCGCAGCCCCTCGTCCCAGCCCTCGAAGTGGGCCAGCACCGCGGCCTTGGCGGCGCCGGGGTCGGTGAAGTCGACGGTGTCGAGCCACTCCTCGTCGGTCCGGAGCGCGGTGTAGACGTGCAGGCCGCCGTCGGGCTCGCGGTGCGCGAGGAAGCCGCGCCGGTGGCCGAGGCAGAGGAAGAACCCGCCTCCGACCACGGCGGCGCCGCGCGGGTGGCGGGCGTCGGCGTCCCGCAGCGTGGTCTCGACGAAGGAGATGCCGGTGTAGGCGGGCCGGGCGTCCGACACCAGCGGCCGGACACGGGACCAGGCGCCGTCGGCGCCGATCAGGAGGCCGGTGGTGAGGGTGGTCCCGTCGGCGAACGCCACCTCGTGACGGCCCCCGCCCAGCGCGCGGGCGCCGGTGACCCGGGCTCCCCAGCGGACGGTGCCCTGGGGCAGGGAGTCCAGGAGCAGGTCGCGCAGCGCGCCCCGGTCCACCTCGGGCCGCCCGCCGGTGCCGTCGTCCCCGGTGTCGACGCGGATCGTGCCGTCGGGGCCGGTCAGGCGCATGGCCTCGCCGCCCTCGTGGACGATCCGGCGAAACGCCTCGTGGAGACCGGCGGTGCGCAGCGCCCGCTGGCCGCTCTCCTCGTGGATGTCGAGCATGCCGCCCTGCGTGCGGGCGGCGGCCGACGCGTCCCGTTCGAGGACGACCGCCTCGATGCCGTGCCGGTGCAGGACGCGGGCGGCGGTGAGCCCGCCGAGCCCGCCACCGACGATCACGACGGGGTGGTGGGTGGACATGAGGGGCCTCCAGGGGTGGTCGGGGGTGGTCGGGGGAACGCGCGGGCAGCGCGGCCACGCCCCAGATTAACGAACGCGTTCGTGACGAACAAGTTCGTCGGCCCCGGCCCCCGTCTCAGCGCGTCTTCAGCCCTCGGAACGCGGTACGGGCGTGTGCAGGATGCCGTTGATGAGTGCGTCGAAACCCCAGGTCAGCCGGGACTCGGCGGGGCCGGAGAGCAGGGCGGAGCGGTGTGCGGCGATCGACGGGTGGGTGGCGGCGTCCACGGTGTGGACGGCCCGGTCGAGCGCCTTCCAGTTCTCCTCGGACGCCGGGTCCTGCTCCTGGGTCGCGTGCTCGGCGGCGGTGGCGGTGGCGTACTGCAACAGGAGATCGAGCCCCCAGGCGGTCTGCTCCGCGCTCGCGCCGCCCTGGGCGAGCAGGCCGAGGAGGCGTTCGGCGAGGGCGAGGTAGTTCGGGCCGCTGGGGCGGGCCACCAGGGCGGAACGGGCCAGTTGGGGGTGGGCGAGGAGCACGCGGGTGTAGGAGCGCAGCACCGCGACGAGCCGGACGCGCCAGTCGCCGCCGCTCTCCTCGGCGGACGGGCCGACCTCGCCCAGCAGCGCGTCCAGGACGGCGGCGTGCAGTTCGGCGGTGTTGGCGACGTAGACGTAGAGCGAGGCCGGGCCGGTGTCCAGCTCCTTGGCCAGCCGGCGCATGGTCAGCTTCTCCAGCCCCTCGGAACGCATGATCCCCACGGCGGTGCCGACGATCCCGTCCCGGGTCAGGGCGGGCTTGGCGGGACGCTCACGACGGCTGACCGGTTCTCGCTGGAGGCTCATGCCCCGATCGTAACGAACACGTTCGTCCCGAAACCGCCGCGTACCCCCACGGCACGAGCACGACCCCTCCACCGTGGCGCACCGCCCTCGGCGGCGCCGACGGTGACCTCACCGGAGCACCACGCACCCGTGTTCCTCCAGCTCCCGCGCCAGCCGGCCGGGGACCACGCAGTCGGTCCACCGGAGGTCCAGCTTCTTCAGGGCGGGCAACTCCGCGACCCAGTCCGGAATCCGGGTGATCCGGTTGCCGCGGAGATCGAGCCGGCGCAGCCGGGGGAGACCGGCCAGCGGCTCGGGCACCTCGGTGAGGGCGTTCTCCCGCAGCTCCAGCTCCCGCAGTTCCCGCAGATCCGCCACGGTCGAGGGCAGCGTCCGGAGCCCGTTGCCCCGCAGCCGGATTTCGCGCAGTCGGGAGAGGGCGCCGACACTCGCCGGAAGTTCGGTCAACCGGCTGTGCTGCGCCCGCAGTTCGGTCAGCGCCGCCATCCGGCCGATGCTCTCGGGCAGGGCGGTGAGCGGGTTCTCGCCGACGTTGAGGTAGCGCAGCCGCGTCAGGTTCCCGAGGGTGTCCGGGAGCCGGGAGAGGCGGTTGTCGTGCAGGTAGAGGCAGTCGGTGAGCCCGGTCAGATCGCCCAGGGCGTCGGGAAGCGATGTGAGCCGGTTGTGCCCGAGGTCCAGCGTGGTCAGATGCCGCAGCCGGCCGACCTCCGGCGAGATCTCCGTCAGCCCGTTCTCCGCGAGCACGAGCACCCGCACCTCCCCCCGCCCCCACACCTCCTGGGGCACCTCCCCCAACCCCCGCCGCCAAAAATCGAGCGTGCCTCCCACGGTGCCGCCCTCCCTGTCACGCCTCGCGGTCCCACCGGCGGGCATGCGTCCGCGGCGAGAAGCTCCGGGGGTGGAAGCCTATGGGCGCCGCCCCCGGTAATGGGTCTCAGTCAGGGCCAGACCAGGAAGTACGGCTGGTGGCCCGCCTCGTGCAGCCGGCGGCTGAAGTCCTGCCACTCGTGCAGGAAATGGGAGGGGCGGGGCTCTGGCCAGGGGATTCGCAGAGAAACGTGCGTTGAAATGGGGAAACTCTTCTCCGTAGTTCTCACCGCTCAACATCGTTTCCAGGCGCATGTGCCCTGGATGTGCCCTCGGGCCCTCACCAGAGGGAACTCTGCTCGGCTGACGGGCTGGTGGTGGGAGGTGTCGCCGCCAGGGTCACTCGTGTCTTGGCGTTGATGGCACGAGGATCCGTCATCGCGCGGGCACCGCTCCTGGTCCACTGTCTCAGCTTCGCGATCCGTTCCAGCCAGCCCATGGCGGCTGGTCGTAGACGGGTCCGTCTGCACACGTGTGGGCACTGCTCGACCTTGCCGCCTGCCAGGCGCGGGCGTGGGGGTGATGAAGGTCCCAGCAGGCGTGACGTTGAGCGCGGTACAGGCAGGTTTCGGTTGGTGCCGGTCTGAATCGGGCAGATGTGTTCACGGCGCCAACAGGCCATCTCCACAAGGCATTAAGATGATGAGCCTGGGTTGGCTGTTGCCCAAGTCAATGTCTGTGGCAAAGCGCTTCTGATGGTTTGCGTCTACCTCGAGATGTTAGGGAACGGAGCGGCTGAGAACGGTGCACCTGCGCAGCTTCACCGTGTGCGGATTCCGATCCCTCAAGGATGTCCGTGACATCCCGGTCAGCACACCGACCATCCTCGCCGGCCAGAATGACGGTGGTAAGAGCGCGGTGCTTGCCGCGCTGGCGTTCCTTGTGGGCAGCGAGCAGTTGGCCGACGACGACCGTACGTACGAGTTCGGCTCCTACCGTGACGTCGACGTCGATGACTCGGCGCCCCTCCCGCGGTGTTCGACCACGTGGGTGGAGGGGCGGTTCACTCTCGACTCCTGGGAGTCGGAGACGTTCGGCTTCCCGGCAGAGGAGTTGCGGGTACGGCGGCGTGCGGTTAACGGCGAAGCGCTCATCCTTGAGTGCTGGGCGCCGCTCGCGGACGACGAACGGCTGCGCGACCCTTCCAAGCTATCTCTCAGCGAGGTAAGAGCACTCGCCAAGCAGTTGCTCCCGGAACTGTCGTCCATCAAGCGCGGCGATCTCGAGCCAGCCCTGGTCAGGTACGGCATGGCCCATGCCTCGACGTCGGGCTGGGTCCCTGCTCCGAAGGAGATGGAGCGCCGCATGCCCCGCCTGATGCCGTTCGACGGGAAGTCGGCCGATCCCAACGTTGCGGTGAAGACCGCGCTGATGGGTCGCTACCAGGCACATATGGCAGATCCCACGCTTGAAGGCCAACTGCAGTCGATCGAGGCCGGGATCAGGGACCGCCTTCAGGACGACGCCCGGTCTCTGTGCGAGCATATCCAGAGCCGATGCGACGATCTCACTGAGGTAGATGTCGATCCTTTGGTCTCATTCACTCACGGTTTCCGGGGTGCGCCGCTGCGAATCGCCCGTACGAAGGGCGAAACCGTGGGCCTCGATCGTTCCGGCTTGGGCAGTGCACGCCGCATCTCACTGGCGATCTGGGAGTGGAACAGCCGACTCCTCACGCGCGAGGAGTTCTCCGACGTCGACTCTTCACCGGACGCTGGTCAACGGGATGCTGCCTGAGGCATGCCACGACACGTCAATTGAAGGCAAGTTCCCGGAAGATGTTGCGAACCTCGGTCAATGGCCCACGATCTCTTGTGTAGTAGAGCTTGTTGGTCAGGAGCACCGCCCACCGGCCTTTGCTGGGGGAGATCCACATGCCTGTGCCGGTGAAGCCGTAGTGGACCCAGGCGTCCTCGTCGGCGGTGGTACCGGGAGCGGGGTGCCAGAACAGGCCGCGAGCGGGTTGGAGCTGCTTCGTTTGAATGGCCAGGGACCGGGTGATCCACTCGCTGCCGAAACCAGCGCGAAGCTGGTCCGCGGCAGGGGCGAGCATGTACTTGAGGAAGGCGACCAGGTCGTCGAGGACGGTGAAGGCGCCGGCGATTCCGCAGACGCCGTTCAGGAGGCGGGCGGAGAAGTCGTGGGCGGCTCCCTTGAGACGGATGCCGGTGTCCTGGTCGAGTTCGGTCGGGGCACACCGGGCCGCGATCTCATCGGGTAACGGGCCGAAGCGGGTGGTGTGCATGCCCAACGGGTCCCACGCGCGCTCGGTGGCCAGCACGTCCAACGTTTGGCCGGAGAGGTGTTCGGCGAGGTACCCGAGGATGAGGGCGGCCCGGTCGGTGTATTCGACGGCTTCGCCGGGTGGCCGGTGGAGTTGCTCGTGCAGCACACCTCGGCGGATGCGGGACCGGCTGGTGCCGTAAAGGTTCTTCAGTTGGGCCCTCAGGGGGAGGCCGGCCGTGTGCGTCAGAAGCTGCCGGGCGGTCACGGTGGCGAGGGGGTGGCCGGTGGCCTCGGGCCAGAGGCCACCGAGCGGTTGGTCGAGATCGAAGGCCCCGTCCTCCCAGAGAGCGCCGATGGAGGACCACACGGCGAGGATCTTGGTCAGGCTGGCGGCGTCGAAGACGGTGTCCAGGCGCATCGGTACGTCCGGCTCGTCGGGATCGAGAACGCCAGTGGCGCCTTGGACGCGGATGCCGGCGGTGTCGCCGACGGCCCAGACGGCACCGGGGTACACCTTGTCGCGGACGCCCCCGTCCAGCAGGGCTTCGATGCGGTCACTGTCGTACGTCATGGTCTCCCTCTTCGCCGGGGCATCCCGCCAGTAGCGTAGTGACGTTCGAGGAGTGGGCACGGCAGCGACGTGTCGTGCCACCCCGGAAGGCTGTTCAGGTGAGTTGGCGGCTGAGGTTGTCGAGGGACCGTGCGGTCGCCGAGAGCGGATACCGCGCCGCGTTTGCGCGGCCCGCCTGGCGCAGGGAGGACAACAAGCCCGGGGACGTGCGCAGCCGATCGAGATCACGGGCCAAGACGGCCGCGTGGTTGAAGTCGGTGGCCACGCCGGATGCGGCGAGGGTCTCTCTCAGGCCGGGTACAGGCTGGTAGAGGACCGGTACTCCGCAGGCTTGGGCCTCCAGCGCGACCAGACCCATGGCCTCCAGCGTGGTGGACGGCACGACCAGTACGTCGTGCTCGGCGAATGCCTTCCACAACTGTGGGCGGTGCAGCCAGCCGAGGTAGCGGGCCCCTACGCTGGCTTGTCGCAGGAGGGGGGCCACGGTGCGGAACTGGGCTCTGGGCGCGGCAACGCTCAACTCGACGCCTGGTACGGAGGCCAGAGCTTTGCTCAAGGACCCGACGCCCTTCTCCGCAGTCAGGCGTCCTGCGTACAGCAGACGTAGGTGGTGGCGGGAGACGCGCGTGCACCGGGCCGGCGGGGCACTGAGCAGGTGGTCGGGGATTCCCCAGGGGATGTGAGTGATCTTGCGTCGGTCGATCTGAGGGGCGAGCTTGAGGAGGTGGTCGGCCATCGCTCCTGTGGGCACGACGATCGCATCGGCCGCCCTCGCGGTCTCGCGTAGGACCTGGAGCTGGTCGCGGTGAGCCTCGGCGAAGATCAGGTCTGTGCCGTGGACCAGGGCGATGCGGGGATGCAGGGGCAGGGCCCGGATCAGGGCGGGGGTGGCGCCGAAAGCGAGGTGCTGGAGATGCAGGACGCCGATCTGGGCTGGGTCAATCGCTGCGGCGAGAGCCCTTCGCAACGCTGCGACGTAGCGGCCGAAAGCCGGGCCCTCCAGACATTTTCCGGCAACGGGCAGCAGGTCGAGTCCGGCGGGGACGCGGTGGGTGGGATTGGGCCGGCCCAGCATGAACGCGCGAGCAGGGATGAGCGGGCGGTCGCCGGTGTAGAGGTCGAGGAAGAGTTCGACGCTGCCGCCGGGGCTTCCAACGGGCAGGTCAAGGAAGGTGGCGGTCAGCGGCCCGCCGGCCGAGCGGGGGCTCACAGGACTCCTCCATGGATCTCTTCGTAGAGGCGGGAGATGTCGATGCCGTCCGTGGCCGCGTACTTGGCGGGCTGCTGCTGATAGCTGGCCGGGGCGCCGATGGCGGTGAGGAAGACGAGCTTGCCGAAGGTCATCCCCGGGTAGACGCGCACGGGCCGGGCGGCGCGGATTTCCAGGGTCCAGCGGATGGCGTGGCCCTGGTGACCGAGCGGGGCCGAGACGTGGACCCAGATGCCGAGGGCGCCGATGGTGCGGTCGCCGTTGAGCATCTGGGCGTACGTCTCTGAGCCGGTCCTCTCCAATGTGACGCCGAGGTAGAGCATCCCAGGCTGCAACAGCAGGCCGTTGGCGGGAATGGGCTGCTCAGTGAAGACGGTGGGGGTGGCGGCGTCGAGGTCGCCGTCGCAGATGCGGATTGTGTTGCCGAGGCGCCAGTCGTAGGCGTTCGGGGAGAGGCGGGCGGGATCGTACGGGTCGATGGTGATCTCGCCGTCCTGGACGGCGGCGGCGATGCCGGGTCCCGTGAGGATCACGAAGCCACCGCCCGAAGTTTTGTGACGTCGCGCCAGTAGGCCGATGGCTGAGGGCCCGTGGCGGCCTGGTATTTGCCGCGGTAGAGGTCGACGGGGCCGGTGGAGACGAAGAACATGATCTGCCCGATCTTCATGCCCGCGTACACCCGCAGCGGGCGGGTCGGGGTGAGCATCAGCGTCCACTGGCCGTGGAAGCCGATGTCGCCGATGGGGGCGGTGATCTCGACGAACAGGCCGAGTCGCCCGACAGAGGAGCGGCCGAAGAGCAGCGGGACGAAGGTGTCGGAGCCGACCTCTTCGAGGGTGTGGCCGAGGTAGAGCTCATCCGGCTGGAGGACGTGCCCGCCCGGGCCGATGATGGTCTCGCGGGTGGGGTTGGGGCGGTGGGAGTCCAGGACCTCGCCGGTGTAGGTGATCAGGGTGGGGCCGAGGCGGACGTTGTAGCTGTTGGGGTTGACCTGGTCGGCGGTGAAGGGGGCGATGCGGAGGCGGCCGTCGTGGGCGGCTGCCTCGATCTCGGGGCCGGTGAGGATCACTGCTTGTCTCCATCCGCGGTGTCGGGAGCGGTGAGGACGTGCTGGAGGGCCTGGTCCAGGCGCAGGCCGGCTTCGTAGGTGCGTCCGCCGAAGTGGTTGTCGGCGAGGTAGCCGGTGGTCAGAACGGTGGTGACGGCGTCCGGCAGGGGATCGGGGGAAGTGACGAGGGGGCCGTCCTGGGCGGTCAGACGGGCGAGCAGACCACGAAGGTCGCGGCGATCCGGTTCCGGAAGGTGGGCGTGGACCAACTGGTTGGCGAACGGCTCGATGGAGAGCAGGTTGCCCAGGGTGAGGGTGTCGCCGAGTGGGACGGTGCGCAGTGCGGTCTCGTTGAGGATGACCGCGTTTGCGCCGAGTGCTGTGCGCAGGCGTCCGGTGAGGATGAGCAGCGCACCGCGCCGGTCGAGGGCCTGGCGGCGGAAGGCCGTCTGGACCTGTCCGAGGACCTTGTTCAGCTGTTCCCCGACTTCGTCGATATGTGCTGTCACGTCTGAGAGTTTCGCGGGTACGGCGCCTGGCGGGTGGTCCGGAAAGCGAATGGTGCCAGCACCCCAGCCCGCGCCTACGGGCGTGGCGATCGCGTAGCCGTCGGCGAGTTCGCGGCCCTTGACGACGAGGGTGTCTCCCACGCGGAGGGGGCCGTATTGGTTGCTGTGGCAGTGCCCGGCGAAGATCACGTCGAGGAACGGGCAGGCCGCCGCCAGTTCGAGGTCCTCCTCGAATCCGGAATGGCTGAGCAGCACCCAGCCGTCCACCTCGTGGTGGTGGGCGAGCATCAGCTCGCGCAGGGATTGAACGGGGTCGGTGACGCGGTGGCCGGCTCGCTGCATCGCGGGGATCGAGTGGAAAGCCTGCTGTCCGATCACGGCGGTCACCCCGACGCGTCGGCCACCGATTTCGGCGATGTGCAGGTGGCGGAAGAGCGCGTCGCCGCTCTCGGCGTCGACGGCGTTGGCGCAGACGGTGACCCGGTGGAGCTCGGGTTCGAAGTGGTGGGGCCAGCCGTGGTTGCCGGGGGCCAGCACGTCGTACAGCTTGAGCAGGATCTCGCGTTCGATCGCGCCGTGGGCGAGGCGGTAGTAGCCGGAGCCTTCGAAGAAGTCGCCGCAGTCCACGACGAGCGAGGTGGGGCGGAGGTTGTGGAGGTGGGTCAGGAAGGGCGCGGCGTTGTCCAGGGTGGAGTGGACGTCGGTGGTGGACACGATCTGGCGCAGGGCGCGGATGCCGGTCATGGGGTGACCTCGCAGACGTCGGCGCCCAGGGCATGGAGCTTGCCGGGCAGGTCTGCGTGTCCGCGACGGAGCTGGTCGAGGCCGCCAAGGGTGGTCACGCCCTGGGCGGTGAGGCCGGCGACCATGAGAGCGGATCCGGTGCGGATGTCGGTGGCCTCTACACCCGTCCCGGTCAGTTGCTGGGGGCCCGTCAGGCGGCACTCGGTAGGGGAGATCTCCTCGATGACCGCGCCGAGGCGGGCCAGCTGGGGCAGCAGATTGCTGTGGCGGCCGGGGTTGATGGCGTCGGCGAACAGGTGGGCGCCGGGCAGGCCGAGGGCCAGCGCCATGAGCGGTGGTTCGAAGTCGGCGTCCAGGCCGCCGGGGCTGAGCGAGGCGATGGCCCGTAAGGGGCGGCTGGCCACGCGGCCGTCCTGGGCGTTCACGGTGAGAGTGTTCGCCTTGCTGCCGACGGAGATCCCCAGTTGGCGCAGGGCGGCCACGAGGGGGCCGAGGTCGTCGGCACGTGCGCCTTCGATGCGCGCACTTCCGCCACTGACGGCGACTGCGCAGGCCAGCGTCCCTGCCTCTACCTTGTCTCCCGGCACCGCCCATGCGGCGTCGCTCGGTGCCGAGGATGGCGGCGAGAGGGTGAGCAGGCGTTCGCCGACCCGGGTCTCCCAGCCCGCCGTATGGAGGGCGTCCAGCACGCACAGCACTTCCGGCGAGAGATTGGGCTCGCCCAGCCGCAGAGACCGCCCGGTGGTGACGGCCCGGAGCATGGCGGCCAGAGTCGCCCCGCGCGAGCGGAACGGCAGGACCAGGGAGGCAGTGCCGGTGCGGGGCGCGGTGGTCTTGACGCGGTATCCGGTGTCGTCCACGACGCTCTGGTCGCCGAATGCCTCGTACACCTTGAAGTGCAGATCCATGCCGCGTGCGCCGATCCGGCAGCCTCCCGGCCACGGCAGCCGGGCTTCGCCGTGCCTGGCGAGCAGGGCGGGCACCAGGTAGTACGAGGCGCGGATACGGGCGGCCTGCGGCAGGTCGGGGTTGGTGTGTCGGCTCTCGGTCGGCAGGATCATCGCAGTGGCCGGATTTCCGACGGGCTGTGCGACGTGCCAGCCCGACTGCTGCAGCAGCGCGAGCATGATCTGGACGTCCGTGTTGGCCGGGATGTTACTCAGCCTCACGGAACGGCCAAGGGCTGCCGCGGCAGCCAGCAACGGGAGGGCGGCGTTCTTGGAGCCGTCGACGGTCACGCTGCCGGTGAGCGGTGCGCCGGGGCGTACAGCGATCACTTCGGCAGCCATGCCAGGGGCGCGAGTGGTCGTCATCATCAACTCCTCTGCAGGGGAAGGGAGAAGGCGATCTCCTGGTCCGGGCTGGTGGGCAGGTCGATCTCGGCCCAGCAGCGCTTGCCGATCGCCGTCGGTTCGGCGCCGTACCGGTCTGTGAGGACGGCGACGAGGAACAGGCCCCGGCCGCTCTCGCTGTACGGATCCGGGAGACCTGGCTGGGGTAGGTCCGGGCAGGCGTCGCAGACCTCGATCCGCAATGCGTCCTCGTCGAGGCGGACACACAGGGAGACCGGGTCGGCGGCGGCGTGCTGGACCGCATTGGTGACGAACTCGCTGATCACGAGCTCGGCGGTGTGCACCACACCGGTGCTGAGTCCCGCGTTCCAGCCCTCTATCGCGTCCACGGCCTGGTGCCGGGCGGCGGTGACCGCGGTCGGCGTGGCGGGTACGGAGAGAGTGAACTGGTGCGCTGTCACGAGCTGCCTCCTGGATCGGTGTGGCTGCTCTACGCAACCGCTCCGGAGGCAGTCGGGACTACGCCGTGTGCCGGGGCTGCATCACTTATGCAGGAGCTGCATCACGGTCAATCGCCGCTCGGCTACGCTCGGTTGGGCAGGCAGGATCGGCGACGGCAGAAGGGGCCGTGGCTCAGATGGCCGAGGTACAGAGTGAAGCGAGACGGATCGGCGAAGTGATCCGTCAGGCCCGCGTGTTACAGCGGCGCTCGCAGAAGGACGTTGCCGCCGCACTGGGTTACCACCAGTCGAAGGTGAGCCGTCTGGAGAGCGGCAGAGGCACGGAGGACGTGCGCGTGCTGCGCGAGATCGCGCAGGTACTGGAGATTCCGCCGCAACGTCTTGGCCTCGCCGCCGCCCCCGATGCCAGCCCCGCCGACCCCGGAACAGAAGACATGCACCGCCGTACCTTCCTTGCCGCGAGCGTCGCCGCGCTCGCGGCTCCGCCGTTGCCGACCGCAGCGCAGCAGGACCTGATCCAGGTCCTGCTGCCGGGCACGAGCACCGCCGTCACCGGCCAAGCCTTGGGCATCGACGAGCTGCGGGAGCGGACACGGTCCGTACGCCGGATGTTCTGCACGTGCGACTACGCGGAACTGGAGCAGACCCTGCCGGGGCTGATCACCGACCTGCGCCAGGCCGCCGGCGGCTCATCCGGCTCGCCGGAGGCGTCCGGGTTGCTCGCGACCGCCTACCAGACGTCGGTGAGCCTGTTACTGAAGCGAGCCGACCAGGGCAACGCCTGGCTCGCGGCCGGTCGGGCCATGGCCGAGGCGGAACGGTCCGGGGACCCTGTCGTCCTCGCCGCCAGTGTCCGCGTTCACGCCCACGTGCTCGTGCGGGAGAAGCACACAGCCCAGGCCGTGAACATGGTCCGCCACACTGCCGATCAGCTCACCGGCTCCTACGACCAGCGCTCACCCCGGTACCTGGCAGCGGTCGGTCTGCTGTTGCTCCGGGGGGCGACCGCCGCCAGCAGGAACGGCGACCGCGACACCACCCGGGACTTCCTCACCGAGGCCAAGGAGGTGGCTCGCTACGTCGCCTTCGACAGGCCGGACGCCTGGGCGAACTTCAGCCCCACCAATGTCGCCCTGCACGAGGTCAGCGCGGCCGTCTCCTTCGGTGACGCCGGCATCGCCCTGCACACCGCGCGCCCGCTCATGCGGCGGCACATTCCCGTCCCCGAGCGCCGGGCCGCGCTCTGGGTGGAGGCCGCGCGCGCCTACAGTCAGCAGGGCAGACTCGCCGACGGCTACCAGGCCCTGCGCATCGCCGAGAGCTGCGCGGCACAGGACGTCCGCCGCCCGGCCGTACGCGAACTGGTCGCCGACATGGCAGCCCGCGACCGTCGTCGGGCACTGCCCGAGCTGCACCACTTCAGCCGCCAACTGGGAGTGCCCACGTGAGTGACCAGCACGGCAAGCCGTTCCTCCAGATCGTGGTCTGCGCGGCCGGGGTCGCCGCCGATGTCGGCCGGCTGATCACTGCGGCACAGGAGCGGCAGTGGGACGTCGGCGTGATCGCCACTCCACAAGGACTCGGCTTCCTGGACGGGGAGGCGGTCGCGGCCCAGACCGGCCGCCCCATCCGCTCGGCCTGGCGATCACCGGGTGAACCACGCCCGACTCGGCCCGCGGATGCGATCGCGGTCGCCCCAGCCACCTTCAACACGGTCAACAAGTGGGCCGCGGGCATCTCCGACAACCTCGCGCTGGGCATCCTGTGCGAGGCGCCCGCCCTGGGCGTTCCGGTGGCCGTGTTGCCGTACGTGAACTCTGCCCAGGCCGCACACCCTGCCTACTGCCAGAGCTTGGAGCGGCTGCGGGAGATGGGCGTCCTGATCGGCTCCTACGAACCTCACCGGCCGAAGGCGGGCGGCGGGGCCGACCGCTACCGCTGGGAGGAAGTGCTGGAGTTGCTGGCCCCCGGGGTGTCGGCGAGGTGAAAACGGACGAGCGACCGGGTATCGCCGCCGCCGTCGTCGTGAGCGAGGGGCGCGTGCTGATGGTGCGCCGTCGGGTCAGCGAGGGGCAGCTCTCCTGGCAGTTCCCGGCCGGAGAGGCCGAGCCCGGCGAGGCCCGCGAGGACGCCGCTGTGCGGGAGACCCAGGAGGAGACCGGGCTGAGGGTGGCTGCGGTGAAGCTGCTCGGCGAGCGCGTTCACCCGAAGACGGGCCGGCTGATGTCGTACACCGCCTGCGAGGTGCTGGACGGTACTGCCCACGTCGCGGACACCGAGGAGCTGGCCGAACTCGCCTGGGTCGCCCATGGCGAGATCCCGCGGTACGTGCCGTACGGACTGTTCGGCCCGGTGCAGGACTACCTCGACGCGACCCTGCCCTCCTGACAGCGCCACCGATCCCGGCACACGCCCGGGGGCGGAGCCCGTAGGCTCCGCCCCCGGGTGTGTGGTTCGGATCAGGGCCACACCAGGCAGTACGGCTGGTGGCCGGCCTCGTGGAGGCGGTGGGAGAAGTCCTGCCATTCGTGGAGGAGCTGGTAGACGTTGAAGGCGTCGCGGGGGCCGCCGCGGTCGGGGACCGTGGACCAGATGAAGGCCGCCGCGCCGACGGCCTCCTCGCCGATGCCGCGCAGCGGGTCGACGACGGTGGTCGGGAGCTTCACGACCGCGTAGTCCGGGTGCAGGACGACCAGTTCGAGGGGCGGCACCTTGTGCAGGGGCACGCCCTCGATCCCGGTGAGGACCATCGCGGCCATCGTCTCCGGCTTGATCTTGGTGAACATGCCGTTCATGCCCAGCTCGTCGCCGCCGAGTTCCTCGGGCCGCATCGAGATCGGTACGCGGGCCGCGGTCGCGCCGTCCGGCGCTCCGAAATACTTGTAGGTCACCCCCACCCGACCACCCTTCCCGCTCCCCGCCCCCAGCCGCTCGACCCGTCGGTCCGGGCGGTCCTGCTCGTCCGGGGCACCGTGCGCCCTGTGTGCGTCCGCCGCTTCCTCCGCGTCGCGCCGGTGCCTTCCCCGCCGGGCACGTCGAGGACCCAGGCCGTCGGTCCCCTCGCCCAGTCCGCCACCGCGATGCATATCTCCACCCGACTGCTTTTCTAGGACGCGTGGCGCCCGCCGCGCAACCCGATCATCGTGTCAGTGACCTCCCCCACGGCCGCCCGCCGAAACGTGCGGTGGGACAGATGTCCGCGGGATGCCGGTGGTCCGTCTCCACTCTCGCCCGTGTGAGCTGCGTGGATGGCCCCCAGTCTGGCAGACGGCACGGCGTTCGGGAGGGTTGTCTACCCTGATGAGGTCACTTGGGGCCGGTCGTGTGGATCACGCTGGGCTCGCGGGGTCCGGCCCGGTCCACACCGCAGACCCCGGGGCAACCATCGTCCGGGAAGTCGGAGAAGGTCGAGAAGGTCGGAGACGTCGCAAGTCATGAGCGAACTGGCATACCCATACGAAGCACCGGCCTCGCAGGCCCTGTTCGATCGTGCGGCGGCCGTCACGCCCGGAGGCGTGAACTCCCCGGTGCGGGCCTTCCGCGCCGTGGGCGGCACGCCCCGGTTCATGGTGTCGGGCCGCGGGCCCTACCTCACGGACGCCGACGGTCGTGAATACGTCGACCTCGTCTGTTCCTGGGGTCCGATGATCCTCGGGCACGCGCACCCCGAGGTGATCGCCGCCGTGCAGGAGGCCGTGGCCCGCGGCACCTCCTTCGGCACCCCCGCCGAGGGCGAGGTCGCGCTCGCCGAGGAGATGACCGCCCGGGTCGCGCCCCTGGAGCGGGTGCGGCTGGTCTCCAGCGGCACCGAGGCCACCATGTCGGCGATCCGGCTCGCCCGCGGCTTCACGCGGCGGACGAAGGTGATCAAGTTCGCCGGCTGCTACCACGGCCACGTCGACTCGCTGCTCGCCGCGGCCGGCTCCGGCGTCGCCACCTTCGCGCTGCCCGACACCCCCGGCGTCACCGGCGCCCAGGCGAGCGACACGATCGTGCTGCCGTACAACGACCTGGACGCCGTGCGTGCCGCCTTCGCCGCGCACCCCGGCGAGATCGCCTGCGTGATCACCGAGGCGTCCCCCGGCAACATGGGCGTCGTACCGCCGCTGCCCGGCTTCAACCAGGGGCTGAAGGACGCCTGCGCCGCCGACGGCGCCCTCTTCGTCTCCGACGAGGTGATGACCGGCTTCCGCACCAGCCGCGCCGGGTGGTACGGGGTCGAGGGCGTCGTCCCCGACCTGATGACCTTCGGCAAGGTCATGGGCGGCGGCTTCCCCGCCGCGGCCTTCGGCGGCCGGGCCGACGTCATGGCGCACCTCGCGCCGGCCGGCCCCGTCTACCAGGCCGGCACCCTCTCCGGGAACCCGGTCGCCACCGCCGCCGGCCTCGCCCAGCTCCGGCTGCTCGACGACGCGGCGTACGCCAGGGTCGACGCGGTGTCGCAGCAGGTCCAGGGCCTCGTCACCGAGGCGCTGGCCAAGGAGGGCGTCGCCCACCGGCTCCAGACCGCCTCCAACATGTTCTCCGTGTTCTTCACCGACCGTCCGGTGCGGGACTACGAGGACGCGAAGGCGCAGGAGTCCTTCCGCTACACCGCGTTCTTCCACTCGCTGCTGGCGAACGGCGTCTACCTGCCGCCGTCCTCCTTCGAGTCCTGGTTCGTCTCGGCCGCCCACGACGACGAGGCCGTCCAGCGCGTCGCGGACGCCCTCCCGGCGGCGGCCCGCGCGGCGGCGGAGGCGACGGCATGAGCGAGACGCGCGACGAGGAACTGACCGTCGTCCACGTGATGCGGCACGGCGAGGTGGAGAACCCGACCGGCGTCCTCTACGGCCGCCTGCCCGGCTACCACCTCTCCGAGCTGGGCCGGCGGATGGCCGACCGGGTCGCCGAGCACCTCGCCCCCCGCGACGTGACGTACGTCGTGGCCTCCCCGCTGGAGCGGGCGCAGGAGACGGCGACGCCGGTCGCCAAGGCGCACGGGCTGGACCTGGACACCGACGCGCGGCTGATCGAGGCCGAGAACGTCTTCCAGGGCAAGACCTTCGGCATCGGGGACGGTGCCCTGCGCCGGCCCGCCAACTGGAAGCACGTGGTCAACCCGTTCAAGCCGTCCTGGGGCGAGCCGTACGTCGACCAGGTGGTGCGGATGATGGGCGCGCTGACCACGGCCCGGGACCGGGCCCGCGGGCACGAGGCGGTCCTCGTCAGCCACCAGTTGCCGATCTGGATACTGCGGTCCTACGTCGAGCGGCGGCGGCTGTGGCACGACCCGCGCAAGCGGCAGTGCACCCTGGCGTCCCTGACGACGTTCACCTTCCGGGGCGACCGGATCGTGTCCGTCGGCTACACCGAGCCCGCCCGGGACCTGGTCCCGCCTCACCTGCTCGCCGGGGCGAAGCCGGTCAAGGGGCAGGGCAAGGCGTTCGGCGCCTGAGCCGAGCCGGGCCAGGGGGCCGCCCCCGGCACCGGGGCACCTGAGCCCCGCCGGGGCACCCCCCGCCCCTGGGGCGCCCCGCCCCCGCCCCCGGCCCGCCCTGGCCCCGCCGGGGGCACAGCACCGTTACCGAACCCGTACACGCTTTCGGAACCCGATCGTTCGTCGCATCCTCTGACGGAGTGACCCCACAGGACGCGACGAACGAGGTTCCGATGCGCACCACCCCACGCCAGGTCACCCGCAGGCGGATGCTCGGGCTCGGCGCGGGCGCCGCCGGCGCGGTGGCCGCCACCGGGCTCACCGGCTGCGCCGGCCGCCCAGGACCCGACGACAAGCCCGGCCCCGACGGCTCCGCCGGGACCGGCGCGCGGCCCTCGCCGTCGAAGAGCGCGAAGGCCCCCGAGCGCCCGATCGGCGACGGCTCCACCGCGTACACCGGCAAACAGCCCCACCAGCCGAAGGCGCCCGTGCCGCTGGAGCCCGGGGAGGAGCCGCCGCAGTTCGTGATCTTCTCCTGGGACGGCGCGGGGGAGGTCGGCAACGGTCTCTTCCCCCGCTTCCTGGACCTCGCCCGCGACCACGGCGCGGCCATGACCTTCTTCCTCTCCGGGCTGTACCTGCTGCCGGAGTCGCAGAAGCGGCTCTACGACCCGCCGGGCAACCCGCGCGGCGCCTCCGACATCGGGTACCTCACCGACGACCACATCAAGGACACCCTCGCCGGTGTGCGCCGGGCCTGGCTGGAGGGCCACGAGATCGGCACGCACTTCAACGGCCACTTCTGCGGCGGCTCGGGCAGCGTCGGCAACTGGACCTCCCGGCAGTGGCGCAGCGAGATCGACCAGGCGAAGTCCTTCGTCCAGCGCTGGCGGACGAACAGCGGCTGGACGGACCTGCCGTCGCTCCCCTTCGACTACGACAAGGAACTCGTCGGCGGGCGCACCCCCTGCCTGCTCGGCCAGGAGAACCTGCTGCCCACCGCCCGAGAGCTGGGCTGGCGCTACGACGCCTCCTCGCCCGGCGGCCGGCAGACCTGGCCGGCGAGGAAGCAGGGCCTGTGGGACCTGCCGCTCCAGCAGATACCGTTCCCGGGCCGGTCCTTCGAGGTGCTGTCGATGGACTACAACATGCTGGCCAACCAGTCGCTCAACACCACCCGGGCGCCCGCCCACAACCACCCGGGCTGGCGGAAGCAGTCGACCGAGGCGTACATAGCCGGCTTCCGGCGGGCCTACGAGACGAACCGGGCGCCCTTCTTCGTCGGCAACCACTTCGAGGAGTGGAACGGCGGCATCTACATGGACGCCGTCGAGGAGGCGCTGAAGCACATCGCGCGGGAGCGGGACAAGGGCGGGGACGTGCGGCTGGTCTCCTTCCGGCAGTTCACCGACTGGCTGGACGCGCAGCGGCCCGAGGTGCTCGCCCGCTACCGCACGCTCGACGTGGGGCAGCGTCCGGCGGGCGGCTGGAAGGCCCTCTTCGAGGACACCGGGAGCGGCGCGGGGAGCGGGGCCGGGAGCGGTGCCGGAAGCGATGCCGGGAGCGGTGCCGGAAGCGGCAAAGCCAGCTAAGCGGGCATAGCGTACAAAAGCCTCAATCGGCCCCCGGGGCAGCCCCCCAGACGCCGTTTGAGATGCGGGTCCGTGCCGGTGAGGGGGGTGCGCAAGATCCCCGGAACGGACATGCGAAACTTTTCACATGAGTGCTGCCAGTCGCGCCCCCCTGCGCTCGAACCGCACCACCGCCCGCCGCCGTGCCGCCCTGGCCGCGGGCGTCGCCCTGACGGCGCTGCTCGCCACCGCGTGCGGCTCCTCAGGCACCTCCGGCGGCGGTGGGCAAGCGGGCTTCGTCACCGGCCCGGACGGCATCGCCACCGTCGCCAAGGGGGAGCGGGCCGCCGCGCCCGACCTCTCCGGCGAGACCGTCGACGGGGGGAAGGCCGCCCTCGCCGACCACAAGGGCAAGGTCGTCGTCGTCAACGTGTGGGGCTCCTGGTGCCCGCCCTGCCGGGCCGAGGCCAAGAACTTCCAGAAGGTCTACGAGGACGTCAAGGACGACGGCGTCGCGTTCCTCGGCATCAACACCCGCGACACCTCCGTCGGCCCGGCCCGCGCCTTCGAGAAGGAGTTCGGCGTCGGCTACCCGAGCCTGTACGACCCGGCCGGCCGGCTGATGCTCCGCTTCGAGAAGGGCACCCTCAACCCGCAGGCCATCCCCTCCACGCTCGTCATCGACCGCGAGGGCAAGGTCGCCGCGCGCACCCTCCAGGCGCTCAGCGAGGAGAAGCTGCGCGAGATGCTCGACCCCGTGATGGCGGAGAAGTGACGTGAGCGCACTGTCCACGCTCGCCGTGGGGGGCCCCAACGGCACGGTGCTCGACGGCGCCCTCCTGCTGGCCCTGCCCGTCGCGCTCCTCGGCGGCCTCGTCTCCTTCTTCTCGCCCTGCGTCCTGCCGCTCGTCCCCGGCTACCTCTCCTACGTGACCGGGGTGACCGGCACCGACCTCGCCGAGGCCCGGCGCGGCCGGATGGTCGCGGGCTCCTCCCTCTTCGTCCTCGGCTTCACCGCCGTCTTCGTCTCCAGCGGCGCGCTCTTCGGCTTCTTCGGCGAGACGCTCCAGGACAACCGGGGCGTCCTGACGAAGATCCTCGGCGGATTCATGATCGCCATGGGTGTCTTCTTCATGGGCCTGATGCCCTGGCTCACCCAGCGCGAGTTCCGCTTCCACCGGCGCCCGGTCAGCGGCCTGGCCGGCGCCCCCGTACTGGGCGCGCTGTTCGGCATCGGCTGGACGCCCTGCATCGGGCCGACGCTCTCCTCCGTGCTGATCCTCTCCTCCGAGCAGGGCACCGCCGGCCGGGGCGCGCTCCTCACCGTCGCCTACTGCCTCGGCCTCGGGGTGCCCTTCGTGCTCGCCGCGGTCGCCTTCCGCCGGGCGCTCGGCGCCTTCGGGTGGATCAAGCGCCACTACGTCTGGGTGCTCCGCATCGGCGGCACCATGATGATCGTGACCGGGCTGCTGCTGCTGACCGGCGTGTGGGACAGCATCGTCCAGGACATGCAGACCTGGTCCAACGGCTTCACTGTGGGGATCTGATCCGATGAGCACTTCGAGAACGGCACCGGACGAGACCCCGAAGGCCGACGACCGGGACCTGGACGCGGCCGGCTCCCGGCTCTCCACCGCCCCCGGCGAGGACGCCCCCGCCAACGCCCCCACCCTGCCCGCCCTCGGCGTGGTCGGCTGGACCCGCTGGTTCTGGCGCCAGCTCACCTCGATGCGGGTGGCGCTGCTGCTGCTCCTGCTGCTGTCGCTGGCCGCGATCCCCGGCTCGCTGATCCCGCAGACCGGCATCGACGCCGTGCAGGTCGACGACTTCCGCGAACGGCACGAGACGCTCTCGCCGCTCTACGACACGCTCGGCCTCTTCAACGTCTACAGCTCGGTGTGGTTCTCCGCGATCTACATCCTGCTCTTCGTCTCCCTGATCGGCTGCATCGTCCCGCGCACCTGGCAGTTCGTCGGCCAGCTCCGAGGCCGGCCGCCCGGCGCCCCCCGGCGGCTGACCCGGCTGCCCGCGTACACCACCTGGCGTACCGAGACCGCCCCCGAGCTGGTCCACCAGCACGCCCTCGCCGTGCTGCGCAAGCGCCGCTTCCGGGTGCACGCCACCGGCGGCTCCGTCGCCGCCGAGAAGGGCTACCTGCGCGAGGCGGGCAACCTCGCCTTCCACATCGCGCTGATCGTGATGCTGATCGCCTTCGCCTGGGGCCAGCTCTTCCGGTACGAGGGCAACAAGCTGATCCTGGAGGGCGACGGCTTCGCCAACACCATCACCCAGTACGACGACTTCAAGTCCGGGAACCTCTTCGACCAGGACGAGCTGGACGCGTTCAGCTTCCACCTGAAGGACTTCCGCGGCACCTACGAGCCGACCGGCCCCAACCGCGGCACCCCCCGCACCTACGAGGCCCACGTCACCTACAGCGTGGGCGCGTACGGCGAGGAGAAGCCGGCCACCATCAAGGTCAACAAGCCGCTGGAGATCGACGGCACCAAGGTCTACCTCGTCAGCCACGGCTACGCCCCCGTCGTCACCGTCCGGGACGGCAAGGGCGACGTCGTCAAGGACCGCGAGGCCGTCGCCCTGCTCCCGCTGGACGGCAACGTCACCTCCTCCGGCGCCATCAAGGTCATGGACGGCTACCGCAACGCGAAGGGCGAGCGGGAACAGCTCGGCTTCCAGGCGTTCTTCCTGCCGACCTACGGCGGCAAGGGGAGCACGATGCTCTCCACCTTCCCGGCGCTGATCAACCCGATGCTGGCGCTCAACGCCTACCACGGGGACCTCGGCGTCGACGCGGGCCTCCTGCAGAACATCTACCAGCTCGACAAGACCAAGCTGAAGGAGTTCAAGGACTCCGACGGCGAGCTGTTCAAGCGCCAGCTCATGCCCGGCGAGACCATGACGCTCCCCGACGGCGCCGGTTCCGTCACCTTCGAGGGCGTCAAGGAGTGGGCCGGTTTCCAGATGGCCCAGCAGCCCGGCAGCGGCTGGGCGCTGGCCGGCTCGGTCGCCGCCATCCTGGGCCTCGCCGGGTCCCTGTTCGTCCAGCGCCGCCGCGTGTGGGTGCGCGCGGTCCGGGGCGAGGACGGGATCACCGTCGTGGAGATGGCGGGCCTCGGCCGCAGCGAGTCCGCGAAGGTCCCCGAGGAACTGGGAGACCTCGCCGCGGTCCTCCACGAGCGGGCGCCGGGCGCCCCCGACGACGACACCCCCGCATCCCCCGACCCCGACTCCCACGCCGTCTCTGCCGAAGGGGCTGAGCAGCAGTGACCCTCGCCGCCGCATCACTGGCCGCCGCGACCAACGAGAACCTCGCGAACATCAGCAACACGCTGATCTACTCCGCGATGGCGGTCTACACCCTGGCCTTCTTCGCCTACATCGCCGAGTGGCTCTTCGGCAGCCGCAGCAAGGTCGGCCGCACCGCCGCCGCGCTCACCGCCGAGGGCGGGGCCGCGGCGAAGGACGCCCCGGCCGTCACCGTGCGCAAGAGCGGCGGCACCGCCGTACTGGAGCGGCCGAAGGTCGTCGTGCGGGCCGCGGCCGGCGCCCGGGACGTGCCCGACGGTCCGGGCGCGCACGGCGGCACCGAGAAGGGCGACCTCTACGGGCGCGTCGCCATCTCGCTCACCGTGCTCGCCTTCGTCCTGGAGTTCGGCGGCGTGCTCGCGCGGGCCCTGTCGGTGCAGCGGGCGCCGTGGGGCAACATGTACGAGTTCAACATCACCTTCACCACGGTCGGCGTCGGCGTCTACCTGGGCCTGCTCGCCTTCGGCAAGAAGGTCCGCTGGCTCGGCCTCCCGCTGATCACCACGGTCCTGCTCGACCTCGGCCTCGCCGTCACCGTCCTGTACACGGCGAGCGACCAGCTCGTGCCCGCCCTGCACTCGTACTGGCTCTACATCCACGTCTCCACCGCGATCTTCTGCGGCGCGGTCTTCTACGTCGGCGCGGTCTCCACGGTCCTGTACCTCTTCAAGGACTCCTTCGAGAACAAGCTCGCGGGCGGCGGCACCCCCGGCCGCTTCGCCGACTCGGTCCTGGACCGGCTGCCCTCGGCCGCCTCCCTGGACAAGTTCGCCTACCGGGTCAACGCCGCCGTCTTCCCGCTGTGGACCTTCACCATCATCGCGGGCGCGATCTGGGCGGGCGACGCCTGGGGCCGCTACTGGGGCTGGGACCCCAAGGAGACCTGGTCCTTCATCACCTGGGTCGCCTACGCCGGCTACCTGCACGCCCGCGCCACCGCCGGGTGGAAGGGGCGCAGGGCCGCCTACCTGGCCCTGGCCGCCTTCGCCTGCTGGCTCTTCAACTACTACGGCGTCAACATCTTCGTCTCCGGCAAGCACTCCTACGCCGACGTGGGCCTCGGCGCCCTCGCCGCCGTCGGCTTCTGACCCGGCGCCACCGAAGGCCGGTCCCCGCCACGGGTGTGGGGGACCGGCCTTCGCCGTGCCGGGACCGGCCTCAGGCGCCCCGCGCCACCGCCTCCTGCCGGGCGACGCCGGTGACGACGTCCCGCAGCCGCTCCACGTAGAGGCGCAGGTTCTTCTGGGCGATGTCGGTGTCCGGGTAGCGGCTTGCGAACCACAGGCCCTCCGGGAGCCGGTTGACCCAGGCGCACACCTGGTCGCCGTAGGAGACGCGGAGCAGCCCGTACGCGTTCAGCGCGGTCCAGCGGTCGGCACCGGGGACGGCGCGGGCGTCGACGTAGGAGACGATCGAGTACAGGTCGGGCGAGGTGGGGCGGAAGTCGGTGCCGAGCAGCCGCAGCACCCGGTCCAGCGGCATGCGGGCCATCCGCCGGTTGGCGTGCAGCGCCTCCCGTACGGCGGCCAGCGCGCTCGGGAAGTCGCGGGCGCGCTCCACCGGCACCTCCACCGGCGCCCCGCCCACGTACCAGCCCACCGACTGCGACCAGCGCGAGCGGGTGCGGGTGTGGAAGGGCACGACCGTGCGGTACACCGGCTCGCCGCCGATCTCGTGGACCACGAGCGCGGTGGCGGCCAGGACACCGGCCAGGCTGCCGCCGTAGGGCCGGCAGTACGCCTCGAAGGCGGCGGCGTCGGCCGCGTCCACCAGCGGCTCCCGCAGCAGCCGCTGCTCCGGCAGCGGGCCCCCGGGCTCCAGCCCGAGGTCGACCGGGAAGGACGGCAGCCGCCCGTCGCAGCGCTGGATGAACTCCCGCCACCGGCCCACGATCTCGTGCCGGTCGTCGATCCGGTCCGCGTCGGCGCGCTCGGCCTCGCAGAAGTCGACGTAGCTGCCGACCGGCGGGTGCTCGACGGACCGTCCCTCGACCGCCGCCGTGTACAGCTCGTGGATCTCGGCGGGGATGCGGAAGAGGGAGTACGCGTCGACGTTGCTGTGGTCGAAGGCCATGTAGACGCCGGCGCCGTCCTCGCGCAGGACCGCCGTGTAGATGAGGTTCGGCCAGCGCAGCGCGTCCGCCACCGTGTCGAAGCGCTCCTGGAGGTGGCGTACCAGGGCGTCCGCGTCGGTGAACTCGCCGACGTCCTCCCGGTGCAGCGAGACCTCGTCCGCGTCCAGCGTGAAGCGGCGCATCTCCGCGCCGGGGCCGGACCAGCGGAAGCCGCTGCGCAGTGTCTCGTGCCGCAGCGTCCAGGCGCGCAGCGCCTCCTGGAGCGCGTCCGGGTCGATACGGCCCGGCAGGTCGAAGGCGGCGCCGAGCCAGGTCGGCACGAAGAGCCCGCCCTCACGCACCGACCGGGCCGTCCTGATGTGCGACTCCTGGATGTACGCCGGCGGCCTGGCGTCGTCCGGAAGCCCCGCGGCGGTGGCGACGGTCGCCGGGCTGAGCGTCCATTCGACCAGTCGTCCGGGCCTGATGTCGCACCGCTGGATGTCGGTCATTCGCACGGGGCGTCTCCGTTCGCAGTTGGGTCAGACCCGACCAAGGGAATGCCGTCCTGGCGAGCGCATACCTGGCGTGTCGGCCGATTTCAATGAAACGGATGGTGCCTCGAACGGCGATACGAGCCCGGGGCCGGCGGTGCCCGGCGCCGGGTCCGCCACGGTGCCGGGGTCCGTCAGGGCGCCCCGGTGCGCCCGGACGAAGCCCAGGTGTCCCGGGGGCCGCGGGTCCCGGTCAGCCCTCCCCGTCCTTGCGGGGCTCCTGGTCCTTGTCGTCGTCGAGGGACTTCAGGAACTCGGGGTTGTCGTCCGGCGCCACCCAGCGACGGCCGCCGCCACCGCCCGCGCCGCCGCCCCACGGGGCGCCCGCGCCGGCCGGGTGCCGCTTCTTGCCGGCGATGATCCAGGAGATCGAGCCGACCAGCGGGAAGAGCAGCACGAGGATCGCCCACAGCGGCTTCGGCATGTGCCGGATGTCCTCGTCCGGCGTGCTGATGCAGTCGATGAACGCGTAGACGCTCAGCGCCAGTGGCACGAGGAACATCAGCACCCGGAGCATGGGCCTCTCCAGCGAAAGAGGGGGGCGGTGGAGCCCGGGGACGCGGTGGACGCCCCCAGGTACAGGCCCAGGGTAGCCGCTCGGGGATACTGGGCCCCATGGCTTACGACGATCTTCGCTCCCTGCTCAGGGCGCTGGAGCGCGAGGGAGACCTCAAGCGCATCAAGGCCGAGGTGGACCCGTACCTGGAGGTCGGGGAGATCGTCGACCGGGTGAACAAGTCCGGCGGCCCCGCCCTCCTCTTCGAGAACGTCAAGGGCTCGGCGATGCCGCTGGCGATGAACGTCTTCGGCACCGACCGGCGCCTCCTCAAGGCCCTCGGCCTGAAGTCGTACGAGGAGATCTCCGAGAAGATCGGCGGGCTGCTCCGCCCCGAGCTGCCGCAGGGCTTCGTCGGGATGCGCGAGGCGTTCGGCAAGCTCGGCGCGATGACCCACGTACCGCCGAGGAAGGTCAAGTCCGACAGCGCGCCCGTGCAGGAGGTCGTCCTGCACGGCGACGAGGTCGACCTCGACCGGCTGCCGGCCCTGTTCACCTGGCCGGACGACGGCGGCTCCTTCTTCAACCTGGGGCTCACCCACACCAAGGACCCGGAGACGGGCATCCGCAACCTCGGCCTCTACCGGCTCCAGCGCCACGACAAGCGCACCATCGGCATGCACTGGCAGATCCACAAGGACAGCCGCAACCACTACCAGGTCGCCGCCCGGCGCGGCGAACGCCTCCCGGTCGCCATCGCCTTCGGCTGCCCGCCCGCCGTCACCTACGCCTCCACCGCCCCGCTCCCCGGCGACATCGACGAGTACCTCTTCGCCGGCTTCGTGCAGGGCAAGCGGATCGAGATGGTCGACTGCAAGACCGTGCCGCTCCAGGTCCCGGCCCAGGCCGAGGTGGTCCTCGAAGGCTGGCTGGAACCCGGCGAGATGCTCCCCGAGGGCCCCTTCGGCGACCACACCGGCTTCTACACGCCCCAGGAGCCCTTCCCGGCGCTCACCATCGACTGCGTCACCATGCGCCGGCGCCCGCTGCTCCAGTCGATCGTCGTCGGCCGCCCGCCGACGGAGGACGGCCCCCTCGGCCGCGCCACCGAACGGTTCTTCCTGCCGCTCCTCAAGATCATCGTCCCGGACATCGTCGACTACCACCTGCCCGAGGCGGGCGGCTTCCACAACTGCGCGATCATCTCGATCGACAAGAAGTACCCCAAGCACGCGCAGAAGGTCATGCACGCCGTCTGGGGCGCGCACATGATGTCCCTGACCAAGCTCATCGTCGTCGTCGACTCCGACTGCGACGTCCACGACCTGCACGAGGTCGCCTGGCGTGCCCTCGGCAACACCGACTACGCCCGCGACCTGACCGTCGTCGAAGGCCCCGTCGACCACCTCGACCACGCCTCCTACCAGCAGTTCTGGGGTGGCAAGGCGGGCATCGACGCGACCCGCAAACTCCCCGGGGAGGGGTACACGCGCGACGGCGGCTGGCCGGAGATGGTCCTCTCCGACCCCGAGACGGCCGAACGGGTCACCCGCCGCTGGAAGGAATACGGGCTGTGACGGACATGCGAGCCGACGGCGGCGCCGCGGCGGGGCCCGCCCGCCGCGGCGGGCGCGGACCGGCCGGGCACCGCCGGACGGAGGGCGGCCGGTGAGCGCTTCCGCCGCCGCGATCCCCCAGCCGGGACGCGCCCGCGCCTTCCTGCGCCTGGTGATGATCGAGCACTCGGTCTTCGCGCTCCCCTTCGCCTACATCGCCTCCCTGACCGCGATGTACGAGTGGGACCGCGCCATCCACTGGGGCCGGCTCCTCCTGGTCACCGTCGCCATGGTCGGGCTGCGCACCTTCGCCATGGCGGTCAACCGGATCATCGACCGCGAGATCGACGCCCGCAACCCCCGCACCGCCCACCGCGAACTGGTCACCGGCGCCATGTCGGTCCGGCACGCCTGGACCGGCGCCCTGATCGCCCTCGTCGTCTTCCTCGGCGCGGCGGCCCTGCTCAACCCGCTCTGCCTCGCCCTCGCCCCCGTCGCGGTGATCCCGATGGTGGTCTATCCGTACGGGAAGCGGTTCACCAACTTCCCGCAGGCCATCCTCGGGCTCGCGCAGGCGATGGGCCCGGTCGGCGGCTGGCTGGCGATCAGCGGCACCTGGTCCTGGGACGCGGTGATCCTCGGCCTCGCCGTGGGTGTCTGGATCGGCGGCTTCGACCTGATCTACGCCTGCCAGGACGTCGAGACCGACCGCGAGGTCGGCGTGAAGTCGGTGCCGGCCCGCTTCGGCGTCCCGGCCGCGATCTGGGGCGCGCGGGCCTGCCACGCCGTGACCATGGCCCTCTTCGCCTGGTACGCGGTGGCCACCGGCGCGGGCGTCTTCCTCTGGATCGGCCTGCTGATCGTCGCCGGCGCCTTCGTCTACGAGCACACCATCGTCCGCCCGCACGACCTGACCCGGCTCGACCGGGCCTTCTTCTCGACCAACGGGTTCATCGGCATCAGCCTCTTCGTCTGCGCCCTGATCGACCTCCTGGTGCGCGGGCTCACGCTCTGAGCAGGCCCGCGCCCCGATCCGCCCGGCGCACCGGAGCCCACCGACCCGGCCGTGCGGCCCGGATGCCGGGCGGCCGGATAGGCTCGCCTTCATGAAGCCAGGAGAAACGCAGCGCGTACCTTGGATCGTGGGGGTGTCGGGGGCATCCGGAACGCCGTACGCGGCGGCGGTCCTGCGGGCGCTGCTCGCGGCCGGGGAGGCCGTCGACCTGGTGGTCAGCCGGGCCTCGCGGCTCACCCTGCTCGACGAGACCGGCATCTCCTTCCGGGACGCCCACTGGCGCGAGGACCTCGGCGCCTGGCTCGCGCGCGGGGCGGACGGCAAGCCGGGCACCTTCGACGCGGGGCCCGACGCCCTCGCCGACGTGCGGTACTGGAGCGCGGGCGACCTCGCGGCCGGACCCTCCTCCGGGTCGTACCCGGCCAAGGGCATGCTCATCGTCCCCGCCTCGACGGCCTGCGTGGCGGGCGTCGCGCTCGGGCTCTCCAAGGACCTGCTCCAGCGGGCGGCGAGCGTCACCCTGAAGGAGGGCCGCACCCTGGTCGTCGCCGTACGGGAGACCCCGCTGGACGGCCGCACGCTGCGGCACATGGTCGCCCTGGACGACGCGGGCGCGACCGTCCTGCCCGCCTCGCCCGCCTTCTACGCGGGGGCGACGCACATCCAGGACCTGGTGGACTTCGTCGCCGGCCGGGCCCTGGACGCGGCCGGCGTCGGACACGGCCTCTACCGCCGCTGGCGCGGCGAGCTGGGCGGCGGCTCCCGCACCGCCTGAGGCACCGAGCGGCACCGGCGGCGCCGAGCAGGACCGGCGGCATCGAGCAGTACGAGTGGCACCGAGCAGTACCGAGCACCACCCTTTCCCCCACCCTTCGGCACTCCGCCGGATCTTCAGACCTCTTCAGTGGAAGGCTTCGATCGCATGGACGCGGTGGACAGGCAGCTCATCCAGGCCCTCAGGGAGAACGGCCGGGCCTCCTACGCGGAGCTGGGCCGCCTCGTGGGCCTGTCGGGACCCAGCGTCACCGACCGCATCAACCGGCTGGAGGCGGCCGGCGTCATCACCGGCTACCGGGCCACCGTCGACGCCGCCTCGCTCGGACTCGGCGTCACCGCCCTGATCGGCATCTCCCTCTCCGACGCCGCCGACCACGAGGACGTCGCCCAGCGGCTCAAGGCCCAGCGGGAGATCGAGGACTGCTGGTTCATCGCCGGCGAGGACTCCTTCATGCTCAAGATCCGGGCGACCGACGTGGACGGGCTGGAGCGCATCATCCGCCGGCTCTCCGGCACCAAGGGCGTCTCCCGGACGCGTACCACCATCGTCCTGTCCACCAAGTGGGAGAACCGCGTGGGCGAACTCCCGGACGAGGTCTGACCGCCGGGCGCCTTCCGCCGGAAGGCGGGGAGTACGGTTTACGGGGTCTGTCTGAGAAAGAGGTGTCGGCATGGACGTCGGGCTCAAGCGCGAGCTGGAGGAGAAGGTCAGGGAGGGTGTCCGCCTGACCCGCGAGGACGGCATCGCGCTCTACGAGTCGGACGACCTGGCCTGGCTGGGCGGGCTCGCGCACGAGGTGCGCACCCGCAAGAACGGCGACGTCGTGCACTTCAACGTCAACCGTCACCTCAACATGACGAACGTGTGCACCGCGTCCTGCGCCTACTGCTCCTTCCAGCGCAAGCCGGGCGAGAAGGACGCGTACACGATGCGCATCGAGGAGGCCGTCAAGCTGGCCAAGGCGATGGAGGCGGAGAACCTCACCGAACTCCACATCGTCAACGGCCTCCACCCCAACCTGCCCTGGCGCTACTACCCGCGCTCGCTCAGGGAGCTGAAGGCCGCGCTGCCGGGCGTGTCGATGAAGGCGTTCACGGCCACCGAGATCCACCACTTCGAGACGATCTCCGGCCTCACCGCCTCCGAGATCCTCGACGAACTGATCGACGCCGGACTGGAGTCCCTCACCGGCGGCGGCGCGGAGATCTTCGACTGGGAGGTGCGGCAGCACATCGTCGACCACCGCACCCACTGGGAGGACTGGTCGCGCATCCACCGGCTGGCGCACGAGAAGGGCCTCAAGACCCCGTGCACCATGCTCTACGGCCACATCGAGGAGCCCCGCCACCGCGTGGACCACGTGCTGCGGCTGCGTGAACTCCAGGACGAGACCGGCGGGTTCCAGGTCTTCATCCCCCTGCGCTACCAGCACGACTTCGTGGACGTGCGGGACGGCAAGGTCCGCAACCGGCTCCAGGCCCGCACCCAGATGGCCACCGGCGCCGAGGCCCTGAAGACCTTCGCCGTCTCCCGGCTCCTCTTCGACAACGTCCCGCACGTCAAGGTCTTCTGGGTCATGCACGGCGTCCAGACCGCGCAGCTCGCCCTCCAGCACGGCGCGGACGACATGGACGGCTCGGTCGTCGAGTACAAGATCACCCATGACGCCGACAACTACGGCACCCCCAGCAAGCTCACCCGCGAGGACCTGCTCGACCTGATCCGCGACGCCGGTTTCCGCCCGGTGGAGCGCAACACGCGCTACGAGATCATCCGCGAGTACGACGGCCCCGACCCCGCGCGCCGCGAGTCCCCGCAGCCGATGCGGGTGTGACGCCGGGCGGGCGCCCCCGCCCGGGGTAATGGCTAACATAGGCTGGTGCCTCTTACTTTCACCCTGGACCCCCCACTCACCCCCGAGCTGCGCGACGGCGTCCTCGACCTGTGGACCGACGTCTCCAACGCGGGCGGCTCGGTGGGCTTCGTCCCGCCGGTCGTCCGCGAGGAGATCCGCCCCGAACTGGTCAGGCACCTGGTGGCCATGGCCGAGGGGCGCACCCGCCTGCTGGTCGGCCACGACGCGGAAGGGCGGGTGGCCGCCACCGCGTTCCTCGCCCTCAACACCCACCGGCTGATGATCCACTGGCTGTGGCTCTCCACGGTGATGGTCCACCCGCGCCACCAGGGCCTCGGATACGGCCGCGACCTGATGGCCGCCGCCGCGGACGCCGCCCGCACCTGCGAGGGCGTCGAGGCGATCCGCCTGACCTGCCGGGGCGGCCTCGGCCTGGAACGCTTCTACGCCTCCTGCGGGTACAAGGAGGTCGGCCGGGTGCCCGGCGCCATCCGGGTCGCCCCCGGCGACGACCGCGACGACATCGTGATGCTGCTGACGCTGGGCTGAGGCGGCGGGGTGGGGCCTGTCCGGGCCACCGCCCCCCGGCTGCGGAGGCGGGGCCGGGACGTGCTTCACTGGACGGTGCCCCTTTGGGGGTGTTCTGGCCCCTCACCCGACGGAAGAGTGGATTGAGATGCTCCGCTACACGTTGATGCGCCTCGGAGTCTTCGTGGGCTGCCTCGTCGCCGTCTGGGGCCTCGTCTACGCCGGCGTGTTCCCGCGCGGCCTCGGCGACTCCAACGGTGTGTGGATCGTCCTGCTCGCCCTGCTGCTCTCCGCCCCGATCAGCTTCGTGGCCCTGCGCAAGGAGCGGGACCGCGCCTCCGTGCGGGTCGTGGAGAAGATGGACCGCATGAAGGCCGGACTGGACGCCAGCCGCGGCCAGGAGGACGGCGCCGACGACGCCGCGCGCGCCCAGGGCCAGACCTCGTAGCCCCGCCGTGGCCCCGCCCGGCACGTAAGAACCGCGTAAGGTTCCTCACAACCCGCTCACGCCCCGGTCTCCACACCCCTGTGGAAACCGGGGCGTTCTGCGTTTCTCTGGGTCAAATCGCCCTTCGGCCTCTCAAAGTCAGGCTTTGAGGGGCTCAAAGGGCAGGTGTTAAGGTCGTGCCCATGATGCCCGCAGCCGCGACCCCCGCCACCCCGAGCCTCGTGCTCGTGGCGCGTCTGCACGTGGACCTCTGCCGGTGCGCGTCCGCGACCTGTCGCCCCTGACGTCCCCCACCCCCACCGTCCGCCACGTCAGTACCGCGCGTCCTGTCCCCCGCGTCCCGTCCCTTACGGAGATATGTCCGTGTCCGCGAACACGCGTTCCGCCACGCCCTCGCCGGCGTCCGCCCCCCTCCCCAAGCCCCGGTTCCCCAAGGTGCCGTTCTGGGCCCAGATACTCGCCGGTCTCGTGCTCGGCGTCCTCCTCGGCTGGCTCGCCCGCAGCCAGGACCTCGCCTGGCTCGTGACCACCCTGGAGAAGGTCGGCGGCACCTTCGTCGGCCTGCTGAAGCTGGCCGTCGCCCCCCTCGTCTTCTTCGCGATCCTGGTCTCCATCACCAACCTGCGGAAGGTCAACAACGCGGCCCGCCTCGCGTCGCGCACCCTCCTCTGGTTCATGATCACCTCGCTGATCGCGGTCGCCATCGGCATCGTCATCGGTCTGGTCTCCAACCCCGGCGCCGGTACCGGCCTCACGGCCAAGGACGGCGCCAAGCCCGAGAACACCGGCTCCTGGATCGACTTCCTCACCGGCATCGTGCCGACGGACGTGATCACGCCCTTCACCGAGCTGAACGTCCTCCAGATCGTCTTCATGGCCGCCGTGGCCGGCGTCGCCGCCCTCCAGCTCGGCGACCGCGCCAAGCCGGTCCTCGCGGTCAGCGAGTCCGTCCTCGAACTCCTCCAGAAGGCCCTGTGGTGGGTCATCCGGCTCGCCCCGCTCGGCACGGTCGGCCTCATCGGCCGCGCCATCGCCACCTACGGCTGGGACCTGCTCGGCCAGTACGCGACCCTCACCGTCGACATCTACGTCGGCTGCGCGATCGTCCTCTTCGGCGTGTACCCGCTGCTGCTCGCCACCGTCGCCAAGGCCAACCCGCTCCACTTCTTCAAGGGCGCCTGGCCTGCGATCCAGCTCGGCTTCGTCTCCCGCTCCTCGGTCGGCACCATGCCGCTGACCCAGAAGGTGACCGAGCGGCTGGGCGTGCCGAAGGAGTACGCGTCCTTCGCCGTGCCGTTCGGCGCGACCACCAAGATGGACGGCTGCGCCGCGATCTACCCGGCCATCGCCGCGATCTTCGTCGCGCAGATCTTCGGCATCCAGCTCGGCGTCGGCGACTACCTGCTGATCGCCTTCGTCTCGGTGGTCGGCTCCGCCGCCACGGCCGGCCTCACCGGCGCCACCGTGATGCTGACCCTCACCCTGTCCACCCTGGGCCTGCCCATGGAGGGCGTCGGCCTCCTCCTCGCCATCGACCCCATCCTGGACATGATGCGCACGGCGACGAACGTCGCGGGCCAGGTCGTCGCGCCGGTGATCGTGGCGGCGCGGGAGAACATCCTCGACCGGGACAAGTACAACAGCGTGGCGTCCGCGCCCCTCGACGAGCCCGAACCGCGGCAGGCCGTGGCCGTCCCCGCGTAGGCCGTCCCGTAGCCGCGCCCGCGGGCAGCGCTAGCCGCTCCCGCGCAGGAGGCCCCGCCGTCCGCCCCACAGGCGACCGGCGGGGCCTTCGCGTTGCCGGGGGCGGGCGGTGTGTCGGCGGGGTGCGGGGGGCGCGCCAGCGTCGGGTGTGTCGGCGGGGGAGCGGCGTGTTGGTGGGGGTCCGGTGTGTCGGTCGGTGTGCGGTGTGTTGGTCGCGGTCCGGTGTGTCGGTCGGTGTGCGGCGTGTCGGCCGGGGTCCGGCGTGTCAGCAGATGTGCGGCGTGTCGGCGGCAGCCCGGCGTGTCGGCCCAGGGCCGGTGTGCCGGCATGGTGCGGGGCGTCGCCGCGTCCGCCCGGACGTGCCCGGCGGGGTGCACAGACCCGGCTCCGGTCCCTCTCCGAACCGGCACGATCCCGCCACGGCGGCCCCGTACCATCCGGACCACCCGGTTCCTGACCGCCGGCAGCCCCCGCTCCGCGGGGCCCGCGATGAACGCCTCGGCGTGCGAGGTACGTATGTCCTGCAGTGAAGCGTTATCGCCGCTGCACGTCCCAGGAGTCGCCCGTGTCCACCCCGCTCCCTTCCTTCGCCGCCTCGGCCTCGTTCGCCGACGTCCCGCCACCCGCCGTGGTCGAGCCGGAGACCCGGCGGCTGGACGGCACCGTACGGGAGGCGTACGTCCCGCCCCTCGCGCCGCCGGTGCGCCGGGGCTCCCTCGCCGACCTGCCCTTCGACAACGCGGTCGCGGCCCCCGACGCCGTCGTCCTCAGCCGCCGCACCCCGGACGGACAGTGGGAGGACGTGACGGCCGCGCGGTTCGCCGAAGAGGTGCTCGCGCTGGCCAAGGGCATGATCGCCGAGGGGCTGGTGCCGGGCGACCGGCTGGCCATCATGGCCCGGACGACGTACGAGTGGACGCTGCTCGACTTCGCCGCCTGGGCCGCCGGGCTGGTCACCGTGCCCGTCTACCCGACCTCCTCGGTCTTCCAGACCCGCCTGCTCCTCCAGGACTCCGGCGCGGTCGCCCTGGCCACCGAGACCACCGCCCAGGCGGCCATGCTCGGGCCCGAACTGGACCACCTTCCCGACCTGGCGCACCTGTGGGTCGTCGAGAAGGGCCACATCGGGTCGCTGACCGAGCTGGGCACCCGGGTCCCGGACGCGGAGGTCTCCGTCCGCCGGGGCATGCTCGGCCCCGACAGCCTCGCCACCCTCATCTACACCTCCGGCACCACCGGCCGCCCCAAGGGCTGCGCGCTGACCCACGGCAACTTCTTCGCCGAGGTGGACAACGCCATCGAGCTGCTCTACCCGGTCTTCCGCGCGACGACCGGCGTGGAGCCCTCCATCCTGCTCTTCCTGCCGATGTCCCACGTCTTCGGCCGCATGGTCGCCATCGCCTGCGTCCGCGCCCGGGTCCGCCTCGGCCACGCGCCGAGCCTCAAACCCGACGACCTCATACCCGACCTCGCCTCCTTCCGGCCGACCTGTCTGCTCGCCATCCCGTACATGCTGGAGAAGATCTTCCACGCGGCCCGCGCCAAGGCCGAGGCGGGCGGCCGGGCGGCGGCCTTCGACCGCGCGGTCTCCGTCGCCGTCCGCCACGCCGAGGCCGTGGAGGCCCAGCAGGCGGGCACCGGCCGCGGTCCCGGCCGCGGCCTGCGCACCTCCCGCGCCTTCCACGACCCCTTCGTCTACCGGAAGATCCGCAACGCGCTCGGCGGCCGGGTCCGGTACGCCATCTGCGGCGGCTCCCCGCTCGGCCACCACCTGGCGGCCTTCTACGGCGGCGCCGGCATCGACATCTTCGAGGGCTACGGACTCACCGAGACGACGGCCGCCGTGACCGTCACCCCGCCGCAGCGGCCCCGCCTCGGCACCGTGGGCTGGCCGCTGCCGGGCACCCGGATCAGGATCGCCGCCGACGGCGAGATCCTCGTCGCCGGCGGCCAGGTGCTGCACGGCTACTGGGACCGTCAGGCCGGCGGCGTCGTCCCGGCCGCCCCCGACGGCTTCCTGGCCACCGGCGACCTCGGCGCCCTGGACGACGAGGGGTACCTGACGATCACCGGCCGCAAGAAGGAACTCCTGATCACCGCGGGCGGCAAGAGCGTGGCCCCGGCCCCGCTGGAGAACTGGCTGCGCGCCCACCCCCTGGTCTCCCAGTGCATGGTCGTCGGCGACCGCCGCCCGTACGTCACCGCCCTGTTCACCCTCGACATGGAGGGCATCGACCACTGGCGCCGCATGAACGGCCGCCACCCGGTGCCGCCGGAGCAGCTCGTCGGCGACGAGGAGACCCGGGCGGTGCTCCAGCGCGCGGTCGACGAGGCCAACCGGATGGTCTCCCGCCCCGAGTCCATCCGGCGCTTCGCGATCCTGCCCCGGGACTTCACCGAGTGGGAGGGCCACGTGACCCCGTCGATGAAGCTCCGCCGCGAGGTCATCCTGCGGGACTTCGCGGCGGTGGTGGAGCGGCTCTACGCGGGGTAGACACTCAGTCGCGCGTGGCGATCAGACACGCCTGCGCCACCGGCTCGCCGAGGGCCTCGTCCGGCTCCCGCAGGGTCCGTACCCGCACCGTGAGCCCGGCCCCGGCGAGCAGCTCCGCCATCGGCTCGGGCCGGCGCCGCTCGAAGTCGAGGGTGACGGGGTGGCCGAAGGGCCGCTCGTGGCGGCGGGGCTCGTCGCCGCTCTGGAAGGCGAGCAGCAGGTGTCCGCCCGGCGCCAGCACCCGCCGGAACTCGCGGAACAGGTCCGGCAGCCGCTCCCACGGCGTGTGGATCGAGGAGTACCAGGACACCGCCCCGGCGAGCGCGCCGTCCGGGAGGTCCAGCTCCAGCATCGAGCCCTGCTCGAAGCGGAGGCCGGGGTTCTCGCGCCGGGCGATGGCGAGCATGGAGGACGACAGGTCCAGGCCGAAGACCGACAGGCCGAGGGAGGCGAGGTGCGCGGTGACCCGGCCGGGCCCGCACCCCAGGTCCGCGACCTGCCCGCCGGGCCCGACCATCTGCGCGTAGGCCGCCAGCATGGCCCGGTCCACGGGCTGGGCGACGTGCACGTCACGGAAGCGGTCGGCGTAGTCCTCGGCGATGGCGTCGTAGAAGGTGCGGGTGGCGGCGAGGAAGGGCGCTGCGTCGGTGGTCATGCGGGGACCGTAGCGCCGGGCACCGACAGCGGGACCCGGCGCCGCCGGGGGGCGTTCCGGCCCCGGACAGGGCAGGAGCCCCGTCGCCGGACGGCGCGGGGCTCCTTGGGTACTGCTCTCGGTCAGGCAGGGGTGACGTTCTCCGCCTGCGGGCCCTTCGGGCCCTGCGTGACGTCGAAGGACACCTGCTGGTTCTCCTCAAGGGACCGGAAGCCGGTCGCGTTGATCGCGGAGTAGTGAACGAAGACGTCGGGGCCGCCGCCTTCCTGGGCGATGAAACCGAAGCCCTTTTCGGCGTTGAACCACTTCACGGTTCCGGTAGCCATAAGCCCTCCTTGGGCTCAAAGGGTTGCCCTGCTCCAGAACCAGCACGTGTGAAGAGCAATTCCACACAACGCATATGTCCGAGAATGACGAGAGCCCGCGGTCACATGCTCCGCAGGCTCTGTACTGCAAGGGAAACCAAACTGCAACTTGCTGTGAGCCTAGCACGCAGCGACCCGGGCGCAACAGAGGTCAAGATCACTTCACCCGAATGTTTGAAGGCCGCCGCCATCCGGCTGACAGCGGGGGTCGGGACCGGGCGGAGCGGCGGGGAGGGCTAGCCTCGCGGCGTGGACAATTCTCGCACCCGGCCGCGCGTCGGCCACATCCAGTTCCTGAACTGCCTGCCCCTGTACTGGGGGCTCGCGAGAACGGGCACGCTCCTCGACTTCGAGCTGACGAAGGACACCCCGGAGAAGCTCAGCGAGCAGCTCGTGCGCGGGGACCTCGACATCGGGCCGATCACCCTGGTCGAATTCCTCAAGCACACCGACGAGCTGGTGGCCTTTCCCGACATCGCCGTCGGCTGCGACGGTCCGGTGATGTCGTGCGTGATCGTCTCGCAGGTTCCGCTGGACCGGCTCGACGGCGCCCGGGTGGCCCTCGGCTCGACCTCGCGGACCTCGGTCCGGCTCGCGCAGTTGCTGCTCGACGAGCACATCGGAGTCCGGCCGGACTACTACACGTGCCCGCCGGACCTGAGCCTGATGATGCAGGAGGCCGAGGCGGCCGTGCTCATCGGGGACGCGGCGCTGCGCGCGAACATGGTCGACGGGCCCCGCTTCGGCCTCGACGTGCACGACCTGGGCACGCTGTGGAAGGAGTGGACGGGGCTGCCGTTCGTCTTCGCGGTGTGGGCCGCCCGGCGCGACTACCTGGAGCGCGAGCCGGTCATCACCCGCAAGGTGCACGAGGCGTTCCTCGCCTCCCGCAACCTCTCCCTGGAGGAGGTCGGCAAGGTCGCCGAACAGGCCGCCCGCTGGGAGGAGTTCGACGAGGCGACGCTGGAGCAGTACTTCACCACCCTTGACTTCCGCTTCGGCGGCCCGCAGTTGGAGGCGGTCACGGAGTTCGCCCGCCGCGTCGGCCCGACCACCGGCTTCCCGGCAGACGTACGGGTGGACTTGCTCCGGCCGTGACGTCCGGCGGGGCCCGCGCGGTGGGGCCGGGTCGGGGCGGGGGATGACGGTGCGGTTTCGCCGGGACTTCGCCGGGACACGGAGCCCGGCCCCGCGGCGCCGGCTCACCCCGCCCGTCAGCCACCGGCCCGTGCCTCACTCGTTCCGCTGGTCCGCCCCCCTCGGCGGCAACCCGCGACGAGAGCGCTCGTTGATCCCTTCGTACAGGAGGGAGAGCTGATGGTCGGCTCGTCGCACGAAGCGCTGCACCGGGTGTTCCAGAAGGACCCCGCGCTGCTGACGCGGGCGTTTCAGAAGGTGCTCCACGTCGCCTTCCCGGAGCCCCGCGACTTCGCGGTGCTGAACGCGGACCTGACGGAGATCGAGCCCGTCGAGCGGCGTGTGGACACGCTGATGCGGGTGGAGACGGACGAAGGGGCGTACCTCCTCGTCATCGAAGCGCAAGGCAAGAAGGACGAGGACAAGCGCGGCAGTTGGCCGTACTACCTCTCGTACCTGTATGCGAAGTACCGCTGTGAGCCGGTGCTCGTGGTGATCACCCAGAACAGCGCAACCGCGCGCTGGGCCGCCCAGCCCATCCGGCTGGGGCTGCCGGGGTGGCATGCCATGACGGTACGGCCACTGGTGATCGGCCCGGACAACGTGCCGGTCATCGCGGGTGAGCGGGAGGCGGAGCGGGACGTCCCGCTGGCCGTTCTGTCGGCCATGACTCATGGCCGGGGACGAGGGGCCACCGCCATACTGGAGCCGCTGGCCACCGCTCTGCGAACGATCGACGCGGAGAGTGCGGCGGTCTTCGGACAGTTCGTCGACTCGTGTCTGGCCGATGCCGAGGCCAGGGAGATCTGGAGGGATCTGATGGCGGAGATGCACTATTTCTTCCGGCATCCGGTGGCCGAGAAGGTCCGGGAGGAAGGCCGGGAGGAAGGCCGGGAAGAGGGCCGGGAAGAGGGCCGGATCGAGGATCGTGGCGAGATGACGCTGCGCATCCTGGAGTGGCGCCGCATCCCCGTGCCCGAGTCCGTCCGGGAGCGGGTGCTGGCCTGCGACAGTCTGGAGCGGCTGGAGACCTGGGCGCAGCGGGCCGTGCACGCCATGCGGGCCGAGGACCTGTTCCTCGGCGAAGACGAAGAGGAGTGAGGCGCGGGCCCGCCCGGGTGTGGAGGCAGGGTGACGAGGCCGGGGCAGCGGGGTGAGTGCCGACCTCGCCGACGTGCTGGTCCTCGTCGTCGCCGGGCTCTGGGGCGCCGTGGCGGGGGCGTTGCTGCCCCGGGCCGCCTACCGCTTCTCCGTACCGTCGGACGAGCCCTGGCTCCGGCACTGCCCGGCGGGGCACGCGGTGCGGGGGTGGATGGGGCCGGCTCCCTGTGCCCCGTGCGCGCGGAGGCCGGCGCCGGACGGCACGCCGGGCGCGGGGGCCGTCGCAGCGGTGACCGGTACCGGCTCGGTGTCCCGCCCGGACCCCGGAGCGGACCCCGGAGCGGGCCCCCTCCCTCTCGCCGTGCTCACCGCGGGTGTGTGCGTCGTGCTCGCCGGGGCGACCGGGGCGCGGCCGGAGCTGGGGGTGTGGCTGGTGCTCGCGCCGGTGGGCGTGCTGCTGGCCGTGGTCGACCTGCGGGTGCGGCGGCTCCCCGACCCGCTGACCCTGCCCCTGGCCGCCGCCGCGCTCGCGCTGCTCGGCCTCGCCGCCCTCGTGCCCGGCCACGCCGGACGGTGGAGCACCGCCCTGCTGGGCGCCCTCGCGCTGGGCGCCGGTCACTACGCCCTGTACCGCCTCAACCCGGCCGGCATGGGCTTCGGCGACGTGAAGCTCGCCCTCGGCGCGGGCGCGGTCCTCGGCTGGTACGGCTGGCCGGCGGTGATGCTGGGCACCCTCGCCGGGTTCCTGCTCGGCGCGGTGTACGGCGGCGCCCTCGTCCTCGCCGGGCGGGCGAACCGCAAGACGGCGATCGCCTTCGGCCCCTTCCTGATCACCGGCACCTACCTGGGCCTGCTGTCCGCCGCCTGGAGCACGTGAGACCGGCGCCTCTTCACGCCGTGACGCCTGACGGGTGTTCGACGCTGACGGCGACGGCCCAGGCGCGGGGCGGGGGAGGGGCCTGGCGTAGGCTGGGCGGGTCCGACCGCCCGCCGGGCCGGCCGCTGCGGGCCACCCGGCGACCAGCTCCACGAACCCTGCGAAAGGGACACCGGTGACCGAGAAGGCCGACCTTCAGCCCATCCTCGACCGTGCCGCCGCCGGTGGTCGGATCACCCCCGACGAGGCGCTCGTCCTCTACCGCGACGCGCCGCTGCACGCGCTGGGCGCCGCCGCCGACGCCGTGCGCCGCCGCCGGTACGCGGGCACCGAGCACATCGCCACGTACATCATCGAGCGGAACATCAACTACACCAACGTCTGCGTCACGGCCTGCCGTTTCTGCGCCTTCTACGCGGCGCCCAAGGACGCGGCCAAGGGCTGGACCCGCGACCTCGACGACATCCTGCGCCGCTGCGCGGAGACCGTGGAGCTGGGCGGCACGCAGATCATGTTCCAGGGCGGCCACCACCCGGACTACGGCGTGGAGTACTACGAGAGGCACTTCGCGGCGATCAAGAAGGACTTCCCCGAGCTGGTCATCCACAGCCTGGGGGCGAGCGAGGTCGAGCACATGGCCCGCATCTCCAAGGTGTCGGTCGAGGAGGCCATCACCCGCATCCACGCGGCCGGGCTGGACTCCTTCGCGGGCGCCGGGGCGGAGCTGCTGCCGGAGCGTCCCCGCAAGGCGATCGCGCCGCTGAAGGAGTCCGGCGAACGCTGGCTGGAGATCATGGAGATCGCGCACGGCCTCGGCGTCGAGTCCACCTCCACCATGCTGATGGGCACCGGCGAGACCAACGCCGAGCGGATCGAGCACCTGCGGATGATCCGGGACGTGCAGGACCGCACCGGCGGCTTCCGCGCCTTCATCCCGTACACCTACCAGCCCGAGAACAACCACCTGAAGGGCCGTACGCAGGCCACCCTCTTCGAGTACCTGCGGATGATCGCCATCGCCCGGGTCTTCCTCGACAACGTGGCCCACATCCAGGGCTCCTGGCTGACCACGGGCAAGGAGGTCGGCCAGCTCTCCCTGCATTACGGCGCCGACGACCTCGGCTCGATCATGCTGGAGGAGAACGTCGTCTCCTCGGCCGGCGCCAAGCACCGCTCCAACCGGCTGGAGATCATCGACCTGATCCGCAAGGCGGGCCGGGTCCCGGCGCAGCGCTCCACCACGTACGAGCACCTCGTCGTGCACGACGACCCGGCGGACGACCCCGTCGACGAGCGGGTCGTCTCGCACATCTCGTCCACGGCGATCGAGGGCGGCACCGCCCACCCCGAACTGAAGCTGCTCACCTCCAACTGACCCGACCGTGCTGACGATCCACGCCGCGGACCTCCTCCTCACCGGGGACCGGCGCCCCTCGCTGCCCGGCGGCGCCGTGCTCGTCGACGGCCGTACGCTCGCCGCCACCGGCCCCTACGAGGAGCTGGCCGCCGCCCACCCGGCCGCACGCGCCCGGCGCTGGCCCGGCGTGCTCATGCCGGGGCTGCTCCACCCGTACGGGCCCCTGGTGCTGGAGGGCGCCTACCACCCGGACCCGCGCGAGGCGGACGAGCTGGGCACCGAGCCGCTGACGGGGGAGCGGCTCGCCGCGCTGCCGATGACGGAGACCCGCTGGGGCGCCGGTGCCCGGCGCGGGGTGCGGCTGCTGCTGGCGCACGGGGTCGTGGCGGTGGCCGGACGGCCGCGCCGGCCCGCCGTCCTGGACGCGGTGCAGCGCGCCGGGCTGACCGTCGTCGACCGGCCGGGCCGGCCGGACGGACCTGACGGCCCCGGCAGCCCCGGTCGCCCCGATGGTTTCGTCGGCTTCGACGTGCTGGCCGGCCGGGACCCGGCCGAGGTGGTCCACCGGCCGCTCCCGGCGCCCGGTACCGGCGCGGACGCCACGTTCGCGGTGTTCGACGTGCCCGACGAGGCCGCGCTCACCGTCCGCGGCGCCGCCACCTGCGTGGCCACGGTGCTCGCCGGGCGCCTCCTCCACCGCGACCGCTGACGCCCGCCCCGGCGACCCCGCCCCGGTGACCCCGCCCCAGTGACCCCGCCCCGGCAGCCCGCCGCGACACCCCCCCGCCGCCCGCCGCGGTGGCGGACCGGCCTGCCACAATGGGGGCGTGACCCGCGCTTCCCTGAACAAGCAGCCGCACGAAGTCGCCTCGATGTTCGACCACGTCGCGGAACGGTACGACCTGACCAACGACGTGCTCTCGCTCGGCCAGGACCGGGCGTGGCGCAAGGAGGTCGCCAGAGCCGTCGACGCGCGGCCCGCGCAGAAGGTCCTCGACCTCGCCGCCGGCACCGCCACCTCCTCGCTGCCCTTCGCCCGCACCGGCGCGTACGTCGTCCCGTGCGATTTCTCGCTCGGCATGCTCCAGGTCGGCAAGCGACGCCACCCCTGGCTGCCGCTGACGGCCGGCGACGCCACGCGGCTGCCCTTCCGGGACGACGTCTTCGACGCGGTCACCATCTCCTTCGGGCTGCGCAACGTGCAGGACACCGACGCGGCGCTGCGCGAGCTGTACCGGGTGACGCGGCCCGGCGGCCGGGTCGTCATCTGCGAGTTCTCGCACCCGACCTGGGCGCCGCTGCGCACGGTGTACACCGAGTACCTGATGCGCGCCCTGCCGCCGCTGGCCCGCACCGTCTGCTCCAACCCGGAGGCGTACGTCTACCTCGCCGAGTCCATCCGGGAGTGGCCCGACCAGCCGGAGCTGGCCGGGCGGCTGGTGAAGGCCGGCTGGTCCAAGGTGGCCTGGCGGAACCTGAGCGGCGGCATCGTCGCGCTGCACCGGGGTTTCAAGCAGAGCTGAGCCGGGCGGCGGCCGGGCCCCTCACAGCTCCAGCCGGTAGCAGTTCCCCCGGCGGCGGGACGTGGGGGTCGTGAAGACCTCCGTCAGGCGCATGCCGAGCCGTTCGGTGACGGCGATGGAGCGGGCGTTGTCCGCGTCGACCATCGCCACCACCACGGGCACGCCCGCCGCGCGCAGCCGCTCCAGGGTCTGCCGGGCGGCGGCGGTGACGTATCCCCGGCCCCAGTGGGCGCGTCCGAGCCGCCAGCCGATCTCGATCTCGCCGCGCGGACCCCACGCGTGCGGCCACGGCTGGGCGCCGGTGAAGCCGATGACCCGGTCCGCGTCGTCCACCATCGACCAGAGGCAGAAGCCGCGTTCGGCGTCGTGGCGGCGCTGACGGGCGGTCAGTTCCTCGTAGACGGAGAGTTCCGCGGGGCTCCCGCCCTGGAACTCCATGACGTCCGGATCGTCGAAGACGCGGTGCCAGGCGACGGCGTCCTCGTCGGTGGGGACGCGGAGCCGTACGGCGGGAACGGTTCGGTTCACGGGGCAGCCCTTCAGCCTGGTGATCGGTGACGCTGAATAGACTGCCCCTGTCCCGTGCCTGTCGGCACGCAGAATCCGAACCTTGGGGAGATCCCGCCGTGACCGAGCCCCTCTCCGACAACACCGCCGATGTGATCGTCGTGGGCGCGGGGCCGGCCGGCTCCGCCACCGCGTACCACCTGGCCAGGGCCGGCCTCGATGTCCTGCTGCTGGAGAAGACCGCGTTCCCCCGGGAGAAGGTCTGCGGCGACGGTCTGACACCGCGCGCGGTCAAACAGCTCGTCGCCATGGGCATCGACATCTCCGAGGAGGCCGGCTGGCTGCGCAACAAGGGCCTGCGCATCATCGGCGGCGGCACCCGGCTCCAGCTCGACTGGCCGGATCTGGCCTCCTACCCGGACTACGGACTCGTGCGCAGGCGCGACGACTTCGACGAACAGCTCGCCCGGCAGGCCCAGAAGGCGGGCGCCCGCCTGTACGAGCGCTGCAACGTCGGCGCCCCGGTCCTCGACGACCGCACCGGCCGCATCACCGGGGTCACCGCCAAGCTGGGCGAGGACAAGCGCGAGGTCACCTTCCGCGCGCCGCTGGTCGTGGCCGCCGACGGCAACTCCACGCGGCTCTCCCTGGCGATGGGCCTGCACCGCCGCGAGGACCGCCCGATGGGCGTCGCCGTGCGCACGTACTTCACCAGCCCGCGCCACGACGACGACTACCTGGAGTCCTGGCTGGAGCTGTGGGACCGGCGCGGCCCCCAGGACCGCCTGCTGCCCGGCTACGGCTGGATCTTCGGCATGGGCGACGGTACGAGCAACGTCGGCCTGGGCGTGCTCAACACCTCCGCGTCCTTCAAGGAGCTGGACTGGCGCGAGATCCTGAAGGCGTGGTGCGCGTCCACCCCCGCGGAGTGGGGCTACACCCCCGAGAACATGACCGGGCCGATCCGCGGCGCCGCCCTGCCCATGGCCTTCAACCGGCAGCCCCACTACACGCGCGGGCTGCTGCTGGTCGGTGACGCGGGCGGACTGGTCAACCCGTTCAACGGCGAGGGCATCGCCTACGCCATGGAGTCCGGTCAGCTCGCCGCCGAGATCATCGCCCAGGCGCAGGCGCGGACGACCCCCGCGCAGCGGGAGATGGCCCTCCAGCGCTACCCGCGCGTGCTGAAGGACACCTACGGCGGCTACTACACGCTGGGCCGCGCCTTCGTGAAGCTCATCGGCAACCCGAAGGTCATGCAGCTCGCCACGCAGCGCGGGCTCACCCACCCGCTGCTGATGAAGTTCACCCTGAAGATGCTCGCCAACCTCACCGACCCGACCGGCGGCGACGCGATGGACCGCATCATCAACGGCCTGAGCAAGGTGGCGCCGAGCGCCTGACCGGCCCGCGCCCCGCGTGCTCCGCGCCCCGCGTGCGCGCACGCCGAAGGGCCGCAGCCCCCGAGCGGCTGCGGCCCTTTCCGGTGGCGCGGGTGCCTCAGAGCACGCGCACCGCGCCGCTCGGCGGGTCGTAGGAGAGCGGCTTGAGGACGACGCCGGTGGACGGGTTCTGCGCGCCGACGAACATGCCGTCGCCGACGTAGACGCCCACGTGGTAGGCGCTGCCCGCGCCGCCCCAGTAGAGGATGTCGCCGGGCTGCAGGTTGCTGAGCGAGACCTGCGTGCCGGCCGTGGACTGGGCCTGGGAGACGCGCGGCAGGTCGACGCCGACCTGCTTGAAGGCGGCCTGCACGAGACCCGAGCAGTCCCAGGAGTTGGGGCCCGTGCTGCCGAGGACGTAGGCGTCGCCGACCTGGGCCTTGACGAAGGCGACGACCGCGGCGGCGGAGCCGGTGGCCGTGGACGTGCTGACGCTGCTGCTGCTCGCGCTGACGGCGGTGCCGGTGCCGGCGGCCGACGGGGCGGTCAGGGTGGCGCGTTCGGCGGTGCGCGAGGCGCGCTCGGCGGCGGCCTTGCGGGCGGCCTCGTCGGCCTTCTTCTTGGCCTCGGCCGCCTTCTTCTTGGCGATGACGAGGTCGGCCTTGGCGGTCTTGGCCGCCTTGGTGGCGGCGGCGTCGCGTTCGGCGCGCAGTTCGTAGTGGGCGGCGGCCTGCTGGGTGGCGTCGGCCGACTGGGCGACCTGAGCGGCCAGGCCGGCCGTCAGGGTGGGCAGTTCGAGCGTCTGCGTCACGGGTTCGGCCGCGCTGGCCGAAGCGGACGACGCGCCGGTCACTGCCAGGGTGCTGAGGACGCCACCGGCAACTCCGGCCCGCATCGCGAGGGTCGTCGGCGCGGTTCGCCGGGGCTTCCGGTGGCTGCGTATGTGAGCGGTGTGGGACATGGGTACAACCGGTATCAGGAGCTCCTCCATACCTACAAGGAACGTGTGCTGCGCCACAGTTGTTCAACGCAGCCCCCAAATCCCGGGCGTGTCGCCCTTTATTGACGCCGTAACGGACATTGCGGGCGGGCCGTAACCGGCCTGTGATCACGGTGTTTGATCGTTTCGCCCGGATTGCCCCGCGCTTACCACTGGTTGAGGCAATTGGCCAAGCCCGGTTTCCGGACGCCTCGTCAGGGTGTGGTGGAGGTCACGGAACGGTCACTCCGCCGGTCGCGTCCGTCGCGCGAACGTCCCGTACGCCCCAACTGCCGCGTACGCCCCTTCTGTCCGTCCGGTGTACATGTCCCCCTTCCGTCACTCCCTCTCCCGGCCTTCCCTGGCCCCTTCCGTCACTCCCTCGCCGGGGTCGCTCACGCGCCCGTCGCGCCCGCCCCGCTCGGCCCGCGCTCCGCTCGTGATCGCGTGCACGCGTTCACATCGCGTCCCGCATCTCCCTCGCGGGTGTGAACGCGCCTCTATCAAGAGATCCGGTCCAGGGCGAATTTGCATGCACAGGAAGCATCTTGATATGGAGACGCGCCTTCGCGCACGTCTCTGACCAGCGAAGTCGATCGAATATGTCACCTATGGTGATCGGCTGAACGCTTCCTGTGCGAAGATCACCGCTCCTCCGGCTTCATGATCCTTCGTCAGGTGGTAAAGATCACAAAGCCGGAGCGATACCCCGTGTCGCAGATCACAGAGCGGCGGGCATAGGATGCGAGGCAGTTGGGCTTGTGACCTGCTTCACATGTTCTCGATCTTCGTCGCAGCAGGCGGAGTTCGGGGGCTGCCGAGGCGGCTGTGAGCCCAGGCAACACTCCTCCGGGGCGGCACCGCCCGGCCCGGGGGGACCGCCAGCAGTCAGTGCCGACTGAGAGGAGCGAGGAGCGGTGAACGCGTATGCGCCCATCCTCGTACTGGGAGCCCTCGGGGCAGGCTTTGCGATCTTCTCCGTGGTCATGGCCACGCTGATCGGTCCGAAGCGGTACAACCGGGCCCGGCTAGAGGCCTACGAGTGCGGCATCGAGCCGACCCCCACGCCCGCCGGCGGTGGGCGCTTCCCCATCAAGTACTACCTGACGGCGATGCTCTTCATCGTCTTCGACATCGAGATCGTCTTCCTCTATCCCTGGGCCGTCACCTTCGACGCCCTGGGGATCTTCGGGCTCGTGGAGATGCTGCTCTTCGTGCTCACCGTCTTCGTCGCGTACGCGTACGTATGGCGGCGCGGCGGCCTGGAATGGGACTGAGGGGCTAGTCATGGGACTCGAAGAAAAGCTTCCGAGCGGATTCCTCCTTACCACCGTCGAGCAGGCCGCGGGCTGGGTGCGCAAGTCGTCCGTCTTCCCCGCCACCTTCGGCCTCGCCTGCTGCGCCATCGAGATGATGACCACCGGCGCCGGCCGTTACGACCTGGCGCGCTTCGGCATGGAGGTCTTCCGCGGCTCACCGCGCCAGGCCGACCTGATGATCGTCGCGGGCCGGGTCAGCCAGAAGATGGCGCCGGTGCTGCGGCAGGTCTACGACCAGATGCCGAACCCGAAGTGGGTGATCTCCATGGGGGTCTGCGCCTCCTCGGGCGGCATGTTCAACAACTACGCGATCGTCCAGGGCGTCGACCACATCGTCCCCGTCGACATCTACCTCCCCGGCTGCCCGCCCCGCCCCGAGATGCTGATGGACGCCATCCTCAAGCTCCACCAGAAGATCCAGAACACCAAGCTCGGCGTCAACGCCGAGGAGGCGGCCCGCGAGGCGGAGGAGGCGGCGCTCAAGGCACTGCCCACCATCGAGATGAAGGGGCTGCTGCGATGAGCGAGGCGAACGGCAACGGGGTCAACCCCGAGAAGGACCTCTCCGCCGGGAACCTCCCCGGCCGGCGCGGCGAGGGCGGCGAGGAGATCCGCGTCCAGCGCGGCATGTTCGGCGCCAACAACGGCGGCGACACCTCCGGGTACGGCGGGCTGGTCCGCTCGGTCCGCCTGCCGGGACCGGCGAGCAGGCCCTACGGCGGCTGGTTCGACGAGGTCGCCGACGAGTTGGAGGGCGCCCTGGAGGAACAGGGCCTGCTCCCGGAGAACGCGATCGAGAAGACGGTCGTCGACCGCGACGAACTGACCTTCCACATCGAGCGCGAGCACCTGGTCCGCGTCGCCCGCACCCTGCGCGACGACCCGGCCCTCCGCTTCGAACTGTGCACCGGCGTCAGCGGCGTCCACTACCCGAACGACACCGGCCGCGAACTGCACGCCGTCTACCACCTGCGCTCGATCACCCACAACCGGGTGATCCGGCTGGAGGTCAGCGCCCCCGACGCCGACCCCCGCATCCCGTCGCTGTTCGAGGTGTACCCGACCAACGACTGGCACGAGCGGGAGACCTACGACTTCTTCGGCATCGTCTTCGACGGTCACCCGGCCCTGACCCGGATCATGATGCCGGACGACTGGCAGGGCCACCCGCAGCGCAAGGACTACCCCCTCGGCGGCATCCCCGTCGAGTACAAGGGCGCCCAGATCCCGGCTCCGGACCAGCGGAGGTCGTACTCGTGAGCACCACCCCGTCCGCGTCGGCACGCGAGACCACCGAAGGCCCCGTCTACACCGTCACCGGCGGTGACTGGGACGAGGTCGTGCAGACCGCGGCCCGTACCGACGACGAGCGCATCGTCGTCAACATGGGCCCCCAGCACCCCTCCACCCACGGGGTGCTCCGCCTGATCCTGGAGATCGACGGCGAGACCGTCACCGAGGCCCGCTGCGGCATCGGTTACCTCCACACCGGCATCGAGAAGAATCTCGAATACCGGACCTGGACCCAGGGCACCACGTTCGTGACGCGCATGGACTACCTGACGCCGTTCTTCAACGAGACGGCGTACTGCCTGGGCGTCGAGCGGCTGCTCGGCATCGAGGACGACGTCCCGGACCGCGCCTCCGTCATCCGGGTCCTCCTCATGGAGCTGAACCGGCTCTCCTCCCACCTGGTGTGCATCGCCACCGGCGGCATGGAGCTGGGCGCCACCACGATCATGATCTACGGCTTCCGCGACCGCGAGCTGGTCCTCGACATCTTCGAGCTGATCACCGGCCTGCGGATGAACCACGCGTACGTCCGCCCCGGCGGGCTCGCCCAGGACCTGCCGCCGGGCGCCGTGGACCAGATCCGCGCCTTCGTGAAGAAGATGAAGAAGAACCTCCCCGAGTACGACAAGCTCGCCACCGGGAACCCGATCTTCAAGGCCCGTATGCAGGACGTCGGTTATCTCGACCTGGCCGGCTGCATGGCCCTCGGCGCCACCGGCCCGGTCCTGCGCTCCACCGGCCTGCCGCACGACCTGCGCAAGGCGCAGCCGTACTGCGGTTACGAGACCTACGACTTCGACGTGCCGACCGCCGACACCTGTGACTCCTACGGCCGTTTCCTGATCCGGCTGGAGGAGATGCGCCAGTCGCTGCGGATCGTCGAGCAGTGCCTGGACCGGCTGGCGCCCGGACCGGTCATGGTCGCCGACAAGAAGATCGCCTGGCCCGCCCAGCTCGCCCTGGGACCGGACGGACTGGGCAACTCCCTCGACCACATCAAGAAGATCATGGGCACCTCCATGGAGGCCCTGATCCACCACTTCAAGCTGGTCACCGAGGGCTTCCGCGTCCCGCCGGGACAGACGTACGCGGCCGTCGAGTCACCCAAGGGCGAACTCGGCGTGCACGTCGTCTCCGACGGCGGCACCCGCCCCTTCCGGGTCCACTTCCGCGACCCGTCCTTCACCAACCTTCAGTCCATGGCGGCGATGTGCGAGGGCGGCCAGGTCGCCGACGTCATCGTCGCCGTGGCGTCCCTCGACCCCGTGATGGGAGGCGTCGACCGGTGACCACCTCACCCTCGGAGCGGGGCGTCAGCCTGGGCATGCCCCAACCGCCCGCGCCCGCCTACCCGGACGACGTCCGCGCCCGGCTGGAGGCCGACGCGCGCGAGGTCGTCGCCCGCTACCCCGACTCCCGGTCCGCCCTCCTGCCGCTGCTGCACCTCGTGCAGTCCGAGGAGGGCCACGTCACCCGCGCCGGCATGCGGTTCTGCGCCGAGGTGCTCGGCCTGACCACGGCGGAGGTCACCGCCGTCGCCACCTTCTACTCCATGTACCGGCGCCGGGCCGGCGGCGACTACCAAGTCGGCGTCTGCACCAACACCCTGTGTGCGGTCATGGGCGGCGACGCCCTCTTCGAGTCCCTCCAGGAACACCTGGGCGTCGGCAACGGCGAGACCACCGAGGACGGCACGATCACGCTGGAGCACATCGAGTGCAACGCGGCCTGCGACTACGCGCCGGTCGTGATGATCAACTGGGAGTTCTTCGACAACCAGACGCCGGAGAGCATCCGGCGCGTCGTCGACGACCTGCGGGCCGGCCGCGAGGTCACGCCGACCCGGGGCGCACCCCTGTGCACCTTCAAGGAGACCTCCCGCATCCTGGCCGGCTTCCCCGACGAGCGGGACGGCGCCGTCGCCGGCGGCGGCAGCGCGGGCCCCGCCTCCCTCGCCGGACTGAAGCTGGCCAAGGGCGAGGCGCCCGCCGCGCGCGTGGTGAGCCCCCGCGACGGCGGACCCGCCGAGCCGCCGAAGGGCGCCGTGCACGACCCGTCGCCGGCGGAACACCTCGGCTCGCACGACGCGCCGCAGGAGACGTCGGCGTCCGACCCGGCCCACCCGGCCGGGCCCACCGCCGAGGAGGGGGAGTGATGACCTTGGCAGCGGAGATCAAGGACACCAGCCCGGAGAAGCTGCTCGCACCGGTGCTGTCGGCCTTCTGGGACCAGGACGAGTCCTGGACGCTCGACGTCTACCGCCGGCACGAGGGGTACGAGGGGCTGCGCAAGGCCCTGGCGATGGACCCCGACGACCTGATCGCGTACGTCAAGGACTCCGGTCTGCGCGGACGCGGCGGCGCCGGCTTCCCCACCGGGATGAAGTGGCAGTTCATCCCGCAGGGCGACGGCAAGCCCCACTACCTCGTGGTCAACGCGGACGAGTCGGAGCCGGGCACCTGCAAGGACATCCCGCTCCTGTTCGCCAACCCGCACGCCCTCATCGAGGGCATCGTCATCGCCTGCCACGCCATCCGCTCCTCGCACGCCTTCGTCTACCTGCGCGGCGAGGTCGTCCCCGTGCTGCGCCGGCTGCACGAGGCCGTGCGCGAGGCGTACGCGGCCGGCTACCTCGGCGAGGACATCCTCGGCAGCGGACTCGACCTCGACCTCACGGTGCACGCGGGCGCGGGCGCGTACATCTGCGGTGAGGAGACGGCGCTGCTCGACTCCCTCGAAGGGCGCCGCGGCCAGCCCCGGCTGCGTCCCCCCTTCCCCGCCGTCGCCGGTCTGTACGCCTGCCCCACCGTGGTGAACAACGTCGAGTCCATCGCGTCGGTTCCCTCGATCCTCCACCGGGGCAAGGACTGGTTCCGCTCGATGGGCAGCGAGAAGTCCCCGGGCTTCACGCTCTACTCGCTCAGCGGCCACGTCGCCCGCCCCGGCCAGTACGAGGCGCCGCTCGGCGTCACCCTGCGCCAGCTCCTCGACATGAGCGGCGGGATGCGCCCCGGCCACCGGCTGAAGTTCTGGACGCCGGGCGGTTCCTCGACGCCGATGTTCACCGACGAGCACCTCGACGTCCCCCTCGACTACGAGGGCGTCGGCGCCGCCGGCTCCATGCTCGGCACCAAGGCGCTCCAGTGCTTCGACGAGACGACCTGCGTGGTGCGGGCCGTCACCCGCTGGACCGAGTTCTACGCCCACGAGTCCTGCGGCAAGTGCACGCCCTGCCGCGAGGGCACGTACTGGCTGGTGCAGCTCATGCGGGACCTGGAGGCCGGCAAGGGCCGCATGAGCGACCTCGACAAGCTGTACGACATCGCCGACAACATCAACGGCAAGGCGTTCTGCGCCCTCGGCGACGGCGCCGCCGCGCCGATCTTCTCCTCGCTGAAGTACTTCCGCGAGGAGTACGAGCAGCACATCACCGGCCGGGGCTGCCCCTTCGACCCCGCCAGGTCGACGGCCTGGGCCGACCGTACGGAGGTGCACGCATGACCGTGACCACCAATACTGCCTCCGGTGGGGGGCAGGCGGCCCTCCCGCCGGAGGACCTGGTCACGCTGACCATCGACGGCATCGAGATCAGCGTGCCCAAGGGCACCCTCGTGATCCGGGCCGCCGAGCGGCTCGGCATCGAGATCCCGCGCTTTTGCGACCACCCCCTCCTCGACCCGGTCGGCGCCTGCCGCCAGTGCATCGTCGAGGTGGAGGGCCAGCGCAAGCCGATGGCCTCCTGCACCATCACCTGCACCGACGGGATGGTGGTGAGGACGCAGCTCACCTCACCGGTCGCGGAGAAGGCCCAGAAGGGTGTGATGGAGCTGCTGCTCATCAACCACCCGCTGGACTGCCCGGTCTGCGACAAGGGCGGCGAGTGCCCGCTGCAGAACCAGGCCATGTCGCACGGCCAGTCCGACTCCCGCTTCGACGGCCGCAAGCGGACCTTCGCCAAGCCCGTGCCGATCTCCACGCAGGTGCTGCTCGACCGCGAGCGGTGCGTGCTGTGCGCCCGCTGCACCCGGTTCTCCAACCAGGTCGCCGGCGACCCGATGATCGAGCTGCTGGAACGCGGCGCGCTCCAGCAGGTCGGCACCGGCGAGGGCGACCCGTTCGAGTCGTACTTCTCCGGCAACACCATCCAGATCTGCCCGGTCGGCGCGCTCACCTCCGCCGCCTACCGGTTCCGCTCCCGCCCCTTCGACCTGATCTCCTCGCCGTCCGTGTGCGAGCACTGCTCGGGCGGCTGCGCCACCCGCACCGACCACCGGCGCGGCCGGGTCATGCGGCGGCTCGCCGCCCACGACCCCGAGGTCAACGAGGAGTGGATCTGCGACAAGGGCCGCTTCGGCTTCCGGTACGCGCAGCAGCGCGACCGGCTCACCACGCCGCTGGTGCGCAACGCCGAGGGCGAACTGGAGCCCGCCTCCTGGCCGGACGCGCTGCGGATCGCCGCGCAGGGCCTGCTCGCCTCCCGGGGCCGGACCGGTGTCCTGGCCGGCGGGCGGCTCACCGTCGAGGACGCCTACGCCTACAGCAAGTTCGCGCGGGTGGCCCTCGACACCAACGACATCGACTTCCGGGCCCGCGTGCACAGCGCCGAGGAGGCCGACTTCCTCGCCGCCCACGTCGCCGGACACGGCCGGGACCTGGACGGCGGCGGGGTCACCTACGCCGCCCTGGAGAAGGCGCCGGCCGTGCTTTTGGTCGGTTTCGAGGCGGAGGAGGAGGCGCCCGGCGTCTTCCTGCGGCTGCGCAAGGCGTGGCGCCGGCACGGGCAGAAGGTGTACGCCCTGGCCACCCACGCCACCCGCGGCCTCACCAAGGCCGGCGGCACCCTGCTGCCCGCCGCGCCCGGCACCGAGACCGAGTGGCTGGACGCGCTGGCCGGCGGGGTCGGCCTGGAGGACGACGGCAGCCGGGCCGCGGAGGACCTGCGGACCGAGGGCGCGGTGATCGTCGTCGGCGAGCGGCTGGCCGGCGTGGCCGGCGGGCTCACCGCCGCCGTGCGCACCGCGGCGGCCACCGGCGCCCGACTGGTGTGGGTCCCGCGCCGGGCCGGGGAGCGCGGCGCCGTCGAGACGGGCGCCCTGCCGGGGCTGCTGCCGGGCGGACGCCCGGCCACCGACCCGCGGGCGCGGCAGGAGGTCGCCGCGGTCTGGGGCCTGGCCGAACTGCCGCACCGCCACGGCCGCGACACCGGCCAGATCGTCGAGGCCGCCGCCGCGGGCGAGTTGCAGGCGCTGCTGGTGGCGGGCGTGGAGGTCACGGACCTGCCCGATCCGGCGCGTGCCCGCGAGGCGCTCGACGAGGTCGGCTTCCTGGTCTCGCTGGAGCTGCGGCCCGGCGAGATCACCGGCCGGGCCGACGTGGTCCTGCCGGTCGCGGCGGTCGCCGAGAAGGCGGGCACCTTCCTCAACTGGGAGGGCCGGGTCCGCTCCTTCGAGGCCGCGCTCAAGCCCGAGCAGATGACCCGGCGCCTGGCGCCGACCGACGGCCGGGTGCTCCAGATGCTGGCCGACGCCATGGACGTCCACCTCGGACTGCCCGACCTCGCCACCACGCGCGGGGAGATCGACCGGCTCGGCCCCTGGGACGGCCCGCGCGCCGCCGAGTCCCGGCACACGGCGAGCGCGCTGCCGCGCCCGGCCGCCGGGGAGGCGGTGCTCGCCGGGCACCGGCTCCTGCTCGACCTGGGCCTGCTCCAGCAGGGCGACGAGGCGCTGGCCGGCACCCGGCACGCCGCCTGTGCCCGGGTGTCGTCCGCCACGGCCGCCGAGGCGGGCGTCAAGGACGGCGACCCGCTGGCCGTCACCGGACCCGCCGGGACCGTCGAACTCCCGCTCACCGTCACCGACATGCCCGACCGGGTGGTCTGGCTCCCGCTGAACTCGGCCGGCGCCGGCGTCGCCTCCGACGCCGGGGCGCTGCCCGGTTCCCTCGTCCGCATCGGCCCGGCCACGCTCGCCGGAGCGGCCCCCAAGGAGGTGGAGGCATGAGCCCGTACCTCGCCGCTGAAGACCTCTCCATGTTCGGCACCGACCCGTGGTGGCTGGTGGCCGTCAAGGCGGTCTTCTGCTTCGCCTTCCTGATGGTGACCGTGCTCTTCTCCATCGTGTGGGAGCGCAAGGTCGTCGCCTGGATGCAGCTCCGCATCGGCCCGAACCGGAACGGCCCCTGGGGCATGCTCCAGTCGCTCGCCGACGGCGTGAAGCTGATGCTCAAGGAAGACGTCATCGTCAAGCGCGCCGACAAGGTGGTGTACGTCCTCGCGCCGATCGTCGCGGCCGTACCGGCCTTCATGGCGATCGCGGTGATCCCCTTCGGGCCGCCCGGCAACGAGGTGTCGATCTTCGGTCAGCGCACCGCGATGCAACTCACCGACCTGCCGATCGCCATGCTCTACATCCTGGCGGTCGCCTCCATCGGCATCTACGGCATCGTCCTCGCCGGCTGGAGCTCCGGCTCCACCTACCCGCTGCTCGGCGGCTTGCGCTCCTGCGCGCAGATGATCTCGTACGAGATCGCCATGGGCGCCGCGTTCGCCTCGGTGTTCCTCTACTCCGGGTCGATGTCGACCTCGGAGATCGTCGCGCAGCAGACCGACCGGTGGTACGTGCTGCTGCTGCCGGTCTCCTTCGTGCTGTACATCATCACGATGGTCGGCGAGACCAACCGCGCCCCCTTCGACATGCCGGAGTCCGAGGGCGACCTCGTGGGCGGCTTCAACACCGAGTACTCGTCGATCAAGTTCGCGATGTTCATGCTCGCCGAGTACGTGAACATGGTGACGGTCTCGGCGGTCGCGGTGACGCTCTTCCTGGGCGGCTGGCGGGCGCCTTGGCCGGTCAGCACCTTCTGGGAGGGCGCGAACCACGGCTGGTGGCCGATGCTCTGGTTCGTCCTCAAGGTGCAGTTGCTGCTGTTCTTCTTCATCTGGCTGCGCGGCACCCTGCCCCGGGTCCGCTACGACCAGCTCATGAAGCTCGGCTGGAAGGTCCTCATCCCGGTCGCGCTGGTGTGGCTGATGCTCGTCGCCACCGTGCGCGCCCTGAAGAACGAGAACTACGGCTTCGCGGACATCGCCCTCTACATCGCCGGCGGCGTCCTGGTCCTGCTGCTCGTCTCCTTCGTCGTCGACCTGTACCGCGACCGGGCGGGACGGTCCGCGCCGCCCGCCGAGGAGCCGCCCGCCTTCGACCCGATGGCCGGCGGGTTCCCCGTACCGCCGCTGCCCGGCCAGCAGTTGCCGCCCGTACCGCGGCGCCGGCCGGCCCGGGAGCGCGAACTGATCGCCAGCGGCGGACCCGACGCCCGGAGCGACGGACCTCTGGGCGGACCTACGGATGGAAAGGAGGCGTCCGATGGCTGAGGAACCCAAGGAGACCGCACCCGGTTTCCTGAACCCCGTGGCCGGCTTCGGCGTGACCTTCAAGGCCATGTTCAAGAAGCGGCTCACCGAGCAGTACCCGGAGCAGCGCAAGACCACCGCTCCGCGTTTCCACGGACGGCACCAGCTCAACCGCCATCCGGACGGCCTGGAGAAGTGCATCGGCTGCGAACTGTGCGCGTGGGCCTGCCCGGCCGACGCGATCTACGTGGAGGGCGCCGACAACACCGACGAGGAACGCTACTCGCCGGGCGAGCGCTACGGCCGCGTCTACCAGATCAACTACGCCCGCTGCATCCTGTGCGGGCTCTGCATCGAGGCGTGCCCGACCCGGGCGCTGACGATGACCAACGAGTTCGAACTGGCCGACGCCACCCGCGCCGACCTCATCTACACCAAGGAGCAACTGCTCGCCGGGCTGGAGGACGGCATGGTGGACTCGCCGCACGCCATCTACCCGGGCACCGACGAACAGGACTACTACCGGGGTCTGGTGACGGAGGCGGCGCCCGGTACCGAGCGGCAGGTGGCCCACACCCAGGGCGAGGTGCCGCAGGAGGGCGAGTCCACCTTCGGCGAGGACGAACCTGCCTCGGAGAAGGTGATCCGTCCATGACCGCGCTCGCCGCCTACACGACCTCCACCGGAGAGGCCGTCCAGTTCTGGGTCCTGGGCACCGTCGCGGTGATCGGCGCCCTGTGCACCGTCCTCATGCGACGGGCGGTGCACAGCGCGCTCTGCCTCGCCGCGACCATGATCATCCTGGCGGTGTTCTACCTCGCCAACGGCGCCTACTTCCTCGGCATCGTGCAGATCGTCGTCTACACCGGCGCCGTCATGATGCTCTTCCTGTTCGTGGTGATGCTGGTCGGCGTCACCGCGGCGGACTCCCTGAAGGAGACCATCCGGGGCCAGCGCTGGCTGGCCCTGCTCTGCGGGACGGGCTTCGGCGTCCTGCTCGTCGGCGGTATCGGCAACGCCTCGATCACGCAGTTCGACGGGCTCGCCGTGGCCAACGCCAACGGCAACGTCGAGGGCATCGCCGCCCTGGTCTTCACCCGGTACGTCTTCGCCTTCGAGCTGACCGGCGCGCTGCTCATCACGGCCGCCGTCGGCGCCATGGTGCTCACCCACCGGGAGCGCACCGAGCGGGTCCGGACCCAGCGCGAGCTGTCCGAGCAGCGGCTGCGCGAGGGCAGGTACCTGCCGCCGCTGCCCGCCCCCGGCGTCTACGCCCGGCACAACGCGGTCGACATCGCCGGGCTGCTGCCCGACGGCACCCCGTCCGAGCTGACGGTGAGCAAGACGCTGCGCGAGCGCGGCCAGATCCGGGACGTGTCGATGGAGGCGCTCAACGATCTCAAGGCCCTGGAGCAGCGGTCCGAGGAGCGCCTGGAGCGCAAGGCGATCGGCCCGGCCACCTTCAAGGGGTCCGAGGAGGCATCGAAGTGAACCCCGTCAACTACCTCTATCTGGCGGCGCTGTTGTTCACGATCGGCGCCACCGGTGTACTGATCCGGCGCAACGCGATCGTGGTCTTCATGTGCGTGGAGCTGATGCTCAACGCCTGCAACCTCGCCTTCGTCGCCTTCTCCCGGCTGCACGGCAACCTCGACGGCCAGATCATCGCCTTCTTCACGATGGTGGTCGCCGCCGCGGAGGTCGTGGTGGGACTCGCGATCATCGTGTCCCTGTTCCGTTCCCGCCACTCGGCCTCGGTCGACGACGCCAGCCTGATGAAGCTGTGAGGGGTCGGTAGAACCGTGAACAACGCAGAGAATCTGATCGCGCTGCTGGTGGCGGCGCCCCTGCTCGGAGCGGTGGTCCTGCTGTGCGGGGGCCGCCGGCTGGACGCCGTCGGCCACTGGATCGGCACGGCGCTGGCCGCCGTGTCCTTCGTGATCGGACTGGTCCTCTTCTCCGACCTGCTCGGCAGCGCCGCCGCCGACCGCACCCTGACGCAGCACCTGTTCACCTGGGTCCCGGTGGAGGGGTTCCAGGCCGACGTGGCCTTCCGGCTCGACCAGTTGTCGATGACGTTCGTCCTGCTGATCACCGGCGTCGGCTCGCTCATCCACCTGTACTCGGTGGGGTACATGGAGCACGACGAGCGGCGCCGCCGCTTCTTCGGCTTCCTGAACCTCTTCCTGGCGGCGATGCTGATCCTGGTCCTCGCCGACAACTACCTGCTGCTGTACCTGGGCTGGGAGGGCGTCGGTCTCGCCTCCTACCTGCTGATCGGCTTCTGGCAGCACAAGCCCAGCGCGGCCACCGCGGCGAAGAAGGCGTTCCTGGTCAACCGGGTCGGCGACGTCGGCCTGTCGATCGCGATCATGCTGATGTTCCTGTGGTTCGGCACCTTCGCCTTCGGGCCGGTGCTCGGCGACGGGGGCCAGGCCGGTCTGGCCGGCACGGCCGGGGAGGGCAAGCTCACCGCGATCGCGCTGATGCTGCTCCTCGCCGCCTGCGGCAAGTCGGCGCAGGTGCCGCTCCAGTCCTGGCTGGGGGACGCGATGGAGGGCCCGACCCCGGTCTCGGCCCTGATCCACGCCGCGACCATGGTCACCGCGGGCGTCTACCTGATCGTCCGCTCCGGCGCCATCTTCAACGGCGCCCCGGACGCGCAGGTCGTCGTCACCGTCGTCGGCGCGGTCACGCTGCTCTTCGGTGCGATCGTCGGTTGCGCCAAGGACGACATCAAGAAGGCGCTGGCCGGCTCGACGATGTCGCAGATCGGCTACATGGTGCTCGCCGCGGGCCTCGGCCCCATCGGCTACGTCTTCGCCATCATGCACCTGGTGACGCACGGCTTCTTCAAGGCCGGGCTCTTCCTCGGCGCCGGCTCCGTCATGCACGGCATGAACGACGAGGTCGACATGCGCCGCTACGGCGGCCTCAGGAAGTACATGCCGGTCACCTTCGTCACCTTCGGCCTCGGCTACCTCGCCATCATCGGCTTCCCGGGCCTGTCCGGCTTCTTCTCCAAGGACAAGATCATCGAGGCGGCGTTCGCCAAGGGCGGCACCGAGGGCTGGATTCTCGGCGCCTGCGCCCTGCTCGGCGCGGCCCTGACCGCGTACTACATGACGCGCGTGATGCTGATGACCTTCTTCGGCGAGGAGCGCTGGCGCACCGCACCGGCGCCGTCCCCGGACTCGCCCGACGTGGAGCCGGGGGTGCGGGCCGGTGCCGAGCCGCACCCGCACGAGTCGCCGCGCATCATGACGATCCCGATGATCGTGCTGGCCGTCGGCTCGGTGGCGGGCGGTGCCTTCTTCAGCATCGGCGACCGCTTCCTGCACTGGCTGGAGCCGGTCACCGGGCACGACCACGGCAACGCGCCGATCAGCGCCCTGACGGTCACGGCGGCCACGGTGGCCGTGATGGTCGCCGGTGTCGCGGTCGCCTGGGCCCAGTACGGGCGCCGTCCGGTCCCGGCCGTCGCCCCGCGCGGCTCGCTGCTCACCCGGGCCGCCCGGCGCGACCTGTACCAGGACGACGTCAACCACGTCGTGCTGGTGCGCGGCGGTGAGCACCTGACCCGCTCGCTGGTCTACGTCGACCACACGCTGGTCGACGGGGTCGTCAACGGCACGGCGGCCTCGTTCGGCGGCCTGTCCGGGCGGCTGCGCAAGCTGCAGAACGGCTTCGCGCGCTCGTACGCGGTCTCGATGTTCGGCGGTGCGGCGGTCCTGGTCGCCGCGACCCTGCTGATGAGGGCGGTCTGATACCGATGTCCTTTCCCCTGCTGACAGCGACGGCGGCCCTTCCGGCCGTCGGGGCGATCGCCACCGCCGCCGTGCCGGCCGCGAAACGCACCGCCGCCAAATGGCTGGCGCTGCTCTTCTCGCTCGCCACGTTCGGGCTGGCCGTGGCGATCCTGGTCCGCTTCGACCCCGGCGGCGACCGGTACCAGCTCACCGAATCCCACTCCTGGATCGCCGACTTCGGCGTCCGCTACGACCTGGGCGTGGACGGCATCGCGGTGGCGCTGATCGCGCTGACCGCGCTGCTGATCCCGTTCATCATCCTGGCGGGGTGGCACGACGCCGACCCCCTGGAGACCGGCAGCCGCCGGTGGCGGCCGACCCAGGGCTACTTCGCCCTGATCCTGGCCGTCGAGGCGATGGTGATCCTCTCCTTCGAGGCCACCGACGTCTTCCTCTTCTACATCTTCTTCGAAGCCATGCTGATCCCGCTGTACTTCCTGATCGGCGGCTTCGGGGACCGGGCGCACGAGCACGGCGAGGAGACGGCCCGGACCCAGCGGTCCTACGCCGCGGTGAAGTTCCTCCTCTACAACCTGGCCGGCGGACTGATCATGCTGGCCGCGGTGATCGGCCTCTACGTGGTCGCCGGGAACTTCTCGCTCACCGAGATCGCCGCGGCGCGGGCCGACGGCTCGCTGACCATGGCGACCTCCACCGAGCGCTGGCTCTTCCTCGGTTTCTTCCTCGCCTTCGCGGTGAAGGCGCCGCTGTGGCCGCTGCACACCTGGCTGCCCAACGCCATGGGGGAGTCGACCGCGCCGGTCGCGGTGATGATCACGGCGGTGGTCGACAAGGTCGGCACCTTCGCCATGCTCCGCTTCTGCCTCCAGCTCTTCCCCGAGGCGAGCAAGTGGGCGACGCCGGTCGTCCTGGTCCTCGCGGTGATCAGCGTGATCTACGGGGCGCTGCTCGCCGTCGGCCAGCGCGACATCAAGCGGCTGATCGCGTACGCGTCCATCTCGCACTTCGGCTTCATCATCATGGGCATCTTCGCCATGACGAGCCAGGGCCAGTCCGGGGCGACGCTGTACATGGTCAACCACGGCATCTCGACCGCCGCGCTGCTGCTGGTGGCCGGCTTCCTCATCTCCCGGCGCGGCTCCCGGCTCATCGCCGACTACGGCGGGGTGCAGAAGGTCGCCCCGGTGCTGGCCGGCACCTTCCTGATCGGCTCGCTGGCGACGCTCTCCCTGCCCGGTCTCGCGCCGTTCGTCAGTGAGTTCCTGGTGCTGGTCGGCACGTTCACGCGCTATCCGGTGATCGGCATCGTCGCCACCCTCGGCATCGTCCTCGCCGCCCTGTACACCCTCGTCCTGTACCAGCGGACGATGACGGGACCGGTGCGGCCCGAGGTGTCGGCCATGCCCGACCTGAGGGTGCGTGAGGTGGCGGTGGCCGCCCCGCTGGTGGTGCTGCTGGTCTTCCTCGGCGTCTATCCCAAACCGGTCGCCGACATCGTCAACCCGGCGGTGCGGCAGACCATGTCCGACGTACACAAGCAGGACCCCCGGCCCGAGGTGGAGGCGGCCAAGTGAGCGCATCAGCCGTCCACAGCCTGTGGACAACGGCGGTCGATCCGATTGCGAAGATCGAAGCGCCGAAGATCGAATACGGGCAGCTCTCGCCCATTCTGATCGTGATCGGCGCGGCCGTGCTCGGGGTGCTGATCGAGGCGTTCGTCCCGCGCCGGCACCGCTACCACGCCCAGCTCTTCACGGCCTCGGTCGCCCTGGTCTCCGGCTTCGCCGCGATCGTCGCCCTGGCGGCGAGCGGCTACGCCACGACCCGGGCGGGCATCGCCGCGATGGGCGCCATCGCCGTCGACGGACCGGCCCTCTTCCTCCAGGGCACGATCCTGCTGGCGGCCCTGGTCGGCCTGTTCACCTTCGCCGAACGCCGCCTCGACCCCGAGGCGCACGGCAACCGCGTCGACTCCTTCGCCGCCCAGGCCGCCGCCGTGCCCGGCTCGGAGAGCGAGCAGAAGGCGGTCAAGGCCGGGTTCACCACCACCGAGGTCTTCCCGCTGCTGATGTTCGCGGTCGCCGGCATGCTGGTCTTCCCGGCCGCCAACGACCTGCTGACCCTCTTCGTGGCGCTGGAGGTCCTCTCCCTCCCGCTGTACCTGCTCTGCGCGCTGGCCCGCCGCAAGCGGCTGCTCTCGCAGGAGGCCGCCGTCAAGTACTTCCTGCTCGGCGCCTTCGCCTCGGCGTTCACCCTGTTCGGCATCGCCCTGGTCTACGGCTACGCGGGCTCCATGTCGTACGGCACCATCGCCCGGGTCGTCGACGGGACCGCGCCGAGCGTCACCCCGGCGCTCGCCGGCACCACCGCCAACGACGCCCTGCTGCTCGTCGGCGGCGCGCTGATCGTCATGGGCCTGCTCTTCAAGGTGGGCGCCGTGCCGTTCCACATGTGGACGCCCGACGTGTACCAGGGCGCCCCGACGCCGGTCACCGGCTTCATGGCGGCGGCCACCAAGGTCGCGGCCTTCGGCGCGCTGCTGCGCCTGCTCTACGTCGTCCTGCCGGGCCTGCGCTGGGACTGGCGGCCGGTGATGTGGGGCGTGGCCATCGTCACCATGCTGGCCGGCGCGATCGTGGCGATCACGCAGACCGACATCAAGCGGCTGCTGGCGTACTCCTCGATCGCGCACGCGGGCTTCATCCTCGCGGGCGTCATCGCGGCCACCCCGGAGGGCGTCTCGTCGGTCCTCTTCTACCTGGCCACGTACTCCTTCGTCACCATCGGCGCCTTCGCGGTGGTGACCCTGGTGCGCGACGCGGGCGGCGAGGCCACCCACCTGTCGAAGTGGGCGGGGCTCGGCCGCCGCTCGCCGCTGGTGGCGGGGGTCTTCGCGGTCTTCCTGCTGGCCTTCGCGGGCATCCCGCTGACCTCCGGGTTCGCGGGGAAGTTCGCCGTGTTCAAGGCGGCGGCGCAGGGCGGCGCGGTGCCGCTGGTGATCATCGGTGTGCTGTCGTCGGCGATCGCCGCGTTCTTCTACATCCGCGTGATCGTCCTGATGTTCTTCAGCGAGCCGCGGCCGGAGGGACCGACCGTCGCCGTGCCGTCGCCGCTGACCATGACGGCCATCGCGGTCGGCGTGGTGGTCACGGTGGTCCTGGGCGTGGCCCCGCAGTACTTCCTGGACCTGGCGGGCCAGGCGGGCGTCTTCGTCCGCTGACCCCGCTCCCGGCCCGCCGCCGGCCCGGCCCCTTCGCGGAGGGGCCGGGCCGGTGCCGTTTTCGGGGGCTGGGGCGTCTTCGGGGGTCCGGCGCCGTCTTCGGCAGTCTTCGGGGAGCCGGCTTACGCGCTGCCGTGCCGCGCCCTGACGGCGGTCTGGTCCAGGTCCACCGGGGAGGGCACGTCCACCTTCACGCGCTCACGGAACGCGAGTCTCCCGCGAACGCCTGAGCGGGCGGGTGTGTCCTTGACGTCGGCCGGGAGCGGCGGGCTGTGGACAAGTCGGGGGGTGTCCGCGCGGACCCCTATCGTGGAGTCGTGGCCGGGACAGGACGGCCCGGGGCGGACGCGGCAGGACGGGTGGGGGACAAGCGATGGGCGGGACGGATGTGACCGGCGAGATGGCCGAGATGGCAGGGACGAGCGGTGTGGACAGTGAGGCGCTGGCCACACTGCGCCGGGTCTTCGGGTACGAGGCGTTCCGGGGCGAGCAGGAAGCCGTCGTCGGGCACGTGATCGCCGGGGGCGACGCGGTCGTGCTCATGCCGACCGGCGGCGGCAAGTCGCTGTGCTACCAGATCCCGGCCCTGGTCCGGCCCGGCACCGGTGTCGTCGTCTCCCCGCTGATCGCCCTCATGCAGGACCAGGTGGACGCGTTGCGGGCGCTCGGCGTGCGCGCCGGGTTCATCAACTCCACGCAGGACTTCGACGAACGGCGCCTGGTGGAGGCGGAGTTCGCCGCGGGCGAGCTGGACCTGCTCTACCTGGCCCCCGAGCGGCTGCGCCTGGAGACCACCCTCGACCTGCTCTCCCGCGGCAAGGTCTCCCTCTTCGCCATCGACGAGGCGCACTGCGTCTCCCAGTGGGGCCACGACTTCCGCCCCGACTACCTGGCCCTGTCGCTGCTCGGCGAGCGCTGGCCGGACGTGCCCCGCCTGGCGCTCACCGCGACGGCCACCCACGCCACGCACCAGGAGATCACCCAGCGGCTGGGCATGCCGGACGCCCGGCACTTCGTGGCCAGCTTCGACCGGCCGAACATCCAGTACCGGATCGTGCCCAAGTCGGACCCGCGCAAGCAGCTCCTCTCCTTCCTGCGCGAGGAACACCCCGGCGACGCGGGCATCGTCTACTGCCTCTCGCGCAACTCGGTCGACAAGACCGCCGAGTTCCTCACCCGCAACGGCGTCGACGCGGTCCCGTACCACGCGGGCCTGGACGCGGGCACCCGCGCGGCCCACCAGTCCCGGTTCCTGCGGGAGGACGGCCTCGTGGTGGTGGCGACCATCGCCTTCGGCATGGGCATCGACAAGCCCGACGTGCGGTTCGTCGCCCACCTCGACCTGCCCAAGTCGGTCGAGGGCTACTACCAGGAGACCGGCCGCGCCGGCCGCGACGGACTGCCCTCCACCGCCTGGATGGCCTACGGGCTCAACGACGTCGTCCAGCAGCGCAAGCTGATCCAGTCCGGCGAGGGCGACGAGGCGTTCCGCCGCCGCGCCCAGTCCCACCTGGACGCGATGCTGGCACTGTGCGAGACGGTCCGCTGCCGGCGCGGTCAGCTCCTCGCCTACTTCGGCCAGGACCCGGACGCGGCCGGCTGCGGCAACTGCGACACCTGCCTCACCCCGCCGCAGACCTGGGACGGCACGGTGGCCGCCCAGAAGGCGCTGTCGACGGTGGTCCGGCTGAAGCGGGAGCGCGGGCAGAAGTTCGGCGCCGGGCAGATCGTCGACATCCTGCTGGGCAAGCGCACCGCCAAGGTGATCCAGTTCGACCACGACCAGCTCTCCGTCTTCGGCATCGGCGAGGAGCTGACCGAGGCCGAGTGGCGCGGTGTCGTACGGCAGTTGCTCGCCCAGGGACTGCTGGCCGTCGAGGGCGAGTACGGCACGCTGGTGCTGACCGACGACAGCGGCGCGGTGCTGCGGCGCGAGCGGGAGGTGCCGCTGCGCAAGGAGCCCGAGCGGCCCGCCGCGGCCCGTGCCACGGCAGGGCGCTCCGCCCGCAAGGGCAAGACCGTCGCGGCCGAACTGCCCGGGGAACTGGTCCCCGCCTTCGAGGCGTTGCGCGCCTGGCGCGCGGAGCAGGCCCGCGAGCAGGGCGTGCCCGCGTACGTCATCTTCCACGACGCCACGCTCCGCGAGATCGCCACCGCCTGGCCCACCTCGATCGGGCAGCTCGGCGGGATCGGCGGCGTCGGCGAGAAGAAGCTCGCCACGTACGGGGAGGGCGTGTTGCAGGTGCTGGCCGGGCTCGGCGGGCCCGGGGGCGGGGCGGGGGCGGGTGCTCCGGACGGGGCCCGGGGCGCGGGCGCGGCTTCCGAGGGGGGTGCGGACGCGGGTCCCGGGGCGGGGGCCGGTGCGGGTCCCGGTGCGGGGGTGGCGCCGGCCGGCGGGATGGACGCCTTCGACTGGACGGACGCCGAGCCCGATCCGGAGCACGACGACTGGGCGTAGGGCGCGGGCCGGTGCCGGTGCCGGGGGTGTCGGCCGGTGGGCCGGGGCGGCGGCGGGTCAGGCCAGGGCCGTCAGCCCCGGGGCGAAGGTGATCAGCAGCGGGAGGAGGGGGACCAGCGCGGCGGTCGCCGTGGTGAGCGCCCGGTGCCGGGGCTCCAGCCGGGGCGGCGGCGCCAGCAGCCGGTCGACCCGCTCGCCCAGCAGGCGGTTGCTGGAGGCGCAGGAGAGCACGCCCCGGTGCTGGTTGAGCTGGATCAGGGCGAGCGCGGTGGTGAGGTGGCCGCAGCGCCGGGAGGCGGTGTCGTCGGCGGCCAGTTCGACCAGGCGGTGCGTCTGGTCGCAAAAGTGCGCGAAGAGCGGCACGCGGGGGAAGCCGGTGGCCAGCGCCGTGGACAGGTGCAGCAGCCAGTCGTGCCGGGCGCGGGCGTGGCCCCGCTCGTGGGTGAGGACGGCGTCGAGCTGGTGGTCGGTGAGCCGCTGGAGGGCGCCGGTGGTGACGATGAGCTGCGGCGGGCTGCCCGGCATCCACCAGGCGTCCGGGTACTCGTCCTCCAGCACCAGCAGCGGCCCGCGCGCGGTGGGCAGCCCGGCGGGCAGGTCGGGGGCGCGTTCGCGCAGATGGGCGCGGGAGACGGCACGGCGCCTGCGGGCCTCGACGAGTTCCCGGAACAGCACGGCCGTCGTCCAGGCCGCCCCGCAGGCCAGGAACACGGTGAGGACGGCGGCCCAGGCGGGACCGGCGGAGAGGTTGTAGGCGGCGGTCACGGCGGGCGGCGCCGGGGCGAAGAGCTGGGCGCGGACGGTGCCGAAGACGGCGGCGGCACCGAGGGCGAGCGCCGTCAGGCAGCAGAGCAGCACGGTGGCGACCAGGCACTGCCACACCCACAGGCCGACCACCGGCTCCCGCTCGGGCCACGCGGACCGCGTCAGCAGGCGCGGCACCGGGACGGCCGCTGTCACGGCGACGACGGACAGCAGGAGCAGGCAGACGGTCATGCCACGGGCTCCGGTTCCTGGTGGGGAGGGCGGCTGGGGCGGGGGCGGGGTGCTGCGCGGTGCCGCGGGAGGCTCCCGGAGGGGCCGGGCGGACGTGCCGCGCACCGCCCGCCGCCAGTATGACGGTGACGGGCGGTACGGGGCAGGGGCCGCGCGCGACGGATCTGCGGCGGAGGGCGGGTTGTGTGCCGCGGCTGCGACTCCGACTGCGACCGCGGCTGCGACTGCGATTGGGGCTACGGCTGCGACCGCGGCTGCGACTGGGTGCGGGTGCGGGTGCGGGTGCGGGTGCGGGGCCGGGGCCGGGTGCCGGCCGGTGGGCGGGGCCGGGCGCCCCGCGCCGGGGTCCTCGAACCCGGGCGGGGGCTCCGGGAGCCGGCCCTAGCCCGCGACCACGCGGCCGGTGACCTCGCCCAGCCCGACCCGGGTGCCGTCCGGCCCCGGCGCCCACGCGGTCAGCGTCACCACGTCCCCGTCCTCCAGGAACGTCCGCTTCCCGTCGGGCAGTTCCAGCGCGTCCCGGCCGTTCCAGGTCAGCTCCAGCAGCGAACCGCGCTCCCGCTCGGCCGCGCCGCTCACCGTGCCGGAGGCGAAGAGGTCGCCGGTGCGCAGGGAGGCGCCGTTGACGGTCAGGTGGGCCAGTTGCTGGGCGGCCGTCCAGTACATGGTGGCGAAGGGCGGCTCGGAGACGACGTGGCCGTTGACGGCGACCGAGATGCGCAGGTCGTAGCCGCCCGGCTCGACGCGCTCCGCGTCCGTGTCGTCCAGGTAGGGCAGGAGCGGGTGGGTCCGCTCCGGCGGCGCCGTGCGCGCCGCGTCCAGGGCCTCCAGCGGCGTGATCCACGCCGACACCGAGGTGGCGAAGGACTTGCCGAGGAAGGGGCCGAGGGGCACGTACTCCCAGGACTGGATGTCCCGCGCCGACCAGTCGTTGAGCAGGCAGAGCCCGAAGACGTGCTCGCGGAAGTCGCCGAGCGCCACCGGCCGCCCCTGCGTGGAGGGGGTGCCCACCACGAAGCCGACCTCCGCCTCGATGTCCAGGCGGACCGACGGGCCGAAGACCGGCGCCGGGTCGGCGGGGGCCTTGCGCTGCCCCGACGGGCGCACCACGTCCGTGCCGGAGACGACGACGGTGCCCGCGCGGCCGTGGTAACCGATCGGCAGGTGCTTCCAGTTGGGCGTGAGCGAGTCGGCGGCGTCGGGGCGGAACATCCGCCCGACGTTGCGGGCGTGGTTCTCCGACGCGTAGAAGTCCACGTAGTCGGCGACCTCGAAGGGCAGGTGCAGCGTCACCGACGCCAGGGGGTGCAGCAGCGGCCGGAGCGTCTCGCGGTGGGAGGGGACCGTCACCCAGGCGGTCAGCGCGCGCCGCACGTCCGACCAGGCGGTGCGGCCCGCCGCCAGCAGCGGGTTGAGGGTGGGCCGCGCGAGCAGGGAGGCGTACGGGGAGCCGAGCGCGCGCGCCGCCGCGCCCGCGTCCAGGACGTGGTCGCCGAGCCGGACGCCCACCGTCGGCTCCTGGGCGCCGGGGATCGAGAACACGCCGTACGGAAGGTTGTGCGGGCCGAAGGGATCGCCCTCGGGGACATCGAACGGGGGCATCGGGTGCTGCCTCGCTTTCGTGCGCTGCGTGCGCCACGTGATCCGTGGCCGCGCCACACGTTACGGGGGGCGGCGCGCTCTGGGGAGGGGGAACCTTCCTGGCGGCGTACGCCCGCGCGCGTTCGGGAGGGGTGGCGCTCCGCGGCCGGGCGTGCGCGGGAAGTTGTCCACAGGCCGGGACGCAATCTTGACGGAGCGGTGCGAACGGGGCGACTCTGGGCGGGTGCCGGACGGCCTCGGGGAGGGGGCGGTCCGACGGCACACAGGGGGGCGGATGGCCACAGGGGAGGCCGGTCCGGGTGGGGTGCGCGGGGAGTCCCGGCCGGGCAGACGGCTGGAGGAGACGCTGCGCGCCCGTCTCGGCCGGGAATGCGTGTACGTACCGTCGTGCCGTTTCGGCCTGTACGCGGCACTGCGGCACTGGTGTGCGCCGGGCGGCCGGGTGCTCATGTCGCCGGTCAACGACGACGTCATCCTCTTCGTCGTCCTCGCGGCCGGACTGCGGCCCGTGCAGGCGCCGTTACGGGCCCGCGACGGCTCGATCGACGTCGACGCCGTCCCCGAGGAGACCTGGGGCACGCTCTCCGCCGTCCTCACGACGAACCTCTACGGGAACCCGGACCCGGCGCCCGCCCTGCGCGCCCGCTGCGACGCCGCCGGCATCCCGCTGCTGGAGGACGCGGCCCACGCCATCGGCAGCGAGGTGGGCGGGCGGCCCGTCGGCGCCTGGGGCGACGCCGCCGTCTTCAGCCTCTCCAAGCACGTCGGCGCCAAGGCCGGCGGCTTCCTCGCCGTCGCCGACCCGGCACGGCGTGAGGCCCTGGAGCGGGCCTGCGAGGACCTGCTCGCCCCGCCGAGCCCGCGGGCCGACCTCGCCTACGCGGTACGGCCCCACGCCGAGGCCGCCGTGCGCGCACTGGGGCTGCGCCGCGCCGCCTGGGCCACGCTGCGCCTGCTCGGGCTCACCGAGCGGGAGGGCATCCGGATGCCGCTGCGCCCCGCCGACCTGGCGCGGGCCGCGAAGGCCGCCCCGGACCTGACGGCGTACGACTCCTGGGTCCGCGTCGACCTGCACGACTACCGGCTGCGCGGCGGCCGGCTGCGCCTCGGCCGCGTCGCCCGGCACCTGGACCGGCTCGACGAGGTGCTGGAACGCTGCCGCGAGGGCACCGAACTGCTGCTGTCCACCCCCTGGGCGCCCCCCGCGGACCCCGGGCGGCGGCCGGCCGGCGGCGGAGCGCAGCCGCTGTTCCGGGTGCCGCTGCTGGTCGAGGACCGGGACGCCGCCATCAGAGCCCTGGACCGGCGCGGCCTGCCCGTCGGCTACCTCTACGACCCGCCGCTCGACGACTACGCGGGCCCCGGCTTCACCGACCCCTCGCCCGCGCCCGGGGCGGCGCGCTGGTTCGCCCGGCACGCGCTCCCCGTGGACCCGCTGCGCGCCCGTCGCGCGCTACGCGTGCTGGAGGAGTGCGGGGCACGGCCCGCCCGCGCCCCGGAAGGGCCGGGTTCGTCCGGTGGCTGAGACGCGGGTGCAGGAGACCACCGCGCCACCACCGGGCGGTGACACCACGCCGTCCGAGGGCGGGCGCGGCGCCGACTCGCTGTTCAAGAACGCCTACTTCCTCATGCTCAGCACCGGCGTCTCCGCCGTCCTCGGCCTCGGCTTCTGGCTCGTCGCCGCCCGCTACTACTCGGAGGAGGCCGTCGGCCAGGGCTCCGCCGCCATCGCCGCGATGCGGCTGCTCGCCAGCATCACGGCGACCACGATGATCGGCGCCGTGGTCCGCTTCGTGCCGCGCGCCGGCCGGGCGACCGGCCCGCTGGTGTGGCGCGCGTACGCGGCCAGTTCGGTCGTGGTCGTCCTCGCCGCCCTCGTCTTCCTGCTCACCCTCGACCTGTGGGGCGACTCCTACGCGCCCCTCGGCACGCCCGCCGCCGGCGCCCTGTTCGTCGCGGCCTGCGTCGCCTGGGCGCTGCTCACCCTCCAGGACGGGGTGCTGACCGGACTGCGCCGGGCCGAGTGGGTGCCCGCCGGGAACGCGGTCTTCTCGGTCGGCAAACTGGTCCTGCTCGTCGTCTTCGCCTCCGCGCTGCCGGTGCTCGGCATCTTCGTCTCCTGGGCCGTGGCCATCGCCTTCTCCACGCTGCCGCTCGGCTGGCTGATCTTCCGCCGGCTGATCCCGCGCCAGGCCGCCGCCGACGGCGACGTCGAACCGCCCCGGCCGGCCGAGATGGGCCGCTTCCTGGCCGGGGACTCGCTGGGCGCCCTGTTCAGCCTCGCCATGATCAACCTGCTGCCGGTGATGGTCGCGGTCCGCTTCAGCGCCGCCGAGAACGGCTACTTCTACGTGGCGTACACCGTCGGCGGCACGATGGAGTTCATGGCCATCAACATGGCCTCCTCGCTCACCGCCCACGCCTCGCACGACCCGCGCCGCCTCGCCGACGGGGTGCGCGGGGCGCTGCGCCGCATGACGCTGCTGCTGGTGCCGGTCGTCGCCTTCCTGGTGGTCTTCGCCCCGCAGATCCTCACCCCCTTCGACGCGGACTACGCCGAGCACGGGGCGGCCGTCCTCCGGCTGCTCGCCCTCGGCGCGCTGCCGCGGATCGTGGTCGAGCTGTACATCGGCGTCCTGCGGGTCCAGGGGCGCACGGGCGTGCTCGCGGCGGTGCAGGGCACGATGTGCGCCCTCGTGCTGGGCAGCGCGGTGGCCCTGTTCACCCCGGCGGGGATCGCGGGCGCCGGCTGGGCGGTGCTGCTCAGCATGACGGCCGTGGCGGTGGGATGCGTGCCGGGGCTGCGGGGGGTGCTGCGAGGTGGGGGCGGCGGGGGCCGTGGCGGTGGCGGTGGGGCTGAGGCCGGCTGGGGTGGTGGGGCCGGTGCGGGGGAGTCGGGGGGTGCGGGTGCTGGGGCCGGTGCGGGTGCGGGTGCGGGTGCTGGGGCGGTGGGGGCTGCGGTTGGGGGTGCCGGTGCCGACGGGGGTGGTGCCGGTGGCTACGGCCGTGGGGCCCGGCTGAACTCCACCGCCGGCTACGGCACGTCCTGGGCCCGGCGGGCCGCCTACGAACGGGAGCGGGCCGGCGCTTCCCCGGGCGAGGACACGGTCACGCTCTTCATCGGGCGGCCCGGGTACGAGCGCGAGGCGCTGGAGGCGGACACCCTCGCCGTGATCGTCCGGCCACGGGGGGACGGGGACGGTGCGGGCGCGGGTACGGGCGCTGACGCCGGTGTCGGTGCCGGTGTCGGTGCCGGTGTCGGTGCCGGTGGTTCGGCGGGTTCGGCGGGCTCGGCGGGCTCGGCGGGTCCGGCCGGGGCGCCGGGTCCGGCCGGTTCGGGTGGCGGCGGGGCCGGTCCCGGGCCGGGGCGGGACGCGGGTGCGGCCGTCGCCGGGGGCGGTGATGCGGCCGACGGGCGGCTGAGGGGCGTGTTGTGGGCGCTGCTCGGCGCGGGCACCGTCGTCTTCTGGGCGGCGCTGCGGGACCTGCCCCGGACCGGCGGCGCCGGAAGCACCGGAAGCACCGGGGGCGGCGCGGGCGGGCCGGACGGCCGGGAGCTGCTGCGGGAGCTGCCCTGGCCGGCGCTGCTCGCCGGGGCCCTGCTGCTCGTGGTGTTCGTGGCCGCCGTGACGCTGTGCGCCCGCCCCGAGCCCCTGCTCCCCGGCGCCGCGCTCGCCGCCGCCGTCCTCGCGCTGTACGCGGTACCGGTCGCCCTCGGCCGGACACCGGCCCCGGTGGACGGACCCGGGTACACGCGGGCGGCCGGTCTCCTCGCGGACGCGGCCGGGCTCGACGATCCGGAGGCGCTGCTGCGCTGGGGGCCGTTCGCCGCGCACCTGCTCTGCCTGGCCGCCCTGGGGCCGCTGCTCGCACGGGCGGGTCACCGGCTGCCGTGGGCGGGGCGCTGGGGGGTCCTGTACCTCGCCGCGGTCGCGGGCTGGGTGGGGCAGGCGGCGCTCGCCCCGTTCACGCCGGTGCTGTCGGCGCTGCTCGTCCTCGCGGCCCTGGCCCTGGCCCGGCTCCGTCCGGCCACGACCGGGCCCCCGTACCGCTCCAGACCGAACGGCAGCACGTCCAGCGACTGACCCGACCCAGAGCCGACCGTCAGGGGGGAACCCGCCGTGCGTCCGCCAGCAACACCCCGGGAGAGATCCGCACCGGAACCGGTGCCCGAGCCGCAGACCCCGGCGGCGCCGCCGACACCGGACACACGCGGCGAGGCGCGCTGCGACACGCGCGAAGGTGAGTTGCCGCGCCGGAGCGCCGACACGCCCCGCCGGCCCGCCGCCGAGCCGCCCGTGACGGACCTGTCCGATCTGCCGCCCGTCTCCTGGGCGAGGCGGATCGCCGCCGTCCGCCCGTTCCTCGCGCTGTCGGCCGCGCTCGCGCTGTGGGTGTACGCGGTACGGCACACGGACGTCTCCCGGCTCGACGACTTCGGCCTCGTCACCGCCCTGCACCCGGCGTTCTGGGCGGGGCTCGCCGTCCTCACCACGGGTTTCTGGTTCACCGTCCGGGGCGGGCGGCGGGGGGACGCGTGGCCGGCGGCGTACGTCCTCGGGCTGCTCGTGATGGAGCGGGCCACGCAGGCCGTGCTCTACCCGACACCGCTCTACGCGTGGGCGTGGAAGCACGACGCGGTCGTCGGCCACCTCCTGACGGCAGGCCGGCTCCAGGGCGCCGACCGGCTCGGCGACATGGCCGTGTACGACCAGTGGCCCGGCTTCTTCGCCGCCCAGGCCGCGCTGGTGCGGCTGCTGGGCGTGGAGGACGCCGCGATGTACATGGCCTGGTGGCCCCTGGCCTCCAGCGTCCTGCTGCTGCTCCCGCTGCTGCTGATCTACCGCACGTTCACCGAGGACCGGCGGCTGATCTGGACCGCCGTGTGGCTGTTCTGCGTCGCCGACTGGGTGGGCCAGGACTACTTCTCGCCGCAGTCCGTCGCCTTCGCCCTGCACCTGGGCGTCCTCGCCGTCGTGCTCCGCCGCTACGCCCGCACCGGCGGGCACCCCGCGCGCCAGGGGCAGGCGCTGTGGACGGTGCTGATCACGGTGATGGTCGCCGCGATCGTCGTCTCGCACCAGCTCACCCCGGCGATGCTGGTCGTCTCCCTGGTCGCCCTGGCCTTCACCCGCCGCCACCGCGACTGGACCCCGTCGGCCACCGCGGTCGTCGTCTTCCTGGCCTGGTGCCTCACCGCGGCGCTGCCCTTCCTGTCCGCCGCGATGCCGGAGCTGATCCGTGCCGTCGGCGACATCGGCGGCAACGTCGAGGCCGGGTACGGCACCACCCCCACCGGCACCGGAGCGCTGGTGACCTCCTGGGCGGCCCGGCTGCTGTCGGCGGCGGTGCTGCTGCTCGCGCTGGCCGGCGCGGTGCGCCAGAGGGTGCTGCGGCACCGGGCGTGGCCGCTGCTGCTGCTCGCCGCGGCCCCGCTGCCGATGTTCGCGGCGGGCAGCTACGGCAGCGAAATGATCTTCCGGGTGCTGATGTTCATGCTGCCCGGCGCCGCGTTCTTCGCCGCCGCCGCGCTGCTGCCCCGGGTGCCGACCCTGGCCACCGCAGCCACCGCAGCCACCGCAGCCACCGCAGGCACCGCCGCCGCAACCGCCGCCCCGCCCACGTCGCCCCCGCGCGGAGCCCGCCTCGCCGCCTGGGCCCCCCTCGCCGTCCTGCTCGCCGGGACCCTCGCCTTCGTGCCGAGCTACTCCGGCAAGGACCGCGTCAGCTACTTCCCGCCCCGCGAAGTCGCCCTCGTACGGCAGCTCTTCGACGAGGCGCCGGACGGCTCGCTGGTCGTGGCCGCCAACCGGAACTATCCGCTGGCCCTGGAGGCGTACTGGCGCACGGACCACTACTGGTTCCTGGACGACGACCGGCGCCACGTCGACGAGATCCTCCGCGACCCGGCCGGGGTCCTCGCCCGCGACATGGCGGCCGTGGAGCCGCCCGCCCGCGCGTACTTCCTGCTCACCCAGGGACAGATGGCCCACTCGGAGATGAACGGCCCCCTGGACGCCTCCGAGCTGCGGCGCGTCCGCGACGCCGTCGCCGCCTCCCCCCGCTTCGAACCCGTCGCGGAGAACGACGCCGGCGTCCTCTACGTCCTGAAGCCCGCGAGCCGGGAGGGGGAGCGGTGATGACACCCCAGGCACTCGTGGTCCGGATGCTGCCGCCCTTCGCCGGCTGGCTGGCGCTGGCCGCGCTCGCCCTGCCGGGCGGTTCCCCGCTGCGCGGCGCGGCCGTCGGCCTCTTCCTCGCCGCCGGACCCGGCGCCGCGCTGACCGGGCTCTGCGGTCCGGCGCTGGCGGCCCGCCCGGCCGAAGGGCCCGTGGAAGGCCGGGACGCCGGTTTCGCGCGCGGCTCGGACCGGCTGGAACGGCTCATGCTGGCCGTCCTGCTCAGCATCGCCGCCGTCCTGCTCGTCGGGACCGTACTGATCGCCGTGGGCGTCTTCAGCGGCTACCTGGTGCTGCTCACCCTGACCGTGCTGACCACGGTCACCGCGCTCTGCCCGCGCCTGCGCGCCTCGCCCGCGCGCAGGACCCTGCCGGCGGCCTCGCCGCCGACGACACGGAAGGGTTCCGCCCTGTGAGGTTCGCCCGTCCCGCGCGCCGCGCACCGCGCCGGCGCACGCTGCTCCGCCGCCTCTGGCCCCCCGCCCGCCGTACGCCGCCGGACGCGCCCGAGGCGGGACGCCGGGGCGGGCCCCCCATGCCGGGGCGGCGCCGCGTGCTGCTCACGGCGGCGGCGACCTGCGCGGTGCTCGTCGCCGTCCTGGCCCTGCGCGACGCCTCCGGACCGTCCGGCGACGCGGGGCGGTGCCGCCCCACCGCGCTCCTCGAACCGCCCTGCGGCGCCTGGTTCGGCGCCTTCGTGCCGCACGACAAGGCGAACCTGGAGGAGAAGGTCCACGCCTACGAGAAGCGCGCCGGGCGCACGCTCGACATCGTGTACACGTACCACGACATGTCCGCGGTGACCGGCCGCCGGCTGGAGGGACAGCTCCTCACCGAGCAGGAACAGCGCGTCGGCGAGGACCGGATGCTGCTGCTCTCCTGGGAGAGCAAGTGGTGGGGCGGCACCCGGGACCAGCAGCCCACCTGGCGGCAGATCGCCGACGGCGACCTGGACGCCTCCGTGATCGACGCCCAGGCGCGGCGCGTCCGCGAGTACGGGGAGCGCACCGGCCGCAAGGTGTTCCTCTCCTTCGACCTGGAGATGGACACCCGCACGCCGGAGAACGGCACCCCCGAGGAGTACGTACGCGCCTACCGGCACATCCACGACCGCTTCCGCGCCCTCGGCGTCGACAACGTGGTGTGGACGTGGGTCATCACCGGCTACCTGGACCACGCCGACCTGTTCCGGCGGATGTATCCCGGCGACGACTACGTCGACTGGATCGGCTACAACCAGTACAACTACTACCTCTGCCACAGCGCCCCGTGGCTCAGCTTCGCCCAGACGCAGCGCGCCACCCACGACTGGGTCCGCGCCCACCTCTCCCGCGACAAGCCGCTGATGCTGTCGGAGTTCGGCACCGCCGACGATCCGGACCGGCCCGGACGGCAGGCCGACTGGTACGCGCGCGTGCCGGGCGTGCTCAGGGAACTGGACGGCGTGAAGGCCGCCCTCCAGTGGAACCACCGTGACCCGGGACCCCACTGCGACCTGTCCGTCGCCGGCGACCGGGCCTGGGCCGGCCTGCGCGGCGCGGTCGCCGACCCCTACCTCAACCAGCCCCGTACGTAGCCGCCCTCAGCCCGCGAACTCGGGCCCCCGGACCAGGGCCCGGCCGCGCCGGTACCAGCGCCAGGCGAGGGTCTTCGGCCCGTCGCGGTACGGAGCGGTCCGGGCGCCGTGCCCGGCGAGCCACGCCTCGACGTCCGCGAGGGTGTGGCCGCGCCGCACGATGAGCCGGGCGATGCGGTACCGCTCGTCGCGGCCGGAGCTGAGGGCGTGCCGCACGGCGGTCGCGGTCACGTACCCGGCGCGGGCCGAGGCCGCGCGCACCCGGGGGCTGTTGTAGCCGTGCGGGTAGGCGAGGTGGTGCACCGGGTGGCCGAGGACGTCCTCCAGGACGGCCTTGCTGGTGCGCAGTTCCCAGGCGAGGTCCTTGGCGGAGAGGGTGTCCAGTTGGGCGTGGGTGACGGTGTGGCTGCCGATCTCCATGCCGGCCCGTTCCAGCGCGGGCGCCTGCTCCAGGGTCATCATCGGGGCGGGCGGCAGCAGACTGGGCCCGTCGGGGGTGAGCGCGCCGGTGGTGAGGTAGGCCGTGGCGGTCAGGGAACGCCGGGCCAGCGCCTCGGCCGTGGGGCCGGGCAGGTCCGCGAACCCGTCGTCGAAGGTGATCAGCACCGGCCGGGGCGGCAGCGGCGCCACGCCGGCCAGGTGGTCGGCGAGGGCGCCGATGGTGACGGGCGTACGGCCACTCCCGGCGATCGCGTCCAGGTGCGCGGCGAACTGCCGAGGAGTGACGGTGAACTCCGCTATCCAGGAAGGCGGTTCGTCCATCACGGCGTGGTACAGCAGGACGGGGACGCGACCGGCGCGGCCGGCGCGACCGGCGCCCCCGCCCTTCGCCCCCGGGTGCCCGCTCACCGGGCCGCCTCCCGCCGGGCCGTGCGCAGGGCGTGGCGGGCGCGCAGGTAGCCGACGGGGCCGTACAGCATGCCGCGGCGCTGCAACCGGGACAGACGCCGGGGCCAGGGATGCGTCCGGTCACCGTGCCCACCGGGGACACTGGCCGACACGCCATCGCTCGCACCGTCGCGCACCGGGGCCGACACGCCGTCCGGCAGCCCGTCCCGTGGCGGGGCCGACACGCCGTCCGACACGCCGTCCGACACGCCGAGCCCGCTCCGTACGGCGGTCAGCGAGCGGGCGTGGGCGAGTCCCCGGGGCAGCCGGGCGAGGAGGGCGGGCAGCAGCGCGGGGCGGTTCACCAGGAGCGCGGTGAGGTAGGCGGTGAGCCCGGCCCCGTAGCCGTACGCCTGTGTCTCCAGGTCCCGCCAGCCCTCCCGGTGGTGGTGCCAGACCAGCGCGGCCGGGGTGTAGCGCAGCCGGTGGCCCTGGGCGAGGACGCGGACGAAGCCGTAGAGGTCGTCGCCGCCCCGCGCGTGCGTGCCCGCGCCGGTCGCCGGGTCGAAACCGCCGACCGAGCGGAGCACCGCCGTACGGAAGGCCATGTTCGCCCCCGAGCCGAACCGCCCGGCGGTGAACGGGAACAGCGGATCGTCCCCCGGCGGACGTCCGGGGTCGTACGTGCGCGGGGCGAAGCCCTTGGCGAAGCCGCCGTGGCTCTCCAGCAGCACCTGCGCCGGGGTGCGCAGCCGGGCCGGGAGGATCAGGCCCGTGGCGCAGCCGAGGCGCGGGTCGGCGGCGAACGGCGCGGTGATCTCGGTGAGCCAGCGCGGGTCGGCGACCACGTCGTCGTCGGTGAAGGCGACCACCTCCGCGCGGACGGCGGCCAGCCCGGTGTTGTGCGCGACGGCGAGTCCCGGCACGGGCTCGCGCACGTACCGCACCCGGCCGCCGTACACGCCCTCGACGAGTTTCCGGGTGGCCTCGGACCGGGGCGCGTTGTCGACCACGACGACGTCGACGTCCGGGTGGTCCTGGGCGAGCAGGGAGTCCAGGGCACGGGCGAGTTGGTCGGCGCGCTCCCGGGTGGCGACGACGACGGTGACGGGCGGCGGCTCCGGTACGGCCGGTTCCGGCGCCCAAGGTTCCGGTACGGGCATGTGCCGGGCGAGCGCCGCCAGGGTCTCGGCCGGGTCCGCTCCCGGCGGCACCCGGCCGAGGAAGGTTCCGGCGGGCCTGCCCTCCCGCCGGACCAGGACGAACACCGGCCCCGGGCCCACCGGGGGACCGCCCGGCCCCGGTCTGAGGACCGGCCCCTCGGCCCGCAGGTCCACCTCGGCGACCTGCACCGGCCCGATGCCCTGGAACTCCGCGATCTCCCGGCGGGTCTCCCGCCGCGCACGTGCTGTACGGGACATGCGCCCGCCCCCTCCACTCGTCGCCCCACCGGCCGACGGCCCCGGCACCCCCACGGGCACCCGCCCCCGGGACCGGTCCCTCACCGCCCCCGTACCAGCCCCTCACCGGGGCCCGTGCCCCCGCCGCGGCCCCTCGCCCCCGCGCGGCCCCCTCGCCCCCGCCCCACCTGTCACGGCAGCCACCCCCGTCACGCCCGGCGCAGTCGGCCCGCTCCTCGCAGCGTGCGGGCGGCCAGCGACGCCAGCCGGGGCCGGGCGCGGACGAAGCCCTGGGCGCGGCGGGCCGGTTCGCGGCGCAGCCAGTGCAGCGCGGCGCCCGGCCCCGGACGGGTCGCCGCCCCCTCGTACACCGGCAGTTCGCCGGTCTTCAGCGAGTCCTTGTACTCGGCCGCGCCCCGCCCGAGGTCCAGCAGGCCCACACCGTGCGCCGCCGCGGCCTCCGCCATCCGCAGGTGCAGCACCAGCCCCGGCGAGAACTTCGCCCAGGCCGGGTCGTAGGCGGGGAACCAGCACGCCAGGACCGTCGAGGAACGCAGCCCGAAGTGGGCGGCGACGGGACGTTGGCCGGCGTAGAGCACGGACAGCGTGCCGGTGCACTCCGGCGCCCGGGTCTCGGCGAGCCGGGCCACCAGGAGGCTGATCCACTCCTGGGCGAACCGGTCCCGGCGCCCCGTCCTGCGGTACTGCGCCGACTTCCACTCCATGAGGGTGCGCAGCGCGGCCGGATCGCGCTCGTCGAAGACGAAGCGCGTCTCTCCGGCCTGGCGGCCGAGCCGCCGTTCCTTGGCGAGGGTGGTCTTGAGGAACTTGGGGGACTGGGCGCGCAGCACGTTCTCGTACGCCTCGTACCCCTTCTCCACGTCGATGACGTAGGTGGTGTGTTCCTCGGCGGCGTACGGCACGAACAGGTCCTGGTCGGCCGCGAGGTTGTCGAAGGCGTAGCCCGACAGGCCGCAGGCGCGCAGCAGCCGGCGGGTGTCGGGGACCAGGCCGGGACGGAGCACCGCCCCCTGGCTGTCCGAGACACCGAGCCCGATCGCCCGGCCGACTCCCAGCGCTCCCCGTTCATAGGGGAGGAAGCCGGCCGCCTCGCCGTCCTCGTAGACCACCGCGACCCGGGCGCCGGGCCGCACGCGTCCCACGGCCTCGGTGAACTCCGGTTCCATGAAGGGGCTGCGGGGCCCCGTCGACGCCGACCGCAGCGCGCGCCAGCGTTCCCTTTCCCCCTCGCCCAGCTCCCGTGGCGGGAGCACACGCAGACGTCCGCCGTTCAACCCGACCCCCCGATCAAGTCCCCCCTGGACAAAAGGAAGGTACCGCCCGCGGACCGGCGCCCGGTAGGCCGCAGAGCATGTTGTTGCCAACCGGTGCACAGGGCTTTAACTGCCTTTAGCCGATGATGCGTCAGCTTTCGGACACCTACGAACGTCCTCGTACGCATGTGATCGCGGCTGAGTCGTACGGGCGCCGTGTCCGTATTCTCTGATCATGAACCGCACCGCATACGCACTCGTCGCCACCGACCTCGACGGAACGCTGTTGCGCCGCGACGACACCGTCTCCCCCCGGTCGCTGGCCGTGCTCGCGCGGGCGGCACGGGCGGGCGCGCGGCACCTGGTGGTGACGGGGCGGCCCGCGCCGGGGGTCCGGTCCCTGCTCGACGTCCTCGGCTGCACCGGCCTCGCGGTGTGCGGACAGGGCGCGCAGGTCTACGACGCCGGGGCGCACCGGCTGCTGTGGTCGGTCACCCTGGACCGGGAACTGGCCGAGACCGCGCTCGGCAAGATAGAGGCCGAGGTGGGGGACGTGTACGCGGCCGTCGACCAGGACGGCGTCGAGGGGATGACCCTGATCGAGCCCGGCTACCGGATGCCGCACCCGACCCTGCCCGCGGTGCGGGTCGGCCGGCGCGACGACCTGTGGCACCGGCCCATCACCAAGGTCCTGCTGCGCCATCCCCGCCTCTCCGACGACGAACTGGCGGCGACGGCGCGCGCGGTGGTCGGCTCGCTGGCGACGGTCACCATGTCGGGGCCCGGCACGGTCGAACTCCAGCCGTGCGGCATCACGAAGGCGACCGGCCTGGCGCTGGCCGCCGAGCACCTCGGACTGAGCCGGCGGCGGACCATCGCCTTCGGCGACATGCCGAACGACGTCCCCATGTTCCACTGGGCGGCCCACGGCGTGGCGATGGCGGACGCCCACCCCGAACTCCGGGCGGTCGCCGACGAGGTCACGCTCACGAACGAGGACGACGGCGTCGCCGTCGTCCTCGAACGTTTTTTTGGCCGGGAGTGACGCCGGCCGGCTCCGTCGGCAGAGACCGGATCGGTGGGAACCGGATCAGTAGGGACCGAAGACGTTGTCGATGGAGCCGTACCGGTCGGCCGCGTAGTTGCAGGCGGCGGTGATGTTGGCGACCGGGTCGTACGGGTCCATGGCGGTGCCCGGCACGTGGTAGGCATTGAAGGTCGGGTCGATCACCTGGAGCAGGCCCTTGGACGGGATGCCCATGGCGGCGTTGGAGTCCCAGTTGTTGATCGCCAGCGGGTTGCCGGACGACTCGCGCATGATGTTGCGGTGAATGCCGTCGTAGCTGCCGGGAATCCCGTGCCGGGCCATGACGTCGAGCGACTCGCGGATCCAGCCGTCGAGGTTGTTCGGGTAGACCGTGGCCGTCGTGGCCGCCGTGGTGGCGGTCGTCGCGGCGGCCGGGGTGGCCGCGGGGGTGGCGGCGGAGGCGGTGGTGGCGCCGATGAGGGGCAGGGCCAGGACGGCGACGCCGGTACCGGCGACGGCGAGCTTGCGGGCGATGCGGGCGGTTCTGGCGTGACGGTTCAGACCGTTGGCAGGCATGGTGAGTCCCTCTCCTACGCCTACGAGGTGAGCTGTCGGGTTCGGGCGGGGAGGTGCCCGGCCACGCCCTCATGGGCACGGCTTCACCCCGAGCCGCTCCGGAGGTGTCCGGCGCGGCGACTTACCTGGGTCCCCCGCTCCTGCCGGCGAGTGTCGAGTGAATGGGTGAGCGTCGGGGCGGTGGCAGGATTCGGCGTCCGCCCGACAGGCCGGGAAGCTATGCGAGAGCACATGTCCGAAACAAGTGCAGGAATCACCCGACATGCTTGTTGACCTTGATACGGGGTATTTGGGGTGCTTGATCCTTTACGAGTGCACACGGCCAACTCGTATGCGGCACAACGGGCCCGCGCCCTTCCGGCGTCCGCGGGGCGGGGTTGAGCGGGGTGAGTCAAATCACTGCCCTCAATAAGTGCGGCAAAAGGGGCATTCAGGCCAAGGGGGCGTCAATCGGCCCCCGCCGGGGCGCCGGTGGGGCAGGGCGCGTCGGGGGTGTCGGGGCGCCGGGGGTCGGGCGGGGAGGTTCGGCGGGGAGGTGGGGTGTGGCCGGCGGGCGCATCCGGGTACCTGTGGGGCTTGTGGGGTCTGTGGGGTCTGTGGGGGCTACGGGGTCTGTGGGGCGTCTGCGGGGTGCCTGGGGTGGTGGGTCCGGCTGGGCGGCTCTGCGGAGTGGAGCGGTCCGGTTGCGGGCCTCCGGGGTGTCGGGGGCCTCGGGGGTGGCCTCCGGTGTCGGCGGGGCCGGTTGGGGCTTCGGGTGGTGTTCCGCCGCGCCGGGTGGGAGTCCGTGCCGCACGTGCGGGCGTGCGCCCGGAGCCGGGGGAGGGGCGCGTGCCCCATGGGTGAGGTTCTCGGGGTGCGCCCCGTGGGGAGGAGTGGTGGGATCTTCGGTGACGGCTTCCGGGCGTGCCGTGGCCCGCCGCACCCGCCTCCCGCCCTCCCCGCCAAATCGCTCAATATCTGCTCATATCACCTGATCAAAAACATACCGTTCGTGATCGGATATCGACCGGCCTGTAACGGTGGGCGCGAGCGGTGATCGAAACATGACCGGATACGCTGACTTGAGTGGTGGCAGCGACCTATCGACAGACCAGGTAATCGCCAGTAGACACCAGCAGACAGGAGACCCCTCGTGACCGTCGTCGGGCCATTCGGGCTGAGCGTGCGGGACCAGGCTCTCGAAGCCGATGTCCAGGCCGGGATGACGGCTGTCGAGGAAGGGTTGCTTGAGGCAACCAAGAGTGAGGTGCCGTTCATCACCGAGGCCGCCCAGCACCTGGTGCGGGCCGGCGGCAAGCGGTTCCGTCCGCTGCTGGTGATGCTCGCCGCCCAGTTCGGCGACCCCTACGCCCCCGGCATCGTGCCCTCGGCCGTGGTCGTCGAGCTGACCCACCTCGCCACGCTCTACCACGACGACGTGATGGACGAGGCCGCCGTGCGGCGCGGGGTGCCCAGCGCCAACACCCGCTGGGGCAACTCGGTCGCCGTCCTCACCGGCGACTTCCTGTTCGCCCGCGCCTCGCAGATCCTCGCCGACCTCGGCCCCGAGGCGGTCCGCGTGCAGGCCCTCGCCTTCGAACGGCTGGTCACCGGCCAGATCCTGGAGACCGCCGGGCCGCAGGACGGACGGGACCCCGTCGACCACTACCTCGACGTGCTCGGCGGCAAGACCGGATCGCTGGTCGCCGTCTCCTGCCGGTTCGGCGCGATGATGTCCGGCGCCGACGAACGGGTCGTCGACGTGCTCACCCAGTACGGGGAACGGCTCGGCGTCGCCTTCCAGCTCGCGGACGACGTCCTGGACATCGCCTCCGACTCCCACGAGTCCGGCAAGACGCCCGGCACCGACCTGCGCGAGGGCATCCCCACCCTTCCGGTGCTGCGGCTGCGCGAGCGCGCGGAACGGCTGGGACTCGCCGAGGACCGCGCCCTGTGCGACCTGCTCGACTCCGACCTGGCCGACGACGCCCGCCTCGCCGAGGCACTGCGCCTGCTCCGCGCCCACCCCGCCCTCGAACAGGCCCGGCGGGACACCGTCCGCTACGCCAAGGACGCCCGCGCCGCGCTCGCCCCGCTCCGGGAGTGCGAGGCGAAGGCCGCGCTGGTGGAGCTGTGCGACGCGGTGGTCCACCGCGCCGGCTGACCGACACCGCCACGCCCGGCCCCGCGTGTCGGACGCCCGACGGACCTCGCCACGCCCGGTTCGCGTGTCGCGCGCACGAGGGAAGACACGCCGCCCCGGCCGACCGTCCCGACACGCCCACCCCGGCGTGTCGTATGCACCAGGGTCTGCGCCGCGCCCGGTCCGCATGTCGCGCGCACCAGGGTCCGCGCCACACCCACCCCGTCGCGTCGTACGCCCCACAGCCCGCGACACACCCACCCCCGCGTGTCGCACACCCCACGGTCCCCGACACGCCGCCCCCGCGTGTCGTACGCCCCCGCGCCGACACGCACCCACACCCCTGCACCCCGACGGAGGTACGCGTCCCCTACGGGGTGCGCAGGACATGGACCCGGCGTGTCATCCCGCAGGAGTAGGCGGAGTTGGGCCCGGGGTCTGACGCTTCCACCCGGCTGATTTGGTCGTATGGAGACAACGGAAAACACCGCTCCTCGCCGCTTCGGGGGGAGAATGGTGGCTGACGGGTGGACACGTGCGCGTCGAGTCAGCCGCCGCCGACGACGGAGGTAGGGCACACATGGCACCGTTCGATTCCGAGGACAGCACGACGACCGCCGCGGCGGCCGGGGACGTGCGGGAGCCGCGGCGCAGGTTCGCGCGGTACGGCGTCCCGGTCACCGTGATGGGCGTGGCGGCGGCGGCCATCGGCCTCGTCCCGGCGCTCGCCGACTCCGGCGACCCGGACCTGCCGAAGCTGACGGCCGAGCAACTCGTCCAGAAGATCGCCGAGTCGGACGTGGAGCAGCTCTCCGGCACGGTCAAGATCACTACCGACCTCGGGCTGCCGGACCTCGGCGGGCTGGAGAGCGGCCTGCTCTCCGGTGCCGTGGGCGGGGCGGGCGGCGGCTCCGCGGCCGACCCGTCGGCCAAGCTCACCGAGCTGGCCACCGGCACGCACACCCTGCGGATCGCGGCCGACGGACCGGAGCGGCAGAAGGTGTCGCTGCTGGAGGACGCCGCCGAGTACAGCTTCATCCACGACGGCCAGGACGTGTGGGGCTACGACAGCCGGTCGAACGAGGTCTACCACGCGACCGTCGCCGACGGCGCCGAGCGCCCGGAGAAGGACGTGCCGGCCACGCCGAAGGACTTCGCCGAAGAGGCCCTGAAGGCGGTCGACGACACCACCTCCGTGACCGTGGACGGCACCGCCCGGGTGGCCGGCCGGGACGCCTACCGGCTGGTGGTCAAGCCCCGCCAGTCCGGTTCGACGGTCGGCGCGATCAGCGTGGCCGTGGACGCGAAGACCGGTGTGCCGCTGAAGTTCACGCTGACCCCGGCGAGCGGCGGCGCGGCCGTCGTGGACGTGGGCTTCACCCAGGTCAGCTTCGCCAAGCCGGACGCGTCCACGTTCGACTTCACCCCGCCCAAGGGCGCCAAGGTCACCGAGGCCGACCCGGCCGCCGAATCCGCCGAGAAGGGCAAGGACGGCAAGCCGGCCGAGGCCACGCGTCCCGGCCACGGGACCGAGTCCGGCCCGGCCGGTGAACTCGACGGCATGAGGGTGCTCGGCGAGGGCTGGAACGCGGTCGCCACCTTCGGCACCGGCGGCGAGGGACTTCCCACGGCCACCGGCGGCGGCGACCTCGACGGCTTCCTGGGCTCCTTCGGTGACCAGGTCAAGGGCGGTTTCGGCAAGGGCACGGTCTTCTCGACCCGCCTGATCAACGCCCTGGTCACCGACGACGGCACCGTCTACGTCGGCGCGGTCACCAAGGACGCGCTGGTCAAGGCGGCCGAGTCGGCCCGCTAGGACGGACCGGCGACGGACCGGCCACAAGCCGGCGGACAGACAAGCCGGCGGACAGACAAGCCGGCGGACAGACAAGCCGGCGAAGAGACCGGCGACGGCGGCCGGACAGCGAGACCGGCCGCCGACACGGGGACCGGCCGGACGGCGGCACCACGGGGGCGGGCAGGACAGGCACGACGACAGGGCAGCGGGACGCACGTCCCGGCCGTACGAGGGCAGCGCGCGCGACGAGGAGAGAGCCGATGGGCGAACCGTCCGGCACCGAAGCGGAGAGTCCGCCCGAGCCGGCCCACGGCCCGGCGTACGACCCCACCCCCGGCCCGGCCGAGGCCCCCGCCCCCGCGCCGTCGGCCCCCGCCCCCGCCCCGCCGGACGGTGCCGTCATCGCCACCCGCGCCCTCACCAAGCGCTACCGCGGCGGGCAACCGGCCGTCGACAGCCTGGACCTGACCGTCCCGGCGGGCAGCGTCTTCGGCTTCCTCGGCCCGAACGGCTCCGGCAAGACCACCACCATCCGCATGCTGATGGGGCTGATCGCACCGACCTCGGGCACCGCCCACGTCCTGGGCCGCTCCATGCCGCGCGCCGCCCGCACCGTCCTGCCGCGGGTCGGCGCCCTCATCGAGGGCCCGGCCGCCTACGGTTTCCTGTCCGGCCGGGACAACCTGCTGCGGTACGACGCCGCCGACCCGACCGCCGACCCCCGCACCCGGCGCCACCGGGTCGCGGCGGCGCTGGACCGGGTCGGCCTCGCCGCCGCGGCCGGCAAGCGGGCGGGGGCGTACTCGCTCGGCATGAAGCAGCGGCTCGGCCTCGCCGCGGCCCTGCTGCGCCCGCGCAGCCTGCTCGTGCTGGACGAGCCCACCAACGGGCTCGACCCGCAGGGCATGCGCGAGATCCGTTCCCTCGTGCGCGAGCTGGCCGCCGACGGCACCACCGTCTTCCTCTCCTCACACCTGCTCGACGAGATCGAGCACGTGTGCACCCACGCCGCCGTCATGGCCCGTGGCCGGCTCCTCGCACAGGGTGCGGTGGCCGACCTGGCGGCCGGGATGCGCGGGCGGCTGGTGGTGACCACGCCGGACCCGGGGGACGCCGCCCGGGTGCTCAAGGAGCGCGGCGCCGGGGACGTGGCGGTCGACGGGGACCGCGTCACCGCCCAGCCGCCCGACGGCGACCTCGCCGAGCTGAACGCCGCGCTCGTCACGGACGGCGTCCGGGTCCGCGGCTTCGCGGTGGAACGGGCCTCGCTGGAGGACGCGTTCGTGGCGCTGACCGGGGAGGGCTTCGATGTCGCGGGCTGACACACCGGACGCCGCCGAGCGGCCCGGCGCGCAGCGGGACCCCGCCCCGGTCACGGCCGGGGCCGGCGCACCGGCGGGGCGGCGGTTGCCGCCCTCCCTCGGGCTGTTCCGCAGCGAGCTGCTGATCACCTTCCGGCGGGGCCGCACCCTCGTACTGCTGGGCGTGCTGGCCGCCGTGCCGGTCCTGGTCGGCATCGCCGTGCGGATCGAGACGGGCGGCGGTCCTTCACGCGGCCCCGGCGGGGGACCCGGCGGACCGGCGTTCCTCGCGCAGGTCAGCAACAACGGGCTGTTCCTCGTCTTCACGGCGCTGGCGGTGACCCTGCCGTTCTTCCTGCCGATGGCCGTCGGCGTCGTCGCGGGCGACGCCCTCGCCGGCGAGTCGGCCGCCGGAACACTCCGCTACCTCCTGGTCGCCCCGGCCGGCCGCACCCGGCTGCTGCTCACCAAGTACGCGACCGTGACCGTCTTCTGTCTGGCGGCCACCCTCGTGGTCGCCGTCTCGGCGCTCGCGGTGGGGGCGCTCCTGTTCCCGCTCGGCGATCTCGTCACCATCTCCGGCACCCGCATCGGCTACGGCGAGGGACTGCTGCGGGCGCTGCTGATCGCGCTCGTCGTCGCCGCCTCGCTGACCGGCATCGCGGCGCTCGGCCTGTTCGTCTCCACGCTCACCGGCAGCGGCATCGCGGCGATGGCGGCCACCGTCGGCCTGCTGATCACCGTGCAGATCCTCGACCAGATCCCGCAGCTCCACGCGATCCACCCCTACCTCTTCACGCACCACTGGATGTCCTTCGCGGACCTGATGCGCGAGCCGGTCTACTGGGACGCGCTGGTGCGGAACCTCGGCCTCCAGGCCCTGTACGCGGCGGTGTTCGGCTCGGCGGCCTGGGCGCGGTTCGCGGCGAAGGACATCACGGCGTAGGACGCCCTCCCCGTGCCGCCCCGGCGGGCGCGGGGCCCGCTGGAACGAGCCTGTGACAGGCCGGTGACCCGGGGACCGGGAGCGACCGGGGAGACTCGGGGGCAGGAGGACGACCGGCACGACCGGGCCGCGCCGGGGACGCGGCCGGGACCGCCGGGGAAGCAGGGGGGAACCATGACTCGATCCGACCGCGACGAGCGGCGCGGCCCGCGGGACGCCGTGCGCGCGCACGCCACCGGGGTCCTGCCGATCGACGTACGCGTACCGGCGGGCGCGGCCGGTGTCCGGGGCGCGTCGGTCGACGGCGCCCTGGTCGTCGCGGCCCCCGGCCAGGAGATACAGCACGCCGTGCTGGAGCGCCTGCACCGGCTCGCGCTCGCCGCCGACCGGCCCGTCCTCGCCGCCGTGCGCGACGAACGGGTCGGCTGTGTCGTACCGCTCCGGGTCGACCCGGACGGCTCCAGCCACCTCGTCGCGGACCCGACCCCCCTGGCCCCGGACACCCCGGACACCCCGGACACGGCGGACACGGCGGCACCGGCCCCGAACACGCGGGACACGGACACAGGTCCGGACACGGATACGGACACGGACACGGACGCCACCGCGTGGGACCGGGCCACGCAGGTGCTCCGCCTGGTGGAGCCCGTACGGGAGGCCGCGGCGCCACGTACGGCAGAGCCCCCCGGCACCCCTGCCCTCCGGCCGCCCGGCACCCCCGCCCTCCCGCCACCCGGCACCCCTGCCCTCCCGCCACCCGCCCCGCACTCCGGCACCCCGCCCGCCGCGCTGCCCCGCTCCCTCGCCGTCCCGCCGCCGGGCACGGTCGTGCCGCCGACGGGCCGTTTCGGTCCGCCCCCGAGGATGGAGGCGGTCCCGGGCCCCGCCGTCGCCCCCCTGTCCCCGTACTCCCCGGCCCCCGGCGCCCCGCGCCCCGTACCGGGTCACACCCCGGACCCCGGGACCCACGGATTCCACGCACCTCGTCCCACCCCGGAACCGGCGACGCCCCCGCCCCCGCCACCCACCCCCGCCCCGCGGCACCTCCCTCCGCCGGGGGACGACCACGCCCGGCCCACCCCCGCCCGGGGTTTCGACGCCGTGGCCGAGGCGGTGCTCGGGGACGGTCCGCCCGAGCCGCCGGGCACCGCGCCCGGCGTCCTCGCCGAGCCGACGGCGCGGGTGAGCGAGGCGGTCCGGGAAGGGCGGACCGAGGAGGCGGCGCGGCTCGCGGAACGGACCGTCGAGACGGCCTCCGCGAGCCTCGGCCCGGACCACCCCGAGGTGCTGCGGCTGCGGGAGCTGACCGCGTACATCGCCTACCTCTCCGGCGATCCGGAGCGGGCGTTCCGCCTCTCGCTGGACCTGGCCGGAGTGCACCGCCGGGCGGGCGACGCGGAGGCCGCGTACGACAACGTCCGCAGCGCGGCCACCGCCTGGCGGGGCGTACGCGACCCGGAGCGGGGGCTGGAGCTGGGGCGCGCGGTGCTCGGCCTGTGGGACGAGCTGGCGGCCGAGGGCGGTCCGGCCGCCGAGGACACCGAGGAACGCGAGTCGGCCCACGCCCGCCAGACCCGCCTCACCGCCCGCCTGCGCGACCGGCGGGGCTGACCCGGTCGTCGCTACGCGGTGAGCTTCCAGACCGCGTAGGCGATGGCGTCGCTGTTGCGGTCCAGGGCCGTGTCGTCGATGTTGGCGACGGTGTCGCAGGAGGAGTGGTAGCAGGGGTCGAAGGCCCGGCCCGCCGTACCGCCCCACTTGGCGGCCTGCGCGGCGGTCTTGCGGTAGTCGGCGCCGCTGAAGAGGCCGCCGACGGGGACGCCCGCGTTCTTGAAGGGGGCGTGGTCGGAGCGGCCGTCACCCTCGGTCTCGATCTCGGTGGGGATGCCGAGGCCGGCGTAGTAGTCCTTGAAGGTCTTCTCGATCACGGGGTCGTCGTCGTAGACGAAGTACCCGGGGTTGGGCGAGCCGATCATGTCGAAGTTCAGGTAGCCGCCGATCTTCGCGCGTTCGGTGGCGGAGAGGGTGGAGACGTAGTGGCGGGAGCCGACCATGCCCAGTTCCTCGGCGTCCCACCAGGCGAAGCGCAGGTGCTTGGCGGGGTGGTGACCGGCGCGGGCCACGGTGAGGGCGGTCTCCAGGATGGCGGCCGAACCGGAGCCGTTGTCGTTGATGCCGGGTCCGGCGGCGACGCTGTCCAGGTGTGACCCGAGCATGACAACCTTGTTCGTGTCGCCGCCGGGCCAGTCCGCGACGAGGTTGTAGCCGGTGCGCCCGGAGGACGTGAACTGCTGGACGGTGGTGGTGAAGCCGGCCGCGTCGAGCTGGGCCTTCACGTAGTCGAGGGAGGCCCGGAAGCCGGTGCGGCCGTGGGCGCGGTTGCCGCCGTTGGCCGCGGCGATGGACTGGAACCGGGTCAGGTGCGCCTTGACGTTGGCCACGGATATGTCGGGCGCGGCGGCGGCCGGTGCGGCGGGCTCGGGGGCGGTGGCCGCGCCCGCCGCGGTGGTGCCGGCCAACAGGGTGACGGCGGCGACGGCACCAGCCGTCAGCGCACGCCCGGAGAGCGACAGCTTCATGTGGGGGCTCCGGATTCCTGGGAAGTCCCGGACGGGACTCGCATGGGAGGGGACGCGAGGATGGTGTGACCAGAGCTGACACCCCGTCAAGGCCACCAACCGGCCATCGCACCCCGCATATCGGAGACCGACGAAACACCCTCAGGCCGCGCCGCGCCGGGTCGGCCCGCAGCGAACGCAGAACTCGTTCCCGTCCGGGTCAGCCATCACTCCGAGGACCATGCCCGTACGCATCTTCCTGATGCGCGCTTTCACCAACGGGCGAGCCTTCTTGGTGAGGACGTGCCAGGCGAGTTCGAACGCGTGCATAACACCCGAAGCCGGCCGCGACCCGAGCCAGGGGGTCGTGTCGGCGCAAGTACACCCGGCCGACCAGGGCACGATGGTGCGGTGGGAAGTAGCAGCGGCGGTCACCCTCCCGGGTGACGATGAGCATGGTGACCCGCTCGGTCAGAACATGAGGCAGGCCGAGTGCCGAGGGATAGGCAAGCGACGAGGCTCCCGCGCCGTTGAGGGAGACGTAGAACGCCTCCCTCAACGGCGTGGTGGCCTTGTGCGTTGCGGGCACCGATCCCCTCACCTGATCAGCGACTACGTTGAATAAGCTCCGTGATCCACACTGTGAACCCCGAGCATGCCGTAGCCGTCAGCAGCGTCAACAGCCTCACGGGCACGCGCTGCATGGTCACTCGGAGTCCGCGAATGCGGATGTCCACCGCGGGTCGGATGGGTTCGGGCTGCACTGCTTCCCCCTGCTTGGGTTGGGGTCAACGGATGTCTTGGAGGCGGGTGCGCCAGTGGCGTTCGCTTCCACTCAGTTGTACGAGTCAGATGTGTGAACGGGTACGTCACGCTAAGTAGTTACCGTGCCATCCGCCATGTCGGCACAGATGCGTAGAGGTGGCACGGAGCGCATCGACGAAGGCGTTCGTGCTGCTGGACGGCACACTCCTGCCGATCGACCGGATCGCGGCCGACCAGCCCTTTTACTCGGGAAAGCACAAGAGACACGGGATGAACGTGCAGATCCTGACTGACCCCCGCGGTCGTCTTCTGTGGGCCTCGCTGGCCCCACCCGGTGCCATCCACGACCTCCGGGCCGCCCGCGAGCACGGCATCATCAGCACTCTCGCCGAGGCCGACATCAGATGCTGGGCGGACAATGGGTACCGAGGTGCCGGAGGTACCGTCCGTGTCCCCTACCGAGGTCCTTGGGAGACGCTTTCCACAAGTCAGCAGGCCGTCAACCGCTCCCACGCGAAGATCTGGGCCCAGGTCGAGCAGGCCGTCGCCATCAAGTCCTGGCGGCTCCTCGGCAAACTGCTGTGCTCAACCACCCGTATCACCAGCCTCGTCTACGCCGTCCTATGCCTCCATCTGGCCAGCTCAGAGTGTGGATGGAAGGCCCTCACTCCGTAAAAGAACGGAAGGGAGGTAAAAAAACTTGCGCCGCAGCTACCGCCGTTTGCGCGGGGAAGATTCACCAAATGGCGGCATGCGAAAATCCCTAACCCCTAGACTGCTAAGTTCTACGTCCCGTCAGGCGGACACGTGATGCCATTCGGGTAACGTCGGTCAGTCGGTATCCATCGGGAAATGCGGTAACCCTGCCGATGTCTTCCCTGGGCGCCCAAGAGGGCGATGTTCGCGGCAGATAGGAGATCACCTGGTCAACCATTCCTGCTGAAGCGATGCGAGAAAACTGATCGGCTGCACCGGATAGCAAAATAGACCGTGCCCCTGTATTGCTGAGCAGTTCCAACATTTTATCGAAATCAGTGCTCAGTGGTCCATGCGGAAGATGGAATACTTCGTTGCCGTGCCCTCCTGGCACTCCTTCTTCGATACCGCCTTCCTGACTGATCACGAGATCGTAAGATCCCCGGAGTGAATCCACTTCTCCAAGAGCGACACCTTGTGCGGAACTAAGGCCGGGTTTCCCGTCCTCGCCCGCTTCGTAGATCCACGTAATAAAGGGGCGGCCATTTTCAAGGGAGGCTCGCCAAGTGCTCAGAACCAGAAGTGCCTCATCTGCCAGAAAATCCTGTTCGACTTCTACTCCGGCCCTCCGCAGAAGAGCTGCCCCGCCTTCACCGCGAGAAGTCGGGTCCATTACGGCAATAAGCACTCTCGCTACGTTCGCATGGATCAAAGCCTCGCGGCATGGTGGTGTACGGCCATGGTGATTGCATGGTTCCAGTGTGACGACGGCCGTTCCGCCCTCTGCCCGTTTCCCGGCGGCGCTAAGCGCATTGACCTCGGCATGTGATTCACCTTTGCGTACGTGATAGCCCTCACCGGCGGTCCGGCCCTCGCTGTCGAGAATGACACAGCCGACAGGCGGGTTCGGACTGGTTGATCCCAGTCCCTGTGCCGAGATCGCGATTGCGCGACGCATGGCCGCCGCCTCGTCCGCGTTCGCCACCTCAGAAATTCCCCTCTTCCTCAATGGTGTCAAATAGTTGAGACACTGCCTGTGATGTATGAACTTCCCCGAGTGCGTTAATCGCGGACACCGTCTCGTGCATCGTGCGCAATGATCCGGAACTGCGTGCGATGCTCAGTGCGGAGGCGGCTTTCGCTGCCGCCGAGTCATACTCTCGTGTTCCCACGTACGCAAGTGCCAGGCGTGCCTGTGCGAGACCTCTGTCGCGCTGGTAGGCGTCGGGAAGCTCGTCGAGCGCTGCTTCAAAAAGCGGGACGGCCCGGTCAGGGCGACCGAGAGTGAGCCAGCAATTGGCGCGCTGAATCTCGATGTAACTTGCTGTACAGAAATCTCCGTGCCCAGCGCGGGCATCTCCCTTTGTGTCCGGCGAGGCGGCAAAGTCGTGGGCATCGTCCAGACGGGTATGGCAGGAAACCTCGTCCGCATCCAATGCATACCCCTGCGCTTCCTGCTGTATGGCAGCCGCTCGCATGGGTCGTGTAAGGGCGGTGCTGTTTCGCTGAGCAGCCTGAGCGAGGCTGATGGCCTGTGCCGCATTCTTCTTCGTGGTGGCCTGCTGGCTCTTTCGGAAGAGTGTCCATGTCAGCATGGGTTGATCGCCGGACTCGGTTGCCCATTCCATGGCCTGACTGGTCCACCTGGTGGCGTTCGGCATGTCTGCCGAGTCTTCATACAGCCACGCAGCGGACTCGGCGTATTGTGCGGCAAGTCTGAGGAGCTCGGAGCGCTGCGTTCCTCTGGTGTATTCCAGAAGCGATTCGAGGATGGATAGTTGTTGGCGCACTGACGTGAGAGCGTGCCGTGGGCCGAAGAGATTATCGGCCCGGACAAGGGAATGCCACATGTCTCGGAGATGCTCTATCGCTGCTTCGATGCGGGTTGCGTCGAGCTTCGGATACGGTGCGCAGACTGGGTTGGGTTCGCTGACGGGTGCCGGAAACAGCACCGGGTCCGCTGCTTGTAGGGCGGCGCCGATCGCGCCAGTCATCAGGGTTCGCCGGCTGATGGGCACGATCTGTTTTCTCCCCCCGATCCATACCGAGATCAGAAGTACACCGGAATGAGTGGCAGTAAGAGTTCCTTCGTCGCTCTGTGGGAGAAGACGCGCTGTGCCCGCTGCCTCTCGACTTGGATCAGAGTAAGTCGTCGAGTGAGGCAGGTGAACTTTTTCCGGGGAACCCTCCCACGGCCGTCGGGGTAACCCAAGCATTTCGCCGGGGATGCCGAAGCCGTCAGCTACGCGCTCGATCACTTGCTGCCCGCGAATTCTCCGTACACCACGGATCACATCACTCACGCGTGAACTGGTCATCTTGCCGACTGCGGCAGCCATCACTGCGTAACTGGAGCCCGTGCGTCTGTTGACGAGACGGAAGATCTCCTGAAAGTCATGGGTCGCGCAGGCTCTGCGCATGGCATCGCTCTGTAGCAGCGTGTCAGGGATCGTCAGCGAGTATCCGATGCGCCGTGTGTCGCAATCGTCCATGAGCGCCACCACCTTGGAGGGACGGAAGTGATCCCGTCCCAGGGTAGTCCCGGTGCTGCAGAGGGGTTCCCCAAATGGGCTTGCGGGGTTCCCCGTTCGCGGTTCCCGGACGGGTCCTGTCCGGCTGAAGATCTTCAGGCGGCGCGACCCACGTGCCGAACGGTCAGACCCCCGCGACGCGGTGGACGTCCGGGGGCGTGGCCGGCAACCGGTAGGAGGTTGACGACAATGCCCAAAGCTACAACCAGGCTTCTTGGAAGTCCCCAGCGCGCCGAGGCTGACACCGACGCGAGACAGGGTGAGTACACGACCTATGCGCCCTCGGGGGAGACGTGCCCCGTCTGCGCACAGCGGATCAAGTCGCTTGAACCCTGCCGCCGGGTGGAACTCCGGCAAGCCTCACGCGGCCTGGCCGTTCGGTACCGGCACTTGGAGTGTCCCCAGTGACCACGACCGATGACGGTGACCTCCTGGCGCCCACTGGCGAACTGACGGGCACGGTCGGGGACGACGTGCTGACCGTTCACCGGCTCAGCGAGGCAAAGCCGGCATGCGGCGCCGCCGGCGAGGTGGCCGAGTGGCAGCGAGCCGTCACATGTCCTGAGTGTCTGGATGCGGACCAGGACTGATGCCCTTGAAGGCACCTCCAGAACGAGCCCCGTTCCGCCGCGCTTTTTCCCCGAGGCGCGTGGGTGGGGCTTCTGGCTGCCCGTGCTGGGTGGTCGTAGTCGGGGGCTTCCCGCGTCCGGGGGCTCCAGCGGGTACGGCCGCAACTCAAGATCCGTACCCGACAACGCGAATAGCTGGCCTGGGCGTACGGGTCCGGTCCGGGGCGTCGACGAGGGCACTGCGGCACGACGGTGCTACGGCTTCACAGCCGGGGCGTCGAGCGGGTCGGGTCCGGGGCAGCCGCCCGGGGCGGGCGCGGCACCCGAAGCGGCCGTCACCCCCGAAGCGGCCCCCGCCTCCGTGGCGGGCTCGGCCGCCCCCGTCGTCCCCGACGCCACGATCCCCGCCTCGCGGGCCGCGCCACCCGGGCCTCCGGGCAGGACCGCCCCGCCGGGTCCCTCCAGCCGTTCCGCCAGGGTCCGTGCCGAGCGGCGGGCGGTGTGCAGGGCCTCCCAGGTGAGCACGGTCAGCGCCACCCAGACCAGCGCGAACCCGGCCCAGCGCTCGGTCGGCATCGCCTCGCGGAAGTAGAAGACGCCGAGCGTGAACTGGAAGACCGGCGCCAGGTACTGGAGCAGGCCCAGCGTGGACAGCGGCACCCGGATCGCCGCCGCGCCGAAGCAGGCCAGCGGCAGGGCGGTGACGATGCCGGTCGAGGCGAGCAGCAGGGCGTGGCCCGTGCCCTCGGTGGTGAAGGTCGACCCGCCGGACGCGCCGAGCCAGAGCAGGTAGCCGAGGGCGGGCAGGAACTGGATGGCGGTCTCGGCGGCGAGCGACTCGACCCCGCCGAGGTTGACCTTCTTCTTCACCAGCCCGTACGTGCCGAAGGAGAAGGCGAGGCAGAGCGAGATCCAGGGCGGCCGGCCGAAGCCGATGGTGAGCACGATCACGGCCGCGCACCCGGTCCCGACCGCCGCCCATTGCAGGGGCCGCAGCCGTTCCTTCAGGAGCAGCACGCCGAGGGCTATCGTCACCAGCGGGTTGATGAAGTAGCCGAGCGACGCCTCGACGACGTGGCCGTTGTTCACCGACCAGATGTAGACGCCCCAGTTCACGGTGATGACCGCGGCGGCGACGGCGGACAGGCCCAGCTTGCGCGGCTGCCGCAGCAGTTCGCCGGCCCAGGCCCAGCGCCGGACGACGAGCAGGGCGACGGCGACGAAGCCGAGGGACCACACCATCCGGTGGGCCAGGACCTCCGCGGCGCCCGCGGGCTTGAGCACGGGCCAGAAGAGGGGGACGAGCCCCCACATCCCGTATGCCGCGACGCCGTTCAGCAGACCTATTCGCTGTTCACTCCTGGACGACCCGGCCACGGGCACCTCCCTCTCGCCACCGACACACGGGTACGGACGCATGCCACGAACGAAGGTAGCGCCGCCCCCGGCCCCCTGTCATACCCGTGGTGCCCTACGGTCATGACAGGGGGCTGTGGGAGCGTACGGGGGTGCGCCGGACGCACGCGGGGGCGCTCAGTCGGCGAGGGCCTCCCGGACCGCCTCCGCGAGCGGGGTGGTGGGGCGGCCGGCCAGCCGGGAGAGGTCGCCGGTGGTGACGACCAGTTCGCCCTTCTCGATGGAGGCGTCCACGCCCGCGAGGACGGCGGCCAGCGGCGCGGGCAGCCCGGCCCCGGCCAGGATGCCGGTGTACGCCTCGACGGAGACCGGGGTGGCGACGATCTCGCGGCCGGTCTGCCGGCTCAGCTCGGCGGCGTACTCGGCGAAGTCCCAGGCGGTGTCGCCGCCCAGTTCGTAGGCGCGGTTCTCGTGGCCCTCGCCGGTCAGCACGGCGACGGCCGCCGCCGCGTAGTCGGCGCGGGAGGCGGAGGAGATCCGGCCCTCGCCGGCCGCGTGCACCACCGCGCCGTGCTCCAGGACCGGGGCGAGGCGCTCGGTGTAGTTCTCGTGGTACCAGCCGTTGCGCAGCAGGACGTACGGGACGCCGGAGGCGGTCAGCGCCTCCTCGGTGGCGCGGTGGTCGTCGGCGAGCGCGGCGGTGAGGGAGGCGGGCGCGCTGGTGTAGGCGAGCAGGGCGACCCCGGCGGCGCGGGCGGCGTCGATCACCGTGGCGTGCTGCCGGGGGCGGTCCCCGCCGACCTCGTTGCCGGAGATGAGCAGCACCCGGTCGCCGGGCGCGAACAGGCCCTCGAAGGTCTCCGGGGCGTCGTAGTCGGCGACCGCGAGGCGCACCCCCCGGGCGGCGAGGTCCGCGCCCTTGCCGGCGTCGCGGACGACGGCGGTGACCCGGTCGGCGGGCACCTTCTCCAGCAACTGGTCCACGACGTGGCGGCCGAGGTGTCCGGTGGCTCCGGTGACGACGATGCTCGTGGGGCTCGTGGGGCTCGTGGGGCTCGTGGGGCTCGTGGGGTTCGAGAGGTTCGTAGGGCTGCTCGGGGTGCTCATGGTGAGGGGACTCCTAGGGAGGATGCGGTGTCTCCGACCCTAGGAGGGGCGCTTTCCAAAAGTAAGTACCCACTTTTGAGTAAGGTACCCACATGGCCGTAAGTGACCCGCGCGCCGGCGAGGCGCTCTGCCCGTACCGGCTCGTCCTGGAGCACGTCACCAGCCGCTGGGGCGTGCTGGTGCTGATCGAGCTGCTGGAGCGGGGGCTGCGCTTCGGCGAGCTGCGCCGGGCGGTCGGCCGGACCGGCCGCGAGGTGAGCGAGAAGATGCTCACCCAGACCCTCCAGACCCTGGAGCGCGACGGACTGGTCCACCGCGAGGCCCACCCGGTCATCCCGCCCCGCGTCGACTACTCCCTCACCCCCCTCGGCCGCGAGGCCGCCCACCAGGTGCGGGCGCTCGCCCGGTGGACCGAGCGGCGGATGGCCGACGTGGACCGGGCCCGCCGGGCCTACGACGAGGCCCGGGACGCGACGCCCCGGGCCTCGTGAACCGCCGCCGCGCTCAGCCGACGACCGTCCAGGTGTCGTTGCCGGAGAGCAGCGCCGACAGGTCGCCCTTGCCGTGCCGCTCCACGGCCGCGTCGACCTGGTCGGCCATGAGCGTGTCGTAGACCGGCCGTTCGACGGAGCGGAACACCCCGATCGGCGTGTGGTGCAGGGTGTCCGGGTCGGCGAGCCGGGAGAGGGCGAACGCCGTGGTGGGCGTGGCGGCGCCCGCGTCGTGGACCAGGACCTCCGCCTCGTTCTGAGGGGTCACCGCGACCACCCGCAGGTCGCCGGTGTCGCGGTCGCGGACGACGCCCTTGGCACCGTCGGCGCCGAAGCGGATCGGCTGCCCGTGCTCCAGCCGGATCACCGCCTCCTCGGCCTGCTCCCGGTCCTTGAGCACCTCGAAGGCGCCGTCGTTGAAGATGTTGCAGTTCTGGTAGATCTCCACCAGGGCCGTGCCGGGGTGCTCGGCGGCCTGGCGCAGCACCTCGGTGAGGTGCTTGCGGTCGGAGTCGACGGTGCGCGCGACGAAAGACGCCTCCGCGCCCAGCGCCAGCGACACCGGGTTGAAGGGCGCGTCCAGGGAGCCCATCGGCGTCGACTTGGTGATCTTCCCGGTCTCCGAGGTGGGGGAGTACTGGCCCTTGGTCAGGCCGTAGATCCGGTTGTTGAACAGCAGGATCTTGAGGTTCACATTGCGGCGCAGGGCGTGGATGAGGTGGTTGCCGCCGATGGAGAGCGCGTCGCCGTCCCCGGTGACCACCCACACCGACAGGTCCCGGCGCGAGGTGGCGAGCCCGGTGGCGATGGCCGGGGCCCGGCCGTGGATGGAGTGCATCCCGTAGGTGTTCATGTAGTACGGGAAGCGGGAGGAGCAGCCGATGCCGGAGACGAAGACGATGTTCTCCCGGGCCAGGCCGAGGCTGGGCAGGAAGCCCTGGACGGCGGCGAGGACCGCGTAGTCCCCGCAGCCGGGGCACCAGCGCACCTCCTGGTCCGACTTGAACTCCTTCATGGACTGCCGTCCCTCGGCCTTCGGGACGAGGGAGAGCGCCTCGGCGGCGACCGGGGCGGTGGTGGTCGTCTCAGCCATCGATGGCCTCCTTCAGGACCGCGGCGAGCTGCTCCGCCTTGAACGGCATCCCGTTGACCTGGTGGTACGAGCGGGCGTCGACCAGGTACCTCGCCCGGACCAGCAGGGCGAGCTGGCCGAGGTTCATCTCCGGGACCACCACCCTGTCGTACCGGCGCAGGACCTCGCCGAGGTTGCGCGGGAAGGGGTTGAGGTGGCGCAGGTGGGCCTGGGCGATGGGCTCGCCGGCGGCGCGCAGCCTGCGCACGGCGGCGGTGACGGGGCCGTAGGTCGAGCCCCAGCCCAGCACGAGGGTGCGGGCGCCGTCCGGGTCGTCGACCTCGACGTCGGGGACGTCGACGCCGTCGACCTTGGCCTGCCGGGTGCGGACCATGAAGTCGTGGTTGGCCGGGTCGTAGGAGATGTTCCCCGTGCCGTCCTGCTTCTCGATGCCGCCGATGCGGTGCTCCAGGCCCGGCGTGCCGGGCACCGCCCAGGGGCGGGCCAGCGTCTCGGGGTCGCGCTTGTACGGCCAGAAGACCTCGGTGCCGTCCTCCAGGGTGTGGTTCGGCGTCCGCGCGAACCGCACCGAGAGGTCCGGCAGCTCGTCCGGCTCGGGCACGCGCCAGGGCTCGGAGCCGTTGGCCAGGTAGCCGTCGGAGAGCAGGAAGACCGGGGTCCGGTACGTCAGGGCGATCCGGGCCGCCTCCAGCGCCGCGTCGAAGCAGTCGGCCGGGGTGCGCGGGGCGACGACCGGGACCGGCGCCTCGCCGTTGCGCCCGTACATCGCCTGGAGCAGGTCGGCCTGCTCGGTCTTGGTGGGCAGGCCGGTGGAGGGGCCGCCGCGCTGGATGTCCACGACCAGCAGCGGCAGCTCCAGCGAGACGGCGAGCCCGATCGTCTCGCTCTTGAGCGCGACCCCCGGCCCGGACGTCGTCGTCACCGCCAGCGAACCGCCGAACGCCGCCCCGAGCGCCGCGCCGATGCCCGCGATCTCGTCCTCGGCCTGGAAGGTGCGCACGCCGAAGTTCTTGTGCCGGGACAGCTCGTGCAGGATGTCCGAGGCCGGGGTGATCGGGTACGAGCCGAGGAAGAGCGGCAGATCGGCCTGGCGGGACGCGGCGATCAGGCCGTAGGCCAGCGCCAGGTTGCCCGAGATGTTGCGGTAGACGCCGGGCGGGAAGGCCGTCGAGGCCGGCGCCACCTCGTAGGAGACGGCGAAGTCCTCCGTGGTCTCCCCGAAGTTCCAGCCGGCCCGGTAGGCGGCGATGTTGGCCTCGGCGATGTCCGGCTTCTTGGCGAACTTCGTCTTCAGGAACCGCTCGGTGCCCTCGGTCGGCCGGTGGTACATCCAGCTCAGCAGGCCCAGCGCGAACATGTTCTTGCTGCGCTCGGCCTCCTTGCGGCTGAGGTCGAACTCCTTGAGCGCCTCCAGCGTCAGGGTGGTCAGCGGCACCGGGTGCAGCCGGTACGCCTCCAGCGAGCCGTCCTCCAGCGGGGAGGCCGCGTAACCCACCTTCTGCAATGCGCGCTTGGTGAACTCGTCCGTGTTGACGATGATCTCCGCGCCGCTCGGCATGTCGCCGATGTTCGCCTTGAGCGCGGCCGGGTTCATGGCGACCAGCACGTTCGGCGCGTCGCCCGGGGTGAGGATGTCGTGGTCGGCGAAGTGGAGCTGGAAGGACGAGACCCCCGGCAGGGTGCCGGCGGGGGCCCGGATCTCGGCCGGGAAGTTCGGCAGCGTCGACAGGTCGTTCCCGAAGGACGCCGTGTCCGAGGTGAAGCGGTCGCCGGTGAGCTGCATACCGTCGCCCGAGTCGCCCGCGAACCTGATGATCACCCGGTCCAGCCGGCGGACGTCCTTCGTCCCCACCGGTTTGCGCTGCTCTCCCACGACGGTTCCGTCGGCCTGCTCCGCTGGGCTGCTGACCTGGCTGGTCACTGAAGTGGACCTCCCTAGAGGCGGCTGTCCCAGGACCGGCCTCCACGACCGGCCCGGATCAACCCTACGTCCGAGAGGCCCGGCTTCCGGTGGACATTCGCAGGAATGGACGCGGCGCGCGGGCCCCCGGTCACGCCGCCCGGCCACCCGGCCCGGGTGCGGGCCGCGGCGCCTCACACGCAGGGACGCCGCCCGGGGCCCCGCCGCCGCGCGCGGCCCGGCGGACCGGGGCGGCGGCGGGGTCCCGGACGGCGCTTCAGGACCTGAGGTAGGTGAGGACGGCCAGCACCCGCCGGTGGTCGCCGTCGCTCGGGGACAGGCCCAGCTTCAGGAAGATGTTGCTGACGTGCTTCTCCACCGCGCCGTCGCTCACCACGAGCTGCCGGGCGACCGCCGAGTTGGTCCGGCCCTCCGCCATCAGCCCCAGCACCTCCCGCTCCCGGGGGGTCAGCCCGGCAAGCACGTCCTGCTTGCGGCTGCGGCCCAGGAGCTGCGCCACCACCTCCGGGTCGAGCGCCGTGCCGCCCCGCGCCACGCGCACCACCGCGTCCACGAACTCGCGCACCTCGGCCACCCGGTCCTTGAGCAGGTAGCCGACCCCTCGGCTGGAGCCGGCGAGCAGTTCGGTGGCGTAGCGCTCCTCGACGTACTGGGACAGCACCAGCACGCCCAGCTCCGGGTGGGCCTTGCGGAGCTGCACCGAGGCCCGTACGCCCTCGTCGGTGTGGGTCGGCGGCATCCGTACGTCCGCCACCACCACGTCCGGCAGCATGCCGTCGGCGTCCAGCTCCGTGATGGTCTTGATCAGCGCCTCGCCGTCCCCGACCCCGGCCACGACCTCGTGGCCCCGGTCGGTCAGCAACCGGGTCAGCCCCTCTCTGAGCAGCACCGAGTCCTCGGCGATGACCACTCGCACCCTGTCCTCCACGATCACGTCCCCCACAGCCCGGCTCCGTCCGCCCGGCGGCCGACGCGGCCCGCGCCGCGTCCACCCACCGCCGGGGGCGACGGGTCCAGCATTCCAGCATCGCGGGCCGGACGGTGCGAGGACAACGGGCGGGGGGTGCGGAGCGGGACGCCGGTCCGGCTTCGGGCGTTCGGTGGCCGGTTTCGGCTGGTACGGAGCCGGGGGCGCCGGTTGGCTCGTACGGAGCCGGGGTCCCCGGGGGAGGGGGACCCCGCCGGCCGGGGCGGTCTCCTCGGCGTCAGCGTGGCAGCGGCTCGGTCCGCCAGGGCAGCTCGGCCGTCACCCGGGTCGGCCCGCCGGGCGGCGAGTCCACCACGAGGACGCCGTCCACCGCGCCGAGCCGCTCCGCCAGCCCCGCGAGACCGGACCCCGGACTGACGCGGGCACCTCCCACGCCGTTGTCCACGACCTGGAGCAGGAGCCGGTCCTCCGCACGCCACACGTCGACGGCGGCCGACGCGGCACGCGCGTGCTTGCTGACGTTCTGGAGGAGTTCGGAGACGGTGAAGTAGGCGATGCCCTCGATGGCGGCGGCGGGGCGTTCGGTGAGGTCGACGGTGACGGTGACGGGGACGGTGCAGCGGGAGGCGACGGAGGAGAGGGCCGCGTCGAGTCCGCGGTCGGTGAGGACGGCGGGGTGGATGCCCCGGGCCAGATCGCGCAGCTCCTGGAGCGCGGTCTTCACCTCGCCGTGGGCGTCGTCGACCATGCGGGCGGCGGCGTGCGGGTCCTCCCGGAGCTTCTCCTTGGCCAGGCCGAGGTCCATCGCCAGGCCGACCAGGCGGGCCTGGGCTCCGTCGTGCAGGTCGCGTTCGATGCGGCGCAGGTCGGCGGCGGCGGTGTCCACCACCACGCCCCGGTCCGACTCCAGCTCCACCACGCGCGTGGCCAGCGGCGACGGGCCGAGCAGCCCGTACACCAGCAGCCCGTCCACCGCCGTCAGCGCCCGGACGATCCAGGGGGTCGCCAGCGTGACCAGCAGACCGGCCAGCGCGGTGACGGTGACCTCGAACGGGTTGTCCAGGTACACCTGGTGCGTCCCGTCGCCGTAGAGCTGGATGCCGTCCTGGCCGGCGTAGGCGGGGAAGACCCAGAACCACAGCGGGTAGGTGAGCATCGTCCAGCCGACCGACCAGAAGGTCACCGCGACGCAGAACGAGAACACCGCCCACGGGAACTGCACCACCGCGTACAGCAGGCTCCGCCAGGACGCGCCGCTCTTGAGGACCGCCCCCATCCAGGCCATCGCGCCCGGCTTGCGCACCCGCAGCGGCTCCGGCTCGTCCACCCGCAGACCCAGCAGCGCGCGCGCCCGCGCCCGCTCCAGCGCCCCGAGCCCCCGGCAGCCGGCCAGCCCCGCCGCCAGCACCGGCACGCCCAGGAACGTCACCAGCAGACCCGCCCCGAGGGACACCATCGTGACGGCGTACGTGAAGAAGAGGACGCCGAGCGGCAGGCTCAGCAGCACGTACCCGTACTCCCGCCAGCTCCGCCCCTCGAACGGCGCCCGCAACCAGGCGGGCAGCAGGTGCCGGCGCGCACCGGGGTCCCCGGCGTGGCCGGACCCGCTCCCGAGCCCGTAACCCTGTCCGTACTCCGTGGCCATCGGCGCCGTCCCTCTTCCCTGTCCTCGGTCCTCGTGGTCCTCGCGGCGGTGCTGCCGTGCCTTCACCCTCCTCTTCCGGCGGCCGTCGGGCCATGGAGCCCGTCGGCGTCTCGGGAGGGGGGTTTTCCCCACCTTGGGGGCGGGGGAGCGGGGGAGCGGGGGTGGCGGGGGTGGCGGGGCACGTGTGCGGGAGGCCCCGGTCCCGGGCGGGCGGGACGGGGGCGGGCCGCCGGTCGGCCGACGCAGGGTCACGTGGTGCGGGTGTCCGGCGAGGGCCGGCGGCCGGTCGTCAGTGGCCGGCGGGGGCCGCGTCGGACTCCACGCGGTCGCGCCACGGCAGCTCGGCCGTCACCACCGTCGGACCGCCCTCCGGCGAGCTGACGACGAACAGCCCGTCGACCGCGCCCAGCCGGTCCGCGAGCCCGCGCATCCCGGTACCGCCCTCCAGCCGCGCGCCCCCGCGCCCGTCGTCGCCCACCTGCAACAGCAGCCGTTCCTCCGTACGCCACACCTCCACCGAGGCCGTCCTCGCCCCGCTGTGCTTGCTGACGTTCTGGAGGAGTTCGGAGACGGTGAAGTAGGCGATGCCCTCGATGGCGGCGGCGGGGCGTTCGGCGAGGTCGACGGTGACGGAGACGGGGACGGTGCAGCGGGAGGCGACGGAGGAGAGGGCCGCGTCGAGCCCGCGGTCGGTGAGGACGGCGGGATGGATGCCCCGGGCCAGGTCCCGCAGCTCCTGGAGTGCGAGCTTCACCTCGCCGTGCGCCTCGTCCACCATCCGGGCCGCGGCGTCCGGGTCCTCCAGCAGCTTCTCCTTGGCCAGACCCAGCCCCATCGCCAGGTTGACCAGGCGGGCCTGGGCTCCGTCGTGCAGGTCGCGTTCGATACGGCGCAGGTCGGCGGCGGCGGTGTCCACCACCACGCCCCGGTCCGACTCCAGCTCGGCGATCCGCCGCTCCAGCTCGTCCGAGGGCGACAACAGCGCCCGCACCATCGCCCGGTCCACGTTGGCCAGACCCCGCGCCAGGAACGGCAGCACCGGCCAGAGCACGAACAGCGAGACGAGCGTCACCGTGAAGGTGAGGATGCCCCACGGCAGCCGCATCAGGTCGTACAGCACCGTGCGCCAGCCCACCGGGTCCTTCAGCCCCAGCCAGAGCCGGGGCAGGAAACCGCCCGCGCGCCGCAGCGGTACCGCGCTCGGCTCCTCCACCCGCACCCCGAGCAGCGACCGGGCCCGCGCCCGCTCCAGCTTGCCCAGTTGCCGGGACCCCAGCAGCCCCGCCGCCAGCAGCGGCAGACCGATCACCGTGAACGTCAGACCGAAACCGACCAGCACCATCGTGATGGTGTAGACGAAACCGATCAGCGCCATCGGGAGGTTCGCCAGCAGGTGGGCGATCTCCCTCCAGGTGTGCGCGTCGTAGGCGAGCCGGGCCGGCGGCAGCGCGCCGCCGTCAGTGTTACCGGCGGACCCGGCGGACCCGGCGGACCCGGCGGACCCGGCGAAGGGGGAGGTCGAGTGGCGTTCGGTCATACGTGCCAGCGTGCCGTGCCGCGCGCCACCGCGCCATGAGGTGGGCCGCCGGGCCGCCCTGAGGAAAACCCCACCCCGGCCCCGAAGGGTCCCGACGGGCTGCTTACCGTCTCTTTAACAGGCCCTAGACTCCCGTGTCGGACAGATCGTCGACACGGCGGCGTTCGCGCCCGCGCCACACGGCCGGGCGACACGCCTCCGGGACAGGGAGGGACGGACGTGCCGCAACCGACCGCCGGCGACGGGCCCGCCGGCGCCGCGACCACCGTGCTCGCGGCGGGGTACTTCCCGTCCTACTCGGTCGTCGGAGTGCTCGCCGTCCTCGGCGTGCTCTTCGTCGCCGTCGCCTTCGGGGCCGGCCGCCTGCTGCGGCCCGTGGTCCCCACCCCGGAGAAGCTCCTCACCTACGAGTGCGGCGTCGACCCGGTCGGCGAGGGCTGGGCCCACACCCAGGTCCGGTACTACGTCTACGCCTTCCTCTACGTCGTCTTCGCCGTCGACTCGATCTTCCTCTTCCCCTGGGCCACGGTCTTCGCCGACCCCGGGTACGGGGCGACGATGCTCGTGGAGATGTTCGTCTTCCTCGGCTTCCTGACCGTGGGCCTGCTGTACGCATACAAGAAGGGCGTCCTGTCGTGGGCGTGAACCCCGGGGCCGCGCGGCCCGATCCCGCCGGTCCGGTGCCGCTGCCGGAGCCCCAGCGGCTCGGCGTGCTCTCCCGCCTGGCCCCCGAACCGATGAAGGTCGTCCTCAACTGGGGCCGCCGCTACTCGCTCTGGGTCTTCAACTTCGGCCTCGCCTGCTGCGCCATCGAGTTCATCGCCGCGTCGATGGCCCGGCACGACTTCATCCGCCTCGGCGTCATCCCCTTCGCGCCGGGCCCCCGGCAGGCCGACCTGATGGTGGTCTCCGGCACGGTCACCGACAAGATGGCCCCGGCGATCAAACGCCTCTACGAGCAGATGCCCGAGCCGAAGTACGTCATCTCCTTCGGCGCCTGCTCCAACTGCGGCGGCCCGTACTGGGACTCCTACTCCGTCACCAAGGGCGTCGACCAGATCCTCCCCGTCGACGTCTACGTCCCCGGCTGCCCGCCCCGGCCCGAGGCGCTGCTCCAGGGCATCCTGAAACTCCAGGAGAAGATCGCGCGGGAGTCGCTCGGCGAGCGGTACGGCACCTCCGCGTCCCGCCCGTCGGCGGCGGCCCTCCAGAGCGGGCTGGTCGCGCCGCCGGGGGCGGGGGGCGGGGGGAGTCTTGGTGCGGGTTCCGGTGGTTTGGGTTCTGGTGGTGGGGATTCCGGTGGTGCGGGTCCTGGTGGTGCGGATACCGGCTCGGATTCCGGCTCGGGGGAGGCGCGATGAGCGCGGCCGGCTGGCTGCCCGAGGCCGTCACCACGCTCTTCGGACCGGAGGCCGTGGCCGAGGAGTCGTACGACGTCCTGTGCGTGGACGTCCCGGCGGCGGAGTGGATCAGCGCCCTGGAGACCGCCCGCGACCGGCTGGGCTGCACCTACTTCGACTGGCTGAGCGCGGTCGACGAACCGGGCACCGGGATGCGCGTCGCCGCGCACCTCGCCGCCCTCGCCCCGGTGCGCAAACTGCTGCTGCGCACCACGGTCCCGCACGAGGCCCCCGTCCTGCCCACCGCCGTCGGCGTGTACGCGGGCGCAGGCTGGCACGAACGCGAGACCCACGAGATGTTCGGCGTCGTCTTCGAGGGCCACCCCGGGCTGGACCACCTGCTGCTCCCCGAGGGCTTCGAGGGCCACCCGCTGCGCAAGGACTTCGTCCTCGCCGCCCGGGTCGCCAAGGCGTGGCCCGGCGCGAAGGAACCCGGCGAGTCCGAGCACGGCGGCCCCCGGCGCCGCCAGATGCTCCCCCCGGGCGTCCCCGACCCCAACGAATGGGGCCCTCTCAAGGGCCAGCTCCCCCCGGCCACGGCCCGCGGCGCCGGCCGTACGGCGGGGGAGCGCCCCGCCCGCCGCACCCGCTCGGCCGCGGAAGGCTCCACCGGCCAGACGCCCCCGGCGGCGACCGCCCCCCGGCGCACCCGCAGCGCCTCGGAGGGCTCGGCGAGCCAGACACCCCGGCGTTCCCGCAGCGCGAGCGAGGGCTCGGCGAGCCAGCGCGCGGCGAAGACGGAGGAGACCGGCAAGGAGACGCCGACCGGCACCGGCTCGGACACGGGGGCCGGCACTGACACCGGCACCGGCTCGGGAGCCCCCGCCCCCCGTACCGCCCCCGTCGTACCCCGCAGCGCGGACGCCCCCTGGCACCACGCCCGCCCCGCCTTCGACGAACCGGAGGCCGGACCCGACGCCGGACCGCTGACCGGGCCCGAGACCGGACCGGAGGCCGGGCCCGAGACCGCACCCGAGGCGCCGCCCGAGCGCACGGACCCCCCGGCCGAGCAGCCCGCCCCGGCCCACGAGCCCGCCCCGGCCGACGAGCCCGGCACCACCACTCCGACCCCCGACGAGAACCGGCCGAACCCCCCTGGAGGCCCGCGGTGAACGACGTACTGGACGTCACCCTGCGCCTCCTCGTCGTCCTCGCCGTCTTCCTCACCTTCCCCCTGCTCGTCGGCCAGACCGAGCACAAGGTGATGGCCCACATGCAGGGCCGCGTCGGCCCGATGTACGCGGGCGGCTTCCACGGCTGGGCCCAGCTCGTCGCGGACGGCGTGAAGTTCGCGCAGAAGGAGGACATCGTCCCCGCGGAAGCGGACCGGCGTGTCTTCCAACTCGCCCCCGCCGTCGCGCTGCTGCCCTACCTCCTCGTGCTCCTCGTCATCCCCGTCGGCCCCGGCGAAGGCGCCGTCGGCCAGGTGGTCGACGCCGGCATCTTCTTCGTCCTCGCCGTCATGGGCGTCGGCGTCCTCGGCTCGCTCATGGCCGGCTGGGCCTCCGCCAACAAGTTCTCCCTCCTGGGCGCCCTGCGCACCGCGGCCCAGCTCCTCGCCTACGAACTCCCGATGCTGCTCGCCGCCGCCTCCGTGGCCATGGCGGCCGGCACCGTCTCACTCCCGGGCATCCTCGACGCCTTCACCTGGTGGTGGCTGCCGTGGCAGCTCGTCGGCGCGATCGTCTTCTTCGTCGCCGGACTGGCCGAACTCCAGCGCCCGCCCTTCGACATGCCGGTCGCCGACTCCGAGATCATCTTCGGCGCGTACACCGAGTACACCGGCCTGCGCTTCGCCCTCTTCCTGCTCGCCGAGTACGCCGGGATCGTCGTCCTGTGCGGCCTGACCACCGTCCTCTTCCTGGGCGGCTGGCACGGCCCCTGGGGCGCGGACGGCCTCGGCTGGGTGTGGACCCTGCTGAAGGCGGCCCTCCTCGCCTTCGTCGTGATCTGGCTGCGCGTCACCTACCCGCGGCTGCGCGAGGACCAGCTCCAGAAACTCTCCTGGACCCTCCTCGTCCCCCTCGCCCTCGCCCAGATCGCCCTCACCGGCGTCGTCAAGGTGGTGTTCCTCTGATGGCCCCGATCCCCGGCTCCGGCCTGGCCAAGGGCCTCGCCGTCACCCTGCGCACGATGACCCGCAGGACGGTCACCGAGCAGTACCCGGACGTCCAGCCCGACCTGCCCCCGCGCACCCGCGGCGTGATCGGCCTGTTCGAGGAGAACTGCACGGTCTGCATGCTCTGCGCCCGCGAGTGCCCCGACTGGTGCATCTACATCGACTCCCACAAGGAGACCGTCCCCGCGGCCACGCCCGGCGGACGCGAGCGCAGCCGCAACGTCCTCGACCGCTTCGCCATCGACTTCTCCCTCTGCATGTACTGCGGTATCTGCATCGAGGTCTGTCCCTTCGACGCGCTCTTCTGGTCCCCGGAGTTCGAGTACGCCGAGACGGACATCCTCGAACTCACCCACGAGCGGGACCGGCTCCGCGAGTGGATGTGGACGGTCCCGGCGCCACCGGCCCTCGACCCCGGCGCGGAGGAGCCGAAGGAACTGGCCGCCGCTCGCAAGACGGCTGACAAGCTCGCCGCCCAGCAGGACACCGACCGGCAGGAGGGCCGGGAATGACCCCCGCAGCGACCCTCGCGCGCCTCACGGCGGACACCGCGACCACGGCCGCCGAAGCCCCCGGCTTCCTCTCCCCGACCGGCGTCGAGATCACCTTCCTCCTCGTCGGGCTCGTCACCTTCGGCGCCGCCGTCGTCACCGTCACCACCCGGCAGCTCGTCCACGCCGCCCTGTGGCTGGTGGTGGCCCTCGGCGGCCTCGCGGTCGAGTACCTGCTGCTCACCGCCGAGTTCATCGCCTGGGTGCAGGTCCTCATCTACGTCGGTTCCGTAGTCGTCCTCCTCCTGTTCGGCCTGATGCTCACCAAGGCGCCCATCGGACGCTCGCCCGACGCCGACTCCGGCAACCGCCCGGTCGCCCTCGCCGTGGCCCTCGCCGCCGCGGCGGCCCTGGTCTGGGTCGTCGTCGACGCCTTCCGCACGGTCCGGATAGACCTGGACGGGCCCGCCGCCGGCTCCACCCGGGTCACCGGGGCGAGCCTCTTCCAGCACTGGGTGCTCCCCTTCGAGGCGCTCTCCGTCCTCCTCCTCGCCGCCCTCGTCGGCGCCATCGTCCTCTCCCGCCGCACCACCGCGGGACCTGCCCGGACCGGCCCCTCACCGGCCCCGGCCCCCACCCCGTCGGGAACCGGCCCGACCCCGCCGACCGCCACCACCTCCGGAAGCCCACGAGCCAGAACCCCCGGCACCGGTCCGGCCACCGGCCCGAACGACGCCACCGGCCCGGCCACCGGCGCCGCCGCGAGGGCCACTCCGGCCCCGGGCACCACCCTGGCCCCGGGCACCACCCCGGCCCAGGGCTCCGGCCCGGCCCCGACCTCCGGCCCGGCCCCGACCTCCGGCCCGGCCCCGGGCTCCGGCCCGGCCCCGGACAGCGGCCCACCGGCCACCGGCTCGCCCTCCGGGACCCCCCAGGCCCCCGACGGCCCCGCCCCCGCCCCCGACGCCCCTACTCCCGCCCCCGCCCCCGCCCCCGGCCCCGCCCCCGGCGATCCCGCCCCCGGCGCCCCCACCCCCCGTGACCCCGGCAAGGGCGGTGCCCGCTGATGCACCTCGCCTATCCCGCCGTCCTCTCCGCCCTCCTCTTCTGCACCGGCCTCTACGGAGTCCTCGCCCGGCGCAACGCGATCCTCGTCCTCATGTCGGTCGAGCTGATGCTCAACGCCGTCAACCTCAACCTCGTCGCCTTCGACGTCTGGCTCGCCAAGGCGGCCGAGGACACCCTGCACTCCGGACAGGCCCTCGCCCTGTTCACCATCGCCATCGCCGCCGCCGAGATCGGCATCGGCCTGGCCATCGTCCTCGCCGTCCACCGCAACCGCGGCACCGCGGACATCGACCGGCTCCGCGACACCGCCGAGAGCCCGGACGGCACCGACCCCGACGCCCCCACGGCCGGGACGGCCGACGAGAAGGCTGAGGCCACCGCGTGACCACGACCACCCTCGCCGTCCTCGTCCCGCTGCTGCCCTTCCTCGGGGCCGCCGCCGGCCTGCTGCTCGGCCGTACGGCGCCCGGCTTCGTCAGGCCGCTCGCCGTCCTGCCGACCCTCGCCTCCCTGGTCCTCGCCGCCCTGGTCGCCGCCCGCCAGGGCGGAGGCGCCGCCGTCGACGCCGCCACGGAGCTGACCCCCACCGGGTCCGTCCCCATCGCCCTCGCCCTGCACGTCGACGGCTTCGCCGCCCTCGTCGCCGTGCTGGTCGGCTGCGTCGCCACCTGCGTGCAGGTCTACTCGACGGGCTACCTCCGCGACGACCCCCGCTACCCCTCGTACGCGGCCCTCGTCTCCCTCTTCACCTCCGCGATGTTCCTCGTCGTCTACTCCGGCGACCTGATGGTGCTGCTGGTCGGCTGGGAGGTCATGGGCATCTGCTCCTACTTCCTGGTCGGCCACTACTGGGAGACCCCCGAGGCGCGCGCCGCCTCCCTCAAGGCGTTCCTCGTCACCAAGCTCGGCGACGTCCCCTTCCTGATCGGCCTGTTCGCGCTGGCCACCGACGCCGGCTCGTTCCGTGTCACGAAGATCCTCGGCGCCGTCGCGCACGGGTCGATCGACCACCCCACCGTCATCGCGCTGCTGCTCCTGGCCGGTGTGGCGGGCAAGTCCGCGCAGTTCCCGCTGCACACCTGGCTGCCGGACGCGATGGCCGGCCCCACCCCCGTCTCCGCGCTGATCCACGCCGCGACGATGGTCGCCGCCGGCGTCTACTTCGTCGCCCGCCTCCTCCCGCTCTTCGAGGCGTCCCCGGCCGCGATGCTCGTCCTCGCCGTCATGGCAGCCGTCACCATGGTCGGCTCGGCGCTCGCCGCCCTCGCCCAGGACGACATCAAACGCGTCCTCGCCTACTCGACCATCGGCCAGCTCGGCTACATGACAGGCGCCCTCGCCGCCGGCGACCGCGGTGCCGCCGTCTTCCACCTCCTCACCCACGGCGCCTTCAAGGCGCTGCTCTTCCTCGCCGCCGGCGTGATCATCCACGCCGCCGGCACCAACTCCCTGGCCGCCATGTCCCGCATGCGGAACCTGCGCGACCGGGTCCCGGACGCCTACTGGACGACGACCGTGGCACTGCTCGCGCTCGCCGCGATCCCGCCCTTCAGCGGCTTCTTCTCCAAGGAGTCCGTCCTCGTCGCCGCCGAACGCGCCGCCACCGGCCACACCGCGCACGCGTCCGGCGCCGCGGGCTGGACCGTCCTCGTCGCCGGCCTGCTCACCGCCGTGCTCACCGCCGGCTACGCGATGCGCCTGTGGCTGCTGGCCTTCCGGGGACGGGGCACCGAGGCCCCCGACCACGGCCGCCAGCCGGTCGTCATGAACGCCGTCCTGTGGGTCCTCGCCCTCCCCTCCCTCGCCCTCGGCGGGCTCGCCTTCCGCGTACTGCCCGACTGGTTCGACGGCCGGGACCTCACCCCCGCCCTCACCACCTCCGTCCTCGGCACCGGAGTCGCCCTGGTCGGCGGCATCGTCACCTATGCCGCCTGGCGGCACACCACCGCGCTCGCCTCCCGCGTACCGCTGGGCGCCGTCGCCGCCCACCCGGAGGGCGACGCCGCACTGGTGGAGGCCGAGGCCATCGCCAGCCACACCCCCGCCTACGGCGACATCGCCTCCGCCGCCGACCCCTCCGACCCCGGACGGCTGCTGCTCGGCCCGCTGCACCGGCACGCCGCCGCAGGCTTCCACCTGGACGCCGTGTACTCGACGCTGTTCGTCCGCCCGGTGCTGGCCGCGGCGAGCCTCGTCCGCTTCCTCGACCGCGAGGTCGTCGACACCTACGTACGCGGGGCCGGCCTCCTGCCCCGCCTGCTCGGCGCCGCCGTACGCCGGGCCCAGACCGGCAATGTGCAGACCTATGTGAGCGCGCTGCTCGCCGGCACCGTCGTCCTCACGGTCGCCGTCGTCCTCGTCGCCACGGGAGCGTGAGCAGGCGTGATCGATATCAACGAGTCCGTGATGCGGTTCCTCCTCGCGTTCGTGGTCGTCGGACCGCTCCTCGGCGCCGTGGCGGCCCTCCTGCCCGCCCCGCCCGGACTGAAGGGCAGCTCACCCGAGCAGGCCGTCCGGCGCCACGGCGTCACCGTCACCGGCGCCGTCCTGCTCGCCGCCCTCGTCCTCGTCGCCGGCTTCGACCACGACCAGCCCGCGAAGATGCAGGCCACCACGGACATCAGTTGGATTCCCGCACTCGACGTGCGCATCCACCTCGGCGTCGACGGCATCTCGCTCCCCCTCCTCGTACTGAGCGCGCTGCTGACCTTCCTGTGCGCGCTGTACTCCTACTTCGCGCCGCCCGCGGGCCCCTCCCCGAAGGCGTTCGTCGCCCTGCTGCTCGTCCTGGAGTCCGGCACCCTCGCCACCTTCGCCGTCCTCGACCTGATCCTCTTCTTCCTCGCCTTCGAGACGGTCCTGATCCCGATGTACTTCCTCATCGCCCGCTGGGGCGGCGAGAACCGGGTCAGATCCGCCTGGACCTTCATCCTCTACACGCTGCTCGGCTCCGTGGTCATGCTGCTCGGCCTGCTCCTCATCGGAATCAGGGCGGGCACATTCGACATGGTGGCACTCGCCACTGACAACGGCCGGTCGCTGACCACATCCGTGCAGGTCACCGCCGTTCTGGCGATCGGACTGGGGCTCGCCGTGAAGACCCCGATGTGGCCGCTGCACAGTTGGCTGCCCGACGCCCACACCGCCGCGCCGACCGTCGGCTCGGTCCTGCTCGCCGGCGTGCTGCTGAAGATGGGCACGTACGGCTTCGTCCGCATCCTGCTGCCCGCCGCCCCCGACGGCTTCCGCGTCTTCGCGCCCTACCTCGCCGCCCTCGCCGTCGTCGGCATCGTCTACGGCTCCCTCGCCTGCCTCGCCCTCGCCCGGCCGGGCGCCAAGGGCGACCTCAAACGCCTCATCGCCTACTCCTCCGTCGGCCACATGGGCTTCGTCCTGCTCGGCATCGCCTCGATGACGCCCACCGGCGTCAACGGCGCCCTGTTCGCCAACATCGCCCACGGCCTCGTCACCGGCCTGCTCTTCTTCCTGGTCGGCGGCGTCAAGGACCGTACCGGCACCACCGACCTCGACACCCTCGCCGAGGGCACCGGAGCGGCCCTCTACGGCCGGGCGCCCCGCCTCGGCGGACTGCTCGCCTTCGCCGCGGTCGCCTCGCTGGGACTGCCGGGACTCGCCGGGTTCTGGGGCGAGATGCTGGCCCTCTTCGGCGCCTTCGACCCGCACCAGGGCCTCAGCCGCCCCGCGTTCCTCACCTTCACGGCCGTCGGCGCGTTCGGCACCCTGCTGACCGCCGCGTACCTGCTGATCGTGGTCCGCCGCGTCTGCATGGGCGCCGTACCGCGCGAGGCGCCCCGGCTGTCCGACGTCCGCGGCCACGAGTTCGCCGCCTGGGTGCCGCTGGTCGTCCTCACCGTCGTCGCCGGGCTCTGGCCGAGGACCCTCCTCGGGCTGACCGACCCCGCCGTGCAGCAACTCCTCGCAGGAGGCACCCGATGAGCCCGGTGGCCCAGAGCCTCGTCCAGTCCGTCGACTGGCTCGCCATCGCCCCGCCCACCGTCGTGGCCGTCGCCGCGCTCGCCGTGCTGGTCGCCGACCTGTTCCTGCCGGACGCCCGCAAACCGCTGCTCGGCCTCGGCGCCGTCGGCGCGCTCGCCGCCGCCCTGCTCCTGCTGCTCCCGCTGGTGGGCGCCGACCGCTCGACGTTCTGCCTCACCGGCGACACGGCGGTGTGCAGCTACACCGCCGACACGTTCACCCTCGCCATCCAGTTCCTCGTCCTCGGCGGCGCCCTGGTGGCCGCCCTGCTGTCCGTCACCGCGCTGCGGGACTCCGGCCGGCGCCTGCCCGACGGCGAGTTCTGGTTCCTGCTGCTCTCCTCGGCGGCCGGCGCCGCGCTGCTGCCCGCCTCCCGCGACCTCGCCACCCTCGTCGTCGCCCTGGAAGTGGCCTCCCTGCCCGCCTTCGCCCTGGTGGGCCTGCGCCACGGCGACCGGCGCTCCTCCGAGGCCGCCCTGAAGTTCTTCCTCTCCTCGGTCACCGCGACCGCCGTCAGCCTGCTGGGCGTCAGCTTCGTCTACGCCGCCACCGGCACCCTCCACCTGACCCGGGTGGCCGAGCGCGTCCAGCACGTCGACGGCCAGTTCACCACCCTCGTACGGACCGGCGTCGTCCTCCTCCTCGTCGGCTTCGCCTTCAAGACGGCGGCCGTGCCCTTCCACTTCTGGGTCCCCGACACCTACGTCGGCGCCCCGCTGCCGGTCGCCGCGTACCTGTCGGTCGTCGGCAAGGCGGTCGGTTTCAGCGGCCTCATCCTCGTCACGGTCGTCGCCCTCCCCTCGTACGCCGACGTGTGGGGGCCCGCGCTCGCCGTACTGGCCGCGCTCACCATGACCGTCGGCAACCTCGGCGCCCTGCGGCAGAGCGGCACGCGCGCGTACAGCGCGGTACGGCTCCTCGCCTGGTCGTCCGTCGGCCAGGCGGGCTACCTCCTGGTGCCGATCGCCGCCGCCGCGTACGCCGACGACCCCCGGCGGCCGATCGGCTCCACCGTCGCCTACGCCCTCATGTACGCCGCCGTGAACCTCGGCGCCTTCGCGGTGGCCGCCCTCGTCGGCCGTACGAAGACCCTCAACCGGGTCGACGACTACCGCGGCCTGTACGCCGCCAACCCGCTGACCGCGCTGCTCCTCGCCTTCTTCCTGCTCTGCCTCGCCGGACTGCCGCCCGGGATCATCGGCCTCTTCGCCAAGGTCACCGTCTTCGCCGCCGCCGTCGACGCGGGCCTCGGCTGGCTCGCCGTCGTCATGGCCGTCAACGTCGTGATCGCCCTCTTCTACTACCTCCGGTGGACGGCCCTGCTCTTCCGCGCCCCCGAGGGCGAGACCGCCGCCCACCGCCTCCCGGCCCCCCTCACCGCGGCCCTCGCCGCCACCGGCGCCCTCGGCATCGCCCTCTCCGGAGCCCCCCAGCTCGTCCTGCGCTTCGCCGGCACCGCCCTCTTCTGAGCCCGACAGGGGCGCGTGGGCCCACCGCGACGGGCGCGCGGGCCCTCCGCGCGCCCCCTGAGGACAAGGGGCGCCCCCGGGGCGGTCCCCGCCACCCGTACGGACCGCGCACCACCGTACGCATCGGGGAACCGGCGGCATTCGCCTGGCGTTGACCAGTACGGAAGGGTCCACTGGGCGGGACGCGACACCACGACCAGGCGCATCCCGGACAGCGACCACGCACAGCGAAGCGAGACCAGCAACCAGAGGGTTCCCCTGCTGCACGATTTGGAGGGCGTACCGTGCACCGCCGGCACAACGGGCTCAGGACCGCAGTTCTCCTCGGGGGACTGTCCGCGCTCATCATCGTCATCGGCAGCTTCTTCGGCCGAGCCGGGCTCGTCGTCGCCGTCCTCGTCGCCCTGGGCACCAACGCGTACGCGTACTGGAACAGCGACAAGCTCGCCCTGCGCGCGATGCGCGCCCGCCCGGTCAGCGAGTTCGAGGCCCCCGCCCTCTACCGCATGGTCCGCGAGCTCTCCACCCAGGCCCGCCAGCCCATGCCCCGCCTGTACATCTCCCCGACGGAGGCGCCCAACGCCTTCGCCACCGGCCGCAACCCGCGCAACGCCGCGGTCTGCTGCACCGACGGCATCCTGCGCCTGCTCGACGAACGAGAGCTGCGCGGCGTCATCGGCCACGAACTCAGTCACGTCTACAACCGCGACATCCTGATCTCCTCGGTCGCCGGAGCCCTCGCCTCCGTGATCATGTTCCTGGTGAACTTCGCCTGGCTGATCCCCATCGGGCGGTCCAACGACGACGACGGCCCCGGCGTGCTCGGCATGCTGCTGATCATGATCCTGGGCCCGCTCGCCGCCACCCTCATCCAGCTCGCCATCAGCCGCTCCCGGGAGTACGAGGCCGACGCCTCCGGGGCCCAGCTCACCGGCGACCCGCTCGCGCTCGCCGGCGCGCTGCGCAAGCTGGAGGCCGGCACCCGGCAGCTCCCGCTGCCGCCCGAGCCGCGCATCGAGACCGCCAGCCACATGATGATCGCGAACCCTTTCCGGCCGGGGGAAGGACTGTCGAAGATGTTCTCCACCCACCCGCCGATGGCGGAGCGGATCGCCCGACTCGAAAAGATGGCAGGTCGCCACCAATGAAGACCATCCTGAACATCATCTGGCTCGTCCTCAGCGGCTTCTGGCTCTTCCTCGGCTACCTGGCCGCGGGCTTGCTGCTCTGCGTCACCATCATCGGCATCCCCTTCGGGATCGCCGCCTTCCGTATCGGTGTCTACGCGCTGTGGCCCTTCGGGTACACCACGGTCGAACGCCGGGACGCGGGAGCGCCCTCATGCCTCGGCAACGTGCTCTGGCTGGTCCTGGCCGGCTGGTGGCTGGCGCTCGGCCACATCTTCACCGGCATCGCGCTCTGCGTCACGATCATCGGCATTCCGCTCGGCATCGCCAACTTCAAGCTGATCCCCGTCTCGCTGCTCCCGCTGGGCCGCGAGATCGTCCGCACCGACCAGCCCTTCACGGCCACCGCCGGACAGCGCGACGGCTGGTAGCCGACGGCCCGTCAGGAGTGCGGGCGCAACCACGGGGCATGATCGGGGCGTCCTCTCCACCGACAGGACACGACAGCACGCGCGCGGGATCGGCCCACAGTGGCGGCACGGCGTGAACGAGAAGGGGCAGGGTAGCGGCATGACCGTCATCGGCTGGATCATCCTGGGACTGTTGGCCGGGGCCATCGCCAAGTTCCTGTTGCCGGGCCGCGACCCGGGCGGGATCATCGGCACCACGCTCATCGGCGTCGCGGGCGCGTTCCTCGGAGGCTGGATCTCGGCCCGCTGGCTGGACCACCCCATCAGCAAGGGCTTCTACGACGGCGCCACCTGGGCGGCGGCCATCGGCGGCTCCCTGGTCCTCCTGATCGGCTACCGCCTCCTCTTCGGCAACTCCCGGAACTGAACCCACCGGGACACCGCACAGACGAAAAAGGGTGGGCACCCACGGGCGCCCACCCTTCGCCGTACGTCCCGGACTACCGGTAGTTCACGAACTGCAGCGCGAAGTCGAAGTCCTTGCCCTTCAGTAGCGAGATCACGGCCTGGAGGTCGTCCCGGCTCTTCGAGGTGACCCGCAGCTCCTCACCCTGCACCTGGGCCTTCACGCCCTTCGGGCCCTCATCGCGGATGATCTTCGCCACCTTCTTCGCGTTGTCCTGGGAGATGCCCTCCTGGATCGACGCGAAGATCTTGTACTCCTTGCCCGAGAGCTGCGGCTCACCGGCGTCCAGGGCCTTCAGCGAGATGCCGCGCTTGATCAGCTTGGACTGGAAGACGTCGAGCACGGCCTTCACCCGGTCCTCGGAGTTCGCCTCCAGGAGGATCTTCTCCCCGGACCACCCGATCGAGGCGCCCACACCCTTGAAGTCGTAGCGCTGCGAGATCTCCTTGGCGGCCTGGTTGAGGGCGTTGTCGACCTCCTGCCGCTCGACCTTCGAGACGATGTCGAAACTGGAGTCGGCCATGTCCTGTGGCTCCTTGTATCTGGTGCGTGTCGGGTCGCGTACGGGACCCGTACCGGCATACGACGGCGGCCACCGAGCCCCTCCGGGGGCCTCGGCCGCACCCGGCCAGCCTAGCCACCCGCGGCGCCCGGGACGGCGATCAATCAGGTGGCGGAGCACCCCCGCGCATCGGGTATTGTTTACGTCGTTGCCACGGAGCACCGCCCCAAGCGGCGCGACGAGCAGCGAACCCCGGCGGTGTGCCCGAGCGGCCAAAGGGAGCAGACTGTAAATCTGCCGGCTCAGCCTTCCCAGGTTCGAATCCTGGCGCCGCCACCAGACCGAAAGGGTCTGTGACCAGCAGCAATGCTGATCACAGACCCTTTCGGCGTTCATGAGACCGACCTGATCGTTATGGGTGCTTTTTCCCAGTGTGTCTCACCCTGATTCGGGTGCTGACCAGTCCGCGTGGGGCAGACACGGGGTGCCTAGTGCCGCGTCAGGCAACGTTCGCCCGCTCCTCTTCGTCTGATGCCGAGGTGGCTGCGGTCAGTCGGTTGGTGATCTCTTCGGCGGTCAGTACGAGCGCGAAGCCCTTGCGTAGCACAGCGAGTTCCGGTTCCTGTCGCGACTCGTCATCGGTGGCCGTGACATCGGCCCCGAAGACGACCTTGTAGCCGCGTTCGTATGCCTGCCGGGCCGTGGTGCCGCAGCAGTAGTTGGTAAGCGTTCCCGTGACGATGACCGTGTCGCGGTCGAGGTTGCGCAGCATTGTGTCGAGGGGGGTGTCGTAGAACGCCCCGTAGGAGGGCTTACGGATCAGGGCTTCATCGGGACGACGGCCCATCCGGCCCCACACCTCGGCAGGGCCCGGTCGGTGCCAGTCGCGGTCGGCGTGCGGGAGGAAGCGCAGGGCGTGCGGCCGGTCCAGACCGAGATGGGTGTCGTCGAAGATGGTCCAGATGACCGGGACCGCGGCGGCCCGGCAGTCTTCGGCCAGTTGCTGCAGCCGGGGCGCCATCCGGGTGGACGCGGGCACCCAGTAGGGACTCCAGTTGGGCCGGACGAACTCGTCCTGCATGTCGATGACCAGCAGTGCCGTCCGTTCGGGCCGTATGTCGAACGATGCTCGGCCGTGCTCGTAGGCGTTGCGCGCTCGCTCGGTCACCCATTCCTCGGTGTACGTCATTCCCGCCCCCTGTGTCGGTTCGAGGTACATCGCTTCGAGGTACCTCGCTTCGATGTGCGAGAGTAGCAGCATGCTCGAACTCGCGATCCTGGGATTCCTGGCCGAGGGGCCGCTGCACGGCTATCAACTGCGCCACCGGATAGCGCACTTGTCCGGCCATGCCCGGCCCGTCAGCGACGGCAGCCTCTACCCGGCGATCAACCGGCTGGTCAGCGCCGGGCTGCTCGGCCGACGGACAGAACCGGGTGCCTCGGCCGCTCAGCGGCACACCCTGAGCCTGACCGGCCCCGGCCGCTGTGAGCTGCTGAGCCGGCTGCGGGGTGCCAACGGTCTGGACATCAGCGACAGCACCCGGTATTTCACGGTTCTGGCCTTCCTCTCTCACCTGCCCGACACTGCTGACCAGCACGCGGTACTGCGTCGCCGGCTGGAGTTCCTGGAACAGCCCGCGAGCTTTTTCCACGATGGTGACCACCCGCTGGGTGCCGACGACATCGACGACCCCTACCGGCGTGGCATGCTCACCATCGCCCGCGCCACCAGCCGCGCGGAAAGGTCCTGGCTTCGGGGAATGCTGGCCTGACACGGCACCGACAGGCACCTCGCCCGGTCTGGAGCCGGACGCCTCCTCTTCCCGAGAGGCTGGGGGCCGGCAGAGCCCGTACGGGTCCGTGAGGTGATCAGTAGCAATGCTGGTTGCGGGCTCTTTTGGTGTTTTGGGCTGGGTGGGGGTGGCCGGGGTGGTGAACCGGGTGCGGTTGGGGTGCGTCTTCTGGTGGGACCGTCACCGCTAGTGCAGGGGAAGTGCCATGGCTGACAAGGGTGTTGAGCAGGACGACGAGCGGGGTTACGGGGCGGGGCCCTGGTGGGGCGATCTCGGGACGTGGGGGGCGGTCGTGCTGATCGGTGTCGGCGGGCTCGCGGCGGGGTGGGTCTTCCTGCGGCCGTTCGGCAGTTCGGAGGAGACCGCGCTCGGCTACTACCAGGCGGCCAGGGTCGCCGCCATCGGACTGGTGATCGTGGGGAGCGCCTTGCTGAGCCGTCGCCGCACCGCGGGCCGGGGCGGCGAGGAGTCAGCCGAGGGGGAACCTTCGTGACCGAGGGGCCTCTCCGGTGGGCAGGTGGGTGTCATGATGTGCCGTGTGGCCGGTGGGGAGCCGGTGCGGGGGAAGGGGAGGCCGGGGCATGACGGTTTACGCGGGCGTCATGGGGGCGCTCGTGGCGTTGCTCATCGGGGTTTCCGGGGTGGCGGCGCTCACGCGGGGGTGGCTGCTGCCGGTGAACCGGCGGTCCGTGCGGCGCGTACGGCTGCACGGCTGGGGGCAGTTGGTGATGGCGCTCGGCCTCGGCTGGAACGCCGCCTGCGCGCTCACACTCGACCGCCTTGCCGCGTACGACGGGCTCATGCGGGAGTGGGGGACCTTCGGCGGCATCGCCCTGATCCTCGGGGGGCTGGTCCTGGTGATGCTGAGCCAGCTTCCCCGGCGTGAGCGGCGGGGCGGCGGCACGCCGGTCGTCTGACCGCGTCGCCCTGGCGTGTCGCCCTCGGTGTCGTATCTGCCTGTCGTGTCACGTTCGCCTGCCACGCATGCCTGTCGAGTCACGTCCGTCCGTCGCGCCACGCCCGGCGGTGTTCCGGGTGGCCTGTGGGCGCTTGGCGACGTGTCGCGGGCAGACTGGGGGGATGTCGTTGTCCTCCCGGTCCTCCGGTTCCTCCGGTTCCGCACGCCGTCGGCGCTGCCCCGAGTGCCGCCGCGAGATCGCCGTCGTCGCCGGACGCTACGCGCGGCACGATCCGCCCGGCGCCCGGGTCAGCGCCGACCTCGTCTCCTGCCCGGGATCGCGCCGCCCGGCACAACTCGGGGCGGCGCAACCCTCCCTGGACGGCTACGTCGTCCCCGAGGTCCCCGGCCAACTGCCCTTGTTCTGAACCCCGTAGGACGGCACCGTCGGCGTCCGCGCCCTCGGTGTCCTCAGTTCCCGGCCACCGACTTCACCGCGACCGACACCGGCGCCGAGCCGCTGATCAGCTCCAGCGTCAGCCCCGCCGTCGCCGGCGTGTCCACCAGCTCCGCCAGGACCGCGGCCACGTCGTCCCGCGGTACCGGTCCGCGGCCGGTGTGCGCCTCCAGCCGCACCAGCCCCGTACCGGCGTCGTCCGTCAGCAGACCCGGGCGCAGGATCGTCCAGTCCAGCGCCTCCAGCGAGCGCACGTACGCGTCGGCCTCGCCCTTCGCCCGCAGGTAGACGTCGAACACCTCGTCGCCCTCGTGCCGCGGATCGGCGTTCATCGCCGACACCACCACGAAACGCCGTACGCCGGCCCGTACCGCCGCGTCCGCGAAGAGGACCGCCGCCGCCTTGTCCACCGTCTCCTTGCGGGCCGCGCCGCTCCCGGGACCCGCGCCGGCCGCGAAGACCGCCGCGTCGGCGCCCCGCAGCCGTTCCGCGACCTCGTCGGCCGAGGCCGACTCCAGGTCGAGGACCACCGGCTCGGCACCGGCCTCCCGCAGATCGTCGGCCTGCTCGGCCCGGCGGATGATGCCCGCCACCTCGTCACCACGCGCGGCGAGCAACCGCTCCAGCCGCAGCGCGATCCGACCATGACCCCCAGCGATGACAATGCGCATGCCTTCGACCGTACGCCGCCACAGCCGTCCGCGCCGGACGGCTCCGGCCCGGTCCCCGCGACCCGGCCTACGGCGCGGGGAGGCGCGGGGAGCGGGGGCGCACCGCCACAGTGGGGCGCGCGGCCACGCCGTCCGGCCTCACGGCGACTCCCCGCGCCCCTCCCGGCCGTCCCGCTCGCCGCGCCCCTGACGGGGCAGCCCCGGGTCCGCCACGACCGGCGGGTCGCCGAACTCCCGTACCGCGCTGGTCCGCGAGACCACCCGCCCGCGGTGCACCACGATCCGGCTGTACGCCAGGGAGAGCGCCCCCGCCAGCCCGTCCCCGCGCACCGCGAGGAGCTCGGCCGGGAAGCCCGCCTCCACGCGCACCTCGGGCAGGCCCAGCACCGACCGCGCCGTGGAACTCACCGCGTCGTACGCCTCCCGGGGGCGCAGCCCGTGCCGCGAGGCCAGCAGGAAGGCCGCCTCCAGGGGGTCGCCGCGCCCCACCGGGTTGGAGACGTCCCGCAGCGCTCCGCTCCCGGCGGCGACGCGTACCCCGGCGGCGCGCAGCAGCCGTACCGGCGCCGGCGCGTCGCGGTGGTCGGCGCCGCCGTCCCCGCCCCCGGCGCAGCCGCCCTGCGGCAGGCAGACCACCGTCACCCCGGCCGCCGCGAGCAGGTCGGCCATCCGGGAGGCCACCTCGTCCGGCAGCAGGGCCAGCCCCTCGCACGGCCCGAGCGTCACCCCGGGGCGCAGTCCGCCCGCCATCGCCGCGATCCGGGCCAGTCGCGCCGGGTCGGCGGCGTCCGTGTGCAGGTCGACGGGGACGCCGTGTTCGGCGGCGATCTCCAGGACCGCCTCCACGTACCCCGTCGGGTCGGGGTCCAGGTCGGGACAGCCGCCCGCCACGTCCGCGCCCATCTTCAACGCGTCCCGCAGTATCGCCAGCCCCTCGGCCCCCGCCACCCCCGTCAGTACCCTCGGCACCGCCACCGTGGTCAGCTCCGCCAGCCCGCGCAGCGCCCGCCGCGCCCGCAACACGCCGGTCAGCGCGCCCAGCCCCGGTACATCGCCCACCCGTACGTGCGCCCGCAGCGCCGTGGCGCCGTGCCCGAGCTGGAGCAGGGCCGCCTCCGTGGCACGCCGCTGGACTTCCCTGGGGTCGTCGCAGACGGGTCCGGGCGTGTCGGCCGTCAGCGCCGTGTCGGCGTGGATGTGCGGCTCGGCGGGGGCGGGCAGGAGCAGGTAGCCGGTGAGGTCGACGCGGGAACCGGAACCGGGCGGACGGCCCCCGGTCAGGCTGCCGGCGGTGCCGACCGCCTCGATGCGGTCGCCGTGCAGCCGTACGTCCACGGTGCGGCCGTCGGCGAGCCGGGCCCCGGACAGCAGCAGCGAGCCGCCGTCGGCCGGGCCGGGCCGGGAGGACGAGTGGGGCGGCTGCGGCTGGCTGTCGGGCATCGCGCTCCTCTGGGCTCGGGGCTGCGCAGTGGGGACGCAAGATCACGCACAAGATCACGCAGAGTGGGTCGAGCCTAGGACGGTGATCAGTCCGCGGCGCGGAGGAGCGCAATAGTCGTACCGCAGGGGTCCCCCTGCCGGGCCGCACCGATCTTGGCGCGGAGAACGCGTGCAGGGGGTGGGCATGTGCGTGCCAGGGGAGTGGTGAGGGAGGGGTTCGGCAGGGTGGGAGGGGCTGTGCGCGGCAGGGTGGGAGGGGCTGTGCGCGGGAGTGTGGGGGTGCGGGGGTGCGGAAGTGCGCGACGTGCGTACGGGGTGAGGGGCCGCGGCCGGTCGGCGCCGGGGGAGCGTCCCGGGCCACCGCCGTGCCCCCGTACCCCCGTACCCCCGTGCCCCGTGCCCCCGTGCCCGTACTCCGCCCGGCGGGCCGCCCGCCGCTTCTGTGGCTCCTCGCCGGAGCGTCCGGCCCCCGGCCTCCCGGCCCCCGCCGCGGCGTCCACCCCCCTCTCCCGGCTCCTGCCAGGGGCGTCGCCGGGGCGGTCCGGGGGCTCGGGGAGGCGGTCGGTGGGGGCCGGGAAATGGATTTGGGCGATGGGCGGGCAAGCGTGTAATGTCTTCCTCGCTCGCCCCAATAGCTCAGTCGGCAGAGCGTCTCCATGGTAAGGAGAAGGTCAACGGTTCGATTCCGTTTTGGGGCTCTGGTGTGAGAGGTTCCCGCCGTCAGGCGGGGCCCGATCGCATCTCAGCGGTGTAGCTCAGTCGGTAGAGCAAGCGGCTCATAATCGCTGTGTCACCGGTTCAAGTCCGGTCACCGCTACTTTAAGTAGCCGATTGCGGGGTCGGTCCTTCGATCGGCTACTCTTTCTGCGTTGAACATCGTCAATCCGTTCGTCAAGGAGCACTCACGTGGCTGCCACCGACGTCCGCCCGAAGATCACGCTGGCCTGCGTGGAGTGCAAGGAGCGGAACTACATCACCAAGAAGAACCGGCGTAACAACCCGGATCGTCTTGAGATGAAGAAGCACTGCCCGCGTTGCAATGCGCACACCGCGCACCGCGAGACGCGATAAATCAGGCTCGTACGCGAGGCCGTCCCCGTAGTCAGGGGGCGGCCTCGCGTCGTTCTGGCCCCGGAACCTCGGAGTCCGGGACTCCGGCACTCCGGGACTCCGGGACCCGACACTCCCGGACTTCCGGAGTCCCGACCGTCGGGCCACCGGCCGCCAGCCACCAGCCACCGCCGCCCGTTCACCCCCGCTTTTCGGCCACCCGCCTCCCGCGCCGCGATGGCGGACGTCACGGAGGGTCACGGGCGTCGGCGGTCGCAGACAGCAGCAGTCGCAGAGACCAGGAGGTGCGAGCCCATGGCGCTCGACCAGTCGTTCGTGGGGCGGACCTATCCGCCGACCGCGCCCTACGAGGTGGGCCGGGAGAAGATCCGCGAATTCGCGGAGGCGGTGGGTGACCCCAACCCCGCGTACACGGACACCGAGGCCGCCAAGGCGCTCGGCCACCCGGACGTGATCGCCCCGCCGACCTTCGTGTTCGCCATCACCTTCAAGGCGGCCGGCGAGGTCGTCCAGGACCCGCAGCTCGGGCTGGACTACAGCCGGGTCGTGCACGGCGACCAGAAGTTCGCGTACGTGCGCCCCGTCCGCGCCGGCGACCGGCTGACCGTCACCTCCACCATCGAGGCGGTCAAGTCGATGGCCGGCAACGACATCCTGGACATCCGCGGCGAGGTCCACGACGCGGCCGGCGAGCACGTCGTGACCGCCTGGACCAAGCTCGTGGCCCGCGCGGCCGAGGAGGCGTGAGCACCCCATGACGGCGAAGATCGCGTACAGCGACGTCGAGGTCGGCACCGAACTGCCCGCCCGGAGCTTCCCCGTGGACCGCGCCACCCTCGTGCGCTACGCGGGCGCCTCCGGCGACTTCAACCCGATCCACTGGAACGAGCGGTTCGCCAAGGAGGTCGGCCTCCCGGACGTCATCGCGCACGGCATGTTCACCATGGCCGAGGCGATCCGGGTCGTCACCGACTGGACCGGCGACCCCGGCGCGGTCGTCGAGTACGGCGTCCGCTTCACCCGGCCCGTGGTCGTGCCCGACGACGACAAGGGCGCCGTGATCGAGGTCGGCGGCAAGGTCGCGGCCAAGCTGGACGACCACACCGTCCGCGTCGACCTCACCGCGACCTGTGGCGGGCAGAAGGTCCTCGGCATGTCCCGCGCGCTCGTTCGGCTGGCCTGACCGGCGGCGGTCCGAGCGCGCGGCGAGGGATGCTCTCCGGGCCCGTGAACCCTCCGGGGGCCACGGGGCCCACTTCGGGCCGGAGAGTGGCCCTCGCCGGCCCTTGACGTAGTTAGTGATTACCCACTAACTTCCTCGCATGGTCAGGATGAGTGCGGAGGAGCGGCGCGAGAGCGTCATCCGCGCGGCGACGAGCGAGTTCGCCCGGGGCGGCTATCACGGCACGTCCACGGAGGCCATCGCCAGACGGGTGGGGGTCTCCCAGCCGTACCTCTTCCGGCTCTTCCCGGGCAAGAAGGCGATCTTCCTCGCGGCGGCCGAACGCTGTCTGGAGGACACCCGCCGGGTCTTCGAGGAAGCCTCCGAGGGGCTGCGCGGCGAAGAGGCCCTGCACGCCATGGCGGCGGCGTACACGCGGCTGATCACGGAGCGGCCCGAGCGGCTCCAGATGCAGTTGCAGGTCTACGTCACCGTCGCCGCCGCCGAGGCCGCCGGCGACCACGAGTTCGGCGAGATGGTCCGCACGCGCTGGATGGAGCTGTGGGACGCCGTCCACCTCCCGCTCGGCGGCGACACCGGGGAGACGACCTCGTTCATGGCGTTCGGCATGCTTATCAACACCCTGGCCGGCATGGGCTTCCCGCCCGGCCACCGGGTCTGGGAGGGGCTCGACCTCTCGGCCCGCGTCCGGCGGGGGGCGGAGGGCGTCTAGCCCGGCGCGGGCGCGCGGGGTGAGACGGGGGCGCGTGCGCGTCCGGAGGGATCACTGTTCCGCTCGTACGCCGGTGTACTTCACGGGCGCCTTCGTGTGCCCACGCAACTTAGTGATCAATAACTAATCGCTGTTCGCGCAGAGCGGCGGACACCCTCTGGGGGAGAGATGTCACAGCACAGCGCACCACGCGGGGGAGCCGGCTGGGCCCTCGTCATCACCAGCGTCGCCGGGTTCATGGCGGCCCTCGACAACCTCGTCGTCACCACCGCGCTGCCCTCGATCCGCGCGGACCTCGGCGGCGCGCTGCACGACCTCGAATGGACCGTGAGCGCCTACACGCTCACCTTCGCCGTCCTGCTGATGTTCGGCGCGGCCCTCGGCGACCGCTTCGGCCGGCGCCGTCTCTTCCTCGCCGGGCTCACCGTCTTCACCGCGGCCTCCGCCGCCGCGGCCCTGGCCCCCGGCATCGACGCCCTCATCGCCGCCCGCGCGGTCCAGGGCGTCGGCGCGGCCGTCATGATGCCGCTGACGCTGACCCTGCTGACCGCGGCCGTACCGGCCGAGCGGCGCGGGATGGCGTACGGGATCTGGGGCGCCGTCAACGGGCTCGCCGTGGCTTCCGGCCCCCTGGTCGGCGGCAGCCTCACCGAGCACATCTCCTGGCAGTGGATCTTCTGGCTGAACGTTCCGCTGGGCCTCGCCCTGCTGCCGCTCGCCCGGCTCCGCCTCACCGAGTCGTACGGCACCGGCGCCCCGCTCGACATCCCCGGCACGCTGCTCGCCAGCGGCGGACTCTTCGGGATCGTCTACGGGCTGGTCCGCGGGCCCGCCGACGGCTGGACCGGCACCGTGGTGCTGACCGCGCTGTCCGCCGGGGCCGCGCTCCTCGTCGGCTTCGTCGTGTACGGCACCCGCGCCGCCCACCCGATGCTGCCGATGCGGCTGTTCCGCTCCCGGGCCTTCGCCGGGATCAACGCGGCGAGCCTGCTGATGTTCCTCGGCATGTTCGGTTCGATCTTCCTGCTCAGCCAGTACATGCAAGGCGTGCTCGGTTACTCGCCCACCCAGGCGGGGCTGCGCATGCTGCCGTGGACCGGCATGCCGATGCTCGTGGCGCCCCTCGCCGGGCTCCTCTCCGACCGGATCGGCGGGCGCCCCGTCGTCGCCGCCGGGCTCTTCCTCCAGGCGGCCGGCCTCGGCTACCTCGCCTCCGTGGTCACGGCCGACGCCACCTACGCCGTCCAACTGCCCGGACTGGTCCTCGGCGGCATCGGCATGGCCCTGTTCTTCGCCCCGGCCGCCGCCCTGGTCATGTCCAGCGTCCGGCCGCGCGAGCAGGGCATCGCCTCCGGCGCCAACAACGCGCTGCGTGAGGTGGGCGGGGCGCTCGGCATCGCCGTGATGGGGGCCATCTTCGCTGCGCGGGGCGGTTACGAGTCCGCCCAGTCCTTCGTCGACGGGCTGCGGCCCGCGGTCGCCGTGGGCGCCGGGGTGGTCGGCCTGGCCGGGGTCGCGGCCCTGGCGGTCCCCTCGGGCCGCCGGAACGGGGTGGAGGCCACGCCCGGGACCGCGGCGGAGCGCACGCCGGTCGACACGCCGGCAGGTGACACGCCGATGCCGGGCAGGGGTGTCGGCACGGCGGTACGTGACAGGCCGATGCCGCGCACGGGTGTCGACACGCCGGTACGCGACACGCCGACGGCCCGCACAACTGTCGGCACGCCTGTGCGCGACACGCCGATGCCACGCACGGGAGCCAACACGCCGGTAGGCGACACGCCGACGGCCCGCACAGCAGCCGACACGCCCCTACGGGACACGCCGACGCCCGGCACCCCGGTGCCCGACACGCCCGTACCCGGCGCGGCGGCCCCCGCCCTCACCCCCGACACCGGACCCGCCGCGCGCTGACCGCCCGCCGCCCGCCCTCCGCCCCGACCAGATCCACGCACCCCGCGTGCGACCCGCCCGGCGCCCCCACCCCCGGCAACCGCCCGACACGCCGGCCCCGACGCCGACCCCAACACCACCCCGCCACCACCCCGCCCCCGCCACACCGCTCCCAACGCACCCCCCCCGACACGCCAGGAAAAGCCCGTCGACACCACGACAAGGAGCCCGACATGCCCACCCTTCCCTGGACCGCGCCGCACCAGCCGCCGTCGGCGACGGCCGAGGTGCACGTCTTCGCCTCCCGTTTCGAGACCCGCAGCCTGTGGGGCGCGCTGAGGTTCCTGGCCCGTACGCCCGGGGTGTGGCGGCAGGTCGGCGCCGCGCCCGGCGCGTACGGGGCCACCCTGAAGGCGGAACCCTTCCGCCGGACGTTCTGGACGCTCTCCGCCTGGGAGTCGCCCGGGGCGCTGCGGGACTTCGCGCGCTCGGGCGCCCACGCGCCCACGTCCAGGGGGCTGTCCGGGCAGATGCGGGACGCCGCGTTCGCCTCCTGGACGGCGCCCGCCGGGGAACTGCCCGTCTCCTGGGCGGAGGTCCGGCGGCGTCTGGGCTGACCTGGGCGGGGCCGCCCGCGGGGGTGGGCCTGTCGGTGCGGTCTCGTAGTCTTGGGCCCGTGCAGGAACTCCACGACGCCCCCCTCGCCCCCCTGACCACCCTCCGGCTGGGCGGCCCCGCCACCCGCCTGCTCACGGCCACGACCGACGACGAGGTCGTCGCCGCCGTCCGCGAGGCCGACGACAGCGGCACGCCCCTGCTGCTCATCGGCGGCGGCTCCAACCTGGTCATCGGGGACAAGGGCTTCGACGGCACCGCCCTGCACCTGGCCACCCGGGGCTTCGCCCTCGACGGCACCACGCTGGAACTCGCGGCCGGCGAGGTGTGGACCGACGCCGTCGCCCGCACCGTCGAGGCCGGACTCGCCGGCGTCGAGTGCCTGGCCGGCATCCCCGGCTCGGCGGGCGCGACCCCCGTCCAGAACGTGGGCGCCTACGGCCAGGAGGTCGCCGGCACGATCACCGAGGTCGTCGCCTACGACCGCGAGGCCCGCGAGACGGTCACCCTCGCCAACGCCGACTGCGCCTTCTCGTACCGCAACAGCCGCTTCAAGGCCGAGCCCGACCGTTACGTCGTCCTGCGCGTCCGCTTCGCCCTGGAGGACGCCGACGGCCTCTCCGGGCCGATCCGGTACGCCGAGACGGCCCGCGCCCTCGGGGTCGCCCCCGGCGACCGGGTGCCGCTGGCCGCCGCGCGCGACGTCGTGCTGAAGCTGCGCGCCGGCAAGGGCATGGTCCTCGACCCCGAGGACCACGACACCTGGTCGGCGGGGTCGTTCTTCACCAACCCGATCCTCACCGAGGAGGAGTTCGCCGCCTTCCGCGCCCGGGTGGCGGACCGCCTCGGCACCGCCGCCGAACCGCCCGCGTACCCGGCGGGGGAGGGGCGCACCAAGACCTCCGCGGCCTGGCTGATCGACAAGGCCGGTTTCACCAAGGGCTACGGCACCGGACCCGCCCGCATCTCCGGCAAGCACACCCTCGCCCTCACCAACCGGGGCGGGGCGACCACGGAGGACCTGCTGGCGCTCGCCCGCGAGGTCGTGGCCGGGGTCCACGAGGCGTTCGGCGTCACCCTGGTCAACGAGCCGGTGACGGTCGGCGTCAGCCTCCACCCGTAGGACGCGCCCACGGCACCCGCCGCCCCGCCCGCGCCCGCCACCGCCCCGCCTGGCCTCACCCCGCCCGGCCTCACCCCGCCCGGCCTCACCCCGGCCTCTCGCTCGCCACTCACCCCACCGGCTTGTTCAGCCAGTCGTCCACGCCCGCCAGGAGCTTCGCCCTGACCTCCGGCGGGGCCGCCGAGCCGCGGACCGACTGGCGGGCCAGCTCCGCCAGTTCCGCGTCGGTGAAGCCGTGGTACCGCCGCGCGATCTCGTACTGCGCCGCCAGCCGGGAGCCGAAGAGCAGCGGATCGTCCGCGCCCAGCGCCATCGGCACCCCCGCGTCGAACAGCTTCCGCAGCGGCACGTCCTCCGGCTTCTCGTACACGCCGAGGGCGACGTTGGACGCCGGGCACACCTCGCAGGTCACCTGCCGGTCCGCGAGCCGCTTCAGCAGCCGCGGGTCCTCCGCCGCCCGCACCCCGTGCCCGATCCGGTCCGCCTCCAGGTCGTCCAGGCAGTCCCGCACCGACGCCGGGCCGGTCAGCTCGCCCCCGTGCGGCGCGGACAGCAGCCCGCCGTCCCGGGCGATCGAGAAGGCCCGGTCGAAGTCGCGGGCCATGCCCCGGCGCTCGTCGTTGGAGAGGCCGAAGCCGACCACGCCCCGGTCGGCGTAGCGCACCGCCAGCCGGGCCAGGGTGCGCGCGTCCAGCGGGTGCTTCATCCGGTTCGCGGCGACCAGCACCCGCATGCCGATGCCGGTGTCGCGCACCGTCGTCTCCACCGCGTCCAGGATGATCTCCAGCGCCGGGATCAGCCCGCCCAGGCGCGGCGCGTACGAGGTGGGGTCCACCTGGATCTCCAGCCACTCCGAGCCGTCCCGCAGGTCCTCCAGCGCCGCCTCGCGGACCAGCCGCTGGATGTCCTCGGGCTCCTGGAGGCAGGAGCGGGCCGCGTCGTACAGCCGCTGGAAGCGGAACCAGCCCCGCTCGTCGGTCGCCCGCAGCTTCGGCGACTCGCCCCGGGAGAGCGACTCCGTCAGCGCGTCGGGCAGGCGCACGCCGTGCTTGTCGGCGAGTTCCAGCAGGGTGGCGGGCCGCATCGACCCGGTGAAGTGCAGGTGGAGATGGGCCTTCGGCAGCTCAGAGAGATCACGTACACGCTCCATTCCGTGATCCTGCCGCACGCCGGGCCCGGCCCGGAAGCCGTTTCCCCATACGGGGGCTTGCTCGCACAAAGGAACAGAGCACCCCCCGGCGTCCGGGGGGTGCTCCGTGAGGGATGCGTGGAAGGGTGAGGGGCCGTCAGTCCCGGGCCTCCGCCAGCAGCTTCTGCACCCGGCTCACGCCCTCGACGAGGTCCTCGTCGCCGAGCGCGTACGACAGCCGCAGGTAGCCCGGTGTGCCGAACGCCTCACCCGGCACCACCGCGACCTCGGCCTCCTCCAGGATCAGCGCGGCCAGCTCCACGGAGTCCTGCGGACGGCGGCCCCGGATCTCCTTGCCGAGCAGCGCCTTCACCGACGGGTACGCGTAGAAGGCGCCCTCCGGCTCCGGGCACACCACGCCGTCGATCTCGTTGAGCATCCGCACGATGGTCCGGCGGCGCCGGTCGAAGGCCTCCCGCATCGTGGCCACGGCGTCCAGGTCGCCGGAGACCGCGGCCAGGGCCGCCGCCTGGGCGACGTTGGACACGTTCGAGGTGGCGTGGGACTGGAGGTTGGTCGCGGCCTTCACCACGTCCTTGGGGCCGATGAGCCACCCGACGCGCCAGCCGGTCATGGCGTACGTCTTGGCGACGCCGTTGACCACGACGCACTTGTCGCGCAGCTCGGGCAGGATCGCCGGCAGCGAGGTGAAGCGCGCGTCGCCGTAGACCAGGTGCTCGTAGATCTCGTCGGTCAGCACCCACAGGCCGTGCTCGACGGCCCAGCGGCCGATCGCCTCGGCCTCCTCGGCGCTGTAGACGGCGCCGGTCGGGTTGGAGGGCGAGACGAAGAGGACGACCTTGGTCTTCTCCGTCCGGGCCGCCTCCAACTGCTCGACGCTCACCCGGTAGCCGGTCGTCTCGTCGGCGACCACCTCGACGGGGACACCGCCGGCCAGCCGGATCGACTCGGGGTACGTCGTCCAGTACGGGGCCGGGACGATGACCTCGTCGCCCGGGTCGAGGATCGCGGCGAACGCCTCGTAGATGGCCTGCTTGCCGCCGTTGGTGACGAGGATCTGGGACGGGTCGACCTCGTAGCCGGAGTCACGCAGGGTCTTCGCGGCGATGGCGGCCTTCAGCTCGGGCAGGCCGCCGGCCGGCGTGTAGCGGTGGTACTTCGGGTCCTTGCACGCCTCGACGGCGGCCTCGACGATGTAGTCCGGGGTCGGGAAGTCGGGCTCGCCGGCACCGAAGCCGATCACCGGACGCCCGGCGGCCTTGAGAGCCTTGGCCTTGGCGTCCACGGCGAGAGTGGCGGACTCGGAGATCGCGCCGACTCGGGCGGAGACCCGGCGCTCGGTGGGAGGGGTAGCAGCGCTCATGCACCCCATCGTTCCAGACCCGAAATGCCCGGGGCACGCGGGTTTCACAGACTGAACAGCCGCGGTCGCGGCCCTGAACAAGAGTCCGGAACCGGCCCGCGGCCTGGGCGATCTTCGGCCAAGGACGGCCGAAGGCCCCTCCCACGGGCGCTTTCTGTTCGACGCCCGGCCCCGGAACACGTACACTCTCACCTCGTTGGCCTTCAGCGGCCCGCCGCCACTCGGTGCACACCAGGCAACCGGGCGGATGCGGTACGTTGGGGGACGCACAAAGGGTCGTAGCTCAATTGGTAGAGCACTGGTCTCCAAAACCAGCGGTTGGGGGTTCGAGTCCCTCCGGCCCTGCTACACACTCCTCCGCCAGGATGTGTGCGCATGTACGTACTGCAATGCACCGCCGTGCGGCTCAGACCGGGCGCGGCACGGCCACGACCCGGAATCAGGTGAGGACGAGTGACGGACGCCGTGGGCTCCATCGACATGCCTGATGCCCAGGACGAAGCGCCGAACTCCAAGAAGAAGTCCCGTAAAGGCGGCAAGCGCGCCAAGAAGGGCCCTCTGAAGCGTCTGGCGCTCTTCTACCGCCAGATCGTCGCCGAGTTGCGCAAGGTCGTCTGGCCCAGCCGCAACCAGCTCACGACGTACACCACCGTGGTGATTATTTTCGTGGTCATCATGATCGGGCTGGTGACTCTGATTGACTATGGCTTCAGCCACGCCGCCAAGTACGTCTTCGGCTGAGCCGCAAGCGAAGGGCGCCGAGGTACCCGGCGCCCCTTTCGCGTGTTCCACCCCTATGTATCCAGGAAGAAGCAGCCACCGTGTCTGACCCGAACGTGAACGACGCCGCTGAGCCTCGCGGGGAGGCTGCCGAGTCCATCGAGGACAAGCCCGGCACCGTCGAGGGCTCGGACAGCGAGGCCACCGAGACCTCCACCGAGGTCGAGGGCACCGAGGCCGTCGTCGCCGACGAGACGGACGAGTCGGACGAGACGGGCGAGTCGGACGAGACGGGCGAGACGGGCGAGGACGTCGCCGCGGACGCGGAGACCGAGGAAGAAGCCGAGGCCGAGGAAGAGGCCGAGGAAGAGGCCGAGCCGCAGCTCGACCCGGTCGAGCAGCTCCGCCAGGAACTGCGCGTCCTGCCCGGCGAGTGGTACGTGATCCACACCTACGCGGGCTACGAGAAGCGCGTGAAGGCCAACCTGGAGCAGCGCGCCGTCTCGCTGAACGTCGAGGACTTCATCTACCAGGCCGAGGTCCCCGAGGAAGAGATCGTCCAGATCAAGAACGGCGAGCGCAAGACCGTCCGGCAGAACAAGCTGCCCGGTTACGTGCTCGTCCGCATGGACCTGACGAACGAGTCCTGGGGCGTCGTCCGCAACACCCCCGGCGTCACGGGCTTCGTGGGCAACGCCTACGACCCCTACCCGCTCTCCCTGGACGAGATCGTCAAGATGCTCGCCCCGGAGGCCGAGGAGAAGGCCGCCCGCGAGGCCGCGGAGGCCGAGGGCAAGCCGGTGCCGCAGCGCAAGGTCGAGGTCCAGGTCCTGGACTTCGAGGTGGGCGACTCGGTCACCGTCACCGACGGCCCCTTCGCCACCCTCCAGGCCACGATCAACGAGATCAACGCCGACTCGAAGAAGGTCAAGGGCCTCGTCGAGATCTTCGGCCGCGAGACCCCGGTCGAGCTCTCCTTCGACCAGATCCAGAAGAACTAGGTCACCCGGTTCTCCCTGGACCACCAGCGTCCGGACAGGTCAGGCAGTCGCGTACGCGATCGCCTGACCTGCCCGGTTTTTGGCCGCGCATCCATACCCGTTATCGTTGTGCGGTATGCCTGCGTCCGGGTTGTTCCCGGTGCGTGGGCAGGACCCGAATGAAAGGACCCGGAGAGCCATGCCTCCCAAGAAGAAGAAGGTCACGGGGCTCATCAAGCTCCAGATCCAGGCCGGTGCCGCGAACCCGGCTCCGCCGGTCGGCCCCGCGCTGGGTCAGCACGGCGTCAACATCATGGAGTTCTGCAAGGCCTACAACGCCGCGACCGAGTCGCAGCGCGGCTGGGTCATCCCGGTGGAGATCACGGTCTACGAGGACCGCTCCTTCACCTTCATCACCAAGACGCCGCCGGCCGCCAAGATGATCCTCAAGGCCGCGGGCGTGGAGAAGGGCTCCGGCGAGCCGCACAAGACCAAGGTCGCCAAGATCACCCGCGACCAGGTCCGCGAGATCGCCACCACCAAGCTGCCCGACCTCAACGCCAACGACCTGGACGCCGCCGAGAAGATCATCGCCGGCACCGCCCGTTCCATGGGCGTCACGGTCGAGGGCTGATCCCCACCTTCCCGCAGAAAGTGGCGGGGCCTGCTCGGCCCGGACCACAACTCCTCAGCAACCCCAGGAGCAGTAGTGAGCAAGCGCAGCAAGTCTCTCCGCGCTGCGGACGCCAAGATCGACCGGGAGCGCCTGTACGCCCCGCTCGAGGCCGTCCGTCTCGCCAAGGAGACCTCCACGACCAAGTTCGACGGCACCGTCGAGGTCGCCTTCCGCCTGGGTGTCGACCCGCGCAAGGCCGACCAGATGGTCCGTGGCACCGTGAACCTCCCGCACGGCACCGGCAAGACCGCCCGGGTCCTGGTCTTCGCGACCGGTGACCGTGCCGAGGCCGCGCGTGCCGCGGGCGCCGACATCGTCGGCGCCGACGAACTCATCGACGAGGTGTCGAAGGGCCGTCTGGACTTCGACGCCGTCGTCGCCACCCCGGACCTCATGGGCAAGGTCGGCCGCCTCGGCCGCGTGCTCGGTCCCCGTGGTCTGATGCCGAACCCCAAGACCGGCACCGTGACCCCGGACGTCGCCAAGGCTGTCAACGACATCAAGGGCGGCAAGATCGAGTTCCGCGTCGACAAGCACTCGAACCTGCACTTCATCATCGGCAAGACCTCGTTCGACGAGACCAAGCTGGTGGAGAACTACGGCGCGGCCCTGGACGAGATCCTGCGTCTGAAGCCGTCCGCCGCGAAGGGCCGGTACATCAAGAAGGCCGCCGTGAGCACCACCATGGGCCCCGGCATCCCGGTCGACCCGAACCGCACCCGCAACCTCCTCGTCGAGGAGGACCCGGCCGCGGTCTGAGCCGACGGCTCGCTCGACGGTCACGGGCCCCGCACCTCACGGTGCGGGGCCCGTTCCCCTTTTCCGGTTTTTCCGGGTCTTTCGGCTCACGGTCCCACGGCTCACGCCTTATGGCTCACGCCTCACGCCTCATGGCCCACGGCTCACGACCCACGCCCGCGGCCGTCTCCGTCGTCCACCCTCCGCCGGGCCTTTCCCCCGGGGGAGAGGCGGTCCAGGCTTTGCGGGACGGGTCCCGCGCGCCTCGGCTAGCGTGCGGGCAGGTGACGCGCACAGGGGTGGGACGACATGACGAGCACGACGCTACGCCGTACGGCCTTCTCGACCGCGGTGACGGCCGCGCTGCTGCTGTGCACGCCCTCCTGCGCCGGGGCCGGCGCCACCGGCGGCGACCGGCACGAGGGCCGCCCGCCGGCCACGCCGGCCGCCTCCGTGCCGCCCGCCCTGCGCGCCGCCGAACGGGCCGTCGGCCGGGCCGGCTCCGCCCGGGTCGAGTCGGCCACCGTCATGGGCAGCGAACTGTCCCTGGAGGCCGCGGGCGCCCTCGGCTGGAGCGACGGCCTCACCGGCACCCTGACCATCACGTACACCGGCGGCACCACCGCCGAGACGATGCGCGGGCTCGGCACCACCGCCATGGAGGCCCGGTACCTGACGGACGCGTACTACGCGAAGATGGGCGACGCCTTCGCCGACCGGGTCGGCGGCCGGCACTGGATCAGGTACGTCTACGCCGATCTGGAGGAACTGGGCGGCCTCGGCGCCGGCTTCGCCGACCAGATGCGCAGCACCACCCCCCACCAGGCCCTCAAACAGCTCCTGGCCTCCGGGGACGTACGGCGGATCGGCGAGGAGACCACCCGCGGCCGGCGCACCACGCATTGGTCCGGCACCGTGGACGGGGCCACCGCGCAGACCGTCGACATCTGGGTCGACGACCGGGACCTCCTCGTCAAGAAGGTGGAGCGGGGCCGGACGGCGACCGGGGAGCTGACCCAGACCGCCTACTACAGCGACTACGGCGTGACCGTCGCCGCCGAGCGCCCGCCGGCCGCGGACACGGCCGACTTCAAGGAGCTGCTGGCGGAGCAGACGGGCTCCTGACGCAGGAAAACTCCCTGAGTATTCGAACCGACTCGCGATAGTCTCGCGTCCTTACTGTGAACGAGTAATCGCTTTCCCGTGCCCCTGTGGGCACCTGGTGTCCCTTGGGGGGAATCCATGAAGACGTCCGTGCGGGTGCGTGTGCCCGTCGCCACCGGTCTCGCCGCGCTGCTGCTCGCCGGTGGTGCGGTGGGCTGTTCCCAGGAGACGAAGGCGGAGGGGACGCCGGGCATGACCCCGGCCGCCGCGGTCGCCAAGGCGGCCAAGAACTCCGAGGACATCACCTCGCTGCACTACCGCATGACCGGCCGCACGCCCGAGGAGGGCCGGATCGAGGGCGAGGCCCGGATGCGGCTCAAGCCCGAGCCCGCGATGGACATGAAGGTGAAGGTGCCCGACGAGGACCCCGACGCGACCGTCGAGGTCCGTCTCCTGGACGGGGTCATGTACATCGGCGGCGGCGCCGAGGCCGCCAAGGAGCTGGACGGCAAGAGCTGGGTCAAGTTCGACCTGGAGGCGCTGGGCGCCGGCGGTGACCTCAACGAGCTGGGCGGCCCCTCCCAGGCCGACAAGAACCCGGCGGCCGAGTCCACCTTCCTCACCGGCGCCAAGGACGTGCGCGAGGTCGGCACCGAGACCGTCGAGGGCGTGAAGACCACCCACTACGAGGGCACGGTCACCCTGGCCGACCTGGAGAAGTCCTTCCAGGGCGACGGGAAGGGCGAGGAGGAGCGCCGCAAGAGCCTGGAGGAGTACAAGGACCTCGGCGTCGACAAGCTCACCATGGACATGTGGGTCGACGAGAAGGACCGCACCAAGCAGTTCCGCATGCGCGGCGACGCGAGCAAGGGCGAGCTGGACATGACCGTCACCTTCCTCTCGTACAACGAGCCCGTGGAGATCACGGCCCCGCCGGCCGGCGAGACCATGGACCTCGCCGAGATGATGGAGGAGATGGGCCAGGGCTGAGCCCTGGGCCGGATGGCCACGGGAGCGGATTTGCCTGTGGCCGCCCCGTTCCCGTACTCTCCCTGAGAAGCCAAAGACCGCTGGTCGTCGCCGTGTGTTCGCAAGAGGACACGGTGGCCGAAGGAACCGCTGAACTGCGGACGACCCGCGTAGGTGACAGAGGATGAGCTCCCGGCCGTACTGTCGTACGTCCCGGTCGAGCCACGCCCCGTGCGCCTGCGCCCGGGGCGTTTCGTTTTCTCCAGTCCTCCTTCGGGGTCCGCGCGGTCCGAATCACCCGGAAGGAGGCCGAGGCTCTATGGCGAGGCCCGACAAGGCTGCCGCGGTTGCCGAGCTGACGGACAAGTTCCGCAGCTCCAACGCCGCTGTGCTGACCGAGTACCGCGGTCTCACCGTGGCGCAGCTCAAGACGCTGCGCCGGTCGCTCGGTGAGAACGCCCAGTACGCCGTGGTGAAGAACACGCTGACCAAGATTGCGGCCAACGAGGCCGGGATCACGACGCTGGACGACCAGTTCAATGGTCCGACGGCGGTCGCCTTCATCACCGGTGACCCGGTGGAGTCGGCGAAGGGTCTGCGCGACTTCGCCAAGGACAACCCGAATCTCGTCATCAAGGGCGGTGTCCTGGAGGGCAAGCCGCTCTCGGCCGACGAGATCAAGAAGCTCGCGGACCTCGAGTCCCGTGAGGTTCTGCTCTCCAAGCTGGCGGGTGCCTTCAAGGGCAAGCAGTCCCAGACTGCGCAGCTCTTCCAGGCGCTTCCCTCGAAGCTCGTCCGCACCGTGGACGCGCTCCGTGCCAAGCAGGACGAGCAGGGCGGTGCCGAGTAATTCGGCTCGCTTTCCGGCCCTCGCCGCCTGAGGCAGGGGCCATAGCGGGCCCGACGTACGCCCGCCTCACCCCGTACACCCGGCACCAGCCGAAATAGTGGAAGGACCGCCATCATGGCGAAGCTCAGCCAGGAAGACCTGCTCGCGCAGTTCGAGGAGATGACCCTCATCGAGCTCTCCGAGTTCGTGAAGGCGTTCGAGGAGAAGTTCGACGTCACCGCCGCCGCCGCGGTCGCCGTGGCCGGCCCGGCCGGTCCGGCCGCCCCGGTCGAGCAGGCCGAGGAGCAGGACGAGTTCGACGTCGTCCTCACCGGCGCCGGCGAGAAGAAGATCCAGGTCATCAAGGTCGTGCGTGAGCTGACCTCCCTGGGCCTGAAGGAGGCCAAGGACCTCGTCGACGGCACCCCGAAGCCGGTCCTCGAGAAGGTCAACAAGGAGCAGGCCGAGAAGGCCGCCGAGGCCCTCAAGGGCGCCGGCGCCTCGGTCGAGGTCAAGTAAGACCTCACGGGTCCTCGCGGGCCTGTAACGCCTCAGCACCGAAGAGCGATCATCCAATCGGGTGGTCGCTCTTCGGTGTGTCCGGGGCCCGGCGGCGGCTGCCTTGCGTGGGCGGCGACGGGGAGTATGGTGATCTTCGTCGTGCCGTCTCCGGGGACCACGAGGGACCCCGGCGGCACCGGGTTTCGGCAAGGGGGGCCTTGACGAACCGCACGAGGCGCGCAATTCTCAGGACGCGTCGTCACAAGGTCCGAATCCGAGGCATGGATCGACGACGAAGAGGGCAGTATCACGGTGCGTTGAGGATTGACCTCCCGCAGGTGGTGAGAACAACGAGGAGCCAAGACGGTCCGGGAAACCAGCACTGGACATCAGTGAGCCAAGTGGCTACACTGACCCTTTGCGCTGCCTGTTAGCTGCCCCCTGCCCGTCACCAGGGGTCCGCCCTCGCCCGAGCACTGACGACCAGAGCATGCCTGACCTGGCATTCCGCCACATCAGGCACCCCCTGTCTCCGTGCACGGAAGAGGGGCCGGTACGCGCGTAGTGAGTCCGAGCCCTCGGAAGGACCCCCTCTTGGCCGCCTCGCGCAATGCCTCGACCGCGAATACGAACAACGCTGCCAGCACCGCCCCGCTGCGCATCTCCTTTGCAAAGATCAAGGAGCCCCTCGAGGTTCCGAACCTTCTCGCGCTGCAGACCGAGAGCTTCGACTGGCTGCTCGGCAACGACGCCTGGAAGGCTCGCGTCGAGTCGGCTCTGGAATCCGGTCAGGACGTCCCCACCAAGTCCGGTCTGGAGGAGATCTTCGAGGAGATCTCCCCGATCGAGGACTTCTCCGGGTCGATGTCGCTGACCTTCCGCGACCACCGCTTCGAGCCCCCGAAGAACAGCATCGACGAGTGCAAGGACCGCGACTTCACGTACGCCGCGCCGCTCTTCGTCACCGCCGAGTTCACGAACAACGAGACCGGCGAGATCAAGTCCCAGACCGTCTTCATGGGCGACTTCCCGCTCATGACGAACAAGGGCACCTTCGTCATCAACGGCACCGAGCGTGTCGTGGTGTCGCAGCTCGTCCGTTCGCCTGGCGTCTACTTCGACTCCTCCATCGACAAGACGTCCGACAAGGACATCTTCTCCGCCAAGATCATCCCGTCCCGGGGCGCCTGGCTGGAGATGGAGATCGACAAGCGCGACATGGTCGGTGTCCGCATCGACCGCAAGCGCAAGCAGTCCGTGACCGTCCTCCTCAAGGCGCTCGGCTGGACCACCGAGCAGATCCTGGAGGAGTTCGGCGAGTACGAGTCCATGCGCGCCACCCTGGAGAAGGACCACACCCAGGGCCAGGACGACGCGCTGCTCGACATCTACCGCAAGCTGCGTCCGGGCGAGCCCCCCACGCGTGAGGCCGCGCAGACGCTGCTGGAGAACCTGTACTTCAACCCGAAGCGCTACGACCTGGCCAAGGTCGGCCGCTACAAGGTCAACAAGAAGCTCGGCGCCGACGTGCCGCTGGACGCGGGCGTCCTGACCGTCGAGGACGTCATCTCGACGATCAAGTACCTGGTGAAGCTGCACGCCGGCGAGATCGAGACGGCCGCCGACAACGGCCAGACGATCGTCGTCGAGACCGACGACATCGACCACTTCGGCAACCGCCGTCTGCGCAGCGTCGGCGAACTGATCCAGAACCAGGTCCGCACGGGTCTCGCCCGTATGGAGCGCGTCGTGCGCGAGCGCATGACGACCCAGGACGTCGAGGCGATCACGCCGCAGACCCTGATCAACATCCGGCCGGTCGTCGCCTCCATCAAGGAGTTCTTCGGCACCAGCCAGCTCTCGCAGTTCATGGACCAGAACAACCCGCTGTCGGGTCTCACCCACAAGCGCCGCCTGTCGGCGCTGGGCCCGGGTGGTCTCTCCCGTGAGCGGGCCGGCTTCGAGGTCCGTGACGTGCACCCCTCGCACTACGGCCGCATGTGCCCGATCGAGACCCCCGAAGGCCCGAACATCGGCCTGATCGGCTCGCTCGCCTCCTACGGCCGGGTCAACGCCTTCGGCTTCGTCGAGACCCCCTACCGCAAGGTGAACGAGGGCCAGGTCACCGACGAGGTCGACTACCTGACCGCCGACGAGGAAGACCGCTTCGTCATCGCGCAGGCCAACGCCGAGCTCAACGACGACCTGCGCTTCGCCGAGGCCCGCGTGCTGGTCCGCCGCCGCGGCGGCGAGGTCGACTACGTCGGCCCCGACGAGGTCGACTACATGGACGTCTCGCCGCGCCAGATGGTGTCCGTGGCGACCGCCATGATCCCGTTCCTGGAGCACGACGACGCCAACCGTGCCCTCATGGGCGCGAACATGATGCGGCAGGCCGTCCCGCTGATCCGCTCCGAGTCCCCGCTCGTCGGCACCGGCATGGAGTACCGCTCCGCGGTCGACGCCGGCGACGTGGTCAAGGCCGAGAAGGGCGGTGTGGTCCAGGAGGTCTCCGCGGACTACATCACCACCGCCAACGACGACGGCACGTACATCACGTACCGCCTGGCCAAGTTCGCCCGCTCCAACCAGGGCACCTCGGTCAACCAGAAGGTCCTCGTCGACGAGGGCGACCGGATCATCGAGGGCCAGGTCCTCGCCGACGGTCCGGCCACCGAGAACGGCGAGATGGCGCTCGGCAAGAACCTGCTGGTCGCCTTCATGCCGTGGGAGGGCCACAACTACGAGGACGCGATCATCCTGTCGCAGCGCCTCGTGCAGGACGACGTCCTCTCCTCGATCCACATCGAGGAGCACGAGGTCGACGCCCGCGACACCAAGCTGGGCCCCGAGGAGATCACCCGGGACATCCCGAACGTCTCCGAGGAGGTCCTCGCCGACCTCGACGAGCGCGGCATCATCCGCATCGGCGCCGAGGTCATCGCCGGCGACATCCTCGTCGGCAAGGTCACGCCCAAGGGTGAGACCGAGCTGACCCCCGAGGAGCGGCTGCTGCGCGCGATCTTCGGTGAGAAGGCCCGCGAGGTCCGCGACACCTCGCTGAAGGTGCCGCACGGCGAGACCGGCAAGGTCATCGGCGTCCGCGTCTTCGACCGCGAGGAGGGCGACGAGCTGCCCCCGGGCGTCAACCAGCTCGTCCGTGTCTACGTCGCCCAGAAGCGCAAGATCACCGACGGTGACAAGCTCGCCGGCCGTCACGGCAACAAGGGCGTCATCTCCAAGATCCTGCCGATCGAGGACATGCCGTTCCTGGAGGACGGCACCCCGGTCGACATCATCCTGAACCCGCTGGGCGTCCCCTCCCGGATGAACCCGGGCCAGGTCATGGAGATCCACCTCGGCTGGCTCGCCAGCCGCGGCTGGGACGTCTCCGGCCTCGCCGACGAGTGGGCCGAGCGCCTCAAGGTGATCAGCGCCGACCGCGTCGAGCCCGGCACCAACGTCGCCACGCCCGTCTTCGACGGTGCCCGTGAGGACGAGATCGCCGGTCTGCTCCAGCACACCATCCCGAACCGGGACGGCGAGCGGCTGGTGCTGCCCTCCGGCAAGGCGCGGCTCTTCGACGGCCGCAGCGGCGAGCCGTTCCCGGAGCCGATCTCGGTCGGCTACATGTACATCCTCAAGCTGCACCACCTGGTCGACGACAAGCTCCACGCCCGTTCGACCGGTCCGTACTCCATGATCACCCAGCAGCCGCTGGGTGGTAAGGCTCAGTTCGGTGGCCAGCGCTTCGGTGAGATGGAGGTGTGGGCCCTTGAGGCCTACGGCGCCGCCTATGCGCTCCAGGAGCTGCTGACCATCAAGTCCGACGACGTCACCGGCCGCGTGAAGGTCTACGAGGCGATCGTCAAGGGCGAGAACATCCCCGAGCCCGGCATCCCCGAGTCCTTCAAGGTGCTCATCAAGGAGATGCAGTCTCTGTGCCTCAACGTGGAGGTGCTGTCCAGCGACGGTATGTCCATCGAGATGCGTGACACCGACGAGGACGTCTTCCGCGCTGCGGAGGAGCTCGGCATCGACCTGTCGCGGCGCGAGCCGAGCAGCGTCGAAGAGGTCTGACGGGAGTTCCGGCGGCCTTCGCGCCGAAGGCCGCCGGCCCCAGGACCCCCGTTTCAGACCCCATGACTCACAACCCTGAGAGGGATTGACGCATAGTGCTCGACGTCAACTTCTTCGACGAGCTCCGGATCGGTCTGGCCACCGCTGACGACATCCGTCAGTGGAGCCACGGCGAGGTCAAGAAGCCCGAGACCATCAACTACCGCACCCTCAAGCCGGAGAAGGACGGGCTCTTCTGCGAGAAGATCTTCGGTCCGACCCGGGACTGGGAGTGCTACTGCGGCAAGTACAAGCGTGTCCGCTTCAAGGGCATCATCTGCGAGCGCTGTGGCGTCGAGGTCACGCGCGCCAAGGTGCGCCGTGAGCGGATGGGCCACATCGAACTGGCCGCCCCCGTCACCCACATCTGGTACTTCAAGGGCGTCCCGTCGCGCCTCGGCTACCTGCTCGACCTCGCCCCGAAGGACCTGGAGAAGGTCATCTACTTCGCGGCGTACATGATCACGTACGTCGACGAGGAGCGCCGCACCCGCGACCTGCCCTCGCTGGAGGCCCACGTCTCCGTCGAGCGCCAGCAGATCGAGCAGCGCCGCGACGCCGACCTGGAGGCCCGCGCCAAGAAGCTCGAGACCGACCTGGCCGAGCTGGAGGCCGAGGGCGCCAAGGCGGACGTGCGCCGCAAGGTGCGCGAGGGCGCCGAGCGCGAGATGAAGCAGCTCCGCGACCGCGCGCAGCGCGAGATCGACCGCCTCGACGAGGTGTGGAACCGGTTCAAGAACCTCAAGGTCCAGGACCTGGAGGGCGACGAGCTGCTCTACCGCGAGCTGCGCGACCGCTTCGGCACCTACTTCGACGGCTCGATGGGCGCCGCGGCGTTGCAGAAGCGCCTGGAGTCCTTCGACCTGGACGAGGAGGCCGAGCGCCTCCGCGAGATCATCCGTACCGGCAAGGGCCAGAAGAAGACCCGTGCCCTGAAGCGGCTCAAGGTGGTCTCGGCGTTCCTGCAGACCTCCAACAGCCCCAAGGGCATGGTCCTGGACTGCGTCCCGGTCATCCCGCCGGACCTGCGTCCGATGGTGCAGCTCGACGGTGGCCGCTTCGCGACCTCCGACCTGAACGACCTGTACCGCCGGGTGATCAACCGCAACAACCGCCTGAAGCGCCTTCTCGACCTCGGTGCCCCCGAGATCATCGTGAACAACGAGAAGCGCATGCTCCAGGAGGCCGTCGACGCGCTCTTCGACAACGGCCGCCGCGGTCGCCCGGTCACGGGCCCCGGCAACCGTCCGCTGAAGTCGCTCTCCGACATGCTCAAGGGCAAGCAGGGCCGCTTCCGCCAGAACCTGCTCGGCAAGCGCGTGGACTACTCCGCGCGTTCCGTGATCGTCGTCGGTCCGCAGCTCAAGCTGCACCAGTGCGGTCTGCCGAAGGCGATGGCGCTGGAGCTCTTCAAGCCGTTCGTGATGAAGCGCCTGGTCGACCTGAACCACGCGCAGAACATCAAGAGCGCCAAGCGCATGGTCGAGCGCGGCCGTACGGTCGTCTACGACGTGCTGGAAGAGGTCATCGCGGAGCACCCGGTCCTGCTGAACCGGGCGCCCACCCTGCACCGCCTCGGCATCCAGGCATTCGAGCCGCAGCTCGTCGAGGGCAAGGCCATCCAGATCCACCCGCTCGTCTGCACCGCGTTCAACGCGGACTTCGACGGTGACCAGATGGCCGTGCACCTGCCGCTGTCCGCGGAGGCGCAGGCCGAGGCCCGCATCCTGATGCTGTCCTCGAACAACATCCTCAAGCCGGCCGACGGCCGTCCGGTGACGATGCCGACCCAGGACATGGTGCTGGGCCTGTTCTTCCTCACCACCGACGGCGAGGGCCGCGACGTCAAGGGCGAGGGCCGTTCCTTCGCCTCCGTCGCCGAGGCGATCATGGCCTTCGACGCGGGCGAGCTGTCGCTCCAGTCGAAGATCGTGGTCCGCTTCCCGGTGGGCACCATCCCGCCGCGCGGCTGGGAGCCCCCGGCCCGCGAGGAGGGCGAGCCCGAGTGGCAGCAGGGTGACACCTTCACCCTGGAGACCACGCTGGGCCGCGCGCTCTTCAACGAGCTGCTGCCCGAGGACTACCCGTTCGTCGACTACGAGGTCGGCAAGCGCCAGCTCTCGGAGATCGTCAACGACCTCGCCGAGCGCTACCCGAAGGTCATCGTGGCGGCGACGCTCGACAACCTGAAGGCGTCCGGCTTCTACTGGGCCACCCGCTCCGGCGTGACCGTCGCCATCTCGGACGTCATCGTCCCGGAGGCGAAGCGGGCGATCGTCCAGGGCTACGAGGCCCAGGACGAGAAGGTCCAGAAGCAGTACGAGCGCGGTCTGATCACCAAGGACGAGCGCACGCAGGAGCTCATCGCGATCTGGACCAAGGCGACCAACGAGGTCGCCGAGGCGATGAACGACAACTTCCCGAAGACCAACCCGATCTTCATGATGGTGAACTCGGGTGCGCGCGGCAACATGATGCAGATGCGTCAGATCGCCGGTATGCGTGGTCTGGTGTCGAACGCGAAGAACGAGACGATCCCGCGGCCGATCAAGGCGTCGTTCCGCGAGGGCCTGTCCGTGCTGGAGTACTTCATCGCCACGCACGGTGCCCGCAAGGGTCTGGCGGACACCGCGCTGCGGACCGCCGACTCGGGTTACCTCACCCGTCGTCTGGTCGACGTCTCCCAGGACGTCATCATCCGCGAGGAGGACTGCGGTACCGAGCGCGGTCTGAAGCTGCGGATCGCCGAGCGGGACGCGGACGGCACGCTGCGCAAGGCCGAGGACGTGGAGACCAGCGTCTACGCCCGGATGCTCGCCGAGGACGTCGTCATCGACGGCAAGGTGATCGCGCCGGCCAACGTCGACCTCGGTGACGTGCTCATCGACCAGTTGGTGCACCACGGTGTCCAGGAGGTCAAGACGCGTTCGATCCTGACCTGCGAGTCCGCCGTCGGCACCTGTGCCATGTGCTACGGCCGTTCGCTGGCCACGGGCAAGCTGGTCGACATCGGTGAGGCGGTCGGCATCATCGCCGCCCAGTCCATCGGTGAGCCCGGCACCCAGCTCACGATGCGTACCTTCCACACCGGTGGTGTGGCCGGTGACGACATCACCCAGGGTCTGCCCCGTGTCGTCGAGCTCTTCGAGGCCCGTACGCCGAAGGGTGTCGCCCCGATCTCCGAGGCCTCCGGCCGCGTGCGGATCGAGGAGACCGAGAAGACCAAGAAGATCGTCGTCACCCCGGACGACGGCAGCGACGAGACGGCGTTCCCGATCTCGAAGCGTGCCCGTCTGCTGGTCGGCGAGGGCGATCACGTCGAGGTGGGCCAGAAGCTCACCGTGGGTGCCACCAACCCGCACGACGTGCTGCGCATCCTGGGTCAGCGTGCCGTCCAGGTCCACCTGGTCGGCGAGGTCCAGAAGGTCTACAACTCGCAGGGCGTGTCGATCCACGACAAGCACATCGAGATCATCATCCGGCAGATGCTGCGCCGGGTGACGATCATCGAGTCGGGCGATGCCGAGCTGCTCCCCGGCGAGCTGGTCGAGCGGTCGAAGTTCGAGACCGAGAACCGGCGCGTGGTCCAGGAGGGCGGTCACCCGGCCTCCGGCCGTCCGCAGCTCATGGGTATCACCAAGGCGTCGCTGGCGACCGAGTCGTGGCTGTCGGCGGCCTCCTTCCAGGAGACGACCAGGGTCCTGACGGACGCGGCGATCAACGCCAAGTCCGACTCCCTGATCGGCCTCAAGGAGAACGTCATCATCGGTAAGCTCATCCCGGCCGGTACGGGTCTGTCCCGCTACCGCAACATCCGGGTCGAGCCGACCGAGGAGGCCAAGGCCGCGATGTACTCGGCCGTCGGCTACGACGACATCGACTACTCGCCGTTCGGCACCGGCTCCGGCCAGGCCGTCCCGCTGGAGGACTACGACTACGGTCCGTACAACCAGTAAGCGAGCAGCATGACCGAAGGGCGGTCACCCCTCACGGGGTGGCCGCCCTTCGGCGTGCGCGGGGGGAGCGGTCAGGGCACGCCCAGTTCGAAGAGGACGTAGTGGGCGTACCAGCCGGAGGCGAGGGCCGCGGTGGTGAAGAAGACCGTGAGGCCGGGCAGCCGGAGGCGGCCGAGGGCCGCGGCGGGGGCGATCAGCAGGGGGAAGGCCGGCAGCAGGTAGCGCATGGTGTTGCCGAACATCTGCTGGGTGCCGAGCACGGTGACGATCGTGGCCAGGGTGTACGCGACCAGCACCAGCGGGGGCCGTTTGCGCAGCATCAGGGCGACGAGGAAGGGCAGCGCCAGCACCAGTTGCAGGGAGAGCAGGTCGGGGACGGCGAAGGCGAAGACGTAGTCGTGCCGGCCGACGGCCAGGTTCCGCAGCACGTCCAGGGTGTAGGCGCCGTAGTCGAAGAAGTGCGCCCAGCCCTCGCGCTGGAGCGTGAAGTACGCCGTCGCCTCGCCCGTGGACCAGCCGACCCAGGCGATGTACGAGAGCAGCCCCAGCGGGGCGACGAGCATGGCGTAGACCGGCCCCCGCACCCCGTGTTCCCGTCTGCTCGCCGGGCGGGCGAGGGTGACCAGGGCGGCCAGGCCCACGGCGCCGATGAGGACGGCGGAGGTGGGCCGGTTGAGCCCGGCGAGGAAGGCGAGGAGTCCGGCCGCCACCCAGCGGCGGGTCATCACGGCGTAGCAGGCCCAGGCCGCGATGGCGACGAAGAGGGACTCGGAGTAGACGGCCCACTCGACGCCCGCGCCCGGCGCCACCGCCCACAGCCCCGCGGCGATGGTGCCCGCGCGGACGCCGGCGACCAGCTTGACCACGCTGTAGACGCCGGCGGCGGCGACGAAGGAGCACAGGACGGAGACGAGGATGCCGGAGCCGTACAGGCCGAGGCCGGTCGCCTCCGAGACCATGCGGATCAGCGACGGGTAAAGCGGGAAGAAGGCGACCGAGTTCTGCCGGACGGTGAACAGGCCCTCCGTCTCCAGCCGGACCAGCGCGGGCTGGTAGCCGTGCTCGGCGACCCGGAGGTACCACCAGCCGTCCCAGGTGCCGAGGACGTCCCACCAGTGGGCGCCGCCGCCGAAGCGCGGGTTCTTGTCGTGGTAGTCCCCGGCGTACTCCAGCAGGGCGGCGAAGACCGCGAGGCCGACGAGCTTGAGGACGCCGTAGAGGGCGAGCGGCGCGAGGAAGGGGCGGGCGGCGGGGGGCAGGGACATGCCCCGGAGCCGGGCGGGGAGCCATGCGGGCCACGGCGTGCGCCGGCCCCCGGCCGATCCGGCGTGCGCGCCGGTGTCCTCGTCGTGCGCGCCTCCCGACGCGCCGGTCACCGTGTCGCCGGCAGCCGTTTCCATGGCCGTCATCCCCCCTGGCCCGACCTCGGGCCTCCCTTGCTGCCATAAGATCGCACAAGAGTCGCACACCTGTGCTCTGCGTCGGGGGAGGGGAGGGGCGGTGCCCGAGGAACGGGACGAGCCGGTCGCGCTGTCGGTCGTGATCCCCATGTACAACGAGGAGGAGGCCCTGCCCGCGCTGGTCAGCCGGGTGCGGCCGGTCCTCGACGGCCTCGGTGTCGCCCACGAGGTCATCGCGGTCGACGACGGCAGCGGCGACCGTACCGCCGAGCTGCTCGCCGCCTTCCGGCTGGGCTGGCCCGAGCTGCGGATCATCTCGCTGCGGCGCAATTCCGGTCATCAGGCCGCCCTCACCGCCGGCCTGGACCGCTCGGCGGGCGCCTACGTGGTCAGCCTGGACGCCGACCTCCAGGACCCGCCGGAGAAGATCCCCGAGATGCTGGCGCTGGCCCGCGCCGAGGGCCTCGACATCGTCTACGGCGTCCGCGCCGACCGCAGCAGCGACACCGGCTTCAAGCGCTGGACGGCGGGGCTCTACTACCGGCTCATGCGCCGGCTGGCCGGGCCCTCCGTCCTCGCCCAGGCCGGTGACTTCCGGCTGCTCAGCCGGGCCGCCGTGGACGCCCTCAAGGCCCTCCCCGACCAGCAGCGGGTCTACCGGCTCCTGGTGCCCTGGCTCGGCTTCCCCAGCGGGCAGGTCACCTACGAACGCGCCCCGCGCACCGCCGGCCGCACCAAGTACCCGCTGGGCCGGATGATCCGGCTCGCCGTGGACAGCGTCACCGGCTTCTCCGCGGCCCCGCTGCGGCTGGCCACCTGGCTCGGCGCCGGCGCCTTCGTGGTCTGCCTGGGGCTGCTCGTCTACACGCTCACCGCGTTCGCGCTGGGGCGGACGGTGCCGGGGTGGACCTCGCTCTTCACCGGGCTGGTGTTCATCGGGGCGGTCCAGTTGATCTGCGTCGGGCTGCTCGGTGAGTACGTCGGCCGGATCTACACGGCGGTCCAGAACCGGCCGACCTACTTCGTGCGCAACGACACATCGGCGCCGGAGGCGGAAACACCGGCGGACAAGCCCCGCGTACCCGCTCCCCGGGGCTGAGACGGCCCGCATCGTGCCAGGACGGAACGGGCGGAACGGGGAGAAGCGGGGAGAAGCGGGCGGGAGCCGGACGGCGCTCCGGGTGCGGCCCATTTGTTTTGACCGCAGCGAATGCTATAGGTACGCTCAGACCTTGTGCCTGGGGTGTGCCCTGGCTCTGGTGTGTGCCTTTCCACCACACCGAAGAGCTGTGACCGGCCACCGTGATCTGCGCATTCTTTTCGCCGTGCGGCGGGAGTCCGCGTGATTCGACACACCCGACCGCGTGGGTCGGTGACGTTCCAGGTTAGCTGTACCCATCGGCACACAGAAACCGGAGAAGTAGTGCCTACGATCCAGCAGCTGGTCCGGAAGGGCCGGCAGGACAAGGTCGACAAGAACAAGACGCCCGCGCTCGAGGGTTCGCCCCAGCGTCGTGGCGTCTGCACGCGTGTCTTCACGACCACCCCGAAGAAGCCGAACTCGGCCCTGCGCAAGGTCGCGCGTGTGCGTCTGACCAGCGGCATCGAGGTCACCGCTTACATTCCGGGTGAGGGGCACAACCTGCAGGAGCACTCGATCGTGCTCGTGCGCGGCGGCCGTGTGAAGGACCTGCCGGGTGTTCGCTACAAGATCATCCGAGGCTCCCTCGACACTCAGGGTGTCAAGAACCGCAAGCAGGCCCGCAGCCGTTACGGCGCCAAGAAGGAGAAGTAAGAATGCCTCGTAAGGGCCCCGCCCCGAAGCGCCCGGTCATCATCGACCCGGTCTACGGTTCTCCTCTGGTGACCTCCCTGATCAACAAGGTGCTGCTGAACGGCAAGCGCTCCACCGCCGAGCGCATCGTCTACGGCGCCATGGAGGGCCTGCGCGAGAAGACCGGCAACGACCCGGTCATCACGCTGAAGCGCGCTCTCGAGAACATCAAGCCGACGCTTGAGGTCAAGTCCCGCCGTGTCGGTGGCGCCACGTACCAGGTGCCGATCGAGGTCAAGCCCGGTCGTGCCAACACCCTGGCGCTGCGCTGGCTCGTCGGTTACTCCCGCGCCCGCCGCGAGAAGACGATGACCGAGCGTCTGCTCAACGAGCTCCTCGACGCCTCCAACGGCCTCGGTGCCGCTGTGAAGAAGCGCGAGGACACGCACAAGATGGCCGAGTCCAACAAGGCCTTCGCGCACTACCGCTGGTAGTCGGAAACCCCTTCGAAACCGAGAGAAGACTGAAGCCTTATGGCTACCACTTCGCTTGACCTGGCCAAGGTCCGCAACATCGGGATCATGGCCCACATCGACGCGGGCAAGACGACCACCACCGAGCGGATTCTGTTCTACACGGGCGTTTCGTACAAGCTGGGCGAGACGCACGAGGGCTCGGCGACCATGGACTGGATGGAGCAGGAGCAGGAGCGTGGTATCACCATCACCTCCGCTGCGACCACCTGTCACTGGCCGCTTGAGGACATCGACCACACCATCAACATCATCGACACCCCGGGCCACGTCGACTTCACGGTCGAGGTGGAGCGTTCGCTGCGCGTCCTCGACGGTGCCGTCACGGTGTTCGACGGTGTCGCCGGTGTCGAGCCGCAGTCCGAGACGGTGTGGCGTCAGGCGGACCGCTACGGCGTTCCGCGTATCTGCTTCGTGAACAAGCTCGACCGCACCGGAGCCGACTTCCTCCGTTGCGTCGGCATGATCTCCGACCGGCTCGGCGCCCAGCCGCTGGTCATGCAGCTCCCCATCGGTGCCGAGGCCGACTTCCGCGGCGTCGTCGACCTCGTGACGATGAAGGCGTACGTCTGGTCCGCCGAGGCGTCCAAGGGCGAGATGTACGACACCGTCGAGATCCCCGAGGACCTGGCCGAGCTGGCGGAGGAGTACCGCGCCAAGCTGCTGGAGTCCGTGGCGGAGAACGACGACAAGCTGATGGAGCTGTACCTGGAGGGCACCGAGCCCTCCGTGGAGCAGCTCTACGAGGCCGTCCGCCGTATCACCATCGCCTCCGGCAAGAGCGAGAACACCACCATCACCCCGGTGTTCTGCGGTACCGCCTTCAAGAACAAGGGTGTGCAGCCGCTGCTCGACGCGGTCGTGCGCTTCCTGCCCTCTCCGCTGGACGTCGAGGCCATCGAGGCCCACGACGTGAAGAACCCGGAGACGGTCATCACGCGCAAGCCGTCCGAGGACGAGCCGCTTGCCGCGCTGGCGTTCAAGATCATGAGCGACCCGCACCTCGGCAAGCTCACCTTCGTCCGCGTGTACTCCGGACGCCTGGTGTCCGGCACTCAGGTGCTGAACTCCGTCAAGGGCAAGAATGAGCGCATCGGCAAGATCTACCGCATGCACGCCAACAAGCGTGAGGAGATCGACGCGGTGGGCGCCGGCGACATCGTCGCCGTCATGGGCCTGAAGCAGACCACCACCGGTGAGACGCTCTCCGACGACAAGGCCCCGGTCATCCTGGAGTCCATGGACTTCCCGGCGCCGGTCATCCAGGTCGCCATCGAGCCCAAGTCCAAGGGCGACCAGGAGAAGCTGGGCGTCGCGATCCAGCGCCTGGCCGAGGAGGACCCGTCCTTCCAGGTCCACTCGGACGAGGAGACCGGCCAGACCATCATCGGCGGTATGGGCGAGCTGCACCTTGAGGTGCTGGTCGACCGCATGCGCCGTGAGTTCAAGGTCGAGGCCAACGTCGGCAAGCCTCAGGTCGCCTACCGCGAGACCATTCGCAAGGCGGTCGAGAAGGTCGAGTTCACCCACAAGAAGCAGACGGGTGGCACCGGCCAGTTCGCGCGCGTCATCATCGCCATCGAGCCGCTCGAGGGCAGCGACGCCTCGTACGAGTTCGTCAACAAGGTGACCGGTGGCCGTGTGCCGAAGGAGTACATTCCTTCGGTCGACGCCGGCGCGCAGGAGGCCATGCAGTTCGGCATCCTCGCGGGCTACGAGATGACCGGCGTCCGCGTCACCCTGCTCGACGGTGCCTACCACGAGGTGGACTCCTCCGAGCTGGCCTTCAAGATCGCCGGTTCGCAGGCGTTCAAGGAGGCCGCGCGCAAGGCCAGCCCCGTGCTGCTCGAACCGATGATGGCCGTCGAGGTCACCACGCCCGAGGACTACATGGGCGAGGTCATCGGTGACATCAACTCCCGCCGTGGCCAGATCCAGGCCATGGAGGAGCGGGCCGGTGCCCGCGTCGTGAAGGGCCTCGTGCCCCTCTCGGAGATGTTCGGCTACGTCGGCGACCTCCGCAGCAAGACGTCGGGTCGCGCGAGCTACTCGATGCAGTTCGACTCCTACGCCGAGGTTCCCCGGAACGTCGCCGAGGAGATCATCGCGAAGGCCAAGGGCGAGTAACGGACTCCGTTCACACGCTTTAGGCTTGACTCCGGAGCCTGATGGGGCATTCCGCCGTGAACCCGGCGAAATGCCCCGCGGCCCGGGATTTCCAGCAAAGATCACCTGGCGCCGATGAGTAAGGCGTACAGAACCACTCCACAGGAGGACCCCAGTGGCGAAGGCGAAGTTCGAGCGGACTAAGCCGCACGTCAACATCGGCACCATCGGTCACATCGACCACGGTAAGACGACCCTCACGGCCGCCATTACCAAGGTGCTGCACGACGCGTACCCGGACCTGAACGAGGCCTCGGCCTTCGACATGATCGACAAGGCGCCCGAAGAGCGCCAGCGCGGTATCACCATCTCGATCTCGCACGTCGAGTACCAGACGGAGTCGCGTCACTACGCCCACGTCGACTGCCCCGGTCACGCGGACTACATCAAGAACATGATCACCGGTGCCGCGCAGATGGACGGCGCCATCCTCGTGGTCGCCGCCACCGACGGCCCGATGCCGCAGACCAAGGAGCACGTGCTCCTGGCCCGCCAGGTCGGCGTTCCGTACATCGTCGTCGCCCTGAACAAGGCCGACATGGTGGACGACGAGGAGATCCTTGAGCTCGTCGAGCTCGAGGTCCGCGAGCTGCTCTCCGAGTACGAGTTCCCCGGCGACGAGGTTCCTGTCGTCAAGGTCTCCGCTCTGAAGGCCCTCGAGGGCGACAAGGAGTGGGGCAACACCGTCCTCGAGCTGATGAAGGCCGTGGACGACTCGATCCCCGCTCCCGAGCGTGACGTCGACAAGCCGTTCCTGATGCCGATCGAGGACGTCTTCACCATCACCGGTCGCGGTACGGTCGTCACCGGCCGCATCGAGCGTGGTGTCCTCAAGGTCAACGAGACCGTCGACATCATCGGCATCAAGACCGAGAAGACCACCACCACGGTCACCGGCATCGAGATGTTCCGCAAGCTGCTCGACGAGGGCCAGGCCGGTGAGAACGTCGGTCTGCTGCTCCGCGGCATCAAGCGCGAGGACGTCGAGCGCGGCCAGGTCATCATCAAGCCGGGCTCGGTCACCCCGCACACCGAGTTCGAGGCGCAGGCGTACATCCTGTCGAAGGACGAGGGTGGCCGTCACACCCCGTTCTTCAACAACTACCGCCCGCAGTTCTACTTCCGTACGACGGACGTGACCGGCGTCGTGACCCTCCCCGAGGGCACCGAGATGGTCATGCCGGGTGACAACACCGAGATGAAGGTGGAGCTCATCCAGCCCGTCGCCATGGAAGAGGGCCTGAAGTTCGCCATCCGCGAGGGTGGCCGCACGGTGGGCGCCGGCCAGGTCACCAAGATCAACAAGTGAGCCTCGCTCACCTGAGGATCGCCTGATCTGACAGGCCCGAAGAACCCGCACGACTTTGGTCGTGCGGGTTCTTTTGTGTGTAAGTGTGACAAGGGGGCCTGGCCCACTTACACGTGTACTGCCTTCATCGCCTCGTCCAGGACGGCGCTCAGCTCGCGCAGGGCCTCACGGGCGATGTCCGCGTCCTCGTGCTCCAAGTCGCTCGTGGCGCGGGCGTGGCGGGCGGCGAGGCCGGGCCGGCGGGCGATCTCGATGTCGCGTGACCAGGCCAGGACCCAGCTCCGTACGGGGCTGAGGGATTGCCACTCCACGGCCTGGGCGAACGCCTCGTCCTTGGTCCGCCGCATCTCCGGCAGGCGACCGGGATCGACGACGGCGAGGGCGGCACGCAGCGCGTCCGGCGTCTGCTCCGGACGGGGAACCAGCTCGTGTCCGTGGTCGGCCTGCGTGCTCATGGAGTCCTCCCGGGAGTGCATGGGTGAGAGTAGTCGTCCGGGAGGAATGGGGTGGGGGAGCGCACGGGTGGTTGTCTTGTGGCGTCAGCGAAGAACGGCAGGTTCTCGCGGGACGCCCTTGACGAGCACATCGGCCACTACACCGGCGAGGCCGAGCGGGTAGACCGTTTCTGTGGTTGAGCGGAGCTCGTCCAGCGACCACCAGCGGCGAGCCCGGATGTTGTCCGTCTGTGTGGCGCGTGCGGCATCGAGGGTGTCGGACGATGCGCGGACGAGGAAATACTTCTCGATCTGTTGCACGCGGCGCCCGCCGACTGGATGTTCTCGGCGACGCTCGGCGATCTCGCCGGACAGGGTCACGTCCTTCGCGCCGAGTTCCTCGCCCAGTTCGCGCAGGGCGGCGGTCGGGTAGTCCTCACCCGGCTCAAGGCTGCCGCCTGGGGTTGCCCAGAAGCCGCCATTCTCGTCGTAGCGGAGCAGCAGGATGCGCTGGTCAGCGTCGAGAATGACGGCTCGGGCCGCCTCCCGGAGGGGCAGTGCGCTCATGGTTCCAGTCTGGCGGGTGGTTCAGCTCCGCTCGACCAGGTAGTCCCCGATACACAGGGCGTCCAGGTCGCACGCCTGGAACGTGGCCAGGGCGTGTGCGGGGGGTCTCCACGATGGGAGCCGGGCTGTCGGGCGCGCTCGGCTGGTGGTCAGGGGGCCAGCGGCAGTGGTGCCTGCTCCGCGGACGGCCCCAGGTACGTGTAGTCGGTGGCCCGCGCGATGCCCACGGCGTCCAGGCGCTGTCGGAACCGGACCCGGAAGTGGACGTTGTCCCCCAGTCCGGGGCGCATACGGAGCAGCACCTCGGGCTCCTCGAAGTGGACGTCGTAGGCGGGGGCGTTCTTGGCCGTGCCCGTCTTCACCTTGACCCAGCCGCTCTCCCGCAACTCCGTGATGCGGCCGGAGATGGTGAGCTCCTGGTCGCGCGGCCGGGTTTCGCGGAGCCGTCCCACGTACTCCCGGCCCCGTCGGCCGAGCCGGGCGCTGCGTGTGCCGCCGTTCGCGTCGTACCAGGTCACGTCCAGTTCCAGCGCGTACTTGTCGAGTGCCCGTGCCATGGCGTCCACGGAGTCGAAGAGCCGTGCCCACTCGCGCACGTCCCCTTCGGATTCGAGCGCGTCCAGCAGCCTGGTGAGAGTCTGCATACCGGTGCTGGTGGCGGAGGTGGCGCGTCCGGTCAGGACCGGCTCGTCCGGCGTCTGGGGCACGGCGACGGGACGGGCGTGGATCACGGTGCTGCCCATGGAGAGGCTGGTGAGCTCCAGTTGGACCGGGGTGCCCGCGGCGGCGGAGACGGCCTTCTCGACGGGATCGAGGAGGGCGTCTCCCCACTGGAAGCGCAGGGCGCCGCCCTCGGTGTCGGGCCCGGTGAGGCGGAGCCGCAGCTCTTCGTCCAGATGGGCGCTGGGCGCGTACTCCCGCACCGCGGCGAGCCGGCTGGCCCGGTGGTCGGCCTCCACCTCGTCGTCGTCCCGGTCCTCGGTCCCCATCTGCTCCAGCAGCCGACGCGCGTTCGCGGCGGCGTCCGGGTCGTCTCCGCGGAGGGCGCGCCTGCGCTCGCGCCAGCCGTCACCGGTCGTCACAGTCGCACCTCCAGGTATCCGCGTGCCGGGGCGGCACTGGCCTCGGACGGGGAGCGGTCCTCTTGGCCGGGCAGGCGACAGCGCTGCCACCAGTCGTCCCAGACCCCTCTGTGCATGAAGTATGTCCGTTCCTCGGCGCTCATGCGCTCAGGCTGGAAGACGTGGCCGACCGGCTGGTAGCCGACTCTGACGGGTGAGACGCCGTACTTCCGCCTGATGGTGTCCCGGCTCTTGAAGGCGTCGGTCAGCCACTTCGACCCCGGCCGGCCGCGGACCGCCCGCTCGGCCCGGATGTCGATCAGGAGTGTGGCGTCGATGTTGCCGGGGTCGAGCTTCGCACTGACGAAGCTGCCGCCGAGCCACAGCCTGTGGAGGAGCGGGTGGCCGCCGAGTGCGTCCGGGTAGGCGTCCTCCAGCGTGAGAAAGCGGTCGAGGTAGTTGTGGAGCCCGTCCCACAGGGTGGGCCGGGTGCCGGAGTCGGCGAACTGTGGTGCGCTGACCAGCAGGGATTCCGCCTCGTCGAGAGAGACCGAGTACCGGCCCAGCGGGAGGAAGCCGGTGGTGGTGAAGGAAGGCAGCACGTGGGTCCTGGGTCGGCGGTGGGTGTGGAAGTCGGTTCGGACGCTAGAGGCGGGGGGAGCCGTTCGTACGGCATTCGAGGCAGTGAGGTACGGAGTCGGGGGCGCGGAAGGCGCGGTCGCAGCGGTCGCAGTTGCGCAGAGTGTGGCGGGGTGGTGGGGGTGTGGCGGGGGCCCGGAACGGGGGCGGGGGCGGCAACTGGGCGGTGAGGCGGTGGGCGAGGAGGGCGGCGGGGCGGCGTAAGGGCTCGTCCGGCAGGGCGGAGGCGAGCGCGTGGCGTACGGCACCGGGGGTGACGTCGCGCTCCAGCCAGGCGGCGACGCCGGGGGCCAGGTGGGCGGTGTCGGTGGCGGAGAGGAGCAGGCGGGGGTCGTGGCGGCGCAGACCGGTGAGGAGGTCGGCGGCCTGCTGGAGGAGGGCGGGGGCGGGGACGGCGGGGTGCGGTACGGCGGGCAGGGGTACGGCGGGGAGGGGCTTGGGGGGTGCGGGGGCGGGGTGGGGGCCGGTGGTGGTTGCCGTGGGGCGGGGGTGGGGCGGGGGTGGGGGGTTCGGGTGGCGGGTTGTCGGGCGGGGTGGGCGGGAGGGGCCCGGGGGTGTGGACGGGCGGGGCTGCCGGGGTGCCGCGGACGGGCGGGGCGGGCGGTCGGCGCGGGCGGCGTCGGCGGGAGCGCGGCGGGGGCCCGGCTGGTTGCAGGAGATGGTGCGGGTGATGATGCGGCCAGTGGACGTACGGACGCGTTCGCGGCGCAGGTAGCCGTGGGCCTCCAGCTCGCGCAGGGCGGCGGCGATGCGCGTCGGGCCCTCCGGGAAGCGGGCGGTGAGCGACTTGATGTCGGCGCCGGCACCGGTGGGCAGCGACTGGATGTGGCAGCCGAGTCCGATCGCCAGCAGCGACAGCGCCGGGTGCTGGACCAGGTGGTTGCCGATCACCACGAAGCGGGTGGTGTGGCGGGTGTTCTCGTGGATGACGCCGCGATGGTGACGCGATCGGGTCGGATTGCCGTCGTCGGCTGACCGGGAGCGCGGGGGCGCGCTAGGGTTTTGGGTATCCATCGGGAAGGTGTCTTCTTCCTTGGTGGTCAGGCCCTCGCACTGGGATTGCCGTCCCGGCGAGGGCCGAAGTCTTTTTGCGGTTGTGTGCGCTGAGCGTAGGGGAGCCGGGGGTACGGAAATCCAGCCGAGCCGGTGATGTTCACCCGCCCGAGTGAGGGTGCGCCTCGGGCGGGAGGGGTGGGGCTGGTTGGGGTTCTTTCCCCACCGGTTCTTTCCTGGTCAGAGCGCCGAGGGCACCGGAACCTCAGAACGTGGGTCCCGGTGGGGCGACGCACAGTTCGGCCCACACGGTCTTGCGCGGGAAGCGGTCCTCGGTCACTCCCCACCGGTCCGCCAACGCCTCCACGAGCAGCAGGCCACGGCCGGATTCGGCGTCGGGCGCGGGGATTCGAGGCTCGGGAAGCTCCTCGCCCCGCGTGTCGGTGACCTCGATACGCAGCGTGTCGCCTACGACGTACAGGACGAGCCGGAAGTCACGGCCGGGCACCCGTCCGTGCGCGGCGGCGTTGTTGGCCAGCTCGGCGACGAGGAGCCGCGCCGGGTCCAGCGGCAGGCCCCAGGACCGGAACTGCTCGGTCGCCAGCAGCCGGGCGAGGCGGGCACCTCGTGGCGTGGGGGAGAGCTGCACGCTGAAGTGGCGGACGTGGCTCATGAGTTCGGCGGATTTCTGGTTCACGTCACTCAGCGTGGCGGCGTGTGCGTACGGTGAGAAGTGACTCCATGAGTACGTACGGTCACTGTCCGGAGGTTGTCCGGTGCTGTCCGGTCCGTCGGAGCGGTTGGTACGGGTAGGGCGTCGCGGTACGGCGCGGACGGCAGAGGGGTGAGGCATGGCGGTGGACGGCGAGGCGGTACGGCCCACGGAGGCGGCGGGCGAGGCGGACGAGCCGGGGTGGGAGGTGGACCCGGACGACGAGTGGGGCGTCGCCGTCATCGCCACGGTGGGGCGGCAGTTGAAGCTCCGGCGCGAGGCGGTGGGGCTGCGCGCCGCCGAGTTCGGTGCGGCGGTCGGGTACGGGGAGGACCTCGTCTACAAGGTCGAGGGAGGCAAGCGCATCCCCCGGCAGGAGTACCTGGACAGGGCCGACGAGGTCCTGAGCGCGGGCGGCCTCATCGCAGCGACCTGGGAGGACGTGAAGAAGGTCCGGTATCCGAAGAGGGTACGGGAGCTGGGGAAGCTGGAGAGTAAGGCGGTTGAGATCGGCTTGTACGAGTGCAACATCGTCCCTGGGTTGCTACAGACGCGGGAGCACGCCCGCGCGGTGATCGGGGCGGCTCAGCCGCCGTACTCGCCAGACGATGTGGAACGCATGGTGGCGGCCCGGCTGGCCCGGCAGTCCGTGTTCGAACGTGACCCCGCTCCGTCCATCCACTTCGTGGTGGAAGAGGCACCGCTGCGCCGTCGAGTTGGGGGCACAATGGTGTGGCAACAGCAGCTCGAACGCCTGCTGCGAGTAGGGCGATCGAACAGGGTCACCCTTCAGGTCATGCCGACGAACACAGAGGCTCACCCAGGCTTGGATGGCAGGATCGAGCTGTTGAAGTTCCCGGACGGTACGGCTGTGGGGCGTGCCGACGGCCTGTTCAGCGCACGGCCCGTCTCTGACCCGAGGCAACTCCGCATTCTGGAACTGCAATACGGAACCATCCGGGCACAGGCACTCCCGCCTCGGGAGTCGCTGGTCTTCATCGAGCAACTGCTGGGAGAGACATGATGCGAAAGGCCTCCTCTGGGGATGCCTCCGAACTGGCGTGGTTCAAGAGCAGCTACAGCGGCGGCACCAACGGCGAGTCGTGCCTTGAGATCGCCGTCAGTCCCCGCATCGTGCACGTCCGCGATTCCAAGAGCGTGGGCGGGCCTCGGCTGGCGATGACGCGCGGTGCGTGGGCGCACTTCGTGAATCACGCATCGGGGAGCTGACGATTTCGCCCCGTGCATCGCTGCTTCTGGAGGAAGCATGATCGGTGAGGTATCAGCCGGGGACGCCTCTGCCTTGCTCTGGGTCAAGAGCAGCTACAGCGACGGTCCCAATGGCAACTCCTGCGTAGAGATCGCGATAGCCCCCCGCACCGTGCATGTGCGTGACTCCAAGAGGCGCGGCGGGCCTCGGCTGGCGCTGGCGCCTGGCGCGTGGGTGCGCTTTGTCGCGTACGCCTGCGAGGGGTGACCTCTCGGCGTCGCGCATAGCGAGACGCGGCCCCGGGTGCGCCGTGGTGGCGGGCCCGGGGCCGCTCCATTCCCCCGCGGAATGGTCAGGTGCGGGTCAGACCCGCTGCCACAGGGCCGGGACGTTCGAGGGCTCCCAGCCCGCCTGGGCCTGGTGGCCCTGGAGGCACCGGTACGAGGCGCCGCCGTACGTCACCGTGTCGCCCGGCTGGTAGACCGTGCCGGCCGCCCAGGTGCCCCCGGCGGGCGGGGGCTCTTCGCCGCCGCCCCCGTTGCCGGAGGTCTTCAGGGTCAGGCCGTACGTCTGGAGCAGGGGGTTGATCGGCTGGAAGAAGGTCTCGCCGCCGCTGCCGCAGTTGCCGGAGCCGCCCGAGGTGACGCCCTGGGCCTGGCTGCCGGAGATGTACGAGCCGCCGGAGTCGCCGGGCTCGGCGCACACCGTGGTGCGGGTGACGCCGGTGACGGTGCCCTCCTGGTAGGAGACGCTGGTGTTGAGCTGCTGGACGGTGCCGCAGTGCCAGCCCGTGGTGGAACCGGAGCGGCACACCGAGGAGCCGACCGGGGCCTGCGTGGACCCGGCGACCTGGACGCTCTGCCCGCCGGCGCCGTTGACGTACGGGGTCGCGGTCCAACTGGAGTTGGTCGCCACCCAGGCCATGTCGCGGCCCGGGAAGGTCGAGCCCTGGAAGGTGCCCTGCGCGACGCGGTTGGCGCCGCTCGTGGAGGCCCCCGCCCGCCCGCAGTGACCGGCGGTGGCGAAGCCCTGCTGGGTGCCCTTGGTGACCGGGAAGCCGATCGAGCAACGGCCGCTGTTGTTGATGTAGTACGCCTCGCCGCCGCGCAGGTCGTAGAAGGTGCGGGGCCGCTCGGTGCGCTGCTCGACCCGGACCAGGGAGGCGTCCACCCCGGCCGCCGCCAGCAAGTCCTGGACCGCGGCGGTCCGTACGGCCTCCACGACCAGCGTGTTGCCGCGGACGTCGACGTACCAGACCGGGGCGTCGGTGGTGTCCCGGCCGTTCGCCGCGCGGTCCACGCGGGCCTTGGCGGCGTCCAGGTCGGCCAGCGAGTGGCGTACGACCTTCGCCTCGGCGCCCTGGGCCGTGATGGCGGCGACGTCGCGCGCGTCGGTGGTCGCCACGGTGAGGGTGCCGGATTCGGCGCCGCGTACCCAGGCTCCGGCGTAGTCGGTGCCCAGGGCCGCCTGGAGCCTGCCGGCGGCGGCACCGGCCTCGGCCTCGTTGGCCAGGCGCCGGTGGGCCTGCGCGGCGTCGAGGCCGAGGTCGCGCTGCATCGCCTTCAGCAGGGCGGGCGGGGCGGCGTCGGTACGGAGGGTCTCGGCGGCCGAGGGCGGGGTGTCGACCGGTGCCTGGGCGCTGGCGGAACCGGCCAGTCCGGCCACGAGCAGGGCTGCCGCCGCGACGAGGGCCGCGCCCGCGCCTCTGGCTCTCGCTCGGGAGTGACGCTGGAACATCGGGGATAGGGGGGACAGGGGGGACATGGGGTATCTCCTCGGTCTCGGTGGGAGGTGCCGAAACCGTAGGGAGGCCCCTTGGGGGGTCGTAAGCCGTCGTCCTGCCCTCTGCGCGGTGTTATGGATGGCGGGAGCCGGCCGGGCTGGGGGGCGTTGCCCGAGGTCAGGGGAGGGGCGGGACCGGCTCGGGGGCGGCGGGGTGCCGGGGAACTCCACGCCGTACCCGGGTCCGGTCGTCCCGTACCCGGCCCTCCCGTACCTCCTCGTCCCGCCCCCGCTCGTCCCGCCCCTCCTCGTCCCGCCCCGACTCGTCCCGTTCCGCGAGCCACTCGGTGTAGCTGTCGCTGCCCGCCGCCACGTCGGCGTGGGCGAGGCGGGCCTGCGTCAGGACGGTGGCGGCGGTGTCCTCCGGCTGGGTCGCGGCGTGCCGGCCGAGCAGGTGCCGCCAGGTGAGGGGCGTGTCCGTGAGCGGCCGGGTGACGATGCCGGGCGTGGTGGGGAAGGTGGCCCGGCACAGCCCGATCGCCCGGCCCACCTGCACCAGGTGGACGAGCGAGGCGGTGTCGGCCTCGTACAGGCGGCGCGGGGTGAACCCGGCGCGGGCGCACGCCGCGGTGAAGCAGTCGCCGAAGCAGCCGTCGCCGGGGACGCAGGCCCACTCCTCCTCCGCCAGCTCCGGCAGGGCCAACTCGCCGCGCCCGGCGAGGGGATGGGCCTCGGAGAGCATGACGAAGACCGGGTCGACGGCGACCTCCTGCCAGACCAGTTGCTCGGCGGCGGGCGGGGCGGCCGATCCGCAGGTGCCGGTGAGGGCGAAGTCGAGGCGTCCCTCGCCGAGTTGGTGGGCCAGCTCGCGTTCGGACCAGGAGGTGCAGGTCGTCATGCGGGCGTGCGGGGACACGTCCGCGAGCCGGTCGACGAGGGCGCCGAGCAGGGGGCCGTGGGTTCCGCCGAGCCGGAGCCGGTCGGTGGTGCGCGGCGCCCGCGCGAACCGGGCGGCCTCGCGCTGTAGTTCGCTGACCGCGGGGAGCACGATCCGGCTCCGCTCCAGCACCAGTTCGCCCAGGGCGGTGGCCCGGACGCCGTGCCGTCCCCGCTCGAACAGCGCGCCACCCAGGGCTCGTTCGATGCGCTTGAGCTGTGCGCTCAGCGCGGGCTGCGCGAGGCCGAGCGCCGTCGCCGCCCTGGTGAGGCTGCCCGCGTCGGCGATGGCCCGGACCGTCTTGAGGTGACGCAACTCCAGCTCCATAGGGGGAGCTTGCGACGGGGGAGGAGCCGGGGCAAGAGGTTGGTCCGGACCATTGTCGGAGGGATTCACCAGAGGCGGTCGATTACTCCCGGGTAAAGCCCGACGCGGGCGCCCGCGAACGTCGCCTGGGCCCGCCTCGCCGCCGGGGAGAAGAAGCCGGCCAGGGTCACCTTGTCGAAACCCGGAGCGTCGCTGGGGAAGGGGTCGGCCGGGGTCCCCCCGACCAGCACCGTGCCGGCGAGCACCTGCCATCCGGCGCTCTCGTAGAAGCCGCGCAAGGGGCGGTCGCAGGTGAACAGGGCGAGGTCGAAGGGGAGTTCGGCCATCATCCGCCGGGCCTCGGTCACCAGGTGGCGCCCGTGGCCCCGGTGCCGTACGGCGGGGTCCGTGACGACCGTGCTCAGGCCGCCCGCGGCGTAGCGGTGGCCCCGGTGGGTGATCTCCTTGGCCAGGACGTCCAGCGCGGCCAGGACGCGGCCGTCGTCCACCAGCAGGACCGACAGGGGCGACAGCGCGGGGTCGTGTACGGGGCCGGGGGCGGGCTCCGGTTCGGGCCACGCCTCGGTCTGGAGCCTGCGGACCTGTCCGCGCAGTGCCGGGGGCGTCCGCGCCTCCGGGAAGGTCACGATGTGCAGGGCCGGTCCTCCTGGATCACCGTCCGGGCGTCCGCCCGGATCTCACCACGCCCTCTCGGGCCCAACCCGGGCGAGTCTGCCCCACGCCCGCTCACCTCGGCATCCCCGCGCCGCCGGCCCCGGGGGGCGCCGCCTCCGGGCTCCGGCGGCGACCCCCGGGGTCGGTCGGCATGATTGGGGCTCCGCCGTCGGGGAAGGGCACCTCCGTCCGGTGCGAAACGGGCTCCCGGGGTGCCGATGCGTCCTCGGTCATGATCGGAGACCGGGTTGCGAGGCGGTTCCGTATCGCGTTCAAAGGTGAGGAGCGACACAACCGGGGTCTGACGGGGAAATTGGAAACTAGGATAAAACGGTCAGCAGTATCGATATGTGGTGTGATCGTCTCACATAGTGAGCAGGTGATGCGCCGGGCGCTGGCCACGGCGTTTATGTGGGCGTCACACTGAAGTGTCCTGCGCGCGGCAACGGCGCCGAGCGCCCCTCACCGGACCGCACCCATTCGTGTGCCGGGCCGGCTCCGGTGCCAGCCGTGCCAGCAGAAAGGGCTCCCGTGACGACGCGACCCGACATCAACACCACGCTCGACCTCCTGCGGATCGAGATCGAGCACCGCAACCCGGCCCAGCCCGAGTTCCACCAGGCCATCCACGAGGTGCTGGAGACCCTGGCCCCGGTCGTCGCCGAGCGCCCCGAGTACGCGGAGCCGGGCCTCATCGAGCGGTTGTGCGAGCCGGAGCGGCAGGTCATCTTCCGGGTGCCGTGGCAGGACGACCACGGGCGGGTGCACGTCAACCGCGGCTTCCGGGTGGAGTTCAACAGCGCCCTCGGCCCCTACAAGGGCGGCCTGCGCTTCCACCCCTCGGTCAACCTGGGGATCATCAAGTTCCTCGGCTTCGAGCAGGTCTTCAAGAACGCCCTCACCGGCCTCGGCATCGGCGGCGGCAAGGGCGGCAGCGACTTCGACCCGCACGGCCGCAGCGACGCGGAGGTCATGCGGTTCTGTCAGTCGTTCATGACCGAGCTGTACCGCCACATCGGCGAGCACACCGACGTACCGGCCGGTGACATCGGCGTCGGCAGCCGGGAGATCGGCTACCTGTTCGGCCAGTACCGCCGGATCACCAACCGCTGGGAGGCCGGCGTCCTCACCGGCAAGGGCCAGGGCTGGGGCGGCTCGCTGATCCGCCCGGAGGCGACCGGGTACGGCAACGTGCTGTTCGCCGGTGCCATGCTGCGCGAGCGCGGCGAGGACCTGGAGGGCCAGACCGCCGTCGTCTCCGGCTCCGGCAACGTCGCGATCTACACCATCGAGAAGCTCACCGAACTCGGTGCCAACCCGCTGACCTGCTCGGACTCCAGCGGTTACGTGATCGACGAGAAGGGCGTCGACGTCGCCCTGCTGAAGCAGGTCAAGGAGGTCGAGCGCGGCCGGATCGGCACCTACGCCGAGCGCCGGGGCGCCTCCGCGCGGTTCGTGCCGGGCGGGCGGGTCTGGGAGGTCCCGGCCGACATCGCGCTGCCCTCGGCCACGCAGAACGAGCTGGACGAGAACGACGCCGCCACCCTGGTCCGCAACGGCGTCAAGGCCGTCTCCGAGGGTGCCAACATGCCGGTCACCCTGGAGGCCGTGCACCTGCTCCAGCGCGCCGGCGTCGCCTTCGGCCCCGGCAAGGCCGCCAACGCGGGCGGGGTCGCGGTCAGCGCCCTGGAGATGGCCCAGAACCACGCGCGTACGTCGTGGACGGCCCAGCGCGTCCAGGACGAGCTGAGCCACATCATGAACGACATCCACACCACCTGCCACGAGACCGCCGAGCGCTACGGCTCCCCCGGCGACTACGTCACCGGTGCCAACATCGCCGCCTTCGAACGCGTCGCCGACTCGATGCTGGCCCAGGGCGTCATCTGATCCCGGTCGTGCCCCGGGTGCCGCCACGAGCGGCGGGACGGTCCCCCGGCCGTGCCGCCGCTCTTCGCGTCCGTACGGTCCCGACGGCGTCACTGCGTGTGGCCGAGGGGTGGTTCGGGAGGGGGTGTTCGGGGGCGCCGGTTTGACCTGGGTCACTCTCGGGGTAATCTCTACGGCTCGATTGGCCAGCGCCGCGTCTGGTGTGACAGACTAACGGGGTTGCTCGGTCGAGTGCCGATGCTGCGCGCCTCCCGCCGGGGGGACCGGAAGCGAGTCCCACAGTACTCGTCGCCCCTGATCAGGGGCGGACGTACGGGAATCTTCCGGGAAGCGTCAGCGGGGTGCAGACCAGGTATCCGGTGGGCCTCTCGCCCCCGCCCGCGGACCCGGAAGGGACCCGCACTCCCCCTCGCAGGGAAGTTCCGCCCAAGGGACATCCATGTCAGCGGGAGCGCGACACGCCCGACCGCGTGGGTCGGAGGGGAGGGGCGTTTGCACCGCCGGGTTCCGGAGCGTTCACGAGAGACAGGACTACGAAGCAGCCATGGCGGGACAGAAGATCCGCATCCGGCTCAAGGCCTACGACCACGAGGTCATCGACTCCTCGGCGAAGAAGATCGTCGAGACGGTGACGCGCACTGGTGCGTCGGTCGCGGGCCCGGTGCCGCTGCCCACTGAGAAGAACGTGTACTGCGTCATCAAGTCGCCGCACAAGTACAAGGACTCGCGCGAGCACTTCGAGATGCGCACGCACAAGCGCCTGATCGACATCCTCGACCCGACCCCCAAGACCGTTGACTCTCTGATGCGACTCGACCTCCCGGCCGGTGTCGACATCGAGATCAAGCTCTGAGGGCCGGTGATCTGAAGATGACCAAGCAGATCAAGGGCATCCTGGGCGAGAAGCTCGGCATGACGCAGGTGTGGGACGAGAACAACCGTGTCGTCCCGGTCACCGTCGTCAAGGCCGGACCCAACGTCGTCACCCAGGTCCGTACGAACGACGCCGACGGCTACGAGTCGGTCCAGATCGCCTTCGGCGAGATCGACCCGCGCAAGGTGAACAAGCCCCTCAAGGGCCACTTCGCCAAGGCCGACGTCACCCCGCGCCGCCACCTCGTCGAGATCCGCACCGCGGACGCCGCCGAGTACACCCTCGGCCAGGAGATCACCGCCGAGGTGTTCGAGGCCGGTGTCAAGGTCGACGTGACCGGCAAGAGCAAGGGCAAGGGCTTCAGCGGCGTCATGAAGCGCCACAACTTCGGTGGCCTCGGCGCCGGTCACGGTGCCAAGCGTGTGCACCGCGCCCCCGGCTCCATCGGTGGCTGCGCCACCCCTGGTCGTGTGTTCAAGGGCCAGCGCATGGCGGGCCGCATGGGCAACGAGCGGGTCACCACCCAGAACCTGACCGTCCACGCCGTTGACGCGGAGAAGGGTCTGCTGCTCATCAAGGGCGCGGTTCCCGGTCCGAACGGCGGCCTCGTCCTGGTCCGCACCGCGGCCAAGGGGGCCTGAGGTAACCGATGAGCACTGTTGACATCCTTTCGCCTGCGGGCGACAAGGCCGGTACCGTCGAGCTCCCCGCGGAGATCTTCGGCGTGGAGAAGGTCAGCATCCCGCTGATCCACCAGGTCGTCGTCGCGCAGCTCGCAGCCGCCCGCCAGGGCACCCACAAGACCAAGACGCGTGGCGAGGTCCGCGGCGGTGGCAGGAAGCCGTACCGCCAGAAGGGCACCGGCCGTGCCCGTCAGGGCTCGACCCGCGCTCCGCAGTTCGCCGGCGGTGGCGTCGTCCACGGCCCCCAGCCGCGCGACTACTCGCAGCGGACCCCGAAGAAGATGAAGGCCGCGGCCCTGCGTCACGCCCTCACCGACCGGGCCCGCCACAACCGTATCCACGTCGTCTCCGGCGTGATCGAGGGCGAGACGCCGTCCACGAAGGCCGCGAAGAGCCTGTTCGGCAAGATCAGCGAGCGCAAGAACCTGCTCCTGGTCGTCGACCGCGCCGACGAGGCCGCGTGGCTGTCCGCCCGCAACCTGCCCCAGGTCCACATCCTGGAGCCGGGCCAGCTCAACACGTACGACGTTCTCGTCTCGGACGACGTGGTCTTCACCAAGACCGCCTTCGAGTCCTTCGTCGCCGGCCCGCAGACGGCCAACGACACCGAAGGGAGCGAGGTCTGATGGCTACGCGTCACCCGTCCATCGCCTCGAAGGCGGCCAAGGCCGCCAAGGCCGCGCGCGTCGCCAAGGCGCGTCGCCACGCCGCCGAGGGCAAGAACACCGTCGTCACCCCGGCCAGCAAGGCGTTCACGGACCCCCGTGACGTGCTGCTGAAGCCGGTCGTGTCGGAGAAGAGCTACGCGCTGCTGGACGAGAACAAGTACACGTTCGTCGTCGCGCCGAACTCCAACAAGACCCAGATCAAGGAGGCCGTCCAGGCGGTCTTCTCGGTCAAGGTCACCGGGGTAAACACGATCAACCGTCAGGGCAAGCGCAAGCGGACCCGCACCGGCTTCGGCAAGCGTGCGGACAGCAAGCGCGCGATCGTGACCCTCGCCGAGGGCGACCGTATCGACATCTTCGGCGGTCCGACCTCCTGACGGGGGGTCTGAGCGTCCAGATTTCGGAAGAACTTCCGAGGACTGAGAGACAATGGGTATCCGCAAGTACAAGCCGACGACTCCGGGCCGTCGTGGCTCCAGCGTCGCCGACTTCGTCGAGGTCACGCGGTCCACGCCGGAGAAGTCGCTGGTCCGCCCGCTGCACAGCAAGGGCGGCCGGAACAACACCGGTCGTGTGACCGTTCGCCACCAGGGTGGCGGACACAAGCGCGCCTACCGCGTGATCGACTTCCGTCGTCACGACAAGGACGGCGTGCCGGCGAAGGTCGCGCACATCGAGTACGACCCCAACCGCACCGCGCGCATCGCGCTGCTCCACTACGCGGACGGCGAGAAGCGCTACATCCTCGCGCCGCGCGGCCTCGGCCAGGGCGACCGTGTCGAGAACGGCCCCGCCGCCGACATCAAGCCGGGCAACAACCTCGCGCTGCGCAACATCCCGGTCGGTACCACGCTGCACGCCATCGAGATGCGGCCGGGCGGCGGCGCCAAGCTGGCCCGCTCCGCCGGCACCTCGGTGCAGCTCCTCGCGAAGGAGGGCGCCTACGCCCACCTCCGCATGCCGTCCGGTGAGATCCGCCTGGTCGACGTGCGCTGCCGCGCCACGATCGGCGAGGTCGGCAACGCCGAGCAGAGCAACATCAGCTGGGGCAAGGCAGGCCGCAAGCGCTGGCTGGGCGTCCGCCCGTCCGTGCGTGGTGTGGTCATGAACCCGGTGGACCACCCGCACGGTGGTGGTGAGGGCCGGACCTCCGGTGGCCGCCACCCCGTGTCCCCGTGGGGCAAGAAGGAAGGCCGTACTCGTTCGCCCAAGAAGGCGTCGAACAAGTACATCGTCCGCCGCCGCAAGACGAACAAGAAGCGCTAAGGACGGGTTGAGATGCCTCGTAGCTTGAAGAAGGGGCCCTTCGTCGACGACCACCTGATCAAGAAGGTGGACACGCAGAACGAAGCCGGCACCAAGAACGTCATCAAGACCTGGTCCCGTCGCTCGATGATCGTCCCGGCCATGCTCGGCCACACGATCGCGGTGCACAACGGCAAGACCCACATCCCGGTGTTTGTCACCGAGTCCATGGTCGGCCACAAGCTCGGCGAGTTCTCGCCGACGCGCACCTTCCGGGGTCACGTCAAGGACGACCGGAAGTCGAAGCGCCGCTAAGCAAGCGGGGTGTGAAAGATCATGACAGACACTGAAGGGACAACCATGGAAGCCAGGGCCCAGGCGCGGTACATCCGCGTCACGCCCATGAAGGCCCGCCGCGTGGTGGACCTCATCCGCGGCATGGATGCCGCGGAGGCTCAGGCGGTCCTGCGTTTCGCCCCGCAGGCCGCGAGCGTGCCGGTCGGCAAGGTGCTGGACAGCGCCATCGCCAACGCCGCGCACAACTACGACCACACCGATGTCGACAGCCTCTTCATTTCCGAGGCCTTCGTCGACGAGGGCCCGACCCTGAAGCGGTTCCGGCCGCGCGCCCAGGGCCGTGCCTACCGGATCCGCAAGCGGACCAGCCACATCACCGTGGTCGTCAGCAGCAAGGAAGGAACCCGGTAATGGGCCAGAAGGTAAACCCGCACGGGTTCCGGCTCGGTGTCACGACCGACTTCAAGTCGCGTTGGTACGCCGACAAGCTGTACAAGGACTACGTCAAGGAAGACGTCGCCATCCGTCGGATGATGACGTCCGGCATGGAGCGCGCCGGCATCTCCAAGGTGGAGATCGAGCGCACCCGTGACCGTGTCCGCGTGGACATCCACACCGCGCGTCCGGGCATCGTCATCGGCCGCCGCGGCGCCGAGGCCGACCGCATCCGCGGTGACCTCGAGAAGCTCACGGGCAAGCAGGTCCAGCTCAACATCCTCGAGGTCAAGAACCCCGAGACGGACGCGCAGCTCGTGGCCCAGGCCGTCGCCGAGCAGCTCTCCTCCCGCGTCTCCTTCCGCCGGGCCATGCGCAAGAGCATGCAGTCCGCCATGAAGGCCGGCGCCAAGGGCATCAAGATCCAGTGCGGTGGCCGTCTCGGCGGCGCCGAGATGTCCCGCTCGGAGTTCTACCGCGAGGGCCGTGTGCCCCTGCACACGCTCCGCGCGAACGTGGACTACGGCTTCTTCGAGGCCAAGACGACCTTCGGCCGTATCGGTGTGAAGGTCTGGATCTACAAGGGCGACGTCAAGAACATCGCCGAGGTCCGCGCCGAGAACGCCGCCGCCCGTGCCGGCAACCGCCCGGCCCGTGGTGGCAACGACCGCCCGGCCCGTGGCCGCGGTGGCGAGCGTCGCGGGCGCAAGCCGCAGCAGCAGGCTCCGGCCGCCGAGGCTCCCAAGGCCGAGGCCCCGGCGGCTGCCGCTCCGGCTGAGAGCACCGGAACGGAGGCCTGACCACCATGCTGATCCCCCGTAGGGTCAAGCACCGCAAGCAGCACCACCCCCGGCGCAACGGCATGTCCAAGGGTGGCACGCAGGTTGCGTTCGGCGAGTACGGCATCCAGGCGCTGACCCCCGCGTACGTCACGAACCGCCAGATCGAGGCGGCTCGTATCGCGATGACCCGTCACATCAAGCGTGGCGGCAAGGTCTGGATCAACATCTACCCGGACCGCCCCCTGACGAAGAAGCCGGCCGAGACCCGCATGGGTTCCGGTAAGGGTTCTCCGGAGTGGTGGGTCGCCAACGTCAAGCCCGGACGCGTGATGTTCGAGCTGTCGTACCCCAACGAGAAGATCGCCCGTGAGGCGCTGATCCGCGCGGCCCACAAGCTGCCGATGAAGTGCCGGATCGTCAAGCGCGAGGCAGGTGAAGCGTGATGTCGGCCGGTACCAAGGCGTCCGAGCTGCGCGAACTGGGCAACGAGGAGCTTCTCGCGAAGCTCCGCGAGGCCAAGGAAGAGCTGTTCAACCTCCGTTTCCAGGCGGCGACGGGTCAGCTCGAGAACCACGGCCGTCTCAAGGCGGTCCGCAAGGACATCGCGCGGATCTACACCCTGATGCGCGAGCGTGAGCTGGGCATCGAGACGGTGGAGAACGCCTGATGAGCGAGAGCAATGTGACTGAAGAGAAGACCGTGCGCGGTTTCCGCAAGACCCGCGAGGGTCTGGTCGTCAGCGACAAGATGGACAAGACCGTCGTCGTCGCCGTCGAGGACCGTGTCAAGCACGCGCTGTACGGCAAGGTCATCCGCCGTACGGAGAAGCTCAAGGCGCACGACGAGCAGAACGCCGCGGGTGTCGGCGACCGTGTCCTCCTCATGGAGACCCGGCCGCTGTCCGCGACGAAGCGCTGGCGCGTCGTCGAGATCCTCGAGAAGGCGAAGTAGTCCGGAGGGGGCCGCGCGCCCCCTCCGCCCCCGGCCGGGGGCGGGCCACCCGCGGGTGAGCCGCCCCCGGCACGGGCGCCGGTCTCGAAGACATCAGTAATTCCTGCGGGAGCAACCCGCAGGACGGTTCCGCCAGGCTCTCCGGTTCACCCGCCGGAGGGAACCGGCAGACAATCAGGAGATAGACGTGATCCAGCAGGAGTCGCGACTGCGTGTCGCCGACAACACGGGTGCGAAGGAAATCCTCTGCATCCGTGTGCTCGGTGGCTCCGGTCGCCGCTACGCGGGTATCGGTGACGTCATCGTCGCCACCGTCAAGGACGCGATCCCCGGTGGCAACGTGAAGAAGGGTGACGTCGTCAAGGCCGTCATCGTTCGCACCGTCAAGGAGCGCCGCCGTCCCGACGGCTCGTACATCCGCTTCGACGAGAACGCCGCCGTCATTCTCAAGAACGACGGCGACCCTCGTGGCACCCGTATCTTCGGCCCGGTCGGCCGTGAGCTGCGCGAGAAGAAGTTCATGAAGATCATCTCCCTCGCGCCGGAGGTGCTGTGAGCATGAAGATCAAGAAGGGCGACCTGGTCCAGGTCATCACCGGCAAGGACAAGGGCAAGCAGGGCAAGGTCATTGCCGCTTACCCGCGCGACGAGCGTGTCCTGGTCGAGGGTGTCAACCGGGTCAAGAAGCACACCAAGGCCGGTCCGACCGCTCGCGGTTCGCAGGCCGGCGGCATCGTGACCACCGAGGCCCCGATCCACGTCTCCAACGTCCAGTTGGTCGTGGAGAAGGACGGCGCCAAGGTCGTCACCCGCGTCGGTTACCGCTTCGACGACGAGGGCAACAAGATCCGCGTTGCCAAGCGGACGGGTGAGGACATCTGATGGCTACCACCACCACTCCGCGTCTCAAGACGAAGTACCGCGAGGAGATCGCGGGCAAGCTGCGTGAGGAGTTCTCCTACGAGAACGTCATGCAGGTTCCCGGCCTCGTGAAGATCGTGGTCAACATGGGTGTGGGCGACGCCGCCCGCGACTCCAAGCTGATCGAGGGCGCCATCCGCGACCTCACCACGATCACCGGTCAGAAGCCGGCCGTCACCAAGGCCCGGCGTTCCATCGCGCAGTTCAAGCTGCGCGAGGGTCAGCCGATCGGCGCGCACGTCACGCTCCGTGGCGACCGCATGTGGGAGTTCCTGGACCGCACCCTGTCGCTCGCGCTGCCGCGCATCCGCGACTTCCGCGGCCTGTCCCCCAAGCAGTTCGACGGCCGTGGCAACTACACCTTCGGTCTCACGGAGCAGGTCATGTTCCACGAGATCGACCAGGACAAGATCGACCGCGTCCGGGGTATGGACATCACCGTGGTGACCACGGCGACCAACGACGAAGAGGGCCGTGCCCTTCTGCGTCACCTCGGCTTCCCGTTCAAGGAGGCGTGAGCGAGATGGCGAAGAAGGCTCTCATCGCGAAGGCTGCTCGCAAGCCCAAGTTCGGAGTGCGCGGCTACACCCGCTGCCAGCGCTGTGGTCGTCCGCACTCCGTGTACCGCAAGTTCGGCCTGTGCCGCGTGTGCCTTCGTGAGATGGCTCACCGTGGCGAGCTGCCGGGCGTGACCAAGAGCTCCTGGTAATCCGGTAATTCCGGGTTATTCAGGCTCTCGGTAAGCATCTGGGTCGGCAGGGGCCCGCCTCCACATGCCTTAGGCTTGTGGGGTTGGGCGTCTGCCGCCCGTACGACTTACTACGCCGTAGGTCCACCGCGCCGCACCCGTCCCGTCTCGGATCGGGGAGAGGGATGGCGCACCAGGAAACCCCGGCGAGAGAGGCCGAAGGCCAATTCATGACCATGACTGATCCGATCGCAGACATGCTGACGCGTCTGCGGAACGCGAACTCGGCGTACCACGATTCCGTGACGATGCCGGCGTCCAAGATCAAGTCTCACATCGCGGAGATCCTCCAGCAGGAGGGCTTCATCACGGGCTGGAAGGTCGAGGACGCCGAGGTCGGCAAGAACCTCGTCCTGGAGCTCAAGTTCGGCCCGAACCGCGAGCGCTCCATCGCGGGCATCAAGCGGATCTCCAAGCCCGGTCTCCGGGTCTACGCGAAGTCCACCAACCTGCCCAAGGTGCTGGGCGGCCTCGGCGTGGCGATCATCTCCACGTCGCACGGGCTCCTCACCGACAAGCAGGCCGGCAAGAAGGGCGTGGGTGGGGAAGTCCTCGCCTACGTCTGGTAACGGAAGGGAACGGAGGAAACAGCTATGTCGCGCATCGGCAAGCTCCCCATCGCGGTTCCCGCCGGCGTGGACGTCACCATCGACGGCCGGACGGTCTCGGTCAAGGGCCCCAAGGGCTCGCTGACCCACACCGTCGTGGCGCCGATCGACATCGCCAAGGGCGAGGACGGCGTGCTCAACGTCATCCGCCCCAACGACGAGCGTCAGAGCAAGGCCCTTCACGGCCTGTCCCGCACGCTGGTGGCGAACATGATCACCGGCGTGACCCAGGGTTACGTGAAGAAGCTCGAAATCAGCGGTGTCGGTTACCGCGTGCTCGCCAAGGGTTCGAACCTGGAGTTCTCCCTCGGCTACAGCCACCCGATCCTGGTCGAGGCCCCCGAGGGCATCTCCTTCAAGGTCGAGTCCCCGACCCGTTTCTCGGTCGAGGGCATCGACAAGCAGAAGGTCGGCGAGGTCGCGGCCAACATCCGCAAGCTCCGCAAGCCCGACCCGTACAAGGCCAAGGGCGTCAAGTACGAGGGCGAAGTCATCCGCCGCAAGGTCGGAAAGGCGGGTAAGTAAGCCATGGCATACGGGCAGAAGATCCTCAAGGGCGACGCCTACAAGCGCGCCGCGATCAAGCGCCGTCACATCCGGATCCGCAAGAAGGTCGCGGGTACGGCGGAGCGCCCCCGTCTCGTCGTGACCCGCTCCAACCGCCACATCGTGGCGCAGGTGATCGACGACCTCAAGGGCCACACCGTGGCGTCGGCGTCCACCCTGGACACCTCGATCCGCAGCGGCGAGGGCGACAAGTCCTCGCAGGCCAAGCAGGTCGGGGCCCTGGTCGCCGAGCGCGCCAAGGCCGCCGGTGTCGAGGCCGTCGTATTCGACCGAGGTGGCAACCAGTACGCCGGGCGCATCGCCGCCCTGGCGGACGCCGCCCGCGAAGCCGGTTTGAAGTTCTGACCGGTTCCGTAGCTAGCGGAAACAGAGAGAGGTAATTTCCATGGCTGGACCCCAGCGCCGCGGTAGCGGTGCCGGTGGCGGCGAGCGGCGGGACCGGAAGGGCCGTGACGGCGGCGCGGCTGCCGCCGAGAAGACCGCTTACGTCGAGCGCGTCGTCGCGATCAACCGCGTCGCCAAGGTTGTGAAGGGTGGTCGTCGCTTCAGCTTCACCGCGCTGGTCGTGGTGGGCGACGGTGACGGCACTGTCGGTGTCGGATACGGCAAGGCCAAGGAGGTGCCGGCCGCCATCGCCAAGGGTGTTGAGGAGGCCAAGAAGCACTTCTTCAAGGTCCCCCGCATCCAGGGCACCATCCCGCACCCCATCCAGGGTGAGAAGGCTGCCGGCGTCGTGCTGCTCAAGCCCGCGTCGCCCGGTACCGGTGTGATCGCCGGTGGTCCGGTGCGCGCCGTGCTGGAGTGCGCCGGTATCCACGACGTGCTGTCGAAGTCGCTCGGCTCCGACAACCAGATCAACATCGTGCACGCGACCGTGGAGGCCCTCAAGGGCCTGCAGCGTCCCGAGGAGATCGCGGCCCGCCGCGGTCTGCCGCTTGAGGACGTCGCTCCCGCGGCCCTCCTGCGGGCACGTGCCGGGGCGGGTGCGTAATCATGGCGCAGCTCAAGATTACGCAGGTCAAGTCCTACATCGGCAGCAAGCAGAACCACCGTGACACCCTGCGTTCCCTTGGTCTCAAGGGCATCAACACGCAGGTCGTCAAGGAGGATCGTCCCGAGTTCCGCGGCATGGTGCACACCGTCCGCCACCTCGTGACGGTCGAGGAGGTCGACTGATCATGGCGGAGCAGAACCCGCTCAAGATCCACAACCTCCGTCCCGCCCCGGGCGCCAAGACCGCCAAGACCCGCGTCGGTCGTGGTGAGGCGTCGAAGGGTAAGACGGCCGGTCGTGGTACCAAGGGCACCAAGGCCCGTTACCAGGTTCCGGAGCGCTTCGAGGGTGGGCAGATGCCCCTCCACATGCGCCTCCCGAAGCTGAAGGGCTTCAAGAACCCGTTCAAGACCGAGTACCAGGTCGTGAACCTGGACCGGCTGGCCGCGCTCTACCCCGACGGTGGCGAAGTCACCGTCGAGGGGCTCGTGGCCAAGGGTGCGGTGCGCAAGAACAGCCTCGTCAAGGTCCTCGGCCAGGGCGAGATCTCCGTGGCGCTCCAGGTGACGGTGGACTCCGTCTCCGGCTCCGCCAAGGAGAAGATCACCGCCGCCGGCGGCACCGTCACCGAGCTCGTCTGAACCCAGGCGCCTCGATGACGTGAGCCATCCCGACCGGGGATACCCCACAAAAGGGGTATCCCCGGTTGGTCGTTCCAAGGGCGGTGCCCACGCCGGTAAAGTGGCCTGCACTGCCCACTTCCGTGGGGTGCCGTACCTGGGGCACCCTGAGCGGCAGTTGTCCGTTACGCAATACGTCGTCAGTCGAACCTCAAGACCGTCACCCTTGACGCAGAAGCGCGGGGGTCGCAGGAGGCACCGTGCTCACCGCGTTCGCCCGGGCGTTCAAGACGCCCGACCTGCGCAAGAAGCTGCTCTTCACGCTCGGCATCATCGTGGTGTACCGACTCGGTACCCACGTTCCGATTCCCGGAGTCGACTACAGAAGCGTCCAGGAGTGCGTGGACCAGGCGTCCGGCAACCAGGGCCTCTTCGGTCTGGTCAACATGTTCAGCGGTGGCGCCCTGCTGCAGATCACGGTCTTCGCGCTCGGCATCATGCCGTACATCACGGCCAGCATCATTCTGCAGCTCCTGACCGTCGTCATCCCGCGCCTGGAAGCCCTGAAGAAGGAAGGCCAGGCGGGTACGGCGAAGATCACGCAGTACACCCGCTACCTGACCATCGCGCTCGCCATCCTCCAGGGCACCGGCCTGGTGGCCACCGCCCGCAGCGGCGCGCTCTTCTCCGGCTGCACCGTCGCGGGCCAGATCGTCCCGGACCGCGCCATCTTCACCACCGTCGTGATGGTGATCTGCATGACCGCCGGCACGGCCCTCGTGATGTGGCTCGGTGAGCTGATCACCGACCGCGGCATCGGCAACGGCATGTCGATCCTGATGTTCATCTCGATCTCCGCGACCTTCCCCTCCGCCCTGTGGGCCATCAAGAAGCAGGGTGACCTGGCGGGCGGCTGGATCGAGTTCGGCACCGTCATCGCCGTCGGACTGGTCATGGTCGGCCTCGTGGTCTTCGTCGAGCAGGCCCAGCGCCGCATTCCGGTCCAGTACGCGAAGCGCATGATCGGCCGCCGTTCCTACGGCGGCACGTCCACCTACATCCCGCTCAAGGTGAACCAGGCGGGCGTCATCCCCGTCATCTTCGCCTCGTCGCTGCTCTACATTCCGGCGCTGATCGTCCAGTTCTCCAACTCGCAAGCGGGCTGGGCGACCTGGATCACGAAGAATCTCGCCGACACGGCCGCGACGCCGCACATCATCATGTACTTCCTCTTGATCGTTTTCTTCGCCTTCTTCTACGTGGCCATCTCGTTCAACCCCGAGGAAGTCGCGGACAACATGAAGAAGTATGGTGGCTTCATCCCGGGCATCCGGGCTGGCCGACCGACCGCTGAGTACCTGAGCTACGTACTCAACCGGATCACCTGGCCGGGTTCGCTGTACCTGGGTCTGATCGCTCTCGTGCCGACAATGGCGTTGGCCGGTTTCGGGGCAAACCAGAACTTCCCGTTCGGCGGGACGAGCATCCTGATCATCGTGGGTGTCGGTCTCGAAACGGTGAAGCAGATCGAGAGCCAGCTCCAGCAGCGCAATTACGAAGGGTTCCTCCGCTGATGCGAATCGTCCTCGTCGGGCCACCGGGTGCAGGAAAGGGAACACAGGCCACCCGCCTCGCAGAGACGTTGCACATCCCGCACATCTCCACGGGCGACCTGTTCCGCGCGAACATCAGCCGGCAGACGGAGCTGGGCAAGCTCGCCAAGTCCTACATGGACGCCGGCAACCTGGTGCCGGACGAGGTCACCATCGCCATGGCCAAGGACCGCATGGAGCAGCCCGACGCCGAGGGCGGCTTCCTGCTCGACGGCTTCCCGCGCAACGTCTCCCAGGCCAAGGCGCTGGACGAGACGCTGGAGCGGGAGGGCATCAAGCTGGACGCGGTGCTCGACCTGGAGGCTCCCGAGGACGAGGTCGTCAAGCGCATCGCCGGCCGACGGGTGTGCCGCAACGACTCGGCCCACGTCTTCCACGTGACGTACAAGCCCTCCGCCAAAGAAGGCGTCTGCGACGTCTGCGGCGGCGAGCTGTACCAGCGTGACGACGACACCGAGGAGACCGTCCGCAAGCGGCTCGAGGTCTACCACACGCAGACCGAGCCGATCATCGACCACTACAAGGCGCAGGGGCTGGTCGTCACCATCTCCGCGATGGGCGCCGTGGAAGCGGTCACCGAGCGCGCGCTGGAGGCGCTCCAGGGCGGCCGTTAGGCCCCTCACCGGCACCGGCCGCGGTTCCCTTCCCGGGGACCGCGGCTGAGCTGTGCCAGGGGCGGGAACCGGCGCGGCCGAGCCGTGCCGGGGGCGCGCGGCGGGCCCCGTATCGTTGGAGCCGTATCCCTTCCCGGTCCAGAAAGGCCGCAGTCCCCATGGTGCAGATCAAGAACCCCGAGCAGATCGCCAAGATGCGCGAGGCGGGGCTGGTCGTCGCCGCCATCCACGCGGCCACGCGCGAGGCCGCCGTGCCCGGCGCCACGACCCGGGACCTGGACCAGGTCGCCCGCAAGGTGCTCGCGGAGCACGACGCCAAGCCGAACTTCCTCGGCTACGGAGGCTTCCCGGCGACCATCTGCACCTCGGTGAACGAGGTCGTCGTCCACGGCATCCCCTCCGACGAGGTCGTCCTCAAGGACGGGGACGTCATCTCGATCGACTGCGGCGCGATCATCGACGGCTGGCACGGCGACGCCGCCTTCACCGCCTTCGTCGGCTCGGGCCACGCCCCGGAGCTGGTCGAGCTGTCGCGGGTGACGGAGGAGTCCATGTGGGCCGGGATCGCGGCCATGAAGCAGGGCAACCGGCTCGTGGACGTCTCCCGCGCGATCGAGAGCTACATCCGCCGCCAGCCGAAGCCGGGCGGCGGCAAGTACGGGATCATCGAGGACTACGGCGGCCACGGCATCGGCACCGAGATGCACATGGACCCGCACCTGCTGAACTACGTCGACCGCCGGCGCGGCAAGGGCCCGCGGCTGGTGCCGGGGTTCTGCCTGGCGATCGAGCCGATGGTCTCGCTCGGCACCCCGCGCACCGAGGTGCTGGAGGACGAGTGGACCGTCGTCACCACGGACGGCACCTGGTCCTCGCACTGGGAGCACTCCGTCGCCCTCACCGAGCAGGGCCCGCTGGTGCTGACCGCCCCGGACGGCGGCAAGGCGAAGCTGGCCGAGCTGGGGATCACCGCGGCGCCCGACCCGCTGGCCTGACCACACGCGCCACCCGGGTCCCGCCGGGCCCGAAGGCCCCGTTCACCTCACAGGTCGCACCCGTCCCACCCGTCCCACCTGCGCTGGTGTCCGTCCGGCCCCCTCCGCCGCACCGGTCGCGGGGGCGGAAACGGCGCCACGCCCGGACGGGGGTCCCGTGCATAACGATCGCCCGGATGGGGCAGACTTCCTCGTTTCGCCTTTCCGGGGCTGCTGACGTAGACTGACTCGTCGGCTCTGGTGCACCCGCATGTCTGCATGCACTCCATCGGTGCGCAGGAGTCGATCAAGGTAGTCGATTCGAAGGGCGAAGCGTGGCCAAGAAGCAAGGTGCCATCGAGATCGAGGGCACTGTCGTCGAGTCTCTTCCGAACGCCATGTTCAAGGTCGAGCTCCAGAACGGCCACCAGGTTCTGGCACACATCAGCGGCAAGATGCGTATGCACTACATCCGCATCCTCCCTGACGACCGGGTCGTGGTGGAGCTCTCTCCGTACGACCTGACCCGTGGCCGGATCGTCTACCGGTACAAGTAGATCTTGCCCACACCCCGCGTCCGCGCGGGGTCGCCGGCAACTGACCCGGAGAACCTCACCCCATGAAGGTCAAGCCGAGCGTCAAGAAGATCTGCGACAAGTGCAGGGTGATCCGCCGTCACGGCCGGGTCATGGTCATCTGCGACAACCCGCGCCACAAGCAGCGCCAGGGCTGACGCTCGACCGTCCCTCCGCGATTCGCAGGACTTCGCGCGACGCGAGCTGAACGTACATACGCAGAACCCGGGCATCGCGGTGCCCGACACCCCCGGTTCGGAGGCCGGGGACCTGGTCCGTACCTGGTACGGCGGTCCGGGAGCCGGTTCTGTGGAAGACCTCCGACAATCAACTGGAGCCATTGAATGGCACGCGTATCCGGTGTTGACATCCCGCGCGAAAAGCGCGTGGAGATCGCCCTCACCTACGTGTTCGGCATCGGCCGGACCCTTTCGCAGCAGACGCTGGCCGCCACCGGCGTCGACCCGAACACCCGCGTCCGCGAGCTCTCCGAGGAGCAGCTCGTCGCGATCCGCGAGTACGTCGACAACAACATCAAGACCGAGGGTGACCTCCGTCGCGAGGTCCAGGCCGACATCCGCCGCAAGGTCGAGATCGGCACCTACCAGGGTCTGCGTCACCGTCGTGGCCTGCCCGTCCGCGGTCAGCGCACCAGCACCAACGCGCGTACCCGCAAGGGCCCGCGTCGCGCCATCGCCGGCAAGAAGAAGCCCGGCAAGAAGTAGTCCACAGCGGACCCCTGTCCACGGTCTTCGCTGTAGGACCGACCACCTCCCGTAGGAGTTTGTAGATGCCCCCCAAGGGTCGTCAGGGCGCTGCCAAGAAGGTGCGCCGCAAGGAAAAGAAGAACGTCGCTCACGGCCACGCGCACATCAAGAGCACGTTCAACAACACGATCGTCTCGATCACGGACCCCACGGGCAACGTGATCTCCTGGGCCTCCGCCGGCCACGTCGGCTTCAAGGGCTCGCGCAAGTCCACGCCGTTCGCCGCGCAGATGGCCGCCGAGTCGGCCGCCCGTCGCGCGCAGGAGCACGGCATGCGCAAGGTCGACGTGTTCGTCAAGGGCCCGGGTTCCGGTCGTGAGACCGCGATCCGCTCGCTCCAGGCGACCGGTCTCGAGGTCGGCTCCATCCAGGACGTCACCCCGACGCCGCACAACGGCTGCCGTCCGCCGAAGCGCCGTCGCGTCTGACGTCCGCTTCACCGGGTTTCGCGGGCGGTACGGCTCTTTCCGGTCGTGCCGCCCGTACCCTTGCAGTACATGGTCGGGCGTCATATAGCGGGCGCCCCTGACTGAAGGATGCACACATGCTGATCGCTCAGCGTCCCTCCCTGACCGAAGAGGTCGTCGACGAGTTCCGCTCCCGGTTCGTGATCGAGCCGCTGGAGCCGGGCTTCGGCTACACCCTCGGCAACTCGCTGCGCCGTACGCTCCTCTCCTCGATCCCGGGTGCGGCGGTCACGTCCATCCGCATCGACGGTGTCCTGCACGAGTTCACCACCGTGCCGGGCGTCAAGGAGGACGTCACCGACCTGATCCTCAACATCAAGCAGCTCGTGGTCTCCTCGGAGCACGACGAGCCGGTCGTGATGTACCTGCGCAAGCAGGGCCCGGGTCTGGTCACCGCCGCCGACATCGCGCCCCCGGCCGGTGTCGAGGTGCACAACCCCGACCTCGTCCTCGCCACGCTCAACGGCAAGGGCAAGCTGGAGATGGAGCTGACCGTCGAGCGCGGTCGCGGCTACGTCTCCGCCGTGCAGAACAAGCAGGTCGGCCAGGAGATCGGCCGTATCCCGGTCGACTCGATCTACAGCCCCGTGCTGAAGGTCACCTACAAGGTCGAGGCCACCCGTGTCGAGCAGCGCACCGACTTCGACAAGCTGATCGTCGACGTCGAGACCAAGCAGGCCATGCGTCCCCGTGACGCCATGGCGTCGGCCGGCAAGACCCTGGTCGAGCTGTTCGGCCTCGCCCGCGAGCTGAACATCGACGCCGAGGGCATCGACATGGGTCCGTCCCCGACGGACGCCGCGCTCGCCGCCGATCTGGCGCTGCCGATCGAGGAGCTGGAGCTCACGGTCCGGTCGTACAACTGCCTCAAGCGCGAGGGCATCCACTCGGTGGGCGAGCTGGTCGCGCGCTCCGAGGCGGACCTGCTCGACATCCGCAACTTCGGCGCCAAGTCGATCGACGAGGTCAAGGCGAAGCTCGCGGGGATGGGGCTCGCCCTCAAAGACAGCCCGCCCGGATTCGACCCGACCGCCGCGGCGGACGCCTTCGGCGCCGACGACGACGCGGACGCCGGATTCGTGGAGACCGAGCAGTACTGATCGACCGGCCCGTCCGGTGTGATCGGCACTGACCGGTCCCGCCTCCGGGGGCCCCGCGCGGGCCCCCGGATCTCCGACAGGCGACCGCCTGCTCGGATACTGACCCCGGTACCTGGTACGGCCGGGGCAGACACCTAGGAGAAACACCATGCCGAAGCCCGCCAAGGGTGCCCGTCTGGGCGGCAGCGCCGCGCACGAGAAGCTGCTCCTCGCGAACCTCGCGAAGTCGCTCTTCGAGCACGGCCGCATCAAGACCACCGAGTCGAAGGCCCGCCGCCTGCGGCCCTACGCCGAGCGTCTGATCACCAAGGCGAAGAAGGGGGACCTTCACAACCGCCGCCAGGTGCTCCAGGTCATCACGGACAAGGGCATCGTCCACACGCTCTTCACCGAGATCGGCCCGCGGTACGAGAACCGCCCGGGTGGCTACACCCGGATCACCAAGGTGGGCAACCGCCGCGGTGACAACGCGCCCATGGCCGTCATCGAGCTGGTCGAGGCGCTGACCGTGGCGCAGGAGGCCACCGGTGAGGCCGAGGCCGCGACGAAGCGCGCGGTCAAGGAGGACGCCCTCAAGAAGGACGAGGCCGTCGAGGCTGTCGAGGCCGACCAGCCGGCCGAGGCCGTCGAGGCTGCCGAGGCTCCGGCCGAGGACGCCAAGGACGCCAAGGACGCCAAGGACGACTGAGGCTCCCTCTCGCGGTGAGCGGGTCCGCCCCCTGCGGGGCGGGCCCGCTTTCGCGTACCGGGGGCGCTCCGGCACCTGAGAGGATCTAGGGGTGAGTGACGAAGTACGGCCCGGACACGTACGGGTGCGGCTGGACCTCTCCTACGACGGCACGGAGTTCTCCGGCTGGGCCCGGCAGGCGGGCGGGCGGCGGACCGTGCAGGGGGAGATCGAGGACGCGCTGCGCACGGTGACGCGGTCCAGGGAGACGACGTACGAGCTGACGGTCGCCGGACGGACCGACGCCGGGGTGCACGCCCGGGGCCAGGTCGCCCACGTGGACCTGCCCGGCGAACTGTGGGCGGAGCACCGGGAGAAGCTGCTGAAGCGGCTCGCCGGGCGGCTCCCCAAGGACGTGCGGGTGTGGTCCCTCACCGAGGCGCCGGCCGGGTTCGACGCCCGTTTCTCGGCGATCTGGCGGCGCTACGCCTACCGGGTCACCGACGCCCCCGGCGGCGTGGACCCGCTGCTGCGCGGCCATGTGCTCTGGCACGACTGGCCGCTCGACGTGGACGCGATGAACGAGGCGGCCCGGGGACTGCTCGGGGAGCACGACTTCGCGGCGTACTGCAAGCGTCGGGAGGGCGCGACGACCATCCGCACCCTCCAGGAGCTGAGCCTGCGGCGCGGGGAGGACGGCATCGTCACCGCCACCGTCCGGGCGGACGCCTTCTGCCACAACATGGTGCGCTCCCTGATCGGGGCGCTGCTCTTCGTCGGCGACGGCCACCGCGCGCCCGACTGGCCCGCCAAGGTGCTGGCGGCGGGCGTCCGCGACTCGGCCGTCCACGTGGTGCGCCCGCACGGGCTGACGCTGGAGGAGGTCGGCTACCCGCCGGACGACCTGCTCGCCGCCCGCAACCGGGAGGCCCGCAACCGCCGCACCCTGCCGGGCACGGCCGGCTGCTGCTGAGGCGCGCGCCGCCCGCTCAGCCGCCCGTCCAGGTGCTCAGCAGACCGGCGACGGCGGTCGCGGCGCCGTCGGCGTCCCGGCCCTCGCCCCGGGCGCGGGGCGCCAGCTCCAGGTGGACGAAGGTCGCGTGCTGCCGCTTCGCGGCCCGGCTCTGGACGTTGGTCGTGCCCTCCAGCGGGCAGCGTGCCGACCAGCCCCGGCAGACGCGCAGCCCCTCCGTCTCCATCCGGTCCGCGAGCGCGGAGACCTCCCCGGGCGCGCTCTGCGCGGCGCCGGTCGACAGTACGGCGTCGTAGCGGTCCGTGGTGGACCGGGCGAAGCCGTGGAGCTGGATGCCGGGCACGCCGCGCTTCTGCAATTCCACGACGATGCCGTGGAAGGCGCTGTCCTCGCGGTGGGCGACGTCGGCGGCGCCCGCGCCGCCCCCGGCCAGCCGGTGGGCGCCGGCCAGCACCAGCGCACCGCCCGGGGTGCCCTCCAGCAGGCGTACCCCGAGTGCCTCGGTGTCCCGGTCGGAGACGGGGTGCGGCACCTGGGCGCTCCAGCGGATGCGGGAGTCGGCGCTCAGGTACAGCCGGCCCCACCGGTCGCTCGCACCCGTGCCGGTGGCGGCGATCTCGTCGTAACGGCGGCCGGACTCGGTGTCGGTGAGCCGGGTGACACCGAGCCCGATCGGGCCGAGCAGACGCTCCGCCTCGTGCGCGTCGCCGTCCAGCAGGCTGCCGACCCCCCGGGCCAGCCGTCGCCGCTCGTCCTCGCCCGGCGGGGAGTAGGGGCCGTCGCGGCGCAGGCCGCGGGTGTACGACAGGACGCGGCTGCGCAGATCGACCAGTTCCCTGGCGGTCGGGACCGAGTCCCGGGCCGAGGGCTCCCGCGCGGTCTGACAGCCGGTCAGCGCGAGGATGACACCGATCAGACCGAGAACGGAGACAAAGCGTGACTGCCTTGTGATCGTAAGTACGGAGGGAGTCGTGTGTTTCATGTGAATATATTGCGGTGACATCCTGTAAGTCTCTCCGCACGGGTCGGACGGTGGTAATCCTCGCGGCGACAGTCGCCCTCGCCGCGGGCTGTGCTTCCGAGGAAGCGAAGCCGCAGGCGAAGCCGGGCGGGCGTTCCTTCACCGTCGCCGCCGCCGGAGACGTGCTCATCCACCCCGAGCTGGTGGAACAGGCTGCCCGGGACGCGGAGGAGACCGGCGAGGGCCAGGCCGGGCTGGACTTCGGGCCGCTGCTCGCCGGGGTGAAGCCGGTCATCAGCAAGGCCGATCTGGCCATCTGTCACCTGGAGACTCCCGTCGGCAAGCCCGAGGGGCCCTTCCAGGGGTACCCGGAGTTCCTCGTGCCGCCGCAGATCCTGACGGCCCTGAAGGACGTGGGGTACGACACCTGCTCCACGGCCTCCAACCACACGTTCGACCACGGGCTGAAGGCCGTACGGCGGACGCTGGACGCCATGGACAAGGCGGGCCTCGGGCACGCCGGCTCGGCGCGCACGCCCAAGGAAGCAGAGCAGATCAACATCCGGGACGTCAACGGCGTCAAGGTGGCGCATCTCTCCTACTCCTGGGAGTCCTTCCTCAACCCGACGCCCGAGAAGGAGCGCTGGGCGTTCAACCGGAGCAGCCTGGAGAAGATCAAGAGGGAAGAGGGGCGGGCCCGGAAGGCGGGCGCCGAGGTCGTCATCGCCTCGGTCCACTGGGGTCTCGAGCACTACAACGAGCCGAGTGTGCCGCAGCTCAACCTGGCCCAGCGGATCACCGAGGAGACCGGCGTCGACCTGGTGATCGGACACCACGCCCACGTGGTCCAGCCGATCCAGAAGGTCAACGGCACCTGGGTGGCCTACAGCCTCGGCAACCAGGTGGCCCGTCACTCCTCGCCCACCGGGCTGACCGAGGAGGGGGTGATCGGCTGGTTCGAGTTCCGGGAGACCACGGAAGGCGGCTGGGACGTCGCCGCCCGCTACCGCACCACCCTCGTGGACATCCCGCCCCTGGTGGAACCGGGCGAGGAGGTGCCCGAGGGCGCCGTCGCGGACCACCGCCTCGTGGACGTGCAGGACCGGATCGACCATCCGGACGGCCTCTCCGAAGGGCGGCTCGCCCGTTACCGGCTGGCGGCCGACCGCACCCGCGGCTTCCTCTACAACCGGGGTGCTCCCGGTGGTGACGGGCTGAAGCCGCTGTCGCTGGATGAGTGACCAGCGCCATAGGCGATTTCATGATGTGTCTACAACCATCAGTGTTTTGAACAGTCTTGCACCATGACGGCGTCGTATGACCGCATCTGTGGTGCGTCTACCGCGCGCTGAGCACCCGCAGCGACCAAGGAAGAAGACCGGTGACATCGAGTCGTGCCGCGTACCCCGGAGGGAAAGGGCGGCGCCGCAGCCGCAGGCGGGCGGACATGCCGCTGCTGGGCGGCATCCGCCCGCCGATCGCGGTGCTGTGCCTGCTGATCGTCGCCCTCGCCGGTCTCACGGCGAAGGTGCTCGGTCCCGGCGACGACGCCGCGGTGCCCCAGGCCGTGCTCTCCTCCCAGCAGCACTTCGCGGAGGACGGCGCCATCGCGCTGCGCGCCTCGATCGACGAGCGGGTCACCGACCTCCAGCGCACCACCGCCGCGGTGAACGCCGGAACGCCCCGGGAACCGGAGGACATCCTGTCCGACCTGGGACGGACCTACCAGAAGTGGACCGGCACCACGGTGATCGACCTGGAGAGCGGCAAGGTGCTCGCCGCACGAGGAGAAAGGATTCCTCTCGCCTGGCTCGACAAGGAGACCCTCGTCGGCGAGCACGCCCTCACCCCCCGCATGGTGCGGCTGGAGACGGGTGACGTCCGGCTGATGACGATGGCCGTCCTGGACCCGAAGGACCGGCCCCAGCAACTGCTGATCGCCTCCAACAGCCTCTCCGTGCCCGCCATCAACCTCGGCCCGTTCCGCAGCATGGCAGTGGTCGCCCGGGACGGCGAGGTCCTCGCCACCGCGGGCTTCGAGCAGTCCGAGGCCCTGAACTCCGACGCGGAGCGCGAGGAACTCGCCTTCCTGCAGAAGCAGATGTCCGGTTTCGCCGGCCAGGCGGCCGACCGCACCGAGCAGCACCCCGTCAGCGCCCGCGAGCCCGGGGCACGGGGGTACCCCGGAGTCAGCGGGACTCTGCTGGGCGACGACTACAACGGCCGGATCGCCTCCGCCGGATACGCCTCCCTCGCCTCCTCCGACCCCGAGGAGAAGGACAGCGTCGCCGCGGGCCTCGGCCTCACGGTGGTGGCCATGCTCCCCGTGGTCCAGCAGCACGGCGCCGCCGACACCGGCCGGGAACTGTACGGGCTGATCGCCGCCGGCGCGCTGGTCGTGCTCGGACTGTTCGCCGCCGCCGTACTGTGGACGGCCGTGCAGCGCCCCCTGCTGCGCCTGTTCCTGGAGTCGCGCCGGCTCGCCCGCGGCGACCTGACCCGGCCCGTGGCCGTGCCCCGGTGGGGCGAGCCCGCCCGGATCGGCGCCGCCCTGGAGCGCCTGCGGACCCAGCTCGACGTCTCCGGCCGGGGCGAGGACCCCGTCCCCGCCGGCCGCCGCTCGCGCCTCGGGCTGCGGGCGCCGCTCGCGCTCACCGCCGTTCTGCTGCTGCTGTGGTGCGTGCCCGTGGGCCTGCTGCTCAACCGCACCGACGGTTCGGTCAGCGTCCCGGCCGCCATCGTCAACGACCAGCGCGACCGCACCGACCTGATCTCCGACCGCGTCCGCCAGGCCCTCAACGAGGCCCAGGCCGACCTGGTCTCCACCTCCCGGCTGATCGACGCCGACGACCGGCCGAGGACCGGGACCCTGCTGGCGGACGCCCTCAAGGAGCACCCCCGGTACCAGGCCCTGTACGTCGTCGGCCCCGGCGGCGAGGTCGTCGCCCGCGCCGGTTCGGCCCCGCACGACTGGGCCGACGAGAAGGGCCTCCCGCTGGTCCGGGTCTCCGGCCACGGCGGCAAGAAGCCGGTGATCCAGGCCGGCGCCCCGGTGCCGGAGCACCAGGGCACCACCCTGGTCGGCGAGGTGCGGGTGGAGTTCCTCAACTCCCTGCTGAACCGGCCCGGCCTCGGCTCGGTACGGGTCGTGGACGCCGAGGCGCGGACCATCGCCGCCGGCGACGGCTTCCTCGCCTTCGAGAAGCTGCCCGACGCCCTGACCGACCTGGTCCGCGCCAGCAACGAACAGGTCGGCGCGGGCCCCGTCGAGAACGGCCTGCTGCTGCGGGACGGCGGCGGCGTCACCGTGGCCGCCGCGGCGCCGTTCTCCGGCGGTGGCACCGCCTCCGACATCGGCTGGAGCGTGGTCAGCCGGCAGGACGCGGCCCACTTCGAGATCGCCGCCTACGAGCGCGAGGACCGCAGCGTCCTCGCCGGGATGCTCGGGCTCGCCGCGATCGTCGTCTGCCTGGGCTGGGTGTACCTCGTCGTCGTCCGGCCGCTGCGGGCCCTGGCCGTCGGCGCGGAGAAGCTCGCGGACGGCGACCTCAAGACCGTGCACTACCCCCGCTACCAGGACGAGGTCGGGGCCGTCGTCCGCAGCCTCGAACTGCTCCGCCAGCAGTTGCAGGCCCGTCGGCAGAACCAGGCACGCCGGACCGCCGAGCCCCGCCTCGGCGCCGGAGGAAGGTGAACCCCCGTGCTCTACCTCTACTTCGTCCTGCTGGCGGGCGGCCTGTTCCTGCTCGTCGCGGGCATCGTGGAGCAGCGCCGGCACTACGCCGCCCTGCACTCCATCCGGTCCCGGGTCCTGGTCAACGGCATCCGCGGCAAGTCGTCCATCACCCGGCTGTGCGCCGGTGCGCTGCGGGGCGGCGACCTGATCACCGTCGCCAAGACGACCGGTACGGCCGCGCGCTTCATCCACCCCGACGCCACCGAGGAGCCGGTCTACCGCAAGTTCGGCATCGCCAACGTCGTCGAGCAGATCGGTATCGTCCGCCGGGCCGCCGCCTACCGCCCCGACGCGCTGGTCATCGAGTGCATGGCCGTCATGCCGGCCCTCCAGGAGGTCAACCAGAGCAAGCTGATCCGGTCCACGATCGGCGTGCTGTGCAACGTCCGGGAGGACCACCTCGCCGAGATGGGACCCACGCTGGACGACGTGGCCCGCTCGCTGTGCCGGTCGATGCCGGAGCACGGCATCTGCGTCACCGCCGAGAAGGAGCGCTTCCACATCCTCCAGGAGGAGGCGGACGCCCGGGACTGCCGACTGGTCTACGCCGACCCCGAGATGGTCACCGACGAGGAGCTGCGCGGCTTCAGTTGGTTCACCTTCAAGGAGAACGTCGCCATCGCCCTGGTCGTCGCCGAACTGCTCGGGGTCGAGCGGAAGGTGGCCCTCCAGGGCATGTACGACGCGCCGCCGGACCCGGGCGTGCTCTCCGTGGAGCGTTACGTGGCCCCCGAGGGCAAGCGGCTCGCCTTCGCCAACGTCTTCGCGGCCAACGACCCCGAGTCGACGCTGATGAACATCAACCAACTGCTCGACCTCGGCGCGATCCGCCGCCCCCTCAACGTCGTGATCAACTGCCGCCCGGACCGCGTCGAGCGCAACGGCCAGATGGGCGAGATCGTCCCCGACCTGGAGCCGGACAACGTCTTCGTCATCGGGCACCCGTCCAAGAGCGCCATCGACGCCATACCCGCCCAGTGGCGGGACCGCGCGGTCGACCTCGGCGGCGAGCGCAGGTCCGCCGACGACTTCATGCCGGCCCTGCTCGGCCGCATGTCCGACGGCTCCTCGCTGGTCGCCATCGGCAACATCCACGGCCAGGGCGAGGAGCTCCTGGAGTACCTGGCCGAACTCCCGGCGGACGACACGGACACCGACACCGGTACCGGCCCAGGCTCCGGCATCGGCCCAGGCCCCGGCATCGGCAACGACCCCGGCCCCGCCGCGCCGGGCCCGGCCGCCGCCGTACCGGCCCAGGCGCCGCGCCTGGACCCGTTCGCCTCGTACCCGACGGCGTACGAGGAGCGCTACCAGGCCGCGCGGACCCAGGAGATCCCGGTCCTCCGCGTCCCGGGCCGGCCGACGGGCCGGTCCGAGCAGGCGGACGGCCGGGAGGAGCACCACGAGTACGAGCAGCACGCCCCCGCCCGGCAGCCCTGGCCGCCCCACGACGAACCGTACGACGACCCCTACGGCGGAACACCCCGCCCACCCGCCCGGAGACCGCGTTGACCACCTCCGCACTGACCCCCGAGATGGCCGCCCTCGGCATCGCCATAGGGCTGTTCTTCTCGCTCCTGTGCTACCTCACGACCAACCTGTCCCCGGGCGGCATGATCACGCCCGGCTGGATCGCGCTGACCCTCATCGAGGACCTCCAGCGCGCGGCCATGATGGTGGGCGTCACCGCGCTGACCTACGCGGGCACCAAGGTCATGCAGCGGCTGGTGATCCTCTACGGCAAGCGGCTGTTCGCCGCGGTGGTGCTGCTGGGCGTCCTGCTCCAGGCCACGGTGATGATCGTGCTCTCGCTCGAGTTCCCGCTGATGTACGGCAACCAGACCCTCGGGTTCATCGTGCCCGGCCTGGTCGCCTACCAGATGGTGCGTCAGCCCAAGGGAGCCACTCTGCTGGCGACCGGCACGGTCTCCCTCATGGCCTACATCGTCGTCGCCGCCGGCCTGCTGCTGGGCATCATGCCCACCGTCTGAGAACCGAGGAGAAGCGAACCATGGCAGGGAAAGCGAAGAAGAAGTCGCGTCCGGCCGTCTCCGGCCTCGTGGTGCTGGCGCTCGTCGCGACGTCGGGCTACCTCACCCTGGAGCTGCGCAAGCGGGACGAGAAGGGCGTCACCCAGGTCACGAACATCGGCGTCCTGGAGGGCAACGCCGCCTCGGGCGCCGAGGACAAGGGCCGGGAGAGCTGGTCCCGGCTGGAGAACCCCGCGCGCTCGGTACTGCGCGACGGGGAGGGCCGTATCAAGGCCGTCCTCACCGACGGGGCGCGCATCGCCACGCTGACCGGGCCCGCGCGCACCTTCGCGGAGCCCACCTCGACCTCCTCCAAGGTCTCCACGACGGACTGGGTCCGCCTCATGCCCGAACCGTGGGAGGAGGGCGCCGAGAAGGAGAAGTGGTTCACGCAGTGGTACGCCGAGTACAAGGACAGCAAGGAGGACGACCTGTTCGCCTCGGCCTTCCAGTACGTGGCCGGAGCCCCGCCGAAGAAGGACGAACAGGGGCTGGTCTACGCCGGTGACGCCAACTTCGGCCCGCTGAACACCACCGGCGCCGAGGGCGGCGACCTGCGGCTGGAGCAGTCCGACTTCTACGACTACCTCGGCATCCCGTACACGTTCCGGGACGGGTCGACCGGTGTCCCGGAGGCCATGCGCGCCAAGTCGCTGGACTGCTCCGGCTTCATCCGCATGGTGCTCGGCTACCGGGGCCGCTACCCGCTGATGTCCTCGGACGCCTCCGGCGACGGCCTGCCGCGCACCGCCAACGGCATGGCCCGCTCCAAGGAGGGCGTCGACGTGCTGCCGCTGGCCGGGATCACGCCGGACGACCGGCCGTCCGCCATCGACCAGCTCCAACCCGGCGACCTCGTCTTCTTCAAGCTCGACGCCCGCACCGGGGAGCGGCTGGACCACGTCGGCATGGTGGTCGGCTACGACACCGAGGGCCACCTGCTGTTCATCTCCAGCCGCGAGGAGGTCAACGGGCCGACCATCGGCGACATCGGCGGCGTCTCCCGCCTGGACGGCAACGGCTACTACGCCAAGACGCTGCGCAGCGCCAAGCGTCTGTGACCGTCCGGCCGCCCGGGGCCCGCGCACCGGGCGCCGGGCCCGGCGCCGCCGGGGGTCGCGGAAGGGCCGGGGGAGGGGCGCCGCGGGGCTCGGGGGCGGTCAGCCGGCGGTGGCCGCCGCGGACGCCTGGGCCTCGCCGCGGCGGTGGATCTGGCGGAAGGTGAACTCGGCCAGGTCGTCGCCGGCCCGGAAGACCTCGGTGGCCTGCTCCGTCACGCTCTCGCCGTCGGTGAACCCGCCGACGGTGAAGTAGGCGTAGCGGCCGTAGGCGTTGGTGGTGGAGCGGCAGACGGCGCCGGTGCAGAAGGACTCCACGCCGCCGCCGGACAGCGAGCGCACGAGGCTCTTCTTGTCGGCGTCGCCCTTGGCCTTCGCGGCCTGCGCCTCGGTGTCGAAGACGGCCACGCCGACGGTGACGGCGATGTCGTCCCGGGTGTAGGTGACGCGGATCAGGCGGGTGCAGCCGTTGGCGTCCAGGACCTGCGGCAGGCTGCCCTGGGCGGCCGAGGAGCAGGTGCGGGTGTCGGCCGTCGGGCCCTTCTTGTAGACCGCGTCGCCCTGGGTGAGCTGGGTGCCGGGGAAGAGCAGGTCCGGGCTGAGCGGCGCCTTGTCCTTGGCCGCGCTGGCGATGAACTCCTTCGGGTCCAGCGGTGGCGGCGCGCTGGTCGGCGCGAAGGAGGGCCCGCCGGACTGGCTCGGCAGATCCGTCGTCGGCCCCTGCGAGGAGGCGGCCGGCGTCTTGTCGGAGCCGTTCGCCGAGACGACCGCCACGGCGACGGCGCCGGCTATCGCCACGGTGGCCAGCGCACCCGCGCCGACGAACAGCATCCGGCGCCGTCGGGCGCGTGCCTCCGACGCCTCCGCGAGGGCGGCCCAGTCGGGTGTCCGGTCACCGTCGCCGGTCCAGGGCTCGTCTTGCCGAGAATGCGGTTTCCAGGGATCCCACGGTGACTGAGGTCCCCCCTGCCCAAAGCTCATGGGCGGCATCTTAGACGGGCCGGGAGGCGTGCTGTTCCGCCTCCGCGGGCCGCGCAGCGCCTAGCGTTCCCCCCATGCTGACGGGCAAAAACGACATCTCCGGGTGGTTGGTGCGGCCGGCGGAGCGGTACCTGTGGGCGGTGTCCGCGGCGGTGCTCGGAGCGACCGCGGCGAGTGCGGCGCGGGCGGCGCCGGACGGCGGGATGGACAACGCGATCGTGGTGCGGGCGGCCCGGACCTGGCTCGCCGGCGGCTCCCCCTACGACGACCCGCACTTCCTGTACCTGCCGAGCGCGCTGCCGGCCGCCGTGCCCGAGGCGCTGCTGCCCGGGGCGGTGCTGCGGGTGCTGGTGCCGTGCGCGGTGACGGCCCTGCTGGTGGCGGCCTGGGGCTGCGCGCTGCGGCTGCACCGGGTGCCCCTCGGCAGCCGGCTCGCCGCGCTCGGTCCCCTCGCGCTGGCGGCGGGCTTCGCGCCCTTCGGGCACCTGGTGCGGCTCGGCAACTGGACGGTGGTGGCGGTGGTGGCCCTGCCGCTGTGCCTGCTGCTGGCGAGCCGGGGCCGGTGGACGGCGGCCGGCGCGGTGGTCGGGGCGGCCGTCGCGGTCAAGCCGCTGCTCGCGCCGGTGGCCCTGCTGTTCGTCTTCGCCCGCCGCCCGCGGGCGCTGGCCGCGGCCGTGCTGCCGCCCGTGCTGGCCTCCGCGGCGGCGGCGCTGCTCATGCCCGACCCGGCCGGCTTCGTCACCCGTACCCTGCCCTTCCTGCTCCACGGCGAGGACGGCTTCGTCCGGCTCTACGAGGCGTCCCCGGCGGCCGTGCTGCCCCGGCTCGGGGTGCCGGCGGCCCTGGCGGAGGGAGCCGCGCTGTCGGCCGCCGGGGCCGGGGTGCTCTGCGCGTACCTGCGCTGGCGGCGGGCCGATCCGGGACCCGGGCGGCTCGCGGAGACCGGGGCGGGGCTGATGCTCTCTGCGTTCCTCGTCTCCCGGCCCTCGTACGACCACTACCTCCTGGTGGTGGTCGTGCCGCTGCTCGCCGGGCTGCCCGCGGCGGGGTCGGCGGCGCGGCGGCCCGGGTTCTGGATCGCCCTGGTGCCGCAGGTGCCGGGGGTGCCGTGGCCCTGGCTGGAGGCGGAGGGTCGGCGGGCCTTCAAGGACGCGTTCACGCTCTGTGTCCTGGCGGTGACGGTGGCGGGGCGGGCCCGCGCCGGCTCCGGACCGGGCGGCGGACAGGCGCGCGGAGGGGGCGCGCGCGAGGCGGTACGTGCGCCGGCGACCCCGTTTTGACCCCGCTGCCGCGGCCCGGGTATTCTGCACAGTCGTTATGTGTATTGGCTTGCTCATTCTCACGTGAGGGGCCCTTACACCGGTCGACCGGGACCGATGACCAGCGACCTGCACGCGGTTTGCGTCACCGCAGTGCGGTCAGGGCTGTCTGATCGTCTTCGGTGACCTTGTCAGGACCAATCACTGAAGAAGCGAAGGCTACGAACCGTGCGTACGTACAGCCCCAAGCCCGGCGATGTGACGCGCCAGTGGCACGTCATCGACGCCCAGGACGTCGTCCTGGGTCGTCTGGCCTCCACCGCCGCCTCCCTCCTGCGTGGCAAGCACAAGCCGATCTACGCGCCCCACGTCGACACCGGTGACTTCGTCGTCATCGTCAACGCCGACAAGGTGCACCTCTCCGGCAACAAGCGGACCCAGAAGCTGGCCTACCGCCACTCCGGCTACCCCGGCGGTCTGCGCTCGGTGCGCTACGACGAGCTGCTGGACAAGAACCCGGAGAAGGCCATCGAGAAGGCCGTCAAGGGCATGCTCCCGAAGAACTCCCTGGGCCGTCAGATGCTCTCGAAGCTGAAGGTCTACAAGGGTGACCAGCACCCGCACGGCGCCCAGCAGCCGGTGCCGTTCGAGATCACCCAGGTCGCGCAGTAAGTCCGGCCACCCCCTAAGACTGAACAGAATCTGAGGAGCATCGTGGCCGAGACCACTGCCGAGCAGCCGCTCGAAGAGATCGACATCGACAGCTACACCACCGAGTCCGAGGTCCCCGTCGAGGGTGAGTACACCTCGGAGTCCCTGGCCTCCCGCTTCGGCGAGCCCCAGCCGGCCGCCGGCCTGGGCCGCCGCAAGAACGCCATCGCCCGTGTCCGGATCATCCCGGGCACCGGCAAGTGGAAGATCAACGGCCGCACCCTTGAGGACTACTTCCCGAACAAGGTGCACCAGCAGGAGGTCAACGAGCCCTTCAAGGTGCTCGAGCTGGACGACCGTTACGACGTCGTCGCCCGCATCGCCGGCGGCGGTGTCTCCGGCCAGGCCGGTGCCCTGCGCCTGGGCGTCGCCCGCGCGCTGAACGAGGCCGACGTCGACAACAACCGCGGCCCCCTGAAGAAGGCCGGCTTCCTGCGCCGCGACGACCGCGCGGTCGAGCGGAAGAAGGCCGGTCTGAAGAAGGCCCGCAAGGCTCCGCAGTACAGCAAGCGCTAAGCTCGCTGCCTGCTCGTGCGCACCGCGAGCCGGTCCGGCTCGCTCCGCGTACTCCGAACGCCCCGGCGGCACGCCACAGTGCTGCCGGGGCGTTCGTTTCTCACCGCCACTAGGCGTATAACGGCACAAGACGTTCAAAGGCTTGTGTGACCGGATGGCTGGATCAGTGCCAGGGTCATCGTGTGCCCCGGAACCGGGAGCCGTCTGCGCGGGCCGTACCTCAGCGCTTTGGAACTTGACGTTTCCTCAGGAGGACAAGTGGGACGACTCTTCGGCACGGACGGCGTGCGGGGCGTCGCCAACGCGGACCTGACCGCCGAGCTGGCGCTCGGCCTCTCGGTCGCCGCGGCGCACGTACTGGCCGAGGCGGGCACCTTCGCCGGACACCGGCCCACCGCCGTGGTCGGGCGGGACCCGCGGGCCTCGGGCGAGTTCCTGGAGGCGGCCGTGGTGGCGGGGCTGGCCAGCGCCGGCGTGGACGTGCTGCGGGTCGGCGTGCTGCCGACGCCCGCAGTGGCCCACCTCACCGGCGCCCTCGGTGCCGACCTCGGCGTGATGCTCTCCGCCAGCCACAACGCCATGCCCGACAACGGCATCAAGTTCTTCGCCCGCGGCGGCCACAAGCTCGCCGACGAGCTGGAGGACCGCATCGAGTCCGTCTACGCCGAGCACCGCACCGGCGCCCCCTGGGAGCGGCCCACCGGCGTCGGCGTCGGCCGGGTGCGCGACTACGACGAGGGGCTCGACCAGTACGTCGCCCACCTCGTCGGCGTCCTGCCCAACCGGCTCGACGGGCTGAAGATCGTCCTCGACGAGGCGCACGGCGCGGCCTCCCGGGTCTCGCCCGAGGCGTTCGCGCGGGCCGGGGCCGAGGTCGTCACCATCGGCGCCGTGCCGGACGGCCTCAACATCAACGACGGCTGCGGCTCCACCCACCTCGACCTGCTCAAAGCGGCCGTCGTCGAGCACGGCGCCGACCTCGGCATCGCCCACGACGGCGACGCCGACCGCTGCCTGGCCGTGGACCACACCGGCGCCGAGGTCGACGGGGACCAGATCCTCGCCGTGCTCGCGGTGTCGATGCGGGAGCGCTCCGCCCTGCGCCGCGACACCGTCGTCGGCACCGTCATGTCCAACCTGGGCTTCAAGCTGGCCATGGAGCGCGAGGGCATCCACCTCGTGCAGACCGCGGTCGGCGACCGGTACGTCCTGGAGCAGATGAAGGCCGAAGGATACGCGCTCGGCGGCGAGCAGTCCGGCCACGTCATCATCCTCGACCACGCCACCACCGGCGACGGCACCCTGACCGGCCTGATGCTGGCCGCGCGGGTCGCCGAGACCGGGCGCACCCTCCAGGACCTCGCCTCCGTCATGGAGCGGCTGCCGCAGGTCCTGGTCAACGTGCCCGACGTGGACCGGACCCGGGTCCGCACCTCCGCCGAGCTGGCCACCGCCGTCACCGAGGCCGAACACGAACTGGGCACCACCGGACGCGTCCTGCTGCGCCCCTCCGGCACCGAGCCGCTGGTCCGCGTGATGGTCGAGGCGTCCGACATCGAGCAGGCCCGCTCCGTCGCCGGCCGGCTCGCCGACGCCGTCAAGTCGGCGCTGGGCTGAGGGGTTTCCCGCCGCGGGTGCGGCGGCCGGGGCCGTCGTCACGGTCGGGCCGGCGGGGGGACGGACCGGGGCGGCGGGGAGGCGTCAGGCGGGCCGTGACCCCCGCCGGCCGCGCGGCCGGACCGGTCGCCGGGTCCGCGGGCGGCGCCAGGCCCACAGCGCCTTCTGGGTGAGCAGGGTCAGCGTCCCGGCCAGCACGATGCCGGACAGGTTGAGCACCAGTTGCTGCGCCGAGTGCCAGCCCTGGTGGGTGTCGCCGTAGACGAGGGCGACGGCCGCGTTGGCCGCGGCGGGCACCGTCGTCACGGAGATCGCCACGCCGACCAGCGCCCCCGACTTGGCCGAGGTCAGCGAGAGCGTGCCCGCGATGCCGGCGAGGACCGCGACCACGAACGAGAACCAGTCCGGGGCCGAGACGAAGCTCGTGTTGGGCCGCGCCCCCTCCAGCCGCGCCTTGCTGAACAGCCCCACCGCGTCCATGAAGAGGCTGAAGCCCGCCGTCACCGCCATCGCCGCCGCGAAGCCCAGCACCAGCGCGAGGGCGGACCGCAGGGCGAGCCGCGGCGCCCGCTGCACGATCGCCGTGCAGACGCCGGCCAGCGGGCCGAACTCCGGGCCGACCGCCATCGCGCCCACGATCAGCACCGGGTTGTCCAGCACCACACCGCAGGCCGCGATCATCGTGGCGAGGGTGATGAAGGCGACGTAGGTGATCGACAGCGTCGACTCCTCCTGCGTCGCCTCCTCCAGTTGCTCCCACAGCACCGCGTCCGCCGCCTCGCCGGGCGCCTCCCGCTCGGCCCGCTCCGCCTGCCGCGACAGCGACAGGTCGAGGCTCTCGGCCGTGATGGCCCCGTGGCGGTCGACGCCCAGCTCCTGGAGACCGCTGATCAGCTCGTCGCCGGTCTCGCGGGCCACGTCGCACAGGACGAGGTCGCCGGCGGGGTCGCGGGCGGCGCCGGGCACCACCACGAGGTGGGCGGTGCCGACCGTCCGGTCGATCAGGCCGACGGCCTCGGCGGTCCGGTCGGCCGGGACGATCAGGCGCAGGTGCAGCATGCGGCCCTTTGTAACAGGCCCGGCGTCACAGCTTGCGCAGCCGCAGCCGCTGGACCTTGTGGTCGGGTCCCTTGCGCACGACCAGCGTGGCCCGGCCCCGGGTGGGGGCGACGTTCTCCACCAGGTTGGGCTTGTTGATGGTCCGCCAGGTGGTGCGGGCGTAGTCGAGGGCTTCCTCCTCGGAGACCTGCGTGTACTTGCGGAAGTACGAGGACGGGTCCTGGAACGCGGTCTCGCGCAGCTTGCGGAAGCGGTTGAGGTACCAGCGCTCGACGTCCTCGGTGCGGGCGTCGACGTACACGCTGAAGTCGAAGTAGTCGGCGAGGCCGACCCGGGTGCGGCCGTCCTTGCCGGGCAGGGCGGGCTGGAGCACGTTGAGGCCCTCGACGATGAGGATGTCGGGGCGGCGGACGACCAGCTTCTCGCCGGGGACGATGTCGTAGATGAGGTGGGAGTAGACGGGGGCGGTCACCTCGTCCTTGCCGGCCTTGACGTCGGCGACGAAACGGGTCAGCGCACGGCGGTCGTACGACTCGGGGAAACCTTTCCGCGACATCAGCCCGCGGGCCTCCAGCTCCCGGGTCGGCAGCAGGAAGCCGTCGGTCGTGACCCGCTCCACGCGCGGGTGCTCGGGCCAGCGCGAGAGCAGGGCGCGCAGCAGCCGGGCGACGGTGGACTTGCCGACCGCGACCGAGCCGGCGACCCCTATGACGAAGGGGGTGCCGGACTGGGAGCCCTTCTCGCCGAGGAAGGTGTTGAGCGCGCCGCGCAGGCCGTCGGTGGCGCCGACGTAGAGGTTGAGCAGGCGGGAGAGCGGGAGGTAGATGTCCCGCACCTCGTCGAGGTCGATGACGTCGCCGAGGCCGCGCAGTTGCTCGACCTCCTCGGCGGTGAGGGGCAGCGGCGTCTTGTCGCGCAGCGCGCTCCACTCGGCGCGGGTGAGGTCGACGTAGGGAGTCGCCTCCGGCCGGGGCCGGTGGGCGCTCTGGGGCAGCGAGGAGACCGGAGAGATCACATTCCATTGTTAACGGAGTTTGAACGGGGCGGCAGGTGGGCTCCGTCACGCTCGGGCGGCGGGGGTGCGGGTGGGGGTGCGGGTAGGGGTGTGGGCAGGGGGTGGGCGGGGGTGCCGGCAGGGGTGCGGGCGGGGGTGCGAGTGGGGTGCCGGGGCCGGTGGATACGGCGCCGGGCGGCCGGAGTTGGCGGCGCCGGGACGTCGGCGCGCGCGGCGCCGGCCGGCCGGTGGGCGCGGTGGATCACGCCACTGTCACGGTCGGGTACCGGGTCGACTTATCAAGATCAACTGTGAGCGTCCTGTGCGTAAAGTGCGCGCGAAGCCTGTGGATTCCTCCACGGGTCCGGAAGAAAGAGTTGCCCGACGTGACAAGCCACGCCGTCCGCCGTTCCGCCCTCGCGGCCTCCGCCGCCGCCCTGACCCTGCTGGTCACCGCCTGCGGCGGTTCCTCGGACGACGGCAAGAAGGACGAGGGCAAGGCCAAGGCCGACCCCGCCGCGTCGGCCGCCCCCGCGGCCAAGGCGCTCACCGCCGCCGAGCTGGAGAAGGCCGCGCTGACCCAGGCGGACCTCAAGAGCGGCAAGGTCACCGACAAGATCGCGGCGGACGAGGACGCCACCAAGGACAAGGTGAAGGCCGACGACGCCGCCTGCCTGCCGGTCGCCTTCGCGCAGAGCGGGGTGGCCCAGGCGGACCCCTCGGCCGCCGTGAAGCGGCAGTGGACGCGCGAGCCCGAGAAGCCCTCGGGTGACCTGTCCGACGAGGAGATGCTGCTCGCCTCCATGGCCGTGGACCAGGCGTTCGTGACGCTCTCCTCCTACGAGGGCGGCGCCGAGCAGCCGCTGAAGGACCTGGCCGCGGCGGCCGAGAAGTGTGCCGGCGGGTTCACCACGACGATGCTCGGCGAGAAGATCAAGGTCGGGAAGGTCGCCGTGACCGAGGCGCCCGCGGGCGGGGACGAGGGCCTCGCCCTCACCCTGACGGTGGAGGCCGACGAAGACGTCAAGATGCCGCAGAAGATCGTCGTGATCCGCAAGGGCGCCACGCTCGCCTCGTTCACCGCCGTCAACTTCGCCTCCGCTGCCACGGGCGAGGACTTCCCGTTCCCGGCGGAGCTGGTGGACGCGCAGCTCCCCAAGCTCGGCTGACCGGTCCCCGCGACCGGTTCGGTTTCCGCGACCGGTTCGGTTTCCGCGACCGCGATTTTTCCCACCGGGGCGTTCGTGCCCCGGTGGGAATTTCCGATTTCGGGCACGTGACGACAGGTTGGCGATCGAAGCTGACCGTAGGCTTTCGGTCATGTGCGGAATTGTGGGATATGTGGGGTCTCGGTCGGCGCTCGACATCGTGATGGCCGGACTCAAACGCCTGGAGTACCGGGGCTACGACTCGGCGGGCGTCACGATGCTCGCGGACGGCGGCCTCGCCCCCGCCAAACGCGCCGGGAAACTCGTCAACCTGGAGAAGGAACTCGCCGAACGCCCGCTGCCCGCGGCCACCACCGGCATCGGCCACACCCGCTGGGCCACCCACGGCGCCCCCACCGACGTCAACGCCCATCCGCACCTCGACAACGCGGGCCGGGTCGCCGTCGTCCACAACGGCATCATCGAGAACTTCGCGCACCTCCGCGCCGAGCTGGAGGGACGCGGCCACACCCTCGCCTCCGAGACCGACACCGAGGTCGTCGCCCACCTGCTCGCCGAGGAGTACTCCGGCCGCGCCGACCTCGCCGAGGCGATGCGGCGGGTGTGCCGGCGGCTGGAGGGCGCGTTCACGCTGGTCGCGGTGCACGCGGACGCGCCCGGCGTGGTGGTCGGCGCCCGCCGCAACTCGCCGCTCGTGGTCGGGGTCGGCGACGGGGAGTCCTTCCTCGCCTCGGACGTCGCCGCCTTCATCGCGCACACCCGGGACGCCGTCGAACTGGGCCAGGACCAGGTCGTCGAGTTGCGCCGGGACGGGGTGAAGGTCACCGGGTTCGACGGCCGCCCGGCCGACGTCCGCTCGTACCACGTCGACTGGGACGCCTCGGCCGCCGAGAAGGGCGGCTACGCCTCCTTCATGCTCAAGGAGATCGCCGAGCAGCCCAAGGCGGTCGCCGACACCCTGCTCGGCCGCGTCGACGGCTCCGGCTCGCTCACCCTCGACGAGGTGCGCATCCCCCCGGAGCTGCTGCGCGAGCTGGACAAGGTCGTCATCGTCGCCTGCGGCACCGCCTTCCACGCCGGGCTGATCGCCAAGTACGCCATCGAGCACTGGACGCGCATCCCCTGCGAGGTGGAGCTGGCCAGCGAGTTCCGCTACCGCGATCCCATCCTCGACCAGCGGACCCTGGTGGTCGCCATCTCCCAGTCCGGGGAGACCATGGACACCCTCATGGCCCTGCGGCACGCCCGCGAACAGGGCTCCCGGGTGCTGGCCATCTGCAACACCAACGGCTCCACCATCCCGCGCGAGTCCGACGCGGTGCTCTACACCTACGCCGGGCCCGAGGTCGCCGTCGCCTCGACCAAGGCGTTCCTCACCCAGCTCGTCGCCTGCTACCTCGTCGCCCTCTACCTCGGGCAGGCGCGCGGCACCAAGTACGGGGACGAGATCCGCGACGTCATCCGCGACCTCTCGCGGATCACCGGATCGGTGGAACGGGTGCTGGAGACCATGGAGCCGGTACGGGAACTGGCGCGCTCCCTCGCCCACCACGACACGGTGCTCTTCCTCGGCCGGCACGTCGGCTACCCGGTCGCCCTCGAAGGCGCCCTGAAGCTCAAGGAACTGGCGTACATGCACGCCGAGGGCTTCGCCGCGGGCGAGCTGAAACACGGGCCGATCGCGCTGATCGAGGAGGACCTGCCGGTCGTCGTGGTCGTCCCGTCCCCTCGGGGGCGCTCCGTGCTCCACGACAAGATCGTGTCCAACATCCAGGAGATCCGGGCCCGGGGCGCGCGCACCATCGTCATCGCCGAGGAGGGCGACGAGGCGGTCGTCCCCTACGCCGACCACCTGATCCGCGTCCCGGCCACCCCCACCCTCCTCCAGCCCCTGGTGGCCACGGTCCCCCTCCAGGTCTTCGCCTGCGAACTCGCCACCGCCCGCGGCAACGAGGTCGACCAACCCCGCAACCTGGCCAAGTCGGTGACGGTGGAATAGCGCCCCGGCGACGGTCTGAACGTTTCCTCGCCACTCGAAAGCAGGAACGCCTCCCTCATCCGGGAAAACGCCCTCCCTGCCGGTCTTAGCGTGCGGGCGTGGCCGCCCGGCCGACCCCTGGAGCGACCTGTCGGCTGCCCGGCGTCATACCGAACGAGGCGGCGGGCGGAATGCCGCCCGAGAGACGTGGAGGGAGCTGGAGAAGATGGTCGTCACGTACTTCCCGGGCAGGGGGACGGTCTTCGAGGAGGCGTACAACGAGGGACGGGCCGAGGGGGAGGCCAAGGGCAGGGCGAAGGGGAAGGCCGCGGGGGTGTTGCGGGTCCTGGAGGTGCGGGGGATCGAGGTCTCCGAGGCCGAGCGGGAGCGGATCACCCGGTGCGAGGACCTGACGCGGCTCGACGACTGGCTCGACCGGGCCGGGACCGTCGGGCGGGCGGAGGAACTGTTCGCGGACGAGCCGGAGGAGGACGGAGCCGGGTGAGTCTGGGGTCGTAAGGTGCTGGCATGGGGATTGTCGGGGTCGGGATCGATGTGGCCGAGGTCGAGCGGTTCGGGGCCGCGCTGGAGCGGACGCCCGCCCTCGCGCGGCGGCTCTTCCTGGAGAGCGAGTTGCTGCTGCCGGGCGGGGAGCGCCGGGGCGTCGCCTCGCTCGCCGCGCGCTTCGCGGCCAAGGAAGCGCTCGCCAAGGCGCTCGGCGCACCCGCCGGCCTGCTCTGGACCGACGCCGAGGTGTACGTCGAGGACAGCGGCCGACCCCGCCTGCGCGTCACCGGGACCGTCGCGGCCCGCGCCGCGGACCTCGGCGTGGCCTCCTGGCACGTGTCCCTGAGTCACGACGCGGGCGTGGCCTCGGCCGTCGTCATCGCGGAGGGCTGACGCGTTCGGCGGTGCGGTCCGTGACGCTCCCGCCGTACGGGGAAGACTGCACGGCATGCGTACTGCGTACAGCGTGGAGACGGTCCGGGCCGCCGAGCGGACCCTGATGGCACGGCTGCCGGACGGCGCCCTGATGCAGCGGGCCGCGGCCGGTCTCGCCGCCGCCTGCGCCCAGCTCCTCGGCCGGGTCTACGGCAGCCGGGTCGTCCTGCTCGTCGGCAGCGGCGACAACGGCGGCGACGCCCTCTGGGCCGGGGCCCGTCTCGCCCGGCGCGGTGCCGCCGTCACCGCCGTCCTGCTCGCCCCCGGCCGCGCCCACCCCGGCGGGCTCGCCGCGCTGCGCCGGGCCGGCGGCGTCACCGTCCCCGCCGCCGACGGCGTACCCCTCGTCGAGCGCGCCGACCTCGTCCTCGACGGCATCGTCGGTATCGGCGGCACCGGCGGCCTGCGCGCCGAGGCCGTGCCGCTCGCCGAGGCCGCCCACCGCTCCCGGGCCGCCGTCGTCGCCGTCGACCTGCCGAGCGGCGTCGACGCCGACACCGGGCAGGTGCGCGGCGCCGCCGTCCGCGCCGATCTGACCGTCACCTTCGGCACCCACAAACCCGCCCTGTTCGTCGACCCCGCCCGGGAGCACGCCGGGTCGGTCCGGCTCGTCGACATCGGCCTGGAACTCCCCGCCGGCCCCTTCCTGGAGGCGCTCCAGCACGCCGACGTGGCCCGGCTGCTGCCGGTGCCCGCCGCCGAGAGCGACAAGTACCGGCGGGGCGTCGTCGGCATCGCCGCCGGCTCCGCCCGCTACCCCGGCGCCGCCGTCCTCGCCGTCTCCGGCGCCCTGCGGGGCGGCGCGGGCGCGGTGCGGTACGTCGGCCCCGCCGCCGACGCGGTCATCGCCCGCTACCCCGAGACCCTCGTCTCCGACCAGGGCCCGAAGAAGGCCGGGCGCGTACAGGCGTGGGTGGTCGGGCCCGGCGCCGGCGACGACGCCCGTACCGTCGCTCAGGTGCTGGCCCTGGACGTCCCCGTCCTCGTCGACGCCGACGGACTGCGGCTGGCCCCGGCCCGCGACGTGCGCCGGCGCACGGCACCCACCCTGATGACCCCGCACGCCGGTGAGGCCGCCGCCCTGCTCGGCGTGGGCCGGGACGAGGTCGAGGGGGCGCGGCTGGACGCCGTACGGGAGCTGGCCGGGCGGTACCGGGCGACCGTGCTGCTCAAGGGCTCGACGACGCTGGTCGCCGGGCCGGACGGCGGCCCCGTACGGGCCAACGCGACCGGCACGCCCTGGCTCGCCACCGCCGGCAGCGGGGACGTCCTGTCGGGGCTCGCCGGCTCCCTGCTCGCGGCGGGGCTCCCGGCCCTGGACGCGGCGAGCGCGGGCGCGTACGTGCACGGGCTCGCGGGCCGGTTCGCGGCCCGTCACGCGCCGGCCGGTGCCCACGACATCGCCGACGCGATCCCCCGGGCCTGGCGGGACGTCCGGGAGGCGGGAGTGGGCTGAGGCGGCGCGCCCGCGCTCGCCGTGTGGTGCTCGCCCTGCCGCGCGGTCGTCGCCCTCACCCGGTCCCCGTCTCCCGGTCTCCCGGTCTCCTTCGGGACACATCCCCGCTCGGGGGGTGGCTCGTTCACGGGGGTGGGGGTTTATGCTTCGGCGCCGGTGCTTGGCGTGCCCTGCCCGGTGTCGTCGCTGGTCATGAGCCACCCGCCGGCCGGCGTCCCGTCCCCGGGGGTGGCTCGTCCCCCTCCCCGTACCGTCCCCGGCGCGTGGCCGGAGGCACCGGGGTGGGGCGCTCCTGAGAGACTGGTGGGCGATGAGTGAGAAAGCTGGCCGCCGGACCGCGCCCCTGCGGGCCCGCGCGGAGATCGACCTGGCCGCCCTGCGGGCCAACGTGCGCACCCTGCGCGAACGGGCACCCGGCGCGGCCTTCATGGCCGTGGTCAAGGCCGACGCCTACGGCCACGGCGCCATCCCCTGCGCCCGCGCCGCCGTGGCCGCCGGTGCGGAGTGGCTCGGCACCGCCACCCCGGAGGAGGCCCTCGCGCTGCGCGCCGAGGCGGACCTCCCCGACGACCTGCGGATCATGTGCTGGCTCTGGACGCCGGGCGGCCCCTGGCGCGAGGCCGTCGAGGCCCGCCTCGACGTGTCCGTCGGCGCGCTGTGGGCGCTGGAGGAGGTCACCGAGGCGGCCCGGCAGGCCGGGCGGCCCGCGCGCGTGCACCTGAAGGCCGACACCGGCCTCGGACGCGGCGGCTGCCAGCCCGGGGACTGGGCCGAGCTGGTGGGCGAGGCGCTGCGCGCCGAGCGCGAGGGGCTGATCCGGATCACCGGCGTCTGGTCCCACCTGGCCTGCGCCGACGAGCCCGGACACCCCGCCACCGCCGCGCAGCTCACCCGCTTCCGCGAGATGACCGAGCGGGCCGAGGAGCAGGGAGCCCGCTTCGAGGTCCGGCACATCGCCAACTCGGCGGCCACGCTGACCCTCCCGGAGAGCCACTTCGACCTGGTCCGGACCGGCATCGCCCTCTACGGCGTCTCGCCCAGCCCCGAGCTGGGTTCCCCCGCCGACCTGGGCCTGCGCCCGGTGATGCGGCTGTCCGCGTCGCTCGCGCTGGTCAAGGACGTCCCCGGCGGCCACGGCGTCGGCTACGGGCACCACTACACCACCCCCGGCGCGACCACCCTCGGTCTCGTCCCGCTCGGCTACGCGGACGGCGTCCCGCGCCACGCCTCGCACACCGGCCCGGTGCTGGTCGACGGCAAGTGGCGCACGGTGGCGGGGCGGATCGCGATGGACCAGTTCACCGTCGACCTCGGCGGGGACCGGCCCGCCGCGGGGGCGGAGGCGGTGCTGTTCGGCCCCGGCGACCACGGCGAGCCCACCGCCGAGGACTGGGCGCAGGCCGCCGGCACCATCGGGTACGAGATCGTCACCCGCGTCGGAACCCGGGTGCCCCGCGTCTACGTTGACGAGGAGCGGGCCTAGCTCCGTAGGGCCACCCGGCCGGACCTGAGGGCCCCTGTCGGGTCACCGGCCCCCGCCGGTCGCCGGGACGGCCCCGGAGCACCGGCCCGCCGCGTGAGGCGCCACGGCCGGCCACGGCCCGCGCGCCTCACTCGTACGGGTGAGAAAGCGACGAGAGAGAGCAGCCGGGCGGTCCGGTGAAGAGGAGCGGTACGTGAGCGAGAGCAGAGCGGACGGTGCCGTGGGCGCCGCGGCTGCCGCCGCCTTCGCCGCGGACAACTGGCGCCGGACCACCGGCATCGCCGGGGTCGCCATAGGCGTGGTCGCCGCGGGCGCCGCCGCCGGCGTGGCGATAGAACGGCTCACCGTCGGCCGCGGGATGCGCCAGAAGGCGCGGCTCGCCCTCGACGCGGCGGGACCGTACGGCGGGGTGCGCGGCACCCCCGGCCGGGCGTACGCCGACGACGGCACGGAGCTGTACTACGAGGTCGACGAGGTCGCCCCCGAGGCCGCGCCCGCCGCCCCCCGGCGCCGCCGCCTCTTCGGCCGCCGGGAACCCGCCCCCGTGACCGTCGTCTTCTGCCACGGCTACTGCCTCAACCAGGACTCCTGGCACTACCAGCGCGCCGCCCTGCGCGGCGTCGTCCGCACCGTGCACTGGGACCAGCGCAGCCACGGCCGTTCCGGGCGGGGCGTGGCCCAGGCGCGGGACGGCGAGCCGGTCACCATCGAGCAGCTCGGCCGGGACCTGAAGGCGGTGATCGACGCGGCCGTGCCCGAGGGCCCGATCGTGCTGGTCGGCCACTCGATGGGCGGCATGACCGTGATGGCCCTCGCGGACGCCTTCCCCGAGCTGGTCCGCGAGCGGGTGGCCGGCGTGGCCCTGGTCGGCACGTCCTCCGGCCGGCTGGGCGAGGTGAACTTCGGCCTCCCGGTGGCCGGGGTCAACGCGGTGCGCCGGGTGCTGCCGGGCGTGCTGAAGGCGCTGGGGCAGCGGGCCGAGCTGGTGGAGCGGGGGCGGCGGGCGACGGCGGACCTGTTCGCCGGGGTGATCAAGCGGTACTCGTTCGCGTCCCGGGACGTCGACCCGGCCGTGGTCCGGTTCGCCGAGCGGATGATCGAGTCGACGCCGATCGACGTGGTCGCCGAGTTCTACCCGGCCTTCACCGACCACGACAAGACCGAGGCCCTCGCCCACTTCGACGGGCTGCCGGTGCTGGTGCTGGCCGGGGTGCGGGACCTGATCACGCCCAGCGAGCACAGCGAGGCCATCGCCGACCTGCTCCCGGAGGCCGAATCGGTGCTGGTCCCGGACGCCGGGCACCTGGTGATGCTGGAGCACCCGGAGCTGGTCACCGACCGCCTCGCCGACCTGCTCGCCCGCGCGGGCGCCGTGCCGTCAGGGGCTACCGTTGGGGGCTATGGACGCAGCACCTCAGGACCCGGCACGGCAGGACCCGGCGCGGCAGGACCCGGCACGGCCGGCCCCGGCACCTCAGGCCCCGGCGCCGCAGGCCCCGGCGCCGCAGGGCCCCGCTGAGACGGCCCCCGCCGAGACGGCCCCCGCCCTCGCGCTCACCGTCACCTCCGCCGAGGGGATGCGGGACCTGGGCCGCCGGCTCGCCAAGCTGCTGCGCGCCGGTGACCTGGTGATGCTCAGCGGGGAGCTGGGCGCGGGCAAGACGACGCTGACCCGCGGCCTCGGCGAGGGGCTGGGCGTGCGGGGCGCCGTCACCTCGCCCACCTTCGTGATCGCCCGCGTGCACCCCTCCCTCGGCGACGGCCCGCCGCTGGTCCACGTCGACGCCTACCGGCTCGGCGGCGGACTGGACGAGATGGAGGACCTCGACCTGGACGTCTCCCTGCCCGATTCGGTGATCGTGGTGGAGTGGGGCGAGGGCAAGGTGGAGGAGCTGACCGAGGACCGGCTGCACCTGAGGATCGACCGGGCCACCGGCGGCACCGGCGCTGCCGGCGCCACCACCGACACCAGCGCCACCGATGCCACCGAAGACGACGTGCGCCGGGTGACCCTGACCGGCCTCGGCGCCCGCTGGAGCACGGCCGACCTGAACTCGCTCGCCGCCTGAGGCGGCCAGGCCCCTCCGGGCCGGGGACCCCCTGGCAGGGAGCGGGCGGCGGACACGACGGGGTGTTCCGACACGTTGTCGGCAAGATGTTGCGTTTCGGACCCCGGCCGTGATGACATGGTACCCAGTACGTGGTTAGGCATGCCTAACCACGTCCGCCCCCGCCCTTCAGGAGGCGTCCATGCCCGAGTCCGCGAACCACCCGAGGCCGCCCACCGCCCCCGGGGTCTCCGTACGGGATCTGCTCGCGGCGGGCGCCGCGGCCCTCGCCGTGTCGACTCCGCCCCGCGCACCCGAACCCGACTCCCGGCACACCGCCCCGGAACACCGCGAGGCCGCCTGACCGCCTGACCCCGGGAGCGCCCGCCGGGGCCACGGGGTCTACGGGACGACGACGACCTGCTGGCCGATCGTGGCGAAGCCCCACATCGCGTCGCCGTCCGCCCGCTTCTCCCGGATGCCCCCGGTCGCCGTGGACGGCGCGGACCGCGCCGACTCGTCCACGGCCGCGCTGAACCCGATGACCACGTCCCGGTTGACGGCGAAGCGCACGACGTGCTCGACCGGCACACCGTCCGACCCGGTGATCGCGTTCGACCGGGACGTGACCGCGTAGGTGCCCGGCTCGGGGTCGATCCCGCCGGGCTCGACGGTGAAGGTGCGTCGGACCGTGCCGCCCGCCTCGACCAGCCAGACCCGGTCGTCGTCCAGGGAGTACACGACCCGTTCGCCCTTGCCGGACCCGGTGGGCAGCGCCGCCGGGTGGTTCCGGTCCCGGGGCGCCTTCGAGGCGCCGGGGCTGGGCGCGGCGTGCGCGTGGGCGCGGCTCAGCTCGTCGGGGACGCGGGCCGCGGCCTGGTAGCCGAGGGCGCCGACCGTCACGAGGGCCGCCGCGGTGAGCCCGGCCGTGATGCCGGCGCTGCTGCTTGCCACTGGGGACCACCTCGGCAGTCGTACGCATCAGTCGTCTACGTCATGTACGGCATGTGCGGCATGTCGGTCCTGCGTCATGCTCCCGGCGACGTTAGCAGCCGGGACCGGTCTCGCCGGGGCGTCCGACACGAGCCGCCGTTCGCCGTAGGCTGTTCGCGTGCTCTTGCTCGCTCTGGATACCGCCACACCCGCCGTCACCGTCGCGCTGCACGACGGGACGGACGTCATCGCCTCGTCGAGCCAGGTGGACGCGCGCCGGCACGGTGAACTGCTGCTGCCCGCCGTCGACCGGTTGCTCTCCGAGGCCGGATCGCGGCTCGCCGACGTCACCGGCATCGCGGTCGGTATCGGCCCCGGCCCGTACACGGGCCTGCGGGTCGGCCTGATGACCGCGGACACCTTCGGGCTCGCGCTCGGCGTCCCCGTGCACGGCGTGTGCACGCTGGACGCGCTGGCGTACGCCGCGGACCTGGAGGAGCCCTTCGTGGTGGCGACCGACGCGCGCCGCAAAGAGGTCTACTGGGCGCGGTACGCCGACTCCCGCACCCGGCTGACCGACCCGGCCGTCGACCGCCCCGCCGACATCGCCGAGCAGGTCGCGGCCGTGCCCGCCGTCGGCGCGGGCGCCCTGCTCTACCCGGACGTCTTCCCCCGCGCGCACGAGCCGGAGCACGTGTCGGCCGCCGCGCTGGCCCGGCTCGCCGCGGAGAGGCTCGCGGCCGGCGAGGAACTGCCCGCGCCCCGGCCGCTGTACCTGCGCCGGCCGGACGCGCAGGTGCCCAGGAACTACAAGGTGGTCACCCCGAGGTGACCGGGCCCGTGACTGCCGAGCTGCGCGAGATGCGCTGGTGGGACATCGACCCCGTGCTCCGGCTGGAGCGCGAGCTGTTCCCGGAGGACGCCTGGTCGCGGGGGATGTTCTGGTCCGAGCTGGCCCACGCCCGCGGCCCCGGGGCGACCCGGCGGTATCTGGTCGCCGTGGCGTCCCGCGCCGACGCCGAGGGTGAGGAGATCGTCGGCTACGCGGGCCTCACCGCCTCCGGCGACCAGGCCGACGTGCAGACCATCGCCGTCGCCCGCGAGTTCTGGGGCACCGGGCTCGGCGCCCGGCTGCTGACCGAGCTGCTGCGGGCGGCGACCGCCTTCGACTGCGCCGAGGTGCTGCTGGAGTGCCGGGTGGACAACACCCGCGCGCAGAAGCTGTACGAGCGCTTCGGCTTCGAGCCCATCGGCATCCGGCGCGGCTACTACCAGCCGGGGAACGTGGACGCCCTGGTGATGCGACTGACCACAGCGCCCGGCGGCGGCCCCGCCGCGGGCGCCGACCCCGTACAAGGAACCGACAACCATGGCTGACTCCCGCGACGAGCCTCTCGTACTGGGGATCGAGACCTCCTGTGACGAGACCGGTGTCGGCGTCGTCCGCGGCACCACGCTGCTGGCCGACGCCGTCGCCTCCAGCGTCGACGAGCACGCCCGTTTCGGCGGGGTCGTGCCGGAGGTGGCGAGCCGCGCCCACCTGGAGGCGATGGTCCCCACCATCGAACGCGCCCTGAAGGAGGCCGGGGTGAGCGCGCGCGACCTCGACGGCATCGCCGTCACCGCCGGCCCCGGACTCGCCGGCGCGCTGCTGGTCGGCGTCTCGGCGGCGAAGGCGTACGCGTACGCGCTCGGCAAGCCGCTGTACGGCGTCAACCACCTCGCCTCGCACATCTGCGTGGACCAACTGGAGCACGGGCCGCTGCCGGAGCCGACCATGGCGCTGCTGGTCTCCGGCGGGCACTCCTCGCTGCTGCTGTCGGCCGACATCACCTCCGACGTCCGCCCGCTGGGCGCGACCATCGACGACGCGGCGGGCGAGGCGTTCGACAAGATCGCCCGCGTGCTGAACCTGGGCTTCCCCGGCGGCCCGGTCATCGACCGGTACGCGCGCGAGGGCGACCCCACCGCCATCGCCTTCCCGCGCGGGCTGACCGGCCCGCGCGATCCCGCCTACGACTTCTCCTTCTCCGGTCTCAAGACCGCCGTGGCCCGCTGGATCGAGGCGAAGCGGGCGGCGGGGGAGGAGGTGCCGGTGCGCGACGTGGCGGCCTCCTTCCAGGAGGCGGTCGTGGACGTGCTCACCCGCAAGGCGGTACGGGCCTGCAAGGACGAGGGCGTCGACCACCTGATGATCGGCGGCGGGGTGGCCGCCAACTCGCGGCTGCGGGCGCTGGCCCAGGACCGCTGCGAGGCGGCCGGCATCCGGCTGCGGGTGCCCCGGCCCAAGCTGTGCACGGACAACGGCGCGATGGTGGCCGCCCTCGGCGCCGAGATGGTCGCCCGGAACCGGGCCGCCTCCGACTGGGACCTGTCGGCCGACTCCTCGCTGCCGGTGACCGAACCGCACGTCCCGGGCGAGGCGCACGACCACGCCCACCACACCGGCGAGGGGAACCTGTACTCGTGACCGTCGCGCTGATGTGGGAGGCGCGGGCGCTGCCCGGCCGGGGCGGGGAACTGCTGGAGTGGGCGCGGGGGCGGGAGCTGCCGTCGGCGCCGCTGCGCCGGGAGACCTTCCGCGCCCCGCAGGACCGGGTCCTCGTCGTCACCTGGTGGGACGCCCCGTACGACGCGGAGCTGCCCGAACTTCCCGACCCCGACCCGGCGTTGGTGAGCCGCCCGGTGCACCGCTGGCGCTTCGAGTCGGTCGCCGCCGACTGACCCGCGCCCCCGGCGGGTCCGGGCGGGCCCCGGAGCCGCCGGGGGCACGGCACCGCGGCCGAGGACGCTACGGCACCGGAGCCACCCGCACCGGGCAGCGCAGGCGCCGGCCGGTGCCCGGCTCGCGGGCCGGTCCGGTCAGGGTCAGCCGGGCCGTGTGCCGCACCTCCGCGCTGGAGGCGGCGAGCCGTAGCTCCAGGGCGCCCGGTTCCACCACGCGGCGGCCCGAGCGGCCGGTGAACGCCGCGAGGTCCGGATGGAAGCGGAACGTCACCCGGCGGGCCTCGCCGGGCGCCAGTTCCACCCGCCGGTAGCCGATCAGGCGGACGTCCGGCCGGGTCACCGAGGCCACCGGATCGTGCAGGTAGAGCTGGACCACCTCGGCGCCGGGCCGCTCGCCGGTGTTGCGGACGGTCAGCGCGAGGTCGTACGCCTCGTCCGTGGAGAGCGCGGCCTCCTCGGCCCCGCCGGTGAAGTCCTCCCAGGCGAACGTCGTGTACGAGCGGCCGTGCCCGAAGGGGTAGAGCGGGGTCGGGTCGAGGTTGCTGACCTCGCCGGCCAGGCCCAGCGGGGGCTGGAGGTAGGTCCACGGCTGTCCGCCGGGCAGCTTCGGCACGCTCACCGGGAGCCGGCCCGAGGGGGTGACGCGGCCCGACAGGACGCCCGCGAGGGCCGGTCCGCCCTCCTCGCCGGGGAAGAACGCCTGGACGACGGCGCCGAGCCGGCCCGCCCAGCGGCCCAGCGCGTACGGGCGCCCGGTGAGCAGCACCAGCACCACCGGCACGCCGGTCGCCACCAGCGCGTCCAGCAGCTCGCCCTGGACGCCGGGCAGCCGCAGGTCGCTCGCGTCGCACCCCTCGCCGGACGTGCCCCGGCCGAAGAGGCCCGCCCGGTCGCCCAGGACCGCCACGCACACATCGGCCTCGGCGGCCTTCGCCACCGCCTCCGCGAAACCGGAGGCGTCCGGCTCGGAGGTGTCGCAGCCGGGCGCGAACGTCACCTTGGCGTCGGGGAGTTCGGCGCGCAGGGCGTCCAGCGCGGTCGGGATCTCGATGCCCGTGGGCACCTCGGGGTGGTGGGGCAGCACGTGGGAGGGGAAGGAGTAGCAGCCCAGCATGGCGAGGGCGTCGGCGGCGCGGGGGCCGACCACCGCGATCCGGGTGTCGGGGGCGAGCGGCAGTACGCCGTCCGGGTTGTCCAGGAGCACCACCGACTCCTCGGCCAGGCGGCGGGCGAGGGCGCGGTTGGCGGGGGAGTCGAGGTCGACGGGGGCCTCCGCCCCCTCCTCCCGTGGTGGCGCCTGCGGTGTCCAGTCCTCGTCCAGCAGCCCCAGGGCGCACTTCTGGAGCAGCACCCGGCGGGCCGCCCGCTCGACCAGTCCGGCGGGGACCGTGCCCGCCCGGACGGCCTCCAGCAGCGGGGTGCCGTAGCACTTGAGGGTGGGCAGCTCGACGTCGATGCCGGCGTCGAGGGCCAGGTGCGCGGCCTCGGCGGGGGTGCCGGCGACGCGGTGCAGGGACTCCAGGAAGCCGACGCCGAAGTAGTCCGCGACCACCGTGCCGGTGAACCCCCACTCCTCGCGGAGCAGGCCGGTCAGCAGCGTGGGGTCGGCGGAGGCGGGGACGCCGTCCGTCTCGGTGTACGCGGCCATCACCGACCGCGCGCCGCCCTCGCGCAGCGCCATCTCGAACGGCACCAGCGTGACGTCCGCGAACTCCCGCACGCCCGCCCGCACCGGGGCGAGGTTGCGGGCGCCGGCCGAGGAGGCGTACCCGGCGAAGTGCTTGAGGGTGGCGACGATCCCGGCCGACTCCAGCCCGCGCACGTAGGCGCTGCCGATGGTGCCGACGAGGTACGGGTCCTCGCCGATGGTCTCCTCCACCCGGCCCCAGCGGGCGTCGCGGACGACGTCCAGGACGGGGGCGAGGCCCTGGTGGACGCCGACCGAGCGCAGGTCGTGGCCGATCCGCCGGGCCATCTCCTCGACCAGCTCCGGGTCGAAGGCGGCGCCCCAGGCCAGCGGCACGGGGTACGCGGTGGCCCGCCAGGCGGTGAAGCCGGCCAGGCACTCCTCGTGGGCGAGGGCCGGGATGCCGAAGCGGCCGGCCTCGGTGATGCGCCGCTGGGCGCTGGCGAGCGCGCGGGCGCCGAGGGCCGGTTCGACGGGGGCGGTGCCGAAGGGGCGGGTGAGCTGGCCGAGGCCGTGGGTGATCAGCTCGTCCCAGTCGTGGTCGGCGGACATCTGGTTCTGGAGCGGGGCGACGCCGTCGCCGTCCGTGGCGGCGCCCACCCACACGCCGTACAACTGGGCGGTCTTCTCCTCCAGGGTCATCCGGGACAGGAGGTCGTCGACGCGGGCGGCGGCGGTCAGGGCGGGGTCACGCCAGGGCGCGGTGGTCATGGAACTCCTGTCGGGGTGGACGGACGGCCCTCTCACGAACGGTGTCACGAATGTTTCGATGTATCAATCGAATGTTCCGGAAACCTATGGCGCACGGAAGTCTTCGTCAAGGGGGTCCGCAGGGATACGATCGCCGCCATGACATCCCCGCAGCCCGCTGAAACCCGGACGCAAAGGCGGTCCGCCCAGACCGCGACGCTCGCCGAGATCGCCCGCGAGGCCGGCGTGTCGGCACCGACTGTTTCGAAGGTCCTCAACGGCCGTGCGGACGTGGCTCCGACGACCCGCGCCCGCGTGGAGGACCTGCTGCGCGCCCACGGCTACCGGCGCCGGCGGGCCGAGGCGACCCGCTCCCCCCTCATCGACCTGGTCTTCCACGAGTTGGAGAGCGCCTGGGCGATGGAGGTGATCCGGGGCGTGGAGAACGCGGCGCGGGACGCGGGGCTCAGCGTCGTGCTCTCCGAGAGCGCGGGGCGCCTGACCCCCGGGCGGACCTGGGCCGACCAGGTCGCCGCGCGCCGCCCGCACGGGGTGATCCTCGTCCTGTCCGGGCTGGACGAGTCCCAGCGGGCGCTGCTGACCAGCCGCTCCATCCCGTTCGTGGTGATGGACCCGGCGGGCGACCCGGGCGCCGACGTGCCGTCCATCGGCGCCACCAACTGGCAGGGCGGCCTCGCCGCCACCCGGCACCTCATCGACCTGGGGCACACCCGGATCGGCGCGATCAGCGGGCCGACCCGCATGATGTGCAGCCGCGCCCGGGTGGACGGCTACCGGGCCGCGCTGGAGACGGCCGGGCTGCCGGTCGACCCCGCGCTGATCGCCACCGGCGACTTCCACCACGAGGCCGGCTACCGGCAGGGGCTGGAGCTGCTGCGCCGCCCCGACCGGCCGACCGCGGTCTTCGCCGGGAACGACCTCCAGGCGCTCGGGCTCTACGAGGCCGCCCGCGAGCTGGGGCTGCGCATCCCGCAGGACCTGAGCGTGGTCGGTTTCGACGACCTGCCGGTGGCCCGCTGGGTGGGGCCGCCGCTGACGACGGTGCGGCAGCCCCTCATGGAGATGGCGGAGGCCGCCGCCCGGCTCGTCCTCGACCTGGGCCGCGACGACGGCCCGCCGGCGGCCACCCGGGTGGAACTCGCCACCAGCCTGGAGGTCCGCAGCAGTACGGCACCGCCTCCGGCGGACTGACGAAGCCAGTCGGCTCACCGGCCGAAACTTTCGAGGGTCCGGTGCGGTGCCGCCGTCCGCCGGGAGGGCGCCGGCTCCGTCAGAGGGTCGCCGGGTGGCCCAGGAGGACCGTGGGGGCGCCCGCGACCCGGGTGAGGAAGACCGTGGCCGCGTTCGGGCCCTGCGGTCTGACCTTGCGGCGCAGCTCCTCCGGCTCGATCGCCGAGCCGCGTTTCTTCACGGTCAGGGTGCCGATGCCGCGCTCCCGCAGCAGCGCCTTGAGCTTCTTGAGGTTGAACGGCATCCGGTCGGTGATCTCGTACGCCGTCGCGTACTCCGTCGTCACCAGCGCGTCGGAGGTGACGTAGGCGATGGTCGGGTCGAGCAGTCCGCCGCCGACCTCTTCGGCGGCCTCGGCGACGAGGTGGGCGCGGATGACGGCGCCGTCCGGCTCGTAGAGGTAGCGGCCGGGCGGGCGGACCGGCGGGTCCGGCAGGCGCCGGGAGAGCAGGGTGCGCGGCCCCGGCAGCAGCGTGGCCCGTACGGTGCCGGGCTCGGTGCCGAACCACAGCACGGCCTCTTTGACCTCGCCGCCGTCGGAGATCCACTCGGCCTCGGCGCCCTCGGGCACCACCTCGTGGGGGATGCCGGGCGCGAGTTTCAGCGCGGCGGCGCGCGGTGCGGTGCGGGCCGCCTCGACGGCCCAGGAGAGCGGCGGCGAGTACGCCTCGGGGGCGAAGATCCGGCCGCCGCCGGGCCGCCCGCCGCGCCGGGCCGGGTCGACGAAGACCGCGTCGCAGCCGCCCGTACCGACCTCCGTGACATCCGCCTCGCGCACCTCGATCAGCGCGTCGAGGCCCAGTTCCCGGGCGTTGGCGCGGGCCGCCGCCACCGTCACCGGGTCGCGGTCGACGGCCAGCACCCGGATGCCCGCGCGGGCCAGCGCGATCGCGTCGCCGCCGATCCCGCAGCACAGGTCGGCCACGGAGCGCACCCCGAGGGCGGCCAGCCGTCCGGCGCGGTGGGCGGCGACGCTCGCGCGCGTCGACTGCTCGACCCCGTCGGGCGTGAAGAACATCCTCGCGGCGTCCCGCGCCCCGAACTTGGCCACCGCCCGCTGCCGCAGCCGGGCCTGGCCGAGCGCGGCCGACACCAGGTCCGGCGGATGGGTGCGGCGCAGGCGGGTGGCGACCGCGAGTTCTCGGGCGGGATCGGTGCCGCGGACCTCGTCGAGGAGCGCGCGGCCTTCGGGCGTGAGGAGCGCGTGGAGGGCTTCTGGGTCTTTCACCGGCTCATTGTGGGCCAGTCGGTGGAAGCCGCGCGCACGGCGCGGGTGTCGGGCCGGGAGCCGGGACCGGGCGCTGTCAGTATCCGAGGCCATGCGAGTAGTCGTACAAAATGACAAAAGCCGGGCGAGACGCTCCTTCCGGGCGTCCTCGCCGGGGGCCCGGACGTGCGGCGGCCTCGCCGTGCTCCTCGTCGCGGCCCTCGCCTCCGGCTGTGCGCACGACGCGTCCCCCGAGCGGGACACCGCGGCCCGGCAGCCCCTCCAGGCGCCCCCCGCCCGCGCCCAGGAGGCCCCCGAGGCCAAGGCGCGGGCCGAACAGGCGGCCCGTGCCGCCGCCGCCAAACGCTGGAACCTGAGCCAGGTCCCCCTCGCCGCGCCCCCGCCCCCCGCCGAGAAGCCCGAGATCACCGCGCGCGAGGGGTTCGAGGTGGACGGACAGGAGGAGCTGCCGCCGGTCTTCACCACGATCCCCACCGAGGACAAGGTCGTCTTCCTCACCATCGACGACGGCGCCGAGAAGGACCCGGCGTTCCTGCGCATGATGGACGAGCTGAAGGTCCCGTACACCGTCTTCCTCACCGACGAGGAGATCAAGGACGACTACGGCTACTTCCGGAAGATGCGCGACCTCGGCGTCACCCTCAACAACCACACCCTGAGCCACCCGTACCTCCCCGCCCTCTCCTACGAGCAGCAGCGGCGGGAGATCTGCGGGATGCAGGACGTGATGGAGAAGCAGTACGGCAAGCGCCCGGCCCTCTTCCGCCCGCCGTACGGCAACTACAACCGCGACACCCTCGTCGCCGCCAAGTCCTGCGGCATCCGGTACGCGCCCATCTGGGACGAGGAGGTCTACGTCGACCACTGGGAGTACCGCGAGTGGGACCGGAGCCTGCACCCGGGCGACATCGTCCTCAGCCACTTCCGCGGCCACGCCGACTGGAACGGCACCATGACCGACCTCGCCCGGCGCTTCCTCGACAAGGTCACCGCCGAGGGGTACGCCGTGGCCCGGCTGGAGGACTACCTGTGAGGCGGGGGCGGTTCCGGACCGCCGGCGCCGCCCCGACGGCCGTCCTCGCGGCCCTCCTGCTCGCCGGCTGCGCCCCGCCCGCCGGCCCCGCGCCCGGCCCCGCCGCCGGCCAGCCCGCCGCGCCCGCCGAGGCCGGCGACGCGGTGCTGCCGCCGGTCGTGGACCACGTCCCCACCACCGACAAGGTCGTCTTCCTCACCTACGACGACGGGGCCGAGCGCGACCCCGGCTTCGCCGACGTGATCCGCGAACACCGGCTGCCCGTCACCCTCTTCCTCACCGAGGACGTCGCCGGACCGGCCTACGGGCGGTTCGCCCGGCTGCGCTCGGTCGGCGCGAGCCTGCAGAACCACACCCTGGAACACCGCTCCCTGCGCGGACTGCCCTACGCCGGACAGCGCGCCGAGATCTGCGGCCAGCGGCGCAAGCTCGACACCCGCTTCGGCGTCCGCCCCCACCTGCTCCGCCCGCCCTACGGCACGTACGACACCACGACCCTGCGGGCCGCCGCCGACTGCGGGATCACCGCGCTCGTGCTGTGGCGCGCGTCCGTCGGCGCGGGCGGCGAACTCGCCTTCACCGGCGGCGAGCCGCGGCTGCGGCCGGGCGACATCATCGCCGTCGACCCGGACGAACCGGCCGGTCCGCCGCCCGGCGAGACCACCCTGAGACTGCTGCGGACCATCGCGGAACAGGGGCTGACCGTGGGGCGGCTGGAGGACTATCTCTGACCTGCCTCTGACCCCCGGCCCCGGCGACGCGACGCGGGGAATTGGCACTCCGCTTGACCGAGTGCTAATCGCGGTCATAGTCTCAGGTCTGGCACTCCCCTCAGGAGAGTGCCAACACAGCGACGGGCAGGTCCGGCACCCGCGACGACGGATCGACCTGGTCGCCACCTCAGACAGTTAACCCCGTGAGATCTCCGAAGGGGGAGGTCGGATCGTGACGACCGCCAGCACCAAGGTTGCCATCAAGCCGCTCGAGGACCGCATCGTGGTCCAGCCGCTCGACGCCGAGCAGACCACGGCTTCGGGCCTGGTCATTCCGGACACCGCCAAGGAGAAGCCCCAGGAGGGCGTCGTCCTGGCCGTGGGCCCGGGTCGCTTCGAGGACGGCAACCGTCTTCCGCTCGACGTCTCCGTCGGTGACGTCGTGCTCTACAGCAAGTACGGCGGCACCGAGGTGAAGTACAACGGCGAGGAGTACCTCGTCCTCTCGGCCCGCGACGTGCTCGCGATCATCGAGAAGTAGATCGAGAAGTAGCGAGAAGTAAGCCGGCATCACGCCGGCTCCTGCTCAGCAACTGTGCCCCTGGCCCCCGCGGACGACAAGAAGCCGGGCGCCCGGGGCGCAGTCAGTTTTCTAGAATCCCGAGAGGGCTCACGCTCCCATGGCGAAGATCCTGAAGTTCGACGAGGACGCCCGTCGCGCCCTTGAGCGCGGCGTCAACAAGCTCGCCGACACCGTGAAGGTGACGATCGGCCCCAAGGGCCGCAACGTCGTCATCGACAAGAAGTTCGGCGCCCCGACCATCACCAACGACGGCGTCACCATCGCCCGCGAGGTCGAGATCGACGACCCGTACGAGAACCTGGGCGCCCAGTTGGTGAAGGAGGTGGCGACCAAGACCAACGACATCGCGGGTGACGGTACGACCACCGCGACCGTCCTGGCCCAGGCGCTCGTCCGCGAGGGTCTGAAGAACGTCGCCGCGGGTGCCTCCCCGGCGCTGCTGAAGAAGGGCATCGACGCGGCCGTCGCCGCCGTGGCCGAGGACCTCCTCGCCACCGCGCGTCCGATCGAGGAGAAGTCCGACATCGCCGCCGTCGCCGCGCTGTCCGCCCAGGACCAGCAGGTCGGCGAGCTGATCGCCGAGGCGATGGACAAGGTCGGCAAGGACGGTGTCATCACCGTCGAGGAGTCCAACACCTTCGGCCTGGAGCTGGACTTCACCGAGGGCATGGCCTTCGACAAGGGCTACCTGTCGCCGTACTTCGTGACGGACCAGGAGCGGATGGAAGCGGTCCTGGAGGACCCCTACGTCCTCATCAACCAGGGCAAGATCTCCTCCATCGCGGACCTGCTGCCGCTGCTGGAGAAGATCATCCAGTCCAACGCCTCGAAGCCGCTGCTGATCATCGCCGAGGACGTCGAGGGCGAGGCCCTCTCCACCCTCGTCGTCAACAAGATCCGCGGCACCTTCAACGCCGTCGCGGTGAAGGCCCCCGGCTTCGGCGACCGCCGCAAGGCGATGCTCCAGGACATGGCCGTCCTCACGGGCGCCACGGTCATCTCCGAGGAGGTCGGCCTCAAGCTCGACCAGGTCGGCCTGGACGTGCTCGGCACCGCCCGCCGCATCACGGTCACCAAGGACGACACCACGATCGTCGACGGCGCCGGCCAGAAGGCCGACGTCGAGGGCCGCATCGCCCAGATCAAGGCCGAGATCGAGGCCACGGACTCCGACTGGGACCGCGAGAAGCTCCAGGAGCGCCTCGCGAAGCTGGCCGGCGGCGTGTGCGTCATCAAGGTCGGCGCCGCCACCGAGGTGGAGCTGAAGGAGCGCAAGCACCGTCTGGAGGACGCCATCTCCGCGACCCGCGCCGCGGTCGAGGAGGGCATCGTCTCCGGTGGTGGCTCCGCCCTGGTCCACGCCGTCAAGGTGCTGGAGGGCAACCTCGGCAAGACCGGCGACGAGGCCACCGGCGTGTCGGTCGTCCGCCGCGCCGCCGTCGAGCCGCTGCGCTGGATCGCCGAGAACGCCGGCCTGGAGGGCTACGTCATCGTCTCCAAGGTGGCGGAGCTGGAGAAGGGCAGCGGCTACAACGCCGCCACCGGCGAGTACGGCGACCTGGTCAAGGCCGGCGTCATCGACCCGGTGAAGGTCACCCGCTCCGCCCTGGAGAACGCGGCCTCCATCGCCTCCCTCCTCCTGACGACCGAGACCCTGGTCGTCGAGAAGAAGGAAGAGGAAGAGCCCGCCTCCGGCGGCCACAGCCACGGCCACGCCCACTGAGCGCTGCGCTGAGCTGAGCTGAGCGAACGGTGCCCAGTGCCCCTGCGGGGGTGCTGGGCACCGTTCGTCGTCGGATGCGAGGCATCCGGCAGCGCAAGACCTGTGTCACCTTGGGAGAGCCGCGTCGCTTGACCAGAACGTGGACGTCACATTCGGAGCCGGCAATTCCTGCTCCGAGTAGTCGGGGCCGCTGGGTCTGCTGGTCGGCTGAGCAACCTCGGACTTCTCCACGCACGGAGTGGTGACACTCAGGTGGGCTTGACCATTCGGCCCGATCAGGACTTCCAGTTGGAAGCCGTCCTCTGTCTTGAAGTGGGCGGCCAGCCCGTTCGGGCTCGTCGCGACAAGACTGTATCCCTTGCTCTTCCAGTGACGTTCCAGCACACCGAGAAAGCTGCCACGCCGCTCGGCGGAGATGACGGTCATCACGGCACGGTCGCGGTCCACGTAGCAGTCACCCGGCATGGAGTACCGATGTGTCCACTGAACCGGAGGCTTGATCGCGGCGAATGCCTCGTCCAGAATCCCGTCCGCCTTGTCCGCGGCCTCTTGCAGGTTCATCTTCGCTTGTCCTTCCTTGCCCGAGGACGGAGAACCCGCCATGCCGCATCCAGTGAGAAGCAGTGCCAGCAGTGAAGCCACCGCACTCATTCGCCTCATCGCGGCGTCTCCCTTATGACGTATTCCGGATGACCTGCGACAATGGCCGCGATATTTTGCGCGGAGACCTTGTCTTTCCCTTCTTCCGGTGTGAAGTAGTTACTATGGGCTTCAATGTCGAGCTTTGACTCCAACACGTCGGGGAAGGAGGGCTGCATCAGCGCTGGTCCGGGCAGGGTCTGAAATCTGTTGGCACCGAAAGCCTTGCTTGCCGGATCTTTTCCGAACCAGATGTCGTCGTCACCCAGGTCGGCAATCTCTCCTCCGAGATACGCCCCCAATGGCCCTCCGCTGAAGAATCCTATGGTTCCTGCCAGGGCTTCGTTCTTCGAAGGAAGCTTGGTGACGATGTCGTTCTCCGCCGCACCGACCCACACGTGGTTCTTGCCCACGCCCAGTTCCTCCGCCTTGTCCACACCGACGCCGGGGCTTCCGACGAGAATCACGTCGTCAACGCCAGGAATACCGCCAGCCTCCTGCGTCGCGGCTCCTACCAGTCGAGAACCGTAGGAGTGCCCGATGGCGGTCACATGGGAGTCGGGGTTCGTGTTGGTTGCCGATATCCCGTCCATGAAGCTGTTGTATGCGGGCGCACCGCGCTCGGCGCCAAGGGCAGTCATCACATCAATCGATTGAGGAGCGTCGTAGCCGAGCCATACGATCGCGGATGAGGACGCATCGAATTTCTGAGCACCGACAGCCGTATAGAAAGCGCGCTTTATCGTGCCGTCGGCGAACTCGGAGTCGAGCTTTGTTCCCAAGCCCGGCACGTAGGCAGCCACATTCTTCGACGTGTCGGGATTCCCATAGGCTACGACGGCTCTCCCGTTTCCTTCAAGGCCGATGCCCAGGAGGTACATCGGCGGCACGCTGGGTTTCCCAAGCTTCTCCTGGATCTTCTCCAGGCCGCCCAACTTGGCCTGTGACACCTCGTCGTGGCGACCCTCTAGTGACGCGATGAGAAGGGGCAGGTTCTCACGGTTCGCCTCGTCGCGCACCAGGGCGGGAATGCCGTCCAGGTTTCCGATGACCTCGGGGAAAGCAATCTTGTATTCTTCGCGCTGTTCGTCGGTGAGGCCGTCCCACCACTCCTTGCGGTCGGCGGGGGACTTGTCGAAGGGGACGGTGTCCCGAAGGTATTCGCGCGCGGCCGAGCTGACAGCACCGACGTCGGACGCCACATCCGCCCATGTCTTCGTGGTGACGTCCAGCCCTGGCGCAGCCTTGAGCTTCCCCAGTGCCTTGCTGTACCGCTCGTCGATCTCCGTGGCTTCGCGCAGGGCGTGGGCTATGCGGTCGGCGATGTCCTGGGCCTTGGCGTGGTGCGGGTTGCCGTGGTGGATGTCGATGCCGCCGGCTCCCGCGTCCGGTGAGTACAGCCCGTTGGGGCCAGGGCCGTACAGGGCTCTGTTGCCGGGGCCCAGCATGCCGTTGTCGCCGACGGCCGTGCCGCCGGGGATCTCGCCTCCGGTCGCCTTGTTCTCACCGCCGGCCGGGAAGGTGACATCCCCGGCCGAACTGACGGGATACCCGAGGGCTGCCGCGTCGTCCAATGCCGCGATCAGGCGGCGCCGAGGTGAGGCGATCTCGGCGGAGAAACCGTTGAGCGACCCGCTGACCAGTCCGCACTCGACCCGGGTGTAACGAAAGTTCTCCGAAAGCTTCTTCAGCTGCTTCTGCGCCGCGTCAGCGGCCTCCCCCTCATTGGCCTCTTTCATGGCCTTGGTGATCTGCTTGTCGATGCGCTTCCCGGCCGCGTCTGCCGCATCGCTCACCATGCGGTATCCGTCCGCCGCTTCCGCGTACTCGGCCGGCTTGAGCCCCTTGAGTGCCGCGAGGTCCATACCGGATCACCCGTCGCTGCCGTGGGAAGCAGACCCGTCCTGGCCACCGGCACTCAGCGCGGCAATCTCAGCCCTGATCGCCTCGTCGGTCCTCAGCTGGTCGTTCCCCGTCTTCTCCAGCACGCCGGCAAGCCCGTCGCACCACTCGCCGATGTCCTTCGCCCGACGCTCCCACGAGTCGAACACGCCCAACTGCGCCGTGGCGGTCAGAAACGCGCCCTTCTTGTCGAGCCCGGTCTGCGCGTCCTCCAGCTTCTTCAACGCCTTGCCCATGCCGGTCCGCAGCTCCCCGAGCCCTTCCCCGGCCTTGGACCACGCGGTCTTGTCCGACCTCAACCTGCCGGACGGAGGCCCGTACGTAGCACTCGGGCTCGTGCCACCCTGATCGGCCGGCAACTGATTGAGCTGCGTGTGCGCGGACTGCCGCTCAGCCGCCGCAGCCTTGAGCTGCTCCCACTCCTCCCACGCCATGCGTGGCCCTCCCTGGCTTCCTCGCACGCCCGCCGGCCGAACACGCCCGTCCACCAGCGGCGTTGTGTGGATGAAGCAAACGCTAACGCGCCGTCACCACCGGCCCCACCCGTATCCGGCATCACGACGTCTGAGTAGCCGTACTCAGACTGGAACAAGCCGCGAACCGGCCGGGCCGGCGTTTCCCGCCGCAGCCCCGTCGTGCACGCGTTGCCCATGGTGGTGTCATGAACGACGACAGCAGGGGCGAGGTCCCCGACCGGACCCGGACGGCCGAAGGAGGGGAGCTGAGCAGAGGGACGCCGGGGCGCCGTCAGGTGACGCGGTCCCGGGTGTGACCGTCGTCGGGCGCCCCCAGTACGCCGGACGTCCGCACCGAGTCTCCTACTGCGGTCCGTACTTTCGTTCCGACCGTGACGTGATCCCGCTCATCAGCCCCCGCGGCAACAGCTTCGCCGCGCCCGTCAGGGCCTTGTAGCGCGGGTCCGGGATGGAGAGGGACTTGCCTCGGGACAGGTCGGTCAGGGCCTCGGCGACGACCTTGTCGGCGTCCAGCCACATCCAGTTCGGGATGTTGTCCGTGCCCATGCCGGCGCGCTGGTGGAACTCCGTGCGGACGAAGCCGGGGCAGAGCGCCATCAGGCGGACGCCGGTGCCGGCCAGGTCCCGCGCCACGCCCTGCGTGAACTGCGCGACCCACGCCTTCGAGGCGCCGTACGTGCCGTGCGGGACGAAGGCCGCGACCGAGGCCACGTTGACCACGCCGCCGCGCCCGCGCTCGCGCATCGTCTCCGCCGCCGCCGCGGTCAGCCGCAGCACCGCCTCGCAGTGCACGGTGAGCATCCGCAGCTCGTCGGCCATGGGGACGTCGAGGAAACGGCCCTTGTTGCCGAAGCCGGCGTTGTTGACCAGCAGGTCGACGGGGTGCTTGCGCTCGCGCAGCCGGGCGGCGACCGCCTCGATGCCGGTGTCCGTGGCCAGGTCGGCGACGAGCACCTCCGCCTCGATGCCGTGCCGGTCGTGCAGTTCGGTCGCCTGCACGCGCAGCCGTTCGTCGTTCCGGGCCACCAGGACGAGGTCGTGCCCGTCGGCCGCCAGCCGCCGCGCGAACGCGGCACCGATACCCGCCGTCGCACCCGTAATCAATGCCGTTGTCATGTGGCCAGCGTAGTGACCCGGACGTCGCGCGTCCGCTTCGCGCACCGGCCCCACGGGCCGTCAGGAGGCGGAGAGTGTTCCGGCGGTGAGGCCGGGTCAGCCCGCGTACGACTCCACGTACGTGCGCGCCTTCGCCAGGGACTCCGGGTGCAGCGCCTCGCCCGCCGCCAGCAGCCGCGGCAGCAGGTCGCGCTCCGTGGTCACCGCCCGGAACTGCAGGGCGACCGTCACGTCGTGCGCCGGGCGGTGCACGATCTCCACCGGATCGCCCGCCCGGATCTCCCCGGGCACGACGACCCGCAGGTACGCGCCCGGAGCGCCGCGCTGCATGAACCGCTTCACCCAGCGCGGCTCGCCCAGGTGCCCCTGGAAGGTCCGGCACGGGATGCGGCCGCTGGTGACCTCCAGGACCACCTCCGGCCCGATCCGCCAGCGTTCGCCGATGAGCGCGCCGGAGACGTCCAGGCCGGAGGTGGTGAGGTTCTCGCCGAAGGAGCCGTGCGCCAGGGGGCGGCCCAGCTCGCTCTCCCAGGCGTCCAGGTCCTCGCGGGCCATGGCGTACACGGCCTGGTCGTCGCCGCCGTGGTGCCGCGTGTCGCACACCGCGTCCCCGGCCACCCCGCTCGCGCCCACGCCCTTGGGCCCCGGCGCCGCCACGCGCACCGGGCCGTCGGCCGGCCGCTTGTCGATACCGGTGACCCCGTCGGGGTGATCGGTGTACGGCACGACCGTCGCGCGCCCCAGATTGATGGAAAGAAGCCTCATGAGCAGACCGTAAGTCATACTTGATCAAAGCGTCGACGTATTTTTCCGCATCTGCTCAAAGGATGTCTTATCCTCGGGAGAATGATCGAGGCCCGACATCTCCGTGTCCTGCGCGCCGTGGCCGCCACCGGCTCCTTCTCCGCCGCCGGCCGCGAGCTGGGCTGCACCCAGCCCGCCGTCAGCCAGCAGATGAAGGCCCTGGAGACCTCCGTCGGCACGCCCCTGATCGTGCGCAGCGGACGCGAGATGCGGCTGACCCAGGCCGGAGAGGCCCTCGTACGGCACGCCGCCGGCATCCTCGCCGGGCTCACCGCCGCCGAGGAGGAGGTCGCCGCCATCGCCGGGCTGCGCGCCGGGCGGGTCCGGCTGGTCTCCTTCCCGAGCGGCAGCTCCACCCTGGTCCCGGCCGCCCTGGCCGCGCTGCGCGCCGCGCACCCCGGCACCCGCGTCTACCTGGAGGAGGCCGAGCCGCCGCGCTCCGTGGAGCTGCTGCGCGAGGGCGACTGCGACATCGCGCTCGCCTTCCGCTACGAGGGGGCGGCCGGCGCCGAGGAGTGGGACGACCTGGTCGTCCGCCCGCTGCTGAGCGACCGGCTGGTGGCCCTCGTACCCGAGCGGCACCGGCTCGCGCGCACGGAGGACGGCTCCCTCGCCATCGGCGAACTCGCCGGTGAGCCGTGGATCGCGGGGTGCCCGCGCTGCCGGGGCCAGCTCGTCGAGGTCTGCGAGGGGGCGGGCTTCACGCCCCGCATCGACTTCGCCACCGACGACTACCCGGCCGTGGCCGGCCTGGTCGGGGCCGGTCTCGGCGTGGCGGTCCTGCCCGAGCTGGCCGTGGAGTCCGTACGGCCCCGGGGCGTGCGCGCGGTGGCGCTGGAACCGGCGGTGCGGCGCGAGATCGTCGCGCTCACCCTGCCCGACCTGGCCCAGGTCCCGGCGGTCGCCGCGACCCTGGACCAACTCGCCCGCGCGGCGGCCCGCCAGAGCGCGGGGGACTGAGCCGGTCCCGCGGCGGGCGGGCCCGGGAGGCGGCCCCCTCGTGACGCCTCGTCACGCCCCCTGGAGGGGCCTCCGTACAGGAAAGGACCCGGGCACCCTGCACGTGCCCGGGTCGGCGATGTTCTGCAAAAACGTTCCTTCAGCAGGTGCCGCCGCGATGGGTCAATCGTGTCCGGACGCGTCGGCCCCGGCCGGTGCCGAGGCGGCCACCAGCCGGTGGCGTGCCCGTCCCATCAGTTCCTCGCGTTCGTCCTCGGTCAGTCCGCCCCACACGCCGTACGGCTCGCGCACCGCGAGGGCGTGAGCCGCGCACTCCGCGCGCACCGGGCACCTCATGCAGACCTCCTTGGCCGAGTTCTCGCGGGCGCTCCTGGCCGCGCCGCGTTCACCCTCCGGGTGGAAGAAGAGAGAGCTGTCCACCCCGCGGCACGCGGCGAGGAGCTGCCAGTCCCACAGGTCCGCGTTCGGTCCGGGAAGGCGGGAGAAATCTGCCATGGCGTGACCCCTTGTAGCCGATCTGGGTGGATACGGTGTCCACGACCGTACAACTACGATCTAAGGAGATGAAAATATGACTCATTGCGAATCTAGCCGCAGACACCGCCGAAGTGGAAGAAAATCGGCTAAATGGGGCACTGCTTGTGATGAAACGGCGTGAGTACGTCGCGCATGTCTGCACCGTGTCCGCGCACTCACGTAGAGTGCCGAAGACGACACTCGGCCCCGTAACTCTTTCGGGTGACCATCGTTGAGAGTGCGGAGGCGGTTGAAGGAACAGGACTCGGGCGGGCGTCCGAGACGGTCGACCGCACAGGTGACGATTCGTACCAGCCTGGAGGCTCAACGTGACGCGCATCAGCGGAGGACGGCCATGACTTCCGTCCTCGTCTGCGACGACTCCCCGCTTGCCCGAGAGGCGCTTCGCCGTGCGGTCGCGACCGTGCCCGGCGTCGAACGCGTGACGACGGCCGCCAACGGCGAGGAAGTCCTCCGCCGCTGGGGAGCCGACCGCTCGGACCTGATTCTCATGGACGTCCGCATGCCCGGACTCGGCGGTGTCGAGACCGTCCGCCGGCTGCTGTCCGCCGACCCCGGTGCCCGCATCATCATGCTCACCGTCGCCGAGGACCTGGACGGCGTGGCCCTGGCCGTCGCCGCCGGTGCCCGCGGTTACCTGCACAAGGACGCCTCGCGCGCCGAACTGCGGGCCACCGTGACGCAGGCCCTCGCCGACCCGACCTGGCGGCTCGCACCGCGCCGCCTTCGCTCCGCCGAGATGGGCGCCGCGCCGACGCTCACGGCGCGCGAGATCCAGGTGCTGGAGGGCATGAGCCACGGCCGCTCCAACGCGGAGATCGGCCGTGAGCTGTTCCTCTCCGAGGACACGGTCAAGACGCACGCCCGGCGGCTGTTCAAGAAGCTCGGCGCCTCGGACCGGGCGCACGCGGTGGCGCTCGGATTCCGGTGGGGCCTGGTCCGCTAGGTCCCCCGTGCGGAGACCGGACGGTGTCGTGGCGCACCCCGCTTACCGTCAGGTGAGCGGGGGTGACAAGGCGGCCCGCCGGATGCCCGCTGCTCGTTTCGCGGCGGATGGCGCATCCTTGAGGTGTGGAGTTCCTCGGGGACGAGTCGGTCGAGCGGAAGGGGAGGGCGCAGGGGATGATGAGTGCCGGCGCACCTGCTCATAACGCTTCGGTGCACAACAGCGGGCACGGAGCCACGGATCGGAAGGCCGCAAGGCACCATGGACCGATGCGTGACGACGAGGCTGCCGCCGACCGGGGGACGGTCGGCGGGCTCGTGCACCGGGCGGTCGACGGAGACGAACAGGCCACGCACGACCTGCTCGCCCACGTGCATCCGCTGGCGCTGCGCTACTGCCGTACGCGGCTGTCGCGGCTGCCCGGCGACGCCCGGCACTTCGTCGAGGACCTCGCCCAGGAGGTCTGCGTGGCGGTGCTCCTCGCGCTGCCCCGGTACAAGGACACCGGGCGTCCCTTCGAGGCGTTCGTCTTCGCCATCGCCGCCCACAAGGTCGCCGACCTGCAACGGGCCGCGATGCGGCACCCCGGTTCGACGGCCATCCCCTCCGACGAGATGCCCGAGCGGCCCGACGACTCGCTCGGCCCGGAGGAGCGGGCGCTGCTCAACAGCGACGCCGCCTGGGCGAAGAAGCTCCTCGCCAACCTCCCCGAGAACCAGCGGGAGCTGCTCCTGCTGCGCATCGCGGTCGGGCTCACCGCCGAGGAGACGGGCCAGATGTTGGGAATGTCACCCGGCGCCGTGCGGGTCGCGCAGCACCGCGCGCTGAGCCGGCTCCGGGCGCTGGCGGAGCAGTAGGCGCTGGCGGAGCAGTAGGGGCCGGCGGAGCAGTAGGCGCGGGCGGGGCGTTCGGCGTCGGCGGGGCGGCAGGGTGGTCTCGGCGGGCGCCGGCTCCCGCGCGCCGCCGCCGCGTTCCGGACCGGGCCCCCGTTCCCCCGCGGGCCCTGCCCGTGCGACGGTACGTGTGACCGTACGACGGTGTGAACGTACGAAGTGCGGTCCCGTCCGGCACCGTGGAATGAGACACCTCGCATTCCCGTTAGCATGGACATCCGCACCGATCAAGGCCATTTGGGGAAGGTGTCATGACTGCCAACGTCGACGGAGTGCCCGAGAAATTCGCGACGCTCGGGCTGACCTACGACGACGTGCTGCTGCTGCCGGGCCCGTCGGACATGGCACCCGACGAGATCGACACCGCCTCGTACGTCTCCAAGAACGTGCGGGTGAACATCCCGCTGCTCTCCGCCGCCATGGACAAGGTCACCGAATCGCGCATGGCGATCTCGATGGCCCGCCAGGGCGGCGTCGGCGTCCTGCACCGCAACCTGTCCATCGAGGACCAGGCCAACCAGGTCGACCTGGTGAAGCGGTCCGAGTCGGGCATGGTCGCCGACCCGATCACCATCCACCCCGACGCCACCCTCGGCGACGCGGACGCGCTGTGCGCCAAGTTCCGCATCAGCGGCGTGCCCGTCACCGACGGCTCGGGCCGGCTGCTCGGCATCGTCACCAACCGCGACATGGCCTTCGAGACCGACCGCTCCCGCCGGGTGAGCGAGGTCATGACGCCGATGCCGCTGGTCACCGGCAAGGTCGGCATCTCCGGCGTGGACGCCATGGAGCTGCTGCGTCGCCACAAGATCGAGAAGCTGCCGCTCGTCGACGACCAGGGCGTGCTCAAGGGCCTGATCACGGTCAAGGACTTCGTCAAGGCCGAGCAGTACCCGAACGCCGCCAAGGACGCCCAGGGGCGGCTGCTGGTCGGCGCCGCGGTCGGCGTGGCCGGCGACTCCTTCGAGCGGGCCCAGGCGCTGATCGAGGCGGGCGTCGACTTCATCGTCGTCGACACCGCGCACGGTCACTCCCGCCTGGTCGGCGACATGGTCGCCAAGATCAAGTCGAACTCCGCCGGCATCGACGTCATCGGCGGCAACATCGCCACCCGGGACGGCGCCCAGGCGCTCATCGACGCCGGCGTGGACGGCATCAAGGTCGGCGTCGGCCCCGGCTCCATCTGCACCACCCGCGTCGTCGCCGGCATCGGCGTGCCGCAGGTGACGGCGATCTACGAGGCGTCCCTCGCCGCCAAGGAGGCCGGTGTCCCGGTCATCGGCGACGGCGGCCTGCAGTACTCCGGCGACATCGCCAAGGCCCTGGTCGCGGGCGCCGACACGGTGATGCTGGGCTCGCTGCTGGCCGGCTGCGAGGAGTCGCCGGGCGAGCTGCTCTTCATCAACGGCAAGCAGTTCAAGTCGTACCGGGGCATGGGCTCGCTGGGCGCCATGCAGACCCGGGGCGACCGCAAGTCCTTCTCCAAGGACCGCTACTTCCAGGAGGGCGTCGCCTCCGACGAGCAGCTCGTCCCCGAGGGCATCGAGGGCCAGGTGCCCTACCGGGGCCCGCTCTCCTCCGTCGTCCACCAGCTCGTCGGCGGTCTGCGCCAGTCGATGTTCTACGTCGGCGGGCGCACCGTGCCGCAGCTCCAGGAGAACGGCCGCTTCGTGCGGATCACCTCCGCCGGGCTGAAGGAGAGCCACCCGCACGACATCCAGATGACCGTCGAGGCGCCGAACTACAGCCGCAAGTAGCCCGGCCGGAGGCGGCCCCGGGAGCATCCGGGGCCGCCTTCGCCGTGCCCGTCGGCGATACTGGAAGACGCTGCACGCAACAGGGAAAGGCCACAGACGTGACTGAGATCGAGATCGGGCGCGGCAAGCGCGGCCGGCGGGCATACGCGTTCGACGACATCGCCGTCGTCCCCAGCCGCCGTACCCGGGACCCGAAGGAGGTCTCGATCGCCTGGCAGATCGATGCCTACCGCTTCGAGCTGCCCTTCCTGGCCGCCCCGATGGACTCGGTCGTCTCCCCGGCCACCGCCATCCGCATCGGCGAGATGGGCGGCCTCGGCGTGCTCAACCTCGAAGGACTCTGGACCCGGTACGAGGACCCGCAGCCGCTGCTCGACGAGATCGCCGAGCTGGACGCCGCGACGGCCACCCGGCGCCTCCAGGAGATCTACGCGGCCCCGATCCAGGAGGAGCTGATCGGCCGGCGCATCAAGGAGGTGCGCGACTCCGGCGTCGTCACCGCCGCCGCGCTCTCCCCGCAGCGCACCGCCCAGTTCTCCAAGGCCGTGGTCGACGCGGGCGTGGACATCTTCGTCATCCGCGGCACCACCGTCTCCGCCGAGCACGTCTCCGGCTCGCACGAGCCGCTCAACCTGAAGCAGTTCATCTACGAACTGGACGTCCCGGTGATCGTCGGCGGCTGCGCCACCTACACCGCGGCCCTGCACCTGATGCGCACCGGCGCGGCCGGTGTCCTCGTCGGCTTCGGCGGCGGCGCCGCGCACACCACCCGCAACGTGCTCGGCATCCAGGTCCCGATGGCGACGGCCGTCGCCGACGTGGCCGCCGCGCGCCGCGACTACATGGACGAGTCCGGTGGCCGGTACGTGCACGTCATCGCGGACGGCGGCGTGGGCTGGTCCGGCGACCTGCCCAAGGCCATCGCCTGCGGCGCCGACTCGGTGATGATGGGCTCGCCGCTCGCGCGCGCCAGCGACGGGCCGGGCAAGGGCAACCACTGGGGCATGGAGGCCGTCAACGAGGAGCTGCCGCGCGGCCAGAAGGTCGACCTCGGCACCGTCGGCACCATCGAGGAGATCCTCACCGGCCCCTCCCACACCCCCGACGGCTCGATGAACTTCTTCGGCGCCCTGCGCCGCGCCATGGCCACCACGGGGTACAGCGAGCTGAAGGAGTTCCAGCGGGTCGAGGTGACGGTCGCGGAGTCCCGCCACCGCCGCTGACCCGTCCTCGCGGTGGGCGAAGGCAGGCGAGGGTACGCACACGAAAGGGCCCGGAGCAGCACGCTCCGGGCCCTTCGCGCCGGTCAGAGGCGGTGTGCGGCCCCCGTGGGGGTGGCGCCTCGGGTGTCCAGCAGGAGCTGGGCCTTCACCGACAGGCCCTGGAGGTCGTATGTGCGGTGCTGCTGGAGCAGGATGGTGAGGTCGGCGTCGGCGGCGGCCTCGTAGAGCGAGTCGGCGCGCGGGACGGGGTGGCCCAGCAGGTTCCAGGACGGGATGTGCGGGTCGTGGTAGCTGACGGCGGCGCCCAGCTCGCGCAGGCGGGTGGCGATCTCCTGGGCCGGGGTGGCCTGCTGGTCGGGCAGGTCGGCCTTGTAGGTGACGCCGAGGAGGAGGACGCGGGCGCCGCGCGCGGACTTGCCGTGCTCGTTGAGGAGGGCGGCGGCGCGCTGGACGACGTAGCGGGGCATCTGGTCGTTGACCCGCTGGGCCAGCTCCACCAGGCGCAGCCCGCGCGGGGTGCGGCCGGTCAGGTCCTGGGGGGCGGAGTGGCCGCCGACGCCGGGTCCGGGGCGGAACGCCTGGAAGCCGAAGGGCTTGGTCTCCGCGCAGCGGATGACGTCCCACAGGTCGACGCCCAGGTCGTGGCAGAGCACGGCCATCTCGTTGACCAGGGCGATGTTCACATGGCGGAAGTTGCTCTCCAGGAGCTGCACCGTCTCCGCCTCCCGCGTGCCGCGCGCGCGGACCACCCGGTCGGTGAGCCGGCCGTAGAAGGCGGCGGCCGATTCGGTGCAGGCGGGGGTGAGGCCGCCGATGACCTTGGGCGTGTTGGCCGGGGTGAAGTCGCGGTTGCCGGGGTCGGCGCGGCTGGGGGAGTAGGCGAGGTGGAAGTCGCGGCCGGCCCGCAGCCGGGAGCCCTCCTCCAGGATCGGGCGCAGGAACTCCTCCGTCGTGCCCGGCTCCACCGGCGACTCCAGGACGACCGTGGTGTGCGGGCGCAGGTGCTCGGCGAGGGTGCGCGCGGCGGCCTCCACCTGGGTGAGGTCCGGGGCGCCGGCCGGTCCGGGCGGGGCCGGCGCGCAGATGACCGCGGTGCGCACCCGGCCCAGCTCGGCCGGGCGGACGGCGGTGCGGAAGCCCCCCGCCAGCATCCGGCGCACCTCGGCGGGGGTGAGGGGGCCGGGCTCCGGGCCGGTCTTGAAGCCGACGGTGGAGATGCCGGCGGCGACGGCGGCCTGGGCCAGGGGCAGTCCGTACGGGCCGAGTCCGATGACGGCGAGATCTGCGGGCATGACGTGGGCCGTCCTTCCCAGTAGCCGAAGGGGGACAGGTGCGCAAGCCCTGTGGACAGGATGGGCGAGCACAACGTCAGACTAGGAGTAAATATGACCGATATGTGGGATTGATCGGCCGAGTCTCGGCGAGTGTTGACGCGCGTCACCGGGGAGGGTTGTCCACAGGCGGGTCCCGCGTGGTGGCCGATCACGGACATCACGGTAAGAATCTGGCCACGGGGGTACCGGGAACCAGGCCGTCCCCGACGGGCGCGGCCGAGGCGACTGACAGCGGGAGGCAGCGGTGAGGACAGCGACACTGGGGCCGGCCGAGCGGGCCGCGTCGCTCGCGGCCATGGCCGAGCGCGAACTGGACGTCCTGGTGGTCGGCGCGGGTGTGGTCGGATCGGGCACCGCGCTCGACGCCGCGACGCGCGGACTCTCCACCGGACTGGTCGAGGCCCGCGACTGGGCCTCCGGCACCTCCAGCAGGTCCAGCAAGCTCATCCACGGCGGGCTCCGGTACCTGGAGATGCTCGACTTCGCCCTGGTCCGCGAGGCGCTGAAGGAGCGCGGGCTGCTCCTGGAGCGGATCGCCCCGCACCTGGTGCGGCCGGTGCCCTTCCTCTACCCGTTGCGGCACCGGGGCTGGGAGCGGCTGTACGCCGGCTCCGGCGTCGCCCTCTACGACGCCATGTCCATGGCCCGCGCACACGGCCGGGGCCTGCCCGTGCACCGCCACCTCACCCGCCGGCACGCCCTGCGGGTGGCCCCCGCGCTGCGCAAGGACGCGCTGGTCGGCGCCCTCCAGTACTACGACGCCCAGGTGGACGACGCCCGCTTCACCGCCACGCTGGTGCGCACGGCCGCCGCCTACGGCGCCCAGGTCGCCAACGGGGCGCGGGTCACCGGCTTCCTCCGCGAGGGCGAGCGGGTGGTCGGCGCCCGCGTCCAGGACGTCGAGAGCGGCGGCGAGTACGAGATCCGCGCCCGGCAGGTGGTCAACGCGACCGGGGTGTGGACCGACGACACCCAGGCGATGGTCGGCGAGCGCGGCCGGTTCCACGTCCGCGCCTCCAAGGGCATCCACCTGGTCGTCCCCAAGGACCGCATCCACTCCTCCACCGGGCTGATCCTGCGCACCGAGACGTCCGTGCTCTTCGTCATCCCCTGGGGCCGGCACTGGATCGTCGGCACCACCGACACCGACTGGGACCTGGACAAGGCCCACCCGGCCGCCTCCAGTGCCGACATCGACTACCTCCTCGACCACGTCAACGAGGTGCTGTCGGTCCCCCTCACCCGCGACGACGTCCAGGGCGTCTACGCGGGGCTGCGCCCCCTGCTGGCCGGCGAGTCGGACGCCACCAGCAAGCTCTCGCGCGAGCACACCGTCGCCCACCCGGTGCCGGGCCTGGTCGTCGTGGCCGGCGGCAAGTACACGACGTACCGGGTGATGGCCAAGGACGCGGTGGACGCCGCCGTGCACGGGCTCGACCTGCGGGTCGCCGAGTGCGTCACCGAGGACGTCCCGCTGCTCGGCGCCGAGGGGTACCGGGCGCTGTGGAACGCGCGGGCGCGGATCGCCGCCCGCACCGGAGTGCACGTGGTGCGCGTCGAGCACCTGCTCCACCGGTACGGGGCCCTCGCCGAGGAGGTGCTCGAACTCGTCGCCGACGACCCCTCGCTGGGCGAGCCGCTGGCCGCCGCCGACGACTACCTGCGCGCCGAGATCGTCTACGCCGCCTCCCACGAGGGCGCCCGGCACCTGGACGACGTGCTCACCCGCCGCACCCGCATCTCCATCGAGACCTTCGACCGCGGCACCCGCAGCGCCCGCGAGGCCGCCGAGCTGATGGCGCCCGTGCTGGGCTGGGACACGGAGCGGCTGGAGCGGGAGGTCCACCACTACGAGAAGCGCGTCGAGGCCGAGCGGGAGTCCCAGCTCCAGCCCGACGACCTCACGGCGGACGCGGCCCGGCTGGGGGCGCCGGACATCGTGCCGCACTGAGCCGGCGGGCGGGCCGCCCGGTGTGGCGTCCCGGTGTTGCGTCCCGGTGTGACAGCGGGCGGGCCGAGCGGTGTGGCGTCCCGTGTGACGCCTCGGTGTGACGCCTCGGTGTGGGGCCTCGGTGTGGGGCCTCGGCAGGGCGACCCGGGTGGCCCGGCCGTGCTGCCCGTCCCGTCTGCCGGGCCCGCCCCGGCCGCATTGCCCAGCCCCGTTTGCCGGGCCCGCCCCGGCCGACCCGGCCGCCCCGTCCGGCTCGTCCCGTGCGCCCCTCTGCGTCCCCGCCCGTCCCCGCCCGTACCGCCCGCCCGGTCCGTCTCGTCCGTCCGTGTCCGCCCCGGTTGACGTGGGGTCAATCCCCCGTGACACCCCGCCTCGTGACGCTCGGGACCCCGCGCGGGCACCCTCCGCCACAGTGCCGCCCGAGGGGCACCCTGGGCGTCGGGCACTTGTCGGGTGAGGGACAATGAAGGCTCTGTCAGGGCGGGTTGCTTGAGGGGACGCATGTCGGAGGCGGAGCGGGCGGGCACATCCCGTCAGGACGAGAGCGCACGTCTCCTCGCCGGGCGGTACCGGCTGGGAGGCGTGCTCGGCCGCGGCGGCATGGGGACGGTGTGGCGGGCCGAGGACGAGACCCTGGGGCGCACGGTCGCCGTCAAAGAGCTGCGGTTCCCGACCAACATCGACGAGGAGGAGAAGCGGCGCCTGATCACGCGGACGCTGCGCGAGGCCAAGGCGATCGCGCGCATCCGCAACAACAGCGCCGTGACCGTCTTCGACGTGGTCGAGGAGGACGACCGCCCCTGGATCGTGATGGAACTCGTCGAGGGCAAGTCCCTCGCCGAGGTCATCCGCGAGGACGGCCTGCTGGAGCCCCGGCGCGCGGCCGAGGTCGGCCTCGCCATCCTCGACGTGCTGCGCTCGGCGCACCGCGAGGGCATCCTGCACCGTGACGTGAAGCCGTCCAACGTGCTCATCGCCGACGACGGCCGGGTCGTCCTCACCGACTTCGGCATCGCGCAGGTGGAGGGCGACCCCTCCATCACCTCCACCGGCATGCTCGTCGGCGCCCCCTCGTACATCTCCCCGGAGCGGGCCCGCGGTCACAAGCCCGGCCCCGCCGCCGACCTGTGGTCGCTCGGCGGGCTGCTCTACGCCTCGGTCGAGGGCGTCCCCCCGTACGACAAGGGCTCGGCGATCGCCACGCTCACCGCGGTGATGACGGAGACGCTGGAGGAGCCCAAGAACGCCGGTCCGCTGCGCGACGTCATCTACGGACTGCTCACCAAGGACCCCGCGCTGCGCCTCGACGACGCGGGCGCCCGCGCCCTGCTCACCAAGGTCGTCCACGCCCCCGCCGGCGGGCGGGAGCCGGACGACGCCACCAAGGTCGTACCGCTGCCCGCCCAGCCCGGCGGGCGGCGTGAGGAGTCCGGGGACCGGCTGCGCGGCGCGCTGCGCTCGGTGCGCAAGGCCGCCTCCGGCGCCGGGGCCTCCGGCGCCGCCCGGACGGCGACCGCCTCCCCCTCCGCGGGCGCGCCGGCCGCCTCCGCCCCCGCCGGTGCCCCCGCCTCCCCGGCGGTCCCCGGGGCCCGCACCACCGCGCCGGGCGGGCGCGGTTCCGGCTGGCCCGTCATGCCCCCGCCCGACCTGCCGCCCGCTCCGGTGCGCCGGGCGCCGCTCACCGACGTGGTGCCCCGGCGCACGCTGATCGCCATCGCGGTCGTCGTGGTGCTCGCCGTGCTCGGCACCGTGCTCGCCCTCACCCTCGGCGACGACGACCTGGACGGCGCCAAGGGGGCCGGCGACCGGCCCACCGCCTCCGCCGGCGCGAGCGGCGACACCAAGCGGGACGACGACGGCGACACCCGTACCGACGGCTCCGCGGCACCGGCCGGCGGCACCCGGGACGGCGGCGGGAGCGACGACCCCGCCGGGAACGGCTCCGAGGCCACCGGCGCCACCGGCGGCGACGCCACCGACGGTGCGGCCGACGCGGGCGGGGACGACGCGGCGGGCGGCGGCGCGGGCGCGGTCTCCACCCACCAGGGCACTCAGGGCTACTCCATCGGCCTGCCCGAGGGCTGGTCGTACGCCTCCACGGGCTCGGCGGGGGACCGTTTCACCGGCCCCGGCGGGCAGAAGCTGCTCGTCGCCTGGACCACCACGCCCAAGGGCGACCCGGTCGCCGACTGGAAGAACCAGGAGCGGTACATGGTCCGCTCCCAGTACCGCAAGGTCCGTATAGAGAAGGTCGACTACCGGAACTGGAACACCGCCGACTGGGAGTTCACCTACACCGAGGGCGGTACCGGCTACCGCACCATCGACCGGGGCTTCGTCGTCAGCGACCGGGCCGGGTACGCGCTCATGTACACCGCCAGGGCCGCCGACTGGGACGGTGACCAGCGGGTGAACGCCTGGAAGGTCCTCACCGAGACCTTCCGGCCCAAGGACTGACCCGGCCGGCCGGCGCCGGGGGCCGGAGCGGAATCCCGCATCCCCGCTCTGCGGGTTGCCTCCGGCACGTATCGTGAAGGGTCGCGGACCGTGCGCAGCGGGAACGGGCCGCGGGGCGAAGGGAATCGACCGCCGGTCTGCCGGGGGAGGCAACGTGGACGACTACGCGGGACGGGTACTCGCCGACCGCTACCGCCTGCCCCTGCCGCCCTCGGACGAGTACGAACTCACCGAGAGCCGCGCCTTCGACACCTACAGCGGACAGGAAGTCCTGGTCCGCCAGGTGCCGTTGCCGGAGGTCGTCGAGGCGGAGGTGCTCGACGCGGACGGGCTGCCCGACGGGTTCACCGCCCGTGGCGGACGGCGCCCCGCGCAGCGGCCCCCGGTCCCGGGCGAGGGCCCCCGCAGGCCCGCCGACCCCGTGGTGCGCCGCGCCGTCGAGGCCGCGCAGGCCGCCGCCGCGGTCCCCGACCACCCGCGGCTCGACCAGGTCTTCGACGTGTTCGCCGAGGGCGGTTCGCTCTGGATCGTCAGCGAACTCGTCGCCGCCCGGCCGCTCGCCGCGCTCCTCGCCGAAGAGCCGCTGTCGCCGTACCGGGCGGCCGAGGTCGCCGCCGACGTCCTCATGGCGCTGCGGGTGCTGCACGCGCACGGCTGGGTCCACCGCAACATCACCGCCCGCACGGTGCTGGTCTGCGACGACGGGCGGGTGATGCTCACCGGCCTCGCCGTCGGCGCGGCCGAGGAGACGCTGTGCGGCTACGACCCCGTCCCCGCCCCCGACGACCCGGACCCCGCGCCCGGCCACGGCTCCGGCGCCCCCGCCCCCGGGCCCGCCGCCCTTCCCGCCGGTCCCGCCGCGCTCGGTCCCGGCGCCCTCGGTCCCGGTGCCCTCGGTCCCGGGGCCGCCGACCCGGAGGCCGCCCGGCGGGAAGCCATCGAGGCCCGCAACGCCCGGGGGCTGCCCTCACCCGGCGCCGACGGCCCCCTCGGACTTCCGGCCGGTCCCGCCGCGCCCACCGGCACCAGCGGCGACATCCGGGCCGCGCGGGCCGGGGCCATCGCCGCCTACCGGGCCGGGGCCCGCGCCGCCGCCCGCGTCCAGGAGGAGCGGAACGGCCACGCCGCCCTGGCCGGCCCCCGGCCCACCGAGGACGACCCGGCCGCGCCCCCCGACCCGCCGGGGCGGATCGCCGACCCCTACGGCGTCCGTTCCGCCGCCTGGCACGGCGCCGCGCCCCGCACCTCCGGCGAGCCGGCGGCTCCCGCCCCGGCGGAGGACCGGGTGCTGCCCGCGCCGCCCGCCTCGGCCGCCTCGCCCGCCCCGTCCGCTCCGCCCGCCGGGTCCGCCGGACAGTGGGACGAGCCCGCCGCCCACGTCCCCGCCCGCCGGGGACCCGCCACCGCGCTCGCCGCCGAGCGGGCCCGGCAGGCCCGGATGGCCGTCGTCGGCCCGGTCACCGAACGCTGGGCCCCCGAACAGGCCGGACCGGTCCACGAAAACTGGCAGTTGGCCGCGCCCATCGGGCCCGCCACCGACCTGTGGGCCCTGGGGGCCCTGCTCTTCCGCGCCGTCCAGGGCCACGCGCCCTACCCGGAGGACTCCACCGCCGAACTGGTGCAGATCGTCTGCTCCGAGCCCCCGGCCTTCGCCGAGGAGTGCGGTCCGCTGCGCCCGGTCGTGGAGTCGCTGCTGCGCCAGGACCCCACCGAGCGCATCGACTTCGAGGAACTGAGCGGCTGGCTGCGCTCCCTGGTGCGCTCCGCGCCCGAGCCGGAGGCCGGGCTGCACGTCGTCCCCGCCCCGCCCGCCGACGCCCGCCGCCTGCCCATCGTGCGCCGCCGCGGCGAAGTGGTGCGCCGGCGCCGGGCCGGGCTCCCCGCCCGGCAGGGCCGGCACAAGCGGGACCGGCGCGCGGGCCGCTCCCCGCGCAGCCTCGGCCGGACGCTGCTCGTGCTGATCCTCTTCGCGCTGGCCGGGGCGGTCGCGTACGCCGTGTACTTCATGCCGAGGTCCGGGCCGGAGACCACCGGCCGCACCGGGACCGTCGGCGAGGTGAGCCAGGCCCCCGTCGACCCCGGCACCGAACCGAGTCCGGACGGCTTCCCGCCCGGCACCGGCGCCTCCGCCTCCTCCGGCACCGCCGAGACCCAGACCACCGCCCCGCAGGCCCCCGAGGGGTTCGTCCTGCGCGAGGACCCCGAGGGCTTCACCGTCGCCGTCGCCGAGGGCTGGACGCGCACCCCCCGCAACGGCAGCGGCCAGGTCGTCTACGCCAAGGGCGACTTCGAGCTGATCATCGTGCCGGGCCGGGACCGCGCCGACCGGTACGGCGACGACCCGATGGTCTACCAGCGCGACGTGGAACGGGAACTGGAGCCCTACCGCGCCTCCAGTTGGGCCACCTCCAGCGGGCTGAAGACCATCCAGGTCGGCGGACGCACCATGGCCGAGGGCCAGTTCACCTGGACCGGCTCCGGCGGCGGCGAACTCTACGTCCGCAACGCCGCGTTGCTCCTCGACGGCCGCTACCACGTCGTCCAGGTGCGCGGTCCGGAGGCGGAGCGCGACGAGGTGACCCGGATCTGGGAACAGGCGTCGTCCACCTACCGGTTCACCCGCTGACCGGCCCCGCGCCCGGTACCGGGGTGCCAACCGTCACAGAGCGGTCTCCATGCCACCCCGGGCGTTCCCCCGCCGGGTGCCGGTCCCTAGTCTGAGCCTGACAAGAGCATTGCGGGGCAACGTGAATCAGATGCAGGGCCGGCTCGTGGCGGGCCGTTACCGGCTCGGCGAGGCCATCGGCAGCGGCGGTATGGGCCGGGTGTGGCGCGCACACGACGAGGTCCTCCACCGGGCGGTCGCCATCAAGGAGTTGACCGCCGCGCACTACGTCTCCGAGAGCGACCAGGCGATCCTGCTGGCCCGCACCCGGGGCGAGGCGCGCGCGGCGGCGCGGATCAACCACTCGGCCGTCGTCACCGTGCACGACGTCCTCGAACACGACGGCCGGCCGTGGATCGTGATGGAGCTGGTCGAGGGCCGTTCGCTCGCCGACGCGGTCCGCGACGAGGAGCGCGTCGCACCGCGCGAAGCCGCCCGGATCGGCCTGTGGGTGCTGCGCGCCCTGCGCGCCGCCCACGCCGCGGGCGTCCTCCACCGGGACGTGAAACCCGGCAACGTGCTGCTCGCCGCGGACGGCCGGGTGCTCCTCACCGACTTCGGCATCGCCCAGATCGAGGGCGACAGCACCATCACCCGTACCGGGGAGGTGGTCGGCTCGGTCGACTACCTCGCCCCCGAGCGAATCCGCGGCCAGGACCCCGGCCCCTCCTCCGACCTGTGGGCGCTCGGCGCCACCCTCTACACCGCGGTCGAGGGACGCTCCCCGTTCCGCCGCACCTCGCCGCTGACCACGATGCAGGCCGTCGTCGAGGAGGAGGCCGCCGAGCCCCGCGACGCCGGGCCGCTCGCGCCCGTCATCGCCGCCCTGCTGCGCAAGGACCCGGCCACCCGCCCGGACGCCACCGAGACGGAACGGCTGCTCGCCCAGGCGGCGGAGGGCCGCATACCCGAGGCGGGCCGCCCCTTCGACCCGGCGGCGCCGACCGTGCCGTACGGGGCGGGGGCGCCCGGGGCGCACGGGGCTCCGGCGCACGGGACGCACGGGACGCACGGGTCACCCGCGCACACGGCGCACACGGCTCCCGCGCACGGGACGCACGGGCCCCACGGGACCCACGCGGCGCACGCGGCACCGCCCCACGCGCCCGAGGGCGTGCCCGCCACCGTGCCGACGGCGGGGACCGGCCCGGCCACGCCCACGCCCACCGCGCCCGCCCCGGCGGCCCCCGCCGTCCCCACCCGGTCGCTGCGCCGCCGGCTGCGCACCCTGGTCCTGGTCGTCGCGGTGGCCGCCCTGGTCGGCGGCGGCACCGCCGTGGTCCTCCAGAAACAGACCGGCGGCGACTCCGGCACCGGGCAGGGCGCCCCACGGGAGCCGTCGCCGTCCGCCACCGGGACCCCGTCCGCGGCCGATCCGGGCGCCGCCGATCCGGCCGCAGCCGGCCCGGCCGGCATCCTCCCGGACGGCTGGGAGCGCCGCGAGGACCCGGTGGGTTTCAGCCTCTCGCTGCCCAAGGGCTGGGAGCGGCGGGTCTTCGGCGACGACGGCGAACTCGTCATGATCGACTACACCCCCGACGACGGCGAGCACTTCCTGCGCGTCGCCGTCGACACCGAACCCGACTTCAACGACCCCTACGCCCACCAGCTCGATCTGGAACAGCAGTTGCAGCGGCTGGTCGACTACGAGCGGGTGACCCTGCGCCGGACCACCTACCGGGACCGCGACAGCGCCCGCTGGGAGTACACCTGGACCGCGCTGGCCAAGGACACCGCCTTCCCCGGCCCGCGCCGCGCCGTCGAGGAGACGTACATGTCCCGGGACGGCGTCGAGTACGCGCTCTACATGTCCGGTCCCGCCGAGGGGTGGGAGACCACCCGCCGCCAGTTCACGACCGTGCTCCAGAGCTGGCAGGAGAAGACCGGCTAGCCCCGTCCGGCCGGCCTCCGGCGCCAGTGCGCCCCTTGATCGACTCCGGCCGTGCTCCGTGCGCCCCCTGACCGGGTCGTTTGTCGGCCAACCGGGGCCGCGGGGCCCGGAGTCGGCGGGGTGGGTGGGGCATGATGGGACACATGGTGACCGAGGGGGCGGGCGGGCGTGTCATCGCGGGCCGGTACCGGCTTCAGGAGCGGCTCGGCAGCGGCGGTATGGGCGTCGTGTGGCGGGCCACCGACCACCTGCTGGGCCGTCAGGTCGCGGTCAAGGCGATCCCGCTCGACGAGACGCTCTCCGACGCCGAGGCGCGCGGCCTGCGGGAGCACACCCTGCGCGAGGCCCGCGCCGTGGCCCGGCTGCGGCACCCGCACGTCATCGTCGTCCACGACGTCGTCGAGGACGAGGACCATCCGTACATGGTCATGGAGCTGGTCGACGGCGGGTCGCTCGCCGACCGGGTGCTGGAGCGCGGCCCCGTCGACGCCGCCGAGGCCGCCCGGATCGGCATCGCCCTGCTCGGCGCGCTGGACACCGCCCACGCCGCCGGCATCCTGCACCGGGACGTGAAACCGTCCAACGTGCTGGTCGCCGGGGACGGCCGGATCGTCCTCACCGACTTCGGCGTGGCCCAGGTCGCGGGCACCAGCACGCTCACCGAGAGCGGGACCTTCGTCGGCTCGCCCGAGTTCACCGCGCCCGAGCGGATGTCCGGCTCCGGTGCCGGTCCTGCCTCCGACCTGTGGTCGCTGGGCGTGCTGCTCTGCGTGGTGCTCAGCGGCGGATCGCCCTTCCACCGGGACTCGCTGGGCGCCGTCCTGGACGCCGTGCTCACCGACGAGATCCACCCGCCGGTCCAGACCGCGCCGCTGCTGCCCGTCGTACGCGGACTGCTGGAACGCGACCCGGAACGGCGGCTGCGCGCGGGTGAGGCGGAGCGGATGCTGCGCGCCTTCCTCGCCACCGGCCGTACGCCGCCGCTGCCGCGCCCGCCCGGCGAACGGCCCGCCGGCCGGGGCGTGCTGGTGGCCGCGGCCCTGGTCGTGGCGGCGGTGGGCGCCGGGATCTGCGCGGTGGCGCTGCTCTCGGCCGACGCGGGGGAGGGCGGCGGCGCACCGGCCAGCTCCGTGCCCGCGACGCCGGGAGCCCCGACCGGGACGGCCGCGCCCTCCGCCTCCGCGCCCACCGCGACGGTCACCGTCACCCGCTCCGCCCCCGGCACGCCGGAGCGGGCTCCGGCGGACATGGCCGACTCGCCGGACATGGCCGACCCGCCGGACGCGGCCGACCCACGGGACGCGGTCGACCCACCGGACGCGGCCGACCCGCCGGGCGCCCCCGGCAGTCCCGGCGCCACCGGTGCCCAGGGGGCGTCCGCCGGGTCCGGGGTGTCCGGAAACCACCCCTCCTGAACGCCCGCGCCCGGCACCCGCCGTGAGCCCCCCGGCCGCCGTGCCCGCCGAACGCGCCTAAAAGGGAGATAAAAGGCGCCGCGCGTCACGGGTCTGTGACCGGTTCCGCCCCCCTGTGGAGGGCGGCGGGTCCGGCACGATATGGATGGACCCATGAGCAGCAACGGGGGACCCCGCGACGGGTCGGACGATCCGACGAGCTTCGCCCTGCAACCACCGAACCCGCAGGCCGCCGTCCCGCATCCCGGCAATCCGTACGCGACGCCGAGCACGGCGCCGACCCGTGTCGTGCCGCCGCGCCCGGCCGGGCCCGCGAGTACCCCGGCGGCGCCCGACCCCGGCACGGGACGGCTCATCGCCGGCCGCTACCGGCTGCTCGCCAAGCTCGGCCACGGCGGCATGGGCACCGTGTGGCGGGCCCAGGACGAGACCGTCGACCGCGAGGTCGCCGTCAAGGAGCCCCGCGTCCCCGACCACGTGCCCGAGCGGGAACGGGCCAACGCCTACGAGCGGATGCGCCGCGAGGCCCGCGCCGCCGCCCGGCTCGACCACCCGGCCGTGGTCGACGTGCACGACGTGGCGGTCGTCGACGACCGGCCCTGGATCGTGATGGAACTGGTGCGGGGCCGCTCGCTCGGCGACGTCCTCCAGGAGGGCACCCTCGGCGTGCGCGAGGCCGCGCGGATCGGCCTGGAGGTGCTCGGCGCGCTGGAGGCCGCGCACGCCGCCGGCATCCTGCACCGGGACGTGAAGCCGGACAACGTCCTGCTCGGCCGGTACGACCGGGTCGTCCTCACCGACTTCGGCATCGCCCAGATCGAGGGCGAGACCAATCTGACCGACACCGGAGGCTTCGTCGGCTCGCCCGAGTACATCGCCCCCGAGCGGGTGCTCGGCCAGCGCCCCGGCCCCGCGAGCGACCTGTGGTCGCTGGGCGTGGTGCTGTACGCGGCGACCGAGGGCGTCTCGCCGTTCCGGCGCAGCAACACCCCCGCCACGCTCCAGTCCGTGCTCAACGCCGTGCCCGCCGCGCCCGCCACCGCGCAGGGCCCGCTGGCCGAGGTGATCACCGGCCTGCTGGACAAGGACCCGGCCCGCCGCCCCGACGCCGCCCGGGTCCGCGCCCTGCTGGAGGCCGCCGCCAACCCGCCGCCGCCCGAGCCGACCCGGGTCCTCGCCCCGGGCCCGGCGCCGGCCGCGGGCGGCATCCGGCTCGGCCGCAAGGCGCTGGCGGTGCTCGGTGGCGTCGTCGTCGCGGCGGTGGTCGCGGGCTATCTGGTGATCGCCGACCCGTTCGCCGGGCCGCTGCCCAAGGGCTGGGAGAAGCAGGAACTGGGCAAGCAGGCCGGGATGAGCCTCGCGGTGCCGGCCGCCTTCGTCCGGCAGGAGCGCAAGGACGACTGGGACGGCACCAACGAGCGGTTCGCGGACCCGAGCGGCCTGGTCGTCGTCGCGGTGGACCGGGACGTCAAGAAGGACGACGACAAGACGAGCCTCACCCGCGACACCGTCCCGGACACCGCGGCGGCCGGGGCCTGGGCCGACTGGGACAAGCTCAAGGACGGCGAGTACTCCTGGAACATCGCCGCCGAGCCCGCCCCGAAGGGCGAGCCCAGGGAGACGCTGCACCAGGACCGCAAGGCCGCCGAGAACGTCATCGCGTACACCACGGACGACACGCAGAACCCGCGCGAGCGCGAGATCCACCTCGTCTACTACCGGGCCGACAACGGCGACATGTACCGGCTGTGGGTCGACTACCCGCGCACCGGCTACTTCGCGGACACGGGCCGGGAGATCGCCCGGACCGTGATCGACAACTGGGAGGTCGACCGCCTCTGAGCACCGGCACCGCGGCGAGCGGCCCCAACGGCGTCCCGGCGGCCGAGCACACCGGAGACTCCGGCACGGGCGGATCTCGTACGGAGGGTTCGCGTACGGGCGGCTCCCGTACGGGGCTCTCGCGCGCGTCCGGCTCCGGGGAGGCCGCCGGGGAGTCCGACGCGGGCGGCGTCTTACCGGGCCGGCTGGTGGGGGAGCGGTACCGGCTGCTCGCGCCCCTCGGTTCCGGCGCGTCCGGCACCCTGTGGCGGGCCCTCGACGAACGGGCCGGGACCGAGGTCGCCGTCCGTGAGCCACGGCTGCCCGGCGACCCGGGCGGCGAGGTCCGGCGGCGGGCCGCGCACCGCCTCGGCCACGAGGCCCGCGCCGCCGCCCGCGTCGACCACCCCGCCGCCCTCGCCATCCTGGACGTGGTCGTCGAGGGCGCCGTACCCGACGGACCGCCCTGGATCGTCACGGAGTACGTGCCCGGCGAGTCCCTGCGCGACGTCCTCGCCCGGGGCCCGCTGGCCGCGCCCGAGGCGGCCCGGGTCGGCCTCGCCGTGCTCGGCGCCCTCACCGCGGCGCACGCCGTGGGCATCGTCCACCGCGACGTACGGGCGGCCAACGTGCTGCTCGGGCCGCACGGCCGGATCGTCCTCACCGACGTCGGCACGGCCCGCCCGCCCGGCGCGGGCGACCCCGGCGGCATCCCGGGCGCCGGTCCCGCCGCCGACCTGCGCTCCCTGGGCGCCCTGCTCCACACCGCCGTCACCGCCGGACCGGCGAACGGAGCGGGACCGGCGGGCGGAGCGGGACCGGCGGACGGAGCCGGACCGGAGGGGGCCGGGCCGGAGGGGGCCGGGCCGCTGGCCCCGCTGGTCCGGCGGCTGCTGGCGTACGGCACCGGCCCGGAGCCGTACCCCGGCGCGCGGGAGACCGAGGCGGCCCTGCGAGCCGTGGCCGAGGCCCCCGCCCCCTCCGTCCCCTCCGCCCCAGGACCGGCCTCGGCGGGCGGTCGCGCGGCGGCGGGTTTCCCGGTGGCCGACCCCGGGCTTCCGGCACGTACGACGCCCTGATCAGGGCATTCGTTGCCAGCGATCACTGGCGGGGTGTGAGCGGTCGGTGAATCCGATTACCGACGGGTACACAAAGCTCGCGGGGCGGCATACCCTGCGCCTCATGACGGACGCGCAGGCCCCGGAACTCACCCGCACCAATCCCCTCGCCCCCGCACCGGAGGGCGCCCGCACCGCCGCCGACGTGGTGACCCCCGAACTGGTCGCCGCGCTCACCAAGGGCGTGGGCGGCTCCGGGCGCACCGCCAACCACACGCCGTTCACCGGCGAGAAGCTGGCCGATCTGCCCGAGTCGACCCCCGAGGACGTGGCCCGCGCCTTCGAGCGGGCCCGCGCCGCTCAGACCGCGTGGGCCGCCGTCCCGGTGCGCCGCCGCGCCGCCGTGCTGCTGCGCTTCCACGACCTGGTGCTCCAGCGGCAGGCCGAGGTCCTCGACCTGATCCAACTGGAGACAGGCAAGGCCCGCCTGCACGCCCACGAGGAGGTGCTCGCCGTCGCCGTCGCCGCCCGGCACTACGGCCGCCGCGCCCCCGCCTACCTGCGCCCCAGGCGGCACGCCGGTGCCCTGCCCGCGCTGACGAAGGTCACCGAACTGCGCCACCCGCGCGGCGTCGTCGGCCAGATCGCGCCCTGGAACTACCCCCTGGAACTCTCCGTCGGCGACGCGCTCCCCGCCTTCGTCGCGGGCAACGCGGTCGTGATGAAGCCGGACACCGAGACCGCCCTCACCGCCCTGTGGGCGCGGGACCTGCTGGTCGAGGCCGGTCTGCCCGCCGAGGTCTTCCAGGTCGTCATCGGCGACGGCCCGGTCGTCGGACCGGAGGTCGTCCGCCACGCCGACTACGTCTCCTTCACCGGCTCCACCCGCACCGGCCGCGAGGTCGCCCGCGGCGCCGCCGGCCGCCTGGTCGGCGTCTCCCTCGAACTGGGCGGCAAGAACGCCATGCTGGTGCTGGAGGACGCCGACGTGGAGAAGGCGGCGGCCGGCGCCGTCCGCGCCTGCTTCTCCTCCGCCGGACAGCTCTGCATCTCCATCGAGCGGATCTACGTCCACGCGTCGGTCGCCGACGCCTTCCTGGAGCGCTTCGCCGCCCGCACCCGCGCCCTGCGCCTCGGCACCGCCCTGGCCTACGGCGCCGAGATGGGCTCGCTGGTGGGCCCCCGGCAACTGGAGACCGTCGAGCGGCACGTCGCCGACGCCGTCGAACGGGGCGCGAAGCTGCTCGCCGGCGGGGTCGCCCGCCCGGACGCCGGTCCGTACTTCTACGAGCCGACCATCCTGGAGGGCGTCACGGACGACATGGCCGTGTGCGACGAGGAGACCTTCGGCCCGGTCGTCGCCGTGCACCGGTTCACCAGCGAGGACGAGGCGATCGCGCGGGCCGAGGCGACGCCGTACGGCCTGAACTCCTCGGTGTGGACCCGCGACGCCCGGCGCGGCCGGTCCGTCGCCGCCCGGCTGCGCACCGGCACCGTCAACATCAACGAGGGGTACGCGCCCGCCTACGGCAGCGTGCAGTCGCCGATGGGCGGCATGAAGGACTCCGGGCTGGGCCGCCGGCACGGCTTGGAGGGCATCCTCAAATACACCGAGGCGCAGACCGTCGCCGAGCAGCGGCTCCTGCCGATGGCGCCCTCGCTCGGCATGGACGACCGGGCGTACGCGGAGTTCATGACCCGCGGCCTGCGCCTGATGAAGGCGTTCCGCTTCCGTTAGAAGCCACCCGCGGTCCGTGAGAGGCCACCCGCACGGTCCGTGAGAGGCCACCCGCGGCCCGCGCGAGGCCGCCCGCTCCCGCCGGGGGCCGTCCTGCCAGGGCCCCCGGCGCCCCCATCCACCGCACCCGTTCTCGACGAGGAGAGCACGTGTCGCAGGAGAAGACTGTCCGGAACCGGTCCGCGAAGGAGCCCGGCGGGCCCGCCGGGGACGGGTACGACTACGACGTCCTGGTCGTGGGGTCGGGGTTCGGCGGCTCCGTCTCCGCGCTCCGGCTCACCGAGAAGGGGTACCGGGTCGGCGTCCTGGAGGCGGGCCGCCGCTTCACCCGCGAGTCGCTGCCCCGCACCTCCTGGGACCTCCGGAACTACCTGTGGGCCCCCGCCCTCGGCCTCTACGGCATCCAGCGCATCCACCTGCTCGGCAACGTGATGGTGCTCGCGGGCGCCGGCGTCGGCGGCGGCTCCCTCAACTACGCCAACACCCTGTACGTGCCGCCGAAACCGTTCTTCGAGGACCCCCAGTGGCGGGACATCACCGACTGGCAGGCCGAACTCGCCCCGTACTACGACCAGGCCCGGCGCATGCTCGGCGTCCGCCTCAACCCGACCCTGACCCCCTCCGACGAGCACCTCAAGGCCGCCGCCGAACGGATGGGCGCCGGCGACACCTTCCACCTGGCGCCGGTCGGCGTCTTCTTCGGCGACGGCCGGGACGCCGACGGCACCGCGCGCGCGAAACCCGGCGAGCGGGTGGCGGACCCCTACTTCGGCGGCGCGGGCCCGGACCGGCGGGCGTGCCGGGAGTGCGGCGAGTGCATGACGGGGTGCCGGCACGGCGCGAAGAACACTCTCAACGAGAACTACCTCCACCTCGCCGAGAAGGCGGGCGCCGTGGTGCACCCCATGACCACCGTCGTCTCCGTCACGGACGACTCCCGGGGCGGCTACGCGGTCGCCACGCTCCCCACCCACCGGCGGCGCAGGGGCGCCGGGCGCACCTTCACCGCCCGCCGGGTCGTTCTCGCCGCCGGCACCTACGGCACCCAGACCCTGCTGCACCGCATGAAGGCGTCCGGCCGGCTGCCGTACGTCTCCGACAAGCTGGGCGAGCTGACCCGCACCAACTCCGAGGCGCTGGTGGGCGCCCAGACCGACGACCGGCGCTACCGCGAGGCCACCGGCCGGCCGCGCGCCGACTTCACCCGAGGCGTCGCCATCACCTCCTCCGTCCACCCGGACGCCGACACGCACATCGAACCGGTGCGGTACGGCAAGGGGTCCAACGCGATGGGCGGGCTCTCGATCCTCCAGGTGCCCTACGCGGGCGAGGGCGCCTCCGGCGGGGCCCGCCTCCGGGGCTTCCTGGGCCACGCGGCCCGCCATCCGCTGCTGCTGCTCCGCTCGCTGACGTACCGCCGCTGGTCGGAGCGGACCATCATCGGCCTCGTCATGCAGTCGCTGGACAACTCCCTGACGACCTGTCTGAAACCGGCGGGCGTCGGCAAGGGCCTGCTCACCGCCCGTCAGGGGCACGGCGCTCCCAACCCGCGGCAGATCAGGGCGGCGACGGAGGGCGCCTCGGCGCTCGCCGCGGAGATCAACGGCTTCGCCGGGTCCAACGTGGGCGAGCTGATGGGCACCCCGCTCACCGCGCACTTCCTCGGCGGCTGCGCCATCGGCGCCTCCCGGGAGACGGGCGTCATCGACCCGTACCACCGGCTCTACGGGCACCCGGGCATCTCGGTCGTCGACGGTGCCGCCGTCTCCGCCAACCTGGGCGTCAACCCGTCCCTGACCATCACGGCGCAGGCCGAGCGGGCGATGTCGTACTGGCCGAACAAGGGCGAGGAGGACCCGCGGCCCGCGCAGGGCGCGGCGTACGCGCGGCTCGACCCGGTGGAGCCGGTGGCCCCGGCGGTCCCGGAGGGGGCCTTCGGCGCGCTGCGGCTGCCGTTCCTCGGGATACCGGAGGTCCCGGCGCGCAAGCCGGCGGCGGAGGGCTGACACCGGGGGTGCCTGCGCGGGGATGTCCGCGTGGGTGGGTCCGGCGCGGGCGGGGCCGGAAACGGGGGAGGACCTGCGCCCCCCTCCGAGCGCAGGTCCTCCGGGTCGTGCCGGGTCCGCCGACGGGCACGCCGGGCCGTGGGCCCGGCATGCCGTCCGGCCGTCGGGCGTTACGCCGCGACGCCCGCCTTGCGGCGCCGGACCACGAACATCGCGCCGCCGCCGACGGCGACCGCGAGGCCGCCGGCCAGCGCGATCGTGGGCAGTGCGGAGCTGGAGCCGGTCTCGGCGAGGGTGCCGGTCACCACGGGGGTGGTGGCCGCCGGCTTCTTCTGCGAGATCGGGGCCTTGCCACCGAGCTGCGGCTTGGAGCCGGAGGTGTCGGTGCCCGGGGCGACGATGCGGAACTTGTAGGAGATGTCGCCGAAGCCGAGGCAGTCGCCCTCGGCGTCGCCGTAGATGGTCGCGCCGAGGGTGAAGCCGGCGCCGACCGGAGCGCCCGGACGCACGTCGACGCGCATCGGGATGCTCACCTCGTAGCCGGGCTCCAGGGTCGGGGTCTGGCCGACGAAGCCGACGGCGTAGCCGTCCTCGCTCAGGTCCTCCCAGACGTTGTCGTCCGGGTTCCATGCCTGGAGGCGGACCTGCTTGCTGCGGAAGAGGTCCTCGCCGTCGGCGTCGCTGGAGGCGCCCGCCAGGTAGACCAGTTCCTCCAGGGTGGAGTCCGAGTTGTTGGCCACGTTCAGCGAGAACTTGTGCCAGCCGCTGCCGGCCACGATCTTGCCGGGCAGGCCGCTGATGCCCATGTCGACCTTGCTGTCCTCGCAGATGCCCGTCCCGGGCTCCTCGGGCTCCTCCTCCTCGGGCGCGGAGGTGCTCGGTGCCGGGGTGGAGGGGGTCGTCTCGGAGGCGCCCGGGGCGGGAGTCTCCTCGTCGGTGCCCTCTTCGTCCTCCTTCTCCCCGGGGGTGGGGCCCGTGGTGTCCTCGGGCGTGGACTCGGTGGTGTCCGTGGTGGCGCCCGGAGTCGGGGTCTCCGTCTCCGTGTTCTCGGTCTGCTCCTGCTCCGAACGGTCGGTGCTGTCGGAGGTGTCGGAGGTGGCGGCCGGGGCGGGCGTCGTGTCGCCGGTGGCGTACGCGGCGGGGGCGGCGAGCAGCGCCGCAGGGGCGATGACCGCCGCGGCAGCCGCGGTTGCCATGGCACGACGAAGCTTCATGAAGACCTCAGGTAGTCCGGCGTGCCGCGGGACGGCACGCGTGAGTCAAGGGGAAGCCTCCGCGGTGGGGCGCGGGTACGGCCCGTGGTTCGATCCGATCGAGTTCGTTCCGTTGAACCGTCGGGAACTGTTCGATCCGTTCGGTCCAGTCGCATGTTTGATCACCGACGGGTGCGAATGGTTGTCCCCGACCTCACACGGAATTTATGTGTCCTGCGTCACATGTCCGCGGGTGCGGCGACGGCGGGCGCGGGCGGGCGGCGGCGCCCGGCGGGCACGGGGAAGGGCCCCGCGGGGCGTGCGCCGCGAGGCCCTTCCGTACGGGCGCCGGCGCCGTCGCGGCGGCGGGCCCGGGAGCGGCGCCGGGGGGTCGCACCGCTCGGGGTGGGGGGTGGTACGGGTCCGGGCCGCGCGGTACGCGGGAGGACGGCGGCCCGCGCGCCGCATCGTGCCGGGGGCGGGGCCACCGCGGCCGTACGGCCCGGTGTGTGTCGAAGTCCGTCCGGCCGGTCCCGGGCGTCCCCGGGACCGGCCGTTACTTGGGTGACCGGGCTGCTGTCCCCTGCCGTCCGGTCACTTCCCGGGGCGAGGTCCCACGACGTACGGCACGATCCGTACGTCTCATCGCCCCGGTGAGCCACGCGTGGTTCTCTCGGGCCCGCCCCTGGCTGGCACGGACATCGGGACCAACGAGGCGATCGGCGTACCGGTCACGCGCCGTACGGGTGAGAGCGGGCCCGAACTCAGATGCGACCCCGGCACAGCTCCAGCATGGTCATCGCCAGCGCCGTGCCCGGACGGCCCAGGGCGTCCCGGTAGCGGCCGAGGATCTCCATCTCGCGGGAGAGGTTCACGCGCCGGCCGCCGGAGGTGATCCGGGCGTCCTGGACGACCGCGGAGACGGCCATCCGCTCCTGGATCAGGCCGATGATCCGGTCGTCGAGCGCGTCGATGCGGTCCCGGGCACCGGCGATCACGTCGGCGGCCTCGGGACCGTGGGCGCCGGTGCGATCGGTGCCCGGTGTCCCCGGCCGGGCGGCGGGCGCCTGGGCGGTGGTGGTGGCGGGGGCGGTGGGGGCCGCGGCGGGGGTGGTGGCGGTGGCGGTCATGGCGGGGGCTCCTTCGGGGGCCGGTGCGGTGGCCCCGGGTCCCACCCGGCCCGGACACGGCAGACGCCCCGGACCGTGTGGCCCGGGGCGCCTGGGAAGTCGCTTGTCAGTGGCTCAAGCAGCACGACCATGGCAGCCGGTGGGCCGGTTGCCATAGGTAAAGAGGAACGTCGGGTGCGTGAGCATGGGCCCCAGTATGCCGGGCGGACGCACCGTGTCCAAGCCGGTTCGCATCGTGAGACACGGTGCGGGGGAGGCGCGGGGGCGGTCCGGGGGCGGTGCTGGGACGGCGGGAGGCGGCGCGGGGTGGCGCGGGCGCCGGACTGGGGCGGCGCGGGCCGGACCGGGGTGGCGCGGGCCGGACCGGGGTGGCGCGCGCCGGCGCGGGAAGCGCAGGGGAGCGGGTGGGCGGGCCGCCGGGGCGGGGCCGCCCCGGAGCCTCGGTAGACTCGGGGGCACCAGACCCCCGCCCGAACGCCGGAAGGCACCCCGTGTCATCAGCGACTTCCGCTGCCGCCGCCCCCGACACCGTCCTGGTCGTCGACTTCGGCGCGCAGTACGCCCAGCTCATCGCCCGTCGCGTCCGCGAGGCGCGGGTCTACAGCGAGATCGTGCCGAGCAGCACGCCGGTCGCGGAGATGCTCGCCCGCAAGCCCGCGGCCATCATCCTCTCCGGCGGCCCCTCCTCGGTGTACGAGCCGGGCGCCCCCACCGTCGACCGCGCCCTGTTCGAGGCAGGCGTACCGGTGTTCGGCATGTGCTACGGCTTCCAGCTCATGGCGCAGGCCCTCGGCGGCACCGTCGACAACTCCGGCGCCCGCGAGTACGGCGGCACCCGCATGACCGTCTCCCGGCCGTCCTCCACCCTCTTCGAGGGCACCCCGGCCGAGCAGTCCGTGTGGATGTCCCACGGCGACGCCTGCTCCGCCGCCCCCGAGGGCTTCACCGTCACCGGCTCCACCGAGGTCGTCCCGGTCGCCGCCTTCGAGAACGACGAGAAGCGGCTCTACGGCGTCCAGTACCACCCCGAGGTGATGCACTCCACCCACGGCCAGCAGGTGCTGGAGCACTTCCTGTACCGCGGCGCCGGACTCACCCCGTCCTGGACCACCGGCAGCGTGATCGAGGAGCAGGTCGCCGCGATCCGCGAGCGGGTCGGCGACAAGCGCGCCATCTGCGGCCTCTCCGGCGGCGTGGACTCCGCCGTCGCCGCCGCCCTCGTCCAGCGGGCCATCGGCCACCAGCTCACCTGCGTCTACGTCGACCACGGCCTGATGCGCAAGGGCGAGACCGAGCAGGTCGAGAAGGACTTCGTCGCCGCGACCGGCGTCCAGCTCAAGGTCGTCGACGCGAGCGAGCGGTTCCTGAAGGCGCTCCAGGGGGTCTCGGACCCCGAGGAGAAGCGGAAGATCATCGGCCGCGAGTTCATCCGGGTCTTCGAGCAGGCCCAGGCCGAGATCATCGCCGACGAGGGCCCCGCCGTGGAGTTCCTGGTCCAGGGCACCCTCTACCCGGACGTCGTCGAGTCCGGCGGCGGCACCGGCACCGCCAACATCAAGTCCCACCACAATGTGGGCGGCCTCCCCGAGGACCTGGAGTTCCAGCTCGTCGAGCCGCTGCGCCAGCTCTTCAAGGACGAGGTCCGGATGGTCGGCCAGGAGCTTGGCCTGCCGGACGAGATCGTCCAGCGCCAGCCGTTCCCCGGCCCCGGCCTCGGCATCCGCATCGTCGGCGAGGTGACCAAGGACCGGCTGGACCTGCTGCGCGAGGCCGACGCCATCGCCCGCGAGGAGCTGACCGCGGCCGGTCTCGACCGCGAGATCTGGCAGTGCCCCGTGGTGCTGCTCGCCGACGTCCGCTCGGTCGGCGTCCAGGGCGACGGCCGTACCTACGGTCACCCGATCGTGCTGCGCCCGGTCTCCAGCGAGGACGCCATGACGGCCGACTGGTCCCGGCTGCCGTACGACGTGCTCTCCCGGATCTCCACCCGGATCACCAACGAGGTCGCGGAGGTCAACCGGGTCGTCCTCGACATCACGTCGAAGCCGCCGGGGACCATCGAGTGGGAGTAGCGGGCCCCGGGCACGCCGTCCCGTGGACCGCGCGCCCAGGAGCCCGCCCTACGCGCGCCTGAGGGTGCGCAGGGGTTCGCCCGGCCGCCAGACGCGGACGACCAGGAGGTCGCCCTCGACGGCGGTCCGGACGACCTCCGACAGATCGGCCCGGAAGAGGTGGAACGGCTGCGGCGGTTCCACCTCTTCGACGTACGCGGCCCGCTGCGCCTCCTCCTCGGGCCCGGTGCCCTCCACCTCGACCGCCCGCCCCGCGATCCGGACGTCCCCGCCGCCCATGCCGGTGCCCTCCCCGGGGTTGGCCTGGAGCGCGAAGCGCGGGTCGCGGCGCAGGTCGAGCGCCTTGAGCGAGCCGGGCATCATCCCGAGCCACAGCTCCCCGCCGAGGAAGCGCACCTCCAGCCCCGACGTGCGCGGCGAACCGTCCCGGCGCAGGGTCGCCAGCGTGTGGTGGGGATGGGCGGCGAACCGTGCCTCGACGGTGGCGGCCAGTTCGGGTTCGTCGGCGGTGAAGCGGGCCCAGGGCGCGGTGCTCGGTGTCATGGTTCCGAGTCTGCGCCCGAAACTCGACATCCTCTGTCCGGTATCGATCGGGTCTGCCGGAAGTCGCCCGTCTTTACCGGAGAGAACTGTCCTCTCGGCCTCACGGACGGTAACTTCCGCCCATGGAGCAATCCCGTGCCACAGAACCAGCGCGCGGCACGCGCGAGGCGCCCCCGGCCGCCCCGGCGCCGGTGCCCACCGACCGGCTGCGGTTCGCCATGCCGCCCATGCACGATGCGGTCGAGGACGAACGCCGGCACCGCAAGGAACGGCTCGCCGGGGCGTTGCGGCTCTTCGGCCGCCACGGGTTCGAGGATGGGGTCTCCGGCCACATCACCGCCCGCGACCCGGAGTTCAGCGACTGCTTCTGGGTCAACCCCTTCGGCATGCCCTTCGCGCACATCAAGGTGAGCGACCTGGTGCTGGCCAACGCCGACGGCCAGGTGGTGGAGGGCGCCCACCACGTGAACCAGGCCGCCTTCACCGTCCACTCCCAGGTGCACGCCGCCCGGCCGGACGTCGTCGCGGTGGCCCACTGCCACTCCGTGCACGGGCGCGCGCTGGCCGCCCTCGCCGACCTGCTGGACCCCATCACGCAGGAGAGCTGCGCCTTCTACGAGGACCACGCCCTGTACGACAGCTACTTCGGGGTCGCCGTCGACGCCGCGGAGGGGCGGCGGATCGCCGAGGCGCTCGGCTCCGGCAAGGCGCTCGTGCTGCGCAACCACGGGCTGCTCACGGTGGGCGGCTCGGTGGACGCGGCGGCCTGGTGGTTCCTCTCCATGGAACGCTCCTGCCAGGTGCAGCTCGCGGCGAAGGCGGCGGGGCGGCCGGTGCCGATCGACCACCGGCAGGCGGTCGCCACCCGGGAGCAGCTCGGCGGCGACCTGGTCGCGTGGATCAATTACCAGCCGTTGTGGGAGCAGGTCAGCCGGGGTGAACCGGACCTGTTCGGCTGAATCCGGCGGCCGGGTTTTTTCCGGACCACGCGCCCCCGTGTCAACACGGCGATGGCCACATCACCCGTTCGGGACGGCGTGCGCCGGGGGCGACGGGCGCGGGACCGGTGGTGTACGGCACAATTCGCTGTCATCACAAGGGATTTGCGGGTGTTGTCGCGGTGTTGTCGCCGGGTTGGGCGCGGGAGTGCGGCGCGGGAGTGCGGAAAGGCGGGCGTCGGGCGTGGCGGTACAGGAGGCGAGGGGCGGGGGCAGCCCCGGCAGCGGGTACGAGGCGGCCCACGGGGGTGGCTGCACCTGCGGTGACTGTCCGCACGGCGCCCGAGAAGGGCACCGCCGGGCGGTCGCCGCGTTCCTGCTGCGGCGGGACGAGTTCGCGGCCGGACAGGGGCTGCCCGCCGCGGTGGCCCACTCGGCCCCGGCGTCCCGGCAGTGGATCTCCGAGGAACTCGCCCAGGCCGCCGAACTCGTCGCCGAACGCGGCCGGGCCGAGGGCGAGGCGTGGCTCGGCGGCCTGTGGCGCCGCACGGCCTTCGCCGTGTGGGCCGGGGTGGTGCTGACGCTGCTGGTGCAGGCGCTCACCGCGATCGGCGCCGGCTGGACGGCGGCCCGCACCGCAGGGCTCGCCGCCGCCGCGGTGGTGGCCCTGGCGCTGACGGCCGCCTCCTGGTTCCACCGGGCGCGGGGCGGGGCGCTGGCCCCGGTCCTCGGCGAGGACAACCGGCTCTCCACCTCCCGCGCGGTCGCTGCGGCCTGGGTGCTGTTCGTCGCGTACGCCGTGCTGGTCCTCGCCGGGCAACTGATCGCCGCCTCCGGGCACGCCGAGCGCGACGCGCTGATCGCCGGGCTCGAACTGACCCGCGGCGCCGGGGCGGTGACGGTGCTCGCCGTGGTCTGCGGGATCGCCGTCCTGGTGCGCCGGGTGGTGGGCACGCGCGTCCTCGGGCAGCGGCTCCAGAAGGTGCGGGCCGACCGGCCGCGCGCCGCCGACCTGCTCACCGACGACGCGGGCCGCGGCACCTTCGCCGACATCCAGTACGTCGTGATCAGCGCGGTCGCCCTGGTCTTCGCGGCGGTCCGGCTGGCCCGGCGCCCCGAGCAACTGCCCGACCTGCCCTGGGGGCTGGCCGTGGTGGTGCTGGTGTCGGCGGCGACCTACCTGGCCGGCAAGTACGCGGAGGGCGGCCGTCCGGTCATCCTCTCCGTGGTCCGGGCCCGGGAGGCGGGCGATCTGGACGCGCCGATCCGCACCGGCGACGACATCGAGATCCGGGGCGCGGGCTTCGTACCGCCGGGCGCCCAGCGCGCCGACCGGCTGGCCCGCATGGTGGTCCGCATCGGCACGGTCCACGTCCACGTCCCGCTGGTGCCGGTCACCGGCGGCTTCAGCAACCCGGCGGACGACCGGCTGACCGTACCGGTCCCCGCGGACGTGGAACCGGGCCGCGTGGAGGTCCAGGTCGTCACCAGCGCGGGCGTGGAGACGAACAGATACGCCATCGACGTAACGGACTGACCCGGCGCCGGACCACTCCGCGGCCTTGCCGCCCCGCCGCCGCGTGGTCCCACCGACACCTCGGCCCGGCAGGCCCCCGCCGCCCCTCCGTCGGCCCGGCCCCGCCGTTCCGGGAAAATCCGGCGCGGTGTGCTTGAGCACTCCCCCTCCCGCCGTTCGTATGGTCTCCTGAGGTCTCGGCACGCGCGGCGGGAGGCGGCGGCAGTGATGGCTCACGGCACGCGTACGGACAGGGGCACAGGCAGGGGCACGGACACGGACCTCTCGCCCCCCGGCGGGGCGGGACCACGGGCTCTCGCCTCCCGGTACGCCCTCCTCCCGCTACGGATCTTCCTCGGCGTCACCTTCCTCTACGCGGGCCTCGACAAGCTCACCGACAGCGCCTTCCCGAAGGACGCGGGCGCGGGCTCCGTCGGCGACATGATGCGGGCCGTACGCGACTCCTCCGCCCTGCCCGCCCTGGTCGACCTGGCCCTGCGCAACCCGCCCGGCTTCGGCTACGCCATCGCCCTCGGCGAGGTGGCCGTCGGCATCGGCACCCTCCTCGGCCTGCTGGCCCGCCTGGCGGCGCTCGGCGGCGCCCTGATCTCGCTCAGCCTCTGGCTGACCGTGAGCTGGGCCTCCGACCCCTACTACTACGGCAACGACCTCGTCTACCTCATGGCCTGGCTCCCCCTCGTACTCGCGGGCGCACCGCTGCTCTTCCTGGACGCGGCCCTGCGTGCCCGGCGCCGCCGGAGCGGCTCCCTTCCGTAGTCGTCGGCCCCCGGCGGCACCGTCAGGTGCGGATGCGGGTCGGCGGAGCGTCCCGGCGGGCGGCGCGGCGGCGCCTGCGCACCGACCCGGCCACCATGCCGACTGCGCCCGCCAGGAACAGGCCGCCCACGACGAGCGGGACCAGCGCGAGGCGCGGGACGCGCCACACCCCGGCCGCGTCCCCGGCGAAGAGGACGCCCGCGGTGAGCAGACAGGCCCCGGCGACCAGCCGTCCCGGCTGGAACTCATGACGCAGCACGGCTCACCTCCGCCTGTCCGATGCCGACCCGCAGGTCGAGGTCGAGGGTGCCGGCGGCCTTGCCGCCCGGGGTCGGTTTCAGGGTGGTCTCCTGGTGCCGGTCCGGCGTCACGTCCACGTCCTTCGGGTCGTCGCCGGGCAATTGGATGTCGCCGACGCCCACGTCGACGGTGAGCCGCACGGTCACGTCCGGCGGCACGATCACCCGTATCCGGCCCAGCCCGGCGCCCGCCCGGGTGCTCACCGTCTGCCCCTCGGCGACTTTCAGCCCGGACAGGTCGAGGGTGCCGCTGCCCGTGCCCACGTGGTACCGCGCGCGGACGTCGGAGACCGCGGCCGGTGTCCAGGTCGACTCGGTCCACCGGGTGCCGACGTCCTTGGGCAGCGCCGCCGAACCGGCCAGCAGGCCCGCCGTGACCACCGCGAGGAAGACGGAGCCCGCGCCCGTGCGCCCGAGGAAGGCACTGACCGCGATGCCCAGGCCGAAGACGGCCAGCGCGCAGGCCAGTCCGGTCTGGAGGCTGGTGCCGAGCGGCTGGTGGTCCCAGGTCAGGCCGGTGCCCAGCCCGGCGGCGACCAGGGCGAACAGGAAGGTCCAGCCGCCTATCCCGCGCGGTCCCCGGGGCCGGGGGGCCTGCCGCGGGGGCGCGTAAGGATTCCGGACGTGGGCGCCGCGCACCGCGGCGTACCCGATGGCGACGGCCGCGTCGATGTCCCGCCGCTCCGCGTCACTGCGCGGCCCCCACAGGTACCCGGTCCCGCCGACGTGGCCGCCGTCCTTGACGAGGGGGTCGCGCCACCAGGACGGGTGCGTGACGCCGACCGGCGGCGCCTGCGCCTCCGGCGGGGCGTCGGCGACCGCCTGCGCGGTGAGCGGGTCGGGGCTGGGGGCGCCGCGCTGCTGCGACCAGTACCCGGCGCCCGCGAGGAGGAGGGAGAGGACGACGGCGAAGGTGAGCACGCCGCCGTTGTTCAGCATGGTCAGGAAGACCCCGCAGCCGACCAGGGCGAACATCACGGCCGCCAGCGACTGGCCGTCGACCCGGCCGGTCAGCAGCTTGCGCACCTCGTTCTCCTCGTCGTCCTCGTAGGGGACGAAGAGCCAGGCGAACCCGTAGAAGATGAGGCCGATGCCGCCCGCGGCGGCGAGCACCGCGAGCGTGATCCGGAAGATCACCGGGTCCATGTCGCACTGCCGGCCGAGCCCGGAGCACACCCCGGCGAGGGTCTTGTACCGGCGGTCGCGCCGGAACCGGTGCGGCGGCTCGGGCACGCCCGCCCCGGCGGGGCCCGCCGGGTCCGTCGCGCCCGCGGTCCCCGGACCGGCGCCCGGCGCCGGGCGCGGACCGGCACCGGGCCCCGGCCCCGGTCCCGTCGCGGCGTGCTCGTGATCTGACATGGGTCCATGGTGACGGGCGCGGCGGCGCGGCGGCAGCGGGGGCGACCCTGGCCGGACCCTGATTTCGGCCCTGAGCCGGTGCCCGGGGGTTGTTCGAGCCGGGGACCCCCCGAAGATCAGGGAAGTCTCCGGGACCGCCCCTGATGCCCGCGCTCCCACGGCCGTGTGACCATCGGTGTCATGCCGGAAGCCGCCGCAGCGCCTCTCACCGAACCGCGGCCGCCGCGCAAGCTCTACCGCAGCAGTGACGGACGCTGGCTCGGCGGGGTGGCGCGGGGGCTCGCCGGGCACCTCGGGCTGCCCGTGGTCTGGGTGCGGCTCGTCTTCGTCGGGCTCTTCATGGCCGACGGCCTCGGCGCCCTGCTCTACGCGGCCTTCTGGTTCTTCGTGCCGCTCGGTGTCGGCGGGGTCGAGACGCAGAAGCCGCCCTCCCTGGTCACCGCGGAGACCTCGCCGGACGGGCGGCGCCGGATCGTCGCCCGCAAGCCCGACAAGGGGCAGATCGTCGCCCTGCTCCTCATGGTCGTCGTCGCCATGGTCTTCGTGGGCAACGTCAACCTCGGGGGCGGCGGCGCCAAGGCGTACCTGTGGCCGACCGTGCTCGTCGGCGCGGGCGTCGCCCTCGTCTGGCGCCAGGCGGACAACGCCCGCCGGGCCCGCTGGGCCGAGGTCGGCCGGGACCGGCGCACCGTCACCCTGCTGCGTACGGTGGCCGGGGTCCTGCTGGTGACGGCCGGCACCTCCGGCATCTTCGTCCTCCAGGGGTCCGCCGCCCACCTCGGCTCCGTCCTCCAGGCCGCGCTGGCCGTCCTCGTCGGCGTCACCCTGCTCGCCGGTCCCTACCTGGTGCGCATGACGCAGGACCTCTCCGAGGAGCGGCTGATGCGCATCCGCGCCCAGGAGCGCGCCGAGGTCGCCGCCCATGTGCACGACTCCGTCCTGCACACCCTGACCCTGATCCAGCGCAACGCGGAGAACGCGGGCGAGGTGCGCCGCCTGGCCCGCGCCCAGGAACGCGACCTGCGCAACTGGCTCTACAAACCCGAGGGCAACGGAAAGGACGAGGACGAGGAGCCCGCCACCCTCGCCGAGGCCGTGAAGAAGAACGCGGCCGAGGTCGAGGACAAGCACGGCGTCCCCCTGGAGGTCGTGGTCGTCGGGGACTGCCCGCTCGACGAGGGGATCGCGGCGCAGATGCAGGCGGCACGCGAAGCGATGGTGAACGCCGCCAAGTACGGTGGCGAGGGCGGCGCGGTGCAGGTGTACGCCGAGGTGGAGAAGCGCACGGTCTTCGTGTCCGTACGGGACCGCGGGCCCGGCTTCGACCTCGACGCGATACCCGCCGACCGCATGGGTGTCAGAGAATCGATCATCGGCCGCATGGAGCGCAACGGCGGTACGGCGCGGCTGCGCGCGGTGCCGGGCGGCGGCACGGAGGTCGAGCTGGAGATGGAGAGGGCGGAGACGACGTCATGAGCGAGCCGACCGAGACGAACGCGGCGGGCGGCGCGGGCGGACGCCATGTGCGTGTCGTCCTCGTCGACGACCACCGGATGTTCCGCACCGGGGTGCAGGCCGAGATCGGCCAGACCGAGCAGACCGGGGTGGAGGTCGTCGGGGAGGCGGCCGACGTCGACCAGGCGGTCTCCGTCATCACCGCCACCCGGCCCGAGGTGGTGCTCCTCGACGTCCACCTGCCCGGCGGCGGCGGGGTCGAGGTGCTGCGCCGCTGCGCGCCGCTGATGGGTGACGCGGAGCGGCCCGTCCGCTTCCTCGCGCTCTCCGTCTCGGACGCGGCGGAGGACGTGATCGGCGTGATCCGGGGCGGCGCCCGTGGCTACGTCACCAAGACGATCACCGGCGCGGACCTCGTCGACTCGGTCTTCCGGGTCCAGGAGGGGGACGCCGTCTTCTCCCCGCGCCTGGCCGGGTTCGTCCTCGACGCCTTCGCCTCCACCGACGCCCCGCCGGTCGACGAGGATCTCGACCGGCTCACCCAGCGCGAGCGCGAGGTGCTGCGGCTGATCGCCCGGGGGTACGCGTACAAGGAGATCGCCAAGCAGCTCTACATCTCGGTCAAGACGGTCGAGTCGCACGTCTCGGCGGTGCTGCGCAAGCTCCAGCTCTCCAACCGCCACGAACTGACCCGCTGGGCGACCGCACGCCGGCTGGTCTGACGGGCCCGGGGCTCACGCCACCCGGGTCGCCCCGGCGAAGGGCATCGCGTCGACGGGGTCGAGGCGTACCGGGGACGAGGGGTTCGGGGCGTGGATCATGCGGCCGTCGCCGACGTAGATGCCGACGTGGCTGATGCCGGAGTAGAAGAAGACCAGGTCGCCGGGGAGGAGCTGGGCGCGGGAGACCCGCCGGCCGGCGCCGATCTGGGCGTACGTGGTGCGGGGCAGGGAGATCCCGGCGGAGCGGTAGGCGGCCTGGATGAGCCCCGAGCAGTCGAAGGAGTTCGGTCCGGTCGCGCCCCACACGTAGGGGCTGCCGAGCTTCTGGTAGGCGTACGCGACGGCCGCCGCGCCGCGTGAGCCGGGCGCCGGCGCGGCCGGGGCCAGGGCCTCCCGGCCGTCGGCGGCGGCGCGGGTGGCGTGGCCGGTGCCGGGGCCGGCGGCGTGCCGGGCGCGTTCCTCGGCGGTCAGCCGGGACAGGAGGCGGCGGGCCTCCTCCAGCTTGCCGGTGACGGTGGTGCGGTGGCGTTTCAGCTCGGACTGGCGCGTGGTCAGCGTGGACAGCTCGACGCGCGCGGCGCCGCGCAGCCGCTCGACCTGCCGCAGCTCCTTGCGGACCTCCCCGAGGGTGGCCTGCTGCCGGGTGCCCGCCCGTTCCATGAGGGCGGCGCCGTCGAGGTAGCGGTCGGGGTCGGAGGAGAGGGCGAGTTGGAGCGCCGGGTCGAGTCCGCCGCTGCGGTACTGGGCGGCGGCGACCGAACCGAGCGATTCCCGCGCGGAGTTCAGCCGGTCCTCGGTGCGGGCCACCTCGTCGCGCAGCTCGTCCAGCCGCTCGCGGGCGGCGTCCGCCTTCTCCTTCGCGCCGTTGTACTTCTCGGTGGCCTCCTCCGCCTCGCGGTAGAGCCGGTCGACCTTGGCCTTCACCTGGGCGGGTGTCGGCTCCGGGGCGGCGTGCCCGGTCCCGCTCAGGCAGGTCGCGCCGGCCGCCCCCGCGAGGGTGAGGGTGACGGCGGCGCGGGCCGTGCCGCCGCCCGCCGCGCGCTGTCGTGGCCGCCTGCGATGCGCTGCCACCAGAGATCCACGTCCTTCCACAACGTCCATGTGTGCGTCCGGGTGGTCCCGTCTGCCGGTCGCACCGGGTCGCACCCAGGGGAGGACGCTAGGCGGCACCGTCCCGATCCGGTCCCCCTTTGCGCGGAACTGTCGGTACCCCAGCGCCGGGCGACCGCATGTGACCGTTTCACCGGTCCGGGCTCGTCGTCTTCCCGCAGGGTGATGATCAATCCGCCGGTTCCGGGGACGCACGAGGGCCGCGGAGTGCTATGGGACGCGCGGGAAGAGCGAGAACGGACTGAGAACGGACCGAGAACGGACCGAGAACGGACCGAGGAGGGACCGAGGAGGGACCGAGGGCCGAGCGGGTCAGGGCACCGGCGCGGACCGCGGGCCGAGCGGGGCGGGACACCGGAGGAAGGCCGGTGTCGGGGGGTCACGGCCCCGTGGCTAGGCTCCGCCCCATGGACGTACTCATCCACATTTTCGTCGGTCTGCACATCATCGGCATCGCGGCGCTCCTGGGCGGCTTCCTGACCCAGATGAAGGCCATAGGCCAGGGCACCGCCCGTTTCACCCCGGCCATGCTGCACGGCGCCCTGACGATGCTGGTCACCGGAGCGGTCCTGGTCGGCCTCAACCAGGCCGACGACCGCCTCGTCGACAACGTCAAGATCGGCGTCAAGCTCGCCGTGCTGATCGTGATCCTCGGCCTGGTCTACGTGAAGCGCGACGACGAGAAGGTGGACAAGCCGCTCTTCGGCCTGGTCGGCCTGCTGACCGTGGCGAACATCTTCATCGCGGTGCTGTGGACCTGAGCCCCGCCCCGGCGGAGAGGGACCGCAGGTCGGTCCGGGCCGCGGCGACCGCCCCCACGGCGACCGCCAGCCAGCCGGCCACCGCCACCCACACCAGTGCCCGGCCCGGATGCGTCAGCCAGGGCACGGAGACGGCGGTGGCCACCGACAGCGTCGCCGCCGCCGTTATGCCGAGCGGGAACACCGTCGACCAGCGGCGCACGTCGTAGCGGAGCCGGGGCCACACCACCTCGGAGACCAGGAGCACCGCGTACCAGGCGAGGTCGAGGGTGAGTACGACGACGGTGACGTGACGCAGCAGCGTGTCCGCGTCGTCGTTCCACAGATACGGTCCGGCCTGGGCCGCCATGAGCAGCTTGGCCCCGGCCAGCGCCGAGATGGCGAGCGCGCCGCCCGCCACCCACTGGTCCCCGGCGCCCCGGGCCACCTCGCGCGGATCGAAGCGGAAGAGCGCGACCGCGTAGAGCGCCAGCCCCAGCCAGAACGGCACCAGCGCCGCGTGGGCCGGCCACGCCGTCGACGTGGTCGCGGAGAGCGTGGCACCGAGCACGGCGAGCCCCTCGGTGGCCACGCAGCCCAGGAAGACCGCCCCCGGCATCCGCCGCCCCCAGCGCCGTACGACCAGCACCAGCAGCACCGGCCACAGCAGCGCGGCCAGCGCCAGCAGCACCGCCGCCACGGGCGTGGCGCCGAGCAGCGCGAACCGGGTGCCGACCACGGTCGTCGCGGCCACGGCGGTGAGCGCGCCCGGCGTCCCCGCCTGCGCCGCCCACTTCGCCCGGTCGCGCACCAGCAGGACGACGAAACCGGCGGCGAGCGCGACCCAGGCCGCGCACGCCAGGGCCAGCGCGACGAGGGACAGGCTCTCGTGGCCGATGAGGTGCAGGGCGACCGAGACGATGCCGGTCGCCATCACGGCGGCTCCGGCCGCCGGCGGCCTCCGCGCCCACCAGGCGCGCAGAGCAGAGGTGCGCGATGCCATGCGCCGAGCCTAGAGAGCCCCCCGCCTCAGGCCGGGCGCACCACGCTGTGGATCGATGACTCGCCGTCGTAGAAGACCGACTCCTCGCGGACGTACGTGCCTGTGGGTTCTCGGCACTCACCGCCGTGTCCGGTCCCCGGGCGGTGGTCAGACCGCCGGGGGTGACGTCTTGCCAGGCCCCTGACCTGCCTTCACGAGGGCGGCGGCTCGGTGGCGAGCCTGTCGGCAGGCACTCGCTCGACGCGGGTCCACCCCCTCCAGCCCCGCTCCTCCAGGATCGCCACCAGCCGCTCGGCGCCCGGTGAGGACTCGACCATGGTCGAGTCCAGCAGGTCGACGAACTGGTCGTCGAAGCCGTCGGCACCCGTCTCGCCGGCCTCCACGGCGCGCGTCATCAGACGCTCCACGATGTCGGCGACCTCGACCACCCGCGGATCGTCGGCCGACCAGTCGAGTGCCCCGCTGAGAAGGCCGTAGAGCCTCACCATGTCGGGGTCGTCCAGTTCCTCGTGCTTCTTGGCGATCACGTCGTCGATCAGATGCGGCGTCCGGGCGGCAATCATGATCCAGGCATCCCGCTCCATCTCGATGTACCGCTCCTCGACGCCGAGTCCGCGCAGCCGGTCGAGGTAGCCCACGACGCTCTGCGGGAGCGCCAGGTGCTCTCCGGCGGCGAGCCGGCCGAGCCGTTCGCGGGTGCCCTGGAGGCGCCGGATCTCGGCGCGCAGGTCCTTGTCGATCTCCCGGACGCTGTCGGCGAACTCCTCCGGGCCGGCGTCGAGGAGTTCCTGCACCCGGGCCAGGGGCACACCGGCATCCGCCAGGACGTGGACCCGGATCAGTCGCACGACCGCGCCGGCGTCGTAGGCCCGGTACCCGGACCGGTCGCGCTCCGGCTCCGGCATCAGGCCGATCCGGTGGTAGTGGCGTACCGCCCGCACCGTCACCCCGGCGTACGCCGCAAGCCGGCTGATGGTGAGCATGGCTCTCAGACTGCCTCAGCCGGTCTTCCGGCGATAGGAGGCCATCGCGAAGACGTACGCCACGACGAGGATGCCGACGCACCAGGCGAGGGCGATCCAGATGCCGTCGCCGAGGGGCTGCTCTGTGAACAGAGCGCGGATCGTGTCGACGACGGACGTCACCGGCTGATGCTCGGCGAACCAGCGCACCGGCGCGGGCATGGTCTCCGTGGGCACGAACGCCGAGCTGATGAACGGCAGGAAGATGAGCGGGTAGGCGAACGCGCCCGCGCCCTCGACCGACGCCGCGGAGAGCCCCGGGATCACGGCGATCCAGGTCAGCGCGAGGGTGAACAGGAACAGGATGCCGGCGACCGCGAGCCAGGCCGGCACTCCCGCCCCGGAGCGGAAGCCCATGAGCAGAGCGACGCCCACGACGATCACGAGCGAGAGCAGGTTGGCGACCAGAGACGTGACGACATGCGCCCAGAGCACACCCGACCGTGCGATCGGCATGGAATGGAACCGCTCGAAGATCCCGCTCTGCATGTCGGTGAACAGCCGGTACGCGGTGTAGGAGATGCCCGACGCGACGGTGATGAGCAGGATGCCGGGCAGCATGTAGGTCACGTAGGAAACCGACCCGGTGTCGATCGCGCCCCCGAACACGTAGACGAACATCAGCATCATGGCGACCGGCGTGATGACGGTCGTGATGATGGTGTCCACGCTGCGGGTGACATGGCGCAGGGTCCGCCCCGTGAGAACGGCGGTGTCAGCGAAAAAGTACGCGGTCATCCTTGTCCCCTAGGCGTTCGTGCCGGTGGCGTCGGTCTTGTTGTCGCTGCCGGTGATCGCGAGGAAGATCTCCTCCAGGGTCGGCTGCTTCTCGACGTACTCGACCGTGGCGGGCGGGAAGAGCCGCTTGAGCTCGGCGAGGGTGCCGTTCACGATGATCCGGCCCTGGTGGAGTATCGCGATCCGGTCGGCCAACTGCTCGGCCTCGTTCAGGTACTGCGTGGTGAGCAGCACCGTCGTTCCGTGGCCGGCGAGCTTTTTGACCGCGTGCCACACCTCGATGCGCCCCTCGGGGTCGAGGCCGGTCGTCGGCTCGTCCAGGAAGATCACCGGTGGATTGCCGATGAGGCTCATCGCGATGTCCAGCCGTCGGCGCATCCCGCCCGAATACGTGGACACCTTCCGCGCGCCGGCGTCGGTCAGGGAGAAACTCCTCAGCAGGTCGTCCGCGATCGCGCCCGGATTCTCGAGGTGGCGCAGCCTGGCGACGAGCACGAGGTTCTCCCGACCGCTGAGGATCTCGTCGACGGCCGCGAACTGGCCGGTGAGGCTGATGGACGCCCGCACGTTCGCCGGATGCGCGGCGACGTCGAAGCCATGGACGCCTGCCGTTCCCGCGTCGGCCTTCAGGAGCGTGGCGAGAATCCTCACGGTCGTGGTCTTGCCGGCCCCGTTGGAGCCGAGCAGGGCGAAGATGGTGCCCCGCTCCACGTCGAAGTCCACGCCGCACAGCACGTCGAGCTTCCCGTACGACTTCTTCAGACCCCGCACGCGGATCGCCGGGCCGGCGATCGATTGGGTCACCATGGTCATCTGCCTCCTCCGGGGAGCCTTTCGACCGACTGCGAGAAGCTCCTGCCGGAAGGATGGAGGGTTGACCCAGCGTCAAGGTCAAGCCCTCGACGACGTGGTACCTGTGGCGGAGTGCGACCGCAGACTCCGACAGCCTCGGCGCGAAAGGACGGAAGCGATTCCCGGCGATCCGGCGCAGACGACAGGGCGGCGACAGAACGCCGGGAACCCGGCGGATCTCACGCGGCGCTACACCGCTCAGGCCGGGCGCACCACGCTGTGGATCGACGACTCACCGTCGTAGAAGACCGACTCCTCGCGGACGTACGTGCCCGGCTTCGGGGCGTGGATCATCATGCCGTTGCCGATGTAGAGGCCGACGTGGCCGAGGTCGTCGTAGAAGAAGACGAGGTCGCCGGGGCGGGCCTGGGAGAGGGGGACCGTGGTGCCGGCGCCGACCTGGTCGTAGGTGGTGCGCGGGAGCGAGACGCCGGCGGCCCTCCAGGCGGCCTGTGTCAGCCCGGAGCAGTCGTAGGAGCCGGGGCCGGTGGCGCCCCAGACGTAGGGCTTGCCGATCTGGGTGCGGGCGAAGGCGAGGGCCTTGGCGGCCTTGGCGTCGTACGAGGAGTCCGGGGCCGGGGTCTGACCGGTGCTGCCGGTGTCCGGCGCGGGCGGGGCCGTCGGGGAGGCCGTCGGGGCGGGTGCCGGGGTGGGCGTGGGGGCCGGTTCGGCGGCCTGCCGCCGGGCCAGCTCGGCGGCCTCGCGGGCGGCCTCCTCCTGCTTCCGCCTCTCGATCTCGGCGAGCCGGGCCTTCTCCTCGGCGGTGAGCGTGGAGAGCAGTTCGCGGGCGGTGGCCAGCTTCTTCTGCACGGTGGCCTTGGCCGTCTTCAGGTCCCGCTGGGAGTCGGTGAGCGTCTGGAGGTGCTCCGCGGCCTCCCGGCGCTTGTCCATCGTCTCCGCCTGCCGGGTGACGAAGTCGTCGACCGCGCCCTGCTGGCGGCTGGTGAGCCGGTCCATCAACTGGGCGCGGTCGAGGTACTGCTCCGGGGAGTCCGCCAGCAGGAAGGTGGCGACGTCGGGGGCGGCGGCGCCGGTGCGGTACTGGGCGGAGGCGTAGGCGCCCAGCTCCTCGCGCGCGTCGTTGAGCTTCTGGGTGCTCTGTGCCACGTCGTCCAGGAGGGCGTCGACCTTCTTGCGCTGCTTGGTCGTCTTCTCCTGGGCCGCGTTGTACTTCTCCGTCGCCGAACCGGCCTGGCGGTAGAGGTCGCCGACCTTCCGCTCGACCTCTTCGAGGCTCGGTTTGCCGTCCGGTGACGGGGAGGCGTCGGCCGTCTGGGAGAGCAGGGCGACCGAGGTGAGGGCGGCGGTGGCGATGGCCGGGGTCCGCAGACCCGCGGTGCGCGGGCCGGGGGCACGCGACTTGCGGTGCGACGCCAAGGGGGACGACTCCTTCCCGTGTCCGCCTGCCCGGGACGCGGGGGGCCGCTCCCGGGGCCGTCCGGGCTCCGGGGGAGGGGCCGCGGTCCGTGCGGGAGGGCCGTCCACGGCCCGGTGCCCGGGGGCGGGCGGCCGGTCGTCCGGTCTCGGCCGGGTCTCCGGCTCCGGGCGCCGCGCGGGCACGCCGGACTCGGCGGAGGCCGCGCGGACCGGCGACGTTCGCCGGAGGGGGTCGTACGGCCTGCCCGCACCGTAGCCAACGCGTGTGGTCCCTGTGAAGGTTGCCGGGTGATATGCCCGATACGTTTTCGTGACCTTCCCGCGTCCGTCACTCTTCGTGTTCTGCCTGGTCGCGGGGTGTGCGCGCGGCCGGGTCCCGGCCGATTCCCGGGGCGGGGACCGCTTGTCGGTGGGGCGCCCTAGACTCGTAGAGCGATGAGCAGCCTCTTTGACGAACACTTCCTGGCGAGCCTCCAGACCCCCCGCGGTCACGAGGAGGAGCCCCCGCCGCCGCCCGAGGACGAGCACGCGCCGGAGCCGGTGCCGCACGATCTGTTCGGCGGGCAGTTCGACGCGCCGCCGGACCGTGACACGCACTACCGGGACGGGGCGCCCCGCCCGGTCCTCGACCCCGCCGCGCTCCTCGACGGGCTCAACGAGAACCAGCGCGCCGCCGTCGTCCACTCCGGCTCCCCCCTGCTCATCGTGGCCGGCGCCGGCTCCGGCAAGACCCGGGTGCTCACCCACCGCGTCGCCCACCTGCTCTCCGCGCGCGGCGTCCACCCCGGCCAGATCCTCGCCATCACCTTCACCAACAAGGCCGCGGGCGAGATGAAGGAGCGCGTCGAGCAGCTCGTCGGCCCGCGCGCCCACGCGATGTGGGTGATGACCTTCCACAGCGCCTGCGTACGCATCCTGCGCCGGGAGTCCAAGCGGCTCGGCTTCACCTCGTCCTTCTCGATCTACGACGCGGCCGACTCCAAGCGGCTGATGGCCCTGGTCTGCCGCGACCTCGACCTGGACCCCAAGCGCTTCCCGCCCAAGTCCTTCAGCGCCAAGGTCAGCAACCTCAAGAACGAGCTGATCGACGAGGAGGACTTCGCCGCGCAGGCGGCCGACGGTTTCGAGAAGACGCTCGCGCAGGCGTACGCGCTGTACCAGTCGCGGCTGCGCGAGGCGAACGCCCTCGACTTCGACGACCTGATCATGACGACCGTGCACCTGCTGCGCGCCTTCCCGGACGTCGCCGAGCACTACCGCCGCCGCTTCCGGCACGTCCTCGTCGACGAGTACCAGGACACCAACCACGCCCAGTACGCCCTCGTCCGCGAGCTGGTCGGCAGCGCCTCGGAGCACCCGGTCGAGGTGCCGCCGGAGGCCGAGGTCCCGCCGGCCGAGCTGTGCGTGGTGGGCGACGCCGACCAGTCGATCTACGCCTTCCGCGGCGCCAACATCCGCAACATCCTCCAGTTCGAGGAGGACTACCCGGACGCGAAGACCATCCTGCTGGAGCAGAACTACCGCTCCACGCAGACCATCCTCAGCGCCGCCAACGCGGTCATCGAGCGCAACGAGTCCCGCCGCCCCAAGAACCTGTGGACCAACCAGGGCGCCGGCTCGCAGATCACCGGGTACGTCGCCGACACCGAGCACGACGAGGCCCAGTTCGTCGCCGACGAGATCGACCGGCTCACCGACGCGGGCGAGGCGAAGGCCGGCGACGTCGCCGTCTTCTACCGCACCAACGCCCAGTCCCGCGTCTTCGAAGAGGTCTTCATCCGCGTCGGCCTGCCCTACAAGGTCGTCGGCGGCGTCCGCTTCTACGAGCGCAAGGAGGTCCGGGACGTCCTGGCCTACCTGCGCGTGCTCGCCAACCCCGAGGACTCGGTGCCGCTGCGCCGCATCCTCAACGTCCCCAAGCGCGGTATCGGCGACCGCGCCGAGGCCATGATCGACGCGCTCGCCCAGCGGGAGCGGATCAGCTTCCCGCAGGCGCTGCGCCGGGTCGACGAGGCGTACGGCATGGCCGCCCGGTCGGCCAACGCCGTCAAGCGGTTCAACACCCTCATGGAGGACCTGCGCACCATCGTCGAGTCCGGTGCCGGACCGGCGACGGTGCTGGAGGCCATACTCGAACGCACCGGGTACCTCGCCGAGTTGCAGGCATCCAGCGACCCGCAGGACGAGACCCGCATCGAGAACCTCCAGGAACTCGCCGCCGTCGCCCTGGAGTTCGAGCAGGAGCGGGCGGAGAGCGAGGACGGCGGCTCACTGGCCGACTTCCTCGAACAGGTCGCCTTGGTCGCCGACTCCGACCAGATCCCGGACGACGAGGAGGGCGACGGCGTCGTCACCCTCATGACCCTGCACACGGCCAAGGGCCTGGAGTTCCCGGTCGTCTTCCTCACCGGCATGGAGGACGGCGTCTTCCCGCACATGCGCGCCCTCGGCCAGACCAAGGAACTGGAGGAGGAGCGCCGCCTCGCCTACGTGGGCATCACCCGCGCCCGCGAGCGGCTGTACCTCACCCGGTCGACGCTGCGCAGCGCCTGGGGCCAGCCCTCGTACAACCCGCCCTCGCGGTTCCTGGAGGAGATCCCGGCCCCGCACCTGGAGTGGAAGCGGACCGGTGGCGCCGGGCAGGCCGCCGGGCCGGTCTCGGCGGTGGCGGCCTCGCTGTCGTCCTCGCGTTCCCGTTCCTCGGCGTCGGGCGCGTCCGGGTTCGCCACCCGGCGCACGGCCGAGAAGCCGACGGTCTCGCTGACGGTCGGCGACCGCGTCACGCACGACCAGTTCGGGCTGGGCACGGTGGTCGGGGTCAAGGGCACGGGGGCGAACGCGGAGGCGACGGTCGACTTCGGCGACACCAAGCCGAAGCGGCTGCTGCTGCGGTACGCGCCGGTGGAGAAGCTGTGAGTCCGCGCGCCGCCTGAGCGGGGGCGGACGAGAGGGCCGGGTCCCGCGGTGGAGCGGGGCCCGGACCGGTGGGCCGGTCCACGGCGGGGCCGCCCCCTGGGGGCGCGGGCACACCGCGCGGTGAACGGGGGCCGGATCAGGACGGGTTGAGTCCGTGGCTGCGCAGCCAGGTCAGCGGGTCGATCGCCGAGCCGCCGCCGGGCCGCACCTCGAAGTGCAGGTGGGGGCCGGTCGAGTTGCCGGAGCTGCCCGAGAAGGCGATCGGCTCACCGGCCTTGACGACGGTGCCCGAGGGGACCTGATAGCTGGAGAGGTGGCAGTACCACGTCTCCGTACCGTCCTTCGCGGTGACGATCGCCATGTTCCCGTACGCGCTGTTGTACTGGGTGCGGACCGTGCCGTCGGTCGCCGCCATCACCGTCGTGCCGTAGGTGACGGGGAAGTCGATGCCGGTGTGCTGGGACATCCAGTTGATGCCGGCCTGGCCGTAGAAGGCGCTGAGGCCGTGCTGCGCGACGGGGAGCGCGAACTTGGGGCGCAGCCGTTCCTTGCGCGCCGCCTCCTCCGCCGCCCGCTTCTTCTCGGCGGCCTGCTCGGCCTTGAGGTCGATGCGCTCCTGGGTGCGGCTGGCCCGGTCGGCGAAGTCCGTGGCGCCCGCCGCGACGTTGGCGAGCTGGGTGTTGAGCTTGTTGTTGGCGGTGGACGGGGCCACCGGGGCCGCTTTGGTGTCGGCCGCCTGCGCCGAGGTGTCCTTGTCCTCGCCGGACAGGCCGCCGACGGAGGCCGCGGCGATCCCGGCCACGCTCATCACGCACGCCGAGGGCACGGCGATGGTCAGCAGCGCCGAACGCCGGGCGGGCTGGCGGCGGCGGGAGCGCGGGGCGCCGGGGCGGGCGGCGGGGACGCTCGGGGTGATGTCCTCCTGGTCCTCCAGGAGGACGTCCACGACGGGCAGTTCGCCGGTGGCGGCGAGGTCTCCGTCGTGCGGGTGGTCGCCGTCCTCGGCGGGGGGCGCGGGGTCCGGGGAGGTGGCGGTGGGCGCGGGGGCGTCGGCGGGTTCCGCCGGGCCGGCCGTGTTCCACTGCGTGGCGTCGTAGGCGCCGGAGTCGTAGGCCCCGTTGTCGAAGGCTCCGGTGCCGAACGCGCCGGAATCGAAGGCTCCGGTGTCGAAGGCGGACCGCGCCTCGAAGGACTGGGTGTCGAGGTGCTGTCCGTCGAAGGTCTGCGTCGTCGGCTGGAGCGTCTCGAAGGTGCCCGTGTCGAGGGTGCCGGCGTCGAGGGTGCCGGCGTCGAAGGTGCCCGTGTCGAAGGTCTGGGCGTTCCAGTCCCACTGCTGCGTCCGGTCGGCCGGCTCGCCCGACTGCTCGGGCTGCTGCCAGGCGCCCGTGTCCCACTGGCCGCTCGCGTCGGCGTTCTCCTGCTGCGCGGGCTGCTGGTAACCGGTGTTCCAGGCGGTCGCGTCGTAGGAACCGCTGTCGTAGACCGCCTGTTGCTGGGCGGCGTACGGGTCGTAGGACTGCCCGCCTCCGGACGTCCACTGGGTGGCGTCGTAACTCCCCGACGTGTCGTAACCGCCGGTATCGGCGCCGGGCATGCTGCCGAAGAGGGGGTCCGCGGCGTACGTCCCCGTGGTGGGGGCCCCGGTCGCGTAACCGGTGGCGTCGTAATCGCCGTACATGGTGAGGTCGCCGTACTGGGCTTCCCCGGTGCCGTAGGACGCGTACTGCGCCGGATCGGCGTCGGAAGCCGGGGCCGGGGTGGTCATGGTCCCCGACGGGTGACGGTCGTTCACCAACTTCTCTTTCGCCTCGACAACAGGGCTGCCAGAGCAGTGCGGCGACTGTACCCGGCGGTATGGCGGCGGGACAATCTTCTGCAGGTTTCGCGTCCGAAGGAAACGGGCAATCGGCCGTGTTTTGGGGGACGGCGGGCGCGACTTTGGCATTGTGTTCGAGGCGTGTTCGACTTTCGCCGGGTGGTGTTCGGCTCCGGGGAGGTCTCGGCGCGGACTTCGCGGTGGTCTCCGGGTGGTCTCCGGGGTGGTTTCCGGGGTGGTTTCCGGTGTGGCGCTCGGGGTGGTCTTCGGCGCGGCGTCCGGTGCGGTCCTCGGTTCCCGGTCCTCGGCGCGCGCTCGGCTCAGGCGAGGGTCAGGCGACGGTCAGGCCGCCCGCCGTGCCGCCGGCCGCCGGGCCCGTGAGCGGTCCGGCCGTGTCGAGGACCTGGCGTATCCGGGTGGCGACCGCCGGGTGGACCGGCAGGGCGAGGTGGCCGATGCCGCTGACCCGTACGTTCTCCGCCGTCAGGTCCGGGTGGTCGACGCAGGCCGCCTCCATCGGGTCGATCACGTGGTCCAGGTCGCTCCAGAAGCTGACGAACCGGGTACGGCAGCCCGGCGCCGGCTGGGCCAGCTCCTCCAGGAGGTCCGAGCCGGGGCGCATCTGCCGCACGATCGGGTGGGCGTCGGCCAGCGGGACGACCCGGGTCCCCGCGTGCGGGGTGCCGAGGGTGACGAGGACCCGTACGCGCCGGTCGCCGCCGAGGCGCTGCGCGTAGTAGCGGGCGATCAGTCCGCCGAGGCTGTGGCCGACGATGTCGACCCGCTCGCTGCCGGTCCGCCGGCAGATCTCCTCGATGTGCCGGTCGAGCAGCGCGGCGGCGACCCGGACGTCGCTGGTCAGCGGCGAGAAGTTCACCGACTCGACCCGGTGCCGGCCCTGCTGGGCCAGGGCGCGGCGCAGCAGCAGGAAGACGGAGCGGTTGTCGAAGAAGCCGTGCAGCAGGACGACCGGCGGTCCCTGTGACACCGGCAGCCGGGGCGCGGGCGGGGTCAGGAGGGCGTCCGGCGGGTTCGCCGTCGGGACGGGCGGGGCGAGCCGGCGCTCCTGGACGATGCCCGAGGGATAGAGGAGGACGTGCCCGGCGAGTACCGCGACCTCCAGTGCGGTGGCCTTCAGGAGGGTCAGGGAGATGCCCGTCAGCCGTCCCGGCAGTGCCGTGAGGTCGGTGAGCAGAGCCGGAAAGGGCTCAGGAAGACGCCGGTAGAGCGGCAGGAGGGGCAGTGCCGCCGTCGTGACCTTCATGGACGACCTCCTGTCGGCGTGCGCAGGGACGCCTCAGTCCACCGTGTGCCCGTGTGGAGAGCCGTGACACCAGTGGTCGGTGAGGTGTGTGAGGTGGCCGGGCGGGCTGCCGCCGGTGGGGTGCCGTGGGGGGCGTGGGCGGGTCCCGTCGTGCCCGGTGTGAGCGGGGCGTGGTCACCTTGTCCCACCGTGTGATTTCCCCCTCTGTATGGACCGCGAAACCGCCGGTTGCGGGATGCTGGGGATAACGTTCGTTCACTTCCCCCGGACGGGTGGTACCGGGTGGTACCGGGTCCTGCGGAGGTTCGCGCGTCGGGGGCCGGCGTGTCGGCCCCGGGTGGCGTTCCCGGTGCAGGGGTGGCGTTCCCGGTGCACGGGCGCGGGCGGGATGTGCGGTACTTGTCGGTACGGATGGATGTAATCGCTTCATGGAGGCAGTGATGGGTGTGGCAGCCGGTCCGATCCGCGTGGTGGTGGCCAAGCCGGGGCTCGACGGTCACGACCGCGGGGCCAAGGTGATCGCGCGGGCGCTGCGCGACGCCGGTATGGAGGTCATCTACACCGGGCTCCACCAGACTCCCGAGCAGATCGTGGACACCGCGATCCAGGAGGACGCCGACGCGATCGGGCTCTCCATCCTCTCCGGCGCCCACAACACGCTCTTCGCCGCCGTGATCGACCTGCTGCGGGAGCGCGACGCGGCGGACATCCTCGTCTTCGGCGGCGGGATCATCCCGGAGGCGGACATCGCCCCGCTGAAGGAGAAGGGCGTCGCGGCGATCTTCACTCCTGGCGCGACCACGGCCTCCATCGTGGACTGGGTCCGGGCGGCGGTCCGGGAACCGGCCCAGCGGACCTGATCTCGCCGGGCCGCTTCCCTCCTTGGCCGCCTGCGCACTCTCGTCGGCGGCCCCGTGTCCTGGGGTCAGGCGTCCTCGGGCGCGAGTGCGGCGAGCAGGCCGCGGACACGGGCCTCGATCTCGTCGCGGATCGGCCGGACGGCTTCGATGCCCTGTCCGGCCGGGTCGTCGAGTGCCCAGTCGAGGTACTTCTTGCCGGGGAAGACCGGGCAGGCGTCGCCGCAGCCCATGGTGATCACCACATCGGACGTCCGCACCGCCTCGGTGGTCAGCACCTTGGGGATCTCGGCGGAGATGTCGACGCCCGCCTCGGCCATCGCCTCGACGACGGCCGGGTTCACGGCGCCGGCCGGGGCGGAGCCGGCCGAACGGACGGTGACGCGGCCCCGCCCGAGGTGGGTGAGGAAGGCGGCGGCCATCTGCGAGCGTCCGGCGTTGTGGACGCACACGAACAGTACCGAGGGCTTCGGGACGGGGTCAGGCACGGGCGGGGCCTTCCGGGGCGGCGGCCGGACGGGCCGCGAGGTCAGGGGTGCCGGGGGTGCCGGGGGTGTCAGAGATGTCAGCGGTGCCGGGGGTGTCAGGGGTGTCGGGGAAGAAGCGGCGGGCGGCGAGGGCGACGGAGACCAGGCCGATCAGCACGGGCACCTCGATGAGCGGGCCGACGACCCCCGCGAGGGCCTGCCCGGAGGTCGCGCCGAAGGTCGCGATGGCCACGGCGATGGCCAGCTCGAAGTTGTTGCCCGCGGCGGTGAACGCCAGCGTCGTCGCCCTGGGATAGTCCAGGCCGACGGCCTTGCCCAGGGCCATGGAACCGGCCCACATCACGGCGAAGTACACCAGCAGCGGCAGCGCGATCCGTACGACGTCCAGCGGCCGGGAGGTGATCGCATCGCCCTGGAGGGCGAACAGTACGACGATCGTGAACAGCAGCCCGTACAGGGCGAAGGGGCCGATGCGGGGGATCAGCTTCGTCTCGTACCAGGAGCGTCCCTTGGCCCTCTCGCCGATGCGGCGGGTCAGGAACCCGGCGGCGAGCGGGATGCCGAGGAAGACCAGCACGCTGCGGGCGATCTCCCACACCGAGATGTCCAAGGCGGTCTGGCCGAGGCCGAGCAGGCCGGGCAGGACGGACAGGTAGAACCAGCCCAGCACGGAGAACGCGACCACCTGGAACACGGAGTTCAGGGCGACGAGGACCGCGGCGGCCTCGCGGTCGCCGCGGGCCAGGTCGTTCCAGATGATGACCATGGCGATGCAGCGGGCCAGCCCGACGATGATCAGTCCGGTCCGGTACTCCGGCAGGTCCGGCAGGAAGATCCAGGCGAGGGCGAACATGACGGCCGGGCCGAGCACCCAGTTGATGACCAGGGACGGGATCAGCAGGCGCTTGTCGCGGGTGACGGTGTCCAGGCGGTCGTAGCGGACCTTCGCCAGGACCGGATACATCATCACCAGCAGCCCCAGCGCGATCGGCAACGAGACCCCGGTGACGGTGATCTTCGCGAGCGCGTCCCCCAGCCCCGGGACCAGGCGGCCGAGCCCGAGGCCGACGGCCATCGCCGCGAGGAGCCACACGGTGAGGAACCGGTCCACCAGCGACAGCCGTCCGGCCACCGAGCCGGTCGCGGCGGTGGCCGTCTCGCTCACGAAGCGGCCCCGGTGGGCTCGTCGAGGGGCTGAGGGGGCTGAAGGGACTGAGGGGGCTGGGCCTCCGGGCTGTCGGGGCGCGTCAGGATCGCGGCGAGCCGGTCCGTCGTTTCCGGCACCAGCCGGTAATACACCCACGTTCCCCGGCGCTCGGAGGTGATCAGACCGGCCTGCTTCAGCAGCTTGAGGTGATGGGAGATCGTCGGCTGCGACAGGTCGAAGGCCGGGGTCAGGTCGCAGACGCAGATTTCCCCGCCCGCCCGCGAGGCGATCATCGACAGCAGCCTGATCCGCGCCGGGTCGCCCAGGGCCTTGAACACCTTGGCCAGCTCGACGGCCTGGCCCTCGTCCATGGGTGCGCTCAGCAGCGTCGGGCAGCACCCCTCGGCACCGTCCCGGCCGAGCACCACCAGCTCTTGTTTCGACATGCTTCTATATTGACGTTTCTCGAACCAAGGCGCAAGGTTGCATTGAAGAAGGTCAATGCAGCCCGGCCCGGGTCGTGCCCGGACCCCCACGAGGAGTCACCGTGACGAGCGAGCAGAACACCGACCTGCGCGAGACCGTCCGCCGCCGCTATGCCGCAGCCGCCCTCCAGGTCACCCAAGGCGGCACCGCCTGCTGCGGACCGCGGGCCATCGAGGTCGACGAGAACTTCGGCTCCACCCTCTACGCCGCCGCCGACCGCGACGAGCTGCCCGCCGAGGCCGTCGCCGCCTCCCTGGGCTGCGGCAACCCGGCCGTCGTCGCCGACCTGCGTGAGGGCGAGTGGGTCCTGGACCTCGGCTCCGGCGGCGGCATCGACGTCCTGCTGTCCGCCCGCCGCGTCGGCCCCACCGGCAAGGCATACGGCCTGGACATGACCGAGGAGATGCTCGCCCTGGCCCTGGCCAACGCCGAGAAGGCCGGCGCCACGAACGTCGAGTTCCTCAAGGGCGCCGTCGAAGCCATCCCGCTGCCCGCCACGACGATCGACGTCGTCATCTCCAACTGCGTGATCAACCTGTCCACCGACAAGCCCGCGGTCTTCGCCGAGACCTTCCGCGTCCTCAGGCCCGGCGGCCGGATCGGTGTCTCCGACGTCGTCGCCGACGACACGCTCACCACCGGGCAGCGGGCCGAACGGGGCGACTACGTCGGCTGCATCGCCGGTGCCCTCTCCTTCGCCGAATACCGCCAGGGCCTGGAGACCGCCGGATTCACCGACATCCGGATCACCCCCACCCACGCGGTCGCCGACGGCATGCACTCCGCCATCGTCCACGCCACCAAGCCCGCGACCACGGTCGGCACCACGACCGGCAACGCGGATGGCAACGCCGCCGCCGGCGAGGCGAAGGCGACGTCAGGCTGTGACTGCCAGAACTGAGCCGGCCCCTGTCGGTGGCTCCGGCGCGAAGCCACCCGCCTCGTCGGCGACCGACGGCCGACGCGCCGGGGCACCCCAGGTGAGCCCAGCGCACGGGGATGAGGGGCCCCCGCATGTGCTGACCCTGCCCGCCCCGGCCGTACGGTCCCGATGGCTGCCCGCGCCTCGTCGTACCGCCCCCGTATCGCACCCCCCTCCGTACCCGCACCCCCTCCGTACCCGCCCCCCCGTACCCGCATGCCCTCCGTACCGCCGTACCGCGCCCGGCGTCAGGCCGCCGTCGGGGGCGGGTCCGGGGTGGTGGCGCCCAGTTCCGCGGCCATCGCGGCCCGTAGGCGCAGGGTCGTGACCAGCCGCCGGAACGCCTCCGCCCAGTACCCCGCCGCCCCCGGCGACGCGTCCTCCCGTTCGTCGGGCGGCGCCAGCAGGGCGTCGAGCCGGACCGCCTCCGCGGGGTCGAGGCACCGTTCGGCCAGGCCCATCACGCCGCTGAAACTCCACGGATAGCTCCCGGCGTCCCGGGCGATGTCCAGCGCGTCGATCACCGACCGCCCCAGCACCGGGGCCCACGGCACCCCGCAGACGACGAGCAGTTGGAACGCCTCGGACAGCCCGTGCCCCGCGATGAACCCGGCGACCCAGGCGGCCCGCTCCTCCGCTCCCATCGTGCCGAGCAGCCGGGACCGCTCGGCCGGCGACACCACGCCCGGACCGCCCGGACCGCCCACCCCGGGCGCGGTCGGCGCCCCCAGCAGTGCCGCCGCCCACTCGGCGTCCCGCCGGCGTATCGCCGCCCGGCACCAGGCCGCGTGCAGGTCGTCCCGCCAGCCGTCCGTCACCGGCAGGGCGACGATCTCCGCCGGGGTGCGGCCCCCGAGCCGCGCGGACCAGAGCGCGAGCGGCGCCGCCTCCACCACCTGGCCGAGCCACCAGGACCGTTCGCCGCGACCGGCGGGAGCCCTGGCCGCGACGCCGTCGCGCTCCATCCCGGCGTCGCACGCGTACGGCGCCTCCACGGTGATCGTCGCCGGGTCGCGGGCGAGGTCCAGTGAGACGCAGGACAGGGCCCGCCGGCCCATCCGCGCGGCGAGCGCCGACCCCGGCAGCGTCGACAGCAGCTCCGCCGCAGTCGCCCGCACCGTACGGCTGCGGTCGGACAGCGCCTCTTCGAGGAAGGGCTCGTCGGCCGGTCCCAGCCCCGTCCGCAGCGAGTCGAGGAACATCAGCCGGTCCTCGGCCCGCTCCGTCGCCCAGGTCGAGACGAGCAGGTCCCGGGCTGCGGCCGGGTCGGCGGCGCGCAGCGAGCCCAGCAGTGCCACGCGCTCCGCGAACAGCCCCTCCCGCCACAGCCGCGCCGCCGCCTCGGGGCCGGTGAGCGAGGGGCCGGTGAGCGCCGGACCGGCCCCGCCCGCCGTGCGCAGGGCGAAGCGCCAGTCCGGGTTCCACCGGGCCAGCCACAGGGCGCGCGGCCCGGCGAAGGCCAGCACCGCCGTGCGCAGGTCGGTACGGGCACGGGCCGCGTCCAGCAGGGCGGGCAGGGCCGCGGACAGCGCGGTGTACCCACGGGCGTTGGCCGTGGCCAGCCACTGGGGCAGCAGTTCCATCAGGTCGGGCGCGGCGCCCCGGCGCCCGCCGGCGGCCAGGCCGGCCCGGTCGGCGAGCAGCGTCGTCAACCGGCGGGCGGCGGCCTCCGGCAGCGGTGGCCGGGGGTCCTCCGGGGCCGGGCTCGGGCGGTCGGCCGCACGGGCCGGGGCCAGTCCGGCGCGGCGGCGGACGGTCGCCACGGCCGCCGCGTCCAGCAGCGCCGTCGGCGCGTCGCGGGCCGCCGCCCGGCCGGCCGCGTGACCCGCCGGGTGACCTGCCGTGTGATCTGCCGTGTGACCCGGTGGCGGACGCCGGTCGGTGCCGAGCAGGGCCGCGGCGACGAGGTCGTCCCAGCTTCCCGGCCCGCCCGCTTCCACGGCGGTGGCCTCGCTCATGACGCTCCTTTCACAACGCGACTGCGCAAGAGCTTTCACAGCACGACTGCGCAAGAGAAGGGGAGGACGGGTGGGACGCACGTCAGCACAGGGGCACCACCGGGCCCGGTCCGTCCGGCCAGACCGCGAGCGGAGTGAAGCCCCGGTGCCCGCACTCGCCGAAGACCCGGACCGGCCGCCCGCCCGACACCGCCGCCAGCCGCCACAGCCCCGGCCGGTCACGGGCCCGCGCGGTCAGCGGCAGCGCCGTGTCCTCGGCGGCGTCCGCCACCTGCCACGTTTCACCGGCCGGCTGTGGAACGACCGCCTTCAGCGTCACCGCGACCGACTCCAGCCACGGATCGGCGCGCACGGCCTCGCCGTACCGGGCGGCGGCCCGGGTCACCGTCACTCCCGGCGGGCGTGCCGGGTCCGGGACCGGCGGCGCGAACCGCTCGCCCAGCGCGACGCGCTGCCCGCCCGCACCGTCGTACGCCGACACCTCCGCGTCCAGCGCCAGACCCACCGGCAGGTCCGGCTCCGGGGCGCGTCCGGCGGCGCCGTAGGAGAGGAGCAGCGCGGTGCGGTGCGACGCCGTGCCGTACAGCCAGGTGCGACGGGTCGTCAGCCGGGGGTCGGCCGTGTCGTACCGGGCGAGGACCAGCCAGCGGTCCCTGAGCGGCGGTCCGCCTGGCGGCGCGGTCAGCCCGACGCGGGTGCGGACCACCGCCGCCAGTTCCGGAGGCAGCCGCTCGCGTCCGAGCCAGCCCCGCCCGAGCAGGTGCAGCAGCGCGCACTCCTCCAGCAGCTTCCCCGGCCACTCCGGGCCCGAGCCCGGTATCGCCCCCAACTCCCGCACCCGCGCCGCCAGTCCGGGGGCCTGGGCGTCGACCATGCGGGCCGCCGTCTCCTCCCACATCCCGTATCCGGCCCGGCGGGCGCCCGCGAGCCCGCCGCGCAGCAGGTCGGTCAGCCGCCGCTCCAGCTCCGCGGCACCCTGGTCGATCCGCCCGGCCCGGCGCTCCGCCCGCCGCCGGGCCGCCGCCGGATCGGCCCCCCGGGGCGCGGAACCGGCGGCTCCCCCCGTCCGCTTCCCCCGCGCGCGCTCCCGCCGGGCCGCCCGCCACCGCGCCGCCCATTCCGGCACCTCCCCCCTCGGCACCGCGCCCCCCGCGCCGGCCCACAAGAGCAGCAGGCCGAGAGCGTGCTTGCACGGGACCCTCGGGCTCGGGCACTCGCACAGGTACGCCGGTCCGTCGGCCTCCGCCGGCTCCACCGCCGTCCGGTACTCCGCGCTGCCCGACCCCTCGCACCGTCCCCACACCACCCCCTCCTCGCTCCACCCCGTCCCCGACCACGGACCGGCCACACCGAGCCTGCTCCCCGCCGCGCGTGACGCGGGGTCAGGCGCCAGTGCCAGCACCTGGTCGGCTGTCCAGCGCACCCCCGGCACAGTCATGTCTCCGAAGGTAGAGCCACCCACTGACAATCCGCCCCGAGCGGGAGTTTCCGCAGGTCAGAGCGATTGTCAGTGGGGTGGTGCACGGTAGATGCCACACGACCGAACCGGCCGAGCTGGAGGGGGACTGGCCATGTCCGTGTCTGTGCAACCGATGCCCGCCGACCCGATCCACGAGGGCGCCGCACCCGGCGCCGAGGTGCTGCGACCACACGCCGAGGACGCCTTCGCCGGCGAACTCGCCGCACTGGCCGCGCGGGACGAGAGGCCGCGCCCGCCGCGCTGGAAGCTGTCGCCCTGGGCGGTGGCGACGTACCTGCTCGGCGGCACCCTGGCCGACGGCACCGTGATCAGCCCGAAGTACGTGGGCCCGCGCCGCATCGTCGAGGTCGCCGTCGCCACGCTCGCCACCGACCGCGCCCTGCTCCTGCTCGGCGTGCCGGGCACGGCGAAGACCTGGGTCTCCGAGCATCTGGCCGCCGCGGTCAGCGGTGACTCGACGCTGCTCGTGCAGGGCACCGCCGGCACCCCGGAGGAGGCCATCCGCTACGGCTGGGACTACGCGCGGCTGCTCGCGCACGGCCCCAGCCGGGACGCGCTCGTGCCGAGCCCGGTCATGCGGGCCATGGCCGAGGGGCGGACCGCGCGGGTGGAGGAGCTGACCCGCATCCCGGCGGACGTGCAGGACGCCCTGATCACCGTCCTGTCGGAGAAGACGCTGCCCATACCGGAGCTGGGCGAGGAGGTGCAGGCGGTCCGCGGCTTCACTCTGATAGCGACGGCCAACGACCGCGACCGCGGGGTCAACGACCTCTCCAGCGCCCTGCGCCGCCGCTTCAACACGGTGGTGCTGCCGCTGCCGGAGAGCGCCGAGGCCGAGGTCGCCATCGTCGCCCGCCGGGTCGACCAGATCGGCCGCGCGCTCGACCTGCCGGCCGGGACCGACGGGCTCGCCGAGATACGCCGGGTCGTCACCGTCTTCCGCGAGCTGCGCGACGGCGTGACCTCGGACGGGCGGACGCGGCTGAAATCGCCGAGCGGCACGCTGTCCACGGCCGAGGCGATCTCCGTGGTGACCGGCGGCCTGGCGCTGGCCGCCCACTTCGGCGACGGGGTCCTGCGGGCCGGGGACATCGCCGCGGGCCTGCTCGGCGCGGTCGTCCGCGATCCGGCCGCCGACCGCGTCGTCTGGCAGGAGTACCTGGAGACGGTGGTCCGCGAGCGCGACGACTGGCACGACTTCTACCGCGCCTGCCGTGAGGTGACGGGATGACGGGGACGGGGGCACGGATGGCGGAGTACGCAGGGAGCGGTGGGAGCGGCGGCGGTACGGCGGGGGACGACGACTCGTCATGGACCCGGCGCCGGGAGGGAGTCCGGGGCCGTGGCGCGGCGCGGAGGGGGTGACGGAATGGGGGAGGGGCTCGTGCTCCTGGGGGTACGGCATCACGGGCCGGGGTCGGCACGGGCGGTACGGGCGGCGCTGGAGGCCGCCCGGCCGGACGCGGTGCTGATCGAGGGGCCGCCCGAGGCCGACGCGGTCACCCCGCTCGCCGCCGATCCGCAGACGCGTCCGCCCGTCGCCCTCCTCGCCCACGCCGTGGACGCGCCGGGGCGCTCGGCGTTCTGGCCGCTGGCCGCGTTCTCCCCGGAGTGGGTCGCGCTGCGCTGGGCGCTGGAACACGGGGTGCCGGCCCGGTTCATCGACCTCCCGGCCGCGCACACCCTGGCCCGGACCGGCCCGGACTCCCCGCCCACCCGGACCGATCCGCTCACCGTGCTCGCGGAGGCCGCCGGGTACGACGACCCCGAGCGCTGGTGGGAGGACGCCGTCGAACACCGGGGCGCCGTGGAGGAAGGGGACGCCCTGGCGCCCTTCACGGCGCTGGAGGAGGCGATGACGGCCCTGCGCGAGAGGGAGGGGACGACGGGGAGAGAGCGGAGACGGGGGAGAGAGGAACCAGCGAGCGAGGAGGGCGAGGAGGTCGAGGAGGGCGGAGAGAGCGGAGAGGGCGGAGAGGAGATAGAGGGGACGGAGACAGAAGGGACGGAGATAGAGAGGACAGCGGAGGCAGCGGAGGAAGAGGGGACAGCGGAGGCGGCGGAGGCAGAGGGGAGCGGCGGTGAGGCCGGGGGGCCGGAGCCGGGGGACGGGGACCTGGTGCGGGAGGCGTACATGCGGCTCCGGATACGGGCCGCGCGGCGCGAGTTCGGCGAGGACGTCGCCGTGGTGTGCGGCGCCTGGCACGTCCCCGCGCTGCGCCGCAAGGTCACCGTCGCCGCCGACCGGGCCCTGCTGAAGGGGCTGCCCCGGACCAAGGTCGAGGTGACCTGGGTGCCGTGGACCCACCGCCGGCTCTCCCGGGCCAGTGGTTACGGGGCGGGCATCGACTCGCCGGGCTGGTACGGGCACCTGTTCACCGCGCCCGACCGGCCCGTGGAGCGCTGGCTGACCCGGGTGGCCGGACTGTTGCGCGAGGAGGACCGGCCGGTCTCGCCGGGGCACGTCATCGAGGCCGTGCGGCTCGCCGGGGCCCTCGCCGCGCTGCGCGGCAGGCCGCTGCCCGGACTGGGCGAGACGACGGACGCCGTACGGGCGGTGATGTGCGAGGGCTCCGACATACCGCTGGCCCTCATACGGGACCGGCTCGTGGTCGGCGACGTGCTGGGGCGGGTGCCGGAGGGGGCGCCGGCGGTGCCGTTGCAGCGGGACCTGGCCCGGCTCCAGCGCCGGTTGCGGCTGGCCCCGGAGGCGCGGGACCGGGAGCTGGACCTCGACCTGCGCAAGGAGACCGACGCCGGGCGGAGCCGGCTGCTGCACCGGCTGCGGCTGCTCGGGGTCGGCTGGGGTGAGCCGGCCGAGGCCCGGGGGGCCACGGGCACCTTCCGGGAGGGCTGGCGGCTGCGGTGGGAGCCCGAGCTGTCGGTGCGGGTCGCCGAGGCGGGGGTCTGGGGCACCACCGTGCGGGCCGCCGCGACGGCCAAGGCCGAGGCGGACGCCGTCGCCGCGCCCGCCCTCGCGGAGGTCACCGCGCTCGCCGAGGTGTGCCTGCTCGCGGGTCTGGACGACGCGCTGCCGGGGGTGATGCGGGTGCTCGCCGACCGCGCGGCGCTCGACACGGACGTCGGCCACCTCGCGCAGGCCCTGCCCGCGCTGGTCCGTTCCCTGCGCTACGGCGACGTGCGCGGCACCGGCACCGCCGGGCTCACCGAGGTGGCGGCGGGGCTCGCCGAGCGGGTCTTCGTCGGCCTCCCCCCGGCCTGCGCGGGCCTGAACGCCGAAGCGGCCGACCGCATGCGCGACCACATCGACGCGGTCCACGCGGCGATCTCCCTCCTCACGGACCCACCCCCCGACGACAGGACCCCGGCGCCGGGTGGCGCGGGCACGCAGGGCGGGACCCTCGCGCCGGGCGGGACCCCCGCGCCGGGCGGGACCCCCGCGCCGGGTGGCGTCCTCGCGCCAGGTGGTACCCCAGTGACGAGTGGGCTCCCTGGGCCAGGTGGTGCGCCCGCCCCCGGCGACGGTCACCTCACCCTGCGGGCCCGGTGGTCGATGGTGCTGCGGGGGCTGGCCGGGCGGGAGGTGGTGGGCGGGGGGATACGGGGGCGGGTGGTGCGGTTGTTGCTGGACGGAGGGGAGCTGGCACCGGACGAGGCCGCGCGGCTCATGGGCCTCGCGCTCTCCCCCGGGACGCCCCCGGCGGACGCGGCGGCCTGGGTCGAGGGCTTCGTCGGCGGGGGCGCGGACGGCGGGCTGCTCCTCGTCCACGACGAGCGGCTGCTCGCACTGGTCGACGACTGGCTGACCGGCGTACCGGCGCAGGCGTTCACGGACGTGCTGCCGTTGCTGCGGCGCACCTTCTCGGCGTACGAGCCGGGCGTGCGCCGCACCCTGGGCGAACTGGCCGGCCGCGGCCCCCGGCGCGGCACCGGCAGCGCGCCCGGCGCCCCCGCACCCGGCTTCGCACCCGACCCCGACCCGCACCGCGCGGACGCCGTCCTTCCCGTGGTCCGCCTGCTCCTGGGCCTGGACACGGCGGGCACCGACGGCGGCGCCGCGCCCGCCCCGGCCCACCCGGCCGACGGCGACGTACGCCTGGAGGCGACCACATGACCGAACGGACGGGGGACCACATGACCGAAGGGACGACGGCGGCCGGCACGACAGAGCTGGACGCCCACCCCACCCCCACCCCGCACGCCACCCCCACCCCCGCCTCCACCCTCGCCGAAGCTCCCGCCCCGCACGCCACCCCCGCCCCCACCGAAGCCCCCGCTCCCGACCCCGAGCGGATGCGGCGTTGGCGGCTGGTGCTCGGGGGCGGGGGCGGGGACGGCGACGGCACCGGGCAGGTGCTCCGGGGGCGGGACGCCGGGATGGACGGGGCGCTCACCGCGCTGTACGGGCGGGACGCGAAGGACGGGGACGGCACCCGGGCGGGCCGGCAGCGCGGGGCGGGGCTCGGGGCGTCGGCGCCGTCGGTGGCGCGGTGGCTCGGCGACATCCGCACGTATTTCCCCGCCTCCGTCGTCCAGGTGATGCAGCGGGACGCCATCGACCGGCTCGACCTCGCCGCGCTGCTGCTGGAGCCGGAGATGCTGGAGGCCGTCGAGGCCGACGTGCACCTCGTCGGCACCCTCCTCTCGCTGCACAAGGCGATGCCCGAGACGACCCGGCGCACCGCGCGGGCGGTGGTCCGCAAGGTGGTCGAGGAGCTGGAGCGGCGCCTCGCCCCGGGTACCCGCGCCGACCTCACCGGCGCGCTCGACCGCGGCGCCCGCACCGGCCGGCCCCGCCACCACGCCATCGACTGGAACCGGACCATCGCCGCCAACCTCCGGCACTACCTCCCCGAGCACCGCACCGTCGTCCCCGAGCGCCTGGTCGGGTACGCGAGGGCGGCCAGGTCGGTGCGCAAGGAGGTCGTGCTCTGCGTCGACCAGTCCGGGTCGATGGCGGCGTCCGTGGTGTACGCGTCGGTGTTCGGGGCGGTGCTGGCCTCGCTGCGGGCGCTCGACACCCGGCTCGTCGTCTTCGACACGGAGGTCGTGGACCTCACCGAGCACCTGGACGACCCGGTCGACGTGCTCTTCGGCACGCGGCTGGGCGGCGGCACCGACATCAACCGGGCGCTCGCCTACTGCCAGTCGCGGATCACGCGGCCCGCCGAGACGGTCGTCGTCCTGGTCAGCGACCTGTACGAGGGAGGGATACGGGACGAGATGCTGCGCCGGGTGGCGGCGATGAAGGCGTCGGGGGTCGGTTTCGTGGCCCTGCTGGCCCTCTCGGACGAGGGGACGCCCGCCTACGACCGGGAGCACGCGGCGGCGCTCTCCGCACTCGGCGTACCGGCCTTCGCGTGCACGCCGGACCGGTTCCCGGAGGTGATGGCGGCGGCCCTGGAGAAGCGCCCGCTGCCGATACCCGACACCCGCGCCGGGTGACGCCCCGGCCGCGCCCGGCCTACCCGAGAGTAACCCCGGAGGGAAGCCCCACATCCCGCCCCACCTGCGCACCCTCCCCGGCACCCTCCACCCCGCCCCCGCCCCGCCCCCGCCCCGCCCCCGCCCCGACCCCACCCCGACCCCCCTCCCCGGCACGGCGTGCCAAGGCGCGCGGCATCATGTGACAGGTATCACCGCTCAGGTGTGACCCGCGATTTAGAGACCCCACGCAACCGGCGATAGCCTGCGAGATGGACATGCCGCGCGCTCGGCCACCGTGTGCGCTCCCCTAGTGACACATTGCGGACGTCACGGTTGCCCGTCGCGGCACGCCCACGCATCCAACGAACCGCGAGATCACTGATAGGGACGGAAGCGCGTGGACCTGTTCGAGTACCAGGCGAGGGACCTCTTCGCCAAGCACGATGTACCGGTGCTGGCCGGTGAAGTCATCGACACGCCTGAGGCGGCGCGCGAGATCACCGAGCGTCTGGGCGGCAAGTCCGTCGTCAAGGCTCAGGTGAAGGTCGGTGGCCGCGGCAAGGCCGGTGGCGTCAAGCTGGCCGCCACTCCGGACGAGGCCGTCGCGCGGGCGACGGACATTCTCGGCATGGACATCAAGGGCCACACGGTCCACAAGGTGATGATCGCCGAGACCGCTCCGGAGATCGTCGAGGAGTACTACGTCTCCTTCCTCCTCGACCGTGCCAACCGGACCTTCCTCTCCATCGCCTCCGTCGAGGGCGGCATGGACATCGAGGAGGTGGCCGCCACCCGCCCGGAGGCCGTCGCCAAGACCCCGATCGACGCCATCGACGGCGTGACGCCGGAGAAGGCCCGCGAGATCGTCGAGGCCGCGAAGTTCCCGGCCGAGGTCGCGGAGAAGGTCGCCGACGTCCTGGTCAGGCTCTGGGACACCTTCATCAAGGAGGACGCCCTCCTCGTCGAGGTCAACCCGCTGGCCAAGGTCGCCTCCGGGGACGTCATCGCCCTGGACGGGAAGGTGTCGCTGGACGACAACGCGGAGTTCCGTCACCCGGACTTCGAGGCGCTGCACGACAAGGAGGCGGCCGACCCGCTGGAGGCCGCTGCCAAGGAGAAGAACCTCAACTACGTCAAGCTCGACGGTGAGGTCGGCATCATCGGCAACGGCGCGGGCCTGGTCATGTCGACCCTGGACGTCGTCGCCTACGCCGGTGAGAAGCACGGCGACGTGAAGCCGGCGAACTTCCTGGACATCGGTGGCGGTGCTTCCGCGCAGGTGATGGCGGACGGTCTGGAGATCATCCTGGGTGACCCGGACGTGCGCTCGGTGTTCGTGAACGTCTTCGGTGGCATCACCGCCTGCGACGAGGTCGCCAACGGCATCGTGCAGGCGCTGAAGCTGCTGGAGGACCGGGGCGAGAAGGTCGAGAAGCCGTTGGTGGTCCGACTGGACGGCAACAACGCCGAGCTGGGCCGGAAGATCCTCACCGACGCCGACCACCCGCTGGTCCAGCGTGTCGACACGATGGACGGCGCGGCGGACAAGGCCGCCGAGCTGGCCCACGCCGCCAAGTAACAACTCAGGACGAGGACACCAACACACCATGGCTATCTGGCTCAACAAGGACAGCAAGGTCATCGTCCAGGGCATGACGGGCGCCACCGGCATGAAGCACACCAAGCTCATGCTCGGGGACGGCACCAGCGTCGTGGGCGGCGTGAACCCCCGCAAGGCGGGTCAGACCGTCGACTTCGAGGGCACCGAGGTACCGGTCTTCGGCACGGTGAAGGAGGCCATCGAGAAGACGGGCGCCGACGTCTCGGTCATCTTCGTGCCGGAGAAGTTCACGAAGGACGCGGTCGTCGAGGCGATCGACGCGGAGATTCCCCTCGCGGTCGTGATCACCGAGGGCATCGCGGTGCACGACTCGGCGGCGTTCTGGGCGTACGCGGGCAAGAAGGGCAACAAGACCCGCATCATCGGTCCGAACTGCCCCGGCATCATCACCCCGGGTCAGTCGAACGTGGGCATCATCCCGGGTGACATCACCAAGCCGGGCCGTATCGGCCTGGTCTCGAAGTCGGGCACGCTGACGTACCAGATGATGTACGAGCTGCGTGACATCGGCTTCTCGACGGCGGTCGGCATCGGTGGTGACCCGATCATCGGCACCACGCACATCGACGCGCTCGCCGCGTTCGAGGCCGACCCGGACACCGACCTGATCGTGATGATCGGTGAGATCGGCGGCGACGCCGAGGAGCGCGCGGCCGACTTCATCAAGGCCAACGTGACCAAGCCGGTCGTCGGCTACGTCGCGGGCTTCACCGCGCCCGAGGGCAAGACGATGGGCCACGCCGGCGCGATCGTCTCCGGTTCGTCCGGCACCGCCCAGGCGAAGAAGGAGGCCCTGGAGGCCGCCGGAGTCAAGGTCGGCAAGACCCCGACCGAGACCGCGAAGCTCGCCCGCGAGGTTCTCGGCGGCTGAGTCGGCCGAGTCGGCTGAGTCGGCTGAGTCGGCCGAGTCCGCACGCAGCACGCCCGGTGGGCCCGCTTCCCTTGTGGGGGCGGGCCCACCGGCATGCCGGGCCCCGGCAGGGAAGCCACCCGGCTGCCTCACGCCACCCCGGCGCGTCCCCGGTCCGTCAGCCGGGGCGCGGGACGAGCCGTTCCGGACCGGCCTGGGCCTCGTCGCGCAGTTTCTGGCGCAGCGCCAGTTCGTCGTCGGACAGGGGCCCCGGCGCCACCTTCGGCGGCACCCCGCGCACCGTCTCGCCGGGGGAGACGGGCGGTTCGTAGTGCGTGGGGGCGGTGCGCAGCGCCAGGGTGGTGGTGCCGATGAGGGCGGCGGTGAAGGCGATGGCCGCCCGTGCCATGAAGCGGGCCCGGCGTTCGCTGCCGCGGCGCACGGCCGGGGGCTCGGCGGCCCGCAGCCGGGCGGTGGAGGCCAGTTCGGCCAGCCGACGGTGGAGCGTGCCGGGTTCCGCGAGGCCGGGGAGCCGGTCGGCGACGGCCTCACGGGCGTTCATCAGCCGGTGGGCGGTGGCCGGAGTGCTGGCCTCCGTCTCCGCGGCCGTCTCGGACAGGCCGACGCCGACGCCGTCGTGGAGCAGGAGCGTGCGGCGGTAGGAGGGCGGCAGCCGCAGCAGCGTGTCCAGCAGGGCGCGGTCGGCGGTGTCCGGGGGAGGGGGCTCCGGGCTCCGGTGACGGCGGCGCCACCGGTTCCAGGGGGAGAGGGCGTACTCGTACGCCGCCGCCCGGACCCAGCCGGCCGGGTCGCGGTCGCGGGCGACCTCGGGCCAGCGCTCCCAGGCGAGTTGGAAGGCCCGCTCGACCGACTCCCGGGCCAGTTCGCGGCGGCCGGTGAGCAGGTAGGTCTGCCGGACGAGGGCGGGGGCGGCGAAACCGTACAGCAGGTCGAACGCCTGAGCAGGCGTCATGGCGGGCGCCTCGTCGCCGTCCGGCACGGGGTGGGGCAGGGCGTCCGGTGCGGCATCCGGTACGAGGCCCGGTACGGGGTCCGGTACGAGGCCCGGTACGGGGTCCGCCCCGACCCGCCCGACGACGGCCCCCGGCGCCCCGCCCCCCGAACCGTCTGCCCGCCCGTCCGCCCCGCCTGACGGGCCGTTCCGCCCCCCGCCCGCCGTCACGGCCCCGACGGCCAGGACCACCGGCACGGAGACCGGTACGCCCTCGCACCCCGACGCGGGCTCCGGCTCCGGCACCGGGGCCTCCTCCGACGCGGCCTCGGGGCCCGCCTCCGCCCGCTCCGCCCCCGGCCCCTTCTCCCTCTCCCTCTCCCTCTCCCCCTCCCTCTCGTTCTCCCTCTCCCGGGCCTTCTCCCGCTCCCTCTCCTCGGCGAGGGTGTGGAGGAGTCGTACGTACGCCTCCGCCCGTCGGCCGCGCGGGGTGGTGCGCCCGCTCTCCCAGGCGCGGACCGTGTCACGGGTGACGCCCACCCGCGCCGCGAGCTGAGCCTGCGTCAACGCGGCGGTCTCGCGCAGGCGTCGACGGGTCGTCGGGGGCGGGACCGGGGGTGTGGGGGGCCGGGTCACAGGACACCCCTTCGTACGAAAAAGCACATAAGCACATATTGAGCGACACAGCGGGGCTTCGCCTGTTACGCCGGGAAAGCGCGTGTCGTTGGGAGCATGGCGGGGTGATCCTGACGACCGCTCGCCGAGCCCCGTTCTCCCGGCTGCGCGCCCGCTGGCGTGACCGGCCGCCGGGTCTGTCCGCCGGTCTGCTGGGGGGCGTCTTCGCGGCCGGGCTGGGCCTGACCTTCTTCGCCGCCCTCGTCATGGTGCTGTGGGTCAGCTCGCCGTACCCGGACAGCGGACCCGGCGGCGCCCTGCACGTCGCCGCGTCGCTGTGGGTCCTCGCGCACGGCGCCGAACTGGTCCGCACCGAGACGCTCTCCGGCCTCCCCGCGCCGCTCGGCGTCACCCCGCTGCTCCTGCTGGTGCTGCCGGTGTGGCTGGTGTACCGCGCGGCGCGGGACGCCACGGACGCCGGACACGATCCGGACGGCGGTACGGGCGGCGGCACGGGCGGCGGTACGGGCGGCGGTACGGGCGAACCGCGCGCGCCCGGCGCCCCCGGCCCTGCCTCCGCTCCTCCCCGCCCCGAAGCCGCCCCGCCGCCCGTGCCCGCGCGGACCGCGTGGACCGGTGTCGTCCTCGGCTATCTCGGCGTCGCCGCGCCGGTCGTGCTGTACGCGGCCGGCGGGGGCCTGCCGCCCTCCTGGCCGTGGGCGCTCTTCTGTCTGCCACTGGTCGTCATGGGCGCGGCCGGGGTCGGGGTGTGGACGGCGCACGGACGTCCCAAAGGTCCGGCGGGACGGGTGCTGGGCGTGTTCCCGGCGGGCGTGCGGGATCTGCTCGTGGGGCCGGACGGGCGGCCCGGCACCGTGGTGCGCGCCGCGTGCGCCGGAGTGGCGGTGCTGGCCGGGGGCGGGGCGCTGCTGCTGGCCGGGTCGCTGGTCTGGCACGCCGGAGCCGCCTGGGACGACGTCCTCGTGCTGACGGGGAACTGGACGGGCCGGTTCACGGTACTGGTGCTCTGCCTGACGCTGGTGCCGAACGCGGCCGTCTGGGCGGCGGCCTACGCCCTCGGCCCCGGTTTCACACTCGGTACCGGAAACGTCGTGGGCCCGCTGTCCTCGGCGCCCGCCCCGGTGCTGCCGCCGTTCCCGTTGCTGGCGGCGGTGCCGGAGGCCGGGCCGGGGACGCCGCTGCACTGGGCGGCCGGGACGGTGCCGCTGGTCGCGGGGGTGGCCGTGGGCTGGTGCACGGCACGGGCGGCCACGGCGGACGGCAACCGAAAGGCGACCGGCCCCGGCGCCACTGCGGGTGCCGGCGCCAGTGCCGGGGCCGGGTTGCCGGAGCCCTGGAGCTGGCAGCGGACCGCCGGGGCGGCCGGGCTGACGGCGCTGCTCTGCGCCGTGTTCGTCGCCGTGCTGACGGTGTTCGCGGGCGGCCCGCTCGGCACGGACGCGCTCGCCCGGTTCGGCCCGGTGTGGTGGGAGACCGGGGCGGCGGCGCTGGTGTGGATCGCGGTGGTGGCGACCCCGGTCGCCCTCGGCGTACGCGGCTGGTGGTGCCGGGGCCGGACCCCGGCCGCACACCCCGGCAAGGAACCCGCGAAGACCCCCGCGAAACGCTTCAGGAAGGGCCCCACCAAGCCCACCACCCCGGGCCCCACCCCCCACGCCACCCCAGGCCCCACCCCCCACGCCACCCCCGACCCCGCCCCAGCCCCAGCCTCCGATTCCACCCCCACCCCCACCCGCCCCCGCCGCCTCCGGATGCCCGCGCTGCCGCCGCTGCCCGCGCTCGGCTCGCTCCGCCCCTGGCCCCGCCGCACCGCGAAGGCACCGGCCCAGGCACCCGCCCAGGCACCGGCCAAGGCCCCGTCACCCGCCCTTGCCGGCGCGGCACCGCGCCCCCGCGACGGCGACGACCTGTTCCCCTACGGCCTGTACGACGAGGACGACGACGGCACGGGCGCCGATGCCCTCTACGACCTGCTCCCCCTGGACCCGCCCCCGCACGCCACGCACGCCCCGCCCCCGCCGAAGCCCCCGCACGCGACCCACACCCCGCAACCGCCCCCGCCGAAGCCCCCGCACGCGACCCACACCCCGCAACCACCCCCGCCGAAGCCCCCGCACGCCCCGAACCCCCCGCACACACCCCCACCCCCACCCCCCGCACAACCGCCGAAGCCGCCGCACCCGCCCCGGACCCCCTGAGGGACCCGGCGGCGGGGCGACGGCCCCGAAGCAGGTCGATCACACGCCGGACGAGGACACGCCCCGACCCGGCGTCACTCCTCCGTGTCCAGCACCCCCCGCAGTTCCTTCGGCAGGAGCTTGCCGCACGCGTCCTTCGCCACGCTGGTCAGCGCGTCGCTGCGGCACGTGTAGTAGTCGCGGTAGACCATCTGGGCGGCGAAGGACCCGGCGACCAGGACGATGGCCAGCGAGGCCGTCACCAGGCCGCTGATCGCGGCGGTCCGCTGCGGGCGCCCCGGCGGCTCCTCGGCGCGGGCCGGCTTGTCCGGGTCGGACGCGCGCGGCTTGGCCCGCAGCGAGCTGATGCCCCAGTACAGGGCGAGCGCGCCGAGCAGCAGCGCCACGTACTGCCAGGTGAAGAGGGCGAAGAACAGCGCCCACATACCGCACAGCAGCGCGTACCGGGCGCGGCGCTGGGCCGGGTCGTTCGGGTCCCAGCGGGGGCCCCGGCCGCCGCCCTGGCCCTCGGGGCCGTTGGCGCCGGGCCGTTCCCCGAAGCCGCCGGAGGAGCGGCCGGGCTGGCGGTCGCTCCACTGCCGGCTCCACGGAGACCGTCCCCGGCCGCCGCCCGGCCCCCCGGAGTCACCCGAGTCGCCGGAGTCGCCCGAGTCGTTCGAGGGGCGGCGGGGCTGCCAGGGGCGGTCCGGACTGCCCTCGGGCGGCGCGGCGAACGGATTGTCGTCCTGGCCGGAGCCACCCGGTCCGCCGGACGAGCCGGAGGCCGGGTCGGAGGACCCGCCGGAGGACGCGTCGGGGGGTGAGGAGGGACGTTCCCGCAGCACGAGGGTGCTGCGCTCCCCTGGCTGCGCCGACTGCTGGGGGAGCGTGAGCAGTCGCAGGCTGCGGTCGGGCATCAAGTGAGCGTCTTCCCCTTGTCGTGACACGGACGGTGGTGGTGAGCGACGAACCCGGTCGGGCACGCGCGGGCGCGCGGCCGTCAAGCGATGCGCCCCGGTCCCGCGCCCACCGGGCAACACACCCCGTGAACGCGTGGCCCGCGGGTCGCGTTCCCGGTCCGGCTCCCCGCAGACGCTATCTTCCGGCCAGGCCCCCGTCCCGAGGGGGCCGTCCGGTGTGCCGGTATCGTTGCCGACGGTCGGCCGCTTCGTAGACTTCCCCGTATCCCGGGGCGTGAAGCATTCGTACGACTGTACAAACCGACTGCACAGACCGCCTCCCCGAGAAAGGGCCCCCACCGTGGCCGCCAAGCCCGTGGCCAAGCGCCTCGTCGTGCTGGTCTCCGGAACCGGCAGCAATCTGCAGGCGCTCCTCGACGAGATCGCCGCCACCGGCGCGGAGGCGTACGGGGCCGAGATCGTCGCCGTCGGCGCGGACCGCGACGGCATCGAGGGGCTCGCGCGCGCCGCGCGCGCCGGAGTGCCCACCTTCGTCTGCCGGGTCCGTGACCACGGCACCCGGCAGGAGTGGGACGCGGCCCTCGCCGAGGCCGTCGCCGCCCACGAGCCGGACCTCGTGGTCTCGGCCGGGTTCATGCGGATCGTGGGGAAGGAGTTCCTCGCGCGGTTCGGCGGCCGGTTCGTCAACACCCACCCCGCGCTCCTCCCCAGCTTCCCGGGGGCGCACGGGGTGCGGGACGCGCTGGCGTACGGCGCCCGGGTCACCGGGTGCACCGTCCACTTCGTCGACGACGGCGTCGACACCGGGCCGATCATCGCGCAGGGCGTGGTCGAGGTGCGGGACGAGGACGACGAGAGCGCGCTGCACGAGCGCATCAAGGAAGTCGAGCGAAGACTGCTCGTCGATGTCGTGGGGCGGCTCGCCCGCAACGGCTATCGCATTGAGGGACGAAAGGTAGTTATCCAGTGACCGCCGAGAGCAACAAGCGGGCCATCCGTCGCGCGCTGGTCAGCGTCTACGACAAGACCGGGCTCGAAGGACTCGCCCGCGGCCTGCACGAGGCGGGCGTCGAACTCGTCTCCACCGGCTCCACCGCCTCCCGCATCTCCGCGGCCGGGGTCCCCGTCACCAAGGTGGAGGAGCTGACCGGCTTCCCCGAGTGCCTGGACGGCCGGGTCAAGACGCTCCACCCCAAGGTGCACGCCGGCATCCTCGCCGACCTGCGCCTGGACAGCCACCGCGAGCAGCTCGCCGAGCTGGGCGTGGAGCCGTTCGGCCTGGTCGTGGTGAACCTGTACCCGTTCCGCGAGACGGTCGCCTCCGGCGCCACCCCGGACGAGTGCGTGGAGCAGATCGACATCGGCGGCCCCTCCATGGTCCGCGCCGCCGCCAAGAACCACCCGTCCGTGGCCGTCGTCACCGACCCCGCCCGTTACGGCGACGTGCTCTCCGCGGTCCGGGACGGCGGCTTCGACCTCGCCGCCCGCAAGAAGCTGGCCGCCGAGGCGTTCCGGCACACCGCCGCCTACGACGTGGCCGTCGCCTCCTGGTTCGCCGACGACTACGCCCCCGTGGACGACTCGGGCTTCCCCGGCTTCCTCGGCCTCACCTGGGACCGCGCCCGCACCCTGCGCTACGGCGAGAACCCGCACCAGCCCGCCGCGCTCTACACCAGCGCCGCCGGTGGCCTCGCGGAGGCCGAGCAGGTGCACGGCAAGGAGATGTCGTACAACAACTACACGGACACGGACGCCGCCCGCCGTGCCGCGTACGACCACGACGAGCCCTGCGTGGCGATCATCAAGCACGCCAACCCGTGCGGGATCGCGGTCGGCCGGGACGTCGCCGAGGCGCACCGCAAGGCGCACGCCTGCGACCCCGTCTCCGCCTACGGCGGCGTGATCGCCGTGAACCGCCCGGTCAGCAAGGAGATGGCCGAGCAGGTCGCGGACATCTTCACCGAGGTCGTCGTCGCCCCCGGTTACGAGGACGGCGCGCTGGAGGTGCTGACGCGGAAGAAGAACATCCGCGTCCTGCGCGCCCCCGAGGCCCCGGCCGCCCCGGTCGAGGTCAAGCCTATCGACGGCGGCGCCCTCCTCCAGGTCGCCGACCGCCTCCAGGCCGCCGGTGACGACCCCGCCACCTGGACCCTCGCCAGCGGCGAGCCCCTCTCCGCGGCCGAGCTGGACGAGCTGGCCTTCGCCTGGCGGGCCTGCCGCGCCGTCAAGTCCAACGCCATCCTGCTCGCCAAGGACGGCGCCTCCGTCGGCGTCGGCATGGGCCAGGTCAACCGCGTCGACTCCTGCCGCCTCGCCGTCGAGCGGGCCGGTGAGGAGCGGGCACGCGGCTCCTACGCCGCCTCCGACGCCTTCTTCCCCTTCCCCGACGGCCCCGAGATCCTCATCGCGGCCGGGGTCAAGGCCATCGTCCAGCCCGGCGGTTCCATCCGCGACGAGCAGGTCGTCGAGGCCGCGACGAAGGCCGGCGTGACGATGTACTTCACCGGCACGCGGCACTTCTTCCACTGAGCCGCCGGCCCCCTGGCCACCCGGCTCCCCTGATGGCCCTCGGCCCGGTTCACCGGCCGAGGGCCACCTCGCACCAGACGGTCTTGCCGCCCTCCCGGGGCAGTACGCCCCAGCGCAGCGCCACCGAGTCGAGCAGCAGCAGGCCCCGGCCCGTCTCCTCCTCCACCCCGGCGTGCCGCACCACCAGCCAGGCGTGCGGCTCCCGGTCGGTCACCTCGACCCGGGCCCGCCCGCACCCCATGCTCCCGACCCGCACGGAGACCGGGGTGCCCTCGCCGACGTGCCGGATCACGTTGGCCAGCAGCTCGCCGACACAGAGCTGTACGTCCGCGCACGGCACGCCGAAGTGCTCCCGCACCGCCCGCCGTACGTCCGGTACGGCCTTGGGCAGCGCCAGCAGATCCAGGCTGAGCGGCCTTCTCACCCCGCCTCTCCCTTCCGGAGCGCCGCCGCCAGCGCCTGCGCCGTCTCCAGGTTGCAGTTACCCAGAGCGATCAGTGGGGTGGCGTACGACGCCGCGAACGAGGGGAGTTCGAGCCCGAGGGAGGGAAGCGTGATGCCGTGTGCGGCCAGCGCGTCGCGCAGGTCCTCCAGGCCGGCATCTGCCTCCTGGACGTGGGGGTGGTGCACGGTGTCGTCCGCCCTTTCGTGTGCGTTGTGTGACGAAGTTCTCACACAGTGGCGTGGCGCGGCGTACCGTGAAAGGGAATTGGGTTGCGCACGGTGACTGGCAAAAACGGGGTGATGAGGATGCCGGCTCGCAAGGACCCGGACGCGTCGATCAGCGTTCCCTGCTTCTACGGGGCGGAGTTGCGCTTCAAACGGGAGGAGGCGGGCCTGACGCTGGAGCAGTTGGCGGAGGGCAGCTTCCGGGGCATCTCGTTCCTGAGTCAGATCGAACGGGGTGAGCGGCGCATGCCGGTTGACCTCGCCCGCCACGTCGACGAACGCCTGGGCACGGACGGCTTCTTCCAACGCCGCTGCGACGACGTGGCGAAGGCGCGGCAAGTTGGACACGCCTGGTACTTCGCTGACGTCCCTGAGATGGAAAAACAGGCCCTGACCCTGGAGGAATGGGCTCCCACCGGTGTCCCGGGGCTTCTTCAGACAGGAGCGTACTTCCGCGGGCGCATGCAGTACGTGGCTCCGGACGTGCCTCCGGAAGTGGTCGAGGAACGAGTCAAGGCAAGGGTGGCGCGTGCCGATTTGTGGGAGCGAGCGGACCGCCCCACCTACTGGGGGATTCTGAAGGAGTCGACCTTCCGGAGAACGCCACTTCCACCTGCGGTCATGGCCGAGCAGGTGCAGCACATCGTCGACGTGATCCGGTCTTCGCGGAGCGTTCTCCAGGTGATTCCGGAAAGCCACCCGTGGGCCCCGCTCGACTTCGCCATGGCCAAGATCATGACCTTTGCCGATGCCCCGCCGACGGTGTACACCGAGGGTGATTTCACAGGGCAGATCGTCGACTTTCCGCCTCAGGTAAGGGAGTACCGCTATCGGTACGATCTGTTGAGGGCCGTCGCACTGCCACCCGAGGCGTCCCTGGAACTGTTGGAAGACGCAGCGAGGGACTACAGACATGCAGCGCAGCAACGGGATTGACCTGCTCTCCGTCGCTTGGCGCAAGTCCAGTTACAGCAACGATGATGGTGGCGACTGCGTGGAAGTAGCCGACCACCTCCCCGGCGTCGTGCCCGTCCGCGACTCCAAGAACCCGCAAGGCCCCGTCCTCCTGATCACTGCCCGCGCATGGGCCCCGTTCCTCTCTGGGCTCAAGTCGTCTTGAACATACGGCGGTGGCCCCCGGCGTCAGCGCGCCGGAGGCCACCGTCAACCGCGTCCGGGCCGGGTCAGCAGGGGCGGAGGGACCAGATCGGGTCCCACGTCGCCGTACCGGCCTGGTACGCCGTCGACGTCCACCGCACGCTGCCGTCCTGGTTGTAGAACTTGGCGACGGTGCCCGGCGTCTGGTTGTTGGTGAAGGGACCGTCGCCGGTCCAGTTGGTCAGGGTCCACGTCTGGCACTTGTAGAAGTCGAACTTCTGGCCGTTGACGAGCATGCACAGGTGCCCGTAGTCGCAGGCCAGCGCCTTGACGGAGTTGCCCTCGGGCGCCGCGGTGACGGTGAGGCCGTCGTAGCGGACGGCGTCGGCCGTGACCTCCAGCGGCTTCTGGCTGCCACCGAGGACCTGCTCGGCGGACTCCTGGAGGCTGGTCACCCGCGTCCCGGCCGGGTCCGCGGCGGACGCCGTGACCGAGGTGCCCGCTAGCAGGGCGACGGCCACGGCGAGCAGTGCGGCAGGCTTCTTCACGTTCACTGGTTCCCCCATGTGACGAAGAGTGGGTCGTGCCGCCGAAGCGGCATGGCTCCACGGTGCGGCAGGCCGGCCCCGCGCCGGTACCTCGGAAGTCCCAGGGTCACGTGCGGCCCGGGGGCGTGTACTTCTTGAGGTAGTGGGCGACGCGGGCGCAGTAGTCGCGGTACTTCGGGGGGACTCCGCCCGCGTCGTTCACCTTCCGGTACGAGGTCCGGTACGCCGCCGCGATCAGGACGCGCCGGTCGCCGGGGAGGGTGACCTCCAGGTTCGGCGCGATGAAGCAGAGGTAGCGGCCGACGGCGGGGATGGAGACGGCGGCGGAGAAGGGCGGCTTGGGGACGGTCGCGGAGGGCTGGCCGTCGGGCCTGATCCAGTACCGCAGCACGCTGGGGGTCCAGCGGGCGATGCCGTACTCGTCCTTGTCGGGGTCGGAGAGCGCGGGGTCGAAGTCGCTCTCGGCCTTGAGCAGGGCGGCGACCAGCGAGGGGGTGACGTCGGGGTGGGAGCAGTCGTGGGCGGCGTCGACGATGAGCGGCCGGTAGGAGGGCGGGACACCCTGGTCGGTACGGAGTTCGGCGGCGCCGTATCCGGCGGGGCCGGGGGCGCCGGGCGGCGGAGCGTCGGCGGGGAGGAGGCCGTAGCCGACGGCGGCGGCGAGGGCGGTGGTGAGGGCGCCGCCGATGAGGAGGCGGGTGCGCCGGGGGCGTAAGCGGGCGCGCAGCCGCCACAGGAGCGCGCGGGGCGCGGGCTCGGCGCCGGCCGTCGTGGCGACACGGCGCAGCAGTTCCTCCGTACCGACGCGGTCCGCGTGGGTGCGGGCGAGGCAGTCCCGGACGATTTGGTGCCATTCCTCGGGGAGGGCGGGGGAGAGGCGGAGTTCGTCGGTGCCCCGGGCGTAGGCGGCGGTGGCGTCGCGGCGGGTGGCCGGGGTGGCGCCGGGGAGCGGGAAGGTGCCGGTGAGGGTGAGGTGGGCGAGGACGCCGAAGGCCCACACGTCGGCGGAGGGGCGGGTGCGGCGCCCGCGTTCGCCGATCTCGGACCAGAGCAGTTCGGGCGGGGTGTAGTCGGGGGTGGAGAAGGCGGGGGAGTAGGCGTGGGTGCCCTCCAGCTCGGCGGCCATGTTGAAATCGGCCAGCCGCGCCGAACCGTCCCGCATCAGCAGCACATTGGCCGGTTTCAGATCCCCGTGGACCCACCCGGCGCGGTGCAACTGGGCGAGCCCTTCGCAGACCTGGGCGAGCAGCGCGGGCCCGTCGGCGGGCGGGGGCCCGGTGGCGAGGAGGGCGGCGAGGGAGCCCTCCGCCTTCTCCAGGACGAGGACGGTGGCGCCGTCGAGGCCGGGGCGGTCGGGGTCGTCGACGGTGAGCGTCTCGTACATGCGGATGAGGCGGGGGCGGCGCAGACTGCGGTGCAACCGCACCTCGCGTTCGACGAGTTCGCGCAGGTGGGCGAGGCGGCGGGGGGTGCCGGTGCCGGTGGGCAGGAACTTCAGGGCGGCGGTGTCGGGCAGGCCGCGCGGGTCGGGGGCGGTGCGCCGGGCCTCGTAGACGCTGCCGAAGGCGCCGGTGGCGAGGGGGCGCCGCACCTCCCAGACCCCGACCCGGTACCCCCGGGGCACCGGGACGGCGTACGGCTCGGTCACCGGTCCGTCCGGCCGGGGGCGGCCGTCGGCGCGGCGTGCGGTGGGGCGGCCAGCACCACGAGGTCGTCCTCGCGGACGAGGTCGAAGCGGAGGGCGAGGGAGACCAGGGACTCCTTCTTGCCGTTGAGGCGGGGGCCCGCCTCGGCGCGGTCGGGGCCGGGCTTGAGGCGGAGCTTGACGGCGAGGTAGTCGATGTTCCACTGGACGGAGGTGCGGGAGGCGGCGGGCCAGGCCGGGCCGAGCCGTTCGACGACCTCGGCCATGGTGGGCAGCGGGGCGTGCGGCGCACCGCGCAGCCGGGGTTCGCAGAGGGCGGCGAGGACGGCGAAGTACCGTTTGGTGCGGTCGAGGGAGAAGGCCGGGGCGGTCGGCTCGCCGTCGGTGCCGTCCTCGCCGCGCAGGTAGTCGTGGCGCGGCGCCCACACCTCGACGGGGAGCAGATCGCCCCCGGCGGGCAGCACGATCCGCGAGAACTCGAACGGCACCGGCGCGTCCAGCCGCCCCGGCGCCACCTTGACGTGCTCGCCGGCGCCCTCCGGGTTCTCCACCACGTAGGTCTGGCGGGCGGACAGGTTGCTCAGGGTCCAGAAGGTGCCGTGGGCGGTGATCTCCCCGGCCCTGCGGGACACCCCCTCGTGCCGGATCGGCAGCCCGCCCTCCGGCACCGCCCGCCCGAAGACGAGCCGCTCACCGGGCGCGAGCCGTAACTGAGGCTGGTCCTCCGTGGTCGGCGGAGGTACCACGATGATGCTGTACAAGGCGCGTCTCCCCCTGGGCCTGACGGCGTCACCAGCCAGCCTAGAACCACGCACCGACCCCCTGTCCCCCCTCATTCGAGTGAGACCCCACCCCTACGGTGTGAAGCCGCCACCCGCTTGCCGCGTACAGCCCGGCCGGCGGTCAGGGTGTGATGAGGCGGCTGGTGAAGCCGGCGGCGAGGAGGTTTTCGTAGGCGGCACGCACGTCCTTGGGGACTTCCTGCGCGACGGCGAATCCGAGCTTGGGGTACTCGATCACCCGCTGGAGGTCACCGACGAGCATGTCCAGGACGAGCCGCCCGTCACCGACGCTCCTGACGTAGTCGTCGAGATCCACGGATTCCGAGGCACAGCGCACGTCGACCTCGGGCCAGAGCTTGCGGGCGGTGGCGTAGGAACGACGCTCCATGTACGGCTTGGAGACCAGCAGCACCGAGGCCGGGGAGATCCCGGCGTCGGCGAGAACCTGACGGGAGTACGTGATGTTGTGCCCGGTGTTGCCGGCGCGGGGCTCCAGCAGGATCGCCTCATCGGGCACGCCGAGGGTGAGGGCGTGCTCCCGGTAGTGAACGGCCTCACCACGCGGGAAGCGTGCCGCGGTGGTGGGGCTGTTGCCGCCCGTGAAGACAAGAATGGGGAAGAGTCCGGCCCGGTACAGTTCGGCGCTCGTGGTTGCCACGCCGAGGTCGTGACTGCCGAGGCCGATCGCCACGTCCGCCGGACGAAGTGCGTGGCGCATCTGGTGGTAGTCCCAGATCAGCCGGGCGTTCGCCCACTGCTCGTCGGTCACGGCCTGCCGGCTGTCCGTCTGTCCCGTCACTGGCGTCTCTCCCTGATCAGTGGCGCCCGGGGCTCTTCACCCCACCGCTCGTGGCGTGCCTGCCCGTGATCTTCCTCTCCCGCCTCTCCCGCACCGGGACCGACGGTGTCGGCGGGTGTCAGGGGGTCAGCAGGGCGCGGACGGCGTCGCTCACCTCGGGCAGTTCGCCGGGCAGGGCCCACTGGTGGGCGTCGTGTTCGGTGAGGACGACGGGGCCGGTCCTCTCCACGGTGACGGCGAAGGTGAACTGGCGGGTGGTGCCGCCCCGGCTGTTGCGGTAGTCGAAGTGGCCAAGGTAGGAGGTGACCTGGTCGATGGTGAGGCCGGTCTCCTCGGCGGTCTCCCGGTGGAGGGCGTCCAGGACCGTCTCCCCGGCCTCGACCTTTCCAGAGGGGATCTCCCACATCCCGCCCAGGTAGTCGTCGGGTCTGCGCCGCACGAGCAGGGTGCGGCCGTCGTGGCCGATCACGGCGGCGGCGACGAGGCCGCTGATCCCGGCGGCCTCGGCATCGGCCGCCAGACCGGCCACGAACTCGGGGGAGGGGACGGTCATCGCAGCTCCTCATGACGATCACTGACCTTGACGGCCGCAGCGACGTACTGCTCGGCCAGTCCGAGATCCCGTACACGATGCCAGACCGGGAGCTTGATCACGTGGGTGTGGGCGTGTTCGGCGACGGGGAAGTCCCCCGGCCCGTAACGGTGATGGGTGCGCGGGTGTCCGGGAAACAGCGGACCAGGCTGCTGGTACAGCGGCAGTCGGTGCAACGGGCAGGTGGAGCCGGGCCGGTCGAACTCGGTGGCGCCCTCGGCGATCAGCGCCTGGTGGAACCGCCCGATCGGCAGACCGCCGAGTTCGCCGGGTCGGTAAGTGAGCGTCAATCCGTACCAGGACGGAACCACCCCTTCGGGCATGGCGGTGACCTCCAGGCCGGGTACCCCGGCGAGCCGGTCGGTGAGGTGGCGCGCGACCACCGCCCGTCCCGCGAGGTAGCCGTCCAAGCGGCCGAGCTGGTCGTGGGCGATGGCTGCGGCGAGGGGGTGGATGCGGAGCTTGAGGCCGGCCCCGGTGACCGCGTACCGCGCGAGTGGATGGCCCCCCGGGATCTCGGACTTGGCCCGCTTGTTGTAGTGCGCGAACGCGATGACGCGGTAGTAGGTCTCATCGTCGTCCGTGAGGACGAACCCGCCCTCGCCGCCCGAGAGCGGCTTGGGACCGTTGAGGGAGAACGCCGAGGCGAGGCCGAAGGTGCCGACCTTCCGCCCGTTGAGGCCGGCGCCGTGGGCGTGGGAGCCGTCTTCCAGCACGATCAGGTCGTGCGTGCTTGCCACCGTCTGGATGCCGGTCATGTCGGCCGGCCTGCCCCACAGATGGGTGACCATCACCGCCCGGGTCCGGGGTGTGATCAGCTCTTCTACCCGGTTCGGGTCGATGTTGCCGTCCGGCCGGGTCTCGCACAGCACCGGCACCGCGCGGAGGTGGAACAGCGGGGAGGCGGTGGCGTGGAACGTCCAGGCCGGAACGATGACCTCGTCGCCGGGCTGGATGCCCGCGGCCCAGTAGACGGCGTGCAGGGCGGCGGTGCCGGAGCTGGTGGTGACCGCGTGCCGGACGCCGAAGTACTCCTGGAGTGCGTCCTCCAACTGGGCGACGATCCCGGACCTGCCGGGGAGGGAGATCGCCTCCTCCAACTGGGCGGCGACCTTGGTGTGACTGGTGTCATCGAGCGGCGGCCAGGTGAAGTGCGGGCCGGTGGCGGTGACGGCGGGCCGGCCGCCGAGCAGGGCGAGGGGACCAGTCACAGCATCTCCTTCGGGTCGACGTAGAGCCCCGCTTCCTTGGACCGGTAGCAGGAGGCGATGAAAGCGGCGTGCGCGAGGTGCTGGTCGGGGCCGGAGGTGTTGGGCCGCTCGCCGTCCAGGACGCGGCAGAAGTAGTCGATCTGCGCGGCCGACGCCGAGGCCGGCGCGTGCGGGCGGGTCAGCTCCTCCACGACCGCGCCGCCCAGGTCGAGGCGCTGTACCCGGCCCTTGGTCAGCAGCACCGAGCCACGGGTGCCGACCACGTGCAGCCGCTCGGTCTTCGGGGCCACCCACCGTGACAGCAGCACGGAGCCGTAGAGGTCGGTGTCGTAGCCGAGTTGGATGACGGCGGTGTCCTCCGCGTCGTAGCCGCCGCCGGGAACGGCGGTGGTGGAGAACTGGGCGATGACTCGGCTGGGCAGGCCGAAGTACCACAACAGCAGGTCGATGAGGTGATAGCCCATGTCGATGATGCAGCCACCCCCGGCCTGACGGATGTCTCCGCGCCATCCACTGCCGGGGTCGTCGGTGTGGAAGGTGTACCGGCCGTCGATGAGGAACGGAGTGCCTATCTGGTCCAGCAGCCCGGCGACGCTGGAGTAGATCGGGTTGAAGCGCCGTTGGAGGGTGACCATGAGCTCGATCTGCCCGGACCGGCAGATCTCGGCGAGGTCCTGGGCCTCCGGCACGGAGGTGGCGAACGGCTTCTCCTTGAGAACGTGAACGCCCCGGGTCGCGCACGCCTGGACGACCTCGCGGCCGGCGTGGTGCGGGACGGCGACGACCACGAAGTCGGGGGCCACCACGTCCAGCAGCTCACCGACACGGACGAACCCGGGGACTTGGAGCACGTCCTGCCGCTGCCGCAACGTGTCGGGGTCGCTGTCGCAGACGGCGACGAGTTCGGCCCTGCCGGAGGCGAGCAGGCCGGGGAGGTGGTCTTCGAGCGCCTGGTGGCCGAGGCCGATGACCGCAGCGCGTCTCATCATGCGCGGACTCCTTCCGGTTCGTGACGGAACTTGCCGGTGCACGACGAGTAGAGCCCAACACTCCGTTGCCAACCAGGTGTCGTCAGTAGTCCCGGGGTGGTCCCGCCTGTACGCACAGTAGGCTCGTGCTCACCGTCGATGATGGGATTGGTCCCGTGGACGACCTGATCCGGCACCCCCTCGCGTACGCTCGCGCGCTTCGCGGCTGGTCCCAGACCGATCTCGCGGTCCGCATCCACCGCGCCGCCCGGCGTCGGCCCGAGGGCCTGCGCTCCGGCACCGACAAGGCCGCCGTCAGCAAGTGGGAGAACTGGCGTAAAACGCCCAGCATCGAGTCCCAGCTTCTGATCGCCGATGCCTTCGGCGTGCCGATCGGTGATCTGGAGGCATTCGCGTGGCCGCACTGGCTGCCGGGTCAGGAGCGACCGGTTCCGCTCGGACCGGCATTCACCGTCCGCGCACTTCGAGACGCACAGAGAGCCGCAATGGACCACCGCCGCCGCACCTTCATGACGTACAGCGCGCTCGCGCTGGCGGGACTCGCCACCCAGTGGGCCGCCCTTGAGCCCGGCCGGCTCACCACCGCCCTTGACGGCAAGCAGGTCGACGGGGAGCTGGTCGACTGGCTGGAGGGCACCAGCGCCAAGCTGAACGCACTGCCCACCGAACAGCGCCAGCACACTGCCAAGCTGATGGACGCCCACTTGGACATGGTCACCGACCTGCTGGAACACGGCCGCTACACCGAGCCGCTGGGCCAAAGGCTCCACCTGCTGGCGGCCTCCCTGGCCGGCACCTGCGGCTGGCACCGTTTCGACCAGGGCTGGCACTTCGCCGCCGGCAAGCTATGGAACGCGGCCCTGGCGAACGCGCACGCCGCCCGCGCCCGCGACCTCGGCGCAGGCATCCTCTCCGACTTCGCCTACCAGTCCATCTGGCTCACCCAGCCCGGCGCCGCCCTCGAACCACTCAGTCAGGCCCTCGTCCACACCCGGCACCCCACCGCTCGTTCCCTTCTCCATCTTCGCCGGGCTCGCGCGCACGCCGCCCTCGGGGCTGCCTCCGCCTGCCACCGCGACCTGGCCGCCGCCGAGGCCGCCCTGCTGACCGACAGCCCGGACCCGGCCCCGGCCTGGTGCCGGTGGATGAGCGAGGCGGACCTTGCCGTCGACTCCGGCCGGTGCATGCTCGACCTGGGCCGCACCGACGAAGCCCATGCGCGGATCGGCGAGGGCATGAGCTTGCTGCCGCGCTCCCGGGACAAGACGCGCGGAATCTTCATGACTTACGAGGCTCACAGCCTCCTCCAGGCCCGTGACGTCGAGCAGGCCCTCACGGTGACCAACCGGTCCCTCGACCTCGCCACCCGCATCGGCGCCGAACGGTGTGTCGCCTTGGTGCGTGAACTCGTTCCGGCGTTCAAGCCTTACCGAGGCGTCGACGGCGTCACCGACCTCATGGACCGGCTGAGGGCCGGCTGAGTAGACCCTTCGGCCAGAGAAGAATCCGGGCCAGGGCACCACCCACGCGTCAGGGCCGTGGCTCTCCTTGTTTGGGGAGGCACGGCCCTGGGGTGAGGTGGTGGGTCAGTACTTGGGGCGGTTGAACCAGTAGCCGCCGTTCTTGTTGGCGCAGAAGACGATGATCAGGATGCCGAGCACCACGCTGACGAGGGCGAAGACGTTCGCGCCGAGCAGGCTGATGAGGCTGAACAGCAGCACCACGGAGGCGTAGACGATCGCCGAGACCCGCACACCGCCCCGGCCGGTCGAGAACTTCGCTCCGGTGAAGATCGCCCAGAACGCGAAGGCCAGCACGATGACACCGAGGACGATCATCAGACCGGTGCCGATGCTGGCGAACGCGTCCGCGTCCTCCGCGCTGATGCTCTCGTCCTGGGCGACCGCCTCGTCGAGCAGGTCGGTGAACCAGGCACTGGCGATCATCATCAGCAGGCCGCCGAGGACCTGGAAGCCGCCGAGCACGAAGAGCATCGCGCGCGCGGCCTTCACCGTGCCGGGCATGGCCGTGGGGACACCGCCGGGGAAGCCGCCGCCGGGGTAGGACGAGACCGGCGGGGCGGCCGGGTAGCCGTAACCGGGCTGGCCCTGGGGCTGCTGCGGCTGTCCGTAGCCGGGCTGCTGGCCCTGCGGGGGGCCGTAGGGGTTGTTCGGGTCGCCGAAACTCATGGCGGTGTCTCCTCCGTTGTCTTCGCGTGCGGGGACGACGCGTGGCACGACTCGGAGGAGATGTCTACGAAGCGGTTCGTCCCCCCGGTACGGCCCCGCGGCACTGCCGTTCCATCGTTCGTGACCGGTCCAATGCTTGTCCAGCGATGGTCCGAAGGTGTTGTGCAAGTGCAACATCCATGATCAAGGTGTGACACTTCCCGTCTGCCCGGGTCTTCCGCGGGGCTGTCCGCAGGGTGGCCGGATTGGAACCGGGGGCCGGTCATCCGCGAGAATGGGGCCTATGACCGCCCAGATTCTCGATGGCAAGGCCACGGCAGCCGCGATCAAGTCCGAACTGACCGCCCGCGTGGCGGCGCTGAAGGAGAGGGGCGTCACGCCCGGCCTCGGCACGATCCTCGTCGGCGACGATCCCGGCAGCCAGAAGTACGTCGCGGGCAAGCACCGCGACTGCGCCCAGGTGGGCATCGCCTCCATCCAGCGCGAACTGCCGGCCACGGCGACGCAGGAGGAGATCGAGGCCGTGGTCCGCGAGCTGAACGAGGACCCGGAGTGCACCGGTTACATCGTCCAGCTCCCGCTGCCCAAGGGCATCGACGAGAACCGCATCCTGGAGCTGATGGACCCGGACAAGGACGCGGACGGCCTGCACCCGATGAACCTCGGCCGCCTCGTGCTCAACGAGCCGGCGCCGCTGCCCTGCACCCCCAACGGCATCATCACCCTGCTGCGCCGCCACGGCGTGGAGATCAAGGGCGCGGAGGTCGTCGTCGTCGGCCGCGGCGTCACCATCGGCCGGCCGATGCCGCTGCTGCTCACCCGGCGCAGCGAGAACGCCACGGTCACCCAGTGCCACACCGGCACCCGCGACCTCTCCGCCCACCTCAAGCGGGCCGACATCGTGGTCGCCGCGGCCGGCTCCCCGCACCTGATCCGCGCCGAGGACATCAAGCCGGGCGCGGCCGTGCTCGACGTCGGAGTCTCGCGCAACGCCGAGGGCAAGATCCTCGGCGACGTCCACCCGGACGTGGCCGAGGTGGCCGCCTGGATCTCCCCGAACCCCGGCGGCGTCGGCCCGATGACCCGCGCCCAGCTTCTCGTCAACGTGGTCGAGGCGGCGGAGCGCAGTGCCGGCTGACGAGAACGCCGAACGCCCGGAGGACGTCACGGTCAAGGACCCGGTCGCCGTGCCCGGCGCCGACGGTCGGCCGCGGCGCGGCACCCGGCGCTTCCCCCTCTTCACCCGGGACACGGCACGCCCCGAGGGCGGCGGACGCGCCGCGCCCGGGGGTGCCCCGGCACCGGCCCGGCAGTGGCCGATCCTCTCCGTGCTGATCGTCGTCGGACTCGGCCTGTTCCTCACCGCGCTCGACGTCTTCCGCCTCGGCACGCTGCTCATCGGCATCGCGCTGCTGGCGGGGGCGGCGCTGCGGTGGACGCTGCCGGACGTCGGGATGCTCGCGGTGCGCTCGCGCTTCACCGACATCGCCACCTACGGCGTGCTCGGCGGCGCGATCTCGCTCCTGGCGCTGATGGCGCAGCCCGATCCGTGGCTGGAGATCCCGTTCCTGTCGGACACGCTGCACTTCACGGTCAGCCAGTAGTCAAGCAGGCAACAGGCAGGAGCGGCGGCCCGTCCTCACCCCCGTGAGAGGGCGGGCCGCCGCCGGGAACCACCCTCGTGCACAGCGAACGCCCTGTTCAACGGCTGTCAGACCGCTGTGGCACGGAAGTGACCGTTCCGCTACGTGGCGCGTGCACCGCGGGGTGGGGGTTCCGGTCCGGAGGCACCGGCTCCGGTGGGACACTGGACCCCGGTCCGGCGGGCGTGCGACGGTGCATGCCCGCGGCCTTCCGTGCTCCTGTGCGCCTCCACCCCGGGAACTGGGGTCCCGCGCGGGCGCATCCCTGTGGGTAGCCGGAGCGGGGCCCCGGCGCGGGCGCCGCGCGGGGGGAACCGGGCGGGACCGAACGGGGAGACCACTCGCACGACACCGGGGGGAAGAGGGGGAAGCAATGCCTCGCTGGAAGGCGCTGCCGGACGAACTCGATCCGCAGATCAAAGAGTTCGCCAACCAGTTGCGCAGGCTCGTGGACCGCAGCGACCTGAGCATCGCGTCGGTGGCCGACGCCACGGGCTACAGCAAGACGTCCTGGGAGCGTTATCTCAACGGCCGGCTGCTCGCGCCCAAGGGCGCGATCGTGGCCCTGGCCGAGGTGACGGGGACCAACCCCGTCCACCTGACCACCATGTGGGAGCTGGCCGAGCGCGCCTGGAGCCGCTCGGAGATGCGCCACGACATGACCATGGAGGCCATCCGGATCTCCCAGGCCCGCGCCGCGCTCGGCGAGTTGGACGCGCCGGCCGACTCCGGGAGCCGGCGCGCGAACCGGGCCGGGCGGCACGCGGGCGGTACGGCGGCCCGGGGCGGTGCGCCGACGGTGCCCGTCCAGCCGACCGCCGCCGACAGCGCGGACGCCGGCCTCGGCGCGGTGCGGACCGGGGCGGCCGACGGCAACTCGTGGAACATGGCCGGGTACCGGGGACCGGCGCCCACCGGACACCGCGCCGCGCGCGGACCCCGGGGCGCGGGCGTCCCGGCGGGGCCGGGCGGCGCGGCCCCGGCGGGCCACGGCGGGCCGGGCGCGGGGGGTACGGGCCGCCGGGGTTCCGGGGGCGGGAAGCGGACGGCCACGTTCGTCATGGGCGCGGTGGGCGTGCTCGTGGTGACGGCCGGCGCGTTCTTCCTGCTGAGCGGCGGTGACGGCAAGGATGCGGTGGCGCAGCCCTCCCCGTCGCCCAGCGTCACGAAGAAGGAACTGCCGCCCGGCGTGAAGTGCAGCGGCGCCGCGTGCACGGGGCAGGACGCGGAGGCCATGGGCTGCGGCGGCGACCTCGTGACGACGGCGACGACCACGACCGTCGGCACCGCCGTCGTCGAGGTCCGCTACAGCGAGGTCTGCGAGACCGCGTGGGGACGCGTGACGCAGGCCGCCCAGGGCGACGAGGTACGGGTCAGCGCGGGCGGCGAGGACCCGCAGACCGGTGCGGTGAACGTGCCGGGGGACACGGTCGCGTACACGCCGATGGTGGCCGTCCAGGCCCCGGAGGACGCCATCGCCTGCGTCACCCTCGCCACGGGCGAGAAGGGCTGCACGCAGTAGGCCACGGGGCGGGGCGGGGCGGGGCATGCGGTGCGGGTGAGGTGCGGGGCCGGTCGCGGTGTCGTGGCCGGGGCCGCGTCCCGGGGGCCGGTCGCGTAGGGGCGTACGGAGCGTGGGGGCGTACGGGACGTAGGGGGCGTACGGAGCGTCGGGGCGTACGGAGCGTACGAGCCGCGCGCGGCGCGCACCCGTCGTACGAGCCGCGCGCCCCCGGGACGGGAAAGGCGGCCGCCTGTCCGGGAGAGGGGGGACGGAGACGGCCGCCGTTCGGGGGACACCGTTGCCGGATTCCCGTGGGGGTACCTTCCGCGTGCCCCCGCCCGTGCGGACCATGCCCGCCGGCGGACGCCTTTTCCGCGTCCTCACCGTTCCGCCCCACGGGCATCACCCCGTTCACCCACACGCACCCCGTACGCCCCTCCGGCACCACCCGTACCCGCCCCCGACGACCCCGGTCAGCCGCCCGTACACCTCGTCACGCTGTGGGACGGGCCACACCGACCCGGACGTCCGGGACACGGCGGGCGCGATAGCCTGACCGCTGGATCTCTCTTGACGCCAAGAGATCGATCATCCGTCGGTGATCGGTCCGTACCCAGCGGTGATCGATCATCGAGGCGGGCGCCGGCCGTGGCCGGCAGGGGAGAATCCCCGCACCCCGGGGCAGGGACGCCCCACCGCCTGCTGTGATACGGAGAAGCCATGACCCGCACTCCCGTGAACGTCACCGTCACCGGCGCGGCCGGCCAGATCGGTTACGCCCTGCTCTTCCGCATCGCCTCCGGCCAGCTCCTCGGCGCGGACGTGCCGGTCCGGCTCCGTCTCCTGGAGATCACCCCCGCGCTCAACGCCGCCGCGGGCACCGCCATGGAGCTGGACGACTGCGCGTTCCCGCTGCTCCAGGGCATCGACATCACCGACGACCCGAACGTGGCCTTCGACGGCACCAACGTCGCCCTGCTCGTCGGCGCCCGCCCCCGCACCAAGGGCATGGAGCGCGGCGACCTGCTGGAGGCCAACGGCGGCATCTTCAAGCCGCAGGGCAAGGCCATCAACGACCACGCCGCGGACGACATCAAGGTCCTCGTCGTCGGCAACCCGGCCAACACCAACGCCCTCATCGCCCAGGCCGCCGCCCCGGACGTACCGGCCGAGCGCTTCACCGCGATGACCCGCCTGGACCACAACCGCGCGCTGACCCAGCTCGCCAAGAAGACCGGCTCCACGGTCGCCGACATCAAGCGCCTGACCATCTGGGGCAACCACTCGGCCACCCAGTACCCGGACATCTTCCACGCCACCGTCGCCGGCAAGAACGCCGCCGAGACCGTCAACGACGAGAAGTGGCTGGCCGACGAGTTCATCCCGACCGTCGCCAAGCGCGGCGCGGCCATCATCGAGGCCCGCGGCGCCTCCTCGGCCGCCTCCGCCGCCAACGCCGCCATCGACCACGTCCACACCTGGGTCAACGGCACCGCCGAGGGCGACTGGACCTCCATGGGCATCCCCTCCGACGGCTCCTACGGCGTCCCCGAGGGCCTCATCTCCTCCTTCCCGGTCACCTGCGACGACGGGCGGTACGAGATCGTCCAGGGCCTGGAGATCAACGAGTTCTCCCGCGCCCGCATCGACGCCTCCGTCCAGGAGCTGTCGGAGGAGCGCGACGCCGTCCGCGGTCTCGGCCTGCTCTGACCCCGCCGCGCCCCGCGCGAGCCTTCCGCCGTCCCGTACGGCACGCCCACGGGCCCCGCTCCGGTTCACCGCCGGAGCGGGGCCCGTCGCCGTACCCCGCCCGCCGCCGTGTGCCACCCCGTCGCCGTACCCCGCCCGCCGCCGTGTGTCACCCCGCCGCCGTACCCCGCTCCCGCCGCCGCCCGTGGCCTGCTTCGCCCCCCGTTGCGCCCATATCCCCCGTGACGCGGGGCACTTCGGCCGCTCCCGAGGCATGCGAACGGCCGGCCGGGGCAGGCGCTCCCGGTCCCCGGCGGTGGCACACGTGTGACACCGGGGCGCGGAACAGGAACGGAAGGCAGCACCCCACATGGCGAACACCACGGACACCCGGGCCGAGCGGGCACACCGCACCCTCCACCTGGGAGGCGAGTGGCGGGCCGCCGCCTCCGGCGCCACCCGCGAGATCCTCGACCCCGCCGACGCGCTGCCGTTCGCCGTCGTCGCCGAGGGCGACACGCACGACGCCGACCTCGCCGTCGCCGCCGCCCGCCACGCCTTCGACACCGGCGACTGGCCGCGCACCCCGGTCGCCGAACGCGCCGCCCTGCTGCGCCGCGTGGCCGGCCTCCTCGTCCGCGACCGGGAGGAACTGGGCCTGCTGGAGAGCCGCGACGCCGGCAAGACCCTGGAGGAGGGCCGGGTCGACGTGGACTGCGTCGCCGACGCCTTCCGCTACTTCGCCGACCTCGTCGCCGCCGAGGCGCCCGGCCGGGTCGTCGACGCCGGCTCGCCCGACGTGCACAGCGTCGTCGTCCACGAGCCGGTCGGCGTCTGCGCCCTGATCACGCCCTGGAACTACCCGCTCCTCCAGGCCAGTTGGAAGATCGCCCCGGCGCTCGCCGCAGGCAACACCTTCGTGGTCAAGCCCAGCGAGATCACCCCGTTGACCACCATCGCCCTGATCGGCCTGCTGACCGAGGCCGGGCTCCCCGCCGGCGTCGCCAACCTCGTCACCGGCCCCGGCCACACCGTCGGCGCCCGCCTCGCCGACCACCCCGACGTCGACCTCGTCTCCTTCACCGGCGGCCTGGCCAGCGGCACCAAGGTGGCGCACGCCGCCGCCGACACCGTCAAGAAGGTCGCCCTCGAACTCGGCGGCAAGAACCCCAACGTGGTCTTCGCCGACGCCTGCGCCACCGAGGAGGGCTTCGACACCGCCGTCGACCAGGCCCTCAACGCCGCCTTCATCCACAGCGGCCAGGTCTGCTCGGCCGGCTCCCGCCTCATCGTCGAGGAGTCGGTCCGCGAGCGCTTCGTCGCCGAACTCGCCCGCCGCGCCCGGCTGATCCGCCTCGGCCGCGGCACCGCCGACGGCGTCGAGTGCGGGCCCCTCGTCTCCGAGCGGCAGCGCGAGCGGACCGAGGAGTACGTCGCCTCCGCCCTCGCCGAGGGCGCGGCACTGCGCTGCGGCGGCAAGCGCCCCGAGCCGTCCTCGGACCGCCCGGAGACCGGCTGGTTCTACGAGCCCACCGTCCTCGACCACTGCCACCGCGGCATGCGCGTGGTCCGCGAGGAGGTCTTCGGACCGGTCCTCACCGTCGAGACCTTCCGTACCGAGGACGAGGCCGTCACACTGGCCAACGACACCGAGTACGGCCTCGCCGGCGCCGTGTGGACCACCGACGCGGGCCGCGCCCGCCGGGTCGCCGGCCGACTGCGCCACGGCACCGTCTGGATCAACGACTTCCACCCCTACCTGCCGCAGGCGGAGTGGGGCGGCTACGGCCGCAGCGGCACCGGCCGCGAACTCGGCCCCGCCGGACTGGCCGAGTACCGCGAGACCAAGCACGTCTACCAGAACCTCGCGCCCCGCCCGGTGCGCTGGTTCGCCGGCTGACCCGCAGCACCCTCCCCCCACCCCCACCACCCGTCCGCGAGCCCCAGGAGCAGCACCCCATGTCCCCCCACACCGAGAACCCCCGCGTCTACGACTACGTCGTGGTCGGCGGCGGCACCGCCGGCTCCGTCATCGCCGCCCGCCTCACCGAGAACCCCGACGTCACCGTCGCCGTCATCGAGGGCGGCCCCAGCGACGTCGGCCGCGACGACGTGCTGACCCTGCGCCGCTGGACGGGCCTGCTCGGCGGCGACCTCGACTACGACTACCCCACCACCGAACAGCCGCGCGGCAACTCGCACATCCGGCACAGCCGCGCCCGGGTGCTCGGCGGCTGCTCCTCCCACAACACCCTCATCGCCTTCAAGCCGCTCCCCTCCGACTGGGACGAGTGGGAGGCCGCGGGCGCCAAGGGCTGGGGCGCCGTCCAGATGGAGGCGTACTACGCCCGGCTGAAGAACAACATCGTCCCGGTCGACGAGAAGGACCGCAACGCCATCGCCCGCGACTTCGTCGACGCCGCCCAGGCCGCCGTGGGCGTCCCGCGCGTGGAGGGCTTCAACCGCAAGCCGTTCCAGGAGGGCGTCGGCTTCTTCGACCTCGCCTACCACCCCGAGGACAACAAGCGCTCCTCCGCCTCGGTGGCGTACCTGCACCCGGTGATGGACGAGCGGGCCAACCTGGAGATCTGGCTGGAGACCTGGGCGTACCGGCTGGAGCTGGAGGGCACCCGCGCGACCGGCGTCCACGTCCGCACCAAGGACGGCGAGGAGATCCTCGTCCGCGCCCGGGGCGAGGTCGTGCTCTGCGCCGGGGCCGTCGACACGCCCCGCCTGCTGCTGCACTCGGGCATCGGCCCCCGCGCCGACCTGGAGAAGCTCGGCATACCCGTGGCGCACGACCTGCCCGGCGTCGGCGAGAACCTGCTCGACCACCCCGAGTCGGTGATCGTGTGGGAGACCCACGGCCCCATCCCGGACAACTCCGCGATGGACTCCGACGCCGGCCTCTTCGTGCGCCGCGACCCCGCGCACCCCGGCCCGGACCTGATGTTCCACTTCTACCAGATCCCGTTCACCGACAATCCGGAGCGACTGGGCTACCGGCGGCCGGAGTTCGGCGTCTCGATGACCCCGAACATCCCCAAGCCGAGGAGCCGCGGCCGGCTCTACCTGACCAGCGCCGACCCCTCGGTCAAACCCGCCCTGGACTTCCGGTACTTCACCGACGAGGACGACCACGACGGCCGCACCCTCGTCGACGGCATCCGCATCGCCCGGGACATCGCCCGGACCGAGCCGCTGGCGGGCTGGCTCAAGCGCGAGGTCTGCCCCGGGCCGGAGGTCACCGGCGACGAGGAACTGAGCGAGTACGCCCGCAAGGCCGCCCACACCGTCTACCACCCGGCCGGCACCTGCCGGATGGGCGCCGCCGCCGACCCGGAGGCCGTGGTCGACCCCGAGCTGCGCGTCCGCGGACTGGAACGCCTGCGGATCGCCGACGCCTCCGTCTTCCCGACCATGCCCGCCGTCAACCCCATGATCGGCGTGCTCATGGTCGGCGAGCGCGCCGTCGAGCTGATCGCGGGTGACGCCCGGTGAGGGCGAGCGGCACGACCGGCGCGCGGCGCGCGGACGAGGGCGGTGACACGGGGGGCACTTCAGGGCCGCTGACGGGCAGTACCCCCGCGTCCGGCGCCGACGCTCCCGCCGACGGGCCGGTGTTCACGGTCGACGGGCTCTGGAAGGTCTTCGGGCCGAAGGCCCACCGCGTCCCCGCCGACCCGGCCCTCGCCGCCCTGCCCGCCGGCGAACTCCGCGCCCGCACCGGCTGCACCGCCGCCGTCCGCGACGTCTCCTTCGAGGTGCGCAAGGGCGAGGTCTTCGTCGTGATGGGCCTCTCCGGCTCCGGCAAGTCCACCCTGGTGCGCTGTCTGACCCGGCTGATCGAGCCGACCGCCGGCGCCATCGCCATCGACGGCGAGGACGTGCGCGCCATGGACCGCGCCCGGCTGCGCGCCCTGCGCCGGCACCGGGCCGCCATGGTCTTCCAGCACTTCGGCCTGCTCCCGCACCGCACCGTCCTCGACAACGTCGCCCACGGCCTGGAGATCCAGGGCATGGGCCGCGCCGAACGCCGCGAGCGCGCCGCCGGCCTCGTCGCCAAGGTCGGCCTCGCCGGGCTGGAGCACCGCCGCCCCGGCCGGCTCTCCGGCGGCCAGCGCCAGCGCGTGGGCCTGGCCCGCGCCCTCGCCGTCGACCCCGAAGTGCTGCTGTTCGACGAGCCGTTCAGCGCGCTCGACCCGCTGATCCGGCGGGACATGCAGGAGGAGGTGGTGCGGCTCCACCGCGAGGAGGGCCGCACGATGGTCTTCATCACCCACGACCTGCGAGAAGCCCTCAAACTGGGCGACCGCATCGCCCTCATGCGCGACGGCCGCGTCGTCCAGCTCGGCACCCCCGAGGAGATCGTCGGCTCGCCCGCCGACGACTACGTCCGCGCCTTCGTCCGCGACGTCCCCCGCGAACAGGTCCTCACCGTCCGCACCGCCATGCGCGCCCCCGCCGACGCCGCCGAGACCGGCCACGGCCCCGCGCTGCGGCCCGAGGCCACCGTCTCCGAGGCGATCGAGGCCGTCGCCCGCGCCGGCACCCCGGCCCGCGTCATGGACGGCCCCCGCTGCCTCGGCATCGTCGACGCCCCCGCCCTGCTCGACGTCATCGCCGGGACGGTACGCCCCACGGAGGGCACCCCGCCCTCCGCGGACGGGGCTCCCGCCGGCACCGTACGCGCCGGCGAGGCGGCGGACCTTCCCGGTGAGGCCGACCTCTCCGGTGAGGCGGCGGGCATCCCCGGTGAGGCGGGTATCCCCGGCGAGGCGCCGGGCCTTCCCGGTGAGGCGGGCATCCCCGGCGAGGCGGACCTCTCCAGCGAGGCGGCGGGCCTTCCCGGCGCCCCGGACCGCCCCCGCGAGGCCGACCGCCCCGAAGGGGCCGTCTGATGGCGACCCTCACCCCAGCCGCCCCCCGCCCCGCCCCGCTGCGTGCCCTCCGCGCCCTGCGCGCCCCGCGCGGCCGGCCCGTGGCCAAGCTGCTGGTCCTCGCCGCCCTCGCCGCCGTCCTCGTACCGCTGGCCCAGGCCCGCTGGGGCGCCGGCGCCTGGCCCGGCGCGCTCACCGTCGACGTCTCCGCGCCGCTCGGCACCGCCGGCGACTGGATCATCGACAACCGCGACAGCCACCCGCTGTTCCTGTACGTCCTCGGCCATGTCAGCAACGCCATCGTGGTCTCCGTGCGCGCCGTCTACCTCGTCCTGCTCGCCGCCGGCTGGGCGGGCGTCACCGCGGCCGGCGCCCTCGTCGCCTGGCGCGCGGCCGGACCCCGGCTCGCCCTCGGCACGGCGGCGGCCTTCCTCGCCTGCGGACTGCTCGGCATGTGGGTGCCGACGATGCAGACCCTCGCCCTGATGGTGGTCGCCGTCCTCGCCTCCGCCGTCGTCGGCGCCCTGCTCGGGCTGGCCGCCGGCCTCTCCGACCGGGCGGAGCGGGTGCTGCGCCCCGTCCTCGACACCATGCAGGTGCTGCCCGCCTTCGCCTACCTGCTCCCCGTCGTCCTGGTCTTCGGCATCGGCGTGCCCGCCGCCGTCCTCGCCACCGTCGTCTACGCCGCCCCGCCCATGGCCCGGCTCACCGCCCTCGGCCTGCGCGGCGCCGACCCGGAGGTCCTGGAGGCCGTCACCTCCCTCGGCACCACCGCCCGGCAGCGGCTGCTCACCGCCCGGCTGCCGCTGGCCCGCCGCGAACTCCTCCTCGGCCTCAACCAGACGATCATGATGGCGCTCTCCATGGCCGTCATCGCCTCCGTGATCGGCGCCGGCGGCCTCGGCGACCGCGTCTACCAGGCCCTCGCCTCGGTCGACGTCGGCGCCGCCCTCGCCGCCGGCATCCCGATCGTGCTGCTCGCCGTCGTCCTGGACCGCGTCACCGGCGCCGCCGGAGAACGCCTCGGCGCCGCCCGGCGCCCTCCGTCCCGGCCGCTCCTGGCCCTGGCCGCCGCCGGCGCCCTCGCGGTGGCGCTCGCCGCCCGCCTCGCCGGCCGCTCCCTGTGGCCCGGCGCGTGGGAGGTCCCGATCGCCGGGCCCGTCAACCGGGCCGTCGACTGGATGACCGCCCACCTGTACTCCGGCGTCCCCGTCGTCGGCGGCACCGCCGACTGGGCGGCCCGCTTCACCACCTGGGTCCTCGACCCGGTCCGCGACGGACTGCTCTGGCTGCCCTGGTGGTCCGTGCTGCTGCTGGTCGCCGCCCTGGCCTGGGTGATCGGCACCTGGCGCACCGCGCTCACCGCCGTCCTCGCCCTCGCCGCGATCGGGGTGCTCGGCGTGTGGGAACCGTCCCTGGACACGCTCTCCCAGGTGCTGGCCGCCGTCGCCGCCACCCTCGTCCTCGGCGTCGCCACCGGGATCGCCGCCGCCCGCGGCGACCGCTTCGAACGGCTGCTGCGGCCCGTCCTGGACGTCTTCCAGACCATGCCGCAGTTCGTGTACCTCATCCCGGTCGTCGCCCTCTTCGGCGTCGGCCGCGCCCCCGCCGTCGCCGCCGCCGTCGTCTACGCCCTGCCGGCCGTCGTCCGCATCACCGCCCAGGGGCTGCGCCAGGTCGACCCGGCCGCGCTGGAGGCGGCCCGCTCGCTCGGCGCCACCACCGGCCAGCAACTGCGGCAGGTCCAGCTCCCGCTGGCCCGCCCCGCGCTGCTGCTCGCCGTCAACCAGGGCGTCGTCCTGGTCCTCGCCGTCGTCATCATCGGCGGCCTCGTCGGCGGCGGCGCCCTCGGCTATCAGGTCGTCTTCGGCCTCGCCCAGGGCGACCTGGCGACCGGGCTGGTGGCGGGCGCGGCCATCGTCTGCCTCGGCCTGATGCTCGACCGGGTCACCCAGCCCACCGCCCGCCGCCCGAGGAAGGGAGCCTGAATGCGTCCCCGCGTCACGGCCGCTCTGGCCGCCGGTTCCGCGCTGCTGCTGCTCACCGGCTGCGGCGCCGCCGACATGACCCGCCAGGCGTCCCCGTTCGCCCACGCCGGCGGCACCCGTACCGTCACCCTCTCCGTCCAGTCCTGGGTCGGCGCCCAGGCCAACGTGGCCGTCGCCCGGCACCTGCTGGAGAACGAACTCGGCTACCGCGTCGACACCGTCCAGGCCGACGAGGTCCCCGCCTGGGACGCGCTCAGCCAGGGCCGGGTCGACGCCATCCTGGAGGACTGGGGCCACCCCGAGCAGGAACGCCGCTACATCGACGACAAGAAGACCATCACCCGAGGCGGCGACCTCGGCGTCACCGGGCACATCGGCTGGTACGTCCCCACCTACTTCGCCGACGCGCACCCCGACGTCACCGACTGGGAGAACCTCGACAAGTACGCCGGGACGCTGCGCACCGCCGAGAGCGGCGGCAAGGGCCAGCTCATGGACGGCTCCCCGTCCTACGTCACCAACGACAAGGCCCTGGTGAAGAACCTCGACCTCGACTACGAGGTCGTCTTCGCCGGCTCCGAGGCGGCCCAGATCACCCAGATTGAGCAGTTCGCCAAGGAGAGGAAGCCGTTCCTCACCTACTGGTACACACCCCAGTGGCTCTTCGAGAAGGTCCCCATGACCGAGGTGGAACTCCCGCCGTACGAGGAGGGGTGCGACGCCGACCCGGCGAAGGTCGCCTGCGCCTACCCGGTCACCGCACTGCAGAAGTACCTCAACGCCGACTTCGCCCGGGGCGGCGGCGACGCGGCCGAGTTCCTCAAGCGGTTCCGGTGGTCCACCGAGGACCAGAACGAGGTCTCCCTGATGATCGCCGAGCGCAAGATGCGCCCCGAGGACGCCGCGCGCGCCTGGGCCGACGCCCACCCCGGCACCTGGAAGCCCTGGCTCCCCTGACCGGGCCCCGCCGGCCCCCCGTACGGTCCCGTACGGCCCCGTACCCCCCGGCCCGCATGGTGGACGCCGGGGGCCGGGGCACCGGGGTCCCGGTAGGGTGAGCGTGGGCCGTGACTGGCGTGCTGGGATGGGACCGACCATCGGGAAGCGGCCCCCGGGACCCCGCGGGCCCGGCACGAGTGCCGTGCGCCTGGGCCGTACCGACAATGCCGACGCACCGTCCGGAGGTCCCCATGTCAGCGGAGCCGCTGTCCACCGCTTCCACCGCCTACCGCGCCGCCCTCGACGTCATCCGCTCGGTCGAACCGCGCGTCGCCGACGCCATCGGCCAGGAGGTCGCCGACCAGCGCGAGATGCTCAAGCTGATCGCGTCCGAGAACTACGCCTCCCCGGCCACCCTGCTCGCCATGGGCAACTGGCTCAGCGACAAGTACGCCGAGGGCACCGTCGGCCGCCGCTTCTACGCGGGCTGCCGCAACGTCGACACCGTCGAGTCCCTCGCCGCCGAGCACGCCCGCGAGCTCTTCGGCGCCCGGCACGCCTACGTCCAGCCGCACTCCGGCATCGACGCCAACCTGGTCGCCTTCTGGGCCGTCCTCGCCGACCGCGTCGAGGCCCCCTTCCTGGAGAAGGCCGGCGCCCGCCAGATCAACGACCTCACCGACGCCGACTGGGCCGAGCTGCGCGCCGCCTTCGGCAACCAGCGCATGCTGGGCATGTCCCTGGACGCGGGCGGCCACCTCACCCACGGCTTCCGCCCGAACATCTCCGGCAAGATGTTCGACCAGCGCTCCTACGGCACCGACCCCGTCACCGGCCTGATCGACTACGAGGCGCTGCGCGCCACCGCCCGCGAGTTCAAGCCGCTGATCCTCGTCGCCGGGTACTCCGCCTACCCGCGGCTGGTGAACTTCCGGATCATGCGCGAGATCGCCGACGAGGTCGGCGCCACGCTCATGGTCGACATGGCGCACTTCGCGGGCCTGGTCGCGGGCAAGGTCCTCACCGGCGACTTCGACCCGGTCCCGCACGCCCCGATCGTCACCACCACCACCCACAAGTCGCTGCGCGGCCCGCGCGGCGGCATGGTGCTCTGCGACGACTCCCTCAAGGACCAGGTCGACCGCGGCTGCCCGATGGTCCTCGGCGGCCCCCTCCCGCACGTCATGGCCGCCAAGGCCGTCGCCCTCGCCGAGGCCCGGCAGCCCGCCTTCCGCGACTACGCCCAGCGCGTCGTCGACAACTCCCGCGCCCTCGCCGAGGGCCTGACGCGGCGCGGCGCCACCCTCGTCACCGGCGGCAGCGACAACCACCTCAACCTCATCGACGTCGCCACCTCCTACGGCCTCACCGGCCGCCAGGCCGAGGCCGCCCTCCTCGACGCGGGCATCGTCACCAACCGCAACTCCATCCCCGCCGACCCCAACGGCGCCTGGTACACCTCCGGCATCCGCGTCGGCACCCCCGCGCTGACCACCCGGGGCCTGGGCACCGCCGAGATGGACGAGGTGGCCGGCCTCATCGACCGCGTCCTGACCGCCACCGAGCCGGGCACCACCGCCAAGGGCGCCCCCTCCAAGGCCCAGCACGTGCTGGACGCCAAGGTCGCGGACGAGATCTCGCACCGCGCCAGCGACCTGGTGGCGGGCTTCCCGCTCTACCCCGAGATCGACCTCGGCTGACCCGCCCGCGCGGCGCCCCGGCCCCCACCGGGCCGCCGCGCGGCACCCCGCCGCCACACCGCGCCCGTTTCCCGCGCAGCCGTGCCCGAGCGGGCCCCGGAGCCTGAGACAATGGGCGCCATGGCGACTGAACAACCCCGCGTGCTCTCCGGCATCCAGCCGACGTCCGGCTCGTTCCACCTCGGCAACTACCTCGGCGCCGTCCGCCAGTGGGTCGACATGCAGGACACCCACGACGCGTTCTACATGGTCGTCGACCTGCACGCGATCACCGTCCCGCAGGACCCGAGGGAGCTGCGGGAGAACACCCGCGTCGCCGCCGCCCAGCTCCTCGCGGCCGGCCTCGACCCGGACCGCTGCACCCTCTTCGTGCAGAGCCACGTTCCCGAGCACGCCCAGCTCGGCTGGCTGATGAACTGCATCACCGGCTTCGGCGAGGCGTCCCGGATGACCCAGTTCAAGGACAAGTCCGCCAAGCAGGGCAACGACCGCACCACCGTCGGCCTCTTCACGTACCCGATGCTGATGGTCGCCGACATCCTGCTCTACCAGGGCGACCAGGTCCCGGTCGGCGAGGACCAGCGCCAGCACCTGGAGCTGACCCGCGACCTCGCCGAGCGCTTCAACCAGACCTACGGCGACACCTTCACCGTCCCGAGCGCCTACATCCTCAAGGAGACGGCGAAGATCTTCGACCTCCAGGACCCCACCGCCAAGATGAGCAAGTCGGCGGCGACCCCCAAGGGCCTGATCAACCTCCTGGACGAGCCGAAGGCCACCGCCAAGAAGATCCGCAGCGCCGTCACCGACACCGACACGGTGATCCGCTTCGACCGCGAGCAGAAGCCCGGCGTGAGCAACCTCCTCACCATCCACTCCACCCTCACCGGCGAGACCGTCGCCGAGCTGGAGCAGCGGTACGAGGGCAAGGGGTACGGCGCGCTCAAGACCGACCTCGCCGACATCGTCGTCGACTTCGTCACCCCCTTCCGGGACCGCACCCGCCAGTACCTCGACGACCCCGAGACGCTCGACTCGATCCTCGCCAAGGGCGCCGAGAAGGCCCGCGCGGTCGCCGCCGAGACGCTCTCCCGGGCGTACGACCGGATGGGTTTCCTCCCCGCCAAGCACTGATCCGGCAAAGCCCCAGGGCACCGGGCCCGTACGCCCCGCCGCCGCGCCGTAGCGCTGCACATCACTCCCGTTGCGCCTGCCCGGGGCCGGGTCGTGGACGTACAGTCGATAACCGGGTGGCCGCGCCGCGGCCACCGCCGCGCGCCCCGGGGGCGGGCGGCACCGACAGAACGACAGGAGACGATGTGGGGACCGTAACGATCGGCGTGTCGATCGCGGTCCCGGAGCCTCACGGCAGCCAGCTCCAGGTGCTGCGCACGGGCTTCGGCGACGCCGCTGCTCACGGCATCCCCACCCACGTCACCCTGCTGCCGCCGACGGAGATCGACGCCGGGGTGCTGCCCGCCGTGGAGGCGCACCTCGCCGAGGTCGCGGCGGCCGGCCGGCCCTTCCCGATGAAGCTGTCCGGCACCGGGACCTTCCGCCCGCTCTCCCCGGTCGTCTTCGTGCGGGTGGTGGAGGGCGCCGCCGCCTGCGCCTGGCTGCAGAAGCGGGTCCGCTCCACCTCGGGCCCCGTCCCGCGCGAGTTGCAGTTCCCGTACCACCCGCACGTCACGGTGGCCCACGGCATCGACGAGGCCGCCATGGACCGCGCCTTCGAGGAGCTGTCCGACTACGAGGCCCAGTGGCCCTGCACCGGCTTCGCCCTCTACGAGCAGGGCGCCGACGCCGTCTGGCGCAAGCTGCGCGAGTTCCCCTTCGGCAGCGGGGTCGTCCCGCCCCAGGCGGGCCGCGTGGAACACGGCACCCTGCCGGCGCGGTAGGCGTGCCGACCCCGGGCGCCGCCACCGGCGCCCGGCGCGGGCCGGGTCACATCGGCAGGCGGCGGAAGACCGCGCGCGGCAGGTGCCGCACCGCCGACATCACCACCCGCAGCGTCCCCGGCACCCACACCGTCTCCGAGCGGCGGCGCAGGCCCAGTTCGATGGCGGCGGCCACCGCGCCCGGCGTCGTCGCCAGCGGGGCCTCCTCCCTCCCGGCCGTCATCCGCGACCGGACGAAACCGGGCCGCACCACCATCACGTGCACGCCGGTGCCGAGCAGCGCGTCGCCCAGCCCCTGGGCGAAGGCGTCCAGGCCCGCCTTGCTGGAGCCGTAGATGAAGTTGGCCCGGCGGGCCCGCTCCCCGGCGACCGAGGAGAGCACCACCAGCGAACCGTGCCCCTGGTCCTGGAGCGCGCGGGCGGCCACCAGCCCCGAGGAGACCGCGCCGGTGTAGTTGGTCTGCGCCACCCGCACCGCGTTCAGCGGCTCCCGCTCGTCGTGCGCCTGGTCGCCGAGGATGCCGAAGGCGAGCAGCACCAGATCGATGTCGCCCTCCGCGAACACCTTGCCGAGCGCCGCCTCGTGGGAGGCGGGGTCGAGGGCGTCGAAGGCGACGGTGCGCACCTCGGCGCCGAGCGCGCGCAGGTCCGCCGCGGCGGCCTCCAGGGCGGGGGAGGGGCGCCCGGCCAGCCAGACGACGCGGGTACGGCGGGCGATCAGGCGGCGCGCGGTGGCGAGCGCGATCTCGGACGTACCGCCGAGGACGAGAAGGGACTGGGGGAGGCCGAAGGCGTCCTTCACGACAGCTCCTGGGGTTCCTAGAGGGCGAGGCGCCGGGACAGGTCGGAGACGAACACCCCGCGCGGGTCCAGCTCCGCGCGCAGCGCGCGGAACTCGTCCAGGCGCGGGTACATGGCGGCCAGCAGCTCGGGGCGCAGCCGGGAGTCCTTGGCCAGGTAGACCCGGCCGCCCGCTTCCGCCACCTCCTCGTCCAGACCGTCCAGGAGCGGGCCGAGGCCGGGCAGGTTCGCCGGGATGTCCAGGGCGAGGGTCCAGCCGGGCACCGGGAAGGAGAGCCAGCCCGCGTCGCCCTCCCCGAACCGCTTGAGGACGGCGAGGAAGGACGGGCAGCGGTGCTCCGCGATCCGGCGCACGATCCGGCGCAGCGCCTCCTCCCGCCCGTGCCCGACGACGAACTGGTACTGCACGAAGCCGCCGCGGCCGTAGACCCGGTTCCAGTCGGGCACGCCGTCCAGCGGGTGGAAGAAGGCGGGGATCGGCCGCAGCCGGCCGGTCTCGGCGCGCGGCGCCTTGTGATACCAGACGGTGTTGAAGAGGCCCACCGTCGTGCGGGTCAGCAGCCCCTCCGGGAAGCGGGCGGGGGCGGCCGGCAGGCGCGCGGTGCGGAACTCCAGCGGGCGGGTGCGCCGGCGGGCGGGGAGCGCGTCCAGCGGCGCGTGGTCGCCCCGGGTGAGCACCGCCCGGCCGGTCGCCGCGCCGCGCGCCAGCAGGTCGATCCAGGCCACCGAGTAGCGGTGGCGGTGGTCGCCGGCGGTCAGCCGGGCGAGCAGGTCGTCCAGGTCGCGGGCGCGCTCGGTGTCCACCGACATCAGCGAGGTCTCCACCGGCTGGAGCCGCACCGTCGCGGTGAGGATCACCCCGGTCAGCCCCATGCCGCCCGCCGTCGCGTCGAAGAGCGGGGTGCCGGGGAGCACGGTGCGCACCTCGCCGTCGGCCGTGAGCAGCTCCAGCGCGAGCACGTGCCGGGCGAAGGAGCCCGAGACGTGGTGGTTCTTGCCGTGGATGTCCGCGCCGATCGCCCCGCCGACCGTCACGTACCGGGTGCCGGGGGTCACCGGCACGAACCAGCCGAGCGGCAGCAGCACCTCCATCAGCCGGTGCAGGGAGACCCCCGCGTCGCACAGCACCGTCCCGCCCGCGGCGTCCACCGCGTGGACGCGGTCCAGGCCCGTCATGTCCAGCACGGCCCCGCCCGCGTTCTGCGCCGCGTCCCCGTACGCCCGTCCCAGCCCCCGGGGGATGCCGCCGCGCGCCCCGCACGCCCGGACGGCGGCGGCGGCCTCCTCGTACGTCCGCGGGCGGACCAGACGGGCGGCCGTGGGCGCCGTACGGCCCCAGCCGGTGACGGAAACGGTGTCGGCAGACATGGCGGTGACCGTATCGCCCGAAGATGAGCGGTTAGTTATGAAACATTCCGACCATCCCCGAAACGGGTGATTAATGGTATGTCGCTCGACCGGGCAGGGACTTCCCGCGCCCTCGCCGTGAACAGTGAGTGGACATGGACGACGTCGACGACTTGGACCACCGGATCGTCACGGCCCTCAGGGCCCGCGCCGCCGACCCGCGGATCGCCGGTGCCGCGCGCGCCCTGTCCTGGGCGGGCGAGCACGGCGCCCTGTGGCTCGCGGCCGGACTCGCCGGAGCCGCCGCGGACGCGCCGCGCCGCCGGGCCTGGCTGCGCGGCACCGCGCTCACGGCCGGCGCGCACCTCGCCAGCATGGGCGTGAAGCGGGTGGTGCGCCGCCCGCGCCCCGCGCACGTGGACCCCCTGGTGCGCACCGCGGGCCGGCACTCCTTCCCGAGTTCCCACGCGACCTCCGCCGTCGCGGCGGCCGTCGCCTTCGGCGCGCTCGGCGCCCGCGCGGCCTGGCCGCTCGCCGCCGCCGTGTGCGTCTCCCGACTGGTCGCCGGCGTCCACTACCCCTCGGACGTGGCGGCGGGCGCCGCCCTCGGCGCCCTCACCGCCCGGCTCGGCGCCCGCTGGATGAGAGGAGCAACCGATGGCTGACACCGCAGTCCTCCCCCGCGCCCCGGAGCGGCCCGGACCGCCCGCACCGGCGCCGCCCGGCGGCATCGCCCGCGGGCTGCTGCGGACCGCCCGCCCCCGCCAGTGGGTGAAGAACGTCCTCGTCGTCGCGGCCCCGGCCGCCGCCGGACAGCTCTTCTCCCGCCACGTACTGACCCAGACCGCCCTGGTCTTCGCCCTCTTCACCGCCTGCTCGGCCGCCGTCTACCTGGTCAACGACGCCCTGGACGCCGAGGCCGACCGCGCCCACCCCGTCAAACGGCACCGGCCCGTCGCCGCCGGCCAGGTCCCCGTCGCCGTCGCCCACGCCGTCGGCGCCGCCCTCGGCATCCTCGCGCTCACCGTCGCGGCCTGGCTCTGCCCGCCCCCCGTCGTCCTGCTGCTGATCGCCTACCTCGCCCTGCAACTGGCGTACTGCGTCAGCCTCAAGCACGTCCTCGTCGTCGACCTCGTCGTCGTCACCACCGGCTTCCTGATGCGGGCGGTGATCGGCGGGCCGGCCCTCGGCATCCCGCTCTCGCGCTGGTTCCTCATCACCACCGGCTTCGGCGCGCTCTTCATGGTCGCCGCCAAGCGCTACTCCGAGGCCGTCCGGATGGCCGGGGCGCAGGGCGCCACCCGCGCGCTGCTCACCGAGTACACCACCGGCTACCTCCGCTTCGTCTGGCAGCTCGCGGCCGGGGTCGCCGTCCTCGGCTACTGCATGTGGGCGATGGAGGCCGGCGGCGTCCCGCACTCCGGCCTGCTGCCCTGGCGCCAGCTCTCCATGGTCGCCTTCATCCTCGCCGTGCTGCGCTACGCCGTCTTCGCCGACCGCGGCACCGCCGGCGAACCCGAGGACGTCGTCCTGCACGACCGGGCCCTCGCCCTGATCGGCGCCGTCTGGGTGGCCATGTACGGCCTGGCGGTGGCCAATTGGTGACGGCGCAGCTCGGCACCGCGGCGGCCCCGCGCCGCCGCGAACTCCTCGGCTTCGCCTCCGCCGGACTCCTCGCCTACGCCGTCGACCTCGGCCTCTTCACCCTGCTGCGCGGACCGGCGGGCCTCGGCCCGCTCACCGCCAAGGCGCTCTCCTTCGCCGCCGGCTGCACCGTGGCCTACGCGGGCAACGCCCTGGGCACCTACCGACACACCCGCCCCCGCGGCCTGCGCCCCTACGCCCTCTTCTGCGCCGTCAACCTGGCCGGCGCCGCCGTCCAGCTCCTCTGCCTGGCCGTCAGCCACTACGGCCTCGGCCTCACCTCCCAGCGCGCCGACACCGTCTCCGGCGCCGGTGTCGGCATGGCCCTGGCCACGGTCCTGCGTTTCTGGGGCACCCGCACGCTGGTGTTCCGCGCGGACGGGGGGAGCGGACGGGGGAGCGAATGAGGGAGCGAATGGGGGAGCGGATGGGGGAGCGCAGCCATGGACCGGGGGGAACGGGGGCAGACGGGGGTCATGGACTGGCTGAAAAAGCTCCCCGTGGTGGGGCCGTGGGCGGCGCGGCTGATGGTCTCGCACGGGTGGCGTTCCTACGAGCGGCTGGACCGGGTCAAGTGGTCGCGGCTCGCCGCCGCGATGACCTTCACCAGCTTCATCGCGCTCTTCCCCCTGCTCAGCCTGGCCGCCGCCATCGCCGCCGCCACCCTCAGCACCCGGCAGCAGGACCGGCTCCAGGACAAGATCGCCGAGCAGGTGCCGGGCATCTCCGACCAGCTCGACATCCACGGCCTGGTCGACAACGCCGGCACCGTCGGCCTGATCGCCGCCGCCCTGCTGCTCTTCACCGGCATCGGCTGGATCGACGCCACCCGGGGCTGCCTGCGCGCCGTGTGGGAGCTGCCCGACGAGGAGCAGAACCCGGTGGTGCGGCGGGGCAAGGACGCCGGCATCCTCATCGGCCTCGGCGGCGCCCTGCTGATCACCATCGGCATCTCGACCGTCGCCTCGGCCCTGGTCGGCCGGTTCATCCACGAGGTGGGCCTCGCCGAGGGCGGCCTCGGCAGCGTCCTGCTCTACGTGGCCGCCTTCGCCGCCGCCGTCCTCGCCGACTTCCTGGTCCTGCTCTACGCCCTGACCCTGCTGCCCGGCGTCCACCCCGAACGGCGCCGCCTGATCGTGGCGGCGCTGATCGGCGCGGTCGGCTTCGAACTGCTCAAGCTGCTGCTCAGCGGCTACATGCAGGGCGTCGCCGCGAAGAGCATGTACGGCGCCTTCGGCGTCCCCGTCGCCCTGCTGCTGTGGATCAACTTCACCTCGAAGCTGGTGCTCTTCTGCGCCGCCTGGACGGCCACCCCGCGCCGGGCCGGGCAGGTCACGGACGGGACCGGCGACGCACCAGGTCCGGCAGCGGCCAACGCCGGTTGACCAGGAAGGCGCCGCCCGCCAGCACCACCAGGGACCCGGCCGCCACGGCCGCCGCGGTACCGGCGCCGCCCCCGCCGCCGGGCGCCGGGGCACCGGCCGCCGCCTGCGTGCCGACCCCCTTGCCCGCCGGGGCGGACGCGCCCGAGGACGGCCCCGCGCTCGCCGTGACGCTGCGCGGCGGCACCAGCTCACCGACCGGCCGCGCCTTCCCCAGCGCCTCGAAACCCCAGTCCAGGAGCCGCGCGGACTCCTTGTAGACCTCGTTGTGCTCGTCCTTCTCCGGGTTCATGACCGTGACCAGCAACACCCGGCCGTCCCGCTCCGCGACCCCGGTGAAGGTCGCGCCCGCGTTGGTGGTGTTGCCGTTCTTGACGCCCGCGATGCCCGGGTAGACCTGCACGTCCCGGTCCCCGGCGAGCAGCCGGTTGGTGTTCTGGATCTCGAAGGAGCCCCGCTTGGCCTTGCCCTTCTTGTCCTTCTTCGTCTCGCCCGGGAAATCGGCGCGCACCGTGGAGGCGTACTCGCGGAAGTCCTTCTTCTGGAGCCCCGAGCGGGCGATCAGCGTCAGGTCGTAGGCGGAGGAGACCTGCTCGGGCGCGTCGTAGCCGTCCGGGGTGACCACGAAGGTGTCGAGGGCCTGGAGCTCCTCGGCGTGCGCGTTCATCTCCCGCACCGTGTTCTCGACGCCGTGGTTCATCGCCGACAGCACGTGCACCGCGTCGTTCCCGGAGCGCAGGAAGACCCCGAGCCACAGGTCGTGGACGGTGTACGTCTCCTCCTCCTTGATCCCGACCAGGCTGGAGCCGGCGCCGACGTCGGCCAGGTCGGAGGGGGCGACCGTGTGCTTCTCCGTCTTCGGCCAGCGCGGCAGCAGCGTGTCCGCGAACAGCATCTTCAGGGTGCTCGCCGGGGCCAGCCGCCAGTGCGCGTTGTGCGCCGCCAGCACCTCGCCGGACTCGGCGTCCGCGACGATCCAGGACCGGGCGGTGAGGTCCTTCGGCAGCACCGGCGCCCCGCCGGCCAGGTCGACCTGGGTCCCGGGCTCGCCCAGCCGGGCCCCGCCCACGGTCGACATCCCGGCCGGCGGCGTGACCGACGGACTCGCCGACGGACTGGTGGCGGGGCTCCCCGACGGGCTCGTGGCCGGGCTCGGGGCGGCGTACGCGGCCGGGACGGCCAGGGCGAGCGGGCAGAGGGCGACGAGGAGCGCGGAGGCGGCCGTCACGGCGCGTCCGGCGATCTTGTGGGGTGCGGGCACGACCGAGAAGGTACTCGCCGCCCCCGGAGCCCTCCCGGGCGCCTCCCCACCCCGGGCACGGGACCGGGCGCGGGGCGGTGATACTGGACGCATGAAGCTCAGCCGCCCCGTCTCCTGGTTCCTGCTCGCCTTCGGGGTGTGGAGCTGGGTCATTTGGGTTACTTTCGTTAAGAATTTGATCAAGGACGGCAGCGGGCTCGCGTTCGACGACGGTGAGCCCACGGCGTACTTCTGGGTGCACCTGCTGCTCGCGGTCGTCTCCTTCGTATTGGGGACGGTCGTCGGGGCCATCGGGTTGCGCGGGGTCCGGGCACTGCGCCGAACGTCATAGCGCGGCGCGCGCGGCGCGCGTTCCGCATGTCCTGCTTGTCCTGACGGAGGGGTTTTCGACGGCATGGTGCTCGTCTTCGTGCTGGTCGCCTTGGCGGTCCTGAGCGTGCTCGTGACGGCCAACTGGTACCTGTGGCGCCGCCTGTTCCGCGACACGACCCGGGGGCCGGGCTGGGTGCGCCGAGCCGGGGCGGTACTGATCGTGGGCGGCTGGGCCCTCGCCGTCGGCGCCTTCGTCTCCAGCCGCAGCGGCGTCCCCTTCCGGGTCCAGCAGATTCTGGCCTGGCCCGGCTTCCTGTGGCTGGCCCTCTGCCTCTACCTGGTCCTCGCCCTCGTCGCCACGGAGGCGGTACGCCCCTTCCTCCGCCGCTTCCTGGAACGCCGGGCCGCGGCGCGGGAACCGGCGCCGGTCCCCGTGGCGGCCGGCGGTGCCGCCGCGACGCCGGAGGCGGGCCCGGAGACCGCTCCCCGGACGTCTCCCGCTGTGGACGGTGACCCGGGGGCGGGGGAGACCGGCGACGAGGTGGCCGGAAACCTCACCCCGCCCTCCCGGCGGCTCTTCGTCTCCCGGGTGCTCGCGGGCGGAGCCGTCGCCGCCGCCGTGGGCACCGTGGGCCAGGGCACCTACGGGGTGCTGCGCGGGCCCCGGGTGAAGCGGATCACCGTGCCGCTGGCCAAGCTGCCCCGCGCGGCGCACGGCTACCGCATCGCCGTGGTCAGCGACATCCACCTCGGCCCGATCCTCGGCCGGAGCTTCGCGCAGACGGTCGTCGACACCATCAACTCCACGCAGCCCGACCTCATCGCCGTCGTCGGCGACCTCGTCGACGGCAGCGTGAAGGACCTCGGCCCGGCGGCGGCCCCGCTGGCCGGACTCCGGGCCCGGCACGGCGCGTACTTCGTCACCGGCAACCACGAGTACTTCTCCGGCGCCGAACAGTGGGTCGAGGAGGTGCGCCGCCTGGGCCTGCTCCCGCTGGAGAACGCCCGCACCGAGCTGCCCCACTTCGACCTCGCGGGCGTCAACGACCTGGCCGGCGAGAACCAGGGCCAGGGCCCCGACTACGCCCGCGCCCTCGGCGACCGCGACCGGGACCGCGCCTGCGTGCTCCTCGCCCACCAGCCGGTGATGATCCACGACGCCGTCGACCACGGCGTCGACCTCCAGCTCTCCGGCCACACCCACGGCGGCCAGCTCTGGCCCGGCAACCTCCTCGCCGCCGCCGCCAACCCGACCGTCGCGGGCCTGGAGCGCTACGGCGACACCCAGCTCTACGTCAGCCGCGGCGCCGGCGCCTGGGGGCCGCCCACCCGCGTGGGCGCCCCGTCCGACATCACGCTGATCGAGCTGGCCTCCCGCCGGACCTGAGCCCTTGGGGGAGGGGCCGCTCAGGGGGCAGGGCGCGCGTCTGGTGCGTCTGGTGCGTCTGGTGCGTCCGGCGAGGCCGGTGTGGCCGCTGCGGCCGGTGTCCGCCCGGCCGGGTCCGGGAGCGCGCGGGTCAACCCGGGCAGGAAGTCCGTGAACAGCTCGTGCACCTCCCGCACCAGCGGACGCAGCGCCCGGAACCGGGCCAGCGAGACCCCCCGGGCCGCGAGCCGGGCGCCGCGCTCGGCCAGCCGGTAACTGCGCTCACGCCCCTCGCTGCGGTCGAAGACCCAGTACAGGACGAGTCCCATCTGCGCGAGCCACATCAGCTCCGGGAGCACGTCCCGCAGTTCCGCCGGCACCTTGGTCTTCGTCCCGGCCAGCACCGACCGCTGCACGCCGATGGCCTCCAGCCGCGCCGGTTCGGACTCGGGGGAGAAGGGGCTGAGCGGGCTCTCCGGGTCGGCCGCGTTCTTGAAGAACTGCACCGCGAACTCGTGGTACGGCGTGGCGATGTCCAGCCAGACCTTCAGCACGCCCGCGAGCCGGGCGCCCAGCTCCTTCTCCCGCTCCAGGACGTCCCGGATCGCCACCCGGTGCTCGGCGGCGATGCGGTCGTAGAAGCCCTGGATCAGGTGCTCCTTGCCGGCGAAGTAGTAGTACGCGTTGCCGACGGAGACACCGGCCTCCTGGGCGATGGCCCGCATCGTCGTCCGGTCGTAGCCGCGCTCCCGGAAGAGCCGCATGGCCGTCTCCAGGATCAGCGCGCGGGTCTGCTCGGACTTGCTGAGGGACGGTCCGCCGCCGGGAAGGTCGTTCGTCGCAGGCACACCCCCGAGCCTAGGCGGTCACCCGGCGACGGTACGCCCCAGCTCCGGACGCCGGCTGTAGTCGGTGAGCCCAACCACGTTGCCCCAGGGGTCGGCGAACTCGACCGTCCATCCGGTGGCCACGGAGAACGGCTCGTCGAGCGGCGCCACCCCCGCCGCGCGCAGCGCCCCGGCCGCCGCACGGGCGTCCGGCACCTCCAGCCACACCCGGGCGGTGGGCCAGGGCGGCGGCCGGCGGCCGAACCCCTCCTCGGCGCGCAGCAGCAGTCCCGGCGTCTCGGCACCGGCCCGCAGCAGGGCGATCCCGGCCTCGTCGAGCCGGAAGGCCACCGGGAAGCCCGCGCGTTCGTAGAAGCCGACGGCCTCGCCGAGGTCCCCGACGGGCAGCAGCACGTTGTCGAAACCGAGCACTTCGTACGGCCCTTGAGCTGACATGGCAGCAGATTAGGGACGGGCGGCGGCCGGTGACCCCCTCCGCCGGCCCCGCGGGGGACGCGCTCACCCGTTGGGCCGGAAGCCGGCGGGCGGACCGACTTCTCATTCCATCCGCCTGTCCTGCAAGATGACCGACAGCCTTCCGCCATCCCCAGGAGTGACACCACTGTGAGCGAGCAGCCGCAGCAGCCGTCCCAGCCGCCAGGCTACGGATACCCGCAGCAACCCCCCGGCGCGGCCGGCCCCTACGGCTACCCCCCGGCCGGCCCGCCGCAGGGCGGCCCCCAGCAGCCGGGCTACCAGACGCCCCCCGGCGGCTACCCGCAGCCCCCCGGCGGCCACCAGATGCCCGGCTACCCGCCGCCGCCCGTCTACTACCCCCCGGACCCCAGCGCCCCGTACGGATACGACCCCTACGGCCGCCCGTACTCCGACAAGTCGAAGATCGTCGCCGGTATCCTCCAGCTCTTCCTCGGCTCCTTCGGCATCGGCCGCTTCTACGTCGGCTCGGTCGGCATCGGCCTCGCCCAGCTCTTCACCTGCGGCGGCCTCGGCTTCTGGTCGCTGATCGACGGCATCATGTACCTGGTCGACAACGACCGCACCGACTCCTACGGGCGAGTCCTGCGTGGCTGACACGGCCGGCCGCGTACCGCCGAGGGGAGGGCGCCGACGGTGGCACCCCGCCGCGGCCCCCCTCGCGGTACTCGCGGCCGGCCTCGCGGGCGCCGCGTACCTGTGGGACACCGACCCGCACGAGCCGGGCCACCTGCTGCCGCAGTGCCCGTTCCGGCTGGTCACCGGGCTGCTCTGCCCGGCCTGCGGCGGCACCCGCATGGTCTACGACCTGATGCACGGTCACTACGCCGCCGCCTGGCTGGACAACCGCGCCCTGCTGCTAGCCGCGCCCTTCGCGCTGGCGCTGTGGGGCCGCTGGACCGTGGAGGGGCTGCGCGGCCGGTCCTGGCGCCCGAGCCTCGCGCCCCGGACCCAAGTGGCCGTCCTGGGCGGTGCGGTGGCCTGGACCGTGCTCCGCAATCTGGTCTGAACACCCCCGTAACCTCCACGGCATGATCACGGAATGGGCACATTCGTTCGGCAGCCCTCCCCTTGGTCGCTCCCGCCTCTTTAAGCTCCCCTTACGCGCACAGGGGGGACGGCCGCGGGCGAGACGCCACGGCCGCCGCGCAGGTCGGTATCCGGCCGGACGGTGTCCTTCCTGGGCCCGGACCGGGGCGATCCCACCCCCGGTCAGGCACATCCTCCCCAGGAGCACCAGCATGACCGTCCCCACCAACCCCGCCGCTCCCTTCGGGCACGACCCCCAGGGCCGCCCGTACTCCGACAAGTCGAAGATCGTCGCCGGTATCCTCCAGCTCTTCCTGGGCACCCTCGGCATCGGACGCTTCTACGTCGGCTCCGTCGGCGTCGGCATCGCCCAGCTCCTGACCTGCGGCGGTCTCGGCCTGTGGGCGCTGATCGACGGCATCATGTTCCTGGTCAGCAACGACCGCACCGACAGCCAGGGCCGCGTGCTGCGCGGCTGACACGGCGCACGGCACAGACGGACACGGCCGAGGGCCCCGATCACCAGGATCGGGGCCCTCGGCCGTGCTGCGGGACGCCGGAGCGTCAGAAGCGGCGCGTGATGAGCGCCCGCTTCACCTCCGCGATCGCCTTGGTGACCTCGATACCGCGCGGGCAGGCGTCCGTGCAGTTGAAGGTCGTACGGCAACGCCACACGCCGTCACGGTCGTTGAGGATCTCCAGCCGCTGCTCACCGGCCTCGTCGCGCGAGTCGAAGATGAAGCGGTGGGCGTTGACGATGGCCGCCGGGCCGAAGTACTGCCCGTCGTTCCAGAAGACCGGGCACGAGGAGGTGCAGGCCGCGCAGAGGATGCACTTCGTCGTGTCGTCGAAGCGCTCCCGGTCCTCGGCCGACTGGAGCCGCTCACGGGTCGGCTCGTTGGTCTCCTTCGTGATGAGGAAGGGCATCACGTCCCGGTACGCCTGGAAGAACGGCTCCATGTCCACGACCAGGTCCTTGAGGACCGTCATGCCCTTGATGGGCTCGACCGTGATGGGCTTCTCCGGGCTGATGTCCTTGATCAGGGTCTTGCAGGCCAGCCGGTTCTTGCCGTTGATCCGCATGGCGTCGGAACCGCAGATGCCGTGCGCACAGGAACGCCGGAAGGTCAGCGTGCCGTCGAGATCCCACTTGATCTTGTGGAGGGCGTCGAGGACGCGCTCCTTCGGATCGATCTCGAACTGGAAGTCTTCCCAGGTCGCCTGGTCCGAGACCTCCGGGTTGAAACGCCGGAGCCGGAAGGTGACGGTGATGTAGGGGGAGTCGGCGAAGCCGGGCTCGGGGGCCGGGCCCGCCTTGTCCAGAACAGGGGTAGCCATCAGTACTTACGCTCCATCGGCTGGTAGCGGGTCTGGACGACCGGCTTGTAGTCGAGACGCACGGACTCGGCGCCGTCGTCGCCCACCTCGCGGTACGCCATGGTGTGGCGCATGAAGTTGACGTCGTCGCGGTTGGGGTAGTCCTCGCGGTAGTGACCGCCGCGCGACTCCTTGCGGGCGAGGGCGGAGACCGCCATGACCTCGGCCAGGTCCAGCAGGTTGCCCAGCTCGACGGCCTCCAGCAGGTCGGTGTTGAAGCGCCGGCCCTTGTCCTGGATGGCCACGTTCTTGTACCGGGCGCGCAGTTCGGCGATCTTCTCGACCGCCGTCTTGATCGTCTGCTCGGTGCGGAACACCATGACGTTGGCGTCCATGGTCTCCTGGAGCTCCCGGCGCAGCGTCGCCACCCGCTCGGTGCCCGTGGACTCGCGCAGCCGCTCGATCTGCTCGACGACCAGCGACTCCGGGTCCTCCGGCAGCGGCACGAACTCGGCCGTGTGGGCGTACTCGGCCGCGGCGATGCCGGCCCGGCGGCCGAACACGTTGATGTCCAGCAGCGAGTTGGTGCCCAGGCGGTTGGCGCCGTGCACCGAGACGCAGGCGACCTCGCCGGCGGCGTACAGGCCCGGCACGACGGTGGTGTTGTCGGCCAGCACCTCGCCCTCGACGTTGGTCGGGATGCCGCCCATGGCGTAGTGCGCGGTCGGCTGGATCGGGATCGGGTCCGTGTACGGCTCGATGCCCAGGTAGGTCCGCGCGAACTCGGTGATGTCGGGCAGCTTGGCGTCGAGCTGCTCCGGCGGCAGGTGGGTGAGGTCGAGGTAGACGTGGTCGCCCTCGGGACCGCAGCCGCGGCCCTCGCGGATCTCCGTGTAGATGGAGCGGGAGACGACGTCGCGGGAGGCGAGGTCCTTCATGACGGGCGCGTACTTCTCCATGAAGCGCTCGCCGTCCTTGTTGCGCAGGATGCCGCCCTCACCGCGGGCGCCCTCCGTGAGCAGGATGCCCATGCGCCAGATGCCCGTCGGGTGGAACTGGAAGAACTCCATGTCCTCCAGCGGCAGCCCGCGCCGGTACACGGCCGCCTGGCCGTCGCCGGTGAGGGTGTGCGCGTTCGACGTCACCTTGAAGAACTTGCCGCAGCCGCCCGAGGCGTAGATCACGGACTTCGCCTGGAAGACGTGGATCTCGCCGGTCGCCAGTTCGTAGGCGACCACGCCGGCGGACTTCTTGACGCCGTCGACCTCGGTGATGAGCTGGTCCAGGACGTAGAACTCGTTGAAGAACTCCACGCCCTCCTTGACGCAGTTCTGGTACAGCGTCTGGAGGATCATGTGGCCGGTGCGGTCGGCCGCGTAGCAGGAGCGGCGGACCGGGGCCTCGCCGTGGTTGCGGGAGTGACCGCCGAAGCGGCGCTGGTCGATCGTCCCGTCGGGCGTCCGGTTGAACGGCAGGCCCATCTTCTCCAGGTCGAGGACGGAGTCGATGGCCTCCTTCGCCAGGATCTCGGCGGCGTCCTGGTCGACCAGGTAGTCGCCGCCCTTGATCGTGTCGAAGGTGTGCCACTCCCAGTTGTCCTCCTCCACGTTGGCCAGCGCGGCGGCCATGCCGCCCTGCGCGGCGCCCGTGTGGGAGCGGGTGGGGTAGAGCTTCGTCAGGACGGCCGTGCGGCTGCGCTTGGTCGCCTCGATGGCGGCCCGCATACCGGCGCCACCGGCGCCGACGATGACGGTGTCGTACTTGTGGATCTTCATGATTCTCGCAGCCCCGTGCCTAGCGGATGTTCGGGTCGAAGGTGAAGATCACCAGCGAGCCCAGCAGGATGGTGAACACCGTGGCGGTGTAGAGCAGGCCCTTGAGCCACAGCCGGGTGTTCGCGCGCTCCGCGTAGTCGTTGACGACCGTGCGCAGGCCGTTGCAGCCGTGCAGCATCGCGAGCCAGAGCATCAGCAGGTCCCAGACCTGCCAGAACGGCGAGGCCCAGCGGCCCGCCACGAAGGCGAAGCCGATCTTGGAGACGCCGCCGTCCAGGACGAGCTGGATCAGCAGGTGCCCGATGACCAGGACGACCAGCACCACGCCGGACAGGCGCATGAAGAGCCACCCGTACAGCTCGAAGTTGCCGCGGGTGGCCTTGGGGGTCTTCGGGGTCCGCTTGCGAGGGGGTTCGATCAGCGGGGCCGGGTTGTCGACGGTGTAGACGGACGCGCCCTCGACAGGGCCGATCCCGGAGGTGGTCGATTCGGTGGTGGACATGCGCGTCAGCTCCCGAACAGTTCACGAGCGGCGTGGCCGAGGACGGGGTAGATCGCCCCGATCATCAGCACGACCCACAGGGCGACGACGGACCAGAGCATCTGCTTCTGATAGCGGGCGCCCTTGGCCCAGAAGTCGACGGCGATGACGCGCAGGCCGTTGAGCGCGTGGAAGAGGATGGCGGCGACGAGGCCGTACTCCAGCAGCGCGACGATCGGCGACTTGTACGTGGCCACGACGGTGTCGTAGGCCTCGGGTGACACTCGGACGAGCGCGGTGTCCAGCACGTGGACGAACAGGAAGAAGAAAATGAGGACACCGGTGACTCGGTGAGCCACCCACGACCACATTCCTTCCCGGCCGCGGTACAGCGTTCCAGCCGGCACGGAAATTTCCTCCGGGAGCGGTGATTGGGGCCGCGCCGGCTTTCCTTGTCGGTCGGGCCCGGCCGGGTACGGTCCACCGGCCCCCAGCATCGTAGCCACGGATGTCCGCCGTGCTCACGGGGGGCCTGTCTCTGTGATCAAAGTTGCACTCAAAGGAGCACGGACGGGTGACCGGCCGGGCGGATTGGGCTATGTGCCCGATGTGCGCTGCTCGGGGGCGGTGGCTCCGGCCAGGACGCCGACCAGTCGGCCGCGGGCCAGACGGCGCAGTTCGTCCGCCGTCACCAGGCGTTCTTCCTCCGGATCGTTGGCCAATCGTGACCGGATTCCTTCGAGTATGCGGTCCGGTGCCTCGGTGGGACCGAGTCCGTCCAGGCAGATGGTGAACGTGTGTCCGAATCTGCTCTCGTAGGCGGCGACCGCGGCTCCGAGGGCGGTGTGCGCGGCGCCGTGCGTCCCGGCGGGCAGCCGCGGCGGCGACTCGCCGGACAGGGCCTCGGTCAGATCGCCCGGCGTCAGGTCGTACGCGGCCTCGTCCGCCGCCGCCAGCAGGGACGGCGGGTCGGGGTAGGGGCGGTGCGCGGCCAGGCGGCGGGCCCAGCGCCCGCTGTTCAGGCAGCTCAGCAGGGTGCGAACGGCCTCGTCGGCGGGGGCGGTGTTGAAGTGCTCCAGCGGCGGAGGGGTCCTCGGCGCCGTCGGCGCGGCGGGGGTGGGTGCCGGTGCCGGGAGGGCGACTCGGCCGGGGACATCTGGGAGACGGTGCACAGGCAGCGTGGTCCTCGTGGGCGTCACGTGTGTGTCGACGGGGGATTCTGTGAGAGGTGTGGCGTCACGTTACCGAGAGAGGCCCATCGGCACCCGACACCTGCCCGAATTTCACCCGAACGGTAGAGTTTCGGAACCTCTGGTGGACGCAAGTCCCGTGCGGCGGCCGTAGGTTGGCGCTGTGAGTCGACAAGGACGACGCCGGAAACCGGCGAACAAGGTCAGGCAGCGGGTGGTCATAGCCGCCGCGGCGGTCGCCGCGCTCGGCGTGGGCGTCGGCCTGTGGGCGACCGCCGACGGCGGACCGGGAGGTTCCGCGACCTCCGACGTCTCCGCCGACCAGCCCAGCCCCACGGGCTCCTTCCCGCTCTCCCAGGCGCCGCGGACGATACCCGCGGTACGGGAGCACACCCCCGCCCGCGGCCCCGGCTGGCGCCCCGAGAGCGGCCACCGGGTCACCGTCGCCTCCCCGGACCTCGCCGACGAGGGCCGCCTCGTCGCCGACGAGCTGGGCCTCACGTACGCGGGGGAGAAGGACGACTCCCGCGCCGGCGACGTGCGGCTGGAGATCAAGGCGGCCAAGGGCGCCGGCCCCGAGTCGTACACCATGACCGTGCGCGACGGCCGCGTCACCGTCACCGGCCCCGCCGAGGCCGGCGTCTTCTACGGCACCCGCACCCTCAAGCAGACGGTCGCCGACGGGGCCACCGCGCCCGAGGGCGTCGTCAAGGACGAGCCGGCCAAGCCGCGCCGCGGGTTCATGCTCGACATCGCCCGCAAGCACTTCTCCGCCGACTGGATCAAGGACCGGGTCCGCGAGCTGGGCGACCTCAAGTTCAACGAGCTGGGGCTGCACTTCTCCGACGACCAGGCGTTCCGCATCGAGTCCTCCTCGCATCCCGAGGTCGTCTCCAAGGACCACCTGACCAAGGCCGAGATGAAGCAGATCGTCGACCTCGCCGCCTCCCGCCACATCACCGTGGTCCCCGAGATCGACTCGCCCGGCCACCTCGGCGCCGTGATCGCCGCCCACCCCGACCTCCAGCTCCGCAACGCGCAGGGTGTCCCCACCAGGGGCGCGATCGACATCTCCAACCCGAAGGCCGCCGAGATCGTCGACGACCTGCTGGACGAGTACGCCGACCTCTTCCCCGGCTCCCAGTGGCACCTGGGCGCCGACGAGTACCAGGCGCTCACCGTCCGCGACCCCCAGGCGTCCTACCCGCAGCTCGCCGCCGCCGCCCGCAAGGCGTACGGCCCCGACGGCATCGTCGCCGACCTGACCACCGCCTGGCTCAACGGCCGCGCCGCCGTGGTCATGGCCCACGACCGCACCCCGCGCGCCTGGAACGACGGCTTCTTCCGCGTCACGTCGGTGAAACCGGCCCCCGAGATCCAGGTCGCCTACTGGACCGGCAAGGAGATCGGCGCCCGCCAGCCCGACGAGTACCTGAGCGCGGGCCGCAAGGTCCTCAACTACAACGACGAGTTCCTCTACTACGTGCTCGGCGAGCCGCAGACCTTCGTCTACCCGACCGGCGAGCGCATCTACGAGCAGTGGACCCCGCGTGTCCTGCGCGGCACCGAGGCCGTCCCGGCCCGCTACGACGACCAGATCCTCGGCGGCAGCTTCGCCGTCTGGTGCGACATCTCCGGCGCGCAGACCGAGGCCCAGGTCGCCGACGGCATCCGCCTGCCGCTCGCGGCGACCGTCCAGAAGCTCTGGGACCCCGGGAAGCCGGAACTGTCCTGGGCGGACTTCAAGACGCTGGCGGGGCGGGTGACGTGAGGCGGGGGGAGCGGTTCGTGAGGCGTGACGGGTGATGCCTGACGCGTGAGAGGGGTGGGTGAGGGCGGGGGGTGCGGCCTCACCCGCCGAGGGGGGCGGGGCCGGGCTGAGGGCGAGCTGGTCGGGGGTGGTCGGGGTGGCTGGGGTGGTCGGGGTGGCCGGGGTGGCCGGGGGTGGCCGGGGTGGCTGGGGCAGCCGGGGGTGGCTGGGGATTGTCCGATACGGCTGCGGGGTGTGGCGCGGCTGTGGTGGTGTGGGCGGGGGGAACCGACACGCCGGGGGGAGCCGGGACATGGGGTACTGGGGGTATTACGTCGTGGGCCGCGCCGGGCGCCCGCTCACGGAGCTGGAGGCGCTGGCGGGGGCCGACGAGGCGACCTTGCACGTCTCCACGCCGGACGGCTGGCAGGTGTGGCGGTTCCCCGGCGGTGACGGCGACGTCGGCAGCATGAACGACCTGGCCGCCCAGACCGGCGCCCCCGCCCTCTTCGGCTACGTCCTGGACAGCGCCTGCGTGGTCGTGGAGGCCGCGGCGCCCGGGAGCGGGGCGTGGACGACCTGCCTGGTGCGCTCCGCCATGGCCCGCTACCTCGGCGCCGAGCGGGAGGGGCTGACCCTGGAGGACTACTTCCTCGAACCCGCCGACGCCGCCGCGCGGGCCGTCGACTGGGCGGCGGAGGCGGGGTACGAGGCGAGCGCGGGGGAACTGGAGGAGGTCCTGTCGGCGGAGCCTGGGGGGTCGGGGTCGGGGTCGGGGGCGGAGCGGGGCCGGGGGGCCGGCGGGGGCGACGGTGTGGCCGCTGACGGGGGCGTCGACGGGGGCGCTGGCGGGGGCGTGTCGGCGGTGGGGTCGGGGGAGGAGCCTCCCGGGCGTGTCGCGGGGCCGGGGAGCGGTCCTGGGGGCGGGCGCGAGGGCGGGCCGGGGGCCGGGTCCGAAGCCGAGCCCGAGTCCGCGCCGGGGGGCGAGCGGGAGACCGGGCCGGGGGGCGAGCCCGCGTCGGGGACTGAGCCCGCGCCGGGGACCGAGCCCGCGTCGGGGGCCGGGCCCGAGGCCAGCCCTGGAGCCCGGCCCGAGTCCGCGCCGGAGGCCGAGCCCGCTCCCGGGCCCGTGGCCGAAAACCTCCTCTTCCGTTTCCTCGACCGCCTCGGAGTCGTCCCGCTGTGACGTTCCCGGCCCGCCGCACGCAGTAAGGGGAAAGTGCGGGTCCCGAGCCCGTACGCGGGCGGTGCGGGACGAACGGGAGGCGTTCGATGAGCCTGGTGGAACTGATCGCGCAGGCCGACACACGCGGCCTCGCCGCGAGCGGGCTGGCTTGTTTGGATCGCTGCCTGCCGCTGCTCGACGGTGACGACGAGGTGCTGCGCCCCCTGTGGGCCGCCCTCGCCGCCGGGGACGGCGAAGCGGACGCCCGGGACTGGGCCGACGCCCTGGAGCAGGTACGGGGCAAGCTCGCCGGGCCCGACGCGGCCGACGAGGACGAGGCCGTCCTCCTCGCCCGCCGGATGCTGGACACCGCCCCGGCCGGCCGCACCGCCGCCGAGGCACGGGCGTGGGCCGACGCCTGCTCCGTCGCCTCGCTGCGCATCCACCGCCTGCTCGACCCCCTCGCGGACGACGCCCTGGACACCGAGGCGGAACGGGAGGGTGACCTGGCGGACGTGCCCCCGCTCGTCGCCGCCGAACTGCGCCGCCAGACCGCCGTCCTGGAACTCGTCACCGCCCACGGCCCGGCCGGCCTCCGCGGCGCCCTGGACGTCTCCACCGAGGGCCGCCGCATCCTCCGGGCAGTGGTCTCCCGCCGAGCCCGCAACAGGGTCGGGACAGAATGAGGGGTGGACTATGACCTGACGCGCCTCGGCCCCCGCGAGTTCGAGCACCTGACCCAAGCGCTCGCCGTCAAGATCCTCGGTACCGGAGTGAGTGTCTTCGGGGACGGGCGGGATGGTGGCCGCGAGGCGGCCTTCAGCGGTCGGATGAGATTCCCCGAGCCCGACCCCGGTGGCCCCTGGAACGGCTACGGCGTGCTTCAGGCGAAGTTCAGGACCCGCCCGCTCGGCACGTCGGCGGACACCGGATGGTTCCTCAGGGAAGTCGATCGGGAGTTGGCGGCGTGGGGAAATCCGAACTCGTCACGGGCGAGGCACGGCCGGCTTCCCGACTACATGATTCTGGCGACCAATGTGGTGCTGTCGTCCGTCACCGGGTCCGGTGGGATCGATCGCGTCGAGACGGAGATCAAGAAACTCGTCGCCAAGCACCGTCTTCCGCTGAAGGGCTGGAAGATCTGGCACTTCGAGCAGATCCGCACCTTTCTGGATCTCCACCCCGAGATCCGTCAGACCTACGACGCCATGGTCACCCCGGCGGACGTCCTCGCCCGGTTGCGCCGGAGCATCGACACCCGGTCCATCCCCCGGGCCTCTGTGCGGTTCACCCCCGGCCCAGGAGGCGGCAGCCTCGTGACCGATGACGTCTCCGGGAACATGACGGACCGTCTCGGCCTGCATCACAGCATTCATTCGACCCCCATGGGCGTATCCCTCGTCGGGGGACGGCCCGACTGGCTCGTCAAGCCGCAGAATGTCAGGTCGGACCCCACTCGCCTGCGCATCGAGAAACTGGCGGAAGCCCGCTGGCTTCGGGAGCTGCGGACCTCGGACGAGTGTGCCCGGGAAGTCGGGAGCCGAGTCAGGGAGCAGCTCGCCGGATTCACGCACATCCTCGTGCTGCGAGTCGCAGAGGCTCCGCCCACCCTTGCGTATCAGCTCTGCGAGGTGCCCAGGGATCTCCTGGTCGAGCGCATAGCGGCAGCCAACGCGCGGACGTTCAGGCAAGTCAACACAGGATTTGTCGGCGACTTCAGCCACCGCAACGGCGATTGGCTCTTCAGGCTGAACCTGGACAAGCCGACCGAGAAGATCAGGGTCGGATACGCACTGGAGCACGCGATCGATCACGGTACGTGGACCGTCACGCTGCCGTCGCCACGCACTCTCCCAGATGCTTAGAACTCGGGGCAGCTTCCCCCGGAAGCCGACCTCGATCTCTTCGACGACCGAGGCCCGCACCTTGCGGGGGTCGACCCGACGGGTTGGCCGCACGCTGCCCGATCCGGGACGGGCGGCGTACTCGCGTAACGAGACCCAGTACCTGCTGAGCGAGGCCCCGAGGACCACGCCCTGATCCCTGGTGGGCTGCCCGGCCCGGTAGGCGCCACGGAGGTCGCCGGCCAAGCCCGCTCGTACGAAGAGCGAGGGCGACGTCATCGCACTGGCCGCCGGCGAGCGCCCACAGGCCCCCGGCCGACCGCCGGGACGCTCTCCTCTTGGAGGATCTGTCCACCTCTACGGCGGCTGACGCCAAACGCGGCCGGTCCTCGAACCGGGCCCGCAAGACGGTTTCCCCGACGGTGAGGCCGAGGCAACGGCCGGGGCCGCCACCCCCCACAGGAGAGGCCCCGGCCGTCGCGCGGTACGGGCCGCGCGGCGGCCCGTACTTCCTACAGCGCCGCACCCCCGTTTTCTGTCACACCGCTGCGTCACGGGTTAGTTGCAGCTTGTATGGCAATCGCATGACGGCGTGGACGTGCGACGGTTTCAAGACGTAACGTGCCATTCGCGCCGAAGAGCGGGGGCACGCCCCCGCGCACACCTGCGGTGGACCACCGCAACCATTCATCGAGGAACCACGACGAGGGCCGGGTCCGCGAGGGCGGCGTCGGTCCGGGTGCAAGGAGAGGCGCGCGCGGTGCAGGGGGACGACGCGGAGTTGACCGCCGCGGTGCGTGCGGCACAGGACGGGGACGAGACCGCGTTCCGGACGGTGTACCGCACGGTGCACCCACGACTGCTCGGGTACACCAGGACCCTGGTCGGCGACCCCGACGCCGAGGACGTCACCTCGGAGGCGTGGCTCCAGATCGCCCGCGACCTCGACCGGTTCCACGGCGACGCCGACCGGTTCCGAGGCTGGGCCGCCCGCATAGCCCGCAACCGGGCCCTGGACCACCTCCGCATGCGCGGACGCCGGCCGGTGACGGGCGGCGACGAGACGGAACTCGTGGACCGGGCCGCCGAGTCCGACACGGCGGGCGAGGCCATGGAGGCCCTGTCCACCGGCCGCGCCCTCGCCCTCATCGCCCGGCTGCCGCAGGACCAGGCCGAGGCGGTGGTACTGCGGGTCGTCGTGGGCCTCGACGCCAAGAGCGCCGCCGAGACGCTGGGCAAACGGCCCGGCGCCGTCCGCACCGCCGCCCACCGGGGTCTCAAACGCCTCGCCGAACTGCTCGGCGACGACCCGGAGTCGGCCGCCGGGATCGACGCGCTCCCGCTCCCGCGAGAACCGCAGGGGGCCACTGTGACGTCCGCGACTGTGACGCATCCACGGGCGCGGACGCAGAAGGACATGTGATGGCCGACGAGCAGGACAAGTGGCTGGACCGCGAAACCGCGGACGTCGTGCTGCGCGGAGAGCCGCTGGAGAAGGCCGGCCCGGAGACGCGAGCCCGCGCCCGACGCCTTCTCGACACCCTGAACGCCCTCACCACGACGGCCCCCGAACTCCCCGGCGAATCCGCAGCCCTGGCCGCCTTCCGCGCCGCCCGCGCGACGTCGGGAACGTCGGGAACATCAGAATCATCGGGAGTGTCGGGAACGCGGAGTGCCGACACGCCGGGCGCGGGGGCCGGAGCCGGGGTGCGTGCCGGCGTCGGTGCTGAGGCCGGTGCCGGTGCCGTGTCGGCGGTTCGCCGGGCCGACGCGCCGACCGACACGCCCGGCGGCGCTTTTCCCCTCCGTGGTGCCGACACGGCTGCCGCGGCGGGTGGTGTGTCGGCGGTCGGCGGGCGTGACACGCCGAGTGGGCGTCGTACGGACTCGCCCCGCGGCGTGTCCGCTCTCCGTGGTGCCGACACGACCTCCGCCCCCGATGGCGTGTCGGCGGTTGGCAGGCGTGACACGCCGAACGGCCCGCGTACGGACTCGCCCGGCGGCGTGTCCGCTCTCCGTGGTGCCGACACGACCTCCGCCCCTGATGGTGTGTCGGCGGTCGGCGGGCGTGACACGCCGAACGGCCCGCGTACGGACTCGCCCGGCGGCGTGTCCGCCCTCCCTGGTGCCGACACGACCTCCGCCCCCGGTGCCGTGTCGGCAGTCGGCAGGCACGACACGCCGGGCCCGACCTACGGCGACACGCCGAGCGGCCACCGCACCTACCCGACCGCCGACACGACCCACGCCGCCCGCCGCGTGTCGGCACACAGCCGACACGCCGAGGCGGCCATCGCCGTGTCCGGAGGCAACACGCGCGTCGGCGTGGTGGACGACACGCCCCGGACGGCGCCCGGCCTCCGCCGGGAAGGGACGACGCCCGCCGGGCGTGTCGGGACCGGGGCCGTCGGGTGTTCCGACGCGCCGAGCACGGCGGGCGGCGGGGACGCCGGGCTGGTGCGACTGGGCACGCGGGCCGAAAGGCCCCGGCGTTCGCGGTGGGGCCGGTCGGTGCGGTTCGGGCTGGCCGCCGCGCTGAGCGCGGGCATGGTGGGCGGCGTCGCGGCGGGCACCGGCCTGCTGCCCACGCCGTTCGGCGGCCCCCTGCCCGACCCCGCGGCGACCGTCTCGGCCGGCGCGACGGCCGAACGCCCGCTCGTCTCACCGTCCCCCTCCGGCACGGGCCCGGACGGGTCGGCCACGCCCGGCGGCGCCACGCCCGGCCCGGACGGCACCGGTACGGGCGAGAACGGCGTCACCACCGACGAACCCGGCACCCGCACCGGCACCGGCGCGACCGGCGACCCGGGCCATGAGGCCGACCTCGTCCAAGCCTGCCGGGAGATCCGCGCGGGCAAGGGACTCGACGAGGCCCGGGAACGCGCCCTGGAGCAGGCGGCCGGCGGCGCCTCCCGCGTGGGCAGGTACTGCGCGAACGTCCTCGCCGGAACCGGACCCGGAGCGGGCAACGGCACCCGCGACCGCGGCGAGGGCCGGGGCACCGGCTACGGCTGGGGCCAGACCCGCTCGTACCCGAAGGGCCGGGACGACGACGGCCACGGCGACGACGACCGACAGGACACCGGGAACCGCGACGGCACCGGGAACCGGAACGACGACGACTCGGGCGACCAGGGCGAGGAGCAGAAGGAGACGGACGAGGAGGGGGAGGGCAGCCGCCGGCCCCTCGCCTCCCGCCTGGGGCCCCCGGACACCCCGCCCGCCCTCGCCCCGCCGCGCCCCCTGCTCAAGACGCCCGCCCTCCCGGCGGAACCCCGCTACCAGGACCTCTTCCGGAGCGGGATCACCGCGCACGTGGAGGCCGTTCCCGGCGGGGGTGTGACACTTTTCGCGGACGCGGCGCAGTAGGGAGTGAGCCGACTGGTCATCGGCTTCCGCACCGAGCCGGGGTTCCCCCCGTACCTGCGGCTCGTGCGCCTCGGCGCGGGCGGGACACGTTCCCCCGGTCCCGCCCGCGCCCCTTCAGGAGAATCGTTCCCGCCGAGGTGCCTCCGGCCGACGTGGGACCCGTCGCACGCAGCGCCCCGGCAGGGGCGGGTCACTGGTGGACAACGACCTTGTCACCCGTACGGACCTCGTCGTAGAGGCGGGCGATGGCCGCCTCGTCCCGGACGTTGACGCAGCCGTGGGAGGCGCCCGCGTAACCGCGCGCGGCGAAGTCCTGGGAGTAGTGCACCGCCTGGCCGCCGCTGAAGAACATCGCGTACGGCATCGGCGTGTCGTAGAGGGTCGACCAGTGGTCGCGGGACTTCCAGTAGACCTCGAAGACGCCCTCCCGGGTCGGTGTGCGGTCGGAGCCGAAGCGGACCGGCAGGGTCGTCAGCGTCTTCCCGTCGATCATCCAGCGCAGGGTGCGGCTCGACTTGCTGATGCACAGCACCCGGCCGGTCAGGCAGCGCGGGTCGGGCGGGGCGGCGGGCTGACCGCCCATCGGATACAGGTCCCACTGGCCCGGCGCGCGGGTCATGGCGCGCAGCCGTTGCCAGGTGTCCTCGTCGGTGCGGCCGGTCGCCGGCAGGCCGCGTTTGGCCTGGAAGCCGCGCACGCCGCTCTCGGTGAGGGGACCGTAGGTGCCGGTCGGCACGGAGTCGAGCCAGCCGATCTGGCGCAGCCGGGCCTGGAGTTCACGCACCTGTGGGCCGGTGTCGCCGCGCGACCACAGCACCTTCGGCTCGGGCCGGGCGGGCGGCACGGCCGGAGCCGCGGGAGTCGCCGGCGTCTTCCGGGACGGCGTCACAGGTGCCACAGGCGTCACAGGCACCACCGGCGCCCCAGCAGACGGTGTGGAGGGCGCCACCGGCGTGGCCGACACGCCCGACCTCCTCCCCGCCCCGTCATCCGTCCCGCTCCCCGGCGACGACGCCCCGCCCGTGCCCTCGACGCGCACCGGCCCACCGGTACCCGCCCCGGTGGCGTCCGTGCCCTCCACCCGGCAGCCGGCCACCACCGTCGTCGCGGCCACCGCCAGGGCCAGCGCGGCCACCCGCCGACGGCGCCCCACCGTCACCGGGGCCCTTCCCGCGCGTGTGTCCCTCCCCATACCCATCTCCTCGCCCCTCCCGGGCATCGTTCTCGTACGCATCACGGCCCCCCGCCGTTTCGGAGTGTCGTACGGACGTCCTCAAGGATGGCCCCCGAGGAGTTTCCCCTGTGTCGTTCCCGCGGATGACGCCCGGCGAACGGCACGGCATCGTTGTGACCGGGACCGCAGGGTGGTTGTGAGCAAGGTCCCAGCGTGCGGCCCTGCCAGGGGGCGCGCACGCGCCGATACAGTCCGGTCGTGGCTCGGTCCGTACCGACGAGTAACTGACAGAGTGGTCCGAGCGAACGCTCAGCGGGAGGCATCACACCATGGCGCGCGAGTCGGAGTCCGGCCTGCCCATCGAACCGGTCTACGGGCCCGACGCCCAGGCGGACTGGGACCCGGCCGAGAAGCTGGGCGAGCCGGGGAAGTACCCCTTCACCCGGGGCGTGTACCCGACGATGTACACCGGCCGTCCCTGGACGATGCGCCAGTACGCCGGTTTCGGCACCGCCACGGAGTCGAACGCGCGCTACCAGCAGCTCATCGCCAACGGCACCATGGGCCTGTCGGTCGCCTTCGACCTGCCCACCCAGATGGGCCACGACTCCGACGCGCCGATCGCCTCGGGCGAGGTCGGCAAGGTCGGCGTGGCGATCGACTCCATCGACGACATGCGGGTGCTGTTCGGCGGCATCCCGCTGGACCAGGTCTCCACGTCGATGACGATCAACGCCCCCGCGGCCCTGCTGCTCCTCCTCTACCAACTGGTCGCCGAGGAACAGGGCGTCTCCGCCGACCGGCTCACCGGCACGATCCAGAACGACGTGCTGAAGGAGTACATCGCGCGCGGGACGTACATCTTCCCGCCCAAGCCGTCCCTGCGGCTGATCGCGGACATCTTCAAGTACTGCAAGGCCGAGATCCCGAAGTGGAACACCATCTCGATCTCCGGCTACCACATGGCCGAGGCGGGCGCCTCTCCCGCGCAGGAGATCGCCTTCACCCTCGCCGACGGCATCGAGTACGTGCGCACGGCGGTCGCGGCCGGCATGGACGTGGACGACTTCGCGCCCCGGCTGTCGTTCTTCTTCGTCGCGCGGACCACGATCCTGGAGGAGGTCGCCAAGTTCCGGGCGGCCCGCCGGATCTGGGCCCGGGTGATGAGGGAGGAGTTCGGCGCCCGGAACCCCAAGTCGCTGATGCTGCGCTTCCACACCCAGACCGCAGGCGTGCAGCTCACCGCGCAGCAGCCCGAGGTCAACCTCGTCCGCGTCGCCGTGCAGGGCCTCGCCGCGGTCCTCGGCGGCACCCAGTCGCTGCACACCAACTCCTTCGACGAGGCCATCGCGCTGCCCACCGACAAGTCCGCGCGCCTCGCCCTGCGCACACAGCAGGTCCTCGCCTACGAGACGGACGTCACCGCGACCGTCGACCCCTTCGCCGGTTCCTACGTCATAGAGAAGATGACCGACGACGTCGAGGCGGCGGCGCTGGAGCTGATGCGGAAGGTCGAGGACCTCGGCGGCGCCGTCAACGCCATCGAACACGGCTTCCAGAAGAGCGAGATCGAGCGCAGCGCCTACCGCATCGCCCAGGAGACCGATTCCGGCGAGCGGGTCGTCGTCGGCGTCAACCGCTACCAGCTCGACGAGGAGGAGCCCTACGAGCCGCTCCGCGTCGACCCGGCGATCGAGGCCCAGCAGGCCGAACGGCTGGCCCGGCTGCGCGCGGAGCGCGACGGAGCGGCCGTGGAGAGCGCGCTCGCGGCGCTGAAGAAGGCCGCCGAGGGCGAGGACAACGTCCTCTATCCGATGAAGGACGCGCTCCGCGCGCGGGCGACCGTCGGCGAGGTCTGCAACGCGCTGCGTGACGTCTGGGGGACCTACGTCCCCTCCGACGCTTTCTGACCGACCTGCCGGACCGGAGTGTCGTACCCGCGTGCGACACTCCCTCCATGTTCGGCGTCATCGACCTCCCCACCTACCTGGCAGGGCTCGCCCTCATCGTCCTGCTCCCGGGGCCCAATTCCCTGTACGTCCTCTCGGTCGCCGCCCGGCGCGGCGTGCGCCCCGGGTATACGGCCGCGGCCGGCGTCTGGTGCGGCGACACGGTCCTGATGACGCTGTCCGCCGCCGGGGTCGCCTCGCTGCTCCAGACCAACGAAATGCTCTTCGGCATCGTGAAGTACGTCGGCGCCGGGTACCTCACCTGGCTCGCGGTCGGCATGCTGCGGGCCGCCTGGAGCATGTGGAAGGCGCGGCGGGAGCGAGTCGAGGAGACGGCCGACGCGCCGGTGACCGCCGACGAGCGGCCCTTCCGGCGGGCCCTGGTGGTCAGCCTGGTCAACCCGAAGGCGATCCTCTTCTTCGTCGCCTTCTTCGTGCAGTTCGTCGACCCGGCCTACGCCCACCCCGCGCTGTCCTTCGTGGTCCTCGGGCTCTTCGCGCAGCTCGCCAGCTTCCTCTACCTGAGCGCGCTGATATTCGGCGGCACCAAGCTGGCCGCCGCCTTCCGCCGCCGCCGGCGCCTGTCGGCCGGGGCGACCTCGGCGGCCGGGGCGCTCTTCCTCGGCTTCGCGGTGAAGCTGTCCCTGGCGAGCGCGTAACCGTTTGACTGCGGAACCGCTTGACCGCGTAATCGCTTGACTCCGTGACCCCGAGCGCCACCGGCTCCAGGCTCTCGGCTCCCGGGCCCCTTCGGCCCCCTCAGCGCACCCCGAACCGGGCCAGGTGCCCTGCGGGTCCGTCCGGCCCCGGTCCGGCCCAGCCGACGTACCCGTCGGGCCGTACGAGGAACAGCCCCGTGCCGTACGCCCCGTGCGCCGGGCCGCGGACGACGCGCACCGGTGCCGGGACCCCGTCCGGGACGGGGACGCCCAGCGCGAGCAGGGTCCAGTGCGGTCCGCGGAAGGCGTCGAAGAGCCGGGTGCCCGCCACCGTGCCGTCGGGCGCGCGGTCGCCCGCCCGCAGCGTGCCGTCCGGGGCCGGCCGGGTCTCGGCGGTGAGGGACGAGTCCCGGTAGCCGAGCCCGAGCTGCCGGGTGGCCCCGCCGCGCCGCACCTCGCCGCGGTGGACGCCGGTGGACAGGCCGAGCATCGCGGCGGCGACGGGGCGCCGTTCCTCCTCGTAACTGTCCAGGAGCGTGTCCGGGGCACCGTCGAGGAGCACGGCGCCCAGCTTCCAGCCCAGGTTGTAGGCGTCCTGGACGCTGGTGTTCAGCCCCTGCCCGCCCGCCGGGGAGTGCACGTGCGCCGCGTCGCCGGCGAGGAAGACCCGGCCCGCGCGGAACCGGTCGGCCAGCGCCGCGCGTGGCCGGAAGTCGGAGGCCCAGCGCACCTCGGTGACGTCCCCGGCGGACAGGTGGGTGCGTTCCGCGACCACCCGGCGCACCCCGTCCGGGGAGAGGTCCACCACCGTGCCCTCCGGAAAGCGGACGACGAGCTGGAAGTCCTCGGTGCCCGCCAGCGGGCAGAGCGCGAGGCCGTCGGTCTCCGCGCCGCCGCCGGGGAAGAAGTGCCAGTGCTCCCGGCCCAGGCCGCGCACGCGCACGTCCGCCACGAGGCTCGGGCCCGGGTCGAGGGCCTCGCCGGTCATGCCGACGCCGAGGTGGCGGCGTACGGCCGAGCGCCCGCCGTCGGCGGCGACCGCGTACCGGGCGCGCACGACCTCTCCGGAGGCGAGGCGGGCCCGTACGCCGTCGCCGTCCTGCTCCAGGGCGGTGACCTCGCGGCCGAAGGCGACCTTGCCGCCCAGCTCCTCCAGGCGGTCGCGCAGGATCTCCTGGGTGCGCCACTGGGGGACCATCCAGGGCGTGTCGTAGGGGGAGTCCTCGGTGGGGCTCGGGGCGTCGAACATCCGGTGCTCGCCCGCAGGCTCGCCGTCCCGCCACACCATGCTCACCGGGTACGTGCCGCCGGCCGCGTGGATCGCGTCGACGACGCCGAGGTCGTGGAAGACCTCCATCGTGCGGGGCTGGATGCCCTTGCCGCGCGAGCCGGGGAAGAGGCCCCGCTCCCGTTCCACGACGAGCGCGCCGACGCCGCGCCGGGCCAGATCGACGCCGAGCGCGAGACCCGTGGGTCCCGCGCCGACGACCAGGACATGCGTGTCCATTGTTCCGTCCACCTTTCCTTAACGATGTTAAGTGCAGCCTGGTCCCGAGGATGGACTTAACGCCGTTAAGCTGTCAAGCGTGAGTACGGAAAGACGCGCTCCCCTCGACCGCCGGCGGGTCGCGGACACGGCGCTGACACTGCTGAACGAAGTCGGCCTGGACGGGCTGACCCTGCGCGCCATCGCCCGGGAGCTGGACGTCAAGGCGCCCGCCCTGTACTGGCACTTCAAGGACAAACAGGCCCTGCTCGACGAGATGGCCACGGAGCTGTACCGGCGGATGACCGCCGCGACGCCGCTCGGCCCCGGCGACACCTGGCGGGAGCGGCTGCTCAAGGCCAACCGGGGCCTGCGCGCGTCCCTGCTCGGCTACCGCGACGGCGCCAAGGTCTTCAGCGGCTCCCGTTTCACCGGCCTGGTGCACGCCGAGCAGATGGAGGACGACCTGCGCCTGTTCACCGCCGCCGGGCTCACCCTCGCCCAGGCGGTGCGGGCCAGTTCCACGGCGTACCTGTTCACCCTCGGTTTCGTCGCCGAGGAACAGGGCGTCCAGCCCCTGCCCGGCGAACGCCGGGAGGGCTACGACCTGACGGAACGCGCCCGCCGGATGGCCGATTTCCCCCTGTCGGCCGCGGCGGGCGCGGAGATCTTCGCGGACTACGACCGGCACTACGAGGAGAGCCTCGCCCTGATCGTGACGGGCATCGGGGCGCGCTACGGGCTGGACTAGGCCGGGTTAGGCCGGGTCCTGTCCAAAGCCCGTACGGTGCGACGCGACGCCACCGCGCGGACCGGACCCGTCCCCCGCCGGGCCCCCGGCCCCTACCTCGTCCGGCGGGCCCGCCGGCGGCGGATCGCGCGGGTGGCCACCGGGGGCAGCAGGTCGACGGCGAGCCGCTTCAGCCGTGTTCTGGTGCTCCGCCGGGCCGCTTTCGCCGCGCCGGAGGGGGCCGGTGCCGCCGGTACCACGGCCGGGGGCGTGGGCTCGGGTGCCGGCTCGGGCTCCGGGTGCCGGGACACCGGCAGGGACGGCGGGCGCAGCCGCTTGCCCTTGGCGCGCAGGCGGATCAGCCGGTGCCCGGCGGCCCACTCCTCGCTCACCGCGCAGTCGTCGCGCCCGGCCAGCATGGCCAGCAGCGCCTCCCGTACCGGCTCCGGGTCGCCCCAGGTGCCGTAGAGCTTCTGGCCGCTGAGGCAGACCGGGCGGAGCCCGCGGCTGAGCACCGCCTCCCAGGTGGCCAGCGCGACGCCCGGCGTGTGCTCGGAGCGGAAGTCGTCCAGGACCACGATGCCGTCCGGCAGGAGCAGCTCCCGGGCGGCGCCGATGTCGCCCCGGACGTGCTCGTACAGGTGCGAGGCGTCGATGTGGACGAAGCGGCAGCTCCCCGCCGCGACCTCACCGGTGATCGCCGAGCTGGGGGCCTGCACCACGACCGGCAGCGACGCGTGGAAGGAGAGGTAGTTCCGCTCGAAGGCCCGCCGGGTCAGCGAGGAGTACGACTGCTCCGCCTCCGCCCGGTTCGCCTCGTCCGGGGGCTCCTCGCCGAACAGGTCGCAGACGACGAGCCGCTCGCCGTCCCGCAGCCGGTGCCCGAGCAGGATCGCGCTCTTGCCCAGGTAGGTACCGAGTTCCAGCAGGTCCCCGTGGACGCCCCGGTTCTCCTGCCACTCCAGGAACCAGGAGAAGAGCACCTGGTCGAGCGGCCAGAACCAGCCGGGGACGTCGTCCAGCTCACGAGGGTGCACGGGTGACTCTTGCGCAGTGGCCATGGAGCGAGGATGCCGCCTGAACGGCTGAAAATCTGCCTACCCGTCCATATTGATATCGGGGGGCGACACCGAATCGCCCGGCGCGGCCCGCCCACGCCGACACGCCCGACACGCGCCCCGCCCACGACGATACGCCCGACACGCCCGACACGCCCCGCGCGCAGCGGCCCGGCGGCGGGACGTCATCCCGTGTTCACCTCACGGCCCCGGCATGTTCGGTCCCCGACGATGGGCGCCTCCTACGGTCGCGGGGATCGGCCTCTGAGAGAACCCAGGTGCACGTGTGACCCGACGCCCTCCGACCCTGTCCGTGATCGTCCCCTGCTACCACGTCGCGGACCTGGTCCACGACACGGTGGCCGGCCTCGCGGCCAACCAACGGGACGACTTCGAGTTCATCTTCGTCGACGACCACTCGACCGAGGACGAGACCCATGAGGCGCTCCTGGCACTGACCCGGCCCCTCGCCCGCGCCCGGGTGATCCGGCGCGAGCACAACGGCGGACTGGCCACCGCGCGCAACACCGGCATCGACGCGGCCGAGGGCCGCTACCTCACCTTCCTCGACGGCGACGACTGGCAGGCCCCCGGCCACCTGAGCGCCCTCGTCGAGGCCGCCGAACGCCTCGACGTCGACTTCGTACGCACCGACCACGTCCAGGTCACCGGCCGCGAGCGCACCCTGCACCGCGCCCCCGAGGGCCGCCGGAACGTGGCCCTGGACCCCCGCGACTCGATCCTCCCGGTCGACGACACCACCATGGTCGACTACCCCTACGCGTGGGCCGGCGTCTACCACCGCCGCCTGCTCGAACGGGGGCTGCTGCGCTTCCACGACGGACTGCGCACCGCCGAGGACCGGCCCTGGATCTGGGAACTGCACCGCCGGGCCGACTCCTACGCCGTCGCCGCACTCCCCGGCGTCTTCTACCGCCGGGGCCTCGCCACCTCCCTCACCCAGATCGGCGACGTGCGCCAACTCGACTTCTTCCGCGCCTTCGACCTCGTCCTCGACGCCCTCGCCGACGACCCGGACGCCGCCCGGCTGCGCCCGAAGGCCCTGCGCACCTACTGCGTCGTCATCGCCCACCAGCTCCTCGACCGGCACCGCTTCGAACGCGGCGTCCACGCCAGGCTGCGGCAGACCGCCGCCGAGGTGCTGGGCCGGATGACCGAGGAGGAACTGGGCGAGGCCCTGGTCGGCATGGGGGAGGAGCGCCTGACGGCGCTGCGCCGCGTCCGCGGCGGACTGAAGGGAGTGGCGGCGTGATCCAGATCTTCTTCTCGGCCACGCAGTACGCGGCGGCCACCGTCACCGCCGCCCTGCGCGCCGGCCTCTTCGGACCCCGCGCGGCCCACCGCCGCATCCTCGTCGTCAGCAACACCGCCGCCGTGCCCGAGGTGGGCACCCCACTCGACCGGATGCCCGGCTTCGGGGAACTGCGCCCCGAGTTCGACCAGGTGCACTCCTGGAACGCCTTCATCAGCCCCCACCACCCGGCCGGCTGGTCGCCCCGCGCCCAGGACGCGCACCTGTGGGAGAAGGCCCTGCGGCTCGCCTGGGACCTCGGCGACGAACCCGTGGAGATCGCCTGCGAGTCCATCCAGGCCAACCCCTCCCGGGCGGTCGCCGAGATCTTCGCCGACAGCCCCGTCCACGTCTACGCCGACGGCCTGATGAGCTACGGCCCCACCCGCAACCGCCTCCCGCGCACCCTGAGCAGCCGCATCGCGCGCGTGCTCCACCTCGACCTGGTCCCGGGACTGCGGCCCCTGCTGCTCTCCGAGTACGGCGTCGCCTCCGAACCGGTCCCGCACGAGGCGATCGTCGGCGTCCTGGACCGGCTCGGCCGCGAGAGCGCCGGCGTCCTCGCCGGGCGGCTGCCCGCCGACGACCCGCCGACGGCGGTCCTGCTCGGCCAGTACCTCTCCGCCATCGACCTCATCACCCAGGACGAGGAGGAGGAACTGCACCTGCGGATGGTGCGCGCCGCCGTCCGCGCCGGACACCGCTCGGTCCTCTTCAAGGCCCACCCGAGCGCCCCCGCCGCGCACAGCCGGTCCCTGGAGTCGGCCGCCGCCGGCCTGGGCGTCCGCCTGACCGTGCTCAGCGAACCGGTCCTCGCCGAGACCGTCTTCGCCCACCTGCGGCCCACCCTGGTCGTCGGCTGCTTCTCCACGGCCCTGATGACCGCCGCCGCCTTCTACGGCATCCCGGTCGCCCGGGTCGGCACCGACCTGCTCCTCGACCGCATCACCCCGTACGAGAACAGCAACCGCGTCCCGCTGACCGTCATCGACGCGGCGCTGCCCGACGCCGAGACGGACACGGTGGGCGAGCCGCTGGACCTGGACGCCCTCGCCGGCCGGCTCGCGCCGCTGCTGCGGGCGGTCGGCTACTGCATGCAGTCCCGCAAGCTGCACGACCTGCGCGAGGAGACGGCCGCCTGGCTCACCGAGCACCTGGCCGAGCACCCGCGGTACTTCAAGAAGCGGCGGCTGACGAGCCTGCGGCTGCCCGGTGGCAGCCCCGTCCGGGCGGAGGCGCTGCGCCGCAGCCCGACGGTACGGCGGGTGGTACGCGGCATCCGCGCCGCCCAGCCCTGACCCACCCCGACGACCACCGGCCCCGCACCACACAGCGACGCGGTCCCGGCGTGTCGTACGGGCGGCAGGTGACGCGCCGGGCCGGGAGTGTCGGGCCCCGGCGCCGGCCTCGGGGGCAGACGTCCGGGCCGGACCGGGGGTGCTCGCAGTGCCACGCCAACTGTTCTGACAGCCCGCTGACCCCCGAGGGCTGACGCTCAGCCCGTCACGGCGGGCCGGTGGGCCTGGAGAATCGGCGACATCGGCCCGCGCCCACCGAGAAAGCCCCCCGATGACCCGAACCCCCTGGGCGGACCTGCCCGCTGCCGCACGTCGTGTCGTCGAAGGCGTCATCGGCGCCGTCCATTCCGTGACCGAGCCGGACGCGGGGGTCATGTCCGCCTTCGTCGCCCGACTCGGGGCCGAGGGCGGGGAGTTCTTCGTCAAGGGGACGCCGACGGCTGCCCCCGACGCGTGGACGTACCGCCATGAAGCCCGCGTGGCCGCCTGCGCGCCCATGGCCCCGCTGCCGAGGTGGGAGACGGAAGGCGGCGGGTGGACGTTCTTCGGGTACAGCGTGGTGCCCGGTCGGCACGCCGATTTCACCATCGGCTCTCCCGACCTCGGCCCCGTCGCGGAAGCGCTCACCCTGCTTTCCGGGACCCCGTGGCCGGACGCCGTCGGTAAGCGGCCGTTACGGGACCGGTTGGCGCCGTTCGTCCCCGAGGGGCAGGGAGCAGCGCTCGCCGGCTCGACTCTCGCGCACACCGACCTGGGGGAGGCGAACATCCTGGTCGACGGCAAAACCGCGCGCCTGGTCGACTGGGTGCTGTCCTGCCCCGGTCCGGCGTGGGCCGACGCCGCTCTGTGGGTTCCCCGGCTGATCGCGGCGGGGTACTCGTTCGCCGAAGCGGACGCCCTTGCCCGCATCGTGCCCGCTTACGCGAAAGCCGACCCCGCCGACCTCGGCGTGTTCGCCCGCACCATCCGCGCGTTCTGGCAGCGCCGCGCCGAGGAAGCCCCCATGCCCCACCGCGCCGTGCTGCTCGCCGCAGCCGTCGAGTGGGAGCGCCGCACCGCGTAGCACCGCCGGTACGGCCCCGGTGCGGGCGCACCTTTCCCGGTGCTTCGGCACGGCGGCCCCACGTCACCCCGGTCCGGTTGTCATCCCCCGTGGCTGCCGGACCGGGTGTCTTCGGGTGTTCGTCGAAACGGTCGGGCATCAGCGTTTGCCTGCGCGGTCAGCGTGCGCTTCAGCGCGGGACCGAAGGGTCGCTCCACGTACCGGTGCGTCAGCCAGGCCACCGCCAGCAGACCGGCCACCGCCAGGACCAGCGTCCCGTACGGCCCCACCCCCAGCCCCCGGTGCAGCACCCGTACGACGAACCAGCCCAGGTGCTCGTGGATCAGGTAGAAGGGGTACGTCAGCGCCCCCGCCACCGTGAGCCACCGCCAGTTCGCCCACCGGGCCCAGCCCAGCGCCACCACCGCGACGGCCGCGAAGGAGGCGAAGACGATCGCCTGGATCACGTACGGGTTCCGCTGGAAGTCGCCGGACATCCCCGGGTGCCACAGGGCCGTCACCGAGTACCGCTGCCCCAGCAGGAACGACACGCCGACGATCCCCCAGAGCAGCAGATCGCCCCCGAAGCGGTGGATCAGGTACAGCGCGAGGCCGCCGATGAAGTACGGGGCGTGATCCCGCATCACCACTTCGTCGGTGAGTGGCGTGTCGGCGACCCGGGCGAGGACTCCGGCCAGCGTCCACAGCACGCAGAAGAGCACCACCCGGCGGTAGGTGACGCCCTTCCAGATCACGAACAGCGCGAAGAGCACGTAGAACCGCAGCTCGACCCAGAGCGTCCAGCACACGCCGAGCACCCGCGGGGAGCCCATGGGCTGCTGGAGCATCGTGAAGTTGAGCAGGAACTCGTCGGTGCGCAGCGGCGCGGAGACCACGGGCAGCACCAGGGAGGCGGCGCCCACGATCAGCAGGGCGGCCCAGTACGCCGGGTACAGACGGGCGACCCGGGAGCGGAAGAAGTCGCCCAGGCTGCGGCCCCAGCCGCTCATGCAGATGACGAAACCGCTGATGACGAAGAAGAACTGCACCCCCAGGCAGCCGTAGACGGCCACCTGGGACAGCGACGGGAACAGCCGCCCGGGGGACTGGCCCCACGAGGCGGCGATCTCCCCGTTCTTGCCCGCGAAGTGGTACAGGCAGACCATCAGCGCGGCGAGCAGCCGCAGCCCGTCCAGAGCGCGCAGCCGGTCCGCGCGGCCACGGCGCGGCGCGGACCCGGCGGGCGGCCGGCCGCCCGCCGGGAGGGGAGGGGTGGGGGCCGGTGCGCGGCCCTCGCGGGCCACCGCCGGTTCGGCCGCTGTCATCCGAAGCCTTTCTCGGTCTCTGGGTCTTTCGGTTTCTCGGGTGCCGGGTCTCGTGCGTGTTCGGTCTCGTGCGTGCCGGGTCTCGTGCGCGCTCTGTCTCGTGCGTGCGGGGTCTCTTCGGTGGCGCGGCGCGCGTGTCGTACGGGCGGTCAGCGCCGTGTCAGGCTCCGGGCGCGGCGGGCGAGCCGCCGTACGGCCGGGCTGCGCGGCAGGAACTCCAGCCGGGCCGGGACCGCGCCGGGCAGGGCGAGGGCGGCGAGGCGGCGGCGGGGGAAGTAGCGCCGGGTGCGCGCGTCGAGGTGCCGGGACAGGTACGCCTCGGCGGCGGCGCGCAGGTCCGGGCGGACCGCCGGGCGCATGGCGAACGCCACCGCGTCCAGCAGCGCGGCCACCTCCTCCCGGGGCGGGGCCGCGCCGGGCGGGGCGCCGAGTTCCGGCACCAGCGCGTCGACGAGGGTCAGCGCGGGCCGGTCCGGGTGCGCGTAGGGCGTGAGCCGGGCCGGCAGGGGGCCGGTGGCCATCCGAGCGGCCGGTACGCCGTACCGCTCCGGGGCGGTGAGCAGCGCGGCGGAGAGGCAGCCGACGACCAGCGCGGGCCGCGCGAGCACGAGGGCGGCCTCGGCGGGCAGCCCCGGCGCCAGTACCGAGCAGTGGGCGCCGAGCCGCGCCGCTTCTTCCTCCAGGGGGTGCGACCAGCGGGCCGGGGCGCCGGGAGGGGGCCGCAGGACGAGGTGCCGGTGGCCCAGGGCGACGGCGTCGCGCACCGTCCGCCGGAGCAGTTCCCTCTCCCCGGCGGGGGAGAGGAGGCCGCGCGCCGCCAGCCCCTCGGCGAGCAGGAGTGCGCGGGTGCCTCCGGCGGGGGCGCGGGCGGGCGTGTCGGCACTCGGGCCGGTGTTCTGGCGGGCGGGCGTGTCGGCGGTGGTGCCGGGGTTGCCGCGAGGCGGCGTGTCGGCGGTCTGGCCGGCGTTGCCGTGGTGGGGCGTGTCGGCGGTATCGGCGGTATCGGCGGTGTTGCCGGTGTCGGCGGTCTGGCCAGGGTTGTCGTGGTCGGGCGTGTCGGCTGCCCGGCCGGGGCTGCCATGGGCCGGCGTGTCGGCCGTTTGGCCAGGGCTCTGGTGGTCGGGCGTGGCGGTGGTCGTACCCGTGTTCCCGGCAGCGGTTCCGCCGGGGCCGCCGTCCGCGCGCGTGACCGGAGCCCCGTCGGGTGCGGGGAGCGGAGCCTGATCCTCGGCCAGTTCGCCCGCCACCTTCGTCAGCGCCTCGGCCGGCACCGGCACGGACGGCACCCCGTACTCGGCGAGCAGCAGCGGCGTGAGCCCCGGCGCCGCGCCGGTGTGCAGCAGTCGGCCGACACGCGTGCCGACCAGGGGGTCGATCTTCTCCCCGGTGGGGCCGTAGACGGCGAGGCCGTCCGCGAGGACGTCGACGGGGGCGCCGGTGAACACCTGGCACAGGGCGAGCGACGGGCTCTCCTGGACCGACTCGACCACGAGCCGCACCTCGTCGTCGCCGAGCCGCCACAGCCCCCGCAGATACCGCTCCCACAACGGCACGTCGTCGGGACGGGGGCTCCAGGCGGCCGGGTGGAAGGGCGCGATGACCGCGTTCCAGGACAGCACCTCGTCGAAGCGGCCCCGCAGCCGCGCGAACCCCGGCAGCGCGTCGGGCGCGGGCGTGGTCTCCGGCACCTCGGCCCGGTGCGCGACCAGCAGCAGCCGCCGCCCGTCCGGCGCGAACAGGCCGGCGTCGAGAGCGGCGGCGAGCGTCATCGCGCCCGCGAGGGAGGAGACGCAGAAGATCCGGGTCGTCGCGGCCATCAGACGGCCGCCGTCCGGGCCGGAAGGGGCCGGCGTCGCAGCCGCCGCAGCCGGTTCGCCCGCCGGGCGTCCATCGACTCCAGCACCCCGGACAGCACCGGCTGCGGCAGGCGCCGCAGCGCGGCGGCGACGCCCGAGCGCAGCGCGCGGGCCACGTCCGGTTCGAACCGTTCGGTCGCGCCCAGGTGGTGGGCCATCACCGCGCAGTAGGTGCGTACCGCCTTGGGCAGCAGCCGGTCCGCGTCCCGGTCCCGGGTCGTCTCCTCGACGACCTGGTCGAAGGCGCGCAGGAAGTCCAGTTGCCGCACGTCCCCGATCTGGGTCAGAGAGGAGGCCACGCCACGCCGGTAGTAGACCCCCAGGAGCCCCACCACGGCGAACGACTCCGCCTCCCGGTGCAGCCGCCAGATCCACGGCCGGTCCTCCGCCGTGCGCAGGCCGTCGGTGAAACGCAGCAGCCCCCGGTCGAGCAGCCGCCGGTGGTAGACGCCGGCCCACGCGTACGGGTAGTCCACACAGGTCGTGCGGTCCACGGGGAGGATCGACCCGCGCGGATCGAGGACCACGTCCCGGCGCCCCATCGGCACCCGGTGGACACTGCGCGCCCGGCCGGTGCACTGCACGTGGTCCGTGCGCACGAAGTCGCAGCCCAGGCGCTCCGCCGCCGCGAGCAGCCGCGCCAGATGACCGGGAGCGATCCAGTCGTCGCCGTCCAGGAACGTCAGGTACGTGCCGCGCGCCCGGTCGATGCCGGTGTTGCGCGCGGTCGCCAGGCCGCCGTTGCGTTCGTGCCGGATCAGCACCGCGCCCGGCAGTTCGTCCGCCGCGCGCCGCAGGATGTCCGCCGTACCGTCCTCGGAACAATCGTCCACGAGGAGGAATTCGACCTCCTCACCGGCGTTCGCCCGCAGGCTTTTCAGGGTGTCCGTCGCGTAATGCCGCACGTTGTAGAACGGCACGATGACCGAGAGCTTGACCACGCGCCCCACGCTAGGAGCCGGTCCGGCACGCCTTCCGACCTCCGCCTTGACCCCTGGTGAACGGCGCGTGGTGAGTCCGTGAACGGGCGGCCCTCCCGTCGTTTTCCGGGGCCGGTTCTCCGCCCGGCGGGGCGCTGTTCACCCTTTGTTGTGTTCCGGTTGGGCGATTACTAGGAATGGCTTCCTAGCGTCTTCGGCGTGCCAGAAAGTGCAACGAAGGCCCGGCGAGTGGCCGTTATCGCGGATTCCGACACCCGGTGGAAATGGGGCGCTCTCACGGCGTCCCGGCTCTCCCCCGAGGACGTCGGCGTCCACCTGGACGGCTACCTCCTGCGGGGCCGCGCCACCCCCACCGCCCGCCAACTGCGCGAAGTCGGCGTCCAGGCGGACTCGCTGCGCGAGGTGACCGCCGCCGAGTTCCTGCGCGCGATGACCGAGGAGCCCTGCGACGTCCTCGTCCTCGCCCTGGTCGGCGGCGGCGTCCAGGCGATGCTGCACGGACTGGCCCGCGCCTGGGCCGGCCGCACCGACCGGCCCGTCGTCGTCACCGGCTACGTCGGCGTCGTCTACGAGAAGCTCGCCGACGGCCTCCTGCTGCGCCACGGCGCCGACCTCGTCCTCGCCAACTCCCGCCAGGACGCCGAACGTTTCCGCGCCGTGTACGAGGGGGTCGGCGCCGACGCCTCCTCGGTCACCGAGGTCGCGCTGCCCTTCCTCGGCGGCGAGCCGCACCCCGGCATCCCGGACGGCACCGGCCCGCGCACGGTCGTCTTCGCCGCCCAGCCCTCCGTCCCGGAGACCCGCACCGACCGCGCCTACCTGCTGGACCGGCTCGTCCGCCACGCCCGCCTGCACCCCGGCCGCGAGGTGCTGCTGAAGCTGCGCTCCCGGCCCGGCGAACACACCACGCACATCGAGGAGGTGCCGTACCAGAAGCTGGTGCGCCGGGCCGATCCGCCCGCCAACCTCCACCTCGTCTACGGGCACATGGGCGAGGTCCTGGACCGCACCGACCTGCTGGTCACCGTCAGCTCCACGGCCGCCCTGGAGTCCCTGCACCGGCGCATCCCCACCGCGCTCCTCACCGACCTCGGCGTGCGCGAGGCGCTCGGCAACCACCACTTCGTCGGCTCCGGCTGCCTCGCCTCCTGGGACCAGCTCGACGACGGCCACCTGCCGGTGCCGGACCCCGAGTGGAGCGCGCGGCAGGGCATCGCCGCCGACGGGGGCTACGCGCGGAGCTACGACGCCGCCCGCGCCCGCATCGCCGAGCTGCTCGCCCGGCCCGGCGGACGGCCCCCGATCGGCCCGTACTACACGCCCGTCACCGCCCCCGGCTACCTGCCCCGCGTCCTCGCCCGCCACCACCTCGCCCCCGACGGCACCCCGCTGCCCGGCGCCCCCGCCGCCGGACCCGGGCCCGGACCGGTCCGGCGGGCCGTGCGCAGCGCCGCCCGGGGCGCTTACCGGCACGGCGTCCAGCGGGTCGCCCCCGTCATCCGGCGGATGGGCGAGCTGTGACCGCCCCGACCCCCATGCCAGGAGCAGATCCCATGACCCACCCGCACGCGGTGCGCCGCGTCCTCGCCGTGATCCCCGCCCGGGGCGGCTCCAAGGGCGTGCCCGCGAAGAACCTCGCCCCCGTCGGCGGCGTACCCCTCGTGGTCCGCGCGGTACGCGCGTGCCGGGACGCGGGGCTGGTCACGGACGTCGTGGTCTCCACCGACGACGACGCGATCGCCGCCGTCGCCCGCGAGGCGGGCGCCGAGGTGGTCCGCCGGCCCGCCGCGCTCTCCGGGGACACGGCCACCTCCGAGGCCGCCGTGCTGCACGCCCTGGACGCCCACGAGGCCCGCCACGGCACGCCCGTCGACGTGGTGCTGCTCGTGCAGTGCACCAGCCCGTTCCTCTCCCGCGCCGACCTCGACGGCGTGGCCGGCGCGGTCGTCCGGGACGGCGCGGACACGGCGGTGACCGTGGCCCCCTTCCACGGCTTCGTCTGGCGGGACGGGGACGCGCCCCTGCACCTCGCCGGCGACCCCCGGGGCGGCCACGGCGTCAACCACGACAAGGCCCACCGGCCCCGCCGCCAGGACCGCCCCCAGGACCTGCTGGAGACCGGCGCCGCCTATGCCATGGCCGTCCCCGGCTTCCGCGCCCACGGGCACCGCTTCTTCGGCCGCACCGACCTCGTGCGCACCGACCCGGCCCGCGTGCTGGAGGTCGACGACCCGCACGAACTGGCCCGCGCCCGCGCCCTGGCGCCCCTGCTGGACGCGGCCGTCTACGGCGCGCTGCCGACCGCCGCCGACGTGGACGCGGTCGTCCTCGACTTCGACGGCACCCAGACCGACGACCGGGTGCTGATCGACTCCGACGGCCGGGAGGTGGTCCGCGTCCACCGCGGCGACGGGCTCGGCATCGCGGCCCTGCGCCGCGCGGGGCTCGCGCTGCTCATCCTCTCCACCGAGGTGAACCCGGTCGTCGCCGCCCGCGCCCGCAAGCTCGGCATCCCCGTGCTGCACGGCATCGAGCGCAAGGACGTCGCCCTCAAGCAGTGGTGCGAGGAGCGGGGCATCGCCCCCGAGCGCGTGCTCTACGCCGGCAACGACGTCAACGACCTGCCCTGCTTCTCCCTCGTCGGCTGGCCGGTCGCCGTGGCCGACGCCCACGAGGTGGTGCGCTGCGCCGCCCGCGCCGTCACCACCGTCCCCGGCGGCTCCGGCGCCATCCGCGAGATCGCCGGCTGGCTCCTCGGCCCCACCCTCGACACGCCCGTCCGGGCCACGACGGGACACATGGCCGACACGTCGGGCGCGGGCGTCGTGGCGGGCGGGCTGGACACGCCCGGTGGGGTCGCCGGGGTGCAGTTGTCCGGCACGGGTGGGCTGGACTCGCGCGGTGGGGTCGCCGGGGTGCAGTCGTCCGACACGGGCGGGCTCGACACGCGCGGAGGTCCCACGACGGCGCAGACGGCAGACACGTCGGGCGCGACCGTCGTGGCGGTTGGGCTGGACTCGCCCGGACGGGCGGGCGGGGTGCAGTCGTCCGACACGGGCGCGCTCGACACGCCCGGACGGGCCACCGCGCCGCACTCGGCCGACACACCCGCCGCGCCCGACACACCCGGGCCGACCCCCGCCCCGCACACGCCCGACACACCGCGCCGCGACACGCCCGGCCCCACCGACCCCCCGCACACGCCCGACACGCCCACCACCCCCGACACACCCACCACCTCCAACACACCCACCCCCGGCCCCGCCGGCCCCGGTTCCACCACCCCGCTCACCCCGTGAGCCCCGCACCACGAAGGACAGCCATGAGCACCGACCCCCGCATTCGCACCCTCGGCTCCCGCGAGGCCGGCCCCGGCCGCCCCGTGTACGTCACCGGCGAGATCGGCATCAACCACAACGGCGACATCGAGAACGCCTTCAGGCTGATCGACGCGGCGGCCGAGGCCGGCTGCGACGCGGTCAAGTTCCAGAAGCGCACACCGGAGATCTGCACCCCGCGCGACCAGTGGGACATCGAGCGCGACACGCCCTGGGGCCGCATGACGTACATCGACTACCGCCACCGGGTCGAGTTCGGCGAGGACGAGTACCGCCGGATCGACGCGTACTGCGAGGAGAAGGGGATCGACTGGTTCGCTTCCCCGTGGGACACCGAGGCCGTCGCCTTCCTGGAGAAGTTCGACCTCCCCGCCCACAAGGTCGCCTCCGCCTCCCTCACCGACGACGAACTGCTGCGGACGCTGCGCGCGACCGGCCGCACGATCATCCTGTCCACCGGCATGTCGACCCCCCGGCAGATCCGCCACGCCGTCGAGGTCCTCGGCTCGGAGAACATCCTGCTCTGCCACGCCACCTCGACCTACCCGGCCAGGGCCGAGGAGCTGAACCTGCGGGTCATCGACACCCTGCGCCAGGAGTACCCGAACGTCCCCATCGGCTACTCCGGCCACGAGACCGGCCTGCAGACCACCCTCGCGGCCGTCGCCCTCGGCGCCGCCTTCGTCGAGCGCCACATCACCCTCGACCGCGCCATGTGGGGCTCCGACCAGGCCGCCTCCGTCGAACCGCAGGGCCTGACCCGCCTGGTCCGCGACATCCGCACCATCGAGGCGTCCCTCGGCGACGGCGTCAAGAAGGTCTACGACTCCGAACTCGCCCCCATGAAGAAGCTGCGCCGCGTCCCCGGCGTCGTCACCGAGGCGGAGATCGCCGCGGCGGCGGGCGAGCCGGTCACCGTCTGACACCCCCACCCCACCACCACGGGACGGTCCTACGCCGATGAGCCCCCGCGCCGGGAACCCCGGCCCCCCGACCCTCGCCTTCGTCGAGAGTCCGGTACAGCTACTCAACGTGCTGGAGTGGGCGCACACCCGCGCGCCCGGCGCGGAGCTCACCCTCGTCGTCCTGTCGCCCGTGGACCCGATGACCCGCGGCCAGTTGCGCCGCATGGCCGAACTGGCCCGGCGGGAGGGCCACGAGGTCCGCTGGGAGGAGGCGCGCGGCGGCGCCGCGGCCCCCTTCCGTACCGTCGGCGGGCTCACCGGCGCCCTGCGCCGCGCCGACCGGGTCGTCCTGGGCGACCCCTTCTCCCGCTACGTACAGCTCCTGCTCACCCTCACCCGCGCCCGCGATCTGGTCGTCGTCGACGACGGCACCGCCACCATGGAGTTCGTCACCCAGCTCGCGCGCGGCGAACGCCTGGTGCGCTGGCACCGCCGGGGCCGCCGGCCCGGCCCCCGCGACCTGCTCTTCGCCCCCGTCTCCGGCATCGCCCGGCGGCGGCTCGCCCCGGGCGGGGGCCGCCGCGCCGAGGTCTTCTCGGCGATGCCCTTCGAGGTCACCCCCGAGGGCGTCGAGGTCGTCGCCAACGACTTCGCGTGGACCCGGGCCCGCTTCGGCCCGCCCCGTATCGGCAAGGGCGCCGACCTGGTCGGCACCTCCCTGGTGGAGACCGGCGTCGTCGACGGCGACCGCTATGTGGACGCCGTCCGGGGCCTGGCCCGCGCCCACGGGGCGAGCCGTTACTTCGCCCACCGCCGCGAGAGCGCCGAGAAGCTGCACCGGCTCGCGGTGGAGACCGGCCTGGAGATCGTCCGCCCCGATCTCCCCCTGGAACTGATCGCCCGGCGCGGCCCGATCGGCCGTACCGTCCTCAGTTTTCCCTCCACGGTCCTGCACACCCTGCCGCTCGCCCTGGCCGGCACCGAGGTCCGGGTCGCCGTCTGCGACATCGACCCCGCCTGGCTCACCCGGAACGCCTCTCCCCGCGCCCGGGGCTTCCTGTCCGGCGTCACCGGCTCGGCCCGCGGCGCCCACCGCCTGCCCGCCTGACCGCCCACCACCGTCGCGCGGCCACCGGGCTCACCACGGCCACCGGGCTCACCACGGCCACCGGGCCCACCACGGCCACCGGGGCCGCCGGTCGCACCCCGGCCCCGCCCCCGGCTCCCAACACCAGCCCCGCACCCAGCCGCCCCTCAGCCACCCCCCCAGCCGCCCCCAGCCATCCCCCCCCCAGGTCGCCCCCAGCCCCGCCCCCCTCAACGCGCGTGGTCCCCGTGAGGCGTGGTATCCGTGAGGAGAAGACGGGTGCCGGAAGCCGCCCCCGAGGCGCTCCCGGTGGATCTCCCTGACCCGCTCGACCGAAAAAGTCGGCGAGTGTACCCAACAGAGACGACAGGTATGCGTAGGGCGGCCAGATTTCTTCCCCTGACGGGCTGAATTTTTCTTGATCGTGGGTCGAACCGGGGCTTGGGCGTCCTACCCTTCAGAGGGTGAAGCAGCTCATGTCCCCAGAGTCCGAGGCCGAACGCGAGGCCGCACCGCCCGACGACGTGCTCCCCGGCACGCTTCCCGAGACGCTGCGCGCCGAACTCGTGGCCTTCCGCCGTGACCTCCACCGCCACCCCGAGCTGGGCAACCAGGAGTTCCGCACCACCGCGGCGATCAAGGAGCGGCTGAAGCAGGCCGGACTGCGACCGCGCGTCCTCACCGTGGGCACCGGACTCGTCTGCGACATCGGGGTCGGCGACCCCGGATTCGACGGGGCCGGCGTCCTCGCCCTGCGGGCGGACATCGACGCCCTGCCCATCCCGGACACCAAGCACGACTGCCCGTACCGCTCGACCGTGCCCGACCGCGCGCACGCCTGCGGCCACGACGTGCACACCACCGTCGTCCTGGGCGCCGGGATCGTCCTCGCCGACCTGCACCGCCGCGGCGTGCTGCCCCGCCCGGTGCGGCTGATCTTCCAGCCGGCCGAGGAGGTGCTGCCCGGCGGGGCCGGCGACGCCCTCGCCGACGACGTCCTCGATGGCGTGCACCGCATCCTCGCCGTGCACTGCGACCCCCGGGTCGACGCCGGCCGGATCGGGCTGCGCCAGGGCCCCATCACCTCCGCCTGCGACCGGCTGGAGATCACCCTCGACGGCCCCGGCGGCCACACCGCCCGCCCGCACCTCACCACCGACCTCGTCACCGCCGCCGCCCGCGTCGTCACCGACGCGCCCGCGCTGGTCTCCCGGCGGGTCGACAGCCGGGGCGGACTCGCCCTGACCTGGGGCCGGATCGAGTCCGGGCACGCGCCGAACGTCATCCCGCAACACGCCGAGCTGGCCGGGACCGTGCGGTGCCTCGACCTCGACACCTGGCGGCAGGCGCCCGATGTCGTGGTCGCGGCCATCGACGAGATCGCCAATCTGTACCGGGCGAAGTCCCAGATCACCTACGTACGGGGCGTGCCGCCGGTCGTCAACGAGCCGGTCAGCACCGAACTGCTGCGCACGGCCATGGCCGCCCGGCGCGGACCGGACTCGGTGGAGATCACCGAGCAGTCCCTCGGCGGCGAGGACTTCTCCTGGTACCTGGAGCACGTGCCCGGCGCCATGGCCCGGCTCGGCGTCCGCCCGCCCGGCGAGCGGACCGTACGGGACCTGCACCAGGGCGACTTCGACGCCGACGAGCACGCGATCGACGTCGGCGTGGAGATGTTCACGGCGGCGGCCTTCCTCGACCCGGGCTGCTGACGCCGCGCGGCCCCGGCTCGGGCCCCGGCTCCGACTCGGGCTCGGGCTCGGGCCCGGCTCCGGCTCGGGCCCGGCTCCGGCTCGGGCCCGGCCCCGGCCCCTTGGAACCCCGGGACCCCATCCGCCCCGCCCCGTCACCGCCCCGTGGCCCGGCGGGGCAGCGGCACGAATGGGTAACGGCCCCCCTCGATCCCGTTCCCAGGAGTTTCTACGCGCGTTAATGTGCGCCGAACCGAGCGCCCGCTGCGGGGCTTTGGAGAATGGGGAGCTTCAGATGCGTCGGATATCGAGACTGGCCCGGGTCGCGGTGGGGGTCGCCTCGCTCGCGCTCGCCGCCACCGCCTGCGGCGGCACCAGCACCGGCAGCGACAGCGGGGGCGGCGACGGCAAGGAGGCCAAGGGCCTCGCCATCGCGTACGACATCGGCGGCAAGGGCGACCAGTCCTTCAACGACGCCGCGTACGCCGGCCTCCAGAGGGCCGAGAAGAAGTACGGCTACAAGAGCGCCGACATCGAGCCCACCGAGGGCGAGACGGACGCCGACAAGGAGCAGCGGCTCGCCTCGCTGGCCAAGCAGGGCTACAACCCGGTCATCGGCGTCGGCTTCGCCTACGGACCGGCGATGGAGGCGGTCGCCGCGAAGTACCCCGACACCACCTTCGGCATCGTCGACTCCGTCGTCGAGGGCGAGAACGTCGCCTCCCTCGTCTTCGCCGAGCACGAGGCGTCCTACCTCGCGGGTGTCGCCGCCGCCAAGGCCACCAAGACGAAGACGGTCGGTTTCGTGGGCGGTGTGGACGTGCCGCTGATCCACAAGTTCCAGGCCGGTTTCGAGCAGGGCGTGAAGGACACCGACCCGAAGGTCAAGGTGATCTCGCAGTACCTGACCCAGACCGCGGAGGAGGGCGGCTTCTCCAGCCCGGACAAGGGCCGCGCCGCCGCCGAGGGCCAGATCGAGAAGAAGGCCGACGTCGTGTACCAGGCGGCCGGACTCTCCGGCCAGGGTGTCATCGAGGCCGCCGCGAAGGCCGGGGTCTGGGCGATCGGCGTCGACTCCGACCAGTACAAGCAGGAAGCCCTCGCCGCGTACAAGGACCACATCCTCACCTCCGCCACCAAGGACATCGACGGCGCGGTCTACGCGCTCGCCGAATCGGTCCAGGACGGCAAGCCCCTGAGCGGTGTGCGGACCTTCGACCTGAAGTCCGACGGCGTGGGCCTGTCCGACTCCAACCCGAAGTTCGCCCAGATCGCGGGTGCCCAGGACGCCGTGGCCAAGGCCAAGGAGGGCATCGTCGCCGGCACCATCAAGGTCCGCAGCGAGTAATCCTCGACACACCGGCGACCGGCGGCGCACCGGAGCGGACGGCCATCGGGTGGCCGTCCGCTCCGCCGCGTCCGGGGGCCCGGGGGCCGTATCCGTACCGTGGTGTCCCCGGCAGGCGACTCCCCGTCACGGGCCCGGCCCGAAACCCCCTTCCGGGTCACCCTCCGCCACCCCCCGTTCGCACCCGGCGAGCACCCGGCGAGCCCCCGGGGGTCCCCGGCGGGCACCCGGCGGTCCGCCCGCGGGCCCCCGTGGCGCTCGCCTGTGCGGCCTCTTGCTCACGGGCGGATAACAAGGTGGACAGAAGGGGTTTTCAGGCAGGTCTACGCGCGTTAATCTGCGGCGAAGCCAGCGCCGAAGCCGAACCGTCCGGCGCTTGTACGACAGGAGCACCACACATGCGCCGGATTTCCCGGATCACGGTCGCAGGCGCGGCGACCGCCTCCCTGGCCCTCGCCCTCTCCGCCTGCGGTGGCACCTCGACCTCCTCCGGGTCGTCTGATGCGAAGGGCGACAAGGGGCTCGCCATCGCCTACGACGTCGGCGGGCGGGGCGACCAGTCCTTCAACGACGCCGCCTTCAGGGGCCTGGAGCAGGCGAAGGAGGAGTTCGGCTACGAGACGGCGGACATCGAGCCCACCGAGGGCGAGACCGACGCCGACAAGGAGCAGCGCCTCTCCTCGCTCGCCAAGCAGGGCTACAACCCGGTCATCGGCGTCGGCTACGCGTACGCGACCGCCATGAAGGCCGCGGCCGAGAAGTACCCGGACACCACCTTCGGCATCGTGGACGACGCCACGATCGAGGCGAAGAACGTCGCCGACCTCGTCTTCAACGAGGAGGAGGCGTCCTACCTCGCCGGCGTCGCCGCCGCGAAGACCACCAAGACGAAGACGGTCGGTTTCGTGGGCGGCGTGGACGTGCCGCTGATCCACAAGTTCCAGGCCGGCTACGAGCAGGGCGTCAAGGACACCGACCCCTCGGTCAAGGTGATCTCGCAGTACCTCACCCAGACCGCGGAGGAGGGCGGCTTCTCCAGCCCCGACAAGGGCAAGACCGCCGCCGAGGGCCAGATCGAGAAGAAGGCCGACGTCGTCTACGCCGCGGCCGGCCTCTCCGGCCAGGGCGTCATCGAGGCCGCCGCCACGCACAAGGTGTGGGCGATCGGCGTCGACTCGGACCAGTACAAGCAGGAAGCCCTCGCCAAGTACAAGGACTTCATCCTGACGTCGGCCACCAAGGACGTCGCCAAGGCCGTCCACAACCTGGCGAAGTCGGTGGAGAACGGCAAGCCCGAGACCGGTATCGTCAAGGGCGACCTGAAGTCCGGCGAGGTCGGCCTGTCGGTCTCCAACCCCAAGTTCGCGGACGACGCCGCGCTCCAGAAGGCCGTGAACGCGGCCAAGGAGAAGATCGTCAACGGCGAGATCAAGGTCAAGAGCAGCTAGTTGAGCAGCGAGGGCGGGTCCCGTGGAACAGACCGGCTCCGGCCGGGCGCCGGTCGCTCCGGCCGCGTTCCCGGGACCCGGCCCGGACCTCGAACAGCGTGTCAGCGCGGGGTCGCGTCCGCTCGGCGGGACACGGGGAGGGTGGCCAGGTCCGCCTTCCCCGCGTCCCGCCGAGCGGTGTGCCACCGCCTTTCGATGCCGTAGGGGCGCTACGCGCGTAGACGGCCCCCGTCCCCAGGAGAGTGCGCCATCAACGCGTCCAGCAGCCCTCCGGCCGGAGCGGCGGTCAACGGTCAGGTGACCGCCGTCCGACTCGCCGGGATCACCAAGCGTTTCCCGGGAGTCGTGGCCAACCACGACATCCACCTCACCGTCCGCAAGGGCACCGTCCACGCCCTCGTCGGCGAGAACGGCGCCGGCAAGTCGACGCTCATGAAGATCCTCTACGGCATGCAGAAGCCGGACGAGGGCACCATCGAGATCGACGGCGAGCAGGTGAGCTTCGCCTCGCCGGCCGACGCCATCGCGCGCGGCATCGGCATGGTCCACCAGCACTTCATGCTCGCCGACAACCTCACGGTCCTGGAGAACGTGGCGCTGGGCAGCGAGAAGCTGTACGGCATCGGCGCCCGTGCCCGACGCCGCATCAAGGAGATCTCCGACCGCTACGGCCTCGGCGTGCGCCCCGACGTCCTCGTCGAGGAACTCGGCGTCGCCGCCCGCCAGCGCGTCGAGATCCTCAAGGTCCTCTACCGCGGCGCCCGCACGCTCATCCTCGACGAGCCCACCGCCGTCCTGGTGCCGCAGGAGGTCGACGCCCTCTTCGAGAACCTGCGCGGGCTCAAGGCCGAGGGCCTCTCCGTCATCTTCATCTCCCACAAGCTGGGCGAGGTCCTCTCGGTCGCCGACGACATCACCGTCATCCGGCGCGGCACCACCGTCGGCACCGCCGTGCCCGCCGAGACCACCCCGCGCCAGCTCGCCGAGCTGATGGTGGGCAGCGAACTGCCCACCCCCGAGACCGCCGAGTCCACCGTCACCGACCGCCCGGTCGTCACCGTCGACGCGCTGCGCCTGGCCGCGCCCGGCGGCAAGGCCCTGCTCGACGACATCACCTTCACCATCCACGCCGGCGAGGTGCTCGGCATCGCCGGGGTCGAGGGCAACGGCCAGACCGAACTGGTCGACGCCCTGATCGGCCTGCGGTCCGCCGACTCCGGCACCATCCGCTTCCTGGACGAGGACATCACCTCCCTGCCCACCCGCAAGCGCCGCGAGCAGGGCATCGGTTACATCCCCGAGGACCGCCACCGCCACGGGCTGCTCCTGGAGGCGCCCCTGTGGGAGAACCGCATCCTGGGGCACGTCACCGAGAAGCCCAACAGCCGCGGCTTCTGGCTGGACCCGAAGGCGTCCCAGGAGGACACCCGCCGCATCGTCGAGACGTACGACGTCCGCACGCCCGGCATCGACGTCACCGCGGCCTCCCTCTCCGGCGGCAACCAGCAGAAGCTGATCGTCGGCCGGGAGATGAGCCACGGGCCGCGCTTCCTGATCGCCGCCCACCCCACCCGCGGCGTGGACGTCGGCGCCCAGGCCGCCATCTGGGACCACATCCGCGAGGCCCGCCGCGAGGGCCTGGCCGTCCTGCTGATCTCCGCCGACCTGGACGAGCTGATCGGCCTGTCCGACACGCTGCGGGTGATCTACGACGGCCGGCTCGTCGCGGACGCCGACCCCGCGACGATCACCCCGGAGGAGCTGGGCTCGGCCATGACCGGCGCCGCCACCGGCCACCTCGTCGCGGAGGAAGCATCCGCCGCCACCGGCCACCTCGTCGCGGACGAGGCCACCGGCACCCCCGAGATCGTCGCGGACGAGGCATCCGCCGCCACCGGCCACCTCGTCGCCGACGAGACCTCCGCCACCCCCGAGAACCCGGCGAGGAAGACCCCCGAGACGTCGGCCGAAGCCCCCGAGTCTCCGGAAGACGAGGCCCGCTGATGAAGAAGTTCGACAGGGAGCGCGTGCTCCTCGCGGTGGCCGGCCCGGTCATCGCGCTCGCCGTGGCGTTCGTGCTCAGCGCGATCGTCCTGATCGCCTCGGGCAAGAACCCGATCGAACCGTTCGTCTTGATGTTCGAACAGGCCGGGTTCTCGGACGTCCAGGTCCGGATCGTCAACCAGGCGTCGATGTACTACATCGCCGCCCTCGCGGTCGCCATCGGCTTCCGGATGAACCTGTTCAACATCGGCGTCGACGGCCAGTACCAGCTCGCCGCCATGGTCGCCGCGATCGTCGGCGCCCACGCCGACCTGCCGGCCGTCCTCCAGATCCCGCTGCTGCTGCTGACCGCCATGTTCACCGGTGCCTTCTGGGCCGGTATCGCCGGTGTCCTCAAGGTCACCCGCGGCGTCAGCGAGGTGGTGGCGACGATCATGCTCAACGCCATCGCCACCTCGCTCATCGTCTACATGTGGCGGCCGGACGTCTTCGGCGTCAAGATCGGCAACAACAGCACCACCGGCGTGATGCACGAGTCCGGCTGGATTCCCGGCATCGACATGGGCGCCGCCGGAGAGATCCACGGCCTGCTGATCCTCGCCGCGCTGCTCGGCGTCGGCTACTGGATCGTCCTCAACCGCACCCGCTTCGGCTTCGACCTGCGCGCCTCCGGCGCCTCCGAGTCCGCCGCCGCGGCCAGCGGCGTCGACCCCAAGCGGATGGTGCTCAGCGCCATGCTGCTCTCCGGCGCGGTGGCCGGTCTCGCCGGACTGCCCATGCTGCTCGGCGACACCCACACCTACAGCCTCAACTTCCCCAAGGGCGTCGGCTTCCTGGGCATCGGCATCGCCCTGCTCGGCCGCAACAGCCCGGTCGGCATCGCCTTCGCCGCCCTGCTGTGGGCCTGGCTCGACAAGGCCTCCCCGGAGCTGGACTTCCACGGCTTCGACAAGGAGATCGCGGTGATCATGCAGGGCCTGATCGTCCTCTCCGTCGTCGTCGCCTACGAGGCCGTCCGCGAATGGGGCCTGCGCCGCCAGCAGCGCCGGGTCGGCGCCGAACTCGCCGCCGGCCTCGCCCTCGGTGCCGCCGGGAACGGCGGCGACGCCGACGGCGGCAACCCCGACAACACCCAGAAGGAGGTGGCGGCCCGATGACCACTTCGACCACGGCGACCGACGTCAACCAGCCCACGCTTCAGCCCGCGGCGCCGACCGGCCGCCGCATGTCGCTGCCCGTCCTGCTGCTGGTCATCGCCGGCACCCTCGCGCTGACCTCCCTCGTCCGGCTCGTCACCGGCGCCGACGGCATCACCAACGTCAGCCAGATGTCCACCGCGCTCCAGCTCGCCGTGCCCATCGGCCTCGCGGGACTCGGCGGCCTGTGGGCCGAGCGCGCGGGCGTCGTCAACATCGGCCTCGAAGGCATGATGATCCTCGGCACCTGGTTCGGCGCCTGGGCCGGCTTCCAGTGGGGCCCCTGGACCGGGGTCCTGGTCGGCATCGCCGGCGGCGCGCTCGGCGGACTGCTGCACGCCGTCGTGACCGTCACCTTCAAGGTCAACCACATCGTCTCCGGCGTGGCCATCAACATCCTCGCCCTCGGCGCCACCCGCTACCTCGCGCCGCTCGCCTTCGAGGGCCACCAGGGCGGCTCCGCCAAGCAGTCCCCGGCGGTCGAGTCCCTCGGTCACTTCACCGTGCCGGGACTCTCCGGCGCCCTGACCGACCTCAACGCCAAGGGCTGGTTCCTTCTCTCGGACGTCGCCGGCCTCCTCGGCGGCCTCGTCACCAACGTCTCCTGGCTGACCCTGCTCGCCGTCGCCCTGGTACCCGGGAGCTGGTGGGTGCTGTGGCGCACCCCGTTCGGCCTGCGGCTGCGCTCCTGCGGCGAGAACCCGATCGCCGCCGAGTCCCTCGGCGTCAACGTCTACAAGTACAAGTACCTCGCCGTGATCATCTCCGGCGGACTGGCCGGCCTCGGCGGCGTCTTCCTCGCCATCGTCGCCAACCCGTTCTACCTGGAGGGCCAGACCAGTGGCCGCGGCTACATCGGCCTCGCGGCGATGATCTTCGGCAACTGGATGCCCGGCGGCCTCGCCATCGGCGCCGGACTCTTCGGCTACACCGACAGCCTCAACCTGCGCGGCGGCTCGGCCAACGTGCACGCCCTGCTGCTCCTCGGCGCGCTCCTGCTGCTGGCCGGCGCCATCTGGCTCGTCGTGCGCCGCGCCTACGTCAAGGCCGCGATCACCCTGGCCGTCGGCGTCCTCTTCTTCGCCTGGTACGCGGGCACGAACGAGGTCCCCAACCAGGTCGTCTCGGCCACGCCGTACGTCGTCACGCTCGTCGTCCTCGCGCTCTCCGCGCAACGGCTGCGGATGCCGAAGGCCAACGGCATGCAGTACCGCAAGGGGCAGGGCAAGTGACCGGCCCCGACTGGGCCGGGCTGCGCGAGGCGGCCAGGCAGGCCATGGCCCACGCGTACGCCCCGTACTCCGGCTACCCGGTCGGCGCCGCCGCCCTGGTCGACGACGGCCGCACGGTCACCGGCTGCAACGTGGAGAACGCCAGCTACGGCATCGGCCTGTGCGCCGAGTGCGGGCTCGTCTCCCAGCTCCGGCTCACCGGCGGCGGGCGGCTGACGCACTTCGTCTGCGTCGACGGCCGCGGCGAGGTCCTGGTGCCCTGCGGCCGGTGCCGCCAGCTCCTGTACGAGTTCGGCGGAGACGGCCTGCTGCTGGAGACCCCGGCGGGCGTCCTGCCGCTCTCGGAGATGCTCCCGCAGGCGTTCGGCCCCGGACACCTCGCCCCCGGACACCCCGCCCCCTGAGCCCGCGGCCCCCGCGCGCCGGACCCGGCCGCGGGGGCCGCGGCGTTCCCGTACCCCCAACCCCTTCGGCACCACGCTCCACCCCCCACCCCTCCGCATCACCCTTCGCTCCACCGGAAGGAAGCCAGCCATGGCCATGGACGTCATCTCCGTCATCCGCACCAAGCGGGACCGCGGCGAACTCGGCGACGAGCAGATCGACTGGGTCGTCGACGCGTACACCCGCGGGGAGGTGGCCGACGAGCAGATGTCCGCCCTCGCGATGGCCATCCTGCTCAACGGCATGAACCGGCGCGAGATCGCCCGCTGGACCGCCGCGATGATCGCCTCGGGCGAGCGCATGGAGTTCTCGTCGCTCTCCCGCCCGACCGCCGACAAGCACTCCACCGGAGGCGTCGGCGACAAGATCACGCTCCCGTTGGCCCCGCTCGTCGCCGCCTGCGGCGCGGCCGTCCCGCAGCTCTCCGGCCGCGGACTCGGCCACACCGGCGGCACCCTCGACAAGCTGGAGTCGATCCCCGGCTGGCGGGCCCTGCTCTCCAACGAGGAGATGCTCTCCGTCCTCGACGGCGTCGGCGCCGTGATCTGCGCCGCCGGCGACGGACTCGCCCCCGCCGACAAGAAGCTCTACGCCCTGCGGGACGTCACCGGCACCGTCGAGGCCATCCCCCTGATCGCCTCCTCGATCATGTCGAAGAAGATCGCCGAGGGCACCGGCTCGCTCGTGCTCGACGTGAAGTGCGGCTCCGGCGCCTTCATGAAGACCCTGGAGGACGCCCGCGAGCTGGCCTCCACCATGGTCGGCCTCGGCACCGACCACGGCGTGCGCACCGTGGCGCTGCTCACCGACATGGCGACCCCGCTCGGACTGACCGCGGGCAACGCCCTGGAGGTCCGCGAGTCCGTCGAGGTCCTCGCCGGCGGCGGCCCGCAGGACGTGGTCGAACTGACCCTCGCCCTCGCCCGCGAGATGCTCGACGCGGCCGGGCTGACGGACGCCGACCCGGCGAAGGCCCTCGCCGACGGCTCCGCCATGGACGTGTGGCGCCGCATGATCTCCGCCCAGGGCGGCGACCCGGACGCGGCCCTGCCCACCTCGCGCGAACAGCACGTGGTCACCGCCCCCGCCTCCGGCGTCCTGACCCGCCTGGACGCCTACGACATCGGCGTCGCCGCCTGGCGCCTGGGCGCCGGACGGGCCCGCAAGGAGGACCCGGTGCAGGCCGCCGCCGGTGTCGAACTGCACGCCAAGCCCGGCGACCAGGTCACCGAGGGCCAGGCGCTGATGACCCTGCACACCGACACCCCGGACCGCTTCGGCTACGCCCTCGCCGCGGTCGAGGGCTCCTGGGACATCGCCCCGGCGGGCACCGCCTTCACCCCGTCGCCGGTGGTGCTGGACCGCATCGCCTGACCGTCCCCGCTGCGGCGGAACGGACCGGGCCCGGGGCATGTTTGCGCCGGGCCCGGTACGCGTGTGCCGGGCCGGTGCGGGGGCGGGGGCGGGGTGACTGCGCGGGTTTTCCGGTACGAGTCCGGGTGCGCCCGCGCGGGTCCCCCCGCAGCGGGTCAGCCCAGCAGGGTCGCCACCGCCACGAGCACCGGCACGGACACCACCGTCGACACCAGCACCGCGTCCCGGGCGAGCCGTTCGCCCACCCCGTACGCCGACGCGTACGTGTACAGGTTCTGTGCCGCCGGCAGCGCCGACGTCACCACCACGTCCAGCAGCGCCGCGCCCCGCAGGCCGAACACCCCCGACGCCAGCGCCCAGGCCACCGCCGGCTGGCCCACCGACTTCAGGGCGACCGCCAGCAGCACCGGCCCCCGGTCCGCGCCCCGCATCGGCATCGTGCTCCCGCTGAGGGAGATGCCGAAGGCCAGCAGCACCGCCGGCACCGACATGTTGCCGATGAGCGTGAGCGGCTCCAGTACCGGCCCCGGCACCCGCAGCCCGCTCGCCGCGACGGCCACCCCGGCCAGCGAGCCCAGCGCGATCGGATTCCGCAGCGGGGTGAGCAGCCGCCGCCACAGCGGCCCCCGTACGCCGCCGCGCGAGAGGTCCAGCACGGTCAGCGCCACCGGCGTGACGCCGAGGAGCTGGAACAGCAGCACCGGCGCCACCAGCGAGGCGTCGCCCAGCACGTACACCGCGATCGGGATGCCGAGGTTGCCCGCGTTGACGTAACCGGAGGCGAGGGCGCCGATCGTGGTGCGGCCCAGCCCCCAGCGCCGCGCGATGCCGACCGCGACGAAGGTCCCGGCCACCGCGAGGGTGCTCAGCGCCGTCACCAGGAGCCGGTCGGAGAAGACCACCGCCAGGTCCGCCCCCGCCAGCGTCGTGAAGAGCAGCGCGGGCGAGGCCACGTGGAAGGCGAGCCGGGTCAGCACCTCGCGGCCCTGCTCCCCGAGGTGCCCGCGCAGCCCGAGCACGTACCCGACGCCGATGACGACGGCGATCACCCCGAAGCCGGTCAGCACGCCCTGCACGGCGCCCCCTTCCCGGAGACGCGCCCTCCGGCGGCCTCGGGCGGACGGTGGTGCGCGGGGTGGCGGGATATGTGGGGGCGGAGGCCGGGGGAGGAGCGGTGCCCGGCGCGGGTGCGGGACGTGCCTGAACTGTGAGGAGTACGGGTGTTGTTACGGGGCCGACGGAGGTGGTTACGGGGCTGGCGGGGGCCGTGGGGCTGGTAGGGGCCGTGTGGCGCGTGGGTGCTGTGGGACGGGAGGGGGCTGCGGGGCATGCGGCCCACCCTCCGGCGCGGGCCGAGCCCGGGTCAATGTGATCTCCGCCGGTCCGCACCCCGGCGAGGCACCGATGAGTCCCGGACAGCGCGCCGGTCTACCGCACGTGGAGGCCGCGACACCCGCCGTACTCGTGCTGTCCGGGCCCGTCCCCCGGGGGGAGGCGGCGTCCCGGCTCTGCGCCGAGGTGCGCTCACGCCTGCGTACCACCGGGGCCGGGGCCATCGTGGTGGACCTCGGCGGGCTCGCACCGCCCGGACTCGGCACCGTCGACCTGCTGGCCCGGCTGGAACTCACCGCCCGCCGGGCCGGTGGCCGCATCCGGCTCCGCGACCCGGACCCCACCCTGCGCGCGCTACTGGACCTGGCCGGCCTCCGCTTCGAGACGGAGCGGCAGCCCGAACAGCGGGAACCACCGCGCGGTGTCCAGGAAGCAGTGGAACCCGGTGATCCGGCCCCCTGACACCTCCAGTATCTGGACCGCCCACGGAGCGAAACCGCCCGCTTCCGGGTCCGGCTTGTAGTGCGCGAACGCCGGCAGGCCGTTGGCCCGGACCGGCAACAGCCGCGAGCCCGCGCACGAGGCGCCCAGCGTCGACATGAAGCCGGTGATGTCCGAGGGCCCCGCCAGCCACAGGTCGAACGGCGGCATCGTCATCACCGCGTCCTCGTGCAGCAGCGCCGTCAGGGCCGCCATGTCGTACCCCTCGAAGGCGGCCACATAGCGCTCCAGGAGCTTGCGCTGCTCCTCGTCGAGCGGATCGGACACCTCCGCCTCCGCGCCCCGGTCGGCCCGCGCGGCCAGCGTCGCGCGGGCGCGCTGGAGGGCGCTGTTGACCGAGGGGACCGAGGTGCCGAGCAGCTCGGCGACCTCGCTCGCCCGCCAGGCCAGCACCTCCCGCAGGATCAGCACCGCCCGCTGCCTGGGCGGCAGCCGCTGGAGGGCGGCCATGAAGGCGAGCCGCACCGACTCCTTGGCGACGGCGGCCTCCGCCGGATCGTCGGTCGTCGGCAGCACTCGCCCGTCCGGCACCGGCTCCAGCCAGGTGTGGTCCGGGCGGGACGTGAGCGCGGCGCGGGCCGGCGGGGTCGCCTCCGTCAGGTCCATCGGGCGGGCCCGCTTGTTGCCCGCGGCCAGCATGTCCAGGCAGACGTTGGTGGCGATCCGGTACAGCCAGGACCGCAGGCTGGAGCGGCCCTCGAAGGAGCCGTACCCCCGCCAGGCGCGGACCAGGGTGTCCTGGACGGCGTCCTCGGCCTCGAAGGAGGAGCCCAGCATCCGGTAGCAGTACCCGGTCAGCTCGACCCGGTGCCTCTCCAGCGCCGACTCCAGCTCCGGTGTCGTGGTCCCCTTGGTCATCGTCCACCCGCCCCTGTGGCCGTCCGTCGCGCGCACGGTCGCGCCGCGCACTTCGGAAATTACCGCAGGGCACTGACAACGGCCCGCGGAGACGGCGAAGGCGCAGGTCAGCGCGTGAGACCCAGGGCCGGCACCGGGGCGCCCGCGTCCACGCGCCGGGCCGCCAGCGACCCGGCCACGGTGATCGCCCCGACGCCCAGCACCGCCAGCAGCCCCACCCCGACCGTGCCGGACCAGCCCGCCGCGTGGAAGGCGACCGCGCCGACCGTGCTGCCCGCGCTGGAGCCGATGTAGTAGGCGGACTGGTACAGCGCCGACGCCTGCGCGCGGCCGTGCTGCGCGGTCCGGCCGACCGCCGAGGAGGCCACCGCGTGCCCGGCGAAGAAGCCCGCCGTGATCAGCACCAGCCCCGCCAGCACCAGCGGCAGGGAGTCCCCCAGGGAGAGCACCAGGCCCGCCGCCGTCGTCCCGCCCGCCAGGTACAGCGCCCCGCGCCGGCCCAGCCGGTCCACCAGCCGGCCCGCCGCCGACGCCGCGACCGTGCCCACCAGGTAGACCAGGAAGATCGAGCCGATCAGCCCCTGCGGCAGCGAGAACGGCTCGCCGGCCAGGCGGTAGCCGATCACTGTGTAGACGCCGCCGAAGACCGTCATGAACAGCGCGCCGATCGCGTACAGGCGGCGCAGCAGCGGGTTCGCCAGGTGGTCGCGGACCGCGCGGGCCAGCACGCGCGGGCGCAGCGATCCCCGCGCGAAGTGCCGCGGCGCCGGCAGCAGCAGCCGGAAGGCGACCGCGCACACCACCGCGACCAGGCCGACCACGCCGACGGCGACCCGCCAGCCCCACTCCTGCGCGACCCAGCCGGTGATGACCCGGCCGCTCATCCCGCCGACGCTGTTGCCCGCCACGAAGAGGCCGATCGCGCCGACCAGCGCCCTCGGGCGCACCTCCTCCGCGAGGTAGGCGGTCGCCGACGCGGGCAGCCCGGCCAGCGCCGCTCCCTGCACCGCCCGCAGCGCGACCAGCGCGCCCAGCGAGGGGGCGAAGGGGACCAGCAGCCCGACCGCGACGGCGACGGCCAGCGAGGCGGTCATCAGTGTGCGCCGCCCGAAGCGTTCCGACAGGGCGCTCATCGGCAGCACGAACAGGGCGAGTCCGCCGGTCGCGGCGGCCACCGTCCAGCTCGCGTCGCCGGCCGTCACCCCGAGGTCGCCGGAGATCAGCGGCAACAGCGCCTGGGTGGAGTAGAGGAGGGCGAAGGTCGCCACGCCCGCGAGGAAGAGGGCGAGGCTCATCCGGCGGTAACCGGGGCCGCCCGGGGTCATCCGGGAGTCGTGGTCCGAGGCGGGTGAGGCGGGCGAGGAGGGTGGGACGGAGGAGCCGGCGTCCACGGTGGTGGACGCCCCGGTATCGGCGGGATTCATGCTGCGACGGTACGGAGCCCACGACTGATCCGTCCAATGCACGGATCGGCCATAATCGTTCCCATGGTGCATCAGTCCAGCTCACCGCCCTGCCTGTCACCGTCCGGTAACACGGAAGACATCGTGACGCTTCTCGCGCCACGCCTCGCGCACTTCGCCGGCGTCGCCCGTACCGAGCACGTCACCCGGGCCGCCCAGGAGATGAACGTCCCCCAGTCGACCCTCTCCCGGGCCCTCGTACGGCTCGAAACCGACCTCGGTGTCGACCTCTTCGTGCGCCGCGGACGCACCCTCGCCCTCACCCCCGCCGGGCGCACCTTCCTCGGCTCCGTCGAACGCGCCCTCGCCGAGGTCGAGCGGGCCGCCGAGGAGGTCCGCGCCGACGCCGACCCGGCGGCCGGCAAGGTCGCCTTCGGCTTCCTGCACACCATGGGCGCCGAGACCGTGCCCGGCCTGCTGCACGCCTTCCGCGCCGACCACCCCCGCATCCGCTTCAGCCTGGTCCAGAACTACGGCGAGGCCATGCTGGAACGGCTGCGCACCGGCGAACTCGACCTGTGCCTCACCTCCCCGGTGCCCGACGCCCCCGACCTCGTCGCCCGGCGGCTGGACGAGCAGAAGCTGCGCCTCGTGGTCCCGGCCGACCACCCACTGGCCGGGCGGCGGCGCATCCGCCTCGCCGAGGCGGCCGACGAGACCTTCGTGACCCTGGAGCCCGGCTACGGCCTGCGCCGCATCACCGACGCCCTGTGCAAGGAGGCCGGTTTCCGGCCCCGGGTGGCCTTCGAGGGGGAGGAGGCGGAGACGCTGCGCGGGCTGGTCGCGGCCGGGCTCGGCGTCGCCCTGCTGCCACCGCCCGCCGTGCCCCGCCCCGGCGTGGTCGAACTGACCGTCACCGCGCCGCGCGCGGCCCGCGAGATCGGCGTCGCCTGGCTGGCGGGGCGCACGGACACGCCCCCGGTGGCGGCCTTTAAGAAGTTCCTGCTCTCGCGCCGGGGGACGCTGGTGCCGGGGTGACGGGGGGTTTCGGTGGGCGGGGTTCCGGTGGGGGGTGTTGTTCTCTTCAGGGGTCGCTACGACGGAACCGGGGCGGGCGCCGGGCAGTGGCTGGTGGGCGGTGACCGGTGGGCGGTGGGGTGGCGGACAGTGACCGGTGGACGGTGACCGGTGGGTGGCGGGCGGTGGGTGGCGGGCGGTGGACGGTGACCGGCGGTCAGCGGCGCGGCGACCTGCCGAAGCCGGACGCCAGCGGCATGCGCAGCCCCAGCGGCGGCGGCGCGGCGAACGCGTCCCGCACCGGCCGGGAGAACGGCAGCCCGAGGAGCGTACCGAGCACGAAGTCCGCGGCCAGCGCGGCCACTTCGTCCCGGTAGGCACGTAACCCGTGGCCGTCGGCGTGCACCTCGAAGCGGCACACGTCCCGGTTGGCCTTCTTCGCCCGCGCCGCCAGCCGGAACGACAACTCCGGGTCGCTACGCGTGTCCTTGGTGCCGTGCACGATCAGCACCCGGCGCCCGGCAAGCTGCTTCACCGGCTCCGGCGGCCCGCCCGGCCCTTCGTCGGGCAGCCACGGCGCGACCGCCAGTACGGAGGCGACCGCCTCGTGCCCACCCGCCCGCAGCGCGGCCCGGCCGCCCATGCCGAGCCCGGCCAGACAGACGGGGACGTCGCCGTAGAGCCGTACCGCCTCGCCGACGGCCCAGACGGCGTCGCGCGCGAGATCGGCCCCGGCGCCGTTCCAGCCGCGACGGCGGTAGTGCACGACGTGCGCGGCCAGGACCCCTTCGAGACCGTCCGCCCGGCCCGCGCGGGCCAGTCGGCGCCCGAGCGCGCGCGCCGACGCGGTCCCCAGCAGCGGCGACGGTCTGCGCCCGGACACCTCGTCGCCCCCGGGGAGCAGCAGCACCACACCGCCCACCGCGGCCCCCTCCGGGCCGAGCGTCCGTCCCAGCCGGGCCCGCCGGTCCGGCGTCGTTTGCTCTGCCATGACAGAACATTCTCAGAAGACGCCACGCCCGCCACCCGTCCTCGCGGTCACCATTGCGTATCGACGGCGTGTCCCGGGTCCGTCGGTGTGCGTTCCCCGGCTCCGCGTCGGCGTGTCCCCGGTCCGTCGGGGTCGTGAACCGTGGGGGGCCTGCCGTTCTACGCGCGTAGGAGCTACAGTGCGGAAATGACGAGCCACCGCACCGAGAAGCCCTCCGCGAAGACTCCGACCCCCGACCAGATCCGCCGCGCGCCCAAGGTCCTCCTCCACGACCACCTCGACGGCGGGCTGCGCCCCGGCACCGTCGCCGACCTCGCCCGCGCAAGCGGTTACGAGGGGCTGCCGGAGACCGATGCCGACCTGCTCGGCACCTGGTTCCGCGAGGCCGCCGACTCCGGTTCGCTGGAACGGTACCTGGAGACCTTCTCCCACACCGTCGGCGTCATGCAGACCCGCGACGCTTTGGTGCGCGTCGCCGCCGAGTGCGCCGAGGACCTCGCCGAGGACGGCATCGTCTACGCCGAGGTGCGCTACGCCCCCGAACAGCACCTGGAGGGCGGCCTCGGACTGGAAGAGGTCGTGGAGGCCGTCAACGAGGGGTTCCGCGAGGGCGAGCGGCGGGCCCGGGAGAACGGCCGCCGCATCCGCGTCGGCGCCCTGCTCACCGCCATGCGGCACGCCGCGCGCGCCCTGGAGATCGCCGAGCTGGCCAACCGCTACCGCGACGAGGGCGTCGTCGGCTTCGACATCGCCGGCGCCGAGGCCGGCTACCCGCCCACCCGGCACCTGGACGCCTTCGAGTACCTGAAGCGCGAGAACAACCACTTCACCATCCACGCCGGTGAGGCGTTCGGGCTGCCGTCCATCTGGCAGGCGCTCCAGTGGTGCGGCGCCGACCGGCTCGGGCACGGGGTGCGCATCATCGACGACATCGAGGTCGGCGAGGACGGCACCGTACGGCTCGGCCGGCTCGCCTCCTACGTGCGCGACAAGCGCATCCCCCTGGAGATGTGCCCCAGCTCCAACCTCCAGACCGGCGCCGCGGACTCCTACGCCGAGCACCCGATCGGGCTCCTGCGCCGGCTGTACTTCCGCGTCACCGTCAACACGGACAACCGCCTGATGTCCCACACCAGCCTGTCCCGGGAATTCGAGCACCTGGTCGGCGCTTTCGCTTACACGCTCGACGATCTCCAGTGGTTCTCCGTCAATGCGATGAAGTCAGCATTCATTCCTTTCGATGAACGACTGGCTATGATCAATGACGTGATCAAGCCCGGATATGCAGAACTGAAGTCCGAATGGCTGTTCCAGTAACCGGCTCCCACCTGCGGCTTCTCGGTCAGGTGTAAAGAGAGCACATCGGGCGGCGATCCGGAATGTGGACGGGCGTTCACCAGGTGTCCGCATTTCGATGTTTGCGGCGGGCGGCGCGGCGTGTTTACGGTCGGGAAACCGCTCACCTCCCCATACACCGTTTCGAGGACGCATTCCATGAAGCAGTCTGCTGCCAAGACCCTCGGCATCGCCGCCCTCGGTGCCGCCTTCGCCGCCGCCGGCGCGGGTGCGGCCAACGCCGCCCCGGCGCTGCCGGACGCCGCCCAGACCCTCGACGGCGTCGCCCGTACGCTGCCCGCCGAGACGGTCTCCGGCGCGCTGCCGGGCGCGGGCAACGCCCTGACGCAGGGCACGGGCATCGCCGGTCGCGGCCTGTCCGCGGCGCAGCCGGTCGCCGAGCAGCTCCTCGACGAGCAGATCTCCCAGGGCCCGACCAAGCCGGTGGCCGGCCTGCTCGGCGGTCTGCCCACCCAGGGCCTGCCCACGCAGGGCCTCCCGGTCAACGGCATCCCGCTCGGCTGACCCCGACGCTCCCCACGACACGCCGAAGGGGCGCACTCGTACGCACGGGTGCGCCCCTTCGGCGTGCCGGGACCGGTGGGCCCGCTCGGCGCGCCGGTCACCAGGACCGGCGCGCGGCAACCTCCTCGGAGGGGAGCAGCACCCACAGCGCGAGGTAGAGCACGAACTGAGGGCCCGGCAGCAGACACGACAGCAGGAAGAGCACCCGCATCGTGCCGGCGGAGGTACCGAAGCGCCGTGCCAGCGCGGCACACACTCCGCCGATCATGCGGCCGTGGGTGGGACGGGCGAGGCTGGACATCGCGGCTCCTTCGTTGACGCGGGGCGGGGACGGCCGGCCCGGCCGCCCTCATCGTCCTTCCACGGTACGGAGACGGACCGGGACGAGGCGTCGCTCTACGGTGCGATCCCGACCCTGGGAATCGTCGGGGTCCGCCCCTGAACCGGCTCGTCCCGGGGGAGGGGCGCCGGCCGCTCCCTCTCCGCCCTGCGGCGCAGCCGGGCCCGTCCCGCCGGCACCACCGCGAGGTGCGCGAGCGCCACGCCGAGCGTGTTGAGCCACAGCGCGTCGACGTCGACGACCTGGCCGGGCACACCGGTCTGGAGCAGCTCGATACCGAGCGAGAGCAGGGCGGCGGCGGCTGTGGTCCGCAGCAGGGACGCGAGCGGCGAGACGGCCAGCCGGCCGTTCACCACGGGCAGCAGGACGCCCAGGGGCGCCAACAGAAGAAGCGATCCTCCCAGCGAACGCACCGCCGCCGGCCAGCCCAGTGCCAGATCGGCGCGGATACCGGCCAGCGGACGCAGATTCGGCGGCGGCACCCAGGGCACGTCCAGCGGTCGCAGCGTGAACCAGGCCACCAACACGAGATGCGCGACCAGGAGGGCGCTTCCCGTGGCACGGATGCGGATCGCGGCGCTGCCGCCGATGGAGCCTTCACGCTGCACGCACCCCTAGACGCGGCCTCCGCCGCCCACGGTTCCGACCCCTCCCACCGAAGGGTGAGTCGTACGCCACACGCCGGAGCGTCCGCGGGCGCACGGCGCGGCGTCCGCCGGGGCGCGGGGCGGCTTGGCCGGGCCTGGCGGGTCGGCGCCGCGCCCGGAGTGTTTCGTCTCCGCACGGTGGCGGCGGCTCGCCCGGCTCGGCGTGTTGGCGTCCGTCCCGCGTGGCGATCGCCGGCCGGGTGTGCCGGGCCACGCCCGGGGGTGCTGTGTCGGCACGGTGGGCGACTTGTCCTGCGGCCGGGCATGTCCGCGCCACGCCCGGGGTGCTCCGCTTCGGCAGCGGTGCAGGCGACTTGCCCGGGTGGGTGTGTCGGTGTCCGTCCTGCGTGGCGATCGTCGGTCGGGCGTGTCTCCGACACGCCCGGGATGCTCCGGATCGGCACGGTGGGCGACTTGTCCCGCGGCCGGGTGTGTCGCGCCGCGCCCGGGACGCGTGCGGCCCGCACGACGGTGGAAGCGCACCCCCGTCGGGGTGTCACCGCATACGTAAACGTTTAACCGACGCGCCCGGGACACCCCGCCCAACACACGCCGGAGGCGGCTCACCCGGCTTGGCGTGTCAGCGGCTCCAGGGCGCGTCGAACCCCGGCCGGGCGTGTCTTCCCTGACCCGCCTGCCCCCCGACACGCCCGAGGCGCCCCGCCCCCGCACCACGGAAGCGAAACACCCCACCGCGCGTGTCACGGGAGCACCCCCCTGCGACGCACGGCGGAGCAGGCCCCCAGCGCCCCGCTCAGTCCCCCGCCACCGGAGTCGACGGCGGTTCCGTCGTGCCCGGACGGGCGCGTACCTCGTCGGTGCAGGCGTACCGGCGGGGAGCGGCTTCCCCGGGCCCGGCGAGGAGCACCGAGCCGTCGTCCTCGGCCACCGCGGAGACGGCGAGGGTGCAGACGACCTGGGCGAGGGCGTAGGAGGTGAGGTCCCCTGGCGCGGTGCCGAGTCGCAGCGTGCCCTCGGGGTCGTCGGAGCGGGGCCCCTTCACCTCCGCGCCGCCGCGTACGTCGGTCGTGTACCCGGCGCTCCGTTCCGCGGCCGACGGCGGTGCCGCGAGGAGCGTCAGCAGCCCCCGCGCCATGAGCACCCGCCGATCGGAGCCCGCCGTGCCGTCCGGGACGCGTACCGTCCGGTCGACGGCCACCAGCGACGACCCGCAGAGCAGGAAGATCCGTACCGGCGTTCCGGGCGCGGACCGGGTCGAGGAGTCCGCCTCGGGTGCCACGCAGCGCACCCGCGAGGGGGCGGGGCCGTAGTCCGTGGGCACCTCCGTGGCGCGGATGCCGCACCCGGCGAGCAGCACCGCGAGCAGGGGGAGCGCCAGGAGGCGGCGGCGTACGGTCATCAGCCCTGTCCCTTCGCGTGCTTGCCGTCCCCGGCGTCGTCCCGGCCGCCGGCGGCACCCCCGCCCGGCTCCCCACCGTCACGGTCTCCGGAACCGGCCCGCTCCCCGGAGCCCCCGGCACTCCCGGAACCCCCGGCCCCACCGGAACCCCCGGCCCCACCAGACCCGCCAGCCCCACCGGAAGCTCCAGCCCCACCGGCCCCACTGGCCCCAGCCACACCCCCACCCAAGCCGCCGCCCCCGCCGACGCCACCCCCGCCGGCGCCCCCGGCACCCCCGCCCCCCTCGTCCCCGTCCTCCTCCATGGCTTCCGAGGCGCCCTGGGGCAGGCGCAGGACGAAGACCGCGCCGCCCTCGGGCAGGTTCTCCGCGGTGATCTCGCCGCCGTGGATGTGGGCGTTCTCCAGGGCGATGGAGAGCCCCAGTCCGCTGCCCTCGGAGCGGGGGCGGGCGGCGCTGGCCTTGTAGAAGCGGTCGAAGACGTGCGGCAGGACGTCCTCGGGGATGCCCGGACCGTGGTCCCGTACCCGGATGACGACCTCGTCGTCCGCGCGGACCACCGACACCCTCACCGGCGAGCCGCCGTGCTTGAGGGCGTTGCCGATGAGGTTGGCGAGGATGACGTCCAGGCGGCGCGGGTCGAGGCGGGCGTGGATGCCGCGTTCGGCGTCGAGGTCGACGGCGTCGAGCCAGGCGCGGGCGTCGATGCAGGCGGTGATCTGGTCGGCGACGTCGACGTCGTCCAGGACGAGCCGGGCGGTGCCCGCGTCGAAGCGGGTCACCTCCATCAGGTTCTCCACCAGGTCGTTCAGCCGCCGTGTCTCGCTGACGACGAGCCGTACGGCGGGCTCGATCATGGGGTCGATGCCGCCGCCCTCGAACTCCAGCTCGTCCTCCAGCACCTCGGTGACCGCGGTGATGGCCGTCAGCGGCGTACGCAGTTCGTGGCTCATGTCCGCCACGAAGCGCCGGGACGCCTGCTCGCGGGCCGCCATGTCCGCGACCCGTTTCTCCAGGGCCTCGGCGGCGGCGTTGAACGTGCGGGAGAGGTCGGCCAGTTCGTCGGTGCCGGAGACCCGGAGCCGGGTGTCGAGCCGGCCCTCGCCGAGCCGCCGGGCCGCCACGCCGAGCCGGTGCACCGGCTTGAGGACGGTGGTGGCGGCGGCCTGCGCGAGCAGCGCGGAGCCGATCAGGGCGAGCCCGGTGGCGATCCCCAGCGACCAGGCCAGCGAGTTGAGGTCCTTGGCCTCCGGTTCCAGCGACTTGAGCAGGTAGCCGGTGGGCCCGCCGCCGATCACCTTCGTGCCGGCCACCAGGTACGGCGTGTCGTCGACGACGATCCGCTGCCAGTACAGGTGGTGGGCGTGCTTGTTGGCCGAGGTGAGCTTCTGCTCCTTGACGACGGCGGCGCGCAGCGGGGCGGGCACGTCGGAGAGCGAGAAGCCGCCGATGCCGCCGGAACTGCCGTACACCGTCTTCCCGTCGGCGGTCTCGGCGATCAGCAGGACGCCGAAACGCTGGCTGCTGTTGGCCATCTGCCCGGCGGTGTGTTGCAGTTCGTCCTGTGTCGGGTGTTCGGGCAGGGCGCCGGCCCGGTTCTGCATCTCCAGCTCGAAGTCGCGCAGGACGGCGTCCTGGGTGCGGGTGAGCACCGCCTCCCGGTTGAGCCAGTAGGCGATGCCGGAGGCGGAGACGGCCGCGGTGAGCGCGACCAGCCCGAAGACGACGGCCAGCCGCAGCCGCAGGCTGGTGAAGCGCAGCCGTGACCAGATTCCCTTGCGCGTCGCGGCCCAGCCGCGAGGTCCCCCCTGGTGATCCGGTGTCACTGAGGCGGGTCCAGCCGGTAGCCGACACCGCGCACGGTACGAATGAGGGTCGGGGACGACGGCACGTCCTCGACCTTGGCACGCAGCCGCTGCACGCAGGCGTCCACGAGCCGGGAGTCGCCGAGGTAGTCGTGCTCCCACACGAGCCGCAGCAACTGCTGCCGGGACAGCGCCTGTCCGGGCCGCCGGCTCAGCTCCAGCAGCAGCCGCAGCTCGGTCGGCGTGAGCTGGAGGTCCTCGCCGTTCTTGGTGACGGTCATCGCCGACCGGTCGATGACGAGGCTGCCGAAGGTCGCCGAGTCGCTGGACTCCCGCTCCCCGCGCCGCAGCACCGCCCGGATGCGGGCGTCGAGCACGCGGCCCTGCACGGGCTTGACGACGTAGTCGTCGGCGCCGGACTCCAGGCCGACGACCACGTCGATGTCGTCGTTGCGCGCGGTGAGCAGGATGATCGGCAACTGGTCGGTGCGGCGGATGCGCCGGCACACCTCGAAGCCGTCGATACCGGGCAGCATCACGTCCAGCACGATCAGATCCGGTCGCTGCTCGCGCAAGAGCTTCAGACCGTCCTCACCGCTGGCAGCGGTCGCCACGCGGTGACCCTGGCGCGTCAGCGAGAGCTCCAGGGCCGTCCGGATGGCGTCGTCGTCCTCGATCAGCAACAGGGAAGGCACACGCTCATTCTGGCCCATGGAGGGCGTGCGGTTCGACCCGCGGGGCGGGATGCGACCTGCCTCGCCGTCGGGCTGTGTGAAGGAAGTGTGACGGTGCGGTGATCGGGCCCTGTGACAGGTCTGTGACAGTCGACAGACACGGTGATGAAGTCACCCGGGCAGGATTTTCGGTACAGGCAGACGGCAACACCACAGCACGACACCACAGCACCACAGCAAGACCGCAAGACAGCACCACGGAACGGCGGGTACGGCGCTTCGCACGGCCGGAACGTCGCACCACAGCAGACCGACACCGGAAGTCCACGACGGGGGGCGCGAGATGAGCACGCTGCACGGCTTCAGCACCAGCGCAGTGATCACGCGTCTGCACGACGTGAACGTTCACCGGTGTTCAGAGAAGTCCGGTGCCGTGAGCGGGCGGGGGTGCGCTCGCGGCACCGGACGACAGCACACCGGACACGCGCAGCCGGGGCTCCCGCAGCCCCGCATGACGGTGGTCGACACGCCGGCGGTGGACCGGAAGGGCGCCCAGGACCGGGGGGACCGGGGCGACACGCGCGGGGGAGCGGCGTACGGGACGGCCAAGGGGGAGCGCCGTTCGCTGTCGGAGGCGGAGTTCACCGCCTACGTGCAGGAGCGGCGGGCCTCCCTGTACGCCACCGCCTACCACCTCACCGGCGACCGCTACGAGGCCGAGGACCTGCTCCAGAGCGCGCTCTTCTCGACCTACCGGGCGTGGGAGCGGATCAGCGACAAGGCGGCCGTCGGCGGCTACCTGCGCCGCACCATGACCAACCTGCACATCAGCGCCTGGCGGCGCCGCAAGCTCAACGAGTACCCGACAGAGGAACTGCCGGAGACGCCCGGCGACACGGACGCCATGCGCGGCACCGAACTGCGCACCGTCCTGTGGCAGGCGCTCGCCCGGCTGCCCGAACTCCAGCGCACCATGCTGGTCCTGCGCTACTACGAGGGCCGCACGGACCCGGAGATCGCGGACATCCTCGGCATCAGTGTCGGCACGGTGAAGTCCAGCATCTGGCGCTCGCTGCGCCGGCTGCGGCAGGACGAGGTCCTGAGCCTCGGCCGTGACCGGGAGGACGCCTTCGGCGAACTGGTCGCCTGAGGCAGCAGGACCCCGGAAAGAATCCCGCGAAAAAAGTACGGACCCGGGTGTATCAGGGGGGAGACACCGGGCTCTTACTCACGGGGAAGCGCCCACGGGGGAGCACGACGGGCGACCGGGGGTCGGGGGACCCTCACGGGGGACCACGGGGGACCCCTGAGAGGGACCCCTGAGAGGGACCCCTGAGAGGGACCCCCGACGGGGGAAGGAAAACGGGGGAACGTCCCACGGGGGAACGGGGATACGGGGGACACGGGGGAACAGCGGGGACCGAGGGGGGATACGGGGGAGCACGGGGGGAGCACCACAGGAGCGGGGCTGGAGGGCCGGGGGGTCCGTCCAGCCCCGCTCCGCCGTGTGCGGGCGCGGGGGGCGTGCTCAGGCGCGGGCGGCGCGCTACGCGACCGTACGCGCCGTCGCGCACCGGCCCGCGGCGGCAGCCGCCAGACGGCCCATCGCCTCGTCCCGGTCGCAGGCGTGGGCGCCCAGCGCCGTCTGCCGCGCGATGATCGACCGCTCCTGCCGCATCAGCCGCCAGCCGCGCCGCAGCAGGAACGGCACCGACTTGCGGCCCTCGCGCAGATCCCGTACGAACCGCCGCCGGAAGGTGGTCAGCGGGCCCCTGCTGAGGCACAACGCGTCGGCCAGGACGCCCAGTTCACGGCAGCGCGTGACGATCTCCGCGGCGAAGATGCCCTCCGCGAGGAAGAGCGGGGTCCGCCCGATGTCGACCCCGTCCTCGCCGGTACGGGCGCTCAGCGAGATGTCGTAGACGGGTACGCGCGTACGGCCCGACCGGCACAGCTCCGTGATCGCGGCGACGGCGGCCTCCGCGTCCCAGGAGCCGGGATGGTCCCAGTCGATGTCCGAACTCCCCGGCACCTGAGGCAGCGTCGGGTCGGTGCCCTCCTTGTAGAAGTCGTCGAGCCGCAGCACGGGGAGACCGGAGCGGGCGGCGAGGAGGGACTTGCCGGAGCCGGAAGGGCCGCAGAGCAGCACGACTCGCGTAGGTATGGGCGGATGGGAGCTCACGGGACACCAGTCTGAGGCATCGAACGGCCGTCGTACGACCCCGCGGGTCGGCTTTGAAGCGCGCGTCACATCTCAACTACGCTACGCGTCGAACCGATTACCCTTCGCGGTGATCCGACGTCCCCCAGCACGAGGTGGCACAGCGATGGCCCGACACGCCTCCCCCCGCACCCCGCACGTCCAGCGCGCCCTGCTCGCGATCGCCACCGCCGGGGCGGCCCTGGCGGCCGGCGCGGCCGGCGCCTCGGCGGCGGACTCCGGCGACACCACCCTCGCCGGAGTCGCCCACACCCGGCCCGTCCCGCTCGGCGACATCGACCCGCAGGCCGGCCTCGAAGCGGTCGCCGGCACCGTCGGCTACGTCACCGGACCGGTCGCCGACCTCAAGCCCAACCCGCTGGCGGGCACGGGCGTCGACCCGCTCGACAACGGCGTCGGCACCCAGCTCGCCGACTTCCAGCCGCTCACCTCGACCGCGCTGACCGGCCCGGTGGCCCAGGCCGAGTCCCTGGGCGCGGTACCGGTCCTCGGCCAGGCCGTCGGGCTGCTGCGCGGCTGACCCGCCCGCGCGGGACGGACGCGGCACGTACGAGAACCGCGCCGCCCCCGGAGGAGAGGACGGCGCGGTTCGCTCTCGGGGCCACGCGGTGGCCTCGGGCGGGGATGTGCGGTCTCAGTACGACGAACCCGACGCGCCCAGCGCGCCCGTGGGGTGCCAGACCGTCTTCGTCTCCAGGAAGGCCGTCATGCGCTCGGTGCCGGGCGTCGCCGACCAGTCGTCCACAGGCTGTGGACGAAGGACGCGCTTGAGGTTGTCCGCCGCCGCGATCTCCAGCTCCTTCGCCAGTGCCTCGTCGGCGCCGGCCAGGTCGATCGCGTTGACGTCCTGGTGCGCGGCGAGCGGGGCGGCGATCTCCGCGGTGCGGCCGGAGAGGATGTTGACCACGCCGCCGGGCAGGTCGGAGGTGGCCAGCACCTCGCCGAGCGAGAGCGCCGGGAGCGGCACCCGCTCGCCGGCGACCACCACCGCCGTGTTGCCGGTGGCGATCACCGGGGCCACGACCGAGACCAGCCCGAGGAACGACGACTTCTGCGGCGCCAGGACGGCGACCACGCCCGTCGGCTCCGGGGAGGAGAGGTTGAAGTAGGGGCCCGCGACCGGGTTGGCGCCGCCGACCACCTGGGCGATCTTGTCGGTCCAGCCCGCGTACCAGACCCAGCGGTCGATCGCCGCGTCCACCTGCTGGGCGGCCTTGGCCTTCGACAGCCCCTCCGCCTCGGCCACCTCGCGGACGTACTGGTCCCGGCGGCCCTCCAGCATCTCGGCGATCCGGTACAGGATCTGGCCCCGGTTGTACGCCGTCGCGCCCGACCAGGCGCCGAACGCCTTGCGCGCGGCGACCACCGCGTCCCGGGCGTCCTTGCGGGAGGACAGCGGGGCGTTCGCCAGCCACGTGCCCTTCGAGTCCGTCACCTCGTACACCCGGCCGCTCTCCGAACGCGGGAACTTCCCGCCGACGTACAGCTTGTAGGTCTTGAGGACACTCAGTCGCGCGTCAGACATCGAGGTACGCCTCCAGACCGTGACGGCCGCCCTCGCGGCCGTGGCCCGACTCCTTGTAGCCGCCGAAGGGCGAGGTCGGGTCGAACTTGTTGAACGTGTTGGACCAGACGACACCCGCGCGGAGCCTGTTCGCCACCGCGAGGATGCGCGAACCCTTCTCCGTCCAGATGCCCGCCGACAGGCCGTATGGCGTGTTGTTGGCCTTGGCGACGGCCTCGTCCGGGGTGCGGAAGGTGAGGACGGAGAGGACCGGCCCGAAGATCTCGTCCCGGGCGATCGTGTGCGCCTGCGTCACGTTGGTGAAGAGCGTCGGCGCGAACCAGTAGCCGTTCTCCGGCAGTTGGCACGCGGGCGACCAGCGTTCGGCGCCCTCCGCCTCGCCCCGGTCCGCGAGTGCGGTGATCCGGGCGAGCTGCTGGGCGGAGTTGATCGCGCCGATGTCCGTGTTCTTGTCCAGCGGGTCGCCCAGGCGCAGCGTGGAGATACGGCGCTTGAGCGCGTCCAGCACCTCGTCGTGCACCGACTCCTGCACCAGCAGGCGGGAGCCCGCGCAGCAGACCTGGCCCTGGTTGAAGAAGATGCCGTTGACGACGCCCTCGACGGCCTGGTCGAGCGGGGCGTCGTCGAAGACGATGTTGGCGCCCTTGCCGCCCAGCTCCAGGGTGAGCTTCTTGCGGGTGCCCGCGAGGGTGCGCGCGATCTGCTTGCCGACCGCCGTCGACCCGGTGAACGCCACCTTGTCCACACCGGGGTGCGCCACCAGCGCCGCCCCGGCCCGGCCGTCGCCGGTCACGATGTTGACGACGCCCTTCGGCAGGCCCGCCTGGCGGCAGACGTCCGCGAAGAAGAGCGCCGACAGCGGCGTCGTCTCGGCGGGCTTCAGCACCACGGTGTTGCCGGTGGCCAGCGCCGGGGCGACCTTCCACGCCAGCATCAGCAGCGGGAAGTTCCACGGGATGACCTGGCCCGCCACGCCCAGCGGGCGCGGGTCCGGACCGTACCCCGCGTGCGAGAGCTTGTCCGCCCAGCCCGCGTGGTAGAAGAAGTGCGCCGCGACCAGGGGCAGGTCCGCGTCGCGGGTCTCCCGGATCGGCTTGCCGTTGTCCAGCGTCTCCAGGACGGCCAGTTCACGGCCGCGCTCCTGGAGGATGCGCGCGATCCGGAACAGGTACTTGGCGCGCTCCGCGCCCGGCAGCGCCGACCACGTCTCGAACGCCTTGCGCGCGGCCCGGACCGCCCGGTCCACGTCCGCCTCACCGGCCTCCGCGACCTCGGAGAGGACCTCCTCGGTGGCGGGGGAGACGGTCTTGAAGACCTTGCCGTCCGCCGCCTCCGCGAATTCCCCGTCGATGAACAGTCCGTAGGACGGGGCGATGTCGACGACCGCGCGGGACTCCGGGGCCGGTGCGTACTCGAATGCGGATGTCCGCTTTTCCATGGTCATGGGGGTCAGTCCACCGTCACGTAGTCGGGGCCGGAGTAGCGGCCCGTGGCCAGCTTCTGGCGCTGCATCAGCAGGTCGTTGAGGAGGGAGGACGCGCCGAAGCGGAACCAGTGGTTGTCCAGCCAGTCCGCGCCCGCCGTCTCGTTGACCAGGACGAGGAACTTGATCGCGTCCTTCGCGGTGCGGATGCCGCCGGCCGGCTTCACGCCGATCTGCACGCCCGTCTGCGCGCGGAAGTCGCGGACCGCCTCCAGCATGAGCAGCGTGTTGGCCGGGGTCGCGTTCACCGCCACCTTGCCGGTGGAGGTCTTGATGAAGTCCGCCCCCGCCAGCATCCCGAGCCAGCTCGCGCGGCGGATGTTGTCGTACGTCGACAGCTCGCCGGTCTCGAAGATCACCTTGAGCCGGGCGGAGGTGCCGCAGGTCTCCTTCACGGCGGTGATCTCGTCGTGGACCTTCAGGTAGTTCCCCGAGAGGAACGCGCCCCGGTCGATGACCATGTCGACCTCGTCGGCGCCCGCCGCCACGGCCTCGCGCACGTCGGCCAGCTTCACGGCCATCGAGGCGCGGCCCGCCGGGAACGCGGTGGCGACCGAGGCGACCTTGACGTCGGAGCCGGCCACCGCCTCCTTGGCGAAGGGCACCATGTCGGGGTACACGCAGACCGCCGCCGCCGAGGGGGTCGCGCGGTCGGTCGGGTCGGGGTGGACCGCCTTGGCGCCCAGCGCCCGGACCTTGCCCGGGGTGTCCGCGCCTTCCAGCGTCGTCAGGTCGACCATGGAGATGGCCAGGTCGAGCGCGTACGCCTTGGCGGTGGTCTTGATGGAACGGGTGCCGAGCGAGGCGGCACGCGCCTCCAGGCCGACCGCGTCGACGCCGGGCAGCCCGTGGAGGAAGCGGCGCAGCGTGCTGTCGGACGCGGTGACGTCCGCGAGTCCGGAGGCGGACGCGGCGGAGGCATCGGGTGCGGGTGCGGCGGGTGCAGTGGTGGGCATGGTCACCAGGCGAGCATATCTACGCGCGTAGCGGCTGTACAGCCCCCGGTCCGCCTTCAAGGGCCGCGGGGTGTGTCGTGCACAATCGGCACCATGACGACCCCGCAGCACCCCTCACCGCCGCCGTCACCCGACTCCCGGGACCGGATCTACCGCTCGCCCGCGGGCGTCGTCGGCGGCGTCCTGCTGCTCGCGCTCGTCGCCTGGCTCGGCGTGGACGCCATCGTCGTCGGCGAGGGACGCACCCCCTGGACCGCCCTCGCCGTGATGCTCTTCCTCGCGCCGCTCATCGTCGCCTACACGGTGCGGCCGGCCGTCTTCGCCGACGAGAAGCGGATACGCGTCCGCAACCCGTTCCGCGTGATCGTGCTGCCCTGGGGCCGGATCGCCTCCCTGCGCTCCGGCTACACCAACGAGGTCGTCGACGAGGACGGCACCAAGTACCAGCTCTGGGCCCTTCCCGTCTCGCTGCGCGCCCGCAACAAGGCGGCCCGCCAGGAGGCCCGGCGCACCGCCGGGGATAGCCGTGGGGGCACCTCCGGCGGCAGGGGCGCGTTCGGGCGGCGTGGCGCGGGTGTCGCCACCGCGGACGGGCCCCAGCGGGCCGAGAGCGACAAGGCCGTCGACGAACTGCGGCAGCTCATGGAGGCGCACGAGGGCGCTGCCGACGCCTCCGGCGGGGTCACCGTGCGCTGGGCCTACGAGGTCATCGCGCCGGCCGCGGTGGGCGCGGTGCTGCTCGCGGTGCTGCTGGGGGTGGGGTGACGCGCCGCCCGTCCGGGCGCGGTGGACCGGATGCTCCGGGGAGGGGCTTCCGGCTGTTCCGGGGAGGGCCTTCCGGGTTTCCGGGGACGGCCTTCGGGGTTTCCGGGGACGGTCTCCCGGGTTTCCGGGGACGGCCTCCCGGGTTTCCGGGATCGGTCTCCCGGGTTTCCGGGGACGGCCTCCCGGCTGTTCCGGGGACGGCCTCCGGAGTTTCCGGGATCGGACTCCCGGTGGCGCGGTGAACCGCCCGGCGGGTCCGGCCTCCCCGGAATCACCCGGTGGGGGTACCCCCGTGTGAGGTACCCCTCTTCGGCGTTCGGGTGAGCCGTCTCAGATCCCGGCCGCCTGCGACAGGTCCCGCTTGAGCGCCGCCAGCAGCTCCGCCGCCCGCACGCGCGCGTCCGGGAGGGCGGCGTGGTCCGCGACCGGCACGACCGCCTCCAGGTAGCACTTCAGCTTCGGCTCCGTACCGCTCGGCCGGACGATCACGCGGGCCCCCTCCAGCGTGTACCGCAGGCCGTCCGTCGGCGGCAGCGTCTTCGTGCCCCGCGTCAGGTCCTCCGCCCGCGTCACCTCCAGCCCCGCCAGCCGCGCGGGCGGCTGCTCCCGCAGGCGGCGCATCGCCTCCGCGATCACCGACAGGTCCTCCACCCGCACCGAGAGCTGGTCCGTGGCGTGCAGCCCGTGCTCCACCGCCAGGTCGTCCAGCAGGTCCGTCAGCGTCCGTCCGGCCTCCTTGAGGACTGACGCCAGCTCCGTGATCAGGAGCGCCGCGGTGATGCCGTCCTTGTCGCGGACCCCCTCCGGGTCCACGCAGTAGCCGAGCGCCTCCTCGTAGCCGTAGCGCAGGCCCTCGACACGGGCGATCCACTTGAAGCCGGTCAGCGTCTCCGCGTGCGGCAGGCCCGCCGCGCCCGCGATCCGGCCGAGCAGCGAGGACGACACGATCGACTCCGCGAACGTGCCCCGCGCCCCGCGCGCCACCAGGTGCGCGGCGAGCAGCGCGCCGACCTCGTCGCCGCGCAGCATGCGCCAGTTTTCGCCGTCCGGCACGGCCACCGCGCAGCGGTCCGCGTCCGGGTCGTTGGCGATGATCAGGTCGGGGTCCGTGGCGCGGGCCCGCCCGAAGGCGAGGTCCATCGCGCCCGGCTCCTCCGGGTTCGGGAACGCGACCGTCGGGAAGTCCGGGTCCGGCTCGGCCTGCTCCGCGACCAGCGCCGGCTCGGGGAACCCGGCGCGGGCGAAGGCCGCGAGCAGGGTGTCCTTGCCGACACCGTGCATCGCCGTGTAGACGGTCCGCGCGGTGCGGGGGGAGCCCTCGGCGAGGACCGCGTCCGTACGGGCCAGGTAGGCGTCCGTCACCGCGTCGTCCAGCGTCTCCCAGCCGGAGTCCGGCCGGGGCACGTCGGCCAGCGCGCGGACGGCGGCGATCTCGGCGGCGATCTCCGCGTCGGCGGGCGGGACGATCTGCGAACCGTCGCCCAGGTAGACCTTGTACCCGTTGTCCCTCGGCGGGTTGTGGCTGGCCGTGACCTCCACGCCGGCCACGGCGCCGAGGTGCCGGATGGCGAAGGCCAGGACCGGCGTGGGCAGCGGGCGGGGCAGCACCGCCGCGCGCAGGCCGGCGCCGGTCATCACGGCGGCGGTGTCCCGGGCGAAGTCGGCGGACTTGTGGCGGGCGTCGTAGCCGATGACGACCAGGCCGTCGCCGTGGCCCTGCTTGCGCAGGTACGCGGCGAGACCGGCCGCGGCGCGGATGACGACCGAGCGGTTCATGCGCAGCGGGCCCGCGCCGAGTTCGCCGCGCAGGCCCGCGGTGCCGAACTGGAGCGTGCCGGCGAAACGGGCGGCGATTCCGGCGTGGTCCCCGGCGTCGATGAGCCGGGCGAGTTCCGCGCGGGTGTCGGCGTCGGGGTCCTCGGCGAGCCATGCCTGGGCGCGTGCGAGGAGGTCGTCTTGCATGCGGGTGCCTCTCCTGTGCGGGGTGCCTGCGGCGCTTGTACGGGGGGCCTGGGGCGGCCTGTTTCGGTGGCGGGGGTGCGTTTTCCGGCCCGTGGCGGCGCGTGCGGGCGCCCCGGCCGCGGGCGGCGGTGCCGCCGGGGCGGCACGGGTGGGCGGGGCGGCACCCCGGCGGTGCCGGGTGCCGTGGCCCACCGGGCGGTCGGCTCGTGGGCTACAGGCGGCCCAGGAGCTGCGCGAGGAGTCCGCCCATGCGGGTGGCGGAGTCGCGGCCCGCCTGGAGGACCTCCTCGTGGTTGAGGGGTTCGCCCGTCATGCCGGCGGCCAGGTTGGTCACCAGGGAGATGCCCAGGACCTCGGCGCCCGCCTCGCGCGCGGCGATGGCCTCCAGGACCGTCGACATGCCCACCAGGTCCGCGCCGATCACCCGGGCCATGCGGATCTCCGCCGGCGTCTCGTAGTGCGGGCCGGGGAACTGGGCGTAGACGCCCTCCTCCAGCGTGGGGTCGACCTCCTTGCACAGCGCGCGCAGGCGCGGCGAGTAGAGGTCGGTGAGGTCGACGAAGTTGGCGCCGACGATGGGGGAGGCCGCCGTGAGGTTGATGTGGTCGCTGATCAGGACCGGCTGGCCGGGACGCATGCCCTCGCGCAGGCCGCCGCAGCCGTTGGTGAGGACGATCGTCTTGACTCCGGCGGCCACCGCCGTACGGACGCCGTGGGAGACCGCCGCCACCCCGTGGCCCTCGTAGTAGTGGGTGCGGCCGAGGAAGACCAGCGCGCGCTTGTCACCGATGGCGTACGAGCGGACCCGGCCGCCGTGCCCCTCGACCGCCGGCGGCGGGAAGCCGGGCAGCTCGGTGACCTGGAGATCGGCCTCGGGGGCGCCCAGGGCGTCCACGGCCGGTGCCCAGCCGGAGCCCATCACGAGGGCGACGTCGTGGGTCTCGGCGCCGGTGAGTTCGCGCAGGCGGGCCGCGGCGGCGTCGGCGGCGGCGTAGGGGTCGCCCTGGATGTCGTCCGGAAGAAGAGATGCGTTCACGCGGATGAGGGTAGCCGGTCTTTGCCTACGCGCGTAGATGTGTGAGCGGGCCGGTGGACGATCGTTGTCTTGTCGTTTCCGGCGGCCCCTCTCAGCAGGGGCGCTTGCGCAGCTCCATGACGTAGTCGTGCGGTGCCCCCGCCGACTCGGCCGCGTCGGCCACCTCGCCCAGGTAGCGCGCCGAGGGCAGGCCGCCCTCGTAGCCGTTGAGGACGTACGTCCAGGCGCCGTCCTCACCGTCCAGGGTGTGCACGCGCACGCGCGTGCGCCGGTAGATGTCCAGGCCCACGCCCTCCCAGCGGTCCAGCGACTCCTCGTCCATCGGGGCGATGTCGTACAGGGCGACGAAGACCTGGGAGAGCGGGTCCTCCACGAGGGTGGCCAGCGCGCCTTCCCATCCCATGTGCTCGCCCCCGAACGTCAGCCGCCACCCGTTCAGCCAGCCGGTGGCGCGCAACGGCGAATGCGGAGCGCGGCGGGTCATCAGCCGCGCGTCGAGGTTGCCGGCGTACGCGGCGTAGAGCGACATGCCACGAGCGTACGGCAGGGCGCCCCGGGGGCCACTTCCGTCACGGACGTGCCCCCGGGCGGCCCGGCCCGGCGGGGTGCGGGACAATGGAGTACGTGACTCGGATCGTGATCATCGGTGGCGGACCCGGCGGATACGAAGCGGCGCTGGTGGCCGCGCAGCTCGGCGCGGAGGTGACCGTCGTCGACTGCGACGGCCTGGGCGGGGCGTCGGTGCTGACCGACTGCGTGCCGTCCAAGACCCTGATCGCCACGGCGGAGGTGATGACCACCTTCGACTCCTCCTACGAGGAACTGGGCATCATCGTCGCCGACGACACGCCCCCCCTGGAGCGGGGCGCCCGCGTGGTCGGCGTGGACCTGGGCAAGGTCAACCGGCGGGTCAAGCGGCTCGCCCTGGCGCAGTCCCACGACATCACCGCCTCCGTCACGCGCGCGGGCGCGCGCGTGATGCGCGGACGCGGCCGGCTGGAGGGCATGCAGGCCCTCGACGGCTCCCGCAAGGTCGTGGTGCGGGCCGCCGACGGCAGCGAGGAGACCCTCACCGCGGACGCCGTGCTCATCGCGACCGGCGGGCACCCGCGCGAGCTGGCCGACGCCCGCCCCGACGGCGAGCGCATCCTCAACTGGACCCAGGTCTACGACCTCGACGAGCTGCCCGAGGAACTCATCGTGGTCGGCTCCGGCGTCACCGGCGCCGAGTTCGCCGGCGCCTACCAGGCGCTCGGTTCCGAGGTCACCCTCGTCTCCTCCCGCGACCGGGTGCTGCCCGGCGAGGACCCCGACGCCGCCGCCGTCCTGGAGGACGTCTTCCGGCGCCGCGGCATGAACGTCATGGCCCGCTCCCGCGCCCAGTCCGTCAAGCGGGCCGGGGACCGGGTGGAGGTCACCCTCGCCGACGGGCGGGTCATCACCGGCTCGCACTGCCTGATGGCCGTCGGCGCCGTCCCCAACAGCGCGGGCATGGGGCTGGAGGAGGCCGGCGTCCGGCTGCGCGACTCCGGGCACGTCTTCACCGACCGCGTCTCGCGCACCACCGCCCCGGGCGTCTACGCGGCCGGTGACGTGACCGGCGTCTTCGCCCTCGCCTCGGTGGCGGCCATGCAGGGGCGCATCGCCATGTACCACTTCCTCGGTGACGCCGTGGCCCCGCTCAACCTCAAGACCGTCTCGGCCAACGTCTTCACCGACCCCGAGATCGCCACCGTCGGCTACAGCCAGGCCGACGTCGACTCCGGCAAGATCGACGCCCGTGTCGTCAAGCTGCCGCTGCTGCGCAACCCGCGCGCCAAGATGCAGGGCATCCGGGACGGCTTCGTCAAGATCTTCTGCCGGCCGGGCACCGAGATCGTGGTCGGCGGCGTGGTCGTCGCGCCCCGCGCCTCGGAGCTGATCCACCCCATCTCGATCGCCGTCGACAACAACCTGACGGTGGAGCAGATCGCCAACGCCTTCACCGTCTACCCGTCGCTCTCCGGCTCCATCGCCGAGGTGGCCCGCCAGCTCCACACCCGCAAGAACGGCAACGGCGAGTCGTAACGGCCTCAGACGGTCGCCGCCGAGCATCCGAGGTGCCGATGCGGGCATGATCCGTACCCATTCAGGCTCATGTGATCAACGGGAGCGGTGGCGCGCCCGACGGCGGGGACCGTACGCAAGGTGACCGCCCGGCCCCCGGCCGGGTGGTCGGACGGCCGGAACCGGTGTGTCGTGGTCACGGGGAGTCAGGGGACGTGCGACTGGCATAGGCGCGGGGCGTAGGCCCCCATACCACCTCCACGTCGGCCGTGCGAACAACTTCTGTAATTCGGCGCATACTGCTGAAAGCAGACGGTCGTTGGGGTTACTGTCAGTTTCGTGTTCGCTGCAGAACGTCGCCAATTGATCCTCGAAATGGTGCGAGCGAACGGGGCCGTGTCGCTCCGTGAGCTCGCCCGCGTCGTCCAGACCTCCGAAGTGACCGTACGGCGGGACGTGCGCGCGCTGGAGGCAGAAGGACTCCTCGACCGCCGGCACGGCGGTGCGGTACTGCCGGGCGGATTCACGCGGGAGTCCGGCTTTCCGCAGAAATCCCATCTCGCGACCGCGGAGAAGACGGCCATCGCCGACCTCGCCGCGGGATTCGTCGCCGAAGGCGAGGCCATCGTCGTCGGCGCCGGTACGACCACACAGGAGCTGGCCCGCCGGCTCGCGCGGGTCCCCGGCCTGACCGTGGTCACCAACTCCCTCCTGGTCGCCCAGGCCCTCGCCCACGCCAACCGGGTGGAGGTGGTGATGACCGGCGGCACGCTCCGCGGGTCCAACTACGCCCTGGTGGGATCGGGCGCCGAGCAGTCCCTCCAGGGGCTGCGGGTCTCCAAGGCGTTCCTGTCCGGGAGCGGGCTGACCGCGGAACGGGGCCTGTCCACGTCCAACATGCTCTCCGCCTCCGTCGACCGTGCCCTGGTGCAGGCCGCCGCCGAGGTGGTGGTCCTCGCCGACCACACCAAGCTGGGCACGGACACCATGTTCCAGACCGTGCCCACCGACCTCATCACCCGCCTGGTCACCGACGAACCGCTCGCCCACGACGACCGCGCGGGCACCGAGTTGCAGGCCCTCGCCGACCAGGGCGTGCAGATCGCCGTGGCCGGGGCGTCCGGCGGCGGCTCCGGCCCGAAGGGCCCCGGAGGCGGTCCCACCGCGGCCGATCCGGTCACCGGCGGACGGCAGCGCCGGGACGTCCCGCTGCCCGGACCCCGCCGCCAGGCCCCCGGCGCGGGCACCGGAATGCGCACCACCGCCCTGAACGAGCAGAACCCCGGGGCCGAGCGGGCCCGGGTCGCGGATCTGCGCCGGCGCTGACCGGCTCCGCGTCCCTCCCGCTCGCCCCGGGGTCACCCGACGGGGTGTCCCTCGTACGGGTTCCGTCAGTCCTTGATCTCGCAGATGACGGCGCCGGAGGTGAGGGAGGCTCCGACTTCGGCGCTGAGGCCCTTGATGGTGCCGGATTTGTGGGCGTTGAGGGGTTGTTCCATCTTCATGGCTTCGAGGACGACGATGAGGTCGCCTTCCTTGACGTCCTGGCCGTCTTCCACGGCGATTTTGACGATGGTGCCCTGCATGGGGGAGGCGAGGGTGTCGCCGGAGGCGGCGGGGCCGGACTTCTTCGCGGCGCGGCGCTTGGGTTTGGCGCCGGCGGCGAGGCCGGTGCGGGCCAGGGACATGCCCAGGGAGACGGGCAGGGAGACTTCCAGGCGTTTGCCGCCGACTTCGACGACGACGGTCTCGCGGCCGGATTCGTCGTCGGTGTCGGTGTCGGCGGGGGTGGTGAAGGGCGGGATCGTGTTGGTGAACTCGGTCTCGATCCACCGGGTGTGGACGGTGAAGGGGCTGGTGGTGCCGGTGAGTTCGGGGGCGAAGGCGGGGTCGCGGACGACGGCGCGGTGGAAGGGGATGGCGGTGGCCATGCCTTCGATGTGGAATTCGTCCAGGGCGCGGGCGGCGCGTCGGAGGGCTTCTTCGCGGGTGCGGCCGGTGACGATGAGTTTGGCGAGGAGGGAGTCCCAGGCGGGGCCGATGACGGAGCCGGATTCGACGCCGGCGTCGAGGCGGACGCCGGGGCCGGTGGGCGGGGCGAAGCGGGTGACGGTGCCGGGGGCGGGCAGGAAGCCGCGGCCGGGGTCCTCGCCGTTGATGCGGAACTCGAAGGAGTGTCCGCGCAGGGCGGGGTCGGTGTAGCCGAGGGGTTCGCCGTCGGCGATGCGGAACATCTCGCGCACCAGGTCGATGCCGGCGACTTCCTCGGTGACGGGGTGTTCGACCTGGAGGCGGGTGTTGACTTCCAGGAAGGAGATGGTGCCGTCGGCTCCGACGAGGAACTCGACGGTGCCGGCACCGACGTAGCCGGCTTCCTTGAGGATCGCCTTGGACGCCGAGTACAACTGCTCCACCTGCGCGTCCGACAAGAACGGTGCGGGGGCTTCCTCGACGAGTTTCTGGTGGCGGCGCTGGAGGGAGCAGTCGCGGGTGGAGACGACGACCACGTTGCCGTGGGTGTCGGCCAGGCACTGGGTCTCGACGTGGCGGGGCTTGTCGAGGTAGCGCTCGACGAAGCATTCACCGCGGCCGAAGGCGGCCACCGCCTCACGCACCGCCGAGTCGTACAGTTCGGGGACCTCTTCGAGGGTGCGGGCGACCTTCAGGCCACGCCCGCCGCCGCCGAACGCGGCCTTGATGGCGATGGGCAGGCCGTGTTCCCGGGCGAAGGCGACGACCTCGTCGGCGCCGGAGACCGGGTCGGGGGTGCCGGCGACGAGGGGGGCGCCGGCCCGCTGGGCGATGTGCCGGGCGGCGACCTTGTCGCCCAGGTCCCGGATCGCCTGCGGCGGCGGACCGATCCAGATCAGCCCCGCATCCAGCACGGCCTGCGCGAAATCAGCGTTCTCGGAGAGAAAACCGTAACCGGGATGGACCGCGTCCGCACCGGACTCCGACGCCGCCCGCAACACCTTCCCCATATCCAGATAACTCGTCGCGGGCGTGTCACCACCCAAAGCGAACGCCTCATCAGCAGCACGAACATGCAGAGCATCCCGATCCGGGTCCGCATACACCGCGACACTCGTGATGCCGGCATCCCGACACGCCCGAGCCACGCGGACAGCGATTTCGCCACGGTTGGCGATGAGCACCTTGCGCACGATTGAGGCTCCCTCCTTGAAACAAGCCGAGTTTAGGGACTGCCGACACGGCACTTCGACCCGTCCCCACTGGTGAGCTTGCCCACACGGAGCGTGATACGAGGCCCGCTCGACCCGCGAAAGCCCATGTCGCACCTTGGTACACAGGGCCCCTTCGTAAAACCCTAGCCCTCCGATGTGGTCAAGGTCTCTGTGAGAGCGTGCTGCGGCCCGCCGCGTTTCTTTGTGGAGTCCCTACGAATGGCCCAACGATTCTTTGCCCTCGGCAGACCCCTTGTCGCGACGTTTACCGCTGAGTAGCGTTCGCGTCGACCCGAAGATACTCGGGGTAACCACAGTCGTGTTCGAAAGTGGGTGGGGGTCGGTGGTGCGCAGGCCGGTGGCGTGCATCGTGGCGGTCGTGCTCTTCGCCGAGGCGTTCGGCGCCGTGGCGCTCAACTGGTTCCTGGGAGTCGTCGTCGACCGCCAGGACATGTCCCTCGCGGGCCTGGACCCCCAGGTGATGTCCGTGTCCTCGAAGGCCGCGGGTGTCGTCCTCGGGGTCTTCCTCGCCCTGTGCGCGCTGGTCGCCCTGCTGGTGGCGGTACGCGGTCGCCGGCCCGCCGGGCTCGGTCACGCCCTGCTGATCGGCGCGGCCGTGGTGCACGGGGTGCTCGGCGCCTTCGCCTGGGGGCTGGTGGGGCCCGCCGCCTTCGTTGTCATGATCCTGATTTTCGGGCTGATCGTGCTGCTGCTGATGACCCACGACGGGGAGGAGCCGCAGGGGGCTCCGGGGGCGCACGGGGTTCCGGGGCCGGAAGGGGTTCCAGGGCCGCAGCCGCAAGGGGTTCCAACGCCTCGGGGGACGCACGGGGCTCGGGCGCCTCAGGGGGCTCCGGAGCCTCAGGGGGCGCACGGGCCGCGAGAGTCCCGGGAGTATCCGGGGCAGCCCTCGGGGCCCGCAGGAGCCCCGGGCGAGGGCCGGGCCCCGGTCAGTCCGCCGCCGGCGCCCACAACTCCGTGATGCCCACCCCGAGTTCGGCGAGCAGTCGGCGCAGCAGGGGCAGGCTGATGCCGATCACGTTCCCGTGGTCGCCGTCGATGCCGTCGACGAACGGTGCCGAGCGGCCGTCCAGCGTGAAGGCCCCCGCGACGTGCAGCGGCTCGCCGGAGGCGACGTAGGCGGCGATCTCCTCGTCGGTCGGCTCGCCGAAGCGGACGACGGTGGAGGCGGTGGCCGAGGCGTAGCGGCCGGAGAGTGTGTCGTGGACGCAGTGCCCGGTCTGGAGGGTGCCCGCCCGGCCGCGCATCGCCTTCCAGCGGGCGATGGCCTCCTCGGCGTCGGCGGGCTTGCCGAGCGCCCGCCCGTCCAGGTCGAGCACCGAATCGCAGCCGACCACCAGGGCGCCGTGCGCCTCGGGCTTCGCGGCCACGACGGACGCCTTGGCCTCGGCGAGGGCGAGGGCCAGTTCGGCGGGGGTGGGCGCGCTGACGGCGTCCTCGTCGACGCCGCTCACCATCACCTCGGGGGCCAGACCGGCCTGGCGCAACAGCCCGAGCCGGGCGGGCGACTGGGAGGCGAGGACGAGTCGGCGGCGCGGCTGATCTGTCATGCCGCCAGCCTAATGGCGATCACGCCGCCGTCGACGACCTCCCCGGGGGCCTACCTCACCCCGATCACGATCATCGTGAGCACCATGGCCAGCGCCAGCAGAACGCTCAGCCGCCGCAGCATGGCCTGCGTGTCCCGCAGTTCCTCGGGCGGCTCGTTCTCGGGGTCGGACCACAGCATGCCGCCATCGTCCGGCCCGGACCGGCGGCCCGCCTGAGTACGCGTACTCAACTTGTCCGGGGGTGGTGGGGAGGCACGCGGGGTCGTGGGGGCGCGGAGGCGGCGCTGACACGCGTGCGGGGTCCGGCGTACGCGCCGGCCTCGGCGTACTGGCTCGGGCTCCGGCGTGCGGGGCGGGCGCGGTGCACCGGCTCGGGCTCCGGCATGCGGGGCGGGTCCCGGCGTACCGGCCCGTGCTCCCACGTGTGGGGCCCCGGCGTACAGGATCAGGCTCCGGCGTACGCCCAGGCCCCGGCGTGCTCGCTCAGGCTCCCGGCCAGTAGGTGCGGCTCCAGGACGTCGGGCCCGGCTGGGGCAGCCGGTGGCCGGCGATGCGGGCCGGGTCGGACCAGGAGTCCCGGGGAGCCGGCGCACCGGACGGCAGCGCCTGTGCCGCCACGGCGCGCGCCCGGACCACCGCCAGGGCGGCGGCGAGTTCTTCGGGGGTGGGGTTGCCCCGTACGACTTTGATCACGGTGGCTCCTGGGGGGTGGAGGTGTGGTCAGAGGGGGATGTTGCCGTGTTTTTTCGGGGGGAGGGTTTCGCGTTTGGTGCGGAGTTGGCGCAGTCCTTGGGTGATGTGGCGGCGGGTGTCGCTGGGCATGATGACGGCGTCGATGTAGCCGCGTTCGGCGGCGGTGTAGGGGTTGAGGAGGGCGTCTTCGTATTCGCGCATCAGGCGGGTGCGGGTGGCTTCGATGTCGTCGGCCGCGGTTTCGGTGAGGGTGCGGCGGTGGAGGATGTTGACGGCGCCCTGGGCGCCCATGACGGCGATCTGGGCGGTGGGCCAGGCGAGGTTGAGGTCGGCGCCGAGGTGTTTGGAGCCCATCACGTCGTAGGCGCCGCCGAATGCCTTGCGGGTGATGACGGTGATGAGGGGGACGGTGGCTTCGGCGTAGGCGAAGATCAGTTTGGCGCCGCGGCGGATGATGCCGTCGTGTTCCTGGCCGACTCCGGGCAGGAAGCCGGGGACGTCGACGAAGGTGAGGACGGGGACGTTGAACGCGTCGCAGGTCCGTACGAAGCGTGCCGCTTTTTCGGAGGCGGTGATGTCGAGGCAGCCGGCGAACTGCAGGGGCTGGTTGGCGACCACGCCGACGGGGCGGCCTTCGACGCGGCCGAAGCCGGTGAGGATGTTCGGGGCGAACAGTGCCTGGGTTTCCAGGAACTCGGCGTCGTCCAGGACGTGTTCGATGACGGTGTGCATGTCGTAGGGCTGGTTGGCGCTGTCGGGGACGATGACGTCGAGTTCGCGGTCCTCGTCGCTGACGGTGAGGTCGGCTTCCTCGGGGAAGGCGGGCGGTTCGGACAGGTTGTTCGACGGCAGGTAGGACAGGAGCTGTTTGACGTAGTCGATGGCGTCCTTCTCGTCGCCGGCCATGTGGTGGGCGACGCCGGAGGCGGTGTTGTGGGTGCGGGCGCCGCCCAGTTCCTCGAAGCCGACGTCCTCGCCGGTGACGGTCTTGATGACGTCGGGGCCGGTGATGAACATGTGGGAGGTCCGGTCGACCATGACGGTGAAGTCGGTGATCGCCGGCGAGTAGACGGCGCCTCCGGCGCAGGGGCCCACCACCAGGCTGATCTGCGGGATCACCCCGGAGGCGTGCGTGTTGCGGCGGAAGATCTCCCCGTAGGCGCCGAGCGAGGCGACGCCTTCCTGGATACGGGCGCCGCCGGAGTCGTTGATCCCGATGACGGGGCAGCCCGTCTTCAGCGCGAAGTCCATCACCTTGACGATCTTCTGCCCGTAGACCTCGCCCAGCGCGCCCCCGAACACGGTGAAGTCCTGCGAGAACACCGCCACCGGCCGCCCGTCCACCGTGCCGTACCCGGTCACGACACCATCCCCGTAGGGCCGGTTGTGCTCCAGGCCGAAGCTGGTGGAACGGTGCCGGGCGAACTCGTCCAGCTCCACGAACGAGCCCTCGTCCACCAGCAACGCGATCCGCTCACGCGCCGTCAGCTTCCCCTTCGCGTGCTGCTTCTCCACCGCACGAGCGGACCCCGCATGCGTCGCCTCCCCGATACGACGCCTCAAATCCGCGAGCTTGCCCGCGGTCGTACGGATATCGGGCTGCTGCTCTTCCGGCTCGGACATCGGGATGCGGCTCCCTGCCTGCTCAAAAGGGGGGACGGTTACTCATCCGTAGAGTAGTGGTGGGCCCCGCGATCGGCAGTGCGGTCTTTCCCACACCTAGGGTGGCTTGCATGACGCCCCGAGATGACTCCGAGCCCTCCCACAGCCGGTGGTCCGACCTGGACCGGCCGCCCCTGAACGCCACCGCCCTGCGCCGGGCCCTGGTGCGCGAAGGCGGACTGTGGCGACAGGTCGAGGTCGTGCAGAGCACCGGCTCCACCAACACGGACCTCGCCGCCCGTGCCGCCCGGGGCGAGGCCGGGGAGGGCTCCGTCCTCGTCGCCGAGGAGCAGACCGCCGCCCGGGGCCGCCTCGACCGCCGGTGGAGCGCGCCGCCCCGCTCCGGTCTCTTCTTCTCGGTCGTGCTCTGGCCGGCCGAGGTGCCGGTGGCCCGCTGGGGGTGGCTGCCGCTGCTCACCGGGGTCGCCGTGGCGACCGGGCTCTCCCGCGCCGGAGGCGTCGACACCGCCCTCAAGTGGCCCAACGACCTCCTCGTCACCGTCGGCGGCGAGGAGCGCAAGGCCGGCGGCATCCTCGCCGAGCGGGCGGGCGACGGGGGCGTGGTCATCGGGGTCGGCATCAACGTCAGCCTCCGCGCGGACGAACTGCCCGTCCCGGGCGCCGGGTCCCTGGCCCTCGCGGGGGCCGAGGGCACCGACCGCGACCCGCTGCTGCGGGCGGTGCTGCGGTCCCTGGAGGACTGGTACGTCCGCTGGCGCTCGGCCGGCGGCGACCCCGCGGCCAGCGGCCTCCAGGAGACGTACGCCGCCGGCTGCGCGACCCTCGGCCGCACGGTCCGCGCCGAACTGCCCGGCGACCGGTCCCTGGTCGGCGAGGCGGTCGCCGTGGACGGTGACGGGCGCCTGGTCCTCGCCACGGAGGCGGGGGTACAGGAGCCGGTGGGGGCCGGGGACATCGTGCACCTGCGGCCTGTGTGACGGGTGGGGTCCTGATCGCTGGTGGCGGCTGGTCACCGGCGGGAGCCGGTTGCCGGTGGTGCTCCGGTAGGTCGGCGGCTGCGGGCCGGGCCCCGGTTGCCCGGTGGGCTCGCGGGGGCGGCGTACGCGGGCGGGTGGCGACCGGTGGGGTGGTTCGTGGTCCGCGGGGCGAGCGGGGTGACGCGCCCCCGGCGCGGGGTACGGCATCGCACGCCCCCCGGCGCGGTACTCAGGTCACCGGGGGCGTTCCCCCGGCGCGGTGTCCGGCTCCGGGGGCGCCCGGGTGGCACGGGCCTTCGCGGACGAGCGCCCCGGTGCCACGGCCGGCGGGTACCGGGCACCGACTCTCGGGAGTGAGCTGCGGCACACCTGACGTAAAGTTGGGCCCGGTCGATACCTGACCGCGGCAGATCGGAAGGGCAGCAGGCGTGACCGTCGACGACACGGGCTCCGGCACGGACGGGGACGGCCGGGTGGATTCCGAGCCCGCCGAACCCGGCGATGACCCGCTAGCGCTCCGACTCGAACAACTCATTCTCGGCGCCGAGCGCCGGTACACCCCCTTCCAGGCCGCCCGCAGCGCGGGCGTCTCCATGGAACTGGCCTCCCGTTTCTGGCGGGCCATGGGCTTCGCGGACATAGGCCAGGCCAAGGCGCTCACCGAGGCCGACGTCCTCGCCCTGCGGCGGCTGGCCGGCCTGGTGGAGGCCGGGCTGCTCAGCGAGGCCATGGCCGTCCAGGTGGCCCGGTCCACCGGGCAGACCACCGCCCGGTTGGCCGAGTGGCAGATCGATTCCTTCCTGGAGGGGCTGACCGAGCCCCCCGAGCCCGGGATGACGCGCACCGAGGTCACGTACCCCCTGGTGGAACTGCTGCTGCCGGAACTCCAGGAGTTCCTGGTCTACGTCTGGCGGCGCCAGCTCGCCGCGTCGACCGGCCGTGTCGTCCAGGCCGGCGACGACGAGGAGATGGTCGACCGGCGGCTCGCGGTCGGCTTCGCGGACCTGGTCGGCTTCACCCGGCTCACCCGCCGGATGGAGGAGGAGGAACTCGGCGAACTCGTCGAGGCATTCGAGACCACCGCCGCCGACCTGGTCGCCGCCCGCGGCGGCCGGCTGATCAAGACCCTCGGCGACGAGGTGCTGTACGTCGCCGACGACGCCGGCACCGCCGCCGAGATCGCGCTGCGCCTCATCGAGACGATGGCCAACGACGAGACCATGCCCGAACTGCGGGTCGGCATCGCCTTCGGCACCGTGACCACCCGCATGGGCGACGTCTTCGGCACCACCGTCAACCTCGCCTCCCGCCTCACCTCCATAGCCCCGCGTGACGCCCTGCTCGTCGACAGCGCCTTCGCGGAGGAGATCATCCGCACCGGCGACGCCCCCGCCTCCGAGGCGCAGGCGGTCGAGGAGGCCGCGACGGCGGAGAAGGAGGGCGAGGAGCCACCGGCGTACCGCTTCGGGCTCCAGCCCATGTGGCAGCGCCCGGTGCGCGGCCTCGGCGTGGTCGAGCCCTGGCTCCTGACCCGGCGCTCGGCGCCGCCCGCGTAGGCCCCTACGGTCATCGCCCGCCGCCCAGCAGGCCCAGCAGGTCCACGCAGACCCCGATCAGCGGCACGCACAGCCCGGGAGGCGGTGCCTGCGTCGGCGCCGGCGGGGGTGGCGGGGTGCGGCTCGGGGCCGGAGGGTCCGGGGTCGGGCGCGGCGCCGCCGGGCTCTGGGGCCGGGGCGTGTGGGGCACGTGGGGTGCCGGGTCCGGGCCGGGCGCGGCGGGTGCGCCCGCTGTCGCCGGTGGGGCCGCGGGGGCGCGCGGGGCGTGCGGGGCCGTCGCCGCGCCGGGGGCGCTCGGGTGAGGCGCCGGGGCGCCCGCGGACGGTCCGGCCGTTCCCGTCCCGGACGGCCCGGGTATCAGGCCCGGCTCCGGGGACGTACTCAGACCGCTCGGGGCCGAGGTCACCGGCGGGCTCGCCCCGGGCGGTGCGGCGCTGCTCGCGGCGGCGGGCGTGGACCGGTCCGTCGCGGTCCCCGCCGTCTCGCCGTTCTCCACCCGCGGCCCGGCGTCCGTGCCGAACGCGTCGGCCCCGCCGGAGCCCGGATCGGGCACCAGCCGTACGAGGCTCAGCGCGCCGGCCACCAGGACCAGGCACCCCGCCAGCAGCACCACCTTGCGCGGACGTGGCCTGCGGTGGCGACCCCGGCGGAGCCACGCGCGCCGCGGCGGCGGTGTCGTCGGTGTGTCCCTCTTCGTCATCTTCCCTCCCCGGTGCGCACGCGCCCCCCTTTGCGCCGTGGCGGGGCGGACGCTACGCGCTCGGCCGGGGCGGCATGCGGGAGTCGACCGGATGTCACTCGAACGAGTAAGCGGGGGTCCGGGAGTCGAGGGGGCGTGGGCGGGTAAGCGCGCGCGTCCGGCCTTTTCCCCGGAGGCCCCGGCCTGCGATGATCGGGACGGTCCATCTGTTAACCCGCGTTAACCGGGAGGGTGTCATGAGCGAGGAACGCTTCGGGGAGTTCGTCCTGGTGCGGAGGGACGGGGAGGGGCATGTCGCGGAACTCGCGCTCGACCGGCCGCGCGCCATGAACGCCGTCTCCACCGCCATGGCCCGCTCCCTCACCGAGGCATGCGCCGCCCTGAGCGCGGACCCGGGTGTCCGGGTGGTCGTGCTGACCTCGACCCACGAACGGGCCTTCTGCGTCGGCGCCGACCTCAAGGAGCGCAACTCCTTCACCGACGCCGACCTGCTGCGCCAGCGGCCGGTCGCGCGGGGGGCCTACACGGCCGTACTGGAACTCCCGGTGCCCACCGTGGCGGCCGTGCACGGCTTCGCCCTGGGCGGCGGTTTCGAGCTGGCGCTCTCCTGTGACGTGATCGTCGCCGACCCCACGGCGGTGGTGGGGCTGCCGGAGGTCTCCGTCGGCGTGATCCCGGGGGGCGGCGGTACGCAGCTCCTGCCGCGCCGGGTGGGCGCCGCGCGCGCCGCCGAGCTGGTCTTCACGGCGCGGCGCGTGGAGGCGGCCGAGGCGCGTGAACTGGGGCTCGTGGACGTCCTCACGGAGAAGGGGCGCGACCGGGACGAGGCCCTGGAGATGGCCTCCCGCATCGCCGCCAACTCGCCCGTCGGCCTCCGCGCCGCCAAGCGCGCCCTGCGCCTCGGGCACGGGCTCGATCTGCGGGCCGGGCTGGAGGTCGAGGACGCGGCGTGGCGGACGGTGGCGTTCTCGGGGGACCGGGCTGAGGGCGTCGCCGCGTTCAACGAGAAGCGCGCGCCGCGGTGGCCGGGGGAGTGAGGGGGCGGGTGTCGGTGGCCGCCCGGGGGCGGCGCTGGGCGTGAGGCGATCGGCGGCTCGGTGGGCCGCTCGGTGGGTGAGGCGGCTGGGTGGGGCGGCTGGACGGGGTGGCTGGGTGGGGTGTCGGGCGGGAGGCTGGGCGGGGTGCTCCGGGCTTCCCGTTTCACCCACGTCAATGTCCTTGTTTATTCTGATTGTCCCTAGCCTGGAGGGATGGGTGAGGACAGGCGGCTCGCGGCCGTCGTGGCGTTGGCACAGGGCATGGCCGCCGCACACGGCCTGCACGAGGCGTGGCGGGCGGCGGCCGTCGGCGCGTGCCGGGCGCTGGGCGGCGGCTTCGCGGCGCTGTCGGTGTGGGAACGCGAACTCGGCAGGCTCCGCGTCCTCGTGAACGTCGGCGACCGCGCCGAGGACGAAGAGGAGTTCCCCGAGGGCGAGTCCTACCCCGTCCACCAGTTCGCCGAGATCACCGAGTTCCTGCACGAACGCTGGGCCGGCGGTGTCGAGCCGGGCGCCTGGGTCGAGACCGCCGAGGGCCCGGCCGCCGGCCGCCCCGGCTACGTTCACCAGCGCGTCGCCGCCCTGCGCCGCCGGGGGCGCGGCTGCTGCGTCGTCGCCCCGATCGTCCTGCACGGCCGGGCCTGGGGCGAGCTGTACGTGGCCCGGCCGGTGGGCGACCCGCTCTTCGGCCGCGCCGACGCCGACTTCGCCACCGTCCTGGCCTCGGTGGTGGCCGCCGGGATCGCCCAGACCGAGCGCCTTGAGGAGGCCAGGCGGCTCGCGTACACCGACGCCCTCACCGGGCTCGCCAACCGCCGTGCCGTCGACACCCGGCTCGACGAGGCCATCGAACGCCACCGCCGCGACGGCGTCGTCGTCAGCCTCGTCGTCTGCGACCTCAACGGGCTCAAGCGGGTCAACGACACCCACGGGCACGCTGTCGGCGACCGGTTGCTGGAACGTTTCGGTTCGGTGCTCTCCCTCTGCGGCGCGATGCTGCCGGGTGCGCTCGCCGCGCGGCTCGGCGGAGACGAGTTCTGTCTCCTCGCGGTCGGCCCGCCCGCCGACGACGTGGTCAAGGCGGCGGAGGAGCTGTGCCGCCGTGCCTCCGAACTCGACCTCGGCGACGGCGTGGCCTGCGGGGTCGCCTCCACCGAGGACGCCGTCGGGCAGATCCGCTCCGGCCGTCGGCTCTTCCGGCTCGCCGACGCCGCCCAGTACCGCGCCAAGGCCGAGCGCTCCACCCGGCCTGTCGTCGCCGGCCGCGAGGGGCCCGCCGACCCCGTCGTACGCCTCGCCGACGAACCGGCTCGGGGGGACGACGGGGAGCGGCGTCGGTTCCGGGGGAGGCATGCGCCGTAGGGGTGGGGGTGGGGTGGGGTGGCGCGGGGGCTTGGGCGTGTCGGGTGCTGTGGTGCGTTCGCCGCGCCGGGTTGGTGTGTCGGGTGCCCTGGTGCGTGAGGCACGCCGGGGCGGCGTGTCGTGGGCCGTGGTGTGTGCGGCGTGCGGGGGTGGGGGTGTCTCGTGCCGTACGGCGTTCGGCGTGCCCGTGTGGGCGTGTCGGGTGCCGGGGTGCGTCTGACTCGCCGGGTCGGCGTGTCGTACGCCCCAGTGCGCCTGACGCGCCCGGTCGGCGTGTCCCACACCTTGATGCGTCCGACGCGCCGCGTCGGCGTGTCTCGCGCCCGTGGTACGCATGACTCGCCGGGTCGGCGTGTCCCGTGCCGTGGTGCGTTCGCCGCCCCGGGTCGGCGTGTCCCCTGCCGCGGTGCGCGCGCCGCGCCAGGTGGGCGAGTCTTCCGCCCTGGTGCGCACGCCACGCCCTTCCGGGCGTGCCGCTCCCCATTAGGCGTCCGACACACCGCACCGGGCGTGTCCCACGTCGCAGTGCGCTCGCCTCACCGACCGGGCGTGTCACCCACCTCAGTGCATCCGACCCACCCAGCAGGCGTGTCGCCCACCTCAGTGCATCCGACCCACCGACCGGGCATGTCGCCCACCCCAGCGCACCCGCCGCGCCGACCCGGCACGTCCCCCACCCCAGCGCACCCACCCCCACCCCCGGGCATGTCGCCACCCCACTCCCCGCCCCCGTAAAACCACCCCCCACATCCAGTGGTGACATCGGGGAATTCACTGCGTACGCTCCTGAATATGGATATGCACACTGTGGTGGTGGGGACCTCCGGCGTCACCGGGGCCGATGTCCTCGCCGTGGCGCGGCACGGCGCCCGGGTCGAGCTTTCCGAGGAGGCGGTCGCCGCCCTGGCCGCGGCCCGCGCGATCGTGGACGCGCTGGCCGCCAAGCCGGACCCCGTGTACGGCGTGAGCACCGGTTTCGGCGCCCTGGCGACCCGGCACATCGGCCCGGAGCTGCGGGGCCGGCTCCAGCGCAACATCGTCCGTTCGCACGCGGCCGGGATGGGCCCGCGGGTCGAGCGGGAGGTGGTCCGCGCCCTGATGTTCCTGCGGCTGAAGACGGTCTGCTCGGGGCACACCGGCGTCCGCCCCGAGGTCGCGCAGACCATGGCGGACGTGCTCAACGCCGGGATCACGCCGGTCGTGCACGAGTACGGCTCCCTCGGTTGTTCCGGCGACCTCGCCCCGCTGTCGCACTGCGCCCTGACCCTCATGGGGGAGGGGGACGCCGAGGGCCCCGACGGCACCGTGCGCCCGGCCGGCGAACTCCTCTCCGAGCACGGCATCCGGCCCGTCGCGCTCAGGGAGAAGGAAGGGCTCGCCCTCCTCAACGGCACCGACGGCATGCTCGGCATGCTGGTCATGGCCCTCGCCGACCTCGACACGCTGTACAAGTCCGCCGACGTCACCGCCGCGCTCACACTGGAGGCCCTGCTCGGCACCGACCGGGTGCTCGCCCCCGAGCTGCACGCCATCCGCCCGCACCCCGGGCAGGCCGACAGCGCCGCCAACATGCTCGCCGTGCTGAAGGGCTCGGGCCTGACCGGCCACCACCAGGACGACGCGCCCCGCGTGCAGGACGCGTACTCGGTGCGCTGCGCCCCGCAGGTCGCGGGCGCCGGCCGGGACACCCTCGCCCACGCGCGTCTGGTCGCCGAGCGCGAGTTGGCGGCGGCCGTCGACAACCCGGTCGTCCTGCCCGACGGCGACGGGGCCGACCTCGGTACCGGCGGCGGCCGGGTGGAGTCCAACGGCAACTTCCACGGGGCGCCGGTCGCCTACGTACTGGACTTCCTCGCCATCGCCGTGGCGGACCTGGCCTCCATCGCCGAGCGGCGCACCGACCGGCTGCTGGACAAGAACCGGAGCCACGGGCTGCCGCCGTTCCTCGCCGACGACGCCGGGGTCGACTCCGGGCTGATGATCGCCCAGTACACGCAGGCGGCCCTGGTGAGCGAGCTGAAGCGGCTCGCGATGCCCGCGTCGGTGGACTCGATCCCCTCCTCCGCGATGCAGGAGGACCACGTGTCGATGGGCTGGTCGGCGGCACGCAAGCTGCGCACGGCCGTCGACAACCTCACCCGGGTGATCGCCGTCGAGCTGTACGCGGCGACGCGCGCGATCCCGCTGCGCGAGGGCCTGACGCCGGCACCGGCGTCCCGCGCGGTCGTCGACGCCGTACTGGCGGCCGGGGTCGAGGGTCCCGGGCCGGACCGGTTCCTCGCGCCGGACCTCGCTGCGGCGGAGGCGTTCGTCCGCGAGGGCCGCGTGGTCACGGCGGCGGAGACGGTCACCGGACCGCTGCGCTGACGTCCACCCGCCTCCACCGGGCCCCGCCCCCCGAGGCGGGGCCCCGCCCGGCCGCCGTACGTCTGTCATCCGCGCCCGACAGTCCACGCCCCACGGCCCGCCCGACCCAGCCCACGAGGCAGTGGCAGACTCGCCCACCTGCGCGCGTCGCGCGCACCCCGGCACGGGACACACCCGCCCGGCGTGGCGCCCGCATCAGGGCAAGGGGCAGGGGACACACCCCCGGCGAGTCACACGCACCCCGGCGCGAGACACGCCCGCCCGGCGTGGCGTGGCGCACGCGTCGAGGCGGACGCCGCGCACCCCCACCCGACGGTCAAGAAAAGTCAAAGAACGTCAAGCGTTCTCAAAAACGCCAAGTCCGCTCAGTAGTCGAGGCGTTCCCGTCGCACCGAGTACGTGACGAAACCGGCGCCGAGTCCGAGGCAGAGCACGCCGCCGATGACGTAGGGCGTGCTGTCGAAGCTGCCGGTGTCGGCGAGGCGGACCTCGGCGGCGTCCGTACCGGTGGACGCGATGCGGGCCTGCTCGGTGACGAGCGGGGACGGGCTCGCGGAGACGGCCTCGTCGGCCGCCGTCTCGGGTGTCGCGTTGGCGGACGGCACGAACCACAGGGCGCACAGCAGACCGCCCGCGGCGGCGGCGGTCAGCAACGGACGGCGAGCGGATGACACGGAATATCGATCCCCTTGTGGCGCTGGCGAATTGGCCGTGAGGCTGATGGTAATGAACCGCGCGGGTCACAGGATAGTCACGGAAGGCCGGGTCAGGTACCCCCCCTGGGGGGAGTGATCCAGGTGCGTGATGGTATGTCCCGCTTTGCTCGGGCCGGCTCGGGACCCCGCCTCGACCGGGCCGCGCCACGCCGAGCATGATGGCGAAGCATACGACCCGGAAAGCCCGGTGGTGGCGGCCTCCTGACGCCGCGTGGGAAAAAGATGACCTCCGGACGGCAACCGCCGCCGTGGTTTTCACCGTCTCAAGGGGCGCTGCGGCTGCTTCCTCCACCACGGCGTTCCCTGTGGTCCGCCCGGTGACGAACGTGGTGTGGGCCACACCGGGCGACCCTGTGGAACGGGACGAACCGGTCGTAGCGTTGAAAGTCTTGACGGGGGATCTCGGGGTTCGGGAAGCGGCGACGATGGAGAAGCGTGTGATGACGGACGGTAAGCGGCGCAAGGGTCTGTTGGCCGCGTCCGCACTGCTCGGCGGTGTGCTGGTGCTCTCGGCATGTTCCAGCGGCGCCGGCACCTCCGGGGGCGGGGACGGCAAGTCTTCTCAGGCACAGGTCGACGAGGCGGCGGCGAAGAAGACCTCCGAGGCCCAGATAAAGATCACGCCGGGGGACGGTTCGAACAACGCCTCGATCAACAACTCCGCCGCCGTCACCGTGAGCAAGGGCACGCTCACGGACGTGAAGATGACCACCTCCGAGGGCAAGGAGGTGAGCGGTGAGATATCCGCCGACAAGACGAGCTGGAAACCCACCGGCCAACTGGACCGCGCCACCACCTACAAGCTGACGGCGACCGCGCAGGACTCCGAGGGCCGCGCCGCTCACGAGAACGCCTCCTTCACCACGGTCTCCCCGAAGAACAGCTTCATCGGCACCTTCACCCCGGACGACGGCAGCACGGTCGGCGTCGGCATGCCGGTGTCGATCAACTTCGACAAGGCGATCACCGACAAGGCCGCCGTCCAGAAGGGCATCACGGTCAGCACCAGCAGCGGCCAGGAGGTCGCCTGCCACTGGTTCAACGCCAACCGGATGGACTGCCGCCCCGAGGACTACTGGCAGGGCGGTTCGACCGTCACCCTCAAGCTGGCGCTGGACGGCGTCGAGGGCGCCTCGGGCGTCTACGGCGTCCAGCAGAAGACGGTCACCTTCACCATCGGCCGCAACCAGGTCTCGTACGTGGACGCGAAGACCAAGCAGATGAGGGTCACGCAGGACGGCAAGGTCATCAAGACCATCCCGATCTCCGCCGGATCTCCCGAGAACAAGACCTACGAGGGTCAGATGGTGATCTCCGAGAAGTTCAAGGAGACCCGGATGAACGGCGCCACCGTCGGCTTCACCGACGACGACGGCGAGGGCGAGTACGACATCAAGGACGTGCCCCACGCCATGCGCCTGAGCACCTCCGGCACCTTCATCCACGGCAATTACTGGGGCGCCAAGTCCATCTTCGGCGGCGCCAACACCAGCCACGGCTGCGTGGGCCTCTCCGACACCAAGGGCGCAGGCGACCCGAACACGCCGGGCGCCTGGTTCTACGACAACTCCATGGTCGGCGACGTGGTCGTCGTGCAGAACACCGGCGACAAGACCATCGCCCCGGACAACGGCCTCAACGGCTGGAACATGGACTGGGCCCAGTGGAAGGCCGGCTCCGCCCTCTGACGCCCAACGGCCCCCGTCTCGGGGGGCTTTGACGGACTTCCCTCCGACGCCCGTCGTCCCTCTCCAGGGGCGGCGGGCGTCCGCCGTCCGGCTCCGTCCGGCTTCTCATCGTTCTCTTATGACGGCCTTACGACTCCATCACGCGGCGTCCCTACCGTGCGGCCATGTTCTTCACGTACCTGAGGCGCGAGTTGCGCCGCCGCCGGAAGGCGGCCCTCGTCGTCGCCTCCGGCCTCGCGCTGGGCATCGCGCTCGTCATCATCGTCGACTCCGTCTCCGCGGGCATGGGCAAGGCCCAGGACCGGGTCCTCCAGTCGCTCTACGGGCTCGGCACCGACATGACGGTCACCAAGGCCGCGTCCGCGCCCACCTCTTCCGACCGGCCACGGTTCCGCTTCGACGCGCAGGAGGACGGCGACGACGCCGAACAGAGCACCGACCACGTCATGGTCCAGGGCTTCCAGACGCTCGCCGCCACCACCGTCGACAAGGTCGCCGCACAGAGCGGCGTCGCCGACGCGGTGGGCGGGCTGAGCCTGCAAGTCGTCAAGGTGAGCGGCGAGTTCACCCGAGGCCGGTTCCAGCAGGGCGGCTCCGGCGGGACGGAACAGGGCGGCCCCGGCGCCCAGCCGGGAGGGCCCGGGATGCGCGTCGAGGGCGGCGGCGCCGACTTCGACGTCGACAGCCACACCGTCTACGGCACCGACGTCACCCGCCCCGAACTGGGCCCGCTCACCTCCTCCGCCCTCACCGACGGCCGCACCTTCAAGGCGTCGGAGACCGATGCCGCGGTCGCCGTGGCCGACGCGGCGTACGCGCAGAAGAAGGAGCTGAAGACCGGCGACAAGATCACCGTCAAGGGCACCGAGTTCACCCTCGTCGGCATCGCCACCGCCGACAGCGGCGACGCGGCGGCCGACCTCTACATCCCGCTGAGCCGGGCGCAGACCCTCGCCGACGCCAAGGACAAGATCACCACGATCTACGTCAAGGCCACCGACTCCCAGCGCATCGACAGCGTCAAGACCGCCATCCAGAAGAACGTCCCCGACACCACCGTCACCACCTCCGCCGACCTCGCCGAGACCGTCTCCGGCTCCCTGTCCACCGCGTCCTCGCTCGCCGAGGGCGTCGGCCGGTGGCTGTCCGGCCTGGTCCTCGCCACCGCCTTCCTCGTCGCCGGCCTGCTCACCTCCTCGGCCGTCTCGCGCCGGGTGCGCGAGTTCGGCACGCTCAAGGCGCTCGGCTGGCGCTCGCGCCGGGTCACCGGCCAGGTGGTCGGCGAGGCCGTCGTGAGCGGACTGATCGGTGGTGCCCTCGGCATCGCGCTCGGCCTGGCGGGCGCCTACGCCGTCACCGCCGTCAGCCCCACCCTCCAGGCACAGCTCGGCGGCGGCTCGGGCGGCGGCCAGGGCGGGCCCGCTTCCCTCGGAGGCGGCGGTGGTGGTGGCGGCTTCGCCGGGCCCGGCCGGCAGGCCGCCGCCAGGACCCTGGACGTCGCGCTCACCGCTCCCGTCAGCGTGACCACCATCGCCCTCGCGGTCGGCCTCGCGGTGGCCGGCGGGCTCGTCGCGGGCGCCTTCGGCGGCTGGCGGGCCTCCCGGCTGCGCCCCGCGGACGCCCTGCGGCGCGTCGAGTAGCCGCCCCGGCGGGTCCGGCGCCGCCCGTACGGCCGCACCCGCGCCGGCCGGACCCACGCGCGCCGGCCCGCACCACCCTCACGTCTCCCAGGAGTTGCACCATGTACGAACTCACCGGCGTCTCCAAGCACTACACCCGCGGCAAGGACACCGTGCGCGCCCTCGACGACGTCGACCTGACCATCGCCGACGGCGACCGGCTCGTCATCCAGGGCCCCACCGGCGGCGGCAAGTCCACCCTGCTCCAGATGCTGGGCGCCCTCGACCGGCCCACCTCCGGGCGGATCGTCCTCGACGGCACCGACCTGGCCGCGCTGCCCGAGGCCCGGCTCACCCGGGTGCGCAGCGAGAACATCGGCTTCGTCTTCCAGTCCTTCAACCTCATCCCCACCCTCACCGCGCAGGAGAACGTCGAGACCGCCCTCGTCCCGCTCGGCGTGAAGGCCAAGCAGCGCCGCGAACGCGCCGCCGAGGCACTCGCCTCCGTCGGCCTCGCCGAACGGCTCGCGCACCTGCCCGCCGAGATGTCCGGCGGCCAGCAGCAGCGGGTCGCCATCGCCCGCGCCCTGGTCAAGCGCCCCAAGGTGCTGCTCGCCGACGAACCCACCGGGAACCTCGACGAGTCCACCCGCGACGAGATCATGGACGTACTCGACCGGCTGTGGAAGGAACTGGGGCTGACCTTCGTGATGGTCACCCACGACTCCGCCCTCGCCCGGCAGGCCCCCCGCCTGGCGACCCTCCGCAAGGGCCGGATCACCGTGCGGGAGAACGCGGCCACCTGACGGCCACCCGCCCGCGCCCCCGACACTGCCCGGACAGGCCGAACAGGACGGACAGGCCGAACAGCCGGACAAGGCCGTACGGGGGCGCGCGGCGCACCGCGCGCCGGGGCTCAGCCCGCCAGGGTCGCCGGGCTGCCGCCGTTCGCCTCGTACCCCGCCACGGCCAGGGCGCGGTGCAGCGCGAACTCCGACGCCGGGTCCGGCGACAGGGTCCACGGCAGGGCGCCGACATGGCCGTCGACGGCGACTATCTGGTGCATGGCCTCGGCCCACCGCTCGGCGCGCACCAGGAAGAAGATCAGCAGATGGCGCACGTGCGCCTGCATCGGATCGTCCGGCCGCGCCGAGTGCACGGCGTGCAGCGCGCCGTGCATCGCCCGGGAGACGACCTCGCTCTGGTAGAACCCCCGGACCAGGGTGAGGTCCGGCAGGTGCTCGAAGACCGCGAAGAGCGGCAGCGCCGCCAGCAGCGAACCCCGAGGCGCCCGCGCCGCCGCGGCCTCCGCGAACGAGTACGCCAGCTCGCGCGAGCCGTGCCACTTCTCGCACCAGTAGTGCAGGGCCGCCAGGTGCGCGCCCATGTGCTCCGGGGCGCGGTCCAGGATCTTCAGCCAGAGCTGCTCGAACTCCGCCCGCGGATACCCGAGCCCCCGGGCCACCGACAGCTCCACGATGTACGGGATCGGGTCGCCCGGCGCCAGCAGCGCGGCCGTCCCACAGGCGGACCTGGCTTCCTCCATGATGATCCGGAACTCGTCCGTGCCCGGCGTCGACGTCCGCCACGCCTGCTGCACCAGGAACTCGGCGTGCACCGCCGCGCCGCCCGCGTCCTTCGGCTGCTCGGCCCGCCACACCCGCAGCCACTGCCCGCCCGGCGTCTCGCCTGCTCCGCCCGGCCGCTGCCGCAGCTCCAGCGAGGCCGCCCCCGCGAACGCCTGGACCCGCTGCCAGCGCCGCTCGCCCTCTCGCTCCGTGCCCGCGAGGAGCTGCTGCGCCGCCCGGTGGTCCTGGGTGCGCTGCACCAGGTCCAGCACGTCCAGCAGGTCCTGGTCCGGGCCCGGCATGCGGATGTCCAGCTCCTCCTCGCGGGCGAAGCCGTACGTCGCCGGGTCCGCGGCGTCCGGGTGGCCCGGCGCGACCAGCCCGACCGCCCCGCGCCGGCGCCGCAGGAGCGGGAGCAGCACGAAGCCGAACAGGACCGCCGCCATCAGGACCCAGAGAATCTGCATGGCACCAAGCGAACCAGACGCCGCCGGAAATTGGCCAACGGGTCCCCCGTCCTGTGGAAAACGCGGGAAGCCGCCGTCGGCACTACCCTCAGTGGTCATGAGCGACAGGCACATCAGTCAGCACTTCGAGACCCTCGCGATTCACGCGGGCAACACCCCCGACCCCCTGACCGGAGCGGTCGTCCCGCCGATCTACCAGGTGTCGACCTACAAGCAGGACGGCGTGGGCGGCCTGCGCGGCGGCTACGAGTACAGCCGCAGCGCCAACCCGACCCGTACCGCGCTGGAGGAGAACCTCGCCGCGCTGGAGGGCGGGCGACGCGGGCTCGCGTTCGCGTCCGGACTGGCGGCCGAGGACTGCCTGTTGCGCGCCCTGCTGCGCCCCGGCGACCACGTGGTCATCCCCGACGACGCCTACGGCGGCACCTTCCGGCTCTTCGCCAAGGTCGCCACCGCCTGGGGCGTGGAGTGGTCCGTGGCCGACACCTCCGACCCCGCCGCGGTGCGCGCGGCCCTGACCCCCAAGACCAAGGCCGTATGGGTGGAGACCCCCTCCAATCCGCTGCTCGGCATCACCGACATCGCCGCCATCGCCCAGGTCGCCCGGGACGGCGGCGCCCGCCTGGTGGTCGACAACACCTTCGCCACGCCGTACCTCCAGCAGCCGCTGGCGCTCGGCGCGGACGTCGTCGTGCACTCCCTGACCAAGTACATGGGCGGGCACTCGGACGTCGTCGGCGGTGCCCTGGTCGTCGAGGACCAGGAGCTGGGCGAGCAGCTCGCCTTCCACCAGAACGCCATGGGCGCGGTGGCCGGGCCGTTCGACTCCTGGCTGGTGCTGCGCGGCGCGAAGACGCTCGCCGTCCGCATGGACCGGCACAGCGAGAACGCCACCAAGGTCGCCGAGATGCTGACCCGGCACCCGCGCGTGACGAGCGTTCTGTACCCGGGGCTGCCCGACCACCCGGGGCACGAGATCGCCGCCAAGCAGATGAAGGCGTTCGGCGGCATGGTGTCGTTCCGCGTCGAGGGTGGCGAGGAGGCGGCCGTCGCGCTCTGCGACCGCACGAAGGTGTTCACGCTCGGCGAGTCCCTCGGCGGCGTCGAGTCGCTGATCGAGCACCCCGGTCGCATGACGCACGCCTCGGTGGCCGGTTCCGCCCTGGAGGTCCCCGGCGATCTGGTGCGCCTCTCCGTCGGCATCGAGAACGCCGACGACCTGCTGGAGGACCTCCAGCGGGCGCTCGGCTGACCGGCCCCGGCCTACCAGCCCGTCCAGCCCGGAACGGGTGGGGTCGTCTCCGACGGCGGCTCCACCCAGGGCCGGACGGTCAGCGCCCACACCGCCGACGCCACCACCACGGCCCACAGCAGCCCCCACGCCAGGCGGCGGGCGGCGGTCCGCCGGCGCCGCGCCCGTACGCCCCGGCGCAGCGCGTCCGCGTACAGGCCCGGTGGCACCCGCGGTGACGACGCCTCCATGATCTGCCGGGCGGCGGCCTCCCGCCGGGACCGGTTCACGGCCACCGCCTTCGGGCGTGTCCCGCGTACGGTGGCCGCCACGCCCGGCGTGCCGGGCCCGCATCGGGTACGGCGACACGCCCGCTCGGCGTGTCGCGCTCCGTACGGCGCCACCCCGGCGTGTCCGCGTCCCGGCGGGCGACACACCGTACGGGCGTGTCGCGTGCCGTACCGTGCCTGGCCCGCGTGTCGGTCACGGCGCCGCCGTCCTCGGCCCCGCCACCGGCCGGGAGCGGTCCGGGGCCGGACGCAGCAGGGTCGCCACGGCCCGGTCGCACAGCGCGCCGACGCGTTCCGTCGGCAGCCCCAGCAGTGCCGCCGTCTGCTCCTCGGCGACCCCCTCGTACAGCCGCAGCACCAGGACCAGGCGCTCCTGCGGGGAGAGCCCGCCCAGGACCCCGGCGGCCGGTCCCCGCGACCGGCGCGGGCCGCCGCCGTGGCGGTGCCACGCCTCACGCGCGAACCGGGTCGCCAGATGGGCGCGGGCCCGGACGTACGGGTCCTCGCCCCGCGCGCGGTCCCAGTACGCGTAGGTGTGGGCGAGCGCCAGCGACAGCAGGCGGCACGCGCGCGGGTTGTCGTCCGGCGGTTCGGCGGTGAGCAGCGTGGCGGTGTGCAGCAGCCGTCCCGACGCGCCCGCGACGAACGCCTCGAACTCCCGGTTCCGCAGCGCCCTGAGGGACGCCCGCCGCTCCCGCACCCGCGCCTCCCGTGCCAGGCGGGCGATACCGCGCCCGCGACCCCGGACCCGGTGGGAGCGGGCGCGCGGCACGCCGCCACCGACGGGCCCGCCGTACGCCCGCGCGCGGGGAGCCGTCCCGCGCACCGGCCGGGCCCGGTCTCACTATCGGACCCGGGGTGGCCCACCGGTCAAGACCCCGGCACGATCCGCTTCCGGCGGGCGGCGGCGGGGGGTGAGCGGTGAGCCCTCCGCTCACCGCGTGCGGCCTCCACGGGCAGGCAGCCACGGACAGGTCTCCTTGGACGGGACCCCCGGGACCCCCGGGACCCGTGGACGGGACGGGACCCCATGGGCCGGCCCTCCATGGACCGGTCTCCACGGACCGGTCTCCACGGACCGGCCCGCCGGGGCAGGGCACGCGCGGGGCAGGGCACGCCCGGGTCAGGACGCCTGGGACGACTCCTGGCCCGTGCCGGTGCCGCCGTGCGGTGCCGTACGGGCGGAGAGGGCGCCGTTGAAACGGGTGAGCAGCGTGCAGAACACCTCGCGCTCCTGCGGTGACCAGTCGTGGGTCAGCTCGGCCATGAGCCGGCGGCGGGAGGAGCGCACCTCGTCCAGCCGTGTCACGCCCCGCGGGGAGAGCTGGAGCACCACGGCCCGCCCGTCCTCGGGGTGCGAGGTCCGCTTGACGAGGCCGGTGTCGACCAGCGGCGCCACCTGCCGGGTGACCGTCGAGGAGTCGATGCCCATGCTCGCGGCGAGCGCCTTGACGCCCATCGGCCCCTCTTTGTCGAGGCGGTTGAGGAGCAGGTAGGCGGCACGGTCCATCGAGTTGCGGACCTGCCCGACCCCGCCGAGCCGGGTCTGTTCGGCACGTCGGGCGAACAGCGCCACTTCGTGCTGGAGCGAGTCGAGAAGACCGGTGTCACCGGCGGTCGTCATGTCCATCGACATTCCAGGTGTAGTGGGCATGGCCGGGGCTCACTTCGTGGAGGGCTGCTGGGTTGGGGGACAGGGTACGCGGCCGGGCGGCAAGGCGTACCGGCGCTGCGGGAAGCCGGTCTCGGAGCTTGGTCACAGCGGTCACCACGGCCCCGGGGCTGCGATGCTGGAGCCATGAGCTACAGCACGGCCGCCTCACTCCGGTCCGTCACCCTCGACGACGTGCGGGGAGCCCAGAAGATGCTCGCGGGCGTGGCACGGGTGACGGCGATGGAGGGCAGCAGGCACCTGACCCAGCTCGTCGGCGCCCCGGTGCACCTCAAATGCGAGAACCTCCAGCGGACCGGCTCCTTCAAGCTGCGCGGCGCCTACGTGCGCATCGCCGGACTCCTCCCCGAGGAACGCGCCGCCGGGGTCGTCGCGGCCAGCGCCGGCAACCACGCGCAGGGCGTGGCCCTCGCCTCCTCGCTGCTCGGCGTCGAGGCGACGGTGTTCATGCCGAAGGGCGCCCCGCTGCCCAAGGTCAGCGCGACCCGGGAGTACGGGGCGAAGGTGCGCCTGCACGGGCAGGTGGTCGACGAGACGCTGGCCGCCGCGCAGGAGTACGCGCAGCGCACCGGCGCGGTGTTCATCCACCCCTTCGACCACCCCGACGTGATCGCAGGCCAAGGCACGGTGGGCCTGGAGATCCTGGAGCAGTGCCCCGAGGTCAGGACCGTGGTGGTCGGTGTCGGCGGGGGCGGGCTCATCGCGGGGATCGCGGTCGCGGTGAAGGCGGTCCGGCCCGACGTGCGGGTCGTGGGCGTGCAGGCGGAGGGAGCGGCGGCCTATCCGCCGTCGCTGGCCGAGGGGCGCCCGCTGACCGTCGAGCACCCGGTCACGATGGCGGACGGGATCAAGGTCGGCCGGCCCGGTGAGGTGCCGTTCGAGATCGTCGCCGATCTGGTGGACGAGGTCCGCACGGTCTCCGAGGACGCGTTGTCGACCGCCCTGCTGCTCTGCCTGGAGCGGGCCAAGCTGGTCGTGGAACCGGCCGGGGCGAGCCCGGTGGCCGCGCTCCTGAGCGATCCCGGCGCCTTCGAGGGGCCGGTGGTGGCGGTGCTGTCCGGCGGCAACGTCGATCCGCTGCTGATGCAGGGCGTGCTGCGGCACGGGATGGCCGCGCAGGGCCGCTACCTGGCCGTACGCCTGCGGCTGACCGACCGTCCGGGCGCCCTCGCCACGCTGCTCGGGGTGTTGTCAGTGGTGGATGCCAATGTTCTGGATGTGAGCCACGTCCGGACCGACCCCCGGCTCGGGCTCACGGAGGCGGAGGTCGAACTGCATCTGGAGACGAAGGGCACCGAGCACTGCGCCGAGGTGGAACGGGCGCTGCGGGACGCGGGATACCCGGTCATCGGCTGAGGTCCCACCCGCCTGTACCCGCAGTAACCCAGCCGGACCGGCACGGCCCGGCTCCCGCCGCCCACGGCGACCCGCACCCGCACCCGCCGACGCCGACGCGCGTCAACCCACACCACTCGACGTCACTCGATCAGGTAAGTCCATTGTAAGACGCGATACATCGCGTTATGGTTTTTCAGTGCCGCCGCCCGGCCGGAGTCGCCCACCGCGCCGTCCGGCCGTGACAAGCGGACGAACCCGCACAAACCTAGGCTTTCCGAAGTATCCCCGACGACGTGGAGACTCATATGCCAGGCGCCATCTATGCCGAAGGGCTGGTGAAGACCTTCGGCGACGTACGGGCTCTGGACGGCGTGGACCTCGATGTGCCGGAGGGCACGGTCCTCGGCCTGCTCGGGCCGAACGGCGCGGGGAAGACGACCGCCGTCCGGTGCCTCACGACGCTGCTGCGCCCAGACAGTGGCAGAGCCGTCGTGGCCGGCCTCGACGTGGTCCGGCAGCCCAACGAGGTCCGGCGCTCCATCGGCCTGTCCGGCCAGTTCGCCGCGGTCGACGAATACCTCACCGGCCGGGAGAACCTGCACATGGTCGGCCGCCTCTACCAGATGAGGGGCAAGGCGGCGAAGGCCCGCGCGGCGGAGCTGCTCGACCAGTTCCACCTCACGGACGCCGCCGACCGCCCCACCAAGACCTACTCCGGGGGCATGCGCCGCCGGCTCGACCTGGCGGCGGCCCTCGTGGTCCATCCGCCGGTCATGTTCATGGACGAGCCGACCACCGGCCTCGACCCGCGCAACCGGCAGCAGTTGTGGGAGGTCATCAAGGACCTCGTCTCCGGCGGCACCACCCTCCTGCTCACGACGCAGTACCTGGAGGAGGCCGACCACCTCGCCCACGACATCGCGGTCGTCGACCGCGGCCAGGTCATCGCCCGCGGCACCTCCGACCAGCTCAAGGCCCGTACCGGCGGCGAGCGGGTCGAGGTCGTGGTGCACGACCGGGAGCGCATGGCGACGGCCGCGGAGGTGCTCGCCGGTTTCGGCAAGGGCACGACCACCGTCCAGGAGCACACCCGCAGGCTCACCATCCCCGTCACCGGCGGCGCCAAGCTGCTCGCCGAGGTCATCCGGGAACTGGACGCCCGCGGCATCGAGATCGACGACATCGGACTGCGCCGCCCCACCCTCGACGACGTCTTCCTCTCCCTCACCGGCCACCGGGCCGAAGCCGAGGAGAACGGGAACGGGAACGGGAACGGAGACGAAAACAGGGGCAGGAGCGGGGACGGCGGTGGCGACCAGAGCCCGGAGGCCGGCGCCGGCCGCGGGCGCGCGAAGGAGGTATCCGAGTGAGTGCCGTCACCGACACCGCGCCGGCCGCGACACCCGCCGCCCGCTTCGGCCAGTCCGTCCGGGACTCCCTGGTGGTGGCCCAGCGGAATTTGATCCGCATGACCAGGATTCCCGAGATGGTCATCTTCGGGCTCATCCAGCCGATCATGTTCGTGGTGCTGTTCAGCTATGTCTTCGGCGGTTCCCTCCAGGTCGGCGGCACCACCGACCCGTCCGTCTACCGTGAGTTCCTGATGGCCGGCATCTTCGCCCAGACCGTCACCTTCGCCACCGCGGGGGCCGGGGCGGGCATCGCCGACGACATGCACAAGGGGCTGATCGACCGCTTCCGCTCCCTGCCCATGGCCCGCGGCGCGGTCCTCACCGGCCGCACCCTGGCCGACCTGGTGCAGACGGCGCTCACCCTGTTCGTGCTGGCGATGGTCGCCCTGCTGGTCGGCTGGCGCACCCACACCAGCATCGGGGAGGTCCTCGGCGCCTTCGGCCTGCTGCTGCTCTTCGGGTACGCCTTCACCTGGGTCGGCGCGCTCATCGGCCTCTCGGTGCGGACGCCCGAGGCGGCCACCTCCGGCGGGCTGATCTGGCTCTTCCCGGTGACCTTCGTCTCCACGGCGTTCGTGGACTCCGGGAAGATGACGCCCTGGCTGGGACACGTCGCCGACTGGAACCCGTTCAGCGCCACCGTCCAGGCGTGCCGCCGGCTCTTCGGCAACCCGGGCGGCTCGCCCTCCGACGCCTGGCCCATGCAGCACCCGGTGTGGGCCTCGCTGATCTACTCCGTCGTCATCATCCTCATCTTCCGGACGCTGGCCGTGCGCAAGTACCGCTCGGCCGCCGCATGACGAGGCCCCCGGCGTCGGTGTGACGCCGGGGGCTCGGCAACATCAGGGGCCGGACGCGCGTCCGGCCGGGTCAGCCGTCGTAAGGCACGGCCTTGAGAATCCGTACGGAGGCCATCTTGCCGTTGGGAAGCTCGTACTCGACGTCCTCGCCCACCTTGTGGCCGATGACGCCCGAGCCCAACGGGGACTGGGGCGAGTAGGTCTCGATGTCCGCGCTCGCGTACTCGCGGGAGGCGAGCAGGAACGACAGGGTGTCGTCCTCGTCGCCGTCGAACGCGATGGTCACGACCATGCCGGGGGACACCGTCCCGTCGTCGGCCGGAGGTGCACCCACCTTGGCGGTCTCGAGCAACTGGGTCAGCTGGCGCACACGGAGCTCCTGCTTGCCCTGCTCCTCCTTCGCCGCGTGGTACCCGCCGTTCTCGCGCAGGTCCCCCTCCTCACGCGCCGCGGCGATCTTGGCAGAGATCTCGGTGCGCGCAGGACCAGTAAGGTAGGCAAGCTCCTCCTTGAGCTTGTTGTACGCCTCCTGGGTCAGCCAGGTGGCGTTCTCGCTGGTCTGGGTCACAGGTGCTCCTCGTCGGTGCTGGGATATAAATCAACGCCCTACCCAGGAGGATGTTCCTCCATGGAAGGGCGAAACCACGAGCCTAACAATTCAGCGGCGAAAGGGGGAGGACATACGCTGTCGGATTCGCGTTTCCCCAGGTCAGGCCCGTCAGGATGGGGCGCAGATCACTCCGCGTGGCAGCCGAGCAGCTCGGCGGAGGTGCCCCGCGACTTGGTGCGGAGCGTGACGATCTCGTCGATGCGGGTCGCGTCCCCGCCGAAGCGGAAGTCGGCCCGGCCGACCTCCTCGCCGTCCCGCGCCTGGGAACGCAGCGTGCAGTACCCGGTGACCCCGGCGTCCTTGCGGACCTCCAGGTGCACCTTGGCGGCGTCGTCGGTCAGCTCGAACCGGATCACCTCGGCGCTGATCTCGTTCTGGCCGACGTAGTGGTAGCCGAACCAGCCGATCACCGCCAGCAGGACGGCTCCCAGGACGGCGCCGACGATCTTGAGCGTGCGGTCGGCCCGTTCGTCCGAGGAACGGCCGTAGCGGCCCTCGGGCGGGCGCGTGCTCGCCATGCTCATGATCGTCCTCCCGGCAGGAACGGAACGGATGTCCCGAAAGGGGCCCCGGAGCGGGACTCCGGAATTATTCGCCCCCCGATTCGGTCACTATAGGAGTCTCCACCCGTCACCCGACCGCCGCCCCTGACGACGCCCGCCGGGCGGCACCCATTGGATCGCGCCGACGCATACAGGGCGCCGACTGACCGAGGAATGAGTCTTGACTGACCAGTTGCGACTGATGGCCGTGCACGCCCACCCCGACGACGAGTCGAGCAAGGGCGCGGCCACCATGGCGAAGTACGTGTCCGAAGGGGTGGACGTGCTGGTGGTGACCTGCACGGGCGGTGAGCGCGGCTCCATCCTCAACCCCAAGCTGCAAGGCGACCCGTACATCGAGGAGCACATCCACGAGGTTCGCAAGAAGGAGATGGACGAGGCCCGGGAGATCCTGGGCGTCCGGCAGGAGTGGCTCGGCTTCGTCGACTCGGGCCTGCCCGAGGGCGACCCGCTGCCGCCGCTGCCGGAGGGCTGCTTCGCGCTGGAGGACGTCGACAAGGCGGCCGGCGAACTGGTGCGCAAGATCCGTTCCTTCCGTCCCCAGGTGATCACCACCTATGACGAGAACGGCGGGTACCCGCACCCCGACCACATCATGACGCACAAGATCACGATGGTGGCCTTCGAGGGCGCGGCCGACACCGAGAAGTACCCGGAGGCGGAGTACGGCCCGGCGTACCAGCCGCTGAAGGTGTACTACAACCAGGGCTTCAACCGGCAGCGCACCGAGGCGCTGCACGAGGCGATGCTCGCCCGCGGCCTGGACTCGCCGTACGGCGACTGGCTCAAGCGGTGGGCGGAGTTCGAGCGCAAGGAGCGCACGCTCACCACGCACGTGCCGTGCGCCGACTTCTTCGAGATCCGGGACAAGGCGCTGATCGCGCACGCCACCCAGATCGACCCGGACGGGGGCTGGTTCCGGGTGCCGATGGACCTCCAGCGGGAGGTCTGGCCGACCGAGGAGTACGAACTGGCGAAGTCCCTCGTGGACACATCCCTCCCCGAGGACGACCTCTTCGCGGGCATCCGCGACAATGCCTGATATGAGCGCAAGCCTGGCAACGTCGCATCTCGTCACCCTCGCGGAACTCGACGAGAACAAGGTCACCCCCGGTGTCCTCGGCTTCATCGTCTTCGCCGTCATGGCGCTGGCCGTGTGGGGCCTGATGAAGTCGATGAACCGGCACATGAACCGGGTCGACTTCAAGGAGGCCCCGGAGCCCTCCGCCACCGGCTCCGACAAGGCGTCCGGCGAGACCGAACCCCGGAACTGACCCGGCCGGCGTCGTTCCGTCCCCCTGGTCAACCGTCCTCGGGCGCGGGAAACCGGGCCCTCCGGGCGCGCGGGTCGGACGACGCCGGTACGCCGGGCGAGCCGGGGCCGCCGGGCAGACCTGGCACGTCCGGCCACCGGGAACCGGCCCTCACCGGCCGCGTCCGGCAGGCCGGCGCTGATGCGAGCCGCACGGCCGGGCCTCCCGCACCACCGGAGGCCCGGCCGCGACGGCACCCGCCGCCCTGCTCCGCCCCTGGCCGCCCGGCTCCGGCCGCCCGACCTCGCCCGTCCGCACCACCGGGACCCAGCCGTGAGGGGAACCCGCCGCACCGGCCCCGAGCCCGATCGTCCGGCTCCGGCCGTCCGATCTCGGCCGTCCGCATCTCCGGTGCCTGGCCACGATGGCGCCCGCGTACCGGCCCCGGCGCCGGCCGTCCGACCCCGGCCGTCCACATCACCGGAGGTCCGCCCGTGACGGCGTCCGCCGCCCTGCCCCGGCGTCCGCCTTCAGCCGCCCCGCGCCAGCCGCCCCGCGTCAGCCGCCCGCCCCCGGCACCCCCCGCCCCTCCCGTCAGGGGTTCTCCGGCACAGGTACGCCCATCACCTCGCGGGCTCGGCGGTCCGGGACCATGCCGAGGGTCCAGGCCTGCCAGCCCGACTCCAGGCGTACGCCGCGCTCCAGCAGCAGCCGGTACGCCCCCACGTAGTCGTCCAGTTTCCCGTCCCGCGCCGGATGCCCGGCCCGCGCCAACTGGGCCAGCTCCTCCAGTGCCACCGCCGAGCCCACCTCCACCCCGCCGGGCGCGGCGTACGGCAGCAGCGTGCAGCGCAGGAAGCGGGCCCAGTCCTCGCCCCGCCGGTCGCCGTAGGACGCGAAGAGCGCCGTCGCCTCGTCGCACAGGGCCAGGGCCTGCGGCGTACGGGCGTTGCCCGCGTCGACCACCGCCAGCTCCAGGCAGGTCCACGCCTCGCCGTGGCCCACGCCGATCCGCCGGAAGTCGGCGCGCGCGTCCACCAGGAGCTGCCGGGCGAAGCCGGAGTTGCGCAGCGAGCCGGTCTGGGCGGCCCGCTGGTCACGGGTCACCCGCGCGGAGTGGTGCCGGGCGCAGGCCAGCCCGTACACGTCCCGCATCCGGGAGAACATGGTGCGCGAGCGTTCCAGTTCGCGCACCGAGCGGTCCAGGTCGCCCGTCTCCTCCAGGGCCTGGCCGAGGTAGTACAGGCTCCACGCCTCGCCGCGCGCGTCCTCGTTCTCCCGGTGCCGGGCCGCCGCCCCGCGCAGCGCCTCCACCGCCGGGCCCGCGTCGCCGTCCAGCAGCCGCGCCCGCGCGAGCTGGGTCAGTGCCCACGCCTCGCCGCGGGCGTCCTGGGTACGGCCGTAGAGGCCGAGGGCGGCGTTCAGCTCGGCCTCCGCGCGCGGGACGTCGCCCATCCGCAGCCGGAGCTGGCCGAGCTGGAAGTGGGCCCACGCCTGGCCGTGCACCGACTCGCCGGCGCGGTGCAGCACCAGGGACTCGGTGAGCAGGTCGAGGGCCTCGGCGAGGCGGGCCCGGTCGCGTTCCACGGCGGCCAGGGCGTGCAGGGTCCAGGCCCGGTCGGTGGCCAGTTCCGGGGCGGCCTGGAGGTCGAGGGCCTCGCGCAGCCGTGCCGCCGCCTCGGTCAGGTTGCCCTGGTGGTGCAGGGTGATGCCGAGCGAGCACAGGGCGCGGGCCGCGCCGGCGTCCTGGTGGGCCTCCCGGTACAGGTCGACGACCGAGGTGAGCGTCGTACGGGCCGTGTCCAGCTCGCCCAACTGCCGGGCCGCGATGCCGGTGCGCCACTGCACCGAGCGCACGAGGAGCCCTTCGTCGACCGCCTGGGCGAGTTCGTTGATCTCGCCGAGCCGGTAGAGGTCGCCGCGCAGCAGGCAGTAGTCGCACAGGGCGCCCAGCAGGGCGAGCACGGTGGCCCGGTCGACGCCCTCGGCGTGCCGGAGGGCGTCGGTGATGAAGCTCGACTCGTCGTCCAGCCAGCGCAGCGCCTCGTCCAGGGAGGTGAAACCGTGGGGTCCGAAGCGGTCCGAGCGGGTCGACATGTTGCCGTCCACCAGGCGCAGTACGGAGTCGGCCAGCTCGGCGTAGTTGGCGATCAGCCGCTCCTGGGCCGCCGCGCGCTCGGCCGGCTCCTCCTCGTCGGCGAGCCGGTCGCGGGCGAAGGCGCGCACCACGTCGTGGAGGCGGTGGCGGCTGCCGCGCACGTGGTCGATGAGCCCGGCCCGGGACAGCGCGGTCAGGTGCCGGACGGCCTCCGTCTCGTCCGTGGCCAGCAGCGCGGCGGCGGCAGCGGTGCCCAGGGAGGCGCGTCCGGCCAGCGCCAGGCGTCGCAGCAGCCGCCGGGCCGGTTCGGGCTGGTCGGTGTAGCGCAGCCACAGGGCGCGCTCGGCCGGCTCCACCGGTCCGTAGGCGCCGAGGTCGGTGGCGAGGGCGCGCGGTGAGCGCGGGCCCAGGGACGAACCGGCGATGCGCAGGGCGAGCGGCAGGCCCCCGCAGAGCCGGCGGATGAGGTCGGCGGCCTCGGCGTCGTAGGGGGCCGAGGTGTCCTCGGCGGCGGAGGCGAGCAGTTCCTCGGCGCCGGCCGCGTCCAGGGGCTCCACCGGGAGGTGGTGCACGTGGGCCGGCAGGTCGGCGGGGAGTTCCAGCGGGGAGCGGGCGGTGACCAGGACCAGGCTGTCGGACCGCTCGGGCAGCAGCGCCCGTATCTGACCGGCATCCGAGGCGTCGTCCAGGACGATGGTGACCGGCACCCCGGTCAGATGCTGCTGGTACAGCTCGCTCAACCGTCTGACCTGCTGGTCCGCCGAGGAACGGTCCCGGAACAGCAGTTGCTCGCGGGGAGCGCCGAGCCGGTTGAGCAGGTGCAGCAGCGCGTCGCGGGTGCTCAGCGGCGGCACGTCCGGGCTGCCGCCGCGCAGGTCGACCACGCAGGCCCCGCGGAAGTAGTCCCGCAGTTCGTGGGCGGCGCGCACGGCGAGCGTGGTCCGGCCGCTGCCCGGCGGCCCGTGCAGGACGACGACGGTCGGCCGGGTCTCGGTGCCGGCGCGCGCGGACTGCACCCACTGGCGCAGCCGGTCCCGCTCCGGGCGGCGCCCGGCGAAGGCGTCCGACGGCTCGGGGAGCTGCCCGAAGGACTGCTCCAGCACACTGCGCCCCCGGGCGGCGGCGCTCTTGTCGGCCCCGCGCAGCCTCGGCCCCGTACGGGAGGCTCCCGCCGCGGCGGTGAGGACGCGCTGCTGGTCGAGGAAGGGCCGGATGCCCCGCACCTCCAGCGCGGTGAGCCACTGGAGCCGCAACTGCTCGGCCCCGCCCGGCTGTCCGGCGGCGCCGGCGCGGTGGTGGGCGGCGGGCAGGTGCACGCCGGCCACCTTCACCACGGTCGTCGCGGCGCCGGCCGCCCCGACGGCCACGCCCGCGCCGACCGCCGTACCGGAGCCGGTGCCCAGGGCCAGGTCGGCGGCGACCGCGGCGACCGCCGCCACGGCCGCCACCAGCAACGGAGTGCCGGCGCCGTCCCGGGCGTAGCGCTGGCGGAAGGTGAGCCGGCCGGCGGCGGACTCGTCCAGGGCGCGGGTGTACGTCTCGTACTCCTCGGCCGCAGCGGCGGCCATGGAGTCCAGCGCCCCGCGCGCCCGGGACAGCAGCACCCTGCCGTCCACGCGCCCGCCCGAGCGCCGTACCTCTTCCTCCACGGCCCGCACCAGCAGCCGTTCCGCCTCCGCCCGATGACTGTCCCGCATCTGTCGCGTCCCCCTTCGGCGACATCCGCGCCCCCGGGATCGTCCGAGGACACGCCCGGGTCCCTCCCGGCCCGTCACCGGGTCCCTGCCCACTCCTCCCGCCGTCAAGTCACCTGCGGAGCCCAGGGCTTGGAAAGCCCCGGGCGCGTCTCGCACGCCCGAGACCGCGGGCTCCGTCGCCCTTGGCCTCGCCCCCTTGGCGTCAGCCGGTCCGGCGGCCGTGACCTCGCCGTTCAGTCCAGGTCGGACATGTCGAGTACGAAGCGGTAGCGGACGTCGTTGCGCCGGAGTCGGTCGAGGGCCTCGTTCACTCGTGCCGAGGGGAGCAGTTCGATGTCGGCGGTGATGCCGTGCCTGGCGCAGAAGTCCAGCATGGCGGCGGTCGCCGGCCTGCCGCCGCTGCCTGCGGAGCTGAGTTTCTTGCGTCCCACGAGCAGGTCGGTGGCCTGCACGGTGACAGGGCCGAGGTGCCCGAGGACGCTGAGCGTTCCGTCCAGGGCGACCAGGCGCAGGTACGGGCCGAGGTCGTGCGGGGAGGAAATGGTGTCGATGACGACGTCGAAGCGGTCGCGGGCGCCGGCCATCCGCTCCGGGTCCGTGGAGACGATGAGGCTCCGAGCGCCGAGACGACGAGCGTCGTCGGCCTTGTCCGGTGAGCGGCTGATCACCGAGGTGTCGGCACCGAGCGCTACGGCGATCTTGACCGCGAGGTGGCCCAGGCCGCCCAGTCCCGCTACGGCGACGCGGCTTCCCGGCCCCACGCCGAGCGCTCGCAGTGGTTCCCAGACCGTGATCCCCGCACAGAGCAGAGGGGCGGCGCCGGCCGGGTCCAGATCGGCGGGAAGGGGGTAGGCGAAGCGGTCACGGACGACGTACTCGCGGGAGTAGCCCCCCAGGGTGGTCGATCCGTCGTGCCGGTCGGTGCCGTTGTAGGTCAGGGTCGGGAAGGCGTGGCAGAAGTTCTCCTGGCCGGCCCGGCACATGGCGCACTCGCCGCACGAATCGACGATGTTGCCCACCGCGACCGGGTCGCCGGCCGCGAAGCCGGTGACCGCGGACCCGGTCTCGGTCACCACGCCGGTGAACTCGTGCCCGGGGACGAGGGGCTGCCCTCCTTCCTCGCCGGTGACGCTGAGGGCGTGCAGGTCGGAGTGGCACACACCGCAGTACTCCACCCGGACCGCGAGGTCGTCGGGCCGCAGGTCGCGCCGCTTCAACGGCGTCCGCCGAAGCGTCGTCGACGGACCTTCCGCCTGCCAGCCAACCGTGTTCCTCATGGCGATTCTCCCTTCGGGCCCAACCCCTGCCGGCCTGGTGCGCGAGGGGGACCCATTCGACGTCATGGCCATGGTGATCGCCATGTCGGTGGCCTGGTCGCCGCCGGTCAGTGACGTCCACGCGGCGACCGCGCAGGGATCCTCCGAGGCCCACGAGGGGCGTCGTGCACCGCTCCGCGAGAGCGTCCGTCGCGCCATGACCGACGGTCGACCGGCGGAGCGCCTGATCGAGCGGCTCGGCTCGGCGTCGAAGGTCCGGCGCCGCCGTGTCCAGCTCGGCCGCGTCACCCTCTCAGGGCCTGCATACCCGTTCGATCAAGTCCTGCCAGGCCGAGCCAAGGCTTTGTTCGATTTGAGGGCCTGCGCTGGTCAGCGCGTCGGCGGAAAGGTACAGCAGAAGGGGGCCGTCGAGCGCCGCGGTGAGCTGGATCGCGAGCAGGTCGAGGTCCGCGCCGTCCAGGCTCAACTGGCGCAGGAGCATCCGGATGTGCATCTGGGACGCCGGTGTCCGGGAGCTGCTCGGGAGGGGCTGCCGGCCGTCGAGCGCGAATCTGGCGATCTCCGTGTTCTCCAGCAGCAGGCGCACCCGGGCCCGGCCGTATGCGACCAGCCGGTCGACCGGCGGCGCACCGGGGCCGAGTGGCGGCGGCCCGGACATGACCCGCTCCTGCAAGCCCCGCTCGATCTCGTCGAGCAGTGCCTGGAAGATCCCGGCCCGGGTGCCGAAGCGCCGGAAGACGGTGCCCTTGCCCAGGCCCGACCGCTCGGCCAACGCGTCCATCGTCAACTGATCGGGCCCGGACTCGGCCAGCATCTGGCGAGCGGTGGCCAGCAGATGTGCACGGTTACGGGCCGCGTCCGCCCGTTCCGGTCGCGGCGGCCCCCAGCTCACCGGTAGCACATCCATGGCGGTGATCCTAACAGTCATCCCGCCATGCGGGGTATAGTCCGCTTACGTTCTTCGGGTGATCGACGCGGGTGCGGGCGCGGGCCCGTGCGCCGTCGCCCCGACCGCCCCGCTTCGGCCCGACCGCCCGCTTCGACCCGGGAGGCCGAGAGCGCCCAGTGCTGTCGAGCGGAAATGCCTCGACCGTCAGCACCTCGGCCGCTACGCCGCCGGCGACCCGGACGCGGCCCGTCGGGCCAGGTCGGCCGGCGGGCCCCCGCGATCACTTGAGGCGCCGCCAAACATCCTGGTCGGGGCCGGTGAGTCCGCTGCGCACGCGTGATGTGGCGGGCGTGTTCACCGCATCTGGGCGCCGGCCTCGGGCATTGCGTCCACTCATCAAGCGGGGTAAAGTCCGTTTACGTCGACTGAATGTTCGCACGCTTGTCGACCGACGGGCGGAACCGTGTGTCGCGGCTCTGCCGAGCCCCGCTCAGCAAGGGAGAAACCCCATGACCACGATCGACGGCCAGGCGCGTTTCACGACGCTGCCGGACGAGCAGACCCTCACCGCCACGGTGACCGCGCTGGAGGAGCACGGCTTCGGCGTGGAGACCGTCGACGACTTCGAGTCCGCCCGGCTGAGCGTGCTGAAGCGGATACCGCACGGCTCGCCGGTGATGACCAACACCTCGGCCACGCTGCGGGAGTCCGGTATCGAAGCGGCGATCAACGACCCGGACGGCCCGTACGTGTCGGCGCGCAACAAGATGATGACGCTGGACTTCCAGACCCAGCAGCAGGAGATGAAGGCCATTGCCGGGCAGGCCGAATACGCCCTCGGCAGTGTTCACGCCATCACCGCCGACGGCACCCTGGTCATCGCCTCGGCCACCGGCAGCCAGCTCGCCGCCTACGTCTGGGACGCCCCGAACGTCATCCTGGTGGCCGGAACGCAGAAGCTCGTCCCCACCTTGCAGGCGGCCCATGAGCGCGTCGTCGAGCACAGCCTCAAACTCGAAGACGTCCGGGCACAGGCCGCGTACGGGCAGCACAGCTACATCGGCAAGCTCCTGGAGATCCGGCAGGAGCGGCCCGGCCGCATCCACCTGGTGCTGATCCGCCAGAACGTCGGGTTCTGAGAACCCGCCCGAAGCACCCACCCGGGCGACGTCGCCCACCCCTATCAAGGAGTCTCCATGACCACCGCCGTAGAAACCGGCCTGTGGCAGCTCGACGCCACCCGCTCCACCGTCGCCATCAGCCACGTGACGATGTGGGGCATGGTCACCGTGAAGGGAGCGTTCGGCACTGTCACCGGCGAGGGCGAGGTCCGGCCTGACGGCACCGTCCACGGGGCCGTGACCCTGGACGCCGCCTCCCTGGACACCCAGCACAAGAAGCGCGACGAGCACCTGCGCAGCGCGGACTTCTTCGACGTCGAGCACCACCCCACCCTGGTCTTCGCCGTCCGTGACGCCGTGTTCCCCCGGAAGGACGTCGCAGAGGTCGAAGGTCAGTTGACCGTGCGCGGTGTCAGCCGCCCGCAGACCGTCACCGCGCAGGTCACCGGCGCGAGCGCGGACGCGATCACGCTCACCACCGAGTTCACCGTCGACCGGGACCAGTTCGGCATGAGCTGGAACCGGCTGGGCATGATGCGCGGCCTGACGGCGGTGACATCGACGCTCCGGTTCACGCGCACGTCTGCCTAGGACGGCGTGCTCCGCAGACCTCGCCGTCGTCCCGGTCACGAACCGGTGCTAGCCGGCGGTGGGGGTGCTCGGCGGCCCCGTGGTGACGTTGCGGGCGTTCGGCGGCTCGTACGGGTCGGTGTCCAGGCCCCAGGCGAGTACACGGGCGGGACGGATGCGGATCAGTGCGGCGTCGAAGCCCGGCTGCGGCGGCTCCGCGGCGAGGAGTTCGGCGGTGCCGCGGATCTCTACGCCGCGAGGGTTCCAGGGCGTGGTCGAGGCCAGGTCGTCAACGACGAGGGAGACGCGCGGGTCGGCCTGGATGTTGCGGTACTTCCGGCTGGCGACGAGGTTGTGGCCGCCGATGTCGATCGTGTCGTGCTCGCGGTTGTAGACGAAGGCGACCGGCCGGGCCTGTGGGGCTCCGTCGGGGGCGATGGTCGCCAGGCGGCCGAGGAGCTGGCTGTCGAGGTACGTCTGCTCGTTGGCAGTGAAGACGCTCATGGATTCCCTTGATCAGGCAAGTGTCGGTAGGGGGCAACGCGTGGCCCCGTCCTTGAGCCAACAGGTGCGCATCTCCCGCTGAGCACAAACGGACTATACCCCGCCTAGCTCGGGATGGCTGGGCGGATCGCCGCCGTGAACGGGTCGCCGGTGAGCTGGGGAGCGCTGTGGGAGGAGAGGGCGGACGCCGCGCGCGACCGGCTTCCGGGAAGCCGCATCGGCGCGGACGGGCACCCACCTTGGCCGATCGTGCGAGGGTGGTCGTATGAACCGCCTTGCCGACTCGCAGTCCCCGTACCTGCTGCAGCACGCCGACAACCCGGTCGACTGGTGGCCGTGGGGGCCCGAGGCGTTCGAGGAAGCGAAGCGGCGCGACGCGCCCGTTCTGCTGTCGGTCGGATACTCGGCGTGTCACTGGTGTCATGTGATGGCGCGTGAGTCGTTCGAGGACGAGGGCACCGCGCGGGTGTTGAACGCGCACTTCGTGGCCGTCAAGGTGGACCGCGAGGAGCGTCCCGATGTGGACGCCGTGTACATGGAGGCGGTGCAGGCCGCGACCGGGCAGGGCGGCTGGCCGATGACCGTCTTCCTCACCCCGGACGCCGAGCCCTTCTACTTCGGGACGTACTTCCCGCCCGAGCCCCGGCACGGCATGCCCTCCTTCCGGCAGGTGCTGGAGGGGGTCCGGCAGGCGTGGGCCGAGCGGCGCGACGAGGTCACCGACGTCGCCGGCAAGATCGTGCGCGACCTGGCCGGACGGGAGATCGACTACGGCGGCACCGGGGCGCCCGGACCGGCCGAGCTGGGGCAGGCGCTGCTCGGGCTGACCCGGGAGTACGACGCGGTGCGCGGCGGGTTCGGCGGGGCGCCGAAGTTCCCGCCGTCCATGGTGGTGGAGTTCCTGCTCCGCCACCACGCCCGCACCGGTGCCGAGGGCGCCCTCCAGATGGCGCGGGACACCTGTGAGCGGATGGCGCGCGGCGGGCTGTACGACCAGCTCGGCGGCGGTTTCGCCCGGTACTCCGTGGACCGCGACTGGGTCGTGCCCCACTTCGAGAAGATGCTGTACGACAACGCGCTGCTGTGCCGGGTCTACGCGCACCTGTGGCGTTCCACCGGCTCCGAGCACGCGCGCCGGGTCGCGCTGGAGACCGCCGACTTCATGGTCCGCGAACTGCGCACCGCCGAGGGCGGTTTCGCCTCCGCCCTGGACGCCGACAGCGACGACGGCACCGGCCGGCACACCGAGGGCGCCTACTACGTCTGGACGCCGGCCCAGTTGCGCGCGGTGCTCGGCGACGAGGACGCCGAACTGGCCGCCGCCCACTTCGGAGTGACCGAGGAGGGCACCTTCGAGCACGGCGCCTCCGTCCTGCAGCTCCCGCAGCGGGAGGGCGTGTTCGACGCCGGGCGGATCGCCTCCGTACGGGAGCGGATGCTCGCCGCGCGTGCCGAGCGCCCCGCCCCCGGCCGGGACGACAAGGTCGTCGCCGCCTGGAACGGCCTCGCCGTCGCCGCCCTCGCCGAGACCGGCGCCTACTTCGAGCGCCCCGACCTCGTCGACGCCGCCGTGGCCGCCGCCGACCTGCTGGTCCGGGTCCACCTCGACGAGCACGGCCGCCTCATCCGCACCAGCAGGGATGGCCACGCGGGCGCCAACGCCGGGGTCCTGGAGGACTACGGCGACGTCGCGGAGGGCTTCCTCGCCCTCGCCTCCGTCACCGGGGAGGGCGTCTGGCTGGAGTTCGCCGGGCTCCTCCTCGACCACGTCCTCACCCGCTTCGCGGACGGGTCGGGGGCCCTCTACGACACCGCCGCCGACGCCGAGCGGCTGATCCGCCGCCCCCAGGACCCGACCGACAACGCCACCCCCTCCGGCTGGACCGCCGCCGCGGGCGCCCTGCTCTCCTACGCCGCCCACACCGGCTCCGAGCCGCACCGCACCGCCGCCGAACAGGCCCTCGGCGTGGTGACCTCGATCGGCCCGCGCGTCCCGCGCTTCATCGGCTGGGGCCTCGCCGTCGCCGAGGCGCTGCTCGACGGTCCGCGCGAGGTGGCCGTCGTGGGCCCCGGCCCGGCGGACGCCGCCGCCCGCGGGCTGCACCGCACCGCGCTGCTGGGCACCGCGCCGGGGGCGGTCGTCGCCGCCGGGGTCGAGGGCGGCGGGGAGTTCCCGCTGCTCGCCGGGCGTCCGCTGGTCGGCGGTCAGGCGGCGGCGTACGTCTGCCGGGGCTTCACCTGCGACGCGCCGACGACCGACCCGGAGCGGCTACGGGACACGCTGACCGCGCCGGAGGCGTGAGGCGGACCCCCACCCCAGAAGACCCCCACGCCGAAGCCCCCCACCGGAAGCCCCAACCGGAAGCCCCCACGCGCGACAGACCCGCCCCTCACCCCCGCCCCGTCTGCTCCAGTGCCCGGGACACGATGGCCTCCAACTGGTCGTGGTGCGCGCCCTTCCAGTAGGCGCGTCCGCAGTCGGCGCACCGGGCGAACACGTCGTAGTTGCGTTCGGTGCCGCCTTCGAGCTGGTCGGCGACCTCCGCCTTGGTGGCCTCGCGCAGCGTCCCGTTGCAGGCGGTGCACCGGGTCCAGGGGCGCAGCGCGGGCCGGAAGCGCTCCAGGACCTCCCCGAGCTGGTCGTCGGGGCGGTGGCCGTAGACGTACGCGCCGGCCCACAGCTCGCGGCGGCGCAGCAGGCCCCGGTCGCGGCTGAGCAGGACCCGTCGCTCGGCGGCGGACCGCGCGGCGAGCGCCGGATCGCCGGGGTCGGCCGATTCGTAGGCCGTGTCGACGCCGAGCAGGCGCATCCGGCGGGCGAGGGTGCCCAGGTGCACGTCGAGCAGGAAGCGCAGCGGGGCGCCCGGCACGCGCTGGGGGTGCTCGACGGGCCGGACGCCGACCGACTCGCCGCCGGCCGGGACGTGTCCGGGCGGCACCGGGCGGCCGTCCACGAGGAGGGTGCCGACCTCGGTCAGCGGGACGCCCAGCGACTCGACGAGGTGGCCGAGGGTGGAGACGCCGTCGGTGGCGGTGCGGACGGTGCCGGTGGCGCGGGCGCGGGGGACGAAGACGCGCAGCGCGGGGGCGAACTCGACGTCGATCTCCGGACCGTTCATGCGGTCAGGATGCCACGGGGCGCGCGGCGCGTCCTCAGGCTTTTCCGGCGGGCGGCAGACCGTGCTCGACGATGTCCAGGGCCCGGTCGACCAGGGCGGCCGGGTCGTCGCGGTGGCCGTGCTCGGCCCAGTAGCGGGAGACCTCCAGCAGGCCGCCGAGCAGGGACGCGGTGAGGAAGCGCACCTCCAGGCCGTCCGGCGGGAGCCCGGTGCGTTCGGCGACGGCGCCGGCGAGCAGGCGGCCGGTGACGGACATGCTCTCCACCATGCGGGACCGTACGGCGGGCACCTCGGACATGAGGCGGGTGCGCAGCCGGGTCACCTCGGGTTCCTCGCGCAGTCCGGCGCCGATCGCCTCGCGCAGGACGGCGCGCAGGGAGTCGAGCCAGGGTTCGTCGGCGGGCCGGGCCCGGAACAGCTCCAGCAGGGCCGCGTCGTACTCGTCCGTGAGGACGATGTCCTCCTTGGTGGGGAAGTAGCGGAAGACGGTGGAGGGCGAGACCTCGGCGCGGTCGGCTATCTGCTCGACGGTGGTGGCGGTGTAGCCCTGTTCCCCGACCAGTCCGTAGGTGGCGGCGCGGATCGCCTCGCGGGTCCGGGTCTTCTTGCGTTCCCGCAGGCCGGGCCCGGGGCGCGCGGCGGGGGAGTGGGGGGAGCGGGCGGCCGTCATACGGATCATTGTCGGGCATCCGCGGGGGCGTGGCCACGGCCGCGACGGGCCCCGCCGCCGCCCCGGTGCCCGCCCAGGTGCCCTGCCCGGGGCCCATGGGAAAGGGCCACGGCGGTCGGCCGTGGCCCGGGTCGGGCGGGGTGCGGGGCGGGGTCAGCCGTGCTGGTAGGCGACCAGGGAGATGCCCACGTAGTGGGTGATGAAGGCGGCGAGGGTGAGGGAGTGGAAGACCTCGTGGAAGCCGAACCAGCGCGGTGACGGGTTGGGCCGCTTGATGCCGTAGATGACACCGCCCGCGCTGTAGAGGAGACCGCCCACGACGACCAGGACGAGGACGGCGATGCCGCCGGCCCGCAGGAACTCGGGGAGGAAGAAGACCGCGGCCCAGCCCATGGCGATGTAGCAGGGCGTGTAGAGCCAGCGCGGGGCGCCGACCCAGAAGACGCGGAAGACGATGCCCGCCGCCGCGGCGGCCCAGATGCCCCACAGCAGCCACTGCCCTTTGGCGCCCGGCAGCAGCAGGATCGTCAGCGGCGTGTAGGTGCCCGCGATGATCAGGAAGATGTTGGCGTGGTCGAGCCGGCGCAGCACGCCGTCCATGCGCGGGCCCCAGTCGCCCCGGTGGTAGAGCGCGCTGACGCCGAACAGCAGACAGGCCGTCAGGACGTAGACACCGCAGGCGATCCGTCCGCGGGTCGAGTCCGCGAGGGCGGTGAGCACCAGGCCGGCGACGAGGACGGCCGGGAACATGCCGAGGTGCAGCCAGCCGCGCAGCTTGGGTTTGGCCTGGTGGGGCGGGGAAAGCGCGACAGGGCCGTGGCCGGCGTCCGGCGTGTCCCCTTGCGCTTCGAAGGCGGGCGCAGTCATGAGCGCATCGTACCTACGGAACCGTAAGTTACATGTCAGTACGGAGGTATGACGAACGCGGAGTGGCCATCGTCTCACGGCCGTTCGGCCTTCCGGGTCGCCGGTCCTCCCTCCTTACGGCGGCTCCGCGCGCGACACGCCGTCCGGGTAAAAGGAGTTTCAGGAGGAATTCACGCGTACGCAAAGAATTCCGGCCGTCGTCCGAGGTACGTGGCGATCCTCACCCCGCTCAGGTGTGAAGCCCTCTGGACATATGGGCGCGCGACGCGGATGATCAAATGAGTGCGGTCGGCACCGGATGAGCGACGCAGCCCCTCATACGCCGCATCCGGGTCGCAGCCCCCACGGGGCCTCCAACAAAAAACCCCTCGCTTAGGAGCAATCGTGGCGCGCGACATCGCGGCTCCCCCCGCCCTCCCCACCCGGCACCAGGCCCTGATCTCGTGGGTCGACGAGATCGCCGAACTGACCCAGCCCGACCGTGTGGTCTGGTGCGACGGCTCGGAGGCCGAGTACGAGCGCCTGTGCGAGGAGCTGGTGGAGAAGGGCACCTTCCGCAAACTGGACCCCGTCAAGCGCCCGAACTCGTACTACGCGGCCTCCGACCCGACCGACGTCGCCCGCGTCGAGGACCGGACCTTCATCTGCTCCGCCAAGGAGGAGGACGCCGGCCCGACCAACCACTGGAAGGACCCCGCCGAGATGCGGGAGGTCTTCCAGGGCACCGAGGGCCAGGGCGGTCTCTTCCGCGGCGCGATGCGCGGCCGGACCATGTACGTCGTCCCGTTCTGCATGGGCCCGCTCGGCTCGCCGCTCTCCGCGCTCGGCGTGGAGATCACCGACTCCGCGTACGTCGCCGTCTCCATGCGCACCATGACCCGCATGGGACAGCCCGTCCTCGACGAACTCGGCGACGACGGCTTCTTCGTCAAGGCCGTCCACACGCTCGGCGCCCCGCTGGAGCCCGGCCAGGCCGACGTGCCGTGGCCCTGCAACCAGACCAAGTACATCTCGCACTTCCCCGAGGACCGCGAGATCTGGTCCTACGGCTCCGGCTACGGCGGCAACGCCCTGCTCGGCAAGAAGTGCTACGCGCTGCGCATCGCCTCCGTCATGGCCCGCGACGAGGGCTGGCTCGCCGAGCACATGCTCATCCTCAAGCTGACCCCGCCCCGGGGCGAGGCCCGGTACGTCGCCGCCGCCTTCCCGTCGGCCTGCGGCAAGACCAACCTCGCCATGCTGGAGCCGACCATCTCCGGCTGGACCGTGGAGACCATCGGCGACGACATCGCCTGGATGCGCTTCGGCGAGGACGGCCGCCTCTACGCGATCAACCCCGAGGCCGGCTTCTTCGGCGTCGCGCCCGGCACCGGCGAGGACACCAACGCCAACGCCATGAAGACCCTGTGGGGCAACTCCGTCTTCACCAACGTCGCCCTCACCGACGACGGCGACGTGTGGTGGGAGGGGATGACCGAGGAGGTCCCGGCCCACCTCACCGACTGGAAGGGCAACTCCTGGACCCCCGAGTCCGGCACGCCCGCCGCCCACCCCAACGCCCGCTTCACCACCCCCGCCGCGCAGTGCCCGATCATCGCGCCGGAGTGGGAGGACCCCAAGGGCGTGCCGATCTCCGCGATCCTCTTCGGCGGGCGCCGCGCCACCGCCGTCCCGCTGGTGACCGAGTCCTTCGACTGGAACCACGGCGTCTTCCTCGGCGCCAACGTGGCCTCCGAGAAGACCGCCGCCGCCGAGGGCAAGGTCGGCGAGCTGCGCCGTGACCCCTTCGCCATGCTGCCGTTCTGCGGCTACAACATGGGCGACTACATGGGCCACTGGATCGACGTGGCCAAGGGCAAGGACCAGTCCAAGCTGCCCAAGATCTACTACGTCAACTGGTTCCGCAAGGACGACACCGGCCGGTTCGTCTGGCCCGGCTTCGGCGAGAACGGCCGCGTCCTGAAGTGGATCGTGGAGCGCCTGGAGGGCCGGGCGGAGGGCGTCGAGACCCCGATCGGCGTCCTGCCGGCCAAGGGCTCCCTCGACACCGACGGCCTCGACCTGGCCGACGCCGACCTGGAGTTCCTGCTCAGCGTCGACAAGGAGGTCTGGCGCGAGGAGGCCGCCCTCGTCCCCGAGCACCTCAACACCTTCGGCGACCACACGCCCGCCGAGCTGTGGGACCAGTACCGCGAACTGGTCCGCCGCCTGGGCTGAGTCCCGCCCCTCCCGCTCCGCGGCCGGTCCGACTAGCCCTGACCCGCGAAGTCGTCACGAAGGCCGGCCGCGAGGGGGTCTCCCCTCCGCTCCAGTAGCTCGAACCACCCGGAGCACGGGGGAGCCACCCCGTTCGGGCCGGGTCCCCCGTCCAACGACGTGCGGGGGACCCGGCCCTTCCGCGTCCCCGGCGCCGGCCGCGTCCGTCCCGGCTCCGGGTCCGCCACGGGGGAATGCGTGCTTCCGCGGGCGGGTACCCGGAGGCCAGCCAAGGAGAAGAGGTGCGCCATGGCAGACGGCGGTGACTTCTACTCGCGTGACCGGCCGGAGAACCCGTCCCTGGAGGAGGACCGTCCCCGCGGCGGCGGCCCGGAGGACCCGCACCAGCGGGGCAACTGGCCCGTGTGGACGATCGTGATCGGCATCCTGGTGCTGTTCGTGATCTTCACGGTGATGTTCGGCTAGGTCCGGAAGGAAAGCGCCGGGCCCGGCCGCGGGTGTGTGGCACCCGGTCCGCGCGTCGCTGCGGGTGCGCGCGGACCGGGGCCGTTCGGAAGGAGCCCGGCCACCCGGGTGGGGGCGGGCTCGGCGGGACCGCTCAGCGGGACGCCAGCTCGCGCGGTCCGAGCGCGGCGGCGTGGGCGTCCATCCGCTCGGCGGCCAGGATGGCGACCGCCGTGTCGGCCCGGGAGGCCGCCACCACCAGGGCGCGGCCCGCCAGGGCGTGCGCCCGCCGGTGCAGGGCCATCCGGCACGGTTCCGGCGTGGAGCCGGTGGCCGGCACCCGGACCGGTGCCTGGCCCGACCGCAGCCGGGCCACCTGCGCGGCGAGCTGCTCGGCCGCGGTGTCCAGCCCGTCCGACGGGTCCAGCGCGCGCAGTTCGTCCGTGGTGGCGAGCAGGGCCGAGAGATGGCCCGCGAGCTGGATGTCCAGCTCGTCCTCGCGGGAGCGGTGGGGGAAGGAGGGGGCGCCGGCCACCGTGCTGTGGACCGACTTGGCGCGGATCGGTTCGTACATGGGACGGCCTCCTGACGGCTTACAGGACACCATCCTAGCTTGGATTCGGTCTAAAGTTGAGTCATTCACAAAGAAGGATGAGGTGTACACGGTCCGTGTCCGCGGGCGCGGGCGGGCGCCCGGTCAGGGCTGGCCGTAACCGTCCAGGAAGCGGCCGATCCGGTCCACCGCCTCGCGCAGGTCCCCGGCGGTGGGCAGGGTGACGACCCGGAAGTGGTCGGGCTCCGGCCAGTTGAAGCCGGTGCCCTGGACCACCATGATCTTCTCCTGCCGGAGCAGGTCCAGGACCATCTGCCGGTCGTCCTTGATCTTGAAGACCTGGGGGTCGAGCCGGGGGAAGAGGTACAGCGCGCCCTTCGGCTTCACGCAGGTCACGCCCGGGATGCTGGTCAGCGCCGCGTGCGCGGCGTCGCGCTGCTCGCGCAGCCGGCCGCCCGGCAGCACCAGGTCGTTGATCGTCTGCCGTCCGCTGAGCGCGGCGACCACACCGTGCTGGCCGGGCATGTTGGCGCACAGCCGCATGTTCGCCAGGACCGTCAGTCCCTCGATGTAGGACTCGGCGTGCGCGCGCGGACCGGAGATCGACATCCAGCCGACCCGGTAGCCGGCCACCCGGTACGCCTTCGACATGCCGTTGAAGGTGAGGGTGAGCAGGTCCGGGGCGATCGCGGCGGTCGGGGTGTGCACCGCCTCGTCGTAGAGGATCTTGTCGTAGATCTCGTCGGAGCAGACCAGCAGGTTGTGGCGGCGGGCGACGTCGGTCAGCCCGCGCAGCACCGTCTCGTCGTAGACCGCGCCGGTCGGGTTGTTCGGATTGATGATCACGATCGCCTTGGTGCGGTCGGTGACCTTGCGCTCCACGTCGGCGAGGTCCGGCATCCAGTCGGACTGCTCGTCGCAGCGGTAGTGCACCGCCGTGCCTCCGGCGAGCGAGACGGCGGCCGTCCACAGCGGGTAGTCCGGCGCCGGTACGAGGACCTCGTCGCCGTCGTCGAGCAGGCCCTGCATCGCCATGACGATCAGCTCGGAGACGCCGTTGCCGATGAAGACGTGCTCGACGTCGGTCTCGATGCCGAGGGTCTGGTTGTGCATGACGACCGCGCGCCGGGCGGCGAGGAGGCCCTTGGCGTCGCCGTAGCCGTGCGCGGTCGACACGTTGCGGAGGATGTCCTCCAGGATCTCGGGCGGGCAGTCGAAACCGAAGGCGGCCGGGTTGCCCGTGTTCAGCTTCAGGATGCGGTGACCGGCCGCTTCCAGCCGCATCGCCTCCTCGAGCACCGGGCCCCGGATCTCGTAACAGACGTTGGCGAGCTTGGTCGACTGGATCACCTGCATGTCGTGAGCTTACGGCCCGGTCCGGTGCCCGGCAGCGTGTCGTCCGCCACGTGGGACGGGTGAATCGGGTGGTTGTGTCCCCTCCCGCGCCCCTCCCACGCGGCTCCCGCGCCCCCACCCGCGCTCCGGCTCGCGCCGACCGCCCACGCCCCGGGCGGGCGCCCCGGTCACACCGGCGTGCGCCGCACCGACCGGCCCGCCAGGACGTCCGTGCGCCGCCCGTCCTCGATGGTGAACCGCCCGTCGACCAGCACGTACGGGATGCCCGTGGGCAGCGTGCGCGGCTCCTCGTAGGTGGCGCCCGCGGCGACGGTCGCCGGGTCGAAGAGGACGAGGTCGGCCCGGTACCCCTCGCGGATTCTGCCCCGGTCGGGCAGCCGCAGCCGGGCCGCCGGACGCGCCGTGAGGTGGGAGACGCACTCCTCCAGCGAGAGCACGCCCAGCTCGCGCACGTAGTGGCCGAGGTAGTGCGGGAAGGTGCCGTACGCGCGCGGGTGCGGCTTGGTGCCCTGGAGGATGCCGTCCGAGCCGCCGGTGTGGACGCGGTGGCGCATGATCGCCCGGACGTTCTCCTCGTGGCCCACGTGCTGGAGGATGGTCGGGGCCAGCCGGTCCTCCAGCAGCAGCCGCCGGGCCACCGTCCAGCAGCTCTCGCCGCGCAGTCGCGCCGACTCCCGCACGGTCCGGCCGACGTACTCCGCCAGCGCCGGATCGCCCACGCCGGAGATCTCGATCGTCTCCCACTCCACGGGCACGCCGTGGCAGCCGTCGGAGCCGGTCTCCTCCAGGTGGTGCCGGACGCGTTCGGCGCTCTCGTCGTCGGCCAGCCGCCGCAGCACCGCCTCCGGCCCGCCCTCCCCGGCCCAGCTCGGCAGCAGCGCCACCAGCGTGGTGCAGCCGGGGGTGTAGGGGTACGTGTCCAGGGTGATGTCGGCGCCGGAGTCCAGCGCGTCGTCGAGCAGGGCGAGCAGCTCGGGCGCCCGGCCCCGGTTGACGCCGAAGTTCATGGTGGCGTGCGCCAGGTGCAGCGGGCAGCCGGCGGCGCGGGTCAGCTCGACCATCTCCGCGTACGCCTCCAGGGCGCCGGCGCCGTAGGAGCGGTGGTGCGGGCAGTAGTAGCCGCCGTACGAGGCGACCACCCGGCACAGTTCGGTCAGCTCGGCCCCGTCGGCGTACATGCCCGGCGTGTAGGTCAGCCCGGAGGAGAGGCCCACCGCGCCCTGCTCCAGGCCCTCGGCGACCAGGCGGCGCATCCGCTCCAGCTCCGCCGGGGTGGCCGGGCGGTCCTCCCAGCCGACGGCGAGGGCGCGCACCGTGCCCTGCGGGATCAGGTACGCCGCGTTGACGGCGATGCCCCCATCGAGCCGGTCCAGGTACTCGCCGACCGAGCGCCAGTCGAGGTCCACGTCGTCGCCGGGGCCGTTCCACCCGGCGATGACGCGGCGGACCTCGCCGAGGGTGCGGTCGTCGACCGGGGCGTAGGAGAGGCCGTCCTGCCCGATCACCTCCAGGGTCACGCCCTGCGCGGCCTTCGCGCTGTGGTCGGGGTCCCGCAGCAGGGCGAGGTCGCTGTGGGCGTGCATGTCGATGAAGCCGGGGGCGAGGACCAGGCCCTCGGCGTCCAGCTCGCGGCGGGCCTTGGGGCGCTGGCACCCCGCCGCGGCGGCCTCCTTGACGATCGACACGATGCGGCCGTGGTCGACGACCACGTCGGCGCGGTACGAGAGGTCGCCGGTGCCGTCCACGACATCGGCGTCCCGGATCACGAGTTCTTCCATGGGGGACCTCCTTCACTGGGGGACACGGATCGCGGGGGCGTCCGGATCGGCGGGTGTCCGGATCGCGGGGCGTCCGGATCGGGGCGGGGACGAAGCGGACGGGAACGGCTGTGGGGCCGGGGCGGACGAGGACGGTTTGCCGCCGGGGCCGGTCGGGGACGGCTGTGGGCCCCGGCTCAGAAGAACGTGCGGACGTACTCCACGACCGTCCCGTCGGCCTCGGCGACCGGGACGAGCTGCCACTTGTCGAAGGACGTGCACGGGTGGGACAGCCCGAGGCCGACCCAGTCGCCCACCTCCAGCTCCGTCCCCGGCTCGGTGCGCAGCCAGGCGTGCTGGTCGGAGAGGCCGGTCACCGTGACGCCGTCGGCCGGGCGCTCGGCGCCGCCCCGGCGCACCACCCGGGCGGACGGCAGGTGCAGGTCGTAGGCGGCGTCGCGCTTGCCCGCGTTGGCGAACGCCTGCTCGGGCGTGGGCCGTGAGACCACCTGCGCCCACAGGCGGAACGCCGGCTCCAGCGCGCCTTCCCCCGGGACCCGGTTGAAGGGTGTGACCTCGCGGTAGTGGCCCTCGTCGTGCGAGACGTAGGCGCCCGAACGCAGCAGCTTGAGCACCGGCAGGGAGAGCGCCGGGACCTCGGCGAAGACGTCGGCCACCGCGTCGAACCAGGCGCTGCCGCCCGCGCTCAGCACGATCTCGTCCAGCCCCGTCCCGGCGAACCGCCCGTCCGCGTCGAAGGCGGCGGCCAGCGCCACCAGCCGCCGCAGCCACGCCCGCACCCGCTCCGGGTCCGCGTCCGGCACCTCGCCCTCGTACCCGGCGACCCCCACCAGGCGCAGGGCCGGCGCGGCGGCCACCGCGTCGGCGACCCGGGCGCACTCCGCCTCGGTGCGCGCCCCGGTGCGGGCGCCCTCCCCGGCGCCCAGCTCGACCACGACGTCCACCGGGCGGGCGGTGCCGGCCAGCGCGGCGTCCATCAGCTCCACACCGCGTACCGAGTCGACGTAGCAGACGAAGCGGAACTCCGGGTCGGCCGCCAGCTCGGCGGCGAGCCGGCCCAGGGAGGCGGCGTCGACCAGCTCGTTGGCGAGGAAGATCCGCCGGATGCCGAAGGCGCGGGCCACCCACACCTGGTGGGGGACGGCGAGGGTGATGCCCCAGGCGCCGTGCGCGAGCTGGCGGTGGAAGAGCTGCGGGGCCATGGAGGTCTTGCCGTGCGGGGCGAAGGCGAGGCCGTGCCGGTCGGCGTAGGTCTCCATCAGCCGCAGGTTGTGCTCCAGGCGCTCGGCGGAGAGCGCCAGCACCGGGGTGGCGAAACCGCCGGTGAACAGGTTCCGGCGCTGGGCGGCGAGTTCGCCGACGGTCAGCCCCCAGGCATCCGGCGGAAGGCCCTTGAAGCGGTGGTCGACGCGCTCCCCGGCCAGAGCCGCCAGCGCTTCGGAGCCGTTGTCGAGGGCCATGGAGCCTCCCTGATCTGGGAAGTTGCATTCTCTGCAACAGTCATTGCGTATATCGCTCAGTGCTGTCTAACATCTCGCCCAACACGCGGTCAACGGAGCAGCCGGGACCCGCCACCCACGAGGAGCCAGACCATCGTGACCGCCGACGGAGCCCGCAGCACCGCCCCCGACGTCGTCGACGTCGTCGCGCTCGGCGAGTCCATGGTCACCTTCCTGCCCTCCCGTCCCGGGCGCCTCGCCGACGTCCCCTCCTTCGACCGGGGCATCGGCGGCGCCGAGTCCAACGTGGCCTGCACCCTGGCCGCCGCCGGACACTCCGTCCGCTGGGTCGGCCGGGTCGGCGCGGACGGCTTCGGCGACCACCTCGTCGAGGCCATCGGCGCCTACGGCGTCGACACCTCCGCCGTCCGCCGCGACCCCGACCGCCCCACCGGCGTCTACTTCCGCACCGCCCAGGACCGCGCCACCGACGCCCACGAAGTCGCCTACTACCGCGCCGGATCGGCCGCCTCCGCCATGTCGCCGGACACCCTCGACCTCGACGCGGTCCGCGCCGGACGCGTCCTGCACCTGTCCGGCATCACCGCCGCGCTCTCCGCGGGCTGCCTGGAACTGACGCGCGAGCTGACCGCCCGCCGCCCCGGCCGCCCCCTGGTCTCCTTCGACGTCAACCACCGCCCCGCCCTGTGGCGCGACGCCGACGGACCCCGGGCCCTGCTCGACCTGGCCCGCGGCGCCGACCTGGTCTTCGTCGGCGAGGACGAGGCATGGGGCCTGGACGGCCCCGAGGCCGTCCGCGCCGCCCTGCCCGAACCCGAGGTGCTCGTCGTCAAACAGGGCGCCACCGGCGCCACCGCCTTCCACGGACCGCACGCCGTCACCGTCCCCGCCCTCCGCGTCGACGTCGTCGCCGCCGTCGGCGCGGGCGACGCCTTCGCCGCCGGGTTCCTCTCCGCCACCCTGCGCGGACTGCCCCCGCGCGCCCGCCTGCGCCACGGCCACCTGATGGCCGCCGCCGCCCTCACCGCCCCCGGCGACCTCGCCACGCCCCCCGCCCGCGACCACGCCGACCGCCTCGCCGCCCTCGACGACACCGCGTGGGGGAGACTGCGACTCGGCCCCGGCTGGACCACCCAGGACGACCCCGCGCACGCGGACCGGGCCGAGGAGGAGGTACGCACCCCATGAGCCAGACCGTCGACCGCGCGCTCAGCATCCTGCCGCTGCTCGCCGAGGGCCCCGCCGACCTCGGCCGGGTCGCCGACCGGCTCGGCGTGCACAAGTCCACCGCCCTGCGCCTGCTGCGCACCCTCCACGACCACGGCCTCGTCTACCGCCAGGCCGACCAGCGCTACCGCCTCGGCTCCCGGCTCATCGCCCTCGCCCAGGAGGCGATGGAGAACCTCGACGTCCGCGAGATCGCCCACCCCCACCTCGTCCGCCTCAACGAGCAGTGCGGCCACACCGTCCACCTCGCCGTCCACGAGGAGGACGAGGTCCTCTACATCGACAAGGTGGAGAGCCGCTACCCGGTCCGCATGTACTCCCGGATCGGCAAACCCGTCGCCATCACCGTCGCCGCCGTGGCCAAGCTGCTCCTCGCCGACCTCCCCGAGGCCGAGCGCCGCGCCCTCGCGGAGAAGCTCGACTACCCCCTCTACACGGCCCGTTCGACCCCCCACGCCGACGCATTCCTCAAGGAGCTGGCCAGGGTGCGCGAACAGGGCTGGGCCACCGACCTCGGCGGCCACGAGGAGTCCATCAACTGTGTCGCCGCGCCCGTCCGGGGCGCCGACGGCCGGGTCGTCGCCGCCATGTCGGTCTCCGCGCCGAACGTCGTCGTCACCGCCGAGGAACTCCTCACCCTGCTCCCGCTGGTGCGCCGCACCGCCGACGCCATCAGCGGCGAGTACTCCGGCAGGACCCCCGCGCACCATCCCGACAAGGACCCCGCATGAGCGACAAGACCGCCCTGACCCCCGCCACCCACACCGCCCCGCCGGCGAAGTTCTCCCACGGCGTCCGCAAGGGCAACATCCTCCAGGTCGCCGGCCAGGTCGGCTTCCTGCCGCACGAGGAGGGCAAGGCCCCCACCCCGGCCGGCCCCGGCCTGCGCGAGCAGACCCTCCAGACGCTCGCCAACGTCAAGGCGATCCTGGAGGAGGGCGGCGCCGGCTGGGACGACGTGATGATGATCCGCGTCTACCTCACCGACGTCGGCCACTTCGCCGAGATGAACGAGATCTACAACGCCTACTTCGAGGAGCAGGCCCTCACCCAGCCGCCCGCCGCCCGCACCACCGTCTACGTCGGACTGCCCGCGGGCCTCCTCGTCGAGATCGACGCCCTCGCCGTCCTGAGCTGACGGGCCGACAGCCCGTCGTACGCCACGGCCTGTCGCGGTGCCTGGCGCCGCGACTCCCTTCCCGTCATGACCCGTTGCGGTACGTCACACCGCGACTCCCTTCGAGCCGTGGTCCGTTGCGGTATGCCGCACCGTGACCTCGCTTGAACCGCAGCCCGTTGCGGTACGCCGTCACGTGGCTCCCGTAGGCCGTACCCCTGTCGCGGCACGGCGCCCGGCACCTTACGTACGCCGTACCCCTGTCCCGGCACGGCGCCGCGCACCCCGGGGTGCCGTGCCGCGGTCCCCCCTGCCCGAAAGCCTCATGTCCCTTAGCAGAGGACCCCCCACATGCCCCTTCCCACCCTTCCGCTCGCCGCGGCCTCCGACGCCCCGGCGCACACCGGCGGACTGCTCCTGCTGATCGACGGCACGGCGGGCCTGCTCACCGTCGCCGCCCTCGGCATCGCCCTGCTCCTCTTCCTCATCATCAAGGTGCGGCTCCAGCCGTTCGTCGCGCTGCTGGCGGTCTCCATAGCCGTCGGCCTGCTCGCCGGACTCTCCGTCACCGAACTCTTCGGCACCGTCCAGCGCTCCGACGCCGTCTCCACCATCGAGTCCGGCATGGGCGGCATCCTCGGCCACGTCGCCATCATCATCGGCCTGGGCACCATGCTCGGCGCCATCCTCGAAGTCAGCGGCGGCGCCGAGGTCCTGGCCTCCCGCCTGCTCGGCCTCTTCGGCGAGAAGCGGGCCCCGCTCGCCATGGGCCTGACCGGCCTGATCTTCGGCATCCCGGTCTTCTTCGACGTCGGCATCTTCGTCCTCGCGCCCATCGTCTACGCCGCCGCCAAGCGCTCCGGCAAGTCCGTCCTGATCTACTGCCTGCCGCTGCTGGCCGGGCTGTCGATGACCCACGCCTTCCTGCCGCCGCACCCCGGCCCGGTGGCCGCCGCCGGACTCCTCCACGTGGACCTCGGCTGGGTCATCCTCATGGGCGTCGTCTGCGGCCTCCCCGCCGTCCTCGCCGCCTGGGTGTTCTCCGCCTGGATCGGCCGCCGCATCTTCGTCGCCGTCCCCCAGGACATGGTCGAGGCCGCCGAGGAGGCCCGCCGCGCCGTCATCGAGGAGCAGCGCCGCGCCGGTGTCGCCCCGCGCGAGACGCCGGTCCCGCTGGGCACCGTCCTCGGCATCATCGGCACCCCGCTGCTGCTCATCCTCGCCGCGACCTTCTCCTCCATCGCCCTGGAACCCTCCACCCTCCGCTCGGTCGTCGAGTTCTTCGGCAACCCCTTCGTCGCCCTGACCCTCGCCCTCTTCCTCGCCTACTACCTGCTCGGCATCCGGCGCGGCTGGTCCCGCAAGTCGCTGGAGACCGTCTCGACGTCCTCGCTCAAGCCGGTCGGCAACATCCTGCTGGTCGTCGGCGCCGGCGGCGTCTTCGGCGCCGTCCTCAAGGCCAGCGGCGTCGCCCAGGCCCTCTCCGACACCTTCAACGACGTCGGCCTGCCGGTGATCGTCCTCTCCTACCTGATCTCCGTCGTGCTGCGGGTCGCCCAGGGCTCGGCGACGGTGGCCATCGTGACGACGGCGGGCATCGTGGCGCCGCTGCTGGCCGAGGGCGACCACTCCCAGGCGTTCGTCGCGCTCGTCATCATGGCCATCTCGGCCGGTTCCATCTTCGCCTCGCACGTCAACGACGGCGGTTTCTGGATGGTCGCCAAGTACTTCGGCATCAGCGAACGCGACACCCTCAAGACGTGGACCGTGCTGGAGAGCGTGCTCTCCGTCGGCGGCTTCCTGGTCGCGGCGCTGCTCAGCCTCTTCGTGTAGTAGTACGGGCCCGGTCCGGGTCCGGGCGGCCGGACCGGCGGTGCCGCGCGCGAACAGGGGCGCGCGTGCGCCGTCCCGGCGTCATCCGGACAACTCGGAGTGGTACCAAAGGGGGTGAAGGGAGCGCTGACTGTTCCCGGCACAGGAACGTCGTCCATACTTCCCGCGTGGAACAGCGCATAGGACCCAGCATCCAGCCCCTGACGGGCGCCGCGGCCGACCCGGCGTTCGTCCCCGGCATCACGGGCCCCGCAACGCCGCAGGACGCGAAGCCCACGGAGGAAGCGGAGCCGCGCGAGGCGGTGCCGAAGCCCGGAGAGGCCGACGACACCGCCCCCGCACCGGCCGCCGCGGCCGACCCGGCGGACGACCCGGCGGACTCCGCGGACGCGCCCGGGGAGGACGGCACACCGGAGGCGGAACCGGTCGACGGACCCGTCTTCGAGGCCGCCGACCGCCGCGCCCGGATCACCGCCGACCACCGCGGCGTCCGGCTCGCCCTCGACGACCAGGAGTGCGAGTTCCGCTGGGACGAGATCGGGGCGGTCGAGACGGAGACGCCGCGCTTCGGCAAGCGGTTCACCGTCACGGTGCACACGCCGGACCGCCGCTGGTACCCCATCGAGATCGACGCCGACTCCCGCGGCCGGTTCGCCCAGTGGGAGTCCGACCTCGACGCGGTACTGGACGCGTACTTCGACGACGGCGAGGAATCCGGCGAGCCGGAGCCGGAGCCGGAGCCGGACACGGCCGAGGCCCCTGAGGACGTCGTGGACGCCGAGGACACCAAAGACGCCGAGGACTCCAAGGCCGCCGAGGCCGCCGAGGCCGCCGAGGCCGCCAAGGACCCAGAGGAGACCGCCTCCGCCAAGGAGTAGCCCCTCCGACACCGCGGCATACGGCCGGTGGCCCCCGCCCACCGGTCGTACCGCGTTGCGCCGCCCCCCGCCGCCCGGCAGGGCTACCGCACCCGCGTCCACCGCGGGCTGAGCGCCATCTCCTCAAGCTGCTCCATGGTCAGCGCCGGGGCCTGCCGGGTGGCTTCCTGGTGCTGGGCGCCGGTGTTGAACGCGCTGATCACGACGCGCCGGCCGTCGGTCCGCATGGTGTCGACCGTCCACATCACGACCCCGGCGCCGCCCTTCTCGCCGGGCCCCTGCGACGTGGCGACCAGGGTGCCGTCGGGCCGCCTCTCGGCGTCGCCGTAGAGTTCGTCCCGGGAATCACGCATGTCGGGCTGCACGTTGACCTGTACGAGGCTGCGGCCCTTGCCGTCGTCGACGACGAGGTAGGCGTAGCCCGTCTCCTGGGCGCCCTTCGTGACGACGTCGAGCCCCTCGGGCATCAGCGACAAGAACGCCTCGGCGATACCCTCGCCCGACGGCTCCGGCATCCGGCTCGGCGTCGCCGAGGCCCCCGCCTCCTCCCCGGCCTCCGGCTCCCCGGGAATCGCGTCGACGACCCGCCGCCACACGTCGGCGGTGGCGATCTTCTCCAGCTCGGCCGGGGACAGCGGCGGCCGGTCCCGCGTGATCGGGGCGTCCTTCTCCGCCGGGGAGTTCCACTCGTTCACCGTCACGTGCTGCCCCCGGGCCGTGACCAGTTCCGCCGACCACCACTTGGTGTCCACCCGCCGGTCGGGGTACTCGTAGCCCTGGAACACCATGAGCAGCGAGCCGTCGGCCAGCCGGCGGGTGGTGCAGGCGTCGTACGCGACGAACGTCCGGTCCGGGCAGGTGGTCAGCTCCCGGACCTCCCGGCTGCCCGGCTCCACCCGGCCGAGCCCGACGCCGACGGCCGCCGCGCCCTTGCCGTCGTCGAACACGAGCCGCGCGTACGGCGGGAGTCCCGGACCCGGGCCCGGACCCTGCGCCTCCTCCTGGCCGACCGCGCCCTCGGGCAGGAGGCCCTTGAGCGCCCGGAGCAGATCGTCACCGGAGTAGGCGGCGGAAGGACTGGGGACGGTACTGCTCGTGAGCGCCGCGGCGGGTGTCTGCCGCGCCCCGGCGGAGTCGCCCCCACCCGGCAGCAAGAGCGCCCCGCCGACCCCGATCAGCGCGATCCCGGCCGCCCCGCCGAGCACTCCGGCCCGCCGCCGCAGCCGGGTCCGGTGTCCTCGGGCGAGACCACCGGCGGCCAGCGCGGCCCGGTCGGCGTCGAAGCGGTCGCCGGTGTCGCGCAAGGCGGCGGACAACCGGTCCTCGAAGGGTTCCTGGGCCCGGCTCTCGGGCATGGCGAACCACCCTTTCCAAGGTGAGGAGACGAGGGACGAAGGCGGGAAGCGGCCGTCACCGGCCCGCGTACTCGGAGAGTTCCTCGCCGAGCAGCCCCCGCAGCCGGCCGAGCGCCCGCGAGCACCGCGTCCGTACGGCCGCCGAGCTGACGTTCAGCACGTCGGCGGTCTGCTCGACGGACCGGTCCTCCCAGTACCGCAGCACGATGACGGCCCGGTCCTTGGCGGGCAGCCGGGCGAGCGCGTCCAGCAGCGTCAGCCGCAGCGGCGCGTCCCCGTCGGGGGCACCGGGCAGATCGGGGAACACGTCCGTCGCCCGCTCCCCGTTGCCGCGCCGCCTACGGTGGGCGAGGAAGACCCGGGTGAGCACGGTCTGCGCGTACGCGGCCGGGTTCTCCACCCGGGAGACGTGCCCCCAGCGGACGTACAGCCGCCCGAGGGTCTCCTGTACGAGATCCTCGGCCAGGTGCGTGTCCCCGGCGGTCATCAGACACGCGGACCGGTACAGATGCCCGGCCCGCGCCTCCGCGAACTCGCCGTACTCGTCCGCCCGCGCCCGCCTCATGCGACGCGCCCCCCGTGCTCGTCCGGTACCGCCTTCACCCCATCGATGCGGTGGGGCCGGGGAAATGTTTCATCCGGACGTGGTGGCGGACGTCACAGCAGGTGGTCGGCCTTGCCTGCCTTGATCTCCAGGATCATGCGGCGCAGCGCGTCCCGGCTGTCGGTGAGGTAGGTGTCCTCCTCGCCGGCTATGGCGATGTAGGCGTTCCCGTCCGCGTCGGTGCCCAGCCGGAAGCAACTGGCTCCCTCACCGCAGAAGGGCTCTTCCCAGGTGATGCCGTCCATGGTGCGTCTCCTCACATGCCGTTGGCGACGTCCCGGATGAAGTCGCGGGATGCCTCGGGTGAAAGGGCGATGCGCTCCATCCAGTCCAGGTGCGTACGGTACTTGGCGAGCTGAGCCTCGCCGCTGAGGAAATCCGTACGGCGCCGGATGAAGGGGGAAGCCCCCGCTCGTCGGCGTGAGCGGGGGCTTCGGCACTGCGGTGTCCCGGTCGGGACGGACGGTTACGGCAGCGCGTGGACGTGCGCGCCGACCGCGTTGGACCAGGCGTTGCCCGCGGTGGCGTCCCAGTTGGTGGACCAGGTCATCGCGCCCCGCAGGTTCGGGTACGTCTTCGACGGCTTGAAGGAGCCGCAGTTGGTGCCCTTGGTCAGGCAGTCCAGGGCGTTGTTGACCACGGACGGGGCGACGTAGCCGCCGCCCGCCGCGCGGGTGGAGGCGGGCAGGCCCAGGCCGACCTGGGAGGCGTCCAGGCCGCCTTCGAGCTGGATGCAGGCGAGGGCGGTGAGGAAGTCGACCGTGCCCTGCGAGTAGACCTTGCCGTCACAGCCCAGCATCGAACCGCTGTTGTAGTACTGCATGTTGACGACGGTGAGGATGTCCTTCACGTTCAGCGCGGTCTGGAAGTAGCCGCCGGACGTGGACTGCATGTCGATGGTCTGCGGCGCCATGGTGAGAATCATGGACGGGCCGGCCTTCGCCGACAGGGCGCGCAGGGCCTGCGTCATGTAGGTGGGGTTGAGGCCGTTCTCCAGGTCGATGTCGACGCCGTCGAAGCCGTACTCCTGCATGAGGGCGTAGACGGAGTTGGCGAAGTTGGTCGCGGAGGCGGCGTTGTTGACCGAGACCGTGCCCTTCTCGCCGCCGACCGAGATGATGACCTTCTTGCCCGCGGCCTGCTTGGCGCGGAGGTCCGCCTTGAACTGGTCGACGGTGTAGCCGCGCAGGCCGGCCGTGTCCAGGTTGAAGGTGACGGCGCCCGGCGTCGCGGTGGCGTCGGCGAAGGAGACGGCGATGATGTCGTACTGCGCCGAGACGTCGGAGAGCCGCTGGACGGCCGCCCCGTTGTCGAAGTTCTGCCAGTAGCCGGTCACGGCGTGCTTGGGCAGGGTGCCGTTGTTGCCGCCGCCCCCGTTGTCCTTCGGCGCCGTGCGGCCGGAGACCGCCGCCGACTTGGGGGACTCGCCGGCCGCGTTGGTCGCGGCGACCTGGAAGGAGTACGAGGTGTCGGCCGCGAGGCCGGTCACGGTGGTGGAGGTGCCGGTCACGGAGGTGACCTTGGCGCCGTCGCGGTACACGGAGTAGCCGGTGGCGCCGGAGACCGCGTTCCAGGCCAGCGACACGGAGGAGGACGTCGTACCGGAGACCTTCAGCCCGGCCGGGGCGCCCGGGATCGAGGGGCCGTTGCCCCCGCCGTTGCCGCCGTCGGGGCCCTGGACCGAGACGTCGTCGACGTAGTACGCGGACTGGCCGTACCAGCCGTGCGTGTAGACGGTCACGGAGGTGGTGGAGGGGCCGGTCCGGAAGCTGGTCGAGAGCTGCTTCCAGGAGGGCGAGTCGGGGGTCCAGGTCGACACGTCGGTGGTGCCGGTGCCCGTCACACCGAGGTAGGCGTAGCCGCCCTGCACCCAGGCGCTCAGGTCGTAGGTGGAGCCGGGCTGCACCTTGACCGTCTGGGAGCACTGGGCGTTGTCCTGCCCGGCGGGGGTGGCCTTCAGCGCGGCCGAACCGGTGCGGACGGGGGAGGAGACGGTCGTCCCGCTGTTGGCGGAACAGGTCCAGTCGCTCAGACCGGACTCGAAACCGGCGTTGCGGGCGTTGTTCACGTCCGCGGCGGACGCCGGGCCGACGGCGGTCACGCCGAGGGCCAGGGCGGCGGTCACGGCTCCGGACCAGATGCGGATGCGGCGTCCGTGCCGTCTGGGTGCGGGCTGCACAGGGACCTCCGGGAAGAAGTGGGGAGAGGGGGAGAGGGGGAGATGGGGGGGAAAGGGGGGAAGGGAGAGGGGTGGGGGGAGTTGTGGGGCAGCGGGCGGTGGCCGCCACTGGAGTACAAGGTGGTCCAGACCAATTGAGGTGTCAAGTGTTAGGTCCAGACCAACTGGGCGGACCCCTCGCGCACTTGACGTCCGGTGCGCGGAGCGGGACGCCGGAGGGACGGGGGTTGAGATGGTGATCATCCGGGAAATGCTCACCCTGCCCCGGTTTGCCGCATTGCGCGGGTCACAACTTCTCCGGCAGGTGCGGAAACGCTGTTCTCGGGCACCTGGCCGGTGGTTACAGTGCTCACGTAGTCACGCAGTGAAGTCATCCGGGTGCGCCGGAGTTGCCCCGGCGTACCGACGGGCATGGGGAGACGGGGAGCCGCGCGTGCCAACTGCCATTGCCGTGACCAGCGCCGACATGGCGCTGCCGCCGCAGGACGAGCGGACGCTGCCCGCGATCGTCCTCCAGGACGTACACCGGCGCCCGCTGGAACAGGCGCTCGCCGAGGTGCAGGCCCTGCTCGACCAGTACGGACACCTCATCGTCGTCAGCTCCCTGGCCGCCCCCGCCGCGGCGGAACGCCGGCTGCGTACCATCCGCTCCCTCCTGGAGAGCGACCGCATCGCCCTCTTCCGGCCCGCCCTGCCGCCGCTCGGCCTCGCCGTCCTCGCCCGCCAGTTACGGCAGTTGGCCTCCTGCGACCTCAGCCCCGGCGTCATCGCCTCCGCCGGCCGGCTGCTCACCCACTACATCCACGCCGGGGCGGTGCTCGGCTCCGTCGCCCGGCTCGACCACGTCCCCGTCGGCCTCAAGGCGCACGCCAAGTCCTGGATGCCGGGCAGCCAGTTCGGCGTCGTCGCCCACCCCGAGCCACAGCTCGTACGCATCGGCCCCGAAGCCGCCCTCGCCGGACCCGAGTTCGGCACCTGGCTGCTGGTCGCCCGGGGCCAGCTCACCGGCGACTGGGTCACCGGCACCCTCGCCCCCTCCTGGAAGATCCTCGGCCTGCGCGAGACCCCGCTGCCCGCCGAGTCGTCCGCCTGGTGGGGCACCGGCCGGATCACCGAGTTCTGCGCCTACCTCCCCGACCTGTCGGTCCTCTACCAACTGGTCACCTCGGTACGCCGGACCACCTGCCACTGGTGCGGCATCGACGTCATCGGCGACCGCTGCGTGTTCTGCTCCGCGACCGCGCCGGTCCACGACGACGACCGCCGCGGCCGGCACCGCGCCCCGCGGCAGATCACCCCGGGGCGCCGCATGCTCACCGGCTGAGCCCGCCCGCCCCGGCCCCGCCGCCCGTCTCCCGATCCGGCCCGACCGAACCCCAACGAGGTTGCACGGCTCATGAACTCCCGTCAGCGCCGCGGCGTCATCCTGCTGATCCTGTCGGTCCTCTGCGCCTTCGCCGCCTTCGCCGGGGTCCTCTCCGTCATAGGCGACGTCAAGTCCAAGGTCGGCCCCGAGGTCACCGCGTACCGCGTCAAGGCCGACGTACCGCCCTACACCGCCCTCGGCGCCGGCCAGTTCGAGTCGATCGAGATGCCCGAGCGCTGGCTCTCCGAGAACGCTGTCACCGACCTCTCCCGCATCCGCGGCAAGATCGCGGTCACCACCCTCAAGAAGGGCTCCCTGCTCCAGAGCGACATGGTCGTCGACCAGCCCGCCCTGCGCCCGGGGGAGCAGGAGGTCGCCATCATGATCGACGCGGCGACCGGAGTCGCCGGCAAGATCACGCCGGGCTCCACCGTGAACGTGTACGCCACCTTCGAGGGCGAACGGGGCAGCACGCCGGCCCAGTCCAAGATCATCGTGACCGACGCGCGCGTCATCGACGTCGGCGAACTGACCTCGCTGGAACCGGACGCCGACAACCGCGCCCGCCGCGCCACCGAGGCGGTGCCCATCACCTTCGCCCTGTCCACCCTCGACGCCCAGCGCCTGACCTACGCCGAGTCGTTCGCCCAGCGGGTCCGGCTCGCGCTCGTGGCACCCGGCGGCGACCCCACGGTCCCGGACGAGGACCGCACGTACGAGCTCGCGAAGGACAAGTGAGAGCCCCCATGCCCACGCGGATTCTCCCGGCGGCCGGCGACGCGGACGCCCTCCGGTCCCTCACCGCCCTGCTCGGCCGGCTCCCGGACGCCGAACCCGTCGCCCCGGTGGCCGACTCCACCCAGCTCGTCGACACCCTCGCCCGCATGGCCGCCGAGTCCGTCGACGACCTGCCCGAGGTGGTGGTCGTGCACGAGCGGATCGGCCCCGTCCCCGCCCTGGAGCTGATCCGCGAGATCGCCCTGCGCTTCCCCGCCGTCGGCGTCATCCTCGTCACCACCGACGCCGGACCCGGCCTCTTCCAGGCCGCCATGGACCACGGCGCCCGCGGCCTGCTCGCCCTCCCTCTCGGCCACGAGGAACTCGCCGCCCGGGTACGGGCGGTGGCCCAGTGGTCGGCGGGCATGCGCCGCCATCTGGGCAGCGCCGTCGAGGTGTTCGGCGGACCCGGCGGCACCCTCGTCACCGTCAGCGGCGCCAAGGGCGGCGTCGGCACCACCCTCACCGCCATCCACCTCGCCCTCGCCGCGCAGGCGTCCGGACGGCCCACCGCCCTCGTCGACCTGGACCTCCAGACCGGCGACGTCGCCTCCTACCTCGACGTGCAGTTCCGCCGCTCGGTCGCCGACCTGGCCGCCATCGCCGACATCTCCTCGCGCGTCCTCGCCGACGCCGTCTTCCGCCACGACACCGGCCTCGCCCTGCTCCTCGCCCCCGGCGAGGGCGAACGCGGCGAGGACGTCACCGACCGCGGCGCCCGCCAGGTCATCGCCGCCCTGCGCTCGCGCTACGAGGTCGTCGTCGTCGACTGCGGCGCCCAGCTCGGCGGCGCCGGCGCCGCGGCCGTCGAAAGCGCCGACCACGCGCTCCTGGTCACCACCCCCGACGTGGTCGCCGTCCGGGGCGCCAAACGGACGGTACGCATGTGGGACCGGCTCCAGATCCGCAAGGCCGAGGAGACCACCGTGGTCGTCAACCGCCACACCCGGGGTACGGAGATCCAGCCCCCGCTGATCCGCCGCATCACCGGCACGCAGGTCGCGGGCACCACCGTCCCCGCCCACTTCAAGGAACTCCAGGCCGCCGTGGACGCCGGCCGCGTCCACGACCTCGACGGCAAGAGCACCGTACGGCAGGCCCTGTGGACGCTCGCCGCCGAACTCGGCCTGGTCCAGGCCCCGGAGAACGCCGCCAAGCCGGGCCGCTTCCGGGGGGACCGGGGCGGGCGGGGCGGGAGAGGTGGGCGGGGTGGTCGGGGTGGCGGGGGTGACCTGGTCGGGCGGGGGGAGCTGGGCGGCGGGGGCAGGCGGGGCGAGCTGGGCGGGGGCGGCGACCGGGGCGGGGCCGGTTTCCATCGGCGCAAGGGCGGTGGGGGATGAGCGGGCGGGGGGTGCGGGGGTCGGGTGGGGCGGGTAGGCCCGGTGGGCCTGGCGGATTGAGTGGGACAGGTGGGGCAGGTGGGCTGAATGGGTTAGGTGGGTCTGGTGGGTCTGGCATGCTGAACGGGGCAGGTGGGCCGGGTGGGGACCGGGGTCAGGTCACCGTGGAGTTCCTCGGCATGCTCCCGGCGATCCTCGCCACGCTGGTGGTCCTGTGGCAACTCGTCCTCGTGGGATACACGTTCACCCTCGCGGGGAATGCTGCGGACGAGGCGGTACGGGCGGCCACGGCGGCCGACCGGGGAGCACGGCAGGGCGCCTGCCAGGACGCCGGCCGGGACAAACTGCCGGGCGCGTGGGAAGGGGGCGCCGACGTGCGGTGCGCGACCGGGGGCGGCTACGTCACCGCCGACGTACGGCTGACGGTCCCCATCCTCTTCCCGGGCACGATCGGCTTCCCCTTCGACGTCACGGGCCACGCCGGCGCCGTCGAGGAGGAGGACGACTGAGATGCCGTACGCCCAGAGTCCGCCCTCGCGCCGCCCGCGCCGTGACCGGGGCCAGGCGGCCATCGAGTACCTCGGCTTCCTGCCGATCCTGCTCCTGGTCGCCCTCGCCGCCGTCCAGCTCGGCCTGATCGCCTACACCGCCCAGCAGGCCGGCACCGCCGCCCGCGCCGGGGCCCGCGGAGCCTCGCTCCAGTTGAGCGCCCAGGACGCCTGCGCGCGGGCCGTCAGCTCCTGGCTGGCCGACGGCACGAACTGCCCCCCGTCGTACGGCGGTGACGTGGTGACCGTCACCGCGAGCGTCGCCATACCGTCCGTCGTCCCCGGCTGGGACTTCGGCACCGCGACCAGAACGGCCACGATGCCGCTCGACCATCCGGCGGGCGGGTGAGTGGCGTGAGCGGCATCCGTGCTGTGAACCGGGCATACGGCGTGAACTGCGTGAACCCGCTGAGCCGCGTGAACCGGGTGGGCGGCGTGAACTGTGTGAACCCGTTGAGCCGTGTGAACCGGGCGGGCAGTGTGAATCGCCCATTTGGGGTGGGCGGTGTGAACTGCGCAGTTCCTGTGAACGCAGCGCACGGCGTGGGTCGTAGGGGTGGGGTGCACGGCGTAAACCGCGTGAATCGCCCGGCCCATGTTCACAGCGTGAACCGCCCGATCCGCGTGAGTCGTGTGAATCGCGTGAACCGAGCGAACGGCGCCTGTCGTGTGAACCGCCCATGCGGCGTGAACCGTGTGAACAGTGCGGGCCGCGTGAACAGTACGGGCTGCGTGAACCGTGTGAACAGTGCGATTTGCGTGAACACCGCGAGCCGCGTGAATGGTACGAGCAGTGTGAACCGCGTCAACCGCCCCTCCCGTGGCTCCCGCGTCACTCACGTCACTCAGGCCACTCAGGCCACTCACGTCACCCGAGTCACTCCCGCCACCCCCGCCACCCGCGTCAACGAGGAGCAAGGAGCACCGGACGCATGAGCCTGCGCGCACGCATCCACTCCCCGGAGGAGAACGGCCGCCGGGGCCAGGACGGACACCTCGTCGCCTCCTACCGGGCCAAGCTCCTGGAGGAGATCGACCTCGCCGAGATGAGTTCGCTGACCACGGCCGAACGCCGGGCCCGGCTCGAACGCGTCCTCGGCCACCTCATCAGCCGCGAGGGCCCGGTCCTGTCCACCGCCGAACGCGCCCAGCTCATCCGCCGCGTCGTCGACGAGGCCCTCGGACTCGGCATCCTCGAACCGCTCCTCGAAGACCCCTCCATCACCGAGATCATGGTCAACGGACCCGACGCCATCTTCGTCGAGCGCGAGGGCCGGGTCGAACAACTGCCCCTGCGCTTCGCCTCCCACGACCAGCTCATGCAGACCATCGAGCGCATCGTCTCCACCGTCAACCGCCGCGTGGACGAGTCACACCCGATGGTCGACGCCCGCCTGCCCAGTGGCGAACGCGTCAACGTCATCATCCCGCCGCTGTCGCTCGGCGGCGCCACCCTCACCATCCGCCGCTTCCCCCGCTCCTTCACCCTCCAGGAGCTGATCGGCCTCGGCTCGCTCGACGAGAACATGCTGTACCTGCTCGCCGGACTGGTCCGGGCCCGCTTCAACATCATCGTCTCGGGGGCCACCGGCACCGGGAAGACCACCCTGCTCAACGCCCTGTCCGGACTCATCCCCGAGACCGACCGCATCATCACCATCGAGGACTCGGCCGAACTCCAGCTCCAGCAGTCCCACGTCATCCGCCTGGAAGCGCGCCCGCCCAACGTCGAGGGCAAGGGCCGCATCACCATCCGTGACCTCGTCCGCAACTCCCTGCGCATGCGCCCCGACCGCATCGTCGTCGGCGAGGTACGCGGCGGCGAGTCCCTCGACATGCTCCAGGCCATGTCCACCGGACACGACGGCTCCCTCGCCACCGTCCACGCCAACAGCGCCGAGGACGCCCTCACCCGGCTCCAGACCCTGGCCTCCATGTCGGACGTGGAGATCCCCTTCGTCGCCCTGCACGACCAGATCAACAGCGCCGTCGACGTCCTCGTCCAGCTCACCCGCTTCGCCGACGGCGCCCGCCGCATCACCGAGATCGCCCTGCTGGCCAGCCACGGCGGCGAGCCCTACCGCCTCGCCACGGTCGCCCGTTTCGACGCCCGGCCGATGAGCGCCGACGGCCGCATCCACGGCACCTTCGCCTACCACCCGCTGCCGCGCCGCACCGCCGAGCGCCTCTACATGGCGAGCCAGCCCATCCCGCAGGCGTTCGGCGTGGCCCACCACGCGGACCAGCTCACCACCCGAGAAGCCAGGTAGGACCCCCGATGGATCTGGAAACGCTCGTCACGCTCACCACCGGCATCACCCTGCTGACCTGCGTCCTGGCCGTCGTCGGCATGCACTCCTACGCCGCCGGCCGGGCCCAGCGCCAGGCCCTGGTCGAACGCCTCTCCGCCTCCGGAAACCCCCCGCCCCCCGGCCGCCGGCGCCACTTCCCCGGCCTCGACCGCCGGCTGCGGCGCACCGGGCCCGGCCGCAGGCTGGAACGCCGGCTCGCCGCGACCGGCCTCGACATCACGCCGGGCGAGTTCACCGTCGCCCTGCTGGCCACCGTGGCAGGGCTGTGGCTGGTCGGGCAGGCGGCGCTCGCCCCGTTCTTCGGGCCCCTCGCCGGGCTGCTCGGTCTCTGGGCGGCACTCCAGTTCCTCGACTGGCAGCGCCGGCGCCGCATCGAGCGGTTCATCGCCCAACTCCCCGAACTCGCCCGCATCCTCGCCAACGCCACCCAGGCCGGACTCGCCCTGCGCACCGCCATCGGCATGGCCGCCGAGGAACTGGAGGCCCCCGCCGGCGAGGAACTCGGCAAGGTCGCCGACCAACTCGCCCTCGGCGCCTCCATGGAGGACGCCCTCGGCGAACTCGCCGAACGCCTCCCCTCCCGCGAACTCGTCGTCCTCGTCACCACCCTCGTCCTCTCCAACCGGGCGGGCGGCCAGGTGGTCGGCGCGCTGCGCAACCTCACCGAGACGCTGGAGGAGCGCAAGGAGACCCGCCGCGAGGTCCGTACCCAGCTCTCGCAGGTGAACATGACCTCCTACGCCGTCCCTCTTCTGGGCGTCGGCTCGTTGTTCCTGATGAACGGTGTCAAGGACGGCGCCCTGGAACGCATGACCGGTTCACCGGCCGGCCAGGCGGCGGTGATCGTCGCCTTCGGCCTCTACGCCGTCGGCTTCGTCCTCATCCGCCGCCTGTCCCGCATCGACGTCTAGGCACGACAGCCAGAGAAGGGAGGAGACGCGCATGGGACTTCTGCTCGCCCTGCTGATGGGCCTCGGCGTGTGGGGTGCCTTCGCCGGCATCCGCATGTACCGGGCCGACGCCAAGCTCCCCGGCGACCTCGCCCTCGCCCTGGAGGTCGGCTCCACCCGCACCGGCGCCGTCGACTCGCTGATCGACCGCATGGGCATGCGCTATGCCCCCGCCGTCCTGCGCCTCATGGGCCCCCGCCAGGTCGCCAAGTACCGCCGCCGGATCGACCTCGCGGGCAACCCCGGCGGCCTCACCATCAACCGCTACGCCGCCCGCCGCGCGGTCTACGGCTTCCTCGGCGGCCTCGGCTTCCTCGTCTTCCTGCTGCGCGGACAGTTCCTCGTCGCGCTCCTGCTGCTGGCCTTCGGCGCCTTCTGGACCGAGGTCGGCATCTGGTCGGCGATCCGCGTCCGCCGGGACGTCATCGAACGCACACTGCCCGACTTCCTCGACGTCCTCGCCGTCGTGGTCGGCGCCGGGCTCGGCTTCCGCCAGGCCCTGGACCGCGTCGCCACACACTACGAGGGCCCCTGGGCCGACGAACTGCGCATCACCCTGCGCCAGATGGACCTCGGCATGAGCCGCCGCCAGGCGTTCGCGGAACTGCGCCACCGCAACGACTCCGAGCAGGTCGCCATGTTCGTGACCGCCCTCCAGCAGGGCGAGGAACTGGGCGCCCCCATCGTCGACACCCTCGTCGCCCTGGCCCGCGACATGCGCCGCACCGACGCCCAGAACGCCCGCCGCAAGGCCGCCCGCGCGGTGCCCAAGGCCACGATGATGATCACCACCTTCATGGTCCCGGCCACGATGATCCTCCTCGGCGCCGGCCTCATCCTGGGCTCCGGCACGGACTTCGGCACGCTCACGGGGGAGTAGGGGGAGCCGTGATGGCGACTGTGGTGAAGATGCCGGGGGCGGGGCGGGGCGCGCGTCGACAAGCACGCAGGGCCGCCCGCCGGGAGGCACGGCGGGAGGCACGGCGGGAGGCACGGCGGGAGGCACGGCGGAGCACGGCCCGGAGGCGGTCCCGGCGTGCGGTGACGGGAGCCGGGGGCGCCGATGGGATGGGTGCCCTGGTGACCGGGTGGGGGACCGTGTTCCTGCCGGTGGCCCGCGGGGTGTCGGGGGAGTGCGGGGAGCCGGGCGGGTCGGGTATGTGGGGGAAGAGGAGCGTGTCGGCACGGCGGTCCCGTTCGGGGAAGCCGGGCGTGTCGCGGCGGCCCGGCGGTCCGGACGTGCCGGCAGAAGGCGGCGAGCCGCCCGGGTCGGGTGTGTCGCGGCAGCCGGATGCACCGGGTGCTCCGGATGTGTCGGCAGAACGGCCCGATTCGGGAGACCCGGGCGTGTCGGCGGAGTCGGAAGAGACCCTCACCGGGCCCTTACCGGCACACACCTCCGCCCCTCACCCGGAGGCCACCGCCGAGGAACCCGCCCTCACCCTCCAGGTGAACGCCCTCCAGGCACTGTGCCGCCAGGTCTTCGGCTTCCGCATGGCGATGATCGCCCTGGCCGCCCCCGTCGCCCTGCTCCACGCCCAACCCGGCCTCGGCGCCCGCCTCGTCGGCGCCGCCGTGGTCGTCACCTTCATGGGCTCGTACGTCCTCTTCCGCGACTGGGAACGCTTCGGCCCCCTCCTCCTGCGCCACCCCGCCCTCCTCGCCGCGGACACCCTCTTCGGCTCGCTGCTCCTCGTCTCCGCCGGCCCCGGCACCCCCCTCGCCTACGTCAGCGTCTGCACGCCCCTGCTGGCCGGCCTCGTCTACGGATGGCGCGGCGCGGCCGTCTTCGCGAGCCTCCAGTCGCTGATCCTGCTCCTGGTCCACGCGACGGTGCGGGACCCGCACCAGGGCCCGGCGGAGTCGCTGCTCCTGCCCGGACTGTGCGTCATCGCGGGCGCCGCCGGCTCCAGCCTGCGCGGCCTCCTGCTCCGCTTCGGCTCCGCCACCGAGGCCCTGACGGCGATGCGGGCCCGCCTGGCCGCCACCGAGGCGGTGAGCGCGGAACGCGCCCGGCTCGCCCGCGAACTCCACGACTCCGTGGCGACCACCCTGCACGGCGTGGCCCTCGCCGCCGACGGCCTCGCGGCCACCGCGGGCACCGACCGCATGGACCCGGCGCTCGCCAGGCGACAGGCGGAACTGATCGCGCGCTCGGCCCGCCGGGCGGCGGCGGAGTCCCGCGAACTCCTCACCGACCTGCGCCGCGTGGCCGACCCGGACCACGGCATCGACCTGGCGGCCGAACTCGCCGCGCGGGCCGCCGCCTTCGCGGCGCGCACCGGCCTGCCCACCGACTGCGCGACCACGGGCGACCGGCCCGTACCGGAGGTACCCCCGGCGGTGGCACGCCAGCTCCTGACCATCGTGTCGGAGGCCCTGGAGAACGCCCACCGCCACGCGGCGCCGACCCGCGTGACGGTGCGTACCGGCGTGCACGGCGACCACCTGCGTGTCAGCGTGCACGACGACGGACGCGGACTGCCGCCCGGTACGACGCTCCCGCGCCTGCGCCAGACCGGTCACTTCGGCCTGGTCGGCATGGTCGAGCGCGCCGCGGCCCTCGGCGCCCGCATCCGCGTCGGCCGCGGCGGCCACGCCACCGGCACGGAGGTCCGCGTGGACCTCCCCCTGACCGGAACCGCCCTCAGCACCACGACCATCTGACGAGAGGAGGCCCGCCGATGCGGGACGACACCACGCACGACACCCGGACCCCGCCCCATCCCTTCCCCTTCCCGGAGGCCGCCGGGCCGGCCGCGCTGCGGGTCGTCGTGGCCGACGACAACCCCGTGGTCCGCGCCGGACTGACCGCCCTGCTCTCCGGGCGGACGGACATCACGGTCGTCGCCGAGGCCGCCGACGGCCGTGAGGCGTGCGAGGCGACCCACCGCCACCGTCCCGACGTCGTCCTCCTGGACGTCCGCATGCCCGTCGTCGACGGCATCTCGGCCCTCCCGTACCTGGTGGGCATCGCCCCGGTGATGATGCTGACGTACAGCGGGGAGTCGGCGATCGTCCGGGAGGCGCTCAGACGCGGGGCGGGGGGCTACCTGGTCCACGGCGAGTTCACGGCCGACGCCCTGGTGACGGCGGTACGGGACATCCGGCACGGCCGCGCCCACTTCACCCCGACGGCGGCGGAAGCGCTGCTCACCCACGTGCGGCAGAGCCCGCCCCCGGACACGCCCCTGCCGGACACCCTGGGCCGGGACAGTGCGAGTGCACACGCCTCTATATCTCCAACAGCCCTGTCCCCGCAGCGCGATAGAGGAAATTCCCTCAAATCGCTTTCGCACTTGCAACTCTTCATGAGACAGTCGACGTCGACCGCTCCCGACCGGTCCGGCTACCGACTGAGCACCAGGGAGGTGGAGATCATGGACCTCATCGCATCCGGCATGACCAACCAGCAGATCGCCGCCGCCTGTTTCATCAGTGAGAAGACGGTCAAGAACCACATCAACCGCATCTTCGCCAAGCTCCACAGCACCAGCCGGTCCGAGGCAACCGCCAAGTGGCTCGGCACGGCACCGGACGGTGACCCGCGATGACCGACGGGACGAGGAACGACACGCACGAGCCCGGGTTTTGGGCCCGGATTTGGGCCCACGGGCCCTCCGCCGACCGGCACGTCCCGCCGTACCGTCCAGCCACCGACAGCGGCACCGGCCACCCGGGAGGGGAACCCCATGACCAACTGGCTCCGCACCATCGCCGCCCACCTGCACCCCCGCACGGCCCGCGACGACCGGGGCCAGACGGCGGTGGAATACCTGGGCATCATCGCCGTGGTCGTCGCCATCGTCCTGGCCATCACGGGGACGGACATCGGGCAGTCGATCTTCGATGCGATCACGGCGAAGATCGGCGAAGTCACGGGCGGCTGACGCGGGTTCGTCGGCTCGGTGACGCGGGGCAGGCGTTTCCCATCTACATCACGGTGGTGGGTGGCCTGCTCTTCCTCGCGTTCGCCTACCTCGCGGTCGGCCAGGCCGCGGCGAACCGGAACGGCGCCCAGACCGCCGCCGACGCGGCGGCCCTCGCGGCGGCCCAGGACCGGCGTGACCAACTGGCCGGACGGTGGCTCGAGGACATCCTCGACCCGTCCAACTGGCGAGCCGTCTTCAAGGGTGACGTCGACGTGTCGGAACCTTCGTGCCGGAAAGCCGAGGAACTGGCCGCCCGGAACGACGCACATGTGCTCACCTGCACCCCGAAGGGCCTCCTGGGATTCACCGTCGAGGTCGAGACCGACCGCACGGTCGGGGAATCGATCGTGCCGGGGACCGAGGACATGAGGTCCCGGGAGTCCGCCACCGCCGTGATCGAGTCCCGCTGCGACTTCGAACTCCCCGCCGAGGACGCGGAGGACGACGTACTGCCGCAACTCACCTGCGACGGTGACCGGTGGACGCTCGACCCGGAAGACCTGACCGATCTGCCCGGTCCCGAGGATCTCTTCGACGTGCACCTGGCCGAATGACGGACGAACGACGAGCGATGAAGGAAGCCAACGCATGAGCATGCGGTTGACATCGGTGGCCCACAGGCGGGCGCTCGCCCTGGCCGTCGCGGCCGGTCTGGCCCTGGGCGCGGCCGGCTGCGGCAGTGACGACGAGAAGCCGAAGGCGTCGGCTTCCGCCTCCGGGGAGAGCGGCCCCGGGCCCAGTACGCAGGACGGCAAGTCGGAGGCGCCACTCGCCGAGTTGAAGGGCTCCAACGGGCTGCTCATGCGCGTCACTTCGGCGGAGCGCGATTCCGGGGGCTTCGTGACGGTGAACGGTGAACTGAAGAACGACGCCGACAAGAACGTCCCCATCCCCTCCGCGCTGAGCGGCAACGAGACCGAGATCATCAAGAACGGCAGGTCGCTCGGCGGAGCGACACTCGTCGACCCGAAGGGGAAGAAGCGGTACTACGTGCTGCGGGACACCGACGGCCGCCCCCTGACGACCACGGGCTTCTCGTCGATCAAGGCGGGCGACACCCTGGCCGTCTTCATGCAGTTCCCGGCCCCGCCCGCCGACACGAGCGAGGTCACCTTCCAGCTTCCGACCTTCGCCAGCGCGACCATCACGATCTCCGGGTGAGGCCCCCCATGACCGCCGTACCGCGTTTCGCGCTGGTCCTCACCGCCGCCTCCGTGCTGCTCGCGGCGAACCTGCACGCCGCCACGGCGGCCCGCGCCGAGGACGACCCCGTCGGGCCCCCCGGCACCGAGGTGTCCGCCGCCGCACCGGTGGAGGTGGACGCGGCCGACCCGGACCTGAAGCTTCCGGAGGGGGCCACCCTCGCCCAGGCCAAGGTCCTGGACATCAAGTCGGTCGTGGAGGAGCAGAGCGGCGACGAACGCCGCGAGGACACCAACACGAACGTGACGTTCGCCCTCCAGGCCGAGGTGCTCTTCGGCAAGGACAGCGCCAAGCTCGGCGCCGAGGCCCAGTCCCGCATCACCGGCATCGCGGAGGAGATCAAGGCGCAGAACGCCACCAAGATCCGGGTCTTCGGCTTCACCGACAACCTCGGCTCCTCCGCCCACGGCGAGGTGCTGTCCAAGAAGCGCGCCAACGCCGTACAGGAACTCCTCGCCCAGTCCCTGAACGACTCCGGCGTCACCTACGAGGTCCGCGGATACGGCGAGGACTACCCGATCGCCGACAACTCCACGGAGGCCGGCCGCAAGAAGAACCGCAGGGTCGAGGTCTCCTTCCCCCGCGCGGACGGCTGAGCGGCCGGAGGAGCGGCCCGCCGGCCAGGACGGCCCGCGCCACCCCCACTCCTCCGCCGCCCCCTTCCACGTCCACCTCTCCGCCTCCGCCTCCGCCTCCGCCTACGCCTACGCCTACGTCTCAACCGACACCCGCACCCCGGCCCGCACCCCCCACCCGGCCATGGCTCCGGCCGCCGCCTCCAGTACGTGCCGGGAGCGCAGCCGAGGCCGGCCCAGCCTGCCCGGCGCCATGGTGCGCACCGCGAGGACGGTGAACCGGCGGTCGAGGTACGCCACGTCGATCGGCATCCGCATCCGGAACGTGTGCACCCCGCCGGCGGGCGTCAGCAGCATCGCCCCCTCGACGGCGTCCCGGCCCAACAGCCCCCTCGTACGGGCCCGGTAGGACGCGGCCACCTCCAGCGGCACCCGCACCTCCCCGGCAGCGCTCCCCGCGTCCCCGGCGGCCCCGGGCCCAGTACCGGCACCGCCCCCGCACGCCCCCGCGCCCACCACCAGAACGCCGTGCCCGTCCCGCCACCGTCGCCGCGCCATACCGGCCCTCCCCTCGTCCCGCCCGTCGCCGCCATCCGTACCCGCGCCCCCGGACAGTGCACCCCGGACACCGCACCCCCGGCACCGCACCCCCGGCACCGCACCCCCGGCACCACACATCCGGCACCACACCTCCGGACACCGCGCGCCAATCGGGCTTAAGCGGCACACCTTCGCAAACATTCGCGTGCCCGGAGGGAGCGTGCGGAATCGCCCCCCGATCCTCACAAGGTTTCCACATCGTTACCCGCACAGGCGTCCGCGGGGTCGAAACCGGACCGGCTGGTCACGTAGGTTCGGATCAGGTAATTCGCGTCAGCAAAGCTGCGCGGAACGGCACCGCGCGGTGGAGGGGGCTGCGCGGTGCCGGGTCAACTTCGCGTTCCTCGCGGAGGTCACCCGGTCGAGGGATGCGGGGGCAATCACTTGCGTGGCGCACGGCGCGCGCCGATTCCTCCAGAACGCCCCTGTTGCTCCTCTGAGCCCCGGTGATTTCGCCGGAAACCGGCATGTTCCGGCCGTGGTCTCCGGTGGAATGGAAGATTCCGCGATCACCAGCACGTCGCCAGACGACTCCGGAGCGTAGTTGTGGTGTGCCGGTGCGCGCGGCATCACTTACGAAGGGTTATGGTGGAAGCCCCCCCTCGGGCCGGTCCGTATCCCCCCCACGGACCGGCCCGTTTTTTCTGCCCCCACGCCCCGGCGCCCCGCGCCCCACGCCCCGGCGCCCCGCGCCCCACGCCCCGGCGCCCCGCGCCCCACGCCCCGGCGCCCCGCGCTCCGTGCCCGCGCCCCGCGCCCCGCGTCCGGCCCCGGCC
>NZ_JAGPNL010000004.1 GCF_018069565.1 Streptomyces tagetis | reverse complement strand
CCCCGCGCCCACCGACCCGCCGGCCCCGCAGACCCCGCGCCCACCGCGCCCGGCCCCCGCACCCACCCCCACCCCACCCCGTGACCCCGCGCGTCACGAGGAGTTCACCGGTGCGCCGTCCCGGCGTCTGGCATGGCGGAGGTCGTTCTCGGGCATAAGCCAAGCAGGTCGACACCCGACCCACGGGTGTCGGATCTCAGCGGGCGGCGCGGAGCCGTCCGCCCGGGAGGCCCTTTGCACCAGCCCGATCGTGCGGTCACGGCACGGAAGAAGCCGCGGAGGGCCGGTCCACGGCCCGCGCCCGCGCAGGGCGGCCGTAGACCGGCCGGCTCGTTCCAGCCCTCCCGGCCCAGCATCCGCTCCGTCGCTCCCCGACCTCATCCGAGGGGGTACGTCCTTCCGTGGTGACCAGCACAAAGCGCCACAAGCCCGATCGGCGCACCTATGTACTCGACACCAGCGTCCTGCTGGCCGACCCGAACGCCGTGCACCGCTTCGACGAGCACGAGGTCGTGCTCCCGATCGTCGTGGTCACCGAGCTGGAGGCCAAGCGGCACCATCCCGAACTCGGCTACTTCGCCCGCCAGGCCCTGCGCCTGCTCGACGAACTCCGGGTCCGGCACGGTCGCCTCGACGCCCCCATCCCCATCGGGGATCTCGGCGGCACCGTGCGTGTCGAGCTGAACCACTCGGACCCCAGCGTGCTGCCCACCGGTTACCGCCTGGGGGACAACGACTCCCGCATCCTCGCGGTCGCCAGGAACCTGCAGGCCGAGGGGTTCGACGTCACCGTCGTGTCCAAGGACCTCCCGCTGAGGATCAAGGCGTCCTCCGTCGGCCTGCTCGCCGAGGAGTACCGCGCCGAACTGGCCATCACGGACGCCTCCGGCTGGACCGGCATGTCCGAGCTGACCCTCCCGGGCGAACAGGTGGACATCCTCTTCGAGGAAGGCCACGTGTACGTCCCCGAGGCCGCCGACCTGCCCGTGCACACCGGCCTGACCATCCAGTCGGAGCGGGGCAAGGCCCTCGGCCGCGTCACCGCCGGGGGCGAGGTCCGCCTCGTGCGCGGCGACCGGGAGGCGTTCGGCATCAAGGGCCGCAGCGCCGAGCAGCGGATCGCGCTCGACCTGCTCCTCGACCCGGACGTCGGCATCGTCTCCATGGGCGGCCGGGCCGGCACCGGCAAGTCGGCGCTGGCCCTCTGCGCGGGCCTGGAGGCGGTGCTGGAGCGGCGTCAGCACCAGAAGGTGATGGTCTTCCGCCCGCTGTACGCGGTCGGCGGGCAGGAGCTGGGCTACCTGCCCGGCTCCGAGGCGGAGAAGATGAGCCCCTGGGCGCAGGCCGTCTTCGACACCCTGTCGGCGGTCACCAGCCGGGAGGTCATCGAGGAGGTCACCGCCCGCGGCATGCTGGAGGTGCTGCCGCTCACCCACATCCGGGGCCGGTCGCTGCACGACGCGTTCGTCATCGTCGACGAGGCCCAGTCCCTCGAACGGAACGTCCTGCTGACCGTCCTGTCCCGGATCGGCGCCAACTCCCGCGTCGTCCTGACCCACGACGTCGCCCAGCGGGACAACCTGCGCGTGGGGCGGTACGACGGAGTCGTCGCGGTCGTCGAGAAGCTGAAGGGGCATCCGCTCTTCGCGCACGTCACCCTGACCCGCTCGGAGCGGTCCCAGATCGCCGCGCTGGTCACGGAGATGCTGGAGGACGGTCACATCTGAGCGGACCCGACGGGCGGCCCCCGGGCCGTCCGTCACCGCCCGTCCCCCGCCTGTCCCTCGTCCGTCGGCGCCGTCCGGAAAAGGCCAAGAGCCTAGCCGGGCGGCGCCTTCACGCGCGGGAGATTCCCGGATTCCCCTGAGCCGAACGGGATGTGAGCTTTCACACGCAACGGAGAATTGCCTTGCGCCGCCGGGTTGCGGCAGAGTCTCACTCCTGTCAGGCCCCGCATACGACACACCGCCCTCAGGGGCACCCCGCGCTGTCACGGCAGCGGGGGGACAGGCACCACCGCAGCACCGCGCCAACTCCATAGCACCGTCGTATGCCGCCCGAGCACCATGCGGCGCTCCCCGCCGGGGAGTCGTCCACCGGGCCCGCGCCTCCCGTGGCCCGCAGTTGGGGAGGCCAGCGCCAGGGGCACGATCGCGTCCGCGAGGGTCACCAAGCGGGCGATGCTGGAAGGAAACCGTGTGAGCCGGATCTCGGTCCGGGGATTCGCAGTGGCCTCGGCCACCGCGGTCACCGCTGTCGGAAGCGTCGTCGGTGTTGCCTCGGGCAGCACGGCGCAGAACAACGACGCCGAAGCGACGGCCAGTGGCACGACGTTGCTCGCGGACATCCCCGTCGGCCAGCAGGCCCAGGTGCAGACCGCTTCCCTGACGCAGCAGGCCGACGCCCAGGCCATCGCCGCGGACGCCAGCGCCAAGAAGGACGCCGAGGAGGCCGCCCGCAAGGCAGCCGCCCAGACCGCCGTCGCCAAGCAGGAGAAGGCGAAGAAGGCGGCCGAGGAGGCCAAGAAGCGCGAGGAGGAGAAGGCCGCGGCCAGCCGCGACGCCGCGCGCCAGGAGGCCACCAGCTTCGCCGTCCAGAGCAGCTACACCGTCAGCCAGATCCAGGCCATGGCCCGCCAGATGGTGCCGGCCGGCCAGTGGCAGTGCTTCAGCAACATCGTGAACCACGAGTCGAGCTGGAACTACAAGGCGGTCAACCCGTCCTCCGGTGCCTACGGTCTCTTCCAGGCCCTGCCCGGCTCCAAGATGTCGTCGGTGGGCGCCGACTGGCAGACCAACCCGGCCACCCAGATCAAGTGGGGCCTCAACTACATGGACAGCCGCTACGGCAGCCCGTGTGACGCCTGGGCCTTCTGGCAGGCCAACCACTGGTACTGAGCCGCCGGACCCGGTCCTCGCTCAACCCCCCGAAGCCCCCCGCCGTCCTATGGTGGGGGGCTTCGCCCTGTACGGTCGGAACCGACGGCTCCGGGGGAGTGGTGGGACACACGGGGGAAGAGGACGGATCATGTCACGAGTGCCAGGGTGGCTCGGCCTGCTGGGTGCCGAACTGACGCGGATGAGCAGGCAACTGGACGAGCGCCGCGCCGAGGTGGAAGCGGAGACGGACGTCCCCGTTCCCGTCGGTGCCGTGCCGCTCGCCGGCCCGGACCCCGCCCCCGGGGCACCCGCGTCCGGCGGGCACGCGGCCGAGTCCGACCCTCTCGACCACCCGCCGGTCCCGGTGCCGCAGCACCGGCCCGATCCCGCGCAGGCCGTCCCGTGGGGGATGCGCGTCGCCGCCGAGGCCGGGTGGCGGCTGCTCGTCCTCGCCGGCACCGTCTGGGTGCTGATGCGGGTCATCAGCGCCGTCCAACTCGTCGTCCTGGCCTTCGTCGCCGCCCTGTTGATCACGGCGCTGCTCCAGCCGACCGTGGCCTGGCTGCGCCGTCACGGCGTGCCGCGCGGACCGGCGACGGCGCTCACCGCGATCCTCGGCTTCGTCGTCATGGGCCTGATGGGCTGGTTCGTCACCTGGCAGGTGATGGAGAACATCAGCAGCCTCTCCCACCAGGTCCAGGACGGCATCGACGAACTGCGCAAGTGGCTGCTGGACAGCCCCTTCCACGTCACCGACAAGCAGATCAACGAGATCGCCAAGAGCCTGCGCGAGGCGGTCGGCGCCAACACCGACCAGATCACCTCGGCCGGACTGGAGGGCGTCACCGTCGTCGTGGAGGCGCTGACCGGCATCCTGCTGGCCGCCTTCTCCGTGCTCTTCCTCCTCTACGACGGCCGGCGGATCTGGCACTGGGCGCTGAAGCTGGTGCCGGCGGCTGCCCGCCCCGGCGTGGCCGGCGCCGGCCCGCGCGCCTGGCGGACGCTGACCGCGTACGTGCGGGGCACGGTGATCGTGGCGCTGATCGACGCCATCTTCATCGGGCTCGGCATCTACTTCCTGGACGTGCCGATGGCCGTCCCGCTCGCCGTGTTCATCTTCCTGTTCGCCTTCATCCCGCTCGTCGGCGCCGTGATGTCGGGGGCGCTCGCCGTGGTGGTGGCACTGGTCACCCAGGGCGTGTTCACGGCCGTCATGACGCTCGTCGTGGTGCTGGCGGTGCAGCAGATCGAGGGCCACATTCTCCAGCCGTTCATCCTCGGCCGGGCGGTGCGGGTGCACCCGCTCGCCGTGGTGCTCTCCGTCGCCGTCGGCGGCATGGTGGCCGGCATCGGCGGCGCCGTGGTCGCTGTACCGCTGGTGGCGGTGGCCAACACCGTCGTCGGCTATCTCGGCGCGTACTCCCGCGAGGCGGCACTGCGTCAGACGCCGCGGCCACGCGAGGCGCCGGCCCAGGACACCGCCCCGGCGCCCGGCCCGCACGACGGTGAGGAACCGGCCCCGCAACGGTGAGCCACCACGGCCCCCGGGACACGCCGTAGCCCCGGGCACACTGCCCCCGGGAGGACACGCCGGGGCCCGGACACGCCGTAGCCGCGCACACTGCGCCCCGGACACGCCGTAGCCCGAAGACACCGCGACCCCCGGACTCCCGGACACGCCGAACTCCCGGACACGCCGGAGCCCCGCCCGCCCTGGAGGGCGGACGGGGCTCTTCGTACGGCGTGGCGTGGGCGCTACTGGGCGAGGACCGCCTCGGCGTCCAGCGTGGCACCGACGGCCTCGACCACGGCGGCGATCTTGAACGCCTCCTGGATCGTCTCCCGGTCGACGCCGGCCTTGCGGAGCACCTGCTCGTGCGAGTCGAGGCACATGCCGCAGCCGTTGATGGCGGAGACCGCGAAGGACCACAGCTCGAAGTCGACCTTGTCGACGCCGGGGTTGCCGATGACGTTCATCCGCAGACCGGCGCGCAGGGTGCCGTACTCGTGGTCCGACAGCAGGTGCCGGGTGCGGTAGAAGACGTTGTTCATCGCCATGACGGCGGCGGCGGCCTTGGCGGCCGTGTACGCCTCCGGCGAGAGGTTCGCCTTCGCCTCCGGCTCCAGCTCGCGCAGCACGATCGGGGAGCGCGAGGCGATCGCGGTCGCCAGCACGGCGCCCCAGAGCTGCTGCTCGGGGAGGGGGGAGTTGCCGATGACCGAGCCCAGGTTGAGCTTCAGGTCCTTGGCGTAGTCCGGTATGGCGGACTTGAGGGAGTCGAGCGACATGTCAGGTCACTCCCCGGCCAGCAGCGCGACCGGGTCGAGGGTCTCGTCGCCCTTGCTCCAGTTGCACGGGCACAGCTCGTCGGTCTGCAGGGCGTCCAGGACCCGCAGGACCTCCTTGGGGTTACGGCCCACGGAGCCGGCGGTCACCATGGTGAACTGGATCTCGTTGTTCTGGTCGACGATGAAGACGGCGCGCTTGGCGAAGCCGTCCTCGCCCTCGATGCCGAGGTCGCGCATCAGCTCGTGCTTGGAGTCCGCCATCATCGGGAACGGCAGGTCGCGCAGGTCGTCGTGGTCCTTGCGCCAGGCGTGGTGGACGAACTCGGAGTCGCCGGAGAAGCCGAGGACCTGGGCGTCACGGTCGGCGAACTCGTCGTTCAGCTTGCCGAAGGCGGCGATCTCGGTGGGGCACACGAAGGTGAAGTCCTTGGGCCAGGCGAAGACGACCTTCCACTTGCCCTCGTAGGTCTTGTGGTCGATCGTCTCGAACTCCTTGCCCTTCTCCAGCGAGACGCAGGCGGTCAGTTCGAACTCGGGGAACTTGTCACCGACAGTGAGCACGCGCTCTCCTTGCAGCGAAGAAACACCCCAAATGCGAGTGTTTCCCATGGGTTGGACGTTCCTGATGTTGGCACAGAGTGCATTGATTAGTGAAATAGCTACACTCGGTCGTGTTGATCGGAGGTGGCTATCAGTGACGAGCCGGAAGAGGCAGCCCAGCCTTGCCCAGTTGCGGGCTTTCGCGGCGGTCGCCGAGCACCTGCACTTCCGCGACGCCGCCGCCGCGATCGGCATGAGCCAGCCGGCGCTCTCGGGCGCCGTGTCCGCCCTGGAGGAGACACTCGGTGTCACGCTGCTGGAGCGGACCACCCGCAAGGTGCTGCTCTCGCCCGAGGGGGAGCGGCTCGCGGTGCGGGCCAAGGCGGTCCTCGCGGAGGTACGGGCGCTGCTGGAGGAGGCCGAGGCGGTGCGGGCGCCCTTCACCGGGGCGCTGCGGCTCGGCGCGATCCCGACCGTGGCACCCTACCTGCTGCCGGCCGTGCTGCGGCTCGTGCACGACCGCTACCCGGACCTCGACCTCCAGGTCCATGAGGAGCAGACCGCGAGCCTGCTGGAAGGACTGACCTCGGGCCGGCTGGACCTGCTGCTGCTCGCGGTGCCGCTCGGCGTCGCCGGGGTCACCGAACTCCCCCTCTTCGACGAGGACTTCGTGCTCGTCACCCCGCTCGGCCACTGGCTCGGCGGCCGGGAGGGCATCCCGCGCGAGGCGCTGCGCGAGCTGAAGCTGCTGCTCCTGGACGAGGGGCACTGCCTGCGCGACCAGGCCCTGGAGATCTGCCGGGAGGCCGGCCGGGCGGACACGCGGGCGACCACCACCGCGGCCGGACTGTCGACGCTGGTCCAACTCGTCGCGGGCGGCCTCGGGGTGACGCTGCTGCCGCGTACCGCGGTCCGGGTGGAGACCTCCCGTTCCAGCCGGCTGCTCACCGGCTCCTTCACCTCACCGGCCCCCACCCGCCGGATCGCCCTCGCCATGCGCACGGGCGCGGCGCGCTCCGCCGAGTACGAGGAACTGGCGGCGGCCCTCAGGGAAGCGATGCGCGACCTCCCGGTCCGGATCGTCACGGAGTAGCTCCCCATCGGAGGGGCCGGACACGCGTCCGGGCCGGCGCGCGCCGCGCACGCCGGCCCGGACCCGCCGGACGCCACCCGGCCGGCGGGTATGCCGCTACTCCGTCCGCAGTCCCTCCGGACGCATCAGCCGCAGCAGCGGCGGCAGGCTGAGCAGGGTCACCCCGAGGACGACCGCGCCGCCGATGCCGGTCATGGCCAGGATGCTGCCCAGGTCGACACGGACCGGCGTGTCGGTCATCTTCAGCAGCGCCACGCCGAGGGCCAGGCCCACCGCCGTCGCCAGCACCAGGCCCAGCGCGACGGGGATCGCCGTCTGCCACAGCACCGACAGGCTCAGCGTGCGGCGCCGGGTGCCGAAGGCGACCAGGGACGACAGCAGCTTGCGCCGCTCCCGCAACTGCTCCAGTTGCGAGACCAGCAGGCTCGCCCCGATCAGCGTCAGCACACAGGCGGCGCCCACGAAGAGGCCGGTGCGGACGGCGGTGAAGCGGTCGCTGCGCTCGGTGGCCGACCAGGTCATCGGGTACGTCAGCGGGTCGATGGCCGCCGCGGTGTTGCGCACCAGGTCCTGCACGTCCGGCACCGACTCGTCCAGCCGCAGGTAGACGCTCCCGTCCAGGGCCGGGGCGACGGCGGCCGGCATCGCCTTCTTCGTGACCAGGAAGCCGCCCCGGTCGATGCCGACGAGCAGACCGCGCCGGGGTTCGGCCGCCTTCATGCCCTTCGGCATCGTCCAGGGGATCTGCAGGCCCTCCTCGTTGCCCTCGTACGACGGGTCGAGGTACATCGTGTTCCCCGGCACCGCCATCTTCTCCACGTCGACGTCCCCGTCGTACTCCGCGCCGCGGACGTAGAAGGTGTCGCCGTCCTCGCAGGAGGGGAGCGTGGCGACCATGCGGAGGGAGGGGCAGTCGCCGACGGTCAGGGTGGTGCCGGACTCCGCGTCGTGGGCGCTGTCGACCATCCAGCCCTTGGCGAGGGCGTACGCCTCCGTCACGCCCTCGGTGCCGCCGAGCCGTTCGGCGGCCGGGTCGACCGGTACATGGCTCGGGAGCCTCACCTCCATCTGGGCCAGCGTCACCTCGTTCCCGGTGGAGTTGGTGTAGTCGCCCTCGACGCCCGAGAAGAGCATCTGGAGCGCGATCGCCCCGGCGACGGCCACCGCGATGCCGTTGACCATGCGGGCCGCCGTGCCGCTGCTGAGCTGGAGCCGGCGCACCGCCAACTGCCAGGAGACGCCGCCGGTGCCGAGCCGGGCGACGACCGCCTCGACCACCCAGGGCAGCAGCGCGGTCACCCCGATGAGCAGGGACATGACGCCGATGGTCACCAGGTACTGGTTGAAGTCGCCGTTGTCCCGGCCCATCCCGGTCATCGGGACGAGCAGGGCCAGTCCGCCGACCGGCAGCAGGAGCCGCCACCACAGCCGGCGCCGGGTCGGACGGCTGGTGCGCACCACGCCGAGCGGTTCGATGACGACCCCGCGCAGCGCGAACAGGGTCACCAGCACCGCCGCGGCCGGCACCGCCACCGCGACCAGCAGCGCCAGCACGGGCGACGGGTTGAGGTAGCTGGGGAAGACGCTCACCTCGAACACGACGGTGTTCCCGGCGAGCTGCCGTCCGATCAGGAAGAAGCCGGCGCCGAAGACCAGACCGAGGACCGCCCCCGCCAGGGCCTCGCCGGCCGCGATGCGCCGCGCCATCCCGCCGTCGGCCCCCACCAGCCGCAGCGCCGCGAGCCGCCGGTCGCGCCGCTCGCCGCCGAAGCGGACGGCCGCGGCGATGAACACGGCGACCGGCATCAGCAGCACCACGAAGACGACCAGGATCAGCAGGAGCAGCACCGGGTCGGACGGTTCCTCGCCCGGCTGGGGGTCGCCGAAGCGGTCGATACGGCCGATGTAGCCGTTCCCGTCGTCGAGCCGCTGGGCGAGTCCGTCGATGCCCTGGTAGTAGGCGAGTTCGGAGGAGCCGATCAGCCCGGCCTCCCCGATGGTGCCGGTGATCCGGTCGGGCAGCCGTTCGCGCAGCAGCTTGCCGGAGTCCGACTCCAGGAGCCGCTTCAGCGCGGGGGAGACCACCATCTCGCCCGGCGCGGGGAACGTGTTCACGCCCGGCGGGAGCGGGGCCCGCGGGCCCTCCGGCTCCAGGGCGCGGCCCCGGATCGACCGGTCGCGGAAGTCGCTGTCCAGGCGGGCGACGAGCAGCGTGTCGTCGGCCTTCTCCAGCGCGTCGAGGCTGAAGGTGAGGTCGACGCGGGCGGCCTCCCGGGCGTGTCGAACGGAGAGCGCGTTCGGCAGCGCCGTCGTCAGCAGCAGCAGCGCCACGCCGAGCCCGACGCCGACCGCCGTCAGCGTGGCGCGGGTCCATCCCTCGCGTCCCCCGGTGACGGCGAAGCGGACGCCCATGGTCAGGTCGCGGGCCCATCGGCTCACGCTCATACGGCGCGCTCCATGTCCCGGGACTTGCCGTCGCGGACGACGATCTCGCGGTCGGAGTAGGCGGCGACGCGCGCCTCGTGGGTGACGAGGACGACGGCGGCGTTGGTGGTGCGGGCGGCGTCCGTGAGCAGTTCCATGACGCGCTCGCCGTTGAGGGAGTCCAGGGCGCCGGTCGGCTCGTCGGCGAAGACGACGCGCGGCCCGGTCACCAGCGACCGCGCCACCGCGACGCGCTGTCCCTGGCCGCCGGAGACCTCTCCCGGCCGCTTCTTGGCCAGGTCGTCGACCTCCAGCCGTTCCATCCAGGTGAGCGCGGTGCGCTCGGCCTCTTTGCGCCGGGCGCCGTTCAGGCGCAGCGGCAGGGCGACGTTCTCGACGCAGGTCAGCTCGGGCACGAGCTGGCCGAACTGGAAGACGAAGCCGAACTCGCTGCGGCGCAGGGCGCTGCGCTGGGCGTCGTTCATGGCGGACAGTTCCCGGCCCTGGTAGAGGATGGTGCCGGAGTCGGGCGGCACGATGCCGGCGAGGCAGTGCAGCAGCGTCGACTTGCCCGAGCCGGAGGGGCCCATGACGGCGACGACCTCGCCGGGGTGGATGGAGAACGAGGCGCCGTCGAGGGCCATCGTGGAGCCGTACGCCTTGCACAGGCCCTCGGCGGAGAGCAGGGAACCTTCTGGCGCGGTCATGGGGCCACCGTTTCGCGGAGTTTGTCGAGGCGCGCGGCGGTCAGTTCCAGCCAGCGCAGGTCGGCTTCGAGATGGAACAGGGCGTGGTCGCAGATGAGCTGGTCGGCGAGGTCGCCCTTGCGCTTGCGGTCGGTGAGCATGCGCATGCTGCGCAGGTGCTCGGAGCGCTGGGCGTCGAGGACGTCGGCGGCGTCGCGGTGGGTCAGCAGCGCGAGGACGACCTTGGTGTACAGGGTCGACTGGAGGTACGGCTCGGGCTTCTCCGGCGTGGCGAGCCAGCGCTGTACGTCGGTGATGCCGGCGTCGGTGATCGCGTACCGCTTGCGTTCGGGACCGCCGCCGGTCTCGACGCCGTCGACCACGACGAGGCCGTTCTTCAGCAGGCGGGACATGGTCGAGTAGACCTGGCCGTAGTGGAGCGGCCGGTCGTGACCGAACTTCTCGTCGAAGGCGCGTTTGAGGTCGTAACCGTGGCGCGGACCGGACTCCAGGAGCCCGAGGAGGGTGTGACCGATGGACATGCGCCTCACTCTACACACGGTGTATACGCTGGGTGTATAGGCAGATCGTGCAGAGCGGTGCACGCCATGCCGGAGAGGGAGGTCCGCCGGGCGGGGCCGCAGGTCAGGGGTGGTTGTCACAGCCCTGTCACAGGGAAGAAGGGCGGGCCCCCGACAGGAGCCCGCCCTTCTTCCTCACCGTGCCGGAGGTGGTCCCGTGTTCCCCGGCGGACGGCCGCGGCGGGGCAGCGGACCGGTGTCGCCGGGCAGGCGGCCCGCCTCCGACAGGGCCCGGCGCAGCAGGAACTCGATCTGTGCGTTGGCCGAGCGCAGTTCGTCGCCCGCCCAGCGGGCCAGTGCCTCGTACACCTGCGGGTCCAGCCGCAGCAGCACCTGCTTGCGCTGCTGCGGCCGGCGCCGCGGGGCCGGTTCCTCGGAGGGGGCCGTCACTGGTAGAGCGTCCCGGTGTTCAGGACGGGCTGGGCGGAGCGGTCACCGCACAGCACGACCAGCAGGTTGGAGACCATCGCCGCCTTGCGCTCGGAGTCCAGCTCCACGATGCCCTCCTCGGCGATCCGGGTGAGCGCCGCCTCGACCATGCCGACCGCCCCGTCGACGATCTGCCGCCGCGCCGCCACCACCGCGCCGGCCTGCTGGCGCTGGAGCATCGCCGAGGCGATCTCCGGGGCGTAGGCGAGGTGCGTGAAGCGGGACTCGATGATCTGCACCCCGGCCGCCTCCACGCGCGCGTGCAGCTCGACCGCGAGCTTCTCGGTGATCTCCTCGGCGTTGCCGCGCAGCGAGAGGCCGTCCTCCTCGTGCGCGTCGTAGGGGTACTCGATGGCGATGTGCCGCACGGCCGCCTCGGTCTGGGTGGAGACGAACTCGATGTAGTCGTCGACCTCGAAGGTGGCCTGCGCCGTGTCCTCGACCCGCCAGACCACCACGGCGGCCAGCTCGATCGGGTTGCCGTAGGCGTCGTTCACCTTGAGGACGGCCGTCTCGTGGTTGCGCACCCGGGTCGAGATCTTGGTGCGCTGGGTGAAGGGGTTGACCCAGCGCAGGCCGTCCTGGCGGATCGTGCCCCGGTACCGGCCGAAGAGCTGGACCACCCGGGCCTCGCCCGGAGCCACCATGTTCAGCCCGCACATGGCGAGGAAGGCGGCCAGCGCGATCAGGATGCCCAGCACGATCAGCGCGGCCTTGGCGCCGGTGGCGTCGACCGCCGCGGTGGCCGCGATCAGGCCGGCGCCGACCAGCAGTCCGACCAGTCCGAGCAGCAGGGCGAGTCCGCCGCCGATGCTCTGCGCCTGCGTCTCCCGCACCCGCGGGGCCGGCATCTCGGGTACGTCCGCGGTGGCCTGCGGGATCTCGGGTGTGGACATGGGGTTCCCCCGTTCTCGTGCGGCGTGCCGGCGGCAGGGCGCACGTCGGTGACTGCCTAGCCTGGTGTCAGCTAAGTGATATCACTTTAACGCATGACGGCAACCCTGCGCGCCCCTCGTACGTCGGTTCCAGGGAAAGGGGTGCTGATTCTCACGTCCGTACAAGGGGGGATCGGCAGGGCTTTGTCGCACCCCTCGGTGTTAGCTTGCTGAGCTGACCTGAGCGCCGAACCTGTGTGACGCGTGAGCACACATGACCGAAGCGGAGCGGATCGGACCATGGGACGAGCGGAAGAGAGAAGAGCGCGGCAGCGCGGTGGCCGCCGCGCGGCGACCGGGCACCGCTCGTCGCCTGCGGGCGGACGGGGCCGGATACGGCGGCTGTTCACCTGGAAGAAGATGGTGGGGGGCTTCCTCGGCGTCTGCCTGCTCGGCATGGGCGCCTTCATTGTCCTCTACATGGTCATCTCGATCCCCGAGGGGAACGCCGACGCCCAGCGCCAGGGCAACACCTACCAGTACAGCGACGGTTCGATCATGGCCCGCAAGGGCTACAACCGGGAGATCGTCGACCTGGCCAGGGTCCCCAAGGACGTCCAGCACACCTTCGTCGCCGCCGAGAACAAGAGCTTCTACCAGGACGCCGGCGTCGACCTGAGGGGCACCGCCCGCGGACTTCTCAACACCTTCTCCGGCAAGGGCGCGCAGGGCGGCTCGACCATCACCCAGCAGTACGTCAAGAACTACTACCTGACGCAGGACCAGACCGTCTCGCGCAAGCTGAAGGAACTGGTCATCTCGCTCAAGCTGGACCGCGAGAAGTCCAAGGACTACATCCTCGCCGGGTACATCAACACCAGCTACTACGGCCGCGGCGCCTACGGCATCCAGGCCGCCGCGCAGGCGTACTACCGCGTCGACGCCAAGGACCTGACGGTCGAGCAGGGCGCCTACCTCGCCGCGCTGCTCCAGGCACCCAGCCAGTACGACTGGGCGAACGCCACCGACACCGGCAAGAGGCTCGTCCAGGAACGCTGGAACTACGTCCTGGACAACATGGTCGGGCAGAAGTGGCTCGACGCCTCCGCCCGGCAGTCGATGACCTTCCCCGTGCCCAAGGAGCCGAAGGCCGCCCCCGGCATGGAGGGCCAGACCGGCTACCTCGTCGAGGCCGCCAACGCCGCGCTGACCCGCCAACTCGTCGCCCAGGGCACCGCCGAGGACACCAAGCAGGCCGAGGCGATGGTCGAGGCCGGCGGCTGGACCATCAAGCTCAACATCGACAAGAAGAAGCAGACCGCGCTGGAGAAGGCCGTCAAGGAGCAGCTCACCGCGAGGCTCGACCCCGAGCAGCGCGAGGTCGACGCGAACGTGCAGGCCGGCGCCGTCTCCGTCGATCCCAAGACGGGCGCGGTCGTGGCGATGTACGGCGGCGTGGACTACGTCAAGCACTTCCGCAACAACGCCACCCGCTCCGACTACCAGCCCGCCTCCACCTTCAAGCCGGTCATCCTGGCCGCCGCCGTCGACGAGGACGCCGAGACCCAGGACGACGTGCCCATCACCGCCAACACCCTCTACGACGGCACCAGCAAACGCCCCGTGGTGGAGAACGGCCGCGAGGTCGGCTTCGCCCCGGAGAACGAGGACGACGTCGACTACGGCGACATCACCGTCCAGGAGGCGATGAACAAGTCCGTCAACTCCGTCTTCGCGCAGATGGGCGTCGACGTCGGCATGGGCGAGGTGGTCGAGGTCGCCGGCAAGCTCGGCATGGAGACCGAGGGCATGGAGGCCGTGCCCGCGCAGACCCTCGGCAGCATGGGCGCGAGCCCGCTGGAGATGGCCGGCGTCTACGCGACCCTCGACAACCACGGCCGCAAGGTCACCCCGGCCGTCGTCAAGTCCGTCGAGCACGCCTCCCGCAGCGTCCAGTTCCCCGACCCCGTAGGGGACCGCGTCATCAGCCGCGAGGCCGCCGACACGGTGACCTCCGTCCTGACCGGCGTGGTCGACGACGGCACCGCCAAGCGGTCGGTGCGCGACAACCCGCTGCGGCGCGGCCAGCAGGTCGCCGGCAAGACCGGCACCTCCGACAACAACAAGTCGGCCTGGTTCACCGGCTTCACCCCCGACCTGGTCACCTCCGTCGGCCTCTTCGGCGAGGACGCCAAGACCTTCGCCCAGGTCCCCATGTACAAGGCGGGCGGCCAGCCGCGCGTCAACGGCGGCGGCTTCCCGGCGCAGATCTGGGCCGCGTACACCTTCGGCGTGATGGACAAGGTCAGCCGGTTCGACCTGGAGACCAAGCAGGGCGCGGCGGTCCAGCCGAGCACCTCGCCCTCGCCCTCCACCTCGCCCTCCGAGTCCCCCTCGCAGGAGGAGACGGAGGAGGCGACGCCCCCCGCCGAGGAGACGTCGGCGCAGCCGCCGTCCGACGAGGAGAGCGGCTCCCTGCCCACCCAGCCGTCCACGCCGACGTCGCCCACGGGCACGCCCACCGGCGAACCGCCCTCCGACGGCGCCTCCCCGGACGACCCGGCGCTCCCCGGGGCCGAGCAGGACCGCGCCGCCCAGTAGCCGAGCGGCCCCGACGACGGTGAGGGGGCGTCCGGTGGTGGTCCACCGGACGCCCCCTCACCGTCCACGGGCCGGGCCGTGGCTGGGCAGTGGCTCAGCCGTGGTTCAGTTCGAACCACACCACCTTGCCGGTGCTCAGCCGGGTCGCGCCCCACCGCCGGGCCAGCCGGTTGACCAGATAGAGCCCGCGCCCGCCCTCGTCCGTGGCCCGCGCCTGCCGCAGCCGCGGCAACTGGGGCACGTCGTCCCCGACCTCACAGCGCAGCACGTCCGTGCGCAGCAGCCGCAGCGTCACCGGCCGCGTCGCGTACCGCACCGCGTTGGTCACGACCTCGCTGACCAGCAGCTCCACCGAGTCCGTCAGCTCCTCCAGACCCCAGCGCGCGAGCGCCCCGCGGGCGAGGCGGCGGGCCCGGCCGGGCGCCGCGTCCTCCGGCTCCAGGTACCAGTACGCCACGTCGCTCGGCGCGATCCCGTCGAAGCGGGCCGCGAGCAGCGCGATGTCGTCGTCCCGGTCGCCCGGCCCGAGCATGTCCAGCACCTCGTCGCACAGGGCCTCCAGCGGCGGCGGATGGTCCGGCCCGGTGAGCTGCGCGGTCGCGGCGAGCCGTTCCCGCAGTTGCTCGATGCCGGTCCACACGTCCCGCAGCCGCGACTCCACCAGCCCGTCGGTGTAGAAGAGCAGGGTCGCGCCGGCCGGGGCGTCCAGGTCCACCGCCTCGAAGTCCACCCCGCCCACGCCGATCGGGGCGCCCGCCGGCACCCGCAGCACCTCCGCCCGGCCTCCCAGGTGCAGCAGGACCGGCGGCGGATGCCCGGCGTTGGCCACCGTGATCCGGTGCGAGACCGGGTCGTACACGGCGTACAGGCAGGTCGCCATCCGGTCCGGGCCGAGCCGCTGGGCCTGCTCGTCCAGATGGTGCAGCACCTCCTGCGGCGGCAGGTCCAGCCCGGCCAGGGTCTGCGCCGTGGTCCGCAACTGGCCCATGATCGCCGCCGACGTCATGGAGTGGCCCATCACGTCCCCGACCACCAGCGCCACCCGGCTGCCCGGCAGCGGGATCGCGTCGTACCAGTCGCCGCCGACCCGCGCCGTCTCGGCGGCCGGAAGGTAGCGCGAGGCCAGCCGGACGCCGGTGCAGCGCGGCAGGTTCTCCGGGAGCATCGTGCGCTGGAGTTCGTCGGCGATGTACGCCTCCCGCCCGTACAGCACTGCCTTGTCGATGCCGAGCGCGCTGTGCGTGGCGAGCTGCGCCGCCACCAGCAGGTCGTCCGCCTCGAACGGGGTGCGTTCCGGACCGCGCAGGAACAGCGCCGCGCCGATCACCCGGCGCCGGCCGCGCAGCGGCGCGAGGATCGCGCCCCGGCCGCCGGGCACGGCGAACTCGCTGCCGTCGCCCAGCAGTTCCGGCAGCGCCGCGCGGGCCGAGGGGGTGTCCGTGAAGACCGGCCGCACCCCGCGCAGCACCTCCGCGAGCGCGCTGCCCGGCCGCACCTCGCACCGCTCGGCGCCGACCGTCTCCAGCTCGGAGGGCTCGGGCTGCACCGCGGGCATGAAACCGCCCTCGGTGTCCCGTTCGGCCGGAATCCGGTCGGTGCGCCGCAGCCGCAGCACCAGGGGGCCGGTGGGCCGCTCGTCGCCGACCGGCAGCGGTTCGCGCAGGTAGACGAGGATCGCGTCGGCGAAGGTGGGCACGGTCGCCCGGCACAGCCCCATGACGATCTCGTCGAGGTCCATGCCCCGCGCGATCCGCCGGGTGGCGGCGCCCACGAACCGCAGCCGGTCCCCGTCGCGCCGCATCGGCGTCGGACGCCCCGGGCCGAGCGGCCGGCCCGTGCGCCGGTCCGGCTCCGCGGGCATGGTGCGCCGCTCACCGTCGCCGAGGGCGCCCGGCTGGGGCGGCACCGTCTCGGGCGCCGCCGGCCGGGGCCGGTGCGTGTCCGGATCGCCGGAGTGCTCGGCGCCGGGCTGGGCGTGCTCGAACTCCCCGGCGGGGGCGGCGCCCTGGGCCTCGCCGGGTCGGCCCTGCGCCGGTAACGCGGCGCTCTCGGGGGCCCTCGGCGCCACCGGGGGACGCGGGAACGCCCCGCGTGGGTCCGCTGGGTCGGTGCCCGCCGGGGGCTGGTCGAAGGAGGTCGGGTGCTCCGTCACGCGTGTCGAATCCATCCGTCCGGGACTGCGCGCGGAGCGTGCAGTACGTCCCGCGGAAACGCCGATACCCGGTACACGTGCCCCGGGAACGGAATTCCCGCCTGCTGGGAGGCGGTTCCCCTGCCACCGGCGGGCCGGCCGCGGCCCCGTCCCGTGATGCCCTCGTACCTCTCGCTCACGTCCTGCCGCCCCTCGGTGACGATCGGTCAAGCACAGCGCACGCTCCGCCGGTTGCCGCTTCCGCGGACCTTGCGGAGGACGATCCTACGTTTCCTGCCCGGGGGCTCATCAAGAGTCTCATGAGGCCGCCCGGACGGGGACGCGGTCCCAGTCCCCGGGGAGCGACGGTACCGCCCAGGACGGATCGGGTCGCCAGTGTTCCCAGCCGTCCGAGAACGGATGCCCCCAGGCGCGGATCACCTCGACCGCGTCCCGGCCCGCCGCCCGCACCCGCCCGGCCTGCGCCGCGTCCATCAGCCGGTCCCGCTGGGCCTGGGCGAACTCGTCCTCGTCCCGCCAGTGCCAGCCCCGGTCCGGGTGGACGGAGATGTCCAGGAAGTGATCCTCGGAGTCGACCCCGCCCGACCAGCGGGCCAGCGGCTCCTCCAGGTTCACGTACCAGTTCTTGAACCGCCAGCCCGGCTCCCAGAACAGCCACACCGACCAGGGCTCGCCGGGCCGGGCGAGCTTCAGCACGCCGGTGCCGAACCAGCGGTCGCGGCGCACGGTCCGGGGCTTGGTGTAGCGCGAGGCCAGCGGCTCCAGGTGGACCGGCGTGCCGTCGGCCAGCACCGGCTTGACGCATACGGTGCCGGGCGCCAGCCACACGGCGAGCAGGTCGGCGTCGTCCCGGACGACGGTGACGGGGCGGGCGATGTGGATCTGCCGCCCGCCGTTCTCCCGGTAGCGCCACAGGACCTGGCTCCCGGGCGCCCAGAAGGCCGCGGGGGGCGCCCCCGCCGAGGGTGACGTCGTACCGCCCGCCTGCGCCGCCGTGCTCACCGTCTCGCCGTCTGCCATGGACAGATATTAGGTGCACCGGGCACGCGGTGACGGGGTACCGGCACCGCCAGGGGGTCGCTCGCGTGCGCTCGGGCCGGCGCCGCGCTCCGCGTGCGCCGGTCCCGTGGGCCGCCCGCGCGCGCCGTCACGGGTGGGTCATGCGCAGCACGTCCAGGGCCTCGTCCACCTGCTCCCGCGTGAGGTCGCCGCGTTCGACGTACCCGTTCTCCAGGACGACCTGGCGGATCGTCTTCCGTTCGGCCATCGCCTTCTTGGCGATCCGGGCGGCCTCCTCGTAGCCGAGGTACCGGTTGAGCGGGGTGACGACGGAGGGGGAGGACTCGGCGTACTCGCGGGCGCGCTCGCGGTGGGCGACGACGCCGTCCACGGTGCGGTCGGCCAGCAGCCGGGAGGCGTTGGCGAGCAGCCGGACCGACTCCAGCACGTTCTTGGCGATGACCGGCAGCATGACGTTCAGCTCGAAGTTGCCTGCCGCGCCGGCGGTGGCGACGGTCGCGTCGTTGCCGATCACCTGGGCGGCGACCATGAGCACCGCCTCGGGGACGACCGGGTTCACCTTGCCCGGCATGATGGACGAGCCCGGCTGGAGGTCGGGCAGGGAGATCTCCGCGAGGCCGGTGCGCGGCCCGGAGGCCATCCACCGCAGATCGTTGGCGATCTTCGTCAGGCCGACCGCGATGGTCCGCAGTTGCCCGCTGGTCTCGACGACGCCGTCCCGCGCGCCCTGCGCCTCGAAGTGGTCGCGCGCCTCGGTGAGCGGCAGGCCGGTCGCGCGGGCGACCTCCTCGATGACGGCGGCGGAGAAGCCGGGCGGGGTGTTGATGCCGGTGCCGACCGCGGTGCCGCCCAGCGGCAGCTCGGCCAGGCGCGGCAGCGAGGCGTTGAGCCGCTCGACGCCGTAGCGCACCTGGGCCGCGTACCCGCCGAACTCCTGGCCCAGGGTGACCGGCGTGGCGTCCATGAGGTGGGTCCGCCCGGCCTTGACCACGTCGGCGAACTCCCCGGCCTTGCGCTCCAGGGCGGCGGCGAGGTGGTCCAGCGCCGGGATCAGGTCCCGGACGACGGCGGCGGTGGCGGCGATGTGGAGGGAGGACGGGAAGACGTCGTTGGACGACTGGGAGGCGTTGACGTGGTCGTTGGGGTGGACGTCCCGGCCGAGCCGCTCGGTGGCGAGGGTGGCGATGACCTCGTTGGCGTTCATGTTGGACGAGGTGCCCGAGCCGGTCTGGAACACGTCGACCGGGAAGTGCTCGTCCCAGCGGCCCTCGGCCACCTCCCCGGCCGCCGACGCGATCGCCTCCGCGATGTCCGGGTCGAGCACCCCCAGCCGCGCGTTCACCGTCGCCGCGGCCCCCTTGACGTGGGCCAGCGCCTCGATGTGCGCCCGTTCGATCCGCTGTCCGGAGACGGGGAAGTTCTCGACGGCGCGCTGGGTCTGCGCGCGCCACTTGGCCTCGGCGGGGACCCGGACCTCGCCCATGGAGTCGTGCTCGATGCGGTAGTCGCTCATACCGGGTACAGCGCGCCGGGGCTCCGGGATGTTCCGCGCCCTGGGCCGAACGGGGGGCGGCCGGGACCGGGTTGCGCCGGCCGCGCCGGGCGAGGGGCGTACGGGAAGGACGAAGGGGCGTACGGAAAGGGGAACGGCCCGGCGGAAGGGGGCTCCCGCCGGGCCGTCCGCCGCCGTCAGGCGAGGTTGGGCCCGCGCACCGGGATCGACGTGAACGTCGGCTGGGGCGCCGGGTCCTGGAAGAAGTCGTTGCCCTTGTCGTCGACGACGACGAACGCCGGGAAGTCCTCCACCTCGATCTTCCAGACGGCCTCCATGCCGAGTTCCTCGTACTCGACGACCTCGACCTTCTTGATGCAGTCCTGCGCCAGCCGCGCCGCCGGGCCGCCGATCGAGCCGAGGTAGAAGCCGCCGTGGGTGCCGCAGGCGTCGGTGACCTGCTTGCTGCGGTTGCCCTTGGCCAGCATGACCTTGGAGCCGCCCGCCGCCTGGAACTGCTCCACGTAGGAGTCCATGCGGCCGGCCGTGGTCGGGCCGAAGGAACCCGACGCGTAGCCCTCCGGGGTCTTCGCCGGGCCCGCGTAGTACACCGGGTGGTCCTTGAGGTACTGCGGCATCTCCTCGCCCGCGTCCAGCCGCTCCTTGATCTTGGCGTGGGCGATGTCGCGGGCCACCACCAGCGGGCCGCTCAGCGACAGCCGGGTCTTGACCGGGTACTTCGTCAGCTCGGCCAGGATGGCGTCCATCGGCTGGTTGAGGTCGATGCGGACGGCGTCGCCCTCGGTGTCGAGCTGCTCGTCCGTGGTCTCCGGCAGGAAGCGCGCCGGGTCGGTCTCCAGCCGCTCCAGGAAGACGCCCTCGGCGGTGATCTTGGCGACGGCCTGGCGGTCCGCCGAACAGGAGACCGCGAGGGCGACCGGGCAGGAGGCGCCGTGCCGGGGCAGCCGGATCACGCGCACGTCGTGGCAGAAGTACTTGCCGCCGAACTGCGCGCCGATGCCGATCCGCTGCGTCAGCTCGAAGACCTTCTCCTCCAGCTCCTTGTCCCGGAAGCCGTGGCCGAGCGGGGACCCCTCGGCGGGCACGTTGTCCAGGTAGTGCGCGGAGGCGTACTTCGCGGTCTTCAGCGCGTACTCGGCCGAGGTGCCGCCGACGACGATCGCCAGGTGGTACGGCGGGCAGGCGGCCGTGCCCAGCGAGCGGATCTTCTCCTCCAGGAAGGTCATCATGGAGGCTTCGTTCAGGACGGCCTTCGTCTCCTGGTAGAGGAAGCTCTTGTTGGCGGAGCCGCCGCCCTTCGCCATGAACAGGAACTTGTAGGCGTCCCCGTCGGTGGCGTACAGCTCGATCTGCGCCGGGAGGTTGGAGCCGGTGTTCTTCTCCTCCCACATGGTGAGCGGAGCCATCTGCGAGTAGCGCAGGTTCAGGGTCCGGTAGGCGTCGTGGATGCCCCGCGAGAGGGCCTCCTCGTCGCCGCCCGCCGTGAGCACGTTCTGCCCGCGCTTGCCCATGACGATCGCGGTGCCGGTGTCCTGGCACATGGGCAGCACGCCGGCCGCCGCGATGTTCGCGTTCTTCAGCAGGTCCAGCGCGACGAACTTGTCGTTGGCCGACGCCTCGGGGTCGTCGATGATGCGGCGGAGCTGGGCCAGGTGGGCGGGGCGCAGGTAGTGCTGGATGTCGTGGACGGCCTCCTCGGCCAGCTTGCGCAGCGCCTCGGGCTCGACCTTGAGGAACGTCCGCCCGTCGGCCTCGAAGGTGGAGACCCCCTCGGACGTCACCAGCCGGTACGGAGTGGTGTCCTCACCCTGGGGGAGCAGATCGGTGTACGCGAACTCAGGCATCTCGCCCATTCCTCACTCGACGGACGCGCGGCTGAATTCCTCAGCAACGACGGCTGGCCTCCCTCGGCAGCGCCCACCAGCGTAAAACCTCCGCCGGGAGGCCCGGATGGTGAGGTAAGGCTCAGTAAGTTCACGACAACGTCGTCCACAGCCTCTGGTCGCGATCTATCGCGTTTCGGTACCCTGCTGCCGTGGACCTTCACAAGCACTCCCCAGCGCAGGACGCCGCCCCCGGCCCCCTCACGCCCAGCCGCTCCGAGCTGCGCGCCTCGGACGCCGACCGGGACCGCGTCGCCGACATGCTGCGCGAGGCCCTCGCCGAGGGCAGGCTGACCGCGGAGGAGCACGCGGAGCGCGTCGAGGGGGTGCTCGCCGCCAAGACCGTCGGCGAGCTGGACGTGTTCGTGCGGGACCTGCCCGCCGCGCACGCCGGGCCCACCGCCGCCGCGGCCCCCGTCCCGCCCCGCCCCGCGCCGGGCACCATCCCCGCCGCCCCCGACGAGAACATGGTCGCGGTCTTCAGCAGCGCCGTCCGCAAGGGCCGCTGGCGGGCGAGCCGCCGCATCCACGCCTACGCCGTCTTCGGCAACGTGGAGATCGACCTGAGCGAGGCGATCTTCGAGTACCGGCACGTCATGATCAAGGCCGTCTCGGTCTTCGGCAACGTCGAGGTCCGCGTCCCGGAGAACGTGTCGCTGCGCGGCACCGGCGGCGGCGTCCTGGGCAACTTCGAGGTGCACACCCTCGACTCGCCCGAGGCCGACGCCCCCGTCGTCTACGTGGACGGCTGGGCCGTGCTGGGCAATGTGGAGGCCCGGCCCAAGCGCGGCCGGCTCGTCGCCGACATCCTGGACCGCGTGCAGCGCCGGGTCGACAAGGGCGTGCGGAGGCATCTGGAGCGCTGACGGCCCCGCGTTCCGCCCGCGTGCGGGCGGTGCGCGGCCCCGGTCCGGAACTCTGTGCATAGGCGCGCGCACAGCGGGTAGGGCTTGACGCATCGTCGCTCGCCAGCGAAGCCGTCGTCAGGAGTAGACCGTGCTGCAACCGCCGCGTTCGTCCCTGCAGGTAGCCGCTGTCCCGGCCCAGCGGGTGCCGGTGCGGAACAGGGACCAAGACGCCCCCTGGCACACCGAGGCGGTGTGCCGGCGCGACGAGGCCGGACTGTTCTTCGCACCGTCCAAGGAGCCCACCGCCGCCCGGCTCTCCCGCGAGGAGGCGGCCAAGCGGGTCTGCGGACGCTGCCCGGTCCTGGCCCAATGCCGCGAGCACGCGCTGCTCCAGCCCGAGCCGTACGGCGTCTGGGGCGGCCTCACCGCCGCCGAGCGCCGCGTGGTGCTGGCCCGGCGCCGGCGCCGCGACCTGGAGCTGAAGAAGACGGCCCGCCCCACGACGGACCGCATAGCCGCGGCCGGCTAGGCATCATCCGTACAGCCCCGGCCGGGGACGGGGCGCCCGCTCCGCACAGCGGGCGGCCCCTGGGCACATCGGCGTCCGGGGTGGGCCCGGTCCCGCCGGTTATCCGGCGCGGTCGAAGTTGATCGCGCTGTAGGCGCGCAGCTTGCTCAGCCGGTGCTCGGAGTCGATCCGGCGGACCGTGCCCGACTTGGAGCGCATCACGATCGAGTCGGTCGTCGCGGTCTCGGAGCGGTAGCGGACCCCGCGCAGCAGCTCACCGTCGGTGATGCCGGTCGCGACGAAGAAGACGTTGTCCCCGGAGACCAGGTCGTCCGTGGTCAGGACGCGGTCCAGGTCGTGCCCGGCGTCGAGCGCGCGGCGGCGCTCCTCGTCGTCCTTGGGCCACAGCTTGCCCTGGATGGTGCCGCCCAGGCACTTGACGGCACAGGCCGAGATGATGCCCTCGGGCGTGCCGCCGATGCCGAGCAGCAGATCGATGCCGGTGCCCTCGCGCAGCGCCAGGATGGAGCCGGCCACGTCACCGTCGGAGATCAGCTTGATGCGGGCGCCGGTCTCCCGGACCTCCTTGATCAGGCCCTGGTGCCGGGGCCGGTCCAGGATGACCACGGTGACGTCCCCGGGCGTCGACCGCTTGGCCTTGGCGACCCGGCGGATGTTCACCGAGACGGGCGCGTCGATGTCGACGAAGTCGGCGGCCTCCGGCCCGGTGACCAGCTTGTCCATGTAGAAGACGGCCGACGGGTCGAACATGGACCCGCGCTCGGCGGCGGCCAGCACCGCGATCGCGTTGGTCATCCCGTTGGCGGTCAGGGTGGTCCCGTCGATCGGGTCGACGGCGATGTCGACCTCGGCCCCGGTGCCGTCGCCGACCCGCTCTCCGTTGAAGAGCATCGGCGCTTCGTCCTTCTCGCCCTCGCCGATGACGACGACGCCGTTCATCGAGACGGTCTGGACGAGGGTGCGCATGGCGCGCACCGCGGCCCCGTCGGCGCCGTTCTTGTCGCCACGCCCGACCCAGCGGCCGGCCGCCATCGCCGCGGCTTCGGTCACGCGGACGAGTTCCATGGCGAGGTTGCGATCGGGAGCCTCCGAAGGGACGTCAAGCTCGGACGGCAGATGATGATGCTCGGTCATCGGAGCGCACCTTTCTGATACGACGACGGCCGGATGAGGGTATGGCCACGACTCTATCGCCAGTCCTACTAAATGAGCAGGGGACCCCACGGATGAGCGGATCGGCGACCTGCGACGATAGGAGGCGTGGCAGGTATGAAAGGCAAGCAGAAGTCGGCCCGGGACATGGTGCTCTCCCTCGGGCTCATCGTGCTCGCGGCGGGAGTGATGTGGCTCTTCATCCCGCACGACGACAGCGAGCCCGACATCAGGCGGGTGGACTACCGGGTCGAGCTGCTGAGCGCGCGTCGCGCCGCGTCGTACCCGGTGGTGGCGCCGGTCGGGCTCTCCGAGGAGTGGAAGGCGACGTCGGTGCGGTACCGGGCCGAGGAGTCCGACGCCTGGCACCTCGGTTTCAGCGCCCCCGACGGTGAGTACGTGGCGGTCGAGCAGTCCGCGGACAAGCCCGAGAAGTTCATCGACAAGGCGAGCCAGGGCGCGCGGCGCACCGAGGCCACCGAGGAGATCGGCGGCCGGACCTGGGTCCGCTACGAGGGCGGCCGGTACGACGCGCTGGTCCTCCAGGACGGTGACGGCGCCCAGGGCGCGACGACCCTCGTGACCGGCACGGCCTCCTTCGAGCGGCTGGCCGCGATGGCGGCGGCGCTGGAGACGGAGTGACGGCGTAGGCGCTGGGCCGTCCGGGTGTCGTCGTCGTCCTCCCGGCGGCGGGCCCCGGGGTTCGACGTGAAGGAGGCGGCCCCCCGATGCCGGGGGGCCGCCTCCTTCACGTGTGCGATGCCGGGCCGTGCGATGCCGGTACGGCTCAGATCGTGGTGACGACCTGCTCGTAGGCGAGGCGCGGCGAGCGCGGGAACCAGGCGTCCGGGCCGGGGCGGCCGATGTTGACGACCATCAGCGGGGTGTGGTCGTCGTCCAGGAACTCCTTGCGCAGGCCCTCGAAGTCCAGGCCGGTCATCGGGCCGGCGGCGAGACCGGCGGCGCGGACGCCGATGATGAAGTAGGCGGCCTGGAGCGCGGCGTTCATCCCGGCGGCGCCCTCGCGGACCGGGCGCTCGCTGAAGAAGAGGTCCTTGGCCTGCGGGAAGTGCGGCAGGAGGTGGGGCAGCTCCTCGTGGAACTCGTTGTCCGCCGACAGGATCGCCACCAGCGGGGCGCCGGCCGTCTTGGCCTGGTTGCCCTCGGCCATGTGTGCCACCAGGCGCTCGCGGGCCTCGGGGGAGCGGACCAGGGTGACGCGCAGCGGGGACTGGTTGAAGGCGGTCGGGCCGTACTTGACCAGGTCGTAGATCGCCTGCACCTGCTCGTCGGTCACCGGCTCGTCGGTGAAGGTGTTCGCGGTGCGGGCCTCGCGGAACAGCAGGTCCTGGGCGGCGGGGTCAAGAACGAGAGACATGCGTGATCTTCCTTGGGGTGCGCTTCGGCTCCGGGCGCGGTGGCGCGGAGCCGTTGACGGAGCTGACGCTACGCCAATGAAGTTCAACATTCAACCAAAAGTGGGATGCGGTGATCCGCTTCACATATGGTCGAAAGTGGTGCGCATCACATCGGCGGGCCGATCACTTCCGGTGCCCGACGCGGTCTTCCCTCGTATGACATCGGCCGAGAGCCGCCGACGCCGAAAGGGCAAAAGGACATGACCGACGCCGCCAAGGGACCCGCGAGCTATTTCCCGTCGATCGAGAAGAAGTACGGCCGTCCGATCTCCGAGTGGAAGGAGCTGATCCGCTCTTCCCCGCTCGTCCGGCACATGGAGCTCGTCGCCTGGCTGAAGACCGAGCACGGACTCGGCCACGGCCATGCCAACGCGCTGGTCGCCCACACCCTCGCGGAGGACAGCGGGAAGTAGGCGGCAGTGGGTGGGGGCGGGGGCTGGTGAGGTCGGGGGCTGGTGCGGCCGGGCGGCCGGCCGCACCGGGGGGCGGGGAGCCGGGCAGGTGCCGCGCGCGACTCGGCGTGGTTTACGCCTCGCCGGTCCCGGTCCCGGTCCCGCCGTCGCCGTCGGTGTCCTCGGCGCGGGCCTCCTCGGCCAGGGCCGCGTCCAGGCGGGCCCGTGCGCCCTCCAGCCACCGCCGGCAGACCTTCGCCAGCTCCTCGCCCCGCTCCCACAGGGCGAGGGACTCCTCCAGCGTCGTACCGCCCGCCTCCAGCCGCCGTACGACCTCGATCAGCTCGTCCCGCGCCTGCTCGTACCCGAGCGCCTCGGCCACGGCCTCCGGCTGCTCCACCTCGCTGGTCATCCACCCACCCTATGCGTCGACTCGTACGGAGAACTCGCCCTCGGACACCCGTGCGCGCAGTACCTCGCCGGGCGCCACCTCCCCCGGGGCCCGCACGGCGTGGCCGTCGTCCCGCTGGAGCACGGCGTACCCGCGCTTCAGGGTCGCGGCGGGGGAGAGGGCCACCACGCGCGCGTGCGTGTGCGTCAGCTCGGACTCGGCCCGGTCCAGGTGGTGCCGCAGCGTGCGGCGGCCCCGGTCCAGCAGGGCCGCCACCTCGGCCTCCCGGCCGTCGATCATGCGGTGCGGGTCCTGTATCGCCGGCCGGGCCAGCGCGTGGGCCAGCCCCCGCTCCTCCCGGTCGACGAAGGCCGCCACGCAGCGCCGCGCCCGGTCCCGCAACTGCCGGACCCGCTCGTACTCCTCGCCGACGTCCGGCACCACCTTCTTGGCGGCGTCGGTCGGCGTCGAGGCGCGCAGGTCGGCCACGTAGTCCAGCAGCGGGTGGTCCGGCTCGTGCCCGATCGCCGAGACCACCGGGGTCCGGCACGCCGCGACCGCCCGCACCAGTTGCTCGTCGGAGAACGGCAGCAGGTCCTCCACGCTGCCGCCGCCCCGGGCGACGACGATCACGTCCACGTCGTCCCGCGCGTCCAGCTCCTTGACGGCCTGCACCACCTGCGGCACCGCGTGCACGCCCTGCACCGCGACGTTGCGCACCTCGAAGCGGACGGCCGGCCAGCGGTGCCGGGCGTTCTCCAGCACGTCCCGCTCGGCGGCCGAGGCCCGCCCGCACACCAGGCCGATGAGCTGCGGCAGGAACGGCAGCGGCTTCTTGCGCTCGGCGGCGAACAGGCCCTCGCGCGCGAGCGACTTCTTCAGTTGCTCCAGACGGGCGAGGAGTTCCCCGACCCCGACCGGCTTGATGGCGGTGGCCCGCAGCGAGAGCTGCCCGCGCGGCGCGTACCACTCCGGCTTGGCGTGGACGACCACCCGGGCGCCCTCGCCGACCACGTCCGCGACGGAGTCGAACACCTGCCGGTAGCAGGTCACGCCGACCGAGATGTCGTGCGACGGGTCACGCAGGGTCAGGAACACCACCCCGGCGCCGGGCCGCCGCGAGAGCTGCGTGATCTGCCCTTCGACCCACACCGCGCCGAGCCGGTCGATCCACCCTCCGATCAGCCGCGACACCTGACCGACGGGCAAGGGGGCTTCCGGGGTCGAATTCACAGCCATGCGCCCGAGCGTAGCGGCCGGGTCCGACAACACGACCGGGCGCGTCGCGCCGGGGTGCGGGGGTGACGTGTGGGGGTGACGTGTGGGGGTGACGTGTGGGGGTGGTGCGGTGGTGCGGTGGTGCGGCGTGTCGGGGTTCCGTGGTGCGGGTGGACGGCGTGTCCCTCAGCCCCCCACCCCCCGTCACACCCCCACGGCCCGCCCCCGGCGCGCCTGCGCCGCCAGGATGATCAGCCCGATCACGAGCCAGACCGCGCCCACCACCTGGGCCGTCCCCGAAGCCTCCACGATCACCGCGATGGTGATCGCGGCGCCCAGCACCGGGATCAGGACGTGCCGCCACCAGCTCACCGCACCGCCGGCCCGCCGCACCGCGAACCAGCCCACCACGCTCGCGTGCAGCAGCGTGAACGCGGTCAGCGCGCCGACGTCGACGACCGACACCAGATGGTCGAGCCCGTCCGGCCGCTGCGCCGCCCACACCGCCGCCGCCATCGTGATCACCGCGGAGACCAGCAGCGCCACCCGCGGCACCCCCGCCTTCGTCCGCGACAGCGCGCCCGGCAGCCGCCGGTCCCGGCCCATGGCGAACAGCAGCCGCCCGGCCGCCGCCTGCCCCGCCAGCGCGGCGAACGCCGCGCCGATCGCCTTGCTCACCGCCACCAGATCGTGCAGCCACGTCCCCACCGAGGAGTCCACCGCGTCGTAGAAGGCCGCCCCCTGCCGCTCCGGCCGCGCCGCCAGTTCCGCCGACGTCACCGGCTCCAGCAGCGCCACCAGGTACGTCTGGGCCACGAACAGCACACCCGCCAGCGCCAGGCAGAACAGCAGCGCCCGCGCCACCTTCGCCGACCCGCCCGTGACCTCCTCCGCGAAGGTCGCGATCGCGTCGAAGCCCAGGTACGACAGGACCGCCACCGACACCGCGCCGACCACCGCCGACAGCGCGAACGCGCCCTGCGTCCCGTCCCCGGTCAGCGGCGACAGCCAGCCCCGTTCGGCGCCGTCGCGCGCCAGGACCACGATCGCCGCCACCACGAACACCACCAGGACGACGATCTCCATGGCGAGCACCAGGAACCCCACCCGGGCCGCGGCCCGCACCCCCCACAGGTTCAGCAGGGTCGTGATCACCACGGCGAGGGCCGTCCACACCCACCGCGACACCTCCGGCACCAGCGCCTCCATGGCGATGCCGGAGAAGAGGTAGGCCACCGCCGGGATGAGGACGTAGTCGAGCATCGCCATCCAGCCCGCCACGAACCCGGCCCCGTGCCCCAGCCCGGCCCGCGCGTAGGCGAAGACGGAACCCGCCTGGGGGACCACCCGCACCATCTGGGCGTAGCTGAAAGCGGTGAACGCCATGGCGATCGTCGCCACCACGTACACCAGTGCGACCGCGCCGTGCGACTTGGCGTCCAGCGTGCCGAAGACCCCGACCGGGGCCATGGGCGCGATGAACAGCAACCCGTACACGACCAGGTCCCGGAAGCCCAGACTGCGCCGCAGCCCGTGTCCCTCACCCGCGTCGCGGGCCGTCGAACCGGTCTCGGACATCCTGCCTCCGCCAGTGCCGGGGTACCTTCCCGACAGTCTGTCCGGCGGCGCCCGGCCCACGCGATCTCTGCGCCGCCGAACGCGGCCCTTACGATGGGGCCATGACTGCTTCGTCTGGCCGCCGTGTCCTGCTCGCCGCCCCTCGTGGCTACTGCGCGGGAGTGGACCGCGCCGTGATCGCCGTCGAGAAGGCCCTGGAGCAGTACGGGGCTCCGGTCTACGTCCGACACGAGATCGTCCACAACAAGTACGTCGTCCAGACTCTGGAGAAGAAGGGCGCCGTCTTCGTCGAGCAGACCGACGAGGTCCCCCCGGGGAACATCGTCATGTTCTCCGCGCACGGCGTGGCGCCCGTCGTCCACGACGAGGCCGAACGCGGCCGGCTCGCCACCATCGACGCCACCTGCCCCCTGGTGACCAAGGTCCACAAGGAGGCCGTCCGCTTCGCCAAGGAGGACTACGACATCCTCCTGATCGGCCACGAGGGCCACGAGGAGGTCATCGGCACCTCCGGCGAGGCCCCCGAGCACATCCAGCTCGTCGACGGCCCCGAGGACGTCGCCAAGGTCGAGGTCCGCGACCCGTCCCGGGTCGTCTGGCTCTCCCAGACCACGCTCTCCGTCGACGAGACCATGGAGACCGTCGACGCGCTCAAGGAGAAGTTCCCGCAGCTCATCTCCCCGCCGAGCGACGACATCTGCTACGCCACCCAGAACCGCCAGCTCGCCGTCAAGCAGATGGGCGCCGAGGCCGACCTCGTCATCGTCGTCGGCTCCCGCAACTCCTCCAACTCCGTGCGGCTCGTCGAGGTCGCCAAGCAGGCCGGTGCCCGCGACGCCCACCTCGTGGACTTCGCCTCCGAGATCGACGAGGCGTGGCTCGACGGCGTCACCACCGTCGGCCTCACCTCCGGCGCCTCGGTGCCCGAGGTACTGGTCGAAGAGGTGCTGGAGTGGCTCTCCGCCCGCGGTTTCGAGGACGTGGAGATCGTCAAGGCGGCCGAGGAGTCCATCATCTTCTCGCTCCCCAAGGAACTCCGCCGCGACCTGCGCGAGGAGGCGGCGGCCCTGGTCGCCGAGCGCGGCGGCTCCGGTACGGACGAGGACTGACCGGAGCCGGCAGGAACTGACGCCACCTGCCACCTGACCACCCGTGTGACGCGGTGTCGCCCGTCGTAACGTGGGGCCATGCAGATCTTCGGCGTGGACATCGGCGGGTCCGGCATCAAGGGCGCCCCTGTGGACCTCGACAGGGGCGACCTCGCCCAGGAACGGCACAAGGTGCTCACCCCGAGCCCGGCGACCCCCGACGGGGTCGCCGACGGCGTGAAGCAGGTCGTCGAGCACTTCGGCTGGACCGGGCCGGTCGGCCTCACCTTCCCCGGCGTGGTCACGGACGGCGCCACGGTCCTCACCGCCGCCAACGTCGACAAGAGCTGGGTCGACACCGACGCCCGCGCCCTGTTCCGCGAGCGGCTGGGCGGCCTGGACGTCACCGTCGTCAACGACGCGGACGCGGCGGGCGTCGCCGAGATGGCCTTCGGCGCCGGGCGCGGCCGGCGGGGCACGGTCATCCTGCTCACCTTCGGCACCGGCATCGGCAGCGCCGTCTTCCACGACGGCGTCCTGGTCCCCAACACCGAACTCGGCCACCTGGAACTCGACGGCCACGAGGCCGAGAAGCGGGCCTCCAGCAAGGCCAAGGAGGACCACGACCTGACCTGGGAGCAGTGGGGCCACCGGGTGCGGGCGTACCTCGCGCACGTGGAGATGCTGTTCTCGCCCGAACTGTTCGTCATCGGCGGCGGAGTCAGCCGCAAGGCCCACAAGTTCCTCCCGTACCTGGACGGCGTACGGGCGGAGATCGTCCCGGCACGGCTCCAGAACAACGCGGGGATCGTGGGCGCGGCGATGCGGGCGGCGGGCTGAGCGAGGGGCGCGACCGCGGCGGCGGTCCGCACTCAAGGCTGCTGTTGTCGCCGTTGGTGTCTTTGTTGCTGATGTTGCTGATGTTGCTGTTGTTGATGCTGCTGGGGCGGGCGGGTACGGGCGGCGGCCCGGCGGCGTACCAGCCGCACCCGGCGTACGAGCACCGTCACCCCCGCGATCAGCGTCCCGGTGTACAGCCAGCCGGCCCCCGTGGCTAGCCCCGTGACCAGGCCCATCAGCCGCCCGCTCACCCCGTCACCGCTCTCGGCGACGGTGACCAGACCCGCGGTGAAGCCGATCGGCACCGACACGGGCGCCGTCAGCAGATCGTTCCCGCGCACCCAGAGCGCGGTGAGCACGCACACCGGCAGGAAGAGCGCGCCGTAGACGGTGAGGGAGGCGCCGAACAGCAGCCAATCGAGCAGACCGAGCACGACCATGACCGCCGTGCAGAACAGGCCACCGCCCAGCCCGGTCAGCCGGAGCGCGGGGAACCGCAGCGCGGACAGGCCGGGCAGGGCGCGCGCCGCCGGGGGCGCCGGTGTCCCCGGCCGGGGAGGTGCCGTCGCGGGCCGCCGGTCGCCCGGGGGCAGCGGCCGGGCCCGCCTCACCCCATCGGCCGCACCCCGCCCCTGCGGGGGCAACCGGGCCCGGCCTCGTCGCGGTCCGTACTGCGCAGGTCGCGTCCTGTGTTGCTCCACTGGACCAACTTAGGTCGGTTAATGTGCCGAATGGGCTCTCGGACACGCCGTCGGAGCAGCTTGGCCAAGCGTTCGACGTGCCGCCCGGCCGGTACCGGACACCCCGTAGACTGGGGGATCGGCCCCTGCCCGGCCGCCTCCACATCCTCACGTACGGGAAGTCGCAACGTGTCGCTCACGATCGGTATCGTCGGCCTGCCGAATGTCGGCAAGTCGACCCTGTTCAACGCCCTGACCAAGAACGACGTGCTCGCGGCCAACTACCCGTTCGCCACGATCGAGCCCAACGTCGGGGTCGTCGGCGTCCCCGACCCCCGGCTGACCAAGCTGGCCGAGATCTTCTCCTCGGAGCGGACCCTTCCGGCCACGGTCGACTTCGTGGACATCGCCGGCATCGTGCGCGGCGCCTCCGAGGGTGAGGGCCTGGGCAACAAGTTCCTCGCCAACATCCGCGAGTCCGACGCGATCTGCCAGGTCATCCGCGCCTTCAAGGACGAGAACGTCGTCCACGTCGACGGCAAGGTCTCGCCCAAGGACGACATCGAGACGATCAACACCGAGCTGATCCTCGCCGACCTCCAGACCATCGAGAAGGTCCTGCCGCGGCTGCAGAAGGAGTCGCGGATCAAGAAGGACGTGGGGCCCAAGGTCAAGGCGGTCGAGGAGGCCAAGGAGATCCTGGAGAAGGGCGACACGCTCTTCGCCCACGGCATCGTCCAGGGCACCGAGCGCAACGAACTGCTCCACGACCTCCACCTCCTCACCACCAAGCCCTTCCTCTACGTCTTCAACGTCGACGAGGACGAGCTGACCGACGAGGAGTTCAAGAACGAGCAGCGCGCCCTCGTCGCCCCCGCCGAGGCGATCTTCCTCAACGCCAAGCTGGAGGCGGACCTCGCCGAGCTGGACGAGGACGAGGCCCTCGAACTCCTCCAGTCCGTCGGCCAGGACGAGCCCGGCCTCGCCACCCTCGCCCACGTCGGCTTCCGCACTCTCGGCCTCCAGACCTACCTGACGGCCGGCCCGAAGGAAGCCCGCGCCTGGACTATCAAGAAGGGCGCCACCGCCCCCGAGGCCGCCGGAGTCATCCACACCGACTTCCAGAAGGGCTTCATCAAGGCCGAGGTCATCTCCTTCGCCGACCTCGTCGAAACCGGCTCGGTCCCCGAAGCCCGAGCCAAGGGCAAGGCCCGCATGGAAGGCAAGGACTACGTGATGCGCGACGGCGACGTGGTGGAGTTCAGGTTCAACGTGTAGCGGGCGGGTGCTGTTTTGCCATGTTGCTGATCTGCTAAGCATGCAGGTCAGGAAGGGGTCGGCCTTTTGGGGGTCGGCCCCTGCTCGTTTGGGGCTGGAAGGTTCGTCCCATGTCGTGCAGCTCGTCGGAGGGGTCGGTCAGGGCTGTCGCTGTGCCCCTGGGGCACCTCACCGCAGTGCGTACACCGAAGGGTCAGTTTCCGAAGAGGAACTCGTACGGCTCGTGGTCGGGGTGGGGTACGTAGGGGAGGACGGCGAGGAGGGTGAGGGCCTCGGCGAGGTCGGTGCCGATCAGCGTGGCCTGGCCCTCGGAGTCGGCGTACAGGACGGGGCGTTCCTCGGCTCCGGGTTCTCCGCAGAGGAAGTACGTGCCGCCCGCGCCGCAGCCCGCTATCGGGCGCAGTGGGCGTCCCGTGGGGAGGACGAGGTCTTCCACGGGGTCGCGGCGGGTGATGTCGAAGTCGCAGGGGCAGGCCAGTGTGGCGGTCAGTGTTGGGTCCTGCTCGATGAGGTGGAGCAGGGTTTCCGGTGTGCTCATGCGCGGAAGGTAACGGTGCCCTCGGACAGGTGGAGGGTGGGGGAGGGGAGGGGCTTGTGGTGGCTTGGGTGGGGTGTCGGAGGGTTGGGGCCGGTGGGGGTGGGGTCGTTTATGCGTGGGAGGACGGGGGCGGGGGGTCCGGGCATGTGGTGGTGGACCAGGAGGGCGAGGTCGTGCGGCCTTGTACGGCGCGGGGGTGTGTCGTGGGGGCGATGGTGATGCGCCGGAGCGTCGGGTGCGTCGAGCGGGCCGATCCGCGGCCCGAGGTGCGGCGGGCGTTTCTGCTCGTGGCTTCCGTGATCTTCCACGAGTGGCAGCGGCTGGGGCGGCTGCCGGAGAGCGTCACGCGTACCTACTGGTGAAGAAGGTCGTAGAGGTGGGAACGGTCGGCCTTGAAGCTGCGCCAGACCGTGGCCGGAGGCTCGGGTGCGTCGTGGTGGCCGGTCACCGGGTACGCCGAGATGATGCCGTCGGCGCTCTCGCAGTGCCAACCCTCGGACGGGGACCAGAGGCACCCCACCCGGCCGTCGGTTCGTTCGTAGGCCGGGCGGCCGTGGCGTGTGCCGCTGCGGGTGAAGTCGTAGCGGAGCCCGTCCGTGTGGCGGACGAAGGTGAGGGTCGTGGGGGTCGTCACGCCGGGCCCAGGTGGACCGGCAGTGCGGTGTGGCCGTTGCTGATCAGGGTGGGCAGCGGGCGCAGTTCCGCCACCGGGACGGCGAGCCGGGCGGCCGGGAACCGGGCGAAGAACAGGCGCAGGGCGGTGGCCACTTCGAGCCGCGCGAGCGGGGCGCCGAGGCAGAAGTGCACCCCGTGACCGAAGGCCAGGTGGTCCTTGGCGGGCCGCGTGGCGTCGAAGAGGTCGGCGGACTCGCCGTGCCAGTCGGGGTGACGGTTGGCCGCGCCGTACGAGGCGAGGATCGCGTCGCCCCGGGCGATGACCTGGCCGTCGGGCAAGGGGATGTCCGCGAGGGCGCAGCGCAACGGCAGGTGCTTGACGGCGGGTTCGTGGCGCAGGGTCTCCTCGACCACGTCGGACCAGTCGGCGCGGCCGGCCCGCAGGTGGCCGAGGTGCGCCGGGTCGGCCAGCAGCGCGGTCAGGGCCTGGTCGATGACGTTGACCGTGGTCTCGTACCCGGCGCTGATCATCAGCAGCAGCGTGTCCCGCACCTCCTCGGCACTCAGGCCGTCGCCGTCGCCCTCCTCGTCGCGGGCGGCGAGGAGCAGGGACGTCATGTCGTCGCCGGGCCGGGCGCGTTTGGCGGCGATCAGCCGGTCGAGCGCCCCGTACAGCTCGGCGGTGTTCGCGGCGGCCTGCTCGGCGGTGAGGGTCGTGGCGAAGACGCGGTCCACCAGGACGCGGACATGCGGGCGTTGGTCCTCGGGGATGCCCATGAGCCGGCCGATCACCGCGATAGGCAGCGGATGGGCGAGGCGTTCCCGCAGGTCGACGGGTTCGTCCGGAGGCAGCGCGGCGAGGTCGTCGAGCAGGCCCGACACGATCGCCTCCACGTCCGGGCGCAGCGCCTGGATGCGGCGCGGCACGAACGCCGGTGACACCAGCCGGCGCAGCCTGCGGTGGTCCGCGCCGAACGCGGTGAACATGTTGCCGGCGGTGATCCACAGCGCGAGGGGCCAGGTCGCCGCCGTCTCGGCGAACGCCGGCCAGTGCGCCCGCAGGTCCTTCGAGACCCGCGCACTGGTGAGGAGCCGCTTGAGCAGCGCCGGATCGCTGACCGACCAGGCGGTCACGCCGAGGATGTCCACCCGGGTCGCCGGTCCCAGGGCGCGCAGCGACCGGTGTTCGGCGTGGTGGTCGGGCGCCTTCGGGTCGAGGACGGTGATCGGTTGCTCGGGCACGAGGCCCCTCCTTCACGGTCGCGTTCACGATCACGGTGACTGGTGGCTGCTGGTCACGGGCCTGCGGCCGGTGCGTACACGGGGGCCGGTTACGGCGGGAACGGCGGTACGGGAGCGGCCGTGCGGGAGTGGCGCGGCGGCTCGGCCGTGGGGTGGTGGGGGCGGGCGGGCCGGGGGGTCGTGGGGCGCTGTCCACGATAGGGCGGTCGGGGGCGGGCCCGGGGCGGAATGGGGCGTATGCCACCCGGAGGTGGCTGGTTCCGGCCGTCCCGCCGCACGCCTCAGGGGCGTCGGGGCGTGTCGGGCCCGGATGGGAGGATGCCGGGTATGGGGCGTGGTGAGCGGGATGTGGTGGACGGCGGGAGACGGCTGCTGGAGGCGGCCGAGACGCTGGTCCAGGATCACGAGCGGGTCGTGGAGGCCGTACGGGCGGCGCTGAGGCCCCTGCACGACGCCGCCGTGGAACGCGAGTTGGACGCCATCCCCGTCGCACGCCTCCAGGAGGTCACCGAGGGCCGGCTGCGGCTCGGCACCGTCGAGAAGAGCGGCCTGCGCACCGTCGCCCAGGTGCTCGGCGCCGGGCCCTACCGGCTGCGGCAGATACCCGGCGTCGGCGCCCTCACCGCCGACCAGCTCCTCGCCGCCGCCCGGCGCCTGTCCGAGGCCGCGTACGAGACCGTCGCCGTCCACATCGACGTGGACCGGCCCGAGGAACGGACCACCGCCCTCGTCACCGCCCTGCACGTCCTCGTCGAGGCCGGTCCCGAGGCGCGGCGCGCGGTCGACGCCGCCGCCGGGCTGCGTACCCGGCTCGGCCCGCCGCTGGAGGAGGCCGCGCCCGCCGCCGGGCGGTTCGGGATGCTGCTCGCCGGACGGGAGCGCAAGGCGCGCGTACTGGCCGCCGTCGCCGAGGTCCGGGAGGTGGCCGCCGAGGCCGCACGGGCCGGGCTGCCCGCGCTGATCGCCCAGGCATCCGTGGACCTGCTGCGCGGGCCCGCCACCGACGTCGCCGCCTGGGTCGACTTCGAACTCCGCTCCGCCGAGTACTACAGCCTCCTGGCCGAGATCACCGGGCGCGCGCCCGACGCGGCGGCGGCCGAGGGGTTCCTGCCCGACGGCATCGCCCAACGCGTCCACGACCAGCGCCTCGACGACGCGCAGCGCCGGGTCTCGCTCCGCGGCTACCAGGCGTTCGGGGCGCGTTTCGCCCTCGCCCAGGGCAAGGTCGTGCTCGGCGACGAGATGGGGCTCGGCAAGACCGTGCAGGCCATCGCCGCGCTGGCGCACCTGGCGGGCGAGGGGCACCGGCGTTTCCTGGTCGTCTGCCCGCCCAGCGTCCTCGTCAACTGGACCCGCGAGATCGAGACCCGCAGCACCCTGCGCACCACGCTGCTCCACGGACCCGACCGGCACGGCGCGTTCACCGACTGGACGGCACGCGGCGGGGTCGGCCTGACCACCTTCGACGCGCTGCGGGGCTTTCCCGCGCCGGACGGCGCGGACCTCGGGATGTTCGTCGTCGACGAGGCGCACTACGTCAAGAACCCCGAGGCGCTGCGGTCCCAGGCGGTCGCCCGGTGGGCCGAGCGCTGCGACCGCGTCCTCTTCCTGACCGGCACCCCCATGGAGAACCGGGTCGGCGAGTTCCGCAACCTGGTCCGGATGCTCGACCCCGCCCTCGCGGACGCCCTCGGCGAGGGGGACACCCCGGTCGGCTCGGCCGCCTTCCGCACCGCCGTCGCCCCGGTCTACCTGCGCCGCAACCAGGACGACGTCCTCACCGAACTGCCCAGCCTCCAGCACACCGACGAGTGGGAGGAGCCCAGCGCCCGTGACGCGGACGCCTACCGCGAGGCCGTGCGCGCCGGGAACTTCATGGCGATGCGCAGGGCCGCGTACCTGCGTCCCGAGGGGTCGGCCAAGCTGGAGCGGCTCCGGGAGATCGTCCGCGAGGCGGGCGAGAACGGCCGGAAGACGGTCGTCTTCTCCGTCTTCCGGGACGTGCTCGACACGGTCGCCGCGGCCCTCGCCGCCGACGGCGCCACCGTGCTCGGCCCGCTCACCGGCAGCGTCCCGGCCGCCCGGCGCCAGCGGCTCGTCGACGAGTTCGCCGCCGTCTCCGGGCCGGCGGTGCTGGCCGCGCAGATCCAGGCGGCCGGCGTCGGCCTCAACCTCCAGGCCGCCTCCGTCGTCGTCCTGTGCGAACCCCAGGTCAAACCGACCCTCGAACACCAGGCCGTCGCGCGGGCCCACCGCATGGGCCAGGTCCGGCCCGTCCGCGTGCACCGCCTGCTGACCACCGGCGGTGTCGACGAACGCCTGGTCCGGCTCCTGGAGAACAAGACCCGCCTCTTCGACGCCTACGCCCGGCGCAGCGCCGTCGCCGAGGCCAGCCCCGACGCCGTCGACGTGTCCGACACCGAGATCGCCCGCCGCATCGTCGAGGAGGAACAGGCCCGCCTCGGGGTGAGGGACGAGGCCGGGGCGGTGGAGGCCGGGGCGGACGAGGCCGGGGCGGTGGAGGCCGCTGGGGCCGCCGGGGACGCCGGGGACGGGATCGGGAGGGACGAGGTCGGCGTGGAGGCGGGCTGAGACACGGCGGGGGCGGGGGCCGGGGCGGGGGCGGCTCCGCGTCGCGTGTCGGCAGAGTGCGTACGTGACCACGGTCCGGGCGTGTCCCACCGCCCGGGTGCCGATACGGACGCCCTCACCGGCGTGTCCCCGGCGCACGCGTGCGGGCTCCGGCGCCTCTCGGGCGTGTCCCGGGCGCCCGCCATGAGGATTCCGGTGCCCACCCGCAGGCCCCCGCCCCGCAGACCCCCGCCCCCTCACCAGTCCGCGTCGCTCCACTGGTCCAGCAACGCCTCGCCGTCGTCGCCCCCCGGGCCGGGACCGTGGCCGTCGAGGGACTGTTCGGTCCAGATGACCTTGCCGTCGGGGGTGTAGCGGGTGCCCCAGCGTTCGGCATACCGGGCGACGAGGAACAGGCCGCGCCCGCCCTCGTCCGTGGTCGCCGCGTACCGCAGGTGGGGGGCGGTGCTGCTGCCGTCGGCGACCTCGCAGATCAGGTTGCGGTCGCGCAGCAGCCGGACGTGGATGGGGGCGCTGCCGTGGCGGATGGCGTTGGTGACCAGCTCGCTGAGGATCAGCTCGGTGGTGAAACCGGTCTCCGCCAGGTCCCACTCGTCCAGTTGCCGGCTCACGTCGGCGCGGACCCGGGAGACGGCCGCGGTGTCGCGGGGGACCTCCCAGCCGGCGATCTGCCCGGGGGCGAGGACCCGGGTGCGCGCGACCAGGAGTGCCACGTCGTCCTCGGCGTTCTCGGGCGGCAGGGCGTCCAGCACGTCCCGGCAGGTCTCCTCGGGCGTGCGTCCCGGCCGGGACAGCGCGCCGCGCAGCACGTCGAGGCCGACGTCGATGTCCCGCTCGCGGTTCTCGACCAGCCCGTCGGTGAAGAGGACCAGCCGGCTCCCCTCGGGCAGCCGTACCTCGGTGGCCTCGAAGGGCAGTCCGCCCAGGCCCAGCGGCGGCCCGGCGGGCAGGTCGGCGAAGTCCACGGTGCCGTCCGGGCGGACCAGTGCGGGCGGCGGATGACCGGCGCGGGCCATCGAGCAGACGCCGGAGGCGGGATCGTAGACGACGTACAGGCAGGTCGCGCCGATGAGCCCCTCGTCGTCGCCCTGGGCGGCCCGCTCCCGGTCGATACGGGTCACCAGGTCGTCCAGCCGGGCGAGGAGTTCCTCGGGGGAGAGATCGAGGGTGGAGAAGTTGTGCACGGCGGTGCGCAGCCGTCCCATGGTGGCCGCCGCGTGCAGGCCGTGTCCGACGACGTCCCCGACGACCAGCGCGACGCGCGCGCCGGAGAGCTCGATGACGTCGAACCAGTCGCCGCCGACGCCCGCGCGGGCCGGCAGGTAGCGGTAGGCGGTCTCCAGGGCGCTCGATTCGGGCAGCTCGCGGGGGAGCAGGCTGCGCTGGAGGGCGACCGCCATGGTGTGCTCGCGGGTGAAGCGGCGGGCGTTGTCCAGGGCCACCGCGGCCCGGGTGGCCAGCTCCTCGGCGAACGGCACGTCCTCCTCGCCGAACGGCTCCTCCCGCCGCGAACGCCAGAAGTCCACCACGCCGAGGACCGTGCCCCGGGCCCGCAGCGGCACCGAGATCAGCGAGTGGATGCCGTGGGCCTCGACGCGCTCGGCCCGCTCGGGGTCGAGCGCGGGCCAGTGCGGATCGGCGTGCACGTCGGCCTGGAGCACGCCCCGCCCGCTCTCCAGGCACCGTGCCTGCGGCGTGCCGTCCTCGAACCGGACCCTCTCGCCCAGCGAGCCCGGCTCCCGGTCGAGGCCGCTCACGGCGACGCGGCGCAGGACCGGCCGGGCCCCGGTGGTCTCCTCGCCGCGCAGCACCTCCTCGGCCAGCTCGACGGTGACGATGTCGGCGAACCGGGGGACCGCGGTCTCGGCCAGCTCCCGCGCGGTGCGGGTGACGTCGAGGGTGGTGCCGATGCCGACACCGGCGTCGTAGAGGAGCCTCAGCCGTTCGCGGGCGACCTCGGCGCGGCCGGTCACGGCCCGCAGCTCGGTGGTGTCCCGGAGGGTGACGACGGACCCGGCGTGTCCGCCGTAGGGGGCGGTGGGCCGTTTGTTGAAGGCCAGCAGGCGGTCACCGGTCAGGCGTACCTCGTCGCTGGCCGGCTGGTCGGAGGCGATCAGCGCGGAGACCTCCGGTTCCAGGCCCAGCCCGGTCACCCGGCGGCCCTCGGCGTCCGCCGGGAGGTTCAGCAGCCGCCGCGCCTCGTCGTTGACGAGGAGCAGCCGCCCGTCCTCGCCGACGATGAGCACGCCCTCCCGGACGGCGTGCAGCACCGCGTCGTGGTGGTCGTACATCTGGGTCATCTCGACCGGCCCGAGGCCGTGGGTCTGGCGCAGCACCCGGCGGCTGACCAGGGCCGTGCCGCCCGCCGAGAGGGCGAGCGCGCCGCCCGCGGCCCCGAGGAGGACGGGGAGCTGCCGGGCGGCCATGCCCTCGACCTTGTGGACGGTGATGGCGACCGCGACCGATCCGACGGCGGGGCCGCCGCCGGTGCGGGTGACGGCGGCGTAGGAGACGACGGAGAGGCCGTCCGTGGTCTGGATGGTCCGGGTCAGCGGATGGTCCGGCGGGGCGGTGGGGCCGAGGACGGGCTTGCCGATCTGGGTCGGGTCCGGGTGGGTGAAGCGGATGCCGGAGCGGGAGTAGATGACGACGAGGTCGACGCCGGTCTGGTGGCGGATCTTCTCGGCGAGGGGCTGGAGGACCGCGCTGGGGTCGGGGCCCGTGATGGTCCGGGCCATGGCGGGGGAGCCGGCCAGCGTCTCGGCGACGTCGAGGGAGCGGGTCCGGGCGTCGTTGGTGGTGTCCTGCCGGGCCTGGATCACCAGGGCCGCCACGGCGACGGCGATGACCAGCACCATGATGACGACCTGGAGCAGGAAGACCTGGCCGGCGACCGTGCGTACCCGGAGCAGGGACCTCGCCCGCCACGGGGGAGGCGTTCGCCCACCGGATTGTGCGATCACCTCTCCATTCTGCGTCGAGAATCCCATCCGGCATGTGGTGGAAAGGGGGGAAATAGCGGTTTCTCCTCCCGGGTGCCAGTCGCCGGGGCGACGACCCCGGCGGAAACCCGGCGGAATCCGGCGGGAATCCTGGTGTGAACCCGGCGGAAGTCCCGCTCCGGAAAGGACCGCCCCCGTCCTGGGCCGGACCGGTGGTCTTCTCGCCACGCGCCACGCCGTCCCACGGCGCCGGGCGCTCCGGCGGGCAGGCCGCCCGCCGCCCGGCCGGCCCCCGGGGGCGCGGGGCCGGAACCGCCCCACCGGCCACGGAGCGGAGCGCGGGCCTCCGCGGTACCCGCGTACCGCCCCCAACTGGTGCGCGTTTACCATGCCCTGGTCGTCCAGCGGGCCGCGCTCGCGTGGTGCGCCACCTCTCCCGGCGCTCGCGCGCTCCGCCCGAACCAGGAGCACGGTCCACGTGTCCATACCACCGCCCCCGGGACCCCAGGGACCCCCACCGCACGGGTCGTACCCCGAGGAGCCGCAGGGACCCGCGCCGCACGGGCCGTATCCCCCGGGGCCGCAGGGGCCCGCGCCCTACGGTGCTCACCCCCAGGGGCCGTACGGTCCGCAGCCCTACCCCGCCTGGGGTCACCCGTACGGGGCCCCCTTCGCGCCGCCTCCGCCGTACAACGGGCTGGCCATCGCGTCCTTCGTCCTCGGGCTGCTCTGCTTCGTGCCGGTGGTCGGGCTGGTGCTGGGGATCGTCGCCCTGGTCCAGATCAAGCGCAAGGGCGAGCGTGGCAAGGGCTTCGCGGTGGCCGGCACGGTGCTGTCCGGCATCGGAGTGGCGCTGTGGACGGTGTGGCTGGCCCTGGGCGTGGCGGGGGACTTCTGGGAGGGCTTCCGGGAGGGCGCGACCGGTGAGGGCACGGCCTTCGCGCTCTCCGTGGGCCAGTGCTTCACCACCCCGGAGGGCAGTCTGGAGGGCTTCACCTACGAGGTCGACGAGGTGCCCTGCGGCGAGCAGCACGAGGGGGAGGTGTTCGCCGCCTTCGACATGCCGGGCGGCTCCTACCCCGGCGACGACGCGATCACGGACGTGGCCGACGAACGCTGCTACGCGGCCAGTACCGGCTACGCCATGGACGCCTGGGCCGTCCCCGAGGACGTCGACGTGTACTACCTGACGCCGACCCGGGCGAGCTGGCTCATGGGCGACCGGGAGGTCACCTGCGTGTTCGGCAGCGTGGACCTGGGCGGCACCCTCACCGGTTCGGTGCGCGCCGACGAGACCACCCTCGACGAGCACCAGTTGGTGTACCTGGAGGCCGCCGCGCTGGTGGACAGGGCGCTGGAGGAGATGCCGGAGGCCGCGGAGAGCGGCGACGACCTGCCCGGATACCAGGAGTGGGCGGGCGGCGTGGCCGGCGCGCTCGCCGAGCAGAGCCGCGTGCTGCGCGAGCACACCTGGCCCGAGAAGGCGGCCCGCCCGGTCGCCGAACTGGCCGACGCCCTGGACTCCGCCCGCCGGGAGTGGGAGCGGGCCGCGTCCGCCACCGACCAGGACACCTACGACGAGCACATGTACGAGGCGTACGTGTTCATGGACGACGAGAAGCAGGTCACCCCGCGCAAGGCTTTGGGCCTGGCTGACACGCCTCCCGAGTACGAGGACTACGACGAGGAGGAGGACGAGGGGGCGGACGGGGCCGGTATCGAGGTGTGACGGCCGCCACAGTGGGGAGAAAGTGCCTGGGTACGGCATCCCGGCGGCCTGCGTCATCACATCGAGTGATTCTTTGGCCTTTGCTTGCCTGGCACAACCTACGGTTGCCACGCTGTTGCTGTCTGTACAACCTGATGGGAGCGGCCAGTGACATTCGGTGAGCAGCCGGCGTACCTGCGCGTCGCGGGTGATCTCCGCAAGAAGATCGTCGACGGCCTGCTGCCGCCCCACACCCGGCTCCCGTCGCAAGCCAGAATCCGCGAGGAGTACGGCGTCTCGGACACCGTCGCCCTGGAGGCGCGCAAGGTGCTCATGGCGGAGGGGCTGGTGGAGGGCCGCTCCGGTTCGGGGACGTACGTGCGCGAGCGGCCGGTGCCCCGGCGCGTGGCCCGCTCCGGATACCGGCCGGCCGGCGGGGCCACGCCCTTCCGGCAGGAGCAGGCCGACGGGGAGGCGCGTGGCACGTGGGAGTCGGGCAGTGAGCAGACCCTGGCGAGCGGCGCCGTCGCCGAGCGGCTCGGGGTCAAGCCGGGCGACCGGGTGATGCGCACGCGGTACCTCTTCCGGGAGGCCGGGGAGGCGATGATGCTCTCCACCTCCTGGGAGCCCCTGGACCTCACCGGCCGCACGCCCGTGATGCTCCCCGAGGAGGGGCCGCTCGGCGGCATGGGCGTCGTCGAGCGCATGGCCGCCCTCGACGTGGTCGTGGACAACGTGACCGAGGAGGTCGGCGCCCGCCCCGGCCTCGCCGAGGAGCTGCACGCCCTGGGCGGCGTCCCGGGCCATGTGGTCCTCGTCATCCAGCGCACCTTCTACGCCTCGGGCCGCCCGGTCGAGACCGCCGACGTCGTCATCCCGGCCGATCGTTACCGGGTGGCGTACCACCTTCCTGTCAAGTAGCGCCGCGCCGGTGTGAGAAGGCGCACGCCGGGCGTACGCCTCCCCGGCCTCACCCTGTTCCCGGACCCCGCCGTCCCGGCCCGCACCACCGCGTGCCGGGGGCGGGGTTCCGGCCTTTCTCGCAGGTCGTCCGCGCGCCGTCCGGTCCGTCTCCGACCGGATGTGTCGGTGTGCGGGCAGGGCGCTCGCAGTATCGTGCGCCCCCTGCGTTCTGGCCGGTTGCGTACCTCCTTGTGAAAAGCCGTATTCGCTGAGTAAAGGTTAGGCGTAGGCTCGGGCATATGCGGATTGCGGTTTCCTTATCGGGCGGGGCACGGCACGCGCCGTGGACGGCAAGCGGAGGGGCGCGATGAACGACGGCACGGTCACTCTTCCCTGGCTGGTCTTCCGGCAGGACGACAACGGCAATCGCTACCGGGTCGGCCGGTACGCGACCCGGGCCGAGGCGCAGAAGATCGCGGACACCCTCGACGGCCGCGGCGGCGAACGCCTCTACTGGGTCGAGAAGCTCGGGGCGAGCGGCCCCGCCGGCGCCGACTGACCCGCCCCGGCCGACCGGCGGGCCCCGCGGAAGCGGCCGGTCCGCCCGGACGCCCCGGCGCCCCGGACGCCCCGGCGCCCCGGACGCCCCGGCGCCCCGGACGTCCTATGCTCCGGCGCATGACGCAACGGATCGTGGTGGGCGCCGCCCTCGTCGACGACGGACGCCTGCTGGCCGCGCGCCGCAGCGCGCCGCCGGAACTGGCCGGCCGCTGGGAGCTGCCCGGCGGCAAGGTCGAGCCGGGCGAGACCCCCGAGGCGGCCCTCGTCCGCGAACTGCGCGAGGAACTCGGCGTCACCGCCGAGGCCGGCGAACGGGTCCCGGGGCAGTGGCCGCTCCGGTCGCCGTACGTGCTGTGGGTGTGGACCGCCCGGCTCCGCCCCGGCTCCCTGGCGCCCGCGCCCCTGGAGGACCACGACGCCCTGCGCTGGCTCGCCCCCGAGGAGGTCTGGGACGTGCCCTGGCTCGACCAGGACGTGCCCGCCGTCCAACAGGCCCTCGCTCACCTGGGGCTGACCGCGCACGCGCCCGGCGCGTGACCCCCGGCACCCCACGCGCCCCCACACCCCGGTGCGCACCGGGGCGCCCCGGCGACGACGCTCGTCCGTCCGGCCGCCGTCGCCCCCGTCCGGCCCCGTCCGCCCCCCCGTTCCCCCCCATTCCCCCCCCGTCCGGCCCTCGTCGGTCCGTCCCCCGTCCGTCCGGCGGCCGTACGGTCCGCCCCCGCGACGGCATCCGCCCGCCCCGGCGGCCGGCACCGGTCTGCCCCGGCGGCCGTATCGGTCCGCCCCGCGGCCGTATCGGCCCGCCTCCGCGGCGGTACCGGGCGCCGATATGGGGTATGTGCCCCTTAACCGCCCGAAAGGGGACGGCGGGCCGGCCGGGGATGTGATGGGGCGTGAGCGACACCCAGGACGACTGTGCCGAGTGGGTCTTCCCCGCGCGGCCGGACAGCGCGCGGGCCGCCCGCTCCGCCGTCCGCGAACGCCTGCGCGGCTGGGGCCTCTCCAGCGCCGACGACGTCGCCGCCCTCCTCGTCAGCGAACTCGTCACCAACGCCCTGCGGTACGCCACCGCGCCCATCGGCGTCCGCCTGCTGCGCCGGCCCGCGGGCGCGGTCGACGTCGTCCTCGTCGAGGTCTCCGACCCGCTGCCCGAACTGCCGCACGAGCGCCGGGCCCACCCCGAGGACGAGGGCGGCCGGGGCCTGCACCTCGTCGCCTCCACCGCCCGCCGCTGGGGCATCCGGCCCGCGGCGGGCGGGAAGACGGTCTGGTTCGAGCTGTCGGTACCGCGGTGAACGGGGCGACCGGCCGGTAGCCACCGCACGGGGCCCCGGAGTCCGTGCCGCCGTCGACGGGCGTGGCCGGGGGTCCACGTCACGCCCGGTCGGGTGCGCGGAGCGGCGCCGGTCGCCGTCGGCGAGGGTGCCGGCGGTCACCGTCCGGGGGCCCCGGAGCCCGCCGCGCGCGGGACGGCGCGGACCCGCGCCCGCCCGCCGTCCGGCGCCCGGCCGGTTCCGGCCGGCGACGGGTGGCGGGCAGCGTGATTCGATGCCGTGTCCGCTGGTTAGAAGAGGGGAAGTGTTGTCACGGTCCGGACCGAAAACCATCGGGACCGTGCTGTGATCGTGAACACCGTGTCGTGCGGCGCCGTAGTGCTGGATACTGCGGGCAGCCGCCCCCGGTGACCGGTGCCGGACGCGGTGAGCTGGAGGGGACGGGTCGCGTGAGCGAGATACCAGCGAGGGCCACGGGGCCCGAGGGTCCGGCGAACGGCGCGCAGGCCGGAGCCGCGGGCGCCGCCACGGCGCACACCGCTCCCGGTGACACGCCGCCAGGTGACGCCGTGTGGCAGAGCAGTCCGCCCGGTTCGATCTACGACTACGTCAAGGTCGCGTCCTTCTCCATCGGTCCCGACGGCCTCGTCGACCAGTGGAGCCTGCGCGCCGAGCAGCTTCTCGGCATCCCCGCGGAGGCCGCCGTCGGCATGGACCCCATCGAGGCGTTCATCGACCCGGACCAGCGCGCCGGGGGCCGACGCAAGATGACCGAGATCCTCGACGGCCGGGAGTGGACCGGCGTGGTCCCCTTCCGGGTCCCGCGAGGTCCCGGCGCCGCCGGGCGGGACGGGCGACGTGGCCGGCACGGACTGGCCGAGGTGTACGTCATGCCGACGCGGACGGAGGGCGGCGAGAAGGCCGCCGTCTGTATCGTCGTCGACGTCCGCACCCTGCGCAGCATCGAGACGGATCTCGCCGCCTCGCAGGCGATATTCGGCCAGTCTCCGTTCGGTTTCCTGCTGATCGACGCCGATCTGCGGGTGCGCCGGGCCAACCAGCGGTTCGCCTCCATCTTCGGCGGCACGCCCGACGACCACCGGGGCCGGGGCGTCCACGACTACCTGTCGCGGGCCGAGGCCGACCGGGTCTCCGCCACCCTGCGCCGGGTGCTGGAGACCGGCGACTCCATCACCGACATGCACGTCACCGGCTTCCTGCCCGGCTCGGAGGAACGCCGCCACTGGTCGGTCAACCTCTACCGGGTGCACAGCGGTTCGGGCCGCCCCATCGGCGTCGCCTGGCTCGGCACCGACATCACCGCGCGCCGCGCCGCCGCCCGCGAGGCCGCCGCCGCCCGGCGCAATCTCGCCCTCCTCAACGAGGCCGGCGCCCGCATCGGCAACTCCCTCGACCTGGAGACCACCGCCCGCCAGCTCCTCGACGTCGTCGTCCCCGGCTTCTGCGACCTGGCCACCGTCGACCTCTACCAGGGCCTGCTGGCGGGCGACGAGACCCCGCCCGGCCTCGCCGACGGCAGCGCGGAACTGCGCCGCGTCGCCTTCTCCAGCGCCGTGTCGGCGGCGCCCTTCGACGGCACCGGCGAACGGGTCCAGCTCGGCGCCCGGCACCACTACCCGTTCAACTCGCCCTGCGCCGACGCCCTGCGCACGGCCCGTCCGCGCAGCGTCCCCGCCGAGGAGGGCGGGCTCGTGCAGTCCACCCTCGCGGTGCCGATGGTCGCCAACGACACCGTGGTCGGCCTCGCCCAGTTCGCGCGGGCCAAGGGCAGCGAGCCCTTCGGCGACCGGGACCGCGACCTCGCCGTCGAGCTGGCGACGCGCGCCGCGGTCTGCATCGACAACGCCCGGCTCTACCGCCGCGAGCACGAAAGGGCGTTGATACTGCAACGCTCCCTGTTGCCGCCCGGCGACCCGGAGGCGTCCGGCCTCGACATCGCCTGCCGCTACCTGCCCGGGAACGCGGCCACCGGCCGGCCCAGCGAGGTCGGCGGCGACTGGTTCGACGTGATCGAACTGCCCGGCCACCGCACCGCGCTGGTCGTCGGCGACGTCATGGGCCGCGGACTGCGCGCCGCCGTCGCCATGGGCGAACTGCGCACCGCCGTACGCACCCTGGCCCAGCTCGACCTCGAACCGGCCGAGGTGCTCTCCCAGCTCGACGAGATCGCGCGCGGCCTCGGCGCCCCCGGCGGCGTCCAGCAGGCCACCCGCGCCGCGCGCCGGCCCCGCGAGGCCGACCTGTCCGAGGTGTACCTGGCGACCTGCATCTACGCCGTCTACGACTCGGTGACCCGGCGCTGCACCTTCGCCAACGCGGGCCACCTGCCGCCCGTCCTGGTCGAGCCCGGCGAGACCGCGCTGATGCTGGACGTGCCGCCGGGCCTGCCGCTCGGCGTCGGCGGGGAGCCGTTCGAGGAGGTGGAGGTCGAACTGCCCGAGGGCGCCCTGCTGGCGCTCTACACCGACGGGCTGGTCGAGAGCCGCGACCACCCCCTGGACGAAGGGCTCCGGGCGTTCGTGGGCGCGCTCACCGACCCGTCCCGGCCGCTGGAGGACGTCTGCGACCAGATCCTCGGCACGCTGGGCACCCACCACGGCGAGGACGACATCGCCCTGCTGATGGCCCGCGTCCAGGGACTGCCGGCCGAGTCCGTCGGCGACTGGACCCTGCCGCGCGAGCCGCGCAGCGTGGGCCGGGCCCGCGAGTACGCCCGCACCCAGTTGCAGAGCTGGGGCCTGGAACCCCTGGTCGACACCACCGAACTGCTCGTGAGCGAACTGGTCACCAACGCCCTGCGGTACGGCGAGGGCGAGATCAGGCTCCGCCTCCTGCTCGACCGCACCCTGGTCTGCGAGGTGTGGGACTCCGGACTGGTCCAGCCGCGCCGGCGCCGCGCCCGGGACACCGACGAGGGCGGCCGGGGCCTGCAACTGGTCGGGCTGCTCAGCGCGGCCTGGGGCTCACGCCGCACCCCGCGCGGCAAGACGGTCTGGTTCGAACTGCCCCTGCCGGGCGGCGACACGCCGCTGACCGACCCGGCGGAGGCCCTGCTGAGCCTGTTCTGAGCGGCGCGCGGCCCACGAGGCGCACGCCGGGCGCACGGCGCCCACGACACCCGCCCGGCACCCCCAGGCGCACCCCAGGCCGCCGCCGCTCAGCCGCTCGCCCCGCCCCGCCCCCGGGCGCCCGGCCGACCACCGGCGTGTCGTCCTACGGGCGGGTCTCGCCGTACGCGGGCGTGTCGTCGTACACAGGCGTGTCGTCGTACACCGGCGTCTCGTCGTACGCGCCGGTGGGTGTCCCGCCCGGCGTCGTCCTGGTCCGCGCCCGCCGGACGCGGCGCACCCGGCCGTACCCGGCGAGCGCGCAGACCGTGCCCGCGGTGACCAGCGGCAGCACCAGGTCCGCGCTGGGCGTCCCGTTCCCGGACCGGTCCCGGACCGGGGTGCTCGTCGCCGGTCCGTGGCCACCGGGCGCGGCCGGCGGACCGCCCCGCGCCGCCGTGAGCGGCAGCACCAGCCACATCACCCCCGCCGCACCGCCCAGCAGGGCGTGCGCGACCCGCACGGAGCGGTGCGCCGTGGCACGCCGTGGCCGGGTCCGGACGGGGAAGGGCGTCACACCGGGAGCGTACGAGCGGCCCCGCGCCGCCGCGACCGGGCGGACCGCCGACCGGAACACCCGCCGGTGCGCGCCGGGGCGCGTTGGGCCGCACGAGTGGGGTTGTCACGCCCCTTCGCCGTGTCTCCCCGGGTTGCCGAAGCCTTTCCTCTTCAGTGGCCCGCAGAGCCGTACGGATACAAATGATCAACTCCATATACCGCCAAATGTGATCACAGCAGGGTGATCACGACCCCCGCGGCCCCCCGGAGGTAGCACAGATGTCCCACGTCGGCGTCGGACCGCGCGCGCTCACCCGCTCGGTCGCCTTCCTCACCGCGGGTGTGCTCGCGGTCCCCGCGCTGGCCGGATGCAGCTCCGACGACCGCGCGGGCAAGCCCCTCGCCGGGCAGGACATCGCCCCCGCCGCCCGCTCCCGGATCGCCGACGGCGGCACCCTGCGCTGGGCCGTGGACTCCGTGCCGGAGACCCTCAACGCCTTCCAGGCGGACGCCGACGCCACCACCACCCGCGTCGCCCAGGCCGTACTGCCCTCGATGTACCGCATGGACGAGGCGGGCCGCCCCGTCCGCGACGCCGACTACCTGGAATCGGCCAAGATCGTCGACACCGAGCCCCAGCAGGTCGTCCTCTACAAGCTCAACCAGCAGGCCGTCTGGAGCGACGGCCGGGAGATCGGCGCCGCCGACTTCGCCGCCCAGTGGCGGGCCCTGTCCGGCAAGGACAGCGCCTACTGGACCGCCCGCAACGCGGGGTACGACCGCATCGAGAAGATCGAGCGCGGCGCCAACGACCTGGAGGTCAAGGTCACCTTCAGCCGGCCCTACGCCGACTGGAAGTCGCTCTTCACCCCGCTGTACCCGAAGGAGGTCATGGGCACCCCGGACTCCTTCAACGACGGCGCGCGGCGCAAGCTCAAGGTGACCGCGGGGCCCTTCTCCCTCAAGAAGGTCGACATCCAGGGCGAAGAGGTCGTCCTCACCCGCAACCCGCGCTGGTGGGGCGCCCAGCCCCGGCTGAACGAGATCGTGCTGCGCGCCGTCCCCCGCGAGGACCGGGTCTCCGCGCTGGCCGAGGACAAGATCGACCTGGCCGAGATCGACCCGGACGCCGCCCGCCAGGTCACCGTGGCCGCCGCGCCGGGGGACGCCGGCACCGGGACGCCGCTGATGGGCCCGAGCGGCACGCCGGCGTCCGGCACGTCGCCGCTGGCGGGCCCGCCGGGCCTCCCGGCCGCCGAGGCGCTGCGCTCCTGGGCCGTCGCCCACGGCTCCGACGAGGAGGCCGCCGAGGAGGAGGGCGCGGCCCGCGCGAAGCGGCGCGAGGCGCTCGCCGCGCAGGAGACCCGGCAGCGGGCGCTGCGCGGATTCGAGGTCCGCAAGTCGCTGGAGCCCGCCTACACCCAGCTCGCCCTGAACGGCGCCGACGGCCCCCTCGCCGACGAGCGGGTGCGCCGCGCCGTCGCCCGCGCCCTGGACCGTACGGCGCTGGCCGAGGCGGTGCTCAAGCCGCTGGGCCTGCCCGCGAAGCCGGTGGGCAGCCACCTCGCGCTCGCCGGGCAGTCCGCGTACGCCGACGGCAGCGACGCGCTCGGCAAGCCGGACACCAAGGAGGCCCGCGCCCTCCTCGCGGACGCGGGCTGGGTGCCCGGCGGCCCCGTGGAGCCGCAGAAGAAGGGCGACAAGGCGGCCGGCGCCGAGGACGGCACGAAGGACGGCAAGGACGCCACCTCCGGCCAGGGCGACGACGACGGCACCTACATCGTCGGCCAGGACGACCGGAAGGACGGCGGGGCCACCGACAAGGCCACCGACAAGAACGCAGACAAGGCCACCGACAAGGCCACCGACAAGGACTCCGCGACCGACGACGGCAAGCGCGCCGACGAGCACCGCGAGAACCGGCACGACGACCAGGACGGCGGGAAGAACACCGCGCAGGGCGGCGTGCCCGGCGCCTACGCCCCCAAGGGCACCGCCGCCCCGGCCGGCGCCGCCTCGGCCCCGCTCGCCAAGGACGGCAAGGCCCTCACCCTGCGCTTCGTGCTCCCCTCGGGCCCCGGCTCCGGGACGCTGCGCACCGTCGCCGACCGGATCTCGGCGATGCTGAAGCGGATCGGCGTCGGCACCGAGATCTCCAAGGTCCCGGACGAGAGCTACTTCAAGGACCACATCGCCTCGGGCGACTACGACCTGGCGCTCTACTCCTGGCCCGCCTCCGCCTTCCCCGCCACCGACGCCCGCCCGATCTACGCCAAGCCCGTCCCCGCCGCCGACGGCTCCCTCAACGTGGCGCAGAACTACACCCGGGTCGGCACCGACCAGGTCGACCAGCTCTTCGACCAGGCCATGACGACGCTGGACGAGAAGGAGTCGCGCGAGCTGCTGCGCAAGGCGGACGAGCGGATCTGGGCCGCGGCGGCCTCCATCCCGCTCTACCAGCGGCCCCAGCTCGTGGCCGCCCGCACCACCCTCGTCAACGCCGGGGCCTTCGGTCTCGGCACCCCCGTCCACCAGGACATGGGCTTCCTGGCGAAGGGCGCTCAGGGCGGTCAGGCGTCGCCCCGGCCGTCCTCCTGAGCGGTTTCGGGCGCCCCGCCCCGTAAAGTCACGTCCCGGAGCCCCGTACCATTGGGTGAGGCCGTGGCGTGCACCGCCCGGCAGGCCCGCGTGACATGGACGTACGCGAGGGCCGTCCTCACACCCTCCGGGAGTACGCCTCATATGGCTGTGTCTGTTACGCGTCACAACATCCGCAATGTCGCCATCGTCGCCCACGTCGATCACGGCAAGACCACCATCGTCGACGGGATGCTCAAGCAGGCCGGTGCTTTCGCGGCGCACCAGCTCGACACCGTGGACGACCGCATGATGGACTCGAACGACCTGGAGCGTGAGAAGGGCATCACGATCCTCGCCAAGAACACCGCGGTGAAGTATCACCCGAAGGACGGCGGGGAGCCCATCACGATCAACATCATCGACACCCCCGGCCACGCCGACTTCGGCGGCGAGGTCGAGCGCGGTCTGTCGATGGTCGACGGCGTCGTCCTGCTCGTCGACTCCTCCGAGGGGCCGCTGCCCCAGACCCGCTTCGTGCTGCGCAAGGCGCTCCAGGCGCGGCTGCCGATCATCCTGTGCATCAACAAGACGGACCGGCCCGACGCCCGCATCGACGAGGTCGTCAACGAGGCGTACGACCTCTTCCTCGACCTGGACGCCGACGAGGAGCAGATCGAGTTCCCGATCGTCTACGCCTGCGGGCGGGACGGCATCGCCTCGCTGACCAAGCCGCAGGACGGCAGCGTGCCGGGCGACTCGGACAGCCTGGAGCCGTTCTTCTCGACGATCCTGTCGCACATCCCGGCCCCGGTCTACGAGGAGGACGCCCCCCTCCAGGCCCACGTGACCAACCTGGACGCCGACAACTTCCTCGGCCGTATCGCGCTGCTGCGCGTGCACCAGGGCGAGCTGAAGAAGGGCCAGACCGTCGCCTGGATGAAGCGCGACGGGACCGTGCAGAACGTGCGGATCTCCGAGCTGATGATGACCGAGGCGCTCACCCGCAAGCCCGCCGAGAAGGCCGGCCCGGGTGACATCTGCGCGGTCGCCGGCATCCCGGACATCATGATCGGCGAGACCCTGGCCGACGTGGAGAACCCGGTCGCGCTGCCGTTGATCACGGTGGACGAGCCGGCGATCTCCATGACCATCGGCACCAACACCTCGCCGCTGGTCGGCCGCGGCGCCACCGGCAAGGGCGCCGACAACAAGGCGGCGGTCAAGGACCGCAAGGTCACCGCCCGCCAGGTCAAGGACCGCCTCGACCGCGAGCTGATCGGCAACGTGTCGCTGCGCGTGCTGGAGACCGGCCGGCCGGACGCCTGGGAGGTGCAGGGCCGCGGCGAGCTGGCCCTGGCCATCCTGGTCGAGCAGATGCGCCGCGAGGGCTTCGAGCTGACGGTCGGCAAGCCCCAGGTGGTCACCAAGGAGGTCGACGGCAAGACGCACGAGCCGGTCGAGCGCCTGACCATCGACGTGCCCGAGGAGCACATGGGCGCGGTCACGCAGCTCATGGGCGTCCGCAAGGGCCGCATGGACAACATGTCCAACCACGGCTCGGGCTGGGTCCGCCTGGAGTTCATCGTGCCCTCCCGCGGGCTGATCGGTTTCCGGACCGAGTTCCTGACCCAGACGCGCGGCACGGGCATCGCCCACTCCATCCACGAGGGCCACGAGCCCTGGTTCGGGACGCTCACCACGCGCAACAACGGCTCCCTGGTCGCGGACCGCGCGGGTGCCGTCACGGCGTTCGCGATGACGAATCTCCAGGAGCGCGGGGTGCTCTTCACCGACCCCGGCACCGAGGTGTACGAGGGCATGATCGTGGGCGAGAACTCGCGCTCCGACGACATGGACGTCAACATCACCAAGGAGAAGAAGCTCACCAACATGCGGTCTTCCACGGCCGATGTGACCGAGTCGATCGTGCCGCCGCGCAAGCTGTCGCTGGAGCAGTCGCTGGAGTTCTGCCGCGACGACGAGTGCGTCGAGGTGACCCCCGAGTCCATTCGCATTCGCAAGGTGAACCTGGACGCCCGTGAGCGCGCCCGCGCCGCCAGCCGCGCCAAGCACGCCTGACGTTCCGTCATAACCCTTACAGGGCCCGGCTTCTCCGCCATCATGCGGGGGAGGCGGGCCCTTGCGCATGGCCGAAAGCCGGCCGAAGGGGCCACCGACGGGTGTTCGAGCGGTGTGCGAGGCCGTTCGGATATCGGTGAGTCTACGATCAGGTTTCGAACATGTGAACAAGAGAATATGTCGAGATGACCGATTTGCCGGATGGGGATCTTATCTGTCAAGCGCGCAGAGGTGTCAATCTTTGCAATTTTTGTTCAAAATAAGAACGGTAGGGAGATCCCTGTGTCATTCGCCCTTGACGCGCGTTGACTCGTTTGGCGAAAGTTCCCCCAAACCGCAGAACCCGCCGGTATCTGCGCTGCGCTCGATTCTCCATCCCCCGGGGGAAGAAGACACATGACCAGTCCAACCAAGGCCGAGGGCTCAGGGGCCACGGTCGCCTTGGACCCTGAACTCGTGGCGGCCGTCGAGGCCGCCGAGGGGCCGAAGCAGCCCGAGGGCCGTTCCCCCGGCCAGTTGATGTGGCAGCGCTTCAGGCGCGACCGTACCGGAGTCGTCTCCGCGTGCGTAGTGATTTTCTTCTTCCTCGTCGCCGCTCTCGCCCCCGTCATAGCGAAGCTCTACGGCAAGAACCCGTACACCCTGTACGCGCAGGAGCCCGAGTACCCGTTCCTGCTGGACGACTTCGCCATGCCGACCGGTTCCTTCGGCGGCATGTCGGGCGAGTTCTGGATGGGCGTGGAGCCCAAGCTGGGGCGCGACGTGTTCACCATGCTGGTGTACGGCATGCGGACCTCGCTCTACATCGCGGTGATCCTCACCGTGCTCTGCGTGACCACCGGCGTGATCGTCGGCCTGATCGGCGGCTACTTCGGCGGCCGGGTCGACTACTGGGTGGGCCGGGTCACGGACTTCTTCCTGGCCTTCCCGCAGCAGCTCTTCTTCATCGCCTTCATGCCCGTCGTGACCGCGATGTTCGTCTCCCCCCAGGACGAGACCCCGACCTACCTCCGGGCCCTGGCGATCATCCTCGTGATGTGGTTCCTCGGCTGGATGGGGCTGGCCCGCCTGGTGCGCAGCTCCGTGCTGTCGCTGGCGGACCGGGAGTTCGTGGAGGCGGCGAAGGTGTCCGGTGCCTCTCCCTGGCGCATCGTGCGCAAGGAGATCCTGCCGAACATCGTCACGCCGATCCTGGTGCAGGCCACCTACATCCTGCCGAGCACCATCCTCTCCATCGCCTTCCTCTCGTACATCGGTGTCGGCTTCGTCGAGCCGACCCCGGACTGGGGCCGGATGTTCAAGATCGGCACCGACGTGTACGAGCAGGACCCGATGTTCCTGCTCTTCCCGGGCGCGGCGCTGGTGATCTTCGTGCTCGCCTTCAACCTTCTCGGCGACTCCGTCCGAGACGCATTCGACCCCAAGACCGGACGCTGACCGTCCATTGGTGGGTGGGGGCGCTGCCGCCCCGGGCTGGCCCGCTGGCCCGCCGGGCAGCACTCGTGGACAACTATCGACAGGTAGGTGCATCGGCATCATGAAGCCCATCAGAACGCGCACCGTGCGCGCCATAGCCGTGGCCATCGCGGCCGGTTCGCTCGTGCTGACCGGCTGCTCCGGCGGCAACGACGGTGGCGGGAGCAAGGGCAAGAGCGACGCGAAGTCCCAGGCGGACGCCGCCGAGCAGCAGGACCCGGTCTCCTACGGTGACGCCGCGGCGTCCACCGGCCCTGCCAAGGAGGTGTCCGGGGCGAAGTCCGGCGGCTTCATCAACGTGTACCAGCAGTCCGACCTGACCCACATGGACCCGGGCCAGATCTACGTCAGTGACGCCAAGCAGTTCTCCAACCTGGTGCACCGCGGTCTGACGCACTTCCAGGAGGACGACAAGGGCAACCTGACCGTCGTCGGTGACATCGCCACCGACTCCGGCCAGTCGTCCGACGGCGGCAAGACCTGGACGTACAAGCTCAAGGACGACATCAAGGACGAGGACGGCAACGCCATCACCTCGGCCGACGTCCGCCACTCCATCGAGCGCCTGTACTCCAAGGTCATCTTCGACGGCCCGACCTTCGTCCAGTCCTGGCTCTCGGGCAACGACTACCGCAAGGCGCTGCCGGACGGCCCCTACAAGGGCAAGCACCTGCCGGACTCCGTCCTGGAGACCCCGGACGACAAGACGGTCGTCTTCCACTTCGACCAGCCGCGTCCGGACCTGCCGCAGGCCCTGACCATGCCCGGCTACTCCATCGTGCCCGAGAAGCAGGACACGAAGGAGAAGTACGACCACGCCCCCAAGGCGCTCGGCCCGTACAAGATCGCCGAGTACAAGGCGGGCAAGTCCATCAAGCTGGTCAAGAACGACCAGTGGGACGCGAAGTCGGACCCGGTCCGCCACCAGTACGTCGACGGCTTCAACTTCAGCAACACCATCGACGCCGCCAGCCAGACCAAGCGTCTCCTCGCCGACCAGGGCGAGGCCAAGAACGCCATCCAGTTCACCGACTCGGTGGACCCGGCGCAGCTCTCCACGGTCATCAACGACGCGAGCGCCAAGAAGCGCACCATCCACGGCTACCAGCCGTACGTGTGGCAGATGACCTTCAACCTGGACCGGATGAAGGACAAGAAGGTCCGCGACGCGATCACCTACGCGCTGCCGAACCAGTCCATGGTCCAGGCGGACGGCGGTCGTTACGGCGGTGAGGTCGCCGGCGGTCTGCTCGCCCCGACCCTGCCGGGCTTCGACCCCGAGTACGACCCCTTCGGCAAGCTGAAGAAGCCCAACGGCGACCCGGAGAAGGCCAAGGCGCTGCTGAAGGAGGCGGGTGTCAAGGAGGGCACGAAGCTCACCTACGCCTACTCCAACACCCCGCGCGGCCAGGCCCAGATGGTCATCATCAAGGACGCGCTGGCCAAGATCGGCTTCGACGTCCAGGCCAAGGAGATCGACCGCGCCAGCTTCTACGAGCAGGTCGGCAAGCTCGACAACCCGTACGACATCTACATGACCGGCTGGGGCCAGGACTGGCCGTCGCCGTCCACGGTCATCACCCCGGTCTACGACGGTGAGCTGATCGCCGACGGTCTGTCGAACTACTCGCACATCAACGACTCCGAGGTCAACGCCCTGATCAAGAAGGCGCTGAACGAGGAGCCGGAGGAGGCCGCCAAGACCTGGGAGAAGGCCCACCACCGGATCGTCGAGGAGATCAACCCGGCCGCCCCGGTCTACTACTCGAAGCAGATCCAGCTCTACGGGTCGAACATCGGCGGTGCCCGGTACAGCACGGAGTCGAGCTACATCGACATCAACAACCTGTACCTGAAGCAGCCGTAAGCCGTCAGCTCGGCTGACCGCGGGGGTGTGCGCCAGGCGGAGCACACCCCCGCGGACGGTACCCCCTCCTTGCCGCCGCGTTTCGAAGAGAGCATCCACCCGCCATGCTTCAGTTCCTCATCCGCAGGCTGATCGGCGCCGTCGTCATCATGTTCCTGATCGGCGCCTTCACGTTCTTCCTGTTCTATACGATCCCGCAGGACTTCGCTGCGCTGTCCTGCGGCAAGAACTGCTCCCCCGAGAACCTCGCCGTGATCCGCGAGAACCTGGGGCTCGACAAGCCCATCACCACCCAGTTCTGGGAGTTCATGACGGGCATCGTGACCGGGCGCGACTTCCCCCAGGGGCACTGCTCAGCCCCGTGCCTGGGTGTCTCCTTCGACAGCGGCAACTTCGTCTGGGACTCCATCGTCGACCGCTTCCCGCTGACCCTGTCGCTCACCGTCGGCGGACTGGTCATCTTCCTCGTCGTGGGCCTCGGCTCCGGCATGCTCGCCGCCTGGAAGCGCGGCACGGTGGTCGACAAGATCGTCAGCGGCGCCTCGATCGTCCTCAGCTCGTTCCAGATCTACCTGCTCGGCCCGATCGCCCTCGGCATCTTCGTCTACAGCAGCGGTCTGCTCGACAACCCGAAGTACTACCCGTTCACCGAGAACCCGGCGACCTGGGCGCTCGGACTGCTCATTCCCTGGGCCGTGATGGCGACCATCTTCACCGCCCAGTACACGCGTATGTCGCGCTCGACCATGATCGAGCAGCTCCAGGAGGAGCACGTCCGCACCGCGCGCGCCAAGGGCATGTCGCGCAGTTACGTGTTCTTCCGCTACGCCTGGCGAGGCTCGCTCATCCCGATCGTCACCATCATCGGCATGGACCTCAGCGCCCTGCTGGCCGGCGCGGTGGTCACGGAGTTCACCTTCGACCTGCCCGGCCTCGGGCGTCTCGCGGTCGACTCCTCGATCAACAAGGACCTGCCGCTGACGATGGGCGTCATGCTGTTCGGGGCCTTCTTCATCCTGCTCCTGAACATCGTCGTCGACCTCGCCTACGCATACATCGACCCGCGCGTGCGGCTCAGCTAGGAGAAACCACCGTGACCACTCTGACCAAGACCGAAGGTGCGACGGCCCCGACCGGGCCCGAACCCTTCCTCTCGGTCCGCGACCTGCGGGTGCGGTTCTCCACCGAGGACGGCATCGTCAAGGCGGTCGACGGGCTGTCCTTCGACGTCGAGCGCGGCAAGACCCTGGGCATCGTCGGTGAGTCCGGCTCCGGCAAGTCCGTCACCAACCTGACCATCCTCGGCCTGCACAACCCCAAGACCTCCACGGTCGAGGGCGAGATCGTCCTCGACGGGCAGGAACTGGTCACCGCCGGCGAGAAGGAGATGGAGAAGCTCCGCGGCAACAAAGTGGCGATGATCTTCCAGGACCCGCTGACGGCGCTCTCGCCGTACTACACGGTGGGCCGGCAGATCGCCGAGCCGTACATGAAGCACACCGGCGCCTCCAAGAAGGAGGCGCGGGCGCGGGCGATCGAGATGCTGACCAAGGTCGGCATCCCCCAGCCCAAGACCCGGGTCGACGACTACCCGCACCAGTTCTCCGGCGGTATGCGCCAGCGCGCGATGATCGCCATGGCGCTGGTCTGCGACCCCGACCTGCTCATCGCGGACGAGCCGACCACCGCCCTGGACGTGACCGTCCAGGCCCAGATCCTCGACCTGCTCAAGGAACTCCAGCAGGAGGTCGGCTCCGCGATCGTCTTCATCACCCACGACCTCGGCGTCATCTCCGACATGGCCGACGACCTCCTGGTGATGTACTCGGGCCGGGCCGTCGAGCGCGGCAGCGTCCGCGAGGTGCTGCGCGCGCCCCGCCACCCCTACACCTGGGGCCTCCTCAGCTCGATGCCGAGGCTCGGCGGCGACACCGCGCAGGCGCTGAACCCGATCCCGGGATCGCCCCCCAGCCTGCTCAACCCGCCCTCCGGCTGCGCCTTCCACCCGCGCTGCGCCTTCACCGCCGAGGCGGGCGGCGACCGCTGTGCCACCGACCGCCCCGCGCTGGCCGACGGCCGGGCCGCCGCCTGCCATCTGACGGCCGACCAGAAGCAGCGCATCTTCATCGACACGATCCAGCCCCGGCTGCGCTAGGGAGATCCGAGACATGAGCGACAACCTCACCCTCCCCGCACAGCAGAGCCCCGCCGGAGCCTCGGCCGAACCGCTCCTGACCGTCGAGGGCCTGACCAAGCACTTCCCCATCTACGGGGGCTTCCCGATCAAGCGGAAGGTCGGCGCCGTCCAGGCCGTCGACAAGGTCGACCTGACCGTCGGCGCCGGCGAGAGCGTCGGCCTGGTGGGGGAGTCGGGGTGCGGCAAGTCGACCACGGGCCGGCTCATCACCCGGCTCCTGGAACCGACCGGCGGCAAGATCACCTACGCCGGGCACGACATCACGCACGCCTCCCGCCGCGAGCTGGCCCCGATCCGGTCCGAGATCCAGATGATCTTCCAGGACCCGTACTCGTCGCTGAACCCGCGCCAGACCGTCGGCACCATCATCCGCTCGCCGATGGAGGTCAACGGGATCGAACCGGCCGGCGGCCGGGAGAAGCGGGTCCGCGAACTGCTGGAGCTGGTCGGCCTCAACCCCGAGCACTACAACCGCTTCCCGCACGAGTTCTCCGGCGGCCAGCGCCAGCGCATCGGCGTCGCCCGCGCCCTCGCGCTCCAGCCGAAGCTCATCGTGGCCGACGAGCCGGTCTCCGCCCTGGACGTCTCCATCCAGGCGCAGGTGGTCAACCTGCTCCAGAAGGTCCAGCAGGAGATGGGCATCGCCTTCCTGTTCATCGCCCACGACCTCGCGGTGGTACGCCACTTCTCGCAGCGCGTCGCGGTGATGTACCTCGGCAAGGTGGTCGAGGTCGGCGACCGCGACTCCATCTACAACCGGCCCCGCCACCCCTACACGCACGCCCTGCTCTCGGCCGTGCCCGAGGTGGCCGTGGACGACGAGCCCGAGGACCGCGAGCGCATCCGCCTCGCCGGCGACGTGCCCTCGCCGATCATGCCGCCGTCGGGCTGCCGGTTCCGCACCCGCTGCTGGAAGGCGCAGGACAAGTGCGCCACCGAGGAGCCGCCGCTGGTGCGCCTCTCCGACAGCCGCGAGGGCCACCTGACCGCGTGCCACTTCCCGGAGGAGCCCACCACGGAGGCCCGGGACGAGGACATCGTGCTGGACCCGGGCCTGAAGGCCCTGGAGGACGAGAACGCCGGTACGGACTGACGGTCCCACCCCACGCGGCACACCCCGGAACCGGGGCGGGAGCACGTCTCCCGCCCCGGTTCCGTCGTCCGCGCCACCCGAGTGCTCCCCCCACCCGTACGGACGGGTGAAAGTGCGTTACCTCCCGCTTCGCCCGATAGTGACCGGTAACGACTCAGGGCACGAGGAGGCACTTCATGCGCGGAGCCACACACGCCACATGGGCCGCGGGCGCGGCGGCGGTAGCCCTGGCGGTGACGGCCTGCGGAGGGGGTGGCGGCGGGGGCAGCGGTGACGGCGGGGCGGTGCTCAGCTCCTCCTGGGGCGACCCGCAGAACCCGCTGGAGCCGGCCAACACCAACGAGGTGCAGGGCGGCAAGGTCCTCGACATGATCTTCCGGCAGCTCAAGCAGTACGACCCGGACACGGGCGAGGCCAAGGACATGCTCGCCGAGAAGATCGAGACCTCGGACTCGCAGAACTTCACCATCACCGTCAAGGACGGCTGGACCTTCAGCAACGGTGAGAAGGTCACCGCCCGCTCCTTCGTGGACGCCTGGAACTACGGCGCCTCCCTGAAGAACAACCAGCGCAACGCGTACTTCTTCGCGTACATCGACGGCTACGACAAGGTGCACCCGGAGGACGGCGGCGCGCAGAGCGCCGACACGCTCTCCGGGCTCAAGGTCACCGGGCCCCGCACCTTCACCGTCAAGCTCGGGCAGAAGTTCTCCACCTTCCCCGACACGCTCGGCTACCCGGCCTTCGCGCCGCTGCCCCGGGCCTTCTTCGACGACCACGCCGGCTGGCTGAAGAAGCCGGTCGGCAACGGCCCGTACATGGTGGACAACTACGCGCGCGGCTCGCAGATGTCGCTGCGCAAGTGGGACGACTACCCGGGCGACGACAAGGCGCGGAACGGCGGCGTCGACCTCAAGGTCTACACCGACAACAACACCGCCTACACCGACCTGATGGCCGGCAACCTCGACCTCGTCGACGACGTCCCCGCCGCCCAGCTCAAGAACGTCAAGAAGGACCTCGGCGACCGGTACATCAACACCCCGGCCGGCATCATCCAGACCCTCGCCTTCCCCTTCTACGACGACGCCTGGAACAAGTCCGGCTCCGAGAAGGTCCGCAAGGGCCTCTCCATGGCGATCGACCGCAAGCAGATCACCGACACGATCTTCCAGAAGACCCGTACCCCGGCCACCGACTGGACCTCCCCGGTGCTCGGCGCGGACGGCGGCTACAAGGCGGGGCTCTGCGGCGACGCCTGCGAGTACAAGCCCGACGAGGCCAAGAAGCTGATCCAGGAGGGCGGCGGCCTGCCCGGCGGCCAGGTCAAGATCACGTACAACGCCGACACCGGCTCCCACCGGCAGTGGGTCGACGCGGTCTGCAACTCCATCAACAACGCCCTGGACAACGACCGCGCCTGCGTCGGCAACCCGGTCGGCACCTTCGCCGACTTCCGCAACCAGATCACCGACCGGAAGATGAGCGGCCCCTTCCGCGCCGGCTGGCAGATGGACTACCCGCTCATCCAGAACTTCCTCCAGCCGCTCTACTACACCAACGCCTCCTCCAACGACGGCAAGTGGTCCAACAAGCAGTTCGACAGCCTCGTCGACAAGGCCAACGGCGAGACCGACACCGCCACCGCCGTCAAGACCTTCCAGCAGGCCGAGGAGGTCCTGCGGGACAACATGGGCGCCATCCCGCTCTGGTACCAGAACGGCAGCGCGGGCTACTCCGACCGCCTCTCCGCCGTCAAGCTCAACCCGTTCAGCGTCCCGGTCTACAACGAGATCAAGGTCGGTTAGGGGGCGCCATGGGACGGTACGTCGTCCGGCGGCTGCTCCAGATGATCCCGGTCTTCATCGGGGCCACGCTGCTGATCTTCCTCATGGTCAACGTCATGGGCGACCCCATCGCGGGCCTGTGCGGCGACCGGCAGTGCGACCCGGCGACGGCCGCCCAGCTCCGCAGGGACTTCGGCCTCGACAAGCCCGTGTGGCAGCAGTACGCGACCTACATGGGCAACGTGTTCACCGGCGACTTCGGCACCGCCTTCAACGGCCAGCCGGTGACCGAGCTGATGGGCACCGCCTTCCCGGTCACCATCCGGCTCACCCTCATCGCCATCCTCTTCGAGATCGTCGTCGGCATCGTCCTCGGCGTGGTCACCGGACTGCGCCGGGGCCGCCCCGTCGACACCGGGGTGCTGCTGCTCACCCTCGTCGTCATCTCCGTCCCCACCTTCGTCACCGGCCTCCTGCTCCAACTGCTGCTCGGCGTGAAATGGGGCTGGATCGACCCGGCCGTCTCCTCCGCGGCCCCCTTCGCCGAGCTGATCGTGCCCGGCCTGGTCCTCGCCTCGGTCTCCCTCGCCTACGTGACCCGGCTGACCCGCACCTCCATCGCCGAGAACCGCCGCTCCGACTACGTGCGCACCGCCATCGCCAAGGGCCTGCCCCGCCACCGGGTCATCACCCGGCATCTGCTGCGCAACTCCCTCATCCCCGTCGTCACCTTCATCGGCACCGACATCGGCGCCCTGATGGGCGGCGCCATCGTCACCGAGCGGATCTTCAACATCCACGGCGTCGGATACCAGCTCTACCAGGGCATCCTGCGCCAGAACACGCAGACCGTGGTCGGCTTCGTCACCGTCCTCGTCCTGGTCTTCCTGATCGCCAACCTCGTCGTCGACCTCCTGTACGCCGTGCTCGACCCGAGGATCCGCTATGCCTGAGCAGCCCTACGAGCCCGAGCGCGCCATCGCCGGCACCGGCATGGGCGGACAGATGGACCTCGGCGCCAGCGAGGCCGTCACCCTGGAGAAGCCCCCCGGCCCGGACGGCGCCGCCCCCGAGGACAAGCCCCGCAGCCTCTGGTCCGACGCCTGGCACGACCTGCGGCGCAACCCCGTCTTCCTGGTCTCCGCGCTGGTCATCCTCTTCCTGGTCGTCATCTCCCTGTGGCCCTCCCTGATCGCCTCCGGCAGCCCCCTCAAGTGCGACCTGGCCAAGGCCCAGGAGGGCTCCCAGCCCGGCCACCCCTTCGGCTTCGACGGCCAGGGCTGCGACGTCTACACCCGTACCGTCTACGGCGCCCGCACCTCGGTGGCGGTCGGCGTCCTCGCCACCCTCGGCGTCGCCCTCCTCGGCAGCGTCTTCGGCGGGCTCGCCGGCTACTTCGGCGGGGCCGGGGACGCGGTCCTCTCCCGGATCACCGACGTGTTCTTCGCCATCCCGGTCGTCCTCGGCGGACTCGTGCTGCTCTCCGTCATCACCAGCAACACCGTCTGGCCGGTGATCGGCTTCATCGTCCTGCTCGGCTGGCCGCAGATCTCCCGCATCGCCCGCGGCTCCGTCATCACCGCCAAACAGAACGACTACGTCCAGGCCGCCCGCGCCCTCGGCGCCTCCCACACCCGGCTCCTGCTGCGCCACATCGCGCCCAACGCGATCGCCCCCGTCATCGTCGTGGCCACCATCGCGCTCGGCACCTACATCTCCCTGGAGGCCACCCTGTCCTTCCTCGGCGTCGGCCTGAAGCCGCCCAGCGTCTCCTGGGGCATCGACATCTCCGCGGCCTCCCCGTACATCCGCAACGCCCCGCACGCGCTGCTGTGGCCCTCCGGCGCGCTGGCGATCACCGTCCTGGCGTTCATCATGCTCGGCGACGCGGTGCGCGACGCCCTCGACCCGAAGCTGAGGTGAGCCCCCGCCATGCTGCTCGAAGTGCGTGACCTGCACGTGGAGTTCCGCACCCGGGACGGGGTCGCCAAGGCCGTCAACGGGGTCAGCTACGGCGTCGACGCGGGCGAGACCCTCGCCGTGCTCGGCGAGTCCGGCTCCGGCAAGTCCGTCACCGCCCAGACCATCATGGGCATCCTCGACACACCGCCCGGCAAGGTCACCGGCGGGCAGATCCTCTTCGAGGGCCGGGACTTGCTCACGCTGAAGGAGGAGGAGCGCCGCAAGGTGCGCGGCGCCGGGATGGCGATGATCTTCCAGGACGCGCTGTCCTCCCTCAACCCCGTGCTCACCGTCGGCGACCAGCTCGGCGAGATGTTCACCGTGCACCGCGGCATGTCCCGCAAGGACGCCCGCGCCAAGGCCGTCGAGCTGATGGACCGGGTGCGCATCCCGGGCGCCCGCGAGCGGGTGCGGCAGTACCCGCACCAGTTCTCCGGCGGCATGCGCCAGCGCATCATGATCGCCATGGCGATCGCCCTGGAGCCCCGGCTGGTCATCGCGGACGAGCCGACCACCGCCCTGGACGTCACGGTCCAGGCCCAGGTGATGGACCTGCTCGCGGAACTGCGCCGCGAGTACCGCATGGGGCTCATCCTCATCACCCACGACCTCGGCGTGGTCGCCGACGTGGCCGACCGGATCGCCGTGATGTACGCCGGGCGGATCGTGGAGACCGCCCCCGTCCACGACATCTACAAGGCGCCGGCCCACCCCTACACCCGGGGCCTGCTCGACTCCATCCCGCGCCTGGACCAGAAGGGCCGGCAGCTCTACGCCATCAAGGGCCTGCCGCCCAGCCTCACCCGCATCCCTCCCGGCTGCGCCTTCCACCCCCGGTGCCCCATGGCGCGGGACGTCTGCCGCACCGACGTGCCGCCGCTGTACGAGGTGACCGACGCGCCGTCCGAACGGGGCAGCGCCTGCCACTTCTGGAGGGAGTGCCTGCATGGCTGAGCCGATCCTGGAGGTGCGCGGGCTGGTCAAGCACTACCCGCTCACCACCGGCATCCTCTTCAAGAAGCAGGTCGGCGCGGTGAAGGCCGTCGACGGGGTCGACTTCCACCTGGACCGGGGCGAGACCCTCGGCATCGTCGGCGAGTCCGGCTGCGGCAAGTCCACGGTCGCCAAGATGCTGGTCAACCTGGAACGCCCGACGGCGGGGGAGATCCGGTACAAGGGCGAGGACATCACCCGGCTCTCCGGCCGCGCGCTCAAGGCCGTGCGCCGCAACATCCAGATGGTCTTCCAGGACCCCTACACCTCCCTCAACCCGCGTATGACGGTCGGCGACATCATCGGCGAGGCGTACGAGATCCACCCGGAGGCGGCGCCCAAGGGGGACCGCCGGGCGCGGGTGCGGGAACTGCTCGACGTGGTCGGCCTCAACCCCGAGTACATCAACCGTTATCCGCACCAGTTCTCCGGCGGACAGCGCCAGCGCATCGGCATCGCGCGCGGACTCGCCCTGCGCCCCGAGATCATCGTCGCGGACGAACCGGTCTCCGCCCTCGACGTCTCCGTGCAGGCGCAGGTGATCAACCTGATGGGGCGGCTCCAGGACGAGTTCGACCTCTCCTACCTCTTCATCGCCCACGACCTGTCGATCGTGCGGCACATCTCCGACCGGGTCGGGGTGATGTACCTCGGCCGCATCGTGGAGACCGGCCGCGACGCCGAGATCTACGACCACCCCACCCACCCGTACACCCAGGCGCTGCTGTCCGCCGTGCCGGTGCCCGACCCGGAGGCCCGGGAGCGCCGCGAGCGGATCATCCTGACGGGCGACGTGCCCTCGCCGACCAACATCCCCTCCGGCTGCCGCTTCCGCACCCGCTGCTGGAAGGCGCGGGAGCGCTGCGCGCTGGAGGTGCCGGCGCTGGCGGTGCCGGCCGAGTTCCGGTACGCGCGGGGGCCCGCGGCGCACGACTCGGCGTGCCACTTCGCGGAGGAGAAGCGGGTGGTGCCTCCGGCGGAGGAGGGGGCGGGGCCGGTGCAGGGGCCGTCTCCGGGGGAGGGGCCCTTCGCCGAGGGCGAAGGGCCCTCGGCGGGCGGGCCGGGGGCCTCCGAGGGGGAGGAACCCGGCACCGTGGGCCCGCGGCGGCGCGGGGCGCACCGGGAGGACGGCGAGGGCGGGGCGGACGGCGGCTGAGACGGCGCCACGGACGGGCACGGCGGGCCCTGGGGGCCGCCGTGGCGGCGGGTCCGGGGCGAGACACACCCGGGCCCGCCGAAGGCCGCCGTACGGCGCTACGCCGCCCCGCCGGGCGCGTCGCAACACGCCGACCGGCGCACGGGACGGCCCGGCCGCCGACACGCCGACACGCCGACACGCCCGGCCGTCCCCGGGCGGGCACCGCCGCCGACGCGCCCGCCGGTGCCCGTGTCCTACCGGGGAGACCGACACGCCCGCCGGTGTCCGCGCCCGCGCCGCGGAGACCGACCCGCCGTCACTCCCGTGCCGCGGGCCCCGTGACGCCGGCCAGGGAGCGCTTCAGGAAGTCCGCCTGGAGCAGCAGCAGGTTCTCGGCGACCGACTCCTGCGGGGTCATGTGCGTGACGCCGGACAGGGGCAGCACCTCGTGCGGACGGCCGGCCGCCAGCAGGGCGGAGGACAGGCGCAGCGAGTGGGCGACCACCACGTTGTCGTCGGCCAGCCCGTGGATGATCATCATGGGCCGGTGCGGCCCGGCCGCGTCGACCAGCCCCGCGTCGTCGACGAGCGAGTTGCGGCGGTAGACCTCGGGCCGTTCGCCCGGATCGCCGAGGTAGCGCTCCTGGTAGTGCGTGTCGTACAGGCGCAGGTCCGTCACCGGGGCGCCCACCACGGCCGCGTGGAAGACGTCCGGGCGGCGCAGCACCGCGAGGGCCGCGAGGTAGCCGCCGAAGGACCAGCCGCGGACGGCGACCCGCCCGAGGTCGAGCGGGAACCGTCCGGCGAGCGCCTGGAGCGCGTCCACCTGGTCCTGGAGCACGACGGCGGCCAGATCGTCCTTGACGGCCTTCTCCCAGGCGGGGGAGTGGCCCGGGGTGCCCCGGCCGTCGGCCACGACCACCGCGAAGCCCTGGTCGGCGAACCACTGCGAGGTCAGATGGGCGTTGTGGGCGGCGGCCACCCGCTGGCCGTGCGGGCCGCCGTAGGGGTCCATGAGGACGGGGAGAAGGGCGTCTCCGTGGTAGTCCGTGGGCAAAAGCACGGCGCACGGGACACGGCGTGCGCCCCCCTGGGTGAGCGTCACGCGCGGGGAGAAACCGGGACGTTCCGCATGTGAGGCGACCGTTGCGACGGGCTTTCCGTCGCGCAGCACCCGCGCCGTGCTCCCGGGCCGGCCGAGGGTCGCCGAGACGAGCACGCCCACCTCGCCCGCGCGCACGGCGGTGTGCACGCCGGGTTCCCGCGAGACGCGCTCCATGCCCAGTTCGTTGACCCGGTACACATGCACCTCGCCGGTCTCCGGATCGGCCGCGTCCGCCCCGGCGGAGGCCGACACCAGCACGTCCCGCTCGCCCACGTCCAGCACCGCGCGCAGGTGCAACTGCGAACCGGTCAGGGGCCGTTCACCCACCGCCAGCACCCGCGCCCCGCCCTCGTCGGCGATCCGCACGAGCTGTCCGGACGGGCTCCAGCACGGCACGCCGGGGAAAAGTTCCAGCCAATCCGGGTCTTCGTCCGCGTGCACCATCCGGGTCGTCCCCGAGGCGGTGTCCACGGCCAGGATCACCTGGCCGCGCTGGTCGCGCGCTTGTACGAGCAGCAGCGGCGCACCCGCCGCTGACCAGTGCACTCGCGCCAGATACGGGTAGCGCGCCCGGTCCCACAGGACCTCCGTACGCTCCCCGTCCAGCCCGATGAGGAACAGCCGTACGTCCGCGTTGGGGGTGCCCGCCGCCGGGTACGCCACCTGCTGCGGAGCGCGGTCGGGACGGGCCGGGTCGGAGATCCACCACCGCTGGACGGGGGTGTCGTCCACCCTTGCCACCAGCAGCCGGTCCGACTCCGGGGACCACCAGAAGCCCCGGCTGCGGCTCATCTCCTCGGCCGCGACGAACTCGGCGAGCCCGAACGTGACGCCCTCGCCGTCCGGTTCGGCCAGCGCCCGGTCGTCCTCGCCCTCGGCGCCCACCACCCGCAGGGCGCCCCGGGCGACATAGGCGATGTGCCGTCCGTCGGGAGCGGGCCGGGGGTCGACCACGGGGGAGGGAGTGCGCAGCTCACGGGCGGTGCCGGCACGCAGCTCGGCCGTGAAGAGCCGCCCCGACAGCGCGAAGGCGGCCAGCTCCACGGACCCGTCGGTGGCATAGCCGACGATGCCCGCGCCGCCCTCGCGGCTGCGTTCGCGCCGGGCCCGCTCCTCCGGGGAGAGGCGCTCCGCGGCGCCGCGCAGCAGGGTCGCCGGATCGGCCGCGGGGCGCTCGGTGCCGTCCGCGACGTCGAGGACCCACAGGGCCTGCGAGCGGTCCGTACCGGAGCCGGAACGCAGGAAGGCGACCCGTGAACCGTCGGGCGCCACGGTGAACGCCCGGGGCGTTCCGAGTGTGAACCGCTGGGTGCGGGCGTGCTGTCGGGGGAAGGTGCCGGACTCGGTCGTCATGCCCCGACCATATTGGCCATGCGCCCCCTTGTGCGGCCGTGCGCCGAGCGATGCGCGCGTACGGAAAGTTATGATCACTAGCGCATAGTGGGTATCAACCAGATGCCCGCTGTGTGGATTTATCTGCCCCCATGGTTCCGACTGTTCGACCCGACCGCGTCCGACCCCCCATGTCCCTGGGTTCTTTGGAGGTGAACCGCCGTGGCACTCTCGATTTCGGCGGTGGTGCTGCTGGCGATCATCGTCTTCCTGCTGATCAAGAAATCAGGACTGAAGGCCGGGCACGCGGTCGTCTGCATGCTGCTCGGCTTCTACCTGGCCTCCTCGACCGTCGCGCCCACGATCAGTGAGCTGACGACGAACATCGCGGGGATGATCGGCAACCTCAAGTTCTGACACCGGACCCCGTACGGTCGTCCGGCCCCGAGCCGCGCGGGCACCGCCGCGCCCCCGCGGCCCGGGGAGAGGGCACGGCGTCCGCTCCTCCCCGCCCCGCACCCGCGTACCCCGCCCGGTGCGGAGCGAGGGGACGGGCCCTCGCCCGGGGCAGGCGCCTCGTAGGCTGGTGCCCATGACGGAACCGCCCTCCCCCGACGTCCGGCCGGGGGCAGCCCCGCCCCGCCGTGCCCGGCGGCTGCTGCTGGTGCACGCGCACCCGGACGACGAGTCGATCAACAACGGCGTCACCATGGCCCGTTACGCGGCCGAGGGCGCCCACGTGACCCTGGTGACCTGCACCCTGGGCGAGCGGGGCGAGGTCATCCCGCCCGAGCTGGCCCACCTCGGCGGCGCCGCCCTCGGCGAACACCGGCTCGGCGAGCTGACCGCCGCGATGCGCGCCCTCGGCGTCGACGACTTCCGCCTCCTGGGCGGGCCGGGCCGGTACGCCGACTCCGGGATGATGGGCCTGCCCGACAACGACGACCCCGGCTGCCTCTGGCAGGCCGACGTCGACCAGGCCGCCGGCCTCCTCCTCGACGTCGTCCGCGAGGTCCGCCCGCAGGTCCTCGTCACCTACGACCCCGACGGCGGCTACGGCCACCCCGACCACATCCAGGCCCACCGCATCGCCATGCGCGCCGCGGAACTCGCCGCCGCGGAAGGCCACCCGATCGCGAAGGTCTACTGGAACCGCGTCCCCCGCTCCACCGCCGAGTCCGCCTTCGCCCGCCTGCGCGAGGAGCTGCCGGGCCTCCCCTTCGCCGAGGCGGCGGGCGTCCGGGACGTGCCCGGCGTCGTCGACGACGAGCGGATCACCACCGAGATCCGCGGCGAGGGCACCGCCCCGGCCGCCAAGGCCGCCGCGATGCGCGCCCACGCCACCCAGATCGAGGTCGCCGGGGAGTTCTTCGCCCTCTCCAACGAGCTGGCCCAGCCCCTCTTCACCACCGAGTACTACGAACTGGTGCGCGGCGAGCGCACCGGCGCCGGCCGCGAGGACGACCTCTTCGCCGGGATCGGGGAGACACCGTGAGCGAGCGCGACCGCCGCCCCGCGCCCACCCCGGCACTCGCCCAGCCGCTGCGCCTGCCCTCCGCCGGGCGGGCCCTGATCCACTTTGGGCTCCTTCTCCTCGGCGCGGTCACCGGCGTCGCCGGGGCGCTGGTGCAGCCGGGCTGGTTCCCCGGCGGGCTGCTGCTCGCGCTGGCCGCCGAGGCCGGCCTCTGCCTCGGCGCGGGCCGGGCCACCGGCAGCCGGGCGGGGGCCGCGGTGCCCGCCGTGGGCTGGGCCGTCGCCGTCATCCTGCTCACCACCAGCCGCCCGGAAGGCGACTTCCTCTTCGCCGCCGGCGCCGCCTCCTACGTCTTCCTCCTGGGCGGCCTCGCGGTGGCTGTGATGTGCGCCACCCTGGCGCCGGTACGGCAACCGGACGGCGACTCCGCCCGACTTGGGAAGTGACGTACCGGTTCGCCGGGGCGCGGGCGTGGGAGTCGGGTGCGGGTTTCCCCAGCGGCCCGGCGAGAGGGGCCGGAAGCGGCCAGTATGGTGGTGCGCGCCGCCGAGCCGCCCGCTTTCAGGTGTGATGGGCGGCGGAGCCAATCGGGAGAACCTGCCTTGAGTCGAGAAACTGACAGTCCATCCTCCGGGCCCCACGGGCGTGGCGGAGCCGCGTACCCTTCGGGCACTCCGCCCTACGGGACACCCACGGCTCCCGACGCCGGTCAGGACGCGGGCCGTTCGGCCAAGCGTCCGGAGGACCGCAAGACGGAGACGACGCTGACGACCCGTATCCGGATCAACATCCCCGGATCGCGGCCCATTCCGCCGGTCGTCGTGCGCAAGACCGTCGCCGACGCCGACGCGGCGGGCGGCGAGCCGGAGCAGGCCGAGCGGACCGCGCCGAGTCTCCCGGCGCCGCCCGTCCCGCAGGCTCCCGCCGAACCCGCGCAACCGGCCCCGCCCGCCGAGGAGAAGCCGACCAGCGACTGGTTCGCGCCCCGCAAGTCGGCTCCCGGCAAGGGTCCTCAAGGCGGCGGCTCCGCCAACGGCGCAGGTCAGCAGGGTGGTTCGGGCGCTCCGGGGGCCACCGGTTCCGGCTCCGCGGGCGCGGGCGGCACCTTGGGCGGCACGCGGCCGGGCAGCGGGAGCAGCCGCCCCGCCGGCGTGGTCGGCGGCATGAGCGTGACCGGCGGCGGCGCGCGGACCGGCTCCCCGAGCGGACCCGGCCTGTCCGGCGCGACCGGCGGACCCGTGGCTCCCGGGCACGGCGGCGGCACCGGCTCCTTCGACGTCACCGAGGCGCTGGCCGGCCCCTCGGCGGGCGCCGCGCGTCCGGGTGCCCCGGGCACCGGCGAACCGCGCCGCGACGACCCGTACTTCCCCGAGAACGGCCACGACACCCGGGACGCCTTCGGCGCCCCGCCGCGGCCGGGCGGTGAGGGCCCCGGCACCGGTTCCGTGCCGCGCGTCCCCGGCGCCGGGCTCAGCGACGACACCGCCGTCCTCACCCCGCAGCATCAGGCGGCCTCCGCGCAGCCCGGCCCCTTCGGCAACCCGGGCAACGTCTCCGGCGACACCCTCACCAGCGGCGTCCCCTTCGTCCCCGGCGACAAGGGCGTCTCGTACCAGGACCTGTTCCCGGACGAGCCCGCCACCGGCGGGCCCCCGAGGCCGCCCGCGCAGGCGCAGCCCGCGCCCGGCCCCGCCAAGCCCGCCAAGAAGGGCCGCAGCAAGCTCGCCCTGCTCGGCGTCGGCGTGTTCCTGGTCGGCGGCATCGCCTACGGCGCGGGCCTGCTGATGAACCGCTCCGACGTGCCCAAGGGCACCACCGTGCTCGGCGTCGACATCGGCGGCGGCACCCGCGACGACGCCGTCGAGAAGCTCGACTCCGCCTTCGGGGACCGCACCGGCAAGCCGCTCAAGCTCATCGTGGACGGGCAGACCGTCTCGCTCAAGCCCGACCAGGCGGGGCTCCAGTTCGACACCCAGGCCACCGCCAGCGCCGCCGCCCGCAGCGACTACAACCCGGTCTCCGTGATCGGCTCCCTCTTCGGCAACCAGCGCGTCGTCGAACCGTCGATGCCCGTCGACGAGGAGAAGCTGCAAGCCGCCCTGACCAGCGCGGCCGGCGGCGCCGGCTCGATGACCGAGGGCTCGATCCGCTTCGAGTCCGGCAAGGTCGTCCCGGTCTACGGCAAGGCGGGCAAAGGCATCGACGTCGCCGGGTCCGCCCAGGCGATCGAGCGCGCCTACCGCGCCCAGGTCGAGAGCGGCGCCTCCGACCCGGTGAAGGTCCCGACCACCGCCCGGCAGCCCACGGTCTCCGACGCCGAGGTCGACCGGATGGTGAAGGAGTTCGCCCAGCCCGCGATGTCCGGCCTCGTCACCGTGCAGTCCGACGCCACGCACACGATCGCCTTCAGCCCCGCCAACTCGCTGTGGAAGTTCCTCGGCGTCAAGGCGCAGAACGGCAAGCTGGTCGAGTACTACGACCAGGCCGCCCTCAAGGAGCTGTACGGCGACACCTTCGACGGCGTCCTGGTCAACCGCGCCACCGGCGAGAAGACCCCGGTCACCGTCCAGGACGTGATCAGCGCCCTGCGCCCGGCGCTCAAGAGCACCGACAACCGCGTCGGCGTCATCGACACCGACCCGAGCTGACCCACCGCGCCGAAGGGGGCGCCCGGCACACACGCCGGGCGCCCCCTTCGCCGTACCCGCCCGGCTCAGTTGAGCAGCGCCCGCGCGGCGCGCGCCTCCGCCCGTACGCCCTCGGCGGCCTCCTCGTCGACGGCGGCGGCCACCTCCGCGTACTCCTCCAGCTCCGCCGCCCCGGCGGCGAACTCGCCGCGCAGCACCAGCAGCCGGGCCCGCTCGTGGCGCAGCCGCGCCGGATGGGCGGGCAGCGCCAGGGCCAGGTCGACCGCCCACAGCGCCACGTCGGAGCGCTCCGGACGCGCCGCCGCCCAGGCCCGGACGTTGTTCAGGACGCGGGCGACGACGTCCAGCGGCGCCGCCGGTTCGAGCATCGCGGCACGGAGCGGCCCGCCGGTCGCCCCGGCCACCAGCGCGTGCGCGTCCTTCCCCGAGAGCACCCGGCCCCCGGCGAACGGATCGGCCAGCACCGGTTCCTCGGCGAGGCCGAAGCCGACGACGAAGTGACCGGGCAGCGCCACCCCGTACACCGGGGCGCCCGCCCGCCGGGCCACCTCCAGCCACACCACCGACAGCAGGATCGGCAGCCCCCGCCGGCGCCGCACCACCTCGTGCAGCAGCGACGACTCCAGCCGCCCGTAGTCCGCGGGCACGCCACCGAAGCCGTACCGCCCGCCCAGCAGCTCGCGCAGGGCCGCCGCCCAGGCGTGCGGGCCGCCCGGCCGGTAGGGCAGCTCACCGGCGAGCCGGTCCAGCTCCACCTGCGCGGCGTCGAGCCCCGCCTCGTCCAGCGTCCCGTCCGCCACCGCGCCCACCAGCAGGCACAGCACCGACAGATCGGGCCGCTCGGAGCGGGCCTCCTCGGCGAACCGGCGCCGCAGCTCCCCGGAGCGTTCCGGGGGCGGCGGCTGGGGGTGGTGGCGCATGGGCCCTCGCTGTCCTTCCACGGCGCTCAGCGCCGCCCCGCCCCGGCGTCGCGGGGCTCGCGGTAATGGTGGTACGCGTGGTGCGCGGCGAAGCCCAGCCCGGCGTAGAGCGCCCGCGCCGCCTCGTTGTCCGTCTCCACCTGGAGCCACGCCGCCGACGCGCCCTCGTCGAGCGCCCGCCCGGCGAGCGCGGCCAGTACCTCGGTGGCGAGCCCGCGGCGGCGCAGGGCCGGGTCCACCTCGACCGCCGAGAAGGACGCCCAGCGGCCGTCCACGACACACCGGCCGATCGCGGCCGGCGCCGCGCCCTCGCCGGGCAGCGACGCGAACCACACCGACGGTCCGCTGCCGAGCACCCGCAGCGCCACCTCGCTCAGCCCCTTGCGCTGGTACCGCCCCAGCCAGGCCGCGTCCGCCGTCCGGGAGAGCGACACGCCGGAGCCGTCGGCCCGGTCGGCGACCGGGGCGAGCGCGCCGGTCCACAGCTCGGCCGTCACCTCCCGCGTCCAGCCGCGCCGCTCCAGCTCCGCCGCGAGCATCTCCTGCGTGCCCTCGGCGCCGGACGCGGTCTGGAGGTGGGCGGGGAGCCCGCGCGCGCCGTACCAGCGCCGTACGGCGGCCAGCGCCTCGTCGAGGGGGAGGCCCGGATCGCCCAGCGGAAGCACCGAGTTGGCCCGCCGGGTGAAGCCCGCCGCGGCCCGCAGCTCCCAGTCGCCGAGCCGTTCGGCCTCGACCGGCCGCCAGGCACGCGCGGAGACCCGCGCCAGCTCCTCGTACGAGGCGGCGGGGCCGCGTCTGCGGGCCGGGGCGGGGGGCACCACCTTGCCCGCGACCAGGGAGGATTCGGCGATATGGACGACCTCACCACTCTTCCGTGTGATCAGCAGCACGCCATCGTCCCATGATGTGAGAACACCGAGTGTGTCGGTGAACTTCCCCTCGGTGGCGCCGGGCTCGCTCAGACGTCGCACGGAGACGCGTTTCCCCACGTCAGCAGCGGTGATACGGACCTCCAGACGCCCGGCGGCGGATATTTCCACTGGTCGGTTCACCCCTCCTGTTCGGATCATGCCTCGGAACGGAGATACTAGGGGCGGGCATCGACGACGCCGCGCTCCCGCGCGCCAGGCGGCGGAGCCTGAGGAGGCCCGCCAGCGCCCAATCGAGGAGGAACGACAGCGTGACCTACGTCATCGCGCAGCCTTGTGTCGACGTGAAGGACAAGGCGTGCATCGAGGAGTGCCCGGTCGACTGCATCTACGAGGGCCAGCGGTCCTTGTACATCCACCCGGACGAATGCGTCGACTGTGGTGCCTGTGAGCCGGTCTGCCCGGTCGAGGCGATCTTCTACGAGGACGACACTCCCGAGGAGTGGAAGGACTACTACAAGGCGAACGTCGAGTTCTTCGACGAGCTCGGCTCGCCCGGCGGCGCCAGCAAGCTGGGACTGATCGAGCGCGACCACCCCTTCGTCGCCGCGCTGCCGCCGCAGGCGTAACCCCCGCGAGCCCGGCCGCACGTCCGCGCCGCCTCGGTCCCGTACGGCCCGATCGTCCGATCGCCGCACGGGACCGAGGCGTTTGCCGTCCGGCGGCGTGTCCGCAGCAGAAAGTGAGCTCCCCGTGTCCGCAGTCTCCGACCGACTCCCCGATTTCCCCTGGGACCGGCTCGCGCCGTACAAGGCGACGGCCGCCGCCCACCCGGACGGCATCGTCGACCTCTCCGTCGGCACCCCCGTCGACCCGGTGCCCGAACAGGTCCAGAAGGCGCTGATCGCCGCGGCCGACTCGCCGGGCTACCCGACGGTGTGGGGCACCCCCGAGCTGCGCGACGCGATCACCGGCTGGGTGGGCCGCAGGCTGGGCGCCCGGGGCATCACCCACCGCCACGTGCTGCCCGTCGTCGGCTCCAAGGAACTCGTCGCCTGGCTCCCGACCCAGCTCGGCCTCGGCCCCGGCGACCGGGTCGCCTTCCCGCGCCTGGCCTACCCCACCTACGAGGTCGGCGCCCGCCTCGCCCGCGCGGGCTACGAGGCGTACGACGACCCGACCGAGCTGGACCCGGACGGTCTCAAGCTGCTGTGGCTCAACTCCCCGTCCAACCCGACGGGCCGGGTCCTCTCCAAGCCGGAGCTGACCCGGATCGTCGCCTGGGCCCGCAAGCACGGCGTCCTGGTCGTCTCCGACGAGTGCTACCTGGAGCTGGGCTGGGAGGCCGACCCGGTCTCCGTGCTGCACCCGGACGTCAGCGGCGGCTCCTGCGAGGGACTCGTCGCCGTCCACTCCCTCTCCAAGCGGTCCAACCTCGCGGGCTACCGCGCGGCCTTCCTCGCCGGCGACCCGGAGGTGCTCGGCCCGCTGCTGGAGATCCGCAAGCACGGCGGCATGATGACCCCGGCGCCGACCCAGGCGGCCGTGGTGGCGGCCCTCGGCGACGACGAGCACGTCCGCGTCCAGCGAGAGCGCTACGCCGCCCGCCGCGCCGCCCTGCGCGAGGCGCTGCTCGGCCACGGCTTCCGTATCGAGCACAGCGAGGCGAGCCTCTACCTGTGGGCGACACGCGGGGAATCCTGCTGGGAGACGGTGTCCCATCTGGCCGAACACGGCATCCTGGTGGCGCCCGGCGACTTCTACGGGCCGGCCGGCGCGAACTTCGTACGGGTCGCCTTCACCGCGACCGACGAGCGGGTCCGGGCGGCCGTCGACCGGCTGCGCTGAGGCGCCGGGACGGGCCGGGAGGCCGCCGCGCCGAGGTGTCGGGACCGGCCGGTGGCCCGCCGCGCCGAGGGCGCGTCCCCCGGCCGCGCGGGACGGCCGCGCACAGCACGACGGGGCCCGGGAGACCCCGGACCCCGTCGTCGCGTCCCGGCCGGGTCAGCCGAGCGGCAGCCCGTCCACCGGCAGGACGCCGGCCGCCGGCAGCCCGCCCTTCGCCGCACCGCCGACCAGGTCCCCGGCCGCCGGCGCCGCGCTGTCGACCACCGTGCCGCCGGCCTGGCCCGCGACCCCGGTGACGTTCTGGGCGGTGTCCTCGACGGTGCCGCCGACGTTCGCCGTGTCCAGCGCGGTCAGCCCGCCGAGGGACGGGGTGGCCGGCAGAGCGGGAGCCGCGCCGGCGGAGCCGGCCGCACCGACCCCGGCGGCGGCTCCGGCGGCGACGAGCAGCGCGGCACGGGCGATCCGGCGGGTCAGGGGGAGGGACATGATGCTCCTTCGACGGAGTGAACGGTGAGTGTTCCGCCCGCTCCCGGCGCGAGATCGACCGGGGTCGGACGCCGTGACTACCGCTCGACGAGGCCGAAGGTTGCGGCGGCCCGAGGTAAAGAGTTGGCAATGCGTCGCATTATCGGGTGCGCTGACAAGCGGGTGGGGCGCCCCCTTTCAGGGGGCGCGTGACCCCATGAGAGCCCTGCGTACGCGCCGTTTTCGCGCCCCCCGGGGTGACGGCGCGGCAACGCGCCCGGCCCGCTCCACCCGTGGGGGTGAAGACAACTCCCGCGAGTGAGAGGCCGTACGGCTGCCCGAACGCCCGCCGTGGGGGCCCGAAGGCCCCCGCTGCTCAGCGGGGCGCGGAGGTGATGCGGACCGCCCCCGGTCCCGGCTCCGCGCCCTGGGCGCCGCCGCCCGCCGCGGCCCGCCACTTGCTGTCGGTGTTCCCCGCGGTCCACACCCGGCCCGCGTAGGAGACCTGCTCGATGTGGAGCGCCGAGGCGTTGGCCACCGCCCAGTGCGCGAACTGCCAGCCGCGCTGCTCCGGCCGGTCCTCGCCGTCCCCGCCCCGAGTGCCGGTGCCGGGCGCCACCGGCACCGTGACGGTCCGCCCGGAGGAGCCCTTGGCGGCCTCCTCGGTCAGGGCCTCGTCCAGCGGGACCGGCTCGGCGGAGGCGGCGGGCGCGGACGTGCCGGCCGGCTTCTCCCCGGGCGCGTCGGAGGCGTCGGGGACGGCGGGGACGCCCGCGCCGTCGGGGGCCTGCGGGGCCGGGGTGCCGTCCGCCGGGGCGGCGGCCGGGCCGGTCGCCGCGCCCGTGGGCGACGGAGCCGTGCCGGCCACCGCGTCCGCCGGCCGGAGCACCGCGCGCCCGAAGTCCCGCACCAGCGCGGCGCGGACCGCGTCCGGGCCCTTGGTCCGGGTCGGCGCGGGCTGCCCCTGGCAGGTCAGCGTCGCCGCGGACCGCCCGGTCAGCGCGGCGGCCAGCAGCGTGGCGTCCGGCTCGTGCTTGGCGTACGCCTGCGGGAAGCCGCTGCGCTGCACGCGCTGCGCCGCCACGGTCAGCGGCAGGCGCGTGTACCCGGGCACCTCGACCAGGTGGTCGTAGAACATGCCCGCCGAGTACGCCGGGTCCATGATCTCCTCCGGCGTGCCCCAGCCCTGCGAGGGCCGTTGCTGGAAGAGGCCGACCGAGTCGCGGTCGCCGTAGTCGATGTTGCGCAGGGCGGACTCCTGCAAGGCGGTCGCCAGCGCGATGGTCACCGCGCGCTCGGGCAGGTTGCGGGCGGTGCCGACGGCGGTGATGGTCGCCGCGTTCACCGCCTGCTCGGGGGTGAACACGTAGGTCGCCCCGTCGTCGTCGCCCGAGACGACCTTGCAGCCGGGAACGCCCGCGCCACCGGTGACGTACTGCACCGCCAGGTAGCCGGCGACCGCGAGCAGGACCATGAAGGATGACCCGAAACGGAGAAGACGGCCCCGGCGTTTGCGGGTTGAGGACGGCTGAAGCACGCGTCCAAGGTACTGGAGAGTCACGGGGCCCAAGTGACGGGTACGACCAACGGGGCACCGGGCGGAGGGACCTCCGCCGGTTTCGCCGGGTTAGGGTCGAGACCATGGCCGATACCCCGCTTGACCTCACTCTGGACGCCGCGGAGCTGACCGCGCGCCTCGTCGACTTCCCGTCCGAGAGCGGCAGCGAGAAGCCCCTCGCGGACGCGATCGAGGGCGCCCTCGCCGCCCTGCCGCACCTGAGGGTCGACCGGTACGGCAACAACGTCGTCGCCCGCACGGACCTCGGCCGCGCCGAGCGCGTGATCCTGGCCGGCCACATCGACACCGTCCCCATCGCCGGCAACGTCCCCTCCAGGCTGGACGAGGACGGCGTGCTGTGGGGGTGCGGCACCTGCGACATGAAGGCGGGCGTCGCCGTCCAACTGCGGATCGCCGCCACCGTCCCGGCGCCCAACCGCGACCTGACCTTCGTCTTCTACGACAACGAGGAGGTCGCCGCCGAGCTGAACGGCCTGAGGCACGTGGCGCGGGCCCACCCCGAGTGGCTGGCCGGCGACTTCGCGGTGCTCCTCGAACCCTCCGACGGCGAGGTCGAGGGCGGCTGCCAGGGCACGCTGCGGGTGCTGCTGAAGACGGCGGGGGAGCGGGCCCACTCCGCGCGCTCCTGGATGGGCTCCAACGCCATCCACGCCGCCGCCCCCATCCTCGCCCGCCTCGCCGCCTACGAACCGCGCAGCCCGGTCGTCGACGGGCTGGAGTACCGCGAGGGCCTGAACGCCGTCGGCATCTCGGGCGGGGTCGCGGGCAACGTCATCCCCGACGAGTGCGTGGTCACCGTCAACTTCCGCTACGCCCCCGACCGCACCGAGGAGGAGGCCCTGGACCACGTCCGCGAGGTCTTCGAGGGGTGCGGCGTGACGGAGTTCGTCGTCGACGACCACAGCGGGGCGGCCCGGCCCGGACTGAACCACCCGGCCGCCGCCGCCTTCGTCGAGGCCGTGGGCGGCACCCCGCGGCCCAAGTACGGCTGGACCGACGTGTCCCGCTTCTCCGCGCTCGGCGTCCCGGCCGTCAACTACGGTCCCGGCAACCCCCACCTGGCGCACAAGCGCGACGAACGCGTCGAGACCGCCAAGATCCTGGCCGGCGAGGAGCGCCTGCGCTCCTGGCTCACCGCCTGACCGGCCGGCGTGTTTACCCGGCTGCGCGGCGGACATGCTGAGGTCCCCCGTACGTAACCCGCGTGGATCTACGCTGACCTGGAACAACCCGCACACGGAGGGAGCGCATATGGCGACAGGCAACCCGGAGGGCAAGAAGCAGCCACCGGACGAACAGCGCCTGGGTCCCGTCCTGCGGCGGCGCGGCCAGGTGCAGCGCAGCACCACGGATCAGCGCCTGCTGGACGAGCGCGCGCCGACGGACTGGGTCCACACCGACCCCTGGCGCGTCCTGCGCATCCAGTCGGAGTTCATCGAGGGCTTCGGCACGCTCGCCGAACTCCCGCCCGCCATCAGCGTGTTCGGCTCCGCCCGGACCGCGGTGGACGCACCGGAGTACGAGACCGGGGTGCGGCTCGGCCGCGGCCTGGTGGAGGCCGGTTTCGCGGTCATCACCGGCGGCGGCCCCGGCGTCATGGAGGCGGCCAACAAGGGCGCCCTCGAAGCGAAGGGCGTCTCCGTCGGGCTCGGCATCGAGCTGCCCTTCGAGCAGGGGCTCAACCCCTACGTCGACATCGGGCTGAACTTCCGGTACTTCTTCGTCCGCAAGATGATGTTCGTCAAGTACGCGCAGGGCTTCGTGGTCCTGCCCGGCGGGCTCGGCACCCTGGACGAACTCTTCGAGGCGCTCACCCTGGTGCAGACCCAGAAGGTGACCCGCTTCCCCATCGTCCTCTTCGGCGAGCAGTACTGGGGCGGACTGGTCGACTGGCTCCGCGACACCCTGGTCGCCCAGGGCAAGGCGGCGGAGAAGGACCTGCTCCTGTTCCACCTCACCGACGACGTGGAAGAGGCGGTCGCCCTCGTCTCCAAGGAAGCGGGCCGCTAGGCAGGGAGCGGGAGCACCGGCAGCACCGCCCGGCGGGCCGGGGACGCCCGTACAGGCGCCCCCGGCCCGGGGTCCTAGGCGAGCCCCCGGCGGGCCACCGCCGGGGCGCGGTGGCCCGCGATGGACGCCACCATCTCCAGCACCTGCCGGGTCTCCGCCACCTCGTGCACCCGGTACACCCGCGCCCCCAGCCACGCCGACACCGCCGTCGTCGCCAGCGTGCCGAGGAGCCGTTCCTTCACCGGCCGGTCCAGCGTCTCCCCGACGAAGTCCTTGTTCGACAGCGACACCAGCACCGGCCACCCGGTCTCCGCCATCTCCCCGAGCCGCCGCGTCGCCTCCAGGCTGTGCCGGGTGTTCTTCCCGAAGTCGTGCCCCGGGTCGATCATCACCGACTCCCGCGGCACCCCCAGCGCCACCGCCCGCTCGGCCAGCCCCACCGTGACCCGCAGGATGTCGGCCATCACGTCCTCGTACGCCACCCGGTGCGGACGCGTGCGCGGCAGCGCGCCCCCGGTGTGGGTGCACACCAGCCCCGCCCCGTACCGCGCGGCGACCTCCGCCAGCTTCGGGTCGGCGCCGCCCCACGCGTCGTTCAGCACGTCCGCGCCCGCCTCGCACACGGCCTCGCCGACCTCGTGCCGCCAGGTGTCCACGCTGATCACGGCGTCCGGAAAACGCCGCCGCACCTCCGCGACGAAGCCCACGGTGCGCCGCGCCTCCTCGCGCGCCGACACCTCCTCGCCGGGACCGGCCTTCACCCCGCCGATGTCGATGATCCCCGCGCCCTCGGCCACCGCCCGCTCCACGCGGGCCAGCGCCGGCTCGTCGAGGAAGGTCGCCCCCTGGTCGTAGAAAGAGTCCGGGGTCCGGTTCACGATCGCCATGATCACCGGCTCGTGCGCCGCGAATTCGCGCCTGCCCAGTCTGAGCATCCCCTGTGACATCTCCTCGCCCTACCGTTCTCACGTCCCGCTTTTCGACCGCGCGCGGCCCGACTGTCAGACTCGCATGGCACGATCGGACCCGGTACAACCGACTCCGATCCAACCAGCCGATGCGATCCACCCGCCGGTGCGGTCCATCCCACCCACGCGTTCGCACGCGCCCGATCCGGCCATGGGGGCCCCAGCGATGGTCATGTTCCTCTTCCTCGTCGTCGCGCTCACGGTCGTGGTCGCCGCGGTGACCCTCGCCGTGGTGAGCGGCGGCGACAGCGGACCGTTGCCCGAGGCCGCCCCCGAGCGGCTGCACGACGCCCTGCCCCCGGACCGGCCGGTGGCCCGCGGCGACGTGGAGCGGCTGCGCTTCCCCCTCGTCGTCCGTGGGTACCGCATGACCGACGTCGACGACGCCCTCGGCCGGCTCGGCGCCGAACTGGCCGAGCGCGACGCCCGCATCGCCGACCTGGAGTCCGCCCTCGCCGGGGCCCGCGCCGCCGGCGTGCCCGAGCGGGACGACCGGTCCGGAGCGCCCGGCCCGAGCGGCGGGGAGGAGCGGTGAGCGGCGGCGAGGCCGTCACCGGCCCCGACGGGGTGCCGCGCTGCCCCTGGGCGCTGTCCACCGCGGAGTACGTGACCTACCACGACGAGGAGTGGGGCCGCCCCGTCCACGGCGACGACGCCCTCTTCGAACGGCTCAGCCTGGAGGCGTTCCAGTCCGGGCTCTCCTGGATCACGATCCTGCGCCGCCGCCCCGGCTTCCGCGCCGCCTTCGCCGGCTTCTCCATCGCCCGGGTGGCCGCCTTCGGCGACGAGGACCGCGAGCGCCTGCTCGCCGACGCGGGCATCATCCGCAACCGCGCCAAGATCGACGCGACCCTCGCCAACGCCCGCGAGCTGGCCGGCTGGGACCCGGGCGAGCTGGACGCGCTGATCTGGTCCCACGCCCCCGACCCGGCGACCCGTCCCGTCCCCAAGAGCCTCGCCGACGTGGCCGCCGTCACCCCGGAGTCGACGGCGCTGTCCAAGGCCCTCAAGCGGCGCGGCCTGCGCTTCGTCGGCCCGACCACGGCCCACGCGCTGATGCAGGCATGCGGCCTGGTCGACGACCACCTCGCCGGCTGCGCGGCGCGGCGGGCCTGACCCCGGGCCGCGCGGCGCGTCCGAGGTCAGGCCCCGGGCCGCGCGGTGCGGCCGGGGCTCAGCGCCCGAGGTAGACCGGCTTCTCCTTGCGCACGAAGGCCCGCACGGCGATCGCGTGGTCCTCGGAGGTGCCCGCCCGGGTCTGGAGCTCGTCCTCCTTCTCCAGCGTCTCGCCGAGCGAGTGCGCCATCCCGTAGGCGATCGACTCCTTGAGCGCCGCGTACGCCACCGTCGGCCCCTGCGCGAGCGCCCGCGCCGTCCGCTCCGCCTCGGCGCGCAGCTCGGCGGCCGGCACCACCCGGGTGGCGATGCCCAGCTCGTACGCCTCCCGGGCGTCGATGGCGCGCGGGAAGAGCAGCAGGTCGGTGGCGCGGCCGGGGCCGACCACGCGGGGCAGCGTCCAGGAGACGCCGGAGTCGGCGGTGAGGGCGACCCCCGCGAAGGACGTGGTGAACTTCGCCGTGTCCGCGACGATCCGGACGTCCGCCGCGAGCGCGAAGCCGAGGCCGGCCCCGGCCGCCACCCCGTTCACCGCGACGACCACCGGCTTCGGGGCCTCCACCAGCGCCCGGACGATCGGGTTGTAGTGCTCGCGCACCGTGCTCATGGTGTCGCCGGAGCCCCGCTCCCGGTCGGCGGTGAGCAGCTCGACGTGCTCCTTGAGGTCCTGGCCGACGCAGAACGCCCGGTCCCCGGCCGCGGTCAGCAGCACCGCCCGCACGGCGTCGTCCGCCGCCGCGGACCGTACCGCCTCCCGGAGCGCGACCTTGGTCTCGACGTCCATCGCGTTCATCGCCTCGGGGCGGTTCAGCGTGATCGTCGCGAGCCCGTCGCTCACCTCGTAGAGCACGGTGTCGGCCATGACTGTCCCTCCGCGTCGCGGTCAGTGGACGTGGCGGGGGGCGGACGGAACGGTGCGCCGTACCCGCCGGTACGTCCGGGTCTGCTGCACAGCATGACGGAGATCACGGCCGCCGGGCCCGCGCCGGGATGTGACCTGCGTCAAAGAACGCGGGTGTGCGGACATTCGGCGGGAGTGGGCGCGAGCGCGCAGTATCGCAGTCACATCGCCGAATTGAGTGGTTTTGCTCGCGTGCGTTGCGCAAGCGATGCCGACTGATGTTGGTCATCGGGTCCAGGGATGCGGGATAATGGCCGGGAAGCAATGTGTTCGATGCCGGTGTCGTGCGTCCTCGGTCGGACCGCGCGTGCCCTTCAGGGGCCGTCGGCTGTGACGGTGAGCTGGTATCAGGAAGGGGAACGAGCATGGCGGCCATGAAGCCGCGGACGGGTGATGGCCCGCTCGAGGTGACCAAGGAGGGGCGGGGCATCGTCATGCGCGTTCCGCTCGAAGGCGGCGGTCGACTCGTCGTCGAGCTGACCCCCGACGAGGCCGACGCGCTCGGCGACGCCCTCAAGAAGGTCGTCGGCTGACGCGGACGGCCCTGCCCGTCGAATCGCCCCGGTGCCGCCTCGGTGCCGGGGTGATGCCATTCCCGGCAGTACCTGCATTCCCGCGCCCCGCGTGCCCCTCCCGTTTCCCACGGGGGACCACCGCGGTTCCGGCGCCCGCCGGTCGGCTACCGCTTCACCGCGCAGAGCAGTCCGTCGCCCACCGGCAGCAGGGACGGCACCAGCTCCTGGCTCTCGCGGACCGCGCGCAGCAGTTCCCGCAGCCGCAGCACCTCGGTGGGCTGCGGTCCGGAGCCGACCGTGCGGCCGGCGCCGAACACCCCTTCGAAGGCGACCAGACCTCCGGGGCGCAGCAGCCGCAACGATTCGTCGAGGTAGTCCAGGTACTCCAGCCGGTCACCGTCGCAGAAGACCAGGTCATAGCCCGCGTCGGCGAGCCGGGGCAGCACGTCCAGGGCCCGGCCGGGGATGAAGCGGGCCCGGTTGCTGGCGAAGCCCGCGGCCCGGAACGCCTGGCGCGCGAACTGCTGGTGCTCCGGCTCCGGGTCGACGGTGGTCAGCACCCCGTCGGGACGCATGCCGTGCAGGAGGTGAATCCCCGACACACCGCAGCCGGTGCCGATCTCCGCGACCGCCTTGGCGTCCACGGTGGCGGCGAGCAGTCCCAGCGCGGCGCCCGTGCCGGGCGTCACCGAGCGCAGGCCCGCCTCACGGGCCCGCTCGCGCGCCCAGTGCAGCGCGTCGTCCTCGGCGACATAGGCGTCGGCGAACGCCCAGCTCGTCTGCCGGTTGCCGGTAATGACCCTCTCCTGTCCCTGTCGTTGCCTCGGGCGTGACTGTATCCGTTGGGGTCGGGAACTCGCAGATGGGACCGGCCGTTCAACGGGCGAGGGGAATCGAGCGCCGAACGGCCGGGACGAGGACGGGGGTATCCGTGGACCAGGGCACAGCCCGCGCGGCGACGCACCCGCACGACCCGGACCAGCGCAGATCAAATTCTCGTAAAACCGCTTATCCGGAGCTAACGGGCGAGGTGGCTATGGTAGGGGCTCCACTGGACACCACCAGAGCCGACAGGGGAGGTGCGGCCGTACCCGTGGATCGCGGAGGAGTGCTACGGCGCATCCTCGGGTCGGCGGGCAGGCCGAAATCCGTGAACGACACCGCTGCTGACCACAGCCACGCCGCCCGTCCCGCCACGGGGCGAGTCCAGACCGCGACCTTCGCCGGCGACGCGGACACACACGCGTGGACTCCGCCCACCTGGGAGGAGATCGTCAGCACCCACAGCGGCCGCGTCTACCGCCTCGCCTACCGCCTCACGGGCAACCAGCACGACGCCGAGGACCTCACCCAGGAGGTCTTCGTCCGTGTCTTCCGCTCCCTGTCGACCTACACGCCGGGCACCTTCGAGGGCTGGCTGCACCGCATCACGACCAACCTCTTCCTGGACATGGTCCGCCGCAAGCAGCGCATCCGCTTCGACGCGCTCGGCGACGACGCGGCCGAGCGGCTGCCCAGCAGGGAGCCCAACCCGCAGCAGGTCTTCCACGACGCCCACTTCGACGCGGACGTCCAGCAGGCGCTGGACACCCTCGCGCCCGAGTTCCGCGCCGCCGTCGTCCTCTGCGACATCGAGGGACTGTCGTACGAGGAGATCGCCGCGACCCTCGGCGTCAAGCTCGGCACCGTGCGGTCCCGCATCCACCGGGGCCGCTCCCAGCTCCGCAAGGCCCTCGCCCACCGTTCTCCCCAGGCCCGCGCCGAACGCCGGTCCTTCATGGCCGGCGTTCCCGCACTGGGAGGAGGGGGCACGAGCGCGTGAGCGGGACACGTCCGAAACGCGAGGGGCAACTCGCGGAACAGCATCTGGGAGACCGACTCTCCGCCCTGGTGGACGGAGAGCTCGGTCATGACGCGCGTGAGCGGGTGCTCGCGCACGTGGCGACCTGCCCGAAGTGCAAGACCGAGCTGGACGCCCAGCGGCGGCTGAAGAGCGTCTTCGCCGAGACGGCCCCGCCCGGCCCCTCCGAGAGCTTCCTCGCCCGCCTCCAGGGCCTGCCCGGGGGTGATCCCGACGCCGGCGGACCGCCGGGCGGCGGCACGGGCTTCGCCGGACTGCCCGGCCGCCTCGGACCCGGCTCCGGTTCCGGCGTCTTCGGCACCGGCGGCGAGCAGCGCTTCGAGTTCGACTACGTCCCCGCGCGGCCCCACCCCGCCGCGCTGCCCGCGCCCGTCGCGGACCGGGGCTTCCGCATCGCCGACGTGAGCCGGCACGACTCCGACCGGTCCGCCTCGCGCGGGCTGCGGTTCGCCTTCGCCGCCGCCGGCGCGGTCTCGCTCGCCGCCATCGCCCTCGGCGGCGTCACCGTCGGCACCCCCGACACCACCGCCGAGGCCCGCGGCGGCTCCGGCAGCGGCAGCAATGTGACGCCCCTGCGCACCCAGGGCACGGCCGCCGCCGCCACCCCGGAGAACCAGCGCCGCCGCTCCACCACCCCGCTGCTCGGCCAGTCCCAGGGCCACCTCGGCTTCGGGGACGCCCCCGCGGCCCCCGTCGCACCCGCCGTCCCCACCTCGGCCTCCGCGCCCCTGCTGCCCGGGGTGCCCGCCCCGTCGGCCGACCCGCGCGCGCAGGCCGTCCACGCGCTGACCACCCCGGTGATGGCCGGCGCCGCCGCCATGTCCCCGTTGATACGCCCGCTGCGCACCGTGCCCCCGCTCTCCCTCTCGCCCTGGCCGACGGTGCCCGACGTGCGCCCGCCCGGCCTGCTCGCCGCCCCGGCCGCCGAGGCGGAAGCGTCCTCGCCGCCTCCGGCGTCCCCGGGTGTGACCGCGCGGCCGGCTCCCTGACCGCGGTTCGCGCGCCCGCCTCGGGAAACCTGATTGAATCCGGGAGGGCGCCAGAGCCCTGGGAGCCGACGAGCACGGCCTGCTGTGGGGGAGAACATGACCGAGGGGAAGCCCGCGAGGGCGAAATGGTGGAGCCGCCCTCGCCCGTCCGACGACCTGTCCGACGGCGACTACGCGCTGGCGGGCCCCGGGACGCCCGGCGCTGACGAGGGTGACTACGCGCTGCCCCGGCCCGAGACCGCGCCCGTCGCCCCCGGAGCCGCCGCCGGCCTCACGGGCGTCACGGACGGCACCCCGCCCCCCGCGCCCGTGGCCGAGCGCCCCCGCCCCCTGCACGACCCGGACCCCTACAGCACCCCGCCCTACGGCGAACCGGGCCCCTGGGCCCCCGCCCCGCCCGTCCAGCACCCCGCGACCGCCCCGGCCCACCCCGCAACCGCCCCGGCCCACCCCGCAACCGCCCCGGCACCCCCGCAGGCGGCCCCCTTCGCGCCCCCGGCCCCGATGACGCCCACGGCACCGCTCCCGGCCCCCGCGACGCCGCCCACGGCACCGCTCCCGGCCGACCCGGGCGCCACCCCGCCCGCGGGGGTGCCCTTCGCGCCGCCCTCGGCAGCCCCCGCCGACCCGCCCACGGGCTCCGCAGCCGGGGACCGAGCCCAGGACGACCGGCCGTACGACGACCGGCCCTTCGGCGAGGGGCTCCGCGACGACCGGCGGTACGACGACCGGCCCCACGGCGAGCGGCCCCAGGACAACGGGCCGTACGACGACCGGCCCTTCGGCGACCGGCACCAGGACAACGGGCCGTACGGCGACCCGCCCCACGGCGAGCGGCCCTACGAAGACCACCCCCACCCCGCCGCCCCGGCCCCCGCGCCCGCCCCCGACCCCTGGCAGCGCTACGACCCCTGGGCGCCCCCGGTCGCCGCCGAGCCCCTCCAGCAGACCGGCGCCGCCGTCCCCACCCGGGACCAGAGCCGCCGGCGCACCCGGACCACGCTCATCGCCGCCGCCCTGGCCATCGCCGTGGTCTCCGGCGTCGCCGGCGGTGTCGTCGGCGTCCACCTGGAGCGCGACGGCGGCATCGGCGCCGTCGAGCTGCCCCAGGCCGGCCGGGAACCGGACGGCCGCCCCGCCGACAGCGTCGCCGGCATCGCCGCCCGCGCCCTGCCCAGCGTCGTCACGCTGCACGTGCGCGGCAGCGACGCCTCGGGCACCGGCACCGGCTTCGTCCTCGACGGCCGCGGCCACATCCTCACCAACAACCACGTCGTGGAACCCGCCGGCACCGGCGGCGAGATCACCGTCACCTTCAACAGCGGGGACACCGCCGAGGCCACCGTCGTCGGCCGCGACAGCGGGTACGACCTGGCCGTGGTCCGCGTCCGGGGCGTCAAGGGCATGACCCCGCTGCCCCTCGGCAACTCCGACAACGTCCGGGTCGGCGACCCCGTCGTCGCCATCGGCGCCCCCTTCGACCTGGCCGGCACCGTCACCTCCGGCATCATCAGCGCCCGCGAGCGGCCCATCACGGCCGGCGGCGACAAGGGCGACGGCAGCGACGTCTCCTACGTCGACGCGCTCCAGACCGACGCCCCCATCAACCCCGGCAACTCCGGCGGCCCCCTCCTGGACGCGCGGGGCCGGGCCATCGGCATCAACTCCGCCATCCGCTCGGCCGACGGGGGCGGCAGCGAGTCGGACACCGGCCGCGCCGGCTCGATAGGACTCGGCTTCGCCATCCCGATCAACCAGGGCAAGCGCGTCGCCGAGGAGCTGATCAACACCGGCCGGGCCACCCACCCGGTCATCGGCATCACCCTCGACATGAGCTACTCCGGCGACGGCGCCCGCGTCTCCGCCGAGGGCAGCGACGGCGGCTCCCCGGTCACGGCGGGCGGCCCCGGCGCCGCGGCCGGCATCCGGTCCGGTGACGTGATCACCGAGGTCGACGGCCAGCGGGTGCACTCTGGCGAGGAACTCATCGTCAAGATCCGCGCCCACCGCCCCGGCGACCGGCTGGAGCTGACCCTGCTGCGCGACGGCGGCGAGACGAAGGTCTCCCTCGTGCTCGGTTCCTCCGGCGGGAGCTGACGTGGCCGCGCCGGGACGGTACCGGCCGACCGGGGTCGGCGGGTACCGTGGTGGCGGCCCGGACATCGCAAGGAGCTACAGGTGTTCAATGACATAGGACCGCTTGAGCTGGTCACGCTCGTCGTCCTCGCCGTGCTCATCTTCGGTCCGGACAAGCTGCCCAAGGTCATCCAGGACGTCGCGCGCACCATCCGGAAGATCCGGGAGTTCTCCGACAGCGCCAAGCAGGACATCCGGCAGGAGCTTGGCCCGGAGTTCAAGGACTTCGAGTTCGAGGACCTCAACCCCAAGACGTTCCTGCGCAAGCAACTGGAGAACGAGGACCTGGGGCTCAAGGAGATCCGCAACGGCTTCGACCTCAAGAAGGAGATGTCCGAGGTCGCCGACGCCGTCCACAGCCGCGACGCGGACCCCGCGCCCGCCGCCGGCGCCGCCTCCGCCCCGGGCTCCTCCGGCGGCCGGGTGGACATGACCAAGAAGCCCGCGGCCCCCGCCCGCGACGATCACCCGCCCTACGACGCGGACGCCACCTGACCCCGAGTCCCACCGCTGTGCGCCCCCGGCGCACGCCCCGGGCGCACGGGGGGCGTTTTGTACTCCGGACCGGTGGTGCCGCCCCCCGTCGGCGGATTCCCTGTACTCCACGCGCCCGCCTGCGCTCGCGGCGGCCCGTGCGGGTGTGGCTATGCTGCCCGAGTCGTTGTGCGGACCGGAGGAGTGCGCCCGAAGGGGGGCGGGCCGTTTCCGGCCCGCCGAGATCGAGGAGGCTCCGGGCACATGGAGACGACGAGTCGGGCCGTCGCGCGAGCGTCGGCCGCGGAGGGCGGACAACCCGGCCCTTCCGCCTGGCGTACGGTCGACGGTTACCTGCGCGCACCCTTCCCGTGGTACGGCCTCGACGAGGCGTTCACGGGACGGCGCTGGCTGATGCAGGTCGGCACCGCGGCCGACGGGACGGTGGAACACGGGGCGATCGGCCACGGCGACGAACCGTCCGTACGCAACGAACACGTGGCCGGTGACGACCAGGACGCCAAGGAGAAGTTCGCGGTCGTGGTGACCGTGGCCGCCAGTCCCGACCGGCGCAGCGCCGACGGCACGGGCCTGCTGGAGGCCACCTCCGTCTCCTCGGCGGCGTGGCTCGCCGGGGTGGGGCTGCTCTCCTTCACCTGGCCCGGCCAGATGGACCACACCCTGCGCGACGACTGGCTGGAGCAGCAGACCGAGACCGCCTGGTCGCTCGCCGACGACCTCGACGCGGCGGAGTGGTCGACGCTGTCCCTGCCGGTGGACGGGGTGCCGACGACCTTCCACTACCGCGAGTCGGCCTACGGCTGGGTACTGGCCGGCTCGGCCGGCAAGAGCGTCCACCTGGGCGCGTACGGCAGGGGCATGAGCGCCTACGGGCTCGCCTTCTCCGTGGTCAAGGACATCGCCGCCCACGCCTGAGCGGGCCGCGCCCGCGACGCCCACGGGCGGGCGGGCGTACGCCACGGGGCGCCGTCCCACGGACAGCGCCCCCTGGTCGTACCGACGGCATCCCGGCCGCGCCGGCGGTCAGAACTTGTTGCGCGGCGTGATCCCCAGCGACAGCCCCGACAGGCCGCGCTCCCGGTTGCCCAGCTTGTCCGCGATCGAGCGCAGCGCCTCGCCGGCCGGGGAGTCCGGGTCGGAGAGGACCACGGGCTTGCCCTCGTCGCCGCCCTCGCGCAGCCGGACGTCGATCGGGATCGAGCCGAGCACCGGCACCGTCGCCCCCGTGGTGCGGGTCAGCCCGTCGGCGACCGCCCGGCCGCCGCCCGTACCGAAGACGTCGACCATCTCGCCGCAGTGCGGGCAGGGCAGACCGGACATGTTCTCCACGACGCCGACGATCTTCTGGTGGGTCTGCACCGCGATGGCGCCGGCCCGCTCGGCCACCTCGGCCGCCGCCTGCTGGGGCGTCGTCACCACCAGGATCTCGGCGTTCGGCACGAGCTGCGCCACCGAGATCGCGATGTCGCCGGTGCCCGGCGGCAGGTCGAGCAGGAGGACGTCCAGGTCGCCCCAGTACACGTCCGCCAGGAACTGCTGGAGCGCGCGGTGCAGCATCGGCCCGCGCCACACCACCGGGGCGTTGCCGGGCGTGAACATGCCGATGGAGATGACCTTCACGCCGTGCGCCGACGGCGGCATGATCATGTTCTCGACCTGGGTGGGACGCCCGTCCGCGCCGAGCATGCGGGGCACCGAGTGGCCGTAGATGTCGGCGTCGACGACCCCGACCTTCAGCCCGTCCGCCGCCATCGCCGCCGCCAGGTTCACCGTCACCGAGGACTTGCCGACGCCGCCCTTGCCGGAGGCGACCGCGTAGACCCGGGTCAGGTTGCCGGGCTTGGCGAAGGGCACCTCGCGCTCGGCCTGCCCGCCGCGCAGCGCCTCGGCCAGCTCCCGGCGTTGCGTGTCGCTCATCACGTCGAGTTCGACGTCGACCCGGGTGACGCCCTCGACCCGCGAGACCGCCTCCGTCACACGCTGGGTGATCGTGTCCCGCATCGGACAGCCGGAGACCGTCAGGTACACACCGACCGCGACCGCTCCGTCCGCGCCGATCTCCACCGACTTGACCATCCCCAGCTCGGTGATGGGACGGTTGATCTCGGGGTCGTTCACCGTCGCCAGCGCCTCGCGCACCGCGTCTTCCGTAGCCATGATGACGATGGTACGGCGCCCACCACGGGGGGTGGGAAGCCCGTCACCGGTCGGTTTGGTCACCCGTGCCCGGACCGTGGGCCGGCGGCGCCCCGGAACCGCCGCGCGGGCCCTCGTGGCGCTCCTCCAGTTCGCGCAGCGCGTCCTGGAGCTCGGAGCGGATCCAGTCCCGGGTGGCGACCTCGCCGAGCCCCACGCGCAGGGCCGCGATCTCCCGGGTCAGGTACTCGGTGTCGGCGATCGACCGCTCGTTCTGCTTGCGGTCCTGCTCCAGGTTGACCCGGTCCCGGTCGTCCTGCCGGTTCTGCGCGAGCAGGATCAGCGGGGCCGCGTAGGACGCCTGGAGGGACAGGGCCAGGGTCAGGAAGATGAACGGGTACTGGTCGAACCGCAGACCGCTCGGCGCGGTCACGTTCCACACCACCCACAGGATGATGACGACCGTCATCCAGACGATGAACCGCCCGGTGCCCAGGAACCGCGCGATGCGCTCGGAGAGCCGGCCGAAGGCGTCCGGGTCCCACTCCGGCACGATCCGGCGGCGCGGCGGGCGGGGCTGGTCCAGCCGGAAGCGCGGGCGGGTGGTGGCCGTCGCCCCCGAGACCACGCGCTCGCGGGCCGCCGGCTCGCGCTCAGGCCCCATCCGGGCCCACCCCCTCGTCCAGGTGGTACTCGGTCTCCCGCCAGTCCTCCGGCAGCATGTGGTCCAGGACGTCGTCGACGGTGATCGCGCCCAGCAGCGACCCGGAGTCGTCCACGACGGGCGCCGCGACCATGTCGTACGTGGCGAAGAACCCGGCGACCACCGGCAGCGCGGCGTCCGGCGCCAGCGGTTGCAGGTCGTCGTCGAGCATCGAGCCGACCAGCGTGTACGGCGGATCGCGCAGCAGCCGCTGGAAGTGGACGGTGCCCAGGTACTTGCCGGTCGGCGTCTCCTCCGGCGGGCGGCACACGTAGACCTGCGCCGCGTGCGCCGGGGACAGGTCGGGGTTGCGGATGCGGGCCAGCGCGTCGGCGACGGTGGCGTCGGGGCGCAGCACGAGCGGCTCGGTCGTCATCAGACCGCCCGCCGTGTGCTCCTCGTACGACATCAGGCGCCGCATGTCGGCCGCGTCGGAGGGCTGCATCAGGTTCAGCAGCCGTTCCTTGTCCTCCTCCGGCAGCTCGCCCAGCAGGTCGGCGGCGTCGTCCGGGTCCATCGCCTCCAGGACGTCCGCCGCCCGCTCCTCCTCCAGCTTGCCGAGGATCTCGATCTGGTCGTCCTCCGGCAGCTCCTCCAGCACGTCGGCGAGCCGCTCGTCGTCGAGGGCGGCGGCGACCTCGGCCCGCCGCTTGGGGGAGAGGTGGTGCAGGACGTTGGCGAGGTCGGCGGGGCGGAGCTGCTCGAAGGTGGCGAGCAGGTTCTCGGCGCCCTGCCCGTGCTCCTCCAGCGAGAAGCCGGTCACCGCGGACCACTCGACGGTCAGCGTCTCGCCCCGGTTGCGGCGGAAGGCGCCGCCCTTGCGGCCCTTGCGGACGAAGACCCGGTCGATCTGCCACTCCCGGCGGGAGGGCTGCTGCCGCACCGCCAGGTCGAGCACGGTGACCTCCTCGCCGGTGTCCACCAGCGTCACCCGCCGGTCCAGCAGTTCGCCGAAGACCAGCCGCTCGGTGGGCCGCTGCTCGAAGCGCCGCACATTGAGCACGCCGGTGGTGATCACCTGGCCGGAGTCGATGCCGGTGACCCGGGTCATGGGCAGGAAGATGCGGCGCCGGGTGGCGAGTTCGACGACGAGTCCGAGCACCCGCGGGGGTTTGCGGCCGACGCGGAGCATGACCACCAGATCGCGCACGCGCCCCACCTGGTCGCCGTTGGGATCGAAGACGGCGGCACCGGAGAGGTGGGAGACGAAGATCCGGGGGGCGCCCGCTGCCATGGCGGCGGCTCCTTTGCGTCTGGGCTGTTGCGTACGGTGTTCCATTTCCGACATGCCCGCTCGGACGGCCTTCAGGCTAGCCCGTCCCGAAGAGCCCTGCCCTGGCAACCGGGTCCGGACGGACCGGCGTCGGGCGCCGCCACGGCCCCGGTACGCTGCCGTACGCCGCATGGCCCCGTCAGAAAGGCAGCCCCACCTGTGACTGTGACTCCCCGGCGCCGAATCCGCAGGGCCGCTCTCCTGGGCGCGCTGTGCGCCCTGGCCGTGACGGGGGCCGGGCTGACGGGCTGCCGGGCCGAGGACCCGGACGCGGGCACCAACGGCGTGGGGAAGCTCCCGGCCGCCGCCATCCACAGCAAGGCCCTCGCCGTGGCCGGCTCCGCCGGGGCGGTCCGCCTGCACGGGACCGTGGAGGCCGGCGGCAGCACCTACACTCTCGACATGCGGCTCACGGCGGACGGGGGCACCGGGTCGGTCGCCGGCGGGGGCACGACGTTCGGGCTGCTGCGCGTGGGCGACCAGCTCTACCTCAAGGCCGACGCCGGTTTCTGGAGCCACGACGGCGGGGACAAGGCAGCCGCCGCCAAGCTGGCCGACAAGTACGTGAAGGTGCCGCAGGGCGATCCGGCGTACCAGAAGTTCAGCGGCTTCACCGACAAGGACGACCTGCTGGAGGGGCTGCTCACGCTGCACGGCACGCTCGCCACCGACGGCCGGCACCAGCAGGGCGGGGTCCGCACCATCCGGGTCAGCGGCGACGGCGGCTCCGGCGGCTCGCTGGACGTCTCCCTGGAGGGCACGCCGTACCCGGTACGCCTGGTGCGGGCGGGCAGCGCGGGCACGCTCAGCTTCTCCGACTGGGACAAGGACGTCCCGGTCGAGGAGCCGGAGGCGGACGAGACCCTCGACTACGGCAAGCAGCTCCCGACCTCCTGAACGGGAGCGGGACGCGGGGGCCGGGCGGGAGCGGCGGCGGGGCGGGTACAGGGCCGTCCGCTAGCGCCGACGGCGCCGCTTGAACAGCAGCCGGGGCAGGGCCGCCGGAGCCGGTTCCCGGGTGGTCGCCGGGCTCGCCGGGGCGGGCTCCGCCAGCGAGCCGTCGGGCAGCGGCGCGAGTTCCCCGGTCGGCTCCAGGCGCAGCACCCGGCACTCGCGGGCCCAGCGGTCGGGCATGGCCTCGCCGTCGGTCGCGTTCAGCCGCTTGCCCTTGAGGTCGGCGACGGCCGCCTGCCAGGCGTCGGAACCGGGCGCCAGCTCCACCACCCGCGCCGTCCAGGTGACCAGGCGGCCCCCCTTGTCCTTGCTGCGCACGGTGACCTCGGCCGTGGTCCCGTCCGTCAGGGCGCGCAGCGGCTGCTCGCCGGGTCCGTCGCCGACCACGCAGGCGGCGCCCTCGTGCCAGACGTGCCACAGGGGGCGGGCGGGCACGCCGGGCGCCCGGACCCAGACGAGGCCGGACTTCTTGGTGGCCTCCTCGACGAGGGCCTGGTCGAGCAGCTCGGGTGTCATGCGGTCAGCCTAGAGGCCGCCGGATGGGACCGGGCCGTAGTGGGCGTTCAGAGCCAGCCGTTGCGCTTGAGCATGCGGTGGATGCCGAGGCAGATGCCCACCGTGATGCCGAGGACCAGCGGGTAGCCGTAGCGCCACTCGACCTCCGGCATGTGCTCGAAGTTCATCCCGTAGACACCGCACACCATCGTCGGCACGGCGATGATCGCGGCCCAGGAGGTGATCTTGCGCATGTCCTCGTTCTGCGCGACGGACGCCTGGGCGAGGTTGGCCTGGAGGATCGAGTTCAGCAGTTCGTCGAAGCCGATCACCTGCTCCTGCACCCGGGCCACGTGGTCGGCGACGTCCCGGAAGTACTTCTGGATCTCCGGGTCGATCAGCAGCATGGGCCGCTCGCTGAGGAGCTGCATGGGGCGCAGCAGCGGCGCCACCGCCCGCTTGAACTCCAGCACCTCGCGCTTGAGTTGGTAGATCCGTCCGGCGTCGGTGCCGCGCGGGGTGCCCCGCCGGTCCGGGGAGAAGACCTCGGTCTCGACCTCGTCGATGTCGTCCTGCACCGCGTCGGCGACCGCCATGTAACCGTCGACTATGTGGTCGGCGATGGCGTGCAGCACCGCCGAGGGGCCCTTGACCAGCAGCTCGGGGTCGTCCTGGAGCCGGTGGCGCAGCGCGCGCAGCGAACCCTGGCCGCCGTGGCGGACGGTGATGAAGAAGTCCCGTCCGGTGAAGCACATGACCTCGCCGGTCTCGACCACCTCGCTGTTGGTGGAGAGCTTGTCGTGGTCGAGGTAGTGGATGGTCTTGAAGACGGTGAAGAGGGAGTCGTCGTAGCGCTCCAGCTTGGGCCGCTGGTGGGCCCGGACGGCGTCCTCCACTGCCAGCGGGTGGAGCCCGAACTCCCGCGCGATACCGGCGAATTCGTCCTCGTTGGGCTCATGCAGGCCGATCCAGGCGAAGCCGCCGTCGCGGCGCACCTGGCGCATCGCCTCCTGCGGGCCGAGCGGTCCGGCCTGCTCGATGCGCCGGCCGTCCCGGTAGACGGCGCAGTCGACGACGGCGGAGACGGCCTGGGGGCACGGCACGGGGGCGTAGCCCTCGTCCTTGCGGGGTGAGACGCGTGAGGGGCGGACCGCGGCGCGCAGGTCTCGGATCATCGACATGGCAGGCTCCTTCGCGACGGGCAGCGAAGGGCGTCGGCGAGGGGTGGAACCACCCGGAATGAGGACGTCCTGGCCATGTGCGTGAGGCGCGTCCACAAAGCGGGGGGCACCGCACCGTCGCGGTGATCGGCTTCGCTGCTGATTCGTCTGCCGGTGCAGACGGGCAGATCAGGCAAAACGAGACGCAGTGCTCTTCCGCGTGAAGACGCGCAGGTGAACGAGGGCCCGCAGCGTGCCGGGGCCGGAAAGCTGGATCAGCGGCGGGAAGAGCGAGTGGTACTGCACGGTCGACTTCGGTCCATGCCAGCCCCACCTCCTCCGGCCGGTCCCCCGTGAGGGACGATCCATCCCCTGTTTGAAGGGGTTCCCCGTAGGGGAGTGTTCACAGCGTCGGGACGTGATCGCCGCGCTTTCGCGTGCTGCCCGACCGCCGGCTCAGAGTACCAGTCGCCCCGCGTGTCAAGGCGCCGCTTTGCCGTGTGCTGGTGAGTTCTATGCTCGCCGCATGGCTGATGTTCTTCCCCTGGCCGAGGCCCGGTTGCGCGGTGCGCTGGGTGAGCCGGACGCGCGCGCGGCGGTCACCTTCCTCGGCGCCGACCGCATCGAGGTGCTGCGCTTCCCGGGCGGCGGTCCCGAGGGCGACATCGTCCGCTACGCCACTCTCGGCATGTCCGCCCAGCCCATGACCGACCCCTCGGCCCTCGTCGCCGACCCGGTCCAGGGGCCCCGCGCCGAGCTGGTGCTCTCCGTGCGCACGGGGCGGGCCGACACCGACAAGGTGCTCCGTCCGCTGGCCGTGCTCGCCGCGTCCCCGCAGGTCGAGGGCGTGATCGTGGCGCCGGGCGCCTCGCTGGACACCGGCGGCGCGCTGTGGCCCGGCGCCCCGTTCACCTCGGTGCTGGTGGCCGAGCCGGGCGGCCTGGTGGAGGACCTGGAACTGGACCCGCCGATGGACCCCGTACGGTTCCTGCCCCTGCTGCCCATGACGCCGAACGAGGCCGCCTGGAAGCGGGTGCACGGGGCGCAGGCGCTGCGTGAGCGCTGGCTCTCCCACGGGACGGACCTGAGGGACCCGCTGCGCGCCTCGGTCCGGCTGGACTGAACGGCCGGGTCCCGCCGCCCGACCCGGCCCGGCCACCCGGGGCGCCGGGTGACCGATCTCACCAACAGGCGGGATTCCACGGTCTGTTGGGCGGGGCCGGCGCCCGTCCACGCCGGGCTCGGGCGGGGCCGGCGGTCGTGCCGGGCGGCTGATCGGTGGGGCGTACATCCTGTTCCGCGGGGGTGGGCGTCCCGGTTCGCGGCGGTGATCGTCCTTGACGTGGCGGGGCCGGGGGAGGACCGTGGGGCCTTATGAGGGGTGAACCCAGTTGCCCGAAGTGCGGTGGCCGGGTGCGGGCTCCCGGCCTCTTCTCGGACACCTGGCAGTGCGCCGTGCACGGGATTGTGCATCCTCTGCAGCCCGTCCTCCCGCCCAGCGTCGAGGCGCTCGGCGTGATCGTCCGCCGCACCGAGGTGCCGGTGTGGATGCCGTGGCCGCTGCCGGTCGGCTGGCTCTTCACCGGCGTCGTCTGCGCGGGCGACGACCGCAGCGGCGGCCGTGCCACCGCCGTCGCCTGCACCGGACCCGGCCCCCTCGGCGGCATGGGCGAGCTGATCCTCGTCGCCGAGGAACTGGGCGTGGGCCTCGGCGCGCGGTTCGCCGGCCTCGACGCCCCCGACCCGGGACCGTACCTGGACGTCGGCAAGCCGCCCCAGGCCAAGGTGCTCGCCGCCGGCCGCCCGACCCCGCTGTGGCACGTCTCCGACGCCCCGGACGACCGGGCGGTCTTCGCCGGGGAGGCCCTCGGGGTGTGGCTGTGGGCCGTCGTCTTCCCCGAGCAGACCGGCCTGCTGATGCACGACGAGCTGGTGCTGACCGACCTCCGGGACGCGGGCGCCGAGATCGAACTCGTGCCGTGCGGGGCGCTGTCGCCCCTGCTGCTGCGTCCGTAGGAAAGCGCGCTCCGAGGAGGGGGTTCCCGGGAGTCCGTGCGTACGGTCGGGGGGCCGCCTGCGACGTAGGGGGCGCTCGGCGCTTTCGGGTGTGACATCGAAGGCTGGGACTCCGGTTATCCTGTGGGTGTCCCTTTCCGTCCCGTCACCGCCTGGGAGTCGCGTCGTGCGCATCGATCTGCACACCCACTCCACCGCGTCCGACGGCACGGACACCCCGGCCGAGCTGGTGCGCAAGGCCGCCGCGGCCGGACTGGACGTCGTCGCGCTGACCGACCACGACACCACCCGCGGCCACGCCGAGGCCCGCGCCGCGCTGCCCGCGGGGCTCACCCTGGTCACCGGCGCCGAACTCTCCTGCCGGATCGACGGAGTCGGCGTGCACATGCTCGCCTACCTCTTCGACCCGGAGGAGCCCGAGCTGCTCGCCGAACGGGAGCTGGTCCGCGACGACCGGGTGCCGCGCGCCCGCGCCATGGTCCGCAGGCTCAACGAGCTGGGCGTCCCCGTCACCTGGGAGCAGGTCGCGCGGATCGCCGGCGACGGATCGGTCGGCCGTCCGCACGTGGCCTCCGCCCTCGTCGAACTCGGTGTCGTCCCCACGGTCGGCGACGCCTTCACCCAGGAGTGGCTGGCCGACGGCGGCCGGGCCGCGGTGGAGAAGCACGAGACCGACCCCTTCGAGGCGATCCGCCTGGTCAAGGGCGCCGGCGGGGTCACGGTGTTCGCCCATCCGGCCGCCGCCAAGCGGGGCCGCACGGTGCCCGAGAGCCTGATCGCGGACCTGGCCGCCGCCGGCCTCGACGGCATCGAGGTCGACCACATGGACCACGACGAGCCCACGCGCGCCCACCTGCGGGGCCTCGCCTCGGAGCTGGGGCTGCTGGTCACCGGGTCCAGCGACTACCACGGGAGCCGGAAGACCTGCCGGCTCGGCGAGTACACGACGGACCCCGAGGTCTACGGGGAGATCACGCGCCGGTCCTTCGGGGCGTTCCCCGTGCCGGGCGCCGGCGGAGTCTGACCCCGCCCGGACCCCGGACCCGGACCCCGGACCCGGCCCGCGCGACACCGGCGGCCCGTGCCGTCCGTCGCCCGCCGCCGGTCGCCCTCCCGTCGTCTTCCTCTGTTCCGTCCGTCCGCGCGCCGCGCGGCCGGTCCCCGTCATCGCAAGGCTCTCTCACGCTCATGTTCGACCTCGCCGTCTTCGGTTCCCTCTTCCTGACCCTCTTCGTGATCATGGACCCGCCCGGGATCACGCCGATCTTCCTCGCGCTGACCTCCGGACGGCCCGCCAAGGTGCAGAAGCGGATGGCCTTCCAGGCCGTCTGCGTGGCCGGCGGTGTGATCACCGTGTTCGGGCTGCTCGGCAACCAGATCCTGGACTACCTGCACGTCTCGGTGCCCGCGCTGATGATCGCGGGTGGGCTGCTGCTCCTGCTGATCGCCCTCGACCTGCTCACCGGCAAGACGGACGAGCCCAAGCAGACCAAGGACGTCAACGTGGCGCTGGTCCCGCTCGGCATGCCCCTGCTGGCCGGACCCGGCGCCATCGTGTCGGTGATCCTCGCGGTGCAGAAGGCCGGCAGCGTGAGCGCGCAGGTGTCGGTGTGGACGGCGATCCTCGCCATCCACGTGGTGCTGTGGCTCGTGATGCGCTATTCGCTCCTGATCATCCGCGTCATCAAGGACGGCGGCGTGGTCCTGGTGACCCGCCTCGCGGGCATGATGCTCTCCGCGATCGCCGTGCAGCAGATCATCAACGGCGTCACCCAGGTGATCCAGGGCGCCTGAGGGCCCGACCCGGCCGGCGGCCCTCCCCGGCCGTCGGACCTCCGGCTCCGGCCGGCGCACCTCCCGGCCGGGGAATCGACAGAGCCCCCGCACGGCACCGGTCGGTGTCGTACGAGGGCTCGCACTCTCTTCACGCGCGCCGCGCGCTACGAGGCCGGACTCTCGGCCGGACGGATCCACAGGCGCTGCCCTATGGCGGCGGCCTGTTGCACGATGCGGTTCACGGAGGCGGCGTCCACGATGGTGGTGTCCACGGGGGTCCCGTCCACGTCGTCGAGTCGCATGACTTCAAAGCGCATGGCCTCTCCCTTGATCTGATCATCCTCCTGAGGAGAACTACTGAGGTGTCCAGGGTCATCGGTGCCCTGGGTTCCACAGAAAAGAACGAACTGCACCATGCAAACATTCCCTAGGCTAAGGAAAATTTTCGAGCAGCTAACGATTGGCGGGATGTCGCCGAATCGTCGATCGATAGATGTCCGATGCAAGACTGACCGGGACCGGTTGTGTTCGCAGCGTGACCGCCGGGACAATAGAGACGATGAACGACGACCCCGGGTCCCTGAATGCCCGCATCGATCAGACCAACGAGCTGTTGCGGCGGATGCTCGCCGAGGTGGCGAAGACGCCCTCCACCCACGCGATCTTCGTCGACGCCGGGTACCTGTACGCGGCAGCGGGTCGGCTCGTGGCCGGGACCGAGGACCGCCGGGCCTTCGACCTCGACGCCGAGGGGCTGATCGAGGCGCTCATCGACAAGGCTCGCACGATCTTCGCCGACAGCCGGCTGCTGCGGGTCTACTGGTACGACGGCGCCCGGCGCCGCATCCACACCCTGGAGCAGCAGTCCATCGCCGAGCTGCCGGACGTCAAGGTCCGCCTCGGCAACCTGAACGCGAACAACCAGCAGAAGGGCGTCGACTCCCTCATCCGCTCCGACCTGGAGTCCCTCGCCCGGCACCGCGCCATCAGCGACGCGGCCCTGCTCGGCGGCGACGAGGACCTGGTCTCCGCCGTCGAGGCGGCCCAGGGGTACGGCGCCCGCGTCCACCTGTGGGGCATCGAGGCCCCCGAGGGCCAGAACCAGGCCGAGCCGCTGCTCTGGGAGGTCGACAGCCAGCGCACCTTCGACCTGGAGTTCTTCAAGCCGTACGTCTCCCGGCGCACCGCCCCGCCCTACGAGACGGCGGGCGCGACCCGGCCGTCACGGGAGGACGTCCGCTTCGTCGGCGCGCAGATCGCCGCGAAGTGGCTCGGGGCGCGGGGCCGCGAGGCGCTGGTCGAGCTGCTCCCCGGCCACCCCTACCTCCCCGGCTCCGTCGACCAGGACCTCCTGGTGGAGGCCGAGGGACTGCTCCAGTACTCGCTACGCGGCCAGGCCGACCTGCGCCGGGCCCTGCGCGACGGCTTCTGGGAGCACTTGCAGGCGCAGTACTAGCGCGGCGTACCAGCGCGGCACCTGCCAGGCGGACCGGGCGGGCCCGGGGCGCGGCCCCGTACCGTCGGCGCCGGCCGGGGTGGGCCCCGGCCGGGGGCCGCGCCCGGATCAGATGCCGGGGAAGTCGTCCGGTCGTTCCCCCGGCACGGTGTCCCAGAAGTCGGCCAGGGCGCGGGCGGTGGGCAGCGGCCGGTCCGTGTTGGGGGAGTGCTCGGCCCCGGCGACGACCGTGCGGTGCGCGCTCAGACGCCGGGCCATGTCGTCCAGCAGCGGCACGGGCCAGGTGTCGTCGCTCTCCCCGGACAGCACGTGGAAGGGCAGCGGCAGGGCCGCCAGCTCGGGAATCCGGTCCGGCTCCTCACACAACTGCCTTCCGGTGACGCGGAGTTGGGCGGGCGTGGTGCCCAGCCAGCGGTCCCGCAGCCGCTCCTGGTCGGCGGGCCCCCGGGCGGCTCCCTCGGCCTCCTCGGGCGGGCCCATGGCCCGCATGACCTTCCAGACCTCCTCCATCGTCAGGGTGTCGAGGGCGTCCCGCAGGAGCCGCACCCGCTGCCGCTGGGAGTCGGAGATCCGCGCCGGGCCGGAGGACACGAGCGTCAGGGACAGGAAGGGCGCCGGGTCGAGCAGTGCGGCGGCACGGGCGATCTGGCCGCCGAGGGAGTGCCCGAGCAGGTGCACCGGCACCGCGAGCGCCGTGACCTGGGCGAGTACGTCCCGGGCCAGCTCCTCCTGTGCGTAGGGGGCCTCGTCGTGCTCCGGGCCGGGGGACTCGTACTGGCCCCGCCCGTCCACGGCGACCGTGCGGTACCCGCGTGCCGCGAGGGGGCCGTGCAGCAGCGTGAAGTCCTCCTTGCTGCCGGTGAACCCGGGCAGCATCAGCACGGTCCCCCTCGGTTCGGTGCCGTCGGCCACGGGGGAGTCCACGGCGGCGAACTCGCCGCGCGGGGTGCACAGGCGGTAGGTGCGGGCCCCGGAGGGCGGGGTGAAGGAGGCGTTGGTGCTCACGGGCAGAGGCTATCCGCCGGGGGAGGGGCCGGGGAGGCGGGAACGCCGCCGGCCCGGTTCCGCGCGGGTGGCGGGACCGGGCCGACGGGGTGACGGGCGGTGCGGATCAGCTCTCGGCAGGCTCCGCGGGCTGCGCGGCGGCCGTGGCCGCCTTGCGGGTGCGACGCGCCTTCGGCTTCGCCTCGGCGGCGCCCTCCGCCTCGACGGGGGCCTCGGCGGAGGCGACCGTCTTGCGGGTGCGGCGCTTCGGCGCGGCCTCGGGCTCCTGCGCGACCTGCGCGGGGATGCCCGCGGCCTCGGCGGCGTCGGTGACCTCGGTGACCTCGGCGCTCGCGGCCTTGCGGGTGCGGCGGCGGGGCTTGGCCTCGGCGGCCTCGGCACTGTCCACGGCGGCTTCGGCCCGGGGGGCCTCGGCCTCGGCGGGCTGCGCGGCGGTCTTCTTGGCGGCCGTCTTGCGGGTCCGGCGCGGCTTGGCCTCGGCGGCCTCCGCCTCCGGCGCCACCTCGGCGGCGTCGGTGCCCTCGGCGCTCGCGGCCTTGCGGGTGCGGCGGCGGGGCTTGGCGTCGGCGCCCTCGGCACTGTCCACGGCGGCCTCGGCCGGGGAGACCTCGGCCTCGGCGGCCTTCTGCGCGGCCGTCTTGCGGGTGCGGCGCGGCTTGGTCTCCGCGGCCTCCGCCTCCGGCGCCGACTGGGCCGGGATGCCCGAGGCGTCGGCGGTGGCCTCCGCCTCGACGGCCTTCTTCGCCGCGGTCTTGCGGGTGCGGCGCGGCTTGGTCTCGGCCGCTTCGGACGGCGCGGACGGCTCTGCCACGGGGGCCTCGACGGCTCCCTCGGCGGTGTCGAGCGCGGTCTCGGCGGCGTCGGCGGCGTCGGCCGACTTGCGGGTGCGGCGGCGCGGCTTCTCGGCGGGGGCCTCGGCGGCGGGCGCCTCGACGGCCTCCGGCTCGGTCACCGGCGCGGTCGCCACGGGGGCGGTCTCCACCGGCGCGGTCTCCGCCGACTTGCGGGTGCGGCGGCGGCGCGGCCTGGTCTCGGCCTGCTCGGCCGACTCCGTCGCGGGGGTCTCGGTGACCACGGGGGACGAGAGATCCGTGCCCTCGGCCGTCGCCACCGCGGTGTGCGCGGCGTCGGCGGTCTCGGTCGCGGGCGTCTCGGCCGTCACCTGCCCGCGGGCCGGCTCCCCGTTACGGGTGCGGCGCCGGCGGCGCAGCGTGCGCGGGCCCTTCGCGGCCTCCGCGTCCGTGTCGGTGTCGGTGCTTCCGGCCGCGGGCGCCTCGGCGGGGGCCGCCCCCGCGTCCACCGGCTCCCCGCCGCGCATCCGGCGACGGCGGCGCGGCGTACGGGAGGACTGCTCACGGTCGGCGGAACGGGACTCGTCCCGGCCCCGGGGGCCACGGCCACCGCGTCCACCGCGGCCACCCGGCTCGCCCAGGTCCTCCAGCTCCTCCGCCGCCAGCCCGGCACGGGTGCGCTCCGAGCGGGGCAGCACGCCCTTGGTGCCCTCGGGGATGCCGAGGTCGGCGTAGAGGTGGGGGGAGGTGGAGTACGTCTCCGGCGGGTCGTTGAAGTCCAGCACCAGTGCCTTGTTGATGAGCTGCCAGCGCGGGATGTCGTCCCAGTCGACCAGGGTGATCGCCGTACCCTTCGCGCCCGCGCGGCCGGTCCGGCCCACCCGGTGCAGGTACGTCTTCTCCTCTTCCGGCGACTGGTAGTTGACGACGTGGGTCACACCCTCGACGTCGATGCCGCGGGCGGCGACGTCGGTGCAGACCAGCACGTCCACCTTGCCGTTGCGGAAGGCGCGCAGCGCCTGCTCGCGGGCGCCCTGCCCGAGGTCGCCGTGGACCGCGCCGGCGGCGAAACCGCGGCGCTGGAGTTGCTCGGCGATGTCGGCGGCCGTGCGCTTGGTGCGGCAGAAGATCATCGCCAGTCCGCGGCCGTCGGCCTGGAGGATGCGGGAGACCATCTCCGGCTTGTCCATGGAGTGCGCGCGGTAGACGAACTGCTTGATGTTGGCGACCGTCGCGCCCTCGTCGTCCGGCGCGGTGGCGCGGATGTGCGTGGGCTGCGACATGTAGCGGCGGGCCAGTCCGATGACCGCGCCCGGCATGGTCGCCGAGAACAGCATGGTCTGGCGCTTGGCCGGAAGCATCGTGACGATCTTCTCGACGTCGGGCAGGAAGCCCAGGTCGAGCATCTCGTCGGCCTCGTCGAGGACCAGGCACCTGACGTGCTTGAGGTCCAGCTTGCGCTGGCCGGCCAGGTCCAGGAGGCGGCCGGGGGTGCCGACGACCACGTCGACGCCCTTCTTCAGCGCCTCGACCTGCGGCTCGTAGGCCCGGCCGCCGTAGATCGCGATCACCCGCACGTTGCGGGCCTTGCCGGCGGTCAGGAGGTCGTTGGTGACCTGCTGGCACAGCTCGCGCGTGGGGACGACGACGAGCGCCTGCGGGGCGTCGGTGAGCGATTCGGGGGCGGCGCGGCCCGCCTCCACGTCGGCGGGGACGGTCACCCGCTCCAGGAGGGGGAGGCCGAAGCCCAGCGTCTTGCCGGTGCCGGTCTTGGCCTGGCCGATGACATCCGTGCCCGAGAGGGCGACGGGGAGCGTCATCTCCTGGATGGGGAAGGGGTGGACGATGCCGACGGCCTCAAGGGCCTCGGCGGTCTCGGGGAGGATTCCGAGGGAACGGAACGTCGTAGTCAGGGTGCTGCCTCTTCTGTGTGCGCGGTGCGAGGCGAGCGCGGGGGTCGTGGGCGACCGTGCCGGGGACGTCGGCTGCCATACGGGCGGGCCGTAGGACACGGGACCTCTGCCGACGCTCTAGCGCTCGAACCGCTGAGGGTCTCCCTCCGGGTCCGTACGCACCAATGCGTACGACGGGGAGGGCTGTCGGGTCGGAGCCGATCGGGCCACCGACCGGGCATCCTCATGCGTGCGGCCCGTCGACTAGGTCACGTACCCGTACGTCACATACTCGGCAGGCGCATTACCACCATACCCCGGATTCGCGCACATGCGAGGGGGGATGTGCGGACGTAGCCGTCGTCACACTGATCGGGCGGGGCCCTGGAGGGGGTGGCGGGCGGACTATTGTGCGCTCCATGACGAGCTCTGACAAGCCTGGCAACGCCGCGGACGCCGCGACCGCACCCACCACCATCGCCGCCCGCGACTGGGCGGCGGCCTCCGCCGACCCGCAGTACCGCGCCGCCGTCGTGGATCTGCTCGGCGCGCTCGCCTACGGCGAGCTGGCGGCGTTCGAGCGGCTCGCGGAGGACGCCAAGCTGGCCCCGACGCTGGCCGACAAGGCGGAGCTGGCGAAGATGGCGTCGGCGGAGTTCCACCACTTCGAGCGGCTGCGCGACCGGCTCGCCGAGGTCGGTGAGGAGCCGACGGCGGCGATGGAGCCCTTCGTCGCCGCCTACGACGGCTTCCACCGTCAGACGGACCCCTCGGACTGGCTGGAGGGCCTGGTCAAGGCGTACGTGGGCGACTCCATCGCCAGCGACTTCTACCGCGAGGTCGCCGCCCGTCTCGACTCCGACACCCGCGCCCTGGTGTTGGCGGTGCTGGACGACACCGGGCACGCGAGCTTCGCGGTGGAGAAGGTGCGCGCCGCCATCGAGGCCGAGCCGCGCGTGGGCGGGCGGCTGGCCCTGTGGGCGCGGCGGCTGATGGGCGAGGCCCTGTCGCAGTCGCAGCGGGTGGTCGCCGAGCGGGACGCGCTGTCGACGATGCTCGTGGGCGGTGTCGCGGACGGCTTCGACCTCGCCGAGGTGGGCAGGATGTTCTCCCGGATCACCGAGGCCCACACCAAGCGGATGGCGGCGCTGGGCCTCGCCGCCTGAGGCCCACGGAGTGGACGGGCAGGCTCGGAACGCGGAGCCGTACGGAGCCGTACGGGGCCGGTGGCCCGGGTCTGCCGGGAACGCACCGGGTCTGCCCGGAACGCGGCACCGGCCCGGCCGGGTCGGCCGGGAGCACGCGTGGCGTGGGCCGGACCGGTGCGGGCGGCTGCCGCTCAGGCGGTGGCCGACCGGTGCCGGAGCGCCCCCGCGGGCCGCAGCAGCAGCGACAGCGAGGCCACCGAGAAGGTCACCGCGCCTATCAGGACCGGCACCAGTCCGCCCGCGTCCAGCGCGGTGTGCGTGACGAAGGCCCCGAAGAGCGCCCCGGCGACACCCGTCGGCAGGACCAGGACGGGGGCCGGCAGGCGGTGCGGCAGGCGGCGGACGGCGGCCCAGGCCAGGGCGAGGCCGAGGAGCGTGGCGCTGAGTGCTTGCAGCAGCATGTCGGGGGTCCCTCCCACACGGTCGGCGTGCCCGAAACGGTCGTAGCCGTACTACCCGTGGCCCATGCGGCGCAATCCACCCCCTGAGGGTGACCCGCGGAGGGAGCGAACGGGGAGGGCCCGGCGGTCACCTGCCGCCGGGCCCTCCCCGTTCGCCGTCCTGCCGTCAGAGCGTGCCGAAGCCCACCTTGCGCGGGGACGGCTCGCCGATCTCGACGTACGCCAGACGGTCGGCGGGCACCAGGACCTTGCGGCCGTGCTCGTCCACGAGGCTCAGGAGCTGTGCCTTGCCCGCCAGCGCCTCGGCCACCACGCGCTCGACTTCCTCGGCACTCTGACCGCTCTCCAGAACGATCTCGCGGGGCGCGTGCTGCACGCCGATCTTGACCTCCACGGCTATGTCCCTCCGACGGTCAGTGAAGTGCGCGATCTTTCCGCGCCGTACCCGCACACACTAGCCCGGTGCGGGGGACCCGTACGCCGTGTCCGGGAACGCCAGGAGCGAACAGCCGGCCCGAGCCGACGCGCGAGGGCCGCCGCGCGCGCCCCGCGGGGCACCGGGGCGGCGGCCCTCGCGGACGTCAGTGCTGCTCGGTGCCGTGCATCGGGAAGCCGGCGATGCCCCGCCAGGCCAGCGAGGTCAGCAACTGGACCGCCTGGTCGCGCGGCACGCTGCGGTCGCTGTGCAGCCAGGAGCGGGCCACCACCTGCGCGAGGCCGCCCAGGCCGGAGGCGAGCAGCATCGACTCGGCCCGCGAGAGGCCGGTGTCCTCGGCGATCACGTCGCAGATCGCCTCGGCGCACTCGTTGGTGACCTTGTCGACGCGCTCGCGCACGGCGGGCTCGTTGGTCAGGTCCGATTCGAAGACCAGCCGGAAGGCGCCCCCGTCGTCCTCCACGTACGCGAAGTAGGCGTCCATCGTCGCGCGGACACGCTGCTTGTTGTCGGTCGTCGACGCGAGCGCGTGCCGTACCGACTGGATCAGCGCCTCGCAGTGCTGGTCGAGCAGGGCGAGGTAGAGGTCGAGCTTGCCCGGGAAGTGCTGGTAGAGCACCGGCTTGCTGACGCCGGCCCGCTCGGCGATGTCGTCCATCGCGGCGGCGTGGTAGCCCTGTGCCACGAACACTTCCTGCGCGGCGCCCAGGAGCTGGTTCCGCCGGGCTCGGCGGGGAAGGCGTGTGCCCCGCGGGCGTACCGCCTCTGTCTGCTCGATGGCTGTCACGCCGCCTCCCAAAGTCGTCCACGTGCGGTGTGCGCCGCGTCGCCATCGTACTTTTCGGTAACCGTGGTGTGCGCGGTGCGAGCGCAGAATTTCACGGACCGGACGGCGGCGAAAGGTGTGCAAGAGGTTTCAAAAGATCTCAGGCCGGGCATAAATCGGCCTCTTTCCTGTCAGGCGGCACCTTCCGGCCCCCGCGCGGGGAGCCCGCGTCAGCGGTAGTCGTCCTCGTCGTGGTGGACGACCCGGGCCTGTTCGGCCAGGTCGCCCTCGCTGGCCCGGTCCGGTTCCACGCCGGTCAGCGAGTCGTCGTGCTCCGGGGTGACGTCGGCGTACTGCTCGGCCGCGTCGGCGTCGGGCTCCTCGACGCCGATCTCGCCGGGCTCCTCGCTCTCGTCGTCGTCGAAGGTCTCGGGGTCGGTCGGATCGACGGTCATGCCGGGCTCCCTTCCTCCGGGCGTCCCTGGTGTACAGGGACCACCATGCGGGTGCCCCGCCCCGAGCGTAGGAGACACCCGAGGCGCACGCCACGCGTCGCCGGGTGAAGCCCTACGGGGCTCCGGGTGGTGTCTCGGGGACTTCCGGGAGAGGCTCCGGGGCCTCCCGGGGGGCGCTCGGTCTCCTCGTGGGGATACCTTCCCCCCTTGTGATGGCGAACACGTCAACCGGTGCGTGATCGTCTCGTAACATTGCCGCATGTCCTCGACCGAGCCGCCGTCCGTGCCGCCCGCCACCGTCCTGCCGAAGGTGGCGGCCGTCAGGGGCACGGAAGGCGAACGGCTCCGGCAGGCCCACCTGCCCGGCATCACCCTGACGCTCCGCTCGCGGCCCCCCGCGCGCGAGGGACTGCCGCCCGCGCTCTACGTGCACGGCCTCGGCGGCTCCTCGCAGAACTGGTCGGCGCTGATGCTCCTGCTCGACGGCCTCGTCGACGGCGAGGCCGTCGACCTGCCCGGCTTCGGCGAGTCCCCGCCGCCGGACGACGGCGACTACTCGGTGACGGGCCACGCCCGCGCCGTCATCCGCCACCTCGACGCGAGCCGGCGCGGACCCGTGCACCTCTTCGGCAACTCGCTCGGCGGCGCGATCGCCACGCGCGTGGCCGCCGTCCGGCCCGACCTCGTGCGGACACTGACCCTCGTCTCGCCGGCCCTGCCCGAGATCCGCGTCCAGCGCAGCGCCGTGCCGACCGGGCTGATGGCCGTCCCCGGTGTCGTCCCCCTGTTCTCCCGGCTCACCCGGGAGTGGACGGCGGAGCAACGCGTCCGCGGGGTGACCGCGCTGTGTTACGGCGATCCCGCGAGGGTGACCCCCGAGGGCTTCCGCAACGCCGTCGAGGAGATGGAACGGCGACTCCAACTCCCTTATTTCTGGGACGCGATGACGCGCTCCGCGCGCGGTATCGTCAATGCGTACACCGTCGGCGGGCAGCACGGACTGTGGCGACAGGCCGAACGGGTCCTCGCACCCACGTTGCTGGTCTACGGTGGACGCGACCAACTCGTCGGCCACCGCATGGCCCAGCGGGCCGCCCGCGCCTTCCGCGACTCGCGGCTGCTGACGCTGCCCGACGCGGGGCACGTGGCGATGATGGAGTATCCGGAGACCGTCGCCACGGCATTCCGCGAACTCCTCGCGGACACCGGGGAGTCGGCGGTCGACGAGAGGACCGAGGGGGCCGTCGAGGACGAGCCCGCCAACCAGAGCACAGGAGGCTGAGGCGCGACGTGGGACGCCACAGCCGTCGCGGGCCCGCTCCCCGGAGCGACAGCGCGGACGCCACCGCCGCGGGGGAGGGCCTGACCCGACGACCGGGCCGACGGCGCATGCCCGAGACGCCGGCGGGGGAGCAGGCGGCCCCGGCCGGCCCGATGCCGGACGCCGCCACACGCGAGTCGTACGCCGGGCAGCCGGGAGCGGTGCCGGGCACGTCGTTTGACGGGCCGTCGGGTGCGTCCGGTGTGTCCGGTGCGTCGCAGGGTGGTCGGCCGGGTGTGCCGGGCGCGCCGGGTGCCTCGCAGGCGGGCCGGCCCGGAGGGTTCCCGGCCGGTGCCGGACGCGGGGGCCCGCCGATGGACGGCACGCCTCCCCACGGCTTCCCGGGGGTCGCGGGCGATCCGTCGGGGCGCGGCTACCGGGGCGGGGCCGACGGCGGTCCTCCTCGTACGCCGGACGGCGGTCTTCCGCGTACGTCCGACGGTGGTGCTCCGCGTACGTCCGACGGTGGTGCTCCTCGTACGTCCGACGGTGGATTTTCCCGTACGCCCGACGGCGGCTTCACCCGTACCGATGGCGGTCTTCCCGGTACCGGTGGCGGGGCGCCCTTGGCGGGCGGTCCCCGGTTCCCCGGCGACACGCCCGCGCACGGCGTGCCGCGCGTGCGCGGGGGACACCCCGAACACCACGAGGCGGGCGGCGGCTGGGGCCGGCTGGGCGAGGCGCCCGGCGCCGGGCACGACACGCCGACGGCGCCGCGGACCGGCACCCCGGCGGGGCCCGGCGTGTCGCTCCCACGGCAGCGGCAGTCGCCGCCCGGCGGGCCGTCCCGGCAGGCCCCGGACGGAGCGCCGCAGGAGCGCCCGGACGGGACGCCGCGCCGGGCGCGTGCGGAGGGCCCGCGCCAGGAGTACCTGGACGCCTTCGGCGACGGCGACGATGTTTTCGCCGCCCGGCCCCCGCGCGGCACTTTCGACTCCGGGCACGGCGGCGGCCCCTTCATCGGCGACTGGAGCGACGCTCCCGCGGGCGCGGACCCGGAGGGCGCCGGCGGCGGTGACGGCGGGGCGGACGTCTCCGGTCCGGCGTGGCCCGCCGAGGACCCCCAGCCCGCCAAGGGCGCCAAGGGGCGGACCTTCACCGGCATCGCCGCGGCGGCGGTCACCACCGTGCTGGCGGTCGTCGTCGCGGGCCAGGTCACCGACGGCCAGGACGGCGAGGGCGTCCGCTCGCAGGCCGCCGCCGACGGGGCGCGCGAGGCCCAGGGCGCCTCCGCGCGTACCGACGGACGGGCGCTCCCCGTCACCCCCGAGACGGCGCCCCCGAGCTACGAGCAGCAGATGAGCACCCTCTACCCGCTCAGCGCCGACCTGGAGGGACCCGGCACCTTCGACGCCGTCACCGGGATCGACAAGGCACCCGGGACGGGGCGGAAGTACACCTACCGCGTCGACATCGAGCGCGGACTCGGCCTTGACGGGACCCTGTTCGCCGAGGCGGTGCAGAAGACGCTCAACGACGACCGCAGTTGGGCGCACAACGGAGCGCGCACCTTCGAGCGCATCCACTCCGGGAACCCCGACTTCGTCATCACTCTCGCCAGTCCCGGAACCACCGCCTTCTGGTGCGCCAAATCCGGACTGGACACCACCGAGGACAACGTCTCCTGCGACTCCGCCGCCACCTCCCGCGTGATGATCAACGCGTACCGGTGGGCGCAGGGCTCGGAGACCTACGGCGACAAGCACATCCACGCCTACCGGCAGATGCTGATCAACCACGAGATCGGCCACCGCATCGGCTACAACCACGTCACCTGCGACAAGGACGGCGACCTCGCGCCCGTCATGCAGCAGCAGACCAAGTTCCTCGACCACGACGGCATCCGCTGCCGGCCCAACCCCTGGGCGTACCCGGGCGGTTGAGCCAGGCATGGCCGAGGCGTCACGCCGTGTAGCTGCATGATCCCTTAGCGCGATCAAACGCGCTCCGCGCACGAAAGTTACGACCGTTCACCCCTTTTGGTGGTGCGACGGACAACCGTCCAGCGCGCCCCCGCCTTGTCCGCTTACGTTCGTCCCGCTGCGAGCCGCCGGGTCAACGGCGGCTCCCGAAACGGGAGATCGGGGGTGCGCGCGTGCGCATCGGACTGCTTACGGAGGGCGGCTATCCGTATGCGAGCGGTGAGGCCGGACTCTGGTGCGACCGGCTCGTACGCGGGCTCGAACAGCACGAGTTCGACGTCTACGCGCTCAGCCGCGGTGCCCAGCAGGAGAGCGAGGGCTGGGTCCCGCTGCCGCCGCAGGTGAGCCGGGTGCGCACCGCCCCGCTGTGGGACACCGAGGACGACGGGGTCGTGTACGGACGGCGCGCGCGCCGGCGCTTCGCCGACTCCTACGCCGAACTCGCCACCGCCCTGTGCGCCACCGGCTTCCAGGACCCCTCGGGCGGTCCCGGAGAGGCGTCCGGCACTGAGGCGGACCGTTTCGCCAGCGCGCTGTACGGTCTCGCCGAACTCGCCCGGGACGAGGGCGGCCTGCCCGCCGCGCTCCGCTCCGAGACCGCCGTACGCGCCCTGGAACGCGCCTGTCGCGCGCCCGGCGCCCAGCGCTTTGCCCGCGAGGCCCGCGTCCCCGACCTGCTCGCCGTCGCCGCGCGCCTCGAACACGCCCTGCGCCCCCTCTCCCTTGACTGGTACGAGGCCGACGGACTCGGCGACGTCGACCTCTGCCACGCGGCCTCCGGCGGCGCGGCGGTGCTGCCCGGACTGCTCGCCGCGCACTTCCACGGCGTGCCCCTGCTGGTCACCGAGTACGGCGTCCGGCTGCGGACGCACTACCTGCGCGAACCGGACTCCCCGGCCGCCCCCCGCGCCCTGCTGGCCGCCTTCCAGGGCCGGCTGGCCACCGAGACCTACCGCAGGGCCGCCCTGATCACCCCCGGCAACACCCACGCCCGCCGCTGGCAGGAGCGCTGCGGCGCCGAACGCCACAAGGTCCGCACGGTCCACCCCGGGATGGACGCGGCGCCCTTCGCCGAGGCGGCCGAGGCGCCGGAGTGCGCCGACCCGCACACCCTCGTCTGGGTCGGCGCCGTCGAGCCCGCCAAGGACCTGGTCTCGCTGCTGCACGCCTTCGCCGAGGTCCGCCGCGAGGAACCCGGCGCCCGCCTCCGCATCGTCGGCACCCCCGCGGGCCCCGAGGGCGCCGCCTACCTCGCCCACTGCCAGGGGCTCGCCGCCCAGCTCTTCCCCGACGAGGCCGACGGCCCGCACGCGGTCGGCGACAACCCCGTCTCCTTCGAGCAGACCGGCGGGCCGGAGCTGCCCACCCGCGCCGACGCCTACGCCGCCGGAGCCGTCGTCGTCCTCTCCAGCGTCGTCGAGGGGTTCCCGGCCGGGCTGGTGGAGGCCATGTTCTGCGCTCGCGCCACGGTCTCCACCGACGTCGGCGCCGTGGTCGAGGCCATCGGCGGCACCGGACTGGTCGTACCGCCACGCAACCCCCGGGCGCTCGCCGAGGCGTGCGTGGCCCTGCTGCGCGACCCGGAGCGCCGGGAGCGCCTGGGGGCCGCCGCGCGCGCCCGCGCACTGGAGCTGTTCACCGTCGAGCAGAACGTCACGGCGTTTCACGGCATCTACCTGGAGATCCTTTCGAGGACCCCGGTCCGCCACCCCGTCCCGGACGACCCCGGGGTGCCACTGCCCTTCGCCGTCCCCGCCGAGGCCCACGTCCCCGGCCGCTGGACCGACACCACCGCCCCCGCCGCGCCCCGGGGCGGCCCCGGCTGGGCGAAGGGCGCCCCCGTCCGGGCCACCGCGCCCGCCTCCGTCGGGGAGGGAGCGCGATGAGCGGCCCGGACCGTCCTCGACGCCCGCTCCCGCAGGGCCCCTGGCAGACACGACCGGACCACGACGAAGGCGGGACCGACACCTCCATGACCACCCCCTGGGGCACGGACCGTGCCGCCACCGCGCCGGCCGATCCCGACACGCCCGACGTGCCGGGCCGGGGCCCGAGTGCGGAAAGCGGCGTGCCGGGCGGGGGCCCGAGTGCGGAAAGCGGCGTGCCGGGCGGGGGCCCGAGTGCGGGTAACGGCGTGTCGGGCGTCCGGCTGCGCGGCGCCGGCGGCCTGTCGGGGATAGCCCCGCGCACCGGCGCCACCGGGTACGGAGAGCCGGCCGGGGCATCGCAGACACCCGGCCTCGGCAGGGAACCCGCACCGGCCGGGGAAGGACACCGCCGACAGCCCGGCGGCGCACCCGCCGGGACGACCTCACCGGGCGCCCGGCCGACGGGTCACGGTGGGGCGGCTTCGGTCGGAGACGTCCGGCCCGCCGGATTTGGTGAGGGGGCTTCCACTGTGGGCGCCGGGTCCTCCGGTCGTGGCGGGGCGGCTTTCGTCGGAGACGCCCGGCCCGCCGGTTCTGGCGAGGGGGCTTCCGCCGGGCGCATCCGGTCGGCCGGTCGTGGTGAGGGGGCCTCCGTCGGGGGCGCTCGGGCCGTCGCCCGTGGGCCGTGGCCCGCGCGGGCCGCCGCCCGTACCGCCGCGGACCCCGTCAAGTCCCTGATGCACCGCCACCGCGCCCTGTGCGAACGGGCCGTGGACCCCCTGGAGATCGCCGCCGGCCTGGAGGCGCACGGCGTCACCGACCGCACCGCCGCGCGCTTCCGGCACCGCGACGTCTTCTCCCTCGCGGAGGAGATGTACGCCCGCGTCCCCCGCGACACCGACACGCCCGAACCCCTGGCGGAGGCGCCCGACACGCCGTCGGGCGCGCGCTGGATCGCCCTTGGACTGCTGCCCGGCGTGCTGTGCGCCGCCACCGTGGCCGCCCTGCGCCTCACCGGGGGACGCGCCCAGGTCATCGCCGCCGCCGTCGGCGTCCTCGCCGTGGCCGTGGCACTGAGCGTGGTCCTGCGCCGGGGGCCGCTGCGCGCCGAGGCGCACGCCCCCGTCGGGCGGACCTGCTGGCTCCTCGCGTACGCCGTCTTCGGCGACGGACTGCTCCGCGCCGCCCTCGGCGGAGGCCCCGACGGCCTGCCCGACGGCACCGTCGCGGGCCCCTGGGGGATCGCCACCGCCCCGCTCCTCGCGCTCGCGCTGGCCTGCGCGCCCGCCGTCTGGATCGCCCACGTCCTCGCCACACGCGCCCGGCACAAGCTGGCCACGAGCCGCGGCCTCGCCGACTTCACCACCGCCCTGCGCCCCCTGCTGCTCGGTCTGGTCGCCCTCTTCCTCGTCGTCCTGGCGGCGCTGCTCACCCTGACCGGCACGGTCCTCGGCGAACCCCACGGCCTGCCCGAGGGCCTCACCCTGGGCGCGCTGCTGCTGCTCGCCCGGCTCCTGACCGTCCACGGCTTCGCCCACGCCCCCTCGCTCGTCCTCACCGCCGTCGCCGCCGCCGAGGCGACCGCCCTGGCCACCCTCTTCGCCGGCCGGCTCCCCGGCTGGGACGTCCTGGCCGTGCCGGTGGAGAGCCTCGTCGAACTGTGGGGCCCGGCCGCCGTACCGACCAGTGCCTGCGGCCTCGGCGCCCTGGTCCTCCTCGTCCACGCGACCCGCCGGCTGACCCGGGCCTCGGCCCACGCCCCCGCGGACCGGCCGCGATGACCCCGTGCCCCGCGACCGCCCACCCCGCCACCCCCGCCTCGAAGGAGACCCCCCAGATGACCCTCTCCCGACCCGACAGCCCTGTCCCGGGGGCAGCCCGATGAGAGTCCTGCTGATCGGTTCCACCGGGTACATCGGCCGCTTCGTCGCCGAACGCCTCCTCGCCGACCCCGCCGTGCAGCTCACCGCCCTCGGCCGCGGCGACGACGCCGACGTGCGCTTCGACCTCGCCACCGGCAGCCCCGGCGCACTGACCCGCTTCTTCGACGCCGTGCACCCCGGAGTCGTCGTCAACTGCGCCGGCGCCACCCGGGGCGGCGCCCGCGACCTCACCCGCCACAACACCGTCGCCGTCGCCACCATCTGCGAGGCCCTGCGCCGCAGCCGCTGCGGAGCCCGCCTGGTGCAGATCGGCTGCGGTTCGGAGTACGGGCCCAGCCAGCCCGGCTCCTCCACCGCCGAGGACGCCGTGCCCCGGCCCGGCGGCCCCTACGGCGTCAGCAAGCTCGCCGCGACCGAGCTGGTCCTCGGCTCCGGCCTGGACGCCGTGGTCCTGCGCGTCTTCTCACCCGCCGGTCCCGGCACCCCCGCCGGCTCCCCGCTCGGCCGGCTCGCCGAGGCCATGCGCCGCGCCATGCAGTCCGGCGACGGCGAACTGCGGCTCGGCGGCCTCGCCGCCCAGCGCGACTTCGTCGACGTCCGCGACGTGGCCCGCGCCGTCCACGCCGCCTCCCTCTCCGCCGCCCAGGGCGTCATCAACATCGGCTCCGGCCGCGCCGTCCGCCTGCGTGACGCCGCCACCACCCTCGCCCGCGTGGCCGGCTACGGCGGCGCCCTGCACGAACTCGACGCGCCCCCCGGCACCATGCGCCCCCTCATCGGCCACCCCCGCTCCGAGTCCGTCGGGCACCGCGTCGACGGCCTGGGACACCACCGGCCCGACCCGCTCGGCCACCACCGCCCGGACCCCCTCGGGCACCGCGACCACCGGGGCGACCCGGACCACGCCGCCCCGGTCGCCTACCCCTACCCCGACGGCTGCGGCGGCTGGCAGCAGGCCGATGTGCGCACCGCGCGCGACCGGCTCGGCTGGCGACCCCGTATCCACCTCGAAGAGTCCCTCGCCGATATCTGGATGGAGGCGGCATGCCGTATCTGACCAGCACGACCACGGGCACCGCGAGCACCGACGTCGGCACCGGCCTCGCCGTACCGGGCCTGGCCCACCCCCTCCTCGCCCCCGCCGAATGGGCCGGCCTCGCCAGCCCGGGGGCCCCGCTGCACTGGGTCGTCCTCGACATCGCCGACGGCCCCGGCACCCAGCCCGACCCGCACTGCCTGGAAGCGGCCGGACGTCTGCGCAACGCGGGCGTCCGGGTCCTGGGCCGCCTCGACGGCGCGTACGGGCAGCGGCCCTCCGGCGGCCTGGTCCTGGACGCCCGCCGGTACGCCGACTGGTATCTGGTCGACGGCTTCCTCCTCGACCACTGCCCCGCCGACCGGTCCCGGCTGCCCGAGGTGCGGCGCACCGTCGCCACCCTCCGCACCCTGCGCGACGATGCCCACATCGTCCTCGGCCACGGCACCCACCCGTACCCGGGCTATGCCGAGAGCGCCGACCAGATGGTCACCTTCTCCGGCGCCTGGAGCCACTACCGCTGGTCGCGGGCGGCCGAGTGGAGCGCCGACTATCCGCCCGAGCGCTTCTGCCACCTCGTGCACGGCGTCCCCCGCGGCCATCTGGAGGAGGCGCTGCGCATCGCCCGCTGGCAGGGCGCCGCGACGATCTACTTCACCGACCGCACCGATCGGGGCGGGTGGGCCGACCCCTGGGAGACCATGCCCGGGTACTGGGACGATATTGTCTCGCGCCTCGGGATGGGTGTCTCGGAATGAAAGAGGCCGTGGCAGTGTTACGCGGAGAACAACCGTCATGATTGACCGACCAACGGAGTCCCCGTGTCGCTGCCACCCCTGGTCGAGCCGGCCCCCGAGCTCACCGTAGACGAGGTCCGCAGGTACTCCCGCCACCTGATCATCCCCGACGTCGGGATGGACGGGCAGAAGCGGCTGAAGAACGCCAAGGTGCTCTTTGTGGGCGCCGGTGGCCTGGGTTCGCCGGGGCTGATGTACATGGCCGCGGCGGGTGTGGGCACCCTCGGGATCGTGGAGTTCGACGAGGTCGACGAGTCGAACCTGCAGCGTCAGGTCATCCACAGCCAGGCCGACATCGGCCGGCCGAAGGCCGAGTCCGCGCGGGACACGATCCAGGGCATCAACCCCTACGTGAAGGTGGTCCTGCACCAGGAGCGGCTTGAGGCCGACAACGTGAAGGACATCTTCGCCCAGTACGACCTGATCGTCGACGGCACGGACAACTTCGCCACCCGCTACCTGGTCAACGACGCCTGTGTGCTGCTGAACAAGCCCTACGTGTGGGGCTCGATCTACCGCTTCGACGGCCAGGCATCCGTCTTCTGGTCCGAGCACGGCCCCTGCTACCGGTGCCTCTACCCGGAGCCCCCGCCGCCCGGCATGGTCCCCTCCTGCGCCGAGGGCGGCGTGCTCGGCGTGCTCTGCGCGTCCATCGGCTCCATCCAGGCCAACGAGGCGATCAAGCTCCTCGCCGGCATCGGTGAGCCGCTGGTCGGCCGCCTGATGGTGTACGACGCCCTGGAGATGCAGTACCGCCAGGTCAAGGTGCGCAAGGACCCCGACTGCGCGGTCTGCGGCGAGAACCCGACCGTCACCGAGCTGATCGACTACGAGGCGTTCTGCGGCGTCGTCTCCGACGAGGCCCAGGAGGCCGCGGCCGGCTCCACGATCACTCCGAAGCAGCTCAAGGAGTGGATCGACGACGGCGAGGAGCTCGAACTGATCGACGTCCGCGAGCCCAACGAGTTCGAGATCGTCTCCATCCCGGGCGCCCGCCTGATCCCGAAGAACGAGTTCCTGATGGGGTCCGCGCTGGAGAGCCTGCCGCAGGACAAGAAGATCGTCTTGAACTGCAAGACGGGTGTCCGCAGTGCGGAAGTCCTGGCGGTCCTCAAGTCCGCCGGCTTCTCGGACGCCGTCCACGTGGGCGGCGGCGTGATCGGCTGGGTCAACCAGATCGAACCGGAGAAGCCCGTCTACTGAGCCGCTCCCGGCCCGACTACGGGCCCCGTGCTCCGGATGGCGGGGGCTTCGCGTGCCACAGGTGGCCGAAGCCCCCGCCTCCGTCATGAGCAGACGGTGCCGTCCTCGGGCACCGTGCCCTTCAGCAGGTAGTCGTCGATCGCGGAGTCGACGCAGTCGCTGCCGCTCCCGTACGCCCCGTGCCCCTCGCCCTTCCAGGTGAGCATCACCCCGACGTCCTGGCCCAGTTCGTCCGCCATCTTGCGGGCGCCCTCGTAAGGGGTGGCCGGGTCGCCGGTGTTGCCGACCACCAGGATCGGGTCCGCGCCGGGCGCGCTCACCTCCGGCGTCTCGTGCTGTCCCGGCACCGGCCAGTCGTGGCACCAGCCGGCGGTGTCCCAGCCGAGGAAGGCGCCGAACACCGGCGAGATCTCCTCGAACCTCGGCAGCAGCTTCCTGGTCTCCTCCAGGGTCGGCCGCTGCTTGGCGTCCAGGCACGATATGACGCGCTGGGAATGGGTCGTCGTGCCGTAGCTCCCCGCGTCGTCGCGCTCGTTGTACCCGTCGGCGAGCGCGAGCAGTTGCGAACCGTCGCCCTTCTCGGCCGCCTCCAGGGCGCTGGTCAGCACGGGCCAGCCGGCCTTGCTGTAGAGGGGCAGCACGATCCCGGTCAGGGCGAGCGTCTGCGTCAGCTTCCGCCCCGGGGAGGACGTGGGCAGCGGCTCGGCGTCCAGCCGGTCCAGCAACGCGGCGATCTTCCGGCTGCCGGCCGCCGGTTCCTGTCCGGTGGACTTGAGATAGCCGTCCAGAGCGCGCTGGAAGCCCCGCGTCTGGTTCTCCGCGTGGCCGATCGTGTCGGCGGTCGGGTCCACCACCGCGTCGAGGATCATCCGGCCGACCCGCTGCGGGAACAGGTGGGCGTAGACGCCGCCGAGCTCGGTGCCGTAGGAGATGCCGAAGTAGTGCATCGACTCGTCGCCCAGCACGTGCCGCATCAGGTCCATGTCGCGGGCGGTGTCCGTCGTCGAGACGTGGGCCATCAGGGGACCGGCGGACTTCTCGCAGCCCTTGCCGAAGTCCGCGGCGTCCTCCAGGAACGCCTGCTCCTCGGCCGGGGTGTCCGGTGTGCCGTCCACGGACTCGGCGGCCTCGATCAGCTTGTCGTCGCGGCAGCGGATGCCGTGGCTGGCGGCGACGCCCCGCGGGTCCCAGCTCACCAGGTCGTACCGCTGGTGCAGTGCCGAGGTGGTGTCCGCGTAGGACGGCATCATGGAGACGCCCGAGCCGCCGGGTCCGCCGAAGTTGAACAGCAGGGACCCGATGCGTCCGCTGCCGCGGGCCTGGGAGCGGATCAGGGCCAGGCCGATCGTCTCCCCGTCCGGCTCGGACCAGTCGAGCGGCACCTTGAGCGTGGAGCACCGCCAGTCCCGGCCGGGTGCGGGGGCGTCGTCGGTGGCCTCGCACCGTCGCCAGTCGAGCTTCTGCGCGGTCAGGGCCCGCGGCACTCCGGACGGTGCCACCGAGGGCCTGCCGCCGCTCGTCCCCCCGTCGCCGGCTTCGTCGCCGGCCGAGCCGCCGGTGCAGCCCGCCGTCAGCAGTGCGGCGGCGGCCGTCAGGGCCGTCCACCGTACGAGTCGTGCCATGTCTTTCCCCCCTCGCAAGCCGTCCGCGCCGTGCGGCGGATGGCGTTCATGCCATGGTAGGCGGATCTGCGGCGGCCCACGGTGGCCTGTGGATAACGCTCTGACCTGCTGTTTCGATGGTTTTTGATCAGGTGCAGACGGTGCCGGCGGCCGGGGTCTCGCCCTCGAGCAGATAGCCGTGCACGGCGTCGCGCACGCACCGGTTCCCGCTGTCGTAGGCGCCGTGCCCCTGGCCCTTGTAGGTGAGTTCGACGCCGACGCCCCGGCCGAGCGCCTTCGCCATCTTCGCCGCGCCCTCGTACGGGGTGGCCGGGTCGCCCGTGTTGCCGATGACCAGGATCGGCGGCGCTCCGGGCGCGCTGACGTCGGGGTGGTCGGCGGCCCCCGCCACCGGCCAGTCGGTGCAGCCGAGCAGGCCCCAGGCCAGGTAGTCGCCGAACACCGGGGACGCCGCGCGGAACCGGGGCAGCAGCCGCTCCACGTCCGCCGTGTCGTACCGGGGTTTGTCGTCGGCGCAGTTGATGGAGATGTTGGCCGCGGTGGCGTTGCTGTACTCGCCGTTCTCGCCGCGTCCGTTCATGGCGTCGGACAGGGCCATGAGGATGCTGCCGTCGCCGTCGTACGCCTGCTCCAGGCCCTCGGTGAGGTACTGCCAGAAGTCCTTCGAGTAGAGGGACTGCGCGATGCCCCCGGTGGCGGCGGTCTGGGTCAGCTCCCGGGGCGGGATGCCCGGGAGGGGACGGGCGTCCAGGTCCTTGAGCAGCCGCACGATGCGGTCCTCGACGTCCTGGGCGCTGTCGCCGAGGGGGCAGTCCTCGGTGGTGGAGACGCAGTTCCGCGCGAACTGGCCGAGCGCGAGCTGGAAGCCGCGGGCCTGCCCGAGCGAGCCCTCCTCCTCGGTCTGCGCCGGATCGACGACCGCGTCGAAGACGGCGCGGCCGACCTTCGTGGGGAACAGGTGGGCGTAGACACCGCCGAGTTCGGTGCCGTAGGAGATGCCGAAGTAGTGGAGCCTGTCGTCGCCGAGGACCTGGCGCATCAGGTCCATGTCGCGGGCCGCGTCGGTGGTGGCCACGTTCGGCAGCATCCGGCCGGAGTTCTTCTCGCAGGCCGCGTTGAACCTCTTGGTGCTGTCCAGCAACGCGGTGCGCTCGGCGGCGTCGTCGGGGGTCGCGTCCTGCTGGAAGTAGGCGTCGAGCTGCCGGTCGTTCTCGCAGCGCACGGGCGCGCTGCGGCCGACCCCGCGCGGATCGAAGCTGACGAGGTCGTAGCGGGTGCGGAGCTGCTCGTAGTCGGCGCCGAAGGCGGGCAGGGTGGTGACACCCGAGCCGCCGGGGCCGCCGAAGTTGAAGACGAGGGAGCCGATGCGCCGGTCGGCGGGGCCGCTGGACCGGGCCCGGATCAGCGCGAGGCCGATGGTGTCGCCCCGGGGGTGGTCCCAGTCGAGCGGCGCCCTCATCGTGGCGCACTGCCAGGCGCCGCCGTCCGGCAGCGGGGAGGGCGCGGGGCCACCCCCTTCGGCCGGGGAGGGGGCCGGGCACGCCTTCCAGTCGAGCTTCTGGGCCGTCGGGTCGCCGTGGGCAGGCGGATCGTCGGCGCAGCCCGCGAGCGAGGAGGCCAGCAGGACGGCGCCGGCGGTGAGGGCGGCGGCGCGCAGCCGGGAGGGGATCGGCATGTCCCCATCGTGCGGTCGCGCGGACGGGCCCGCTCGGGGCGGGAGTCCGTACGGGGGAGGCCGTACGAGTGCGGTACGCGCGCGGGGCGGGGGCCGACGCGCGGGGCGGGGCGGGTACGCGCGCGGGGCACCGGTTCCGCCCGGCACCGGGCTACAGGGCCTGCTTGCGGGAGAGGTGGTTGAAGGCCAGCCAGCCCGGGAGCACCGGCAGCCACAGCGTGAGCAGCCGGAACAGCAGCACCGCCGGCGCCGCCACCTCCTTGGGCAGTCCGACCGCGATGAGACCCACCGTCAGCGTCGCCTCGACCGCGCCCACACCGCCCGGCGTCGGCGCGGCGGAACCGAGCGCGTTGCCCGCGAGGAAGACCACGGCGACGCTCGCCAGGCTGATCGACGACGACTCGTCGCCGAAGGCCCGGATCGAGGCGTCCAGGCACATCACGAAGCACGCGGTGAGCAGCAGCATGCCGCCGATGCCGGTGACCAGCTTCTGCGGACGCTGGAGCACGTCCAGCATGCGCGGCACGACCCCGGCGAAGAGCGACCGCACGCGCGTGACGACGAATTTCCGCAGGAAGGGCACCGACGTCACCACGAGGACGAGCACCGCCACCGTCAACAGCCCGGCGATGACCGTCCGGGAGGGTGACAGCGACGGCGTTTTCTCGGTGCCGGTCAGATAGCCGAAGGAGAGCAGCATCAGGATGTGGCAGCCCAGTCCGAAGAGCTGCGACGCGCCGACACTCGCCACCGCGAGCCCGGGACGCACCCCGGCGCGTTGCAGGAACCGTGTGTTCAGCGCGACCCCGCCGACCGCCGCCGGGGCGACGATCTTCACGAACGACCCGGCCACCTGCGCCGCCACCGTCCGCACGAACGGCACCCGCTCGGGAACGAACCCCAGGAGGGCCATCGCGGCGGCGAAATAGGTGGCCGCCGAGAAGAGCACGGCCGCCGCGACCCACCCCCACTGGGCGTTCTCGATCAGCGCGCCGAACTCGATGTGGGTGAGCTGCGTCAGCAGGAAGTACGCGCCGATCGCGCCCGCGATGAAGCTGATCAGCGTGCGCGGACGCACCCGTTCCAGCCGGGCCGGCTCCACGGGCGCCTGGGGCCGGATACGGAGCACCGCGTGCCGGATCTGCGTCAGCAGGTCTTCCTCGCGCGCCCCGTCCATCGCCTCGTCCAGCGCCCGCTTCTCGGCCCGCTGCTCGGCGCGGACGGCCTTCTTGTCCGGCTTCCCGGTCGCGGCGGCCTCGTCGCCGGCCGCCTCCGTGCGGGCCAGCTTGGCCTGCCGGGACGCCTCCAGCACGGCTTCCCGCTCGCGCTCGGAGCGCTCCCTGGCCAGTCGGCGCAGCGTCGCGCGGGTGGAGCGGCTGAGGGCGATCGGCTGGAGCATCGGCAGGCAGTCCGCGACCGCGTCCGGGCCGAGGACGCCCACCGCGGAGGCGACCGCGCGTTCGGCGCCGACCCGCAGCCCGAGCGTCACGAGGAGCTGCGAGATGTCCATGCGCAGCAGCAGATCGCCCGCCGCGATCTCGCCGATGCGCAGATCGGTGATGATCACCGTGCCGGAACGATCCACCAGGATCGCGTCCCCCACCAGCCTGCGGTGGGCGATGCGCCGGGACTGGAGGGCGCGGACCTGTTCCCAGGTGTCGCGCAGCAGACCGTCGGTGATCTCCTCGTCCGGCAGCGAGTCGAGGGTGCGCCCGCCGGTGTGCTCGTAGACCAGCATCACCGCGTCGGGGCCCAGTTCGGACGTGGCGATCAGCTTGGGCGCGTTGGCGCCGGCCGCGATGGCCGCGTAGGCGAGCAGCGCCTCCTGCTCCAGGGCCTGCCGCAGGGACGGCAGGCTGCTGCGGGTGGCGAAGCCGCGCAGCGTCAGGTTGCGCCACGCCCGGTAGAAGAAGCCCTGTGCCTGTTGTTCCCGGTCCACCACCGTGACGTCCAGGGGACGGCCGTCCTCCAGGGTGACGAAATACCGCCGGCCGCGGTCCCCGGTCTCGGTGCTGTCCGCGGGCATCTCCTCGCGGGCGGCGGTCACCGGGTGGAAGCCGACGGTGCGCAGGCCCGCCATCAGGGTGCGCCCGGTGGGGCGGATGTTGGGGGAGCCGACCGCGTACAGCGTCCCGTAGGCCACGGTCCAGCCGATGAGGATCGTCAGGATGATCGAGAACGGGGTGGTGTAGCCCGTGACCAGCATCGAGAAGGCGTCCAGGAGCAGCACGATCCACAGCACCGCGCGCCAGCGGGGTCTGCGGGACATGCCGACGGCCGTCATGTAGGCGATCACGGGCGCCAGATAGCCGTGGACGGGATCGGTGAGCGCGTGCATGTCGCCCGGGGAGGGCTGCGTCAGCGCCTCCTGGATGGAGCCCGGGGCCCCCTTGGCGACCCACAGGTCGGTGGCGAGCGTCACCCCGTGCGCGAGGACCGCCGCGAGGACGCCGTCGGCGATGCGCAGCCCGTCGCGTTTGATCAGCCGCTCGATGGCGAAGGCGACGGGCACCAGGAGGATCGCGATGCTGGAGGCCAGACCCGCGATCTTGATGAGCAGGTCGGGTGCCTGGCCGGTGCCCTTGTTGATGTCCTGTTCGAGCCCGGAGGTGGTGCCGTGCGCGAAGGCGGCGACGGCGAGGAGCACGCCGACGGCGAGCACGCCCACCAGGAGCCGCATCAGGTCGGAGGGACGGTGCACGCGCGCGGGGAGCAGCGGTTCGTCACCCTCGACCTCGTCGATGTGGGTCACGTCTTCCGGGTCGGCGGCGGTAGCCGAACGGTGCCCGGCCGCGGGTTCGCCGGATCTCCCGGCCTTCCCCGCCCTTCCCCGGGCGTTCGGGCCGTTCGCGCCGTCCTCGACGTGAGCGCCGCTCGTGCCGCTCCCGCCCCGCGTGGCATCCGGGCCGGCGGTGTCCGGGCGTGGCGAGGCGTCAGCGGTGCCGTCGGCTCCCTCGGAGTGCGCACCCTGCTGTTTCATCGCCTCTTCTTGCTCTCGTATCACCGGTCACCGCCCGCACGATGGTGGCATGCCGCCTCGGCGTCCGGGCGCATCAGGGTGCCCGCGCGGGCGGCACAGTCTGCCCGAAGCCCCGCGTCCGGGGGAGGGAGACGGGCCGCCGGGAGCACCCCGGGTTGTCGGTGGGGTGGGGCAGGATGGGCCGGGTGAGCGAGCAGAGCCTTCCGGACGACGCCCCCGCGCTGCCCGAGTACGCCGAGCGGGTGCTCGACGTCGCCGAGCTGATCCCGCCGGGCCGCGTCATGACCTACGGGGACGTCGCCGAGTGGCTTCAGGAGGGAGGCCCCCGGCAGGTCGGGCGCGTGATGTCCCTCTACGGGGGAGGCGTGCCGTGGTGGCGCGTGGTCCGCGCCGACGGTGTCCTGCTCGCCGGCCACGAACGCGACGCCCTCGCCCACTACCGGGCGGAGGGCACCCCCCTGAGGGAGGCCGGCCCGGCGACGCGGGCCCGCATGCCGCGTCTCGACCTGAGACGGGCGCGGTGGGACGGGGGCGAGCACGCGCAGGGTCACACCTGACAGCTTCCGCCATCCGGCGGGCCGTGGTGGGGCCGGTGATCCGTACGAGGGAAACGGGGCACATCGGGCACGTCCGTGGCATGACGTACGTTCGTGGGGCGAGAGGCACGTGCGCCCGGAGCGACCCGGGGGATGAAGGGGAAGCCCTGCTTCCGCCCGGTCCGTCGGCGTAGCGTCGGCCGCGCGCGTGCCGCTCATCCCCGGGCCACCGCCGCACCCTCGGGACGGACGGCCCACCAGCACACCCACCAGGACCGGCGAACCACGTGAGCTCCTCTTCCTCCACCCGACAGCCGTCGCACCCCCAGGCGCGACGGGGGAGCCGTGGCGCCTACCGACTGGTTCGTACCCCTCCGGAGCGCAGGGACCCCCCTCGTCTGGACGCGGCCCAGCGCGCCGTGGTTGACCACCGTGGCGGGCCGCTGCTCGTTCTCGCCGGGCCCGGCACCGGCAAGACGACCACCCTCGTCGAGTCCGTCGCCGACCGGATCGCCCGGGGCGGCGACCCCGAACGCGTCCTGGTGCTGACCTTCAGCCGCAAGGCGGCGGTGGAACTGCGCGACCGGATGGCGTTGCGCATCGGGGCCGCGCGCGCCCCCCGGGCGACCACTTTTCACTCCTTCGGCTACGCCCTCGTCCGTTCCCACCAGGACAGCGATCTGTTCGCCGAGCCGCTGCGGCTGCTCTCCGGACCCGAGCAGGACGTGACCGTGCGCGAGCTGCTGGCCGGCCAGCGCGACCTGGAACGGCTCGGCCTCGCGCACGTGCGCTGGCCCGACGACCTGCGCGCCTGCCTGACCACGCGCGGGTTCGCCGACGAGGTGCGCGCGGTCCTCGCCCGCAGTCGCGAGCTGGGCCTCGCGCCGGACGCGCTGGCGGCCTTCGCCCGGAGCATCGGCCGCCCCGACTGGCACGCCGCCGCCGCCTTCCTCGCCGAGTACCTGGACGTGCTCGACCTCCAGGGCGTGCTCGACTACGCCGAACTGGTCCACCGCGCGGTGCTCCTCGCCCGCCGTCCCGAGGTCGCAGCCCGGCTGGCCGCCTGCTACGACGCGGTCTACGTCGACGAGTACCAGGACACCGACCCGGCCCAGGTGCGGCTGCTGCGCGCCCTGGCCGGCGGCGGACGCACCCTGGTCGCCTTCGGCGACCCCGACCAGTCGATCTACGCGTTCCGGGGCGCGGACGTCAACGGCATCCTGGAGTTCCCGCACGCCTTCCCGCGCGCGGACGGCCGTCCGGCGCCCGTCGAGGTCCTGCGCACCGCCCGCCGCTCCGGGGCCGGACTGCTCACCGCCACCCGGCTGCTCACCCAGCGGATGCCGCTGAACCGGCTCCCCGCCGACAAGGCGCGGGCCCACCGCGAGCTGACCCCGGTACGGGACGGCGGGCGCGTCGAGGTGTACACGTACCCGACGCCCGGTACGGAGCTGGACAACATCGCCGACATCCTGCGCCGCGCCCACCTGGAGGACGGTGTGCCGTGGAGCCGCATGGCGGTGCTGGTGCGCGCCGGCGGCCGGTCCATCCCGGCCGTCCGCCGTGCCCTCACCGCGGCCGGGGTGCCCCTGGACATCGACGGCGACGATCTGCCCCTGCGCCACGAACCGGCGGTGGCACCGCTGCTGACGGCCCTGCGGGCGGTGGCCGCGGCCGAGGCGGCGCGTTCCGGGGGTGGGCCGGGGTCCCGGGCCGGGGGAGTGGAGGACGGCGACACGCGCGGGGCGGATTCCGGCGGCACCGGGGGCGACACGCCCGAGGGCGGGAACGGCGACACGGGGGACGCCGAGCCCCCGGCCGACGCGCGTGTCGACGGCGGGGAGCGGTCGGGGCGGTCCGGGCGCGTCGCGGACCTCACGCTGCCTGAGCGGACCGTGTCCGAGCAGCCCGTATGCGAGCAGTCTGAGTCTGAGCAGTCTGAGTCTGAGCGGCCCGCATCCCACGAGTCCCACGAGTCCCACGAGTCCTCCGAGTCCCCCGAGCCCTCCGAGCCCGGCGACGGGCCGGGACACCCGGGGGCCGACGACGGCGGACCCGCCGAGCACGAGGACGACCCCGAGCGGGCCGAGCCCCCCGGGCCGGGCAACGACGCCGAGCGGGCCGAGCCCGCCGGGCAGGCCGACTGCTGGCTCGGCACCGAGACCGCGCTCACCCTGCTCACCTCCCCGCTCGCCGGCATGGACGCCGCCGACCTGCGCCGACTGGGCCGCGCCCTGCGCGAGGAGGAGCGCGCCGCAGGCAACGCCTTCCCCCCGCCCTCCGACGTCCTGCTCGCCCGCGCCCTGGCCGAGCCCGAGCGGCTCGCCGTGCACGACCCGGCGTACGCGCGCGGCGCCCAGCGGCTCGGCGCACTCCTCCGCAAGGCCCGGGAGCGGCTGGCGGGCGGCGGCAGCGCCGAGGAGGCCCTGTGGGACCTGTGGGACGGCACGCCCTGGCCCGGACGCCTGGAGCGGGCCTCCCGCAGGGGAGGCGCGGCGGGCCGCAACGCCGACCGTGACCTCGACGCCGTCTGCGCCCTCTTCGCGACCGCCGCCCGCGCGGAGGAGCGCACCGGCGGCCGGGGCGCGCTGAACTTCCTGGCGGAGATCGACGCCGAGGACATCGCCGCCGACACGCTCACCCGGCGTGCCGTACGCCCGGAAGCGGTCCGCCTGATGACCGCGCACCGCGCGAAGGGCCTGGAGTGGAGCCTCGTCGTCGTCGCCGGCGTCCAAGAAGGGCTCTGGCCGGACCTGCGCCGCCGCGGCTCCCTGCTGGAGGCCGACCGGATCGGCCGCGACGGCCTCGCCGAACCCCTCACCCCGGGAGCGCTGCTAGCCGAGGAACGCCGCCTGTTCTACGTGGCCGCCACGCGCGCGCGAGAACGCCTCGTCGTGACCGCCGTGAAGGCCCCGGCCGACGACGGCGACCAGCCCTCCCGCTTCCTGACCGAACTCGGCGTCACCCCGCACGACGTGACCGGACGCCCCCGGCGGCCCCTCGCGGTCGCCGCGCTCGTCGCCGAACTGCGCGCCACCACGGTCGACCCGCGTGTCTCCGAACCGCTGCGGCAGGCCGCCGCCCACCGCCTGGCCCGCCTCGCCGCCGTCGCCGACGAGGACGGACGCCCCCTGGTGCCGGCGGCCCACCCCCACCGCTGGTGGGGCATGTGGGACCCGACCGAGAGCAGGGTGCCGCTGCGCGACCGCGACCGGCCCGTCGCCCTCTCCGGCAGCGCCCTCGACCAACTGGCCAACACCTGCGCCCTCCAGTGGTTCCTCGGCCGCGAGGTGAAGGCCGACGCGCCCGCCACCGCCGCCCAGGGCTTCGGCAACGTGGTGCACGTCCTCGCCGACGAGGTCGCCTCCGGGCACACCGCCGCCGACCTCGACGTCCTCATGGAGCGCCTGGACTCGGTGTGGAACGCGCTCGCCTTCGACGCGCCGTGGAAGTCGGCGCAGGAGAAGGCCAACGCGCGCGTGGCGCTCGAACGCTTCCTGCGCTGGCACGTGCTGGACCGGACCGGACGCACCCCGGTGGCGAGCGAGCACGACTTCGACGTGACCCTCGGCGCCGGAGAGTACGAGGTGCGCATCCGGGGCCAGATGGACCGGGTCGAGGCGGACGGCGACGGCCGCGCCTACGTCGTCGACTTCAAGACGGGCAAACAGGCCCCCACCGCCGCCGAGGTGGCCCGCCACCCCCAGCTCGCCGTCTACCAGCTCGCCGTCCGCGAGGGCGCCGTCGACGAGGTCTTCGACGGAGTACGCCCCGAGCCGGGCGGCGCGGAACTCGTCCAGCTCCGGCAGGGCGCGGCCCGCAAGGACGGCGGCGAGACGCTGCCCAAGGTGCAGGGACAGGAACCGCTCGACGCGAGCGGGGACGGGGACGGCTGGGTCGGCGACCTGCTGGCCACGGCGGCCGGCAAGGTCCTGGACGAGCGGTTCACCCCCACCGAGGGACAGCACTGCACGCACTGTTCCTTCCGAGCCTCGTGCAGCGCCCGCCCGGAGGGACGGCACGTCGTGGACTAGGTGTACCGACCACGGGCGCCACCGGGAGCTGCCGTGCGCGCCCGGCCGGCCCGGCGCGGGCCGCCGCGCATCGGGCGCCGAGCACCGGGCGTCGCGCACCGGGCCCCGCGCACCGGGCGCCCGGCGTCCGGCGACCGCCCGTCCCGTCGTTGTCGGTGCCCGCGGATAGCCTCTGTGACATGCCCGCCCCCATCACCGATCCCGAGCAGCTCAAGGAGTTGCTCGGCATCCCCTTCACCCCGGAGCAGATGGCCTGCGTCGTCGCGCCGCCCGCCCCGCAGGTGATCGTGGCCGGGGCCGGTTCGGGCAAGACGACGGTGATGGCCGCCCGCGTCGTGTGGCTGGTCGGCACCGGACAGGTCGCCCCGGAACAGGTGCTCGGACTCACCTTCACCAACAAGGCCGCCGGCGAACTCGCCGAACGCGTCCGCAAGGCGCTCGTCCGGGCCGGCGTCACCGACCCCGACGTGATCGACCCGGACCATCCACCGGGCGAGCCGGTCATCTCCACGTACCACGCCTTCGCGGGCCGCCTGCTCACCGACCACGGGCTGCGCCTCGGGCTCGAACCCAGCTCCCGCCTGCTCGCCGACGCCACCCGCTACCAGCTCGCCGCCCGGGTCCTGCGCGAGGCCCCCGGTCCGTACCCGGCCCTCACCCGCTCCTTCGCCGACCTCGTCGCCGACCTCCTCGCGCTCGACGCCGAACTCTCCGAACACCTGGTCCGCCCCGAGGACCTGCGCGACTGGGACGCCGTCCTCCTGGACACCCTCCGGGACACCAAGCTCACCAACGCCGACCTGCGCAAGGTCCCCGAGGCCGCCGCGGCCCGCCGGGAACTCGCCGACCTCGTCATCCGCTACCGGGACGCCAAACGCGAACGCGACCTCCTCGACTTCGGCGACCAGATCGCCCTGTCCGCGCGGCTCGCCGGACTCGCCGAGGTCGGCCGGGTGCTGCGCGAGGAGTTCCGGGTGGTGCTGCTCGACGAGTACCAGGACACCTCGGTCGCCCAGCGCATCCTGCTGGCGGGCCTGTTCGGCGGCGGCACCGGCCACCCCGTGACCGCCGTCGGCGACCCCTGCCAGGCGATCTACGGCTGGCGCGGCGCCTCCGTCGCCAACCTCGACGACTTCCCCGAGCACTTCGCCCACGCCGACGGCCGCCCCGCCACCCGCCAGGCGCTCAGCGAGAACCGCCGCAGCGGCGGGCGCCTCCTCGACCTCGCCAACGGCCTCGCCGCACCCCTGCGCGCCATGCACGCGGGCGTTGAGGCCCTCCGGCCCGCCCCCGGCGCCGAACGGGACGGCGTGGTCCGCTGCGCCCTCCTGCACACCCACGCCGAGGAGATCGACTGGATCGCGGACTCCGTCGCCCACCACGTCCGCACCGGCACCCCGCCGGGGGAGATCGCCGTCCTGTGCCGCACCGCGACCGACTTCGCCGAGATCCAGGGCGCCCTGGTCGCGCGCGACGTCCCCGTGGAGGTCGTCGGCCTCTCCGGGCTGCTGCACCTGCCCGAGGTGGCCGACCTCGTCGCCGTCTGCGAAGTCCTCCAGGACCCCGGTGCCAACGCCTCCCTGGTCCGGCTGCTCACCGGCCCGCGCTGGCGCATCGGCCCGCGCGACCTCGCCCTCCTGGGGCGGCGGGCCCGGTTCCTCGTGGCCCACGCGCGCGTGGACGGCGAGGACGACCCCGACCGCCGGCTCGCCGCGGCCGTCGAGGGCGTCGACCCGTCCGAGGTGATATCCCTCGCGGACGCCCTCGACACCTTCCTGGACACGCCGCTGGACGGCACCGGCGAGGACGGACTGCCCTTCTCGCCGGAGGCCCGCGTCCGGTTCGCCCGGCTCGCCGCCGAACTGCGCGATCTGCGCCGCGCGCTGGCCGACCCGCTGATGGACGTCCTGCACCGGGTCCTCGCCGTGACCGGCCTGGAGGTCGAGCTGTCCGCCTCCCCGCACGCGCTGGCCGCCCGCCGCCGCGAGACCCTGTCGAACTTCCTGGACGTCGCCGCCTCCTTCGCAGCGAGCGACGGGCAGGCCACCCTGCTCGCCTTCCTCGGCTTCCTGCGCACCGCCGCGCAGTACGAGAAGGGCCTCGACAACGCGCTGCCGGGCGGCGAGAACACCGTCAAGGTGCTCACCGCGCACAAGTCGAAGGGCCTGGAGTGGGACATCGTGGCCGTCCCCGGTCTGGTCAGCGGCACTTTCCCCAGCGGACAGGGCCGGGAGAAGTGGACCGCCCAGGGCAAGGTGCTGCCGCACGCGCTGCGCGGCGACGCCGACACGCTGCCGGACGTGGACGCCTTCGACGCCAAGGGGCTGAAGGGCTTCCACGCCGCGATGAAGGAGCACCAGCACACCGAGGAACTCCGCCTCGGCTACGTCACCTTCACCCGGCCCCGCTCCCTGCTGCTCGGCTCCGGCCACTGGTGGGGGCCCAGCCAGAAGAAGCCCCGCGGCCCCTCCGACTTCCTCCGGGCCCTGCACGACCACTGCGCCGCCGGGCACGGCGAGATCGAGGTGTGGGCGGACAAACCCGCCGAGGACGAGGAGAACCCGGCCCTGGGACGCACCGACGCCGACCAGGTCTGGCCGCTGCCCCTGGACGAGGCGGCCCTCGTCCGGCGCCGCGCCGCAGCCGGCACGGTCCTCGCCCACCTCGACGCCCTCGCCGCCGCCGAGACCGGCCGCCCGGCCGCCGTGCACGACCCCGACGCCCACGACACCCCGGACTGGCCCCCGCCCCCGGAGGACGAGGAGGAGGAAGAGGCCGAGGAACCGGCCCCACCGGCTCACGGCGAGTACGGCGAGTACGGCGATCACGGTGAGTACGACGATCGTGACGAGTACGGCGATCACGGCGAGTACGTCGACTACGAAGCACCCCGCGCCGAAGACGACCCCGCCGCCTGGGACTCCTGGAGCACCGCCCGCCCCGCCGCCCCGGCACCCGGCGACCGCCGCCCCACCGTCCCGCACCAGGCGACGGCCCCGCCGTCGGACGAGCCCCCCGAGGCTCCCCGCCCGGACGGGCCGGCCGACCCCCGGCTCACCCCGGAGGAGGCCCGCACCGTCGCCTCCTGGGACCGTGACCTCGACGCCCTCACCGGTGAGCTGCTGCGCGCCCGCCGCACGGTCACCGCCGTGCCCCTGCCCGCCTCCCTCACCGCCTCCGAGCTGCTGCGGCTGGCCGCCGACCCGGACGGCTTCGCCCAGGAGCTGGCCCGCCCCATGCCCCGCCCGCCCCAGCCCGCCGCCCGCCGAGGCACCCGCTTCCACGCCTGGATCGAGGCCCGCTTCGAGGCCCTGACCCTGCCCCTGCTGGAACCGGAGGACCTGCCCGGCAACGACGCCGAGATCGCCGACGAACAGGACCTGGCCTTCCTCAAGGACGCCTTCGAACGCACCGAGTACGCGCGCCGCACCCCCTACCGGGTCGAGGCGCCCTTCCAGCTCGCGCTCGCCGGACGGGTCGTGCGCGGCCGGATCGACGCCGTGTACAAGGAGGGCGACGGTCCCGGGGCGACGTACGAGATCGTCGACTGGAAGACCGGCCGCGAGGGCGGCGCGGACCCGCTCCAGCTCGCCGTCTACCGCCTCGCCTGGTCCGAGCAAGTGCGCGTCCCCCTGGAATCGGTCACGGCGGCCTTCCTCCACGTCCGCACCGGCGAGGTCGTACGCCCCGCCGCACTGCCCGACCGGCAGGCCCTGGAGGAGCTGCTGGCGCCCGAGCCGCCCGGTGACGAACCGCACGCCGGGGCCGCCCCCGGAGGCCGATAGGCTCGTGAGCATGAGCCAGACCCCGGACAGCGCCGTCCGCGCGTACATCGAAGAGCACCGTTCGCTCTTCCTCGACCGCCTCGCCGCATGGCTGCGCATCCCCTCCGTGTCGGCCCAGCCGCACCACGCGGGCGATGTACGCCGCAGCGCCGACTGGCTCGCCGCCGAGCTCCGGGACACCGGTTTCCCGGCCGTCGAGGTCTGGCCCACCGAGGGCGCCCCCGCCGTCTACGCCGAGTGGCCCTCCGACGACCCCGAGGCGCCCACCGTCCTCGTCTACGGCCACCACGACGTGCAGCCCGCCGCCCGCGAGGACGGCTGGAACAGCGAGCCCTTCGAGCCGGTCGTTCGCGGGAACCGCCTCTACGCGCGCGGGGCGGCCGACGACAAAGGACAGGTGTTCTTCCACACCCTCGGCGTCCGCGCCCACCTCGCCGCGACCGGCCGCACCGCCCCGGCCGTCAACCTCAAGCTGCTCGTCGAGGGCGAGGAGGAGTCCGGCTCGCCGCACTTCCGCGCGCTCGTCGAGCAGCGGGCCGAGCGGCTCGCCGCCGACGCCGTGATCGTCTCCGACACGGGCATGTGGTCCGAGGACACCCCCACGGTCTGCACCGGCATGCGCGGCCTCGCCGAGTGCGAGATCCGGCTGTACGGACCCGACCAGGACATCCACTCCGGCTCCTTCGGCGGCGCGGTCCCCAACCCCGCCACGGCCGCCGCCCGCCTCGTCGCCGCCCTGCACGACGAGCACGCGCGCGTGGCGGTCCCCGGCTTCTACGACGGCGTGATCGAGCTGACCGACCGCGAACGCGAACTCTTCGCCGAGCTGCCCTTCGACGAGGAGGAGTGGCTGCGCACCGCCGCGTCGCGCGCCACCCACGGCGAGGCCGACCACACCACCCTGGAACGCGTCTGGGCCCGCCCCACCGCCGAGGTCAACGGCATCGGAGGCGGCTACCAGGGGCCGGGCAACAAGACGATCATCCCCTCCTCCGCCCTGGTGAAGCTCTCCTTCCGGCTGGTCGCGGGCCAGGACCCCGACCACGTCGAGAAGGCCGTCCGCGACTGGGCCGCCGGGCAGGTGCCCGCCGGCATCCGCTGCGAGATCGACTTCGGGGCGGCCACAAGGCCCTGCCTGACCCCGCTGGATCACCCGGCGCTGCGCTCCGTCGTCCGCGCCATGGAGCGCGCCTTCGGCACCCCGGTCCGCTTCACCCGCGAGGGCGGCTCCGGACCCGCCGCCGACCTCCAGGACGTGCTCGGGGCGCCGGTGCTCTTCCTCGGGGTCTCCGTCCCGTCCGACGGCTGGCACGCCCCGGACGAGAAGGTCGAACTGGACCTGCTCCTCAAGGGCGCCGAGACCTCCGCCTATCTGTGGAGCGACCTGGCCGAGCACTGGCGGTCCGCGCCCTGAACGGCTCAGGCCGCCCACCGGGGCCGGGGTCCCCGGTGGCCCGCCCGCGCGGCACACTGGAGGGCGGCCCCGCCACCGCGCCCGCCCGGACCCGGTCCACCACCGCCGTACGACCGCCGAACCGCCTGCCGAACCCAACCGTTGCCCCGGGGGAGTTGGAAGCACCCGTGACCACCTGGACCGACCACACCGCCGACCGACCCATCTCGCTCACCGCCCCGAGCGGCATCGACCGCGCCGTGCACCACCGGCTCGACGAGGGGTGGCTCGCCGCGGCGTGGAGTCACCCCACGACCCGCTGCTTCGTGGTCTCCGGCGGCCAGGTCCTCATCGACGAGACGCCGGACGGCCGCACCGAACTCGTCATGACCCCGTCCTTCGAGGCGCCGCTCACCGAGGCCCACCGCTACTTCCTGGGCACGGACGAGGACGGTGTCAGGTACTTCGCCCTGCAGAAGGACTCCCTGCCCGGCCGCATGGACCAGTCCGCCCGCCCGGCGGGGCTGCGCGAGGCCGGGCTGCTGCTCTCCCCGCACGACGCGGGCCTGATGGTCCACGCGGTCGCCCTGGAGAACTGGCAGCGGCTGCACCGTTTCTGCTCCCGCTGCGGCGAGCGCACCGTCATCGCCGCGGCGGGGCACATCCGCCGCTGCCCCGCCTGCGGCGCCGAGCACTACCCGCGCACCGACCCCGCCGTGATCATGGCGGTCACCGACGAGGACGACCGCATCCTGCTCGGCCGCCAGGTGCACTGGCCCGAGGGGCGCTTCTCGACGCTCGCCGGTTTCGTCGAGCCCGGTGAGTCCGTCGAGCAGTCGGTGCGCCGCGAGGTGCACGAGGAGGTCGGCATCACCGTCGGCCCGGTCGAGTACGTCGCCAGCCAGCCCTGGCCCTTCCCGTCCAGCCTCATGCTGGGCTTCATGGCGCGTGCCGTCTCCGCCGAGATCGAGGTCGACGGGGACGAGATCCACGAGGCCCGCTGGTTCTCCCGCGACGACCTGAGCGCCGCCTTCGCGTCCGGCGAGGTGCTGCCGCCCTACGGCATCTCGATCGCCGCCCGCCTGATCGAGCTGTGGTACGGCAAGCCCCTGCCGACCCGCAGCTTCGTGTAGACGCCCCCGGACGCGGCCCGGCCGGGCCGGACGCCCCCGGAAACAGCGCGGCCCCCTCCGGTACGTGACCGGAGGGGGCGCCGCGCGCGGGAGCGTCAGATCGCCAGGGCCTGCTTCACCTGGGCGAGGCTCGGGTTGGTCATGACGACCTCGTCGCCACCCGTGGAGGGGACCACCCGGAGCGTCGGCACCGTCTGGTTGCCCCCGTTCGCCTTCTCGACGAACGCGGCGGACTCCGGGTCGTGCTCGATGTTGATCTCGGTGTAGGCGATGCCCTCCCGGTCCATCTGGCTCTTCAGCCGACGGCAGTAGCCACACCACGTGGTGCTGTACATCGTCACAGTGCCCGGCATGTCTCTCGTGCTCCTTCGTCGGGTCGGCGGTTGCGTGCTCGCAGAGAGTGAACGTACGGCACGGCGCCGCCATTCCCGCGAGCGGTACGGGCCCGGCGGGAGGGCGGAGGGGCCTCGCAGGCCGGTCCGTGGGAGAGGGCCGAGGGGGAAGGCCAGTGGGAAAGGGCCGCGGAGCAAGTGCTGCGGGACAGGGCCGAGGGGCAGGGGCCCGTGGGAAGGACGGCAGGTCGTGGCCCTGCCGGTACGACCATCGGACCGTGCCTGTGGACAACCGGCGCACCCGTCCCACCCGACCTGGCAGCATGGCCGTGTGACAGCAGCAACGCACTCCACCCTCTTCCCGCAGGCACCGGACTCTGCCGACGCGGTGCTCGAAGGGCTCGACCCCGAACAGCGCGCCGTCGCCACGTCGCTGCGCGGTCCGGTGTGCGTGCTGGCGGGCGCCGGCACCGGCAAGACCCGGGCGATCACCCACCGCATCGCCTACGGGGTGCGCGCCGGCATCCTCCAGCCCTCCAGCGTGCTCGCCGTCACCTTCACCAACCGGGCCGCCGGGGAGATGCGCGGCCGGCTGCGCCAGCTCGGCGCCGCCGGCGTCCAGGCCCGCACCTTCCACTCGGCGGCCCTGCGCCAGCTCCAGTACTTCTGGCCGAAGGCGATCGGCGGCTCCCTGCCCCGGCTCGTCGACCGCAAGATCCAGCTCGTCGCCGACGCCGCCGCGGCCTGCCGCATCCGCCTCGACCGCGGTGAGCTGCGCGACGCCACCGCCGAGATCGAATGGTCCAAGGTCACCCAGACCGTCCCCGCCGACTACGTCCTCGCGGCGGCCAAGGCCGGTCGCGTGACCCCCCGCGACCCGGCGGAGACCGCCCAGCTCTACGCGGCCTACGAGGAGCTCAAGCGCGGCCGGGGCGTCATCGACTTCGAGGACGTGCTGCTGCTGACCGTGGCCGTCCTCCAGGACCGGCACGACGTCGCCGAGCAGGTCCGCTCCCAGTACCAGCACTTCGTCGTCGACGAGTACCAGGACGTCAGCCCCCTCCAGCAGCGCCTGCTGGAGCTGTGGCTCGGCGACCGCGACGACCTGTGCGTGGTCGGCGACGCCAGCCAGACCATCTACTCCTTCACCGGAGCCACCCCGGACCACCTGCTCGACTTCCGCAGCCGCCACCCCGGCGCCACCGTCGTCAAACTGGTCCGCGACTACCGCTCCACCCCCCAGGTCGTCCACCTCGCCAACGGACTGCTCGCCCAGGCCCACGGACGGGCCGCCGACCACCGTCTGGAACTGGTCTCCCAGCGCCCCCCGGGCCCCGAGCCCGCCTTCACCGAGTACGCCGACGAGCCCGCCGAGGCCGAGGGCACCGCCCGCCGCATCCGCGAACTCGTCGACGCCGGGGTCGCGCCCGCCGAGATCGCGGTCCTCTTCCGCACCAACTCCCAGTCCGAGACCTACGAACAGGCCCTCGCCGACGCCGGCGTGCCCTACCAGCTCCGGGGCGCCGAGCGGTTCTTCGACCGGCCCGAGGTGCGCAAGGCGGGCATCGCCCTGCGCGGCGCGGCCCGCTTCGGCGGCAACGACTCCCTCCTCGACGACGCCGTCGACCTGCCCTCCCAGGTGCGCGCCGTGCTGTCGGGGGAGGGGTGGACGCCCGAGCCCCCCGCCGGGTCCGGCGCGGTCCGGGAACGCTGGGAGTCGCTGGCCGCCCTGGTCCACCTCGCCCGGGACTTCGCCGCCGCCCGGCCCGGCGCCACCCTGGGCGACCTCGTCGCCGAGCTGGACGAGCGGGCCGGCGCCCAGCACGCCCCCACCGTCCAGGGCGTCACCCTCGCCTCCCTGCACTCCGCCAAGGGACTGGAGTGGGACGTCGTCTTCCTCGTGGGCGTCGCCGAGGGCATGATGCCGATCAGCTACGCCAAGACGGACGAGCAGATCGAGGAGGAGCGCCGCCTCCTCTACGTCGGGGTCACCCGCGCCCGGCAGATACTGCATCTCTCCTGGGCGCTCGCCCGCTCGCCCGGCGGACGGGCGAGCCGCCGCCCGAGCCGGTTCCTCAAGGGACTGCGCCCCGGCACGGCCACGGCGGGCGACCGCACCCCGGCCGGCGGCGGCTCGGGCGGAGTGGAGCGCGGCCACCGGACGGGCACCGTGGCCGAGGTGCCACGGCGCAGACAGCGGACACCGGCCCGCTGCCGGGTCTGCGGGCGCTCGCTCACCGACGCCGGCGAGATGAAGCTGATGCGCTGCGAGGACTGCCCCACCGACATGGACGAGGGCGTCTACGAGCGGCTGCGCGCCTGGCGCCAGATCCAGGCGGAGCGCAGCGGCCAGCCGGCGTTCTGCGTCTTCACCGACAAGACGCTGATGGCGATCGCCGAGTCCGTCCCGGACGACGAACGCGACCTGGCCCGGATTCCCGGAGTCGGAGCCCGCAAGCTGCAGCGTTACGGCGCCGACGTGCTGTCGATCTGCGCGGGCCGTGAGGTCGCCGGAGCGGACGGAGAGGACTGAGTCCAACTCGACGCGAAAATAGTTTGCGCATGCCCCGGGAATCCCCATAGGTTCTTGGTCACGGAGAAACGGTGGCCTTCCCGGAGGCCCTGTGCCCGTGTTGTACTTGTGTATCCGCGGACTGCTTCACCCCAGTCCCCCGAGACGCCGAGAGGAGGCGAGCCCAGTGATCAGCATCAACACCAGCACCATCGCCAAAATGGCCGATTGCCAGGCCGTCTCCCTGCGCGTGAGCGACGTCTCCCACCGGGGCACCGGTCTGTCCGGCATCGCCGTGCGCCCGGTCTCCCCCGTCGTGCTTTCGGGCCTCCCTGTCCGCGAGCGTGACGAGCGACCGACCACGGCGCTGGAAGCGGCTGAGGTGGCACAGGCCCAGGTCTATGCCTTCGCGGCGACCGGTGCCGGATTCCGCAAGCAGACGACGAACCACCAGATGTGGGCCTTCCGTGGGCCAGACCCCTGGAGTGATCCAGCCTGATTCGATCAGGCCGGCGCCTTCAGGGCCGCGGAACCCCACCCGGGAACCGCGGCCCTTCTGTTTTCCCCGGACAAGGAGAGCAGCACGAAGGAGCCTCGGGACAACAGAACCCGGTACCCCGCCACCCGGCCGACCGGCCGGAACGACCAGACGAGGAAGACCGACCGTGCAACTCGAAGCGCACGCCCCGTCCGTACCGCCTTCCGAAGCGATCCCCAAGCCCGGCCTCTCTAAGGACCCCATCTTGACCCCGCTCACCGCGCTGACCGCGCTCGACGACGCCATCGAGAACCTCGGCGTGCCCGTGCCCTGCCGTTCCTATGACCCCGAGGTCTTCTTCGCGGAGTCCCCGGCGGACGTGGAGTACGCCAAGTCCCTCTGCCGCACCTGCCCGTTGGTCGAGGCATGCCTCGCCGGCGCCAAGGAGCGGCGCGAGCCGTGGGGCGTCTGGGGCGGCGAGCTGTTCGTCCAGGGAGTCGTCGTCGCCCGGAAGCGGCCTCGTGGCCGCCCGCGCAAGAACCCGGTCACGGCATGAACATCACCGGAACGATCGACCGTCCCCTCACGCACGACCCCAAGAAGCAGGCCCCGATGAAGCCGTCGACCCCCGATCCCGCAGGCCCCGCGACCGAAGACATCACGACCAGCGGTGCGAAGGACTCGCGCCAGAACAGGACCCGCGAGATGCAACTCATCCCAGAAGCCCTCGCACGCGCGCATATGGACACGCGCCTGCGGGACGCCGAGCGGGAACGCCGGGCGCTGCGCCTGGCGACCGCCCGGCGGATGCAGCGCCGGGCCGAGCGCGCCTCGCTGCGTGCCCGGCGCGCGCTCGCCATGGCGGTCATGCAGTAACCGTCCCACCCGAAGCCGGTGCCCTCCCCGTGGCGGGAGGCGAGGCTCATCTCCCGGGGGCCGGTCCGTCCGAACGGACCGGCCCCCGCGGCGTGTCCGGGCCGGGCCTCAGACCTTCGCCGCGGGCTGCTCCGCCTCGTCGTCCGGGTCTTCCTCCGGAGCGAACCCGGTCAGCCACTCCTCCAGTTCGTCGCGCAGCCGCACCGTCGCGCCCAACTGGCACAGCACGCCGATGGTGCTCAGGGTCACCCGGTGGATCAGCAGGTAGGAGGGGGGCAGGTTGAGCTGCTTGGCGAGCTGGTAGGCGGGGGAGCGGGGGTCGGCGATGCGGGTGGCCTGCCCGCGCATCCAGCCGCGGGTGAACGTGAACGCGTCGGCGCGGGCCGGCTCGATGATCGGCAGCAGGTATTCGAGGACGGCGTCGGGGTCCAGCTCGATGGACTCCTTGACGAAGCCCTCCGCGCAGAGCCGCTCGTAGACCGCCTCGGCCTCGCCGTCCAGGGTCATCCGCAGGGACTCGCCGATGGGGGCGGGCAGTCCGCCCGGGAGCCGGTCGACCGTGCCGAAGTCGAGGACGCCGAGCCGCCAGTCGTCCTCCCCGAGCGGACCGCCGGGCAGCAGCCGGAAGTTGCCCGGGTGGGGGTCGGCGTGGAGCAGGCCGGTGCGGGCGGGGCCGGAGAAGAGGAAGTGGGCCAGGAGCTGTCCGGCCCGGTCGCGCTGCTCCTGCGTGCCGTCCGTGATGATCTCCGACAGGGGGACGCCGTCGATCCACTCGGTGATCAGGACCTGCTCGCACTGGTGGACCACGTCCGGGACGACGATGTCCGGATCGTCCGCGAACTCCTCGGCGTGGGATCGCTGGGCCTCGGCCTCCAGGTCGTAGTCGAGTTCCTCGGCGACGCGGTCCTTCAACTCCGTGATCAGCGGCTTGACGTCCATGCCGGGCATCAGGGGGCCCAGGAGCCGGGCGAAGCGGCTGAGCTGGTTCAGGTCCGACAGCAGGGCCTCGCCGGCGCCCGGGTACTGGACCTTGACCGCCACCTCGCGGCCGTCGTGCCAGATCGCCCGGTGCACCTGGCCGATCGAGGCCGCGGCGGCGGGCTTGTCCTCGAACTCCAGGAAGAGCCCGCGCCAGTCCTCGCCGAGCCGTTCCCCGAGCACCTTGTGCACCGTGCGGGTCGGCATCGGCGGTGCCGCCTCCTGCAGTTTGGTCAGCGCCGCCCGGTAGGGGCCAGCGACCTCCTCGGGCAGCGCGGACTCGAAGACGGACAGGGCCTGGCCGAACTTCATCGCGCCGCCCTTCAGCTCCCCGAGCACCTTGAAGAGCTGCTCCGCCGTGCGCTGCTGCAACTGCTGACCGACGATCTCCGCGGATTCGCCCACGATCCGCTTGCCGAGTCCCCAGGTCGCCCGCCCGGCGAAGCCGAGCGGGAGCGCGGCGAGCTTGGCGGTCCGGGTGACCGCCTTCCGGGGAAGATCAGACATGCGCCCTCCAAGTCCCAGCCGGCCGCGCCGTCCGTGCCACACGGCGTACTCTCGCCGACGGCCAGTGCTCCGTCATTGTCTCGCGCTCACCCCCCTCTTCGGAGGTGTGTTCCCGCTTACCTTTCCCGACGGGGCCGCGGCCGTGTCCCGCGGCCCCGATGTCGAGCCCTTCGGCCGCGCGGAATTCCCCGGCGGCGGTGCCGCCTTCCCCCGTCGCGCGGCTTGCCCCGGCGGCTCCGCACGGGCACGCCGGATGTCCGGGGACCGGGCGCGTCTGCCACTCAAGACCGGGCAGCGCGACCTCCCAGCGGGCACCGGCGCCGGACGGCGTCCGGCCGTCGAGGAAGGCCAGCGCGTGGGCCGCCGCCAGGCCGGCGACCGCGGTGGCCAGGGCGAGGTCGCAGGCCCGCACCTGCTGCTGCCCGCCCGAACGCCACTGGGCGACGAGCCGCGGCCAGAGCGGGTCCCGCTCCGCCCGGTCGGCCTGGAGGCACCCGGCGCAGCCCGTCTCCCCGGGCAGGACCAGCGGGCCGACGACACCCGTGCCCTCCACGACCCCCGCGTACAGGTGCGGGGTGCCCGAGGCCATGAGGGACGTGGCGCCGAGGGGATCGGGGGCGTGCACCGCGAGGTCGTCGCGCGGGGCGAGGACCACCAGGGAGAAGCCCGGCCCGTCGTCCTCGGGCGGCGTCGCGGTGCTCCGGCGTGGCGGCCGGGCGGGAGCCGCCCGGCGTACCGCCCGGCGGGCCGCCTCGTCCCGGCGGTCGCCGACCGCCTCGGCGGGCAGTCCGCCGGGGGCGACGTCCCACGGCTCGACGCAGCCGCCGTCGCGCACGTCGACCTCGCCGACGCCCGCGCCCGCCAGCACCGAGGCCAGCAGCGTCCCGACCCGGCCGGCGCCCCGTACGCGGACCCGCAGCGACGCGCGGGCGGCCAGGCGGTCGATCGCGTCGCCCGGCTCGGTCGTGGTCAGCGAGAGGGAGGCCAGGTCGGGGCGGAGGCGGTCGAGGACCTCGCCGCGCTCGCGCAGGGCATCGGCGGCCGGTCCGCCGCCCCGGGCGTCGTCGAGGAGGCCGGCCCGGGTCAGCCGCTCCAGCAGCCGGTCGACATGGCCGTCCGGCAGATCCATCCGGCGGCCCTCCTCGCGGAGCAGATCCGTCCCCCGGGTGCCGTTGAGCAGGTCGAGGAAACTGCCGGTCGCCCCGTCCAGCGGGCCGAGGGCCAGTGCGTGCGCCGGCGTCATGCCGAACTGCGCGGTGCTGAGGTCACGCCAGCCGCGCCTGAGCGCGGGCTTCACCATCGGATGCACAGCCGGTCCCCCGTGATCGTCGTATCTCCCCGCACAGGCGTGTGCGGCGATGGACATGCAGTTACGTCTCTGTCTCCGTGCGTCCGGCAGCGGTCCGGTCGTGACCGTGCCGGCGCATGCCAGCATGCCCGGACACGGTCGGCGGCGCGGAGAGTTGTCCACAGGTGGTGGGTGATGGTCGTACAAACATCCCGGAACGCGTCCCCCGCCGCCCTCGCCCCCGCCTCGGCCCCGCCTCGCCCCCGCTCACGCTCCGCCCCCGCCTCGCCCACGTCCCAACCCCGCCTCACCCGCCCCACCCGCCCCACCTGCCCGTCCCCGGCCCACCGTGCCGGATCGGGGGCGAACCGTGTGCGGAGCCGGGACTTCCCCGGGTGCAGCGGGTAACGTCGGGGCGTGTCCGCCGACCCACTGCACCGTGCCGGAACCTCCCGGCGCGCGCCGACGAATCCACCGCCGACCGGCCCGGAACCGGACGCCGTCGAGATCCGCAGGAGCACGCGCCGCCGCCGTACGGTCTCCGCCTACCGCGAGCGCGACCGCACCGTCGTGCTGATCCCCGCCCGGATGTCCGAGGCCGAGGAACGCCGCTGGGTACGGGTCATGCTCGACAAGCTGGCCGCCCAGGAGAGCCGGCGCGTCCTCGGCGACGCGGAGCTGGCCGAGCGCGCCGAGCGCCTGTCGGACCAGTACCTGGACGGCCGGGCGCGGCCCGCCTCCGTGCGCTGGGTCACCAACCAGAACACGCGCTGGGGCTCGTGCACCCCCGCCGAGGGGAGCATCCGCCTCTCGCACCGCCTCCAGGGGATGCCCGAGTACGTCGTCGACTACGTCCTCCTGCACGAGCTGGCGCACCTGCTCGTCCCCGGCCACGGACCCGGTTTCTGGCGGCTGCTGGAGGCGTACCCGCGCACCGAGCGCGCCCGGGGCTACCTGGAGGGGGTGGTGGCGGCCGACCGGCTTCCGCACCTCTCCGGAACGCGGGACGCGTAACCCGCGCCCGCGCGCGAGGAGGGCTCCGCGCCCCCACCGCGGCCTGTGCGGAACGTCCGGTCAGGGCTGTGTACCGGGTCTGTACCGACTTCGTCCGGTGTCGGAGTTTGCCGTTAGCCTGACGCGACGCACTCGCATTCGGATGGGGGACGGTCGTTACGCATGGCCAGGGAATTCCAACGCGGCCACAAGGCCAGGGTCAGTGACCTCACCGCGGGCACGGATCTGTACGTGGGCGTGCAGATCTCCGGTCCCGGACTGAGCTTCGACATCAGTTGCTTCGGGCTCGACGCCGACGAACGGCTCTCGGACGACCGGTACTTCGTCTTCTACAACCAGCCGGAGTCCCCCGAGGAGTCCCTCCGGCTCCTGGGTGCGCAGGCCGGCGACACCGAGTCCTTCCGGGTCACGCTCGACCGGGTCCCGCAGCAGATCCAGAAGCTGTCCTTCACGGCCACGATCGACGGCGACGGGCAGATGTCGCAGGCCGGCCCCGGTTACCTCCGGATCGTCGCCGGCGGCGAGGAGGTGGCGCGCTACCCCTTCGACGGCTCGGAGTTCTCCACCGAGCGGGCCGTGATGCTGGGCGACTTCTACCGGAAGGACGGGTGGCGGTTCGCCGCCGTCGGGCAGGGTTTCGACGGCGGACTGGAGGCGCTGCTGAAGAACTTCGGCGGCGAGGTCGCCGAGGAGGAGGAGGAGCCGCCGCAGCCCGAGCCGCAGCAGCCGCAGGCCGCCGCCGTCCCGGGCTTCGCCCCGCCCGCCCAGGCCGCCGCGCCCCCGGCCTTCGCCGCCCCGGCCCAGGTCCCCGCGCCGCCCGCCCCCGCCCCGGCGCCCTTCCCGCCGGCCTCGCCCGCCCCGCGGGGCTTCACGCCGCCGCCCGGACCCACCCCGTCCGCCGTACCCGACGTGCACGCCGCGCAGACGATCATCGCGCCGCTGCACACCCCGCCCGGCGGCTCCCCGCCTCCTCCTCCGCCCCCGCCGCCCGGCCTGCCCGGACAGCCGCCGCCCTACGGCCACGTCCCCGGCCAGGTGCCCCCGCCGCCCGGCTACGGTCAGCCGCCGTACGCCCCCGGCCCGCCGCCCGGCTACGGTCAGCCCCCGCACGCCCCCGGCCCGCCCCCCGGCTACGGTCAGCCGCCCCACGCGCCCGCCCCGCCGCCCGGCTACGGCCGGCCCGCACCCTACGGTGTCCCGCCGACCCCGCCCCCCGGCGCCGCCCCGCAGGGCACCGGCGTGGCCGCCGCGCTCCAGCGGTTCCGGGAGACCGGGACCGGCCACCGCTGGACGCTCCAGAACAGCAAGCTGGTCCGCGTCGACCTCGGCACCGCCGACCAGCCGGTCCTGGCCCGCCAGGGCAGCATGGTGCTCTACCAGGGCAAGGTCGACTTCGCCTACAAGGGCGCCGGATTCGCCGGACGGATCGTGGGCAATGCCACCGGCCAGGAGATGCAGCTCATGCGCTGCACCGGCAAGGGACAGGTCTTCCTCGCCGAGGAGGCCGCCATGCTGCACCCCATCGAGTTGCAGGGCGACGCGGTGTGCGTCTCCGCCGAGAACGTGCTCGCCTTCGACGAGAGCCTCCAGTACGAGGTCCGCCGCATCGAGGGGCACGGCATCCCGGGCGGCGCGCTGTTCACCATGCAGTTCCAGGGCACCGGCACGCTCGTCGTCAAGACGCGCGGCGTCCCCGTGGTGCTGCCGGTCACGCCGACCACCTTCGCCGACTGCAACGCGGTCGTCGCCTGGTCGGCCGCCGCCCAGGTGATCGTCTCCAGCCAGGTCCGCATGCGGCGCAACGCCTACCCCGGCGACACCGGCGAGAGCGTGAACCTCCAGTTCAGGGCGGCGCCCGGCAGCTTCGTCGTCGTCCAGCCGTACGAGATCTGAGGGAGCGCCCGACATGAATCAGCCGCTCGCGGGCTACGCCCCCGCACCCGTCACCGCCCGCATGGAGAACCACGGCGACCACATGCTGAAGGTCGCCATGCAGACCGGGAACGACCTCTACGCGCGCGTGGGCTCGATGGTCGCCTACGAAGGGTTCGTCCAGTACGAGCCCAGCCCCTCGGCCGTGCGCCAGATCGCCAAGGACTGGGTCACCGGCGAGGGAGCCCCCCTCATGAAGTGCACCGGCGACGGACTGCTCTACCTCGCCGACTACGGCGCGAACGTGGTCGTCGTCAACCTCGACGGCGACGGCATCTCCGTCAACGCCACCAATCTGCTCGCCTTCGACGCGCACCTGAGCTGGGGCGTGGAGCGGGTCAAGGGGCTCGCCAAGTTCGCCGGGCAGGGCCTGTGGAACACCAGGATCTCCGGACAGGGGTGGGTCGCGCTCACCTCCCGGGGCACGCCGATCGTCGTCGACTGCGGCGGCGGCGAGGACGAGACCTATGTCGACCCCGACGCGCTCGTCGCCTGGTCCCCGAACCTCCGGGTGAAGGGCAAGCGCAGCTTCAAGGCGCAGTCGCTGATCGGCCGCGGCAGCGGCGAGGCGTACCAGATGGCCTTCTCCGGTCAGGGCGTCGTCGTCGTCCAGCCCAGCGAGGACAGCACCGACCGCCTCCGGATCAGGGGCTGAGGGGGAGCCAGAACACCATGCAGAGCCCGATTTTCGCCTACAACGACCAGCAGACCCAGGAACGCTGGAGTCTCCAGAACAAGCACATGCTCCGCGTCGTCCTGGAGGGCCACGACGACGTGCTCGCCCGCAAGGGCACGATGGTCGCCTACCAGGGCCTCGTCGAGTTCGACGCGGAGTACCAGAGCGGCGGACAGGCGCGCACGCGCGCGTACACCGGTGAGGGCCTCGACCTGATGCGCTGCCACGGGCAGGGCACGGTCTACTTCGCCAACCTCGCCCAGTACGTGCACGTGATGGAGGTGGAGCAGGAGGGGCTGACCGTCGACAGCGCCTACGTCCTGGCCATGGACTCCTCGCTGCACCACGAGGTGATCGCCGTGGACAGCCAGTACGGCATCGCCGGCTCCGGCAAGTACCAGCTCAACATCACCGGCCACGGCCGGGTCGCCCTGATGACCTCGGGCGCCCCGCTGCTGATGCGGGTCACGCCCGATCGGTACGTCAACTGCGACGCCGACGCGATCGTCGCCTGGTCGACCTCGCTGCGCGTGCAGATGCAGGCGCAGACGCACTCCTCCGGGGTGTGGCGGCGGCGTGGCAGTACGGGCGAGGGCTGGGAGCTGAGCTTCATGGGCGAGGGTTTCGCCCTGATCCAGCCCAGCGAGCTGCTGCCGCCGCAGGACGCCCAGGTCGGGCCGGGCCTGGCCGCGCAGTACGGCTTCGGCGGGCAGGGCGCCCGTGGTCACAACCAGGGCAACGTCTGGAGCTGAGCCCCGGGCGTGGGTAAGGGGCGACCGCCAGGCGATCGCCCCTTACGATCGCCCCTTGCCCATCGAGTGTGTCCGCCCGCCGTCACCGGCCGCCCGGTCCGTTCGGCCACGGGGCACCACCCACCCCGGCCGACCAGGCTCGCCCGGCCGGCCCGGTTCACCGGCTCCCGTGGCTCAGACCCGCTCGCGGGCCGCCGCCACCAGGCGCACGACCGACTCGTCGGCCACGTCCGCGACCTCCCCGTACCGGTACCAGCGCAGGTCCAGGGACTCCTCGCTGATCGATTCCACGGCGTCGAAGGGGGCCACCGCCGCGTACTGGACGTCCAGGTGCCAGGCGCACGGCGTGTGGTGCCGGTCCAGCCGGACCGGGCCGCCGGGCACCAGGGCCAGCCCCTCGATGCCCGACTCCTCCCGCGCCTCGCGCAGGGCGGCCTGTGCCAGCGACCGGTCGCCGGGCTCGCAGTGGCCGCCCATCTGGAGCCACATGCGCAGCTTCCGGTGCAGGGTGAGCAGCACCCGCCCGCGTGAGGGGTCGATCACCAGGGCGCTCGCCGTGATGTGCCCCTCCCCGCAGGACTTCCACATGCCGTCGGGGTGCGCCGCGAGGTGATCCAGGTAGATCCGGCGCAGCTCGTCCTGGCCCTGGTGACCCTTGACCACCAGGGCCGCGTCCTCGTGGAGGCTCACTCCTCGCCGTCGCCCTCGCCCTGGTCCTTGCCGTCGCCCCGCGGGGTGTCCGTGCCGTCCGCGGACGCCTCCCCGCCCTCCTTCTTGCGGAGGTCGGGCTTGCCGGCCGCCTCGCCGAGCATCCGGTCCAGCTCGGAGAAGTCGAGCTGCTCGCGGTGGACGAAGCCGTCCGGGTCGTCCAGGTCGGTCGCCGTCGGCAGCATGTCCGGGTGGGCCCACAGCCCGTCCCGGCCGTCGACCCCGCGCGCGTCCGTGAGGGACGCCCACAGCCGGGAGGCGTCGCGCAGCCGGCGCGGGCGCAGCTCCAGGCCGATCAGCGTGGCGAAGGTCTGCTCCGCCGGCCCGCCCGAGGCACGACGGCGGCGCAGCGTCTCGCGCAGCGCGTCGGCGGAGGTCAGGCGCGGCTTGGCCGCCGTGTGGACCACCGCGTCCACCCAGCCCTCGACCAGCGCGAGCGCCGTCTCCAGGCGGGCCAGCGCCGCCTTCTGCTCCGGCGTGTCCTCCGGCTGGAACATGCCCTGCTGAAGGGCTTCCTGCAACTGCTCCGGGTTCTGCGGGTCGAACTGGCCGACGACGTCCTCCAGCTTCGCCGTGTCGACCTTGATCCCGCGCGCGTACCCCTCGACCGCGCCGAACAGGTGCGAGCGCAGCCACGGCACGTGGGCGAAGAGCCGCTGGTGGGCGGCCTCCCGCAGGGCGAGATACAGCCGCACCTCGTCCTGGGCGACCCCCAGGTCCTTGCCGAACGCCTCGATGTTCACCGGCAGCAGCGCGGCCTTGCCGGCCGGGCCGAGCGGCAGGCCCACGTCGGTCGAGCCGACGACCTCGCCGGCGAGCACGCCGACTGCCTGCCCGATCTGGGTGCCGAACATGGCACCGCCCATGGAGCGCATCATGCCGATCAGCGGGCCGGCCATGGCCTGCATCTCCTCCGGCAGGACGTCGCCCATGGCGTTGCCGACGCGCTCGGCCACCGGGTCGACCAGCTCCTGCCACGCGGGCAGGGTCGCCTCGACCCACTCCGCGCGGCTCCAGGCGAGGGCCGAGCCCGCCCCGGAGGGCAGCGCGGTCGCGTCGTCGAGCCACAGGTCGGCCAGGCGGACGGCCTCCTGGACGGCCTTGCGCTCGCTCGGACCGACGCTGGCGTCCTTGGTGCCGTCCGGGGTGCCCTGGGCGACCGTCTGGCGGGCGATCTGCTTGGCCATGTCCCAGTTCACCGGGCCGCCCTCGTACGAGAGCATCTGGCCGAGCTGCTGGAACGCGGCGCCCAGGTCGGTGGGGTTCATGGAACCGAACATCGCGGCGAACGGATTGTCCGCGCCGGGGCCGCCGGCACCGGCCGCGCCGAAACCGAACGGGTCGGCCGGTCCCTGACCACCGCCGCTCTGCTGGTCCTTCTTCTTGCCGTCGCCGTCGTCCGGCTCCTCCGGCGGAAGGCCGAATCCGAATGGGGTGTCACTCACGGGGTTCCTCGGCTGGTAGGGCCACCGGTTCTCGCCGGCGGCACGGCTGCCCGACTTCACCACCCAGCGTAGACACCCCGGGCGGTTCGGGCCTCGGTGCTTCGCCGACTGACGGCCTGCGGCAGGATGGATGCCACCTGGTACGTACGCGTCGCTCGCGCCCGTACTGAAGACAACCGCTGGAGACGCCCGGTGAGTTCCCCAGATCCGCAGGTTCGCGCAGCGCGAAACCAGTCAACCAGTTCCGAGCGCCCCGGCGCGCGCGGACCCGTCGTCGCGGTCACCGGTGCCGCCTCCGGCATCGGCGCGCTGCTCACCGCCCGCCTCGCCGCCTCCGAGGAGATCCGGCAGGTCGTGGCCATCGACGAGCGGCGCGGCGAGTGCGCCGAGGCCCGCTGGCAGATCCTGGACGTGCGGGACCCGGCCATCGCGGAGCGGCTGCGCGGCGTGGACGTGGTGGTGCACCTGGCGCTCGACCTGGACCTGGAGACCGACGCCGCGGCCCGCACCGCGTACAACGTCCGGGGGACCCAGACCGTGCTGACCGCCGCGGCGGCGGCCGGGGTGCGCCGGGTCGTGCTGTGCACGTCCGCCATGGTCTACGGGGCCCTGCCGGACAACGAGCTGCCGCTGTCGGAGGACGCCGAGCTGCGGGCCACCGCCGAGGCCACGGCCGTCGGGGACCTGCTGGAGATCGAGCGGCTGGCGCGGCGGGCGCCGCGGGCGCACCCGGGGCTCAATGTGACCGTCGTCCGCCCCGCGGTCCTGGTCGGTGGCGTGGACACCGCGCTGACCAGGTACTTCGAGTCGCCGCGGCTGCTCGTGGTGGCCGGATCGCGGCCCGCCTGGCAGTTCTGCCACGTGGACGACCTGTGCGGCGCCCTGGAGTACGCGGTCCTGGAGAAGGCCGACGGGGAGCTGGCCGTGGGGTGCGACGGGTGGCTGGAGCAGGAGGAGGTGGAGGAGCTGAGCGGCATCCGGCGGATGGAGCTGCCGTCGGCGGTCGCGCTGGGCGCCGCCGCCCGCCTGCACCGCATCGGGCTCACCCCCTCCCCGGCCGGTGACCTGGCCTACACGATGTATCCGTGGGTGGTGAGCGGCAGCCGGCTGCACGACGCCGGGTGGCGGCCGAAGTACACCAACGAGGAGGTGCTCGCCGAGCTGCTGGACGAGGTGGCCGGACGGCACACCGTCGCCGGGCGGCGGCTCGGGCGCAAGGACGCCACGGCGGCGGGCGCCGCGGGCGCGACGGTCGCGCTGCTGGGCGCGGCGGCCGTGGTGCGCCGGGCGCGGAAGGCGCGGCGCCGGATCTGAGCGGGCCCGCGCCCCTCACCCGGACGGGTACGACACGCCGTGCCCCCGGCCTGCCGTGCCGTCCGGTGCCCTGACGGCGTGTCCCGGCTGCTGCGCCGCCGCCCCCTCACGACACACGACACCCCGCCCCCCCGTACGACACGCCGCCCCCCATCCGCCCCGCCATCCCGGCGCCGCCCCGGGCGGGTCGCGGGCCCCGCCGTCGTCCTTCGGCGACCGGTCCCCGCCCGCCCGCACCCCTGTTCCCCCGCCCCCGGCCGTGGGGCACGATGGACGCATGGCATCCACCAGCGATCACCCCGTCAAGCTGCTCGGCATCCGGGACACGCCGCTCTCCGTGGACGAGGTCTTCCGGGCCGTCGGGGACGACGCGGCCGGAGGCACGGCGCTCTTCGTGGGCACCGTGCGGGACCACGACGGGGGCGCGGCCGTCACCCGGCTCGCCTACTCCGCGCACCCCAGTGCCGAGGCCGAGCTGCGGCGGGTCGCCGAGAAGATCGCCGCCGACCACTCCGTCCGGGCGCTCGCCGCCGTCCACCGGGTGGGGGACCTGGAGATCGGGGACCTCGCCGTGGTCGTCGCCGTGTCCTGCCCGCACCGGGCCGAGGCGTTCGCCGCCTGCCGGAAGCTGATCGACGACCTCAAGCACGAGGTGCCGATCTGGAAGCACCAGACCTTCCTCGACGGCACCGAGGAGTGGGTCGGCGCCTGCTGAACGCCGCCCGGCCGGCGGAGTCGTACTGCTCCGTCCGGTTGCGTAACCGGCCCCCTGGCGTGAGCGTTGTCACTGCGGATGGTTAATCTGCTGATCAGTCAGTCGCGGACGCTCGTGGGGTTGGGAGGTCGGCATGGCAGCGCTTGCCTGGTTGCTGATTCCGTTTGTGGCGGCTGTCGTCGCGGGTCTCTGGGGGAGCTGGGCCAACCGCACCCGCAAGGCGCGGGGTGACGGGCCCGAACTCGACGGATACGCCCGTTTCCGTGAGGCCATGGAGCGGTCCCGCACCGGTGTCTGAACGGGCCCTGCCCTGACGGTCCTCCGACAGTCTCGTCCCGTACTGTCGTTCCATGCCACGCCGCACGGCGACGATGCTCGCCTCCACCCTCATGCTGATCGCACTCCTGTGCGCGGGTGTGTTCTTTCCCGTGCCGTACGCGGAGATGTCCCCGGGACCGACGGTGAACACCCTCGGCGATCACGACGGTGAGCCGGTACTGCAGATCTCCGGGCGGGACACGTACGAGACGAGCGGGCACCTCAACATGACCACCGTGCGGGTCACCAGCGCCGGCTACCGGATGAACCTGGTGGAGGCCGTCTACGGCTGGTTCGCGCATGACAGCCGCGTGGTGCCGCACGACACGCTGTACCCGGACGGCAAGACGGAGGAAGAGGCCACCCAGGAGAACGCCGAGGAGTTCAGCCAGTCCCAGGAGAGCGCCAAGGTCGCCGCCCTGAAGGCGCTGGACATCCCGGTCCGCTCCTGGGTCGTCGTCTCCACCGTCCTCAAGGGCTCCCCGGCCGAGGGCCGGCTGCACGCGGGCGACGTGATCAAGGAGGTCGACGGGAAGAGCATCCAGGAGCCCGCCGACGTCGCCGATCTGGTGACCAGACACCGGCCGGGCGAGGACGTGGTGTTCACCGTCGTGCCCGCCAAGGAGCAGGCCGCCGCGGAGAAGGAGCGGCGCAGCCCGAAGGTCACCGAAAAAGTGACGATCACCACAAAGGCCGCCGACGACGGCGGGGAGAAGCGCGCCATCGTCGGGATCTCCGCCGGGACCGACCACACCTTCCCGTTCTCCATCGACATCAAGCTCGCCGACGTCGGCGGGCCCAGCGCCGGGCTCATGTTCGCCCTCGGCATCTACGACAAGCTCACCCCGGACAGCCTCACCGGGGGCAAGTTCGTCGCCGGCACCGGCACCATCGACGACGAGGGGAACGTCGGCCCGATCGGCGGCATCGGCATGAAGACCATCGCCGCCCGCGACAAGGGCGCCCGGTACTTCCTGACGCCCGCCGACAACTGCGCCGCCGCCGCCGAGGACACCCCCGAGGGACTGACCCTCGTGAAGGTGAAGACCCTCGACGACGCGCTCGGCGCCCTCGGCGACATCCGCGCGGGGAAGACCGCCGACGTACCCACCTGCGCGGCCGGCTGACGGACCGCGCACCGCGCGGCGGGCTACTCCTCGAAGGTCGCCGTCAGCGCCTGGGCCAGCCCCGGCACCAGTTCCGAGCCGGTGAGGACGTCCGTGGCGGAGTCCTTCTCCCGCAGCCGCAGCGCCGACTCGCGGACTCCGTCGCGCAGCACCGCGACCGTCATGCGGACCTCCTGGCGGTCCGGGTGCTCGGCGACCCAGCGGGCGAGCCCGTCCTCGTCCAGGTCCTGCGGCACCTGCGCCTCGGCGGACGGCGGCAGCATCAGGCGCTCCACCGTGAGGGCGCAGCCGGCCACCGCGTCGGGCCAGGCGATGGTGCCGAGGAACTCGTCCAGCGGCTGCCGCGCCGGGATCTCCTCCTGCTCGATGGGGGTGAGGCCGTCGGCGGCCGGCGCGTCCGGCAGGCCGAGACGGTCCGCGAGCGAGGGCTGGTCGGCCCGCAGCCGGGCGGTGTCGACGAGGGCGAAGAGGCGTGCGGGCTGGTCCCAGCCGAAGCCGGAGACGTACTCGTCGATCTCCAGCACGGCCCGGGTGAGGGGACTGGCTGCCATGGGGGTGTTGGACATGGTCACAATCCTGCCTCGTTCCCGGCCCGAATCGGGAACCGAGTAAACGATGAGTAAGTTGACATAGGTGTGGGCCCACGTTTCCGAGGGCGCACGGGGGGCCCGCGAACCCCGGGGGCCTGACGAGACAACAGCGAACTTCGAGGTGCGCACCTTGGCTTTCCAGATGCCGGACCGCGGCGGAGGCCCGACAGGGCCCCGGATGAGAGTGGGCCGCCCGTCCCGGCGTGTCCGGACCCTGCTGATGACACTTGGTGTCCTCGCCGTGCTCGGCATGGCGTTCACCATGTTCGCCGGGTTCTGGACGGACTGGCTCTGGTACCGCTCCGTCCACTACTCGTCGGTCTTCACGACGACCCTCTGGACGAAGATCGGGCTCTTCTTCGTCTTCGGGCTGCTCATGGCGCTCGCCGTCAGCCTCAACATCTGGCTGGCCCACCGGCTCCGGCCGCCGCTGAGCGCGATGTCGATGGAGCAGCAGAACCTGGACCGCTACCGGATGGGCATCGCCCCGTTCAAGAAGTGGCTGCTGCTCGGCATCACCGCCCTGGTGGGCCTGATCGCCGGCGCCTCCGCGGCCGGCCAGTGGCGTACCTGGCTGATGTGGGTCAACGGGGTGCCGTTCGGGCAGAAGGACCCCCAGTTCAAGCTGGACGTCGCCTTCTACGCCTTCGACCTGCCGTGGTACCGGTTCCTGCTGGGCTTCGGCTTCGCCACGGTGATCCTCTCCCTGATCGCCGCCGCCCTCACCCACTACCTCTACGGCGGACTGCGGGTCACCAGCCCCGGCGCGCGGGCCACCGCCGCGGCCACCGGCCACCTCTCGGTGCTGCTCGGCGTCTTCGTCGCCCTCAAGGCCGTCGCCTACTGGCTCGACCGGTACGGACTGGCGGTGAAGTCGAGCGACTTCAAGGCCACCGACAACTGGACCGGCCTGCGGTACGTGGACGCCAACGCCTACCTGCCCGCCAAGACGATCCTGTTCTGCATCGCCGTCATCTGCGCGCTGCTCTTCTTCGCCACCCTGTGGCGGCGCACCTGGCAGCTCCCCGTCATCGGCTTCGGCCTGATGGTGCTGTCGGCGATCCTCATCGGCGGCCTGTACCCGGCCCTCGTGCAGAAATTCCAGGTCCAGCCGAACGAGCAGGCCAAGGAAGCCCCGTACGTCGAGAAGAACCTCAAGGCGACGCGTGACGCCTACGGCATCGCGGGCACCCAGGTCACCGAGTACTCGGGCCGGAGCAACACCGAGGACAAGACCAAGCTGCGCGACGACGCCGACACCTCGGCGTCCATCCGCATCATGGACCCGAACATCGTCTCGCCGACCTTCCAGCAGCTCCAGCAGATGCGGAACTACTACGCGTTCCCGACCAATCTGGACGTGGACCGCTACAGCAAGGACGGCAAGGACCAGGACACCGTCATCGGCCTGCGGGAACTGAACCTGGCCGGTATCCCGAAGAAGAACTGGATCAACAACCACTTCCGCTACACCCATGGCTTCGGCGTGGTCGCGGCCAAGGGCACGGAGGTCGACTCCGAGGGCCGTCCGGTCTTCACCGAGTCCGACCTGCCGTCCGTGGGCGACCTCGGCAAGTACGAGCAGCGGATCTACTACGGCGAGAAGACCACCACGTACTCGATCGTCGGCGGCCCCCAGAAGGAGGTCGACTACTCCGACGACGCCGGTGAGAAGACCACCAGCTACAAGGGCGACGGCGGCGTGGACCTGTCCAGCCCCCTCAACCGGGCCGCCTACGCGCTGGCCTTCAGCGAGCCGCAGATCCTCTACTCCGGCGCCATCGGCGACGGGTCGAAGATCCTCTACAACCGCACGCCGAAGGAGCGCGTCGAGGCGGTCGCCCCGTGGCTGACCATCGACGGCGACGCCTACCCGGCCGTGGTGAACAACCGCATCCAGTGGATCGTCGACGCCTACACGACGACCAACGGCTACCCGTACGCGTCCCGGACGACGCTCGGCGACACGACGGCCGACTCGCTGACCGCGAACAACAACTCGCGCGCGGTGGTCGCCCAGCAGAACCAGGTCAACTACATCCGCAACTCGGTGAAGGCGACGGTCGACGCCTACACCGGCGAGGTCAAGCTGTACGAGTGGGACACCAAGGACCCCGTCCTCAAGACGTGGATGAAGGCGTTCCCCGGTTCGGTGAAGGCCAAGAGCGAGATCTCCGCGGACCTGATGGCGCACCTGCGCTACCCGCAGGACCTCTTCAAGGTCCAGCGCGAGCTGCTGACCCGCTACCACGTCAAGGACGCCACCACCTTCCTCAGCGGCAGTGAGGTGTGGCAGGTGCCGGACGACCCGACCAACAAGTCGGGCAACGCGGTGCCGCCGTACTACCTCAGCATGAGGATGCCGGACCAGAAGGAACAGGCGTTCTCGCTGACGACCACGTTCACGCCCAACGGGCGCGACAACCTCAGCGCGTTCATGGCCGTCGACGCCGAGGCCGGCACCGACGACTACGGCAAGATCAGAATCCTGAAGCTGCCGACGAGCACCACGGTGCCCGGACCCAAGCAGGTGCAGAGCCAGTTCAACTCCGAACAGGACATCGCCGAGTCCATCCGTCTCCTCAGGGGCGGCGACTCGGAGGTCGAGTACGGAAACCTGCTGACCGTCCCGCTCGACGGCGGACTCATGTACGTCGAACCGGTCTACGTGCGAGGCGGCGGCCTCAAGTACCCGCTGCTGCGCAAGGTCCTGGTGAGCTACGGAGGCAACACGGCCTTCGAGAACACCCTCGACGCGGCCCTGAACAAGATCTTCGGGGCGGAGGGCACGGTCTCCGAGCCGCCGGGTGACGACGAGGACACCACCGAGACGCCGTCGAACCCGACCGTCCAGAAGGCGCTGAACGACGCCCAGAAGGCATTCGACGCGGGCCAGAAGGCCCTGGAGAAGGGCGACTGGGCCGCCTACGGCGAGGCGCAGAAGGACCTGGAGGAGGCGCTCAAGCAGGCCGAGGAGGCCCAGGCCGAGGCCGCCCGCGGCGGTGAGGGCCAGAGCGACGGCAAGAGTGGCGAGAAGGCCGGCGACGGCAAGAACGCCTCCGACAAGTCCCCCTCCGGCAAACCGTCCTCCGACACCTCCGGGGACGGTGGGTCGGCGGCAGACGAGGAGAAGGCCGGCGGCTGACCCCGCCCGTCGGAGCAGGTCATAGCCCCACCCCGCGCCGTGATACGGTTGTGAACACAACGGCGCGGGGTGGAGCAGCTCGGTAGCTCGCTGGGCTCATAACCCAGAGGTCGCAGGTTCAAATCCTGTCCCCGCTACTCGCATCGTGAGCCTCGGCTCATGAGGAGAAGGGCCCGGATTCCTTACGGAATCCGGGCCCTTTCTCGTGTGCGGAGGGCTACATCCGGGCGAGTGACGGCCGCGCCGCCGACGGGAGTTGGGCGATCTGTGTTTGACTTGTCTCCCTGTGGGCATGTCGACAAAACGCTGAAGTGACCTCACTGGCTTCGGTATACCAGGTGTACCCGGGTTGCGGGTGGTGCGACGATGGACGTTATGGGGGACATGGCAACTCTGTTCGAGACAGGCCGTTTTGCGCAGCCGTCCGGTCGGGAGGAGACCGGCGACGAGGCACAGGAAGCCGCCGACGAGGCCGCCGAGGAAGTGCGCCGGCGCATCGCCGCCGAGGCCGGCGACGTCGAGGCGATGAGCGTCCTCGGTGCCCTGCTGCTGCGCCGCGGCGATCTCGACGGAGCCGAGTCCCACCTGCGCGCCGCCACCGCCGCCGGTGACCGCGCCGCCGCCAACAACCTCGGCGTCCTGCTGCACCAGCGCGGGTACGCCGAGGAGGCCGCCGGCTGGTGGCGCATCGCCGCCGTCGCCGGTTCCGCCGCCGCCGCCCACGCCCTCGGGCGGCACTTCCGCGAACGCGGCGACGAGCCCGCCGCCGAGTACTGGCTGCGCCAGTCCGCCGAACAGGGACACGTGCTCGGCGCCTACGCCCTCGCCGACCTGCTGGAACACCGCGCCGACAAGGCCGGCGCCGAACGCTGGATGCGGGCCGCCGCCGAACGCGGGCACCGCGAGGCCGCGTACCGGCTCGCCCGGATGCTGGACCGGCGGGCCGGACGCGACGGCGACCGGGGCGCGGGCCCCTGCCTGATCGGCGGGGCCGGCCGCGCCCCGGACACCGAGGAGGACGGCGGCTGCGAGCAGTGGTACCGGCAGGCCGCCGCGCGCGGACACCGGCGGGCCGCGCTGCACCTCGGCACCATCCTGGAGCGGCGGGGCGAGCTGAAGGAGGCCGGCCGCTGGTACCTGATCTCCGCCAAGGACGGCGAGCCGCGCGCCGCCTGCGCCCTGGGCTTCCTGCTGCGGGACGCCGGGGACACCGAGAACGCCGCCATGTGGTGGCTGCGCGCTGCCCAGGAGGGCGACGGCAACGCGGCCAACGCGCTGGGCGCGCTGCACGCCGAGCGCGGCGAGCCGCAGACCGCCGAGCGCTGGTACCGGGCGGCGATGGACGCGGGGGACGACAACGGCGCGTACAACCTCGGGCTGCTCTGCGCCGAGCAGGGCCGCACCGTCCAGGCCGAGCAGTGGTACCGGCGGGCCGCCTACGCCGGGCACCGCGAGGCCGCCAACGCGCTCGCCATCCTGCTGCTGCGCAGTGGCGACGAGACCGGCGCCGAGCCCTGGTTCTCCCGGGCCGCCGAGGCGGGCAGCGTCGACGCCGCCTTCAACCTCGGCATCCTGCACGCCGGGCGGCGCGAGGACACGGCGGCGCTGCGCTGGTACGAGCGGGCCGCCGCGGCCGGGCACACCGAGGCCGCGCTCCAGGTGGGCATGGCCCGGCTGCGCCGGGGCGACGAGCGGGGGGCCGAGCGCTTCCTGCGCTGCGCCGCGGGGGGCGGCAGCGCGGAGGCGGCGTACCGGCTGGCCACCCTGCTCGACGCGCGCCGCCCGCCGGCGCCCGCGCACGAGCTGGGCGAGCCGGCCCACCAGAAGACCGAGTGCGAGGAGTGGTACGAGCGGGCGGCCTCCCAGGGGCACCGCCGGGCCCAGGTGCGGGTCGGGATGCTGGCCGCGGCGCGCGGGGACGTCAGGGAGGCGGCCCGCTGGTACCGGGAGGCGGCCGAGGCGGGCTCCCGCAACGGCGCCTTCAACCTGGGGCTGCTGCTGGCCCGCGAGGGCAGCGAGCCCGAGGCCGTGGTGTGGTGGCGCCGGGCGGCCGAGGCGGGACACGGGCGGGCCGCGCTGCGGCTCGCGCTGGTCTCCGCCCGGCGCGGCGAGCTGGACGAGGGCCAGCAGTGGGCCGACCTGGCGGCGTCGCTGGGCCCGCGGGAGGTCGGCGAGCGCGCGGCCCGGCTGCGGGACGCCCTGCGCCAGGAGCTGTCCGCTTAGGTCAGGCGCACGGTCCGGCAGACCGCCGCGCCTGGGGCCGCTGTGCCGGGAGAGGCGATTTGCTTCTCGGTGACGGCGTGCCGTAACGTTGTGTTCATCGCCGCGGGGTGGAGCAGCTCGGTAGCTCGCTGGGCTCATAACCCAGAGGTCGCAGGTTCAAATCCTGTCCCCGCTACTGATGGCCGAGGGCCGGAATCCGACAGGGTTCCGGCCCTCGGCGCGTTTCCGGCGCCATGGGCGACACGCGGTCTCCACGGAGCACGCACGACACGGAGCACGCACGACACGGAGCACGCACGACACGGAGCCCCGGCACCCCGAAGGGTGCCGGGGCTCCGGTGCGGGCGGGTCAGGCCGAGGCGCAGTTCGGGCAGGTGCCCCGGTAGGTCACCTCGACGTCCGACACGGTGAAGCCGAAGCGCTCCGAGTCGGGCAGGTCGGCCAGCGGGTTGCCGGTGGGGTGCACGTCCCGGATCGCGCCGCACCGCGCGCACACCAGGTGGTGGTGCGGCTGGTGTGCGTTCGGGTCGTACCGCTTGGCGCGTTTGTCGGTCGCCACTTCCAGTACCTCGCCGAGCGAGACCAGCTCACCGAGCGTGTTGTACACGGTCGCCCGGGAGATCTCGGGCAGCTTGGCGACAGCCCGCGCGTGCACCTCGTCGGCCGTCAGATGGACGTGTTCGCCGTCGAGGACCTCGGCCACGACGCGCCGCTGCGCGGTCATGCGCCATCCGCGTCCGCGCAGCCGTTCCAGTAGGTCACTCATGAAGACCAGCCTAACAGCAGGGGGGACCAGGTCCCGAACCAGTGTGACTTTGGAGTGTTGCTTGACTTAGACATTGTCCATTGTAGGATTGGCATCGGCAGAAGCCAAGGGACAGGTTCGTGGATTGGCGCAGGAGGCGTACGTGACTGTGGGACCGCTGACGACCGAGGCCGGAGCTCCGGTAGCCGACAACCAGCAGAGTGAGACCGCCGGTATCGGCGGCCCGGTGCTCGTCCAGGACCAGCACCTGCTGGAGAAACTGGCGCACTTCAACCGTGAGCGCATCCCGGAGCGCGTGGTGCACGCCCGCGGCGCCGGCGCGTACGGCACCTTCACGGTGACCGCCGACGTCACCCGGTACACGCGGGCCAAGTTCCTCTCCGAGGTCGGCAAGGAGACGGAGACCTTCCTCCGCTTCTCCACCGTGGCGGGCAACCTGGGTGCGCCGGACGCCGTCCGCGACCCGCGCGGTTTCGCGCTGAAGTTCTACACCGAAGAGGGCAACTACGACCTCGTCGGCAACAACACCCCGGTGTTCTTCGTCAAGGACGCCATCAAGTTCCCCGACTTCATCCACACCCAGAAGCGCGACCCGTACACCGGCTCGCAGGAGGCGGACAACGTCTGGGACTTCTGGGGCCTGTCGCCCGAGGCCACCCACCAGGTGACCTGGCTCTTCGGCGACCGCGGCATCCCGGCGTCCTACCGCCACATGGACGGCTTCGGCTCGCACACCTACCAGTGGAGCAACGAGGCGGGCGAGGCGTTCTGGGTCAAGTACCACTTCAAGACGGACCAGGGCATCAAGTGCCTCACCGCGGAGGAGGCCGCCAAGCTCGCCGGTGAGGACCCCGACTCCCACCAGCGCGACCTGCGCGAGGCCATCGAGCGCGGCGACTTCCCGAGCTGGACCGTCGGCGTGCAGATCATGCCCGTCGCGGACGCGGCGACCTACCGCTTCAACCCGTTCGACCTCACCAAGGTGTGGCCGCACGCGGACTACCCGGTCATCGAGTTCGGCAAGCTCGAACTCAACCGCAACCCGGAGAACATCTTCGCCGAGGTCGAGCAGTCGATCTTCTCCCCGGCGCACTTCGTGCCCGGTATCGGCCCGTCCCCGGACAAGATGCTCCAGGGCCGCCTCTTCGCCTACGGCGACGCCCACCGCTACCGCGTCGGCGTCAACGCCGACCACCTGCCGGTGAACCGTCCGCACGCCACCGAGGCGCGCACCCACTCCCGTGACGGCTACCTGTACGACGGCCGCCACAAGGGCGCGAAGAACTACGAGCCGAACAGCTTCGGCGGTCCCTTCCAGACCGACCGTCCGCTGTGGGAGCCGGTCGCGGTCTCCGGTGTCACCGGCGACCACGTGGCCCCCTCGCACGCCGAGGACAACGACTTCGTCCAGGCGGGCAACCTGTACCGGCTGATGTCGGAGGCCGAGAAGGAGCGCCTTGTCTCCAACCTGGCCGGCGCCATCTCCGGCGTCTCGCGCGAGGACATCGCCGAGCGCGCCATCGGCAACTTCCGCCAGGCCGACGCCGACTTCGGCAAGCGGCTGGAGGCCGCGGTCCAGGCCCTGCGCGGCTGACGTCCGGCACTGACCGCTTGCCGCCAAGGCGGGCCGGACCCCCGGGAACGGGGGTCCGGCCCGTTCGCGTTCCCACCGCCGTACGCGCGTGGACGTACGCCGGGCACCGGGGCCCGGGTCAGGCGGAGACGGCCGGGCTGGCGCGGTTCCCGCGGGCCGGCGCCCAGCAGCGGATGATGTCGCGGACCGAGACCACGCCGACGGGCTCGTCGCGGTCCAGGACGATCAGGTGGCGGAAACCGCCGTGCGCCATCGCCCGCGCCGCCTCCTCCACCGTCCAGGTCGGCGTGGCGAACACGACGTCGGTGGTGGTGTGCGCGTGCGCGTGCTCGCCGTCCGGGTCCTGGCCCCGGCCGACGGAGTCGAGGATGTCCCGTTCGGTGAGGATGCCGATGCCCCCGGCGTCCGGGTCGTACACCACCGCCGCGCCGACCCGGCGCGAGGACATCAGCGTGGCGGCCTGGCGCAGGGTGTGGGCGGGACCGATGGTGAGGACGACCTTGCTCATGGCGTCACGGACGAGCATGGGGTGAGCCACCTCCTGCCGGAGATCAGAATCCGCGGACACCCGGGATTCACGAGTTCACAAGTGGGGGTTCCCCAGAGTGGCAGGTAAAGAGGGGCCCAACAAGGGGGCGCGTAGGGGGACGAAAGGGGCGCTCAGGAGCGTCGGCCGACGTACCCCAGCAGTTCGTCGTGGAGCAGTCCGTTCGACGCCGCCGCGTTGCCGCCGTGCGGGCCGGGCCGGCCGTCGAGGCCCGTGAAGGCGCCGCCCGCCTCCGTGACGATGATCGCGTTGGCGGCCATGTCCCACAGCGACAACTCGGGCTCGGCGCACAGGTCGACCGAGCCCTCGGCGACCATCATGTACGGCCAGAAGTCGCCGTACGCGCGCGTGCGCCACACCGAGCGGGACAGGTCGAGGAAGCCCTCCAACTGCCCCCGCTCCTCCCAGCCGCTCAGCGAGGAGTACGCGAACGAGGCGTCGGAGAGCCGCGACACGCTGGAGACGTGCAGCCGGGACGCCGAGGTCAGGCTGCGCCCGGAGAAGGCGCCGTGGTCCAGCGCGGCCCACCAGCGGCGGCCGAGCGCCGGGGCGGAGACCACACCGACGACCGGCCGGTAACCGCCCTCGGCGGCCTCCATCAGGGAGATGAGGGTGGCCCAGACGGGCACCCCGCGCACGTAGTTCTTGGTGCCGTCGATCGGGTCGATCACCCAGCGGCGCGGGCCGGTGCCCTCCACGCCGTACTCCTCGCCGAGGACGGCGTCGCGCGGCCGGGCGCGCTGGAGGTGGCCGCGGATCAGCTCCTCGGCGGCCTTGTCGGCCTCGGTGACCGGCGTCATGTCCGGCTTGGTCTCGACCTTCAGATCGAGGGCCTTGAAGCGCTCCATCGTCGTGGCGTCGGCGGCGTCCGCGAGGACATGGGCGAGACGGAGATCGTCGAGGTAGTCCGGCATGCCGTCACGGTATCGGCCGGAGGAGGGGCGGGGCCACCAGGGTCGGCCGACGCGGCGTGGCACGGGGGCCGCGGGGAGCCTTGACAGGGGTCCCGGGCGCGTCAAACCTGGGCGCACAGCCGCTCGGCCCGTCGGAGGCGCTGATGCCCGGAGCCCGGGAGTCCCTGCTCGACGCCGCGTCCGGGGCGTTGACCCGACGCCCCTGGTCCGCCGTGCGGATGGTGGAGGTGGCGGCGTCGGCCGGCGTGTCCCGGCAGACGCTGTACAACGAGTTCGGCAGCAAGGACGGCATCGCCCGCGCTCTCGTGCGCCGGGAGGCGGACGCCTACCTGGCCGGCGTCGACCGCGCCCTGTCCGGCGCCGGCGACACCCGCGAGAGGCTCACCGCCACCGCCCAGTGGACCCTGACCGCGGCCCGGGGCAGCGCGCTGGTGCGGGCGCTGCTCACCGGCTGCTGGGACGCCCGGCTGCCCTGCGTGACCCTGCGCCCCGTGCCGTCCTCCGCCCTGATGCCGGCGCAGCGGCGGGCCGACGGTCCGCTGCCCTCGCCCGGCGACCTCGTGGCCCTGGTCCGCGACCGGGCCGTGGCCGCGCTGTCCGGGCCCGGCGCCTCCCGCGCGGAGGCCGTCGACCTAGCCCGCGCGGCGGAACTGACGGCGCGGCTCGCCCTGTCCTGCGTCGCGGCGCCGCCCGAGGGCGGTGTGACGGAGCTGCTGCGGACCGCCCTGCCGCGGAACCTGACGCGGTGAGGGCGCCCGAACTCAGTGCGTCGAGCCCGAGAGTTGCAGGCCCACCACGCCGATGATGACCAGGCTGATCGAGACGATCTTCAGCGTGGAGACCAGGTCGCCAAGGAACACCATCCCGTAGATGGCGGTGCCCGCCGCGCCGATACCCGTCCACACCGCGTACGCCGGACCCACGTCCAGCTTCTTCAGCGAAAGCGTCAACAGGCCGAAACTGCCCAGCGCGAAGGCGCAGAAGGCGACGGTCGGCCAGAGCCGGGTGAAGCCGTGTGAGAGCTTGAGGCACACGGCGAAGCCGGTTTCGAGCACCCCGGCCACGATGACCAGCAGCCACGCCATCTGTCGTCCTCCCGTAACCCCGTACCGTGACCGCTTCGTCAGGTTTTACTCGGGCTTGCATCCGGCTTGGTGCGATTATGCACTTACCGGTACCGGGGCACGGCAAACCACGCGAGGTCAGTCGCCTTCCGTCCGCTCCCGCGTCGCCAGCAGCCGCCGCAGCGAGTACAGCCGCGCCGGGTCGGCGTGTCCCTCGGCGACCCACGCGTCCAGCGCGCACTCCGGTTCGTCGTGGCCGCACGCGCGCGGGCAGTCCGCCGTGCCCGGCACCAGATCGGGGAAAGCCTGGACGACCCGGGACGGGTCGACGTGGGCCAGGCCGAACGACCGTACGCCCGGGGTGTCGACGACCCAGCCGCCCCCGTCCGGCAGCGGCAGCGCCAGCGCCGAGGTCGTGGTGTGCCGGCCGCGCCCGGTGACGGCGTTGACCTTGCCCGTGCTGCGCCGCCGTTCCTCGGCCACCAGCGCGTTGACGAGGGTCGTCTTGCCGACGCCCGAGTGCCCGACGAAGGCGGTGACCTTGCCGTCCAGATGCTCGCGGACCAGCTCGGCGGCCTCCCCGTCCGCCAGCCCCTCGCGGCTGGTGACCACGTAGGGGATGTCCAAGGCGCCGTACAGCTCCAGGAGTTGTTCCGGCGGGGCGAGGTCCGACTTGGTCATCACCAGCAGCGGCGTCAGCCCGCCGTCGAAGGCCGCGACCAGGCAGCGGTCGATGAGCCGGGGGCGCGGCTCGGGGTCGGCGAGGGCGGTGACGATGGCGAGCTGGTCGGCGTTGGCGACGACGACGCGCTCGTAGGGGTCGTCGTCGTCCGCGGTGCGGCGCAGCACCGAGGTGCGCTCCTCGATGCGCACGATCCGCGCGAGCGTGTCCTTCCGCCCGGACAGGTCGCCGACCAGCGCCACCCGGTCGCCCACGACCGCGGCCTTGCGGCCCAGTTCGCGGGCCTTCATCGCCATCACGACCCGGTCCCCGACGAGGCAGGTCAGCCGGCCCCGGTCCACGGTGAGCACGAGCCCCTCGGAGGCGTCCTCGTGCTTGGGCCGCAGGTGCGTGCGCGGCCGGTTGCCCCTGCGGCTGGGCCGGGTGCGGATGTCGTCCTCGTCGGTGTGCTTGCCGTAGCGGCGCATGGCGAACCGTCCCTACGCCCCGAGCATCCCGGTCCACAGGTCGGGGAAGTCGGGCAGTGTCTTCGCGGTCGTCGCCACGTTCTCGATCTCCACGCCCGCGACCGCGAGGCCGATGACCGTGCCGGCGGTGGCCATGCGGTGGTCCTCGTAGGTGTGGAAGACGCCGCCGCGCAGGGGGCGCGGGCGGATGCGCAGCCCGTCGGCGGTCTCGGTGACGTCGCCGCCCAGCGCGTTGATCTCCTTGGTCAGCGCGGCCAGGCGGTCCGTCTCGTGCAGGCGCAGGTGGGCCACGCCGCGCAGGGTCGAGGGGGAGTCCGCGAGGGCGGCGACGGCCGCGATGCCGGGGGTCAGCTCGCCGACCTCGCTCAGGTCGACGTCGATGCCGTGCACGGTGCCCGTGCCGGTGAAGACCAGGCCCTGGTCGGTCAGTTCGCAGGAGCCGCCCATCTCCGTGAAGATCTCGCGGAGCCGGTCGCCGGGCTGGGTGGTGCGCAGCGGCCAGTCCGGGACGACGACCCTGCCGCCGGTCACCAGGGCCGCCGCGAGGAAGGGCTGCGCGTTGGAGAGGTCCGGCTCGATGGTCAGGTCGCGGCCGAGCAGCGCGCCCGGCGTGACCCGCCAGACGTCGGGCTCGCCGCCGGCCTCCGGCGTGTCCACCTGGGCGCCGGCCGAGCGCAGCATGTCGACGGTCATCCGGATGTGCGGCATCGAGGGCAGTGCCGAGCCGGTGTGGCGGACCTCGACGCCCTGGTTGAAGCGCGGGCCGGAGAGCAGCAGGGCGCTCACGAACTGTGAGGAGGAGGACGCGTCGACCTCGACCGGGCCGCCCTCCAGGGCGCCGCCGCCGTGCACGGTCATCGGCAGGGCGCCGCGCCCGTCGTCGTCGATGCGGGCGCCGAGGGCGCGCAGCGCGTCGATCACGCCGTGCAGGGGGCGCTCGTAGGAGCGGGGGTCGCCGTCGAAGCGGACGGGGCCGTCGGCGAGCGTGGTCACCGGCGGCAGGAAGCGCATCACCGTGCCGGCGTTGCCGACGTCGACGGTGGCCGGTCCGCGCAGCCCGGCCGGGATGACCCGCCAGAACTCGCCGGTGCCGTCCGGGCCGACGCCCTCCTCGATCTCGATGCCCAGCGTGCGCAGCGCCTCGGCCATCAGCAGGGTGTCGCGCGAGCGCAGCGGGCGGCGCAGCCAGCCGGGCTCGGATGCGAGGGCGGCCAGCACCAGTGCGCGGTTGGTGACCGATTTCGATCCCGGCACATGAACGGTGGCGTCGACGGCGCCGCTCGCGTGGGGAGCGGGCCAGAGGGCGGACTGCGCGGAATTCACGGACATGGGCCCCACTTTAGTGGCTCCCCACGAACGGAGATCTTGATCGAAGTTGGCGGAACCCGACCGAACCGCGAACACCTGGGATGTACTGCGCGGATACGCGTGAGCGTTCCCCTCTTTCGAGTGTGCTCGCCACGGGACCGCCGCCGTCCACCGGACGGGTTCGCCGAGGCCCTCGCGCGGGCGCTTTCGTGAGGCGTCTCACAGCTCCAGCAGCCATCGCCCGCCGCCGAGCAGCGAGCACAGCGACACCACGTGGAAGAGGAGGAACCACACCGCCGCCGGGGCGTGGGTCAGCCGGGCGAGCTGGTCCGCGTCCGAGTCGCCCGCGCCGCCCCGGGACCGCGCGATCTGGAGCTCGAACGCCGGCCGCACCCCGCCGAGCAGCAGGAACCACACCACCGCGTACGCGAACGCCGCCTGCACCTGCGGACCGGTCAGCCACGACACCAGGACGAAGGTGCCCCCGCTCACCAGCACCGTCAGCACCCCGTACGGATTGCGCACCATCACCAGCAGGGCCAGCAGCAGCCCCGTGGCCAGCCACAGCAGCAGCGTGATCCGGCCCGAGGCCAGCAGCGCGGCGCCGCCCAGCCCCAGCAGCGGGGGAGCGGTGTACCCGGCCACCGCGGTGAGGATCATGCCGATCCCGTGCGGTTTGCCCCGGCTGACCGTGAGGCCGCTGGTGTCGGTGTGCAGCGTGATCCCGGTCAGGGTGCGCCCGGTGAGCAGCGCCACGAGGCCGTGGCCGCCCTCGTGCGCGATGGTGATCGCGTTGCGGGCCACGCGCCAGCTCCCGCGCCAGGCGACGACGGCGACCGCGGCGGCCAGCGTCGCGATCACCACCCACAGGTCGGGGCCGGGCTGGGTGCCGGAGACCTCGTCCCAGAGGGTGGCGAGCGAGGCGGATGCGAGGTGGTCCATGGGAGGTGGGGGCTCCTCGGGTGCGCGGACGGGCGGATGCGGTGCCGGGTGCCTGTCGGAGCCGGTGGCCGGGACAGGGACGGGCCTGGCAGTGTGGCACGTATGTGCGGACGGTATGCGGCCAGTCGCGGACCCGAGGATCTCGCGGGAGTCTTCGGGATCGAGACCTGGGAGCCCGAGGAGACCCTGGAACCCGACTACAACGTGGCCCCGACCAAGGAGGTCTACGCGGTCCTGGAACGCCCCCTGAAGGGCAGCCCCGACCCGCGGCCCGCCCGGCAGTTGCGCCGGCTGCGCTGGGGGCTGGTGCCCTCCTGGTCCAGGACGCCCGAGGGCGCCGCCCGGATGATCAACGCCCGCGCGGAGACCGTCCACGAGAAGCCGTCCTACCGCCAGGCGTTCGCCACCCGCCGCTGCCTGCTCCCCGCCGACGGCTACTACGAGTGGGTCACCGGCCGCCAGGAGCGGGAACTGGAGGTCGAGGGGCGCCGCAAACGGCCCCGCAAGCAGCCCTACTTCGTCACCCCGGCCGACGGCTCGGTCTTCGCCATGGCCGGGCTGTACGAGTTCTGGCGGGACCCCACGCTGCCGGACGGCCACCCCCGGGCCTGGTGGGTGACGTGCGCGGTGATCACCACCGAGGCGGAGGACACCCCCCTCGCCGCCGCCCCGGCCGACGGGCCCGGCTCCCTCGCCGAGATCCACCCCCGGATGCCGCTGATGCTGACGCCCGACCGGTGGGACGACTGGCTCGACCCGGCCCGCACCGACCCCGGCGACCTGGCCGGACTGCTGATCCCGCCGCCCCCCGGGCTGCTGCGCGCCCACCCGGTCCCCACGGCCGTCAGCAACGTCCGCAACAACGGGCCGGAACTGCTCAAGGAGCTGGAGGCGCCGGAAGAGGGCACACTCTTCTGACGTGACGAACGCGACAGGCCGGACCACGCAGACCCTGGAGACCGACGCGGGCACCGCCCGCCTCACCTGGCACCGGGCCGACCGGCCCCGCCTCCTGCTGGCCCTGGGCCACGGCGCGGGCAGCGGCGTCGAGGCGCGCGACCTGCGGGCGCTGGCCGAGGCGCTGCCCGCCCACGGCGTCACCGTCGCCCTGGTGGAACAGCCCTGGAGGGTGGCCGGAAGGAGACTGGCGCCCGCGCCGAAGACCCTGGACACCGGCTGGCGCGGCATCTGGCCCGCCCTGGCCGCGACCGGAGTGCCGGTGATCTCCGGCGGGCGCAGCGCCGGGGCCCGGGTCGCCTGCCGCACCGCCGCCGAACTGGGCGCCCGCGCCGTCCTCGCGCTCGCCTTCCCGCTGCACCCGCCGGGCCGGCCCGAACGCTCCCGGGCCGGGGAACTGCTCGGCACCGGCGTGCCCACCCTCGTCGTGCAGGGTGCCCGGGACCCCTTCGGCCGCCCGGAGGAGTTCCCGGACGGAGCGCACCGCCTGGTCGCCGTCCCCTCCGCCGACCACGGCCTCGCCGTCCCCAAACGGGCCGGAACCGGCCAGGACGAGGCCCTCGCCCTCGTCACCGACGCCGTCGCCGCGTGGACCCGGTCACTGGCGTGACGCCCCGGGAATGTCCGGCGCCCCGGCACTGTTGTGCCGAATGTACCGAGCTGATATCAGCGCCGACGCCGTAGGAGAGGAAGTCCGCCGCATGGGTTCGACCTTCTGCCCACCCGTCCCGCAGTCCCCGGTGGACGGGTCGCTCCCGGCGGGAACCGAGAAGGGCGGGAGCAGCCGCTCCGGCCTCGACTGGACGGTGCTCCACGCGGCCCGGACCGCCCCCGTTCGAGCGGCGGGCGGACCGGATCGTCGTCTATCCTCCGATTCGAGTGGGACCGGTTCCGGCTCCACGACATCACTGGAGGAGGTGGGTCCGGTCACTGGGACCGACGCAGGGACCGAACACGGCCAGGCGGAGCAGCCCGAGGGCCGGGGCACGGGCGCGGAGTCGGCCGCGGAGCGCAGCGCGCGCTTCGAGCGGGACGCGCTCGAATTCCTCGACCAGATGTACTCGGCCGCGCTGCGCATGACGCGTAACCCTGCCGACGCGGAGGACCTGGTGCAGGAGACCTACGCCAAGGCGTACGCGTCCTTCCACCAGTTCCGCGAGGGCACCAACCTCAAGGCGTGGCTGTACCGGATTCTCACCAACACCTTCATCAACTCGTACCGCAAGAAGCAGCGCGAACCCCAGCGCAGCGCGGCCGAGGACATCGAGGACTGGCAGCTCGCGCGGGCCGAGTCGCACATGTCGACGGGGCTGCGCTCCGCCGAGTCGCAGGCGCTCGACCACCTGCCCGACTCGGACGTGAAGGAGGCCCTCCAGGCGATCCCGGAGGAGTTCCGGATCGCCGTGTACCTGGCCGACGTGGAGGGCTTTGCGTACAAGGAGATCGCGGACATCATGGGGACACCCATCGGTACGGTGATGTCCCGTCTGCACCGGGGCCGCCGTCAGCTCCGCGGGATGCTGGAGGACTACGCCCGCGACCGCGGACTGGTCCCGGCCGGCGCCGGAGAGTCGAACGAAGCGAAAGGCTCGGGGTCATGAGCTGCGGAGAGCCGCACGAGACGGATTGCAGCGAAATCCTCGATCATCTCTATGAGTTCCTCGACCGCGAGATGCCGGATTCCGACTGCGCGAAGTTCGAGCACCACTTCGAGGAGTGCTCGCCCTGCCTGGAGAAGTACGGGCTGGAGCAGGCCGTCAAGAAGCTGGTCAAGCGGTGCTGCGGCCAGGACGACGTGCCGGGCGACCTGCGCGCCAAGGTCATGGGCCGCATCGACCTGATCCGCTCGGGCCAGTCCGTGCCCGAGCACGACGTCACCGCCGCGCCGCCGGCTCCCCAGGAGTCCTGAGCCGGACCCCGGCCCCGCCGCGCCCCTCGCCCCCGGTACCCCGGGGGCCCGCGCGTCGCCTCCGGCGGGCCCATCACTCGTCCGTGCTAATCCGAGGCTTATCGGCCCACGCCACCCCCCTGCCGTCCTAGGCTCCGAGCCTGACAGACATGGCCGGGGGAGGGGCACATGGACGTGGTACCGGCACGGGCACGTGTCTACGTCGCCGGTGCCGTCCTCGCCGCCCTGCTCTGCCTCTGCCCGCTGCCCCTGGCCCACCCCCACGGGTGGGCCGTGCTGCTGCTCGCCGGGCTCTACGCGGGCGGCGAGCGGATCGCCCGCTCCCGCGCCGTCGGCACCTGCTACCCCATCCTGCTCACCGGCGCCTTCCTGCTGCCGCCGCCCGCCGCCGCCTTCGTGGCGCTGCCCGGCGCGCTGCTCGCCCCGGCGGAGTCCCCGGCCGGGCGGGACTCCCGGCTGCGCCGCGTCTGGCGGGCCGCGCAACTCGTCCTCGCCGTCCGCGCCGCCGCCCGGACCCACGACCTGCTCGGCGGTCAGGACGCCGTCCTCGGCCCCCGCTTCCCGTACGCGCTGCTGCCGGCCGGTGCCGCCGTCCTCGCCTTCTGCCTGGTGCTGACGCTCCTCGACGGCGGCATCCTCGCGCTGGCCGAGCGGGTCCCTGCCCGGCGGGCCTGGCGGGGGCACTTCCTCCGCTCGCTCGCCCCGATCACCGTGCACGGGCTCGCCGCGCTGATGATGGCCGTCCTGTGGCACAGCCCGTACGGTCCCGTCGCCGCGCTGCTGGTGCTGCCGCCGATGTGGGTCTCGTGGTGGGCCTTCGCCCAGTACGACCGGGAGCGCGCCGCCCACCAGGCCACCATCCGCGCCCTGGTGCAGGCCGTCGACCTCAAGGACGGCTACACCCGCGGCCACAGCGAGCGGGTCGGCCGCGCCTCGATGATGATCGCCCGCGAACTGGGCATGGACGCCGAGCGGGTCGAGACGCTCCGCTTCGCCGGCATCCTGCACGACGTGGGCAAGCTCGGCGTGCCGACCCGGCTGCTGCGCAAGGAGGGGCCGCTGACGCCCGAGGAGCGGCGCGTGATCGAACTGCACCCCGAGTACGGCCACGAGATGGTGCGCGGCATCCGCTTCCTGGGCGAGGCGCGCGCCGCCGTCCTCCACCACCACGAGCGCCTCGACGGCAGCGGCTACCCCTACGGGCTGGCCGGCGGCCAGATCCCCGAGTCGGCCCGGGTGGTCGCCGTCGCCGACGCCTTCGACGCGATGACCTCCACCCGCTCCTACCGCCGGGCCCGCCCGGTCTCCGCCGCCGTCGAGGAGCTCCAGCGGTGCGCGGGCTCGCAGTTCGACCCGCGCATGGTCGGCGCCCTCGTCCGCGCCCTGGGCAGCCACGGCTGGCAGCCCGCGGTCACCTCCGACGCGGTCACGCCCGCCGCCCCCGCCTCGTCCGCTCCCGTCACCGCCGTGCCCTCGCCGGAGGCCGGACAGGAGGACCCCGCCGCCCGCGACAGCGTCGGACGGGGCACCCGGTGACGCGGCCAGCCGCGCGTCCGGGTCCGACGGCGGCCGGGGAGGACCGGCGTCCGCCGGAGACCGCCCTACCGGGGGCGCACACGGCACACGCGCGGGCGCGGGAGCCGCATGCCGCGCTCTCCGGCGGCGCCGTGCTTCCCGGCCTCGCCGCGGGGCGCGATGTGCGGGCCGGGGGCCCTGGTGCCGTGGTGAGGCCCGCTGCTCCCGCCCGGCGGGGCTTACGGACCGCGGGCCCCGGAGCCGCCGTGCCCCCTGGCTCCCGGGCGGGGCGGAGGGCGCGGCACGTGCGCCTCGGCGCCCCCGTGTCCCCCGGCCCCTGCGGCGGGTGGAGGCGGGGCGCCGCGGGCCCTGGCGCCGCCGCGCCTACGGCCCCCGCCTCGGTGTCTTTCGCCGCGGTGCGCCCCTCCGCCCCCGCGCCCTCCGCCCCCGCCGGCAGGCGGTACGCCCCGGTCGCGGGTGCGGGGCAGGCCGGGGCTGTCGTGCCCTCGTCCCGGTGGGGTGCCCGGTGATGGCGCCCCGGACCCCCGCCGTGCTGGTCCTCACCCGTGCCTGTGCCGGCCTCACCGCCACCGTCTGCCTCGCCCGCGTGCTGTGGACCGGGGTGGCCGACCGGCCCGTCGCCCTCGCCTTCGGCCTCCTCGTCGCCCTCGGCGAACTCACCCGCCGCACCGGCGCCGAGACCCGCGAGACCGCCCCCCTCGCCGCCGCCGGGGCGCTCGCCTACGCGCTGCTCGGGGAGATCGGCGAGCAGCCCGCCCGGCACGGCGTCGCCCAGACCGTCGCCGTCGTGCTCGCCGCCTCCCTGCTCGGCAGCGTGCCCTACATCGCGCGCGGCAGCGGTCCCCTGCTCGACCAGCTCACCCGCCGCGTCCTCACCGTCACCTTCGCCGCCGTCTGCTTCCAGCCCCTCTCCCACCAGGGCGCCTTCCGCGACTGGGGCGGCCCCGGCCACGCCCTGCTGCTCATCGCCCTGCTCGCCCTCACCGCGCTCTGCGACGCCGTCCTCGCCGCCGCCCCCGCCCGCGCCCGCACCGGCTGGCCCCTCGGCCCGCTGCTCCGCGAGGAACTGCGCGGCATGGCCGGCATCACCTCCGCGGTCTGCGCGACCGGCGCCGTGATGGCGCTCGCGGTGGCCGTCGCCGGCCTGTGGGCGCTGCCCGTCCTCTCCGTCCCGCTGCTGCTCACCCAGCTCTCCTACCGGCGCTACGCCGCCGTCCGCGCCACCTACCGGCAGACCATCGCCTCGCTCGCCCGCGCCACCGAGATCGCCGGGTACACCCCGGCCGGGCACGCCCGGCGCGTCGCCGAACTCAGCGGGGCCGTCGGCCGCGAGCTGGGCCTGTCCGGGCCCGAGCTGACCGTCCTGGAGTACGCCGCCCTCATGCACGACATCGGACAGCTCAGCCTCGTCGACCCGGTCCCGGCCGGCGCCACCGCCGCGCTGCCGCTCGCCGAACAGCGGCGGATCGCGCTCCTCGGCGGCGCCGTCGTCCGCCAGACCGGCGTCGACGCCGCCGTCGCCGTGGTCGTCGAGCGGCAGGCCGACCCCTGCCGGGACCAGCCCCTTGCCGCGCGGATCATACGGGCGGTCAACGCCTACGAGGAGAAGGCCCGGGACTCCGGACCCGGCGGCAGCCTCACCGCCCTCGAAGAGCTGCGCCTGGCCGCCGCGGGCGACTACGCTCCGGAAGTCGTGGAAGCGCTGGCCCGGGTGCTCTCCCGAGGCAGCCTCACCGTGCCCGCCGAGGGATAACCCATGGGTAATGAGCGCCCCCGCGGCCGTACATGGTTTGATGCGCAGGAGAGGGTGTCCGGGGGCACGGGAAGGCACGGCCAGCCCACCGTACGGAACTGGCAGGCGGGAATCGTGAGGATCTTCGGCAAGGGACGGAACCGGCCCTCCGCCTCCTGGCGGCAGGCCACCGACCGGGCGTTCACGCTGATCGGCGACGGTCGCTACGAGGACGCGGGCGCGCTGCTGACGCGGGCCGCCGACCTGGAACCCTGGCTGTCGGAGTCGTGGTTCAACCTGGCCCTGCTGCACAAGTTCCGGCACGACTGGGAGCAGGCCCGCGCCGCCGGGCTGCGGGCCGTCGCCCTGCTCGACCGGGACCTCGGCGCTCCCGACTGGTGGAACGTCGGCATCGCCGCCACCGCCCTCCAGGACTGGCCGCTGGCCCGCCGCGCCTGGCAGGCGTACGGGCTGCGCACCCCCGGCGACGCCACCGACGCCGGCGAGCCCCTCGGCATGGACCTCGGCAGCGCCGCCGTACGCCTCTCCCCCGAAGGGGAGGCCGAGGTGGTGTGGGGCCGGCGGCTGGACCCCGCCCGGATCGAGGTCCTCTCCATCCCGCTGCCCTCCTCCGGACGGCGCTGGGGCGAGGTCGTCCTGCACGACGGGGTGCCGCACGGCGAACGCACCACCGCCGCCGGACACGCCTACCCCGTCTTCGACGAGATCGAGCTGTGGGCGCCCTCGCCCGTGCCCACCTGGGTGGTGCTCCTGGAGGCCGCCACCGAGGCCGACCGGGACGCCCTGGAACAGCTCGCCGCCGACGCCGGTTTCGCCGCCGAGGACTGGTCGTCCTCGGTCCGGCTGCTGTGCCGGATGTGCTCCGAGTCCCGGATGCCCTCCGACGAGGGCGACGGCGAGCACCTCGACCCGCACGACCACAGCGAGCCGGGCCACCCCGGCCCGCTCGGCCACCGCACCGACGGCCAGCTCTGGGTGCCGGAGCGCGAGTGCGGGGTGGCCGCCCCGGCCGCGCTGGTGCGCGGGCTGCTGGACGGCTGGGTCGCCGACAGCCCCGACTCCCGGGACTGGCGCGACCTCGAAGAGGTCTGCTGAGCCCACGGCGCCCGCCCACGAGGGCCCGCCGCCTCGTCGTACCCCGACGGAGCCGCCGCCTCGTCGTACCCCGCCGGAGCCGTCGACCGGACCGTGCCCCCGCCGGGGCCCGGCCCCGTACCCTGTATCCAGCATCGAAAAGGGTCACAGTTCAGGAAGGCGTTCGTCGGTCATGGCGCAGCAGGACACCGATCAGCAGCACGCGGGCGTGCTCCCCGTGGACGACGACGGCTATGTCGTCGACACCGACGACTGCGAGGAGCGGGAGGCCGCCTGGTGCGAGCGCGGCACCTCGCGCCCGATCACCGTGGTCGGCCACCCGGCCCTGCACAAGGAGTGCCAGGACGTCACCGACTTCGGCGAGGAGCTCCAGCAGCTCGTCGCCGACATGTTCGCCAGCCAGCGCACCGCCGAGGGCGTGGGCCTGGCCGCCAACCAGATCGGCGTCGACCGCAAGGTCTTCGTCTACGACTGCCCCGACGACGAGGGCGTCCGCCACGTCGGCGTGGTCTGCAACCCGAAGCTCGTCGAACTCCCCGCCGACCGGCGCCGCCTGGACGACAACAACGAGGGCTGCCTCTCGGTGCCGACCGCCTACGCGCCGCTCGCCCGCCCCGACTACGCCGAGGTGACCGGGCAGGACGAGAAGGGCAACCCGGTCAAGGTGCGCGGCACCGGCTACTTCGCCCGCTGCCTCCAGCACGAGACCGACCACCTCTACGGCCACCTCTACATCGACCGGCTCTCCAAGCGCGAACGCAAGGACGCGCTGCGGCAGATGGCCGAGAACGAGCCGCGCTACCCCGTGGTCGCCAACGGCTGAGACACCCGGGGCCCGGCCCCGCGCACGGCGCCTGTTCGGTATCGACCGAACGGGCGCCGTTCTTTTCTCCATCACCTGTTCGAACCGTGCCTCCCGCCCGGATTCCGAAGCTGCCACACACCAGGAGAAGTCCGGCACCGGGGGGTGGTGAATGAAGCAAATCCGTTCCCAGGACGGTCAGTTGTGGTGCTGAATGGGAAGTGCGGGGATACGCAACGGCGCACGCCCCGCTCAGTGGGAGGGGTGCGCCACCGGCGGCTGAGAGGGGTTCAGTTCGTGCATGCTTTCTCACACGGCACCACAGCGACACCGACCGCGGTACCACCACGGCTCGCACTCCCGGTGATCGAGGCGGAATTCCCCCGCCGGCTCCACCCGTATTGGCCCAGACTCCAGGAGAAGACGCGCACCTGGCTGCTGGAAAAGCGGCTCATGCCCGCCGACAAGGTCGAGGAGTATGCCGACGGGCTGCGCTACACCGATCTCATGGCGGGCTACTACCTGGGCGCCCCCGACGCGGTCCTCCAGGCGATAGCGGACTACAGCGCCTGGTTCTTCGTCTGGGACGACCGGCACGACCGCGACATCGTGCACGACCGCCCCGCCGCCTGGCGCCGGCTGCGCCGGAACCTGCACACGGCACTCGACTCCCCCGCAGACCACCTGCACCACCGGGACACGCTGGTCGCCGGGTTCGCCGACAGCGTGCTGCGGCTGTACGCCTTCCTCCCGCGGACCTGGAACGCCCGCTTCGCCCGGCATTTCCACGAGGTGATCGAGGCGTACGACCGCGAATTCCACAACCGTACCCACCACATCGTGCCCGGCGTCGAGGAATACCTCGCCCTGCGCCGGCTCACCTTCGCCCACTGGATATGGACCGACCTCCTGGAGCCCAGCGCGGGACGCGAACTCCCGGATTCCGTGAGGAAACACCCCGCATACCGTCGGGCCGCACTGCTCAGCCAGGAATTCGCCGCCTGGTACAACGACCTCTGTTCGCTTCCCAAGGAACTCGCCGGAAACGAGGTCCACAATCTCGGCATCAGTCTCGTCACGCATGAGGGACTGACCCTGGACGAAGCGATCGGTGAAGTCCGGCGGCGGATCGAGGAATGCATCTCCGCATTCCTCGACGCGGAACAGGACGTGATACGGCTCGCCGACACGCTCGCCGACGGAACCGTTCACGGAAAGGAACTGAGCGGCGTCGTGCGGACCCATGTGGCCAATATGCGGAACTGGTTCAGCTCCGTCTACTGGTTCCACCACGAGTCCGGCCGCTACCGGGTCGAGAACTGGGACGACCGGTCCACGCCCCCGTACGTCAACAACGAAACGGCAGGTGACGCATGACCGTCGAGTCCGTCGACCCCGGCACCACCGGGAGCCCGGTGCCGGAACTGCGCGAGCCGCCGGTGGCGGGCGGCGGCGTGCCGCTGCTCGGCCACGGCTGGCGGATGGCCCGCGACCCGCTGGCCTTCATGGCCCAACTGCGCGACCACGGCGACGTCGTCCGCATCAGGATCGGCCCGAAGACCGTGTACGCGGTCACCACCCCCGCGCTCACCGGCGCCCTCGCCCTCAGCCCCGACTACCACATCGCCGGCCCGCTGTGGGAGTCGCTGGAGGGGCTGCTCGGCAAGGAGGGCGTGGCGACCGCCAACGGCCCCCTCCACCGGCGCCAGCGGCGTACCATCCAGCCCGCCTTCAAACTGGACGCCATCCCCGCCTACGGGCCGATCATGGAGGAGGAGGCGCACGCGCTCACCGAGCGCTGGGCCTCGGGCCGGACCGTCGACTGCACCTCCGAGTCCTTCCGCGTCGCCGTGCGCGTCGCCGCCCGCTGCCTGCTGCGCGGCCAGTACATGGACGAGCGGGCCGAGCGGCTGTGCGTCTCCCTCGCCACCGTCTTCCGCGGGATGTACCGCCGGATGGTGGTCCCGCTGGGGCCGCTGTACCGGCTGCCGCTCCCCGCCAACCGGGAGTTCAACAGCGCCCTGGCCGACCTGCACCTGCTGGTCGACGAGATCGTCGCCGAGCGCCGCGCCTCCGGACGGCGGCCGGACGATTTGCTGACGGCATTGCTGGAGGCGAAGGACGACAATGGCGATCCGATCGGGGAACAGGAGATCCACGACCAGGTCGTCGCGATCCTCACCCCGGGAAGCGAGACCATCGCCTCCACGATCATGTGGCTGTTGCAGGCGCTCGCCGCACACCCCGAACAAGGCGACCGTATCCGCGACGAAGTCCTGGCGGTGACCGGCGGACGCCCCGTCGCATTCGAGGATGTCCGCAAGCTCACCCACACCAACAATGTCATCGTCGAGGCGATGCGTTTGCGTCCGGCCGTATGGGTATTGACCCGGCGGGCCGTGGTCGACACCGAACTCGGTGGCTATCGCATTCCAGCCGGTTCGGACATCATCTACAGTCCGTACGCGATCCAGCGCGATCCGAAGTCCTACGCGCGGCACCTGGAGTTCGACCCCGACCGGTGGCTTCCGGAACGCGTGACGGAGCTGCCGAAATACGCCATGCGGCCCTTCAGCGTCGGCAATCGCAAGTGCCCGAGCGACCACTTCTCGATGGCGCAGCTCACGCTGATCACCGCGGCGCTCGCCACCGCGTTCCGCTTCGAGCAGGTGGCCGGCTCGAACGACGCCGTCCGGGTGGGGATCACCCTGCGCCCCAACGACCTGCGGGTGCGGCCCGTGGCGCGGTGACCCGCCACGGCGTCGGCCCCCGGACCCGTGAGGGTGCCGGGGGCCGACGGCCGTCGCGGGGCCGGGCGCGGACGGGAGCCTCAGAACTCCTCGTCCAGGTCGACGGTGCCCTCCACCGCCACCTGGTAGGCGGACGGGCGGCGCTCGAAGAAGTTGGTCAGCTCCTGCACGCCCTGCAACTCCATGAAGGAGAACGGGTTCTCGGAGCCGTAGACCGGGGCGAAGCCGAGGCGGGTCAGGCGCTGGTCGGCGACGCACTCCAGGTACTGCCGCATCGACTCGGTGTTCATGCCGGGCAGGCCGTCACCGCACAGGTCGCGCGCGAACTGCAACTCGGCCTCGACGGCCTCCGCCAGCATGGCGGTGACCTGGCGGCCCAGCTCCTCGTCGAACAGCTCCGGCTCCTCCTTGCGCACCGTGTCCACCACGTCGAAGGCGAAGGACATGTGCATCGTCTCGTCCCGGAACACCCAGTTGGTGCCGGTGGCGAGCCCGTGCAGCAGACCGCGGCTGCGGAACCAGTAGACGTAGGCGAAGGCGCCGTAGAAGAACAGGCCCTCGATGCAGGCGGCGAAGCAGATGAGGTTGAGCAGGAAGCGGCGGCGGTCGGCCTCGTTCTCCAGCCGGTCCAGCTTCTCCACCGAGTCCATCCACTTGAAGCAGAACTCGGCCTTCTCCCGGATCGAGGGGATGCTCTCCACCGCGGCGAACGCGGCGGCGCGGTCCTCGGGATCGGGCAGGTAGGTGTCGAGCAGCGTCAGGTAGAACTGGACGTGCACGGCCTCCTCGAAGAGCTGGCGGGACAGGTACAGCCGCGCCTCGGGGGAGTTGATGTGCTTGTACAGCGTCAGCACCAGGTTGTTCGCCACGATCGAGTCACCGGTGGCGAAGAAGGCCACCAGGCGGCCGATCAGGTGCTGCTCGGAGGGGCTGAGCTTGGCGAGGTCGGTGACGTCCGAGTGGAGGTCGACCTCCTCCACGGTCCAGGTGTTCTTGATGGCGTCCCGGTAGCGCTCGTAGAAGTCCGGGTAGCGCATCGGGCGCAGCGTCAGCTCGAAGCCGGGGTCGAGCAGGTTCTTGGTCTGGCTGGTCATTACTGGCAGGCCTCGCAGGACTCGGGGTTTTCCAGGGAGCAGGCGACCGCCTCGGGGTCGGGCGTCGCCTGGACGGGGACGGTGGCGCGAGCGGCCCGCGCGATCCGGGTCGCGGGACGGGAGCGCAGGTAGTACGTGGTCTTCAGCCCCTGCTTCCAGGCGTACGCGTACATCGAGGAGAGCTTTCCGATGGTCGGCGTCTCCAGGAACAGGTTCAGCGACTGCGACTGGTCGAGGTACGGGGTGCGGGCGGCGGCCATGTCGATCAGGCCGCGCTGCGGGATCTCCCAGGCGGTGCGGTACAGGGCGCGCACCTCGTCGGGGACCCACGCGAAGCCCTGCACGGAGCCGTTGGCCTCCCGCAGCGCCTCACGGGTGCGGGCGTCCCAGACGCCGAGCCGCTTGAGGTCGTCCACCAGGTACGAGTTGACCTGGAGGAACTCGCCGGAGAGCGTCTCGCGCTTGAACAGGTTCGACACCTGCGGCTCGATGCACTCGTACACGCCCGCGATGGAGGCGATGGTGGCGGTGGGCGCGATCGCCAGCAGCAGCGAGTTGCGCAGTCCGGTACGGGCGACGCGCTCGCGCAGCGCCTCCCACCGCTTCGGCCAGGTGTGCTCCACGCCGTAGTGGTCCGGGTGCAGCACGCCCCGCGCGGTACGGGTCTTCTCCCAGGCCGGCAGCGGGCCGTTGCGCTCGGCGAGGTCCGCGGAGGTCTCGTACGCCGTGAGCATGATCCGCTCGGCGATCCGGGTGGAGAGGGCCTTCGCCTCGGGGGAGTCGAAGGGCAGGCGGAGCTGGAAGAAGACGTCCTGGAGGCCCATGGCGCCCAGGCCCACCGGGCGCCAGCGGGAGTTGGAGGCCGCCGCCTGCTCGGTCGGGTAGAAGTTGATGTCGACGACCCGGTCGAGGAAGGTGACCGCGGTGCGGACGGTGGCGTCCAGCCGCTCCCAGTCGATGTCGTCGCCGCTCACGAAGGCGCCCAGGTTGACCGAGCCCAGGTTGCAGACCGCCGTCTCCCCGTCGCTGGTGACCTCCAGGATCTCCGTGCAGAGGTTGGAGGAGTGGATGACGTGGCCCGGTTCGGCGGTCTGGTTGGCGGTGCGGTTGGAGGTGTCCTTGAAGGTCATCCAGCCGTTGCCGGTCTGCGCGAGGGTGCGCATCATGCGGCCGTACAGCTCGCGGGCCGGCAGCGTCTTGCGGGCGAGTCCGGCGGCCTCGGCCTTGCGGTAGGCCGCGTCGAACTCCTCGCCGTACAGGTCGGTCAGCTCGGGCACGTCCGAGGGCGAGAACAGCGACCAGGTGCCGTCGGCGTCGACCCGGCGCATGAACTCGTCCGGGACCCAGTGCGCGAGGTTCAGGTTGTGGGTGCGGCGGGCGTCCTCGCCGGTGTTGTCCCGCAGCTCCAGGAACTCCTCGATGTCGGAGTGCCAGGTCTCCAGGTAGACCGCCGCCGCGCCCTTGCGCCGGCCGCCCTGGTTGACGGCGGCGACCGAGGCGTCGAGCGTCTTCAGGAAGGGGACGATGCCGTTGGAGTGCCCGTTGGTGCCGCGGATCAGCGAACCCCGGGAGCGGACGCGGGAGTAGGCGAGGCCGATGCCGCCGGCGTGCTTGGAGAGGCGGGCGACCTGGAGGTAGCGCTCGTAGATGGAGTCCAGCTCGTCCTTGGGGGCGTCCAGGAGGTAGCAGGACGACATCTGGGCGTGCCGGGTGCCGGAGTTGAAGAGGGTGGGGGAGGAGGGCAGGTAGTCCAGCCGGCTCATCAGCCGGTAGAGGTCGGCGACCTCCGCCACCGAGCGGTCCGAGTCGTCCTCGGCGAGACCGGCGGCGACGCGCAGCATGAAGTGCTGGGGCGTCTCGACGACCTTGCGGGTGATCGGGTGCCGCAGCAGGTAGCGGCTGTGCAGGGTGCGCAGGCCGAAGTAGCCGAAGCGGTCGTCGGCGGCCGGGTCGACCAGCGCGTCCAGGCGCTCCGCGTGCAGTCGGACGAAGGCGGCGGTGCGGTCCGCGACCAGCCCCTCGCGGTGACCCGTGGCGACCGACTCGGTGAAGGAGGTGACGCCCTGGGAGGCGGCCTCGGCGCGGATGCCGATGGTGAGCAGCCGGGCGGCCAGCCGCGAGTAGACCGGGTCCTCCGAGATCAGCCCGGCCGCCGCCTCCGTGGCGAGGTCCCGCAGCTCCGCCTCGTCGGCCCGCGCGGACCGGCCGCGCAGCGCGGCGGCGGCGACCCGGCCGGGGTCGGCGCCGGGGAGGTCGGCGGTCAGCGCGGTCAGAGTCCGCAGCAGCGCGGCACCGGGTCCGTCGGGTTCCTCGGTCACCGGGATCGCTGAGGCCGGATCGGCTGGCGCGATGGTCACGTGGGGCACTCCCTCGCTCGGCACGGGGCCTGCGGAGGGCAGGCGGCGGTTCACGAGCGCACGGGGGCGTCGCGTCCACCGGCCCATTCCACGAGGCCCGGACGTCATGGCACCCTGGCCGGACGGCCGGGGCGCGCTGTCGGCAGGTCCTCGGACTCAAGCCTGTGCGGGCCACGCGAACACGCACAAGTACACCGTTGCGGGACAGTTCCGGATTCGCACCGGATTCCCCTGCGGCGACAGCGAGCACGAGCATACATCTTGTGTCAGGCTCCGGGAGCACCCCCAGATGTTGTGTCGGGCCGGTATCGGACGGGCGACTCGGAGTGAGTAGAGTGAGCCCCGGACACCGCCCCCCGGGACACCCCCCGGCCCGCCGGTGATCAGGCTTCGGGGCCCGGCCGACAGGCTTCCCACAGGCGCCTGAGGCGCCCGCCCGTACGCCGTCGGGGACCCCTCCGGACACGCCCGGGAGGCGCTCGGACCCGCCACCCGGTGCCCCGACACGCCGCTCCCGGCCCGGGACACGCCGGCCCCGGCCTCCCGACACGCCGCCGGACACGCCGACGGGCCGCCGGACACGCCCGGCGGCCCGTCGGCCCCGCCTTCCGTCCCGCGGTCAGCGTGTCGGTTCCGCCGTGACCGGCGCCGGCTCCGCCTCGACGCCGGGATCGCCCGCGTCGGCCGTGTAGTCGCCGGGACGCGTCTCGTCGACGCCCTCGGGGGCGCCCGCGGCCTTGAACAGGACCGTCGCCACCACGGTCACGAGGGCGTTGAGCACGAACGCGGTGAGCCCGATGTAGCCGATCTCACCGATGCCCGGGATCTCCTTCGCCGAGCCGCCGAAGTGCTTCTGCGTCGGCGAGGCCACCCCGTACGCGGCGACCGTGCCGTAGACCATGCCGACCGCCCAGCCGGCGAGGAGCGCCCAGCGGTGGAACCAGCGCGTGAACAGGCCGCCGACCAGCGCCGGGAAGGTCTGGAGGATCCAGATGCCGCCCAGGAGCTGGAAGTTGATGGCGACCGTCTTGTCCATGCCCAGCACGAAGACCAGCGCGCCCACCTTCACCAGCAGCGACACCACCTTGGAGACCCGCGTCTCCTGGTGCGGCGTGGCGTCCGGCCGGATGAAGTCCCGGTAGATGTTGCGGGTGAAGAGGTTGGCCGCGGCGATGGACATGATGGCCGCCGGGACCAGCGCGCCGATGCCGATCGCCGCGAAGGCCACGCCCGCGAACCAGTCGGGGAACATGTCCTCGAAGAGCTGCGGGATCGCCAGTTGCCCGTTGCTCACCTCGACCCCGGCCGCGATCGCCATGAAACCGAGCAGGGCCAGCAGGCCGAGCATCAGCGAGTACAGCGGCAGGATCGTGGTGTTGCGGCGGATCACGTCACGGCTGCGAGAGGAGAGCGTCGCGGTGATCGAGTGCGGGTACATGAAGAGCGCGAGCGCCGAGCCCAGCGCCAGCGTGGCGTAGGTCCACTGGCCCGCCTGGCCGGGCGCCAGCGCGCCCCGCGGTTTCCCGGTGGCCGGGTTGGTCTGCTCGAACGCCGCGCCCGCCTTGGCGAAGATGGCGTCGAAGCCGCCCAGTTTGATGGGGATGTAGATGATGGCCACCGCGATCACGAGGTAGATCAGCGTGTCCTTGACGAACGCGATCAGCGCGGGCGCCCGCAGCCCCGACGAGTAGGTGTACGCCGCCAGCACGCCGAAGGCGATCAGCAGCGGCAGGTCCTTGACGAACCAGTGGGTGTCCTCGCCGCCCCCGACGCCCATCACGTCCAGCACCGCCTGGATGCCGACGAGCTGGAGCGCGATGTAGGGCATCGTCGCCAGGATGCCGGTCACGGCCACGGCCAGCGACAGGCCCTTGGAGCCGAACCGGCCGCGCACGAAGTCCGAGGTCGTCACGTAGCCGTGCCGGTGGGAGACCGACCAGAGCCGGGGCAGGAAGGTGAAGATCAGCGGGTAGACCAGGATCGTGTACGGCACCGCGAAGAAGCCCGCCGCGCCCGCCGCGTAGATCGCCGCCGGCACGGCCACGAAGGTGTAGGCCGTGTACAGGTCGCCGCCGAGCAGGAACCAGGTGACCCAGGTGCCGAACGACCGGCCGCCCAGCCCCCATTCGTCGAGGCTGTGCTCGTTCGCGGCCCGCCGCCAGCGCGCGGCCACGAAGCCGAGGACGGTGACGAGCGCGAAGAAAAGGACGAAGACGACGAGCGCGACGACGTTCACCCCGCCGTTCACCGCCTACCACCGCCCGTGCGGGCACCCCGCGCGCGCTGGTCGCGCTGCCAGAGCCGGTACGCCGTCGCCGTCAGCGCCGTCGACAGGAGCACCCACGCCATCTGGTACCAGTAGAAGAACGGGATGCCGATGAAGGCCGGGTCCACCCTCGCGTAGGAGCCGACCCAGAGCATGGCGACGAACGGTGCGAGCAGGCAGAGACCGATGACGACACGCAGCGGTGTCACCGTCGGCGCGCGGTCAACGTGCGGGGGTTGTGGCATGCGGTGGGCTCCGTCCCCTAGTGATCACCTGGTGCGGTGCGCACGAAAATGTAGGTGACGGCCCCGGGGCAGCGGAAGACCACGTTCGGGTATTGGTGCGGACGGGCCGCGGACCGGCCGACGACGCTGCCGACCGGTCGAACTCCCTTAGTCCTGGGGGCGCTTGAGGCGCGCGACGAACTTGTAGCGATCGCCCCGGTACACCGACCGCACCCACTCCACGGGACGGCCGGAGCGGTCCAGCGAGTGCCGGGAGAGCATCAGCATCGGCAGCCCGACGTCGGTGCCGAGCAGCCCCGCCTCGCGCGGGGTGGCCAGCGAGGTCTCGATGGTCTCCTCGGCCTCGGCGAGGTGGACGTCGTACACCTCGGCGAGCGCCGTGTAGAGGGAGGTGTACTTCGCCAGGGAGCGGCGCAGGGCGGGGAAGTGCTTGGCGGACAGGTGGGTGGTCTCGATGGCCATCGGCTCCCCGTTGGCCATGCGCAGCCGCTCGATGCGCAGCACCCGGCCGCCGGCCGTGATGTCCAGCAGCCCGGCGAGCCGGTCGTCGGCGGTGATGTAGCCGATGTCCAGCAACTGCGAGGTGGGTTCGAGGCCCTGCGCCCGCATGTCCTCGGTGTACGAGGTGAGCTGGAGCGCCTGGGAGACCTTGGGCTTGGCGACGAAGGTGCCCTTGCCCTGGATGCGCTCCAGGCGGCCTTCGACGACCAGTTCCTGGAGCGCCTGGCGCACGGTGGTGCGCGAGGTGTCGAACTCCGCGGCGAGGGTGCGCTCGGGCGGGACCGGGGTGCCCGGCGCCTGGGTCCGGACCATGTCGAGCAGGTGTTTCTTCAGTCGGTAGTACTTGGGCACGCGCGCGGTACGGACGGTCGCCCCACCCTCGTTCTCCGCACTGCTGACGTCGGTGCTCATGGTCTGCCTTCCCGGCTCCGGGTCCCGAAACGACCGACGTCCCTCATCGGCCACGGTGCACATCGTGGCACGGCGGCGCACCGGGACGGTCCGGCACGCTCCGTGATCCCCTCTGTATACCCGCGCGCCCCCCGTTGGTCTAGTCCATATCACCGGCTTCCGGCCGCGTCCCGGGCGGGTGGCGAAGGTGCCCGCGAACGGTCCGCCGCGGGGGCTGACACGTGACCCCGGTCTGTCCGAACTGCCCCTTGGGGAATGAAAGGTCCCTGCATATCTCGGTCGCATCACGGACGCCCGGAGCGCGCCTGATCACCCTTGACAGCCCTATTGGTCTGGGCCAAGCTCCCCGTGCTGGTCTACACCATTGGTCCAGTCCCGGCCCCAGGAGCGGTACGCGTTCACGCTCGACCGCAGGGAGGCAGGGGGGTTTGTGGCATCCCTGAGGAGGTTTGGCGTGAAGCGCAAGCTGATAGCCGCGATCGGTATCGCGGGCATGATGGCGTCCATCGCGGCGTGCGGGGGCTCCGACGACAACGCGTCCGGACAGGACCCCAAGGACCGCAAGGGCGACCTCACCGTCTGGCTGATGGTGGACGCCCAGAGCAGTTGGCCGGAGCTGGTCAAACAGACCAACACCGACTTCAACGCGAAGTACCCCGGGGTCAAGGTCAACGTCCAGTACCAGCAGTGGGGCGACAAGACCAAGAAGCTCGACGCCGCCCTGTCCGGCGACAAGTTCCCCGACGTGGTCGAGCTGGGCAACACCGAGACGATGACCTACATCCTCAACGGTGCCCTCGGCGAGATCGACGCCAAGAAGTACGACAACTCCGACACGTGGATCGAGGGCCTCAAGGACACCTGCTCCTACGAGGGCAAGCTCTACTGCGTCCCGTACTACGCCGGCGCCCGCGTCGCCATCTACAACAAGGACATGTTCAAGGAAGGCACCGGTTCCGACCAGCTGCCGACCACCGAGGACGAGCTGTTCAAGGCGCTCGACAAGGTCCAGGAGAAGAACAAGAAGGACAACGCCTTCTCCTCGCTGTACCTGCCCGGCCGCTACTGGTACGCCGCCATGTCCTACGTCGCCGGGTACGGCGGCCAGATCGCCACCTACGACGAGGGCAGCAAGGAGTGGAAGGGCGCCCTCTCCACGCCGGAGGCGCAGAAGGGCATCCAGCACTTCGTCGACCTGGTCAAGAAGTACAACCACGGCGACCAGACGAAGGACGAGCAGGACCACGCCAACGTCATGGCCAACGAGAAGGCGGCCCTGCTCTACGGCAACGGCTGGGAGGCCGGCAGCGTCGTCGACTCCGAGAACAGCGGCAACCCGGCGCTGAAGGACAAGATCGCCACCGCGGGCATGCCCGGCCCGAACGGCAAGACCCTGCCCTCCTTCATCGGCGGCTCCGACCTCGCCACCATCTCCAAGTCCAAGAACCAGGACCTGGCGCAGGAGTGGATCTCCCTCTTCACCAGCGAGAAGGCCCAGGCCGCCCTCGTCGAGAAGGACATCCTCCCCAACAACACCAAGCAGCTCGAACCGCTGAAGAGCAAGCCGGAGACCGCCCCGATCGCCAACGCGGTCCCCGACGCCTGGTTCACCCCGATCGCCCCCGGCTGGGCCGCGATCGAGAAGAAGGAAACGCTCGAGATCATGCTGCTCGACATCCTCAAGGGCAAGTCGGTCGCCGACGCCACCAAGGCGGCCGACGCGGAGATCGACTCGCTGATCAACGAGGTCTCCTGACCGAGGCGCACCACCCTCGCAGACCTCCGGTGCCCGGTCCGGCCCCCGGCCGGACCGGGCCGGTGAGGCGGCCGGCGGCCCTCGGGCCGCCGGCCGCCCGCCCGACGCAGAACCCTTCGAACGGAAGGCCCGCACAGTGAGTGCCGCCGACATCAAGACAGCCGGCCCGGAGGTGTCCGTACCGCGGGCGCCCGACGGCGACGGGCCGGCGCCGTCCGCACCCCGGAAGAGCGGGTGGACCAACGGTCCACTCCTGCCCTACCTGCTGATCGCCCCGGCGGTCGTGGCCATCGCCGCGGTGTTCGTCTGGCCACTGATCAAGACCGTGATCATGTCCTTCCAGGACGTCGGCCGGCGCGAACTGTGGACCGGAGAGGCCGCCGACTGGGTGGGCTTCGAGCAGTTCACCAACATCCTCGGCGACGGCGAGTTCTACGACGTCGTCTGGCGCACCGTCCTGTTCATGGTCATCTGCGTCGCCGCCACCCTGGCCGCCGGCCTCTTCCTCGCCCACTCCATGCAGCGCATGTCCAAGGCCGTGCGCCTGCTGCTGACCGGCGCGCTCATCGCCGCCTGGTCCCTGCCGCTGCTCGTCGCCACCTCGATCTTCCGCTGGTTCGCCGACTCCGACTACGGCGTCGCCAACATGGTGCTGACCAAGTACCTGGGCTTCGACTTCCAGGGCCACAACTGGTGGCTCGACCCCAAGCAGGGCTTCCTCATGATCGGCGCCGTGGTGGTGTGGGGCGCGATCCCGTTCGTCGCCGTCACCCTCTACGCCGCGCTCACCCAGGTCCCCTCCGAACTGGAGGAGGCCGCGAAGCTCGACGGCGCCGGCCGGCTCGGCGTCTTCCGCTACGTGACCTGGCCGGTCATCAAGCCCGTCTTCCAGATGGTCGCCACGCTCTCCGTCATCTGGGACTTCAACGTCTTCGGCCAGGTCTTCCTGATGCGCGGCAACAAGCCCGAGAAGGAGTACAACCTGCTCGGCCTCTACTCCTACGAGAAGGCGTTCGAGTCCAACTCCTTCAGCCAGGGTGCCGCCATCGCCCTCATCACGGTGCTGCTCCTGTCCGGCGTGGCCGTCTACTACCTGCGCCAGTTGCTCAAGATCGGAGAGGTCGAGTGAGCATCACGACCGCCCCGCGCGCCACGGCGCCCGGCTACCGCCCCGACCGCAAGAAGCGCAGTCGGCACCTGTACAACGCCGTCGGAGTCGTCGCCTTCCTGGTGATGGCCTTCCCGGTCTACTGGCTCGTCGTCAGCTCCCTGCGCCCCAACGCGGAGATCCGCTCCTACGACCAGAAGCTCTGGCCGACCTCCCTGACCTTCGACAACTTCCGCCGGGCGATCGACGCGCCGAACTTCGGCAGCGCCATCCAGTCCAGCCTCATCATCTGCGTGACCGCCGTGCTCGGCGCGATGGTGCTCTCCACGATCGCCGCCTTCGCCATCGGACGCTTCCGCTTCCGCGGCCGCAAGCTCTTCATGATCGTGCTGCTCGTGGTGCAGCTCCTGCCGCCCACGGCCATGCTCATCCCCCTCTACATCCAGCTCAACGACCTCGGCGCGGTCAACGAGTACTGGGGCGTCATCGTCATCTACCTCGTCTCGACGCTGCCGTTCGCCACCTGGATGATCCGCGGCTTCGTGGTGAACATCCCCCTGGAGCTCGAAGAGGCCGCCATGGTCGACGGCTGCACCCGGATGGGCGCCTTCTGGCGCGTGGTCTTCCCGCTGCTCGCCCCCGGCCTCGCCGCCGCCTCGATCTTCTCCCTGATCAACGCGTGGAACGAGTACCTGCTCGCCTACATCGTGTTGCAGGACAACGACAAGTACACGCTCAACGTCTGGCTCATGAACTTCACCACCTCGCGCGGCACCGACTACGGGGCGCTCATGGCCGCCTCGACGCTGATCGCGATCCCGGTCGTCGCGTTCTTCATGATCGTCCAGAAGAAGATGGCCGCTGGCCTCACCTCCGGCGCAGTGAAGGGATAACGCCACCGATGACGACGCTCGCCAGCGGTACCGACACGCTCACCCGCGATGCGCTGACCGTCCTCCAGCCCGGCTTCGACGGCACCACCGCCCCCGACTGGCTGCTGCGCCGGCTGGGCGAGGGACTGGCCTCCGTCGGCCTGTTCGGGCGGAACATCGCCTCGCCCGAGCAACTGGCCGCGCTCACCGCGCGACTGCGCGCCGAACGCGAGGACGTGCTGGTCGCCATCGACGAGGAGGGCGGTGACGTCACCCGCCTGGAGGTCCGCGACGGCTCCTCCTTCCCCGGCAACCACGCCCTGGGCGCGGTGGACGACGTGGTCCTCACCCGGGAGGTCGCCGCCGAACTGGGCCGCCGCCTCGCGGCCTGCGGGGTCAACCTCAACTGGGCCCCGTCCGCCGACGTCAACTCCAACCCCGACAACCCGGTGATCGGCGTGCGCTCCTTCGGCGCCGACACCGACCTGGCGGCCCGCCACACCGCCGCCTACGTCACCGGGCTGCAGTCGGCGGGAGTGGCCGCCTGCACCAAGCACTTCCCCGGCCACGGCGACACCGCCGTCGACTCCCACCACGCGCTGCCCCGTATCGACGTGGACGCCGCCGTCCTCGCCGAGCGCGACCTGAGGCCCTTCCGCGCGGCCATCGCCGCGGGCAGCCGGGCCGTGATGAGCGCGCACATCCTGGTGCCCGCGCTCGACGCGGAGCGTCCGGCAACGTTGTCCCGCCGCATCCTGCTCGACCTGCTCCGCGGCGAACTCGGCTTCGACGGCCTGATCGTCACCGACGGCATGGAGATGCGGGCCATCGCGGACGCCTACGGCATCGAGCGCGGCAGCGTCCTGGCCATCGCGGCCGGCGCCGACGCCATCTGCGTGGGCGGCGGCCTCGCCGACGAGGAGACCGTCCGGCGGCTGTGCGACGCCCTGGTCGCCGCCGTGCGCTCCGGCGAACTGCCCGAGGAACGGCTCGCCGACGCGGCCCGGCGCGTGCGCGACCTCGCCGACTGGACCGCGCGGGCCGCGGCCGGCCGGGCGGACGCGGACGCCGGCGACCCGGAGGTGGGCCTGCGCGCCGCCCGCCGCGCCCTGCGCGTCACCGGCGCCGAGGGCTTCACCCCGCTGGCCGGGGCGCCCTACGTGGCCGCCTTCACGCCGGTCGCCAACATCGCGGTCGGTCACGAGACGCCCTGGGGCATCGCGGCGGAGCTGGGCCGGCTGGTCCCGGGCACGGAGACCGGCAGCTTCGCCGGGCCGGACGCCGGTCGCGAGGCGCTGGCGGCGGCCGGATCGCGCCGAGTGGTCGCCGTCGTCCGCGACGAGCACCGGCACCCGTGGATGGCCGAGGCCCTCGACGCCCTCCTGGCGGCCCGCCCCGACACCGTCGTGGTCGAGATGGGCGTCCCCCGGGCGGAGCCCCGCGGCGCGCTGCACGTGGCCACCCACGGCGCGGCCCGGGTGTGCGGCAGGGCGGCGGCGGAGGTCATCGCGGGGGTGTGACCCCCGTACGCCCGCGGCACGGCACAAGGCGCCGGTCCCCTCCGAGAGGGGGCCGGCGCCTTGTGCCGTACCGGGCGCGGGGCTCCGGTCAGATGCCCTGCCAGTCGGGCTTGTGCGCGAAGGAGTACCGGAAGTAGCCGGCGTACGCCAGCTTGCTCGCGGCGGCCTCGTCGACGACGACCGTGGCGTGCGGGTGCAGTTGCAGCGCGGAGGCCGGGCAGACGGCCGCCAGCGGGCCCTCCACGCTCGCGGCGACCGCCTCGGCCTTGGAGGCGCCGGTGGCCAGCAGCACCACGTGCCGGGCCTCCAGGATGGTGCCGACGCCCTGCGTGATCACGTGGTGCGGGACCTGCTCGACGTCGCCGTCGAAGAAGCGCGCGTTGTCGGCGCGGGTCTGCTCGGTCAGCGTCTTGATCCGGGTGCGCGAGGACAGCGAGGAGCAGGGCTCGTTGAACCCGATGTGCCCGTCGGTGCCGATGCCCAGGAGCTGGAAGTCCACGCCGCCGGCGGCCGCCAGGGCCTTCTCGTAGGACGCGCAGGCGCCCACCACGTCCTCGTCGGAGCCGTCGGGGCCGAGGAACGCGTCGGCGCCGAGCCCGAGCGGGTCCAGCACCTCGCGCCGGAGCACCGAGCGGTACGACTCCGGGTGGTCCACGGGCAGCCCGACGTACTCGTCGAGCTGCGCGATCCGCGCCTCGGAGACGTCCACGGCGCCCGAGCGCACCCGCGCCGCCAGCGCCTCGTACACCGGCAGCGGGGTCGAGCCGGTGGCCACCCCCAGCAGGGCGTCGGGCTTGCGCCTGAGCAGCCGCACCATGGCCTCGGCCACGAGTTCGCCGCCTGCCTTGGCGTCCGGAACGATGACAACTTCCACGCTGGCCTGCCGTTTCAAGAGAGGGACCCATCCGCTGCCCGGCCCCGGCGGTGCGGGTGCGGACCACGGATTCCGATGCCGTGCGTCCCGAGAGTAAAGGGCGCGAAGCGCACAGCCCGGAGGCGGGGACCTGAGGACGATGTGGTTTAGACCAATCTAACAGAGGAGACCCCGGGAACACCGGGCTCCGACACCCCGCGCGCGGGCGCCGCGGACGTCCCGCGCGGTCCCGCCCGGCCCCCTTTCCGGGCCGGGCGGGTTAGGCTTCTGCCGGACGCCCGGCCGCTTCGGCACCGGGCCCGAAGGCGGCACGGACAAAGAGCGTCCGCCGCATGGACACCCGTAGTGGTCTAGTCCACAATGGCCACGACGGCACGCACGCACACACCGCACACCGCACGCACGCTGGACGCCGGACTTCCGCCTTCCCCGCACAGGAGGGCGGACCGAGGAACCGCGGCTCTCTGCCCTGACTGCCCCGGTTCCTCACCCCTCGGCCGAACGGGACCGCACACCCCCGGCCGATGGTGCTCCGGGCTGCGGTGCCGGGAGGGTCGAGGGTCCCTCCCAGGCGCCGCGGCCCGCGGCTGATCCCGCCCCCGGGCCGTCTCCGCACCCCGGGCCGCCTCCTCACTGCCTGGCCGGAAACGGCCGCCGACCGGCCGGTTCCCGTCGCCGTCCGCGCCGGCGGGTACGCTCGGCCCGTGCCCTCCATGAACGAACTCGTAACCCAGCACACGCTCCTCGACGAATCCGACCTGGAGTGGCTGCACCTGCTGGTCTCGGAGTGGCAGCTCCTCTCCGACCTCTCCTTCGCCGACCTCGTCCTGTGGGTCCCCACCCGCGACGGCACCCGGTACGTCTCCGTCGCCCAGATGCGGCCCAACACCGGCCCCACCTCGTACCAGGACGACATGATCGGCCACCTCGTGCCGCGCGGCCGGCGCCCGCTGCTGGACGTCGCCCTGGACGAGGGCCGGATCGTGCGCGAGGGCGACCCGGAGTGGCGCGAGGAGGTCCCGGTCCGCGTCGAGTCCATCCCCGTGCGCCGCCAGGGACGCGTCCTCGGCGTCATCGCCCGCAACACCAACCTGCTCACCGTGCGCACCCCGAGCCGGCTGGAGCTGACGTACCTCCAGAGCGCCTCCGACCTCGCCCAGATGATCGCGGCCGGCGCCTTCCCGTTCGAGAACCAGCAGGTCGACATGGACGCCTCGCCGCGCGTCGGCGACGGCCTGATCCGGCTCGACGCGGACGGCATCGTCCAGTACGCCTCGCCCAACGCCCTCTCCGCGTACCACCGCCTCGGACTCGCCGCCGACCTGGTCGGACACCACCTGGGCGAGACCACGGCGGAACTCGCCCCGTCCCGGGCCCCGGTGGACGAGGCGCTCGCCAAGCTGGCCAGCGGCTGGGCGCCGCGCGAGTTCGAGGTCGAGGCGCGCGGCGGGGTGATCCAGTTCCGCGCCATCCCGCTCAAGCCCAAGGGGACGCGCATCGGTTCCCTGGTCCTGCTGCGCGACGTCACGGAGCTGCGCCGCCGCGAACGCGAGCTGATCACCAAGGACGCCACCATCCGGGAGATCCACCACCGGGTGAAGAACAACCTCCAGACCGTCGCGGCGCTGCTGCGGCTCCAGGCCCGCCGTATCGAGTCCGAGCGGGGGCGCGCGGCGCTGGAGGAGGCGGTGCGCCGGGTCGGCTCGATCGCCATCGTGCACGAGACGCTGTCTCAGAACCTGGACGAGAGGGTGGAGTTCGACGAGATCGCCGACCGGGTGGTCGCCATGGTGGCGGAGATCTCGCCGGGCAAGGTCACCGGTCGGCGCTCGGGACGCTTCGGCATCCTGGACGCCGAGGTGGCCACCCCGCTGTCGATGGTGCTGACCGAGGTGTTGCAGAACGCGCTGGAGCACGGCTTCCGCGAGGGCGACACCGGCACCGTCGAGGTCACCGCGGTCCGGGGCGGCACGAGCCGGGAGGCGCGGCTCCTCGTCACGGTCCAGGACGACGGGGTGGGCCTGCCCGCGGACTTCGACCCGCACCGCTCGGGCAACCTGGGGCTCCAGATCGTCCGCACCCTGGTGGAGGGGGAGTTGGGCGGCTCCTTCGACATGGTCCCGGCGCCGGACCGCGGCACCCAGGTGATCCTCGACATCCCGGTGCCGCCGCGGAAGTAGCGAGGCGGTGGCGCGGGGCCGTTCGTGACGGCCCTGGTATTCGGGCCGGCGCCGGTATTCGGGACAGCTCTCGTATTCGTGACGGCTCTTGTGTCCGTGACGGCTCTTGTATGCGTGTATGCGTGACGGCTTTTGTGTTCGTGACAGCCCTCGCCTCGTGAGAGGGAAAGCCCTCCGAACGAGCGAAAGGCCCCGGACCGGTGACGGTCCGAGGCCAGTGCTCGTGCGTTGGTGTCCCCCCTGCTCGGTGAGTCGAGCTCGGGAGCATCGGGGATACTGCGCGCTGCGGCTCGGGGGCGGGAGTTGCGTACTCGCTGTACGCGCCGCCAAGCTCAGGCTGTCAGCAGGGGTGGTTGGTCAGGCGGATGCCTGACGAGCCCGGTTGCGGGCGGCACGGCGCTTCATCGCGCGGCGCTCGTCCTCGCTGAGACCACCCCAGACGCCGGAGTCCTGACCGGACTCGAGCGCCCACTGCAGACACTGCTCGATCACCGGGCAGCGACGGCAGACGGCCTTGGCTTCCTCGATCTGCAGCAGCGCGGGACCGGTGTTGCCGATGGGGAAGAAGAGCTCGGGGTCTTCCTCGCGGCAAACGGCGCGGTGACGCCAGTCCATGGCTGCTACCTCTCCTTGATATTACGTGCTGGGTGCTTGTGAATGTGAACGCTTTCACGAATCCCTCAACAAGTGAAGGGCCTACCGCCAGATTCCCTGGCGTAGTCCTGTGGTTTGAAGAGGGGTTCCGGTGATCTGTGGGGGCCGGTGTTGCGGGCCCGTCCCGATCGCCACGTAGAGACTCGCAAACCTCAGCGGCGGATACAACCCCTTCCGGAAAGTTTTTTTTGATTCTTCGGTGTCGACTAGGTCACAGCCGTACTTCCATGGGGTGGACCCTGGCCTAAACGTTCGAGTGAAAGGACTTTCGCCGCTTCTGCTCACACAATCACACGCAGTGCACGGCGTACGCCTGTGAACGTCACGCTGGTACGCAGCCCCAGGTGGTCACCGTCCATCTGGAGGGGCAGTGGCACCTTCGAATGCAAGGTGAACTCGGTCAGATCGTGCAGGGACACCGCATGCCTGCCCCGGGGGCCGCGCTCGGGGGACGAAGTGAGCAACTGGGTGCCATACCGGGCAACCGCGGCCGTCGACAGGCGGCTGAGGCCGAAGAGGTCGAGCCCGGTATCGAACGAGGCTTTAGGTGACGCGTAGATCGGGCGATTGCCGAGAAACGTCCAGGGGCACGTGTTGGAGACTATGGAGAGCACCAGATCGTCGACCGGCTCCGCGCCGGGCCGCTCCAGTGTGATCATCCCCTGGCGGCGGTGCGGCTCGCCGAAGAGCTGACGCACCACCTGGCGCACGTACAGGGCGTGGGTGGACTTCCGGCCCTGTTCCCGGTGCTGCTCCACCCGGCCGACCACCCCGGCGTCGAAACCGAGCCCCGCGTTGAAGGTGAACCAGCGGCCCGGCACCGCCTCGTCGTCGGTGCCCGGGGTGCCGGAGGCCAGTCCCAGTCCGACGGTGCGCTCCCGGCCCTCGCGCAGCGCGTCCAGCAGGGCGCCGGTGGCCTCCACGGCGTGGTTGGGCAGGCCGAGGGCGCGGGCGAAGACGTTGGTCGATCCGCCGGGGACCACGGCGAGGCCGGGCAGCCGGTCCGGATCGGGGCCGGCGTGCAGCAGCCCGTTGACGACCTCGTTGACGGTGCCGTCGCCGCCGAGGGCGACCACGAGGTCGATGTCCTCGCCGCGCGCCGCCTGCCGGGCGAGGTCGCGCGCGTGGCCGCGGTACTCGGTGGTGACCGCCTCCAGCTTCATCTCGCTGGCGAGCGCGTGGATCAGCACATCGCGCGTACGCGCGCTCGTGGTGGTTGCCGCCGGGTTGACCACGAGAAGTGCACGCATGGGGTGCAGGGTACCTACTGGGTGGTACCCCGGCCCAGTCCGAGGGAGGGACCGAAGGGCCGGTGGGAGCCGGACGCGGGGGGCGGGGCCCGCCGTGGGGCGGGGGCTACCCTTCAGGGGTGAGCAGTGAGCAGACCCCCACCCCCGAAGCCGCCCCGGACACCGCGGGGACCGCCACCGGGACGGACGCCCGGCCCGGCCGGCTGACCGCCGCGGCGGCGCTCGCCGCGCTGGAGGGGCTCGCCCTCGTCGCGGGCGGCGCCTGGATGCTCGTCGGCGGCCTCGTCGGCCACCCCGACGACCGCACCTCGGCCCTCACCGGCGGCGTCACCCTGATCGTCCTCGCCCTGCTGCCGCTGCTCGCCGCCCGGGGCCTGCTCGCCCGGCGCGGCTGGAGCCGCGGACCCGCCGTCATCACGCAGATCATGGCGCTGCCGGTGGCCTACAGCCTGCTCCAGGCCGACAGCGTGGCCATCCCGGCCGGTATCGCCCTCGCCGTGGTGTCCGTCACCTCGCTGGTCCTGCTGCTGAACCCGGCGACGACCAAGGCGCTCGGCATCCGGGGCCCCGGCAACGCGGACAAGTGAGCGCCGCGGCTTCCCGCACCGGGGCCGCGTACCGGCCCGGGGCCCGGGGGAGCCGCGTGGCGCTACTCCTCGACCAGCAGTTTCTCCCGTAGCTGCGCCAGCGTGCGGGCGAGCAGCCGCGACACGTGCATCTGGGAGATGCCGACCTCCTGCGCGATCTGCGACTGGGTCATGTTGCCGAAGAAGCGCAGCAGCAGGATGCGCTTCTCGCGCGGCGGCAGGTCCTCCAGGAGCGGCTTGAGCGACTCCCGGTACTCGACCCCCTCCAGCGCCTCGTCCTCCGCGCCGAGGGTGTCCGCGACCGCCGGCGACTCGTCGTCGGTGTCGGGCACGTCCAGGGAGAGCGTGGAGTACGCGTTGGCGGACTCCAGACCCTCCAGGACCTCCTCCTCCGAGATCGCCAGCCGCTCGGCCAGCTCGTGCACGGTGGGGGAGCGGCCGTGCAACTGGGACAGCTCCGCGGTCGCCGTCGTCAGCGACAGCCGCAGCTCCTGGAGCCGGCGCGGGACGCGCACCGCCCAGCCCTTGTCCCGGAAGTGCCGCTTGATCTCGCCGACGACCGTCGGGGTGGCGTAGGTGGAGAACTCCACCCCGCGCTCCGGGTCGAAGCGGTCGACCGACTTGATCAGTCCGATGGTGGCGACCTGGGTGAGGTCGTCCAGGGGCTCGCCCCGGTTGCGGAAGCGGCGCGCGAGGTGCTCGACGAGCGGCAGGTGCATGCGGACGAGCTGGTTGCGCAGTTCCGCGTAGGCGGGGCTGTCCTTCTCCAGCGTGCGCAGCTCGGCGAAGAGCGCCCGCGCCCCGCTGCGGTCCTGCGGATCGTGCCGCGTGCCGGAGGTGGTGCGCGCCGTCGGCGCCGCGTCCCCGGAATGCCTCTCGTGCTCGCTCATCGTCCCGCCCGTCGCCCTTTCCCGAGCCCCCGCCTCCGCTCGGACCGGCCGGACGGGGCCGCCCCCGTCGTGCCCGCCCGCGGGCGTGCTCGGCACGGCAGCGTCCCCCGCCGGCCGTCCGCCAGCCGCTCCGACGGCCTCCGCGGAGGTCTCGTCCTCGGGATGCGGCCGGGCCTGCTCGGGGATGCCGTCGATGCCCTCCCCCATGCGCCGGGCCTCGTCCGGAGGGCGTGCGCCCCCGGCCGGAACCCCCCGTGTGCCGCGCTCTTCGTCCCGCACCGGCCCGTCCCCGTTCCTCACGTCGGCCCGGGTCCGGCGCCGCGCTGTTTGTAGAGGCTGATCGACACGGTCTTGTCCTCGTCCACGGCGGAGGAGACCTTGCCGGCGAGGGCGGACAGGACGGTCCAGGCGAAGGTGTCCCGGGACGGGGCGTGACCGTCCGTGGTCGGCGCCGAGACGGTGACCTCCAGCGAGTCGTCGACGAGGCGGAAGACGCAACTGAGCACCGAGCCGGGCACGGCCTGCTGGAGCAGGATCGCGCAGGCCTCGTCGACCGCGATGCGCAAATCCTCGATCTCGTCGAGGGTGAAGTCCAAACGCGCCGCGAGACCGGCCGTCGCCGTACGCAGCACCGACAGGTAGGCACCCGCGGCCGGCAGCCGGACTTCGACGAAGTCCTGGGTCGCGGGCTCGCCTGCGATCTGGGACACCCTCACCTCCAAGGTGGAACAAGCGCTACGGAACCGAGGGCCGCCCCCCGGGGTAACGCGATACGTGGTTCAGCGGTGACGTTATCGCGCTCCGAACGATCCTGTCCGCGAGACCCCAACCCCGTGCCGTCACTCATGGTAAACACATGTACACGCACAGTGGCTAGGGGTGTGGCCGGCCCAAATCGGAAGAGCGCGCGCCGCATTGACGTACCCAGCCCTCAGACGGTCGAACCGTCCCCGCCGGAGGTCACACGAGCACGTGGTCGACGAAGCACCAGCGCCAGCTCTCCCCGGGTTCGTGGGTGCGCATGACCGGGTGCCCGGTCTCCTCGAAGTGCGCGGTCGCGTGCCGCTGCGGCGAGGAGTCGCAGCAGCCGACGTGACCGCAGACCAGGCACAGCCGCAACTGCACCGGGTCCGTTCCCTCGGCCAGGCATTCCGGGCACGTCTCGGTCCGCGGCGCGGGTTCCGGGCGCGGCAGCGTGTCCGCGTGCGTGCACTGTTTCATGTTGGCCAGGTTACGACGGGTCCACGGGTGACCGCGCGGAAGCGGGAGCCGCCTGGGGTCGGCCGGGGCCGCCAGGGGTCGGCCGGGGGTCGGCCGGGGGAGTCGGCGGGGGTGTCCGCCGGGGGTCGGCCGGGGCGGCACGGACCGCGGGGGGCCGCCGGGGACCGCCGGACGGGCGAGATCCGGTGGCCGGGACGGGACGGGCCGGGCGGGCGCACGGGGCGGGCGGGGTGCGGAGGGCAGGATCGGCGGGGCGGGCGGGACTGGCGGGACGGGCAGGCCGGTAGGGCCGGTGAGACCGGCGGGACCGGTGAGGCGGGCAGGACCGGCAGGACCGACGACACGGGCACGGCCGGTGAGACCGGTACGACGGGCGAGGAGGGGCGAGGGCGATGGACGTGATGCCGCTGCTGTTGCTGGTGGCGGGCAGCGCGGCGGTCGCCGCGGCCGGCCGGCGCATCCCGGTGCCGGTACCGCTGCTCCTGGTCGCGACCGGGCTCGCGGTCAGCTACCTGCCGGGCGTGCCCCGCTACACCCTCGACCCGCACATCGTGCTCCCGCTGCTGCTGCCCCCGCTGCTGTACACGGCCGCCACCGACAGCTCCTACCTGGACCTGAGATCCCAGTTCCGGCCGGTCGCGCTGCTCTCCGTGGGGTACGTCCTGTTCGCCACCTTCGTGGTCGGCTGGGCCGCCTACCTGATCGTGCCCGGCCTCCCGCTGACCGCGGCGCTGGTCTTCGGCGCGGTGGTGGCGCCGCCGGACGCCGTCGCCGCCACGGCGGTCGCCCGCAGGGTGGGGCTGCCCTCCCGGATCACCACGATCCTCCAGGGCGAGTCCCTGGTGAACGACGCGACCGCGATCACCGCCTTCCGGGTGGCCCTCGCCGCCGCCGTGGGGGAGGGCGCCACCTGGGCCGGTGGGATCGAGGAGTTCCTGCTCGCGGCGATCGGCGGCGTCGTCGTCGGACTGGTGCTGATGGTGCCGATCCACTGGCTGCGCACCCACGTCACGGAGGCGCTGCCGCAGAACACCCTCTCCCTGCTGATCCCCTTCGTCGCCTACGCCGTCGCCGAGCAGGTGCACGCCTCCGGGGTGCTCGCCGTGGTCGTCGTCGCCCTGTACCTCGGCCACCGCGCGTGGGAGGTCGATTTCGCCACCCGCCTCCAGGAGGAGGCCGTGTGGAAGATGGTCGCCTTCGTCCTGGAGTCGGCCGTCTTCGCCCTGATCGGGCTCCAGCTCCCGGTGGTCCTCAAGGGGCTCGGCACCTACCACGGACCCGACGCCGCCTGGTACGCCGTCGTCCTCTTCCTGATCGTCGCCGTGGCCCGGTTCGTCTGGGTGTTTCCGGCCACCCTGGTGCCGAGACTGCTCTCCTCCCGTATCCGCGAACGGGAGGAGGACCCCGGCTGGAAGGGGCCCTTCGTCATCGGCTGGGCCGGGATGCGGGGCGTGGTCTCGCTCGCCATCGCCTTCTCCATCCCGCTCACCGTGCAGGGCGGCGGTCCCTTTCCCGAACGCAACCTCATCCTCTTCCTGACCTTCACCACCGTCATCGGCACCCTGGTCGTCCAGGGCGTGTCCCTGCCACCGCTGATCCGCCTGCTGAACTTCCCCGGCCGCGACGTCCAGGCCGAGACGCTTGCGGAGGCGAACGCCCAGGCGCAGGCGTCCCGGGCCGCCGAGGAGCGCCTGGACGACCTCCTCACCGACGAGCGCAACACCCTTCCCGGCCCGCTCGCCGACCGGCTGCGCTCGGTCATGGAGCGGCGCCGCAACGCCGTCTGGGAGCGGCTCGGGCAGACCAATCCGGTCACCGGGGAGTCCGCCGACGACACCTACCGGCGGCTGGCCGGCGAGATGATCAGCGCCGAGCGGGACGTCTTCGTGCGCCTGCGGGACGCCCGCTACATCGACGACGAGATGCTCAGGACGCTCCTGCGCCGCCTCGACCTGGAGGAGGCGGCGGCGTACCGCGAGGCGGGGTGAGGGAGGGCGTCCCAGGGGGCCGGGTGAGGGAGGGCGTCCCGGGGCGCCGTGGCGATCGCCGCTCAGGGAAAGGGGCGGCCCGTGACGACCGCCGCGAGCGACGTCCCGCGCGGGAAGGCGCCCTCGCGGGCCAGGGTGAGCAGTCCGAGGAGCATCTTGGCGACGTAGACGCGCTCCAGGGGCACCCCGTGGCGCCGTTCGAAGTCGTCGGCGAAGGCGCCGAGCGCCGGGGTGGTACGCGCGTAGCCGCCGCAGTGGAAACGGTCGTCCAGGCTCCACACGCCGCGCGGCCCGCCGAAGGCGTCCTCCTGGAGCCGCCGCACCTCGTCCCCCAGGAAGCCGCCCCGGAGCACGGGCATGCCGATCACCCGACCCCCGGAGAGCCCCGCGGCGAGCCCCGCGAGGGTACCCCCGGTGCCGCAGGCGAGGGCGGTGACGTCGGCGTGGCCCGACAGTTCCTCGCCGAGAGCCCGGCAGCCGCGGACGGCTGCGGCGTTGCTGCCGCCCTCCGGGACGACGAGGGCGTCCTGGGCGCCGGCGGCCCGCACCAGCGCCGCCAGCGTCTTCGGCTCGGCCTTGCGCCGGTAGGCGGCGCGGTCGGCGAAGTGCAGCCGCATGCCGTCGGCCGCGCAGCGGGCCAGCGAGGGGTTGAGCGGGCGGCCGGCCAGCTCGTGCCCGCGCACGATGCCGACGGTGGGCAGGCCGAGCAGCCGTCCGGCGGCGGCCGTGGCGCGCAGGTGGTTGGAGTAGGCCCCGCCGAAGGTGACCACCGGGCGGCCGTCGGCGGCGGCGAGGTTCGGGGCGAGTTTGCGCCACTTGTTGCCCACCAGCTCCGGGTGGACCAGGTCGTCCCGCTTCAGCAGCAGCCGTACGCCGTACCGCTCGAAACGCTCGTCCACGACCTCCTCCAGGGGGGAGGGCAGGCGGGGGCGCAGGGCGGCGAGGGGGCTGGGGGCGGCGGGCCCGGCGGCCGGGCCGATGGGGCCGCTGGGGCCAATGGGGCCGATGGGGCCGGAGGGGGTGCCGGGGGCGGTGCTGGGGGCGGTGCTGGGGCCGGCGGGGCTGCCGGGGTCGGCGGTGGTCACCACGCCATTGTCCGTCCGGTCCGCGACCACGAGCCACAGGAGGTCCGGCGGGCGGCCCGGGGTGGGTCAAATCCCCATCCCTGCCCCGCTCTTGGGCAATCCATTCCCGCTCATTCGGGTAATGGCGCCGACACGTTACGTGAGGAAGGCTGGGCCTCGCACATTGATGCCGGGCGCAGGCGTCCGGCATGACGGGAGGGCAATTCCATATGTCGGTAGGCGAAGAGGTCCGCACCGAGCAGTCCAGGCCGCAGCAGAGTCTCGGCACGGCGGCCGCGCGGAACCTGGCCACCACGACCAAGTCCGTACCTCAGATGCAGGAGATCAGCTCCCGCTGGCTCCTGCGCACGCTTCCCTGGGTGGACGTCCAGGGCGGCACGTACCGGGTCAACCGGCGCCTGTCCTTCGCCGTGGGCGACGGCCGGGTGACGTTCGTCAAGACCGGTGACCGCGTCGAGGTCATCCCCGCCGAGCTGGGCGAGCTGCCGGCCCTGCGGTCGTACGAGGACGAGGAAGTCCTCTCGGAAATCGCCCAGCGCTGCGAGCAGCGGGAGTTCGCCCCGGGCGAGGTGATCGCGTCGTTCGGCAGCCCGGCCGACGAGGTCTACCTGCTCGCGCACGGCCGCGTAGAGAAGGTCGGCACCGGCCCCTACGGCGGCGACGCCGTCCTCGGGGTCCTCGCCGACGGCGCCTACTTCGGCGATCAGGCCCTGCTCTCCAGCGACGCCATCTGGGAGTACACCGCCCGCTCGGCCACCGCGTGCACCGTGCTCGTCCTGCCCCGCCAGGAGGTCGAGCGGGTCGCGGAGCGCTCCGACACCCTGCGCGAGCACCTGCGCGGACGCCGCTCGATCCCCGCGCAGCGCACCAACAAGCACGGTGAGAAGGAGATCGACCTCGCCGCGGGCCACAGCGGCGAGCCGGACATCCCGCACACCTTCGTCGACTACGAGGCCCGCCCCCGCGAGTACGAACTGAGCGTCGCCCAGACCGTGCTGCGCATCCACTCGCGCGTGGCCGACCTCTACAACCAGCCGATGAACCAGACCGAGCAGCAGCTCCGGCTGACGGTCGAGGCGCTCAAGGAGCGCCAGGAGCACGAGCTGATCAACCACCGCGAGTTCGGCCTCCTGCACAACTGCGAGTACGACCAGCGCATCCAGCCGCACGACGGCGTGCCCGGCCCGGACGACATGGACGAACTGCTCAGCCGGCGGCGCGGCACCAAGATGTTCCTCGCCCACCCGCGCGCGATCGCCGCCTTCGGCCGCGAACTCAACAAGCGCGGACTCGTCCCCGAGACGATCGACATCGGCGGCAACCGCATCCCCACCTGGCGCGGCGTCCCGATCTACCCGTGCAACAAGATCCCGGTCACCGAGGCGCGCACCTCGTCGATCATCGCGCTGCGTACCGGCGAGGAGGACCAGGGCGTCATCGGCCTGCGCGCCACCGGCATCCCGGACGAGATCGAGCCCAGCCTGTCGGTGCGCTTCATGGGCATCAACGAGCAGGCGATCATCAAGTACCTGGTCACCGCCTACTACTCGGCCGCCGTCCTCGTTCCCGACGCCCTCGGCGTCCTGGAGAACGTCGAGATCGGCCGCTGGCGGTGACGACCGCCGCGCACGCCGTGTCCCCGCCCGTCAGGGCGGGTACACCCCGGGGGTACGCCCACGATCACAGGGGGGATGCGAGCCGATGACGGAGACCCGGCACGGAGCCGTCGGGACCGGGGACCCCGCGGGGACCCTCGACACACCGCCCCTCATCGGCGCCCAGCGCGACACGGAGCCCGGGACGCCCCCCGGCGCCGCGTTACCGGCGGTGCCCGAGCCGGGGGCGGCCGAGGGACAGGAGGCACAGGCCCTCCTGCGGCGCTCGCGGGAGTCGGTCGATCCCGAACTGCGTTCCGCGCTCGGGTCACTGCCCCCGGCGATGCGCCGGGTCGCGCTGTACCACTTCGGCTGGCGGCACGCGGACGGCACCCCGGCCGCGGGGAACGCCGGCAAGGCGATCCGGCCCGCGCTGGTCCTCGCCTCGGCCGCCGCCCTCGGCGGACCCGAGGCCCGCGCCGCCGCCGTCCGGGCGGCGGCGGCGGTGGAACTGGTCCACAACTTCACGCTGCTCCACGACGACGTGATGGACCGGGACACCACCCGCCGTCACCGGCCCACCGCCTGGACCGTGTTCGGCGACGCCGACGCGATCCTCGCCGGGGACGCCCTCCAGGCGCTGGCCCTGCGGCTGATCGCCGCCGACCCGCACCCGGCGTCCGCGGCGGCGGCGGTCCGGCTCGCGGACTGCGTCGTGGAACTCTGCGAAGGACAGCACGCGGACACCGCCATGGAGCTCCGCGCGCCGCACGAGGTCACCCTCGACGAGACGCTCGCCATGGCCGAGGCCAAGACCGGCGCGCTCCTGGGCTGCGCCTGTGCCCTCGGCGCGCTGTACGCGGGCGCCCCGGACGAGGACGTCGAGGCCCTGGACGCCTTCGGACGCCAGGCCGGGCTGGCCTTCCAGCTCATCGACGACGTGATCGGCATATGGGGGGACCCGGGCCACACCGGGAAGCCGGCCGGCGCGGACCTGGCCGCCCGCAAGAAGTCGCTGCCGGTGGTCGCCGCCCTCGCCTCCGGCACCCCGGAGGGCGCCGCCCTCGCCGCGCTGTACGCGGTGCCCTACGAGGAGGACAGGGAGGACCTGGAGAGCACCGCCCTGGCCGTGGAGCGGGCCGGCGGCCGGGACTGGGCGCAGGCCCAGGCGGCCGACCGGATGGCACGGGCCGTGCAGGAACTGGCCCGCGCCGTGCCGGCCCCGGAGGCGGCGGGGGGTCTGCTGGCCCTCGCCGAGTTCGTGACCCGGCGCAGCACCTGAGACCGGCCCCGCCCCGCAGGACCCCGGAGCCCGCGCCGGGCCGTACGGACCTGACCGACGTACGGACCGTGCCGCGGGCTCCGGCTTGGTGGGCCCCGCACTTCCCCACGGTGTGCGGGGCCCGCCCCCCTTTCCCCACCCGCTAGGCTGCAACTGCCGTATGGCTATTGCCAGTTGAGTCGGCAATGACGCGGCGCTGCACCGATACCGCGACGCGGCGCTGCACCGATACGGCGTTACGGCGTTACGGCGATGCGGCGATGCGGCGATGCGGCGATCCGCCGAAGCGGTGACACGGCGACACGGTGACGCGGGAACGCCTCGCGGGACGCGGAAACTCAGGATGCGGAAGGGCGGGCGGGAGATGGGTGTGGCGATCCGCAGGGCGGGGGAGGGCGACCGGGAGCGGGTCGTCCGGCTGCTGGACGAGGCGTTCCAGGACGATCCGGTGAGCAGTTGGGTCTTCCCGGACACCGGGTACCGCCGCCGGACCCACCACCGGCTCATGGCCGCCTTCACCGACGCCGTGCTCGCCGAGGGCCGGATCGACCTCACCGAGGACGGCACGGCCTGCGCGCTCTGGCTCTCCGTCCCGGCGGAGCCCCCGGCCACCGACCCCGACGAGGGACGGGACGACGGATCGGCCGGCGGACCCGACGACGCCCGCCGGGTCCGCGAGTACGTCGACCCGGACAACGCGCGCGTCGAGCAGATAGCCCGGCTCACCGAGGGCATCCACCCCGTCGGCCGCGCCCACGCCTACCTGTGGATGATCGGCGTGGCCCCCGGCCGCCAGGGCGAGGGGCTGGGCACCGCGTTGCTGGCCGCCGCCCTCGACCACTGCGACCGTGAGGGCCTCCCGGCCTACCTGGAGGCGAGCAGCCCCCGCAGCCGCGGCCTGTACGAACGTCTCGGCTTCACCCTCACGGGCACGCCCCTGGACCTGCCCGACGGCCCCCGCATGTGGCCCATGTGGCGCGAGCCGTCGGCCGCCCCGCGGTCCCCGGACGGGCTGACGGCATGACCGGCCCGTCCGCCGCGCACGAGGCCGCCGTCACCGACCGGGCCCGCCTGGTGGGCAGCGCCTACGACGGGGACCGCGACCTCGCCGCCCGCCAGGCCCTCTACCGGTGGCAGTCGCCCCGGTACGACCTGCCCGGCCTCGTCGCCGGGCGACTGCACGGCGTCCGCGGCCGGGTGGTCGACATCGGCTGCGGCAACGGCCTGTTCCTCAGGCGCCTCCGCCACGACCGCCCGGACCTGGACGTCGTGCTCGGCCTCGACCTCTCGCCCGGCATGCTCGCCGAAGTCCCCGGCCCGGTCGCCGTCGCGGACGCCACGCGGCTGCCGCTGGCCGCAGGGAGCGCCGGCGCCGCCCTCGCGGTGCACATGCTGTACCACGTGCCCGACATCCCGCGGGCCGTCCGCGAACTGGCCCGCGTCGTGGTCCGCGACGGGCTGGTGATCGCCTCCACCAACAGCGAGCGCGACAAGCCCGAACTCGACGATCTGTGGCAGCGCGCCGCCGGAGACGTCCTCGGCACCGGCCGCGGCCCGGCGCGCATCGCGGTCAGCGCCCGTTTCTCCCTGGAGAAGGCCCCGTCCCTCCTGGGGGCGGAGTTCGGCCACGTGGACACCGTCGACCTGCCCGCCACCATCACCGTCCGTGACCCCGAGCCCGTCATCGCCCACCTCGCCTCCTACCGGGCCTGGGCGGACCGGCACGAGGTCCCCTTCGACGCGGCCGTCGACCGGGCCCGCGCCCTGGCGGCCGACCACATCGCGCGGCACGGCTCGTACGAGATCACCAGCCGCGCCGGGCTCCTCGTCTGCCGCCGATGAGGCGGTGGGCGCGAGTGTCGTAGGCGCCGGCTGGATTCACGCCATGAACGACACCGAAATCGCCACCCACCTCGCCGGCCGCGCCCGCCGCCCCTACCCGGGCACCTGGCAGGACGCCCCGGTGTCGAGGCGTTCACCGCCTTCACCCACGCCTACGGGAAGGCCGCCGAGGAGGCCGCCCCCCCCGGGGGCCCGGACGAGGACGAAGAGGCCGCCGACGCCCTCACCGACGCCCTGCCGGCACGCTTCGCGGCCCTCGACGCCCCCGCGCCGTGGCCGAGGAGAACTCCTTCTGGCACACAGCCGCCGAAGAACTCGGCCACGGCATGGACGCGTGACACCGGGAAGGGCGGCTCCACGGTCCGGACCAGCCACCGAGGGACGAGTGGGACGCGTGCGGAGACGGTGAGAACCGGTACGTCGTGAACAGCGTCTCCCTGGACGTCACCACGGCCGACTGACCATCTCCGTCCGTGTCACGTCATCGAGGCCGGGAGGTACCGCGCGGTGCCTCCCGGCCTGTCCTTGCCCCTGTCCTTGTCCCTGTCCCGAGAGCGGTGTCCTCTGTTGAACGTTCGAACCCGTCCGCGTACCGGCCCGGCGGAGTCGACCGCCCCCAGCCGGACCGGGAGCGTCCTCTTCCGCCGCTACGCCTCCGCCCTCCGCCCGGCTCAGGAGGCCCGGTAGACATGCGAACGATGGTTGCCGAACGCCTGCCGAGCCCCGTCGTCGCGGGCCTGGCCCTGGTGGGCGTCGCCGCCGCGGTCCTGGTCGGCCACGACGGTCTGGACACCGTGGTCGGCTGCGGAATCCCCAGCGACGGCTACGCCTCCCAGACGGCGGAGGACTGGGTCACCGGCGCCGACCACGTCGTCGTGGCCCGGCCCACAGCCGAACAGGACACCAACCGCCGCGACTTCACCAAGGGCGCGATCCAGTACCAGACCGACCGCAAGGTCACCTTCCACACGGACAAGGTCCTGTGGTCCTCGCAGCGCCCCCGGCACTCCCTGGGCGAGGGCTTCGACATGGTGGCCGCCGGCTGGAACGTCTACCGGGACGGCGGCAAGCGCACCAAGAGAACGACCGCGGCGGCTCCCCGTCTGGAGCCCGGCCACACCTACCTCCTCGCCCTCCGCTGGTCCGACGACCAGTGGGTGGTACTCGGGGAGGGCGCCGCCGTCCCCTTCGACGACGCCACCGTCGGCCGAGGAGAGTGGTGCGGACGCACCCTGAGCGAAGACGACGTCGCCCGCGGCGAGCGCTTCTCCCTCCCCGACGACCAAAGCCTCGAAAAAACAGCGAACGGCCAAGGCGAACAGACCATCACCCGACAACTGCAACAAGCAGCCACCCCAACACGCACAAAATCTCCCTGACCACGAACGGCACCATAGGGGCCGGGTGCGCAGACGCGAAGAAGACCGCACCCGGCCCCCCAGGGTGCCGTGGTTGGCGGGCTGGGGGGCCGGGTGCGGGTGGGAGGCCGGGGGGTCGGGTGGACCGCCGGTCAAAGGGCCTGGGGCAAGATCAGGCCTTCTTGGTCTCCCAGAAGATCTTGTCGATCTGGGCGATGTAGTCCAGTGCCTTCTGGCCGGTGGCCGGGTCGGTCGAGCCCTTGGCGGCCGAGAGGGCCTTCAGGGTGTCGTTGACCAACTGGTGCAGCTCCGGGTACTTCTCGAAGTGCGGGGGCTTGAAGTAGTCGCTCCACAGCACCGAGACGTGGTGCTTGGCCAGCTCGGCGCGCTGCTCCTTGATGTCCGTGGCGCGCATCTGGAAGTGCGGGTCGTCGTTGCCGGCCATCTTCTCCTGGACGGCCTTCACCGACTCCGCCTCGATGCGGGCCTGGGCCGGGTCGTACACGCCGCAGGGCAGGTCGCAGTGGGCGCTGACCGTGACCTTGGGGGCAAACAGGCGGGAAAGCATGAAGCAATCCTTCCTCGTGATCGTCTTCTCAGGGGGGACATTACTCCCTGGGAGGCCCGATGAGGCGGGTGCCCCCGTGGGCTTAGGACAAAAGTCCGGGGTGAAACTGACACTGGTGGAGGACAGAACAGGGGAGGTGCCGGGTGATGCCGGAGCCGTCGCAGGAGGCCGAGCGGGTGTCGGGGCCGCTGCCGTTCGGGCCCGCCGAGGTGAGCGGGCCGTCGATGGTGCCCACGCTGCACCACGGCGATCTGCTCGTGGTGCACTGGGGAGCGAGGGTCCGTGCGGGTGACGTGGTCGTGCTGCGCCACCCCTTCCAGCAGGACCTGCTGGTCGTCAAACGCGCCGTCGAGCGGCGCGGGACCGGCTGGTGGGTGCTCGGGGACAACCCCTTCGCCGGCGGCGACAGCACCGACTACGGGGTCGTCCCCGGGGAACTGGTCCTCGGCCGGGTGCGGCTGCGCTACCGGCGCCGGCGGGCGGATCAGCGCTCGGCGCTGGCCACGGTCGGCTGGGCGCTCTCCGCGCTGCGGCCGGTGGCGGCCGACCGGTCCGCCTCCAGGCGTTTGCGGGCCCGGTAGGCGGCCACGTTGGCGCGGGTGGCGCAGCGGTCGGAGCAGTAGCGCCGGGAGCGGTTGGTGGAGGTGTCCAGGTAGGCGTTGCGGCAGGGCGGCGCCTCGCACAGGCCGAGGCGGTCGACGCCGTACTCGGTGAGGTGGAAGGCGAGGCCCATCGCGGCGATCGCGGCGAAGCCGGCGGTCGCGTTGGAGGGGTGGTCCGCGAGGTGCATATGCCACAGGGGGCGGCCGTCGTCGTCCCGGTAGTCGTGGCCGGAGATCTGCGGGCTCACCGGGAACTCCAGCAGCAGCGAGTTCAGCAGGTCCACGGCGAGAGTCTCGTCGCCGCCGTCCGCCGCCTCGAAGACCGCGCGCAGCCGTCCCCGGACCGACCGGAAGCGGGTGACGTCCGCCTCGGTGGCGCGGCGTCCCGCGGACTGGTTGGCGCCGAAGAGTCCGCGGACGGCGTCCACCGACGTCAGCGAGTCCTGCCCCCGGGCCGGCTCCTCGGTGTTGACGAGGCGTACGGCGTAATCCGAGTAATAGGCCAGTTCCACTTGTAGTCCTTACGACGGGGCTCTAGGGTCGTGCCTGCGGTCGGGTAATGGCTGATCGTGCTTACAGGGTATTACGTATGCGATGCGAGGGAGCCCCCGATGACGGACGCGGACACCACCACCGCCGGTACCGACTGGAACGCCTGGCAGGAGAGCTGGGACCGGCAGCAGGAGTGGTACATGCCGGACCGCGAGGAACGTTTCCGGATCATGCTCGACATGGTCGAGGCCCTGGTCGGCCCCGCCCCGCGCGTGCTCGACCTCGCCTGCGGCACCGGCACCATCACCGCCCGCCTCCTCGCCCGCCTCCCCGGCGCCACCAGCACCGGCGTGGACCTCGACCCCGCGCTCCTCGCCATCGCCGAGGGCACCTTCGCCGACGACGAGCGGGTCACCCTGGTCACCGCCGACCTCAAGGACCCCGACTGGACGCGGCGGCTGCCGCACGACACGTACGACGCCGTCCTCACCGCCACCGCCCTGCACTGGCTCCACGCCGAACCCCTCGCCGCTCTCTACGGCCACCTCGCCGCACTCGTCCGCGACGGCGGCGTCTTCATGAACGCCGACCGCACGATCGACGAGTCGACGCCCCGGATCAACGCCGCCGAGCGCGCCCAGCGCCACGCCCGGATGGAGGAGGCCCGCCGGGGCGGCGCCCTCGACTGGGCCGACTGGTGGCGGCTGGCCGCCGAGGACCCGGTGCTCGCCGGACCCACCGCCCGGCGCTTCGAGATCTACGGCGAACACGCCGACGGCGAGACGCCCCCGGCGGAGTGGCACGCGCGCGTGCTGCGCGAGAAGGGCTTCGGCGAGGCCCGTCCCGTCTGGTGCTCGCCCTCCGACACGCTGGTGCTGGCGGTGAAGTAGCCCGGTACGCGCGAGAAGGGGCGGTACGGACCGTTCCGTACCGCCCCTCCGTTGCCGGCCGCTCGCGCGGGCGTCAGAGCACCTTGGACAGGAACGCCTTGGTCCGCTCCTCCTTCGGGTCGGTCAGCACCTCGCGCGGGTCGCCCGCCTCGACGACCACGCCGCCGTCCATGAAGACCAGGCTGTCGCCCACCTCGCGGGCGAAACCCATCTCATGGGTGACGACGACCATCGTCATGCCGCTGCGGGCGAGGTCGCGCATGACGTCGAGGACGTCGCCGACCAGCTCCGGGTCGAGCGCCGAGGTGGGCTCGTCGAACAGCATCAGCTTCGGGTCCATCGCCAGCGCGCGGGCGATCGCCACCCGCTGCTGCTGGCCGCCGGAGAGCTGCGAGGGGTAGTTCCCCGCCTTGTCGGCCAGCCCCACCCGCTCCAGGAGCTGCATCGCGCGCTGCCACGCCGCCTGCCGCGGCACGCCCCTGACCTGGACCGGCGCCTCCATCACGTTCTCCACCGCGGTCTTGTGGGGGAACAGGTTGAAGCGCTGGAAGACCATGCCGATGTCCCGCCGCTTGAGCGCGACCTCGGTGTCCTTCAGCTCGTGGAGCCGGTCGCCCCTCTGCCGGTAGCCGACCAGCTCGCCGTCGACGTACAGCCGCCCGGCGTTGATCTTCTCCAGGTGGTTGATACAGCGCAGGAACGTCGACTTGCCGGAGCCGGAGGGGCCGATGAGGCAGAAGACCTCGCCGGACCTGACCTCCAGGTCGATGCCCTTGAGGACCTGCACCGCGCCGAAGGACTTGTGGACGCCCTCGGCCTTGACCATGGCGGGGGAGGACTGGGTCATGCCGCCACTCCCTTCGGACGGCGGGCGGGCAGGACCGCGGCCGAGAACCGCTGCCACGGCGTCGGCGGCAGGGAACGGCTGGAGCCGCGCGCGTAGTACCGCTCGATGTAGTACTGGCCGACGCTGAGCAGCGAGGTCATGATCAGGTACCAGGTGGCGGCCAGGAAGTACATCTCGACCGTCGAGCCGGCGTTCTGGCCGATGTCCTGCGAGTGCTTGAAGAGGTCGTAGAACTGCACCGCCGAGACGAGCGAGGTCGTCTTCAGCATGTTGATGACCTCGTTGCCGGTGGGCGGCACGATCACCCGCATGGCCTGCGGGATGACGATCCGGCGGAGCGTCTTCGCCTGGCTCATGCCGAGCGCGTGCGACGCCTCGGTCTGGCCCTCGTCGACCGAGAGCAGGCCGGCCCGGCAGATCTCCGCCATGTACGCGGCCTCGTTGAGGCCCAGGCCGAGCAGCGCCGTCAGCAGCGGCGTCATGAAGGAGGACCAGTAGTCCTTGTAGATCGGCCCCAGGTTGATGTACTCGAAGACCAGGCCCAGGTTGAACCAGACGAAGAGCTGGACCAGGACCGGGGTGCCGCGGAAGAACCAGATGTAGAACCAGGCGATGGACGAGGTCACCGGGTTCTTCGACAGGCGCATCACGGCGAGCAGGATGCCGCCGATGATGCCGATGAGCATCGACATCACCGTGAGCAGCAGGGTCTTCCAGACGCCCTCCAGGATGCGGTCGTCGAAGAAGTACTCGGGGATCGCGGCCCAGTTGATGTCACCTTGGGCGAAGGCGTAGACGACCGAGCCCAGGAGGAAGAGCGCGACGGCGGCGGAGACGTAGCGCCACGGGTGCCGGACCGGAACGGCCTTGATGGCCTCCGGTCCGGCGGGCGGCGTCACGTCGGGGCCTGTCGTCTTGTCGATGTCGACAGTCACGGAGAAGCCTTTCGGACGGAGTCGAACGGTGCCGGGTCAGGAGCCGCCGTTGATCTTCGCCTCGGTGATGGCGCCCTCCTCGACGCCCCACTTCTCGATGATCTTCTGGTACTCGCCGCTGTCGATGACGGCCTGGACGGCCGCTTGCAGCGCGTCGCGGAGCTGCGTGTTGTTCTTGGCGACCGCGATGCCGTAAGGACCCGCCTCGACCTGGTCGCCGACGATCTCGAAGTACGCGCCGCCGCCGGACTTCTTCACCGAGTACGCGGCGATCGGGAAGTCGGCGGAGACGACGTTCGCGCCCTTGGACCGCATCCGGGTCTCGGCCTCGGGGTTGGTCCCGAAGTCCTCGACCTTGAGGGTCTTCTTGCCGTCCTTCACGCACTTCTTCGCCTGTTCCCGGGCGAGGTCGTGGGAGAAGGTGTTGCGCTGGACCGCCATGGTCTTGCCACAGAGGTCGTCCCAGGTCTTGATCCCCTGGTCGTCGCCCTTGTTGGTGTAGAGCGAGACGCCCGCGGTGAAGTAGTCGACGAAGTCGACGCCCGCGCCGACCTTCTTGCCGGTGTCGGCGTCGATGCCCTCCTGGCGGTCCTTGGTGTCGGTCATCGCCGACATGGCGATGTCGTACCGCTTGGAGGCCAGGCCGCCGATGAGGGTGTCGAACGTGCCGTTCTGGAACTCGAACTTCACGCCGAGCTGCTTGCCCAGGGCTTCGGCGAGATCCGGGTCGATACCGACCGTCTTGCCGGAGTCGTCCTTGAATTCGACGGGGGCGTACGCGATGTCGGAGCCGACCTTGATGACGCCCTTGTCGCGGATGGCCTGGGGCAGCTTGTCGGCCAGCGGGGCCGCCGCGTCCGACTTGGCGGCGCCGTCGGAGCCGCCCTTTTCGGTCTGGTCTCCGCAGCCGGTGAGCAGCAGGGCGCCGGCGACCGCGATCGCGCCGACCGCGGCTAGCCGGGACTGCGCCGGGGTGGGACGACGGGTGATGCGTGCGGTCATGGTGGTTCCTCCGGCGGATGAGGGAGTAGCCGATGGGACGCGGCGCCGGCCGGGTGACCCGCCGACGCCGTGGAGCCGAGGTGAGTACACGCCTTCGAGTGCCGTCACCTCGTGTGATGACGGCATCTTGCCATTCGGACTCCGCCGTTCAGGGGGCCCGCCATGTCAAAATCGGATAACGGGTCACCCCCCGAACCGGATCAGGTCGGTACATCACGACCCAACGCTTCCGGGAACGCCGCGTTCCGGCCGGAAGATCTCCGGCGAACTCCGGTAAACGAGCATGCTTCGCGCGTACGAACGTCGTTGCAACGTTCGTTTTCGAGATCTGTCAAGAGGATGTGCGAGGTTGCCCGGTAGTGACGTTATGAGCCATGTCACCGGTGTGCGGAAACCGGGGTCCGGCATGTGAGCTTGCGCTGAACGGACTCGTCTCGGGGGCCGTCCGTCGGGTAAGAAGGTTCATTACACCCCTCATCAGGGGCTCAGGGTGCGTGTGCGGCGCACCCGTCGCGCCGGGAACCGTGTGCATCAACGGCCAAGGTCCCGCGCGGTGCCCGCTCGCTCCTCACCCGGAGCGGACAACCCTCAAACCATGAACATTTAAGGGGTAACAACAAGTGGCAGCGGAGATCGTCAATCCTCCCAGCGACAGCGACGTGCCGACGGAGCAGAAGGCGGGGGCGGAGCCCCTTGACGCCTTCGAGCCCGCGTTCGCCCTGCACCGCGGTGGCAAGATGGCCGTCCAGGCCACCGTGCCGGTCCGCGACCGGGACGACCTGTCGCTGGCGTACACGCCCGGCGTCGCGAAGGTGTGCAGCGCGATCGCCGAGCAGCCGGACCTCGTCCACGACTACACGTGGAAGTCGTCCGTGGTGGCCGTCGTCACCGACGGCACGGCCGTGCTCGGCCTCGGCGACATCGGCCCCGAAGCCTCCCTCCCGGTGATGGAGGGCAAGGCCATCCTCTTCAAGCAGTTCGGCGGGGTCGACGCGGTGCCGATCGCGCTCGCCTGCACGGACGCCGACGAGATCGTCGACACCGTGGTCCGGCTCGCTCCCTCGTTCGGCGGCGTCAACCTGGAGGACATCTCCGCGCCGCGCTGCTTCGAGGTCGAGCGCAAGCTCCAGGAGCGGCTGGACATCCCGGTCTTCCACGACGACCAGCACGGCACGGCGATCGTGACCCTGGCGGCGCTGCGCAACGCGGCGCGGCTGAGCGGGCGCTCGCTGGGCGAGCTGCGCGCGGTGATCTCCGGCGCGGGCGCGGCCGGCGTGGCCATCGCCCGGATGCTGGTGGGCGCCGGCATCGGCGACGTCGCGGTCACCGACCGCAAGGGCGTCGTCTCGGCGGACCGGGACGACCTCACCGAGGTCAAGCGGGAACTCGCCTCGTTCACCAACAAGGCGGGGCTGTCCGGCTCCCTGGAGGCGGCGCTCGACGGTGCCGACGTCTTCATCGGCGTCTCCGGCGGTACGGTGCCCGAGCCGGCGGTGGCCTCGATGGCCGAGGGCGCGTTCGTGTTCGCCATGGCCAACCCGAACCCCGAGGTGCACCCCGAGATCGCCCGGAAGTACGCGGCGGTCGTCGCCACGGGCCGCTCCGACTTCCCCAACCAGATCAACAACGTGCTGGCGTTCCCGGGGATCTTCGCGGGCGCGCTCCAGGTGCGGGCCTCCCGGATCACCGAGGGCATGAAGCTCGCCGCCGCGGAGGCGCTGGCCGGTGTGGTCGGCGACGACCTCGCCGCGGACTACGTCATCCCGTCCCCGTTCGACGAGCGCGTCGCCCCGGCCGTCACGGCCGCGGTGGCCGCCGCCGCCCGTGCGGAGGGCGTCGCCCGCCGCTGACGGCCCCGCCCCTGGCCGGCCGACGGCCCCGTCCGTGGAGGACGGGGCCGTCGTCGTGTGGCTGGTGTCGTGTGGGCCGGGGGCGGTGTGCCGGGTGGTGGGGGCCCGGGTGCGGGTGCGGGTGTCGGCGTGCCGGCCGGGTTCGGGTGGCCCGGGTGTGGGTGCCGGCGTGCCGGCCGGGTTCGGGTGGCCGGGGTGGGGTCCTGGCAAGAGGGTGTGTGTCACAGGGACGCGTGGTGTCGGACGGCGGGCCGGGACCCTATCGTCAGGTCCATGTTCGCTGTCTACGCCGCCAGAACCGACCGTGACCGGCCGCTCGACGGCCTGGAGACCGGGGAACGACCCGCCCCCGACGCGCCGCCCGGCTGGAGTGTCGTCGACGTCCGGGCCGCCTCCCTCAACCACCACGACCTGTGGTCCCTGCGCGGGGTCGGCCTCCCCGAGGAGCGGCTGCCGATGATCCTCGGCTGCGACGCGGCCGGTGTCGACGCGGACGGCAACGAGGTCGTCCTGCACTCGGTGATCGGCCAGACCGGTCACGGGGTCGGCCCCCGGGAGCCCCGGTCCATCCTGACCGAGCGGTACCAGGGCACCTTCGCCGAGCGGGTGGCCGTGCCGACCTGGAACATCCTGCCCAAGCCGAAGGAGCTGTCCTTCGAGGAGGCCGCCTGCCTGCCCACGGCCTGGCTGACGGCGTACCGGATGCTCTTCACCAACGCCGGGGTGCGGCCCGGAGACTCCGTGCTCGTGCAGGGCGCCGGGGGCGGGGTCGCCACGGCCGCCATCGTGCTGGGCCGGGCGGCGGGGCTGCGCGTCTTCGCCACCAGCCGGGACGAGGCGAAGCGGCGGCGGGCTCTGGAGCTGGGCGCGGTGGAGGCCCTCGAACCGGGCGCGCGGCTGCCGCAGCGGGTCGACGCCGTCATCGAGACCGTGGGCGCCGCCACCTGGTCCCACTCGGTGAAGTCGCTGCGGCCCGGCGGCACGCTGGTCATCTCCGGGGCCACCAGCGGCGACCGGCCCTCCCACGCCGAGCTGACCCGGATCTTCTTCCTCGAACTGCGTGTTGTCGGCTCCACGATGGGCACCAAGGACGAGCTGGAGGACCTGCTCTCCTTCTGCGCGGCCACCGGGGTCCGTCCCGTCGTCGACGAGGTACTGCCGATGGACCGGGCCCGCGAGGGCTTCGCGCGGATGGAGTCCGGGGAACTGTTCGGGAAGATCGTCCTCCGCGCCTCCTGAGCCCTGTCCCGCCCGGCCCCGCGCTTCTTTCCCTTCCTCTCCTTCTCCCCTTTTCTCTCATTTCCTCTCACTTTTCTCTCCTTTTTCCTCTCCTTCTGCTCTCCTTCGCTGATCACGGCGGGTCCGGTGTTCCGGGCCCGCCGTTCGCGTTGGGGCTGGAGACCGGGATGCGTCAATCCAGGTTGACACCCGGCTCATGTCAACCTATGTTGACACCATGACCGAAGCAACGGATCTCGCCGCGCGGGCGGGTGACCGTGACCCCCGGGTGGGGCTGCGGGCCGTCGCCGCGCTGCGCAGGCTGCTGGAGCAGCTTGAGGCGGTACAGGTACGTGGCGCCCGCGCCCAGGGCTGGTCGTGGCAGGAGATCGCCACGGAACTCGGCGTGAGCAGGCAGGCCGTGCACAAGAAGTACGGGAGGCAGTGATGTTCGAGAGGTTCACCAAGGACGCCCGCGCCGTGGTGCGGGACGCGGTCGAGCACGCCGGTACGGCCGGGGCGTCGTCGGTCGACGCCACGCACCTGCTGCTCGCCCTGCTCGACCGGAAGGGCAGCCGGGCCTCCTTCGCGCTCACCGCACTGGTCGCCGACGGCGACCGGGAGTCGGTACGGCGGGACCTGGAGGCGGCGCGGCGGCGGGCCGGACTGTCGCGGGCCGATACCGACGCCCTCGCCGCCCTCGGTATCGACGTGCCGGGGATCGTCGCCCGGGTCGAGGAGGCCCACGGCGTCGGCGCGATGTCCGGTGAGCGCAAGGACGGGCGGCGGGGCGGGCGGCCCGGCTTCGGACGGGACGCCAAGGAGGTGCTGGAGGAGACCCTGCGCATCGCCCTCGCCCGGCGCGAACGGAACCTCGGCGACGAACACATCCTCCTCGCCCTGACCGCCCGCCCCGGCGTACCGGCCGAGGTGCTGGCCGACCACGGGGTGACCCACGCGTCGCTGACCCGCGTCCTCGGCGAGGGCGGCGGCGGGCAGGCTTGCGCCTGACGGGGCGGCGGGCGAGGAGTCCGCGGAAGTGGGGGCTCGGTGGCACCCGACGCCCCGGCACCCGGCGGCACCTCTGGGGGTGTCGCCGGGTGCTTCCCGTTCGTCAGCTCTTCGGTGTGCGCAGGAGTGCTCCGAGGTGGGCCGCCGCCGTCGACAGATGGCCCCGGGCCTCGCGGAGCTGCTCGGGCGTGACGCCGTGGTCGCGGGCCGCGTCGCGGATGTCGTCGCGGAAGCGGTCCAGCAGCCGGTCCAGGTCGCGCGCCGGGTCGTTGGTGGACTCGGCCGTGTCCTCGTGCGACCAGGCCGGGACGTACTCCGCGGGGAACTCCGTGGGGGAGTGGGTGTACTCGGGCCGGGGAGCGGCCGGGTCCGCGGAGGGGCGGCCGAAGCCCCACTCCCTGCCGACCTCCTTCCCGAAGTCCTTGCCGAACTCGCCGACCTCCTTGGCCAGTTCGCTCAGCCCCTCGCGCAGTCCGGTGGGCCAGTCGCCCCGCGAGAAGTGGTCCTGCACCTGTTCCTGGACGTGCTGGGCGATGCGCCGCACCTCCTCCTGCGCCTGCGCGGTGGCCCGCTCCTGGGCCTCCTTGGCCTGGCGCCGGGCACGCTGGGCCTCCTCGCGGGCGCGGCGGCTCTCGTCCTTGGCGCGGCGGGCCTGCTCCTTCCACTCCTGCTTGACGCGCCGCATCTCCTCCTTCGCCGTCCGCCACGCCTCCTTCTCGGCGGTGTCCGCACCGGCGTCGGCTCCGGGACCCCGGCGGGCCTCGCCGGCCGCGGCGCGCATCTCCCGGCGCAGATCGCCCGCCGCGCCGCGGACGTCGGCCCGGATCTCGGCGGCCAGCTCGGCGACCGACTCCCGGATCTCCAGCTCCAGATCGGCCAGCTCACCGCTGCGGTCGGCCAGTTCGGCGCGGCCGGCGTCGGTGATCGAGTACACCTTTCGGCCGCCCTCGGTGGTGTGGGTGACCAGGCCCTCGGCCTCCAGCTTGGCCAGGCGCGGGTAGACCGTGCCGGCCGAGGGCGCGTACAGGCCCTGGAAGCGTTCCTCCAGGAGCCGGATCACTTCGTAGCCGTGGCGGGGGGCCTCGTCCAGCAGCTTGAGCAGGTAGAGGCGGAGGCGGCCGTGGGCGAAGACGGGCGGCATGTCAGAGCACCTTCTTGTCGGTCGGGCCGTCGGCCGTGCCGCCGGCCGGGGTGCCGACGCGGTCGTCGGCCGGGACGCCGTCGGGGCCGTCGTCGGCGGGCGGGCGGCGCAGCAGGGCGATCGAACCGGAGACCGTCGTGGCCTTCAGCCGGCCGCTGCCCGTGCCGAGCCGCCCGGTGATCCGCTTGGCGCCCCACTGGCCGGCCACGCGGAGGTCCTCGAAGGCGTTGGAGACCGATCCGCTCGCCGTGTTCGCTTCGACGTGGGCGTCGGCGGGCTGCGGCAGCCGGATGGCGATCTCGCCGGAGACGCTGGTCAGTCCGATGTCGGTGGCCCCGCAGCCCGGATCGAGGTCGGCGATCATGGAGCCGCTGACCGACTCCGCGCGGACGGAGGAGCCGGCCTCGACCACGGTCAGGTCGCCGGAGACGGAGTGGAAGCGGAGGTCGCCGGTAAGTGCCTGGGCCTCCACGTTCCCCGAGACGGTGTCGGCGCGGACCGGGCCGGAGAGGCCCACCAGCGTCGTGTCCCCGCTGACGCCCCGGACCTCGGCGGGCCCCTCGATGCCGGAGACCGTGGCCGCCGCGCCGACCACCCCCACCTCCACGCGGGTGCCGCAGGGCACGGCGAGGGAGACCACGGCGCTGCGCCGCCGCCCCCTGGGGTCGAGCCGGCTCAGGAGGTCCTTCCAGGTCAGGTCCTCGTAGGCCACGCTGAGGGTGCCGTCCCGGTGGGTCACGACGAGTGGCGGACCCTCCAGCTCGGTGACCTCCAGGCGTGCGGGACCCTCGTCCGTGCCCACGACGTTCACCGTCCCGCCGACGACGCGGACCCGGAGCGTGCTCACGGGTGCGTCGAAGGCGAGCTTTCCGGGCTCCGTGACGGACCACTCGGGCATGACGCAGACCTCCTCCTTGAACGCGGCATATCGCGTCCATCCCTTCTCACGATATATCGCGGTCCCGGGAAGTCAAGACACCCGTTCTGGTGATCAACGCTCGGCCGGGTGTACGGGATTGGCCTAGCTTGTGAGCATGTCGACGGAAGAGCCCCGCCCCGGCCGCTCCACCGGCCGCTCCAGCCGCCCCACCGGCCGCTCCAGTCGCCCCACCGGTCACACGTCCGGCCACTCGTCCGCCTCCCCGGCCGACCGCGCCGCGGCGAAGCCGCCCAACGCCGCCAACGCCGCCGACGCCGCCGCCGACGACGACGCGGGCGCGCTGCTGCTGTGCCGGGCGGAGCCGGAGGCGGTCGCCGCCGTCGCCCCGCTGCTCGGCGAGCCGATGCCGCTGGCCGCGGCCGGCCCCGGGTGGAGTGTCCTCGTACCGGAGGGCGGCCCCTGGCGGATCGGCGGCGAACCCGTCGACCGGGTCCTCACCGGCTGGGCCGTCGCGCTCGGGGTCGGCGCCCCCTGGCCGGTGCTCGCCCTGTGGTGGGACGCCGACCGTGCCGGGTTCGTGCTCGCCTCCGGCTTCCGCCGGCCGGTCGGTTACGTGTGGCTCGCCAACGGCATCCCGGCCGGGGAGGACGAGGCGATGCGCACCTTCGCCGCCCGCCTGGGCCTCGATCCGGTCCTGGACGTACAGGCGCTGGACCGGCTGACCGCGCCGGACCCGGAGGCCGACGCCCCGGCCCGGCTGCGCGGGCTGCTGGCCGTCCTCGGCCGCGCGGGGATCGCGCTGCCCGCCGCGCTGGCCCCCGGGGAGCCCGCGGACCGGCTCCGGGCGGCGGCCAAGGCCCTCGCCGGGGCCCGGCGGACCGGGGCGGCCCGTCCCTACGCGGTCGCCGACGTCGGGCCGATCGCCCCGTGGATGCCCTGGGTGGGCGGCCCGGGGGCCCGCGCGCTGGCCCTCGCCCAGGTGGTGGCGGGGCTGCCGCTCACGGCCTGGGGCGTACGGCGGCGCGGTGGCGGCTGGATCGCCGCCGGCCTTCTGCTCACCGCCCACGGCGCACTCGGCCTGGCCTACGGTCTCGTACCCCGGCGGCCCCCGCGGTCCTGACCGCCCGCCTCACGCTCACCGGTCCGGGAGCCTGGCCCCGGCGCAAGTGCCGCGCCGCCGACCGCCGTTACTCGTCGTCCTCGTCGTCGAGCCGGGCGAGCCAGGTCGCCAGGCGCTCCACCGGGACCTCGAAGTCCGGGTTGAGGTCGACGAAGGTGCGCAACTGCTCGGCGAGCCACTCGAAGGTGACCTCCTCCTCGCCGCGCCGCTTTTCCAGCTCCTCGATGCCGCGGTCGGTGAAGTACACGGGGTGCTCCGCAGGGGGGTAGGTGGGGTGTTCACGAACGGCCCCAGGCTATCCGGCGCCCGGCTCCGCGCGGGCCTCCGCCTGTCATGACCAGGCCAGTTTGCGTCAGGCGGAAAGTTGGACCAATGCATTGCGCTCCCCGCAATGTGTCTCCACGATGGTCTGCACATCACACGCAGCGTGTGACGTGGAGCACGAAAGGCGCGCGATTCGTGGACATTGACCTCGAGGAGCTTGCGGCGATCATCGAGCTGCTCGACAACACCGAGTTCACCCAGTTCCGCTTCGAGAAGGGGGACCTGCGGATCGCGGTCAGCCGGGGTGGCCTGCCGATCGACCCCGCCGCCCACGCGACACCCGCGCCGCCGGAGGCCACGGCCGCCCCGTCGGCCGCCCAGGCGCCGGCGGCGCCACCCGCACCGCCCACCCCCGCGCAAGCGGCACCCCCCGCACCCCCCGCACCCCGCACCCTCACCCCCACCGCCCCCACCCCGGGCCCGGCGGCCTTCGACGAGAGCCGGCTCGCCGCCGACGAGGTCGTCGTGCGCGCCCCGCTGCTCGGCACCCTCTACCGCTCCCCGAAGCCGGGGGAGCCGCCCTTCGTCGAGGTCGGCGACAGGGTGGAAGCGGACTCGGCGCTGTGCATCGTCGAGGTGATGAAGCTGATGAACTCCGTGACCGCGGGCGTGGCCGGTGAGGTCTCCCGGATTCTCGTCCCCGACGCCGAGCTGGTCGAGTTCGACCAGCCGCTCTTCGTCGTCCGGCGGCTGCCGTGACCCACCGGATCTTCATCGCCAACCGCGGCGAGATCGCCGTACGCGTCATCGAGGCGTGCGACCGGCTCGGCTTCGAGACGGTGCTCGGCGTCTCGCGGGCCGACACGGCGACGCTGGGCGCCCGGCGCGCGACCCGGACCGTCGTCCTCGGCGGCCCGCAGTCCCGGGACAGCTACCTCTCGGTCGACAGCGTGGTCCACGCGGCGATCGCCACCGGGTGCACGGCGCTCCACCCCGGCTACGGCTTCCTCTCCGAGCGCGCCGACCTCGCCCGCGCCTGCGCCGGCGACGGCATCGTCTTCATCGGTCCCTCCCCCGAGGCGCTGGAGGCGCTGGGCGACAAGCTGAGCGCCCGCGCCATGGCGACCCGCCTCGGCGTCCCGGTCTCGCCGGGCGGCACCGCCTCCTGTCTGGAGGAGGTCGAGCGGCTCGGCGCCGAGGTCGGCTTCCCGGTCCTGGTCAAGGCGGCCCACGGCGGCGGCGGACGCGGGATGAAGCTGGTCACCACGCCCGAGGGCCTGGCGGAGGCGTGGTCGCTGGCCTCGTCCGAGGCCGAGACCGCCTTCGGCGACGGCACCGTCTTCCTGGAGCGCTACGTCGCCGACGCCAAGCACATCGAGGTCCAGGTCCTCGGCGACCGGCACGGCCGGCAGGTCCACCTGGGCGAGCGGGAGTGCTCGGTGCAGTACCGGTACCAGAAGGTCGTCGAGGAGTCGCCGTGCGCCGTCCTCGACCAGCCCACCCGCGACGTGCTCACCACCAGCGCCCTCGCCATCGCCCGCGAACTGGAGTACGTCGGCCTGGGCACCGTGGAGTTCCTGTACGACGTGGCACGCCGCGAGGTCGCCTTCCTGGAGGTCAACCCCCGCCTTCAGGTCGAGCACCCGGTCACGGAGCAGGTGACCGGCATCGACCTCGTCCGTGAGCAGATCCTCGTCGCCCTCGGCGAACCGCTCTCGTTCGCCCAGGAGGACGTCACGGTCACCGGCCACGCCATCGAATGCCGTATCACCGCCCAGGACCCCGCCCGCGGACTGCTGCCCAGCCCCGGCCCGGTCACGCGCTGGCGTCCGCCGGTGGGCGGCGGCATCCGCCTGGACTCCCACATCTACCAGGGCTACGACTTCCCGCCCTACTACGACGCCCTGATGGCGAAGCTGATCGCCTGGGGCCCCGACCGCGACGCGGCCCGGACGCGCATGGAACAGGCGCTGGCCGGCTTCGGGATCGACGGCCTCGTCACCTCCCGCGACCTGCTCGCCCGGATCGTCGCCCACCCCGACTTCGCCGACGACTCGGTCACCACGCACTGGCTCGCCGACACGATCCTCACCAGGGAGACCGCATGAGCGACGTGAGCCTCGTCGACGTCACCATCCGCGACGGCAACCAGAGCCTGTGGGGGGCGGTCGGCATCACCCGGCGCATGGTCGAGGCCATGGCCCCCGACCTCGACCGGGTCGGCTACCGGGCGATCGAGGTGGCCAGCAGCACACTGCTCGCCACCTCCGTGCGCTTCCACCGGGAGGACCCCTGGGAGACGCTGCGGGCCGCCAAGCGGCTGATGCCCCGCACGCCCCTGGCGTTCCTGACCACGGGGAAACGATTCATCACCTTCTACCGCACCCCCGAGGCCCTCTTCGAACTCGCCTTCACCCTCCTGGTCCGCAACGGCGTCAGCCGGCTGTGGGTGGTCGACCCCATGCACGACATGGAGGGCGCCAAGCGGATGGCCGAGATGGCCAAGCGCGTCGGGTTCACCGACGTGGTCGCCGGGATCTGCTACACGACCAGCCCGGTCCACACCGACGACTACTACGCCGCCAAGATCGCCGAACTCGACGCGTGCGCCGCGATCGACAGCGTCTACCTGAAGGACCCCGCCGGCCTGCTCACCCCCGAGCGGCTGCGGTCGCTCCTGCCCCGCCTGCGGTCGGCCCTGGGCAGGCTGCGCCTGGACGAGATCCACAGCCACGCCACCACGGGACTCGCGCCGCTGACCCTCCTGACCGCCGCCGACCTGGGCATGACCACCCTGCACTGCGCCCTGCCGCCGCTGGCCAACGGCACCTCCCACCCGGCCGGCCCCCAGTTGGCCGCCAACCTGCGGGCCCGCGGGCACCGGGTCGACGTCGACGTCGAGGCGATGCGGCGGGCCTCGGCGTACCTCGGGCGGCAGGCGAGGACCAAGCGCCTGCCGGCCGGCGTGCCGCTGGAGTACGACGAGGCGTACTACCGCCACACCATCCCCGGCGGCGTCCAGTCGACGCTCGCCCGCCAACTGCGCGAACTGGGCCGCCCGGAGCTGTTCGACGCCGTCATCGAGGAGTCGGTCGGCGTCCGCCGCGACCTGGGCTGGCCGATCGTGATGACCCCGTTCGCCCAGTACATCGTCACCCAGGCGACCCTGAACGTGATCACGGGCGAGCGGTACCGGCAGATCGGCGACGAGGTCGTCGATCTGCTGCGCGGCGACTTCGGACCGCTGCCGGGCGAGGTCGACCAGAACCTCCTGGACAAGGCCCTGTCGACCCGGCGGGGCCGGCTCCCCGCCTCCGACGGCCGGGAGGAGGTGACCGTCGCCGACCTGCGGCGCCGCTTCGGCCAGGGCCTCGGCGAGGAGGAGCTGCTGCTGCGGGCGGTCATGCCCGGCGAGCAGGTCGACGCGATGGTCGCCGCGCGGCGGGACTCGCCGGTCGCCGTCCTCAAGGGGCTGCTGCGGACCGCGGGCGAGCGCCCCGGCCTGAGCCTCGCGGTCAGCAGCGGCACCACGAAGTTCACCCTCGAAAGAGCATCGGAGGCGGCCTCGTGACCTCACTGGAGCCGATACGCGGCTGGGTCCTGGACGTCGACGGCTGCCTGGTCCGCACCACCCGGGCCGGCGGGCGCGGCGGCACCGCGATCCCCGGGGCGGCGGAGCTGCTGAGGGCGGTCAAGGCCGCCGGACACCGCGTGATCGTGTGCACCAACGCCTCGGAGAAGGCCCCCGGCACCTACGCCGACCACCTGCGCGCGATCGGACTGCCGGTCGAGACCGACGCGTTCGTCACCGCCGGCAGCGCGACCGTCGAGCACATCCACGCCCACCACCCGGGCGCCCGCGTCCTCGCCGTCGGCGACGAGGGGATCACCGTGCCCCTGCGCGACCTCGGCATCACGGCGGCCTCGGCCGACGACCCCGTGCCCGCCGACGTGGTCGTGGTCGGCGCGGCCCCCTCGTACACCGCCGCCGGCCTCAGCGCCGCCGCCCTCGCGGTCGACGCGGGCGCGGCGTTCTACACCACCGTCGAGACCCCTTGGTTCCACGGCGGGCTCGGCCGGTCGCTGGCCGTCTCCGGAGCGATCGCGGCGAGCATCACCTGGGCCACCGGGAGCCGCCCGACGGTGGGCGGCAAGCCGTCCGCGGTCCTGGCCGGGTCACTGCTGCGGCGACTGGGGCTGCCGCCCGAGCAGGTCGCGGTCGTCGGCGACTCGCCGGCCGAGACCGGCCTCGCCCGCCACATGGGAGCACTGTCGGTGATGGTGCTCAGCGGCGCCGTCACCCCCGCCGGTCTCGCCGGCATGACCGGAGACGAACGGCCCGACCTCGTCTTCGACGACGTCGGGGAACTCCACCGCCACCTCGGGCTTTCCCACCACGAGTCACAGCAAGGAGTCGTGTCATGAGCGGAGAGGTTTCGCGCTTCCCCTTCTTCCACGAGACCCCGGCACCGGAGGGCGCCGAGGGCTGGGAGTCGATGTACCCCTACTACCTGCTCCCCCGCGAGGAGACCCGTGACTGGGAGGACTCCCGGCTCTGGTTCGCCGACACGATGCACTGGTCGCGCGGCGTCCACCCGTTCGACAGCATCGGCGCCGAGGCGGTCTACCTCGGCGCCGGCCAGAACAGCACCCGCATCTTCGTGCTGCCCACCTCGCTCGGCCTCGACGTCCGCGTCCAGAACGGCTACGTCTACATCGCCGGCATCCCGGTCACCGACCCCGCCGAGATCGAGCGGCGCGCGGCGCTCTTCCAGGAGCGGGCCGGCCACTACTACGCCAACTGGGACGAGCTGTATGCCCGGTGGAAGACCAAGGTGACCGAGGCGGTCGCCCGCATGAAGACGATCAGCTTCCCGCCGCTGGGCGAACTGGACCCGCCCGAGGTCGTCACCGAGGCCCGGGGCCGCTCGACCTCGTGGGACATCATCACCAACTACCACCGGCTCATCGACGAGTTCTTCCTCGTCTGGCAGTACCACTTCGAGTTCCTCAACCTCGGCTACGGCGGCTACATCGTCTTCTTCCAGTTCTGCAGACAGGCATTCCCGCAGATCACCGAGCAGGAGGTCGCCCGCCTGGTCGCCGGCATCGACGTCCTCGCCTTCCGGCCCGACGACGAACTGCGAGGGCTGGCCCGGCTCGCCGTCGACCTCGGACTCGTCGGCCTCCTGGCCGGCCCCGGCACGGCCGACGAGACGTTCGCCGCCCTCGCCGGGCACGAGAACGGACCGGAGTGGCTCCAGGCGTACGAGGCCGCCCGGGACCCGTGGTTCGACTACTTCGCGGAGTACGGCTTCACCCACGACCAGGACACCTGGAACTCCAACCCCGCCATCCCGCTCCAGGGCATCGCCCGGTACGCCGTCCGCATCCAGGCCGGCGAGGACATCACCCGCCCCGTCGAGCGGCTCGCCCGTGAACGCGACGAGATCGTCGCCGAGTACCGCGATCTGCTCAGCCCCGCGGAGCGGACCCAGTTCGACGAACTGCTCGGCCTGGCCCGCAAGGTGTTCCCCTTCATCGAGGAGCACAACATCTACGTGGAGCACTGGACCCACACCGTCTTCTGGCAGAAGGCGTGGGAACTGGGCGACTTCCTCGTCTCCGCCGGTTTCGCCGACGCGCGCGACGACGTCTTCTACCTCAACCGCTTCGAACTCGACCAGGTCCTCGCCGACATCGTGCAGTCCTGGGCGATCGGGGTGGAGATCCGCGGCAGGAAGAAGTGGGCCGACGTCATCGCCCGGCGCCGCCCGATCGTCGCCGCCCTCCAGGCCCGGACCGCCCCGCCCGCCTACGGCATCCCGCCGGAGGAGGTCACCGACCCCTTCGCGGTCATGAACTACGGCGTGACCACCGACCGGATCAAGGAGTGGCTGGGTGCCTCGGACGGCACCGCCTCGACGCTCACCGGCATCCCCGGCGGCCCCGGCGTCGCCGAGGGCCCCGTCCGGGTGCTGCGCACCGAGAAGGACCTCGCGCTGCTCCGGCCCGGCGAGATCCTGGTCGCCCCGATCACCGCCCCGTCCTGGGCCGCCGCCTTCTCGTCGGTCTCCGGGGTCGTCACCGACATCGGCGGCATGATGAGCCACGCCGCCATCGTGTGCCGCGAGTACGGCGTCCCGGCCGTGGTCGGCACGGGCTTCGCCACCGCCAACCTCAAGACCGGCCAGCGCGTCCGCGTCGACGGCGACACCGGCACCGTGACCGTACTGGAGGACCCCCGGTGAGCGCGCCCGTGATGACCCGCACCACCTTCACCCTGCCCTTCTCCGACCCGGGCTGCCTCGACGCCCGCGAGGTCGGCGGCAAGGGCAAGGGCCTGGCGGAGATGACCCAGGCGGGGCTGCCGGTCCCGCCGGGGTTCACGGTCTCCGCCGGCGCCTACCGGGAGTTCCTCGCCGCCGGGGACCTGCGTAAGAGACTCGCCGGGCTGCTCGCCCGGGTCGACCTCGGCGACGCCGGCTCGGTGGAGCGGGTCTCCGCCGAACTGGCGGAGCTGCTCGCCGCGCAGCCGCTGCCCGAGCACCTCGTGGACGAGATCTCGGCGGCCTACCGCGCCCTCTGCGGCCACCTCGGCGTGCCCGACCTCGCGGTCGCCGTACGGTCCAGCGCCACCGCCGAGGACTCCGCCGCCGACAGCTTCGCCGGCGAGTTCGAGACCTGGGTCGACATCACCGGCGTCGACGACGTCCTGATCCACGTCCACCGCTGCTACACCAGCGTGTTCGCGGGCCGCGTGCTGCGCTACGCCCTCGAACGCGGCATCGACCTGGCCGGCGTGGAGATGGCCGTGGTCGTCCAGAAGGTGGTCCGTGCCCGCGCCGCCGGCGTCATGTTCACCCTCGACCCGATCACCGGCGACCGCTCCCGCATCGTGCTGGAGTCCAGTTGGGGCCTCGGCCTGGCCGTCGTCGGCGGCGAGGTCACCCCCGACCGCTTCATCGTCGGCAAGGTCGGCCTCAGCCTGCGGGAGAAGGTGCTCGGCGCCAAGCGCGTCGAATACCGCGACGGCACCGGCGCGGTCCCGGTGGAGGAGCCGCGCCTGCGGGAGTTCTGCCTGAGCGACGAGGAGGCCCTCGCCCTCGCGGCGCTGGCCAAGACCGTCGAGAAGCGGCACCACGCCCCGCAGGACATCGAGTTCGCCGTCGACGAGGACCTCCCCGACGGAGAGAACCTGCTGCTCCTGCAATGCCGTCCCGAGACGGTGTGGAGCGGCAGACACCGCGCCCCGAAGTTCGAGCAGGGAGCGGGACTGATGTCCTGGATCACCGGCGGCATCCGTTCGGCCGCCGCCGCCGCCACCGACGCCGCCGGCCCCGAGACCGCGCCGGGACACACGCACGGGGAGGCGGGCCATGACCACGGCTGAGGATGCCACCATCACCCGCCCGGACCCGCCCCGCCTGCTCACCGAGCCGTCCGCCGACATCCGCGAGCACTCCCGGATCGGCCGCTATCTCGACTGGCTGGAACGGGAGCGAGGGCTCGTCTTCCCGACCTACGACGCCCTGTGGGAGTGGTCGGTGACCGACCTGGAGGCGTTCTGGGGCAGCATCTGGGAGTACTTCGAGGTCACCTCGTCCACCCCGTACGAACGGGTGCTCTCCTCCCGGGAGATGCCGGGGGCCACCTGGTTCGAGGGCGCCACCCTCAACCTGGCCGAGCACATGCTGCGCCACCACGACCTCGACGACGAGACGGCCGTCGTCGCCGTCTCCCAGACCCGCGCCGACGTGGAGCTGACCTTCGGCCAGGTGCGCGAGCGGGTACGGCGGGCCCAGGCCGGCCTGAAGGCGCTCGGCGTCGGGCGGGGCGACCGGGTCGCGGCGTACCTGCCCAACATCCCGGAGACGATGATCGCCTACCTGGCCACCGTCAGCCTCGGCGCGGTCTGGGCCAGTTGCGCCCCCGAGTTCGGCGCCACCGGGGTGCTGGACCGGTTCGGGCAGATCGAGCCGAAGGTGCTCCTCGTCGTCGACGGCTACGTGTACGGCGACAAGCGCGTCGACCGGGTCGCCGAGGTACGGGCGATCCGTGCCGGGCTGCCCTCGGTCGAGCACCTCGTGCACGTGCCCTACCTGGACCAGGCGATCGAGGAGGCGGTGACCTGGGAGGAACTGCTCGACCGGCCCCTCGACCCGGCGGAGCCGATGGCCTTCGAGGCGGTCCCCTTCGACCACCCCGTCTCGGTGCTGTTCACCTCCGGGACGACCGGCCGGCCCAAGCCCATCGTGCACGGCCACGGCGGCCTGCTGCTGGAGCACCTGAAGAACCACGCCCTGCACTGGGACCTCGGCACCGGCGACCGGCTGCTCTGGTTCACGACGACCGCGTGGATGATGTGGAACGCGCTCGTCTCGACCCTGCTGGTGCGCGCGAGCATCGTGATGATCGACGGCGACATCGCCCACCCCGACGTGGCCACGCAGTGGCGGCTGGCCGAACGGACGCGGCCGACCGTGATGGGCGTCAGCGCCGGCCTGCTCATGCGGTGCCGCCGGGAGGGACGGCGGCCGGCCGAGGAGTTCGACCTCGGCACGCTCCACCAGCTCGGCGTCGTCGGCAGCCCGCTGCCGCCGGAGGGGTACCGGTACGTGCACGAGCAGTTCGGCGACCGCGTCCTGCTCAACGTCGGCAGCGGCGGCACCGACGTCTGCTCCGGGATCGTGCAGGGCAGCCCGCTCCAGCCGGTCTGGCTCGGCGAGATGTCGGGCCGCAGCCTCGGGGTGGAGGCGTACGCCTTCGACGAGGACGGCAAGCCCGTCGTGGGCGAGCTGGGCGAACTGGTCATCACCGCGCCGATGCCGTCCATGCCGGTCGGCCTCTGGGGCGACGCCGACGGCAGCGGCTACCGTGCCGCGTACTTCGACGTCTACCCCGGCGTGTGGCGCCACGGCGACTGGGTCCGCTTCAGCGAGACCGGGAGCTGCGTCATCACCGGCCGCTCCGACGCGACCCTGAACCGCGGGGGAGTGCGCCTCGGCACCGCCGAGTACTACCGGGTCGTGGAGGCGATGCCCGAGATCGCCGACAGCCTCGTCGTCCACCTGGAAGGACCCGACGGCGGTCCGGGCCGACTGCTCCTCTTCGTCACCCTCGTCCCCGGGGCCGTCCTCGACGACGCGCTCCTCGGACGCGTCCGCGGCGCCATCCGCACCCAGCTCTCGCCGCGGCACACGCCCGACGAGATCGTGGCGGCCCCCGCCATCCCGCACACCCGCACCGGCAAGAAGCTGGAGCTGCCCATCAAGCGCATCCTGAGCGGCAGACCCGCCGAGGCGGTGCTCGATCCCGACGCCGTCGACGACGCCGGCGCGCTGGCCTTCTTCGCCACGAGGGGAGCGGGACGGTGACCCGGTACGAACCGCGCGTCGACGTCGACGCCATCACGGCGCTCGACATGCACGCCCACATCGAGACCGACGGCCACGGCCACTTCGCCCTCGACCAGGAACTGCTGGACGCCTCCGCCCAGTACTTCCGCGGCGACCAGGAACGCACCCCCACCCTGGAGCGGATCGCGGCCGTCTACCGCGAACTCCGCATGGCCGCCGTCGTCTTCACCGTCGACGCCACCACGTTCCTCGGCCGGCCCGCCCTGTCCAGCGAGGAGATCGCCGAGCGCTGCGCCGACCACGCCGACGTGCTCATCCCCTTCGGCTCCGTCGACCCCCACCACGGGCGGGAGGCGGTGAAACGGGCCCGGAACCTCGTCGAGGCGTACGGCGTACGGGGGTTCAAGTTCCACCCCAGTCTCCAGGCGTTCGACCCGTCCGACCGGGCCCACTACCCCCTGTGGGAGGCGCTGGAGGAACTCGGCGTCATCGCCCTCTTCCACACCGGGCAGACCGGCATCGGCGCCGGACTGCCCGGGGGGCGGGGCATCAAGCTCCGGTACTCCGACCCGATGCTGGTCGACGACGTCGCCGCCGACTTCCCGCGCCTGGACATCGTGCTCGCGCACCCGTCGGTCCCCTGGGTCGACTCGTCCCTCTCGATGGCCACCCACAAGGCCAACGTCCACCTCGACCTGTCGGGCTGGTCGCCGAAGTACTTCCCGCCCCAACTGGTCCGGCAGGCGAGGACGCTGCTCCAGGACAAGGTGCTCTTCGGCTCCGACCTGCCGGTGCTCATGCCCGGCCGGTGGCTCTCCGACTTCGGGAAGCTGGAGATCCCCGAGCCGGTCCGGCACAAGATCCTCAAGGGGAACGCCGTACGGCTCCTCGGCCTCGGGAGGACCCGATGAGCGAACCGCCCGCCCTGCCGCCGATCGAGTCGGTCGACCGCGCGCTGCGGTTGCTGACCATCCTCCACGACGGCACCGAGCTGAGCGCCACCGACGCCGCCCAGCGGCTGGGCGTCGTCGTGTCCACCGCCTACCGCCTGCTCTCGTCCCTGGTGTACCGGGGCTACGCGGTCCAGGGGCGCGACCGCCGCTACCGCCTCGGACCCGCCCTCGTCCCCGCGTCGGCGCGGCCCCTGACGGTCGGCTCCGTACGGGCCCTGGCGCACTCGTCCCTGGAGACCCTGCACGAGCGGACGAGCGAGACCGTCCAGCTCATGGTGCTCGAACGGCGCAGCATCCGCTTCGTCGACGGGATCGAGAGCGAGCACCCGCTGCGGGTCGGCGTCCGGACCGGCGAGAAGATGCCCGCCCACTGCTCGGCCGGCGGCAAGGCCCTCCTCGCCGCGATGAGCAACGCCGCCCTCGACCGCCTCTACCAGACGGGGCTGCCCCCGTGGCCCACCGCCAGGGTGAACGACCTGGCCACCCTGAAACGGCAGTTGGTCCGGGTACGGCAGCAGGGCTACGGCCGCAACGACGAGGAGACGGAACAGGGGGTGAGCGGCGTCGGGATGGCCGTCGGCGACATGCTCGGCCAGCCCGTCGCCGCGCTCACCGTCGCCGTCCCCTCCGCCCGCTTCACCCGCGACCACATCGACACCTGCCTCGCCGCGCTCGCCGACGTGGTGGCCGAGACCACCGAGCGCCTGCGCCGTACCGCCCCGCCCCCGTCACCGCGGACCGACCCCGGCACCGGCCCGACGGCGCCCGGCACCCCCTCCGCGGACGGCGGTCTCCCGACCCTGTAGCCACCGCGGGCGCGGGTGCCGTACGCCGGCGCGGCCCGCGTCCGTGGGGCCGCCCGCCCGGAAACGGCCGGGGCCCCGTTCCGGGCGGGTGGCTCGGAACGGGGCCCCGGCGGGCACTGGGCTCAGCGGCTCACGCCTCGAACACCTCGCGCACGAGCTGCTCCTGCTCGGCCTGGTGCCGCTTGGCGGAACCGACGGCCGGGGACGAGCCGTGCGGACGCGAGATGCGACGCAGGCGCTCGCCGTGCGGGACGTCGGCGCCGACCGCCAGGTCCAGGTGGTCGATCAGGTTGAGCGCGATGAACGGCCAGGCACCCTGGTTCGCCGGCTCCTCCTGGGCCCACAGGTACTTCTCGGCGTTCGGGTACTTGGCGATCTCCGCCTGGAGCTCGGCACCCGGCAGCGGGTACAGGCGCTCGATGCGGATGATCGCCGTGTCCGTCACGCCGCGCTTCTTCCGCTCGGCGTCGAGGTCGTAGTAGACCTTGCCGGCGGTGAAGACGACCTTGCGGACCGCGGCCGGGTCCACCGACTCGTCGCCGATGACCGGGCGGAACTGACCCGTCGTGAACTCCTCCGCCTTCGAGGCCGCCGCCTTCAGGCGCAGCATCGACTTCGGGGTGAAGACCACCAGCGGCTTGTGGTGCGGGTTGTGCACCTGCCAGCGCAGGAGGTGGAAGTAGTTCGACGGCAGGGTCGGCATGGCGACCGTCATGTTGTTCTGCGCGCAGAGCTGGAGGAAGCGCTCCGGGCGGGCGGACGAGTGGTCCGGGCCCTGGCCCTCGTAGCCGTGCGGCAGCAGCAGCACGACGCCGCTGGTCTGGTTCCACTTCTGCTCGGCCGAGGAGACGAACTCGTCCACGACGGTCTGCGCGCCGTTGACGAAGTCGCCGAACTGGGCCTCCCACATGACGAGCGCGTCCGGGCGGGCCAGCGAGTAGCCGTACTCGAAGCCCATCGCCGCGTACTCGGAGAGCAGCGAGTTGTAGACGTTCAGGCGGGCCTGGTCCTCGGACAGGTACAGCAGCGGCGTGTGGTCCTGGCCGGTGTTGCGGTCGATGATGACCGCGTGCCGCTGGCCGAAGGTGCCGCGCTGGGAGTCCTGGCCGGCCAGGCGGACCGGCACGCCCTCCAGCAGCAGGGAGCCGATGGCGAGGGTCTCGCCCATGCCCCAGTCGATGGTGCCGTCCTCGACCATCGCCGCCCGGCGCTGGAGCTGCGGGAGCAGCCGCGGGTGGACGGTGATGTGGTCGGGGACGTTGACCTGCGACTCGGCGATCCGCTTGACGACCTCGCTGCTGACCGCGGTGGTCACGGCGACCGGGAACTCGGCCTGCGGGTCGGTGGACTCCACCGAGGAGGGCTGCGAGGTGGCCTCGCGGACCTCGGTGAAGACCTTCTCCAGTTGCCCCTGGTAGTCCTGGAGCGCCTGCTCGGCCTCCTCCAGGGTGATGTCGCCGCGACCGATGAGGGACTCGGTGTACAGCTTGCGCACCGAGCGCTTCTTGTCGATCAGGTCGTACATCAGCGGCTGGGTGAAGGCCGGGTTGTCCGACTCGTTGTGACCGCGGCGGCGGTAGCAGATGAGGTCGATCACCACGTCCTTGTTGAACGCCTGGCGGAACTCGAAGGCGAGCCGCGCGACGCGCACGACGGCCTCCGGGTCGTCGCCGTTCACGTGGAAGATCGGGGCCTCGATCATCCGGGCCACGTCCGTCGCGTACATGGAGGAGCGCGAGGACTCGGGCGCGGCGGTGAAGCCGACCTGGTTGTTGATGACGATGTGGACGGTGCCGCCGGTGCGGTAGCCGCGGAGCTGGGACATGTTCAGGGTCTCGGCCACCACGCCCTGGCCCGCGAAGGCCGCGTCGCCGTGGATCGCCACCGGCAGGACGGTGAAGTCCGTGCCGCCCTTGTTGATGATGTCCTGCTTGGCGCGCGCGACGCCCTCCAGGACCGGGTCCACCGCCTCCAGGTGCGAGGGGTTGGCCACCAGCGAGACGCTGATCTGGTCGCCGTCCAGGCCGGTGAAGGTGCCCTCGGCGCCCAGGTGGTACTTGACGTCGCCGGAGCCGTGCATCGACTTCGGGTCGAGGTTGCCCTCGAACTCGCGGAAGATCTGCGCGTACGACTTGCCGACCACGTTGGCCAGCACGTTGAGCCGGCCGCGGTGGGCCATGCCGATGACGACCTCGTCCAGCCGGGACTCGGCGGCCGAGTCCAGCACGGCGTCCAGCAGCGGGATGACGGACTCGCCGCCCTCCAGGGAGAAACGCTTCTGGCCGACGTACTTGGTCTGGAGGAAGGTCTCGAACGCCTCGGCCGCGTTGAGGCGGCGCAGGATGCGGAGCTGCTCCTCGCGCTCCAGGCTGGAGTGCGAGCGCTCCACGCGGTCCTGGATCCACTTGCGCTGCTTCGGGTCCTGGATGTGCATGAACTCGATGCCGGTGGTGCGGCAGTACGAGTCGCGCAGCACGCCGAGGATGTCGCGCAGCTTCATCATCACCTTGCCGGCGAAACCGCCGACGGCGAACTCGCGCTCCAGGTCCCACAGGGTGAGGCCGTGTTCGGTGATGTCCAGGTCGGGGTGCTTGCGCTGCTGGTACTCCAGCGGGTCGGTGTCGGCCATGACGTGGCCGCGGACCCGGTAGGAGTGGATCAGCTCGAAGACGCGGGCGGCCTTGGTGACGTCGTCGTCGTGGCTGGCGTCGATGTCCTTGAGCCAGCGGACCGGCTCGTAGGGGATGCGCAGCGCCTCGAAGATCTCGTCGTAGAAGCCGTTCTCGCCGAGCAGGAGGTTGGCGACCTGGCGCAGGAACTCGCCGGAGGCGGCGCCCTGGATGACCCGGTGGTCGTAGGTCGACGTCAGGGTCATGACCTTCGAGATGCCGAGCTTGTTCAGGGTGTCCTGGCTGGTGCCCTGGAACTCCGCCGGGTAGTCCATGGAGCCGACGCCCATGATGACGGACTGGCCGGGCATCAGGCGCGGCACGGAGTGGACGGTGCCGAGGCCGCCGGGGTTGGTCAGGGAGACCGTGACGCCGGTGAAGTCGTCCATCGTCAGCTTGCCGTCGCGGGCGCGGCGGACGATGTCCTCGTAGGCCTGCCAGAACTCGAAGAAGTTCAGCGTCTCGGCCTTCTTGATGGCCGCGACGACGAGCTGGCGGTCGCCGTTGGGCTTGACGAGGTCGATGGCGAGGCCGAGGTTGACGTGCGCCGGCTTGACCAGCGTCGGCTTGCCGTCCTTCTCGCCGAAGGAGTGGTTCATCGCCGGCATGGCCTTGATGGCCTGCACCATCGCGTAGCCGATCAGGTGCGTGAAGGAGATCTTCCCGCCCCGGGCGCGCTTGAGGTGGTTGTTGATGACGATGCGGTTGTCGAAGAGCAGCTTCACCGGGACCGCGCGCACGGACGTGGCCGTGGGCAGCTCCAGCGAGGCGTTCATGTTCTTCACGACCGCGGCGGACGGACCGCGCAGCGTCACGAACTCGGGGCCCTCGGGCGCCGTGGCGGGCTCGGCCTTCGCCGGCGCCTTGGCGGCGGGCTTGGGGGCCGGCTTCGCGGCGGGCGCGGCGGGCGGTGCCGCCGGAGCGGCGGGTGCCGCGGGGGCGGGCTGCGCCGGCTTCACGGGGGCGGGCCGCGGCGGGGCCGCGGGTGCCGCGGCGGCCGGGGCGGGAGCCTGCGCCGGGGTGGCCGGCGCGGCCTGCCGTGCGCCGTCGGCGCCGGCGGTGGCGACGCCCGACGCGGCCTGGGCGGCTGCCGCCCCCGGCTTGTAGTCGGCGAAGAAGTCCCACCAGGCACGATCCACGGAGTTCGGGTCCTGGAGGTACTGCTGATAGATCTCGTCGACGAGCCACTCGTTGGCACCGAAAGCCGCCGCGGGGTTCTTCCCCGCTTGGTCGGTTTCGGTGGAGATGCTCGAGTTACTGGGGGACTGTGGCGACACGGCGAGAACCGCCCTCTTCCGCTTCACAAGATGGTGGACAGCGGAAATCAAGGCTACGCCTCCCCGGCCCCGAAGGTCAGGCCAGGCCGTTCATCGTCGCGTAAGTCACACCTCAGACCGCGTTTCGGTGCGGGAAATGGCGGGAAACAAGCGTGGTTCCCTTGCGCGGGGGAAGGCGAAAGCGCGGCCCGGCGCCCCGACGGCGCGGGCCTGGACCTGATCACACGTGTCCGCCAGCGCGAATGTTCGTGGATCTTGATGTTCCGCTGCGAACCCTACGTCAACCTGTTGAGGACGAGACTCCCGGAAGAGTGATGAGAATCCGGCAGCCCCGTTCGGATTCGGCCACACCGATCCGGCCGCCGTGCAGATCCACCGCCCAGCGCGCGATCGCCAGGCCCAGCCCGGTGCCGCCGTCGCTGCCCGGACCGTGCGGCCGGGATACCGACCCCCGGTTGAACCGCTCGAAGACCCGGCGCCACTCCGAGCGCGGGATGCCCGGACCCTCGTCCATGACCTCCAGTTCGAGCGACTCGGGCTGGGCCCCGCGCCGGGCCCGGACGGTCACCCGGCCGTGCGGCGGGCTGTGCTTCACGGCGTTGTCGATGAGGTTGGCCACCACCTGGTGGATGCGCTCGGGGTCCGCGTGCGCCGTCAGGTCGGAGGGGAAGACGTCCAGGGCCAGGTGCACGTCGGTGCGGGTGTGGCTGCCGGAACCGGAGGCGATGGCGGCGCGCGCCGAGGCCACCATGTTGGCCTCCTTCAGCACGCCCGACAGATAGGGCCACACCTCGAAGCGCCGCTTGCGCAGCGGGACGACGCCGTTGTCCAGCCGGGAGAGGTCGAGCAGCGTCTCCACCAGCCGGCCGAGCCGCTCCGTCTGGCGCAGCGCCGTCCGCATGGTCTCCGGATCGGCCTCCGTGACCCCGTCGACGATGTTCTCCAGCACCGCGCGCAGGCCCGCGATGGGCGTGCGCAGTTCGTGCGAGACGTTCGCCACCAGCTCCTTGCGCTGGAGGTCCTCGGCCTCCAGGTCGTCCGCCATCCGGTTGATGGTGACGGCGAGGTCGCCCAGTTCGTCACGGCGGTTCTCGTGCACCCGGCGGGTGTAGTCGCCGTGCGAGATGGACCGGGCCACCGCGTTCATCTCGTCCAGCGGCGCGGTCAGCGAGTGCGCCACGAACTGCGTGATCAGCAGCGTGGCGATCATCGAGAAGACCGTGATGAAGCGCAGCTCCGTCTTGGTGTGCACGGCGATCACCGAGAGACCGGTGGTGATCAGCACCGACGTGACGACCAGAGCGCCCAGCTTGGTCTTGATCGAGAACGGGCGTACGCCGCCCCAGGGTTCCCCGGGGCTCCTCCGTGCGGCCTCCCGCCCCCGGCTCATGGCGCCGGCGTCTCCAGGGCGTAGCCCACGCCGTGCACGGTACGGATGCGCTCGGCGCCGATCTTGCGGCGCAGCGCCTTGATGTGGCTGTCCACGGTGCGGGTGCCCGAGGCGTCCGCCCAGTCCCACACCTCGGCCAGCAACTGCTCCCGGGAGAGCACGGCACGCGGGGTGTTGGCCAGGCACACCAGCAGGTCGAACTCGGTCGGCGTCAGGTGGACGTCCTCGCCGCGCACCCGCACCCGGCGCTGGGCGTGGTCGATCTCCAGCTCGCCCAGGCGCAGGATGCCGCTGCGCGGCGTCGTCGCGGCCAGCGCCGCCCGCTCCACGCGGCGCAGCAGGACGTGGACCCGGGCCGCCAGCTCGCGCATGGAGAAGGGCTTGGTCATGTAGTCGTCGGCGCCGACGCCGAGCCCGACCAGCATGTCCGTCTCGTCGTCACGGGCCGTGAGCATCAGCACCGGCACCGGGCGCTGGGCCTGCACCCGACGGCACACCTCCAGGCCGTCGAAACCGGGCAGCATGATGTCGAGGATCAGCAGGTCGGGCTGCCACGCCTCGGCCGTGTCGACGGCGGACGGACCGTCACCCGCCGTTTGCACCAGGAAACCCTCGGCGCGCAGACGGGTCGCGATGGCGTCCACGATCGTCTGGTCGTCCTCGACCACGAGCACCCGGCGCTGAGCGCCCTGAGCCGTCGCCGTGCCGTTGTGGGAGGTGTGTGTCTGCTCCATCGCCCGCCCCTGAGGTGTGCTTTCCGGAATCCGTGGGGTGATCCCATGACTGCGTCCGACGCGGTCGAAGCCGCGCCAGGGAAGCAGCGTACGGGGAGTCACCGCGGCTTTTCTATCCAGGCCCGACGGCGAGGTGGACGACGTCCGGAACGCCCCGGGCAACGGGGATCTCTTCGGTACGCACCTGCCGGAACCCGGCATTACGCAAGGTTTCTTCGAAATCCGGGGAGGGTCGCGCCGACCATACGGCGAGCACCCCGCCCGGCCTCAACACCCGGGCGCAGTCGGCCAGTCCGGCCGGCGTGTACAGCCCGTCGTTGCCCTCCGTGACGGTCCAGTCGGGGCCGTTGTCGATATCGAGGCAGAGCGCGTCGTACGTGGCGCACGTCTCACGCAGGTGGTCCACCAGATCGGCCTCGACGATCTCCGCGCGCGGGTCGGCGAGGGCGGCCTCGGAGACGGCGGAGAGGGGTCCGCCGTGGTGCCAGTCGACGATGGCCCGCTCGCGCTCGACCACCGCGATGCGGCCCCAGCGGGGGTCGGCGGCGGCGTGTGCGAGCGAGAATCCGACACCGAGCCCGCCGATGAGCAGATGCGGCGCGCTCCTCGCGCCGAGCGCCTCGGCCGCCGCGTCGACGAGCCGCCGCTCCGAGCGTCCGTCGGAGGTGTCCATCAGGAAGCAGCCGTTGGCGATGATCTGGAGCAGTGCCCCGTGGCGGCGCAGGACGACCTCGCCGTGCGGGCCCTCACGGCGGTCCAGTACTTCGGGAGGCTCGTAGGAGTCGGAGGTGAAGGGCATCGCTCCATCCTGGCAGGGAATGGACGCCCCTCCACCGGTGCTCCTCATAGTCATACGGAATGGTCATACGGATTTGCCGGTCGGGTGGAGCGACTGATAGAGGCACCTCCACTTGGGGGGATCGGGAGGAACTCGGACCAAAGGCCCCGTAACGGGTTCCCGTGGGGTCCGGGCGGCCCGTGATCGCTGCCGGCGAACACCCTCCGGGCCCGGGAACAATCACCGCCTCTCGTGCATTGAGTCGGCATAACTCAACTTGACTGCCGAAGGGGAGATCATGGCTGCTGAGTCCACTGCCTTCACACCGCTCACCCTGCCCGTGCTGCCGGTCGACGACGACGTCGTGCTGCCCGGGATGGTCGTCCCCCTGGACCTGAGCGACGCCGAGGTGCGCGCCGCGGTGGAGGCCGCCCAGGCCGCCGCCCGGTCCGAGCCCGGGAAGCCCCGCGTCCTGCTGGTGCCGAGGGTCGACGGGACCTACGCCCACACCGGCGTCCTCGGCACGGTCGAGCAGGTGGGCCGCCTCGCCGACGGAGACCCGGGCGCCCTGGTCCGCGGCCGGCACCGGGTGCGCATCGGCGCCGGCACCACCGGCCCCGGCGCCGCCCTGTGGGTCGAGTCCACCCGGGTGGAGGAGGAACTGCCCGACCCCCTGCCCGGACACGCCGCCGAACTCGTCACCGAGTACAAGGCGCTCGCCACCGCCTGGCTGCGCAAGCGCGGCGCCTGGCAGGTGGTGGACCGCGTGCAGGCCATCGACGACGTCTCCGCGCTCGCCGACAACTCCGGCTACTCGCCCTTCCTCACCACCGGGCAGAAGATCGAACTGCTGGAGACCGCCGACCCGGTGGCCCGGCTGCGGCTCGCCACCCGGCACCTGCGCGACCACCTCGCCGAACAGGACGTCGCCGAGACCATCGCCAAGGACGTCCAGGAGGGCGTCGACAAGCAGCAGCGCGAGTTCCTGCTTCGCCGCCAGCTCGAAGCGGTCCGCAAGGAACTGCGCGAACTCGACGGCGACCCGGGCGGCGAGGAGTCCGACGACTACCGCACCCGCGTCGAGGCCGCCGACCTGCCCGAGACGGTCCGCGAGGCCGCGCTCAAGGAGGTCGACAAGCTGGAGCGCTCCTCCGACCAGTCCCCGGAGGGCTCCTGGATCAGGACCTGGCTCGACACCGTCCTGGAGATGCCGTGGAACGAGCGGACCGAGGACGCCTACGACATCCGCGGCGCCCGCGCGGTCCTCGACGCCGAGCACTTCGGGCTGGACGACGTCAAGGAGCGGATCACCGAGTACCTGGCCGTGCGCAAGCGGCGCGGCGACCGGGGCCTCGGCGTCGTCGGCGGGCGGCGCGGGGGCGCCGTCCTCGCCCTGGTCGGACCGCCCGGCGTCGGCAAGACCAGCCTCGGCGAGTCCGTGGCCCACGCCATGGGCCGTTCCTTCGTACGGGTCGCCCTCGGCGGCGTCCGCGACGAGGCGGAGATCCGCGGCCACCGGCGCACCTACGTCGGCGCCCTGCCCGGCCGGATCGTCCGGGCGGTCAAGGAGGCCGGCTCGATGAACCCGGTCGTCCTGCTCGACGAGATCGACAAGGTCGGCTCCGACTTCCGCGGCGACCCGGCCGCGGCCCTGCTCGAAGTCCTCGACCCGGCCCAGAACCACACGTTCCGGGACCACTACCTGGAGGTCGAGCTGGACCTCTCCGACGTGGTCTTCCTGGCCACCGCCAACGTCCTCGAAGCGATCCCGGAGGCCCTGCTCGACCGGATGGAGCTGGTCCGCCTGGACGGCTACACCGAGGACGAGAAGGTCGTCATCGCCCGCGACCACCTGCTCCCGCGCCAACTGGAGCGGGCCGGGCTGGCGGCCGACGAGGTGCGCATCGAGGAGGAGGCGCTGCGCAGGCTGGCGGGCGAGTACACGCGCGAGGCCGGCGTGCGCAACCTGGAGCGGTCCATCGCACGGCTGCTGCGCAAGGTGGCGGCCCAGCACGAACTGGGCGAGCGGGAGCTGCCGTTCACCGTCGCCGAGGGCGAGCTGCGCGCTCTGATCGGCCGGCCGCACCACGTGCCCGAGTCCGCCCAGGACCCGGCCGAGCGGCGCACCTCCGTGCCGGGCGTGGCCACCGGCCTCGCCGTCACCGGCGCCGGCGGCGACGTGCTCTTCGTGGAGGCGTCCCTCGCCGACCCGGAGACCGGGGCCGCGGGGCTGACGCTCACCGGTCAGCTCGGCGACGTGATGAAGGAGTCGGCGCAGATCGCGCTGAGCTTCCTGCGCAGCCACGGCGCCGAACTGGAGCTGCCGGTGGCCGACCTGAAGGACCGGGGCGCGCACATCCACTTCCCGGCGGGCGCGGTGCCCAAGGACGGTCCGAGCGCGGGCATCACCATGACCACCGCCCTCGCCTCGCTGCTCTCGGGCCGGCTGGTCCGCACCGACGTGGCGATGACCGGCGAGGTCTCGCTGACCGGGCGGGTGCTGCCGGTCGGCGGGGTGAAGCAGAAGCTGCTCGCGGCGCACCGGGCGGGCGTCACCACGGTGATCATCCCCAAGCGCAACGAGCCCGACCTGGACGACGTCCCCGCCGAGGTGCTGGACACCCTCGACGTGCACGCCGTCACGGACGTCCGCCAGGTCCTGGAGCTGGCGCTGGCGCCGGCCACGGACGGCGCGGTGCCGGAGGTTCCGGTCGCGGCGTGACGGACGCGGCCGGAAGGAGGCGAGGGCCCGGCCCCCGGAAGAGGGTACGGGCCCTCGTCGTACGGGCCCTCGTCGTACGGGCCGCCGCAGGCGGGGGCGCCCGGCGTCGGGGCGTACCGGGAGATCCACAGGGGGCCGCCGGGGCGAGCCGGCGGGGCCGCCGGCGGGTGCTCGCGGCTGCCGATGGCCCGAGCCTGCGAAATACTTGCCGAGCTGCGGCGATGGCCGCCGATGGCGGAGAGTTTCCGCCCCGGGAAAACGAGGCAAGGGACTGACGTGCGCGAAGTGGGGAACTGCGAGGGCCGCGAGGCCGGGTCCGAGGAGCCCGCCAACGGTGTGGACCAGCCCGGGTTCCTGGCGCTGGAACGGGAGTTGACGCTCCTGCTGCGCCGGGCGCGGGCCAGCCAGGGCGAGATGGCCCGGGAGGTCCACCCCGACCTGGAACCCTCGGCCTACGGGCTGCTGGTCCGGCTCGGCGAGTGCGGCGGCCAGCGCGCCACCGAGCTGGCCGCGTACATCGGCGTCGGCAAGGCGACGATGTCCCGTCAGCTCCGGGCCCTGGAGGAGCTGGGGCTCGTCGCCCGCGAACCCGACCCCGCCGACGGCCGCGCCTGGCTGGTCACGCTCACCCCGGAGGGCCGGGACCGGGTCGGCAGGGTGCGCGAGGCCCGCCGCGCCCGCTACGCCCGCCGGCTCGCCGACTGGGACCCGCGCGAGGTGACGGAACTGGCCCGCCTGCTCCACGAACTCAACCGCAGCGTGGGCCGCTGACCGGGCGTCCCGGCCGGGCGGTCCGCCGCCCGGCGCGCGCTCACAGCTCCGTGTAGACGACCGTCGCGTCGTCGTGCCGCTTGGCGCGGCCGAGGAACCTGCGGCCGGTGTCGGCGCGTTCGAGCCAGCGGACCCGGTCGACCAGGGCCCGCGCGCCTTCCTCGCGCACCACCGCGAGGCAGTCCGGCCAGTCGCCCTCCCGGAAGGTCTCCACCCAGCGCGTCGCCCCGTCCGTCAGCGCCGCCAGCGCCCGCACCTCCGACCGGCGCAGCACCCCCGCCACCGCCCGCCGGGCGACCGCCGGGTCGGCCGCGGCCGTGAAGAAGCCGCCCTCCTTGTTGCGATAGGTGCCGTCCACCACCGCCTCCGAGGCCAGCGCGCCGCGCGGCAGCTTCTCCAGCCGGTCGTCGAGCAGCGCCGTGACGGTGCCGTCCGGCGCCTCGACCAGCAGCGCGGAGTCCGAGAGCACCAGGTATTCGACCGCCGCCGGCGACCAGCGGGCCAGGACCACGGTGGCCTGCGGGGTCCGTGGGTGAGAAAGGTCACAGGTTTCCGCGTGGGCCGCGGAGGTACGGGCGAGGGCACGGGACAGGATGCCGGCGAGGGGAACATCCGGGAGTGAAACGGTCAGTTCGGTCAGCGCGCCACCGAGGCGCGCGGTGAACCAGGGCACGGAATGCAGACACCCCGTCCCGGTTCGCGGCGGTGTCACGCCGTCCAGCACGACGAGCGCGCCGCCCTGTCCCGAGGCCGGTAGCCCGACACTGGCGAAGTCCTCGTTGGGGCGGTCGGGGAGGCCGGGTTCGGAGACGATTTCCGTGCGCATCCGGCCAGTCTGCACGACCCCTTCACAGAGTCCGCAAAAGGTCGGCATCCGCCCCGCGATCGGCCCGGCCACCCGTGCGGGGCGCCGGATTTGGGACGGATTGCCGCGCTCCACGGACCGGTGGCGGCACATAGTGCCACCGCCCGCCGCAGACGTCCAACCGGCTCACGGAGCGGTACGGTCGCACGAGCCACCGGGAACTTGCTCACCAACTCCCCTCCGGGGTTCACTCCTTCGGGTGGCGGGTCAGGTGATGCGCGCCCACCGCCCACCCTCACTGGGAGGGTCGGGAACCGGTGGGGGGCCTGCCCTGCTCACGCGGTCTCCCCGCCCGACGCTCGGTCGGCGGCGGGGGAGCGGCCCGGAGCTGGGGAAAGGGTGCACGCGCCGGCCGGCCAGTTGACGGAGCGCCACCCGGGCCCACGGGTACACGAGTCAGGAATGCGAGCACCGGTGCAGAAGACGCGGCCTCGTCGTACAGGCAAGCAGACGGCTCCCGCGGGGAACGCGGAGCCGGCCCCCGGCACCACCGCCCCGGCGGCCCCCGTCGGCAAGGGCCGCCCCACCCGGGTACGCAACCGCCTCATCGTCGCCGTGGCGGTCGTCGCCGCGGCCGTCGCCGGCGCGGGGGCCCCCTCGGTGATCGCCGCCTCGGCGCAACTGCACGACACCCAGGAGCTGGTGACGCTCGCCGAGCGGACCCAGAACGCGCTGGCCCTCGCCCACGCCCTGGCCGACGAGCGCGACGAGGTCACCCCCTACATCGCGGCCGGCCGCCCCCGGTCCAAGGCCCCCTCCGAGCAGCGCGGCGCCCGCGTCGACCGGCAGGTCGAGGAGTTGCGCGCCGACAGCGGCACGCCCGCCTCCCTGCGCGAGGACCTGGACGCCATCGCCTCGCTGCGCCGCTCCGCCCTCACCGGCAAGAGCACCGCGCTGGAGGCGCACGAGGCGTACACCGAGGCGATCGGCGAACTCCACGCCCTCGCCGAGGAACTGGCCGAGCAGTCGCCGCCCCGCGCGGGCTCCGGCGCGTACGCCCTCGCCGAACTGGACACCGCCGTCCAGCAGGCCGCCGCCACCCGGGGTCTGCTCCTCGCCGCCTTCGGCGTGCCCAGCACCACCCAGACCGTCATCGACCCGATCACCGGCCTGCCCACCCAGTCCGTCGGCTCCACCGCCGAGGACACCGAGCGGCGCGACGCGCTCACCGCCGCCGCCCAGCAGGCCCGGGTCCGCTCCGACGCCGCGCTCGCCGGTTTCCGCGAGCGGGCCGCCGAGCCGGCCCGGCAGAGCTACGACACCACGGTCTCCGGACCCGAGGTCAACGCCGCCGAGAAGTACCTCGCGGCCCTCACCGACGAGCCGTCCCTCTCCGACGAGGACCTCGCCACCAGCGTCAAGAAGCTGGACGCCGCGCTCTCCGCCCGTATCGACGCCATGCGCGGCGCCGAGTCCGCCCTCTACGAGCGGCGCACCACCGCTCTGGAGACCCTGCGCGACGACGACGTCACCGCGCTGGAGATCCGCATCGCCGCCCTCGGCGCCGTCGTGCTGCTCGCGGTCGGCATCACCACCGCGCTGGCCCGCTCCCTCACCCGGCCGCTGTCGGTGCTGCGCCGAGGCTCGGCCCGGCTCGCCCAGGCGGAGGACCCGGCCGCCCAGGAGCCCATCGCCTTCACCGGCCGCAACGACGAGTTCGCCCAGGCCGTCCGCTCCGTCAACGCCCTGCACGCGCAGGCCGTCGCCCTCGCCGAGCGGGTCACCACCCTGGAGGCCGACCGCAAGCACCTGGTCGGCCAGCGCCAGAAGATGGCCGACGCCCGCGAGGAGCTGCGCACCGAACTCGCCGACTCCGCCGCCCGGCTGGACGTCGTGCGCAAGAGCATCGGCGGCACCTTCGTCAACCTCGCCCTGCGCACCCTCGGCCTGGTGGAGCGTCAGCTCGCCGTCATCGAGTCCCTGGAGGAGCGCGAGCAGGACCCGGACCGGCTCGCCACCCTCTTCAAGCTCGACCACTTCGCCACGGTCATGCGCCGGCACAGCGAGAACCTGCTCGTGCTGGCCGGCACCGAGCACGTCCAGCACAGCGCCGGACCGGTGCCGCTGGTCGACGTCGTCCGCGCCGCCGTCAGCGAGATCGAGCGGTACGAGCGGGTCCGCATCGCCGCGCTGCCGCCCCACGCGCACGTGGCCGGCTTCGCCGCCGACGACCTCTCGCACCTGCTCGCCGAGCTGATGGAGAACGCCACCTCCTTCTCCCCGCCGGACCTGCCCGTCGAGGTCTCCGGCTGGCTGCTGGAGAACGGCGAGGTGATGCTCTCCGTCCAGGACGAGGGCATCGGCATGACCACCGAGCGGCTCCAGCGCCTCAACGGCCGCCTCACCGACTTCGACCCGGAGGCGCCGTACGACCAGGAGGGCGAGGACGGTCTCGGCCTCGGCCTGTACGTGGTGGCCCGGCTCGCCCACCGGCACGGTGCGCGGGTACGGCTGCGGGAGCAGAAGCAGGGCGGTGTCGCCTCCGTCGTGGTCCTGCCGGAGGCGCTGCTCGCGCCCTCGCCCCCCGCCGCCGTCGCCCCCGCCGCCGCGCCCCCGGCCGACGGTGCCACCGTCGTGCTGCCCGGCGCCGACGCCGAGGCCAACTCCAACGTCCTGCACGGCCGTACCGAGTCCGACGCCGACCCGCTGGTCGCCTCGGCGGAGCGGGCCGTACGCCGGGAGGAGGCGGAGTCCGCCGACACCGCGACGGACGCCGACGCCGACGCCGACGCGGGCACCGACGCCGGGAGCGACGAGACGGCCGCCACCCCGGCCGCCCGCCCCGCCGACGAGTCCCCGGAGCCCGAGGCGCCCGCCGCCGAGGCCCCGGCCCCCGCCGCCGAGGCCCCCGCCCCGGCAAAGGCCCCCGCCCCGGCAAAGGCCCCCCGGCCCCCCGCCGCCCGGGACCTCCCCGACGACACGACGATGGCCCTCCTGCTCCCCGCGCCCTCCCCGGCACCGGACGACGAGCCGGCCCCGGCCGCGCGGACCCCCCGGGACGCGACCGCCCCCGAGGGCGACGCCCCCACGAGCGACGCCGCCCAGGCCGGCGCCCCGACGGCCGGCGCCCCCGACGCGGGCGGCGAACCGGCCCGCGAGCACGACCCGGAGCGCTCCCCGGCCACCGCCACCACCGTCACCGCGCCCGCGCCCGCACCCGACGGGACCGCGCCCGCCGAGGACGGCGCCCGCACCCGCACCGAGGCACCGGCCCCCGCCCGCGTGCCCGCCCAGGCGCAGGCCCCGGCGCCCGAGACCGAGACCACCACCCGGGAGACCACCGCGGCGGCCTCCGCCCCCGAGTCCCGCGGCTCCCGGCCCGACGGCCCCTACGCCATCGGCCCCGACGCCCACGAACGCACCCCGGACGAGGGCGCGGAACCGGACGACGATCCCGTCACCGACAAGGGACTGCCCAAGCGGACTCCGAAGATCAGCGCGCCCGCGGCGGCTCCCACGCCCCGCACGGGCTCCCTGGACGCCGAGTCGCTCCGCCGCCGTCTGGGCGGCTTCCGCCGGGGGGCGGAGGCCGGGCGGCGCGACGTCGAGGCGGAGATCGCCGACGAAACGGCCCAGAACCGGGCGCCGGACGCCGAGGCCGGCACGACCGAAGAAGCCATGGGGGGCACTGTCGAGGAGGCAAGCAGTTGACCGCTCCCAGTACCTTCGGACTGAGCAGTGAGGCCCGCAATCTCCACTGGCTGCTGACCAACCTGGTGGAGGAGGTGCCCGGCATCGTCTCGGTGGCGGTGGTCTCCTCCGACGGCCTGCTGCTGCTCTCCTCCGACCCGGACCGCAACGAGGAGGCCCGGACCAAAGAGACCGGAAAGCCCAGCGGACCGCGCGGCTCCGCGGCCGACCTCGCCACCGTCGTCTCCGGCGTGGGCAGCCTGACCGTCGGCGCGGCCCGGCTCATGGAGTACGGCAACGTCAAGCACACCATGGTCGCCATGGACGAGGGCAGCCTGTTCGTCATGTCCATCAGCGACGGCTCGCTGCTCGGCGTGCACGGCGCTGCGGACTGCGACATGAGCGTCATCGCGTACCACATGGCCCTCTTCGTCGGACGCGCCGGGCACGTCCTGACTCCCGAACTCCGCAGCGAGCTGCGCCAGTCCCTGGAGTCCGAGCCCACCGGGAGTGGCCGATGAGCAAGGGACCGAAAGACCGCAAACAGCTCCCCACCCGGGGCGCGGACCGCAAGCCCGCCCGCGTCCGCCCCTACTCGCTCACCGGCGGACGCACCCGCTTCGGCCACGTCCTGCTCGTCGAGACCTTCGTCGGCGCCACCGCGGGCACCGCGGCGCTCGAAGCCGCCGAGGAGCGCAAGGAACTGACCGGGGGAGACCCCGCCGCGCTCGGCGCCGGCCGGCTCAGCTCCCGGGTCATGCCCGAGATGCGGGCCATCGTCGAACTCTGCCGCCGGATGCGAACGGTGGCCGAGATCGCCGCGCTGCTGAAGATGCCGCTCGGCGTGGTCCGCGTGCTCATCAGCGATCTGGCGGACCAGGGAAAGATCCGTGTGTACGGCACGGGCACCGGACACGGCACCGGCCGTCCGGACCGCGCTCTGCTCGAAAGGGTGCTCAGTGGACTCCGTCGTCTCTGACGTCGCCGGCTCCGGCGGCTCCTCGTTCGTCGAGCCCGACGAGCCCGTGCGGCCCTGGCAGACCGACCGCACCCGGGCCCCGATCGCCACCAAGATCGTGGTCGCGGGCGGGTTCGGCGTCGGCAAGACCACGCTGGTCACCGCCGTCTCGGAGATCACGCCCCTGCAGACCGAGGCGCTGATGACCCAGGCGAGCGAGGAGACCGACGACCTCACCGCCACGCCGGGCAAGACCACCACCACCGTGGCCATGGACTTCGGCCGCATCACGCTCGACGACGACCTGGTGCTCTACCTGTTCGGCACCCCGGGCCAGCAGCGCTTCTGGTTCATGTGGGACGACCTGGTGCGCGGCGCCATCGGCGCCGTCGTCATGGCCGACACCCGCCGCCTGAAGGACTGCTTCCCCGCGCTCGACTACTTCGAGAGCTGCGGACTGCCGTACGTCGTCGCGGTCAACCACTTCGACGGGAGCGAGGTGTACGAGGTGGAGGACGTCCGCGAGGCCCTGACGATCCCGGCGCACATCCCAGTCATGATCATGGACGCGCGCCGCCGGATCTCGGCCATCGAGACCCTCCTGTCCCTCGTGGGCCACGCGCTCGACGAAACACCCGAGTAGGAGACGTAACCCCGCATGCGGAAGATACTCGTCGTCGGAGCCGGACAGTCCGGCCTCCAGCTCGCCCTCGGCCTCCAGTCGCACGGGTACGAGGTCACCCTGATGTCGAACCGGACGGCGGACGAGATCCGCACCGGCCGGGTCATGTCGACGCAGTGCATGTTCCACACCGCCCTCCAGCACGAGCGCGACCTCCAGCTCGACTTCTGGGAGTCCCAGGCCCCGAAGATCCGCGGACTCGGCATCTCGGTGGCGGTGCCCGGCTCCCACGACCCGGGCCCCTCGCAGCGCGCCATCGACTGGCTGGGCCGGCTCGACGGCTTCGCCCAGTCGGTCGACCAGCGGGTCAAGATGGCCGGCTGGATGGAGACCTTCGCCCAGCGCGGCGGCCAACTGGTCATCCACGGCGTGGCCGTCGGCGACCTGGACTACTTCTCCCGCGCCTACGACCTCGTCCTGATCGCCGCCGGCAAGGGCGAACTGGTCCAGATGTTCGGCCGGGACGCCTCCCGCTCCCCGTACTCCGCGCCGCAGCGCGCCCTCTCCGTCGCCTACGTGCACGGGATGGCGCCGCGCCCGGAGCACCCGGACACCGAGGCCGTCCGCTGCAACCTGGTGCCCGGTGTCGGCGAGATGTTCATCATGCCGACCGTCACCACCTCCGGCCGCGCCGACATCCTGTTCTGGGAGGGGATACCCGGCGGCCCGCTCGACGCCTTCAAGGACGTCAAGGACCCGGCGGAACACCTCTCCCTGACCCTGGAACTCATGGAGCGGTTCCTCCCCTGGGAGTACGCGCGGGCCACCAAGGTCGAGCTGACCGACGCCGGCGGCACCCTCGCCGGCCGCTACGCCCCCACCGTGCGCCGGCCGGTCGGCCGGCTGCCCGGCGGCGGAGCCGTCCTCGGCGTCGCCGACGTGGTCGTCGCCAACGACCCGATCACCGGCCAGGGCTCCAACTCCGCCTCCAAGTGCGCCGCCTCCTACCTCGCCTCCATCCTGGAACACGGCGACCGGCCGTTCGACGAGGCGTGGATGCAGCAGACCTTCGACCGCTACTGGGAGACGGCCCGGCACGTCACCAAGTGGACGAACACCATGCTGGCCCCGCCGCCCCCGCACCTCCTCGAACTCCTCGGCGCGGCCGGGCGGCACCAGCGGATCGCGGACCGCTTCGCCAACTGCTTCGACGACCCGTCCGACCTGGAGAACTTCTTCTTCGACCCGGACCGCAACGCGGCCTACCTCAAGGAGGTCGCCGAGGCCGCCGGCGCCTGAGCGGAGCCGTACCCCGCGTCGGAGCCGTCCGCCGCACCGGCGGGCAGCTCCGGCGGCGCGTACGCCCCGAGCGGCCGGGCGCCCGGATCGGGCCGTACGGCGCCCAGCACCGGGTTGGCCGCGATCGGCGACACCTTCACCCGGGCGCCCGGCCGCGGGGCCTGCACCACCAGCCCGTCGCCGAGGTAGAGCGCCACGTGGGTGGCCTCGGGGAAGTAGACGACGAGGTCGCCGGGGCGCAGCTCGCCGAGCGGGACGCGCTCCAGGCGGGCCCACTGCTCCTGGCTGGTCCGCGGGATCGGCGTGCCCGCCCGCTGCCACGCCCGCGCGGTCAGGCCCGAGCAGTCGTAGGACGCCGGGCCCTCCGCGCCCCACTCGTAGGGCTTGCCGAGCTGGTCCACCGCGAAGCGCACCGCCCGTTCGCCCTCGGCGGAGGGCGTGCCGCCGGTGCCGATCGCGCCGGAGGCGAGGAAGCGTTCCTGCGAGGCCCGCTCGCCCTCGCCCTCCAGGGCGGACAGGGCGGCGATCTGGTCGGGGCTGAGGGAGGCGAGGAGTTCCTCGACGGCGCCGAGCCGCCGCCGTACGCCGTCGCGCTGCTCCTTCTGCCGTTCGGCGAGGGCGGCCTCGGCGGCCAGCGCCTCGTGCGCCCGGCGGGCGAGCCCGTCGGCCCTGCGTTCCGCCCCGGTGACCCGGCCCACCGCCGTGGCCCGCTGCGCCGCCAGCCGGCCGATGACGTGTCCCTGGTCGAGGGCGCGGCGGGCGTCGGGGGCGAGCAGCAGCCCGAGGTAGGGGGAGAGTCCGGTGCCGCTCTCCCGGTACTGCGCGCGGGCGAGGCGTCCGGCCGCGCCGCGGCTGTCGCTCAGGGTACGGCGGCTGCGGGCGAGTTCGCCGTCGAGGCGCCGTACCTCGGCCTGGCGGCGGCGCAGCAGCTCGCGGGTGCCGTTGTACTCCTCGGTGGCCTTCTCGGCGTCCCGGTACAGCCGCTGAAGGTCCGTCAGCAGCTCGGCCGCGGAGCGCGCGGGCGCGGGCTCGGCCGCGGCGGGCAGGGGCGCGAGGGCGGCGCCGGCGGCCACCGCCGCGGCGCAGACCAGGCGCAGCAGTCTTCCTGACACGTCATCACCTCCCGTACGGGGCGGCCGGTCCGCTCCGCAGGGCGAGCATGGGGCGTGTCCGCGCGGTCCGCGCGCGGGGTGTGCGCGGTTCGGCGCAACCTCGTCACCCGTGGGTGGCGTCCGGCTTGCCGCCCGGCGCGGCGCCACCGCCGCCGCCCGGTTTCGACCAGGGCCACCTCGGGCGGGAGCGCGGGCCGCCCTCGGGGTCGTGGACGTACTTCCAGCGGGCGAAGCCGAGCCGGGGGCCGGTGCGCGGCTCGCGCCGGTAGACCAGCACCGTCGGGGGGCCGCCGTCCGGGTCGGGCACGGGGATGCGGTAGGTCTTCGGCGGGTGCCCGGTCATGCCGGTCAGCACGGGCAGCACCCGGCCGTCCATGGGGCCGCCCTCGAAGGGGGTGTCCTGGCTCTTCACCCGACCAGTGTCAGGCATCCGCCGCGAGCGTCCCGACCAGCGTGGCGGTCTGCGGGTCGCGGCGGGCGGTGACGGAGAGCACGGCGAGGAACTGCTCGACGAGCCAGTCCCGCAACTCGTCCACCGGCGGCTGCTTGCCCTCGTCGAGCCAGATCAGGGAGGCCGCCTCCACCGCGGTGATCCACATCCGGACGGTCATCCGCAGCCGGGGCCCGGGGTCGGCGACGTCCAGGTGGCGCATGATGTGGTCGGCGGCGGCCCGCCGCACGCCGTCCACGATCGCGGTGGTACGGGAGGTCTCGGCGACGCTGCCGCCGCGCAGCAGGGCGCTGAAGCCGGTGTCGTGCCCGTCGACGAAGGCGAGGTAGCGGTCGAGCGCCCGGGAGAGCCGGGTGAGCAGCGGGCCCTCGCGCGGTTCGTCGAAGCAGAGGCGCAGCTCGTCGGCGGCCGAGCGGAGCGCGGCCTCGTAGAGCTGCTGCTTGCCGCCGGGGAAGTAGCGGTAGACCAGCGGGCGGGAGACGCCTGCCTGCTCGGCCACGTCGTCGAGGGTGACCTCCTCGGGCGCCCGGTGGGCGAAGAGGGCGAGGGCGGCGTCGAGGAGCTGGTTGCGGCGCTCCTCGACGCCGAGCCGTCGGTAGGCGGGGGTGGCGGCCTGCGGGGTCATGCCCCGCAGGGTATCCGGTGCCCTTCGAGCCGCCCGGTCTAGGCCAGCAGCCCCGACGACTTCCACAGCCGGCGCCCGACGCCCCGCAGGACGCCGATGTCGTCGAGGAAGTCGGTGAGGCGCTTCGCCCCGGTCTGCATCACCTCGCGGCGGTGGCCGCTGGCCCTGGCCTGCGCCGTCGCCTCCCGCTTGTCCAGGCCGACGTTGGTGTAGACCTCGGGGTTGACGAAGGCGACGGAGAAGACGCGGGCGAACTCGCCGGAGGTGACCCGGGTGAACTCCCGGGACCACTTCGGGGCCGTCAGCATCTGGCGGCGCAGCTCCTCGCGGGCGTAGCGGACGTGGCGGGCCTCCTCCACCACGTGGATGCGCGTGACGCCCCGGATCAGCGGCTGGACCCGCTCGTCGGGGAAGGCCAGGCGCTGCATCCAGTCCAGCACCTCCTCGCCGAGGAGCGTGGCGGTGAAGGAGCCGGGGGTGGTGGAGACCGTCTTGAAGAGGCGCCCGAGCTGCTGGTGGAGCGGGCTCACCGGGTACCAGGGGGTGTCGCCGCGGGTGATCAGCCGGGCGAACATCTTCGAGTGGCGGCACTCGTCCTCGATCTCGGTGAGCGCGTAGCGCACGTGGGCGCTGGTCGCCGACTTGTCGTAGACGTGCCGCAGCAGGAGCTGCATGAGGATCAGCTCGAACCAGATGCCGAGCGAGGCGAGCGCGGCGGCCTCGTGCCGGGAGAGCAGGATGCGCTGCTCCTCGCCCATCCGCTTCCACAGGGGCGTGTCGTAGAGCGACACCAGCTCCGGCGGCCAGAACCACTTGCCCTCCTCGAAGGGCGCGTCCCAGTCCAGTTCCTTGTCGGGGTCGAACGAGTGCTTGGCGGAAGAGTCGAGCAGCCGTTCGGCCACCTGCTCCCGGTCCTTGAGCAGGCCGAGCGCGTCGCGCAGGCCGCCGAGCGCGTCGGCTTCCGTCAGGGTCGTCATGGCTGTCCCACCTCGTGTACGGCGGCGTCCGGAGCGGTGTCCGGATCGCGTCGGGTTACCCGCGGTCACTCACTGGTCTTATGAGACTGCCTGTCAGCAAGACCGTCAATCCCCCGCGCACGACTTGTCGACCGCGAGCGACCCCGGGCCGCGCCCCGCCGCCTCCGCCGCCCCCGCTCAGGAGCCGAGCACCGCCGCCATCACCGCCCGCGCGACCGGCGCCGCCAGCCCGCCCCCGCTGATCTCCCCCCGGTCCGCCGCCCTGCCCTCCACCACCACCGCCACGGCGACCCGCGGCTCCGCGTCCTGCCCGCCCCGCGCCCACGAGACGAACCAGGCGTACGGCGTACCGGAGTTGCCCACCCCGTGCTGCGCGGTCCCGGTCTTGCCGCCGACGACCGCGCCCGGGATCGCCGCGTTGGCGCCCGTGCCGTTCTCCACCACGCCCCGCATCAGCTCCGCCAGCCGCGCCGCGGTCGCCGGGCTCATCACCTCCCGCGCCGGGCTCGAACCGGACGTCGCCACCACCGCGCCGCCCGCCCGCACCGTCCGCTCCACCAGGTACGGCGTCCGCGCCTGCCCCCCGTTCGCCACCGCCGCCGCCACCATCGCCATCTGGAGCGGCGTGGCCCGCGTGTTGTACTGCCCGATCGACGACAGCCCGAGCTGCGCCCGGTCCACCGAGGTGTCGAAGGTGCTCCGCGCCACCGAGAACGGCACCCGCAGCCCGTCGTCGTTGAAGCCGAACGCCTCCGCCGTGGCCGCCATGTCCGCCACCCCCACGTCCACGCCGAGCTTGGCGAAGACCGTGTTGCAGGACCACTCGAACGCCTCCCGCAGCGAGGCGTCGCGGCACCCCTCCGACTCGTTGGTCAGCCGGGTCCGCGTCCCCGGCAGCGTGTACGGGTCCGGGGAGACGGTCGGCGCGTCCAGGTCGGAGACGACCCCCGCGTCCAGCGCCGCCGCCGCGGTCACCACCTTGAACGTCGACCCCGGCGGATAGGTCTGGCGCACCGCCCGGTTGAGCATCGGCTTGTCCGGATCGCCGGTCAGCCGCTCCCAGGCCCGCTTCACGGCGGCCCCGTTGCCGGACAGGTGCTGCGGGTCGTAGGACGGGGTGGACACCAGCGCGAGGACGCGGCCGGTCGCGGGCTCGATCGCCGCCACCGCCCCCTTGTGGCCGCCGAGCCCCTCGAACGCGGCCCGCTGCGCCCCGGCGTGGATCGTCGTCTCCACGCTGCCGCCGGCGTTGCCGAAGCCCGTCACGTCGTTCCACAGGGGAATCGGCGCGAGCGCCGGGTCGGCGCCGGAGAGCAGCCCGTCCTCCGCGTGCTCCAGCAGCGTGGTCCCGTACGCCTGCGAGGCGAAGCCGGTGACCGGCGCGTACAACGGCCCTTCGGTGTACGTCCGTTCGTACCGCAGGTGCTCCCCGGTGTCCCGGGAGCCGGTGACCGGCTCGCCGCCGACCCGGATGTCGCCGCGCGGCTGCCCGTAGCGGGCGATGTCCGGCCGTCGGTTGGCCGGGTTCCCGTCGAACTCGGGGCCCCGGACGAGCTGCACCCGGGCGGCGTTCACCACCAGCGCCACCAGCAGCAGGGCGCAGAAGACCGCCGCGTGCCGGATGTTGCGGGTCACGGCCGCGGCCCCTGGGGCGATGCGCCCTGGACGCGGGCCGCGTGGCTGATCCGGATCAGCAGGGCCACGATCGCCCAGTTGGTGACGACCGAGGAGCCGCCCTGGGCCAGGAACGGCATCGCCATGCCGGTCAGCGGGATCAGCCCCATCACCCCGCCCGCGATGACGAACACCTGGAGCGCCACCAGCGAGGACAGGCCGACCGCGAGCAGCCGGCCGAAGGGGTCGCGCACGGCGAGGCCCGCCCGCAGACCGCGCTCCACCAGCAGCCCGTAGAGCAGGAAGAGGGCGGTCAGGCCGAGGAAGCCCAGCTCCTCGCCGGCCGTGGCGAGGATGAAGTCGGACTTGGTGGCGAAGCCGATGAGCACCGAGTGGCCGAGGCCGAGCCCCGTCCCGGTCACCCCGCCCGCCGCGAAGGCGAACAGCGACTGGGCGAGCTGGTTGGGGCCGCGGCCGGCCTCGATGGAGGCGAAGGGGTGCAGCCAGTCCTCGACCCGGCTGTGCACGTGCGGTTCCAGCCACCCCACGGCGACCGCGCCCAGCGCGGCGAGCAGCAGGCCCACCGCGATCCAGCCGGTGCGGCCGGTGGCGACGTAGAGCAGGACGACGAAGAGGCCGAAGAAGAGCAGCGAGGTGCCGAGGTCGCGCTCCAGCACCAGGACGCCGACGCTGACCAGCCACACGGCGACGATCGGGCCGAGCACCCGCCCGGTCGGCACCTTCAGCCGCCACACCCGGCGCCCCGCGTACGCCAGCGCGCCGCGGTTCGCGGCCAGGTACGCGGCGAAGAAGACGGCGAGGAGCACCTTGGCGAACTCGCCGGGCTGGATGGAGAAGCCCGCGATCCGCAGCCAGATCCGGGCGCCGTTGACCGCCGGGAACAGGATCGGCAGCGTGAGCAGCACGAGGGCGGCGGCGACCGAGACGTACGCGTAGCGCTGGAGCACCCGGTGGTCGCGCAGCAGCAGCACGACGACGGTGAACAGCCCGACGCCCAGCGTCGACCACACCAGTTGGGTCGGGGCCGCGGCGTCGCGCGGGGTCTCCAGGTCGAGCCGGTAGATGAGCACCAGGCCGAGCCCGTTGAGCAGTACGCCGATCGGCAGCAGCAGCGGATCGGCGTACGGGGCGCGCAGCCGCACCGCCGCGTGGGCGAGCAGCGCCAGCACGCCGAGCCCGGCGCCGTACCCGGCGGCGCCCGGCGGCACGGAGCCCCGCACGGCGAGGCCGACGTTGCAGTAGCCGAAGACCGAGAGCAGGACGGCGAGGACGATGAGGGCGAGTTCGACACCGCGGCGCCGGGGGAGACGGGCGGCGGGCGGGGGCGCGTCGGCCGCCGCCACGGTGATCCCGGGTCCGGGACCGGTCTTGTTCATGCCCGGGACGCGGCCGTGGGACGGGGTCCCCCGTCCCTCACCACCGGCGCCCTCGCGGCCCCGGACCGCCGTACCGGGCGCCCCCGGCCACGCCGAGGACCCGGCCGGGCGCCCGCGGCGGGGCGGCGGGACGCGAGAGCAGCAGCGGCATGGGGACCTCCCGGGGGCCGGACGCCGGGCAGGCGGCCTGCCGGACACGACTGAGCGCCACCCTAAGAGCGCCCGCCCCGCCCCGCCCGCCCCACTGCTCCGTCCGGGGGAGGCCCGCTCGTCCTGGCCGAAGCGCCCTAGCTGAAGGGGACGGCGTCGGCCGGGACGGTGTGCCAGTTGGTGACGATGGGCTTGTCGACGGTGATGGTGCCGACCTTGAGGGAGACCGGGTTCGGGTCGTCCTGGCCGACGGCGACGATGATGTGCTCCAGTTCCTTGCCGTAGTCGTTGTTGGTGGTCTTCGGGTTCACCCCGGCGTAGGCGGTGGTGTTGCCGCTCAGCTTGATCTGGTCGCCGACGGACTGCTCGGCGGGGCCGGCCTCGGTGCCGTCGGAGCCGAAGGCCACGACCGGGAGTCCGGCGGGCAGGTAGCAGGTGATCCCGGACTTGGCCTTCGCCATGACGAGGATGTAGCCGCCGGCCTGGGTCTCGGAGCGGGTGCTCCAGGAGATGTCGTTGGCGCCGCAGACCTGCTCGACCGGCGCCCGCCCGCCGTCACCGGTGTCGGCACCCGAACCGGCCCCCTCACCCGTCCCCCCGGTCCCGTCGGTGTCCTTGGCGCCCTCGTCCTTCGCGCCGGAGCCCTTGCCGTCGCTCTGGCCGGAGGGGGCGGTCGACGAGGAGTCCTGCGCCGCGCCGGTGTCGCCGTCCTCGCAGGCGGTCATCAGCAGGGCGCCGCTGAGGACGGCGGCGGAGACGAGGAGGGCCTTGCGGCGGATGCTGGACATGAAATCCCCTTAGGTGACCGGTAGTTGAGACCGAAGCCGAGCGGCTTTCCGTAGGTCGCTCGACCACTATGACGGGGTCCGGACCCCCAGGGGTGCCCGCGTCGACGCACCCGGACAACGCTGTCACGGACCGGTGACACGGCGACAGGAGATGAGAGATCCCCCTCCGCTTCGCGCGGAGAAAACCGGGACAAAAGCCGGGACGAAAGCTGGGGCAGAAGCCGGGAGAAAAGCTGGAAGGAAAGCTGGAAGGAAAGCCCGGAGGGGGCCGGGAGGGGGCCGGGAGGGTCCCGTCCGTCGCGGACGCCCCTCGCGCCCGTGGGGTCGCGTCCGGCGCCGGGCTACTCGGCCAGTTCCTCCAGCAGCCGGGCGGTGGCCAGCCCGGCCCGCAGGTAGGCGGCGAACAGCTCGTTGTGCAGCGCCCAGGGCGAGCGGCGGGACCGGATCAGCCGGATCGCGTCCTCGGCGCTGCCGCCCCGGCGGATCAGCACCTGGGCGACGACCAGGCCGGAGCGGTTGTAGCCGTGGTAGCAGCGGACCAGCACCCGGCGCCCCTCCTCCAGGGCCTCGTCGGCGGCCTGCGCCAGCCGGATCACACCCGCGAGCTGGGTGCCGTCCAGCGGCCCGTCCGGGATCGGCCACACCTGGTGCCCCACGCCCGGGGCGGGACCGTGTCCGGGCAGCCGCAGCAGGCTCTGCACCAGGTCGAACTCGTCCCGCACCACGGCGAACTCCAGCCGCCCGGCCCGCCGCCGGAACTCGTGCCCGCCCATCCACAGCCCCGGCACGATCTCGCTCCAGGGGCTGCCCGGGGCCGGGACATCAGGACTCCTGCCAGGGGTACGCACCGGCACCTCCGCATCCGTGTCCGCCCGGCACCCGCCCGGCGGCCCACCTCGCGCACCGACGCCCAACTCCGTTCCACCGTAGCCCGGTTCCCGCCTCCGCAGCACCCCGTACGACCGGCCACAGGCCGGGGTCCCGGCGTCCTGCGACACCCCCGCTCAGGGCAGGGCGGCGGCCCGCTCCCGGTCCAGCAGCGGGGCCAGCAGGTCCCCGTGGTCCCGCACCCGGGCCAGGACGTCCTCCGTCCGGAAGACCAGTTCCCCGGGGCTCCGGCACGCCGCCACCTCCGCCCAGGTCACCGGCGTGGAGACGGCCGGCTCGGCGCGGGCCCGCACGGTGTAGGGGGCGGCCGTCGTCTTGCGGGCCGCGTTCTGGGACCAGTCGACGAAGACCTTCCCCGGCCGCAGGCTCCGGGTCATCCGGTGCACCACCCGCTCCGGAAGGGCCCGCTCCGCCGCCACGGCCAGCTCCTTCGCGTACTCGGTGACCCGCTGCGGCGACGACCCGCGCACCCCGGCCAGCAGGTGCAGCCCCTTCGCGCCGGAGGTCTTGGCGTACGCCTCGACGCCGTCCGCCGCCAGCCGCTCCCGCAGCCACAGCGCCACCTCGCAGCACTCCACGACGGTGGCCGGCGGGCCGGGGTCGAGGTCGAAGACGAGCCGGTCCGCCTCGTCGGGGGTGTCCGCGAGCCACTGGTGGGTGTGGAACTCGGTCACCAGGTTCGCCGCCCACATCAGGCTGGCCAGGTCCTGCACCAGCACCATCCGCGCCGGGCCCTCCGAACGGGCGACCCGCGTCGTGGTGACCCAGCCGGGCGTACCGGGCGGCACGTTCTTGGTGAAGAACAGCTCGCCGTCCGGCCCGTCCGGGTAGCGCAGGAAGGAGAGCGGGCGGTCGCGCAGGTGCGGCAGGAGCACCCCGGCGGCCGTCGCGTGGTAATGCAGCAGCTCGCCCTTGGTGAGGCCGGTCGCGGGGTACAGCACCTTGTCCAGATTGCTGAGGGCCACCCGCCGCCCCTCCACCTCCGTGATAGGCGCCATACCATGAGAATCTCACGGAACCGGGACAAAACGCCCTGTGGTGCGGGAAGGGAAAGGTGCTCCACGTGCGATCGATCTGGAACGGCGCCATCTCGTTCGGCCTGGTCAGCATCCCGATCAAGCTGGTCAACGCGACCGAGAGCCACACGATCTCCTTCCGCCAGATCCACACGGAGGACGGTGGCCGCATCCGGTACCGCAAGGTCTGCGAACTGGAGGACCGCGAGGTCACCCAGAGCGAGATCGGCAAGGCGTACGAGGACGCCGACGGCACCATGGTGCCCATCACCGACGAGGACCTCACCCACCTGCCCCTCCCCACGGCCCGGACCATCGAGATCGTCGCCTTCGTGCCGGGCGACCGCATCGACCCGCTCCAGATGGGCTCCGCGTACTACCTCGCCGCGAGCGGCGCCCCGGCCGCCAAGCCGTACACGCTGCTGCGCGAGGCGCTCAAACGGAGCAACCGCGTCGCCATCGCCAAGTTCGCCCTGCGCGGCCGGGAGCGCCTCGGCATGCTGCGGGTGGTCGGGGACGCCATCGCCATGCACGGGCTGCTCTGGCCGGACGAGGTCCGCGCGCCCGAGGGCGTCGCCCCGGAGACCGACGTCACCGTCCGCGACCAGGAGCTGGACCTCGCGGACGCCCTGATGGACACCCTCGGGGAGATCGACCTCGACGACCTGCACGACGAGTACCGGGAGGCGCTGGAGGAGGTCATCGCCGCCAAGGCGGCCGGCGAGGCACCCCCCGAGGCGCCCGAGCAGGCCCGGTCCGGCAAGGTGCTGGACCTGATGGCGGCCCTGGAGAACAGCGTCCGCGCGGCCCGCGAGTCCCGGGGCGAGGAGGGCGCGGGCGACGCCGAGGTGCACGCCCTGCCCGAGCGCGAGGAGCCCTCCGGGCGGGGGACCGGCGCGAAGAAGGCGTCCGGCGGCGGGAAGGTGGCGGCGAAGAAGACCGGGCCGGGCAAGGCGGAGCAGGGGAAGACCGGGCAGGGGAAGGCGGAGCCGAAGAAGCGGGCCGCGAAGAAGACCGCCGCCAAGTCCGCCACCGCCCAGTCGTCCACCCAGTCGTCCACCGCCAAGTCCGGCGCCGGCAAGGGCGGCGGCGGACGCAAGGCCGCGGCCGGGGGGACCGCGGCCAAGGAGTCCGGCACCAAGGCGCCCGCGAAGAAGACCGCCTCCCGGCGGCGCAGCGCCTGACGCCCGGGGGCGCGGTCAGGGCCAGGTCGGGGCCAGGTCCGGGCGCGGTCAGGGCCAGGTCCGGGCCGGTTCGGGGCGAGGTCAGGCCGTGGTCAAGGCGAGGTGACCGGCGCGGCGGGGTCGACGGGCGCCGCCGGGTCGACGGCGTCGACGGGGCCGGTGCCGGGGACGGCGGGGTCGAGCGGTGCTCCCACGGCCTCGGGCGCCTCGGCGGCGTCCGGCGCCTGCGGGGCCGAGGGGGCCGGCGAGGGGGTGGGCGCCGCGGTGTTGACGTTGAGGTCGGGCCGCTGCTTGAGCACGAGGGTCTGCTCGCCCGGCTGCGGCGGGGGCGGGGTCACCCGGTCCCGGGGGAGCTTGGCCGGGCCGGTCTGCCGGAAGGTGACCTCGTCGTAGCGGACCAGGCCGGTCTGCTCCAGGACGGTGATGTGGTCCAGGACGGTGTCGTTGGCGAGGTCGGCGAGCTGCCGCACCAGCGTGTTCTTGGTGCTGGCCCGGATCTTGGCGATCACCGAGAAGATCTGCCCGTGGGTGACGCGCATGATGTTGACGGCGGTCTCGTCGAACTCGGCGCCGCGCTTGGAGCTGATCGTCTTCACGAAGCCCTCCTGCTGCGGCGAGGCCCTGTTGGGCAGGGTGACGCCCAGTTCGGGGGCGATCTCCAGGCACATCGCGTCGAGTCCGGCGTGCCCGACGACCAGATGCCGGCCGGCCGTCTTCATCTCCTTCGTGGTGCCCCGTTCGATCGCCAGCTCCCCGAGCGGGTACTCCCAGAGCCCGGCGGCCCGCACCTTGACCACGAAGTCGCGGTCCGCCTCGGTGAGCGGCCCGTACTTGGTGCTGGCGATGACCCGGTCCTGGTCGCCGTCGGGCTGCTCGACACCGACGAGGGCCGGGAAGGCCAGCGCGGAGAGGGTCAGGGTCATCACCCCGAACAGGACGATGACTCCGATCCTGCTGCGGGACAGCCGCATGATGCCTCCAGGGGCGACGTGAGAGATCTCGTGCACGTACTCGTGCTCGGGGGAGTACGGAAACGGAGGCCGGATCGATCACCGTTTCCGTGTGATTCTCACGACGCCGGGGAAGCGGCCCCTCAGCCGATCGCCGAGCCGTACACGTGTTCGATGGTCAGGGTGAGCAGCACCCGGCGCTCGGAGACCATCGCCGCCCGGTACGCGTCCCAGTCGGGGTGCTCCCCGGCGGCGGCGCGGTAGTACGCCACCAGCGCCTCCACCTCCGGACCGTGCGGGTCGGTGCCCGGCCCGGTGAGGGTGACGGTGCCCTCGGCGGTGGCCCAGGAGCGGCCGTCCGGGGCGGTGACCTCCAGCGAGGCGCGCGGGTCCCGGCGCAGGTTGGCGGTCTTGGCCAGCCCCTCGCGGGTGGAGACGCGCAGCACGCCGGCGCCTTCGTCGTAGGCGGGCATGACGGGGGAGAGCTGCGGGCGGCCGTCGGACTTGATCGTCGCCAGTACGCCGAGGCGGGCGCCGGCCAGCAGGGAGCGGGGGTCGAAGCGGGGTGTCGTCATGCCGGGATCATCGCGCCGCGCCCGCCGGATGTCCCGGGGGCGGGCCGCGCGGGCCCGGATTTCACGCGCCGGGCGGCTCGACGGCGCGGCCGGTCCGGGGGCTCGGCGGGGGCCCGTCCGGCGGCTCGGCGGAGCGTGGGACCGGGGCCGCGGGTCCGGGGCGGGTGGCCGCCGTCGTACGGGTGCGCGGGTCCGGGGCGTGGATGGCCGCCGTCGTACGGGTGCGCCGGTCCGGGCGTGGGGTCGCCGCCGTCGTACGGGCGCACCGGTCCGGGGAGCGCCGGTTCACGGGACCGAGGGGCCGCCCAGGTACCGTCCGTCACGGTCGTACGGCCAGGCGTTGGCGACGCACCCCTGGAGCCCCTTGATCTGCTGCATCATCGCCGGGGCGGGCAGGCCCGGCCCCGGGCAGGTCTCGTGGCCGCGGCCGATGCGGTGGCCGACCTCGTGGTTGACGATCAGCGCCCGGTACTCGCCGATCGGGCCGTCGAACTCCGGGGAGCCCAGCACCCAGCGCTTGAGGTTCACCACGACGTCCTTGCCGACGCTGCAGTTCACCTCGCCCCGGGTGTTCAGCCCGGCCGCGCCGCAGATCTCGTCGACGGTGCCCGGCGTGGCGATCCGCACCACGAAGTCGTGCGGCCCCGAGCCGACCAGCCGGAACGCCTCGGTGCCGCCCCGCGTCCAGCCGCGCGGGTCGGCGAGGACGGCGGACACCTCGGCGGCGGCCTCCTCGGCCGGGATGTCGATGCCCTCCTCCACCAGCACCATGTACCGCCGCACCCGGGTCCCCGTACCCACGCTCGCGCCGTCGGCGTCCGCGGTGGTGAAGGTGCCGGGCCCGGTCTCGGGCACCGCGACGACCGGGGGAGAGGGCGAGGGGGAGGGCGGCGGCGGGGCCGTCGAGGGGGCCTTCGCGTCGGACGCCTTCGGACCCGCCGCCTCCGCGGCGCCCGCCGCCCCGCCGCCCGGGTCCCCGGCGCGCGTCTGCCGCCAGTACCCGGCGGCGGCGCCGGCCGCGACCAGCACGGCGCCGAGCGCCAGCCCGGCCAGGGCCGTACGCGCCGGCCGGCGCCTGCGGGCGGCGCGGGCCCGGCGTCCGCCGCCCGGCACGGCGCTCCGACGTGATCGGCGGGCTGGGGGTCGGCCCACGAGGCGCGTCCTCTCCGTTGGTCGGCGGGCGCGTGGGAGGACGGGGCCCGGCCGCCGCGGGCACGGCCCCACCCGCGCGCCGGTCTACCCCAAGATCCAACCCGAAGCCGAGGGCAAACCATGACCGTACGTCATGTGCCGCTTGTCACAAGCGAGTTGAGGCATCAGCCGGACGCGCGCCGGGGTCGCCCGGCAGCAGCCGTGCGACCCCGACGCGGTACGGGAGGCGGACGCCGTCAGCCGGCGGCGGACCGCTCCCAGCGGTAGAAGCGGCGGGCCATCGCGTCCTGTGGACTGCGCCAGGTCGCCGGGTCGTACGCCGAGACGTACGGCTCCAGCCGCTCGCTGACCTCACGGAACTCCGGATGGCCGGTCAGCCGGGCGATACGCGGCGCCGGGTCGTCCTCGCTCTCGATGAGATGCATGTACACATCACCGAAGGAGAAGAGGCTGCGCCCGGTCACCCCCACCAGGTCGGGCAGCTCACCGCGGTCGGACTCGGCGAACACCTTGGCGATGTCCGGCGCCGCACCGGGTGCCATCCGGGCGACGATCAGGGTGTGGTGCATGAGGAGGCCCTTCGTCGGAGTCGGTCGGCCCGCCGTCAGTCGGCGAACGCCGGGGCGGTCCGCCGCTCGCCCGCCGCCTGCTCGATCCGGTCCCGGATCAGCGCCATCTGCGTACGGGAGTTGCGGTTGATGTTCTCCGTCATCCCCGCGTCGTCCACGGGCGCGTCCCGCTTCATCGCGAAGTCCTGGACCCAGCGCATCCGGGTCCCCTGCGGGGTCTCGGCGTACTCCCAGACGATGTTCATGTACTGGAAGGGGCCGGTCTCGACCCGGTGGGCGCGCACGGTGCGGCTCGCGCGGTCGGCGGTGCGCTCGGAGACCCAGCTCCACACCCGGTCCTGTTCGTCCGGGTGCATGGTGAGCCGGAAGGTGACGCGGTCGCCGTCGCGCTCCAGCACGTCCACCGAGGCGTACTCGCTGAACAGCCGGGGCCAGTTGTCGACGTCGTTGGTCATCTCCCAGACCAGGTCCATCGGCGCGGCGATGGTGATCTCGTTGTCGGTGTGCCCTGCCATGTCACACTCCCGTCTTCAGGGCGCCGTTGACCAGCGCGAGGAAATCGGCGGGCGTCTTGCAGCGCTCGGCCTGCTCGGGCAGGCCCAGCCCGTACTGCTTCTCCAGCTCGGCCACGATGCCCAGCAGGCCGAGGGAGTCCAGGCCGAAGCTCTCGAATCCGGCGTCGGACTGCTGTCGCAGCGCGGCCGGGTCGACCTGCACCCCGGCGGTGCGCTTCATCAGCGCGGCCAGTTCCTCGACGCTCACCTGATAGTCCTTTGGGTTGCTCATGCGAGGCTGCTCCTTGGCTCGTTCGGTCGGCGCGCGCCGGCGGCGGCGCCTGGGGAGGACGCGCGGGGCGGCCGGCGTGGCCGCCCCGCGCGGTGGGGAAGGTCAGGCGCCCTTGCGCAGCACGAGCGCCGAGTTGCCGCCCATCAGGCCCCGGGAGAGGACCAGGGCGGTGCGCGGCTCGACGGCGCGGGCCCGGCCGGCCACCACGTCCAGGTCGTGGCAGAGGTCGAACACGTGCGGGGTCGGCGGGATCAGCCCGTGCTCCATGGAGAGCACCGCCGTCGCCACGTCCAGCACCGGCGCCGCGCAGTAGGCCCGCCCGGTCCCGGTCTTGGGCGCGGTGACCGGCACCCGCCGGGCGTGCGCCCCCAGCGCGTCGGTGAGCGCGAGCGCCTCGGCCCGGTCCGCCTCCGGCACCCCGAGGGCGTCCGCGAAGACCACGTCGATCTCCTCGGGCCGGCAGCCCGCCTCCGCCAGAGCGCCCTGGATCGCCCGCGCCAGCCCCGCCCGGGACTGTTCCCAGCGGGAGGCGCCGGTGAAGGTCGCCGCGTGCCCGGCCACCGTCGCCCGCGGCTCGGCCCCACGCTCCCGGGCCGCCGTCTCCTCCTCCACCACGAGCATCGCCCCGCCCTCGGCGGGCGCGAACCCGCAGGCGGCGGCGGTGAACGGACGGTAGGCGCGGTCCGGTTCGTCCGCCCGGCTCAGCTCCGGATACCCGAGCTGGCAGACGACCGAGTACGGGGCGAGCGGCGCCTCCGTCGCCCCGCAGACGACCCGCTCGGTGCCGCCGCGCACGGTCAGCGCCGCGTGCGCCAGCGCGTCCAGCCCGCCCGCCTCGTCGGCGGCCACGACTCCGCAGGGCCCCTTGAAGTCGTTGCGGATGGAGATCTGGCCGGTGCTGGCCGCGTAGAACCAGGCGATCGACTGGTACGGGCCCACGTACCGCGAGCCATGGCCCCACAGGTTCTGCAACTCCCGCTGCCCGAACTCGCCGCCCCCGGACCCGGCCGCGGTCACCACGCCCACGGAGTACGGCGACGCGATGTCGGCACGGCCGAACCGGGCGTCCTCCATGGCCAGTTGGGCGGCGGCCAGCGCGAAGTGCGTGAACCGGTCGGTCTGGACGAGGAACCGCTCCTCGATGGTCTCCACCGCGTCGAAGCCGCGCACCTCGCCCGCGACCCGCAGCGGCAGATGGCCGCAGCCCTCCCGGGTGACCGGACCGAGACTGCTGGTGCCGTCCGCGACCGCCTTCCAGAAGGTCTCGGCACCGACGCCGTGCGGGGACACCACGCCGAGACCGGTGACCACCGCACGGGGCCGACGTCCTGCGCTCATCGCCGTCCTCCTTCGCACCCGCTCAGCACGACCGCCGACTGGAAGCCGCCGAAACCGCTGCCCACCGACAGCACGTGCCGCAGCGCCCGCTCGCGTGCCTGGCGCGGCACGTAGTCGAGGTCGCACTCCGGGTCGGGCGTCTCGTAGTTGGCCGTCGGCGGCACCACCTGACGGTCCAACGCCAGGACGCACGCGGCCAGTTCGATGGAGCCGATGGCCCCCAGCGAATGGCCCACCATGGACTTGATCGAACTCATCGGGGTCGCGTACGCGTGCTCGCCCAGCGACCGTTTGACGGCCGCCGTCTCGTGCCGGTCGTTCTGCACCGTGCCCGAGCCGTGGGCGTTGACGTAGTCGACGGCGGTGCCGTCCAGGCGGGCCATGCCGAGCGCCGTGTCGATCGCCCGCGCCATCTCCAGGCCCTCCTTGGTGAGCCCGGTCATGTGGTAGGCGTTGCCGAAGGTCGCGTACCCGCTGATCTCGCAGTACACCTCGGCGCCGCGGGCCCGCGCGTGCTCCAGGTCCTCCAGGACCAGCACCGCCGCGCCCTCGCCCATGACGAAGCCGTTGCGGTCGGCGTCGAAGGGACGGGAGGCGTGCGCGGGGTCGTCGTTGTTCGGCGAGGTCGCCTTGATCGCGTCGAAGCAGGCCATGGTGATCGGCGAGATCGGCGAGTCGGAGGCGCCCGCGAGGCAGACGTCGACGCGGCCCTCGGCTATCGCGTGGAAGGCGTAACCCACCGCGTCCAGACCCGAGGTGCACCCCGTCGACACGGTCTGCACCGGCCCGTGCACCCCGAACTCCTCGGCCACCGCCGAGGCGAGCGTGGCGGGGGTGAAGGCCCGCTGGAGATGCGGTTCGGCCTGCCGGTCGTCGACGTCCCAGCGCGCGCCGCGCTCACTGACCAGCACGTAGTCGTGTTCCAGCCGGGTGGTGCCGCCGACCGCCGTGCCCAGCGTGGCGCCGGCCCGCCACGGGTCCAGCCGCGCCAGGTCCAGCTCCGCGTCGCGCACCGCCTGCGCGGCGGCCACCAGCGCGAACTGCACGTACCGGTCGCTGCGTTGGACCGTGGCGAGGTCCAGCCCGTGGTCGGACGGATCGAAGTCGCACTCGGCGGCGATCTGCGAACGCAGCCCGTCCGGGTCGAAGAGGGAGATCCGGCGCGTCGCCGTACGGCCCTCGGACAGCAGGCCCCAGAACTGCGGCACGCCGATCCCGCCCGGGGCGACGACGCCTATGCCGGTGACGGCGACCCGGCGCCGGTTCATGACACCGCCTCGGCCGCGGTGGCGGGCCGGCCGTCACCGGGGTGGGCGCACCCGTCGTGGTCGTGGACGAGACTGTTGCCCTGCGCGTCCTCCGTGTCGACGTGCCCCAGTTCGGGCCGCGGGGCCAGCGGGCCCAGGTGGAAGACCATCCGGGCCTCGACGTCACCGACGTTGCGGAAGCGGTGGCGCATGTCCTGCGGGATCAGCAGGCCCTGCCCGGCGGCCAGGGGGTGGGCCACGCCGTCCAGGTCCACTTCCAGCGCTCCGTCGGTGACGTACACGAACTCCTCGGAGTACGGGTGGTAGTGCTCGGCGATGCGCTCGCCGGGCTGCATGAGGGCCACGCCCATGAAACCGCTGGTCGACCCCGCGGTGGTGGGCGTCAGGAGGGCGCGGAGGTCGCCGCCGCGGCGGCGGTTGGGCGCGATGTCGCCGAGGGAGACGATGCGAACCTGCTGGTCTGTCATGTCGGTCACTCCGGGGGAGGCAGGGGGGACGGGGAGGGGCGTCTGCGGCGGACCGGCGGGCACGTCGGCGGGCCGGGCCGCGCCGCAGCGATCAGGAGCCGGCCGATCGCCGGTCGGTCAGGGGCGTCATCCGGGCGTACGCGAGCAGCCGGGCCGGCGCGTCCGCGTCGGTCAGCGGCCCGTCCACACCGGCGGCGGCCGTCTCCAGCAGCCGTCCGGCCTCGGGGACGCCGGCCAGGTCGTGCAGGCCCAGCACCGCCGCGGGCGCCGCGTCCGGGTCGCCGTCCACGTCGACGAGGCGGACGACCAGGTCGTCGCGGTGGAAGACGGTGGCCGCCAGCACCGGTCCGCGCGCGTCCCGCACGGCGGCGGCGTCCTGGCGGGCCAGCAGCCGGGCCAGCTCCGGACCGGCGCCGGGCCGGACCGGGTAGAGCAGCGCGCACCGCCGGGTCCGGTCGTCCACCGGGGCGCCCGACGCCACGTGGTGCACGGCCGGCATCGCCGCCAGCGTGAAGAACCGCCGCGCGGAGTGCGGGTCGTCCAGGTCGCGGCTCTGCTCCAGATACGGGTCGAGCGCCCGCTCGACCGCCCGCACCCCGGGCTGCCGGGCGACGTGGCGCAGCGCGGTCTGCAACTCGCCGCGCACCTCCACCGCCCGCACCACCCGGTTGCCGTGCAGGAACAGGGAGGTGCGCAGCAGCCGGGTGGAGTCGTCGACGTGCGCCTCGGGGGAGACGTAGTTCGACAGCAGCTCGGCCACCTTCGCCTCGCTGCCCGGCCGGACCGTGAAGGTCAGGGCGTGCCGGACGAGGTTGCCGCCGATCCGGGGGGAGCCGTTCGGCACCTCCAGGGTCGCCGGCTCGTCGGCGGGGCCGTCGCCCGAGGTCTCGCGCAGCACGCTGTACCGCAGCGAGCGGGTGTCGCGGACACAGTCCTGGAGCGGCTCGACCGTCTCCAGGTGCTCGGCGCTGTTCACCCAGGCGAGGAAGGGCGCCGCGCTCTCCCACTCGCTGGTCAGCAGCCACTGCGTCGGGTTCTCCAGGGACTGGCACAACTGGTCGCTGACGTGCCCCGCGACGGCGGCGACCCGGCCGCGGATGCGCTCGTAGGCGTTCAGGAACTCCTGCTGCATGCCGTCGTGGACGTCCAGCATCAGTACGACCCGCACGCGGGAGCCGTCGAAGGCGGACGTCGTCACACCGGACGCCGCGGCCTTCCCGGACGCCGGCGGGGAGCCCGCCGGCCCGGTATCCGCCGGGCCCGCGTCCCGGGAGCCCGGTTCCGCCGAAGCGCCCCGGACCGGGCGGGCGTCCGGCCCGGAGTCCGTCGGCGCGGTGTCCGTCGATACGACGGGAGAGACCGTCATCCGGCCCACCTCTTCTCAGGGGAAATCCTCGTGGACTGGGAGAGAGAACGGCCGTCGGGGCGCTCTCCACGCGGAGCGGGGGCGCCTCGGCCGCACAAGGACGATCGTGCGGCGTGCCCGCGGGCACCGCGAACCAGGCGTGTTAAGTGGGTGAAGCCTGAGCCGCCGTGGGCCTCACGGGGCATGAATGAGTTCTCGGCAGCAACCCGTCCCGGGACCGGCGCACTCCCACCGAACCGACGCCGCACCGGCACCGGTTCCGACGGACCCGGGCCACGGGACCCGGTCACGGGACCTGGGCACCCGGAAACCGGAGGGCGCCACCACCAGGCCCGGTCCGCCCTCCCCCCCCACCCCACGAAGACCTTTGAAGCCCCCGAAGCCCCCCGAAGCCCCCCGAAAACCCCCGAAGGTCCGCGCAGGCCCACAGAAGCCCGCACAACGGAGGCACGAGATGTACCAGACGCACGAGCCGCACGAGATGAGGGACGAACAATGAACGAAAGCGCCGCCCGACCGGAAACCGGGGTGCACCGCGTCCCCGTGCTCGTCGTCGGAGGTTCCCTGGTCGGGCTGTCGACCTCGGTGTTCCTGGGCCGCCTGGGCGTCCGCCACACCCTGGTGGAACGGCACACCGGCACCTCCATCCACCCCCGCGGACGCGGCAACAACGTCCGTACGATGGAGCTGTTCCGCGTCTCCGGCACCGAACCCGAGATCCGCCGGGCCGCCGCCACCCTCGCCGGCAACCACGGCATCCTCCAGACGCCCACCCTGGTCGGCGACGCGGGGGAGTGGCTGTTCCGCCAGATCGACGCGGGCGGCGCCATGGCCCGCCTCAGCCCGAGCAACTGGTGCCTGTGCAGCCAGAACGACCTGGAGCCCCAACTCCTGCGGCACGCGGACGAACTCGGCGGCGACCTGCGCTTCGCCACCGAACTACTCTCCTTCGAGGCCGACCCCGACGGCGTCACCGCCCTCGTCAAGAGCCGCGACACCGGCGAACACACCACGATCCGCGCCGACTACCTGGTCGCCGCCGACGGCCCCCGCAGCCCCGTCCGCGAACAACTCGGCATCGGCCAGAGCGGTCCCGGCGACCTCTTCCACAACATCAGCGTCACCTTCCGCTCCCGCCGCCTCGCCGACGTCGTCGGAGACCGCCGCTTCATCGTCTGCTACCTGACCACCCCCGACGCCGACGGCGCCCTGCTGCCCGTCGACAACCGGGAGAACTGGGTCTTCCACGCCCCCTGGCACCCCGAACAGGGCGAGACCCTGGAGGACTTCACCGACGAGCGGTGCGCCGACCACATCCGCCGCGCCGTCGGAGACGACGGTCTCGACATCGAGATCACCGGCCGCGCCCCCTGGCACGCCGCCCAGCGCGTCGCCCGCACCTACCGTTCCGGCCGGGTCTTCCTCGCCGGCGACTCGGCCCACGAGATGTCGCCCACCGGGGCGTTCGGCTCCAACACCGGCATCCAGGACGCCCACAACCTCGCCTGGAAACTCGCCGCCGTCCTCGACGGCTGGGCCGGCGACGGCCTCCTCGACAGCTACGACGCCGAACGCCGCCCGGTGGCCGAGGCGACCAGCGCCCGCGCCGCCGCCCGCTCGGCCGAACACAGCCACCCCGGCTTTGCCCCGCCCCCCACCCCGGGCGGCGGCGGCCCGCAGCGCGGCATCCTCAACGTCGCCCTCGGCTACCGCTACCCCCGGGGTGCCGTGGTCGGCGCCGACCCGGCCACGCCCGTCGTCCCCGAGGACCTCCGGCTCGGCGGCGCCCCCGGCAGCCGCGCACCCCACCTGTGGCTGCGCCGCGCCGATGCCCGCCTGTCCACCCTCGACCTGTACGAACGCTCCCTCGTCCTGCTCAGCGACGCCGCCGAGCCCTCCGGCTGGCACGAGGCGGCGACGCGCCTGGCCGAGGAGACGGGCGTGCCGCTGACGCCGTACCGCGTCGGCGCCGACGGCGCCCCGGAGGCCGACCTCACCGTGGAGGACGACGGCACGGGCACCGCCCAGGACTGGGCACGGGCGCACGGCGTCTCGCGCGGCGGCGCGGTGCTGGTCCGCCCCGACGGCTTCGTCGCCTGGCGCTCCCCGGGCCCGGCACCGGACCCGGAGCCGGTGCTGCGCCGGGTACTGGGGGAGGTGCTGTCCCACAGGTGAGACGTCGGCGCCGCTCCGGCAGGGGGCGGCGGGGTGACCGTATGCCCGCCGCTCCCGCCGCCGCCCCGCCGCTCCCGCCGGCGTGCGAAGGTGGAGGGGTGACCCTGGAGGACCTCGTCCGGCTGCGCCGGGCCCGCGACGCGATGGACCGCGACTACGCCGAGCCGCTCGACGTACCGGCGCTGGCCCGGATCGCCCTCATGTCCCCGGGCCACTTCTCCCGCAGCTTCCGCGCCGCCTTCGGGGAGACGCCGTACGGCTACCTCCTGACCCGGCGCATCGAACGGGCCAAGGCCCTGCTCAGACGGGGCGACCTCACGGTGACGGAGGTCTGTCACGCGGTCGGCTGCACCTCGCTCGGCTCCTTCAGCTCACGCTTCACCGAGCTGGTCGGGGAGAGCCCGAGCGCGTACCGGGCCCGAGGTCACGAGGCCGCCGCCGTCGTGCCGCCCTGCTACGCCAAGATCTACTCCCGACCGGTCAGGAACGGAGAAGCGAAAGCGGGCCGGCGTCCGTAGCGTGAACGCCATGGACATCAAATTCTCGCAGTGCTTCATCGCCGTCGACGACCACGACAAGGCTCTCGCCTTCTACCGGGACATCCTCGGCCTGGAGGTACGCAACGACGTCGGCTTCGAGAACATGCGCTGGGTGACGGTCGGCCCGCCGTCCCAGCCCGACGTGAACATCGTCCTGGAGCCCCCGCTGGCCGACCCGAACGCCTCGCCCGCCGACAAGCAGGCCATGGCGGAACTCCTCGCCAAGGGCCTGCTGCGCGGCGTCATCTTCACCACCGACGACTGCGACGCCACCTTCGAGCACATCCGCGCCGCGGGCGGCGACGTCCTCCAGGAACCCATGGACCAGCACTACGGCGTCCGCGACTGCGCCTTCCGCGACCCCGCAGGCAACATGATCCGCTTCAACCAGCCCCGCAAGCCCTGAGCCACCAGCCCACCAGACGACCAGCCCCGGCCATCGAAGACGAGAACCGTGACGGCGCCGGACGCGCCCTCGACGACACCGATCACCTCATGGATACCGCCCAGAGGGACGATCATCCGCGGCCTGGTCGTCACCTTCTGGTGCTCCCCTACGGGAGGGCCCACGGGGATGCCAGCATCGGGAACATCCTTCGTCACCGGGACGGTCACGCCGTCCTCATCGACCTCGACGGGATCCGCCCTCGCTCCCCGCGAGTGGGACCTGATCCAGACGGCGCCGTATAAGGACGGCTGTCGCCTTCGGCGTGGCCGGTACGGTAGCCCTGGCGCGGCCTTACCGCCCCGCAGGAACCCACAACCTGCTCTCGCCGGCCTACTCCGCAAGGTCACGCGCCGCGCTGCTCTGGCCGGAGGCGGGCGGCCGGCAGGCCGTGTGACGATAGCTCTGGGTCCAGCATGAACGGCCGTGCACGGGTCGGAAACTGAGACGGACAGAGGCAACATGCCTCGACCGGGTGACGTGCAGCAGGTTCGGCCTCAGTGACCGTCCAAGCGCCTCTATGGTGCGTTTCGCTCTTGCACACTCAGCTCAACGAGGAGTCGACGCAGCATGGCGACACCGCCTGATCAGCAGCCTGTACAGCCGTACGGACAGCCTCCGACAATCATCATCAACAACAACAACTCCGCTGCGGCATCTGCCGCAGCGGTCATCGGCGGGGTGGGGCTGAGGCGTCGACGTCAGTCGCTGTGGGCCCACTTTTGGCTGCTCATGCTCACCGCGGGCATCGGCAACGTCTTCTATGCGGTGCACGTGAGCCGCTGGAACCGCGATCGAGGTCTCTGACAGCCGGCAGGGCCCCTCCCGACGCGCCACTGCCGGGAAGAGCCCTGCCATGGCCTCTGGGAGCTGTACCCGACCGCTGTTGTTCGCTCTGCTGGGCACGGATGGGGCACGAGGGTAGCGGTGCAGCGGACTCTGCCAGGAAGTGTGCTCGGGGTAGGCCGGCGCGTCAGAGAGGGACGATGTGGACCTGGTTTCCGCAGAGTTTGGTCATGTCGTCCCTGTCTGAGGTCAGGAGGGCGACGGGTTTCGGCTGACGCAGGGCGACCTCGGCGACCGTGGCGTCGATGGCGTACTCGTGTCCGTGCAGCCCGGCGCCCTTGAGGAGTTCCGTTGCTGCTTTCGCCGCCTGTTCGGTGACCGGCTCCACCTTGACGCGGGACAGAGCCCAGTTCAGGCGAGACATGTTGGTACGGGAGTGGCTGACTTCCACGATGGTGTTCGCACCGATCACCAGGTCGGCTCCCATATCGTGGAAGACCTGCAGCATCGCGAGGAGCTTACGGTCCTGCGCGATCCAGGCGGAGAGCCCTTCCGAGTCCAGAACGACGGTTTCGACTCGCTCGCTCACGCGGCGTCCGCGCCCTTGGAGGTGCCGACGGAGCCGAAGATCTTCGCGCGGGCCTCGGCGAGCTCCTCGTCGCTGAAAGATCCGTGCTCCTCCTCGTGGCGGCGGAGATCGTCGCCCAGGAGCTGGTGCCGGATCTGGCGGGCTACGGCTTCCGCCACGTAGCCGGAGACGTTGTCCGTGAGCTTGCGGAGCTCCGCCACCTGATCGCTGGGAAGCGTGACGGTGATACGAGTCGTTGAGGACATACAGCAAGCATACTGGAGTATGCGAGATATCGCTGTGCGGCGCTTTGTGCTCGCGGGTGCAAGCGTCGGCTTCCTGATGCGTAAGCGAAAGGGCTGTGGTAGCTACCTCGAAGACACGACTTCGGCCCCGTGGGACAGGGAGGGACGTGTATCGATCCCGAGTCGACGCAGCGCGACGGTCCTTGTGCGTGACGGGTGGAGACGCGGAGGAAGCACTCGCGCTGTACCGGAGAGAGGCCGACGGGACGCGGTAGCGGACGCATGATGCCGCCCTGCACAAGCACCTGGGGAGACCGTCGGAGGCCCCCGCCCCGATGCGCCGCACCATGCACACGCACCACATCGGTTGCTCCTCGCACGCTCTTTCCGCTCGAATCCGGGCCTGATTCCCTGGTCGAGAAGGCACTTGGACTCGACCACGAGGTGGGGTATGGAGCGCGCGACCCAGAGGGCAGCAGTAGCGTCCCGTCCAGCAGTACGAACGCCTTTGTCGATGCCGTCCGGGCCGCATCGGCAAAGGCTCGGGGCGAGGGTGGCCGGGATCTCGATGGCCTCGGTGATGTACCGGTAGGCGGTGGTGGTTCCTGTGCCGAATCCGGCCGCGAGCTGGGCATACGGGTCGCCCTTGCACAGATGGGCGAGCGTGAGCAGGGCCTGCCGGCCGGGGCTCAGGCGTCGCCATCGAGTGCCGAGCTTCCGCCGGTGTTGGCGGAGCTGGACACGTTGATGCCCGACGGGTAGAAAAGCACACGAAGCCTCTGGTGGAGACGGATTTCTCGGTCGAAAACCCGTCCACCGGGAGGTTGGAAACGCTTATTGCGTCGGGGGCTTGTTATTGCTCTACGGCTCATCCCATCGAATAGCCGATCTTCGCAAGGTCTTCTGCGAGGTCAGCCAAGACGATTTCTGAGTTCAACGCGCGGACCACTTCTTCGGTCAGAGGACGCGAAGAGAAGACGTGACGAACGGCCTCCAGATCGACCGGGATCTCGTAGTGGTCCTCGGCCCACCGTTGGAACGCTTCCGGCGAGCGATCCACCAACAGTTGGAAGAGGTACCCGGCGCCGTCTGGATGTTCCGGTTCCTCGTCAGCGAAGTCGATCGCCCCTGTTTTCCAGCCGTCGTTGCCCCTCTCTCGCCACATACAAGCAGTGACCAGCGGTATCCCGTCCTCATCCGAGAACGCCGACTCTTCGACATACGGCCGGAAGACCTCAGGAACTCCATCGAGCACTCCGGGCAATGGCCCGTCCTCTGCATAGGACTCATAGGCGATTCGTGATCGAATCCCCGGACGTAGGCGCCAGCGGGCGAGAAAACGATCGAGTACTCGTTGCCCGATCCGTCACGCATCGAGGCCATTGACTCCTTCTCGGACCAGTGGTCGTCGAAGGAGTGGTAGCGGTCCTCCCACTCAGGGCTCAGGACTGCCTCCAGGATGGCCAGGGAGCGGCAGTGTTCACGGAGGACTGTCATCTCGGGCAGTTGCCGAGCAACGTCATGAACGGTCACTCGCTCATCCAAGCGCACGCCTCCGACACAGACGCGTCAGGCTCCTGCCCGGCGGGTGACTGTCGGACCAAACCTGAGAACTGCGGAAAGTGCGACTCACCTGCGGCAACGCTCCAAGATCCCGTCCACGTCTCGTCCGCAGACCCCGACATAGAGCCGCTTCGGGCGGCATACGCCTGCGCATACGCGAAGACCCCGGCCTCAGCGTTTTCGCTGGTGACGGGGTCTTGGGCACACTTACACGGTGTGCCCCCGGCAGGATTCGAACCTGCGCACACGGCTCCGGAGGCCGGGGGAGTGCGAGGGGCGCCGGGCGCGCTGACCTGCGGGGGAACGGTGCAGGAAAGCCGCTCCGCTCAAGATCATTACGTCCCTATTACGTGGGTGCCCTGTCGGGGGGGTGCGGCTGCGCCGTATCGTCGGAGGCATGATCTCGGGCAGTAGCGGGGGACCGTTCGGCGGCGGTACGGAGTTCACGGCGGAGGGCGTGGCCGTCGTCCTGCGCGAGGCGTGCGAGGCGGCCGGACTGGACGCGGTCGGGGCGGAGTTGCTGCGGCTGGGATCCAACGCGGTCTACCGACTGGCCTCCTTACCGATCATCGTCCGTATCGCCCGCGATCCCGCCGTCCTGCCGGAGATGGAACGGGCCGTGGCCGTGGCGCGCTGGTTGGAAACGGTCGACTTCCCCGCCACCCGAGTACCGTCCGATATCGCTCAACCCATCGTCGTCCGCGGCCTGGTCGTCACCTTCTGGGAGAGCGTCCAAGAGCGCGAGGAGTACGCGACGGTCGGCGAGCTGGCCGACCTGCTCCGCCGGCTGCACTGGCTGGAGGAACCCGAGTCGCTGGGCCTCCCGTACTTCGACCCCATGGCCAAGCTGTCCGCCTCGCTGAACGGCCTGGATGCCGTCTCCGAAGAAGACCGCTCCTTCCTGGAGGAACGGGCGGCGAGGCTCGGCAAGGAGTACGACCGGCTGGACTTCGTGCTCCCCTACGGGATGATCCACGGCGATGCCAGCATCGGGAACATCCTCCGTCACCGGGACGGTCACGCCGTCCTCATCGACCTCGACGGATTCGCCCTCGCTCCACGCGAGTGGGACCTGATCCAGACTCCGCTCTTCTACGACCGGTACGGCTGGCACACGGCAGCGGAGTACGCCGACTTCGTGTACCGGTACGGCTTCGACCTCATGAACTGGCCCGGCTACGAGACCTTGGCCGACCTCCGGGAACTGATGATGGTGGCGTGGCTCGGTCACCAAGTCGGCGTGAGTGAGCGCTCTGCGGCCGAGTTCACCCGACGGGTCCGGTCTCTGCGGACGGGAGAGGGGCGCAAGGAGTGGGGCCCCTTCTGAGGAGCGGCTGTCACTCCTGGCGTGACCGGTAGCTCTGGTGCGGCGCGACCTACCGCCCCGCAGCAACCCACAACCTGTTCTCGCCGGCCTGCTCCGCAAGGTTACGCGCTGCGCTGCTCTGGCCCGCTGCGCTCAGGTTCCGGCGGAACTCGGCAAGGTAGCTGACGCATCGCGCCGACTTGAGCTGCTCCCCGAGATCCAAAGCATCGAGTGCCACCCGGCACGCCTCCTCGACGTCCCCGGCCCGCAGATGGGCATCCGCCAAGACCATGGTCGCGAAGAAGTCGCTCCGTACGTGGCTGCCGCTCATGGCGTTCTCTGCGTGGACGACGGCTCGGCGGGCGCTGTTGACGTCCCGGAAGCAGTGGGCGGCCTCAGCGGCAAGCTCGGCGTCGTCAAAGTAGCTAATCCACTCCGGCTCGTCCTCGTTGTTCCGGCTTTCGAGGGCCTTGGTCGCCGCGCTCAGGGCGGCCTCGCAGGCAGCGACGTCACCAGTACGCGCGAGCGCGCGAGCCTCCATCGCGTGGAACTGCGCACGCAACGTCGGCGTGGCTACCGGAGAGATCCCCATGAGGGCGGCACGGGCGAGGGTGGCGGCCTGGGTGTACCGCCCCAGGAAGGTCGCCTGGTGGCTCATCGCGGAGAGGATGCTTCCCGCGAGCCGGCGGTCGTTGGCGTCCTGGGCGAGACGGAGGGCCTGGAGGAAATACCGCGGGGCGAGCCCGTGGTGACAGGCGTCGTAGGACATCCAACCGGCAAGGAGGGTCGCTTCCGCCACGGTGGAGAACAGGGCCCTGCCCACTTGCTCGGTGTACCGGCCTCGTAGAAGTGGGGCCACGTCGTTGCTGAGGTACTGGATCACCGCATGACGCGCGTGGTCTCCGCCGAACTGGTCGTCGAGCTGGGCGAACATGTCCGCCGTGGTCTTTATGGCTGCCACGTCGCCGAGACTGACTCGGGTGCCTTCGGTCCGCTGCCGGGGGACGCCGGGCTCGGGTGCGACCAGCCACCGCAGGGATGCCTCACTCCACGCCGGTTCGGAGGGCTCCGCCGTGAGCAACGGGTCGTACTGGTTGAGGTCGGCACGCCACAGTTGGCGCACCGTCTGGATGGCGTCGTCCGGGCTGGCGGGATACGCGGCATCAAGTAGGGCGCTGTCCTGAGGCTGGCTGTGGCTCAAGCCGAGTGCGGCGGCACTGGTGGTGAACGCGTCGCACAACAAAGGGCCGTAGAAGTCGTCCGGGGTGCTGTGGTCGTTCTCCCAACTCGCGATACGCCGCTTCACACTGGCGTCCGACGGAAGTTGGTGACCACGCTGGGCGGCAGCCTGACGTAACTCCCTGACCAACCGCGGCTGACTCCAGCCCCGGCCCGTGCGAGCTTCGCGTAAGCGGACACTGGTCGGCTTCAAGGCGGCCTTCACTCCTCGGGTGATGCCGGTGTGACGACTCGGGATTCCGTCACTGACTGTACGTGCTGGCCATCGCTTCGTGCAGGCAGTAACAGGGAACGTCTGCGAGGAACGGGGAGGACAGGGGGTGACGCGTCATGCCCGCCTGCGTCATCCCCCGTCACCTCTCGTCATCTGCCCAGGTCAAGGGTTGGTCCACGAATCTGGACGCACAGCGGCACCAGGGCCGCACCGTAGTCCTACTGAGGGTGAGACGACGTGCAGAGGATGACCAGGCGGGGCATCGAGTGGCTGTCTGCGGCGGCGGATGATCCGGCGGCGTGCCGGGAGATGTGGGCGGACGACCCGCGAACGCCCTGCCTGCTGGCAACCGGCCGCTTCTTCGACGTGGTGAGCGTGGAACAGCGCCTCGGACTCGAGATGTTCGACCGGCTCTCGCGCAGCGGCCTGCCGTTCGGACCCTCGGTCATCGACCGCAAGGCGCAGCGCGTCGGCTTCTTCCTCGGCTCGAAGAGCCGCGAGCCGTTCACGCACTACCTCGCACGAGAGACCTCCTCCCCGCCGGCCTACCGGTACCTCGGCCAAGGGTGTGCCGTCGTCGTGCCCGGCCTGATCTCGTTGTCCGGTGACCGCTACCAGTGGCTCCGCGCACCGATGCGCCGACCGGAGGCCAACCCGTTGCGACCGGTCGCCATGGCGACTGCGCTGGTGGCTTCCGCGGAACTCCTGGCGAGGCTCGACCGCTTCGACGAGCAGTACCCGACTCCGTACGCGGCAGTCGCTGCGCTCTCCGAGGAGCCGACCACCCATGCAGGGTGAGCCGACCAGCGGGCACGACGCTGCCACTTGGTCGCCCCTCGACAGCGACGGATGGTACGCGGCCCGCAACGCGACCACTGCACTACGAGACGCCCTCGTCCGCGCGGGCCTGGAGAAGGACTTCCCCTACCTGCGGGCGGACCTGAACGCCTTCGGACACGGTCTCGTCGAGCTGGGTCGAGTGTCCCCCGACACGGCTGAACGCCTCGCGGAACTCCTGCGCCTGGCGCTCGCAAGCGGCTTCCGGGTGAACCGTGAGGACCTTGGGCACACGCCGGCTGCTACCAACGAACACGAGGAAAGGGACTGACGTCATGACCGACCGGCGAGGAGTGGTGGCCCGGCGCGCGGAAGATCTCTCACCCGGTGTGCCGTACGTCCGCGGCTGGAACCGCGCCCGACGAAGCGCCGGCACTCTGGCCGATGAGCTGGTGCTACTCGGACTGGACACCGACTTCCCCGGTCTGGTCGCCGACGTGAACGTCTTCGGTGACGGCCTGGTACAACTCGGTACCGTTCGCCCTGAGGCAGCGGGACTACTGGCAAAGCTGATCACGGTAGGACTGGAAGCTGAGCGACGTGACACGGCAGCCGAACCCTCTACGACCACCCGGCGGGAAGCACCTGCGGCCTGAGCCGCTCCTCGGACGTATGTAGGCGCGATCCGAACGCAGCCCCGCGATCAGACGATCTGGCCCCTTGCGGCACTGTGCCCTGGCACTGCCTCAAGGGGCTCGTCGCAGTCCTGGCGCCCTTTGATACGTCCCTCGGCCTGCCGCTCGGCCGGGACCGGCGCCCCAGCGCCGCAGCCCGGACGAACGGCAGGCCGCAGGTATGCGTGACTACCGCATTAGGAGAGAGGCTGGGTGATCTGCGAGCTGAGCTGCGGCTTCGCCGGTCGAGGAAGCGAGGAGCTACTCGACCGCCCGGCACTGGTGTTGACCGTGACTGCCCCCTGCATCTGGCACGGTTGTGGCACGGACCTCAGCCGACGACAGTCAGCCACGACGGCGGGTGCGCCACCCGACCACGCGCGCGTATGCCTCGCTGCACCCCCACCGGTCTCAGCCGCGCTATCGGTTTGTCTCGTCGATCAGAGCCAGACGCGACGGCCGGCCCGATGAGAGTTAGGTGTTGGAGGCTCGCGGGCTAGCTAGGCAAGGTCAGTGGCGCCTTTTTCCTGGCATCGAGCGCTGTATGTGCGCCGCCCGACGACTGGAGCTGACGCCGACCCCCAGCCCCCGTCGGCCGCCCAGACCGCTCGCCTGAACACTCAGCAAGGGAGGGCATACCCCTTGACGGTGCTGGTGTTGGACGCGAAGGGGAACTTTGGTCATTCATGTCTGCGAGGCCAGCCCAATGCTAACATCGACGAATGACACTGGAATCTGAGCTCGCAGTCTATCGGCAGAGGATTACCACCGATTCTTATCCGATGTCGATCAGTGAAATCGCCAACCTCTACAAGGATGGCGAGATCGATATCCATCCGGAATTTCAGAGGATTTTTCGGTGGTCCGACCTTCAGCGCACTCAGCTAATCGAAAGCATCCTTCTGGGGATTCCACTTCCTAGTATATTTGTGGCCCAGAGTGAGAATGGCATCTGGGATGTGGTTGATGGCGTCCAGCGACTCTCCACCATCTTCCAGTTCATGGGAATCCTTCGAGACGAAGAAGACGATCTCGTGCCGCCGCTCGTATGCGGATCTGCTCCCTTTTTGTCCAGCCTGGAGGGAATGACGTATGAGCCGACGGAGGGGGCTAAAGGGGCATTGACCCGCCCGCAACAGCTTGATTTCAAGCGCTCACGCGTTGACATTAAAATCATCAAGCGGGAGAGTGATAAGCGCGCGAAGTACGACTTGTTCCAACGTCTGAACTCGTTGGGTAGCATTGCGACGCCGCAGGAGCTACGCAACTGTTTGCTGGTGAGCCTGAGTAGAACCCATTTCGATTGGCTTCAGGATATCGCATCCTCTGATGCTTTCCAGAGGGTGTTGAACCTTCCTGGCAGGCTGATTGACGAGCAGTATCATCTTGAATTGGCTCTCAGGTTCGTCACGCTGCGAAGGCTCCCTGAGCGGAGAATCTCATCCATTGGGAATATTGGTGACTTCCTCTCGGGGGAGATTCTTCCTTTCACTGAGAAGTCTTATTCCGAACTCCGCGGTGAACAAGAGGCATTTGAGTCTTGTTTCACCTTGCTAAACGCTGCGCTGGGGCCGGATGCAATGCGTAAGTGGAACCCTGATCGCGACCGTACCGAAGGCGCCTTCTCCTCTACAGCCTTCGAGGTTCTGGCTCTCGGGCTCGGCTTCTACTTGCCGCAAGGTGATTTCACGGTTGACCAGGTACGTGATGCTCGGCGAAGTTTGTGGAGTGACGCTCAGTTCTCTCCAGGTTTCGCCACTGGTATGAGGGCTGATCAGCGAATGAAGAAGACAATTCCTTATGGGCGTCAACTCTTCTCTGCGTGAGTGGGGCGGCCGCCTTGGATTCGTCAAAATTCGTCGAAGCAATCGATCGACAGTTGGCTCACAGGAAGGTGGAGCTGTCGAACCTGCTCCTTATGGTCAGAGAGGAGAATCCCGACCCTGCTCGGCTTAGCTGCTTTGCTCGGTCCGCCATCGTGCTCACCTATGCCCATTGGGAGGGATTTGTTAAGCAGGGCAGTGGTGCGTACGTCAAGTATATTAATGGTGCCAAAATAAAAGTCTCCGACTTGAAGTTTCCATTCCAGGCTGCCTATGTCTCTTCCGCCTTCAAGCGTGCTACCCAAAGCGGCAAGTCCCGCCATCTTGGTGAACTCTTGGAGGAGATCGATCGGCGGCGAGGGGAAATCTTCTCCATATCTCCCGATAGATGCGTGGACACAGAGAGTAATCTCTCATCCAAAGTGTTCATGGAGATCGTTCAAGGGGTCGGGCTGGACGTACTTCCACTGTACGAAATGCGCAGTGCCTTCATTGATCAACGGCTCGTTTACGCTCGAAATCAAGTGGCTCACGGGGAACTCGTAAGTTTTGACGCCTTGGATGTCGAGGATCGGGTCAAGGGTGCTCTTAAGCTCATCGACACCTATGCGGATCAGTTGAAGACCGCTGTGGTAGACGGAGCATTCATGCAGTAGCCCGTTTACCGTTTCGGCCCCGCAAATTAGGGCACGCAGTGCGGGTCAAAGGCCGGGTCCTCCACGGCTATCTCCTCGCCCTCACGTCAGGCCCAGGGGCGGCGTGCAGTCGTTATGCGGCGCCGTCCGGAGCGTGCGTCGGAGTGGGGCGGAGACAGGAGCGCAGGCCCGGCCGGGGGCCGGGCCTGCGCTCGGGGAGCGGAGCGAGCCGCCTTGATGACGTAGAGAAAATCTGAGCCAACTCGGCTGTGCTACAGCCGGAACGACAGTTCCAGCTCGTCGCCCGGAAGGTGGAACTCCTCTAGGGCGAGGGGCCTGTCAGGCTCTGTGAGGGTCACGCGGATGACGTGCAGCAGCGGAACTCCATCCGCGAGACGGAGGGCCTGGGCCTGGTCCGGGAGGGGCATGCGGGTGCGGACGTACTCCGTGAAGTGGAGTTCGTGGCCCAGGTCGGCAAGCGCTGCGTAGAGGTCCGGGGCCGGCGGCGGGGCCTCGTCCTCGTACTTGGTGTCGATCAGTACTGAGAACGGGATGTACGTCCGGTGGAGCTGGCGGAGGTGGCCGTGGTCTGCCGTCTGCAATGCGTCGTACGTGAACATGGGCTCGCCTGGCGGGATGCGGAGTAGGTCCGCGAGGGCAAGCGGGGCGTCGGTGCGGGTGGCTACCGGTGGCTCGGCGTCGGTCCAGCGGATGCCGTCGGCCTCGATGTACCGGCCGTCAGGTGCTCGGCGTACGCCCCGCGGGCGCGTGTGACTGGGCCGGCTGTGCGGAGAGCGGGCGAAGGTTCCGCGGCCCATGATGGCCTCGACGAGACCGGAAGCCCGTAGCTCACTCAAGCCCTGGCGGACCGTGGGGCGCGTCACGCCGAACTGTTTCGCCAACGCCTCCTCGGAGGGCAGGGGTTGGCCGGAGGGGAAGGTGCCGTCAAGGATGCCTTCGCGCAGGTAGTCGGCGATTTGCCGGTACTTCGGCTGCATGTTCTTCCGCGGCATGCGGGCCCTCCGTGGCCGTTCCTTCTGCTGCTGGCCGTCCGCGTGGATGGCTTGTCCACGTTCGTGGACGTGGACGCACAGCCTCTCTCATCACAAGGCGGTTGACAACCCGTACTACGGGTGGGCAGCCTTGTCTGGGTTACCCGTAGTACGGGTGGTCTAGCAATCCGAAGGATATCCTTTCGGGTGCCCAAGTGATGAGGAGAACCGAACTGTGGCAAGCCTTCCGATCGACACCGCGAAGTACACGGGGATCATCTGCGCAGTCCCCCCGGCGCCGCGGGTTGCCAACCGTGAGACCGGTCAGCTTCGCGTCGACCGTGAGACCGGCAAGACGGTGTACCAGGTCGGTCTCTGCCTGATGGCGGGGACATCGGCTGACGTCGTGAACGTGAGCGTGGCCGGTGAGCCGGCCGGTGTGCAGCTCGGCATGCCCGTGGCCGTGCGGGACCTGGTCGCCATGCCGTGGGAGAACGACGGGCGGCACGGGATCGCGTTCCGCGCGGCGGAGATCCGGCCCCTGAGCGCTCCCGTCACCTCGGCGAGCAAGGGGGCCGGGCAGTGATGAAACTGGCCTCCGCTACTTCGGTCGACGTGACGTGGCCGAGTTGGGTTCTGGTGGTGGCAGCCGTGCTGGTGCCGGGTCTGCTTCTGGCGGGCCCGGCCCTGCGCCGCCGCTATCCCGGTGCCTGGTGGTTGTTATGCGGCTTCCCGGCCGTGGCCCTCCGGGTCGTGCAGACCTGGCGGCCCCTGATGGCGGGCTGCGGGCTCGCCGTGAGCCGTCGGCCGGCGTTGACCGTGGTGTCCGGGCTCGTCGGCAAGGGGGCGCCTCCGCCTCAGCCGCGGGTGCCTCGCCGGGGGCTCATACGCCCGACCTCCGGCGGCTTCGTCCTGCTCGTGAGGCTGCTGCCGGGTCAAGTGCCAGAGCACTTCGTCAAAGCGGCCCCTGCCATGGCGGAGAGCTGGCAGGTGCACGCGGTGCGGGTGACCTCCTGGAAACCGGGGGTCGTACGAATCGTCGCGTCGGCGGTCGACCCGCTGGCCGACCCGCAGGTGCCGAAGCAGCGAGGGCCTGGCCATCTGTTCCGGGTGACCGTGGGTGCCCTGGAGACCGGGGCCGCGTGGGTGGTCGACCTGCGGCGCGTCCCTCACTGGCTGATCGTCGGGGCCACGCGCTCGGGAAAGTCGACGCTGATCAACGCCCTCGTGGCGGGCCTCGCGCCGCAGCCCGTCGCCCTGGTCGGCATCGACTGCAAGGGCGGCATGGAACTGTCCCTCTACGAGCCTCGGCTGTCCGCCCTCGCGACGAACCGAGAGCAAGCAGTGCGGCTGCTGACTGCCCTCGTTGACCTGACCCTCGACCGGATGTCCCTCTGCCGGGCGGCCCGCGTCCGGAACATCTGGGGTCTGCCCGACAAGGAACGCCCGGTCCCCGTCGTCGTGATCGTCGACGAGATCGCGGAACTCTTCCTCGTGGCCAGCCGGAACGAGAAGGACGAAGCGCACGCGGCCGGTACGGCGCTGATCCGGCTTGCCCAACTCGGTGCGGCGCTCGGGGTGTTCCTCGTCGTGGCCGGCCAACGTGTCGGCTCCGACCTCGGGCCCGGTGTCACGGCTCTGCGGGCGCAACTGGGCGGCCGGGTGTGCCACCGCGTGGCCGACCCCGGTACCGCAGAGATGGCGCTCGGCGACCTCAATCCCGACGCGCTGAAAGCGGCGCAGGCCATCGCTCCGGAGCAGGCCGGTACCGCCGTCCTCGCCTCCGGCGACGGCTGGGAGCGCGCCCGGTCCCACCTGATCACGGAAGCGGACGCGGAAACCGTGGCCGCCGAGTACGCGCACCTGACTCCCGTCCTGACCGAACTGCACGTCGAACCGTGAGAGGGGCTTGCCGTGCTGGTGTCCATGTCGGCCGTTCTGCTGCTCGGCCTGCCGATCTGGTTCCTCCTGCGCATCCGGTACCTCAGGTGGGCCGACGCGCTGCTCTGCGGAGCCTTCGGCTTCCTGCTCGCCCGGACCGTGGCAGCGCCCGTGGTTCAGGCCCTCCTCGACGGAGTGAACGGCTTCCTCGGCCAACTCCGCTTCTGACCACCCCACCAAACGACCGACAAGGGGACTCCCTGTGTCCAACCACGTCATCCGCTCCGGTGACCGAGCCGCCTTCCTGGCCGGCCTGCGGGAGCTGATCGACTTCCTGACCGCCCATCCGGACGTGGTCGTACCGCGTCACGCGTCCCTCGTCGTCCTGGTCGACGCCACCGACTCCGCAGCGCGCCTCGACGGCGTGCAGTCCGTCGCCGCTCCGCTCAGTGTGCCGGCGGAGGACATCGGCCGGGGCTACTTCGGCGCCCGCCGCGACTTCGGACCGATCTCGTACGGCGTCGTCGGGGTTCCTCCCGAGGAGCGGCAATGACCGCCCGTACGACGGGCTCCCGACGGGGCGCGAAGTCGCCAAACCCGACCCCGTCAGGAACCCACTCCATCCGCCACGTGAGCAGTGAAAGGAGCACTCACACTTTGTCCACCGCGCATCGTCCGCGCAAATCCCCGCCGCTCGCCTGCGACCTCAGGCAGCGTGACGCGCAGGTCCCGACCTGCGCCGGACGGGAACAGATCGTCCTCGTCGAACTCGACGGAACCGAGTAGTGGCTGTGCCCCGCGCACGCCGCCGCCCTCTGGCTCACTGACCCGACGCTACGCTTCAGCGCCAAGACACGGCCGGAGGGCATCTCGGCCGTGATGGGGCAGGCGTTCGGCGACGGCGGCAAAGGAAGTGGTCAGCGATGACCACAGCTCTTCCGCGGAGTGTCTCGGCGCTTGTCGCCAGAGCCTCGGACCCGGGTTTCGCCGCCTGGCGCCGGAACATCGTCCGCCTCGGCGGCTGCACCAACCCGATTCACCTGGTCGGCGCGGCCACCGTCTACGACACGACGACCGGTGCTGCTCTGCTCTCCTACGGATCGGATGCCTACGGCGGTCGCCTGCTCACCGCGTGCGGCAACCGGCGGGCGACGGTCTGCCCGACCTGCTCGGCCCTGTACCGGGCGGACACGTACCAACTCGTCCGGGCCGGGCTCGTCGGGGGCAAGAGCGTTCCCGAGGCGGTGAGCGGTCACCCGCGGGTGTTCGCCACGCTCACCGCCCCCTGCTTCGGATCGGTTCACACGCGCCGCGAGCGTGACGGGCGCGTGCCGCCCTGCCGGCCTCGGAGGGTGGATGACCACTGCCCGCACGGGACACCGGCCGGATGCCGGGAACGGCACCCGGCAGATGACCCCCGTCTCGGCGAACCACTCTGCCCGCGCTGCTACGACTACGTGGGGGCCGTCCTCTGGCATGCGTTCGCCGGTCGGCTCTGGCACCGGTTCGGTCTGGAGCTGAGGCGTGAGGTCGCCCGGCGGGCCGGCCTGACGCGTACGGAGTTCGGGGAGGTCGCCCGGCTCTCGTACGCGAAGGTCGCCGAGTATCAGCGGCGGGGCCTGGTCCACTTCCATGCAGTGATCCGCCTCGACGGCCCGGACGGACCCGACTCGCACCCGCCCGGCTGGGCCAAGGTGCCGCTCCTCGTCGACTCCGTGCGGGCTGTGGTCGGGAGGGTGCGGCTGACCGCTCCCGGCTCGGAGGTCGTCGGGCCGAGGGTCCTGTGCTTCGGCACGCAGGTTGACGTACGGCCGGTCACCTTGAACGGGCGGACAGCGGGGGAGCGGCCTGCCTCCGCGGCGGCCGTGGCGGGTTACATCGCCAAGTACGCCACCAAGGGTGCGGAGTCCGCCGGCGCCGTGGACGGCCGGATCCACCACGCACGGGACATGGTCATGCTTCCGGTACGCGCTCACGTGCTGCGCATGATCAGTACGTGTTGGTGGCTCGGCGGCCTGCCGGAGTTCGCCCCGCTCGGACTGCGGCGCTGGGCCCACATGCTCGGGTACGGCGGCCACTTCTCCACCAAGTCGTGCCGCTACTCGACCACGCTGACCGCCCTCCGGCAGGCCCGTGCCGACCATCGCGCGGAGCAGCAGCGGGACGCCTTCGGTCTGCCGGAGCGCTCCACGGTCACGGTCGGTCAGTGGCGTTACGCGGGGCGGGGCTACTCACCGGAAGCGGCGCTCCTGGCGGCCTCGGTACGGGAGAGCGGTGGTCGCCATGGCGCGTGACACCCGTACGAAGGCAACCGAACTGCTCACCGTGCGGCAGGTGCTCGACGAACTGGGCGGCATTTCCCGGCGCACCTTCTATCGCTGGCGGGAACTGCGGATCGCCCCGGCCTGTATCCGCCTTCCGAACGGCGAGCTGCGGGTCCGGCGTGACGTGCTCGACGAGTGGTTGGAGGAACGGGCGGAAGGGGCGGCGCCGTGAAGTCCTACAAGGCTTCCGTGTGGAAGCTCTAGGTCAACAAGACCACCAAGAAACCGACCTACCTGGTGCGCTGGGTGGTCGACGGCCAGCCCTTCAGCGAGTCGCACAAGACCAAGGCGCTGGCGGACCGCTTCCGCGCGAAGCTCGACCGGGCGCTAGACAAGGGCGAGCCGTTCGACACCGTGACCGGGCTGCCCGACTCCCTGCGGGGCGGTAAGGCGGCGCTGTCCTTCCTGGACCTGGCGATCAAGTACGTCGATGCTCGGTGGGCGGAGGCGTCTGCCAAGCAGCGGGACAGCATGACGGACGCCTTGGCGACGGTCGTTCCCGTCCTGGTCAAACCGGGACGGGGGCGGCCCGCTCCAGAGGTGCTGCGGCGGGCGCTGCGCTCGTACGTTCTGCCCGTGCCGCGCAGGGAGAGGGAGCGGCCGGAGGAGATCGCCTCTGCCGTGCGGTGGATCGAAAGGGCGTCGCTTCCGGTCGGAGAGCTGCAAGAGATCACCTGCGTACACGAGCTGATCGACGGATTGAGCCGGAGGCTGGACGGCAAGCCCGCGGCGACGCAGACCTACCGGCGTCGGCGGGCTGTCGTCTTCAACGCCCTGGAGTTCGCGGTGGAGCTGGAACACCTCACCTCCAACCCACTGAGCCGCGTCCGGCGCAAGCGGGGCAAGCGGGCGGTGCAGGAGGTCGACCGCCGGGTGGTGGTCAACCCGCGGCAGGCTCGGGAGCTGCTGACCGCGCTCACCTACGTGGGTGGCTACGAACGGGCCAGTGGCCGGCGGCTGCGGGCCTTCTTCGGGTGCCTGTACTACGCGGCCATACGGCCGGGGGAGGCATTTGGGCTTCGTCGCTCCGACTGCACACTTCCGGCACAGGGCTGGGGCCGTATCGAGCTGGCGGAGACCCGCCCCACGGCCGGGAAGGCGTGGACCGACTCCGGTGAGGCGCACGACCGGCGGGGTCTGAAGCAACGGGCCCAGGGAGAGGTACGCACCGTGCCGATTCCGCCCCCGCTCGTGAGGCTGCTCCGTGAGCACCTGGACGAGTTCGGCACGGCGGAGGACGGTCGGCTGTTCTCCAGCGAGCGGGGCAACGTGATCGCCGCGTCGTCGTACTCCCGCGCTTGGAAGCAGGCTCGGGAACTGGCGCTCGTCCCCGATCAGGTGTCCTCGGTCCTCGCGTTCCGGCCGTACGACCTCCGGCACGCGGGTGTCTCCCAGTGGCTCAACTCGGGTGTGCCCGCCCCGGAGGTCGCCGCGCGGGCCGGCCACTCCGTGGACGTGCTCCTGAAGATCTACGCCAAGTGCATCGACGGCCAGGAACAGGAGATGAACGACCGGATCATGCAAGGGCTGGGGGAGGACGACACCGAGAACTGAAGACAGCCCCACGACCGACGGGCCGGAAGTCCCGGAGAGATCCGGGGCTTCCGGCCCGTCCACGCATAGTCCACAGAGCTACGCTGAGGGTCTTCGGAACCCGTGCTGACCTGCTGCGGAGCCACTCAAGATCAACACGCTGTTGCAACGTGATCACTGGCTAACGGCTGCTTCCGGCGGTGTCCGACTGCGCATACGCGAAGACCCCGGCCTCAGCGTTTTCGCTGGTGACGGGGTCTTTGGGCACCTTGTGCAAGGTGCCCCCGGCAGGATTCGAACCTGCGCACACGGCTCCGGAGGCCGTTGCTCTATCCCCTGAGCTACGGGGGCGTGTCGGTCGCGGTGGTGTTGCTCGCGGCGACGGGTAGAACACTACCAGCTTCGCCGGGGTGGTCATGAACGGGTTTCCGTGCGTCGACGGGGGCGTCAGCGTCCTGGTTCGATGTCCCCCGCACGGGGTGGAAGTGGGGAAAACCCGGACGCGGTGGCCGGTGTCGACCTACTCTCGAGTTGTGCCAAGGGCGTCTGGCCGGATTCTCGTTGTGGACGACAACAAGGTCATCCGGCAGTTGATCAGGGTCAACCTCGAGCTTGAGGGCTTCGAGGTCGTGACCGCGGCCGATGGTGCCGAGTGTCTGGAAGTCGTCCATCAGGTGTGCCCCGATGCCGTGACGCTGGATGTCGTCATGCCCCGGCTCGACGGGATCGGTACCGCTGCCCGGCTCCGGGCCGACCCGCGCACCCGTGAGCTTCCGCTCGCCATCGTCAGTGCCTGTACCCAGTGTGAGGTGGACGCCGGTTTCGCCGCCGGCGCCGACGCCTTCCTGCCCAAGCCGTTCGAGCCCGCCGAACTGGTCGGTCTCGTACGGCAGTTGGTCGCGTGGAAGTCCCGCGGCGGGCGGAGGCCGACCGAAGGGGGTGGGGGAGCCGTGCGATATCGCCACGGTGGGTTCGGTGGGGTGGGGGAGAGTGGGTCCACCGCGCACGCCGAGCCCGCCGGTTGATCATCGGTGGTCAGTGGTGGTCAGTGGTGGTCAGTGGTGGTCAGTGGTGGTCAGTGGTGGTCAGGGGTGGTCAGGGGTGGCTAGCGGGGGCCATGGGTGGCTCTCGGTACGCCATGTGGTCATCCCGTGGTCGTCCCGTGGTGGTCGGGTGGTTCCGGTCGGGTCGGGGGGCTCGGTTTCGGGTGCGGGATGGGGGGCGTGAGGTTGTCGCGTCCACATCTCGGGATGTCTTCAAACCCGTTCGCCTACCCACCCCCCTCCTCGCCTACGCTTGAGCCGTGACCCCTGTCGAGCTCTCCCGCACCGTCCTCCACGCGGTGCGGCGTGCCGTCGACGCGGGGCAGCTCGCGGTGGGCGTTCCCGAGCGGGCCGTCGTCGCCCCGCCGGGCCCCGGGGGGTGTGGCGACTACGCCACCACCATCGCGCTCCAGCTCGCGCGGCCCGCCGGGCGCACTCCCCGGTACGTCGCCGAAGTGCTCCGGCCCTATCTCCTCGACGCCGATCACGTCGCCGACGTCGTCCTCACCGGGCCCGGGTTCCTCAACATCAGCCTCCACCGCACCGCCCCCGCCGACCTCGTCCGGCAGATCCTGGCCCTCGGCCCGCGCTACGGCCACCGCGACCACGACCCCACCGCCGGTCACGCCCCCACCCCGCGCCTGCACTGCGCCCCCGAGCCCCGCGCCCTCGTCGTCCTGGACGCCACCGCCCGCCTCCTGCGTTCCCAGGGCGCCGTCGTCCGCACGAGCTGCGACGCCCCGCCCGAGGCCGGCTGGAGCCAGGTGCTCGGCGTTCACGTGGACGCGGTCGGCCCGCCGCCCGAAGGCCCCGACGTCACCCTCGTCCGGCCCGTGCCGGCGGCCTCCGACGACCCCGCCCGCCTCAGCGGCCTCACCGGCCTCGGCCGTACCGCGGGGCGCTGGGCCCTGCTCCACCCCGCCCCCCACGACCGGCCCCACCTCGACGAAGAGCAGCGCCGCGAGCACCTCGTCCAGCACGAGCGCAACCCCCTCTTCCGGGTCCGTTACACCCACGCCCGCACCCGCGCCCTCGCCCGCAACGCCGCCGACCTGGGCTTCACCGCCGACCCGGACGCCCTCACCGCTCCGGCCCCCGGCCACAACACCAGCCCCATCAGCCCCACCCTCCTCACCCCCCTCGCCGACCACCCCCGTCTGCTCGCCGCAGCCGCCGCGCAGCGGGCGCCCGACCGGCTCGCCCGGCATCTCGTCACCGTCGCCGACGTCACGCTGCCGTTCCTGGCGACGGTGCTCCCGCGCGGCGCGGAGAAACCCTCGGCCGCCCACCGGACCCGGCTCGCGCTCGCCGAAGCCGCCGGGACGGTGCTGGCCGGCGGCCTGTCCCTGCTCGGCATCGACGCACCCGACCACCTCTGAAGAGAGCCACCGCAGCAATGAGCCGTTCCGCACACCCCGCCGGGCCCCGCCACGCCGACGTCCTGCCCGAGGGCCGCTCCGCCTTCCCGCCCGCCGACCTGAACGCCCTCGACCCCAAGGTCTGGGCGCAGACCGTCGGCCGGGACGAGGACGGCGCGGTCACCGTCGGCGGCATCCCCGTGACCCGGCTCGCCGAGGAGCACGGCACCCCCGCCTACGTGCTCGACGAGGCCGACTTCCGGGCCCGCGCCCGCGCCTGGCGGACCGCCTTCGGGCCCGACGCCGACGTGTTCTACGCGGGGAAGGCGTTCCTGTCCCGGGCGGTCGTGCGCTGGCTGGACGAGGAGGGGCTCAACCTCGACGTGTGCTCCGGCGGGGAACTCGCCACCGCGCTCTCCGCCGGGATGCCCGCCGAGCGCATCGCCCTGCACGGCAACAACAAGTCGCCCGAGGAGATCCGCCGGGCGGTCGAGGCCGGGGTCGGGCGGATCGTGCTCGACTCCTTCCAGGAGATCGTCCGTGTCGCCCACATCGCGCGGGAGCTGGGTGTGCGCCAGCGGGTCCAGATCCGCGTCACCGTCGGCGTCGAGGCCCACACCCACGAGTTCATCGCCACCGCCCACGAGGACCAGAAGTTCGGCATCCCGCTGGCCGGCGGGCAGGCCGCCGAGGCGGTGCGGCGCGCGCTCCAGCTCGACGGCATCGAGCTGATCGGCATCCACTCCCACATCGGCTCGCAGATCTTCGACATGTCCGGCTTCGAGGTCGCCGCCCACCGGGTCGTCGGCCTGCTCAAGGACGTCCGCGACGAGCACGGCGTCGAACTGCCCGAGATCGACCTCGGCGGCGGCCTCGGCATCGCGTACACCAGCGACGACGACCCGCGCGAGCCGCACGAGATCGCCAAGGCGCTCACCGAGATCGTCACCCGCGAGTGCGAGTCGGCCCGGCTGCGCGCGCCGCGGATCTCGGTCGAGCCCGGCCGCGCCATCGCCGGCCCCACCGCCTTCACGCTCTACGAGGTCGGCACCGTCAAGCCCCTCGACGGGCTGCGCACCTACGTCTCCGTCGACGGCGGCATGTCGGACAACATCCGCACCGCGCTCTACGACGCCGAGTACAGCGTCGCGCTGGCCTCCCGGGTCTCCGACGCCGAGCCGATGCTCGTGCGCGTGGTCGGCAAGCACTGCGAGAGCGGCGACATCGTGGTCAAGGACGCCTTCCTGCCGGCCGATCTGGCGCCGGGCGACCTCATCGCCGTACCCGCCACGGGGGCGTACTGCCGCTCCATGGCGAGCAACTACAACCACGTGCCGCGCCCGCCGGTCGTCGCGGTGCGCGACGGCGAGGCGCGGGTGATCGTCCGCCGCGAGACGGAGGAGGACCTCCTGCGCCTCGACGTCGGGTGAGCCGCGCGACGGGCGGCCCGGTGCGCGAGCGCCGGGCCGCTCCGCGCAGGATCTCCGCCCCCACCCCGGGAAATGAAATAAATGTCTCACGATCCGGACGAAAGGCCGAAAATCCCGTCCGTTGAGTGAGACTGGTCCAACCGCAGACGGTATGAGGAAACGAGGTCGGATGATGCGTACGCGTCCGCTGAAGGTGGCGCTGCTGGGCTGTGGAGTGGTCGGCTCAGAGGTGGCGCGCATCATGACGACGCACGCCGACGACCTCGCCGCCCGGATCGGCGCCCCCGTCGAGCTGGTCGGCGTCGCCGTGCGCAGGCCGGACAAGGTCCGCGAGGGCATCGACCCGGACCTCGTCACCACCGACGCCACCGCCCTGGTCAAGCGCGGCGACCTCGACGTCGTCGTCGAGGTCATCGGCGGCATCGAGCCCGCCCGCGCCCTCATCACCACCGCCTTCGAGCACGGTGCCTCCGTCGTCTCGGCCAACAAGGCGCTCATCGCCCAGGACGGCGCCGCCCTGCACGCGGCGGCCGACGAGCACGGCCGGGACCTCTACTACGAGGCCGCCGTGGCCGGCGCCATCCCGCTGATCCGCCCGCTGCGCGAGTCGCTCGCCGGCGACAAGGTCAACCGGGTGCTCGGCATCGTCAACGGCACCACCAACTTCATCCTCGACAAGATGGACTCCACCGGCGCCGGCTACCAGGAGGCGCTGGACGAGGCCACCGCGCTCGGGTACGCGGAGGCCGACCCGACCGCCGACGTCGAGGGCTTCGACGCCGCCGCCAAGGCCGCGATCCTCGCCGGGATCGCCTTCCACACCCGGGTCCGCCTCGACGACGTGCACCGCGAGGGCATGACCGAGGTCACCGCGGCGGACTTCGCCTCCGCCAAGGAGATGGGCTGCACCATCAAACTGCTCGCCATCTGCGAGCGGGCCGCGGACGGCGCCTCCGTCACCGCGCGCGTGCACCCGGCGATGATCCCGCTCGGCCACCCGCTGGCGGGCGTCCGCGGCGCCTACAACGCGGTGTTCGTCGAGTCCGACGCGGCCGGCCAGCTCATGTTCTACGGTCCCGGCGCCGGCGGCGCCCCGACCGCCTCCGCGGTCCTCGGCGACATCGTCGCCGTCTGCCGTAACCGGCTCAGCGGCGCGCGGGGCCCCGGCGAGTCCGCCTACGCGGCCCTGCCCGTCTCGCCGATGGGCGAGGTCGTCACGCGCTACCACATCAGCCTCGACGTCGCCGACAAGCCGGGCGTGCTCGCCCAGGTGGCGACCGTGTTCGCGGAGCACGGGGTCTCCATCGACACCGTCCGCCAGCAGGGCAAGGACGGCGAGGCATCCCTCGTCGTCATCACGCACCGCGCGTCCGACGCCGCCCTCGGCGGTACCGTCGAGGCGCTGCGCAAGCTCGACACCGTGCGGGGTGTCGCCAGCATCATGCGGGTTGAAGGAGAGTAACCAGCAATGACCCACCAGTGGCGCGGAATCATCGAGGAGTACCGGGACAGGCTGCCGGTCTCCGACAGCACGCCGGTCGTGACGCTCCGCGAGGGCGGCACGCCGCTCGTGCCCGCGCAGGTGCTCTCCGAGCGCACGGGCTGCGAGGTCCACCTCAAGGTGGAGGGCGCGAACCCGACCGGTTCCTTCAAGGACCGCGGGATGACCATGGCCATCAGCAAGGCCAAGGAGGAGGGCGCGCAGGCCGTCATCTGCGCCTCCACCGGCAACACCTCGGCCTCGGCCGCCGCGTACGGGGTGCGGGCCGGGATGGTCTCCGCCGTCCTGGTGCCCCAGGGCAAGATCGCGCTCGGCAAGATGGGCCAGGCCCTCGTGCACGGCGCGAAGATCCTCCAGGTCGACGGCAACTTCGACGACTGCCTCACGCTGGCCCGCGCGCTCAGCGACAACTACCCCGTGGCGCTGGTCAATTCGGTCAACCCGGTACGGATCGAGGGCCAGAAGACGGCCGCCTTCGAGATCGTGGACATGCTCGGCGACGCCCCCGACATCCACGTCCTGCCGGTGGGCAACGCGGGCAACATCACCGCGTACTGGAAGGGTTACAAGGAGTACGCCGCCGACGGGGTCTCCTCCAGGACGCCCCGCATGTGGGGCTTCCAGGCATCCGGCAGCGCCCCGATCGTGCGCGGCGAGGTGGTGAAGGACCCGTCGACCATCGCCACCGCCATCCGCATCGGCAACCCGGCCTCCTGGCAGTACGCGCTGGCCGCCCGGGACGAGTCCGGTGGCGCCATCGACGAGGTGACGGACCGTGAGATCCTGCGCGCCTACCGGCTGTTGGCCTCGCAGGAGGGCGTCTTCGTCGAGCCCGCCTCCGCCGCCTCGGTGGCCGGTCTGCTGAAGGCGGCCGAGCAGGGCAAGGTCGACCCGGGGCAGCGGATCGTGTGCACCGTCACCGGCAACGGGCTCAAGGACCCCGACTGGGCCGTCGCCGGCGCCCCGCAGCCGGTCACCGTGCCGGTCGACGCGGCTGCCGCCGCCGAGCGCCTCGGTCTCGGCTGAGCACCGGCCGCCCGCCCGTGGGGCGGCGCGCGCCCGCTCCCGGAGCGACGGCGGCGCCGTCCCACCGGCGTAAACGGTGCGATCGCGGCGCCGTCCCACCGGCGTAAACGGGCGTAAGTGCCGCTCACCCGGGAATGACCTTCACAGGGGGTGCACAGGGGGCTTGCGACACGCATCGTGCGCCTCCTGTGCGCCCTATGTCGCCACAGAACCTTCCTTCGATAGGCTGTACCGAACCCGCCCGCCGCATATGCCGCGGTACCGCGTCGTCTCCGCGGTCGCACAGCACGTGCGGGTGGCCCGGGAGGCCGCCCGTTCGGCAGGCAGCGGCGGCGCCCCCGGTTCTGTACGTCATCCCCTGTCATTCGACGATTTCGACCATCACGCAGCTCAAGGAGAGTCATCGAGAGATGGCCGGTCCAGCGTTCCGCGCCGCCGCCGTCCGGGTGCGCGTCCCCGCCACCAGCGCCAACCTCGGTCCGGGCTTCGACGCCCTCGGCCTGGCACTGGGCTTGTACGACGACGTGGTCGTCCGGGTGGCCGACTCCGGGCTGCACATCGACATCGCCGGTGAGGGCGGCGAGACACTGCCGCGCGACGAGAAACACCTGCTCGTCCGCACCCTGCGCACCGCCTTCGACCTGCTGGGCGGACAGCCGCGCGGACTGGAGATCGTCTGCGCCAACCGCATCCCGCACGGCCGCGGGCTGGGCTCCTCCTCCGCCGCCATCTGCGCCGGCATCGTCGCCGCGCGGGCGGTGACCATAGGCGCCGAGTCCCGCCTCGACGACGCCGCGATGCTGGACCTCGCCACCGAGATCGAGGGCCACCCGGACAACGTCGCGGCCTGTCTGCTGGGCGGGTTCACCGTCTCGTGGATGGATTCCGGCGCGGCGCGCGCGATCAGGATGGAGCCCGCCGATTCCATCGTTCCGGTGGTTTTCGTACCGGGGAAGCCGGTTCTGACGGAGACGGCGCGCGGTCTGCTGCCGCGCACCGTGCCGCACGTCGACGCCGCCGCCAACGCGGGCCGGGCCGCACTGCTCGTCGAGGCGCTGACCAGGCGCCCCGAACTGCTGCTGCCGGCCACCGAGGACCGTCTCCACCAGGAGTACCGGGCCCCGGCGATGCCGGAGAGCGCGGCGCTGGTGGAGCGGCTGCGCGCGGACGGCGTACCCGCGGTCATCTCGGGCGCCGGGCCGACGGTGATGGCACTGGCCGACGCCGACACGGCCGACAAGGTCGAGGCGCTGGCCGGCGAGGACTGGGCCGCGAACCGGCTGAGCCTGGACCAGCGCGGGGCCAGCGTGCTCCCGCTCGGGACCTGACACACGGTTGCCGGATGAGGAGAGGGGGAATGTTTGCTGTATCCGGTAGTGTTAACCTCAAGTCTGCACCCGACCCCACCATGGCGAGGTGCCTCGTGTCCCCGTCCGGGACAGACATTCTTCCGGAAGCCCCCCCGGCCGCCTCGTGCGGTGAACGCCGTACGCCACCAGTACGGCCGCCACGGACACCGAGCGGTTCCACGGGCACGCTTCGGAACCGGTGCGACCACGCCGCGTGACACCGATCCTGGGTGCCACGGCACGAGGTAGCGCCATCACCAGATATCTCTTCCGCCGTTCAGGCGGACCACCGCCCCGGCACGGTTCACACAGCAAGGACCGAAGCCGGACAGCACAACCGGTCGCCGAGCCAGACAGGCCGACGTCCGCTCCAGGGAAGGACCCTTCGTGAGCGACACCACCGATCTGATGGGCGCACGTGTCGAGGAGACCGCTGCCGCGCCCGCCACGGACGCTTCCGCGCCTGCCACCGGTGCCGGCTCCCGGCGGCGCCGCGGTACCGGCCTTGAGGGCATGGTGCTGGCCGAGCTGCAACAGGTCGCATCCGGCCTCGGTATCAGGGGCACCGCGCGTATGCGCAAGAGCCAGTTGATCGAGGTCATCAAGGAGGCGCAGGCCGCGGGGGGTGCCCCCGCCAAGGCGGCGCCCGCCGCCGACGAGGCCGGCGAGACCAAGCCGAAGCGTCGCACCACCTCCCGCACCCGTACGGGCGACGAGACGCCCGCCGCCGAGAAGGCCGACAAGGCCGAGAAGGCCGCCGACAAGCCGGCCAAGGCCGACGGTGCGGAGAAGGCCGCGAAGGCCGAGAAGAAGACCGACGACGCCGGCCGGCCGGCCGCGCAGCAGCAGATCGACATCCCCGGCCAGCCCTCGCCGAAGGCCACGGCCGCCGAGCAGCCGGCCGGCGACGACGCCCCGGCCGAGCGCCGCCGGCGCCGTGCCACCGCCGACGCGGGCAGCCCCTCCACCGCCACCGAGACGGCGGTCGCCGAGACCCGGACGGAGCCGAAGACGGAGACGTCCGGCCAGCAGCACTCCCAGCAGTCCCCGAGCCACCACGGCGACGCGGACGGCGGCGAGGGCCGCCGGCGCGACCGCGGCCGGGACCGTGGACGCGAGCGCGACCGCGACCGCCGCGGCAAGGGCGACGACCAGCAGCAGAGCCAGAGCGGCGGACCGCAGCGCCAGCAGCAGCAGGGCGGCGGTGGCCGTCAGGACCGCCAGGAGCGCCAGGACCGCCAGGAGCGTCAGGACCGTCAGCAGCACGACGACGGCTACGACGACGACGGCGGGCGCCGCGGGCGCCGCGGGCGCTACCGCGACCGCCGGGGCCGCCGCGGGCGCGACGAGGTCCAGGAGCCGCAGATCACCGAGGACGACGTCCTGATCCCGGTCGCGGGCATCCTCGACATCCTCGACAACTACGCCTTCATCCGCACCTCGGGCTACCTGCCCGGCCCGAACGACGTGTACGTCTCCCTCGCCCAGGTCCGCAAGAACGGCCTGCGCAAGGGCGACCACCTCACCGGAGCCGTGCGCCAGCCGAAGGAGGGCGAGCGCCGCGAGAAGTTCAACGCGCTGGTGCGCCTGGACTCCGTCAACGGCATGGCCCCCGAACACGGCCGCGGACGCCCGGAGTTCAACAAGCTGACGCCGCTGTACCCGCAGGACCGCCTCCGCCTGGAGACGGACCCGGGCGTGCTGACCACCCGGATCATCGACCTGGTCTCGCCCATCGGCAAGGGCCAGCGCGGTCTGATCGTGGCCCCGCCGAAGACCGGCAAGACCATGATCATGCAGGCGGTCGCCAACGCGATCACCCACAACAACCCCGAGTGCCACCTGATGGTCGTCCTCGTCGACGAGCGTCCGGAAGAGGTCACCGACATGCAGCGGTCGGTGAAGGGCGAGGTCATCTCCTCGACCTTCGACCGTCCCGCCGAGGACCACACCACGGTCGCCGAGCTCGCCATCGAGCGCGCCAAGCGGCTGGTGGAGCTGGGCCACGACGTCGTCGTGCTGCTCGACTCGATCACGCGTCTGGGCCGTGCGTACAACCTCGCCGCCCCGGCCTCCGGCCGCATCCTGTCCGGTGGTGTCGACTCGACCGCCCTGTACCCGCCGAAGCGCTTCTTCGGCGCGGCCCGCAACATCGAGGACGGCGGTTCGCTGACCATCCTCGCCACCGCCCTGGTGGACACCGGGTCCCGCATGGACGAGGTGATCTTCGAGGAGTTCAAGGGCACCGGCAACATGGAGCTCAAGCTCGACCGGAAGCTCGCCGACAAGCGCATCTTCCCGGCGGTGGACGTGGACGCGTCCGGCACCCGCAAGGAGGAGATCCTGCTCGGCAACGAGGAGCTGGCCGTCGTCTGGAAGCTGCGCCGGGTGCTGCACGCCCTCGACCAGCAGCAGGCGATCGAACTGCTCCTCGACAAGATGAAGCAGACCAAGTCGAACGTCGAGTTCCTGATGCAGATCCAGAAGACGACCCCGACGCCGGGCAACGGCGACTGAGTCCGGTCTTCCACGGCGAAAGGGCCGCTCCCGCAAGGGGGCGGCCCTTCGCGTCTCCCCGTACGGGCCTGTCTCCCTGTACGAGCCTGTCTCCCCGTACGGGCCCGCGTCACGGAGCGCGAACCCGCTGACACCTTCGGGTGAAGCGGGAGGGCGGCGCCGGGCCGTGCGCGGTCCCCGCGCCGTCACGCTCCGTGCCGGAGGGGCGGGCGAGGGTGACCGTCGGGTCCGGGCCGGCCCCCTTCCGCTTTCTCCGTCCGGCCGGTCGGGGGACGATAGGGCGAAACCGGTCGGAATCCGGCCGGACCGCGGCCGGCTCCGAGCGCAGGAGGCGGCCGACCGGACCAGAACCGAGGAGCGCATGTCCGCCGAGAGCACGCCACCGGAGCCCGGCATACCCCGCGACCCCCGCCCCGGCGGGCCGCGCCGACGCCGCGGCCCGCGACGCAAGGCGCTGCTCGTCACGGCCTGGATCGCGGCCGGCGTCCTGCTCCTCGGCGGCACCGGCGCGACGGTCCTGTACCTCAAGCTCAACGGCAACCTGCGCAGCGTCGACATCGACGCCATCCTCGGCGGCGACCGGCCGGAGAAGGGCGCCGGCGGCTCCCGGAACCTCCTCGTCCTCGGCTCCGACAGCCGCTCCGGCGGCAACCGCGAGCTGGGCGGCGGCCGGGACGACGGCACCTCCCGCTCCGACACGGCGATGGTCGTGCACCTCTACCGGGACCACCGCAGGGCCGCCGTGGTCTCCATCCCGCGCGACACCCTCGTCGACCGCCCCGAGTGCACCGGCCCCGACGGCCGCGACCACCCCGCCGCCACCGACGTGATGTTCAACTCCGCGTACGCCACCGGGGGCGCCGCCTGCGCCGTCAAGACCGTCGAGTCCCTGTCCGGGCTGCGCATGGACCACTACCTGGAGATCGACTTCAGCGGTTTCCAGCGGCTCGTCGACGCCCTCGGCGGCGTCCGGGTCACCACCGCCCGGGACATCCGGGACCCCGAGAGCCACCTCGACCTCACGGCCGGCACCCACACCCTCGACGGCCGGCAGGCCCTCGGCCTGGTCCGCACCCGGCACGGCGTCGGCGACGGCAGCGACCTCGGCCGCATCCAGCTCCAGCAGTCCTTCGTCAAGGCCCTGGCGGCCCAGGTCCAGGACGTCGGCCTGCTCGGCAACCCCAAGAAGCTCTACGACCTCGCCGACACCGCCACCAAGAGCGTGACCACCGACTCGGGCCTGGGCTCGGTCAACTCCCTGATGTCCTTCGCCGCCGGCCTCAGGGACGTCGACGCGGCCAGGCTGCGGATGGTCACCATGCCCGTCGTCTACGACCCCGCCGACGGCAACCGGGTCCTGGTCGAGAAGGCCAAGGCCCGGCAGGTGTGGGACGCGCTGAAGGACGACCGGGCCGTCCCGCCCGGCGCCGTCGAGGGCACCGCCGACGGCGAGGCCGACGGCGTGGTCGGCGGCCCGGAGGCCGGCACCGCCCCTTGACGAGGCCCACGCGGCCCCCTGACGAGGCCGGCACCGCCCCTTGACGCCCCTTGGCGGCCCCTGACGGCCGCCTCAGGCGCCCGCGAGGCCGCCGGGCGCCCGGGAAGCGCCACGGACCACGCCGGGGCGCCGCACGCCGGGCCGGAGCGCCGCACGCCGCGCGCGGGCGCCGTGCCCGCCCGCCACCGAAGCGCCGGCGCCCCGCGGAATACCGGGCCCCACCCCCCGGTTTTGGGAGAGGGCCCCAGTCCTGGCAGACTGGTCCGTCGGCTCCGGTTCACGCCTCCGCATCCCGCGGCAGCGACCCGGCGCCCTCTTGATCCAAGGAGACACCGTGAAGCGTGACATCCACCCCGAGTACGTCGAGACGCAGGTGAGCTGCACCTGTGGCGCGTCGTTCACGACCCGGAGCACCATCCCGTCCGGCACCGTGCGCGCCGAGGTCTGCTCCGAGTGCCACCCGTTCTACACGGGCAAGCAGAAGATCCTCGACACCGGTGGCCGCGTCGCCCGCTTCGAGGCCCGCTTCGGCAAGGCGTCCGCCGGCTCCAAGAAGTAGCGAGCCTCCAACCGCCGGTCCACGGCCGCGTCCCCCAGCCGGGGGGCCGCCGGGACCGGCGTTTTTGGTCGCCCGCCCTTCACCTTCGTACGCACCGCAGGAGCCCAAGATGTTCGAGGCCGTCGAGGAACTCGTCGCCGAACACGCCGACCTGGAGAAACGGCTCGCCGATCCGTCGGTCCACGCCGACCAGGCCAACGCGCGCAAGCTGAACAAGCGCTACGCCGAGCTGACCCCGATCGTCGCCACGTACCGCTCCTGGAGGCAGACGGGCGACGACCTCGGGACCGCACGCGAACTGGCCGCCGACGACCCGGACTTCGCCGCCGAGGTCAAGGAGCTGGAGCAGAGCGGCGAGGAGCTGACGGAGAAGCTCCGCCTGCTGCTCGTCCCCCGCGACCCCAGCGACGACAAGGACGTCATCCTGGAGATCAAGGCCGGGGCGGGCGGCGACGAATCCGCCCTCTTCGCCGGCGACCTGCTGCGCATGTACCTGCGCTACGCCGAGCGGGTCGGCTGGAAGACCGAGATCATCGACGCCACCGAGTCCGAGCTGGGCGGCTACAAGGACGTCCAGGTCGCCGTGAAGACCAAGGGCGGCCAGGGCGCCACCGAGCCCGGACAGGGCGTGTGGGCGCGGCTGAAGTACGAGGGCGGCGTGCACCGGGTGCAGCGCGTGCCCGCGACCGAGTCCCAGGGCCGCATCCACACCTCCGCCGCCGGTGTGCTGGTCACGCCCGAGGCCGAGGAGATCGACGTCGAGATCAACCCCAACGATCTGCGCATCGACGTCTACCGCTCCTCCGGACCCGGCGGCCAGTCCGTCAACACCACCGACTCCGCCGTGCGCATCACGCACCTGCCCACCGGGGTCGTCGCCTCCTGCCAGAACGAGAAGAGCCAGCTCCAGAACAAGGAGCAGGCGCTGCGCATCCTGCGTTCGAGGCTGCTCGCCGCGGCGCAGGAGGAGGCGGAGAGCAAGGCCGCCGACGCCCGCCGCAGCCAGGTCCGCACCGTCGACCGGTCCGAGAAGATCCGCACGTACAACTACCCGGAGAACCGGATCTCCGACCACCGCGTCGGCTTCAAGGCGTACAACCTGGACCAGGTCCTGGACGGCGATCTCGACGCCGTGATCCAGGCGTGCGTCGACGCGGACTCGGCGGCCAAGCTGGCAGCCGCATAACCTGCCCAGCACCGGAACACCGCTCAGCCCCGGAGGACCAGCGTGAACCTGCTGCTCGCGGAGGTGGCCCAGGCCACCCAGCGGCTGGCCGACGCAGGCGTGCCCTCGCCGCGCACCGACGCGGAGGAGCTCGCCGCGTATCTGCACGGCGTCAAGCGGGGTGAGCTGCACACCGTGCCGGACGCCGACTTCGACGCCCGGTACTGGGAGGTCGTCGCCCGCCGCGAGGCGCGCGAGCCGCTCCAGCACATCACCGGCCGCGCCTACTTCCGCTACCTGGAGCTCCAGGTCGGCCCCGGCGTCTTCGTCCCCCGTCCCGAGACCGAGTCCGTGGTCGGCTGGGCCATAGACGCGGTACGGGCCATGGACGTCGTCGAGCCCTGCATCGTCGACCTGTGCACCGGCTCGGGCGCCATCGCGCTCGCGCTCGCCCAGGAGGTCCCGCGCTCGCGGGTGCACGCCGTGGAGCTGTCCGAGGACGCCCTCGTGTGGACCCGCAAGAACATGGAGGGCTCCCGCGTCGACCTGCGCCAGGGCGACGCCCTGGCCGCCTTCCCGGACCTCGACGGCCAGGTCGACCTGGTGATCTCCAACCCGCCGTACATCCCGCTCACCGAGTGGGAGTACGTCGCCCCGGAGGCCCGGGACCACGATCCGCAGCTCGCGCTCTTCTCCGGCGAGGACGGCCTCGACCTCATCCGGGGCCTGGAACGCACCGCCCACCGCCTGCTGCGCCCCGGCGGGGTCGTCGTCGTCGAGCACGCCGACACCCAGGGCGGCCAGGTGCCGTGGATCTTCACCGAGGAGCGGGGGTGGGCCGACGCGGCCGACCACCCCGACCTCAACAACCGCCCGCGGTTCGCCACCGCCCGCAAGGCGCTGCCGTGAGCCCGCCCCAGACTTCGATCCCGCAGAACGTGTACGAGGAGGCCCGCCCGATGGCACGGCGATACGACACCAACGACGCGACCGACCGCCAGACCGGTCTGCGCGAGGCCGCGTCCGCCGTCCGCCGTGGCGAGCTGGTGGTCCTGCCGACGGACACCGTGTACGGCATCGGGGCCGACGCCTTCACCGGCGAGGCCGTCGCCGACCTGCTGGAGGCCAAGGGCCGGGGCCGCAACATGCCCACCCCCGTGCTCATCGGCTCCCCGAACACCCTGCACGGGCTGGTCACGGACTTCTCCGAGAAGGCGTGGGAGCTGGTCGACGCCTTCTGGCCGGGCGCGCTCACCCTCGTCGCCCGCCACCAGCCCTCCCTGCAGTGGGACCTCGGCGACACCCGCGGCACGGTCGCCGTACGGATGCCGCTGCACCCGGTCGCCATCGAACTGCTCACCGAGGTCGGCCCGATGGCCGTCTCCTCCGCCAACCTGACCGGGCACCCGGCGCCGGAGGACTGCGACGCCGCCCAGCGCATGCTCGGCGACGCCGTCTCCGTCTACCTCGACGGCGGCCCCACCCCCGGCAACGTGCCCTCCTCCATCGTCGACGTCTCGCGCGAGGTGCCGGTGCTGCTGCGCGCGGGCGCCCTGTCGGCGGAGGAGCTGCGCAAGGTGGTACCCGACCTCGAGGTGGCGAATTGACGGCCCCTGCGACGGGGCGTGGCATAGGCAACGGGGTACGTGTCGCGGAGGAGACGACGACGTTCGGCTTTCCGCGCGACAGCTTCCGCATCCTCCACGTCAGCACCGGCAACGTCTGCCGCTCGCCCATCACCGAGCGGCTGACCCGGCACTTCGTGGCGGAGCGGCTGGGCATCCTGGGCGGCGGGCTCATCGTGGAGAGCGCCGGCACCTGGGGCCACGAGGGCGCCCGCATGGAGGCCCACGCCGAGACCGTGCTCGCCGACTTCGGCGCGGACGCCGACGGCTTCACCGGGCGCGAGCTGCTGGACGAGCACGTGATCCGCGCCGACCTGGTGCTGACCGCGACCCGCGACCACCGCGCCCAGGTGATCTCCATGGGGCACTCGGCGGGACTGCGCACCTTCACCCTCAAAGAGTTCACCCGCCTGGTGAACGCCATCGACCCGGCCACCCTGCCGCCGCTGGACGACGGGCTGGTCACCCGCTCCCGCGCCCTGGTGCGCGCCGCCGCCGCCCTGCGCGGCTGGCTGCTGGCGCCCACGGCCGAGGCCGACGAGGTCCACGACCCCTACGGCGCCCCCCTGACCTTCTTCCGGTCCATCGGGGACGAGATACACCAGGCCCTGGACCCCGTGGTCACGGCGCTGACCGGCGTCCCCGCACACTCCTGAGCGCGCCCCCCCGCGCCGGGCGGCGGACGGCCGCGGCCGGTTCCCGGGCGCCCCGGGCCCGCCGGGCCTACGCTGGTCGTACGTCACCGTCGACGCAGCCCGGAGCGCACCATGCCGGTCACCCACACCCTCGCGGCCGATGCCGGCCTCCTGCGCCGGCAGGACCCCGAACTCGCCGACGTCCTGCTCGCCGAGGAACACCGGCAGTCGACGACCCTCCAGCTCACCGCCGCGGAGAACTTCGCCTCCCCGGCGGTGCTGGCCGCGCTCGGCTCCCCGCTCGCCAACAAGTACGCCGAGGGCTACCCCGGCGCCCGGCACCACGGCGGCTGCGAGATCGTCGACGCCGCCGAGCGGCTGGCGACGGACCGGGCCCGGGAGCTGTTCGGCGCCGAGCACGTCAACGTGCAGCCGCACTCCGGGTCCTCGGCCGTGCTGGCCGCCTACGCCGCCCTGCTGCGCCCCGGGGACACCGTCCTCGCCCTCTCCCTCGCCCACGGCGGCCACCTCACCCACGGCTCCCCGGCCAACTTCTCCGGCCGCTGGTTCGACTTCGTCGGCTACGGCGTCGACGCGGAGAGCGGCCTCGTCGACCACGACCAGGTGCGCGCCCTGGCCCGCGCCCACCGGCCCAAGGCGATCGTGTGCGGCTCCATCGCCTACCCGCGCCACCTCGACCACGCCTTCTTCCGCGAGGTCGCCGACGAGACGGGCGCCTACCTGATCGCGGACGCCGCCCACCCCATCGGGCTGGTCGCGGGCGGGGCGGCGCCCAGTCCGGTGCCGTACGCCGACGTGGTGTGCGCCACCACGCACAAGGTGCTGCGCGGACCGCGCGGCGGCATGATCCTGTGCGGGCGGGAACTGGCCGAGCGGGTGGACCGGGCCGTCTTCCCCTTCACCCAGGGCGGCGCGCAGATGCACACCATCGCCGCCAAGGCGGTCGCCTTCGGCGAGGCCCGCACGCCCGCCTTCGCCGTCTACGCCCACCGGGTCGTCGCCAACGCCCGCGTCCTCGCCGACCACCTCGCCGACGAGGGGCTGATCGTCACCACCGGGGGCACCGACACCCACCTGATCACCGCCGACCCGGGGCCGCTCGGCGTGGACGGGCGCACGGGCCGCCGGCTGCTGGCGGCGGCCGGGATGGTGCTGGACTGCTGTCCGCTGCCCCACGGGGAGGCCCGCGGGCTGCGGCTGGGCACCGCGGCGCTGACCACACAGGGCATGGGGGAGCAGGAGATGCGCACGGTGGGCGCGCTGCTCGCCGGGGTGCTGCGGGGCACCTCGGATGCGGCCGGGGCGCGCGAGGCGGTACGGGAACTGGCGGAGGTCCACCCGCCGTATCCGGGCTGACACGGGGCAGACGGAACCGGGTGGCCCGCCGTTCGTGCAACCATCGTCGCTACCCGGAAGTCCTCACACATATGCGTGCCTCGCTAGGGTGTGGGGCTGGGAATGGCCAGCGAGACCTGTGGGGAAGCCCGTGCGTGAATACCTGCTGACGCTCTGCGTCACGGCCGCGGTGACGTATCTGCTGACAGGGCCGGTACGGAAGTTCGCGATCGTGGCGGGGGCGATGCCGGAGATCCGGGCACGTGACGTGCACCGGGAACCCACTCCGCGGCTCGGCGGGATCGCGATGTTCATCGGGCTCTGCGCCGGGCTGCTGGTCGCCGACCACCTGCCCAACCTCAACGAGGTCTTCGAGAAGTCCAACGAGCCGCGGGCGCTGCTCTCCGGCGCCGCCCTGATCTGGCTGATCGGCGTGCTGGACGACAAGTTCGAGATCGACGCCCTGATCAAGCTGGGCGGGCAGATGATCGCGGCCGGCGTGATGGTGGTCCAGGGCCTGACCATCCTGTGGATTCCGGTGCCGGGCGTCGGCACGGTGGCGCTCACCCAGTGGCAGAGCACCCTGCTCACGGTGGCGCTGGTGGTGATCACCATCAACGCGGTCAACTTCGTGGACGGCCTCGACGGGCTGGCGTCCGGCATGGTGTGCATCGCGGCGGCGGCGTTCTTCATGTACGCCTACCGGGTCTGGTACTCGTACGGCATCGAGGCGGCGGCCCCGGCCTCGCTGTTCGCGGCGATCCTCATGGGCATGTGCCTCGGGTTCCTGCCGCACAACATGCACCCGGCGCGGATCTTCATGGGCGACTCCGGGTCGATGCTGATCGGGCTGGTGCTGGCGGCGGGCGCGATCTCGGTCACCGGCCAGGTCGACCCGGACGTGATGAACCTGTTCTCCGGTTCCGAGCGCAACACCGTGCACCAGATGGTGCCGGTCTACATCCCGCTGCTGATGCCGCTGACCATCATCGCCATCCCGGCCGCCGACCTGATCCTGGCGATCGTGCGGCGCACCTGGCGCGGGCAGTCGCCGTTCGCCGCCGACCGGGGGCATCTGCACCACCGGCTGCTGGAGGTCGGGCACTCGCACAGCCGCGCGGTGCTGATCATGTATTTCTGGGCGGCGTTGATCGCTTTCGGCGCCCTCGCCTACTCGGTCAACTCGGCGTCCATGTGGATCGTGCTGGGCGTGGTCTTCCTCAGCGCGGTCGGCCTGGTGCTGCTCCTGCTGCCGCGCTTCACGCCGCGCGCCCCGCGCTGGGCCGAGCGGTTCGTGCCGCCGCGCTACCGGCGCCGCAGGACCGCCGCCGTCGGGCAGGCCGCCGCCCTCGCGGGTGCCCCGGCGCCGGCCGTGGCGGAGGCCCTGGGCGCCTCAGGAGCCCCCCAGGAGGCGTCCGCCGCCCCCGTCCGGGCGGGTGCCGCCCAGGCCAACGGAGCGACCGCCCTGGGGGCCCGTACGCGCCTGCTGGACGAACGGCGGGCGGGCTCGTCGCGTTGACGGACGAACGGCCGAAGCCAAAGGGAGCATCCGGCCGCTGTGTTGTTCGATCATTGCCCCGTGAATACCGCCAATAACGGACATAATTCGCGGAATTACCCTCGGAATAGTGAATGGCCGTCAGGTGTGAGCGTGCGCACACCCGATGGGTAAAGACCTCATCAAATAGTTTGTGATACCGTTCACGAGTATCCCCGGACAGAGTCAAAGAGCCTGAAGACCACGGCCCTTTGGGGCCGAGGTTCCTCTCTCGACGCCGGGTCTACGCTCGTCCAGTGACGACACCCTGCCCCCAGTTATTTGCGGAGTTGCCGCCATGCCCTCCAGTGACGCCCGGATCCTCATCCAGGCTGCCGCGCCCACCGCTGCCGTAGGCGCGGTCGCCGTCGGAATCGGCGGCGCCCTCGAAGGCGGCCAGGGGGCGATCGGGGCGGGTATCGCAACCCTGCTCGTGCTCCTGCTCATGGGAGTCGGGCTGTATGCCCTCCAGCAGAGCGCCAAGGCCCTGCCCCACCTGTTCCAGGCGATGGGGCTGATGATGTACCTGGCCCAGATCCTGCTGATGTTCACCTTCCTCGCGCTGTTCAAGAACACGACGCTGTTCCACCCGCAGGTCTTCGCGCTGGCGCTCCTCGCCTCCACCCTGACCTGGGTCGGCGCACAGGCGCGCGCCACCGTGAAGGCCAAGATCCCTTACGTGGAGCCCGATTCGACGACGGGCGAGAAGAAGGAGACGCAGGGGCTCACGTCGTGAGGCGTAGGGCCGGGATAAGGGCGTGCGAGAGATCCTGCTATCGTCCGGTGCCAACTGCGGCATCGCGGGCGCGGGCATCCGATTCGAGGTCCGCCACCTCACGAGGCATGCCCCACTGTCGCCCCCACATCCGTAACACCAGTCCCGTGCCGATCCGTGGCTCCGTGCCGCGCCGACACCACGAGGTTGCCGAATCCATGCGTCACGCCGAAGGAGCCCGCGGTGAGTGCTGACCCGACGCGGGTGCTTGCCTTCGAGACCGACTGCCACATCTTCGCGGACTGTGGCTTCCCGTCTCCCGGGCTGCACTCGTTCCTGTTCGAGCCCCTCTGGGGCGATGGCGACAGCAACATCTACTTCAACAAGCCGATGCTGCTGGCCCTTCTCGGCTCGATCATCGTGGTCGGCTTCTTCTGGGCGGCCTTCGGACGGCCCAAGGTCGTCCCCGGCAAGCTGCAGATGGTCGCCGAGGCCGGCTACGACTTCATCCGCCGCGGCATCGTCTACGAGACCATGGGCAAGCGCGAGGGAGAGAAGTACGTCCCCCTGGTCGTCGCCCTGTTCTTCTTCGTCTGGATGATGAACATCTGGTCGATCGTCCCGGTCGCCCAGTTCCCCGTGACGTCGATCATCGCGTACCCGATGGTGCTCGCGCTGATCGTCTACGTCGTATGGGTCTCGCTGACCTTCAAGCGGCAGGGTTTCGTCGGCGCCTTCAAGAACTTCACCGGCTACGACAAGTCGCTCGGCGGGGCCCTGCCGGTCGTCATGCTGATCGAGGCCTTCTCGAACCTGCTGGTCCGCCCGTTCACCCACGCCGTCCGGCTCTTCGCCAACATGTTCGCGGGCCACATCCTGCTGGTGCTCTTCACCATCGCCAGTTGGTACCTGCTGAACGGCATCGGGATCGCCTACGCCGGCGTCTCGTTCATCATGGCCATCGTGATGACCGCCTTCGAGCTGTTCATCCAGGCCCTGCAGGCTTACGTCTTCGTCCTGCTGACCTGCACCTACATCCAGGGCGCGCTCTCCGAGCAGCACTGAGCAGCCCGCACCCGCCCCAGTCGTCCGGTGGCCCACCCCCACCGGCTCGTGAAGAAAAGGAAGAACTGGCATGTCCCAGACCCTCGCCGCCGTCACCGGCTCGATCGCTTCCATCGGCTACGGCATCGCCGCCTTCGGTCCCGGCATCGGCGTCGGCATCATCTTCGGTAAGGGCACCGAAGCCATCGCCCGCCAGCCCGAGGCGGCCGGCCTGATCCGCGCCAACCAGATCCTCGGCTTCGCCTTCTGTGAGGCGCTCGCGCTGATCGGTCTGGTCATGCCGTTCGTCTACGGCAAGTGATCAACTGATCCGCGACCGGCTCACTGGACGAAAGGCACCCTGACATGAGCCAACTGCTCAATCTCGCGGCCGAGGAGGCGCAGAACCCCCTCCTCCCGCCGGTTCCCGAGATCGTCGTCGGCCTGCTCGCCTTCGTCATCGTCTTCGGCTTCCTCGCCAAGAAGCTCCTCCCGAACATCAACAAGGTTCTGGAGGAGCGCCGGGAGGCGATCGAAGGCGGGATCGAAAAGGCCGAGGCCGCACAGACCGAGGCCCAGAGCGTGCTTGAGCAGTACAAGGCTCAGCTCGCCGAGGCCCGTCACGAGGCCGCGCGCCTGCGCCAGGAGGCACAGGAGCAGGGCGCCGCGCTCATCGCCGAGATGCGCGCGGAAGGCCAGCGGCAGCGTGAGGAGATCATCGCCGCCGGTCACACGCAGGTCGAGGCCGACCGCAAGGCCGCCTCGGCGGCGCTGCGCCAGGACATCGGCCGGCTCGCCACCGACCTGGCGGGCAAGCTCGTCGGCGAGTCCCTTGAGGACCACGCCCGGCAGAGCCGTGTGATCGACCGCTTCCTCGACGAGCTCGAGGAGAAGGCCGAGGCGGCTCGATGACCATGCACGGAGCGAGCCGCGAGGCTCTGGCCGCTGCGCGTGAGCGCCTGGACGCGCTGACGGACTCCACCTCCGTGGACGCCGCCGCACTCGCCGAGGAGCTGGCGGCCGTCACGGCGCTGCTCCAGCGCGAGGTCGGACTGCGCCGGGTCCTCACCGACCCGGCGCAGGCCGGCGAGGCCAAGGCCACGCTGGTGCAGCGCCTGCTCGGCGGCCAGGTCGGCGGCACCACGGCGGACCTGGTGTCCGGCATGGTGCGCTCCCGCTGGTCGCAGCCCCGCGACCTGGTGGACGGCCTGGAGGAGCTGGCGAACACCGCCGACCTCACCGCGGCGCAGCGGGCCGGCGCGCTCGACGGCGTCGAGGACGAGCTGTTCCGCTTCGGGCGGATCGTCGCCTCCGACACCGCACTGCGCGCGGCCCTGACCGACCAGGCCGCGACCACGTCGGCCAAGACGGAGCTGCTGCGCCGCCTGCTGGGCGGCCGGGCAGAGGCGGTCACGGAGCGTCTGGTGACGCGACTGGTGACCGCTCCGCGGGGACGTAGTCTTGAAGCGGGACTGGAATCCCTCGGCAAGCTCGCCGCGGACCGGCGCAACCGCATGGTCGCCGTCGTCACCTCGGCGGTGCCGCTGAGCGACGGCCAGAAGCAGCGCCTCGGCGCCGCTCTCGCCACGCTCTACGGCCGGCCGATGCACCTCAACCTGGACGTGGACCCCGGCGTCGTCGGAGGCATCCGGGTGCAGGTCGGGGACGAGGTCATCAACGGCTCTCTGGCCGACCGGCTCGACGACGCCGCCCGCCGCATGACGAGCTAGCAGTACAGCAACAGAAGACGTATACGACGGCCCTGGTTGGGCCGTGCAAGAGGATTCACCTCTCATTGGGGGGAGTCCCGACTCGTGGAATACCCCCCAAGTGAAACTTCGGGCCCAACAAGGAGAGCAGGGAACTCAGATGGCGGAGCTCACGATCCGGCCGGAGGAGATCCGGGATGCGCTGGAGAACTTCGTCCAGTCGTACAAGCCGGACGCGGCCTCGCGCGAGGAGGTCGGTACGGTCACCCTTGCCGGCGACGGCATCGCCAAGGTCGAGGGCCTGCCCTCGGCCATGGCCAACGAGCTGCTGAAGTTCGAGGACGGCACCCTCGGCCTCGCCCTCAACCTCGAGGAGCGCGAGATCGGTGCCATCGTCCTCGGTGAGTTCAGCGGCATCGAGGAGGGCCAGCCGGTGCAGCGCACCGGAGAGGTCCTGTCGGTCGCCGTGGGCGAGGGCTACCTCGGCCGCGTCGTCGACCCCCTCGGCAACCCGATCGACGGCCTCGGCGAGATCGAGACCGAGGGCCGCCGCGCCCTCGAACTGCAGGCCCCCACGGTCATGCAGCGCAAGTCGGTGCACGAGCCGATGGAGACGGGTTACAAGGCCGTCGACGCCATGACCCCGATCGGCCGCGGCCAGCGCCAGCTCATCATCGGCGACCGCCAGACGGGCAAGACCGCCCTGGCCGTCGACACGATCATCAACCAGCGTGACAACTGGCGCACCGGCGACCCGAGCAAGCAGGTCCGCTGCATCTACGTCGCCATCGGCCAGAAGGGCTCCACCATCGCGTCGGTCCGCCGCGCGCTGGAGGAGAACGGCGCGCTGGAGTACACGACCATCGTGGCCGCCCCGGCGTCCGACCCGGCCGGCTTCAAGTACCTGGCGCCGTACACCGGCTCGGCCATCGGCCAGCAGTGGATGTACAACGGCAAGCACGTCCTGATCATCTTCGACGACCTGTCGAAGCAGGCCGACGCCTACCGCGCCGTGTCGCTGCTGCTGCGTCGCCCGCCGGGCCGCGAGGCGTACCCGGGTGACGTCTTCTACCTGCACTCCCGTCTGCTGGAGCGCTGCGCCAAGCTCTCCGACGAGATGGGCGCCGGTTCGATGACCGGTCTGCCGATCGTCGAGACCAAGGCCAACGACGTCTCGGCGTTCATCCCGACCAACGTCATCTCCATCACCGACGGCCAGTGCTTCCTGGAGTCCGACCTGTTCAACGCCGGCCAGCGCCCGGCCCTGAACGTCGGTATCTCGGTCTCCCGCGTCGGTGGCTCCGCCCAGCACAAGGCCATGAAGCAGGTCTCCGGCCGGCTCCGCGTGGACCTGGCCCAGTTCCGCGAGCTGGAGGCGTTCGCCGCCTTCGGTTCCGACCTGGACGCCGCCTCGAAGGCCCAGCTCGAGCGCGGTCAGCGCATGGTCGAACTGCTGAAGCAGGACCAGTACCAGCCGATGGCCACCGAGGACCAGGTCGTCTCCGTCTGGGCCGGCACCACCGGCCGCATGGACGACGTCCCGGTCGCCGACGTCCGCCGCTTCGAGAAGGAGCTGCTGGAGTACCTGCACCGCAAGGAGCAGGGCCTCATGACCTCCATCAAGGAGGGCGGCAAGATGTCCGACGACACCCTCCAGGCCGCCGGCGAGGCGATCGCCGAGTTCAAGAAGCAGTTCGAGACGGGCGACGGCAAGCTGCTCGGCGAGGACGCTCCGGCCACCGCCAAGTGACGTAAGGAAGGGACCTGACTCATGGGAGCTCAGCTCCGGGTCTACAAGCGTCGCATCCGATCCGTCACCGCGACCAAGAAGATCACCAAGGCGATGGAGATGATCGCCGCCTCGCGCGTCGTCAAGGCGATGCGCAAGGTGTCGGCCTCCACGCCGTACGCGCAGGAGCTGACCCGCGCGGTCACGGCGGTCGGTTCCGGGTCCGACGTCAAGCACCCGCTGACGACGGAGGCGGAGAACCCGTCCCGCGCCGCGGTCCTGCTGCTCACCAGCGACCGCGGCCTGGCCGGCGCCTTCAACGCCAACGCGATCAAGGCGGCGGAGCAGCTCACCGCGCGCCTTGAGGCGGACGGCCGGGAGATCGACGTGTACGTCGTCGGCCGGCGCGGGCTCGCCCACTACAACTTCCGCGAGCGCACTGTCGCGGAGTCGTGGACCGGCTTCACCGACGAGCCGTCGTACGCCGACGCCAAGACGGTCGCCGGTCCGCTGATCGAGGCGCTGGAGAAGGACACCGAGGACGGCGGCGTGGACGAACTCCACATCGTCTACACGGAGTTCGTCTCGATGATGACGCAGACGGCGGTCGGTTCCCGGCTGCTGCCGCTGCGCCTCGACGAGGTGGCGAAGGAGGAGCAGCCGAAGGACGAGGTCCTTCCGCTGTACGACTTCGAGCCGTCGGCGGAGGACGTCCTCGACGCCCTCCTGCCGCGCTACGTGGAGAGCCGCATCTACAACGCGCTCCTCCAGTCGGCCGCTTCCAAGCACGCCGCCACGCGGCGCGCAATGAAGTCGGCCACCGACAACGCGGGTGAGCTGATCAACACGCTCTCCCGGCTTGCCAACGCGGCCCGCCAGGCCGAAATCACCCAGGAAATCAGCGAGATCGTCGGTGGCGCCAGCGCTCTGGCCGACGCGAACGCGGGGAGTGACAACTGATGACCACCACTGTTGAGACCGCGACGGCCACGGGCCGCGTCGCCCGGGTCATCGGCCCGGTCGTCGACGTGGAGTTCCCCGTCGACGCCATGCCGGAGATCTACAACGCCCTGCACGTCGAGGTCGCCGACCCGGCCAAGGAGGGTGAGCTGAAGACGCTGACCCTGGAGGTCGCCCAGCACCTCGGCGGCGGCCTGGTCCGCACCATCTCGATGCAGCCCACCGACGGTCTGGTCCGCCAGGCCGCGGTGGTCGACACGGGCTCGGCCATCTCGGTGCCGGTCGGCGACTTCACCAAGGGCAAGGTGTTCAACACCCTCGGTGAGGTGCTGAACGTCGACGCCGAGTACGACGGCGAGCGCTGGCCGATCCACCGCAAGGCGCCCAACTTCGACGAGCTCGAGTCGAAGACCGAGATGTTCGAGACCGGCGTCAAGGTCATCGACCTGCTGACCCCGTACGTCAAGGGCGGCAAGATCGGTCTGTTCGGCGGTGCCGGTGTCGGCAAGACGGTGCTCATCCAGGAGATGATCTACCGCGTCGCCAACAACCACGACGGTGTCTCCGTGTTCGCCGGTGTCGGCGAGCGCACCCGTGAGGGCAACGACCTCATCGACGAGATGAGCGAGTCCGGCGTCATCGACAAGACGGCGCTGGTCTTCGGCCAGATGGACGAGCCCCCGGGTACCCGTCTGCGCGTCGCGCTGGCCGGCCTGACCATGGCCGAGTACTTCCGCGACGTCCAGAAGCAGGACGTGCTGTTCTTCATCGACAACATCTTCCGCTTCACCCAGGCCGGTTCCGAGGTGTCGACCCTGCTCGGCCGCATGCCCTCCGCGGTGGGCTACCAGCCGAACCTGGCCGACGAGATGGGTCTCCTCCAGGAGCGCATCACCTCGACCCGCGGTCACTCGATCACCTCGATGCAGGCGATCTACGTCCCCGCGGACGACCTGACCGACCCGGCCCCGGCCACCACCTTCGCCCACCTCGACGCGACGACGGTGCTCTCCCGTCCGATCTCGGAGAAGGGCATCTACCCGGCCGTGGACCCGCTGGACTCCACGTCCCGCATCCTTGACCCGCGGTACATCGCGCTGGACCACTACAACGCGGCCATGCGCGTGAAGAACATCCTGCAGAAGTACAAGGACCTCCAGGACATCATCGCGATCCTCGGTATCGACGAGCTGGGCGAGGAGGACAAGCTCGTCGTCCACCGTGCCCGTCGCGTGGAGCGCTTCCTGTCCCAGAACACCCACGTCGCCAAGCAGTTCACCGGCGTGGACGGTTCGGACGTACCGCTGGAGGAGTCGATCGCGGCGTTCAACGCGATCTGCGACGGCGAGTACGACCACTTCCCGGAGCAGGCGTTCTTCATGTGCGGTGGTATCGAGGACCTGAAGAAGAACGCGAAGGAGCTGGGCGTCTCCTGAGCCACGCGCTCACCCGAGGGGGCGGGTGCGGTCCCGCCCCCTCGGTCACGCCCCTTAGAATCGACCCCAACACCCGGCAGTCCCGCCGGGTGGTGACCCGAGGAGCCACCCTTGGCTGCTGAGCTGCACGTCGAGCTCGTCGCCGCCGACCGCCAGGTCTGGTCCGGCGAGGCCACCCTGGTCGTCGCGCGCACCACGTCCGGCGACATCGGCGTCATGCCCGGTCACCAGCCGCTGCTCGGTGTGCTGGAATCGGGCCCCGTGACCATCCGTACGAGTGAAGGTGAGACGGTCGTCGCCGCGGTGCACGGCGGTTTCATCTCCTTCGCGGACAACAAGCTGTCGCTGCTGGCGGAGACCGCCGAACTCGCCGACGAGATCGACGCCAAGCGGATCGAGCAGGAATTGCAGCGCGCCAAGGCGGAGGGCGACGTGCACGCCGCCCGCCGCGCGGAGGTGCGACTGCGCACGGTGACGGCGAGCTGATCCAGCCGGCCGTGCGATGACGTCACTCAGCCGCGGCCGGTACCGGAGCAATCCGGTACCGGCCGCGGCTGAGGTGAATGCGGGTGTTTTTTCCGTTCCGTTACCTAGGAGACGAGGAGGTCGGTGCCGATGGTCCTCGCTCTGACCGTGTGCGGAATCGTCGTCGCCCTGGTGGTGACGGGGCTGTTCGTCTTCGGTCTGCGCCGCCGGCTGATCCAGCGCTCGGGGGGCACCTTCGACTGTTCCCTGCGCTGGGAGGCCCCCGAGGAGGGCGACGCCGGCGGCAAGGGCTGGGCCTACGGTGTGGCCCGCTACAACGGCGACCGGGTCGAGTGGTACCGCGTCTTCTCGTACTCCTTCCGGCCGCGCCGGGTGCTGGAGCGGTCCGCGATCGAGGTGGCGGGCCGCCGGGTACCCGACGGGGAGGAGGAGCTGGCGCTGCTCTCCGACGCGGTGATCCTCGCCTGTCTGCACCGGGGCGTCCGGCTCGAACTGGCGATGAGCGAGGACGCGCTGACCGGCTTCCTCGCCTGGCTGGAGGCAGCCCCTCCGGGCCAGCGGGTGAACGTGGCGTAGCGCGCCCGTGCGTGAAGGTCCCCCCGGACCGGAGTCCGGGGGGACCGGCTTACTTCCGTTCGCTTACTTCCGTTCGCTTACTTCCGTTCGCTTACTTCAGGCCGCTGTCGATGGCGCCGACCAGCTCGCCGCTCGCGGTGTCACCGCTGAACTCCCAGAAGAACGCGCCGCCCAGGCCCTGCTGCTTGGACCAGGCCATCTTGGACTTCACGGTGGCGGGGGTGTCGTAGGACCACCAGTTGGTGCCGCAGTGGGCGTAGGCCGTGCCGGCGATGGTGCCGGTGGCCGGGCAGGTGTTCTTGAGGACCTTGTAGTCCTCGATACCGGACTCGTAGGTGCCGGTCGCCGGGCCGGTCGCGGTGCCGCCCGGGGCGGCCTGGGTCACGCCGGTCCAGCCGCGGCCGTAGAAGCCGATGCCGAGCAGGAGCTTCTTGGCGGGCACGCCCTTGGACGTGAACTTGGCGATCGCGTCGGCCGAGGTGAAGCCGGACTGCGGGATGCCGGAGTACGAGGTCAGCGGCGAGTGGGGAGCGGTCGGGCCGTTCTTCTCCCAGGCGCCGAAGAAGTCGTACGTCATCACGTTGTACCAGTCGAGGTACTGGGCGGCGCCGCCGTAGTCGGCCGCGTCGATCTTGCCGCCGCTGGAGCCGTCCGCCGTGACGGCGGCGGTGACCAGGTCGTTGCCGAACTCGGCGCGCATGGCCTTCATCATCGCGGTGATGGTGTTCGGGCCGCTGGTGTCACAGGTCAGGCCGCAGGCGTTGGGGTACTCCCAGTCCAGGTCGATGCCGTCGAAGACGTCGGCCCAGCGCGGGTCCTCGACCAGGTCGCGGCAGGACTTGGCGAAGGCCGCCGGGTTCTTCACCGCGTCGGGGAAGCCACCGGACCAGGTCCAGCCGCCGAAGGAGTACAGCACCTTGATGTGCGGGTACTTGGCCTTGAGCTTGCGGAGCTGGTTGAAGTTGCCGCGCAGCGGCTGGTCCCAGGTGTCGGCGACGCCGTCGACGGACTGGTCGGCGGTGTACGCCTTCTCGTAGTCGGCGTAGGAGTCGCCGATGGTGCACTTGCCGCCCTGGACGTTGCCGAAGGCGTAGTTGATGTGCGTGATCTTCTCGGCGGAGCCGGAGGTGACCAGGTTCTTCACGTGGTAGTCGCGCCCGTAGACGCCCCAGTTGGTGAAGTAGCCGAGCTTGACCTTGCCGCCGCCGCCCGGGTTGCCGCCGTCGTCGCCGCCGGTGGTGCGCACGGAGACGGCGCCGCTGACCGGGCCGGTCTGGTCGGCGGTGTCGCGGGCCTGGACGGCGTAGGAGTAGTCGGTGCCCTTGGCCAGGCCGGTGTCGGTGTACGTGGTGCCGGTCACGGTGGCGACCTTGGCACCGTCGCGCAGCACGTCGTAGTTCTTGACGCCCTTGTCGTCGGTGGCGGCCGACCAGGTGAGCTTCACCGAGGTGTCGGTGATGTTCGAGGCGACCGGGGTGCCGGGGGCGGAGGGGGCCTCGTCGCCAGGGACGGAACCGCCGTCGCAGCTACCGCCGTTGATTTTGCAGCCGGAGGGGGAGCCGGGGCCGCTGCCGTTGAAGCCGAAGGAGACGGTGGCCCCGGGGGCCAGGGTGCCGTTCCAGCCGACGTTCTTGGCGGTCCAGTGGTCACCGGAGTTGGTGACCGTGGCGTCCCAGGCGGAGGTGACCTTGGTGCCCGAGGGGAAGTCCCACTCGACGGTCCAGGAGTCGATCGTGGTGGTGCCGGTGTTCTTCACCGTCCAGCTCGCGCCGAAGCCGGTGCCCCAGTCGGAGCTCTTGGTGAAGGTCGCCGTCGCGCTCGTCGCGGCCTGGGCGGGGCTGGCGAGCCCGACCAGACCGGCCAGGGGAAGGGCCAGGGTCGCGGCCAGCGCCGCGGCTCTGTGTCTGAAGCGCATCCTGCGCCTCCTCTTCGTCTGCGCCGCAGGGAGCTGCCGGCCGGCGCGAGAGCCGCGACCCCGCTCAGCCCTCCGGGCCCAGCGCGTTCGCGGTCTCGCCACCGTCGCGTCCCTCCGGCTGTGGGGATGTTGCTGTGGACATGACTGAGCCGCATGCCCGCAGTGCCGCGAGGATAGAAAGGTCTGGACCAGAGGTCAAGAGGTCTGGACCAGTGCGGGACGGAGGGTGACTAGACGTCCAACTCCCTGGCGAGCACGGCCGCTTGGACCCGGCTGCGCAGTCCCAGCTTGGCCAGCAGACGGCTGACGTGCGTCTTCACCGTGGCCTCCGCCATGTCCAGGCGCCCGCCGATCGCCGCGTTGGACAGTCCCTCGCCGAGGCAGGACAGCACCTCGCGCTCACGCCGCGTCAGCTCCCGCAGCACCGCGGGATCGGCGGCCGGACCCGGCGCCGGGCGCGCGGCGAACTCGGCGATCAGCCGCCGGGTGACGGCCGGGGCGACGACGCCCTCACCGGCCGCCACCGTGCGTACGGCGTCGATCAGCGCCGCGGCCTCGGTGTTCTTCAGCAGGAACCCGGCGGCCCCCGCCCGCAGCGCCCCGAACACGTACTCGTCCAGGTCGAAGGTGGTCAGCACCAGGACGTCCGCCAGCCCCTCGCCGACGACCAGCCGGGTCGCCGACACCCCGTCCAGCCGGGGCATCCGCACGTCCATCAGCACCACGTCCGGCCGCAGTTCGCGGGCGAGCGCCACCGCCCGCTCGCCGTCCGCGGCCTCCGCGACGACCTCGATGTCGGGGGCGCTGTCCAGGATGAGCACCAGTCCGGCGCGGACGGCCGACTGGTCCTCGACGACCAGGACGCGGATCACGGGAGGTCTCCTTCGGTGAGGGGGAGCACGGCGCGCACGGACCAGAGGGTGCCGCCCGGCGCCGGGAGAGGTCCGGCCGCGAAGGTGCCGTGCAGCAGCCCGGCCCGCTCCCGCATCCCGGTCAGTCCGGCCCCGGAACCGGGGGCGCGCGGGGCGCCGTCACCGGCGTAGGGGCTGGTCACCTCGACGCGCAGCGCGCCGTCCCGGCGGCGCAGCACCACCTCCACCCGGCCCGGCGAGGCGTGCTTGAGCGCGTTGGTGAGCGACTCCTGCACGATCCGGTACGCGGCCAGTCCGACCGGCGCCGGCAGTCCCTCGCCGTGGTCCGCCGTCAGGGCGACGTCCAGCCCGTTGGCGCGGGCGGCGCCGACCAGCGCGCCGAGCCCGTCCAGGGTGGGGGCGACCGGGTCCGCCTCGGGGGCCGCCGGTCCGGCGCCGCCGGGTTCGCGCAGGATGCCGATGAGCCGGCGCATCTCGGCCAGTCCCGCCACGCTGTTCTCCCGGATGACGCCGAGCGCCCGCCGGGTGGTCGCGGGTTCCTCGATGGAGAGGGCGGCGGTGGAGTGGATGGCGATCGCGGAGAGGTGGTTGGCGACCAGGTCGTGCAACTCGCGGGCCATCCGGGAGCGTTCCGCGGTCACCGCCTGGACCCGGTCCATCTCCGCGAGCAGCGCGGTCTGTTCGGCGCGCAGCGAGGCGGCCTCGGCGGCCTCCCGGTGGTTGCGCACGATCAGTCCGGTGGAGGCGGGCGTGAACGAGACGACGCCGACGAGGACGCCCACCAGGAGCGCCTCGGGCACCCGCCACACGGCGTACGGCACGACCGTCGCGGCCACCGTCAGCAGGGCGGTGATCCACGGGAGGCGGCGGGCCGGGCCGGGCGGGCCGTAGAGGACCGCGGAGTACATCAGGTCGGTGTACATCACCACCGTGGCCAGGCTGCCCTGGGTCGTCGTGTCCGCGGCGAGCGCCGCGGTGCCGACCAGCAGTCCGGTGCGCGGGGCGGTGCGGCGCAGCAGCTCGCAGCCGGCCGTCACGGCGAGCGGGACCAGCAGCGGCCAGGTGCCGGGGAGGAGCACGAGCGGCTCCGTGGAGCGCCGTACGCCCAGCCCGAGGGCGGCCAGGAGCAGGCCGCCGAGCAGTCCGGCGACCGCGGCGCACACGTCGAAGCGGTGCGGGCGGGGGAGTCGTACGGCCATGGCTTCCATCCAACACGGCCCCCGGGCGGTCCGCCTGCTGCCCCGGGAGGGTCGCGGGGTGCGACTTTCGATGTACCGGAAGGTCGTCACCGGCGACGACGTCCGGGCCCGGACGGCACGGGAGGCTGGAGGGGTGACCGAGGGGAGCCAACCGTGATCGTCGCGCTGATCATCGCCTGTGAGACCGGCTTCTGGGTGCTGCTGGCGGCCGGGCTGGCCTGCCGCTACCTGCTGCGGATGCCCCGCACGGGCCTGGCGCTGCTGCTGTGCGAGCCGCTGCTGGAGGTCGTGCTCCTGGTGGCCACCGCGCTGGACCTGCGCGCGGGTGCCGCACCGGACTGGGCGCACGGCCTCGCGGCGCTCTACATCGGCTACACCGTCGGCCACGGTCACCGCACCGTGCGCTGGCTCGACGGCCACGCCGCCCACCGGCTGGGCGGGCGGCCGAAGCCGGCCGGTCCGCCCCGTCACGGCCTGCCCCGCGCGCGCCACGAGGGCGTGGTCTGGCTCGGCACCCTGCTCGGCGCGGTCACGGCGACCGTGCTGCTGCGGGCCGCGATGTGGTACGTGGGCGATCCCGCCCGAACCGGCCCGCTGGAGAGCTGGCAGGCGATGGCCTGGAGGGTCACCCTGATCCACGGCCTGATCGCGCTGACCTACCTGGTCTTTCCGAAGAAGGCCCCCGCCGGGACGGCCCCGGCAGCCCGGGGCGGGGACGGTGAGGGCGCCCGCCGGTGACGGCCTCCGGGCCGGGCGGCGTCTGCCTCAGCGCTCCCCGCCGGGCACCCACAGCACGTCCCCGACCTCCTTGTTGGCGGTGCGGGCGAGGATGAAGAGCAGGTCCGACAGGCGGTTGAGGTACGTCGCCGTCAGCGGGTTCATCGTCTCGCCGTGCGCCTCCAGCGCCGCCCAGGTGGAGCGCTCCGCGCGCCGGACCACCGTGCACGCCTGGTGCAGCAGCGCCGCGCCCGGGGTGCCGCCGGGCAGGATGAAGGAGCGCAGCTTCTCCAGCTCGGCCAGGAAGCGGTCGCAGTCGGCCTCCAGCCTGTCGACGTAGAACTGCTCGACCCGCAGCGGCGGGTACGGCGGGTTCTCCGCCACCGGCGTGGACAGGTCCGCGCCCACGTCGAACAGGTCGTTCTGGACGCGGACGAGGACCTCGACGACCTCCTCGGGCAGCGCGCCGAGGGCGACGGCCGTGCCGATGACCGCGTTGGCCTCGTTGGCGTCGGCGTACGCGGAGATCCTGAGGTCGGTCTTCGGGACCCGGCTCATGTCCCCGAGGGCGGTGGTGCCCTGGTCGCCGGTCCGGGTGTAGATGCGCGTCAGCTTGACCATGGCCCCAGCGTAGTGGGCCCGCCCTCACCCCCTCACGGCGCCGAAGGCCCGCCCGCCGACGGTCACGGGGCCGTTCCTCGAACGCGGCTTCGACGCCGTGACCCTCGCGGAGGTCGCCGGAAGGTGCTCAACTACGCCGTACGCGGCGTGGAATGACACTCGCCGGTGTGATGTCCGTCATGTGAGACGTGACGCGCGTTACTAACCGGTCACACAGGGCCTCCCGCCCGCTAATGTCCGGCCGAGAGAGTAGATCCCTCCGCCGCCTCCCGTCCGCACGCCCACCGCGCCGCCCCGGTGTGCGCGGCCGTGCCGCGAAGGCGTTCCGGGCCCCGCCACCGCACGGGCCGGGCGCCGCCGGGAGCCGCGGTGCCGGCGTACGGAGCACGGGCGGCGACGGGGTCTCGGGAGCGCGCATCAGGGGAGTCGCACAGTGGCACGGAAGCTCGCCGTCATCGGAGCCGGTCTCATGGGGTCCGGCATCGCCCAGGTCTCCGCGCAGGCGGGCTGGGAGGTCGTCCTGCGGGACGTCACCGACGAGGCGCTCAGGCGCGGCACCGACGGCATCCGGGCCTCGTACGACAAGTTCGTCGCCAAGGGGAGGATGGAGGCCGCCGACGCCGAGGCCGCCCTCGCCCGCATCACCGCGACCACCGAGCTGGAGGCCGCCGCCGACGCGGACGTCGTCGTCGAGGCGGTCTTCGAGAAGCTGGAGGTCAAGCACGAGATCTTCCGCGCCCTCGACAAACTGGTGAAGGACGGGGCGATCCTCGCGTCCAACACCTCCGCCATCCCGATCACCAAGATCGCGGCCGTGACGGAGCGCCCGGAGGCGGTCGTCGGCACCCACTTCTTCTCGCCGGTGCCCATGATGGGCCTGTGCGAGCTGGTGCGCGGTTACAAGACCGGTGACGAAACCCTCGCCACCGCACGGGAGTTCGCCGAGTCGACCGGCAAGACCTGCATCGTCGTCAACCGCGACGTCGCCGGCTTCGTGACCACCCGTCTGATCTCGGCCCTCGTGGTCGAGGCCGCCAGGCTCTACGAGTCGGGCGTCGCCAGCGCCGAGGACATCGACCTCGCCTGCAAGCTGGGCTTCGGCCACGCCATGGGGCCGCTGGCCACCGCCGACCTGACGGGCGTGGACATCCTGCTGCACGCCACGAGCAACATCTACACCGAGTCCCAGGACGAGAAGTTCGCCCCGCCGGAGCTGATGCGCCGGATGGTGGACGCCGGTGACATCGGCCGCAAGAGCGGGCAGGGCTTCTACACCCACTGAGGCTCCCTTCGCCCCGGGGGACATCACACGGCGGGGTGAATTCGGTATCGGTTCGCTTACAGGCGGCAACCCTCGGTCGTTTCGGCCAGTCAGAGGGGGCGTCACCTGATATCGCCGAGAGAGCACCTCCAGCACCTCTCACTGACCACATCACGGAGCACGAAACGCACGCCGGGGAGCGCATATGCATATCAGGGGCGACCACGTCGAGCTGGTCGTCGGGGGCCGCCTCGACGTCCGCAGCGCGGCGGACGCCCGTACGGTCCTGCACACGGCCGTCGACGACGGAGTCGGCGACCTCGTGCTCGACCTGTCAGAACTGGACTCCTGGGACGCCACCGGACTCGGTGTGATCATGGGGGCCCACCGGCGGGCCGGCCGCTGCGGCCGGCGCCTGGTGCTGCGCGGCGTCCCGCCGCAGATGCAGCGCCTGCTGGTGGCCACCCGGCTCCACCGCATCCTGGCCATCGAGGGCGGCCTCGGCGTGGAGAGCCTGCCCCGAGTGTGACCCCCGCTCCGGTCGGCGCCACCGCGCCGAGGCCGGGGCGCCGCGGGCCGCGAGGGCGGGGCCGCGGGCCGGACGGATACGGACACCCTTCGGCGAAACGCCCCGACGCACGCAATCCCCACGAGACCATGACGTTGCGGTCCGGTCGGCACCCCGGGCTGTCGAAGACACCGAGCGACGGTTTAGGGTCTGGCTGCCCGCCGCCTTGCGAAACCCACTGGGCGGGCCCGGACCAGAGGCGACAGCGCGGAGTGCGGCACGGCCGGGAGGGTGGTCCCGACCGGGGGAACCGGCACACGACGCTTTTGGGGGCTTGGACCTATGGACCCGATCGACCGGGGACCCGAGGAGTACGGCCAGGGCGGCGACGGCCACACGCCGCGCCCCCGCCCGCCCAGGGACCCCCTCACCTCCGATTTCGGACAGCCGCCGGCGCTCGCCCGCACCGCGCGGCTGGTCTCCGGCGACCTCCTGCTCACCGTCAACCCCGTCGACGGCAGCGAGATCGAGGTCTGCCCGCCGGCCGACCTGCCGGTGGGCCCCGCCAAGCGCACCGCGGCCGAACGCGCCGCCGCCGCCCAGGCCGCCCGGCCGCCCGCCCCGCCGGGCCCCTCCCGGCCCGCGCTCTCCCTCCTGGCCCGCCAGGACGAACGCGAGCGCCTGGTACGGCTGCTCGCCCGAGGCCGCTCCGTCCGCCTCACCGGCCCGGCCGGCTCGGGCCGCACCAGCCTCCTCGACCTCGTCGCCGAGGACTGCGCCGACCTCGCCCCCGACGGCGTGGTCCGGCTCAGCGGCTTCCACCGCACCGCCGACGAACTGCTGTACGACCTCTTCCACGCCGTCCACCGCGCCCCGGACCACCGCCCCGGCCGGGACGAACTCCTCGGCCGGCTGCGGGAGACCGGCGCCGTCGTCGTCCTGGACGACGCCGAGATCGGCGGCACCGCCCTCGACGAACTGCTGGACGCCACCCCCGAGTGCGCCTTCCTCGTCGCCGCCACCCCCGACGTGCCCGGCCCCTCCGCCGACTCCGCCGTCGAGGAGGTCTTCCTCACCGGACTGGACCGCTCCGACAGCGTGGAACTGCTGGAGCGCGCCGCCGGACGCTCCCTGACCGAGGCCGAGTCCAACTGGGCCGGCGACCTCTGGTTCGAGTCCGAGGGACTGCCGCTGCGCTTCGTGCAGGCCGGTGCCCTGCTGCGCCGGCGCGACCGGCTGCGGGCCGACGCCGAGGCCGTCGACGAGTTCGGCGTCTTCGCCGACGCCCGGCCCGAGGCCCGCGCCGACGCCCTCACCGGACCCGGCGCCAGGCCCGACGAGGAGCCGGCCGGCGAGCCCGCCGAGGCCGACGAGACGCCGCTGCCCTCGCTCGGCGAGGCCGCCGCCCCCGCCCCGCTGCTCGCCTCCCGGCTCAGCGCCTCGGCCCGCGCCACGCTGGAGTTCGCCGTCGCGCTCGGCGGCGAGGTGCCCCACCAGGCCCACCTGCCCGCCCTGGTCGGCGACACCCACGCCGACGCCGCCCTCGGCGAGCTGGCCGACTGCGGACTGGTCTCGCCGGTCGGTCCCCGCTACCGCCTGGCCGCCGGTGTCCTCGCCCAACTGGAGAACGCCGGATACGCCGACGACCTCACGGCCCGCGCGCTGACCGCCGCCCGGCACTACGCCTGGTGGGCCGCGCACCCCTCGGTCACCCCGGAACGCGTCGCGGCCGAGGCCGACGCCGTGCTCGCCGCCCTCACCCCGCTGGTGCCGGAGACGGTGCCGCCCGCCGAGGGCGAGGAGAGCCCCGCCGTCCGGCTGGCCCGCGCCGCGGCGCCCGCCTTCGCCGCCGGACAGCACTGGGGCGCCTGGGAACGGGCGCTGCGCTCCGGCGCCGAGGCCGCCCGCCTCGCCGGAGACGTCGCCGAACAGGCGTACTTCCACCACGAACTGGGCGTCCTCGCGCTGTGCGAGGGACACCTCGACCGGGCCCGCGCCGAGCTGGAGGCGTCCATCGGGCTGCGCGGCGCCCTCTCCGACAAGCGCGGCGCCGTCGCGGGCCGCCGTGCCCTCGCCCTGGTCGCCGACCGCTCCGGGGACACCCCGGGCGCCGGCACCGGCACCGCCGTCCTCGGCGCCGCAGCCTTCCCGGGCTCGGCGGCGGACGAGGCGGTGACGCTGGCGCAGGAGCCGGTGCCGGCGCCGCCGGGCACGGCCGCGCCCTTCCCGCCGCTGCGGCCCTCCCCGTACTCCCCGGCGCTCGTCAGCCGCCAGGAGGGTGCCGAGGGGCCCGGCCACAAGACGCCGGGCGGCGGCATCAAGGGCTTCGCCCGCCGCAACCTGGTCGCCGCCGGGGCGGGCGCGCTGCTCGTCGCGGTCCTCGGCACCGTGGTGACCCTGGGCGCCACCTCCGACAACGACGTCGACCCGTCCGATCAGGTCGGCGTCAACCCGTCGGCCAGCCAGGGCATCGACGACGACCCGCTCGGCGCCGACCGGCCGGCCGAGGACGGCGACGGCGACCCCGGCGCCGGTCGCGCGAGCGGCGGTCCGTCCGAACCGGGCGCCGACGCCACCCTCACCTCCGGCGACCCCTCGCCGAGCGAGTCGGCCGAGCCCTCCGGCGAGGAGACCACCCCCGGCACCGGGGGAGAGGACGACGACGGGACCCCCGGCAGCACGCCGTCCCGGCCCTCCGGCAAGCCGTCCTCGTCCGCGCCGTCGTCGCCGAAGCCCACCCGGAGCGAGCCCTCCGACCCGGGCACGACGCCCACCGAGAGCGAGCCGCCCGGCCCCGGCACGCCCACCGAGACCGAGACGGAGCCGCCGCCGGAGACGTCGACGAGCGCGAGCGGCCCCGCCCCGAGCGGCGTGCCCGAGAGCGCGGGCGCCTCCGCCTCGCAGAGCGCCACCGCGAGCGAGGGCCCGCAGGACCCGGCCCCGGATCAGGTCATCTGAGGCACCGGGCACACCGGCGCCACGCGGGCTCCGCGGAGCCCGGGGACGGCGCGAGGGCCGGGTCCGCCGTACGGACCCGGCCCTCGCGCCGTGCGATCCCCGCGGTGTGTCAGAACAGCCGCAGCTTGTCGTCCTCGATGCCCCGCAGGGCGTCGTAGTCCAGCACCTGGCAGCCGATGCCGCGGTCGGTGGCGAGCACGCGGGCCTGCGGCTTGATCTCCTGCGCGGCGAAGACCCCGCGCACCGGGGCGAGATGGGGGTCGCGGTTGAGCAGGTCGAGGTAGCGCGTGAGCTGTTCCACGCCGTCGATCTCACCGCGCCGCTTGATCTCCACGGCGACGGTCCGCCCCTCGGCGTCCCGGCACAGGATGTCGACCGGCCCGATGGCGGTCGGGTACTCGCGCCGGATCAGCGTGTAGCCCTCGCCGAGGGTGTCGATGCGGTCGGCGAGCAGCTCCTGGAGGTGTGCTTCCACGCCGTCCTTGATCAGGCCCGGATCGACGCCGAGTTCGTGCGAGGAGTCGTGCAGAACCTCCTCCATCGTGATGATGAGCTTCTCGCCCGCCTTGTTGACGACGGTCCAGACGCCCGCTTCGTCCCCCGCGCCCTCCTTCAACGTGCACGGCGGCGACATCCAGTTGAGGGGCTTGTACGCCCGGTCGTCGGCATGGATCGAGACGCTGCCGTCCGCCTTGACCAGGATCAGCCGGGGTGCCGAGGGCAGATGTGCGGTGAGCCGCCCGGCGTAGTCGACGGAGCAGCGGGCAATGACGAGACGCATGGTCGGCAACGCTACTGGACACCCCCGCCCCGGCGCGATCCGCCTCCGCCGGGACCGGTTCCGGCGGCGTCCCACTTCTCCCATTGGCCCCATGATGCCCACTGGCCGATTGTGTGCCTACCCGATGGTCCCCATCTAGGCAATCTCCTGGTGCGGTTACGTTCGGCTGCTTACGGTAGTGAACGGGAGGTCGCGATACGTGTACGCAGCGTGTTCGACATCGCGCGCTCCCTTCACTGTCCGGCAACCCCTGCTGGTCGGGGGTGCGAGAGGAGAACTCATGTCGCTCGACGTCTCACCGGCCCTACTCGAACAGGCCGAGCGAGGCGAGGTCGACGAAGCAGACTTCGTCGACTGCGTCCGGACCTCCCTGCCCTTCGCGTGGGAGATGATTAGTTCCCTGGTGGCGCAGCTGAAGGTGGACGGCGGACAGTTCGCCGACAACCAGACGCCCCCGCCGGACGAGCACGCGCGCGGCCAACTGCTGCGCGCCCTGGCGAGTGACGCCATTCGCGGCGCGCTGCAACGGCACTTCGGTGTGCGGCTGGCCTTCCAGAACTGCCACCGGGTGGCGGTGTTCCCGTTGGACTCCTCCGTCGACGAGACGCTGGCCCGCTTCACCTCGGTGCGCAACCAGTTGCTGAACCAGTCGCCGGAGCTGCGGGACTGCTGACGCCCACGATCGCCCGCCCGCCGCTCGGTACGCCCAAGGCGCGACGCGTACCGGAGCGGCGGGCTCTCCGCCCCGGCCGCCCCCTCCGCCCGGTCCGCCCGGTCCGCACGGTCCGCCCCGTCCCTCCGGTCCGCCCGGTCCGCCCGGTTTCCCCGGTCCGGCGGGCCCGGTGGGCGGGTCCCGCCGGGGGCCGCTCAGCGCAGGTGAGGGAGGACCTCGGTGCCGAGCCGCCGGACGTTCTCCTCCGTGGCCGCGAGGTCCCCGGAGCCCTCGACGAGCAGGGCGAAGCGGGAGATGCCGGTGCGTTCACTGGTCGCGGCGAGCCGGTCGGCGCAGAGCCGGGGGGTGCCCACCGGGTGCAGCCCGCAGAGCAGTTCGGTGTACGCGTACGGGTCGCGCATCCGCCGGGCGCGGCCGTCCACCGTGACGTGGGCGCCCAGGCCCTGGCGCAGCCAGCCCGGCATCGCTTTGAGCAGCGTCTCGGCGGCGTCCGCGCGCCGGTCGGCGATCTGGCAGACGCCGGCCGAGACATGGGCCGCGCCGTCGATCTCCTCGCCGGGGCGTCCGGCCGCCCGCGCGTGGCGCCGCCACTCGGCGATCATCTCGGTCTTCTCCTCGTCCCCGACGTGCATGCCGAGCAGCATCGGCAGGCCCCGCTCGGCGGCCAGGCGCACGCTCGCCGGGGAGGTGCAGGCGACGACGACCTCGGGCCCCGCGGTCTCCGTCAGCGACTGGGAGGGGCGCGGCACGACCGGCACCTCGCGGAACCGGAAGCGGTCGCCCGCGGAGCCGACGGCCGGCTCGCGCAGCCAGCGCAGCAGCAGGTCGAGGGAGTCCGGGAACCCCTCCTCGTACGCCGCGAGGCCGGTGCCGAACACCTCCAGGTCGATCCAGGGGCCGCCCCGGCCCACGCCCAGCGAGAACCGGCCGCCGCTGGTGACGTGGAGCAGCGCCGCCTGCTCGCCGAGGGCGACGGGGTGGACGGTGGGCAGCACGCTCACCGCCGTGCCGACCCGGATGCGGCGGGTGCGGCCCAGCAGCAGCGCGGCCAGGGTGACGGCCGACGGACAGGTGCCGTACGGCACGAAGTGGTGCTCGGCCAGCCAGACCGTGTCGAGACCCGACTCCTCGGCGACCTCGGCCGAGCGGACCGCGCGGTGCAGCGCCTCTCCCTGGCCCTGGCCCGGGAACTGGGCGCCCAACACGAAACTTCCAACGCGCATTGCTCTTCCTGCTTCCTCGGCTCCGACACGGAGCTCCCCCGCCAGGCATAACCGTCTGACACGTGCCGAGGACACGGGGCGGCGAAGAGATTTGCCGATTGTCTGTTGAATGCGCGTCCGGCGGGCCCCCGGACGCCCCGACAGGGCCCGGCGCGGGGGGTGTTGTGGCGGCGGGCGATGTCCGCGTTGTCCGCGGACCCCGGTGCGCGCCGCGTACGCTGGACGCGGCCCGTTCCGTCCCCCAGAGCTTCCGTGAGGTGTCCCGTGTCCCCGCGCCGTAACCGACCCAAGGGACCCCGCTCGGCCGCCCGCGGCGACGCGGACGAGGACGCGGGCCGCTACGGGGGCTGGCAGACCTCGGCCGGCTGGCGCGGCGAGGAGTGGAGCGTGCGGCACGTGGCCGGCGCCAGCTCCCGCGGCAAGTCCTACCGCTGCCCCGGCTGCGACCAGGCGATCCCGGACGGTGTCCCGCACGTGGTGGCCTGGCCGGAGCACTCCGGCGTGGACGACCGCCGGCACTGGCACACCGCCTGCTGGAACGCGCGGGACCGCCGCACCACGCGGGTGCGGCGGTCCCGTAACGCGCCCAGGTTCTGAGGAACCGGTCAGACGTCCCGCTTCTCCAGCAGGGCGAAGGCTCCCGCGAAGACGGCGACCGTCACCCCGAGCATGATCCACAGCGGGTCCCAGCCGGACGGGCCGGTCTCGGAGAGGGAGTTCGCGTAGAAGATGCTCATCTGGTTCGGGATCGAGTACTCGAACAGGGCCATCCGCACGTCCTCCAGGGACTCCGCGAACATGAAGAGCGCGACCACCAGCGGGGCCAGCACGGCGCCGATCATGATGGTGATGGCGCCCGCCGAGTGCCGGACCACCGAGCCGACGGCGAGCGAGAGCAGCCCGAGCAGCGCCACGTAGAGCGAGACGCCGACGGTGCCCTTCAGCCACTCCGCGCCGGTCGGGTCCACCGCGCCGTTGTCCCGCGTCATCGCCACGTGTGCGAGCGCGATGAGGGTGGTGGAGACCAGCGTCACCGCGAACGCCACCAGGAAGAAGACGATCCCCTTCGCCGCGAGCACCCGGCCGCGGGTGGGGCAGGCGGTCATGGTGGTGCGCACCATGCCGGTGCCGTACTCCGAGGCGGTGGTCATGACGCCCAGCGTGATCAGGCACATGCTGCCCAGCAGCAGGCCGAAGAAGCCGAGGCCGAGGGCGTTCTCCCCGTTCAGGCTCGACGAGGAGGCGGAGACCACGACGCCGGTCAGCATGCCGATGCCGACGACGAGCAGGATGAAGACGCCCAGCGTCCACACGGTCGAGCGCACCGAACGGATCTTGGTCCACTCGGAGGCGACGGCATGCCCGAGGTGGGTGCGCACCACCGGGATCGGCGAGGTGTAGACGGGGTACGGCTGACCGGGCGCGGCCTGTGCCGCCGGGGGCTGGGGCGTGCTCATCGGGCGTCCTCGGGCGTGGTCGGGTCGGTGGTGGGCGCGGGGGCCGCGGGGGCGGGGCCGGAGGACGGCGGGGCCGGTGCGGCGGGGGCGGCGGCAGGCGGGGCCTGGGGGGCCGCCGGGGCGCTCGGGGCGGCGTACGGGTTCTGCGGTACCGGAGCGGGGGCCGGGGCCGCGTGGCCGTTGTGCCCGGGGTGCGGCGGCGGCGGGGCGTACCAGTTGGGCTGGCCCTGGCCGGGCACCGGCATCGGCGGCTGCGCGCCGGGCGGCAGCGGCTGCCGGAGGCCGGCCTTCTCGTCGATCGTCGAGCGGTAGTCCACGGCGCCCTGCGTCATCCGCATGTACGCCTCCTCCAGCGACGCCTGGTGCGGGGAGAGCTCCCACAGCCGTACGCCGGTCTCGTGCGCCACGTCGCTGATGCGGGGGAGCGGCAGCCCGGTCACGCGCAGCGCGCCGTCCTGCTCGGGCAGTACGTGGCCGCCGGCCCCGGTCAGCGCGGCGGTCAGCTTCTCGCGCAGTTGCGGTTCGTCGTCGGGGGTGCGGACCCGGGCGAAGTCGGCGGAGTTCGCCGAGATGAACTCGGTCACGCTCATGTCGGAGAGCAGCCGGCCGCGGCCGATGACGATCAGGTGGTCGGCGGTGAGCGCCATCTCGCTCATCAGGTGGGAGGAGACGAAGACCGTCCGCCCCTCCGCCGCGAGCGCCTTCATCAGGTTGCGCACCCAGAGGATGCCCTCGGGGTCGAGGCCGTTGACCGGCTCGTCGAAGAGGAGCACCTGGGGGTCGCCGAGCAGGGCGGCGGCGATGCCGAGCCGCTGGCCCATGCCGAGGGAGAAGCCCTTGGAGCGGCGCCGGGCCACGTGCTGGAGGCCGACCACGCCGAGCACCTCGTCGACCCGGCGGTCGGGGATGCCGGAGAGCTGGGCGAGGCTCAGCAGGTGGTTGCGGGCGGTGCGCCCGCCGTGCACGGCCTTGGCGTCGAGGAGGGCGCCGACCTGGCGGGGGGCGTTGGGCAGCTTGCGGTACGGGAAGCCGCCGATCGTCACGTGACCCGCGGTGGGGTTGTCCAGGCCGAGGATCATCCGCATCGTGGTGGACTTGCCCGAGCCGTTCGGGCCCAGGAAGCCGGTGACGGCGCCGGGCCGCACCTGGAAGGACAGCTCGTCCACAGCGGTCTTGTCGCCGTAGCGCTTGGTCAGGCCGACTGCTTCGATCATGCTCCGCACCCATCGGAAGGTTCAGGACAGCGGGGCACACGCCCCCCGTAAGGGTTAGGAGCTTATCGAGCGGCTGACGGTTCCGTTCAAGTGCGAGCAAAATCCCGCCGTGTCCGAAGCGGTCCGGAAGCGACATCGGAGCGGTCGGGGTGAGTCCGGACGAGTCCGCGGAAGTCCGGCGGGAGACTTCCGGATCGATCGCGGACCGGTTCTGATCAGTTCGTCACGGTCCCCCGGGCGGCTCCCGCCCCGCCCGGGGGACCCGTCCGCGGCCGGGCGCGGGCTACGCGTCCCGCTGCCGGAGGACGAGGTAGCCGCCGGCCAGCGCCGCGAGCACCCACAGCGCCATGATGCCGAGGCCGCCCCAGGGCCCGTACGGCGTGTCGTCCCCGACCGGCGTGACCACCTGCATGATCTTGCTGCCCGCCTGGTCCGGCAGGAACCGGCCGACCTTCTTCGTCGCCGAGACGGCGCCCAGGATGCCGGAGATCAGGAAGAAGAACGGCATCAGGATGCCGAGCGAGAGCATCGGCGAGCGCAGCATCGCGGCCACGCCCATGGAGAACATGGCGATGAGGGTCATGTACAGACCCCCGCCGAAGACCGCGCGCAGCACGCCCGGGTCGCCGATCGACGCCCGCAGGTCGCCCAGCATCGCCTGGCCCAGGAAGAAGGTCACGAAGCTGGTCGCCATCCCGACCACCAGCGCGAGCGCCGTCGCCACCGCGACCTTGCTGAACAGGAAGGTCGCCCGCTGCGGCACGGCCGCCAGCGAGGTGCGGATCATGCCCGAGCTGTACTCGTTGGCGACCACCAGCACCCCGAACACGATCATCGCCAACTGGCCGAGGCTCATCCCGGCGAAGCTGATGTACGTCGGGTCGAAGGAGAGCCGGTCACGCGCGCTCAGATTGCCGAACTCGCTCTTGGAGAGCGCCGAGATCAGCATGCCGAGGGCGACCGTGACGACCACGGCGAGGGAGAGCGTCCACACCGTGGACGCCACCGAACGGATCTTGGTCCACTCGGACCGGACGACCTGCGCCGGCGCCGTGCTCATCGCTGCCTCCACTCGCTGCCCCACTGCTGCTGTGCCGCACCGTCCCCGGGCGGACCCGGGATCACCGCGGCCTGTTCCGGCCCCGGTCCCGCCGGTGGCTGCCCGCCGTGGGCGTGGTACTCGACCGACTCCGCCGTCAGTCCCATGAACGCCTCCTCCAGCGAGGCCCGCTGCGGGCTCAGCTCGTGGAGCACGATGCCCTTGCGCGCGGCCAGTTCGCCGACCGACTCCGAGGCGTCCCCCTCGACCTCCAGCACCTCGCCCGCCTCGACGGCGGTCAGCCCCGCCTCGTGCAGCGCGTCGCGCAGCCGCTCCCGCTCCGGGGTGCGGACCCGGACGTAGCTGCGCGAGTTGCGCGCGATGAAGTCGGCCATGGACGTGTCCGCCAGCAGCCGGCCCTGGCCGATGACCACCAGGTGGTCGGCGGTGAGCGCCATCTCGCTCATCAGGTGGGAGGAGACGAAGACCGTCCGGCCCTGGCCGGCCAGCGTCTTCATCAGGTTGCGGATCCAGTGGATGCCCTCCGGGTCCAGTCCGTTGACCGGCTCGTCGAACATCAGGATGCGCGGATCACCGAGCAGCGCGCCGGCGATGCCGAGCCGCTGCCCCATGCCCAGGGAGAACCCCTTGGCCTTCTTCTTCGCCACCGGCGTCAGACCCACCGTGTCCAGCACCTCGCCCACCCGGCGGGACGGAATCCCGTTGGCCTGCGCCAGGCACAGCAGATGGTTGTACGCGCTGCGCCCGCCGTGCACCGCCTTGGCGTCCAGCAGGGCTCCGACGACGGTGAGCGGGTCCTTCAACTGGTCATAGCGCCTGCCGTCGATCCGGACGTCACCCGCGGTGGGCCGGTCCAGTCCGAGCACCATCCGCATGGTGGTCGACTTGCCCGCGCCGTTGGGCCCGAGGAAGCCGGTGATGATCCCCGGGCGCACGGTGAACGTCAGGTTGTTCACCGCCATCTTCTCGCCGTACCGCTTCGTCAGCCCCTCGATCTCGATCATGCCGTCCACGCTAGAACGCGACGAAGTCCTCTGCCACCCCAGTGACAGAGGACTTCGTCCTTGTTCCGGCGTTGTTCGGCCGATGTACGTCGCGCGTCAGCGCGACTGCTGGGCCGGGACCCCGCGGGTGGCCGACTCGTCGTCGGCCGGAGCGCCGGCCGCGGCCACCGCGGCGCCCGTGAGGGTCGCCAGCATCTCGCGCACGTTGGTGAGCTGCGCGTTGATGGAGTCGCGGCGGTTGGTGAGCGCCGCCAGCTCGCGCTCCGACTCCGAACGGACCCGGTCCGCCTTGGCGTTGGCGTCGGCGACGATGTCCTCGGCCTGGCGCTGCGCGGTCTCCACGGTCTGGCGGGCGCGGCGGTCCGCGTCGGTGCGCAGCTTCTCCGCCTCCAGGCGGAGCTGCTCGGCGCGGTGCTCGATCTCCGCGAGGCGCTTCTCGGCCTTGGCCTGACGCGAGGCGAGGTCGCGCTCGGACTGCTCACGGCGCTTGGCGAGGTTCGTCTCGAAGTCGGCGGCGGCCTGGGCGGCCTTGGCGCGGGTCTCCTCGAAGAGCGCGTCCGCCTCCTCCCGCTTGGACTGCGCGTCCTTCTGGGCCTCGGCGCGCAACTGCGACGCGTCGCTCTTGGCCTTCTCCACGATCCGGACGCCTTCGTCCTCGGCCTTGGCCTTGCGGTCCGTGGCGTAGGACTCGGCGTCGTTGCGCACCTGCTGGGCCGCGGACTCGGCCAGCTCACGGTGCTGCTCGGCGGCGCGGCGGGCCTCCTCGCGCAGGTCCTTGGCCTCCTCCTCGGCGAGGCGCAGGATCTTCTCGACCCGCGCTCCGAGACCGGCGTACGACGGCTCGGCGTCGCTGACCTGGGCCTGGGCGTTCTGAGTCTCGAGGTGGAGCTCCTCGATGCGCTTCTCCAGGGCGGTGATGCGGGAGAGAGCGCTGTCACGGTCGGAGACGAGCTTGGAGATACGTTCGTCCACCTGAGCGCGGTCGTACCCACGCCGCACAAGCTCGAAGCCGTAGGGGGAAGTGTCGCTCATGGGGTTCCTGTCCGAAAGAGACCGGTGAGGTAGTGAGGTGATAGGGGGAATCCTAGGCGCCAATGCGGTGTGTCATCGAGCGGATGCACGTTTGATCTGGAGAATGACACCCCTTTTGGGTGGCGGACCCGCGCACGGCTTGCCAAGGAACGGGCCAAAGGTCACAAGAAGACACGTAACTGGCCCCCAAGGCTACCCGTCTGACGTTTTGCCACCCGAACGTGGGGCCCCCACCGTTGCGCCCGCCTTGACCCCGTTGTCCTTGCCGCCCGTCGGGGCCTCGAAGGACTCCAGTGCCTCCAGCACGTCCTGCACCCGGGAGATCTCGGCGTTGATGTCCTCGCGGCGCCGCACCAGGATCTCCAGTTCCCGCTTGCCCTCCTCGACCGAGCGCCGGGCCTCCCGGATCGCCTCGGCCTTCAGCTCCTCGGCCTCCTTGATGAGCTTGGCCTTCTTCTGCTCGGCCTCCTTCAGCAGCCCCTCGGCCTTCTTGACCGCGGCGATGCGCACCTTGCCCGCCTCGGAGTTGGCCTCCGAGACGATCTCCTTCGACTTCGCCTGCGCCTTGGCGAGCTGCTCCTCGGCCGCCTTCACCAGCGCGTCACAGCGGTCGCCGGCCGACTTCATGGTCTCGGCGGCCTCCCGGCGGGCCCGCTCGTGCAACTCCTCGATCTCCGAGGTCAGCCGGTCGCGCAGCTCCTCCGCCCGCTCCCTTATGGCGGTCGCGTCCCGGCGCGCGCCGACCAGCAGCTCGTCCGCGTCGGTCCGGGCCTTCTCCACCCGGGCGTTGCCCTCGACCGTCGCCTCGGACACGATCCGGTCGGCCTCGCTGCGGGCCGCGCCCACCATCGAGTCCGCCTGCGCCTCGGCGTCCGCGGTCGTCTTCAGCGCCTGCTGCTGCGCCTCGGTGAGCAGCTTGTCCGCCTCCGACGCGGTCTCGTTGATCAGCGTGTCGACCTGCTCGGCCGCCTCCGAACGCCGCTTGTTGGCGTCCTTGCGCGCCTCGTCGAGGGTCTGCTCGGCCTCCTCGCGCGCCGCCGTGGTGACCCGCTCGGCCTCCCGCTCTGCCTCGGACCGCAGCCGCTCGGACTCGGTGCGGACCCGCTCGGCGTGCTGCCGCGCCGAACCGACCGTCTCGGCGGCCTCGGCCCGCAGCCGCTCCGCCTCCCCGGCCGCCTCCGACACCAGCCGCTCGGCCTCGGCGGCCGTCTCCGTGCGCAGCCGCTCCGTCTCGGCGGCCGTCTCGGTCGTCAGCCGCTCGGCCTCGGACCGCGCCTCGGTGATCAGGGTGTCGGCCTGCGTCGCCGCGTCGGACCGGATGCGGTTGGCGTCCTCGCGGGCGTCCGCCCGGGTCCGGGAGGCGTTCTGCTCGGCCTCGGCGATGGCGTCGGCCGCCTCGGTCCGCACCCGCTGGGCGTGCTCGGAGGCTTCCGTACGTACCCGGTCCGCCTCGGTGATCGCCTCGGAGACGGTCCGCTCGGCCAGCGACGTGGCCGCCTCGGTCTCCTCGCGGGCCTCGCGGCGCAGCCGTCCGGCGTCCTCGCTCGCCCGCTCCCGCTCCGCGTAGGCGTCGGCGCGGACCCGGTCCGCCTCCTCCCCGGCCTCGCGGCGGGTGCGCTCCGCGGCGTGCTCGGCGGCGCTGCGCAGCCCGGCGATCTCCTCCTGGGCCTGCTCGTGCAGCCCGGCGACGGACTCCCGTACCTGCTGGGCGTGGTGCTCGGCGGCGGAGACCATCTCGGTCGCGCGCCGGTCGGCCTCCTCGACCAGCCGCACCGCCTCGGCCTGTGCCTCCTCGACGCGGGTCCGCGCGGAGGCGAGCAGTTCCTCGCTCTGCTCGCGGGCCCGCTCGCGCTCCTGGCCGGCCTCCTCACGGGCGGAGCCGAGCACCTCCTCGGCCTCGCGGCGGCGCCGGGCGGCCTCCTCCTGGGCGGCGGCCAGCGCCTCGGACGCCTCGGCGGCGATGCGCTCGGCGGCGGTCTGCGCCTCGGCCCGGACCCGGTCCGCGCTCTCCTGCGCCTCCGTCTTCAGCCGCTCCGCCTCGCTCGCGGCCTCCGACCGCAGGCGTACGGCGACGGCCTCGCCCTCGGCGCGGGAGGCGGACGCGTCGGCGGCGGCCTCGGTACGCAGCCGCTCGGCCTCCGTCTCGGCCTGCTTCTGGAGCGTACGGACACGCTCGGCGGCCTCGGTGCGCAGCCGCTCGGCCTCCTCGCCGGCCTCCCGGCGGATGCGCTCGGCCTCCTCGCGGGCCTCGGCCAGCGCCTGCTCGGCGGCGGTACGGCGCTCCTCGGCCTCCGACTGGAGCCGCGTCAGCTCCCCGGCGGCCTCCGCCTTCCGGGCCTCCACGGCCCGCTCGGCGTCCTCGCGCAGCTCGCGGGCGGCCTTCTCGGCCTCCTCCTGGAGCGCCTCGGCCCGCTCACTCGCCTCCACGCGCTGCCGCTCGGCCTCGGCGCGGGTGCGCTCCAGCGTCTCCTCGGCCTGCCGGCGCAGGGCCGTCGCCCGCTCGATGGCCTCGGTGCGGACCTTCTCGCTGTCGGTGGTCGCGGTCTGGCGCAGCTCGTCGGCGTCGGCCTTGGCCTTGGCGAGCAGCTCCTCCGCGGTCCGGGCGGCCTCCTCGATCTGCGCCACGGCCTCCTTGCGGGCCTCGGCGCGGATCTTCTCGCCCTCGGCGACCGCGTCGGCGCGCAACTGCTCGGCCTCGCCGCGCAGCCGCCGGGCCTCCTCCTGGAGCTCGACGGTCTTGGCGCGGTACTCCTTGGTGTCGTCCTTCGCCGCGCCCTTGAGCTGCGCGGCGATGTCGTGCGCCTCGGCCCGCAGCCGGTCGGCCTCCGCCTCGGCCTCGCCGCGGATGCGCTCGGCCTCCTCAGCGGCGGCCCGGGTGGTCCGCTTCGCCTCCTCGGACGCCTTGTCGAGCACGTCCTCGGCGGTCTTGGCCGCCTTGGAGAGCTGGGTCGCGGACTCCTCCGCGGTGAGCGTACGGGCCTTCTCGGCGGCCTCGGTGACGATCTTCTCGGCCTCGGCGCGGGCGTCCGCGACCAGCTGCTCGGCCTCGGCCTTGGTGGTCTCGGCGTCCTTGGTGGCCTCGCTGACCAGCCGGGCGACCTGCTCCTTGGCGGTGCGGGTGCGCTGCTCGTTGGCCGACTCGGCGCCGGCGAGCGCCTTGGCGGCGGACTCCTCGGCCTCGACGACCAGCTTCTCGGCCTCGGTCCGGGCCTTGCGCAGCGCCTCGTCGGCCTCGGCCATGCGCTGCTCGGCGGCCCGGCTCAGCTCCTGGGCCTGGCGGCGGGCGGACTCCGACTCGCTCGCGGTGGAGGTGCGCAGCCGCTCGGCGTGGTCGGTGGCCTCCTGGGCCTGGCTGGAGGCGGCGTTCAGCAGGCGCTCGGCGTCCGCGCGGGCCCGGCGCAGGAGCTGCTCGGCCTCGGCGCGGGCGCTCTCCGCGTCGCTCTGGAGCCGGCGGCGGGCCTCGGCGGTCAGCCGCTCGGCCTCCGCGCGGGCGGCGGCCATGGCCTGCTCGGCCTCGGCGCGGGACTCGTCCAGGAGCCGCCGGGCCTGCTGCTCGGTGCGGGCGCGCAACTGCTCGGCCCAGGCCACGTTCTCGTTGACGTGCGACTCGACGGTCTGCCGGCGCTCGGCCAGCTCCTGGTCGAGCTGCTGGCGCCGGGTCACCGCCTCCTGGTGCAGTTCGGCCTGGAGCCGCGCGGCCTGCTCGGCGTGCTCCTGGAGGATGCGCTGCGTCTGCGCCCGCGCCTGGCTCAGCTCCCGCTCGGCGTCGGCGCGCAACTGGTCGGCCTGCATCTGCGCGTTGCGCATCAACTGCTCGGCCTGGTACCCGAGATCGCCGCCGTCGAAGGCGGGCCGGGACATGATGGTGCGCCGCGCCTCGTGCAGCTTGGCGCGCAGCACCTCGACCTGGTAGCCGAGGTCCTCGGCGTGCTGGATCGCCTTTTCCCGGTCGGTCTTCAGCCGCTTCATCTCGGCCTCGAACCGAGAGAGGTGGTCGACGTCAGCCGCCGGCTCTCGCTCCTGGCTCTCGTAGCCCCGCACTGCGCGGTCCCATCCGTCCCCTGGTCGCAAACAACTCCGAACGAGCCCCGTCCGCCCACCCGACGGTGCCCCCGGGAATGGTGTCAGATCAACGGCGGAGCATGGGCTGCCGCCCCGTCGCCCGCCCCCCGAAACACGACCCCGGCGGTCCCGGCGCCGACGACGACAGGACCGGGTCACCCCGGACTGAGCGGCGACCGCACCCAACCCTACCGGCCCTTATGTACGGAGGTCAGTGCTCAGGTGACTCAACGGCCGCCGAAGTGACCAGTTCTGTCAGTACGCCATGGCAGTCCTTGGGGTGCAGGAAGGTGATCCGCGACCCCATGGAACCCCGCCGGGGCTCGTCGTACAGAACGCGTACCCCGCGTTCCCGGATGTCCGCCGCGTCGGCGTCCACATCCCCCGTACCGAAGGCGATGTGGTGGACGCCCTCGCCGTTCTTGGCGAGCCACTTCGCCACGGTGGAGTCCTCGCGGACCGGTTCGAGGAGCTGGAGGTAGGTCGAACCGCCGTCCGACGTATCGTTGATCTTGAGCATGGCCTCGCGCACGCCCTGTTCCTCGTTGACCTCCGTGTGGAACACCTCGAAGCCGTAGGTGGCACGGTAGAAGGCGACGGTCGCGTCCAGGTCGTGGCAGGCGATTCCGATGTGGTCGATTCGGGTCAGCATGGTTTCAGTGCAGCGCTCCGGAGGTGGTTACGCAACGTGCGCGCGATCACACCGACGGCACGATGACGGGCGGGGTACCGCTCAGTACATTCGAGTAAACCCTCGTTCACTCCTCGGCCTGTGCGGGCCGGAAAAGGGGATCGCACCTCATGTCTTCTGCAACGAACGGCACGACCTCCGTCATCGTCGCGGGTGCCCGCACCCCGATGGGGCGGCTGCTCGGCTCGCTGAAGTCCTTCTCCGGCGCCGACCTCGGCGGTTTCGCCATCAAGGCGGCCCTGGACCGGGCGGGGATCGGCGGCGACCAGGTCCAGTACGTGATCATGGGGCAGGTGCTCCAGGCCGGCGCGGGCCAGATCCCCGCCCGGCAGGCCGCCGTGAAGGCCGGCATCCCCATGAACGTCCCGGCGCTCACGATCAACAAGGTGTGCCTGTCCGGGCTGGACGCCATCGCTCTGGCCGACCAGCTCATTCGCGCCGGTGAATTCGACATCGTCGTCGCCGGCGGCCAGGAGTCCATGACCAACGCGCCCCACCTGCTGCCCAAGTCCCGCGAGGGCTACAAGTACGGCGCCGTCGAGATGCTGGACGCGATGGCCCACGACGGCCTGACCGACTCCTTCGAGGGCATCGCCATGGGCGAGTCGACCGAGAAGCACAACGCGCGGCTCGGCATCGCCCGCCCGGCGCAGGACGAGATCGCCGCCCTCTCGCACCAGCGGGCCGCCGCCGCCCAGAAGAACGGTCTCTTCGAGGCCGAGATCACCCCGGTCGAGGTGCCGCAGCGCAAGGGCGACCCGGTGCTGTTCAGCAAGGACGAGGGCATCCGCGGCGACACCACCGCCGAGTCGCTGGGCCGGCTGCGCCCGGCCTTCGCCAAGGACGGCACGATCACCGCGGGCACCTCCTCGCAGATCTCCGACGGCGCGGCGGCCGTGGTCGTCATGAGCAGGGCCAAGGCCGAGGAGCTGGGCCTCGCCTGGATCGCGGAGATCGGCGCCCACGGCAACGTGGCCGGTCCGGACAACTCTTTGCAGTCGCAGCCCTCCCACGCCATCCGGCACGCCCTCGGCAAGGAGGGCCTCGACGTCGCGGACCTGGACCTGATCGAGATCAACGAGGCGTTCGCCGCGGTCGCCGTCCAGTCCATGAAGGATCTCGGCGTGTCCACCGAAAAGGTGAACGTCAACGGGGGTGCCATCGCCCTCGGCCACCCCATCGGCATGTCGGGCGCCCGGCTCGTGCTCCACCTGGCGCTGGAGCTGAAGCGGCGCGGCGGCGGGGTCGGCGCGGCGGCCCTGTGCGGCGGCGGTGGCCAGGGCGACGCGCTGATCGTGCGCGTGCCGAAGTCCTGACGCGCCCGCGCCTCCTCCCGTCCGCGCCTCCTCCCGTCCGCCCCTACGACGACGTGACCCCCGCTCTCCCCGGAACGGAGCTGTGATGCAGGACGTCTCCTCACTGGTCGCCCAGGCCAGGGAAGGCCGGCCCCGGGCCGTGGCCCGGCTGATCTCCCTGGTGGAGGGGGCGTCCGCCCAGCTCAGGGAGGTGATGGCGGCCCTGGCTCCGCTGACCGGCGGGGCGTACGTGGTCGGCCTCACCGGTTCGCCGGGCGTGGGCAAGTCGACGTCCACGTCGGCGCTGGTCACGGCCTACCGCAAGCAGGGCCGGCGGGTCGGCGTGCTGGCCGTCGACCCCTCGTCGCCGTTCTCCGGCGGGGCCCTGCTCGGGGACCGGGTCCGGATGTCCGAGCACGCCTCCGACCCGGGCGTCTACATCCGCTCGATGGCCACCCGAGGCCACCTCGGCGGCCTCGCCTGGGCGGCGCCGCAGGCGATCCGGGTGCTGGACGCGGCGGGGTGCGAGGTGATCCTCGTGGAGACGGTCGGCGTGGGGCAGTCGGAGGTGGACATCGCCTCCCAGGCGGACACCTCCGTCGTCCTCCTCGCCCCGGGCATGGGCGACGGCATCCAGGCCGCCAAGGCGGGCATCCTGGAGATCGGCGACGTCTACGTGGTCAACAAGGCCGACCGGGACGGCGCGGACGCGACGGCCCGGGAGCTGAACCACATGCTGGGCCTGGGCGAGGCCCGCGCACCCGGCGACTGGCGCCCGCCGATCGTGAAGACGGTCGCCTCGCGCGGCGAGGGCGTCGACGAGGTCGTCGAGGCGCTGGAGAAGCACCGCGCCTGGATGGAGGAGCGGGGCGTGCTCGCGGAACGGCGCCGGGTGCGGGCCGCCCGCGAGGTGGAGGCCATCGCGGTCACCGCCCTGCGCGAACGCATCGGCGACCTGCGCGGCGACCGCCGCCTCGGCGCCCTCGCGGAGCGCATCGTCGCCGGCGAACTGGACCCGTACCGCGCCGCCGACGAACTGGTGGCGGGCCTCACGAAGAGCTGAGGCCCGCCGGGCGGGTCGTACGGTCGTACGGTCATACGGTTGTCCGGTCACCCGGGGGGCGGCTCGGCCGCCCCCCGGGCCCGGCCTCGAAGCCCCGGCCCCCGCCACCGCGTCAGTCGTCGTCGCCGTCGTCGTCCGAGTGGTCGCGGGTCACCTCGCCCGTGCGGAGGTCGACGCGCCAGTCGTGGTCGTCGTCGTGGCCCGAGGCGCGGGTCTCGACCTCCCAGGCGGGTACGCGGCCGTCCTCGTCCAGTTCGACCGAGGTCACCGTGCCCTTGCCGGCCGCCGCCCGCGCCGCGCCGGCCGCGTCGACGGAGGTGCCCTTCAGGGCGGAGCGCACCTCGGCCGTGTCGTCCTCGTGCTCCCGGTGCGAGCCGAGCACCCGGCCGTCCGCCGGGTCGACCAGGACCTGACGCCACTCTCCGCCGCCGGTCAGCACGTCGACCTCCCAGACCAGCCGGCCGCCCGCGTCGTCGGCGTCGTCCAGCTCGGCCGAGACGGCCGTGCCCGGCGTGTGGCGCAGCGCCGCGGCGATGGCCTCGGCCGCGTCCACCCGCGCGGAGCCGCCCCCGCGGTCCTCCGGCGCGCGGTCGGCGCTCACCCGGGCGTCCGCGGCCCGCACCTCCGCCCGGTGCGCGGCGGACCCGTCCTCGCCCCCGGTCGCCAGGGCCGTCGCGGCACCGCCTCCGATCACGACGGCGGCGGCCACGGCGGCGATCACGATGTTGCGCTTCATGCCTGTTTCTCCCCGAGTCGGTCGAATTCCTGTGATCTCACTGTCGCCGACCGACGCTGAGGAGAACCTGAAGCCCCCTGAAGGGTTCTTCAGGTCGGCTTTGCCACCCTTTACCCATGCGCCCACCCGCCAGCCACCACCACCCCGCCCCCGGCGCCCCGCGCCGCCCGCCGCGCCTGCTGATCGTCGAGGACGAGCGGCGCCTCGCCGTCTCCCTCGCCCGGGGCCTGACCGCCGAGGGGTACGCCGTGGACGTCGTCCACGACGGGCACGAGGGGCTGCGGCGGGCCTCGGAGGGCGCGTACGACCTCGTGCTCCTCGACATCATGCTGCCCGGCCTCAACGGCTACCGGGTCTGCGCCGCCCTGCGCGCCGCCGGCCACGCCGTGCCGATCCTCATGCTCACCGCCAAGGACGGCGAGTACGACGAGGCCGAGGGCCTCGACACCGGCGCCGACGACTACCTGACGAAACCCTTCTCCTACGTCGTCCTCGTCGCCCGCGTGAAGGCGCTGCTGCGGCGCGGGGAGGCGTCCGGCCTCCGCGCGGTCCACGTCCTCGGCGACCTGCGGGTCGACACCTCGGCCCGCCGCGTCCTCCTGGACGGCTCCGAGGTCGCCCTCACCGCCAAGGAGTTCGCCGTCCTGGAGGAACTGGTGCTGCGCGCCGGGCAGGTGGTGTCCAAGGCGGAGATCCTGGAGCAGGTCTGGGACTTCGCCTACGAGGGCGACCCCAACATCGTCGAGGTGTACGTCAGCGCCCTGCGGCGCAAGCTGCGCCCCGGGCTGATCCGCACCGTGCGCGGCGCCGGGTACCGGCTGGAGGCCGGGGGATGAGCCGGCTCCTCGGTTCGGTCCGTGCGCGGGCCACGCTCGGCGCCACCCTCGTGGTCGCCCTCGCCCTGCTCGCCGCCGGGGCCGCCGTACTGCTCTCCCTGCGGGCCAACCTGCTCGGCGAGGCGGGCGTCCGGGCGGAGCGCACCGCCCGGGAGATCGCGGCCGAACTCGCGGTCGGGACGGCGTACGACCGGCTGTCGCTGGACGCGGACGACCGGCCGGTGCAGGTGGTCGACGAGGACGGCCGGCTGGTCGCCGCCAGCGAGGACCTGGAGGCGGTCCGGGGCACCGGCATCGCCCAGGTCCGCCCGCACCCGTCCGCCACCGCCACCGCCACCGCCGGCTCCGGCTCCCGCGACGGCGCGTCCGGCGGCCGGGACGACGATGACGACCGCGACGACGACCGCGATGACGACGGCCGCGGCGACGACCGCGACGACCGCGACGACCATGACGATGACGACGACCGCGACGACGATGACGACGACCGCGCCGCCGCCCGGCAGCCGCTCGCCCCCGGGGAGATCGGCGCGCGCACCGACGTCCGGGACGGCCGGGCGACCGTCGACGGGGAGACGGAGGACTACCGGTTCGTCGCCGTCCCCGTCGAGACCGAGGACCGGGGCCGCCTCACCGTCCACGCGGGCGCCCCCCTCGCCGCCGAGCAGGGCGCCGTACGCACCGCGCTGACCGTCATGCTGATCGGCTTCCCGCTGCTGCTCGCCGTCGTCGCGGGCGTGACCTGGCTGGTCACCCGGCGCGCGCTGCGCCCGGTGGAGGGCATCCGCCGGGAGATGGCGGCGATCACCGCCTCCGAGGACCTGACCCGCCGGGTCCCCGTGCCCGCCACCCACGACGAGGTGGCCCGGCTCGCCCTGACCACCAACGAGACGCTGGCCGCCCTGGAGACCTCGGTGGAGCGCCAGCGGCGTTTCGTCGCCGACGCCTCCCACGAACTGCGCAGCCCGATCGCCTCGCTCCGCACCCAGTTGGAGGTCGGCGCCGCCCACCCCGGCCTGCTCGACCTGGACGGCGCGGTGGAGGACACGGTACGGCTCCAGCGGCTCGCCGCCGACCTGCTGCTGCTCGCCCGGCTCGACGCGGGGGAGCGGCCCGCCGGTGCCCGGGTCGATCTCCTCGCCCTGGCCCGCGAGGAGGCCCGGGGCCGGGCCGGGGTCACCGTGCGCGGCGAGGAGGCGGTGGCGGTGTCCGGCTCGCGCGGGCAGCTCGGGCGGGTGCTGGCCAACCTGCTCGACAACGCGGCCCGGCACGCCCGTACGACGGTGGAGGTGTCGGTGCGCCGGGAGGGCGGCACGGCGGTGGTCGGCGTCGCGGACGACGGGGCGGGGGTGCCGGCGGCCGACCGGGAGCGGATCTTCGCGCGCTTCGTCCGGCTCGACGAGGCCCGCGGCCGGGACGAGGGAGGGGCCGGGCTGGGGCTCGCCATCGCCCGCGACGTGGCCGTCCGGCACGGCGGCACGCTCACGGTGGGGGACGCCCCGGCAGGCGGAGCCCTCTTCGCACTCCGCCTGCCGCTCGCCTAGCCGGCGGCGCTCAGGGGCGTCCGCGCTGCCCGAGCAGGTGCTCGGCGATGGGCTTGAGGGCCTTGTCCAGCTCGGTCAGGGCCTCGGGGTCCAGCAGGTCGATGAAGTGCCTGCGGACCGAGGCGACATGGTGGGGGGCCACCTTCCGCATGGTCTCCCGGCCGTGCTCGGTGAGGACGGCGTACAGCCCCCGGCGGTCGGACTCGCAGTTCTCCCGGCGGACCAGGTTCGCGTTCTCCATGCGGGTGATCTGGTGGGAGAGGCGGCTCTTGGACTGGAGGGTGGCGGAGGCGAGGTCGCTCATCCGCATCCGGTCGTCCTCCGACTCGGAGAGGTTCACCAGGATCTCGTAGTCGTTCATCGTCAGGCCGAACGGCTGCAGATCCTTTTCGAGCTGGTACGTCAACAGCCTGTTGACATCCAGGTGGGTGCGCCACGCACACTGCTCGGTGTCGGTCAGCCAGCGGGTGGCCGTCTCGGTCTCCATGAATGAAGTCTACCTAAAAGGTTGAATGGCGAACTAGTGAGGTTGGTCCGTGACGCGGACGGTGCGCACGCGTTCGAGGTCACACTCCGCAGATTACCGCTCACAGCCCGCAGCGGCGGCGGCGATCTCCCGGCTGTCCGGGAAGGTCCGGTACCTTGTCCCGCCCTGGCGGGCGTGGTGGGGGTACCCCCTTCGAGTATGCCCGCGCTACTCCGGGGCGCCCCCCACCGGACGTTCCGGCAGCAGTTCCTCGCTCGACTGCAACAGGACCGTCCCCGCCCCCGTGAACTCCAGTTGGTGCTCCTCGCCGGAGGCCCCGCCGAGGCCCGTCAGCGCACGTAGACCGCCCAGTACGCCGCTGAGGTACCCGTGGTCGTAGTGGTGGCACGGCGACGGGCAGTCGGCCCAGCCGACCAGTGCCCGCGGGTCCACCCGGAGCGGCGGCTCCATGAACACCACGGGGCCGTTCGAGGCGGCCACGAACCGCCCCGTTCCGAGCAGTGTCAGAAATCCCGGCACGATCGACTGTTTGAGCGTGAGACTTGGCTGAAAAGCAAGCAGATTGCCCGAGCGAATGGTCAGGTTGCCCTCGTCCAGGTCGTACGAGTTCACGTCGAAGGCCCGGTCGGCGAGGAGCATCTTGCCCGAGCCCTCGGCCACCACCCAGTCGCTCGCGTGCAGAGGCGAATGGAACGAACCGCGCACCAGGGGCTCCAGCGGGCCGTGCCCGATCCCGTTGAACGCCACCGTCCCGTAGTACGCGATCATCTTGCCCTTCTGGAGGAACCACGGGTTCCCCTTGAGTTCCACGCAGAAGGTGTACTCGTCGACGTTGTCGTCGCCCGGCAGGGTGAGCGGGTCGTGGACGACGGGACCGGCGCCCGGGTTCGCGGGGATGGTCACAGCTTCTCCTCCGACGCCTGGACGTAGACCGTGCCGCTGCCCTCGAAGGCGAGCTGGAACGCCTCCCCGGAGCCGCGCCCCACCATGTCCCGCCAGCCCAGCGCGGTGGTCAGCCGGTCCCGGACGTCCCCGTGGTGGGCGACGTACGCCCGCGGGTCCACGTGCACCGGCCGCCCCGGCGTGACCGGGACCTCCAGGACGCCCCCGTGGGCCAGCACCGCGAGCGAGCCGTGGCCGGTGAGCGTGGTGGTGAACAGCCCCTGCCCGCCGACCTGGCCGCGGACCACGCCCCGCAGCCCGTCCCGCGAGCCGAGGAACACCGTGCCCCGCTCCAGCGTCTCCTCGTGGACGAGGAGACGGTCGGCCTCCACGAAGAGGGTGTCGCCGGAGAGGTGGATCACCTGGACGTGGTGGCCGCCGTGCCCGAAGAACACGGTGCCGCTGCCCTCCACCGCCATCAGCGGCACGTCCTCGCCGGCCAGCCTGCGCCCGACCACCGGCATCACCCGGTTCCCGCCGTCGCGCACCAGCGGGGTGAAGGACACCTCGCCCCGGTAGGCGAGCATCGCGCCGCGCCGGGCGAGCAGCCGCCGGCCGGGGGAGACGGAGACCCGGATCATCCGGGGGTTGATCTCCTCGAAGGCCATCTCAGAGGTCCCCCGCGATCGTCCGCCGCTCGCTGGGCTGGACGTACACCAGCCCGTCGCCCTCGAAGCGGATCTGGAACGCCTCCCCGCCGCCCTCGCCGAGGAAGGTCCGGTACGTCACGCCCGACTGGAAGGTCTGCCGCAGATCGCCCTGGTGGGCGACGTAGGCGCCCGGGTCGACGGTGAGCGGGTACCGGTCGCTGACCCGCAGCACCACCGCCGGGCCGTCCGACAGGATCGCCGCCTGCCCGTGCCCCTCCAGGGTCGTGGTGAACAGGCCGTTGCCCTGCGCCGCCCCGCGCACCCCGGTGAAGTCGGTGCCGGTGCGCAGCCCCGCCTCGGCGGCGAGGAAGTTCTCCGACTCCACCCGGAGCCGGTCGCCGTGCAGCCGTACGAGGTTGATCTCGGCGGCGCGGTCCGCGAACCAGCAGGTGCCCTGCCCGCGCACCTCCATCACGGTCATCCGCTCGCCGGTCAGCCGCCGGCTCACCACCCCCCGCAGCCCCTCGCCCCCGCCCGTCAGCCTCTTGAAGGCCATCTCCCCGTCGTACGCCACCATCGACCCGTTCTTCGCCTTCACGGCGTCCCCGGTCAGGTCGACGGCGAGCACCTTGCTGCCCTGGAGTCGGAACATCGCCACGGGGCGACGGTATCCGCCGCACGGACCCCCGGGGAATGGCGCCGGGCGACCCCCGGCGCCGGACGCGGCGGGGGTTTGCCACAATGGGGGAGCTTGTGCGCGCGTTCACAAAGCGCCGCCGCACCGGCGCCCTCCCGATCCGCCCCGTCTCTCCACCGAAGGTGACCCGTGGACCTCAAGACCGCCACCGCCCTCCGCCGCCTCCGCCTGGTCTCGGGCCCCGAGGCGATCTCCTTCCTGCTGCTGCTCGTCTGCTCCGTGCTGAAGCGGACCACGGACTTCAACGCGGTGCCGGCCATGGGCATGATCCACGGCATCCTCTTCGTGCTCTACGTCGTCTTCTGGGCGGACGCCTGGAACCGCGCCAAGTGGTCCGTGGGCACCGCCGGCCTCTACTTCGCCCTCTCCGTGCTGCCGGGCGGCGGCTTCTACGCCGAGCGCCGCCTCAAGCGCGAGGCCGAGAGCGCGGTCATCGCCTCCCGCGCCCGCCAGGAAGGGGTCGTCGGCGCATGATCGTCGCCTTCTCCGTGACGCCGCTGGGCGTCGGCGAGGACGTCGGTGAGTACGTGGCCGACGCGGTCCGGGTGGTGCGCGAGTCGGGGCTGCCGAACCGTACCGACGCGATGTTCACCTCCGTCGAGGGCGAGTGGGACGAGGTCATGGACGTCGTCCGGCGGGCGGTCGCCGCGGTCGAACGCCGGGCGCCCCGGGTCTCCCTCGTCCTCAAGGCGGACCTGCGCCCCGGGGTGACGGACGGGCTCACCTCGAAGGTCGAGACGGTCGAACGCCACCTCGCGCCGTGACCGGCGCGGGCGCCGGTACCGAAAGGCGAGACGGGGCTCCCCGGCATATGACCGGCCGGTAAGGTCTGGTGCCGTGCCGAAGCCGCTCAGTCTCTCCTTCGATCCGATCGCCCGCGCCGACGAACTGTGGAAGCAGCGCTGGGGCGGCGTCCCGTCCATGGCCGCGATCACCTCGATCATGCGGGCACATCAGATCCTGCTGGCCGAGGTCGACGCCGTGGTCAAGCCGTACGGGCTGACCTTCGCGCGCTACGAGGCGCTGGTGCTGCTCACCTTCTCCAAATCGGGCGAGCTGCCGATGTCCAAGATCGGCGAACGGCTCATGGTGCATCCCACCTCCGTGACGAACACCGTGGACCGCCTGGTCCGCTCCGGCCTCGTGGCCAAGCGCCCCAACCCCAACGACGGCCGCGGCACCCTCGCCACCATCACCGACAAGGGCCGCGAGGTCGTCGAGTCCGCCACCCGCGACCTCATGGCCATGGACTTCGGCCTGAGCGCCTACGACGCCCAGGAATGCACCGACATCTTCACCATGCTCCGCCCCCTGCGCGTCGCGGCGGGAGACTTCGAGACCGACTGACCCCGCACGCCACCGGCCGTCTGTCGTGAGGAGAGCGGATATGCGGATGGGGATCACCGGGCATCGGGGGCTCGGTGGGGATGTGGAGGGGTGGGTGCGGGAGAGGCTCGGGGTGGTCGTGCGGGCGTGTGACGCCGCCGGGCTGGTCGGGGTCTCGTGCCTCGCGGACGGGCCCGACGCCTGGTTCGCCGAAGCCGTGCTGGCGCACGGCGGGCGTCTGGAGGTGGTCATTCCGGCGGCCGGGTACCGCGAGGCCCTTCCGGAGTGGCACCACGCCACCTACGACGCCCTGCTGGAGCGGGCCTCCGAGTGCCACCGGACCGGTTGGCGGGAGTCGACGTCCGAGGCGCACATGGCGGGCTCGGAGATCCTCGTGGGCCTGTCCGACGTGCTCCTCGCGGTGTGGGACGGCGAGCCCGCCCGGGGCTTCGGCGGCACCGCCGACGTGGTCGCGTACGCGGAGCGCAGCGGTGTCCCCGTACGGGTCCTGTGGCCGGAGGGCGCCACCCGCTGACCAGGTCCGGGACGGGCGGGGTGACTTACCGCTCCCCGCCGTCGCCGGGGTTTTCCGGGCGGTTACGCTCGTGTCCATGAAGCGAAGCGTGTTGACCCGCTACCGGATCATGGCCTACGTGACCGGTGTCCTGCTCGTCGCGCTGACCATCGGCATGATCGGCAAGTACGCGCTCAAGATGGACGGCGCGGCCGACTTCACGCAGGTCGTCAGCATCGCCCACGGCTGGCTGTACGTCGTGTACCTGATCTTCGCCTTCGACCTCGGCTCCAAGCTGAAGTGGCCGGTCAAGAAGCAGATCTGGGTGCTGCTGGCCGGCACCGTCCCCACGGCCGCCTTCTTCGTGGAGCGCCGGATCACCCGTGAGCTGGACGCCGCGGCCGACGCCGGGACGCCCGCCGTGGCCAAGGCATAGCGGTTCTTTCCCGCTGCGAACCCACCGCGGCACCGCCGCATGGAGCAGCGCGCGGCGCTCACCGATCGGCGCATATCGGGGCATCCCTAGTAAATTCGACACCATGGACGCTGACGCCGTGGAGGAAGGCCGCCGTCGCTGGCAGGCCCGGTACGACGCCGCGCGCAAGCGGGAGGCCGACTTCGGCACGCTCTCCGGCGATCCGGTGGAGCCGGTCTACGGGCCCCGGCCGGGGGACCGGTACGAGGGGTTCGAGCGGATCGGGTGGCCGGGGGAGTACCCCTTCACCCGGGGGCTGTACGCGACCGGGTACCGGGGGCGTGCCTGGACCATCCGCCAGTTCGCCGGGTTCGGCACCGCACGGCAGACCAACGAGCGGTACCGGACCATCCTGCGCAACGGCGGCGGCGGGCTCTCCGTCGCCTTCGACATGCCGACGCTGATGGGCCGCGACTCCGACGACCCGCGCTCGCTCGGCGAGGTCGGCCACTGCGGGGTCGCCGTCGACTCGGCGGCCGACATGGAGGCGCTGTTCGACTCCATCCCGCTCGGGGACGTCACCACCTCCATGACGATCAGCGGGCCCGCCGTCCCCGTCTTCTGCCTGTACCTCGTCGCCGCCGAACGCCAGGGCGTCGACCCCGCCGCGCTCGACGGCACCCTCCAGACGGACATCTTCAAGGAGTACATCGCCCAGAAGGAGTGGCTCTTCCCGCCCGAGCCCCACCTGCGGCTCATCGGCGACCTCATGGAGTACTGCGCGGAGAACATCCCCGCCTACAAGCCGCTCTCCGTCTCCGGCTACCACATCCGCGAGGCCGGGGCGACGGCCGCGCAGGAGCTGGCGTACACCCTCGCGGACGGCTTCGGGTACGTGGAGCTGGGGCTCAGCCGCGGACTGGACGTGGACGTCTTCGCGCCGGGCCTGTCCTTCTTCTTCGACGCGCACGTCGACTTCTTCGAGGAGATCGCCAAGTTCCGCGCCGCCCGACGCATCTGGGCCCGCCGGCTGCGCGACGTCTACGGGGCGCGGACCGAGCGGGCGCAGTGGCTGCGCTTCCACACCCAGACCGCCGGCGTCTCGCTCACCGCCCAGCAGCCGTACAACAACGTGGTGCGCACCGCCGTGGAGGCGCTGGCCGCGGTCCTCGGCGGCACCAACTCCCTGCACACCAACGCCCTGGACGAGACCCTGGCGCTCCCCGGCGAGCAGGCCGCCGAGATCGCCCTGCGCACCCAGCAGGTGCTGATGGAGGAGACCGGCGTCGCCAACGTCGCCGACCCGCTCGGCGGCTCCTGGTACGTCGAGCAGCTCACGGACCGGATCGAGGCCGAGGCCGAGCGGACCTTCGAGCGCATCCTGGAGCGCGGCCGGCGGGCCCGCCCCGACGGACGGCACCCCATCGGTCCCGTCACCTCCGGCATCCTGCGCGGGATCGAGGAGGGCTGGTTCACCGGCGAGATCGCCGAGTCCGCCTTCCGCCACCAGCGGGCCCTGGAGAAGGGCGAGAAGAAGGTCGTCGGCGTCAACGTCCACACCGGGTCCGTCACCGGCGACCTGGAGATCCTCCGGGTCGGCCACGAGGTCGAGCGCGAGCAGGTGCGCGCGCTCGGCGCCCGCCGGGCCGCCCGCGACGGGCGGGCGGTACGGGCCGCCCTGGACGCCCTGACCGGCGCCGTCCGCTCCGGCGCCGGCACGATCGGGCCGATGCTCGACGCGGCCCGCGCGGAGGCGACCCTCGGCGAGATCTGCGGGGTGCTGCGCGCGGAGTGGGGCGAGTACACCGAGCCCGCGGTCTTCTGACGGCCCGGCGCGGGGCGGGCCCCGTACCCGGGCACCCCCGGCGGGCCCCGTACCGGAGGCCCTCACCGGGCCCCCGTACCGGGAACCCCCACCGGCCCCCGTACCGGGCACCCCCGCCTCACGCCTCCCGCAGTCCTCCCAACAACAGCCGGGTGAAGCCGCGTATCCACGTGTCGTCCGCCGGCTCCGCGCTGACCAGGGTGCGGTGCACCACCGCGCCCGCCACCACGTCGAAGACCAGGTCGGCGGTGCGTCCCTCCTCGGCCGGATCGGTCTGCGGCGGCAGTTCGCCGCGTGCCCGCGCGCGGGACTTGCCCTCCACCACCAGCCGTTTCTGCCGCTCCACGATGGAGGACCGGATGCGCTCGCGCAGCGCCTCGTCCCGGGTCGACTCGGCCACCACCGCCATCAGCCCGCTGCGCGCCTCCGGCCGGGCCAGGATCGCCGCGAACTGCGAGACGACCCCCTCGACGTCGGCGGCGAGGCTGCCCCGGTCCGGCAGCCGCAGTTCGTCGAAGAGTTCGGCGACCGCGTCCACGACCAGCTCGTTCTTCCCCGGCCAGCGGCGGTAGAGCGTCGTCTTGGCGACCCCCGCCCGCGCCGCCACGTCCCCCAGGGTCAGCTTCGACCAGCCCAGCTCCACCAGGGCCGCCCGGGTCGCGGCCAGGATCGCGGTGTCGGCCGCGGCACTGCGCGGACGCCCGGCGCTCCTCCCCCGCGTGCTGCTCTGCATCCACGGACCTTATCCGGCCGACCCCGCACCACCCGTGAGGGAGATCACCGGGGGCGGTCTCCCCGGCGGGCCGCGGTGCCATTACGCTACGACCCGTAGCGAAAGCGCGGGCGGGCCCGCGCCCGAGCGACGACCACCGGCGCGGGTGGGGACCCGGCGCCACGCGACGCACCGCCGAACGGCACACATCCGGGCGGCCTTTCACGCCGCTTTTCACACCTGCGCGGGGGACGGGGGAGGATGGACCCATGCAGCCACGGAACATGTCCATGAGCGGGGTCGTCGACCTCGCCGCGGTGAAGGCGGCCCAGGAGGCCAAGGCGAAGGCGGAGCAGGCGCGCGCCGAAGCGGCCCGGAACGGCGGCGCGGGGGCCGTCTCCCCGGCCGACCTCGTCATCGACGTCGACGAGGCGGGCTTCGAGAGCGACGTCCTCCAGCGGTCCACCGAGGTCCCGGTCGTCATCGACTTCTGGGCCGAGTGGTGCGAGCCCTGCAAGCAGCTCAGCCCGGTCCTGGAACGCCTCGCCGTCGAGTACGACGGCCGCTTCCTCCTCGCCAAGATCGACGTCGACGCCAACCAGATGCTGATGCAGCAGTTCGGCGTCCAGGGCATCCCGGCGGTGTTCGCGGTGGTCGCCGGACAGGCGCTGCCGCTCTTCCAGGGCGCCGCCGGCGAGGCCCAGATCCGCCAGACCCTGGACCAGTTGGTGCAGGTCGCCGAGGAGCGCTTCGGCCTGACCGGTCTGGTCGTCGACCCCGAGGCGGACCCGGGCGCCGAGCGCCCCGCCGCCCCCGAGCGCCCCGCCGGACCGCACGACGCCGCACTGGAGGCCGCCGTCCGCGCGCTGGACGCGGGCGACCTGGCCGGCGCCGTCCAGGCGTACAAGAACGTGCTGGCCGAGGAGCCGGCCAACACGGAGGCCAAGCTGGGCCTCGCCCAGGCCGAACTGCTCCAGCGGGTGCAGGACGCCGACCCGCAGCGGGTGCGCCAGGAGGCCGCCGAGCGTCCGGGTGACGCCCAGGCGCAGATCGCCGCGGCCGACCTGGACCTGGTCGGCGGTCACGTCGAGGACGCCTTCTCGCGCCTCGTCGACACCGTACGGGTGACCGCCGGCGAGGAGCGGGACGCGGTGCGGGTGCGGCTGCTGGAGCTGTTCGAGGTCGTCGGCGCCGAGGACCCCCGGGTGGCCGCGGCGCGCAGGGCCCTCGCCCGCGCGCTGTACTGAGGAACCGGACGGGCCCCGGCCGGTCGCCGACCGGAGGGGCCCGTGGGAAAGAGCCGGCGAAGAGACACCCATGCGGCCGCGCTTTACCAAATCTTGGTAATCGCGGCCGCTGTTACTGTCGGTAAGTCACCCTCGTCGGTCTGTCGGTTTCCGTCCGGCGATGCGCCCCTTTGTTCCGGCCCTGTGAGGCACCCAGCGTCGCCGTCCGGCGGCGGCGTGTCGTGCCGCGGACATATGGCCGTTACCAGCGAGTAACGAACCCCCTTGTGCGGGCGGCGAGAATGCACCACGATCGGCGACGCTCGGTCCATTCCCCGCAGCCCGAGAGCCAGTCGGGCGGCGGGGCTCCCTGGGTCCCCACCGAGCGGTTCCGGCGGCAGGTGCGCCGGTTCCTGGGCAGGGGGGTCTTCGCCCACCCGGTGAAGCCTGCCCAGCAGGGTTGTGCGTGATGTGCGTCAGGCGCGACCAGTGGTTGTCGCTCGGGGGTGAACGCCGGTGATTCGGGCGCGTCTTCGCGTGCCGCCGAGCGCGGGCGCTCTCCTTCCCGAGGACGTAGCACTTCTCCCATCCCTGCCCGGCCGAGCCGCCGAACCGGGGCGAGCCGAGGCCAGGGGATGTACGTCCGAGAAGGAGGAAATATGGAGTCCCAGGTGCGTGGCGGGACCAGATGGAAGCGGTTCGCCGTGGTCATGGTGCCCAGCGTGGCCGCCACGGCCGCGATAGGCGTCGCGCTGGCACAGGGCGCGCTCGCCGCCTCGTTCAGCGTCTCCGGCCAGTCGTTCAAGGTGACGGCGGACCGGCTGGAGGGCACGGGCTTCTCCCAGTACGGCGCCATCGACTCGGGTTACACGCTGGACGGCAAGCAGACGGCACACCCCGTCGCCGTGTCGGCGTTCCAGTCCGCGACGATCAAGGGCATGTGCCAGTCCGTGGTCACCCCGGACATCCCGCTGCTCGGCTCGGTCAGCCTCATGCTGACGGCCGGCGGGGGCAAGAACCCGGTCGAGGCCAAGAACCTGTACATCGACGTCGAGGACCTTCAGGCCGACGCCACGTTCCACGGCATCGACATCGGTGTCGCGGCGAAGGACGCGAACAAGGGTCCCGGCATCAAGAAGGGCGACACCGCGAACCCGTACGGATTCGCGCAGCAGGCCGACTCGGCCACGCTGACCGACGTGAAGCAGACGGCGTGGGCGACCACCGCCGGAACCTTCAAGCTCAGCGGACTGAAGATGTCCCTGTCCACGGGTGTCAAGGAGTGCTACTAGGCACTCGCTGACGGGCGGGGGAGCCGAGGGCGCCCCCGCCCGTCACCTCTCCGGCCGCGCCCTGGCGCGCGGCCGTATCTCCACCAGAGCAACGCCGTACCAGGGAGCTGTTTTCCATGAGCGCCGAGACCCCTGCCGCCTCCGGTCAGTTCGTCCGCCGAAGGCAGCAGTTCCGCGCCTGGCGGGGCACGCGGCCGTTCTGGGCCGGACTGTTCGTCGCGCTCGCCGGACTCCCCATCGCCTACTTCCCCTACGCCCACCTCCAGATCGGCCATCTGACGCTGGCGATGGCCACCACCGCGGGCGCCGGGTCCCTGATCATCGGCGTGCTGCTGGTCGTCCTGGGCATCAGCCTCTGGTTCCAGAAGCACGTCCAGGTCTTCGCGGGCGTGGCGGCGATCCTGCTGGCGCTCGTCTCCCTCCCCGTCTCCAACCTCGGCGGCTTCCTCTTCGGCTTCCTGCTGGCGCTCATCGGCGGCGCGATGGCCGTCTCGTGGGCGCCGGGCGACCCGTCGCGGGAGACGGGCCGGGACGCCGGGGGAGAGGGGCACGCCCCGCAGGGCGCGCTGCCGGCGCCCGCCGCCGTGCGGGACCCGGTACCGCCGGCGGAGGACGGGACGGACGGCGGAGGTCCCTCCCGGGCCGTCGAGGCGCCGGAGGACAACGATCTGTCAGGAACGAGCCCGGCCAACGGGGCGAACGGGAGGCACAGTGCCGGCTGACGAGGAGACCCGCGGGAGTGACGCGGGCGCGTCCCGTGCGAGAAACGGGCCGCGCCACGCGGCACCCAGAAAGCCGTTGTTCACCAGGTTCCACATGCCGGCCGGGAAGGCGATAGCCCTGGCGGCGATGCCCACCGCGGTCCTCATGGGCATGGGGTTCACGCCGACGCTGGCCCTCGCCGACGGCAACGACGCGAGCCCGGCGGCCAAGAGCCTGACCGCCGACGAGTACAAGGAGTGCGTGGCCGCCCTGGAAGGGGCGGAGCAGGACGGCTCCCCGTCCCCGACGCCCTCCGCGAGCGCCGGGGCGGAGCAGGAGGACGAGGCCGGCCGGGACGACGACGGTGGCGGCGACGACGGCCCCGAGGGCGGGCCCACCGACACGGGCGGAGAGGTCGGCCAGGGCGCCGAGGACGCCGGTGACGTCGGCAACAGCGCGGGTACGGACGGGAGTTCGCCCTCGACGCCGGATTCGGGTTCGGGTGACGAGGCCGGCACCGCACCCTCGGCCCGGCAGGCGAAGGAGAAGACCGGCGGCGCCGAGGCGCCGGCCCCGGCGCCCTCCGCCTCGGAGAGCCGCGGCGGGCTGCTGAAGGACATCGGCGACGCGCTGGAGGACCTGCTCACCGGCGGCGCCAAGGCCGGCGAGACCCCGGCCCCCGGCGCCTCCGCCTCCGGCGGCCCCTCCCAGGACGCCTCCGCCCCGGCCGAGGACGCCGGGAAGGACGGCGGCAAGGAGTCCGGCAAGGACGGCGCCGAGGCCCCGGGTACGGACGGCGGCGCGGGGACCGGGAAGGAGACGGCCGGGAAGGACACGGCCGGGAAGGACACGGCCGGGAAGACCGGCGGGGGCTCCACCGGCCCCGCCGAGGAGCCCGCCGCCGAGGAACCGGCCGCCCAGGAGCCGGCCGAGGAGCCCGCCGAGGAGGCCACCCCCTCGCCCACCCCGACCCCCACCGCCACCGAGACCCCGGGCAAGGACCTCGACGGCTGCCCCCTCGCCACGGACGCGCGCGGCGGCGTCGACAACACCGTCCCGCTGCCGGACGGCCCCTGGTACCTCAACGCCAGTTCCCTGCTGCTGAAGGGCGCCTCCTACCAGGGGATCGTCGAGGTGCGCACGGCCAACGGCACCACCAAGAAGGTGCTCAAGTACGTCATCTCCCAGGGCACCGACATCGGCGACCTGCACCAGACGGTCAAGGACGACCAGTCCGGCCGCACCTACCACGTGCAGGCGGCCAAGGGCTCGACGTCCACGATCCGCGACGGCCGGACGGTGATGTACACGGAGAGCATCTCGGGCAACCTGCTCGGGCTGATCCCGGTCACCTTCGACCCGGAGCACCCGCCCCCGCTGGACATCCCGCTGATCTACTTCACCAAGGTGACGGTCGTCCAGGCCGGCCAGTTCGGCGGCACGCTGCACATCCCCGGGCTGCACCAGTACACGACCTGAGCGGGCACCCCCGCGAACGGCCGGAGGGCGCCCCCCGCCCGTGCGGGGAGCGCCCTCCGGCGCCGCTGCGGTCCCGGTCGCGCGTCAGGCGCGGCGGGTCTCGCCCAGGTGGTGCACCCGGACCATGTTGGTGGTGCCGGGCACGCCGGGGGGCGAACCGGCGGTGATCACGACGATGTCCCCGTCGTCGAAGCGGCTCAGCCGCACGGTCTCCTGGTCGACCAGGTCCACCATCTCGTCCGTGCTGTTGACGAACGGCACCACGTGCGGCTCCACGCCCCAGCTCAGCGTGAGCTGGTTGCGGGTGGCCTCGTCGGTGGTGAAGGCGAGGATCGGCTGCGTGGCGCGGTAGCGCGAGAGACGGCGCGCGGTGTCGCCGGACTGGGTGAAGGCCACCAGGCCCTTGGCGCCCAGGAAGTCGGCGATCTCGGCGGCGGCACGGGCCACCGAACCGCCCTGCGTACGCGGCTTCTTGCCCGGCACCAGCGGCTGGAGGCCCTTGGAGAGCAGCTCCTGCTCGGCCGCCCGGACGATCTTCGACATGGTCTTGACCGTCTCGACGGGGTACGCGCCCACGCTCGACTCGGCGGAGAGCATCACCGCGTCGGCGCCGTCCAGGATGGCGTTGGCGACGTCGGACGCCTCGGCGCGGGTCGGGCGCGAGTTGGTGATCATCGACTCCATCATCTGGGTCGCCACGATCACCGGCTTGGCGTTGCGGCGGCACAGCTCGATCAGGCGCTTCTGCACCATCGGGACCTTTTCGAGCGGGTACTCGACGGCCAGGTCACCGCGGGCGACCATCACGCCGTCGAAGGCCATGACGACGTCCGCCATGTTCTCCACCGCCTGCGGCTTCTCCACCTTGGCGATGACGGGCACCCGGCGGCCCTCCTCGTCCATCACCCGGTGCACGTCGGCGACGTCCGCCGCGTCCCGGACGAAGGAGAGGGCGACCAGGTCGCAGCCCATGCGCAGGGCGAACCGCAGGTCCTCGACGTCCTTCTCGGACAGCGCGGGGACGTTCACCGCGGCGCCGGGCAGGTTGATGCCCTTGTGGTCGGAGATGACCCCGCCCTCGATGACCATGGTCCGCACCCGGGGGCCGTCGACCTCGGTGACCCGCAGCTCGACGTTGCCGTCGTTGATGAGCACCTGGTCGCCCTTGGCGACGTCGGCGGGCAGGCCCTTGTAGGTGGTGCCGCAGATCGTCCGGTCGCCCGGCACGTCCTCGGTGGTGATGGTGAACTCGTCGCCGCGCACCAGCTCGACGGGGCCCTCGGCGAAGGTCTCCAGACGGATCTTGGGCCCCTGGAGGTCGGCCAGGACGCCGATCGCCCGGCCCGTCTCCTTGGCCGCGGCCCGGACGCGGTCGTACCGCCCCTGGTGCTCGGCGTGGGTGCCGTGGCTGAAATTGAAGCGGGCCACGTTCATGCCCGCCTCGATCAGCGCGACGAGCTGCTCGTGGGAGTCGACCGCGGGGCCGAGAGTACAGACGATTTTCGAACGGCGCATGGGGCGATCCTATCTGTTTGTTTCGCTGCGGAATATTCCGTCTGGCGGAAGGTACAGATGGGCGCCGGGGCGCTCACTCGTGAATTCCTCCTCCGGGCCCCGGCGCTTCCTCAGACGTCCTTTCCGACCAGCTCGTAGGTCTGCGTGGCGATCTCCAATTCCTCGTCCGTCGGGACCACGGCGACCGCCACGCGGGCGTGCGCGGGCGAGATGAACCGCGCCGCGTCGCCGGGTGCGGTGTTCAGCCCGCCGTCCACCTCCAGGCCCAGGGATTCCAGGCCGGCGAGGGCAGCCTCGCGCACCGGTGCGGAGTTCTCGCCGACCCCGGCGGTGAAGGCGACCGCGTCCACCCGTCCGAGGACGGCGTAATAGGCCCCGATGTACTTCTTCAGCCGGTGAACGTAGATGTCGAAGGCGAGCCGCGCCCGTTCGTCACCCGCCTCCACGCGGCGGCGGATCTCCCGCATGTCGTTGTCACCGCAGAGCCCGATGAGACCGCTCTTCTTGTTGAGGAGTTCGTCGATCTCGTCGGCGGACATTCCGCCGACCCGCATCAAATGGAAGATGACCGCCGGGTCCACGTCTCCCGAGCGCGTACCCATCACCAGCCCCTCCAAAGGCGTCAGCCCCATGGAGGTGTCCACGCACCGGCCGCCGCGCACCGCGGAGGCCGAGGCCCCGTTGCCCAGGTGGAGCACGATCACGTTGACGTCCTCGGGCTCCTTGCCCAGCAGGCGCGCGGTGGCCCGGGAGACGTAGGCGTGCGAGGTGCCGTGGAAGCCGTAGCGGCGGACGCGGTGCCGGTCGGCGGTCTCGGTGTCGATCGCGTAGCGGGCGGCCGACTCCGGCATCGTGGTGTGGAACGAGGTGTCGAAGACGGCGACCTGCGGCAGGTCCGGGCGCAGCCCCCGGGCGACGCGGATGCCGGTGAGGTTGGCCGGGTTGTGCAGCGGGGCGACCGGGATGAGGCGTTCGATCTCGGCGAGCACGGCGTCGTCCACGACGGTCGGCTCGGTGAAGCGCCGGCCGCCGTGCACCACCCGGTGCCCGATCGCGGCCAGCTCCGGCGAGTCGATGCCGAGCCCGTCCTTGGCCAGCTCCTCTGCCACCGCCTCCAGGGCGGCGTCGTGGTCGGCGACGGCGCCCTCGCGCTCCCGGTCCTCGCCGCCCGCCCACAGCGGCCGGTGCCGCAGCCGGGAGGTCTCCTCGCCGATCCGCTCGACCAGGCCCACCGCCAGCCGGCTGTGGTCGCGCATGTCGAGCAACTGGTACTTCACCGACGAGGAGCCGGAGTTGAGGACCAGGACACGGGTGGGGCTCACGGGGCGGACGCCTCCTCGGCGGGGGACTGCTGGGCCTGGATCGCCGTGATGGCGACGGTGTTGACGATGTCCTGGACGAGGGCGCCCCGGGACAGGTCGTTGACCGGCTTGCGCAGCCCCTGGAGGACCGGGCCCACGGCGATGGCCCCGGCCGAGCGCTGCACGGCCTTGTAGGTGTTGTTGCCGGTGTTGAGGTCGGGGAAGATCAGCACGCTCGCCTGTCCGGCGACCTCGGAGCCGGGCAGCTTGGTCGCGGCGACCGACGGCTCGACCGCGGCGTCGTACTGGATCGGGCCCTCGATCTTCAGGTCCGGGCGGCGCTCGCGCACCAGCTCGGTCGCCCGGCGCACCTTGTCCACGTCGGCGCCGGAGCCCGAGGTGCCGGTCGAGTACGAGAGCATCGCGATCCTCGGCTCCACCCCGAAGCGCGCGGCCGTCTCGGCCGACTGCACGGCGATGTCGGCGAGCTGCTCGGCGTCCGGGGCCGGGTTGACCGCGCAGTCGCCGTAGACGAGGACCTTGTCGGCCAGGCACATGAAGAAGACCGAGGAGACGATCGACGCCCCCGGCGTGGTCTTGATGATCTCGAAGGCCGGGCGGATCGTCGCCGCCGTCGAGTGCGCCGAACCGGACACCATGCCGTCGGCCAGCCCCTCCTGGACCATCAGCGTGCCGAAGTAGTTCACGTCGGAGACCACGTCGTACGCCAGCTCCACGGTGACGCCCCGGTGGGCGCGGAGCGCCGCGTACTTCTCGGCGAAGGAGTCGCGCAGTTCGCTGGTGGCCGGGTCGATCAGCGTGGAGTCGCCCAGGTCGATGCCGAGGTCGGCGGCCTTCTTGCGGATCTGCTCGATGGGCCCGAGCAGGATCAGCTCGCACACGCCCCGGCGCAGCAGCACCTCGGCGGCGTGCAGCACGCGCTCCTCGGTGCCCTCGGGCAGGACGACCCGGCGCAGACGGCCGCGGGCCTGCTCCAGGAGCTGGTGCTCGAACATCATCGGCGTGACCCGGTCGCCGCTGGGCGCGGAGACGCGGCTGCTGAGGGCGGTGGTGTCGACGTACCGCTCGAAGAGGCCGAGGGCGGTCTCCGCCTTGCGGGGCGTGGCCGCGTTGAGCTTGCCCTCCAGGGAGAAGAGCCGCTCGGCGGTGGGGAAGCTGTTGGCCGGCACCGAGAGCACCGGGGTGCCGGGGGCGAGGCGGGCGGCGAGGGTGAGGATGGCCTCGCCGGGGACCTCGTCGAGGGTGAGCAGCACACCGGCGATCGGCGGGGTGCCGGCGCTGTGCGCGGCGAGGGCGCCGATCACCAGGTCGGCGCGGTCCCCGGGGGTGACCACCAGGCAGCCGGGGGTCAGCGCGGCGAGCAGGTTGGGCAGCATGGCCCCGCCGAAGACGAAGTCCATGGTGTCGCGGGCGAGGCCGGAGTCGTCGCCGAGGACCACCTTCGCGCCGAGCGCGTGCACGATCTGGGAGACGGTCGGCGCGGAGAGGGCGGGCTCGTCGGGCACCACCCAGCACGGCACCGGCAGCCGGTCGGCGAGCCGGGCGGCGATCTCGTCCCGGTCCTCGCGGGCCACCCGGTTGGTGACCATGGCGAGCACGTCGCAGCCGAGGCCGTCGTAGGCGCGGAAGGCGTTGCGGGTCTCGGCGAGCACCGACTCGGCGGACTGCTTGCGGCCGCCGACCACGGGGATGACGGCGGCGCCGAACTCGTTGGCCAGGCGCGCGTTGAGCGCCAGTTCGTCCGGGAACTGGGTCTCCGCGTAGTCGGTGCCGAGCACCAGCACCACGTCGTAGTCGCGGGCGACCCGGTGGAAGCGGTCGACCAGGGCGGAGACCAGCTCGTCGGTGCCCTGCTCGGCCTGGAGCGCGGACGCCTCCTCGTACCCCAGGCCGTAGACGGTGGCCGGGTCCTGCGCGAGGCGGTAGCGGGCGCGCAGCAGCTCGAAGAGCCGGTCGGGCCCGTCGTGGACCAGGGGGCGGAAGACGCCGACGCGGTCGACCTGCCGGGTCAGGAGTTCCATGACCCCCAGTTCGACGATCTGCCGGCCGTCGCCGCGGTCGATGCCGGTCACGTACACGCTGCGCGTCACGCGGGCTCTCCGTTTCGTCTGAGGCGGCGGGCCCCGCGCCCAGAATTCACCCGTGAAGGTGAGCGGAACCCTCTTGACAGTACCTTCTCCTACGGATAGGACGCCCCTGCGTCAGGGGGGCCGACCGGGCCACTTCCAAGGGGCCGGAAGGGGTCGGGCGGCCACTTGGGGGACGTGAAAGAATCGAATCTGGCTCACCGGCGTCAACAGCGAGCAGGAGACACAGCACGATGCGTATCGGAGTTCTCACCGCAGGCGGCGACTGCCCCGGCCTGAACGCAGTGATCCGGTCGGTCGTGCACCGAGCGGTCGACAACTACGGCGACGAGGTCATCGGCTTCGAGGACGGATACGCCGGTCTGCTGGAGGGCCGCTACCGCGGTCTCGACCTGAACGGGGTCAGCGGCATCCTGGCCCGCGGCGGCACCATCCTCGGCTCCTCCCGCCTGGAGCGCGACCGGCTGCGCGAGGCGTGCGAGAACGCGGCGGACATCGCCCGCGACTTCGGCATCGACGCGCTGATCCCGATCGGCGGCGAGGGCACGCTCACCGCGGCCCGGATGCTCTCCGACGCGGGCCTGCCGGTGGTCGGCGTGCCCAAGACGATCGACAACGACATCTCGTCCACCGACCGCACCTTCGGCTTCGACACCGCGGTCGGCGTGGCGACGGAGGCGATGGACCGCCTCAAGACCACCGCCGAGTCGCACCAGCGGGTCATGGTCGTCGAGGTCATGGGCCGGCACGCGGGGTGGATCGCCCTGGAGTCCGGCATGGCGGCCGGTGCCCACGGCATCTGCCTGCCCGAGCGGCCCTTCGACCCGGGCGACCTGGTCAAGATGGTCGAGGAGCGCTTCGCCCGCGGCAAGAAGTTCGCCGTGGTCTGCGTCGCCGAGGGCGCCCACCCCGTCGAGGGCACCATGGACTACGGCAAGGGCGAGATCGACCTGTACGGCCACGAGCGCTTCCAGGGCATCGGCACCGCCCTCGCCCACGAGCTGGAGCGCCGGCTCGGCAAGGAGGCCAAGCCGGTCATCCTCGGCCACGTCCAGCGCGGCGGCACGCCGACCGCGTACGACCGGGTCCTCGCCACCCGCTTCGGCTGGCACGCGGTGGAGGCCGCGCACCGGGGCGAGTTCGGCCGGATGACGGCGCTGCGCGGCACCGACGTGGTCATGGTGCCGCTGGCCGAGGCCGTGACCGAGCTGAAGACGGTGCCGAAGTACCGGATGGACGAGGCCGAGTCGGTCTTCTAGCCCCCGGCCGGAGCCCGTCGTCCGGCGACCCCGCGCCGCCGGGCCGGGCCCGCGGGACTTGCCGTGCTGCCGGGTCGGGTTCACGGGGTCTCTCGTGCTGCCGGGTCGGGTTTACGGGACTTCTCGTGCTGCCGGGCCGGGCCTGCGGGACCTCCCGTGCTGCCGGGTCGGGCCCGCGGGACCTCCCGTGCTGCCGGGTCCGGTCCACGGGGTCTCCCGTGCCGCCGGGCCGGGCTCACGGGGCTTGCCGTGCTGCCGGGCCGGGCCTGCGGGACTTGCCGTGCTGCCGGGCCGGGTCCACGGGATCTCCCGTGCCGCCAGGTCGGGCCCGCGGGACTTCCCGTGCCGCCGGGTCGGGTCCACCGGACTCCCGCGCTGCCGGCCGGGCCCACCGGACTCCCGCGCCGCCGGCCGGGTCCACCGGACCTCCCGCGGGCCCGGTCAGCGGGTGGGGAGCCAGCGGTAGACCAGTTCCGGCCGTCCCACCTGGCCGTAGAGCGGGCTGCGCACCGCCCGTCCGCTCTCCACCAGGTGCTCCAGATAGCGCCGGGCGGTGATCCGCGAGATGCCGACGGTCTCGCCCACCCGCGCGGCCGTCAGCCCCTCGGCCTCCTCGCGCAGCGCGCCCGTCACCCGCTCCAGGGTCGGCCCGCTCAGCCCCTTCGGCAGGTCCGCCGGGCCCGGCGCCCGCAGTGTGGCGATCGCCCGGTCCACCTCGGCCTGTCCGCTCGCCTCCCCGGCGGCGCCCCGGAACTCCGCGTACCGCACCAGCCGGTCCCGCAGCGTCCCGAAGGTGAACGGTTTCAGCACGTACTGGACCACGCCCAGGGAGACGCCCTCGCGCACCACCGCCAGATCCCGCGCCGAGGTCACCGCGATCACGTCGGCCTGGTGCCCGGCCGCCCGCAGCGAACGCGCCAGCCGCAGCCCGTGCACGTCCGGCAGGTGCAGGTCGAGCAGGAGCAGGTCGACCCGCACGCGCTCCAGCGTCCGCCGCGCCTCCGCGCCCGAGTGGGCCGTGCCCACGCAGGTGAACCCCGGCACCCGGCCGACGTACATCGCGTGCGCGTCCGCGGCGACCGGGTCGTCCTCGACGACCAGGACCCGGATCGGCTGCCCGGCGCTCACGCCCCGCCTCCGGTCACGGCCCGGCCGGCCGCAGCCGGGGGCGCCTCGCCGCCGGACGCCGCCAGCGGCAGCCGCGCCTCGAAGCGGGCCCCGCCGCCCTCGGCCCGCGTCACCGTCAGCGTGCCCCCGTGCCGCCGCACGGCCTGCCGGGCCAGCGCCAGCCCGAGGCCCCGCCCGCCGGGCCCGGCCGGTTTGGTCGAGAAGCCCCGTTCGAAGACCCGGTCGGCGTGGGCCGGGTCGACGCCCTCACCGGTGTCGGAGACCCGCAGCACCAGCTCCGGGGCGGCGCCGACGGTGTCGGCGTGGGCGGTGTAGGCGGCCACCGTCACCCGCGAGGGCGTACCGCGCTGGGCCGCGTCGACCGCGTTGTCGATCAGATTGCCCAGGATCGTCACCAGATCCCGGGCGGGCAGGGACGGCGGCAGCAGACCGTCGTCCAGCCGGTTCTCCCGTGACACCACCAGCTCCACCCCCCGTTCGTTGGCCTGGGCCGTCTTGCCCAGCAACAGCGCCGCCAGCACCGGTTCGCCCACCGCCGCCACCACCTGGTCGGTGAGGGCCTGCGCCAGCTCCAGTTCGGCCGTGGCGAACTCCACCGCCTCCTGCGCGCGGCCCAGTTCGATCAGCGAGACCACCGTGTGCAGCCGGTTGGCGGCCTCGTGCGCCTGTGAGCGCAGCGCCTGGGTGAAACCCCGCTCGGAGTCCAGTTCGCCCATGAGCGAGCGCAGCTCCGTGACGTCGCGCAGGGTCACCACCGTGCCGCGCCGCTCCCCGCCGGAGACCGGCGAGGTGTTCACCACCAGCACCCGGTCCGCCGCCAGGTGCACCTCGTCCATCCGCGGTTCCGAGGCGAGCAGCGCCCCGGTCAGCGGCGCGGGCAGTCCGAGGCTCGCCACCGGCGTGCCCACCACGTCGCCGTCGAGGCCGAGCAGTTCCCGGCCGCCGTCGTTGATCAGCGCGACCCGGTACCGCCCGTCCAGCATCAGCAGCCCTTCCCGCACCGCGTGCAGCGCCGCCTGATGGTAGTCGTGCATCCGGCTCAGCTCGTCGGCGTTCATGCCGTGGGTGTGGCGGCGCAGCCGGGCGTTGATGACGTAGGTGCCGACCGCGCCGAGCAGCAGCGCGCCGCCGGCGACCAGGAGCAGCGCGGCCACCTGCTCCTGGACCTGCTTGCTGATCTCCTCGACCCGGATGCCGGCGCTGACCAGGCCGACCACCCGCTCGCCGTCGAGGACCGGGGTGACCGCGCGCACCGAGGGGCCGAGGGTGCCGGTGTAGGTCTCGGTGAAGGTCTCGCCGTGCTGGGCGCGCTCGATGTGCCCCTGGAAGGAGTGGCCGATCTGGAGCGGGTCGGGGTGGGTCCAGCGGATGCCGTCCGGATTCATGATCGTCACGAAGTCGACCCGGGCGTCCCGCATGACCCGCACCGCGTACGGCTGGAGCCGGGCGGTCGGGTCCGGGGTGCCGATGGCCTCCGTCACGGACGGCGAATCGGCGATGGTCAGCGCCACCGACCTGGCCTGACGGCCCGCCGCGGCCTCCGCCTGCTGCCGGTCGCCGACGTAGGTGAACAGCGAGTATCCGGCGACGACGACCGCGATCAGCACGGCCTGCATGGCGAAGAGCTGGCCGGCCAGGCTGCGGGGTCTCGGGACGCGGAAGGGCATGCCTGCCAGTCTCCCTCGTGGCTGATTGTGAACTAAATGAACGCAAGGGTGACCGCGCTCACAGCTTTGGAGATAGTCGCCCCGTTCCCCTGAATCCGGACGTGAGCCGCACGCCGGTGACAACCGACGACGACGTCAAAGGAGGGCCGCCGTGACCACCCCTGCCGATACGGCACCTGCCGCACCCCGAGCCAAGCGGGACCGCACGCACTACCTGTACATAGCGGTGATCATCGCGGTGGCCCTCGGTATCGCCGTCGGGCTCGCCGCGCCCGACTTCGCCATGGAGCTGAAGCCGATCGGGACCGGCTTCGTCAACCTGATCAAGATGATGATCTCGCCGATCATCTTCTGCACGATCGTGCTCGGCATCGGCTCGGTGCGCAAGGCCGCGAAGGTCGGCGCGGTGGGCGGCATCGCCCTCGCCTACTTCCTCGTCATGTCGCTGGTGGCGCTCTCCATCGGCCTGCTGGTCGGCAACATCCTCGACCCGGGCACGGGCCTCGCGGTCACGGACGCCGTCAAGGAGACCGGACAGGCGCAGGTCGACGCCGAGGCGAAGGACACCACCACCTTCCTGCTGGGCATCATCCCCACCACGATCGTCTCCGCCTTCACCCAGGGCGAGGTCCTCCAGACCCTGCTGATCGCGCTGTTGTGCGGCTTCGCGCTCCAGGCCATGGGCTCCGCCGGCACGCCGGTGCTGCGCGGCATCGAGCACATCCAGCGGCTCGTCTTCCGCGTGCTGGCGATGATCATGTGGGCCGCCCCGATCGGCGCCTTCGGCGCGATGGCCGCCGTCACCGGATCGGCCGGACTGGAGGCGCTCAAGAGCCTCGCCGTGCTGATGCTCGGCTTCTACATCACCTGTTTCCTCTTCGTCTTCCTGGTGCTCGGCGCGCTGCTGCGCGTGATCTCCGGGGTGAACGTCCTCTCGCTCTTCAAGTACCTGGGCCGCGAGTTCCTGCTGATCCTGTCCACCTCGTCCTCCGAGTCGGCGCTGCCGCGTCTGATCGCCAAGATGGAGCACCTGGGCGTCAGCAAGCCGGTGGTCGGCATCACCGTCCCGACCGGCTACTCCTTCAACCTCGACGGCACCATGATCTACATGACCATGGCCTCGCTGTTCATCGCCGACGCCATGGGCACCCCGATGTCGATCGGCGAGCAGGTGCCGCTGCTGCTCTTCCTGCTGGTCGCCTCGAAGGGCGCGGCGGGCGTCACCGGCGCCGGTCTGGCGACGCTGGCCGGCGGACTCCAGTCGCACAAGCCGGCCCTGGTGGACGGCATCGGCCTGATCGTCGGCATCGACCGCTTCATGAGCGAGGCCCGCGCCCTGACGAACTTCGCGGGCAACGCCATCGCCACGGTCCTGGTCGGCACCTGGACCAAGGAGATCGACAAGGCCCGCGTGGAGGAGGTGCTGGCCGGCCGGGCGCCGTTCGACGAGACGACGCTGCTGGACGACGGCCACGGCGGCGCGGACGACAGCGCCGACGGCGGCGAGAAGGAGCCGGCCGCGGCGCCCGGCACCGGCGGCGAGAAGGAGCCGGCCGCGGCGCCCGGCACCGGCGGCGAGAAGGAGCTGGCCCGGACCTGATCCGGCCGCTTCGCCAGAAACCCCGGGCGGCTGAGGTGCTCCCCCCTCGCTCAGCCGCCCGGTCCGGCCGCCGGTCCCGCCGCTCGGGCCGGCCGGTCGACACAAAGAAGAAATCCCCCGGACGCAATTGCGTCCGGGGGATTTCCCTGCGTATATTGAATGGTTCACGACTTCCGGAAAAGAGGCCGTGAAGAAGTCCACTGATCTCAGTATATCCGCGCGGGAGCAGAATTGTCAAACGTGCCTCACACCGAATTGCCGGACGAGGAATTGCGGTACGAGCAGGAATTCGTCGACGGCTTGTACGCCCGGGTGGACGCGCTGCGCGGCGACACCGAGGGCTCGCTCACCGACGCGCTCGCCCAGGGCGACACCCCCATGCAGGCCCGGCTGGAACGGGACATCCTGGTCGCCGAGCGCTCCGGGCTGCTCGCCGCGCTCAACTCCGTGGACGGCTCCCTCTGCTTCGGCCGGATCGACCTCGCCGACGGCGGCAGCCACCACATCGGCCGTATCGGGCTGCGCGCCGAGGACGCCGACCGCACCCCGCTCCTCATCGACTGGCGGGCCGACGTCGCCCGCCCCTTCTACCTGGCCACCGGCCACACCCCGATGGGCCTGCGCCGCCGCCGGCACATCGCCAGTGAGGGCCGCCGGGTCACCGCCCTGCACGACGAGATCCTCGACCTCGGCGACGAGACCCGCACCGGCCACGAGGACCCCTCCGGCGACGCCGTGCTGCTCGCCGCGGTGAACTCGGCGCGCACCGGCCGCATGGGCGACATCGTGCAGACCATCCAGGCCGACCAGGACCGCGTCATCCGCGCCCCGCACCGCGGCGTGCTGGTCGTCGAGGGCGGCCCCGGCACCGGCAAGACCGCCGTCGCCCTGCACCGCGCCGCCTACCTGCTCTACGAGCACCGCGACCTGCTCGCCAAGCGCGCCGTCCTCATCGTCGGCCCCAACCCGGCCTTCCTCGGCTACATCGGCGAGGTGCTGCCCTCCCTGGGCGAGACCGGCGTCCTCCTCTCCACCGTCGGCGAGCTGTTCCCCGGCGTACGGGCCACGGCGGCCGACACCCCCGAGGCGGCGGCGGTCAAGGGCCGGGCGGAGATGGCCGACGTCCTCGCCCAGGCCGTACGGGCCCGGCAGTCGCTGCCCGACCCGGTCATCGCGATCGAGCACGACCGGGAGGTCCTGCTCCTCGACGACGACCTGGCGAGGGTCGCCCGGGACCGCACCCGTGCCGTCGGGCTGCCGCACAACGCGGCCCGCGAGCACTTCGAGGGCCATCTGCTCAACACGCTCACCGACATGGTCGCCGAGCGCATCGGCACCGACCCCTACGACGGCTCGAACCTGCTCGACCCGAGCGACATCACCCAGATCCGCGACGAACTCGCCGAGAACCCGGAGGTCTGGGCGGCCATCGACCGGCTCTGGCCGCGCCTGACCCCCCGGCGTCTGGTCGCCGGCCTCCTCGCCGCGCCGGAGGAGTTCCTGTCCGCCGAGGACGCCGCCGCGATCCGCCGCCCGGTCACCCGGCGCTGGACCGTGGGGGACGTGCCGCTGCTGGACGAGGCCGCCGAACTCCTCGGCGAGGACGACCGGGTGGCCCGTTCCCGCGCCGAACGGGAGCGGGCGGAGCAGGTCGCCTACGCGCAGGGCGTGCTGGACGTCTCCTACGCCTCGCGCACCTACGAGTTCGAGGGCCTGGACGACGAGGACGCGGAGGTGCTGTCCGCGCACGACGTCATCGACGCCGAGCGGTTCGCCGAACGGCAGGAGGAGGACGACCACCGCAGCGCCGCCGAGCGCGCGGCGGCCGACCGGAGCTGGGCCTTCGGGCACATCATCGTCGACGAGGCGCAGGAGCTGTCCCCGATGGCGTGGCGGCTGCTGATGCGGCGCTGCCCGACCCGGTCGATGACCCTGGTCGGCGACCCCGCGCAGACCGCGGAGCCGGCCGGCGTCGGCTCCTGGTCGAAGATCCTCGCCCCGTACGTCGAGGACCGCTGGGTCCACACCCGGCTCGGCGTCAACTACCGCACCCCGGCCGAGATCATGGAGCTGGCGGCGGACGTGGTGCGGGCCGCGGACCCCTCCTTCGTACCGCCGAGTTCGGTCCGCTCGACGGGGACCGCGCCCTGGGTACGGGCCACCGCCGACCTGCCGGCCGCCGTGGCCGAGGCGGTGCGGGAGCTGACCCCCGAGGAGGGCCGGCTCGCGGTGATCGCCCCGCGCGAGCTGCACCGCGCCCTCGCCGCCGGGCTGGACGGCGTCACCGAGGGCGCCGAGCCCGACCTCACCCGGGACGTCGTCCTGCTCGACCCGCGCCAGGCCAAGGGGCTGGAGTTCGACTCGGTGCTGGTCGTCGAGCCCGGCCGGTACGGCACGAGCGACCTGTACGTGGCCCTCACCCGGGCCACCCAGCGGCTCGGCGTGCTGCACACCGGGCCGCTGCCCCACGGGTTCGCCGCCGCCTAGGAGGGGTCCGGGCCGGGCCCGCCGGAGCCTCGCAAGGGAGGCGGGGCCGGCCGGATGCCCGCCGGCCGGCCGTGCCGCGCCTGCCGCCCGGCCGGCAGCGGGCCCGGGGCGCGCACCCCGGGCCGGCCGAGGCCGAACTCCGCGGTGCCCAGGGGCCGGCCCGGCGCGGGTCAGGGCATCAGGCGGGCCGGTCCCGGGGCGGCCAGGCGGCGGACCGCGGCCAGCGGCACCGGCAGCCAGTCGGGGCGGTGGCGGGACTCGTACACCACCTCGTAGACCGCCTTGTCCGTCTCGAAGGCGCGCAGCAGCACGGGATCGGTGCGCGGGTCGTGGCCGGCGACCCGGGCGTACCCGGAGCAGTACGCGGCCCGGCAGGTCTCGGCCCAGCCGGGTACCGGGGTGTCCGCGGACCGCGCCGCGTAGTCGAAGGAGCGCAGCATCCCCGCGACGTCGCGCACCGCCGGCTGCGGCATCCGGCGCTCCTCGGGCGGCCGGTCCGGCTCGCCCTCGAAGTCGATCAGCGACCACTCTCCGTCCGGCGACCGCAGGCACTGGCCGAGGTGGAGGTCGCCGTGGACGCGCTGCGCGGTCCAGGTGCGGCCCTGCCCGGCCAGATCGCCGAGGGCGGTGAACGCCGAGCGCAGTCCGGGCGCGTACGGCAGCAGCGCGGGCACCGTCCGGACCGCCTCGGCCAGCCGCCCGGACATGCCGTCGGCGATCCGGGCCATGGCACGGTGTCCCAGGGTGACCGTCGGCAGGGCGCGGGCCAGCGCGGTGTGCACCTCGGCCGTGGCCCGGCCCAGCGCCCGCGCCTCGGCGGCGAAGTCCTCGCCCTTGGACAGTTCGCGCAGGGCCAGCTCCCAGCCGTCGACCGCACCCTGCACGTACGGCTGGAGGACCCCCAACAGCCAGGAATCTCCCGAGAGTTCGGCGGTCATCCAGCCGACGGGCGCGGGCACCCGGGCGCACCCGGCGCGGGCCAGGGCGAGCGGGAGTTCCAGATCGGGGTGGGTGCCGGGGCCGATCCGGCGCAGCACCTTGAGGACCAGACGGTCGCCGTAGACCACGGACGAGTTGGACTGCTCGGCCGTCATCCGCCGCGGCACCAGGCCGGTACGGATCTCGTGGCCCGGGTCCCGGTCGAAGCGGAGCGGGCCGACCCGGGCCCCGCAGCGCACCGCCTCCAGCAGGACGCCGGCGGGCCGGGGGTCGTCCAGGGCGTCGTAGACGACGTGCCCGGCGAGCGGCCCCCGGGTGACGTGCCCGATCAGCCCCGGGGCCGGCCGCGTCGGCGGCACCTCGCGGACGCCGATGACCAACTGGTAGCAGTCGCCGGGCCGTTCGGGCGATCCCGGCGCGGGCGGCTGGTGGACGCGGACCAGCAGGTGGTACAGGCCGGTCAGCGCCCCGGGGGCGCCGTCCGAGTCCGGTGCGGGGGAGGGCAGTTCGGTGACGGCGACCGGGGTGAGGCCCGTGATGGGGCGGCCCTTGCCCGCGAACCAGCGGCGGCGCGGCAGCCACTGCCGTAACAGCGGATCGAGGGACGCGAGCAGGGCGGTGGGGCTCGGGGCGGTGCGGATGACGGCTTCCGGCATGGTCGCGTCCTTTCCCCGGGGTTTCGCGGGGTGTGATGGTTGCGTGCCCGGGGCGGGACGGGGAAAACCGCCCCGCCCCGCGCCCGGCGCTATCCGGCCGGACCGGGCCTACGCGGTGTCCGCGCGCAGCCGGAACCAGTAGAAGCCGTGGCCCCCGAGGGTCAGCGGATACGGCGGCCGGCCGACGGCCGGGAAACGGACCCCGCCGAACAGCTCCACAGGGTACCGGCCTTCGAAGCCGCGCAGATCGACTTCGGTCGGCTGGGCGAAGCGGGAGAAGTTGTGGACGCAGAGCACGAGGTCGTCCTCGTGTTCACGGAGGAAGGCGAGGACGGCCGGGTTGGAGGAGGGCAGTTCGGTGTAGGTGCCGAGGCCGAAGGCAGGGTTCTGCTTGCGGATCTCAATCATCCGCCGCGTCCAGTGGAGTAAGGAGGACGGGGAGGCCATGGCCGCCTCGACGTTGGTGACCTGGTAGCCGTGGACCGGGTCCATGATCGTCGGGAGGAAGAGCCGTCCCGGATCGCAGGAGGAGAAGCCGGCGTTGCGGTCAGGGGTCCACTGCATGGGGGTGCGGACGGCGTCGCGGTCGCCGAGCCAGATGTTGTCGCCCATGCCGATCTCGTCGCCGTAGTAGAGGATCGGCGAGCCGGGCAGGGACAGGAGCAGCGCGGTGAACAGCTCGATCTGGTCGCGGTCGTTGTCGAGGAGCGGGGCGAGGCGGCGGCGGATGCCGATGTTGGCCCGCATCCGCGGGTCCTTCGCGTACTCGGCCCACATGTAGTCGCGTTCCTCGTCGGTGACCATCTCCAGGGTCAGTTCGTCGTGGTTGCGCAGGAAGATCCCCCACTGGCAGCCCGCGGGGATCGCGGGCGTCTTCGCCAGGATCTCGGAGACCGGGTGGCGGGACTCACGCCGCACCGCCATGAAGATGCGGGGCATGACCGGGAAGTGGAACGCCATGTGGCACTCGTCGCCGCCCGACGCGTAGTCGCCGAAGTAGTCCACCACGTCCTCGGGCCACTGGTTCGCCTCGGCGAGCAGCACCGTGTCCGGGAACTGCGCGTCGATCTCCTCGCGCACCCGCCTGAGGAAGGCGTGCGTGGCGGGCAGGTTCTCGCAGTTCGTCCCCTCGCGCTGGTAGAGGTACGGGACCGCGTCGAGGCGGAATCCGTCGATGCCGAGGTCGAGCCAGAACTTGAGGGCGGCGAGGATCTCCTCCTGGACGGCGGGGTTCTCGTAGTTGAGGTCGGGCTGGTGGGAGAAGAAGCGGTGCCAGTAGTACTGGCGGCGGACGGGGTCGTAGCTCCAGTTGGAGGCTTCGGTGTCGACGAAGATGATGCGGGCGTCGGGGTAGCGGGTGTCGTCGTCGGCCCAGACGTAGTAGTCGCCGTAGGGGCCCTCGGGGTTGCTGCGGGATTCCTGGAACCACGGGTGCTGGTCGCTGGTGTGGTTCATGACGAAGTCGATGATGACGCGCATGCCGCGCTGGTGGGCGGCGTCGGTGAACTCGACGAAGTCGGCGAGGTCGCCGAATTCGGGCAGGACGGCGGTGTAGTCGGAGACGTCGTAACCGCCGTCTTTGAGGGGGGACTTGAAGAAGGGGGGCAGCCAGAGGCAGTCGACGCCGAGCCACTGGAGGTAGTCCAGTTTGGCGGTGAGGCCCTTCAGGTCGCCGACGCCGTCGCCGTTGCTGTCGTGGAAGGAGCGGACGAGGACCTCGTAGAAGACGGCTCGTTTGAACCAGTCCGGGTCGCGGTCCCTGGCCGGCGTGTCCTCGAAGGTGTCCGGTACGGGCTCGTTGACGGTCATGGTGTGGGTGACCCTCCGGTCTGCTGGGTGGACGGTCGCTGAGTCGTGCGGACGTGCGCGGGCGTGCGGCCCGGCCGGAGGCGGACGGGTGCGGAGCCGCCCCGGTGATACGTCTCGCCGGTGAGCGCATGGCGCACCGGCACCGACTCGCGCCAGTCCAGGCCGAGTTGCGGCATGTCCAACGACACCGTCGCCTCCTGGGTGTGGTGCGGGCCGAGGTTCACGACCACCACGACCGCGGTCGTCCCGCTCCGCTTCGGGTACGCGATCACCGCCTCCCCGTCCACGGGGCGGAAGCGCAGGTCGCGCCCGCGCGGGCGGGCGTGGTGCACGCCGGCGGCGGCGAAGAGGCTGCGCCGCATGGAGGAGGTGGCGTCCGCCGCCAGTGCGGTGAGGCACTCCGCCGGACGGCCGGGTGCGTGTGGCGGCCGTCCCCGCGGAAGGTGCGCACGCCCCGGGCGGCGTCTCCCCCCCTGGGCCCGCGCCGGGCGCGTCCGGCACGCCGACCGCGGTCGGCGTGTGCCGCGGCGCCCCGGACGTCCTCCCCACGGCCGTCCCGGCGCACCCGGCGCCGCGCGACAGGAGCAGCCTTCCGTGCCGGAGGGGCCGGACACAAGACGGCACCGGGGGAGGGAACCGGCCATACCGGTCGCCCGGGGGGGTTAGCCCGTACGGTCCCCGGTGACGGGTCCGTTCAGGCCGACACGGACATCCACGGACGATGTGCCCCATCCGGCCCCGCCCCGCCGGTACCGTCGCACCCGGCGAGGTGACGCCCACCCCGTCCAATCGAGCGAACGCGCTGAGGTGGAGTGTGAAGGCGATCCGTCGACTGACCGTCCGTCCCGTTCTCCCCGACCCCCTCCGGCCGCTCAGCGATCTGGCACGCAACCTGCGCTGGTCCTGGCACACGGAGACCCGCGAACTCTTCCGGTCCGTCGACCCCGAGTGCTGGTCCGCGTGCGGCGGCGACCCCGTACGGCTGCTCGGCACCGTCTCGCCCGCCCGGCTCGCCGAGCTGGCCGCGGACCCCGGCTTCCTGGAGCGGCTGACGGCGGCGGCCGACGACCTCGCCCACTACACGGGCGGCGAGCGCTGGTACCAGGAGCGGCCCGGCCGGCTGCCCGCCGCCGTCGCCTACTTCTCCCCCGAGTTCGGCATCACCGCCGCCCTGCCCCAGTACTCCGGCGGCCTCGGCATCCTCGCCGGCGACCACCTCAAGTCCGCCAGCGACCTCGGGGTGCCGCTCGTCGGCGTCGGCCTGCTCTACCGGCACGGCTACTTCCGGCAGAGTCTGTCCCGCGACGGCTGGCAGCAGGAGACCTACCCCGTCCTCGACCCCCACGAGCTGCCGCTCACCCTCCTCAAGGAGGCCGACGGCACCCCCGCCCGGGTCGCCCTCGCCCTGCCCGGCGGCCGGGAACTGCGCGCCCGGATCTGGCTCGCCCAGGTCGGCCGCGTCCCGCTGCTGCTCCTCGACTCCGACGTGGAGGAGAACGGCCCCGGCGAACGCGGTGTCACCGACCGGCTCTACGGCGGCGGCAGCGAGCACCGGCTCCACCAGGAGATGCTGCTCGGCATGGGCGGTGTCCGGGCGGTGCGCGCGTACTGCCGGCTCAGCGGGCACCCGGCGCCCGAGGTGTTCCACACCAACGAGGGCCACGCCGGTTTCCTCGGCCTGGAGCGCATCGCCGAACTCTGCGACGAGGGGCTGGAGTTCGACTCCGCGCTGGAGGCGGTGCGGGCCGGCACCGTCTTCACCACGCACACCCCCGTGCCGGCCGGCATCGACCGCTTCGACCGCGCCCTGGTCGCCCGCCACTTCGGGCCCGGCGCCGAACTCCCGCGCATCGACGTCGAACGCGTCCTGCTCCTCGGCACCGAGACCTACCCGGGCGGCGAGCCCCAGCTCTTCAACATGGCCGTGATGGGGCTGCGCCTGGCCCAGCGCGCCAACGGCGTCTCCCTGCTGCACGGCCAGGTCAGCCGCGAGATGTTCCAGGGGCTGTGGCCGGGGTTCAACGCCGCCGAGGTGCCGATCACCTCCGTCACCAACGGGGTGCACGCGCCGACCTGGGTCGCCCCCGAGGTGCTGCGGCTCGGCGCCCGCCACAGTGGCCGGCGGCGGGCCGAGGAGGCGCTCGCCGTCGGCGGCTCCGACCGCTGGGACTCGCTCGCGGATCTGCCCGCCGGGGAGGTGTGGGAGCTGCGGCGCACCCTGCGCGAGCAGTTGGTGACCGAGGTGCGCGAACGGCTGCGGGCCTCCTGGCGGCAGCGCGGCGCCGGCACCGCCGAACTGGGCTGGATCGACGGGGCCCTCGACCCGGACGTCCTCACCATCGGCTTCGCCCGCCGCGTCCCCTCGTACAAGCGGCTCACGCTGATGCTGCACGACCGGGAGCGGCTGACCGGCCTGCTGCTGCACCCGGAGCGGCCGGTGCAGATCGTGGTCGCCGGCAAGGCGCACCCGGCCGACGACGGCGGCAAGCGGCTCATCCAGGACCTGGTGCGCTTCGCCGACGACGCGCGGGTGCGGCACCGGATCGTCTTCCTGCCGGACTACGGCATGGCGATGGCGCAGAAGCTCTACCCGGGGTGCGACATCTGGCTCAACAACCCGCTGCGGCCGCTGGAGGCGTGCGGCACCAGCGGGATGAAGGCCGCGCTCAACGGCTGCCTCAACCTGTCGGTGCTGGACGGCTGGTGGGACGAGTGGTTCCGGCCCGACTTCGGCTGGGCGATCCCCACCGCCGACGGTCCCGGCACCGACCCCGACCACCGGGACGCGATGGAGGCCGCCGCCCTCTACGACCTGCTGGAGCAGCGGGTGACCCCGCGCTTCTACGAGCGCGGCGAGAGCGGGCTGCCCGACCGCTGGATCGAGATGGTCCGCCGCACCCTGAGCCTGCTCGGGCCCAAGGTGCTGGCCGGGCGGATGGTCCGCGAGTACGTGGAGCGGCTCTACACCCCGGCCGCCGAGGCGCACCGGGCGATGGACGCGGACGCCGCCCGTGAACTGGCCGGGTGGAAGGCCCGGGTGCGGGCGGCCTGGCCCGCGGTGGGCGTCGAGCACGTGGAGACGTCCGCGGCGACGGCCACGGCGGAACTGGGCACCACGCTCGGGCTGCGGGTGCGCGTCGGGCTCGGCGACCTCGTCCCCGACGACGTCGAGGTGCAGGCGGTCTTGGGCCGGGTCGACTCCGAGGACGGCATCACCGACGCGGCGTGCGTGCCGCTGAAGCCGGCGGGCGGCCCCGACCTGGACGGACGCTGGGTCTACGAGGGCCCCCTCGCCCTGGACCGGACCGGGCCCTTCGGCTACACGGTCCGCATCCTGCCCGCCCACCGGCTGCTGGCCTCCGGCGCCGAACCGGGGCTCGTCGCGCTGCCCGCCGGCGAGCAGGGGGAGGCGGCCGGGATGCTGATGCGGTGAAGGCCCCCGGCCCCGGCGGGGGACCTCAGTCCTCGGCGACCTCGTCGCACATGCGGCGCAGGACGGTGCCGCAGCGGCGGGCGTAGGCGTGCTGGAAACCCCGGGCCGCCGGCCCGCCCGCACGGGCGAACCAGGTCGCCGGGCGGCTGAAGGAGCGGACCGTCAGCCAGACCGTGCCGTCGCCGGTGCGGTCCACGACGAACGCCTCCTCGCCCGACTCGGGGTGACCGGGCAGCGTGCCGTAGGCCCAGCCGGCCCGGCGGTGCTCCTCCAGCGTCCACACCACCCGGCACGGTGCCTTGATCATCCCGGCCAGGGTGACGGTGACGTCCGTGCCGGGCTCCGCCCGCTCGGTGCTCGCCTCGAAGCCGATGCCGAGGGCCCGGTGCATCTCCCAGGCGAAGACGGCCTCGACCGCCCGGCGGAACACCACCTCGCCCTCCCCGAGGCGGGCGCGGACGTGCAACGGGCGGAATCCGGGCGGGCAGGGGCCCTCGTCACGGGTGGCGCCGACGTCGTCGTAGGTGAAGGACATGGGGCCCTAGCCTAGCCAGGCCGCCGGTCTCGCGGACTCCCCCGGCCCGGCTCGGGCCCCATGGCCGGTCAGTAGCGGACGGCGCCGTAGTCGATGGGCTCGGCGGGGTAGGCCGCCGCGCGTCGGGCCAGGCCCCGCATCCGCTCGCGCATCTCGTCGGCGGGCAGGCGGTGGAAGTCGCCGTGGCCCGGCAGCACCCACTCGAAGGTCAGCTCCTCCGCTCCGCGGGCCACCGAGTCGGCGAGGGTCCGGATCGAGTCGTAGACGACGCTGTGGGCCACTTCCAGGGTCTGCTGGGAGTGGGACCAGAAGAAGGCGTCTCCGGTGAAGCAGAACGTGTCGTCCGCGATGAACAGGGTGCTGCCGGCGGTGTGGCCGGGGAAGGGGTGGGCGACGACGCCGGGGCCGATCTCGACGGGTTCGGTGCCGCGGATGACGTGGTCGGCGTCGGGCAGGGCGTGCAGGTCTCCCTCGTGGACCCAGAGCCGCGCCTGGAACGCGTCGGCGTACTCGCGGGCGTGCGCCACGTGGTCGAGGTGCGTGATCAGGACGTCGGTGACCTTGCCGGCCCTCTCCTCGTAGCGGCGGGCGAGCGCGGGCCGCCACCGGGGGGTGTCGATCATCATCGCCGTACCGTCCGGGCGGCGCAGCAGGTACGAGGTGGCGCCGTAGGTCCGCGGCGAGGCGTGCCCGCAGAGGTGGACGACGCCCTCGTCGTCCAGGGCCCGGGGGTAGGGGTCCGAGTCGGGGGAGAGCGCGCCGGTGGGGGGCCGGACCGACCGGGTCGGGCAGGCGTGGGCGGCCAGGTACATCTTCTCCTCGTCCCCCTCCGTCTCCGGCTGGCGGATGACCTGCGACAGGCCGCCGTACCGGCCGCCCTCCGCGAAGGCGATCATGCCGGGGGCGTAGGCCCTGGCGATGTTGCAGTTCATGCAGCGGTCGTCGACGTGCCACCCCTTCTCCGTCGTGTTCTCCGTCGTGTTCTCCGTCGTGCGGGTGTCCTGCTGGTCCGGTGTGGTGCTCATGGGTTCCGCTCTCGTGTGAAGGGATGCCCGCGGGGCGGGCGGCCGGGGATCGGGTGACGCCGCCGTCACAGGTCGAGGACCAGACGCGGGCCGCGGGCGCGGGAGACGCAGATCATGAGCGTTTCGCCCGACTCCCGTTCCCCGGGGCCGAGGACGGAGTCCCGGTGGTCGGGCTCGCCCTCCAGCACCCCCGTCTCGCACGTCCCGCAGATGCCCTCCGCGCACGAGCTGAGCACCGGGGCCCCGGCCGCGCGGGCCACCTCCAGAATGCTGCGCCCCGGCGGCACCCGCAGGGTGAGATCCGAGCGGGCGAGCACCACGTCGAACGCCGACTCCGTGGCGGGGGAGGGGAGTTCGGCGGCGTGGAACCGTTCGGCCCGGAGAGTCCCGGGGGGCCACGCCCGGCAGCGGTCCTCCACGGCGGTGAGCATCGCCTCGGGGCCGCAGCAGTAGACGAGCGTCCCCTTCTCCGGCGTGCCGAGGTGTCCGTCGAGGTCGGGCAGCCCGCACCGGTCCTGGGGAACGACACGCACCGCGTCCCCGTAGACGGCCAGTTCGTCCAGGAAGGCCATCGAGGCGAGGCTCCGCCCGCCGTACAGCAGGCGCCACCGCACCCCGGCCGCTTCGGCCGCCGCGACCATCGGCAGCAGCGGGGTGATCCCGATCCCGCCGGCCACGAACAGGCAGCGGCCGGCGGGCCGGAAGGCGAAGTTCTCACGCGGCCCGCGGACCCGTACCGGCACACCGGCGTGCAGCTTGTCGTGCACGTACGCCGAGCCACCGCGGCTCCCGGGGGCGCGCAGTACGGCGATCCTCCAGGCCGAGCGGTCGGCGGTGTCGCCGCACAGCGAGTAGTGCCGGACCAGGCCGTCGCCGAGCAGCAACTCGACGTGCGCGCCGGGCCGCCATGACGGCAGCGGCCCGCCGTCCGGACGGGCGAGCGTCAGGGCGAGTACCGCGTCGGCGGCCTCGGCCCGCCGCGTGACGGTCAGGCACATCTCACCGACGGGGGAGTGGGGGGTGCTCACAGAGGATTCCCGCTTTCACAGGAGACGGAGCGGCACCCGCGCCGAAGGGAGAAAGCCGACGCGGCTGACGCTGGGGACGAGTCAGGTCATGGAGCGCGCGACGGAAGGCAGGCGACGGAAGGCGTTGTCCGGGGGGAACCCTAACCGGTACACACCCTAGTGCGTTATCGGTTCGTTATGGGGAGAGGCGGGGTGGCGGTCGTATCCGGCCATGCGTGACGGTCAAGTAACTGTACCTTCTGGATGGTACAGTTACGGCTATGCGACCCAGCTCGAAGAACCTGATCCTGGATGCCGCGGTCCGCGTGACCGAGCGCGAGGGCATCACCGGACTGACCCTGGAATCGGCGGCCGAGGAGGCCGGCGTCACCAAGGGCGGACTCATGTACCACTTCCGCACCAGGGACGACCTGCTGCTCGCGATCCAGCGCCATCTGACCGCGGCGTGGGAGGAGCGGCTGGTGGCCGAGGTCGGAAAGCCGCTCCAGGACGCCGCGCCGCGCGAACTGACCGCCGCCTACGCCCGGGTCGGTACGGAACTCGGCGCCAGCAAGGCGGAACTCGCCTTCATGATCGAGTCCGTGAACCACCCGGAACTGGCGCGAGTCTGGACCGACCTCATGGGGCACCTGGACGCGCCGACGCGGTCCAGCGACCCCCAGGACGTCGACCTGCTCCTGGCGCGGCTGGCCATCGACGGCCTCTGGCTCTACGAAGCCACCGGCGGCGCCCCCCTTCCCGGACCGGTCCGGGAGGCCGTACGGCGAAGGCTCCTCGCGCTGACCGAGAGCGCGACCGCCGACTGAGCGCCGGGCCCGCCTCGCGACCGCCGACTGAGCCCCGTGGCCGCCTCGCGACCGCCTCCGACGGCCGGGCGCTCCTCGCGCCCGGCGCACCCGACCGATCCCGACAACGGACGAAAGACGAGTGAAAGCATGGCCAGTTCCCGACGCTGGTGGCTGCTGGGGACCGTGGCAGTGGGTCTGCTGCTGATCTCGGTCGACATGACCGTCCTCTACACGGCGTTGCCGACGCTCACCGAGGAGCTGCGCGCGGACCCGTCGCAGAAGCTGTGGATCATCAACGCCTACCCGCTGGTCATGGCCGGACTGCTGCTCGGAGCGGGCACGCTCGGCGACCGCATCGGGCACAAGAAAATGTTCCTGACCGGTCTCGTCCTCTTCGGTCTCGCCTCGACGGTGGCGGCGTTCGCTCCCTCGCCCTCCGTGCTGATCGGAGCGCGGGCGTTCCTCGCGGTCGGCGCGGCGGCGATGATGCCGGCCACCCTGTCGCTGATCCGCACCACCTTCGAGGACGAGCACGAGCGGAACATCGCGATCGGGGTGTGGGGCACGATGTCCGTGGTCGGCATCGCGATCGGCCCCGTCCTCGGCGGCTTCCTGCTGGAGCACTTCTGGTGGGGCTCCGTCTTCCTGATCAACGTGCCCGTGGTCATCCTCGCGCTGGCCGCCGGGACCGTCCTCGCCCCCGGCGGCTCCGGGCGCGCGGACCGGCCCTGGGACTTCCTCGGCTCCGTGCAGGTCATGGCGGGACTCGTCGGCCTGGTGTACGCCGTCAAGGAAGCCACCCGGCCCGGCAGCGAACCGCTCGCCGTCGCGGTCGCCCTCCTCGTCGCGGCTGCCGGGTTCACGCTGTTCGTACGGCGTCAGCGCCGCCAGAGCCATCCGCTGATCGACTTCGCCCTGCTGCGCGACCCCCGGCTCCGGTCCGGCATGGTGGCCGCCGCCCTGGCGATGTTCGCCGCCGCGGGCGTCCAGCTCGTGCTCACCCAGCGCCTCCAACTGGTCATGGGCCTCACCCCCCTGCGCGCGGGGCTCCTGGTCGCCGCCTTCGCGGTCGGCTGCCTGCCCTCCGGCATCGTCGCGGGCTCACTCGTCCACCGCACCGGGCCCCGCCCCCTGATCGCCGGCGGCCTCCTCACCGGCGCCGCCGGAGTCCTGCTCACCCTGCTCCTGACCCCCGGAGTGGTCGGGTTCCTCGACGTCCACCCCGACCACCCCCTGTGGATCACCCCCGGCCTGGTCGCCGCCGGGGCCGGGACGGGCCTGGCGATGACGGCCGCCTCCGCCGCCATCATGAGCAACGCACCCGCCCACCGGGCGGGTATGGCCGCCTCGGTCGAGGAAGTCTCCTACGAACTCGGCAGCCTCTTCGGCGTCGCCGTCCTCGGCGGCGTCCTCGGCTCCCTCTACGCCTCCACCGTCCGTCTGCCCCCGGGCTCACCCGACGCCGCGGCACAGAGCCCGGACGCCGCCCGTGCCGCCGCCGCCGAACTGCCCGCCAAACACGCGGGCCCCCTGCTGGACGCGGCGCGCTCCGCCTTCGACAACGGCTACACCCTCACCCTGCTGATCACCGTCGCGGTCCTCGCCGCCGGAAGCGTCCTCACCGCCCGCCTCCTCTCCCGCCCCGCCCCGGCGCCGGCACCGGCGGAGAAGGAGCCCGCGGCGTGAGCGTCTGCCTGCTTCCGCCGGCAGCCCTCGCCCTGGCCGCCACCCTCTGGGCACCCAGCGCCCTCTCCCGGTCGCGATGGCCCGCACGAGAGCCGGTCCTCGGCCTCTGGGCATGGCAGTGCCTGACCGCCACCGCTCTCCTCAGCTACCTCTGCGCACTGCTGATCAGCGCCGCACCCGTCGTCGAGGCCACCCGGGCCGGCCCCGCGGGCCCCGGCTCCCCGGTACTCACCGCCGCCCGCGACCTCGCCGTCACCCGCCCCTGGGCCGCCGCGCTCACCCTGCTCCTGGCCTCCGGGGCGGGGTGGACCGCGGCCTGCCTCGCCAGGGAGCTGGTCCACGCCTGGCGGCACCGCGGCGCGCGCCGGACACACCTGCGCGAACGGGCGCCCGACCTGCCCACGACCCTGCCCGCCGCCCGGGGGCCGGTGCTCGTCCTGGAGGACGAGTACCCCGACGCCTGGCTCACCCCCAGCTTCCCGCCCCAACTCGCCGTCACCACCGGGGCGTTACGCAAGCTCACCGAGCGGCAGCTCGAAGCCGTCCTCACCCACGAACTCGTCCACGCCCGCGCCCGCCACAACTGGCTGCTGCACCTGTCCACGGCACTCGCCACCGGCTTCCCCCGCGTCCCCCTCTTCGCCCACTTCTGCGACCAGACGCACCGCCTGGTCGAGCTCGCCGCCGACGACACCGCCGCACGCCGCTGCGGTCACCGGACGACAGCCCTCGCCCTCATCGAACTCAACCGACACCGCGGGGTACCCACCCGCGCCGTCAGCCGCCCCCTGCTCAGCCAACGGCTCGAACGCCTGCTGCATCCCCCCGATCGCCTGCCCCTTCGCCGCCGGGCGGCAACCTCACTGGCCGTGGGCCTGGCCCCACTTCTCTTCTTGTCCATCGCCCTGACCCTCATGACGGCCGGCCCGGGGTGAACCAGGGGCCCCACCGGGCCCTCGGCCGGGTGGGCCCCTGGTCCCCCGGGCCCTCGGACGGCCACGGGCCGCGGTGCGGATCTCGGCGGGGTGATCCGGCCCGATCCGCACCGCGGCCCGCTCTCACGGTCAGGTGACGTTGATCGCCGTCCAGGCCGCGGCCACCGTCTGGTACTCGGTGCTGGAGGCGCCGTAGAGGGCGGACGCCGCGTTCAGGGTCGCGGTGCGGGCGCCCTTGTAGTTGGTGGTGGACGTCATGTACGTGGTCAGCGCCTTGTACCAGATCTGGAGCGCCTTGGCGCGGCCGATGCCGGTGACGGTGGAGCCGTCGTAGGTCGGGGAGTTGTAGCTCACCCCGTTGACCGTCTTCGCGCCGCTGCCCTCGGCGAGCAGGTAGAAGAAGTGGTTGGCCGGGCCGGACGAGTAGTGCACGTCGACGCCGCCGAGGCCGGAGGACCAGTAGTCCTTGGACGCGCCGTCCTTGCTCGGCTTGTCCATGTAGCGCAGCGGGGTGCCGTTGCCGTTGATGTCGATCTTCTCGCCGATGAGGTAGTCGCCCGGGTCGGAGGCGTTGTTGGCGTAGAACTCGGCGCCGGTGCCGAAGATGTCGCTGGTCGCCTCGTTGAGGCCGCCGGACTCGCCGCTGTAGACGAGGCCCGCGGTGTTCGAGGTGACGCCGTGGCTCATCTCGTGCCCGGCGACGTCCAGCGAGGTCAGCGGGCGGACGTTGCCGGCGCCGTCGCCGTAGGTCATGCAGAAGCAACTGTCGGACCAGAAGGCGTTGATGTACTGGTTCCCGTAGTGGACGCGGGAGTAGGCCGCCTTGCCGTCGTTGCGGATGCCGTTGCGGCCGAAGGTGTTCTTGTAGAAGTCCCAGGTGACCTGGGCGCCGTAGGCGGCGTCGACGGCGGCCGTCTGGTCGGTGGCGGAGCTGGAGGCGGTGCCGGTGCCCCAGACGTCGTCGGCGTCGGTGAACAGGGTGCCGGTGCCGGAGGTGCCGCGGGCCAGGTTGTACGTCTTGTGGCCGCCGCGCGAGGCGTCGGTGAGCTGGTACGTCGAGCCCGACAGGGTGGTGCCGAGGGTGACCGTGCCGGAGTACAGGCTCTTGCCGGTGCCGGTCTCGATGGCCTGGTACTCGTAGAGCTTGGCGCCGGTGGCCGCGTCGGTGATGACGTGCAGCTCGTTGGGGGTGCCGTCCTCCTGGAAGCCGCCGACCACCGTCTCGTAGGCCAGGACCGGGGTGCCGTTCGCCGCCCAGACCACCTTGCGCGGGGCCGCGTCGGCCTCGGCCTCGCCGGCGCCGGCCGCCTCGGCGGCGGACAGCGCCTGCCGCTCGGCGGTGGCCGCGGCGACCTTCGGCGTCACGGTGGCCACCTTGATGGCGGTGTTCGTCGCTCTGGTCACGCCCTGGGTGGCACCGGCGGCGCTGCGGTGGACGACGAGGTCGCCGCCGAGGACGGGCAGCCCGTCGTAGGTGCGCTCGTAGCGGGTGTGCACGGTGCCGTCGGCGTCCTTGACGACGTCCTTGACGACCAGCTTCTCCATGGCGCCGAGGCCGATCTCGCCGGCGGTGCGGGCCGCGTCGCCCTGCCGCTCCTGGATGAGCGCGGCACGGGCGGTGTCCGACATCAGGACCGGCGCGGCGGCCAGGACGGGCTGTGCGCCGGCGTCGGCGGTGGCGCTGCCGGCGGTCAGGCCGGTGGTGAGCAGGGCGCCGGCGGCCACCGCGGTGGCGAGGGCCAGCGTGGTGCGCTTGTGGCGCGTGAAGAGGGGGGTCACACGAACTCCTTCGGTGGGGAGTCCGGTCGGCGTGGGGTGCTCCGGCCGGAGGGACTGCGAAGTTGTGCGGCGGGTGAGGGAAGGGTGGCACCGCTGCCGCGTACATGTCAGGAGGGTGTGGCGGGGTTGACCGAAAACCGTCGTCCGGATGACAGGCGCGTGCCGCCGGACGCCTCTGACCTCGGCAAAGCCGCAACAAGGCGAGCGCAATCGCTCGGCAAAGAGCGGCGGGCCGGTGACGTCGTCCGGGGCGGGTGTCGCCGGGAGGCGCGGGGGCGTCGGACGGTGTCGGGGGAGGCGCCGGGCGGATGCGGTCCCGTATGGGCGCCGTGGGGGTGGTGGGCCGCCCTGGCGGGGGCGGGGGAGCGGTTCACGCCAGGTGGACGCCGGTAAGTTGGCCGGAAACCGTTCGGTGTTCGGGAGGGCGCGTCCGCTATGCGGGGCCCCCGAGGGTCCCGTGGCGAAGCACGGTGTGGAGCATGTCGTCAGTGATGACGGGCGACCGGCCGCCGTACTTTCCCTTGCGGGCCGCGTGCCGAGCCCTTCGACGGTGGATTCGCGGATGTTCTCCCGCTCGGTCTCTGCCATCGCGGCGAAGAACGCGAACAGCAGCTTGCCGGGGCCGCTGGGTCGTACATCCCCGGCAGTGGGCCGGCGAGCATCTCCAGCACCAGGCCGTGCGCGGTCAGATGGCCCGCGAGGGCGGTCGGCTCTGCTGCATCCCGTCCCAGCCGTTTCCTCTTGTACACGGTGAAGATCACGTGGCAGTGCGGGGCCTGCGCCTTGATCTCCCGCCTGGTCTTCAGAGCCTGCTCGAAGGCGGGGCGTATGCGGATGCGGGCAGCGGCAGGGGCGCGATTGAGCCTCTACATGACGTGCATGAGATCACGGACTCCTGGACGGTCCTTGTACGGGTGCAGTGCCGCGGCCACCTCTCGGAGCCTGGACTGCGCACGGGCCGACTCGACGCCCGTGAGGTGGGCGGCCTGCAGGGCCAGTGCGGTGCAGGCGCCGATGTCGCCCGAGACACGATATGTGTCGGCCAGGTCAAGAGCCGCCAGCATGTAGTCGCGGGGGTAGGCGGGGCCGGTCACGGCCAAGCGCTGCTTGAGGTAGGGCGTTGCCTCCTCCGGCTTGCTCGCGGCGAGCCAGGCGCGGCCGGTCGCTGCGTCGAGCGCGTGTGGAGTGAGCCACTGTGACCACCAGGGCCCGTCTGGGCCGGCGTCCTGGAGGAGTTCGTGGCCGCGGTCGCGTGCGCTGCTGAGCGCGTCGCTGTCGCCGCGGCGTCCTGCGGCGAAGATTTCCCGGTCGGCGATGACCGCGCGCACGCGGGGTGGGAGATCGCCGTGGGAGGCGACGTCGAGGAGCGTCTTGGCTTCCTGGTGCTGCCCGAGCCAGGATGCCTGATAGGCGGCCGAGGCCAGGAGGTTGTGCGCCGCGAAGCGGGCGGGACCGGCCGGTGCGACCTCGCGGGCCAGGCGTAGTCCGGTCTGGTAGACGCGTTGTGCCTGCGCGTGGCGGTCCGCGTCGAACAGCATCCACCCGTACTGCTCACAGACCTCGATGAAGGCTGTGTGCAGGCGGTCGGCCTCAGCATTGCGGTAGCGGGCGTTGAGGACCACACGGGCGACGCTCTGCCACAGTCCGTGCGCCCAGTCGAGATTGCTGGAGCTGCCTTCGGTGTCGTCCAGGGCGCGTAGCTCTTGGACACCGTTTTCGATGCTGGTGACCAGGCGGAGGGAGAGGCGGTCGCCGCTTTGTGCGGCTCCCAGCGCTCCGCCGGACATGAGGAGTGCCAGGCCGGGCGCTGTGACAGCGGCACCGCTGAGGAGGGTACGGCGGTCCATGGAGTCGGGGTCTCCCTTGCTGATCTCGTAGAGCAGGTCGGGCAGGACGGCGTCGCCGGGGGTGTCCAGGCATGGGCGGACGGGGCTGTGCCGGCGGCGTCGTGGCCCGTCCCAGTCCAGTTCCTGGGCTGTCACGCGGCGTCCGGCTCGGAAGCTGAGCACGGCGAGTGCGTCCGCCTGATTGGCCTTGTCGGGTCGGACTGGCACCGGGCGGAGCCACGGGTACGCGCTCTTGAGGTGCAGCGGCGGTAACCCGCGGCGGGCACGCAGTTCGTTGATGCGCGCGGCCAACTGTTCGGGTTTCATTCCGAGCTGCGTCAGGAGAGTGGCAAGCGGCGCTGGACCATCCGGCTGCGGCTCCACCACGGCACTCCTTCCGGGCACACAACGCGTCTGCCGACGCTAGCGCGAAGCGCTCCGAACCGGCACCTGGCGCGGATGAAACCCGGTGTACGTACACCGAGTTGCGTGCGTACACCCCGTCCACCCCGTACACCGCGTGGACGGCTGTTCCCCCGGGCCCTGGTTGCGGTTCTCTGTCGTGCAGCGAACGAGGAGCAAGGAGGAGGAGAGTGGAGCAATCACCCGACGACCGATGGCACGCCCAGAGTGCTCGTACGGATGCGCGAACGGCCACCAGAGGTGACGTGGTCGGACCGTGCACGAGCGGACAGACCCGCTATCCGCGCTACTTCAGTCGTGCTGCCGGGCCCTACCTGTGGGATCTGGAGGGGAAGCGGTACGTCGACCTCAACCTCGGGTACGGGCCCGTCGTCCTCGGACACGCCGACGGACGGGTGACCGAGGCGGTGCTCTGCGAACTGCGCAACGGCAACTGCATCGCTCCGCTGTGGAGCCGCCGCCAGAGCGAGCTCACCGACCTGCTGGTCTCGGTGGTGCCCGGAGCGGAGATGGCGTACCTGCTCAAGACCGGGTCCGACGCGACGAGTACAGCGGTACGGCTGTCCCGGATCTTCACCGGGCGCTCCAAGGTGATCCGCTGGGGCTACAACGGCTGGCACGACTGGGCAGCAGGTATCCCGGCCGGTGTTCCGGAAGCGACCCGCTCCGACACGCTGTTGTTCGACTACAGCGATCTCGGCACGTTGCGTGATGCGTTCGCCCGTCATCCCGGGCAGGTGGCGTGCGTGCTGATGATGCCGTTCGGCGACGAGACGGCCCCCGAGGGCCACCTGCAGAAGATCCGCGACATCGCGCATGAGCACGGGGCGCTGTTCGTCCTCGACGAGATGCGCTCGGGTTTCCGGCTGGGCCTGTCCGGTGCTCAGGGACTCCTGGGCGTCCAGGCGGACGTCAGCACGTTCAGCAAGGCCATGGCGAACGGGCATCCCATCTCCGCCGTCGTCGGGCGGGCCGACGTGCTGTCGGCGTTGGCCCGTACCCGGATCTCGTCGACGTTCTACGCGGACCCCGCACCGATGGCCGCGGCGCTCACCACGATCCGGGTCCTGCGGGACACCGATGCGTTGGAGCGGATCCGGAAGGCCGGCTCCGCCTTCCAGGACGGCCTGTCGGCGCTCGTCGACCGGCATCGTGTGCCGGCCCGGGTGGTCGGCTACCCGCCGATGCCGTTCCTTCAGTTCACTCACCCCGATCCGGTCATTCGCGAGCGGATGAGCACGGCCTTCGCCGCCGGGGCGGCGCAGCGCGGGGTGCTGCTGCATCCGAGCCACCAGTGGTTCCTGTCCGCCGCACACACCAGCGAGGACGTCGAGTTCGCGCTGGACGGCTGTGACCGGGCGCTGGCCGCGCTCGAACCGGTGCTCGCGACGCGACCCGCCTGATCAACGCCGGGGTGCCTCCCCTCGGGGTGCGTCCCGGTGCCGTCTGTCCGTAGGCGGTGGCCCGCCGTCGAAGGCACGGATTCATTCGCAGCTCGCCGACGAGTTCGGCTGAAGCAATAGAGGAGACCACGAGTGACGACAACCCGCCTCATCGCACCCTCCGACACGGAACAGGCGGCCAGAAACCGGCTCATGGAGCTGTTCGCCGAGCGGCCGATCCCCGATGACGCGCTGCTCGACCACCTCGAAGTCTTCATGCGCCCGCAGCGCATCAACGAGATCCTCACACTCGAACAGCTCTACCGGCACATCCTCGGCGTCCACGGGATCATCGTCGAGTTCGGTGTCCGCTGGGGCCGCCACCTGTCCGTGTTCAACGCGTTGCGTGCCCGCCACGAGCCGACCAACATGTACCGGAAGATCGTCGGGTTCGACACCTTCACCGGTTTCCTCGACCCGTCCCCCCAGGACGGCGACTCCGACCGGGTCTTCATGGGCAGCATGAGCGTCACACCCGGCTACGAGAGCTACCTGGACCAGGTCCTGCGCCTGCACGAGGCCGAGGCGCCGATGGCGCACATCCAGCGGTTCGAACTGTGCAAGGGCGACGCCCCGGAGCAGCTGGCCGCGTACCTGGAACGCAACCCGCAGACGATCGTGGCACTCGCCTACTTCGACATGGACCTGCACGATCCGACCCGTGCGTGCCTGGAGTTGCTGCGCCCGCACATGCCCGCTGGTGGTGTGCTGGCCTTCGACGAACTGACGCACCCGGACTTTCCCGGGGAGACCGTGGCACTGAAGAACGCGGTCGACCTCGCCGGCCACCGCGTCCAGCGGTTCCCGCAGTCGCCGTACCCCGCGTTCGTGGTGCTGTGATGGGTGCCCTCACGCAGGTCCTGCGGTGGGCCGCCGGTGCGCACGAGATCCCCGAGGACCAGGATTTCGACGACCGCGTACTGCTCGATCTGATGGGACAGCACGCGCTCAGCGGCCGTCTGCAGCGTCGCCTGCCCGCCGGGCCGCAGTGGCTGCGCCACCGGATCGGCGGGCCCGTGGCGGCGATGCATTCCGACACCCTGGCGCTTGCCGAGGCCCATATCCGCGCGGTCGACCGCATCGTGGCCGACCTGGGTGAGCAGACGCCACCGGTGGTGGTGAAGGGCATCGCCACGGGGTTGCTCACCGGCGAGAGGCACCTGCTGCGGTGCGGGGACATCGACCTGGTCTGTGCCGACGGCGGGCCGCTGATCGAGACCCTGACGAGGCTCGGTTACGAGCGCACCCGGGCACCGTTCCTTCACGAGCTCGGCGAGTTCACCCGTGAGGGTGTGGAGATCGACGTGCACGCCTACCTTCCAGTGCCTGGGTACGGTGCGGTGCGGCACGCGGACCTCACACCCCCCGAACCTCCGAAGACCTGGTACCAGCCGCGCCGTGTTCCCTCGATGAACCCGATCCGGCACGGCCGGCTGGTGGACGGCGGCACCGTCACGGTGGGCCGGGTGAGTGTTCCCGACCCCTGCCTGCTGGCCATCGTGCTCTGCGGCCATGCCTTCTTGAACTTCACCAACATGTGGTCGCTGTCCCATCGCGCCAAGCCGTACGTCAAGCTGGCGGAGCTGGCCGACCTGCGCGCCCTGGTCCGCCACGAGGCGTTCGACACCAAGCGGTTCCTCAAGCTGGTCGCAGATCTCGACGCGTGGGACGCAGTGGGATGGGCCGGCTGGGCATCGACCGTGCTCCTCGGAAGGAATCCGCTGCCCGTGCCGGCCGGCACCGGGCCGTTCCCCCGCTGTCTGTGGTGGGACTTCTGGGCGCGGCTTCCGGTCGACGAGGAGACACTGCTCCTGCCCTACTGGTTCAACCCCGCCACTGTAATCCCCCTGCTGCCGAGCCGGATCGAGCTGGACACCGGCCGCCCGACGCCGCCCTGGACGGTTGAGATCCGCCACGACGGCGGCCAGGCCACCGTCGTCGTCGGCCTGCCGGAACGCACCCGTGCGGCGACCGAACGTGGCCGGGTCGACTTCGGTACGGGCGGAACGGAGTGGACCCTGTCCGATGGCCGGCTGACCGCTGTCGGCAGCCACGTGGCCTGTGACCTGCTGGCCGGACGTCGCATCCGGCTGCGCTACCGCGTCCCGGGCGGCGAGATGCTGGTCGGCGTGGCCGAGCAGGACGCGTCCGGAGCGCTGCTGTCGGCGCTGCTGCTTCCCGTCACGGCGAACCCGGGGGACGTGCGGTGAGCAGCGCCACCCGGCTCCCCGGATACTCCTGGGACACCACCGGCCGAATCGAGGCCGGCGTCCAAGCCCTGATCGGCGAACGGCTGGCGGCACTGCCGCAGCGCTCCGCCACGGTGGCGAACCGGCTGCGCGGAGTCACCGGGGACTGTCGTCTCGCCGCGCTCTACCTGCGGCCGGACATGCCCGACGCCGTCGTCCGGCTGTGTGAACGCCTCGCGGCCACCCACAACGCGCAGGAGCGCGCCCGACTGCACCACGAGATCGGGCGGGCCCGGTTCGCCCGCCCCGGCACCGCGCAGGTACGCCTCACGGACGACCTGGAACACGTGCTGACGGCGACTACGGCGGCCGACGCCCCCACGCGGGCGTACGTCCCTGATCCCGGGCACCGGGGCATGATCGCCGCCCTGCTGGACGGCTTCGGCACGGGGTTCGGGGACTTCGTGGAGAGCCGGCACGAGGTGCCCGGACCCAACGCGCGCCTGCGCCAAGGCATCGTCAAGTCGTGGCATCTGCCTGACGGCACCCGCGTGATCAGCAAGCGCGCCAACCCGGCCAAGCCTGGCAGGTTCGCTCAGGAACAGGTCGCCTACCGCGCCATCGCCGCCCGGCTCGCCGGTGAGATCACCTTCGGCCGTGACCGGCGCCTTCGGCTCGCACCCCTGCTCGCGACCATCCACGACGGCACATCCGGCCACGTCTACGCCCTCTGGCAGTGGGCTCCCGGGAAGACCGCCGAGTCGATGCTGCTGGCACCGGGCGAGCACACCTCGCTGCTGCGCGACTACCGGGACCTGATGGACGCCCTACTGGAGCGCGGCATCCTCTGGGGCGACCTGAGTCCCCGAAACGTCCTCGTCCACGGCCGGACGCACCATCTCGTCGACTTCGAGAAGACACAGGTCCCCCGAGAGACCCCTGTACCGCACGGGGACCGGGGCGACTACTGCCGCGGTCAGGTCGGAGTCGAAGAGCTCGGGGTCCTGTGCCCCGAGGAGCAGGTCCGCGCATGTCTGCACGGCTATCTGGATCCCGACGTCTGGGACTTCGACGCGCCGGGCCCGGTGCCGTTCTCGCCGCGCCCGGAGGTGACGGCGGTACTCGCCGGACGCGGCATCACCGATCCGGACCTCGGCACCTACAACCGGACCGACCGGCAGATCTGGCAGGTCCGGTCACCAGACCGTGAGCCTGCCACCGGGCAGCCCCGCTATCCGGGCCTGGTCAACTTCCGTGTCGAGCACTACCTGAGCTGCGCGGGCCGCACCGACGCGGACGACTACGACCGCAAGACCACCGAAATCCTGATCGCGGGCCGTCGGCTCGGATGCTTCGACGCTGCCGTGCAGGCCGTCGCCGACGCGGCGGACGAGGCGGAACGGCAATTCGTTGTCGCCGAGGCCGCCGAGCTCCTCGCCGGCAACGACACCGGCCCCGTCCCCGCGCCGCGCGCGGCAATCCGAGCCCTGGTGGACTGCATCGACGTCCTGGATGCCGCCCGGCAGGACCCCGATCGCTTCCGGTCCACCTGCACGGCCTTGAGAAGGGACGGACGATGACACGAACACCGTTGCCTGGACCCGTCCGCCTACGCACCGACCAAGTTGTCCGCATCGGCCCGCTCAGCGCGCGCATCGCCAGCGACGTTCCCGGCTTCCCCGCACTGCACTATTTCAGCCGAGCCGCCCAAGTGCCCCACAACACCGTGCCCGACGTGGAACTGTGGTGCCTGTCGCACGCCGCTCCCGGCCTGCCCGCCGACACCACGGCACGCGCCCGCAACCTCGCCTCCGGCTACTACGTGACCGACCACTTCGGCCCCCCGGTGCTCATGTCCAGCTCGGGCAACCGGATCGTGCTCGTGGGGGACCGCCTGGAACGGCTGGTCTGGCCGTATGTCGTGAAGTACCTGCTTCTGCGGCACACCACCACCGCCGGTGGACTCTTCCTCAAAGCGGCCGCCCTCGCCACCGAAGACGGCGCGACGCTGATCGTCGGCCGAGGCGGGGCCGGCAAGTCCGTCCTGCTCACCGGACTCTGCCGAAACGGCGCAACGTTCATCACCAACTCACACGTGGTCCTCACCGACGACTTGGTCCAGGGAGTCGCGAGCACCATGCGGATGCGGCCCGGCCCCTGGCTGGACCCGGCGGCCACCACCGCGGCCCTCGACCCGCGCGAGCGTCTCGTCGACCCCTACGAAGCGTTCCCCCACCACACGGACGCCGCAGTACCGCTGCGCGCCGTATGGATCGCTGACTTCCGTACACCCGACGAGCACGAGGTGCGGCAACTGCCCCCCGAGGAGGCGGTCACCATCGCCGAGCAGTTCGCCTTCGGACTCAACGTCTACCGGCTCGAAGAGGACCTGCTGGACCTGTGCGGCGGCGACTACCGAGCCTTCGCCGCGCACTACGGACGGATGCGGGCACAACTGCACGCGGCGGTCACCAGCTGCCCCACCTACCGCGTGCACTCGAACGTCCAGCTCACTGCACACCGCGACCGGCTTCTCCAACTGCTCTGTGACGGAGGTACCTCATGAACGGCGCCATCATCGGCTACGGCACCATCGCGGCCGGTCACGTTATCGGATACCGCCAGACCGAAGGCATCGACGTGACCGCCGTCGTCGACCCCACCCCCGCACGCGCACAGGCCGCCCGCAGCACCGGGCTCCGCGCGTACGCCACCTACGAGGAGATGGTCGACAACGAGAATCCGGACTTCATCGACATCTGCACGCCGCCCAACAGCCACGCCTGCTACATCGAGCTCGGGCTGCGCGACGGGCTGCACGTGCTGTGCGAAAAGCCCGTGCTGATGCCGTACGAGGGACGCTACGACCGCCTGCTCGGCCAGATCGCCGCCTCGAACAAGGTGTTCTACCCCTGCCACAACTACAAGTTCGCCCCCATTCTGGCGACCATGCAGCAGGTCGTGCGCAGCCCCGGCTTCGGCGACGTCCTCAGCGCCCGCTTCCGCACCCTGCGCCAGGGCCACGCCGTCGGCGTCGCCGATTGGAACCCCCACTGGCGGCGCGATCCGCTCATCGCCGGCGGCGGGATCCTCCGAGACCACGGCCCTCACAGCGTGTACCTGGCGACCCACCTGACCGGACGCACGCCGCTGGCCGTGTCCTGCCTGAGCGGTGCCATGCGCCACGACGGCCACACCGGCACGGAGGACACCGCGATGCTGATGATCCGGTGCGACGACGACGTCCAGATCGAACTGGACGTGACCTGGTCGGCCGGCTACCGCAACAGCTACTACTCGATCACCGGCACCGGCGGCACCGTCGCCGTGGAGAACGACGACGTCCGCTACAGCCTGGACGGCCGGCTGCACCGCACGACCCTGCCCTCCAACTTCGACGACCCCCAGCACAGCGACTGGTTCGCCGCGATGTTCACGGACTTCCTGACCAAGACACGGCACCCGGAACAGGCGGCACCACTGCTGGCCGATTCGTTGACGACCTCCCTGGTGATCGACGGCGCCTACGCCTCGGCGGCCGACAACGGCCGGTGGGTCGAGCTGACGCCGGCACAGGACCTGCTCATCGGCGCCGCGCGATGACACCGCCAGACCTGGGCGCCGGCCCGCAGGCACTCAACGAAATCCGGGACTGGCTCAGCAGTCGGCCCGGCGACCGGGCCGTGCTCGCCACCGGCTGCTTCGACCTTCTGCACGCGGGCCATCTGTGCTTCTTGGAACAGGCGAGAGAGCTCGGTGACCTCCTGGTCGTCGGCGTGAACAGCGACCTGTCCGTCCGGCACCTCAAAGGCCCGAGTAGGCCCATCGTCGGTGAACACGAACGCGCCACGCTCGTGGGCGCTCTCAAGTGCGTCGACCTGGTCTTCCTCTACGACGAGCCCACCGCCGACCGCCAGATCCGCTTCCTGCGCCCGCAGGTCTTCGCCACCGCGCGCGCAAGTATCTCCGCCTACCCCAGCGAAGTGGCGTCCGCCGCCGCGGTCGCGGCCCAAGTGCACGCGGTCGAGCGGATCGCGCCGTACTCGACGACCAGGCTGGTCGACACCCTGCGAGCGCACCCATGACGCAGGAGGTCATCACCACCGGCACCGCTCCGTGGGTCCCGGTGCCACACCTGATGGAGGTGGTCCGTGCGCACTCCTACCCGCCACAGCACCTGACCACCGCCGCCTTCGGCCTCGTATGCGAGGCTCAAGGCCACGTGCTGCTGACGCACGTCAACCTCCCCGGACGGGGCTGGGACGTGCCCGGCGGCCACATCGACCCGGGCGAGGACGCCCGGCAGGCCGCAGCGAGAGAGATCAGCGAAGAGACCGGGCTCCTCGTGCCCGCACAGGCGCTGACACTGCTCGGCTGGCAACGCTTCACCCTGCACGAGAGACCGCAGGCCGGCTACCCGTACCCGTTCCCCATGTCGTACACGCTCATGTTCACCGCGCGGATCGGCCTCGCCGATCCGCCGGTGCACCCACCTCGGGATTCGGAGTGCGGGCCGGCCGGATGGTTCACTCCTGAGCAGGTCCGGCATCGGTGCGCGACCTGCACATGGCTGCCCTTCCTCGCTCTGCTCCGCGAAGTCCGTTCCCCTCCCGGCGTCTCACCGAACCGAGAAGCCTGAGCCTCCCGCGTCGGGCACGAGGAGGCACCGACCGAGAAGAGTCACCCGCATCTCTATGCCGGGCCGCTTGGGGAACGCTCCTCAAGCGGCCCGAAGCCCTCGGGCAGGGGAATCCCGAACCGCCGGCACAGCAAGGGCACGTCGTGGCGATCGACATCACGAGCCGGATACCCGGTGTGCCAGCGCACCGCCCACTCGGCCGACTCGCACCGCACCGCAGTCCCGGCAATCGAACCATGTCCGGCGAGTGCTTCAGCCGGGAAAGGACCACCATCCACCACGGACCCGTAGTGCAGTGATCCGTCAGCGAGCGGCTCGTAGAGATGCAAGTCGACCCGCAACCGAACGCCGTCGTGCAAGACGAAGTTCCACGGCCTGTCACCAGGCCACGGGAAGATCCGGTCGACACCAGCCTCCGCGAACGCGACGAACAACTGCTCAAGATGTGCGGCCGGCGCCCATACGTCAAGGTCGGAATGTTCTCGCGTCTGCTCCCCGAGCAGCGCATCCACACCCCAGCCGCCCCCGATACACGCATCTACGCCGTGGGCGTCGAGCCGCTCCACAAGCGCAACGACATCCTTGGCTGACATCGAATAATCGCTCACCACGTCAGGGTAGAGGCCGGCCCGGCCCCACATCTGGTGATTACTACGGCTTCGCCGGACCCAGGGCAGCCGGTCCCTGGCCCTAGTCCCGACCACTCCACGGCGCGGACAACGTCACCGTGCCATCACCGGACATCTCCACGAGGCCCGCATCAGGCATCCATTTCGCCCGTGCCAGCGTCATCCCCGCAGGCTGACCGCCCAGCGTGTGCGCTCCCTTTGCCCCGGTGCCGTCCTTACCCGCGAGAACTACTGGGACCCCATGCGGATGCGTACCTCACGGGTGCGTCCGCTCGGCCGTCCCGCCGGGTGCTCGGTCGGCCGGCGGGGTGGAGGGGGACCGTCCGTGCCAGGAGGACCACAGGGCCGCGTACGCCCCGCCCGCCGTCACCAGCTCCTCGTGCGTGCCGAGTTCGGTCAGCCGGCCCTCCTCCATCACCGCCACCCGGTCCGCGTCGTGCGCGGTGTGCAGCCGGTGCGCGATGGCGATCACCGTCCGCCCGGCCAGCACCGCCGCCAGGGCCCGTTCGGTGTGCCGGGCCGTCGCCGGGTCCAGCAGGGCGGTGGCCTCGTCCAGGATCAGCGTGTGCGGATCGGCCAGCACCACCCGGGCCAGCGCGAGCTGCTGCGCCTGGGAGCCGTCCGGCCGGACCCCGTCCCCGCCCAGCGCCGTGCCGAGGCCGTCCGGCAGCTCCCGTACCCACCCCGCCGCGCCGACCGCCTCCAGCGCGTCCCACAACTCCCCGTCCGAGGCGGCCGGTTCGGCGATGAGGAGGTTGTCCCGGACGGTGCCGAGGAAGACGTGGTGCTCCTGGGTGACCAGCACCACCTGCCGCCGCAGCCGCTCCGGGCCCAGGCCGGCCACCGGCACCCCTCCCACCGTCACCGACCCCCCGGTCGGCGCGTCCACCCCCGCGAGCAGCCGGCTCAGCGTCGTCTTCCCGGCCCCCGACGGGCCCACCACGGCCAGCCGCTCACCCGGACGGACCGTCAGGTCCACCCCGCGCAGCACCTCGCCGCCCCGGTCGTAGGCGTACCGCGCCCCCGCCACGTCGATCCGGTCGTCCGCCGGCACCCCGGCGCCGGACCCGCCCGCCGCCGGCACCCCGGCCAGCCCCTCCACCCGGGCGAAGGAGGCGCCGCCGCTCTGCAACCGCTCCACGTGCATCAGCACCGAGTCCAGCGGCCCGACCAGTTGCTGGAGGTACACGGCCCCCGCCACCACCACGCCCACGCTCACCGCGCCACGGGTGTGCAGCACCCCGCCCACCAGCAGCACGCCCGCCACCGGCACGACGTACGACAGCTCCACCACCGGGAAGAAGACGCAGCGCAGGAAGAGCGTGCGCATCCGGGTGCGCCGCGAGACCTCCAGCGCCTCCCGGCTCGCCGCGATCCGCCGCCCGGCCAGCCGGAACGCCTCGACGGTCCGCGCCCCGTCCGCCGTCGCCGCGAGCACCTCCGCCACCTGTGAGGTGGCCGCCCCCTCGGCGAGGTACGCCTCCCGCGCGCTGCGCAGGTACCAGCGCAGCGCCCACCAGACCGGCATGAGCCCCAGCACCGCGACCGCCCCGAACAGCGGGTCGAGCGCGAACACCGCGCCCGCCAGGAACAGCGCCTGCACCCCGCAGATCAACAGGTCCGGCCCGACGTCGCGCACCGTGGCGCCCACCGCGGTCACGTCCGCCGTGCCCCGCGTCGTCAGGTCCCCGGTGCCCGCCCGCTCCACCACCGCCGCCGGCAGCGCCAGCGCCCGGTCCACGAACCGCTCCCGCACCCGGGCCAGGGCGCGTTCGCCGAGGCGGTGCCCCGCGTACCGCGCCCAGCGGGCCAGCAGCAACTGCGCCGCCGAACAGACCAGGATGCCCAGCGCCATCCGGTCCACCGCGCCGGCCCCGCCCCCGGCGCGCACCTCGTCCACGATCCGCCCCAGCAGCCACGGCCCGGCCAGCCCCGTCAGCGCCGCCAGCGCGTTGAGCAGCAGCACCCCGGCGAAGGCCCGCCCGTCGGCGCGGACCAGCCCGGCCGCCGCCCGCCGCACCTCGGCCCGCCCCGCCACGGGCAGCGCGCCCGCCGTCCCGGCCGTCATCGCACGCCCTCCGGTTCCCCCGCGTCCCGCGCGACCAGGGCCCGGTACCCCGGCTCGTCGGCCAGCAGCTCCCGGTGCCGGCCCTCCGCCACCACCTTGCCGTCGACCAGGTGGCAGACCCGGTCCGCCCGGTCCAGGACCAGCGGGGACGTACTGCACACCACGGTCGTCCGGCCCGCCCGCGCCGCCTTCAGCCGGTCCGCGACCAGCGCCTCGGTGTGCGCGTCCAGCGCCGAGGTCGGCTCCACGGCGATCAGCACCTCCGGATCGGCCAGCAACGCCCGTGCCAGCCGCACCCGTTGGCGCTGCCCGCCGGAGAGGCTGCGGCCCTGCGCGGTGACGGCCGTGTCCAGTCCCTCGGGCAGCCCCCGCACGACGTCCTCGGCGGCGGCGGCGCGCACCGCGCCGGACAGCGCCGCCTCCGCGCCCTCCCTCCGGCCGGCGAGCAGCGCGCGCAGCGGACCGGCGAACAGGTCGGCCTCCGCCTCGGCGACGAGGACGCGCTCGCGCACCTGGGCGAGCGGCACCTCCTCCAGCGGCACCCCGCCCCAGGTCGCCTCCGTGGGCGCGTACCGGCCCAGCCGGTCGGCGACGGCCGCCGCGTCGGCGGGCCGCGCCCCCGCCAGCACCGTCAGCCGGCCCGGCGTGATCCGCACCCCGGAGGCCGGGTCGTACAGCACCGACGGCTCGGCCGGGGCCTCGCGGGTGCCGTCGTCCGGCGCCGGCTCCAGCCGCAGGAAGTCCACCACGCGCCGGGCCGCCACCACCGCCCGGCTGATCTGGTGACCGCCCTCGATGAGGAACGCCACCGGCCAGGTCAGCGCCACCACGTAGCCGTACACCGCCACCAGCTCGCCCACGCTGATCCGGCCCTGCGCGGCCTGCCGGGCCGCCAGCCAGGTCACCAGGGCGAGGAACAGGGTCGGCAGCCCCACGCCGAGCGCCTGAATCCAGCTCGTCACCGCGCCGACCCGGTACCCCTGGCCGCGCAGTCGCGCCGAGTCCCGGCGGAAGGCGTCCGCCACCAGGCCCTTGCCGCCGAGTCCGCCCAGCACCTGCAGCCCGCCCGCCAGGTCCCCGATCCGCGCCGTCAGCAGCGACTGGCCCTCCCGGTACTCCGCCTCCCGGCCCCGCAGCCGTCCCACCAGCGGGCCGACCAGCAGCCCGAGCACCGGCACCCCGAGCAGCACCACCAGGGCCAGGTGGACGGAGACCGACAGCATCAGCCCGGCGACCACCGCGCACGCCACGAGGGCACCCACCCCGGGCCCCAGCACCGTGAGCGAGGTGCCGATGGTCTGCACATCGCCGACCCCGATGGTGACGATCTCGCCGGTGCCGGTCTGCCGCCGCAGCGCCGCCCCCAGCCTCACCGCGTGCCCGACGACCACCTTGACCGTACGGAAGTTGGCGTCCATCCGCACCAGCGTCATCGTGCGGTGGCGCAGCATGCCGAGCCAGGCGTTGAGCGCGCCCGCCGCCACCAGGGCACCCGTCCAGAGCGCCAGCGCCCCGAGGTCGCCCCGCTCCAGCCCCTCGTCGACGGCGCGCGCCGTCAGGTACGGGGTCGCCGCCAGCAGCACCATCCAGGCGCTGGAGAGCACCGCCCCCCGGGCGCAGCGCCGCCACTGCCGCCGGGCCAGCCACCACAGGTAGCGCACGGGGCCCCGCTGGTCGGGGGTGCCCGGGTCCTCGTAGGCGTCGATCACCACGGCCGCGCCCGCCCGCTCCCGCCTTCGCGCGCTCACGCCAGACTGTCCCGCCAGGTGCGGTGCAGCTCGGCGAACCGGCCCCGCCCGGCGACGAGTTCGGCGGGGGTGCCGTCCTCCACGATCCGCCCGTGCTCCATCACCAGCACCCGGTCGGCGATCTCCACCGTGGACAGCCGGTGCGCGATCACCACCGCCGTACGGCCCCTCAGCACCGTCGCCATGGCCCGCTGCACGTCCCGCTCGCCGGGGATGTCCAGCGAACTCGTCGCCTCGTCCAGGATCAGCACCGCCGGATCGGCCAGCAACGCCCGCGCGAACGCGACGAGTTGCCGCTGCCCGGCCGAGATGCGCCCGCCGCGGCGGCGGACGTCGGTGTCGTAGCCGTCGGGCAGCGCGGCGATGAAGTCGTGGGCGCCGAGCGCCTTCGCGGCCCGCTCGATCTCCTCGCGGGAGGCGTCGGGCCGGCCGATGGCGATGTTCTCGGCCACCGTCCCGGAGAACAGGAACGCCTCCTGCGTCACCATCACCACCCCGCGCCGCAGTTCGGGCACGGCGAGGTCGCGCAGGTCGGTGCCGTCCAGCAGCACCCGGCCGCCGGAGGGGTCGTAGAAGCGGGCGAGCAGCTTGGCCAGGGTCGACTTGCCCGCGCCGGTCGAGCCGACCACCGCGACGGTCTGCCCGGCCGGGATGGTCAGGCCGAAGCGGGGCAGCACCTCGCCGCCGGTGCGGTAGCCGAAGCGCACGTCCTCGAAGACGACCTCCCGGCCCGGGTGTTCGCCCTCAAGGGCCGGCAGCTCCCTCGGCCGGGCCGGCTCGGGCACCGACGGGGTCTGGGCGAGCAGACCGGCGATCTTCTGGAGCGAGGCCGCCGCCGACTCGTAGGAGTTGAGGAACATGCCGAGCCGGTCGATCGGGTCGTACAGGCGGCGCAGGTAGAGCACGGCCGCCGCCAGCACGCCCAGCGCCAGCGTGCCGTCGGCGACCCGGTAGCCGCCCCACAGCACGATCCCGGCGACCGCCGTGTTGGCGACCAGCCGGGAGCCGGTCACGTAACGGGCCATCTCCAGCAGGGCGTCGCCGTTGACGCGCTCGTGCCGCCCGTTGAGGACGGCGAACCCGGCGTCGTTGGCGGCCTCGCGGCGGAAGGCGCGCACCGGCCGGATGCCGTTCAGCGTCTCCACGAACTTCACGATGACCGCCGCGATCGTCGTCGACCGCTTCGCGTACACCCGCCGCGCGCGCCGCCGGTAGCTCCGGATCAGCGCGTACAGCGGCACGAAGGAGGCCACGGCGACGGCCCCGAGGCCCAGGTCCAGCCAGAGCAGCATCGCCGAGATCCACACGAAGGAGAGCAGGACCGTGATCAGCTCCTGGAGCCCCTCGCTGAGCAGTTCGCGCAGCGACTCCACGTCCGTGGTGGAGCGGGAGATGAGCCGGCCCGAGGTGTAGCGCTCGTGGAAGTCGACGCTCAGCGCCTGCGCGTGCCGGAAGATCCGGCCGCGCAGGTCCAGCAGCACGTCCTGGTTGACCCGGGCCGAGAGCGCGATGAAGGCGTACTGGAGGCCGCCCGCGGCCAGCGCGCAGAGCAGGTAGCCGGTGGCGACCGCGACCAGCGGGCCGGTGTCGTGGGCGCGGAGCGCGGGCACGGCCCGGTCGATGGCGTACGCCACCAGCAGCGGGCCGGCCTGCACGGCCGCCTGCTGGAGCAGCAGGACCAGCGCCGCGCACCCGACCCGGGCCCGCATCGGGGCGAGCAGGGAGCGCAGCAGGGCGGCGGTGGCCCCCGGCGGGCTGGGCAGGACGTCCCGGTCGAACCCGTCGTCCGCGGGTGCGTCCGGCGGTGCGTCCCCGGCCGGTTTCCCCTCCGGTGCGGTGGTCGCGGGCGCCGTCATCGGCGGGTCCCCTCCTCGTGGTCCCCGGGCTCTTCGCGCCCGGACATCAGGTGGGCGTACTCGGCGTGGGTGCGCAGCAGTTCGTGGTGGGTGCCGACGGCGGCGATCCGGCCGCCGGAGAGCAGGGCCACCCGGTCGGCGAGCAGCACCGTGGACGGGCGGTGGGCCACGATCAGGGCGGTGGTGTCGGCGAGCACCTCACGCAGCGCGGCCTCGACGGCGGCCTCGGTGTGCACGTCCAGCGCGGAGAGCGGGTCGTCGAGGACGAGGAAGCGGGGCCGGCCGACCACGGCGCGGGCGAGCGCGAGCCGCTGCCGCTGGCCGCCGGAGAGGCTGAGCCCCTGCTCGCCGACCTGGGTGGCGGTGCCCTCGGGCAGCTCGTGCACGAAACCGGCGTGCGCCACCGACAGGGCGCGGTCCAGCGCGTCCGGGCTCGCCTCGTCCCCGGCGCCCATCAGCACGTTCTCGCCGACGCTCGCGGAGAAGAGGGTGGGCTCCTCGAAGGCGACGGCGACCAGGGCGCGCAGCTCCGCGCGGGGCAGGGCGGTGATGTCCCGGCCGTCCAGGGTGATGCGCCCGGCGGTGACCTCGTGCAGCCGGGGGACGAGCGCGGTCAGCGTGGTCTTGCCGCTGCCGGTGGCGCCGACCAGGGCGAGGGACTCGCCGGGGCGGACGTGCAGGTCGACGTGGTCGAGGAGGGGCGGGGAGCCGGGCGGCGCGTCGGGGAAGCGGAAACGGACGGCCTCGAAGCGGAGTCCGGCCCCGGGTGGCGCGGGCCCGGAGGGGGGCTTGGCCGCACCCCCAGTCCCCGCCGTCCCCGCCGCACCCGCCGTCCCCGCCGTCCCCGCCGCACCCGCCGTCCCCGCCGTCTCCTCCTCCGGCCGGGCGTCCATCACCTCGAAGTACCGGTCCGTGGCCGTCGCCGCCTCCTGGCTCAGCGCCAGCAGGAAGCCGATCGACTCCACCGGCCACCGCAGCGCCAGCGCCGTCGACAGGAAGGCGACCAGCGTCCCCGCCGACAGCGTCCCGTCCGCCACCCGCACCGCGCCGGCCACCAGCGCCGCCCCCACGGCCAGTTCCGGCAGCGTCACGATCACCGCCCAGATCGCCGCCAGCAGCCGCGCCTTGCGCAGCTCCGTGCCGCGCAGCGTCCCCGCCAGCTTCCGGAACGCCCGCGCCTGACTGCGGTGCCGCCCGAAGCCCTTGACGATCCGGATGCCGAGGACGCTCTCCTCCACCACCGTCGTCAGGTCCCCGACCTGGTCCTGGGCGAGCCGCGCCACCTCGGCGTACTTCCGCTCGAAGACCATGCAGGTGACCATCACCGGGAGGGCGGCCCCGAGGACCACCAGCCCGAGGACCCAGTCCTGCACCAGCATGATCACCACGCCCACGAGGATGGTGACCCCGTTGACCAGCAGAAAGGTCATCGGGAAGGCGAAGAAGATGCGCAACAGCATCAGGTCGGTCGTGCCGCGCGAGAGCAACTGGCCCGAGGCCCACCGGTCGTGGAAGGCGACCGGCAGCCGCTGGAGGTGCCCGTACAGCTCCGCGCGCATCCGCGCCTCGACGTGCGACAGGGGCCGCGCCACCAGCCACCGCCGCAGCCCGAAGAGCAGCGCCTCCGCCACCCCGAGGAGGAGCAGGAAGAGCGCGCCGAGCCACACCCCCGCCGGGTCCCGGCCCGCCACCGGACCGTCGACCATCCACTTCAGCACCAGCGGGATCACCAGACCCACCAGGGAGGCCGCTATGGCCACGGACGCCGCGGTCGCCAGCCGGGCCCGCACCGGCCGGACGTAGGGCCACAGCCGGAGCAGGGAACGCACGGTGGAACGGTCCTGGGCGGGCGCGGGTGTCGTGGGCATCGTCAGGAGCCTACGGTCCCGCACCCGGCCTGCCCAGCGAGTTTCCGCCCGGCCGGGGGGTCGTACGGAGGCACCCCGCGCGCCGCGGGTGCGCTGCCGAGCGCCGCGTCCGGACACCGCCCGCCCCGGGCGTCGTCGACCGGGGCGCCGTGCGCGTCCCTTGCCCTGCCGACTGCGCCCACCGCACGGCGCGCACGCGCGTTTCCCCGGGGCGCACCGGTCGTTACGGGTGACTATGAGGCACGTACACGGGCGCGCACGGCGCGCGGGGGCCGCGCTGGCCGCGGCGATGACATGGGCGCTGCTCCTCGCCGGCGCGGCCGGCTGCACCGCGGGCGGCTCCGGCTTCGGCGGGATGTTCGGCAGGCCGGCCGGCCCGGACGACGTCATCCGGATCACCCCGGACGACGCCCGCGAGAACGTGCGCCCCGACCAGGAGCTGTCGGTGCGGGTGCCGGACGGGCACCTGGAGTCGGTGCGGGTCGTCCGCTCCCAGGACGCGCGGGAGACCCCGGTGCCCGGCCGGATCTCCGCCGACGGGCGGCGCTGGAAGCCCGCCGAGGAGCGGCTCGCGCTCGCCGCGAAGTACACCGTGGACGTGGTCGCCCTCGACGGGGACGGCCACCGCGTCGCCCGCCGCACCACCTTCACCACGTACGTCCCGGAGGAGCGCTTCATCGCCTACGTGGCCCCCGAGAACCGCTCGGTGGTCGGCACCGGCATGATCGTCTCCCTGAAGTTCAACCGGGAGATCACCGACCGCGCCGCCGTCGAACGCGCCGTCTCCGTCACCGCCCGGCCCGCCGCCGAGATCCGCCCGCACTGGTTCGGCACCGACCGCCTCGACTTCCGCCCCGAGCACTACTGGAAGCCCGGCACCGAGGTCACCGTCGCGCTGGAGTTCCAGGACGTGGAGGGGGCGCCCGGCGTCTACGGGCTCCAGGACAAGACGTTCGCCTTCACCGTCGGCCGCAGCCAGGTCTCCGTCGTCGACGCCGCCGCCCGCACGCTGCGGGTGACCCGCGACGGCACGCCGCTGGCCATCGTGCCGATCACCGCGGGGGCCCGGAAGACGCCCACCTACAACGGCAAGATGGTCATCACGGAGCTGCTGGAGATCACCCGCATGAACAGTCGCACGGTGGGGTTCGGCGGCGAGTACGACATCCCCGACGTGCCGCACGCCGTCCGCCTGACCGACTCCGGCACCTTCCTGCACGGCAACTACTGGTCGCCCGCCGACACCTTCGGCCGCGAGAACGTCAGCCACGGCTGCGTGGGGCTGCGCGACGTCAAGGGCGGCGGGGCCGAGACCCCGGCGGGCTGGTTCTTCGACCGCAGCCTGGTCGGGGACGTGGTCGAGGTGGTCGGCAGCGACGACGCCGAGGTGGCCCCGGACAACGGTCTCGGCGGCTGGAACATGGGCTGGGAGCGGTGGCGGGCGGGCAGCGCGCTGCGGTGAGCCGGGGACAGGGGCCCGGTTCCCGGCCCGTGCTGACGGAGTGTCCGTCCCCGGGGAGCGCTCCGTGACCGTCCCCGCCGCCCCGCGCGACCGGAACACGCCGCTCCGGTAACTCGGTACGGAACGGTGACAATCTCCCCGTCCCCGACCCCCCTGGCCTGCGGTTACGATGCGGCCGAGCGCCTTGTGGCGCCGCGGGGAGCGGGCCCCCTCGGGCCCGGCGAGGGGAGACAACGTGAACGTGCGTCCGATATCCGGGCCATCGACGTCCGGTATACGGGGCGGGCGCGGAAGGCGACTGCAAGCACTGGCGCTGGGGGCGCTGCTGCTGACCGTGACCGCGTGCGGAGGGGGCGGCGCCGGGAGCGGCGGCAAGGAGAAGGCGGACGCCACCGCCGCCCAGAGCGCGCAGTCCGAGGCGGTCGTGACCATCGCGCCCGAGGACGGCGCCAAGGCCGTCGACACCAGCGGCGTGCTGCGGGTCGGCGCCGCCAAGGGCAAGCTGACCGAGGTCGTCGTCGAGGACGGCGACGGCAAGCGCGTCGAGGGCGCGATATCCGGGGACGGCGCCACCTGGACGCCCTCCACCCACCTGGCCGCCAAGACGGCCTACACGGTCCGCGCCGCCGCCAAGGACTCCGCCGGCCGCACCGCCACCGAGACGTCCCGCTTCACCACCCTGACGCCCAAGGCCACCTTCCTCGGCACCTTCACCCCCGAGGACGGCACCACCGTCGGCGTCGGGATGCCGTTCTCGATCCGCTTCGACCGGGGCATCACCGACCCCGCCGCCGTCGAGAAGGCCATCACCGTCACCACCGAACCGGCCGTCGAGGTCGCGGGCCACTGGTTCGGCAACGACCGCCTCGACTTCCGTCCCGAGAAGTACTGGAAGGCCGGCACCAAGGTCACCGTCGGCCTCGACCTCGACGGCGTCGAGGGCCGCGAGGGCGTCTACGGCAAGCAGTCCAGGACCGTCTCCTTCACCATCGGCCGCGACCAGGTCTCCGTCGTCGACGCGCGCGAGCACACCATGAAGGTCACCCGGGAGGGGAAGGTCGTCCGCACCATCCCGATCACCGCGGGCGCCCCCGGCACCGCCACCTGGAACGGCCAGATGGTCATCAGCGAGAAGTTCAAGGTGACCCGGATGAACGGCGAGACGGTCGGCTTCGGCGACGACTACGACATCCACGACGTGCCGCACGCCATGCGCCTGTCCACCTCCGGCACCTTCATCCACGGCAACTACTGGGGCGGCGACGCCTTCGGCAACCGCAACGCCAGCCACGGCTGCGTCGGCCTGCGCGACGTGCGCGGCGGCTGGGACAAGAAGACGCCGGCCGCCTGGTTCTTCGAGAACTCGATGCTGGGCGACGTGGTCGTCGTCAAGAACTCCAAGGACGCCACCATCGCCCCGGACAACGGCCTCAACGGCTGGAACATGTCCTGGGAGAAGTGGAAGTCCTGACCCGCCGGCCGGCCCGGGGCGGCACCCGGCGCCGGCCCGCCCGATCTCGCACCCGCCCGGGAACCACCCCGGGCGGGTGTTCGCTTACCGGGGCAATCCCCCCGCGGGGCCGCCGCGCCGGGGCCGGGCGCGTTAGCCGCCGTTAACCTGCTGGCATGACCGTACATCTCGAAGTCGCGGACGGCGTCGGCACGCTGCGCCTGGACCGTCCGCCCATGAACGCGCTGGACGCCGCCACGCAGGACCGGCTCAAGGAACTCGCCGAGGAGATCACGCGCCGCGAGGACGTGCGCGCCGTCGTGATCCACGGCGGGGAGAAGGTGTTCGCCGCGGGCGCGGACATCAAGGAGATGCGGGCGATGGACCACGCGGCGATGGTCGTGCGCGCCCGCTCGCTCCAGGACTCCTTCACCGCGGTGGCCCGCATCCCCAAGCCGGTCGTCGCCGCCGTCACCGGCTACGCGCTCGGCGGCGGCTGCGAACTCGCCCTCTGCGCCGACTACCGCATCGCCGGGGAGAACGCCAAGCTGGGCCAGCCCGAGATCCTGCTCGGCCTGATCCCCGGCGCCGGCGGCACCCAGCGACTGTCCCGGCTGATCGGCCCCTCCAAGGCCAAGGACCTCATCTTCACCGGCCGCCAGGTCAAGGCCGACGAGGCCCTCGCCCTCGGCCTGGTGGACCGGGTCGTCGCGCCCGGCGAGGTCTACGAGCAGGCCCACGCCTGGGCGGCCCGGCTCGCCAAGGGCCCCGCGATCGCGCTGCGCGCGGCGAAGGAGGCCGTCGACGCCGGACTGGAGACCGACCTCGACACCGGACTCGCCCTGGAGCGGAACTGGTTCGCGGGGCTCTTCGCCACCGAGGACCGCGAGCGGGGCATGCGCAGCTTCGTCGAGGAGGGCCCCGGAAAGGCCAAGTTCCTCTGACCCCCTTGCAATTGACGTGATGTCTCATCCGGGCCCCTCGGCGGCGGCGTTTGTGGCAGCCTTGACGGACCACTGAGCGCGTCCTGTCGAGGGAGTCCGTCGATTGTCTCCGGCCGAGCCGTCCGCGCAGGTCAACGGGGCCGTTTGCGGTCCTGAAGTGCCCATGGCACATGCCAGACACCCTTCGCGGGGCACGGGCTTTGCGGGGGCGCATTCCCCGGGAACCGCCCCGGAGCCCCGCCGGGGCGGTCATGATGGGGCGATGGCGGGGCTGGAGGGTACGGGTCAGCCGCGGGGGGCCGGCCGTGCGATCACGGCGCGCTGGACGCCCGCGGTCGAGGACGAGCACGGGCTCAGGGCACTGGAGACCTTCGGCAGCCCGGCCGACCGCGAGGTGCGCCTGCCCTCGATCCCGGGGGCCGCCGCCACCGCCCGGCGCCTGGTCCAGGTGGTGGCCCTGCGACAGTGGAAGGTCGGCCCCAAGGTGACCGAGGACGCCGTCCTCCTCGCCTCCGAACTCGTCGGCAACGCCGTGCGGCACACCGGCGCCCGCGCCTTCGGCCTCCACATGCGCCGCCGCCCCGGCCGCATCCGCGTCGAGGTCCGCGACCCCTCCCGGGGGCTGCCCTGCCTGATGCCCGTGCGGGAGACGGACCTCAGCGGGCGCGGGCTCTTCCTCGTCGACAAGCTCTCCGACCGCTGGGGGGCCGACCTGGCGCCGCGCGGGAAGACCACCTGGTTCGAGATCCGCGTCCTGGACCGCTGACCGGCCCTCGCCGGGTCGGCCATCGCCCGTCGGTGGCAAGGGCGTTCACCCAACACGCCGCCTACGGGTGACGTTGCGCGGCGGGGCGCCGGGCAGCCGGGATCGTACCCGCATGACCATCACTCGTCTGCGGCGCCGGATCGCCGCCGCCGTCCTGTCGCTCTCCGCCGTCCTCGCCACCACGGCCGCCACCTCACCCCAGAGCGCCGCCGCGTCGGTGCCCGCGAGCACCTCCGTGACGTCGGCCCCGCGCGCCGCCGCGCCGAGCTGCCCCCAGTTCGAGGACAAGCTCAAGGCCGCCGCCGACCATGGGGTCGCCGTCGGCCGTATCACGCCCGACCCGGTCTGGCGCACCGCCTGCGGCACGCTCTACCGCAGCGACAGCCGCGGCCCCGCGATCGTCTTCGAGGAGGGCTTCCACGCCAAGGACGTGCTGACCGGCCAGTACGACATCGAGCAGTACGTACTCGTCAACCAGCCCTCTCCGTACGTCTCGACCACCTACGACCACGACCTCTACAAGACCTGGTACAAGTCCGGCTTCAACTACTACATCGACGCGCCCGGCGGCATCGACGTCAACAAGACGATCGGTGACACCCACAAGTGGGCCGACCAGGTCGAGGTGGCCTTCCCCGGCGGCATCCAGCGCCAGTTCATCATCGGCGTCTGCCCGGTCGACAAGCAGACCAAGACCGAGATCATGAGCGAGTGCGAGGACAACCCGCACTACCGCCCCTGGCACTGAGCCGGTCAGCCGCCGCCGGCCCACGTCCGCAGGGCGTCCCCGGACGGGAAGTCCGCCACGTTGGTGTCCACCGGGTCGTCGGTGTACTGGTGCAAGCGCCACTTCGCCTTGATACGGGGCTTGCCCGCCGTCACGTAGTCCGCGATCCAGAGCCCGTCACCCGCGTACGAGGTGGTGTCGACGTCGAGCCAGAAGGACCGGTTGCAGTAGAGCAGCACCCGGTGGTGCGGGCGCAGTTCCTTCACCTCGCGGAGGAAGCGGTCCTTCTCGGCGGTGCTCGCGTGGGTGCCCTCGCCGGTCGTCTCCCAGTCGACGGCGAGCAGGTCGCCGGAGCGCTCGGGGGCCTTGGAGACGAAGTACTCGGCCTGGGCGGCGAGGTCGCCGGGCCACAGGAAGTGGTAGAAGCCGACGACGAGTCCGGCGTCGCGGCCCCGCTTCGTCTGGTCGGCCAGGCGGGGGTTGACGTACGAGGTGCCCTCGGTCGCCTTCACGAAGACGAAGGAATGACCGTCGGTGGCGTAGTCGGCGGGCTGGTAGGCGCTGACGTCGATACCGCGCAGCATGGGGCCTCCTGACGTGCCGTGGGGGGATGGAGACAAGGGGTATTCCCCGCCGCGGCACGGGCGATCCGCCACGGAAGGGGGAACCAGGAGCACGTCTTCCCCCGGCGCGCTCCCGCAACCGCCGTCCCAAGCGGGCGCGAACCCGACGCGCCTCCCCTCACCGGGGCGGAGGCGACCGGGGCGGGACCGGTCGGGGCGGGACCGGCCGGAGGACCTCGCGGAAATGCTCCTTCGAGCATGCCGCCCGTATTCCGGCCCGAAGTACAGCGCCGGCTCCGCGGCGAGGTGACCGCCCGCTGACTTTTCACAGGCAACCGCCGTGCCCGACGGGTCCAGCCGAGGAGCCTCCATCGCACCGACGAGGCCAGGGCGTCCGGCGCGAGAAACGGCAACGGCCGCATGCCGGGGCCGTCGATGACCCGAACGAGCCGCCCTCACGCTGGAGTGGCGAAGCCGAAAACACTCGGCAATCAACATCGGGTCTGCCCGTATTTCTTACCTCATGGGTGTTTTGTTCACCCCCCGCTTTGATGCCAGGAAACTTGGTGAATGGTGCCGTCTGTGGATTACGGGACGGGTGCCCACCATTCTGGAACTGCGGAAGGGGGCGGCCGGAAGGCGTCCGCCGAAACCTTTCGAGTATTCCTCACTCTGATTTCTGGGAGCAATGATGAAGTCTGCCCGTGTGTTCGTGGTCGCTGTTCTCTGTGCGCTGGTGGTCGGCACCGTCGCCGGTGCCGCTGCCGTCGAGACCGGCGGTGCCGACACTCTGGCGTTTTCCTCCATCGTGCCGAACGACGACAGCGGTTGGGGTTCTGTCCCGCGATGATCTGTGTGTACGCGGGGACCACCCGGTCCGCGGGGAGTTCCGGAGACGGTGGTACAGCGGATTCCGGAATGCAGGAATCATGCGGAGAAAGAACGCCCGACTGTTTGATCGACAGACTGCGGGAAGTTGTCCGTATCGTCAGTGGCCGGGAAAGGGAAGTGCTCGGACATATCGCGCGCGGAGCCACCTACAGGGAGATCGCCCGGCGCATGGACGTCAGTCCGCATACCGTCGACACCTACATGCGCCGGATACGCGCGAAAACCGGAGCCCGGAACCGCATGCACCTGTTGCTGCTGGCTCTGTCGGTCGAGGGCTCCCTCGTGAACGCCATCGAAGACATGGGGCTGTCGCCCACGCCGAAGTCCCCCGGCCGGTCCCGGGTCTGACCGAACTCGGGCCCGACTGCCCGATCGTGGCCACCGGCCGAATGACACGTGAACACGTGACTGTCGGGACCGATCTCCGTGCGGCAGTATTTCGGGGCGGCCTCAGCGCCGCTCAGGTGTTTCCTCTCCCTTTCCCGCAGTGTGTCCAGGCATCGTGGTGCCCTGGCACACCTCATTCATTTGGCATCGCCCTGACGTGTGGCGAGATCGGAGGACTGTGCCTGGACGGCGAGCTCTGAGCCGGCCGCTGCGGTCCTTCGTCGAAGAGCTGGTCCTGTGCGTGGCGGCCAACGGAGACCGGGGGCCCGCCCTGTCGTGGCCCGAGGACCCGATGACCTTGCCGGCCTTGCTGGAGCTTCCCCGCCCGGCCCGTCCGACGCCGGGCGTCGACTCGACCGTGCCGGGCGGACCGGGCACGGAGGAACTGGCGGCCGAGCTGGGCCGCAGGCTGCAACTGCGGGTGCGCCCCTTCTTCCGCTTCCTGTCGCCGGACTCTCCCGTCGTGGAGAGCGCGCCGAACGGTGCCGAGTCCACGGGTACGGTCCTGGAAGGAGCCTGCCGCTGCGTCCTGTCGCGCGTCGGTGAGGACCCGGCACCGGTGCCCTCGCACCCACTCGGCATGCGGCTGCGTTCCGGCGGCACTCTCTTCGTGCCCCAGGGTCATACCTACCGGCTGTCGGAGATCCACGTCCCGACCACGCTGCTCAGGCTCGACCTGGAGGGTCCGGGCTGACGGAGTACGCCCCCGGGGCGTACGCGGGATCAGGCCAGGGCCGTCGTGGGTGCCGCGTCCGGCTCTCCGTCGTCGTTCAGCAGCCCCTTCGCGGACGCCGCGACGCCGGCCTGGAAACGGCTCTCGGCGCCGAGGGCCTGCATCATGTCGGCTATGTGCTTGCGGGTGGTACGCAAGGACATCCCGAGCCGCCGCGCGATCGTCTCGTCCTTCAGTCCTGACGACAACAGTCGCAGGATGGTGCGGTCCAGATCCTTGGCGACCGCTTCCAGGCCGTCGGTGGCCGCATCGGAGAACGGCTGGGCCTGCGACCACAGTTGCTCGAACAGCTCGTACAGGAAGTGCACGACCGACGGCTCCCGGACCACCACCGCGCCCAGCCGGTCGTTGCGCCTGGTCATGAACGCGAGCTCCCGGTCGAAGATGATCATCCGGCCGACGAGCTGGTGGGCCGTCCGGTACTCGCCGCCCAGCGCACTCGCCGTGGCGACGTACGCCTGGCTGGGGCTGTTGAACCGGGCGGTGTGGTGGTACACGGTCCGCATCCGCACACCCCGGGCGAGCATCTGGCTGTCCCGGAGCAGTGCGTCCTGGAGTACCTCGGGAGGGCGGGTGCCGCCGGGCTGTACGGTGACCATGTCCTCGCGGCACTGCTCGGCCGCCCGGTTCAACGCGGCCCGCACATGGGTGAGCCCGGGAATGGTCTCCAGGTCCGTGGAGGCGCTGTGTCTCCCCTCGTTGTAGTCGACGGCCAACTGGGCGAACTGGTCCTGGAAGAGGCGCAGTCGCGCCTGCTGTTCCTCGATGGCCCGCTCCACCGGTGCGGTGGCCACGGCCGCGACGAGGTGAGGGTCGACAGCCCGGAGGCGGTCGTCGCCCTCCTCGCCCCTGTGCACCAGGCCGATTCGGACGAGGCGGTCCACCGCGCCGCTCACGGCTGTCGCGTCGACCCCTGTCTCCTTGGCCATCGAAACAGGGTCTAACCGACCGTGCAGAGCCAGCCAGCGGTAGACGGCCACTTCCTCGGCGCGGAGCGTGTCCCCCACGGTGAAAACGTTGTCCTCGCTCTGCTGTTCCACCATCAGTCCTTCGCTCTTGACACCCGTATGGGCACGCGCCCACCCTCATCGAACTCAAACGTCTCCCGCCTGCCATGTACGGGCCGCCGACCGGTTGGCCCGCATGTGCTGCGGATCGCATCGATTAGGACGGGCAACCGTGGGAGCGGGTTCACCGCTCGGAATCTAGTGGCTGGAAGACGCCAGGTCGACCGGTACCCGCGGGGTGAGGGGGCGGCCGCCCCGGCGGATGACCTTTTCGCTGCGGGCCGGCGAGCGCGGTGGGGCGGGTGGTGACCGTCTGGATGACGAAACCCCGTCCGTATTGTCGCTCATTGTGGCTGCATATGCTTTTCGTCCACCCCCCGCTTTGGGGCGGGAGAACTTGGTGAATGGTTCCGCCTGTGGCTTCCGGGACGGGTGCCCGTCAGTCTGGAACAGCGGAAGGGGAACGGCCGTAAAACGCCGGCCGGGACTTGTCAAGCATTCCTCATTCTGATTTCTGGGAGAAATCACGAAGTCCGTCCGTGTGTTCGTGGTCGCTGTTCTCTGTGCGCTGGTGATCGGTGCCGTCGCCGGTACCGCTGCCGCCGAGAGCGGCAGCGTCCGGCGTCCTGGTGGCGTCCTCGGCCGGGCCCGGCGACGGCAGCGGTTGGGGCCGCGTCGCCGGATGACCTGCGGGTGAGCGCGGGGGAGGTCGACCCGTGGTCAGTTCCGGAGCCTGTGGTCCCACAGGTGTCGGAACTCGGCAATCAGATAGAGAAAGGCGCCCGAATCTGTGAGCAAGAGACTACGGAAAGCCGCGGCAACCGGACTTTCACTACGCGAACGCGCAGTGGGCGGCCCGCGTTGGCGGTCGCTGCCGACACCGCCGGAGGGGCCCCGCGAAACAGCCTCCTTCGCCGAGTTGCTGAAGAGACATCGGGGCCGCTTCGGGCTGACCCAGCAACAACTGGCGGACTTCGCGACGTTGAGCGTCCGGGCGATCCGGGATCTGGAGAGCGGACGGGTCCGACGGCCCCGGCGGGAGAGTGTGGGGCTTCTGGCCGACGCTTTGCGGCTGAGCGAGCCCGAGCGACAGCAACTGCACGCCGCCGGTGGAAGCCCGGCGGATCTGCGGGACGCACTGCTCGCACCGCCCGCCCTGCCCGAACCGCCCGCTCCGCCAGGCACACTGGTGGGCCGGGAAGCGGAACTGCAGGTGTTGCTCGATCAGGTGACCGTCTACGGTCACCGCCTGGTGAGCGTGGTCGGCATCAGCGGCATCGGGAAGACGCATCTGGTGCTCGAGGCGGCCCGAGTGCTGCGGGCCAGGGGCTGGCGGGTCGGGTGGCATGCGTCGGCCGAAGGTACCCATTGCTGCGGTGCGCTTCCTGCGGCCGGCCCCGGCCCCGGCGGGCCGCAGCCGGGCACCGCTGACCCGACCGCCGACCTCGTCGCGGCGATCGGTGAGAGGCATGGCCTGTTGGTGATCGATAGCGGCGACGCTTCGGGTCCCGGCGGGGTGGACGTGGGTGAGTTGCTTCGGCGTTGTCCGGGGCTGCACGTCGTGGTGACCGGTTTGACATCGCAATACCTGCCGGGTGAGCGCGTACTGCCGCTCACCGCGATGGCCGTGCCGGAGGAGGCGCTGGACTACGACCACGTCCGGTTGAGCGAGGTCGAGTCCGTGGCGTTGTTCCTGTCCCACATGCGCCGCTCACAGCCGGGGTTCCGGCTTCGGGAGGACAACGCGCAAGCGGTGGTGCGGTTGTGCCGCTGGCTCGACGGTGTACCCAGGGCACTTGAGTACGCGGCGGGCTGGTGCCTGGTGTATCCGCCCGAGCTCCTGCTGGCCCGAGCCGGCCGGGACTTCTCCCTCCTTTCCTCCCCGGCGGGCTGCGGCTGCCAGGACCTGTTGCGATCCGTGGCACGCAGTGTCGACATCGTGGCCGAGTGCCATCGCCTGGTGCTGGCCGAGGTCGCCGACCGTCCGCACTGGACGGTCGGCGACCTCGATCACCTGGTGCCGGAGCCGGCTGCCGCCCTGCACGCGCTGCTGGTCCACGGCCTGGTGCGGCCGGCGGGCGCCCACCTGCCGGAGCGGTTCACGGCGCTGCAACTGGTACGGCTCCTGCACGTGCGGGACCGGACTCCGGCGGGGGCGGTCCGGGCCGGCTGAGACTGCCGCTGATTCTGCCTACCGGTGCCCACAGCGGCCATTACGTTTACCCGTGCCTTGCAGCGGTCAACGAAAGGGCCTGACCATGGTTACCTGTCCTGAATGCGAGAACTCGGTGGTTCCCGCCGGAACACCGGTGATCGGCGAGATAGTGGAATGCGGTGAATGCGCCAGTGAACTGGAGATTCTCACGCTCGATCCGATACGGGCCGCGCTCGCGCCGGAGATCGAGGAGGACTGGGGCGAGTGAGCCGCGCGGAGCCGTTCGTGGTTCTCGCGTCCCGCGTGCGGGCCAGTGAGAAGAGAATCCTCGAAGTCCTCTCTCGCAGGGGGATCGCCCACCGGCACATCGACAGCCGTGCTTGGTGGCACCCCCTCGGTGACCGCGGCGCGCACCCGATCGTGCTGAACCGGGAGATCGGGCTCGCCAGGGCGACGTACGCGGCCGAGGCCCTGGAGGCGGCGGGTGCGATCGTGGTCAACTCCGCGCGTGCGACCGCGCTGTGCGGGGACAAGTGGCGCACGTCCGCGGCGCTCGTCGCAGCGGGACTCCCGACACCGCGGACGGCCATCGGGCTGACCCCGGAAGCGGCGCTGACGGCTCTGGAGAGCATCGGCTATCCGGCCGTGGTGAAGCCCCTGCAGGGCTCGTGGGGCCGTCTGGTCTCCGCCCTGCCGGACCGGCAGACCGCGGAGACCGTACTGGAGTACGTCGCCGCGTTGCCCTCACCGCAGGCGCGGATCGTCTACCTGCAGGAATGGATAGCCAAACCGGGCCGGGACATCCGGGTGATCGTGGTGGGCGGCGAGGCGCTGGCCGCGACCTACCGGCGCAGCGAGCACTGGCGGACCAACGTGGCGCGGGGTGCGGTGAGTGAACTGTGCCCCATGACACCCGACATCGCGAAACTCGCGGTCATGGCCGCGCAGGCCGTGGAGGCCGAGATCGCAGGCGTCGACCTGATCGAGGACGGGACGGGAGAGCTGCTGGTCCTGGAGGTCAACCACGGTGTCGAGTTCTCCGGCCTCCAGCAGGCTCTCGGCGACGCGCTCTCCGTCGCCGACCGAATCGTCGACCATCTCGTGGAGAAGTCACGCTCATGCTGCGAGTAGCCATCGTCGGGGCATCCGGCTACATCGGCGGCGAACTGCTTCGTCTCCTGCACGGTCATCCACGGGTCACGGTCGTGGCCGCGACCTCCGACCGCCTCGCCGGGCGCCGGGTCGACGGCCCTCATCCCAACCTGCGCGGCCACACGGACCTGTGCTTCGTCGGCCACGACACCCTGGAGAACACCGAATTCGACGTGCTCTTCCTGGCCGCTCCGCATCGGGAAACCATGGGAAGGATGGCCGAATTCCTGAAACTGGCCAGGACCGTCATCGACCTGTCCGGCGATTTCCGCCTACGGGACCCTGAGGTCTACGCGTCCTATTACGGAGTCGCGCACGCCGCCCCGCATCTGATACCCGAATTCACCGCCGGGCTGCCCGAGTGGCATCGCGCCCGACTGACCACGAGCGACCGGATCGCGGTTCCCGGGTGTATGGCTACCGCGGGCATTCTCGCGGTCCGGCCGCTGGCCCTGGAGGGTCTGATCGAGGGCACGGTCCGGGTGGACGCCCGAACGGGTTCCAGCGGATCGGGTGTTTCCGGCGGAGCCGCCGGCGCCCATGCGGAACGCAGCGGTGCCCTTCGTGTGTTCGCTCCCTCCGGGCATCGGCACGAGGCCGAGATCGCACAGGCCACGGACCGCACGGTGCGGATGACCGCCACCGGCGTCGAGGCGGTCCGCGGTGTGCAGGTGCTGTGCCAGGTGAAGCTGGCGTCCGGGGTGTCGGAGAAAGAGGTCCGGTCCGCGTTCCGCGCGGCGTACGGGAACGAGCCGTTCGTCCGGGTCATCGCCCAACGACAGGGCCTGTACCGGCTCCCGGAACCGAAGATCCTGACCGGGTCGAACTTCTGTGACGTCGGGTTCGCGGTGTCCGCGGACGACGGCACCGCGGTCCTCATCGGCGCACTGGACAACCTGGTCAAGGGCGGCGCGGGCGGCGCTGTGCAATGCATGAACGTCCGCTTCGGCTGGCCGGAGCGCACAGGGCTGGAATTCTTCGGACTGCATCCGAACTGACGTGAGGCTGATGAAGCGCATGCGGGACATACTTGTTGTCAAATGCGGCGGGAACGCCGCTGTGCGGTCGCAGGCGATCTGTGCGGACGTCGCCGCCGTGCACCACGGCGGCAGACCTGTGCTCCTCGCCCACGGCGGTTCGGCCGACATCGACGGGCTCGCCGCACGCCTCGGAGTGCCTACCCGTCGGCTCGTCGCCCCGGACGGGGTGTCGACCCGGTACACCGACGAGCGAACGCTCGAAGTGGTGCAACTGGCGCTGGCCGGCTCCGTCAAACCCCGTCTGCTGGCCGCCCTGCGCGCCTGCGGGGTGGGTGCGGTCGGGCTGACCGGCCTGGACGCCGGACTCCTCGTGGCCGCCCGCAAGTCGGCGCACCGGGCAGTCGTCGACGGACGCCGGGTCGTGGTCAGGGACGACCACAGTGGACGGATCACCGCGGTCAACGGCGACCTGGTGTCCACGCTGCTCGCGTCGGGGCTGCTTCCCGTGGTGTCGCCGCCGGCCGTGGCCGAGGACGGCCGGGTGGTCAACACGGACGCGGACCGCGCCGCCGCGGCCGTCGCGGGCGCCGTCGGGGCGGGCACGCTGCTGATGCTCACCGGGGCGAGGGGGGTGCTGGCCGACCGGCACGACGAACGGTCGGTGCTCCCCGTCTGCCGGGTTCCCCGCCGAGGGACGCCTCCGGTGGTCACCGGCGGCATGGGGATCAAGCTGATCGCGGCCCGGGAGGGACTGCTGTCCGGTGTGCGGCGCGTCCTGATCGCGGACGGCCGTCGGCCGCGCCCGGTCCAGGAGGCCCTGGCGGGCTCGTGCACCGAAGTGCTGCTGGAGGAAGAGTGACGACCTTTTCGGACACGGCCGCGATCGAACTGCTCCACGGCATGCTGAAGATCCCCTCGCCGTCCTTTGCGGAGGCGGAGCTGGCCGCCCACGTGGTGGACGCCATGCGCGGAGCCGGTCTCACCGCGCGGATCGACGGGGCGGGCAACGCGGTCGGAGAGATCCGGCGCGGACCGGGGCCGACGGTGATGCTGCTCGGGCACATGGACACCGTGCCGGGGGGCATCCCGGTGCGGGTGGACGGCGACCGTCTGTACGGCAGGGGCTCGGTCGACGCCAAGGGGCCGCTCGCCACGATGATCTGTGCGGCCGCCGGCAGCACGGGGTTCCGCGGCCGGGTCGTGGTCGTGGGCGCTGTGGAGGAGGAGACCACGATGTCCCGGGGCGCGGTGGAGATCCGCCGTACGCACGAGCCGCCGGACGCGCTGATCATCGGCGAGCCCAGTGGCTGCGACACGGTCGTCCTCGGGTACAAGGGAAAGCTCGACCTCCGCTACCACGTACGGTGCGAGGCGACCCATCCCAGCAACGTCGTGCCCAAGGCCTCCGAACTCGCGGCGCGGGCCTGGACGGAGCTGCTGGACCTGCTCGGCCCGGAGGCGAGCCACGCCCGATTCGACAGTCCTGGGCCGACCTTGACATCGATCAGCGGTGGACTGATGTCCGCCACCGCGGAGTTCAGTGTCCGGATTCCCCCGGGCTTCGACGCCCAGGGACTGGTGGCCGCGTTGTCCGAGCGGCTGGGCCCGGACACGCTGCAGGTCGTCAACACGGTGCGCGCCTGCCGTGTCGGCCGCAACGACCCGGTGGTGCGGGCGCTGTCGGTCGCGATCCGCGCCGAGGGCGGCAGCCCGAGGGCGAAGGTGAAGACCGGTACCTCCGACATGAACACCCTGGCGGAGCGGTGGACCGTGCCGATGGCCACCTACGGGCCGGGGGACAGCAGCCTGGACCACTGCGACCGGGAACACATCAAACTGTCCGAGTACCTGTTCGGCATCCGGGTGCTGACCCGTGCCCTGGCCGAACTGGGCGAGCACCTCACCGGAGAGAACCGATGAGCGACGACCACGCGCGTACGGCACGGGAACTCATCGTGCGGATGTGTGCCAACCCGGAAGGCGGACACCTCGGCGGGTCGATGTCCATGGTCGAGATCCTGGTGACGCTCTACCGCCACGTGCTGAGGATCGACCCGCGGAGGCCGCAGGCGCCGGACCGGGACATCCTGCTGCTGAGCAAGGGACACGGCGCGATCGGACTGTACGCGGTCCTGGCGGAGCGGGGCTTCTTCCCCGTGGAGCTGCTGGCGAGCTATGGCACTCCGGACAGCATGTTCACCGCACACCCGAATCCGGCCGTCCCCGGGGTCGAGATGCCGACCGGGTCGCTCGGACACGGGCTGCCGCTCGGTGTCGGATTCGCGCTCGCCGCCCGGCTGGACGGGAGCGACCGGCGCTGCTTCGTCGTACTCGGCGACGGCGAACTGCAGGAGGGCTCGGTCTGGGAGGCCGCGATGGCTGCCGGCGCGCAGGGACTGGACCGGCTGGTGGCGATTGTGGACCGCAACGGGCTGCAGATCAGCGGTGACACGGAAGAGACCCTGGGCCTCGAGCCGCTCGGGGACCGTTGGCGCAGTTTCGGGTGGACGGTCCTGGAGGTCGACGGGCACGAGCCGGACCGGTTGCGGACGGCTCTGTCGCGTATCCCGTACACCCCCGGCAGACCGACCGTGCTGCTGGCCCGCACGGTCAAGGGCAAAGGACTGCCCTATATCGAGGGCCAGGCCCGCAGCCACTACGTCCGGCTCACCGAGCGCGGGCACCGGCGTGCCCGTGCCGCGCTGATGCGCGGCGAACGAACGGAGACGACATGTCCGTCGTGACAGCCGAACCCCCTGTGCCGGACGAGGCGCGCGCGGCCCGGGAGGTGTACCGGGACGTCCTGGTCGAGTTGCTCGGCGAGGACGAACGCTACGTCTGCCTGGACAGCGACACCGGTCTGTTCTCCGCCACCTCGTGGGGCGAGGGGGCGCGGCGCTACCTCAACCTCGGTATCGCGGAACAGAACCTCATGGGCGTGGCGGCGGGACTGGCCAGATCCGGCAGGATCCCCTTCGTCAACACCATGGCGACCTTCGCCGCCACCCGTGCACTGGAAGCGGTGAAGCTCGACATCGCCTGGAACGACCTGCCGGTGCGGATCGTCGCCACCCACGGGGGGCTCTCCGCCGGCCACCTCGGTTCCACCCACCATGCGCTGGAAGACCTCGCCGTCATGCGGATGCTGCCGAACATGACCGTGCTGGTGCCCGCGGACGGCCCCGCCACCGAGAGCCTGGTCCGAGCCGGCGCTGAGCGGCCGGGACCGGTGTACCTGCGCCTCGGACGCGGCGCGACGCCGAGCCTTGCGCCAGGGGCGGAGCCACTGCGGATCGGGGTCGCCCAGTCCCTGCGCCGGGGATCGGACGTGACGCTGATCGCCACCGGACCGCATCCCGTGCTCACCGCGGTCGAGACCGCCGAGGAACTGGCCCGCGACGGGATCGACGTGGCCGTGCTCAACATGCACACCGTCAAACCGCTCGACCGGGAGGCGATCGTCGCGGCCGCCACCGGCACGCGCGGAATCGTCACTGTCGAAGAGCACTGGGCCGCCGGGGGCCTCGGGTCCGCCGTGGCCGAGGTGGTGGCAGACCTCGGTGCCGCCTGCCCCGTACGGCGGGTGGCGGTCGCCGACCGGTTCGCCGCCGGTACCGGGGGACACCGGCATCTGCTGGCGCGCAACGGGATCTCCGGCGCGACGGTGACCGAGCACGTGCGGCGGCTGCTGGCCTGACCCCCCGGCGCCAAGGCGACCGCGGCGACGCGAACCGTCCCGCACGCCACTCCGCCCCGTGATCCTGGCCCAGGATCACGGGGCGGAGTCGGTGCGGCGGGCGGAGGTCATGGGGCTTCGAACGCCCCCGCCCATTCGGTGTCGGCGATCTCCGAGGCGCGTTCCCAGCGCGGGGTGTAGTCCGTCGCCGCGGCGATGGCGGCCAGTGCCTCGCGGTTCAGCCAGACCTTCTCGAACGCGTCGGCGTACCGGTCGAGCAACGGTCCCGAGTCCGGATGCAGATGTGCCTTCTGGATCGTGAAGGAGTCGTCGAGGACCCGCAGGGTCGCCGGGAAGTCGCCGGGACGGTAAGGGCGGTCCACGACGCCGGGCAGCGCCCACGGGTAGGCGCCGAACCCGCGCCGGCCGGTGAAGACCCGTTGCGCGGGAAGCGGCTGTAGCTGGTAGGACATGGCGGGCACCCCTTCGGCACGCAGGGCCCGCTGCAGGACGGAGCGCAGCGGGCCGGCCAACTCGTCGGCCAGTCCGAAGGCGGCGGGCTCCACCCGGATGCGAAGGATGTGCCAGGCATGGGTGCGGTCCTGTGGGACCTCGGGCACCAGGAAGCCGGGATACGCGGCCAGTCGCCCCAGCAGCCGGCCGACGTTCTCCTCGCGGACGGCCATCTCGGCGGGGAGTCGCGTCAGCCGGCTACGGGTGAAGGCCGCCTGTATCGAGTTCGGCTTGCAGTTCCAGCCCAGCAGATGCGCCACGTAGCTGCGCTCGCCGCGTGCCGGAACGAGTTCACCGAACTGCCGCAGCATGGTCGCCCTCGTCGCCACGTTCGCGTCATCCGTGGTGATCAGGCCGCCCTCACCGCAGGTGGCGAGATTCTTGCTGACATTGAGGCTGAAGGTGTTCACCGCACCGATCGAGCCCACCGACCGGCCCCGGTACCGGGCGCCGTGCGCCTGCGCGGCGTCCTCCACCACGGTGATCCCGTGCCGGGCGGCGATCTCGGTGATCCGGTCCAGATCGGCGGGCAGACCGTGCAGGTGGACCACGACGATCGCCTTGGTCCGGCTGGTGATCGCGGCCTCCAGCGCCCCGGGGTCCAGGTTGAACGTGACCGGGTCGATGTCCACGAACACCGGTACGGCCATGAGATGGAGCGGAGCGGTGGCGCTGCCGATGAAGCTGAGGGCGGGCACGATGACCTCGTCGCCGGGCTCCACGCCCGCGGCGACCAGCGCGACCGACAGCGCCGCGGTTCCGTTGCTCACCGCAACACAGTGCTCCGTGCCGACATACTGCGCCCACTCCCGCTCCAGGCCGGCGATCTCCTGCTCCCCCGACGATGCGGAGGTGAACCGGCCGGACCTCAGTACCCGGTGGACCGCCTGCTCGTCCTGATCGGTCACCATCGGCCAGGGCTTGATCCCGAGTTCCCTGGGAACGGCCCGGTCACCACCGAACATCGCCAGGTCGACCGCCTGCCGGGCCGGTTGCTGGATTGTCACGGCTGAACCTCTTCTCCATGTGATTCCGTCCGAACGTCGCGCATGTCATCGTCCGCGCGCGCCGTCGCGACCGGCGGCAATCACACCGGCAATTCCGGTGTGCTCCCTCGCGGCTCTCCCTCGAATTGCCGCTCCGACTGCCGCCGACGGCGAGCGCCGCTGGCTAACTTCGTTCCCATTCCAGACCGGACCGGAATGAGGGAATACGTGGACAGCCCTGTTGATGAAGCGAGTTCGCGTGTGGCCGGAAGAGCCCCGGTCACCCCGCACCAGCGTGTCCTGTGCCAACTCGTCGCCGAAGTCCTCGGGGTGAGCGGCGTCGGGATCGACGAGGGGTTCGTGGCGCTCGGCGGAGACAGCATCATCGCCATGCAACTCGTCAGCCGGGCACGGAAAGCCGGTCTGCGGATCACCGTCGGCGATGTGCTGACGCGGCGGGACATGGAAGCACTGGCACAGACGGCGACTCCGCTGGACCAGGAGCAGGCGCCCGTCGCGGACAGCGGCGTGGGACCGGTCGTCACCACGCCGATCATGCACTGGTTCCGGGAACGCGGTGGCGTGGTCGACACCTACAACCAGTTCGCGGTCCTGCGTACGCCTTCAGGGCTGACGGAACCCCGTCTGATGTCGATGGTGCAGGCCCTGCTCGACCACCACGACGTCCTGCGCCTGCGGCTGTCCGTGCCGGGCGACGAGGCGGACTGGGAGCTGGAGACCCTGCGGGTGGGCGCCGTGGACGCGGCCTCGGCCGTCCGGCGGATCGACGTGGCCGGGCACCCCGAACAGGACTGGGCCGGGCTGGTGCGACAGGAGTCGGACGCGGCGCGCGACAGGCTGCGCCCCCGGGAGGGCAACGTCCTCCAGGCCGTGTGGTTCGACGCCGGACCGGATCGCCGGGGCGTGCTCGCCCTGGTCGTCCATCACCTGGCCGTCGACTCGCTCTCCTGGCGCATCCTGGCCGCCGATCTCGCGAGCGCCTGGCAGGCGGTCGAGCAGGGTACGGCGATCACTCTCGATCCGGTGCCGACCTCGTTCCGCCGCTGGTCCCACATCCTCGCCGAGCAGGCGCACACGCAGGCCGCCATGGCCGAACTCCCCGGCTGGCTCCATCGGTTGCGCCCCGGCGCCGACCGGTTCGGCGACCGGGTGAGGGTGCCGGGGCAGGACGTGGAGAGCCGGGACCGGAGTTTCACCGAGTCCCTGCCGGCCGAGTTCACGCAGGCGCTGCTGACCACGGTGCCGTCGCTGTTCAACGCCGGCATCAACGACGTACTCCTCGCCGGTCTCGCACTGGCGCTGGGCGACTGGCACCGCGGACGCGGCACGGTCGGCGACGGCACCGCACTGCTGCACCTGGAGGGACACGGCAGGGAGGACGCACTCGCGGAGGTGGACCTCTGCCGGACCGTCGGCTGGTTCACCAGCCTGTTCCCGATCAGGCTCGACCTGGGTGAACCGGACCGGACGGATGCGCACGCGACCGGGACTGCGGTGGGGAACGCGGTGAAGCGCGTCAAGGAGCAGGTGCGCGACGTTCCCGACAAGGGAGTCCGGTACAGCCTCCTTCGCTATCTGAATCCGGAGACGGGCGAGCTGCTGGAGAAGGCGGCCCAGCCGGAATTCGTCTTCAACTACCTGGGTCGTTTCGAGGTCTCGGACGACGCCGACTGGTCGGTCGTAGCGGAGTACGGGACCGGACTGGACGACACGGGATCAGGGATGCCGATGGCCCACAGCATCGAGGTCAACGTGGCCACCGTGGACGGGGCGGAAGGCCCGGTGCTGCGGGCCACCTGGACCTGGGCCGACAGCGTCGTTTCCGAGGCGGACACCCGCGAGCTTGCGGACGGGTGGTTCCGGATGCTCCGGGCCCTGGTCGCGCACGCCCGCGAACCCGGAGCGGGCGGACTCACCCCGTCCGACCTGACCCTGAGCTCACTCAGCCAGCACGAAATCGAAGAGATCGAATCCGAACTGCGGGCCTCCTGAGGAAGTTGACACTGAAGATGAACCAATCGGCGGTCGAGGACATCCTTCCCCTGTCACCCTTGCAGGAGGGCCTTCTCTTTCACGCGCTGTTCGACCGGGAAAAGCACAGCCCCTACCTCGCGCAATTCGCCGTGGACCTTGACGGGCCGGTGGATTCCGCGCTGCTGAGGGCGGCCGCGGAGACCGTGATGCGGCGCCATGCCACCTTGCGGTCCGGATTCCGGTACCGAAAGACAGGGGAACCGATACGGGTGGTCCGCCGTGATGTCCCGCTGGACTGGCGGGAGATCGAGACCGGTCAGGACGACACACCGGAACGGATCGCCGAACTGACCCAGCAGGACTGGGACCGGGGCATCGACGTCGGCGGATCGTCGTTGATCAGGTTCACCCTCGTCCGGCGGACCGACCGCCACCACCGGCTGCTCGTGACGGCCCACCATCTCCTCCTGGACGGCTGGTCCTTCGCTTTGCTGTTCCAGGAGCTGTTCGCGGTGTACTCCCGGGCGGGCGGCACCGCCGGCCTGCCGCCGGTGCGTCCGTACCGGGACTACCTGGCATGGTTGGCGCGACAGGACCGGGTCGGCGCGGAGCGGCACTGGGCGGCGGCCCTGGAGGGGGTCGCCGAGCCCACGTTCGTCGCGTCCGCCGATTCCCGGAGCGGTCCGCCGCCCGAGGAGGTCGCGGTGCTGCTCCCGAAGGAGACGACGGCGCTGGTGACCGCGTACGCCCGCAGGAACCACGTCCTGCTCAACACGGTGTGCCAAGGGGTCTGGGCCCTCCTGGTCGGTTCGCTCACCGGACGCGACGACGTGGTGTTCGGCTCGACGGTCAGCGGCCGTCCGGCAGAGTTGACCGGCGCGGACTCGATGATCGGCATGCTCATCAACACCGTTCCGGTACGGGTACGGCTGGACCCGGCGGCCTCGGTGAGCGCGCTGTTCGAGCAGATCCAGGCGGGACGCGCCGCATCGCTCGACCACGATCACCTCGGCCTGACCGAGATCCAGCGCCTGACCGGGCTCCCCACCGCGCTCTTCGACACCAACGTGGTCTTCGACAACTTCCCGATGCACGACTACAAGGTCGACTCACCCGATGGTGAACTGGAAGTGGGCGTCACCTTCCGGGACAGCGCGCACTATCCGCTGACCCTCGCCGTCGAACCGGGCGAGCGGCTCGCGCTGCGCCTGCACTACCGCCCGGACCTGTTCACCGCGGACCGGGCGGCCGAGCTGGCCGACCGGCTGGTGCTGCTCCTCGAACAGGTGGCGGAGAACCCCGACCGACCGCTCTCCGCGCTGACCATGCTGTCGCCCGAGCAGCGCGACCAGGTCGTACACACGTGGAACGACACCGCGGTCGAGCTGCCCGGGGTGACGCTCGCCGAATTATGGTCGGAGCAGGTCCGGCGCACTCCGGAGGCGACGGCGCTGCTGGCGCCCGACGAGCGACTGAGCTACGCCGAGCTGGACCGACGCGTGGAGCTGCTGGCGGCGCAGCTCGCCCACCGAGGCGCGGGCCCCGACCGGGTCGTGGCCGTGGCACTGCCTCGCTCGGTCGAACTGGTGGTCGCGATCCTCGCTGTCGTCAGAGCGGGCGCGGCCTACCTTCCGGTGGATCCGGACCACCCCACCGGGCGGATCGCCGCGATGGTCGCGGACGCCGGGCCGATACTCGCGCTGACCGACTCCGAGAACGCCGGAGCCCTTCCCGGCCCCACGCCGAAGCTGTTGCTCGACGAGCGGATCGCCCCGGTCTCCGTCCGGCCGGTGCCACCGCTCCCGGCGCACTCCGCCTATGTCATCTTCACCTCCGGATCGACCGGACGGCCCAAGGGGGTCGTGGTCCCGCACGCCGCCATCGTCAACCGTCTGCTGTGGATGCAGGCGGAGTACCGGCTCACCGGCGCCGACCGGGTCCTGCAGAAGACCCCGGCCGGTTTCGACGTATCGGTGTGGGAGTTCTTCTGGCCGCTGATCTCCGGGGCGACCCTGGTGCTGGCGAAGCCCGGCGGACACCGCGATCCCGCCTACCTCGCCGAGCTGATCCAGCGTGAATCGGTGACCGTCACGCATTTCGTGCCCTCGATGCTGCAGGCGTTCCTCCGGGAGCCCGGCGCGGCCGGCTGCACGGGCCTGCGCCGGATCATCTGCAGCGGTGAGGCCCTGACCGCACAGACACGGCGCGCACTCTTCGACACGCTCGGCTCCTGCGAACTGCACAACCTCTACGGACCGACCGAGGCCGCTGTCGACGTGACCTCCTGGCAGTGCCGGCGCGGCGACGAGGGAAGTACGGTGCCGATCGGCCGGCCGCTGGCCAATGTGTCGGCATACGTGCTGGACGGCGGGCTGCGGCCGGTGCCGCCGGGAGTGGTGGGCGAGCTGTACCTGGGCGGGGTCCAGCTCGCCCGGGGATACACCGGGCGTCCCGCCTTGACCGCCGAGAGGTTCGTGGCCTGCCCGTTCTCGGCGGGGGAGCGCATGTACCGGACGGGTGACCTGGCCCGGTGGACCGCGGACGGGGAACTGGAGTACGTCGGCCGCGTTGACGCGCAGGTGAAGATCCGTGGCTTCCGCGTGGAACTCGGCGAGATCGAGGCGGTGCTGGCCGGCCACCCCGCGTTGGTGCAAGCGGCGGTCGCCCTCAGGGAGGACCGGCCGGGCGACCAGCGCCTGGTGGCGTATGCCGTGCCCCGGGCACCGGGCCTCACGGACCGGGAACTGCGCCGGTTCCTGTCGGACAGCCTGCCCGACTACATGGTCCCCGCCACGGTGGTCCTGGTCGAGGCCATGCCGACGACGATGAACGGGAAGCTCGACCGGGCCGCGCTGCCGGAGCCGGACCGGGCCGCGCACACCGTGCGGGAGCCGCGGAGTCCGCGGGAGGAGATCCTGTGCGAACTCTTCGCGGAAGTACTCGGGGTGCCCCGTGTGGGGATCGACGACCATTTCTTCGACCTGGGAGGGCACTCCCTCCTGGCGCTGCGGCTGCTCTCCCGCATCCGGTCGGTCCTCGGGGAGGGGTTCGAGATCCGGGACCTGTTCGCCGAACCCACGGTGGCGGGACTGGCCCGGCTGACCGGAGCCGCGCGCCCCGCGCTGACCGCGCGGAGGGGAGCGGAGCCCGTACCGCTGTCGTACGCCCAGCGGCGTCTGTGGTTCCTGAACTGGATGGAGCGCGACGAAGGAACGTACAACGTGCCCGTGGCGCTCCGTCTCACCGGCGTCTTGGACAGGGGCGCCCTGGAGGAGGCGCTCGCCGACGTGGCGCGGCGGCACGAGAGCCTGCGCACGATCTTCCCCGAGGAAGGCGGCGAGCCGCACCCGGTCACCCTGGACTCGGTTCCCGGGATCGAGGTCGTCGAGGTGGCGCCGCCGGACCTCGCCGACGCCATGGCGGAGCGGGTGCGCCACCGGTTCGACCTCACCGCGCATGTGCCCGTCCGGGTCACACTGTTCGTGCCGGCCCCGGAGGAGCACGTGCTGCTGCTGGTCGTTCAGCACATCGCGGCCGACGGCTGGTCCCTGCGTCCGCTGCTGAGGGACCTCGCCCTGGCGTACACCGCCCGACGCGCCGGGAGCGCACCGGACTGGCCGCCCCAGCCCGTGCGCTACGCCGACTACACACTGTGGCAGCGAGAGCTGCTCGGCGACCCCGAGGACACCAATAGCCTGATGTCCCGTCAGCTCGACTACTGGCGGCACCATTTGGACGAGCTGCCGGCGGAGCTGACCCTGCCGGTCGACCGGCCGCGCCCCGCGGTGGCGGCGCAGTCCGGCGGGACCGTGGCCGTCCGCTGGGAGCCGGAGCTGCACAGCAGGCTGCTCGATCTCGCCAGGTCCGCGGGCTGCACGCTGTTCATGGTGTTGCAGGCGGGGTTCGCGGCGCTGCTGACCCGGATGGGCGCGGGCACCGACATCCCCTTCGGCACCCCGGTGGCCGGCCGGTCGGACAGCGCGCTCGACGACCTGGTCGGGTTCTTCGTCAACACGCTGGTGCTGCGCACCGACACCGCCGGCGATCCCGGGTTCACCGAACTGCTGCGACGGGTCCGGGACACCGACCTGGAGGCGTTCGCCCACCAGGACGTCCCCTTCGAGCGGGTCGTCGAAGTCCTGCGGCCCGAGCGGTCGCTGTCCCAGAACCCCCTGTTCCAGGTCATGATCCAGGTTCAGCCCGCCGACACCGCCACCCCGGACTTTGCCGGACTGGAGGCCGAGCAGGCCCCGGTGAGCTGGGACGTCGCCAAGTTCGACCTCAGTCTTGAACTGGTGGACGGACGCGACGACCGGGGCGCGCCGGCCGGGCTGACCGGCTATCTGGAGTACGCCGAGGAACTGTTCGACCGGACCACCGCCGAACAGCTCGTGACGCGGCTGCGACGGCTGCTGGAACAGGTGCTCGCCGACCCGGAACGGCCTGTCGGAGCCGTCGACGTGCTCTCGGACGGGGAGCGCCGGCGCTTTCTCGCCGCGCGTCCCGTGCCCGCGCTCGCACCGCGCCCCGTGTTCCTGCCCGACGCGTTCCGGGAGCAGGTCGCCCGCACGCCGGACGCGAGGGCGCTGGTCTTCGAGGACACCGCGCTGACCTACGCCGAACTCGACGCCCGTGCCACCCGGCTCGCCCGCCACCTCGTGCGTCGGGGGGCCGGCCCGGACCGAGTGGTGGCGGTGGCCCTGCCCAGGTCCACGGATCTGGTGGTCGCGCTCCTGGCGGTGCTGAAAGCGGGCGCCGCGTTCCTCTTCGTCGACATGGCGTACCCGGCTCGGCGGATCGCCCACCTGCTGGAGGACTCCGCCGCCGCCCTGGTCGTCACCGACCAGGAGTCCGCCGGGTCGCTGCCCGTGCGCGAACCGGTGCTCGTCGACAGCCCCGCCCTCGACGGCGAATTGCCCGAGGACCTAGAGGTCGCGCTCGCCGCCGATCATCCGGCATACGTCGTGTACACCTCGGGGTCGACCGGCGTGCCCAAGGGGGTGATGGTGACGCACGGCGGGCTGGCCAATCTGCTGGCCTTCTATCGCGAGGAGGTCATCGCCACCGCCGAGCGGACCCGCGGCCCGCGGCGCTGCCGGATGGCTCTGACCGCGTCCCTCTCCTTCGACACCTCGGTCGTCGGTCTGCTGTGGCAGGCCGTCGGCCAAGAACTCCACCTGATCGGCGACGACACCCGCCGCGACCCCGCCGCCATGGCCCAGTACGTGCAGCGGTGCGGCATCGACGCTCTCGACGTGATGCCCAGCTACGCCGAAGAGCTGATCCAGCAGGGCATGCTCGACCCCGCCGGAACACCGCCGGCGGTGCTGATGACCGGTGCGGAAACGGTGGGCGAGGAGCTGTGGACACGGATCCGGGAGGCCGAGGGGATCACCGTCTACAACATCTACGGACAGACCGAGACCACGGTGGACTCCCTCTTCTGGACGTCGGACGAGAGCGACCGCCCCCTTGTCGGCCGTCCGATCCCCGGAGTGGACGTCTTTGTCCTCGACCAGGACCTGCGTCTCGTCCCCCCGAAGGTGATCGGTGAACTGTACGTCGCGGGAGCTCAGTTGGCGCGGTGCTATGTGAACCGTCCCGGCCTGACCGCGGAGCGGTTCGTGGCGAACCCGTTCAGGGCGGGACAGCGCATGTACCGCACGGGCGACCTGGTCCGGTGGACCGACGACGGCGCGCTGGAATTCCTCGGCCGGGCCGACGACCAGGTGAAGATCCGGGGTTTCCGTGTCGAACTCGGCGAGGTCGAGGCGGCACTGGCCCGCCACGAGGGCGTCGCGCACGCGGTGGCGGTCCTGCGCGAGGACCGGCCGGGCGACAGCCGGCTCGTCGGATACGTGCTCGCCCGGAACACGGAACTCGACGTGCGACGGCTGCGCGAGTACGCACGGCAGAACCTGCCGGACCACATGGTGCCCGCCGCGATCGTGGTGATCGACGAACTGCCGCTGACACCGAACGGAAAACTCGACAGCGCCGCGCTGCCCAAACCGGTCTACCCGACCGACGCCCGGCGCGCACCGCGCAACCTCCGCGAGGAGCTTCTGTGCGGGCTGTTCGCGGCAGTGCTCGGCCGTGACACGGTGGGCATCGACGACAGCTTCTTCGACCTCGGCGGCCACTCCCTGCTGGCCGTGCGGCTGAGCAGCAGAGCACGCTCCGCGCTGGGCGTGGAACTGCCCGCCCGTCTGCTGTTCAGCACGCCGACCGTGGCCGGGCTGGCGGACAGCCTCGGCGACGTGCATCCCGGCAGGCCGCCGCTCCGCGCGGGAAGGCGCCCGGACGTCCTGCCGCTGTCCTACGCCCAGCAGCGGCTCTGGTTCCTCGACCAGTGGGAGGAAACGGGCACCAGCTACAACCTCCCCGTCGCTCTGCGCCTGACCGGCCCGCTGGACCGGGACGCTCTCGAACAGGCGTGGTCCGATGTCACGGACCGGCACGAGAGTCTGCGGACGGTCTTCGTCGACCGTGACGGCCTCCCGGCGCAGTCGGTGTCGGCGCCGGGAGAGATCCGGCCGGAACTGGTCCACCGCGAGGTGCCCGAGGCCCAGGTCGAGGCGGCGATCCGGGTGGCCGCGGACCATCCCTTCGATCTGGCCGCACAGCCTCCCGCGATCGCCCACCTGTTCACGACGGGCCAGGAGGATCACGTCCTGCTGTTGGTGTTCCACCACATCATCTGCGACGGCTGGTCGCTCGGACCGCTCATGCGCGACCTTTCCGCCGCCTACGCCGCCCGCGTGCTGGGCGACGCCCCGCAGTGGGACGAACTGCCGGTGCACTACGCCGACTACGCGTTGTGGCAGCGGGATCTGCTGGGCGCCGAGCAGGACGAGGGCAGCCTGCTGGCCTGCCAGTTGGTCTATTGGCGAGCCCAGTTGGCCGACCTGCCGTTGGAACTGACCCTACCGGCGGAGCGGCCCCGGCCCGGGACCAGCGACTACGCCGGGGGCACCGCGGACATCGCGTGGGGTCCTGAACTCCATCGAAGCCTGCTCGCGGTCGCCAAGGAGTACGGCTGCACGCTGTTCATGGTGCTCCAGGCCGGATTCGCCGCCCTGCTCAGCAGGCTGGGCGCGGGCACGGACATTCCGATCGGCACCCCGGTCGCCGGCCGGACGGACGACGCGGTCGACGACGTCGTCGGGTTCTTCGTCAACACGGTGGTCCTGCGGACCGACGTCTCGGCGAACCCGAGTTTCGCGGAGCTGCTCCGTCGCGTCCGGGCCACCGACCTCGGGGCCTACGAGCACCAGGACGTCCCGTTCGAGCGGCTGGTCGAAGAGATGAATCCACCACGCTCGCCCGGCCGCCACCCGCTCTTCCAAGTCATGGTCCAGCTCCAGCACGCGGCGGCCGGTCCGCGATTCCCCGGACTGCGGGCCGCCGAATGCCACATTCCGTCGGCCACCGCGAAGTTCGACTTGGTCCTCGATGTGGAGGAGCGGCTCGACCAGGACGGAGCACCGGCCGGACTGACCGGGGCCCTGACGTACGCGACCGCGCTCTTCGACGCCTCGACGGGTGAGCGGCTCGCCGAGGGCCTGCGCCGGGTGCTGACGCAGGTGGCCCGAGACCCGGAACGGACGGTCGCCGACCTCGACGTACCACCCGTCCAGGACCGGCGGTCCGGCGGCGCCGCCGCAGGCCCGGCTTCGGCGCCGAGCGCGGCGCCGACCGCCACTGCCCCGCGTACGGCGAACGAGGAGGTGCTCACCGAGCTGTTCGCCCAGGTGCTCGGCCGGGACTCGGTCGGTCTCGACGACAACTTCTTTGCCCTGGGCGGCCACTCGCTGCTGGCGATCCGGCTGATCTCCCGGGTGCGTTCGGCCCTGGGGCTGGAGCTGCCGGTCCGCGAACTCTTCCGGGCCCCGACCGTCGCCGGAACCGCCGCGTACCTGGCGAAGGCCCGGCCCGCCAGGCCGGCGCTGCAACCCTCCGATTCCCACTGACCGTGGGGCGTTCACCGACACACCTGGGAGACGGACCTGATGCTCACCACGTTCGGACTGGATCTGATGGAGGAAGCGGTGTACCGGGAGCTGAGCGCGTCGCCGCCGCCGGCCGCCGAGGAGATCGCCGACCGGCTGGCGACCGCTCCGGACCTGGTCCGTGGCTGCCTCGACCGGCTGCTCGAACTCGGCCTGGTCCGGCCTTCCTTGGAGGTGTCCGGCGGATTCGCGGTGGTGGACCCGATCCTGAGCCTGCGGGAGTCGCTGGCCGGCCAGCACGAGGAGCTGATGCGCCGGCAGCGGCGCGTCGCCGAGACACACGCCGAGGTCGTCCGGCTGCTCGTGTCCGACGGCTCCGGCCGGCCGGGCAGGGGCGAGCAGGTCGAGCGGCTCATGGGGATGGACGAGGTGCAGCGCCGGGTCGACCGGCTGGCGGGAGAGGCCGTCCGCGAGGTGCTGGCGTTCGTGCCCGGCGGCGCGCGGTCGACGCCGCAACTCTCGGCGGCGCGCCGCAATGACGCGGTGCTGCTGAGCCGCTCGGTGTCGATCCGGGCCGTCGGCACGGACACCGACTCCTACGACGCCGCGACCCTGGCGCACGTGCAGTGGCTGACCGGCAACGGGGGCCAGTTCCGCGGCTGCGCGGCGCCGCTGCCGGGGATGATCCTCTTCGACGGCTCGGTGGCGCTGGTACCCCTCGATCCGCGGAACACGGCGGCGGGCGCGCTCCAGGTCGCCGCCCCCGGCCTCGTCGCCCCGCTTGTCGCTCTGTTCGAACAGACCTGGTCGTCGGCCGCACCGCTGGACGCCGGGCGGCTGACGACGGACGACATCCTGAACGGCAAGGAACTGGCGCTGCTCAGGCTGGTCGCCGAGGGGTGCACCGACGCGGCGGCTGCGGGTCGGCTGCATGTCTCGCACCGGACCGCGCGGCGCATGATGGCGGTCCTGATGGAGCGCCTCGGCGCCCGCAGCCGTTTCGAGGCCGGGGTCAAGGCCGCCCGGCGCGGCTGGCTCTGACCACCGGCGGGCCCGCTCCGCACTCGTCTCCGACACCACGTCACTCCCGCTCGGCCGATCTCCGCGGCCCGGCTCGATCACCCTGACCTGACCACCTCGAAAGGACAATTCCGTGAACAATCCGTTCGACGACGAAGACGGCTCCTATCTCGTCCTGGCCAATGCGGAGCGGCAGCACTCCCTGTGGCCCGCGGCCATCGACGTGCCCGCCGGCTGGTCCACCGTCTTCGGAGCGGACACGCGGTCCGCGTGCCTGGCCCATGTCGAGAAGAACTGGACGGACATGCGGCCGGCCAGTCTGGCGGCCACGATGGACGGGCACCGGCAGCCGGCCGCGAAGGAGACCGCCGACAGCGGGCCGGCGTTCAGCGGGACGTCACGGTGAGCGGTCCACGGGACACCACGCTGGTACCCCTGCACCGGACGCCGCACGCCCGGCGGACCCTGGTCGGCCTGAGCTTCTTCGGCGGTGGTACGGCCGCGTACCAGCCGTGGACCGGGCACATGCCCGCGGAGACGGACCTGGTCGTGGTCTGCTACCCTGGCAGGGAGGGCCGGTTCGCCGAGGACTTCGCCCGTGACTGGGACGAACTGGCCACCGACGTCGCACGATCACTGCGCGAAGCCGATCTCGGCCCGTACATCCTCTTCGGGCACAGCATGAGCGGCTGGATGGCCTTCGACGTGGCCGCCCGGCTCGACGGCGACGAGGTGCTGAGGCCCCAGGCACTGGTCCTGTCCTCCTGCAACGCCCCGGACCGCGGTCTGACCGACAGCGAACTCCTTCCCACACCCCAGGACCCGGACGAGCGACTCCTGGAGTGGCTCGAGACCCACGGCCTGCTGCCCCGGCACGTGCGTGAACACGCGGGCCTGACCGAGGTGGCGCTGGAGCTGATACGGGCCGACGTCGACGTCCGCAACACCTTCGTCTACGGCGGCGCCGAGGTGAGCGTGCCGCTCCAGGTGTTCTTCGGTGCCGACGATCCGTTGATCAGCACCGACGCGGCCGCTCGATGGAGCGCCCTGACCTCCGGCGCGTACCGGTACGACGTGCTCGGCGGCGGCCACTCCTACACCCCGGAGATCTGGCAGTCCCTCCCGAGCCGGATCGCTTCGACCGCTTTCGCCCCAACCGGCTCTGCCTCCTGAGGAGTTTCCGTGGCCCCCGTGTCCTACGCCCAGCGAAGGCTGTGGTTCCTGAACCGCGTGAACGGCGGTTCGGGGGTCTACAACTGCCCGCTCGTCGTCCGGATGAGAGGCGACCTGGACCGCGCCGCCCTGGCCGTGGCGCTCGTCGACCTGGCGGACCGGCACGAAGTGCTGCGCACGGTGTACCCCGCTGTGGAGGGTGAACCCGTGCAGCGCGTGGCCGCCCGGCCGCCCGAGCTGGAGGTGGTCGTGTGCGAGGGGGACGGGCTCCCCGCCATGTTGTCCGCCGCCGTCGACCGCGGCTTCGACCTCACGGCCGATCTCCCGGTCCGGGCCACGTTGTTCGCGCCGGCCTCGCGGGAACACGTGCTGGCGCTGGTGCTCCACCACATCGCCTGCGACGAGGGGTCCTGGCAGCCCCTGCTCACCGACCTGGCCACGGCGTACCGTGCCAGGGCCGCGGGCGGGTCACCCCAGTGGCCGCCGGTTCCGGTGAGCTACCGGGACTACGCCGTATGGCAGCGTGACCTGCTGGGGGAGGAGGGCGACCCGGCGAGCCTGCTCTCGGCACAGCTCGCCTTCTGGAGGGAGCGGCTGGCCGGGCTGCCCGCCGAACTGGACCTGCCGTTCGACCGGCCGCGCCCCGCGATCGCCGACCACCGCGGCGACTGTGTACCGCTGAAGCTCGACGGCGATCTGCATCGCCGGGTGCTCGCGGTCGCCGCCGACCACGGGTGCACCACCTTCATGGTGCTCCAGGCCGGGCTCGCGGTGCTGCTGTCCCGGCTGGGGGCCGGTACGGACATTCCCATCGGCACCGCAGTGGCGGGGCGTCTGGACGACGCGCTGGAAGGCGTAGTCGGATTCTTCGTGAACACCCTGGTCCTGCGCAGCGACGTGTCCGGTGATCCGACGTTCAGCGAGCTGCTGCACCGGGTACGGGACGCCGATGTCGCCGCCCTGGACCACCAGGACGTACCTTTCGAGCGGCTGGTCGAGGACCTGAACCCGCAACGGTCACTGGCACGGCATCCCCTCTTCCAGGTCATGCTCACCCTGTCCGCGGGAGAGGCGGAGACGTTCTCGCTGCCGGGCCTGACCTGTACCGATGAGCCATTGGACTGGGAGGTGGCGAAGTTCGACCTGTCCTTCGACTTCCGGGAGCATCGCACGCCGGACGGGGAAGCAGCCGGCATCGACGGTTCCCTCGAATTCGCGACCGGCCTGTTCGACCGGGCCACGGTCGACCACATCGCCGACGCCCTGCCCAGACTGATGCGGCAACTCGTGTCGGCCCCACGACGCCCCGTCGGCGACGCCGACCCTCTCTCCGCCGAGCACCGGCACCAGACCCTCGTCGCGTGGAACGACACCGCCCGGCCCGTGCCGCGGGCCACCGTGCCGGAGCTGTTCGAGGCGCAGGCCGCGCGAACACCGCGAGCGACCGCGGTGGTGTGCGGGAGCACGAGGCTCACGTTCGCCGAACTCAACGCCCGTGCCAACGTGCTCGCACGCCGTCTGCGCGCTAGGGGGGCCGGGGTGGAGCGACTGGTCGCCCTGGCCCTGCCCCGGTCGGCCGAGTCCGTCGTCGCGATGCTGGCGGTACTGAAGACGGGGGCGGCCTACCTGCACGTCGACCTCGAATACCCACCGGACCGCATCGAGCACATGCTGCGCGACGCCGCACCGGTCGCCGTCGTCACGGACACCGCGACCGCGGCGGCGCACGGGTTCGGCGAGCTGCCCGCGGTGTTCGCCGACCGGATCGGGACTCCGTCCGGCCCCGTGCCCGACCTGAAGTGCCGCGTACTGCCGGACAGCGCCGCGTACGTCATCTACACCTCCGGATCCACCGGCCGGCCCAAGGGTGTGGTGACGCCGCACTCGGCCCTCAGCAATCTGTACGCCTTCCACCGTGCGGGCCTGATCGCGCGCACCGAGGCCGCGGCGGGACGGCGGCTGAGGTCCGCCGTCACCGCCTCGCTGTCGTTCGACACCTCGTGGGAGGCGCTGTTCTGGATGCTGGCGGGGCATGAACTCCATGTCGTCCGCGACGACGTCCGGCGCGACGCCGTCGCGTTGACCGCCTACGTCAGGGCCGTCGGGGTCGACGTCCTCGACGTCACCCCCACCTACGCGGAGCACCTGCTCGACGAGGGCCTGCTGTCCGGGACACGGGCGCCGCTGGTGCTGTTGCTCGGTGGGGAAGCCGCCGGGCAGTCGCTGTGGACGCGTATCCGGGAGGCGTCGGGCACGCTCTGCCACAACCTCTACGGTCCCACGGAATGCACCCTGGACGCGCTGTGGTGGGACGCCGCGGACAGCCCGCACCCGCTGATCGGCAGGCCGATCGGGAACACCAGGGTCTTCGTGCTCGACGAACGGTTGCGACCCGTCGCGCCCGGTGTGCCGGGCGAGTTGTACGTGACCGGCCCCGGTGTGGCCCGCGGTTATCTGAACCGCCCGGCCGCGACCGCCGAACGGTTCGTGGCGTGCCCCTTCGTGGCGGAGGGGGAGACGGGCGGCCGTATGTACCGCACCGGTGACCTGGTCCGGTGGGACCGCCAGGGCCGGCTGGACTATCTGGGCCGCGTCGACGACCAGGTCAAGGTGAGGGGCTTCCGGATCGAACTCGGCGAGGTGGAGGCCGCGTTGGCCGACTGCCCCGGGGTGGCGCAGGCCGCCGTGGCCGTACGCGAGGACGCGGCGGGCGGCAAGCGGCTCGTGGGCTACGTACAGTCGGCCACGGACCACGGGTTCGACCCGCGCGAGCTGCGCAACCGGCTGGCCTCGATCCTGCCCGACCACATGATCCCGTCGTTCTTCCAGCCGATGGACCGGCTGCCGATGACGCCCAACGGGAAGCTCGACCGGGACGCGCTGTCGCCGCCGGACTTCGCGCACCGTCCGGCCTCGCGTGGTCCGCGCGGACCCTACGAGGAGGTGCTCTGCGACCTGTTCGCGCAGGTGCTCGGGCTCAGCCGGGTCGGAGCCGAGGAGAGCTTCTTCGAACTGGGCGGACACTCACTGCTGGCCGTCAGGCTGCTCTCCCGGGTACGAGCGGTGCTCGGTGGCCGGCTCACCCTCGTGGACCTGTTCCAGGCGCCCACCGCCGCCGACCTGGCGGACCGGCTGGGCGCGGGCGCGCGGCACGACCCGCTGGCGCCCCTGCTCCCCCTGCGGACAGGAGGCGACCGGCCCGCACTGTTCTGTCTGCACCCGGCCGCCGGGATCAGCTGGGGTTACGCGGGCCTGCTCGGCCACATCGACGCCGGCTATCCGGTGTACGGCCTGCAGGCCAGGGGCCTCACCGACGCGAAGGCATGCGGCGGAACCTGGCGCGGGATGGTCGAGGACCACATGGAGCAGATCCGGTCCGTCCAGCCCCAAGGGCCCTACCGGCTGATCGGATGGTCCTTCGGCGCCGTGCTCGCCCACCTCGTGGCCACCGGCCTCCAGGCTGACGGAGACGAGGTCGACCTGCTCGTACTGCTGGACGGCTACCCGCCCGACTCGGTGCCCGGCTACCGACCGCTCGAAGACGGCAGTCCGGAGACGTTCACCGAACTCCTCGACTCCTTGGGATACGACCTTCCCGCATGCGGCGGGGAACCGCTCGGCTTCGACGACTACGAGCGGACGGTCCGCCGGCCCGGCAGCACGCTCGAATGGCTGACGCGTGAGGAAGCCGCCGCACTGTCCCGGGTGTTCGTGGACAACGACCGGATCTACGGGGAACTCCGGCCCCGGACGTACCGGGGGGACATGGTGTTCATGTCCGCAACGGAGGGGAGGCCGGCGGACGCCCGCGCACCGGAATCCTGGCGCGATCACGTGACCGGAACGCTCGAGGTGCACGACATCGACTGCGCCCACGGTGAGATAGCCCGGGTGGAGCCGATGGCACGGATCGGCGCCGTCGTCGCCCGGAAGCTCGCCCTGCTGGACACCCCTCGGCCCACGGCGGCGGGGCGGTGAGCGGCGAGGCCGGCCAAGGCACGGTGCGAGGGCGAGAGTTCCGGTTGTTCTGGTTCGGGGAGAGCGTGAGTCTGCTCGGCAACGGGATCGCCGTGGTGGCGCTGCCGTTCGTCGCCGTCCTGACCCTGCACGCGGGCACCTTCGTCGTCGGACTGCTGACATCCGTCGCCTATCTGCCGTGGTTGCTGCTCGGTCTGCCCGCGGGCGCCTGGGTGGACCGCCTTCCCCGCCGTCCGGTGATGCTGGTCTCCGACGCTGTTTCCTTCGCCGCCTTCGTCAGCGTTCCGATAGCGGCCTGGGCAGACGTACTCACCATTCCGCATCTGCTCGCGGCCGCCTTCATCTGCGGCTGCGCCAGCGTCTTCTTCACCACCGCACAACGTGCCTATCTGCCGACACTGCTCTCCGACACGGAACTGCTGGCCGGCAACGCGCGGTTGCAGGGCAGTGAGTCGACGGCCGAGGTCATCGGCCCCGGCCTGGCCGGGATGCTGGTCCAGGCTTTCGGCGCCGTCGCCGGACTGCTGGCCAACGCGCTGAGTTTCCTGGTGTCCTGGGTCAGTCTGCGGGCGATCCGGATCACCGAGCCGCCCCCGTCGCCGCCCCCGGAGGTCCGGCGGCGCCGATTGCGCACCGAAGTCCGCGACGGTCTGAGATTCCTTTTCCGGGATCGCATTCTGCGCACACTCGCGGTATTCAGCGCGGTGTCCAACATCGCGTTGACCGGCATGAGCTCGATCGAAGTGGCTTTCCTGGTACGGACGGTCGGGGCCCGCGAGGCCGTGGTCGGCGCGGTGCTGACGTTGTGCGGCCTCGGCGGCGTCCTCGGTGTGCTGGTGTCGCACCACGTGTCCCGGCGGTACGGCAGCGCGCGGGCCGTGCTGATCTGCCTGGGCAGTGCCGCGCCCTTCACCTTCCTCTTTCCGCTCACCGGTCCGGGGACCGGCCTCGCGTTCTTCGTCGTCGGCGGTGTCGGTGCCGGCGCGGGTGTGGTCGCGGCGAACATCATCACCGACACCTTCCGCCAGCGGTATTGCCCACCCGACCTGATCGGGCGCATCAGTGCCAGCGCGGCCGTGATCAGCTTCGGCGCCATCGCCGTCGGAGGACTGCTCGGCGGCATCCTCGGCGAGTTGTCGGGTGTCCGGGAAACGATGTGGATGATGACCGGCCTGTACACACTGGCAACAACCATTCTGTTGTGCAGCCCGATACGGAAACTGCGTGAATTCCCCGAATCCGTTGGTTCCCTTCTTGCGGCCGAGACGGAAAAGGCTGTGTCCTAAAGCGTCCTGGCCGCTCCTGACCCCCGGCAGACACTTTTTCTGACGCGATCGAGAAGTAAGATTTCCATGCCAAGAAAAAGCGAAGAAAAGCTCATCGAAGCTCATCCAAGCGAGGACTTCATGCAAGAGATAAGCTCCTTGAAAAACCTTCCGGCCACGGTGATGCTACGGGACGACCTCGATATCGATCGGTTGGAGGCGGATCTCGCGGCGCTCAGCGGTTCCGAATTCTGGGCATTGCAGCGTTCCTTCGAGGACGGCGCCGTCGGAGAGGAATCCGACGTGGACTGGAAGGTCCTCTCCCTGCGTGCTCCGGGCGGAGACGTCCAGCGGACCGACCCCGGTGGCCCGGGACGTGACGGGTTCGCCGACACGCCCCTGATGGCGAAGGCGCCCTACCTCAGTCAGATCCTGTCCGAACTGGGCACCGAACTGCGCAGCGTCCGCCTGATGGCCCTGGCCCCCGGTGTGTCTGTCGAGGAGCACTCGGACACTCCGCTCGGGCTCCCCTACGGCTACGTACGGCTGCACATCCCGCTGGTCACCAACCCCGGGGCGGTCATGGTGCTGGACGGGGTCGAGCAGCGCTGGCAGCCGGGCACGCTCTGGTACGCCGATTTCGAACGACCGCATGCCCTGCGGAACGCCGGGGACCGCACCCGGATCCACCTGGTCGCGGACTGCGCCACCAACGACGAGCTGCTGGCTCTGTTCCCGGACAGTTTCCGAGCGGACCTGCCCACCAGCGACATCGCCTACTACCGCCCCGTGCTGCCGCTCACGTCGCGTGAACTCGCGGAGTTCGGCTGCGGCTTCGCGGTGCCGTTCTCCTTCATGGAGTGGGGAGAACCCGTCGTCGACGACCACGAGAGCGACCTCGCCGCCGAAGTGACCGCCGAGGACGGCGGCCTGGTCCTGCGCGTCGAAGGGCGCGCGCCCGTGGAACTGCTGCACCTGGGCGCCGGCGAGTTCCGGCTGCTCGGCTGGAGCGAGGAACGCCTGCTCCGCCTCGACCTCTTCGACGACGACCCGCGCGTGGAGCTCTCCACCCGGCGCGGGCGCCGGCGCCGGGTGGTTCGCCGCCCGGCGCACCGGCCCGCCACGGTCTGACGGCCCGGACCGCCGGCCACCACCACCCACCCACCACGACCACCGCCTGGGGACAGCCATGCAGACACTGACCGAGACGCCCGCCCTCGTCGAGAACGGATACGCCCGCTGGGACCTCGCCGAGGAGTTCGGGATAGCCGAGACCGACGCGTCCTTCCAGAGCCTCCGCGCCGAGTTCGTCGACCTGCCACCGGACCCCTACGCGACGGAGGAAGGGCGCAACCGCCGCTACGCCCGCGGAATCTTCCTCCCCTGGTCGCGGGAGTTCAGCTGGATACCTGACACGCACCTCGGTGAGAGCGGCTGGATGAACGGCTACTGGCAGGCCGACCACAACCCCGACTACGTCGGCGTGCTCCGCAAGCTGCCCGCCATGACCGAGACGGCCCGGAACAACCCGATCATCCGCGAGATCCTGTTCTTCGACTTCGCCCAGACGCGATGGTCGCGGAGCGACGCGGCGTTCCCGCTGCACGTCGGGGTGCATCTGATCAAGCTGGCGGTGGACGACTCCGGGAGCGAGGCCATCTCCTCGCCCAACGAGCTCCACCAGGACGGCGAACCGTTCGTCTTCGCGCACCTGGTCCATCGCACCAACGTCGTCGGCGGCTCGAACGTGATCGCGCCGCCGAAGTACCGGGGCAAGCTGCCCGAGGACGTCCCCGAGGGGGAGACGCTGGCCGAGTTCGAACTGACCAAGCCGCTGGAGTCCTACGGCGTCACCGACGAGAAGGTAAGCCACTACGTCTCCCCCATCAGGCGGGGGGACGGCCCGGAGACGGGCGAGCGTGCCGTGATCCTGGTCGACTTCACCCCGATGCGGCAGCACATCTGAGACCGCCGGGAGCCTGGAGCACGTCGGGACCAACCGGACCGACCTGCGCCACGGGAGCGTGCGCGAGGCCGCGCGGCGGACCGACTGCCGCTCCCGTACCGGCCTGACGCCCTCTCAGGCCGGGCGAGGCCCCGCATCGGGCCCCCGCGGTGCCCGGCCCGCCCGCCGGCCGCTCCCAGCGGACACGAGCGTCCCGGACGGCTCGGGCGGCTCGGCCCGGCTCGACGACGACGGCGGCCACCGCCCGGTTCCTCGGCGCGTCACGGTGCGGAAGCCGGGGCTGCCCTTCCCGCGGGACCTCGCCGGGGGCACGGGAACAGACCGGAGTCCGGTGTGCCCGGGGCGACCTCTCCACCCCCGCTGCCGCGATGGTCCGTCCCACCGAACACCTCGTACATCGGAGTCAGCTGATGAGCCTTCAGGGAAAACGGGTGGCCCTCCCGCCCTCGCCCGTCGTCCACCGCCGCTTCGAGGAGCACGTGCGGGCCACCCCCGACGCCGTCGCCGTCGTGTGGTCCGGCCGGCAGGTGACGTACGCCGAACTCGAAGCGCGGGCCAACCGGTTCGCGCACCTTCTCACCGCTCGGGGCCACGGCCGGGGCGCGAAGGTCGGCATCTGCCTCGACTACTCGATCGACATGATCGTCGCCATCCTCGGCACACTGAAGGCCGGCGCGGCCTACGTGCCCTTCGACCCCGCCTACCCCGCGGCCCGCCTGCGGCTGTTGCTCGCGCAGGCGCCGGGCCTCGCCCTGATCGTGGCCTCCTCGACGACGGCCGCGATGGTCGAGTCCGGGGGCGCCGAGGTCATCGACCTCGAACAGCTCGCAGACCACCTCGCGACCCTCCCGGCGACCGTCCCCGACGTCCACATCACCGGGGACGACCTCTGCTACGCGGTGTTCACCTCAGGCTCGACCGGCACCCCCAAGCTGACCGCGGTGCGCCACGAGGGCTGGTTCAACCTGATGAACTGGCTGCAGCGGGAGTACGGCCTGCACCGCGGTTCCCACCACCTGGTCGTCTCCGCCTTCGGCTTCGACCTGTCCCAGCGTGCCCTGATGACGCCACTGTTCTGCGGTGCCACCCAGCACCTGATGGCCAGCCGCAACTTCGACGCCATGCTGGCCTACCGCATGCTCACCCAGTACGACATCCGCGTCGTGCACTGCGCCTCCAGCACCCTGTACCTCCTGATCGACTGGGAGAGCGCGCGCGGCGGCGACGCCCTCGCCCGGCTCGACTACATCCTGTTCGGCGGGGAGGCGCTGAAGAGCGAACGCCTCGCCCGCTTCGCGCGCCGCCCGGATACCACCTGCACCCTGCTGCACCAGTACGGCGTCGCCGAGTGCACGGACGTCGCCACCTCCTACGACCTGGCCCACTACCGGCCCGGCGAGCACGACATCGCCCCGGTCGGCCGGCCCGCCCACAACACCGCCATCCACGTCCTGGACGCCGAACTGCGCGAGGTCGAGGCCGGCCAGTATGGCGAGATCTGCATTTCCGGGGCGGGCGTCGGCGCGGGCTACCTGGGCGCAGGCGGCCCCGAGAACGCCAGGTTCACCACCATCGACATGGACGGGACACCGGTGCGCCTGTACCGCACGGGGGACCGCGGCCGGATCGACGACAGCGGTGAACTCGTCGTCGCCGGGCGGTTGGACGCCCAGGTCAAGGTGCGGGGCATGCGGATCGATCCCACCGACGTCGAACGTGCTCTGGGGAGGCTGGCCGGCGTCCGCGAGGCGGCCGTGGTGGCCGTCCGCGACGACGGAGGCGATGTCGAACTGAACGCGTTCGTCGTCCCCTCGGGCAAGGACCTCGCCGAGGACGATCTGCGCACCCGTCTGCTGCGGACGCTGCCGCGAAACATGCTGCCGTCCCGGTTCACGAACATCCTGCGCATTCCGCTGAGCCCGCACGGAAAAGTGGACCGCGCAGCCCTGGCGGACATCTGCCGCCCCCGGAGCGCCGACAGCGATTCCGCGGGATGACCAGGCCCTTGGCCGTGACGACGAACGAGAGGAACGCAGTGACCGCCGACCGCGTTCGCGCCATCTGGCGCCGGGAACTCCAGCGCGACGACATCATGCCGGACGACGATTTCTTCGCTCTGGGCGGTGATTCCCTGATCATGGTCAGGATTCAGGGCGCATTCATCGAGGAACTGGGCGCCGAGGTCCCCATGGACCAGCTTTTCCTCAATCCGACCGTGGGGTCGATCGCCGCCTACATCGACTCCCGGGCCGCCCCGGCCCCGTAATTCTGCCGCAGACGACGGCCGAGAAGTCTCTGCCCGGACAGGAATCCTTTTTCCGAACAGGTCTGCGTAAACGATTTGCATCATCCCGGAGAATCAAGGAGAAAGGTCATCGCATTATGCTCACCGAAAGCCAGATAGCGGAATACCGGTCCGAGGGATTCCTGCTCCTCGAAGACGTCTTCGACGCCGGCGACATCGCCGCTCTGCGACGTGAGGTGACCGATCTCTACGGGACCGAACACCTCGGGCGGATTTTCGAGGAGGACGGGACCACGGTGCGGGGCATCCACGGCTGCCACACCACGGGCGCGCTGTTCTCCAGGCTGGTGCGGCTGCCCGAGCTGCTGACCGCGGCGGAGCAGTTGCTGAGCAGCAAGGTGCATGTGTTCCAGTGCAAGGTCAACGCCAAGAAGGCGCTTCGCGGAGAAGTGTGGCAATGGCACCAGGACTACAGCGTCTGGGGGCCCAAGGACGGTATGCCGGAGCCGCGGGCGGTCAACGTCGCGCTGTTGCTGGATGACGCGACCGAGCACAACGGCCCGCTGCTGGTCGTTCCCGGTTCGCATCGAAACGGGGCGATGGCCCCGTGGAGTCCCGAGCCCGAAGGCACGTCGCAGTGGGAGGCCGACCTCTCGGCGAAGCTGAAGTTCGCGCTGGACGCCGAACAGATGGCCGAGGTGACCGCGGAGTCGGAGATCCGGTCCGTTGTCGGACGTGCCGGAAGCCTGCTGTTCTTCCACCCCTGCATCGTGCACGGCTCCGGTGCGAACATGGCGCCGACGGACCGGACCATGGCATTCGTCAGCTACAACAGTGTCGACAACGAGTTGCGCGAAGTGCCCTGCCCGCGCCCGGAGTTCGTCGCGTCGCGTGACTACCGGCCGCTGGAACTCGTCGACGGAGGTCTGATCGCATGAGCGACCTCGATGCCTCACTGATCCGGATGCTGATCGACTCCATCGCCCGGCACCGGGACGCGGTCGCGGTCATCGACGACGGCGTTGCCCATACCTACGCCGAACTCGACGAGGTGTCGGCCGAGATCGCCGGCGGCCTCGCCGCACACGGCATCGGACCCGGGGACGTCGTCGACGTGCATGCGACTCGTTCGTGGTCCCGTTGCGCGGCGGTGCTGGGTGTGTGGCGCGTCGGAGCCGGCGTCCTGTCCATCGACCCGGCCATGCCACCCGCCTGGACCGGCAAGCTGGTGAGCGGCGCCGGCTGCGCCATGGTCCTTCGGGCCGAGGAATGCGCACCGGTCGGGGCGGGTGTCGTGGAGCACACCTTCCGATCGATTCGGGGAACGCGACGGGACGAGGTCGCGACCGGACCGCTCTGCTACGTCATTCCTACCTCCGGGTCGACAGGCGAACCCAAGGCTGTCGCGGTGCCGCCGGTCGTTCTCGCGGACCTGGGCAACTGGCATGTCCGGCGGTGGAGCCATGACCGGCCGCCGAACACCCTGCACATGTCGTCCATCGGGTTCGACATGGTGTACGAGGACACGGTGGCGACCTGGCTGGCCGGTGCCAGCCTGATCGTGGTGAACGATCAGGACAGGCTGGACCCCTTCACGTTGGTCGACATCATTCGCGAGCACGATGTCGCCCGGCTCTTCCAGCCGGTGATCGGACTGCACGGACTGGCCGCCGCCGCGTGTGTCGCCGGCGTGAGAACCCCGAGTCTGCGGGAGATCTCGGTGGCCGGTGAACAACTGGTGATCAACGAGGAGGTGCGGAAGTTCTGTGCCGACGGCGGCCTGACGCTGGTGAACCAGTACGGGCCGAGCGAGACGCATGTGGTCACTCAGTACCGCCTGACGGGCGACGTCGCCGAGTGGCCCGACCGGCCGCCCATCGGCACCGCCGTCGTCGACGCGGAGCTGCTGTGCCTGGTGGACGGACGGCTGCGCCCGTTCACGGTCGGTGAGACCCGGGAGCTGGTCATCGCCGGGAACTGCGTCGGGGTCGGGTACGCCGGTGACGACGTGCTCACCGCGAAGAAGTTCAGGGAGGTCGAAGACCGGGACGGCCGCAAGCGGCGCTGCTATTTCAGCGGAGACCTGGTCACATTCGACGGCGCCGACTTCCACTTCGTCTCCCGGCTCGACGACCAGCTCAAGGTGAACGGCTACCGGGTGGAGCCGGGGGAGGTGGAGTCCGTGATCGCCCAGGTCGCCGGTGTCCGCCGGGCCGCGGTCGTCGGGGTCAAGGTCGCCGCGTCCACGCAACTGGCGGCGTACTACACGCGCGCGTCCGGCGCGGAGGTCTGTCGGGACGACCTGATCCGTTCGTGTGCCTCCGGTCTGCCCCGGTTCATGGTCCCCCGGCACTTTGTCGAACTGGAGGAGCTCCCGTCGACGCGGAACGGGAAGATCGACCGGGCGAAACTCCGGGAGATGTTCCAGGAGCCCTCGGTGAGCCGGGGTTGACACGTACGCGTCAGGGCTGTCGGACGCGGGGGGTACGCCTCCGGCCCCGCGCCGCCGGCCCCCGCGGCGGCAGGGCCCCGGACCACCCTGACCGTCCGTATGGTGATCTTTGTGGTCCCGTGGCCGTTTCGTTCACCCCCCGGGGTGCCGCGTCGTCGTCGCGGGGTCGGCCTCCCGCACAGCCCGCGCGGTTCCGGCCGGCGGCTACGGCGGTCCCGCGCGGGCCGGCGGGTCCGTGCGGGCGTCGCAGGCGTCCTGCCTCGGGCGGGCACGGCCCGGTGACGGGGCTGCCGACGGATGCCGAACGACGCGCGAGTACCCGCCGAGGGCGTACCTCGTTCTGTGCCGTGGGGCCCGGACGCGGACCAATCCCCGGCTGTCACACCAGAAATGACTCCCCATCGCCTCTGTCTGCACGGAACCGAGCCGGAGCCCCCGTTCGGCGGAGAAAGGAAGCACTGACCATGGAATCGGCGCCGCAGGTGATCCACCCGCGAGGTGGACAGGACGAGACCGCACGACGCGATGACGCGCCATCGGGCGGCCCGGTGCCGCTGGTGGACGAGATCGCCGCGCTGTGGGCGGAACTCCTCAACCGCCCCGAGGTCGGGGCAGAAGACGACTTCTTCGCCCTCGGCGGCAACTCTCTGACCGGCATCGAGATCATCGAACGGGTGGCACGCGATCACGGCGTCCGGCTCTCCGTCCGCGACTTCTACCTGGCACAGACCCCGGCTCGCGTCGCCGGGCTGATCGAGCGGGAAAGGTCCGGCACATGAGACTGACGCCGGGCCCCGCGCGCGACATCGACCTCGACACCGTCGACCTCTTCGACCTCGACCTCTACGGCACGGGCGACCCGCACCCCGTCTGGGACGTGATGCGCGCCGAGGCGCCCTTGCACCACCAGGTCCTGCCCGACGGACGCGAGTTCTGGTCGGTCACCCGCTACGAGGACGTGTGCCGCGTCCTGGGCGACCACCGCGAGTTCACCTCCGAACGCGGCACCGTGCCCACCCACCTCGGCCAGGACGACGTCGCCGCCGGTGTGCTGCTCACCTCCACCGACCCGCCCCGGCACACCGAGGTCCGCAGGCCGCTGGGTTCCAGGCTCACCGCCCGCGCGGTCGGGTCCTGGGAGGATTCCATCCGCCGGTCGGTGACCCGCTTCCTGGAGCCGGCCCTGGACGGCGAGGTGTTTGACCTGGCCGAGAAGGCCCTGCTCCTCCCGGCGATCGTCACCGGCCCGCTGCTGGGCATCCCCGAGAAGGACTGGGAGGAACTCGTCCGGCTCACCGCCATGGTGGCGGCCCCCTCCGACCCGCACTTCCAGCTCGGCAGCGAAGCCGCCACCCTGGCGATCTCCCACCACGAACTCGTCGGATACGTCACCGAGTGGGTCAAGGACCGCCGCCACTCCGGAGCCGAGGACGACAGCCTGCTCCATCACCTGATGAGCGTGCGCCCCGGCGGGGCACCGCTGAGCGACCAGGAGATCGCCCTCGACGGCTACAGCCTCCTGCTGGGCGCCAACGTGACGACCCCGCACACCGTCTCCGGCACTGTGCAGGCCCTCATCGAGCGGCCCGAACAATACGGCAAGGCCCAGGCCGACCCGGACCTGATCCCCAACCTGGTCGAGGAAGGGCTGCGCTGGACCTCGGCCGCCTGCAACTTCATGCGCTACGCCGTGACGGACGTCCCCGTCGCGGGCGGCGTCGTCCCGGCCGGTGCGGCGGTCGTCGCGTGGATCGGCTCGGCCAACCGGGACGCCGCCCTGTTCGCCGCCCCGCACACCTTCGACATCACCCGCCCCAACGCCAAGCGGCAGATCGCCTTCGGATTCGGCCCGCACTTCTGCATCGGCGCCCCGCTGGCCCGGCTGACCCTGCGCGTCTTCTTCGAGGAACTCCTTCACCGGTGCGACTCCCTCGACCTGGCCGGCGAACCGGACCACCTGCGCTCCTACTTCATCGCCGGCATGACCCACCTGCCCATCACCGCCCAGAAACGGCACACCCCATGACGTCCGGACCCGCCCTCGCCTCGCCGTGGTTCGTCCGGCCGCCCGCCGCCGGTGCGTCCGCCCGCCTGTTCTGCTTCCCCTTCTCCGGCTCCGGCGCCTCCGCGTTCGGCGCCTGGCCCGCCACGGCAGGCGACGCCGAGATCTGCCCGGTGCAGTTCCCCGGCCGCGAGAACCGCCTCGCCCACCCCCACTACGCCAGTTACGAGAACCTCGCCGAGCAGATCGTCGAGGCACTCACCCCGCTCCTGGACACGCCGTTCGCGTTCTTCGGGCACTGCGCGGGCGCCCTGCCCGCCTACGAGAGCGTGCTGAGGCTGGCCGCCGCCGGCCTGCCCATCCCCCAACGCCTCTTCGTGTCCGGCCAACCCGCCCCGCACGAGGCCGCCCGAGACCGGATGCTTACCCTGGGCGAGGACGAACTGCGCGCCGAACTCGTCACGTTCCTGCTCAGCCGGGACATCGATCCCCGCCCCGACATGATCGACATGGGCATGTTCGTACTGCTCCGCGACCACGCCGCCGCCGGCGCCTACCGGCGCACCGAACCCGCCCGTATCGACTGCCCGATCACCGTCCTGCACTGGAGCGAGGACACCGATGTGAGCCTGGCGGACCTCCAGGGCTGGCGCCGCTACGCCGACTCGGTCGAGATCCGCGTCGTCGAGGGCGGCCACTACGACTTCATGGACGCGCCTGCCCAGCTCCTCACGACCCTCGCCGCCGGTCGATGAGCTGGTCTCCCGCGACGACCGGTCCGGGAAGCCGAAGACGGGCCGAGCACGTCGGCGCTCGACGCGAGCGACGGGCGGAAGGGCGACACCGATCAACCGGCCCCGGTGGCGACCAGGGTCGCACCAGCCAGCCACGACAGCACCGCCGCCCGGCGGGCATTCCAGGTGTTGACCGCCGCGGTGCCCCACAGCAGTGGGCCGCTTCATGCGCGGTCCGCCCACCAGGGCCGACATCGGCCTGGCGCACGATCTGACACGGATGTTCCCCAACCCCCGGATCGCCCGCAGACGCTTTTGAGCAGGGACATCCCAGGGACTTTCCGTCGCGTGAGCAGGCAAGGCCCTGACAGCGCCGAAAGGCACGAAGACGCCGGTCAGGGCCTATCCGGCTAGCACTCGATGATGTTCACCGCCAGCCCGCCCCGTGCCGTCTCCTTGTACTTGACCGACATGTCCGCGCCGGTCTCCTTCATCGTTTTGATGACCTTGTCCAGGGAGACCTTGTGCGAGCCGTCGCCGCGCAGGGCCATCCGTGCCGCGGTGACGGCCTTGACCGCCGCCATGCCGTTGCGCTCGATGCACGGGATCTGGACCAGGCCGCCGACCGGGTCGCAGGTCAGGCCGAGGTTGTGCTCCATACCGATCTCGGCCGCGTTCTCCACCTGCTCCGGCGATCCGCCCATCACCTCGGCCAGCGCGCCCGCCGCCATCGAGCAGGCCGAGCCGACCTCGCCCTGGCAGCCGACCTCGGCGCCGGAGATCGAGGCGTTCTCCTTGAAGAGCATGCCGATCGCGCCCGCGGCGAGCAGGAAGCGGACCACGCCCTCCTCGTCGGCGCCGGGCACGAAGTTCACGTAGTAGTGCAGGACCGCCGGGATGATGCCGGCCGCGCCGTTGGTCGGGGCCGTCACGACCCGGCCGCCGGCCGCGTTCTCCTCGTTGACGGCCATCGCGTAGAGGGTGATCCACTCCATCGCCAGGGCCTTCGCGTCGCCCTCCGAGCGCAGCTTGCGCGCGGTGGTGGCGGCCCGGCGCCGGACCTTGAGCCCGCCCGGCAGGATGCCCTCGCGGGACATGCCGCGGTCGACGCAGGCCCGCATCACCTGCCAGATCTCCAGCAGACCCGTGCGGACCTCGTCCTCCCCGCGCCAGGCCCGCTCGTTCTCCAGCATCAGCGCGGAGATCGACAGACCGGTCTCCCGGGTCAGCCGCAGCAGCTCGTCACCGGTGCGGAACGGGTACTTCAGCACCGTGTCGTCGAGCTTGATGCGGTCCGCGCCCACCGCCTCCTCGTCGACGACGAAACCGCCGCCCACCGAGTAGTACGTCTTCGTCAGCAGCTCCGCGCCCGCCGCGTCACGGGCCGCCAGGGTCATCCCGTTGGCGTGGTAGGGGAGCGCCTCGCGGCGGTGCAGGACCATGTCCTCGTCGAAGGAGAAGGCGATCTCGTGCTCGCCGAGCAGCCGCAGCCGCCCCGAGGAGCGGATCTCCCCGACCCGCTCGTCCGCCTTCTCCACGTCCACCGTGCGCGGCGAGTCGCCCTCCAGGCCGAGCAGCACCGCCTTCGGCGTGCCGTGGCCGTGGCCGGTCGCGCCGAGCGAGCCGTACAGCTCGGCCCGGACCGAGGCGGTCCGCTCCAGCAGCCCGTCGTGGCCGAGGCGCCGGGCGAACATGCGGGCCGCCCGCATCGGGCCGACCGTGTGGGAACTCGACGGGCCGATGCCGATCGAGAACAGGTCGAAGACCGAGATGGCCACGGAGACTCCTCAGAACGGGGGTGGTGCAGAGGGTGAGGCACCGTGCCCGTTCGTGGCGGGCACGGTGCCGTCGGGGTACCGCGGGTCACTTGGTCAGACCCGGGTACCGGGGGTCACTTGGTCAGACCCGGGTACAGGGGGTGCTTGTCGGCCAGGGCCTTCACCCGGGTCCGCAGCGCCTCGGCGTCGTACGACGGCTTCAGCGCCTCGGCGATCACGTCGGCGACCTCGGCGAAGTCCTCCGCCGTGAAGCCGCGGGTGGCCAGCGCCGGGGTGCCGATGCGCAGACCGGAGGTCACCATCGGCGGGCGCGGGTCGTTCGGCACGGCGTTGCGGTTCACCGTGATGCCGATCTCGTGCAGGCGGTCCTCGGCCTGCTGTCCGTCCAGCTCGGAGTCGCGCAGGTCGACCAGGACCAGGTGCACGTCCGTGCCGCCGGAGAGCACCGAGACGCCCGCCGCCTTCGCGTCGTCCCGGACCAGGCGCTCGGCCAGGGCACGGGCGCCCTCCAGCGTACGGCGCTGGCGCTCCTTGAACTCCTCGGAGGCGGCGACCTTGAAGGCGACGGCCTTCGCGGCGACCACGTGCTCCAGCGGACCGCCCTGCTGACCGGGGAAGACCGCCGAGTTGATCTTCTTGGCGAGGTCGGCCGTGGAGAGGATCACCCCGCCGCGCGGACCGCCGAGGGTCTTGTGCGTGGTGGTCGTCACCACGTGCGCGTGCGGCACCGGGTTCGGGTGCAGCCCCGCCGCGACGAGACCGGCGAAGTGCGCCATGTCGACCATGAGATAGGCGCCGACCTCGTCGGCGACCTTGCGGAACGCGGCGAAGTCGAGCTGCCGGGGGTAGGCCGACCAGCCCGCCACGATCAGCTTGGGCCGGCTCTCCCGGGCCAGCCGCTCCACCTCGGCCATGTCGACCCGGCCGTCGTCGCCCACGTGGTAGGCGACCACGTCGTACAGCTTGCCGGAGAAGTTGATCTTCATGCCGTGGGTCAGGTGCCCGCCGTGGGCGAGGTTGAGACCCATGATCGTGTCGCCGGGCTTGAGCAGCGCGAACATCGCGGCGGCGTTGGCCTGGGCGCCCGAGTGCGGCTGCACGTTGGCGTGCTCGGCGCCGAAGAGCGCCTTGACCCGGTCGATGGCGATCTGCTCGACCACGTCGACGTGCTCGCAGCCGCCGTAGTAGCGGCGGCCGGGGTAGCCCTCGGCGTACTTGTTGGTCAGGACGGAGCCCTGGGCCTCCATGACCGCGACCGGGGCGAAGTTCTCCGACGCGATCATCTCGAGGGTGGACTGCTGGCGGTGCAGCTCGGCGTCGAGCGCGGCGGCGACGTCCGGGTCGAGCTGGTGCAGGGGCGTGTTCAGCATGCGGTCGGTGCCTCCTCAGCCGGCGGTGAACTGGGCGTACTCGTCGGCGGAGAGCAGGTCGTCCGGCTCGCCGGTGACCCGCACCTTGAAGAGCCAGCCGCCCTCGAAGGGGGCGGAGTTGACCAGCGACGGGTCGCTGACGACGTCCTCGTTGACCTCGGTGACCTCGCCGGTGACGGGGGAGTAGAGGTCGGAGACGGACTTGGTCGACTCCAGCTCACCGCAGGTCTCGCCCGCCGTCACGGTGGAACCGGTCTCCGGAAGCTGCACGAAGACGACGTCGCCGAGCGCGTTGGCCGCGTGCTCGGTGATGCCGATCACCGACACGCCGTCCTCGGCGGCCGACAGCCACTCGTGCTCCTTGCTGTAACGCAGGTTCTGGGGGTTGCTCATGGCCTGGATTCTCCTGTATGCGGGGGAGTGCTGACGAAGGGGAGCGCCGCCGCACCGCCGGCGGGCGGCGGGACGGGGCGCGGGGACCGCGCCGCTGTGCGCGCGGGCGGGGAGGGCGGCGCTACTTCGCGCGCGTGTAGAACGGCAGCGCGACGACCTCGTACGGCTCGTGGGAGCCCCGGATGTCGACGCCGACCCCGGGCGTGCCCGGCGCCGCGAACGCCGGGTCCACGTAGGCCATGGCGATCGGCTTGCCCAGCGTCGGGGAGGGCGCCCCGGAGGTGACCTCGCCGACCACCTCGCCGCCGCTGACCACCGCGTACCCGGCGCGCGGGACACGGCGGCCCTCGGCGACCAGGCCGACCAGGACCCGCGGCGGCGTGCTCTCGGCCCGGGACGCGGCCTCGGCCAGCGCCTCGCGGCCCACGAAGTCGCCCTCCTTCTCGAACTTCACCACCCGGCCGAAGCCGGCGTCGAAGGGCGTCAGCTCCGCCGACAGCTCGTTGCCGTAGAGCGGCATGCCCGCCTCCAGGCGGAGCGTGTCCCGGCAGGACAGCCCGCACGGGACCAGCCCGGCGTCCGCGCCCGCCGCGAGCAGCGCCCGCCACAGCTCCACCGCGTGCTCCGGCCGCACGAACAACTCGAAGCCGTCCTCGCCGGTGTACCCGGTGCGCGCGATCAGCGCCGGCGCCCCGGCCACCGTCCCGGTCAGACCGGCGTAGTAGCGCAGCCCGTCCAGGTCGGCGTCGGTGAGCGGGGCGAGGATGCCGGCCGCCGCCGGGCCCTGCACGGCGAGCAGCGCGTAGGCGTCCCGGTCGTCGCGGACCTCGGCGTCGAAGCCGGCCGAGCGCTCCACCAGCGCGTCCAGCACCGCCTGGGCGTTGGAGGCGTTGGCGACGACCAGGTACTCCCGCTCGCCGAGCCGGTAGACGATCAGGTCGTCCAGGATGCCGCCGTCGGCACGGCAGATCATGGTGTAGCGGGCGCGGCCCTCCTTGACCGTGGAGACGTTGCCCACCACGGCGTGGTCGAGGAGGCGCACCGCGTCGGGGCCGGTGACCGTGATCTCGCCCATGTGGGAGAGGTCGAAGAGGCCCGCGCGGGTGCGCACGGCCAGGTGCTCGTCCCGCTCGGAGGCGTAGCGCAGCGGCATGTCCCAGCCGGCGAAGTCGGTCATCGTCGCACCCAGCGCGCGGTGCTCGGCATCGAGCGCGGTGCGGCGCGGTTCGGTACTGCTCATCGGTCGGTCGTCTCCCAGGGCGAGGGTCCACGGGCACGGCACGGGGCCGGACACCGGGGCAGGACGGGGCACATCCTCCCCATCTGTCATCGGAACCTGAGAGGTTCGCCCTGAGCACCGCGCGGCGGCGGTGCGGAGCTTGCACCTTGGGTGGGGCGCCCGGACGCCGGGCGGCCCGCTTTTCAGATGTGCCTCGCCCGCGCGGTAACGGTGCCTGAGAGATTCAAGGGAGGGACTTGCTCCTTCGGCGCCCCGGCGCGGCCGGGGACTCTCCCGCGCGGATTCAAACGGCCGGTATGCAGTTGGCGCCGCCATCATCGCATGCCCGGCCCGCTCGCGGCAGACCGTGATCTGTAACCGGCTTGTGGCACTGAGCGCACGAAATCACGAGACCGCGGCATTACCTTCTCTTTACACTCGGTGGGGAGGACCTCGCCGACGCCCCCAGGGGAGGACGAACACGGTGGACAGGACCACGGCGTACGCGGCGGCCCCCGGCCTCGCGGTGCCCCCGCAGACCGCGGCCCCGGCCGCCCGTTCCCGCGCCCGGCGCGCTCCCCTGCCCGTGTCCGCGCCCGTCGTCCACGACCTGCGCGGCCGGCCCGGCCGCGGCCCGGCCGCCCTGCTCTTCGCCCGCCGTGACCTGGTGGTCGTCACCGGACTGCCCGGCGGCGGCAAGTCCACCCTCATGCGCCGCACCGTGCCCGGCGCGCGCGTCGACTCCCAGGACACCCGCGACCGCTGGGAGCGCCGCGTGCCCCGCCTCCTGCCGTACGCCCTCTACCGCCCCCTCGTCCGCCTCTCCCACTACGCCGGGCTGCGCCGCGCGCTCGCCGGCGGCGAGGGAGTGGTCGTGCACGACTGCGGCACCCAGACCTGGGTGCGCCGCTGGCTCGCCCGCGAGGCCCGGCGCCGCGGCGCCGCCCTGCACCTGATCCTCCTCGACGTCCCCACCGGCGAGGCCCTGGCCGGCCAGCGCCGGCGCGGACGGGGCGTCAGCCGGTACGCCTTCGCGCGCCACCGCGCCGCCACCGGCCGGCTGCTGGCCGCGGTGGCCGCCGGGAAGCCGCCGGCCGGCTGCGGCTCGGCCGTCCTCCTCGACCGCGCCGCCGCCCGCGCCTTACAGCGGATCGCGTTCGTTCGCTGACGGACCGTGTGGTCCGGGGCCCGAACGGGTTAGCCTTTCCAGCCAGGCAGCGGTACCAGGCAGGCGGTAGGCACAGATGGACATCCCGGCGGACCACTCCGCTCACTTCCCGGCGCAGGCACACCCCCACCCCCACGGCGGGTGGCCCGGCAACGAACTGGAGGAGGCGCTGTCCGCCTCCCTCGGCGTCCCCGGCGCCGGCGCGCGCATCGTCGAGGTCCTCGGCCGCAGCCTCGTATGGGTCCCGCTGCCCAACGGCGGCGGCCCCGGCACCGGCCCCCTCGACCTGCCCGCCGTGGAACTCGACGGGCAGGCGTACGTGCCGGTCTTCAGCTCCGAGGAGCAGTTCCGCCGGGTCGTCGGCGCGCACATGGCGTACACCGTCGCGCCCGCCGTGGAGTTCGCCCGGGGACTGCCCCCGCAGATCGGCATCGCCCTCAACCCGGACGGTGTCGTCGGCGCCCCGCTCCCGCCGGCCGCCGTGGCCGAGCTGTGCCGCGCCGCCGGCTCCCCCCTGGCCGGCGAGGCGGGCGGCGGCCGGGTCCGCCTCTACGAACCCGACTGGCAGCACGACCCGGTGGACTTCCTCGCCGCCGCCTCGGCCGAGTTCGCCGCCGACGGCACCGTCCGCACCGCCCGCCGCTGCCTGGCCGCCATCGAGACCGCCGACCCCGTCATGTTCGTCGGCGTCGAACTGGCCCACTGGGAGGGCGACGCCCGCGCCCGCCCGCTGGACGCCCTCGGCCGCGCCCTCGCCGCCGCCCCGTCCCCCTGGCCGGTCAACCTCGTCCTGCTGGAGGCGGCCCAGGACCCGGTCTGCGACTGGCTGCGCGAGAACGTCCGGCCCTTCTACACCCGGGACGCCTGAAGCCGCTGCGCGGAGCCCGCCCGGCGAGGGGCCCCGCGCACCGGGGCCACCGCTGTCCGGGTGGCCGCCTAAGCTGGTTTCATATCCGGGGCGACTTCTCGAAGGGGCGATACAGGTGAGCGCCAGCGGCACCGCGACCGGGCAGGTCGAGCACATGCTGCGCCAGGTGACCCCGGGGCGCTACGACGCCTACGAGGCACTTCTGCGCGCCCTCGCCATCCCCACCTCCGGCCAGGTCTGGATGTTCCTGTGGCACGGCCAGGCCGGCTCCCCGGACGCCCAGTACGGGAACATGGAGGTCGACGGCTTCGGGTACGCGCCCTGTGTGACCTCCGCCCAGGAGCTGTCCGCCAGTGGCTGGAACCGGTCGTACGAGGTGGTCGACGCCCTGGAGGCCGCCCGCGCCCTCTACCCCGACCACTACGGCCTCTGGCTCAACCCGCACGCCCCCGGCGGCGGCCTCGGCATCCCCTGGCTCGACCTGCGCCGCATCGCCTCCGGCCTGGACCGCCAGCCCGCCGGCCCGCTCAGGCTGTCCGAGCCGGCCATCGAGGTCCCCCAGTTCTACGCCCTGCTCGCGCAGAACGCCCACCGCACCCCCGCGGTCCGCGCCCTGCGCCGCGCCTGGGTGCAGCCGGCCCTCGGGGCGCCCTACCTCGCCATCGGCCTGGACGTCTACGACACCTCCCCGGCGGCCGTCGACGCGGTGCGCGCGATGATGCAGCAGTCGGTCGGCGCGGTGCCCGAGGGGCTGCCGGTCTCGACCGTCGCCATGACCGACGCCCACGACCCGGTCGCCATGTGGCTGCGCGCCAACGCCCGCCCGTTCTACGACCGCGAGGCCCACGCCGCCGCCCCCGCGCAGGCGCCCGCCGGCGGTTACGGCTACCCCCCGGCCGGGGGCCGGTTCTGATCTCGTAGAGTCCCTCGCGTCGGCCACGGAGTCCCCGAAGCCGCGAGGAGGGGAATCTTCGCGCGTAGAGGGGGGTGCAACGCCCTGCTATGCCCCCAATGTTCGGTTTGGATACGTCCGGCCCCCGTTACCCACTGTCCGGATAACGGAACACCTCAAACAGCATCACGTTTGCGCATCCATTCACCGTCAAGGCTGGCAACAGATCGGCGAAGCGTTGAAGACTCCCGCAGCAGGGGTGTTCGCCCCTGTGTACGACGGACTGATCACGCCGCCACAGCGGCAAGTGCGGGCCGGCTACCGCCGGTTGAGAGGGGTCCCTGCCAGATGACGGCACCATTGCACGAGCCGACCGCGGAAGCGGCCCCGAGTGCTGCCGAGGAAGCGGCCGTTGCCGGCGCCGAGACCAAGGCGGTGCAGGGGCGTTCCCTGGGCCGGATCGCCTGGGAGCGCCTGAAACGGGACAAGCTCGCCCTCACCGGCGGCATCGTGGTGCTCTTCCTGATCGTGGTCGCGGTGCTCGCGCCGCTGATCACGTCCCTGTACGGGCAGGACCCCGACGTCTACAACGAGAGCATGATCGACCCGCTCTTCGGCACCCCCAAGGGGGCGCTGGGCGGCATCGGCGGCGACCACTGGCTCGGTGTCGAGCCGGTCAACGGCCGCGACATCTTCGCCCGCATCGTCCACGGCGCCCGGATCTCGCTGCTCGTCGGCTTCCTGTCCGCGCTGGTGGCGGTCGTCCTCGGCACCATCCTGGGCGTGCTCGCGGGCTTCTTCGGCGGCTGGGTCGACGCCGTCGTCAGCCGCGTCATGGACGGCCTGCTGGCCTTCCCGCAGCTCCTCTTCATCATCGCCCTGGTCTCCGTCATGCCGGACAGCATGCTGGGACTGAGCGGCACGGGCGTCCGCCTGCTCATGATGATCCTGGTCATCGGCTTCTTCGGCTGGCCCTACATCGGCCGCGTCGTGCGCGGCCAGACGCTCTCCATGCGTGAGCGGGAGTACGTCGAGGCGGCCCGCTCGCTGGGCGCCGGGCGGTTCTACATCCTCTTCAAGGAGCTGCTGCCCAACCTGGTGGCGCCGATCATCGTCTACACGACGATGATGATCCCCACCAACATCCTCACCGAGGCCGCACTGAGCTTCCTCGGCGTGGGCGTCAAGCCGCCCACGTCGTCCTGGGGGCAGATGCTGTCGAGCGCGATCGACTACTACAAGTCGGACCCCATGTACATGGTGATCCCGGGTGTGGCGATCTTCATCACCGTTCTTGCCTTCAATCTCTTCGGTGACGGCGTACGCGACGCGCTGGACCCGAAGGGCTCCCGCTGACCTGCCGTACCGGCATGCGACCCGTGGCACCTGCACGGGATCTCTCATCTAATCCGGAGGAACCGAGATCGTGACTACCCAACGCACCTCAGGGCGGCGCAAGCAGGCAGCAGCCGCTGCCGCAGTGGTCGCCGCGCTGCTGACCACGGCGGCGTGCGGCGGCGGCGGAGACGACAGCAGCGGCGGTGGCTCGAAGAGCAGCGCGGCGGCCGGCTTCGACGCGGCCAACAACAAGGTCGCCCAGGCCTCCGAGGCCAAGAAGGGCGGCACGCTGAAGTTCGCCAGCTCGCAGGACGCCGACTCGTGGGACACCACGCGCGGTTACTACGGCTTCATGTGGAACTTCTCGCGCTACTACAGCCGCCAGCTCGTCACCAACAAGGTCGAGCCGGGTGCGACGGGCGCCGAGGTCACCCCGGACCTCGCCACCGGCCTCGCCGAGGTCTCCGACGACGGCAAGACCTACACGTACACCCTGCGTGACGACGTCACCTGGGAGGACGGCAAGCCGATCACCTCCAAGGACGTCAAGTACGGCATCGAGCGGGTCTGGGCCCAGGACGTGCTGTCGGGCGGTCCGACGTACCTGAAGGAGGTGCTCGACCCCAAGGGCGAGTACCAGGGTCCGTACAAGGACAAGGACAAGGACAAGCTCGGCCTGAAGGTCATCGAGACCCCGGACGACAAGACCATCGTCTTCAAGCTGCCGCAGGCCAACTCGGACTTCGAGTCGATGCTGGCGCTCACCTCGGCGTCTCCGGTCCGCCAGGACAAGGACACCAAGTCCAAGTACGGCCTGCGTCCGTTCTCCTCGGGCCCGTACAAGTTCGAGTCCTACAGCCCCGGCAAGGACCTCGTCCTGGTCCGGAACACGGAGTGGAAGCAGGACTCCGACCCGGTCCGCAAGGCGTACCCGGACAAGATCACGATCAAGTTCTTCTCCAACGCCAACGACCTGGACGCCCGCCTGATCGCCGGCGACTACGACATGGACCTGGCCCAGACGGGCATGTCCCCGCAGGGCCGCACCACCGCGCTGCAGGAGCACAAGGGCAACCTGGACAACCCGATCTCGGGTTACATCCGGTACGCGTCCTTCCCGCAGAACGTCAAGCCGTTCGACAACATCCACTGCCGCAAGGCCGTGATCTACGGCGCCGACCACGTCTCGCTGCAGACCGCGCGCGGCGGCCCGGTCGCCGGTGGCGACATCGGCACCAACATGCTGCCGCCGGCCGTCCCGGGCTCCGAGGGCCAGAAGTACGACCCGTACGACATCGCCGGTGCCAACAAGAACGGCAACGTCGAGAAGGCCAAGGAAGAGCTGAAGGCCTGCGGCAAGCCGAACGGCTTCAAGACCACGATCGCGGTCCGCAACAACAAGCCGGTCGAGGTCGCCACCGCCGAGTCGATGCAGGCGTCGCTGAAGAAGGTCGGCATCGACGTCGAGATCTCGCAGTACGACGGCGCGCAGTACGCCAGCGTCATCGGCAGCCCCTCCAACGTGGAGAAGAAGGGCTACGGCATCATCATCATGGGCTGGGGCCCGGACTTCCCGTCCGTCCAGGGCTACGGTCTGCCGCTGTGGCACAGCGACTACATCCTCGACAGCGCCAACAACAACTTCGCGCTGATCAAGGACAAGAAGATCGACGGTCTCTTCGCCGACTACGTCAACACCCTGGACGACGAGGGCAAGGCCAAGATCGCCACGGAGATCAACCACAAGGTCATGGAGGGCGGTTACTACCTGCCCTTCGTCTTCGAGAAGTTCCTCAACTGGCGCGGCAGCCGTCTGGCGAACGTGTACACGACCGACGCTTACAGCGGTATGTACGACTTCGTCAACCTCGGTCTGAAGTCCACGAAGTAACCGGTCCACCCGCCGTACGGCACGAAAGGCAGGTGAAGGCCGGCGCGGCGTGATGGCGGGCCGCCGGAAGACCAGTCCCCCCACCGCTCACAAGGCGTGGGGGGCACTCCCCTCCGGCGGCCCGCGGTCCGCAGCGGGCCGTTAGCTGTGCTCGCTTACCTCATCAGGCGGCTGTTCGCCGCCACAGTGATGCTCGTGGTCATCATTCTGGTGGTCTTCGGCATCTTCTTCCTCGTCCCCAAGTGGGCGGGCGTCGACATCGCCACGAGCTTCGTGGGCAAGCAGGCCGACCCCGCGGCCGTCGAGGGCGTACGGCAGAAGCTGGGTCTGAGCGACCCGGTCTTCGTGCAGGCCTGGGAGTTCTTCAAGGGGATCTTCCTCGGCCGCACGTACGCCGCCGGAGGCGACGTCACCGAGTGTGCCGCGCCTTGCTTCGGCTACTCCTTCCGTACCGAGCAGGCCGTCTGGCCGGTGCTGACCGAGCGTTTCCCGGTGACCCTGGGTCTCGCGCTCGGCGCCGCCGTGCTGTGGCTGATCTTCGGCCTCGCCGCGGGCGTGCTCTCCGCGCTCAAGCGGGGCAGCCTGTGGGACCGGGGTGCCATGGTCGTCGCCCTGGCGGGTGTCTCCCTCCCCATCTACTTCACCGGTCTGCTGAGCCTGGCGATCTTCTCCTACGGACTGGGCTGGCTCAACGGCGAGTTCGTGCCGCTGGAGGACAGCCTCACCGGCTGGCTCGGCGGCATGATCCTGCCCTGGATCACCCTGGCCTTCCTGTACGCGGCGATGTACGCCCGGATCACCCGGGCCACGATGATGGAGATCCTCGGCGAGGACTACATCCGCACCGCCCGTGCCAAGGGCCTCCGCGAGCAGGTCGTCATCCGCAAGCACGCCATGCGTTCCACGCTGACGCCGCTGCTGACGATGCTCGGCATGGACCTCGGCGCCCTCATGGGCGGCGCGATCCTGACCGAGACCACGTTCAGCCTCCCCGGCCTCGGCCAGAAGGTGCTGGACGCGATCAAGAACCAGGACCTGCCCTTCATCCTGGGCGTCGTCCTGATCACTTCCCTCGCGGTGCTCATCGCCAACCTCGTGGTGGACGTCCTGTACGCCGTGATCGACCCCCGAGTGAGGCTCGCATGACCGAACTCAGCAAGAGCCGGGCGGCGGTGGCGGAACCCGCCGGCACCTCGCCCGCGCCGAGTGCCTTCCTGGAAGTCCGCGACCTGAAGGTGCACTTCCCGACCGACGACGGAATGGTCAAGTCCGTCGACGGGCTCACCTTCAAGCTGGAGAAGGGCAAGACCCTCGGCATCGTCGGCGAGTCCGGCTCCGGCAAGTCGGTGACCTCGCTCGGCATCATGGGCCTGCACACCGCCGGCCAGTACGGCAAGCGCAAGGCCCGGATATCCGGTGAGATCTGGCTGGACGGCACCGAGCTGCTCTCCGCCGACCCCGACCACGTGCGCAAGCTGCGCGGCCGGCAGATGGCGATGATCTTCCAGGACCCGCTCTCCGCGCTGCACCCGTACTACACGATCGGCCAGCAGATCGTGGAGGCGTACCGCATCCACCACCCCGTGGACAAGAAGACCGCCCGGCGCCGGGCCGTGGAGATGCTCGACCGGGTCGGCATCCCGCAGCCGGACAAGCGGGTGGACAACTACCCGCACGAGTTCTCCGGCGGTATGCGCCAGCGCGCGATGATCGCCATGTCGCTGGTCAACAACCCCGAACTGCTCATCGCGGACGAGCCGACGACCGCCCTGGACGTGACCGTCCAGGCGCAGATCCTCGACCTCATCCGCGACCTTCAGAAGGAGTTCGGCTCCGCGGTCATCGTCATCACCCACGACCTGGGCGTCGTCGCCGAACTCGCCGACGACCTCCTGGTGATGTACGGCGGGCGCTGCGTCGAGCGGGGACCGTCCGAGAAGGTGTTCTACCAGCCCCGCCACCCCTACACCTGGGGCCTGCTGGGCTCGATGCCGCGTCTCGACCGCGACCAGCAGGAACGCCTGATCCCGGTCAAGGGCTCCCCGCCCTCCCTGATCAACCTGCCGTCCGGCTGCGCCTTCAACCCGCGATGCCCGTACGCCGACGTGCCGAAGGACGACATCACCCGCACGGTCCGCCCGGAGCTGTCCGAGGTCGGCAGCAACCACTGGGCCGCCTGCCACATGTCGCAGGAGCAGCGGGAGCGTATCTGGACCGAAGAGATTGCGCCGAAGCTGTGAGTGACAAGGCAGAGGACCAAGCGGTGACCACCCCCGCCAAGAGCGGCGCCACCCTGACCAAGGACGCCGCCCCCGGCGAGATCCTGCTGAAGGTGACCGGGCTGCAGAAGCACTTCCCCATCAAGAAGGGGCTGTTGCAGCGGCAGGTCGGCGCGGTGCGCGCGGTCGACGGCATCGACTTCGAGGTCAGGGCCGGCGAGACCCTCGGCGTCGTGGGCGAGTCGGGCTGTGGCAAGTCGACCATGGGCCGGCTGATCACCCGGCTGCTGGAGCCGACCGCGGGCAAGGTCGAGTTCGAGGGCAAGGACATCACGCACCTCGGGGTGGGCCAGATGCGCCCGCTGCGCCGCGATGTGCAGATGATCTTCCAGGACCCGTACTCGTCGCTGAACCCGCGCCACACCATCGGCACCATCGTCAGCGCCCCCTTCAAGCTCCAGGGCGTCGAGCCCGAGGGCGGGGTCAAGAAGGAGGTGCAGCGGCTGCTGTCGGTGGTCGGGCTCAACCCCGAGCACTACAACCGCTACCCGCACGAGTTCTCCGGCGGACAGCGCCAGCGCATCGGCATCGCCCGCGCGCTCGCGCTCAACCCGAAGCTGGTCGTGGCCGACGAGCCGGTCTCCGCGCTGGACGTGTCGATCCAGGCCCAGGTGGTCAACCTGCTCGACGACCTCCAGGCGGAACTGGGCCTGACGTACGTGATCATCGCGCACGACCTGTCCGTGGTGCGGCACGTCTCGGACCGGATCGCGGTGATGTACCTCGGCAAGATCATGGAGCTGGCCGACCGCGACCAGCTCTACAAGTCGCCGATGCACCCGTACACCAAGGCGCTGCTCTCCGCGGTGCCGGTCCCGGACCCCTCGCGCAAGTCGGCCAAGAGCGAGCGCATCCTGCTCAAGGGCGACGTGCCCTCGCCGATCTCGCCGCCGAGCGGGTGCCGCTTCCACACCCGGTGCTGGAAGGCGACGCAGATCTGCACCACCACCGAGCCGCCGCTCAAGGAGCTGCGGCCCGGCCAGCGGGTGGCCTGCCACCACCCGGAGAACTTCGCCGACCAGGCACCGCAGGACGTGGTGCTGCTCTCCGCCGCCAAGGAGGCGGCCGAGGGCGTGGCCGACGCGGTGCTGGCCGAGTCGGCGGCCACCTCGGCGGCGGTCGCCGCGGAGGTCGAGGCCACCGCCGCCGCCTCCGCCGACGGCGCGAAGGACGGCGCTGCCGAGCAGAAGTGAGCGACCTCTCACCGTCGAACCCCCGGCCGTAGCACAGACGGCCGGGGGTTCGCCGTCGAGTGAGAATGTCCCGGTGTACGAGCAACTCTTCAGCCCCACCGTCCAGCACACGCTCGACCTGATCGGCATCTTCGTCTTCGCCATCTCCGGCGCGCTGCTGGCGGTCCGCAAGAACTTCGACGTCTTCGGCATCGCCGTCCTCGCCGAGGTCACCGCGCTGGGCGGCGGGCTGTTCCGGGACCTGGTCATCGGGGCGGTGCCGCCCGCCGCCTTCACCGACCTCGGGTACTTCCTCACCCCGCTCCTCGCCACCCTGCTGGTCTTCTTCCTCCATCCGCACGTGGAGCGCATCCAGACCGGCGTGAACGTCTTCGACGCGGCCGGCCTCGGCCTCTTCTGCGTCGCCGGCACTACCAAGGCGTACGACTACGGGCTCGGCCTGACCGCCTCCGCCTGCCTGGGCCTGGCCACCGCGGTCGGCGGCGGCGTGCTGCGCGACGTGCTCGCCAACGAGGTGCCCTCGCTGCTGCGCTGGGACCGCGACCTGTACGCGGTTCCGGCCATCGTCGGCGCCGCCATGGTCGCCGTGTGCATCCGCTTCGAGGCGCTGAACCCGCTGACCAGCGGCCTCGCCGTGATCACCGCCTTCGCCCTGCGGCTGCTCGCGCTGCGCTACCACTGGCGGGCGCCCCGCGCCTGGAACCGCCGGTCGACGGCGGTCGAGGGCGACGGCGAGTGAGCCGCGGGGGCCGTGCCCGGGGGCCCCGGGACCGGCCTCCAACCAGCAAAGCTACCGCTTAGTATTTTCCTGTTGTACGGTGCACCCATGCCAGAAGCAGTCTCCGCACCGGACGTGCGGGCCACCATCGGCGCCAGCGAGTTCGACCGCGACACCGCCGTCGTCCGACGGGCCCCCGGCGTCTACGACACCGACCTCTCCGCCGGCTGGACCATCATCAACGCCGTCAACGGCGGCTACCTGCTGGCCGTCCTGGGCCGCGCCCTCGCGGACGCCCTGCCGCACCCCGACCCCTTCACCGTCTCCGCGCACTACCTCACCGCGTCCCGGCCCGGACCCGCCGTGGTGCGCACCGAGACCGTGCGCACCGGCCGCACCCTCTCCACGGGACAGGCGTCCCTCGTCCAGTACGACGACGACGGCGAGGAGGTCGAGCGCATCCGCGTCCTGGCCTCCTACGGCGATCTGGCCGGCCTCCCCGACGACGTCCGCACCGCCGCCAAGCCGCCGGAGCTGCCGCCCCTGGAACACTGCCTGGGCCCCGACGACGGACCCGCCCCCATCGAGGGCGGCTCGGCCATCACCGACCGGCTCCTGCTCAAGCTGGACCCCGCCACGCTGGGCTGGGCGCTCGGACAGCCCTCCGGCAAGGGCGAGATGCGGGCCTGGTTCGGGCTGGCCGACGGCCGGGACGCCGACCCGCTCTCGCTCCTCCTCGCGGTGGACGCGCTGCCGCCGACCGCCTTCGAGCTGGGGCTCTCCGGCTGGGTGCCGACGGTCGAGCTGACCGTGCACGTCCGCTGCCGTCCGGCGCCGGGTCCGCTGCGCGTCGCCATCACCACCCGCAACCTCGCCGGGGGCTTCCTGGAGGAGGACGCCGAGGTCTGGGACAGCGCCGACCGGCTGGTGGCCCAGTCCCGCCAGCTCGCCCGGGTCCGGCTCGGCTGAGCCGGGGGCGCCGGGCGGCGCCCGCTCAGTCCAGCCAATGGCGGCGGCCGATGCCGATCAGCCGCATCCGGCGGGCCGCCGTCTCGGAGGCCCGCCGGTACCGCTCTTCACGGCCGGCGGGGGATGCTGTCGGCGTTCCGGGCGGGGTGTTCGGTGACCCCGCCGTCTCGGCCGTCTCGCGGGTGTCCCGGGTGTCCCGGGTGTCCCGGGCGTCCGGTGACCCCGCCGCCTCGGCCTGCTCCGGGGTGTCAGGGGTGTCCGGGCCGACCGGGGTATCCGGTGACCCCGGGCCGTCCGGGGCGTCCGGGCCGTCCTCCGCCTCCCGGGCCTCCAGGAAGAGGGAGGCGATGGCCAGCATCTGGTCCACGTAGAGGCCCGCCAGCATCGCCAGGTCCTCCCCGCTCCACCCCGCCGACTCCGCGTCCCGGGCCAGCTCGGCCCCCACCTCCCCGGCGAAGCGGGCCAGTTGCTCCCGGATCGCCTCCCGCACCGGCCGTACCCCGCCGTGCCGCTCCCGGGCCACGAACCGCACGTGCGCCGGATGCGCCGCCACATGACGGGCCACCAGCGCTACCGCCCGCGAGATCCGCTCCTCCTCGTCGGCGGCCGGCGAGAGCGTGGAGCGGATCAGCGGACGCAGACCGCCCAGCGCCTCCTCCACCAGGGCCACGCCGAGGTCGGCCGTGGAGGGGAAGTGCCGGTAGAAGGCGGTCGGCGCGATGCCCGCCGCCCGGGTGACCTCCCGCAGGCCCAGGCTGCTCAGGCTCTGCTCCTCCAGCAGCGCGAGCGCCGCCTCCAGGAGCGCCTCGCGGGTCCGCTGCTTCCGGGCCTGCCGGGTACCGGGCGTGTGGCTCATGCCATGCAGTCAACAACCGTTCTCCGGAAGGGGAAAGTCGTCGGCGCGTTGGACTGGTCAGTCAGTGCACAGGTGTCACCGAAGCCGTTCACGGCCGCTCACCGGAAAGGGGGACCCGCGCCGTGCCGTTCCTCGTCGGCCCCGACCCGGGCGCCGCCGGCCTGCTGGTGCTCGCCGCCGTCACGGTGGCGGACCCCACCCTGTCGTGGAGCGCGTGAACCGACGGCCGAGAGTGCGCCCTCGCCCCGAGGCCATGGCGGTGGGCCCCGTAGAATCGGGCCCACCATGGCTTACCTCGACCACGCCGCGACCACACCGATGCTTCCCGAGGCCGTCGAGGCACTCACCGCGCAGGTGGGCGTCACCGGCAACGCCTCCTCCCTCCACGCGTCCGGCCGCCGTGCCCGGCGCACCGTCGAGGAGGCCCGCGAGACCCTCGCCGAGGCCCTCGGCGCCCGCCCCAGCGAGGTCGTCCTGACCTCCGGCGGCACCGAGGCCGACAACCTCGCCGTCAAGGGCCTGTACTGGTCCCGCCGCGACGCCGACCCGGCCCGCACCCGCGTGCTGGCCAGCCCCGTCGAGCACCACGCCGTGCTGGACGCGGTGGACTGGCTCGGCGAGCACGAGGGCGCCACCGTCGAGTACCTGCCCGTCGACGCGTACGGCCGGGTCCACCCCGAGGCGCTGCGCGAGGCCATCGCCCGTGACCCCGGCGATGTCGCCCTCGCCACCGTCATGTGGGCCAACAACGAGATCGGCACCCTCATGCCGGTGCGCGAACTCGCCGAGGTGGCCGCCGAGTTCGGGGTGCCGCTGCACGCCGACGCGGTCCAGGCGGTCGGCCAGGTCCCGGTCGACTTCGCCACCTCCGGGCTCGCCGCCATGACCGTCTCCGGCCACAAGATCGGCGGCCCCTACGGCATCGGCGCCCTGCTGCTCGGCCGCGCCCACGCCCCCGTCCCCGTCCTGCACGGCGGCGGCCAGGAGCGCCACGTCCGCTCCGGCACCCTGGACGTCCCCGCCGTCGCCTCCTTCGCGGTCGCCGCCCGCCTCGCCACCGAGCGGCGCGCGTGGTTCGCCCGCGAGATCGGTGCCCTCCGTGACGAGCTGGCCGAGGCGGTGCGCACGGCGGTGCCCGACGCGATCCTCGGCGGCGATCCGGCGCCGGAGGGACGGCTGCCCGCCAACGCCCACTTCACCTTCCCCGGCTGCGAGGGCGACTCCCTGCTGCTCCTGCTCGACGCCCAGGGCATCGAGTGCTCCACCGGCTCCGCCTGCACGGCGGGCGTCGCCCAGCCCAGCCACGTCCTGCTGGCCACCGGCACCGATCCGGCGCTGGCCCGCGGCACCCTGCGCTTCTCGCTGGGCCACACCTCGACCGCGGCCGACGTCGAGGCGGTCGCCAAGGCCATCGGCCCGGCCGTGGAACGGGCCCGCGCGGCGGGGCTCACGTAGCGGCGACGGCAAGATCCGGAAGAACGTCCCTAGACCCCCGTGCCGCTCGGCGTGGCGCCGGGGGCGGTGGGCGAGGGGCCGCCGCTCGGGCCGGTGGAGGGGGCGCTCGTGGCCGCCCGCCGGACCAGCTCCATGTACCGGTCCCAGTCCCAGTGCGGGCCCGGGTCGGTGTGGTCGGTGCCCGGCACCTCCACGTGGCCGATCACGTGCTCGCGGTCGACGGGTATCCCGTATCGCGCGCAGATGCCCGCGGTCAGCCGCGCCGAGGCCGTGTACATCGCGTCGGTGAAGTCCTGCGGCCGGTCCACGAACCCCTCGTGCTCGATGCCGACACTGCGCTCGTTGTACGCGCGGTTGCCCGCGTGGAAGGCCACGTCCAGCTCACGGATCATCTGCGTGACCCTGCCGTCCTGGCCGACTATGTAGTGCGCGGCGGCCTGGTGCGAGGGGTCCTGGAAGGCCCGCACCGCGCTCTTGAAACTGCCCTGCGTGACATGGACGATCACCATGTCGATGCGGTAGTCGTCGGGCCGGTCCGCGCGCCGCCAGTTGGCCTCCGAGGCGGCCACCCAGTGCGCGCCCCCGTAGTCGACGGCGCCCTCCTCCCGGGGTTTGGAGATGCCCGGCACGCGCCACCACAGCCGGCCGAGCCGGTCGCGCGCGAGCACGGCCGTGCCCACCACCGCCGCCGTCCCGCCGACGAGCAGCGCGCGCCGTCCCATGCCTCGGTCCGTGTCCCCGGATGCGCTCTTGTCGGCCCCCATGCGTCGTGAACGGATACGCGCGCGCCCCGGTTCCCGCGCCCCCCTTACTCTTGAAGGGCTATGACTGACATCCCGCAGCGCACCCGTCCCCTGCGCGTCCTCGCCGCCATGTCGGGCGGGGTCGACTCCGCCGTCGCCGCCGCCCGTGCCGCCGAGGCCGGACACGACGTGACCGGTGTCCACCTCGCGCTCTCCGCCAACCCGCAGTCCTTCCGCACCGGAGCGCGCGGCTGCTGCACCATCGAGGACTCGCGGGACGCCCGCCGCGCCGCGGACGTCATCGGCATCCCGTTCTACGTGTGGGACCTCGCCGACCGCTTCCGCGAGGACGTCGTCGAGGACTTCGTCGCCGAGTACGAGGCCGGCCGCACCCCCAACCCGTGCCTGCGCTGCAACGAGAAGATCAAGTTCGCCGCGCTGCTCGACAAGGCCCTCGCCCTCGGCTTCGACGCCGTCTGCACCGGCCACTACGCGAAGGTCCTCGTCCGCCCCGACGGCACCCGCGAACTGCACCGCGCCTCCGACCTCGCCAAGGACCAGTCCTACGTCCTCGGAGTGCTCGACGACCGGCAGCTCGCCCACGCGCTCTTCCCGCTCGGCGACACGCTCACCACCAAGGACGAGATCCGCGCCGAGGCCGAGCGGCGGGGCCTCGCCGTCGCCAAGAAGCCCGACTCGCACGACATCTGCTTCATCGCCGACGGCGACACGCAGGGCTTCCTCGCCGACCGCCTGGGCAAGGCCGAGGGCGCCATCGTCGACGAGTCCGGCGCGCGGGTCGGCACCCACGAGGGCGCGTACGGCTTCACCATCGGCCAGCGCAAGGGCCTGCGCATCGGCACCCCCGCCCCCGACGGCAAGCCGCGCTACGTCCTCGACATCTCCCCGGTCACCAACACGGTGACGGTCGGACCGGCCGCCTCCCTCGACGTCGGCGGGCTGCGCGCGGTCAGGCCCCGCTGGTGCGGCACCGCCCCCTCGGGCCCCGGCACCTACACCGCCCAGCTCCGCGCCCACGGCGGGGAGAGCGAGGTCCGCGCCGAACTGGTCGACGGCACCCTGGAGGTGACCTTCGCCGAGCCGGTCCGCGGCGTCGCCCCGGGCCAGGCGATCGTCCTGTACGACGGCACGCGCGTGGTCGGCTCGGCGACGATCGCCTCGACGGTACGGGCGACGGCCGGGGTGTCCTGAGAGTCCTGAGCCCGGCCGCGGCGGGGTGAGGCGCGGCGGCCCGCGCCGCCTCACCCCGCGCCGCTTCACCCCCCGTCGCCTCACCCCCCGTCGCCTCACCTTGCGCCGCCTCACCCCGCGCCGCCTCACCCCGCCGTGAAGAACTCCGCCAGCACCGGTGCCAGCACGTCCGGCTCCGCCTGGTGGGTCTGGCCCGCCAGCACGCGGTACGCGCCGTCCGGCACCGACTCCGCGACCGCCCGCGCCGCCTCGCGCAGCCACGCCGGGCTCGTGTCGCCCGCGACCGACAGCACCGGCACCCGCACCGAGGCCAGCAGCGCGCGCGGGACGCTCCCGTCGCCCATCACCGCGTCGTCGTAGGCGAGGCTCGCGGCGAGGGACTCCATGCCGGGCCACAGCGGCGACTGCCGGGCGCCCTCGATCATCGCCTCGCCGAGGCCGGTCAGCCGCAGGAACAGCTCCACCGCGTCCCCGCGCCGGCCCTCCGCCAGCGCCCCGGTCAGCCGCGCCGTGTACTCCGCGCGGCCCCGCAGCGCCTCCTCGGCGAGCGCGTACGGCACCTCGTAGACGGCGGCCCGGCGCACCGGCAGCCCGGCCGCCGCCGCGCGCAGCACCAGCGCGCCGCCCGAGGAGACGCCGTACAGGCACGCCTCGCCGCCCACCCCCGCGACGACCGCCGCCAGGTCCTCGATCTCGCGCTCCACCGCGTACGGCGGCGTGTCGCCGCTCGCGCCACGGCCCCGGCGGTCGTACACCGTGACCTCGAAGCGCTCCGCCAGCGCCGCGGCCAGGGAGGCCGCCGTGGCCCCCGTCGACATCGCTCCGCTGACCAGGACGAGGGCGGGGCCCCGGCCGGTGCGCTCCAGGGCGAGGGGCGTCCCGTCGCGTGAAAGCGTCATGGTGTCCATGGCTGTGCAGACTGCCCTACGGTGCCCGGTTCATCCCCTCACGACACCTCCGGCTCGTAGAAGCAGAGGCGGTCGCGGATCTCCGCCACGCCCGGCTTCGGTTCCGGGTACGCCCAGACCAGGTCCGGCGTGTCGGGCAGCGACCAGTAGGACGCGGTCCCCTTGAACGGGCAGTACGTGTGCGTGCCGGACGGTGCCAGCAGATCGAGCCGGACGTCCCCGGGCGGCAGGTAGTACCGGTCCGGGCACCCCGTCTCCCGCAGCACCAGCGCGTCGTCGCTCTCCGCCAGCAGCAGATCGCCGTGGCGCACGCGCACGTGGCGCCCGCTCGGCCCGACCGTGATGCGGTGTCCCTCGGTCATGATCGTCCTCCTCGGACCGTGGTGCCGGTCACTCCAGCGTGCCCGCGGACGGGCTTCTTCCGCCAGGGGTGGCCCCTTACCGTTGAGCCATGAACATCTGCGTCTTCCTCTCCGCCGCCGACCTCGACGCGCGCTACACCCGCCCGGCGAAGGAGTTCGCCACCCTGATCGGCAAGGGCGGCCACACGCTCGTGTGGGGCGGTTCGGACACCGGCCTGATGAAGGTGGTGGCCGACGGGGTGCAGGAGGCCGGCGGACGGATCGTCGGGGTCTCCGTGGACTTCCTCGCCGCCAAGGCCCGCGCGGGCGCCGACGAGATGGTGATCGCCACCGGCCTCGCCGAGCGCAAGCGGCTGCTCCTGGAGAAGGCCGACGCCGTCGTCATCATGGTGGGCGGCGCCGGCACCCTGGACGAGGCGACCGAGATCCTGGAACTGAAGAAGCACGGCCACACCGACAAGCCGGTCGTCCTGCTCAACACGGAGGGCTTCTACGACGGGCTGCGCACCCAGTTCCGCCGGATGGAGGACGAGGGCTTCCTGCCGCGCCCCCTCGCCGAGCTGGTGTTCTTCGCCGAGGAGCCGGTCGGCGCCCTCGCCTACCTGGAGGAGAGCCGCGGCGTGGTCTGAGCCCGCCGGGGTGCGAGCATGGCGGGCATGGCTACACATGTGATCACCGGAGCGGGCTCCGGCATCGGCGCGGCCGTCGCCCGCCGCCTGCACGCGCGTGGCGACGAGATCGTGCTGCACGCGCGGGACGCGGGCCGCGCGAAGGAACTGGCGGCCGGCTTCCCGGGCGCGCGGACGCTGGTCGGGGACCTGGCCGAGCCGGACCGGCTCTCCTGGGCCCTCTCCCACCAGTCGCCGCCCGACCGGGTGGACTCGCTGCTGCACGTCGCCGGGGTCCTCGACCTCGGCCCGGTGGGGGAGCTGACCCCGAAGACCTGGCACCACCAGCTCGACGTCAACCTCGTCGCCCCCGCCGAGCTGACCCGGCTCCTGCTGCCCCAGGTGCGCGCCGCCCGGGGGCACGTGGTCTTCGTCAACTCCGGCTCCGGACTGCGCGCCCACGCCGACTGGGCCGCGTACGCCGCCTCCAAGCACGGGCTGAAGGCCCTCGCCGACGCACTGCGCCACGAGGAGCACGCCAACGGGGTCCGCGTCACCTCCGTCTACCCCGGCCGCACCGCGAGCCCCATGCAGGCCAAGGTGCACCGCCACGAGGGCGAGGAGTACGACCCCGCGCGGTGGATCGACCCCGAGTCGGTCGCCACGACCATCCTCATGGCCCTCGACCTGCCGAGGGACGCGGAGGTCACCGACCTGACGGTACGCCCGGGACGGTGACGGCACCCCTGCCGGGGCGCGGGCGGGACCGGGAGGAGGCCGGCCCTGTCCGGGCCCCGGCGGGGCAGGAGGCGGGTACGGCGGCCCGGCGGGAGCGGCGGTGGGGTGCGGGCCTTGGCGGCGGCCGGGGCGAGGGTCGGGGGACGGGGGTGCCCCGTGCTTCGTGTCCCGGTGCGGCGGCACCCCCGTACGCTTCCCCCGTGAACGACACCCTTCGTCTCGGCCCCGCCACCGGCGTCGGCTCCCTGCCCGGGGACGACGCGCGCGAGGCCGCCAAGACCTCCACCGGCACCTTCGAGGACTTCCCCTTCCTGCCCGAACTGCCCGCCCGGGGCCCCGGCGCCGACATGATCGGCCGCACCGCCGGGATGCTCGTCGAGCTGTACGCGCGCGTGGAGCCCAGCGGCTGGCGCCTGGGCGACCGGCCCGGCCGGGACACCCGCCGCGCGCGGGCCTGGCTCGGCGAGGACCTCGACGCGCTGGAGGAGTTCACCCAGGGCTACGAGGGCCCGCTCAAGGTCCAGGCCGTCGGCCCCTGGACGCTCGCCGCCGCCCTGGAGCTGCGCAGCGGCCAGGCCGTCCTCTCCGACGCGGGCGCCTGCCGCGACCTCGCCGCCTCCCTCGCCGAGGGGCTGCGCCTGCATCTCGCCGAGGTCGCCCGGCGCATCCCCGGCGCCCGGCTCGTGCTCCAGCTCGACGAGCCCTCCCTCACCGCCGTGCTGCGCGGAGAGGTCCGTACCGCCAGCGGCTACCGCACCCACCGCGCCGTCGACCGGCAGGTCGCCGAGGCCACCCTGCGGGAGGTGGCCGGCGCCCACGGCGGCGGGCCCGTCGTGGTCCACTCCTGCGCCCCCGACGTGCCCTTCGCGCTGCTGCGCCGGGCCGGCGCGGCGGGCGTCTCCTTCGACCTCTCCCTGCTCACCGAGCGTGACGACGAACGGATCGGGGAGGCCGTCGAGGGCGGCACCAGGCTCTTCGCCGGTGTCGTGCCCGGCACCGACGGCCCATTGTCGGACCCTGCCGGTAGCGTCATGGGGGTCAGGACGCTGTGGCGCAGGCTGGGGCTGTCTCCGGGGCTTCTCGCGGAGGCGGTCACCGTCACCCCGGCGTGCGGACTCGCGGGCGCGTCCCCCGAGTACGCGCGGCGGGCCCTCGCCCACTGCGTCCGGGCGGCGAGATCACTCGCGGACGACCCAGAGTAACGGGAGGACGACACGGTGGCCGGCGACAAGCAGGCGGAGACGACGAGCGTGCCCGCACAGGCACGGGAGAAGCACGGACATCTCTCCGAGCAGATCGAGGAACACCGCTTCCGGTACTACGTGAAGGACGCCCCCGTCGTCAGCGACGCGGACTTCGACCGGTTGCTGCGCTCCCTGGAGGAGCTGGAGGAGGAGTATCCGGAGCTGCGCACCCCGGACTCCCCGACCCAGAAGGTGGCCGGCTCCTACGAGACGGAGTTCACCGCCGTCGAGCACCGCTCGCGCATGCTCTCCCTGGACAACACGTTCAACGACGACGAGCTGGCCGCCTGGTTCGACCGCGTCCACCGGGAACTGGGCGAGCAGGAGTACCACTTCCTGTGCGAGCTGAAGGTCGACGGACTCGCCGTCAACCTCACCTACGAGCACGGCCGCCTCACCCGCGCCGCCACCCGCGGCGACGGCCGCACCGGCGAGGAGATCACGCCCAACGTCCGCACCATCGCCGGCATCCCCGACCGCCTGCGCGGCGACGAGATCCCGGAGCTGGTCGAGATCCGCGGGGAGGTCTTCTTCCCGATGGAGCGCTTCCAGGAGCTGAACGCCCGTCTGGTCGCCGCCGGCGACAAGCCGTTCGCCAACCCGCGCAACGCCGCGGCCGGTTCGCTGCGCCAGAAGGACCCGCGGGTCACCGCCTCCCGGCCGCTGCACATGGTGGTCCACGGCATCGGCGCCCTGGAGGGCTTCACCGGCATGACCCGGCTCTCCCAGGCGTACGACCTGCTGCGGACCTGGGGCCTGCCCACCTCCCCGCACAACCGGGTCGTCGACGGCCTCGCGGAGGCCCGCGAGTTCATCGCCCACTACGGCGAGAACCGCCACTCCGTGGAGCACGAGATCGACGGCGTCGTCGTCAAGCTCGACGAGATCCGCCTCCAGGGACGGCTCGGCTCCACCGCCCGCGCCCCCCGCTGGGCCATCGCCTACAAGTACGCGCCGGAGGAGGTCAACAGCAAGCTCCTCGACATCAAGGTCGGCGTCGGCCGCACCGGCCGCGTCACCCCGTACGCGCAGGTCGAGCCGGTCACCGTGGCCGGCAGCGAGGTCGAGTTCGCCACCCTGCACAACCAGGAGGTGGTCAAGGCCAAGGGCGTCCTCATCGGGGACACGGTGGTGCTGCGCAAGGCCGGCGACGTGATCCCGGAGATCCTCGGTCCGGTCGCCGACCTCCGCGACGGCAGCGAACGCGAGTTCGTGATGCCCTCGCGGTGCCCCGAGTGCGGGACCCCGCTGCGCCCCATGAAGGAGGGCGACATCGACCTGCGCTGCCCCAACGCCCGCACCTGCCCCGCCCAGTTGCGCGAGCGCGTCTCCTACCTGGCCGGCCGCGAGTGCCTGGACATCGAGCACTTCGGCGAGGTCGTCGCCGCCGCCCTCACCCGGCCGCTGGAGCCCGCCGACCCGCCGCTGGCCGACGAGGGCGACCTCTTCGACCTCACCGTCGAGAAGCTGCTGCCGATCCGGGCGTACGTCCTCGATCCCAACAGCGGACTGCCCAAGCGGGACCCCAAGACCGGTGAGGAGAAGGTCGTCACGGTCTTCGCCAACAAGGAGGGCGAGCCGAAGAAGAACACCCTCGCCCTGCTGCGGAACATCGAGGAGGCCAAGGCCCGCCCGCTCGCCCGCTTCCTCAACGGGCTCTCCATCCGGCACGTGGGCCCGGTCGCCGCGCAGGCCCTCGCCCGCGAGTTCCGCTCCGTCGACCGCATCGAGCAGGCGAGCGAGGAGGAGCTGTCGGCCACCGAGGGCGTCGGCGCCATCATCGCCGCCTCCCTCAAGGAGTGGTTCGCCGAGGAGTGGCACCGCGAGATCGTCCGCAAGTGGAAGGCGGCCGGCGTCCCGCTGGAGGAGGAGTCGGCCGGCGAGGACGAGGGACCGCGTCCGCTCGCGGGGCTCACCGTCGTCGTCACCGGCACCCTGGAGAACTTCACCCGGGACGGCGCCAAGGAGGCCCTCCAGACCCGGGGCGCGAAGGTGACCGGGTCGGTGTCCAAGAAGACGTCGTTCGTGGTCGTCGGTGACAACCCGGGATCGAAGTACGACAAGGCGATGCAACTGAAGGTTCCGGTCCTGGACGAGGACGGTTTCACCGTCCTGCTCGAACAGGGCCCGGAGGCCGCGGCCGACGCCGCGCTTTCGGCCGAGGAATAGCGGTTGAACACCCGCCGAACGGCGCATATCAGATGCATAAGGGTGGCAGGGGCGCATTCGGGCAACCGTCGACGACTGCTGCCCCTGGACGCCCTCGGCGGCCTACTGTTGAGGTGTGCGCCTGCCGTGCCCCGCCGCGGTCGGGGCATCCCCCTGCTCCCGGGGAGCCGGGGGAAAGGTGCTCCAACGCGGAGCCGTTGAGGTTTGCCGGGCGTCGGACCGCGTGGCGTGGGCACCGCCGGCTGTGAGAGGGACGGGAATGGAACCGACCGAGAGCGCCACCGCGGGCTCACGGCTGCGCCTGAGTCGCCTGATGAGCGCGTGGCACCCGAGCCGGCGGGCCCCGGGGTCCGCCCGAGGCGGCGGCGCCGCGGCCGAGGGAGCCGTACGGCGCCCGGCGGCCGGCTTCCGCGGCGGCGCACCGCCGGTATCCGGCCACCCGCCCCATCTGTCGCGTCTGTCGCGTCTGTCGCATCTGCCCGGCACCGAACGACCGGCACCCCGCCCCGTGTTGCCCGTCGCCGTCCTCGTGGCGGCCGGGTGCGTGCTCGCCGCGGGCTTCCACCGGGCCTTCGCCGGGGGGCACGCCCTCTTCCCGGCCGGCACCACCGGCTGGGCCCTCGCCGTGCTCACCGGCATCGTCGTCGGCCACCTCGTCATGCTCGGCCGCTCCCGCTGGTGGGGCGGGACCGGTTCCGGCGTCACCCTCACCCTCTCCGTCCTGCTCCTCTACGGCTGGGTCCCGGCCGGCATGGTCAGCCTCACCGTCGTCGTCCTGGTCGGCGTCGCCCGCCGGGGCCGCTGGCGTCAGGGCCTCGTGCACGGCGCGGTGGACATCCTGGGCATCGCCGCCGGCGCCCTCCTGCTCGGCGCCTGCGGCTCCGTGCCCTCCGTCGAACACCCCTGGGACCCGGACACCTGGACGGTGTACGCGGCGCCCAAGGTGGTGCTGACCGCCCTCGCCTACCTCGGCGTCACCCGCGCGCTGCTGTGGTTCCTGCACGCCCCGCGCGCCGGGCTGCCCTCCGTCGCCCGCACCGCCCTGGTCAGACACGGGCTGGTGGCCGTCGCCCTGCTCGGCATCGCGCCGCTGGTCTGCGTGGTGGCCGTCGCCAAACCCCTGCTGCTGCCGCTCTTCTCCGTCCCGCTGATCGCCCTCGACGCCGCCCTGTGGATCGCCCGCGCCCGCGCCGAGGAGCAACTGCGCGACCCGCTCACCGGACTGCCCAACCGGCAGTGGCTGCTGGAGCGGACCTGGACCGCGCTGGACGACGCCGAACGGGCCGGGGCCCGCGCCGTCCTCATGCTGATCGACCTCGACCGTTTCCGGTCGGTCAACGACACACTCGGTCATCGGGCCGGTGACCGGCTGCTGTTGCAGACCGCCGACCGGCTGCGGCAGGCGCTGCCGCGCGGGGCGGAGGCCGCGCGGCTGGGCGGCGACGAGTTCGCCGTGCTCCTGCCCGTCGCCGACTCCACCACGTCGGCCGCCCGGATCGCCCGCGGCCTGGTCGGCGCGCTCAGCTCGCCGCTCGACCTGGACGGGCTCACCCTCGTCCTGGAGGCCAGCGCGGGCGTCGCCGTCTTCCCCGACCACGCGCTCGACGCCGAAGGGCTGCTGCGCCGCGCGGACGTGGCGATGTACCAGGCCAAGCGCGACCGCACCGCCGTCGAGGTCTACGAGTCCAAGCGGGACTCCAACACCCCCGACCGCCTCGGCCTCCTCGCCGACCTGCGCCGCGCCCTGGACGCCCGCGAGGTCCAGCTCCACTACCAGCCCAAGGTCCGCTTCGACGGACAGGTCGCCGGACTGGAGGCCCTGGTCCGCTGGGTCCACCCCGAGCGCGGCAAGGTGCCGCCCGACGAGTTCATAGCGATCGCCGAGTCCTCCGGGCTGATGCCGCACCTGACGGAGTACGTGCTGGAGACCGCGCTCGCCCAGGTCGCCCGCTGGCGTGCCCAGGGCCTCTTCGTACCGGTCGCCGTCAACGTCTCCCCGCGCGACGTGCACACCCCCGGCTTCGCCGGCTCGGTCGCCGCCCGGCTGGCCCGGCACGGCGTCCCGGCGGGCGCCCTCCAACTGGAGATCACCGAACACGTCCTCCTGGAGGACCCCCAGCGCGCCGCCGACAGCCTCAACGCGCTGACCGGGCACGGCGTGAAGATGTCCCTGGACGACTTCGGCACCGGCTACTCCTCGCTGGTCCACCTGCGCCGGCTCCCGGTCAGCGAGCTGAAGATCGACCGCTCCTTCGTGGCCCGGCTCGCCGTCGACACCGAGGACGCCGAGATCGTGCGCTGCACGGTCGACCTCGCCCACTCCCTCGGCCTGCTGGTCGTCGCCGAGGGCGTCGAGGACGACGAGACCTGGGAACGCCTGCGCGACCTCGGCTGCGACGCCGTCCAGGGGTGGCTGGTGGCCGCCGCGATGCCGCCGGAGGAGACCACCGCCTGGCTGCGGGCCCGCGGTTCGCGCGGCTGGCAGCGCCCCGCGGCGGCGCTCCCGGCCGCCGCCGACGACCAGGGCCGCGTCGGCTGACACTCCGGTACGAGCCCGTGCCGGGGCCCTTGTACGAGCCCGTGCCGACGCCCGTACGGACCCGTGCCGGGCCTCCGTACGAGCGGTGCCGGGCCCCCGTACGAGCCGTGCCGGCCAGGCGCGCGACGGTGTTTTGCGGTGCCCCGCCGGGTGGCTGGGGGAAACCGTTTCACGGGTATGCCCTCCGGCCCCATAGGATTGGCCCCAAACCACACACACTCACCCCAGAGGAACGCTGCATGCCTGGCATCACGCGCGAGGAGGTCGCCCACCTCGCCCGGCTGGCGCGTCTGGAGCTGAAGCCCGAAGAGCTCGATCACTTCGCGGGACAGCTCGACGACATCATCGGCGCGGTCGCCCGCGTCAGCGAGGTCGCCGACCAAGACGTACCGCCGACCTCGCACCCGCTCCCGCTGACCAATGTCATGCGGGCGGACGAGGTCCGTCCGTCGCTCACGCCCGAGCAGGCGCTCTACGGCGCCCCGGCCCAGGAGCAGCAGCGTTTCAAGGTGCCGCAGATCCTGGGGGAGGAGTAGTCGCCATGAGCGAACCCATCATCAAGCTCACCGCGGCCGAGATCGCCGCGAGGATCGCCTCCGGCGAGCTGACGGCCGTCGAGGTCACCGAGGCCCACCTGGCCCGCATCGAGGCCGTGGACGAGAAGGTCCACGCCTTCCTGCACGTCGACCGCGAGGGCGCCCTCGCGCAGGCCCGCGCCGTCGACGAGAAGCGCGCCCGCGGCGAGAAGCTCGGCCCGCTGGCCGGCGTCCCGCTCGCGCTCAAGGACATCTTCACCACCGAGGGCGTGCCCACGACCGTCGGCTCGAAGATGCTGGAGGGCTGGGTCCCGCCGTACGACGCGACGGTCACCAAGCGGCTCAAGGACGCCGGTGTCGTCATCCTCGGCAAGACCAACATGGACGAGTTCGCCATGGGCTCCTCCACCGAGAACAGCGCCTACGGCCCCACCGGCAACCCCTGGGACCTGACGAAGATCCCCGGCGGTTCCGGCGGCGGCTCCTCGGCCGCCCTCGCCGCTTTCCAGGCGCCGCTGGCCATCGGCACCGACACCGGCGGCTCCATCCGCCAGCCCGCCGCCGTCACCGGCACCGTCGGCGTCAAGCCCACCTACGGCGCGGTCTCCCGCTACGGCATGGTGGCCTTCTCGTCCTCCCTGGACCAGGGCGGCCCCTGTGCCCGCACGGTGCTCGACGCGGCCCTGCTGCACGAGGTGATCGCCGGGCACGACCCGATGGACTCCACCTCCATCGACGCCCCGGTCCCCGACGTCGTCGAGGCCGCCCGCAACGGCAGCGTCGCGGGCATGCGCGTCGGCGTCGTCAAGCAGTTCCGCGGCGAGGGCTACCAGGCCGGCGTCATCCAGCGCTTCGACGAGTCCGTCGCCCTGCTGAAGGAACTGGGCGCCGAGATCGTCGAGCTGGACTGCCCCTCCTTCGACCTGGCGCTGTCGGCGTACTACCTGATCGCCCCGTCCGAGTGCTCCTCCAACCTCGCCCGCTTCGACGGCCTGCGCTACGGCCTGCGCAGCGGCGACGACGGCACGCACTCCGCCGAGGAGGTCACCTCCCTGACCCGCGCGGCCGGCTTCGGCCCCGAGGTCAAGCGCCGGGTCATGCTCGGCACCTACGCGCTGTCCAGCGGCTACTACGACGCGTACTACGGCAGCGCCCAGAAGGTCCGCACCCTCATCACGCGGGACTTCGAGCGGGCCTTCGAGCAGGTCGACGTGATCGTCTCCCCGACGACCCCGACCACCGCCTTCGGGATCGGCGAGCGCGCCGACGACCCGATGGCGATGTACCTGGCCGACCTGTGCACCATCCCCACCAACCTGGCGGGCAACGCGGCCATGTCGCTGCCCTGCGGCCTCGCGCCGGAGGACGGCCTGCCGGTGGGCCTGCAGATCATCGCCCCCGCCCTGAAGGACGACCGGCTCTACAAGGTCGGTGCCGCCGTCGAGGCCGCCTTCGTGGAAAAGTGGGGGCACCCGCTGCTTGAGGAGGCTCCGTCGCTGTGAGTGCACTGTCCAAGGCCAAGGGTTTCCAGAAGTCCAAGTCCGGGACGTACCTGTCCATGGCCACCACCGCGTTCGGCGCCGTCGGCGTCGTCAAGCAGATCAGGAAGGCGCGCGCCGAGAGCGACACGCTCCGCCTGATCGACGCGGGCGTGTCCGCCGTCGCCATCGTCACCGGGCTCGCCCTCCTCTACCGCGAGCTGAAGCGGCTGGGCGACGACGACGTCCTGCTGGGCTGAGAGGGAAGTTTTCACCGTGACCACCACGACCGACCTGGTGTCGTACGAGGACGCGCTGGCGTCGTACGACCCCGTCATGGGCCTTGAGGTCCATGTCGAACTCGGCACCCGCACCAAGATGTTCTGCGGCTGCTCGACCGCGCTCGGCGCCGGTCCGAACACCCAGACCTGCCCCGTCTGCCTCGGCATGCCCGGCGCGCTCCCGGTCGTCAACGCGACCGGCGTCGAGTCGGCGATCACGATCGGTCTCGCGCTCAACTGCGAGATCGCCGAGTGGTGCCGCTTCGCCCGGAAGAACTACTTCTATCCGGACATGCCGAAGAACTTCCAGACCTCCCAGTACGACGAGCCGATCGCCTTCGACGGCTACCTCGACGTGCAACTGGAGGACGGCGAGACCTTCCGGGTGCAGATCGAGCGCGCCCACATGGAGGAGGACACCGGCAAGTCGACGCACGTCGGCGGTGCCACCGGCCGCATCCACGGCGCCTCGCACTCCCTGCTCGACTACAACCGGGCCGGCATCCCGCTCATCGAGATCGTCACCAAGCCGATCACCGGCGCCGGCGAGCGCGCCCCCGAGGTCGCCCGCGCCTACGTCCGCGAGCTGCGCGAACTCATCCGGGCGCTCGGCGTGTCCGACGCCCGGATGGAGATGGGCCAGATGCGCTGCGACGTCAACCTGTCGCTGATGCCGAAGGGCACCGAGACCTTCGGCACCCGCTCGGAGACGAAGAACGTCAACTCGCTGCGGTCCGTGGAGCGCGCGGCCCGCTTCGAGATCCAGCGGCACGCGGCCGTGCTGAACGGCGGCGGCACCATCGTCCAGGAGACCCGCCACTTCCACGAGGACACCGGGTCCACCACCTCGGGGCGCGTGAAGGAGGAGGCCGAGGACTACCGGTACTTCCCGGAGCCCGACCTCGTCCCGGTGGCTCCCTCCCGCGAGTGGGTCGAGGAGCTGCGCGCCGCCCTGCCCGAACTCCCGCTGGTCCGCCGCAGCCGGCTCCGCGAGGAGTGGGGGATCTCCGGCACCGAGATGCAGGCGATCCTCAACGCGGGAGCGCTGGACCCGATCGTCGCCACGATCGACGCCGGCGCCGACGCGGCCTCCGCCCGCAAGTGGTGGATGGGCGAGCTGGCCCGCAGCGCCAACGAGTCCGGCACCGCGCTGGACGAGCTGGCGATCACCCCGGAGCAGGTGGCCCGGGTCACCGAGCTGGTCACGAAGGGCGACCTCAACGACAAGCTGGCCCGCCAGGTCATCGAGGGCGTCCTTGCGGGCGAGGGCACCCCGGACGAGGTCGTGGACAAGCGCGGCCTCAAGGTCGTCTCCGACGAGGGCGCGCTGACCACCGCCGTCGACGAGGCGATCGCCGGCAACCCGGCCATCGCGGACAAGATCCGCGGCGGCAAGGTGGCCGCGGCCGGGGCGCTGGTCGGCGCGGTCATGAAGGCGACCCGCGGCCAGGCCGACGCGGCCCGCGTGAAGGAACTGATCCTGGAGAGGCTCGGCGTCGAGGGCTGACCCCCGCCGCCCGGCATCCGCAACACCCCGAGGGGGACGCGCCCACCACGGCGCGTCCCCCTCAGGCATGTCCACGTCCGCCCGCCGTCCCGTCGCTGTGAATAAGCCCACGAAATACGCAATCGATCTTTTTCGGCTGCGAGAGTGGCAACGCATCGCTCGTGCGTTCTTTGCGGGCCGTTCACCCGGACGACAGTTCCCGATCAAAGATCCACACAGACACCCCCTGGGAGCACGTTCGTGGCAGCCCTCGCGCGCTGGTGTGTCCGACGCCGTCTCGTCACCGTCCTGCTGTGGCTCCTCGCCTTCGGCGGGGTCGCCGCGGGCGCCGGTATCGCGGGCTCCGCGTACTCCAACGACTACGGCATCTCCGGCACCGACGCCGACCGGGCCTACCGGCTGATGGAACGCGGGTTCCCCGGCCTCAACGGCGACAGCGACACGATCGTGTGGCACACGGCGTCCGGCACCGTCCGCGCCGCCGACGTCGAACAGACCATGAGCCGCACCCTGGACCGTGTCGCCGAGCTGCCCGGCGTGGCCTCGGTGACCAACCCGTACGACGATCCCGACACCGGCCTGATCAGCGAGGACGCCCGCACGGCGTACGCCGCGGTCACCTTCGGCCAGTCCTCCGCCGACATGGACCCGGCGACCGCCCAGGCCGTCGTCGACGCCGCCAAGGCCGCCGAGAGCGACGGACTGGAGGTCGAGCTGGGCGGCAGCGCCGTCTCGCTCACCCAGGGCGGCGGCGGACACCTCGCCGAGGCCGTCGGCGTGGCCGTCGCCGCCGTCGTGCTCTTCCTCGCCTTCGGCTCCCTCGCCGCCTCCCTGCTGCCCATCGCCACCGCGCTGGTCTCCGTCGGCACCGCCTACGCGGGCATCACCCTGCTCGGCCACGCCATGACCGTCGCCGACTTCGCGCCCATGCTGGGCACCCTCATCGGGCTCGGCGTCGGCATCGACTACGCGCTGTTCATCGTCACCAGACACCGGCGCGGGCTCAAACGGGGCCTGGACGTCACCGAGGCCGCCGCGCAGGCCGTCGCCACCACGGGACGCGCGGTCGTCTTCGCCGGGGCCACCGTGTGCATCGCCCTGCTCGGCATGCTCATCCTCCGCCTGAACTTCCTCAACGGCGTCGCCGTCGCCGCCTCGCTGACCGTCGTCCTCACCGTCGCCGCCTCGATCACGCTGCTGCCGGCCCTGCTCTCCTTCATCGGCCCCCGCGCCCTGAGCCGGCGCGAGCGGCGCCGCCTCGCCGAGAACGGGCCCCAGCCGGAGCTGCCCACCGGCTTCGCCGCCCGCTGGTCGGCCTTCGTCGAGCGCCACCCCCGGCTGCTCGGCGCCCTCGCCCTGGTCGTCGTCACCGTCCTCGCCCTGCCCACCCTGGGCCTGCGCCTGGGCACCTCGGACCAGGGCAACGACCCCCAGCGCACCACCACCCGGCAGGCGTACGACCTGCTCGCCGACGGCTTCGGGCCCGGCGTCAACGGCCCCCTCACCCTGGTCACCGAGGTCCACGGCGCCGAGGACCGGCTCGCCCTGGACAACCTCGGCCCCTCCCTGCGCGCCACCGACGGCGTCGCCTCCGTGACGCCGGTCACCTACAACGCCGCCGGCGACACCGCCCACCTCGCCGTCGTGCCCACCTCCGCGCCCCAGTCCGAGGCCACCAGCGACCTCGTCGACCGGCTCCGCGCCGACGTGCTGCCGCGCGCCGAGACCGGCACCTCCCTGGACGTGCACGTCGGCGGCGTGACCGCCGGATACGACGACTTCGCCGACGTCATCGTCGGCAAGCTGCCCCTCTTCGTCGGCGTCGTCGTCGGCCTGGGCTGCGTGCTGCTCCTGCTCGCCTTCCGGTCCATCGGCATACCCCTCAAGGCCGCCGCGATGAACGTGGCCGCCGTCGCCGCCGCCTTCGGGGTGGTCGTGGCGATCTTCCAATGGGGCTGGGGGAGCGAACTGCTCGGGCTCGGCAGCGCCGGCCCCATAGAACCCTTCCTGCCCGTGATCATGGTGTCGGTCCTCTTCGGGCTCTCCATGGACTACCAGGTCTTCCTGGTCAGCCGCATGTACGAGGAGTGGCTGGAGACCGGGGACAACCGCCGGGCCGTCCGCGTCGGCCTCGCCGAGACCAGCCGTGTCATCAACTCCGCCGCGGTCATCATGATCTCCGTCTTCCTCGCCTTCGTGCTCACCGGCGACCGGGTGATCGCCATGTTCGGCATCGCGCTGGCCGCCGCCGTCGCCCTGGACGCCTTCGTGCTCCGCACGCTCCTGGTCCCGGCCCTGATGCACATGCTCGGCGGCGCCAACTGGTGGCTGCCGCGCCGCCTGGACGCCTGGCTGCCCCGCATCAGCATCGAGCCGCCCGAGTGCCGCGCCGCCCATGAGAGGCTGGCCGCCGCGACGGACGCCGTGGTGGCGGACGTCCTGGCGGAGAAGGACGGACAGCGGGATGTACGCGATACGACTGGGTGACGACGGCGCCGAACTGCGCCCCCTGGAGACCTGGCACGCCGAGGAGTTCCTCGCCCACCTGGAACGCGGCCGGGACTTCATCACCCGCCACATCTCCTTCGGGAGCCAGGTCACCGACGTGGCCTCCGCGAAGGCGCTGATCCAGTCCTACACCGACCGGCACGCCGCCGACAGCGGCTTCCTGCACGGGCTGTGGCTCGACGGCACCCTCGTCGGCGGGCTGCTCTTCCGGATCTTCGACGCCGCCACCGGGGTCTGCGAGATCGGCTGCTGGCTGGAGCCGGCCGGCACCGGACGCGGCCTGGTCGCCCGCGGTGCCCGGGTCCTGATCGACTGGGCCTTCGACGAGCGCGGCATGCACCGCGTGGAGTGGCACGCGTCCTCCGCCAACGCGCCGAGCGTCGAGGCCGCGCGCCGGCTCGGCCTCACCAAGGAGGGCGTGCTGCGCGAGAGCTTCCCCTACCGGGGGGTCCGCCACGACATGGAGGTGTGGGCCGTGCTCGCCCCCGAGTGGCGTGCCGCCCGCGCGCACAGCGGGCGTTAAGGGACCTCTCAGAGAGCGTCCGTACCGTGCGGGGCATGGGTACGAAGACAGCGGACGAGAACGGCACGAAGACCGGCGACGACACACCCGGCACAGCGGGAACGGGCCCGGCGGCCGACACGCCGGGTACGGAGGAAGCGCCGGGCACGGGCGACACGTCCGGCCAGGGGGAAGCGGGACAGACGCCGGGCCCGGGTGACACGCCCGGCGCGGAGGAGACCGCGCACACCGACGACACGCCGCAGGACGAGACCCCGGACGAGGAGGACGACGCCCCCCTGGCGAAGGAGGCCCCCTCGGGCGTCGGCCAGGGCGCGGGCGCCGTCGTCTCCGCCGGGCTCGGCATCGTCTCGCTCACCGGGAGCTGGGCCGGCACGGTGGCCTCCGCCCGCCAGTCGCTGATCGGCCAGTTGGAGACGTCCTCGTCCTCCTCCGTCGCCACGATGATCGAGAAGGGGTACGGCGACGCCTGGCAGGCCACGGCCCTGTGGGGCGGAATGTTCGCCCTGCTCGCGCTGGTCGTCGGCGTGGCCGTCCTGGCCCGCCCCGCCTTCGGCGCACCCGCCGCGCCGCAGGCCCCGTGGATCAAGTCGGTCGCCTGGGCGGGCATCGCCCTCGGCGTCCTGGGCCTGCTCCTCGCCGTCCTGAAGTACACCGACCTCCTCCTCGCCCTCCCCACGAGCACCTGACCCCCACGCCCCCCACACCCCGGGCCCGGGACCGCCTACCCACGGCGCTCCCGGGCCCTCGCCCGTACGGGGCCGCTCCGGGGCGGGGCGGTGTCGTACGCCCGCCGGGGCCGCTTCCGGGCGGTGCGGTGTCGTACATCCGCCGAAGCCGCTCCCCACCGGTCCGGGCGTCTAAGTCCCCTCACCCCATGCCTAAGCCCCCTCCGCCCGTTCTGAGGCCCCTACCGGCCCCGCGAGATGCGGAAGTCGCCCGATGTGCCGGGGGCGGCCCGGGGAGGAGGGTCGGGGTGTCGCCGCCGCGCGACGCCCCGCACCCTTCGCGTACCGAGGAGACACGCCGTGCTCACCGACCCGCACGCACTCCGGCACTTCCGACACGCCGAGCTGGTCCGCCAGGCCGACGAGGCCCGCCTCGCCCGCGAGGCCATCCGCGCCCGCCGGGCCGCCGCCCGCGCCCGCCGCGAGGCCGCCCGCGCCCGCCGGGCCGCCGCCCGCGAGTCCCGTACCGCCGCCCGCGCGGCCCGTACCGCCCCCGCCGGAACCCCGGCCGCCGACGAGCCCCGGCGCCGGACCGGGACGGAACCCCCGGCCCGGCCCCGCGCCCCCCGCCCCGCGTGAGCGCCCACCGGCCCCCGGCCGTCCTCCGGCCCGCCCCGGCCCCGCCCGCCCCGGCCACGCCCCCGCCCGCCCCGGCGCCCCGTGCGATGCTCGGTGCCGTGCAGACCACCACCGTCAGCCCCGTGTTCGTCGGCCGCGACCGCGAACTCGGCACGCTCCGCGACGCCCTCGCCCGCGCCGGAGCCGGCGCCGGCGCCGACGGCGGGGGAGCGCCGCAGACCCTGCTGCTGGCCGGCGAGGCGGGCGTCGGCAAGACCCGCCTCGTGGAGGAGTTCGCCGGCCGGGCCCGCCGGGACGGTGCCGTCGTCGCCGTCGGCGGCTGCGTCGAGACCGGCGCCGACGGACTGCCCTTCGCCGCCTTCTCCACCGCCCTGCGCGCCCTGCGCCGCGCCCTGCCCGGGGAACTCGCCGCCGCCGCTGCCGGACAGGAGGAGGAACTCGCCCGGCTCCTGCCCGAACTCGGCGAGGGCGTCACCGCCACCGGACCGGCCCGGCCCGACGAGGAGGGCACCGCCCGCCTCTTCGACCTCACCGCCCGCCTCCTGGAACGCCTCGCCGCCGACCGCCCCCTCGTCCTCGTCCTGGAGGACCTGCACTGGGCCGACGCCTCCACCCGGCACCTCGTCGGCTACCTGCTGCGCACCCTGCGCACCGGCCGCCTCGTCGTCCTCGCCACCTACCGCAGCGACGACCTCCACCGCCGCCACCCACTGCGCCCCCTCCTCGCCGAACTCGACCGGCTGCGCACCGTCCGCCGCATCGACCTCGCCCCCTTCACCCGGGAGGAGGTGGCCCGCCAGATCGCCGGCATCCTCGACCGCGACCCCGACCCGCACCAGGTCGACGAGATCCACGCCCGCTCCGACGGCAACGCCTTCTTCGTCGAGGAACTCGCCGCCGCCGCCCGCGCCGGCTCCCGCACCGCGATCACCGACTCCCTGCGCGACCTGCTCCTCGTCCGCCTCGAAGCCCTCCCCGAGAACGCCCAGCAGGCCGCCCGGATCGTCGCCGAGGGCGGCCCCACCGTCGGCCACCGGCTGCTCGCCGCCGTCGCCCGGCTCCCCGAGGACGACCTCATCGCCGCCCTGCGCGCCGCCGTCCACGCCGGGGTCCTGCTCCCCGAGCCCGAGGGCGACGGCTACCGCTTCCGCCACTCCCTGGTCCGCGAGGCCGTCGCCGACGACCTGCTGCCCGGCGAACGCTCCCGCCTCCACCGCCGCTGCGCCGAGGCCCTGGAGGCCGACCCGTCCCTGGTCCCCGCCGACGAGCGCGTGATGCGCCTGGCCGGCCACTGGTACCACGCGCGCGACACCGCCCGCGCCCTGCCCGCCGTCCTGGACGCCTCCGTCGAGGCCCGCCGCCGGCACGCCCACGCCGAACAGCTCCGGCTGCTGGAGCGGGCCCTGGAGCTGTGGGACGCGGCCCCCGACGAGGTGCGGTCCGCCCTGCGCCCCGCCGACTGGGCCGAGGTGACCCCGTCCGGCGGGCGCGGACCCGGCACCGGGCCGCTCGGCCGGCTCGACGTGATGGCCGAGGCGGTCGTCGCCGGCCGGCTCTGCGGGGAACGCGAGCGCGCCCTGCGGCTCACCCGGCGGGCGCTGCGCCTGCTGGAGGACCCCGCCGTGCCCGGCGGCCCCCGCACATCCGACCCGCCGCGCGCCGCCTGGTTCTGGACGCAGCGCTCCGTCCTGGTCCAGGCGCAGGGCCGCGGCGACGGCCGCCGCGAACTGGGCATCGCCGAGGAACTGGTCCGGGGCCTGCCCCCGTCCGAGGTGCACGCCGAGGTACTGGCGATGGCCGCCAACTGGTCGATGCTGCACAGCCCCGGCCCCGCCGCCGTCACCGCCGCCGAACGGGCCGTCGAGTACGCGCGCATGGTCGGCGCCGAGGACATCGAACTCAACGCCCGGCTCACCCTCGGCGGGCTGATGGTGGACGCCGGGCACATCGAGGCGGGGCTCGCCGAGATGTACCGGGTCAAGGACGCGGTGGTGGCCCGGGGCCGGGCCGCCGTGGTGGCCCGCAGCCACGTCAACCTGCCCTCGGTGCTGGAGAGCGTCGGCCGCTCCGAGGAGGCCCTCGGCATCCTGCGCGAGGGCGTCGAGCTGACTCGGCGCATGGGCCTGCTCGACTCCGAGGCGTATGTGTGGGGCAACCTCGCCGAGTCGCTGATCTCGCTCGGCCGCTGGGACGAGGCGGTCCGGGCGGCGGTCACCTCCGGCGCCCCCGGGCGCGACGCCGGCCCCCGCGGCGGGGCCGCGCTCCAACGGGGCACCGTCGCCCTCGCCCGCGGCGCGGCCGAGGAGGCCGCCCGCCTGCTCGACGAGGCCCGCGCCGCCTTCGGCCGGCCCGCCCCCGTACCGCAGTACGGACTGCCGCTGGCCACCCTCGCCGTCGGTGTCGCCGCCGCCGAGGGGCGCCTCGACCGGGTCCGTACCGAACTCCGCGCCGCAGTGGAGGCCGGGTTCCCGCCCGGCACCCAGCGCTACGGCTGGCCCCTGCTGCGCTCCGCCGCCGCGGCCGAGGCCGACGCGCGGGGGCTGCCGGCCGCCGGGGAGGGACGCGGCGAGGCCCTGGCGTGCCTCGCCGGGGCGGTCGCCTCGCTCACCACGGGCGCCCCCGTGTGGCTCGCCCACGACGCCTGGGTCCGTGCCGAACTGCGCCGCGCCGAGGGCCGGGACACCCCGGGGGTCTGGGAGGAGGCCGTCACCGCCTTCGAGCGCCTGGAGCGGCCCTACGACCTCGCCCGGGTCCGTTTCCGGCTGGCCGGCGCCCTGCTGGCCGCCGGGGACGAGGACGAACGGGCCCGCGCCACCGAGCTGCTGCGCCTCGCGCACACCGTCGCCGGACACCTCGGCGCCCGCCCGCTCGGCGACGCCGTCGCCCGCCTCGCCCGGCGGGCCCGCCTCACCGTCGGCCACGGCGCGGGGGAGCGGGGCGCCGGCCCGGCCGGGGCGCTGGGCCTCACCGGCCGGGAACGGGAGGTGCTGCGCCTGGTGGCCGAGGGGCACACCAACCGCCGGATCGCCGAGGAACTGTTCATCTCGCCGAAGACGGCCAGCGTCCACGTCTCGAACATCCTGGCCAAGCTCGGGGTCTCGGGGCGCGGCGAGGCGGCGGCGGTGGCGCACCGGCTGGCCCTCTTCCCGGGCCGTACGGGCGGACCCGGCGCCGCGGACTGACCCCGGGCCGTGGTCCCGTCCGGGGCCGTTCGCGCCGGGCGGGCCTACGCTGGAGGGACGGCGAGCGAGGGAGGCGGCATGTTCGACGCTCTCGCGGAGCTGTTCGCTCCCGGCCGCAAGCACACCCGCGACGAACGCCACCGGCTGGAGCTGACCCGGCAGGACGTCGGCGACGCCGGCCCCGGCCACGGCCCGGTGGACCTCGACTCCGGCACGGTCGTCGTCCGTACGCCCGCCCGCCGGCCCCCGCCACCGGACGAGGGCCGCGTCGCACAGCCTCCGAGCGCCTAGCTGACCCGCAACTCCAGCACCCGGTCGTCGCCCTTCTTCGGCTTGCCCCGCCCGTCCGTGTTGCTGGTGACCAGCCACAGCTTGTCGCCGCCGGCCGAGACGACGGTGCGCAGCCGCCCGTACTCGCCCTCCAGGAACGCCTGCGGCGGCGCCGACTCCTCGGTGCCCTTCAGCGGGATGCGCCACAGCCGCTGCCCGCGCAGCCCCGCCATCCAGACGGAGCCCTCGGCGTACGCGATGCCGCTCGGCGACGCCTGGTCCGTGGGCCACTGGGCGACCGGGTCCTGGAAACCGGCCTTGCCGGCCCGGCCCTCCACCGTCGGCCAGCCGTAGTCGGCGCCCGGCCGGATCGCGTTCAGCTCGTCCCAGGTGTCCTGGCCGAACTCCGAGGCGAAGAGCCGCTGCTTGTCGTCCCAGGCCAGGCCCTGCACATTGCGGTGGCCCAGCGAGTAGACGGGGGAGTCGGGGAACGGGTTGCCCGGCGCGGGCTCGCCCTCCGGGGTCAGGCGCAGGATCTTGCCGCCGAGCGACTCCTTGTCCTGCGACAGGCCCGTGTCGCCGCTCTCGCCGGTGCCGGCGTACAGCATCTTGTCCGGGCCGAAGGCGATCCGGCCGCCGTTGTGGACGAAGCCCTTGGGGATGCCCTTGAAGACCGTGTCGGGGGAGCCCAGTTGGCGGCCCGCGGGCTTCTTCGGGTCGTACAGCATCCGCACGATCCGGTTGTCGGAGGCGGAGGTGAAGTACGCGTAGACCATCCGGTCCGAGGCGTAGTCGGGGGAGAGGGCGATGCCGAGGAGGCCGCCCTCGCCGGCCGCCTCGACGCCGGGGACCTTGCCCAGTTCGGTCTTGGCGCCGCTGCTCTCGTCGATCCGGGTGATGGTCGCCTCGTCGCGGGAGGAGACCAGCAGGCCCCCGCCGCCCGGCAGCGGGGCCAGCCCCCACGGGCTGTTCAGGCCGGTGGCGACCGTGCGGAGCACCTTCACGGAGCCCTTCGCCGGAGGGGTCGCCTCGGCGGTCTGCTCCGGGGCCGGTGCGGAGGCCGCCGGAGCGCTCGCGGAGGCGCTCGCTCCGCCCTCCGGCGGCCATGTGCCGTCCGAGGAGCAGCCGGCCGTCAGCAGGAGGGCGGCGGCCAACACGGCCGTCGCGGCTCGACGTTCCACGATCATGGTCCCTTCCACGGGGCGGGTCCTCCTGTCATACACCGCCCGGCCGCGCCGCGCCCGCGCCTCGCGGCGTTCCGGGCCCCGGACGGCCGGGCCGGGTCACTCCCACGATCCCTGCGCCGGGGGCAGGGCGCGCACCTCCGCCAGATCCCGTGCGGTCAGCCGCAGCCCGGCCGCCCCCGCGTTCTGCGTCACCCACCGCTCCCGCTTCGCGCCGGGCACCGGCACCACCCACGGGCCCTGCGCCAGCACCCAGGCCAGCGCCACCTGCGCCGGGGTGACCCGCTCCCCGTGCCGGGCCGCGATCCGGCGCAGCCCGGCCACGATCGGTTGGTTGGCGGCCATCATCTCGGCGGTGAACCGGGGGTGCCGGGCCCGCAGGTCCCGGGGCTCGAAGCCCTGTCCGGGCGTCAGCGTGCCGGTCAGGAAACCGCTGCCCAGCGGCATCGCGGCGAGGAAGCCGACACCGCGCGACGCGCACCAGGGCAGCAGGGCGTCCAGCGCCTCCCGCGACCACACCGACAGCTCCGCCTCCACCGCCGCCACCGGGAACACCTGCTGGAGCCGCCGGAGTTGCGCGATCGTCGTGTCGTGGGGTCCGGCCCGCGCCCGCCGGGCCGCCCGCGCGCCGAGCGCGCAGAAGCCGAGGGCCCGCACCTTCCCGGCCCGGACCAGTTCCGCCATGGCGCCCCAGGTCTCCTCGACCGGGACCTCGGGGTCCGGGCGGTGGAGCTGGTACAGGTCGATGACGTCCGTCTGGAGCCGGCGCAGCGAGGCGTCGCAGGCCCGCCGGACGTAGGCGGGACGGCCGTTGGCCACGACGTGCTGGTCGCCGACGAGGAGGCCGACCTTGGTCGACACGAAGGCGTCCTCGCGCCGCTGCCTCAACACCCGTCCGAGCAGCAGCTCGTTGGTGAACGGGCCGTACATGTCGGCCGTGTCCAGCAGGGAGGAGCCCAGGTCCAGGGCCCGGTGCACGGTCCTGAGCGACTCGTCGCCGCGTTGCCGCGACGCGCTGTACGCCCAGTTCATCGGCATGCACCCCAGCCCGACGGCACCCACCGAGAGTGCCGACGAGCCGATCGCCCTGCGCTCCACCTGCTCGTGACCTCCCTCGTCCGGCCACCCAACCTAACCTCTGCCGCCGCGCGGCCCTGACATAGCCTCCTGGCCATGACTGCTGACGTGTGGCTGCCCCTTGACCCGGACGAGATCGACGGGCTCCCCGAGGGTTTCGTCTACCGCTTCTGGGACGGAGCCGAGGAGTTCCCCGCGGACCCCGCCGACTGCGTCTACTACGTCGTCCCCTACATGAAGCCCGCCGGCGTCGGCCTCCGCCCGCTGCCCCGGATGACGTCCGTCCGGGTCGTGCAGACCCTCTCCGCCGGCATCGACCACGTCGAGCCCGGACTGCGCCACCTGCCCGCGGGCGTCCACCTGTGCAACGCGCGCGGCGTGCACGAGGCCAGCACCGCCGAACTCACCCTCGCCCTGATCCTCGCCTCGCTGCGCGGCATCCCCGACTTCGTGCGGGCGCAGGAGAAGGGGGAGTGGCTCGGCGGTTTCCGCCCCGCCCTGGCCGACCGCACCGTGCTGGTCGTCGGCTACGGATCGATCGGCTCCGCCATCGAGGACCGGCTCACGCCGTTCGAGGTCGCGCGGGTGGTGCGCGTCGCGCGCTCCCCGCGCACTACGGCGCGCGGTCCCGTGCACCCCTTCACCGAACTCCCGTCCCTGCTGCCCCAGGCGGACGTCGTCGTCCTCTCCACCCCGCTCGACGAGGGCACCCGCGGACTGGCGGACGCCGGCTTCCTGGCCCGGATGAAGGACGGCGCCCTGCTCGTCAACGTCGCCCGCGGCCCGGTCGTCGACACGGAAGCCCTGCTCGCGGAGGTGTCCACCGGGCGCCTGACCGCCGCGCTCGACGTCACCGACCCCGAGCCGCTGCCGGCGGACCACCCGCTCTGGCACGCTCCGGGGGTCCTCGTCAGCCCGCACGCCGGAGGGCCGACGTCCGCCTTCCTGCCGCGCGCGAAGCGGCTGCTGACGGACCAGTTGGGCCGTTTCGTGAACCGGGAGCCGCTGCGCAACGTGATCCTGACGACGGGCTCCTGATCCGTTCCGGGTACCCTCCGCAGTCCCGCGGGCGCGGTGGGTGCCCGCATTCCCGCTGGTCGTCACGGAGAGTAGAGAACGTATATCCCTGAGTGACGAGACTGGTGTATCGTCCGACAGGGGACGCGCCGCGCACCGCCGGCGCCGGGGATGGACATTGCAGACTGTGAGGGGGGCGACGGGCGATGCACGGCCTATGGACGAACGACCCGACGCGGCGGACGAGCCGCGGGCGGCCCTGGCGCACGGCCATGCGCAGACGGGGCAGCCAGGGCCCGCACTGCCACCACCGGCCCGGCCCGGACCGGCGGGTGGACAGCGGTCACCGCAGGCAGGTCCACCCCGCACACCGGGGGCTCAGGGACGCGGGAGCACGGACCGGGAGGCCGCGGTGAGCCTCCCGTCTCCCGTTCCGATGCTGGACGGAGCCCCCGCGACCCAGGCCCCGCCCGAGCCGCCTCCCGCCCGGCCGCCGGCCGCCCGCGGCGGATCGGCCTTCCTCCGCCAACTCGTCCTGGCCCTGGTCTGCGCGGGGTACGCCGTCGGCGCCGGGCTCGGCTGGGGCTCCGGCTTCCTCGCCAAGATCATGGGCGACTTCGGGCTGAGCGCCGCCGCGGGCACCGCCGCCGTCTCCTGCCTCCTCTACGCCCGCAGCCCCCGGGTCCGCTTCCGGCCCGCCTGGCTGCTCTTCGCCCTCTCCTCGGCGATGGCCTCCCTGGGCAATCTGGTCTGGGGGTGGTACGAGGTCGTCCTGCAACGGCCGATGCCCAGCCCCAGCTACGCCGACCTGTTCTTCCTGTGCTTCGCGCCGCCCGCCATCGTCGGCCTGCTGGTCCTCGCCAAACGGCCGGTGACCAAGGCGGGGTGGATCTGCCTCGGCCTGGACGCCTGGCTCATCGGGGGCTCGCTGCTCACCCTGGCGTGGAGCCTGGCACTCGCCCAGGCCGCCAAGGCCGACGGCTCCAGCGTCGCCCACACCGCGCTCTCGGTGGCGTACCCGCTGCTCGACATCGCCCTGGTCAGCATGGTGCTCGCGCTGCACTTCCGGCGCTCGCCGGTGTGCCGCTCCGCGGTCAACACCGCCATCGGCGCCCTCGCCCTGACCGTCATGTGCGACGCCCTGTTCACCTCACCGCTGCTCCACAACGGGTACCGCTCCGGGCAGTTGCTCGACGCCGGCTGGTTCGCCGGCTCCCTGCTCCTCGCCTACGCGCCCTGGGTGGCCTCCCGGCACGGCGCTCCGCCCGGGGAGCCCGCGCCGCGCGCCGCGGGGCTCCCGGCCGGCGCCCCCGGCGAACGCCTGCGCTATCCGTCCGCCCGGCCCCTCGGCGGATCGCTGGCCGCGCTCACGCCCTACCTCGCCGCGGCCGTCTGCACCCTGGGCATCCTCTACAACGTCCTCAACGGCCGCAGCGTCGACCGCGTGGTCCTGCTGACCGGTGGCACGGTGGTGCTCGCGCTCGTCGTCCGCCAGGGCATCATGCTGCTCGACAACATCACCCTCACCCACGAACTGGCCCAGAAGGAGAACCACTTCCGCTCCCTGGTCCAGGGCTCCAGCGACGTCATCATGATCGCCGCCCCCAGCGGCATCCTGCGCTACGTCTCCCCGGCCGCCGCCGGGGTCTACGGACGCCCCGCCGAGGAACTCGTCGGCAGCGAGTTGGCGGGCCTGATCCACCCCGAGGACCTCGGCTGCGTCGTCCACGAGGTGCGCCGCTTCCTCGCCGCCCACCCGGCCGAGGAACCCACCACCCGCATCGAATGCCGCTTCCGCTCCGGCGACGGCGGCTGGCTCAACGTCGAGTCCACCGTCAACCGCCACCACGGCGGCCTCATCTTCAACAGCCGGGACGTCACCGAGCGGGTGCGCCTCCAGGCCCAGCTCCAGCACAACGCCGAACACGACCCGCTCACCGACCTGCCCAACCGCGCCCTGTTCACCCGGCGCGTCCAGCAGGCCCTCTCCGGCCGCCGCGCCCTGGACCGGGGCGCCGCCCTGCGCGGCACCGCCGTGCTCTTCATCGACCTGGACGGCTTCAAGGCGGTCAACGACACCATCGGCCACCAGGCCGGCGACGAGCTGCTCGTCCAGGCCGCCCGCAGACTCCACGAGGCCGTCCGCGCGGGGGACACCGCCTCCCGGCTCGGCGGCGACGAGTTCGCGGCCCTGATCGTCGGGGACGGCACCCGGGACCGGGCCGCCCGCGAGAGGCACATCCTGGAGCTGGCCGACCGCCTCAGGACGACCCTCTCGCAGCCCTACCCCATCGACGGCAACGATGTCCGCGTCAACGCCTCCATCGGCGTCGCCTTCGCCGAACCGGGCCTCGGCGCGGGGGAGTTGCTGCGCAACGCCGACCTGGCGATGTACCGGGCCAAGGCGTGCGGCAAAGGCCGCGTCGAGCTGTACCGGCCGCAGATGCAGCAGGACGTGGTCCGCAAGGCCGAACTGGCCACCCGGCTGCGGGCCGCGCTGCACGAGGGGCAGTTCGCGCTGCTCCACCAGCCGGTGGTCTCCCTCGCCGACGGCCGCATCACCTCCGTCTGCGCCCAGGCGCGCTGGCGCTCCTCGCAGGGCGTGCTCTTCACCCCCGCCGAGTTCCTGCGGGTGGCCGAGGACGGCGACAAGACCGCCGAACTGGACCGCTGGGTGCTCTGCGAGGCCGTCGAGCAGGCCGCCGACCGCGCGGCGGCCGGACTCCCCTCGACGGTGGCCGTCCGCATGGGCGCCCGCCGCCTGCTGGACCGCTCCATGCCGCTCGCCTCCGTGGAGGCCCTCCTCACCCGGCACGGGCTGCCTCCCGGCGCCCTCATCGTCGAACTGGCCGACACCACCGACCCCCGCGCCGGCCTGGACGAGCTGGAGCGCCGGCTCAACGCGCTGCGCCGGGTCGGCGTCCGCATCGCCCTGGACGCCTTCGGCAACGGCCACGCGGCCATCACCGCCCTCAGGCGGCTCCCCATCGACATCCTCCGGCTCGACCGGAGCCTGGTCGAGGGCGTCGTCGAGTCCGCCCGCCTCCACAAGATCACCAGCGGGCTGCTGCGGATCACCACCGACCTCGGGATGAAGTCCGTGGCCGACGGGGTCGACCTGCCCGAGCAGATCGTCGCCCTGCGGGCCATGGGCTGCACCCACGGTCAGGGCATGGCCTTCTCCGGTGCGCTCGACGAGTACCGGCTGCGCCGGGCGCTCGCCACCGGGCGCTATCCGGTGCCGCACGGACCGGCAGAGCCGGTCTTCGCGGGCAGCGCGGGGGTGTACACCAAGAGCCTCAGCCAGGGCGTCGGCAACGCCGCGACCAGCGGCGTCACCTCCACGCTCCTCGGTGGTGGCACAGCCCTGCGTTCACATGATGAGACTCCCGTCCCACCCACTTGACAGTGAGTGCGTGCCGGGGGGAGGGTCAGTGCCATGCGCACCCGAATTCTCGTACTTGGACAGCGCGTCGGCTGACGCTGGTGATGTCCGGACACAACACCCGGCCCCCAGCGACCTCCACCCGGCGCGCTCCCCTCGCTTGCCTTATGGCACGAGGGGTTTTTTGTTGCACCGGCACCTGCCGGGCGACAGTCACAGACCGCCCGAACTCGCACAAACCCTCAGCATCGAGAAGAGAATGCCGATGACCGAGCAGGCCACCGGGGCCCACCACCCGCAGCCGCGGCCCCGATCCGGAGGACAGCACTCCGCCCCCGAGCACGTCACGGGTGCGCAGTCCCTCATCCGCTCTCTCGAGGAGGTCGGCGCCGACACGGTATTCGGCATTCCCGGCGGGACGATCCTTCCGGCGTACGACCCGCTGATGGACTCCACCAGGGTGCGCCACGTCCTGGTCCGCCACGAGCAGGGCGCCGGCCACGCGGCCACCGGCTACGCGCAGGCCACCGGCAAGGTCGGCGTCTGCATGGCGACCTCGGGACCCGGCGCCACCAACCTGGTCACCCCGATCGCCGACGCCAACATGGACTCCGTGCCGCTGGTGGCGATCACCGGCCAGGTGGTGTCCTCCGCGATCGGCACGGACGCCTTCCAGGAGGCGGACATCGTCGGCATCAGCATGCCGATCACCAAGCACAGCTTCCTGGTCACCAAGGCCGAGGACATCCCCCGGGTGATCGCGCAGGCGTTCCACATCGCCTCCACCGGCCGCCCCGGACCGGTCCTGGTCGACATCCCCAAGGACATCCTCCAGAAGAAGACCACCTTCACCTGGCCGCCGGTCATGGACCTGCCCGGCTACCGCCCGGTCACCAAGCCGCACGCCAAGCAGATCCGCGAGGCGGCCAAGCTCATCACCGCCGCGAAGCGCCCCGTGCTCTACGTCGGCGGCGGCGTCCTCAAGGCCGGGGCCACCGCCGAGCTGAAGGTCCTCGCCGAACTCACCGGAGCGCCCGTCACCACCACCCTGATGGCGCTCGGCGCGTTCCCCGACAGCCACCCGCTGCACGTGGGAATGCCGGGCATGCACGGTGCGGTCACCGCCGTCACCGCGCTGCAGAAGGCCGACCTGATCGTCGCCCTCGGAGCCCGCTTCGACGACCGCGTCACCGGCAAGCTGGACAGCTTCGCCCCGTACGCCAAGATCGTCCACGCCGACATCGACCCGGCCGAGATCGGCAAGAACCGGGCCGCCGACGTGCCGATCGTCGGCGACGCCCGCGAGGTCATCGCCGACCTGGTCCAGGCGGTCCAGAAGGAGCACGCCGACGGCCACCGCGGCGACTACACCGCCTGGTGGCGGGATCTGAACCGCTGGCGCGACACCTACCCGCTCGGCTACGACCAGCCCGAGGACGGCTCGCTCTCCCCGCAGCAGGTCATCGAGCGCATCGGCCGGCTCGCCCCCGAGGGCACGATCTTCGCGGCGGGCGTCGGCCAGCACCAGATGTGGGCCGCCCACTTCATCGAGTACGAGCAGCCCGCGACCTGGCTCAACTCCGGCGGCGCCGGGACCATGGGGTACGCGGTGCCGGCCGCGATGGGCGCCAAGGCCGGGGCCCCCGACCGCGCCGTCTGGGCGATCGACGGCGACGGCTGCTTCCAGATGACCAACCAGGAACTGACCACCTGCGCCCTGAACAACATCCCGATCAAGGTCGCCATCATCAACAACGGCGCCCTCGGGATGGTCCGCCAGTGGCAGACCCTCTTCTACAACCAGCGGTACTCCAACACGGTGCTGCACTCCGGCCCCGACGACGTCAACCCGGAGGCCCGCGGCACCCGCGTCCCCGACTTCGTCAAGCTGTCGGAGGCCATGGGCTGCCACGCGATCCGCTGCGAGGACCCGGCCGACCTCGACAAGGTCATCGAGGAGGCGAACTCGATCAACGACCGCCCGGTCGTCGTCGACTTCGTCGTCCACGAGGACGCCATGGTCTGGCCGATGGTCGCCGCCGGCACCTCCAACGACGAGATCATGGCCGCCCGGGACGTGCGCCCCGACTTCGGCGACAACGAAGACGACTGAGCGAGAGAGAGCAAAGAGATCATGTCCAAGCACACGCTCTCGGTCCTGGTGGAGAACACGCCCGGCATCCTCGCCCGGATCGCCGCCCTGTTCTCCCGCCGCGGCTTCAACATCGACTCCCTCGCCGTCGGCGTCACCGAGCACCCCGACATCTCCCGCATCACCATCGTGGTGAGCGTCGAGGAGTTCCCGCTGGAGCAGGTGACCAAGCAGCTCAACAAGCTGGTCAACGTGCTCAAGATCGTCGAGCTGGAGCCGTCCCACGCGGTGCAGCGCGAACTCGTCCTGGTGAAGGTGCGCTCCGACAACGAGACGCGCTCCCAGATCGTCGAGATCGTCCAGCTCTTCCGCGCGAAGACGGTCGACGTCTCCCCGGAGGCCGTCACCATCGAGGCCACCGGCAGCAGCGACAAGCTGTCCGCCATGCTCAAGATGCTGGAACCGTACGGCATCAAGGAACTGGTCCAGTCCGGCACCATCGCGATCGGCCGCGGGGCCCGTTCGATCACCGACCGCTCACTGCGCGCACTCGACCGGTCGGCATGACACGGAGACGGGCGGCCCCGAGCGACACCGGCCGCCCGTATTCCGAGACTGTGAAACTTCCCCTCCCCTCACCGGCATACGGTGGGACGCAACACCGCACACAAGGAGATAACCCAGTGGCCGAGCTGTTCTACGACGCCGACGCCGACCTGTCCATCATCCAGGGCCGCAAGGTCGCGGTCATCGGGTACGGCAGCCAGGGCCACGCCCACGCCCTGTCCCTGCGCGACTCGGGCGTCGACGTGCGCGTCGGTCTGCACGAGGGCTCCCAGTCCAAGGCCAAGGCCGAGGAGCAGGGCCTGCGCGTGGTCAGCCCCGCCGAGGCCGCGGCCGAGGCCGACGTCATCATGATCCTCGTCCCGGACCCCATCCAGGCCCAGGTCTACGAGGAGCACATCGCCGGCAACCTGAAGGACGGCGACGCCCTGTTCTTCGGCCACGGCCTGAACATCCGCTACGGCTTCATCAAGCCGCCGGCCGGCGTCGACGTCTGCATGGTCGCCCCCAAGGGCCCGGGTCACCTGGTCCGCCGCCAGTACGAGGAAGGCCGCGGCGTGCCCTGCATCGCCGCCGTCGAGCAGGACGCCACCGGCAACGCCTTCGCGCTGGCCCTGTCGTACGCCAAGGGCATCGGCGGCACCCGCGCCGGCGTCATCAAGACGACCTTCACCGAGGAGACCGAGACCGACCTCTTCGGCGAGCAGGCCGTGCTGTGCGGCGGCACCGCCGCCCTGGTCAAGGCCGGCTTCGAGACCTTGGTCGAGGCGGGCTACCAGCCCGAGATCGCCTACTTCGAGTGCCTGCACGAGCTGAAGCTGATCGTGGACCTCATGTACGAGGGCGGCCTGGAGAAGATGCGCTGGTCCATCTCCGAGACCGCCGAGTGGGGCGACTACGTCACCGGCCCGCGGATCATCACCGACGCCACCAAGGCCGAGATGAAGAAGGTCCTCGCCGAGATCCAGGACGGCACCTTCGCCAAGAACTGGATGGACGAGTACCACGGCGGTCTGAAGAAGTACAACGAGTACAAGAAGCAGGACTCCGAGCACCTGCTGGAGACCACCGGCAAGGAGCTGCGCAAGCTCATGAGCTGGGTCGACGAGGACGCGTAAGGCCACCCGGCCGGAGGGGCCGGAGCACCCGTGCTCCGGCCCCTCCGGCTCCCCAGGGGTAGCGTCGGAGGTACGGCGTTGTCCATCCCGTCCGGCCCCGGACGGGTGATCCTTCCGAAGCGGCGTAAGACGACGCCCTCGGCGCTACTACACTGCTGCACTACATACGCGTCAGGCCCACAGCGTCGTGCGTCTTCCACGCGGCTAAGCGACTCCGAGGAACGGCCGGCACCCCCCGGCGCGGGGAGCGTCCCGCGGTTCCCCGGCGCCGCTCCCCTCCACCGCCAGCGGCCGTCGGGACGGCCGTCCGCACTGGACATGTGAGGACTCACGTGAGCTCGAAACCCGTCGTACTCATCGCCGAAGAACTGTCGCCCGCGACCGTGGACGCGCTCGGCCCCGACTTCGAGATCCGCCACTGCAACGGCGCGGACCGCGCCGAACTGCTGCCCGCGATCGCCGACGTGGACGCGATCCTGGTGCGCTCGGCCACCAAGGTCGACGCCGAGGCCATCGCCGCCGCGGGCCGGCTGCGGGTCGTCGCCCGCGCCGGTGTCGGCCTCGACAACGTCGACGTCTCCGCCGCCACCAAGGCCGGCGTGATGGTCGTCAACGCCCCCACGTCGAACATCGTGACCGCCGCCGAGCTGGCCTGCGGTCTGGTCGTCGCCACCGCCCGCAACATCCCGCAGGCCAACGCCGCGCTGAAGAACGGCGAGTGGAAGCGGAGCAAGTACACCGGCGTCGAGCTGGCCGAGAAGACCCTCGGCGTCGTCGGCCTCGGCCGCATCGGCGCCCTGGTCGCCCAGCGCATGTCCGCCTTCGGCATGAAGATCGTCGCCTACGACCCCTACGTGCAGCCCGCGCGGGCCGCGCAGATGGGCGTCAAGGTGCTCTCGCTGGACGAGCTGCTGGAGGTCTCCGACTTCATCACCGTCCACCTGCCGAAGACGCCCGAGACCCTCGGCCTGATCGGCGAGGAGGCGCTGCGCAAGGTCAAGCCCACCGTGCGCATCGTCAACGCCGCGCGCGGCGGCATCGTCGACGAGGAGGCGCTGTACTCGGCGCTCAAGGAGGGCCGCGTCGCCGGCGCCGGCCTCGACGTGTACGCCAAGGAGCCGTGCACCGACTCGCCGCTCTTCGAGTTCGACCAGGTCGTCTGCACCCCGCACCTGGGCGCCTCGACCGACGAGGCGCAGGAGAAGGCCGGCATCGCCGTCGCCCGCTCGGTCCGCCTCGCCCTCGCCGGCGAACTCGTCCCGGACGCGGTCAACGTCCAGGGCGGCGTGATCGCCGAGGACGTCAAGCCGGGCCTGCCGCTCGCCGAGCGCCTGGGCCGCATCTTCACCGCGCTCGCCGGCGAGGTCGCCGTCCGCCTCGACGTCGAGGTCTACGGCGAGATCACCCAGCACGACGTGAAGGTGCTGGAGCTCTCCGCCCTCAAGGGCGTCTTCGAGGACGTCGTCGACGAGACGGTCTCCTACGTCAACGCGCCGCTCTTCGCCCAGGAGCGCGGCGTCGAGGTGCGGCTGACGACCAGCTCGGAGTCGCCCGAGCACCGCAACGTCGTCACCGTGCGCGGCACCCTCACCGACGGCGAGGAGGTGTCGGTCTCCGGCACCCTGGCCGGCCCCAAGCACCTCCAGAAGATCGTCGCCGTCGGCGAGTACGACGTCGACCTGGCGCTCGCCGACCACATGATCGTGCTGCGCTACGAGGACCGCCCCGGCGTCGTCGGCACCGTCGGCCGCGTCATCGGCGAGGCGGGCCTCAACATCGCCGGGATGCAGGTGGCCCGTGCGACGGTCGGCGGCGAGGCCCTCGCCGTGCTGACCGTCGACGACACCGTGCCCGCCGGCGTGCTGGCGGAGGTCGCCTCGGAGATCGGCGCCACCTCGGCCCGCTCGGTCAACCTGGTCTGACCGTCCGTTCCGGGGCCGCGCGCGCGGCCCCGGAAGCCCCTTCGGGCACTCCTCGCTCATACGCCGGACGCGCCGGCCTCCTCGGCCCGTCCGGCGCTCTGCGTGGGGCCCTCCTCCCGCGCCCGCACCCGCCGCAGCGTCACCGACGCCGCCACCGCGGCCCCGGCGAGCACCACCGCTGCGGCGATCGCCGCCCCGTGCATGCCCCGGGTGAACGCCTCCCGGGCCGACGCCGCCAGGGCGTCCCCCGCGCGCCCCGGCAGCCGGCCGGCGATCGCCATCGCGCCGCCGAGGGTCTCGTGGGCGGCGGCCGGCGCCGAGTCCGGGATGCCGTGCCGGTAGAGGGCCGTGCCGAGGGAACCGAGGAACGCCATGCCGAGCGCCCCGCCGAACTCCGTGCCGGTCTCCATCAGCGAGGACGCGGAACCCGCCCGCTCCGGCGACACGCTCCCCAGCGCCAGGTCCGTCATCTGGGACATCACCATGACGACCCCGGAGGCGAGCACACCGCACGCCACCAGCAGCAGCCACAGCGAGTCCGTGCCGGTCGGCACCAGCAGTCCGTAGCCGGCCGCGGTGATGGCGAAGCCGGCGGTGACGACGTGGACCCGGGGCACGCCCCGCTGCACCAGGGCGGTCGCCAGCGGGGCGGCCAGGCCGATCGGCACGGAGGGCAGCAGCGCCCACAACGCGGCCTCCATCGCGCTCTTGCCCAGCACCGACTGGAGGTACTGCGTGGTGAAGAACACCGAGCCCATCATCCCGAACGCGCAGACCAGGCTGAGGGCGACGGCGGGGGCGAAGCCGCGTCCGCGGAACAGCGCCGGGGAGATCATCGGCGAGGCGGTGGTCCGCTGCCGGTGCACGAAGAGGGCGGCGAAGAGCAGTCCGACGGTCACCGCGACGACGTAGCGGACGTTCCAGCCCTGCGACGGGATCTCCTTCAGGCCGTAGACCACGGGGAGCACCGCGGCCATCGACAGGGGGACGCTCGGCCAGTCGAAGCGGCCCGGCGAGGGGTCCTTCGACTCGGGCAGCAGGAACGGGCCGAGGACCAGCAGCAGCGCCATCGCCGGCAGGTTGACCAGGAAGACCGAGCCCCACCAGAAGAACTCGACCAGCACCCCGCTGAGCACGGAGCCCAGCGCGACGCCGGCCGTCAGCACGCCGGACCACACCGCGATCGCCTTCGCGCGCTGCGCCGGGTGGACGAAGAGCGTGCGGACCATGGCGAGTGTCGACGGCATCAGCGTGGCGCCGCCGATGCCGAGCACGGCGCGGGCCGCGATCAGGGTGGCGGCGCTGTCGGCGTACGCGGCCACCAGGGAGGCGGCGCCGAAGGCCGCGGCGCCCGCGAGGAGCAGCCGGCGCCGGCCCACGCGGTCGCCGAGCGACCCCATCGTCATCAGCAGGCCCGCCAGGACGAAGGCGTAGATGTCGAAGATCCAGAGCTGCTGGGTGCCGCTCGGTTCCAGGTCGGCGCTGATCGCGGGGATGGCGAAGTAGAGGACCGAGGCGTCCATCGAGACCAGGAGGAGCGGGAGCATCAGGACGGCCAGCGCCGTCCACTCACGGCGCCCGGCAGGGGGCGGATTCGGTGTCATGCCGAGGACTGTACGCGCGTCTTACACGCTTGTATAGAACGACCGTGTAAGACGTATGTGTGGGACGTCTGTATGAATCGAGCGGTAGGGTCACGCCATGGGACACCGTGAGGATCTGCTCGAAGGCGCCAAGCGCTGCCTGCTGGAGAAGGGGTTCGCGCGCACCACCGCGCGGGACGTCGTCAGGGAGTCGGGGACCAACCTGGCGTCCATCGGCTACCACTACGGATCGAAGGACGCGCTCCTCGCGCGGGCCTACGTGGCGCTGGTGGAGGACGTGGGAGCGTCCTTCCTCGGGGACGGGACCGCCCCGGGCGACACCGCCCCGGGCTCCGTCGAGCGGTTCCGGGAGGTCTGGTCCCACATCGTCGACACCATGCGCGAGCCCGGCTCACCCTGGCGCCTGACCATGGAGATCGTGGTGATGGGCGACCGGATGCCCGAGCTGCGCGATCATCTCGCGCTGGCGCAGCGGGAGGCCGGGCGCGCGCTGGTCGCCCTGCTCATGGGCGGGGCGGAGGAGGAGGTGCCGGGCGAGACGGCGGACACCGTGGGGCTGTTCTACGTGACGCTGATGACCGGCCTGATCGCGCAGTGGTCCTTCGACCCGGCCGGCGGGCCCGAGGCCGGCCCGCTGGCCGAGGGGCTGCGCCGGGTGATCGAGGCCGCCACCGGCCGGGGCCCCGCGGCCGGCGGCCCGGAGCGCGACGGCTGAGCCGACCGGGGGACCGGTGCGGCCCGGCGGCGCCCGTCCCCACAGCCGCCGCGGTACGGCCCCGGCCGCGCCCGCCCCTACAGCCGCCGCGGTACGGCCCCGGCCGCGCCCGCCCCTACAGCCGCCGCGCCTTGAGGGCCATGTGCAGGAGCAGGCGGTCCTCGCCGTCGTCCAGGTCCAGGCCGGTGAGCTGCTCGACCCGGGAGAGCCGGTAGTACAGCGTCTGCCGGTGGATGCCCAGCTCCGCCGCCGTACGGCCCGCCTGGCCGGCCCGGTCCAGATAGACCTCGGCGGTCCGGGCCAGCTCCCGGTGGACGGGGAAGAGCAGCGCCCGTACCGCGGGGTCCGGGGCCGCCCCCGGCGACAGCGCCGTCAGCAGCCGGAACGGGCCGATCGACGCCCACTCGGCGACCGGGCCGAGCCGCGGCTCCGCCGCCGCCGCGCGCGCCGCCGCCGACGCCTCGCCCCACGCCGCCGCCAGCTCCGCCAGCCCGGTCCGCGGCGCGGCCACCCCGGCCACCGCCTCGCCCGCGGCCCCGGCGCCCGCCGTGCCCCGCGCCCGCTCCAGCAGCTTCCCCGCCGCCGACACCGCCGGGGCCGGCACCTGAGCCGACCGCAGCCGCACCAGCAGCGCCAGCGAGCGGCCCGCCGCGCCCGACGCCAGTGTGCACAGCGCCGCCGCGCCCGGCACCGTCCGTACCGACGGGGCGTCGTCCGGGCCCGCCGAGGGCCACGGAGCCACGCACACCACCGCGTGCGGGCCGTCCGCGCGGGCGCCGAGGGCGCTGCGCAGCTCGGCCACGGCCATCTCCCGCTGCCACTCCCGCTCGGCGGTCAGCACCGCCCGCAGCTCCCGGCTGAGGTCGGCGCCGTGCCGCGCCTCGTCGGCGAGGAGCGCGCCGATCCGTCCGGTGACCTCCATGGCCGCGGCGAGCTGCGCCTCGGTCGGCCCCGGGTCGGTGTCCAGCAGCCAGACGTAGCCGAGGACCACCCCGCCGTGGCGCACCGGCAGACAGGTCCGGCCCCGGTAGACGCCCGCCTCGGGGGTCGGCGGGATGCGGACCGGACCGGTGGCCCGGGTGATGCCGAACCCCTCGAACCAGGCGCGGACGGCGTCGGTCGAGCGCCGGGTGAGGATCGAGCGGGTGCGCACCGGGTCCAGCGCCGACGGGTCGAGGTCGCCCTCGCTGTCGTAGGCACCGAAGGCGATCAGCTCGAAGTCGCGGCTCTCCAGCGTCGCCGGTGCCCCCAGCAGCTCCGAGATCTCGTCGACCAGCTCCTGGTAGTCACCCGTGGAATCCGACGTCACCCGGGCATTCTCCCCTATTCGGCCCCGCGCTTCATACATCTGTCTGAGATCCGCGGCACGGATGCGTGACAGGTGTCGATGGCCGAGGATCGAGACGGTCCCTAGATTTCACGGTGGTTCTCCGTGCCGTTCCCCGAAGCCTCGGGCCGCGGCCATGTGTTGTGTGTCAGTTGGAGGTGCCCCGTGCTGGGTCCCGTGATTCTCGCCGCGTCGCGCAGCGACCGCATGCGCCGCCTGGTCTCGGCCGCGCCCGTGACCAAGCCGGTCGTCGACCGCTTCATCCCCGGCGAGAACGTCGGCCAGGTGCTCCCGGTCATCGAGGAGCTGGCCGGACGGGGCCTGGAGCTGACGATGGACGTCGTCGGCGAGGACATCACCAGCCCGGCGCAGGCCGAGGCGGCCCGCGACGCCTACCTGGAGCTGATCGACCGGCTGAAGCCGCTCGGCCTCGGCGCCCGCGCCGAGATGTCCGTGAAGCTGTCGATGTTCGGCCAGGCGCTCGACGGGGGCCACGAGCTGGCCCTGAGGAACGTCCGCCCGGTCGTCGAGGCCGCCGCCGAGATCGGCACCACGGTCACCCTCGACGCCGAGGACCACACCACCCTCGACTCGATGTTCGCCATCCACGAGGAGCTGCGCAGGGACGTCCCGCAGACGGGCTGCGTCATCCAGGCGTACCTCTTCCGCACCGAGGCCGACGCGCGTCGGCTCGCCGCGAGCGGCAGTCGCGTACGGTTGGTGAAGGGCGCCTACAAGGAGCCCGCCGAGGTCGCCTACCAGCAGAAGCACGAGATCGACAAGGCGTACGTACGCATCCTGCGCACCCTGATGGAGGGCGAGGGGTACCCGATGATCGGGTCCCACGATCCCCGCCTGATCTCCATCGGCCAGGAGATGGCCCGGCTCGCCGGGCGCAAGCTCGACGAGTACGAGTTCCAGATGCTGTACGGCATCCGTGGCGACGAGCAGCGGCGGCTGGCCGACGAGGGCCACCGCGTACGCGTCTACACCGCCTACGGCACCGACTGGTACGGCTACTTCATGCGCCGTCTGGCGGAGAAGCCCGCGAACCTGCGCTTCTTCGTCCGGTCGATGGTCACCAAGGGCTGAGCCCGCACCACCGCTCGACACCCGCTCAAGTCAAGGAGTCCCGGAACCCATGGACGCTGTGACCCAGGTCCCCACCCCCGTCAACGAGCCGGTGCACGGCTACGCCCCCGGCTCGCCCGAGCGCGCCCGGCTGGAGGCCAGGCTCAAGGAGCTGGCCGACAACCCCGTCGAGCTGCCCTGCACCATCGGCGGCGAGAAGCGGATGGGCGGCGGCGAGCGCTTCGACGTGGTGCAGCCGCACAACCACAAGGCCCGCCTGGGCACCTACGCCAACGCCACCCGGCAGGACGCCCAGGACGCGGTCGACGCCGCCCTGGCCGCCGCCCCCGCCTGGCGCGCGATGTCCTTCGACGACCGCGCGGCGATCATCCTGCGCGCCGCCGAACTGCTGGCCGGCCCCTGGCGCGAGACCATCGCCGCCTCCACCATGCTCGGCCAGTCCAAGACCGCGCAGCAGGCCGAGATCGACAGCCCCTGCGAGCTGGTCGACTTCTGGCGCTTCAACGTCCACTACGCCCGCGGCATCCTGGCCGAGCAGCCCCCGGCCAACTCGCCCGGCGTGTGGAACCGCCTGGACCACCGCCCGCTGGAGGGCTTCGTCTACGCGATCACGCCCTTCAACTTCACGGCGATCGCGGCCAACCTGCCCACCGCCCCGGCCCTGATGGGCAACGTGGTGGTCTGGAAGCCGTCCCCGACGCAGACCCACGCCGCCGTGCTCCTGATGGAGCTGCTGGAGGAGGCCGGGCTGCCCAAGGGCGTCATCAACCTGGTCACCGGCGACGGCATCGAGGTCTCCGAGGTCACCCTCCACCACCGCGACCTGGCCGGCATCCACTTCACCGGCTCGACCAAGACCTTCCAGCACCTGTGGAAGACGGTCGGCAACAACATCGAGAAGTACCGCGCCTACCCGCGCCTGGTCGGCGAGACCGGCGGCAAGGACTTCCTGGTCGCCCACCCGAGCGCCGACCGCGCGGTGCTGAAGACCGCCCTGACCCGCGGTGCCTTCGAGTACCAGGGCCAGAAGTGCAGCGCCACCTCGCGCGCGTACATCCCGGCGTCGATCTGGAACGACGGCTTCAAGGAGGAGTTCGCCGCCGAGGTCGACTACCTCACCATGGGCGACGTCACCGACCTGGCCAACTTCATGGGCGCCGTCATCGACGAGCGTTCCTTCGCCAAGAACAAGGCCGCGATCGACCGCGCCAAGCAGGACCCGGCCTGCACGATCGTCGCCGGCGGCGGCTACGACGACTCGGTGGGCTACTTCGTCCGCCCGACCGTCATCGAGTGCTCCGACCCGGACAACGAGGTCTTCACCACCGAGTACTTCGGCCCGATCCTCGCCGTGCACGTCTACGAGGACGAGCGCTACGACGAGATGCTGACCCAGATGGAGTCGGCCTCCGACTACGCGCTGACCGGCTCGGTCGTCTCCGCCGACCGCGCGGCGACCGCGTACACGATGGAGAAGCTGCGCTTCGCGGCCGGCAACTTCTACATCAACGACAAGTCGACCGGCGCCGTCGTCGGCCAGCAGCCCTTCGGCGGTGGCCGCGCCTCGGGCACCAACGACAAGGCCGGCGCCCCGCAGAACCTGATGCGCTGGACGCTGACCCGCGCCATCAAGGAGACGCTGGTCGCGCCGACCGACTACACCTACCCGCACATGGGCTGAGCACGGCCATCGCCGACGGGCCGGGCCCCCCTCTCCGGGGACCCGGCCCGTCGGCTTTCCCGCGGCGGGCCGGGGGCCGGAGTCAGGGGCTCCGGGCCGTATCGGACGGCCATACGGCTCGGGAACTGTTCTTCGACTGACGGCACGGTGCGGTGCTCGAAGGTATCGGCGCAGGTCAGAGCGGTGTGAGGGGGGTCACCGTCTCAGATAGTAGGAAGTCCGAGTAATGATGCAGACAGACGCCCCTCGCTCCCTTAGCTTGGAATGAGCCGAACGTCTCGCCCGATCGGGCGAGGGCGGTCGTGAGCCGGGCCCCGTGCAGGCAATCCCTGCGGCCTCGTGCTCCCCGCCCCTTTCCGGTGTCTCGTCAACCGCTGTCTGTGCCAGCTCTGGCGCTCCCGTGCGCCGAAGGAGTCGATCCCCATGGCCGAGACCACCGTCCGCCGCCGCGTCCGCCACACCTCCCGTACCGCCGACTCGGACCGCAAGAACGCCGCCGCCGCCCTCCAGCGCGCCCTCGACCGCCGTGACAACGGCGGCGCGACCGGCCACTGAGGCCCCGCGCCGCCGGTCCCGCCGACGCGGTGTCCGCATCGCGGACGCCGCATGTCATCCCGTGGGACGAGCGGTAGGGTGCAGCCCATGTCGGCAAGCTCTCGCATCCTCAATCTCGCAGTGATCCCCGGTGACGGCATCGGCCAGGAGGTCGTGGCCGAGGGGCTCAAGGTCCTCTCCGCCGCCCTCCCGCAGGATGTGAAGCTGGAGACCAAGGAGTACGACTTCGGCGCCCGGCGCTACCACGCCACCGGTGAGACCCTCACCGACGCCGACCTCGACGCCCTCAAGGCCCACGACGCCATCCTGCTCGGCGCCATCGGCGACCCCTCGGTCCCCTCCGGCGTGCTGGAGCGCGGCTTCCTGCTGAAGCTCCGCTTCGCCTTCGACCACCACGTCAACCTGCGCCCGAGCAAGCTCCTGCCCGGCGTCGCCACCCCGCTCGCCGGCCAGCCCGAGATCGACTTCGTCGTCGTCCGCGAGGGCACCGAGGGCCCCTACACGGGCAACGGCGGCACCATCCGCCAGGGCACCGAGCACGAGGTCGCCACCGAGGTCTCCGTCAACACGGCCTTCGGTGTCGAGCGCGTCGTCCGCGACGCCTTCGCCCGCGCCCAGGCCCGGCCCCGCAAGAAGCTGACGCTGGTCCACAAGAACAACGTGCTGACCTTCGCCGGCCACCTGTGGACGAACACCTTCGAGAAGGTGGCCGCCGAGTTCCCCGAGGTCACCACCGACTACCTGCACGTCGACGCCGCGACCATCTTCCTGGTCACCCAGCCCGAGCGCTTCGACGTCATCGTCACCGACAACCTCTTCGGTGACATCATCACCGACCTCGCCGCGGCCGTCTCCGGCGGCATCGGCGTCGCCGCGAGCGGGAACATCAACCCGGCCCGCACCTTCCCGTCCATGTTCGAGCCCGTCCACGGCTCGGCCCCGGACATCGCCGGTCAGGGCAAGGCCGACCCCACGGCCACCGTCCTGTCCGTCGCCCTCCTGCTGCGCCACCTCGGCCACGAGGCCGAGGCGACCCGCATCGAGGACGCCGTCGCCGCCGACCTCGGCGAGCGCGTCGGCCGCCCCGAGCGCAGCACCTCCGAGATCGGCGACGCGCTCGCCGTACGGGTAGCCGGCTGACCCGCGCCGCTCGACACCCACCTCTCGAAGCCGCCGGGTCCGCCACAAGGCACCCGGCGGCTTTCGCCTGTCCCCGCCGGGTGCGACCATCGACCCCTGGGCCGCATTCACCCCGTTTCCTCCGGCGCCGCCCCGCGCGATAATCGAACGCGGAGTAGTCGCCGCACGAGGGAATGCTCGGACGTCCTACCACCGGCCGCCGCCGGTACGGGCGTGAACCGCGGCCCGTCACGACAACCGGTGAAGGACAACATCCATGACGACGCCCACGATCGAGCTCAAGCCCTCCGCCAACCCGCTCTCCGCCGCCGAGCGGGAGGCGATCCTGGCCAGCCCCGGGTTCGGCCGCCACTTCACCGACCACATGGTGACCGTCCGGTGGACCGAGGGCCGGGGCTGGCACGACGGCCGGCTCGTCCCGTACGCGCCGCTCTCCCTCGACCCGGCCACCATGGTCCTGCACTACGCGCAGGAGATCTTCGAGGGCCTGAAGGCGTACCGCCGCCCCGACGGCTCGGTGGCCACCTTCCGCCCGGAGAAGAACGCCCAGCGCTTCCAGGCGTCCGCCCGCCGGCTCGGCATGCCCGAACTGCCGGTGGAGACCTTCGTCGAGGCGTGCGACGCGCTGGTCCGCCAGGACCAGGGCTGGGTCCCGGCGCACGGCGGCGAGGAATCCCTCTACCTGCGCCCGTTCATGATCGCCACCGAGGTCGGCCTCGGCGTCAAGCCGGCCAACGAGTACCTCTTCCTGGTCATCGCCTCCCCGGCCGGCGCCTACTTCCCCGGCGGGGTGAAGCCGGTCTCCATCTGGGTCTCCGAGGACCGCGTCCGCGCCGTCCCCGGCGGCATGGGCGACGCCAAGACCGGCGGCAACTACGCCGCCTCCCTGCTCGCCCAGGCCGAAGCCGCCGCCAAGGGCTGCGACCAGGTCTGCTACCTCGACGCGGTCGAGCACCGCTGGGTCGAGGAGCTGGGCGGCATGAACCTGTACTTCGTCTACGGCGACCGGATCGTCACCCCCTCCCTCACCGGCTCCATCCTGGAGGGCGTCACCCGCGACTCCCTGCTGACCGTCGCCCGTGACCTCGGCTACCAGGCGGAAGAGGGCCGGATCTCGGTCGAGCAGTGGCAGCGCGACGCGGAGAACGGCACCCTGACCGAGGTCTTCGCCTGCGGCACCGCGGCCGTGATCACCCCGGTCGGCACCGTCAAGCGGGCCGGCGCCGAGTGGCAGCAGGGCGGCGGTGAGCCCGGCGAGGTCACCCGGCGACTGCGCCGGAGCCTGCTCGACATCCAGCGCGGCACCGCCCCGGACACCCACGGCTGGATGCACACGCTGGCCTGATCGCCCCGGCCCGACCCCTGTCCGCCCGCCGGTGCCACTCCGGCGGGCGGAGGGCCGGTCCGTACCGGGGTGGTGGAGCGCCCGGACCGGCCGGGCACTCCGGTCACCCGGGCCCCGTCCGCGCCCGCCCGCCCCCGTGCCCGCATTTTGAGACGGCGGTGAGACGGCGGGCGGATTGTGCCAAACTGCCCTCGTGCTCTCGTTCGCCATGATTATTGGCAGCAGGCGCGCCGGTCCGCAGTGACCGTCTCGTACGACCAGGTACGGGCGGACACCGTCGTCCTCGACCCGCGCGCAGACCTCTCGCACCCGCGAGAGGTTTTTCGTTTTCCCGGCCCACCTCAAGCCGGGAGGGGAGCGCGAGGGATCATAGGGACGGTGGAACCGGTCATTCCGGTAGACCGAGATCCAACACAGGAGCCTGAGACATGACCGCATCCAACGAGCTCGACGACTCGTTCCACGTCTTCGACACCACCCTGCGCGACGGCGCGCAGCGGGAGGGCATCAACCTCACCGTCGCGGACAAGCTGGCCATCGCACGGCACCTGGACGATTTCGGCGTCGGATTCATCGAGGGCGGCTGGCCGGGCGCCAACCCCCGGGACACCGAGTTCTTCGCCCGCGCCCAGCAGGAGATCGACTTCCGGCACGCGCGGCTCGTCGCCTTCGGCGCCACCCGCCGGGCCGGCGGGACCGCCTCCGAGGACCCGCAGGTCAAGGCGCTCCTGGCGTCCGGCGCCCAGGTCATCACCCTGGTCGCCAAGTCTCACGACCGGCACGTCGAGCTGGCCCTGCGCACCACCCTCGACGAGAACCTGGAGATGGTCCGCGACACCGTCGCCTTCCTGACCTCACAGGGCCGCCGGGTCTTCGTCGACTGCGAGCACTTCTTCGACGGCTACCGCGCCAACCCCGAGTACGCCAAGGCCGTCGTCCGCACCGCCTCCGAGGCCGGCGCCGACGTGGTCATCCTCTGCGACACCAACGGCGGCATGCTCCCCGCGCAGATCCAGGCCGTCGTCGCCACCGTCCTCGCCGACACCGGCGCCCGGCTCGGCGTCCACGCCCAGGACGACACCGGCTGCGCCGTGGCCAACACCCTGGCCGCCGTCGACGCGGGCGCCACCCACGTCCAGTGCACCGCCAACGGCTACGGCGAGCGCGTCGGCAACGCCAACCTGTTCCCGGTGGTCGCCGCCCTGGAGCTGAAGTACGGCAGGAAGGTCCTCCCGGAGGGCCGGCTGCGCGAGATGACCCGCATCTCGCACGCCATCGCCGAGGTGGTCAACCTCGCCCCCTCCACCCACCAGCCCTACGTCGGCCTCTCCGCCTTCGCGCACAAGGCCGGACTCCACGCCTCCGCCATCAAGGTCGACCCCGACCTGTACCAGCACATCGACCCCGAAGAGGTCGGCAACACCATGCGGATGCTGGTCTCCGACATGGCCGGCCGCGCCTCGATCGAGCTGAAGGGCAAGGAACTCGGCATCGACCTCGGCGGCGACCGCGAGCTGGTCGGCCGGGTCGTCGAGCGCGTCAAGGAACGCGAACTCCAGGGCTACACCTACGAGGCCGCCGACGCCTCCTTCGAACTGCTGCTGCGCGCCGAGGTCGAGGGCGGCCCGCTGAAGTACTTCGACGTGGAGTCCTGGCGCGCGATCGCCGAGGACCGCCCCGACGGCACCCACGCCAACGAGGCCACGGTGAAGCTCTGGGCCAAGGGGGAGCGGATCGTCGCCACCGCCGAGGGCAACGGCCCGGTCAACGCGCTGGACCGCGCGCTGCGGGTGGCGCTGGAGAAGATCTACCCCGAGCTGGCCAAGCTGGGCCTGGTGGACTACAAGGTCCGCATCCTGGAGGGCAAGCACGGCACCCACTCCACGACCCGGGTGCTCATCTCCACGGCCGACGGGACGGGGGAGTGGTCCACGGTCGGCGTCGCCGACAACGTCATCGCCGCCTCCTGGCAGGCCCTGGAGGACGCCTACACCTACGGCCTGCTCCGCGCCGGGGTCGCGCCGGCCCGCTGAGCGCCGCCCCGCTCCCTCCCCTGCGCCGGGCCCCGCCGGAGTCTCGGCGCAGGGGAAATTCGGGTACGTTCGAACGTATGAAGGGCGCCCGTACGCAATTCCTCGTACGCCTGCTGATCGTGCCCGTCGTCGCCGCCCTCGCGGTGCTGACGGCCGGCACGCCCGGAGCGCAGGCGGTCACCGACACCCCGACCATCGCCCAGGCCCTGCGTGATCGCCCCGTCTACGTCGACCCGGACGCCTCGCACCTGCTCTCCAAGGCCGACGCCGACGCGCTCTCCGACAAGATCAAGGACGCCGACAAACCGGTGCTCGTCGTGGTGCTCCCGGCCGGCTACCCCACGCAGGACCTCTTCCAGCACCTGCGCACGCAGGCCGGGCTCACCGGCCTGTACGGCATCCGGCTCGGCGACCGCTTCGACGCGCGCGCCGACGGCAGTGTGCTCAGCCGGCAGGGCGTCTCCAACCTGGTCGGCTCGGTGCGGGGCACGGCCGATCCCAAGGCCCAGCTCAACGACTTCGTGGACGCGGCGCTGCGCAGCGTGCACGGCTCGGCGCCCTCGACGTGGGCCTCCGGCGGCTCGGTGTCGACGACCACCCTGCTCACCGCGGGGGCGGTCGTGGTGGTGGCCGGCGCGGGCGGCTACGCCCTGGTGCGCCGCAGCCGGCGCCGCCGCGAGGAGGAGCAGCGGGCGGCGCTGGAGCGGCTGCGGGTGGTGGTCGACGAGGACATCACGGCGTTCGGCGAGGAGCTGGACCGCCTCGACTTCCACCCCTCCGAGCCCGGCGCCGACGACGCGATGCGCGCCGACTACGAACGGGCGCTGGACGCCTACGAGCAGGCGAAGACGGCCATGGCCGACGCCCGGCGGCCGGAGGACGTGCGTCCGGTGACCGAGTCGCTGGAGGACGGCCGCTTCGCGCTGGCGCAGCTCGCCGCCCGCCGGGAGGGCCGGCCGCTGCCCGAGCGTCGCCCGCCCTGTTTCTTCGACCCGCGCCACGGCCCCTCGGTCGTCGACGCGGCCTGGACGCCGCCGGGCGGCGCCACCCGCGAGGTGCCGGTCTGCGCCGCGGACCAGGCCCGGCTCGCCGACGGCCTGGACCCGATGGTCCGCGAGGTCGACACCGAGCTGGGCCGCCGCCCGTACTGGGACGCGGGCCCGGCGTACGGCCCCTGGGCCGGCGGCTACTTCGGCGGGGGCATCCTGCCCGGACTGCTGGTCGGCACGGTGCTCGGCGGCATGATGGCCGGTCCGTCCTACGCGGCCGGGTACGGCGGCGGGTACGGCGACTTCGGCGGCCACCAGGGCGGCGACGTCTCGGGCGCGGACTTCGACCCCGGCGATTTCGGGGGCGGCTTCGGCGGCGGGGACGGCGGCGGGGGCGGAGATTTCGGCGGCGGAGGGGACTTCGGCGGCGGCTTCTGAGCCGGGCGGACCGGGGCGGGCGGGCCCCGAGAGGCCGACCGCGAGAGGCCGACCGCGAGAGGCGGGCCCCGAAAGCGGGCCGTCCGGAGGCGGCAGGACATGCGGAGGCGGCAGGACATGCGGAGGCGGGGCCGGCGCGGTGTGCGCCGGCCCCGCCGTCCGTGCGGCAGCGGGCCTCAGCCCTGCTTGATCGCGGAGATGTCGAAGTTCAGCTTGATCTTGTCGGAGACCAGCACGCCACCCGTCTCCAGGGCCGCGTTCCAGGTCACGCCCCACTCGGAGCGCAGGATCTCGGTCTTGCCCTCGAAGCCGACGCGCTCGTTGCCGAAGGGGTCGGTGGCCGCGCCGTTGAACTCCAGGTCGATGGTGACCGGCTTGGTGGTGCCGAGGATGGTGAGGTCACCGGTGATGCGGTAGTCGTCGCCGCCCAGGGCCTCCGCCTTGGTCGAGCGGAAGGTCATCTGGGGGAACTCCTCCGTCTTGAAGAAGTCCGCGCTCTTGAGGTGGCCGTCGCGGTCCGCCGAGCCGGTGTCGATGCTCTCCATCGTGATGTCCAGGGCGGCGGTGGAGCGGGAGGGGTCGGCACCGTCCAGGTGGAGGGTCCCGCTGAACTCGTTGAACTTGCCCTTGACGTTGGTGACCATCGCGTGCCGGGCGACGAAGCCGAGCGTGGTGTGGGCCGGGTCGATGGTGTACTCGCCGGTCAGAGCGGCCAGGTCGGGGTTGACCGGGGCGGCGGAGTCGGCGGAGTCGGCGGACTTGCTGCGGTTGAAGATGCCCATGACGTGCTCCTGAAGGGGACGGGGACGTGACGCCGTGCGGCGTACGACCGATGAAGTTGAATGTTCAATCAGTTCAACGCTCTCGACTGTAGACGCATTCCGTTCAATATTCAACGTTATGGCGGTCGCCCCGGATGTGTCCACGCGCCACGCGGCAGGATGGCCGAAGACCGCCCGTCCGCCGATGCCGGACGCGCGGGCGTCACTCGGGAGGAGGTACGGGCCGCGGGCGATGTGAGGCGGCTCTCCACCGGAGTGATTTGTGTGACCCCTACAAGCCCGGGACCCTCCCGGCAGTCGAAAAGGCTGCCGTGGACCGGGGTTCTGTTCAGGGGCGCCAGGAAAACGCCACGGAGACTGTACGGAGTCGACGGGCCGGTTTCCTTGGTGTGCTCCGTAAGGTCGCTACATGACCGTTTTGGATGAGGCGCCGGGCGAGCCGACGGACGCGCGCGGGCGAGTGGCCGAGCTGCACGACATCCGTGCGCAGGCCGTGGCCGGGCCGGGTGAGAAGGCGACGGCGGCGCAGCACGCCAAGGGCAAGCTGACGGCGCGTGAGCGGATCGAGCTGTTGCTGGACCCGGGTTCCTTCCAGGAGGTCGAGCAGCTCCGCCGGCACCGGGCGAGTGGTTTCGGTCTGGAGGCGAAGCGGCCGTACACGGACGGTGTGGTCACCGGCTGGGGCACGGTCGAGGGCCGGACGGTCTTCGTCTACGCGCACGATTTCCGGATCTTCGGCGGGGCGCTGGGCGAGGCCCACGCCACCAAGATCCACAAGATCATGGACATGGCCATCGCGGCGGGGGCTCCGCTGGTCTCGCTGAACGACGGTGCGGGCGCCCGTATCCAGGAGGGTGTCTCGGCGCTCGCCGGGTACGGCGGCATCTTCCAGCGCAACACCAGGGCGTCCGGTGTCATCCCGCAGATCAGCGTGATGCTCGGCCCGTGCGCGGGCGGCGCGGCCTACAGTCCGGCGCTGACGGACTTCGTCTTCATGGTCCGCGAGACCTCGCAGATGTTCATCACCGGTCCGGACGTGGTCAAGGCCGTCACCGGCGAGGAGATCACCCAGAACGGCCTGGGCGGCGCCGACGTGCACGCCGAGACCAGCGGCGTGTGCCACTTCGCCTACGACGACGAGGAGACGTGCATCGCCGAGGTGCGCTACCTCCTCTCCCTGCTGCCGCAGAACAACCGGGAGAACCCGCCGCGCACCGAGTGCGCCGACCCGGCGGACCGCCGCGGCGACGCCCTCCTGGACCTGGTCCCGGTCGACGGCAACCGCCCGTACGACATGACCAAGGTCATCGAGGAGATCGTCGACGACGGCGAGTACCTGGAGGTCCACGAGCGCTGGGCGCGCAACATCATCTGCGCCCTGGCCCGCCTGGACGGACAGGTCGTCGGCATCGTGGCCAACCAGCCGCAGGCCCTCGCCGGTGTGCTGGACATCGAGGCGAGCGAGAAGGCGGCGCGCTTCGTCCAGATGTGCGACGCGTTCAACATCCCGATCGTCACGCTGCTGGACGTCCCCGGCTTCCTGCCCGGCGTCGACCAGGAACACGGCGGCATCATCCGCCACGGCGCCAAGCTCCTCTACGCGTACTGCAACGCCACCGTCCCGCGGATCTCGCTCATCCTGCGCAAGGCGTACGGCGGCGCCTACATCGTCATGGACAGCCAGTCCATCGGCGCCGACCTCACCTACGCCTGGCCCACCAACGAGATCGCCGTGATGGGCGCCGAGGGCGCCGCCAACGTCATCTTCCGCCGCCAGATCGCGGGTGCCGAGGACCCCGAGGCCATGCGGGCCCGCATGGTCAAGGAGTACAAGGCCGAGCTGATGCACCCGTACTACGCGGCCGAGCGCGGCCTCGTCGACGACGTCATCGACCCCGCCGAGACCCGCGAGGTCCTGGTCAGGTCCCTGGCGATGCTCCAGACCAAGCACGCCGACCTGCCGTCCCGCAAGCACGGCAACCCGCCCCAGTAACCCGGCGGACACCCCGCGGACCCCTCACCCAGAAAGACTCACACCATGAGCACTGCCGACATCCGCGTCGAGAAGGGCCACGCCGAGCCCGAGGAGGTCGCCGCCATCACGGCCCTCCTGCTGGCCCGCGCCGCCGCCCGCCCCGCCGAGATCGCCCCCGGCCACCACGGTCGGGTCCGGGCCGGCTGGCGCCGCCTGGAGCGCGAGCCCGGCTTCCGCGCCCCGCACAGTTGGCGCTGAGCGCCCGCGTACGCCTCGCACGGCCGTAGGGGCCCCACCCGTCACGGGTGGGGCCCCTACGGCGTTCCCGGGGGCGGAGGGAGGCGAGGAGAACGACTTGGGGGGTGCCTCTCCGCAGAGAGAGGCACCCCCCAAGTCGTTCCGCGCGGTCCCGTTACCGCAGCCGCGCCATGAGCGCGTGCTCCACCAGGGTGATCAGCGTCGACTTGGCGTCGGCACGGTGCCGGGCGTCCGTCGTCATGATCGGGGTGTCCGGACCGATCTGGAGGGCCTCGCGCACCTCGTCCGGGTTGTACGGCTGCTGGCCGTCGAAGCCGTTGAGCGCGATGACGAACGGCAGACCGGAGTTCTCGAAGTAGTCGACGGCCGGGAAGCAGTCGGCGAGCCTCCTCGTGTCGACCAGGACCACGGCGCCGATGGCGCCGCGGACCAGGTCGTCCCACATGAACCAGAAGCGGTCCTGGCCCGGGGTGCCGAAGAGGTACAGGATCAGGTCCTGGTCGAGCGTGATGCGGCCGAAGTCCATGGCGACCGTGGTGGTCGTCTTGTCCCCCGTGTGGGTGAGGTCGTCGATGCCCGCCGAAGCGGAAGTCATCACGGCCTCTGTGCGCAGCGGGTTGATCTCCGAGACGGCGCCGACGAACGTGGTTTTGCCCACGCCGAAGCCGCCCGCCACCACGATCTTCGCGGAGGTGGTGGAGCGGGAAGGACCGCCGCTAGAGCTTGCGAAGTCCACTGAGCACCCTTTCGAGCAGTGTCACGTCTGGCTGGCCGCCGGCGTTCTCGTCGCCGCCGGGCTGATGAATGGCGACCAGTCCCGCCTCCGCCAAGTCGGCGACGAGGATTCTGGCCACGCCGAGGGGAATCGTGAGCAGGGCCGAGATCTCGGCCACCGACTTGATCTCCCGGCAGAGGTTGCAGATGCGCTGATGCTCGGGCAGTTGGCCCTGCATCTGGTGCGGCTGCGCGGTGGTGTGCACCAGCGCCTCGATGGCGAGCTGGTACCGCGGCCTGGTGCGTCCGCCCGTCATGGCGTACGGGCGCACCAGGGGGTTGTGGGCCGCCGCGGGCGCCGGCTCGGGGGCACGGCGCTGCGGCTGCACCGGCTGGATGCGCGGCGCGTGCGGCTGGTCGTACGGCGAAGGGCCGGGGCCCTGTGGCGCGTACGGCTGCCGGTGGTCCGGGGGGGAGGGGAAGTCGTACGGGCTCGCCGAACCGTCTCCCTGGCCCTGGGCAGGGCCGTAGGACCAGTTGCCCGACGCAGGACCGCCTGGGGGTGTTGCCACTGTCTCCTCCTCCGACTGTGCCTGGCGCCCATCGCTGTGGAGCCGCGTCCCGAAACCTTACGGCCCCGGGACGCCAATACGCACCGTCCGTCCTTCAGTTGAGAAGGCTCCCCTGGAGTTCCGCGCGCAGGTCCGGTGTCAGGACCGTACCGGCGCGGTCGACCAGAAGGGCCATCTCGTACCCGATGAGGCCGATGTCCGCCTCCGGGTGGGCGAGAACCGCGAGCGACGAACCGTCGGAAATGGACATGATGAAGAGGAATCCCCGCTCCATCTCCACAACCGTCTGGTTCACGCTGCCGCCCTCGAAGATGCGCGAGGCACCGGCGGTCAGCGAGGTCAGACCGGAGGCGACAGCCGCGAGCTGGTCGGCCCGGTCGCGCGGGAAACCTTCGGACATCGCCAGAAGGAGTCCGTCGGCGGAGACCACCACCGTGTGGGACACCCCCGGGGTGTTGTCCACGAAGTTGGTGATCAACCAGTTCAGGTTCTGTGCCGCCTGGCTCATCGGGCTCACACTAACGCTCCTGGTCGTAGGTGCTGTCAGGACCACGGTGTTCATTCCTTGTGTCCTGGCCGTTCGTTTCACTGCCCGCGTTGCGGCGGCCCCGTTGGACACCGCGCCGCAGGTTGCTCAGCCTGCCCCGGACGTCCTCCGGGGCGCGGGAGACCTGGGGGCCTCCCTGGGGGGTGGTCTGGGCGGCTCCCTCGACCAGGTTGGCCTTGGGGACCCGCCGCGGCAGGCCGGAGGAGGTGACCCCGCCCGCCTTCGGCTTGCGAAGCTGTGAAGCCTGCTGCCAGCGCTCGTCGTTGGCCGAGCGCCAGTCGTCGCCTGCCCCGGGCGGGCCGGCCGGTTCCGCCTGGCCCGCGTGCCGTGCCTCCTGGCCCGCGTGCCGTGCCTCGCCGGTGCCGCTCGCGGCGGAACCGCGGCGGGGAAGCCCCGCGTCGGTCAGCTCGTGGGCCGCGGAGGCGGCCGGTCCCGGACGGTCGAAGCCTACGCGGTCCGCCTTGTTCGCGTCAGCGACCTCGGTGGATTCCGCTTCCGGTGCACCCGCAGGGTACTGGCTCGGATAGCCGTTCTGGTAGCCGTCCTGCTGGGGCCAGTCGTCCTGGTGACGCTGGTGTCCGAAGGCCGCGTAGTCGTCCGGGCCGCCGGCGGCGGGGGACTGGTGCGCGTCCTGGCCGGACTCCGCATACGGCGTCTCGGGGTAGCCGTCGGGGGACGAGAAGCCGTCGTTCTGGGGCAGGCCGCCGTTGGGCGCGTAGTACTGCTCGTCGTACGCCGGCTGCTGGGGCTCCTCGTACGCCGTCTGCTGGGGTTCGGCGTACGTCTGCTGGTCGTAGCCGCCCTGCTGCTCGGGGTAGGCGCTCTGGCCGGTGAACGGGTCCTGGTAGCCGGTCGTCTCGCCGCCCCCGGGGCCGGGCCGGCCGTCGTCGGGGTGGGCCTGGGACTCCAGGGCCGCGCGGCGCTCCCCGCGCATCAGCGAGCGGCCGACCGGGTCGAGGTCGCGGAGGTCGTCGGGGACCTCGGTGTAGCGGCTGTCGTCGAAGCCGAGTTCGGCCGCGGTGCGCATCGGCTGGGCGAAGTTCTCACCCGGGATGTGCTGGTCGGGCATGATCTGCGAGACGGTGAACTCGTCGCGCTGGGCCTGCTGTTCGCCGCCGCCACCGTGGGTGATGGCATCCGGCAGCATGACCAGCGAGGTGGTGCCCGCCTGCTCGCCCGAGGGGCGGAGCTGGACCCGCACGCCGTGCCGGTCGGCGAGCCGGCCGACCACGAACAGGCCCATGCGCTGCGAGATCGCGGCGTCCACCGTCGGCGGGTTGGCCAGCTTGTGGTTGATGTCCGCGAAGTCCTCGGCGGTCAGGCCGATGCCCTTGTCGTGGATCTCGATCATCACGCGGCCGTCGGGCAGCCGGGTCGCGGTGACGCGGACCTTGGTCTGCGGGGAGGAGAAGGTGGTGGCGTTCTCCAGCAGCTCGGCGAGGAGGTGCACGAGGTCGGTCACGGCACGGCCGTGGATCTCGGCCTCCGGCACGCCGGACAGCTCGACGCGCTCGTACTGCTCCACCTCGGAGGCGGCGGCGCGGAGCACGTCGACCAGCGGGACCGGCTGGTCCCAGCGGCGGCCGGGCTCCTCGCCGGCGAGGACGAGGAGGTTCTCGCCGTTGCGGCGCATGCGGGTGGCCAGGTGGTCCAGGCGGAAGAGGTTCTCCAACTGGTCCGGGTCGGCCTCGTTGTTCTCCAGGTCGGTGATGAGGGTGAGCTGGCCCTCGATCAGCGACTGGTTGCGCCGCGACAGGTTGGTGAAGATCGCGTTGATGTTGCCGCGGAGCAGGGCCTGCTCGGAGGCGAGCCGGACGGCCTCGCGGTGCACCTGGTCGAAGGCGCGGGCGACTTCGCCGATCTCGTCGGTCGAGGTGATCGGGATCGGCGCCACCCGGGTGTCGACCCGGCCGGGGTCGGTACGGGAGAGCTGGTCGACCAGCATCGGCAGGCGCTGCTCGGCGATGCCGAAGGCGGCGTTGCGCAGACGGCGCATGGCGCGGCTCATCTGGCGGGCCACCATGCCGGCCAGGATGAAGGCGGCGAGCAGGGCGATGACGACCGCGGCACCGGTGATGAAGGCGTCGCGCCGGGCGTCGTCGGCGATGCTGGACGCCTCGGCCACCGCCCGGTCGGCCATGTCCGACTCCAGCGCGCGGTAGGCGTCGTACTTGAGGGTGTTGACCGCCCACCAGTTGTCCGGGGTGATGCCCTGCTGGGCGAGGGCCGCGCGGGCGGCGGGGTCGGTGGTGTCCAGCCGGGCCAGCTCCGAGACCATCGTGGTCGGGTTGGCGGGCGGCGGCACGTAGTCGGGGTCGGCCTCCTTGGCCTCCTTGGCCAGGGCGGCGCCGTCCTCCTTGAGCTTCTTCTCGGCGTCCTGGAGCTTCTTGGCGTCCTCCTCGGTACCGCCGCCGATGTACTCCTCGATGGCGATGCCCTCCAGGTAGGCGTAGGAGGAGAGGGCGACGCGCTGGCTGGCCAGGTGACCCGGGTCCGGACCCGGCTTGACCAGCATGTGCATGCCGATCGAGCGTTCCAGCGAGAGGGCGGCCTTGGTCAGGGAGATCGCGTAGACGGCGCGGCCGTAGGAGGTGATGTTGCCGGTGCCCAGGCCGAGTTCGTTGGCGAACTCCATCAGCGGGTGGGCGATGCCGACGTACCCCTCCTCCGTCTCCACACCCTTCAGCTTGGGGGTGTAGGCGGCGGCGCGCAGCGCGGAGAGCTTGGGCTCCTGCTCGCGGAAGAGCTTGAGCCGGCGCTGGAGGCCGGGCTTGTCCGGCATGCTCTGGGCGGCCTCGTCGAAGCCGTCGGCCGCCCTGTCGGTGGCCTGGCGGGCCTTGGCCACGGAGCTGTCGTTCTGGCCCTTGCCCTGGAGCAGCGGGGCGGCGCTGACGTCGCGCTCGTAGTAGAGGGCGTCGGCGTAGCTGAGGGACGCCTGCACGAGGCGGGCGGTGTTCTTCGCGTCCTCGGCGTCCTGCCAGGTGTCGATCGAGCCCTTGACCTGGAAGCCGCCCATGACGAGGCCGACCAGCACGGGTATGAGCAGGATCGCGTTGAGGCGGGTCGCCACATGCCAGTTGCGCGGGGTGAGACGGCCTCCGCTGGGTGCGGGCGGCGCCACGGGTTCGGGCTCGGACGCGGGGGCGGACGCCGCTGTGCGCGGCGGGGTGAAGTTGCCCCGGGCCGATGGCTCGGGACTGCTCTTGCTTCGCCTCACTCGACCAACAACCTCTCGGCGGTCGGCACCTGTGTCGTGCCGCAGTGTCTCAGAGCCCAGTCCGTCATCAGTACGTGCTACTGGTGAGTACGTCTTTGACCATCGGGCAGTTCTGGCATTCCAGCACGACGACCAGCGCTCTTCCAAACAGCGGAACGAGACGATTTCACGTGAGGTAAACCGCAGATAAATCGGTCATAAAGAGCGAGGGACGGCAAAAGACGGGGCCGGTGTGAGCGCAGCGGCACCGGTCGACCGCGACGCGTGTCGGTACCACTCGATTCCTCTGCCGAAACGTTATGAACAGCGGAGCCGACCGTGTCAAAGGACACAGTCGGCTCCGGTTCTGCTACGACAACTGCCGTATGGCTACCCTGACTTGCTTACCGGCGGCGGGCGGTGCGACTACCGCAGCCGGGCCATGAGCGCGTGCTCCACCAGGGTGATCAGCGCACTCTTCGCGTCGGCCCGGTGGCGGGCGTCGGTGGTGATGATCGGGGTGTCGGGGCCGATCTGGAGTGCCTCGCGCACCTCGTCCGGCTGGTACGGCTGCTGGCCGTCGAAGCCGTTGAGGGCGACCACGAAGGGCAGACCGGAGTTCTCGAAGTAGTCGACCGCGGGGAAGCAGTCGGCGAGCCTCCTCGTGTCGACCAGGACCACGGCGCCGATGGCGCCGCGGACCAGGTCGTCCCACATGAACCAGAAGCGGTCCTGGCCCGGGGTGCCGAAGAGGTACAGGATCAGGTCCTGGTCGAGCGTGATGCGGCCGAAGTCCATGGCGACCGTGGTGGTCGTCTTGTCACCGGCGTGTGTGAGGTCGTCGATCCCCGCGCTGGCGGAGGTCATCACGGCCTCCGTACGCAGCGGGTTGATCTCGGAGACGGCGCCCACGAACGTGGTTTTGCCCACGCCGAAACCACCGGCCACCACGATCTTCGCGGAGGTCGTCGCCCGACCCCCGTCAGAGCTTGCGAAGTCCACTGAGCACCCTTTCGAGCAGTGTCACGTCCGGCGCACCGCCGTTGTTCTCGTCGCCGCCCGGCTGGTGGATGGCGACGAGCCCGGCCTCCGCGAGGTCCGCGACGAGGATCCGGGCCACACCGAGAGGCATCGACAGGAGTGCCGACACCTCGGCCACCGACTTCACCTCACGGCACAGGTGGCAGATGCGCTGGTGCTCGGGGAGCAGCCCCATGAGCGCTGCCGGATCGGCCGTCGTGCTGATCAGCGCCTCGATGGCGAGCTGATAGCGCGGCCGCGTCCGGCCACCGGTCATCGCGTACGGACGGACCAGTGGTTGGTCGCCCTCATCCTCGTACGGCTCCGCGTACGGATCATGAGAGGCGGTGGGCGGGGTCATGAATCCTCCGGGCGGGACAGCAAGTCGGTCGGTCAAGCCGTCTGACGAGGCCGGTGGGGGGATTGTGGCGGCCGGACGGTGATTTGGTGAGACGGGTGGTGCCGGGGCCGATCAGTGGAGCAGACTGCCCTGTAGTTCGGCGCGCAGGTCGGGGGTGAGGACCGCGCCGGCACGGTCGACCAGAAGCGCCATCTCGTAGCCGACCAGGCCGATGTCGCACTCGGGGTGGGCGAGCACGGCCAGGGACGAGCCGTCCGAGACGGACATGAGGAAGAGGAACCCCCGCTCCATCTCCACGACCGTCTGCGAGACGCTGCCGCCTTCGAAGATCCGGGAAGCCCCCGCGGTCAGCGAGGTGAGTCCCGAGGCGACCGCCGCGAGCTGATCGGCGCGGTCGCGTGGAAACCCTTCCGACATCGCCAGAAGGAGTCCGTCGGCCGACACGACGACGGTGTGGGACACCCCCGGGGTGTTGTCCACGAAATTCGTGATCAACCAGTTGAGGTTCTGTGCCGCCTGGCTCATCTGGCTCAACTAACGCTCCTGCTGGTGAGTGGGCCGCGGGTGGCTGCCGGTCTGGTTGGTACCGGCCTGGCGGCCCTGTGCGATTCCCCGACGGAGATTGGTCAGCCGGCCGCGCACCTCGTCGGGCGAGCGCGAGACCTGAGGACCACTCTGGTGGGACTGCTGCTGCGCCGTGCCCGGGACGAGGTTGGCCCGGGGTACCCGGCGAGGCAGACCGGAGGTGGTGACACCGCCCGCGGCCGGCTGCCGGACGCGCTCCGCCTGCCGTACGAGATCGTCGTTCGGCGAGCTGCGCCACGTGGAGGCGGCGGGCTGCTGAGGCGCCGCCGGGGTCTGGGGCTGGGCCGGCGGTTCGGCGGGGGCGGCGGGCTGGGCGTCCTGCGCGCGCGCCCGGCGCTCCCCGTGGAACCAGTTGGTCTCCAGCGTGTCGTAGAGCGGGGTGCGTCCGTCGCCGGGGCCGGGGGCGGGGGGCAGGGCCCACCCGTCCGCGGGCCGCTGCGGGGCGGGCCCGGCCGGCTCCTGGGGCGCGGGCCGCTGCGGCGCGGGGCCCTGGCCGCCGCCGGCCTGCGGACGGGGGAACCCGCCGCCGGCCGAGGGGTCCTGGCGGGCCGGCAGGCCGTGGCGCGGGCCCGAGCCGTTGCCGTAGGCCGACGGGCCGCCGAACGGGCCGGTCGCGGCCGGGTCCGGGGAGGCCGCCGGGGCGGAGGGCCCGCCGAAGACGTCCGGGCGGACGAACGAGCCGGTGTTCTGCGGCGCGGCCTCGCCCCGCGTGAACTGGTCCTCGCGCGGCCCGTTTCCGCCGTGCCGGCCGTACGGGTCCGCGCCCGGCTGGGCGTACTGGCCCGTGTGCTGCGGGGCGCCGGGGGCCGGGGCGTCGAAGTCGGGGCGGGCGAACTCGGCCGTGGCGGCCGGTCCCTGGTTGTCGCCGAAGCCGGAGACGGCCGGCATCTGCGCCGTCGCGTCCGGACCCTGCCGGTTGTCGTAGTGCGGGGCGCGGGCGCCCGGCTCCTCGTGGCCGCGCGGGGCGTCCAGCGAGGCACGTCCCACCGGCGGCTGCGCGTTCTCGTCGCTCCAGCTCGGCACGCGGGGCTGCGGGGTGCCGCCGGGCAGCTCGGCCCGGGGTCCGCCGCGCGGCGGGAGCTGGGGCCGGCGTCCCTGGCCGGTGTCGGCGGGGCCGCCGTCCTGGCGGGTGCCGCGCTGCGGGGGCACCGCGCCGCGGCTGGCGCCGAACAGGTCCTGGCCGCCCTGGGGGGCGTTCGGACCGCCCTGCGGGGCGCCCGCACCCGCGGGGGCCGGACGGCCCTGCTGCGGTGCCGGCGGGGACTGGGGTCCGCCGCGCATCCCGCCCGGGGCGCCGGGCCGTCCGCCCGCGTCCCGTCCGGGCAGCGCGGCGCGCGGGCCCTGGCCGGTGCCGAGGGGACCGCCGCCGAAGCCGCCGCCACCGCCACCGCCGCCGAGGGCGCCGCCGCCCTGGCCGCCACCGCCGCGACGAGCCGCCGCGGCGCCGGCCGCCGCCTGCGCGGCGGCCGGACCGCCGCCGCCCATGGCGGGCTGGCCCTGCTTGGGCTGGGGCTTGCGGCCACCCTGGGCCACGTCGACGGGGAGCATGACCAGCGCGGTCGTGCCGCCGGAGTCGGAGGGGCGGAGCTGGATGCGGATGCCGTGGCGCTGCGAGAGGCGGCCGACCACGAAGAGGCCCATGCGGCGCGAGACGGAGACGTCCACGGTGGGCGGCGCCGCGAGGCGCTCGTTGATCGCGGCCAGGTCCTCGGGGGAGAGGCCGATGCCGGTGTCGTGGATCTCGATCAGCACCCGGCCGTCGGGCAGGGCGTGACCGGTGACCTTGACCTTGGTCTGCGGGGAGGAGAACGAGGTCGCGTTCTCCAGCAGCTCGGCGAGGAGGTGCACGAGGTCGTTGACGACCCGGCCGGCCACCTCGGTGGTGGGCACCGCGGTCAGTTCGATGCGCTCGTACTGCTCCACCTCGGAGGCGGCGGCGCGGAGCACGTCGACCAGCGGGACCGGGCGGGTCCAGCGGCGGCCGGGCTCCTCGCCGGCGAGGACGAGGAGGTTCTCGCCGTTACGGCGCATGCGGGTGGCGAGGTGGTCGAGCTTGAAGAGCGAGGAGAGCTGGTCCGGGTCGGCCTCGCGCGACTCCAGTTCGGAGATGAGCGAGAGCTGACGCTGGATGAGGCCCTGGGAGCGGCGCGAGAGGTTGGTGAACATCGCGTTGACGTTGCCCCGCAGCAGGGCCTGCTCGGCGGCGAGGCGGACCGCCTCGCGGTGCACGTCGTCGAAGGCCGCGGCCACCCGGCCGATCTCGTCCCGGGAGTGCACGCCGACGGACTCCACGGAGGTGTCCACGTCCTGCGGGTCGGTCTCCGAGAGCTGCTTGACCAGCTCGGGCAGACGGTCCTGGGCGACCTTGGTCGCGGTCTCCTCCAGGCGGCGCAGCGAGCGGATCATGGAGCGGGCCACCACGAAGGCGCCGACCAGCGAGACGCCGAGCACGATGAGGATCACCGCACCGGAGAGGATGGCCTCGCGCTCGGAGGCGCTGCGCAGCTCGCGGGCCTTCTGCTCCATGTCCTCGAGCAGCGTGTGCTCGATGTTCTTCATCTGCTGGATCTTGGTGGAGCTGTCGTCCAGCCAGTCCTGGTACGAGCGCTTGTCCAGGCCGGACAGTCCGTCGGCGCTGCCGAGCGCGCGGCCCGCGTAGGTGTCGCTGGCCTCGATGGTCGGGTTGCCCTGCGAGATGGGCTTGAGGAGTTCCTCGGCGCCTTCGCCGTAGATGCTGGTGAAGGTGCGGATCTCGGACTTCTGGCTCTGCAGCGCGGACTCGGCGTACAGGCGGTCGTTCTCGACCAGCTTGCCGCGGGTGGTGTTGCTGGCCGGCAGCGCCGCCGCGATGACCGCCCGCTGCACCGAGGCGTACTCCTTGGCCGAGGAGAAGGCCGACAGGGCGCGGGTGCGCTGGATCATCTCGGGGTTGCTGGTGGCCTCCGCCATGTCCTGCGAGAGGTCCAGCAGGTGGGTGATCAGGCGGTGGTACGCCTCGACGGTCTGGGTCGAGTTGTCCTTGGCCTGGTAGGCGGTGCCGCGGATCTTGTTGAGGTCGTTCAGGTCGCTGGCGAGGCCGACGAGGCTGTCGCGGACGCCGACCAGGTTGCCGTCCTTGGAGGCGGCGTCGATGTCCTCGGAGCTGTCGAGGAAGTTCTTCAGCGCCCGGTCGGTCTTCTCCCGGTCGCCCTTCACCGAGATCGCGCTGGCGGTCGAGCCGTGCGCGAGCGGACCGGCGGACTGGTCGCGCTCCTCCTGGAGCGCGGCGGCCAGTTCGGTGGCCTGCTTGGTCATCTCGGTCAGCAGCTTCATGTTGTCGAGCTGCTGGATGTCGTCCATGGACTGGCTGATGCGCAGTCCGCCCAGTGTGGTCGCGGCGACCACGGGCAGCGCGAGCAGCGAGACCAGGCGGGTCGAGATGCGCCAGTTGCGCAGGGCTATCCGCGGTCCGGGGCCCGGTGGGGCCTTGGGTATCTCGCCGCCCGCCGTCGAGCCGGGGGAGGACGGACCCGTCTTGCCGGGCCGGCCTGGCCGGTCCCCGCCGTCGCCGGACTGTCCCTGGCCCTGGTTCTGGGCGTGCTGGGGCGAGGAGCTGACGGCCTTGGGGCCAGTCCCGCCGTGCGGCTCCGGCTCCGCCGAAGCGCTGCCATCCCTCTTGAAACGTCCCTGCACTAGCGTCGCAACCTCTGGACCAGGCGCCCCTCCGCGTGAACGGCACGGGCACGGTGTCGGCGTCTTGGGAGCGCCCTGAATACGCCCCCGTGGTGGTCGTCAGTGACCGGCGCTGGTTCCCCCTCGGGCCGCCGCGTGGCGCTGTGGTGCGCCCCCTGTGCGCCGGCTCGATACCTGCGGCGGTCCGACGAATTCCAGCACAGTGCAGGATCTCCAACAAGGCCCGCGGTCCAGGGTGTGGAATACGTGACACCACGTGAGGGACGGATCACCGCGGGTAGAAAGTGATCGGCGGCAAAACGGATGTATGTGCGCAAGTCCGCGAGGTGCGGGCCGTGTCCCAGTCGCCATGATCAGGAGCGGAATGATGGGTTCAGATGCATCATGTCCGTTTCGTCGGCATGGGGGTCCGGTCGGGAATGACCGTTTTGAGTGCTGATAAGTGAGGAAACTCACACGGTGATCACAGCCTCTCCCCGGGTTCGGCGGGAATTGCATGTTTAGCCTGACGATTTACAGAGAAGGCAAAACCGACAACCCGCGTCCCCCCAAGGGTCCTTGCACCCTCCCGGGCGCCGTACACGACAGGGTCACGTACAACCGTGAAGACGACGATGATGTTCCCCAAGACCGCCAACCCGCGGCGCACCACGCTGGCGCACCTGACCGACGCCGGCGAGCTGCGTCTCCCGGAGCCCGCGGAGCACACCGCCGAGCTGCCGGCCCAGACCGCCAACCCGCGGCGCACGGTCCTCATGGAGATCCCCGTCTCCGCCTTCGCGGAGTAGTACGGCCACCGGCCGCCCCCCGTTCAGGCGGCCGTCTCCGCCGCCCCTGCCTGAGCCGCCGGACGCACCGGCCGCGTTAGCCTGGAGCGTCAGACTTCAGCCCAGCTCAGCCAAGGGGTCACACCACCCGTGCGCATCGCCAGGTTCTCCATCGACGGGAACGTCGCCTTCGGCGCGGTCGAGGGCGACCAGCCGGACGAGCTCGTGCTCGACATCATCAAGGGCATCCCCTTCGCGGACTTCGAGCTCTCCGGCACCAAGGTGCCGCTGAGCAAGGTGCGCCTGCTGCCCCCGGTCCTGCCCAACAAGGTCGTGGCCTTCGGCCGCAACTACGCCGAGCACGCCCGCGAACTCGGCAACGAGGTGCCCGACACCCCGTTCGCCTTCTTCAAGCCCTCCACCTCGGTCGTCGGCCCCGGCGACGAGATCAGGTACCCCTCCTTCTCCGAGGAACTCCACCACGAGGCCGAGCTGGCCGTCGTGATCGGCCGCATGTGCCGCGAGGTCCCGCGCGAGCGCGTCCGGGACGTGATCCTCGGCTACACCTGCGCCAACGACGTCACCGCCCGGGACGTCCAGCGGCGCGAGAAGCAGTGGGCCCGCGCCAAGGGCTTCGACACCGCCTGCCCGCTCGGCCCCTGGGTGGAGACCGACCTCGACCCCTTCGACCTGACGATCCAGCTCACCGTCAACGGCGAGCAGCGCCAGCTCGGCCGCACCAGCGAGATGATCCACTCCGTCGAGGACCTGATCGTCAACATCTCCGAGGCGATGACGCTGCTGCCCGGCGACGTGATCCTCACGGGCACCCCGGCCGGCGTCGGCCCCCTCCACGTCGGCGACGAAGTCGCCGTCACCATCGAAGGCATCGGCACTCTCACCAACAAGGTTGTCAAGCGTGGCTAGCGCATCCGGCTCCTCCGTCCGCGTCCGTTTCTGTCCGTCGCCCACCGGCAACCCCCACGTGGGCCTGGTCCGCACCGCCCTGTTCAACTGGGCGTTCGCCAAGCACCACCAGGGCACCCTGGTCTTCCGCATCGAGGACACCGACGCGGCCCGCGACTCCGAGGAGTCCTACGGCCAGCTCCTCGACGCGATGCGCTGGCTCGGCTTCGACTGGGACGAGGGCCCCGAGACCGGCGGCCCCCACCCGCCCTACCGCCAGTCGCAGCGCATGGACATCTACGCCGACGTCGCGCGCCGGCTCCTGGACTCCGGCCACGCCTACCACTGCTACTGCTCCCAGGAGGAGCTGGACAGCCGCCGCGAGGCCGCCCGCGCCGCCGGCCGCCCCTCCGGCTACGACGGCCACTGCCGCGACCTGAGCGCGGCGCAGGTGGAGGAGTACGTGGCGCAGGGCCGTGAGCCCATCGTCCGCTTCCGGATGCCGGACGAGACGATCACCTTCACCGACCTGGTCCGCGGCGAGCTGACCTTCACCCCGGAGAACGTCCCGGACTACGGCATCGTCCGCGCCAACGGCGCACCGCTGTACACCCTGGTCAACCCGGTCGACGACGCGCTGATGGAGATCACCCACGTCCTGCGCGGCGAGGACCTGCTCTCCTCCACCCCGCGGCAGATCGCCCTCTACCGGGCGCTGACCGAGCTGGGCATCGCCAAGGAGACCCCCGCCTTCGGCCACCTGCCCTACGTGATGGGCGAGGGCAACAAGAAGCTCTCCAAGCGCGACCCGCAGTCGAGCCTGAACCTCTACCGGGAGCGCGGCTTCCTCCCCGAGGGCCTGCTCAACTACCTCTCCCTGCTCGGCTGGTCGCTCTCGGCCGACCGGGACGTCTTCACCATGGACGAGATGGTCGCCGCCTTCGACATCTCCGACGTCAACCCCAACCCGGCCCGCTTCGACCTCAAGAAGTGCGAGGCGATCAACGCCGACCACATCCGGCTGCTCGGCGCGGAGGACTTCACCGAGCGCTGCCGCCCGTGGCTGACGGCCCCCGCCGCCCCCTGGGCGCCCGAGGACTTCGACGAGGCGAAGTGGCAGGCGATCGCGCCGCACGCGCAGACCCGCCTCAAGGTGCTCTCCGAGATCACCGACAACGTCGACTTCCTCTTCCTCGCCGAGCCGGTCTTCGACGAGGCGTCCTGGAACAAGGCGATGAAGGAGGGCTCGGACGCCCTGCTGCGCACCGCGCGGGAGAAGCTGGAGGCCGCCGACTGGACCTCCCCCGAGTCCCTGAAGGAGGCCGTCCTCGCGGCCGGCGAGGCGCACGGCCTCAAGCTCGGCAAGGCCCAGGCCCCGGTCCGCGTCGCGGTCACGGGCCGTACGGTCGGCCTGCCGCTCTTCGAGTCCCTGGAGGTCCTGGGCAAGGAGAAGGCGCTGGCCCGCGTGGACGCGGCACTGGCCCGCCTCGCGGCCTGAGCCACCCCGCGTGACGGCGCGGACACGCACCGGTGCGGACAGGTGTGACGAGGGGGCGGCACCCGGCGACGGGGCCGCCCCCTCGTGCGTCGCCGCACCGGCGGGTTACGGTCGAGGCATGGGGATCACAGCCGTCGTCTGGGACGTCGACGACACGCTCTTCGACTACACCACCGCCGACCGCGAGGGACTCGGCGCCCACCTGGTGGCCGAGGGCGTCCTCGGCCGGTACGGATCGGCCGGCGAGGCCCTCGCGCGCTGGCGGGAGATCACCGACCGCCAGTGGGCCCGCTTCGCCGCCGGCGAGGCCGACTTCGAGACCCAGCGCCGCGACCGCGTCCGCGTCTTCCTGGAGCGGGAGCTGACCGACGCCGAGGCCGACGACTGGTTCCGCCGCTACCTCGTCCACTACGAGGCGGCCTGGGCCCTCTTCCCGGACGTGCTGCCCGTCCTGGACGCCCTGGCCGGCAGCCACCGCCACGCCGTGCTCTCCAACTCCAGCCTCACCGTCCAGGACCGCAAACTGCGCGTCCTCGGCGTGCACGACCGCTTCGAGGCCATCCTGTGCGCCGCCGAACTGGGCGTCTCCAAGCCGGATGCCGCCGCCTTCCTGGCCGCCTGCGAGGCCCTCGGGCTCGCCCCGCACGAGGTCGCCTACGTCGGGGACCACCCGGAGATCGACGGGCGCGGCGCCGCCGACGCCGGGCTGCTGTCGGTGTGGATCGACCGGGGCGGTCCGTACGCCGCCCTCGAACCGCCGTCCGGGCCGCGCCGTATCGCCTCCCTCTCCGAACTCCCCGCGCTCCTCGGCGCCGATACTCGTTTTGGAGCCCCGTCCACCTTCGGGTAATGTTCTTCCTGCGCCGCCGGGGAGCGGGCCGAAAGGCCGGAACCGGGGACGCGACGCTAGAACAAGATCCCTCCGGGGCTTGCGTTCCAGTGGCCTATGGTGTAATTGGCAGCACGACTGATTCTGGTTCAGTTAGTCTTGGTTCGAGTCCAGGTAGGCCAGCTCGCAGAGCTTCATCTGCGTCCGTGGAGGACTGCTCCACAAAGCCCCCGTTGTGTAGCGGCCTAGCACGCCGCCCTCTCAAGGCGGTAGCGCCGGTTCGAATCCGGTCGGGGGTACAGATCCATCCCGCGGGAACAATCAGGGTCGCACCCTTTGTTCTCGCGGTGACAACACCCGGCTGCCGCCGGGTGGGATCGCCAAGGCCCCCGTTGTGTAGCGGCCTAGCACGCCGCCCTCTCAAGGCGGTAGCGCCGGTTCGAATCCGGTCGGGGGTACTGACTGGTCTAAACCACATTGGTCTATGGTGTAATTGGCAGCACGACTGATTCTGGTTCAGTTAGTCTTGGTTCGAGTCCAGGTAGACCAGCTCGGACCTGCGGAAACGCAGTGTCCAGGCCCCCGTTGTGTAGCGGCCTAGCACGCCGCCCTCTCAAGGCGGTAGCGCCGGTTCGAATCCGGTCGGGGGTACGTCACGGATGGCCCCTCGCTCAGGCGGGGGGCCATCGGCGTGTCCGGGGTCCGGCGGCCGGTGCGGCGCGCAACTCGCCCCGGGCGGGTACGGGTTCACCCCGGGCGTCGGGGACCAGGGTCGGGGGGAGCGCCCGCCGCGGCGTTGAGGCGGACACTCCCGAGGAGGACGACGGACGGCGGTCAGCCGTTGCGGCGCAGGGCCTCCGAGAGGCGGCCGGCGGCGTCGATGATCGCCTGGGCGTGCATCCGGCCCGGGTGCCGCGTCAGGCGCTCGATCGGCCCCGAGACCGACACCGCGGCCACCACGCGGTTGGACGGGCCGCGCACCGGCGCCGAGACCGAGGCCACGCCCGGCTCCCGCTCGCCGATCGACTGGGCCCAGCCCCGCCGCCGTACCCCGGAGAGCGCCGTCGCCGTGAAGCGGGCGCCCTGCAGGCCCCGGTGCAGCCGCTCCGGCTCCTCCCAGGCCATCAGGATCTGCGCCGAGGAGCCGGCCTTCATCGTGAGCGTGGACCCGACCGGGACCGTGTCCCGCAGCCCCGACAGGCGCTCGGCCGCGGCCACGCAGATCCGCATCTCGCCCTGGCGCCGGTAGAGCTGCGCGCTCTCGCCCGTCACGTCCCGCAGGTGCGTGAGGACCGGGCCCGCCGTGGCGAGCAGGCGGTCCTCGCCCGCCGCGGCGGCCAGCTCGGCCAGCCGCGGGCCGAGGATGAACCGGCCCTGCATGTCGCGCGCCACCATGCGGTGGTGCTCCAGCGCCACGGCCAGGCGGTGGGCCGTGGGTCGTGCCAGTCCGGTCGCACCGACCAACCCCGCGAGGGTGGCCGGGCCGGACTCCAGAGCGCTCAGGACGAGGGCCGCCTTGTCCAGAACGCCGACGCCGCTACTGTTGTCCATGCAACGATACTTGCGTCTCACTCTGTGAAACGCAAGTTCAATTTTCCGTGGAACACGCCACCCTGGGTGCCACGACGTCACAGCGGCCCATGGACGGAACGGGCCTGGCGGCGGACGCCCGGGACCAGGGGGGCGCGGGCGCCGCTTCCACACGATCTAGTTGGTTCGGCGCTCGGTCGCCGGCCGGAGGGAAAGCGATGGCCAGGACACTCGCGGAGAAGGTCTGGGACGACCACGTCGTCCGGCGCGCGGAGGGCGAGCCCGACCTGCTCTTCATCGATCTGCACCTCCTGCACGAGGTGACCAGCCCGCAGGCTTTCGACGGCCTGCGCAAGAGCGGGCGCGCGGTGCGCCGGCTCGACCTCACCATCGCCACCGAGGACCACAACACCCCGACCCTCGACATCGACAAGCCCATCGCGGACCCGGTCTCCCGGGCCCAGCTCGAGACGCTGCGCAAGAACTGCGCCGACTTCGGCGTGCGGCTGCACCCGCTGGGCGACGTCGAGCAGGGCGTGGTGCACGTGGTCGGCCCGCAGCTCGGCCTGACCCAGCCCGGCACCACCGTGGTCTGCGGCGACTCGCACACCTCCACCCACGGCGCCTTCGGCGCGCTGGCCTTCGGCATCGGCACCTCGCAGGTCGAGCACGTACTGGCCACCCAGACGCTGCCGCTGGCCCGCCCGAAGACCATGGCGATCACCGTCGACGGCGAACTGCCCGACGGCGTCACGGCCAAGGACCTGATCCTGGCGATCATCGCGAAGATCGGCACCGGCGGCGGCCAGGGCTACATCCTGGAGTACCGCGGCGAGGCCATCGAGAAGCTCTCGATGGAGGCCCGGATGACCATCTGCAACATGTCGATCGAGGCCGGCGCCCGCGCGGGCATGATCGCCCCCGACGAGACCACCTTCGCCTACCTCAAGGGCCGCCCGCACGCCCCCGAGGGCGAGGACTGGGACGCGGCCGTCGCCTACTGGAAGACGCTGAGGACCGACGAGGGCGCCGAGTTCGACGCCGAGGTCGTCATCGACGCCGCCGGGCTGTCCCCGTTCGTCACCTGGGGCACCAACCCCGGCCAGGGAGCGCCGCTCTCCGCCGCCGTCCCCGACCCGGCCACCTACGATGACGCATCGGAGCGCCTCGCCGCCGAAAAGGCCCTGGAGTACATGGGGTTGGACGCCGGACAGCCGCTGCGCTCCATCAAGGTGGACACCGTCTTCGTAGGTTCCTGCACCAACGGGCGCATCGAGGACCTGCGCGCCGCCGCCGAGATCCTCCGGAGCCGCAAAGTCGCCGACGGCGTGCGCATGCTGGTCGTCCCCGGCTCCGCCCGGGTCGGCCTCCAGGCCGTCTCCGAGGGCCTGGACCAGGTCTTCAAGGAGGCCGGCGCCGAATGGCGGCACGCGGGCTGCTCGATGTGCCTGGGCATGAACCCGGACCAGCTCGCCCCCGGTGAGCGCTCCGCGTCCACCTCCAACCGCAACTTCGAGGGCAGGCAGGGCAAGGGCGGCCGGACCCACCTGGTCTCCCCGCAGGTCGCCGCCGCCACGGCCGTCACCGGCCACCTGGCCTCCCCGGCCGACCTGGCCGCCGACGTCCCCACGCCCGCTGGAGTCTGAGAGTCATGGAAGCCTTCACCACGCACACCGGCCGGGCCGTCCCGCTGCGCCGCGGCAACGTCGACACCGACCAGATCATCCCCGCCCACTGGCTCAAGAAGGTCACGCGGGACGGCTTCGAGGACGGGCTCTTCGAGGCATGGCGCAAGGACCCGTCCTTCGTGCTGAACCAGCCCGAGCGCCAGGGCGCCACGGTCCTGGTGGCCGGCCCCGACTTCGGCACCGGCTCCTCCCGCGAACACGCCGTCTGGGCCCTGCAGAACTACGGCTTCAAGACCGTGATCTCCTCGCGGTTCGCCGACATCTTCCGCGGCAACTCGCTGAAGAACGGCCTGCTGACCGTGGTCCTCGACCAGAAGGTCGTGGACGCCCTGTGGGCGCTGACCGAGGCCGACCCGCAGGCCGAGATCACCGTCGACCTCCAGGCCCGGGAGGTCCGCGCCGAGGGCGTCACCGCCGCCTTCGAGCTGGACGAGAACTCCCGCTGGCGGCTGCTGAACGGCCTGGACGACATCTCCATCACGCTCCGCGAGGAGGGCGACATCGCCGCCTACGAGGCGACGCGCCCGTCCTTCAAGCCGCGGACGCTCCCGGTCTGACCCGGCCGCCCGCCGTCGGCACGGTCGACTTTCGGCCACCCCGGCACCGCCTCCGTACCCCCGATCAGCCCGATCGGGGGTACGGCCGTGTCGGGGTCCCGGCCGCCGCGCCCGAGCCTCCTCGAATCGGTAACTTCCCACGTTAGAGCCGTGGTTGCAGGGGTACACGCCCCCTGGAGCCACGGCTCTCGCGCGTCCCGGAACGACGTGCCGAGACGTGAGTTGCCCCCTGCGCAGGCGACAACTCGCCCCAGATGGCACAATCTGTGCATGGAACACGACGGCCAACTCGAGCTCTATGCGGCGGTCGCGGTCCGGCTCAAAGAAGCGCACGCGAAAGTGCGCGCACTGCAAGTCCCGGAGGGCGTACGGATGGCGCTGACCCGGAAGCTGCTGGTCATTACGGCCGCGGCCAAACACGATCTGCCCGGTGCGGCGCGGCGTCTGGAGCGGTTCACGGCGGACCTCGACGAGGGTCGGTTCCCCGACGAGGAAGCCTGAACAGGCCGAGACAGCCGAGTCCGTTGCGGCACAAGGGTGATTAGCCCGTTTCGTGTTTGATTTGCGGTATATATCTGCCTAACGTGCGAAAAAGCCTGAACGCATTCGTTCCGGCAATGTCTCCGAAGGGGAAGACGTGAACAAGGCGCAGCTCGTAGAAGCGATTGCCGACAAGCTGGGCGGACGGCAGCAGGCCGCCGACGCCGTCGACGCGGTCCTGGACGCCCTCGTCCGCGCGGTGGTCGCGGGGGACCGGGTGTCGGTCACCGGCTTCGGTTCCTTCGAGAAGGTCGAGCGTCCGGCCCGCTACGCCCGCAATCCCCAGACGGGCGAGCGGGTTCGGGTCAAGAAGACCTCCGTCCCCCGCTTCCGCGCGGGCCAGGGCTTCAAGGACCTGGTGAGCGGCTCGAAGAAGCTCCCGAAGAACGACATCGCGGTCAAGAAGGCCCCCAAGGGCAGCCTGTCGGGCCCCACGCCGACCATCGCCAAGGCCGCGGGCAAGAAGGCCGCCGCCAAGAAGGCGACCACGGCGGCGGCGAAGAAGGCCACCCCCACGGCGAAGAAGACCACCGCGGCCAAGAAGGCCACCCCCGCCAAGAAGACGGGCGCGGCCAAGACCACGGCGGCGAAGAAGAGCACGGCGAAGAAGGCCACGGCGAAGACCACCACCGCCGCGGCGAAGAAGACCGCCGCCAAGAAGGCTCCCGCGAAGAAGGCGACGGCCAAGAAGGCCCCCGCCAAGAAGTCGACCGCCCGCACGACCACCGCCAAGAAGGCCACCGCCCGCAAGAAGTAGCGGCGGGCCACCGGGCAGCAGGGCACTCACGCGCCGGGCCGGACTCCCCGTCGGAGTCCGGCCCGCGGCGTGTCCGGCACCGCCCGCGCGGCCCGTATCAGAAGGTCTGGAGCGTCACCAGCGTGATCCGGCGGCCGGTCCCCGCCCCCTCGGTCTCGATGCGCACCCGCTGTCCGGGCCGCAGCAGCCGAAGGCCCCCCGCGTCGAACGCCGCCGCGTCGAAGGGCACCGGGGTGCCGTCGTCGAGCAGCACCTGCCCGCTGCGGCTGTCGGGGTCGTAGGTGTACGCGGTCGCCTGCATACCGGCAGCCTACGTCCAGGCCGCGGGCAACCGCTCGGCCACCGCGGCCGTATGAGGACCCACCCCCAGCGCCAGCGCCGTCCGCAGGTCCTCGCCGGTGTCGACGTCCTGCCGTACGGAATCCACCCCGGGAACGAGCAGCTCGACCGCGCCGGACGCGCGGTGGCGACGGCGGGAACGCCCCCCGAAAGCCGGGGACAATTCCCGGCCGGGCGCGGCGGTCAGCAACGTCGTGCCGATTCCCGCCGCATCCGGGAGAAAGGCGCGGGGAAAAGACGCCGCCGCCGACAGCACGCGCGCCAATTCCGCCGGCCTGAGCGCGGGGAGATCCGCGTTGAGCGCGGCCACCGCGCTTTCGGGGAGAAGCGCCCGCACCCGCGCCGCGCCGTGGGCCAGCGCGGCGTTGAGACCGGCGTCCGGTTCGTCGCGGACGACGTCGGCGCCGAGGGCCGCGAGGGCGCCGGCCGCGCGCGGATCGTCCGTGACGACGGCCACACCCGCCACCGCCGGGCAGGCCAGCGAGGCCGCCACGGTGTCCTGCGCGAACGCCAGCGCGAGCCCCGGCCGCACCCCGTCGTGGGCGGTGTCTGACAGCCTGCTCTTGGCTCGGGCCAGGGGTTTCACGGGTACCACCAAGGTCCACTGCACGGGCGTCCCGTCCTTCTCTCGTCGCCGTCATTGTCACCCGGGGTATCTGGCGGTTCCCCCGTCGGGGCGTACGGTGTTCTCGACAGACGGGCGGCCCGGGGCGACACTTGTCCGGCCCCAGGCCCTGGAGGAAAGGTGTCCGCGTGCCCCGCCGCAGAATCGGCTTCTGGTACCGCTTCGCCGCGGTGATCTGCAAACCGCCGCTGGTGGTTCTGCTCAAGCGGGACTGGCGGGGAATGGAGAACATTCCGGCCGACGGCGGATTCATCACCGCCGTGAACCACAATTCGCACGTCGACCCCTTCGCGTACGCGCACTATCAGTACAACACCGGACGGGTGCCGCGGTTCCTGGCGAAGAGCGGCCTTTTCCGGAAAGGGCTCGTCGGCGCCGCGATGCGCGGCACCGGGCAGATCCCCGTCTACCGCGAGAGCACCGACGCGCTCAGCGCCTTCCGCGCCGCCATCGACGCGGTGGAGCGCGGCGAGTGCGTCGCCTTCTACCCCGAGGGCACCCTGACCCGCGACCCCGACGGCTGGCCCATGACCGGCAAGACCGGCGCCGCCCGCGTCGCGCTCCAGACCCGCTGCCCGGTGATCCCGGTCGCCCAGTGGGGCTGCAACGAACTCCTGCCGCCCTACACCAAGAAGCCCCACCTGCTGCCGCGCAAGACCCACCGCGTGCTGGCCGGACCACCGGTCGACCTCTCCCGCTTCTACGGCCAGGAGATGACCGCGGAACTGCTCAAGGAGGTCACCGAGGCCATCATGGCCGACGTGACGCGGCTGCTGGAGGAGATCAGGGGCGAGAAGGCACCCGAGACCCCCTACGACCCGCGCCGCGAGCGGATCGAGCAGCGGCGCCGCACCGAGGCGCAGACGCAGACGCAGGAGCAGCACGCGGAAGGGCAGAGCACGTGAGCACAGCGGTCAGGGCGGCCGTCTTCGGCACCGGTTCCTGGGGCACCGCCTTCGGCGCGGTCCTCGCCGACGCGGGATGCGAGGTCACCCTGTGGGGGCGCCGCGCCGCACTCGCCGACGCGGTCAACTCCACCCGCACCAACCCGGACTACCTGCCCGGCGTCGAACTCCCGGCGAACCTGCGGGCCACCACCGACGCCGCCGAGGCCGCCGAGGGCGCCGACTTCACCGTCCTCGCCGTCCCTTCCCAGACCCTGCGCGAGAACCTGGCCGGCTGGACGTCGCTGCTGGCGCCCGGCACCGTCCTCGTCTCGCTGATGAAAGGCGTCGAACTCGGCTCCGCGATGCGGATGAGCGAGGTCATCGAGGACGTCGCCGGGGCCGCCGCCGACCGCGTCGCCGTCGTCACCGGCCCCAACCTGGCCCGGGAGATCGCCGCGCGCATGCCGGCCGCCGCCGTGGTCGCCTGCCGCGACGAGGAGGTGGCCCGGCGGCTCCAGACCGCCTGCCACACCCCGTACTTCCGCCCCTACACCAACACCGACGTGGTCGGCTGCGAACTGGGCGGCGCCGTCAAGAACGTCATCGGCCTCGCCGTCGGCATCGCGGACGGCATGGGCCTCGGGGACAACGCCAAGGGCTCCCTCATCACCCGGGGCCTGGCCGAGACCACCCGGCTCGGCGTGGCGCTCGGCGCGGACCCGCTGACCTTCTCCGGACTGGCCGGACTGGGCGACCTGGTGGCCACCTGCTCCTCGCCGCTCTCCCGCAACCACACCTTCGGCACCAACCTCGGCAAGGGCATGACCCTCCAGGAGACCATCGCGGTCACCCGGCAGACCGCCGAGGGCGTCAAGTCCTGCGAGTCCGTACTGGATCTGGCCCGCCGGCACGGCGTCGACATGCCGATCACCGAGACGGTCGTCGCCATCGTGCACGAGGGGAAGTCCCCGGTGGCCGCCGTCGCGGAGCTGATGGGGCGCAGCGCCAAGCCCGAGCGGCGCTGAACCGGCCGCGGGGCCCCGGCCGGGCCCCGCCGGCCACGACGCTGAGCGACCGTCCCGGCGACAGCGCGCGACCGTCCGTGGGACGTTGCGCGCGGGCGGCCCGGCGGCGCTGACGCACGGAATACCACCGGGTACTCTCGACGCGATATGAGCACCGAGAACCTCCCCCAGAGCCCCGAGCCGCCGCGCAAGCCGCGGGTGGCCGTCGTGTTCGGCGGACGCAGCTCCGAACACGGGATCTCCATGGTCACCGCGGGCGCCGTCCTCGCGGCCATCGACCGGTCGGCGTACGACGTCCTGCCGATCGGCATCACCCGCGAAGGCCGGTGGGTGCTCACGGCCGACGAACCGGAACGCATGGCCATCACCGAGCGGCGCACGCCCAGCGTGGACCAGCTCGCCGAGTCCACCGACGGCGCCGTGGTGCTGCCCGTCGACCCCGGCAACCGCGAAGTCGTCTACAGCGAGCCCGGTTCGGTGCCCAAGGCGCTCGGCGAGGTCGACGTCGTCTTCCCGGTGCTGCACGGCCCCTACGGCGAGGACGGCACCCTCCAGGGCCTGCTGGAGCTCTCCGGCGTCCCCTACGTCGGCTCGGGCGTGCTCGCCTCCGCCGTCGGCCAGGACAAGGAGTACATGAAGCGGGTCTTCGTCTCCTTCGGGCTGAAGGTCGGCCCCTACGAGGTGATCCGGCCCCGCGAGTGGGAGCGCGACCGGCCCGCCGCCCGCAAGCGGATCGTCGACTTCGCCGCCGACCACGGCTGGCCGCTCTTCGTGAAGCCCGCCCGCGCCGGCTCCTCCATCGGCATCACCAAGGTCGAGGACCTCGCCGGGCTCGACGAGGCGATCGAGGAGGCCCGCGCCCACGACCCGAAGATCCTCATCGAGGCGGCGCTGCGCGGCCGGGAGATCGAGTGCGGGGTGCTGGAGTTCGAGGACGGCCCCCGCGCCTCCGTCCCCGCCGAGATCCCGCCGCCCTCCTCGCAGGCGTACTACGACTTCGAGGCCAAGTACATCGACTCCACGCCCGGCATCGTCCCCGCCCCGCTCACGCCCGAGGAGACCGCCGAGGTGCGGCGGCTGGCCGTGGAGGCGTTCGAGGCGGCCTCCTGCGAGGGGCTGGTGCGCGCGGACTTCTTCCTCACCGAGGACGGCGAGTTCGTGATCAACGAGATCAACACGATGCCCGGCTTCACGCCGATCTCGATGTACCCGCAGATGTGGCAGGCGAGCGGCGTCGGTTACCCGGAGCTGGTGGACCGCCTCATCAAGGCGGCGCTGCACCGCTCCACGGGACTGCGCTGAGACCCGGCCGCCGTCGGAGGGTGTCTAGGAGGCGATTCCCTCGGGGATCGCCTTCTTCACGGCCGGGGCCAGATCGACCAGCGGCGCCATCCCGCCCTCCGCCCGCTCCTTCGGGACGGTCACCTCGACGTACGCCTCCCGCAGTGTCGTGGTGAACCGGAACGCGCCGTCGTCCCGTTCGAGCAACTGCCAGCCCACCCCGTCGACCTCGACCCCGTCCGCCGCGGGATCGTCCATCTCGGCGGGCCGCTCCACACCGCAGCGCAGTATGATCACCGGGTTTCCCCAGCCCGCCGTCAGCTTCGAGGCGGGCGAGGGGTCCGCACGCTTCAGGCCGTCCACCGTCGGCGGCAGCGCCAGGTCCAGGTTCTGGCACAGCCCGGCGACCTTCGCGTCCGGGCTCGGGACCGCGGCCGACGCGCCGTCGTCCGCGGTGGCGCAGCCCGCGGCGGCGATCAGCAGGACGAGGGCGGGCAGCAGGTGGCGGGGCCGGTGGCGCGAGGATGTCACCGGCACAGCGTAGACGGGGGCTAGAGATGGACGACCGGGCAGGTCAGGGTACGGGTGATCCCGTCCACCTGCTGGACTTTGGCGACCACCATGCGGCCCAGGGCATCGACGGTGTCGGACTGGGCCCGGACAATGACGTCATAGGGTCCCGTCACGTCCTCGGCCTGGATCACGCCGGGGATCTTTCCGATCGTCCGGGCGACGGCCGACGCCTTGCCGACCTCCGTCTGGATCAGGATGTACGCCTGTACCACGGAACCTCCAGGTCGGCCGCGAGGATCATGTGCGGGAAAAAGGAACGCCACGGTATCGCGTCGCCCCGCCCGGCGGGGAGACCCGCGGGGCAGGGACACGCCGGGCATCCGGCATCGACGCGAGACCGGCACCCACACGGCCGTGACGACGGTCCTCTCGACCGTAACCAGCCCGGGAACGGCACGCGACCGGGCCCGGACAGGGACAGAAGGGGAGTAAGGCAATGAAGGGCACTGTCGGTGAGCTGGGGGAGTTCGGGCTCATCAGGGAGCTCACCTCCCGCCTCACCACGACCCCGGCGGTCCGCGTCGGCCCCGGCGACGACGCCGCGGTGGTCGCCGCGCCGGACCGCCGGGTGGTGGCCAGCACCGACATCCTCGTGGAGGGACGGCACTTCCGCCGCGACTGGTCCACCGCCTACGACGTGGGCCGCAAGGCGGCGGCCCAGAACCTGGCCGACATCGCCGCGATGGGCGCCGTGCCGACCGCGCTGCTCCTCGGCCTCGTCGTCCCCGCCGAACTCCCGGTGACCTGGCCGACCGAGCTGATGGACGGACTGCGCGACGAGTGCCAGGTCGCGGGCGCCGCCGTGGTCGGCGGCGACGTGGTGGGCGGCGACACCATCACCGTCGCCATCACCGCCCTCGGCGACCTGCGCAACCAGGAGCCCGTCACCCGGGGCGGCGCCCAGCCCGGCGACCTGGTCGCGGTGACCGGCTGGCTCGGCTGGTCCGCCGCCGGATTCGCCGTCCTGTCCCGGGGTTTCCGCTCCCCGCGCGCCTTCGTGGAGGCCCACCGGCGCCCCGAGCCGCCCTACCACGCGGGCCCGGCCGCCGCCGCGCTCGGCGCCACCGCCATGTGCGACGTGAGCGACGGACTCATCGCCGACCTCGGGCACATCGCCGAGGCCAGCAAGGTGCGTATCGACGTCCGCTCCGGACAGATCGACATCCCCTCCCAGATGAACGACATCGGCCAGGCCGTCGGCGTCGACCCGATGCAGTGGGTGCTCACCGGGGGAGAGGACCACGCCATGGTCGCCACCTTCCCGCCGGACGTGAAACTGCCCGCCCGCTGGAAGGTCATCGGCGAGGTGCTCAACCCCTCGGCGCTGCCCCAGGTCACGGTCGATGGCGCCCCGTGGACCAGCACCGGCGGCTGGGACCACTTCGGAGGGGGTGGGGAGGCGTGAACCGCCCGCACGTCCTGACCGTGGCCGGCTCCGACTCCGGCGGCGGCGCCGGCATCCAGGCCGACCTGAAGACGATGCTCGCCCTCGGCACCCACGGCATGAGCGTGCTCACCGCGGTCACCGCGCAGAACTCGCTCGGCGTCCAGGGCGCCTGGGAACTGCCGGCGGAGGCGGTCCGCGCCCAGTACCGCAGCGTCGTCGACGACATCGGCGTGCAGGCGGTCAAGACCGGCATGCTCTCCTCCGCCGAACTGGTCGAGACCGTCGCCGAATTGATCGACGGCACCGACGCGCCGGCCGTGGTCGACCCGGTCGGCGTCTCCAAGCACGGGGACGCGCTGCTCGCCGCCTCCGCCCTGGACGCCGTCCGCACCCGGCTCCTGCCGGCGGCGACGGTGGCCACGCCCAACCTCGACGAGGTGGCGCAACTGACCGGGGTGCGCGCCGACTCGGAGGCGGATCTGCCGAGGGCCGCGGCGGCGGTCCTGGAGTTCGGGCCGCGCTGGGCGCTGATCAAGGGCGGACACCTGGCCGGGGACGCCGTGGACCTGCTCACCGACGGCTCCGAGGAGCACTGGCTGCGCGCCCCGCGCCTGGACAACCGGCACACGCACGGCACCGGCTGCACCCTCGCCTCGGCCGTCGCCTGCGGGCTGGCCCGGGGGCTGTCCGTCCCCGACGCGGTCCGGGCGGCCAAGGAGTACGTCACCGGCGCCATCCGGGCCGGCTTCGCGCTCGGCGGCGGCATCGGACCGGTCGACCACGGCTGGGCCCTGCGCCGTACGACGCCCTAGCTACCGGTGTGCGGGTACGGCAAAAAGCCGGTCCACCTCAGGTGGACCGGCTTCGTACCGCGGACCGGGCAGTGCACGCGTCAGCGCGAGACCTTGCCGGCCTTGATGCACGAGGTGCAGGCGTTCACGCGCTTCGGCGTCCCGCCGACCACGGTACGCACACGCTGGATGTTGGGGTTCCAGCGACGGGACGTACGGCGGTGCGAGTGCGAGATGTTGTTGCCGAAGCCCGGCCCCTTGCCGCAGACGTCGCAGTTGGCAGCCACGGGTCACTCCAAAGACTTCAGATGCACTTACGGTTGATCCCGGCATGCCGGGATCATGATTTCGGCTCGTGAGCGTTCCGGAATCTGAGTGGCGGTGCCAGGGAGAGCCCGATCGGATCGGGCAACCGGAGCAGCATACAACGACTGCATCGGTACAACGAAACTACCATGGCGGCCCACCGGCCGGTCCCGGCCCTCTGCGGGCCGGCGCCCCCGTACGGTCTACGCTGCCTGCCACGTCCAGCAGCTCAGGGAGGCGCAGGTGCCGCGGAGGTTCTTCGACGCTTCGGCGGTGCGCACCTGGTGCGGACTGTCGCTGGGCGCGCTGGGGCGGGCCCGCGAGGAGATCGACGCGATCAACGTCTACCCGGTCGCGGACGGGGACACCGGGACCAACCTGTACCTCACCGTGGAGTCGGCCGCCGCCGCCGTCGAGGCGGTCTTCGCCGCGCACGAGGTGCCGACGGCCGTGACCGCGGAGGGCGGGGAGGCCGGTGAGGCCGGGGACGCGGGGGCGGGCGCGGGTGCGGACGGCGCGGAGGCCGGGAAAGGGCGGGGGGTCGCGGACGCCGGGCCCGAACTGGCCGACGTGGTGCGCGCCATGGCGCACGGGGCGCTGATCGGCGCCCGGGGCAACTCCGGGACGATCCTGGCGCAGCTCCTGCGGGGGATGGCCCAGGTGCTCGCCGGGCAGGGCGAGTCAGGGGCTGACGGTTCCGCCGGGCCTGCCGGGACTGACGGTTCCGCGCGGCCGACTTCGCCCGGACTCGGCGGCGGGGCCGCCGCCGACGGGCCGGTGCTCGCGCTGGCCCTGCGCCGCGCGGCCGACTCCGCCCGGCAGGCCGTCGCCCACCCGGTCGAGGGCACCGTCCTGACCGTCGCCTCGGCCGCCGCCGACGCGGCGCAGGTGGCCGCCCGGCACCACGAAGGCGCCGGGGGCGACTGTGCCGCCGTGGCCCGCGCCGCGTACGACGGGGCCCGCGAGGCGCTGGCCGCGACCCCCGGCCTGCTCCCCGTCCTGGAACGCGCCCACGTGGTCGACGCCGGCGGCCAGGGCCTGGTCACCGTCCTCGCCGCGCTGGTCGAGGCGCTCACCGGCCACGCCCCCGAGCCGCCCGTCGTGCCGCACGCGCGCGTGGAGCGCGCCGAGCCCGCGGGCCGCCCCGCCTCGGCGGCGCACGGCGAGCGGGACGCGCCGGGGGAGTGCGCCGGGGCGGAGTGCGCCGAGGACGGCCCCGCCTTCGAGGTGATCTACCTCCTGGAGGCCGCCGACGACGCCGTGGCCCGGCTGCGGCGGCGGCTCGACGCCCTCGGGGAATCGCTCGTCGTGGTCGGCGGCGACGGACTGTGGAACGTCCACGTGCACGTCGACGACGCCGGCGCCGCCGTCGAGGCGGGCGTCGAGGCCGGGCGGCCGTACCGGATCAGGATCACCCACTTCGGCCGCGACGAGACGCACGCCGCCCAGCGCCCGGTCCGGGAGCGGGCCCAGCGCGCCGTGGTCGCCGTCGTCCCCGGCGAGGGACTGGCCGGGCTCTGCGCCGAGGCCGGCGCGACCACCGTGCTCGCCCGCCCCGGGGAGCCGCCCGCCAGCGGCGAACTCGTCCAGGCCGTCCGGCGCGCGCACGCCCGCGAGGTCGTCCTGCTGCCCAACGACACCGAACTGCGCCACACCGCCGCCGCCGCGGCCGAACAGGCCCGCGCCGAGGGCATCCGCGTGGCCCTCATCCCCACCCGCTCCGCCGTCCAGGGCATCGCCGCGCTCGCCGTGCACGAGCCCGGACGCCGCTTCGACGAGGACGTCGTGGCGATGACCTCGGCGGCCGGCGCGACCCGCCACGCCGAGGTCACCGTCGCCGAGCACCGGTCGTGGACCTCGGCCGGCATCTGCCAGGCCGGGGACGTGCTCGGCCTCCTCGACGGGGACGTGGCCGTGATCGGCACCGACGTCACCGCCGTCGCCGAGACCGTGCTCGACCGCATGCTTGCGGCCGGCGGCGAACTCGTCACCCTGGTCGTCGGCGACGAGGCCCCCGAGGCCGTCGCCGACCGCCTGGAGGCCCGCGTGCGGGAGGCGTACCTCGCCGTCGACACCGTCGTCTACCACGGCGGCCGGCAGGGCGCCCTGCTCCTCATCGGCGTCGAATAACCGCCCGTCCCCCCGGGCGGCGCCTGCCGTGCGGACCGGCGGCGCCTGCCGTGCGGACCGGCGGCGCCTGCCGTGCGGACCGGCCACGCCTGCCGTACGGACCGGCGGCGCCTGCCGTGCGGACCGGCCACGCCTGCCGTACGGACCGGCGGCGCCTGCCGTGCGGACCGGCCACGCCTGCCGTACGGACCGGCCGCGCCTCCCGTACGGACCGGCCACGCCCCCCGTACGGACCGTTCGGACACACGGTCCGCACCGGCCGCGCACCCCGTCCGCGCCGGCCCCGCCGCCCGCCCGTACGGGCCGTACCACCAGCGCTTTTCCGGCGCGGATACGGCGATGTCGGTGCCGTGGTGTGCAATGGATCTCGTGCCCGCACAGCGAGAAGCCCTCGACCAGCCCCTGAAGTCGGTGCTCGGCCCCGCCACCGCGAAGGTGATGGCCGACCACCTCGGCCTGCACACCGTCGGCGACCTCCTCCACCACTACCCCCGCCGGTACGAGGAGCGCGGACAGCTCACCCACCTCGCCGACCTGCCCCTGGACGAGCACGTCACGGTGGTCGCCCAGGTCGCCGACGCCCGGCTGCACACCTTCGCCTCCTCCCGGGCCCCGCGCGGCAAGGGACAGCGCCTGGAGGTGACCATCACCGACGGCAGCGGCCGGCTCCAGCTCGTCTTCTTCGGCCACGGCGTCCACAAGCCCCACAAGGAACTGCTGCCGGGCACCCGCGCGATGTTCGCGGGCAAGGTCTCCGTCTTCAACCGCCGCCTCCAGCTCGCCCACCCCGCCTACGAACCGCTGCGCGGCGACGGCGAGGACGGCGCCGAGGCCGTCGAGTCCTGGGCGGGCAGCCTCATCCCGCTCTACCCGGCCACGGCCAAGCTGGAGTCCTGGAAGATCGCCAAGGCGGTCCAGACCGTCCTGCCCAGCGCCGGACAGGCCCTCGACCCGCTCCCCGCCCCGCTGCGCGAGGGCCGCGGACTGCTCCCGCTCCCCGAGGCCCTGCACAAGATCCACCGCCCGCACACCAAGGCCGACGTCGAGGCCGCCCGCGCCCGCCTGAAGTGGGACGAGGCGTTCGTCCTCCAGGTCGCCCTGGCCCGCCGCCGCCACGCCGAGACCCAGCTCCCCGCCGTCCCCCGCCGCCCCCGCCCCGACGGACTGCTCACCGCCTTCGACGCGCGGCTGCCCTTCACCCTCACCGAGGGCCAGCGGACCGTCTCCCGCGAGATCTTCGACGACCTCGCCACCGACCACCCCATGCACCGCCTGCTCCAGGGCGAGGTCGGCTCCGGCAAGACCATGGTCGCCCTGCGCGCCATGCTCGCCGTCGTCGACGCCGGGGGACAGGCCGCCATGCTGGCGCCCACCGAGGTGCTGGCCCAGCAGCACCACCGCTCGGTCACCGAGATGATGGGGGAGCTGGCCGAGGGCGGGATGCTCGGCGGCACCGAGCACGCCACCAAGGTCGTCCTGCTCACCGGCTCCATGGGCGCCGCCGCCCGCCGCCGGGCCCTGCTCGACCTGGCCACCGGCGAGGCCGGCGTCGTCATCGGCACCCACGCCCTCATCGAGGACAAGGTCCGCTTCCACGACCTCGGCCTCGTCGTCGTCGACGAACAGCACCGCTTCGGCGTCGAGCAGCGCGACGCCCTGCGCGGCAAGGGCACCCAGCCGCCCCACCTGCTCGTCATGACCGCCACGCCCATCCCGCGCACCGTCGCCATGACCGTCTTCGGCGACCTGGAGACCTCCGTCCTGGACCAGCTCCCGGCCGGCCGCTCCCCGATCGCCAGCCACGTCGTCCCCGCCGCCGACAAACCGCACTTCCTCGCCCGCGCCTGGGAGCGGGTCCGCGAGGAGGTCTCCCAGGGCCACCAGGCGTACGTCGTCTGCCCCCGCATCGGCGACGAGGACGAGGACCCCGGCAAGCGCAAGCCGCTCGCCGACGCCCAGGGCGACGACGCGAAACGCCCCCCGCTCGCCGTCCTGGAGGTCGCCGCACGCCTCGCCGAAGGCCCCCTCGCGGGCCTGCGCGTCGAGATCCTGCACGGACGGATGCCGCCCGACGACAAGGACGCCGTCATGCGCCGCTTCGCCGCCGGCGAGACCGACGTCCTGGTGGCCACCACCGTCATCGAGGTCGGCGTCAACGTCCCGAACGCCACGGCGATGGTCATCATGGACGCCGACCGCTTCGGCGTCTCCCAGCTCCACCAGTTGCGCGGCCGGGTCGGACGCGGCTCCGCCCCGGGCCTGTGCCTGCTGGTCACCGAGGCGCCCCCGGCGAGCGGGGCCCGGCAGCGCCTGGACGCGGTCGCCGCCACCCTCGACGGCTTCGAGCTCTCCCGCGTCGACCTGGAGCAGCGCCGCGAGGGCGACGTCCTCGGCCAGGCCCAGTCCGGCGTCCGCAGCTCCCTGCGCGTCCTCGCCGTCATCGAGGACGAGGAGATCATCGCCGAGGCCCGCGAGGAGGCCGCCGCGCTGGTCGCCGCCGACCCGGACCTCACCCGGCTCCCCGGACTGCGCACCGCGCTCGACGCGCTCCTGGACGAGGAACGGGAGCAGTACCTGGAAAAGGGCTGACAGACTGGACGGAGCAGCGCCCCCGCCCCCTGCCCGCGCACGGCGGCCCGGCCCTGCGCACCGACACCACCGGGAAGGACCCGAGATGACCCGCGTGATCGCCGGACGGGCCGGCGGACGCCGCCTGGCCGTTCCGCCGGGCAACGGCACCCGCCCCACCTCCGACCGCGCGCGCGAGGGCCTCTTCTCCACCTGGCAGTCCCTGCTCGGCGGCCCCCTCGACGGCCTCCGCGTCCTCGACCCGTACGCGGGCTCCGGCGCCGTCGGCCTGGAGGCGCTCTCCCGCGGCGCGGCCCACGTGCTGCTGGTGGAGGCCGACCCCCGGGCCGCCCGCACCCTCCGGGAGAACGTCCGCTCCCTCGGCCTGCCCGGCGCCGAGACCCGCACCGGGAAGGCCGAGCAGACCATCCGCACCGCGCCCCCGGCCGACCCGTACGACGTGGTCTTCCTCGACCCGCCCTACGCGGTCTCCGACGACGATCTCCGGGAGATCCTCCTCACACTCCGTACCGGGGGGTGGCTCGCGCCGGACGCGCTCGTCACCGTGGAGCGCAGCACCAGAGGCGGTGCGTTCGGCTGGCCGGACGGCTTCGAGGCGCTCCGTGCCCGTCGCTACGGCGAGGGAACGTTTTGGTACGGTCGCGCCGCCTCTACGTGCGAAGACGCACGATGACCGGACCGGAGAGCGAGGGACCACCAGTGCGCCGAGCAGTCTGTCCCGGGTCGTTCGACCCGATCACCAACGGACACCTCGACATCATCGCCCGTGCCTCCAGCCTCTACGACGAGGTGTACGTCGCGGTGATGATCAACCAGGCCAAGAAGGGCCTCTTCGACGTCGACGAGCGGATCGACCTCATCCGCCGGGTCACCGCCGAGTACGGCAACGTGCGCGTGGAGTCCTTCCACGGACTGCTCGTCGACTTCTGCAAGCAGCGCGAGATCCCCGCCATCGTCAAGGGCCTGCGCGCCGTCAGCGACTTCGACTACGAACTCCAGATGGCCCAGATGAACAACGGGCTGTCCGGCGTGGAGACCCTGTTCATCCCCACCAACCCCACCTACAGCTTCCTCTCGTCCTCCCTGGTCAAGGAGGTCGCCACCTGGGGCGGAGACGTCTCCCACCTGGTCCCGGAGCTGGTCCACGCCGCCCTCGCCGAACGGCTGAGGAAGGACTGAGCCACGCCCCGCGCGGCTCCCGGAGGCTGACAAACCGTCACCCGGTGTCCCTTGGCGGGCCGGGGGTCGTACAGTCGTCCCGTCCGTCTCCAACACAGCTAGAGAGTGGCGAGCACACGGTGGACGTGCAGAAGAAGCTCGACGAGATCGTCACGATGGTCTCCGGCGCCCGCGCCATGCCCATGTCGGCCTCGTGCGTGGTCAACCGCGCCGAGCTGCTCTCCCTGCTGGAGGAACTCCGTACCGAGCTGCCCGGCTCGCTCGCCCAGGCCCAGGAGCTGATCGGCGACCGGGACCAGATGGTCGCCCAGGCCCGCCAGGAGGCCGAGCGCATCATCGAGGGCGCCCACGCCGAGCGCGGCTCCCTCGTCGCCGGCACCGAGGTCGCGCGCCGCTCCCAGGCCGAGGCCGACCGCATCCTCGCCGAGGCCCGCCAGGAGGCCGAGGAGGTCCGCGCCGAGGCCGACGACTACGTCGACTCCAAGCTCGCCAACTTCGAGGTCGTCCTCACCAAGACCCTCGGCTCCGTCGGCCGTGGCCGCGAGAAGCTCCTCGGCACCGGACCGGGCCTGGACGAGAACGGCTACGAGGACGAGGACGCCCCCGAGCGCAGCCACGACCCGGAGACGCTGCGCCGCGACGCCGACTCCTACGTCGACACCAAGCTCGGCGCCTTCGAGGCGGTGCTGGCCAAGACCCTGGAGGCGGTCGGCCGCGGCCGGCAGAAGCTGCACGGCCGGATCGCCACCGACGACCTCGGCGCCCTCGCCGACGACACCACCACCGTCCGGCACTCCAGCGACGCCGACTACCTCGCCGACCTCGCGGCCCTCTCCGACGCCCCCGCGGCCCCGCTCCGCGCCCCGGAGTACGGCGAACAGCAGCTCACGGCCGCCGCCGAGTACGGGGAACGGCAGCTCACCGCCGCCGCCGAGTACGGCGAGCAGCAGCCCGCCGCGGCCCAGGCGACGCCGGAGACCGCCCAGCCCGCCTATGGCTACGCCCAGCAGCCCGACCCCTACGCGGGCTACGCGCAGCAGGGGTACGACGGCGGCCAGGACGCCTACGGCTACCAGCAGCAGCCCGACCCCTACGCCGGTTACGCGCAGCAGGGGTACGACGGCGGCCAGGCCGGTTACGACACCGGCCGGCAGCCCGCGTACGACACCGGACAGCAGGGCGGCTACCCGGCGCTCCCGCCCGCCGCGCCCCAGCCCCCGCAGGCCCAGCCGCAGATCCTCGACGAGACCAGCCTCTTCGACACCAGCATGATCAGCGCCGAACAGCTCCGGGCCTACGAACAGGGCCGCGGGCTCTAGGAGCGGGACCGTCGCCTCTCGGAACGGGGCCGCGGCGGTGTCCGTGGCCCGGTACCGGATTGGGCCGAGCGCCGAACGTCCAGTATCCTGGCTCATCGGTCGCGTGTACGTCCGCGATCGCCGCTGCCCGGGAACACCGTAGGGCGGCGTCCCTCTCAGTCACGGAGACCGAAAGCAGGAATGGTTCTGAACGCGCGCTTGGACCACCGTGATCCCCTCGTGTTCGACACGCACGAGCTGGGACGACGGCCGGGTGCGCTCCAGCGCCTGAACCGCACGGTCGACGCTCCCAGGGACCTGGGGATCAAGGGGGTCATCGGAGTGCCGGAAGGCGCCCCGGTGGAGCTCGGACTCCGGCTGGAATCCGTCATGGACGGAGTGCTCGTCACGGGTACCGCCCGTGCGCGGGCCAAGGGGGAGTGCGTAAGGTGTCTGGAGCCGCTGGAGCAGGAGCTCGAAGCGGATTTCCAGGAGTTGTTCTCGTACCCTGACGCCGACGACCGGGGCCGCGCCAGCGCGGAACCGGGCGACGACGCCGAGGACGACGAGGACAGGCTCTTCGTCGAGGACGGTCTGATCGGCCTCGAATCCGTGCTGCGCGACGCGGTGGTGCTCGCACTGCCGATGCAGCCGGTGTGCCGGGAAGACTGCCCGGGTCTGTGCTCCGAGTGCGGAGCGCGCCTGGCGGACGATCCGGACCACCATCACGACGCCGTCGACATTCGTTGGGCGGCATTGCAGGGACTCGCCGGATCACTGGGAGACGGCGAGAAGGACGACATGAGCGGCGACGCGCCTCGTTCAGCAGACGCCGCCGAGAAGCAGGAGAAGTAGCCGTGGCCGTTCCCAAGCGGAAGATGTCGCGCAGCAACACGCGCCACCGCCGGTCGCAGTGGAAGGCTGCGGTCCCCACCCTGGTTGCGTGCGAGCGCTGCCACGAGCCCAAGCAGCAGCACATCGCGTGCCCGTCTTGCGGCACTTACAACAAGCGCCAGGTCCTCGAGGTCTGAGCGGCTGGTGAGAGGCACTGTGTCCACGCCCAAAAAGCAGTCGTCCCGCACCGTCGGGAACGGACCGGCGGACAACACGGCCTCGTCCCACACGCTTCTGGAAGGGCGGCTCGGCTATCAGGTCGAGTCCGCCCTTCTGGTGCGTGCGCTCACCCACCGTTCCTACGCGTACGAGAACGGCGGTCTGCCGACGAACGAGCGACTGGAGTTCCTCGGTGACTCCGTGCTCGGCCTCGTCGTCACCGACACGCTGTACCGCACCCACCCCGATCTGCCCGAAGGCCAACTGGCCAAGCTGCGGGCCGCGGTGGTCAACTCGCGCGCACTGGCGGAGGTGGGCCGCGGGCTCGACCTCGGCTCCTTCATCCGGCTCGGCCGCGGTGAAGAGGGCACGGGCGGCCGGGACAAGGCGTCCATCCTCGCCGACACCCTCGAAGCGGTGATCGGCGCGGTCTACCTCGACCAGGGCCTGGACGCGGCGGCGGAGCTGGTGCACCGCCTCTTCGACCCCCTGATCGAGAAGTCCTCGAACCTCGGTGCCGGACTGGACTGGAAGACGTCCCTCCAGGAACTCACCGCGACCGAGGGGCTCGGTGTCCCCGAGTACCTGGTCACGGAGACCGGCCCCGACCACGAGAAGACCTTCACTGCTGCCGCCCGCGTCGGAGGCGTCTCGTACGGCACCGGCACCGGCCGCAGCAAGAAGGAGGCGGAGCAGCAGGCAGCGGAATCCGCCTGGCGCTCCATCCGGGCGGCGGCGGACGAACGCGCCGCGGCCGAGGCCACTGCCGAGGAGGCCGGGGCGGCCGAGACCGCCGGGGCCGCCGAGGCGGGCGCCGACGCGCCCACGGCCTCCGCCTGACCCACCCGCGTACGACCGCGCGCCCGTCCCGGCCCCGGGGCGGGCGTTCGCTCGTCCACCAGGCCCACCCGGCCCACCCGAGGGGATGCCATGCCCGAGTTGCCCGAGGTCGAGGTCGTCCGGCGCGGACTGGCGCGCTGGGTCGCCCACCGGACGGTCGCGGACGCCGCCGTCCTGCACCCGCGCGCGGTCCGCCGTCACCTTGCCGGCCCCGACGACTTCGCCCACCGCCTCAAAGGCCACCGCATCGGCACGCCGAGCCGCCGCGGCAAGTACCTGTGGCTGCCGCTGGAGGACACCGGCGAGGCGGTCCTCGCCCACCTCGGCATGAGCGGCCAGCTCCTCGTCCAGCCGCACGAGGCGCCGCCGGAGAAGCACCTCCGGGTCCGGGTGACCTTCGCGGACGGCCTCGACACCGAGCTGCGCTTCGTCGACCAGCGCACCTTCGGCGGCCTCTCCCTGCACGACACCGGTCCCGACGGGCTGCCCGACGTCATCGCGCACATCGCCCGCGACCCGCTCGACCCGCTCTTCGACGACGAGGCGTTCCACCTCGCCCTGCGCCGCAAGCGCACCACCGTCAAACGGGCCCTGCTCGACCAGTCCCTGATCAGCGGCGTCGGCAACATCTACGCCGACGAGGCGCTGTGGCGCTCCCGCCTGCACTACGAACGCCCCACCGCGACCCTCACCCGCCCCCGCACCGCCGAACTCCTCGGCCACGTCCGGGACGTGATGAACGAGGCCCTGGCCGTCGGCGGCACCAGCTTCGACAGCCTCTACGTCAACGTCAACGGCGAGTCCGGCTACTTCGACCGCTCCCTGGACGCCTACGGCCGCGAGGGCCTGCCCTGCCGCCGCTGCGGCACGCCGATACGGCGCCGCCCCTGGATGAACCGCTCCAGTTACTTCTGCCCCACGTGCCAGCGGGCGCCCCGGGCGTCGTAGCGCTCCCGGGAGTCCAGCACCTGGTCCATACGGTCCTCCAGGCATCCGATGAGGGCGATCAGCCGGCCGGTCACCTCGCGGCCGAGGGGCGTCAGCTCGTAGTCGACCCGGGGCGGGCTCGCGGGCCGCGCCTCGCGGTGCACCAGACCGTCGCGCTCCAGCGCCTGGAGCGTCTGCGACAGCATCTTCTCGCTGACCCCGTCGACGCGCCGGCGCAGCTCGTTGAAGCGCAGCGACCCCTCGTACAGCGCCCCGAGCGTCAGCACGCCCCACCGCCCGGTGACGTGCTCCAGCACCCCCCGCGAGGGACACCCCCGCGAGAACACGTCATATCCCCCCGAAACCCCACGACCCTCCACCATGCCCCCAGCGTACGGCCCGTCTCCTCCCCGACCCGGGCCTGCGCCGTACGCGCGCTGTGACCCGTGGGGTCCTCAGTGGTCGAAGAGGTGAAGGCTGTCCCGGTCGAGCTCGTGGCGGTGTGGCGAGAGGCCGCGGACGGAACAGTGACCGCCGGCAAGACACCCAGGCCGACGGAACGATGGACCGGTCACGCACCGCGCAGGCGACCGACCCCGCCCACCCCGCGCCAGAACCGGCCCACCGGGCGCCCAGCCTGCCGACCTGCTGTTGCCTCAGTAGCCGAAGTTCTGGGTCCACCAGGGGCCGCCGTTGGCGAAGTGGACGCCTACGCCGAGGGTGCGGAAGTCGCAGTTCAGTATGTTGGCGCGGTGGCCGGGGCTGTTCATCCAGGCGTCCATCACGGCCTGGGCGTCGGCCTGGCCGCGGGCGATGTTCTCGCCGCCGAGGTTGGCTATGCCGGCCTTCTCGGCGCGGTCCCACGGGGTGGCGCCGCTCGGGTCGGTGTGGTCGAAGAAGCCCTGGGCGGCCATGGCCTTGCTGAAGTTCTCGGCGAGGTCGCGCAGCGCGCTGCTGGCCGCGAGCGGGCTGCACCCGACCTTGGCGCGCTCCTCGTTGACCAGCTTGAGCACCGCGGCCTCCGCGGCGGCCTGCTCGGAGACGGTGACCGGGGCCTCGACCCGCTCGGGCGCCTTGGTCTCCGTACGCGACGGCGTGGACGGGGACGTGGTCTCGGGGGCCGCTTCCCGCTCGGCCGTCTCGGCGGGTGCCTCGGGGACGGGCGCGGCCGGAGCGGAGGGCGAGGCGGACGGGGAGGCGGGGGCCGTGGAGGAGGCGGGGGCGGAGGGCGAGGCCGTGCGGCCCGTACCGCGGCTCGTGGACGCCTCGGCCCCGTGGCCGGCCTCCGCGCTGCCGGAGGTGCCGCCCAGCCCGGCCGGGCTGTTGGTCGGGGCGTCCTCGGCCTGGACCCGGTCGCCGCCGCCCGTGTCGCCGCCGATCCGGTAGTTCTCCAGGCCCGGCACCGCGCCCGTGGCCACGGCGACCGTGCCGAGGGCCACCGCGGCGGAGACGCCCAGCAGTCCCGTACGGACCGGGGTGGCCGCCTTCTTCTTGCGGCGGCGGTGCGCGCCGGAGCGCTGTGGTCCGTCGTCGGGCGCGTAGACCTCGCTCACGTAACCCTCACTCGGGAAGTCGACCGTGCGGCGGGCCTGCGGCGGCACCGCGGCCTCCGTCTCGTCCGGTGCGAAGAGGTACGCGTCGCTGCGCGCGTGCGCGTCGGAGTACGCCTCGGGGTTCAGGTAAGGAGCGATCCCCATCGCGGGGCGGCCGTCGGCGTCCCGGCCGAGTACGCCGGGGTCCTGCCCGTCCGGCTGCTGGTCACCCGCGGCGCGGCCCGTAGCGGCGCGGCCGGCGTCGGAGCGTCGGTGGCGTCCCATGTCCTGGCCTTCCTCGTCCTGGCGGTCGACTGACCTTCATGATCATCACTGAACTCACACGATCGAGTGAGTTTCATATGAGATTCATTGGGTGGGGACGGTACCGCATGGGCCAGGGGCGCCGTGTGCCCGGAGGGAGTTTGACCGGTTAGGTTGCCCTCATGAGCGAGGATGCGCGACTGGTGGCATGGGTGCGGGGACGGGTACAAGGGGTGGGTTTCCGCTGGTTCACCCGCGCCAGGGCACTGGAAATCGGCGGCCTGAGTGGTTTTGCTCTCAATGTGGCCGACGGTCGCGTCCAGGTCGTCGCCGAGGGCCCGAGGGAACGCTGCGAAGCTCTGCTCGACTGGCTGCGCGGCGACGACACGCCCGGCCGCGTGGAGGGCGTCACGGAGATCTGGGACACACCGCGCGGCGGCTACGACGGCTTCGCGATCCGCTGACACCGGCCCTCCCGGCGTCCGGCGCGCACCCCGCGCCCCGCCCCGCCAGGAGGGAAAACGAGCAGGTGGTTGCCAAGGCGGCCGGCTCGTGACAGGCTCCGGACGGCAGAGTGATCGCCACGCCCCGAGGGCCCCGCAGGAGTCGCAGCGCCGCCGCTTTCCGGCCGCGCGCCCCCGGTGCCCACCGATACGGGGCGTGATCGTGTTGACCGTCAAACTTTTTGGTGAGACGCTGAAAGCCCCGCGCACCTGAGCTGTTTGGCATGGTTGAACGGCAGTACGGCTCAAGAATGCCAGGCACCGCGGGTGCGAATCCCTCACGACCCACACCGCATCGGTCGGTCACTCATTGTGGAGGACCATCCATCATGGCAAAGGCGCTTCTCGGTTACGTCGGCGGCTCCGACCCTCGACTCCTCGCCGAGATGCGACGGCTCCAGCAGCGCGTCCAGGACCTGGAATCCGAGCTCGTACGGATTCAGGCGGAGAACGACGCCCTGGCGGCTGCCGCTTCTCACGAAAGGATCATGGAGAGCATGGAGAGCGTTGACGCACACCAGGCGGAGCCTGCGCTCACCTGATCACCGTAATCGCTCCAGGACTCCATGACGGCACAGCAGTGGTTGCGCCGCCCGTCAACCGCTTCGTTGTCCGAGTTGCAAGGGACGCTTCGGCGTCCCTTCTTTCTTGCCCGCCCCCTTCGGCCGCGCCCCGTCCCCTCACACCATTCGTTCACCGTGCATTCTTTCAACCCTTCAACGTCTGGTCTGCCCTGCCCGTTCACCCGTGAAACCGCGCCGGTTCACCGGTTCATGGAGCGAGATGTCCGGGAAAGGTAGAGTCGGGCCGCGTGCACCTGAAGGCCCTGACCCTCCGCGGATTCAAGTCGTTCGCCTCCGCGACCACCCTCCGGTTCGAACCGGGCATCACCTGCGTCGTCGGCCCGAACGGCTCGGGCAAGTCCAATGTCGTGGACGCGCTGAGCTGGGTGATGGGCGAACAGGGGGCCAAGTCCCTGCGCGGCGGCAAGATGGAGGACGTCATCTTCGCCGGCACCACCGGCCGCCCGCCGCTCGGCCGGGCCGAGGTGTCGCTGACCATCGACAACTCCGACGGCGCCCTGCCCATCGAGTACGCCGAGGTCACCCTCACACGGACCATGTTCCGCAACGGCGGCAGCGAGTACCAGATCAACGGCGACACCTGCCGGCTGCTCGACATCCAGGAACTCCTCTCCGACTCCGGCATCGGCCGCGAGATGCACGTCATCGTCGGACAGGGCCAGCTCGACTCCGTCCTGCACGCCGACCCCGCCGGACGCCGGGCCTTCATCGAGGAGGCCGCCGGAGTCCTCAAGCACCGCAAGCGCAAGGAGAAGGCGCTCCGCAAACTCGACTCCATGCAGGCCAACCTCGCCCGCGTGCAGGACCTCACGGAGGAACTCCGCAGCCGGCTCAAGCCCCTGGGCCGCCAGGCCGCCGTCGCCCGGCGGGCCGCCGTCATCCAGGCCGACCTGCGCGACGCCCGGCTGCGCCTGCTCGCCGACGACCTCGTACGGCTGCGGGAGGCGCTGCGGACCGAGGTGGCCGACGAGGCCGCGCTCAAGGAGCGCAAAGAGGCCGCCGAACGCGAACTCGCCCGCGCGCTGCACGGCGAATCCCTGCTGGAGGACGAGGCGCGCGGGCTCGCGCCCCGCCTCCAGCGCGCCCGCCAGACCTGGTACGACCTGTCCCAGCTCGCCGAACGGGTACGCGGCACGATCTCGCTGGCCGACGCGCGCGTGCGGAGCGCCACCTCCGCCCCCGTCGAGGAACGGCGCGGCCGTGACCCGGAGGAGCTGGAACGCGAGGCCGCCCGCGTCCGCGAGCAGGAGGCCGAACTCGACGCCGCCCGGGAGGCGGCCGAACGCGCGCTGGAGGACACGGTCGCCCACCGAGGCGAGCTGGAAGGCGAACTCGCCCGCGAGGAGCGCCGCCTGCGGGACGCCGCCCGCGCCCTCGCCGACCGCCGCGAGGGGCTGGCCCGCCTCGGAGCCCAGGCGGGCGCGGCCCGTTCGCGCGCCGCCGCGGCCCAGGCCGAGATCGAGCGGCTGGCCGCCGCCCGGGACGAGGCACGGCAGCGCGCCGCCGCCGCGCAGGAGGAGTACGAGGCCCTCCGGACCGAGGTCGACGGACTCGACGCGGGCGACCGCGACCTGGCCGAGCGGCACGAAGCCGCCCGGAGCCGACTCGCCGAGGCGGAGAACGCCCTGAACACCGCCCGCGACGCGCTCGCCGCGACCGAACGGGAACGGGCCGCCACCCAGGCCCGCCACGACGCCCTCGCCCTGGGCCTGCGCCGCAAGGACGGCACCGGCGCCCTCCTCGCCGCCGGGGACCGCCTCACCGGCCTGCTCGGCCCGGCCGCCGGACTGCTCACCGTGGCCCCCGGCCACGAGACGGCCCTCGCCGCGGCGTTCGGCGCCGCCGCCGACGCCGTCGCGGTCGCCTCCCCCTCGGCCGCCGCCGACGCCCTGCGCCTGCTCCGCAAACAGGACGCGGGCCGCGCCGCCCTGCTCCTCGCCGGCGCCCCGGACGACACGCCGGAGGAACGCCGGACCGGCGACGCGCCGGTGGGGCGTGGGGGTGGCGACACGCCGGCGCGGGTGCGGAGTGGCGACACGCCGCGAGGCGAGCGGTTCGGCGACACGCCGGAGGAGCACCAGACCGGCGACGCGCCGCACGCGTACCAGACCGGCGACACGCCGCCGCACGCACACACGGCCGACACGCCGCACGCGTACCGCCCCCGCGACACGCCGCAGCCCCGGAACACTGCCGACACGCCCGCGCCGCCCCGCCCCGGCGACACGCCGCCCCCGCTCTCGACTCCGCCCGGCAGCCCTCCCTTCGCCGCCGACCTCGTCCGTGGCCCGGCCGAACTGCTGCCCGCCGTACGGCGTCTGCTGCGCGGGATCGTCGTCGTGGGGACCCTGGAGGACGCCGAGGAACTGGTCCGGGCCCGGCCGGGGCTCACCGCGGTCACCGCCGAGGGCGACCTGCTGGGCGCCCACTACGCGCAGGGCGGCTCCGCCGGCGCCCCCAGCCTCCTGGAGGTGCGGGCCTCCGTCGACGAGGCCGCCGCCCGACTGCGCGACCTGGACGCCCGCTGCGAGGAACTGGCCGTCGCCCGCGACGCGGCAGCCGACCAGCGCGCCCGCTGCGCCGCCCTCGTCGAGGAACTGGGCGAACGGCGCCGCGACGCCGACCGGGAGAAGTCCTCCGTCGCCCAGCGGCTGGGCCGGCTCGCCGGGCAGGCCCGGGGCGCCGCCGGGGAGGCCGAACGGTCCGAGGCCGCCGCCGACCGGGCCCAGGAGGCCCTGGAGAAGGCCCTCGCCGAGGCCGGGGAACTGGCCGAGCGGCTCGCTGTCGCCGAGGAGGCGCCCGGCGAGGAGGAACCCGACACCTCCGTACGCGACCGGCTCGCCGCCGACGGCGCCAACGCCCGCCAGACCGAGATGGAGGCCCGCCTCCAGCTCCGTACGCACGAGGAGCGGGTCAAGGGGCTCGCCGGACGGGCCGACTCCCTCGACCGGGCCGCCCGCGCGGAACGTGAGGCACGCGCGCGTGCCGAACAGCGCCGGGCCCGCCTCCGCCACGAGGCGTCCGTCGCCGAGGCCGTCTCCCGCGGCGCCCGGCAGCTCCTCGCCCACGTCGAGGTCTCCCTCGTCCGCGCCGACGAGGAGCGCGCCGCGGCGGAGGCCGCCAAGGCCCGCTGCGAGGAGGAACTCTCCGCCGCGCGCGCCGCCGGACGCGACCTCAAGGCGGAACTGGACAAGTTGACGGATTCGGTTCACCGCGGCGAGGTACTCGGCGCCGAGAAGCGGCTGCGCATCGAGCAGCTCGAGACGAAGGCGCTGGAGGAACTGGGTGTCGAACCGGCGGGGCTGGAGGCGGAGTACGGTCCGCACCGGCCCGTGCCGCCCGCGCCCCCCGCCGACGGCGAGGAGGCGCCGCGGGACCCGGAGCACCCGCGCAACCGGCCCCGGCCCTTCGTCCGCGCCGAGCAGGAGAAGCGGCTGAAGGCGGCCGAGCGCGCCTACCAGCAGCTCGGCAAGGTCAACCCGCTGGCCCTGGAGGAGTTCGCGGCCCTGGAGGAGCGGCACCGCTTCCTCGGGGAGCAGTTGCAGGACCTCCGGCAGACGCGGGCCGACCTGCTCCAGGTCGTCCGGGACGTCGACACCCGCGTCGAACAGGTCTTCACCGAGGCGTACCGGGACACGGCCCGGGAGTTCGAGGGCGTGTTCGGCCGGCTCTTCCCGGGCGGCGAGGGGCGGCTGGTCCTGACCGACCCCGGCAACATGCTCACCACCGGTGTCGACGTCGAGGCCCGGCCGCCGGGCAAGAAGGTCAAACGGCTCTCCCTGCTCTCGGGCGGGGAGCGTTCACTGACCGCGGTGGCCCTGCTCGTGGCGATCTTCAAGGCGCGGCCGAGCCCGTTCTACGTCATGGACGAGGTCGAGGCGGCCCTCGACGACACCAACCTGCGGCGGCTGATCGGGATCATGCGGGAGCTCCAGGAGACCTCACAGCTCATCGTCATCACGCACCAGAAGCGGACGATGGAGGTCGCCGACGCGCTGTACGGCGTGTCGATGCAGGGCGACGGCGTGTCGAAGGTCATCGGCCAGCGGCTGCGCTGACGGACGGGGCGCAGGCACGGGAGCACCCCCGAACCGGCACTTCGGCTTCACCTCTTGAACATGCCAGTGCCCTGCCGGGTCCAGAAGGGGCCCCACCCTCCCTATTGGGTTCGAAACTTGAAGGCTTAGTCTCTGCATCGTTGAATTCACCTTCAGGTGCCTCACGTGGCACCACGAAGGGCGGCCCCCACCCCGGCAGCGCTGCCGGTGGCCCGAGGAGTACACGTGACCAGCACATCGAAGGCGCCCGACCCAGCCGCCGGCGCGGCGGCCCACCCCGAGCATCTCGGCCATGTCGTCTTCATCGCGGCGGCTGCCGCGATGGGCGGCTTCCTCTTCGGCTACGACAGTTCCGTGATCAACGGCGCCGTCGAGGCCATCCGCGACCGGTACGACGTCGGGTCCGCGGTGCTGGCCCAGGTCATCGCCGTCGCCCTGATCGGCTGCGCCATCGGCGCCGCGACCGCCGGGCGCATCGCCGACCGCATCGGCCGCATCCGCTGCATGCAGATCTCCGCGGTCCTCTTCGTGGTCAGCGCCATCGGCTCCGCCCTGCCCTTCGCGCTGTGGGACCTCGCCATGTGGCGGGTGGTCGGCGGCTTCGCCATCGGCATGGCCTCGGTGATCGGCCCCGCCTACATCGCCGAGGTCTCCCCGCCCGCCTACCGCGGCCGGCTCGGCTCCTTCCAGCAGGCCGCGATCGTCGTCGGCATCGCCGTCTCGCAGCTCGTCAACTGGGGCCTGCTCAACGCCGCCGGCGGGGACCAGCGCGGTCGGCTGATGGGCCTGGAGGCGTGGCAGGTCATGCTCGGCGTCATGGTCGTCCCGGCCGTGCTGTACGGGCTGCTCTCCTTCGCGATCCCCGAGTCGCCCCGCTTTCTCGTCTCGGTCGGCAAGCACGAGCGCGCCCGGCGCGTCCTCGCCGAGGTCGAGGGCGACCGGGCCGACCTGGACGCCCGGGTCGCCGAGATCGAGACCGCGATGCACCGCGAGGAGAAGTCGTCCTTCAAGGACCTCCTGGGCGGCACCTTCTTCTTCAAGCCGATCGTCTGGATCGGCATCGGCCTGTCGGTCTTCCAGCAGTTCGTCGGCATCAACGTCGCGTTCTACTACTCCTCGACGCTGTGGCAGTCGGTCGGCGTCGACCCGACCGACTCGTTCTTCTACTCGTTCACGACGTCGATCATCAACATCGTCGGCACCGTGATCGCGATGATCTTCGTGGACCGCGTCGGCCGCAAGCCGCTCGCCCTGATCGGCTCGGTCGGCATGGTCGTCGGCCTCTCGCTGGAGGCGTGGGCCTTCTCCTACGACCTCGTCGACGGCAAGCTCCCCGCGACGCAGGGCTGGGTCGCCCTGGTCGCGGCCCACCTGTTCGTGCTCTTCTTCGCCCTGTCCTGGGGCGTCGTGGTCTGGGTCTTCCTCGGCGAGATGTTCCCGAACAAGATCCGCGCCGCCGCCCTCGGCGTCGCCGCCTCCGCGCAGTGGATCGCCAACTGGGCCATCACCGCGAGCTTCCCGTCCCTGGCCGACTGGAACCTCTCCGGCACGTACGTGATCTACGCGATCTTCGCCACGCTCTCCATCCCGTTCGTCCTCAAGTTCGTCACGGAGACGAAGGGCAAGGCGCTGGAGGAGATGGGGTAGGCGACGCCCGCCGGCCCGGGGAGGCGGGCCCCGTCCCCGCAGCCCGCCTCCCCGTACGAACCGCCGCCCCGCCCGGTCGCCGACCGGACCGGGCGGCGGTTCGGATTCCGCGGCCGGCCCGCCGCGCGCAACCGGGGTCAGGAGCCCCGGACGGCCACCGGCTCACGAGGCTCCGCGGAGGCCGCACCGGCAGCACCGGCTGCACCGGCCGCGGGGGTCGCGGGGGTCGCGGCCGGCGCCGGGAGGCGCACCGGGGGCTTCGGCAGCACCACGTACAGCAGACCGGAGATCACCACCGTGGCGACCCAGCCGAGGCCGTACTCGCCGACGACGTTGTTCGCGGCGAGCGGGCCCGTGAACCAGTCCGACGAGGTGAACATCAGCCCGGCCGCCAGCCCCAGCGCCCAGGCCGCGACCGCGGCGGGCGAGAACCCGCCCCGGTACCAGTAGGCGCTGGTGCGTCCGGTGTCGGCGAGGGCCGCGCCGTCGTACTCCCGGCGCCGCAGCATGTCCGCGCCGAAGACGCCGACCCACGCCGAGAAGGCGACCGCCAGCAGCGACAGGAAGGCGATGAAGGAGCCCATGAAGCTGGTCGCCGCCAGCATCAGCACCCCGCCGAAGACCAGCGAGATCACCGCGTTGACCGAGACCGCCCAGTGCCGCTCGACCGTGAAGCCCAGGGTCTGCGCGGTGAAGCCCGCCGAGTACATCGACATCGAGTTGATCAGCAGCATCCCGATCAGCGCGGTCAGCAGGTACGGCACCGCGAGCCAGACCGGCAGGATCTCGCCGAGGAAGGAGACCGGGTCGGCGGCCGAGGCCAGGCCCGGCGTGGAGACCGCCATGACCGCGCCCATCAGCACCATCGGCAGGACGACGATGCCCGCGCCGCCGACCGTGACGCCCACGATCCCCTTCGCGGAGGCGGTGCGCGGCAGGTAGCGGGTGAAGTCGGGCGAGGACGGTATCCAGCTCACGCCGCCCGCCGCGATCAGCCCGATCCCCGTGATCACCGACGCCACCGGACCCGCCGGCCGGTCGAAGACCGCCGACCAGTCGGTGTGCACGACGAGATACCCCAGCACCAGCACCGAGAAGACGCCGAAGAGGTACGTGGCGTACGTGTTGCACCTGCGGAGCGCGTGGATGCCGAGCCCCGAGATCGCGAAGGTGCCCAGGACGAAGGCGAGCAGCATCACCAGATCGAGCACGGCGTTGCGGCGGATTCCGAAGAGGACGTCCAGGACGGTCAGCACCGCGTAGGCGCCGGTCACCGCGTTGATCGTCTCCCAGCCCCAGCGGGCGACCCAGATCAGCGCGCCCGGCAGCAGATTGCCCCGCTGCCCGAACACGGCCCGCGACAGCGCCATGCCCGGCGCCCCGCCCCGCTTGCCGGCGATCCCGATCAGCCCCACCAGCCCGTACGAGATGACGGGGGCGGCCAGGGCGACGACGACGGCCTGCCAGAAACCGAGGTGGTAGGCGACGACGAGGCTCGCGCCCATCGTGAGCAGCAGCACACTGATGTTGGCGCCGACCCAGGTGGGGAAGAGGTCGCGGATGCGGGCGGTGCGCTCGTGGTCGGGCACCTGCTCGATGCCGCGGGTCTCCAGGGCGCCGTCGGTCCGGGCGGTCTTGCTCATAGGGGGGTCCGTGCCTCGATCGTGGGGGAGAGGGAGGGGTCGGGGACTCTACGCGCGTCGACGGAGCCTCTTCCATCGTACTTTGGTCCGACTCGTTCCTTCCAGTGGCCTTTGTCTCTCGGAGGAAGGTACAAGCGGAGCGTCTCGGGAGCCATGACTGATACTGGACGGGTTATGGACATCGTCATCCTTGCTGTAGTCATCGCCGTGGTCGTGATCGGCGCGCTCGGCGGGCTCGTCGTCGGCAGCCGGCGCAAGAAGAAGCTGCCGCCGCCACCCGCCACGCCCGACATCACCGCCCCTCCGGCCGAGCCGCACGTCGGCGACGAGGCCGAGACACCGCGCGACGAAACGCGCCGGACGATAGAGGAGGTCGACCTTCCGGACGGTGGCGGAGCCCCCGCCGCCGTCGAGGAGCCGCCCGTCGTCGAAGAGCTCGAAGTCCCTCCGATCGAGGTCCCCGAGCCCACCGCCGGCCGACTGGTCCGGCTCCGTGCCCGTCTCTCCCGTTCGCAGAACGCGCTCGGCAAGGGGCTGCTCACGCTGCTCTCGCGCGAGCACCTGGACGAGGACACCTGGGAGGAGATCGAGGACACGCTGCTCACCGCCGACGTCGGCGTGCTGCCCACCCAGGAACTGGTCGAGCGGCTGCGCGAGCGGGTCAAGGTGCTCGGCACCCGCACCCCCGAGGAACTGCGCACCCTGCTCCGCGAGGAGCTGGTCACCCTGGTCGGCCCCGAGATGGACCGGCAGGTCAAGACCGAGCCCGAGACCGGGAAACCGGGCGTCGTGATGGTCGTCGGGGTCAACGGCACCGGCAAGACCACCACCACCGGCAAGCTGGCCCGGGTCCTCGTGGCCGACGGATGCACCGTCGTCCTCGGCGCCGCCGACACCTTCCGCGCCGCCGCCGCCGACCAGTTGCAGACCTGGGGTGAGCGGGTCGGCGCCCACACCGTGCGCGGCCCGGAGGCGGGCGACCCCGCCTCCGTCGCCTTCGACGCGGTGAAGGAGGGCAAGGAGATCGGCGCGGACGTCGTGCTGATCGACACCGCCGGCCGGCTGCACACCAAGACCGGCCTCATGGACGAGCTGGGCAAGGTCAAGCGGGTGGTGGAGAAGCAGGCCCCGCTCGACGAGGTGCTGCTCGTCCTGGACGCCACCACCGGGCAGAACGGCCTCATCCAGGCCCGGGTCTTCTCCGAGGTGGTGGACATCACGGGCATCGTGCTGACCAAGCTGGACGGCACGGCCAAGGGCGGCATCGTGATCGCCGTCCAGCGCGAACTGGGCGTGCCGGTCAAGCTGATCGGGCTCGGGGAGGGCGCGGACGACCTGGCGCCGTTCGAGCCGGGGGCGTTCGTGGACGCCCTGATCGGCGACTGAACCGCCCGCCGGACCAGGCCCGCCCGCCGGACCAGACCCGCGCGCGAGGAAGCGCCCGCCCCCGAGGTGCAGTCGGGGACGGGCGCTTCGTCATGGGGCGGGCGGCCGGGCGCCCGGCCGCCGGGCGGGGCGGGCCGCTACGCCCAGCAGCGGTGGGCCACGTACGCCAGGGTGCCCAGCAGCAGCCGGGCCGCCGGGGGGCGGGTCGTCGAGTCGAGCGCCGGGGGCCGCAGCCAGCGGGCCGGGCCCTGGCCGCCCCGGTCGGAGGGCGGCGCCGTCAGGTACGTACCCGGGCCGAGGCCGCGCAGGTCGAGGGCGGACGGGTCGTCCCAGCCCATCCGGTACAGCAACCGGGGCAGTTCGGCCGCGGCGCCGGGGGCGACGAAGAACTGCGCGCGGCCCTGCGGGGTCACGGCGACCGGACCGAGCGGCAGACCCATGCGCTCCAGCCGCGCCAGCGCCCGCCGCCCGGCGGCCTCGGCCACCTCGATCACGTCGAAGGTCCGCCCCACCGGCAGCATCACCGCCGCCCCCGGGAACCGCGCCCACGCCGCGCCCGCCTCGCCCAGCGTCGAGCCGGCCGGCACCTCCGGGGCGAAGTCCAGCGGATGCGCACCCGGCGCCGGACACTCCCGCCGGCCGCAGGAGCAGGCGCCCGCGGCGGCCCGCGCCCCCGGCACGACGTCCCAGCCCCAGAGTCCGGTCAACTCGGCCACGGCCGTGCACTCCGAGGTGCGTCCGCGGCGCCGCGCGCCGGACCGGATGTCGCGCATCGCCCGACTGCTGCCGATCGTGAAGCCCATGCCCCCTCCAACGGTCCGACGCGGCGTCGGTTACGCAGCGGACGCGAAACGTGACTCTCTGTACTCCAACTCCCCGGTGTGGCGCGGTTCATGCAGCGCCCGGAAGCGCGTCCGGTGGTGTGCTTGGCGGTGTGCGCCCCGGCGTGCATCCTTGCACCGACTCCCGGTTGGCCTGTGTCAAGTCAACCGTGGGCAGCCTGAGGGGTGTTCATTCGAAGGGGTGGCGAATGGTGGCGTTTCTGGAATCCCCATGGCTGGACGGGTGATCGTAGGATTACTTTGAGTGCACGACGCCTTGGGGCACATGCACGGCAGGGTATGCCGGAGGCAAGTCGATCCCCTGTTCGAAGGGTGACGAACACCGGACAGAGGGTCGCCGACACCGGCATTCTGATAAGGCTTGGCGCACTCGGCGACAGGTGGTCTCAGGGATGGGGGCGTTCCAGTGAGCGGCAACGGCGGAAGCGGGACGAGCGCGGGGAGTCCTACGCCCGCTGAGAAGCGCCCCAACGAGCTGCTCACCTCGTGGTTCGTACGCAGCGGCTGGTCCAAGGGCGAGCTGGCCCGGCAGGTGAACCGCCGCGCGCGCCAGCTCGGCGCCAACCACATCTCCACCGACACCTCGCGGGTACGCCGCTGGCTCGACGGCGAGAACCCGCGCGAGCCGATCCCGCGCATCCTCTCCGAACTGTTCTCCGAGCGGTTCGGCGTCGTCGTCGCCGTGGAGGACCTGGGCCTGCGCACCACCCGCCCCACCCCCTCCACGACCGGCGTCGACCTGCCCTGGACCGGCCCCCAGACCGTGGCACTGCTCAGCGAGTTCTCCCGCAGCGACCTGATGCTGGCCCGGCGCGGCTTCCTCGGGACCTCGCTGGCCCTGTCCGCGGGCCCGTCCCTGATCGAGCCCATGCAGCGCTGGCTGGTCCCCTCGCCACCGGTCCCCGCCGAGCCCGACCCCCTCTCCGCCGAGCACCCGCGCGGCCGGCTCTCCGCGCCGGAGCTGGACCTGCTGGAGTCCACCGCCGTGATGTTCCGGCGCTGGGACGCCCAGTGCGGCGGCGGACTGCGGCGCAAGGCGGTCGTCGGCCAGCTCCACGAGGTCACCGACCTGCTCCAGGAGTCCCAGCCGGACGCCATCCGCGCCAAGCTGTTCAAGGTCGCCGCCGAACTCGCCGAACTGGCCGGCTGGATGTCGTACGACGTCGGCCTCCAGCCCACCGCGCAGAAGTACTTCGTCCTCGCCCTGCACGCCGCCAAGGAGGCCGGGGACCGGCCCCTCGGCTCGTACATCCTCTCCAGCATGAGCCGGCAGATGATCCACCTCGGCCGGCCCGAGGACGCGCTGGAGCTGATCCACCTCGCGCAGTACGGCAGCCGGGACTGCGCGAGCCCCCGCATCCAGTCGATGCTGTACGCGATGGAGGCCCGCGCCTACGCCAACATGGGCCAGCCCGGCCGGTGCAAGCGGGCCGTCCGCATGGCCGAGGACACCTTCACCGACATCGCCGAGTGGGACGAGCCGGACCCGGACTGGATCCGCTTCTTCTCCGAGGCCGAACTGCACGGCGAGAACTCCCACTCCTTCCGCGACCTCGCCTACGTCGCCGGCCGCAGCCCCACCTACGCCTCCCTCGCCGAACCACTGATGAGCCGGGCCGTCGAGCTGTTCGCCCAGGACGAGGAGCATCAGCGGTCCTACGCGCTCAACCTGATCGGCATGGCCACCGTCCACCTGCTGCGCCGCGAGCCCGAGCAGAGCACCGTGCTCGCCGCCGAGGCCATGGCCATCGCCAAGAAGGTCCGCTCCGAACGCGTCAACACGCGTATCCGCAAGACCGTCGACACCGCCGTACGCGACTTCGGCGACCTCGGCGAGGTCATCGACCTCACCGAACGGCTCGCCATCGAACTCCCGGAGACCGCCGAGGCGGTCTGACCCCACCCCCAGACCCCGGCCGCGGCCGGCCCTCCCGAACTGCCCGACTCGGCTCCCCCATGCCAGTCATTCGGAAGGCCGGACGCGGCCGGCTCGCGTCCGCCCCGGCCGCCACCCGCCGGTTCACCGGGGCGTAACACCCACGGCACCTTCGTCACCCGCGCGAAACCGCGCGGGGCGCCCGCCGAAACGGCGCCACGTCACGCTCGTGACACGCGGCGGCCCGCATCCGCCGGGCTCCGCCCGCTCGGGCCGCACCAACGACGAGGAGGCGCCGATGGCCCCCGCCACCCCACTCGCCGCGGACACCCCCGCGCTCTCGCCCGCCAACACCGGCTTCATGCTCGTCTGCACCGCCCTGGTGATGCTGATGACGCCCGGCCTGGCCTTCTTCTACGGCGGCATGGTCCGGGTCAAGAGCACCCTCAACATGCTGATGATGAGCTTCGTCAGCCTCGGCATCGTCACCGTCCTGTGGGTGCTCTACGGCTTCTCCCTCGCCTTCGGCACCGACACCGCGGGCCTCATCGGCTGGAACCCCCACTGGCTCGGCCTCAGCGGCATAGGCCGCACCGACCTCTGGGACGGCACCACCATCCCGGTGCTCGTGTTCCTGGTGTTCCAGATGATGTTCGCGGTGCTCACCCCGGCCCTGATCAGCGGCGCCCTCGCGGACCGCGTCAGGTTCGGCGCCTGGGCCCTCTTCGTCGCCCTGTGGGCCACCGTCGTCTACTTCCCGGTCGCCCACTGGGTCTGGGGCGCGGGCGGCTGGGCCTACCGCCTCGGCGTCATCGACTTCGCCGGCGGCACCGCCGTCCACGTCAACGCCGGTGCCGCCGCCCTCGGCGTGATCCTGGTGATCGGCAAACGGGCCGGCTTCGGCACCGACCCGATGCGCCCGCACAACCTGCCGCTGGTCATGCTCGGCGCCGGGCTGCTCTGGTTCGGCTGGTTCGGCTTCAACGCCGGGTCCTGGCTCGGCAACGACGACGGCGTCGGCGCCCTCATGTTCGTCAACACCCAGGTCGCCACCGGCGCGGCCGTGCTGGGATGGCTCGCCTACGAGAAGCTCCGGCACGGTGCCTGCACCACCCTCGGAGCGGCCTCCGGCGCCGTCGCGGGCCTCGTCGCCATCACCCCCTCGGGCGGCGCGGTCTCCCCGCTCGGCGCGCTCGCCATCGGCGTCTGCGCCGGCGTGCTCTGCGCCCTCGCCGTCGGCCTGAAGTACCGGCTCGGCTACGACGACTCCCTCGACGTCGTCGGCGTCCACCTCGTCGGCGGCGTCCTCGGCTCCCTGCTCGTCGGCCTCCTCGCCACCGGCACCGGCCAGTCCGACGTCGCCGGCCTCTTCTACGGCGGCGGACTCGGCCAGTTCTGGAAGCAGTGCGCCGGCGTCCTCGCCGTCCTCGCCTACTCCCTCGTCGCCTCCGCCCTCCTCGCCCTCCTCCTCGACCGGACGATCGGCATGCGCGTCGCGCGGGAGGCGGAGGAGAGCGGTATCGACGGCACCGAACACGCCGAGACCGCCTACGACTTCAGCGGGGCCGGCGGCGGCGCCGGCCGTACGCCCTCGGCACCGGACGCCCCGGCCGCCGAACGGGCCCGGACCGGGAAGGTGACCGCGTGAAGCTCATCACCGCCGTCGTCCGCCCGCACCGGCTCGACGAGGTCAAGAACGCCCTCCAGGCCCTCGGCGTGCACGGCCTCACCGTCACCGAGGCCCGCGGCCACGGCCGGCGCCCCGGCCACACCGAGGTCTACCGGGGCGCCGAGTACACCGTCGACCTGACGCCCAAGGTCCGTATCGAGGTCCTGGCCGCCGACGAGGACGCCGGGCGGTTGATCGACGCCGTCGTCACCGCCGCCCGCACCGGCACGCTCGGCGACGGCAAGGTCTGGTCCGTCCCGGTCGACACGGCCGTACGGGTCCGGACGGGGGAGAGGGGGGTGGAGGCGCTCTGATCCCGGGGGGCGCTTCCAGGGGGGCGTTCCGTGCAGGGGAGAGGTGCGGTCCCGTCCGCCGCAGGGCGTGTCGCCCGTGGAACCCCGGAGCATGGCCGCCCGCCTGCCCGGCGCGCGGGCGGACCGTCCAGGGCGGACGGTCCAGCGCCGACCGTCCCGGACGGACCTCGCCCGCGGGGGCCGAATCGCTTGCGGGGCCCGATACCCTGGAAGACGCTCAGACTGCCGCCGACCCCGAGGACCGACGCCGCCGTGTTCGATACTCTCTCCGATCGCCTCTCAGCCACGTTCAAGTCCCTCCGGGGCAAGGGCCGGCTCTCCGAGGCGGATATCGACGCCACGGCCCGCGAGATCCGCATCGCGCTCCTCGAAGCGGACGTGGCCCTCCCGGTCGTCCGGGCGTTCATCAAGAGCGTCAAGGAGCGCGCCCTCGGGGTCGAGATCTCCAAGGCCCTCAACCCGGCGCAGCAGTTCATCAAGATCGTCAACGACGAGCTGGTCACCATCCTCGGCGGCGAGACCCGCCGGCTGCGCTTCGCCAAGCAGCCCCCGACCGTGATCATGCTCGCCGGCCTCCAGGGCGCGGGCAAGACCACCCTCGCGGGCAAGCTCGGCCGCTGGCTCAAGGAGCAGGGCCACTCCCCGCTGCTGGTCGCCTGCGACCTCCAGCGCCCCAACGCGGTCAACCAGCTCAGCGTCGTCGCCGAGCGGGCCGGCGTCGCGGTCTACGCGCCCGAGCCGGGCAACGGCGTCGGCGACCCGGTCAAGGTCGCCAAGGACTCCATCGAGTTCGCCAAGGCCAAGGTCCACGACCTCGTCATCGTGGACACCGCCGGCCGCCTGGGCATCGACCAGGAGATGATGCGGCAGGCCGCGGACATCCGCGACGCGGTCTCGCCCGACGAGATCCTCTTCGTCGTCGACGCGATGATCGGCCAGGACGCCGTCAACACCGCCGAGTCGTTCCGCGACGGCGTCGGCTTCGACGGCGTGGTCCTGTCCAAGCTGGACGGCGACGCGCGCGGCGGTGCCGCCCTCTCCATCGCCTCCGTGACCGGCAAGCCGATCATGTTCGCCTCCAACGGCGAGAAGCTGGAGGACTTCGACGCCTTCCACCCGGACCGGATGGCTTCCCGCATCCTCGACATGGGTGACCTGCTCACCCTGATCGAGCAGGCGGAGAAGACGTTCAGCCAGGAAGAGGCCGAGAAGATGGCCTCCAAGCTGGCGTCCAAGAAGGGCCAGGACTTCACCCTGGACGACTTCCTGGCCCAGATGGAGCAGGTCCGCAAGATGGGCTCGATCTCCAAACTGCTCGGCATGCTGCCGGGCATGGGCCAGATCAAGGACCAGATCGGCAACCTCGACGAGCGGGACGTCGACCGCACCGCCGCGATCATCAAGTCGATGACCCCCGGCGAGCGCCAGGACCCGTTGATCATCAACGGCTCCCGCCGCGCCCGTATCGCCAAGGGCTCCGGTGTCGAGGTCAGCGCGGTGAAGAACCTGGTCGAGCGGTTCTTCGAGGCCCGCAAGATGATGTCCCGCATGGCCCAGGGCGGCGGCATGCCGGGGATGCCGGGCATGCCCGGGACGGGCGGCGGCCCCGGCCGGCAGAAGAAGCAGCAGAAGAAGGCCAAGGGCAAGCAGCGCTCCGGCAACCCGATGAAGCGCAAGCAGCAGGAGCAGGAGGAGGCCGCCCGCCGGGCCGCCGCGGCGCAGAGCGGGGGCGCCCTCGGGCTGCCGCAGCAGGGCGCCCAGGACTTCGAGCTGCCGGACGAGTTCAAGAAGTTCATGGGCTGACCCGCCGCACCCGGGCGGATGATCCCGGGCCGTGCCGTCTGGAGGCCGCCTCCTCCAGACGGCCGTCCTCACCTCTGACGGCCTCACCTCTGCGTCCTCACCTCTGGCGGGGCCTCGGCCGGACGGGCGGCCGACGGCACCGCCCCGTACCGCCGCGCCCTCGCCGCTGACCAAGGTCGACCAGGTCAAGGTCCCCGTGCGGTGCGCCCGGCTTCCCCGTCCGCCGGGAGACTCCCGGTCCGCCGCGCCGCCCAGAGGCGCGGACCCCTGCCGGGCCCCTCATCCGTCCGGGTGGCGAGAAGTCGTCGTCCGGTCACCCGCCCGGCCGGTACGGGGCACCGGGCGGCCCGGTCCCGGGCCCGGCACCGGATGGCCGGAACACGGTGCCCGACCGTGACAGTGGGTCGACAGCGCGCCGCGGCGGCGCCCGTACGGCGCTTTCGGCCAGGGCCCGCACCGCCGACGCGCGGGCCACGGACGCGGAGCACCGGGCTCCGGACACCGGTGGCCGAGAAAGGCGGGCCGGGTGCGCACACCGACGGCGCACCCGGTAGCCTCGCGCCCGTCGGCGCGCTGGGGGGTGCTCGGGAGTGCAGGGGGATGCACAGGGGTGTACGGGGGTGCGCGGGGCACGCTTGCCGGGATGCCGTCCGTCCGCCGCGACACCGGCCGAAACCAGACTTGCGTGAACGCGGAGCGTCCGTACCCCGGCGCGTGGACAGGGCGTACGCGCCCGCGCGTACGCCGGACTACGCACCGACTTGCCACCAGGTGGGAGGCTTCTCCGCAGATCAGCGCACCCGCCCTCGTCGGGACGCATCAGCGGCAACTGACGGGTACGTGCAAATTATTTGGGATGGCCCGGAATAGGAACACAGCGGCACCCCGGCTCGTTGTCATTACGTGAGCACGACACCACCTGTTCTCGCCGCAGAGCTGGCGCAGGCGTGGGCCGACATTCAGCGGTACCACCCCGAGCTGCCGGATCTTGCCGCGCCGGAGTCCCTGATCGGGGAGTCGTCGTCCGCCTGCGGACACGAACTCTCCTTCGAGCGACTGCTCCATGAGGCAGTCCACGGCATCGCCGCAGCCCGGGGAGTGCGTGACACCTCCCGAGCCGGCCGCTACCACAACCGACGATTCCTGGCCATCGCCGAGGAGATGGGCCTCGACCACCCCGAGGAACCGCATCCCAGCAGCGGTTTCTCGCTGGTCACGCTCACCCCCGAGGCGAAGCGCCGCTACCGCCCGACGATGGAACGCCTCCAGCGCGCGCTGAAGGCCCACTCCGCCGCGACCTCGGCCGACTCCGCCCGCAGCTTCCGCGGGCCGGCCGCCCGGCACGGCTCCTCCGGCGGAGGGGTACGCGTCAAGGCGGTGTGCGACTGCGGACGCAATGTCCGGGTCGTGCCGTCGGTCCTCGCCCAGGCGCCCATCATGTGCGGCGGCTGTGGCAAGCCCTTCCGCATCCCGGAACCGGTCGGCGCCGCCGCGGGCTGACGGCCCGGCTGCTCGTGGCAGCCGGACCGCCGGCCGGCGGCGAAGGAGGCGTCCGGGCCGGTCACGACCGTGCCCGGACGCGCTCCGGGCTGCCCGGACGCCCGCGTCCACACCCCCCGAGCGGGTGTGGCAGAATGGCGAGCTGTACTCGACAGCCGAACAGGACCCCTCTCTCCTCCGGCTGACGCGTCCGTCGGGCACTCGGGTACCGCAACCCCACGCGGCATCCCGCCGTGCCCCACCACGTCAATTCCAGGAGAACCCACTCCCGTGGCAGTCAAGATCAAGCTGAAGCGTCTGGGCAAGATCCGTTCGCCTCACTACCGCATCATCGTCGCCGACTCGCGCACCCGCCGTGACGGCCGGGCCATCGAGGAGATCGGCAAGTACCACCCGACGTACAACCCGTCGGTGATGGAGGTCGACGCCGAGCGCGTGGCGTACTGGCTCGGCGTCGGCGCCCAGCCGACCGAGCCCGTGCTCGCCATCCTCAAGAAGACCGGCGACTGGCAGAAGTTCAAGGGCGAGCCCGCCCCGGCGCCGCTGCTCGTGGCGGCCGAGAAGCCGGCCCGTCCCGTCTTCGAGTCCCTCGGCGGCGACGACGCCGGCAAGGGCGAGGCCATCACCCAGAAGAAGAAGGCCGACAAGAAGGACGAGGCCGAGTCCTCGTCTGAGTCGACCGGGGCCTGAGCATGCTCGAGGAGGCTCTCGAGCACCTCGTGAAGGGCATCGTCGACAACCCCGACGATGTGCAGGTGGCCTCGCGCAATCTGCGTCGCGGGCGCGTCCTCGAAGTCCGGGTCCATCCGGACGACCTCGGCAAGGTGATCGGCCGTAACGGCCGGACCGCCCGCGCGCTGCGCACCGTCGTGGGCGCCATCGGCGGTCGCGGTGTCCGCGTCGACCTCGTCGACGTCGACCACGTCCGCTGACGTTTCACAGCACCGGCTCGGGCCGGGGAGGGCCATCGGCCGTCCCCGGCCCGTCGTCGTCCGAGCCGTGACCGGCTCCCCGCAGTTCCGACAGGAGATCAGCACAGTGCAGCTCGTAGTCGCCCGCATCGGCCGCGCCCACGGCATCCGGGGCGAGGTCACGGTCGAGGTCCGCACCGACGAACCCGAGCTGCGGCTCGGCCCCGGTGCCGTGCTGACCACGGACCCCGCCGCCGTCGGCCCGCTCACCATCGAGACCGGCCGCGTGCACAGCGGGCGCCTCCTGCTGCGCTTCGAGGGCGTCCACGACCGCGACGGCGCCGAGGCCCTGCGCAACACCCTCCTCATCGCCGAGGTCGACCCGGACGAACGCCCCGAGGACGAGGACGAGTATTACGACCACCAGCTCATCGACCTCGACGTCGTGACCGTCGACGGCGAAGAGGTCGGGCGCGTCACCGAGATCTCCCACCTGCCCACGCAGGACCTCTTCATCGTGGAACGCCCCGACGGCACCGAGGCCCTCGTGCCCTTCGTCGCCGAGATCGTCACCGAGATCGACCTGGAGCGCCAGCGGGCCGTCATCGACCCGCCGCCCGGCCTCATCGACGACCGCGCCGAGATCGCCTCCGCCCGGGACGCCGGGGAGGACCAGGCGTAATGCGGCTCGACGTCGTCACGATCTTCCCCGAGTACCTGGAACCGCTCAACGTCTCCCTCGTGGGCAAGGCCCGCGCCCGCGGACAGCTCGACGTGCACGTGCACGACCTGCGCACCTGGACCCACGACCGCCACCACACCGTCGACGACACCCCCTACGGCGGCGGCCCCGGCATGGTCATGAAGACCGAGCCCTGGGGGGAGGCGCTGGACACCGTCCTGGCCGACGGCTACGAGGCCGGCCACGGGCGGCCCGCCCTCATCGTCCCCACCCCGAGCGGCCGGCCCTTCACCCAGGACCTCGCCGTCCGCCTCTCCGAACAGCCCTGGCTGATCTTCACCCCCGCCCGCTACGAGGGCATCGACCGCCGGGTCGTCGACGAGTACGCCACCCGAATGCCGGTCCACGAGGTGTCCATCGGCGACTACGTGCTGGCCGGCGGCGAGGCGGCCGTCCTCGTCGTCACCGAGGCCGTCGCCCGGCTGCTGCCCGGCGTCCTCGGCAACGCCGAGTCCCACCGCGACGACTCCTTCGCCCCCGCCATGGCCGGCCTCCTGGAGGGGCCCGTCTACACCAAGCCGCCGCTCTGGCGCGGCCGGGACATCCCCGACGTGCTGCTCAGCGGACACCACGGCAAGATCGCCCGCTGGCGCCGCGACGAGACCCTGCGGCGCACCACCGCCCACCGGCCCGACCTCATCGAGCGGTGCGCGCCGGACGCCTTCGACAAGAAGGACCGCGAGATGCTCTCCATCCTGGGCTGGCAGCCCGACCCCGAAGGGGAGCGCACCGGCCGATTTTGGCGCAGGACCGAAGACGTGGAAGAATAGGCCGCTGTTGTGCGCAGGTCCGGCGCTCGCCCCTGCCACAGGGGGAGCCGACGCACGCCCCGACCCGCACCATCACGATCCGTCAATCTAGTGCCGTTGATGACCTGTGGCATCAACGAAGAAAGCAGACGAAATGTCTCACCTGCTCGACTCCGTCGACGCCGCGTCGCTGCGCAGCGACGTCCCGGCCTTCCGCCCCGGCGACACCGTCAACGTCCACGTGCGCGTCATCGAGGGCAGCCGCTCCCGCGTGCAGCAGTTCAAGGGTGTCGTCATCCGCCGCCAGGGCGCCGGCGTCCGCGAGACCTTCACGGTCCGCAAGGTCTCCTTCTCCGTCGGCGTCGAGCGCACCTTCCCGGTGCACACCCCGATCGTCGAGAAGATCGAGCTGGTCACCAAGGGCGACGTCCGCCGCGCCAAGCTGTACTACCTGCGCGAGCTGCGCGGCAAGGCCGCGAAGATCCGCGAGAAGCGCGAGAGCTGAACGCACTGAGGGGTCCGTGACCGGGCCGGATAGCATCTGGCCCCGATGGACACCGACGCAGAACGCACGGAGCGCGACCGCTCCTCCCGCCCCGCCGGCACCGAGCACCCCTCGGCCCCGCAGGGCCCGGAGGAACGGTCGCGTTCCGCGTTCGCCACGAGCCTCGCGGAGTGGGTGCCGGGCGGGCGGTTCACCCTCGCCCTGCTGGCCTTCCTGGTCCTGCTGCTGCTCGTCAGCACCTTCGTGCTCAAGCCGTTCCAGATTCCCAGCGGCTCCATGGAGCGGGGATTGAGGATCGGGGACCGGGTTCTCGTAAACAAGGTGGCGTACGGTTTCGAAGGGCTGCCGAGGCGGGGCGACATCGTCGTCTTCGACGGCACCGGGACCTTCGGGCACGGCGACTACATCAAACGCGTTGTCGGTGTGGGCGGTGACCACGTGGTCTGCTGCGACAAGGAGGGGAGGGTCCAGGTGAACGGCGTGCCCGTCGACGAGTCGGCCTTCCTGTACCCGGGCGACAGCCCCTCCACCGTGCCCTTCGACGTCGTCGTCCCCGACGGCGCCCTCTTCGTCCTCGGCGACCACCGGGGCGAGTCCAGCGACTCCCGCGACCACCTCGGCTCCCCGGGCGGCGGCATGGTCCGTACCGACGACGTGATCGGCCGCGCCGACTGGATCGTCTGGCCCTTCGCCCACGCCACCCGCCTCGACCGCCCCGACGCCTACGCGCGCGTACCGGCCGCCGAGGGCAGCGATGGGTAGCCGGGGCAAGCCGCGCAACACGCCCAGCAGCCCCGCCGAGGACCTGCTGCCCACCGGCTTCCGGCGGGCCTCCTCCGGCGGCGGACGCTCCCGTACCGAGCGCCGCAAGCTCCAGCGCAAGGTCAAACGGCGCCGCAGGCGCAGCGCCGTCAAGGAGATCCCGCTCCTCATCGGGGTCGCCGTCCTCATCGCCCTGGTCCTCAAGACCTTCCTCGTCCAGGCTTTCGTCATCCCGTCCGGCTCCATGGAGCAGACGATCCAGATCGGCGACCGCGTCCTGGTCGACAAGCTCACCCCGTGGTTCGGCTCCCGGCCCGAGCGCGGGGACGTCGTGGTCTTCCGCGACCCCGGCGGCTGGCTCCAGGGCGAGCAGACCGCCAAGAACGACGATCCCGTCGTCGTCAAACAGGTCAAGGAGGGCCTCGCCTTCATCGGCCTGCTCCCCTCCGACGACGAGAAGGACCTCATCAAGCGGGTCGTCGGCGTCGGCGGAGACCGCGTCACCTGCTGCGACGTCCAGGGCCGGATCACCGTCAACGGCGTACCGCTGACCGAGAGCGACTACCTCTACCCGGGCGACCGCCCCTCCACGACCCCGTTCGACGTCACCGTCCCCGAGGGCCGGCTGTGGGTGATGGGCGACCACCGGTCCAACTCGGCCGACTCCCGCGCCCACCAGGACACCGACTTCGGCACGGTCTCCGAGGACGGGGTGGTGGGCCGGGCCATGGTGATCGCGTGGCCCTTCGGCCACTGGACCACCCTGGACGAGCCGAAAACGTTCACGACCGTGTCCGACGCGGACTCCGGACCGGCCGCCGCCGCGCCGCTGTCGCATAGGGTTGCCTCCTACGGCCCGAACGCGATGGTGCAACTCCCGATCCCTGCGGAACTCCCGCTCGTTATGGGAGTGGTGGGCCTGCGCCGGGCACGGGGCAGGCGGTGGCAGAGAGTGAGGAGTTGGCGTGGGCGATGTGGCGGTTGGCGCGCGGTCCGGACACGACGGCGAGGAGGACCGCGGACGCCCCGGGGAGACGGCCGGCCCGACCGCGCACCGATCCTCGGCCTCCGGGCACGACGCCGGGACGACGGAGGACGGCACGCGAGTGGACGGACACGGCGGCAGCGCTGAGCGGGGCGAGGGCGGAGCCGCCCACGCGGCCCCTCCGGCGGCCAGGAAGCAGCGCTCCTTCTGGAAGGAGCTGCCGATCCTCATCGGCATCGCCCTGGTCCTCGCACTGCTGATCAAGACCTTCCTGGTGCAGGCGTTCTCGATCCCGTCGGCCTCGATGCAGAACACCCTCACCGAGGGCGACCGGGTCCTGGTGGACAAGCTCACCCCGTGGTTCGGCTCCGAGCCGGAGCGCGGCGAGGTCGTCGTCTTCCACGACCCGGCGGACTGGCTGGCGGGCGAGCCGACGCCCGAGCCGAACGCCCTCCAGACGGTGCTGAGCTGGATCGGCCTGATGCCGTCCGTGGACGAGAAGGACCTGATCAAGCGGGTCGTCGGCGTCGGCGGCGACACCGTCGAGTGCGAGGGCACCGGCCCGGTCCGGGTCAACGGCCTGGCGCTGAACGAGCCGTACGTCTACCCCGGCAACACCCCGTGCAGCGTCGACGACCAGGGCGGCCAGTTCAAGGTCAAGGTCCCCGAGGGCTTCCTCTGGGTCATGGGCGACCACCGGCAGAACTCCCGTGACTCGCGCTACAACCGCGCGGACCGCAACGGCGGCATGGTCCCGGTCAAGGAGGTCGTCGGCCGCGCCATCGTCAAGGCATGGCCGATCAACCACTGGGGCACCCTCCCGATCCCCGACACCTACGACCAGAGCGGGCTGAAGAACCAGTCGGCGCCGGCACTCACGCCGGGCGTCGCGCTGACCGTCGCCCCCCAGGGCGTGGCCCTCGCCGGAGCGGTCCCCTTCGTGCTGTGGCGACGCCGGCGGATCGCCTCGGCCGAGACACGCTGAGAGGTGCGTCTGCCGGGGGTTTCGGCCCCGGGTGGGGGCGGTCCCCGGGGCGCGGCCCTGGGTGGGTGCGGCGGTCCCTGGGCGCGGCTCTGGATGCGGGTGAGTCATCGCGGCCCCGGCCGCCCGGCTTCCGGTTCTCCGGACGGCCGGGTGTGCCGGGGTCGTCGTCTGTCCGTGGACCGTCCGGCAGTCTGTCCGTGGACCGTCCGGCATGCCCCGTCCATCGTCGGGGGCGGTCCATCGTCCGGGCCGGCATTTCGGCTGTTGTCTGCCCGTCGTCGCGTCCGCTGTTTGCCCGTCGTCCGTCCGTCGTCCGCCCGCCGCGTTGGGCCCGAGCGGCCGGGGAAGGGGCTGCCCCGTCCCGGTACCGGCGGGTAAGGTGCGGGTCCATGGGTGGCGAGAGCACGACACACACGGCCCGGCGGGGGCCCGGCCCCGGCACCCCGGCCGGCAGCCGGACCGGGCAGCGGCTGTCCGGGCTGGTCGTGGCGCTGGGCACGGTGCTGTTCCTCGGCGGTTTCGCCTGGGGAGCGGTGGTGTACCGGCCGTACACGGTGCCGACCGGTTCGATGACGCCGACGATCCACGCCGGTGACCGGGTGCTGGCGCAGCGCGTCGACGGCGCCGACGTCCGCCGTGGCGACGTGGTCGTCTTCAAGGACGCCACCTGGGCCGACGCCCCGATGGTCAAGCGCGTGGTCGCCGTCGGCGGGGACACCGTCACCTGCTGTCAGGAGGGCCGGCTGAAGGTCAACGGCAAGGTGATCGACGAGACCTACCTGACCGCCGGGACACCGGCCGAGATCACCGGCTTCCCCACCGTCACCGTGCCCGAGGGGCGCCTCTTCCTGCTCGGCGACGAACGCGGCGGCTCCCTCGACTCCACCGCCCACCTCACGGACGCGGCCGGCGGCACCGTCGCCCGCTCCGCGGTGGACGCCCGGGTCGACGCCGTCGTCTGGCCCATGGACGGCATGCTGGAACGGGCCTCCGGCTTCGAGGCGCTCGGCCCGCTCTCCACGCCGGGACCGCTGCGGACGGTCCTCACCGTGATCGCGGCCGGGGCGGTGCTGATCTTCGCCGGTGCGGCGTACGGACCCGTCGCCCAGCGGCTCGCCGCCTCCCGCGCCCGGTCCGCGACGGAGCCCGCCGATGTCCGCTGAGACCGTGCCGGACACGGAGGCCGCGGGCCTGCGCAGGGTGGCGCGGGTCGTCCTGCTCGACCCGCGGGACCGCATCCTGCTGCTCCACGGACACGAACCGGACGATCCGGCCGACGACTGGTGGTTCACCCCCGGCGGCGGTGTCGAGGGCGACGAGACCCGCGAGCAGGCCGCCCGCCGCGAACTGCGCGAGGAGACCGGGATCACCGACGTCGAGATGGGGCCGGTGCTGTGGCGGCGCACCTGCTCCTTCCCGTTCGCCGGCCGCCGCTGGGACCAGGACGAGTGGTACTACCTGGCCCGCACGACCCAGACCACGACCGTCGCCGCCGGCCTGACCGAGCTGGAACGGCGCAGTGTCGACGGAGCACGCTGGTGGACGTGTCGGGAACTGGCTCGTGCCCATGAGACGGTGTATCCGACCAGACTCGCCGAGCTGCTGCGCACACTGCTCGACGAAGGTCCCCCGGCCGGGCCGGTGACCCTGGACACCGAAATCGTCTAGGGCGCGCGGACCTGACGCACAATGGTGGGATCGCACGGCTGAAGGGGAACATGCCATGAGCGCCGAGGACCTCGAAAAGTACGAGACCGAGATGGAGCTGAAGCTCTACCGGGAGTACCGCGATGTCGTCGGTCTGTTCAAATACGTGATCGAGACAGAGCGCCGATTTTATCTCACCAACGACTACGAGATGCAGGTGCACTCGGTCCAGGGCGAGGTGTTCTTCGAGGTCTCCATGGCCGACGCCTGGGTCTGGGACATGTACCGGCCGGCCCGGTTCGTGAAGCAGGTACGCGTCCTCACGTTCAAGGACGTGAACATCGAGGAGCTGAACAAGAGCGACCTCGAACTCCCCGGCGGTTGAAACCCCGACGACGGTCACACAGGCGGGTGACGAAGTTGTCCACAATCCGCTGACCGTCCACCAAGATCCAACAGCGGCGCGGGCCGCCCCCATCGTTGGCACCGGAGGTGGTGCCGACAATGAACGCACGAGACGCGATGGGCAGGTACGGCGAATCCCTCGCCGCCCGCCGGCTGACCGAGGCCGGGATGACCCTCCTGGAGCGCAACTGGCGCTGCGGCAGGACCGGCGAGATCGACATCGTCGCCCGGGACGGAGACGTCCTGGTCGTCTGCGAGGTCAAGACCCGCAGGGGCGGCTCCTTCGAGCACCCCATGGCCGCGGTGACACCCACCAAGGCACGGCGGCTGCGCACCCTCGCCGAACACTGGGTCCACACCCACGGCGGAGCCCCGCCCGGCGGCGTCCGCATCGACCTGGTGGGCGTGGTCCTCCCGCCCCGCGGAGCACCCGTCGTCGAACACGCCCGGGGGGTGGCGTGATGGGATTCGCCCGCACCTGCTCGGTGGCCCTCATGGGCGTCGAAGGCGTCGTCGTCGAGGTCCAGGCCGACCTGGAACCCGGCGTCGCCTCCTTCACCCTGGTCGGCCTGCCCGACAAGAGCCTCACGGAGAGCCGCGACCGGGTCCGGGCGGCGGTGGTCAACTCCGGAGCCGAATGGCCGCAGAAGAAGCTCACCGTCGGCCTCAGCCCGGCCTCCGTCCCCAAGAGCGGCAGCGGCTTCGACCTCGCCGTCGCCGCAGCCGTCCTCGGCGCCACCGAACGCGTCGACCCCCGGCTGCTCGCCGACATCGTCATGATCGGAGAGCTGGGCCTGGACGGACGGGCCCGACCCGTCCGCGGCATCCTCCCGGCGGTCCTCGCCGCGGCCGACGCCGGCTACGAACAGGTGGTCGTCCCCGAGAGCGCCGCCGCCGAAGCCTCCCTCGTCCCCGGCGTCTCCGTCCTCGGCGTGCGCAGCCTGCGCCAGCTCATCGCCGTCCTCGCCGACGAACCCGTACCCGAGGAGGAAGCGGACCGCCAAGGCCGCCCCGACCCGCTGCTCGCCGGACTGCGGATGCCCGGCACCGGCGCCGCCACCGGCGCGCACAGCCCCGCCGAACTGGGCCACGACCTCGCCGACGTCGTGGGCCAGGCATCGGCCCGCACCGCCGTCGAGGTCGCCGCCGCCGGCGGACACCACCTCTTCCTCGAAGGCCCACCGGGCGCGGGCAAGACCATGCTGGCGGAACGGCTCCCCGCCGTCCTGCCCCGGCTCACCCGCCCGGAGTCCCTGGAGGTCACCGCCGTCCACTCCCTGGCCGGCCTGCTGCCTCCGGGCAAACCCCTGATCGACACCGCCCCCTACTGCGCGCCCCACCACTCGGCCACGATGCAGTCCCTCGTCGGCGGCGGCCCGGGTGTCGCCCGCCCCGGCGCCGTCTCCCTCGCCCACCGCGGCGTGCTCTTTCTGGACGAAGCACCCGAATTCAGCAGCCACGCGCTCGACGCCCTACGCCAGCCGCTGGAGTCCGGACACGTCGTCATCGCGCGCAGCGCGGGAGCGCCCGCTTCCTCATGGTCCTCGCCGCCAACCCCTGCCCCTGCGGACGCTTCACCCAGAGCGACGACCAGTGCGAATGCCCGCCCTCGATGATCCGCCGCTACCAGGCCCGGCTCTCCGGCCCACTCCTCGACCGGGTCGACCTGAGAGTCGAGGTGGACCGCGTCACCCGCGCCGAACTCACCGCCACAGGCACCCGGGGCGACTCCACCGCGACCGTCACCGACCGGGTCCGCGCCGCCCGCGAGCGCTCCGCCGCCCGTCTCGCCGGCACCCCGTGGCACAGCAACAGCGAGGTCCCCGGACGCGAGCTGCGCACCCGCTGGCGTGTGGCGCCGGGCGCGCTCGACGAGGCGGAGCGCGGCCTCGAACGGGGCCTTCTCACCGCCCGCGGCCTCGACCGGGTCCTGCGCGTCGCCTGGACCGTGGCCGACCTCGTCGGACACGACCGCCCGGACCCCGCCGACGTCGCCCTCGCCCTCCAGCTCAGGACGGGTGTGCCACGGGGCGTGCCGATGCTGCTGGGGGCGGGGACGTGACCGGCGGGGGAGCGGAGCGCAGCGACGGGCGTGCCGAGCGGGATGCTGAAGCCTGGGGCGGTGGTGGCGGCTGCGGCGGTGGTGGCGGTGGTGGTAGCGGTGCGGCTGGTGAGGAGCGTACGGGGGTGCCGGGCGTGGAGCACGGGCGTACGGGCGTGAACGGGGGAGCGCCGCCGGGCGGGGGTGTGCCTGCCGGCCCTTGTGCAACGGGTGGGTCCGACGAGCTGCCCGGGTTCGGCGGGCTGCCGGGGTCCGATGGATCTCAGGGCTCGGGTGGGTCTCCGGGCTTGGGTGGCTCTCCGGGACCAGCCGGATCTCCGGGCTTGGGTCGACCTCCGGGCTCGGGCGGATCTCCGGGCTCGGGTGGGCCTCCCCCCTCGTACAGTGCGCCGTCGTCCCGGGAGGAGCCGCCCGACGGGGGCCCCGAGGAGGAGACAGGGGAGAGGGAGACGCTCGGCCGGATCTTCCTTACCCGGGTCCTCGAACCCGGCGACGAGACCGGCGGGTGCTGGGTGAGGGAACTGGGTGTCACGGAAGTCGTCCGGCGCCTGCGCGAAGGCGGCCCCGCCCTGCCCGGGGCCGGCGAGAAACGCTGGGCCGGGTTGCGTGCCCGCGCCGTCCGGGCCGACCCCTGCCAGGACCTCGCCGTCGCCCGGACGGCGGGCGTACGGTTCGTGCCGCCCGGCACGGCGGAGTGGCCCCGGCAACTCGACGACCTGGGCGACGCCCGCCCCCTGGGCCTGTGGGTTCGCGGCCTGCCCAGCCTGCGGATGTGGGCGCTGCGCTCGGTGGCCGTCGTCGGCGCCCGCGCCTGCACCGCCTACGGCGCCCACATGGCCGCCGAAATCGCCGCCGGCCTCACCGAACGCGGCTGGGTCGTCGTCTCCGGCGGGGCCTACGGCGTCGACGGCGCCGCCCACCGGGGCGCCCTCGGGGCCGGCGGCGCCACCGTGGCCGTCCTCGCCTGCGGAGTCGACCGCCCCTACCCGCCCGGACACACCCGCCTGATCACCAGGATCGCCGAACAGGGCCTGGTCATCGGCGAACTCCCACCCGGCGACCACCCCACCCCCAGCCGCTTCATCCTCCGCAACCGGGTGATCGCCGCGCTCACCCGCGGCACCGTGGTCGTCGAAGCCGCCCTCCGCAGCGGCTCCCTCGTCACCGCACGCGCCGCCCAGCGCCTGGGCCGGCACACCATGGGCGTCCCCGGACCCGCCACCAGCGCGCTCTCCGCCGGAGTGCATGCGATGCTGCGCGGAGGCGCCGACCTCGTCACCGACGCCGCCGAGATCGTCGAGCAGGTCGGTGCCATGGGCGAACTCGCCCCCGACCGGCGCGGTCCCGTTCTCCCCACCGACCTGCTCGACCCCCGTACCCGCCAGGTCCTCGCCGGACTCCCCGCCCGGGGCGCCGGAACGGCGGACGAGATCGCCCGCCGGGCACAGACCACCCAGGACGACGCCGTCGCCAGGCTGTACGAGCTTCGAGCACTTGGGTACGTCGAACGACACAGCGACGGCTGGAAGTTGACACGCCAAACGACGATCTCCGTGCACGAGGGCCGAAGTCCGCGCTGACCGAGCGTGTTCGGCCGTCCGGGGTAACCCCTACCCCCTTGGGAATTCCCGAAGTTGAGGTAGTCGAGTGATCGCGCAGAGTGATCATCGTCCCCTCTTCGGAGCATTCAGCGGAACGTATCTGCATACCGCTGCGACCCGCCCTTCGCGCACCGCGACAGCTCAGTCACGCTACGCTCACGAGGGCCCCCGCACAGACGGGCACCAACCGGACAGTGGACCGGCAGCCTCCATCGGCTCCCCACACACGATCACGGCAGAACGGCACAAGGCGACGAATGCCCCAGCACACCTCCGGGTCCGACAGGGCGGCGATCCCCCCGGCCGCCCGAGACGGTGGCGGCGTGCGCCCGCCCGCTCCCTCGACGCTCGACGAGTTGTGGCGGTCGTACAAGGAGACGGGAGACGAGCGGCTGCGGGAACAGCTCATCCTCCACTACTCGCCCCTCGTCAAATACGTGGCGGGCCGGGTCAGCGTCGGGCTGCCCTCCAACGTCGAGCAGGCGGACTTCGTCTCCTCCGGAGTCTTCGGACTGATCGACGCGATCGAGAAGTTCGACGTCGACCGGGAGATCAAGTTCGAGACCTACGCGATCACCCGCATCCGCGGCGCGATGATCGACGAACTACGCGCACTGGACTGGATTCCCCGCTCGGTACGGCAGAAGGCACGCCACGTCGAGCGCGCCTACGCCACCCTGGAGGCGAGACTGCGCCGCACCCCCTCGGAAGGCGAGGTGGCCGGCGAGATGGGCATCGCGGTCGAGGATCTCCATGCGGTTTTCAGCCAGTTGTCGCTGGCCAACGTGGTGGCACTGGAGGAACTGCTGCACGCCGGGCAGGAGGGCGGTGGCCGGCTCAGCCTCATGGACACCCTGGAGGACACCGCCGCCGACAACCCGGTCGAAGTGGCCGAGGACCGGGAACTGCGCCGCTTCCTCGCCCGCGCGATCAACACCCTGCCCGAACGGGAGAAGACGGTCGTCACGCTCTACTACTACGAGGGCCTCACACTCGCCGAGATCGGCAATGTGCTCGGAGTCACCGAGAGCCGGGTCAGCCAGATCCACACCAAGTCCGTACTCCAGCTCCGCGGGAAACTGGCCGGATTCGCGCGCTGAAGCGCCCCGGACGGCCGACGAACCGGACCGCTCCGCCACCCGGTCGGCGGGCGTGCGCCCGGTGGCCGACTCCCATACCGGCAGTCACCTCCGTACAGTGGAAGGCGTGCCAAGGATTCGAGCGGCCTCCGTGGCCGAGCACCGGTCGATGCAGCGTGCCGCCCTGCTGGACGCGGCACGCTCCCTGCTGTCCCACGGCGGTACCGACGCCCTGACCTTCCCCGCCCTCGCCGAGCGGACGGGTCTCGCCCGGTCCTCCGTCTACGAGTACTTCCGATCGCGGGCCGCGGTCGTCGAGGAACTCTGCGCGGTCGACTTCCCCGTCTGGGCGGCGGAGGTCGAGGCCGCCCTGGCCCAGGAGGCCACACCCGAGGGCAAGGTCGAGGCGTACGTACGCAAGCAGCTCGCCCTCGTCGGCGACCGCCGGCACCGGGCCGTCGTGGCGATCTCCGCCAGCGAACTGGACGCCGGGGCGCGCGAGAAGATCCGGGCGGCCCACGGCGGGCTCATCGCGATGATCGTCGAGGCGCTGGCCCAGATGGGCCACGCCCAGCCGCGACTGGCGGCGATGCTCCTCCAGGGTGTCGTGGACGCGGCCGTGCGCCGGATCGAACTGGGCGCCGCCGAGGAGCCCGAGACGATCACCGAGGCCGCGGTCTCCATGGCCCTGCGTGGCGTACGGGGCTGACCCGGCCGCGCCGGGGCCCGGTGCGGCCCGGCGTCACGGCGTACCCGAGGGCCGGTCGTCGTCCGGTCGAGGAAGGGGTACGCCGAGCACCGGCAGCAGCCGCGACGGACCCCCGTCGAGCAGCCACGGCGGCAGGAGTGAGAGCGGGTTCAGATAGACCTCGCCCCGCAGCAGGCCCCAGTGCAGGCAGCCCGCGCAGTGCGGCCCCACCGGCTCCAGCGCGCCCAGTACGTCACCGGCCGCCACCTCGTCGCCGCGCCGCACGGACGCGGCCACCGCGAGGTACGTCGTCCGCAGCGGCGGATCGCCCGTACCGGCCAGCTCCACGGAGACGACGCCCCAGCCACCCACCCGGCCCGCGAAGGACACCCGCCCGGCAGCCACCGCCCGCACCGGCGAGGACGGCGCGGCGGCGAGGTCGACACCGCGGTGCCCCGGACCGTAGGGCGTCGCCGGCGGCTCCCAGCCCCGTACCACCGCCGGCCGGTACCCCACCGGCCAGTTCCGGGCGAGGGCGGGGACGTCGGGGGCGGGGACGTCGGAGGTGGGGACGTCCGGGACGGTCGCGTCGAGGGCGGTGGCGTCGGCGGGAGCGATGAGCCCGACCCCGACCGGCGTGGCCGTCACAAGGGGGGCCACCCCCGCCCCCACCCCCTCCCCCCTCCCCTCCACCACCCCCACCCCCGGCGCCATCACCCCCGGCACCACCAGCCCCCACGCCCCCAGCCACGCCCCGGCCCGCACACCCGCCCGGGGCCGCACACCCGCCCGGGGCCGCGCGGCCGATCCGGCGCGCACACCACCCCGCGCCCCCGAACCCGCCCGCGCACCCACCCGTACCGGCACCCGGCCCCGCACCCCCGCCCAACCCTCAACCCGCCCCGGCACCGGCACCCGCCCCGGCACCGGC
>NZ_JAGPNL010000003.1 GCF_018069565.1 Streptomyces tagetis | reverse complement strand
CTGTCTCCGGCTTTCCTCCGGGCGCTTTCCCTTCGGTCTTGCGTTTCCGACTCTATCAGATCTTCCCGACCCGATTTCCTCGGTGCTTTCCAGGTTCCCGCTTTCGCGTTTCCCTTTCCGGCGGACCCGACTCTATCAGACCCTTTCGGTGCTGATCCCCCGTCAGGAGGGGTTGCCATCGCGGCTGTTGGGCCGTTCTGGTGTCCCAGACCTTAGCCGACTTTCCCGGCGATTCCCAATCGGTCCTTCAGTCCCGATCGGGCCGCACGGTACCCACGGAAAGGAATTCGGCATGCCGAAGTCTTTCCCGCGGGAAGGTCGTACTGGTGTGGGGTGCCGCTGCTGCGGCGGGAGGTGCTGCCGGAGAACCGTGACGGCTCGGTGGCAACCCGGAGAACTTTACGGATCGCGCGGGGGTGTGTCAAGTACCCCGGGTCATACGGTGTCGTCGAGGTCGCTGAGCCGGCCGCCGGCGTCGGGCTGGGCGTCCTCGACCCTGATGAGCAGGCGGGTGAGGACCTCGCCGAGCGCGGTGCGCTCCTGCGGGGAGAGGTCCTGGAGCAGGTCCGCCTCGAAGACGGTGGCCAGGCGCATGGCCTCCATCCACTTCTCGCGTCCGTCACCGGTCAGCTCGATGATGACGCGGACCCGGTTGGACTCGTCGCGCTCCCGGGTGACCAGGCCCTCCGCCACCAGGCGGTCGATGCGGTGGGTCATCGCGGCCGGGGTGAGGCCGAGGCGCTTGGCGAGGTCGCTCGGGCCCATCCGGTAGGGGGCGCCGGACAGGACGAGGGCCTTGAGGACCTCCCAGTCGGCGTTGGTGATGCCGAGCTCGGCGGTCTGCCTGCCGTACGCCACGTTCATCCGGCGGTTGAGCCGGGAGAGCGCGGAGACGATCTGCTCGACCTGGGGGTCGAGGTCCTGGAACTCACGCTGGTAGGCGGCGATCTGCTCTTCGAGTGTCGGCTCGCCGGCGCCGGAGGTCTCGCCCATGGGCGCAGTATGGCACGGGTCTCCTTTGCGTTGAAGTCCTTCGCTGTGTAGCCTTTAGCGTTGAACTTTAGCTTCTAAGTCTTCAGCCCTAAGGCTGGAGCGGAGATACGAGAGAGGGTGAACGTGACCAGGGCGATGGGCGCGGCGATGCGCCGGATTCACGTGGGCAACGCACTCAGCGCGTTCGGACTCGGCTTCACCATTCCCTACCTGTACGTCTATGTGGCGCAGGTACGGGGTCTGGGTTCCATGACGGCGGGGCTCGTCCTCGCCGTCTTCGCCGTGGCCGCGCTGATCGTGCTGCCGTTCGCCGGGCGGGCCATCGTCCGGCGGGGCCCGCTGCCGGTGCTGATGACGGCCCTGGTCACCGCCTCCCTCGGCGCGCTCAGCCTGGGTCTGTCCACGTACGCCTCCACCGTCCTGCTCTCCGCCGCCCTGCTGGGGGCGGGCCAGGCCGTGATGCAGCCGGCGCTGGCGACGATGATCGTGGACTGCTCCTCGGCGGAGACCCGGTCGCGGGCCTTCGCGCTCCAGTTCTTCCTGCAGAACCTGGGCCTGGGGGTCGGCGGGCTCATCGGCGGCCATCTCGTCGACGCGTCGCGGCCGGCCTCGTTCACCCTGCTCTTCGCCATCGAGGCGGCGATGTTCCTCGTGCTGGTCGCGGTGATGGCGACGGTGCGGATGCCGCGGGCGCCGCGCGTGGCGGGGGTGCCGGGCGAGCCGGCGGGCAGCGGGTGGAAGCAGCTCCTGGGCAACCGCGCGATGGTGCAGCTCTGCGTGCTGGGCTTCGTCCTCTTCTTCGCCTGCTACGGGCAGTTCGAGTCCGGGCTGGCCGCGTACGGCGTCGAGGCGGCGGGCATCTCGACCTCCGCGCTCGGCACGGCGCTCGCCGCGAACACGCTGGTGATCGTGGTGGCGCAGTTCGCGGTGCTGAAGTTCGTCGAGCGGCGCAAGCGCTCGCGGGTGATCGCCGCGGTGGGGCTGATCTGGGCCGTGGCGTGGGCCGTGGCCGGGTACGCGGGGCTGGGCGACGGCAGCCAGACGATGGCGACGGCCGCCTTCATCTCGACGTACGCCCTGTTCGGGCTGGGTGAGGCGATGCTGTCGCCGACGGTGGCCCCGCTGGTGGCGGACCTGGCGCCGGCCGGGCTGGCCGGCCAGTACAACTCCGCCTTCGCCCTGGTGAAGCAGCTCGCGCTGGCGATCGGGCCGGCGGTGGGCGGGCCGATGGGGGCCTCGCTGCACGCGCCGTACATCGTGACCTTCCTGCTGTTCTCGCTGGGGATCACGGTGCTGGCGGTGCGGTTGGGGCACCGGCTCACGGAGGTGCAGAACCAGCCCTCGCTGGTGCGGAGCCGGGTGGTCACGCAGGGCGGGGCACCGGCCGGGCAGGTGGCGACCGCCGAGGCGTGAGCCGGAGCCGCGGGTCCCGGCGGGCGGCGCCGGTCACGGGCGGGGCAGTTCGAACTCGCACCAGACGACCTTGCCGCCGCCGGGCGTGCGCCGGGCGCCCCAGTGGGTGGCGATCGTCGCCACGATGGCGATGCCCCGGCCGGACTCGTCCACCGGCTCCGCGCGCCGGCGCAGGGGCAGGTGGTCGTCGCCGTCGGCGACCTCGATGATCAGGCGCCGGTCGGTGCGGCGCAGCCGCAGCCGCATGGGCGGGGTGCCGTGCCGCAGGGCGTTGGCGACGAGTTCGCTGGCGGCCAGGACGCCCTGGTCGTGCAGGTCGGCGGGGAAGCGCCAGCTCGCGAGGACCCCGGAGGCGAAGGCACGCGCGCGGGGTGCCGCCTCCACGCCGCCGAGCAGTTCCAGGGTGGCGTTGCGGAAGAGTTCCGATTCGGGGCCGCGGCGGGCGGGGTGCTGGAGGACGAGGACGGCCACGTCGTCGTCGTGGTCCGGGGTGACGCCCGCGGAGCGCACCAGCCGGTCGCAGACCACTTGGGGGCTGCCGGTCGCGCCGGACAGGGCGTTCTCCAGGGCGGCGATGCCCTCGTCCAGGTCCTCGTTGCGGCGCTCCACGAGGCCGTCGGTGTAGAGGACGGCGGTCGAGCCGGGGCCCAGCGGCACCGAGCCGGAGGTGTGGACCCAGCCGCCGGTGCCGAGGGGCGGGCCGGTGGGTTCGTCGGCGCGGCGCACGGTGCCGTGCTCGTCGCGGACGAGGATCGGCAGGTGGCCGGCGGAGGCATAGACCAGCTCGCCCTCGGTCGGGTCGTGGATGGCGTAGACGCAGGTGGCGATCTGGCTGGCGTCGATCTCGGTGGCGAGGCCGTCGAGGAGCTGGAGCACCTCGTGCGGGGGCAGGTCCAGGCGGGCGTAGGCGCGGACCGCGGTGCGGAGCTGGCCCATGACGGCGGCGGCGCGCACCCCGCGCCCCATGACGTCGCCGATGACGAGGGCGGTGCGTCCGCCGCCGAGGGTGATCACGTCGTACCAGTCGCCGCCGACGGCGGCCTCGGTGCCGCCGGGGTGGTAGGTGGCGGCGACCCGGAGGTCGTCGGGCTCCTCCAGTTCCTGCGGGAGCAGGGAGCGCTGGAGGGTGACGGCGGTCTCGCGCTGGCGGGCCTCGCTCGCGCGCAGGCGTCCGGCGGCCTCGGCGTGGTCGGTGACGTCGGTGGCGAAGACGAGGACGCCGTCGCTGCCGGCCTCGGTGACCGGGGCGCAGGTGAAGGTGTAGGAGCGGCCGTCGGTGGCCTTGCGGGATTTGAGGGTGCGGGGCCGGCCGCTGCGCTGGACCTGGTCGAGGAGCGGGAAGAGGCCGAGTTCGTCCAGCTCGGGCAGGACGTCGCGGGCGCGCGCGCCGGTGCGGCGGGGGCCGAAGGCCGCGATGTAGGCGTCGTTGAGGTAGGCGATGCGGTGGTCGGGGCCGTGGACGAGGGCGACGAGGGCGGGGACGCGGTCGAGGACGTCCCTGACGGGCAGGTCGTCGACGGCGGGGACGGGTGGCGCCGCGTCGGTGAGCTGCTCGGCGCGGGCGGCGGGCACGGAGCCGTCGGTCCGCCGGTCCGTGGCGACGGCCGTGTCGGCGCGTGCCGCGGCGCGGCGCTGTGTTCCGGGGATGCGGGCGCTCCAGCGCGTGAAGTTCACGATTCCTTGCCTCGTGTAGTCGTCGGCGGCCGGCACCGGAACCGGCCGGGCCCGGGAGCCGCGCGGGATGAGCGGAGGCCCGCCCGCGATGGTGGACCAGTCTTGCAGGGGGCCGTCCGGACCGACATCCGTCAGACGCCGGTCCCGGCCGGGGAGTTCCCGCGTCCGGTCAGGACGACCCCTTCGGGTCGTCCTCGGGGTCACGGGGTGGTTTTCGCCCGGCCGCGAGTTCGAACTCGGCGCGCGGGTGTTCGAGGGAGCCGAGGGAGACGATCTCGCGGGTGAAGAGTCCGCCGAGCACCCATTCGGCGAGGACGCGGGCCTTGCGGTTGACGGTGGGGAGCCGGCTGAGGTGGTAGGCGCGGTGCATGAACCAGGCGGGGTAGCCCTTGAGCTTGCGTCCGTAGACGTGGGCGACGCCCTGGTGGAGGCCGAGGGAGGCGACGGAGCCGGCGTGGTGGTGGGCGTAGGTGTCGAGGGGTTCGCCGCGCAGGCTGTGGGCGATGTTGTCGCCGAGGACGGCGGCCTGGCGTACGGCGTGCTGGGCGTTGGGTGCGCAGAGCGGGCGGGGTCCGTCGCCGGGGGCGGGGGCGGTGACGTCGGGGACGGCGGCGGCGTCGCCGGCGGCCCAGGCGTGCGGGGCACCGTCGACGGCCAGTTCGGGGGTGCACAGGAGGCGGCCCCGGGCGTCGAGGGGGAGGCCGGTGCCGGCGAGCAGGGGGTGGGGTTTGACGCCGGCCGTCCACACGAGGGTGCGGGTGGGGAAGCGGGAGCCGTCGCTGAGCCGGGCGACGCGGTCGGCGCAGGAGTCCAGGCGGGTCTCCAGGCGGACGTCGATGTTGCGGCGGCGCAGTTCGGTGACGGTGTAGCGGCCCATGTCCTCGCCGACCTCGGGGAGGATGCGGCCGGTGGCCTCGACGAGGACCCATCTCATGTCCTCGGGGGTCAGGTTGTGGTAGTAGCGCGTGGCGTAGCGGGCCATGTCCTCCAGTTCGCCGAGGGCCTCGACGCCCGCGTAGCCGCCGCCGACGAAGACGAAGGTGAGGGCGGCGGCGCGGACGGCGGGGTCGCGGGTGGAGGAGGCGATGTCCATCTGTTCGAGGACGTGGTTGCGCAGGCCGATGGCCTCCTCGACGGTCTTGAAGCCGATGCCGTGGTCGGCGAGGCCGGGGACGGGCAGGGTGCGGGCGACCGATCCGGGGGCGAGGACGAGTTCGTCGTACTCCACCCGGCGGGGGTCGCCGCCCTCCTCGTCGGTGGCGAGGGTGGTGAGGGTGGCGGTGCGGGCGGCGTGGTCGAGGGAGCGCACCTCGCCGACGACGATCCGGCAGCGGTCCAGGACGCGGCGGAGCGGGACGACGACGTGCCGCGGGGAGATGGAGCCCGCGGCGGCCTCGGGGAGGAACGGCTGGTACGTCATGTACGGGTCGGGGCTGACGACCGTGACCTCGGCCTCGCCCCGGCGGATTTCGGCCTTGAGCCGCCGCTGTAGTCGCAGGGCCGTGTACATCCCGACGTAGCCGCCGCCGACAACGAGAATGCGCGCACGTTCCTTCACCCTCCCATGACGCACCCGACGCTCGCGTTTGTCCACAGGCCCGACAGATCGTGTGACCGCGTTCTCCGGCGCGACGGGAATGGCCGAAACCGCACGCAGGGACCGCTCGCCCAGGTCAGCGGGGTGGGCGTGGGGGCGCAAGGGGGCGTATTCGGGGCGTATACGATCCCTGCTCCGATCGGGGGGCGCTCTGTGCGGAACCTGCCCCTTCTGAATTGACGGCCACTCAACTATGTTCGTCCCCACGGGGTGTGGGGGGATGTGGCTCCATCGGGTCCGCGTCAGACGGACGGCCGATCCGGGTCCGTTCCGCGCGCTTCATGCTGTCGATGGCGGGGAGTGTCTCCGGGGGGAGACGTCATGACCGGGGGAATGTCTATGCATGTTCAGGGGTCTCATTGGCCGTCCGCTCCGGCCCTCGCGCCGGGTGCCGCGGTGGCTCCGGGGGCGGGCGGCGGACGCGGGGGCGCCCGGACGGCGCCGCTGCGCGTGGACGCCCAGCGCAATCTGGAGCACGTGCTGCGCGCGGCGCGCGAGGTCTTCGGCGAGCTGGGGTACGGGGCGCCGATGGAGGACGTGGCGCGGCGCGCGCGGGTCGGCGTCGGCACGGTGTACCGGCGGTTCCCGAGCAAGGACGTGCTGGTGCGCCGGATCGCCGAGGAGGAGACGGCCCGGCTGACCGACCAGGCCCGCGCCGCCCTCGGCCAGGAGGACGAGCCGTGGTCGGCGCTGGCGCGCTTCCTGCGCACGTCGGTGGCGTCCGGTGCCGGGCGCCTGCTGCCGCCGCAGGTGCTGCGGGTCGGCGTGGCCGACGAGGGCGAGGGCGACGCCCTGGGCGAGCCGCGGGTGCCGCAGCAGCGGGCGCAGCCGGGCTCGGGCGAGCTGCGGCTGGTGCCCGAGGGCGCGGAGCCGGCCGCCGCGGAGCCGGACCACGGGACGGCGGCGCTGCTGGAGGTCGTGGGCCGGCTGGTGGAGCGGGCGCGTGCGGCGGGCGAGCTGCGGCCGGACGTGTCGGTCTCGGACGTCCTGCTGGTGATAGCGACGGCGGCGCCCTCGCTGCCGGACGCGGCGCAGCAGGCGGCGGCCTCGGCACGGCTGCTGGACATCCTCCTGGAGGGCCTGCGGTCGCGCCCCGCCTGACGCGCGGGCGGAAGTCCTGGGCGCGGCCGGCCCACCGCGCCCGGACGGACGTTCCTCATTCCCCGAACACATGAGCGCAATCGTCCCGGGCGGGTAAGTCCCCACGGACGGGTGATGGTCGGCACCTCGGCGCCCTCATCAAAAAGTCATGTGGCACCCTGGCCGATGTTCGGAACTGGTCGGGCAGGTGGCGGGGGCGTTCCGCGATGAGCGTTGACGGGTGGGACAAGTCACTCGGTGACGGCGAGGCCGGACTCGGTGACCCGCCGCAGGTGCCGGGCCAGGGCGGCCCGGCGGGCCTCCCGCGAGGCGCCGGACCCGCGGAGGGAAGCGTTCCCGCACAGCGCGAGCGGTACGACGACGGGGTGCTGCCCCCACCGCGCGAGATGCCGGCCGCCGACGCCGAGCTGATCGACCTGATGCGCGCGGGCGACGACACGGCGTACGAGGAGCTGTACCGGCGCCATGCCGACGCCGTGCGCCGGTACGCGCGCACGTGCTGCCGCGACGCCCATACGGCGGACGACCTGACCGCCGAGGTGTTCGCCGGGATGCTCCAGGCGGTGCGGCGCGGCTCCGGCCCCGAGCACGCCGTCCGCGCCTACCTGCTGACCTCGGTCCGGCGGGTCGCCGCGGGCTGGGTGCGGTCGGCGAAGCGGGAGCAACTGGTCGACGACTTCGCGGTGTTCGCGGCGCAGTCCTCGCGCGGCGCCGCGGTGCCGGACGACGACACGCTCGAACTGGGCGCCGATGTGCGGGCCATGCACGAGGCCGAGCAGTCGATGGCCATGCGGGCCTTCCGTTCGCTGCCCGAGCGGTGGCAGGCGGTGCTGTGGCACACCGAGGTCGAGGACGAGTCGCCGAGCGAGGTGGCCGTCCTCTTCGGGCTGGACGCCAACGGCACGCGCGTGCTGGCCAGCCGCGCCCGGGAGGGGCTGAAGCAGGCGTACCTCCAGGCCCATGTCAGCGACGCCCTCGCGGGAGACGCGCAGTGCGCGCGCTACGCCGACCAGTTGGGCACCTACGCGCGCGGACGGCTGCGCACCCGGGCCGAGCGGGGGCTGCGCAAGCACCTGGAGGAGTGCGCCCGGTGCCGGCTCGCCGCCGGCCAGATCCAGGAAGTGGCGAGCGGCATCCCGGCCGTGGTCCCGCTCGCGGTCATCGGCTGGTTCGGTGCCGCCGGGTACGCGAAGGCGGCCGGGCTCATCGCCGGCGGCGCGGGTGCCGGGGCGGCCGGTGCCGCCGGTGCGGCAGCCGCGGCCAACGGCGGCGCGTCGGGCGGGGCGGGCGCGGGGGCGGCCTCGGAGGGCATCGGGGCTCCGCTGAAGGCCGGCATCGCGGCCGGCGTGGTCGCGGTGGGCGTGGCGGCGGCCCTGGTCCTCGCCCTCGCCGGCAACGACACCCCCGCCGGGCAGCCCCCCGAGGCGGCCCCGCCCCCCTCGGCGCCCGCGGCCCACCCCACCCCGGAACCGCCCGCGCCGGAACCGGCCGACCCCCCGCCCCCGCCGGCCCCCGCCCCCACACCGACGCCCACACCCACACCCACACCGACGCCCACGCCCACTCCCACTCCCCCGCCGAAGCCCGCACCGACCCCCACCCCGAAGCCGACCCCCACACCCACTCCCACACCCACCCCCACACCGACGCCGACGCCGACGCCCCCTCCGCCCCCGCCTCCCGCTCCGGAGGTCTTCCAGTGGAACGAGCTGTCGTACGACCTCACGGGCGACGGCACCGGTCCGGAGATGCGTCTGGGCGGCAGCGGTTGGGCCTGGCAGCGCACGGGACTGTGGATCGGCGGTCAGCGGCACGCGCACGGCGTCACGGTGCACGGCAGCTCCTCCGTCACGATCGACCTCAACCGCGCCTGCTCGTCCTACGACGCGCTGGTGGGCGTGGACGACATGACGAGGCTCGGCAAGGTGCGCTTCTCGGTCCACGCGGACGGCGTCCGGCTGTGGAACTCCGGCACGGTGAAGGGCGGCGACCAGGCGATCCCCGTCCACGTGAACCTCACGGGACGCAAGACCGTACGCCTGGTGGTCGCACCCCACGGGCCCTTCGACACGGCCACGCTGGCGGACTGGGCGCAGTCGCGCTTCACCTGTACGTGAGGGCACAGGGCACCCGCGTACGGCCGCGGCCTCACCCCCACACCCCGACCGAGCCCGCCCCCACCGAGCGCACCCCCGCGGGGGCCGCTCAGACCCGCCGCACCACGGCCCCCGCCCCGCCCAGCGCGCCCCGCTGCGGCACGATCCCCGCGGGCACCGCCCGCTGCCGGGCCGGCGTCCCCGTCCAGCAGGTCCCGCGCCGCGCGAGCAGCCGCCCGAGCCACAGCTCCAGGGAGACCAGCCCGGCGAGCCCCTCCAGCGGCAGCGGCTCCCCCTCGGCCGCCGCCCGCAGCGCCTTGCGGACGACCCGCGCCTCCACCAGCCCCGCCTGCGCGAGCAGCGGCGTGTCGAAGAGCATGAGCAGCGAGTCGGCGGCGACCCGCAGCCCGGTCCGCGTGGCCGTGGCCTCCGGCGCTCGGGTGGGCGTGCCCCAGCCGACGGGCAGGTCGCTCACCCCGGCCCCCTCCAGCACCGAGCGGAGGATCGCCGCCCGCGCCCCCGGCCGCACCCGCAGCGCCTCGGGCAGCGCGCGGCAGGCGCGGACGACCTGGTTGTCGAGGAACGGGGTGTGCAGCCGCTGGAAGCGGACCTCGGCGGCCTGCTCCAGCACCCGTACCTCGGCCGCCCGCCGGGCCAGCGCGGCCCGCGCGCGGAAGTCGCCGGGCCGCTGTCCGGGCCCCACGGCGGACCGCTGGGTCGCGGCCGTGAGCCGAACCGATACTTCCGCCAGCGCCTCGCCGGTCAGCCACCGCGCCGCCGGTCCCGGCCCGCCCCAGGTGAGCACGGCGAGGGACGCGTCGACGGCCCCGTCGCCCGGCGGGTCGAAGCGGCGCCGCATGAGCTGTTCGGCGAGGTCGTCGAGGCCGGACCGGTAGGGCATGCGGGACAGGCGCCGGGCGGCGGCGTAGACGCGGGCGGGCACGAGGACGGAACCGTCGGCGCGGGCGAGGGCGGCGACGGGCCGGACGAGGTGGCGCCGCTTGCGGTCCATCAACAGGTCGGCGAGGCGGGCCGGGTGGGCGTCGAGCACCTCCCGGGCGCCGTACCCGGTGAAGTGGTCGGCGCTGCCGGCGGCGAGGCGGGTGCGGTGGCGGGCGGCGGAGACGAGGCAGGCGGCCGGTTCGTCGGTCAGCGGCCCGTCGAGGACGGCGAAGGGCAGGACCTCCTCGCCGCCGGTCACCACGACATGGTGCAGGCGCGGGCCGGCGGCGATCGCCCCCGCGCGTTCCAGCTCGGACTCGCGCCCGCCGACGGCGAGGTCGTTGAAGGTGACGGCGAGCAGCCGTTCCCCCGCGCCGGGGCCGTGTCCGAGGACGGTGCCCGGCATGCCGGGGAGCCCGGCGGCGAGCAGCGCGAGCGTGCCGGAGGCGGGTCCGCCCGAGAGGTCGGCGCCGATGCCGGGGACCGGCATGCCGCGGGCGGCCCGCCGTTCCGCGGGGCCCATGCCGGGGACGGGGCCGGGGTCGATGCCGTCGCCGGGGACGTGCCGGGGCGCGGCGAGCCGGGTGCGCACGGCCTCGACCAGGGCGTCCCGGACGCCGTCGACGGCGCTGTCGGGGTCGGCGGGCGGGGCGGCGACGGCGAGCGAGGCGACCGGTTCGTATCCGGCGATCTCGCGCGCCCCGGCGCGCAGGATGAGTGCGTGCCCCGGCGGAACGCGCTTCACGCCGTCGTACGGGGTGGAGTCGTCGAGCGCGGCGGGCACGTCGGGGGCGGCCAGGAGCGCGGCGAGGTGCCCGAAGTCGAGGTTGGCCTCGACGAGGTCGGCCAGCGGCAGGGCGGCGGTGGCGTAGGCGGTGCCGCCGGCCCAGGGGGTGTGGAAGACGGGCCGTGCGCCGGCGAGGTCGCCGCAGACGGTGATGCGGCGGCCGACCTGGACGACGGCGGTGTAACTGCCGGGCCAGGCGGTCAGGTGGCGCAGGGCGCCGCCGCGGGCGGCGAAGAGTCCGACGCGCAGTTGTTCGTCGCCGGCGCCGCACAGGCCGAGGACGGCGATACGGGTCTGGGGGTCGGCGGTGACGACGCGCACCTCGTCGGGGCGCCAGTCGCCGACCGCCCACAGGGGGTCGGGGCCGCCCCAGATCGGCTGGGAGCCGACGGGCCGCACGCTCTCACCGTCGTATCCCGCGTATCCCGCGTATCCGTCGTGTCTGTCGTGTCTGTCGTGTCCGGTGCTCCCCGTGGGGCCGGCGCCGGCCGCGCCCGGGGCTCCCACGGCGGTGCTGCTCCACCCCACCAACCACCGCATCGACGCCTCCACAGGCCGGGAACCACCAGGCACGGTAAGAACCGGGTCCCCATGCTGCCATGAAGGGCGTGCCACGGAGCGTCGGCGGAGCCGTCCGCGCTCCCTCGAACACGCCCCCGCGGATACCCGCGCGGGGGCGTCGGCCTGCCGTTCGCGCCTGCCGGTCAGATCACGGCGACACGGTCGGGACGGCACGAGGACGACGCGAATGCGCCCCCATAATGCGCCCCTTGGCTACCCAAAGCGCCCTCAACTTCCGTGGTGGGAACGCCGCGAGCCCGAAAATCATAGGGTCGATTTTCGGCCAATTACCTGATGTTCTGCCGGCGTTGGCCACGCTCCGTACAGGTTCTGCGCAGTGCCCCGCGGTGCGCAGTCCGGGAGGCGGGACGCGCCCCCCGGACCGGTCCGCCGCCCGCGGGGATGTAGACGGCGGTGTCCCCCAGCCCACTGTCCTGGACAGCGGGCCGACCCACGCACCGCCATGGAACCGCTCCCGGAGCCGGCCACAGAAGAGCGCACGGACAGGCGCACGGCCACACACCGGGAGCACACGGCCACAGTCCGTACAGACGCCGCACTTCCGTACGGACCACAATCCCGCCATCCGGAAGAATGCCCCTTAACGCTTGGGATGCGGCGAACTACGCTGGGTTTACGAATGCCGCGGGGTTATGCCAGCGCGGCAGCCGTCTGTGTCGAGGGGTGGCGCATGTCCAGGGAGCAACGCGGGCCGAACGAAAAGCTCGGCGCCGTTCTCGCCCTCGCGGGAATCAGCAACGCGGGCCTCGCCCGCCGCGTCAACGACCTCGGCGCCCAGCGCGGGTTGACGCTTCGCTACGACAAGACGTCGGTGGCGCGCTGGGTGTCGAAGGGCATGGTGCCGCAGGGCGCCGCCCCGCACCTCATCGCCGCCGCGATCGGCCAGAAGCTCGGGCGCCCCGTCCCGTTGCACGAGATCGGCCTCGCGGACGCGGACCCGGCCCCCGAGGTCGGGCTCGCCTTCCCGAGGGACGTGGCGCAGGCGGTGCGGTCGGCGACCGAGCTGTACCGGCTCGACCTGGCCGGACGCCGGGCCGGCGGGGGCGGCATCTGGCAGTCCCTGGCGGGCTCGTTCGCGGTGAGCGCGTACGCGACCCCCGCCTCACGCTGGCTCATAACCCCGGCCGACAGTTCGGTGGCGCGCGACGTGAGCCCGGCCGAGGGCTCCGGCGCACCGCTGAAGGTCGGCCACAGCGATGTGCGCAAACTCCGGGAGGCCGCCGAGGACGCCCGCCGCTGGGACTCCAAGTACGGCGGCGGCGACTGGCGTTCGTCGATGGTGCCCGAGTGCTTACGCGTCGAGGCGGCTCCGCTGCTGCTCGGCGCCTACTCCGACGAGGTCGGCCGCGCCCTGTTCGGCGCCTCTGCCGAACTGACCCGCCTGGCCGGCTGGATGGCCTTCGACACCGGCCAGCAGGAAGCCGCCCAGCGGTACTACATCCAGGCGCTGCGGCTGGCCCGCGCGGCGGCGGACGTGCCGCTCGGCGGGTACGTGCTCGCCTCGATGTCGCTCCAGGCGACCTACCGGGGCTTCGGCGACGAGGGCGTCGACCTCGCGCAGGCCGCGCTCGAACGCAACCGGGGCCTGGCCACCGCCCGCACCATGAGCTTCTTCCGCCTGGTCGAGGCGCGGGCCCACGCCCGCGCCGGGGACGCCGCCGCGGCCGGTACGGCGCTGAAGGCGGCGGAGAGCTGGCTGGAGCGGTCCCGCCCCGGCGACAGCGACCCGACCTGGCTCGGCTTCTACTCCTACGACCGCTTCGCCGCCGACGCGGCCGAGTGCTACCGCGATCTGAAGGCACCCGGCCAGGTCCGCCGCTTCACCGAGCAGGCGCTGTCGAAGCCGACGGAGGAGTTCGTCCGCTCGCACGGGCTCCGGCTCGTCGTCTCGGCCGTCGCCGAACTGGAGTCGGGGAACCTGGACGCCGCCTGCGAGCAGGGCGTACGGGCGGTCGAGGTGGCCGGGCGCATCTCGTCCGCCCGCACCACCGAGTACGTCAAGGACCTCCTGCACCGGCTGGAGCCCTACGGCGACGAACCGCGCGTGGCCGAGCTGCGCGAGCGCGCCCGCCCGCTCCTGGTGACCCCGGCCTGACCCCGGGCCGGCCCCGGCCCACCGCCCCGGGCCGGCCCCGGCCGGTGGGCCGCCGCTCACGGAGGGCGGCCCACCGTCGGCCGTCGTCCCCCGAGCCGCGACGGTCCCCCGAGTCACCGGCGTGCGCCGACCCCCCGCGCGCCCGAGGAGCCCCGCACCCCGCACCGGCGCGCGCTCCGGCGCTCAGCCATCCCACGTAAAATCGACGCACTGTGTCTGATTCCCACCGCACCCCCGCCCACCGTCCGGCCTCCGCGGCCCCCACCGCGCCCGCCGACGCCCCCCTGCGCCACACCCGGGCGAAGGGGGAGCCACGGTTCCCGGACGGTCCGAAGGCCGACCCCGCCGGCTCCCACTTCGAGCGGCGCATCCGGAGCTTCCAGCCCCGCCGGAGCCGGGTCACCGCCGGACAGGCGGACGCCCTCCAGCGGCTCTGGGCGACCTGGGGTCTGGACGTCGACGGACAGCGGGTCCTCGACCTCGCCGCCCTGTTCGGCAACGACCGCCCCGTCGTCCTGGAGATCGGCTTCGGCATGGGCGAGGCCACCGCGCGGATGGCCGCCGCCGAACCGGAGGTCGACATCCTCGCGGTGGACGTGCACACCCCCGGCCAGGGCAACCTGCTCGCCCTCGCCGAACGCGGCGGGCTGACCAACATCCGGGTCGCCAACGGCGACGCGATCATCCTGCTGCGCGAGATGCTCACCCCGGACTCCCTCGCCGGACTGCGCGTCTACTTCCCCGACCCCTGGCCGAAGAAGCGGCACCACAAGCGGCGCCTGATCCAGCCGGAGTTCCTGACGCTGGCCGCCTCCCGCATGGCCCCGGGGGCCGAGCTGCACTGCGCCACCGACTGGGAGCCGTACGCCGAGCACATGCTGGAGGTGCTCACCGCGCACCCGGACTTCGAGAACACCCGGGCCGACGGCGGCTTCGCGCCCCGCCCCGCCCACCGCCCGCTGACCCGCTTCGAGGGGCAGGGCCTGGACAAGGGCCACGTCGTGAACGACCTGGTCTTCCGCCGCGTCCCGCACGACGGCCGGACCGACGCGCGGCCCGGCGCCGGGTAAGGGCCGGGCGCCGGGTAAGGGCCGGGCGCCGGGTAAGGGCCGGGCGCCGGTACCGCGCTCAGGCGGAGGCGTCCGTCAGCTTCGTGATCTCCTGCGGCGTGAGGGCCGGCTCCGCCACGCCGAGCAGCGCCGGAAGCTGCTCCACGGTCCGCGCGGAGGCGATCGGCGCGACGACCGTCGGCTGGGCCGCGAGCCAGGCGAGGGCCACCGTGGCGAGGGGCGCGTCGTGCGCCTCGGCGACCTCGTCGAGGGCCGCGAGGACGCGTCGGCCGCGCTCGCTCTCCAGGTACCCGGCGGCCCGCCCGGCCCGCGCGCTGTCCACCTCCACGCCCGGCCGGTACTTGCCGGTGAGGAAGCCGGACGCCAGGCCGTAGTAGGGGACGGCGGCGAGCCCGGACCGCTCGGCGAGGTCGCGCAGCGGGCCCTCGTAGGTGTCGCGGGAGACCAGGTTGTAGTGGGGCTGGAGGGCGACGTACCGGGCGAGGCCCTCGCGCTCGGAGAACTCCAGCGACCGCGCGAGCCGCTCCGGGGAGATGTTGGAGGCGGCGATGTAGCGGACCTTGCCGGCCGTCACCAGCTCGTCGAGGGCCCCGATGATCTCCTCGACCGGCACCTCGGGCCGGTCGAAGTGGGTGTAGTAGAGGTCGATGTGATCGGTGCCGAGGCGGCGCAGCGAGGCGTCGGCGGCGGCCTTGATGTTGCCGGCGGACAGCCCCGGGTACTCCGGGTGCTGACTCACCTTCGTGGCGATCACGAGGTCGGCGCGGTTGCCGCGCGCGGCGAGCCACTCGCCGATGACGGTCTCGGACTCGCCGCCGGAGTTGCCCTCCACCCAGGCGGAGTAGGAGTCGGCCGTGTCGAGGAAGTTGCCGCCGGCGGCCACGTAGGCGTCGAGGACGGCGAAGGAACGGTCACGGTCGGCGGTCCACCCGAAGACGTTGCCGCCGAGGGCGAGCGGGAAGACCCGGAGACCGGAGGAACCGAGAGTACGCAGAGAAGTCATGTCGTACGACAACACCCGCACCGGACGCGGTCATTCCACCGGTGGGCCGCCGTTCCGTGGGCGGGGCCGTCACGGCGGGCCCCCGCGGACCGCGGGCCGGCACGCGCACCGGAGACCGGCGGCCCTGGCGTCGGGGGGTCGGCCGCCAGGACCGCCGGGGTCTTCCGGGAGGGCCGCCGCGGTCGCCGCACGGGGCGGGACCGCGGGTGTGTCGCGTCGAGGTGACGCGGGGATCGCCGCAGGGCCGGCGCGGGGGTCCGCGTCGGCTGCCCGGTCCGGGGTGCCGGACGCCTCAGATGCCGAGGCCCTTGCTCCGCAGCCACGCCGTCGGGTCGACACCGCTGTCGGCACCGCCGATGTGGACCTCGAAGTGCAGGTGCGGACCGGTCACGTTGCCGGTGGCGCCGACGCGGCCGATGACGTCACCCGTGTTGACCTGCTGGCCCACGCTGACGTTGATCGACGACTGGTGGGCGTACCACAGCTCGGTGCCGTCCTCCAGGGTGAGGATCGTGCGGTAGCCGTAGGAGCCCGCCCAGCCGGCCTCGGTGATCGTCCCGGTGTGGACGGCCTTGATCAGGGTGCCCGTGGGGGCGGCGAAGTCGAGGCCGGTGTGGTAGCCGGAGGACCACATGGAGCCGGACTGGCCGAAGGTCGAGGTGATCGTGTAGGCGGAGGTCGGCAGCGCGTACTGCCGGGCCAGCTCGGCCAGGCGCTCGGCCTCGGCCTTCTTGCGGGCCTCCTCCTCCGCCTTCTCCTTGGCGGCGGCGGCCTCGGCCTTGGCCTCCTTCTCCGCCTTGGCGGCGGCCTCGGCGGCCTGCTTCTCGGCGGCGGCGGCGGCCTCGGCGGCGGCCTTGCTCGCCACCTGGTCCTGCTGCTGCTCGGCCTGGGCCATGATCCGCGCCCGCAGCGCCTCACCGGCGTCGCCGGCACCCTCGGCGGTGTCGTCGGTGGAGACGCCGATGCCGCTGAGCGGGGTGCTGGAGCCCTCCGGCTCCGGCTCGGGGGTGGAGATCAGCGAGCCGACCGAGGGGAGGTCGGGCATGGAGATCGAGACGGGGGCCTTGCCGGGGGCCGCGGTGGCCATGCCGCCCGCGCCGACGGCCGCGATGACACCGACGCCGAGGACGGTGGAACTGCGGGCGAGTCCGCCGCGCTGCTTGGCGACGCGGTGCCGGCCCCGGACGGGCCGGACGGTGTCGGCGGTGGGGTTCCACTCCTCGAAGGGACCGTCGTCGGGGCGGGGGCCGCCGTAGACGAAGGGGTCGCCGTCGTACCTGCTCGGCACGGACGGAGCCTCGGGGGCGGGCCGGTTAGACGCCACGTGGGCGCGCTCCTTTCCTTCCTTCCGCCTACCGGGTTAGCTGACGGGTTCGGAGCAGGAAGGTCTCCTACGCGCGTATACCGGCCGTGTCTCCACGACGGCACACACACGATTCACCCCAATGTGGTGGTTCCCCGGTTCCCTCGCGGGATTCGGCGCGTGCGCACGGAGCCGCCTTCTGTGACGGCTGGGACGACCGCGCTGCGTTATCGAACGTTAATAGACACCGGGCATGGAATCCAAGCCGTTCCCCTTGATCATTAACGATCCCGGCGCGGACTTAGACCCCACGACCGGTGAAAACCGGGCGAGTTGACCCGTCCTCGGTGGAGCGCCTCACACCACGACTTTCTGATGGTGTGTCAGTTGTTATGCGCAGGGCGGTCGCCCGGTCACAGGTCGTGACAACGGGCCCCGGACGCGGGGTCCCCGGGGTCCGCCGGGTCAGGGCCGGCGTACGGCGAGCAGGGCCATGTCGTCCGCCATACCGCCCCCGGAGTACCGGCGCACGTCCTCCGCGAGGGTGTCCAGCAACTCCGACGGATGCCGGAAGTCCCGGCCGGCGAGGTAGGCGTACGGGTCGTAGAACTCCCCCCGTTCGTCACGGGCCTCGGTCAGCCCGTCGGTGTAGAGGAGCAGCGTGGCGCCGCCGGGGAAGCCGGACTCCTCGGCGTGGTCGGGCCAGACGCCGAGGTCGCCCATGCCGAGCGGCAGGGCCGCTTCGCGCACGGGCACCTGGCCGAGGGTGCCGTCGGCGTAGAGCAACAGGGGTGGCGGATGGCCGCGGTTGACGATGCGGACGGTGCCGTCGCCGTGCGGGAGTTCGGCGAGGACGGCGGTGGTGAACCCCTCGAAGGCGTCCAGTCCCTCGCGCCGGGTGCCCTCGCGGGCGAGCGCCCGCTCCAGCCGCTGCGCGACCGCCTCCAGCGTGGCCTCCTGCTCGGCGGCCTCCCGGAAGGCGCCGATCACGACGGCGACGGCCGCGACCGCGCCCATGCCCTTGCCGCGTACGTCCCCGACGATGAGCCGGACGCCCCGGGCGCTGTCCTGGACGGCGTAGAGGTCGCCGCCGATGAAGGCGTCGGCCTGGGCGGCCTCGTAGCGGGCGGCGATCTCGAAGCCGCCGATGCGTTCGGCGGGGGCGGGCAGCACCGCGCGCTGGGCGGCCTCGGCGATCTCGCGGGCGGAGGCGAGGCGTTCGTCGGTGCGGCGGACGAAGGTGTTGAAGAGGATGGCGAGGGCGGCGACGGTCGCGATGGTGGCCAGCTCGGTCAGGGAGTCGACGTACTGGAGGACGCCCTTGCCCGCCTGGAGCGTGAGGACGGCGATGACCGAGCCGGCGCTGGTGAGCACGGTGCCGCGCCGCGAGTAGATCGGCGCGGCGATCAGGGGGGCGGCCGTGTAGAGCGGCCCGGCGGTGAAGGAGCGCGGGGTGAGCAGGTCGTAGAGGACGGCGACGACGAGGATCAGGACGGGGAGCGCGCGCACCAGGGTCCGGCGCCGTGCCCGCCCCTCGCGCCGGGGCGGACGCGCGGGCGGCTCGGTCACGTCGCCGAGGCCCGGGTCGGGCACGGGGTCGCCGGGGAGCCTGCCGCCGGCCCTGGCGTACGCTCCCTCGTCGTCCACGTCACCTGGCCGCACCACTCGTCTCCTGCCGCCCCGCTGCCGTGCCGCTTGCCGTCCCGACGTCCAGGTTCGCGGGGGCGGCGACGGGCGGCGAGCGGTACGGGGCCGATCGGATGACGGGGTGGGCGGTGGCCGGCGGCGCGCGAGAACACACGCGAGAGAACACAGGAAAAGGCCGGAGACCAACCGGAGGACACCGCAGAACGACCAGAGGCGACCGGAGAACGCACCGGAGAACGCACCGGAGAACGCACCGGAGAACGCACCGGAGAACGCACCGGAGAACGCACCGGAGAACGCACCGGAGAACGCACCGGAGAACGCACCGGAGAACGCACCGGAGGCCGGAATCCTCAAGGATTCCGGCCTCCGGCCTTCAGTAGCGGGGACAGGATTTGAACCTGCGACCTCTGGGTTATGAGCCCAGCGAGCTACCGAGCTGCTCCACCCCGCGTCGTTGTGACTCCAGTGTACGTCATCCCGGGGGCCCGGCGCACATCTGTTTTCCCAGGCGCCCCGGCGGGTGTCTCGGCGCGTCTCAGCCGGTCAGATGCCGGTTCGGCGCCGTGGCCCGCTCCTCGTACTCGGGCAGGACGAGGACGGTGGCGCCCGCGGCGGCGAGCACCCCGCTCCCGTCGGCGTCCGCCACGAAGGTGTCCGGCTCCCGCCAGGCGGTGACCACCCGGCGCACCCCGGCGTCGAGGATGAGCCGGGCGCAGGGCGCGGGCCGGGAGGCGCGGCGGGCGCACGGCTCCAGGCTGCTGTAGACGGTGGCGCCGGTGAGCCGGGGGTCGGCGGGGTCGGTCTTGGCGAGGGCGGCCTCCTCGGCGTGGGCGACCGGGTCGTCGCCCTCCCGGGAGTGGCCGCGGGCGAGTTCGGTGCCGTCGGAGGCGACGACGACCGCGCCCACGCTGAACGCGGTGCGCGACGGCGGGCACAGCTCGGCCAGTTCGCAAGCGAGCGCGAGCCAGTGCCGGTCGGCGGCGGTGACGGTGCGGCCGGTGCCGGGCGCGGTGGGCAGGTAGCGGGTGAGGACGACGTCCTCGATGCGCCGCGTCTCCACCAGCCGCAGCCGCCCGCCCTGGTAGGCGCCGGGCCCGAACATGCGGGGCGCCCGCGGGTCCCCGACGAGCAACGGGGCCAGGACGAGCTGGAGTTCGTCGGCGAGCCCCTGTTGCAGCAACTGGGTGTGGACGGTCCCGCCGCCCTCCACCATGAGCCGTTCGACGCCGAGCGCGTCGTGGAGGTGTTCCAGCGCCGCCCGCCAGTCGATCCGGTCGCCGAGCGGCACGATGTCGGCGGCGATCCCGAGCGCGCGGGCCCGCCGGGCGCCCTCGTCGGTGGTCAGCAGGGCCTTGGCGCCGCCGGTGTGCCAGAAGGGCGCGGCCGGGTCCAGCTCCCCCGACCCGCTCACCGTGACCTTCAGCGGGTACTCCGGCCGCCCCGAGGCGACCCGCGCGGCCCGCCGCTCGGCCGAGTAGACGAGCAGCCGCGGGTTGTCGGCCCGGATCGTCCCGGCCCCGATCAACACCGCGTCCACGGACGCCCGTACCTCGTCGACCCGGTCGAAGTCCGCCGGCCCCGACAACAACAGCCGCTCGGGCCCGGTGTCGTCGAGATACCCGTCGAGGGAGACGGCGGCGGAGAGCAGGACATAGGGGAGAGGCATCGGCACTCCGGCTGGACGGGACGGACGGGCGGACGACAGGCGACGGCACGGACAACCGCACCCCGCCTCCCGAAGGACCGTACCGGGCGCCTCATCGCCCCCTCGCCACCTCATCGGCCCCGCCATCCCGTCTGAGTACGCGTACTCAGACGGGATGGCGGCCGTTACCGATGCGACACACAGCGACGGATCACTACTGTGCGGATCGATCCGATCGCAGAGCAGGAGGGCCACGCATGGCGTGGGACGAATGGGAGCGGCTGAAGGCCGCGGCGGCCGATCGCACCGGCACACGGACGCGGCTCGACCAGGTACCGGCCGAGCGGAGCGGCGGCACGGGCGACCTCATCTCGAACAAGCCCGCCTGGACGAAGGCCGGCACGGACATCGGTTCCCTGTGCGAGGACATCGGCAAGGCCACGGCACAGCTCAAGGACGGCCGGACGGGCCTGGGCGCCGACACCGGCTGTCTGACCGCCGCCGCCCGGAAGGCCGTCCACGACTCCTGGGAGACCTACGTCGAAAGCGTCGGCGGACGCTGCCGGAAGCTCTCCGGCCTGCTGGTGAAGGCGGGCGACGACCAGCTCAGGACGGACGAGTCGATCGAGGCCGAGATCGCCCGGCTCGTGGTGGAGTACGCCGACACACCGGCCGTCGGCGGCCAGGACAGGGACCGGTGACCGGACGTCATGGACCTCGCCACGCTCAAGGCCCTCAAGCCGGCCGAGTACTCCGAGGCGGCCGACGGCTACCGCCGCACCTCCGCCATGGCCGGCGCGGCCAAGGACCGCATCGACAACGAGATCGCGGTGGCCATGAGGAAGCGCCTGAGGGGCCAGGCCGCCACGGCGGCGGGCAAGCAGTTGGGGGAACTGAGCCAGAACTTCCACTACGTCCAGGTGCAGTGCGGCCTCGTCGGCACCGCCCTGGAGGCGTTCTCGTACGAGATGGAGGCTGCCAGGAGAAAGCTCGACGCGGCCCTCGACGGCGCCAGGGCGGCGAAGCTCACCGTCAACGCCGACGGCTCGGTCACCTACCCCCCGGGCGGGGAGAAGGACGAGGACGGCAGGACCCCCGCGGGCGGCACGGCGCACGGCCTGACCGACGCCACGGCCTCCGCCGTCGCCCGCCAGGCAGCCCACTTCGACCCCAACCCCCACCACCGCCTCGCCCAGGACTACGCCGACCAGATCGCCACCGCCCTCAAGGAGGCCACGGAGACCGACACCACATGGGCCCCCAGACTACGAGCCCTGCAAGCAGACGACGACCTCACGGTCTCCCCCACGGACTGGGCCGACACGTCCTCGGACACGGACGGTGTGCGCGAGGCGGGCAAGAAGTTCCTCGACTCCCTGCCTCAGCCTCCGAAGGAGGGAAGCCCCGAGGACAACGCGGAGTGGTGGAGGAAGCTCAGCGCGGAGGAGCGAGACGCCTGGATGTCCCTGCACCCCGCAACCGTAGGCGGGCTCGACGGGCTACCCGCCACCGTCCGGGACGAGGCCAACCGCATGGTGCTCGAAACCACACGCGGCACCATGCAGATGGAACTGAACTCGATCCCACCACCACCGTCCAACAAGTGGACGTGGATCACATCCGGCCCGTACCCGTCCAAGGTGTACACCGACGAATGGATGGAATGGCATAAAAATTACGGCGCCCGGTACGACCATCTCACCGGCTCCCTCAAAGGTATGCAAGCCATTCAGGACCGTTTCGATTCGACCGGCACAAAAGGACTCCCGGAAGCGTACTTGCTGGGGTTCAACCCCGAAAAGGACGGTCGTGCCATCATCGCCAACGGAAACCCTGATACCGCAGATCACACAGCGGTCTACGTTCCAGGCACGGAGTCCGATCTGGAAAACATCGGCGGGAACATCAATCGGATGATCCAGGTCTGGCAAGAAGCCAGCAGCAGATCTCGCGGCGAATCCGTTTCCACCATCACCTGGCTCGGTTACGACGCACCGGACGACGTCGTGAAAGATGCCCCCTTCGAACATTACGCATACGATGGCGCACCGGCGTTCCGGGACTTCCTGGACGGGCTGGACGCATCACATTCCGGGAATTCATCCTCTCACACCACGGTGATCGCCCATTCATACGGAACGACTCTCGTAGGCGCGGCAGCCCAGACTGGGCAGCTCAACGCCGATGAGATCATCTTCGCGGGCAGTCCTGGCGTCAAGGTCTCCAGGGCCGATGAGTTGGACGTCCCCAAGGGGCATGTATGGAATCAGGATGCCGACGGCGACATCGTCCCGAGTCTCGGCCGGTGGGGTCACGGCGGGGACCGCTTCATCATCCCCAGCGACCCGGAGTTCGGCGCCAATCAGATGATCACCGACACCAGAGGTCACAGCAATTACTGGAAACCGGGAACAAACAGCCTGGGAGATCAAGCGCTGATCGTCGTCGGAAAGGGTGACAACGTGCCACTACAGCCATCGCCCGCCCCGAAAGCACACGTAAAGTAGGAGCTGACGTGAAGTCTCGGCCGAGCACCCTGACACTCGCAGCATGCATGCTTCTCACGATCCTCACCGGATGCGACATGACTGAAAAAGACTCCGATGGCGTCCCGTTCTCCGGCATGAGCACTTCCCTTGATGCCGCCGACGCGATGGAAAGGGTGTCCAGCGAGATCTACGATCTCATCGGCGTGAAAGGAGAGGCGTCCGACAGTCACTCGACGGTCACCGAGTGCCCAGGCAGGGACGAAAACACCTATTTCCAGATTCTCCACCCCTGGAGTTTTTACCCCGCTGCGGCGAGCGACATCGACTCGGCAATGGATCGACTCAAAGAAGAATTGCCGAAAAACGGATGGAACATCGTCGAATACGGACCGGACGCCAGCAAGAACAAAAACATCAGAATGATTGCCGACAACGAAAAGAAGAAGGCCGGCGTGAAGGTCATCAAAATGGCCAAGGAAAACCCTCCGATGCTGAGCCTGTCCGTCATCTCCGGCTGCTACAAGATCCCAGACGGCCAAGAGATCCAGCGCTTCTGAACCTGCCCAGTCATGGAGAGGACAGCGTCATCGCGGTCAGCCGCCCGTCCCCGAGGAGGTCAGGCCCTACCCGCACGGCATCACCTCATGACCACGGCCCCGCTTCCGTCGTGTCTGATTCAGCGGGGGCTCAGCGCCCGGCGTGCGCGGTTGATGATGTTCTGCGCGCCCGCCCCGTACACCGCGGACTCCCGCAGCGTCTCCCAGGTCCGCAGGTACGTGCCGACATTGACCGGGTCGTCGATCCAGAGTTCCGCGTGCCAGTTCTCGACGATGACCTGCCGATCGTCGTACACCCAGAACGCAGTCGCCGGGGGGATCTTGACCGACGCGGACAACGGGATGACTCCCAGCTCCACCGTGTCCAGTCCGACGGTCCCGGCCAGCCGGTCGAGTTGCGCGGCCAGCACCGCCGGTGGGCATACGAGAGTATGCAGCGCAGGCTCCCACAGCAGCAGGTGGAACCTCTTCGCGGGATCGTAGAGCGCCTCTTGCCGCTGGATGCGCGACCGCACGGCGTCCTCGGTGTCGCGCGGGGTCCGCTGGAGTTCCGCGTACCGAGTGAAGATCGACCGCGCGTAGTCCGTGGTCTGAAGAATTCCGAAGATCATGGATGTCTCCCAGCCCCGGAACAGGCTGGCGTCAGCGTGGGCGCTCAGGTGCGTGTCCTGCACGGGCTTGTGTCCGGAGGCCAGTTGCCGCCGCCACGACCGGATGTGCGACTCGAAGCCGCCTAGCCGGGCGAGGAGTTCGTCGTACGTTTCGGGTTGCCCTGTGGCCTCCGCCCAGCAGCGCAGGTCGTCGGGCGTGGGCGTCTGGCGTCCGTTCTCCAGGCGGGAGACCTTCGACTTGTTCCAGCCGTGCTGCTGGGCGAGTTCAGCACCGGTGAGCCGGCCACCGGGCGCCGAGAGCCGCAGTTCCCGCAGCCGTGTCCCCAGGGCCTCTCGGGCCTGCTGGTAGTCCGTACTCACCGATGCCCCTGTCTAGTCTCCTGCCGACAGTCGCCGCGCGTACTCGCGGTACGGGATGGCGTAGTGCGTCGCCGCGTCGCGTGCCACGGCGTACCGCAGGACGGCGGCCGGTTCCCTGATCAGCTCCACGCTCACGAGGTCGTCGGCGTCGTCGAAGTCCAGCAGTGCGACAAGCCTGGAGTCAAAGATCCAGAAATCCTCTTCGGGCAGGGCGAGCCGCTCAGCACGGGCGCGGTCGAGGTTGTAGATGGTCTCGCCCACGGCGCTGTTGCGGCGGGCGTTCTCCAGCAGGTAGAGCCGGCCGGTGGTGGGCGGCTGGTCGATGACGCGGACGCGGCCGAACCTCTTCGCCAGCGCCGACTGCCGACGCCGCTCGGCGCACCACTCGGGGTCCGCCCCGTCCCAGTTCACCGGCACGCCTCGGGTGAACTGCGCGTAGGTCGGCGTTGTCCCCTCGGAGGCGTACCGGCGGCGCGTCTCCAGCCGCCAGGCCGTGTGCTCGAACGCGGTGAACAGCCGGTCGAACTCGTCCAGGCCGATGATGTCGGGCGCGCGGTCGGTGTCCTTCGGACCGAAGTCGACGAGCAGGTTTCGGGGGACGACGATCGGTACTTCGCCGGGTCCGAGCCGGCACAGCTTGGCGATGTCGTCCGGGTCTGTCAGCGGTGGTCCGTGGACGATGACCTCGCCCGTGTCCAGATCCTCGTCGACGGACGGGCAGCCGTTGACTCCGCTGCCAGTGCCGTTGAACCGTAGTCGCCGGGCCAGTGCCTCTCTCCCCTTCGCCGTGGTGGTGGTCCTCCCCAGCGTCTACGAGCCGGGCGCCCCGCGCCCTTGCTTCGCCATCTCCAGATGCGCAACTTCGAGCAACCTGACGAGGCAAGCGCGCAACCTCGCGCAACAACGATGGTGCCTGGCCGGTTCCGGCTCTTAACGTCCCGATATGGCCAACACCCCGTCGACCGATGTCGACCTCTTCACGGCCGTCGAATCCTTACGCAGGGCCCTCGACGGCGCCGGAATCGTCCCGCCTGACCCTGTCGCCCTCGCGGAGGACCAGCTCCGCGGCGCACTGTGCGTCTGGTGCTCGGGGCCGCTCACGCTGGCCACGGCCGTCAACCTCGGCGAGTTGGACAGCCCCAGGGGGCGCTGGTGGCCCCGCGCCTGCCCGGCCTGCGCCGGCACCCGCGCACACCGCGCCCTCTTCACCCACGCACCGGAATGCGCCGACTGCCAGGCCACCCCGGCCGGGAGGCCAGAGCGCCCCCTGCGACACCGCCCGCCACCTGTACCGCCTCGTACGCCAGAGCCTCCGATGACCCACTGCGACACCTGCGGACCCCCGATCCAGGGCAAGCCCCACGTCATCATCATCGACTCCCCGTCAGGCGCCACACCCAACCTGACCATCCACCCCGAGCCCTGCCGCACGAACCCGCCCCGCCACACCACGCCCGTACACGTCCGTCGCCGGCCCCTCTGACCCCGCTCCCGGCGCGTACGTCCACTGGCCGCGCCGGGAGCGGAGCCGACGGCCGTCTCTGCCGCCCCGTCAGAGGCGGCCGTCACCCATCCGGCAGCCACGGTCCACGCCGATGGCCTCGGCGATGCGGATCAGGGTGTCCAGCAGCAGTGAGGAGTGGTCCCGCACTCGCCCGGGGAGAGTCCGCAGACGGCGTTGCGACTGCCCGGGAGGGTAATCCGGGAAAGGGCGGTCACCCGCGAGGGTGGCCGCCCTTCTGCTTCTGCCTCGACCTCCCGGTTGAGCAGCGGTTGAGCAGCCGATCATCAGCACCCACAGAATCGACAGAACCCCAGCCCGCGTGTCGTGTGAGCTGGGGTTCGGCAGGTAGGCCCTGTGGGACTCGAACCCACAACCAATGGATTAAAAGTCCACTGCTCTGCCAATTGAGCTAAGGGCCCAGGGGTGGTGCGTGGTGTTGCCTCACTGAGCATAGCTGGACGAGGCCGTGTCTCCGATCGGGTATCCGGGCGGTCGGCGCGTCCGGGACGTCGGCGTTCGTGCTGTTCGGGGCCGTTCCTGGTGGGGGGTGCGGAGGGGGTTCGCGGCGTTGACGCCGGGGTGGCGCCGGGTGAAAAAGTGACGGGCGTCACAGGCGGGGGACGCGGAAGGGCCCGCACGAGGAGGTCGTGCGGGCCCTTGCCGGTCGTTCAGGTGCCGTCAGCCGTTGCGCTTCCAGCGCGGCTTGTCGTCGCGGCGGCCGAAGGAGGAGGAGGGGGAGGAGCCACGGTGGTCGTCACGACGGCCGTACGGGCGGTCGTGGCCGCCGCTGCGGAAGCCGGGGCGGTCGCCCTGGCGGTCGCGGTTGAACGGGCGGTCGCTGCCACGGTGGCCGCCACGGTCGGTGCGGTCGTCACGGCGGAAGCCGCCGCGGTCGTCACGCCGGTCGTCACGCCGGTCGTCGCGCCGGTCGTCACGACGCTCGAAGGTACGGCCACCGCGGTCGCCGCCACGGTCGCCGCGCTCGCCGCCACGGTCGTCGCGGCGGAAACCGCCACGGTCCCGGTCACGGTCGCGGTTGAAGCCACCCCGGTCGTCACGACGCTCGTACGGACGGCCGCCACGGTCACCCCGGTCGGCACGGTCGTCACGGCGGAAGCCGCCGCGGTCGTCACGCCGCTCGAAGGTACGGCCACCGCGGTCGCCGCCACGGTCGTCGCGGCGGAAGCCGCCACGGTCCCGGTCACGGTCGCGGTTGAAGCCACCCCGGTCGTCACGGCGCTCGTACGGACGGCCGCCACGGTCACCCCGGTCGGCACGGTCGTCACGGCGGAACTCGTCCCGCTCGCCCGCCTGTTCCGGCAGGGTGATCTCCGGCTCGGCCACGGCCGCCGCCACCTCGGCGGTCACCGTCTCCACGTCCTCGCCGCGCTCGCGCGCGACGCGGGCCACCAGCCGGTCCGCCTCCTCGCGCAGCTCGGTCGCACGCCGCTGGGCCCGCTCCAGCTCCTTGGTGAGCTGGGCGACCTCCCGCTCGGCCTGCTGGGCCGCGTTGCCCGCGGACTCGGCCTGGACCTCGGTCATCGACCGGGCGCCGGTGATCTCGGCGACCTCCGGGTCGAAGGCCGCGCCGCCCTGGATGATGTGGCGCGTGGCGTCGACGCCCGCGTCCTCCATCAGCCGGAAGATCTGGCGCCGCTGGTGCGGCAGGGAGAGCGACACCACGGTGCCGGTACGGCCGGCGCGCGCCGTGCGCCCGGCACGGTGCAGGTAGTCCTTGTGGTCGCCGGCCGGGTCGACGTTGAGGACCAGGTCGATGCCGTCGACGTGGATGCCGCGGGCGGCGACGTCGGTGGCGACCAGGACGTTGACGTAACCGTCCTTGAAGTCGGCCAGCGTGCGCGTACGGGCGCCCTGGGTCATGCCGCCGTGCAGCGCCTCGGCCTTCGCGCCGGCCTCGCGGAGCTGGTCGGCCACGCGGTCGGCGCCGAGCTGGGTGCGGACGAAGACGATGGTGCGGCCCTTGCGGGAGGCGATGGCCGCGGTGACCGGCGCCTTGTCCTTGGGCTTCACGACCAGGATGTGGTGCGACATGGTCGTCACCGCGCCCTGCGCCGCGTCGACCTCGTGGCTGACCGGGTCGGTGAGGTACCGGTCGACCAGGGTCTTGATCTCGTTCTCCATGGTCGCGGAGAACAGCATCCGCTGGCCGCCCGCCGGCACCTGGTCGAGCAGTTCGGTGACCTCGGGCAGGAAGCCCAGGTCGGACATCTGGTCGGCCTCGTCGAGGACCGCGATCTCCACGTTCTCCAGGGAGCAGGCGCCGCGGTTGATGATGTCGCGCAGGCGGCCCGGGGTGGCGACCAGGATGTCGACGCCCTTCTCCAGGGCGTAGATCTGGTTGCCCATGGAGGTGCCGCCGCAGACGACCTTCATGCGCAGGCCGACCACGTCGCCGTAGGGCTGGAGCGCGTCGGCGACCTGCATGGCCAGCTCGCGGGTGGGCGTCAGGATGACGGCGCGCGGCTTGTGCTTCTCGGTGCGGCCGCCGGCCAGCGTGGCCAGGGTCGGCAGACCGAAGGAGAGGGTCTTGCCGGAGCCGGTGCGGCCACGGCCGAGGATGTCCTTGCCGACCAGGGCGTCCGGGATGGTCGCGGCCTGGATCGGGAAGGGGGTGGTCACGCCGTTCTGCGCGAGCTTGCGCACGACGCCCTCGGGCAGGCCCAGCTCGGCGAAGGTCAGCTCGGGTTCGCCGGAGTCCTCGGCGGCCTCGTCGGCCGCGTCGGCCTCGGTGGCCTCGGGAGCGGCGTCGGTGAGGCCGGCCTCGGGGAGGTCGGCCTCGGTGACGTCGGTGACGTCGGTGGCCACGGAAACGCCCTCGGCGTTCTCGGGCACGACGACGTGATCAGTACTGGTGATGGACATGCGAATGCGAAACCTTCCGGAGTCTCGTCGGCACGCGCCCGTCAACTCCGTGAATCGCGATTCGCAATACGACCGCCTCGATGCGGTCCGCCACGGCAAGGGAGAGTACGCGCCACACGGCGCGCTCTGTGGTGGCGCCGGGCAAATGGGATCAAACGATCTACCACCATACGCACCTACCACCCCCTTAGGCAAACCGAGTGGTCACATGGGCCGAGCGGGTGGTCCGGCCCGTTTCCGCCACGGCCCCGCGCCCACGACGAGGCCCCGCGCCCACGCCAGTGACCCACGCCTACGCCAGGGCCCCGCCCCCGCGTAGGCAGCCCTACACCGGCACCCCCGCCCGCGGTGCCGGCTCGCGCTGGGCGAGCTGGGTGCCCGGCGGTTCGTGCGCGGACGAGGACGGCTCGGGTGTCGGCTCCGGCGCCGGCGGGTCGGGCGGTTCGGGCGTGGCCGACGGCTCCGGCTCGGGCGGGGGCTCCGGGAGCGTCGTACGGGTGGGGGCCGGTTCGCCGGGGCCGCCCTTGGACGGGGCCGAACCGGAGGGGCCGGCGGTCGGCGCGCCCGAGCGGTCCGCGCCCTCGGCCCCGTCCTTGCCGTCCCCGTCCTTGCCGGCCTTTCCGTCGCCGCCCCCGGCGTCCTTGCCGCGGCCGTGCCCGTCACCGCCCCCGGCCTGGCCGTACCCGGCCGGACCGCCCGGGAGCGCCGGGCCCGCGCCGGGCGCGTCGCCGGCCCGCTCGCCGGCGGATTGCGACGGCCGCGCGCTCCGGCCGGACTCGTCGTCGCCGACGTTGACGCAGCCGGCGGCAGCGGCGACGGCCAGGAGGGTGGCGGTCAGACGGGCGGGTACGTACAAGGGGCGCACGGGCGGCCACCTCCGGAGGTCAAGGAGTCGCCGTGCCCAACTCCCGTCACCCACAAGAGGACACGCGTCCCAGGGCGGAGACCGTCACCCGGAGCCGTCCGGAGGGCCGGCGGCGTCACCCGTACCCGAGGTCGTGCAGCCGCGCGTCGTCGATGCCGAAGTGGTGCGCGATCTCGTGCACCACCGTCACCTCCGTCTCCGCGACGACGTCCTCGCGGGTCTCGCAGAAGCGCAGCGTCGGCCCCCGGTAGATGGTGATCCGGTCCGGGAGCACCCCCGCGTACCACTCGCCGCGTTCGGTCAGCGGTGTCCCCTCGTAGAGTCCGAGCAGGTCCGGGTCGTCGGCGGGCGGCTCGTCCTCGACGAAGACCGCCACGTTGTCCATGAGCCGTGTCAGCTCCGGGGGGACCCGGTCCAGCGCCTCGGCGACCAGTTCCTCGAACTCCTCGCGCGTCATCTCCAGCACAGACCCATTGTCGGATACGACACATCGGTATGACACTGCCGTCACGACCCGACCTCGCATATCCGCCCCGGGGCAGGGGCATACGGCCCCAATGTCCCGCGTCCCCGCCGCATTCCCGCACGTCATGGCCGAGGTGATGAACCGCATCCGCCGCGCCCCGCGCACCCTCTCGCTCCGCCGCCGAACCCGGCCGGCGTCCACGGCGGTGGGCCTCACGCCCCGTTCCCGCCCGCTGACCCGTGCCCTCGGCATGATCACCGTCGTCCTGCTCGGCGCCTGGCTGGGCCTGCTGGTGGTGGGCAACGTGCGCGTCCCGGTCGGCCCGATGAACACGACGATGACCCTGCGCCCCTCGCTGGCCGGCGGCACGAAGATCAACGTGTCGCCGCTGGGCGCCCTCCAGTTGGACAGCCACGTCGCCCCGGTCCGCCTCGACGTCAACGTGGACCAGCTCGACCCGGCCCGCGCCCAGGCGCTGGTGGACCGTCCCGAGCGGTTCTCCGGGCTCCAGGACGAGGTGGCGCGGGACGTCGGGCGCGGCACCCTCGACCTGGCGGTCCGCTCCTGCGTCGCCGTGGTCACCGGCGCCACGGCGCTCGGCCTGGTGGTCTACCGGCGGCCCCGCCGCGCCCTGGCCGCCGGCGGTCTGGCGCTGACGCTGCTGGTGGCCTCCGGCGGCACCGCGTACGCGACCTGGAACCCGGACTCCGTCCTGGAGCCGAAGTTCTCCGGACTGCTCTCCTCCGCGCCCTCCCTGGTGGGCGACGCGCGGAGCATCGTGACCGAGTTCGACGTGTACCAGCAGGAGCTGGCCCGCCTGGTGACCAACGTGACCAAGCTCTACGACGTCACCTCCACGCTCCCCGCCTACCGGCCCGACCCGAGCACGCTGCGGGTGCTGCACGTCTCCGACATCCACCTCAACCCGGCGAGCTGGAAGATCATCGCCTCGCTGGTGGAGCAGTACGACGTGAACGTGATCGTCGACTCCGGCGACACGATGGACCACGGCACGGCGGCGGAGAACGGCTTCCTGGACCCGGTCAAGGATCTGGGCGCCCCCTATGTCTGGGTGCGCGGCAACCACGACTCGATGGTCACCCAGGAGTACCTGAAGGGCCTGAGGAACGCGCACGTCCTGGACGACGGCCGGGCCCTGACCATCGCCGGGCTGCGCTTCGCCGGCATCGGCGACCCCCAGTTCACCCCCGACCGGGCGGCCAAGCCCGGCGCGGAGGCGTCCCAGGAGCTGGCCGGCGCCCGGCTGGCCTCCGCCCTGCGCGACCAGCAGACCGCCGGCACCCCGGTGGACGTGGCCGTGGTGCACGAGCCGTCGGCGGCCCGGGTGGTGGACGGCGATGTTCCGCTGGTGCTGTCGGGCCATCTCCACCGCCCGAGCATGGAGGTCATGAAGTTCGGCACCCGGCTCCGCGTCGAGGGTTCCACGGGCGGCAGCGGACTGCGGGCGGTGGAGGGCGAGCACCCCGATCCGATCCAGGCGTCGATCCTCTATTTCGACCGGGACACCCGGCGTCTCCAGGCGTGGGACGAGATCAAGCTCGGCGGTCTGGGACTGACGACGGCCGAGGTCAGCCGGCATCTGCCGAAGGAGAACCAGCCCGGCGCGACACCGTCCCCGACCGGGCCGAGCCCGTCGGGGAGCGAAGGCTCCGCCACGCCCGGCACGCCGACGCCGAATGCCCCGTAAACCGTTTTGGCGATAGGTCCCGCCATCCCCTATGCTTCTCACGTCCCCGACGCGCTGAGAAGCGCCCAGGCGGGCCGATAGCCCTCATCGTCTAGCGGCCTAGGACGCCGCCCTTTCAAGGCGGTAGCACGGGTTCGAATCCCGTTGGGGGCACGCAGTACGGTGTGCGAGACTTGCGTCGCAGCTTCGCACCCCGTCCACTTGGTCCTGTGGAGCAGTTTGGAGTGCTCGCCACCCTGTCAAGGTGGAGGCCGCGGGTTCAAATCCCGTCAGGACCGCTGAGGTTTCACGTGAAACCTCGCGGCTGGGTAGCTCAGTTGGTACGAGCGTCCGCCTGAAAAGCGGAAGGTCGCCGGTTCGACCCCGGCCCCAGCCACAGCAAAGGCCCCGATCCTCGGATCGGGGCCTTGTCGTTGCCCATGTTCCGCCGCAGGTCCGGGTCGGTCGCGCTCCCGGTACCCCGGCCCCCGGCCCGGGGTAAAAGCGCTCGCCAGGAATTTCCGGGGGATGAGATCCTGGATTCCGTATGTCTACGCACCCCGCCCCCGCCCTCGGCGCCCTCGCCTCCCGGCTGACCGAGCTGTCCCTGCGCGACGCGCACCGGCTCGGCCGCCGGCTCGAAGGTGCGCGGAAGATCCGTAAGCCGGAGGCCCGCGCCTCCGTCCTCGCCGAGATCGAGGCGCAGGTCGTCAAGGCCGAGCAGCGCATCGGCGAGCGACGGGCCCGCATCCCCGCCGTCAGCTACCCCGAGCAGCTTCCCGTCAGCCAGAGGAAGGACGCCATCGCGGCGGCCATCCGCGACCACCAGGTCGTCATCGTCGCCGGTGAGACCGGGTCCGGGAAGACCACCCAGATCCCCAAGATCTGCGTCGAGCTGGGCCGCGGGCTGCGCGGCATGATCGGCCACACCCAGCCGCGGCGGATCGCGGCGCGCACCGTCGCCGAGCGGGTCGCCGAGGAGCTGGACACGCCGCTCGGCGAGACCGTCGGCTGGAAGGTCCGGTTCACCGATCAGGTCGACCCCGAGGCCACCTTCATCAAGCTGATGACGGACGGCATCCTGCTCGCCGAGATCCAGACCGACCGCGAGCTGCGCGCGTACGACACGATCATCATCGACGAGGCGCACGAGCGGTCCCTCAACATCGACTTCCTGCTGGGCTACCTCGCGCAGCTCCTGCCGAAGCGGCCCGACCTCAAGGTCGTCATCACCTCGGCCACCATCGACCCCGAGCGCTTCTCCCGGCACTTCGGCGACGCCCCGATCATCGAGGTGAGCGGCCGGACGTACCCCGTGGAGGTGCGCTACCGCCCGCTGCTGGAGGAGGACGGCGAGGACGCGGACCGGGACCAGATCACCGCGATCACCGAGGCCGTCGACGAGCTGATGGGCGAGGGACCGGGCGACATCCTCGTCTTCCTCTCCGGCGAGCGGGAGATCCGGGACACCGCCGACGCCCTGGAGAAGCGGAAGCAGCCCCGCGGATCGGGCGCCGACTGGCAGCGCACCGAGATCCTCCCGCTGTACGCCCGGCTCTCCCACGCCGAGCAGCACCGCGTCTTCCAGCGGCACTCCGGGCGCCGGATCGTGCTCGCCACCAACGTCGCCGAGACCTCGCTGACCGTGCCGGGCATCAAGTACGTCATCGACCCCGGCTTCGCGCGGATCTCCCGCTACAGCCACCGCACCAAGGTCCAGCGGCTGCCGATCGAGCCGGTCTCGCAGGCCAGCGCCAACCAGCGCAAGGGCCGCTGCGGACGCACCAGCGACGGCATCTGCATCCGCCTCTACAGCGAGGACGACTTCCTCGCCCGGCCCGAGTTCACCGACGCGGAGATCCTCCGCACCAACCTGGCCTCCGTCATCCTCCAGATGACCGCAGCCGGCCTCGGCGACATCGAGAAGTTCCCCTTCATCGACCCGCCGGACCACCGCAACATCCGCGACGGCGTGCAGCTCCTCCAGGAGCTGGGCGCGCTCGACCCGGCGCAGAAGGACCCGCGCGACCGGCTCACGGAGACCGGCCGCAAACTCGCCCAGCTCCCCGTCGACCCGCGCCTGGCCCGCATGGTGCTGGAGGCCGACAAGAACGGCTGCGTCCGCGAGGTCATGGTCATAGCCGCGGCCCTCTCCATCCAGGACCCGAGGGAGCGCCCGGCGGAGAAGCAGGCCCAGGCCGACCAGCAGCACGCCCGCTTCAAGGACGAGACCAGCGACTTCCTCGCCTACCTCAACCTCTGGCGCTATCTGCGCGAACAGCAGAAGGAGCGCGGCTCCTCCTCCTTCCGGCGGATGTGCAAGCAGGAGTACCTCAACTTCCTGCGGGTCCGCGAGTGGCAGGACATCTACACGCAACTGCGCACGGTCGCCCGGCAGATGGGCATCCACCTCAACGACCAGGACGCCCCCGGCGACCGCGTCCACATCTCGCTGCTGGCCGGGCTCCTCTCCCACGTCGGCATGAAGGACGTGAAGGACGGCGCCAAGAACGAGTACCTGGGCGCCCGCAACGCCAAGTTCGCCCTCTTCCCCGGATCGGCGCTCTTCAAGAAGCCCCCGCGGTTCGTGATGTCCGCCGAACTCGTCGAGACCTCCCGCCTCTGGGCCCGGGTCAACGCCAAGATCGAGCCCGAGTGGGTCGAACCGCTCGCCGGCCACCTCCTCAAGCGCACCTACAGCGAACCGCACTGGGAGAAGGACCAGGCGGCCGTGATGGCGTACGAGAAGGTCACCCTGTACGGGGTGCCGATCGTCGCCCAGCGCAAGGTGAACTACGGGCGGATCGACGCCGAGGTCAGCCGCGACCTGTTCATCCGGCACGCCCTGGTCGAGGGCGACTGGCGCACCCACCACAAGTTCTTCGCCGACAACCGCCGGCTCCTCGGCGAGGTGGCGGAGCTGGAGAACCGCGCCCGGCGCCGGGACATCGTCGTCGACGACGAGACGCTCTTCGACTTCTACGACCAGCGGGTGCCCGAACACGTCGTCTCCGGCGCGCACTTCGACTCCTGGTGGAAGCGCGAGCACCACGAGCGGCCCGACTTCCTCGACTTCGAGCGCGAGATGCTCGTCAACGAGAAGGCCGGCGCGGTCACCAAGGACGACTACCCGGACTCCTGGCGGCAGGGGCCGCTGAAGTTCCGCGTCACCTACCAGTTCGAGCCGGGCGCGGACGCCGACGGCGTCACCGTGCACGTCCCGCTCCAGGTGCTCAACCAGGTCACCGACGAGGGCTTCGACTGGCAGATCCCGGGCCTGCGCGAAGAGGTCGTCACGGAGCTGATCCGCTCCCTGCCCAAGCCGGTCCGCCGCCACTACGTCCCGGCGCCGAACCACGCGAAGGCGTTCCTGGAACGGGCCGTCCCGCTCCAGGAGCCGCTGACGACGACCATGGCCCGCGAACTGCGGCGCATGGTGGGCGTCCCCTTCGAGGCCACCGACTTCGACTGGGCCAAGGTCCCCGACCACCTCAAGATCACCTTCCGGATCGTCGACGAGCGGCGCCGCACGCTGGCCGAGGACAAGGACCTGGAGGCGCTCAGGCTCCGGCTCCGCCCGAAGGCCCGCAAGGCGATCTCCCAGGCCGCGGCGGCCACGGCCGAACGCCGGGGCGGGGAGTCCCTGGAGCGCACCGGGCTGACCGACTGGACCATCGGCACGCTGAGCCGCGTCTTCGAGACCCGCCGGGCCGGCCAGCCGGTGCGGGCCTACCCGGCGCTGGTCGACGACGGCGACACCGTCTCCGTACGCCTCTTCGACACGGAGGCCGAGCAGGCGCAGGCGATGTGGAAGGGGACGCGCCGGCTGATCCTGCGCACCATTCCGGTCAACCCCGCGAAGTTCGCATCCGAAAAGCTCACCAACCAGCAGAAGCTCGCGCTGTCCGCCAATCCGCACGGTTCCATCCAGGCGCTCTTCGAGGACTGCGCGACGGCCGCGGCCGACCGGCTGATCGCCGGCTTCGGCGGTCCGGCCTGGGACGAGGAGTCCTACCGGAAGCTGTACGACCGGGTCCGGGCGGAGATCGTGGACACCACCGTGCAGGCGGTGGACCGGGTCCAGCAGGTGCTGGCCGCCTGGCAGGCGTGCGAACGCCGGCTCAAGTCCGTGCGCAGCCCCGCGCTCCTGCCCAACCTCCAGGACGTACGGGCCCAGCTCGACGCGCTGGTGAAGCCGGGCTTCGTGACGGAGGCGGGGCTCGGGCGGCTGCCGGACCTGATGCGCTATCTGGTCGCCGCCGACCGCCGCCTCCAGCAGATGCCGGCCAACGTCCAGCGGGATTCGACCCGGATGGAGAAGGTCCGGGAGATGCGCGACGAGTACGCCTGGCTGCTGGAGCAGATGCCGGCGGGGCGCCCGGTCCCGCAGCAGGTCCTGGACGTGCGCTGGATGATCGAGGAGCTGCGGGTCAGCTACTTCGCGCACGCGCTGGGGACGGCGTACCCGGTCTCCGACAAGCGGATCGTGAAGGCGATCGACGCGCTGGCACCGTGACGAGGACCGTACGGAGGGTGAGTTCGACCCCGGGGCGCACCCTCCTGTAGAGTCTCTTCTCGCAGCGCAACGCCGAAAAGCGCCGCGAAATCTGGTCCTGTGGAGCAGTTTGGAGTGCTCGCCACCCTGTCAAGGTGGAGGCCGCGGGTTCAAATCCCGTCAGGACCGCATCGGAGAAGGCCCGCACCACGAGGTGCGGGCCTTTTCGTATGCCCTCACTCCGCGCCGTCACGCGCCTCCTCTCCACGCGGGCCCGCCGCGCGCCCACCCGCACCGGGCTGCGGGGGCCGGCCCCCTCACCGGCCTCAACGTCCCCGTGTCCGGTGGCCCTTCCTCCCCATCCCCACCACGGCCCCCAGCGCCCCTCAGGGCCCCTCTGGCGGCCTTGACGGCGTCATGTTCGCTCGGTACTCCAATGGGCAGGGCCCGTTCCCGTGCGGCCCCCGGAGGTGGCGTATGGCGGCATCGGTCAGGCACGAGACGCGGGCACTGCTCCGCGCGCATCTGTCGGCCGCGTCGTCGTACGGCCATGTGACGCGCCGTTGCCCCGTCTGCCACCGGTTACTGCGGCTGGCGATGGACTCGCCCGCCCCGGCCGCCCCCGCGCTCCTGGCGGTCGTCGCACCGCGCGGTAAGCCGACGGCCCGTCAGGCGGACGCCGGTGAACGGGGCGTGTCCCTGGCGTGACGTCAGCTTCCCCGCGCCCAACACCCCAGCGCCGTACGGCTGCTGAGGGCCTGGGCCGCCAATAGCGCACATATGCCGGAGTCAACAAGCGCCACATCGTGTGACGGGTGTCACGGGGGCAGTTTTCCAAACTCCGGGACTCACGGGCCGCTTGCGCGAGGTCAATTTAATATGTGCAATTGCACCACCCGTCAGGGCACTTCGTGACCCTCCGGAGCGGCCCCCGGCGACCCGATCCGACACCCCTCCCCAGACTCCGACAAGGCCGCTCACCCGCGCGATCGGGCACGCCGCCGACGGGCACAAAAAAGATCGCGCCGGGCCCTGTGGGGGTCCAGCGCGATCGACGACGCACCCTGTCGGTCACCCGACGTGTTCAGCCGATGTGGGCGGGGGGCCTGTTGGGGCAGGACCCGCGTCGCTTGGAGCTATGATTCCGGGCGTCTCGGCAGGTTGGGGGACGCACCGTTTTGCCCGGTTATTCGGTTGTTCAGGCTTCGCTGCGCTGCTGCGGAATGCCCGCGAGCAGTGCGCGGACCTCGGCTTCGCGGTAGCGGCGATGCCCGCCGAGCGTGCGGATCGACGTGAGCTTGCCGGCCTTCGCCCAGCGCGTGACCGTCTTCGGGTCGACGCGGAACATGGTGGCGACCTCAGCCGGGGTCAGCAGCGGCTCGGCATCAGGGGTGCGAGCGGTCATGAGCGGCCTCCTCGGGAGAACCGAACCTTCTCGGTTCTTTCCTCTAAATTCTGCACCTTGACCCGCGTTGCCCGAAATGGCGGACGCGAGTCGAGTCGGTTATAGGACGAACGGCTTGTCCTCGGCACTACAACTACACCATCTGTCCAGCCGCGTCGGCCAAACCGATGGAATTGCCCTCCCAGGTGTTCATCACCGACGGAAGCCGATGGACCATGCCATAGCGGACAGTCACGCCCCTGTGACGATCAGTCACATGGCGATCAGGAGTCACCAGACCCCCCAAAGCACGCAAAGCTGAGAACCCGCCCACAGTGCACCACATCAGGACGGACAGAACCTCCCCCGGGCTCCTTGTCCTATTTTGGCATGAGGAGGGGGAAGCAGCGCAAGAGTGGTGTACGTGCGATCCGTCACGCTTGACACATACGCCCGGAACGGGGCGTACGTCCTTTGTCGACTCCGCGTCAACACGGACGGTGGTCCACTCCACGCCCCGTACGAAACCCCGGATCGGGCGGCACCGCAAACGTCAGTTCGCCGACCGCCGGTCGCGTACCGAACGCCACCGCTCCACCAGCCTGCCGTACGCCTCCCCCGCCGCGGCCCCGTCCCCGTGGCCCAGCGCCTCGATGCCCTCCGCCACGTCCGCCGCGGAGTGGTCCGCCTCCAGTTCCCCGGCCGGCAGCGTGTGCACCAGCCCCCCGTAGTCCAGCTCGACCAGCGAGCGCGGGTGGAACTCCTCCAGCCAGCGCCCCACGTCCACCAGGCCGTCGATCAGCGGCCCCTCGTCCATCGCCTGCCGCAGCGCCCGCAGCCCCCGGGCCACCCGCCGCCTGGCCTGCACCATCGGCGTGCGGTAGCGCAGCAGCGGGGGCGCCGCGCCGGGGCCGGCGCGGCCCCGGTCGTACTCGCGCTCCTCGTCCGAGACGAGCACGAACCAGTTGATCGGCACCTGCCAGGTGGCGGTGCGAATCCAGGGCCGGGCGTCCGGGTTCCGCTCCCGCCAGCGCTCGTAGTCCTGCGTGCTCTGGCGGCGGACGACCGGCGGCAGCAGGGCGTCCAGGACCGGCTCCGGGAAGTCCTCGGCCAGCTCGCCCAGGGCCTGCCAGCCGCGCAGCCGGGTGCGCCAGGGGCAGACGCAGACCACCCCGTCGACCTCGGTCACGAAGGCGTCTCCGCTCTCGTGCACCGGGACCGGCACCGGCGGGGTGGGCAGCAGGTCGGCCAGCGAGCGGCGCAGCTCGTCCTGGTAGGAGGGCAGGTCGGCGCGGCGGGCGTAGCGGGTCCAGTGGCCGCGCTCGGGCTCGCGGAAGGCGGCCAGCGGCTCGTAGACCCGCAGGTAGGCCGCGTAGGGGACGATCACCGAGGACACCTTGGGCACCCCTGCTCCCTCCCCCGCGCACCGGCGGGAAAACCTGCGGGCCCGGCGTGCCGGGCGCGCGGCCCCCGAGCCGCGCGCCTCGCGCGCCCGTACTCCGTGCGGAGGTGATCCCGCACACGGTGGGGCGGTCCGGCCGGACCAGGGCCTACCCTCATGCCAGGCTCCCGCCCCGCTCCGCTGCCACAAGCGTGGGGGCAGGATGGGGGCCGTCTCCACCCGCCGCTCTTTACTCAGGAGTCACCACCGTGACCGACGTAACCGGCGCACCCGCTGATGTGCTGCACACCCTGTTCCACTCGGACCAGGGCGGACATGAGCAGGTCGTGCTCTGCCAGGACCGCGCCAGCGGCCTGAAGGCCGTCATCGCCCTCCACTCCACCGCCCTGGGCCCCGCCCTCGGCGGGACGCGCTTCTACCCGTACGCGAGCGAGGCGGAGGCCGTCGCCGACGCGCTGAACCTCGCCCGCGGGATGTCGTACAAGAACGCCATGGCCGGTCTGGAGCACGGCGGCGGCAAGGCCGTGATCATCGGCGACCCGGAGCAGATCAAGAGCGAGGAGCTGCTGCTCGCCTACGGCCGCTTCGTCGCCTCGCTCGGCGGCCGGTACGTCACCGCCTGCGACGTCGGCACCTTCGTCGCCGACATGGACGTCGTGGCCCGCGAGTGCCGCTGGACCACCGGCCGCTCCCCGGAGAACGGCGGCGCGGGCGACTCCTCCGTGCTCACCTCCTTCGGCGTCTACCAGGGCATCCGGGCCTCTGCCCAGCACCAGTGGGGCGACCCGACCCTGCGCGACCGCACCGTCGGCGTCGCGGGCGTCGGCAAGGTCGGCCACCACCTGGTCGAGCACCTGCTCGCCGAGGGCGCGAACGTCATCGTCACGGACGTGCGCGAGGACGCGGTCCGGCGCGTCACCGAGCGCCACCCGTCGGTGCGCGCGGTCGCGGACACCGACACGCTGATCCGCACCGAGGGCCTGGACGTGTACGCGCCGTGCGCGCTCGGCGGCGCGCTGAACGACGACACCGTGCCGGTGCTCACGGCCAAGGTGGTCTGCGGCGCCGCCAACAACCAGCTCGCCCACCCCGGCGTCGAGAAGGACCTCGCGGACCGCGGCATCCTCTACGCGCCCGACTACGTGGTGAACGCCGGCGGCGTGATCCAGGTCGCCGACGAGCTGCGCGGCTTCGACTTCGAACGGTGCAAGGCGCAGGCGGCGAAGATCTTCGACACCACGCTTGCAATCTTCGCACGTGCGAAGAGCGATGGTATTCCGCCGGCCGCGGCGGCCGACCGGATCGCCGAGCAGCGGATGGCGGAGGCGCGTGCGCGGGGCTGACCCCCGGCGCACACGGCGACGACCGTCGAAGGTTTGAGCGGTACCCGCCGGAGGGCAGTTAGAGAGAACTCTCACTTCTTCCGGCGGGTCGACCGCCGAAAGGTGGTTAAAATCGCCCTTGACCAGCGAGGACAGCACGCCTCGCCGGTCTTGGGCGTGGCCACGTCCTGTGGGCGACGTACCGTATGTGCGTGGGCTCAGGTACCGTGGAAGCCCTACGGACCGGTCTCTCTACGGAGAGTCCGTTCCGGACCATGAACGCGTGTCAAGACTCTGGGGCCGTCGAGCCCCGTCGTTGAGGGGGTCGAGCCATGGGGCGCGGCCGGGCCAAGGCCAAGCAGACGAAGGTCGCCCGCCAGCTGAAGTACAACAGCGGTGGGACTGACCTCTCACGCCTGGCCGAGGAGCTGGGCGCATCGACGTCGAATGCGCAACCGCCGAACGGCGAGCGGTTCGAGGACGATGAGCATGAGGACGTATACGCACGGTACGCCGACCTCTATGAGGACGACGACGCGGACGAGGACGGCCAGTCCCCGAAGCAACGTCGCGGCGCTTGACCTTGCACAGAACACCCACCCGGTCGGTGACCCCCGTCACCGACCGGGTTCTGTGCTCTCCGCATCACCATCGCCTCAGGGGGCGTGGTCGCCGACCAGCGCCGCACCCGTGGCGTGGTCGCCGCGGTCGGTGATCTCGCCGGCCACCCAGGCATCCACGCCGCGGTCGGCGAGGGTCGCCAGCGCCACGTCCGTGGACTCCTCGGGCACCACGGCGATCATGCCGACGCCCATGTTGAGGGTCTTCTCCAGCTCCAGGCGCTCGACCCGGCCGGTCGTCCTGACCAGGTCGAAGACAGCGCCCGGGGTCCAGGTGGAGCGGTCCACGACCGCGTGCAGTCCCTCGGGGACGACGCGGGCGAGGTTGGCGGCGAGTCCGCCGCCGGTCACGTGGCTGAAGGCGTGCACCTCGGTGGTGCGCAGCAGCGCCAGGCAGTCCAGCGAGTAGATCTTGGTGGGCTCCAGCAGTTCCTCGCCGAGGGTGCGGCCGAGTCCGTCGAGGTGGGCCTCCAGGGAGAGCCCGCCCTCGTTCAGCAGCACGTGGCGGACGAGCGAGTACCCGTTGGAGTGAAGGCCGGAGGCGGCCATGGCGATGACCGCGTCACCCTTGCGGATGCGGTCGGGGCCCAGCAGCCGGTCGGCCTCCACCACGCCCGTGCCGGCGCCGGCGACGTCGAAGTCGTCCTCGCCGAGCAGGCCCGGGTGCTCGGCGGTCTCGCCGCCCACCAGGGCGCAGCCGGCCAGCACACAGCCTTCGGCGATGCCCTTGACGATGGCGGCGACCCGCTCGGGGTGGACCTTGCCGACGCAGATGTAGTCGGTCATGAAGAGCGGCTCGGCGCCGCACACCACGATGTCGTCCATGACCATGGCGACCAGGTCGCGGCCGATGGTGTCGTAGACGCCCAGGCGGCGGGCGATGTCGACCTTGGTGCCGACGCCGTCCGTGGCGGAGGCGAGCAGGGGCCGCTCGTAGCGCTTGAGGGCGGAGGCGTCGAAGAGGCCGGCGAATCCGCCGAGGCCGCCGAGGACCTCGGGGCGGTGGGTCCGCTTCACCCACTCCTTCATCAGCTCGACCGCGCGGTCACCCGCCTCGATGTCGACGCCCGCTGTCTTGTAGGAGGCCGCCGCGGGGCTGGCACCGGTTGTGTCAGGCATGACGATGAGAACCTTCGTGTCGTACGGCTGGTGGGGCGGACGGCTACGGGCGACGGATGGCGTCGGCCGCGGCCGTGGCGGCGGGCCCGGCGGCCAGCTCCGTCTCCAGGAGCTGCTTGCCGAGCAGCTCGGGGTCGGGCAGCTCCATCGGGTACTCGCCGTCGAAGCAGGCACGGCACAGGTCGGGCTTGGCGATGGTGGTCGCCTCGATCATCCCGTCCAGGGAGATGTACGCCAGCGAGTCGGCGCCCAGCGAGGTACCGATCTCCTCGATGGTCATGCCGTTGGCGATCAGCTCGGCCCGGGTGGCGAAGTCGATGCCGAAGAAGCAGGGCCACTTCACCGGCGGGGAGGAGATCCGGATGTGGATCTCGGCGGCACCGGCCTCGCGCAACATGCGCACCAGGGCGCGCTGGGTGTTGCCGCGGACGATCGAGTCGTCCACGACGACCAGCCGCTTGCCCTTGATGACTTCCTTCAGCGGATTCAGCTTCAGCCGGATGCCGAGCTGCCGGATGGTCTGCGAGGGCTGGATGAAGGTGCGCCCGACGTAGGCGTTCTTCACCAGTCCGTTGCCGAAGGGGATGCCGGACGCCTCGGCGTAGCCGATCGCGGCGGGGGTGCCGGATTCCGGGGTCGCTATGACGAGATCGGCCTCGGCGGGGGCCTCGGCGGCCAGCCGGCGGCCCATCTCGACCCGCGAGAGGTAGACGTTGCGGCCCGCGATGTCGGTGTCCGGACGGGCCAGGTACACGTACTCGAAGACGCAGCCCTTGGGCTTCGCTTCCGCGAATCGGGTGGTGCGCAGACCGTTCTCGTCGATGGCGACGAACTCGCCCGGCTCGATCTCGCGGACGAAGCTGGCGCCGCAGATGTCGAGGGCGGCGGACTCGGAGGCGACCACCCAGCCGCGCTCCAGGCGGCCGAGGACCAGCGGGCGGATGCCCTGCGGGTCGCGGGCGGCGTAGAGCGTCTGCTCGTCCATGAAGACGAGGCTGAAGGCGCCCATGACCTGCGGGAGGACGGTGTGGGCCGCCTCTTCCACGGTCAGCGGCTTGCCGTCGTCGTCGACCTGGCCCGCGAGCAGGGCGGTGATCAGGTCGGTGTCGTTGGTCGCCGCGACCCGGGCGGAACGGCCGTCCTGCTTGGGCAGGGCGGCGACCATCTCGGCGAGCTGGGCGGTGTTGACGAGGTTGCCGTTGTGCCCGAGCGCGAGGGAGCCCTGCGCGGTGGCGTGGAACGTCGGCTGGGCGTTCTCCCACACGGAGGCGCCCGTGGTCGAGTAGCGGGCGTGTCCGACCGCGATGTGGCCCTGGAGCGAGCCGAGAGAGGTCTCGTCGAAGACCTGGGAGACGAGGCCCATGTCCTTGAAGACGAGGATCTGGGAGCCGTTGCTCACCGCGATTCCCGCGGATTCCTGGCCCCGATGCTGGAGGGCGTACAGCCCGAAGTACGTGAGCTTTGCGACCTCTTCGCCCGGAGCCCAGACACCGAAGACGCCGCATGCGTCCTGGGGGCCCTTCTCACCGGGGAGCAGATCGTGATTGAGTCGACCGTCACCACGTGGCACGTTCCCGAGTGTAGGCGAGGCCGACCGCTGGTCCGAATTGGGGATACCCCCTCGGCGTCGGCTCACCCCCGGGCGCCGGCGCGCACCACTGCTCCGTTTTGGCTGGTCAGCGGGGAGTTGCGCTGATCGACGCGGTGGGCGGCGCCGCCGTCGAAGAGACTCGTTAACCGCTTCTCGGTGTCCATGAGTGAGTCTTCGCACATCATTCGGGTGGTCGACGCTCGGCCGAGGGTGATATGGCCGTCGCGCACGGTTGCCCCGGCCCGTACGTGGTTGCCGCGCAGGCCGGCGGCGGCGGTGCCCCCGCCCCGCTCCTCGCTCAGCCGGACGGTGTCCCCGGCGGGGGTGGTGAGGGTGAGGCCGCCGCCGTCCTCGGCACGGGGGGTCAGGGGTCCCTGGGTGAGGGTGCGGGAGAGGGTCCCCTCGAACTCCGTGGAGGTGTTCTCGCAGGCCATCTCGGTCGACGTGACCTCGCTGAGCCGGATACGGCCCTCGCTCAGGTCGGCGCGGGCGGTGAAGCGGTTGCAGCCGAGGCTGCCCTCGGCGGTGCCGTCCTCGCCGATGCGGACGCGGGCGCCGTCCGGGGCGCGGTGGGTGGTGCCGTCGGCGGTGACGCTGTCGACGCTCCAGTCGACGCCGGTCAGCGGGCGGTCCGCGCCGGCCGACCCGGCGGGGGCGGGGCGGCTCCCGCAGGCCGCCACCAGGGGGACGAGCGCGGCCACGGCCGCCACGGTCAGGGTCGTGCGCTGCCTCTTCCGGTCCATGCGGCTTCGACGGAGGCGGGCACGGTCCGGTTCCCCCGGCCCGGTCAGGGGGAGAGCGGCAGCAGGGCGCCGAGGTCGGCCCGCTCCCCGCTCGCGCTGACCCACGCCCTCGCCACCGCGTCCGCCCAGGTCAGCCGGCCGGTGGCGAGCCGGACCCAGGTCAGCGGGTCGGTCTCGACGACGTTGGGCGGGGTGCCGCGGGTGTGCCGGGGGCCCTCGACGCACTGCACGACGGCGTACGGCGGGACGCGCACCTCCGTCGAGCCGCCGGGCGCCTTGGCGGCGAGCGCGTCGGCCAGCAGCCGGGTCGCGGCGGCGAGGGCCTGCCGGTCGTAGTCCACGTCGAGGCCGGGCACGGCGGCGGTGAGGTCGGCGGTGCGCACGACGAGGTCGACGGCACGGGTGACGACGTGGTCGGCGAGGGGCAGGGCCCCGGCGCCGGTGGGCAGCAGGCGGGTGCCGGGGTGGGTGTCGAGGACGGCGGTGAAGCGCCGCCCGGCCTCGGCGAGGAGGGCGTCGAGGGCGGCGGGGGTGGGGGTCGCGGGGGTGGGGGCGGGGGCCGTCGGTCCGCCGGGGGCCGTCGGTCCGGACGGGGCCGCCACCGGTGCCAGCCTCGGCCAGTCGGCCAGGCGGATGTCCTGGCGGGCCGGCTCCGGCTCGGCCAGGAGGCGTTCCGCCTCCGTCAGGGCCGTGGCGGCGCCCGCGATCAGCTCCCGGACGGTGTGCTCCCCGGCGGTGCCTTCCCCAGCGGTACGTTCCCCGGCGGTACGTTCCCCGGCCGCGCGCTCCCCTGCGGCGCCTTCCCCAGCGGTGCTTTGCCCGGCCGCGCGCTCCCCAGCGGTGCCTTCCCCGCCAGCGCGTTCCCCCGAGCGGGCGGGCAGCGCGAGCTGTTCCGGTGTGAGCGCGCGGGTGGCCGCCCGGAGGTGGGCGAGCTGTGCCAGTACCGCCGCACGGGTCCGGGCGGGGTCGTAGCGGCGGGCACGTTTCACGGCGGGGGGCATGCGAGCAGCGTAGGGGCTGCCACCGACAGCCCGGTGGCACCCGCCCCCGCCCCGGGCACGCGCTCGGGCACCGGCCGCGCCACCCCGCAACCCGCCCCGGCAACACCACCGCCCCCGCCCGGCGGACCGGACAGGGGCGATGGGGAGTGCGGGCGGCTCAGGCCAGCAGGGCCGGGATGGTCTCCTCGTGGGCGGTGCGCAGGCGCTCCAGGGGGAGTGAGAACTCGCCCTGGACCTCCACCGCGTCCCCGTCCACGACCCCGATGCGGGTGGCCGGCAGGCCGCGGGCGCCGCACATGTCGGTGAAGCGGACCTCCTCCGAACGCGGCACGGCGACGATCGCGCGCCCGGCCGACTCGGAGAAGAGGAAGGTGAAGGCGTCCAGCCCGTCCGGGACGATCAGCCGCGCGCCCTTGCCGCCGAGCAGCGCCGACTCGACGACCGCCTGGACGAGACCGCCGTCGGACAGGTCGTGCGCGGCGTCGATCATGCCGTCGCGGGAGGCGGAGATCAGGATGTCGGCGAGCAGCCGCTCGCGCTCCAGGTCGACCGCCGGGGGCAGGCCCCCGAGGTGGTCGTGGACGACCTGGGACCAGGCCGAGCCGCCGAACTCCTCGCGGGTGTCGCCGAGGAGGTACAGGAGCTGGCCCTCCTCCCGGAAGGCGGCCGGCGTGCGGCGGGCCACGTCGTCGATCACGCCGAGGACGGCGACGACCGGCGTCGGGTGGATGGCGGCCTCGCCGGTCTGGTTGTACAGCGAGACGTTGCCGCCGGTCACCGGGGTGCCGAGCTGGAGGCAGCCGTCGGCGAGACCGCGCACGGCCTCGGCGAACTGCCACATGACCGCCGGGTCCTCGGGCGAGCCGAAGTTCAGGCAGTCGGAGACCGCGAGGGGCTTCGCGCCGGTCGTCGCCACGTTCCGGTACGCCTCCGCCAGGGCGAGCTGGGCGCCGTGGTACGGGTCCAGCTTGGCGTAGCGGCCGTTTCCGTCGGTGGCGATGGCGACGCCGAGGCCGCTCTGCTCGTCGATGCGGATCATGCCCGCGTCCTCGGGCTGGGCCAGGACGGTGTTGCCCTGCACGAAGTGGTCGTACTGCTGGGTGATCCACTTCTTGGACGCCTGGTTCGGGGACGCGACCAGCCTCAGGACCTGGTCCTTCAGCTCCTCGGAGGTCTCCGGGCGGGGCAGCTTGTTCGCGTCGTCGGCCTGGAGGGCGTCCTGCCACTCGGGGCGGGCGTAGGGCCGCTCGTAGACCGGGCCGTCGTGGGCGACGGTGCGCGGGTCCACGTCGACGATCTTGCCGCCGTGCCAGTAGATCTCCAGGCGGTCGCCGTCGGTCACCTCGCCGATGACGGTGGCGATGACGTCCCACTTGGCGCAGATCTCCAGGAAGCGGTCGACCTTGCCGGGCTCGACCACGGCGCACATGCGCTCCTGCGACTCGCTCATGAGGATCTCCTCGGGCGAGAGCGTGGAGTCGCGCAGCGGCACGTCGTCGAGGACGACGCGCATGCCGCCCGAGCCGTTGGAGGCCAGCTCGGAGGTGGCGCAGGACAGTCCGGCCGCGCCGAGGTCCTGGATGCCGACGACGAGCTTCTCCCGGAACGCCTCCAGGGTGCACTCGATGAGCAGCTTCTCCTGGAAGGGGTCGCCGACCTGGACCGCCGGGCGCTTGGACGGCTTGGCGTCGTCGAAGGTCTCGGAGGCGAGGATCGAGGCGCCGCCGATGCCGTCGCCGCCGGTGCGGGCACCGTAGAGGATGACCTTGTTGCCGGCGCCGGACGCCTTGGCGAGGTGGATGTCCTCGTGCCGCATGACGCCGATGGCACCGGCGTTGACCAGCGGGTTGCCCTGGTAGCAGGAGTCGAAGACGACCTCGCCGCCGATGTTGGGCAGGCCCAGGCAGTTGCCGTAGCCGCCGATGCCGGCGACGACGCCGGGCAGCACGCGCCGGGTGTCGGGGTGGTCGGCGGCGCCGAAGCGCAGGGGGTCCACGACGGCGACGGGGCGGGCGCCCATGGCGATGATGTCGCGGACGATGCCGCCGACGCCGGTGGCCGCGCCCTGGTAGGGCTCGACGTAGGAGGGGTGGTTGTGCGACTCCACCTTGAAGGTGACCGCGTACCCCTGGCCCACGTCGACGACGCCGGCGTTCTCGCCGATGCCGACGAGGAGGGCGTCGGACTCGGGGGCCTTCTCGCCGAACTGGCGCAGGTGGACCTTGGAGGACTTGTACGAGCAGTGCTCGGACCACATCACGGAGTACATGGCGAGTTCGGCGCCGGTCGGGCGGCGGCCGAGGATCTCCACCACCCGCTCGTACTCGTCCTTCTTGAGACCGAGTTCGGCCCAGGGCAGCTCGACGTCGGGGGTCGCGGCCGCGTGCTCGACCGTGTCCAGAGGCGTCCGGCTCATGCGTTGACCAGCTTCTTGAGGATCGAGGTGAAGAAGGGCAGGCCGTCGGTGCGGCCGGTGCCGATCAGCGGCTCGGTGGCGTGCTCGGGGTGCGGCATGAGGCCGACGACGTTCCCGGCCTCGTTGGTGACGCCGGCGATGTCGCGGAGCGAGCCGTTGGGGTTGACGTCCAGGTAGCGGAAGGCGACCCGGCCCTCCGCCTCCAGCAGGTCGAGCGTGTACGTGTCGGCGACGTACCGGCCGTCCATGTTCTTCAGCGGGATGTGGATCTCCTGGCCCTCGGTGTAGTCGGAGGTCCAGGCGGTCGCGGCGTTCTCCACCCGCAGCTTCTGGTCGCGGCAGATGAAGTGCCGGTGGTCGTTGCCCAGCATGGCGCCCGGGAGCAGGTGGGCCTCGGTGAGGACCTGGAAGCCGTTGCAGATGCCGAGGACGGGCAGACCGGACTTCGCCTGGTCGACCACGGTGTCCATCACCGGGGAGAAGCGGGAGATCGCGCCTGCGCGCAGGTAGTCGCCGTAGGAGAAGCCGCCGGGCAGGACGACCGCGTCGACCTGCTTGAGGTCCTTGTCCTTGTGCCAGAGCACGACCGGCTCGGCGCCCGCGAGGCGGATCGCCCGCTGCGTGTCGCGGTCGTCGAGGCTGCCCGGGAAAGTGACGACGCCAATACGAGCGGTCACTTCGCGGCCTCCGCGACTTCCTCGACCTTGACGGTGAAGTCCTCGATCACGGTGTTGGCGAGGAAGGATTCCGCAAGATCACGGATGCGGGCGAGCGCGGCGTCGTCGACCGGCCCGTCCACTTCGAGTTCGAATCGCTTTCCCTGACGTACGTCGGAGATGCCCTCGAAACCGAGCCGCGGCAGTGCGCGCTGCACCGCCTGGCCCTGGGGGTCGAGGATCTCCGGCTTGAGCATGACGTCGACTACGACGCGTGCCACTGGCACTCCCGGTGTGTGGTGCTGAGCAGGTCCCTTCAGACTACCCGCCCAAAATTTCTACCCGCGTAGCATTGGAGGATGCTACGTGACCGCCCTCACGGACGGCCCATCGGGAGAGGCGCGGACGAAAAACTTCGGGAAAGATTCCGGATCGATCCCCGGTGGCTATTGCGCGACAGACACGCGGAGAGATTTAGTCGAGCTTCACATGGCAATGCCGGGCACTGTACAAATGAAATGTCTTGAGCCGATGCTTTGCCCACATACTGGCGAACAGCCGGCATCATCGTGACGTCCTGGCACGTCATCGCGGAGATGCCGCATGAAGGGACCGATATTCGTGGCGCAGCGTGTCGTGGTCACTCTCTATGACGACATCGACGGCTCGGAAGCGACGGAGACGATCGCCTTCGGCGTCGACGGCCGGACGTACGAGATCGACCTCAACGAAGCCAATGCCCGCAAACTGCGCAAGGCTCTCGAACCCTATGTGACGGCCGGCCGCAAGCGGTCCCGGTCGGGGCGCGCGTACCGGCAGACCGAGGTGGCCCCCGCCCCGGCAGCGGTGCGCGCCTGGGCGCAGTCGAACCGGATGGACGTGCCGGCGCGCGGCAGAATCCCGAAGAAGGTGTACGAGGCGTTCGCCGCGGCGCAGTGATCCGGCGGTCCCCGCCGACGGGGCCGCCGGGTGCCGGCGGGGGCCGACGACCGCTCACCGGCCCCTGGCGGCAACCGACTTGCGCAGCACCCCCGGTGATCGGATAGAGTCTGGAGCACGCCGAGGGGCAAGGCCGGAAGGCCCCGCCTCACGGATCACGCGGGTGTAGTTCAGTAGTAGAACATCCCCCTTCCAGGGGGAAGGCGCAGTGTGCAATTCCTGTCACCCGCTCTGCGCGGTCCACCATCCACCGCGAGGGTCACTCCTCCGGAATGGATCAGGTAGGCTGGTGCTCGCACCGACCGGTGAAAGCCGGTCGGGGGCAATGCGGACGTAGCTCAGCTGGTAGAGCGCAACCTTGCCAAGGTTGAGGTCGCGAGTTCGAACCTCGTCGTCCGCTCGGTGTGAAGACCCCGGTCCTTCTGGACCGGGGTCTTTCTCGTCTCTCCGGCCGGATTCCCCCGGGGCCGCGGACCGGTCTCTGACATTTGTCATGCCGGGTGATGACACCGCGCACTGCCGACGCTCCCCCGGCGCCGCGACGCTGGGGACATGCGAGCAGAAGAACAGGAACACGTGATCGAGGTCACCGACCTACGGCGTGTCTACGGGGGCGGGTTCGAGGCGGTGCGCGGGATCGACTTCTCCGTGCGCCGCGGCGAGGTCTTCGCCCTGCTGGGCACCAACGGGGCGGGCAAGACCTCCACCGTCGAGCTGCTGGAAGGGCTCGCCGCCCCGGCGGGCGGACGGGTACGGGTCCTCGGCCACGATCCCCACACCGAGCGGGCCGCCGTCCGGCCCCGTACCGGCGTGATGCTCCAGGAGGGCGGCTTCCCGTCCGAGCTGACCGTCGCCGAGACCACCCGGATGTGGGCCGGCTGCGTGAGCGGCGCCCGCCCCGCGGGCGAGGCGCTGGAACGGGTCGGCCTGTCCGGCAAGGCCCACACCCGCGTCAAGCAGCTCTCCGGCGGCGAGCGGCGCCGCCTGGACCTGGCCCTCGCCCTCCTCGGCGAGCCCGAGGTGCTCTTCCTCGACGAGCCCACCACCGGACTGGACGCCGAAGGCCGCCGCGCCACCTGGGATCTGGTGCGGGAGCTGCGCGACGGCGGGACGACCGTGCTGCTGACCACGCACTACCTGGAGGAGGCCGAGAGCCTCGCCGACCGGCTCGCCATCCTGCACCGGGGCCGCATCGCCGCCACCGGGACCCCGGCCGAGGTGACCGCCACCCAGCCCTCCCGGATCTCCTTCGAGCTGCCCGAGGGCTACTTCGTCGGCGATCTGCCGCCCCTCGGTGAGCTGGGTGTCGGCGGGCACGAGACCGACGGCCGGACCGTCCGGCTGCGCACCCGCGAACTCCAGCGCGCCGCCACCGCCCTGCTGGTGTGGGCCGACCGGGCCGGCGTCGAACTGCGCGGACTGGACGTCCGCTCGGCCTCCCTGGAGGAGGCGTTCCTCCAGATCGCCGAGCATGCCTCCGGGACGGCGGCAGCGGGGGCGACGGAGACGGTGACGGCGACGGCGACAGCGATGGAGAGCGAGGGGTACGCGGCATGAACGAGACGGAGGCACCCGGACGCCCGGCGGGGACGGGCACGCGAGGGACAGGCACGAGGGGCACGAGGGGGACGACCGGCTCGGCGGGGACAGGCCCGCGGGCCTCGGCGGGGACGGGGCGGGCGGCGGCGAGCACGTCGCTGGGCCGGATCGGCGCCCTCGCCCGCGCCGAACTCACCCTCCTGGGACGGAGCAAGGGCACCCTCGTGGCCGCCCTGTTCGTCCCCCTGGTCCTGCCGCTCAGCGTGCGCTCGGCCGCCACGAAGATGGACCTCGCCGAGGCGGGGCTCTCCGTCGGCACCGTCGTCCTGCCCGCCGCGGTCGGCTTCTCGCTGCTCTTCGCCGTCTACTCGGCGCTCGTCGGCGTCTTCGTCGTCCGCCGCGAGGAACTCGTCCTCAAGCGGCTGCGCACCGGCGAGCTGCGGGACGCCGAGATCATCGCCGGGTCGGCCCTGCCCGCCTCCCTGACCGGCCTCGCGCAGTGCCTGCTGCTGACGGCGGCCTGCTCACTGCTGCTGGACCTGCCCGCGCCGCCCGCGCCGCATCTGGCCGTCGCCGGTCTGCTGCTCGGCCTCGTGCTCTGCGCCGCGCTGGCCGCGGTCACCGCGAGCCACACCCGGACCGGCGAGAGCGCGCAGGTCACGCCGATGCCGCTGATGATCGTCTCCATGATGGGTTCCGGCATGTTCGTCCCGCTGGAACTGCTCCCGGACCGGCTCGCCTCGGTCTGTGAACTCCTGCCGCTGACCCCCGTCCTCACCCTGGTGCGGGCCGGCTGGACCGGCGCCCTGCCGGCCGGCGAGACGCTGGCCGCGCTGGCCACGGCGGTGGCCTGGACCGCGCTCGCCGTGTTTGCTGTACGCCGGTGGTTCCGCTGGGAACCGCGACGCTGACAGCACGGGCCGCGTGGCCGGGAGGGCGGGACGAGACGATGGGCAGGCCGGGGCGCTGGTGGCAGCGGAAGAGCACGCCGGCGAAGGTGGAGACGTACACGCGGTGGTCGTTCCACTCCTTCGCGCTGCTGGAGATCGTCACGGTCGGCCTGACCGCCCTCCAGCACGCCGGGCCGCGGATCGCGGGCCTGCTGATCCTGCTGGTCGTCGGGCACGCCGCGGTGATGCTGCCCACCACCGCGCGGTCCCTGGACTGGACCCGGGGCCGCCGGGAACAGCCGGTGCGGCTGCTGTGGGCGCTCGCCGCCACCACCGGCGTGGTCGCGATGGCCGCCGCCGCGCTGGCCGAGCACGGTCCGGGCGGCGAGGGCACGAGCGAGGCGGCGGGCGCGGCCTTCGGCATGGTCCTGTGCTTCGGCCCCGGCCTCATCGCGCTCGGCGTGCGCACCCGGCGGCGCGTGTGCGCGATGGTGGCGGGCTTCGGCGCCGGTGCGGGGCTGATCGCGCTGGCGTGGGGGATGACGGCGACGGCCGCCGCCTCCACCGCGCTCATCGTGCTCGTCGGCGGCGGTTTCGTGGCGTTCACCTCGGTCTTCTCGGTCCGGCTGCTCAACGCCGTCTACGCCCTCGACGAGGCCCGCGAGACCCGGGCGCGGCTCGCGGTCGCCGAGGAGCGGCTGCGTTTCGGGCGGGACCTGCACGACGTGATGGGCCGTAACCTCGCGGTGATCGCCCTCAAGAGCGAGCTGGCGGTGCGGCTGGCCCGGCGCGGCCGGCCCGAGGCGGTCGAGCAGATGATCGAGGTGCAGCGCATCGCCCAGGAGTCCCAGCGCGAGGTGCGGGACGTGGTGCGCGGCTACCGGGAGGCCGATCTGGAGGTCGAGATCATGGGCGCCCGGGGCGTGCTGACCGCCGCCGGGATCGACTGCGAGGTGACCGGCGATCCGGCCGGGCTGCCCGCCGGGGCGCAGTCGGCGCTCGGCTGGGTGGTGCGGGAGGCGACCACCAACGTGCTGCGGCACGGGGACGCGAAGACGTGCGCCGTGACGGTGCGCAGGGCGGAGGGGCGTGTGGTGCTCACGGTGGAGAACGACGGGGCGCCCGAGCCTGCCGCCGGCCCACCCGGCGGCTCGGGCCTCGCCGGTCTGCGGGAACGCCTCTCCGCGGTGGACGGGACGCTGGAGGCGGGCGCGATCGGCAAGGGCGTCTTCCGGCTGCGGGCGGAGGTGCCGGTGGGCGGTGCGGGTGCGGGTGGGGTTGGGGTTGGTGGTAGGGCTGATGACTCTTCAGGGGCAGGGGAGGCTTGGGTGACCGGTGGGGTGGCGGAGGCGCGGGCCGGGGGTGGCCCGGCGCGGGGTGCGACGGGCGCGGGCGGCCCGGCCGCCGGGGGTGCGGCGTGAGTACCGGCGCCGTGCGGGTGCTGCTCGCCGACGACGAGCACCTCATCCGCGGGGCGCTCGCCGCCCTGCTCTCGCTGGAGGACGACCTCCTCGTGGTCGCCGAGGCGGCCAGCGGTCCGGAGGCGCTGGCGATGGCCCGCGCGCACGAGCCCGACGTCGCCGTGCTCGACCTCCAGATGCCCGGCGCGGACGGTGTGAAGGTCGCCACATCGCTGCGCACCGAACTCCCCGGCTGCAAGGTGCTGATCGTCACCAGCCACGGCCGCCCCGGCCACCTGAAGCGGGCGCTGGCCGCGGGCGTGCGCGGCTTCGTCCCCAAGACCGTCAGCGCCCGGCGACTGGCCGAACTCATCCGCACCGTGCACGCGGGAAACCGCTACGTCGACCCCGAGTTGGCCGCCGACGCGATCTCCGCCGGGGACTCGCCGCTGACCGCGCGCGAGGCCGAGGTGCTGGAACACGCGGCCGACGGGGCGCCGGTGGCCGAGATCGCCGAGCGGGCCGCCCTCGCGGAGGGCACCGTACGGAACTACCTGTCGTCCGCCGTCACCAAGCTCGGGGCGGAGAACCGGCACGCGGCGGTCCGGCTCGCGCGGGAGCGCGGTTGGGTATAGTGGCTGTCGCGCCACGGCGCACGCGGACGTAGCTCAGCTGGTAGAGCGCAACCTTGCCAAGGTTGAGGTCGCGAGTTCGAACCTCGTCGTCCGCTCCGCTGCACGAAGCCCCCGGTTCCGGCCGGGGGCTTCGTCGTGTTCCCCGGCCGAGGCCGGCCGGGGGGCGTCGTCCGCGGGCCTACGACCAGGTCAGGCCGGTCAGCCGCTCGTACGCCTCGACGTACCGCGCCCGCGTCGCCTCCACGATCCGCTCGGGCAGCGCCGGCGGCGGCTGCTCGCCGGTCCGGTCCCAGCCGGACTCGGGCGAGGTGAGCCAGTCCCGGACGAACTGCTTGTCGTACGAGGGCTGCGCGCGGCCCGGCTGCCAGCGGTCGGCCGGCCAGAAGCGGGAGGAGTCCGGGGTGAGGACCTCGTCGGCGAGGACCAGACCGCCGTCGCCCTCCGCGAAGCCGAACTCGAACTTGGTGTCCGCGAGGATGATGCCGCGCTCACGGGCGATGTCCCGGGCGCGGGAGTAGACGGCCAGCGTCACCTGGCGCAGGTGGGCCGCGGTGTCCGGGCCGACCCGGTGGGCGACCTCCTCGTAGGAGACGTTCTCGTCGTGCTCGCCGACCTCGGCCTTGGTGGCCGGGGTGAAGATCGGGGCGGGCAGCTCGGAGCCGTCGACGAGGCCCTCGGGCAGGGCGAGTCCGCAGACGGTGCGGGTCCGGCGGTACTCGGCGAGGCCGGAGCCGGTGAGGTAGCCGCGGGCCACGCACTCGACGGGGACCATGCGCAGCGAGGCGCAGACCAGGGCCCGGCCCTCCCAGTCGGCGGGGGCGCCGGGGGGCAGCTCGGTGCTGAGCACGTGGTGCGGGACCAGGTCGGCGAGCTGCTCGAACCACCACAGGGAGAGCTGGGTCAGGATGCGGCCCTTGTCGGGGATCTCGGTGGGCAGCACCCAGTCGTAGGCGGAGACACGGTCGCTGGCGACCATGACGAGGTCGCCGGCCTCGTTGCGGTAGAGGTCGCGCACCTTGCCGGTGTGCAGATGCACCAGGCCCGGGACCTCGGTCGGCTCGGGCTTTTCGACGAATCCGGACACGGTTCCTCCCCGTGGTTCTGTCCAATGACGTGATTCTCCCGTATTCCGGAGGCCGGCCTCGGCGCGGGGTGGCGGCGGGCGGCCGGGCCGGCGGGCCGGAGGGCGGCGGGGTCCGGGTTCCCGGACGCGGGACGGGTGATCAGTTCCGTTCGGGTCGGGCCTGTTTCGGGTCAGTGCTGTTTCGAGTCAGTACTGTTTCGGGCCGGGCCCGTTCACGTCAGCACGGCTCACGGCAGTCCCGTTCGCGTCAGTCCCGTTCGCGTCGGTCCCGTTCGCGTCAGTCGCGTTTGCAGACGCGGTCCAGGAGGTTGGCCGTGGCGCGCTGGATGCGGGCGTCGACGTGGCCGGGGCGGTCCAGCGCCGGGGACCACGCACAGGTGCCGGAGGCGAAGACCCAGGCACCGGAGGGGGCCCGGTACAGCGAGGTCTCCTGGTGGCGCCGGGCACCCTCGGCGTCGGTGTACGGGGAGTGGGCGAGCAGCACCCTCTCCTCGTGGTCGGGGAGCGGGGTGCGCGGGAAGTACCGGTCGGCGTCGCCCGCGACCAGGGCCTCGATCGCGTCGCCCTCGTGGGCGCCGGTGGCCTCCCACAGCCAGTGCCCGTCGTTGCGCACGATCAGCGGGTGCGGTGCGGGGACGGCGCCCTCGTGCTGGATGCCGAGGAGCCGCTGTTCGGCGCGGTCGGTCTCCCGCCACAGCGCCGGCCGGCCGGGACCCCGGCGCCCCCGGCTGCTGAGCAGGCGCCCGGGGGCACCGGAGGGCGACGGGCTCAGCTCGGCCTGCCAGGAGAGGCTGCCCGCCGAGAGGAAGACCAGGGAGGTGCCCACCGCGCGGGCGCGTTCGGCGGTGTCCCGCATCGCGGCGGTCCAGTACGCGTCCCGGCCGGGGAAGACCAGGCCCCGGTACCGGGTGGGGTCGACCCGGCCGGAGTGCAGGTCACCGGCGTTCGCGTAGGCGAGGTCGTAGCCGTAGCGCTCGGCGAAGCGGATGACGTCGTAGGCGTGCCCGGCGTGCGGGGGCAGTCCGGTGCCCGCGTACGGACGGTCGAAGGAGACGGTGGTCGCGGCGTCGGCCTCGCCGAGCAGCCGGCCCTCCTCGTCCCAGGCGTGGTGCAGGCTGGCGCCGGTACGGCCGTCGGCCGGGTAGAGGTTGTACGCCTGCCAGGTGACGTCGGGCAGGACGAGCAGCAGGTCGGCGGCGCGGTCGTCGCGGACCGTGAAGGGGATGTGCGTGCGGTGCCCGTCGGCGGTGGTCAGGACCGCCACGTAGGCGCCGACACCCCAGTACGTCGGGACCCGGAACCGCCAGGACAGCCACCAGTGATGGCAGGAGACGGTGCGGTCGGCGGCGAGCGGCGGCGGCTGGACCATGCCGGACAGGCGGGGGCTGCTGGTGATCCGCGCCGCGCCCTCGCCGCCGTAGTGGCCGATCCGGTAGACGTCGACGCCGAAGGGCTGGGGCGGGTCGACGGTGATGTGGAAGTCGAGGTCCTCGCCGGGCGCGACGACGCCGGTGGCGGTGAAGCCCTTGATCTGCCGCCGGATGTCGTCGGCGGCGCGCAGGGGGCCGGGCGGGGTGTGCTCCGCGGGGCGCCGGGCGGGGGCGGGCGTGTGCCGGGGGTGAGGGAAGGGAGGGCGCGCGGCGGGAGCGGGGGCCGTCCTGGCGGGGTCGGCGGGGTGGGTCTCGGTGCCGCGCGGCCAGGGGACGGGGCCCGGTCCGAAGGGGTCCGTCAGGGCGTGCGCCCGTGCGGCCGGCTCCCAGCGGCGGATGTGCTCGGACCCCATGGGACGTCCCTCTCCCTCTCTCCCGGCCTGCCCCGTGGTCGCGCCGTGCGTGGAGACGAACGCCTGTGCCTCGTACGCGATCGGTCCCAGCACATCACATGTGGCGCGTGTGTGGTCACGGTTCGTCGTGAAGCGAGCCGAAGTGGAAGTGGGGAGACCGGTTTCGGAGGTGAAGGGACGGGGGTGAGGTCGCGGGCCGGGTGGGGGTGAGGCGCGGGGAGTGGAGTGGACGCCGGGGGTGGGGAGGGCGTGTGGGGACCGGGGCGTGGGGTTCCGGGGGCGTGGGGTTCCGGGGGCGGAGAAGACCGGGGGCATGGGATCAGACCAGGCGGACCGAGGTCAGACCAGGCGGACCGGCTTCTCCGGGCGTATACCGAGGTCGGTCAGCCAGGCCCGCAGGGGGTCGGGGTCGCCGCTCTCGACGAGACTGAGGACGCGCGGGGCCAGGTCGGAGGCGCGGGCGCCGCCGATCAGGAGCGTGGGGCCGTCAAGCCAGTCGAGGCCGGGGACCGCGCCGGCCGTGTCCATCGCGGCGCAGCAGACCATCGCCGTGATGTGGTCGGTGAGGATCTCGCGCCCGGAACGCGGGGGCCGGAGCGGGAAGAGCGGGAGCGACCGGTCGTCCCAGAAGGCGGCCTCGGGTCCGGCCGGGCCCGCCGTCGCGCCGACCGGAGCCGCGACGGCCCCGGCGGCCTCCTCGCGGGCCAACTGGGCACTGAGCCCGGCGGCCAGGGCGGCACCGGAGGCGGTGGTGTCGGCGAGGTCGTCGTCGTCCGCGAAGAGGTCGGGGCGGTGGCTGTGGCCGTGGTCGTGGCCATGTTCGCGGCCCTGGTCGTGGTCGCTGCCGTGGTCGTGGTCGCTGCCGTGGCCGTGGTCGTACGGCTGAGGGGCGGCGGAGCCGTTGAGGGCGCGTACGGGGCTGTGCCCGTCGGAGGCGGGGAACGCCGGGGTCCGGCCGGCGGCCGGCGGGAGCGCGAGGTGGTTCAGGACGCGGGCCAGCGTGGGGCCGTCGGCGCCGGGCGCGTCGTCGGCGGAACGGCGGACGCCGAGGGTGTCCAGGACGCGGTGGAGGCGGGCGGCGTCGGTGCGCCAGGTCCGGTCGACGACCTCCTCCGGGTACTCCTCCCACTCGACCGGCGACCAGTCCGGCCGGGACTCCGTGGGACCGCCGTGGAAGAGGCGGGCGGCGAGCAGGGAGACCGCCTCGTCGACGGTGCCGGGCTCCTCCAGCAGGTCACAGGCGGGACGCTCGCCCAGCCGGGAGGTGAACCCTTCCGCCAGGCGGTCCCGCCGGGACAGCTCCGTGAGGGCGGCGACCACGCCGACGTCCAGTCGGGAGGGCCACCGGCCCATCCGCCAGGCGGGCAGCGCCACCCGGGTCAGCAGCCGGTCCCAGCCCGCGTAGGCCAGGCCGACCTGCTCCTGGGCGACGATCCGCAGCCCGTAGTCGACCGCCTGCGCCCGTTCGGCGGCGGCTGCGGCCACCCCGCGCTCCATCTCGGACGCGTGCTCGCGGCAGTTGCGCAGCAGCATGCGGGACACCTGACCGAGACCCGCGTACGCCACCCGGAGGAACGGCCTGCCGCCACCCGCCGAGGCCACGGCGACGGCGGCGTCCAGCCCGCGTATGAAACGGCGGGCGGCGGCTATGTCGGGGTGGGCGGAGGGGCCCGTACCGGCGACGACCGGGGCGAGGACCGCGCGCAGCTCGCCGACCCGCATCCACCACAGGAAGGGCGAGCCGATGACGAGCACCGGGGCGACGGGGTCCCGGCGGCCCCCGGCGTCCGGTCCGACCGCGTCGTCGGGGTCACCGGCGGGCGGCGGGCCGTGGGCCGGATGCGTACGGTCCTCCAGCCAACTGTCGCAGTCCGGTGTCAGGGCTATCGCGGAGGGGGCGGGGACGCCGAGCCGGTCGGCGAGGTCGCGCACCAGCCCGTAGAGGTCGGGGGCGGAGTGCTCGGGGACCGGCACCGTCGGCGTGACGGCGGGCCGGGCACGGGCGACGACCAGGGCGATGGCGCCCGCGCCGAGCAGGACGAGCAGCGCGAGGACGGTGACGGCCCAGCGGGCGGCGTCCCATGCCGGGCCCGGGAAGTGGCCGGTGAACCCGCCCGCGAGCAGGACGACGGCGACGGCGGCCGGCACGAGGGCCACGGCCAGCGCCCGGCTGCGGACGCGCAGCACGGCGAGCGCCCGCGCACGCGCCGCCTGGGCGCCTCTTTCCACACCACCGGTTGCGGTCACGTGCGGACCTCACCCCCTCCTTGCCGTCCCCGACCGTCCTCTTGCTCTCCTGGAGTTGCCCATGACCCCACTGTGGCACTCGCCCCCGACATCGCAATGCCGGTGGGCCAAGTGCCGGAATGCCTGCGCGGCACCCTAGTTGGGGCCTCGGTCCACGTCAGCCGTATGGCGCATCGGTCACTCGATGGAATGGCTTTGGGGAGAGCTGAGTGGCGCAGAGCAAGGGTCAGGCCCCGGTTCCATGGAGGAAGCCGGGGCCTGGGGAGTCCGGTGCGCCGGGGGCGCGAAGGGGGCGCTTTCCGGGCGGGACGGGGGCGGGGCAGGGGCGGGGGTTGCCGTGGGTCGGGAACTGCCGGGCTGGGGCCGCTGGCCCGGCCGTCGGCCCCGCCCCGGGGCCGGTCAGCCCTCCGCCGCCTCCGCCGCCGCCTTCGCCGCGATGTCCGTACGGTGCTGGGAGCCGTCGAGGCCGATGCGGGCGACGGCCCGGTAGGCGCGCTCGCGGGCCTCGGCCAGGTCCGCCCCCGTGGCGGTGACGGACAGGACACGCCCGCCGGCGCTGACGACGGCGTCGCTCTCCTGCCGGGTCCCGGCGTGCAGGACGTAGGCGTGCGGGGCGTCCTGGGCGGCCACCTCGTCGAGGCCGGTGACCGGGTCGCCGGTGCGCGGGGTGCCGGGGTAGTTGTGGGAGGCGACGACGACGGTGACGGCCGCGTCCTCGCTCCAGCGCAGCGGCTCCAGGTCGGCGAGGGTACCGGTGGCGGCGGCCAGCAGCAGCCCGGCGAGCGGCGTGCGCAGGCGGGCCAGTACGACCTGGGTCTCGGGGTCGCCGAAACGGGCGTTGAACTCGATCACGCGGACCCCGCGGCCGGTGATCGCCAGCCCGGCGTAGAGGAGCCCGGAGAACGGGGTGCCGCGGCGGCGCATCTCGTCCACCGTCGGCTGGAGCACGCTCTGCACGACCTCGTCGACGAGCTTCGGGTCGGCCCAGGGCAGCGGCGAGTAGGCGCCCATGCCGCCGGTGTTGGGGCCCTCGTCGCCGTCGAGGGCGCGCTTGAAGTCCTGGGCGGGCTGGAGCGGGCGGACGGTCTCGCCGTCGGTGACGGCGAAGAGGGAGACCTCGGGGCCGTCGAGGTACTCCTCGATGACGACCCTGCCGGGCTCGCGGGCCGCGTCACCGGTGCCCAGGCAGGCCCCGGCGTGCGCGCGGGCCGCCTCGACGTCGGCGGTGACGACGACGCCCTTGCCGGCGGCGAGTCCGTCGTCCTTGACGACATAGGGGGCGCCGAAGGCGGCGAGGGCCGCGTCGACCTCCTCGGGCGTCGTACAGACGTAGGAGCGGGCCGTGGGCACGCCGGCGCCGGCCATGACGTCCTTGGCGAATGCCTTGGAGCCCTCCAGCCGGGCGGCCTGCCCGGAGGGGCCGAAGACCGGGATGCCCGCCTCGCGCACGGCGTCGGCGACCCCGGCGACCAGGGGCGCCTCCGGCCCGACCACGACCAGGTCGGCGCCGAGCCCGGTGGCCAGCGCGGAGACGGCCGCGCCGTCGAGGGCGTCGACCTGGTGCAGCTCGGCGACCTCGGCGATGCCGGCGTTGCCGGGTGCGCAGTGCAGCGCGGTGACGTCGGGGTCGAGGGACAGGGAACGGCACAGGGCGTGTTCGCGGGCGCCGCCGCCGATGACGAGGACCTTCACGGGGTCAGCCTAATGGCAGCGGACGGGGGCGGTTTGTGCGGGCTTCCGAAGGGACGGGCGCCGGGGGCTTGTGGCTTCCTCCAGGACGGGCCCCCTCACCGCCTCACACCCGGGTCTCCCGCCGGTTCACTCGTTGGCGATCTCCTCCACCACGGTCGCCCCCAGCTCCCGTACGAGCAGGTCCATGCCGGAGAGGGCCGACTCGTCGAGGTCGGGGTCGTCGTCCTCGGGGGTGTCGTCCTCCGGGGAGACCGGAGGCGGCGGCTCGGGCGCCGGGGGCCGGGGCGCGGGCGCGGAGGGCGCCGGTCCGGCGGGGGCGGACGGCGCGGCGGGGGGCGCGGGCGGCCCGGACGGGGGCGGAGCGGCGGGGCGCGGCGCGGGCGCACCGGCGCCGAAGCCTCCGCCGTACCCGCCGGGGGGCCCGGCGGGCGGGGGCGCGGAGCCGCCGGAGGGGTCGACGACGGCCTCGATCTTCCACTGCACGTTGAACTGCTCGGCCAGGGCCTGCCGCAGGACGTCCTCGCTGCCGCTGCTCAGGAAGTTGTCGCGGGCGCCGGCGTTGACGAAGCCGATCTGGAGGGCGGAGCCGTCGAAGCCGGTCACCTGGGCGTTCTGGCTGAGCAGGATCCAGGTGAAGCGGCGGCGGTTCTTGACCGCTTCCAGGATGTTGGGCCAGATCGAACGCGGGTCGAGCCCGCCGCCCGGGGGCGGTGCGCCGACCGGGGCGGGGGCCTGGGCCACGGGTGGGGGCGGGGGCGCGGAGTGCGCGGGGGCGGACGGCGCGGCGGGTGCGGCGGGGGCCTGGGGGCGTCCGGCGCCCGGAGCCGCCGGGGTGGGCCAGCCGCCGGGCCGTCGTCCGCCGCCGGTGGGGGCGGTGGTGGGCCAGGCACCGGGCGCGGAGGCGGGGGGCTGGGCGGCGGGCGCGGGGGCCGGAGCCGGAGCCGGAGCCGGAGGCGTGGCGGGGGCGGGGACGGGGACGGGGGCCGCCGGGGGCCGGGCGCCGCTCGCCGGGCCGGGCTCGGCCACCGGAGGCGCACCGGCACCGGGAGCCTCGTACGCACCCGGACCACCGGGACCACCCGGACCACCAGGACCGCTCGGGCCACTGTGCCCACCAGGGGTGCTCGGCGTACCCGGGGCATGCGGGCCGCCGGGAGCCTGCGCGGGTCCTCCGCCACCCCCCGCCGGTGCCCGTACCGCCGCCCTGGCGGCAGCGGCGCCACCGCCGGGCGGGACCGGCGCACCGCCGCCCCCGTGCGCCTCGGGTCCCGGCACGTACCCCATCGCGGGCGTGCCCGCGCCCGAGGAGAACTGCACGCCGCGCTCGATCCGGTCGAGGCGGGCCATCACGGACCGCTCGTCGCCGTAGGCCGCGGGCAGCAGGACGCGCGCGCAGATCAGCTCCAGTTGGAGGCGGGGCGAGGTGGCGCCGCGCATCTCCGTGAGCCCCTCGTTGACCAGGTCGGCGGCGCGGCTCAGCTCGGCGGCGCCGAAGGAGCGCGCCTGGGCCTGCATGCGCTCGACGACGTCGGCGGGGGCGTCGATGAGCCCCTTCTCTGCCGCGTCGGGCACGGCCGCGAGGATGACGAGGTCGCGCAGCCGCTCCAGGAGGTCGGCGACGAAGCGCCGCGGGTCGTTGCCGCCCTCGATGATGTGGTCCACGACCTCGAAGGCCGCCGCCCCCTCCCCCGAGGCGAACGCCTCGACCACGGAGTCGAGCAGCGAACCGTCCGTGTAACCGAGCAGGGCGGTCGCCATGGCGTACGTCACACCGTCGCTGTCGGCCCCGGCGAGCAACTGGTCCATGACGGACATCGAGTCGCGGACGGACCCGGCACCGGCGCGCACCACCAGCGGCAGCACGCCCTCCTCGACCGGGATCTGCTCCTGCCGGCACACCTCGGCGAGGTAGTCCCGCAGGGTGCCGGGCGGCACGAGCCGGAAGGGGTAGTGGTGGGTGCGCGAGCGGATGGTCCCGATGACCTTCTCGGGCTCGGTGGTCGCGAAAATGAACTTCAGGTGCTCCGGCGGCTCCTCGACCACCTTGAGCAGCGCGTTGAAGCCGGCCGACGTGACCATGTGGGCCTCGTCGATGATGTAGATCTTGTACCGGCTGTGGGCGGGCCCGAAGAACGCCTTCTCCCGCAGGTCACGGGCGTCGTCCACACCTCCGTGCGAGGCGGCGTCGATCTCGATGACGTCGAGCGAACCGGGCCCGTTCCGCGCCAGGTCGCGGCAGGACTGGCAGGTGCCGCAGGGGGTGGGCGTGGGGCCCTGCTCGCAGTTCAGGCAGCGGGCGAGAATCCGCGCGCTGGTCGTCTTGCCGCATCCGCGCGGGCCGCTGAACAGGTACGCGTGATTGACCCGGTTGTTCCGCAGCGCCTGCTGCAACGGGTCGGTGACATGCCCCTGCCCGATGACCTCGGCGAAGGACTCCGGGCGGTAACGGCGGTACAGCGCGAGAGACGACACGCCTACGAGGTTATAGGCGCCCACCGACAACCGGCCCGCATCGCCCGAGGGACCCCCCGGGTACGTGAACGCCCCCCACGCACCCGCCAGAGCCGACCTACCCTTGCTGCCTTCCGGCCCTGGGGGAGTTCAGTCAGATAGCGCCGCGTGAGGGGCTCCGCACAGGGTACCCGATCCTCCCCGCGGGAACGAGTTCGCAAGCACTCCCCAACGTCATGTAATGTTCCCGGCGGAGGATTCGCCTAGAGGCCTAGGGCGCACGCTTGGAAAGCGTGTTGGGGGCAACCCCTCACGAGTTCGAATCTCGTATCCTCCGCCAGTGCCTCACCGGGCACGAAGTCGAAGGGCCCCACCGCAAGGTGGGGCCCTTCGACGTTGAGGGTTGCGGTTGCCGCGATCGGGCATCGATGGGGCCCGTGGTGCCTAGCTTGGCGTTTGACCTCGCCGGGCTCGGCGCAAGGCTGAACCCTATGATCGGCACCGTTGACGCAGGCAGGGCAGCGTCCCACCTGCCCGATACGAGGTGGGAGCTGTGGAACAAACCTGGGCTGCGCTCGCCGTGGCCGTCGTCGGTGTCATCGGCACCCTGGGCGCGGCTCTGCTGACTCAGAGCAGAGCCGATCGGCTCAAGCGCCATGAGCTGGAAGCGACCGCTCGTCAGCAACGCGAAGACCGCGCCCACGCCGAACAGGTCCGGCAACGGGAAGCACGCCTCGCGGCACGACGCGAACTGACCGATCTGCGCCGCGCCTGCTATATCTCCCTCAACACCACGGCACGGCAGTACCAGACCGCACAGATCAACCTCACGCACGCCCTGCGCGCCCGGGACGACGCAGAAACCCAGGCGTGCGCCGAGCAACTAGAGGCACGGCGCCTGGTCCTTCGCGACAGCTACGCAGAAGCACAGATGATCGTGCCCGGCGCCGTGCTGGCAGACGCCCGAGCAACAAACCACCAGCTCAACAAGACCTACGGCCTGCTGAAGAGCATGACGTCAGGCGGCCGTCCCAGCGCCGGCGAACTCGATGCCCTCGAGATCGAGACGGAACTGTCGTGGGCCCTGCTGTCCGACCTGAGGGCCGCCATGCGCCGCGATCTCGGCGTGGACGATGCCTCCGAAGAGTAGAGCCCCGGCCCTCAGCAGATACGTCCGCCTGCCGAGGGCGGCGCAAGGAAGGCGTCATCGGCCGCCAACCGTCTGGCAGCGGGCCCTGCCGGACGTGGGGAACGAAACCGCCGATACCTCGGCTACGCGCCGCCCGGTCCCCGACGAGAGTCGCAGTTCGGGTTGCGTTCAGCCGGGTTCAAGCGCGTTCACGTCACCCTGACGAGCACGCTCCGCCGCAGGTCAGGACGCCTGCGAACCTTCCCGGACCCCCATACGAACAGTCGGAAAGCGTGTTGGGGGCAACCCCCTCACGAGTTCGCATCTCGTATCCTCCGCCAGTGCCTCACCGGGCACGATGTCGAAGGGCCCCCCGGAAACAGGGGGCCCTTCGACATGGTCCGTCTCGATCTGTGCCGACGGCCACAGCCAACGGGGCGTACATGGCACATACTGAGTCATGACAAAACCTGCCGCGCCGAAGCGTCGTCTGCCCACCAGCCCCTTCAAGGCCCCGGCCGCGCCGGCTCCCGAGGACTTCGCCGTGGGCGACCAGGTCACCCACGACGTGTACGGACTCGGCCGAGTGATCGGCATCGAGGCCGGGATCGCGGCGCTCGTGGATTTCGGTTCGTCGCGCACGCGGATCTTGAGCCCGTACGCCAAGATGACCAAGCTGTAGGACCGCTGTGCCCGGTTACGGCACACCAGGACCCTTCTGGGACCTGTACCGAAAGAGAGACCTCTCATCGATCTGACATCGCTGTTCTCCGCCCCGGAAGGGCAAACCCGCTGCTCCACGGCGGCATCGCCGCCCCCGACGACGGACCCCTTCCAGGCCCCGGACTTCGGGGAGGACGACGCCTTCCCGTTCGAGGACGCGCCGGAGCCCGCCTCGGACATGGGTGCCGGGCGCTTCTAGCCGGGCCCCCCATGAACGCCACCGGCTGCCCAGCCGGATCGAGGGCCCCGACCAGATCCTGGCCGGGGCCCTCGCCATCGCCCGGCCCCGGCAGAGCCCGGAGACCAGGCGGACGAAGGCCAGGACGTACGCATGACCGACGTCGGCGGAGCGGTCGCGGCCGAGCCATGTCCCCAGCAAGCCGGGGGGGATCTGGCGCCGGCGCGTGGAAGGCCGGACCGAACGGCTCGTCGCGCCACCGCAGCACGGTACGCCGTACCGCTCCCGGTCCCGTCGTCTCCCCCGTCGTCCCGGCCGCTCGGCGGTGCGGGTCCTGTTCAGCGGACGAGGAGCAGTCCGCAACTGTAGGCGCGGGCGTGGCCGATGCCCTGGGTGAGGGCGGCGACGAACGTCTTCGGGTCGGTCACCGTGAACGTGCCCTTGATCTCCGCACGGGCGATGCGCAGGCCCTTGTGGGGGGCTGGGCTGGAGACGCGCGGGAGCATGCGCAGGGCGAGCCGTTCGGTGTCGGCGTCGGCTCCGACGCGCACGACTCCGTTGGGGGCGACCGGGGGTTCGCCGGACGGTTGCAGACGCTGCGAGAACCACCTCTTCACGTGCTCGGGGCGGGTGTGCGGGACGCGGGTGCCACGGGTCTTCGGGGGTGAGCCGGGCGGCGGCGGGATGGCGCGGACCGGGTTGACGACCGTACGGAAGTCGACGCGGTCGCCGGTGCGGAAGGTGCGGTCGACGGTGAGGATCTCGGGGGCCTGTGCCACGGCGCCCCGGGGCACGGCGCTCCAGTCGGCGGGGACGGACGACTGGACCACCAGGTTGAGCCGTGCCTGCCGGAGATCGACGGTCCAGGTCGACAGGACGCCCATCTGGGAGCGGGCGTCACGGCTGCCGTCGTCCACCCAGCCGGGGAATCCGCTCATGACGGTCCGGTGCATGTCCTGCGCGTCGATGAGGGATTTGGCGGCGAACGGGTGCCGGACGTCCAGGGTGAGCAGGCTCTGCGTGGCGACGAACCGGGCGGCGTCTCCCGGGGCCGAGGGCGCCGGCGAGGTGGCGGTGGTCGTGTTCACAGGATGATGTCCCATCCTCGGGCGGGCGAGGCGATGGTGATGCGGTGCCGGGTCTCCCAGCGGAGGCTGTGGACGCTGCCGTCGGCGTCGAAGCGCACCGGCTGGTCGGACAGCGGGCTGACGCCGGGGAGCGGGCGCGGGCTCTCGATCCAGGCCCACCGGCGTGCGCCGGTCGTGTGAGCGGGCGGCTCCCCTTCACCGCAGCCGGCGTCGGGGAGCAGGGCGTGCGTCTCGAACGCGCTCCGAAGGGTCCCCGGGACGACGCCGAGGGCGAGGTCGCCGGAGGGCGGGCAGGCTTTGCGGCCGAGCCAGAGCAGGCGCTTCGGGTACTCCAGGGCGTGGGCGATCCGCTCCAGGAGAGCCACGTCCGGATGTTCCAGGCCGACGAGGAAGGCGGCGTCGGCGAGGTACCAGCGCTCCGACGTCAGGGCGTGGCGGCGGACCTCCCCGGAGACCAGGGCTCCCGAGACCGGGTCGGCGGTGACGTACTTCGGTGAGCCGTACCAGGCCGCCAGCTCCGCGCGGCCGAACGGTCCGGGGCCCGAGCCGTCCGGTGCCGGGGCCGTCGTCGCCTTCGCGGCCCGTTGGTGGTCGGTGAGGAGGTCCCGGGGGCGCAGCGGATAGGTTCCCCCGCCGGCTGTGTGGTAGTCGCGCAGCGGTGTGCCGGGGCGGTCGGCCCGGACTCCGTAGAGCACTTCGGCCAGTTCGCCCAGGGGTTCCTCGCGGGCGAGTCCGAGGGCCGCGGCGCACAGGCCGATCACGCCCGATTTCGTGGGCCGGCTGTGGGTGTCGCGTCGGGCGAACCTGCCGGTGAGGCCCCAGGACTGCAACGGCCCGGCGAGCCGGATGAGCAGGACGTGGGGGTCGTGGAGACCGTTCACGGGGTGAGGTCCTCGGCCCGCTCGACCACGGTCAGCGACTCGGGCGGCCCCAGCTCGCCCAGGAGCGCGTCGATCTCGGGGTCGTACGTCAGTACCCGCGCCGTGCGCAGGTCGTCGCGGCGTCGGCTGACGAACGTATGGTGGCGCAGCAGCCGGCGTACGGCGGCGGGGCCGGCCGGGCCCTCCCCACCGGTGGACAACGGGCCCTCTTCCACGGGCCGTTGGAACGCGGACGCGTAGTTGTAGGGGCGTTCGCCCTCGAAGGCGAGAACGAGGGCGGGGAGCGACCCGGTGGAGGCCGTGGAGTTCTTCTTCGCTTCCGGGAACGCTTCCACGAAGGCGATCACGAACTCGGTCTCGGCCTCGGACGCGGCCTCCTCGGCCTCGTCTTCCGCCATGCCGGCCACACGCAGGTTGGTGCGGAGCTGGACGCGGTCGAGGACAGCGTGCCGGTAGAAGGTTCCGGAGATCAGGGACTGGTATCCGGTCATGCCCGCGCCCGCGTCGTCGGCGGCATCGAGGAAATCGAGTGCATTGCGTTTGCGATCGAGCTTCGCATCGTCGGCCGCCGCGTAGAAATCCTCCATTTGCTCGGATTCGTGCACGGTGAAGGCGTGCCCGGTCTGGACGGCGCCGTCGACGTTCGGGGAGTCGGGGATCTCCGCGAGGAAGCGGCCGTAGAGCGCGATGTCCACGGCGTCGCGGGGAGCCAGGGCCAGCAGGACGGCATCTCTGGTGGCCTTGGGCAACGGCGGCAGGGCGACGGTCGCGGAGGGTTCCGCCGTGGACGCCGTGGACACCTCCTCCGGCGCCTCGTCAGCTCCCGGCTGTGCCTCCGTCTTCTTCCGGGCTCCCCGGCGCGCCTTCTTCGCCGCCTCGGCGCGCGCCTGGGCGTCGAAGTACGTCTCGCGCCACTCCTCGACCTCCGCCGCCCGGTCGGCGATGTGCGCGGCGATCCTCGCACCGGCGTCGGACGGGGCGAAGACGAGGACCTTCGTCAGGTTGGCCACCGTCCTCTTCTTCGGGTCGCCGAATTTGAGGCCGCTCGCCTCCATCACCGCACGGGTCGTGACCAAGGCCCTGTCCTTGTCCCAGCCGTGGACGGTCTCGAGTTCCCGTGCGGCAAGGAGGGCCCACTCCCGGGTGCGGACGCCCATGCTCCGCCCCTTGAGTGCTCCTCGGCCGGCGTTGGCACGGTCGCGGGCGTGGACCCGCTCGGCACGCCGGCGGGCCTGGCTGGTGATCATGTGGCGTTCCACTCCCCCGAAGACGAGGGACTTCGGCTGGCCGTTCTCGTCCCGCACCGGGAGGACCGCCGCCAAGGTCTCGATGAGATGCAGGGAGAGGAACTGGCTACGGGGTGGTGCTTCGGTCACGGGATGGTGTCCTTCCGCGTCGTCGTTTCGTTCGGTGCGCCCAGGTCCCGGGCCGGCGGGGTGTGGAAATCGACCGACCACCGATAGGCGACCCGCGCCTTGCGGTCGTGCCACCGGATGAGGTCCTCGGCCAGTCCGGTCCAGGACGGCGGCGGCTCCTCGCAGGACCGCAGCCGGGTGACCGCGTGCTGGAGGTGACGCCATGGGACGCGCCGGCTGGCGACGACACGGTTGAGGAGGCGTTGGGCGCCGGGGTTTGCCGGCCCGCGTTCCGTCCCGTGGCCGATCCGTCGGGCCGCGGCACCCAGGCTGCCGCGGCCGTACGCGGGCACGGGGCGCCCTTGGTGATAGACGGCGAAGAGGAAGGCCGTCCGCTCGAAGAGGTCACGGTGGTCGTCGCCTCCGAACCAGCCGGCGCGGATGTGGGCGTCGGTGCCGCCCCTGGCTCGGCGCAGCTCGGCGAGGGCCCCGTACTCGCGGTTGCGCACGAGGGTGGTGAGCCAGGCGGTGAGGGCCGCGCTGTCGTGGGGGAACCGGGGCCGGTCCGACTCCGTTCCGGGCGGCGGGTGGTGCTCAGTCACGTGCGATCTCCCCTCGGAGTTCGGCAGGGGCCCGGTCTCCGGAGACGGCGTCCTCGAAGAGCCGGACGGCACGGGCCCGCGCCCGGTGGTTGCGGTCGCTGGGCGGCAGGGCGTCGAGGCGCCGGAGCATCTGCGTCCGGGCGGTCTCCATCAGGCCCGTCGCGTACTCGATCAGCGGCTCGGAGACCGGGTCGTCGTCCTCGGGTCCCCGGTCGATCACTTCGTCCAGCAGTTCGTGGAAGGGGGCCTCGGCGGCGGGCCAGAACGACCACCGGGCGTCGAGCCGGGCGACCTGACCGGCCTCGTCCGCGGCCCTCACGGCCGGAAAGGCGGTCTCGGCGGCGACGATGGCCGCCTTCTTCAGGCTCCACGCGAGGTACTCGGCGATGTCGGAGCCCCTGCGGGAGGCCCGGTAGAGGTGCGCGGCCATCCCGGGGGCGTAGGGATAGGCGCCGTCCGTCCAGGCCATCGGCAGCGCCTTGTTGGCCAGCAGTCCCACGGCCCAGAGCTGGTACGGGGCCCCGGGGCCCGTCCGTGCGCGGGTGAGGGAGCGCAGCCGTGCGTACAGCCCGGTCTCGTCGTCCCGGACGGCGCTGTAGAGGGCGTGGGCCTGCTGCCAGAGCGCCCTGGTGGGGGACGGCCACAGCGGCTTGCGCACGCCGTTCGTCGTCTGGCCGTACACCGCGTCCTGAAGGTGGCGTTCCGGGTCGAGTCCGAGGATCTCGCCGGCCCCGATCAGGACCCGGTCGACCACGAGTTGCCCGCGCGGTCCCTGCCGTGGGCGCAGGAGCACGGAGCGTCCGAGGGCGCTGTGGAGATCCGCCGGGCTCTGCGGCACCCTGGGCGCCGCCGTCTCTCTGAAGGTGCGGCGCTTGATGCCGGACATGGTCCAGGAGGTGTTGAGCACGCCCGGCGGGCCGTCGGGCGGGTAGAGGTTCAGGCGCAGGGTCTCGCCGAGCGTCCGCCCGGTGGCGACGACGCGGACCCTTCCCGCGAGGCGGCCCACGGCGAGGTTGGTGACCTTGGCTCCGAGGCGCTTGCCGGGCATACGGGCCCGTCCGTAGGGGGCGTAGACGTGCTGCGTGAGCGTGGCGCGGAACGCCTCCGCCGCCGGGAGCGGGTTGTCGCGTTCAAGGTGGTGGTGGTCGAAGTGCTGGTTGTAGTCACCGGCGTGTTCGATGACCAACTGGGCCGTCCCCGTACCGCTCTCCCGGAGGTCCTCCGCCAGCAGGGAGTTCTGCGCCAGGGGCTCCGTGGGGTGGAACAGGTCCCAGGCGTCGTCCGGTTGACGTCGCAGCCAGTCGGCGGCGGGGGCGAGGCTCCGCTCGCCGCTGATCCAGTCCCGCCATTCCCCGTCCGAGGACGGACAGGTACCGGAAGCGAAGCAGATCGCCAGCAGGTACTCGATGACGGCGACCTTCTCGCCGGAAGACGCGCAGTCGAGGTCGGCCTGATCGTCGGCGTGTGCGAGGAGCGCACACAGGGAGTGGTGCGCGGAGGCGCCTTCGAGGGTGACGGTGGGGACGCAGGGCTTGTGACGAGGGTCCCAGGACGGACGGGGCGGGGGTGCGGAGGATGGGGGCTCAGACGGTGGGAGGGGAACGTCGCGCAATTCTCACTACCGCTCTTTCGAACGTGCCCAGCGGGGGGGGAATTCCCACCGTCCACCGGCAACATCTCGTGGCCTTGCCCTCCGTCTTCCTTTCCGCAGGCCCTGTACTCCCTGCGCGGGATCGCACGCGCGGAGACTCGTACTCGGAAAATCACCGGAGAGCGTCGGGGATCACCGAGGGCACCGAAGGTCCTCAAGGAATCGGCTGCACCGGACTCCTATTTTTCCCGTCGCACGGAAGTGGAACTGGAGGAACCGGTACCGGTACGAGTGGCTGACCACATGCGAGGATTTCTATCCCAACGGGCCCGCAACGCGCAGCCGTTTGGGTATTTCCGAATTGAACGACCCTTCGGCCCGGCGTCTGGGACAGTCGACTTCGCAAGTGCGGCGCGCCGGTCGGGCCGGGACCGCTCCGGGCTCAGCGTGAGCGGCGGCGCAGGAGGATGCCGAGGGTTGTCCGGGCGTCCTTGCGTCGTTCCGGGGTGGAGGCGAGGACGGAGACGAGGGCCACGACGAACAGGATGCCCGTGTAGAGCAGTCCGGCGCAGCCGCTCAGAGCGGCGACGTAAGAGAGCAGTTCGGGGATCTCGGACACGGGCCATCCTTCTGTCAGGAGCCGGATTCGGCTGCTGCGGTGATGGCTCCAGATTCGCGGCGACCACGGGGCGGCCACGAGTCGCGATGACTATGGCGACACGATTTCCGCAGGTGGGGACGGCTGAACCCGTACGAAGCCGGCCGAGTTTCCAAGGTGTGGGCACGAGCAGGAGGAAAGCCGATGACCGCTTCGCCGAGGCGCGAGCGCGACACGCTGGTCGCCATGCTGCGGAGGGTGTGGGAGGTCTCGGGGCTGCGTCTGGGAGACGTGGCTCGGGATGTGGGGCTCGGCCGCTCCACGCTCCGGAACTGGTACGGGGGGAACGCGGTCCCGTCGCCGGAGCGCGAGCGGGAGTTCCGGTCCGTGGTACGGGTGTTGCAGCAGGCCGCCGGTGGCTCGGTGTACACGGACGACGAGTGGACGGCCGCCCTGTACGCAGCCCGGGAGGAGGCGACGGGTGTACGGGACCGGCAGATACCCACGGTCCGGGAGAAGAAGAACCCTGACCGCCGTCTCATCCAGAAGCACGGGCCGGCTATCGACACCCACAGGGCCGAGGTCCGGGGGCGGCAGGGCGAGCGTACGAGCATGAACGCGTTCGTGCGGGACTCGAGTCCCGGAGCACCCGCGTATCTGTGCTGGCACGCCGACGCTCCTGTCGGCAAAACCCTGCTGCTCACGGACTACGTCCTGCGGTCACCGCCGCCCGACGCCGACATCCTGACCTTCTTCGTCTCCTCGGCACCCGGTACGGACACCCGGGCGGACTTCGAGAAGGAAATGGCCGTCCAGATCGGCGAGTTCCCCGACATCGGGACATTCCCCGTCCCGCGCGGGGTCCCGGAATGGAAGCGCCTCTTCACCAAAGCCGCCAAGAAGAGCACGGACCGGGGGCGGAAGCTCCTGCTCGTGGTCGACGGTCTCGATGACGACGTCGCCTGGTCGGGCCTCGCCTCCGAGAGCGGTACGGCGGGCTCAAGGGCCGTCGGGGAGGCGGTCTCCGGCACCGCCGCGCGGTCCGGGCGGCGCCCCGCGCGCGGGAGCATCGCCGCACTTCTGCCCGCCTCTCCGCCGCCCGGCATGCGCGTCATCGCCTCGCTCCGGCGCTGCGTACGTTTTCCGGACGACCTGGCCAAGAGACATCCGCTGCGCCAGGGCAGGCATCTGCGCACCCTCCTGCCCGTACCGGGGGTGCCGCTGCTCCGGCAGCCGCCCCCGGACGCCACCGCTCTGGGCGCGACGGTGGCCGGGCTGCTCGCCGTGGCGGGCGGCGGCCTGCGTACGGCGGACCTGGCGGAGCTGACCGGGCTCCCCACGGACCGGCTCGACCGCTTGGCACAGGGCCCGGCGGGGCGATCCCTCGTCCTCGACGACCCGGTGTTCCAGACCTACGCCCTGGCCGAGCCCCGGCTCGTCCACTCGGTTCTCGGGGACCTGGGTGAGGCGGGGGTCGCCCGGCATACCCGAGAGCTGTTGGCCTGGTCGCGCGAGTGGCGGGCGGCGGGCTGGCCCGAGCGGACGCCCCCGTACGCCTTGGCGCATCAACTCCGGTTGCTGACCGGCCCGGCGGAACGGGCCGCGTACGTCCTCGACCTGCCACGGCTGCGCCGGCTCGCCGGTGTGGCCGGGCAGGCCGCCGCGCTCGCGCAACTGGACGCCTTCGAGGAGGAGATCGGTGCGGGGGACGGCCCCGAGGAGCCGGCGTCGCTGGTACCGCTGACCGCGGTGCGGGCCTTGCTGCGCGGGGAGTCGCGCGACGTACCCGACGGGGCAGCGGCCCTCCTCGTCCGGCTGGGCGAGGTGGAGCGCGCACGCGGCCTGGCCCGCTCGGCGCCGACGGCGATCGACAGGGCCGTCCAACTGGCCTACGTGGCGGTGGAGATGGCGTACGCGGAGCAGGCCGGTGTGGACGCGGTCGTGCGGGAGGCGGTCCAGTGGACGGCCCATCACCGGGTCGACCGGGGATTCCCCCCGGCGTACCAGGACCCCGGCGCGTATACGCGGCTGTTGGAGGCCGCCCGCGCGCTCCTCCCGCTGAACGGCCCGGCCGCCGCCAGGCCGTTGGTCCGCGCCGTGGTCCAGGACCAGGCAGCCGGGACGGACACGCTCATCGAGGCGGCCGGGATGCTGCGCTCGGTCCAGGACCTGGACGCCGTGGCGGTGTTGTACGACCGGGCCGCGGATCTGAGCGTCGGTGGGATGCGTGCCCGGACGGCCGCGGTGGAGCTCTGGGGGGCACTGGCACAGGCCGCGCCTTCGCTCGGCCCGCACCTCGGTGACCGTATCGAGGCCGTCTGCGCGGAACTCGACTCCTCCGACGGGCTGGGCGCGGTCGACGTGCTGGCCTCCTCGGCGTCGGCACTCGCCCGGCTGCCGGCCGGACGGCAGGGCGCCGCCCGCAAGCTGTTGTGGAAGGCCCTGGCCAGGATGGCCGATGCCGTCCCGGCGCCGACGGACGCCGGGGCCCTGCCCGAGGACGACGAGGCCCACCTCCGCCGCGAACTCGCCGGGACGCTGGCCCGCCTCGCACAGGCCACGGAGGACGCGGATGTCAGGAGGCGCGCTCTCGACGACATCACAAGCCTGATGGATTCCCTGCCCGAGCACCTGCGTATCGGCATCCTCGGGGACCCCCTGCTGGAACGGGCGAAGTGGGTCGTCGAGGCGGCCGAGGAGCGCAGATCACAAGCGGACCGGGAGGCTTCGGCCGCCGCCAGAAAAAAGCAGAACGCGAAACGCAGGGCCAAGGACAAGAGCAATACCGTGTACAAGCGGGACCGGGAGAAGAAGCGCGAGCCACTGGGGGAGGCAGGCGCACAGCACCCGACAGCGCGGGAGGGACCGGCGGAAGACTCCCGTCCGGGTCTCCGGCGCGCACCGGCGGTCCGGCGCCCGGACACGCATCGCCCGACGATGGGCCTGCCCTCCCTCGCCGATGTTCCGCACGCCGAGCAGCAGCCCCACCTCCGCCTGCTCCGGGAGGCGGACCGCGAACTGGGCGCGGGCCGACTCCTGCGGAGCCGGGAGCTGTGGGAATCGGCCCTGCGGCACTCCCCCGCCGCCCCTCAGGCGTCGTCCCCCGCTTCGGAGAGCTGGGTGGCAGACCTGTGCCAAGCCCTGGGTGTGGTGGGTGAGTTCGGTGCGGCCGAGGTGCTCGTGGCCGACCTGCCCGACGAGCAGGACCGCGCGCGGCACCTGGCCGCCCTCTCCCTCGGCTGTTCCCTCGGCGGCCACGGCGACGCGGGCGCCCGCTACGCCGATGCCGCGGCGCGTCGGGTGTCCGACGGCACGGACCCGGGGCTGGCGAACCTCGTCGCCCAAGCCCTCGCCCACGCCGGGGACGGCCCCACCGCCATCTCCATGGTGAGGGGAGACCGTGCCGTGCAGAGGCGGACGGCGTCGACGGCCGTCGCGGCCGGACTCGTCCGCCACCGTCCCGCGCAGGCGGCCCGCATCGCCGAAGGCGTCGTGGCCGCCTTGGTCCTGCGGATCGGGGAGGCTCCGATCCGGACCCTGCCCGAACTGGCGGCCCTGTTCCTCGCCTTCCCGGACGTGCGGCAACCGGACCCGCGTCTGCGTGAGGCGCTTCGACGCGCCGTACGGAGCCTGACCGAGACGCCCATGCCCTGGCACGCACCGTCGATGGCCGTCCTCACCCTGCTGGAACGCCTCGGCTGCCTCGCGGAAGAGGACGCCCACGTCGTCGAGGGCCCGACGGACCGGTGGCGGCGGTCTCTCCGGCCTGGCCACGAGGCCGGCGCGGAAGTCGCGCTGCTCGCCGCCGTGGACGGTGACATCGCGGGCCTCTGGCGCCATGCCGAGGCGGTGGCGACTCCGGACGAGCGCTGGAGGGCGCTCCACACGGCCGCCGCGTACCTGTCCGGTGCCCCGGTGGCCCTGTCCACGGACCACCGGGCCGGCGACCGGGTCACCCGGACCTGTCTGGCCCTGGCCCGAGCCTCGGGCGACGACGGCCCGCCGGCGGAGGCGACGGCGCGGGACATCGTTCGGAGCCTGGTGAACGCCGACGCGTGGACCCACGTGATCCCCTTGCTCCCCCGCCTCGCCCCCGGGGCGCCGGCTCACCTGAGCACGATCGCGGCCCATCGGCGCCGGGGCTGGGCGTCATGGTGAGCCGCTGATCGCCGCCTGGTCCCGACTCCGGCGCCGTCCGCCCGGCGAGCGGCGTGCTCAGGTGGGCCCTGTACGGAGGCCCCGCCTGATCGCCCGGCAGGGACGGTCTCAGCCCCCCACGTACTCCGCCAGGTGCTCCCCCGTCAGGGTCGTGCGGGCGGTGATCAGGGCGGCCGGGGGGCCCTCGAAGACGACGCGGCCTCCGTCGTGCCCCGCGCCCGGTCCCAGGTCGATGATCCAGTCGGCGTGGGCCATGACCGCCTGGTGGTGCTCCACGACGATGACCGACTTGCCGGCGTCGACCAGCCGGTCCAGGAGCCCGAGCAGCAGCTCGACGTCGGCGAGGTGGAGGCCCGCGGTCGGCTCGTCGAGGACGTAGACACCGCCCTTGTCGGCCATGTGCGTGGCGAGCTTGAGCCGCTGGCGTTCGCCGCCGGAGAGGGTGGTGAGCGGCTGGCCGAGGGTGAGGTAGCCGAGGCCCACGTCGGCGAGGCGGCCCAGGATGCGGTGGGCGGCCGGCGTCCGCGCCTCGCCCGCCCCGAAGAACTCGGCGGCCTCGGCGACCGGCATCGCCAGCACCTCGCTGATGTCCTTGCCGCCGAGGTGGTACTCCAGCACCGACGCCTGGAACCGCTTCCCCTCGCAGTCCTCGCAGGTCGTCGCCACGCCGGCCATGATCGCCAGGTCGGTGTAGACCACCCCGGCGCCGTTGCAGGTCGGGCAGGCGCCCTCGGAGTTGGCGCTGAAGAGGGCGGGCTTCACGCCGTTGGCCTTGGCGAACGCCTTGCGGATCGGGTCGAGCAGCCCCGTGTAGGTGGCGGGGTTGCTCCGCCGTGAGCCGCGGATCGCGCCCTGGTCGACCGAGACCACGTCCGCCCCGGCCGGGATCGAGCCGTGCACGAGGGAACTCTTGCCGGACCCGGCGACCCCGGTGACCACGACCAGCACCCCGAGCGGGATGTCCACGTCCACGTCGCGCAGGTTGTGCGCCGTCGCACCGCGGATCTTCAGCGCGCCGGTGGGCGTGCGCACCTCCTTCTTCAGCGACGCCCGGTCGTCGAGGTGGCGGCCGGTGAGCGTGCCCGAGGCGCGCAGCCCCTCGACGGTGCCCTCGAAGCAGACGGTGCCGCCCGCCGTACCGGCCCCGGGGCCGAGGTCCACCACGTGGTCGGCGATGGCGATCGTCTCCGGCTTGTGCTCGACGACCAGCACCGTGTTGCCCTTGTCGCGCAGCCGCAGCAGCAGGCCGTTCATCCGCCGGATGTCGTGCGGGTGCAGGCCGATGGTCGGCTCGTCGAAGACGTACGTGGTGTCGGTGAGCGAGGAACCGAGGTGGCGGATCATCTTGACGCGCTGCGCCTCGCCGCCGGAGAGCGTGCCCGAGGGGCGGTCGAGCGAGAGGTAGCCGAGGCCGATCTCCACGAACGAGTCGAGGGTGTCCCGTACCGCCGTGAGCAGCGGCGCCACCGACGGCTCGTCGAGCCCGCGCACCCACTCGGCGAGGTCGCTGATCTGCATCGCGCAGGCGTCCGCGATGGAGACGCCCTTGATCGTGGAGGAGCGGGCGCCCTCGTTGAGGCGGGTGCCGTCGCAGTCGGGGCAGGTGGTGAAGGTGACCGCCCGGTCCACGAACTCCCGGATGTGCGGCTGCATCGCCTCCCGGTCCTTGGCGAGCATCGACTTCCGGATGCGGGTGACCAGCCCCTCGTAGGTCATGTTGATGCCCGCGATCTTCATCCGGGTCGGCTCGCGGTAGAGGAAGTCGTCCAGCTCCCGCTTGGTGTACGCGCGGATCGGCTTGTCGGGGTCGACGAGGCCGGACTCGGTGTACATCCGGTAGTTCCAGCCGCCGGGCTTGTAGCCGGGGATGGTGAGCGCGCCCTCGGCGAGCGAGAGGGAGTCGTCGTAGAGCCGGCCGAGGTCGAGGTCGTTGACGGTGCCGCGGCCCTCGCAGCGCGGGCACATGCCGCCGGTGACGGTGAAGGCGCGGCGCTCCTTCACGGTGCGCCCGCCGCGTTCCACGGTGACCGCGCCGGCGCCGCTGATGGAGGCGACGTTGAAGGAGAACGCCTTGGGCGAGCCGATGTGCGGTTCGCCGAGCCGGCTGAAGAGGATGCGCAGCATCGCGTTGGCGTCGGTGGCGGTGCCCACGGTGGAGCGCGGGTCGGCGCCGAGCCGCTGCTGGTCGACGGTGATCGCGGTCGTCAGCCCGTCGAGGACGTCGACCTCGGGGCGGCCCAGCGCCGGCATGAAGCCCTGGAGGAAGGCGCTGTACGTCTCGTTGATCAGCCGCTGGGACTCGGCGGCGATGGTGTCGAACACCAGGGAACTCTTGCCGGAGCCGGAGACGCCGGTGAAGACGGTCAGCCGGCGTTTGGGCAGCTCGACGCTGACGTCCTTGAGGTTGTTCTCCCGGGCGCCGTGCACGCGGATCAGCTCGTGACGGTCGGCGGGGTGCCGCGCCCCGGGAGCGTGCGCGTCCTGACCGGTGGCCTTGCTCATCGTGTCTCCATCCGTGGGCGGGCCGCCCGCGCGGCCCCGTCGGCGTCGCCCTGCTCGGTGCGACCGGCTTGGAGCATATTTCCGCTTCGCCGCGAACGGCCCGCCCGCCGGGGTACCGCTGCGGATCAGGCCAGGATGTCGACGGTGCGCTCCTCGCTGACCTGGTCCACCTCGGTCAGCCGGACCGTCGCCTTCATGGTCCACGCCCCGGCCAGGGGGAGGGTGACGGAGTTGGCGCTCCAGTAGCCGCCCCGGTCGACGAGCCGGGCCTCGATCGGGCCGATGCCCTGGTCGGCGAGGGTGAAGGTGACGCGCAGCTCGGGTACGGCGGTGAGGCTGCCGTCGGGGGCGTAGACCACGGCCTGTACGGAGTTCTCGCCGGTGCGTCCCGGGTCCAGGGTGATCTGGACGGTGCCCCGGCCGGGGCCGGCCTCGAACGGGATCGTGGTCACGGAGGCGGGGAGCACTCCGGCCCGCGCGGACCGGGCCGCCTCGGCCGCGGTGCCGGGCATGGTGGCGGTGAGCACGGTCGTGATCACCAGGACGACGGCGGCGACGACCGCCTCGATCAGCACGGAGCGGCGCAGCGCCCGCCGGTGCGCCTCCCAGGGCGGGGTGGGGGGTGCGGGCGGCTTTACCGCGGGCGGCTTTACGGGGGAGGGGGCGGGTGGCTCCACGGCGGGGGTGTCCGGCGGCTCCACGGCCGGGGTGGCGGGCGCGGGGAGCGTGCGGGTGGTGAGTGCGGGCACGGCGGGCTCCGGCGGTACGGGGGCGGTGGGGGGCGGCTCCGGCGCGCGGGACGGGGACGGGGACGGGGAGGTTACCTTCGCGGAGACCGTCCGTACGCCCGCCGCCGACGCTGAGACAGCCTCTACGCCGGAGGCAGCCGCCTTCGGCACGGTCCGTGCGCCGGAGACCGCCGCCGTCGCTGACGCCGACACCGTCCGTACGTCCGAGACCGACACCGCGGCGGCCGGTACGGACGGGCCCCGGCGGAGTGGCGGGGGCGCGTCCGGTGCGCCGGGCTCGGTGACCGCGCCCAGCGCGGCCGTCCACTGCCGGGAGAGCGCGGCGACGGCCAGCAGCACCGTGACCGCCGCCACCTTGGCGAGCAGCAGCTTGCCGTACGTCGTGCCGTTCAGGGCCGTCCAGGTGCCGAGGCCGCGCCAGGACTGGTAGGCGCCGGTGACCACCAGGACGACGACCGAGGCGAAGGCGATCCGGGAGAAGCGGGCGACGGCGTCGGCGTCCGGGGCCCGGCGCAACCCGACGAGCAGGGCGGCGAGTCCGCCGAGCCAGACCGCCGTGGCGAGCAGGTGCAGGACGGCAGAGGTCATCGCCAGCGGCACCTGGCTGCCTGCGGAGGCGTGCTCGGCGGCGGCCCAGGTCAGGGCGAGGGCGACGGAGAGCGCGGCGCCCGCCCCGGTGACCCAGGGCGTACGCCGGGGGCGGCGCGAGACGCGGGCCAGCAGGAGCCCCGCCGGGACGAGGAGCACCAGGCGGGCCAGCAGGAGCATGCCGGGCCGGCCGGTCAGGGTCCGCCCGAACGCCTCGGCGTCCAGGGCCGCCGCCGGCCCCTCCCCCGCCTCGTAGGGGGCGCGCAGCACCAGCAGGGCGACGGTGGCGGCCAGCAGGGTCCACCAGCCGGCGACCGCGAGGCGGCGCAGGGGGGCGGGGTCCCGGGGGCGGCACAGGACGACGAAGGCCGCCGTGCCGATGAGCAGCGCGACGGCGAGGTAGGCGAACCAGCGGGCACTCTTGTGGAGGGCGCCGGTCACCGGGTCCTCGGCGGGGCCGGTGTCCACCTCGGCCGCGGAGACCGACGGTTCGCCGACGGAGAAGGTGAAGGCGCCGGAGGCGGGGTGGCTGTCGGCCGACACCACCCGCCAGGCCACGGTGTACGTGCCCTCGGCGAGCCGGTCCGGCAGCGTGACGCCGGCGGTGTCGGGGCGGCCGTCGGCGCGGCCGGCCTCGCCGATGCTCAGGCGGTGGCCGTCGGGGCCGAGGACGCGGAAGGAGTCGTCGCGCAGGCCGACGGACTCCGTGAAGGTCACGGTGACGGAGCCGGGGGCGTCGGGGAGGACGGCTCCGTCCTCGGGGTCGGTGGAGCGCAGTCCGGCGTGGGCGGCGGCCGGTCCGGCGCCGCCGAGGAGGAGCAGGACCAGCACGGTTCCCAGCAGCACCAGCCCTTGAACTCCGGTTCGCCGCCGGGCTCCACCGCGCGCACCACCACACCCCACGTCGCATCTCCGTCGTCCGGACCTCGCCGCCTGGCCCTGAGTACGGACGCGGAGGCCCCGGCGCTCACCGTCTGCGCGTTTCCGTCCCGGAAGGGGAGCATTTCCCTCCGGGAGGGGCGGGTTTTCGTTCGGGGAGGGGGTGTTCTCGTCGCGGTAGGGGTGTGTTCCCGTCCGGGGAGGGCGTGTTCCCGTCGCGGTAGGGGCGGGTTCCCGTGCCGGGGAGGGGGTGTTTCCGTCGCCGTAGGGGCGGGTTCCCTCCCGGAAGGGGGGCGTACGGGTCAGGGGCGGCCCTCGCGGAGGAGCCGCTCGACGTCGGCGACGGCGGGGGCGTGGCGCGGCGCCTGCCACCGGGGCCCGGGAGGGGGCGGGGCCGCCCGGCGGTCGCCACGACGGGCGGGCGGTACGGGGGCGGACGGTACGGGAGTGGCCGGTACGGGAGTGGCCGGTACCGGGGCGGGCGGCCGGGCGGCCACCTCCTCGGCGGCCTCGCGGACCGCGCCGGTCCGGTCGACGCCGTACAAGTGCGGGGCCCGCAGCAGGCGTTCGAGGGCGTGGCCGACGCGTGGCGCGAGGTCCAGCCACGGCTGGAACACCTCGGGGTGGCCGGGCGGGGTGGCCAGCGCGGCGAGGGCCGGGTCGGCCGTGATCCGGCGGACGACCGCCGCGCGCAGGGCCGCGTACGCCGCCGCGTCGGCCTCCTCACCCCGGTCGCCGCTCCCGGCGCCGTCACCAGCACCGATCACATCCGTGCCACCGCCGTCACCAGCCACGTCCGTGCCCCTGCCCTCCCCATCACCGGCCACGTCCGCACCGCCCCCGTCACCGGCCACGTCCGTGCCCCTGCCGCCCCCGTCCCGGGTACCGCGGTGCCAGGCGAGGAGGCGGTCGCGGAGGGCGGCGGCGCCGGGGCTCGGGCCGTCGAGGGCGGCGAGGCGGTCGAGCAGGGGGCTGGGGTCCGGGCGGACTGCCTCGTGGTCCGGCGGTGCGGTGGGCCCGGGGCCGGCCGGCCCGCCGGGGTCACCGTCCGCCGGGCGTACCCAGCCCCGCCACTCGTGCCCCGGCTGCCACGCAGGTACCGGACGGAGCCGGTTGGCGTCGGCGCGGAGCGGGACCCGGCCCACCGTCCGGCAGAGCGTGCCGCCCTCGGTGTCGGCGGCCAGCACCAGGTCGACCGGCTCGGACCAGGCGTCCAGCGCCCCGTCGACATCGGCGACCCGGCGGGCCCGCAGCAGCGGCAGCAGGGCGCCGAAGCCCAGGTCGGCGGTGACGCGGGCCGGGTGGCGCAGGCTGATGGCGGCCGGGGTGCCGTCGTCCAGGCCCTCCGGTCCGCCGGCGATCACCGGCCCCCGGGCGGTCTCGACGACCTCGGCCTCGACGGTGCCCTCCCCGGCGACCCGGATCAGCTCGGTGTGCCGGGCGGCCCGGTGCCAGGCGCCGTCCGGGCCCAGCGCCTCCACACCGGCGCCGGTACGGCGCAGCCGCTCGTGGTAGAGGTCCTGGCAGTCGGCCCTGGCGGTGCCGGTGACGGCCCAGGCGACGGTGCCGGTGTGGCCGCAGTGGGCGAGACCGGGCACGCCCGGCACGGCGAGGCCGGCCACGTCGAACTCCGGGCAGGACAGCCGGACACGGTGCAGACCGCGGGGTCCCGAGGCGCCTCCGGGCGGTCCGCCGGGGCCGTCGGCGGCGAACAACGCGAGGGCGTCCGGCCCCAGTCGGTCCAGGACGTGCTCGCGCCAGAGCTTGGCGGGGAAGCCCCCGTCGAGGACGTGCCCGGCGAGCCGGACCGCGAAGGGGGTCCACGGTTCCCAGCGTCCCGGGGCGAGCCCGGCGCGGGCGAACTCGGGGGCGGCGCCCTCGGCCAGACCCTCGTTCACCCCGTCGACGTAGGCCCGTACCCAGGCGGCGGTCTCCGGGTCCCGTTCCTCCAGCGCGGCGTGGCAGCGGCGGGCGGTGTCGGCGAGGCGGGCGCGGCGGGCGAAGAGGTCCCAGGGCAGGGCGTCGGGACCGAGGAAGGACGCCGAGGTGCCCTGGGCGCGGTGGCGCCGCAGCTCCAGTCGCCAGCCGTGGTCGCGGGCGGTGACGCGGCCCTGGGCGCGGGCGAGGGCGACCGGGCCGTCCGCACGCAGGTGCGGGTTCCCCCAGGCGTCGCGGCAGGTCTCGGCGCTCACCCCTGTGCCCCCACTTCCGTTTAGGTTAGGCTCACCTAAGTTTCTACGGATCGTACGCGAAGGAGGCCGGGGCGATGGGGCAGGGGCGGGGCTGGGAGGGAGCGGTCCTCCGGCTGATGCGGGCGAAGGACTTCGTGTTCACGGTGACCGGCGTCGAGGACGTCACCCCGCGTTTTCGGCGGCTGCGGCTGACGGACGGCGGGCTGCTGGCCGCGACCGGCGTCCACCCGACCATGTGGGTACGGCTCTGGTTCCCCGGCGCGGACCGGCCCCACCAGCGCGGATACACCCTGGTCGACCCCGATCCCGAGGCCGGCACGCTCAGCCTGGAGTTCGCCCTGCACGAGGGGCGCGCGAGCGACTGGGCCCGGTCGGCGCGGCCCGGCGACACCATCGAGGCCACGGTCCAGGGCACCGCCTTCACCGACCCCGACCCGGCGCCCACCCGTCTCTTCGCCGTCGCCGACCCGGCCTCCCTGCCCGCCCTCAACTCCCTCCTCGACGCGCTCGGCGAGACGCCGGCCACCATCTGGTTCGAGGACGACGGCACCGACGAACTGCCCTTCCGCACCGACCCCGCCCGGCACGAGGTCCGCACCGTCCCGCGCCGGGACCGCGGCGCCGCCCTGGTCGCCGAGGTGAAGTCGGCGCTGCCGGAGCTGCTGCGCGCCACCTCCGAGCCGTACGTCTGGATCGCCTGCGACACGGCGACCACCCGTGCCCTGTCCTCCCACGTCCGCCGCGAGCTGGGCGTGCCGCGGCAGCGGGTGAACGCGCTGGGGTACTGGCGCGCGACCTGAGCGCCCAGGCGCGATCATCGGAGCATGGACGTCACCCTGCACCTCGCCCAGGACCCCGAGGCCGACGAACTCCTCGGGCGCAGTCCGCTCGCCGCCCTCGTCGGCATGCTGCTGGACCAGCAGGTCCCCATGGAGTGGGCGTTCAAGGGCCCGTCGACCATCACCCGGCGGATGGACGCCGAGGACCTGGACGCGCACGACATCGCCGCGTACGACCCGGAGGAGTTCGCCGCGCTGCTCTCCGCGAAGCCGGCCGTGCACCGCTACCCCGGTTCCATGGCGGGCCGCGTCCAGGAGCTGTGCCGGTACCTGGCCGACACCTACGACGGCGACGCCGAGGCCGTCTGGCGGGGCGTCGCCACCGGCCCCGAACTGCTGAGACGCCTCCAGGAGCTGCCGGGCTTCGGGCGGCAGAAGGCGCAGATCTTCCTCGCCCTGCTGGGCAAGCAGCTCGGCGTCCGGCCGGAGGGCTGGCGCGAGGCCGCCGGGGAGTACGGCGAACCCGGCTCGTTCCGCTCCGTCGCCGACATCACCGGGCCCGAGTCGCTGACCAAGGTGCGGGCGCACAAGCAGGAGCTGAAGGCCGCCGCCAAGGCCGCCAAGGCGGCCCGCCCCCCGAAACCTCCCCGGATGGACGCGGGGTGACGGGGGCACGGGCCCGCACCGGGCGCGGCGACCGGGGGCGGGTACCCAGCGGCCGGCGCGCGGGCGGGCAGGAGTCCACGCCCGCCGGACGTCCCCCTCGGGACGACCGCCCCCGCCACCGTCCCAGCCCTAGCCCCAGCCCCAGCCCCAAACCCACCGTCTCCGGCGACCCTCCGTCAGCCCGCCGGACCGGTCCGGGTGGCGGCACCCGGCCGGGTGCCCTGAGCTGGGACCATGACCGAACCCCCCAGCAGTTTCCCCGGGAACCCGCAGGACGACGACCGGGGCGTGCACGCCCGCCCCGGCGCGCACGCCCCCTCCTCGTCCGCGCCGCGCGGCACGGCCCACGAGCCGGAGCCGCCCTTCGAAGGGCCCCTGCACCTGCTCTCCCGCGCCGCCTGGCAGACGGTGCTGTTCACCGGCATCGCCTCCCTGGTCCTCGGCGTGCTGGTGCTGGCCTGGCCGAGCGCGACACTGCGCGCCGCCGGCGTGCTCTTCGGGCTCTACCTCGTCATCAGCGGCGTCCTGCAACTCGCCGCCGCCTTCGGCACGCACCGCAGGACCTCGCTGCGCGTCCTCGCCTTCATCAGCGGCGCCGTCTCGATCCTGCTGGGCCTGTTCTGCTTCCGGGGCCCGCTCCAGTCCATCCTGCTGCTCGGGCTGTGGATCGGCATCGGCTGGCTGTTCCGCGGCATCACCCAGACCGTGGCCGCCGCCCACGACCCCTCGATGCCGGCCCGCGGCTGGCACCTCTTCCTCGGGATCGTCACCATCATCGCCGGCATCGTCCTCATCGACTCGCCGGTCGGCTCGGTCGCCGTGCTCACCGTGCTCGGCGGCTGGTGGCTGGTGGTCGTCGGCGCGGTCGAGATCGTCACCTCCCTGCGGCTGCGCTCCCGCGTCCGCGACGTGCCGCACGAGGTGTGACGGACGGCCGGCCGGGCGGGGCTCCACCGGAGACCCGGTGGGGGCTCCACCGGAGACCCGGTGGGCGCTCCGGAGCCCCTGCCCGGAAGCCCGGCAGGGGCTCCGCCGGGGGGCGTACGAGGGCGGCGGAGTGGGCGGGCGGGCGCTCGTCCCGCGCCCCCGCTCCCGCTCTGCCCTGCTTTGCACGCCTCTTACGGGTTCGTACTCCGCCTCCATGGCTGCGCCCGCAACGCCTTGGCCGGTAGGCTTTCCGTGTGATCTTCAAGCGCATCGGAAACGGCCGGCCGTACCCCGACCACGGCCGGGAGAGCACCCGGCAGTGGGCGGACGTCGCGCCGCGGCCGATCCGCCTCGATCAGCTCGTGACGACCAAGGGCCAGCTCGACCTGGAGACCCTGCTCGCCGAGGACTCCACCTTCTACGGCGACCTCTTCGCCCACGTCGTCAAGTGGCAGGGCGACCTGTACCTGGAGGACGGCCTCCACCGCGCGGTGCGCGCCGCGCTGCAACAGCGTCAGGTGCTGCACGCCCGGGTCCTCGAACTCGACTGACCGGGGCCGCCGGTTTGGCCCTTTCGGGTTGGATTGACGGCATCCGGGGAACGTCGAATGATCATCTAGTAGGCATCACCGTCGCGGCGCACTACGCTGCGTCCATGAGCATGCTGACTCCCCCCGGCATGGGCGGCAAGTACCGGATCACCGGGGGCAAGTACCCCCGGATGCGACCGGCCCGACGCCGGGGCAGGCTCGCCTTCCTGAGCGTCGCCTGCGCCACCGCCCTCGGCCTCCTCGGCTGGGGCACGCTGCAGCTCATCGACGTCTTCACCGGCGGCGACCAGGCGTCGGCCGCCAGTGCCGCGGACTGCCGGCCGGCCCGCGCGGCCGGCCCGTCCCCGTCCGCGAGCCCGTCGCCCGCCGTGGCCGTGCCGAAGCCGGGCCAGATCACCGTCAACGTGTACAACGCGACGACGCGCAGCGGCCTCGCCCAGCAGACCGCCGACGAGCTGAAGAAGCGCGGCTTCCGCATCGGCGAGGTGACCAACGCGCCCGAGGAGTTCGACAAGAAGCTGGACGGCGCGGGCGTCCTGCTCGGTCCCGCCGCCGCGGACAAGGCCGCGCTGCCCGTCCTGGGCACCCAGCTCCCCGGCGCCGAGGCCCGCACGGACGCGAAGCGCGAGGACGCCACCGTCGACCTGATCATCGGCAACGGGTTCAAGGGCCTGGCCCGCCCGGCGGACGCCGACGCGGCGCTCGCCGAGCTGACCGCGCCGCGTCCGACGCCCACGCCGGTCAAGAAGGGGTGCTGAGCGGCGGTTACTCCGCCGCGCCGTACATCCGGTCGCCGGCGTCGCCGAGGCCCGGCACGATGTAGCCCTGCTCGTTGAGGCGTTCGTCGACCGAGGCGGTCACCACGGTCACCGGGGTGCCGGCCAGCTCGCGCTCCATCACCTCGACGCCCTCGGGCGCGGCCAGCAGCACCACGGCGGTCACGTCGTCGGCGCCGCGCTTGATCAGCTCCCGGATCGACGCCACCAGGGTGCCGCCGGTCGCCAGCATCGGGTCCAGGACGTACACCTGACGTCCGGACAGGTCCTCCGGCATCCGCGTGGCGTAGGTGGACGCCTCCAGCGTCTCCTCGTTGCGGATCATGCCGAGGAAGCCCACCTCGGCGGTCGGCAGCAGCCGGACCATGCCGTCCAGCATGCCGAGCCCGGCCCGCAGGATGGGGACCACCAGCGGACGCGGGTGGGAGAGCTTGACGCCGGTGGTCCGCTCGACCGGCGTCTGGATGTCGACCTGTTCGGTGCGCACGTCACGCGTGGCCTCGTAGGCGAGCAGGGTGACCAGCTCGTCGGCGAGGCGGCGGAAGGTCGCGGAGTCGGTGCGGCGGTCGCGCAACGTGGTGAGCTTGTGGGCGACCAGGGGGTGGTCGACGACGTGGAGACGCATGTCCACCACAGTAACCGGGGACGGAGGGCCCCCCTCCCCGCAGGGCGGGACAAGCCACCGGCACGTGCCCGACCCGGCCCGCAGGCGTCAAACGGGCCGGCCGGGGGAAGGTGGCAGGGACCGACGCGGGGTGGTGAGACTGTGCCTGACCGGGACTTCCACGACACACCGCCCCCGCGCGCCACGCCGAGGGCGAAGGCCGGCACGGCGGCTGGGGCGGAGGCCGGTACGGCGGCGGGGACGGAGCCCGCTACGGCGACGGGGACGGAGCCCGCTACGGCGGCAGGGGCGAAAGCCCGTACGGCGGCAGGGACGGAGTCCGCCACGGCTGGGGCCAGGACGGAGCCCGGGGTCGCGCGGGCCGGGGCGGAGCCCGGGACGGCGGCGGGCCCGGAGCCTCCCGCCCGGCGCGCGCCGGCGCCCGCGCCCCCGACGCCGCCCGACGGCCGCGCGCGGCCGGGCCCGGACGCGGGGCCGCTGCCACCGGGCCGCACGGAGCCCGCGCCGGACGCCGAGGCGGAGCGCCGCCGGCGGCGGGACCGGTTCCTGCGCGAGCTGGCCGAGGCGCGGGAGTTGAGGGACCGGGTCCAGCCGCGCCGCGCCAAGGCCGCCCGGCTGCGGCACGCCCTGCGGATGCGCACCTTCCGCTGGTGACCCGCCGGACGGGCGGGGCCGTACGGGGGCGATCGGGCGCCGCGCCGGGGGCTCGGGCAGGGCGGCGCGCGCGGGCGGCCGAAACCCGCGTACGATCCCGCACGTGGCGGCGACGGGGGCACGTCCGGCGCCGGCCAGTGCGAACGCTCCGGGAACCGCGGCCGAAACAGCCGGACACAGGGTGCCGAAGGCATCCCCTGAGGGCCATGTTTCTGCCACGATTCCGAGTGGGTGGGGCTCGGAGCACCGCTCCCCCGCCCGCAGCCTCCGCCGGGGGGACCCCCAACCGGCACGCCTATGACCAGTGGGAGAGTCACGGTGTACTTCGCCGCACTGCTCGCGCGCACCGAAGACGGGTGGGAAGCGAGCGACACGGAGCTCGACGATGTGGAAACCCTGTCGGATCTGGCCGACCTCGCCCGGGAAGCCTCCCCCGACGAGGACACGGTGCTCGTACTGATCGAGCAGGAGGACGCGTGGTTCGGAGTCGTCCGCGTGGACGGTGAGGAGGACCCGCGCATCTACGTCTCCGACGCCGCCGCCGCGGCCCGCAGCAGTTACGGCGAGATCCTGCTCACCGACGAACTGCTCGGCCGCGATCCCGACGACGACGACCTCGACGACCTCGACCTCGACGGTACGGAGGACGGCGAACCCGACGACGAGGACGAGGAGGACGCCGACGCCGGCGAACCCGGTGCCGCCGGCGGCGTGCCGCACGGCCCGGTCGGCGACGCCGGCATCCTCGACGACCTCGGCGTGAGCGAGAGGGAACTGCGCTCGATGTCCGGGGACGCCGTCGGCGAGATCGCCGAGGTGCTCGGCGCCTCCGAGGTGCTGGAGACCGTCCGCTGACCGCGTCCGCCGGCCCCGACGGCGTGCCCGCCCCCGAGGGACCCGAGGTTCCCGGGGGACGGCCGCCGGGCGGCCGTATACCCGGCGGCGCCGGGGCGCTCCCGGACCCCGTACGGGACCCGTGGCGGGGCGCGATACGCCTCGCCCTGGACGAGGCCGCCCTCGCCGCCCGGGGCGGCGACGTCCCGGTCGGGGCGGTCGTCCTCGCCCCGGACGGGAGGACCGTGCTCGCGCGCGGGCACAACGAGCGCGAGGCGACCGGCGACCCCACCGCCCACGCGGAGGTGCTGGCGCTGCGGCGGGCCGCCGGGGCGCTCGGCCGCTGGCGGCTGGCCGGCTGCACCCTCGTGGTCACCCTGGAACCGTGCACGATGTGCGCGGGCGCGCTGGTGCAGTCCCGCGTGGACCGCGTCGTCTACGGCGCCCGCGACGACAAGGCCGGCGCCGCCGGTTCCCTGTGGGACGTGGTGCGCGACCGGCGGCTCAACCACCGCCCCGAGGTGATCGAGGGAGTGCTCGCCGAGGAGTGTGCCGGGCTGCTCACGGACTTCTTCCGGGACCGCTGACCGTCCGTCGGAAGGGGCCCCGGGAATCGATTTCTGACCACGCCACCCGGTGCTGTAAAGTCTCCCTCGGTAGCGTGTCCGAGCGGCCGAAGGAGCTCGCCTCGAAAGCGAGTGTGGCGCAAGTCACCGTGGGTTCAAATCCCACCGCTACCGCTTCGGAAGGGCCCCGTCACACGACGGGGCCCTTCGTGCGTCCCGGCTCCCGCCGCCGCCCCGGCGTTCACCCCTGGACATCTCTCTCGAACCGGCCGTCGAAAGACCGGGCCCTTCGTGCGATCATGTGCGGCGGACGTGCGTCGGTGGACAGGGGAGGCCGCGGTGGCGGTGAACGCGAAGAAGATCGCCGTCTATGCGCTCGTGGTCTTCGTGCTGTATGTGATCATCACGGACCCGGCCAAGGCCGCGGACTACGTCCAGATCGGCTTCCAGGGCATCTCCGACGCCGCCGGCGCCGTCGGCGACTTCATGACCTGGGCCGCCAACGGAGGAAAGTGATGATCCGCCACCTGGTGCTCTTCAAGCTGAACGAGGGCGTCACCCGTGACGATCCGCGCGTCGTGGCGGGCGTCGAGGCGTTCCGCGGGCTCGGCGACCGGATCGAGGAGCTCCGGTTCTGGGAGTGCGCCTGGAACATCAGCGACCGCCCCATCGCCTACGACTTCGCCATCAACTCCGCCGTGGAGGACGCCGACGCGCTCCGCCGCTACCTGGACCACCCGGCCCACCAGGCCGGCGTCGCGCTGTGGCGGGAGTTCGCCACCTGGGTGATCGCCGACTACACGTTCTGACGCGCGCGCCCCGGGCCCCGTACCCCTCGCGGTGCGGGGCCCTTCCACATCCTCTGCCGGATTAGTCCGAGTTTGATCCACTTGAACCCTCAACACGACGTTTTGCGGTGCTTGCACACAGTGCACATGTGTTGTGATGCTATGACCGCTTTTGACGGATGAGTTGACGATGATGAGGTGGAGTTGACCGTGCCGGCCAGTACTGCGCCTCAAGCACCGCCGCCCCAGGCAGCCGCGCCCGCCCCGGCGGCGCCGCAGCGCAGCAGGGGTGCCGACACCCGGGCCCTGACCCAGGTCCTGTTCGGCGAACTCAAGGGGCTCCAGCCGGGCACGCCGGAGCACGACCGCGTGCGCACGGCGCTCATCGAGGCGAACCTCCCGCTGGTGCGCTACGCCGCCGCCCGCTTCCGCTCCCGCAACGAGCCGATGGAGGACGTGGTCCAGGTCGGCACGATCGGTCTCATCAACGCGATCGACCGCTTCGACCCGGACCGGGGCGTGCAGTTCCCGACCTTCGCCATGCCGACCGTGGTCGGCGAGATCAAGCGCTACTTCCGGGACAACGTCCGCACGGTGCACGTGCCGCGCCGGCTGCACGAGCTGTGGGTGCAGGTCAACAGCGCGACGGAGGACCTGACGACGGCCTTCGGGCGCTCCCCGACCACCGCCGAGATCGCCGGGCGGCTGCGCATCAGCGAGGAGGAGGTGCTGTCCTGCATCGAGGCGGGACGGTCGTACCACGCCACCTCCCTGGAGGCGGCCCAGGAGGGCGACGGACTGCCCGGACTCCTCGACCGGCTCGGCTACGAGGACCCGGCGCTGGACGGGGTCGAGCACCGCGACCTCGTCCGCCACCTCCTCGTCCAACTGCCGGAGCGCGAGCAGCGCATCCTCCTGCTGCGCTACTACAGCAACCTGACGCAGTCCCAGATCAGCGCCGAACTCGGCGTCTCCCAGATGCACGTGTCGCGGCTGCTGGCACGCAGTTTCCAGCGGCTCCGGTCGGCCAACCGCATCGACGCGTAGCGCCCCCAGGGCGTTACCGTACAAACGAACGAACCATCACCGGGAGGGGCGAATCGCTCCTCCCGGTCTTTGCCGACGTCAGCGGCCCGAAACCCCGTCAGGCCCGGTTTCTCCAGGGCTGATCGCCGTCTCGGATGTCGACATGTCACTACAGCGCGTTGCCGACATGTGACATTCTGCCGGAAGCGCGTTTGCCGGAGCCTCGGCTCCGGTATTCAGGTGAGGGCTGCGTTTCCGTCAGAGGAACGTGGCCGCGACCGTCCCGCGACCCAAAGGGGGTGGCATGTCCGCAGATCAGGGCAGCTCGAAGGTGCTCGCGCTCGCGGAGAGCGAGACCGCGCCCGACGCGCCCCAGGCGCTCGGCCCCATCGATGACGTCCCGACGCTCGAAGCCGTGCCGGCCCAGACCCTCCCGGCAACGGAGGCCATCGACACCCGCACCCTGTCCCGCTCCCTTTTCCTGCGGCTCGCCGCGCTCGACGAGGACAGCCCCGAACGTGCCTACGTCCGGGACACCCTGATCGAACTCAACCTCCCGCTGGTGCGGTACGCCGCCGCCCGCTTCCGCTCGCGCAACGAGCCGATGGAGGACATCGTCCAGGTCGGCACCATCGGCCTGATCAAGGCGATCGACCGCTTCGACTGCGAGCGGGGGGTGGAGTTCCCGACCTTCGCCATGCCGACCGTGGTCGGCGAGATCAAGCGGTTCTTCCGGGACACCTCGTGGTCCGTGCGCGTCCCGCGGCGGCTCCAGGAGCTGCGTCTGGCCCTCACCAAGGCCAGCGACGAGCTGTCGCAGAAGCTGGACCGCTCCCCGACCGTCGCCGAACTCGCCGCCGTGCTGGGCGTGTCCGAGGAGGACGTCGTCGACGGCCTCGCGGTGGGCAACGCTTACACGGCCTCCTCGCTGGACTCCCCGGCGCCGGAGGACGACGGCGGCGAGGGCTCGCTGGCCGACCGGCTGGGGTACGAGGACACGGCGCTGGAGGGCGTCGAGTACCGCGAGTCCCTCAAGCCGCTGCTGGCCAAGCTGCCGCCCCGGGAGCGGCGGATCATCATGCTCCGCTTCTTCGCCAACATGACCCAGTCGCAGATCGGCGAGGAGGTCGGCATCTCCCAGATGCACGTCTCCCGGCTGCTGACCCGCACACTGGCCCAGCTCCGTGACGGGCTGATCTCCGACTGAGCCGCCGACGGGCCGGCCCCGCAGTGGGACCGGCCCCCGGAGACGGTTGCGACCGCCGCGGCGCCCCCTGGGCACCGTGGCGGTCGTGATGTGCCGCCCGAGCGGCTCCGTTCCTACGCGAGCGCCAGCCAGGCCACGGCCGCGACGATCACCACGGCGGCCACGACGCCGACGATCAGACCGACACGGGGTCCGGCGGAGGCGACGGGGTCCGCCGCCTGCTGGGACTGGGGGGCGCCCTCGTCGACGAACGCGCGGAACATCTGGGTGCTGCCAGCGGGATCGTAATTGCCCTGGGGGCCCTGGTTGTTAGCCATGGGGCGAGACACTAGCGAATCCGCGGGACACACCCAAGCGGGGGGCTCCGCACACCGCCCAGGACCGCGCATCCCCCGCCACCTGGGCATTTACGTTCGCAATACTTGCCTTTGCCAAGTTTTTATGCCTCCGTCGGGCTTTTTATGTGCCTGTAGCAACCATCAAGACCTATCGTTGCCCTAAGCAACGAACTGGAGGGGCGATGGCCGAGCAGGCTCAGTACGAGGAGCTGATCCGGCAGTTCAGCGCCTTCGGCGCCGTGAAACGGGAGCTGGGCCGGCTGCTGCCGGCCGACTGCCCCGGTGGCTCCGCCGCCGTGCTGACGCTCCTCGGCCGCCACGGCGACATGCGCATCAGCAAGCTCTCCGAGCTGCTGGCCGTCGACATGTCGGTGACCAGCCGCCACGTCGCCCACGTCGCCGAACGGGGCTGGATCGAGCGGTCCCCGGACCCCGCCGACAAGCGCTCGCGCATCCTGCGCCTGACGCCCCGGGGCGAGGACCTGCTGGACGAGATGTCCGAGCGGACCGCCCGGATGCTCGCCGACCGCCTGAGCGACTGGCCCGACGCCGACGTCGTCCAGCTCACCCGGCTCATGGCGCGGCTCAGGGCCAGTTTCGACGACTGCCGGGTCCCGCCGGCCCGGCCTCCCGCACGGTCCGGGGCCGCACCGTCCACCCGTACACCCGCGATCACCACATAAGCGAAGGAAGTCCATGGCAACGACCACACCAACCGGTGTGCGGGCTCATGCCAAGCACGGGGGAGGCACCTCCGACAGCGCTCCGATGACGCACCGGCAGATCATGGAGGCGCTGTCCGGGCTGCTGCTCGGCATGTTCGCCGCCATCCTGTCCTCCACCATCGTCACCAACGCCCTGCCCCAGATCGTCACCGACCTCGGCGGCGGGCAGAGCGCCTACACCTGGGTCGTCACCGCCTCACTCCTGGCGATGACCGCCTCCACCCCCCTGTGGGGCAAGCTCGCGGACCTGGTCAGCAAGAAGGCCCTGGTCCAGATAGCCCTGTGCGTCTTCGTCGTCGGCTCCGTCGTCGCCGGCCTCGCGCACAGCCCCTCCATGCTGATCACCGCCCGCGTGATCCAGGGACTCGGTGCCGGCGGCCTCTCCGCCCTGGCGCAGATCATCATGGCCGCGATGATCGCCCCGCGGGAGCGCGGCCGTTACTCCGGCTACCTCGGCGCCACCTTCGCCGTCGCCACCGTCGGCGGCCCGCTGCTCGGCGGCGTCATCACCGACACCCCCTGGCTCGGCTGGCGCTGGTGCCTCTACGTCGGCGTGCCCTTCGCGCTGATCGCCCTCTTCGTCCTCCAGAAGACGCTGAACCTCCCGGTGGCCAAGCGCCAGGTCAAGGTCGACTGGGCCGGCGCCTTCTTCGTCACCGCCGCCGTCAGCCTCCTGCTGATCTGGGTCACCTTCGCCGACGACAAGTACACCTGGCTCTCCTGGCAGACGTACACCATGGTCGGCGGCGCGATCGCGCTCACCCTGGTCTTCCTCCTCGTCGAGAGCCGGGCCGCCGAGCCGATCATCCCGCTGCGGCTGTTCCGGAACCGGACCATCACCCTGGCGTCGCTGGCCTCGCTCTTCGTCGGCATCGCCATGTTCGCGGGCACCGTCTACTTCAGCCAGTACTTCCAGCTCGCCCGGGGCAAGTCGCCGACCATGTCCGGCGTCATGACCATCCCGATGATCGGCGGCCTGTTCGTCTCGTCCACCGTCTCCGGCCTGATCATCACCAAGACCGGCAGGTGGAAGGGGTGGCTGCTCGCCGGCGGCCTGCTCCTGACGGCCGGCCTGGGCATGCTGAGCACCATGCGGTACGACACCGCGTACTGGCACATCGGCGTCTTCATGGCCCTCATGGGCCTCGGCGTCGGCATGATGATGCAGAACCTGGTGCTGTGCACGCAGAACCAGGTGGCCCCCGGTGACCTGGGCGCGGCCTCCTCCGTCGTGACCTTCTTCCGCTCGCTGGGCGGCGCGGTCGGCGTCTCGGTGCTCGGCTCCGTGATGTCCAGCCGCATCACCCACCACGCCACCGAGACGATCGGGCAGCTCCGGCCCGAGGAGCAGATGGCGGCCGGGCAGGCCATGGGCAGCGGACGCATCCCCGACATGGACCTGCTCCCCGCGCCCATCCGCACCTGGCTGGAGAGCGCCTACGGCCACGGCATCGCCGACATCTTCCTCTACGTCGCGCCGATCGCCTTCCTCGGCTTCCTGGTGACGCTCCTCATCAAGGAGGTCCCGCTGCGCACCTCGGGCGCCCTGGCCCAGGCCGCCCACGCCTCCGCCGAGACCGCCTCCCCGGCGGCCCCCGCCCCGGCCGAGGCGGCCCGTGTCGCCGGGACCGTCCCGGCCGCGGTGCCGGCCGTCGCGCCGGCCGGCACCGCCGGGACCGCCGCCGGGACCTCCGCGGCCCCGCGCCCCGCGGCGGTCGCCACGGCCGACGGTGAGAGGGAGCCCGGCCCCGCCGGAATCCCGGTCCGCGGCACCGTCCGCGGCCACGAGTCCGCCGCCGTCCCGCACGCCGCCGTCACGCTGATCTCCCTGTCGGGACGCCAGCTCGGCCGGTCGGTCGCCCAGGCCGACGGCACCTACACGGTCGACGCGCCGCACGCGGGCTCGTACGTCCTGATCGCCGCCGCCGACGGCTACCAGCCGCAGGCGTCCACGGTCGTCGTCCACGACGAGCCGGTCGCCTACGACATCCTGCTCAGCGGCACCAGCGGCCTCGGCGGACTGGTGCGGGCCGAGGAGAGCGGGCAGCCGGTCGCCGGCGCGATGGTGATCGTGACCGATGTCCGCGGTGACCTCCTGGCCACCGTCACCACCGGCGAGGACGGCGAGTTCTCCCTCACCGAACTGGTCCCGGGCACGGTGACCGTCGCGGTCAACGCCCCCGGGTTCCGGCCGCGCGCCCTGCCCGTCGAGGTCGGCGGCACCGGCGTCGCCCGGGTCGAGGTCGGCCTTTGGCCCGGCGCCCGGCTCCAGGGCGTGATCCGGGCCCCGCACGGCCCGCTCGCCGACGCCCGCGTCACGCTCATCGACGCGGCGGGCAACGTGGCCGGCTCGGCCGGCACCGGCCCGGACGGGGCGTACGCCTTCACCGACCTGGACGCCGGCGAGTACACCGTCGTGGCGACCGGCTACCCGCCCGTGGCGACCGCCCTGACGGTCGAGGGCCCCGGCGTCGACGGCCACGACATCACGCTCGCCCACCCGGGCGAGTAGCCGGGCCCCGGCCCGTGGCGGCCCGCGCGCGGCGGGACAGGGGCGCGCGCCGCCGCCGCGGGCCGGACTCCTCACCACCGGGCCCCGGGCCCGCCGGGTCCGTACGGCCCGCCGGGCCCGCGGGCCTTCGTCGACCCCTGTTCGCCCACCTTCGGCAGGAGAGAGAAACCGGATGGGACTGACCGCGAGAATCCGCACGCGGGACGGATGGGCCGTGTCGCACGCGGTCGTCACGCTGACCGACGGCGCGGGCCGCCAGGTGGTGCGCGCCGAGGCGGACGCCGAGGGCGCCGTGCGGGATGCCACCGAGCTGGAACCGGGCGCCTACACCGTCGTCGTCACCGCCGTCGGCTACGCGCCCGCCGCGGCCGGCGCCCTCGTGACCGCGAGCGGCCGGGCCGACGCCGGCACCGTGACGCTCGCCCGGCAGGGCGGCACCGAACTGCCGCCGCCCGGCCCCTGGACCATCGACCCGGCGCACTCCAGCGTCGCCGCCATCGCCCAGCACCTCGGCATCTCCAGCGTGCGCGGCCGGTTCACCGACTTCTCCGGGACGGTCGAGATCGCCCCGGACGACGTCACCAAGTCCCGCGTCGAGGCGGTGATCCGGGCGGCCTCCATCGACACCGGCCACGGCGCCCGCGACACCCACCTGCGCTCCGCCGACTTCCTGGACGCCGAGCGCTTCCCGGAGATCGCCTACCGCTCCACCGGAGTGACCGAGGCCGGCCCGGACCGCTGGACCGTCCACGGCGACCTGCGGCTGCGCGGCGTGGTCCGCCCGGTCGACCTGGACCTCGCCTACCTCGGCACCGGCGCCGACCCGTGGGGCGGCACCCGGGCCGCCTTCCGCGCCACCACGCGACTGCGGCGCGAGGAGTTCGCCATGAACCACCACCAGGTCCTCCAGGCCGGTATCGCCGCCGTCGGCACCACGCTCCGCGTCGAACTGGACGTGCAGGCCGTCCAGGGGGAGTCGCTGCCGGTCCCGTCGCCGCCGGCCGGGGGGTGAACCGTCCCGGGCCGTCCGCGCCACCAGCTCGGCGCAGAGAGCGCGCGGCTTGACGTCGCGGGCCCGGTCCGGTCCCGGGCCCGGTCACGGTCACGGTCCCGGTCACGGTCACGGGAGGACCGGCGCAGCCACGCCGGCGCTCGATGCCTACCGCCTCGTTCACCGCGTGGGCGGCCCACTCCGCGAAGGACCGGGCCGCCTGGCGTCCAGGTCCAGGCCGCCGGGGAGCCAGGAGCCGCCGGCCGGGGTCATCGGGCGCCCGGCGCGGCGTACCGTGATCGAGCGGGAGGCCGCGCCGGGCACCTCCGCCACCGCGCGGTCGGTCGGATCGCGCAGCAGGGTGTCGAGGCCCCGGCTGCGCGCCATCGCCGGTCGAGCGTGTCGAGAGAGTCCGAGGTCATGCCGGTACGGATATCCCGTCAGCGGTCGTTGACGCTTCGTCCGCCCGCGGTGTTGTTGGGGTTGTTGGCGCTGTTGGTGTTGTTGGCGTCGACGACGCGCCGGGCGAGATCGCGCAGCTTCACGTTCTCCCGCTGCGAGGCCCGCACCAGGCTCTCGAAGGCGCCGGCCGCGTCGATGTCCAGACGCTCCATGAGGATGCCGGTGGCCTGGCCGATCAGGTCCCGGGTGCGCATGGCCTCGGTGAGCTGGTCGCGCACGGTCGCCGAGTCCAGGGCCAGGCTGACGTGCGCGGTGAGGAGCCGGCCGATGCGCTCGCCGTCCTCGTCGAAGGCGCGGGGTCTGCCCGCGTACGCGGTCAGCACGGTCAGCCGGCGCCGGTCGGCGCGCAGCCGCAGCGAGAGCGCCGAGCGCAGGCCGAGACCGGAGAGGGTGTTGGCGCCGCCGTCGGCGTCGCTGTCCTCTATCCGCACCACGGGCGTGGACCACAGGTGCTCCCAGTCCGGGTGCGGTTCACCGCTGCCCTGCCGGGCCTCGGCGAAGCGCACGACCTCGTCGGTCCAGGCGAGGGTACGGCGGCTGCCCCGTTCGATCTCGCAGATGCCCGCGTGCTCGGCGCCGGGCACGAGGTGCACGGCCAGTTCGACCGCGGTGCGCAGGGTGTCGTCCGCCGAGCCCGTCTCGTGCAGGCTCCGGGCCGCGGTCGTCAGGGCTTCGGCAAGCTCGAAACCCACCGGAAAACGTGGCAAATCAGTAAATTCGGATGCAGTCACCACGAACCTCTTCGGCATGCCCGGCCCGGAGGCCGTGCGCAGGAGAGCTCCGCAGCACATTCCCGACTGCGAGCACAGGACGGAGAGCACTTTAGCTGCTCGGTTGCGCAGCGGTGACGCCCGGCCGACCGTCCGGCGCCGCCGCACTTCCGTGCCCGGTGCCCGCCGTGATGCAATGGCGGCCGGGTCAGGAAGCGGCCTCGCCGGAAGCCGGACGCACGTCTGCCAGGTGATGCCGTGACCCCGCTCTCCCGACCGTACGGGCCCTCGGAACCGCCCGGGTGCGCCGTGCTCGCCCTCCCCCGCGAGATCGACTTCTGCAACGCCGCGGGGCTGCTGCCGCTGGTTCTGGCCGCCGCGGAGACCGGCTCCGGCCCGCTGCGCCTGCTCGTACTCGACCTCACCGGCACCCGTTTCATGGACTCCCAGGGCGTCCGCCTCCTCGACGACGTGCGCCGCCGGCTGCGCGGCCGGGCCCTGCTGCGGGTCGTGGCGGTCCCGGGGAGCGTGCCGAACCGGGTGCTGGAACTGTCCGGCCTGCGGCGCGACGTGCCGGTCCACGGTGACCTGGCGGAGGCGCTGGCGGCCGGGACCGGGGCGTCACCCGCGGGGCGGCCTGACCGCGACCGGCCGGACGAATCGCCCTAGAGTGACCTCATGGCACCCAAGATCGCGACCAACACCCCTGTCTCCCGCGAGGAGTTGCTCGACTTCGTCCGCCCCCGGCACCGAGCGGTGCTCCTGACCCGCCGGGCCGGCGGCGGCCCCCAGGGATCGCCGGTGGCCTGCGGGGTCGACGGCTCCGGGCGGATCGTGGTCTCCACCTACCCCGAACGGGCCAAGACCCGCAACGCCCGGCGGGACCCCCGGGTCGCCCTCATCGTGCTCAGCGACGACTGGGACGGCCCCTGGGTCCAGGTCGACGGCACGGCCGAGGTCGTCGACCCGCCCGACTCCGTGGAACCCCTCGTCGAGTACTACCGCGTCATCGCCGGCGAGCACCCCGACTGGGACGAGTACCGGCGGGCCATGGCCGAGCAGGGCAAGTCGCTGCTGAGGATCACGCCGGAGCGGTGGGGCCCGGTGGCGACCGGGGGCTTCCCGGCGCGGGTGGCGGAGGGGCGTGGAGGCGGGGGGTGAAGTGGGGGGGTGAAGTGGGGGGGGTGAAGTGGGGGGGGTGAAGTGGGGGGGTGACCGGTGGACGGTTGCCGAGGCAGGCGGGCGACCGGGGCGGGGCGGCGGTACGGAGCCTCGTTCCCGCCGCGCCGGGCCGCCGCGTGGTCAGGGCGTGGCGGGCTTGATCAGGTAACCGGCGCCGCGGCGGGTGTGGATCATCGGCTCCCGGCCGGCGTCGATCTTCCGGCGCAGGTAGGAGATGTACAGCTCGACGACGTTGGCCTGGCCGCCGAAGTCGTAGGACCAGACCCGGTCCAGGATCTGCGCCTTGCTCAGCACCCGCCGCGGATTGCGCATCAGGAAGCGCAGCAGCTCGAACTCGGTGGCGGTCAGGTGGATGCCGAGCCCGCCCCGGGTGACCTCGTGGCTGTCCTCGTCGAGGGTGAGGTCGCCGACGACCAGCAGGGAGCCGGAACGGCGGTCGGCGGCGCCGGAACGGCGGATCAGCCCGCGCAGCCGGGCGACGACCTCCTCCAGGCTGAACGGCTTGGTGACGTAGTCGTCGCCGCCCGCGGTCAGCCCGGCGATCCGGTCCTCCACCGCGTCCTTGGCGGTGAGGAAGAGCACCGGGACGTCGGGCAGATCGCGGCGCAGCCGCCCCAGGGCGCTCAGCCCGTCCATGTCGGGCAGCATCATGTCCAGCACCACCGCGTCCGGCCGGAACTCCCGCGCCGTCCGGACGGCACCGAGCCCGTCGCCCGCGCTGCGGATCTGCCAGCCCTCGTACCGCAGGGCCATGGACAACAGGTCGGTGATGGACTGCTCGCCGTCCACCACGAGCACGCGGACGGGGCTCCCGTCCGGCCTGAGCAGTTCGGTACGCCCCTGGGGCGAGGTCGTGGTCATGCCGGACACGCTGCCGGGAGGCTCTGAGAGGGCTCTTTCGCCATCCTGTGATTTCCCTGAGAAACGGGGGGCGCTGCCTTGACGTCCCCGCCTCAGGGGCGTCCTCCGGGCTCAGGCACCACCGGGCGCCGTCCGGACGGGGGCCAGGCCGAAGAGCCGGGCGGCGTTGTCGTGGCAGACGGCCCGCAGCCAGGCGTCGCCCAGCTCCAGCCTTTCCAGGGCGCGCAGTTGGTGCGGGTAGGGGTAGGGGATGTTCGGGAAGTCGGTGCCGAGCAGGACCCGGTCGCCGAGCGCGGCCAGCCGGGGCAGCGCCCGGCGGGGGAACGGCGCCAGCTTCTCGCTGAAGTCGGTGAACGCCATGGTGGTGTCCAGCCGGACCTCCGGGTACCGCTCGGCCAGTTCCAGGAACTCCTCGTACTCGGTCATGCCGAGGTGGGCGACGATCAGCCGCAGCCGGGGATGGCGGGCCAGCACCCGCGCGACGGGTCCCGGCCCGGTGTGCGCGCCGGGGGCGGGCCCGGAGCCGCAGTGGATCACGACCGGGACGCCCGCCTCGGCGAGCAGCCCCCAGGCCGCGTCGAGCCGGGCGTCGGCCGGGTCGTACGCCCCCACCTGCACGTGCGCCTTGAAGATCCGCGCCCCGTCCTCGACGGCCTCGCGGACGTACGCCTCGACGTCCGGCTCGGGGAAGAGGGTCGCGGTGTGCAGGCAGTCGGGGGTGCGCCGGGCGAAGTCGGCGGCCCAGCCGTTGAGCCAGCGGGCCATGCCGGGCTTGTGCGGGTACAGCATGGAGGTGAAGGCCCGTACGCCGAACGCCCGCAGGAGCGCGGTGCGTTCGTCCTCCTCGTGCCGGTAGGTGATGGGCCACTCGACGCCGCCGGTCAGCGGGCCGAGCGCGTCGAAGTACCTCCAGACCTTGCGCAGCACGCGCTCGGGCATGAAGTGGGTGTGGACGTCGACGAGTCCGGGCAGCCCAAGCCCCTCCCAGAAACCCCGCACCTGCCGGACCTCGTCGGGGCGTCCGGTCCGTTCGTGACACGGGCGGCCCGGGACCGGCCGCCCGCCGGTGGCCTGGGGCACGGTGTGGTGGGCGTGGCGGTGTGCTTCGCCGGGGCCGGCGGGGGCCGTGCTCCGGGGCACGGCACGGTGGGCCTGGCCGTGGGCCTCGTCCGGTCCTGGGCCCACCGCCACGGGATGACGGTCCTGGCGACCGTGACCCTCGTCGGGGCCGGGGCCCACCGACACGGGATGACGGTCCTGACGACCGGGGGCCTCGTCGGGGCCGGGGCCCACCGACACGGGATGACGGTCCTGACGACCGGGGGCCTCGTCCGGTCCGGGGCCCACCGACACGGGATGACGGTCCTGACGACCGGGGGCCTCGTCCGGTCCGGGGCCCACCGCCACGGGATGGCGGCCCTGACGTCCGCGAGCCTCATCGGGGCCGGGGCCCACCGGCACGGGGTGACGGTCCTGGCGACCGGGGGCCTCGTCCGGTCCGGGGCCCACCGGCACGGTGTGGTGGTCACTCATGCCGTCCACGATCACCCGGCGACCGGTGCCGGGTCCACCGTACGGCTCAGAACAGCCCGTCCTGCACGCCGCCCGCCTCCTTGAACTCCCTGACCGGCACCGTGCACGGCCGGCCCTCGGCGGGCACCAGTTCCCAGCCCGGCATGAGCCGCGCGTCGAGGACGACGGTGCCGCGCTCGGTCGCCAGGTGCAGGTCAGGCCCGGCGACCGCGAGCAACTCGCCCCCGACCGCGCCGCCCGGCACCAGTTCCGCCACCTCCCCCACGGCCGCGGGGCCCCCGGCCGCCTCGGCCAGCCGGAAGGCCCCGGCGTGGTCGACGGCCCGGAAGGGCTCCGGCGTCAACGACTCGGGCCGGCCGGCGAGCGCGACCGCCCGCGCGTGCAGCTCCGCGATCTCCGCCGCCCGCTCTCCCGGCGTAAGCGGCAGCGCGCCCCGCACGGCGCGCTTGCGGGCGTACGGGACCCGGTCGGGCACGCCGAGCGCGGCGCGCAGCATCTCCTCGGTGCGCCGCGCCGCCATCAGCGGCCCCTCCCCGAGCCAGGTGAAACAGACCGCGCCCTGCTCCAGCAGCCGCGCCGGGCCCCGCGCGGCGGCGGTGATGCCGACCTTGACGAGGCCGGGCCCGAACCAGGCCAGGTACACCCGGTACGGCCGCGGGTCGTCGGCGACCGTGTCGGCGGCCACCGAGTGCGCCCGCTCCAGCCGCGCGCACTCCTCGCACCGCGCCCCGGTGCTCCGCCCCGGCACCGGCGCCCGCAGCGGACAGGGATGCCCCCGCGCTCCCCTGCACGTCCGCTCACCTCCCCCGGCGACCGCGAAGGCCACCCGTTTCCCCCAGGTCAGCGCCGAGCGCCGCCCCCCGACCCAGCACAGCTCCGGCCCCCGCTCCGCCCACCGCAGCCCGGCACACGTCCACACCCGTCCCATCACCCCGAGAGTAGAGGGAGCCACTGACAACGCCGGTCGCCAACGGGGCCGCCCACCAACGGTCCCGCAGCGCCCCGCCGTCGGCAGCTCCCGGCAGCCCGTTCCTCGTACGCCCGGACGGCGACCACGGCCCGCACGGCGACAGCCGCCGCCCGCGCCGGGCCGAGGCAGACCCGGACGGGAACCAGAACCCGAAAACCACCCCCGGGCGACCAGCCCACGTGGCCCCGGAACGGTCACGGCTGGGACGCGGCGACCTTGACCCCGAACCCGATGAGGACGACCCCGGTGAGGCGCTCCATCGCCCGCCGCACCGCGGGCCGTTCGAAGAAGACCCGGGCCTTCGCCAGCACCAGCACGTAGCCGCCGAGCCAGAGCAGGGTGAGGACGCCGTGCAGCAGCACGAGGAGGGCCATCCCGGCCTGCGGGGGCATGCCGGAGGGGGCGAGCGTCGGCAGGAGCCCGGTGTAGAAGACGGCGATCTTCGGATTGACGACGTTGCTGACGAGCCCGGTCCGCCACGGGCTCCCCTTCGCGGCACCGGCCCGCGCCACGGCCGCCGGTACGGCACGGCCCCGTCGGCTCCGGAGCAGCGACTGCGCGCCGAGGAAGACCAGGTAGGCGGCGCCGGCCAGCTTCACCACCGTATAGGCGGTGGCCGACGCGGCGAGCACGGCCGCCAGCCCGACCACGGTGAGCACGCCCCAGACGAGCAGCCCGCAGACGATCCCGCCGACCGTCCGCAGCCCGTCCCGCCACCCCCACGCGACGGCCCGTTTGGTCACCACGGCCATGTCGGGCCCCGGCACCACCGTCAACAGGGCCAGCACCCCGACCCCGGCCACGACCTCCACCACCATGCCCCCATGCTCCACCACGCCGGACACGGCGGGCCACGGGCACTTCACGCCGCCGGGCCGCCTCGCACAGGTATTGCCGGTAATACCTGTTGCACCGGTGATCTTCGCTGCGTACCTTCCCCACGGGGTGTCGGGGGGCCTCTCCGGGGCCGGCGGTGCGGGACGACGTGCCCCCTCCTCGGCTCCTCGCCGAGGCAGGAGGCCAGACGGTGGGGAGACAGATGCGACCGACGTTCGTACTGGTTCACGGAGCCTTCGCGAACTCCTTTTCCTTCGCGCCGCTCCAGGCCGAACTGGGCCTTCTCGGCCACCGGTCGGTCGCTGTCGACCTGCCCGGCCACGGTTTCGCGGCGACTTATCCGCGCGCCTATCAGGCACCGCAGGATCTCGAAGATCTCGCCGTCACACCGGGCTCGATCAGCGGTGTCACGCTCGCCGACAACGCCGCGCACCTGATCGGAATCCTGGAACGTGCCAAGCGAAACGGGCCGGTCGTCCTCGTCTCGCACAGTCGTGGCGGCGCCACCGCCACCGCCGCGGCCAACGCGCGTCCGGACCTGATCGACCGCATCGTCTACGTCGCGTCCTGGTGCCCGGTCGACATGGACGTCGCGGACTACTACGCCGAACCGGAGATGGCCACCGTCGACGCCGCTTCACTGGGTCTGGCGCTGGCCGGGAACCCGGCCGAACTCGGCCTGCTGCGCGTCAACTTCCGCACCGCGGACCCGGACGCCCTCGCAGCGCTCAAGGCGGCCTTCCTCGCCGACGGCACCGACGAGGAGTTCCTGACCTTCCTGAACACCTTCCAGCCCGACGAGAACCTGGACGTCGGCACCTCCGCGGACCGGGCGCAGGCCGCGACCTGGGGCAGCATCCCGAAGACCTACATACGCCTGGCCGACGACGCGAGTCTGCCGCTCGCCCTGCAGGACCGGCTGATCCGCGAGGGCGACGCGCTGACCCCGGACAACCCGTACGACGTCCGCACCCTCGAAGGCAGCCACCTGAAGTGGCTGACCGACCCGGCGCCGGCCGCCCGGGTCCTGGGAGAACTCGCCGCACTCACGACCCGGTCCCCCTGATCACGAGCGGGCTGTTGAACACCGCCGTCAGGACAAACACCGGGAACCCTGTGGATCTCTCCACAGGGTTCCCGGTCTGCTGTGCACTCGGCAGGATTCGAACCTGCAACCTTCTGATCCGTAGGATCGGGCAGCAGGTGATGAGGAGTGCCGGCGGCCTACTGATCCGATCGCCGAGGTTAGCGATCATGTGCGTCTGTGTGCCGTCGTTGCCGTCAGAGTTGCCGTCAACTCCGAACGGTGGCTTCGCCGCAATGACGGTGGCTGACTCATCCCAGCACAGTGGCGATGGCGAGGGCGATTCGCTCGATCCAGTCGATCGCATCGGTCACGTCGGCGTCGGAGATGGGGCGGCGACGCTTGAGGTCGCCGTCTAGCAGGTCCGCGTCATGGGCGATCCTGTTGCGGCGATCAGTGATGGAGTTGTACTTCTGCTTCAGCGTCTGCGCGTTCATGGACGTGCGGCCGTGGTTCCACTCATTGAGCTGGACGGCGGCCTTGGCCCAGATGTCCTCTTCCGTCACCAGCTTCAGCGCCTCGCTGATCTTGCGAGGGTTTTGCAGTGCCGCATTGCCCCACTTCGCCTTGACATGCTCAGAGACGGCGTCGGCGAGCGTGGTGGTACCGCGCCGGATTTCCTCCACCTTGACCAGGGGCAGCTCGAACTTCGTCAGTTGGTAGGGCATTTGAGGGCTGTCCTCGGCGGCCAGCTCGGCCACGCGCCGGTACAGCTCCTCATGGAACCAGTGGTCGATGGCGCTGACGGCCTGTACCCAGGCGGCCCGGTAGAAGTCGCCAATGTCGATGACAGGGGACTGGAAAGCAGCCAGGCTCTGACCCGCCACGATCATCTTCCGTGCGTACTCAAGGTTGGTCAGGAACGCCCGGAACTCGCGCGTCTGCGGCTGTGCGGCCGGCATGGAACTCCCCCGTCTCGCTGGTCTGAGAATTCAGGATTCCGGCGGGACGGGGGAGGGGCAACCCAGTTGTGGATCAATCACTCTCAGTTGGCTCAATCACGTCGGTGTCGGCCGAGACCTCGCCACCGAGGGCTTCCGCGATGGCCGCGAACTCGCTCAGCGCGGCCTGCAAGTCCTCGACGATCTCCTGGGCGATCACCTCGGGCGGCAGAAGGCTGTCGGCGTCGTCGAGTGCCGGGTCCTTCATCCAGGTGATGTCCAGATTCACCTTGTCGCGGGCGATGAGTTCGTCGTAGTCGAAGGACTTGAAACGCTCGGACTCCACCCGCTCGCTGCGCGGCTTACCCGGCAGGTACGCCTCGATGAACTCGTCAAGAGCCGCGCGGGTCAGTGGGTGTTGCTTGAGGGTGAAGTGCTTGGCGGTACGGAAATCGTAGACCCAGAGTTTCGAGGTGTTGTGGGCGCCCCCGCTGCGGGGCGGCTTCTTCTCGAAGAACAGGACGTTGGCCTTGACACCGCCCGCGTAGAAGATGCCGGTCGGCAGGCGGAGGATCGTGTGCAGATCGAACTCTTCCAGCAGGCGGCGGCGTACCTTCTCGCCCGCGCCGCCTTCGAAAAGCACGTTGTCCGGCAGGACGATAGCCGCACGGCCGTTCATCTCCAGCTGCGACATGATGTGCTGCAGGAAGTTGAGCTGCTTGTTAGTGGTGGTGGCGCGGAAGTCGTCCCGCTCGTACGAGATGTCTTCCTTTTCGGCCTTGCCGTCCGTGCCGACGATCGTGATCGCAGACTTCTTGCCAAAGGGCGGATTGGCGAGTACGAGCGACGCGTGGCGCTCAGGCTTGTCGGCAAGCGCGTCACCCACGGTGATGAGCGAATCGCCATCGGCGTCACCGATGCCGTGCAGGAGCATGTTCATCGCGGCCAGACGGGCCGTGCCGGTGACCAGTTCGTTGCCCCAGATCTTGCCGGACCCGAGCGCGAGACGCTGTTCCCGTGACAGGTGCTGCATGTGGTGCTTACGGATGTAGCTGTGCGCAGCGATCAGGAAGCCGCCGGTACCGCAGGCCGGGTCGGTGATCGTGTCTTCGGGGCCCGGTTGCATCACGTCGACCATGGCGTCGATGAGCGCGCGGGGCGTGAAGTACTGGCCGGCGCCGGTCTTGGTGTCCTCCGCGCCCTTGGCAAGCAGACCTTCGTAGGCGTCGCCCTTGAGGTCCGTCCCCTGGATCGTCCAGTCCTCCTTGCCGATCAGCTCGACGACCAGCTTTTCGAGCAGGGCGGGCTCGGTAATCCTGTTCTGGGACTTCGCGAAGATCGTGCCGAGGGTGGTGCCGGGGTTCTTGGCGAGCGCTTCGAGGGTTTTGCGGTAGTGGACTTCGAGGTCGATGCCCTTGAGGCGAGCGAGAGACTGCCAATCGTACTCAGCAGGTACGACGGTTTTGGCCTCCTCCTCGGTGAAGGGGTCGGAGGCGATCTCATCGGCCATCTTGAGGAAGAGCAGGTACGAGAGCTGCTCGACGTATTCGATGGTGGAAAGGCCATTGTCCCGGAGGACATTGCAGTAGTTCCAGAGCTTGGCGACCAGGGCGCTGGTCTGCGCGTGTGCCAGGGCGGGGGATGCGGGGGTCACAGGGGAAGCTCCTGCTGAACGGCGTTGGCGGACGAGGGAGTCGAGGACGCGGGAGGTGCCGGCGGTGCGTCATCGGTGGCAGCCGCCTTACGGGGGCGGCGGACGGGCCGTCTGGACTTGCCACGCTGGGCCTCGCGGTCGGCGCGAATGCGGTCGAGGAGGACGGAAGCGGTCTCGTCGGCGGGGTCCTGGGAGACGAGACAACCGGTGAATGCGCGCTGCAACAATGCGCTTCGCAGGCAGCCTGATTGCCTCAGCGCGGCGTCGATGGCAGTGGAAAGGCGCATGGCTCCCGTTGTGGCCGCATCTACTGCCTCAAGTGTCTCGCGCTGTACATCCAGAGGAGGGATCGGCACAGGAAGCTGACTCAAGGTTTCTGCGCTGAGATTGTATTGACCAGCCGAGGAGGCGGCATATCTTTCGATTACTCTGCGCCAGAGCGGACTTTGCGTTACCAACTTCACCCAGCGCGGTTCGACAGTACCTGGCGTCAGCCGGAACCTAATCAGGTAAGACGCGAAAGCATAGGGTAGCGATTTCTCTACCACGCCCACTCTGCCAATTAGACTCGGACTACCATTCGTGCGCACGAACAGCAGGTCTCCCGGGTCAAGGAAGAGTTTACTCAGATCGAGGCTAGAATCCATTGCATTCTTGACGTCAGACAAATCAATCGATCCGCCCTGCACGTTCGGAATACGCAGAACAGGGTAGCCTGGAGCATCGTAGCCGCACTTCGCTGACGTGCCGTACCCAGATGCATGGGACAAAGTTCCCAAGCTGACGGTCGTCCAATTATCCGGAGGGGTGTATCCAGGAATGTTGAGGCAAGGTACAGCTTTCCAGCGGCGAGCGGCCAGTGAGCTGCTGGCTTCTTGGATGAAAGCCTCGTCTACAGCTTCGTCAGGGTGCACGGGGCGACTAAGACCGCCAGACACTGCACGGCCATACAGCACTGAAGTGAAGGACTGAGCCTTCGCTTGGGCCAAGACCATGCCAGCGATGCCTGCGTCGAGGCGGGAGAGGTGAGCTTCGAGCGCCTCGACGATTCGATGCTGCTCCGCGAGCGGAGGCAAAGGGACTGGGATCGAAGCCATCGAAGACTTAGTGAGCTTTAGGCGAGTTGTTCCATTTACATAGCCCTCATAGTTGAAGTTGTTCAGGTAGTGGACCACAAAACGACTGAGTGTGACACCCTCGCGAACTCGCAGGACATGCGCATGGTTATTGACCCATGAGGGGCCAGAGATTCTGTATGCCTTGGACTTGCGACCATCAAAGAATTGCACACCGTCTTCTCCAAGGAGTACTAGCTCCTCGTTGAATAGCGCGGTATCGATCCAGCCTACCTGTCCGGTGGCTCCGTAATAGGGAACCCCTCCAGGACGCTGTGCCCGCTCCGTTGCGCTGACCGGGACTCGCTGATGGTCAAGTACCTCTACGATTTCGTCAAGACGGGCCCAGGCCCATCCCTGCGGAAGGTCCATGTCACTCAACCCGCTCAAGCCAACTCTCGATTCAGCTCACTCAACAACGACCGAACATCCCGCCCCGGAAACGCGTGCGCGAAGCCCCGCCCGCCACCCTTCCCTTTGAAGGGCTCGGCATTGAACTCCGCCGTACTGATCCCGACGTCGCTCGCTACCACATCACGTATGGACCGCAGCCACCACAGCTGCTCATCCGAGAAGTCCGCTCCCGCCTGCCGTTGCTTGAGCAGCCACCCCTCAAAGCGCTCCTCCACCGTCTCACGGTACGGCCGCAGCTCCTCGTCCACTCCTAGCTCGTACCGGATCAGAGAGATAAGGTCGGGCACCCCGGCCTCTCGGCCGCCGCCGTCGGAGTGGACCGCCGCGCCCAAGTCCTCGTAGTACGTCCACAGCACCTGTGGAGTCCAGGCGAACTGCGGGCGGCGGATCTCCAGTGCCAGTTCCTTCAGCGCGGCATACGTCTCCTCAGGGGAAACCGACCGGGGGCTCGTCAGCGCGATGCTGACCGCCGCGATGCGGTCGCGCTCTTCCTTCAGGAGTCGGCTCCAGCGGCCGACCTGCTCCCGGGCCCGCTCCTCGCGCGGGATTTCATCGACGTCCGTCACCTCGACGGCCGTGAACTCGTCAAAGAGGTAGTCCTTGTCCCGCCGGATCTCGATGATGTGCCGTCGAAGCTCGGGATACTCCGTCAGCGGAGCGATCGCGTCCTCCACGAGCCGCCGGGCCGCCGTCTGGCCGCCCTGATCCAGCGCCCGCTCCTGCCGGTCCGGGTCCACCGCCTTCACAATGGCACCCGCGATCTCAGACAGGGTCCGTCCGCCCGAGGCGCGCGTCAGCTGCTCGCGCTCCTCCTCCGTCAACTGCTGGTTGAGCCGCGCCAGCCGTCCCGCCAGAATTTCGGCCTCACTCGCGCTGATCGATTTCATACCGGCCTTGTCCAGCAGCTTGGCCAGTGAGACCTGCCGCTCGCCCGCAGGCACCAGCGGCTTGGCGTCCACCAGCGGGGAGTCCGTCACCCCGACAGCGTCGACGAGTACGAACCGGTCCTTGCGGACCATCGCGTCCGCATCCGGTGTGACCTCCTGGAGCTCTGTTGCGTCGATGGTGCGAGCGCCGCGGCCCTTCATCTGCTCGAAGAGGACGGCGCTGCGCACCTCGCGCAGAAAGATCACGCACTCCAGAGCCTTCACGTCCGTACCGGTCGCGATCATGTCGACGGTGACGGCGACCCGCATCCGGGGCGAGGTCCGCAGCGCTCGGATCAGCTCGTCCGGGTCCTCGCCGGCCTGACGGCTCTTGTACGTGATCTTCTTCGCGAAGTCGTCGCCGCGCCCGAAGACCTCCTTGACCTGCGCGAGGACATCTTCCGCATGGTCCTCGCCGACCGCGAAGATCAGGGTCTTCGGAAGCTCGGTCCGCCCGGGGAACCAGCGCCGCCAGTTGTCCCGGTATGCGGTAAGCACCGCCCGGATCTCGTCCACCGTCACCACCGAGCGGCCTATCTGCCCAGTCGTGTAGGTGAAGTCGTCGTCCAGTTCCTGGTAGCGCTGCCGCCGCGTCTTGCGGTCCTTCACCCGCACCGTCGTGCCCGACTCGATGGTCGCGGCGCCTTTCTCGCGCAGGTCGGTGCGCATCCGTACGACGTCGAAGTCGACGTTCACCCCGTCCGCAACGGCCTGCGGATAGGTGTATTCGGAGACCAGGTTGCGGCCGAAAAAGCCGAGGGTCTGAAGTGTGGGGGTGGCGGTCAGACCAACCAGGTGCGCGTCGAAGTACTCCAACACGCCCCGCCACAGGCCGTAGATCGAGCGGTGACACTCGTCCACGATGATCAGGTCGAAGGACTCGATCGGGACCTTCGGGTTGTAGGAGACCTCAATGGGCAGGTCCGTCGCGTACGTGTCCTCGTACGCCGTGCTATCCGAGGTCTCGTCCGCCTGCTCGTCATCAACGAGGGTCTCCCCGCGCAGCAGCGAGTACATCTTCTGGATCGTGCAGATGACCACCGACGACGTGTCCTGGAGGCCCGCCGCGCCGAGCCGGTCGACGTTGTAGATGTCGGACAGCTTGCGGCCGTCGTCCGGTGTCGTGAACTTACGGAACTCGTCGTACGCCTGCCGACCCAGGTTGTTGCGGTCGACGAGAAACAGGACCCGGCGCGCCTTGGCGTGCTTGAGCAGCCGGTAGGTCTGTGCCACGGCGGTGAAGGTCTTGCCCGCGCCCGTCGCCATTTGGATCAGGGCCCGCGACCGGTCCTCGCTCAGGGACTCCTCCAGGCCGCTGATGGCGTCGATCTGGGCGAGACGCAGCCCATTCGACTCCAGCACGGGCAGTCGGCGCAGGGCTGCCCGGAACGTCGGGGCGGCCGGTGTCTCGTCGGCGCGACGCATCCAGGCGGCCACCGTCTCGGGGCGGTGGAAGGAGAACACCTCGCGGGAGCGGGCGTCGGGGTCGAGACGGTTGATGAAATAGGTCTCGGTGCCGGTCGTCGCGTAGCGGAACGCGAACGGCTCCGTCTCCCGCCAGACGGCGAGCCGGTGCTCCTTGAGGACACCGGCCGCGTACCGGTCGTTCTGCTCCACGGCACTGGAGAGGTGGTCGCCCTCCCGCTTGGCCTCGATCACACCGACGATCCTGCCGTCGACATACAGGACGTAGTCCGCGCGGCCGGTGGCCAGCGTGAACTCCCGTACAGCCACGCCCTGGCTCTCTCCCGGGTTGACCTGGTCGCGGTCCTGGACGACCCATCCCGCCGCGTGCAGCATCTCGTCGATGGCCTCGCGGGCCTGCACCTCGTTGAGTGCGGCGGGCCTCTGCGCACGATGGATGATCGCCTCGCGCCGCTTGGCATCGACCGGGCGCGGCTGCCTGCGAGCGGCCTCGTACTTCGCCTGCTGGGTAGCGCGCAGATCTTCGATCTGAGTGCTCAACTGCTCGACTCGTGCAAGCAGTTCTGTCTTGTTGGCATCGGCGCTGGCGATCAGGTTCTCGGCCTCGGCTCGCGCCCTGCGCTCGGCCTCCAGCGCGTCGTCGGCCTCGGCAAGCCGCATACGGGCCTGCGTGAGCGCCTGACGGTGGCCGTCGAGGGCCTCGCGCAGCTCGGCAAGCTCGGCAGGGTCCGTGATCTGAGCGCTGTCACCGGGATCCGTGGGCGGCACGAACTCGGCGACGGTCCGCCGGCCGTCGATGGCATCGTGGAACCAGAGGCCGAGCCGGTAGCAGATCCGTACGGCGGCCAGGGCCCGCGCCGTGTCGAAGAGGTGACTGTGGGCGGCCTTGTTCCGGTCGCGGCGCAGCCGGTCGAAGTCGTCGCGGATCTCCGGGACAAGGACTCCAGCCCTGGTCAGCGCGGTCAGCCGGTCGATCTGCCGATCGCCCTCGATCCGCATCCCGATACGGGCGACCAGTTCCTCGGCGAGGACCTCGCCGAACTGGCCCGCCTGGACCAGCGAGGAATTGGGGTTTGTGAACACGGTCGCTTCGGCGGAAGCCCCGTACAGGGAGAGCAGCGGCTGGTGCTGATACAGCACCCCGAAGTTGGGTGAGCCCTTCGCAAAGTCGCGAAGCCGGTCGTCCATGCTGCCCTATCCCCCGCTATCGCGCCTTACTGATTGGTGGGAGCCCAGCTTACGCAGCGACGCGCAGGGAGGTCTGGACAACGTCAGTTCAGCCGCTGCTTCCTTCCCCAGCGGCAGCCTCCAGGTGGAGCACGCCGCACCCCGCCGCTGACTACCACCACGCCACATGACTCCCTTCTCGTCGCTCTGACGAACTTCCACTCTGCTCGTTTCCGACCGATTCGAGCCGATTCCCCTCAGCGAGGTGCGCGGAGAGATCGTCAGCCGCGGATCTTTCGTCGGCCTCCTCTCAACTACTCATGGACGCAGCGATCCCCTGACGCCTTCGTCGTGGCGGGCGGTCCCCGGCCCAGTGCTGCACACCCGGCGCGCACTCTGGGTACCTTCGTGAGGAGAAGCCTCTACGGACGGAGCACCGATGTCCCGCCGCCCGCTCGACTGCCGGCGCCTCACCTACAGGGGGGCGCGCTAATGCTGGAAGAAGCTGAAGAGATCGGCCGCCGCGTACGCCGCGCACGGCTCCGCCTCGGCATGACTCAGGCCCGACCTCGCCGCCGCCCTGGGCAAGACCCAGGGATGGGTCTCCAAGATGGAACGCGGGCTCATCGAGCTGGACCGCGTCAGCCTGCTCAACCTGCTCGCCTCGGAGCTGCACGTACACCCGAACGACTTGATCGGGCGCCCGTACAACAGCTCCCCGGCCGAGAACCAGTGGCAGGTCTCGGCCGCAGCGATCCTGCGTGAGTTGCGCCGCTACGACCTCGCCCCCGTCTTTGACGGAACCCCTCGACCTGCCCGTCAACTCTGGCAGGACACCACCCGCCTGCACCGTCTGCGGGACGCTGCCGCCAACGTGGCGATCATGCAGATTCTCCCTGACCTGCTCCGTGAGGCACGAGCCCTCGCCGAAGTCGCGACGGGGCACGAGCGGGAAGAGGCGTTCGCCATCTACGCCGTGTGCTGCAAGTTCGCCCACACCGCCGCACACGCCCTCGGACACCCTCAGCTGATCGCCATGGCATGCGAGCGGGCCGCCTGGTCCGCTCAGCAGTCCGCCGACCCCGTCATGCCCGCCGTCGCCGACTGGATGCGCGTGTGGGACATGTGGGCCACGGCGGACTGGGAAGACTCCATCGCCTTGTCGGACAAGGCGATCCGCACCGTGCAGCAGGCTTACGACCAGGGCAAGCCGCTGGCGGTCCGCGCGTGGGGCACGCTCCAACTGCGTGCCGCTGTCTCCGCGGCCCGAGCGGGTCGCACTGCGGAAGCCGAGGACCGTATTGACCACGCACGGGCCGCAGCGGAACGGCTGACGGAGTACGGCGGTCCCCCGGTCTACGACCGTCACAGCCTGACGTTCTCGGCGGGCAACGTGCAGATTCACGCGATCAGCGTCGCGCTGGAGATGCACGAGCAACGCAAGGCGCTCTCGATAAACCGCCGCACAGGCCCGGCCGTGGTCGACGCGCTTCCCAACTCCCGCCGCGGCCACCACCACATGGACCTGGCGCGTGCCTGGCTGTGGGACGGAAACCGCGACAAGGCGCTGACGGAACTGGAGAAGGCCGAGCACATCGCGCCCCAGCTCGTCCGCAACCACCCCATCGCCCGGTCAACTCTGCGCAGCATCGTGTACGCCGAGCGGGCTACCACCCGTGAGAAGCTGCGCCGCATGTCAGACCGCTTCCACCTCGACGGATGAGGGTCGTATTCCTGCGGTTCATATTGGGCCTCGGAGCTCCTCCTAGCTTCGGAACATGTCCAAACAGAGCTCGCATCAACTGCCCTCGCTTGGCGCCGAGTTAACGCCCGGCGCCCCGTTTCACCCCCGTCTCGGCGACCTCGCCCTTGACCTCGCCAAGGGCGGGAAGATCGGGGTGGTCGTCGCCCTGCCGAGCGACAGCTCCGCGTCGTACCAACTGCGTCCGCCCGGTGGTGGAGAGGACTGGCGGGCCAGGAACGACGGAAAGACCCTGCGCCCCGTGCCCGTGCCGGTCACGCACGTCACGCCCATGAAGAGGGACGCCGTCTACGACCACCGCGCACAGCAGGCCGCGCTGCCGGCCACCGTGCACTACGAGGACGGCGGCACCTGCGAGAGCATGCTGGTGCTCACCCCGGCGCAAGTCGAGCTGTACTACATCCAGCTCGGTCAGCTCATCGAAGCCAGGGAATCGGCTCGGGAGCAGGTGCGGTGACCCCGGCCGTGCTGACGCTCGCTCCGCCGGCCTCTGCACGTCCCGCGATGCGGTCGCCTATCGCCTTCCGTTGTGAGGCGACCGCCCACGACCTCAGCGGCACCCGCGAAGTCCTGCTCGCCGCCTACCGCGGCCGGTCCCCGCGTCTCGCCGCCCGCTGGCTGCGTGCCCAGGCATTCCGCCTCGCTCGGCTGCTGTCCCCAGATCCCGGGGCCGCGTTCCTCCGAGCTGCGCCGCTCATCATCACGAGGCCGGACGTTTCTCGCCCTGATGCCGAACTGCGCGCGTGGGCCGACAGTGACCAGGCGTACGAGCACGCGCTACGCACCCTCGCCGCAGGTCGCGCCTTCGTGTTCGCGGTGACGGACTACGACGCCCGGTACTCCCTCCGGGTGTACCCGCTGCCCACACGCCGCCCGGCACCCCCGCAAGCCCCCGCCCGGTGCCCACCCCACTCCCCGGCGGGGACCGGCCGCCACCGGAGGCCACGGGGAGGCGCACGCCCCGATGACCCCCGGCGCGGGGGCGGGCCCGCCACCCAACCGGAGCTCTCCCGCTAAACGCACACCCGCCGCTCCGCGGCGCAATCCTGCCCATCTACCGAGGGGAAGACGCGGTGACCACCTATCCCGTATCGCCGAACACCGTGCTGGCGAACGCGCTCACCAGCGCTGAGGACCTGCTCAGGCCGCACCTCGTCAACGCAGCTCCGGAGCGGATCGTGTTCGTGGTGGGAACTCAGATCAACGGAGCGCCGCACGTCGGAACGTCCCTGGTTCAGTCGCTCACGTTCGCCACCGCGGCGCGCATCCGCGACAAGTTCGGTGTACAGGCCGAAGTCCAGTTCGGCGCCCTCGACAACGCGCCATATGCCATCGTCACCGACAAGGAAACCGGTCACCGCTACCAGCGCGCCTACGCGCACGCCCTGGGCGCGGCCGGCGTCGCGGAACAAGTCGACAAGCTGTACCGCCCGCTGTTCACGGCCCTGTCCGAGCGCCTGCACGTGTCGTACTCGGTCGAGACCTACAGTCAGCAGCAGGCGGGCGAGCACTTCCGCCGTACCTGGCTGCGCGTGCTGCCCCGCATGGACGCCGCCCGCTGGCACCTGTCTCCGTCGTCCGGCGTCCCACACGTCCGTGTCCCCTGCCCGCGTCCCGGCTGCGGGTGGGCCGAGAAGTACGCGGAGCGAACCCACGTCCGTGACGACGGCTTCGAGCGCGCAACCGTCTCGGCCGTGTGCCTGCACCATGGCGAATACGAGGTCATCATCGAACCGGCCAACGGTGGCTACCTGGACCTGGCCACGCTGTACCGGAACCTGGTCAAGGAGCTGGCCATCACGGGATCGGCCGGCACGCTGTACGTCATGGTCAAAGGCAGCGACTGGATGCCCGGCTGCATCCTCGTCGACGGCGCGCTACAGGCCGTCGGCCTCACCCGCGGGCAGCTGCCCGCCCGGCTGTTCTGCCCCCAGGTCGTCACGGACACAGGCGCGAAGTTGTCCAAGTCTCTTATCCGCGAGGGGCGAGCGCCCTTGCCCGACGGTGCGGCCCCGTGGATGCTCGACACCCGAGAGTGGCCGGGCTCGTTGGCTGAATACGTCGACCGCTTGCTCGGTCTGACTGACGTGTTACTCGCCGACCCTCGCCACTTCTTCCGCTCGTATTCGGCCGGTGAACTCGGCCGACTCATGACCACCGCAACAGCTAGGAGCGTTCCCGCCCCATGACGGAAACCGCAGCCGCCCACGTTCGCGAGCTGAACCTCTACCGCCGGTACTTCGACCTCGTCGCCGCCGGTCAGAAGACGATCGAGGTGCGGGTCAAGTACCCCCACCTCGAAGACCTGGCCGCCGGAAACGTCATCCGCTTCCGGATCAAGGGCACGGACGAGACGTGCGACGTCCTGGTGAAGCGGGTCACGGAGTACAAGACGTTCGACGAACTGCTCGACGGAGAGGGCCCGGCGAACGTCAACCCGGCGTCCTCCCGTGAGCAGCAGCTCGCCAACATCCGCGAGATCTACTCCGCGGAGAAGGAAGCGCTCGGCGCGCTCGCCATCGAACTCGAACTGCTGCCATAAGCCCGCCGTACGGTCCTCACCCCCCGGGGACGGTACGGCTTCCCCAAGGGAACGCCAACAACTGGAGACCGGACCACCCCTCAGCCGGGACGGCAATCCGGGTGGTCCAGTCGCAGAATCCCTGGTAAGGACCCCGGTGCCGATGGCACCGGGGCGGTTGGCGTGCTCTGACACGGGTGCCGCTCAACCCCGGCTCCCTGTCATCGAGTTGGAGAAGGGTCTGCCCTGAGCCACCGAAAGTCAGCCACGGCTGCGGGTGCGCCGAACACGCACCCGCCACGTGTGTCTCCAGCAACCCCCCACCGGCATCAGCCACGCTTCTTCGAACGTCACGGGCCTCCGCATCACACCGGCCTCGGCGCGCCGTCGGCGTTGCGGCTGATGCATGGACTCGGTCTGCGGCGCTGAGGCCAGCCGCCCAGCCACAACTGGTTTAACAGCAATTCGCGGTGTCCCACGTGAACTTGGCGAGCGCCTCGCCCCTGTCGGCCGTGCGCGCCCTGGGGTGACTGGCAAGGTTCTTCGCGGGGTCCGGCTGACCGCTTCTCGGGCTTTGCGGCGCGAGCGGACGGGGGCCGTCGCGGGCGGTGGCGGAGACATGGAGCCAGCGGCGGCCTGGGGCCGCCGCGCCGCGCGGCCCGCGTCAGCGGGCCGCCTTGATCCAGTGAAGAAACTTTGGACAGCTCGCCCCTTCGGCCGCTTCGGCCGGTAGGCGGTGGGCTGCTTTGACGTGTTCATCATGGTTCGTCGGCGATATCACCGTTTCAATGCTTCCCGTCAGGCGGTGCGGTCCTGCGGCTCCGCCGCCCGCGCGACGGGAAGTCACGAGGGATTTCCCTGCCCGCTCCCGCCCGGCGGGCACCTGGGTTGCGGCAGGAAGCCCGGTTTCAGCAGGCTTCCCGGACGAGCGGCCGAATGGTGCACGCGCGCTTCACCAGGACGGGCCACCGAGGGGTTTTACGAGGCCATACGGAAGAACAGCACAGCGATGGACGGGGAAACGGTGGACGAGCCAGAGATCGCAGCGCTAGAAGCGGACGTGGAGCAACTGGCTGGCGAGATAGCTGAGTTCGCGGAGCTCATGCAGCAGGCGGCGCGGGAACTCAACTCTCTTGCCCTTCGATGTGGTCTGCCATCTTCTGCATCAGAGTGAACATCTTGGCCATGTCCTGCTTCAGGCTCGCCAGTTCATGCTTCAGCTCCTCAACGTCCATGGCGAGGTTGAAGTAGCGAGTCTCGGAAGGCGTCGGCTTGGGGGGCGCACTCTCGGGTGCACCCTCGACCTGTTCGTCCTGAGCCTGCTCGGGTTCACCTTCGGGCCGGCGCACGAAACTGCCCCTGCCCTGGACGCCATAGATGAGCCCCTCGTTCTTGAGCATGCGGAACGCGTTCTGCACGGTGGCGCTGGCGATGCCGAACTTCTCCTGAAGTTCCCGCGACGGGGGGATCTGGTCACCGGGCTTCAGGACGCCGATCTGAATCTGGCGTCGCAGGTACTCGGCGACCTGCACGTAGGGGGGCCGGTGGTCCCGATCGAGGGGCAGTGTCATGGCCGCAGGATACGGCCACCCAGCTAGATCACGCGGGAGTACCAGCAAACTCCCACCCTCAGCGTTTCAGTTGCCTAGCGTTGCAGCCAACTGAAACATGTGGTTGTATCTGCTCCTGGCCGGAGATCACCGGTCACCCCCTGCAGAAAGGGCCTCACTGTCATGGCCAGGACCGTTATCCGCGTGCACGTGCTGGACTCCACGAACGTCATGGTCGGCACGCCGACGGTGCCGAAGTGGAAGGACCAGGAGAACGGGGTCCGCGCGGTGGACTTCGAGACCGGTGCGCCGCTGTGCACGCTGACCCTCTTCGTGATGGAGGGTGAGCGCGCCGAGGCGATCAAGGTGACCGTCCCGCAGACCGGTCTGCCCAACGGCCTGCACCAGGGCCGGTTCGTCCGCCCGGTGGACCTCTTCGCGAGCCCGTGGGCGCGGATCTTCAACGATCAGCTTCAGGAGGGCGTGGCGTACCGCTGCTCTGCGCTGGAGCTCGTCGACGGTTCGCACGTGCAGCAGGACGTGGCCGCGCCCGAGCCCGCTGCGGCGTGACGCCGCTCCCCGCACGGCTGGGGTGAGACCCCAGATGGCAGCCGCCCGCTCGCAATCTTCATCGACGGAGCGGCTGCCCGTCCGGGGCATGCGCCCCTATCCCTTGTACTTCTCCGCGCGTCCGGTGCCGCGCGGTTTCCCGAACGACACGAAGGAAGACCGGTGAACGACCTCAACGAAGCGTTCGGTTGGCTCCGCGGAGCAACGTGGCTGGGACTCGGACTGATCGCCCTGTGGGCCGTGGTCTGGGTCGTCCGCTACCTGCGGGCGTCGCCGATGGAGCGCATCAGTATCCGACAGGCGATACGGATTCGCTGGGGCTGGAAGCGGCTCGCGCAGATGTGCGGACTGTCCGTCACAGACAAGATGCCCACCCCCCTGGCCTCGCTCGCGAACACGGACGGCACGCCGCCCAAGCCCCGGGTCCTGGTTCCGGCGCTCAAGGTCACGCCGGACGCCTTCGGGGTGATGGCGTGGGCGAACTGCTTGCCGAAGGTGGGTCTGGCGGAGTTCCAGAAGGCCGCCCCCTACCTGGCGGACGCCTGGCGCATGACGCGGGTGTCCGCGCTGCCCGGGGACAGGCCCGGACAGGTCCTGCTGCGCGGGGTGCGGGTGGACCCGCTGATCGTGCCGACCGTGCACGTGCCCACCGGCCGCCCGCCGGAGGAGTACGCGAAGTGGGACCTGGGTGTCGACGAGTTCGGTATGCCCGTCGTCGTGCCCCTCAGGGAAGTACCCGGCATGGCTGTCAGCGGCCTGCCGGGCTTCGGGAAGACCTCGTGCGTGAACCGGCTGGTGTGCGACTGGGCACCCTCGCTGGCCGTTCAGTTCGTCTTCTTCGACGGCAAGGTCTCCCACGCCTATGAGGGCGACTACGCCGACCTCGTCCAGCGGGCGTTCGCGTTCTGCGGCGACGACCTGGAGCAGGCGAACAAGCTGTTGAAGGAACTGGTGCAGCTGCGCCGCGCCCGTTCCGCGTCCATCCGCAGCGTCTTGGGCGTGAAGAACATGTGGCACGTCGGCCCGTCTGCCGACTGGCCGCTGATCGTCATCGTCATCGACGAAGCCCACACCTACTTCCGCGATCACAAGGGCTCCGACCCGGCCACCAGGAAGCTCGCCGCGTTCGCGGCGGACAACGCCCGCTTGACGGAGGACCTGGTGAAGAAGGGTCGTTCGGTCGGCTTCCTGACCGTGCTGACCACGCAGAAGACCACCGGGGACGCCATCCCCACCTTCATCCGGGATGTGTGCCCGGTCGGGCTGTCCTTCGCGCAGAAGACCGCGGATGCCGCCGTGGCCGCGCTCGGCGACGACATCCGTGAGTGGCCCGACGCCAGCCCGGTCAATCTCCAGGATCCCGCCTACGTCGGTGTCGCGGTCATGTCCCAGCACGGGCGCCCCGGCTTCGTACGCATCCGTACGCCCTACGTCGCCGACGAGGACGCCGCCCGCATCGCCGAGCAGACCGCCCGCCTGGCGCAGCACCCGGCCCGGCTCCTGGAGAACCTGACCGGGCGCCCGGTCGTGGACCTCACCAAGCCCGACCCCGAGCCCCCGGCAAAGGCGGCCTGACATGCACCGCGTCATAAGGATCTACATTCGGCACATGCGCAAGGCGATCACCGCCCAGGACTATGACAAGGCCGGTCGGATCGGCATCGCCGCTTACCGCGTCGCCAACGCCAGCGAACGCCGGGTTCTGGAAACCTACCTCGGGCCGAACGCCGCCCACCGGGCCAGCCTCGACCGCAACTGACCCCCTGCTCTTGCCCCCGACTCGTCCTGGAAGGAGGTGAAACCCCTCATGTCAGAAGACCGGATCACTCAGCGCACGATCACCGTAGTCATGGCGGTCATCGCCCTGCTGGCGTTCGTGTTCTCCTTCGGCAACGTCTGGAACCTCGCCCTGCGCCTGGGCGTCCCCAACCCGATCGCACCCCTGATCGCCCCCATGGTCGACCTGTCCGTCCTCGGTCTCCTGGTCGCCCTGCGCCACCTGTCCCTGCGCGGCGTCCCCGCCGAAGATCTCAAGGGCGCAAACCGGCTGATGCACACCTCCGGCTTCTTCACCCTCGCCCTCAACATCGCCGAACCCATCATCGCCGGGCACTACGGCCGCGCCTGCGTCGACGCCGTCGCCCCGCTGCTCCTCCTCGGCTGGGGTGCCGTCGGCCCCGCGCTACTGCGCCACTTCCACGCCGTCACCACCCCTGCCCCCGTCGCCCTTCCGGAGCCGAGCAGGGAAACCGTGCCGAAGGACGACCCAACCGAAGCCGCTCCTGCCCCGGAGCCTGCCCCCGAACCGGCGATGCCCCCGGCTCCCGCCCCGGTGGCCCCCGCCCTCTCTCCAGTGGCTGCGCCACATTCGCCGGTCAAGGTGGCCCCGGCCCTGCTCGACGCCGCCCGCGAGATCGCCGACGCCCACCGCGCCGCACACGGCCAGCCGATCACCGCGGCCCAGCTCAAGGCTCGCCTCGGCGTAAGCCTGCCTCTGGCCACCGCCGTACACGCGGCCCTGACCGCCTGACCCTCCCGCCGGCCTCCCGGCACTTTCCCTCCCTGGCCCCCTGGCCCCCTGGGCCTGACCCGTCACGCCCTCGGGCAGCACCCGGCCCCCGCCTCGGTGCTGCCCGGGGCCCTCCATCAGCGGAAAGGATGCACCTGCCGATGCCCCGCGACCTCGACCTGCGGCACGTGATCAGCCCCGCTGTCCGGGACCTGATCGAGCTGGCCAACCTCGGCGACTTCGACCGCACTCGCGACCAGGTCTCCCGCCTGCGCGGCTGCACCCGCCCCGTCAACCTCGTCGGCCACACCCGCACCCGCGACACAGCCACCGGCGAAACGATCCCGCTCGTACTCCACCAGCGCCGAACCCACGGGACGCCTGCTGACCACCTGCGGCAACCGCCGCGCCTCCCGCTGCGCCACCTGCTCCCGCGTCTACGCAGCCGACACCTACCAGCTCATCCGCGCCGGACTCTCCGGGGGCAAGAACGTCCCCGAAACCGTCCGCACCCACCCTCGCGTCTTCGCCACGCTCACCGCCCCTTCGTTCGGCCCCGTCCACAACCGGGCCACCACCAAGGCCGGCAAGCCGCGCGCCTGCCGCTGCGGCCAGCGCCACGCAGACGACGCCCCCGAACTCGGCACACCGCTGCACCCGGCCTCCTACGACTACACCGGCGCCGTGCTGTGGAACGCCCACGCCGGAGCCCTGTGGGCCCGCTTCACCCTCAACCTCCGCCGGGCCCTGGCCGCCCACTTCGGCATCACGCAGAAGGACATGAAACAGGTTCTGCGGGTGTCGTTCGCCAAGGTCGCCGAGTACCAAAAGCGCGGCCTGGTCCACTTCCACGCCGTCATCCGCATCGACGGCCCCGACGGCCACACCAGCTCCCCACCAGCCTGGGCCACTGTGGACGACCTCACCCACGGCATCCGCACCGCCGTCCCCCGCACCGCGCTCACCGTCGCCTCCGACACCGTCGGAGACCACGAGATCCGCTGGGGACAGATGCTCGACGTACAGGAGATCACCGCCCTCGGCGACGGCGAACTCACCGACGCCGCCGTGGCCGGATACGTCGCCAAGTACGCCACCAAGAGCGCTGAGGACTCCGGCACCGTCGACCGTTCCCTGGTCTGCCGCGCCTGCTCCGGCCACGGCACCGTCGGCGGCCGTATTCGGGACCTGTGCCCCGACTGCGAAGGCACTCGCCAGGCCGAACCCCTGCGGGACCTGCCCGTCCACCAGCACGTTCGCCAGATGATCCGCACCGCCTGGGACCTCGGTGGCTTGCCCGAATTCGCGGACCTCAAGCTCTGCAAGTGGGCCCACATGCTCGGCTTCCGCGGCCACTTCTCCACCAAGTCCCGCGCCTACTCCACCACCCTCGGCGCCCTCCGCGACGTACGCCGCGCCTGGCACCTCGCCCAAGCCGAAGCCGCCCGCACCCGCGCTGGCCACCCCGCACCCACCCTGGACACCGTCCTCGTCACCGAAGCCTCCTGGGCCTACCTCGCCTCGGGCTACCGCCCCGGCGAAGAACTCCTCGCCAACCAGACCCGCCACGACATCTACCAGGCCCAACGCCGCAAGCACGAAGGGCTGGAGCCTGCATGACTACAGCCGTACTCACCGTGGACCAGGTCGCGACGCGCCTCGGCATCAGCCGCTGGAAGGTCCACGACCTGATCCGCTCCCGCGAACTCGCCTCCTTCAAGATCGGCCGCTGCCGCCGTATCAGCGAATCCGCCGTGCACGCCTACATATCCCTCCAGACCGAACAGGAAGCTGCCTGATGGCCACGCCGAAGAAGAACGCCAACAACGAGGGCACCATCTACCAACGCAAGGACAGCCGTTGGGAGGGCAGTGCATACGTGCTGACGACGGACGGCACGTACAAGCGGCGCAGCGTCTATGGCAAGACCTGGGACGAGGCTCACGAGAAGCTGACCAAGCTCAAGGCCGACTCCCTCAACGGCCTGCCGGTCGCCACCAACAAGATGACGATCGCCGAGTACCTGACGTACTGGCTGACGAACGTCGCCAAGGGCAAGGTCCGCAGGACGACCTACGTCAACTACGAATCCCTCGTGCGCAACTACGTCACCACGGAGTTCGGCAAGAAGAAGTTGGTCCGGCTCACCACCCGCGACATCCGCGCCTTCCTCGCGAAGACGGCGGTCACCTGCCAGTGCTGCGCGCAGGGCAAGGACAAGAAACGGCCGGAGCACAAGCGGCGCTGCTGCGCCCTTCGGAAGTGCTGCAAGAAGCTCCCGTCTGACCGAACCGTGCGCTTCCTGCTGGTGATCCTGCGTGCCGCTCTCCAGCACGCCGTTCGCGAAGACGAGTTGCCCCGCAACGTGGCCCGGAACGTGGAGCTGAGCATGGGAACGAAGCGCGAGATCGAACCGCTCACCGCGAAGGAGGGGCGTCAGCTCCTGGCGGCAGCACGGGACAACCGCCTGTGGGCCACGTACGAACTGGCGGTCCGCATCGGCCTGCGGCGCGGTGAGCTGCTGGGGCTGCGCTGGTCGGACGTGGACCTTCACGAAGGCGTGCTCACCGTTCGGCAGGCCCTACAGCGCGTCGGCGGGGAACTGCTGCTCGTCGCGCCGAAGACTCAGCGCTCGGCCCGTCGCGTGGCCCTGCCGGCCGAGTGCGTGACGGCGCTCCGTGCTCAGCGTGCCCAGCAGATCGCCGACCGGAAGGGCGCGGGGGACAACTGGAAGGGCACAGGTCAGGACCTCGTCTTCACGACCAAGAACGGGACCCCCATCGAGCCGCGCAACCTGAACCGCTCCTTCGAGGTGCTGTGCGTCCGCGCCGGCGTCCGCAAGGTCCGCTTCCACGACCTGCGCCACACCTGCGCCTCGCTCCTCCACGAACAGGGCGCCGACGCCCGCATGATCATGGAAGTCCTCGGCCACAGTTCGATCCGCGTGACCATGGACATCTACACGTTCGTGCGGCTCGACTCGCAGCGCTCGGCGTTCGATCGGGTCGGGGATGCGCTGAGGGGTGACGGCAACAAGCCGGACGATGACGACGGTGCGGCCGGTGTCCCGGTAGCCGTCTGATTCGCTCCCGAAGGCGGTTGCCGTCAAAGTCTGCCGTCAAGCCAAAAGCCAGAGGCCCTGTGGATTCCTCCACAGGGCCTCTGACGTGCTGTGCACTCGGCAGGATTCGAACCTGCAACCTTCTGATCCGTAGTCAGATGCTCTATCCGTTAAGCTACGAGTGCGTGTCTTCTTCGGTTATTTCGCCGGTTCCTGGTCCTTTCGGCCCGCTCGCGGCGACAGGAAGAACATTACATGACTGCCGCCGTCATGTGAAATCCATTGGCCACACCCCTTGTGACCTGCGAAAACGGCTCCGCGGGCGCTGTGGGCAAGCCCGGGACGCGCCGAAGCCCCGGCCGTGGGGCCGGGGCTTCGGTGTGCGGTGCGGAGGCGGAGGGATTTGAACCCTCGATGGGTGTTAAAACCCAAACCGCATTAGCAGTGCGGCGCCATAGACCGGACTAGGCGACGCCTCCAGACGCATCACCCTTCGCGCACGAGCGCGAGTGGTGCGTGCCGATGATGACACAGTGGAGCGGGGTGTCACCAATCGACCCCTACGGTACTGGCAGGCAGGCCGCACGGCAAAGCCCTTATGGAGGGGTCCCCCGCAACGTCCGGCAGGCCCGCGCGTTGATCAGGGCATGGTGCAGCTCATCTCTCACTCCGCCGTCCGCCGCCTCGGCACCGTCGTGGTGTCCGTCGCCGCGCTCGCCTCCCTCTCCTCGGCCGCGTACGCCGACGCCGGGCCCTTCACCGGGCACCGTTCCGGCCACGTCACCGGTGTCGGCGCCGGCCTCCTCGCCGGGACGGGTGCCGGCGTCTGGTCGCCGGTGCCGCCGCACCTGCGCGACGAGGAGCCGGCCGGCGATCATCTGACCATCACCGTGCGCGGCGCCGGCCCCGGCGCGGACGGGACGTACGAGCTGTACTGCCGGCCCGGCGGCGGCAGCCACCCCGACCCGGACGGCGCCTGCGCCGTGGTGGACGGGAACGCGCGCTGGGGGCAGGAGACCTTCGCGCCGGTGCCGGAGGGCAGCTTCTGCACCCTTCAGTACGGAGGCCCCGCCACCGCGCACGTCACCGGTGTCTGGGACGGGCGTGCGGTCGACGCCACGTACGACCGGAGCAACGGCTGCGAGATCTCCCGCTGGGACCGCATGGTGCCGCTGCTGCCCGATCTGCGTGCGCCGGGGGCGGGGGCGTAGCGGCGGGACGGGGCGCCGGGGCACAGGGGGCGCGTACCGGCTCGCGGCGCGCGCCCCGGCGGGCGTCCGGTCACACCTTCTGCCTCACTTCGTCGTGCGACCTCCCTCTCATCCCGCGCCGCGCTCCGTGGCCCACCGCATAGACTCCCTCGCGTGACACGCCGCGAGCCGGTTGGCAAGATGGCCCAGGCGGTCGGAAAGTGCGGTAACCAGGAGGGAAGCGTCTCGTGAGCAGCAGGCCATCCCGAGGCGCTGCTCGCCTCGCAGCCATACTGGACGCCCTGCCGGACGCGTTGGTCCTGGTCAACGCCAACGGCACCGTCGTCAACGCCAACTCCATCGCCCTGGAGGCGTTCGAGGCGCCGGGCACGGCGCTGGTCGGACGCGGGCTGCTGGACCTGCTGCCGCAGTTCGACTCGCGGCTCATCCCCGGGTCCATGCGCCGGCCGGACCACGTCGACCCCCGGGCACGCACCAAGCCGACGCGGATGGTCGCCCGTCGCACCGACGGCAGCGAGTTCCCCGTCGAGGTCGCCAGCGCCAACCTGGAGAACGGCCAGCAGGCGTACGACGGTTCCGGCTACACCGGCGACGAACTGCTGATGCTCGTCGTCCGCGACCTCTCCGGCACCGTCGACACCGAGGCCGAACTGGCCCGTTCGCAGCGCCAGACGGAGATGATCCTGCGGGCCGCCTCCGAGGGCGTCGTCGGCACCGACACCGACGGGCGGATCGTCCTCGTCAACCCGGCCGCGGCCCAGATCCTGGGGTACCGCGCGAGCGACCTCGGCGGGCGCGAACTGCACACCCTCGTCCTGCACTCCCGCGCCGACGGCTCCCCGTTCCCGTACGCCGAGTCGCCGCTCGCCGACACGCTGCGCTCCGGGCGCAAGCACCGGGTGCGCGGGCAGGTGCTGTTCTCCAAGAGCGGCGACCAGCTCCCCGTCGACCTGACGACCGCGCCCGTCCGGGACGGCGACCAGCTCGTCGGTGCCGTGATGACCTTCACCGACCGGCGGCCCCACGACGAACTCGTCAAGGAGCACGAGGAGGCCGAGGAGCGCCACGCCGAGGAACTGGAGCGGCTGGCCGAGGAGCACGGCTCCGAGCTGACCGCGCTGCGCCAGCAGCACGTCTCCGAGATCGAGGACCTCCAGGAGGCGCACGCCGAGGAACTGGCCGCCCACGAGGACCGCTACGCCGCCCTCGGCGAACGCGAGAAGGACCGCTACGAGGCCCTCGCCGCCCGGCACGACCAGCTCCTGACCCTGCTCGCCACCTCCCTGCGCGGCCCGCTGGAGGAGCTGCGCCACGAGCTGGCCGCGCTCGCCGCCGACGACGCCGGGCAGCTCTGGCCCGAGGCCAACCAGGTGCTCCACCACCTGACGGCCGGCTACTCGCGGATCACCACCCTCATCGACAACGTCCTCGGCTACCAGCGGCTCGACACCGGCGCCGAGACCATCGCCCGTACGAAGGTCATGCTCGACGCGGTCGTCGCCGCGGGCGTCGACGGGGCCGTGGAGCTGATCGGGCCGGGCCGGGTGCAGTTCGCCGTGCACGCGCCGCCCATCGAGGCCGAGGTCGACCCCCGGCTGCTCGCCACCGCGCTCGCGCACCTGGTCGCCGACGTGGCGGGCGTGGACGCGACCGGCAACACGCAGTTGTCGGCGGGCGGTTACCTGGACAACACCGTCGTCGTGGCGGCGGCGCAGCGCGGCGAGGTCGTGCGCATCGAGGTGCGCGGTCCGCACGCCGGCGGCGACCCGGTGCACGAGCCGATCGTGCGCGGCATCGTGCGCGCCCACGGTGGGGTGCTCCAGACGCACGAGGTGCCCGGCATGAGCGGCAGCGCCTACGTCCTGGAGGTGCCGATCGGCGGCGGCGCGGGCACCGTCGCGCCCTCCGCGGCACCCGCCCCGGCCGCGATCGAGAGCGCCCCGGTCGCCGTCCCGGACGCGGCGGGGGCCGCGGTTCCGACAGGGGCGGCCCCGGACGTGGCTCCGGGTGCGGTCCCGGGTGTGGCGCCGGTCGCCCCTTCGGGTGTGGCGCCGGGTGTGGCCCCGGTGGCGGCTCCGGGTGTGGTGGAGGGGCCGGAGGCCGATGCCGGGCAGGTTCCGGCGGGCGGCGGGCGGCGGCGGGCCCGGCGGTCCTCCGTCGACGCCTTCCTGGAGAGCGAGGTGGGGGGCGCGTCCGGCGAGGGCGAGACCCCGGCCGACGGTCCCGGGACGGAGGGCACCGCGCCCACCGGGCGGCGCCGGCGCAGGGCGGCCGGCCAGGAGACGGCGCCGGTCCCGGCCCAGGCGACGCCGGGCGAGGGTGCCGGCGGTACGGGGCGGCGGCGCGGCCGGCCCGCGGAGGACGCGGGCGCTTCCGGCGTGCCGGCGCTCCCGGCGGTGGCCGGCGGCGTGTCCGAGGGGGCCGTCGTCACGGCCGCCGAACACGCGGCGGGTGCCGCGGCCTCCAACACCGGGCTCGGCGGCACCGCCGTGCCCCCGCAGGGCGTACCCGCGCCCGCGCAGGGTGTGCCGGCGGGGACCGGGCGCCGGGCGCGGCAGGCCGACGGTGCGCAGCAGGCGCTGCCCCCGGCGCTGCCCGCGCAGGCCGGCGAGGCGGTCCCGGCCGACGGTTCCCAGCCGACCGGACGCCGGCGGCGCGCGCTGGCCTCCGCGAACGAGCGGGCCGCCGCGCAGGAGGCGGCTCCCCGCCAGGTCTTCGCCCTGCCGCCCGCCGAGGCGGACCGGCCAGCCGAGGTTCCGGCGGAGCCGGGTGCGGGTGTCGCGGCGGGTGCGGGCGGTTCCGGGGGGCCCGGGAACGTCGTGGGTGCCGCGGGTGTCGTGGCGCCGGGTACGGGCGTCGCCGCCGGGTCCTCGGGTGCGGTGGCCGGGGCCTCCGGTGCGGTGGGGGCGCCTCTGCCGCCCGTGGCCGGGCCCGCCGGGCAGTTCCCGGTGCCGGGGCAGGTGGCCGGTCAGGTTCCCGTGCCGGGGCAGGTCCCCGTACCGGGGCAGGTTCCTGTGCCCGGTCAGGCTCCGGCTCCGCTTCCGGCGGGGCAGACGGGCCGGGTCCCGATGCCCGGACCGGCGGCGCCCGTGGGACAGGCGGGGCCCGTACCCCCGGTGGGTCAGGGGCCCGTGCCGGTGCCGGCGGGCGGGCTTCCGCTGCCCGCCGCGGCGCCCGTGCCGGCCGCCCCCGGTGCCACGCCGGGCGATGACGGACGGCACGACTCCGTGGCGCACGACCAGGACGACGACCACACGCCGCCGCAGCCCCATCCGACCGAGGCCCCGACGGGCCGCCGTCGCCGGGCCGTGGCCGCCCCGCCCGCCGCCCAGGGCACCCCCGTACCGGCGGCTCCGGCGCAGTCCGCGCCGGCACCGGGCGCTCCCGTGGCTCCGGGCGCCGTGGCCCCCGCCGTCGCCGCCGGCGCGCAGCCGGCGCCCGCCGCGCAGCCCGTACCGGCCGCTGCCCCGCAGCCCGCCGGGCCTGCCGTGGCTCCCCCCGCCGCCCAGCCCGCGCAGCCGGCCGCCGCCGCGCAGCGCACCCCGGCCCCGCAGCCGTGGCCCGCCACCGCCGACACTCCGGACGCCGGCACCCCCGTAGCGCCGCATGGCGTCGCGGCCCCCGCGCCCCAGCCCGCACCGGCCCCGGCCCTCACGCCGAGCCGGGGCACCCCGCTCCCGCCGGAGAACACGCCGCGCGCGGCCCAGCCCCTCCCCGCGGAAGCCGCCGCTCCGGCGGACGCCCACGCGACCCAGAGCCGGGCGATCAGCGTACGGACGCTCGGCCAGGGCGTGCCGTTCAACCGTCAGGCCGTACAGGTGCAGCAGCCGTCGGCCACGCCCGCCCCGCAGCAGCCGGGCGGTTCCGGACGGCGCCGCAAGCTGGGCACCCCGCCCGACCCGGCCGCGGCCGGGCGCCCCGAACAGTCCGCGCACCCGCAGCGTCCGGGCACCGCCCAGCCCCAGCCGCAGGTCCAGGCACCCGGGCCGGGCCCGGAGACTCCGCCCCCGCCGTCTCGCGGAGGGTCGCAGGGCCGTCCCGCTCCGGCGGGCGAGGGCCCCGGACGGTCGTACGCCATAGGGGCGCCGGACGAGAACGCCGCCGAGGGCCCCGAGCCCCTCGACGGGCCCGGCGGTGCCGTGGAGGTGGCGGACCCGCCGCGTCCGCAGCCGATGGACGACGAACTCCCCCCGGAGCCGCTGGACAACCCCCGCCGCCTCCTCGTCTGGCCCGCGCCGGACGTCTCCACCCAGCAGGCGCTGAGCGACCGCGGCTACCGGCCGGTGATCGTGCACTCCCGCGAGGAGGTCGACGCGCAGATCGCGGCGTTCCCGGCCGCCCTGTTCGTGGACCCGCTGACCGGGCCGATCACGCGGACCGCGCTCCAGTCGCTGCGGCAGGCGGCGGTCGCCGCCGAGGTGCCGGTGCTGGTCACGGCCGGGCTCGGCCAGGCCACGCGCGACGCGGCCTACGGCGCCGATCCCGCCGTCCTGCTCAAGGCGCTCGCGCCCCGGGACAGCGAACAGCACCCGCCGCGCGTCCTGCTGATCGAGGAGCACGCGGAGATCGCGCTCGCCCTGACCGCGACGCTGGAACGGCGCGGGATGCAGGTGGCGCGCGCCGCGAGCGACACCGACGCGGTGGCGCTGGCCGGGCACTTCCGGCCGAACCTCGTCGTCATGGACCTCATGCAGGTACACCGGCGCCAGGCCGGGATCGTCGACTGGCTGCGCGCCAACGGGCAGCTCAACCGCACCCCCCTCGTCGTCTACACCGCCGCCATAGGGCCGGCCGACCTGCCGCGGCTGGCGTCCGGGGAGACGGTGCTGTTCCTGGCGGAGCGTTCCACCAGCGACGAGGTGCAGACCCGGATCGTCGACCTGCTCTCGCGCATCGGGACCAACTGACCCTGCCCCGCCCCCGCCGCGGGCGGTGCCATCGGCGAGGGCGGGGCAGTGGTGGGGTGCGGCTCGGCCGGGGGCGGGGTGCGGCTCGCGGCTTCCGGTGAGGCCCGGCCGGCCGTGGTGCGGGCCGGACCGACCGGTCAGAGCCGACCGGTCAGAGCCGGGTGACGTCCAGGTCTCCGGCGGCGTACTGGCGGCGCAGCACCTTCTTGTCGAACTTGCCCACGCTGGTCTTCGGCACCGACTCGATGATCGTCCAGCGCTCCGGGAGCTGCCACTTGGCGATCTTGCCCTCGTCGGCGAGGAAGGCGCGCAGGGAGGCGAAGTCGGCGGTGGAGCCCTCCCTGAGGACGACGGTGGCCAGCGGGCGCTCGCCCCACTTGTCGTCGGGGACGGCGACGACGGCGGCCTCCGCGACCTCCGGGTGCGACATCAGGGCGTTCTCGAGTTCGACGGAGGAGATCCACTCGCCGCCGGACTTGATGACGTCCTTGGCCCGGTCGGTGAGGGTGAGGTACCCGTCCGGGGAGATGGTGCCCACGTCGCCGGTCTTCAGCCAGCCGTCCTCGCTGAACTTGTCGGCGGGGCGCAGCGACTCGGTGTCCGGGCCGTTGTAGTAGGCGCCGGCGATCCAGGCGCCGCGGACCTCCAGCTCGCCGGCGGACTCGCCGTCCCAGGGGAGGCGTTCGCCGCCGGGTCCGGTGAGGCGGGCCTCGACGCCGGCCGGGAAACGGCCCTGCGTGACGCGGTACGCGAACTCCTCGTCGGTGCCGATCGCGTGGGCCGGCGGCCGGGCCACGGTGCCGAGCGGGGAGGTCTCGGTCATGCCCCAGGCGTGGCAGACGCGCATGCCCAGTGCGTCGAAGGCCCGCATCAGGGAGGGCGGGCACGCGGAACCGCCGATGGTGACCTGGGTGAGGGACGAGACGTCGCGCGGCCGTGCGGTCAGCTCGGCGAGCAGTCCCTGCCAGATGGTGGGCACGGCGGCGGCGTGCGTCGGCCGCTCCGCCGCGATCATCTCGGCGAGCGGTGCGGGCTGGAGGAAGCGGTCCGGCATCAGCATGTTGACGCCGGTCATGAAGGTGGCGTGCGGCAGCCCCCAGGCGTTCACATGGAACTGCGGGACGACCACGAGCGACGTGTCCTGGTCGGTCAGTCCCATCGACTCCGCCATGTTGACCTGCATGGAGTGCAGGTAGATGGAACGGTGGCTGTACACCACGCCCTTGGGGTCGCCGGTCGTGCCGGAGGTGTAGCACATGGCCGCGGCGGTGCGTTCGTCCAGCTCGGGCCAGTCGTAGGTGTCCGGCTTCCCGGCGATCAGCTCCTCGTACTCGTGCACCGGGACGCCGGCACCGTCGAGCGCGGAGCGGTCGCCCGGCCCGGTGACGACGATGTGCTCGACCGACTTCAGGTGCGGCAGCAGCGGGGCGAGCAGGGGCAGCAGCGAACCGTTGACGATCACCACCCGGTCGGCCGCGTGGTTGACGATCCAGGCGAGCTGCTCGGCGGGGAGGCGGAGGTTGAGGGTGTGCAGGACCGCGCCCATCGAGGGGATGGCGAAGTACGCCTCGACGTGCTCGGCGTTGTTCCAGGCGAGGGTGGCCACCCGGTGGTCGTCGCGGACGCCGAGGTCCTCGCGCAGGGCGTGGGCCAGTTGGGCCGCGCGGGCGCCGATCTCGGCGAAGGAACGGCGCTGCGGCTCGCCCTCACCGGTCCACGTGATCACCTGGGAAGTGCCGTGGATCGTCGACCCGTGGGCCAGGATCCTCGATATCAGCAGCGGTACGTCCTGCATCGTGCTCAGCACGGTGTCCTCCCGGGGCGACATTGCCTACGCGGCGGTAAGGGGTGCGCCGATTCTGCGCACATACCGCGCGGTATGTCACTAGGTCCGGGTGATCGATCACCTGCCGGAGCCCTCAGACTCTCCCACCGTACCGTCACATATCACCCCATCATCGAATAAACCCCAGCTCAGCGTCTTCGCGGAGCTTGCCGAGCGCCCGGGACACCGCCGACTTCACGGTGCCGACGGAGACCCCGAGGACTTCGGCCGTTCGGGCCTCGCTCAGGTCCTCGTAGTAACGCAGGACGACCATGGCCCGCTGCCGGGCGGGCAGCCGCATGACCGCGCGCCACATCGCGTCCCGCAGCGCCTGCCGTTCCGCCGGGTCGTCACCGCAGGGCAGCGGCTCCGGCTCGGGCAGCTCGTCGCAGGCGAACTCGTCGACCTTGCGCTTGCGCCACTGCGAGGTGCGGGTGTTCAGCAGGGCGCGGCGCACGTAGCCGTCGAGGGCGCGGTGGTCCTCGATGCGCTCCCAGGCCACGTAGGTCTTGGTGAGCGCGGTCTGCAGCAGATCCTCCGCGTCGCTCGGGTTCGCGGTGAGCGACCGGGCGGTGCGCAGCAGCATCGGCTGCCGGGCTTGCACGTACGACGAGAACGAGGGGTACGAAACGGTCCGCGTCATTGCCGTGGCGGCCTGGGAAGCGCTGGTGCAGACGGGTGTGGTCATGTCTCAACGCTATGAGCGGGCCGGTGTACGGCGGATCGGCCGCAGGTCCCGAAGCGGAGTCCGCCTCAGGTTGTAGGGGTGGGGTTGGCTGCACCTCCTGAAGGTGGACGGGTGGAGAGGGGTGACTGCGGGTTCACCCCTGCGGGTGGTACGGGGGTACGCCCCCTTGCGCTGCCGTGGCCGGCGGCTCGGCGCACCGGTCGGGCGGGTCGACGGCCTGGGTGCGTGGGCCCGCGCACCGGGTGAGCCGGCCGGCGCACCTGGCGAGCGGGCGGGCGCCCCAGGGCGAGTGGGCGGGCGTCCGGGGGCGGTACGGGAAGACGTTCGGGCGACGGTACCGGAGCACCGCCGCCCGAACGCCCTGCGACCCCATGAAGCACACCCGAGTGGAGAACGAGGGACCGGCGCCGGAGCGTGGACGCCGGCCCTCAGCTCACCACCAGAGCGGGGAGAAGCCGATGACGACGTTCGCGTTGCCCTGGTTGACGGCGGTGAACGCGGAGCCGTCGACCTGCGCGGTGTTGCTCTGGTTCGAGGCGCCCGAACCGACCGCCTGCTGCTGCGTGGTGGCCGAGTTGCCCGAGTTGTCCCTGCCGACGCCGCTGCCGAGGATGCCCGAGTACGCCTCAGTGGCGGTCGCGCGCGATCCGTCGTCCGCGAGGGCACCGCTGTCGGCCGTCGCGATCCCGCCGAAGAGGGCGGCGGCCAGCGGCAGGGCGGCGACGGCGGCGACGACGCGGGCGGTACGGATGCTTGCCATGTTGTTCCTCCAGAACAAGGTGCGCACCGGCTTCCTGCCGACGGCGCGAGAAGTGGGAAAATGACGGATGACTCTGTGAACGAGCTTGCGTGTCAAGGAAGTTGGCCGACCCCCTCGACGTGTGGACGACGTCGCACGATCAGGCTGCCCGACGGCCCCCCGGCGAACCACCCGGACGCCACTATTCGCCCTCAAGCGTGACGACATGCCGATAAACCCCTTCACGCCCCTTGTCTGCCCACCAAGGGGCACTTCCGGCATCACCACCTCAAGCACCGCAAGAGGTGAAGCGTTCCGGCACCTTCCCGCCCCACCCGCCACCCCCGGTGCGCCGCGCGCGAGCCCCCTTCCCTTTTTCGAACGTATGTACGACCATGGGGTCATGGCCACCATCGACCGGCAGGCCACCACGCCCGCCCTCGCGCACGCGCTGGCCGCCGCCGCCCGCGGCCTGGCCGTCCTCCCCCTGTCCCGGACGAAGCTCCCGGCACTGCACTCCCCGCACCGCGACGCTCCGGACGCCGCCCCCTGCCACGGCGAGTGCGGACGCTTCGGACACGGCGTGCACGACGCCTCCGCCGACCCCGCCCGCGTCCGCCGGCTCTTCGCCGCCGCACCCTGGGCGACCGGCTACGGCATCGCCTGCGGGAGGCCCCCGCACCACCTGATCGGCATCGACGTGGACATCGTCGCGGGCGCCGGTGCCTCGGCCGGCCTGCGGGAAGAGGCGCTGCGGCATCTGTTCGCGATTCCGCCCACGATGGTCGTCCGCACCCCGAGCGGGGGCCGCCACCTGTGGCTGACCGGCCCGCCCGGCGTCGCCGTCCCCAACTCGGCGGGCCGTCTCGCACCCGGCGTCGACGTCCGGGGCACCGGCGGGTACCTCGTCGGCCCCGGTTCCCGCACCCGGCGCGGCACTTACACCGTCGCCCCCGGCACGGCCCACCTCGCCCCGGCGGCGTGCCCCTCCACCCTGCTCCACCTCCTCGTCCCGCCGCCCCGACCCGGCCCCTCGGCGGACGGCGGCCACGGCCGGGGCCTCGTCCGCTTCGTACGGTCCGCCCACGCCGGGCAGCGCAACACCCGCCTGTTCTGGGCGGCCTGCCGCGCCTACGAGAACGGCATGGGCCCCGCCCTCCGCGAGCCGCTGACCGCCGCCGCGCTCCACACCGGCCTGACCGAACGGGAGGCCCGCGCGACCCTCGCCTCGGCGGCCCGCCTGACCGGCCGTCAACCCTGACCCGGCCCGACCGGCCCACCGCACCACGACTCTGCCTCGTCGACGACATGCCTCCGCCTCCTCCGTCCGGCGCGGGGGTGGCCCGGGAGCCACCCGGGATGGCCCGGGGGCTGCCCGGGATGACCCCGGATCGCCCGGGGACTGCCGGCGCCCGGCCTGCCCAACCCCATCCGCTCCCACCGGCGCCTCACCGTGGCCGCCGGGCAGTGGCGACCTGGGGCAGGGCCGGTTCCCTGGAGCACTACCCGGCCCCGACCCTCCGCCGACCGGCGCACCGGGGCGCCCGAGCCCACCGCCGAGCGCTCCTCACCGGCCGACGGGCCCGTCGCCGCGCACCTGCCCCGCCACCGCGAACCAGTACGCCGGAGCCGCCCCTTCCGGTCACCGCCGTGGGGGCCCGGAGGCGGCGGTGGCAGCACACGTACGGGCGCGTGCCGCGACCCGCGCCCCCGTACGGCCCGACTGATACGGGCCAACTGATACGGATCGATTGATACGGGCGAGCGGCGAGCGGTGCCCCGGCCGGTGGCCGTGGGCGGCATGAAGGGGCCGGGCGTAGCTCACCCGTGCGGGGCCCAGAGCCCGCCAGAGGCCCATCGGCTCGGCTCTCGGCTCCCAGCACCCCCGCCCGGTCACGGCTGTGCCGGCGCGCTGTCCCCGTTCCCCTCGTCCCCCTCGTTCTGCTCGTTCGCCTCGCGCCAGGCGCTGACGCCCAGCGCGCCCGTGGTGCCCAGGTCGAGGTGGGGCGTCACCATCACCGGGTCGGCGCCGTCACGGGCGCGGACCCTGACGTACGGCACGGTCACCGCGTCGCCGAACTCCGTGGTGTTGCGCCACATCAGGCCCGCGGTGGCGGCCTCACCCGGCTTGAGGGTCACCGGCCGGGGCGGGTCGTCGAACCCCGTCACCAGCGCGATGCCCTCGCCGCCCTCCACGATCCGGATGCCCTCGACCGGCTTGTGGGCGGAGTCGAGCAGGTCGAGCACCGGGTAGCCCTCGACGGAGTACGGGTGCGAGCCGCAGTTCTCCAGGCGGAGTCCGACGACGCGCAGCCCCGCGGCGGCGGTCCCGTCGTCGGCGGTCAGCCGGAGCCCGGAGGCCGGGCAGGGACCTCCGACGGCGGGCGCCTGCGCGGTCGGCACCCGCTTCACGTCGCTGATCCCCACCCGGTCGAACCCGAGGTCGGGGGCGCTCTCCTCCACGGTCCGCCGCAGGGTGCCCCCGGCCTCCACCTCGACGACCGCCCGAGGGGTACGGGACCCGGCGGGCTCCCGCTCGGAGTGGAAACCGAAGGTGATGGTGTAAGTGAACGGTTCCTTCTCGGGGTTGGTCACCGTGTACGTGACCGTGCAGCGAGGCCGGCCCGTGTCCGCCGGACCGCCGGTCTCCGGCAGGGGGTCCGCGGTGACGGAGACGTCCCCGAGGCCGACCGTGCCGGGTCGCTCACCGCCCGCTCCGCCGTCCGGTCCGGGCGACCCGCCGACGCGCGGCGACGATCCGCCCGCCGGTACCCCCGACACGCCGGTGATCCGCACCCCGTCCACCTCATCGCCCACAGGCGCCCCGGCAGCATCCGTGGTCACGACCGCACCACACTGCGCCGCAGTCACAGCCGCATCGGTCTCCCCGCCCCCGCCCCCCTGCGCGGTGGTCTGGGTACCGCAGGCACCGAGCACAAGGGAGGCGAGCAGGGCGCCGGTGACCACGAGAGGCTTCGGGGTACGCATCGCCCCACCCCACCAGCACACCTCCCGGACGACCGTGACGGAAGCCACACCTCCGGTCACAGCCCTGTCACAGCGGCACGCGGCGCCTCCCTCCGGAGAGGCCCAGCCGAGCCGACGTTCACAGAACGTGGCCGCGTACGGTCGGACAGCCCGGCCCTCGGCCCCCTGACGGCCCGTCCGGAACGCCCCGGCGACCGGTCGCGCCGACCCCGACGACCCCTACGGCACCGGCCCGCCCCACCGGCCGGCAGGGCTCCATCGTTCGGTTGACCCGGCGCGGCGCGGCTCCTCATGGAAAGTGATGAAAGACGGCAGACACCCCGGCAATGGTGATCCGTTCTCCTTTCAGCGTCAGGTCTCCTTTGCTTGACTCCGGTGCGTGTGCAGCGAATTACGACAGATGCGCCCATTGGTCATGTTCTGGAGGGAGATTCCGGCATGAACTGCATGAGGAGAGGGCCTGGCGTCGCGGAGCCCGCACCCGGAAGAGGGCTGTTCGGGCGGCCCGGACCGGGAGCGGGCGGCCGAAAGCCCCACGGAGAGCCGGCCGAACGAAGCGCACATGCCGCGGGGCATACCGCGGCGGAATCCGGAGGGGCTGAATGACCGCCGCAGTTCGCCACCGCTCGGCACGGCACAGAAGGCGCCCGAGACGCTCGTTCATCGGCCTGCTGGTGATGGCGCTGATACTCACGGCGGGCGCGGTCGTGACACCGCTCGTCACCGCGTCGCGCACGCAGGCCGCGCCAGGGGGCCCGTTCGACCCGGCCGACCCGACCGTCTTCGTCGGCCAGGAGATACCGACCCGCCTCTACAAGGCGGTCACGGGGGCCTCGGGCAGCGTCACCTTCCAGCCCGAGGGAGCCGCCTCCCCCATCACCTACAACTCCATCGGCTACAACACCGCCGACAACTACCTGTACGGGGTCGGCGGAACCACGGGCAGCGGCATCCCGCCCTCCTCGGTCATCCGCATCGGCCAGGGCGGCGTCGTCACGCGCGTGGGCACGGAGACCGTGCCCAGCGGTACCAACTGGGGCAGCTTCGCCTCCGACGGCAACCTCTACGTGGGAGGTTCCGGGAACACCACGGCCCACCGGATCAACCCCGCCAACGGCAAGGTCCTCGCGACCATCACACTGTCCGCGACACCCAACGCCGCCGACCTCACCTTCGCCGACGGCTACTTCTGGGGTGGTACCAACGACGGTCGCGTCGTGCGGGTCGACCTGCTCGGCGCGGGCGCGACCAAGACGGTCACGTACTTCGCGGCGCCGTTCCTGCCGTCCGCCCCGTACGGCGCGGCCTGGACGTTCGGCAACGGCAACATCGGGCTCTCCGACAACGTCACCGGCCGGGTCACCCAGTTCCGGATCACCAACCCGGCGGCGGCGAACCCGACGTTCACGCTCGTCTCGACGTCGCCCGGCCCGGCCAGCGGCAACAACGACGGCGCGGCCTCGCCCGGTCTGCCGACGGACTTCTCGCTCGTGAAGACGGGCCCGGAGCAGTTCAAGCCCGGCTCCACCGTGACGTACACCCTGAAGGTGAAGAACAACGGGCCCGGCAACTCCAGCGGTTACACGGTGACCGACACGGTCCCGGCACCGCTGACGAACGTCAAAACCACGACGCCGGGTTGCTCCGTCTCCGGCAACGCGGTGACCTGCGTGGGCGGACGCACCCTCGCCGGGGCCGAGAACACCGTCACCGTCACCGCGGACAGCCCCGCCGGCATGACCGGCTGCGTCACCAACACCGGCGCGGTCCTCGCCAACGAGCAGGACCCCGGTACGGGCAACAACCAGTCCTCGGTGACGAGCTGCGCCGTGGAACCGGCCCTCACGGTGAAGAAGACGGCCGCCCCCGACACGGTGAACGCGGTCGGGCAGAAGCTGACGTACTCCTTCCTGCTGACCAACACCGGCAACGTCGACCTGGCGGACCCGGGCGTCACCGAGACGGCGTTCTCCGGCACCGGTACGCCGCCGGCGATCGACTGCCCGGCCGGTCCGCTGGCCGTGGGCGCGACGCTGACCTGCACCGGCACCTACACCGTCACCCAGGCCGACCTGGACGCGGGCTCCGTCGAGAACACCGCGACCGGACACGGCACGGCGCCGGACGAGACCACCCCGACGACGTCCCCGCCGGACTCGGCGACGGTCGACGTGGCGGCCGACCCGGCGCTGACGGTCGTCAAGTCCGGTCACAGCGGCAGCCCGGACGAGCTGGTCGCGGACGAGGAGATCACGTACAGCTTCGTCGTCACCAACACCGGCAACGTCACGATCACGGACGTGAAGGTCGAGGAGGGCACCTTCACGGGTACCGGTTCGCCGCCGGTCGTGGAGTGCCCCGCCGACCGGGCGGCTGCCCTGGCCCCCGGTACGCAGATGACGTGCACCGCCGCCTACACGGTGACGCAGGCCGACGTGGACGCGGGCTCGATCACCAACTCGGCCACGGCCACCGGCACCCCGCCCTCGGGCGAACCGCCGGTCTCCCCGCCCTCCGAGGTGACCGTCCCGGCGCCGTACGACCCCGCGCTGAAGGTCGTCAAGTCGTCCTCCGCGGGCGCGCTGGTCGCGGGTGAGGAGATCACGTACCGCTTCGTCGTCACCAACACCGGCAACGTCACGCTGAAGGACGTGACGGTCGACGAGGGTGACTTCGACGGGAAGGGCACCCTGGGCGACGTCGTCTGCCCCGAGGACGCCGCCTCCCTCGCCCCCGGAGCCACGGTCACCTGCACGGCCACCTACACGGTCACCCAGGCCGACGTGGACGCCGGCTCGGTGAAGAACACCGCCACGGCGACGGGTACCCCGCCCTCGGGCGAACCGCCCGTGTCGCCCCCGTCCGAGACGACGGTGGACACCGACGACGACCCGGGCCTGTCCGTGGTCAAGTCCGCCTCCAGCAGCGAGGCCGGGAAGCTGATCCTCGGTGAGGAGATCACGTACGAGTTCGCGGTCGAGAACACCGGCAACGTCACGCTGACGGACGTGACGATCGACGAGGGCGAGTTCAGCGGACACGGCACGCTCGACCCCGTGGTCTGCCCGGACGGGGCCGAGTCCCTGGCTCCCGGCGAGACCGTGACCTGCACGGCGACCTACACGGTCACCCAGCAGGACATCGACGCGGGCTCGATCACCAACTCGGCGACGGCCACCGGTACGCCGCCGCGCGGTGAGCCGCCGGTGTCGCCGCCCTCCGAGACGACCGTCCCGGCGCCGTCCGACCCGCGCCTGGAGGTGGTCAAGTCGGCCTCCGGCGACAGCCTGGTGGCGGGTGAGGAGATCACGTACAGCTTCGTGGTCACCAACACGGGCAACGTCACCATCACGGACGTGACGGTCGACGAAGGTGACTTCGACGGGAAGGGCACCCTGGGCGACGTCGTCTGCCCCGAGGACGCCGCCTCCCTCGCCCCCGGAGCCACGGTCACCTGCACGGCCACCTACACGGTCACCCAGGCCGACGTGGACGCCGGCTCACTGAAGAACACCGCCACCGCCACCGGAACCCCGCCCTCCGGCGAACCTCCGGTGTCACCGCCGAGCGAGGTCACCATCACCGAGCCTCCGGCGCCCGGACTGGCGGTGGTGAAGTCCGCCTCCGCCGAGCAGTTGGTGGCCGGTGAGGAGATCACGTACAGCTTCGTGGTCACCAACACGGGCAACGTCACGATCACGGACGTGACGGTCGACGAAGGTGACTTCGACGGGAAGGGCACCCTGGGCGACGTCGTCTGCCCCGAGGACGCCGCCTCCCTCGCCCCCGGAGCCACGGTCACCTGCACGGCCACCTACACGGTCACCCAGGCCGACGTGGACGCCGGCTCACTGAAGAACACCGCCACGGCGACCGGTACCCCGCCCTCCGGCGAACCGCCCGTGTCGCCCCCGTCCGAGACGACCGTGAAGACCGACGACGACCCGGGCCTGTCCGTGGTCAAGTCCGCCTCCACGGCGAACCCGGCCGTCGGGGACGAGATCATCTACACGTTCGCCGTCACCAACACGGGCAATGTCACGCTCAAGGACGTGACGGTCGACGAGGGCGAGTTCAGCGGACACGGCACGCTCGACCCCGTCGTCTGCCCGGACGGGGCCGAGTCCCTGGCCCCCGGCGAGACCGTGACCTGCACGACGACCTACACGGTCACCCAGCAGGACATCGACGCGGGTTCCCTGACCAACGCGGCGACCGCCACCGGCACCCCGCCGCGCGGTGAACCGCCGGTCTCCCCGCCGAGCGAGGCGACGGTGACCCCGCCGCAGGAGCCCGGCCTGTCGATGGTCAAGACCGGCCACAGCAGCGAGCCCGGCAAGCTGATCCTCGGTGAGGAGGTCACGTACGACTTCGTGGTCACCAACACGGGCAACGTCACCATCACGGACGTGAAGATCGACGAGGGCGAGTTCAGCGGACACGGCACGCTCGACCCCGTCGTCTGCCCCGCCACGGAGGCCGCGTCCCTCGCTCCGGGCGCTTCGATGACCTGTACCGCCGGTTACACGGTGACCCAGCAGGACATCGACGCGGGCTCGATCACCAACTCCGCGACGGCCACGGGCACCCCGCCGCGCGGTGAACCGCCCGTCTCCCCGCCGTCCGAGACGACCGTCCCGGCGCCGGAGGAGCCCGCACTGACGGTGGTCAAGACCGCCTCGGCCGACGAACTGGTCGCCGGGGAGGAGATCACCTACCGGTTCGCCGTCACCAACACCGGAAACGTCACGCTGAAGGACGTGACGGTCGACGAAGGCGACTTCGACGGGAAGGGCACCCTGGGCGACGTCGTCTGCCCCGAGGACGCAGCCTCCTTCGCCCCGGGGAAGACGGTCGTCTGCACCGCCGCCTACACGGTCACCCAGGCCGACGTGGACGCGGGCTCGGTGGCGAACAGCGCCACCGCCACCGGCACCCCGCCGCGCGGCGAACCGCCGGTCTCCCCGTCCTCCGGGACGACGGTGACCGCTCCCAACGAGCCCGGCCTGTCCGTGGTCAAGTCCGCCACCGGCGGCACGGCCGAGAACCTGGTCGCCGGGGAGGAGATCACGTACAGCTTCGCGGTGCGCAACACCGGCAACGTCACCCTCAAGGACGTCAAGGTCAAGGAGGGAGACTTCACCGGAAGCGGTGAACTGGAGGCCGTGAACTGCCCCGAGGAAGCAGCCTCCCTGGCACCCGGAGCCACGGTCACCTGCACGGCCGCCTACACCGTCACGCAGGCCGACGTGGACGCCGGTTCGGTGAAGAACAGCGCCACCGCCACCGGCACCCCGCCCCGCGGCGAACCGCCGGTCTCCCCGCCCTCCGAGGTCACCGTGCCGCAGGAGCCGAAGCCGGCGCTGTCGGTGGTCAAGTCGGCCGGCACGGAGAACCCCGGCAAGCTGGTCGCCGGGGAGGAGATCACCTACCGGTTCGCCGTCACCAACACCGGAAACGTCACGGTCAAGGACGTCAAGGTCAAGGAGGGAGACTTCACCGGAAGCGGTGAACTGGAGGCCGTGAACTGCCCCGAGGAAGCAGCCTCCCTGGCACCCGGAGCCACGGTCACCTGCACGGCCGCCTACACGGTCACGCAGGCCGACGTGGACGCCGGTACCGTCACCAACTCGGCCACGGCCACCGGCACCCCGCCCTCGGGCGAACCGCCGGTCTCCCCGCCCTCCGAGATCACCGTGCCCTCCGACGGGCAGGCCCGGCTGGCGCTCACCAAGACGGCCGACGTCACCGACGCCGACCACAACGGCAGGACGGACGCCGGGGACCGCATCGCGTGGAAGCTCCAGGTCGCCAACCAGGGCACCCTGACCGTCACCGACATCAAGGTCTCCGACCCCACCGCCGGTGACGTGACCTGCCCGAGGACCAGCCTCGCGCCGGGCGAGACGATGGAGTGCACCACCCGGGCGCACACCATCACCGCCGAGGAGGCGGCGAGCGGAAAGGTCGTCAACACCGCGACCGCCTCCGGCCGGGCCGGCACCACCGAGGTGACCTCGCCCGAGGCCACCGCGACGGTCGACGCCGTACCGGACGACCCGGCTGCACCCGGCGTGCCCGCCAAGCCCGCCGCTCCCCAGCCGCCCGGCGGCCTCTCCGGCATCATGGCCCGCACCGGCACCACGCTGTTCGGCGTGGCAGCCATGGCCGCCGGCCTGCTGCTCATCGGCGCAGCGGCCCTGGCCCTGACGAAGCGCCGCCGCCGCACCACCTGACGGCCCGCCCCTCACCCCGGTGACCACGGCATCCAGCCACGGTCACCGGGGCGAGGGCCACGAGGACGAAACGGGTCCGACTGATCGAGGAAGGATTGGCGGAGCACGAGCACGAGGCCGACGGGCCGTGATTCCTGGCCCGCAGATGGCCCATACGCACTGGTCAAACGCGGGACACCCCCGGATCGGGGTGAAACAAGGCGCACGCGGAAGGGGTGCCACCTACCCAGGTGGCACCCCTTCCGACCTGCAAGCCTCCGACCTGCGAAGCGGTGGGTGTGGGATTTGAACCCACGGTGACTCGCGCCACGACGGTTTTCAAGAGAGTGCTGGGGGAAGCCCCTCGAACGCACCTGACGTGCATACTCGACCCCACCATCAGCCCTTGTGGGGCCACGCGGTCCACGCCGGGTCCACTGCGACCAGCACGGGCGCGATCGCACCGTCCCCAGCAGCCCTACAGGCGAAGCTCAGAGATCCTGCTGAGCAAGAGGTTGGTCTGCTGCTCCATGAGGCCGGCGCGTTCTCGGCTCAGCTCCTCAAACTGACCATGAGCCGCCGCATTCCGGAGTCCCCCGACTTGCTCAAGATCCTTCGCTTCCTGCTTGGTGATCAGCTCCTCCCGACGGAGAAGCTGCGAGTACGTGCTGAGCGAGGGGCGCTCGGGCAGTTCAAGCCCGCGGGCCTCAATCAGCGCCCGCAGTGCGCTCTCCAATGCTGCACCGCACAGCACGATGGCCGCAGCAGGATGGGTCTGCTTGTCATTCAGTAGCCGCCGTACCTGGCCCATCATGTCCGTGCTGATCAGGCCGACCTCCGACTAAGCGCGAGCACCCACGATTTCGCTGACGCCTGCTTCCACCTGGCGAACCCAGGTGAGCAGGACATCACCGACGGCGCGAGCTCCCGACTCAGTGGACTGGTTATCTCCCTTGCTTTGGTACACCTCAGCAGCACGGGAGGTCCAGAAGCTGTCCTCACCGGCGTACTGGCGCAGAAACTCCATGCCCGCGAACGCGTTGGCCATCAGAGCAGGAAGCTCCTGATGGTCCGATATCTGCCACCAGCCCCGGCCGTCCCCGTTCCGACCGGGCTTCCACACCAGACCTTCTTGCAACGTCTGGGCCAGTGAGCGAGCGTACGAGAGGACCTGCTCCTGATTGGGCATATCAGCACTCCGACTGCAGCGATGGAACTCTCAAGCATCGCTGCCGAAGGTTACGTGGGCATACGGTTTAAGAGAGTTACAGGAGACTGTCGGTATGGCCAAGGAGTACCGAGTCGGGATCGTATGCACCGATAGGGGCCAGCACGCGCGAGTCCGTCTGACGATGGCCCGACGCGAAGCTGATGGCAGCCATGGGATGACCCATGCCTTCAGATACTTCGCGTCACCCATGCGGGACGCCGAGCCTGGGTCCATGATGGGTCGCAGTTCATACATCTTCAGGTGCCCAGCATGCCCGCGTACGCCCCAGGTTGAAGCAACAAGGTGGTGGCAGCTCGTAGACGAGATGCGAGCTGCGGGCTTCACCGAGTTGGACGTCTCGTTGCTACCATGAGCCTGCTGCCGTATGGATAGGGCAGTCCCTGGGCGAGGACGGGGTCACTTTCCAGTCACGTACGTGACGTTCGCCGCAAGCCCGCTCATCCGGTGGGTAGCTTCAAGCTGCCCATGGAGAGCACATGCAGGGCTTCCTCATCGACATCCTCGCCAATCTGGCGGCAAGCACTGTGACAACTATCGGCGTATTGGCGGGCCGGAGTGCACTCGCACGGTGGCGTCGCCGCAGTCGTCAGGAAGACAACAACAGCTAGCCCTGGCTTCGTAACTGGCTGACAACAGATTGGCCCCCGCTCACGGTCTTGGGCGAGGGCCAATCACTACCATCCGCGTCTCCTCAGACCGGCCACCTATTCGTCACTATGACGTGAATTTGATTGAACCTGGCAGTCTGTGGCTGTAGCTCTGCGATGCTGGAGGCCGATCGAGAGGGGCCGCAGCGATGCAGTGGAAGATCCACGGGGAACGTCCGATCTACGAGAACAGCTGGGTGAACCTGTGGCTCACCGACGTCGAGACGCCGGACGGGAACCGCTGGGAGCACCACGTCGTCAAGCTCCGCCACCTGGCTGTGGCAGCCGTCGTCAACGAGCAGCGCGAAGTGCTGATGATGTGGCGACACCGGTTCATCACGAACGCGTGGGCGTGGGAGCTACCCATGGGGTTGGTCGAGGAGGGCGAGACCCCGGCCGACGCGGCGGCCCGTGAGGTGTTGGAGGAGACTGGCTGGAGGCCTGGGCCGATCACGCCGCTGATCTACGCCGAGCCGGCCAACGGCATCACCGACTCCCAGCACCACATCTTCCGCGCCGACGCGGCGACGTACGAGGGCCCGCCGACCGAGAAGAACGAGTCGGACCGCATCGAGTGGATCCCGCTGACCGATGTGCGGGGCATGATCGACCGGCGCGAGATCGTCAGCAGTGGCTCCCTCGTCGGGCTGCTCTACGTGCTCATGGACGAGGCAATCCGCTGACCTGACGGGGCAACGCTTCCCGGAGCCGGGACTCGAACGCCACCGCAGCCGGTTCCCGACGGAAGGGCCCCAACTGCTCGTAGAACTCCCGGAGGTGACCGGCGACTCGTTGCGAGCTGACGGCCGCCGCTGGGGCCAGGGCGTCCATGGCCGTGTGGCACGCCTCGTCCAGTTTGCCGCGTTGGAGCTGGGTGCGGGCGAGCCAGAAGGCGTGGAAGGCGCGGCCTCGGTGGTTCGTCTGGTGTTCTCGGCGCAGAGCGTCCGCAATCAGAGGTTCTGCGAGGGCGGCTTCGCCCAGGCGGCCGTGCGCAATGCCGGTGTCCACGATCAGCTTCGGCTCGTCGAAGTAAGCGACCCAGGCTGGGTCCGGATCGCTGGTGCCGATCCGTCCGAACTGGGTGTGAGCTTCCGAGATCGCGGTGTGGGTCGCCCCGTGATTGCCCAGGGTGGCGTGGGCGAAGGCTTCACGAATCGCGAGCATGGCCAGTACGCGCGGTGTCGTCCCTGCGGCTGCTCGGGCCTTGTCCTGGGCGGCCGTGACGAGTGCGAGGGCGTCGCCGGGCTTGTCCTGGTAGGTGGCCTGGAGGCTCATGCAGGCGAGAACGTTGGCCATGAACTGGCGGTCGTCGATGGCCTTGGCCAGGCCGAGGGATTCGGTGAAGTAGGCGCGCGCCTGGTTGTACTGGCGGGCGTCGAAATAGGTCCATCCGGTGAGCCGGGCCAGCTCGGCCGCGATGCTGTGCAGGCCGTCCCGCAAAGAAACCGGACGCTGCTCTTTGAGGAGGTCGACGACGTAGCGGAGCTGGCCGACGACCGCCGGCCGCAAGGTCTCGCCGCCGTGCTCGTCGTCCCGGCGCCAGTAGTCCGCGATCGACGAGTGCAACGCGTCCAGCGTCGAGGCGCTGAGATCCCGCTCGGCAGCAAGGGCGAGGATGCTGTCGACGTCCGCCCCCGGTAGTCCGGCGACCAGCGGTTCGACGGCTGAGGCCGGTACCTCGGCCGGTTGGCGGGGTGTGACCGTCAGGCTGGGTGGCGTCTCCCAGGAGCGTCGGGCAAGTCCGAGCATGTGTCCGGGGATGCGTAGCCCGTCAGAGATCCGTTCGATCACGTCCATGTGCAGCAACTGCCGCCGTCCGGCGATCACCTCACCCACGCGGCTCGGGGTCAGGTCGCAGCGGCGCGCGATCATGGACGGATAAATGCCTGCTCGTGCCTTGACCAGCTGAAAGATGCGGCCGAAGTCTCTGGCCTGGCATGCCTCGATCACGACTGGGTCCGTGAGCAGGCTGACCGGGAGTTCCTTCGAGCGAGATGGCTCGGGCATCGGGCACGCTCCGGCGTGAGGACTACGGATCGCTGCACTTGGTCAACCGAGGGTGATGTTACCCAAGTTGGGTAATCCGCTTGGCCTTTCTGGCCGGGTCCGTGGATCGCGATGCTCCTGACCATGGCGAACGGACATGAAGACGTACGGATGACGTTGCGGGTCTCCCGCGACTCCGGCCAGACGTGGGGGCCTCTCACGGAGGTACGCGTGGGCGAGGACCCGGTGGTCCCGGAGAACCCGGGCCGCTACCCGCCGTGCGTCTGCCTCCGGTGCTCGAAGCAAGCCCGGATTGCCGTCGCGTCCTTCCGGATGGTGTCGTGATGCGTTGCGCGCACTGGCGCTGGGTGCCCCTCGACCTGACACGGGAAGCGCGGGAGAGGTCGGCCGCCGCGTACATCGACAGGGCGGTGCAGTGCCAGCTGTCCGCGCACGACGAGGGTGAGCACTTCGGTCTCCTCACCGACGCCGGGGCGTACGGGACTGCGCTGTGGCTCCGCTGGCACGGGACGGACGAGGCGGAACTTGTCGTGCTGTCGGACTGCCCGGTGGTCGCCCCGGGGCCCGACGGTGAGGGCTGCTGTCTGTTCGCCGACCACGCCAAGCAGCACACCTGGGAAGACGCCCCGGAGGAGGTCTCGTGCACCGGCTGATTGCCCAGGGGAAGCAACCGGGCTGCGCGAGAACGACTTCCTCCTCCCGGAAGAAGGCTGGGGAGGGCTGATCCTCTCGACCAGCACCCCGCGTGTGGGATCGGGCTGGACAGACACCGGCGAGTCCTTCGACGCCCGGGGTCTCAAGGAGCGGGCTCGCAAGGCCACCCGCTCTGTGCCCATCCCTCCGGTCCTCGTCCGCCTGGTCCGTGACCACATCAAGGAGTTCGGCACAGCCGAGGACGGTCGCCTCTTCCGCGCGGTCCAGGGAGGCCACCTGCTCTCGAAGGAGTACGGCGAGATCTGGCAGGCTGCCCGCAAAGAGGTCCTGACCGAGGCCGAGGTCGCCTCCCCGCTGGCAGACGTGCCGTACTCCCTCCGGCACGCGGGCGTCTCCCTCTGGCTCGACTCCGGTGTCACGCCCGCCGAGGTCGCCCGCCGAGCCGGCCACAGCATCGCGGTCCTCTTCCGCTTCTACGCCAAGGCGATACATGGATCTCAAGACAGAGCCAACGCTCTGATAGAGAGTCGATTGCTCTAGCGTCACCTCGACGCGATCTGACCGCTCGCCTCTCCAGCCGGAACAGGAATGGCGATGGCCGATTCCCCATCCACCTCGGGCCCCTCAAGGTACTGGTCGAGAAAACCCTCCAACCGGGATACAACCAATTCCCACTCTTCAAGCACAACGGAAGAAGCATTCAAAAGACCTGAGCGACCATGCAGAATGTCCGATGACTTCTTGTAGATATGGCGAGATAGCCTAATTACACCAAGAACCTCTCCATATCTATCCTGCCCCACAAGGCCAAGCACAAAGGCCAGTTGAGCATCCGCCTCGCTTGAGGCAGTCGGAGGCCGATCCGGTTTGGACACTAGCTTATAGGCGTCAAAGGAAACCCTCTCGATTCGCAACCTCAATTCCAGAACCTTGATTCTGCGCAACGAGAGGTCGGCCACATCCATTCAGAAATCCCACTCCCCCAGGGTCGAGCAAGCATCAAGACCTGCCCTGATCTCCAACTTCAGATCAGCCTTCACTTCCTCTCCCCCATGTGCAGCGCTGTTCCACTTGGCAACGTGATGCCCGCATGCCTGCCGGGCCTTGTCGACAGGGTGAGGAAGAGCCGGATCCAAAGAGATGATCTGCTTAGCCACATCGAGTCGCTTGACGGTTGTCATTGCTTCATCCAGGAGCCCCAGCGACTTAGCCACATTCTCCCCTGAGTAAAGTGAATACCGGACGACACACTGCCTCAGCGCGTCATCCAATGCCTGCCGCAGCAGCCCTCGAATTATCTGCACCTCACTGAGGTATCCGGTAGAAGACACCTTGGGCGAGAACTGCCATACCGATTCGGCATCCTTAATAAGGACTCGCCAAAGCTCGTCGGTCTTCTCAACAGAGATCTCTCCCCGGATCCCGTCACGGCTTACGACCCATGCATCGCACACCTGGCTCCGCGCTAGAAGATGCTCTTTCAAACGCTCATCGTGAGTTAGAACGATGACGCGCCTAACCTTCGCCAGATCGGAAACCACGGCGGCCAGCCTGTCGACCCTAATTTCATCGAACGAATGGACGGGATCGTCTAGGATCAGGAAATTAAAGGGTCCAGAACCAGTCGTCGCAAACAGCGGAGCAAGCAAGAAAGCATTCCTCTGCCCTGCGCTCAGCATGGCAAGTTCCAGCTTGTTCCCATCAGCTCCCTGTACGGAAATTTCAGCCCGCGTCCGCTTGAGGTTTACCGACTCCAGGACGATTCCAGCATCTTTCAGGAGACGCTCCACCTGCACGCCGGCCTTACCTTCGAAACGCACAGTCCGCCCAGTGCGAAGGCGGTCCTCAAGTTCACCGATAGACTTGCGCGTCGCCTCCCAGAGGGGAGCAGATTCAGCTTCCTCATGTTCCTGTTCCCAGGCCGCGATGTACAGCTCTAGGGTCGCTCTACGACCCCGTCGCCACTGAGCAGAAATATCACTCAGCTCGATCGCCTTACTCGAAAGACTCTTCCAGGCTTCCCCTGAAAGTTCCGCTCGAATGCTGAGGAACCCTGTTACTACAGGGGCGATAGGCTGCTCGCCGTACGCCTCGAATGCCGCCAGTAGAGCCGCGTACTCCGATCGGAGACTATCGAGCAGTGATTCATCGAACTCTTCTAGCCCTGAGACGATGTCGAGAACCGTCGGGATGATTTCAATGGCTCCGCGAAGCGCCTTCAGTGAGGCGTTTGCCGCATTTCTCCTTGGTGCGGTCTCGGCAACATTCGCCAAGTTGTCAGCCAAACGCTTCACCCAATCGGAAACCTCACTGTCACAGACCGGGCAGATATATCCGCTGTTGGCAACCTGCTCGACCTCCGAATGGAGAGAAGTAAGATGAACCGCCAACCGATGGTGAACCGTAGGAACGTCCCCTAGCACCAACTCCAGATCACGGTCGACGTCGCGCAGCGAAGCAGCCAGCCTTTCGATTCCAGCCGCCGTAACCTCAGGTAGCGTTGCTCCGACTTCGGTGAGTCCGTTCTCAGTCAGCCAGACCCGCACGTCGCGCACATCTTCGCTCCAAGACACATCTGGAAGATGGTGCTGTGGTTCGAGTTCAAAGAAGTGGGCATCTACCCTTGCCACCCTCTCCTTAGCGCCCTTGAGTGCGGCTGCGAGACGCTTACGACTAGCAGTTGCGGAGGAGCTGATCTCCTCAACACGACGTTCCAGGTGATCAAAGCAGCCACCGAGTGCAAGCAGATTCTCAATATACCTCTGCAGATCTTCGTGCTGCTGCACACGCCTCTCTACATCGGCATACGAAAATACCGGCGGGTGAGATTCCACGGCGTAATGCCATGAGGTCTCCGATATTTCGAAACTCGCAGCCTCTCCACCCGAAACCTCACGGAGAGAATCGAAGTTGCTAACCTGGCCGTCCTTGCCGATTCGAGCCGTGAGTCGAAGCGACTCATCACCTCGCATCAGAACGACTTCAACCGTTGATTCTTCCGCATCGCGGGCGCAGTTTACTTTCTCCCACAGTGGACTCTTCCCGCTTCTCGCATTCGCCGGAGTAACTGCCGCCCACCAGTCCGAGCGGCCCGAAAGCGCCGTTCGGATCCCATCAGAGATGCTCGACTTCCCAGATCCATTGGGCCCGTGAAGGATAGTCACACCCGGCGTCGGGTCAAACTGAAAGGAAAAAGGAACAGTCGCGCCCTGAAACCCCTCGATCCTCAGTGAAACGAGGTCCCATGAAGGACCGCTCGTAGGATCCCATGCATCGGTTCTCCCTGTTCCCCTGATCTCTTCGATCAGAGTGAGGAGGTTCCCCCAAGCCTGCTTCTTCTGGGGGCTGTTCGCACGAGCCAGCGCGATCTTGCATTCCTCGGCAAGGTCCGCGTATGTAAGAAGGCTCAGCTCGCTAGGTCCGGCCGAGGATCGGGCGCGATCGCCATCAGGGGCCGAACTGGTAGCCGTGTGACGATGAAGGTCCACCGATGCTCCCTGTGCAGAACGCTCCTTGCGATTCGTGATGCTACCCAGGTAACTACGGCTGGTGCATGGGGTTTTGCCCGATTCCCTTCCCCTCCACCTGAAGCGCGCACGGCGGTCCACCCCTGGTCCACACACCATGATCCAAAGCGGCACACAGGCGGTTCAGGGTGAGACAGGCCCCCCATGACGAAGGGGTGCCCCTGGTCGGGGCACCCCTTCTGATCAGCACGTTCTCTGACTTGGCGGTGGGTGTGGGATTTGAACCCACGGTGACTTGCGCCACGACGGTTTTCAAGACCGTTCCCTTAGGCCGCTCGGGCAACCCACCCCGGCGTCCGGCCCCCCTGGGGCGGAGCGGGGTACAGCCTACCGGTCTCCGGGCTCGGTCGGGGGCTCGGTCCGCGGGCGCTCTTTCGTCCGCGGGCACCGGTCCCATCGGAACCGGGCGCCTTCGCGGCGAGTTTTCGTGATCCGCGGTGGTGATCGCCGGTCTGGGTGATCATCGGTCTGCGTGTGTCGTCGTCGCCGTCGCGGTCCAGGGCCGTACGTGACGGAGGGCGGGGCACCGCACGTCACGTCAGCTCCCGCAAGAAGGCTGTGAGGCTGTGTCCGTCGCGTTCGCCACCTGCACCTACCGGTACCGGCGGGGTCCCGTCGTCCTCGACGGGCTCAGCTTCGGCTTCCCCTCGGGACGTACGGTGCTCCTGGGGCCGAACGGGGCCGGCAAGACCACGCTCCTGGCCATCGCGGCCTCCGCGTTGCAGCCCCGCGCCGGCACCGTCGCCTTCGCCGGCCTCGACCCGGCGATACGTGGCCAGTTACGTGCCTACCGGCGCCAAGTCGGCTGGATGCCCCAGCACATCGCCCCCGTTCCCGGCATGACGTGCCGGGAACAGGTCGCCTATGCCGGATGGCTCAAGGGCATGACGCGGCGCGAGGCGTGGGGAGCGGCCGTGGAGGCGCTGGGGCGGGTGGGGCTCGCCAAGAAGGCCGACCAGCGGGCCTCGGCGCTGTCGGGCGGGCAGCTCCGACGCGTCGGCGTGGCGCAGACGCTGGTCCACGACTCCCGGCTGGTCCTCCTGGACGAGCCGACAGCCGGTCTCGACCCCGCGCAGAGGGGCGTCTTCCGCAAGGTGGTCGAGCAGCTCTCCGAGAGCGCGGACGTGATCGTCTCCACCCATCAGACCGAGGATCTCTCCGAGGTGTACGACCACGTCGTCGTCCTGTCGGAGGGAACGATCCGTTTCAGCGGCACGGTGAAGGAGTTCCACGCCCGGGCGCCGGCGGACACCGCCTCGGGCCGCTGGGCCGAAGGCGCCTACGCGGCGGTGCTCGGCGGGGGTGAGGCGTGGTGATGTTCCGTTTCCACCCGCGCGCCCACTCGGCCGTCCTCGCCGCGCCGCCGCTCCTGGGCATCGTCCTCCTCTATGTCTTCTCGGCGGAGGTGTCCGGGAACCTGGACGGATACTGGACGTCCGCCACGGCGAAGGCGGCCTCCACGCTGATGTTCATCGCTCCGGTGACCGCGGCATGCGCCGCCTGGGAAGCCGGAAGGCTCCGCAGCGCCCGAATCGGGAACAGGACTCCCACGCGCAACGGGTGGCGGATCGGCGCCGCCGCCCTCGTACCGGTCATGGCACTGGGCTTCGTCGCCCTGGGGGTGTCGCTCGCCGGAGTGCGGATGCAGATGGAGTCGCCCGGGGGGTGGCCCGATCTCCCCATCCTCGCCTCCGCCGCGGTCGTCCTGGTCGCCCACACCCTGGCCGGTTACGCGGTCGGCATGTGGCTGCCCGCGGTGGCCGCCGTCCCGGTGGTCCTGGTCGGCGACTACCTGTGGAACGTCTACCCGCCCGCACTCGAACCCGTGTGGCTGCGCCATCTCACCGGGCCGGCGTTCGGCTGCTGCATGAACGCCGCCGTCGCCGACCCGGCGAGCATCGTGGGCCCCGCCCTTCTGGCCGCGGGCCTGGCCGCCCTCGCCGTCGGCGCCGTGGCCGCTTCCCCGCACGCCCCGCGCCTGGGCGCTCTCCCCGGCCCCGCCGCGTACGCCGGCGGCGCGGTGGCTCTGCTCACCACCGTGGCGACCACCACGGGGAGCGTCGCCCTCGTGGACGGGCTCGGCCCCGACGCGGTCCGTGCGCGTCCCGCGTCCGACCTCGTCTGCGCCGACGCCGAGGGCACCCGTGTGTGCGTGTGGCCCGAGCACCGGGCCCGTCTGGCCGAGACCACCGGCATCGTGACCACGGCCGTCGCGGGGCTCAGCCGCGTCGGGATCACCGCACCGGACGTCGTCACCGAAGACGGCCGGCGGACCTCCGCGAAGCGGTGGACGGTCACGGTCCGGCAAGATCCGGGCTTCACCGGCCAGGACATCCGGTCCGGGCTCGTCTCCGACCTCAGCCGGCTCCTGGTCGACACCGCGGAAGGGGCGGACCCCGGGAACTGCCCGGCGGACCAGGCCGTCGCCGTACAGCGGGCTCTCGAAGCCGAGGACGGTCTCCGTGTCTGGCTCTCCGCGCACGCCGGGGCGAGCGAGGAGGAAGCCCGTCACCGCGTCGACCCCTCTGTGGGGGAATCCGTCGCGCCCGTCCTCGCCGACGGCGTGGAGACCCAGAAGGACTGGTACCGGTCCGCCCTCGCCCGTGCGCGGTGCATGCCGCGATGACCTGGTGGCTCCACACACGCCGTGTCGCCCTGCTCATGGGCGTGACCGCCGGCTTCTGGGCCGTCGTCCTCGCCGTCGGCGACAGCGGCGTCGCCCTGCCGCAGTTGGGGGGCGCGACCTCGGTGAGCGTCCCCTTGGTCCTGTTCACCCCGCTGGCACCGGCCATCGCCCTGAACGCCTGCTGCGGGTCACCCACGTCCGTCGAGTCGACCGCGGTCCGGCGTGCCGCCGCCCTCGACGCGCTGCTCGCCGCCGGGATCGTGGCGCTGACGGCCGCCGCGGTACTCCCGTTCATCGCCGGATGGCTCACCGGACTCGACGGTTCCACGGCCGAGGCGGCCCTCCGCAACCTGGCCTGCTACACCGGACTCGCCCTCCTCGGCAGGACGGTCCTCGGGGACCACGCCTCGACCGTGCTTCCGACGCTGGCGGCCTTGGCCGTCTCGGTCTTCGGCTACGGACGTGACCAGTCGGCGCACTGGTGGGCCTGGCCGGCGGCCGAGACGTCCGACACGCTGTCCTGGACGGGTTCCGCCGCACTCCTCGTCATCGGCCTGCATCGCATCGCCCGGAGGGATTTTCCGCGCCGCTCGTAGGAGGGCTTCCCTCCCGTTCTCCGGCGAACGGGACGTCCGCCCGCCGGAGGCGGCCAAGGCCACGGGCCGCGCTCCGGGCGCCCCCGCCGCACGGGGCCTGCCCCGCGGTGCCGCACCCCGGGCGCCCCCTGCCGGGCAGGCCCCGTGGCGCGGGCCGGGTCACTCGTCGCCGGTCTTGGAGCCCAGGGTGAGGTCGGTGGTGTGCTGCTTGCCGCCGCGCTCGTAGGTGACCGTCACCTTGTCCCCGGGCTTGTGGGTCCAGATCTCGCCGATCAGCGTGGGACCGGAGTCGATCACCCGGTCGTCCAGCTTGGTGATGACGTCCCCGGGCTTCAGCCCCGCCGCCGCCGCGGGACCGCCCGCCTCGACGGGCGCCGAGCCACTGACGCCCTGCTCCGTGATCTTGGCGCCGCTCGTCGTCTCCTCCAGGGAGACGGAGGCGCCGATCTTCGCGTAGACCGGCTTGCCCGTCTTGATCAGTTGTTGGGCGACGAACTTCGCCTGGTTGACCGGGATGGCGAAGCCGAGGCCGATGGAGCCCGCCTGGCCGGTGCCGAAACCGCCGTTGCTCGTGGACTGGATCGCGGAGTTGATCCCGATGACGTTGCCCTGCGCGTCGAGCAGCGGTCCGCCGGAGTTGCCCGGGTTGATCGACGCGTCGGTCTGCAGGGCGCTCATGTAGGAGGACTTGCTGCCGGCGCTGCCGTCGCTGGAGGCCACGGGGCGGTTCTTGGCGCTGATGATGCCGGTGGTCACGGTGTTGGAGAGGCCGAAGGGGGCGCCGATGGCGATGGTGCTGTCGCCGACGGCGACCTTGTCGGAGTCGCCCAGCGGCAGGGGCACGAGGTCCGACGGCGCGTCGACGAGCTTGATGACCGCCACGTCGTAGCCCTGGGCGTGGCCGACCACCCGGGCCTGGTACTTCTTGCCGTCGGGGAAGGTCGCGCTGAGTCTGCCGCCGTCGACCGCGTCGGCCACCACGTGGTTGTTGGTGACGATGTGGCCCTGCTTGTCGAAGACGAACCCGGTGCCGGTGCCGCCCTCGCCGTTGGTGCTCGCGGCCTCGATCGTGACCGTGCTCGGCAGCGCCTTGGCGGCCACACCCGCGACCGTGCCGGGGTCGCGCTTGACGGAGCCGCCGGTGTCCGAGGCGGCGACCGTCGTCGAACTCGTCTCGTCGTTGTTCCTGGCCAGCGTGTAGCCGAGGCCGCCGCCCAGGCCGCCCGCGACCAGCGCGGCGACGAGGATCGCGGCGACCAGACCGCCCCGGCCGCGGGGCTTGGGGGCGGGCGGCTGGTACGAGGAACCCCATCCGCCGCCGGAACCGCCCCATCCGCCGCCGGAGCCGTCCCCGCCGCCGTAGGAGGGGAGGGACGGCGGCGGGGGCGGGGGCGGCCAGGAGGCGTCGGGCGCCTGGCTCCCCGGAGCGTCACCGGCCTGATGGGGCGCGTACGACGGCGCGCTGGGCGGCGCGGCGGGCGCCTCCGGAGCGCCGTGCGGGTCAAAAGCGCCGTGCGGACCCGGCGCGTGCTCCGGGTCGGAGGCGCCGTACGGCGCCGCGGGCGCGGGGGTGTGCGGGCCGCCGTCGTCGGGCGCGGCCGGGTGCGGGGAGGCTGCGGGAGAATCCACCCGCACGGGAGGTGCGGACGGGGCCGGGGGTACCGCGGTGCCCTCGTTCTCGGTGCTCACAGCTTCTCTCCTCGGTCCATCCACGGCTGTCTCCCGGTCGCACGGCTCACGCGCCCGGCCACGTTCACGCGGGCTGCTCCACGCTCCGGCGCGGGTGCCGGGATACGGGTTTCGTCGTATGCCATCAGCTTTTCCCACGGGCCGTCAGAGCACCGTAAGCGGTCGCTGTGCGTCCACGATTCTTCTTTATATAGGTCATCCAAGACTAAACGGACGTGAGGCCGTCGCATCCGTTCGCCCATCTACCCGCACACGGTGGCACCATGACGCGGTGACCCACGCACGACAGCAACCGATCCAGGTCGTCGCCCACCGCGGAGCCTCGGAGGAGGCGCCCGAGCACACCCTCGCCGCCTACCGGAAGGCGATCGAGGAGGGAGCGGACGCCCTGGAGTGCGACGTGCGCCTGACCGCCGACGGCCACCTCGTCTGCGTCCACGACTGGCGGGTCAACCGTACGTCCAACGGGCGCGGCGCGGTCTCCGCCCTGGAGCTGTCCGATCTGGCCGCGCTGGACTTCGGCTCGCGCAGGAGCCGCGAGTCCTGGCGGCGGCGCGGTGAGGAACCGGACTGGGTGCACCGGCCCGAGGACCGCGAGGAGACCTCCGTCCTGACCCTGGAGCGGCTGCTCGAACTCGTGGCGGACGCGGGGCGGCGCGTGGAACTGGCCATCGAGACCAAGCACCCCACCCGTTGGGCGGGACAGGTCGAGGAACGGCTGCTGGAGCTGCTGCGACGGTTCGGGCTCGACGCCCCGGCCTCGCCCGAGGAGTCCCCGGTGCGGGTGATGAGCTTCTCCGCCCGCTCGCTGCACCGGGTGCGGGCGGCGGCGCCGACGCTGCCGACGGTGTACCTGATGCAGTTCGTCACACCCCGGCTGCGCGAGGGAAGGCTGCCACCCGGGGTCGGCATCGCGGGCCCCTCGATCCGGATCGTGCGGAACAACCCGGCCTACGTCGAACGGCTGCGGCAGACCGGCCACCCGGTGCACGTGTGGACCGTGAACGAGCCCGTGGACGTGGACCGGTGCGTCGAACTGGGCGTCGACGCGATCATCACCAACCGGCCGCGCGCGGTGCTGGAGCGGCTGGGGCGCTGAGCCTCGCCGGCGGTGCCGGAGCGACCGGGCGCCGAGCCGCGGGCGGCCACGCCCTTGCGTGAGCCGTACACGACAGGTGGTGCACCGGCGCGTTCGGTGCGTGTCCCGCCGTGTCGAATGCGTCACCACGGGGGGATCGACCGGTTTCCGGCCCAGGCCGGTGGGGCATCCACACCGTGGCGTGGGGCGAAGGAGGTCTCGGGGGTGGCGTTGGTGGTGGCACAGGAGGTGCCCACGTCGTCGAGCATGGCCGTACCCCATGGCCCTGCGGGCGTGGGGGAAGCACGACAGCGGATGCGTGAGCAGTTGCGCGGAGGCGGCGTGGCGGAATCGGTCATCGACGACGCCGTACTGGTTCTTTCGGAGCTCTTGAGCAATGCGTGCAAACACGGCCGTCCCCTGGACGGCGTGGCGGTCGGCGACGGTGCCGTGCGCGCCGCGTGGCGGGTGGACCCGGCCGGTCGGCTCCTCGTGGAGGTCACGGACGGCGGCGGTCCGACCCGCCCCGCCCCGGCGACCCCGTCGGTCACCGCGCACGGCGGCCGGGGGCTGAACATCATCACCGCCCTCGCGGACGACTGGGGGGTACGGGACGACGTGCGCGGGGAGGTCACGGTCTGGGTCGTCGTCCACACCGACGTGTACGACCCGGACGCCGGGCACCGGCGCGACGACTTCGTCAGCCGGGTCGTGGCACCGGCGGTGTCGCACCTGCCCGGCCTGGATTTCGCGGAAGCCTTCGACGACGCGGGCTGACCGGCCACTCCGGCCACTCCGGCCGCGCCGGGAGAGCCGGCCGTACGGGCCTGCCCCGACCGGGGCGGGCCGCACGGTCGCTCACGGGGGACGGCGTCCCGGGCGGGTGCCTCGCCCTCTCGTACGGAACCTGCCCCTCAGGACCGGGCGGGGTTCCGCCCCGGTGTCCCGGCTGCCCGGCGCCCCTGTGCCCCGGCACCCGGTCAACCCGGCCTCCCAAGGCCCCCGGTGCCCCCGGCACCCGCTCCCCCGGCGGCCCGCCGCCCGGTTGTCCACAGGGTCCGGCCGGCCGGTGGGCGAACGGCTAGGCTCGCGCCGTACGAGAAGAGCCGCAACCGGGAGACACCCACGATGGCCAAGAAGCGATCCCAGACCAAGGCCGGGCGGCCCCGGCTCGACGAGGGAGCGATCCCGGTCGTCGGAGCCCGTGAGCCCTGCCCCTGCGGCAGTGGCCGCCGCTACAAGGCGTGCCACGGCCGGGCCGCGGCGCAGGCCACGACCGAGCTGGTGCAGCGCCCCTTCGAGGGACTGCCCGGCGAGTGCGACTGGGTGGCCCTGCGCGAGCTGGTCCCCGCGGCCACCGTCGAGCTGACCCTGGCGGACGGAGTGCCCGAGGGCGTCCCGTCGGTCACGCTGGCCACGGTGCTGCCGATGGCCTGGCCGGCGCTGCGCCGCGAGGACGGCTCCGTCCTCCTCGGCCTGCAGAACGACACGGCCTCCGGCGACATCAGCCGCGACCTCGTCGACACCCTCCGGCGGGCGCTGACCGCCGAGCCGGGCACGCCGGTGCAGGGCCGCCGCGTCCCGGCCGACGGCCCGCGGCTCCAGGACCTCCTGGACCCGGAGGGCGCCTTCGAGCCGGTGGTGCACACGGGCTTCGAGTTCTGGGTCCCGGACGCGGAGAACGCGACGCCGGAGGTGGCCGCCTCCCTGGAGCGGGCCAACGCCGCGGCGCTGCCGACCGTCCGCCTCCAGAGCGTGGACGCCGCCTACTGGTGCGAGACGCCGGAGAAGAACCACCTGCGCTGGGTCATGCCGCACGAGGAGGAGCGGCTTCTGGACGCGCTCGCCCGGCTGCACGCGGCGGGCCGGTCCTCCCTCGGCGAGGGCACGCGGCTGGTCGGTTCCTTCCGGGCCCACGGGCTCACCGTCCCGGTCTGGGACCTGCCGAGCGGGGTCGGCGCGCAGGACGTGGAGAAGCCGGCGGCCGAGTTCGCCGAGCGGCTCGCCGAGGCCCTGGCGGCGCAGGCGCCCCTCACGGCCGAGGAGCGCCGGGCGCGCGGCGGGCTGACGAACCGCCAGGTCACGCTGAGCTGACCCGGCCGCGCGGCACCGGTCCGGCCGCCTCCCGGCCGGACCGGCCGACCGATGTGGACCGGAGCGCTCCGCTCCTAACTCCCCTATGTCACAGGCGAGTCGGTGACCGGAAAACTGAGATCGAATTTGCTAACCGCCGATCTCTTGTTACCGTTCCAGTAGCCCGGTTGCTGGTGCATCCCCCGTCGCCAGCAACCGGGTCTTTCTGTGCGACCGGCCCCTCACGCACCGCGTTCGCTGCTCAACCACCCGTTGCCGTGGTGAAGTTGCTCCCGGACCGCAGCAGGGTCCCGCCGCCGTCCCGTTCGGTGAACTCGGCGACCGCCTCGTACCCCGCCGCACCGCCCCGCAGGGGCTGCCGCGAGGTCTCGCACACGTCGGGGGCGTCCCCGGCACCCACCGGACACCGCGCCCGTACGGCCTGGCCGCCGGGCCCCGTCAGGCGGAGCACCGACTCCAGCGGGCGTCCGGTGGCATTGCGGTAGGAGGTCCGCGCCCAGGTCTCGGCCCCTTGCGTCAGCACACAGGTCCGCGCCTCCAGGCCCCCGGGCGCGTTGAGTCCGGGACCGCAGCGCATGGCGGTGGCGGCACCGGGCGGCAGCGGGGAGCGGCCCCCGTCGTCGGGCGGCAGCGGGGAGCGGTCCCCCTCGTCGGGCTCCCCGGCCGGGGAGGAGGCCCCGGACACGGTGACGCCGGTGTGCGGCGCGAGGGTGCGCACCGCCGGTGGGGCGTCGTCGGTCAGGTCTCCCCCGGTTCCGGAGCAGGCCGTGGCACAGGACAGCGCGACCGCGCCCAGTACGGCACCGAGGAAGGCGTACCGGCGCGGGGCGCGGCGGCTCGACAGCGGTGCGGTCCGGCGGGGTCTCGCGGCGCGGCGGTTGCCCGCGGCATCAAGCGACATGGGGCGGACGATAACGAGCGCGGGCCCGCCCACAGGCCGCCCGCGCCCGACACTCCCTACAGCTCGGGCGCGCTCACACCCGTCCGGGTGAGGGCGTCGACCACCGCGTCCACCACGGCCTCCACGTCGGGCACCCAGGGCGCGGCGGAGCCGGGCAGCGGCGCCCGCTCCCAGCGGACCTCACCGGTGCCGGTCTCGCCCGGGGGCAGGGCGAGGTAACCGCCCTCCCCGTGGAAGCGGAGCGAGCCGGGGACGTGGTCCTTGGCGTAGAGGAGTTCGCCCAACTGCTCCATGGTGTACGGCCGCACGAGTACCGCCCAGCGGGAGGGCGAGGCGACGACCGGGCCGAGCCGCATCCCGGCGCGGTCCAGCGCGGCCAGGGCACGGGCGGCCGGCAGGGCGGGCAGGGAGACGGCGCACGGGGCGCCGCCCCCGGTGGCCAGCACGATCGGTGCCGTCGGCCGGTTGCTCCACCACCAGCGCACCATGCGCCCGTCGGTGGTGGCCGCGAGCAGGCCGGGGTCGAAGGGGTGCGCGCCGGGCACCGTGCACTCCGCGTCGGGGCAGGTGCAGCGCGACCGCGCCTCCGGGTCCGGCGCCGCGCCGGGGAGGACGGGCCACTGCCATTGCGTCGCGTAGGTCAGGGCCGCGCCGATCAGCTCAGGCCGCCCGTCGTCGTCGCGCCGGGACAGGAGCCTGCGTCGCTTTCCGAGGATCTCGCGCATGAGCGCTCGTTCCTTTCCGTTGCACGCCTGGCAACACCGTGGTCACATCACACCATGTGTCGATCACTTCGCTTGCGGAGCTTGTTCGCGCATCACACCCCTGCTCCGGGCAGGGGGCACCCCTCTGGGCCGAACTCTGACTGCGTCCGCGGCGGTTGCGTCCATACTGCGTCGATCACGAGCATGGGCGTGGCGCGGGGTGGCGAAGTCTGGCGTTTGCCGTTCCGCGTGGTTCTCTTCGCCTCCGCCGCGGGAGGATGGGGCACGGCCGTCGGTGGATAGGACGCCCGGGTCCGTCGCCAGGTTCCGGGTGGACCCAGCCACCCCTGGCCTTCACCGAAGTACGTACCCATCACGACCGTTGTGACGCTCCGTGGAGCACCCCCAGTCGACCGCAACAAGAGGTCCTCTGGGGCAGTTTCGAGCCAACTTCACTCTTCCGCAAGAGGTCGGGGAGAAGGTCTCCCACCCCACCCGGACACCAGGAATCCCCGCAGGACAATGCTGGACATCTCCTCACGAGTGCGTGTACATGTGGAGACACTGCTGCGGCGCAGAACAACATGGGGGTTTGCGATGCTTTTGAGCAGTAAACACCGGTCGGAAAGCCGGACGCCATGACCGCCCCACACCCCGCGAAAGTGGCCGGAATCGATTCGACGGTTCCCTCCCCCGCCCACACTGTCGCGCCCGTCGGCCCGGAACACGCGCCGGCCGCGCCGCCCGCCCCGGTGGAGACACCGGGCGCCCTGCTCCAGGACCGCCTCGCCGGCTGGATCTCGGACCTGACGACCCTCCACGACCTGACCGAGCGGCTGAACCGCACCTGCTCCCTCCCCGAGGCCCTCCAGGAAGTGCTGCGCGCCGGAGCCGCCCTGGTCGGCGCCCGGCGCGGCCTGGTCGTCCTGGAACCGGCCGACGGACACGGTCCGCGCACCACCGTCGGACTGGGCCTCGCCCGCGCCGACCTCGGCCTCCTCGAAACCGTGCCGCGCGCCGCCCTGCCCCACGGCCGGCTCCTGGAGGCGCCGCCGGGCCCGCCCGCCGAGGCCGGCCTCGCCGAGCCCGACCTGTTCGCCGCCAAGGGGCTCGACCCCCGCCACCGCGAGGTCGCCGCCCGCCTGGGCTACGCCGCGAGTTACGCGCTCGCGCTGACCGCCCTGGGCAGCGGACGGCTGGGCGCCGCCGTCTGGCTCTACGACGAACCCGCCGAACCGGCCGAACGGCAGCGGCATCTGGCCGGGCTGTACGTCCGGTGCGCCGCCGAGCACCTCGCCCGGCTCCTCGAACTGGAACGCACCCGCACGGCGATGGCGACGATGGCGGAGGAACTGCTCCCCTCCCGCCTGCCCCGGGTCCCCGGCGTCCAGCTCGCCGTCCGGCACCGCACCGGACCGCGCGGCGGCGGCGACTGGTACGACGCGCTGCCGCTGCCGGACGCCGCGCTCGGCCTGGCCGTCGGCTCCGTCACCGGGTCCGGGCCCAGCGCCGTCGCCGCGATGGGGCGGCTGCGCGCCTCGCTGCGGGCGTACGCGGTGATGGAGGGCGAGGACCCGGTCGCGGTCCTGTCCGATCTGGAGCTGCTGCTGCGGCTCACCGAGCCCGCCCGCTCGGCCACCGCCCTGTTCGGCTACTGCGAGCCGGCGCTGCGCCGGATCACCCTGGCCGGCGCCGGGCACAGTCCGCCGCTGCTCGTCGGCGAACGCCGCACCGAGTTCGTGGAGACCTCGGTCTCCGCGCCGCTCGGCATGCTCGCCTGCTGGGAGGCGCCCAGCGTGGAGCTCCAGGCCGAGCCGGGCGAGACGGTCCTGCTCTACACCGACGGCCTGCTGCACCGCACCGGCGACCCGGCCGACCGCGCCTTCGCCCGGCTGCACGCCGCGGCGGCGGGCGTCCCCCGCTCGGCGCGGCACGACCCGGACGCCGTCGCCGACCACGTGCTGCGCACGGTCCTGCCGGACGGCGCGGGCGGTGCGGACAGCGAGGAGGACGTCGTCCTGCTGGCGGTGCGCTTCGAGTAGCGGGCCGCACCCCCGCGCGTGGCGCCGCACCCCGCGCGTACCCGCCCGCCGCCCCCATGGCGCGGCCCGCACCCCTCACACGTGCCCGGCCCGCGCCGGTGCCGCGCCGCTCCCGCGCGGATGCCACTCCCGCGCGGATCGGCCGAAAACCTCCGTACCGGCGCCCTCGCCACGTCTCCGAGACGCCCTTTCCGTCCGGATATCGGACAGTGATGCACGGTGTAAGCGGTACTGCAGCCCTGTGCCCCCTTCCGCACGACCGTACGATGGGAGTGGTCCAGTGCCGCGACAAGGAGGAAGACCGTGACGGAGCAGCTCCCGGAGACCCCGGAAGGCACCGAGGAAGAGCCGATCAAGCAGCGCAAGAACGGCCTGTATCCGGGCGTGTCCGACGAGCTGGCCGAGAACATGCGGTCGGGCTGGGCCGACACCGAGCTGCACGACCTGGAGCCGATCGCCCAGGCCGCCGAGACCGCGGCCCGCCGCGCCGCGCTCTCCGCCCGCTTCCCCGGCGAGCGGCTGGTGATCCCCTCCGGCAACCTGAAGACCCGTTCGAACGACACGGAGTACTCCTTCCGTGCCTCGGTCGAGTACGCCTACCTCACCGGCAACCAGACCGAGGACGGCGTCCTGGTGCTGGAGCCCGAGGGCGAGGGCCACGCCGCCACCCTGTACCTGCTGCCGCGCTCCGACCGGGAGAACGGCGAGTTCTGGCTCGACGGCCAGGGCGAGCTGTGGGTCGGCCGCCGCCACTCCCTCACCGAGGCCGAGAAGCGGTACGGCATCCCCGCCTCCGACGTCCGCGAGCTGACCGGCCTGCTGCGCGAGGCCACCGGCCCGGTGCGCGTCGTGCGCGGCCACGACGCCGGGGTCGAGGAGGCGCTGACCGACAAGGTCACCGCCGAGCGCGACGAGGAACTGCGCGTCTTCCTCTCCGAAGCCCGCCTGGTCAAGGACAAGTTCGAGATCGGCGAGCTGCAGAAGGCCGTCGACTCCACCGTCCGCGGCTTCGAGGACGTCGTGAAGGTCCTCGACAAGGCCGAGGCGACCAGCGAGCGCTACATCGAGGGCACCTTCTTCCTGCGCGCGCGCGTGGAGGGCAACGACGTCGGCTACGGCTCGATCTGCGCCGCCGGCCCGCACGCCTGCACCCTGCACTGGGTCCGCAACGACGGCCCGGTCCGCTCCGGCGACCTGCTGCTGCTCGACGCGGGCGTGGAGACGCACACGTACTACACGGCCGACGTCACCCGCACGCTGCCGATCAACGGCACGTACACCGAGTTGCAGAAGAAGATCTACGACGCCGTGTACGACGCCCAGGAGGCCGGTATCGCGGCGGTGAAGCCGGGCGCCAAGTACCGCGACTTCCACGACGCCGCGCAGCGCGTGCTGGCCGCCAGGCTGGTCGAGTGGGGCCTCGTCGAGGGCCCGGTCGAGCGGGTGCTGGAGCTGGGCCTCCAGCGCCGCTGGACGCTGCACGGCACCGGCCACATGCTCGGCATGGACGTCCACGACTGCGCCGCCGCCCGCGTGGAGAGCTACGTCGACGGCACGCTGGAGTCCGGCATGGTGCTCACCGTCGAGCCCGGCCTGTACTTCCAGGCCGACGACCTGACCGTGCCCGAGGAGTACCGCGGCATCGGCGTCCGCATCGAGGACGACATCCTCGTCACCGACGACGGCAACCGGAACCTCAGCGCCGCGCTGCCCCGGCGCTCGGACGAGGTCGAGCGGTGGATGGCCTCCCTGAAGGGCTGACACCACGCAGGTGAACGGCCGGGTACGTCCCTCGTACCCGGCCGTCGGCGTGCCGTGGGGTCCTCGCGGTGGTCACACCGCCGCCAGCGGGACGTCCTCGCGCCACTTGAGGATCTTGTCGAAGCTGACCACCGCGCCGGTCCGGCCCGGCGCGCTGCCGACGTGGACGTGGTCGGCGAGTTCCCGGATGAGGCACAGGCCGCGCCCGTGCTCGGCGTCCGGCGAGGCCGCGCGGACCGGTCGGCCGGGGAAGCCGGGCCCCGAGTCGGCGACCTCGATCCGACACCGCTCGCCGTCGAGGTAGGCGGTGACGCGGTACGCCTGCGAGGGGCCGCCCGGCCCGTCCGGGCCGCCGTGCTCCACCGCGTTGGCGCACGCCTCGCTGAGGGCGACGGACAGGTCGAAGGAGATGTCGGGGTCGACGCCCGCGGTCTCCATCGTGCCGACCAGCAGACGGCGTGCCAGGGGGACGCTCGCGGCCTCGCGCCGCAAATGGAGTGACCACCAGATGCTCATGCTCCAGCCTCCCGGCCGCGGCTCGACATACGGTTACGTATTGCCCCTCACCCCGGGCCATAAGCGCGGTCCGTACGCCGAAGCGCCCATACGGCGGATGCGTGCCCATGGTGATCGGTGTATGCCGGGCACCCCCGGCCAGAGGGTGACCATACGGTCGTACCGCATCTTGTGGACCTGCCGTACGGGACCTGGGGGGCCAGTGGGATGATGGGCCCGCCATGACTGCCCCCCACCCGCCTACGGCGCGCTCCGGAGCCGACCTCCGGTTCCTGCGGGCCGCGGTGTTCGCCGCGGTCTGCGTCGTGCTGGCCGCGGCGGGGCACACCCTGGCCTCCTGCGCGGCCGTCCCGCTGTGGACGCTGGGCGCCGGGTTCCTCGGAGCGGTCCTGGTCGCCGCGCCCCTCGCCGGGCGCGAGCGCTCCCTCGCCCTGATCACCGCCCTGCTCACGGCCGGCCAGACCGCGCTGCACGCGCTGTTCGGGCTGGGCCAGCACGGTACGACGGCCGCGTCCTCCGCCGCGGCGGGCGGCGCGATGTCCGACGCCTCCCTCGTCCAGCAGGCGGCCCGCCTGGTGTGCGGGACCACCGCGGCGGCCATCAGCCCGGCCCAGGCGCACCGCATCCTCACCGACGCGCGGCTCGTCCCGGCCCCCGGCACGGGCACCGGGCACTCCGCGGCGGACGCCCTCGGGAGCCCGGCCGCCGCCCTGCTCCCCTCCCTGCCGATGCTGCTCGGACACGCCCTCGCGGCCCTCGCCGCCGGGTGGCTGCTGCGGCGCGGCGACCTGGCAATGACACGGCTGATCGCCCTGTCGGCGCACTCGGCCCACTCGGTGGCCGAAGGCGCCCTGGTCCGGGCGCTGCGGGTGGCACTGTCGCTGGTGCGCGCACTGCACGCCGGGCTGGCGGGCGTGCCCCGTACGGGGCCGCGTCCGGCGCGTCCGGCCCGGTGCGCGCCGCCGGTGCCGCACACCGTCGTGCTCCAGCACTCGGTGATCCGGCGGGGACCGCCGGGCGCCGTCGCCCTCGCCGCCTGACACGACGCGACCACCGCCCCGCTTCCGCCCGAGCGCGGAGCCGGAGGGGGCCGCCGTCGTGCGGCCCGCGCGCGCCCGCGCGCTCCCCCTCCATCCGTCCGGTACAGCACCGGGCCTCATCCGAAGCGGAGCACTCCGTCCATGAAGGTTTCCCGTATCGCCACCGTCGGCGCCGTCTCCGGCATCGCCGTCCTCGCCCTGTCCGTCCCCGCGTTCGCGCACGTCACCGTGCAGCCCGAGGGCACCGCGGCCAAGGGCGGCTACGCGGTCGTCGCCTTCAAGGTGCCGAACGAGCGTGACAACGCCTCCACCACCAAGCTGGAGATCACCTTCCCGGCCGACCAGCCGCTGGCGTCCGTGATGCCGCAGCCGGTCAGCGGCTGGAAGGCCGAGGTCACCAAGTCCAAGCTGGACAAGCCGCTGGAGGTGCACGGCAAGCAGATCGACGAGGCCGTCACCAAGGTGACCTGGACGGCGGACGGCAAGGGCATCGAGCCGGGCTTCTTCCAGAAGTTCCCGGTCTCCGTCGGCACCCTGCCCGCCGACGCCGACCAGATGGTCTTCAAGGCGATCCAGACGTACTCCAACAAGGAGGTCGTGCGCTGGATCGAGGTGCCGCAGGAGGGCCAGGACGAGCCCGACACCCCCGCGCCCGTCCTGACGCTGTCCGCCCCCGAGGGCGACGGCCACGGCCACGGCGCGTCGGATGCCAAGTCCGACGACAAGGGCGACGACAAGGCCGCCTCCGACCAGAAGAACACCGCCGCAGAGGCATCCGCCTCCGGTGACGGCAGTGACACCACCGCCCGCGTCCTCGGCATCGTCGGCATCGTCGTCGGCGCCGCCGGCATCGGTTACGGCGTGCTGGCCGGACGCCGGCGCGACTCCGGGGCGTCGGCGTAACCACGCCCGCCGGTGCGCCGCCGCCGCGGCGGTGACGCACCCACCAGTCCGGTGGGTGCCGGGGTCCCTCTCCGGGGACCCCGGTGCCCGCCGGGGTACTTCACATCTGGGACATTTCCTTATGCGCAAGAAGACGTTCGCCGCGGCTGCCCTGCTCGCCGCCGCCTCCCTGACCCTGTCCGCCTGCGGCAGCGGCGCCGACAACGACCCGCCGGTCACGATGGTCTCCGAGGACACCGCCCGGCAGGCGGCCACCGTCCTCGACAAGCCCTTCGAGAAGCCCGACCTGGTCCTCACCGGCACCGACGGCAAGCAGTACGACTTCCGCGAGCAGACCGCGGGCAAGCCGACGCTGATCTACTTCGGCTACACCCACTGCCCGGACGTCTGCCCGCTCACCATGAACAACCTCGCCGTGGCCAAGCAGCAGCTCTCCCAGGCCGACCAGGACGCGCTGCGCGTGGTGTTCGTCACCACCGACCCGGAGCGGGACACCCCCGAGGAACTGGGCAAGTGGCTCAAGGGCATCGACCCCACGGTCGTGGGGCTGAGCGGCGACTTCGACACCATCCAGGCCGGTGCCCGCACCCTCGGCATCACCATCGAGCCGGCCACCAAGGACGAGGACGGCGAGATCGTCTCGTCGCACGGCACCCAGGTCGTCGCCTTCTCCCCGAAGACCGACGCGGGCTACGTCCTCTACGGCGAGGACGCCACCGTCGACGACTACACCAAGGACCTCCCCCGGATCGTCAAGGGGGAGAACCCGTGAGACGCCCCGCCGCTGCCGCCGCGGTACTCGCGGGCGCCCTGCTCCTGGCCGGATGCGGCGGCGGCTCCGGCGCCGCGCCCGACCTCTCCGTCGGCTCCGCCTACATACCGCAGCCGGTCTCCGACTCCATGGCCGCCGGGTTCCTCACCATCACCAACAAGGGTGAGGGCGAGGACGAACTGACCTCCGTCACCAGCGAGGCCGGCGAGGTCAGCGTGCACCGGACCGTCGACGGGCGGATGAAGGCGGCCGACCGCCTCCCCATCCCGGCCCGGGGCGAGTTGGTCCTCGAAAGCGGCGCCAACCACCTGATGTTCGAGAAGCTGACGCGCCGCCTCCAGGAAGGCGAGACGGTCACCGTCGAACTGCGCTTCGCCCACTCCGACCCCGTCACGGTCACCATGCCGGTGAAGTCCGCCACCTACCGCCCCGCGGACGGACACTCCGGACACTGAGGGAGGGACCACCTTGACGCAGACCATCGCCCCACGGCTGAGGACCCTGGTACCGCTGCTGCTGGCCGCGCTCTTCGCGCTGCTCGCCGGCGCCGCCCCGGCCTCCGCCCACGCCGCTCTGACCGGCAGCGATCCCCAGCAGGGGGCGGTGGTCGACGAGGCTCCGGCCCAGGTGTCGCTCACCTTCTCCGAGACGGTCTCCACGGACGCCGACTCCCTGCGCGTCCTCGACCCCCAGGGCGCCCGCGTCGACGACGGCAAGCCCTTCGGCACCGGCGGCACCACCTACGCCGTCAAGCTGAAGCCGGACCTGGCCGACGGCACCTACACGGTGGCCTACCAGATCGTGTCCGCCGACAGCCACCCGGTGGCCGGCGCCTACACCTTCTCCATCGGCGCCCCCTCCGAGACCACGGTGTCCACCTCCGTCCCGGCGGCCGGCGGCGGGTTCGTCGGCACCCTGTACGGCATCGGGCGGTACGTGTCGTACGCCGGGTTCACCGTGCTCGTCGGCGGGGCCGCCTTCGTGCTGGCCTGCTGGCCGCGCGGCGCCGGGGTGCGGGTCCTGCAACGGCTCGTCGTCTCCGGCTGGCTGGCGCTGACCGGCTCCACGCTCGTACTGCTCCTGCTGCGCGGCGCATACACCACCTCCGGGAAGGCCGGGGACATCGTCGACCTGGCCCTCCTCGGGCAGGTGCTCCAGACCAAGACCGGGGCGGCGCTGGTCTCCCGGCTGCTGCTGCTCGCGGCGGGGGCGCTCTTCGTCGCCGTGCTCTTCGGCGCCTACGACAAGCGCGAGGGCACCGAGAAGCGGGACCTCACCTTCGGGCTCGCGGCCGGCGGCACCGTCGTGGCGGCCGGGATCGCCGCGAGCTGGGCGATGTCCGAGCACGCCTCCGTCGGCCTCCAGGCCGGGATCGCCATGCCGGTGGACATCGTCCACCTGCTGGCCGTCGCCGCCTGGCTCGGCGGGCTCGTCGCCCTGCTCGCCGCCCTCTACCGGGCGCCCGCGGACACGCCCGTGCCCACCTCGGCGGTACGCCGCTTCTCGCACGTCGCCTTCGGCAGCGTGGTCGCCCTCGTGGCCACCGGCGTCTACCAGTCCTGGCGCCAGCTCGGCTCCTGGTCGGCGCTGACCGGCACCGCGTACGGGCAACTGCTGCTCGCCAAGGTCCTGCTCGTGGCCGTGGTGGTCGGCATCGCCTTCTTCTCCCGCCGGTGGACGGCGCGGCTCGCCGAGACCGCGGCCGTCGTGCCCCGGCCCCGGGAGAAGGAGAAGGGGAAGGGGAAGAAGCGGACCGGCGCCCCGGCCGCCCAGGGCAGCGGCGCGCAGGCCCAGGGGACCGGCACGAAGAAGGGCTCCGGCGGCGCGGCGGGCGCGGGCGGCGGCAAGGGCAAGGGCGGTACGGGCGGCTCCCAGCGCGCCGCCCAGCTCGCCCGGCAACGGGCGGCGATGGACACCGCGCGGCAGAAGCGGCTGCGCGACGCCGACCCGCACCGCCTGGGGCTGCGCCGCTCGGTCCTCGCCGAGGCGGGCGTCGCGGTCGTCCTGCTCGCGGTCACCACCGCCCTGACCCAGACCGAGCCGGGGCGCACGGCCCAGGGCGAGAACCCCGGGGCGTCGTCCTCGGCCTCCTCGCCCGTCGTCCCCTCCGGTGCCCTCACCCTGGACATGTCCTTCGACACCGGCGGTGCCGACGGCAAGGGCGTCATGCGCGTCGACGTCGACCCGGCGCGGGTCGGCGGCAACACCCTGCACCTCTTCGCCGAGCGCCCCGACGGAAAGCCCTTCGACCTTCCCGAGGTCAAGGTCGCCCTGACCCTGAAGTCCCAGGACATCGGGCCGCTGCCCGTGGCCCCGGACCGCATCACCACCGGACACTGGTCGGCGGGCGGCGTACAGATCCCGATGGCCGGCGACTGGGAGGTCGCCGTCACCATCCGGACCTCCGACGTCGACCAGGTGACCGTCTCCAAGAACGCGCAGATCGGCTGAACCGCACCATGACCGACCAGTCCCTTCCGGAGACCCGGGCCCCCGAGGCGGACGCCGGGGCCGCCTCGGACACGTCCGGCGGCGCCGCCCGTGAGGGCATCTCGCGGCGCCGGCTGCTCGGTACCGCCGGCGCCACCGGGCTCGTACTCGGCGCCGCGGGCGGTGCCGCCGGGTACGCCGCCGCTCCTGCCCCGGCCACTCCCCTGACCTCGCTGGGCGGGAGCGAGGCGATGTTTCACGGGAAACATCAGCCCGGCATCACCTCGCCGATGCAGGCGGTCGGCCATCTCGTCGCCTTCGACCTGGCGGCGGGCGCCGGGCGCCGGGAGGCCGCCGCGCTGCTGCGCCGCTGGTCGGAGACGGCTCGCCGGCTGATGGCGGGGGAACCGGCCGGGTCCGGGGACACCGGGGTGGCCGGGGACGCCGGCCCGTCCTCGCTGACGGTCACCTTCGGGTTCGGGTACAGCTTCTTCGGCCGGACCGGTCTGGAGGCGCGGCGGCCGGCCGCGCTCGCCCCGCTGCCCGACTTCTCCGCCGACCGCCTCGACGCGTCCCGCAGCGACGGGGACCTGTGGGTCCAGATCGGCGCCGACGACGCGCTGGTGGCCTTCCACGCGCTGCGCGCCATCCAGCGGGACGCGGGGAAGGCGGCCCGCGTCCGCTGGCAGATGAACGGCTTCAACCGCTCGCCGGGCGCCACCGCCCACCCCATGACCACCCGCAACCTCATGGGCCAGATCGACGGCACCCGCAATCCGAAGCCCGCCGACACCGACTTCGCCACGAAGGTCTTCGTCCCCCAGGACGGGTCCCCCGCGTGGATGGCCCACGGCTCCTATGCCGTCGTCCGCCGCATCCGCATGCTCCTCGACGACTGGGAGAAGCTCTCCGTCACCGCCCAGGAGCACGTCATCGGGCGCCGCAAGTCCGACGGGGCGCCGCTCTCCGGGGGCGGCGAGACGACCCCGATGGACCTGGAGAAGACGGACGGGTCCGGGAAGCCGGTCGTGCCGATCAACGCCCACGCCCGCATCACCCGCCCCGACCAGAACGGCGGCGCCGCCCTGCTCCGGCGCCCCTTCTCCTACCACGACGGCATGGACGCCGACGGGACCCCGGACGCCGGGCTCCTCTTCGTCTGCTGGCAGGCCGATCCGCTGCGGGGCTTCGTGCCGGTGCAGCGCAAGCTGGACCGGGGGGACGCGCTGTCCCGGTACATCCGGCACGAGTCCAGCGGCCTGTTCGCCGTGCCGGGCGGCGCCGCGGAGGGCGAGTACGTGGGGCAGCGGCTGCTGGAGGGGTGAGGGCACCCCGCCCCGGAAGAGGGCAGGGTGATCGCCCCCAAGGGTGAGCGCTCCCGCGCGCGTGCGCCGGGTCCGCCCAGGCCCATTAGGGTGAGTTCATGCCAGCCAGCTACGCGTATCTCGGCCCCGAAGGCACCTTCACCGAAGTCGCCCTGCGCACACTTCCGGAGGCGGCCACCAGGGAACTGGTCCCCTACGTCTCCGTCCAGTCCGCGCTCGACGCGGTCCGCTCCGGGGAGGCCGAGGCGGCGTTCGTGCCGATCGAGAACTCCGTGGAGGGCGGCATCACCACCACCCTCGACGAGCTGGTGTCCGGCCGGCCGCTGATGATCTACCGCGAGGTGCTGCTCTCCATCACCTTCGCGCTGCTGGTCCGCCCCGGCACCCGTCTGTCGGACATCAAGACGGTGACCGCCCACCCGGCCGCCCAGCCCCAGGTGCGCAACTGGCTCAAGGCCCACCTGCCCGACGCCGCCTGGGAGTCGGCCGCCTCCAACGCGGACGGCGCCCGCCTGGTCCAGGAGGGCCGGTACGACGCCGCCTTCGCCGGGGAGTTCGCCGCGGGCCCCTACGGCCTGGAGGTGCTGGAGTCCGACATCCACGACGCGGAGAACGCCCAGACCCGGTTCGTGCTGGTGGGACGCCCCGCCCGGCCCGCCGCGCCGACCGGCGCCGACAAGACCTCCGTCGTGATCTGGCAGCGCGACGACCACCCCGGCGGCCTGCGCGACCTGCTGGGCGAGTTCGCCACCCGGGGCATCAACCTGATGCTGCTCCAGTCCCGGCCGACCGGCGCCGGCATCGGCCACTACTGCTTCTGCGTCGACGCCGAGGGGCACATCTCCGACCGCCGGGTCGCCGAGGCGCTCATGGGGCTGAAGCGGATCTGCCTCAAGGTGCGATACCTGGGGTCCTACCCGCGCGCGGAGACCACCCCGAAGGACGTGGGCGCGCTGCGGCCGGGGACCTCGGACGAGGAGTTCGTGGCGGCTGCGGACTGGGTGGCGCGCTGCCAGGACGGCCGGTTCTGACGGCCTCGGCGACTCGTCGTACCGGCCGATTTTCGTTATCCACAGAAGTTATCCACAGGTCAGCATCTCGACCTGAGGACAAGTCGACATGGAAGCGCCATTCCATCGACAAATCGCCCCTGGGGACCCACTTCGTCCACAGGGGCACAGGTCACCCTTCGTTCACCTGTCTCTTGCCCCACCTCCCCCAGGGCGACCCGATTCCACTCGAAAGTGCGTATGCGCGGCGTTTGGATCAAGAATTCCGCGCCCCGGACGCCCCTGGATGCCCGATAACGGAAAGATCGCTCGCGGAGTCCACAGATCTTTCGCACAGCCTGTGGATAACTTTTCCGAACTGTGGATCGCTGTGGACGAAGGGCCGCCAAGTCCCTCTCCGCACAAGGGAGTCGAGTCAAGGCGCCGCCGTTCTCCTGCTTCCTTCCGGGGATTGGGCCGCCTTTTATTGACATCGGGAAGCATCCACCACAATTCCCCCATAACGGAACGCACGGACCGTCGCGGCAATAGTGAGTCGTGGACCGTCAGCGCACACCGGTAGCCTTGACCCCGTGATTGACCTTCGCCTGCTCCGTGAGGACCCCGACCGTGTGCGCGCGTCCCAGCGCGCCCGTGGAGAGGACGTCGCGCTCGTCGACGCCCTCCTCTCCGCCGACGAGCGGCGCAGGTCGTCCGGCGTGCGCTTCGACGAGCTGCGTGCCGAGCAGAAGGGCCTCGGCAAGCTCATCGGCAAGGCCACCGGCGACGAGAAGAGCGAGCTGCTGCGCCGGGCCGAGCAGCTCAAGACCGACGTCAAGGCGGCCGACGCCGCCCGCGACGCCGCCGACACGGAGACCCAGGAGCTGCTGCTGCGGCTCGGCAACCTCGTCCACCCCGACGTCCCGGTCGGCGGCGAGGAGGACTTCGTCACCCTGGAGACGCACGGCACCGCCCGCGACTTCGCCGCCGAGGGCTTCGAGCCCCGCGACCACCTGGAACTGGGCCAGATCCTCGGCGCCATCGACGTCGAGCGCGGCGCCAAGGTCTCCGGCTCCCGCTTCTACTTCCTGACCGGCGTCGGCGCGCTCCTGGAGCTGGCCCTCGTCAACGCGGCGATGGCCCAGGCCACGGCCGCCGGTTTCACCCCGATGCTGACCCCGGCGCTGGTCCGCCCGCAGTCGATGGCCGGCACCGGCTTCCTCGGCCAGGCCGCGCAGGACGTCTACCACCTGGAGCGCGACGACCTGTACCTGGTCGGCACCTCCGAGGTCCCGCTCGCCTCGTACCACATGGACGAGATCCTGGAGGCCGAGCGCCTGCCGCTGCGCTACGCCGGCTTCTCGCCCTGCTTCCGCCGCGAGGCGGGCTCGCACGGCAAGGACACCCGGGGCATCTTCCGGGTGCACCAGTTCAGCAAGGTCGAGATGTTCTCCTACGTCCTCCCCGAGGACTCGCAGGCCGAGCACCAGCGCCTGCTGGAGTGGGAGAAGCAGTGGCTGACCTCGCTGGAGCTGCCGTTCCGGGTCATCGACGTCGCCACCGGCGACCTGGGCGCCTCGGCCTCGCGCAAGTACGACTGCGAGGCGTGGGTCCCGACGCAGGGCCGGTACCGCGAGCTGACCTCGACCTCGGACTGCACCGAGTTCCAGTCCCGCCGGCTGTCCATCCGGGTCCGTGAGGGCAAGAAGGTGCGCCCGCTGGCCACGCTCAACGGCACGCTGTGCGCCGTCCCGCGCACCATCGTCGCCCTCCTGGAGAACCACCAGCAGGCCGACGGCTCGGTGCACGTGCCCGAGGCGCTGCGCCCGTACCTCGGCGGCCGGAAGGTCCTGGAACCGGTGGCCAGGTGACCGGCCTCGCACCCGCCCCCGGCACGGACGCCGGGGGCGCCGCCCGATTCCCGTACCGCCTGGTCGCCACCGACCTCGACGGCACGCTGCTCCGTTCCGACCACTCGATCTCCGGGCGCACCCGCGAGGCGCTGGCCACGGCCACCGCCGCGGGTGCCGCGCACATCGTGGTGACCGGCCGCGCGGTGCCGTGGACCCGCTACATCCTGGACGACCTGGGCTACCAGGGCCTCGCCGTGTGCGGGCAGGGCGCGCAGGTCTACCACGCCGGGGAGCACCGCCTGCTGACCTCGGTCACGCTGGACCGGCAGCTCGCCGGGGTGGCGCTGGCCAAGATCGAGGCGGAGACCGGCCCGCTCTTCCTGGCGGCCAGCCGCGACGGACTGGACGGCGAGGTCCTGGTCGGGCCCGGGTACGAGGTGGGCGGCGGTCTGCCCGCCGTGCCCTTCACCGACGCCGCGGACCTGTGGTCGGCCCCGCTGAACAAGATCTACATCCAGCACCCGACCCTGTCGGACGACGAGCTGGCCGAGACGGCCCGGCAGGCCGCGGGCGGTTTCGTCTCGGTCACCATGGCCGGTGCCGGCGTCGTCGAACTGCTGCCGCTCGGCCTCTCCAAGGCCACGGGCCTGTCGCTGGCCGCCCGGCGCCTCGGTCTGAAGGCGTCGGACACGATCGCCTTCGGCGACATGCCGAACGACGTGCCGATGTTCGGCTGGGCCGCGCACGGCGTGGCCATGGCCAACGCCCACGACGAACTGCGGGCGGTGGCCGACGAGGTGACCTCCTCGAACGACGAGGACGGCATCGCGGCCGTCCTGGAGCGACTGGCTCCCTGAGCGCGCGGCCGACGGCACCGGCGTCCCCCGGGGGCCGGCCCACGCGGTCGTCCCGCGTGCTCGAAGCGGCCGTCCCCGACGCCGACGCCGTCGGCCTCGTGCACCCACCACAGTGCCCGTGCGGCACGCCGGACGCCACCGATTAACCGCGGGCACGCCCCGCGGCACCGGTGGCGTCCGGCCCGTGGGGCCGGGCCGGGCTCACTCCTCCCCGGCGAGCGTGAGCGACCGCAGCTTCTGCCCCGCGTACCAGGTGGCGAGCACGGTGACCGCGACCAGCAGCACCGTCGCCGTCGGCAGCCCGACGTCGGACGTCACCAGGTTCCCGTCGGCGACCTTCTCCGCCACCGCCAGCGACCACTGCTGGACGCTCAGGGTGCGCGCCCCGGGCACCAGGGAGCCGAACAGGGCCTCCCAGACCAGGGCGTAGACCAGGCCGAAGACGACGGCGTGCCGGGAGACCGTGCCCAGCAGCAGGAAGAGCGCGGCGTAGGCGATGGAGGCGACCAGCGCGGCGATGGTGTAGGCGACGGCGACCTGCTGTCCGTTGCCGTTGAGGATCAGGCCGGCCAGCAGGGTGGGCACGGCGGAGAAGACCATCGTGACGGCGATGGCGACGATCAGCTTGGTGAAGATGATCGTCGGGCGCTTGATCGGCTTGGAGAGCAGGTACACCACCGAGCCGTCGTCGATCTCCGGGCCGATGGCGCCCGTGCCGGCGATGACGCCGATGATCGGCACCATGGTGGCGAGCGCGAACCCGCCCAGCACGTCCGCCGTCGTCTGGTCGTCGGCCCCGGCGAGCACGCGCACCGCGACGGCGATGACGAGCAGCAGCAGGGGCAGCGCGCCGAGGATGAGGGCCCGGCGGCGGCCGAGCAGGGCCCGGTAGGTGAGCCGGGCGACTGTGGGGTCGTACATACTTCGGCCTCCTACGCCGCGACGAGGTACGAGAAGACGGACTCGAGGGACTCGTCCGAGGGCGAGACCGTGAGCAGCCGGATGCCGTGGTCGCGGGCGACGCGTGGCAGCAGGGCCGTGAACCGGCCGAAGTCGACGGCCTGGATGCGCAGCGCGCCCTCGGCGACGTCGACCTCGATGCCGGAGGTCGACGGGTCGGCGATCAGCGCCGCCGCGAGGGCCCGGTCGTCGCTGGAGCGGACCAGGTAGCGGTGCGGCCGGTCCGTCATCAGGCGGCGGATGCGGCGGAAGTCGCCGCTGGCCGCGTGCCGGCCGGCGACGATGACCTCGATGTGCCAGGCGAGCTGCTCGACCTCTTCGAGGATGTGCGAGGAGAAGAGGACCGTGCGGCCCTCGTCGCCCATCCGCCGCAGCAGGTCCATGAGCTGCATGCGCTGGCGCGGGTCCATGCCGTTGAACGGCTCGTCGAGCAGGAGCAGCGAGGGCTGGTGGACCAGGGCGGAGGCCATCTTCACGCGCTGGCGCATGCCCTTGGAGTACGTGGCGATCTTCCGGTCCTGGGCGTACTCCATCTCGACCGTGGCGAGCGCCTCCTGGGCGGCCTTGGCGCCCAGTCCGTGCAGCTCGGCGTTGGCGAGGACGAACTCGCGGCCGGTGAGGAAGTCGTACATCGCCTCCCGCTCTGGGACGATGCCGATGTGCCGGTAGATGTCCTCGTTGCGCCACACCGGGCGGCCGTCGAGGGTGACGGTGCCGGTGGAGGGGGCGAGGAAGCCGGCCATCATGTTGATGAGGGTGGACTTGCCCGCGCCGTTGGGGCCGAGGAGCCCGGTGACGCCGGGGCCGATCGTCATGGTGACGTCGTTGACGGCGACCACGTTGCCGAACCAGCGGGAGACGTGGTCGATGGTGAGGGTGCTCATGGGCGCGGCCCGTTCCTGAGAAGGGGGGATGGCGGGGAGAGGACGGGCGGGGTCACAGTCCCGCCTTCTGGTAGCGGCGGTTCAGCAGCCCGTAGGCGCCGGCGATCAGGCCCAGCGTGACGAGGAGGTAGACCACGCCCTCCGCGGTGCTCGGTCCGACGCCGCCGGGGAAGGCGGAGGAGGCGCCGAGGAACGCGGACTGCACACCGTCGATCAGCGTGACCGGCGAGAAGAGGCCGATCCAGGCGATGGCCGAGGTGCTGTCCTGGACGTAGGCGATGGCCTGGAGAGTGGAGACCGCTCCGTAGCTGATGGTCAGGACGGCGATGACGGCCGCGATGCCGAAGCCGCGGCGCGGGGTGACGGCGGCGATGACCAGGCCGAGTCCGGCGAAGAGCAGCGAGAGCAGTGCCACGGAGACGACCCCCTGGGCGAATCCCTTGGTCTGGTCGGCGAAGTCCAGCTCGGCGAGGAGCGCCCCGACGTAGAGCACCAGCAGGGGGGCCGCGGTGAGGAGGAACAGCGCCGAGGCGAGCGCCGCGAACTTGGCGCGCACGTAGTCGGAGGTCTCGATGGGCCGCGAGAAGTAGAGCGGCACCGTCTTGAAGCGCAGGTCGCGCGAGACCGACTGGGGTGCCTGCGAGGCGACGTAGAGGCTGATCACGGCCTGCATGACGATCGCGTAGCGGGTGTAGCCCAGCGGCAGTTCGCCGGCCTTGGTGGCGACCGTGACGGCGACCATGATGCCCGCGGGCAGGCACATCACGACGAACAGCAGCATCGGCAGCACCTTCGACTTCGCCGAGCGGCCGAGGCCGTAGGCGCCGCGCAGGGACTGCGAGTACAGCGAGCGGCGGGCGTAGGCGCGGCCGAGGCGGGGGCCGTCGTAGGAGCGGTAGCCGATGTCGTGGATGCGGGTCTGGTCCCCGGGCGGCGTCGCGTCCTGGGTCCGGGTGGGCTGCTCAACGGCCATGTCCGACGGCCTCCTTGCGTGTCGCGTCGCCGTCCTTGAAGACCTCCGCGATGTGGTGGCGGCGCTGCTCCATGCGCACCAGGCCGAGGCCGAGCTCCGCGATGACGTCGCGGACCAGGTCACACGTCTCCTCGCCCGCCGCGGTGAGCAGCAGGACGCGGCCCGCGCCCGGCAGTCCGCTGCCGTCCTCGACGGTGACCCCGCGCGCGTCGAGCGCCTCGCGGACCGCGCGGGTGCCGTCCGGGTGCTCGTCGGTGTCGGTGACCTCGATGGCGAGGGTGGTCGTGGTCTGGGTGAAGTCCGTGGTGGAGCTGGAGCGCAGCAGGGTGCCGCCGTCGACGACGACCACGTGGTCGCAGGTGCGCTCCAGTTCGCCGAGGAGGTGGGAGGTGACCAGGACCGAGATGCCGAAGTCGGTGTGGATGCGGCGGATCAGACCGAGCATCTCGTCGCGGCCGACCGGGTCGAGGCCGTTGGTCGGCTCGTCCAGGAAGACCAGTCGGGGGTCGTGGACGAGGGCCTGCGCCAGCTTCACGCGCTGCTTCATGCCGGTCGAGTAGCCGCCGATGGGCCGGTAGCGCTCCTCGTAGAGGCCGACGTGGCGCAGCGTGTCGGCGGTGCGCTCGCGGGCGGCGGCCGACGGCAGTCCCGACATGCGCGCCATGTGGACGACGAACTCGGTGGCCGAGACGTCGGGAGGCAGGCAGTCGTGCTCCGGCATGTACCCGACCCGCTCGCGGATGGCGGCGCCCTCGGTGGCGACGTCGAGTCCGAGGACCTCGGCGCGGCCCTCGGTGGCGGGGGACAGACCCAGCAGGATCTTGATCAGGGTCGACTTGCCGGCGCCGTTGGCTCCGACGAGTCCGGTCACACCGGGTCCGATGTCCATGGAGAGCCGGTCGAGCGCGGTCACCCGGGGGAACCGCTTGCTCAGGCTTTCGGTCGCGATCACAGTCACGTTGACGACAGTAGTGACGCCCGCCACTGCGGTCGTCAGACCGGAGAGCCGTCTTGGCGTCCCCCTGAGGTCGTAGGAGCCCGTAGGGGACGCCCTTCCGGAGGGGTACGGACATCGGGGTGGGCGGGCGCGCGCCGCCTATTGACGATGGGTCTAACAACTGGGAGATTCGGCGACGTGATGTGGCGCGGGTCCACGCGTCCAACGACCGGCGTCGTGTGGCACGGGCCCGCGGGTCCACGGGCCTGGCGTCATGTGGCGCGGGCCCGCGTGTCCGCGGGCGGGGCGGCCGTCGGTGCCCTCCGGGGGCGGGCGCGGGGGAGTACGGGGCACCGGCACCGGACGGAGGAGCGATGACGGTACTCGAGGGAGCGCGGGAGCGCCGGGTACGGACGGGCGGTGTCGACCTGTGCGTCGCCGAACTGGGCTCGCCCGAGCACCCCACGGTGATGCTCGTGCACGGCTATCCGGACAGCAAGGAGGTCTGGTCCGAGGTCGCCGTCCGCCTCGCCGACCGGTTCCACGTGGTGCTCTACGACGTCCGGGGCCACGGCCGCTCCAGCGCGCCGCACCCGCTGCGCGGCGGGTTCACGCTGGAGAAGCTGACGGACGACTTCCTCGCCGTGGCCGACGCCGTCAGCCCCGGCCGGCCCGTGCACCTCGTCGGCCACGACTGGGGGTCGGTGCAGTCCTGGGAGTTCGTCACCGTGCGGCGCACCGAGGGCCGGGTCGCCTCCTTCACCTCGGTCTCGGGGCCGAGCCTCGACCACTTCGGGCACTGGATCGGCCGGCGGCTCAGGCGCCCCACCCCGCGCCGGGCCGGCCAGCTCCTCGGCCAGGGCGCCAAGTCCTGGTACGTCTACCTGCTGCACACGCCGGTCCTGCCCGAACTGACCTGGCGCGGTCCGCTCGGCAGACGCTGGCCTGCTCTCCTGCGGCGCGTCGAGAAGGTGCCCGGCGACGGCTATCCGACCGGCTCCCTGCCGAGGGACGCGGCCCACGGAACGTGGCTGTACCGGGACAACGTCCGCGAGCGGCTGCGCCGGCCCCGCGAGGACGCCCACGCGCACGCGCCGGTGCAGCTCATCACCCCGCTCGACGACGCCTTCCTCTCCGAGCGGCTCTCCGACGGGCTGGAGGAGTGGGTCCCCCGGCTGACCCGGCGCACGCTGCCCGCCAGGCACTGGGTGCCGCGCACCCGGCCCGACCGGCTGGCGGAGTGGGTCGCGGAGTTCGTCACCGGCGTGGAGGGCGGCCACAGCGGCGTCGAGAGCGGCCGTCCCGAGGTGACGGCGGAGGGGAGGCACGCCGACCGCTTCGGCGGGCAGCTCGTGCTCGTCACGGGTGCGGGCAGCGGCATCGGGAGGGCGACGGCCCTGGCCTTCGCCGCGTGCGGGGCGCGGGTGGTCGCGGTCGACCGGGACGGCGACTCGGCGGCCCGCACGGCGGAACTGGCCCGGTCGGCCGGTGCGCGGGCGGCCTGGGCGGAGACCGTCAACGTCTCCGACGAGCAGGCCATGGAGAAGCTCGACGCGAAGGTCGCCGCCCGGCACGGGGTGGTCGACGTCCTGGTGAACAACGCGGGGATCGGCCTGTCGGGCTCCTTCCTCACCACCACGCCGGAGGACTGGCGCACGGTCCTCGACGTGAACCTGTGGGGCGTCATCCACGGCTGCCGTCTGTTCGGCCGGCGGATGGCGGAGCGCGGCCAGGGCGGCCACATCGTCAACATCGCCTCGGCCGCCGCCTTCCTGCCCTCCCGGGCCCTGCCCGCCTACAGCACCTCGAAGGCGGCCGTGCTGATGCTGAGCGAGTGCCTCCGCGCCGAACTGGCCGGCCGCGGGATCGGCGTCTCCGCGATCTGCCCCGGCATCGTCGACACCGCCATCACCTCGACGGCACGCTTCACCGGGGTCGACGCCGAGGAGGAACGGCGCCGGCGGCAGCGCGCCGCCCGGCTCTACGGCAAGCGCGGCTACCCGCCGCGGAAGGTGGCCGACGCGATCCTGGACGCGGTGGTGCGCGACCGGGCGGTGGTGCCGGTGACTCCGGAGGCCCGGGGGGCCCACCTCGTCTCCCGCTTCCTGCCGGGGGCGCTGCGGTCGCTCGCGCGGCGGAATCCTCCGCTGTAGTTTCCACAGAAAGGCCCAACAAGCCTGTGGACAACCGAACTTGCTGTGGATCAAACCTCTCCGCGTAAAGAAATCGCGTGAGGTGTGTCTCTTCAGGCAGGCTGGGGTCATGCGTTCCGAGGGTGGGGGGTCCGAGTCGGCGCGTTCCCGGGACGTGGGTTCCGGGCCCGTGGCCGGCCCGTGGTGCTCTCGGTCGACGCCGCCGCCATGCACCGCGACGGTCACGTCTTCCGCGTCGGCGCGAACGGAGTCTGGCTCACCCGGACCGTCCCGGCGCGGTAGGTGAGCCGGGACGGAAAGCGCTGAGCCTGGGGGCGGGGGCCGCACCGGCAGGGCCCGGTCGGAGTGACCTGGGCCTGCCTGCTCCAGCCGTACGTTTCACGTGAAACAGGACAGTCGGGATGGCGGCCCCTCCATATGCGGCACCGGACGACCGCGTTCGCAGGCGCCGTCTCCCGACAGGCAGCGCGTATCGTCTGCGGCATGCGTCTGAGTACGGTGATCCTCCCCATCCACCGGTGGGGCGAAGGGCAGAAGACCTGGCGGCGGGCCGAGGAACTGGGGTTCCACACCGCCTACACCTACGACCATCTGTCGTGGCGGACCTTCCGCGACGGCCCCTGGTTCGGCGCGCTCCCCACCCTCACGGCCGCGGCGACCGTGACAGACCGCCTGCGCCTGGGCACGCTGGTGACCTCGCCGAACTTCCGGCACCCGGTGACGCTGGCCAAGGAGCTGATCTCCCTGGACGACGTCTCGGACGGCCGGGTCACGCTCGGCATAGGGGCCGGCGGCACCGGCTTCGACGCCACGGCGCTCGGCCAGGAGCCGTGGACGCCCCGTGAACGGGCCGACAGGTTCGCCGAGTTCGTCCCCCTGCTCGACCGGCTGCTGACACAGGACGCGGTCTCGTACGAGGGCGATTTCTACTCGGCGCACGAGGCACGGAACATCCCCGGCTGTGTGCAGCGGCCCCGGCTGCCGTTCGCGGTGGCCGCCACCGGGCCGCGTGGGCTGAAGCTGGCCGCGCGGTACGGGCAGGCGTGGGTGACGACCGGTGACCCGAAGCTGTTCGAGGAGGGCACCCCGGAGCAGTCGCGGGCGGCGCTGGCCGGGCAGGTCGACCGGCTGGGCGCGGCGTGCGCGGAGATCGGACGGGACGTCGGCGAGCTGGACAAGATCCTGCTCCACGGCTTCACCCCGGACCGCAACACCCCGCTGGAGTCCGTCGACGCGTTCGTGGACTTCGCCGGGCGCCACCGGGAGCTGGGCTTCACCGAGATCGTCGTCCACTGGCCGATCCCCGGGTCGGACTTCGCGGCGGACGAGAAGGTCTTCGAGCGCATCGCCCTGGAGGCCCCGGCGCATCTGCGGTGATTACCGGGCAAGCCGACCACGGACGGGGCGGGCGGGACGGCGCCGAGAGCCGTAGCTCACAGATGTGCGGAGTCCCGCACGATCGTGCGGGCATATGCGCGACAATGGCCGGGTGACCTCAGCGACCCGAGAGCCCGAGACCCAGGCCGCGCCCCTCCGCCCGCGGCTCATCGCCACCGACCTCGACGGCACCCTGCTGCGCGACGACAAGTCGGTCTCCTCGCGCACCGTCTCCGCGCTGGCCGCCGCCGAGGCGGCCGGCATCGAGGTCTTCTTCGTCACCGGCCGTCCCGCCCGCTGGATGGACGTCGTCAGCGACCACGTCCACGGTCACGGCCTCGCCATCTGCGGCAACGGCGCCGCCGTGGTCGACCTGCACGGCGGCCCCGGCGCCCACCGTTTCGTCAAGGTCCGCGAACTGGCCCGGGAGAACGCGCTGGACGCCGTCCGGCTGCTGCGGGACGCCGCGCCCGGCACGGTGTACGCCGTCGAGCAGACCTACGGCTTCCACCAGGAGCCGGCCTACCCGAGGATGCACCTGGAGATCCCGGACGACCTCGCGCCGGCCGAGGAGATCCTCGCCCCCGACAGCCGGGCCGCCGGCGAACCGGTCCTCAAGATCCTCGCCTTCCACCCGGTCCTCGACCCGGACGCCTTCCTCACACTGGCCCGCCTCGCCATCGGCGACCGGGCCAACGTCACCCGCTCCAGCCCCAGCGCCCTGCTGGAGATCAGTGGCCCGGACGTCTCCAAGGCCAGCACACTCGCCCTGTGCTGTGCCGAGCGCGGCATCTCCCACGAGGAGGTCGTCGCCTTCGGTGACATGCCGAACGACGTCGAGATGCTCACCTGGGCGGGCCGCTCCTACGCGATGGGCAACGCCCACCCGGCCGCGTTCGCCGCCGCCTCGGGACGGACGGTCGCCAACAACGAGGACGGCGTCGCCATCGTCATCGAACGCATGCTGGCCGACATGCCGTAACGGTCCTTCCGCTCCCTCACACCGACACCCCGCGCCGGGACAGCCAGGGCACCGGGTCCACCGCCGAGCCCGGCTCCGGGGTGACCCGCACCTCGAAGTGCAGGTGCGGGCCGGTGGAGTTGCCGGTGCTGCCGGACTGCCCGATCCGCTGCCCGGCGCCGGCCCGGTCCCCCTGGTCGACGGCGACGGACGCGAGGTGCGCGTACTGCGTGTAGTAGCCGTCCGCGTGCCGGAGCACGACCTGGATGCCGAAGGGGCCCCCGCACGAGACCGCGACCACGCTCCCCGCGCCGACCGCCCGCACCGGCGTGCCCACCGGCACCGCGAAGTCCTGCCCGGTGTGCCGGTGCGCCCACCGCGCGCCGCCGCTGCCGAAGGACGCCGACAGCTCGTACGACTCCACCGGCAGCACCCAGGTCCGCCCCGAGCGCCGCTCCGGAGCACCGGTGCGCGCCGCGCCGGGGCCCGAACCGGCGGTGACCGAGGCGTCCGCCCGGCCCTCCAGCCGCGACCGCGCCGTGCGCAGGTCCGCCTCGATCTCCTTCTTCAGCTCCGCCAGCCGCGCGTTCCGCTTCTCCAGGGCCTTCCAGGCGGCCGTCGCCTCGGCCTGGTCGGCGCCGAGCCGTTCCTCGGCCCGCCGGCTCTCCGTCACGGCCTTGTCCACGGCCAGGTCCGTCCGGTGCGCGATCCGCTGACCGCGCATCAGGGCGTCGGGGTCGTCGGCGAGCACCATCCCCGCCGCGAGGGGCAGTCCCCCGCCGCCGCGGTACTGCGCGCGGGCGAGCCGGCCCAGATCCTCGTGGAGTGCGGCGCTCCGGACGCGCTGCCGGTCGAGCCGTTCCTCGTAGCGCCGGGCCTTCGCCCGCTGTTCCTCGGCCGCCCGCCGGCCGTCCTCGTACTGCCGGGCGGCGTCGGCCGCCGCCTCGTACAGCCGGGCCACCTCCTCCGCCGGGCCGCCGGGGTCCGGGGACGACGAGGGCCGGGCCGCGAGCACGGCGAGCGCGCAGAGCACCACCGGAACGGCCGTCGAGCGCGGGCGAGGTGAGGGCATGTCAGCGATCCTGTCGCGGACGGCGGTCCACGGCCCTGTTCAGCTCGTACGGCCGGGCGATCACTGCCGCACACGGAGCACGGCCGTTGCCACGTACGGGTGAGCGCGGGGGGCACCGGTTTGAGGGCGGGCCGGGGAGCGCCGGGCCGGTACGGCACCACCGCCCAGGTCCGTGCGGCACCGCCACCGGGACCCGTACACCTCCGTCACGAGTCGGTACGGCGCCTGCCCGCGCGTTCAGTGCGGGGCCTCCCACAGCACCGTCGTCCCGCCTCCGCCGGGTGCGAGCCCCGGACCGAGCCGGCTCGACCCGCCGAGCGACTCCGCCCGGCGCTCCAGATTGCGCAGACCGCTGCGCCGCCCGCCCTCGGGCACGCCGACACCGTCGTCGGCCACGGTCAGCCGGACCCCCGGCCGCCCGTCCGACAGGGCCACCCCCGCCTCCACGACGACGTCGATCCGGGTGGCCCCCGCGTGCCGGAACGCGTTGGACAGGGCCTCCCGCAGGGCGGCGACGAGGTTCTTGCCGGTGAGGTCGCCGACCGCCTCGTCGAGGGGGCCCGAGAAGCGGTGCGCGGGGGTGAAACCGAGCGGCACGGAGGCCATGGTGATCTCCCGCAGCACCCTCGTGGACAGCATGGCCGGCGACTCCGCGGGCTGCTGCAAGGCGAAGATCGCCGAGCGGATCTCCTGGATGGTGACGTCCAGTTCGTCGACGGCCCGGCCCACTCCGTCCCTGACCTCCGGCACGACCGACCGGCGCTGGGCGCTCTCCAGCATCATGCCCGTGGCGAACAGCCGCTGGATGACGAGGTCGTGCAGGTCCCGGGCGATGCGGTCGCGGTCCTCGTAGACGGCGAGCCGTTCCCGGTCGCGCTGCGCGTCGGCCGTCATCAGCGCCAGCGCGGCCTGCGCGGCGAACTGGTCGCCGAGGGCGCGCTCCGCCCGGGTGAAGGGCCGTTCCCCGCGGTCGCGGAGCATCACCAGCCCGCCCAGGACCCGCCCGTCGCTGCACAGGGGGAGCAGCATGATCGGCCCGTAGGCGCGCACCGGGCCCTCGTGCAGCCGCGGGTCGGTGGCCGCGTCGTCCACGAACACCGGGCGGCCCGCGAGAAGTTCCGCGACCATGCCGTTGTCCGGCGGGATGACCCGGCCGAGGACGTCCGTGGGGTGGGCGGCGGCCACGGCCGCGATCTCCATACCGCCGGCCTCCGCCGGCAGCAGCACGATGCCGAGGGCCGATCCGGAGAGCGCGCGGGCCTGTTCGGCGACGACCTGGAGGGCGTCGTCGGTGTCGCCGCCGGAGAGCAGCGCGGTGATGACGGCGACCGAGCCGTCGATCCAGCGCTCGCGCTGTCGCGCGGACTCGTGGAGCCGGGCGTTGCCGAGGGCGATGCCGGCCTCCGCGGCCAGCACCCGGACCATGGCGAGGTCGTAGTCGGTGAACGGTTCGCCGTCCCGTTTGTCGGTGAGGTGGAGGTTGCCGAAGACCTCGCCCTGCACGCGGATGGGGACGCCGAGGAAGCCGCTCATCGGCGGATGGTGCGCGGGGAAGCCGCAGGAGCGCGGGTCGCCGGCGAGGTCCGTGAGCCGGACCGGCTCCGGATCGCGGATGAGGGCCCCGAGCAGGCCCTTGCGGCCGTCGGGCAGATGCCCGATCCGGCGGGCCGTGGCCTCGTCGATGCCATGGTGGACGAAGTCGGCGAGGCCGTCGCCGTCCTCGGCGACCACGCCGATGGCCGCGTAGCGGGCGTCCGTCAGACCGGCCGCGGTCTCACAGATCCGGTGCAGGGTGGCCCGCAGGTCGAGGCCGGCGCCGACGGACCGCATGGCGTCCAGCAGTTTCGGCACCCGCGCTGGCAACTCGACCGGAATCACCGGGCGGGGCGGTGGCGGACCAGGAGGCGGAGGTACGGGCATGCGCCGAGCCTAGTAAGGGTGGTTTGTTCCGGAAAGTCGGATCTACGAGGTGAAGGGGTCGCACGCTGTGCGGGCCACGGCCGGCGTTGTCCTCCCCCGCGCTCCGCGCCACGGCCTCCCGCCGTCCCAGGCGGGAGGCCGCACCGTACGAGGGGCTGTCAGGGCCCTGGGCCGCGTGGGCCGGTCACCGTGCCGTCACCGGCGACCGCGGTGCGGTCGCGGCCTGCGCCGCCGCCTCCCGCTCGACCATCGTCCGCAGCGGACCCGGCACGGCGGCCAGCTCCGCGAACGGGCCGCGCTGCACGAGGCTGCCCTCGTCCAGCACGAGCACCTCGTCCACCGCCCCGAGCCCCGCCAGCCGGTGCGTGATCAGCAGGGTGGTGCGGCCCTCGGTGGCGGCCAGCAGATCGGCGGTGAGCGCGTCGGCGGTCGGCAGGTCGAGGTGCTCGGCCGGTTCGTCGAGGACCAGCACGGGGAAGTCGGCCAGCAGCGCCCGCGCGAGGGCCAGCCGCTGCCGCTGCCCGCCGGACAGCCGGGCCCCGTGCTCGCCGACCAGCGTGTCGAGCCCGTCGGGCAGGCTGTCGGTCCACTCCAGCAGCCGGGCCCGCGCCAGCGCGTCGCGCAGCTCGGTCTCGGTGGCGTCCTTCCGCGCCAGGAGCAGGTTCTCGCGGACCGAGCTGTCGAAGAGGTGCGCGTCCTGCGCGCAGAGTCCGACGAGCCGCCGGACGTCGTCCCCGGCCAGGGCCTCGGCGTCGACGCCGCCCAGCGTGTAGGAGCCGGTGCCCGGGTCGAGGAACCTCAGCAGCACCTGCGCCAGCGTCGTCTTTCCGGAACCTGACGGGCCGACCACGGCGATCCGCCGGCCCCGTTCCAGGGTGAGGTCGAGGCCCGCGAGGGCGTCCCGGCCCTGACCGGGGTGGCGCGCGGTGAGCGTCTTCAGGACGACCGGGAAGGGGGAGTCGGGTGCCTGCCGGGGCCGCTCCGGCTCCCGTACCGGCTCGGGGGCGTCGAGCACTTCGCAGACGCGCTCGGCGCTGCGGCGCACCCGCTGCCGGTACTGGGCGGCGAGCGGCATGCCGAGCACGGCCTCGAAGGCGGCGAGCGGGGTGAGGACCACGACGGCCATCGCCACTCCGGCCAGTCGCCCGTCGGCGACCGCCTGGGCCCCGGCGAGCGCGGCGCCCGCGACGGTCAGGCCGGAGATCAGCGCCGTGAGTCCGTCGCCGAGCGCCGTGGCGGTGGCGGCACGGGAGGCGAGGCGGGTGAGCACGGTGTCGGCCCGGCGGGCCTCCGCGGTCCGCGCGGGCAGGGCGCCCGCGACGGTCAGCTCGGCGGTGCCGGTGAGCAGGTCGGCGACCCGGGTGGAGAGGACGCCGCGGGCCGGGGCCAGCCGTGTCTCGGCCCGCCGCGCCACCGCGCCGGTGATCAGCGGGACACCGGCCCCGGCGGCCAGCAGACCGGCCGCGAGCACGGCGCCGGCCTCCGGCAGCAGCCAGGCCGTGAAGCCGACGGACACCGCGGAGACGGCCACGGCGGTGCCGGCGGGCAACAGCCAGCGCAGCCAGTAGTCCTGGAGCGCGTCGACGTCGGTGACGAGACGCGTCAGCAGATCGCCCCGGCGGCTGCGGCGCAGCCCGGCGGGGGCGAGCCGCTCCAGCCGCCGGTAGACGGCGACCCGGGTGTCGGCGAGCATGCGCAGCACGGCGTCGTGCGAGACGAGCCGCTCGCTGTACCGGAACACCGACCGTCCGATGCCGAAGGCCCGCGTCGCGGTGACGGCCACCATCAGGTACAGCACCGGCGGCTGCTGGGAGGCGCGCGAGATCAGCCACCCGGAGGTGGCCATCAGGCCGACCGCGCTGCCGAGGGCGAGGCTGCCGAGGAGCAGCGCGAGCGCGAGCCGTCCGCGCCGGGCGCCGGACATGGCGCGCACCCTGGCGAGGACACCGCCGCGCGCCTCGGTGGGACGGGGGACGTCCGGGGTCCGGTCGGGTGCGGGAGCGGCCGGTTCCTCCTGCGTCCGCCGGTCCGGTACGGGAGCGGGGCCGGGCTCTCCGGCGGGGACCGGTGCCGGGGCTTCCAGCCGCACCACGCGGTCGGCCGTCTCCAGCAGCGCCGGGCGGTGCACCACGAGCAGCACCGTGCGTCCCCGCGCGAGCCTGCGGACGGCGGCCACGACCTCGGCCTCGGTCCCGCCGTCCAGGGCGGCCGTCGGTTCGTCGAGCAGCAGGACCGGCCGGTCCGCGAGGAAGGCCCGCGCCAGCGCGATCCGCTGCCGTTGCCCGGCGGAGACCCCGGTCCCGCCCTCGCCGAGCACCGTGGCGGTCCCCTCGGGCAGCGCCTCGACGAAGTCCAGCGCTCCGGCGTCCCGCAGCGCCTGCCGCACGGCGGTGTCCTCCGCGCCGGGCCGGGCCAGCCGTACGTTCTCGGCGATGGTCCCGGCATACAGGTGCGGGTTCTGCGGCACCCAGGCAATCCGGTCGTGCCACTGGGCCGGGTCGAGGTCGGCGAGGTCGGTCCCGCCGACGCGGACCCGGCCCCCGGCCGGGCGGACGAAGCCCAGCAGGACGCCGAGCAGCGTCGACTTGCCCGCGCCGCTCGGTCCCACCAGGGCGACGGTCTCCCCCGGGGCGACGGTGAAGCTCACGTCGGTCACGGCGTCCGCGGACCGGCCGGGGTAGCGGACGGTCACGCCCTCGACGGACAGGGTGCCGTCCGCGGGTACGGGAGCGGTGCCCCGTGGCGGCGCGGGCGTCTCCAGGACGGCGAAGATCTCCTCGGCGGCGGCCAGGCCCTCGGCCGCCGCGTGGTACTGCGTCCCCACCTGGCGCAGCGGCAGGTACGCCTCGGGGGCGAGGATCAGCACGACCAGACCGTCGTAGAGGGACATGTCGCCGTGGACGAGCCGCATGCCGATGGTCACGGCGACGAGGGCCACGGAGAGCGTGGCGAGCAGTTCCAGCGCGAAGGAGGAGAGGAAGGCGATGCGCAGGGTGCGCATGGTCGCCTGCCGGTACTCGCCGGTGATGCGCTTGATGGACTCGGCCTGCGCCTTGGCCCGGCCGAAGACCTTGAGCGTCGGCAGCCCCGCGACGACGTCCAGGAAGTGACCGGAGAGCCGCGAGAGCAGCCGCCACTGTCGGTCCATCCGGGACTGGGTGGCCCAGCCGATCAGGATCATGAAGAGCGGGATGAGCGGCAGGGTGGCGACGATGATGGCCGCCGAGACCCAGTCCTCGGTGACGATCCGCGCCAGCACCGCCGCCGGGACCACGACGGCGAGGCCCAACTGCGGCAGGTAGCGGGAGAAGTAGTCGTCGAGGGCATCGACGCCACGGGTCGCCAGGGCGACCAGCGATCCCGTCCGCTGTCCGCTCAGCCAGCCGGGCCCGAGCGCGGTGGCCCGCTCCAGCAGACGTCCGCGGAGCTCGGCCTTGACGGCCACGCTCGCCCGGTGCGCGGCGAGTTCGGTGAGCCAGCCGACCAGACCCCGCCCGCAGGCCACGGCCACCAGCAGGAGCAGCGGGGTACGGAGTTCGGCCGGCGCCAGGCCGTGCTGGAAGGCATCCACCACCATTTCGGCGATGAGCATCGCCTGCGTGACGACGAGTCCGGCGCCCGCGGCACCCAGGACGACGACTGCGATCAGGAAGAACCGGGTGGCGCGGGCGTAGCGCAGGAGACGTGGATCGATGGGTTTCACGTGAAACATGCCCTCCCGTCCGAAGGGGGTGTTTCACGTGGAACACGCCGCGTGAAACACCCCACCGCGGACTCAGTGCGCGGGGTCGGCGATGTGCTGGGTGCCGATCCGCTTGCGGAACACCCAGTAGGTCCAGCCCTGGTAGAGCATGACGACCGGAGTGGCGATCAGGGCCAGCCAGGTCATGATCTTCAAGGTGTACGGGCTGGAGGAGGCGTTGGTGACGGTGAGGCTCCACTCCGCGTCGAGCGTGGAGGGCATGACGTTCGGGAAGAGCGTCAGGAAGAGCATCGCCACGGCGGCCACGATGGTGACGCCGGAGAAGGAGAAGGCCCAGCCCTCCCGGCCCGCCCGGTTGGCCCCCAGCGCGGCCACCAGGGCGGCGACGGCCACCACCAGGGCGACCAGGCTCTTGCCGTCACCGTTGGCGGCCTGCGTCCAGAGCAGGAAGCCGAGGGCCAGCACGGCCGTGACGAGACCGACCTTCGTGGCGAGCGCGCGGGCCCGCTCCCGGATGTCACCGACCGTCTTGAGCGCGGCGAACACCGCCCCGTGGAAGGTGAACAGCGTCAGCGTGACCAGCCCGCCGAGGAGGGCGTAGGGGTTGAGGAGGTCCCAGAAGGTCCCCACGTACTCCATCTCGCTGTCGATCTTCACCCCGCGGACGATGTTGCCGAAGGCCACGCCCCACAGGAAGGCCGGGATCAGCGAGGTCCAGAAGATCGCCGCTTCCCAGTTCCGCTGCCAGTTCTCCTCCGGCCGCTTCGCCCGGTACTCGAAGGCGACACCCCGGACGATGAGGCTGACCAGGATGATCAGCAGGGGCAGGTAGAAGCCGGAGAAGAGCGTGGCGTACCACTCGGGGAAGGCGGCGAAGGTCGCGCCGCCGGCCGTGAGCAGCCACACCTCGTTGCCGTCCCAGACGGGTCCGATGGTGTTGATCAGCACCCGCTTCTCGGTCCGGTCACGGGCGAGCAGCTTGGTGAGCACGCCGATCCCGAAGTCGAAGCCCTCCAGGAAGAAGTAGCCGACCCACAGGACGGCGATCAGGACGAACCAGACGTCGTGCAGTTCCATGACTGTGCAGCTCCCTCGGCCTAGTAGGAGAAGGCCATCGGCTTGTCGGCGTCACGGGAGTCGCCGCCGATCTTCGTGGGCGGGTTGAGATCGGCTTCGGTCAGCTCCGGCGGGCCGGCCTTGACGTACTTGACCAGCAGCTTGACCTCGACGACGGCGAGGACGGCGTAGAGCAGGGTGAAGACGGTCATCGAGATGAGCACCTCGGCCTGGGAGACGCCGGGCGAGACCGCGTCGCGGGTCTGGAAGAGCCCGTAGACGACCCACGGCTGACGGCCCATCTCGGTGAAGATCCAGCCCCAGGAGTTGGCGATCAGCGGGAACGCCGTCGTCCAGAGCGCCAGCAGCCAGTACAGCCGGGTGAGCTTCGGCCGCAGCGGCTCCTTCAGCAGGACCAGGTGGGGCACCTCGTCCTCCCCGGTCCGGGCTGCGGACGGCAGCAGGAACTTCTTCCGCGTGAGCCAGAGCCCCAGCACACCGAGCGAGAAGGACGCCATGCCGAAGCCGATCATCCAGCGGAAGCTCCAGTAGGCGACGGGGATGATGGGCTGGTAGTCGCCGGGCCCGAACTCCTCCTGGAGGGCCTTGTTGGTGTCGTTGATGCCGGGCACGTAGGAGTGGAAGTCGCTGTGCGCCAGGAAGGACAGCAGGCCGGGGATCTCCAAGGCCACCTTGTTGTGGCCCTTGTCGACGTCGCCGTAGGCGAAGACGGAGAAGGGTGCCGGGCTCTCGCCGTCCCACAGCGCCTCCGCCGCGGCCATCTTCATCGGCTGCTGCTCGTACATGACCTTGCCGAGCGTGTCGCCGCTGACCGCGGTGAGCAGTCCGCCGACGGTCAGGGTGACCAGGCCGAGCCGCAGCGAGGTCCGCATGACCGGGATGTGCTTCTTGCGCATCAGGTGGAAGGCGGCGATGCCGACCATGAAGGCGCCACCCGTGAGGAAGGCCGCCGCGAAGCTGTGGAAGACCTGGTTCAGCGTGGTGTTCTGCGTGAGCACCAGCCAGAAGTCGGTCAGCTCGGCCCGGCCCTTGTCCTCGTTGAACCGGTAGCCGACGGGGTGCTGCATCCAGGAGTTGGCGGCCAGGATGAAGTACGCCGAGAGCAGCGTGCCGATCGAGACCATCCAGATGCAGGCCAGGTGGATCTTCTTGGGCAGCTTGTCCCAGCCGAAGATCCACAGGCCGATAAAGGTCGACTCGAAGAAGAAGGCGATGAGCGCCTCGAAGGCGAGGGGAGCGCCGAAGACGTCACCGACGAAGCGGGAGTAGTCCGACCAGTTCATGCCGAACTGGAACTCCTGCACGATGCCGGTGACGACACCCATGGCGATGTTGATCAGGAAGAGCTTGCCCCAGAACTTGGTCGCCCTGAGGTACTTCTCCTTGTCGGTCCGGACCCAGGCGGTCTGCAGACCGGCGGTGAGCGCGGCCAGCGAGATCGTCAGCGGGACGAACAGGAAGTGGTAGACGGTCGTGATGCCGAACTGCCATCGCGCCAGTGTCTCGGGTGCCAGAGCCATGTCCACGTCGTCGGTCTCCTTACATCGCCGTGGTCGCGGCAATTTGCGCGAGTCCGTCACACCCCGTGCGGATCACACCATCCGGGGAGCAAACAGACGAGCTTGTGAACGCGTTCACATTCACAAGCAATTATGACGTACTGCTTTTCGCCACCGGAAGGGGGGTCCCCTGTGACATCGCCCCCGCGAGGCGGATTCGACAAAATGTTGAATCCAGGACCGTACGTATGCGCTGACGTGCTGGTTCCACGTGAAACCCGTCACCCCTGGCGGTCGAGCGCCCGGAGTGACGGGTCACCGTGGGAGCCACGGGCGGCGGGCGCCCGCGTCCCCGCTAGAGCTGCGTGCGGAACGCCTCCGCCGCCTTCAGGAAGATGTCGTTGGCCTCGTCCTCCCCGACGGTCACCCGCACCCCCTCGCCGGCGAACGGCCGCACGACCACACCGGCCCGCTCGCACGCCTCGGCGAAGTCCACCGTGCGCTCCCCCAGCCGCAGCCACACGAAGTTGGCCTGCGTCTCCGGGACCGTCCAGCCCTGGGCACGCAGCGCGTCGACCACCCGGGTCCGCTCGCCCACCAGCGAACCGACCCGGCCGATCAGCGCGTCCTCGGCCCGCAGCGAGGCGATCGCCGCCTCCTGGGCGAGCTGGCTCACGCCGAAGGGCACCGCCGTCTTGCGCAGCGCCGCCGCCACCGGCTCGTGGGCGATGGCGAACCCGACCCGGAGGCCGGCCAGACCGTACGCCTTGGAGAAGGTGCGCAGCACGCAGACGTTGGGCCGGTTCCGGTAGATCTCGACGCCGTCGGGCACCTCGGGATCGCGGATGAACTCTCGGTACGCCTCGTCGAGGACCACGAGCACGTCCTGGGGCACCCGGTCGAGGAAGCGTTCCAGCTCCTCGCGGCGGACCACCGTGCCGGTCGGGTTGTTGGGGTTGCAGACGAAGATCAGCCGGGTCCGGTCGGTGATCGCCGCCGCCATGGCGTCCAGGTCGTGGACCTCGCCGTCGGTCAGCGGCACCTGGACCGGCGTCGCCCCGCTGATCCGCGTGATGATCGGGTACGCCTCGAAGGAACGCCAGGCGTAGATCACCTCGTCGCCGGGGCCGGCGGTGGCCTGGATGAGCTGCTGGGCCACGCCGACCGAACCGGTGCCGGTGGCCAGGTGGCCGACGGGCACCCCGAACCGCTCCGCCAGCTCGTTCATCAGCCCCGTACAGGCCATGTCCGGGTAGCGGTTGAACGACGAGGCCGCGGCCGTCACCGTCTCCATCACGCCCGGCAGCGGCGGGTAGGGGTTCTCGTTCGAGGACAGCTTGTAGGCCACCGGCCCACCGGCCGCGGCGGGCTTGCCCGGCTTGTAGGTGGGAATCCCCTCCAGCTCGGCGCGCAGCTTGGGGCTCGTCTCGCTCACCGCAGTCCTCCTCGTGACCACCACCGGTATCGAATGCTTCTCACCCTATGAGGATTCGGCGCCCCTGCGAATAGGCCCGGACCCACCTCATCCGTCACATAGGCATCACGGGCATCAGAGGTCTTTTCCGCCCGATTCGGGGGGCGCATCGCACATATATCTACGCGCCGGTGGCTTGCGCCGTGGCGCGCATCCCTCGTGCAGGTGAGTTGAGACCTCTTCGCAACATCGCCCCTGCGGCAGGCCGCCGCTCACAGACACGTAACGTACTGGGGTGCGCCCCACCAACTTCCTTTATTTCAGAGGCTGTTATGGTCTTCCGACCATGCAGAAACGTGCCTGTCAACGCGTGCATATGCGCCCGCCCTACCCCACCGCATGAGCCCTACTATCGGCTCGCCATGACAGCAGCAGGGAAGCACCAGGTGAGCCGCGCGGAAACCTCACGCCGAGGCAACCGGCCGGGTCGGGCGGGCATCAGGGACGTGGCCGCCGCCGCCGGAGTCTCCATCACGACCGTCTCCGATGCCCTCAACGGCAAGGGGCGACTCCCGGACGCCACCCGGCGCCATGTCCGCGAGGTCGCCGACCGGCTCGGCTATCGTCCCTCAGCCGCCGCCCGCACACTCCGTACCGGCAAGTCCGGCCTCATCGGTCTGACCGTGACCACGTACGGGGATGAACCTTTCACCTTCACCGAGTTCGCGTACTTCGCCGAGATGGCACGTGCCGCGACCTCCGCCGCGCTCGCCCGCGGCTACGCCCTCGTCATCCTCCCGGCGACCTCCCGCCACGACGTGTGGTCCAACGTCGCCCTGGACGGCACGGTCGTCATCGACCCCTCCGACCAGGACCCGGTCGTGGGCGAACTGATCCGCCAGGGCTTACCCGTCGTCTCCGACGGCCGCCCCGCCGGCGCGCTCCCCGTCACCGCCTGGGTCGACAACGACCACGAGGCCGCCGTCCTCGGCATCCTCGACCATCTGGCCGCCGCCGGCGCCCGGCGGATCGGACTGCTCACCGGCACCACGACGGACACGTACACCCACCTCTCGACCACCGCCTACCTGCGCTGGTGCGAACGCGTCGGTCAGGACCCCGTCTACGAGTCCTACCCCGCCCATGATCCATGCGCCGGCGCCGTCGCCGCCGACCGGCTCCTCGCCCGGCCCGACCGGCCGGACGCCGTCTACGGACTCTTCGACCCGAACGGCACCGACCTGCTGGCCGCCGCCCGCCGCTACGGGCTGCGCGTCCCGGAGGACCTCCTGCTCGTCTGCTGCAGCGAGTCCACCGTGTACGCCAACACCGAGCCGCCCATCACCACCCTGTCGCTCAAGCCCCGCCGCATCGGCACGGCCGTCGTCCAACTCCTCATCGACGCCATCGAGGGCCTCGACTCGGACCAGCCGGTCGAGCAGGTGATACCGACCGAACTGATCGTGCGCACCTCGTCGCAGCGCCGCCCGCCACGGACCACGGTGAGCCCGCCGCGGTCGCCCGGGGGTCTCTAGGCCCTCTCTTTCGGGTGCGGGCCGGCCCCCACGGCCCGCGGCACGATCCGGAAGGAGGGCACCTGCCCCCGGCCGGCGGGGCGACACCGGCACCGACACGGCCGGCCGCGCCACGGCGGCGGCCGGGCCAAGCACGGCCCAATCGGGGCGAAAGCGACGGCGATCCGGTGTCCTGTCCCGATTCACCACCCCTGGGTCATCACACGGCGCGATCCGCATTCCTATGATGGGCCCACACACCGCGGGCCGCTGCGACCAGGCAGTCCGAAGCGGTGCAGATGCGGCGCGATGGTGGAGGGGTCGATGACTCAGGGGGCCGGTCAGGGACCCGCGGTGGAGCGGACGGCGACGGTACGCGACTTCCGGGTGCCCGCCTACGTCCACGAAACCGCTCCGTACGCCGCCCCCGGCACGCATCCGGGCAACGCCGTCCCGCCCGGCGAGGAGGGCCACCCCGAGGGGTACACCCCGACCCAGCGCGACCTGCCCGTCATCCGCCGGGGCGACACGGTCCAGGTGACCGTCGACCCCGAGGCCGCGCCCGCCGCGCACTCCACCGCCGGCCCCGGCCCGCTCTTCGTCGTCGGCGACGTGCACGGCTACCTCGACGAGCTGGAGTCCGCGCTGCGTGAGAAGGGCCTCATCGACGACGCCGGCCACTGGAACGCGGGCACCGCCCGCCTCTGGTTCCTCGGCGACTTCACCGACCGCGGCCCGGACGGCATCGGCGTCATCGACCTGGTGATGCGGCTCTCCGCCGAGGCCGCCGCGTCCGGCGGGTACTGCAAGGCGCTGATGGGCAACCACGAGCTGCTCCTGCTCGGCGCCAAGCGGTTCGGCGACACGCCGGTCAACTCCGGAGCCGGCACCGCGACCTTCCAGGCGGCGTGGCTGCTCAACGGCGGCCAGAAGACCGACATGGACCGCCTCCAGGACCACCACCTCCAGTGGATGGCCCGCCTCGACGCCCTCGAAGAGGTCGACGGCCACCTCCTGGTCCACTCCGACACGACCACGTACCTCGACTACGGACGCTCCATCGAAGAGGTCAACGACACCGTCCGCGAGACGCTCACCCGCAACGACGTGGAGGAGGTCTGGGACCTGTTCCGCAAGCTGACCAAGCGTTTCTCCTTCCGTGACGAGGGCGGCGCCGACGCCGTCCGCTCGCTGCTGGAGACCTACGGCGGCACCCGTATCGTCCACGGCCACAGCCCCATCCCGTACCTGACCGGCGAGGTCGGCTCCGAGGACGGCGAGGAGGAACCCCGGCCCGCGGTCGAGGGCCCGCACGTCTACGCGGACGGTCTGGCCATCGCCATGGACGGTGGGGTGACGATGGCCGGGAAACTGCTGGTCCAGCAACTGCCGCTCGCTTCCTGACCGTTCGACGGAGGGGCCGGGCCGCCACCGATTCCGCGGGGCCCGGCACCCAATTTCTGGAAACCCCCTGTCACCACGCGCCGTCCCCGCTCTACCATCGGCTTATCCGTAGCAGGCTCCCCTCCGTTTCTGCCCGACGGCTCGTTGGCATGCGAGCCCCAAGCCCTACGGAGCATCGGGGGATGCACATGAACAGCGTTCCGCAGCACTTGTCGCCCGAGGACCGCCAGGAATACGAGCGGGTCCTCGATGAGGCGCTGCGCTCCGCACCACCGCGTCCGGAGCCGGCACCCGCCGGTCAACGGCTCACCACCGAACAACTGCGCACCCTGGCGCTGAACGCGACCGCGCTCATCACGGCCGCGGCAGCCACCGAGTACCAGCACTACGTGAAGGTCCGCGAGGAACTGCGCCGGCCCGCCCAGGCCGCCGCGGCCCCCGCCTCCCACACCGCCGGCACCGAGGAGCCGGAGACCGGCGCGGCGCAACTCGCCGCCACCATGGGCGAGGTCGCCGAGGCGAACGGCGCGGGCGCCGTCGCCGTGATCGCCGTCCTGGCACCCGTCCTGGCCGGCACCGCCGCGGCCATCTTCCTGCTCGTCGGCTACGTCCTGCGCGTGCTCGCCCCGGAGCAGGTGTTCGCCCAGACCCTGCTCACCACGGGGTGGGTGTTCGGCGCGGTCACGGCGGTGGCGATCCTCGTCGCCACCGCCGGACTGCTGATGACGGCCCTGCGCAACCGGCCGTCCGCCGAGGCCGCCCGCCACGCCGATCCCCACGGCGAGCTGGCCCGTGCCCGGGACGCCTGGCACGACGCCCTCCTGCACCGGGGCATCCTGCCGTTCCTGCGGGAGGCGCTGGACGATCCGCGTACGGCGACCGTCCTGCACGCGGGCCCGGCGGCGCAGTCCGGCCGGATGCCGCAGCTCGGCTACGGCCGGCCGGGGTTCTCCAGCCCCGGAGAGGGGGCCACGGCGGACCACCGTCCGCGGTACTCGAGCCCGGACTTCAGCAGCCCGGACTTCGGCGGTCCGGAACACCAGCCGGAGTAGCCGCCGGGACCGGACGGGCGGGGTCAGAGAATGCCCGCCCGCCCGGCGGCGGTGATCCACGACGGGAACTCGGAAAGCAGGCGGTCGTACAGCTCCGGGTCGGGGACGGCGCCGATGTCGTCCACCGCGAAGAAGCCGACGTTGTCGACGCGCCGTCCGGGCAGGGTGTCGAACCGTTCCAGCACGCCATAGCCGGCGCGGCCGATGCCCACGAACTGCCAGAAGACGGGCTCCTCCACGGCCTCGCGCAGCTCCCGCTCGATCTCGGTGTCGCGGTAGACGCCGCCGTCGGAGAAGAACAGCACCAGGGTGGGGTCCGGCGCCGGGTTCTCCCGGACGAAGGCCCGCACCTCGGCGATCACCTTCTGTTCCTCGTTCTGGATGCCGACCGCGCGCATGTCGACCTGGTCGGGGTGGAGGCCCTTCTTCCTGCCGCGCCGGAAGAGGCCGATCTCCCCCACGCGCACGTGCAGGCGCAGCCACTCGGGGAGTTCGCCCAGGCGCAGGTCGGGCAGGCGGGCCGGGTTCGAGGCGAAGGTCCATGCCTGCATCTCGCCGTCGTCGTCCACCTGCGCGGCGACGGCCGCCATACGCTCGACGACGTCGGCGACCACGCCCTTGGTGTAGAGGGGGCTCATGGACCCGGAGGCGTCGAGGACCAGGACGACGCGCGCGGTGACACCGGCCGCCCCGTGCTTGCGCAGGCTGACGGCGACCTGCTCCTTGCGCAGCGACAGGCGCTTGCGCATGTCCACGGGGAGGCGCTCCTCGCCCTGGGTGAGGCGTGGGCGGGGGTGTGGGGGCGGCCGGGGGAGCCGGGGGCATGGGTGGGGCGGGTGCAGGGGCGACCGGAGCCGTGGGGGCCTGCGCCGGGGGAGCCGGAGCCGTGGGGGCCTGCGCCGGGGCCGGGTCGTCGACGGTGATGCCGTAGTCGGTGGCCAGCCCCGCGAGCCCCGTGGCATAGCCCTGGCCGACCGCGCGGAACTTCCACCGGCCCTGCCGGCGGTACAGCTCGCCCCCGATCAGCGCCGCCTCCGCACCGGCCGTCATGTCGAACCGGGCCAGCTCCGCCCCGGTCCCGGCGTCCAGCAGGCGCAGCGACAGCCCCGGCACCCGGCCGAAGGTCCCGCCGCCGGCCGAGGCGCACAGCACCACCCGCTCGACCTCCGGCTCCAGCGCAGGGAGGTCCACCTCGACGGTGTCGGCCGTGGTCCCGTCCGCGGAACCGCGCCCCAGGTGCCGCACCGCGCCGGAGGCGTGACGTGGCCGGCCGGAGAAGACGAAGTCCTCGTCGCCGCGGACCCGGCCGGCCGAGGTGAGCAGCAACGCCGAGGCGTCGACCCCGGGCACGCCCGGACCGGCCGACCATGCCAGCTCGACGCGGACCGCGGGGGAGTCGACGGCGAGGTTGGCGCCCTTGCCCAGAGATGTGGCTGTCATGGGACCAGTGTGCCGAGCGGGTCCCGGCGAACGGGAGTGGCGGGGCGGGCCCTGACGCCCGGTCCCCGCGGAAGGTAGGGGGCGGGCCCCGGCCAGGCCGCCCCCTCCCCGTCGACCGGGTCCGGACGGACCTCAGTCGGCGATGGGCAGGTAGACCCGGTTCCCGCTCGCCGCGAACTCCTTCGACTTCTGCATCATGCCGTCGGCCACCTCCTCGGCCGTGGCGCCGTCGGCCAGATCACCGCCGAACCGCTCGGTGATGGTCTGGCTGATCTTCATCGAGCAGAACTTCGGCCCGCACATCGAGCAGAAGTGCGCCGTCTTGGCGGGCTCGGCCGGCAGCGTCTCGTCATGGAACTCCCGTGCCGTGTCCGGGTCGAGGGACAGGTTGAACTGGTCCTCCCAGCGGAACTCGAAGCGCGCGTCCGACAGCGCGTCGTCCCACTCCTGCGCGCCCGGGTGCCCCTTGGCGAGGTCGGCCGCGTGCGCGGCGATCTTGTAGGTGATGACGCCGGTCTTGACGTCGTCGCGGTTGGGCAGGCCCAGGTGCTCCTTGGGGGTGACGTAGCAGAGCATGGCCGTGCCCCACCAGGCGATCATCGCGGCGCCGATGCCGGAGGTGATGTGGTCGTACGCCGGGGCGACGTCCGTCGTCAGGGGGCCGAGCGTGTAGAACGGGGCCTCCTCGCAGATCTCCTGCTGGAGGTCGACGTTCTCCTTGATCTTGTGCATCGGGACGTGGCCCGGCCCCTCGATCATGGTCTGCACGTGGTGGCGCTTGGCGATGCGGTTCAGCTCCCCCAGCGTGTGCAACTCCGCGAACTGCGCCCGGTCGTTGGCGTCCGCGATGGAGCCCGGCCGCAGTCCGTCGCCCAGCGAGTAGGTGACGTCGTAGGCGGCGAGGATCTCGCAGAGTTCCTCGAAGTTCTCGTAGAGGAACGACTCCTTGTGGTGCGCGAGGCACCAGGCGGCCATGATGGAGCCGCCGCGCGAGACGATGCCGGTCTTCCGGTTCGCGGTGAGCGGCACGTACGGCAGGCGGACGCCGGCGTGGACGGTCATGTAGTCGACGCCCTGCTCGGCCTGTTCGATGACCGTGTCCTTGTAGATCTCCCAGCTCAGCTCCTCGGCCTTGCCGTCGACCTTCTCCAGCGCCTGGTAGAGCGGCACGGTGCCGATGGGGACGGGCGAGTTGCGCAGCACCCACTCGCGGGTGGTGTGGATGTTGCGCCCGGTGGACAGGTCCATCACGGTGTCCGCGCCCCAGCGGGTCGCCCAGGTCATCTTCTCGACCTCCTCCTCGATGGAGGAGGTCACCGCGGAGTTGCCGATGTTGGCGTTGACCTTCACGAGGAACCGTTTGCCGATGATCATCGGCTCGGTCTCCGGGTGGTTGACGTTGGCCGGCAGCACCGCCCGGCCCGCGGCGATCTCCTCGCGGACCACCTCCGGCGAGACGTTCTCCCGGATGGCCACGTACTCCATCTCGGGCGTGACCTCCCCCCGGCGCGCGTACGCGAGTTGCGTCACCGCGGTGCCGGGACGGCCCCGGCGCGGCTGGCGCGGACGGCCGGGGAAGACCGCGTCGAGGTTGCGCAGCCCCCCGCGCGGGGACGTGTGCTTGATTCCGTCGTCCTCGGGACGGACGGGACGGCCCGCGTACTCCTGCGTGTCGCCGCGGGCGACGATCCAGTTCTCCCGCAGCGGCGACAGGCCCCTGCGGACATCCGTCTCGACGAGCGGGTCGGTGTACGGACCCGAGGTGTCGTAGAGCGTGACCGACTCTCCGTTGGTGAGATGCACCTGACGGGCCGGCACCCGCAGGTCGGGGCGCGAACCCTCGACATACGCCTTGTGCCAGCCGATGGACTTCCCGGCCTCCCCGGCGTTCGACTCCGGTCCCTTCGTCTCCGTCGTCGACTCCGTGCGGTTCCGCGTGGAGGCAGGCGTGCGTGCGTCCTTGATGGCCATGAGACCAAGCTCCCTACGCCGGCATTACCCGGTAACAGGTTCGGCGGTCGACGCAGCGGCTTCCGTCTGCCGACGTTTCGTGTGAAACATCACTCGGCTTCGGTGATGTTTCATGTGAAACGTCGCTGGGACGGAGGTCAGCGCCCTCTCAGCCCGGTGCTCCGAGCTCCCGCGTGTACAAAGGTGCCTCCACGCTAGCGTCAATTCGGGCGCGGTGACCAGAGGGCCCCTTCCGTTCTTGCGATGATCGGGCGGTGACCACGACGCATCATCCTCCGCCTCCGCCGCACGACCCCCGCCGTGGGCCGGGTGCCGAAGACGACGGCCGCCGCGGGACGGACCGCAGGCAGGACTGGGCCTTCGACACGAACCCCGGCTCCCGACGGGAGCACTCCCACGGCGGGCCGACGGGCGGTGGCGGGCCGGGTGGGCACGGCGGCGGCGGTCACGGCTCCGGTGGCGGGCACGGGCATTCCCACGGGCACAGCCACGGTCCCGCGACGCCGGTCTCCCGCCATCTGCGGAAGGTCATCGCCGCGATCCTGATCCCCTTCGCCGCGGCGGTGCTGGTCGGCCTCACGGTGCTCTGGCCGGGCGGAGCACCGCCGCACCAGCGCACCGGGGTCGGCTTCGACCGGCAGACCCAGGAGGCCACCGTCACCAAGGTGGTCGAGGTGAGCTGCTCGTCCGTCAACGCCTCGGGAGCCGTCCCGACCGGGGACACCTCCACCGCGGAGGGCTCCTCGGCACTCCAGCAGGCCAACGGCACCTGCAAGCGGGCGACGGTCCGCGTCGACACCGGCAAGGACAAGGGCCGTACGTTCACCGAGATCGTGCAGCCGGACCAGTCACGCCAGCTCCACCAGGACGAGCAGGTGGTGGTCGCCTACGAGCCCTCCGCCCCGAAGGACCTGCAGTACTCGGTGACCGACGTCAACCGCCGGCTGCCGCTGGCCCTGCTGGCCGGCATCTTCGCGCTGGCCGTGGTGGTCGTCGGGCGGCTGCGCGGCCTGATGGCGCTGGTCGCCCTCGCCATCAGCTTCCTGCTGCTGAACTTCTTCATCCTCCCCGCGATCCTCCAGGGCTCCAACCCCTTGCTGGTGGCGGTCATCGGGTCCAGCGCCATCATGCTGATCGCCCTCTATCTGTGCCACGGACTGTCCGCCCGCACCTCCGTGGCCGTACTGGGCACCCTGATCTCGCTGTTGCTGATCGGGCTCCTGGGCTCACTGTTCATCGGCTGGGCGGCGCTCACCGGCAACACGGACGACAACACCGGCCTGATCCACGGCCTGTACCCGCACATCGACATGAGCGGTCTGCTGCTCGCGGGGGTGATCATCGGCTCGCTCGGTGTCCTCGACGACGTGACGGTCACCCAGACGTCGGCCGTCTGGGAACTGCACGAGGCCAACCCGACGATGGGCTGGCGCGGGCTCTACCGGGCGGGCATCCGCATCGGCCGCGACCACATCGCGTCCGTCGTCAACACGCTCGTCCTCGCCTACGCGGGCGCCGCGCTCCCTCTGCTGCTGCTGTTCTCCATCGCGCAGAGCAGCGTGGGGGCGGTCGCCAACAGCGAGCTGGTCGCGGAGGAGATCGTGCGCACCCTGGTCGGCTCGATCGGCCTGGTGGCCTCGGTCCCGGTCACCACGGCGCTCGCCGCCCTGGTCGTCTCCGCCGACCGGCGGCAGGCGGGCGAGGCGGCACCGGCCGTCGCCGGCGGTACCGGGTCCTCCGGGGCCGGAGCGCAGGGGCGCGGCAGCGGGCGGGGGCGTCGCCGGAAGCGCTGATCCGCCGGGTCCCCTGGGGGGTGTCCCGGCGGTACGGCGGTGGCCCGTGGCTTCCCAGCCACGGGCCACCGGTCTTCGAGGCCGACGGTCTTCGGGGCCGATGGCGAGGGCCGACGGCCGGGAGGCCGCCGCCGCCACAGGAACCGGAAAAGCAACAGGGACCGGAAAGCCACAGGAACCGGAAGAAGCGTTCCTGCACAGTTCGGCGGCCCGCCGCGGCCTAGGTCACCGCCACCCGGGCGCCGTTGCCGTTCACCCGGCGCTCTGCTCCTCGGCCAGGATGCGGTCCAGGGCCTCGTCGAGGTGCGCGTCGAAGTCGGCGAGCGCGCCCTCCTGCCCCAGCGGCACCAGCTTGTCCGTCCGGTCGAGGAAGGCCACCAGGGGCGCCGCGGAGGAGCGGAACAACGCCTGGTCGCTGCCGACCTGAAGCCGGATCAGCACCTCCGCCAGCGGCTCCGGATCGACCGGCGCGATGCGCACATCGCCGTCGCCGCACGGCATGGCGACACCGTCCACCAGCAGCTCCCGGCCGAAGGTCCAGGTCACCGGGGCGTCACCGGGGAGATGGAACGTCAGCCGCACGGCATAGGGATCGGAGGTCTCGTACCTCAGCTCCACCGGAATGCGGAACGACAGCTCCTCGGACACGAGAAAGCTCATCATGACCTCTGCCTGCACAGACTCGCCCATTCGCCTACCCCGTCATTCGCCGTCGACTGTCCGGGAAAATCACACCTGGAACCAAACTTCTTACACTGGTGGCATCTTGCTTAACGTACACACCAGATCACAAGGAGTGAGTTTTCAGATAGTGATAGAGGGCGCGAGCGGACCCAGCAGCCGGCCCATCTCGTGCTGCAGCCGACGCACCGTCGGAAGCAGTCGCCCGGCCTGGTGAGCGGGGAGGGAGAGGGCCACCGCAGCCGCGGTGGAGCCCACGGTGAGCGGGATCGCGGCGCAAACGTACCCCAGGGCGTACTCCTGGTGTTCCGTCACCGGAGCCATCCTCGGCAGCCGCTCCAGCCGCGTCAACAGGCTGTGCCTGTCACGCACCGTATAGGGGGTGACGGGTTGCACCGGGTAGCGTCGGATGTGGTCGCGTCGGCCCGCCTCGTCCAGTTGCGACAGCAGGCAGAGCCCGACGGCGTGCGCGTGCGCGGTCTCGCGGAAGTCGGCCCACTCCTCGACCGCCGGATGGTCCGGCGTATCCGATACGCCGACGACCTCGACCTCGCCGGCGCGGTACGTGGCGTAGTACACGGGGGCGTCGATCGCGTCCCGCCAGCTCGCCAGGGCGTCGACGACCGTGCTGCGACGTTTCTGCTCGGCGCCGCTGCGGCTCAGCCGCTCGGCCGCCTCACCGAGGAAGAACAGGCCCTTCTCCCGGCGCAGATAGCCCTCGTGGACGAGGGTGCGCAGCAGGTGGTAGGCGGTGGGCAGCGCGAGTCCCGTCTCCCGGGCGAGTTGCTTGGCGGGTGCGCCGTATCCGTGCGCGGCGACGCGTTCCAGCAGGCGCATCGCCCGCTGGACGGAGCCGATGAGGGTGGCGGGCGGCGGCTCGGCCGCGGGGGAGGGGGACGGGGTGCGCGGTGTCGCGTGCGTCTGCACGGGGAGTGCGTGCAGCGCCGCTCGGGCGGTGTCAGCCGTGGCCAAGGATCACTCCCGGGGAAGCGGAGGGGCCCGTGCGGGGAACACGGGGTGGGGGGTACGCCGCTCGCGGGGTGGACCCCGCGGGAGTCTCGGACTCTAACCCTCGGTCACCGCTTGTCGGCCATCCGTACCGGAAACTTCCCCCGGGCGAGGGAACCGGAGGTCCCCTCGTCACCCCTGCCGAGGTCCCGGGCCCCTCACCAGCGCGACGAGGAACCCGACGTGAACCGGCGCACGATGTAGATCAGTCCGCCGACGAGTGCCACGAAGACCAGCACCTTGAAGAGCAGTCCGATCACGATGCTGAGCACCGTCGCTATCAGGCTGCCGAACACGACCAGGGCGATGACCGGCACCGCGATCCACTTCACCCACCACGGGAGTCCCGTGAAGATCTCTCGCATCGCCCTCGTCCTATCTCTCCGCCCGGCCGGTGCCGATCCTCCGATGGACCGGCACCCTTCCCGGAAGTCTTGGATGTCCTGCACTCGATGCTAGAGCCGCGCGGGCCCCGGCGGGGCTCCCGCATCCCTTGTCTCCCCCTGAGCGATCCCCTAGGGAACCCGGGGAGCGGCGGCTCAGCCCTCGGGGGGCGAGAACACCACCAGCACCCGAAGATCCTCGCTGATGTGGTGGAACTTGTGGGCCACCCCGGCCGACACGTACACCACGCTGCCGCGGGCGACCTCGGTGGTCTCCATGCCGACGGTGATCGCCGCACGTCCGCTGACCACGAAGTACACCTCGTCCTGACCGTGCGGCTGCTGTGGATCGGCCGCTCCCGCGTCCAGGGCGTAGAGGCCCACCGACATGTTCCGCTCCCGGAGGAACTGCAGGTAGGCGCCATCGTTGGCGGCGCGCTCCGCCTCCAGTTCGTCCAGCCGGAAAGCCTTCATCGTCTCCGCCCGCCCCTGTTCTCACCGTTCGTGTCCGCCCGCGTCTGCCACGATCAGACACATGAAGAATTTCGTAGTCAAGACGATCGCCAACGCGGGCGCCCTGGCCGTCGCCGTGTGGCTGCTGGACAAGATCACTCTGACCGGGGGCAGCACCGGCAAGAAGGCCGGCACGCTGATCCTGGTCGCCCTGGTCTTCGGCCTGGTGAACCTCTTGGTCAAGCCCATTGTGCAGGTGCTGACCTTCCCGCTGTTCATCCTGACCCTCGGCCTGTTCACGCTCGTGGTCAACGCGCTGATGCTGCTGCTGACCTCGTGGCTGGCCGGCAAGCTCGACCTGAGTTTCCACGTGGAGGGCTTCTGGACGGCCGTCCTGGGCGGCCTGATCATCTCGGTCGTCTCCTGGGCCCTGAACGCGTTCCTGCCGGACAAGGACTGACCCCGTGACCTACCGCGTCTGCTTCGTGTGCACCGGCAACATCTGCCGCTCCCCGATGGCCGAGGCCGTCTTCCGTGAACGTCTGCGGGCGGCCGGACTCGACGACCGGGTCCACGCCGACAGCGCCGGCACGGACGGCTGGCACGAGGGCGAGGGGGCCGACCCCCGCACCGTCGCCGTGCTGGAGGAGCACGGCTACGACGGCGCCCACACGGCCAGGCTGTTCCAGCCGTCCTGGTTCGACCGCCTCGACCTCGTCGTCGCGCTCGACGCGGGCCACCTCGGGGTCCTGCGCCGGCTCGCGCCCACGGAGCGGGACGCGGCCAAGGTACGGCTGCTGCGGTCCTACGACCCCGCCGCCGACGGGGACGACCCGGACGTGCCGGACCCCTACTACGGGGACACCGGCGACTTCGAGCAGTGCCTCGCCATGGTGGAGGCGGCGACCAGCGGACTGCTCGACGCGGTCCGCGCGGATGTGGAAGGACGGGTGGCATGAGCGATTCCCCTACCGGCTGGCGGAGTTCCCCGGGCGGCCTCCCCGGGCCCGGCGACGGCACCCGCGCGGTGCGCGCCGGACTGCCCGAGCCCGTCAAGCACGAACCGACCCTGCCCGGTCCCGTCTTCGCCGCCCACTTCCACCTCCCGGGCGATCCCACCGGCCCGTACACCTACGGCCGCGACGAGAACCCCACCTGGACCCATCTGGAGCGGGCCCTCGTCGAACTGGAGGCACCAGGGCGCGACGACGTCGAGGCCCTGGTGTTCGCCTCGGGCATGGCCGCGATCTCCTCGGTGCTGTTCTCCCAGCTCAGGGCCGGGGACGCGGTCGTGCTCCCCTCCGACGGCTACCAGGCGCTGCCCCTGGTCCGCGCCCAGTTGGAGGCGTTCGGCATCGAAGTGCGCACCGCGCCGACCGGCGGGGACGCCCAGCTCGGCGTCCTGGACGGAGCGAAGCTGCTGTGGATCGAGACGCCCTCGAATCCGGGGCTGGACGTGTGCGACGTACGCCGCCTCGTCGAGGCGGCCCACGCGGGCGGTGCCCTGGTGGCCGTCGACAACACCCTCGCCACTCCGCTCGGGCAGCGCCCGCTGGAGCTCGGGGCCGACTTCGCCGTGGCCAGCGGCACCAAGCAGCTCACCGGGCACGGGGACGTCCTCCTCGGGTACGTCGCCGGACGTGAGGGCGCCCCCATGGCCGCCGTCCGGCGCTGGCGCAAGATCGTCGGCGCGATCCCCGGCCCCATGGAGGCATGGCTCGCGCACCGTTCCCTCGCCACCCTCCAGATGCGCGTCGACCGGCAGAACGCCACCGCCCTGAAGGTCGCCGAGGCACTGCGCACCCGGCCCGAGGTGGCGGGGCTGCGGTACCCGGGGCTCCCCGACGACCCCTCGCACCGGACCGCCGCCCGGCAGATGCGGCGCTACGGCTGCGTGGTCTCCTTCACCCTGGCCACCCGCGCGCACGCCGACCGTTTCCTCGACGCCCTGCGGCTCGTGGAGGGGGCGACGAGCTTCGGCGGGGTGCGGTCGACCGCCGAGCGGCGCGGTCGCTGGGGCGGCGACGCGGTGCCGGAGGGCTTCGTCCGGCTCTCGGTCGGCGGGGAGGACCCCGAGGACCTGGTGGCCGACCTGTTGCGCGCCCTTGACGAGTCGGCGGGCTGACCTCGTCGCCCACGGAGGCGTAAACGGCGGTCCGAGCCTCACCGTCACGGCTCGGACCGCCGTGCGTCCCGGTATGCGAAGGCCCCTCCCCTGGGGGTCAGGCCGGTGCCCACGGCCCGATTCCCCCGCGCCCGCCTCCGGTGGTCGCGCGGCGCGCACGGTCGATACGCCCTGCGATGTTTCACGTGGAACCAGCGGGGCCACATTCCTCCCATGACCGTCCGACCCGTGGTCAAGCGCACCGCACGCGCCGTCCTCCTAGACGGCGACGCTCTCGTCCTGATCAAGCGCACCAAGCCCGGCGTCGACCCGTACTGGATCACGCCCGGTGGCGGAGTCGAGCCGGCCGACATGAGCGTCGTGGACGCCCTGCACCGCGAGGTGTACGAGGAACTCGGCGCCAAGATCACCGATGTGGTCCCCTGCTTCGTGGACACCGTGGAGCACATCGGGGAGGACGAGGGCGCGACCGGCGTGAAGGTGCAGCACTTCTTCGTCTGCCGTCTGGAATCCATGGACCCGGCCCTGCGACACGGCCCCGAGGTCGACGAGCCGACCGGCGAGTACGAGATCGTCCGGGTGCCGTTCACCCGGGTCGGCATCGCCTCCGTCCACCTCGTACCGCTCTCCCTGCGTCACTATCTGGACGGAAACATCGAGGGCGTACGGGCCCTGCACGCCCCCGACCTCGGCTGACACCCGCCTCCGGCCCTTCTGCCGACACGGCGTCCGCGAGGTGTCGGGGCGCTGTGCGCGCGGCCACGGCATGGCGAAAAGCTCGCACCCGCCGGGCAAAGAGGTGGACGCGGGCGCCCTCCGTCGGCCAGCCTGACCAGCGTGCCGACTCCTTCCCTCTCCTCTCTGCCGATCCGCCGTCTGACGCTCCGTGACCTCGACGCGTGCGCCGACCTGTCCGAGGACCGGGGGTGGCCACGCGAAGAGCACAAGTGGGGGCTTCTCCTCACCGCCGGGAAGGGGTACGGCATCGACGACCCCGACGGCGGTCTCGTCGGGGTCTGCACCGTCACCGAGTACGGCCCGCCCGAGCGGCCCTCGCTCGCGGCCATCGGCATGATGCTGGTCGCCGAGCGGCACGCGCGCCGGGGCGTCGGGCGCCGGATGATGCGCCACATCGTCTCGGCGCGGGGCACCACCCCCCTGACCCTGTACGCGACCCCGTACGGCCGGCCGCTCTACGAGGAACTGGGCTTCAAGGACATCGGCCGGTCGGAGATGCTGCGCGGCCGGTTCGTCCCGGAGACTGCCGGACCCCGCGTCGCCACCCGCCCCGCCACCGCCGAGGACCTCACGTCGATCGTCCGCCTCGACGAGGAGGTGTTCGGCGCCGACCGCACCCATGTGCTCACGCGGCTGCCCGCCTTCGTCGACCAGTTGCGCGTCGCCGAGGAGGACGGCCGCCTCATCGGATACGCCGCCGCCTGGCCCAACATGGACACCCACGTGGTGGGCCCCTTGATCGCCCGTGACACCGAGACGGCCAAGGCCCTCGTCGCCTCTCTCGCCGCGGGCACCAGCCGGCCGCTGCGCACCGACATCGACGTCCGGCACGAGGAACTGCTGGCCTGGGTGAAGGAGCGCGGCCTTGACGTGGTCGCCCTCAACGCGGTCATGACCCACGGGACCGCCGAACTGCCCGGGGACGGCGCCCGGCGGTTCGCTCCGCTCACGGTGGCGGCGGGCTGACCGCACCCCCTCATGCGGCGACCCGAGGGCCTGTCGAGCGCGGTCGGCAGGGGACACAGGGCCGCCCGCCGGCCGGTCCGGCGGGGGATCAGTGGTGGCGGTGACGCGCGCCTCGGGGGTACGGAGCCCGCGGCGGCCGTGGCGGGGGCGCCGTCGCGCCGTTCCAGAGCGGGCCGAGAGCACGGCGAGGCCCAGGGCGGTGGTGGCCGGCACCGCGCCGACCCGGTTGGGCGCGGTGCAGCCGAGGCCGGCGGCGATGACGGCCCCGCCGAGCCAGGTGGCCGGCGGTGGGGATCGAGACGCCGCAGTCGTGTGCGGCCTCGGGCAGCAAACCCGTGATCACGCACCTGGTCAGCCGACAGCACGAGGGCGGAGGAGGGCACCTCCGGATGAAGCAGGACGCCGACGCCGTACGCTCCGGCCGGCACACGGAGGCCCTCGACGAGGCGGCCACCCATCCCGACCTGGCTCCGCTGGTCACGGTGGTCGAGACGCTCAAGACGCCGGTGGCCGCGTAGCCGCCGCGGGGACCGTCGGCCGGTGCCGCTGCATAGGCTGCCCCCATGGGAGATCTTGAGATACGCAGGACCACCGAGGACGACCTCCCCGCCGTGGTCGCCCTGCTCGCCGACGACCCCTTGGGCGCCCAGCGTGAGTCACCCGACGATCTGACGCCCTACCGGGCGGCATTCGCACGGCTCGCGGCCGACCCCCACCAGCACCTGGTCGTGGCCGTCCGCGACGGCCGTGTCGTCGGCACGCTCCAACTGACGATCGTTCCGGGGCTGTCCCGTCGCGGCGCGACACGGTCGATCATCGAGAGCGTCCGTGTGCACGCGGACGAACGCGGCAGCGGACTGGGGACCCGGCTCATCGAGTGGGCGATCGCCGAGTCCCGGCGGCAGGGCTGCCATCTGGTGCAGCTCACCTCCGACAAGACGCGCGAGGACGCCCATCGCTTCTACGAACGGCTCGGCTTCTCCGCCTCGCACACGGGCTTCAAGCTCCCTCTCTGAACAGGCCGTCACCACGGATGCCCTGGCTCACGTTTCACGTGAAACAGGGCATCCCGTCACATCGGCTACGCCGAGCCCGCCCCCTGCCAGCCCCGCGGGTCCACCCCGCCCGGTACCGGCGCTCCCTCGTCGTAGGGCCGACGGGTGAAGACGAACGAGCCGAGGTCCAGGTGGCTCACCGTCCCGTCCGCGCGACGCACGGCCTGGAGGGTCTCCCCCGCGTAGTAGCCCTCGATCCCGGTCCAGGTTCCGTCGCCGGCGGCGAGGAAGCGGGAGCGGCGCCCCTGGCCCCGCAGCGGCTCCAGTGCGACCCCGGCGTCGGGCAACAGCCGCAGGGCGAAGGCGGACGTCCCCCAGTACCAGGGGCCGGCCAGCTCCAGCAGGGCCGGGTCGACCTCCGGCAGCGGACGCCACGGCTCGGGAATCCTGGGTTCGGCCTCGATGACGATGCGCACCAGATCCGCCCCCACGGCGGCCGTCAGCGGCCCCGAAGTGCAGTTGGCCAGCACGACCGCGGCCACGTCGTCGTCGATGCCGATCGTCAGGTTGGCCAGGAAGCCGGGCAGCGAGCCCGAGTGCCCCACGAACAGCCGCCCGTCCCGGTGCTGGATCTGCACGCCCAGGCCGTAGGTCACGCCGTCCCCGACATCCGCCGCCTCGGCCGGAGCCGCGGGCGCCCGCATCTCCCGCACGCTCTCGGCGCACAGCACCCGGTCGTCGCCGGCGGCCAGGAAGACGGCGAACCGCGCCAGGTCGCCGGTGGTCGACCAGAGCTGGCCGGCCGCCGCCATCAGCCCGAGGTCCTCGGAAGGCTCGGGGAGCAGCGCGTCGGCCCACGGATGCACCGCCCAGCCCTTGGCGTGCGGTGCCTCGGGCTGCGTGGTCGTGCGGGTCAGGCCCAGCGGCTCCAGCACCTCCCGGCGCAGCACGTCCTCCCACGGAGCGCCGCGCAGGCGTTCCACCACCGCGCCGAGCAGGGAGTACCCGGGGTTCGAGTAGTGGTGCCGTCGGCCGACCGGATGCCGCAGGGGTTCCTTCCCCAGTACGTCGGCCAGTTCGGGGCGCAGGGTGCCGGGTGTGCGCTCCCACCACGGCGCGGGTGACTCGGCGGCGAGCCCGCCGGTGTGCGCCAGCAGGTCGGCGATCGTGGCGCGGCCCGCCCCGGTGCCCGGCAGGTGCTTCTCCAGCGGGTCCTGGAGGTCGAGCAGTCCCTCGTCGCGCAGCCGCAGGACGAGAACGGCCGTGAACGTCTTGGTGATCGAGCCGATCCGGTACTGGACGTTCTCGTCAGGGACGTCTCCGTCCCGCGAGGTCCGTGCGCCGTGCCACACGGTGCGCCCGTCCCGGACCACCGCGGCGACGAGCGACGGCGCACGTCCTTCGGCCTGGGCGACGGCGATCCGGTGCAGCAGTGCCCGGCGCGTGGCGGGAAGCAGGTCATGCTCATCTGTCGTCATCCCCCCAGTCCACCCGCCCCCGCCCCTGACGTCGACTCCATTTCACCGAAGGCCGGCCGGATCACCCGCGAGCGACCTCCCGGACAGCCTCGGTTCCCGGCCTACCAGTGCGTGGGGCGCATCAGGCCCGGCGGCAGTGTGGTGGTGGTGTCGCCCCTGGCCGCGTTGAGCTGGGCCTGGGTGAGGAAGATGCTGCCCGTGAGGTCGGCGCCGCTCAGGTCGGCGTCTCGCAGGTCCGCGCCGATCAGGTCGGCCGACCGCAGGTCGGCGCCGCTCAGGTCGGCGGCGATGAGGTAGGCCCCGCGGAGGTTGGCTCCCCGCAGATCGGCGCCCTGGAGGCCGGCCCCGATGAGATCGGCTCCCCTGCGGTCCTTCTTCCGGCCCGTGACCTTGGCTCGCACGAGTTCGCTGGTGCGCAGCAGCAAGGCGTTGACCTCGCCTCGGTGTGCCGGCACATCCAGTCCGGTGAGTTCCTGGGCGCTGCCGCCGGCGAGGCGTTCGGTCTTCTCCAGCGCGCGACGCAGTTCGTCATGGACGGGCCGGGCCGACGGCAGGGTCAGTGCCTCGCTCAGGTACCAGAGGAGCTCGTGGAGCTGGCGCATGACGGGGAACACGTCGAACATCTGCCGTGCGGTGTGCGGGGCCTGCCGCCAGTCCACTCCGCCGAAGGTGATCTGCGAGACCCGCTGTCCCGCGCCGAAGCAGTCGAAGACGGTGCAGCCCGGAAAACCCCGCTGCCGCAGGTGTGCGTGAATGCCGCAGCGGAAGTCCGCCCGCAGGTTCGGGCAGGGCCGGCCGGCGTCCTTGTCGACCGCGAAGTCCGCCGAGGCCGCGAAGGGCAGGGCGACACAGCACAGCCCGAAGCAGCTTCCGCAGTCCGCTTGCAGGCCGAGCCCGGCAGCGTCGGGAAACGGCTCTTCGTGCTCCTGGGACACCGTGCGTGAGCTCCTGCCGCGAGAGAGCATCGCCTCCCGGCGCACTCCGACCGAACCCCCATCCTCCCAGGCCCACCCGCCCCGCCCCCACCGGGCCACCCACCGCCCGCGGCGGCTGCCCGGTCAGGTCTGGGCCATGTCCACGAAGCGGGAGTAGTGGCCCTGGAAGGCGACGGTGATCGTGGCCGTCGGGCCGTTGCGGTGCTTGGCGACGATCAGGTCCGCCTCTCCGGCGCGCGGGGACTCCTTCTCGTAGGCGTCCTCGCGGTGCAGGAGGATGACCATGTCGGCGTCCTGCTCGATGGAGCCGGACTCACGCAGGTCCGAGACCATCGGCTTCTTGTCGGTGCGCTGTTCGGGGCCACGGTTGAGCTGGGAGAGCGCGATCACCGGGATCTCCAGCTCCTTGGCGAGGAGCTTGAGGTTACGGGACATGTCCGAGACCTCCTGCTGACGGCTCTCGGCCCGCTTGGACCCGCCGGACTGCATGAGCTGGAGGTAGTCGATGACGACCAGCTTGATGTCGTTGCGCTGCTTGAGGCGCCGGCACTTGGCGCGGATCTCCATCATCGACAGGTTCGGGGAGTCGTCGATGAAGAGTGGCGCGGCGGAGACGTCGGGCATCCGGCGGGCCAGCCGGGTCCAGTCGTCGTCCGTCATCGTGCCGGACCGCATGTGGTGCAGGGCGACCCGCGCCTCGGCCGAGAGCAGGCGCATGGCGATCTCGTTGCGCCCCATCTCCAGCGAGAAGATGACGCTCGGCAGGTTGTTCTTGATCGACGCGGCCCGTGCGAAGTCGAGGGCGAGGGTGGACTTTCCCATGGCGGGACGGGCGGCGATGACGATCATCTGACCGGGGTGGAGGCCGTTGGTCAGCGAGTCGAAGTCGGTGAAGCCCGTCGGCACGCCGGTCATCTCGCCGCTGCGCGAGCCGATCGCCTCGATCTCGTCGAGCGCGCCCTCCATGATGTCGCCGAGCGGCAGGTAGTCCTCGCTGGTCCGCTGCTCGGTGACGGCGTAGATCTCGGCCTGGGCGCGGTTGACGATCTCGTCGACGTCGTCGTCGGCCGCGTATCCCATCTGGGTGATCCGTGTCCCGGCCTCCACCAGGCGGCGCAGGACCGCGCGCTCGTGCACGATCTCCGCGTAGTACGCGGCGTTCGCGGCGGTCGGCACGGTCTGCACGAGGGTGTGCAGGTAGGAGGCGCCGCCGACCTTGTTGATCTCGCCGCGCTTGGTCAGTTCGGCGGCGATGGTGATGGGGTCGGCCGGCTCGCCCTTGGCGTAGATGTCGAGGATGGCCTGGTAGACCATCTCGTGCGCCGGTTTGTAGAAGTCGTGGCCCTTGAGGATCTCGACGACGTCGGCGATGGCGTCCTTGGACAGCAGCATGCCGCCGAGGACGGACTGCTCGGCCTCCAGGTCCTGCGGGGGCACCCGCTCGAACGACGACGGCCCCGCGTCGTCCCAGGAACCGTCGTCCCGGCCGCGTTCGCGCTGGTCGCCGCGGCTGCGGGCGCCGTCGCCGCGGCGTCGGGAGGCGGGCAGACGATCGCTGGGGCCGCTGTCGGCCCACGGATCGTCCAAGGGCTCGGAAATGCTCACCGAGCCACCTCCTCCCGTCCGCCGAGCGGATCTCGCCGAGCCTCATTTCTACGGCACGGCACTGACAAATAGGACGCCCAACTCCGGTTCTGACGCGTCGGTTTTGTGACGGTTCACAAGTCGGCGGACGGGACGGGCGCCGGACCACCGTAGGCCCGCGGGCACCGTCAGCCAATCTGGTTATCCACAGGCCATGTGGATGACCGGCCAGATGCTGTGGAGAACCCCCGGAAACCTGTGCACGATCCGGTGGACAGCCCTGTGAACAAGCTGTCACCGCTCTCGCTCGGACCGCCCTGACCTGCGGTTTCACCATCCACGGCCTGTGCAGAAGAAAAACTTTGCCCCACGACTCAAGATCACGTCGAACAGCTCAACGGAACGCACGCCCCGCGAGAGAAAGTAAGGACTGCCAAGCCTTTGCATCCATTACCTGTGGACGATTAGATTAGTGCGCATGACTCAGGCCCCCGCGCGCTCGCGGACCGTTCGCCACCGGCACGACCGCGAGATCGTCGCGCTGGCCCTGCCGGCCTTCGGCGCACTCGTCGCCGAACCGCTCTTCGTCATGGCCGACAGCGCGATCGTCGGCCATCTGGGGACGGCGCAACTCGCGGGTCTCGGCATCGCCTCGGCTCTGCTGACCACCGCCGTCAGCATCTTCGTCTTTCTCGCCTACGCCACCACGGCCGCCGTCGCCCGACGCGTCGGCGCGGGCGACCTGCCTTCCGCCATCCGCCAGGGGATGGACGGCATCTGGCTGGCCCTGCTGCTCGGCGCCGCCGTCATCGCCGTCTTCCTCCCCCTGGCACCGGCACTCGTGGACCTCTTCGGCGCGTCCAGCACCGCGGCCCCCTACGCCGTGACCTACCTGCGCATCTCCGCCTTCGGCATCCCCGCCATGCTCGTCGTGCTGGCCGCCTCCGGCATCCTGCGGGGACTGCAGGACACCAGGACCCCGCTCTACGTGGCGATCGCCGGCTTCGTCGCCAACGGTCTCCTCAACGTCGGTCTCGTCTACGGGGCCGGACTCGGGATCGCGGGCTCGGCCTGGGGAACGGTCATCGCCCAGTGCGGTATGGCCGCCGTCTACCTCGGGGTGGTGGTCCGCGGAGCCCGCAAGCACGGGGCCTCCCTGCGTCCCGACGCCGCCGGCATCCGGGCCTCCGCCCAGGCCGGGGTGCCCCTGCTGGTGCGTACCCTCTCCCTGCGCGCGATCCTCCTGATCGCGACGGCCGTGGCTGCCCGACTCGGCGATGCCGACATCGCGGCCCACCAGATCATCCTGTCCCTCTGGAGCCTGCTCGCCTTCGCCCTCGACGCCATCGCCATCGCCGGTCAGGCGATCATCGGGCGCTGTCTGGGCGCCGGTGACGGACAGGGGGCACGGGAGGCGTGCCGCAGGATGGTGCAGTGGGGCATCGCGGTCGGCGTGCTCCTCGGGCTGCTCGTCGTGGTGGCCCGTCCGGCCTTCCTGCCCCTGTTCACCGGCGACTCGGCCGTCAAGGACGCCGCCCTGCCCGCGCTGGTGATCGTGGCCGCCTCCCAGCCCGTCTGTGGTGTCGTCTTCGTCCTGGACGGCGTGCTGATGGGCGCCGGCGACGGCCCGTATCTCGCCTGGGCAATGCTGGTCACGCTGGCCGTCTTCACCCCCGCGGCACTCCTCATGCCCTCGGTCGGCGGCGGGCTGACCGCCCTGTGGGCGGCCATGACGCTGATGATGGCCATGCGGATGCTGACGCTGTGGCTGCGTACGCGCTCGGGCCGCTGGATCGTGACCGGCGCCTCCGCCTGACCACGGACCGCCGGGCATCACGTCACCGGAAACCGGATGTTTCACGTGAAACGCCGCGACCGATCTCCGCGTCGACGGCTCTCCACCGCCCGGGGGACAACAATGGGGCCGCACCCCCGTGAGGGGAATGCGGCCCCATGGCATCACGCCGGTGTGAGCGAAGCTCAGGCGGCGACGACCTCGATGCTGACCTTGGCGTCAACCTCGGGGTGCAGACGCACGGACGTCTCGTGAGCGCCCAGCGTCTTGATCGGCGCACCCAGCTCGATGCGGCGCTTGTCCACGTCGGGACCGCCGGCGGCCTTGATCGCCGAGGCGACGTCGGCCGGGGTGACGGAACCGAAGAGGCGCCCGGCGTCGCCGGAGCGGACGGCCAGACGGACCTTGACACCCTCAAGCTGGGCCTTGACCTGGTTGGCCTGCTCGATGGTCTGGATCTCGTGGATCTTGCGAGCACGACGGATCTGCTCGACGTCCTTCTCGCCACCCTTGGTCCAGCGGATCGCGAGCTTCCGCGGCACCAGGTAGTTGCGAGCGTAACCGTCCTTGACGTCGACGACGTCGCCCGCGGCACCGAGGCCGGAGACCTCGTGGGTGAGGATGATCTTCATGAGTCGGTCACCCTTCCCTTATCGCGCGGTGGAGGTGTAGGGCAGCAGCGCCATCTCACGGCTGTTCTTGACGGCCGTGGCGACGTCACGCTGGTGCTGCGTGCAGTTGCCGGTCACGCGGCGGGCACGGATCTTGCCGCGGTCGGAAATGAACTTCCGCAGCATGTTCGTGTCCTTGTAGTCCACGTACGTGACCTTGTCCTTGCAGAATGCGCAGACCTTCTTCTTCGGCTTGCGCACAGGCGGCTTCGCCATGGTGATTCTCCTGTGTGATCAAGAAGTGTGGGTACGGCCCGTCCTTCGGCCCGGCCGAGCCTCGCGGCCCGGTCCGGCCTCAGAAGGGGGGCTCGTCCGAGTAGCCGCCACCGCCGCCGGAGCCACCGCCCCAGCCACCGCCGCCGCCCTGCTGGCCGCCGGCGGGAGCGCCGGTCGCCCACGGGTCGTCGGACGGAGCGCCGCCGCCCTGCTGCTGACCGCCGCCGGGGCCACCGCCCCAGCCGCCGCCACCACCCTGGCCGCCGCCGCCTCCGTAGCCGCCGCCACCCTGGGCACCGCGGCCCGAGGTCTTGGTGACCTTGGCCGTGGCACTGCGCAGGCTGGCGCCGACCTCGTCGACGTCCAGCTCGTAGACCGTGCGCTTGACGCCCTCACGGTCCTCGTAGGACCGCTGCTTCAGCCGGCCCTGCACGATGACGCGCATGCCTCGCTGGAGCGACTCGGCGACGTTCTCCGCCGCCTGACGCCAGACCGAGCAGGTCAGGAAGAGGCTCTCGCCGTCCTTCCACTCGTTGGTCTGGCGGTCGAAGGTGCGGGGCGTGGACGCGACACGGAACTTCGCGACGGCCGCACCGGACGGGGTGAAGCGCAGCTCGGGGTCGTCGACAAGATTGCCGACGACCGTGATGACGGTCTCGCCTGCCATGGGGGAACCTCTCGGCGGGTTTGCTGCTGGCTGCTGGTGCTGCTACTCGATCCCGGGACCGACTGAGCGGATGGGCTCAGTGGTTCTCGGGACGAAGGACCTTGGTCCGGAGGACCGACTCGTTCAGGTTCATCTGGCGGTCGAGCTCCTTGACGACCACAGGCTCGGCCTGCAGGTCGATGACCGAGTAGATGCCCTCGGGCTTCTTCTTGATCTCGTACGAGAGACGACGACGGCCCCAGGTGTCGACCTTCTCGACCTTTCCGCCGCCGTCACGGACGACGGAGAGGAAGTTCTCGATCAGCGGGGAGACAGAACGCTCCTCGAGATCGGGGTCGAGGATGACCATCACCTCGTAGTGACGCATGTGGAACCCACCTCCTTCGGACTCAGCGGCCACGGTCGTTCCGTGGCAGGAGGGTTGCGATGCGTGTGGCACCGATGTCATCGAGTGAACCAGAGCCCACTGACAATCGGGCCTCTCCCGAGGGAGCGGCCCGGCCCCGGCCGGAACGGCCGACGGCATACACCGGTGCGGACGGTACAGAGTACCCGGCCATCGCCTCACGGTTGAAATCGGCCTGGGCGGGGACGCAATCTGTAACACACCGGAAGTGTGGGGCGAAGTCATACCGCCATCGGCTGGAGGTTCCCCATGGCACAGATCACGCGACCCGCCAAACCCAGGACCGGCTTGCTGGCCACCGACGGCAAGCCCCACCCGCTCCAGGACACGCTCATGGCCGTGGCCCTGGTGCTCGGGGTGCTCTCCCTCATCACGGCCGGCTTCACGGGGCTGCATCTGGTGGCCTCCTGGGCCGGACTCGCGGGTGTGCTGACCGCCGGGTACGGACAGTTCATCTCGGTGACGACACGTGAGCGCTTCGGCCTCGTCCTGGCGCTCGGCGCCTCCGCGATCGGGCTCTACTTCGGGATGGCCCACGGCGGGCTCTTCGGTTCCTTCGGCGGGTTCAGCGGAGGCTGATCCACGGCCCCGCCCACGCGGCGGGCCCCCTTCCCCCCGTACGCCGAACGGGGCGCTCACAGGGCGCAGTAGGCTTCGCGCGAGAGCCGGAGCCCCTGTACCCAGGGGGACACACCAGCCCGAGGAGCGCCCCGAATGACCCTGACCCTGAGGACCATCAGCCGCGAGCAGCATCTGGCGTACATCCAGAGCCTGCCGGCGGCGAGTCACATGCAGGTCCCGGCATGGGCAGACGTAAAGGCGGAATGGCGTTCGGAGAACCTCGGCTGGTTCGACGACCGGACCGGCGAGATGGTGGGCGCGGGCCTCGTCCTCTACCGGCAGCTTCCCAAGATCAAGCGCTACCTCGCCTACCTCCCCGAGGGCCCGGTCATCAACTGGTTCGCACCGAACCTCCAGGAGTGGCTGGAGCCGATGCTGGCTCACCTCAAGCAGCAGGGCGCCTTCTCGGTGAAGATGGGCCCGCCGGTGGTCATCCGGCGCTGGGACGCCACGTCCATCAAGAAGGGCATCCAGGACCCGGACGTCAAGCGCCTGCGCGACGTCGAGGCCGACCACATCGAGCCGCGCGCCTTCGAGGTGGCCGACAAGCTGCGCCGCATGGGCTGGCAGCAGGGCGAGGACGGCGGCGCCGGCTTCGGCGATGTGCAGCCCCGCTACATCTTCCAGGTGCCACTGGCCAACCGGTCCCTGGAGGAGGTGCACAAGAACTTCAACCAGCTCTGGCGCCGCAACATCAAGAAGGCCGAGAAGGCCGGCGTCGAAGTGGTCCAGGGCAGCTACCAGGATCTTGAGGAATGGCAGCGCCTGTACGAGATCACGGCCGTGCGCGACCGCTTCCGGCCCCGTCCGCTCTCGTACTTCCAGCGCATGTGGACGGCGCTCAACGCCGAGGACCCCAACCGGATGCGGCTGTACTTCGCGCGGCACAACGGCGTGAACCTGTCGGCCGCGACGATGCTGGTGGTCGGCGGCCACGTCTGGTACTCCTACGGCGCCTCGGACAACATCGGCCGTGAGGTACGCCCCTCGAACGCGATGCAGTGGGCGATGCTGCGCGACTCCTACGCGCTCGGCGCCACCGTGTACGACCTGCGCGGCATCTCCGACTCCCTGGACGAGAGCGACCACCTCTTCGGCCTGATCCAGTTCAAGGTCGGCACGGGCGGGCAGGCGGCCGAGTACCTCGGTGAATGGGACTTCCCGCTCAACAAGCTGCTGCACAAGGCGCTCGACATCTACATGTCGCGCCGCTGACCCGCGGGCCGGACTCCAGTAGCGTCGTTGACGGCCCTCGAGTCCCCGGCAGGCCCGAGGCCCCTTTCAGGACGTCCCCGTTCTGACACCACACCACAGCCACGAGAAAGGTCCCAGGTCCGGCCATGGCGCTCACGCTCTACGTCGACACCGCGCGCTGGCGGGCGCATCACAAGCACGTACAGGAGCAGTTCCCCGGAGTCGTCCCGGTCTGCAAGGGCAACGGCTACGGCTTCGGGCACGAGCGGCTGGCGGAGGAGGCCACACGGCTGGGCTCCGACATCCTCGCCGTGGGCACGACGTACGAGGCCGCCCGGATCAAGGACTTCTTCAGCGGCGATCTGCTCGTGCTGACGCCGTACCGGCGCGGTGAGGAGCCTGTTCCGCTGCCCGACCGGGTCGTCCGGTCGGTGTCGTCCGTCGACGGCGTCTACGGTCTGGTGGGCGCGCGGGTCGTCATCGAGGTGATGTCCTCGATGAAGCGGCACGGGGTCGGCGAGCAGGATCTGCCGCAGTTGCACGCCGCCATAGAGAACGTCCGGCTGGAGGGCTTCGCCATCCATCTGCCGCTGGACCGCACCGACGGCTCCGACGCCGTCGAGGAGGTCATCGGCTGGATGGACCGGCTGCGCGCGGCCCGGCTGCCGCTGCACACGATGTTCGTCAGCCACCTCAAGGCGGACGAACTCGTCCGGCTCCAGCAGCAGTTCCCGCAGACCCACTTCCGTGCCCGGATCGGCACGCGGCTCTGGCTCGGTGACCACGAGGCCACGGAGTACCGCGGGGCGGTCCTGGACGTCACGCGGGTGGCCAAGGGCGAGCGCTTCGGCTACCGGCAGCAGAAGGCGGCCTCCGACGGCTTCCTGGTGGTCGTGGCGGGCGGGACGTCCCATGGAGTGGGACTGGAGGCGCCGAAGGCCCTGCACGGCGTCATGCCGCGGGCCAAGGGGGTCGCCAGGGCCGGGCTGGCCACGGTCAACCGCAACCTGGCGCCGTTCGTCTGGGGCGGCAAGCAGCGCTGGTTCGCGGAGCCCCCGCACATGCAGGTCTCGATCCTCTTCGTGCCCACGGACGCCCCGGAGCCGCAGGTCGGGGACGAGCTGGTCGCCCATCTGCGGCACACCACCACGCAGTTCGACCGTATCGTCGACCGCTGAGGACCGGGGAGACTTCCGGGCCTCCCCGCCGGTCCAGGGCAGCGAGAGGGCCGTACACGAGGTTCGTGTACGGCCCTCTCGCTGCCTCGGGGCACCCGCGGGGCCGCCGGGCACCATGGCCTCAGAGCGAGCCGCCGACCTGCCGTCCGACGGTGCCCCAGCGCACCCGCGCCCCCTCGAAGTGCGCCGTCCCCGTCGCGGGGCGTGCCGCGGGGCCGATGGCGAAGACGTCCTCCGCGCCGTCGAGCACGCCGCCCGAGGGGTCGTCGTCGCCGTTGCGGCGGACCGGGTCGCGGTCCGGCCACAGGATGTCGCGCACCACCATCACGCACAGGAAGAGCGTGCCCACCAGGTGCACGGCGATGGCCCAGTGGTAGCCGTCTGTCGGCAGGCCCTTGTGGGCGTCCCCGCTGGTCGTGTACGCGAGGTACATCCAGATGCCGAGGAAGTAGACCACCTCGCACGCCTGCCAGATCAGGAAGTCCCGCCACTTCGGCCGGGCGAGCACCGCCAGCGGCACCAGCCACAGGACGTACTGCGGCGAGTAGACCTTGTTGGTGAGGATGAAGGCGGCGACGATCAGGAAGGCGAGCTGGGCGAACCGCGGCCGGCGCGGGGCGGTCAGCGTGAGCGCCGCGATGCCGCCGCAGCACAGCAGCATCAGGAGCGTGGCCAGCGTGTTGACCGTCTCGGTGCCGGGCGGGTTGTCGGAGTTCTGGACCAGGATCAGCCAGAAGGAGCCGAAGTCGACGCCGCGTTCCTGGCTGAAGGTGTAGAACTTCGACCAGCCGTCGAAGGCGAAGAGCATCACCGGCAGGTTCACCAGGAGCCAGGAGCCGGCGGCACCGCCCAGGGCCGCCCCGAACGCCCGCCACCGGCCCGCTCGCCAGCACAGGACGAGCAGGGGGCCGAGGATCAGGAACGGGTAGAGCTTGGCGGCCGTGGCCAGCCCCAGGAGGACGCCGAAGGCCAGCGGACGGCTCCGCGACCACATCAGGATCGCGGCGGCCGTCAGGGCCACCGCCAGCAGGTCCCAGTTGATCGTCGCCGTGAGCGCGAGCGCGGGCGCGAGAGCGATCAGCAGGCCGTCCCAGGAGCGCCGGGCGTGCGTACGGGTCACGCAGACGGCGATGACGATCGCGCAGATCATGAGCATTCCGGCGTTGACCATCCAGTACCACTGTTCCTGGGCCTGGACGGTCCCGCCGCCCGGGGTGAGCCAGGACGCCGCCTCCATGAAGAGGCCGGTCAGCACCGGGTATTCGAGGTACTCCATGTCGCCGGGGAGCTTGTCGAAGTAGGGCACGAGGCCGTCGATGAAGCCCCGCCCCTGGTACAGGTGCGGGATGTCCGAGTAGCAGGCGTGCGTGTACTGGGAGCTGGCTCCGAAGAACCACGCCCCGTTGTAGCAGGGAGCCTTCTGGACCAGCCCGAGGGCGAACATGCCGATCGCCACGAGCGCGATCACCCGCACCGGGGTCCACCAGGTCGTTGCCGGCAGGACACGCCGGCCGAGCGGGCCGCCGATCAGCTCACTGCCGGCCGCCGCTACCGCGTCGTCCCTGGTCGGCTGGACCGGTTCGGGCTGCTGCGCCTTCACTGGCGTCGCTTCTGCACTGGGCATGGGGCACATCCTGCCGTATACGTCCGGGAACAAGTGGGGGCCGCCGCACCCGCGAGTGCGGCGGCCCCTGTTTCACGTGGAACCTCCGGGTGTTTCACGTGAAACACCCATCTGGGACAGATCGCCGGCTAGCCGTTCGGGCCGGCGAAGAAACCCTGTCCTCTGGTGGGGTTCTCTTCCTCTGTCTCCGAGGACGTGGGCGAGGGTGACTGGCCTCCTCCATTGGCGCCACCGACGTCGTTGCCGCCGTTGTCACCGCCCCGGTTCTCTCCGTCGTCACAGTTCCAGTTGAAGACACCACACGTGCTGCTCGGCGTGGGCGCCGTGGGGCTGGGCGTCGTGGGGCTGGGCTCCGCCGAGGGCGACGGGCTCTGCTCCGCCGTCTCGGACGGCGTCGGAGAGGGGCTCGGCGGCGGATCGTTGTTGATGACCTCGCCGATCGGCTCCGGCTTCGGGAACTTCTCCACCTTCTCGCCCTTGAGCGCCTTCTCCATGTAGTCGTGCCAGATCTCGGACGGGAACGAGGCGCCGTGGATCTTCTTCTGACCGCCGGTCCCGAACATCTCCAGGAACGTGCGGTTCTTGATGGTCTCGTCGTCCGGATAGCGGAACATGCTGATCGCGGTCGACAACTGCGGGGTGTAGCCGACGAACCACGCCGACTTGTTGCCGTCCGTGGTACCCGTCTTGCCCGCCACGTCACGGCCCGTGAGCTGGGCCTTGGAGCCGGTTCCCTCGTCGACGACCGTCTTCAGCACGTCCGTGACGTTGTCCGCGACCTTGGCGGTGAAGGCGTCCTTGCTCGTGGACTTGTGCGTGAAGATCGTCTCGCCCTTCTTCACCACCTTGGTGACGGAGAACGGCTCACGCTGCTTGCCGCTGGCCGCGAAGGTGGCGTAGGAGCCCGCCATGCGGATCGCGCTGGGGTCCGAGATGCCGATGGAGAAGGACGGGTAGTTCGTGCCCGTCAGGCTGCCCTTCAGGAGGCCCGAGTCGATGGCGGCCTCCTTGACCTTGTCGAGGCCGACATCCATGCCGAGCTGCACGAAGGCGGAGTTCACGGACTCCCGCATGGCCTCGCGGAGGTCGATCTTGTAGTCCGGCGCCTCACCGAGCGACTGGTCGCCGTCGTTGACCTGGCGCCACTGCTCGTCCTTCTCGTTCTTCCAGATCGTGCCGTCGTAGTTCTTGATCTTGAGGAGGTTCTGGCCGCTGTAGAGGCTCTTCGGGGAGACGACGGTGCGCTCGTCCTGAGCCTGGGTCTCACCGAGGTCGGGGTCCCGCACCCCCCACTTCATCGCCGCGGCAAGCACGTACGGCTTGAAGGTCGAACCGACCTGGGCACCGGTCACGTCGGCGTTGTTGGTGAAGTGCTTGGTCGCGTCCTCACCGCCGTAGATGGCGACGATGGCACCCGTCTTCGGGTCCACGGAGGCCCCGCCGAACTGGACGTGGGTGTCGGTGTCGGGCCGGTCCTCGGGCCGGATGTTCTCCTTGTAGACCTTCTGGACCGCCTTCTCGAGCTCGTCGACCTTCTTCTTGTCGAAGGTCGTGAAGATCGAGTACCCGCCCGTCTCCAGATCCTTCTGCGTGATCACGTCGTTCTTGATCAGCGACGCCTTGGCCAGGTCGACGAGGTAGCCGATCTGCCCGGTGAGCTGGGTGTTCGACCGAGGGTTCTGCACCTTGGGGAGCGTGGTGTACTTGACCCGCTCCGCCTGGTCCAGGTGCTGGTACTCGACCATCTTGTCGAGGGTGTCCTGCATCTGCCGCAGCGCCCGCTTCTTGTTCGCCTCCTCGGTGGCGCCCGGGTCGATGGAGGTGGCGCCGGCGGGGTCGTAGTAGGTGGCGCCCTTGAGGACCGCCGCCAGGAGAGCGCACTCGCCCGCGTTCAGCTCGTCCGCGTCCTTGTCGAAGTACGCCCGCGCCGCCGCCTGGATGCCGTAGGCACCCCGCCCGTAGTAGGCGGAGTTGAGGTAGCCCTCAAGGATCTTGCGCTTGTTGACCTTGGCCCCGACCTTGACCGAGACCAGCATCTCCTTGGCCTTGCGGGAGAGCGTCTGCGACTGGTCGTCGAGCATCGCGTTCTTGACGTACTGCTGGGTGATGGTCGAACCGCCCTGTGTGTCACCGCCACGGGCCATGTTGAACACGGCTCGGGCGATGCCCTTGGGGTCGATGCCGCTGTCGCTGTAAAAGCTGCGGTTCTCCTGGGAGATGACCGCGTTCTGCATCGCCTTGGGAATCCGTGACAGTTCCACCTCCTGGCGGTTGCGCTCACCGCCGGTGGCGACCATCTGGCTGCCGTCCGCCCAGTAGTACACGTTGTTCTGCGCGGACGCCGTCTTCGCGATGTCGGGAATGCCGACCATGGCGTACGCGAGACCGGTGGCGGCCACCAGTCCGCCGAAGAACGTGAGGCACAGCCCGGTGACCAGCTTCCAGGAGGGCATCCAGCGCTGCCAGCCGTCCCGGTCGCTCCGCGGATAGTCGATCAGACGCTTGCTGCCGGACGCCGCCGCGGCGCGGCCCCGGCCCGATCCGCCGGGCGCGGCTCGCCGGCCGCCACCTCCCGGCTCGGCGGCTCTGCGTCGGCCGCCTCCACTTCGTTGCGCCGCACGCCGGGCCTCGGCGCGGGTGCTGTAGGGGCGCTCGTCATCCGGACCGTACGAGCCGGACGGAGACCCTGTGGCGCCTCGCGGTGCCGCACGGCGACCGGAGGACGAACCGGACTGGCCGCGTCGGGCCGCGGCACGTCCGCCTCCCTGCGGCTGCGGCGGTTTGCGACGGTGCTCGCTCATCGAACGACTACTCCTCGGGCAGGCGCACCCTTGCGCGCCTGGAAACGGCGGCTGGTTTCCGGTCCCCCCGAAGTACGGATGCGGTCCCTTCCGCATTCACCCGTACCGCACCGGGGACGAGGACGTCCCCTGGCGTCACTCGGTTCCCAGTGGTTTGCATGGCGGACAGACTACGCACCGCAAAAACCCCCGGGTTCCGAAGTTCGCCTCAAATCCGGCAACTTGCATGCGATGAAACCCTGATGTGATCCCGTTCACTCCACTCCCCCTTGTCGCGTGGGGGACCGCGTTCTATCGTCGAGATGTATCGAGTCGATACATCGGATCGGTATAAGGACCCCGAACGAGCCCGTCACGGCACCCGTCACCACGGGTCGCGGCAGAGAGGAGGCGACCGTGAGCCGGCGCTCCGGCATCCTCGAGTTCGCCGTACTCGGCCTGCTCCGCGAATCCCCGATGCACGGCTATGAGCTGCGAAAGCGGCTCAACACGTCCCTGGGGGTGTTCCGGGCGTTCAGCTACGGAACGCTGTACCCCTGCCTCAAGACGCTGGTCGCCAACGGCTGGTTGATCGAGGAGCCGGGGAACATCGGTGAGGCCGCCGCGTCCCTCACCGGGCGCCGCGCCAAGATCGTTTACCGGTTGACGGCCGACGGCAAGGAGCACTTCGAGCAGCTCCTCTCGCAGACGGGCCCCGACGCGTACGAGGACGAGACCTTCGCCGCTCGTTTCGCGTTCTTCGGGCAGACGTCGCGGGACGTCCGCATGCGCGTACTCGAAGGCCGCCGCAGCCGGCTGGAGGAGCGGCTGGAGAAGATGCGGGCCTCGCTGGTCCGCACGCGGGAACGCCTCGACGACTACACGCTGGAGCTCCAGCGCCACGGAATGGAGTCCGTGGAGCGCGAAGTGCGCTGGCTGAACGAGCTCATCGAGAGCGAGCGGGCGGGGCGGGACCTGCGGGGTCCCGCCGCCGAGGGGACCGCTCGTGGGGACACCACATCTGGAACGGCGGGCGACCTGCCCCGGCCCGGGGACGACCCCCGGCCGGATACGCCCGGCGACACCGCCACGTGAGCGCCCAGTCAGGGCCTCACTCGTACACACAGGGAGCAACCGGAATGGGTTCGGTTCGCGTAGCCATCGTCGGTGTGGGCAACTGCGCCGCATCGCTGGTGCAGGGCGTCGAGTACTACAAGGACGCCGACCCGGCCGCCAAGGTCCCGGGCCTGATGCACGTCCAGTTCGGCGAGTACCACGTCCGTGACATCGAGTTCGTCGCCGCCTTCGACGTGGACGCCAAGAAGGTCGGCCTCGACCTCTCGGACGCCATCGGCGCCTCCGAGAACAACACCATCAAGATCTGCGACGTGCCGAACAGCGGTGTGCAGGTCCAGCGCGGCCACACCCTCGACGGTCTCGGCAAGTACTACCAGGAGACCATCGAGGAGTCCCCCGAGGAGCCGGTCGACATCGTCAAGGTCCTCAAGGACCAGCGCGCCGACGTCCTCGTCTGCTACCTGCCCGTCGGCTCCGAGGACGCGGCGAAGTTCTACGCCCAGTGCGCCATCGACGCCAAGGTCGCCTTCGTCAACGCCCTCCCGGTCTTCATCGCCGGCACCAAGGAGTGGGCGGACAAGTTCACCGAGGCGGGCGTGCCGATCGTCGGCGACGACATCAAGTCGCAGGTCGGCGCCACCATCACGCACCGCGTCATGGCGAAGCTGTTCGAGGACCGGGGCGTCATCCTGGACCGCACGATGCAGCTCAACGTCGGCGGCAACATGGACTTCAAGAACATGCTGGAGCGCGACCGGCTGGAGTCCAAGAAGATCTCCAAGACCCAGGCCGTGACGTCGCAGATCCCCGACCGGGAGCTGGGCGAGAAGAACGTCCACATCGGCCCGTCCGACTACGTCGCCTGGCTGGACGACCGCAAGTGGGCCTACGTGCGCCTGGAGGGCCGCGCCTTCGGTGACGTCCCGCTGAACCTGGAGTACAAGCTCGAGGTCTGGGACTCCCCGAACTCCGCCGGTGTCATCATCGACGCCCTGCGCGCCGCGAAGATCGCCAAGGACCGCGGTGTCGGCGGCCCGATCCTGTCCGCGTCGAGCTACTTCATGAAGTCGCCGCCGGTCCAGTACTTCGACGACGAGGCCCGCGAGAACGTCGAGAAGTTCATCAAGGGCGAGGCCGAGAGCTGAGAGTCTCCGACTCCCGTCCTGCGGAGGTCCCCGGGTCGCGTGACCCGGGGACCTTTCCGGTATGTGAGGCTGTGCCCCATGGCCGTCGTCCGTGACCTGCGCATCCTGCTGCGTCTGAAGGGATTCCGGCGGCTGCTCGCCGTCCGTCTGCTCTCCCAGGGCGCCGACGGCGTCTACCAGGTGGCGCTCGCCACCTACGTGGTCTTCTCGCCGGAGCGGCAGACCTCCGCCACCGCCATCGCCTCCGCGATGGCGGTGCTCCTGCTGCCGTACTCCCTCGTGGGCCCCTTCGCCGGCGTCCTGCTGGACCGCTGGCGCCGGCGCCAGGTCTTCCTCTACGGCAATCTGCTGCGCGCCGCGCTGGCCTCCGTGACGGCCGTGCTCATGGTCGTCTCCGTCCCGGACTGGCTCTTCTACGTCTCCGCGCTGTGCGTGACCGCGGTCAACCGCTTCGTCCTCGCCGGGCTCTCCGCCGCGCTGCCGCGGGTGGTCGACGACCGGCGCCTGGTCGTCGCCAACTCCCTCTCCCCGACCGCCGGGACCCTCGCCGCGACGGCCGGCGGCGGGCTGGCCTTCGTCGTCCGCCTGGTGATCGCCGACTCGGACGCCGCCGTGGTGCTGCTCGGGTCCCTCCTGTACCTGTGCGGCGCGCTGGCCTCGCTGCGTATCGCGGTGGACCTGCTGGGACCCGACCGCGCGTCCGCCGCGCCGCGGCTGGCCTCCGCCCTCGTCGGCACCGCACGCGACATGGTCGCCGGCATCCGCCATCTGGTCGCGCCCGCGCGCCGTGACGCGGCCTGGTCGCTCGCCGCCATGACGCTGATGCGGTTCTGCTACGGCGCCCTGCTGGTCATGCTCCTGATGCTGTGCCGGTACGCCCTGACCTCGACCACCGACGAGGGGCTGGCTCTGCTGGGCCTGGCGCTGGGCGTCTCGGGTGCCGGCTTCTTCGCGGCGGCGGTGATCACCCCGTGGGCGGCGGTGCGCTTCGGGCCGGGCCACTGGATGGCGTTGTGCGCCGGGGCGGCGGCGGTGCTGGTGCCCGCGCTCGGCCTGCCGTTCGCCACCGTTCCCGTGCTCGTCGCGGCGTTCGTGCTGGGGGTGACGACCCAGAGTTCGAAGATCGCGACCGACACCATCGTGCAGTCCTCGGTCGACGACTCCTTCCGTGGCCGGATCTTCTCCGTCTACGACGTGCTGTTCAACGTCGCCTTCGTCGGGGCCGCGGGGGTGGCTGCCCTGATACTGCCGCCGGATGGCCGATCCGTGCCGCTCATCGCGATGGTCGCCGCGGTCTACGGAGCGGTTGCGGTGGTTATGGCACGGTTCGGGCCTCAGTAAGTGTCACATCAATGACACAGAGCGGCCTGGGGAACGGGCGATGTCAGTGGGGCCGGATAACTTACGTGGGTCTTACGGCGCGACATGTTCGCGCCACGCATCCATGTTTGAGGGGGACCCCCAAGTGACCACTCCGCCGTCCCAGGGCAATCCGTTCGCGCAGGGCGAGCCGCAGGCTCAGCAGCCCCAGGGGGAGAACCCCTTCGCCCCGGGCCAGCCGGGCTTCCCGCACCAGGCCGGCCAGCCCGGATTCCCGCCGGGTGCTCCGGTGCCGCCGCAGCCGGCCCGTCGCAAGGTCAGCTTCAAGACGATCAAGAACATCGTCATCGCCGTGGTCGTCGTCGGTGTGGCGGTCGGCGGTTACATAGCCAGCCGGGACGACGCGAAGACGGCGGCGGTCGGGGACTGCATGCACCGCGGCAGCAGCAACGACAACGACCCGGACCTGGAGGTCGTCGACTGCAAGGACTCGAAGGCCCAGTACGAGGTGGTCGCCAAGATCGAGGGCTCCTTCACGTCCAGTTCGCTGGCCTCCAGCAAGTGCGAGGCCGAGGCCAAGGACTTCGAGTACACCTACACCGAGAGCGGCCGAGGCAAGAGCTTCCTGCTCTGCCTGAAGGACTACAAGAAGTAGGCGACGGCGCCTTCGACGCGCAAGGGCGGTGTTTCACGTGAAACACCGCCCTTCGCCTGTGCGGCCCGGCCCGTGTTTCACGTGAAACACGGGCGGAACAGCTCAGCCGTTCTGCTCCGCCCACCACTCCTGGAGAGCCTCCACCGCCGCGTCGTGCCCCATCGGTCCGTGTTCCAGCCGGAGCTCCAGAAGGTGCTTGTACGCCTGCCCCACGGCCGGCCCGGGACGGACGCCGAGAATCTCCATGATCTGGTTGCCGTCGAGGTCGGGCCGGATGGCGTCCAGCTCCTCCTGTTCCTGCAACGTCGAGATCCGGTCCTCAAGACCGTCGTACGCGCGGGACAGCGCCGTGGCCTTGCGCTTGTTACGGGTCGTGCAGTCCGACCGGGTCAGCTTGTGGAGCCGGTCGAGCAACGGTCCGGCGTCCCGCACATACCGGCGGACCGCGGAGTCGGTCCACTCACCCGTGCCGTACCCGTGGAAGCGCAGGTGCAGCTCGACCAGCCGGGAGACGTCCCGGACCAGGTCGTTGGAGTACTTGAGCGCGGTCATGCGCTTCTTCGTCATCTTGGCCCCCACCACCTCGTGGTGATGGAACGAGACCCGGCCGTCCGGCTCGAACCGGCGCGTGCGCGGCTTGCCGATGTCGTGCAGCAGTGCGGCCAGCCGGAGCGTGAGGTCGGGCCCGTCGTCCTCCAGGGCCATCGCCCGCTCCAGGACGATGAGCGTGTGGTCGTAGACGTCCTTGTGGCGGTGGTGCTCGTCCCTCTCCAGCCGCAGGGCCGGCAGCTCGGGCAGGACGTGCCCGGCGAGGCCGGTGTCCACCAGCAGGGTCAGGCCCTTGCGCGGGTGCGGGGAGAGGACGAGCTTGTTCAGCTCGTCCCGCACCCGCTCGGCCGAGACGATCTCGATCCGGCCGGCCATGTCCTTCATGGCCTGTACGACCTCCGGCGCCACCTCGAAGTCGAGCTGCGCGGCGAACCGGGCCGCCCGCATCATCCGCAGGGGGTCGTCGGAGAAGGACTCCTCGGGGGTGCCCGGGGTGCGGAGCGTACGCGCGGCAAGGTCGTCGAGGCCCCCGTGCGGGTCGATGAACTCCTTCTCCGGGAGCGCCACGGCCATGGCGTTCACCGTGAAGTCCCGGCGGACGAGATCCGCCTCGATGGAGTCGCCGTAGGACACCTCGGGCTTGCGCGAGGTGCGGTCGTACGCCTCCGACCGGTAGGTGGTCACCTCGATCTGGTAGCCGTCCTTCTGTGCCCCGACCGTGCCGAAGGCGATCCCGACCTCCCAGACGGCGTCCGCCCAGGGCCGCACGATCTTCAGGACGTCCTGCGGCCTGGCATCGGTCGTGAAGTCCAGGTCGTTGCCGAGCCGGCCGAGCAACGCGTCCCGGACCGAGCCTCCGACGAGAGCGAGGGAGAACCCGGCCGCCTGGAAACGGCGGGCGAGATCGTCGGCGACAGGAGCGATGCGCGGGGGTTCGGTCATCTCGCGGCGCTGCACCTGACTCGGGGCGGGGGCGTGGACTTCGTTGGCGTTCGGCACAACAGAACAGGGTACGTGGCCGGTGCGGGCGGAGGACTCCCCGTCCGGTCGGCCGTGCCCCGGTCCACTCCCCTTCAGCCCCGGCACACTCCCCTTTATAGAGGCACATATCGGCTCCCCCACCGAATGGACCGCATACGCGGCCGGGCCCTGTGGTTCCGGATCTTGTGAGGTACGCCGCGGCACTTCCACTCCGCGCGCATCGTTACCATGCGTGGACGCACATTCCGACGACCACTGACACGACGAGGGACGGGCGAGCGCGTGGCCGAGGCGGCAGACTTCCAGGGGACCAGTCCCTCACCTGCCCGCCGGGGGCTGCGGCGTGCCCAGGCACTGCTCGCCGGAGCGCCCCTGCTGGCCGGTCTCTTCCAGCTTCCCGCCGCGGGCCCCGCGCACGCCCAGGAGCCGGCCACGGCCGAGGCCGCCTCGGACGCGGGCCCGGTGGCCGTCGCCGTCGACTCGCTCACTCCGTCGGTGCCGACCGACGGCGACACCGTGACCGTGTCGGGGACCGTGACCAACAACGGCAAGCGGGCGGTCACCGACGCCCACGTCGCCCTGCGGCTGGGCCCCGAGGTCGCCACCCGCTCGGCCATCGACGCGGTCGCCAAGAACGCGGACAGCCTCCAGGGCTCGATCGCCCCCGAGGTCGGCGACAAGTACACCGAGAAGTTCTCCAAGCTCACTCCCGGCGTCTCCGAGCACTTCAACATCTCCGTGCCGGTCGACGAGCTGAACCTCGGCAGGGACGGCGTCTACGAGTTCGCCGTCTCGCTCTCCGGGCAGACCTCCGCGCAGCCGTGGGAGCAGGTGCTCGGCATCCAGCGGACCTTCCTGCCGTGGAAGCCGGACGCGGCCGACACCAGGACGAAGACCACGTTCCTGTGGCCGCTGGTCTCCACCACGCACATGGCCGCCGAGACCGGTCCGAACGAGGAGCAGACGCCGGTCTTCCTCAACGACGACCTGGCCAGGGAGATCTCCCCCGGGGGCCGCCTGAACCAGATGGTGGCGCTGGGCAAGAGCCTGGACGTCACCTGGGTGATCGACCCGGACCTGCTCGCCTCCGTCGACGCGATGACGGGCAAGTACCGGGTCCGGAACGGCGAGGAGACCACCCCCGGCACCCACCAGGCGGTCGCCAAGCAGTGGCTGGCCGACCTCCAGGCGGCGGTGAGCGGCAAGGAGGTGGTCGCCCTGCCCTTCGCCGACCCCGACCTGGCCTCCCTCGCGCACAACGGCACCGGCATCACCGGGTCGCTGAGCCAGCTCAAGGACGCCACGGACGTGGTCGCCAACACGGTCGAGCCGATCCTCCACGTGAAGCCGAGCACCGATTTCGCCTGGCCCGTGGACGGCTCGGTCGACCGGTCGATCGTCAAGGTCGCCACCTCGGCGGGCGCCGACAAGGTGATCGCGCGCAGCGACAGCCTCCAGGAGGCGGGCGCGTTGCCGTACACGCCTTCGGCAGCCCGGCCCATCGGTGGCGGGACGACCGCGGTCGTCGCGGACGCCCGGATGTCCACGGCGTTCGAGGGCGAGCTGAACACGGCCTCGGCGTCCACGCTCGCGGTCCAGCGCTTCCTCGCCCAGAGCCTGGAGCTGGGCCTCCAGACCGGCAAGCAGCGCAGCATCGTCGTCGCCCCGCAGCGCATGCCGTCGGGCAGCCAGGCCCGCGCGATGGCCGAGGCCCTGGGCGCGCTCCAGGGCGGTACCTGGTCGCAGTCCCAGGAGCTGTCGGCCGCCGCCGTGGCCAAGCCGGACCCGCGGGCCACCACGAAGGTGCCGGCGACCTCCTCCTACCCCTCGTCGCTGCGCAAGAAGGAACTGCGCCGCTCGGCGTTCGTGCAGATCACGCAGACGCAGGACAAGCTCGGCAACTTCAAGGTCGTGCTCTCGGACGAGTCCCGCGTGGTGACGCCGTTCGGGCGGGCCCTGAACCGGGGCATGTCCGCCTCCTGGCGTGGCAGGGCCGCCGAGGCGGAGTCCTTCCGTGACGGCGTGGAGTCCTACCTCGACGGGCTGGCCGGCCGGGTCCGGCTGATCGACAAGTCGGAGACCAAGCTCTCCGGCCGCAGCGCCACGATCCCCGTGACGGTGCAGAACAACCTGGTGCAGGATGTCGGCCCGCTGGTCCTGCGGCTCTCCTCCACCAATCCGACGCGGCTGGAGATCGGCGGCTCCGCCTACCAGGAGCAGCCGGTGTCCGTCTCGGGCGGGCACAGCCAGTCGGTGAAGTTCACCACGTCGGCCAACGCCAACGGCCGGGCGACGGTGATCGCCCAGCTCTACACGACGGACGGCCGGAAGTACGGTGAGCCCGTCAGTTTCGACGTGAAGGTCACCGAGATCACGGCCACCGTGATGCTGGTCATCGGCGGCGGGGTCCTGCTCCTCGTCCTCGCCGGCTTCCGGATGTACACCCAGCGCAAGCGGGCCGCGGCCCGCGAGGCGGACGAGGCCGCCTCGGACGAGAAGGACCAGGCCGCCCCCACCGAGGAAGACCAGGCCGGAGCGAGTGAGACAGACGACGCGGAGCGTGCCGGAGACGGCCCGGAGAAGCCGGCCGGGCCCGGCGGAGATCTCCCCGAGGAGTCCGGGGCAGAGCCCCGGGCAGGCGACCCGGAGCAGCCGAGTGACCCGACACCGGACACCGCAACGGAAAACGCCGGCCCGTCCGGCACGGGTGAGAGAGTGGACCGTTGAGGATGTCGTGGCCGGTCGGCCCGGGACGATGAGGTGGGGTAAGCATGAACGCGCCGTACGACGGTGACCGCGGTCAGGCCGTGGACGGCTCGGGCGACCCCGAGGGTCCGCCGCCCGACCGCACGGGGACACCGCCGCAGCCGCCCGCGGACATGTACCTCCAGGACGCCTACGACGAGGACCCCTACCGGGCGCAGGACCTCTCCGCCCAGGACCCGGTCTCCGAGGCGCTGTACGACCGTGCCGCGCACCCCCCGCCGCCCCCGGGCCCCGCGCAGCCGCCGTTGTACGGCCCGCCCGCCCCGTCCCCCCACGCCCCCGACCCGCGGGTCTGGGCGCAGACGCCGCCGCCGGAGCCGGAAGGCCCGACGCGGCGCCTGCCGTACGGGGACGACCCGCGGACGACGCAGTTCGTCGGTGTGGACGACCTGGTCAGCCAGGCGAGCGAGGAGCGCCCCGAGCCGGACGCCTTCGCCCACCTCTTCCAGGACCAGCAGCGCAACGGCGGCCACCCCTCGTACGACGACCCCGGACAGGTGCCCGCGCCCACGCGGTCACCGGGGCCGTACGGGGGCGGACGGGGACCGGAGCAGGGCGGAGGGGACCGGGCCTCCGGACGGTTCGACGAGGCGCCGGCACCCGGCCCGCTCGCGCCGGCCCCGGGGCAGTACGCGGTCGCCCCGAGCATCGAATCCGCCGAAGAGGTGGAGGAGCCCCCGGCCGTCGCCCCCAAGAAGGGCGGGCGGGGCGGCGGTCTGCTGAAGTCCAGCGCCGTCATGGCGGCGGGCACGATGGTCTCGCGGCTGACCGGGTTCATCCGCTCCGCGATGATCGTCTCGGCGCTGGGGCTCGTCCTGCTGGGCGAGTCCTTCCAGGTCGCCTACCAACTGCCGACGATGATCTACATCCTCACCGTCGGCGGCGGTCTGAACTCCGTGTTCGTCCCCCAGCTCGTGCGCGCCATGAAGGAGGACGACGACGGCGGAGAGGCGTACGCCAACCGGCTGCTGACCCTGGTCATGGTCGCGCTCGGCGTGCTCACCGCGCTGGCCATGCTCGGGGCCCCGCTGCTGGTCCGCGCACTGTCGAACTCCGTCGCCACGAACCCCGCCGCCAACGATGTCGCCGTCACCTTCACCCGCTACTTCCTGCCGTCCATCTTCTTCATGGGCGTCCACGTGGTGATGGGTCAGATCCTCAACGCCCGCGGCCGGTTCGGCGCGATGATGTGGACCCCGGTCCTGAACAACATCGTCATCATCGTCACGCTGGGCATGTTCATCTGGGTCTACGGCACGGCCGCGGACTCCGGCATGACCGTCCAGAACATCCCGCCGGAGGGCGAGCGCCTGCTCGGCGTGGGCGTGCTGCTGGGCCTCGTGGTCCAGTCCCTGGCGATGATCCCCTACCTGCGCGAGACCGGCTTCCGCCTGCGGCTGCGGTTCGACTGGCGGGGCCACGGCCTGGGCAAGGCCGCGATGCTCGCCAAGTGGACGATCCTCTTCGTGCTCGCCAACCAGGCGGGCGCCCTCGTCGTCACCCAGCTCGCCTCGGCGTCCGTCGCGGACACCGAGATCCCCGGCACCGGCTTCAGCGCCTACGCGAACGCCCAGCTCATCTGGGGTCTGCCGCAGGCCATCATCACCGTCTCCCTGATGGCCGCCCTGCTGCCGCGGATCTCCCGTTCGGCGGCGGAGGAGGACTCCGGCGCGGTCCGCGACGACATCTCCCAGGGGCTGCGCACGACCGCCGTCGCGATCGTGCCGATCGCCTTCGGTTTCATCGCGCTCGGCGTCCCGATGTGCACCCTGATCTTCGGCTCCTCCGGAACCGATGGAGCCACGAACATGGGCTTCATACTGATGGCCTTCGGCCTCGGCCTCATCCCGTACTCCGTGCAGTACATCGTCCTGCGCGCGTTCTACGCCTACGAGGACACCCGGACGCCCTTCTACAACACGGTGATCGTGGCCCTGGTCAACGCGGCCGCCTCGGCGGTGTGTTACCTCGTGATCCCGGCACGGTGGGCCGTGGTCGGCATGGCCGCCGCCTACGGGCTCGCGTACGCGATCGGCGTCGGTGTCGCCTGGCGCCGGCTGCGCAAGCGGCTCGGCGGCGACCTGGACGGCTCCCGGGTGCTGCGGACCTACGCCCGCCTGGGCATCGCGTCCGTCCCCGCCGTCCTGCTCAGCGGCGCGGCCTGCTTCGGGATCAGCCGTACGCTCGGCCAGGGCGTCCCCGGATCGTTCGCCGCGCTGCTGGCGGGCGGCGCCGTCCTGCTCGGCGTCTTCTTCGTGGCCGCCCGCCGCATGCGCATCGAGGAGGTCAACTCGCTGGTCGGCATGGTGCGCGGACGCCTGGGACGCTGAAACCGGGGGTAGGCGCACAACCATCGTCCGCCGTCGTGTGTCGTGCATAGCGGCGGACTGTGGGCACAATTGGTTTTGGCGTCGGACTGCACGCGACGGGTGTCGGACGGCGTGCATCGATTGGGGAGGCAGGAACGACGGTGGCGGAACGGAGCACAGCTGCCGTCGACGTGGCAGACAACAGCGACGAGCAGTCGCTGACCGCACAGGCGGACCAGTCCACGGCCGACGGGGTGGCCAACAACCGGGAGCGGGACACGGACAGCGACGAGGCACAAGGGAGCCCCACGAGCGAGGAAGGCGGCAGGACCTCGCCTCCCGAACTGCACAGCGGGCACAAACTCGCCAGACGCTACCGCCTTGAGGAGTGCCTCACCCGACTGGACGGATTCAGTAGCTGGCGTGCCGTCGACGAGAAGCTCCGCAGGGCCGTCGGGGTGCACATCCTGCCGGCCGACCATCCGCGTGCCCGGCCGGTGCTGGCCTCCGCCCGCTCCGCCGCGCTCCTCGGCGATCCCCGCTTCGTCCAGGTGCTGGACGCCGTCGAGGACAACGACCTCGTCTACGTCGTGCACGAGTGGCTCCCCGACGCCACCGAGCTGACCGCGCTCCTGGCCTCCGGCCCGCTGGAGCCGTACGACGCCTACCAGATGGTCACCCAGATCGCCTCGGCGATGGCCGCCGCCCACCGGGAGGGGCTGGCCCACCTGCGGCTGAACCCCAACGCCGTCCTGCGCACCTCGACCGGCCAGTGGCGCATCCGCGGGCTCGCCGTCAACGCCGCCCTGCGGGGCATCGGTTCGGACACGCCCCAGCGCACCGACACCGAGGCGATCGGCGCCCTGCTGTACGCCATGCTCACCCAGCGCTGGCCGTACGAGGACGACGCCTACGGTCTGTCCGGCCTGCCCAAGGACGTCGGTCTGCTCCCCGCGGACCAGGTACGGGCCGGAGTCCACCGCGGGCTGTCGGAGCTGGCCATGCGGGCGCTCGCCAACGACGGCGCCACCGCCTCCCGCCACGAGTCCCCGTGCACCACGCCGGAGGAGCTGGTGAAGGCGATCGGCGAGATGCCCCGCATCCGCCCGCCGGAGCCCGCGTACACCGCCCCGCCCTCCTACCAGCGCACGGCGTACCAGAAGGGCGGCCACAGCCGCCCGGCCCCGCATCCCGGGGTGACCCAGCCGGTGCCGGCCCCGCCGCCCCCGCTGCAGAGCCGCACCGGCAAGGTGCTGAAGTGGGGCGTCTCCGCCCTGCTGATCGCCGCGCTCGGCCTCGGTAGCTGGCAGCTCGCGGACCTCCTCATGCAACGCGGCGGCAAGGCCGACGACCAGAACCAGACGCAGACGACGGACGGCAGCGACAAGAACGCCGAGCAGAACAAGCCCACCAAGCCGATCGCCGTCCAGGGCGCCCAGGAGTACGTCGTCGAGGGCTCGGCCCAGGCGCCGAAGGACGTGCACAAGACCTACGACAGCGACCCCTCCACGTTCTGGCGGACCAAGTACTACAAGGACGGACCACCGCTCGCTCCGTACAAGCCCGGTGTCGGCATCGTCTACGACCTCGGTTCCACCCAGGATCTGTCGACGGCGACCATAGGTCTCCGGTACCCCGGTGACCGCACGACCGTGCACCTTTACGCCACCGACGCGCTGTCCCCCTCGACGGGCATCGGCGGAATGAAGGAGATCGGCACCGCCACCACCACCGGCACCTCGCTCACGGTCAAGGCGTCGGAGCCCGCCAAGAGCAGGTACGTGCTGCTGTGGATCACCGCTCTGCCGTACGCACCGGCCGACGGCTACAGCAGCGCCGGTTACAAGCAGGCCATCACCGACGTCACGTTCAAGGGCTGAGCACCACCGACGAGCGGGGAGGGGGTCCGATGGCTGGTGGCACCGCGTACGGCGACACCAGCGATCAGGACCTCCTGGCCCGGCATGTGGAGGGTGACCCGGATGCCTTCGGTGAGCTGGTGCGCCGCCACCGCGACCGGCTCTGGGCGGTGGCCCTGCGCACCCTGGGGGACCGCGAGGAGGCCGCCGACGCCGTCCAGGACGCCCTGGTCTCCGCCTACCGGGCCGCGCACACCTTCCGGGGCCAGGCGGCCGTCACGACGTGGCTGCACCGGATCACGGTGAACGCCTGCCTGGACCGCGCCCGCAAGGCGGCCTCCCGGAAGACCTCCCCGGTCGACGACACCGAACGCCTCGACCATCTGCTGGAGCCGCACGAGTCGGCCTCCGCCCCCGCCGAACGCAACGACCTGCACCGGCAGTTGCTGGAAGCCCTCGGGACCCTGCCGGCCGACCAGCGGGCGGCTCTCATCCTGGTGGACATGCAGGGGTACCCCGTCGCGGAGGCGGCCCGCATCCTGGATGTCCGTCCCGGCACGATCAAGAGCCGGTGCGCCCGTGGACGAGCCCGCCTCCTGCCGCTGCTCACCCATCTGCGCCCCGGCGGGAGCGGTGACAGACAGACGGCCGACGGGAAGCGGAACCGGATGCCGAAGGCATCCGTCCCACCCGCAGCGGGACCGCCGACGATTCCCCCGGACGCGGAGCCGAACGACACAGCCGCAGTGAAGGACGGAGGTGAACGAGCATGACGTCATCGACGGCAGACATGACCGGGCACCCTGATGTCACGGAGATCTCCGACCTCACCGAGGGCCTCCTCGCACCGGCACGGACCACGCTGCTGCGACGGCATCTGGAGACCTGTGCACCGTGCGCGGACGTCCACGCGTCCCTGCTGGAGATCCGGGACCTGCTCGGGACCCTGCCGGAGCCGGTCCCGATGCCCGAGGACGTGGCAGGTCGTATCGACGCCGCTCTCGCCGCGGAGGCGAAGACGCGGGAGCCGGCGCACGACCCCGCGTCCGTTTCACGTGAAACACGCGGAGCGGCAGCGCGGCCGGCGGGGCGGGCCCGGCCCTCCACGACCGGCCCCGGGCGCAAGGACCGCGGGCGGGCCGGACGGCGCAGGATCGCGCTCCTGGGCGCCGTGACCGCTGCCGCCGCCCTGGGGCTCGGCTCCGTGATCGTGTCGTCTCTGGGGGAGAGGGGCACGTCCGAGACCGCCACGCAGGCCCGGACCACGCTCGCGGACACCTTTTCCGAAGGCCGGCTCAAGGACCTTGTCGCGGGTCTCCTCGCGGACGGGCAGCAAGAGGGGAGCGGTCCCGGAACACCGCACACCCTCGGCATGGAGTCCGAGACCGAACCGGAGAACCACGTCTTCGAGCAGCCGACCGTCCCCGAGTGCGTGCGGCAGGGCATTGGTCGGGAGGAAGCGGCTCTCGCCACGGAGGCAGGTGTCTACCAGGGCAAGGAGGCGCTGCTCGTCGTGCTGCCCGACCCCGCGTACGACGGCCGGGTCACCGCCTACCTCGTCGACTCGGCCTGTGTCGGCCGTCCGTCCCTCGGCACGGGCACCGTCCTCCTCCAGCACAGCTACGCGCGTCCCTGAGCACGGTTGCCACGGCCACGCCCTCCGGGCACCGTGGAGCCGGCGTCCGGTCCCGTCGCTTCCCGAACCGGGGCACTCCCGGATGTCCCGGCACCGCTTCCGTGTGCCCGGACACAGCGGGAATGCGCGCCCCTTAGTATCCGTTGGGTGGGATGAGAGCTCCGTAGAAGAGTTCCGTCCGGCCCTGAAGACGCAGTCCAGAGACGAGGAATGAAGCCGTGAGCGACGTCCGAAACGTGATCATCATCGGCTCCGGGCCCGCCGGCTACACGGCGGCGCTCTACACCGCGCGCGCGTCGCTGAAGCCGCTGGTGTTCGAGGGCGCCGTCACGGCGGGTGGTGCGCTGATGAACACCACCGATGTGGAGAACTTCCCGGGTTTCCAGGAGGGCATCCTGGGTCCCGAGCTCATGGACAACATGCGGGCCCAGGCGGAGCGCTTCGGTGCCGAGCTGATCCCGGACGACATCGTCGCCGTCGACCTGACCGGCGAGATCAAGACCGTCACCGACACCGCGGGCACGGTCCACCGGGCGAAGACCGTCATCGTCACCACCGGTTCCCAGCACCGCAAGCTCGGTCTGCCGAACGAGGACGCTCTCTCCGGCCGCGGCGTCTCCTGGTGCGCGACCTGTGACGGCTTCTTCTTCAAGGACAAGGACATCGCCGTGATCGGCGGCGGTGACACGGCGATGGAGGAGGCCACCTTCCTCTCGCGCTTCGCCAAGTCCGTGACGGTCGTCCACCGCCGTGACACCCTGCGCGCCTCGAAGGCGATGCAGGAGCGCGCCTTCGCCGACCCGAAGATCACCTTCGTCTGGGACAGCGAGATCGCCGAGGTCCAGGGTGACCAGAAGCTCTCCGGTCTGAAGCTGCGCAACGTCAAGACCGGTGAGCTGTCCGACCTGGCGGTCACCGGCCTGTTCATCGCCATCGGCCACGACCCGCGCACGGAGCTCTTCAAGGGCCAGCTCGAACTGGACCCCGAGGGCTACCTGCAGGTCGAGGCTCCGTCGACCCGTACGAGCGTGACCGGGGTCTTCGGCGCCGGTGACGTGGTGGACCACACCTACCGCCAGGCGATCACCGCCGCCGGCACCGGCTGCGCCGCCGCTCTCGACGCCGAGCGCTTCCTCGCCGCCCTCAGCGACGAGGACCAGGCCGAGCCTGAGAAGACCACTGTCTGACCCCGCCGCCCCAACCAGTTACTAAGGAGCCCGCCGTGGCCGGCACCCTCAAGCAAGTGACCGATGCCTCCTTCGAGCAGGATGTGCTCAAGAGCGACAAGCCTGTCCTGGTGGACTTCTGGGCCGCCTGGTGCGGCCCGTGCCGTCAGATCGCGCCGTCCCTCGAGGCGATCGCCGCCGAGTACGGCGACAAGATCGAGATCGTCAAGCTGAACATCGACGAGAACCCGGGCACGGCCGCCAAGTACGGCGTCATGTCGATCCCGACCCTCAACGTCTACCAGGGTGGCGAGGTCGCCAAGACCATCGTCGGCGCGAAGCCCAAGGCCGCGATCGTCCGCGACCTCGAGGACTTCATCGCCGACTGATGTTTCACGTGAAACACGAAGGGGCCGACCCATCAGGGTCGGCCCCTTCGTCCGTCTTCCGGTGTCACGGAGTGCGTCACGGCGTACGGAAAGGCTCCTTACAGGGGCCGCAGCGCCGGCTCCTTCTGGACGGCGCCGAGCAGCCGGTCGAGCGCCATCTCGACGTCTTCCTTCCAGGACAGCGTCGACCGCAGTTCCAGCCGGAGCCGGGGGTATCGCGGATGCGGGCGGACCGTCTTGAAGCCGACCGCCAGGAGGTGGTTCGCCGGCAGCACGCAGGCGGGCTCCTTCCAGCGGGCGTCCCCGAACGCCTCGATCGCCTTGACCCCGCGCCGCAGGAGATCCTTGGCCACCGTCTGCACCATCACCCGGCCCAACCCCTGTCCCTGATAGGCGGGGAGGACGAACGCCGTCATCAACTGCACCGCATCCGAGGAGACGGGGCTCGTGGGAAACGCCATCGAGCGCGGGACGTAGGCGGGAGGAGCGTAGAGGACGAAGCCCACCGGCACGTCGTCGACGTAGACCACGCGACCGCACGAACCCCAGTCCAGCAGGACGGCGGAGATCCAGGACTCCTTCTCCAGGGCCGCCGTGCCCCCGGTTACCGCGGCTTCGCCGCTGACGGGGTCCAACTCCCAGAAGACGCACGAGCGGCAACTCCGAGGGAGGTCCTGAAGGTTGTCCAGCGTGAGCGGTACGAGCCGACGCCCCATGAAGGCTGATCCTCGCTTCCTTCACCAGCCGCGGCACGGGCGGCCCTCAGGGCGTCCCGTTCCCTGAGCAGGCCGCACAGGAACCCGCCGACCACGCCCAGCCCCACTCCCGCGCTGACCAGTGCGGCGCGGCTCATCGTTCGCATGGCCCCTGCCTGCCTCTCGGAGGTACTGCCGGGTGCGAGCGCCCCTCTCGTTCGCATCGTATCGACGATGGGGTGGCACCGACACCGACGAACGGCAAAGGGCGGGTCGTGATCCGGTGAGGTACCGGATCACGACCCGCCCCGACGACAGGGAACACCATCACGGTGTCCCTCGTCCGACATCAGGAGTCGGATTCCTCCGAGTCGCCGTCCAGAAGGCTCTTCTGCAGGACGCGCCCCTCACCGGGAGCGAGACTGCCGAGGATGCGCTCCAGGTCCTCCATGGAGGCGAACTCCACGGTGATCTTGCCCTTCTTCTGTCCCAGGTCGACCTTCACCCGCGTCTCGAAGCGGTCCGAGAGCCGGGTCGCCAGGTCGGAGAGTGCCGGAGAGACCAGGGCACCGGCCCGCGGCCCCTTGGGCCGGGTGGCCTTCTGCGGACGGGAGCCCATCAGTGCCACGATCTCCTCGACCGCCCGCACCGAGAGCCCTTCGGCCACGATCCGGTGGGCCAGCCGGTCCTGCTCCTCCGCGTCCTCCACCGAGAGCAGCGCCCGAGCATGGCCCGCCGAGAGCACCCCGGCGGCGACCCGCCGCTGCACGGTCGGCGACAGCTTCAGCAGACGCAGCGTGTTGGAGACCTGTGGACGGGAACGTCCGATCCGGTCCGCGAGCTGATCGTGGGTGCAGTTGAAGTCCTGGAGGAGCTGGTCGTAGGCGGCTGCCTCCTCCAGGGGGTTGAGCTGGGCCCGGTGGAGGTTCTCCAGCAGGGCGTCCAGCAGCAGCTTCTCGTCCTCGGTCGCCCGGACGATCGCGGGGATGGCCTCCATGCCCGCCTGACGGCAGGCCCGCCAGCGACGCTCGCCCATGATCAGCTCGTACCGCGAAGGACCCGTCTGCCGGACGACGACCGGCTGGAGAAGGCCCACCTCCTTGATGGAGGTCACGAGTTCCGCGAGTGCGTCCTCATCGAAGACATCGCGCGGCTGCCGCGGGTTCGGCGTGATGGCGTCAAGGGGGATCTCGGCGAAGTGCGCGCCCAGGGGAGCCGCCGGCAGATCCGAACCGCTCTGTGTGCCGGGTGCCTCTGTTTCACGTGAAACGGAGGCGAGTGCCGCCACCTTCGCCGCCGCCACACCTCGCTCGGCCGACAGTCCGGGAACCCCCGCGGGGGGCGCGGACGCCGCGTTCCCCAGCGCTGCCGAGGCCACCGACTTCTCGGTCGGAGCAGCGGGAATCAGTGCGCCGAGACCACGGCCCAATCCCCTCCGTCGCTCGCTCACTGCATCCCCTCCACCATGGTCGGATCAGTCTGTGCACCGATATGGGCCTGGGTCGCGTCATAGCTGATGCCCACGCCCCTCAGTGCGATTTCGCGGGCCGCCTCCAAGTAGGAGAGGGCTCCGCTCGAACCTGGATCGTAGGTCAGCACCGTCTGCCCGTAGCTCGGCGCCTCGGAGATACGGACCGAGCGAGGAATGCTCGTCCGCAGCACCTCCTCGCCGAAGTGGCTGCGCACCTCTTCCGCGACCTGGGAGGCGAGCCTCGTCCGGCCGTCGTACATGGTGAGCAGGATCGTCGACACGTGCAGCGTCGGGTTCAGGTGTCCCCGGACCAGGTCGACGTTGCGCAGAAGCTGCCCCAGGCCCTCCAGGGCGTAGTACTCACACTGGATCGGGATGAGCACTTCTTGGCCGGCGACGAGTGCGTTGACCGTCAGCAGACCCAGTGAGGGCGGGCAGTCGATGAGGATGTAGTCCAGCGGCTGTTCGTAGGACTGGATCGCCCGCTCCAACCGGCTCTCCCGTGCCACCAGCGAGACCAGCTCGATCTCCGCACCGGCGAGATCGATCGTGGCGGGCGCGCAGAAGAGTCCCTCGACGTCCACCACCGGCTGGACGACCTCCGAGAGAGGCCGGCTCTCCACCAGGACGTCGTAGATGGACGGCACATCGGCGTGGTGGTCGATTCCCAGGGCCGTGGACGCGTTCCCCTGGGGGTCCAGGTCGACGACCAGGACACGGGCACCGTGCAGAGCCAGCGAGGCGGCAAGATTGACGGTCGTCGTCGTCTTGCCCACCCCACCCTTCTGGTTGGCGACCACGACGATGCGGGTCTGCTCGGGTCGCGGCATCCCCTCGCCGCCCCGGCCCAGTGCCTCTACCGCCATCTGGGCAGCACGACCGATCGGAGTGTCGTCCATCGGAGGCGGTGTTTCACGTGAAACATCCGCCCCCATCGACTCGGTTCGGGGACCGGGGACCGGATCGGTCATCGGTCCCGCGATGTTGGCGTCGGACCGCAAGGATTCACTCTCCTCGACTTCAGGCTCGGAATGAACAGAGCCTCCCATGTCTCCGGGGTCGTGAACCAGTGAGGTCTGTCCTTCTGTGGAGAAATCCACCTCTGTGGACAACTCCGTGCCCCGGAAGAGGGATACAGCGTCCGACGACCCGGGCTCTTCCCCGAGGGAGCCGAGAGGCCGTCGATCGCGCGGTTCGGCCGCAGCGCGGCCGCGACTGATGATGCCGTGCAGCAGTGAGCGACGTTTCACGTGAAACACGATGCAGTGCGGCCGAGGCCGGGGAGCCGCGACACTCCGGCGAGGCCGGTCGGGGAGGCTGGGGTGGAGTACGTTTCCTCACCCGCGTTCCCGGTGCCCTCGCCCCGTCCGCACCCCTGGCACCCCTGGCGCTCCTCGGCACGCCGCCGCCCCGACCCCTCGGTGTTTCGACGACCCGATGTCGGCTACCGGCGGCGGCGGGTCCGCCCCGTCCGAGCCGCCTTCGCCCGCTTGGCCGCGAAGCGCACGCCGCCGGGGCTCTCCCCGACCTCGACCCGCACCACGGTGGAGAGGGGGTCCACGATGCCCTCGCCGACATGCAGGATCGACGTCTCCACGGCGCCCAGCTTGCTCAGCGCCGCCGCCGCGGCCTTCAGCTCCTCCTCGGCGGTGTCGCCCTTGAGGGCGAGCATCTCCCCGTACGGGCGGAGCAGAGGAATCCCCCAGGTGGCCAGGCGGTCGAGCGGGGCCACCGCACGCGCGGTCACGACGTGCACCGGCGGGATCTTGCCCATGACCTCCTCGGCCCGGCCCCGCACCACGGTCACGTGGTCCAGGCCCAGCAGCTCCACGACCTCCGTCAGGAAGTTGGTGCGCCGCAGCAGCGGCTCCAGGAGCGTGATCTTCAGGTCCTCCCGGACGAGCGCCAGCGGAATGCCGGGCAGGCCGGCCCCCGAACCGACGTCGCACACCGTCACGCCTTCGGGCACGACCTCCGAGAGCACGGCGCAGTTGAGCAAGTGCCGCTCCCACAGGCGGGGAACCTCACGCGGACCGATCAGTCCGCGCTGCACTCCCGCCTCGGCGAGCAGCTCCGCGTAGCGGATCACGTCCGCGTAGCGATCGCCGAACACCTCACGTGCCTGCTCGGGCACAGGCGGGAGCTCCGCTGCCTCCGTCACGGGGAACCGTCCTTCCGTACCGCACGGCGCGCGCTGGGCGCCGCTGCCAGAACCACCAGAACTATCAGGCTGAGAAAAATCGGCCCCGTCTGCACGACAGACGGGGCCGGACGATCGGGGAACCGATCAGGCGGGGAGCACGACGACGAAGCGCTCCGGCTCCTCGCCCTCGGACTCGCTGCGCAGTCCCGCGGCCTTGACCGCGTCGTGCACGACCTTGCGCTCGAAGGGCGTCATCGGCTTCAGCCGGACGGCCTCGCCGTTGCTCTTGACCTCGGCCGCGGCCTCGGCGCCCAGCTCGGACAGCTCGGCGCGCTTCTGGGCCCGGTACTCGGCGATGTCGAGCATCAGCCGACTGCGGTCCCCGGTCTCTCGGTGCACGGCGAGGCGGGTCAGCTCCTGTAGGGCCTCCAGGACCTCGCCGTCCCGGCCGACCAGCTTCTGCAGATCACGGCTGTTCGAGTCGCTGATGATCGAGACAGCGGCACGATCGGCCTCGACGTCCATGTCGATGTCGCCGTCGAGGTCGGCGATGTCGAGCAGACCCTCCAGGTAGTCCGCGGCGATCTCGCCCTCCTGCTCCAGGCGGGTCAGGGTGTCTGCGCCCTCGGCAGCGGCGGAGGTGGTGCCTTCCGTCACGGGATGGACTCCTTCTTACTTCTTCGACGGGGACTTGGGCCGCTGCGGGCCCTTGCGCTGACCGGACTGGGCCTTGCTGCGGCCTCCGCTGCCGGACTTCTGCGCGGGCTTCTTGGCGGCACCGGCGGTGGACTTGGTGTCCTCGCCGCCGGCCGGGGAGTCATCGGACTTGCTCAGCGAGGTCTTGTCCTCGTGCTCGGCCTTGCCGGACTGCCGCTGGGCCTTGCTCTGGCGCTTGGGCTGCTGCCGCTTGGGCGTCGCACCGGTGACAGCCGCGCCGTCCTCGGTCTGCGCGACGGCCTCGGCATCGCTCTTCACGACGGTGCCGTCGGGCTGGGCGGCGAGACCGGCCTTGTTCAGCCCGTTGACGAACTTGCGCTCGAACTCGTTGCGGTCCCGGCCCTTGGCGACGATCGCCTTCACGATGGCGCGCTCACCACGGCCGCGGGTCCCGCCGTGGTGGGAGACGCGCTTGGTGAGGCGGTCCAGGTAGGCGGCCTGGGCCTTGGAACCCGGGGTCGGGTTGTTGTGGATGACGTACATCTGCTGGCCCATGGTCCACACGTTGGTGGTCAGCCAGTAGACGAGGACACCGACCGGGAAGTTCACACCGAAGACGGCGAACATGACCGGGAAGACGTACATCAGCATCTTCTGCTGCTGCATGAACGGCGTCTTCACCGTGGTGTCGACGTTCTTCGTCATGAGCTGGCGCTGCGTGAAGAACTGCGAGGCCGACATCAGCACGATCATGATCGCGGTGACGACCCGGACGTCGGTCAGCGAGGCGCTGAGGGCGGTGACGTCGCTCTCACTGCTGAAGAACTTGGAGGCCAGCGGGGCCCCGAAGATGTGCGCCTTCTGCGCGCTCTCCAGCAGGGGCTGGTTGATCACGCCGATGGTCTTGTTCGACGCGATGCCGTTGAGCACGTGGTAGAGGGCGAAGAAGAACGGGGACTGCGCCAGGATGGGAAGGCACGAGGAGAGCGGGTTGGTGCCCGTCTCCTTGTACAGCTTCATCATCTCTTCGGACTGACGCTGTCGGTCGCTCTTGTAGCGCTCCTGGATCTTCTTCATCTCCGGCTGGAGCGTCTGCATCGCGCGCGTCGCCTTGATCTGCTTCACGAAGAGCGGGATCAGGCAGATGCGGATCAGGATCACCAGGGACACGATGGACAGGCCCCAGGCCCACCCGGTATCGGGGCCGAAGATGGCGCCGTACACGCTGTGGAACTGGACGATGACCCAGGAGACGGGTGTCGTGATGAAGCTGAAGAGGCTGGCGATCGTGTCCACTAATCATGCTCCTTGGGCATGGGACGGGGTCTCCGCGGCCGGGCTGGAGGGACCGGACGGACTCGGAGGAGAAGTCTGTCCCTCGGTGGCCGGGTCGGCGGCGGAGGGCCCGCTCTTGCGTGCGCGCCATGCGTCACGCAGCATTTCGTGCCACCGTGGCCGCTTGCGCGGTGGGACATGGTCCACTCCGCCGAGCGACCACGGATTGCAGCGCAGGATGCGCCAGGCGGTGAGCGCCGTGCCCTTGAGGGCACCGTGCCGGTCGATGGCCGTGAAGCCATAGTGGGAACACGACGGGTAGTACTTGCAGACCGGGCCGAGCAGCGGACTGATCGTCCACTGGTACAGCTTGATCAGGGCCAGCAGCGGGTACTTCATCGCGTGCCCCCTCCCAGGAGCCGCTCCAGAGCGGCGTCCAGGTCTCGGGCCAGCAGTGCGTGGTCGGCGTCGCCCGCACCGGCCAGCGCTCGTACGACTACCAGGCTACCGGGGGGCAACAGGGCGATCCGGTCGCGCATCAGATGGCGAAGCCTTCGCTTGACCTTGTTCCGCACCACGGCGTTGCCCACGGCCTTGCTCACGACGAAACCCGCACGTGTCGGGGGAGCGCTCTCCCCAGGCGCGTGCGGGTCCGTGGCACCGCTTCGAAGGTGGACGACGAGAGCCGGGCGGCCGGCCCGGCGACCCCGTCGTACCGCGGTCGCGAAGTCCTCGCGCCGCCTCAGCCGGTTCTCGGTGGGCAGCACGATGTCATGACCTGATCGGGATCAGGCGGACAGACGGGCGCGACCCTTGCTGCGGCGAGACGCGAGAATCGCGCGGCCGGCACGGGTGCGCATACGCAGCCGGAAGCCGTGGGTCTTCGCGCGACGACGGTTGTTCGGCTGGAAGGTGCGCTTGCTCACTCGGGGGCTCCAGAAAAGAATCGGGGTTGGCGGGGTGCCGTCCTGGCTGTCACCGTGCGCCCACGAGTAGCTCTCGTTACGCCCGAGTGCACCGCTTTGCGATCACCTTGGGCGTGATCCGTGCCCATCGGAGGCAGGCGGCAGCAGCCATCGACAACTCGACCTCGTTACGGTACGTGCGACTGCGCCATTCGGTCAAACCAACGATGACCGGGAGACACTTGTCCACAGCCTGGGGACAACAACTTGAACCCTACCGGTCGCGCTGACTACCGTGACTGGACTCCGATTCGTTCCCTATCCCTGCCCCATCCGAGTTTCATCCCGACCCGTCCCCGAATCACACCTTCGAGGGACTCGTGAGAGAGCGTGCCCTGTGGCTGACGTACCTGCCGATCTTGCCGCAGTGTGGCCACGCGTACTGGAACAACTTCTCGGCGAGGGCCGCGGGCAGGGCGTCGAGTCCAAGGACGAGCACTGGATCAGGCGCTGCCAGCCCCTCGCGCTGGTCGCCGACACCGCGCTGCTCGCCGTGCCGAACGAGTTCGCGAAGAACGTGCTGGAGGGCCGCCTCGCCCCGGTCGTCAGCGAGACGCTGAGCCGTGAGTGCGGGCGTCCGATCCGCATCGCGATCACCGTCGACGACTCCGTGGGCGAGCAAGCCGCTCCCGCCGCGCCGCCGGCCCGTCCGCAGCCCCGCTACGAGGAACCGGAGCTGCCCGCTCCCGGTCAGGGCCGCGACGAGTACGAGGGGTACGGCCGCCGCCGCGCCGACCAGCTTCCGACCGCCCGCCCGGCCTACCCGCAGGAGTACCAGCGCCCCGAGCCGGGCTCCTGGCCACGGCCGGGGCAGCAGGACGAGTACGGCTGGCAGCAGCAGCGCCTGGGCTTCCCGGACCGGGACCCGTACGCGTCGCCCTCGGGGGACGGCTACTCCCCGGACGCGTACGGCCAGGACTCCTACGGCCAGGAGCCGTACCCGCAGGACTACCGCCCGCAGCCGCCGGACCGCTCGCCGTACGAGCCGCAGCGCGGCGACTACGACGGACCGCGCAGCGACTACGACGGGCGCGGCCCCCGGCGCGACCTGCCCGACCCCTCGTCCTCCGGCCACGTCCACCGCGGCGGCCCCGTCGGGCCCGGTCCGGCCACCGGCGCCCCGGGCCCGCTGGCCGCGCAGCCCGCACCGGCCTCCGGCCCCGGCGAGCCGACCGCGCGGCTGAACCCGAAGTACCTCTTCGACACCTTCGTGATCGGCGCGTCGAACCGCTTCGCGCACGCGGCGGCCGTGGCGGTCGCCGAGGCGCCGGCGAAGGCGTACAACCCGCTGTTCATCTACGGGGAGTCGGGCCTCGGCAAGACGCACCTGCTGCACGCGATCGGGCACTACGCGCGGAGCCTGTACCCGGGCACGCGCGTGCGGTACGTCAGCTCCGAGGAGTTCACGAACGAGTTCATCAACTCGATCCGCGACGGCAAGGGCGACAGCTTCCGCAAGCGCTACCGCGAGATGGACATCCTGCTCGTCGACGACATCCAGTTCCTGGCGGACAAGGAGTCGACGCAGGAGGAGTTCTTCCACACCTTCAACACGCTCCACAACGCCAACAAGCAGATCGTGCTCTCCAGCGACCGGCCGCCGAAGCAGCTCGTCACGCTGGAGGACCGGCTGCGCAACCGCTTCGAGTGGGGCCTGATCACCGACGTCCAGCCGCCCGAGCTGGAGACGCGGATCGCGATCCTGCGCAAGAAGGCGGTCCAGGAGCAGCTCAACGCCCCGCCGGAGGTGCTGGAGTTCATCGCCTCCCGCATCTCGCGCAACATCCGGGAGCTGGAGGGCGCGCTGATCCGGGTGACGGCGTTCGCCTCCCTCAACCGGCAGCCGGTGGACCTGGGGCTGACGGAGATCGTCCTCAAGGACCTGATCCCCGGGGGCGAGGACTCGACGCCGGAGATCACCTCGACGGCCATCATGGGCGCGACCGCCGACTATTTCGGGCTGACCGTCGAGGATCTGTGCGGCAGTTCGCGGGGGCGCCAGCTCGTCACGGCCCGGCAGATCGCCATGTACCTGTGCCGGGAGCTGACGGATCTGTCGCTGCCGAAGATCGGCGCGCTCTTCGGCGGCCGGGACCACACCACCGTGATGCACGCCGACCGGAAGATCCGGAACCTGATGGCCGAGCGGCGCTCCATCTACAACCAGGTGACCGAGCTGACCAACCGCATCAAGAACGGCTGACGCCGGCGCTCACCTGACGGCGCCCCCGGGACGACGGACCGGGGGCGCCGTCGTGTGCCGCGAAGGGGCTCCTGGCGGCCGTCAGGGGCTCCTGGGCGGGAGACCCGCCCCAGCCGCCGCCCCCGCCCGGCGACGCCGCCGACGCCCGGCGGACGGCTGCCACGGGGTCGCGGGGGTCGCGGGGTCGCGGGGTCGCGGGGTTTCGGCGGCCACAGGACCCCGCGGCAACGGCGACCACGGCTCTCCCACAGCCTTCCGGCAGTCCTCCAGTGAGCGCCCGACGGCCTTCCGGCAGACCTCCGACCGCCTTCCAACCGCCTTCCAACCGCCGTCCGACCGCCGTCCCCACCCCTCCCGCCCGTCTCGCGCCGGCCGTGCCCACGTCATCCGCTGTTCGAATACCTCCCGGGTTACGGTCTCCGTCCACAGATTCGGCGACTTTTTTCCGTCCACACCTTGGGGACCGCGAAGTTGTCCCGATCTTGTCCACAGCCTGGGCAGGTGAGGGATCATCAGGGCAGGTCACCTCCCTGTGGATTGGTGGACAAAAGATATCCACAGGCTGTGGACAGCGAATCCATCCCCAGGGCGCTGATCGCGTTGTCCACCGGTGACCCACAGGCTGAGGCCGGTTGTCCCCAGCGATCGCCCGCTTCTCCACACCTCTGTCCACTGTTCGGCAACGCGACGCGGCATCTCACCGCGACGAGTGAAAGGCGTCACACGAGGATGCCGGGTTGGGCTGTGGGAAAGGTGGGTAAACCTGGGGACGCACCTGGGGAGAAGTCGCCCCTTCCTGTGCACGGCGTGTGCAGAACTTTCCGTTCTCCACAGAGAGCCCTGGTTGTCCACCGGCTCCGCCCACAGGGTCAGTGGACAAAATTCCTGCTCTGACCTGGGCAAACGAGGTTATCCACGGTATCCACAGGCCCTACTACTACTCCCGACCTGTAAGAGAGCGGAATCCGTTTCGAAGCGGGACCTGTGCACAACTCGCCCCTTGAGGCCCGACCGCCCCTCGTCATGACTTGACCCCGGACGGCACCTACTGTCAGTGCGGTGCGTCAGACTGGTTCCCGGTGTCCTGCCCCCAGGGAGGGCCGGCGACACCGGGTCAGACGACGAAGGCGAAGCAGGGCGAGAAGCGCCGGCAACAGCAGGAGGCGGCTTACGGTGAAGATCCGGGTGGAACGCGACGTACTCGCGGAGGCAGTGGCCTGGGCGGCACGCAGCCTCCCGGCCCGTCCGCCGGCGCCGGTCCTCGCCGGCCTGTTGCTGAAGGCCGAGGAGGGGCAGCTCAGCCTGTCCAGCTTCGACTACGAGGTCTCCGCGCGGGTCTCGGTGGAGGCGGAGGTCGAGGAGGAGGGCACCGTCCTGGTCTCCGGCCGGCTGCTCGCCGACATCTCCCGCGCCCTGCCCAACCGGCCGGTGGAGATCTCCACAGACGGTGTACGGGCGACGGTGGTCTGCGGCTCCTCGCGGTTCACTCTCCACACCCTGCCCGTGGAGGAGTACCCGGCGCTGCCCCAGATGCCGAACGCGACGGGCACCGTCCCCGGCGAGGTCTTCTCCTCCGCCGTGCAGCAGGTCGCCATCGCCGCCGGCCGCGACGACACGCTGCCCGTCCTGACCGGTGTGCGCATCGAGATCGAGGGCGACACGGTGACGCTGGCCTCCACCGACCGCTACCGCTTCGCGGTCCGCGAGTTCCTGTGGAAGCCGGAGAACCCGGACGCCTCCGCGGTCGCCCTGGTGCCCGCCAAGACGCTCCTGGACACCGCCAAGGCGCTGACCAGCGGCGACCAGGTCATCCTGGCGCTGTCCGGCTCGGGCGCCGGCGAGGGCCTGATCGGCTTCGAGGGCGCCGGCCGGCGCACCACCACGCGTCTGCTGGAGGGCGACCTCCCGAAGTACAAGACGCTCTTCCCGACCGAGTTCAACAGCGTCGCCGTCATCGAGACCGCCCCCTTCGTGGAGGCCGTCAAGCGCGTCGCCCTGGTCGCCGAGCGCAACACGCCGGTGCGGCTCAGCTTCGAGCAGGGCGTGCTCATCCTGGAGGCCGGCTCCAGCGACGACGCACAGGCTGTGGAAAGGGTCGACGCCCAGTTGGAGGGCGACGACATCTCGATCGCCTTCAACCCGACCTTCCTGCTGGACGGGCTGAGCGCCATCGACTCGCCGGTGGCCCAGCTCTCCTTCACCACGTCCACCAAGCCGGCGCTGCTCAGCGGGCGGCCCGCGGTCGACGCCGAGGCGGACGAGGCGTACAAGTACCTGATCATGCCGGTGCGGCTGAGCGGCTGACCCGGCCGCCGTCGCCGCCGGGTGGCGTCCCGGTCGTCCACAGGGCCTCCGCGGTCCGTGGACGACCGGCGCTCCGCGAGACGATGTCGCAGGTGAGAGCGTACGTATGAGCGCATGTGCCCACAGGTGTGCATGAGCGTCCGGGTTTAGGCTCGTACGCGGATACGAACGTGCCGCGGCACGCATCCGACACGTTCGGACGTGCCGTCACGCCACCTCGCACACCTAAGGAACGCAACTGATGGAGCTCGGTCTCGTCGGCCTCGGCAAGATGGGCGGCAACATGCGCGAGCGGGTCCGCCGCGCCGGCCACACCGTCGTCGGATACGACCGCAACCCGGACCTCGCCGACGTCCACAGCCTGGAAGACCTCGTGGGCAAGCTCACGGGTCCGCGCGTGGTCTGGGTGATGGTCCCGGCCGGCGAGGCCACCCAGGCCACCATCGACCACCTCGCCGAGCTGCTGGAGCCCGGCGACATCGTCGTGGACGGCGGCAACTCCCGCTGGACGGACGACGAGCGGCACGCGGAGCAACTGGCCGCCAAGGGCATCGGCTTCGTCGACTGCGGCGTCTCCGGCGGCGTGTGGGGCCTGGAGAACGGCTACGCGCTCATGTACGGCGGCGACCCGGAGCACATCGCCACCGTGCAGCCGGTCTTCGACGCGCTCAAGCCGGAGGGCGACCTCGGCGCGGTGCACGCGGGCAAGGTGGGCGCGGGCCACTTCGCCAAGATGGTCCACAACGGCATCGAGTACGCGATGATGCAGGCGTACGCCGAGGGCTGGGAGCTGCTGGAGAAGGTCGACTCCGTGGAGAACGTCCGCGAGGTCTTCCGTTCCTGGCAGGAGGGGACTGTCATCCGGTCCTGGCTGCTGGACCTGGCGGTCGACGCCCTCGACGAGGACGAGCACCTGGACGCGCTGCGGGGCTACGCGCAGGACTCCGGTGAGGGACGCTGGACGGTGGAGGCGGCGATCGACCACGCGGTGCCGCTGCCGGCGATCACCGCGTCGCTCTTCGCGCGTTTCGCCTCCCGGCAGGACGACTCGCCGCAGATGAAGATGATCGCCGCGCTGCGCAACCAGTTCGGCGGCCACGCGGTGGAAAAGAAGTAGGGCAACTCCCGAAGGAACGGAGGTCGGCGAACGACCATGCACGTCACGCATCTGTCGCTGGCCGACTTCCGCTCCTACGCCCGGGTCGAGGTCCCGCTGGACCCGGGCGTGACGGCCTTCGTCGGCCCCAACGGCCAGGGCAAGACCAACCTGGTCGAGGCGGTCGGCTACCTGGCGACCCTCGGCAGCCACCGGGTCTCCTCCGACGCCCCCCTGGTCCGCGTGGGCGCCGACCGGGCGATCATCCGGGCGCAGGTCCGCCAGGGCGAGCGGCAGCAGCTCATCGAGCTGGAGCTGAACCCGGGCCGTGCCAACCGCGCCCGCGTCAACCGGTCCTCCCAGGTCAGACCACGTGACGTGCTGGGCATCGTGCGCACCGTGCTCTTCGCGCCCGAGGACCTCGCGCTGATCAAGGGTGACCCCGGCGAGCGGCGCCGCTTCCTCGACGAGCTGATCACCGCGCGCTCCCCGCGCATGGCCGCCGTCCGCTCCGACTACGACCGCGTCCTCAAGCAGCGCAACACCCTGCTGAAATCGGCCGCGCTCGCCCGCCGCCACGGTGGCCGCACCCTCGACCTCTCCACGCTCGACGTCTGGGACCAGCACCTCGCGCGGGCCGGCGCCGAACTGCTCGCCCAGCGCCTGGACCTGATTGCCGCCGTGCAGCCGCTGGCCGACAAGGCGTACGAGCAACTGGCCCCCGGCGGCGGACCCGTCGTCCTGGAGTACCGGGCCTCCGCGCCCGGCGAGGCGCACAGCCGCGAGGACCTGTTCGAGCAGGTCAGGGCGGCGCTCGCCGAGGTCCGCAAGCAGGAGATCGAGCGCGGTGTCACCCTGGTCGGACCCCACCGGGACGACCTGCTGCTCAAGCTCGGCGGCATGCCCGCCAAGGGCTACGCCTCCCACGGCGAGTCCTGGTCCTACGCGCTCGCGCTGCGGCTGGCCTCCTACGACCTGCTGCGGGCCGAGGGGAACGAGCCGGTGCTGGTGCTGGACGACGTCTTCGCCGAACTGGACGTCCGGCGAAGGGAGCGGCTGGCCGAGCTGGTCGCCCCCGGCGAACAGGTGCTGGTGACCGCGGCCGTCGGCGACGACGTCCCGCACGTCCTGGCCGGGACCCGGTTCGCGGTGGCGGAGGGGACGGTGGAGCGCGCGTGAACCCGGGCGAGCCGACAGTCGACCCCGCCGCCGGGAAGGGCCCCGGCGGCCTCCCGGGGAAGGCGCCCGAGCCCTCCGGCGTGGATCTGGCGCGCGTGGCGCTGCGGGCGGCGCGCGAGGCGGCCCGTGCGCGGGGAGACGCGGCGCAGCAGCGCAAGCAGGTGCGCCGCGGCGCCGGCCTGCGCTCCGGCGCGCGCGCCGACGGACGCGACCCCATGGCGCTCGGTTCGGCGATCAACCGGCTGATCACCGAGCGGGGCTGGGAGGCGCCGGCCGCGGTCGGCGGGGTGATGGGCCGCTGGCCGCAGATCGTCGGTGAGGACGTCGCCAAGCACTGCGTCCCGGAGCGCTACGACGAGGACGAGCGCGTGCTGAGCGTGCGCTGCGACTCCACGGCCTGGGCGACCAACCTGCGGCTGCTCGCCCCGACGCTCGTCGCGCGGATCAACGAGGATCTCGGGCACGGGTCGGTCCGGCTGATCAAGGTGCACGGTCCTGGAGGCGCGGGCGGCTCCGCGCGCCGGTACGGACCCTTGCGCGCCCCCGGGAGCAAGGGCCCCGGCGACACCTACGGCTGACCCCTTCACCGCTGGTCGCAGCGGTGATCCGTATCACATTCACCGGCGCCCGGAGGGGCGCGGGACGACCTGTGCGCACCCGGTCACCTCGGCGGAATCGAGGGCTCCTCCCCACCCGGCTCCCCCGTAGCAACGGGTTGACGCCCGGAAGCGCTGAGTGCCCTCGTGGGCCGCTTGAGGCCCCCATCCGCATATCGGGAGTCGGACAAGGCCGGTTCAGGGCGGCACATGCGTACTCAGGTACCGGCAAACACCCATCAGTGTCAGTGCTACCGGTAGAATGGATGAGAATCCCGCCCCGAACGTGGGGACCGTCCGGGACTAGCTGAGCAACGCTGATCAAGGCTTACCAACGCAACATGCCGCAGCCGCTCCGGCAACCTGCCGACGAGCCTGGCTCGTGCTGTGCCAGAAAGGGCGCTTCGTGGCCGATTCCGGCAACCCCAACGAGAACAACCCGTCCATCGACACCGGCGTGCACGAAGCGGTGAGCACCTCGAACAACGAGGGTCCCACCTCGTACGACGCCAGTGCCATCACCGTCCTCGAGGGCCTGGACGCGGTCCGCAAGCGACCCGGTATGTACATCGGCTCGACAGGTGAGCGCGGCCTGCATCACCTGGTGCAGGAAGTCGTCGACAACTCGGTCGACGAGGCGCTCGCCGGACACGCCGACACGATCGACGTCCGCATCCTGGCCGACGGCGGCGTCCGCGTCATCGACAACGGGCGTGGCATCCCGGTGGACATCCACCCGGTCGAGAAGAAGCCGGCCGTCGAGGTCGTCCTGACGGTGCTGCACGCGGGCGGCAAGTTCGGCGGCGGCGGTTACGCGGTCTCCGGCGGTCTGCACGGCGTCGGCGTCTCCGTGGTGAACGCCCTGTCCAGCAAGGTGACCGTCGACATCAAGCGCGACGGCTTCCGCTGGACGCAGGAGTACAAGATGGGCGTCCCGACGGCGCCGCTCGCCAAGCACGAGGCGGTCGAGGACTCCGGCACGACGGTCACCTTCTGGGCCGATCCGGACATCTTCGAGACCACGGAGTACTCCTTCGAGACGCTGGCCCGGCGTTTCCAGGAGATGGCGTTCCTCAACAAGGGCCTGACGATCAAGCTGACCGACGAGCGCGAGTCGGCGAAGGCCGTCGCCGGCGCCGACGAGGCCGGCGCGGACGTGACGGAGGAAGTGAAGTCCGTCACGTACCACTACGAGGGCGGCATCGTCGACTTCGTGAAGTACCTGAACTCCCGCAAGGGCGAGCTGGTGCACCCGTCGGTGATCGACATCGAGGCCGAGGACAAGGAGCGTCTCCTGTCCATCGAGGTCGCGATGCAGTGGAACAGCGGGTACAGCGAGGGCGTGTACTCCTTCGCCAACACCATCCACACCCACGAGGGCGGTACGCACGAGGAGGGCTTCCGCTCGGCGCTGACCAACCTCGTCAACAAGTACGCGCGCGAGAAGAAGCTGCTGCGTGAGAAGGAGGACAATCTCACCGGCGACGACATCCGCGAGGGCCTGACCGCGATCATCTCGGTCAAGCTGGGCGAGCCGCAGTTCGAGGGCCAGACCAAGACCAAGCTGGGCAACACCGAGGCGAAGACCTTCGTCCAGAAGGTGGTCTACGAGCACCTCACCGACTGGCTCGACCGCAACCCCAACGAGGCCGCGGACATCGTCCGCAAGGGCATCCAGGCGGCCACCGCGCGCGTGGCGGCCCGCAAGGCGCGCGACCTGACCCGTCGCAAGGGCCTGCTGGAGTCGGCCTCCCTGCCGGGCAAGCTCTCCGACTGCCAGTCGAACGACCCGACCAAGTGCGAGATCTTCATCGTCGAGGGCGACTCCGCCGGCGGCTCGGCCAAGTCCGGCCGCAATCCGCAGTACCAGGCGATCCTCCCGATCCGCGGCAAGATCCTCAACGTGGAGAAGGCCCGCATCGACCGGATCCTGCAGAACCAGGAGATCCAGGCGATGATCTCCGCGTTCGGCACCGGTGTGCACGAGGACTTCGACATCGAGAAGCTCCGCTATCACAAGATCATCCTGATGGCGGACGCCGACGTCGACGGCCAGCACATCAACACCCTGCTGCTGACCTTCCTGTTCCGCTTCATGCGGCCGCTGGTCGAGGCCGGGCACGTGTACCTCTCCCGTCCCCCGCTGTACAAGATCAAGTGGGGCCGGGACGACTTCGAGTACGCGTACTCCGACCGCGAGCGCGACGCGCTGATCGAGATGGGCCGCCAGGCCGGCAAGCGCGTCCGCGAGGACTCCGTCCAGCGCTTCAAGGGCCTCGGCGAGATGAACGCCGAGGAACTGCGCGTCACCACGATGGACCAGGAGCACCGCGTCCTCGGCCAGGTCACGCTGGACGACGCCGCCCAGGCCGACGACCTGTTCTCGGTGCTGATGGGCGAGGACGTCGAGGCCCGGCGCCAGTTCATCCAGCGCAACGCCAAGGACGTCCGCTTCCTCGACATCTGAGTCGGTCACGGCTGACCGCACCAGGAAGGACCTTCACCAGCAATGACCGACGAGAACACTCCTGTGACGACGCCCGAGGGCGACGCCCTGGCGATGCGTGTCGAGCCCGTCGGGCTCGAGACGGAGATGCAGCGCTCGTACCTCGACTACGCGATGTCCGTCATCGTCTCGCGTGCGCTGCCCGACGTCCGTGACGGCCTCAAGCCCGTCCACCGCCGTGTGCTGTACGCCATGTACGACGGCGGCTACCGCCCCGAGCGCGGCTTCTACAAGTGCGCCCGCGTCGTCGGCGACGTCATGGGCAACTACCACCCGCACGGCGACAGCTCCATCTACGACGCGCTGGTGCGCCTCGCGCAGTCGTGGTCGATGCGGATGCCGCTGGTGGACTCCAACGGCAACTTCGGCTCGCCGGGCAACGACCCGGCGGCGGCCATGCGGTACACCGAGTGCAAGATGGCGCCGCTGTCCATGGAGATGGTCCGTGACATCGACGAGGAGACCGTCGACTTCACGGACAACTACGACGGCCGCTCCCAGGAGCCGACCGTCCTGCCGGCCCGCTTCCCCAACCTGCTGATCAACGGCTCGGCCGGCATCGCGGTCGGCATGGCGACCAACATCCCGCCGCACAACCTCCGCGAGGTGGCCGCCGGCGCGCAGTGGTACCTGGACAACTACGAGGCGACCCAGGAGGAGCTGCTCGACGCGCTCATCGAGCGCATCAAGGGCCCCGACTTCCCGACCGGCGCCCTGGTGGTCGGCCGCAAGGGCATCGACGAGGCGTACCGCACCGGTCGCGGCTCGGTCACCATGCGCGCGGTCGTCGAGGTCGAGGAGATCCAGAACCGCCAGTGCCTGGTGGTCACGGAGCTGCCCTACCAGGTCAACCCGGACAACCTCGCGCAGAAGATCGCCGACCTGGTCAAGGACGGCAAGATCGGCGGCATCGCGGACGTCCGCGACGAGACCTCCTCGCGCACCGGACAGCGCCTGGTGATCGTCCTCAAGCGGGACGCGGTCGCCAAGGTCGTCCTCAACAACCTCTACAAGCACACCGACCTCCAGACCAACTTCGGCGCGAACATGCTGGCGCTGGTCGACGGGGTCCCGCGCACCCTCTCCCTGGACGCGTTCATCCGGCACTGGGTGAACCACCAGATCGAGGTCATCGTCCGCCGTACGCGCTTCCGGCTGCGCAAGGCCGAGGAGCGCGCGCACATCCTGCGCGGCCTCCTGAAGGCCCTGGACGCCATCGACGAGGTCATCGCGCTCATCCGGGGCAGTGACACCGTGGAGATCGCCCGCGCGGGCCTGATGGACCTCCTGACGATCGACGAGATCCAGGCCAACGCGATCCTGGAGATGCAGCTCCGCCGACTGGCCGCGCTGGAGCGCCAGAAGATCGTCCAGGAGCACGACGAACTTCAGGCCAAGATCAGGGAGTACAACGAGATCCTCGCCTCGCCGGTCCGCCAGCGCGGCATCGTCAGCGCCGAGCTGACCGCGATCGTCGAGAAGTACGGCGACGACCGCAAGACGAAGCTGATCCCCTATGAGGGCGACATGTCCATCGAGGACCTGATCGCCGAGGAGGACATCGTCGTCACGGTCACGCGCGGCGGCTACATCAAGCGCACCAAGACCGACGACTACCGGGCGCAGAAGCGCGGCGGCAAGGGCGTGCGCGGCACGAAGCTCAAGGAAGACGACATCGTCAACCACTTCTTCGTGTCCACCACCCACCACTGGCTGCTCTTCTTCACCAACAAGGGCCGCGTCTACCGGGCCAAGGCGTACGAGCTGCCCGACGCCGGCCGGGACGCGCGCGGTCAGCACGTGGCGAACCTGCTGGCCTTCCAGCCGGACGAGTCCATCGCCGAGATCCTCGCGATCCGCGACTACGAGGCGGCGCCCTATCTGGTTCTGGCCACCAAGGCGGGGCTGGTGAAGAAGACGTCGCTGAAGGACTACGATTCACCGCGTTCCGGTGGTGTGATCGCGATCAACCTGCGGGAGCAGGAGGACGGTTCCGATGACGAACTGATCGGAGCCGAACTCGTCTCGCCCGACGACGACCTCCTGCTGATCAGCAGAAAGGCTCAGTCGATCAGGTTCACCGCCACGGACGACACCCTGCGGCCCATGGGCCGTGCCACCTCGGGCGTCAAGGGCATGAGTTTCCGTGAAGGGGACGAGCTGCTCTCGATGAATGTTGTTCGAGCCGGTACGTTCGTGTTCACTGCCACCGACGGCGGGTACGCGAAGCGGACCTCCGTCGACGAGTACCGCGTCCAGGGGCGTGGCGGTCTCGGCATCAAGGCTGCCAAGATCGTCGAGGACCGCGGATCGCTCGTGGGCGCGCTGGTGGTCGAGGAGCATGACGAGATCCTCGCCATCACACTCTCGGGCGGTGTGATTCGCACGCGAGTCAGCGGGGTCAGGGAGACGGGCCGTGACACCATGGGCGTCCAACTGATCAATCTGGGCAAGCGCGATGCCGTCGTGGGCATCGCACGCAACGCCGAGGCGGGACGCGAGGCGGAGGAGGTCGACGGCGATGTGGCCGTCGACGAGACCGCCGAGGGTGTCGCCACGACCACCGGCACGGACGAGGGCGAGGCGCCCTCGGCCGAGTAGCACGAGGAGAGAGTCATCGTGAGCGGAGCCACGGGCGCCGGATCGGCCGGTACCCCCACGGGTACGGAGACCAACGGCGGCGGCCGTGGCTTCGCCGCGCGTGCGACGGATTCGCACACGACTCAACTGCGCAGGATCGACGACGGCGCGAGCGGCACCCACGCGTCTGACCCACACGGACCCCAGGGGGGAACTGTGACGGACACCCGAGGCCCGCAGCCCCAGCAGGCGGCCTCGCCGCTGCCGGGGGAACGGCAGCCGCAGCCGAGCGGCGGCCCGTACCACCCGCCGCAGGCCTACCCGACCCAGGGCGACGGCGGTACGGCCGCCGGCGTGCGCCGGCCGCGCACCGGGGCCCGCACCACGCCCCGCGTCCGCAAGGCCCGGCTGCGCGTCGCCAAGGCCGACCCGTGGTCGGTGATGAAGGTCAGCTTCCTGCTCTCCATCGCGCTCGGCGTCTGCACGATCGTGGCCTCCGCGGTGCTGTGGATGGTCATGGACGCCATGGGCGTCTTCTCGACGGTCGGCGGCACCATCTCCGAGGCCACGGGTTCCAACGAGTCCAACGGCTTCGACCTGCAGTCGTTCCTCTCGCTGCCCAATGTGCTGCTCTTCACGACGATCATCGCGGTCATCGACGTCGTCCTCGCTACGGCGCTGGCGACGCTCGGCGCGTTCATCTACAACCTCTCCGCCGGCTTCGTCGGCGGCGTCGAGCTGACCCTCGCCGAGGACGAGTGACCTCGGCGGACAAGGCCGCGACAACCGATTTTGGCAGTGCCCACCTCGTGCGCTAACCTTCAGGAGTCAGCGCGCGGGACGCCCCCGCAGAGCGCGGCGGGGCTATAGCTCAGTTGGTTAGAGCGCATCCCTGATAAGGATGAGGCCACAGGTTCAAATCCTGTTAGCCCCACAAGGCGTAACGCCAGGTCAGATGGCCGGTAGATCTCTTGGATCTACCGGCCATCTACATTTGTCGATCTTGAGAGTCCGGTACTAGTCCGTAACTTCAACCGGCGACCACCGGTTGAAGGTTTGGTGGACGCCTTCGCTACAGGCTGTAGATCGGACAGTGCTGTAGGTACAGTGCGCGTGGGGAGGCGGACGTGACGGCTCCGGACGCCTGACGCATAGCCCCATGGCAAGCCCGGTGGGGGTACTCGGGAGGTCCCTCGCCGGAAGGGTGTCCCCCGTCGTCTTCGTCGGCGGGGGACGCCTCGACACAGTAAACCGCCCCGCCCTCCAGCGTGGAGGACGGGGCGGTCGTGCTCAGCCCCACGGGCGAGCACTCATCGGGGCAGCGGACGCATATCTCGCCGACCCCGGAGCCGCGCCACCCCGCAGAGCAGGCTGACGCGGCAGCTTCGAACTGTACAAGATCAAAAAATTTGCCTGGCTGGGCAAAGACACCGGACGAAGATCATTGAAACGTGGGCGGGGTGCCCCTCGACCCCCTCCCCGACTGGGTGCCAGCCCGCCGCCGGGAGATCGGAGCCCGCGTCCAAGCCGCTCGGCTCGCTGCGAACCTGACGCAGATGGAGCTGGGGCTCCGCATCGGCCGCGACCACCGGACAATCCACCGCTGGGAGTACGGCGAGCGGGTGCCGAACCTTGACGATCTGCTGCTCCTGGCCGACGTTGTCGGCATGCCCCTCGCCGATCTCGTCCGCGACTAAGAGGCCCCGTTCATCCGCCACGGGGGGATCGGACGAGCGGGGCCATCTGTGCCGTTACGCTCCCACCAGGTGGCCGTGGAATACAGCTCGCGCCTTTTCCATCAGCTCGGGGTCCTCCAGCCGGAGGCGTCCTGCGGCAACGTGATCGTGTCCGTACATGGACTTGGCCATCGTCACCTGCTGTCGCATGTCCAGGGACCAGACGGCGTCGGTGATGTCCAGCGTGTCCGGCTTCGGCGTCAGCCGCGCGGAGAAACCGGTGCAGGCCAGCCAGGCCGCGCGGGCGTGCTCCGGCGGCTGCCCGTACAGGCTGGTCGGCTGGTGACGCCCAGCCATCGCGAAGAGGTCCCCCGGCTCGAAGGCGAGGCCCTCGATGGGGATGACGCCGAGGACGGCGGTGTCGCCGAAGTGGCCGGCGGCCGTGTAGGCGAGGACGCAGTAGTGGCCTGGCCAGTCGTGGAGCATGGAGAAGACCGTCACCCGGCCCCTCCCTGACAACCCTTTCGCCATCCCTCTTCCTCTCTCCCTGCGTCGGCCCCCGCCACTGTAGGGGCGGGGGCCGACATCACCTCGGATCTTGTCCAGGTCAGCCGTGGTCGCCACAGGGCAGCGGGTCGGGCTGTCCCCCGTCGTCGCCGCAGGTGTCGCCGCAGTCGACCATGGCCGTCCACAGCCCCGGGATCACCGTGTAGCCGGCGGCGAGGATCGCCTCGACCGTCGGCGGGAGCGCCTTCTCGGGCGCGGGGTACGTCGCCCCGCCGAACCCGTCGCACGGGGCGTGGTGGACCTTGTGCCAGCCCGGCCGCCGGAAGAACTCGTCGTAGGCGGCGGTGAACTCCATGAAGGTGTGCCAGGCCGGGTCGACGGCCGCGCTCATGTAGAGCGTCGGCGCGTCGGCCGGCTTCTGCGCGCTCGTCGCCAGGTACGCGAGGGCCTGGTCCGTGATGGCCTCGGCGCGCGCCTTGTCCAGGCCGTGACTCTTGGCCACGCGAAGGCTGAGCCGCGTGAAGAAGTCCTCGTCGACGAGCGTCCTCGCCGAGACGGCTTCCATGGCAGGTGCAGACATACTCACTCCTTGGGTGAGAGCTAGTGGTGCCTTGCAGCCCGCCCCGGTCCCGGCCTGTCGCGGCCGGGGGGGCGGGAGTTCACGGGGCCCGCCGCTTCGCACGGCGGGCACGCATACACCTGGACGCTGAGGTCATGGGCGCCTGCCCGGCCCTCCGAGCGGCCGACGGCCCTACCGCCGCCCAGCAGCAGGGAGACGCCGCACCAGCAGCAGGCCCAGCCGGCGTACTGCGCGTAGCTCAACTCGGCAGCGGGCGGTAGCTGTGGCCACGTCATCTGCTCGCCCCCAGTTGTGCCCACAGGCCGCACTCGTCGGTTGTGAGCCCGGCTCGGGTGGCCAGGCCGCGGATGAGGGTCCACCCCGGGCCGTGGCTGTGGATCAGCGGCAGCGGGTCGGGGCCCAGGGCGGTGACACGAATCCGGGGCCCGGCGGTCGACAGTGTCATCTCGATGGCGGAGGCGCCGGAGCCGAGGACGGCGATGTACAACTCGTGCGCCAGCAGGGGGGCGTCGGGGTGTCGCACGCGGCCGACCGTCCAGAGCCGGACGTGGGCTGCCTCGATGGGCTCGGCCTTGAATTCCTTCTGCCACGAACGTCCCGACTCGGGCATGGATGACCCCCCGGAGGCAACACTATCTGAGTACGGATAGCAACTATCTGTACTCAGAATGTCGCCCGGATTGGCGCAGGTCAAGGGGGACGGGAGAGTATGTGTACTCAGATTGACGTGATCACATGACGTGGGGGTGCAGCGGTGGCACAGCCCGAGTACCTGCGGATCGCCGCCGACCTGCGGCGCCGTATCTCCTCCGGCGAATGGGGACCCGGCGACCAGATCCCTACGCTCCCCGCTCTGTGCACCGAGTATGGCGGCGTCTCCGAGACCACCATCCGCAGCGCGCTCCGGCTGCTCGCCAACGAGGGCCTGATCGAGACGCGCGCCCGCGCCGGCACCCGAGTTCGGCCGCGTCCGCCGATCCACCGCATGGCCGCCGACCGCTACCGGTCCACGCCCGGCACCAGGTCCACGCCATACACCCGGGATCAGGGCATCCGTTGGTCCGAGTACAGGTTGGACAAGCGGTTCGAGCGGGTCCAGGCCGACAGCGAGCTGGCCGCGCTGTTCGAGTGCGCAGTGGGCGAGCGGCTCCTGGCCCGTCACTTCGTCTTCTACGACAACGGCCAGCCGACACAGATGTCGACCAGCTATGTGCGCTGGTCGGACGTAGCTGGCACGCCCGTCGCCGACCCCATCAACGAGCCGTGGCCGGGTGGCACTCGTGCGCAGCTCGCCACACTGGGCATCCGCGTCACCGCGATCACCGAGTCGTTCACCGTGGCGATGCCGACCGAGCACGAGGCCACGACGCTCCGCATCGGCTCCAGCGTGCCGGTCCTGCGGTACACCCGCAGGCACCTCGCCGACACCGGCCGCGTCGTCGAGGTTGCCCACCCAATCGTGCGCCGCGGCGACAGCACCATCGTCGACTTCCGCATCGAGCTGAACGACTGACCCCAGGAACGACGAAACGGCCCCGCCCATCCCCCACACCGGGGGATGGGCGGGGCAGTGATCATCGGGCTACGAGGGCGAGGGCTCCCGTTACGGCGCCGGCCACACCGGCGAGGGCGCCGATGGTGGGCAAGGGCCACCGGCCCCGTTCCAGGGTGCGCAGCCGGGTCTCGTGGTCGGCTACCGCCGTGCCGAGAGTCGTGACGCCCTGGCCGATCCCATCGAGCTTCGTCTCCACCCGGGTCACGGCGCCGCTCACGGCCCGCAGCTCCTGATACATCTCCGCGATCGGGATATGCACCCCCGGGTCGGGCGTCACCGCCGCCGCACCGTCTCAGTGAGACCCGGCCCCTCCGCCCCGCCCGAGGTCGCCACCGCGGTCAGCACCGAGAGCACCGCCGCGCCCGCGCCGAGCGCCAGGCCCTCGCCCCAGGCCGCGTTGATGACCCCGAGGGTGTCCAGACCGAGGGACCCGACGAGGACCTGCGCGAAGGTGCGCACCGACCTCTCGGCGGTCGCCGTCCAGAAAGCCTTGGTGAGCATGGTCAGGCTCCGATCTTCTTGCGGAGGGCGGCGATCTGATCGCCGAGGGTCTTGTGCGTCTTCTCGACGACGGCCAGCAGCTCGGACGCGGTAGGACTCGACGGCGCCGGGGCCGGCGCGGGCGCCTTCAGCCGCCACTCGCCGGGCTTCTTCCCGAGAGCCGCGGCGATGTAGCCGCGCAGTGTCGGCATGGCGACCGCCGCGCCTCGCGGGTCCGGCTTCCAGTCGGACCACTCCAGGTGCCCGATCGTCGACTTTTCCGTCCACCCGTGTGCGCGGCAGATCGCGGTTGCGGCCTTCGCCATGGCCTGCACCTGGGCATCCGGCCACGGATCGCTGCCATCACCGGCGTTGATGCACTCGAAGCCGTAGAAGCGGGCGTTGCCGTCGACGGCGCCCGTGCTGCCTTCGTGCTGGCGCGTGGCCGGTGGCTTGGTGCCGTAGCTCTCGGCGATGACCTCGTTCAGCACCGCCCCGTCGCCGCCGCCGGCGTGGTTGGCTCGGCCGTTGCCGACGAGCCAGACCTCGCCCCGCCGGTCGATGACGCCGTGGCACAGGGGCCCGGCCAGGTCGCTGCGACCGTCGTAGCAGCGGGCCACCGTGACCGACACGGCCTCGCCGACGGCGGAGGCGGTGTGGTGCAGCATGACGCCGTTCAGCGGGCCCCAGGCACCCTTCGAGTTCCGGTTGTGGGTGCGCCAGGAGCGCACCTCGTGCACGGTCAGGCCCTCCGCCGTCAGGGCCTTGACCAGTTGGTCGGCGGTGAGCGGGGCAGCCATCAGCCCACCTCCCCCGCGGTGTTGGAGGCGGCGACGACCGCCCAGTTCTTCGACTTCCAGAGGTCGTCGAGTGCCTTGGTGGCCTCGGGCCCGGTCAGGGTCTCGGCGAGTTCGTGGGCCAGGTCGTGGAACGGCCGGGACACCTTCTGGAGGTGGGCGGGCAGGTGGTCGTAGCGGAAGTTCCGCAGCATCTGCGCGGTGGCGGGGTGGATCTCTGCGGCCATGAGTGCCTCCAAGGCATGAAAAGGGCCCCGGGCCTGGTGGCTCGGGTCGTGCGGGGCGGGCAGCGGGTCAGGCGAGGCGCCGGACCTCCAGATACGAGCCCGCACCCAGGCGGGTAGCGGTGGCGTTGGTGGTCTGCTGGGCCCACTGGATGGCCAGGGTGCCCGCGACGCTGGTGGTGAGGATGCTCTCCTCGATGGCGACCGCCAGCAGGCCCGTGCCGTCGCGGACGCCGTAGATACAGGCCGTGGAGAAAACATGCGCCCCCCACCGGCCGGGGCCGCCGGACGACCCGGACGACAGCACCGTGCCCTGATCGGGCCCGAGGGCGGACCGGAGCCCGCTCGCACCTGACGGGACCTTCCACACCGTGCGGAAACGGCCCGTGTTGGTGGCGCCGAACAGCAGGTAGAACCGGGCGTGGAAGATGCCGTTGCCCGCGAGCTGCGTGGTCAACTCCGGATCGTCCGCGAGGGTGGCCGTCGTCCGGTCGGTGTCGGAGCTCTTCCACGTGATGTCCGGCAGCATCGACGCCAGCGTCTCGGACGTGAGAACCCGCCCAGGCGGGATGATCGGGTACCGGGGCACTGGGCCTCCTACAGGGCGACGACGGACGGGGTGGCCAGCCGGAGCAGGGCCCCGGCCGAGTGCGGCTTCTTGATGCCGTTGACCGAGCGGACGACGGTGAACGTCTGCGGGCTGGCGCCGGTGATGCCCGTTACCCGCATCACCTCGCCGCCCACCCGGACCTCGAACGGAGACTCGAACTGCCACAGCGCACCGGCCGTCACGGCCACCGGCAGCGACGATGCCGTCGCACTGACGGCCCCCGCGAGCTGACTGCCATCCGTGTCCACGCGGCCCAGCCCGCCGTGCCCGACGATCCCCACCCACCACGGCCCGGCCGGCACACAGTCGAACGTGACAGTCCACTTCCGAGGGAGCAGCGTCTCCTTGAGCCCGAGATACATGAGGTCGACGTCGTCCGGCGCCAGCCACTTCGGCATGTTCACCAGCCGAATCACATCGCCCTCACGGAGCGCCAGCACCGCCGGGATCAGCTCCGGATGCCGGTGCAGGTTGACGGTGACCGCCGGGTATCTGGGCTCGTCCCACGTCCCCAAGTGCAGCTCCCAGTGGGCCAGCGGCACGGTCTGCTCGTCGGTGGCCAACGACAGGGTGAGGGAGTCGTCGTAGACGCCGACGCCGTCCGGCGGGTCCTGCACCGACAGCGGGCCGGAGGCGAGCACGGCGCGCGTTGACGAACCCTGGTCGCGGCTGACGGTGATGTCATTGCGGATGTTCGTGTCGTCGTCGACCGGGTCCAAGGGCGCCGCGATCTGACCCGCCGCGTAGTCCAGGACCAGCGCCGGGGCCTGCGAGTACAGCGTCGACCGAGGCCGGTACAGCAGCCGCAGCGCGGTCGGGTCCTCGGTCAGCAGGCCCCCGTCCGCGGTCGCCGCCGTACGCACCAGGTCGAGGACCGGCGCCAGCCCCTGATACCCGACCGGCTCCGTGTTGCCCGCCCCTGTGACCTTGACCGGGATGCCCTCCTCAGAGGCCAGGCGCAGCATCCGGGCGCCCGCAGTCTCCCCGGACCAGGCGTTCATCGCGTTGGTGTAGGCGCCGGTGCTGGCCACGGGCCACACCCCGATGTGTCCGATGGCCATCCCGTTAAGGTCCGCGGAGAAGCCGCCGGGAGGCGAGCTGACCCCGGTCGGCCGGCCGGTGACGCCCGGAACCGTGTCGGTGTACCCGCCCGCGTCGCCGGTGATGGTGGACCAGACCACCCGCCAGCGGACGTTGGCGCCCTCCTGCTCCACGCTGAAGCTGCACTTCACCCAGTCGCCGTAGATATCGGTGCTGGTGCCGATCAGCACGTCCACGATGGTGTTTTCGTCGTAGCCCATCCCGAGGACGCGGGAGTGATCGGGCCCGGACTGGACGTACCAGTCCCGCACGGTGCCGGTGGACCGCATCATCATGAACGTCCTCCGGCTGGCCGGGACCTGCGGCATCCGGTACAGCCAGTGCACCGACCAGCCAGGCAGGCTCGTCCACGACCCGTTCCGGACCAGGCCGGACATGAAGCCGGCACCGTCCCGGACCTGGATGGTGGGCAGTGGCCCCGACGAGGGCAGGCTGCTGTCGGCCGCCCACTGCACCTGAGCCATGGACAGCGGGTCGACGCCGGCGATCGGCGAGTACGCCCTGCTCGCGTTCTCGCCTTCCTCCATGGGCCAGTAGGCCATGGGCTCGTACGAAGGGATGCGGCGCCGTAGTGCGCTGTCGAGCGATTTGGTGCCGCGGCCGAGGCGGCGGAGGATACCGGCGGCCTGCACGGGCACCCACGCGTCCGCTCCGGAGGGCGCCCACTGCTGCGGCCACTCACTGATCTCGCCCAGGAAGCGCACCTCGCGGTCGCTGATCGTTGCCCCGCCAGCCAGCGTCCAGGGCAGCCCGGTGCGGTCCGTGAAGCTGGCCGCGCCGACCTCCAGGGCGGTGAAATCGACGTCGACGGCGATCGGCCCGTCGATGCCGTTACGGAGCTGGGCGGCGTAGACCGATCCCTGCGGCGACGCGAACCCGAGGGCGGCCACGTCGCCGATCTCCAGGGGCGCCGTGGAGGGGAACAGGCTGCCGGGCGTCCCCGGGAAGGAGGGGGCGCCGAGCTGCGTCCAGGGCCCGGTGATGGAGGGCGCGATGTAGTGGGTGTAGATGCCGGTGGGCCCGTGCCAGGTGGACCGCAGGGCCATGCGCCCGGGGTTGAAGGGAATCGTCTGGGTCGACGCGTACTCCTCGTTGCCGGTGCCGTCGATGCTGCGGCGGAAGGCGAGGCGCCGCTGGTCGGTGATCAACATCAGCCAAGCGCGGCCGAGGCCCGTGATGCTGTACTTCCCGCAGAGCTCTACGGTCTGGCCAGCATCCCAGTTGGTGAGGTTGACCTCGATGCGAACGTCGATGCTGGCGACGTTGATCGACGCTGTGTCCGGGGTGCTGGCGCGCGAGATGCTGCCGGGGGGCAGCACCATGCGGGGGGTGCCCCCGGGGAGGGTGAGGCGGACCCGCGTGTTCCGGCCGATCTTGCCGTAGTACGGCGACATCGGGTTGCGCGGACTGTACTTCCCCGACCGGTTGTTGATGGTCAAGGGCACGGACGCCGGATCAGCGACCGTGCCCTCGTTGCGGACGCCCCGCTGGTGAGTGATCGGTGCCCGGGTGTAGACGTCCTTGGTGAAGTCGGTCCACACCCCATCGATCAGCATCTCCGCGCGCAGGCCCAGCGGCTCCTCCGGGAACGCCATGATCACCTCCCAAGGACGAACTGGACGCTGCCGCCGCTGCCGCCGACGTGCGTACGGATAGTGCTGATCACCAGGTCTCCGAAAGCGTCACCAGCGACGAGCCGGACGGTCTGGGGTGGCCTCGCGCCGTAGGTGCCGCTGCCGCCCGCGGCCGAGCTGGCCGCGCTGGCATATGACGCGGACGCGGTCGGGGTGGTCACCAGGCCCGCCATCGTCCGGTCGAGCTCTCCGGCGGTGGACTCGATACCGGCGACGATGCCGCGGGGAATCCAGCGGCCAACGGCCCGAGCCATCACCTTCGACGGGCTGCCGATGCCGAGGGCCTTCGCGACGGGCGCGGGAATCACGGACCGGGCCCAGCCCATGATCTTCGACTTGATCCAGCCGCCCATGGAGCTGATCCCGGACCACAGGCCCTGGACGACGGCCTTTCCCTTCCCGGTGAGGAGCGAAGACAGGGAGCCGACGCCGCGTGAGATCTGTCCCGGCAGGCCCCGCACCCAGCCGATGAAGGCCGTGGCCTTCTGCCCGGCGGCGTCCCGGAAGCGCTGCCAGTGCGTGGCCGCGGCCACGGCGAGCAGCCCACCCAGGGCCGCCAGCGCCCCCACCGCGCGCGACGGCAGGCCACGCACCGTCCCCATGAACGAATCCCAGGTGCGGCCGACCGGACCCGAGATGTACGTCGACCACAAGCCGCCGAACCAGCCGCCGATCGCCTCGCCCCACTCCGGCAGTTTCTCCCGCGCGCCGTCGATCAGCCGCGTCACGAAGCCCGCGATGATCAGGCCGACGGTGGCGCCGATGCCCGCGCCGATCAGAGCCGGCAGCGCGGAGAAGGCCATGATCACCGCGCCCGCGATGGCGGCGATCTTCAGGACCTGCATCGGGTTGGCCATGATGTAGTCGGCGGCCTTCTGGCCCAGGCCAGAGAGTGCTTCGATCGCCTTGGGCGCGAGGTCCTGCGCCTTGTCCAGGAGCCGCTTACCGAGGATCTCGAAGAAGCTGACCACCCGGTCGACGCCTTTTTCGCCGCCCTTCCCGGCCTCATCCCAGAGGCCGCCCAAGTACCCCTTGAGTTCCCCGAGCTTGATGATCGCGCCGCCGGTCGCGTCCACCAGCCCCTGCTGGAGGCCCCGCTTGAACGCCTCCAGCTTCGACGCCGCGTTGTTTCGCAGAGAGTCGCCGAGCTGGTCGGCCGCACCGGCCGTGTCGCCCATCTCCTTCGCGGCCTCGTGCAGGTTCAGCTTGAAGAACGCGGCGCCCAGGTCCTCGCCTGGTCCGCCGAACAGGTCCTGAATGGCGACCTTGGCGTCGTTCGACTCCGGGCCCAACTCCACAATGGCGTCGACGATCTTGGCCATGGCTTCTTCGCCACGCTTGCCACCCGCGGACACGGCCTCGATCATCTCGTCGGCGGACAGACCGACCGACTTGAGGGCCTCGACCTGCGCCTTGCCGCCGCCGGTCACTCGGAGCTCCAGCTCCTTGAAGGCGTCGGCGACCTTGTCGGTGTCCTTCCATCCGGCCTGGATCGACTGCCGCATCAGACCGAAAGCCGTCCGCCCCGACAGGCCGCTCTTCGCGAACTGGACGCCGTACTCGTTGACGGTCTCGATCAGATCCTCGCCCGCAGGGCCGAGGCCAGCCATCCCCTTGGCGATCATGTCGAACGCCTCGGTGCTGTTCTTCGCGAGCCCCGTCTTGACCGCATTGCCGGCAGCCTGCGCGGCCATCGCCAAGTCGATATCGAACGTCGTCGCAAGGTCGGAGGCGCGCGTGGCGATGGTCTTGATCTGAGCGTTCGTCGCACCCGGCGGGAGCAGCCCCTCAGCAGCGACCGCACGAATCGCGTCCGCAGCGCCCTGGAAGTCCTCCGTGATCGCGCCGGCGAACATCTTCCCGGCGATCTTGCCGTACCGCTGTGCCTCCGGGCCTGTCGCGCCGAGCTGGGCGCCCAGGCGCGCTGTGATTTTCCCCTGCTCCAGAGACTGACCGATGGCATCGATCAGCAGCGCGCCGGCGGCGGCACCGGCCGCCAGCGCTGCCCCGCCCGCGATGCCCTTCAGCTTCTCCAGCTTCCCGCCAGCCTGGTCAACACCCTCGTCGGCGCCCTCGCTGAGCCCCTCAGCGAGACCGTCGCCAGCCGCATCACCCGCGTCCCGGCCCGCCCGGTGGAACCGGCCCCGGGCATCGCGGAGTCGACCGTCCGCGCCGCGGACCAGCCCATCGCCGAGCTGCTCCCCGGTCTGCTGGCCCCCACGGCGGGCCTCCGCCTCGGCGTCGGAAGTTGCTGCGGTCACAGCGTCGACCAGGCCGCCGCTCAGGTCCCGCCACTGCCCGTCCGCCCCCTGGACCACGCCCTCGCCGAGCTGCTGCCCGGCCTGCTGCCCGGCCCGGCCGGCGTCGCTCCCCATGCGCTGGCCGGCCTGCCGCATCGCCTGCTCCGCGCGGCGCAGGGCAGGGGCCACCGCACGATCGTCGACGGCCAAAACGGCGTTCAGCTCGCCGACGGTCAGCGCCATGACGGCTCACCTCCTGGGGAGTACGGGGGTCTTCGGAGGTGGCTGGAAGTGGCGGTGCAACCGGGACTCGGTGGAGAGCAGGCCACCGACGCGGGCCTGGAACCAGCGCCACGTCCGGCGCCGGAGGACGCCGGACTCCACGTCGATCCCGTAGACCTGGTGGAGATCGGCCTCGATGAGCGGCCACTGGCCGAGGAGGCGTTCCCAGGTCAGGCCGGTCAGCGCCTGCGACGACGCCGGGAGCCCGCCCTCGTACCACTCGTAGAGGCCGGTTGCTTCGTCGTACTCGCCTCGGCCGACGCCGAGCCAGCGTGCTTCTCCTGCGCTCGCCGGGCCGCCCGATTCGGGGCTTTTCCCGGCTGCTGGCCCGTCCGCCAGAACTGGCTGGCGGTCTCCTTGTCGGAGACGACCCAGAACATGACGGTGAGCGCGACGTGCTTGAAGGCCGACCAGGACAGCTCGCGCAGGAGCGGCTCGTATGCCGCGCCCAGGCACGTGCGGTACAGGTCGTGCTCCTCCTGGTCGTCGAGGAGCGGGGTCTCGGGCCGCTTTCCGCCGGCGGCGAGGCGGGCTGCCAGGGACGTCAGCCGCTCGATCCGGAGGCCGTCCTCGGCCGATGGGTCCTCGATCCGGTACACCCGGACCGTGCCGTCCTTCCCCTTGACCGGCAGCTTCAGGTAGTCGTCGAGGAAGGCGTCGAGGGCCTCGAAGTCGTCGGCGCTCATCAGGCGCCGCCCTCTTCGTCTTCGTCCTCGGCGAGCGGGTTGTCGATCGGGGTGAGCGGGCCGTCGCCGGTGAACGTGATCTCGACCTCGCCCAGGGCCGTGCGCTCGCCGCCGGCGGGCTGCCAGTTGGGGACGGCCTTGCCCTCGTACGCCTCCGGCATCCCGGTTCGGGACATGTACCGGAGGTGGACCTTGTTCGCGGCGCCGTACGCGAAGTGGGCCAGGCGGATCGCCTCGTGGACGGGGTGGTACTTCTTGGCGGCCTTGTTCGCCTTCCGGCGGATCGTGACGGCGACCTCCCAGGACTGGGCCGTCTTCTCGTTACCGCCCCAGCCGCCGCTGTCGTAGTCTCCGGAGTCCTCCAGGTTGGGCTCGCTGGAGGGCTTGAAGGCGCGGACGCCGGGGCAGAGCTGCCAGTCCGGCGCCTCGTCCGTGCCCATGTTTACTTCGAGTCGCCATTCGCGGGCGAGCTCGGTCTCCTCGGTGGGGGTGGGGGTGGACATCAGGTCCTCCTCAATCGCGTCGATAGGGCCCGGACCTGACCGTCCGGAAGTAGAAATTGGCGACCTGCTCCATGCGGCCGTGAGCGTCCTGGCCGATCCACGCCTGGGAGTTCCGCCAGGAGATCTCCACCTGCACCCCGCGAACCTGGTAGTTCTCGCGGTGGTCGAGGACGGTGAAGACGTTGTCCGCCAGCCGGACCAGGTCGAGCGGGTTCGTGCCCGCGCGCATTCGCGCCTGGATTCCGGTCACCGAGTCCGTCGAGTCGTCGTCCGCGACCGGGTACGGGGTCAGGCCGAGCACCCGGTCGGGGCCGTCGGGTACCCGGCCAAGCACGATGCCCGTGGCGCTGGGAGACAGCGGGGCGTCCGGCGAGTACACGCCGACGCCCTCGGCAGCGAGCAGTTCGGCGACGCCCTGGAGCAGGTCGGCGTCGTGGGTGCCGGTCACCGCAGGGCCCGCCGTAGCTCGGCCGCGATCAGCGCGCGCACCTGCTGCCGCTCCGAGTTGACGCTGTTCTCCAGGAACTTCGCCTCGCGGCCGGGCGCGTGCCGGTAGTCCAGGCGCTCGTGCTGCGGGACGGCGTACGGGGTGTCGTAGCTGGCCATCGCGGTCAGGTCGGCCTCGTCCACGCTGGCCGTGCCAGACCGCTGGAGCGCGGCCTCGTCCAGCGGCACACGGTCATCGCTGACCCCGAGGACATGCTCGGCCCCGAGAAGGAGCCCGCGGGCGGCAGCCGCGCGCAGCGCCTGCTCAGCCGCAGCCCCGTCGAAGTCGAGTCGAAAGCTCTGCGGCACGACGGGCCTCCTATTCGAGGTGGATCTCCAGGTGGTTGGGGGTACCGAGGCCCGCGCCGTCGCGCCGCTTGGACTGGATGACCTTGGTCTTCCTGCCGTCGGGCAGCGTGGCCAGCGACTGAGGCGGGGCGATCGCGTCCAGGTCCGCGAAGACCGTCGAGGTGGAGGTGACCTGCTCGCCGCCTGGCGACCGGACCACGCGGGTCTGCTCGTCCAGGAAGCACCGCACCTCGACCGGCGGCCCGAAGGTCTGGCCCACGCTGGACTCGCCCCGGTACGGCTCCACCGTGATCTTGTGGATGAAGTACCGGCGGGGAATACGGCGGACCATCACCCACCGCCCGAGTAGGCGACCCAGCGCAACTTCTCCGCGGGGATGCCCTTGAGCGCGCGGACCAACTTCGGCGCGTAGTAATCCGGGCTGGTCCTGTTGGTGCCCGCACCGAACTGGAGCTGGACCGAACCGATGCTGACGCCCTGGAGCGGGCCGGAGATGTCGGTCTCTTCCCCGACCTCGCCCCAGAACTCCACCTGCGCGCAAACCGCGTCGGCGAAGGCTGCTGCGACGACCGCGTCGGTCGGCATGCCGTCGGCGTCAACGTCGTACACCGCCGCCTTCAGGAAGTCCGAGTCCAACAAGGCGGTCGCCCGCTCCAGCAGCTTCACCGAGTCCAACGGCGGCGCGGCGTGCAGGACATTCGCGAGCTGGGTGGTCGTCGCGTACGACCGGACATCCGCCATCGTCGCGGGCTCCGGCGCGACCGCCACCGACTGGTTCTCCACCGAGGCACCGGTGCCGGTCACCACCCACCGCAGGGTCCACACACCGGCCGCCGTGTAGACGACCGGCGCCGTCCACGTCTGCCCACCATCCACAGTCGACGTGACCGGCGTGGACCTCGTGCCGTCCGGCGCCGTCACCACCAGCGCAGCTTCCGTCGTCTGGCTGTACGGGGCCACCACCAGGCGGGCGGTGACCACGTCTCCCACGTCCGGCATCAGCCACCTCCTCCTGTGGTCGTGGCCGCCAGCGACGGACCGGTGACGGACGCGAACAGGGACGGGCCGCTGCCGGACGACGCCAGCACCGGACCGGACAGGCTCGCCGTGAGCTGGTCCGCCGGCCGCTGCATCAGCCAGGCGACAGGGCCCGCCCGGTCTACCTGGCGGGTGGCACGGAGCCGCCGGACCTGGAACGGCTGCCGGAGCAGTCCGCCTCCGTCGGCTGCTCGCGCGGTGCCGAGCCGGACCCGGCCGTACACCGCAGGGGCAGCCGCCCGCTCGAGAACGTGGGCCGGGGCGAGGCGCCGGGTCTTGTCGGCGGTCAGCCCGGCCGCCGCTGCTGCGGCCCGCCCGGGGCCCAACCTTGTCGTGCGGGTGGTGGCCAGCGGGCGGCCGATCACGACCGTCCGAGCCGTACCGAGGTCCGTCCTCTTCGTCCCGCTGGTCGGCTGTGCCGTATCCCGCGCCCGAGCGGTCCCCAGCCCGCCCGCCACCCGCGTGGGCACCGGGCGGGCGGCGGTCGTCTCCCGGGCCGAGCCGAGACTGACGAGCCGCTGCCTCGTGAGCGGGCGGGCGCCCGCGCGGGCACCCGTGCCCGCCAGGACCGTCCTCTTCGCCCCGGTCAGTAGCCGGGCGACGACCGCCGCCGCAGCCCGACCCAGCGGCACCCGCTTGCCGACCGGCATCGGCCCGGCCCGGTCGACGGTACGAGCTGCCCCGATCAGGGCCGCCTTGGCCCCGGTGACCGGCCCCGCCGCGTCCGCCCCGCGCGCCGCCCGCAGCCGGGTCTCCCCGCCCAGCAGCACGCCCGCCGCGCCGTCCACTGCCCAGGCCGAACCGAGCAGGAGCGCCTTGGCCGCGCCCATACCCGCAGCAGCGTCGAAGGCCCGTGCCGCAGGCAGGGCTGCCGCCCGCGAACCGGTGGCCGCCCGCGCGGACGCCGCCTCGGCCGCCAGCCCGAGGCCCGCCGTACGCACGCTCCCGACCGGCCTCGCGGCGCCCCGCTCCCGCCCCACGCCCAGCCGCAGCGCCACCGACCGGCGCACAGCCGCAGCGGAGGATCGCTCGCGCGCGGCCCCGACCCCCGTGCCCTTGCCCGCGGCGACGCCCCGGGCATGGACCGTCTCATGGGCCGCGCGAAGCGGGACCGTACGGGAAGCCGTCAGCGGCCGGGCCGCATGGGCATCCCGCGCCGCGCCGAAGAGGAGCCCCTTCGCCGCTGCGGCCGTCCGGGCAGCCCCAACCTCCCCGGCCTTCCGCAGGACCACCTCCTGCCCGCTGGACGGGAGGGTGTTCAGGTTGTCGAACTCCGCGAAGCCTGGGCCCCCGGCGTCCCGGTGCGTGATCAGTTGCAGCGCGAGGTCCGCATCCGCGGCCCACGCCGGTGTCGCGGCCGTGCGCCGGGTCGTCCAGGTGAGACCGTCCGGGGCGGTCTCCCAGTACAGCGTCCCGGCGTCCTCGCGGATGCGGAACCAGCCGTGGGCCACCGGGTCGTACGGGATGCGGACGGCGCCGGCGTCCCAGTAGCTGGTGCGCAGCGCCATGTTGACCTCGTTGGCGACAGCGTCGACCTCCATGATGAGGTCGACGCCGGCCGTGGAGGTCATGATCAGGACCTGAGTCCATGCCTCGTCGACGGCGCCGTCGACGGCGGCCGGGAACACCTGCACATGCAGGGTGCTTCCCGTGAGGGTGTAGACGGGGGCCGTCGCGAACGCGTTGTAGTCGGTGCTGGAGACGACACGGGCCCGGCCGCCGGTCTCCTCGTACGAGCCGTCGGTGTACGAGTCCGCCCACAGGACCTCGTCCACGACGCCGTTGTCGAAGTCGTCGACGATGGCGGAGAAGTTCGGGGCCGCGAGCGGCTGGAGGGCCGCGCCGGCGTGAAGGGTGGTGTCGGAGCCGTTCGCCTCGGTGTCGGAGTTCTTGGACCACAGAACCGCCACGACACCACCCCCTCGTCACGGGTTCTCGGAGACCCCGAGGCCGTCCGCGTCCACGCTTGCGGTGATCGTCGTCCCGTCCGGGGTGACCGCGAAGTCGTGCACGGTCAGCGGGATCAGCCCCGAGTCGGGGCTGGAGCCGGTGGGGTCGAAGCAGACGGCGATCTTCCCCGTGGCGGGTCCCGTGGCGTCGGTCCACACCAGGTCCCCGGCCGTCCACGACGCCTTGTTACCGACGTCGTCCACGGTCACGGTGACCCCGGTCAGGGTCTTGCGGCCCATCACGGTCTGTTCACTGTTCGCGCCGAGCAGGGCCGCGAGGGTGTCGTGGTCCTGGAGGGCGTCGTCCGACTCCAGGCCGGATGCCTCCAGCACGACGGCCGTGAGCTTTGCCCCGCCGGTCCCGGCCTGGGCCGTGGACGCGTAGTAGACGTGCCGGCCCTTGCCGATGTTGGTGACCAGGTCAGCCATCGCTGGCACCTCCGTACTGGTCGATGAGCTGCTCCTTGGTGAGGCTGTCGACGGCGGCCTCCTCGTCGGAGTCGCGGGCGGCGCGACGGGCGTACGCCACCCAGTCCGCCTTGGACGCGGAGCGGGCCGGACGCTCGCCCGCGTCCGGCCCGCTGCCGTCCCCTCCACCTCCACCAGGTGGCTCTGCGGGCGGCGTCTCTGCACCGCCCTGCGGCTCGGGGCCGGCGGCAGGCACCTTCGGCTCCTGGACCGTCTCCCAGTTCGGAAGCATCTCCAGCCGCGCCGAACGGTGCTCGTACCGGACGACGTCGCCCGTGTTCTTGTTGCGGTAGACGAACATGCGGTGTGCGCCTCCGATCAGGGCAGGTCGTTGACGTCGGCGTCGATCGCGATGTCCGCCTGGATGATGACCGTGGTCGCGTCGCCGCTGATGACGTCCAGCGCCAGGACCGCGCCCTCGGCCATGCGGCCGTCCGTGCCGGCGGGAGAGGCAGAGGCGAAGACGCTGCTTCCCGCCGTGAGGTTCGACGCGAGGACGGCCTTCGACCCGATCTTGGCGTTGACGACGGCTCCGGCACCGCCCGAGCGGTAGCCGTGGACCTTGACGACAGTGCAGGGGACGGGCGCCCGCCAGACGACGGACGACCCGGAGGCGACCGGGCTCCCGGTCAGCCGGATGGACTCGGTGATGATGCGGCGCTGGTACGCCATGGGTTCGCTCCTCGATGGCGAGGGATGGGATAGGGGGCCGCCGCGGTGCATGCGGCGGCCGGAGGGGGATCAGACGTTGGCGCCCTTGATCAGGACCGCACGGTTGGCGTCCAGCGTCTTCGTGCCGTACAGGCAGTCGACCGACACGACGTCCTGCTTCTTGTCCATGTCGTAGCCGTAGATCACCCGCAGGCCGAAGCCCTTGTAGTTGGCGATCGCCGCGTTCGGGTTGCCCCGAGGCAGTTGGAGCGGCCGGAAGGCGAGCGCGAACGCGGTCCGGTGGAAGGCGACGCCGACCTCGGTCGTCGAGTTACCGGAGGTCTGCGCGGGCTTGGCGATGTGCTGCGTCATGTAGCCGTCGAACTGGAACAGCCTCTTCCCGATCGACGCCTCCAGCAGCCCCTCCGTCGAACCGCGCTTGTCCGTGTCGGTGAGCAGCTCGTCCATCGACCAGTTCGCGTACGTCACCGGGCCGACCGCGGCGCGGCGGTCCGTCAGCGGCACGTTGCGCTGGTTGAGGACCCGGCCCGCGTCGATCAGGACACGCGGGTCGTCCCAGGGCTTGATGTTGTCGGTGCCGACGACGCCGACCTCCTGGACGATGTCGTCCCTGAGCGCCAGCAGGTCCTTGTCGATCTTCTGGGCGACCGCCTCCATGGCCGGGCCGAGGAGCTGCTCGTCGAAGTCCTCGATCTTCAGCGTCAGGTCCTCGGCCGTCACGGCGAAGGACACGTCAGCGAAGTGGTTCAGGGCCATCGGGATGCCGGCTTCGGTGGCGTCCTGCACGGTGATGCCGGCCGACCGGTTGTACTCCTTGGCCTCGAAGACCGCGGGCTTGCGGATGGTGATGGCGTCGCCGACCTTGCGGGCGAACTCGGCCTCGTAGTCGCGGTGCACGAGCGGCGCCATGACGCAGGTCTCGTAGAGGGTGGCCAGCGCCTGGTTCGCGATGACTTCGGGGGTGAGCAGCGTGTTGCCCATGGGGCGTACTCCTTCTATCCGGCGCGGCGCTTCCGGCGCTCAGCGCGGATCTCGTCGATGGTCTTGGGCCCGGAGTCGCCGCCGGACCCGTTGAAGTCGCTGGAGGTCCGCTTGGGCGCGGGCGCAGCGGCCTTGAGCTTCGGGTTGTCGTCGACCGCCTTCTTGATGGCGGCCTGGACGGCCTTCGCGAATCCCTCGTCCTCGGGGTCGAGACCCTTGATCGAGTTCAGGAACGAGCGGCTGTCGGTGAGCGCGTTCGGGTCGGCGCCGTACTTCGACGCACCCCGGTACACCGCCAGCTCGACCGCGGTCTCCCGGTGCGCCGCGGTCGCCTTCTCGATCTGCGCGGTGAGCGCGGCCGGGTCCGGCGGCGTGTCCTTGTCGTCCTTGATCAGTCCGAGGGCCTTGCCGAGTTCCTGCACGATCTCCGTGCGGGCCTCGTCGGCCGCCGCCTTCTTCGCGGACGTGCGCGCCTTCGCGGCCTCGCCGTTCGCCGTCTTCAGTTCCTTCTGGAGCCGGGCGATCGTCGCGGCCGGGTCCTCGCCCTCCGGCTTCTTGGCGGGAGGCTTGGGCTTCGGCTTGGTGGCCTTGCCCGCGTCGTCGTCCTGGCCGTCGTCCTGGCCGTCGTCGTCGCCGGTCCCGCCGACATCGTCGCCCTGGTCGTCGTCCGCCCCACCGCCGTCACCGTCGCCGTTGTCGGAACCGGAGTCGTCTCCGTCCCCGCCGTCGGCGTACAGGTACGGGTCGAAAGGGCCGTGACCGTAGGGGTGTGCCCAGCCAGCACCGGCCAGCCTGGGGAGGGTTCGCTTCTGCATGCGTGCACTCCTGGTGCGCGTCGGAATGTTCGGCCCCGCGCCTGGCGGGGGTTGTGCGATCCGGCCCGCACCCGGCGGGCGGAAGTTTCAGGTCAGTCGCGGACAGAGGAGCTAGCGTTCAGTCATGGAAAAGACTGACGAGCAACTGCTCGACTTCGACAAGTCCCGCCTCGCCGACTGGAATCAGGAGCGGTCGGCGGATGCCCTCGCGGGCGAGCACGGTGCGCTCTACCGCAATCACCTGGAGATCGCTCAGTGGATCGACGGATGGGTGGAGGAGATGGAGGAAGGCCACCAGATAGCGTCCGACCCGAAGTTCCAAGAGGGCTTCGTGCAGGGGGTGCGGGAGATCGCTGCCCACCTGCGGCAGACAGATCTGTTGCCGGATGGGGTGCTGCTGAGCGACAACTAGCGGGCGCTTTCAAGCTGCTCGCGGTGGCTCTTGCGTGGCAGGCCCGTGTCCTTGACTAGCTCACGGATGCGGGCCTGGTACGCGCGCACCCGCGCCCGCCGCGCAGCCGCTGCGGCCTCGTCCATCGCGGCCTCCTCCAGCCGTTTCCACTTCCGCACCTGCCGCTCCAGGTATCGCTGCCGCTGCGAGTCCTCGTACGTCCCCCTCGACGGTTGCGCCTTCGGGACCCGGGAGACGCCCGGCAGGTACGCGCTCACTGAGTGGCGGCAGTTCGGGTGTAGCAGCCCCGCCGCCCGCGCCTCGTCCAGCGACCCTGCCACCGCCACGGTGACCATCTCCCCGTCCTCCGTCGCGTGCTCCACCTGCACCTCGCGCGCGCCGGCCGCGCCCGTGCGGGAGAGCACCTTCCGCTCCCACGGCCGGCACCGCTCGCACTCCTCCGGTGACTGGGACACGAGCACCAGGTCCACGCCGGCGGCGCCGAGCCGATCGGTGTGGGCCTCGATCGCGGCGCGGCCCACGGCCGAGCGCGTCGCCATCTCCACGTAGCTGCGCAGCTCCCACGACCGGCCGGACCGGTCAACGAACCCCCGGACACCGCGGCCCGCGAACTGGTCGAACGCCTCCTGCGCCGCCTGCCGCCGCGTCTGCACCCCCAGCAGCGGCGCCGCAGACGCGCGGGCGACGACCTCGCGGTAGACGTCCATGCTCTGCCGCAGCATCCGCAGATGCAGCGGCCGGGTGTCGGCCACGACCGCTGCGGCGAGCCGGTCCACCACCGGCGCCGTCGGCAGGACCTCCACTGCCGCCGCAGCTTGCCCGACTCCGAGCGCCCCCAGCTCGGCGACGGCCGCCTGCTGCCCGCGCTCGTACGCCTCCGCGACGGCCTGGCCGATCGCCCCAGAGGCGTCGGCCTGGAGGGCGGCCAGGACCTCGTCGATCGCGGCCTGGAGGTTCCCCAGCGTGGCGCGCTTCAGCTCTATCCACACCGGGCTGTCGATGCCCTCGGCGAGCGCCCGCCGGATCATCTGCACGAGGGTGCCCTCGGCGGCCTCGTAGAGGTCGGCGACGGCGGCGGCCAGGTCCTCGGCGAGCTCGGGCGAGACAGGCACGTTCTCCCCTTACGGCAGTAGGCCGGCCTGCATCGGGTCTTCGACGGCCTGCCCGGTCTCCGCCAGGATCTTCTTCGTCTCCGCCTGGACCCGGGTGTCGTTCCACTCGGGGTGGACCATGCGGACGAGGGTCTCGGTGGAGGCGGCTTGAGCGCGCTTGAGGACGTCGGCGGTGTTGGCCAGGCTGAGCGGGTCTTCCTGCACCGAGTCGTAGAACTCGATGCCCGGCCGCTGCGGGACCACCTTGCTGCCGAAGACATACTGGTCGACGGCGAGGAGGGCGTGCGTCGCGTTGCCTAGGCCGGGCCGCGTCCGCAGGATCTTGCGGCCGCGGGTCGTCATCGACCGGCGCTCCTTCGCGTTGGACTCCGTCGCCGTCACTGCGACGTCGCCACCGATGCCGAACGTCTGCCCCGAGTAGCCGGCGCTGCGCAAGATCTGGTTGACCAGGTCCTCAGCAGTGTCCCGGTGCTCCTGCACGCGGATCGCGAACTGGGCGACCGTCAGCATCGCCCCGTCGCCGCGCGCGAGCATGTTGATCCCCGCGAACGCCTCCTGATCCGGATTCCACGAGGCCCCGCGGCCGGGCCCGTTGGACTGGAGGTACGCGTCCGGGACGACGATGCGGCCCTTGCCCAGCCGGATGTCCCGCATCCACGACGCGTACGTCTCGTCGAGCGCATCCATGAGCGGCTCGACACCGTCCAGGTCGCTGCGCCCGAGGTCCTTGAGCACCGGATCGCAGCGCCAGCGGCGAGAGGCGTCGTTCGGGATGTACGAGACGTCCAGGCCGTCGAACCCGGTGTCGATTCGGCCCTCGTCGTCGACGGTCTCGGCGTAGCCTTCGGTGGCCGGGTGGTCCTCCAGCGGCACTGGCCGGCCGAGTTTCTCCTTCGTGCCCTGGTACAGGCCGTGCTCGATGACGCCAGGCTCGTGCCGCTCAAGGTGCCGCCACACCTGACCGTCTTCCTCGTGGACGATCCGCCAGAAGGTGACCGCAGCCAGACGGCCCCACCGGAATTCCGGCACGGCGCGGTCGGCGTGGACGGCATCGAGCCACGGCCGGTCCGCCATATCGGTGTCGTACACGGGCCGCAGGTACACGCCGCCCAGCGCAGCGCCGACCTCGGCGGCAGTCTGGAGGGTGGCGAGCATGCCCTCATCGACGAGAGCGTCGAGTCGCTTCTGCGTGGCCTCGTCGGCGACGGTGAGCGTCGGCGGCTCGGAGAACAACAGGTTGGCGCTGCCGCCGCAGAGGTCGCCCGCGATCGGCACGTGCAACTTCGTCCGGCGCTCGCCGGGGGCGGTCGGGGTGCCCCACCACCAGCGGGCGATCCGCCCCGCCACGCCGGTCGAGTACTGGATCGGCTTGGGGTCGGGGCCGAAGCCGCCACCGCCGGCGCCGTAGAGGGCTTCGAGGCGGTCGGGGTCGCCGGACCACCAGGTGTCCCAGGTCCGCATGTCGTCGAGAGCGGGCTTCAGGTAGGGCGGCGGCCAAGGCACGTTACGCGTCGGCAGCGGCATCAGACGGCCACCTCCCCGTGAGCATGCGCCAGCGCGCCCAGAAACGGGCGCGTCGTGTGAGCTGTACAGACACCGGCACTTCGAGGGACGTGCGGCCGTCGGCGCGGTGGGTCACTTCGTGTTGGGACAGCGGACCCACCACGGCCTTGACGCCGGTCCACCGCGGCAAGCCCGGAACCGGGCCAAGCTGAGCCATCAGGCGGCCACCTCCAGGCGGGTCGGTAGGTACGGCCGCCACAGCGGCTCGGTCGTGCGGATGGCATACCTCGTCGCATCAAGCGAGTGATCGTTTTCCTTGATCGGCTTGTCCTCGCCGGCCTCGGCCGCCGTGTCATCCCAGGAGTAGCCCGGGAACTCATCAATCAGGCCGACAGCCGACTCATGGACCCGCAGATCGTCGGTCGCCAGCAGCGACGACACGGTTCGGATTCCGTCCAGCACCGCGTTGTCGGCGTGCGTCACACCGCTCACGCCATCGCGGTGTAGCTGCTCGATGAAGCTGGACGCGGACGGGTCGACAACCGTCCACTCCGGCTGTACCCCGACCACCGCCGCATGGGGTTGCCGGACCTTCGCCAGCCACTGCCGACGCGCCCGCGAGTACTCCGCATCGGTCATCTGCCGGCGGGCCATACGGGAGTCGTGCCGGTACTCGCTCACCACGTACAGCCGATGGTCGGAGCCGAGGCCGACAAGCACGTCCGCGAAGGGGTTCACGGTTCCGTAGTCGATGCCGTCGGCCAGCCAGCGATCGATCCGCGGCAGGTCCTTCACGATGTGCCGGATCGGGTCGAACATCTCGTAGACGGCGCCCTCGGACTGGACCCAAGCGCCGAGGATGAAGCGCCGGTACCAGAGGCCGACGTACTCCTTCTTCAGCGAGGCGACATAGTCCTCGTCCAGCGACGGGTTGTCGTCGAGGTTGAAGTGCCAGGAACGGAGGTCGAGTTCGCCCTCGCGGTCGAGGTACTCCTTCTTCAGCCAGTGCCCGGGGTTGTCGGGGTTGGTGGTGCCCATGAGCCGGGCGCCCTTGACTGACAGGCGGCCGAGGAGCTGGCGGAAGAAGTCCTTCGGCAACAGGCTGACTTCGTCGCAGTAGACGAGGGAGACGGTCGCGCCGCGGATCTTTCCCTCAGAGCGGCGGTCGTTCGCGCCGATCAGGTGCACGGTCCGCCCCAGGATGACCGCGGTCTTCGCTCCGGGCGTCCAGACGATCAGCTTTGCCAGCGCCCCGAACAGGCCGGGGTCGACGAGCGGCTCCATGATGTTGCGGCCGATGGTGTCGAGGGTGCGGCCAGTGATGAGGATGAGGCCGGCCCGGGGTGCGGTGGCGATCGCGGCGAGCAGCGCGATCAAGGAGGCGATGGTCTTGCCGGATCGGATCGCTCCGTGCCAGATGTTGATGCGAGCTGTCGCTTCGACGATGCTTGCGATCTGCTTCCGGGAGAGGGGCAGGTCGACGTTCTGGAGCATCACGCCCCCTCGTCGGCCTCCTTGCCCTGCTGTGCCTTGTAGACGGCGGTCAGCCCGGACATCAGGTTGGTGATCAGCGCGATGCCCTCCTCAGTGCCGGTCTCGTCCTTCGGCGGGGAGAGCTTCAGCGACCGGTCGATGGCGGTGGCGACGACGCCGAGCAGCGCGCGCTTGTCGGCCGGGGTTGGCTCGTCCTGCCAACGCTCGTCGTAATTGTGGTCCTTGCCGCCCCAGTCGAAGTACTTGTGCGGGGCGTTGACCCTCTCCAGTTCGCGCTCGGCGACGTCCTGGAGGCGCTGGGCGAGGGCGGCGCGGCGGTCGGCGAGGTCGGCTTGGCGGACTTCGGTGGCGACGCGGACCTCGGCGGCCCTGGCGAAGGAGAGAGGCGGGTCGAAGCTGGCGGCGATCTTGCTGATGGTGCGGCCGGAGCGCTCCAGGATCTCGGCGATCTCGTTGCGGCCCTTGCCCTGGGCGTGGAGGTCGCGGACGCGGGCGCGCTCTGTGTCGGTGACCGGACGGGCCTTCGCCATGACGGCTCACCCCCCGGGACATGACGAAGGCCCGCACGGTGGCGGGCCTCCTGTGCGCCGAGGGGCGCGGTATGCGTCTGTGGTGTCCGGGCACGCCGGACTTGGCCCCAGGATGGATCATGCCGTCCCGGAACGCAAGCAGGTCACGTCTGGCAGAAGCCGATGTCCCGGAGGGCCTGGTTGATCTGTGCGCCCTGTGCCTCGGTCGTCGTGACGTCCTTGTAGGTGAAGCGCTGGCTGGCCAGCCAGTCGACGCGCTTCACGCCCTCGCCGTTGACGGCGCTGCACTGGTTGCGGGCCGCGTCGATGGCCTTGTCCTCGTACTTCACGATGTCCGAGTTGGCTGCGGCGAGGGCCCGGAGGAGCTCGGCGCGGTCGGCGCCGGTCGGGACGGGCGGGATGCCGGCGCCCTTCTCTGCGGCGCCCAGGTCGGTGCTCGGGCTGGCCGAGGGCTTGGCGTCGGGCGCCGGATCGCTGCTGGTGCAGGCGGCGAGGGCGAAGGCGGCGAGGGCGGTGGCAGCGGCGTAGCGGATGCGCATGGTTCCCCCTGGAACGCGGTGGGTTGGGCAGACGAGCATCATGGCGGTTGTGGGGATGGCGTGAACCATTGTGGTGGTTCTGTGACGTTCGCGTGAGGTCGAGCGGCCGATGGCGTACTCCACCGGCCGCGGACGCGTCTGGGGTGATGGCGGGGTGATCGCGGCTTGCCCTGGAGCTGGGGCGGCTGTCAGCGGCGTGCGGCACAATGGTGCCCAGGCGCGGGGCCTGAATCAGTCCAGGAGCGAGTCCGGGAGGGCTTATGCACCACCCCCGCCACGTCAACGCTGCCAAGTGGATCAGTCGTCATCTGCCCGACCCGCATGAGGTCGAACTCGGTGGCGAGCCCGCGCACCACCTTCTTGCTGTCGCCTACGCCGACCGCGTGTGCCCGCCCACCGGGCACCGCATCTCGTGGGACGACAGTTACGCCGCCGCCGACATCTACCCGCTTACTCGGAAGGCCGACCTGCTTCTAGAGCCGGGCGGCGCACCTCGCCCGATGCCCCAACACCTCACGCCGGAGCAGCGCGAGCTGGCAGGTCGGGCGGCGGCGAAGGCCGCATGGATTCGTCGGGAGGCGCACCAGCGCGGCATCAGGTGATCAGTTGGGGGCGGTCCAGACGTCGGGCCCGCCCCCTCGCCACTCGATCAGGTCGGTGCGGACCACGTCCATCTCGTCGAACCCTTGAAGCCCCGCCTGTTGGAGGAACGCGGCGACGTCCCGCACACCGTGCGCTAGGCCCAGGATCGTCACGTCCACCCGGACACGCCGGCCACCGGACTCGTCGGGCGGATACACGATCACGGGCGCCGGGCTCATGCTGTCCAGATTCACCCCGGGGCGTGGGTGGGCGCACGCTGCGCTACTCCGGGCGGAGGGGACGGGTCCCGGCCCTGCGGCGGGCTGTGGATAGGGGTGGGACCGCAGTCGGAGAAAGGCCAACTAAGCGGAACAGCCTCACCCGTTTGGCCGCTTTCACACCGGTTCCAAAAGGGCGAGCGAGCACTCCGGTCATCAGGTGTAACGTTGTGTTACCGGACGTGTGGACCAGGGGGCTCGCGGACGGCCGACAAGTACAGAACACCCCCGGCGGGGTCCAGGCCGCCGGGGGTACAGAACCAGAGGAGAACGAGCCTCCCGTGGCGCAAACCACCCGCAGCGCGCATCCCCGCGCCCGCAGCAGCGGATCCGGACGATGACTCCCGCGCCGCTCACCCAGGCTGAGCTCGGTGCCCTGCCAAAGCTCAGCGTTTACGTCGATGAGACGGGCGACCGCGGCGTCAGCAACGCCAGCTCGCCGTTCTTCGCGATGACGGCACTGCTCGTCCCCGCCGAGGACGACTGGACCGTGAAGGTCGCCGCAGGTGGACTGCGCGCGATGATCCACGTGAGCAACCCAGACACGACGAGACCTCTTCACTGGAAAGAGCACTTTCGGAAAAAGCACGAGCACCGTCGCCAACGGGCGGCGGTCACTCTCGCGGCGATGCCGTCGGCGAAAGTGGTGCACGTCGTCGTCCCGAAAGTGGCTGTGCGGAACTACCCCGGCATGGCCGACAAAGATCGCTTTTACAACTACACGACTCGCCTTCTGCTGGAGCGTGTCGCGTACGCCGCCTACGGGTGGCCGGGTGGTGCCCGCCTCGCAATCGTGCGCCTTGGCGCGGTCAAGAACATGGACCACAAGGACACGCTCAAGTACCTGAACTACGTCCGGAGCGGCGCTGTCTACACGCCGTGGACGGTCCCTTGGGCGTACATCCGGTGGCCGGTCACCTGGACCGGCACTGACTGGGATGGCGTGCAGCTGGCGGACATCCATGCCGGCCTGCTCAACGTCGCGCTCACCGGTGATGCTTCCGACGGGCGGTGTGCTGAGAACCTGTTGCTGTGCAAGCACCAGCTCTATCGGTCTCCGCGCGGCGCTCTGCTCGGATACGGCGTGAAGGTGATGGGGTCTCCCGCGTTCATCACGCAGCGCTGCTGGTGGTCAAAGTGGAGCGTGCAGTAACGAAGCGAAGCCCCTCGGAGGGCTCCGGGGGCCACAACCACCTCTAGGGTGGAGGGATCCAGTTGCCTGGTTCCGACCTGATCCCGGCAGCCCACCAAGGGGCTCCAGCACTAAGAACAATACCCGGTTTGGAGCTGATTAAGGGTGCCAACTCGGTCACGTTTGGTGATTTCACCCCAGTGGGGACGGTTGGTACGGCCGTCCGGCCCACCCCAGATGATCACTCTCGGTAGTGGATTCCGGTAGCTATCGACAGGTGTCCATTCGCAGTGGGTCCCGCCGCGACGGGGGTACGCGGCGGGACCCGGAATCAGTGTGGCACCGCGCTACGGCCGCCGCCGGTTGTGCTCATTCTGCTCACGCATGGCCCGGTCGGACTGGGCGGTGAATGCGGCGCGCTGCTCCGGGGTCCAGTCGGCGGCCCGGCGGGGCAGCCGGTCGACGACGGCGTTCAGCTTGTCGGTCTCGGTCTTCCGGCCGAAGAGGCCCATGATGATGCTCCTGTCTCGTGTTGCGGGATGGGGACCGGGGCGGCCGTCCGCCTGCCAGCAAGCCGGCCGCCCCGGGGTCAGCGGGTCAGCGCTCTTCGCCGTCCGCGAGGCCCTCGAAGGGCGCGTCGTCGCCCGGCTGCGTGTCGTCCTCGGTGGCGTAGCGGGCCTCGTCGGCGGCGTCCATGCGCAGCTCGTCGTCGCGGTCCATCGCGGCCAGTTCGTCGCCGGTGAACAGGTCCTCGGTGCTCATGTCGTGGTCCATGTGGATGTCCTTTCCGTGGTCCCGAGCGGGCTTCTCCGGAGGTTTGAGGCTCAGCGGCCCCAGCAGTTCGCCAGGACCGCGAAGACCAGAAACGCGATGAACAGCAGCGAGCCCGAGCAGCCGTGCCGCGTCTCGTCGTGCACCCGCCGCACCCCGTCACCGGCCGCCGGCGCCAGCCCCCCGTGTGCGGCACGCCGGTGCTCGATGACCTCGTCCTCGGCGTCCGCGCGACGGTCGCGCTGCTCCGGAGAGACGGCTTCGCACTGGCGGCACCAGTACTCGTAGGGCATGACGGGGGTCCTTCCAGGCGGAGTCAGTCGGCGGCGGTAGGAGGCGTAGCTACGGCTGTAGCGGCGTCTGCTACATCGCTGGTCAGGGGCGTAGCTACGGGGTTGCCACGGGCCCCAGGGTGGGGGTCGAGAGAGGGGCCGGAGAGGGCCTGTTCCCAGCACTCCAGGTCGTCTCGGTGGACTCCCTCGTTGACCTTTCCGGAGGCGTCCCGAACGGACCCCCGGAGGGGGATGCCGCGGGAGGTGAGGGCGGCCCTCACGGCAGGCCGGTCGATGGGGGTATCAGGGGCCGCTGCGGTGAGGTGGGCGGCGAGGGTCTTGATGTGGACTCCGGGGGCCTCCCCGATGAGGGCCCAGAGCAGCCCCGGGAGCGCATCCGCGGGGGCCTCGGCGAAGGGCTCCTCCCCTGCCTTCTCGGCAGGAGCCTCGGGCTCTTCCTCGTCCTCCTCGCGTGGGGTGTGCATCCACGCGGCGACGCACCATGCGGTGAGGAGCCAGGCGATCGCCGGCCGGTACCGGGCCACCGCGTACACGGCGACCACGCCAGCGGTGAGTACGCCCTGCCAGCCGAACCGGCCGATCAACCGCAGCAGCAGCGCCTGCGAGCCGGCGCCGAGCGGCCCCAGCAGCGTGAGCAGGGCGCGGACCTTGTCCGCAGTTCGGGTGATCATCAGGCGACCTGCTGGCCGAGGTTGGCGATCGCCTTGGACACGGTGCCCCACAGGCCGCCCGCGCCGGACGCCGCGTACCAGAACACGATCCCGAGGAGGGCGACCTGCTTCGTCGACAGCTTCTTGAAGAAGATCACGATGGCGAGGACCAGGGCGACAGCGGGCATCGTGACGCCCGGCACGATGCTCTGCGTCATGTCCAGCAGGGAGCCGACGAGGTCGGGCACGAGCTTGAAGATGCCGCCGGCCGCGGCGTAGGCCGATCCGGCGAGCATGCCGAGGATGAGGCAGGGCCACCAGCCCAACGGTTTGACCTTGCCGCCGCCTTTGATGCCGAAGAGGAGCAGCACGGTCAGGGCGACGGCGAGGCCGACGATGCCGAGGTTGCCGAACAGGGAGTCCACGAGAGTCCTTCGGGGCTCAGGCGCCGGTGCCGTAGAGCAGCAGGCCGACGGAGACAGACGAGATGGGGATGGTGGCGGCCCAGGCGAGTGGCCAAGGCCAGGTGCGGGCGCGCCGGTAGAGGGAGATGGCGCAGAGGCCGAGGCCGTAGAGGACCCAGGCGGAGGGGGTGGTCCAGTGGCCGGCGGCGTACCAGGCGGCGGTGTTGGTGCCCCAGTCGACGAGGCCGAGGGGCCATCCGGCGGTCGCGGCGGTGGCGTGGTGGATGAGCCAGCGGCTGCGGGGGCGGATGGCGGCCCAGGCGTCGAGGAGGGACTGGGGTGGGGTGTGCCGCCGTGCCGGGGGGTGTGCCGCCGAGTGTGCCGGGGGCGTGTCGTCGGCGGCGGGCGGCGGCGTGACGGCCGGTGAAGTGCCGGTCAGAGGCGTGTCGGTCTCCGTGACGGCTGGTGTGGGCGCTGTCTCGGCTGGCAGTTCCGGGGGCGGCCCGGGGAGGCGCTCGGGCTTGGCTGCCCACCAGTCCGGGAGCCGTGGCGTCGGACGCCGCTCAGGCGCGGGGGCGGCCGGCTCCTTGTCGGCGTACAGCTCGTTCCACCAGGCGTCGGGGGGCGCCCCCGCGGGCATGGCCGGGGCGGGGGCGGCGGGCTCCGGGGCCGAGGCTGTAGCGGCTGTGGGACCGACGCCCATGCCGATGAGAAGGCTGCGGATACGGTGCTCGTCGGCGCCCTGGCTGGTCATGGCGGTCCTCTGGGTCGCGGGTCGGGTCGGGTGAGGGTGGTCAGGTTGGGGTCTGCTTGCCGGGTCTGCAGGGGTGCTGCTCGCCGGGTCACTCGCCGTCTCTGGGTGACTGCTTCCGGCAGTCGCAGCGAGGGCCAGAACCGGCTGGTGCTGGCGCTCACTGGTGGTGCCGGACGCCGGGCTACTCGCCTGTGGGGGTGGTTTCCTCGTGCGTCAGGAGGGCGCCCCAGACGCGGCGGACGCGTGCTTCGCTGCCGACGAATCCGGCGTCACGGAAGTCGTCACGGGCCTTGCGGTAGGAGCGGGGCGGGTCGTCGGTGTAGCGCAGGTGTCGCAGGGCGACGTCGAGCTGCGCGTCGGTGAGGGGCTCGCCCGGCACGGGGGTCGGCACGCCTGCGACGGTGGCGAGGTCGGTGAGCGTGACGGGGTGTGCCGGGGGCGTGTCGGCTGTGCCGGGGTCGGCGCTGGCAGGGGTGCTGACCTGCGTGCCGGAGTCCGTGACGGGCTGCTCGTCGGGCGTGCCGGGGGTGTCCTCGACGGCCGGGGTTGGAGCGGTGACTGCACGGGGTGTGCCGGGTGCCGTGCCGGTGGGAAGGGCGGGCGTGCCGGGGGTCGGCACGGCCAGCGTCAGGGTCCGTGCCGCGAACGCGGTCGCCTTCGGCCCGTGCTTCTTGTCGGCCTTCCGGAGTCGGTCCTCAGCCTCCGCGCGGGCCTTCGCGATGCGGGCTTCGCCCTTCGTCAGGGTCTGCGCGCGGGCGATCTGGCGCTCCATCTCCCCGAGGTGGCCGGCGGTCTCGGTGACGACGTCGGTGACCGCGGTCGAGCGGAGGTGTCGGGCGCGGGCGGCGGCGCGGGCGCGGGCGTTGCGGTCGGCGGCGGACTGGTCGGCGATCTCGGTGGCGGTGGCGCTGTCGGCGAGGACGTTGCCGACGAAGAGGCGCAGGCTCATGAACGCGGCGGCGGCGACCGGGACGAACGCGAACACCTTGGCGTGGCCGAGGATCAGGAGCGTTCCGGTGGAGACGCCGAGCGCGGCGGCGGACAGGCCGAGCATGACGGTCGTGCCGATGCGGGAGCGCTGCCGGATCGCGACCTCGGACATGCGGAGGGCGCCGATCCAGAGGGCGTCGTAGACGAGGGCGATGGACCAGCCGGCGATCTGGCCGAGGGTGCCGTGCAGGCCGAGGATGGGACCGAGCTGGCCGCCGACGGTGATGGCGACGAGGGCGAGCGCGGCGAGGGTGAGGAGTTTCTCGACGATGGCGAACACGTCGAGGCGGGCGCGGTTCATCAGGGTCCTTCCGTCGGGGGTCAGCGGCGGTGGCCGGGGCGGCTGTGCCAGGCGTAGGCGGCTACGGCGGCGGTGACGAGGAACGGGCCGGGCTGCGCCGTGGCAAGGGCGATGGCGGCGAGGGTCGTGAAGCCCCACCGTGCGAGCGGGGCCCGGAAGTGGCGGCGTATGGGGGTCTCCTGCCGGGTCGGGGGCCGGGCTGTCCGGCTCTCCTCACCGCCCGGCTGTGCCGGGCGGATCGGGCAGCCGTCAGACGGCGGCTAGTGGGTGGCGATCCAGATGACGGCGAACACTCCGGCGGCGAACGACAGGAGCAGCCCGAGGAGGTCCCAGGCGCTGCCCCTCATCGGGGACCGCCGGGGAGGATGCCCTCGCGGATGCCGGTGCCGCCCTTGGCGGCCTTCGCGGCGGCTGCGGCTTGTGCGGCGGCCCGGTCGGCGGCGGCCCGCTGCTGGAGCTGCGCCGCGGTGGCGTTCGCGTCCTGGTCGACGGGCGTTGTCTCGCTCATCGCCGGCCGCCCTTCTGCTGCGGGAACGGGCTCTTCTCCAGGTGCGCGGTGAGGTCGCGGCCGGCCTTGGCTTGCGCGGGGTGCCGGAGGACGCCGCAGAGCTGGCAGGTACGCGGGTTGTGGGGCTGCGTGTGCTGGTCGGCCATCAGACGGTCACCGTCGGCAGGGCCAGGCCGCGGGCGAGGGGCAGGTCGTGGCCGCCGCTCTCTTCGTCCCAGTCGGTGGAGACGGTGACCGGGCCGACGCCGGGCACGTCGACGGTCAGGGTGATCTCGGTGGCGGTCCAGGTGGTGCGGCCAGCGGTGCGGGTGACCTCGCGGGCGGTGACCTCGCCGCCGAGGCGCTCGTGCAGGGCGTTCAGCTCGCGCTGGTCCCACGCCTGGATGCGCCTGGACGTCTCGCCAAGGTGCGCACGGGGCGTCCAGGCGGGGTGGTAGCCGAGGTGCGCGCGGACCCGCGCGGTCGTGTCGGCCTGGGCGCGGAGGGTGGCGTGGGCGAGGAGGATCGCGGTGCAGCCGGGCACGGTGGGCGCCGGTACGGGCGCGGCCGGGCGGAAGACGGCCGGGTCGACGGGGGCGAGAACGAGGGCGGTGCCGGCGGCGACGATCGCGGCGGCCTGGCTGGCGTCGCGGGCGCGGCCCTTGGCGAGCAGCGCGGCGGCGGCCTTCTCCTCGGCGGTCGGGCTGTGCTGGGGGTGGGTGGTGCGGATACCGTGGGTCACGGTCGTTCCTCCTGGTGATGCAGGTGGGATGGCTGGCCCCGGGCGAGTTCGCACCTCGCACCGGGGCCGTTCCGTTGGTGCCGTTCCACAGTGACAGAACTTGTGGACATTGTCCAGAAGTTCAGGGAGGATGTAGCCGTGCCCACGAACCCTGAAGGCGAGGGGAGCCGCTTGATCACTCTGAAGCAGATCGAGCAGGAGCACGGGATCGGCCGGTCATCGCTGCACAACTACCGGCGCAGGCCCACCTTCCCTCAGCCGGTCCCGGTCGAGGGCTCCACGAAGATCCTCTACCGCGCTGATGAGGTGGCCGCATGGTTCGACTCGAACCCGCCTCAGCAGGGCAAGCGGACCGACCTCGCCCCCCAAGATGAAGGAGCGGACATGCCGATTGCATCCCCCGCCACCGACCGAGCAGCGCTGATCGACGCTGCTGCGGCCCTGCTACTCGCGGCGATCACCATGCGCGACCTCGCGAGCGCCATGGCGCCGGCGGCGTTCACATCGATGCCGGACGACATCCGGGGCCGCGTTATGCGGCACGGCTACCAGCAGGCGTTCGACCGGCTGCCTGCCGACGTCCGGGCCGAGGCTCACGCCCTGGTCGACGCCGACCCCGACATCATCGCGGCGCGGAACCTGTGATGGATGAGCTGGTGCAGTGGCTGGGCGCTCAGCTCGACGCTGATGAGCAGGTCGCGCGGGCAGCTGATGCCGAACTGTCCGCCGTGTTCACCCGGATCGGCAGCTTCGACCCTGAGATGGCGGCCGACGAGCGGCACATCATGATGCACCGGCCGGCGCGGGTGCTGCGCGAGATCGACGCCAAGCGACAACTCGTGAAGCTGCACGGGCGGGCGGTCCTGCGAGCCGGAGGAGGCGCGCAGCACTTCGACACGGAGACCGTGTGCCGGTCCTGTGAACCGAACCTCCAGTTCCCCGAACTCTCGTGGCCCTGTACCACGCTGCGCCTGCTCGCCCTGCCCTACGCGGACCGGTCCGGCTACCGCGAGGAATGGCGGCCGTAGCCCGCGCGCGCCGATGCCCCCGTCCTTCAGCGAGGCGGGGGCATCGGCGTGTCTACGGGATGTCGCCGCGCCACTCCCACCGGCCGGCGGTGGCGGCGAGGGCGTAGTCGGCCCTCCCGCCGGGCCCGTGGGCGCCGTGCTCGGTGATGAGGAGCGCGCCGTCGCGCTGGTCGGCGACGCTCATGCCGGTGACGTCGTACAGCAGCCCGTCGAGCGGGCCGCCGTGGAGCTCGACGTACTCGCGGCCGGGCTGCGGGCCCTGCTGGGGGTCGTCGTGGTCGTGGCCGTAGACGCGGGGGCCGCTCACCGCCGCTCCAGCCGGGCCAGGAGCCGGTCGAGCAGCCGGTGCACGCCGATGGCGAGGAGACCGGGTTGGTGGAGAATGTCGTCGTCGGGAGCGAGGCCGTGGTGCGCCCGGTCGCGGTGGTCGGCGCGGTCGGCTCGGGCTTCGCCCTTGGAGCCGCGGCGGCGGCCGTCGGCGGCAGCGGTAGCAGTACGGCACGCCCAGGACGCTACCGGCCGGGCGTTGGCTTCGGGGCCGGTTCCGTCATTCGCGGCTGGAGTAGCCCACCGTTGCGCCTGCTCGCGGCCGGGGCGAGTCTGAACGGCATGAGCCCGCCACCGGTGATCATGTACCCGCCCGACGAGCAGGGCGGCCAGCGTGTCCGGGTGGACAGGACGATCCTCGGCCTGGCGCACAGGGCCTACTGAACTACCGCCGTGCCGCCACGGCCGGCGAGCTGCTCTCGGCTCGCGACAGCAGTTCGAGCACGCGGGTCTGCACGGCCGGGTCGTCGGGCCCGGTCCCGCCGAGCTGGGCGGCCTTGGTGATCGTGCTGGCACCCGGGGCGCCGACAGTGGCAGCGTGGTCCGCAGCGTTCCGTAGCTGGACGGGCCACGTGTCGCCGGGCTCGGCGGGGGCCTGGAGCCACATCCGGGCGTGGGTCTGGAGGGCCCGGTCGATGGGTTGGTGGTCGTGCATGGTGCCGCAGCGCGGCGCCTCGCTATTCCCCGCGATGCGGCGGGTGGCCTTGTGGTTGAGGCTGGATGCGCCGGTCAGTCGCATGGCTACCCAGCGGTGGCGGTGGCAGACGGACACCTGCCAGGCCAGGGTGCTGCGGCTGGTGCGGTGGGTCACGGTGATGGTGGCGGGGGCCTGGCATGAGGTGAGCTGGCGGAGCACGGGCACGGCTGGCATCCCTTCGGTCGTCGGGTTCCAGGCTGGTCGAGGCGGTGCGCCGTGTCGGGGCCTCAGGACCACACGAGTCGTGACCTGCATCACAGTCGAGATGGGTGAGCCCGCCGCGCCCCTCGGGGACGGCGGGCCTCGTGCTGCTCAGCGCGGTCCGGGCGGGCTCCCATATCCCACCGGCGCCGGTCGCTACCCGGCCTTCCGGACCGCAATCCTCAGCGTGCCACGGTCAAGCCTGGAGCACGAGCAACGTCATGCCGCCTCCTGGCCGGTCCAGGTGCGTCCGCAGCCGCGGCAGCGGACTGCCGGCGTACTGCCGTCGCCGCCCTCGATGCGGAGGACGCCGCGGCAGTGCGGGCATAGGCGTTCCAGGACCTGGGTGCGGCGGGCCATCTCCAGCGCCTGGTCGACCTGGTGGGCGGCCCACACCGCGGCGGCCGTGATCTGGTCGTGGTGGACGCCGGTGAGCTTGCGGAAGGGGCCGGGCGCCCCGTCATGGCGGGCGAGGAGCCATGCCGCGGCGAAGGGTGCGGTGCGCAGCCTCGGGTTGGTGTACGACCAGCGGCGTGCGTCGGCCTCGTCCGTGAGGATCAGCGTCGCGAGCTGGAGGCCCACGTCGTCGCCGGAGCTGGCGGAGCGGACGCGGCTGGCCGGCGGACGCTGGACGGCGGACGCGATCTGGTCGGCGACGTCGACGAGCTGCTGGTCGAGGGCGGTCATGGTGTCGAGGATGGCGATGCGGAGGGGTGCGGCGGTGGTGCCGATCTGGTCGGGGGAGCGTTCGAGGGCGCGCAGCTCGGTGGCGGCCTCGTCGGTCTTGAGGTGGTCGTGGAGGCGGGCGATGCCCATGACGGGGGGCCAGGTGTCGGCCTGGCTGGTGGCGAGGGACTGCTGGAGATCAGCCCAGTGGTTGATCACGGTGTGGAGGTGGGTGGCGGTGGTCATCGTGACTCCCGGGGTGGCGAAGGTACGGTGATCACTGCCGGGGGCGCGCTGGTCTGGCGAGACGTGAAGCGCGCCCCTTCGTGCTGCTCAGCAGCGGTGCTGCGCGGTCACCGGGAGGGGCTGAGGTCGGCGAGGGCCTGGCCCCAGTCGGTGAACTTCACGGCCCGGTCGTCGAGGTACGCGGTCGCGGGCAGCTTCCGGTTGGTGACGAGGATGCGGTCCCGGTCGTTCCAGAACTCGCACGTGGCCTCGCCGGGCGGCTCCCACGTGATGTTGAACTCGCCGTGTTCGAACAGCCAGTCGGCGACCTGCTCGGTGTTGCGGGCGGTGAAGACGAACACGGCGTCCTGGGCCATGAGCTGGCGGAGGCCGTCGAGGGCGCCGGGCAGGGGCGGGTCGTAGATGCTGCCGTCGGCCCAGCCCTTGCTGTAGGCGTGGATCACACCGTCGAAGTCGATGGCGATGGTCATGGGTCAGTGCTTCCTTTCCTTGCCGCTGTACCAGGGCAGCGCGAGGCCGTCGCCCTCGGTGCGGGGCAGCAGATGCAGGTGCAGGTGCCAGACGCTCTGAGTCGCGGCTCTGCCCCGGCTGGTGATCAGGTTCATGGCCCCGGCGGGGTAGTCGCCGCCGAACTGGGAGGCGCGGCGCATGGTCGCGGCGGACACGTCCGGGTCGACGAGGAAGTCGGTGACGTGCTCGCGGGGGATGACGAGGGTGTGGCCGGCGCGAACGGGGTTGAGCGGGACGATGGCGAGGGCGTCGGGCCAGGCCCGGACGATCGTCGCGGGCGCGCGGCCGGCGACGATCTCGCAGAACGGGCAGGGCTCTTCGGGCATGGTCAGCGGCTCCTTCGGGCGGGTCCGTACGGGGACTGCCAGGCGGGCCGGTCCCGGCGCCGAATCGGCCGGCCGTCCTGATCGACGACGCTGGCCGCGGTGACCCGCCGCGTCTCCTCCTCCGCGCGATCGCACGCCTCCCTGAAGCGCGCGATCCAGTTGCTGAGCTCGATGCGGCCGGCAAGGCGCGGCATGGAGAAGACGAGAGAGTCGAAGGCGTCGTGACGCCGGTACACCTCGTCGCGCGGGTCGTCGGGCTGCTCGTGGCGCAGCTCGACGGAGACGACGCCGGGCACCTCGTGCCACCGGCCATCGTCGCCGAGGATCTCCAGACGGGTTGTCATGACAGGTCCGACGGCCGCTCGGTGACCGTGGTGATCCGTTCCATCAGCCGGTGCTCCCAGTTCGGCTGCTGCTCGCGCCGCCAGGCGAGCTTCTCCAGCGCCGTGGCCTTGGACTCCCAGCCGACACGAACCCCCGGCGCCCGCCGCCAAGGCTGGGTGGGGGCGGGGCGGGACTCGATGAAGTAGGTCACGGCGGTGGGCTTCTCGGTCATGAGGTCAGTCCTTCCAGGTGATGCCGTTGTTGGCGAAGGCCCGCACGATCGCGGGGTCGTTGAGGTACGACTGGAGTGAGTCCAACTCGGTGTCCCAGTCATTTTCCTGGAGGCTGCGGATCACCTTGGTGAGTGCGTTTTCCTTCACCTCCTCGGAGGCTTCGGCCTCGATGAGGGCGTCGGCGACGGTGTTGAAGATGCTGTAGGCGGAGCCCCATCCCATGGGTCAGTCCTCCGTGGTGTGGTGGGGGTGGTGCTCGGCGATGTGGGCTTCGAGCTGGTGGGTCGGGGCGCCGAGGCAGTGCGGGCACGACTCGGTCGCCTGCTCGACGGGCTGGTCGGCGAGCGGGTCGGCGACGGCGTCGTGCAGCTCCACCAGCCGGGCGTCCCACCAGCGGGCGAGGATCACCCCGGCCGGCGGCGGCCCGGCCTTCGCCCACCGCTCGTAAAGGTCGATGACGCGGGTGACGGTCTCCTCGGCGGACCGGTGGAGGGCGGAGAGGACTCGGGCGGTCTTCTCCAACTCGGCCGTGTCGGTCGCTGTCGGGGCGGGCCGGTCGGTGCGGAGTTCCGTGCTGGTCGAGGTGAGCACCGCGTTGGCGACCGATGCCCACACCTGTGCGGTCGCGGGGTTCTCGTCTGCTCGCGCGCGCCATTCCTTGGCGATGCGACGGGTTCGGGCGATGGCGGACTCCGCCTGCTCGGCGCGGACGCGCATGTCAGCGACGTCCTCGACTACACCCCGGATCGGTCCCAGGCCGGTACGGCCGGTGGCCGCCTCGTGCATGGCGGCGATCGTCGCGCACGCGCTGAGGTAGTCGGCCTTGTACCGCTCGGCGTCCTGCTGCAACTCCTCGAACCCGGCGACCAGGCCCTCGGCGGTCTGCTGCCGGATGGCGGCGAGGCGGCCTTGGAATGTGTCCGCGGCAGCCTGCCGGTAGCGCTCGGCGGCCTCCAGCGCCCTCCAGCGGTCGTGTGCCTGGTCGCCCAGCCGCAGTTCGGCCTCGACCTGGTTGCGTAGCAGCTCGGCGGTGCTGGGGCTGAGGGTGATGCCGCGGCCGACGCGGTCGAGTTGGGACCAGATGTTGGCCCGGCGCCCGGTGCTCCGCTCGTCCTTGTCGGTGGGCGCGTCGGTGGCGAGGGCTTCGCGGACGCGGTTCACGATCGCCTGGAGCGCGGTTACGGTGTCGCGGAGTTGCTCGGTCTCGGTCGGGGTGGGCGGCTGCTCGGGGCCCGTGGACGTGGGCTCGGGGTGGTCGGTCACGGGGTGCTCCCGGGGTTGTCGGGGTTGAGGTCGAGGCCGGCCACGAGCTGCTCGAAACGCTGGCGGTCGGCGGTGAGGATGGCGGCCTGGTCCTCGGCGGCGAGCGCGCCGATCGGGATGTGGCGGATGCGGGCGGTGCGGTGGCCCCAGCACCAGCCGGTGGCGAGGGCGAGTAGGCCGACGAGGACGGTGGTCATCGGCGGCGGCGGCCGGGGCGGGGGATGGTCTGGTTCTGGTGGCCGCAGAGGAGTGCGGCGAGGACGATCACGAGGGCGATGTAGGCGGCGACGCCCGTCATGACGCCCCCGCCCCGTCCTGCTCGGCCCCGGCGGCGGGCTCGTGTCGCTGGCGCGCGGTCAGGTTCCTGACCGTCTGCCACGTGTCGGCGGCGACGAAGGCCAGCATGACCAAGCCCACGAGCGTCACGACCGCGTAGGCGAGGAGAGCGATCACGGCTGCGCTCCGTCCTGCTCCGCGCCGGCGGCGCACCCGGGGCAGAGGTCCAGGAGGCGGCCGGTTCGGCGACGCCGCACCCAGCCGTCACGGCGGCCGTCGGACCGGACCTGCCGGGCCGTCCGGGACGTGAACCGCGCGCGGACCGCAGCACTGTCCGGGCAGTCGGTCTGCTCGTCGGGCCCGTCGCAGGCGACCTCGACGCCGATCGGGTAGGCGGTCATCGCCGCGCCCTGAGGATCTGCTGGGCCACGGCCAGGGCGTGGGGCGAGGGGGCGCCGGGGCCGGTGGTGAGGAACGCGTCGCGGCCGGCGGGGTCGTCGCGGAACGCGTCGCCGGCGGCCTGGACGCTGCACTCGTAGCGGTGCGCGGCCTCCTCCAGCCAGTCGGCGATGGCAAGGCCCACGACAGGGCCCATCGCCGCGGCGTAGGCGGCGTGCTGAACGTGCATGTACGTGGGCCGCTGGAGTGATCCCCCACGCAGGAGGTGCGGCCAGGAGATGCAGCGGTCGTCCTCACGGGTGAGGTGGTCGCCGTAGAGATGACCACGGCCACGGCCGCGGTCTTCGTAGTGCCAGTGGGCGGTGGGGGTGCCGTCGGGGTCAACGCTGGCAGCGGTGGCGAGCGCGCGCAGCGTCTCGGCAGCGGCGCGGAGGTCGTGGGCGGGGGTGGGCATGGTGTCCTCCCTGGTGGGTGTGGTGGGATCGGGGGTGCCTGGCCGCCCGCGCTTGCGCCGCGGGCGGCCAGGCACGGTCAGACGGGCGAGGTGGCGGGCGCGTCCACGGCGTCCCACTTCACGAGGTCCCAGCAGTGCTCACACGACCCCGGGCCGACCGGTGTGGCATGCGGGCAGCAGTCGACGCCGTCGGACCGCACGTACTTGGCGGGCGGCGTGTACGTGTCGGCCGGCTGGACGGGGTCGACGTGGGTGAGCGCGATGCAGGCGCTGTGCCCGTCGACCCAGACGACGGCGGTGTGACCGCCGAGGACGGACGCCTCGCTACGGGTGCGGGTGATGAGACGCTCGCCGGTCGGGTCGTCCTCCGGGCGAGCGCCGGGGTAGGCGACCACGGCGGTACTGATCGGGTAGCGGGAGTTCCACTGGTCGACTGCGGTCTGCTCGGTCACAGGTTCCCCCTGCCCGGGTTGCCCTCGGTGTCGGCGTTGACGGGCCGTGACGTGCCGTCAAGGGCAGTGAGGGTGTCGCGGGCCTGGTCGATGGCCTGCACCCGGACGGACGCTGCGATGGTCAGCTCGCACAGGCGGCGTACGCGCTCGATCGCGGCCGTGCTGGCCGCGAGGTCGCGGCGGGTGTCCTCCAGCTCGATCGCGGCCTGGGTGTACATGCCGATGGCGTGCCGGGCGCGGCCCTCCCAGGACATCGGGAAGCGCTCCCGGACCATCACGGCGTCGTGGACGTCGCGGGCCCAGCGGGCGTCGCCAAGCGCGGTGTGCGCGACCTCCGGCGCCGGCGGCTCGACGCCCACGGCCCGGGACAGGACGTGCGCGCGCCACGGCAGCGGGCCGGCCGACCGGACGCCGATCTTCGCGGCGGCGAGCTGGACGATGTCGTACGGCCGGTAGTGCCAGTGCGCGCCGCCGGGGCCGAGGAGCTTGCGGAGGTGGCGGTCGTCGAAGCCCGGGTTGCTGCCGACCAAGACGGCGCCGGACAGGACGTAGACGATCGCGTCGATGGCGCTCTCGCGGCTGAGCGGGATGACTGGGCCGGGACCGGTCCAGGCGGCCCCGCAGGTGGGGTCGACGACGTGGCGCTCGCGGAAGCGGCCGATGCGCAGGGCCTCGGGGTCGGCGGCAGCCTCGTCGACGGCGAACTGCCAGACGAACTCGGTGTCGACGGGCTGCCCGCCGTCCTCCTGCTCGCGGAGGATGACGGCGACCTCCCACACCTCGCCGATCTCAGCGTCGAGGTGGGTGGTCTCGCAGTCCAGGAAGGCGATGGGGTGCTGGGCGTCAGGCACTGCGCACCTCCGAGCCGCCCTGGCGGCCCTGAACGGCGGTCGGCGAGGCGTCGGTGACGGGCGTCAACACCCCGTCAGCGGCCAGCGTGTCCAGGGCGAGCAGCCGGACGTGGTTCCGCAGCCGCTGCCCCCGCTGCTCCGATCCGTGCCCGTCCCACTGCGCCCGAACGTCGGTCACGTCCACAGCGGTCACGTGCCCGAACAGGTCCGCGTCCTCGTAGCGGACGGGCCAGCAGAGTTGCCATCCGCCGGCCACCAGGTACAGGTCCTGCGACTCCTCGACGTCGTGCGCCGGGGCAATCACGGCGCTGGCCGGGTGGAGAGCGGCGATCCAGGCAAGTAGCTGCGCGCCCTCACGCAGGGCGTCGTCCCGCTCACGTGCGTAGGAGTCCGCGTGCTCCTTCCAACGGGCCACTTCCTCACGCGCTGCACGAAGGTCATCGGCCTGGCGCATCCCGGCCACGAGGGCACTGGCGGGGTCCGCACTCGCCAGGGCCCTACGGGCGGTCTGCGCGGGCGTCGGGCGGCGGCGGAACAGGCGCGCGAACCAGGGGGTAACCGGGTGCGGGGCCGGGTACTTGGTGGGGTTCTTGATGGTCATGGACATGCTCCGGTTTGTGGCCGGGGCGGGGCCCTGCGTGGGGCCCCTGTCCGCGTGGTCAGGTGGTGTGTCGTGGTGCGGGCAGTGCGTCGAGTGCGTCGCTGATGTCGTGGGCGATGCGGCGCCATCGGGCGGCGAGGTCGGGTGCGGTGGCCTCTCGGGCCTGGGCGGCGACGAGGAGGGCCTCCACGAGTTCGGAGGCGTCCCCTGCGCCGCCGGGGAGTCGCAGGAGCGCGGCCATCAGGTCTGTCCTGGGGGTTCGGGTGCGGCCTGGGGCGAGGGCGCGGGTACTGCGTCGGCTGCGGGGTGGCAGGCAACGAGCAGTACGGCTGCGACCGTGGTGGCCGCGAGGGTGCGGAGGGCCCGCATCAGAACGGGGGTTCGTTGCTGTAGCCGTTGGCCTGGTCGACGGCCCAGGGGTCGTCAGCGGGCGGGCTGGTGGGGCGGGTGCGCTGGGTCTGGCCCTGCTGGGGGCGTCCGGTGCGCTGCCCGCCGCCCTGGGCGTTCTGCTGGCTCGCGGCGTCCTTGGAGACCTTGGCGACCGCGAAGGCCAAGTTCGGCGCGATGGAGCGGATGAGGAGCGCCGGCCGCTCGTACTTCTGGCCGTCCTTCTCCCACGACTCCGTGCGCACCTCGCCGGTGACGAGGACCTCCATGCCCTTGGCGAGGGTTTCGGTGGCGTTCTCGGCGAGGCGTTCCCAGGCGGTGCCGCGGATGAAGAAGACGTCGCCGTCCTCCCACTCGCCGGTCTGGGGGTTCTTCCTCCGCGAGTTGAACGCCAGCGCGATCGAGGCGACGGCCTTCGAGGACTGGGTGAAACGCAGCTCGGGGTCGGCGGTGAGTCGGCCGACACCGGTCAGGGTGGGGAGCATGCCGGTCAGTTCTCCTTCGTGGTGTGGCGGTTCCAGGCGGCGGTGCGCGCCTGGTGGACGTCGTGCCGGCGGGGGCGGGTGCCGCCGTGGCTGGTGCAGAGGTCGCCGGGGGCCGCGGAGCAGGTCGGGCACTCGACGTTGATCTGCGGGAGCGCGCGGGCCTTGTCGGGTTCGGGGTTCCTCATCTCGGGCTCCAGGGGGATGGCGAGCTGGTCGGGGTGGAGGTCGGGCGTGGTGACGGCCGTGACGGGCGTCGCCAGCCGGGTGTGACGGGGCGTCGGTGGAGGGATCAGTCCGCGCTTTCGGCCGCAGACGAGGCCGTAGCCGCGGGCCCGCGACTCCGGCGTGAGCAGGAGCTGAGGGCAGTACTTGCAGCGAACGACCTTCATCGGGCCCTCCCCTTCCGACGATGGGCGGCGAGGCTGGTTACGCCGGGCGGGAGGGGGAGCTGCTGGGTGCGGGTGGGGCAGGTGGCGATGTGCGGCTTGTGGAGTCGCTCCCAGCCGGTGAGGGGGAGTTCGGTGGTGGGGCGTCGGGAGCGCCAGGCGCCGGTTCCGTCGCGGTGGATGGCGGTGTTGCCGGCGGGGTCGGGGTCGGGGTCGACCGCCAGGCGTTTTCCGGCCTCGGTGATGGTCCAGAGGACGGGGCGGCGGCAGTCTCGGCAGGCGAGGAGTCGCTTCATGACGTGGTGGGTGTCGGGGCGTTGGCTGGCGGGTCAGACGGTGGTGGGGCGGCTGTCGATGTCCGCGATCCAGGCGGCGGCAACGGCGGCGACCTGGACCAGCTCGTTGCGCAGCGCGGCCGGGTCCTTCTCGGCGAGCGCCTCGTAGACCTCTTCGAGGAGAACGTGTCCCCAGGTGCCTTCGCCGTCGGAGAAGGCGGCCTGACAGCTCTGGCGCCAGAAGTCGGCGTGCTGGGTGCTGCCGTTGTAGCCGGTGCCGTCGGGGTGGTGCTGGTCGCCGAACTTGGCGAGCTGCCGCTGGCGTTCGGCATCGATGTCCTCGGCGATGGCGCGGAGGCCGGGTGTGGTGAAGATCGTGGGGTAGCTCATGCGGGTCGCCTTTCGTGGTTGGTGGTGCAGGGTTGGCCGGGGGCGGCGTGGCATTCAGCGCACCTGGTTGTCATGGCCCAGGCGAGTCGGCGGGCGTCGTGCGTGTCCGCTCGGCGGACCTTCGTGCCGCGAGGGTTCGTGCACAGCTCGCCGACGGCGGCCCGGCACCAGGGACACCGAACGGCCATCTGCGGGAACCGGTAGCGGCGGCGGGGCTGCGGGATGCGCGTCATGACGCCTCGGCCTCCAGGTCCTGCTCGGTCTCGCGGACGAGGGCGGCGGCCGAGGCGGCCTGGATGCGGGCCTGCGCCTGAAGGGCCTCGGCGGCGTCGACCGGGGGGAGGCCGGCGGCGGCGCGGACGGCGTCGTCGCGGCGGCTGGGGTGGACGTCCTGGCGGCGGCGCCCGCGGGTGGTGCAACTGGCGCCGGGGAGTGCTCCGCAGGTCTGGCAGGGGATGCCGCGGGGGTTGACCACGCCCTCACGGACGCGCGGGGGCATCTTGCCGATGGAGGCGCGGATGGCGGCTGCACGGCCCTCGTACGGGCCGTGATCGGCGCCAGGGGGCAGTGCGAGGCGATCACCGGCACCGAGAGACGCGCGGATGCTGCTGGGGCCCGTGAGGCCGTCTCCAGCGGCTCGGATGATCTCGCGGAGGGCGGCGGCGGACTCGGCGCCGGTCTCCAGCGGGTCGCCGTCGTACACGACGTTCGCCAGCTCGATGCGCTCGGCGCGACGGGCCTTGATCTCGGTGATGATTTCGGACGGGGAGACGAATGCCTGCCTGGAGGAGACCGCGTCGACAGCGGCTTGGGCTTCCTCGAAGGCGTACGGGGCGAGGACGTTCCCCCAGGCGTTCGGCGTGAACTCGTTGAACTTCTGCTGGGGGCAGAGGGTCGCGACGTACTTCGCGATGAGGACGGCTTCCTTGGGGGTCACTGATCCTCCTTCATGAGGGCTTCGGCGCGCTCCATGGCGCGGTCGAAGAGGTCGGTGCCGGTGGTGGGGTCGTAGCCCGGGCCGGCGGACTGGCCAGCGGGCGGACGAGTCGCGGCGACTTGTTGGCGTTGGGCGGCGAGGCGGAGCTGGTCGTACTTCTCGCGCAGCTTCGGCAGCGAGAGGACGTTGGCCCGCCAGAACGGGTCGGCCTGGCACCAGGCGATGGCGGTGAGGACCTGGTCGACGGTGCGGCCGTCCTTGTCCATCAGCAGGCGGGCTTCGCGTCGCCAGGTCTTGGTGATGTTCGGGCGGCGGGAGCCGTTGGCTTCGACTGCGTCGGCGAGGGCGAGGCAGACCTGTTCGATGTCTTCGCGTTCGGGGGTGTCGTCGGGGATCTCCGATCCCGGACGTTCTCCTCCTTCCTCGTAAGAGGAAGGAGTATTGGGGTTGGGGTTGGGAGCATCCGTTACCGGGCTGTTAGTGACGTCGTGAGTAATGCCGTTACTGTCGCCGTTACTTGGGGGGTTGGTAACGCCGTTACCTTCACCGTTACCGGGGTCGTTACCGTCGGCCGGCGGAGGCTTCCGGGCCTGCTTCCGACGCTCCTTGAAAGCCCTCTGACGTGCAGCGTTCTTGTCTCGCTCGGCGTGGATCTGCTCGGCGGACTTCTGGTAGTCGAGGTAGTCATGGATGAGGTAGCCGTCGGGGTGTTCACGCCAGAGCCCTGCGGCGATAAGTGTGCTGATCGTGGCGGTGCGGAGGGCGGCGGCGGTGAAAGCGTGATCGTCGGGGTTACCGGCCGGGTTACCACCCCTGTTACCGGCACCGTTAGTAACGCCGTTACCGATCGCGTTACCGGCGGCGGCGATCGCGGCGACCACGTCCTCGAAGTCGAGGAGGCGACGGGCCACACCGCGGGGCACCACACCATCGGTCAAATTCCGGTTGGACCAGGCCAGAGATGAGGTCCACAGGGCAACCCCCAGCGCGCCCACCCGCTGAAACTTCGGGTGGTCGTAGAAGTCGTCTGACAAGCGGACCCAGGCCATTCGGTGGTGCCTCTCTCATCGCTCAGTTGGTGACCGGGGGCTCGGCGGCCGGTCTCATCCGCCGGGCCCCCGGCGTCTATCGGCCGGCCGGGAGGACGCTGCTGCCGGTCCGGGAGTGCTGACGCTTGGCCAGCGCGTTCGCGGCCCGGCACGCGTCGTCGACCGGCTCCCCCTTGCTGAGGTGCCGCTGGTACGCAGCCCGGGTGCCGCACGGCGAGGGCTTATGGCCCGGGCCCCGCGGCTTCGTCTGGCGGCGCGGCTCCTCCGGGGCCTCGCCGCTGGAGGCGCGCTCGGCGCGGTCGATCGCGGCCCGCTCGGGGCCGGTCAGCCCGGCGAAGATGCCGTGCCGGTGCCCCGGGCGCAGGCCGTCTTCGCGGCGTAGCACGGCAGCCAGGCACTGCTCTGAGACCGGGCAGCCGCCGCACAGGGCGCGGGCACGGGCCCGGTCCGCCTTCCTGAACCAGACCTCGGTGTCCATGGAGCGGCAGATCGCCCGCGGCTCCCAATCCTCGGTGGCCGTCACGACGCCCCCTCCGGGATCACGTACGTGCCGTGCCGCCGGTAGTAGCGGTCCGCGGCGCTCTTGGCCGCCCTGCACGGCGCGCACGTCGGCTCCCCGCGGCGGATGTGCCGCTGGTACGCGACCCGGGTACCGCACCTGACCGGCTGCCGAGGCACCGGCTCCGGCCGCGATCGGGGACGGGGGCGTGCCTGCCTCTCGGTCTTCGGCGCGGCCAGCTCGGGGAACCAGCTCTGCATCGTCTGTGCGCTCACGCCGATCCGCGTCCCGATGAGCGAGTACGTCAAGCCGGCGGCGAACCCGAGGCTGGCTGCGTACCGGGCCTCGTCCGCGTTGAGCGTCCAGCCCCGACGCGTCCCGTTGATCGCGCGCTCCACGGCGATCAGGTCGATGCAGACCAGCCCGTCCGAGGTCGCCATCCACACCGTGGGGACGGCCAGGGTGGTGACCGGAATCCAGTCCCGGGCGCGGCCGGGCACCGTGCCGGGAACGGCCATGAAGGTCGTCATGCGGCCACCGCCGTCACGTCCCGGACCCACGCCAGAGCAGTGTCGTCGAGCTGCTCCCGGGCCCGGGTGACGGCCACGTAGGCCAGGCGGGCCTCCTCCCGGGGCAAGATCACCAGCCCCGTTTTCTGGTCGGGCTTCGGCGCCCGGAAGTCCGCGTGGATGCGGACGGCCGGCCACTCGCGGCCCTTCGAGCGGTGCGCGGTCGACACCACCAGCTCGGCCTGGGCCTCGAAGCACAGCCCGTCCGCCGCGGCCAGGATGTCCGTGGTGCCGTGCTCGTCGATCAGCTTGACGAGGACCTCCAGCGAACCGTCCTCTTCGACGGCGTACTCGCGGACCGCGTCCCAGGAGGGGAAGCCCATCAGCTCCGGGTGGTCGGTCGGGCGACCTTCCTGGAGGGCTTCCGCAGCCCACGCGAGCCGCTTGATGTCCGTGGTGCCACCGACCAGCGCGACCTTCCGGCCCGCGGCGAGGCCCTTCATGACGATCCCCATCGCGCCGGCGTTCGTGCGGCAGAGGATCGCGTCCGGAGCGTCGAGCGGCCCGACGGTGGACGCGGCGGCGTCCCAGCCGGTGAGCCGCAGCGGGGCGTCGATGAGGCGCAGCCAGACGTTGGCGCGGGCGGCGACGGCCGGCCCGAACCGGAACGACTGCGACAAGTTCAAGGTAGGGCAGCCCAGTTCACGGACGAAGCCCTCAAGCGCGTCCTTCGCGCCGCGCCAGGAGTAGATCTGTTGTGCGGAGTCGCCGACTGCGATGCGCTGCGCGTGCTCCTGGGCGAGCAGGACGCCGGACAGGACGTCGTTGGTGTCCTGGGCCTCATCGAGGAGGACCACGTCCGTCGGGATGGTGGGCTCAGAGAGAGCCCACATCTTCAGGTAGTGGTCGTGGGTGAGGCGCAGGACGCTTTCGTCCTTCTCCAGGTCTGTCCAGGCGGCCTTCGCGACGGGCAGGACGAGCTGGGCGAGCTGCGCGCGCGGCTCCGGCTTGGTGAGGCCGTCGTAGACCGGGATGTGCCGGTCGGTGATCTCGGTGTCGGCGCTGTGGCACCAGCGGGCCACGGTGTCGAGCGCGCACCGCATGATGATCTTGCCGGTCATGGCCTTCTGGCCGCCGAGGTCGGTGGCGATGGCCGGGGTGGAGCCGATGATGCCGAGGATGGACCGGACGTCGAGGGCCTGGGCGGCCTCGTGCGCGGTCTGCCGGGGCCGCTGGAGCCGCCGGCCGTACTTCGGGTCGAAGGCGAGGCCGTGGCCCGTCTTGCACGCGACTGTGGCCGGGAAGGACTTCGCGGCGTCGTTCTTGATCGCCGTGTTGTAGGCGACGTACGTCATCCGGCGCCGCGGGTCGCTCTCGGCGATCATCCGCAGCGTTCGACTCTTCCCGCAGCCTGCGCCGGCCTGGAGGACGAGGTCGAGGCCGTCACCGTAGGCGTCAATCGCCTCGGCCTGTTCGGCGGTTGGGGTCACCACTGGGGGTTTCCTCCTCTCAGCTTCCGTCGGGCAGGTCGGCGCCGTAGATCTCTTCGAGATCGCCGTAGGTCAACTGGAATCCGCGGTACGAGTGCGAGCTGGGTGCGTCGCGGTGCTCCGGGTCGCGCGGCAGCGAGCCGCTGTCCAGAGCCGTCGCCGTGCGCGTGGCCCACGCGAGCAGTTCCTGGTCCAGGCCGTCCGCGGCGACGCCCTCCTCGTACGACAGGCGGAGGCTGTCGTCGATCGTCATGCCACGGCGGGCGAAGGTCTCGCGGGCGCTGGAAACGGTCTCGCGTGCCTCTTCGAGGAAGGGCGTCGGGTTCTGTGGGTCGTGCAGCCATGAGCACAGGTACAGGGCCATGGCGTTGATGCTGGGGGTCACCACTGGGGTGCAGCTCCTTTCGGGGTGCGGGCCCGCCCCGCAGGGGGGAAGTCGGGGCGGGCCCGCGGTCAGTGGTGGACTCAGGCGGCGTCGGCGGCCGCGGCCTGGGCGGCGTCGTCCTCCAGGCCCTGGACCATCTCGGCGAAGTCGGCGGGCCCGTTCTCGCGCTCGCCGTAGTTGGCGAGGGTGTCGAGCAGGGTCTGGGCCTCGTCCTTCGCCAGCTCGTTGGCGGAGCCGATCTGGCGGCCGATGATCAGCGCGGTCGCGCGGAGTCGCTGCTCGCGGGCGTCCTTCGCTCCGAGGCCGACCTTGGCGAAGCAGGCGTGCATCATCCGCATCTGCGGGGCGGAGACGGGCGCCGGCGCGGATGCCGAGGTCCCCGGCATGTCGTCGGACGGCTCCGGGTCGCCGGAGTAGGCAGCGGCAGCAGCCTCGGCGTCAGCGGCCCGTGCAGAAGGACTCGTGACGCCCGTCGTGGCGGGCTTCACGGCCTGCCCGTACTCCCGGATCAGGTCCCCGAGCTTCGCGGGCTCCCCGGTCTTCGGGTGCAGGAGGTCGGCGCCGAGGAGGTTCCGCGCCTGGGCCCGAGCGTGCAGCTCCAGCGCCCGTCGGTACGTCAGCCCCTCGCCCAGCAGCTCATCCACGATGACCTGCACCGGGTCGACGCCCTGGCCGAGCTGGTCCAGGATCGCCTCCGCGAACTCCTCGCCCGGGTGGTGGACGCGGGCACCGGTCAGGACCGAGTACCGGGTCTTGGTGACGGTGCCGACGCCCTCGACCATGTCGATCACGACATCGACCTCGTACTCGGCGCCTTCACGCTGCACGGTCTTGACGCCCAGCTTCGTGACCTTGCCATTGGCCAGCTCGTAGTCGTTCTTCGTCCGCATGGTGACGATGACGTGGCCGGGGAAGCCGAGCAGGGCGTCCAGCATGTCCTGCTCCATGCGGTTGACCGGGTCCCAGGCGGAGAACTTGCCGCCCGAGATCTTCTTGCCCTCCTCTTCGACACGGGCGAGGAGGCCGCCCTTGCCCGCCCAGAAGTGCGACCAGGAGTCGATGATCAGGACGGCGAGCCGGGCCTCCTCGGCGGCCTTCACCGCGGCGATGAGGTTCTCCGGGGAGCAGAACGCCATCGGGAGGTGGGCGAACTCGTGTGCCTCGATGTCCGGGCGGCCCGGGACGGGGGCGTACTTGAGGGCGGAGCCGCGCTCGGTGTCGACGAGGCCGATCTGCCCGCCCTTGGCGAGGCCCTCGGCCATGCGGAGGGCGGTCTTGGTTTTGCCGGAGCCGCCGGGGCCCTGGAGAGCGATACGGGCCTTGGCGGTCTCGCGGGTGGCCGGGGCGAAGGAGAAGGTGGTCATGACGTGCTCCGGTTGCGCTGGTGCGGGAGGGGGGCGGTAGCGGCGGCGGCGTTGCGGACCGCGTTGACGACGCGCATGGCGGCGCCGAAGTCGCGGCGCCGGCGGCGGAACTCCGCGTCGGTGTCCTGCGGGCCGCGGCGGCACGTGCCGGACAGGTCCCGCTCGACGGCGTCGGCCAGCTCCTCGCCGGTCTCGCGGCGGAGGGCGGCGAGGAGCTGCGCGGCTTCTGCGGGGCGGAGGGGACGGCCGCGGGTGAGGGCCTGGTAGGCGGTGCTGTACGCGCTCACGATTCGTCGGCCTCCGTGTCGTAGCGGAGGGCCTGGGTGGGGGCGATCAGGCGCGTGATCGCGTCCGGCTCGTCGGCCAGCCGCTCGTGCCCGGCGACTTCGTCCAGACGGAGGCCCCGTTGGTAGCCGACGAACCTGACCCCGACGCCGGACACCCGGGCCGCGACCTCGCAGCAGCGAGTGCTGGTGCCGTCCTCGGCCGGGAGGACGTAGGAGTGCGTGCGGGCGCCACGCATGGCGCGCGCCAGCTCAGCCGCGATCTGCGGCACAACGGAGTCGTCCTTCGACGTGAGCGCGTCCTGGCGGATCTCGACCCGGCCGCCCGCCAGCTCCCACCGGATGGGTAGGTCCGCCAAGGCGGGCCGCTTGGCGACGAGCATCGTGACCACGGCCGCCTGCACAGCGATGTGTGTCTTCACGCCGCGCCACCACCCTCGGCACCCTCGGCGAGCACGGGCATCACCGGGTCCGCCGACGTGTCCCTGACCCGCGTCAGCGGCCCCGCCTGGCTCACGATGTTCGCCAGCGAGCACCGCTCCGGCCGACCGTCCTGCGACAGCAGCGGCATCCCGTCCGCACGCACCTCGCCCTGGAAAAACCACGTGTCGCCCTGCGTGTCCCCGAGCGGCACCGCCAGGTCGTACACGATCCCGTCCAGCTCAAACGGACGCCGAGCGGACGCAGCCTCCCGAGCCCGCGTCTCCGGCAGGTCGTACGCTGCGACCCACACCTGGACACCGCCACGGTGACCGTCAGCGCAGACGACGTACGGCAGCGCCCGCTCCCCGGCGTGCGTGATCCCGAAATACCGCCGCCAGGCCGCCCACTGGGACTGGGCCGTGATGTACAGCGCCACCAGGAGCTGGTCGCCGTCCACCTGCACCCGGTGCAGCGGCGAATCCTCGCTGAGGCGCAGCGCGATGTCGGCCGCGACCCGGTTGGCCCGCTCGCACGCCGCGTCCCAGGCGAGCGCCTGCCGCTCCAGGTCCGTCAGCTCCCGGATCACGCGGCCACCGCCTCGGCGGCCAGAACGGCGCGCATCGTGGCGACCGCGCGGAACTGGAGCGTCCTCACGGCGCCGGCGCCCTTGCCCAGCCGGGCGGCCGTCTCCGAGACCGACAGACCCTCCAGGAACCGCATCCGCAGGCAGTCCCGCTGGTACGCGGTGAGCGTCGCCATCGCGGCCGTCACGGTCTCGGCTGCCATCTCGATGTCGAGCTGGCGCATGGCCGCCGCCTCCGCGCTCCAGCTCTGCTCGGCCGGGACGGGCAGGTCGTCGACCAGCACCTCGCGCTGGCGCTGGGGCGCCTTGAAGTGGTCCGCGACCAGGTTCTGGGCGATGACGCACAGCCAGGCGCCGATACGGCCGCTGGAGCGGTCGGCCGAGAACGTTTCGATGCGGTGCAGGGCCCGCACGAACGTCTCGCTGGCGAGGTCCTCGGCCAGGAGCCGGTCCCCGGTCCGGCGGACGAGGAACAGGAACACCTCGCCGCGGTGCTCGTTGTAGAGGGAGGCGAATGCCTCCCGGTCGCCGCCGGCGGCGCGGGTGACTACGTCGGTCACCACACTCCCCGGCGGGGTGATCATGGCGTTAGCCTGTGAAGACACAGCCATCTCTCCTTTTGACGTAGGGGTTTTGGGTTGTGAGGGGGGCCGTTCCGGGTCGCGTCCGGGGCGGCCCTCGGTGTGTCAGGCGGCGCGCTGCCGTTTCTGGCCGTCGAGCACGGCGTGCGGGTCGAAACGGCGGCTGCCGCCGACGTAGATCAGGCCGGGCCAGACCTGGCCGCGTCTCCGCGCCTCCGTGATCTGGGCGTCGATCCACGACGGCGATTTGCGGAGGAACTGGGCCAGTTCGCGCTGGTTCATGAGCCGCTCCGGCAGCCGCTTCTGCCGATTCGCCATCCCGGGACCACGTGTAGATGTAGATTCCGGGAGCGTGATGACGGGCGTCTCGAAGAGGTCGTTGACCTCCCGGTCGAGGGCAGTGGCGATCAGCTCGGCGGCGCGGTCGCTGCACTCGTCTCGGGCGGTGCGGCCGGCGCCGACGATGAAGCCGACCAGCGACTTCGAGATGCCCTTACCGGCCGGGTCGATCTCCTTCGTCTTGGCGGCGAGGCGCGGGATGTCCAGCTCGGCCGCCGCCATGGCGGCCCGCAGCGGGGCACCGTTGTCCAGTCGTCGCATGGTGAAACCTCCGGCACATGGCCGCTAGGGGTGCCAGGTCCGAGTGACCTGCACGATCTACAGTCTGCATGTAGATGTGGATCGCGTCAAGGGTGGCGCATAAGGGTCTTGATGTGCCGTACAGGGGTGCACAGGGGTGTGTAGATGCGCCGGGGCAGCGTCAAATACAGGTCATCGGCCCCCGATCTACTTGCGCATGTAGATGCAATGCCGGACCCTGTGAGCGTGACCAGCCACCAGAACCACCCCGGCGAAGACGTCGCCGAGGACCTCGCCCGCGGTGAGGACCTGGCGGCACTGCTTGAGCGTCTCCTCTCGCAGGCCGAGGGGAAGACGCAGAAGGACCTCGCCCGCGAGGCCGGCATCTCCTACCAGACCCTGAACGCGTGGGCGAACCGCACTCGCGGCACGAGCAGGATCGACCCGGACCGGCTACGCGCGCTCGCCGGCACCTTCCGGAAGTGGGGGGTGACCACCACTCCGCGCGAGTTCTTCGCCGCCGTGGGGCGCCCGGCACCCGGGCCGTCGAACGAGGAGCGCGAGGCCCGACTCCTGTGGTTCTACCGGCAACTCCCGGACCGGCAGCAACGTCTGCTGGTCGAGGACGCCGAGGTGATGTTCAAGGTGGTCAGGGTCGGGCAAAGCGTCGGCCAGTGAACTTAGGGTTGCCTAAAAGGCGGAAAATTCGCGGCGATAGTTCGATACGAAACAAAAGCCCGCCGAATATGCCGATCACCTACACAGCATCTACACACACAGGTACGATCAGTCACCCGCTGTCCTCCCGGAGCGGACCAATCCCGTGCTGCACATCCATGGGGGGACACCTGTGTGCATCCGCATCGCCGTCGTCGACGACCTTCCGACGATCGCCACCTGGGACCCAGACGAGGTCACCATCCTCGTAGACAGGGGCACCCACCCCCACGACCTGATCAGAGAGCTCCACGCGATCCTCACGATCGACCTCGGCGCCCCGTACGTACCCGGCGCCGGCCTCGCGTGTTTCTGCGGAGAGCGCGTCCCGCTCCCGCGCGAGCTCGCCATACCCGCTGCTCTGGCTGGCGCCCCGCATCTCTGATCAGGAGACCCCCGTGGGCCGTAGGAGCACCCCAACAAATCCACGTCAAGTCCGTAGCAAGCGCTGCGGCTGCAAGGCATGCCTGGACAAGTACCCCGGGGCCCGGCCGAAGACGACGAACTGCATCGGTAGCTGGCAGGCCCGGTACACGCCACCCGGCCAGCGCGAGCGGGCCGTGAACTTCAGCACCGAGACCGAGGCGATCCACTTCCTTGAGCGCACCCGCACCGAGATCCGTGAGCGCCGGTGGATCGACCCCGCCCGCGGCGAGATCACCCTCACCGCGTGGCACACCCTCTGGTGGAAGTCGCAGACTGCGCAGCTTGAGGAGAACACCATCGACCGCGACAGCCGGTCGTGGCGCAACCACGTCCAGAAGCGCTTCGGCACCGTACGCCTGGTCGACATCACCTGGCTCGACGTCCAGAACTGGGTGAACTCCATCTGGGACGGGACCGGCGGACCCCTCGCAGCTAGCTCGGTGACAAAGGCATTCCAGGTCCTCGACCGCATGATGACCGCCGCCCTCCGCGACCGGCGCATCCCCTTCAACCCCTGCGACGGCATCAAGCTCCCGTCCGGGCGGGGGAAGCACCCCGATGATCGACGGCCGCCGACGACCAACCAGCTTGCCCTGGTCCGCGAGAAGCTCCCCGACTACCTCCGGCCCGTGCAGCAGCTCGCCGAGGAGACGGGGCTGCGCTTCGGCGAGCTGGCCGGCCTCCGCTGGTGCCGGATCGACCTCGCCTCCCGGCGGCTCCAGGTGCGGGAGGTCCTGATCGAGCCGCGCGGGCATGTGAAGAGGAAGGCGTACCCGAAGAGCGACGCGGGCCTGCGCACCGTGCCGCTGACGGACACCGCGGTGCAACTGCTGCGCGAGCTCTGGGATGCCGAGCCGGACGCGAGCCGGGCCGTGTCCGAACCGGACGACGGGCTGCGCACGGAGGAGCTCGTCTTCCACGGCCGGAACGCGATCCGCCGCGGCTCGAAGATAAACGGCAGCGAGGGGGAGCGGTACCGGGCCCCGCTGCGCCGCAGCAGCGTCCGCCGCCGGTGGGTCGACGCGATCGACAAGGCCGGCATCGCCCGCAAGGTCGTCAAGACGTGGACCGAGGAGGTTGAGGACCCTGAGACTGGGCGGGTGAAGAAGGAGGACAGGGCGCGGACGGACTGGTGGCCGGACTTCCATGACCAGCGGCACACCTTCGCCTCGCGCCTGCACGCGCTCGGAGTGCCGGAGGCCATCACGCAGGAGATCCTCGGGCACGAGCGGGCGGGCGAGGTGACGTGGCTCTACACGCATGCCTCGGCGGACTACGCGGGCCAGGTGCTCGCCGCGCTTGAGGGAGCTTCGCCCGATCAGGCCCAGCTCAGGGTGGTGACGGTGGAGTCCGACGGAGTCCGGGACGAGTCCGGATCGGGAGTAGGGCGGGTGGGGGTCGCGTGAGGGTGGAGGGTGTAGACCCGTGTAGATGGCGTGTGACCAGGGCCGTCCCTCACCAGCGGTGACGCTGAATTTGACCCAGGCCCTGATAAGGATGAGGCCACAGGTTCAAATCCTGTTAGCCCCACCAGCGAAGAGACCCCCAGTCGATACCGGTTGGGGGTCTTTCACGTCCACGGGGACATCAGCGGGGCGGCGCGTCGGCCGGCTTCTGCGCGCTCGTCGCCAGGTACGCGAGCGCCTGGTCCGTGAGGGCCTCGGCGTGCGCCCGGTCCAGTGAGCCTTTTACAACCTCGGTTTGCGCGGGTGAGGTGGAGGGCGAGGACCGCCTGGACGAGGCTGGTGATGCGGGTGGTCGAGCACCGAAGCTTGCGCAGGAGCCGCCAGGTCTTGCGTCTGGCGACGGCGGGCTCGACCAGGGCCCGGATCTTGGCCTGCGACCGGTTCACGGCCTGCTGCCCCGCGGTCGAGCGTGGGCGCCAGGGCGGCCAGGAGATCAACGGCCTCGGTGATGTACCGGTAGGCCGTGGTGGTGCCGATGCCGAATCCGGCTGCGAGCTGGGCAGGTCCAGTCCGGACGGGTGGACACACAAGTGAAGCCTCTGGAGGCACGGGTGAGCTTGGTGGTGAACCCGTGCCTCCAGGGGCTTCACTCCTCTGTCACGCCAACTGCCCCATCGACATGGCAGGTTGGAAAGGGCTCACTGACGCACGATCTTCTTGATCAATGTCAGTGAGGACCGATGTCCTCGGATGCCGTCCGGAGCTGCTGTGAGGTGGGACGCGCGCGTCTTTCAGCGCTGCGGCCGGCGGGCGAGGTCAGTTCGAGCGCCCGGCTGTCGTGACCTGCCGCCATCTCGTCCAGCCAGAGTTCGTACCAGGCGATGAAGTCGGGGGCCGACGAGAGGTCGGGGCCCCAGAAGCCATCGGAGTTGCCCGTGACGATGCGGCCGGTCAGCGGTCCCGTGACTCCCAGTAGAACCACGTCGCTGCACCCTGCTTCGATGATGTTCAGAAACCTGTCGCCTGGACGTGCACGATCCTCGACCGTGGTGAAGCCCCGCGGGGCCCCATCCTCGGACCTCTTCGAATCCATCGTGAACAGCATGCACCGGCTCAGGGGCAGGAGCCCGTAGAACGGGGAAGCCCCGGTCGCGCCAAGGAACGTCAGGAAGTCGCGGTAGGGGGCAGGAAGCACGACTCCGTGGTCGGTCTCGAAGGCGTCGATCGTCGCCGCGCTGACGGTTCGCCCGAGCTGGAAGCGATGCTTCTCTTCGCCGAAGGAGTGGCTGCGAAGAGGGTTGAAGGGGATCTGGGCGAGCTTCCTGCGCAGGCGGGGCAGGCGGGGGTCCATACGTGGTCTTCTCTCGCTCGCTCCCGGAGCCTAACGGCGAGGGACGCGTGCCCACCACCGAACGGAAGTGGTGCCTGGTGGGGTGCGTGTCCGCTGCGCCCGGGAGGCACTCGGGCTAGGCTCCGCCCATGTCCGAGCCCGGTTCCGATCCTCGCCTGCAGCCGCTCCTCGACACGCTCCGTCCCGGTCCGGTCCGCAGGGTGACCGTCACCGGCTTCGACGGGTCAGACGTCCTGGTCGCGCTCAAGGCATCAAGCGAGAGGAACAACGAAGCCGGCCGGATTTCCCGGGAAGAGGCGTCGATGCGCCGCATCGACCACCCGTCTGAGGTCTTCGAGATCGGCCAGGAACTCGATGCCGAGGAGATCGGACGGTGCCGCGGAGAACTGCACTTGTCCGCCCGCGCCTGCGAGAACCCCGAGCTCCGGACCTTCCTGCTCGCGCTCCAGCCAGGGAAGATCGTCTCCGGGACCGTGTCAGAGGTTCACAACTTCGGCGTCTTCGTCCATCTCGACGGCGAGCCCGACGGGCTACGCACTGGCTTCATCCGTGTGTCCGAACTGACCTGGTCGTGGATCAGCCACCCCTCGGAAGCGGTCGAGGCCGGCCAGAGGATCACCGCCGAGGTGCTCATCGCCGAAACGCGTCAGGGACAGGTCGCGATCTCGATGAAGGCCCTGCAGAAAAACCCTCTGATCGAGTTCTCTGATCAATCGGGCCAGGTCCTCCGCGGCACTGTCACGAAGATCGTCCCATTCGGCGTATTCGTGCGCCTCGCCCCGGACGTGGAAGGGCTCCTTCACCTGTCCGAGATGACGAGCCGGCCAGCAGTGACCCCTGACCAGCTCGTGCGCGAGGGCGATCAGATCACCGTCCGGGTTGCCGAGGTCGACGTTCAGCGTCATCGGGTGAGTCTGTGTGCGCCAACGGGGCAGGCCAACGGCGACTCGCAGTGATCACGTGTCCAGAGCGCGAGGTCACTTGTTCAACGGCGTGGGGCCCTGCTGGTGATGCTCGTGACGTTCGACGTCTCCTCCAGTGAGCTCAGTGAAACGGTCCACCGACCGAGTCGATGGACCGTTCACCACGGCTGAAGGAAACGCAGCCGCGTCAGGCGCGCCCCCTGATTCTTCCCTGCCGGACGGGCAGCCCGCCTCCGACGCGCCCTACCACCAGGTCAGAATCCAGACCGGCTCGCGCTTCGGGTTGCAGGTGAACCCGATGGCGGTCCCGTTGGCGACCATTCCGTTGCCACGGATGACGCACACCTCGGCGGTGAGGATTTCTTCCTTGTGAATGACCACGGCCGACGCGCTCGATGTACCGGCGATGGACATCATCACGGCAGCCGCGGTGACGCCGGCCGCAGCGGTGATCTTACGGAAGCGAGAAGACTTCAATTTTCCCCATTTCACACATGTGATTCCCAGAAGGTTGACTGCGAGTGGTCCGACCCCGCAGGACGCCGTCAAAAGGTGTCGGTCCACACATACCCTCGGGCGCACCCTCCACCAAAGTCGCACATTTATCGACTCAGCCTGATCACGCTAACACAGCAACAACCTGAAGAACCTACAATTCCCCTCGGCACGCCACGAGTTGACGCGCCACGGGTCGCCGCGCATCGCGCGGCCCGGGACGCGACCCCGTTCCCCGATGGTCGCGCACTGTAAGCGCCCATACACATTTCTTGAGCTGATTCCAACCTGTCTTCGCACGCCGGCGGCGTCTGCCGGCAGGCCGACAGGCCCTGCTCGCCTTGGCCCACCTGCGGTGCGGCGATACCTATGCCCAGCTCGCCGCCGGGTTCCGCATCGGCACCGCGACGGTCTATCGCTACGTACGCGAGGTCATCGACCTCCTGGCCGCCCTCGCCCCAGGCTCGACCTGTCCGGGGCGGGTTCGTGCGGCAGGGCTCGGGGCGGACGGTCAGGTTGGGTGTGGCGCCTGACGGGGAGTCGATGATGATGACGTGGGGCTTGCCCTCGATCGGCTGTCCGCAGGTGTCGCAGCGGGTCATCGGAGGCTCTGGCGTACGAGGCGGTACGGGTGGCGGGCGGTGTCGCAGGGGGCGCTCTGGCCGTCGGCAGGGATGGCCTGGCAGTCGGCGCATTCCGGCGCGTGGTTGAAGAGGGCGCGGTGTGCGCGGGTGCCGGCGCAGGCCGGGCAGGCGCGGGGCCACCAGCGGCCCCTGGGGCTGTCCAACTCGCCGAGGTTGACGGCCGTGGCCAGCGTGAGCGGCCCCGCGCACCAGACACACAGGGCGCCGCGGAGCGGGTCCTCCGCGAGGGCCGCCGGGTCGGGTAGAGCGAGGACGGCCAGGACGCCGGCGGGGATGGTGCCTGTGCTGGTGGTCATGCCGCGGCCCTTCTCTGAAGCTCGGTCGCCAGCCGCAGGGCGACATCCGCGCGGACGCGGGCGAGGTCGACCAGTGCGAGGCTCGGTGACGCGGCGTCGGCGGCGAGGGACGGCAAGATCCCGGCGCTGTGGAGGGCTGTGCGTAAGGATTCGACGGCTGTTAAGGGGTCGCTTTCGGTCGACACGGTGTTGGCCATGCACGGAACGGTAAGGACGGGAAGTGGCTTGGAGCACCCGGTGTTTCGTGAAGTTTCTTGACCGCGCCGCGGTGTTGCGCGATGTTTCCCCTGCGGGACCTCTTGGCAGAGTGTTGAGGCCCGGGGCGTCGGGGAGGCTGGCTGCGCACACAGACCACTCTCGGGAGAGGCACAACCATGCGACGACTTCGCTTAAACGGCACCGGTTCAGGCGGGGGCGGATGCCCGGCCGTACACGAGGATCTGGAGAGCGGCGAGGTCATCGTCCATGGGCCGCCGCTCACCGACCCCGCCGACCTCGGCCAGCTCCAGCACTTCAACGAGGGCGAAGTTGCCGTCGTCGTCCCCCGCAACACCCTGGTCGACTTCGGCCCGCGTGACGACGAGCCGCGGCTCATCAACGCGGACGAGGATTTCGACCGCCTCTTCGCCACCTTCGCCCACACGGCCTGGAGGCTGGAGACTCGCCGCCGGTTCGCCAGCGACGAGGCGACCGACCAGTGGCAGCAGTTCGAGGCCGGCCAGGCAATCGACTGGGACTACGACGACGAGTGGTGCCGCAACGTCCGTGCCCAGACCGCGCAGGGCAAGCGGATCGAGCGCGTGCGCCTGGTCGATGACCCCATCACCCCGGGGCAGTTGTACCTCCGCAGCAACGCGGCCCGGAACTGCGCCGCGGGCGAGGACATCCGAACCTCTCCCGCGCCCAGGCCGACGAACTGCGCCTTCCGGCCGAGGACTTCTGGCTGTTCGACTCCCGCCTCGTCGCCCGGCTGCTCTTCGACGAGGACGATCAGATGACCGGCGCCGAGTTGATCACCGAACCGGCGGCGGTGAACCGGTACTGCCAGGTGCGTGACGCGGCCTGGCACTATGCCACTCCGTATGCCAAGTTCGAGATCAATCGCACATGATGTGAGGCCCGGTGAGCACTGACTACCAACAGGCACGAGAAGCCCTCGGACTCAGGCTCCGGGAGCTGCGGCTTTCCTGCCCTGAGGGGCGGCTCACCGGTGCCGCTCTCGCCGAGCGTCTTGGCGAGGGCTGGACCAAGTCCAAGGTGTCCAAGCTGGAGAACGGTCGGCAGACAGCCGACGCCAGCGAGCTACGGGCCTGGGCCCAAGCCACCGGCCGGCCCGAGATGTATGACGGTCTGCTCGCCCAACTGCGGGGCTTCGAGTCCCGCATCCGCTCCTGGCGGCGGCAGCTAGCCTCCGGTCACCGTCCTGTACAGGAGGCCATCACCGCGGAGCACGACCGCACGCGCGTGCTCACCATCTGGGAGAACAACCTCATCCCCGGCATGCTTCAGACCGCCGACTACGCCCGCCATGTCCTTACCCGGCACGCCAACCTGATGCGGTCCCCCCGGGACACCGAAGAGGCAGTGCGCGCCCGCGTCCGTCGGCAGGACGGCTTGTGGAAGACAGGCCGCACGTACCGGATTCTGATGTGGGAGGCCGCCTGCTTCGCCCTGGTGTGTCCGCCCGCAGTGCTCGCCGCGCAACTCGATCGCCTTACCAGCGTCATCGGTCTGGACACGGTGGAGTTCGGCGTCGTCCCGTTCTCGGCGCCCCTGAAGATCTACGCGGGCAACTCGTTCTGGATCTACGACGACCGGCGCGTTGTCGTGGAGGACTGGCACGCGGAGCTGTGGCTCGATGACGCTGACTCCATCGCCACGTATCAGCGAGTGTGGGACACCCTGAGCGAGTCCGCGGTGTACGGGGTCGACGCGCAGAACGTCATCGGCCGGGCCCGACGCGCGCTGAACCCCCGGGCATGAAGAAAACAGCCCCGTGCTCCTCACTGGAGGTGGGCGGCCGGGCTACGGATCGCAGTGGCGACGAGGGGGCGTACAGCGCGATCCATGAGCCCGAGAGCAGGGGCATGACGAAGTGGCCCGGCCGTCCGCAGGTGGTGGCTGTTGTGCGTTTTGTCGGGGCGTGCCGGTGCCACTTCATCGGACTCGACTGCGGTCGCTCCGGGGAATGACCTCGCTGCCATGAGGTCGTTTCAAGGGTGATCGGACCCGCCCGCGCAGGGCCGCGCTCGCGCAGGTCAGGGCGGTGGCAAGAGCTGCCGAGAGGCAGACGAGGACGTTGACCGTCATGGAGATGTGTTCCACCGTCGTAGCGTCGGAGTAGAGGCAGGCGTTGCGAAGGGGCCAGTAGGTCTGCTCGATGGCGGACAGTTCGGCGCCGGAGGCGTTCCGGGCTTCGCACAGGTCGGGGAACGGTCCTCCCAGGACGACGGAGAACCAGCCGTGGCAGTACACGGCCGCTGCCGTGGAACCGAAGAGCAGGGCGAGAACGGCACAGAGCCTGGGCAGAGGCAGGGGAGGGTCGGCCGGCATCAGGAGAACGGCCACGATGCTCGCCGCCGCGGTCACCAGGCATAAGAGCAGCAGGATGCCCATCGAAGCCATCAGCACGTTGTCCCCTTTTTCGCAGGGAGGGGTTTGGTGGACGGGGAACCGGCGGGGGCGGATGTGTTCCGTGGCTCCCTTCGGGGCCGCTGCGGCAGTGTAGGCGGAACAGGGGCATGGCGGCGGCCTACGGTCGGCGGGTTCGGGCACGGCGAAGGCCCGGCGGCTCTGGGAGCTGCCGGGCCTTGGACGCGTGGGTCGGGGTACGCAATCGCCGGGGCGTCGGGTGCGGACGGGGTCCGCGGCGGGGGACTCAGCGCTGGAGCGGTGCCGTGTGCTGGGCCGGGGACTCGGGGACGTCGCACAGGAGGCCGGCGGACCTGGCCGCGTCGGCCGGGGGGATGTGGCGGCACCGGGGGGCCGAGCCGTGGGCCTCGGCGCGGATGCGCTGCTTCATCGTGGGGGGCAGGGAACCGGGTCGGGACCAGGGCCGGGACGCCGCCGCGGGAGCGGTCCGCTCGGCCGCGCGCTCCGTGTTGCTGTGGGTCTTGGTCTGCGGTACGGCCGCCGCGGCGGTCGTCGAGACGAAGCCGAGCGCCGCGAAGAGCGCGAGGAAGGCGGTGACGATGGCGGTCCACAGCGTCATGACCTTGTTCCGGGCCATGGTCCCTCACTTTCGGGTTGGGCGATTTGCGTACTTTCCTCATGATGTGTATGTGGACCGCGAAGTGGTGGACCGACGCCCGCGCCGCCGCGATGTTCAGATGAACACCACTCGGATGGCCGCAAGAGGGCCGAAAAGGGGTGCAGGCGGGAGGAAAGAGGGTGAAGTCACCGTCCGTGGAGGTGTGATCACCCTCCGATCGGAACGGGCGGGGTGCCGGTCTACTGGGGTTCGAAGACGGCCAGTTGACAAGCCCATCAGGTCACTGATCGGTATCGGCCGGTGTGTATAGTCGGGCGCCAGAGGTCCCCTACGTCAAGAAAGACGAGGTCGCGCGGTGAAGAAGCTTCTCCTGGTCGCACTGGCCGCCATCGGCGGGCTCCTCGTGTACCGCCAGATCCAGGCGGATCGCGCCGAGCAGGATCTGTGGACGGAGGCGACTGACTCCGTGCCCACGGGTTCCTGAGCACGACCGGCACATCCGGTCCCGACAGACCCCGGCCGTCATACGGTCGGGGTTTTGTGTTGTCCGGAAGCGGCCCGGTGGCGGCGCGGCGCGCGGCAGGATGGTCCGGCGGCGGGCCCGTTCCGGTCCGGGGCGACGGTGAGCGCGAGGGGTGGCGGTGATGGGGCGGGTCAACGGGGTGCGCCGGGGAGCGGCGTCGGGGCGCGCGGGCGCGCGGGGGCCCGTACGGCTGGTCGCCGTGGCCGCCGCGCTGGCCACGGCCGCGGTGCTGCCGGGCGGAGCCGCCCTCGCGGCCGGGGCGCGGCCGGAGTACGCCTTCGCCGGTGACGCCCTGCCTGTCGAGGGCGCGGGCGACCCAGCGGACGCCGTGGCGCTGGAACCCGGCGCCGTCTACCGCAGCTCCCTGCCACCGGGCGGCCCGGTCCACTACCGCCTCGACCTGGACGCCTCCTCGACCGCCTACGTCTCCGTCACCGCCGTCCCCGCCCCCGGCACCGAGGGCGCCGCCGCCGACGGCATCCGGGTCTCCCTCCAGGACGCGGCCGGCGGCTCCTGCTCCTCCGTCAGCGCGACCTTCGGCGCCGCCCGCAGCCCCCGCCCGGTCACCGCCCTCGCCCTGCGCGAGATCTCCTCCGGCCGGAGCCGCTGCCAGGACGCCGGCACGTACGACCTCGTCGTCGAACGTTCCCGGACGCAGGACCCCCCGCCGGACGCCTGGGACCTCGAACTCACCACCGCCACCGAGCCCCCGCTCCGGCAGGACGGCCCGGCGGAGACACCCGGCGCCTGGGACTCCTCCTCGCCCGAACCCCTCGCCGGGGAGCCGGTGAACCGCCCCGGCGGCGCCGGATTCGCCGAGGCCACCCCCCTCGGGCAGGGGGTCTGGCGCGACGGCGTGCGCCCCGGGCAGACCCTCTTCTACGCCGTCCCCCTCGACTGGGGTCGCCGCCTGTCGGCCACCGCCGAACTCGACGCCACCGACGGCGGGACCGGCTTCGCCACCAGCGCGCTGCGCCTGGCGCTCCACGACCCGGTGCGCGGCGAGGTCGACGCCGCCGCCCGCAGCTACGCCGGCCGCCGGATCTCCGTCGGCCTCGCCGCGCTGCCGCCGGTCGACCACGCCAACCGCCACGCCGGCGGCCGGACGGCGAGCGCGATGCGTATCGCGGGCCGCTACTACCTCGTGGTCCACCTCGCGGCGCAGGTGGCCGAGGACTTCGGCGAGGGCCCGTTCACGGTGACCCTGCGGGTGCGGGTCGACGGGGCGGCCCGCTCCGGTCCCGAGTACGCGGGCGAGCCCGTTCCGCCGGGGGCCTTCGAGGTGTCGGCGGGCGACCGGCCGGCGGCGGGCGCGGGTGACCCGGGCGGCGATCCCGTCATGCGGGCGGTCGCGGCCGGCGGCCTCGCCACCGGCACCGCGCTCCTGCTCGCCCTCGGCGTGTGGACGGCGGTGGCCCGGAGGGGCGGCAGCGTCCGTACGTGACCCGGCGGACCTGTCCGGCCTCCGGCGGGGCGGCGGGCCCCGTACGGACCCCGTCCGAGCGGCGTCCGGGCCCGCGGCGCGCGGGACGTACCCGCGGGGCGTGGGTCAGATGCGGGTCAGGGCCCAGAAGCCCACGGCGTAGCAGGCCAGGGCGAGGAGCAGGAGCGGCACCGCCACCGACGCCGGGGGACCGGGGCGACGGCGCCGTGCCGCGCGGTGCTGGGCGCGGCCCGGGACGGGCGGGGGTGTGCGGGGGTCCTGTGCGGTGTAGGCGGCGGTGGGGGCCTCGGCCGTCCGCCACGGGGGCGGGGCGGGGGAGGTGCCCGGTCCGGCGTGGGGATGGAGGGCGTACGGCGGTGCCTGCGTCGGCGGATGCGGCTGAGGCTGGTGTGAGGGAAGGGGCGGGGGCGCGGGTACGGACGCCGGTTGTTCCGGTGGCGTAGGGGGTGGTTGGGGCGCGGGGGACGGGAGAGAGGTGACCGTGGGCTGCGGGGGCGGCAGCGGGAAGCTTCCGGTGTCCGACGGAGAGGGAGAGAACGGGGCCGGGATCAGACCCGGACCCGGGCCCGGACTTTGCCCCGGACCCGGACCTTGCCCCGATCCCGATTCCGATCCCGGCCCCGGCGGTGTGCCCTGTGGGACCGACGGGACCGGCGGCAGCCCCTCCCACCCGGCCGGCGGCCCCCCGCCGTGGCCCGGCGTCGGTGTGGAGGGCGTCGCCTGCCGGTCCGCGACGGGAGGAACCGGCGAGGCCACTGGGGCCGGTGAGGCCACTGGGGCTCCTGTGGCCGATGGGACTGAGGGGGTCGGCGGGAGCGGCGGGACCGGCGGGGCCAGTGCCGAGGGGCGGGGCGGATCGGCCGCCCCGTCGTCCACCCCGGCGGCCGGGGCGGGCGACGCGGTCGGCGACGCGGTGGCGGCCCGAGCCGACGACGGGGCCCGAGCCAGGGGGCCGTTGGGCCCGAACCCCGGTGGGAGCGGCCCGACTTGGTCGAAGATCTCGATCAGCTCGTCGTCCGGACCGGGCTCCGGCAGCAGCTCCACGGCCGCCGCCAGCGCCTTGCGCGCCCCCGTCGCCGTACGGAACCGCGCCGACGGGTCCGGCTCCAGCAGGCCGGCCACGACCTGCCACAGCGGGTCGGGTATCCCCCGCGGCGCGGACGGCGTCCCGTGCTCGGCGAAGTGCTGGACGAGCGCCTTGGCGTCCGGCTTCGCCCCCTCCAGCAGGTACAGGGCGACCAGCCCCGCGGCGAACAGGTCGGCGGCGAAGTCCGGCTCGGCGCCCATCAACTGCTCCGGCGCGAGGTAGCCCGGCGTCCCCACCACCAGGTCGGTCTCCGTCAGCCGGGGCTCCCCCAGCCGCATGGCGATGCCGAAGTCGGAGAGCCGCAGCCGGGGCCGGCGCGCACCGGTCGCCTCCAGCAGCAGGTTGGCGGGCTTGATGTCGCGGTGCACGACGTCCTCCGCGTGCACTGCGGCGAGGCCGGAGAGCAACTGGTCGAGGAGGGTGCAGACGAAGACCGGCGGCAGGGGGCCGTAGTCGCCGACGAGGTGGACGAGGGAGCCGCCGGTGACCAGGTCCATGGTGAAGAGGACCTGGTCGTCGTCGGCGGCCCAGCTCGCCGGGGCCACCACGTGCGGGTGGTCGATCCGCAGGGCCTGCTCGCGCACGAAGCGCAGCAGCGCGTGGGCGTCCCGCTGCTGGAGCACCTTGGCCGCCACGTAGCGCCGCCGGCGGTGGTCCCAGGCCCGCCAGACGGCGCCCACCCCGCCCCGGCCGATCGGGTCGACCAGTTCGTACCGGCCGGCGAAGACCTCACCCATGGCTGTGTGCCGCTCCTCCCCCTCGCGCCACGTCCGCGGGCCCGGCCGCCGACCCGTGCGGCGGCCGGGCCCGGCGGGTCAGTTCTGGTGGGACTGGTAGTGCGCGACCGCGTCGGAGGTGCGGCCGGCGCCGTAGACGCGGAGGAACTCCGCCAGCTCCGGGTGTGAGGGGGAGAGGGAGTCCGCAGCGTCGATTATGTCGCCGGCGGCTGCCACCGAGCGCAGCAGGGACTGGATCTCGCGGACCACCCGCTTGACCGTGGGCGCCCCCGAACCGCTCGTGCTCTGCGCGGTGTTGCCGAGGACCGAGCCCCCCTGCGACTTCTTGATCTCGTCCATGCGCTCGGTCGCCTCGGCCGCGCTGACCCGGCCGTCCGCGACCTGCCCCGCCAGTTCCTGGAGGAGTTGCACCCGCTGGACCACCGCCGGGTTGCCGATCTTGGCGCGCTGGCCGCTCATGAGCTGCGACAGCATCGGCGCCGACAGTCCCAGGACCCCCGCGAGACGCGCCTGGTTGAGACCGAGATCATCGATGAGCTTGCGGAAGAGCGCCCCCAGCGGCTCCCCGTACCAGTTCCGCTGCAGTTCCCGCGCTCTTGCGGTGGCTTCCTGCTGTGCGGCGTCCATTGCGTCTCCCCATCGCTTCCCCATCAACCGCAGTTCGCTCCAGCGAACCACGCCGAGCATCTTACGGAGCGTGGTCGTCCACGGGGACCCCCCATCATTTGTGAGATATCGGGGACGACCCGGTACTCTGGTCTGCGGTGTCCGCCGGCCGGCGGTTCCTCCGACCGGACGCTTCCTTCTCCGGGGCCTTAGCTCAGTTGGTAGAGCGCTGTCTTTGCATGGCAGATGTCAGGGGTTCGACTCCCCTAGGCTCCACTCCCGAAGAGCCCGTTCCTCCTGCGTCCGCGCAGGTCGGACGGGCTCTTGGCGTCGGGGCGGCCGTGCGTGACGGAGGGTGGCGGCAGGGCCGCGCCGGGGGGTGGGCGGGGCGGCGGGAGGCTGGTGCGCCCGTGCGGGTCGGCCGGGGCGGGGCCGTGCCGGGCCGCTGGACAACGGTGTTCGCCGGCAGGCGGGTTGAGGGCGCCGGGCCCTTGTCCAAAGCGGTCGCGTGGGCCTGAACAGGCCCTTGGCAGACGGCCGATCGGCGCCCGAGCGGGGCTGTCTGCTCTTGATATCGTCACTCCACAGGGCACCAGCGCCACACCCCTGCGGGGCGGCGCCACGTGGCTCATCGCCGTCGGCGCCTGCGACCGCCGCCGACGAGCTTGGAAGGGGAACACCATGCGGGCGAAGGTACGGGCCGCTCTCGACGCGTTGTACATGAAGCGTCTCGTCAGGGAACTGGACGGGCGCCCACGACCTCAGCACATCGGCATCATGCTGGACGGCAACCGCCGCTGGGCCAAGATGTCCGGGATCGAGGACCCCCGCGAGGGCTACCGGGCCGGTGGCGCCAAGGTGATGGACTTCCTGCGCTGGTGCGACTCCGCCCAGATCGAGCACGTCACCCTCTTCATGCTCTCCGACGACAACCTGCGCCGCCCCGAGGACCAGCTCACCCCGCTCATCGACATCATCGCCGAGGTGGTGGAACACCTGGCCGCCCCGGGCAACCCCTGGCCCGTCGAGGTGGTCGGCGCCCTGGACCTGCTGCCGGCCGAGTCGGCGGCCCGGCTGAAGAACGCGACCACGGCGACCCACGGACGCAAAGGCGGGACGAAGGTCGACGTCGCCGTCGGGTACGGCGGCCGGCGGGAGATCGTCGACGCGGTGCGCTCCGCCCTCACCGAGCACAGCGCCCAGGGCGGCGACATCGACGAGTTCATCGAGACGTTCACCATGGAACACATCTCGAAGCACCTCTACTCCAAGGCGCGCTCGGAGTCGGACCTGATCATCCGGACCAGCGGTGAACAGCGGCTCTCCGGCTTCCTGCTCTGGCAGTCCGCCTACGCCGAGGTCTACTTCTGCGAGTGCTACTGGCCCGACTTCCGGGAGATCGACTTCCTGCGCGCCCTGCGCTCCTATTCGCTGCGCGAACGCCGCTACGGCCGCTGACCCGGACGCCTCCCCCGACGGCCGGCCCGGCCGGTCGCCGCAGCCGGTGTTCCACGTGAAACATCGCCGAGGGGGCGGACGACCCGGGTGGGTCCTCCGCCCCCTCGGCGGCGGGCGCGGTCGCGGCGCCGGGGATCAGCGCGGCTCGTCGCCGTCCTCCCGGTCCCGCGAGGACCGTACGTCGGGGTCCAGGGCCGACGGGCCGGTGCCGTCCACCGACGTCAGCCGCCCGGACTCGGGGACCTCCGTCGCCTGGGGCGGCTCCACCAGCCAGTCCGGGTTGGCCTGCTTGTCCCACCACTTCCAGGCGGCGACCACCCCGCCCGCGACGAGACCCGCCAGGGCGACGAAGCGGGCGACGCGGCCCGCCTTGGCCCGGCAGCGCTGCCGGTGGGCCAGCTTGTGGATGTCCCGGGCCGTCACCCCGGACCGCAGCGCGGCGACCGCGGCGGCGCCCCGGGCGGCGGCCTCGTTCCCGGCGGGGCCGGCCACGGCCACCGCCTGCTCGATCCTCGGGCGGGAGTAGTCGGCCGCCTGCCGGGCGGCGATCCGGGCGCGGACGGCGGCGTCCTGAGCCGCCTGGTCCACCTTCGGCGGCACATACGTACGGGCCTGTTCCAGCTTGGGCGCGACATAGGCGCCGTACTGGAGGCGGGCCTGATCGGCCGCCTGGGACACCTTCGGCGCCAGCCGTACGCGCGCCTCGTGTGCGTAGTGCGCGGCCCTGTCCTTGGCTGTGTCGGCGTAGGGCGCCACCACGTCCGCGGCGTGCAGCACGCTGTCCTTCGCCGAACCGGTCGCGGCGCGCACGCTGTCGATGCGGGTCACGGTTCCTCCTCCTCGGTGGCGTACGGTCATTCGACTTTCCTCCCTTTTCCGGATCATGCCTGCCACGGCGCCGCCGGGCATGCGTGGACGCGCATCCGGGTCACGGCGGCGGAGCGGGTCCGTGATCCGTGGGTACCCGGCAGGGATTCCGCAAGCGATTCGGGCGGATACGGAACGGGAATTCCCGGTTGGCCTACGCACGCCGTCCGGCGTGCGAGGATCGGGGGGCACAACAAGACGACGGAAGGCACATCGTGGCTGAGCAGCTCTACGCCACCCTGAAGACCAACCACGGCGACATCGACGTCCGGCTCCTGCCGAACCACGCCCCCAAGACGGTCAAGAACTTCGTCGAGCTCGCCAAGGGCGAGCGTGAGTGGACCAACCCCGCCACGGGTGAGAAGTCCACGGACAAGCTCTACGACGGTACGGTCTTCCACCGGGTGATCAGCGGTTTCATGATCCAGGGCGGTGACCCGCTGGGCAACGGCACCGGCGGTCCCGGCTACCAGTTCGAGGACGAGTTCCACCCGGACCTCTCCTTCGACAAGCCCTACCTGCTGGCGATGGCCAACGCCGGTCCGGGCACCAACGGCTCGCAGTTCTTCGTCACCGTCTCCCCGACGACGTGGCTGAACCGCAAGCACACCATCTTCGGCGAGGTGGCGGACGCGGCGAGCCAGAAGGTCATCGACGCCATCGCCGCCGTGCAGACCAACCCGCGGACCGACCGTCCCGTCAAGGACGTCGTCATCGAGTCGGTCGTCGTCGAGACCCGCGAGGGCTGACCCGCGCACGCGGGCTCCCCGACGCCCTGAGAGGCGTGGCCCCGGGGAACCAAACGCCCCGCTCGTCCGTATGGATGGGCGGGGCGGTGCACGTTCCGGACAGGGGCGGACATCGGACACGGACGGACACGACTGAGGGGACCTCATGGACCAGGGAGCGGGCACACCAGGGACGCCGGACGGCCCCGGAGGCCAGGCACCGACGCCCGCGCACAGTCTGCCCGGCTGCTACCGCCACCCGGACCGTGAGACCGGAATCCGCTGCACCCGCTGCGAGCGGCCGATCTGCCCGGAGTGCATGGTCGACGCGGCCGTCGGCTTCCACTGCCCCGAGTGCGTCCGCGGCCGGTCCGGCTCCGGGTCCCACTTCGAGGCATCCCGGCCGCGCACCCTGGCCGGCGGCACCATCGCCGCCGACCCCCGGCTGATCACCAAGATCCTGATCGGGATCAATGTGGCGGTCTTCCTCGCCATCCAGGTCCACGAGTCCCTCGTGGCCGATCTGGTCCTCATCGGACGCTGGCCCCCGGCGCCCTTCACGGCGACCGAGGGGGTCGCGGGCGGCCAGTGGTACCGCCTGGTGACCTCGATGTTCGCGCACCAGGAGATCTGGCACATCGCCTTCAACATGCTGAGCCTGTGGTGGCTGGGCGGCCCCCTGGAGGCGGCCCTCGGACGGGCCCGGTACCTGACGCTCTACCTGGTCTCCGGTCTGGCCGGCAGCGCGCTCACCTATCTGCTCGCCTCGCCGGTGCAGCCCTCGCTCGGTGCCTCCGGCGCGGTCTTCGGGCTCTTCGGCGCGACCGCGATGCTGCTGCGCCGGCTCAACGCCGACATGCGGCCGATCATGGTCCTGCTGGCGATCAACCTGATCTTCACCTTCACCGTGGGGAACATCGCCTGGCAGGCGCACATCGGCGGTCTCGCCGCCGGTGTCGTGATCGGCTACGGCATGCTCCACGCCCCGCGCGAGCGGCGGGCTCTGGTGCAGTACGGCGTCTGCGGACTGGTCCTCGTGGCCGTCCTCGTCCTCACCCTGGTGAGAACCGTCCAGCTCAGTTGAGCGCGCCAGTTGTCCACAGCGTGTCGCGGATCTTGTGCATAGGGTGCGGACACGGCGGCGCCCCCTGCCGATGACCGGCGTTTCCGCAGGTCAGGCAGGGGGCGAATGCGTTTTCGGTTACCGGTATGTCCGTCGTACCGGCGTCAACCTCCCGTAAGTTATCCACAGATCGTCTTTCTTTTCCCCATGTGGAAAACTGCTGTGGATAACTCAGGGGAGAGCGCTGCGCAGAGCTACTTCCACTGCGTCGAGACGCCGAACCCGGCGGCGATGAAGCCGAAGCCCACCACGATGTTCCAGTTGCCGAGCTGCTGGAGCGGCAGCGAACCGTCGGTCACGTAGAAGACGACGATCCAGGCGAGGCCGATGACGAACATGGCCAGCATCACCGGCGCGACCCAGCCGCGGCTGTTCAGTTTGATGGCCGTGGACTGCTTCGCGGGCGGCGGCGTGTAGTCGGCCTTCTTGCGGATACGTGACTTCGGCACGAGGGTCTCTCCTGTCGATGCGCTGCGTGACCGCGCAGGGAACGGGTCGGGCTCGGGGGCGGTGGACAAGGGGACTCTGAGCGCTCCCCCGGGCGTCCGTTAGCGTAGTGCTTCCGTGGCGCCGAAGGAGATAAGGGTACGTTGAGCAATTCTGCCGACTCCCCCGGGACGGGCGCCGGCCCCGGCCCCGGGCGCCGCTTCCGGCCCGTGCGGGTGCTCACCGCGGCCGTCTTCGCCCTCGCCGGGCTCATCTTCTTCACCAGCTTCGACACCGCCAAGGGCACCAACATCCGCACCGACGCCTCGCTGCTGCGCCTCTCCGACCTCGTCCAGGACCGCAACCGCAAGAACGGCGAGCTGGAGGAGGCCAACGCCGCCCTGCGCCGGGACGTCGACTCCCTGGCCCGCCGCGACGACGGCAGCACCGCGGCGGAGGACGCCAAGCTCGCCGAGCTGGAGGACCGGGCCGGCACCCAGCCGGTCAAGGGCGAGGCCCTCACCGTCACGCTCGACGACGCCCCGCCCGGCGCCACCGCCCGGCTCCCCGGCTACCCCGAGCCCCAGCCCGACTACCTCGTCATCCACCAGCAGGACCTCCAGGCCGTCGTCAACGCGCTCTGGCAGGGCGGCGCCCGGGGCATCAAGGTCATGGACCAGCGGCTGATCTCCACCAGCGCCGTCCGCTGCGTGGGCAACACCCTGATCCTCCAGGGCCGTCTCTACTCGCCCCCGTACACGATCCAGGCGGTCGGCGACCCCAAGCGGCTGAAGCGGGCCCTCGCCGAGTCCGCGGCGATCCAGAACTACATGGTCTACGTCAACGTCTACGGCCTCGGCTGGAAGGTCGAGGACCAGGGGACGGTGACGCTGCCCGGTTACTCGGGCACAGTGGACCTGCACTACGCACGGCCTGTCCAGTGACGCCCTTCCGGACGGCCTCTCGCCGTTAGTCTGGTCTCGTACGGCGTGAGTCTGGTGCCGTGGTGCGACGGAAGGGACGGCATGTACGGCTGGATCTGGCGGCATCTGCCGGGGAACGCGTGGGCGAAGGCGCTGGTCTCGCTCGTGCTCGTCGTGGCCGTGGTCTACGCACTGTTCCAGTACGTCTTCCCATGGGCCGAACCGCTGCTTCCCTTCAACGATGTGACGGTGGACAACCAGTGAGCGCGCGCATCCTCGTCGTCGACAACTACGACAGCTTCGTCTTCAACCTGGTCCAGTACCTGTACCAGCTCGGCGCCGAGTGCGAGGTGCTGCGCAACGACGAGGTGTCCACCGCGCACGCGCGGGACGGATTCGACGGCGTGCTGCTGTCCCCCGGCCCCGGCACCCCCGAACAGGCCGGGGTCTGTGTCGAGATGGTCCGGCACTGCGCCGCCGGCGGGGTCCCCGTCTTCGGCGTCTGCCTCGGCATGCAGTCGATGCAGGTGGCGTACGGGGGCGTGGTCGACCGGGCCCCCGAGCTGCTGCACGGCAAGACCTCGCCGGTGCTGCACGAGGGCGGGGGCGTCTTCGCGGGGCTCCCGTCGCCGTTCACCGCGACCCGCTACCACTCGCTCGCCGCGCGGCCCGAGACGGTCCCCGCCGAGCTGGAGGTGACCGCGCGCACCCCCGACGGCATCGTGATGGGCCTGCGCCACCGCGAACTGCCCGTCGAGGGCGTGCAGTTCCACCCCGAGTCGGTGCTGACCGAGCACGGCCACCGGATGCTGGCCAACTGGCTGGCGGCGTGCGGTGACGAGGGAGCCGTGGCGAGGTCGGCGGGGCTCGCCCCGGTGGTGGGCAGGGCCACGGCGTGACCGCGCTGCGCCCCGAGCGCGCGTCCGGCGCGACAGGTGACCAGACGGCCTCGTACGCGCAGACGTACGGGGGGTCCGGTGCGCTCGGGGACGGCTGGTACGCGGACGCCGGGGCGGCCGGCGGCTATCCGCCCGGCGCGGAGGGCCCGCCCGGCGGGGGCCACGGTCATCCCGGCGGGGTCCAGGGCCCTCCCGGCGGGGCCTACGGGCACCCGGGAGGAAGCCCCGGCCACCCCGGCGGGGGCCCCGGTCACCCGGGCGGTCACCCCGGCCACCCCGGCGGGGCGCACGGCTACTCCGACCCGGCCCACGGACATCCCCCCGGCGGTCAGCCCCACCCCGGCGGCCCCTACGGGCACCCCGGCGCGCAGGACACGTACCCGGCGCAGGCCGCGTACCCGCCCGTCGCCGACGACGAGACCATGGCCCTGCGCCTCCCGGAGGCACCCCCCGAACCGGCCCCGGCCGCCGCGCCCGACGAGGACGGCCTCCCGGGCGGCGGGCGCGCGGCCCGCAGGAAGGCGGCCAGACGGCGTCAGGGGCGCCGCGCGGGCGGGGGACAGGTCCCGGCAGCCCCGGAGGGCGGAGAGGAGCCGGAGGGGCCCCTCTCGCGCGTCGAGGCCCGCCGCCGGGCACGGGCCCGCAAGCCGGGCGCCGCCGCCGTCGTCAGCCGGGTCGTCGGCGAGATGTTCATCACCACCGGCGTGCTGATGCTGCTCTTCGTCACCTACCAGCTCTGGTGGACGAACGTGCGCGCGCACGCCCAGGCCGACCAGGCGACCAGCAGCCTCCAGGACGACTGGGCCAACGGCAAGCGCAACCCGGGCGCCTTCGAACCGGGGCAGGGCTTCGCCATCCTGCACATCCCCAAGCTGGACGTCGTCGTGCCGATCGCCGAGGGCATCGACAGCAAGAAGGTGCTCGACCGGGGCATGGTCGGGCACTACGCCGAGGAGGCGCTGAAGACCGCGATGCCCGAGGAGAAGAGCGGGAACTTCGGCCTGGCGGGCCACCGCAACACCCACGGCGAGCCGTTCCGGTACATCAACAAGCTCGATCCGGGCGACCCGATCGTGGTGGAGACGCAGGACACCTACTTCGTGTACAAGATGGCGTCCATCCTGCCGGTGACCCCGCCGAGCAACATCAGCGTCCTCGACCCGGTGCCCGCGGAGGCGGGGTTCACCGAGCCCGGCCGCTACATCACGCTCACCACGTGCACCCCGGAGTTCACCAGCAAGTACCGGATGATCGTCTGGGGCAAGATGGTCGAGGAACGGCCGCGCAGCAAGGGCAAGCCGGATGCGCTCGTCAGGTAAAGGGCGGAAGACCAGTGGCAGCGACCACCGACACGGACCACGAAGAGCACACCGCCGCGCCCGGCACACCGCCGCCCGCGGGCCGAAGACGCGGTGCGGGACGCCTCGCCGCCCTGGCCGTCAGCTTCCTCGGTGAACTTCTCATCACCGCGGGCCTGGTGCTCGGCCTGTTCGTCGCCTACTCGCTGTGGTGGACGAACGTGGTCGCCGACCGCGCGGCCGACCGGCAGGCGGAGCGGGTCCGCGACACCTGGGCGCGCGAGGCCGGGCCGTCCGGGCCGGGCGCGCTGGACACCAAGGCCGGCATCGGCTTCCTGCACGTGCCCGCGATGGGCGCCGGCGAGGTCCTGGTGGAGAAGGGCACGTCGAGCGAGATCCTGAACGACGGCGTGGCCGGCTACTACACCGACCCCGTCGAGGCGACGCTGCCGGCCTCGGGCGAGAAGGGGAACTTCTCGCTGGCGGCCCACCGCGACGGGCACGGCGCCAAGTTCCACGACATCCACAAGATCAAGAAGGGTGACCCGATCGTCTTCGAGACGAAGGACACCTGGTACGTCTACAAGGTCTACGGCATCCTCCCGGAGACCTCGAAGTACAACGTCGACGTCCTCGCCCCGGTGCCGGAGGAGTCCGGCCGCGAGGAGGCCGGCCACTACATCACCCTGACCACCTGCACGCCGGTGTACACCAGCCGGTACCGGTACGTGGTGTGGGGCGAGCTGGTCCGCACCGAGAAGGTGGACGGCGACCGGACGCCGCCGAAGGAACTCGGCTGAGCCTCACCCGCTCCCGTCCGGGGCGGCCCCCGTGGCCGCACCGGGACCGATCCCCTCGGGCCGGCCCACCGGGCCGCCACCGGGACCGCACGACGGAGCCCCGGCCCCCTCGCGTGAGGGGTGCCGGGGCTCCGTCGTGAGCGGGTGGCCGCGGGGCTCAGTTGCGGCGGCCGTTGAGTCCGCCGATGAAGCCGCCGCCCTCGTTGCCGCCACCTCCGCCCGCGGTCTGGAGGGTGATCTGCGTGCCGCCCGGGTCGTCCACCTCGGTGCCGGGCTGCGGGTCGAGGCCGACGACCACCGCGTTGTCGTCCTGGGCGCCGGGTGCCTGGACGTTGGTGAAGCCCTGCGACTGGAGCGTCTGCCGGGCCTGCGCCACGGTGGAGCCGCGGACCTCGGGGACCTTGGCCTTCGCCGCCGCCTTGCCGATGACGATCTGGACCTCGGAGCCCGGGTCGACCTGCTGGTTGCGCTCCGGCGTGGTGCGGATGACCTTGCCCACCTGGTTCGGGTCGCCGGTCTCCTCCTCGGAGCAGGTGCCCTTGAGGTTGTTGCCCTGCAACTGGGCCTTGGCCTCGTCACAGGTGCGGTTGATCACGTCGGGCACGGTCGACTTCGCCACCGGCTTGGCGACCTCCAGGGTCACCGTCGAGCCCTTCTCCAGCTCGGTGCTCGGGTCGGGGTCCTGGCTGAGGACGGTGCCCTCGGTCTGGGAGGACTCGGTCTGCTTGGTCTCGACCTTGAAGCCCTTCTCCTCCAGGCGCCGGGTGGCGTCGTCGACGTTCTTGTCGATGACGTTGGGCACGGCGACCTTGGGGGCGCCCGTGGAGACCACGAGGCTGACCGTGGAGTTCTTCTCGACCTCGGTGCCCTGCTTCGGGTCCTGCGAGCAGATGTTGCCCTTGGCCTGGTCCTCGCAGGGCTTCTCGGTGAACTCCACCACCAGGTCGACGTTGGTCGCCGCGCTCTCGGCGTCGCTCTTCGACAGGCCGACGAAGACCGGCACGGCGAGCTTGTCGTTGTCGGCCTGGTCGCCGCTGAAGACCCACTTGCCGATCAGGATGGCGCCGACGAGGACGACCACTCCGGCCACGGCCAGCAGGATCGTGGAGGTGTTGGAGGAGGACTTCTTCTGGCGCCGCCGGTCGGGGCGGTCGTCGTAGCCGTAGCCGCCGTCGTCCGGGTTGGCCGGGGGCAGCATCGTCGTGGCCGCGCCGGAGTCCGCGCGCATCGCCGTCGTCGGCTGCTCGCCCGGGTAGCCGACGTAGCCGACGGCGCCCATCGCGGCGGTGGCGGCGACCGGCTGGCCGTCGAGGCACGCCTCGATGTCGGCGCGCATCTCGTCGGCCGACTGGTAGCGGTAGTCGGGGTCCTTGACGAGCGCCTTCAGGACGATGGCGTCCATCTCGGGCGTGATCTCGGGGTCGAAGACGCTGGGCGCCTGCGGCTCCTCGCGCACGTGCTGGTAGGCCACGGCGACCGGGGAGTCGCCGACGAACGGCGGCCGGACCGTGAGCAGTTCGTAGAGCAGGCAGCCGGTGGAGTACAGGTCGGAGCGGGCGTCCACCTGCTCGCCTTTGGCCTGTTCCGGGGAGAGGTACTGGGCGGTGCCGATCACGGCGGAGGTCTGGGTCATCGTCATGCCGGAGTCGCCCATCGCACGGGCGATGCCGAAGTCCATGACCTTGACCTGGCCGTTGCGCGTGAGCATGACGTTGGCCGGTTTGATGTCACGGTGGACGATGCCGGCCCGGTGCGAGTACTCCAGCGCCTGGAGGATGCCGATGGTCATCTCCAGCGTCCGCTCGGGCAGCAGCTTGCGGCCGGAGTGGAGCAGCTCGCGCAGGGTGGACCCGTCGACGTACTCCATCACGATGTACGGGATGGAGACCTCGCCGATGTAGTCCTCGCCCGTGTCGTAGACCGCGACGATCGCGGGGTGGTTGAGCGAGGCGGCCGACTGGGCCTCCCGGCGGAACCGGGCCTGGAAGGACGGGTCGCGCGCGAGGTCCGCGCGCAGCGTCTTCACCGCCACGGTGCGGCCGAGCCGGGAGTCGTGGGCGAGGTACACCTCGGCCATGCCTCCACGGCCGAGCACCTGGCCCAGCTCATACCGCCCGCCGAGGCGACGCGGCTCTTCCATAGCTACCTACCAGCCCTCTCCGTCGGTCCCGACCGGCCTGCTTGTACGGTCGGAGGCTGCCGTCCGGCCTACCGTACCCGGCTCGCTTTGCGTCACCCGGCCAAGCCTGTCAGCCGATACGGGACCGGTATCGCAACGTGCGCCGATGTGGAGGCGGCGTGACCGGAGTCACGTCCCGTCCGGTCCCCGCTCACCTCTTGCCGTTGAGCACGGCCTGCATCACGCTCTTCGCGATCGGCGCCGCGAGGCCGCCGCCGGAGATGTCGTCGCGGACCGCGGCCTCGTCCTCGACCACCACGGCCACGGCCACCGGCGAGCTGCCGTCCGCGCCCTTGGCGTAGGAGATGAACCAGGCGTACGGGTTCTCGCTGTTGTCCACACCGTGCTGGGCGGTACCGGTCTTGCCGCCGACGGTGACGCCGGGGATCTGCGCGTTGGCTCCCGTGCCGTCCTTGACCACGGTCTCCATCATGGACTGGAGGATCTGGGCGTTCTGCGCGGAGAGCGGCTTGCTCATCTCCTGCGGGTCCGTCTTCTCGATCGTGTCCACGCTCGGCGCCTGCAGCTCGTCGACCATGTACGGCTTCATCAGCGTGCCGTTGTTGGCGATGGCCGCGGTGACCATGGCCATCTGGAGCGGGGTCGCCGCGGTGTTGAACTGGCCGATGGAGGAGAGCGCGGTCTGCGACTGGTTCATGTCGTCGGAGAAGACCGAGGCGCTGGAGCGGACCGGGACGAACTGCTCCTCGGTGAAGCCGAACTTCTTCGCCTGGTCCAGCATCTTCTCGTTGCCGAGGTCGGAGCCGATCTTGCCGAAGACGGTGTTGCAGGAGACCCGCAGCGCCTCGCGCAGGGTGGCGTCCTCACAGGGGATGTTGCCCTCGTTGGGCAGCTCGGTCGTGGTGCCGGGCATGGTCCAGGGCAGCGGCGAGTCGGTCTTCTCCTCGGCCGAGGAGTACAGCCCGTTCTCCAGGGCCGCGGCGGCGGTGACCACCTTGAAGGTGGAGCCGGGCGGGTAGACCTCGCGCAGCGCGCGGTTGAGCATCGGGTCGTTCTTGTCGTTCTTCTTCTGGAGCTTGTTCCACGCCTCGCCGTCCGCGTTGGAACCGCCGGCGAAGACCGAGGGGTCGTACGACGGGTACGAGGCGAGCGCGAGGATCTTGCCCGTGGACGGCTCGATCGCCGCGACGGCGCCCTTGCCGCCCCGCTTGGCCAGGCCCTCGTAGGCGGCCTTCTGGGCGGCGGCGTTCAGGGTGGTGACGACGTTGCCGCCCTCGCGCTTCTTGCCGGTGAGCATGTCGAGCGTGTTGCGGAAGAAGAGCCGGTCGTCGTTGCCGGTGAGGATGCCGTCGTTGATGGCCTCGATCTGGGTGGCGCCGTACGCCTGGGAGACGTAGCCGGTCACCGGCGCCCACATGGCGCCGTCCTTGTAGGTGCGCTTGTACTTGAAGTCGCCCTTGGTGGTGGCGTGGCCGGTGATGGCCTTGCCGTCCACGATGATGTCGCCGCGCGGGCTGGCGTACCGCTCGATGGCGACGCGGCGGTTGTTCTCGTCGTTCTTCAGGGTGTCGGCCTGGACGTACTGGAGCCAGTTGTCGCGCAGCAGCAGGGTCAGCACCAGGAGGCCGCAGAAGATCGCGATTCGGCGCAGGGGCTTGTTCACGGTCGGACCACCTGGGTCATCTCGGCGTCGGGGTTGGCGGCGGGGGCCGGGGCCGGGCGGCGAGCGGTGTCGCTGATCCGCAACAGGATGCCGATCAGGGCCCAGTTGGCGATGACGGAGGAGCCTCCGTACGCCAGGAACGGCATCGTCATACCGGTGAGCGGGATGAGGCCCATCACACCGCCGGCGACGACGAACACCTGGAGGGCGAAGGCGCCGGAGAGGCCGATGGCGAGCAGCTTGCCGAAGGGGTCGCGGGCGGCGAGGGCGGTGCGCACGCCGCGCTCCACGATCAGCGCGTACAGCAGCAGCAGCGCCATGATGCCGGCCAGGCCCAGCTCCTCGCCGAAGGTGGCGAGGATGAAGTCGGAGTTGGCGGCGAAGCGGATCAGCTCGGAGTGGCCCTGGCCCCAGCCGGTGCCGAGGGTGCCGCCGGAGCCGAAGGCCCACAGCGCCTGCATCGCCTGCTCGGAGTGGACCATGCCGTCGGTGGCGCCGGACCGGCTGAGCTGGTACTCGCGCATCGGGTCGAGCCATGCCTGCACACGGGTCTGGATGTGCGGTTCGAAGCTGGCCACGCCGACCGCGCCGACCGCGGACATCAGCAGACCGAAGACGATCCAGCTCGTCCGCTCGGTGGCGACGTACAGCATGATCACGAACATGCCGAAGAAGAGCAGCGAGGTGCCGAGGTCGGTCTCGAAGACGAGGATCAGGATCGAGATCGCCCAGACCACCAGGATCGGGCCGAGGTCGCGGCCACGGGGCAGGTAGAGCCCCATGAAGCGGCGGCTGGCCAGGGCCAGCGCGTCCCGCTTCACCATCAGGTAGCCGGCGAAGAAGATCGCCAGCACGATCTTGGCGAACTCGCCGGGCTGGATGCTGAACGAGCCGATCTGAATCCAGATCTTGGCGCCGTAGACGTCGAGGCCCAGGCCCGGCACGAGCGGCAGCAGCAGCAGGACCAGCGCGCCGGCCATGGAGATGTACGTGTAGCGCTGGAGGACGCGGTGGTCCTTGAGGAAGACCATCACGACGACGAAGAGCGCGATGCCCATCGCGGTGTACATGAGCTGCCGCGGGGCCGCGTTCCCGGCCTGGTGGATGGACTGGAGCAGCTCCGACTGGTCCAGCCGCCAGATGGCGACCAGCCCCAGCCCGTTGAGCAGCGTGGCCAGCGGCAGCAGCAGCGGGTCCGCGAAGGGGGCGAACTTGCGCACCACCAGGTGGCCGACGCCGGCCAGCAGGCCGAGGCCCAGGCCGTAGCTCAGCAGCCCGGTGGGCACCTCGCCGTGCTGGGCCAGGCCCACGTTGGCGTAGGCGAAGACCGGGATGACCACGGCGAAGGCCAGCAGGGCCAGTTCGGTGTTGCGGCGGCTGGGTGCGCCGATGGCACCGATCGTGGACGTGTGGTGCGTCGGCGAGTTCGTAGTACTGCTCATCGTGTGACGGGGCCTCTCACGGCTTGCCTACTGCTTACCGCACAGCGAGACGACCTTCTGCTCCTCCTCCGAGAGGCTGGGGCCGGGGCTGGAAGTGGGTGCGGTCGTGGACGGGGACGTGGTCGATCCGGGTTCCGAGGGCGGCTCCGACGCGGTGGGCGCGGTCGGGGCGGCCGTGGCCTTGGACGTGAGGGAGGCCGGGGTGGTTCCCGTGGTGCCTCCGGCCTGGCCCTCGCCGGACTTGGCGTTCTCGCTCTCCGCGACCCGCCGTTCGGCCTGTTTGCGGCAGGCGGACGCCTGTACCGACAGCTCCTCGATCTTCGCGCGGGCGTCGTTCAGGTCGCCCTCGGCGATGGTCGACTCCACCAGCTTCTGCTGGTAGGGCGGGAGGTACTTGAGTTCGATCTCGGGGTGGTCCTTCTGGACCTTCGAGAGCGAGACCCAGGCGAGGTCCTGGCTGATGCCCCGGTAGAGCGCCACGTGGTCGTTGTTGGTGCCCACGTAGTACTGGGTCTGGGTCCAGCGCCAGCCGCCGTAGAGCCCGCCGCCGATGACGGCGAGGGTGAGCACGCTGTAGAAGGACCGCTTGAGCCAGCGGCGGTTCTTGCGGGGTTTGACGAAGTCGCCCTCGTCGTACTCCCCGAAGCCGCCCGCGGGGGCGTAGCCGGCGGCGTCGCCGCTGCCGGGCGGGCCGAACTCGCCGCCGCCGCGGCGCTGTCCCCGGCGGCCGAGGCCGGCGGCGCGGCCGGCCGGGGTCTGCATGATGCCGTTGTCGTTGACCTGGAGCTGGTTCTCCGCGACGGCGCCGACCACGATCGGCGTGTCGGACAACTGCCCGGAGAGCGTGTCGCCGGTGTCGAGGTCGAGGACGTCCGCGACGATGACGGTGATGTTGTCGGGTCCGCCGCCGCGCAGCGCGAGCTGGATCAGCTCCTGGACGGTCTCCTGGGGGCCCTGATAGCTGGCGAGGGTCTCCTCCAGGGTCTGGTGGGAGACGACGCCGGAGAGCCCGTCGGAGCAGATGAGGTAACGGTCGCCGGCCCGGACCTCGCGGATGGAGAGGTCGGGTTCGACGTGGTCGCCGCTGCCGAGGGCGCGCATGAGCAGGGAGCGCTGCGGGTGGGTGCCCGCCTCCTCCTCGGTGATGCGCCCCTCGTCGACCAGGCGCTGCACCCAGGTGTGGTCCTGGGTGATCTGGGTCAGCACGCCGTCGCGCAGCAGGTAGGCGCGCGAGTCGCCGACGTGGACGAGGCCGAGGCGCTGGCCGGTCCAGAGCAGGGCGGTGAGCGTGGTGCCCATGCCCTCCAGGGCCGGGTCCTCCTCGACCATCTGCCGGAGCTGGTCGTTGGCCCGCCGCACGGCGGTGCCGAGGGAGGTGAGGAGGTCGGAGCCGGGCACGTCGTCGTCGAGGGCGACGATGGTGGAGATCACCTCGGAGGAGGCGACCTCGCCGGCGGCCTGGCCGCCCATGCCGTCCGCGATGGCGAGCAGCCGGGGACCGGCGTAACCGGAGTCCTCGTTGCCCTCCCGGATCATGCCTTTGTGCGATCCGGCGGCGAAGCGCAGTGACAGACTCATGCGCACCTCGCCCGTCGGCTCCGCATGCAGCCGGTCGTGTCGAGCCACACTGCCCACCCTCCGGTCGGGAGCGCGCCGGGGCCGGGGGTGACGGCCGCCTCCGCGTGCTCGCTCCGCTCGCGCTGATTCATTGGTGTAGCACTACTTCCGCAGCTCGATGACGGTTTTGCCGATGCGGATCGGCGCCCCCGGCGAAATCGGTGTCGGGGTCGTCAGCCGGGACCGGTCCAGATAGGTGCCGTTGGTCGAGCCGAGGTCCTCGACGATCCACTGGCCGTCGCGGTCGGGGTAGATCCTGGCATGCCGGCTGGAGGCGTAGTCGTCGTCCAGCACGATCGTGCTGTCGTGCGCCCGGCCCAGGGTGATGGTCTGGCCCTGGAGCGCGACGGTGGTGCCGGTGAGGGTCCCCTCCGTCACCACCAGCTTGGTGGGGGCGTTGCGGCGGGCCCGCCCGCCCGGTTGCTGGCGCTGTTGCGGGGGCGCCTGGCCCTGGCGCGCGGACTGCTGGGGCCGTCCGGCCTCGCGCCGCGCGCCGCGCTGGGTGACCCGTGTCCCGAACAGGTCGCTGCGGATGACCTGCACGGCCACGATGACGAACAGCCACAGTACGGCGAGAAAACCCAGCCGCATGACCGTGAGGGTCAGCTCTGACATTGCCCCCGGATCACCCTTCGGCTTGCCTGTAGATAACGGTGGTGCTGCCCACGACGATTCGCGAGCCGTCGCGGAGCGTAGCGTGGGTGGTGTGCTGCCCGTCCACCACGATGCCGTTGGTGGACCCGAGGTCCTGGATCGTCGAGGGCGTTCCGGTCCGGATCTCGCAGTGCCGGCGGGAGACGCCGGGGTCGTCGACGCGCACGTCCGCCTCGGTGCTGCGGCCCAGCACCAGCGTCGCGCGGGAGATCTGGTGGCGGTTGCCGTTGATCTCGATCCAGTGGCGGGTGCGTCCGCCGGCGGGGCGGTGGGCGCCCGCGGCGGGAGGGTAGCCGTAGCCGCCGCCCGGCGGGGGCGCGGCCGGCATGGGCGGGGCGCCGCCGGGAGGGGAGGCGGGCGGGTAACCGTAGCCGCCCGGCTGTCCGCCGGCGGGGCCCGGGGGCCGTCCGGGGGGTGTGCCGGCGCCGGGGTGGGCGGGGCCGCCCGGCTGGCCGCTGGAGGAGGAGGCGAGCGTACGGCTGCGCACCCGGTACAGGCCGGTGTCGAGGTCGTCCGCCTTCTCCAGGTGGACCTTGATGGGGCCCATGAAGGTGTAGCGCTGCTGGCCGGCGTAGTCGCGGACCATGCCCGCCAGCTCGTCGCCGAGCTGCCCGGAGTAGGGGCTGAGCCGCTCGTAGTCGGGCGTGCTCAGTTCCACGATGAAGTCGTTGGGCACGACGGTGCGGTCGCGGTTCCAGATGGTCGCGTTGTTGTCGCACTCGCGCTGAAGCGCTCCCGCGATCTCCACAGGCTGTACCTCGGACTTGAACACCTTCGCGAAGGTGCCGTTGACCAGACCTTCGAGACGCTGCTCGAACTTCTTCAGGACTCCCATGGGGCACCTCCTCCGTCGCTGCCGCCCTGTCCACTGCCTTGCGTACTGCGTGCCGTGCCGGATGTCCGCGCACTGCCTACCTGGTACTGCTTACTGATCGTATCCACGCGCCGGTCGATCGGCTGGTTCCCCCTGTCGGCCCGGTCGACGGGTGTCGACGCCTCTCGGAGTTCCCGGTGGAGCCTCCCCTCGAACTCCTCGGCTCCGTCGGTGCGCGCTCGCGCGCGTCCTCGTGCCCAGGATCGTAGAGGCGCCCGACGACCAGTGTCCCGCACCGGGCCGTGGACCCCGACCGTCGTGGGGGGAGACGGGCCCGACCGGTACGAGGTTGATACGTGAACGCGCCGGGGCCGGGAAGAGTGCCCGGGGAGCCCTCCGGCGCCCTGTGGGGCCTGGGGAACCCGGGGAAAAGGGATGTGAAGGCACCCCGTCCAGCGTGCTAATGTTCTCGTGTCGGAAGGCGCCGGACCGAAGGGGACGGAGCCGGACGACACACCCAAATGCGCGGGTGGCGGAATAGGCAGACGCGCTGGATTCAGGTTCCAGTGCCCGCAAGGGCGTGGGGGTTCAACTCCCCCCTCGCGCACCATGAAGAGGGCGGCATCGCTGAGGCGATGCCGCCCTCTTTTTTCGTCTCCTCGCTCCCGGCCGGGGCCGGTGGACCGCCGGCGGGGGGTGTGAGGAACCTCTCATGACGGGACGGGCCGGGACGGCGGTGTCCCGGCCCGCTCACGGACTCGGCGGCGTGGGAGAGCAAGTCCGTGTGCTCTCGGTGGAGTTGGTGACCTGCCCGGCCCTATTCGCGGTGCCACAGGGCCGGGACGACGGGGGGCTCCCAGCCGGCCATCGAGGTGTGCGCCTGGAGGCAGCGGTAGGAGGCACCGTTGTACGTGACCCGGTCGCCGGCCGCGTACGGGTGGCCGGCCGCCCAGGTGCCGGACGGCGGGTCGGTCGGCGGGTCGGTGGGGCCGGGGCCCGAGCCGCCCTCCACGTCGAGCACGAAGTCGAAGCCGGCCTGCCTGCCGCCGCCCGCGTCCCGGACGGTCATCAGGAGGTCCGGGTCGAAGAGCGTGTCCGTGGCGTTGCGCGGCTCGCCAGGGAAGTAGAGCTGGGTGGTGAGGACCGGCTTGCCGGGGTCCTGCGCCTTGACGTGGAGGTGCCGGGTGCGGCCCGGGTAGAGGCCGGGGACGATCGTGCGCAGGGTGAACGCGCCGGTGGCGTCGGTGAACTGGTGGCCGCGGAAGGCGTAGCCGGTCATGTCGTAGGCGCCGGTGGTGTCCGCCTGCCAGAAGTCGAGCAGGACGCCGGGGAGCGGGGCGCAGTCGCGTCCGAAGACGTAGCCGCCGACGGTGAGCGGGGTGCCGGGGGTGCCCGGCGTCACCAGGTCGGTGCGCAGCGGTGAGTTCGGCTTGAAGTACGGGCCCTCCATCTGGTCGGGCGTCGGGTCGTCGCCGTCGTCGCAGTACGGGGTCGGCGCCAGGGTCCGGCCCGGGGTGCGGGCGGCGTCCCGGGCCAGGGCGCTGCCGCCGCCGGCCAGCAGCGGGACGGCGGCGCCGGCGGCGAGGGCCGCCCTGAGCAGTGCCTTGCGGCTGATGCCGCCGGGGTCGCCGGGGGTGGTGGGTGTCATGGCGGTTCCTCGTTCTCCTCGGTCTCCCCGGCGGGGGGAGCCCCCGGGGAGGGTGGACGGGTGTGCATGACGGGCGCTCGCGGGGGAGCGCGCCCCCCGGGACGCGGGGCAGGCCGCTGTGGTCCGGGGGCGCGCTCCGTGGGCGGTCGCCGGAACCGTAAGCCCGCCGTCCGGCGCCGCGGCACCTCCCGGCCCGCCCCCTGCCCGGCGTTATGCGGGGACGCGGCGGTGCCGCGAGGGCGCCTCGCACGGGGGTGTTCCCGCTGGTCGCGGGGCGTGTACGGCGGGGGCCGCGGGCGGTAGCGTCTGCGCCGGTGCCGGTGCGCGACAGGGAACGGACGGGCCGACGAGCGGCGGTGCCGTCGGGGCCGCCGGGGGGAGGACGGTCACCATGACCGAGGCGAGGGCAAGGATGCGGACGGGCGCCGGGTTGGGTGCGGGTGCGGGTTCGGGTGCGGGTGCGGGCGTCGGGACGGGTAAGGGCGCTGGTTCGGGTGCGGGTCCGGGTATCGGGCCGGGTTCGGGTACCGGTCCGGGTTCGGGCGCCGGTCTGGGTGCGGACTGCGGTTCGCGTGCGGATGGGGCTGGTCCGGTGCGGCTGCCGGTCGTTCCCGGGTTCGCGCGGTGGCCGGGCACCGGATCGCCGCGGGCCGAGGGCAAGGCGCTGCGCCGCGGTGTGCCGCGTTCCGCGCACGCCGTCCTCGACGTGGACCCCGGCCGGCCGGACGCGGTGAGCGCGCTGGAGGAGTCCCACCGCGGCCGGATACCCGAGCTGACCCCGCTGCGCGCCGGGCGGATGGCGGCCACGCCCTTCGCCTTCCTGCGCGGCTCGGCCGGTCTGATGGCGTACGACCTGGCCCGCACTCCGGCGACCCGGGTCGCCGCCCAGCTCTGCGGTGACGCGCACGCGGCCAACTTCGGCCTCTACGGCGACGCGCGCGGCGGCCTCGTCATCGATCTCGACGACTTCGACGAGACCGTTCCCGGCCCCTGGGAGTGGGATCTCAAGCGGCTCGCCGCCTCGCTGGTGCTCGCGGGCCGCGAGGCGGGCGCCGACGAGGACACCTGCCGCGCCGCCGCCCACGACGCGGCCGGCTCCTACCGGCGCACCATGCGGCTGCTGGCGAGACTCCCCGTGCTGGACGCCTGGAACGCCGTCGCCGACGAGGAACTCGTCTCCCACACCGACGCCCACGACCTGCTCGGCACGCTGGAGCGGGTCTCCGTGAAGGCGCGGGCCAACACCAGCGGCCGTTTCGCGGCGAGGTCGACCGAGGCCACCGAGGACGGCGGACGGCGCTTCACCGACGCCCCGCCCGTGCTGCGCCGGGTGCCGGACGCGGAGGCGGCGCGGGTCGCGGCCTCCCTGGAGGGGTACCTGGCCACGCTGCCCGCGGAGCGGCTGCCCCTGCTGGCCCGGTACGCCGTGCACGACGTGGCCTTCCGCGTCGTCGGCACCGGCAGCGTCGGCACCCGGTCCTACGTGGTGCTGCTCCTGGACCACCGCGGCGAACCGCTCGTGCTCCAGGTCAAGGAGGCCCGGCCCTCCGTCCTCCTGCCCCACCTCGCCACCGCCGGCTTCGCCGTCCCCGGGCCCGAGCACGAGGGCCGCCGGGTCGTACGGGGCCAGCAGCGCATGCAGGTGGTCAGCGATCTCCTGCTGGGCTGGACCTCGGTCGCCGGGCGGCCCTTCCAGGTACGGCAGTTCCGCAACCGCCAGGGCAGCGTCGACCCCGCCGCGCTCGCCGCCGGCCAGATCGACGACTACGCCCGCATGACCGGCGCCCTGCTGGCCCGCGCCCACGCGCACAGCGCCGACCCGCGCCTGATCGCCGGGTACTGCGGCAAGAGCGGGGAACTGGACGCGGCCGTGGCCGCCTTCGCCGTCGCCTACGCCGACCGTACGGAGGCGGACCACGCCGTCCTGCTCGCGGCGGTGCGTTCCGGGCGGGTCGCGGCCGAGACCGGCGTCTGAGGGCCCCGGCGAACGGCCTGGGCGGCGTGCCGGGGCCCCCGGGGACGATCCGGGGCCCCGGAAACGTGGCCTACGCTGTCCGGGTGACGACCCCGGAAGCTGAGCAGGGGGGCGACGGCGCGGGTGCGGACTCGGCGGCGCCGCCCGGTAACGGTGCGCCGCGGCCCGAGGAACGCCTGGAACGGGCCGTTCGCGCCGCCGAGCAGGCACTCATCGAGTACGAGATCGCGCTGGAGACCTTCCGCGTGGAGGTGGAGAACTTCTCTCGCCTGCACGAACAGCGGCTCGGCCCGGTCTACGCGCGTCTGGAGGAGCTGGAGGCGCAGATCCTGGAGGCCCGCGCCGCCCGCACCCAGGACCCCGACGACCTGCGCCGCGCCGACGAGGCACGGGCCCGGCTGATGCCGATACCCGGGGTCGAGGAGCTGATGCACGGCTGGATGGACGGCCACGGGCTGTTCCCGGAGGCCGCCGCGATGCTCACCGACCAGGCGGTACGGCCCCCGCAGCGGGTGCGGCCCGGCGAGGAGGCCCGCAAGCTCTACCGCGAGCTGGCCCGCAAGGCCCACCCCGACCTCGCCCAGGAGGAGCGGGAACGGGCCCGGCGCGAGGAGTTCATCACCCGCGTCAACGCCGCCTACGCCCGCGGCGACGCCGCCGAGCTGCGCGAACTGGCCGCGGAGTGGGAGGCCGGTCCGGTGCCCGAGCGGCGGCCCAGCCACGGCGAGGAGCTGTACGCCCGCCTGGAGTGGCTCGCCGAGCGCAAGGAACTGCTCACCGTGCTCGCCAGGGAGCTGGAGGACAGCGCGATCGGCGCCATGCTGCGGCTGGCCCCGGACGATCCCGACCGGCTGCTGGACGAGATCGGCGAGCAGCTCACGCAGCAGGTGCGCGAGCGGGAGGACGAACTGGCCTCCGTGCTCGGACAGGCGTGACCGGGCGGGAGTGACGCGGGCGGGTGTGAGGGGCTCCGGTAGCGTCGGGGGCATGAGTTTCGGAGCTGGTGTCCCCACGGTCGAGGTCGCGGACCTCAAGGACGACGACTTCCTGCTGGACGTCCGCGAGGACGACGAGTGGCGGGCCGGTCACGCCGACGGTGCGCTGCACCTGCCGCTGAGCGAGTTCGTCGCCCGGTACGGGGAGCTGACCGAGGCCGCGCCGGCCGACGGCCGCGTGCACGTGATCTGCCGCTCCGGCGGGCGTTCCGCCCAGGTCACCCAGTACCTCGTCCAGCAGGGCATCGACGCGGTGAACGTCGACGGCGGCATGCAGAGCTGGGCCGCGGCGGGCCGGCCCGTCCGGGACGAGCGGGGCGAGCCGGGGCACGTTCTCTAGATCCGGTCGGGGCCCGGTCGGGGTCAGGTCGTGGCCCTGTCCGGTCCCGGGCGCGTGCTCCGGGAGCTTGGTCCGGGCGCTTGGTCCGGGCGCGTGGTCCGGCGGGCGGTGCGGGCGGGGGCCGCGGTGCGGGTGGTCCGCCCGGGGCTGTGCGGACGGGCGGTCCTGAGTACCGTTCGCGTTCGAGCGCCGGGGAACGGACGGAACGACGGATCGGTACCGGCGACCGAGACCGGGGACGGGGCGGGAATGGACGCGGACGAGACAGGCTCGAACGCCGGGCGGGGCGGGTCCGGCGGGCCGGCGGGGCACGTGCGCCCCGAGGCGCGCGAGGCCCCTGCCGACCGGATACGCCCGCCGGGTGGCTCGCCCGGTGCCGAGGAGGCGTCCGGGGCTCCTGAGGCTCCTGAGGCCCGCGAGGCTCCTGAGGCCCGCGAGGCTCCTGAGGCCCGCGAGGCCCTTGAGACCCCCGAGGCCCTTGAGACCCCCGAGGCTCCTGAGGCCCCTGAGACCCCCGAGGCCCAGGACCAGCCGTCCGAGGACCCCGCCTCACCGCCCGACCCGCCGCCCGCAGGGCCCCGCGCCGGGGTCGACGCGCTGTCCCCGCGCTACCAGGTCGGCGCCGCGCTCGCGCTCGCCGTCGTCGCCGTCGTCGTCTGTGTCCACGTCGGCCTGATGTTCCTGCACGTCGCCCCCTCGAACACCCTCACCAAGCAGCACGGCGCCGTGGTCGACGAGTGGATCTACCCGGAGTTCGAGCAGAACTGGAAGCTGTTCGCGCCCAACCCGCTCCAGCAGAACATCTCCGTCCAGGTCCGCGCCGAGGTGAGCACGGCGGACGGCGGGGTGCGCACCACCGGCTGGTACGACCTCTCCGCCCAGGACGGCCTGGCCATCCGCGGCAACCCGCTGCCGAGCCACACCCAGCAGAACGAACTCCGCCGCGCCTGGGACTTCTTCCTCGCCACCCACGACTCCGACAACCGCCCCGTGGGCCTCAGGGGCGCCCTCTCCGAGAGCTACCTGCTGCGCATCGCCGCCCTGCGCCTGGAGCGCGACGGCGTCGCCGGTCCGGGCGGCTCGGTCGACCGCGTCCAGTACCGCTCCCGCACCACCGCCGTCGCGCCGCCCCCGTGGAGCGGGGAGAAGGTCTCCGCGCAGCGGCCCGACCACCGCGAGCTGCCCTGGTGGCCGATGCCCGCCCGCGACACGGAAGGGGGCGCCGCGTGAACGGCCTCGCCCTCTCGCTCTCCCGCGGCATCGCCCGCGTCACCGGGTCCGCGCTCGGCCCGTACCAGACCGCCGTGATCCGGATCGGCTTCAGCCTCACCTGGTTTCTCTTCCTGCTGCGCGAACTGCCCCACCGGCACGAGCTGTACGGCCCCGACGGCCCCTGGAGCCGCGATCTCGCCGAGCAACTGATCGCGGACAACGGCGCCTTCACGGCGCTCCTGTGGTGGGACGGCCGGTTCTGGTTCGAGGCGGTCTACGTCCTCGCCGTCCTGGCGAGCGTGCTGCTGCTGCTCGGCTGGCGCACCCGCACCACGTCGGTGCTGTTCATGATCGGCGTGCTCTCGCTCCAGAACCGCAGCATCTTCATGGGCGACGGCGGCGACAACGTCCTGCACCTGATGAGCATCTACCTGGTGTTCACGCGGTGCGCCCAGGTGTGGTCCCTGGACGCGTGCCGGGCCCGGCGCGCGGAGGCGGCCCGCGCGCGGGGCGAGCGCGTCACCGACCGGACGGGGCCCGTCCTGTGGGCCGTGCTCGGCTGCGTGCTGGTCGCGGTGACGCTGGCCGGGCGGCTCGACGGCGACCGTCTCGTCCCGGTCCTGCTGTGGACGGTGTGGCTCGCGCAGGCCCTGTGGTGGACCGTGCTGCGCCGCGCGCGGAGCGACGAGCCGCGCGTCCTGCTCGACGTCGTCGCCCGCGTGGTGCACAACGGCGCCCTGCTGGTCATCATGGCCGAGGCATGCCTGATCTACGCCACCGCCGGCTGGTACAAGATCCAGGGCTCGCGCTGGCAGGACGGCACCGCCGTCTACTACCCGCTGCACCTCGACTACTTCGCCCCGTGGCCCGCCCTGTCGCAGGTGCTGGCGGCCAGCGGCACCATGGTCATGCTCATCACCTACGGCACCGTCGTGGTGCAGGTCGCCTTCCCGTTCACGCTCTTCAACCGGCGGGTCAAGAACCTCCTGCTGGCCGTGATGATGACCGAGCACGCCGTGATCGCCGTGGTGCTGGGGCTGCCGTTCTTCTCGCTGGCGATGATCGCGGCCGACGCGGTCTTCCTGCCGACGTCCTTCCTGCGCCGCCTGGGCGCCCGGGTGGCCCGCCTCGCCCGGCGCACCGGCGACGGGGAACGGCCGCCCGCCGAGGTGCCCGCCCCGCGCTCCGGGGAGGAGGACGCGGCGGCGCGCGTAGGCTTCCCGGCATGACCGACCCCGCCTCCGAGGCCCTGGCCGCCTGGCGCGGCCACGCCGGCCGCTGCGTGCTGCTGGACGGCTTCCACGCCCTCAAGCACGCGCTGCGCTTCGGCGCCGAGGTCCCCGTGGCGGTCACCGCCGACCGCGCGGGCGCCCTGGCCCTCGCCGACGAGCTGGCGCCGGACGTACGGGACGCCCTGGACGGGCTGCTGGTGCCGGTGGACCGGGACGCGTACGCCGCGCTGGTGCCGCGTCCGCACCCGACCGCGGTGGCCGCGCTGGCCGTGCGCCCGGCGCGCGAGGAGGGGCTGCGGAGGCTGGCGGCGCTGCCGCGCACCGCGCCCGTCGTCGTCCTCGACCAGCCGCGCAACCTCGGCAACGCGGGGGCCGTGATCCGGCTCGCCGCCGGTTTCGGCGCGACCGGCGTGGTCACCACGGGCACCCTCGACCCCTGGCACCCCACGGTGGTGCGCGGCGGGGCGGGGCTGCACTACGCGACGGTCGTGGAACGGCTGACCGCGGCGGAGCTGCCGCCGGGCCCGGTCTTCGCGCTCGACCCGGAGGGCGAGGACATCCGGGGGACCCTCCTGCCGGACGACGCGCTGCTGGCCTTCGGCTCGGAGCGCAGCGGCCTCACGCCCGAGCTGCGCGCGCGGGCCGACCATCTGGTGGCGCTGCCGATGCGCCCGCAGGTCTCCAGCTACAACCTGGCGACCAGTGTCGCCATGGCCCTCTACCACTGGAGCGCCACGGCCGGCGGCCCTCCGGGAAGCGCCGTGGACGGCCCCGGCGGGGGGCCCGCCGTGGCCGCCCGCCCCGTGCCGGGCGCTCCGGCCCAGGGCGGGTGAACGGGCGGCACGACGGGCCGTGACCGGCGTGCCACGGTGCCGGCGTGCCACGGTGCCGCTGTGCCACGGTGCCGCTGTGCCGTCCTGGCGCCCGTACCCGGTGCGCACCGGGCCGGTGTGCCCTCAGGCGCCCCGCCGTCGTGCCACCGGACCGCCACGGCGCCCTGGGCGTCCTGCCCGGGGGTGCCTACGCCTCCCGGCGGATCTCCACCATCCGGAAGCGGTCCGCGACGAACGCGCCGTCGCACAGGGCCGCGTTGGCCGCCGGGTTGCCGCCCGAGCCGTGGAAGTCGGAGAAGGCGGCCGTCTGGTTGACGTACACCCCGCCGGTGAGGTTCAGCGAGAGCTGGGCCGCCTCGTCCAGGCACGCCTCGCGCACCGCCTCCTCGACCCCGGCGTCGGTGGTGTAGGCGCCGACGGTCATCGCGCCCTGCTCCCGGACGCTGCGGCGCAGCAGCTCCACCGCGTGCTCGGCGGAGTCGACGGCGACGAGGAAGGAGACCGGGCCGAAGCACTCGGTGGCGCAGGCCGCCTCGTCCGCCGGCTTGGCGCTGTCCAGCTTGACGATGAGCGGGGAGCGCACGGTGGCGTCCGGGAACTCCGGGTGGACGATCGCGCGGGAGGCGAGGGCGACCTCGCCGAGACCGGCGGCGTCCTCCAGGCGCTGCCTCACGCCGGGGTTGACGATCGCGCCGAGGATTCCAGTGGCGCGGGCGTCGTCGCCGAGCAGTTTGTCCACCGCCGCGGCGAGGTCGGCGGCGACCTCGTCGAAGCTCTTCGGGCCCTGGTCGGTGGCGATGCCGTCGCGGGGGACCAGCAGGTTCTGCGGGGTGGTGCACATCTGGCCGCTGTAGAGCGAGAGGGAGAACGCCAGGTTGGCGAGCATGCCCCGGTAGTTCCCGGTCGACTCCACGATCACCGTGTTGACGCCGGCCTTCTCCGTGTACACCTGGGCCTGGCGGGCGTGGGCCTCCAGCCAGTCGCCGAACTCGGTGGACCCGGTGTAGTCGATGATCCGGATCTCCGGGCGGGTGGCGAGCGTCCTGGCGATGCCCTCGCCGGGCCGCTCGGCGGCGAGCGCGACCAGGTTGGGGTCGAAGCCCGCCTCGCCGAGCACCTCGCGCGCGATGCGCACGGTGAGCGCGAGCGGCAGCACCGCCCGCGGGTGCGGCTTGACCAGGACGGCGTTGCCGGTGGCCAGGGAGGCGAAGAGGCCCGGGTAGCCGTTCCACGTCGGGAAGGTGTTGCAGCCGACGACCAGGCCGATGCCGCGCGGGACCGCCGTGAACTCCTTGGTGAGCACGAGCGGGTCCCGCTTGCCCTGCGGCTTGGTCCACTCGGCCGTCCGGGGGGTGCGGACCTGCTCCGCGTAGGCGTACGCCACCGCCTCCAGGCCGCGGTCCTGGGCGTGCGGGCCGCCCGCCTGGAACGCCATCATGAACGCCTGTCCCGAGGTGTGCATGACCGCGTGCGCGAACTCGTGCGTCCGGTCCGCGATCCGCCGCAGGATCTCCAGGCAGACCATCGCGCGCAGCTCGGGGCCCGCGTCCCGCCAGGCCCGCCGGCCGGCCAGCATGGCGGGCAGCAGCACGTCGACGTCCGCGTGCGGGTAGGTCACGCCCAGCTCGACGCCGTACGGGGAGACCTCGCCGCCCACCCAGTCGTCGGTGCCGGGCTGGCCGAGGTCGAGGCGGGTGCCGAGCAGCGCGTCGAAGGCGGCCTTGCCCGCCGCGAGGTCGAGGCTGCCGCCCTCCCCGTACGCCTTGGGGTGTTCGGGGTGGGGGGACCAGTACGCGCGCGTGCGGATCGTCTCCAGCGCCCGGTCGAGGGTGGACCGGTGCTGGGCGGTCAGCTCGGGCGCGGTGAGTGCGGCGGCCATGCGGGACCAACTCCTCGTCTCGGCTCTGCGTCGGGGCGGTGCGGGCTGCGTACGCCGTGGGTCCGCGCGCGGTCGCCGGGCTCACCGCGGGCACCGTGTTCACAGCCTCCACGGTGTTCACGGTGTCCACGACCCGGCACGGCCTGGGCAGGAACGGGCGGACAGGGCTAGAGTAACCGAACGATCGGTCGGTACAAGGGGGTCCGCCGCTTCTGTGGAAAACCCCGTGGGGGAGGATTCCGCCATGACAGCACTCGACCTCGACAGCCCCGTGGGCGTGGTCGGCACCGGCACCATGGGGCAGGGGATCGCCCAGGTGGCGCTGGTCGCGGGGCATCCCGTGCGGCTCCACGACGCCGTCCCCGGGCGGGCCGGCCAGGCGGCCGAGGCGATCGGCGCCCGGCTCGACCGGCTCGTCGAGAAGGGGCGGCTCGGCGGCGCCGAGCGGGACGCGGCGCGTGCCCGTCTGGCGCCCGCCGGGAGCCTCGCGGAGCTGGCCGGCTGCGGTCTGGTCGTCGAGGCCGTCGTGGAGCGGCTCGACGCCAAGCAGGAGCTGCTGCGCGCGCTGGAGTCCGTCGTCGGCGAGGGGTGCCTGCTCGCCACCAACACCTCCTCCCTGTCGGTCACCGCCGTCGGCGGGGCCCTCGACGGGCCGGAGCGCTTCGTCGGCCTGCACTTCTTCAACCCGGCGCCGCTGCTCCCGCTGGTCGAGGTGGTCTCCGGCTTCGCCACCGCCCCGGCGGCGGCCACGCGCGCGTACGAGACGGCCCGCGCCTGGGGCAAGACCCCCGTGTACTGCGCGGACACGCCCGGCTTCATCGTCAACCGCATCGCCCGGCCCTTCTACGCCGAGGCGTTCGCGGTGTACGAGGCGCGCGGCGCCGACCCGGCCACCGTGGACGCCGTGCTGCGCGAGTCGGGCGGCTTCCGGATGGGCGCCTTCGAGCTGACCGACCTGATCGGGCAGGACGTCAACGAGTCCGTCACGCACTCCGTGTGGCGCTCCTTCTTCCGGGACGCGCGGTTCACGCCGTCCCTCGCCCAGCGCCGGCTGGTCGAGTCCGGCCGGCTCGGCCGCAAGAGCGGCCGGGGCTGGTACGCGTACGGGGAGGGCGCCGAGCGCCCGGCACCGCACACCGCCGCGCCGGCGGACCCGCCCGCGCACGTCGTCGTCACCGGCGACCTGGGCCCCGCCGCCGACCTGCCCGGACTGCTCCGGGAGGCCGGGATCGAGGTCCGCGAGGGCGGAACGGAGGGGGCGGGCGCGCTGCTCCTGCCCGGCGGGGGCCGGCTCCGGCTCGCCGACGGGCGCACCTCGGCCGAACTCGGGGACGCCGTCCAGTTCGACCTGGCGCTCGACTACCGCGCGGCCGGCCGGATCGCCCTGGCCGGCCGGCCGGGCGCCGCGCCGCGCACCCTGGCCGAGGCCACCGGCCTGTTCCAGGCGCTCGGCAAGGAGGTCAGCGTCGTCGGCGACGTCCCGGGCATGATCGTCGCCCGTACGGTCGCCCGGATCGTCGACCTGGCGCACGACGCCGTCGCCCAGGGCGTCGCCACGCGCGAGGACGTCGACACGGCGATGCGCCTCGGCGTCAACTACCCGCTCGGTCCCTTCGCGTGGGGCGACCGGCTCGGCCGCCGATGGGCCCACGCCCTGCTCACCGAGGTGCACCGGCGCGACCCCGCGGGGCGCTGCGTCCCGTCCCTCGCGCTCCACCGCCACGCACACGCCTGCGACGCAACGGAGGGCAGTTCCCCATGACCACCGCCAAGCGCGACACGTACACGCCCGAGACGCTGCTCTCCGTCGCCGTCCGGGTCTTCAACGAACGCGGCTACGACGGCACCTCCATGGAGCACCTCTCCAAGGCCGCCGGCATCTCCAAGTCGTCGATCTACCACCACGTCTCCGGCAAGGAGGAGCTGCTGCGACGCGCCGTCAGCCGCGCCCTGGACGGCCTCTTCGGCATCCTCGACGAGGAGCACGCGCGCGAGGGCAGCGCCGCCGAGCGCCTGGAGCACGTCGTGCGGCGCATGGTCGAGGTGCTGCTGGCCGAACTGCCCTACGTGACGCTGCTGCTGAGGGTGCGGGGCAACACCGGCACCGAGCGGTGGGCGCTGGAGCGGCGGCGCGAGTTCGACCACCGGGTCGCCGCTCTGATGAAGGCCGCGGCGGCCGAGGGGGACGTACGCGGCGACGTGGAGCCGCGGCTCGCCACCCGGCTGGTCTTCGGCATGATCAACTCGATTGTCGAGTGGTACCGGCCCGACGGCCGCGGCGCGGGCGCCCGCGAGGTGGCCGACGCCGTCGCGCGGCTGGTCTTCGGCGGACTCCGCGGCGACCGGACGGCCTGACCCGCCGCGCAGGCTCAGCCCTGCGGCTCCAGGTCCTCCGTCTCGAACACCAGGAGCGTGCGGGTGCTGAGCACCTGCGGTATCGCCTGGATGCGGGTGAGCACCAGCTCGCGCAGGGCGCGGTTGTCCTGCGTGTGCACCAGCAGCAGGACGTCGAAGTCACCGCCCAGCAGGGCGATGTGGGAGGCGCCGGGGAGCTGCCTGAGCTGCTCGCGCACCGTGCGCCAGGAATTCTGGACGATCTTCAGCGTGATGTAGGCCGAGGTGCCCTGGCCCGCCCGCTCGTGGTCCACGCGGGCGCCGAAGCCGCGGATGACGCCGTCCTCGACGAGCCGGTTGATGCGCGCGTAGGCGTTGGCGCGCGAGACGTGCACCCGTTCGGCGACCGAGCGGACCGAGGCGCGGCCGTCCGCGCGGAGCATGCGCAGGATGTCGTGGTCCACCGCGTCGAGCGGGCGCGGGGGCGGCGGGGCGCCGGACTCCTCCGGGCGCTCGGCCATTTGTTCAGATGCCATGTCCCCCCGCCTTCCTACCATGGACGTACTGCGTCCATCACAGGCTGTGGAGAACCGATTGTCCACAGCCTGGGGCCGCCTGTAGCCAAAATGCACCGGCGACCGAACAATCGGTAGGTGAGGCCCGTCACACCCGTGGCGAGCCCGAAGCCGCTCCCACGAGGAGGTGCCGTCATGACGGTCATGGAGCAGCGGGGCGCCTACCGGCCCACACCGCCGCCCGCCTGGCAGCCCCGTACCGATCCCGCGCCCCTGCTGCCCGACGCGGAACCCCACCGCGTCCTGGGGACCGACGCCGCCGCCGGGGCCGACCCCGCGCTGCTGCTCCGGCTCCACGCGGAGCTGGTCAAGGGCCGGCGGTACAACGCGCAGGCCACCGCCCTCACCAAGCAGGGCCGGCTCGCCGTCTACCCGTCCAGCACCGGCCAGGAGGCGTGCGAGATCGCCGCCGCCCTCGTCCTGGGCGAGCGGGACTGGCTCTTCCCGAGCTACCGCGACACCCTCGCCGTCATCGCCCGCGGCGTCGACCCCGTCGAGGCCCTCACCCTGCTGCGCGGCGACTGGCACACCGGCTACGACCCCCGTGAACACCGGGTGGCCCCCCTGTCCACGCCGCTCGCCACCCAGCTTCCGCACGCCGTCGGCCTCGCGCACGCGGCCCGCCTCCAGGGCGACGACGTGGTCGCGCTCGCCATGGTCGGCGACGGCGGCACCAGCGAGGGCGACTTCCACGAGGCGCTGAACTTCGCGGCCGTCTGGCAGGCCCCGGTCGTCTTCCTCGTGCAGAACAACGGCTTCGCCATCTCCGTCCCGCTCGCCAAGCAGACCGCGGCCCCCTCGCTGGCCCACAAGGCCGTCGGCTACGGGATGCCCGGCCGCCTGGTCGACGGCAATGACGCCGTCGCCGTGCACGAGGTCCTCGCCGACGCCGTGCGCCACGCGCGCGCGGGCGGCGGCCCCACCCTGGTCGAGGCGCTGACCTACCGCGTCGACGCCCACACCAACGCCGACGACGCCACCCGCTACCGGGGCGACGAGGAGGTCGAGACCTGGCGCCGGCACGACCCGATCGCCCTGCTGGAGGAGGAGCTGACCCGGCGCGGGCTGCTCACCGAGGACGCCGTGCGGACCGCGCGCGAGGACGCCGAGACGATGGCCGCCGACCTGCGCGCGCGGATGAACGAGGACGCGCGCCTGGACCCGATGGACCTGTTCGCGCACGTCTACGCCGAGCCGACCCCGCACCTGCGCGAGCAGCGGGACCTGCTGCGGGCGGAGCTGGCGGCCGAGGCCGAAGCCGTCGAGGCCGCCCAGGCCGCCGAGACCACCGAGACCGCCGTGATCACGGAAGGACCCCGATGACGACGACCGTCGCCGCCAAGCCGGCCACCATGGCGCAGGCCCTCACCCGGGCGCTGCGCGACGCCATGGCCGACGACCCCGCGGTGCACGTCCTCGGCGAGGACGTCGGCACCCTCGGCGGCGTCTTCCGGATCACCGACGGGCTCGCCGCCGAGTTCGGCGAGGACCGCTGCGCCGACACCCCGCTCGCCGAGGCCGGCATCCTCGGCGCCGCCGTCGGCATGGCGATGTACGGGCTGCGCCCGGTCGTGGAGATGCAGTTCGACGCCTTCGCCTACCCGGCGTTCGAGCAGCTCGCCAGCCACGTCGCCAAGATGCGCAACCGCACCCGCGGCGCGCTGCCCCTGCCGCTGACCATCCGCATCCCCTACGGCGGCGGCATCGGCGGCGTCGAGCACCACAGCGACTCGTCCGAGGCGTACTACATGGCGACTCCGGGGCTCCATGTCGTCACGCCCGCGACCGTCGCCGACGCCTACGGGCTGCTGCGCGCCGCCATCGCCTCCGACGACCCGGTCGTCTTCCTCGAACCCAAGCGGCTGTACTGGTCGAAGGACGCCTGGAACCCCGAGCGGCCCTCGCCCGTTGAGCCGATAGGCCGCGCGGTGGTGCGGCGCTCCGGCCGGAGCGCCACGCTCCTCACGTACGGGCCCTCGGTCGCCGTCTGCATGGAGGCCGCCGAGGCGGCCCGAGCCGAGGGCTGGGACCTCGAAGTCGTCGACCTGCGCTCGCTGGTGCCGTTCGACGACGAGACGGTGTGCGCCTCGGTGCGGCGGACCGGACGCGCGGTCGTCGTCCACGAGGCGCACGCCTTCGGCGGCCCCGGGGGCGAGATCGCGGCCCGGGTCACGGAGCGCTGCTTCCACCACCTGGAGGCGCCGGTGCTGCGCGTGGCCGGGTTCGACGTCCCGTATCCGCCGCCGATGCTGGAGCGCCACCACCTGCCCGGTGTGGACCGCATCCTGGACGCCGTGGGGCGTCTGCAGTGGGAGGCCGAGAGCTGATGGCACAGGTGCTGGAGTTCAAGCTCCCCGACCTCGGTGAGGGGCTCACCGAGGCGGAGATCGTGCGCTGGCTCGTCGACGTCGGCGAACCGGTCGCCGTCGACCAGCCGGTCGTCGAGGTGGAGACGGCCAAGGCGATGGTCGAGGTGCCCTGCCCCTACGCCGGGGTGGTCACCGCCCGCTTCGGCGAGGAGGGCACGGAGCTGCCCGTCGGGGCGCCGCTGATCACCGTCGCGGTGGGCGAGCCGGCCCCGGACGGGACGCCGGCGACCGGCCCGGAGACGGGTGCGGACCACGCGCGGCCGGCCCCGGACGGGGAGCGGGCGCCGGGCACGGACACGGAGCGCGGGCAGGCGGCACCCGCCGAGGGCTCGGGCAACGTCCTGGTCGGCTACGGCACCTCCGAGGCGCCCGCCCGCCGGCGCCGGGTGCGGCCGGAGCGGACCGGTCCCACCGCGCGTCCGCCCGTACGGGCCGACGGCCGCCCGGTCCCCGCCGAGCAGCCGGACGGGCCGGTCCCCGTCATCTCCCCGCTGGTGCGCAGGCTCGCCCGGCAGAACGACCTCGACCTGCGCGAGATGACCGGCTCCGGACCCGACGGGCTGATCCTGCGCGCCGACGTGGAGTACGCCCTGCGCGCCGCCGCCGCGCAGGGGGTGCGGACCCCGGCCGCGGAGACCGGGCCGCGCCCCGCCGTGCCGGTCGCGGCGGCGCCGCCGGCCGAGGGGACGCGGACCCCGCTCAAGGGCGTCCGGGGCGCCGTCGCCGACAAGCTCTCCCGCAGCCGGCGCGAGATCCCCGACGCCACCTGCTGGGTGGACGCCGACGCGACCGAGCTGATGCGGGCCCGTACCGCGATGAACGCCGCGGGGGGCCCGAAGATCTCCCTCGTCGCTCTGCTGGCCCGGATCTGCACCGCCGCCCTCGCCCGCTTCCCCGAGCTGAACTCCACCGTCGACACCCAGGCCAGGGAGGTCGTCCGCCTCGACCGGGTCCACGTCGGCTTCGCCGCCCAGACCGACCGGGGCCTGGTGGTGCCGGTCGTCCGGGACGCGCACACGCGGGACGCCGAGGGGCTCACCGCCGAGTTCGCCCGGCTCACCGAGGCCGCCCGCGCCGGACGGCTGACCCCCGGGGAGCTGACCGGCGGCACCTTCACCCTCAACAACTACGGCGTCTTCGGCGTCGACGGCTCCACCCCGATCATCAACCACCCCGAGGCGGCCATGCTCGGCGTCGGCCGCATCGTCCCCAAGCCCTGGGTCCACGAGGGCGAGCTGGCGGTCCGCCAGGTCGTACAGCTCTCGCTCACCTTCGACCACCGGGTCTGCGACGGCGGCACCGCGGGAGGTTTCCTGCGGTACGTGGCGGACTGCGTGGAACAGCCGGCGGTGCTCCTGCGCACGCTGTGACGGGGGCGCCGGCACGGCGGGCGGGGCTCGGCCCGCGCGCCGGGGGTGGGCGGCGTGCCGGGTGCCCGGTGGGCGGGCGGCCCCGCGTGCTGTGACGGGGGCGCCGGTCCGTCGCCTTGGCGCCCCGTCGTCGTGGGCCGGTCCACGACGGTCCGTCCGGCTCGCGGCGCGCGGCTTGTGCGTCGGGGGCGTCGCCGAGCCGCTCGCCGGGCGGCTGGTACGCGGGCGGTTGCTCGCGCTGTGACGGGGGCGCCGGTCCGGTCGCCTTTGCTGCCCGTCACTGTGGGCCGGGTCTGCGGTGTCCTGCCCGGCTCGCGGCCTCCGGTCCGCTCGTTCATGGCGTCGCCGGGACGCGCGCTGGGCGGCTGGTACGCGGACGTCCCCTCGCCGGGTGCCCGGTAGGTGGGCGGTCCCGCGTGCTGTGACGGGGGCGCCGGCCTGCTGGCCTCTGTCGCCCGTGGGGGCCGGTCCGCGAGGCCCGTCCGGCTCGCTGGGCCCGGTCCGCGTGTCCTGGCGTCGCCAGGGCCGCCCGCCGGGTGACCGGTACGTGGGCGATCCCTCGCCGCGTGTCCGGTGCGCGGATGCCCTCGCCGGGTGACCGCGCGTGCACGGTGCCACGTCCCGCTCGTGGGGTGGACGACCCCGCGTCACGGACCCGGCCCCGGGAGGAAGTCGCCCCCGCGTTCCCTGTGATCGCGTGGACACGCATACTCGGGGGGTGACCGCGTACGAATCGCCCGGTGACCCAGGAGCCGGCCCCGCCCCCGCGCCGGGGACGGCGGCCGTCGCGTACGACGCCGTCGTGCTCGCCGGAGGGGCCGCCCGGCGGCTCGGCGGCGCGGACAAGCCCGGTCTCCGCGTCGGCGGCCGGGCCCTGCTCGACCGGGTGCTCGCCGCCGGCGCCGGGGCGCGCACCACCGTCGTCGTCGCCGACCCCCGCCCCACCGCCCGGCCCGTGGTCTGGGCGCGCGAGGACCCGCCGGGCGGCGGACCGCTCGCCGCGTTCGCCGCCGGACTGCGGCACACCACGGCCGAGCACGTCCTCGTGGTCTCCGCCGACCTGCCCTTCCTCGACGCCGCCGTCGTCGGCCGGCTGCTGGCGGAACTCGCCGCGGGCCCCGCCGACGCCGTGCTGCTCACCGACGCCGAGGGCCGCGACCAGCCCCTCGTCGCCGCCTACCGCGCACGCGCGGTGCGCCGTGTCCTGGCCGGGCTCGCCGACGACCACGGCGGTCTGGCCGGGCTGCCCCTGCGCCGGCTCACCGCCGCACTCCACCTCAGCCGCGTCCCCGACGCCGTCGCGTCCTTCGACTGCGACACCTGGGACGACATCGCCACCGCAAGGGCACGTATCAGGGAGCATGGTCACGTGTTGGATGAATGGATCTCCGCAGCCAAGGACGAGCTGGGCATCGACCTCGACGTCGACATCCCCCTCCTGCTCGACCTCGCCCGCGACGCCGCGCACGGTGTCGCCCGCCCGGCCGCCCCGCTGACCACCTTCCTCGTCGGCTACGCCGCGGGGCGGGCCGAGGGGGGACCGCAGGCGGTCGCCGACGCCGTCCGCAAGGCCGAGGCACTCGCCCTGCGCTGGGCCGAGGAGGCGGCGGAGACGGCGCCCCCCGGCCAGGCCACGAGCGCCGTCCCGCCGGGCGGCAACGGAACCGGGGCGAGTCCCGACAGCCAGCCGGACCTCTGATGTCCGCCCCGGGCACGCGGGCCGGCGAGGAAGCGGACGATCTCGGCGCCGAGGAGGCACTCGCCCTGGTGCAGGAGAACCCCCGCCCGCACACCCGCGGCACCCCGGCCCGTACGCCGGACTCCCGCCACCGCGCCATGCCCTGGCCCGAGGCCCGCGCGACCGCCGAGCGCGCCGCGCGCGCCGCCGTCCGCGCGGCCGGCCGCGCCCCGGTTCCCGTCTCCCTCGACGCCGCCCTCGGCCTCACCCTGGCCGCCGCCCTGCCCGCCCTCACCGACCTGCCCTCCTTCGACACCTCCGCCATGGACGGCTGGGCGGTCGCCGGACCGGGTCCCTGGACCGTCCGCGAGGACGGTGTGCTCGCCGGGCACACGGCGGCCCCGCCCCTCACCGACGGCGAGGCCGTCCGCATCGCCACCGGCGCCCGCGTCCCCCCGGACACCACGGCCGTCCTGCGCACCGAGCACGGACGCACCGAACACGGCCGTACGGACCGTACGGAGCAGGGCCGGGCCGAGCCGGGCCGCACCGGGCACGGAGCCACCGAGCCCCGGCGCGCGGACGGGCCCGACCGGCTGCACGCCACCCGCGAGGTCGTGCACGGCCAGGACATCCGCCCCCGTGGCCAGGAGTGCCGGGGCGGCGACCAGTTGCTGTCCATCGGCACCCTGGTCACCCCGGCCGTGCTGGGGCTGGCGGCGGCGGCCGGTTACGACGCCCTCGACGTCGTCCCCCGGCCCCGCGTCGACCTCCTCGTCCTCGGCGACGAACTGCTCACCTCCGGACTGCCCCGCGACGGCCTCATCCGGGACGCCCTCGGCCCGATGCTGCCCCCCTGGCTCAGGGCCCTGGGCGGTGAGACGGGCACGGTCCGCCGGATCGGCGACGACGCCGAGGCCCTGTACCGGGCGATCACGGAATCGGCCGCCGACCTGATCGTCACCACCGGCGGCACCGCCGCGGGCCCCGTCGACCACGTCCACCCGGTCCTGGCTCGCATCGGCGCCGACCTGCTGGTGGACGGCGTCAGGGTGCGCCCGGGGCACCCCATGCTGCTGGCCCGGACCGGGGAGGCCCAGTACCTCGTCGGGCTGCCCGGCAACCCCCTCGCCGCCGTCTCCGGCCTGCTCACGCTCGCCGAGCCGCTGCTGCGCACCCTCGCCGCGCGGCCCGCCCCCGAGCCCTGCGCGCTGCCGGTACGGGACGCGGTGCCCGGCCATCCGTACGACACCCGGCTGGTCCCCGTCGTACTGCGCGGCGGCGGCGCTCTGCCGCTGCACTACAACGGTCCGGCCATGCTGCGCGGTATCGCGGCGGCCGACGCCCTGGCGGTCGTCCCGCCGGGCGGCGTGCCGCCGGGGCAGGAGACCGAGATCCTCGACCTGCCCTGGGCGGCCGGTGGAATCGGAGTGTGTTTCACGTGAAACTTCCGGGCCAGGACGCGATCGCCCGCCAGGCGGACGAACACCTCGTGACCCACCGGGTGAAACTCCCGAGGAAGGCGGTGGAACGGCCGTTCCGCCAGGTCGCCAAGCGGCTGTCGATGGCGGTGCTCGTCCTGATGGTCACCTCGGTGATCGTCTACGCCGACCGGGGCGGCTACCACGACGGCGCGGGCGACTCCGTCGACTTCCTCGACGCCTGCTACTACGCCACGGTCACCCTCTCCACCACCGGGTACGGCGACATCACCCCGGTCGGGGACGCCGCCCGGCTGACCAACATCCTCGTCATCACGCCGCTGCGGGTGCTCTTCCTGATCATCCTCGTCGGCACCACGCTGGAAGTCCTCACCGAACGCACCCGGGAGGAATGGCGCCTGAACCGCTGGAGGTCCGCGTTGCGCGACCACACCGTCGTCGTCGGCTTCGGTACGAAGGGACGCTCGGCGCTCCAGACCGTCTGCGCGACGGGGCTCCGCAAGGAGCAGGTCGTCGTCGTCGACCCGAGCAGCAAGGCGATCGACGCCGCCACGAACGACGGCTACGCCGGGGTGGTCGGCGACGCCACCCGCAGCGACGTACTGAAGCGGGCCGAGGTCCAGCGGGCCCGGCAGATCATCATCGCCACCCAGCGTGACGACACGGCCGTCCTGGTGACGCTGACCGCCCGGCAGATCAACCGCGGCGCGAAGATCGTGGTCGCGGTCCGCGAGGAGGAGAACGCGCCGCTGCTGAAGCAGTCCGGCGCCGACGCGGTGATCACCAGCGCCAGCGCCGCCGGCCGGCTGCTCGGGCTCTCCGTGCTCAGCCCCGCCGCCGGCATGGTGATAGAGGACCTCATCCACCAGGGCACCGGGCTCGACCTCGTCGAACGGCCCGTCATAAAGGCCGAGGTGGGCCGGAACCCGCGCGAGCTGGACGACCTCGTGGTGAGCGTCCTGCGCGGACACCGGGTGCTCGGCTACGACGATCCGGCCGTCGGCGGACTGGAACTGACGGACCGCCTGATCACCATCGTCCGGGCCACGCCGGGCCGGCAGGTGACGCCCGACATCCGTCCGCTGCCCCGCGACTGACGGGGCGTCCCTTCCGCCACGCCGGTTCCCGGAACGTGGCGGAAGGGTAGCGTCGGCCCCATGCATGCGATCACGATTCCCGAACCCGGAGGCCCCGAGGCGCTGGTGTGGGCCGAGGTCCCCGATCCGGTGCCCGGCGAGGGCGAGGTCCTGGTCGAGGTGGCGGCCAGTGCCGTCAACCGGGCCGACCTCATGCAGCGCATGGGCTTCTACGACCCGCCGCCCGGCTCCTCCCCCTACCCCGGCCTGGAGTGCTCCGGGCGCATCGCCGCGATCGGCACCGGCGTCTCCGGCTGGGCGGTCGGCGACGAGGTGTGCGCGCTGCTCGCGGGCGGCGGATACGCCGAGAAGGTCGCCGTCCCGGCCGGACAGCTCCTGCCGGTGCCCGAGGGCGTCGGCCTGACGGAGGCGGCGGCGCTGCCCGAGGTGGTCTGCACGGTCTGGTCGAACGTCTTCATGGTCGCCCACCTGCGCCCCGGGGAGACGCTGCTCGTGCACGGCGGCTCCAGCGGCATCGGCACCATGGCGATCCAGCTCGCCAAGGCCGTCGGCGCGAAGGTCGCCGTCACGGCGGGCACCGCGGCCAAGCTGGAGCGGTGCGCCGAGCTGGGCGCCGACATCCTGGTCAACTACCGGGAGCAGGACTTCGTCGCCGAGGTCGAGCGGGCCACCGGCGGCGCGGGCGCCGACGTCATCCTCGACAACATGGGCGCCAAGTACCTCGACCGCAACGTGCGGGCCCTCGCCGTCAACGGCCGCCTCGCGATCATCGGTCTCCAGGGCGGCGTGAAGGGCGAGCTGAACATCGGGGCGCTCCTGGCCAAGCGCGCCGCCGTCAGCGCCACCTCGCTGCGGGCCCGCCCGCTGGAGGAGAAGGCGGCGATCGTGGCGGCCGTACGGGAGCACGTCTGGCCGCTGATCGCCGGGGGCCACGTGCGTCCGGTGATCGACCGCGAGCTGCCGCTGAGCGCGGCGGCGGACGGGCACCGGGTGCTGGAGGAGAGCGGGCACATCGGCAAGGTGCTGCTGATCGCCGGTTCGTAGCGGCTGTGCCGGGCGGGCCGGGGCCGTAGGGGCGGGGCTCGCGGCGTCGGGTCCGCCCTGCGATCGCACGGCACACGGCCGGGCGGGACAACACGGACCGGCCCTAGTGGCGGTGCGGAGGGTGGCGCAGGCGGAGGCCGACGAAGGCGAGGGCCAGGCCGAGGCCGACGAGGACCAGTCCGGTGCCGAGCGGCAGCAGCCGCCGGACGGGCGCGGTGGCCGCGGCGGGCGTGGCGGTCCGTACGTCCGTGGCCCGCGGGGTCTCGGAGGGTACGTGGATCGCCGCGGAGGGCGGTACGGCGGTGTCCGGGTCGTCGGGGAAGCCGCTGCCGCCGCCCTGGGCGTCGCCGTCCTCGGTCTCGTCGCCGGTGTCGTCTCCGGTGTCGTCTCCGGTGTCGTCGTTCTCCTCCGGTTCCGGGCGTCCCGGCCGCTGTCGTCCCTCGCCGGGCCGGCTGCCCGCCCGGGACGGCTCGGCCGGGGCGGACGGCGACGCGGTGGAGGCGGAGGGGTCGGCGGACGGCGGCCCGGGGGCGTGGGCCGGTCCGCCGCCGGGGGCCGCGGTGGGGTCCGTACCGTCACCGTCCTGCCCGGCGCCCTCGTCCCCGCCGTTCCCGCCGTCCCCGTCCTCGGCGACTCCGGTGCCGCCGCCGTCCCCGGGACCCGGCGGATCGTCCCGGCCGTCGGCCTCCTCCCGGCCCGCCTGGCCGCCACCGTCGGCGTCCCCGGCCGCCGTGCCCACCGCGTGCGGGGCGGCACCGCCGGGCGACGGCACCCCCGCGGCCGACCCGGCCGACCCGGCAGCCCCGGCAGCCCCGGCAGCCCCGGCAGCCCTGGCAGCCCCGGCCGACCCGCCGACCCGCACCACACCGGCACCGGCCCCAGCCCCAGCCCCGCCCACCAGAGCCCCCGCCCCGTGGGCCTCCGCCGGAAAGGGGGCCGTCAGGAGGCTGCCCAAGGTCAGCGCGCCCGCGAGGCCCGTCGCGTGCAGGGTGCGGCGCCATGGAGTCATGCGGGGACCCCTCCCGGTCCGTCGGTGTGGTCGACCCCGGTCCGTCGGCGCGGTCGACGGGACAAGCGTCACATTCCCCGGACCTCGCGGCATTCCGGATGCCGCCGAACGCGAGAAGGTCTCCGGCCCGGGGGGCGCCACGTGAACCGGCCTGCCGGGTGCGCGACAATGGAGGCATGGAGATGCCGAGGAACGACAGGTCGCCGGAGAAGCCCCAGATCCTGGTCGTCGGCCAGGACGGTATGGCGCTGAGCGGCGGCGGTGACGGCGGCGAGGATCGGGAGATCCCGGTGACGGAACAGGTCGAGCAGCCTGCCAAGGTCATGCGGATCGGCAGCATGATCAAGCAGTTGCTCGAAGAGGTGCGGGTCGCGCCGCTGGACGAGGCGAGCCGGGTCCGGCTCAAGGAGATCCACGCCAGTTCCGTCAAGGAGCTGGAGGACGGTCTGGCGCCCGAGCTGGTCGAGGAGCTGGAGCGGCTCTCGCTCCCCTTCACGGACGACGCCACACCCACCGACGCCGAGCTGCGGATCGCCCAGGCCCAGTTGGTCGGCTGGCTGGAGGGGCTCTTCCACGGCATCCAGACCACGCTGTTCGCCCAGCAGATGGCCGCCCGCGCGCAACTGGAGCAGATGCGCCGTGCCCTGCCGCCCGGCGCCGGGCACGACGGCGAGGAGCCCCACCCCGGCGGTCGTACCGGCGGGCCCTACCTCTGAGACACCCCCACCGCACCCGCGTGTGCGAAGGGCCCGGCAGCCGAGGCTGCCGGGCCCTTCGTCGTGGGCGGGAGGGTCAGGAGGCGGGGTTGCCCGTCGAGACCTTGAGCTGGATCTCGGGCATCTCGTCGGGGTCGACGTCCGTGCCCGCCGAGGGGAACTGGTCCCGGACCGAGCCCTCGCCGTAAGTGTTCTCGTCCACGTGGACGATCTTCATCTGCCAGCCCGCGGCCTGGAAGCACTCCTTGACCGAGTCGATGTGCTTGAAGGTGAAGTCGGGGACCTTCACCTTGTCGGGGTCGTTGTACGACTCGTCGGGCTCCGTGCACTTGTCGGAGTCGATCGTCTTGCTCGTGTCCGGCCCCCGGTAGCCCTCGGCCTTCGACGCCGGGGCGGACGCGGAGGCGGATTCGCCCCCGGCCCCGGAGTCATCGCCGCCGTCCCCGTTGGCGTACAGCACCGCGCCGACCACGCCGCCGGCCACCAGCACGGCCCCCGCGACCAGCCCGACGAGCAGGCCCCTGCCGCTCCGGCCGCCGCCACGGGGCGGGGGCCCGACGGCGTACGGCGGGGGCGTCGGCGTGCCCTGCTGCGGGTAGCCCGCGGGGTGCGGCGTCGGGTACCCGCCCTGCTGCGGGTAGCCGTAGGACGGCGCGGGCGCCGGGGTGCCGTACGGGTGCTGCGGCGGGACCGGCTGGTAGGGCGTCTGGACGGGGCCCGTGGGCGCCGGGGTGCCCTGGCCGACGGGCGGGAAGACGGCGGAGCCGACGCCCGCGCCGCTGCCGGTGGCGGCGCCCGGGACGATGCTCGGCGGGGCCGCCTGGACGGAGGCCGCCACCCGCAGGCACTCGGAGCGCATCGCCTCGGCGCTGGGGAAGCGTTCGTTGGGGTTCTTCCGCAGCGCGCGGCCGATCAGCGCGTCCACGGCGGGCGGCAGCGAGCGGTTCACCGAGGAGGGGGCGACCGGCTCCTCCTGCACGTGCGCGTAGGCGATGGCCAGCGGCGAGTCCGCGTCGAAGGGCAGCCGCCCGGTGACCAGTTGGAAGAGCATGATGCCGACCGAGTACAGGTCGGAGCGGGCGTCCACGCCGCGGCCGAGGGCCTGTTCCGGCGAGAGGTACTGCGGGGTGCCGACGACCATGCCGGTCTGCGTCATCGAGGTGACGCCGGACTGCATGGCGCGGGCGATGCCGAAGTCCATCACCTTGACCACGCCGCGCTTGGTCACCATCACGTTGCCCGGCTTGATGTCCCGGTGGACCAGGCCCATCTCGTGGCTGATCTCCAGGGCCGCCAGCACGTCGGCGGTGACCTTGAGGGCGTGGTCGACGGGCATGGCGCCCTGGCGGCGGATGTCCTCGTCGAGCACGGAGCCGAGCGGGCGGCCCTCGACGTACTCCATGACGATGTACGGCGTGGTCAGTCCGTCGACGTCGTCCTCGCCGGTGTCGAAGACGGAGACGATGTTGGTGTGGGTGAGCTTCGCCACTGCCTGGGCCTCGCGGCGGAAGCGCTCGCGGAACGCCTGCTCGCGGCCCAGCTCGGTGTGGAGGGTCTTGACCGCGACCTGCCGGTCCAGCACCGCGTCGTACGCCAGGTGGACCGAGGCCATGCCGCCTTCGCCGAGCAAGTCGCGAAGCTGGTACCGGCCGCCGGCGAGAGCGCGCCCCGCGTAACGGCCCTGTCCGCCGTCCTGGCTCATGATCCGTGTCCCCCGTCGGCGCTCCGGCGCCGGAGGCAGCGACGCGAGCGCTCGTTGATCGAAAGTGTTATTCCGGGCCAAGTCTGCCCCAGGGCACCGACACGTCAAGCGCGGTGCCCGTTCCGTGACCGTACGCGAATGAAGCGTCGCGGAAGCGTTACAGCGGGCACACGGCAGGTGTGCGGGATTTGCACGACGGCGCGGGGGCGGGGTTTCATGACCGGTCCGTCTCGTGCCGGTCCTGGCGCCCATCTCGGACCGGAGGCCCCTGCGAAGGCTGTAGCGTGGCCGACGGAGACCGTGACAACACCGCGCGCATCGCGGGCAGAAACGACGGCGAGGACTGATGGCACAGCAGCAGCGCGCCCAGGGCCCGTCCGACCCCGAGGCGACTGGCGGCGGTACGTCTGACGCGCCGGAGGCCTGGGGGAACGGCGGACTGGTCGGCGACGGCCGGTACCGGCTGACGCACAGACTCGGCCGGGGCGGCATGGCCGAGGTGTTCGCCGCCGAGGACGTGCGGCTCGGGCGCACCGTGGCGGTGAAGCTGCTCCGTGCCGATCTGGCGGAGGACCCCACCTCCAAGGCCCGCTTCACGCGCGAGGCGCAGTCCGTGGCCGGTCTCAACCACCATGCCATCGTGGCGGTGTACGACTCCGGCGAGGACATGGTCGGCGGCCAGTCCGTGCCGTACATCGTCATGGAGATCGTGGAGGGGCGCACCATCCGCGACCTCCTCCTCAACGCCGAGGCGCCCGGCCCCGAGCAGGCCCTGATCATCGTCACGGGCGTCCTGGAGGCGCTGGCCTACTCGCACCAGCACGGCATCGTGCACCGCGACATCAAGCCGGCGAACGTGATCATCACGCACAACGGCGCCGTGAAGGTCATGGACTTCGGCATCGCCCGCGCCCTGCACGGGGCGTCGACGACGATGACGCAGACCGGCATGGTCATGGGCACCCCGCAGTACCTCTCCCCGGAGCAGGCCCTCGGCAAGCCGGTCGACCGCCGCTCCGACCTGTACGCCACCGGCTGCATGCTCTACGAACTCCTCACGCTGCGCCCGCCGTTCACCGGCGAGACCCCGCTGTCGGTGGTCTACCAGCACGTCCAGGACATCCCCACGCCGCCCTCCGAGGTCTCCGACGCCTGCCCGCCGGAGCTGGACGGGCTCGTCATGCGCTCGCTGGCGAAGGAGCCGGACGACCGGTTCCAGACCGCCGAGGAGATGCGCGGTCTGATCCAGTACGCGCTCCAGATGCTCTACGACCAGGGCGGTCACACCGGCACCTGGAACACCGGCCCGGTCGACATGCACGACGGCCGGCACACCCCGGCGGGCGGCATGGCGGGCACGACCGCGCTGCCCCACCCGGACATGGGCGCGGGCACCACGCAGATCCCCCAGCCGATACTCCCCGCCGGCTACGGCGGGCGCGACGACGGCGGCTTCGAGGGCCACGGCAACGCGGGCGGCGGCCGGGGCAAGCTGTGGGTGCTGGCCGTGCTCGCGGTGATCGCCGTGGTCGCGGGAGTCGCCCTGGCGCTGAACAACGGCGGCGACGGCACGAGCGGCGACACCGGCACCAGCCAGTCGCCCACCACCTCGCCGACCGCCCGGAACGACGAGCCCAGCGAGACGCCGAGCGACGAGGCGACCGAGCACACCACCGACCCCAACGCCGGCCAGGGCGGCAACGGCGGCGGCTACGGCGGCGGCTACACCCCGCCGTACACGCCGTCCTACCCGCCGACGCAGCCCACCACGCAGGAGCCGAGCGACGACGTGCCGGACGACCAGACGCCGCCGACCTCGCCGTCGAACGAGCAGCCGGGCGGCGGCCAGACCTCGAACCCCTCGCCGCCGGTCACCCCGCCGGGTGAGGGCGAGGAGGACCCCGGCGGCGGCGTCGAGAACCCCGGCGGCGGCTGATCCGAGCCCGCCGTACCCGAACCGCCCACCGCGCGCGTGCGCCCCGACGACGGGGAGCACGCGCGCGGCGCGTCGGGGGGTGTACGGCGCTCAGCGCTCGCCGGGGGCGGCGGGCCGCAGCGCGGAGGCGCACTGCTGCTCCGGGACGCCGTCCGCGGCGTGCACGGTGCCGAAGCGGGGCTCGATGCGCAGGTAGACGGGGTCGTACGGTTCGCCGTCCACCTGGAGCGGGGCCGGCCCGAACCGCTCGATCTCGGCGGCGGTCGGCTCGTGCGGCTCGCAGCGGCCCACCACCTGCGCGGCCCACAGCCCCTCGCCCGGCCGGGCCGAGCCGAGGTTGTCCGAGCCGTAGGCGACGACGCTCCCGGCGCAGACCTCGTGGTATCCGCAGCTTCGGGGCATGCGCAGCAGGACGTGGCCGTCGGCCACGATGTGCCGCGCGAAGGCGAGGGTGGGCAGGGCGCGCAGACTGGTGGCCGCCCGGCCGTAGGCGGTGCGGCCCAGCAGGCCGACCGCGAGCTGTTCGTCGGAACGCATGCACTCACTGTGCGTGAGCGGACGCGTTTCGCACAGAGTCGCCCGCCCCCGGTGCGGGGGGACGTAAGTCCCGAATGCGGCGGACCGGGCGGGTGGCCGGCACCCGTACGGCGGACCGGCCGGCCCGGTCAGCGGTGTTCGGCCTGCATCCGGGCGACGAACGCGGCGGCCTGGGAGCGCCGCTGCATCCCCAGTTTGGCCAGCAGGCTCGACACGTAGTTCTTGATGGTCTTCTCGGCGAGGTGCAGCCGCTCGCCGATGGCGCGGTTGGTGAGCCCCTCGCCGATCAGCTCCAGGATGCGCCGCTCCTGCCCGGTGAGCCGGGCCAGCCGGTCGTCGCCGCGCCGCTCGCCCTCCCGCAGCCGGCGCAGCACGCGCGCGGTGGCCGAGGGGTCCAGCAGCGACCGGCCGGCGGCGACGTCCCGGACGGCGGAGAGCAGCTCGGTGCCGCGGATGTCCTTGAGGACGTAGCCGGCCGCCCCGGCCATGATCGCGTCGAAGAGGGCCTCGTCGTCGGAGAAGGAGGTGAGCATGAGGCACCGCACGGACTCGTCGCCGGAGCGGATCTCGCGGCAGACCTCCACCCCGCTGCCGTCCGGCAGCCGCACGTCCAGCACGGCCACGTCGGGGCGGGCGGCGGGGATGCGCGCCAGGGCGTCGGCCGCCGTCCCGGCCTCGCCGACCACCTCGATGTCGGGCTCGCCGGCGAGCAACTCGTGCACCCCCCGGCGGACCACCTCGTGGTCATCAAGGAGGAATACCCGGATTTGTTCACATTCGCGCACGGAGTCAGTCTCACACACCGACTCTTCCCGTGCCCGGGGTGCCCGGGATAACGTGCCGTTGTTCCGGCCCCCTGCAAGGCTGTTGACCAGCACTGTTCCGGACTGTGCCGATTTACTTGGAAACCCAAGTAAAAACGCAGGTCAGGCAGGGTTTCACAGAAATGTGGAGCACTGGGTAACGTGCCTTGTGCAGGGCGCTCGCCGGGGCACCTGTCACGCCTGACTCCGTCCGGTCCGCACCCACCCTGTGCGTCGGAGGAGCTCGGGCGAGCCGCTCCCCCATCTCCTGAACGGAGCCGGGGGAATCCCAGCACCCGGCGAACCCGGGCGCCGGACCGACGGAGGAGCACACGTGACCGTGGAGAGCACTGCCGCGCGCAAGCCGCGACGCAGCGCCGGAGGCAAGGCCAGTACCACCGGCACCAAACGCACCACCCGCACCACCGCCAAGAAGGGCTCCGAGACGCAGCTCGTGCAGTTGCTGACGCCCGAGGGCAAGCGCGTCAAGAACGCCGCCGACGCGGAGTACGCGTCGTACGTCGACGGCATCACCGCCGACGAGCTGCGCGCCCTCTACCGCGACATGGTGCTGACCCGGCGTTTCGACGCCGAGGCCACCTCCCTCCAGCGCCAGGGCGAGCTGGGCCTGTGGGCCTCGCTGCTCGGCCAGGAGGCCGCCCAGATCGGCTCCGGCCGGGCCACCCGCGAGGACGACTACGTCTTCCCCACCTACCGCGAACACGGCGTCGCCTGGTGCCGCGGGGTGGACCCGACCAACCTCCTCGGCATGTTCCGCGGGGTCAACAACGGAGGCTGGGACCCCAACGGCAACAACTTCCACCTCTACACGATCGTCATCGGCTCCCAGGCGCTGCACGCCACCGGCTACGCCATGGGCGTCGCCAAGGACGGCGCCGACTCGGCCGTGATCGCCTACTTCGGCGACGGCGCCTCCAGCCAGGGCGACGTCAGCGAGGCGTTCAACTTCGCCGCGGTCTACAACGCCCCCGTCGTGTTCTTCTGCCAGAACAACCAGTGGGCCATCTCCGAGTCCAACGAGAAGCAGACCCGGGTGCCGCTCTACCAGCGCGCCCAGGGCTTCGGCTTCCCCGGCGTCCGCGTGGACGGCAACGACGTGCTCGCCTCCCTCGCGGTCACCCGCTGGGCCCTGGACCGGGCCCGGCGCGGCGAGGGCCCGGCGCTCATCGAGGCGTTCACCTACCGCATGGGCGCCCACACCACCTCCGACGACCCCTCCCGCTACCGCCACGACGACGAGCGGGCCGCCTGGGAGGCCAAGGACCCGATCCTGCGCCTGCGCCGCCACCTGGAGGCCGACGGCCACGCGGACGAGGCGTTCTTCGGCGAGCTGGAGGCCGAGAGCGAGGCGCTGGGCAGGCGGGTGCGCGAGGTGGTCCGCGCCATGCCGGACCCGGACCGCTTCGCCGTCTTCGAGAACGTGTACGCGGACGGGCACGCGCTCGTCGACGAGGAACGGGCCCAGTTCGCCGCCTACCAGGCGTCGTTCGCGGACTCCGAGGGGGTCTGAGATGTCGCAGACGGTGAAGAACCTGGCCCTGGCCAAGGCGATCAACGAGTCGCTGCGCCGCGCGCTGGAGACGGACCCGAAGGTCCTCGTCATGGGCGAGGACGTCGGCAAGCTCGGCGGCGTCTTCCGGGTGACGGACGGGCTCCACAAGGACTTCGGCGAGGACCGCGTCATCGACACGCCGCTCGCCGAGTCCGGCATCGTCGGCACCGCCATCGGCCTGGCCCTGCGCGGCTACCGGCCGGTGGTGGAGATCCAGTTCGACGGCTTCGTGTTCCCGGCCTACGACCAGATCGTCACGCAGCTCGCCAAGATGCACGCCCGCTCGCTGGGCAGGGTCAAGCTGCCGGTCGTCATCCGCATCCCCTACGGCGGCGGCATCGGGGCGGTCGAGCACCACTCCGAGTCCCCCGAGGCGCTCTTCGCCCACGTGGCGGGCCTCAAGGTGGTCTCCCCGTCCAACGCGTCGGACGCCTACTGGATGCTCCAGCAGGCCATCCAGAGCGACGACCCGGTGATCTTCTTCGAGCCCAAGCGCCGCTACTGGGACAAGGGCGAGGTCGACACGGAGGCCATCCCCGGCCCGCTGCACACCGCCCGCGTGGTCCGCGAGGGCACCGACCTCACGCTCGCCGCGTACGGCCCGATGGTGAAGCTCTGCCGGGAGGTCGCCGACGCGGCGGCCGAGGAGGGCCGCTCCCTGGAGGTGCTCGACCTGCGCTCGGTCTCCCCGCTCGACTTCGACGCCGTCCAGGCGTCGGTGGAGAAGACCGGCCGGCTGGTCGTCGTGCACGAGGCGCCCGTCTTCTTCGGCTCGGGCGCGGAGATCGCCGCCCGGATCACGGAGCGCTGCTTCTACCACCTGGAGGCCCCGGTGCTCCGGGTCGGCGGCTACCACGCCCCGTACCCGCCGGCCCGCCTGGAGGAGGAGTACCTGCCCGATCTGGACCGGGTGCTGGACGCCGTCGACCGCTCGCTGGCGTACTGAGGAGAGGCCGTGACGACGATGACCGACAGCTCGGTACGCGAGTTCAGGATGCCCGACGTGGGCGAGGGGCTGACCGAGGCCGAGATCCTCACGTGGTACGTCAAGCCCGGTGACACGGTCACCGACGGACAGGTGGTGTGCGAGGTCGAGACGGCGAAGGCCGCCGTCGAACTCCCCATCCCCTACGACGGCGTGGTCAGTGCCCTGCACTTCCCCGAGGGCGCCACGGTCGACGTGGGCACCTCGATCATCGCGGTCGCCGTCGGCGGCGGCGCGGCGGTGCCCGCACCCGCGGAGACCCCCGCCCCCGCCGAGGAGACCGCGCCCGCGCCCGCGCCGGAGCCGGCCGCCGCGCCGGCCGAGGCCGCCGGGGAGCCGCGCAAGGAGGGCCGCCAGCCCGTCCTGGTCGGCTATGGGGTGGCCACCTCCTCGACCCGCCGCCGCCCCCGCAAGGGCGCCCCGGCCCCGGCCGCCGAGGAACCGGCCACCGCGCCGGCCGCCCCCGCCGCGCCCGCGCCCGCCGCCCCCGCCGGGGCGAACGGGCAGGCCCCGGCCACCCGGGAACGCCCGCTGGCCAAGCCGCCGGTGCGCAAGCTGGCCAAGGACCTCGGCGTCGACCTGACGACCGTGGTGCCCTCCGGCCCGGACGGCGTCATCACCCGCGAGGACGTGCACGCCGCGGCGGCGCCCGCACCGGCCGCCGCTCCCGCCCCCGAACCGGCCCCGGCCGCGCCGGTGGCCGCCGCGCCCCCGGCGGCGGTGTCGTACGACACGGCGCGCGAGACCCGCGTGCCGGTCAAGGGCGTCCGCAAGGCGACGGCCGCCGCGATGGTCGGCTCGGCCTTCACCGCGCCGCACGTCACGGAGTTCGTGACCGTCGACGTGACGCGGACCATGAAGCTGGTCGAGGAGCTGAAGCAGGACCGCGAGTTCGAGGGTCTGCGGGTCAACCCGCTGCTCCTGATCTCCAAGGCCCTGCTGGTCGCCATCCGGCGCAACCCGGAGATCAACGCCTCCTGGGACGAGGCGAACCAGGAGATCGTGGTCAAGCACTACGTCAACCTGGGCATCGCCGCGGCCACCCCGCGCGGCCTGATCGTGCCGAACATCAAGGACGCCCACGGCCGGACCCTGCCGCAACTGGCCGAGTCCCTGGGCGACCTGGTGGCGACGGCCCGGGAGGGCAAGACCTCCCCGGCCGCGATGCAGGGCGGCACGGTGACCATCACCAACGTCGGCGTCTTCGGCGTCGACACCGGTACGCCGATCCTCAACCCGGGGGAGTCGGCGATCCTCGCGGTGGGCGCGATCAAGCTCCAGCCGTGGGTGCACAAGGGCAAGGTGAAGCCGCGTCAGGTCACCACCCTGGCGCTGAGCTTCGACCACCGCCTGGTCGACGGGGAGCTGGGTTCCAAGGTCCTCGCCGACGTGGCGGCGATCCTGGAGCGCCCCAAGCGCCTGCTCACCTGGGGCTGAGCGCAGGACGGGACACGGAACGCCGGGGCGGCCCAGTGGGGCTGCCCCGGCGTTCCGGTGTCCGCAGTGGTCGGATGGCGCGGTGGTACGACGCCGGACCGGGTCAGCCGGTGCGGCCGGCCAGCGCGTTGAGCAGGGCCGCGCCCCGTTCGGCGTCGTCGACGCTCACCGCGAAGTCCGAGCGGCGCCCCCGGGCCCGTACCACCAGGCACTCCCCGGCGCGCAGCATCACCGTCGTGCCCAGGCCGCTGAAGCGGTACCCCCACCCCCCGACCTGCGAGGGACTGCGCCGCTCCGCGCGGGCGGTGACGATGTCGGCCGCGGGCCAGCGGCGCCGGGGCCAGTTGAAGGGGCCGAAGGAGACCTCCAGCCCCCGTTCCGAGACGCGGGCCTGCACCGAGGAGCACAGGCCCCCCGCGAGCGAGGCGACGGCCAGCCCGGCGAACAGCCCCCACAGCGCGTCCGGTTCGGCCACGCCCCCGGCGAGCGCGGCGAGCGTGGCGACCGCCCCGAGGCCGGTCAGAGCGGCGAGCAGTTGCAGCCAGGGGTTGGCGGCGCGGGAGAACCACACCATCCGCCGGCCCTCGGGGATCTCCAGCGCCGGCGTGCCGTCCCCGCCGTCCCGGCCGCCGGTGTGGCGCCGGGTGACGAGGAGCCAGCCGGCCACCCCGGCGAGCGTCGCGCCGATCAGGACCGCCGCGACCCACCAGCCCGGCATCCGCGCCTGGTGCCAGTCGGCGACGTCGAGGTTGGACCGGACGATGGCGGCCTGCGCCCCGCCCAGCACGACGCCGGTCGGCAGCAGGACGGCCGGCCACAGTCCCGGGGTCCGCCGGGCGGTCAGGATCACGGCCACCGCCATCGCCAGCCAGACCAGCGCGGGGACGGCGGAGGCCGCCCACAGCGGCATCGACCCGTCCGGCGTGGAGGAGTTCCAGTGGGTGGCGAGACGGTCGGGCAGCCGCTCGCGCGCCAGGAGCGGGGACCCGGCGAGCACCGCCGTGATCCCGGCCGTCCAGAGCCAGGCCGGCCACACCGGACCGGCCCGGCGCGCGGCGGTGCCGCCCCCGCTGCCCGTACCGGTCCCGCTCCCGGTGCCGAGCCCGCCCGTCCCGGCGCCGGCCGGCCCGCCCGGACCGTGGCCGGCCGTCCTCGGCGCGGCCGGGGTCCTGGGTCCGCGCCTCGCGCCCGGCGTCCCCTTCGTCCTGTCCGTCACGGCAGCCCCCTGATCATGTCGACGACATCGTTCCTGCTGTAGCCCAGCCGGGCCGCCTCGGCGATCAGCTCCCGTGTCCGCAGGTGCAGCACGGAGCGCGCGTCGGCGCCCTCGGCGACGGTGACGCCCCGGCCCCGGCGGAAGTCGAGCAGGCCCTCGTCCCGCAGTCCGCGCAGTCCGCGCAGCACGGTGTTGACGTTGACGTCCAGGGCCTCGGAGAGGTCGCGGGCCGACGGCAGGCGGTCGCCGGGCCCGCACTCGCCCTCGGCGATGGCCCGCCGGATCGCTCCGGCGACCTGCTCGTGCAGGGGACGGGTGTCGTTCTTGTCGAGACTCAGCAGCATGGTGCTACTGACACTATCACCATGCGCTCCATTCCGGGAGGGCTGCGGGTGGGCTCCGGGACCGGCAGGGCTCGGAGAACGCCGAAGGGCCCGTCGCCGAGGCGACGGGCCCTTCGTGGGGTGGTGCGGGCGTCAGCCCAGCCGGGCGAAGCCGTAGTTCATGAGCTGGGTCGCGTCCTTGCCGCGCTGGTCGGCGGAGGAGGACGCCAGGACGGTGCCGATCACGGTCTTGCCGTTCCGGGTCGCGGCGAAGACCAGGCAGTACTTGGCCGCGGGGCCCGAGCCGGTCTTCACCCCGGTCGCGCCCTTGTAGCTGCCGAGCAGGGTGTTGGTGTTGGACCAGGCCGCCATGGTGCGGGTGCCGCCGGTCTTCGTCGTCGTCTTGGCGGTGTACGACTTGGTCTTGACGATGGCGCGGAAGTTGGCGTTCTTCATCGCGTTGCTCGCGAGCTTCGTCAGATCGCGCGGGGTGGAGTAGTTGGTGCCGTTGCCGATGCCGTCGAACGAGTCGAAGTGGGTGTTCTTCATCCCGAGGTTCTTGGCGGTGGTGTTCATCTGGCCGATGAACGACTTCACCCGGGCCGCCCGCGTCGAGCCCGTGCCGTAGGCGTCGGCCAGCGCGTAGGCGGCGTCGCAGCCGGAGGGCAGCATCAGCCCGTAGAGCAACTGCCGGACGGTGACCTTGTCGCCCACGATCAGCCGGGCGGAGGAGGCGTTCTTCGAGACGATGTAGTCGCTGTACGCCATCTGGATCGTGACCTTGCGGTCCAGGTTCAGCTTGGGCTGGGAGAGCACGACCTTGGCGGTCATGATCTTCGTCGTGGAGCCGGTCGACAGCTTGGTGTCCGCCGCCTTGGTGTAGAGGGCGGAGCCGTTCGCGTCGTTCATCACGAAGCCGCCCTTGGCGGCGATCGTCGGCGCGGTGGCGGCCTGGGCGGGCGCGGTGGCGAGGGCTCCGCCGGCGAGCACGGCGCCGGTGGTCACGGCGACGACGGCGGCTCTGCGGAGACGGGTGCCCGGAATGCCAGTGATCAAGAGATTTACCCCGATTGTCTGAAGTCGCCTGCGGGGCGGCCGGGTTGTGGGTGTGAACGGATGTGAGCGGAAGGGTCCGCAACAGTGCGACACCTCAGAGGCCCGGATGGTTGCGCCCCGCGCGGGGGAAATCGCGGCGTCCCAGGTCGGGTGCGGGCCGTCCGCATGGTGGACGGCGGCCTCCTTGCACCCCTGTTGTATCTATCCTGTCGGCATGTCCCTGGCCGTGAAGCAACCCCCCGCCGCCGACCGCGTCTACGCCCACGTCAAGCAAGCCGTCCTGGAGCGCCGTTACGAGGGCGGCACCCTGCTCACCGAGGGGGAGCTGGCCGAGGCCGTGGGCGTGTCGCGCACCCCGGTGCGCGAGGCCCTGCTCCGGCTGGAGGCCGAGGGACTGCTCCGGCTCTACCCGAAGAAGGGCGCCCTGGTGCTGCCGGTCTCCGCGCAGGAGATCGCCGACGTGGTGGAGACGCGGCTGCTCGTCGAGGAGCACGCGGCCCGCAAGGCCGTACCGGCCCCGCCCGCACTCCTGGACCGGCTGGAGGAACTCCTCGAACGCCAGCGCGAGCAGGCCGCCGCCGGGGACTTCGCCGCCGCCGCGGTCACCGACCGCTGCTTCCACGCCGAGATCGTGCGCAGCGGCGGCAACGAGATCCTCTCCCGCCTCTACGACCAGCTCCGCGACCGCCAACTGCGCATGGGCGTCGCCGTGATGCACTCCCACCCCGACCGGATCGCCAAGACCCTCGTCGAGCACGGCGAGATCCTCCAGGCGCTGCGCGACGGCGACGCGGAGGCGGCCGTCGGCGTCGTCCACCGGCACGTGGGCTGGTTCTCCCACCTGGCCCGCGGGGAAGTGCGATGAGCCCGGCGGACCCCGCGCGGCCCTCCGGGCCCGCCCGCCGGCGCGCGCTCCCCGGTGATCCGCCGGGCGGGCGCCGGGCCGTCGCCGTCTGGGGCGTCGGCGTCGCGGTCTACTTCGTCGCCGTCATCTTCCGCACCTCGCTGGGCGTGGCCGGGCTGGAGGCCGCCGACCGCTTCCACGTCAACGCCTCGGCCCTGTCCACCTTCTCCATCCTCCAACTGCTCGTCTACGCGGGCATGCAGATACCCGTCGGCCTGCTCGTCGACCGGCTCGGCACCAAGAAGGTGCTGGGCATCGGCGTGGTGCTGTTCACCGCCGGCCAGCTCGGCTTCGCCTTCTCGCCGAGCTTCGGCATGGCGCTGGCCGCGCGCGCCCTGCTCGGCTGCGGCGACGCCATGACCTTCATCAGCGTGCTGCGGCTGGGCTCGCGCTGGTTCCCCGCGCGGCGCGGGCCGCTCGTCGCCCAGCTCGCCGGGCTGGTCGGCATGGCCGGCAACCTCGTCTCCACGCTCGTCATCGCCCGGCTGCTGCACGGCGTCGGCTGGACCGCGGCCTTCGCGGGCAGCGCCCTCGCCGGTGTGGTCGTCCTCGTCCTGCTGCTGCTCTTCCTCAAGGACCACCCCGAGGGCCACGAGCCGGAGCCGCTGCCGCACCACGGCGCCGCGTACGTCCGGCGCCAGATCGCCACGTCCTGGCGGGAGCCGGGCACCCGGCTCGGGCTGTGGGTGCACTTCACCACCCAGTTCCCGGCGATGGTCTTCCTGCTGCTGTGGGGGATGCCGTTCCTCGTGGAGGCGCAGGGCCTCTCCCAGGCCGGGGCCGGCGAACTGCTGACCCTCGTCGTGGTCTCCAACATGAGCGTCGGACTGGTCTACGGGCAGATCGTCGGCCGGCACCACGACGCCCGGATGCCGCTGGTCCTCGGCACAATCGGCACGACCGCCGCCCTGTGGGCCGCGACCCTCCTCTACCCGGCCGACCACGCCCCGATGTGGCTGCTGGTGGTGCTCTGCGTGGTGCTGGGCGCCTGCGGACCGGCGTCGATGATCGGCTTCGACTTCGCGCGCCCCGCCAACCCGCCCGAACGTCAGGGCACCGCCTCCGGCATCACCAACATGGGCGGTTTCGTCGCCTCCATGACGACGCTGCTCGCCGTGGGCGTGCTGCTGGACGCGACCGGCCAGAACTACGCCGTCGCCTTCTCCTCCGTCTTCGTGCTCCAGGCGCTCGGCCTCTCGCAGATCCTGCGCCTGCGCGGCCGGGCCGTCCGCCGGGAGCGGGAACGGCTGGTCGCCAGCCGCGTGGAGACGGTGCACGTCCCCGTCTGACGGCGGCGCCGCCTCCCCGGCCACCGGGCACGGGAGAGGCGGCGCGGGCCGTGGTGCTACGGGGTGACCGTGAAGTGCCGCAGGATCGCCGCCGCCAGCTCCGGGTCACCGTCGGTCTTGACCCGGTCCCCCGCCGCCTCCGGCGTGATCCGGCCGCAGGCCAGGCGCACGTACGTCTCCCAGTCCAGGGCGAGGCTCGCGGCCGGGCCGAGCGCCGGGGAGGTCTCCAGGGTGCCGCGGCCCTGGATGTCGACCCGGACCGTGCGCAGGAACTCGACGGGGCCGCTCACGTCGAAGACGACGGCCGAACTGCGGGGCGCCTGCGCGTCGTCCGCGACGACCCGCGGCAGCTCGGCGAGGAGCACGTCCCGGGCGACGTACGCGCCGGGGGAGTCGAGGTTGCCCGGCACGCCGAGGGCCGCGCGCAGGTCCTGCTCGTGCGCCCACACCGCGAAGGCGTGCCGGCGCATGGACTCCGCCAGCGTCAGTTCGGTGCCGAGGGGGCCGCGCACCGTCGCCGTCGGGAGCCGGTTCTCGTTCCGGAGCTGCCGGTTGCGCCGGATGATCATGTACTCCAGCTCGGAGGTGATCTCGGGCGCCGTGTGGTGGCGGCGCACGTCGACCTGCATCTCCATGTACCGCTGGTGCTCGTTGGTGACGTGGAAGAGGTCGCGCGGCAGGGCGTGGATCGGGCGCGGGTCGCCGAGCATCTCCGAGTCCAGGCCCATCACGTGCGAGACGATGTCCCGCACGGACCACCCCGGGCAGGGGGTTCGACGGTTCCAATCTGCTTCCACGAGCGGCTGGACCAGCGCGGATATCGCCTCGATGGAGTGAGTCCAGGCGTCGGCGTAGGGCTGGAGGGTGGGATGCAGACTCACGGAACGGGACCCCTCGGCGGTCGGTACACGGGCAGGTGGTGGCGGCGGTGCCAGTGGGAGTGGCTGCGGTCGTCGGGCGTCGTGGGCCCCCCGAGCTCTCGCCTCCGCTCGAGCCGGGAGGGACCCCCAAGTTACGCTGCTGTGCGGCACCCCGGCAGTGCTTTCGTGTGACGATCGTAGGCCCGAGTGAACGACTCGTATGCCAGGACGGTGGTAGTGTGCGCGCTTCATTGATCCAAATCGCCGTGAACGAGGACGAAACGGCCGAAGCCCGCCGCCTGAGGGCGGCGTCGCTGGTCCGCGCCCAGGCGGGGGCCGACCTCGTGGTGCTGCCGGAGCTGTGGACCACGGGGGCGTTCGCCTTCGAGGAGTTCGCCGCGCGGGCCGAGCCGCTGGAGGGGCCGACGTACGAGGCGATGGCGAAGGCCGCCAGCGAGGCCGGCGTCTGGCTGCACGCGGGCTCCTTCCCCGAGCGGGACGAGCGGGGCGCGCTCTACAACACCTCCCTCGTCTTCTCCCCCTCCGGTGACCTGGCCGCCGCCTACCGCAAGATCCACCGGTTCGGCTTCGACAAGGGCGAGGCCGTGCTGATGAGCGCGGGCGACACGCTGGTGACGGTCGCCCTGCCCGGCACCACCCTCGGCGTGGCCACCTGCTACGACCTCCGCTTCCCCGAGCTGTTCCGCGCCCTGGTCGACGCGGGCGCCGAGACCCTCGTGGTGCCGGCGGGCTGGCCGGAGCGCCGCCGCGCGCACTGGACGCTGCTGGCCCGCGCGCGGGCGGTGGAGAACCAGGCGTTCGTCCTGGCCTGCGGTACGGCCGGGACCCACGCCGGGATGCCGCAGGCGGGCCACTCGATCGTGGTCGACCCCTGGGGCGAGGTGCTGGCCGAGGCGGGCTCCGGCGAGGAGGTCCTCACGGTGGAGTTCGACCCGGCGGAGGTCGGCCGGACCCGGGAGCGCTTCCCGGCCCTCAAGGACCGCGTCCTGGGCCTGGACCGACCGGCCCCCCGCGCCTGACACCGGGGGCCGCCGCCTCAGTCCTCCCGTTCCTTCTCCGCCAGGTGGATCACGCAGACCGCCAGGGCGATCAGCAGCGAGGGGTCCGCGTCGTCGCGGACCACGTCCACGCCGTAGGTGTCGCGCAGGGTCAGCCAACGCCGCGAGACGACCGCGAGCAGCTCACCGTCGTACTCGATGGCGAACTCGCGGTCGAGCACCTTGCCGCTGACGTCCAGTTCGGTGCCGTCGGCCATGGCGACCCGGTAGTGGTTGCGCAGCAGGGAGAGCCGTTTGCGCTTGAGGGTGGCGAGCGGTTCGCCGCCGCGCTCGATCACCATCGTGTCGCGCAGCGCGAACATCTTCTGGTGGATGTCGATCAGGACGCGGCCCCGGGTGTCCTTCAACTCCCAGGTGTCGCGCAGCCGCATGGCCTTGCCGTCGACGAGGAACACCTTGTTGCCGTCGGCGTCCTCGATCCAGTAGTCGTCGCCGATGCCGAGGAGCCGGTCGTACACGAGGAATCTCATGCCGGATCGCTTCCCCGTCCGTCCCCCCGGAACCCGGCCCACCACACCGACGGCGCACCACCGGGCCTGCCGGCGGCCGGGGCGGGCGGGTGCGGGGAGCCGACGGTGCGGCTGGAAGACACGAACGCCTTGGCCCCGCAATCCGGCGAGGCAGGGCGGGCGTGAGGTTCAACGGTGACGAGCGTTGCCGGATCGTCTGGGCGACCAGAGACGCGGCTGGGGCGGAGCCCCCTGATCGGGACCGCGAGCGCTCCCGTCCCTTCGCAGGCACCCCAACCACTTTGTCGGAATGCCCTCTTGCCTTGCTCAACCGCAGGGGGTGAGGCTCGTGCATGCTGGTGCAACCCACTCGACGGCGGGAGCGGCCATGACCCTAAAGTTCCTCGGCATCATCCCGAACACGCCGACTGACGAGTTTCCGACGATCTGGCTTCACGAGGAGACCGGCGACCTTCTGATTCAGTCGTACAAGGCGACCGAGGACGAGGTGAAGGCGTGCCAGGAGATCGGTTCGATCCCGGGCCACTCCACGGACGTTCCGGATCACGAGACGATCATCCGGCTGCCCGCGGTGATGCTGAAGTACATCCCGCGCCCGGACGACAACTGAGAGGCAGGTCGTGCAGCCACCCGCCCGTCATGCACTGGCACGAGCACAGAACTCGGCGGTGTTCCTTGAGATGCGTGACAGTTACATGCTCGATGACCCCGAGTTCATTGCGTGGCAGCAGGGGAAGCGCCTCGACCCCGCTGACCGTTCTTCGTGGTGGGGCGGCTGGCACGACGCGGTAAGCGAAGCGACGGCCCGAGGGGTCGTGGTCCGGCGGCTTCGGATCGTGTCGGAGCCGATCAGCGACTACGTGTGGTACGAGTACGACTGCACTTTCACGAACATCGCGGCGGGTGAACTGGTCCGGTGGCTGCCACGGCGGCAGACCACGGACTTGGCCTTGCCGGGTACTGACTTCTGGCTGTTCGACAGTGGGCAAGCGCTGTTCCACCACTTCACCGGGAACAGGCAACTCGACCAGGACGGGCGGGAGTATACGGACGAGCCCGAGCGGGTGAAACTGTGCGCCCTCGCCTTCGAAGCAGCCTGGCAACGGGCCGTTCCGCACGAGGAGTATCGACCGCGCTGAGCTGTCACCACCATGGCCATCTCACCCTCATCAAGCGCACAGCAGGCCCGGCAGGATCTGGCGAATCGACTCGCCGAGCTGTGCCGGGATGCCGGCCTCACTGGACGGGACATCGCCCGTCTGTGCTCCTGGCACCCGTCCAAGTCGTCACGGATCATGAACGCGCGCACGCCTCCGTCCGCTGACGACATCCGGGCGTGGTGCCAGGCGTGCGGGTCGGAAGATCAAACGGAAGACCTGTTGGCCTCGCTGCGTACCGTCGAAGGCATGTGGGTCGGGTGGCGGCGCATGGAACGCGCCGGGCTCAAGCAGGCACAGGAAGCCCGTCTTCCGCTCTTCGGGCGAACCCGCCGGTTCCGCTCCTACTCCTCGTGGTTCATTCCGGGCCTGATCCAGACCTACGGCTACACCGAAGCGGTTTTGCGTGCCGTCCAGCGGAGGCGCGTGGAGGTGGACGACGTGGCCGACGCGGTCGCCGTCCGCATGGAACGTCAGCGCGTCCTCTACGAAGGTGACCGGCGGTTTGCTTTCCTGGTTGAGGAATCGGTCTTGCGGAACGGGCTCGGCGGGGCGGACGTGCAGGAGGAACAGCTCCGCCACCTCCTCACGGTCGGCTCACTGCCCAGCGTCAGCCTGGGCGTGGTCCCCACACGAACCGAACGCTCCCGGATGCCGGTGGAAGGGTTCTGGATCTTCGACACCGGACAGGTGAACGTTGAGCTGGTCTCCGGCTACCTCACGCTTACCCAGCCGAGTGAGGTTGCCGCGTACGCGGACACGTTCACCGAACTCGCCGACATGGCCGTCTACGGCGTGAAGGCCCGCGGGCTGATCACGAGCGCCCTGCAGACACTCAGGTGAGAACCATGCAACCCCGGGGTCTGCGCCGCCCTGGCTACACAGCGCCGGGCGCTGTCTCACGGATAGTCGTTTCGTTCCCGCCTGCAGCCATTCGTCCATTCGTCGCGCCCCCCGCCGTACGGGTGTGATCCGACGTTCATACCAGGGTGGCAAGCTTGAAGCATGAACGATGCTCCGGCGCCCACCCCCGCGCCCCGACGTGCCCGCGTCCGCGCCCCTGAGCTGCGAGGACGGTCCTGGATCAACACCGGCGGCAAGGAGCTGTCCCTCGCGGAGCTCCGAGGCCGGATCGTGGTGCTCGATTTCTGGACCTTCTGCTGTGTCAACTGCCTCCACGTCCTCGACGAGCTGCGGGAGCTGGAGGAGAAGCACCGGGACACCCTCGTGATCGTCGGCGTGCACTCGCCGAAGTTCGCGCACGAGGCCGAGCACCGGGCGGTGGTCGACGCGGTCGAGCGGTACGGCGTGGAGCACCCGGTGCTCGACGACCCGGAGCTGGCCACCTGGAAGCAGTACGCGGTGCGGGCCTGGCCCACGCTGGTCGTCATCGACCCCGAGGGCCACATCGTCGCCCAGCACGCCGGCGAGGGGCACGCGCACGCCATCGAGAAGCTGGTGGAGGAGCTGGAGGCGGAGCACGCCGCGAAGGGCACCCTGCGGCGTGGCGACGGGCCTTATGTGGCGCCGGAGCCGGAGCCGACCGTGCTGCGCTTCCCCGGCAAGGCGCTGCTGCTGCCCACCGGGACCTTCCTGGTCAGCGACACCACCCGGCACCAGCTCGTCGAGCTGGCCGAGGACGGGGAGAGCGTCCTGCGCCGGATCGGCGACGGCACCCGGGGGCTGGCCGACGGCCCGGCGGACCGGGCCCGTTTCCAGGAGCCGCAGGGCCTCGCGGCGCTGCCCGACGGCACGGTCGTCGTCGCCGACACCGTCAACCACGCGCTGCGCCGCTTCGACCCGGCGACCGGCGAGGTCACCACCCTGGCCGGCACCGGCCGCCAGTGGATGCAGGGCGAGCCCACCGAGGGCCCCGGGCGCGAGGTCGGCCTCTCCTCGCCCTGGGACGTCGCCTGGTGGCGGGACCGGGTGTGGATCGCCATGGCCGGCGTCCACCAGCTCTGGGCCTACGACCCGGCCGACGGCCGTGTGAGCGTCACCGCCGGCACCACCAACGAGGGGCTCGTCGACGGACCCGGCGCCCAGGCGTGGTTCGCCCAGCCGTCCGGGCTCGCGGCCGGCGCCGACCGGCTCTGGCTCGCCGACTCCGAGACCTCCGCCCTGCGCTTCGTGGACGCCGACGGCACCGTCCACACCGCCGTCGGCACCGGCCTGTTCGACTTCGGCCACCGCGACGGGGAGGCCGGCCAGGCCCTGCTCCAGCACCCGCTGGGCGTCACCGTGCTCCCCGACGGCTCGGTCGCGGTCGCCGACACCTACAACCACGCCCTGCGCCGCTACGACCCGGCGACCGGGCAGGTGACGACGCTCGCCACCGACCTGCGCGAGCCGAGCGACGCCGTCCTCGTGGGCGACGACATCGTGGTCGTGGAGTCGGCCCGGCACCGGCTGACCCGGCTGCGGCTGCCCGAGGAGGCGGTCCGCGTCGAGGCGGTCGCCCACCGCACGCGGCGCGAGGCGACCGAGGTGGCCCCGGGCACCCTCCGGCTCGACGTGGTCTTCCAGGCGCCCGCCGGGCAGAAGCTCGACACCCGCTACGGGCCCTCGACCCGGCTGCTGGTCTCCGCCACCCCGCCCGAGCTGCTGCGCTCGGGGGAGGGCGCGGGGACCGACCTCCGCCGGGTCCTGGAGCTGGACTCCGGGGTGCCGGAGGGCGTCCTGCACGTCTCCGCGATGGCCGCGTCCTGCGACGACGACCCGGCCAACGAGTACCCGGCCTGCCACGTCCACCAGCAGGACTGGGGCGTCCCGGTCCGGCTGACCGCGTCCGGCGCCACGCGGCTGCCGCTGGTCCTCGCCGGACTGGACGCCGAAGCCGGCGCCGGCGCGGATCAGACGCCGTAGCCGTCGTCGTACCCGTCGCGGGGGTGGTGGTGGGGCCGGTCCTCGACGATCGGGGTCGCCGGCGGCATCACCACCCGGCGTCGCCGGGCGATGCTGCCGAACGTGGCGACCCCGATCAGTCCGACGACCATGAGGATGACGCCGACCAGGTCGAGGTCGACGCCCCGCATCTCCCAGTCGGTCGCGAACGTGAGGATGGCTCCCACGGCGATGAGGATGATGCATCCGCCGAGGCCCATGAGCGTCGCCTCCCTGTAGGTCCGGTCGGGCCGGACTCTCCGGCCGATCCGGTCCGTTCGGGTACCCCCGGGCGGAACACCCATGCGGCGACGGGGTGTTGCCGACGCGAGCCGCAGCGGTACGCCCCGGCAACACCCCGGCCCGCCCCGGCCCGCCTCAGCCCGTCAGGAACGCCGTCAGCGCCTCGGCGAGGAGGTGGGGGTCCTCGGCGCCGCACAACTCCCGCGCGCTGTGCATCGACAGGATCGCCACGCCGATGTCGACGGTCTGGATGCCGTGCCGGGCCGCGGTGATCGGGCCGATGGTGGTGCCGCAGGGCATGGAGTTGTTCGAGACGAAGGTCTGGAAGGGCACGCCCGCCTTCTCGCAGGCGGCGGCGAACACCGCCCGGCCCGAACCGTCCGTCGCGTAGCGGTTGTTGACGTTGACCTTGAGGATGGGGCCGCCGTTGACGCGCGGGTGGTGCGTCGGGTCGTGCCGCTCGGCGTAGTTGGGGTGGACGGCGTGCCCGGTGTCGGAGGAGAGGCACACGGTGCCCGCGAAGGCCCGCGCCCGGTCCTCCCAGGAGCCGCCGCGTGCCAGGACGGAGCGCTCCAGCACCCCGCCGAGCAGCGGGCCGTCGGCGCCGGTGTCCGACTGGGAGCCGTTCTCCTCGTGGTCGAAGGCGGCGAGGACGGGGACGTACGGCAGCGGCCCGCCGGAGGAGGCGGCGGCGGTCAGCGCGGCCACCCCGGCGTGCACGGAGAGCAGGTTGTCCATGCGCGGGCCGGCCACCAGCTCGCGGTCGCGGCCCAGGTACGCCGGGGGCTCCACGGGGTGGGTCATCAGGTCCCAGCCGGTCACCTCGCCCGGGGCGATCCCCGCCTCCTCCTCCAGGAAGGCGACGAGGTCGCCGTCGCGGACGGTGTCGGCGAGGCCCCACACGGGCTGGAGGTGGCGCTGCTTGTCCAGCTTGAGGCCCTCGGCGGAGACCGTGCGGTCCAGGTGGATGGCGAGCTGGGGCACGCGCAGCAGCGGCCGGGCGACGTCGACCAGGCGGGTGGTGCCGTCGCGCAGGCTCAGCCGGCCGGCGAGGCCGAGGTCGCGGTCGAGCCAGGAGTTGAGCAGCGGTCCGCCGTAGATCTCCACGGCGACCTGGCGCCAGCCGTGCGCCCCGCTGTCCGGGCGGGGCTTGACCCGCAGGTTGGGCGAGTCGGTGTGCGCGCCGACGATGCGGAAGGGGGTGTGCGGCCGGGCGCCCTCGGGCACGTACCAGGCCACGATCGCGCCGCCGCGCAGCACGTACCGTCCGCCGCTCCCCGCGGCGGAGACCTCCGCCGACTCGTCCCAGGAGGCCGTCTCCGAGACCTGCCGGAAGCCGGCCTTCTCCAGCCGTTCGGCGGCGTTGGCCACGGCGTGGTACGGCGTCGGACTGGCGGCCAGGAAGGACATCAGGTCGTCGGTGTGACCGCGGTCGAAACGGGGAGGTTCGCTCATGGGTTCACCTTAACGACGGGACGGGGCCCGCTCCCGTCGGTGGGAGCGGGCCCCGTGAGGAGAGTGTGGAGGCACCCTTCGGGGGTCCGGGCGCGCGGCCCGGACCGGGGTCAGAAGGCGGCCTCGTCCAGCTCCATGAGGTCCAGCTCGACGCCCTGGGCGACCTTGCGGGCCAGGGTGACGCCGGGCAGGACGGTGGCGGCGAAGAACGTCGCCGCGGCGATCTTGCCGGTGTAGAAGGCCCGGTCCCTGGCGGAGGCGGTCGGCAGCTTCTCGGCGGCGACGGCGGCGCCCTTGAGGAGCAGGTAGCCGACGATCACGTCGCCGGAGGCCATCAGCAGGCGGGTGGTGTTGAGCCCGACCTTGTAGATGTTCTTGACGTCCTGCTCGGTGGCGGCCAGGTCGGTGAGCATGAGGCCGACCAGGGCCTCCAGCTCGACGGCGGCCTTCGCCAGGTGCTCGCGGGCGGCGGAGAGCTGCTCGCCGCCGGTGGCGAGGGCGAGGAACTTCTTGATGTCCTCGGCGAGGGAGTTGAGCGCGGCGCCCTGGTTGCGGACGATCTTCCGGAAGAAGAAGTCCTGGCCCTGGATGGCCGTGGTGCCCTCGTAGAGGGTGTCGATCTTGGAGTCGCGGATGTACTGCTCGATCGGGTACTCCTGCAGGAAGCCGGAGCCGCCGAAGGTCTGGAGCGACTGGGCGAGCTGCTCGTAGCCCTTCTCGGAGCCGTACCCCTTGACGATGGGCAGGAGCAGGTCGTTGAGGGCGTGGTCGGCGCTGGTGTCCTCGCCCTCGGCCTCCTTGACCGCGATGGTGTCCTGGACGGAGGCGGTGTAGAGGACCAGCGCGCGCATGCCCTCCGCGTACGCCTTCTGCGTCATGAGCGAGCGGCGCACGTCGGGGTGGTGGGTGATGGTGACCTTGGGCGCGGCCTTGTCCATGAAGTTGGCCAGGTCGGGGCCCTGGACGCGCTCCTTGGCGTACTCCAGGGCGTTGAGGTAGCCGGTGGAGAGGGTGGAGATCGCCTTCGTGCCGACCATCATGCGGGCGAACTCGATGATGCGGAACATCTGGCGGATGCCGTCGTGCTTCTCGCCGATCAGCCAGCCCTTGGCGGGGTGGCGGTCGCCGAAGGTCATCTCGCAGGTGTTGGACGCCTTGAGGCCCATCTTGTGCTCGACGTTGGTGGCGTAGACGCCGTTGCGCTCGCCCGGCTCGCCGGTCTCGGCGTCGAAGAGGTACTTCGGGACGAGGAAGAGGGAGAGGCCCTTGGTGCCGGGGCCGGCGCCCTCGGGGCGGGCGAGGACGTAGTGGAGGATGTTCTCGGACATGTCGTGCTCGCCCGAGGTGATGAAGCGCTTCACGCCCTCGATGTGCCAGGAGCCGTCCTCCTGCCGGACGGCCTTGGTGCGGCCTGCGCCCACGTCGGAGCCGGCGTCGGGCTCGGTGAGGACCATGGTGGAGCCCCACTGGCGCTCGACGGCGATCTTGGCGATCTTCTTCTGCTCGTCGGTGCCCTCGTCGTGGAGGATGCCGGCGAAGGCGGGGCCGGAGGAGTACATCCACACGGCCGGGTTGGCGCCCAGGATCAGCTCGGCGTAGGCCCAGATCAGCGAGGGCGGCGCGGTGGTGCCGCCGATGGCCTCGGGCAGGCCGAGCCGCCAGTACTCGGAGTCCATGAAGGCCTGGTAGCTCTTCTTGAAGGACGCGGGGACCGGAGCGGTGTTCGTCTCCGGGTCGAAGACCGGCGGGTTGCGGTCGGCGTCGGTGAAGGACTCGGCCAGCTCGTTCTCGGCGAGCCGGGTCAGCTCCTCCAGGACGCTGCGGGCGGTGTCGGTGTCCATCTCCGCGAACGGGCCGGTGCCGTACAGCTTGTCGCGGCCGAGCACCTCGAAGAGGTTGAACTCGATGTCCCGGAGATTCGGCTTGTAGTGCCCCATGGCGATGGCTCCGTTGAGAGATCGGCGAGGCACTGTCTCCTCGCGTCCGTACACGTTCCGATTGGTGTTTCGATGATGCTACCCGTCGGTAATAAGAAGCAACCCCAAGCGGTCCATCTGTGACTCGTTACTCTTTGCCGCATGTACGGCTACGACCAGACCGCGGGCCCTCAGCAGCAGTACGCCCCGCCGCAGCAGCCGATGTCCGGCGGATACGGGCAACAGCCGCCGCTGTACCCCGAGCCGTCCCCGCCTTCGCTCGCGGACGCGGTGCGCGCCTTCACGACCGGGCAGATGGCCGCCGAGGACTTCCAGCAGATCTTCGCCACCTCGAAGGTCTACTGCCCACGCGGCGACAACCCCGGCTTCCTGGCCCTTCACAACACACAGCAGCCGGTGATCCCGATGTTCACCTCGCTCAAGGAGTTGCGCCGCTACGCGGGCAAGGAGTCCAAGTACTTCGTGATCACCGGCGCGGAGGTGATCGACCTGCTGCCGACGGGGTACGGCTTCGTGCTGGACATGGAGGGCGAGCACCGGATGGTGTTCGACGCCAAGGCCGTCGAACAGATGGTCGATTTCGCCATGCGCCGGATGTACGGATGACGCGCCGGACGCGCGGCTGACGTGCCCCACTCGAAGCGAGCCCGGAGGGAATGCCCTCCGGGCTCTCTCGGTTGGGGGTGGCAAGAAGTTCAACGCTCAACTAAAGTGGTCGTACCCGAGGAGGTACCGACATGCCCGCAGTGACCGTCGAGAACCCGTTGACGCTGCCCCGTGTATCCGCGCCCGCCGACGCCGTCGCGCGTCCCGTGCTCACCGTCACGACCGCGCCCGGCGGTTTCGAGGGGGAGGGCTTCCCGGTGCGCCGCGCGTTCGCCGGGATCAACTACCGCCATCTCGACCCGTTCATCATGATGGACCAGATGGGTGAGGTGGAGTACGCGCCCGGCGAGCCCAAGGGAACGCCCTGGCACCCCCACCGCGGCTTCGAGACCGTCACCTACATCATCGACGGCACCTTCGACCACCAGGACAGCCACGGCGGCGGCGGGACCATCACCGACGGCGACACCCAGTGGATGACGGCCGGCTCCGGCCTCCTGCACATCGAGGCCCCGCCGGAGGAACTGGTCGTCTCCGGCGGCCTCTTCCACGGCCTCCAGCTCTGGGTGAACCTGCCGGCCGAGGACAAGATGATGGCCCCGCGCTACCAGGACATCCGCGGCGGCAGCGTCCAGCTCCTGACCTCCCCCGACGGCGGCGCGCTCCTGCGCGTCATCGCGGGCGAGCTGGACGGCCACGAGGGCCCCGGCATCACCCACACCCCCATCACCATGATCCACGCGACGCTGGCGCCGGGCGCCGAGGTCACCCTGCCCTGGCGCGAGGACTTCAACGGCCTCGCCTACGTCATGGCCGGCCGCGGCAGCGTCGGCGCCGAGCGGCGCCCGGTCCACCTGGGCCAGACCGCCGTCTTCGGCGCGGGCTCCTCGCTGACCGTCCGCGCGGACGAGAAGCAGGACTCCCACACCCCCGACCTGGAGATCGTCCTGCTCGGCGGCCGGCCGATCCGGGAGCCGATGGCCCACTACGGCCCGTTCGTCATGAACACCCGCGAGGAACTCCAGCAAGCCTTCGAGGACTTCCAAAAGGGCCGCCTGGGCTCGATCCCGGCCGTCCACGGGATGACGGAGGGCGGTCTGTAGGGGGCCTCGGCGGGCGTGTTCCGTATGCGTACGAGCCCGGTCCGGTTCTGGTCCGGGCTCGTACGCACCTGCTGTCGGGCTTCGACCTGGTCAGTCGGGGGCAGGCAATCAGCCTCCCGCTTACCGGCGCCGTGCTCGTCGACGGTTGCGGGACCACCTGTGCCAACGCCCGGTGAAGCTCCGCTCCACGATCATCGTCAGTGCCAGTCCCGCGGCAGCAATCCCGCAGGACTGGAAGAACATGATGCTTAAACCGGAGCCCCGGAACACCAGACAGGCAGTGAGGCCACCGACTGCCAATGTGGCAAAGCCCACGAACCCAAGTAGTACGTAGAGCGGCGCAAGGGCAGTGCGAAGGTCCCGAGCCGAGGTGGGCTGTGGCCGCCCATCGTGAACGTGCACCGTCAGGTGCTGATCGCGGCCGGCCTGATACACGCGCCCCTCCCCCTCGGCGTGAGCATGCATCTGCCATCGAGAGTGTTCTTCATCGCCTCGGCCTTCGGCCTTCATCGCTGGTTTCTCCTGATGCTGCTGGAGCAAGCACGTGCTGGGAGTGGGATTACAGGGGGCCGAGCTTACGAGCAAGCTCCAGACCGAGGCCTCCGTCGGCCGGACCACGGGCCTCTTCGTCGGCCGGGTCGGTGGCCTGGGCCTACTCGTAGGCCCAGGCCCGGCCGGTCTGCCGGTACTCCTCGACGGGGATCGGGCCGACGCCGGACCTCATGCGAGCCGTGTACAGCAGCCCGTCGAGGTGGTCGATCTCGTGGTGGACGAGGCGGGCGAGGCCGCGTGCGTACCCGGTGGTGACGGGCTCGCCGGTCAGGGTCGTGGTCTCGACGGTGATGCTCAACGGGCGGGGGACGAGGCCCCGGACGTCGAAGAAGCTGAGGCAGCCCTCGTACTGCTCGTCCGTCTCCCCGGAGCAGTCCGTGATGTGCGGGTTCAGCAGGATGACGGCCGGGGCGTCGCCGGGCGGCCGGACGACTGCGGCGGCGCGTGCGATGCCGATCTGCGGGGCGGCGATGCCCATGCCCTTGGCGAAGGGGTGGACCTGGCCGATCCGCTCCATGGCGGCGAACAACTCGTCGGTGATGCGCTCGGCCTCGTCGCGCTCGGCGGGCAGATCGAAGGCGCGGGCCGGTTCGGCGAGGACGCCGGCGCCGAGCTGGACGACTCCGAGGTCCCGCATCCGCTGGCTGGGCCGCACGTCAGTCACTTGAACTCCCCTTGATCCGCGTCACGTTCGGGCCGGGCTCGAAACCGCCATTCGAGACGGTACCGAGCGTGCAGGGCGGGTGTGGTCGTGATCCATGTGAACCGCGGGAGCCGATGGCGCACTGCGGTCCGTTCGTCGTGAACGACCGGGAAGGGTTTCGGCTGGGAGCTCCGGCCGCGCTGGGAGGCGGGCGAATCGTTGGGAACCGGGTGGGAGACATTAGCCTCGGGCCATGGTGACGCGCACCCGGCTGTACCACGACGGCACTCTCGTCAGCGAGGACGTCCCGGTCCGTGAGGTCTCCGGGCATCTCACCGATCCGGCGTCGGTGGTGTGGCTGGACCTGTACCGCCCCGGCGCCGAGGAGTTCGCGCTGCTCGGCGAGGAGTTCGGCATCCACGAACTCGCGCTGGAGGACGCCTCGCAGCGCGGGCAGCGGCCGAAGCTCGACCGCTACCGCACCCACGCGTTCCTCAACGCGTACGCCGTCACCGTCAGCCCGGACGGTGCGGAGCTGACGTACAGCGAGATCGCCGTGTTCCTCACCGGGCAGGCGATGATCACCGTCCGCAAGGACGACGGGTTCGACATCGAGGGCGTCGTCGCCCGCTGGGACGAGAGCCCGGACCTGGCCGGCCACGGCGTCGGATTCCTGCTGCACGGCCTGCTCGACCACGTCGTGGACGGCCACTTCGCCGCGGTCCAGCAACTGGACGACAGCATCGAGGAGGTCGAGAGCCTGCTCTTCGAGGGCGGGCGACGGCAGATCGAGGCCGTGCAGCGCCGCACGTTCGCCCTGCGCAAGTCGCTCGTCCGGCTGCGCCGGGTCGTGCTCCCCATGCGGGAGGTCGTCAACTCCCTCATGCGGCCCGGCCTCCACCTGATCACCGACCCGCTCGTCCCGTACTACCAGGACGTCTACGACCACGTGCTGCGTGCCACCGAGTGGACCGAGTCACTGCGGGACCTCGTGGCCTCGGTCATGGAGACGAACCTCTCGGTCCAGGCCAATCGCATGAACCTCATCATGAAGAAGGTGACGAGCTGGGCCGCGATCATCGCCGTGCCCACCGCGATCACCGGCTACTACGGCCAGAACCTGCCCTACCCCGGCTTCGGCCGCGAGTCCGGGCTCCTCTCCTCCGGCGCCCTCATCGTGATCGTGTCCCTCCTGCTGTACCTGACCTTCAGGCGCAAGGACTGGCTCTGACCGCGCCTTCCGGCCTCGTCGACGCCCCTAGATGCGGGCGAAGGTGTCCGTCTGCTCGGCGAACTCGCGCGCCGTGGCCGCGTCGACCGTGGGCCGGGTGTCGCGGATCGTCGCCAGGTAGTCGTCCGTGGTCGGCACGGTCCGGGTACCGGTGTCGAAGGTGCGCTCGAAGCGGAACTGGGACACGGTCCGCGCGACATGGGCGATGTCGGCCGGGGTGAACCCCTCGCTGGCCGAGGCGAGCACCGCGCTGTCGGCCTCCGCGCCCGACCGCGTCAGGTAGCTCTCCCACAGCGCGGTCCGGGCGGTGTGGTCGGGTGGTCCGATGGGCAGCACGTAGTCGAAGCGGCCGTGGCGCAGGAAGGCCGGGTCGAGCGTCGTCACGTCGTTCGTGGCGCACACGAGCAGCCGCCCGTCCTGGCCGCGGAACCGGACGATCGCCTTGAGCAGCTCGTTGACGACGCCGACCGCGGTGGCGTCCGCACCGCTGCGGGCCCCGGCGACCTCCTCGACCTCGTCGATGAAGACGAGCACGTGGTCGAGTTCGGCGATCTCGTCGAAACGCCGGCTCAGCCCGCTCGCCAGGCCGTACTCGGCGGCCAGCCGGGCCGGGAACAGTTCCAGGAAGGGCCACCCCAGGCGGTCGGCGATCGCGTGCGCGAACGTGCTCTTCCCGGTGCCGGGCGGGCCGAAGAGCATCACCGCCCGGGGCAGTTCCACCCCGTGCTGGGCGGCCAGCTCGGGGTGGGCGAGCGGCAGGACCAGACGGCGTTCGATGAGCCGCTTCTCGCGCTGCATGCCCGAGACCTTCTGCCACAGCCCCCCGCGCGGCAGCTCGGCCCCGAGGGAGGAGAGCATGCCGACCGCCTGAGGGGACACCGGCCCGCGCTTCTCGAAGACGACCAGCCCCGAGCGGGCGCCGAAACCGCAGTGGTGCAGGGCCGCGGCACCCGTCCCGCCCTCGGGCAGGACCGCCTGCACGGTGCGGACGCCGGCGGAGAAGAGCCGGTGCTCCAGGGCGGTGATGAGGGCACTGCCCAGCCCCTGGTGCCGCCACTCCGGTGCCATGCAGATGCGCAGAATCCACGCCCGGTCGCCCTCCGCCCTGCTCACCGCCGCGCCGACCACCACGTCGTCCGCCGTGGCCACCACCGCCGGATGGAGGTTCTGGAGCGCCGTCACGGCGTCCGCGAGCGGGAAGAGCGGCGGCTCCTCGGCCGGGCGGCTCTCCGCGTCGACACGGATCACCGCTTCCAGGTCGTCCTGGGCGTAGTCCCTCACATGCCACCCGGTCATCGTCAGCTCCGCGTGTTCGGCCGGATTTCCATCATGTGCCGAGAGCGCGCGGGCCGCGCGCGGCGGCGGACGCGGAGCCTCCCGGCCGGCCGGCGGCCCGCGGCCCCCCGTCGGAGGAGGGCGAGGAGTACGCTGGGTGATGACCGAGAGCACTCCGTACGCCGGCTTCCACGCCGGCGTCGTTCGCGGTGATCCACGAGATCGGGCCGGCCACGACCGGCCCGGGGTTGGGTCCTCCTCATGACCACGACCGTCCCGCTCGCGCCCGGCGTCCAAGACCGGGTCCCTCCTTCCGCTCGGCCGCCCCGGTTCGCGCTGGCACCGGTCGGCAGCGCGCCCGCACTCGTCGACGGTGCCTGGTGGCCCCGCTCCCGCGACCTGACGGCGGAGCTTCCGGCGCTCGTCGAGGCACTCGACCCGCTCTGGGGGCGGATCACGCGGGTGACGGTGAACCCCTCCTTCTGGCCGGTCGTCCCGCCCAGGGTGCCCGTGTCGGGGCACGTGGTGCGCGTCGGCTGGTTCAGGGCCGAACAGGACCCGCACAAGCTGTTGCTGCTCTCCTACACCGTCGGCCGCTGGGACCTGCTGATCATCCCGCCGCAGACGGACCCGGCCACCGCGGCCTGGCTGATGGCCGCGGCCGGCGACCCGTCGCGGAGCCTCACGGCGAGCGCTCTGCTCCGGGAGGCCGACGCCTTCCGGACCGGGGCGGAGGAGGCGGCCGGCGCGGACGGGCTCGCGGACAGACTCGCGGACGGGCTCGGGGACAGGCTCCGGGAGGCGGTCTGGGAAACCGAGGGCGGGCGGGTGGCCCGTCACCCGGGCTCACGGCTGCCCGCCGGAGCGTTAGTCGAGGCGGTGCCGGTCCGGGCGGGGGCGCGGTGAAGAGGCCGCCGCCGTGCCCGGCGGTCCGGGGCCGCCCGGGGGGGGCGTCGCCCGTGCCGGGTGGCCGGGCCCGGCCCAAGGCTTCCGCTTCTGACGTGGCGTCACCCGGGCGGGCCGTCCGCGCAGGACAGGGGCGCCGATGCGTGATCGGCTGGGGGTGTGCAGCTCCTCCCCGGCCCGGTACGACGCTTCGCCGCCTGGTGCGCGGTCCTCCTGCTCGCCAGCGGTGTCGCCTGGGTCGCCATCCGGATCTGCGTCGAACTGCGCACCGCCGTCACCCCCGTCCTGCTGGCCCTGCTCGGCACCGCCCTGCTCCGGCCGCTGCACCGGCGGCTCGTGCGGGCCCGCGTACAGCGCTCGCTCGCCGCCGGGCTGACCTGCGTCGCCGTCGTCGCCGTGGTCGGCGGCGCCGTCTACATCGTGGTGGCCGCGCTCGTCGACAGCGGCGCCCAGATCCTCGCCTCGCTGCGGCACGCCGCCCGTGGCATCGCCGAGCACTTCGGGGCGGCCGGCACCTCCCTCGACGACGTCGCCTCCAACGCCCGCGAGCTGCTGGGCAAGTTCGGCGGCACGGCCGCCTCCGGGGTGATCAACGGGGTGAGCGTGGTCGGCGAGACCATCGCCGTGGCCGTCCTCGCCCTCCTCCTCGTCTTCTTCTTCCTGCGCGACTCCGACCGCGCCGTCGCCACGGTGCGGGCCATCGCCCCGCCGCACAGCGCCGACACGGTCGAGGCCATGGCCCGGCGGGCCTACGGCGCCGTCGAGGGCTTCATGCGCGGCACCACCTTCATCGCCCTCATCGACGCCCTCTGCATCACCATCGGCCTGCTGGTGTTGCGCGTCCCCGGGGCGCTCGGGCTCGGCGCCCTGGTCTTCGTCGGCGCCTACATCCCCTACCTCGGCGCCTTCATCTCGGGCACCGTCGCCGTGCTGGTGGCCCTCGCCGACCGGGGGTTCGTCGTCGCCCTGTGGGCGCTCGGGGTGGTGGTCGCCGTGCAGTTGCTGGAGGGGCACGTGCTCCAGCCGGTGGTCCAGAGCCGGACCGTGCAGATGCATCCGGCGGTGGTGCTGCTCGCGCTGACCGCGGGCGCCGCCGTCGCCGGCATCCTCGGCGTGCTCCTCGCCGTGCCGCTCACCGCGGCGGCCTTCGCCATCGTGCACGAACTCCAGGACCGTTACGCGGCCCCGCCGCCGCCCGGACCGTCCTCCGGTTCCGCCGGGGGACCGGACTCGTAGACCTCGTACCAGATGCTCTTGCCCGTGCCGCGCGGGGCGACGCCCCAGGCGTCCGCGAGCATCTCGATCAGCACCAGGCCGCGCCCGGAGGACGCCATCTCGCCCGGTCGCCGCTTGTGCGGCAGTTCCTTGCCGGAGTCGCTGACCTCGACACGGATGCGCCGCTCGCCGGGCTCCCCGGTCACCTCGGCGACCAGCAGGGCGTCGGCGTCGGTGTGGACCAGGACGTTGGCCAGCATCTCGGAGAGCAGCAGCACCGCCGCGTCCCGCTGTTCCCCGTCCGGCCAGTCGTACAGCAGGTCGCGCAGGTGCTCCCGGGCGGCGGCGATCCGCTCCGGCTCGGCCTGCGCGATCGTCAGCATCGTCCGCCGGGCCGGCGCCCCCCGCCGCGGCGGGGCCCCGGCCGCCACGTCCTGGCGGCAGAGGAGCAGCAGGGCGATGTCGTCCTCGCGCCGGTCCACGAGGGGACCGGTCGTGTAGTACGAGGTCGGGCCGTGGACGACCCCGACCAGGGCGTCGGCCAGCGCCTCCAGGTCGCCCGTGTGCCGCTCCAGGACGTCCCGCAGCCGGACCCAGCCGCTCTGGAGGTCGTGCCCGCCCGTCTCGACCAGCCCGTCGGTGCAGAGCATCAGGGTGTCGCCCGGCTCCAGGGCGAGCCGCGTGGTCGGGTAGTCGGCGTCGGCGTCGATGCCCAGCGGCAGCCCGCCCGCCGTGGCCCGGATCAGCGCCGTCCCGTCCGCCATCCGCACCACCGGGTTCAGATGCCCGGCGCGGGCGCTCTGCGCGGTCCCGGTGAGGGGGTCGACCTCGACGTAGAGGCAGGTGGCGAAGCGCGCGTCGCCGGGGTCGTCGTCCGAGCCGTTGATCCCGCACAGGAAGCGGGAGGCGCGGGTGAGCACCGCGTCCGGGCGGTGGCCCTCGGAGGCGTAGGCGCGCAGCGCGATCCGCAACTGGCCCATCAGCCCGGCGGCCCGCACGTCGTGCCCCTGGACGTCTCCGATGACCAGGGCGAAACGGCCCCCGGGCAGCGGGATCAGGTCGTACCAGTCGCCGCCGACCTGGAGCCCGCCGCCGGTGGGCACATAGCGGGCGGCGATGTCCACGCCGGGGATGTCGGGGCCCAGCACCGGGAGCATGGAGCGCTGGAGCCCGTCCGTCAGCTCCCGCTGCGTCTCCGCCGCCCCGGCCCGCGAGAGCGCCTGCGCCAGCATCCGGGCGACGGTGGTCAGCACCGAGCGCTCGTCCGGGGTGAAACCGACCGGGTAGGTGAAGCCCGCCATCCAGGCGCCCATGGTGCGTCCCGCCACCGTGAGCGGCAGGAAGGCCCAGGAGCGGCGGTCGAAGGGCTCGGCGAGCGGCCAGGTGAGCGGGTAGCGGGCGCGGTACTCCTCGGGGGAGGAGAGGTAGACGGCCCGGCCGGTGCGGACCACCTCGGCCGCCGGATAGGCGGTGTCGAGCGGCATGTCGGCGAAGGGGCCCTCGTCGCCCTCCTGCTGCCCGTGGTGGCCGATGACGGTCAGCCGGTCGCCCTCCACCCCGAACACCGCGAGCCCCTCCGGGGAGAAGCCCGGCATCGCCAGTCCGGCCGCGACCCGCAGCACCTCCTTGGTCGACCGGGCCTCGGCCAGCGCCCGGCCCGCGTCCAGCAGGAACGCCTCCCGGGAGCGGCGCCAGTCGCCGGTGACGGCCCGGCGCCCCGCCGGGGTGCCCGGCTCCGGCTGGGCGACCTCCTGGAGGGTGCCGATCAGCTCGTACGACTTGCGGCCGGGATTGAAGGTGGGCCGGGAGCGGCTGCGTGCCACCCGGACGACGTGGTCCCGTTCGTCCATGATCCGCAGCCGGACCTCGGCGAGCGTGCCCTCGACGGCGGCGAGCCGGACCACGCCGGTGATCTCGTTCCAGTCCTCGGGGTGGACGCGGGCCCGCACCTGGGCCTCGGTGAGCAGGGCGCCGCGGGCCGGCAGCCCGAGCAGCCGGGCGGCCTCCGCGTCGACCGTGACCTCACCGGCGGCGGTGTCCCACTGCCACAGGCCGGTGGCGAGAGCGGCCAGGACGTCCCCCACGTCGGGCAGGGGCTCACCAGTGCGCATTGCCCCACTTTAGGAAGAGGTGATCGAAGGCTGCCACCGCTCGGCCCCTCGACAAGCGGGAGGAAGCAGGCCGCGAGTCCCCGGTACGCTGGGGTTGTTTCACGTGAAACACGGACCGTGAGCGCATGGGCCGTGCGGCACCGTGAGACACCGTGATCCCCAGACCCCGATCCGCGAAGACTGGATGAACGACGATGCATCGGTACAGGTCCCACACCTGCGGCGAGCTCCGCGCCTCTGACGTCGGCACCGACGTCCGGCTGAGTGGCTGGCTGCACAATCGGCGCGACCTGGGCGGCATCCTCTTCATCGATCTGCGCGACCACTACGGCATCACGCAGCTCGTCGCCCGTCCGGGTACGGAGGCGTACGAGGCGCTGGACCGGATGACCAAGGAGTCGACCGTCCGCGTCGACGGCAAGGTCGTCTCCCGTGGCGCCGAGAACATCAACCCCGAGCTGCCCACCGGCGAGGTCGAGGTCGAGGTGGGCGAGGTCGAGCTGCTCGGCGCCGCCCAGCCGCTGCCCTTCACCATCAACACCGAGGACGGGGTCAACGAGGAGCGGCGCCTGGAGTACCGCTTCCTCGACCTGCGCCGCGAGCGGATGCACCGCAACATCATGCTGCGCACGGCGGTCATCTCGGCCATCCGCCACAAGATGGTGGCCCTCGGCTTCAACGAGATGGCGACGCCCATCCTCACCGCCACCTCCCCCGAGGGCGCCCGCGACTTCGTGGTGCCCTCCCGGCTGCACGCGGGCCGCTTCTACGCCCTGCCGCAGGCCCCCCAGCAGTTCAAGCAGTTGCTGATGGTCTCCGGCTTCGACCGCTACTTCCAGATCGCGCCGTGCTTCCGCGACGAGGACGCCCGCGCCGACCGTTCGCCGGGCGAGTTCTACCAGCTCGACGTCGAGATGAGCTTCGTCGAGCAGGAGGACATCTTCCGCCCGATCGAGCAGCTCATGACCGAGCTGTTCACCGAGTTCGGCGAGGGGCGCGAGGTCACCTCGCCCTTCCCGCGCATCCCGTTCCGCGAGGCGATGGTCAAGTACGGCTCCGACAAGCCGGACCTGCGCGCCCTCCTGGAGCTGGTCGACATCACCGACGTCTTCGAGGGCTCCGCGTTCAAGGCGTTCGCCGGCAAGCACGTGCGCGCCCTGCCGGTGCCGGACGTCGCCGGCCAGACCCGCAAGTTCTTCGACCAGCTCGGCGACTACGCCATCGCGCAGGGCGCCAAGGGCCTGGCCTGGGTCCGCGTCGGCGAGGACGGCTCGCTGACCGGCCCGATCGCCAAGTTCCTCACCGAGGAGAACGTCGCCGAGCTGACCAAGCGGCTCTCGCTCGCCGCCGGCCACGCGGTCTTCTTCGGCGCCGGCGAGTTCGACGAGGTCTCCAAGATCATGGGCGCGGTGCGGGTCGAGGCCGCCCGCCGGGCCGGCCACTTCGAGGAGAACGTCTTCCGCTTCTGCTGGATCGTCGACTTCCCGATGTACGAGAAGGACGAGGAGACCGGCCGGATCGACTTCTCCCACAACCCCTTCTCGATGCCCCAGGGCGGTCTGGAGGCCCTGGAGAACCAGGACCCGCTGGACGTCCTGGCCTGGCAGTACGACATCGTCTGCAACGGCGTCGAACTGTCCTCCGGCGCGATCCGGAACCACGAGCCGGAGATCATGCTCAAGGCGTTCGAGATCGCCGGGTACGACGCCGAGACCGTCGAGCGCGAGTTCGCCGGCATGCTGCGCGCCTTCCGCTTCGGCGCCCCGCCGCACGGCGGCATCGCCCCGGGCGTCGACCGCATCGTCATGCTCCTCGCCGACGAGCCCAACATCCGCGAGACGATCGCCTTCCCGCTCAACGGCAACGCCCAGGACCTGATGATGGGCGCCCCGAGCGAGCTGGACGAGGCCCGGCTGAGGGAACTGCACCTGACGGTGCGCAAGCCGCAGCCGAAGTAGCCGAAGTAACGGACGGCAGGCCACAAGAGGCAGCGGGCGGGGCCCGGCACCGGTTCACCGGCGCCGGGCCCCGCCCGCCTCCGTTCGCCGTGGCCGCGGGCGCGCTACCGGGCCACGAACTCGGTGAGGATCGCCTGCACCTCGTAGATGTCGACGCCCTTGGTGAAGGTCTTCTCCACCGGCTCCGAGGTGCCGGAGATCCAGATCTTCAGCTCGGCGTCCAGGTCCAGATGCCCGGCCGTCTCCACCGAGAAGTGCGTGATGCTCCGGTACGGGATCGAGTGGTACTCCGTCTTCCGCCCCGTCAGGCCCTGCTTGTCGATCAGCAGCAGCCGCCGGTCGGTGAAGAGGATCGTGTCGCGGATCAGCAGGTAGGCGGTCCGCACCTGCTCGCCGTGGCCCAGCAGACGCGCGTACTCCTGCTGCGCCTGTGCCGGGTCGATGCCGTGCGCGTTGCCGAACAGTGCCATGGGTGACTCCCCCGGTGCGTCGCGGCGGCCGGCCGGCCGCCGTACCGCGATCCTCGCAAGAGCGCGGGGCCCGGGAGGGGGAAACGCCCCTCCCGGGCCCCGGTCGCGGCAGAGCCGTTACGCGCTCGGCTTCTCCTCGAGACGCGGGAACAGGACCGCGCCCTTGGTGACGGTGGACCCGGCCGGCAGCCGGCCCCAGTCGGCGGCCTCGCCGACCTTCTGGTCCGCGAGCGCGCCGAGGGACGCCTCGGCCCCCAGCGACTCCCACAGCTTGGCGCTGGTCTCCGGCATGACCGGGTTCAGCAGCACGGCGACCGCGCGCAGCGACTCGGCGGCCGTGTACAGGATCGTCGCCAGGCGGGCGCGGCCCTCCTCGGAGGTGTCCTTGGCGACCTTCCAGGGCTCCTGCTCGGTGATGTAGCCGTTGACCCGCTTGACGAAGTCGAAGATCGCCAGGATGCCGCCCTGGAAGTCCAGCTCCTCGCCGATCTTCCGGTCGGACTCGGCGACGGCCTGGGAGAGCGCCTCGTGGACGGCCCGCTCGGCGTCGCCGTCCGCGGTCGCCTCCGGCAGGGCCCCGTCGAAGTACTTGCCGACCATGGCCGTGACGCGCGAGGCGAGGTTGCCGTAGTCGTTGGCCAGCTCGCTGGTGTAGCGGGCGGAGAAGTCCTCCCAGGAGAACGAGCCGTCCTGCCCGAAGGCGATGGCCCGCAGGAAGTACCAGCGGTAGGCGTCGACGCCGAAGTGCGAGGTCAGGTCCTGGGGCTTGATACCGGTCAGGTTCGACTTCGACATCTTCTCGCCGCCGACCATCAGCCAGCCGTTGGCGGCGATCTTCCCCGGCAGCGGCAGGCCCTGCGCCATCAGCATCGCCGGCCAGATCACGGCGTGGAAGCGGAGGATGTCCTTGCCGACCAGGTGCACGTCGGCCGGGAAGGTGGCCTCGAACTTCTCCTGGTTCTCGTTGTAGCCGACCGCCGTGGCGTAGTTCAGCAGCGCGTCGACCCACACGTAGATGACGTGCTTGTCGTCCCAGGGGATCGGGATGCCCCAGTCGAAGGTGGAGCGGGAGATCGACAGGTCCTGGAGGCCCTGGCGGACGAAGTTCACGACCTCGTTGCGCGCGGACTCGGGCTGGATGAAGCCCGGGTTGGCCTCGTAGTGCGCGAGGAGCTTGTCGCCGTACTCGCTCAGCTTGAAGAAGTAGTTCTCCTCGGCGAGGATCTCCACCGGCTTCTTGTGGATCGGGCACAGCTTCTGGCCGGCGTACTCGCCCTCGCCGTCGAGCAGCTCGCCGGGGAGCTTGTACTCCTCGCAGCCCACGCAGTACGGGCCCTCGTAGCCGCCCTTGTAGATCTCGCCCTTGTCGTGCAGGTCCTGCACGAACTCCCGGACGCGGTCGGTGTGCCGCTGCTGCGTGGTGCGGATGAAGTCGTCGTTGGCGATGTCGAGGTGGTCCCACAGGGGTTTCCACGCCTCGTCGACGAGCTTGTCGGCCCACTCCTGGGGGCTGACGCCGTTCGCCTCCGCGGTACGCATGATCTTCTGACCGTGCTCGTCCGTGCCGGTGAGGTACCACACCTTCTCGCCGCGCTGACGATGCCAGCGCGTGAGCACGTCCCCTGCGACGGTCGTGTAGGCGTGGCCCAGGTGAGGAGCGTCGTTGACGTAGTAGATGGGGGTGCTGACGTAGAACGCCTTGCCACCCTGCTTCTCGGTTCCAGTGGCCGCCATGGGCGAAATCCTACTGGTCCGCGGGGGGTCGCCTCACCCGCGTTCCGGGGGCTGGAACGGGTCCGCCCCCCGGCGGCGGCGGGTGGGCCGTGGCTCCGGGGGGCGGACGGGGGTGTGGACGGGGTCGCTTTCGCGGGGGGCGTTTCCGGTTAGGGGCGCCAGCCCGCGAGGACGCCCTCGTACAGCTCCGCGTCGGTCAGCTCGCGCGGGGTCTCGCCGGCGAGGAAGTACGACGTGTTCGGCGACTTCAGCTTGCGGAGGTAGTCGAACGCCTTGTTCTCCGGGTCGCCGAAGGCGACGAACGCGAAGAAGACGCCGGGGTGGCTCTCGGCGGCGGCCGTGAGCGCCTGGGTGGCCGGTGTCTTGGCGTCCGGGGCGCCGTCGGTCTGGAAGACCACCAGCGCGGGTGTGCCGGCGGGCTCCTCGTCGTGCCGCGCGAGGACCGCCTCGACGGCCGCGTGGTAGCTGGTACGGCCCATGCGGCCCAGCGAGCCGTGCAGCTCGTCGATCTTGTTCTCGTACGCGGCGGGGGTCAGCTCGCCGGTGCCGTCCACCTCGGTGGAGAAGAAGACGACCGGGACGGTGGTGTTCTCCGGGTCGAGGTGGGCGGCGAGGGCGAGGGTCTGCTCGGCGAGCGCCTGCGCGGAGCCGTCCTTGTAGTACGGGCGCATCGAGGCGGAGCGGTCGAGGACGAGGTAGACCTTGGCGCGGGTGCCGGTGAGGGCGTGGGTGTGGAGGGAGGCGGCGGCGGTGTCGCCTCCGGCGGGGGCGGGGGTGGCCTCGGCTTCGCCTTCGGCCGGGGTGTTCCCACCCGCACCACCCGTGCGGGATGCGTTGTCGGGTGCGGGTGCCGCCTGTGGGGTGTCCTCGCCGTCGGCGGCTGCGGGTTCCTGGTCGGGGGCGGGGGCGGGGGCGGGGGCCGGTTCCGGGGCCGGCTCGGGGGCGGCTGCGGGTTCGGGGGCCGGGTCCGGCTGGGCTTCGGCCGTGGGCTCGGGCTCGGGGGTCGGTTCCGGGGTGGCTTCCGGCTCGGCCTCGGGCGTGGGCTCCGGGTCGGGGGCCGCCTCGGCAGCGGGCTCCGGGGTTGTGTCGGCCGCGGGCTCGGGCTCCGCTTCGGTCACGGGCGCCGGGGCCGGGGTCGGCTCCGTTGCCGCCGTGGGTTCCGGGGCGGGCTCCTCCGCCGGCTGCTCGGGCTCCGGCTCGGTGGCCGCCTCGGGCTCGGGTGCCGGTTCCGGCTCGGGCGTCGGTTCCCCGGCTGCCGGGGTCGGCGTCTCGGCCGCGGGCTCGGGGGTCGCCTCCGCCGCGGGCTCCGGGTCCGGGTCCGGCTCCGGCTCCGGGTCCGGGGCGGGGGCCGGGTCCGGCTGGGCTTCAGCCGTCGGTTCCGGCTCGGGGGTCGGTTCCGGAGATGCTTCCGGCTCGGGCTCTGCCGCCGTTTCTGCCTTCGGCTCCGGCTCCGGCTCCGGCTTCGCCTCTGCCTCGGTGGCCGGAGTGGCTTCCGTCGCCGCCTCGGGCTTCGGCTGCTCCGCCGGGGTGGGCTGGTCGGAGTCGTGGGGCGAGGTGGGGTGGGGGACCGTGATGTTGGCGAAGGCGGCGGTGACGAGTTCGTGCTCCCCGCCATCCTGCTCCTCCGGGGTGGCCGGCCGGGGCTCGGGGACCTGGGCGGCCGGGGCGGCTGGTTCGGCTGCGGGAGTGGGAGCGGGGGTGGGAGTGGGAGTGGAAGTGGAGGTGGAGGTGGGGGCGGTGGACTGGGAGGGGAGCTTCGGCTCCGGGGTGGCCGGTGCGGCGTCGTCGTCGGGGGCGGTCGGCGGCGCCGTCTCCGGCGTCACACCCTCCGCCTGGGCGGTCCTTGCTTTGCGTGACCGACCGAACGCGTTCCGCAGGAGAGTGAGAATGCCCATGTGCGCAACCCTTCGCGTGAGTTGATGCCCGTCAATCCCTGGCCAGGACGGACACGTAAGGTTAGCGGCCCCGGCTTGTGATCTTGTGCAGGGTCTGCCATGGAAGTCAGGGCGCGTCAAGAGCGGTAACGAGCCGTCCTGGCCGATCCGGCCGGGCCGGCGATCAACTTCCCTCCGGCTGCCACGGGTTCATCCGGCGTTCACTCCGCCGCCCGGCTCCCGCACGTATGTGCCCCTACGGTCGCGCTGACACCAAGGGTCTGCCAGGGGAGAACGAAGTGCGCAAGATGCTGCCGCTGATCGGAACGCCGTCCGGAACGCATCCCGGCGGACGGTCCGCCATGACCTGCCGTTTCCGGTGTGGTGACGCCTGTTTCCAGGAGGTACCCAACACCAGCTCCAACGAGTACGTCGGCGACGTCATCGCGGGCGCGCTCAGCCGCCGTTCGATGATGCGCGCCGCCGCCGTCGTCACCGTGGCCGCCGCGGGGGCCGGCGCCGTGGGCACCGCCCTCGCGCCGCCGGCCCAGGCGGTCCCCGCCGCCGGCAAGGGCCATGGCCACGGCACCGGGAAACCGCCGAAACCGAAGGCCGCGCGCGGGCTCCGCTTCACCCCGGTCGCCCCCAACACCCGCGACGCCGTGGTGATCCCGGACGGCTACCGCCAGGACGTCGTCATCCGCTGGGGCGACCCGATCCTGCGCGGGGCACCCGCCTTCGACCCGGAGCGGCAGACCGCCAGGGCGCAGGCCGGGCAGTTCGGGTACAACAACGACTTCCTCGCGCTGCTGCCGCTGCCCGGGGAGCGGGGCCGCCAGGTCCTCGTCGCCAACCACGAGTACACCGACGAGGTCCTCATGTTCCGGGGCTACGACCCCGAGAACCCCACCCGCGAGCAGGTCGAGATCGCGTGGGCGGCGCACGGACTGTCCACCGTCGTCGTGGAGGAGGACCGCCGCACCGGCAACCTCACCCCCGTCCCCCGCCACCCCCTCAACCGCCGGTCCACCGCCACCAGCGAGTTCCGGCTCACCGGCCCCGCCGCCGGCTCCGCCCTGGTGAAGACCTCCGCCGACCGCACCGGCACCACCGTGCTCGGCACCCTCAACAACTGCTCCGGCGGCACCACCCCGTGGGGCACGACACTGCACGGCGAGGAGAACTTCAACCAGTACTTCACCGGCGGCGACCGGGCGACGGACAAGCGGTACGGCATCGGCACCGGCGCCACCGAGCGCAAGTGGGAGCGTTTCGACAAGCGGTTCGACATCGCCCGCGAGCCCAACGAGGTGCACCGCTTCGGTTACGTCGTCGAGCTGGACCCGTACGACCCCACCTCCACGCCCCGCAAGCACACCGCGCTCGGCCGCTTCAAGCACGAGGCGGCGACCGTGCGCATGACCCGGGACGGCCGCCCGGTCGTCTACTCGGGCGACGACGAACGGTTCGACTACTTCTACAAGTTCGTCGGCAGCAAGCGCATGATGCCGGGCACCGGCCGTGCCGCGCGCCGCCACAACCTGACGCTGCTGGAGGAAGGCACCCTCTACGTCGCCAAGCTGACCGGCGACTCCCCGGCCGGGGACATCGACGGCACGGGGAAGCTGCCGCGCGACGGCGAGTTCGACGGCAGCGGCCGGTGGATTCCGCTGGTCACCGCGACCGCCCGGGGCGCCGTCTCGCACGTCGCGGGCATGACCGCCGAGGAGGTCTGCGTCTTCACCCGGCTCGCCGGCGACAAGGCCGGCGCGACCAAGATGGACCGCCCCGAGGACATCGAGCCCTCGCCGCGCACCGGCAAGGTCTACGTCGCCCTCACCAACAACACCAACCGCGGCGTCGGCTCCAACCCCGCGGCGGACGAGGCCAATCCGCGCAACGCCAACAAGCACGGCCACATCCTGGAGCTGACCGAGCGCGGCAACAAGGCGGAGAGCCTCACCTTCGCCTGGTCGCTGTTCCTGGTCGCGGGCGATCCGAAGGACCCGTCGACCTACTTCGCGGGCTTCCCGAAGGACGCCGTCAGCCCGATCTCCTGCCCGGACAACGTGGCCTTCGACGACCACGGCAACCTGTGGATCTCCACCGACGGCAACGCGCTCGGCACCCACGACGGCCTCTTCGGCGTCGCCACCACGGGCAGCCGGCGCGGTGAGCTGAAGCAGTTCCTGACCGTGCCGACCGGCGCGGAGACCTGCGGCCCGCTCATCCAGGACCGCCGGGTCCTGGTCGCCGTGCAGCACCCCGGCGAGGTCGACGGCGCCTCCGTCGAGAAGCCGGCCAGCACCTGGCCGGACGGACCGGGCCGGATCGTGCGCCCGGCGGTCGTGGTGGTGTGGCGCGCGGACGGCGCCGACATCGGCGTCTGAGCCGGAGGAGCCCCGGGGCGGCGAGGTGGCGGCCGGGCGGCGGCGGATCAGCCGTCGCCGTGCAGGGTGAGGTCGACGACGAGCGCCCGGTGGTCGGTGCCGGCCAGGCGCAGGAACCGGGCGCGGTGCGCGGTGAAGTGCTCCGAGACCAGCACGTGGTCGATCTGCACGCCGAACGCCGGGGTGCTCCGGGACGGCCAGCTCGGCGCGCGGTCGGCCCCGGCCAGGCGGGCCGCGTCCGTCAGCCCGGTGTCGAGCAGGCGCCGGAAGGCGGCGTGGTCCTGGGAGGCGTTGAAGTCGCCGGCGAGGATGGCGGGGCCCCCGCCGTCCCCGGCGGCGGCGGCGCGCAGCGCCCCCAGCTCCGTACGCCACAGGCTCACCTGGCCCGGCAGCGGCGGCATCGGGTGCGCCAGCCGCAGGTGTACGGCGTGGCCGCGCACGTCGGCGACGGCCGCGGGCATGCCCATCGTGGCGGGGACGCCGGGCGCCGCGGTGAGCGGGTGGGCGCTGAGGATGACGGACCCCTCGGAGCCGCCGCCGGAGACGGCACGGCGGTGCGGGTAGTCGGCCCCCAGCTCCTTGCGCAGCGCCGCCTCACACCCGGGGTCACACTCCTGTACGAAGATCAGGTCGGGTTTCTCGCCACGTACGGTGGCGATCAGCGCGGTCGTGCCCTGCCCGAACTCCACGTTCGAGGTCAGCACCCGCAGTTCGGCGACGGGCGGCCCGGCCGGAGGACCGCCGGTCTTCCCGTACGGCCCGGTGTACCAGGCGAGCAGCCCCAGCAGCGCCACGCCCCACACCAGGCCGGTCCACCAGCGGGCGCGCAGCGCCAGCAGCAGGCCGAGGCCGACCGGGACGAGCAGCCAGGGCAGGAAGGCGAGCAGTTGCGGCACCGGCGTGACGCCGTCGGTGTCGGCCGCCCGGCAGCCGACGACCGCGCTCACCCCGGCGAAGAGCAGCCCGCCGCACCAGGCCCGCGGCCCCCGCCCCGGCCGGTGCTCCGGACGCGGTGCGCCGGGCTCCTCCGTCCACTCGCCGGTCGCCGTGTCGGTGTCCACATGCCGCCTTCCGCTCGCCGGGCACGCCGCCTGGGGGTGGGCCGTCCGGGCCGTGGCCCGAGGGTCCGTTCGGTCCGGGGTCCGTCCGGGCCGCCGGCCCCCTCCAGTCTCCGTGCCCTTCCGCCCGGATGACGGGGGAGGTGGGCGGAAGGTTCCCGTCCGGGGCGGGCGGGGGCGGGTTTTGGCCCTGGGGCGGATCGGCGGGTTCGAGGGGCGGCCTCCGGCAGGCCGCCGCTTCGGCCGGGCTGCGGGGCGTTCCGCGGCAGGTCAGAGGCGGGCGCGGCTCGGGGCCGGGCCGACGGCGGGTCCGGTGGGGCCCTGGCGGCGGGTGTGGAGGCGGCCCGCGAGCCAGGAGAGCACGGCGACCGCGAGACCGAGGCCCACCAGGACCCAGGCCGCCGTACGCAGGGTCGTGGTGAGCGCGTCGTAGACGGCGCCTGCGGCTGGGCCGTCCACCGGGCCCGGCAGGCCCGCGACGGTGAGCCGCCGGCCGACCACGACGGCGAGCGCGAGCAGCCCGCCCCCGAGCGCCGTGCCGAGCGCGGTGGCGGTCACCGCCCGGCGGCGGCAGGCGGCGACGGCGATGCCCGCCACGGCGAAGACGACGGCCGCCAGCGGCAGCCAGAACGCGGCGACGTCGACCACGTGGTAGCCCTTCCTGAGCCGGTCCACGTCGTGGGCCGGGAGCACGGTGACCGGGGTGGGCCGGACGGGGATGCGGTCGGCCATGGGCACGTGGTCCTCGGCCAGCCGGCTGCGGACGCGGGCGGTGACGGGGGCGAGGTCGACGGTGACCGCGCGGCCGGCCGTCCGGTCGTCGCGCAGGGCGTGCAGCACGGCGCCGTGCACGGTGCGGTTGGCCGTCTCCCAGCCCGCGCGGAACGCCGCCGTCCGGGTGAACGACCGCGCCGCGTCCCGTACGAACAGGCGCACGCTGTCGCTCGCCGGCACGGCCTCCCCGGCGCCCGGCACGCCGCCGTCCCGCGCGGCGGCCGTCTCCACCTCCTCCAGGACGCCCTCGCCCACCGCGTCGGCCACCGCCTCCCGTACGTGGGGATCGGTGGCCAGGGGTGCCATCGCGGCGACGTAACGGCCCGTGTCGCCCAGCCCGTACGCCGCCCACGCGGCCAGCGCGCCGCACGGGGCGAGCAGGCAGGCGAGGACGATCAGGACGGCCGACAGGCGGCTCCGCAGACGAGGGGACACCCTCCCAGACAACGCCCCGCGCGCGGGACGGGCGAGCCGCGTGACTGCATATGGCCCTCCCCGCCCCGCCGAACGTGCGCCCGGCGCGCGGCACGCCACCGCCCCGCGCGCCGCCCGCCGTCAGCTCGTACGGCGGCCCTCCGCGTCCTCGTGGGTGTAGTACCGGTAGAAGAGGACGAGGAACGTCGCCGCCGCCACCACCAGCGACAGGCCGATGCAGGTGAACATCGCCACGCCGGTCTGTGTGTACAGGAAGCCCAGCGCGCTGCCTGTGAACGCCGCCCACAGCGCCGCGTGGCCCTCGCGCGGCAGCCGCTGCGCCACCGCCCGGACCGCCACGTAGAGGACGGCGAAGGCGAGCGCCGTCATGAAGCCGTAGAAGATGTTCCAGCCGGTGATCGGTCCGCCGAAACGGCGGTTGGCCGCCACCCAGTAGCCGTAGACCAGCCCCAGGACGACGGGGAGCATCCAGTGGGCCGCCAGATGGGCGCGCTCGCCGAAGATGTCGGGTGTCCTGCGCGGCCCCGCAGGTGTGCCGCGTGAGGTGCCAGAGGTACCGGACGTCGGTAGTGCCTGGTGAGCCATGAGAGGACTCCTCTCCTCGTCGCCTCGGCTACCAGAGCACACCCGGATCGGCCGCCTGGCAAGTCCGGGATGCGGGGGACGTGCCCGCGTGTTTCGCTGGGGCGCGTGAGGGGTCGTGTCCACAGGCGGGTGACCGGCCGATGGAAGTTCGTCGGCCGGCTGGTCGGGCGGACCGACGTCGAGTTGCGGCACGAACTGTTCAGCGTGCGCGGGCGCAGCATCTCCTGGCTGTTCCCGCTGGCGCTGCTGGCGGTCATCGCCGTCATCGACGTCACCACCGGCGCGTTCCAGGTGATCTCCTGGACCGTTCTCGTGCCCGGCATCGCCGCCGCCATCTGCGGAGTCTGGACGACGGCCGGGCTCGGGGTGCTCGCGGTGTGCGTCTACCTCCTCGCCGACCTCGTCTGGCAGGACCACAACCACACCGGCCTGCCCGGACTCGTCCTGGTGCTGCTCGGCAGCGTCATCGCCGTGGTGGCCTCCAGCGTCCGGGTGCGCGGCGAGGAACGCATGCTGCACATGCGGGACATCGCCGACACCACCCGGCGCACCGTGCTGCGCCCGATCCCGCAGGGCTGGGGCGGCCTCGACCACGCCGCCGTCTACCTCGCCGCGGACACCGAGGCCCGCGTCGGCGGCGACTTCTACGACATCCAGCTCGGCCCGCACGGCACCCGCGTCCTCATAGGGGACGTACAGGGCAAGGGGCTGGGCGCGGTCGAGACGGCATCCGCGCTGCTCGGCACCTTCCGGGAGACCGGTTACTACGAGGCGGACCTGCTGACGGTCGCCGAACGGCTCGACCAGCGCCTCCTGCGCCACCGCCAGCACACCCAGGGGCTCGGCTACTCCGGGGGCGACGGCGACCGTTTCGCCACCGCCGTGCTGGTCGGCTTCTCCGACGACCTGCCCGACGCGGTGGACGCCGTGGTCTTCGGCCACGAACCTCCCCTGGTCGTCGGCCCCAAAGGCGTCCGGAGGCTGGAATCCGAGGCCGGTCTGCCGCTCGGCATGGCCGACATCGCGCCCAGTGTGCTGCCGCCGGTGTGCCGGGTGACCCTCGCCCGCGACGAGACCCTGCTGCTGATGACCGACGGGGTGACGGAGGCCCGCGATCCCGAGGGCCGCTTCTACCAGCCGGCCGAGGACATCGTCCGCGCCCTCGCCGTCGACCCGGACGGCGTCGTCGCGCCGCAGCGGCTGGTCGCCCTGGTACGCGACGGCACGCTGCGGCACTGCCGGGGGCTGCTGGTCGACGACACCACGATCTTCGCCGTGCGGCGGGTCGTGAAGTGAGCACCCCGTGGTGGGGTACGAGCGGTTAACGTGCTGATGTACGTGATCGATCGGGGGAGGGTCCGTTGTCCGGAACCGTGCTGCTGCTCGCGGCGTCGCCCGTGGGCCGGGGGTGCCTGGTGGACGCGGCGTCCGTCCTCCCCGTGCTCGCGGCCGTGCCGCCCGCCGTGCTCTCCGGCACGGAGACGGCGAACGTCGTGGAACTCGCCGACCCGCTGGACCCGCAGGCCGTCCTGACCCGGCTGCGCGCCGCGGCGGCGGCACCGGGCCCGCTGACGGTGTACATCGCCGGGCAGCTCCAGCTCGACCGGCGCCAGCGCCTGCCGCACCTGGCGCTGGCCCGGACGACGGCGGCGACGATGCGGTACACGGCGCTGCCGTGGCACTGGGTCCGTGAGGAGCTGCGCCTGCGGCCGAGCGGGGCGACGACACTGTTCCTGGACCTGCACGCGGACCAGGAGACGTGGCGGTGGCTCCGGGAACGGGAATCGGCGGCGGGGGGCGGGGCGGCCGGGGAGGGGGCGGTGGCGTTCGGGGGCGTGGCGGTGGGAGGCGGTGCGCCGGGCGGGTTCACAGGTCCACCGGAGTTCACACCACCGTCCGGCCCGGCACCGGCACACGAGTTCACACCACCACCGGAGTTCACAGCCTCCGCCGGGCAGACGGCGGCACCCTCCGGGCCGGGGTTCACGGCGCCACCTGGGTTCACAGCGGCACCCTCCGGGCCGGGGTTCACGGCGCCACCCGGGTTCACAGCGGCACCCTCCGCACCGGGACCGGCGCCGGGGTTCACAGCGACACCTGAATTCACAGCGCCCCCGGGCGACGCCCCGGTACACGGGTTCACAGCCACGACCGAGTTCACAGCCTCACCCGAGTTCACAGTCCCACCCGGGTTCACAGCGGCGCGGAGCCCCGCGACCGATCACGCGTCAACACCGGCAACCGAGTTCACAGCCCCCAACGGGTTCACACCCCCACGCCGGCCCACCGCCCCTCAGCCCGCCTCACACCAGCCCCCCGCCCCCCAGCCCGCTTCACACCAGCCCACCCCGCCCCGACCCACCCCACCCCGACGCACCCCACCCCGACCCACCGCCCCCCACCCCACCCCACCCCTCCCCCTCGACTCCGGGAGGAACAACGCCGTCTACGGCCGTATCGCACCCCCGCCCTCCCGGCGGACGGTGGGGACCCCGACGTACATGCGCACCCTCGCCACGATCCTGCGCAGCGGACACCGCCCGCCGCCGGACCAGCTCCACCAGCAGGTGCTGGCCCGTCTCGCCGCCGAGGACGCGGCGACCGGCCCCGGCCTGGTGCTCACGGCGCCGGGACCCGCGGCCGGCGATCCCCACGCCCGGGTCGCCGACGCCGTACGCTCCGGCCGGCACACGGAGGCCGACGCCCTCGCCGCCCATCACGAACGGACCGCCGCGCACGTCCACGGGCCCGCCTCGGAGGACGCCCTGCACTGGGCGGAGGTCCGGGCCGACCTGGCGATGTTCGCGGGTGACCCGGTGCGGAGCTGCCGTGCCTGGCTGGCCGTCGCCGAGGCCCGCCTCCGGGCCGGCCAGGCACCGGACGCGCCCGCCGTCGAGGCCGCCGTCGACCGTGCCCACCACCAGTGGGGCCGCATCACCGTCCCCGCTCGGGCCCGCGAACTGGGTACCGCCCTCGCCGCCCTCCGAAGCCACGTCCCCGGCCGCCGCGAGGGCGCCCTCGCCCACGTGCACCGAGAACTCCACCGCCTCCAGGCCCACCCCTGACCCAGGGGGCCCCGGGCCGGGTCGGCTCCGGCTGTGCGGGCGCCGGTCCGAGGCCGCCACCAGGAGTTTCCTCCGCCCGGCGGCAGGAGTACCACCCCTGGATTCCCTTCCCGTGGGGCCGGGAGACGCTCTACCGTCGGATTCCGGTGACGAGGAGTCCTCACCTCCCGGAGGCGCGATGGCCACGTACGTCCGCGGGCCGCTGGAGGCCCAGGGGTCCGCACCGGGTGTCCGGGGCGCGCGGGTCCGGGGAGCGGGTCGTACGGCGGTGGCCGGGCGCGGACCGGGGGAGGGGATCGACGCGTTATGCCCGCGGCGACCGGTTCCAGGGAATGGCGAGAGCGCCTTTCGTGACCGAGGCCCCTCGTCGGAGTGAATCCCGTTCGGCGACCGCCGCGACGCGCCGGGTCCGGGCCGCGGGGGCGGGGCGGCTTAAGGGTTCAGGGGGGTCAGGGAGTCGGCCATGGGGGCCGTGTCTCTCTGGGGCGGGGCAGCCGGGGAGGCGGGTTCGGCCGTACGGGACTGGCCCGCGGTTCCGGCCAGGAACAGGCAGGCCACGGCCGCCACGGCGGCGGCGAGGCCCCTGGCGTACCGTTCGGCGGTGCGGGTGCGTGTGGCCACGGCGTCCTCTGCGGGATCGTGTCAAGCGCTGTTAAGCGCGCTTAATTCGCGGTTTAACCTAGGGCCGTCGGAGCCTAACGGCAAGAGGCACAGGGGGAGTTGGCAGTGGGGGACCGTGACGACCGGGGCACCATCGGACGACGGGTGCAGCGGTTGCGGGTGGAGCGCGGTATGACGCAGCGCCAGCTCGCGGAACCGGCGTACACGCCCGCCTACATCTCGACCCTGGAGGCCGGCCGGGTCCGCCCCTCGGACGACGCCCTGCGGCACATCGCCGACCGGCTCGGCGTCGGTTACGAGGAGTTGGTCACCGGACGTCCCGCCCGGCTCGCCACCGATCTGCGGCTCCGGCTCACCGAGGCGCAGCGCACGCTGGCCGCCGGGGAGGCGGGGCGGGCGGCGGAGCTGTACGGCGGGCTGCTCGCGGAGGCGGAGGCGTACCACCTGGACGAGGAGCGGGCCGCCGCGCTGCTCGGGCTCGGCGAGTGCGCGGTGGACACCGGCGAACTGAGCGCCGCCCACGAGCACTTCGAGAAGGCCGAGGCGTGCCTGGCGGACGCCCCGCTGCCGGCCCGGGTCCCGGCGCTGCGCGGACGGGCCGTCACGCACTACCTCGCCGGTGAACTCCGTTACGCGGTCTACCTGCTGGAGGCGGCGCTCGACGAGCTGAACCGGGGCGGGCTGCACGATCCCGACGCGCTGCTGTTGCTCTACGCCAGCGTGATCGGCCCCTACATGGACATGGGCGCGCACGCGCGGGCCGCCAAGGCCGCCGAGTACGCCCTCGCGCTCGCCCCCCGGGCCGGTGATCCGGCGCTGGTGGCGCGCATGCACCGGTCCGTCGCCCGCACCCTGCTCGCCGAGGGGCGCCTCGCCGACGCCGACGCCTCGTTGGCCAAGGCGGCCGAGCTGTACCGCACGCTCCAGTTGCGCACCGAGCTGGCCAACTGCCACTGGATGCGCGGCTACGTCTACGCCCAGAACGGGGAACTTCCCCGCGCTGAGGAGGAGTTGCGCGAGGCCCTCGGCATGCTCTCCGCCACCCGCGCCGCCCTCTACAGCAGCCAGGTCGCCGTCGAACTGGCCGACGTGCTCCACCGGCGCGGCAAGTCCGAGGAGGCCGCCGGTCTCCTGCGCGGCGTGCTGGACGACCTGTCCTCCGAACGCGGCGCCGTGCACTCCGCGGGCGCGCACCGGCTGCTCGGCATCATCGCCGAGGACGCCCGGGACACGGAGACCGCCGAGGAGCACTACGTACGGGCGCTGAGCCTGCTGGAGCGCGCGGGCGCCGCCGGGGACCTCGCCGACCTGTGCCGGCTCCTGGGCGACCTGCTGCGCCGTACCGGCCGGGTGGAGGCCGCCCTCGACGCCTACCGCACCGGCCTCGGCCACCGCACCGCCCCCGGCACCACCACCCTCGGCCCCGCGCCCGCACAGCCGCCGCTCTAGCCCGCCCTCACCCGAGGGCCCCCGGGCGGGAAAGCGGGGCGAGTCCCCCGCGACGGAACGTGAGGGCGTGTCACCGTGCGGAACGGAACGTTCCCTCTGTGGCGAAGCGGTGAGCGGTCAGGAACTGCCTTGAAATAATCGCAAGTTGACAGTATTCGACGTCAGGACCACGATGGCTCCCACTGTGGCCCGCGTGATCGAAGGGCCCAGTCCTTCTCACTCACTCACCCCGGTACGGCCGGCGCGCGCTCGGTCGCTGCCCTGCCGCCGTCACCCGGGTGCAGCACACGCCAAGATGGGACCCGCATGTCGATAGCACGACGTGTCACCATGCGCCGCCTGCTGGGGACGGGCGCCGCGAGCCTCGCCCTGTGCGCCGCCTCCGTCGCCGGGGCCTCCGGCGCCCTCGCCCACGGCACGCCCGGAGGCGACGGCTGGAACAAGGGCGGCTCCTACAAGCCCGGCAGCGGCGCCGGGACGGCCACCGGAGAGGACCGCTGCCAGTTCTCGCTGGACGGCACCGACTTCCGCGACTCGGTCGAGGTCGACGACCAGAGCCTGCGGCCCACCCAGGACGGCAAGGTCCGCGTCTGGGTCCGCGCGGCCCGGGGCGCCGGTTCCTGCACCGCCTCGCTCTCCTCGTTCCTCGCCCACGGCCCGACCTTCGCCACCTCCGGCGAGCAGGTCTTCGTGGACTTCTCCACCGCGACGGTCAAGCCGGGCGAGACCGGCACCCTGGACATCGCCGTGCCGGACGCGGGCTGCTTCGCCCAGATCGACCTGTACCGGGGCGCCGTCCGCTTCGACGGCAAGACCGGCGCCGACGACGGCTTCGAACACGGTGAGCTGCCCAAGGGACCGGACCGCCCGGTCATCAAGGACAAGCTGATCGCGGCCTGGAACGGCGGCACCAAGGACTGCACGACCCCGGCCGGCGAGAAGACCGATTCCCCGCAGCCGGACACGTCGCAGCCGGGCACCCCGGAGACCACGCGGCCGGCGCCCGCCACGCCGTCGGACACCCCCGAGAGCGGTACGCCGTCGGCCGGGGCGCCCTCCGAGGCCCCCGACGGCACGCCGTCCGCCTCGGCCTCCCAGCCGGTCGCCGGCTCGGACGTCACCCCCGACGGGAGCACCGGCAACCTCGCGGAGACCGGCGCCGACAGCAACACCGGCCCGGTCGCCATCGGCGCCGCGGTGCTGCTCATCGGCGGTATGGCGATCGTCGTCGCCACCCGGCGCCGCAACGCCGCCGGCTCCTGAGCCGGGCCGGGCACCGGCCGGGGCGGCGACGCCCCGGGTCCCGGCTCCCGGCGACTGACTCCCGGGTCCCGGCCCCGGTGCCCGGCAGCGCGCCCGCGCGGACCGCTCACCGCGCGGGCGCGCGCCCGTACCCACGGAGAGCGGACCGGCGGGCGGGCGGGCGCGCGTCGGCCCGCGGCCGGCCGGTCCGGGCCCGCCTCCCGCCTCCCGCCTCCCGTCCCCCGCCTCCCGCCTCCCGCCTCCCGTCCCCCGTCCCTCGTCCCTCGTCCCCTCACACGGAGCGGGCCTTGGCCGGCGGCGGCATGTACGTGGTGCGGCTCGGGGTGACGCCGAGGCGGACGCTGCTCTCCAGCCAGGTCACGGCGGCACCGGTCGGGTCGACCACCGGGACGGCGTGGCCCGCGGCGGCCAGCCGGTCGCGGAGTTCGGCGGCGACGCCCAGCATCCCGGTGCAGCCGAGCACGATGACGTCCGCCTCGCCCCGGGCGACCGCGTCCGACGCCTGCTCGGCGAGGCGGTCGAGCAGGACCTCACGGTCCTCCAGGCCGAGTACCGGCAGGTCGACGACGCGCAGGGCGCCGATCCGCCCCTCGATGCCGTAGCGGCGGCCCAGGGAGCGCAGCATCGGCAGCACGTTGGGGAGCACGGTGACGATGCCGACGGTCTCGCCGAGGCTGAGCGCGGTGAGCATGGCGGGCTCGAAACCGCCGACCACCGGGGCGTCGATGATCTCGCGGGCCGCGTGCACCCCCGGGTCGCCGAAGCAGGTGATGAACACGCCGTCGACGCCGTCCGCCGCGGCCTCCTCGACCCGCTGGAGGATGCCGGGACCGGCCAGCGCCTCGTCGTACTCGGACTCGATGCTGGCGGTGCCCCGCTCCAGCGACACCACGTCGACCTCGGTGCCGGCGGCGGCCCAGCCGGTCACCTCCGTACGGACGTGGTCGATCAGGGCGTCGCCGATCACGGGGAGGATGACCCGAATGCGCATGTCGTCTCCTTGGGTAGCGGTACGGGGAGACTAGGCAGCCGGGGAAGGTCCGGGAATGTGCGGGATGCCCCGTGGAGCCCGGTGTCCTGTGCAGAGTGCCGGGTCCGGCCGGGTGGGCGCCGTCAGACGCCGAGGGCGCGGCAGGCGACCTGGAGGGCGAGCCGCCGGCTGGGGTCGTCGAGGTCGACGCCGAGGCGTTCGCGGACCTGCTGGAGGCGGGCGGTCACGGTGTTGCGGTGCACGCCGAGGGCCTGGGCGGTGAGGACGACGGAGCCGCCGCTCTCCAGGTAGGCCCGCAGGGTGGTCAGCAGGTGGGCGTGGGCGGGGTCGCGCAGCGGGGCGAGGGAGGTGTCGGCGAAGGCGCGGGTGACCTCGGAGCGCTGCCAGGTGGCCAGCAGCCGGGCGACGCCGAGTTCGTCGGAGTGCTCGACGGCGGGCCGGTAGTCGTGGCTGCGGGCGAGTTCGGCGGCGTCCCGGGCCTCGGCGAGGGTCTCGGCGAGGCCGCCCGGCCCGCGGTGCGGGCGGCCGATGCCCGCGGCCAGGTCGCGGTCGCGGGGCAGGGCGGCGATCACCCGGCGGACCGCGTCGAGGGTCGCGCGGGCGTCCTCGGGCGCCGGTTCGGTGTCCGTACTGGTCCACAGGGCCCAGCCGTTGCCCCGGTGGACGGCGCCGGCCGGCTCCACGCCGTGCGCGGCGAGCCCGGCCCGGAACCGTTCGACGACCGGGTCGCGGGCCCCGGCCCGGCCGGGCGGGTCGGCGACCAGGTGGACGCCGACGTGCCAGCCCTGGAGCTGCCAGCCGAGCGAGACCGCGCCCTCGACGACGTCGCGGCTGACCGAGTCGCCGCCGGTGAGGATCTCGGAGAGCAACTGGGTCTGGAAGACCGAGTCGCGGACGGTCTGCGCGCGCTGCGCGGAGAGCCAGGAGCGCAGGAACGGCTCGGTCACGGCCAGTCCGATGGCGAGGGTCTCCAGCCGGGCCTCGGCGGCGCGTTCGTAGGGGCAGGCGAGCCAGGCGGCGACCCGGTGGACGTCCGGGTCGAGGACGGGGTGGACCAGGACGTGGTCGCCGCGCTGCGGTACCGGGCGTTCCGGCCGGAGCGCGGGGTCCGGCGGGACCGGGTCGCCGAGGACGGCGTCGCCCTCGGAGGTGACCAGGGAGAGCCGGGCGGTGAGCACCGCCTCGGCCGCGGCCAGGATCTCCTGTCCGGTGCGCTTGGTGCCGAGCTGGCGCAGCAGCCGTTCCACGGTCCGGGCGCGGTCCTGCTGGGGGGCGCGGACCCGGGCGGTCAGTTCCTGGACGAGGCGGACCGGGTGGTCCTCCGCCAGCCAGAGCACGGGGATGCGGAGCCGGTCGGCGAGGCGGACGCTGGACAGCAGCGGCCGGGCCGGGCCCGCGATGACGAGGAGGGCGGCGGCCCCGGCCTCCTCGGCCCGGCGGACCAGCGCGTCGAGCCGGTACAGCGGGGTCACGTCGGCCTCGCCGCACAGCAGCAGGTGGCCGTCGACGTCGTCGAGGTCGCCCTCGTACCAGCGCACGTCCTCGACGACGCGTTCGGTGCCGGCGGCGCCGGCCACGGTCCGTACGCCGTGCAGGACGGGGTCGTGCAGCAGGTCCGCGACCCGGGGGCGGCCGGTCATGGGGTCGTCACCGCCTCCAGGTCGAGGCCGAAGGCGGGCGGGCCGACCAGCGCGGCGGTCCCGGGCGGCCAGGTGTGCAGGGCGGGCAGGCCGAGCAGGACCAGGGAGTGGCCCGGCCGGAGCTGGTCGGCGCGGAGCGGGGCGCCGCTGCCGACGGCGAGGGCGACGATGATGTCGGGGGTGCCGGCGACGGTGACGCCGTCGAGGGTGACGGCGAGGAACTCCTCCTGGTGGTCGAGGCGGGCGGTCGCGCCGCCGTCCGGGGAGGTGAGCGTGGTGCAGCCGGGCGAGCCGGCGAGCGGGGGGCGGATCTCGTCGACGCGGCCCTCGAAGAGCAGCCGGGCGCCGAGCCGGGCGGCCAGCGCGCGGGCGCCGGCCGCCGGGTCGCGGGTGAGGTAGGCGGTGCCGAGGGCGTGGCAGGCGCTGAGGCTGGAGCGGACGCCGTGGGCGGCGAGCACGGCGGCGGTGAGCGGGTACATGGCGAGCGAGGCCGCGCCGCCCATGGTGGCGGCGCAGCTTCGGATGAGCGCTTCGGCCATGGCGGGGGAGGCGGCCGGGACGACCACGGTGTCGGCGGCGGGGCCGACCAGGGCGAGCGGGGCGGCCGGGTGGCCGGCGACGGCGGCCGTGGTCTGGTTGATGCCGGGGAAGGCCCGGCCCATGAGGTCGCCGTCGACGACGGGCACGCCGAGGTGGGCGGCGGTGAGGACGGCGGCCACGGCGTTGAGCCCGCCGATCTCGATCACGCCGACCGCGGCGAGGTCGCCGCCGAGGTGGCCGACGACGGCCTCGACGGCGCGGGCCAGGTCGCCGGGGGCGAGGAGCCGTTCGGCGAGCACGTCGGGGGCGCCGACGACGCCGGCGTGGACGACCAGGGCGCCGGGCGGGAGCCCGGCGGCCGGCACCACCTCGACCCGGCGCCCGGCGGGTGCCAGTGCGCGGCGCAGCAGATGACTGCCGAGGGCGACGTCCCCGCCGCCGCCGGAGCCGAGCAGGGCCGCCCCCGCGGCCAGGGCGTCGATGTGCTCCACGGCGATACCGCGGAGCACATCGGGCCCGAAACGCGTCATATCCTGATGATCGCAGACATCGCACCGGCGGCGGGGCGCGCGGTACGGGCGCTCACCCGGGGGACCACCCCGTCGGTGACCCCGCGGGACGTCGCCCCGGGTCTCACACCGGCACGTAGGCGTGGTCGTACCCGAAGTAGCCGGGGCCGGCCAGGGCCAGTCCCTCCGGGGTGCGCCAGCGCGGGTCGCAGGGGGCGACGACGACGCTGACCCGCAGCCCGTACCGCAGGGTCTCGGTGGTCACCGGCTCCCCGGTGTCGGTGTCGAGGACGCAGATGAGGTCGGGGACGCTGGCGACGACCGTGCCGTCGCGTTCGGCGACCAGGTTCTCGTTCTGGAACGAGACGTCCATACGGCCGCCGAGGTCGGTGCCGAGCCCGTCGAGGACGGCGTGGCCGCGGGCGAATCCGCCCTCGGTGGTGCGCCGCACGTCCACCAGCTTGCCCTGGAAGACCGTGCGTCCGCCGAGTTCGCCGGCGGCTGCGGCGACCGGGTCGGCGTGGCGCTCGTGGGCCTCGCGGATCGCGGCGCCGATGCGCCGGCACAGGGTGATGGTGCCGTGCACCATGAGGTCCTTGAGCTGTCTTCCGGTGAGGACGTAGAGGCTGACGGCGGCGCTGCATCCCATCTCGATGGTGGCCGAGCGGGCGAAGCGCTCCGCCCAGGAGTTGTCGAGGGTGCGCAGGCTGACGTTGTTGCCGCGCTCGTCGGCGAGGGCCATCGGGGTCGCGGAGACGCCGCCCAGGGTGGGCAGCAGCATCTGGAGTTCGGGGAAGGCGCGGCCCATCCCGTCGGCGTCGACCAGGGGCAGGCCGAGTTCGGCCGCGGCGGAGAAGGGGATCATCGAGTTGAGCCCGCCCGCCTCGATGGAGACGGTGTGGGTGGCACGCCGCCCGATGAGGTTCTCCAGGGCCCGCAGCGCGGCGGTGAGTTCGGTGCCCGCCGGCAGCTTCTCCAGCATGACGGTGGGCGCGCCCATGAACGCGGTGGGGATGACCACGGCGTCGTCGGGCACCTCGTCGGCGTCGACGAGGGTGACCGGTCCGTTGCGGCGGATCGACTGCTGCGCGAGCAGCCGCCCGATGTACGGGTCGCCGCCGCCGCCGGTGCCGAGCACGGCGGCGCCGCGCGCCATGTCCGGCAGGTCGTCGACTGTGATCTCACGCATCGTTGTCTCCCAGCTCTCCCAGGCTGTCTCCCAGGCTCAGTTCGCCGACGGCCTTGACGCGGACCCGGGTGGCGTTCCCGGGCAGGTAGGCGAGCGGCACTTCCTCGATGTCCACGACCCGTACGGAGCCGGGGCGGGCGCCGGCCGCGACGGTCCGGTCGACGGCTTCCTGCCGGGCCTCGTCCAGGACGGCGTCGCGCCGGCCGGGCTGGACGGAGAAGACCCGGTCGACCTCGCCGCCGACCTCGGCGATGGCCGCGCCGATCGCGTTGGCCACGGCGTAGTGCTCGGGGCGGTCGACGCGGGAGGCGCCGGCGAGCCGGTCGGGGACGAGGATGCTGCCGCCGCCGACCGCGACCACGGGGACGGGGTCGGGGGAGATCCGCATCCGGTCGACGACCTCGGCCATCCGCTCGGCGATGTGGTCGAGGCCCGCGCGGACGAGGTCCTTGCCGAGGTGGGCGACGCGGTCCCGGTCGCCGATGTCGGCGAGTCCGGCGGCGACGGCGAGGTCGGTGGCGGTGAGCTGGTCGCCGCCGAAGACGAGGGCCCGCTCGGTGAGCCGGGAGCCGACGCTCTTCGGGCCTACCCGCGGTCCGCCCTCGTGGGTGACGTGGCTGCCGCCGCCGATGCCCACCGAGAGCACGTCGGGCATCCGGAAGTTGGTCTGCACCCCGGCGACCGAGACGTCGGTGGACGCCTCGCGGGGGAAGCCGTTCTGCAGGATGCCGACGTCGGTGGTGGTGCCGCCGACGTCCATCACCGCGCAGTCGGCCTGCCGGGAGAGGAAGGCCGCGCCGCGCATGGAGTTGGTGGGACCGGAGGCGAAGGTGGCGACCGGGTAGCGGCGGGCGTAGTCGACGTCCATCAGCGTGCCGTCGTTCTGGCTGAGGAAGAGCGGGGCGCTGATGCCGGCCTCGGCCACGGTCCGGGTGAGTCCGGCGGCGACGTGCTCGGCCAGTTCGCGCAGGGCCGCGTTGATGACGGTGGCGTTCTCCCGGCCGAGCAGGCCCATCCGGCCGATCTCGTGGGAGAGGCTGATGGGGCGGCCCGGCAGCTCCTCGGCGATGATCTCGGCGGCGCGCTGCTCGAACTCGGCGTTGACCGGCGAGAACACGGAGGAGAGGGCGAAGGAGCGGGCGCCCGCCTCGACGGCCCGTTCCAGGACGGCGCGGAACTCCCGTTCGTCGAAGTCCGCGATCCGGCTGCCGTCGTACTCGTGGCCGCCGTGGCACAGGTGGCTGTGCTCGCCGATGGCGGTGCGCAGCCGGTCGGGCCAGTCCACCAGCGGCGGCAGGGCGCTGGTGGCGGGCAGCCCGAAGCGGATGGCGGCGGTGGGGGCGAGCCGGTCGCCCTCGACGAGGGCGTTGATGAAGTGGGTGGTGCCGATCATCACCGCGGCCACGGCGGCGGGGTCGAACTCCGCGGCCTGCTTGAGGCCGGCGATCGCGGTGACGATTCCGGTGGTGACGTCGGGGCTGGTGGGCGCCTTGGTGGCGGCCAGGACGCGGTTCCCGTCGATGAGGACGGCGTCGGTGTTGGTGCCTCCGACGTCGATTCCCAGTCTCAGCATGGTGTCTCGTTCTCTTTCGGTCGGCTTCACCCGGCCGACGCGCGGCGCCCGGCCGCCGTCGACGGGGTGGTGGGGGGCAGGTGGGTGGCGGACCGGCCGACGCCCCGGACGAGGCCCAGCCGGGCCAGGGCCAGGTAGAGGACCATTGCGACGACGACGGAGTTGACGGACGGCAGGCCCCATTCGACGAAGTGACCGATCAGGGAGGCGCAGGCCCACACCGCCAGGGCGGCGGGGACCCAGGTCGGCGCGGTGTCCGGGAGCGCGCCGCGCTCGCGGGAGGCGTCCAGCTCGGGGCGCCAGACCCGGCCGAGGAAGTACTCGGCGACCATGATGCCCGCGATGGGCGGGAAGACCACGCTGAGCAGCACCAGGAAATCGGTGAAACGGTCGAGGATGCCGACGGCGCCGAGCACGGAGCCCAGGATTCCGACGACGAGGGTGACCAGGGTGCGGTGGACGCGCCGGCCGAAGACCTGGTCGACGAAGTTGACGATGCCCAGCGAGGCGGCGTACAGGTTCCAGTCGTTGATCTTGAGGGTGGCGGCGATGATCACCAGGGTGCCGAGGAACCCGGAGGTCGAGGTGACGATGGCGACCACGTCGTTGGTGCGCAGCGCCAGCGCGAGCAGGACACCGATCAGGCCGATGACGTACTCGCCGAGGGATATGCCGACGACGGTCTGCTTGACCACGTCGCCGGAGGTGCGGTTGAAGCGGCTCATGTCCGGGGTGATCACGGCGCCGACGATGAATCCGCCGGCCACGATGGACGTGCCCTGGAGCAGGCTGAGCTGGGGCCCGGCCGGTGCCGCGTGGAGCAGGTCGCCGAGGTCGTGCCGGGAGAGTTCGCTGATGATGGACCAGCCGGCGAGGGCGAGGAACGCGGGCACGGCGATGTAGGCGGTCCAGGCCATGGAGCCGATGCCGAGCATCACGATGCCGGTGACGGTCAGGCCGAAGACCAGGGCCCACGCCCACAGCGGCAGGACGCCGATCAGGCTGACCAGGCCCTGGGCGGAGACGGCGTTCTGGATGCCGAACCAGCCGAGCGCCGAGACGCTGATGGCCAGGCCGATCAGGGAGGAGCCGGCCCGTCCGAAGCCGGTCCAGCGGGCCAGGACGGAGGTGGACAGCCCCTCGCGCTGTCCGGCGATGCCGGTGAAGATCGTGACGATCTCCAGGACGACCGCGCCGAAGGTGATGGCGAGGACCGCGTCCCAGAAGGTCATCCCGAAGCCGAGGGTGGCGCCGATCAGGAAGCTGGCGAGCGAGCTCAGCATCCCGAAGCGCTGTACGGCGATGGAGAACCAGTGGTGCCGCCGGCCGGTGGGCACCCGGCTCAGGGCGTAGTCGTCGTGCTGTTCAGCGGTGGATTCCATGGCGTCTCCCGGGCTGGGAACGGAACATTCCGCTGAAGGTAAGCGCCCGGATGACACGGGTCAGTGGGCACGAGGACCGGTCCGGGACGGGAAACTGTGCAGGCCGCACACCGGGCCCGGGGAGCTTCCCCCGGGGCGGTGGACCGTCGCCGGTCACCGCCCCGGGGGTCGCGTCACAGCACGCGCGGTGCCTCCCGGGCGAGGCCGGTGGTGGTTGCGCGGGGCGCCGCCGTCGGCGGCGGAGGACACCGTCAGGCCGCACCAGGCGCAGGTGAACGTGGCGGCGCGGGGGTCGTGCGGGTGGGACACCCGGGGGCTCCTTGCCGAGGAAGTCCGCGTGATGGCAAGAGCAGGCCGAGCGCCTCGGCGAGGGATCAGGGCGCCGCGAGGCGGCGTCCGGTCACCGTCCGCGGGGGACGGCGTCGAGGACCGGGCCGGTCAGGCGGTGCTGCGAGGCGCGCTCGGCGCGGGCCGGGGCGCAAAGCCTCTTCTCCCGGGTACGGAAGGCCCGGGGCAGGGGAACGAACGGAGCGGGGCGGCCGTAACACGGGGGCCGCGCGGGGGTCGACGGATTTGGCCGGGGGTACGTACTCCCCCTGCCCCGGGGCCGTTGCGCACCCGGGGTTCACCGGCGGTCGCCGAGGGTCACACGTGTCCCGGGCCGCCGCTGCCGAAGGCGCCGCTCGATCCGGGCAGCCAGCGGCGCCGGGTCTGGTCGGCGCCCCGTCGGCTCCCGGCGTGGTGGAGCTGGTACGGCATCAGCCGTGGGCTCCCGTCCGACGTCAGCGGGATCTCGTCGGGCTCCCGCATCTCGCGTTCCTCGCGGACGGCGCCGGTGGCGGGGAGCGTGGGCTGCTCGTCGGCGCGCGGCCGGGTCGGCTCCTGGTCCATGACCCGCATACCGATCCGCACGGCCAGGATCAACGCACCCACGATCACCAGGCCACCGACGAACGCCCCGGTCATCGCGAGCGCGTCGGGAGCGGCCTGAAGGACATACGTTGCCGTACTCATGTTCTGATTATGTACCCGAAACGGAGAGAAAGCTCCCGGTATGTCCGGATCGCCGATCCGCGCAGGTCGGAGGACCGGCGATCAGCCCACGGGCGGGTGGTCGGTCCACGGGCGGGTGGTCAGCCCACGGGCGGGCGGTCGGTCCACGGGCACGCGGGCGGTCAGGTCCGGTGGTCGGTCCACGGGCACGCGGCCGACCCCGGGTCCGGTGGTCGGTCCATGGGCGGGCGGGCGGTCCAGGGTTCGGCGGCCGGTCCACGGGCGCGCGGTGGGTCCGGGTGCGGTGGTCAGTCCCGGGAGGGCTCCGTGCCGGGCCGCCGCTCGTCCCGGTCGACGACCTCGCCCTGGATCACCCGGGGCGAGGCCGGGCCGTCCGGCGCCGGCTCGCGGGGCGCCTCCTCGGCCGGAGGCGGCGGCGCCGCAGCGGCGCCCTGCTCCTCCTTGAGCGCGCGCGCCTCCGACTTGAGGATGCGCGCCGACTTGCCCGCCGAGCGGGCCAGCTCGGGGAGCTTCTTGGCGGCGAGCACGGCTATGACGACGATGAGAATGATCGCGAGTTCGCTCAGTCCGAACACGACGCTGCTCCCCGGGTGGCATGCGGTCCGGACCCGCACCCGCGGGCCCGGACGGAATCTACGGCAGACAGGGGCCGGCGGTCGACCGGCCGAGGGCCGGAAAGGTCCCGTCGCGGGCCCGGCCGGAGCCCCGGCCGAAGGGCGGCGGCCGGGTGCCCGGTGGGAGGACGGCTCAGAGGTCGAACTCGTGCGGCGGCAGGTCGAGCGCGAAGCACGCCTCGCGCACCACGGCCCGCTCGGTCTGGTCGAAGTCGCCGTCGGCGCCGCCGATGACGATGCCGATCTGCACCACCGCGCGCGCCTCGGCGGGCTTCTTCTTCGCCTTGGCGATCTCCTGGAGGACACTGACCTTGCCGAAGTCGAAGTCGGCGGTCAGCTTGTCCAGGTAGCCCTCGAAGCGGCGGCGCAGGTCGTCGGCCGGGAAGTTCTGCAACACCTCGTTGCCGGCGATGAGCTGCGCCACCCGCCGGCGCTCCGCCGGGTCGACGGAGCCGTCGGCGGCGGCGACCAGCGCGCACATCGCCATGCTCGCGTCGCGGAAGGCGCCGCTCTTGAGGTCGTTCTTCTTCGCCACGAGCTGGTTCTGCATCTGCGATGCGGATTCCTTGAAACGATCCCAGAGGGCCATGCGAACTCCGTGAGGTCGAGAGGTGGTTCACCCCGGCGGGCGGATATCTACAGTTCTGTAGAAGTTATCAGGTCGGCCTTCCCGTCACGGGCGCCGCTCACTCCTCGTCACCGCCGTCGTCGCTCTCGTCGTCGCCCTCGAAGAAGTCGCCGACCTCGTCGATCACCTCGGCGGCCACCATCCCGCCCACGACGCCGACCGCGAGCCCGGCCGCGCCCGCCGCCACGGCGGTGCCGATGCCGGAGCGCCCGCCGTGTCCGCCGTGTCCGCCGTGGTGGCCGTGGCCCGCCTCGTGGCCGTAGACCGCGTGCGAGCCGTACGAGGCCCGGTGCTCGACGAGCCGGCGGACCCAGCCGTCGACCAGGGCGTTCCAGTCCTTCGGCGCGATGCCGTCGTGCGGGACCGTGAAGCGGCTGAGCGCGTCGTGCCCGTCGGAGAAGAGGCCGCCGCGCTTGTCCGCCTCCAGGACGACTTCCAGCCCGGCGGGCGTGGCGAGGAAGGTCAGCTCGATCTCGTTGACCTGGTGGGCGTACTGCGGCGCCGGGCTCAGCTCGATCTCCTGGTAGAAGGGGAGCTGCTGCCCCGTACCGCCGATCCGGCCGTACTCAAGGTCGGCCGAGCGGAAGCCGAAGCCCAGTTGGCCGAGGGCCTCCAGGATCGCCTCCTGGGCCGGCAGCGGCGCCACGGTCAGCGGGTCCAGGTCGCCCTTGTCACGGGCGCCGGCCACCGCCAGCTCGGTGCGCACCCCGAGCACGATGCCGAGCGGCTGCCCGTACAGCTCGGTCACCGGCGTCTCCCAGGGCAGCGCCAGCGTGAACGGCACCTCCCGGCGCTCCTCCGCCGCCAGCCGGAAGGCGCCGGCGATCACGTGCCGGTCGAAGGCGACCACGCCCTCGCTCTCCCCGCCCTCGTGCTCGGCCTCCACCCGCGCCACCAGTTCCAGCGTGACGTGCTCGATCTCGACGTCGGACGCCCCGCCGACCAGGTGGACCCGGCCCGACAGCGCGCCGCCCGGCCGGGCCGCGCCCGGATCGAGGACCGTGTCGACCGTGGGCCCGCCCACGCCGAGCGAACCGAGCAGCCGTTTGAACACCATCGCGGCGCTCACTCCTTCGTGTTCCCGAGTGCGTCCGTGCAGCGCGTACGGGGAACGTCGGCAGGTCACCGGCGGTTCCCGCGCAAGCGGGTAGAAGCATAGGGCGGGGAGATCCGCCGTCGGCGTGCTCCGGCGGGTGTCCGCCGCCGGGCGCGGTCCCCGGCCCCGGAAAGGCCGAAAACCGCCGTGGAGAAGTCGGGACGAAAGACCCGGACGCCTGCCTTTGCGCGTCCTTTACCATGGGGGGACCGTCCTCGGGCGGCCGGTCCCCCCGGCCCCCCGCCGACCTCGATAGGAGCCCCGTTCCGTAATGGAGCCTCCCAGTACCGGCCGCGACGCGGCCGGCCCGTCACCCGCACCGTCCACGTGCCCCCTGCGCACCGTGCGTGAGGGAAGCGGGGTGGCACGGTGACCGAGGTCCTGCTGCTCCTGCTGGCCCTCCTCCTCACACTCGCCTGCGCCGTCTTCGTCGCCGCCGAGTTCTCCCTGACCACCGTCGAGCGCGGTGACCTCGAACGCGCCGCCGAGTCCGGCGAGCGCGGCGCCGAGGGCGCCCTCAAGGCCGTCCGCGGGCTGACCCTCCAGCTCTCCGGCGCCCAGCTCGGCATCACCGTGACCTCCCTGGTCATCGGCATGCTCGCCGAACCGTCCCTGGCCGTGCTGCTGCGCGGACCGCTGACGGCGCTCGGCCTGGACGGCGCCGCGCCCACCGTCGCCACGGTGCTCGGCGTCGCCGTCTCCACCGTGGTGCTCATGGTCGTCGGCGAACTGGTCCCCAAGAACTGGGCGATCTCCCGCCCGCTGGCCGTCGCCAAGGTGGTCGCCGGCCCCCAGCGCGGCTTCACCGCCGCCTTCGGGCCCTTCATCCACCACCTCAACGACACGGCCAACCGCGTCGTGCGCCGCTTCGGCCTCGAACCGGCCGAGGAACTGGCCTCCGCCCGCAGCCCCGAGGAACTGGTCGCCCTCGCCCAGCACTCGGCCGCCCTCGGCGCGCTGGAGGCCGACTCCGCCGAACTCTTCGTCCGCACCCTGCACCTGGGCGAACTGACCGCGGAGAACGTCATGACCCCGCGCGTGGACGTCAAGGCCCTGGAGGCCCACGCCACCGCCGCCGACGCGGCCAACCTCAGCCACGCCACCGGCCGCTCCCGCTTCCCCGTCTACCGGGGCACGCTGGACGAGGTCATCGGCACCGTCCACATCCGCGACGTCCTGGCGCTGGAGCCCGAGCGGCGCGCGGCCACCCCCGTCACCGAGCTGGCCGCCCCGCCGCTGCTGGTGCCCGACAGCCTGCCCGCCGACCGGCTCCTGGAGCGGATGCGCGCGAGCCGCACCATGGCCGTCGTCATCGACGAGTACGGCGGCACCGCCGGCGTGGCGACCGTCGAGGACATCGTCGAGGAGGTCGTCGGCGAGGTCCGCGACGAGCACGACCCCGCCGAGACCCCCGACCTCATGCCCGTCCCCGCCGCCGGGAACGCGCCGCCGGCCTGGGTGGCCGACGGCTCGCTCCGCCTCGACCTGCTGGCCCGCACCGGCCTCACCGCGCCGGAGGGCCCGTACGAGACCGTGGCCGGGCTCGTCGCCACCCACCTCGCCCGCATCCCCGCCGTGGGCGACGTGGTCGAGCTGGACGGCTGGCGCCTGGAGGTCCTCGGCGTCGACCACCACCGCGCCCACCGGGTCCGGGTCACCGCGCCCGCCCCGGCCGCGTCCGGCGCCCCCGCGGTGCCGGACGGCGCCACCGGGCCGGCACCGGGTGGAGCCGCCGTGCCCGGTCCGCAGGCCGGCCCCGCCGCCCGCCGTGAGCCGGAGGCGGCCCGATGACCGCCGTCCAGCTCCTGATCGGCGCCCTGACGCTGGTGACCAACGCCTTCTTCGTGGGCGGCGAGTTCGCCCTGATATCCGTACGCCGCAGCCAGATCGAGCCGCGCGCCAAGGCAGGTGACAAACGGGCCCGCATGACCCTGTGGGGCCTGGAACACCTCTCCGCGATGATGGCCACCGCCCAGCTCGGCATCACCGTCTCCTCGCTGGTGCTCGGCGCCGTCGCGGAACCGGCCATCGCGCACCTGATGGAGCCGGTCTTCGCCGCCGTCCGCATGCCGCAGGGGCTGGTCCACCCGGTCGCCTTCGCCATCGCCCTGATCCTGGCGACCTACCTGCACATGCTGATCGGCGAGATGATCCCGAAGAACATCGCGCTGGCCGCCCCCGCGCCCACCGCGCTGCTCCTCGGCCCGCCGCTGGTCGCCCTCACCCGGGCGCTGCGGCCGGTCGTCTTCGGCATCAACGCCTTCGCCAACACCCTGCTCAAGCTGATGCGGGTGGAGCCGAAGAACGAGGTCGAGTCGGTCTTCACCGACCACCAGCTCGCCCGCATGGTCGTCGACGCCAGCGAGGCCGGACTGCTCAGCCCGGCCGACGGCGAACGCCTGCGCGACGCGCTGGAACTGGGCACCCGCCCGGTCGGCGAGATCCTCGTCCCCGTCCCCCGGATGCGCACCGCTCCGCACACCATCACCCCGGCCGGCCTGGAACGCCTGGCCGCCGAGGCGGGCTACTCCCGCTTTCCGGTCACCGGACCCGGCGGCACCGTCCTCGGCTACCTGCACGTCAAGGACACCCTGGGCCTGACCGACCGCGACCGTCCCTTCCCGCGCGCCGCGCTGCACCGCGTCACCCGGGTCGGCATCGACACCCCCCTCGACGACACCCTCACCGCCCTGCGCGCCGAGGACAGCCACCTCGCCGCCGTCACCGGCGAGAGCGGCGCCGTCCTGGGCTTCGTGACGATGGAGGACGTCCTGACCGAACTGGTCGGCCCCGCCCCGACGGCCCCCTGACCGGCCCCCTCCCCCGACCCGGCCCACCCGGGCGCCGGTACGCATTAGAGTGCCGCCGTGCGCAGCGTGTGCGACGCGTCACAGAGCGCCACACGACGGGCGGGCCGGGGGGCCCGACCCGTGCACGCGGAAAGGGATCTGGGGGGTTTCGTGCGCGAAATGGTCAAGGGCGCCAACGTCTCACTGGCGGCCCTGAGCGAGGACGTCGGCTCCGTGTTCGTGAGTCTGGGCTGGTCCAGCCCGACCGGCGAGGGCGACGCCGACGTCTCCGTCCTGCTGCTGGACGGACGCGGGAAGGTGCGCGGCGACGCCGACTTCCACTTCTACAACAACCCGGTGGCGGCCGACGGCAGCGTGCAGTTGCTCGGCAAGACACCCTGCGGTGAGGGCAGCGAGGACCGGATCGGCTTCGACCTGACGGCTGTGGCGCCCGGCGTCGAGCGGATCGTCGTCGCCGCGAGCCGCTACGAGGGCGCCGGCTTCGGGGAGCTGGACGACCTGCGGGTGACGCTGTCGGACGCCTCGGGGGACGCGCTGCTGCGGTTCTCGATCGAGGACGCGGGGGCGGTCAGCGCCGTCATCTTCGGCGAGCTGTACCGGCGCGGCGAGGAGTGGAAGTTCCGGGCCGTCGGCCAGGGGTACGACAACGGACTGGCCGGGCTGGCCACGGACTTCGGCGTGGACATCGACGACGACGCGGAGGCGGCGGAGGCGGCGGAGGCGGCGGAGGCGGCTGAAGCCGCTGAGGTTGCCGAGGTCGCTGAGGTTGCCGGGGCGGAAGAGGCGGGCGGGGCGGAAGGGGCCGGCGGGGCGGTCGAGGCCGTCGAAGCCGTCGAAGCCGTCGAGGCGATCCCATCCGGCGTCGAAACCGCTGGTGCCGCTGGTGCCGCCGATACTGCCGAGGCCACCGACACTCCCAGTGCCCCCGTGGCGCCCGCCCCGGCGGTCGAGCGGGTGGCCCCGCCGGAGGAGCCGGAGCCCGAGCCCGCCGCCGCGCCGCCCGCCGTGCCCGCCCCGCGGCAGGCCGGGGACGCCACGGAACCCGCCCGCGTCGCCGCCGCCCGGCCGCGTACCGCCAAGAAGAAGGTCACCCTGCCCAAGGCCCCCCGGAGGTCCCTCGCGGACAACGACTCCTGGCGGCGGGCCCGGCTCTTCCCCGTCTCCGTACTCAAGAGCGACCGGGACCGCGAGACGCGCGCCACCTCGGTGCTGCTGTCGGTGATGACGCAGGTGCCGGAGTTCGGGCGGCGGCTCACCGCCGGGTTCGGCTCCCCGGCCGGACGTATGGAGACCTTCACCGAGGTCTCGCTGCCCCACGGGGACACCCCGCGCCGCCCGGACGGCGTGATCCGCGTCGAGCGGGCCGGCAAGCTCTGGACCGCGCTGATGGAGACCAAGACCAACGGCAACCCGCTCAAGCCCGAGCAGGTGCAGGCGTACGCCGACATCGCCGCCCGGCGCGGCTACGAGGCCGTCATCACGCTCTCGAACGACGTCGCCCTGGAGGGCAGCCCCCTCGTCGACGTCAAGATCGACCGCCGGCGCAAGCACAAGGTGGCCCTCTGGCACCTGTCCTGGGCCGAGGTCGCCCACCAGGCGCAGATGCTCCTGCGCCACGAGGGCGTCGGCAACGCCGCGCACGCCTGGCTCCTCCAGGAACTGCTGCACTACCTCCAGCACGAGAACTCCGGCTGCCACGGCTTCCAGAACATGGGCGCCGCCTGGGTCCCCGTCCGCCGGGGCATCGACGAGGAGACCCTGAGCCAGGGCGACCCGCACCTGCTGGAGGTGGTCGAGAGCTGGGAACGGCTCATCCGGCAGGTCTGCCTCGGCCTCGGCGGCGAACTCGGCCAGCGGGTGCTCCCCGTGCGGCGGGCCCAGCGCGGCGCCGATCCCGGGGCCCGCCGGGCGCGGATGGCGGACCGGCTGTGCACCGAGGGCCGGCTCCACGCCGAACTGCGCATCGAGGGAACCCCCGGCGTGCTCGGGATCACCGCCGATCTGCGCACCGGCCGGCTGCGGACCTCCGTCGACGTCCCGGCGCCCGACCAGGGCTACCCGCTGACCTGGGCGAAGCGGCTGGTCAAGCGGCTGGCCGAGGCCCCCGCCGACCTGCACGTCGAGACGCTGGTCGACGGCGACGCGGGCGGTCCGCGCGGCACCCTGGAGCGGCTGCGTCCCGAGCCCGGGGACATGCTGCCGAAGAACGGCGACCGGATCACCGGCTTCCGCCTCTCCCTCTTCAAGGGGATGGGCAACGCCCGGGGCAAGGCCGAGACCGGGTTCATCCGCAGCGTCGACGACGCCGTGCACCGCTTCCACGGCTCGGTGGTGAGCGCGCTGGAGCGTCCGGCCCCCCGGCGGGCCGTGCCCGAGGCCGCGTCGGCCGCGGGCTGAGCGGACGCGTCCGGGCCGTCTTCCGTGGGGGAGGCGGCCGGACGGGTGGAACTGTGTTCGCCGGGACAGGTATGCCGAGGGCGCGACTAGAATTCTGGTGCGGGGGAGGAGGATTCCCTGCGGCGGGCCGTGTCCCCAGCGGTCCGCGGGAAGGTATGCATGACCCCGGAGAGCAGGCCGGACGCCGAAGGTCGGCCGCAGGCCGCCGACCGGCTCGACGACGACGATTACCCGGCGTACACGATGGGCCGGGCCGCCGAACTGATCGGTGCCACGCCCGGATTCCTCCGTGCCCTCGGTGAGGCGCGGCTGATCACTCCGATGCGGTCGGACGGCGGTCACCGCCGTTATTCGCGGCGCCAGTTGCGCCGCGCCGCCCGTGCCAGGGAGCTGGTCGACCAGGGCACGCCGGTCGAGGTCGCCTGCCGCATCGTCGGGCTGGAGGACGAGCTGGACGCGGCCCTGCGCGCCAACGAGGAGCTGCGCGCGGCGGCCGGTCCGAACGGCGGGTGAATATCTGTCCCCGACAGGACAGATATTCCCCGACGGCCGGAGAGTCATTTCGACGGCATTCACCAAGTGTTATTCCGGGCGATTATTTTCCCGCCCGCCGGTTGAAATGCGTGGGCTTCGACGGTGTTATGGTCGTCGGTAGTTGCAGTTGTGGTTGCCGTATGCGTTACCGGGTTTCCGGGCGGGTGATCATCGCAGCGATGGGAAGATCCGCACAGTGCGGGTCTCCAGCACTGCCTAGGAGTTAATGACATGGCCACCGGTACCGTGAAGTGGTTCAACGCCGAAAAGGGCTTCGGTTTCATCGAGCAGGACGGCGGCGGCGCCGACGTCTTCGCTCACTACTCGAACATCGCCACCCAGGGCTACCGCGAGCTCCAGGAGGGCCAGCGGGTGAACTTCGACGTCACGCAGGGCCAGAAGGGCCCGCAGGCGGAGAACATCACCCCCGCGTAACGCACGGGTGAATCGCGACGAAGGGCCCGCACCGCACGGTGCGGGCCCTTCGTGCGTCCCGGGCCCGGCCGCGGCCCCATGACCGCTTCCCGCCGAGGCGCCCACCCCGGCCCCCGGCGGAGCTTTACCGTCTCTTTGCAACCCGGCCCGTTCGCCGGTCGTCTCTCCGCTCGATTCCGTGGACCCGTCCGGCCGTCGTGGCCGGGCGGATCGACCCCGAGAGAGAGCGATCCGATGCGCCGAACCCTGCTGTCCGCCGCCGCCCTCGCGTGCGCCGCCGTCATGGCCGCCACCGCCCCCGCCCTCGCCGACGACACGGTCCCCGGCCAGGCCCCCTCGCCCACCCTGGCCCCGGCCACCCCCGCCGAGCCCACGCCGGTGCCGTCCGTCAGTTCCCCGGACGCGGCCGAGGCGCCCGCCGAGGACGCCGAGCTCTCCGCCGTGCCCGAGGACGCCCAGGTCTCCGCCGTCCCCGAGGGCGCCCCCGACACCGGTGCCGTGGCGCGGGACGCCTCCGGGCCCAGCGCGGGCGCCGCCGGTGTGGGTGCCGCCGCGCTCCTCGCGGCCGGCGCCTCCGTCTACGTCGTACGGCGCCGGCGGGCGACCGGCGCGTGACCCCGTTCTCCGGGCGGGCCCTCGCCGCCCTCGCCCTGGCCTCGCTGCTCGCCGGCTGCGCCGGTTCCGGCGCACCCGCGTCCCCGGCCGCGCCCGGCGCCCGTACGGCGGCGCCGTCGGTGACGGCCGCGGGGCCCCCGGCACGGCCGCTCGCGCGGTCCGAGCCGGTCGGCCTGAGCATCCCGGCGATCGGCGTCGACACCCCCGTGACCCGGCTCGGGCTCAACCCGGACGGCACGGTGGAGGTCCCGCCGCTCACCGCGCACGACCCGGCCGGCTGGTACCGGCACTCGCCGACCCCCGGCCAGAGGGGGCCCTCGGTCCTCCTCGGCCACGTCACCGTCGGCACCCACGGCGACGGCGTCTTCCGCCGGCTGGACCGGCTGCGCCCCGGCGACCGGGTCCTGGCCCGCCTGGAGAACGGCACCACCGCCCCCTTCGCCGTCACGGAGGTCCGTACGGTCCCCAAGTCCCGGTTCCCGACCGACGACGTCTACGGCGACGTCGACCGCCCCGAACTGCGGCTCGTCACCTGCGGCGGCCCCCGTTCCGGCACCGGCTACCGCGACAACGTGATCGTCTTCGCCGTGCTCACGGCCCCGGACGGCGCCTCCGGCCCGCCCCACCGCACGGCCGGCGTCCCCGACGACGACCCCGAAGAGCGCTGAGACGGTGAAACGGTCCCGTGCCACGGAGGCGTCCGAGCTGTTCGGCGTGCTCTACCCGCGCCTGGCCGGCTGGTGCCGCAGGCTGGTCGACGACGACGAGACGGCCCACGAGATCGCCTCCGAGGCGTTCACCCGGCTCTGGGCGCGCTGGACGTCCGTGGAGGAGCCCCGCGGTTTCCTCTACGTCACCGCCGCCAACCTCGTCCGCGACCACTGGCGCAAGCTGGAGCGCGAGCGCCGGGCCGTCCGCCGGGTCACCGTGGAGGCGGCCGTGCGCCCGCACACCGAACAGGCCGACCCGTCGGTGCGGCTCCTCGTGCAGTCGCTGCCCGAGCGGCTGCGCGTGCCGATCCTCCTCCACTACTACGCTGACATGCCGATCCGGGAGGTGTCCGCGCTGACCGGGCGCAAGGAAGGGACCGTCAAGGCCGACCTCCACGCGGCCCGCGAACTGCTCCGCGTCCACCTGAGGAGGAGCCTTGACCACACGCTGTGACGACGACCCGGAGTTCGGCCCCGACGATCCGCTGCTGGTGGTCCTGCGCCCCGGCGGCGACCGGCTGAGCCCGTCCCCCGGGCGTTACGAGGCGGTCCGCCGGGCCGCCGCCCGCCGGCGGCTGTTCCGTACCGCCGCCGGGGCCGCCGTGGCCTGCGCCGCCGCCGTCCTCGTCGCGCTGCCGCTGCACCGGTCCGTCGAATCGCCGGCCACCCGGCCGGTGGTGCCGCTGGCGCCACCGCCCGCCACCGGCCCGGCCGACCCGTCCCCCTCCCCGTCCGACCTCATCGTGGCGCCGTCCGAAGCGGACCCCCGTCCCACCCCCTCCCTCTCCGCCTCCCAGGCCCCCACCCCCTTCCCGGGCCTCCCCGTGCCCGCCGCCACCGAGCCCGCCACCGAGTCCCTCGGCCCCCGGCCGGAACGGTGACGGCGCGCGCCGGTCGGCCGCCTCACTCCCGCGAGCTGCCGAACAGCAGGCGGTAGCCGATCAGCAGCACCAGGGCGCCGACGACGGCCGATCCCCAGGTCGCCGCGTCGAAGAACTCCCGCTGCACCGGCCGCCCCAGGAACCGCGCCGACAGCCAGCCGCCCAGGAAGGCGCCCGCGATCCCGATGAACGTGGTCCCGATGCAGCCGCCGGGGTCCCGTCCGGGCAGGATCAGCTTGGCGATCCCTCCGGCGAGCAGTCCCAGTACCAGCCAGGCGATGACACCCATCTCTTCCGTACTCCTCTCACGATGTCCTGTCTCCCATGACGTGCTCGGGAAGCCTGGCTTCTACACTTGTGTAGAAGATGTGGCCGGGACCGGCCGCGGGCCTGACGGCGGGCGGGGAGGGGAACCGGGCGTCTATACGATGTCCGCCCGGAGTGCGGGCGGTGGCGGAAGGAGGCTCGGCGTGACGGATCACCCGCGTCCGCGGCGGCGCGGCCAGGGCGAGCTGGAGGCACTGGTACTGGCGGCGCTGCGCGAGGCGCAGGCCCCGGAGACCGCCGGCGGCGTGCAGGAACGCCTCGGCGGCGATCTGGCGTACACCACGGTGATCACGATCCTGACGCGGCTGCTGGAGAAGGGCGCGGTCAGCCGGGAGCGTGCCGGCCGGTCGTTCACCTGGACGGCGGCGGCGGACCAGGCGGGCCTGGCCGCGCGGAAGATGCGCAAGGTCCTGGACGCCGAGAGCGACCGGGAAGCGGTGCTGGCCAGCTTCGTCACCGGCCTCGGGCCGGCCGACGAACGGCTGTTGCGGGAGCTCCTGGGGCAGGCGCACGGCCCGGGGGACGACTGACGCCTCATGGGGGTCTTCGTCTTCCTGCCCCTGGTGCTGCCGCTGACCGCGTGGCCGATCGCCCGGCTGGCCGAGCAGCACCTGCACCCGCGCACCGCGACCCGACTGCTGACCGGCGTCGCCGCCGTGATGGCGCTGTGCAGCACGGTCTCCCTCGCGCTGGTGATGGTGGTCGGCACCGCCCAGCTCCCGGGCAACCCGCTGCCCGACGGCTGGTCCGACCCGCAGGTGCGCGAGGCGGTGCCGTACGACGAGGTGGCGGGCAAGGCGGCGATACCCGCGCTCTGCGCGGTGCTGGTGGCGTGCGTCCGGGCGCTGTGGCGGCACGGGCGGGTACGGCGCCGGGCCCAGCGCGCGCTGGCCGGGCTGCCGGACACCTCCGTGGCCGTGCTGCCCGACCGGGTGCCGTACGCGTACGCGCTGCCCGGCGGGCGGCGGGACCGGGTGGTGGTGACCACCGCCCTGCTGGAGCGGCTGGAGTCCGCCGAGCGGCGGGCGCTCTTCGCGCACGAGCGGGCCCATCTCACCGCCCGGCACCACCGGTTCCTGCTGACCGTGCGGCTCGCGGCGCTGGCCAACCCGTTCCTGCGCCCGCTGCGCACGGCGGTGGCGTACACGGCGGAGCGGTGGGCCGACGAGGAGGCGGCGCGGGAGGTGGGCAGCCGCCGGGTGGTGGCCCGCGCGATCGGCAAGGCGGCCCTGGTCTCGCGGGGTACCCCGGTGCCGACGCTGGCCGGGCTGGCGGGTCCGGGGCCGGTCCCGCGCCGGGTGGCGGCGCTGCTCGGCCCGGCTCCGGCGGCGCGTGCCTGGCCCTCGGTGTTCCGGTCGGTGTTCACGTCGGTGGGGCTGGCGGCGTGGGCGGCGGCGGCGGGGACGGCGGTGTCGGCGATGTCGTCGGCGAACTCGGCGGTGACGATGTTCTTCGTGCTCCAGGCGGCGGCGCCGCTGTGACGCGGCGGGGGGCCGGGGCCGCGGGGGCCTGCACCCGCGGGGGGTCTGAGCCTGCCGGGGCGGCCTTTGGTGACCGTCGGTAACCGGCGAGCCCGGCGGAGGGCGGCGGAGGGCGGGCCCGCCCTTCTGCCCCCGCTGGTCCTTCCGTACACCTTCACCCTCGGCAACCCCTCCACCCCCGTTCTACATGACTGTAGAGTTCGCTTGTTCGTCGGAAAGAGCGTCGGACGCCCGTACGTGAAGCGGGCTGGGACCGGCCGGACAGAGGGACGTACCTCAGTGAGCGGTAGCGGAAGGCGGCGGCGCGCTGCCACGGGAGACGGACCGGCCCGGCTGACCAAGCGGGGCAGATACCTGCTGTGGGGCGCGGGCGTGTGCTCCGCACTGGTCCTCGGCGTCGCCGGGGTCGGGGCCTGGGTCTACAACGACCTGAACGACAACATCCACTCCGCCGACCTCGACGACAAGCTCGGCGGGAACCGTCCCGTCAACCTCAGCCCCGGCTCGAAGAACATCCTCGTCGTCGGCTCCGACAGCCGCGACGGCGACAACGCCAAGTACGGCAAGGGCCTGACCACCATGCAGTCCGACACGCTGATGGTGCTGCACATCCCGGCCGACCGGAAGTGGGCCGCCGTCGTCTCCCTGCCCCGCGACTCCTGGGTGCGCATACCCAGTTGCGACAAGGGCGACGGCAGCACCTCCGACCCGCACCACTTCAAGATCAACGAGTCGTTCGCCATCGGCGGCAGCGCCGGTGAGGTCGCCGGGGCCGCCGCCTGCACCATCAAGACCGTCGAGACCAACACCGGCCTGCGCATCGACCACTTCGTCTCCGTCGACTTCCAGGGCTTCAAGGGCATGGTCAACGCCCTGGACGGCATCGAGATCTGCCCCGAGAAGGCCATCCACGACGAGAAGGCCCACCTCGACCTGGAGGCCGGCTGCCAGACCGTCCGCGACGAGAAGGCCCTCGGCTACGTCCGCGCCCGCTACGGCGTCGGCGACGGCTCCGACGTCGGACGCATCGGCCGCCAGCAGGAGTTCATGCAGGCCCTCGCCGACAAGGCCCGCTCCAAGCTGACCAGCCCGAGCGCCCTCTACGGCTTCCTCCAGTCCGCCACCAAGTCCCTCACCACCGACGAGGCCCTGGCCGGCATCAAGCCCCTCTCCGGCCTCGCCTCCGAGCTGAAGGACATCCCCGGCGACCGGCTGACCTTCCTCACCGTGCCCAACTACCCGCGCGAGGCGGACGTGCCGGGCGACAAGGCCAACGTCGTCTGGCAGTACCCGCAGGCCGGCGAGGTGTTCACGGCACTGGCCAAGGACGAGGAGATCGACAAGAAGCGGGTGGAGGCGGACGCGAAGGACCCCGTCTACGCCTCCCAGGTGCGCGTCCAGGTCCTCAACGGCACCGGTGTCCCGGGCAGGGCCGCCGCCGTGGCCGAGAAGCTGACCGCGGCCGGGATCGGTGTCGTCGGCACCGGCAACGCCGAGAAGACCGGCCGTACGACGGTCGCCTACCCGCCCGGCCTGGAGCGGCGGGCCGCGGTCCTCGCCGGCCGGCTGCCCGGTGTGCGGACCCAGCAGGACGCGGAGGCCACCGCGGGCGTGGTGACGCTCGTCGTCGGCACCGACCTCGCGGTGGACGACATCCGCTGAGAGTCCGCTCACCCGTCAAACCCCCGCACACCGCCGTGAAACGGCCGCCCCTTTCCGACGTCCCCGCCCACGAGGGACGTTGGGCCCCCGCGACCGGGACCCGGCAGGGACTGTTCGGCCCTGTCCGGCCCCCGTACCCCCGCACCGATCATGTGACAGCGGCCGGGAAGTGCCGCGTTCCCTCCCGGCCACGCGGCACTTCCCCGCCGTCCACGACACGGAGATCCGTGTGACGGACAGGATCGGAAGGAAGGCACCGTCGGTGGACGAGGGGCAGGGACGACAGAAGGAGGCCGCGGGGGCAACCTCCGCGGTCACCGTGGCCGATGAGGCGCCCGCGCCCGTACGAGGGGCCGCGCCCGGGGCCACGCGCGCGTCCTGGGTGGACTGGGTGACCACCACCGACCACAAGAAGATCGGCACGCTGTACCTGGTCAGCGCGTTCGTGTTCTTCGTCGTCGGCGGTGTGCTGGCGCTGGTGATGCGCGCGGAGCTGGCCCGTCCGGGCACGCAGATCATGTCGAACGAGCAGTTCAACCAGGCGTTCACGATGCACGGCTCGATCATGCTGCTGATGTTCGCCATGCCGCTGTTCACCGGGTTCGCCAACTGGATCATGCCGTTGCAGATCGGCGCCCCTGACGTGGCGTTCCCGCGGCTGAACATGCTCGCCTTCTGGCTGTTCCTGTTCGGTTCGACGATCGCCGCGGCCGGCTTCCTCACCCCGGGCGGGGCCGCCGACTTCGGCTGGTTCCTCTACGCGCCGCTCTCCGACTCGGTGCACTCGCCGGGCCTCGGCGCCGACCTGTGGATCATGGGCGTGGCGCTCTCCGGCTTCGGATCGATCGCCGGCGCGGTCAACTTCATCACCACGATCATCTGCATGCGGGCGCCCGGCCTGACCATGTTCCGCATGTCGATCTTCACCTGGAACGTGCTGCTGACCTCGCTGCTGGTCCTGCTGGTCTTCCCGGTCCTGGCGGCGTCCCTGTTCGCGCTGGAGTGCGACCGCAAGTTCGGCAGCCACGTCTTCGACGCGGCGAACGGCGGCGCGCTGCTGTGGCAGCACCTGTTCTGGTTCTTCGGCCATCCGGAGGTCTACATCCTCGCGCTGCCGTTCTTCGGCATCGTCTCCGAGGTGATCCCGGTCTTCTCCCGCAAGCCGATGTTCGGCTACATGGGCCTGATCGGCGCGACGATCTCCATCGCGGGTCTGTCGGTGACCGTCTGGGCGCACCACATGTACACCACGGGCGGGGTGTTGCTGCCCTTCTTCGCCTTCATGACGTTCCTCATCGCGGTGCCGACGGGAGTGAAGTTCTTCAACTGGATCGGCACCATGTGGCGGGGCAGCCTCTCCTTCGAGACACCCATGCTGTGGACGACGGGCTTCCTGATCACCTTCGTCTTCGGCGGTCTGACCGGCGTGATCCTGGCCTCGCCGCCGATGGACTTCCACCTCTCCGACTCGTACTTCGTCGTCGCGCACTTCCACTACACGGTCTTCGGCACCGTCGTGTACGCCATGTTCGCCGGATTCCACTTCTGGTGGCCGAAGTTCACCGGCAAGATGCTCGACGAACGGCTCGGGAAGATCACCTTCTGGACGCTCACGGCCGGCTTCCACCTGACCTTCCTCGTCCAGCACTGGCTGGGCACCGAGGGCATGCCCCGCCGGTACGCCGACTACCTGGCCGCCGACGGCTTCACGGCGCTCAACACCCTGTCCTCGATAGGGTCGTTCCTGCTGGGCCTGTCGATCCTGCCGTTCTTCTACAACGTCTGGAAGACCGCCAAGTACGGCAAGCCCGTCGAGGTCGACGACCCGTGGGGATACGGCCGTTCGCTGGAGTGGGCGACCTCCTGCCCGCCGCCGCGGCACAACTTCACCTCCCTGCCCCGCATACGCTCCGAGTCCCCCGCCTTCGACCTGCACCACCCGGAGATCGCCGCCATCGAGGCGGTGAAGTGACCGTGTCCCACCCCGTCCTCGCCCTCGGCACCGCCGTGGTGACCGCCTCCGGCTGCGTCTGGTACGTCCCCGCCCTCGCCGACCTGCGCGCCGGGACCGACCGTCCCGTCCCGGCGCGCAGTGCGGCGGCGGCCTGCCTCAGCGGCTGGAGCACGGCCGCGGCGCTCGCCCTGCTGTTCCTGGTCGCCGACGGCTGGTGGACACCCGGGGCGGTGGCCGGGGCGGGCGCGGCGCTGACGGCGGGCCTCGCGGCGCGGGCGGCGGTGCACCGTCGGCGCGGGGCGCGCGAAACGGCCCTCACCTGGGCCCAGTTGGGCCGGCCCCGTCCCCAGGCCGGCCCGGCGGGTGGGCGGGGGAGTGTCGCGGCGGTCCTGGCCGCCGGGCTGGCCGCCGCCGCGGCCGTGGCGGTCCTGCTGACCGCCTCCGCCCCGTCCGGCACCCCGCCCTGGCTGGCGGCCACCGCTCCGCTCGCGGTGGTCGCCCTCGCCCTCGCCCTGGCCTACGCCGTCCGTACGGTGCGGCCGGGGCGGGGGCGCCGAGGGGGGCCGGTCGGGGCTTCCCGGCGAGGGTGACGTGAGGTGACCCCGGGGGCGACCGGCTCCCGCCGAAGGGGAGGCCGGTGGCTCAGCGCCGTCCGTCGAGGCGGACGAAGTACCGTACGACGAGCAGCACACCGAGCAGGCCCAGTGCGAAGAGGCCGAGGACGGCCCAGACGCCCTCCCCGTCCACCGCGCCGCGCAGCCCGCCCGCGAGCCCTCCGACGGCCATGAAGAACCCGAGGACGGCCGTCCGCGAACTCACCGGTCTCATCCGGCACCCCACGCCGTTCCGCCGGTGACCGGCCGGGCACCGCCGGGAGCGGGTACGGACGACGCCGGGCCGCTCTCGGCGGATACGGCGCCCGCGCTACTCACCGGCATGCGGCTCGTCCGGCGACGTCGCCGGGCCGTCCGCCGGGTCCGGGCGGCCCTGCCGGAGCAGGGAGATCCCCGCCAGGACGGACACGGCCAGGAAGAGCAGGGCGCCGCCGGCCGACATGACCGCCCCGACGGCCGCTCCGCCACCGCCGACGTCCCCGTCCAGGGCGACCACCTGAGGATCGTCCGCCCGGTACCGGACGGGCAGCCGCGTGCCGACGGACGACTTGCCGGCGCCGCTGCCGACCGGCAGGTCCGCCACGACGGTCCGCCCGGCCGCCTCGAACTCGACCTGGCAGTTGCCCGCCATGCACCCGCCCTGCCGGACAAGCGTCGCCTCGACCCGCTCACCGCCCCGCAGGGACCGCAGGTGCTGGGCGGCCGGAAACAGCACCAGCAGCGACAACGCCCCCAGGAGCAACGCGACCACCAGGGACCCGACCAGAGCCACCCGCGGCGCGTGGACAGGCGTGGCGGCCGGGACCCGCCCCCGAGCATCGAAGGACCCGGCGCTCGCTATACCGTCCAGTGCCCTGACCATCCGTTCTGGTGGAGCCGCCGTGGAGTCCTCACCTCACGGGACGGACCGCACGGACACGGAGCGGTGCGGCACGGACCCGCCCCCGATTCTCCGCGCCCCCGCCCTGGTCTGTCCACCCGGCGCGGGGCGAGGGCCGACGGCTCGGCAGTACCCAGTCCCGCTGAGGGCGACCAGTTGGGATTCAGGGAGGCCGGCCGACAATCCATGGTGGCCGGGGGTCACCCTGGACGCTCGTCAGGCGTGGCGGGAGGCTCATGCAACAGGGCACAACCGAGTAGGCAGGGGCCCGGATCACGGTTCTACTGTCTTCGGCGAGGGCCCCGACACCAACGGCGACAACTGCCCCACTGTGTGGGCGGATGACCGCACGGCCGACCTGGCGCGTCGGGCTGGAAGGCGACGACGAGACGCATCCCGGCGCGCGTTGGGGAAGAGAGCGAGTGCCACGCGTGCCTGCTCGCGGCCGTCATCACCGGTGACGTCACAGGGCTGGGGGCATGGCTGGACGAACGGCCCCGTCCGGGCGTGATCCTCGCGCGGACGGACGAGGAGGAGCCCGAGTGGCGACGCGAGGCGTCGGCCCCCGTTCGGCGCTTCGCCGTTGGGCCCGGGGCCGCCCCGTCCCTGTTCAGTCCGTCGTCGGGTGCAGGGTGGCGTCGTAGACCGTCCGGTAGTCCGGGACGACGATCCGGGTCGCGGGGGACGTCCTGCCGGCCTCGGTGAGGAAGGCGTCGAGGTCCATCGCCGGGTCGCGCGGGGGCGTACCGCTCAGCGGGACCTCGAAGTTGTCCCAGTGGACGGGGACGAGGACGCCGGGGTGGTCCAGTGCCTTCAGCAGGCGGGGCACGTAGCGGGGGGTGACGGTGCCGGCGGGGACGGCGACCATGGCGAGGTCGGGGCGCAGGCCGCGTACCGCCCGTTCGTCGAAGTCACTGGCCCCCATGAGGAAGGCCGACGGGCCGTCGGTCCCGACGGTCACCTGGAAGGCGAGCGTGTCGCCCTCGGGCAGGTCGGCGATGGTGCTCGGGGCGGTCGCGGGCGGGGCGTGCAGGGTGCCCGGGGCGAAGTAGGAGTACGCCTTGTTGCGGCTGTGCAGGCTCGGTACGGCCTCGACGGTGATCCCGCCGAAGTCCATCACCTCGCCGCCCTTCACCACGGAGATCCGGTCCGGGTCGACGCCCAGGGCCACCAGCAGGTGGTACGTGGTCTCCGTGCCGACGACGCGGGCGCCGGTGGTCTTGGCGATGTGGGGGACGTCGGCGAGGTGGTCCCAGTGGGAGTGGCTGACCAGGACGAGTTCGGGGCGGCCGATGTGCGCGTCCACGGTCTCCGGCTTGCAGAGCAGCGGCGTCTTCGGGTCGAAGCCGCCGGTGAAGAGGCCCGTGGGGAAGCGGGTGAGGTACGGGTCGAAGAGGACGGTCCGGTCGCCCACGTCGATCCGCCAGCCGGCGGTGCCGAGCCAGCGGAACGACGCCGCGCCGGCGGCCGGGCCCCGCCCGCCCCTCCCGGCCGGGGCGGCGGGCGTGACGGTGGCGGGCGTGGCGGTGGCGGCCGAGGCCGCGATCAGCGGGGCGGTCGCGCCCAGCGCGGCACCGCGCAGCAGCATCCGGCGGCCGAGCCCGCGGCGGGAGGGGGCGTCCGGTCCGCCCGTGACGTGGGTGTCCTGAGTCATGGGAGGAGCAGACCAGGGCGTGAACACGCCTGTCCAAGACCGGAATCGGCCCCAGGTGATACGCGAACGCATATGTGCCCTGGTCAGCGGCGGTGGCCGCCGTCCCGCAGGTGGCCGACGGCGATGCCCGCGGCCCGGCCGATCGCGGCGTCCACCGTGGCGCGGGAGGCGGCGAGGTCGTGGGTGCGGGCGAAGACGGCGATCGCGTAGTGCGCTCCGTCGGGGTAGCGGGCGACGCCCGCCTCCATGTGCAGCCCCGGCAGGGTGCCGGTCTTGGCCGCGACCGCGACGTCATCCGGGAAGCCCGACACCAGCCGGTGCCGGAATACCTGACGAGCCATCAAGTCACGTACGAGGGCGCAGGCTTCGGGTGGGGCGGCGGTGTCGTTCCAGACGAGGCGGAGCAGGCGGGTGATGTCGCGGGGGGTGCTCGCCGTGGTGTGGCGGGGGTCCAGTACGGCGAGCCGCCGTTTGCGGTCGTCGGGCAGGGCGGGGTAGCGGACGGCGAACTCGGCCTCGTCGCGCGCCCCGACCTCCGCGAGCATCGACTCCAGCAGGTCGCGCGGGCCGCCCGTGATCCGGGTCCGCTCCAGCCCGAGGCTCGCGGCGAGCAGCCGTACGGTGTCCAGGCCGACGCGGTCCAGCAGCAGGTCGGCGGCGGTGTTGTCGCTGACCGACAGGGCGAAGTGGGCCAGATCGCGCAGGGACAGTTCGACGTCGTCCAGGCAGCCGGCCGTGCCCCAGCCGCCGAGCCGGTCGGCCGCGGTCACCCGTACCCGCTCCCGTGGGTCGAGCTGGCCGGCGGCGGCCTGCCGGGCGAACTCCAGCACCAGCAGCACCTTGAAGATCGAGGCGATCACGACGGGGGTGTCGGCGCCCACGGCGACCTCCGGGCCGTCCTCCGGCTCCGCGCGTCTCTCGCCCTGCGCGTCGGCGGGCCCCTCGATGGGGAGGACGTGCACCTGTCCCTCGGCGCCCGCTCCGGTGAAGACCTGCCGGATGCGTTCCTCGGTCACTGTGAACTCCTTGCCGTCGATGGGCCGTTCCGTGGGTGCGTGGGTGCGTGGGTGCGTGGGTGCGTGGGTGCGTCGTGCTGGCCACCCGGAGGTGGTCCCCGTACGATCCCGGGCGTGGATCTCTTGCGCCACCTGCGTCTCTTCGTCACCGTCGCCGACGAGCTGCACTTCAGCCGGGCCGCCGAGCGACTGGGGATGGCGCAGCCGCCGCTCAGTCAGGCGATCCGGCGGCTGGAGCGGGACCTCGGCGCGGAGCTGTTCGACCGTTCGCAGCGCGGTGTCCGGCTGAGCGCCGCCGGGGCGGCCCTGCTGGAGGAGGCCCACGACCTCCTCGCCCGGGAGGAACGGCTGCGCGCGCTGGCCCGCCGCGCCGGTGACGGCGCGCTGGGCACCCTCCGCGCGGGCGTGCCGCCCGACACCACGGCCGCCGTGCTCTCCGCCCTGTTGGCCGCCTGTGCCGAGCATGCCCCCGGACTCACCGTCGACCTCCAGGAGGTCTCCACCGAGGAGCAGGTACGGCTGCTCGCCTCGGGCGGGCTGGACGCCGGGCTCGTCCACCACCCCGTCGACGCCACCGACCTGCGGCTGGGGCCCGAGGTCTCCCTCGACCTGGGCGTCGTCCTGCCGCGCACCTCGCCCCTGGCCCGGCTGCCGGAGGTGTCGCTCGGCGAGCTGTCCGGCCACGACCTGGTGCTCTTCCCGCGCGCCCACGCGCCCGGCTGGTACGACCGGGTCCTCGACGTGTGCCGTGCCGGGGGCTTCGTCCCCGGGCGGCTGCGGCACGCCTCCAACCCGGAGTTCCTGCTCGCGCTGGTGACGGCGGGGCACGGGGTCGCCTTCGACCAGGGTCCGGTGGCCCGCAAGGAACCCCGCGTTGCCTGGCGGCCGTTGGCCGGACGCCCGCTCACCCTGCGCATCAGCGGCGCCTGGCCCGCCGGACGGGGCGCCCACCCGGCCGCCCGCCGCTTCGCGGACCTCGCGGCCGACGTCCTCGCCCGCGACCACACGGCCACCCGCGCCCGCCCCCCGGAAGGCACCCCGCGCCCGTGGTCGGTGGTCTACGGCTGACCCGGACGCCGGGTCAGGGGGCCGGGGAGTCCGGCGTCGCGTACCTCGCAGGTGCCGCGGATTCCGCGGGCCGCCGCGGCGAGCATGGCCGTCGCCTCCGAGGGGTGCCGGTCCAGGATGCCGCCGAGGGCCTCCGTGTCGCGCTCGGTGAAGGCGTGGACGAGGGGGCCCAGCAGCCGCCGCAGGGCGTCCAAGGGGACCTCGCCGTCCAGTCCCGGTCCCGCGATCAGCAGCCGGACCGGGGCGTTTGCCCGGGAGCAGCCGGCCAGAGCGAGGACGTCGGCCAACGGGCTCCCGAGGGTGGGCTCGTCGCCCCGGGCGAGGATGTCTCCGCCCACGTCCAGCAGGTCGATCCACGGGGAATTCAGGTGTTCCGCCGGTTCTTCCACCCGGCGGGTGACGTCCTCGGCGCCGTGACGCGGGTCGAGCAGGGCCAGGGTGTGCGGGAGCGTCGCCGCGAGCCGGGGGAGCGTGGAGCCCGCCGGGGCGACGGGCCGGGCATCGGCGGGCACCGAGGGGTCCAACGGTAGGGACGGGTAGCGGACTTGAGGAGGACGCCGGGAGGGCCGGGCAGTCGGTCGGCCTCTTTCTCGGTGGGGGTGGGGTGGGGAGAATGGGGGGTTCGCGGGGGGCTTCGGGGGAGGGGCCGGATGGCGTGGTGGCCGGTGCGGCGGGGCGGGGTGGTGGGGCGGCGCGGTTCCCTGGAGCGGCGGGGCGGGGGGCCTCCGGGGGAGCGGCATGTCGCGGGGCCCCTGTACGAGGCCGGGGTGCTCGGCTTCGTCGACCGGCCCGGACGGGAGTTCTGGTGGGACCGGCTCGGCGAGGGGGTGCGCGAGCGGATGGAGGCGCGGGTCGGGCCGGTCGTCGACTGGTGGGCGTACTGCCACCGTGGCGGCGAGCGCCCGTACGCCGTGGTCCTCGGGGAGCGGGGGCTCGCCGAGTGCACGCCGACCGTCAACGACCGTGGGCGGCCCGCCCAGTTGCTCACGGTGGTGCCCTTCGTGCCGTCCTCGTTGCGGCACGCGGTGGTCGTGCGGAAGGCGTCACGGGCGCCCTCCGGCGAGGGTGGGCGGGAGGACGGACTCGGCGGTGACGGCGTGCCGTTGTCGGCGCGGATGCGGGGGTTCCTCGGGCATCTGCCGGAGGAGGCGCAGGCGCGGTTGCAGTGGCCGTACGTCAACGGCGACGTCCTCGACCGCGGCGACTTCCACTACCGCGGCGACCAGAACGACCTGGACGTCTGGTGCTATCTCGCCGGACGGCGGTGGGTGACCTTCGCGTCGGGGCACGGGGCGGGGCTGTCCGGGCCCGCGCACCGCGCCTCCTGGCGGCTGGTCTGCCGCCGGGCCGAGGTCGCGGTGCGATGACCCCGGCCGGCGAACCCGACCCCTACGCCGTGCTCGGCGTCCCTCCCGACGCCGACGGGGCCGCGATCACCCGGGCGTTCCGCCGCCGGGCCCTCGCCCACCATCCCGACCGGGGCGGCGACGCGGAGACCTTCCGGCGCTTGCAGCGGGCCCGCGAGACCCTGCTCGACCCGGCGCGGCGGGCCGCGTACGACCGTCGCCGTACGGCCCCACGGGCGTCCGGGGCGGCGTCCGGGGCGGCCGGGGCATCCCGGGCGGCGGCCGGGGAACCGCCGGGCTTCCGCGCGCGCCCGGACACCGGCGCGACGCCTCCGCCGCCCCCGGCGGCCGACCCCTTCGCCTGGGAGCCCGGCGCCGGGCCGGGTTCCCCTGGCACGGGTACGGGCCCCGCCGCCGACGTCCCCTCACCCGGGTCACCCGGGCCGGACCCCGGGCGTTCCTGGCGGCGGGAGGACCGGTTCGGCTGGTGGCGGCCCGGTCCTCCCGCCGAGGAGCCGCCGCCGAGACGGCGCCACCGCCGTCGCTGACCCGACCGGCACCGCCCCCGGGTCACCCCGTCGGGCTGAGCGGCACGATCGGCAGGCTGACCGACGGGACCGGGAGCCGTACCGTGAGGCTGGGCCAGGGCAGCGGGTCGCCGAGGCCCGGGTCCGGAAGCCGCACCGGGGCGGACACCGTCGGCAGGAGGGGCCCCTGCGGAGGCACCGGACGGTACGGCGGCGGGCCCGGCCGGTACGGGTCCGCGCCGATCAGCGCCGCCACCCACACCATCGCCGTGACGACCAGCGCGCCCACGGTCACCCTGGCGACCCTCCGTTGCCGCCGCAGCTCCTCGACGACCAGGTCCGGGGCGCGTCGGGCGGTGCGCCGGGTCGTCGTCCGCCCGGCCGGTGCCGCGACCGTCCGCAGGGCCAGGACGACCGGCGCCCCGGTGTCCAGACCGAGCCGCGCCAGCTCGCCGCGCAGCGCGCGTACCCCCGTACGGTCCCGGGCCGCGGCCGTGACCAGGGCCTCCAGGCTGCCGTCCGGGTCCTGCGGGCACTCCAGCACGTAGCCCCGGGTCCAGCTCAGGACCCAGCGTGCCCGGCCCGCCCCGGCGAGGGCCTGTCCGGTCAACGCGTAGAGCGCTTCGGCCAGTTGTCCTTCGGGGTCGGGCGCGTCGGTGAGGCGGCGCAGCAGGGCGGCCCGTTCGCCGTGTCCGTCGTGTTCGTCGTGCCTGCCGTTTTCGCTGGGTCCGCCGTGTTCCAGCAGGTCGAGGACGGTGCCGAGGGTGGGCCGTTCGGCCGGGTCGGTGCCGCCCGCCGCGTCGAGCAGGAGGCTCGCCGGTTCGATGGCGAACGCCTCCGCTGCCACCTCGGCCCACACCGCCGTCGGCAGCGCGGTCGCCGGGCCGCCCGTCTCGGCGAGCAGCTTCCGCTGCACCCGTGACGCCGGTGTCCGGTCGGTGAGCAGCGGCCCCGCCTCGACGGCGATCCGGGGCTCCCCCGCGGGCCGGGCCTCGATCAGCGCCAGCCGCCGGGCCAGCGGCGGATGGGAGTCCAGCGGGGAGCGGCCCGCCTCGACCGGGTGCGCCCGCAGCGCCGCCGTCCGCTCCCGGACACGCGGGTCGTCCAGCATCGCGCCGAACGCCCCGTACACGTCCTCGGGGACGAAACCGACCCCCTGCACCGGCCGCAGGAACCGGCTCACGAACCCGGCCCAGGTGATGCCGAGCGCGTGGACCGAGCGCAGCGCCCCGGCCGTCGCCGCCGGTCCGGCCAGGGCGACCGCCTCCGCGTCCGCCTCCAGCTCCTGACGCCGGCGCACGGCGAGCGACACGCGCAGGTACAGCCACGCGTAGGCGCCGATCACCGCCTGGAACAGCCAGGCGTACCCGATCCTGGACCCGTCCGACCGCGCGGTCATCCGCAGCCGGAACAGCGTCGAGCGCAGCGAGGCCGCCCCGCGGTGGGTGAGCGCGCCGAAGCGGGTGTGCAGGCCCGCGTAGTGGCCCAGTTCGTGGCAGAGGACGGCGCGCAGCTCCAGGGGCTCCAGCCGCAGCAGGGGCACGCCGAGGTACAGGGTGCGCCGCCCGACGGCGAAGCCGAGCAGCCGGGCCTCCTCCGACACCGAGGCGTTGGCGTCCGGGGTGAGGTAGACGCGGCCGGGCGGGCGGGTGCGCAGGTGCCGGGCGAGTTCCTCGACCAGCCGCCACAAGCCGGGCGCCTCGGCGCGGCGGACGAGGACCGCGCCCGGCGGGTGCGTCTCGGCGCGGCTGACCGTGGCGATGCCGTACACGAGGGCGAAGACCGCCGGGATGCTGCCGCCGATGGCGAGCGACCAGTTGCCCGCCCGCGCCGGTGCTTCGAGGATCGCCCACAGCACCAGGGCGACCAGGACCGTGTCGGCGGCGAGCAGCGCCAACGCCACGACGTAGAACCCGGCGAGCAGGCCCACCGCGAGCAGCCCTCGCACCCACCCCACGAGGGCGGTCACGCTCACTTCTCCCACCGGCGGGCCAGCGCGGCGCGCGCCCGTTCGCGGGCCTCCGGGGCCGCCTGGAGGGCCGCGCGCAGCCACGCCTCCGTGGTGCGCAGGGCGGTGACGACGGGGTCGTCGGCGGGGGCGGCTGGTCCGGCTGGTCCGGCCGCCGTGAAGCGGCCCATGCCGGTCGGCTCCGGTGCGGCCACGAACGGGTCCCGGCCTGTCGTGTCGTCCGCCGCCATGTCGAGGGCCTCCCTCAGGGTCGCGCGCGCCTTGGACACGTTCGCGGCGACGCCGCCCCGCGTCATCCGCAGCGCCTCGGCGATCTCGCTCTGACTCCAGCCGTGCAGGCAGAACAGCACCATGGTGATCCGCTGGCGGGGTGGCAGGGCGGCCAGCAACGCCAGCACCTCGCGGGCCTCCGCGCTCTGCTGGGGGCTCGCCCGGACGGGCACCGGCAGGTCCGGCAGCCGCTCTTGGCCCCTGCGGCGTCGGCGCGTCGTCTTCCACACCCGCTGGACGGCGACCCGGTACACCCACGCCTCGGGCAGGTCGTACCCGGCGATGCGGTCCCAGGCCCGGTACGCCTCGGCGAACGCCTCCTGGAGGGCGTCCTCGGCGTCCTCCCGGCTGCCGGACACCATGATGAGCTGGGCCAGCAGGCGCGCGTACGCGCGGGAGAAGAAGGTCTCGAAGTCACGGGCGAAGTCACGGGCGAAGTCGCGGGGCCCTACGGCCGGTTCGGCGGTCATCGGCGGTCCGTTCCGGACGTCTGGGTGGTCCGGGTGGTCGGGGTGGTCCGGGTGGTCCGGGGTGCCACGGTCGTCCGGGTCTTCGTGGTGGCTCCGGGCTTCGTGGCCGGCGGGGGCTGCGTGGCCCGGCGGGCCGTGAGTTTGTCTCCGTCGGCGCGGGTGACCTCGACCACGCCGCCGGGCCCGGACGCCCGCACCACCGTGGCCACGGCGTGCGCCCACGCGCGCTCCCACGCCGGGCGCGTCCACAGCGCCACCAGCGCGTACACCAGCCGGGCGCCCGCGAGCGCCACGACCACCACCACAGGCTCGACCATCTCCAGCGTCCCCCTTCGGGATCAGAGCAGTGACACCCTGATACAGCCGCCGTCGCCCCAGTGGTTTACCCCGGCCGGGAAATCCTTTCCCCTCGTCGATGCCGTGGCGTGGACTCGATGGTGCTGTGTACGTGGTTGATCGCGCTCACAGTGCTTACAGCGCTCAGAGTGTTCACAGTGTTCGCACCGTTCGGGCTGTTCACGCTGTTTGTGCCGTTCACGTGTTTACACGGCTCGCGCTGTTCACACTCGTTATGCCGTTCACACCGGATACGTCGTCTATACCGCTCACACTGTGAACTTGACGGCCTCCAGGCCCACGTCGTTGCGCATGGTGCCGCCGAAGACGAAGGCCGGACGCTTGCCCACGCACTCCCGGGCGCCCCAGCCGCCGTCGTGGATGGCGGCGGTCCGGCAGATCTGGCCGCTGCCGATGTTGATGGCGAAGCCGGTCATGTACGGGCCGTCTTTCTTCGGGTTGCCGATGTAGAAGTCCTTGCCGTCCTGCGTGATGGCCGTCCACGACGGTTGCCAGGAGCCGTTGCCGTCGGTGGAGTCCGGGTTGTGCAGAACCGCGTTGGCCGCCGAACCGCCCGTGCCGTGCACCGAGATGTTCAGGGCCTTGATGGACTTGCCCTTGCCGGTCGTCCCGGCGAGGGTGCCGTCGCACACGGGCTTCTGCCAGCCCTGCCCGTCCACGTAGGCGCGGTAGCAGATGTGCCGGCCTCCGGGGTCGTTCTTGGCGAGGCGGTTCACCTCGGTGGCGGCGGTGGCCGGCTTGGGTTTCGCGGTCACGGTCGTCGTGACGCGCGGCGGTTCGGCGGTCACGGTGACCGTGGTCGCCGGGGCCGGTTCGGGCTTGGGCTCGTGCTTGGGGTTGGGCTTGGCCTCGCTCTTCGACGGGCTGGGTGAGGGGGACTGCGACTGCGACGGGGAGGGCGGGGCCGTGCCGGCCGACACCGAGACGGTCGGCGTCGGGGACGACCCGGCCGGCGGGGACGGTACCGGCTCGGTGGTCGCCCGCGCCGCCTTGCTCTGGTGCCCGCCGTCGTCCGACCCACCGCTGCCCAGTACGACCAACGGGATCACGACGAGGGCGGCCACGATCAGTGCCGCCGGGCCGACGACCAGTGGGCGGTTGAGCAGCCCGGGGCCCTCGTACTCGTCGTCCGACTGGCGGGGACGGTTCCGGCGCTCGGCCTTCGAGAGGCGCCCGGGTGCGGGGGCGGAGGGGGTGGGGCGTGCGGGGCGGGGGCCGGGGGTGCCCTGGGGTTCGGGGAGGCGGTAGGAGGCCGGGTCGGTTTCGGAGGCTTCGGAGGCTTCGGGGCCGGCGGGGGCGTCCGGGGCGTCGGGGGCTTCGTCGCCCTGGTCCGTCAGGTCCTCGTCGGCTTCGTCTACCGCGGCGCGCTCATCGTGTTCTTCCAGTTCGTGGCCCTCGCGGTCCTCGTCGTCCCTCTCGTCGAAGTCGGCCTTCCTGAGGCTGTACGGGGCGGTGGGGCGGCGCTCCACCTCGCCCACCACCTCGGCCCCCGCCACCTCGGCCCCCGCCACCTCGGCCCCCGCAGCCCCCGCCTCGGCCTCCTCGGCCCCCTCCCCGTCCGGCTCCGCCGGCCCCCCGTGCTGTTCCAGGAGTCTGCTCGCGCCGTCGGGGGCGACCTCCACGTGGGCGACGTAGCCCGCCGTGGGGTCGGAGATGGCCGCCGTCACGGGGCCGCCGTCCTCGCGCGCGTGCCGGTGCAGCGCGTCGAGGATCGCGGTGTCGACGTCGTCCGCGTCCGCCGGCAGGGGCTCGCCGTCGATGGTGGCGGAGCCGTCGTCGGAGATGACGACGGCGAAATGACGGACCGGCTCGGGCGTCTCCCCGGCGGGGTCCGTGTGGCGTGAAGGCGCCGGTTCCCCGGCGTCGGCGGGGCCGCCTCCCGTGTGCGGCTGGTCCGCTTCCTCGTCCCGGCTCATGCCTGTTCCTCCCTGAGGTTCCCGGCCGTGCGGCCCGGTGGGGGCGCCGCCACGGCGGGCCCGCGTACCGCAACGGGGCCCGGCCGGAAATGGTTCAACGCGGGTGCGGGGCAAGGGGGTTGGGGAAACGGCGTGTGGAGGTGAACCTTCGGGTAACGCCGCTGTTCGGGGGTGTTGGGCCAGTACAGTCCGCGGTGTGAACGTCTATGCGAATTCCCTGCGTTTCGCCGTGCTGGGACCGATGCGGGCATGGCGTGGTGAAGAGGAACTGGATTTAGGCTCGCCCCAGCAGCGTGCCGTCCTGGCCGCTCTGCTCCTGCGGCGCGGGCACCCCGTCACGGTCGGCGAACTCGTCGCCGCCGTCTGGGGGGAGGAACCACCGGCCGCCGCCGTGTCCGTCGTACGGACCTACGCGTCGCGGCTGCGCAAGGTGCTGGAGCCGGACAGAGAGCCGGACGCGCCCCCGCGGGTCCTGGTCTCCGTCGGCGGCGGCTACCTGATGCGGGTCAGGGAGGAAGCGCTCGACCTGTCCCTGTTCGAGCGGCGGACCGGGCGGGCGAAGAAGCTGCGCGCCGCCGGTGACGCCGCCGGGGCCGCCGACCTGCTGCACGCGGCGCTGGCCGAGTGGCGCGGGACGGCGCTGGCCGGACTGCCCGGACCGCTCGCCGAGTCGGAGCGCGACCGGCTGGAGGAGGAGCGGCTGGCGGCTCTGGAGACCCGGCTGGACAACGACGTCGAACTGGGCCGGCACGGCGAGGCGATCGCCGAGCTGATCTCCCTCAACGCCCGTCACCCACTGCGCGAGGACCTGTGCCGGCTGCTCATGCTGGCCCTGTACCGGGCGGGCCGGCAGGCGGAGGCGCTGGCCGCGTACCGCAGCACCCGCGCCGAACTTGTCGCCGAGCTGGGCATCGAACCCGGCGTCGCCCTGCGGGACCTGCACGACCGCATCCTGGCGGCCGACGCCTCCCTGGTCCCCGCCCCGCCGCCTCCGCGCCCCGCGCCGCCGACACCGGCCTCGCTCCGGTCGCCCGAGCCCGCCCCACCGCCCGCCGCCACGCCCGCCGACCCGTCCCCGCACCCCACCACAGAAACCACCCCCGCCCCACAAGCCACCCCCACCACACAAGCCCCCACTCCAGCCACCCCGCCCACCTCGTCCACCCCGCCCGCCGTGGACGCCATGGACGCCGTGGACGCCCCCGTCGCCGGCCAGGCTGCGCGTCCCGCCCAACTCCCCGCCGACCTGCCGACGTTCGTGGGACGCCAAGCCGAACTCGGCCGCGTCGAAGCCCTCCTGCCCGCCGACGGCAGCCCGCCCGAGACCGTGGTGATCAACGCGATCGGCGGTATGGCCGGCATCGGCAAGACCACCCTGGCCGTGCACTGGGCCCACCGGATCGCCCACCGGTTCCCCGACGGACAGCTCTGCATCAACCTGCGTGGTTTCGACCCGACCGGCACGGTCGTGACCCCCGAGGAAGCGGTCCGCATCTTCCTCGACGCGCTCGGTGTCCCCCCGGCCCGCATCCCCGCCAGCCTCGACGCGCAGGTCGCGCTCTACCGTTCGCTGCTCGCCCGGCGCAGGATGCTGATCCTCCTCGACAACGCCCGCGACGCCGACCAGGTCCGCCCGTTGCTGCCCGGATCGCCCGGCTCCCTCGTCGTCGTCACCAGCCGCAACCAGCTCGCCGGCCTGGTCGCCGGGGAGGGCGCCTTCCCCATCACCCTCGACCAGTTGACCGCCGCCGAGGCACACGACCTGCTGGCCCGGCGCCTCGGCGGCGACCGGCTCGCGGCCGAACCCCGGGCCGCCGACGAGATCGTCGCCCGGTGCGCCCGGCTGCCGCTGGCCCTGGCCATCGTCGCCGCCCACGCCGCCGCGCACCCCGGCTTCCCGCTGAGCGCCATCGCCGAGGAGGTCCGCGACAGCCACGGCAGCCTCGACGCCTTCGCCGACGGCGACGACCTCACCACCGACGTGCGGGCCGTCTTCTCCTGGTCGTACAAGGCGCTGTCCGCGCCCGCCGCCCGCATGTTCCGGCTGCTGGGGCTGCTCCCGGGGCCGGACGTCTCGGCGCCCGCCGCGGCCGGGCTCGCCGGGCTGCCGCTGCGGCAGGCCCGCGGGTCGCTCGCGGAACTCGCCCGCGCGCACCTGCTGACCGAGCGCTATCCCGGCCGCTACACCCTCCACGACCTGCTGCGCGTCTACGCCGCCGAACGCGTCGCGGCCGAGGAGGCCCCCGCGGAGCGCGACCGTGCCGTCGAGCGGCTGCTCTCCTGGTACCTGCACACCGCCGACGCCGCCTACGCGCACCTCGCCCCGCGCCGCGGCCGGGTCCCGCTGGAACCGGCGCCGCCCGGCTTCACGCCCCTGGAGTTCACCGGGCACGACGAGGCCCTGGAGTGGTGCGAGACGGAACGGCCGAACCTGGTGGCGGCCGTGCACCGGGCCGCCGCCTCCGGCCTGTCGGGCATCGCCTGGCGGCTCCCGGCCGCCCTGTGGGGCTTCTTCTACCTGCGCAGCCACTCGCTCGACTGGCTGGACACCGGCAAGGCCGGACTGGGCGCGGCCCGCGCCGCCGGCGACCGCGACGGGGAGGCCCACGCCCTGCTGGACACCGGGGCCGCGCTGCGCAACCTGGGCCGCCACGACGAGGCCATCGACCACTACCTCCAGGCCATGGTCGCCTTCCGCGACCTCGGGGACGCCGAGGGCCGGCTCCGCGCCGTCGGCAACCTGGGGGACGCCTACCTCCAGGCCGGCCGGCTGGAGAAGGCCGTCGAGTACAGCCGCCGGGGACTGGCGGTGGACCGGGCGCTCGGCAGCACGTGGGGCGAGGGGATCTCCCTCAGCAACCTGGGCGACGCCTACCAGCGGCTCGGCCGGTTCGACGAGGCCATCGACTGCCTGGAGCAGGCGCTGAAGGTGCTGCGTGCCGGTGGCAACCGCTGGGTGGAGGGCGTCGCCCTCGACATCCTCGGCACCGTCCACCACCGGCTGGGCCACCCCGAGGAGGCGGTCGCCCACTACGAGCAGGCGCTCGCGGTGCACCGGGACATCGGCAACCGCTGGGGCGAGGGCCACACCCTCGGCCACCTCGGCGACGTCCGGCTGTCGGTGGGCGACACGGAGTCCGCGCGGTCCAGTTGGTCCCAAGCCCTGGCGATCCTGGCCGAGTTCGACCACCCGGACGCCGAGGAGGTCCGGGTCAAGCTCCGCCGCCTGGACGACGCCGTACGGGACGACGCCGTACGGGACGACGCCGTACGGGACGCCCCCGGACCCGAAGCCGTCGTACGGGATGACGCCGTACGGGACACCAGCGTTCGGGACACCGGCGTTCCGGACCCCGGCGCAGGCGAAGGCCCCGCACGGCGGACGGCGTGACATGCGCCTCCCCCCGGTCACGGCCTCGCCGTGGCCCCGGTCGGGTCACGGCGAGGTGGCACCCGCACAACGGACGCGGACCGGGAGCGGTTCAATCCCGCGCCCGGCCCGCGTCCCGGTATGCCTGACCGGAGGCGTTCGCGGTCGCCCCGTCGTACAGGCCGGTCGGGCTGGTCCGCGTGGAGAGCGTGAACCAGGCGTAGCGCTCCACGAAGTCCAGGCTGTCGAGCATCCGCGTCGAGGACGTCACGAAGTCGGTCTGCTCCCGCGGGCTGGGGTAGCGCGGGGTGGCCTGGGAGAAGTCGGTGAGCGCGTACTCGGTGAGCCAGATGGGCTTCCGGTAGCGCTCGTGGACCGCCTCCAGGTAGCGGCGGAGCTGGTTCGGCGCGTCGGGCCCGAAGTCGCCCCCGTACCAGTGCAGGGGGATGAAGTCGACGCGCAGGCCGCGCTGTTCGGCCCCCTTCATGAAGCGGTCCAGCCAGCCGCCCTCGACGTCGCCGCCGAAGGCGACGGCCGGTGCGCCGAGCCGCAGGCCGGTGGCCTCCAGCCGGGGCCACAGGTCGAGGGCCTGTTCGGGGCTCATGTCGGCCTGGCCGGCCATGTCGGGTTCGTTGAAGCCGAGGAGTTCCCTGCCCTCCGCCGCGGCGGCGCCCAGTTCGGCGTCGGTGACCGAGCCGGGGCCCCAGATCATCGGGACGTAGTCGACGCCCTCCGGCCGGGTGACCGGGCCCGTGGAGGAGGTCCAGTTGTAGTACCAGGAGGCGCGGGAGTCGGCCAGGGCCTGGGCGGCGCCGTCGACCGGGTTGAGGCTGACGCCCTTGCGGGCCGGGGCGGAGACGGGGTCCCGGGGGGCCTCGGTCCGCGGGGTCGCGGTGGGCTCGGCGGCCGGCTGCTGCCCGGCGGCGCCGCCGGTGCCGGTGCCGTGGAAGGCGACCGTCATGCCCTGGCAGCGCGCGCACTGCCGCATGACCTGGTTGCCCGGCTCGGCGTCCTGCTTCGACCAGGCGTACGCCGTCGGGCACTTCTGGTTGATGGCGTCGCTGTAGGGCGTCTTGGCGTCCCGGTCCGGGTTGACGCAGACGAGCGGTTGGTCGTTCGCGCCCTTGACGAGGTTGTCGGGCGGGCAGCCGGAGAGCAGGTCCTCGACGCAGCCCATCGGGGCGCACTCGCCGCCGTCGGGGGCGTCGACGCCGTCCGGCGTGATGGTCACGGCCGCGGCGACGGCGTTGACGTAGCTGACGTCGTACCAGGGCGCCAGCGGGTCGGCCGGGTCGAAGTTGAACTCGGCGAGCCCGGTGGGCTGTTCGCCGGTGGTGCAGTGGTCGGCGTACGGTCCGCAGTCGCCGACCTCGCAGTGGAAGGTGGAGCCCTCCTCGCCCGAGCAGCCCTGGCGGGCGAAGAACGTGCCCCGCCAGTGCCCGGCACCCTCGTGCTCGGGGACGGCGATGGTGGCGGCCTGGCCCGGCTCCAGCACCGGCAGGCCGGTGAGCGCGGCCGAGCCGTCGGCGTTGACGGTGCTGCCGATCCAGAGGGTGGCGCCGGTCTCGTTCCGGAAGGTCAGCGTGTGGTCGGCGGTGCCGCCGGCCGGGGCGCCGTCGAGGGTCTCGCCGCCGGACCGGTGGGCCTGGATGCCCCAGGCGGTGCCGGTCACACCGACGACGACCAGGAGCAGCGCCAGCAGAATCGATGTGCGTCTGCGCATAGAAAGGTGTCTCCCCTGTCGGGCGTGCGCGTCGTGGACGATCGGGTTTCGCTTGCGCAGGCACGACGGATGCGCGCGGCGGATGGTTCACCGTCCCCGGACGCGGCGGCGGGAGAACCCCCGTCGCGTTGAACCGTTCGCCGGGGGCGCCCGTCGTGTCCCGTGCCGGAGACCCGGAAGGTCCGGCCCGGAGAGCCACCCGAGGAGAGAGGGCGACCATGGCCGACAGCCGACCCGTTCCCCGAGAACCGAACCGGCTGACCAGGCGGCGGAGCGCGGCCGGACTCGCCCGGGACCTGCTCCGGGCCGAGTGGGAGCTGAGCGCGGGCAGCCGCCGCGGCGCGCGGGGACCGGACGCCGGGGAGCGCCTGTGGCGGGCCCTGCGGAACGCCTGGCGCGACCTCACCGGCCGGTCCCGGCGCGGCTACGACCGGGGCGGCCCGGCCCCCTTCGACGCCGGAGGCGACGGGGGAGAACCGTACGGGCAGGGCGGGTACGGGCAAGGCGCGGGAGGACAACCCGGGTACGGGCAGGGCGGGTACGGGCAGGCCGGCGCCGTTCCGCACAACGGTGGCCGGGAGCCCGGGGAACTGACCCGGCTGCGGTCCGAGATCGACGGCAGGCGGCGTGCGTCCCACCGCGAACACGAGGCGTTCGAGGACGCCTTGATGAAGCTGGTGGTGTCGTCCGGGACGTGGCGGAGACGGTTCGAGCGGTCCCCGGAGAGCATGCCGCTCGTCGCCGAGTACGTCGCCAACGCGCACACCCGCAAGGCCCTGCGGGACAGCGCCCGGGAGGAGGCGGCGCGGCAGGCGGCGCGGCCCGCGCCCCTCGGCGCCCGCTTCGTCCGCGAGGCTCGGGAGGCCCGGCACGACACTCCCGCGACCACCGCACCGGTAGCCGAACGGCGGTCGGCGGAAGCCACGTCGACAGAGCAGGGGCAGCGGCACCGGACCCCGGAGCCTCCGTCGTTTGGGCAGGAGCGGGCGGACCTCCTCGCCTCCTCCCCGCCGGAGTCCCTGGCCCGGTGGGCGGCGATGACCCCCGACCCGGTGCTGTCGGAGCGGCTGCGCGTGGACGCGCTCCCCGAGGGCTCCCGGCTGGACCCGGTGGACGGCACCCAGTCCTACGACGCCCTGGCCTTCATGGCGGCCCCGCCCGAGCCATCGGACCCGTCCCGAATCGACCCGGCCACCACCCCCGGGAACACCCCCACCGGCACCCCCACCACCGACCTCACCCGCCCCACCCCGCCCACCCCGCCCAGCCCCCTGACCCCCGCCGAATCCCTCGCCCCCTCCGGCCCGCCGGTCCCCGTGAGCCCCGAGGTCCCGCACGCCCTGCTCAGCCGGGAGGGACTGAGGTCCGCCGGCGAGACCCGCGGACCCCGCGAACCGTCGGCGGCCCCGCGCGACACCGCCGCACCCACCCGGCCCGTGGTCGCGGGGCCCGCCAGGTCGCCGGGCGGCCCGTCCAGGTGACCCCGGGCCCGCTCACCCCGCGTCCGCCCTGTCCAGGTGACCCCCGGCCCGCTCACCCCGCGTCCGGCCGGACCACCCCCAGGATCTCCATCGAGCCCGCCGGCGCCTCGGTCACCCAACGGCCGGGGCGCGGGGCGTGGATGATCTTTCCGTCGCCGATGTAGAGGCCGACGTGGGTGGCACCGGCGTAGTAGATGATCAGGTCGCCGGGGCGCATGTCCTCCACCGGGACGCGCGGCAGCAGCCGCCACTGCTCCTGCGAGGTGCGCGGGATGGGCACGCCCGCGGCCAGCCACGCCTTCGAGGTGAGCCCCGAGCAGTCGAAGGAGCCGGGGCCGACCGCACCCCACACGTAGGGCTTGCCGAGCTGGCGGGTGGCGTACGCGACGGCCTCGCGCCCGGCGTCGGAGGTGGCGGCGGGGGCGCGGTCGAGGACGCCGGTGCGCTCCCACTCCTCCTGGGAGGCGTCGGCCCGCTCCTTCTCCAGCGCGGCCAGCCTGCGGCGCTGGTCCTCCGCGAGGCGGGCCTCGATCGCCTCGGCGGCGGCGATGCGCTTCTCGACGGTCGCGCGGTGGGCGGCCTTCTTCTCGCGCTCGGAGCGCAGTGTGCGCAGTTCGGCGGCGGCGGACGCCCGGCGCTCCTCCAGCTCCCCGCGGGTCTCGGCCAGCGCGGTCAGCACGCGCCGGGTGGACTGCTGGGCCTGGCGGGCCACGGCGGCGGTGTCCAGGGCGCGTTCGGGGTCGCCGGAGAGGACAAACTGCACCTCGGCGGGGAGTCCGCCGCCCCGGTACTGGGCGCGGGCCGCCGCCCCGGCCTGCGTGGTGAGGCGGGCGAGCCGGGCCTCGGCGGCGGCCACCTCGGCGTCGAGTTCGCGGACGCGTCTCTCCTTGGCGGTGACCTTCTCGCCGGCCAGGTTGTACTGGTCGGTGGCGGCCTCGGCGTCGTGGTACAGGCGCTCGACGCGCTCCCGTATCCCGGTCAGGGTGGTGGGCTCCGGGTCGGCCCGTGCGGGCGCCTGGACCGTCGCCGTCAGCGCGCAGACCAGGGCGACGGCCGCGGCCGTCCGCCTGCCGGGTGCGCGCGGGGTCCGTGTCATCGGGGCCGGGGCTCCTCTCGTGTGCCCCGCAGGGGGTTCGTGTGCCCACAGGGGCTGTGGGGGCGGGGCATCCACACAACGGGGGCCGTGACACGCGCGGTTCAAGAGGGGTGGGGATGAACCGGGCCCGGGGCGGCCCCCGTTGTGGCGGTGGAGGCGGCCGGCACCCGGCGCCGCGGGTCTCCGCCGGCCGGCGAAGGAGCGGTATGTCCAGTGAGGTGGTGCTGCTCGCGCCGTGCCTCGGTCTCGGCACCGGCTGCCTGCCGGCGGCGGTCGGGGCGGCGCTGACCCCGCTCGGCCCGCGGGTACGGGGGGTGCGGGTCACGGGCGTCGGCACCCACTGCGCGCCGGCCGACCCGCACCCTGGCGGGCCGGCCCGCGTCCGGGACCACCGACGCCGTGAACGGGCCCTCGATCCGGGCCGGTTCGGGCCGCTGTACGGGCTGCCCCCGGCCGGCGGGAGCGTGCCGGTTCTCTGCCGGCGTGAGCGGCCCACCGTGTCCCGGCTGTGGCGCCCCGGCCATCTGCCGGCGTGGTCGTTCGGCTGGTTCCTCGGCGCGGCGCCGTCGTTCGCCGCCGGGGTCCTGGTGGCGTGGTGAGCGCGGGCGCGCTGCCGGAGCGCGGCGTCCGGCGGCTGCGGGAACCGGATGTCCTGCGCGGTTTCGCCCTCTTCGGCATCCTGCTGGTCAACGCGGAGCTGATGGCGGGCCCGTACCCGCTCACCGGCGGCGGCCCCGGGGCGCCGCTCGCGGACCGGGTCGTGGCCTGGCTGCTGACGGCGCTGGTCGCCGGCAAGTTCTCGTTCCTCTTCTCCTTCCTGTTCGGCTACGGCTTCGCCCTCCAGCGGCGCTCCGCCCGGCAGGCGGGCGTCCCCTTCGCCCCGCGTCATCTGCGGCGCGTCCTCGGCCTGTTCGGCATCGGGCTCGTCCACGCGGTGCTGCTGTACCCCGGGGACATCCTCACCACGTACGCCGTGCTGGCGCTGGTGCTGTACGGGCTGCGCGGGCTCTCCCCGCGGGCCGCGCTGCGCCTGGCGGCCGGGCTCCTCGCCGGGCTCGCGGCGCTGCTGCTCGCCTACGGGCTGCTCACCGTCGCCCTCACCGACCCGGCCACCGCCCCCACGCCTGCTCCGGCCGGGGGCCCGCCGGGGCCGGCGGCGGCGTTCGCCACGGCCCTGCTGTACGCGCCGCACAAGCTGGCCGGGTTCCTGGCGGGGCTCGCCGCCGCGAAGTGGTCCCTGGCCGAGCGGCGCGGCCGGGACCGGCAGTGGCAGCGGCGGGTCGTCGTGCGGTGGCTGCCGGTCGGCCTGGCCGGCGGGGCGTTCTCCGCGTGCTGCACCGCCGGACCGCTGGACGGCCGGTGGTTCCTGGCCGGGCGGGCCGTGTCGGTGCTCACCGGGCCGGCCCTCGCCGCCGCGTACGCCTGCGGGCTGCTCCTGCTGCTGGACGCGGTGGGCCCGGCGGCGGGCCGGGTCCTGGCCGCCGCCGGGCGCCTGTCGCTCACCCACTACCTCACCCAGTCGCTGGTCCTCGCCTGGGTCTTCACCGGCCCCGGACTCGCCCGGTACGGCCGGGTCGGCAGCGCCGCCCTCCTGCTCGGCTGCCTCGCGCTGTACGCGGCCCAGCTCGCCGTGAGCGCCCGCCTCGCGCCCCACGTCCGGTACGGACCCGCCGAGTGGCTGCTGCGCGCGCTCACGCGGGCGCGGCGTCCCGGCCGGCCTGCTCCAGGCCCAGACCGCCCGGAAGCCGCGCCGCGGCCCGCTCCGTGATGGCCGCGGTCTCCGCCTTCGCCGCCGCCGAGATGGCGCCCGCGCCCGGCTCCTTGTACCAGGGGCGCAGCCGGATCAGCGCCGGCCGCACGCCCGTGGCCAGCAGCAGCGCGGTGCCCTTGGGCAGGGCGCGGATGCGGTCGGGCGGCAGCACGGACTCCTGCCGGTAGGAGTACGAGCGGGACGTGCCCTCCTTGCCGCGCGAGACCGTCGGCGTGCGCACGTCGTACTGGCCGACCAGAGTGGAGATCTTCTGCACGAAGTCGGCGTCGTCCAGGCCCGCGCCGAGGAGTTTGACGGTGGCCGCGCTCCACAGCGCGTCCATCCCGATCTCGCCCCACACCCGCGCCCCCTGCCGGTAACTCTGGAGCAGGGTCACGACGTTGATGCCCCGGGAGCCGAAGTGCGAGTACAGGTCGGGCAGATCGGAGATGCGGCACACGTTGGCCGCCTCGTCGAGGACCGCGGTCAGCGGCGGGTCGAGCCGGCCGCCCATCCGCTCGGCGGCGACCACCCCCGCCCGCATCGTCGCGTCGGCGAGTCCCGCGATGACCCCGGCCGCCGAGCCGCCGCCGTCCTTGGACAGCAGGTAGAGCGTGTCGTGGCCGAGCACGTGCCGTTCCGGGCGGAACTCGGGCAGCCGGGGGTCGGGCGTCACCCAGGCGAGGATCTCCGGGTCGAGGAGGCAGGAGACGGTCTGCCGGGCCGTCTCGTAGATGCCGTCGCGGGTCTCCACCGCACCGCGCACGGTGCCCTGCAACTGCTCGGCCATGGCCACGAGTCCGGCGTCGCGCAGCAGGTCGACCGGGGTGCGGTCGGCCGGGTCGGCGAGCCAGCCCAGCAACTCCCGCACCGGGGCGCCGCCGCGGGCGGCGGCCAGGAACAGGGCGGTGAGGGTGTTCTGCGCGGCGGAGATCCAGAAGTCCTTCTTCGCGCTGTCGTCGTTGACGGAGGCCACGAAGTGGCCCGCGAGCCGCCGGGCGCCCTCGGTGGTGTGGCACTCGCCGAGCAGGTTCCACCACATGGCGCGCGGGGAGTGGGCGATGCCCTGCGGGTCGAACGTCCACACCGTGCCGGCCTTCTCCCGCTCGGCGCGGGTCACCGCGTACACGTCGGACTTGTTGGAGGTGAGCAGCACCGCGCCCTGGGCGCGCAGCACCCGGGGCACGGCGATCCCGGTGGACTTGCCGGCCCGGGGCGCCATCAGGTCCAGCTCCACGTCCTCGTGACTGCTGCGCAGCTCGGGCCCGTTGGGCATGAGGTCGCCGAGGAGGTTGCCGGTCTCGTCGGCGTGCAGCCGGTCGCGTCCTTCGAGTGAGGGGCGCAGTTCGCGGGCGCGGGCCGCGATCCCCTTGGGGCACATCGCGGCCAGGTCGCCGCGTCCGGCGAGGCCCTTCTGCCGGCCGGCCCGCTCCAGCAGGACCCGTACGGTGAGGGCGCCGGGCAGCGCCGGCAGGGCGAGGAGGGCCAGCATCCCCCCGTACACGGCCGCCGCCGGCACGCCCGGCCACGGGCCCGAGGCCCCCGAGGAGACCAGGTCGCCGAGGGTGGACAGGGCGAACGGCGGGGCGTCCCAGCCGTGTCCGGCGACCCAGGCGCCGAGGGTGCCGCCGGCCCAGGCGAGGGTGAAGACGACGAGGACGGCGGCGGCGATGCCCACGATGGCCCAGGAGAGCAGGGGGTGGTGGTCGCCGCCGCCGGGACCGCGCCCGCTCACGCCGTCCACCTCCCCGGCCCGCCCGCCCCGCCGAGCCCCGCGGGGTCGCCGGGAACGCCGGGAACGCCGGGGCCGCCGGGGCCCGGACGGCCGTCGGCGGGGACCGGCGGCGTGCCCGCCTCGGCGGCCCGCCGCACCCGCTCGGTGACCCGCCGGACCGCCTGCTCGACGGGCTCCTCGTTCGGCGTCCAGCGGGTGTTGGTGTCGTGCAGGCGGCGCTCCGCGTCGGTGATGGCGACCTTGATGGGGATACCGGGCCGCCCGCCGACCTTGATGAGGAAACGCCCCCGGCCGGGCGGCTCCTCGTGCTCGCCGGCGACGCCCCAGCCCGGCGGCGACGACCACGACGAGACGAGGTCGATCTCGCGCCGGGACAGGCCCACCACCTTGCCCAGCTCCTCCATCTCGGTCTTCGGCAGCCCGGCGCAGACCACCATCCCGGCCCGCTCGACGAAACCGCGGGCCTTGGCCCGGTCGGAGTCGGTGCCCAGCGCCTCGGCGTCCTTCAGGGTGTGGGTGATCTTCGCGTCACCGAGGCCCAGGGACCGGTTGAGCCGGGTGAGCGCGTCGATGCGGTCGACGATGCCGGAGGCCGCGCGCAGCGGACGCCACAGCTCGTCGAGGACGGTGAAGAACCAGCGCCGGGGCATCAGTCCCGCGTCCGCCAGCGCGTGCGAGGCGGCCACCGTGCCGAGCCCGTCGGACCAGGCGGCCAGCATCGCCGCCGCGGTGAGCTGCGTGTCCGCCTCACCGATGCCGGAGATGTCGATGCACACGGCGGGCGCGTGCGGGTCGATCCTGGTCGACGTGGGGGAGGCGAAGGTGTCGCCGAGGGGCCCGTCGAGGATGCCCAGCAGCGAACGGTGCAGCGGGTCCACCGCGTCCCGGTACCGGGTGTCGGAGCCGCGGTCGAGGGTGACCGCGCGCACCCGGTCGGGCCCCTCGGTGAGCACCCGCAGCAGATCGGGCAGGAGCGGCGCCCGCCCGGACGGGGTGCGCTCGCGCAGGTGGTGCAGGACGGCCGACAGCACGGACTGCTCGTGGTCGTCCATTGGCCGCCCGCGCACGATGGTGACGAGGGCGGCCACCATGTTCAGCACCCGGCCGTGCGTCTCGGCCTTCAGCACCTCGCCCGCCTCGCCGCCGATCTGGTCCGCCGCCGCGCCCATGGCGCCCGGGTCGAGCACGTTGATGCCGCCCCGGCCCCGCCCGATGGAGATCACCTGGCCGCCCAGCGCCCGTACGGTGTCGGCGTAGTCCGGTTTGAGGTCGCCGAGGACCAGCGGCACGACACCGGTCGCGGCCAGTCCGATCAGCATCCGGTTGACCAGCGTCGACTTGCCCAGACCCGGCATCCCCAGCATGAACAGCGACGGGTTGGAGATGTAGCGGGCACGGGTGAACCAGTTCAGCGGGTCCCCGCAGACCGTGGCCCCGGTGTACAGGTGCTGGCCCAGCGGCACCCCGGTCATCGGCGAACCGGACCCGGCCGTGAACGGCCACATCCCGCACGCCTGCACGGTGGTCGCCCGCCACATGGTGGGCGGGTCCAGGTAGCCGACGCGCCCGCCGCCGACCCCGTACCAGCCGCGCGGCGGCACGTACGGCCGCCGGGCGCGCGGCGCCGCCTTCCGCCCGTCCCCCGTGCCGGACTCCGCCTTGCGGCCGGTCTTCCCGGGGCGCTCCGGCACCCGCTTCCAGGACGGGTCGTACGGGGCCTCGCCGGCCGTGAGCGCGGCCAGGGCCCGTTCCTCGGCGAGCCGGTCGGCGCGCTCCGCCCTGCGTTCCTCGCCGCGGCGGCTCACAGCGCCTCCTGGAGTTCGTGCGGGATGAGGGTCTGCTCCCAGGGGAGGATTCCGGCGGGCAGGGTGCAGGTGAACGCGGCGGCCTGCATCCGGTCGGCGGGGCGCATCAGTACCCGGGAGGCCGCCGTCAGGTTGCGCACCGACACGTTGGCGTCGGCGAGTTCGGCGATGTCGTCGACGGTGACGGTCAGCATCAGCGAGAACTCGACGAGACCGGCGCCCGACGCCTCCTCGGCCGCCGTCTGCTCCGCCGCGCGCATCTCCGAGGCGGCACGGGCCTGCACCATGCCGCGCCCGGAGGTCGCCATGAACTGGGCGCTGCGCCGGTCGGCCTCCACGATCCGGGCCGAGGTGGCCGGGTCGATGGGCCGGTAGACCAGCGCGACCCGCTTGCGTCGGGTGCCGGGGGCGGCCTCCAGCATGCCGCGCAGCACCGAGGAGCGGACGGTGCCGCGCGGGGCCAGCGTCATCAGCCAGGTCCGGGAGACGCCCGAGTCGTGCTGGTAGCTGCCCACCGTCTCGACGGCCGCGGCCGGACCGGCGTCCTCCCACTCCAGGCCCGTACCGCCGTGCTGCGCGCGGGCGTCGAGGACGTCGGCGGCGACGGCCGGGTCGTAGGCGACCCGGACCACCTCGGCGATCCGCTCCGCCGACAGCGCGTACGCGGCCCCGCCGCCGGCCGCGACGAGCCCGCTGAGCAGGCCGGGGATGCGGATGGCCAGGTCGGTGACGACGTCGTCCCGTTGGCGCCGCTGGGCGGCCGGGACGCCGTAGGTCAGCGTGATGTACGTGTGCATCTCGGAGGAGGCGGTCGGGTAGCGCTCGACGACCTCCTCCATCACGGCGCGGGCCGCCTCGGGCGCGTCGGCGTGGATGCGGGGCAGCACCTCGTGGGCGAGCCGGGTGCCCGGATCGGGGGCGGTCTCCACGACGACGGAGGCGCCGCGCAGGCCGGGTTCGTGGGCCAGCCGGGCCAGCCACTCGCCCCACAGAGCCACCCACACGTCCACCTGGTCCGGGTCGACGAGGGAACCGCCGTCGGGATCGCAGCCCAGGACGATCGTGTACAGGTTGCGCGCCGGGTGGTGCAGCACGCCGAACGGCCGGTCGTAGGCGTCGCGGCCCTCGGTCGCGGTGACCTTGTTCAGCAGGCCCGGCGGACGGAACCGGCCGCCCGGCCGGGGCGACAGCGGCCCGGAGACGTAGAGGTGGGCGCCCTTGGACTTCCGCTGCCACCAGCCGATCCGCAACGTCGTCAACTGGTAGACGTTGCGGCCGTCCTGGGTGCGGATGGCGAGCGGCACCAGGAGGACGACGGCCGGCACGAGCACGACCAGCGCGGCGTACAGCGAGATCAGCGAGGCGAGGAGGGTGATGACGAGCCCGCCGAAGACACCGAAGGTGCCGACGAGCCCGAGCGGCCCGAGCCCCGGACGCCGTGGGCGGCGCCAGTTTCCGTAGGTCGGGTGGGAGGCGGCTTCTGCGCTCATGGGGGTCTGGACTCCTTTCGGGGAGTGAGGGAGGACGGCGGCCGTACGAAGGGGGGGACGGGGGGACGGGACCGCCGGGCTCCCTTGGGGGGTGCGGGAGCCCGGCGGCCGTTCGGGGGGAAGGGGCCGGTGGCGGGGGGCGCCGCCGGCCCGGTGGTCAGTGGTTGTGCCCCCGGTCGCCGTCGGCGTCGTCCACCGCGCCCGCGGCGGTACTGGTCACCACCTGGGCCGCGGTGATCGCCGCTCCGGCGATCGCCCCGGCCGGTCCGGCCGCGGCGGCGGCCCGGCCCGCGGCCCCGGAGGCCGCCGCCCCGCCGGGTCCGGAGCCTCCGCCGCCCGCGCCGGCCCCCCTCCCGCCGACGGCACCGCTGGGACCGCCCTTGCCGGTCCCACCGGCCCCGCCGGAGAGGCCCGACGCCCCCGACGCCCCGGACGCGCCGGCGGCGCCGCCCGAGCCCGCCCGGGAGGCACCGGCCGGCCCGGACTGCCCGGCCCGGCCGCCGCTGCCGGAGCCGCCCGCGACCGAACGGGCCCCGGAGGCGAGGGCGCCGCCCGCCGCCGACATGGCGCCGTTCGTGGCCGCGGCCCCGCCGAGCGCGGCCGTGGCCGGCATGACGAGCCGCAGCAGCGCGGGCAGCGAGACCGCGGAGAGCAGCATGATGCCGATGCCCGCGATGCGTTCGTGGATGCTGACCTCGCCGTTGTCCGAACTGACCAGCACCGAGCCCGCGTACATCACCAGGGCCGCGGCCGGTTTGTACAACAGCCAGGCGATCATCCAGCCGATGTGCTTGCGCCACCAGCCGGCGCCCCAGTCCGTCATGGACGCGGCGGCGGCGATCGGCAGGGTGCCCAGCAGCAGGATCATGATGCCGAGCCGGATGTAGAGCAGGATCGTCTGGATGATGCCGGCGATGAGCAGCAGGAAGGCGAGCACCAGCAGCAGGAACGACTGGAGGGTGTCGCCCGTGGTGCAGCGCCCGATGTGCTCCAGTTGCCGCTTCGCCCCCTCGTCGAAGAGGTACTGCGCGTACCGGTCCGACACCCCGGCCGCCGCCGTCAGGACCGTGGTGGCCGCCGCCGAGACGAAGACGACCCGCAGGATGCCCTTCAGGGCGGTCCGGCCCGCGTCCCCGCGCCGTTCGAGCGCCATCCGGGCGGCGGCGAAGAGGAGGGAGCCGACCGCCAGGTAGACGACGATCCACTGGGAGGCCTGGTTGATCGTGGAGGCGGGGTTGCCCCCTTCGCCCCCGCCTTGGCTCTCACTCCATGTCAGCGTCGGGATGGAGGTCACCAGCGACCCGAACACCTCGATCGCGGCGCCCAGGACGAAGTCGGCGACCGCCTCCATGATGGTGCCGATGGGGTTGCCCAGGAACTTGAAGAACCCCACCAGGGCGTCCAGGACGGGCACCCCGGTACTGCTGCACGACGCCATGTCAGGACCCCCACAGCAGGTAGCCGGTGGTGTTCTGCACCGCGCGCACGGTGGAGTAGAGGCTGCCGTTGCCGTACGGCAGGACCTTCCAGTCCCCCTCCTGCCAGCGCAGGTTGACAGTGGTGCCGGTGAAGCCGTCGCCGCTGCGCATCAGCAGGTTCACGCTGGCCGCGTCCTCGGCGTACGAGCCGACGGAGAAGCCGGTGTACGTGGCGACGGAGGCCCGGTCCGCGGTCTGCGACGGGGCGTCCTCGATGGTCCGGCGCTTGAAGACGAACATCTCGCGCGGCTGCCCCGGCACCAGTTGCCGCTCCGCCACGGACTCCCAGTCGGCCATGCCCATCTGGGAGGTGATGACGTGGGCGGCCATCACGGCACCGTCGGCGGTGTGGGCGAAGCACCACCAGGGCGTGGAGCCGGTCCGCACCGGTCCGGCCGTCGGGGAGACGGGCACGCGCACGGCGCCGATCATGCGCCAGGCGACGTCCTCGGGCGCGGCCTCGGGCAGGGCGTCGCCGGCGCTGTCGTCGGTACGGCAGTCGCCGGGGCGCCCGTGTGCGGCGACCGGCACCGGGCCCGCCGCCGACCGGCCGGAACCGTCGCCGCCGGAGGTCAGCGCGACGACCCCGCCGAGGAGCACCGCGGCGGCGAGGAAGCCGGCCGACAGTTGCCAGCCGCGCTGGCGCCAGTACGGTCCGGCCTCCTCGGGCCGCCGCTGCCTGCGTGTGAGCATCTCGGACGACCGCCGGTCAGTTGAAGACGAACGAGATCAGCGGGCCCGCGGTGGCCACCAGGACACAGCCCCCGAGCACCATGCCGAGCCGGCTCATGTGCTCCGAACTCTCGCCCCGCTTCAGGGAGATGGACATCATCGTGCCGGTGATCAGCACCCCGGCCACCCCGGCGGCGGTACCGGCCCAGGCGGCTATGCCGAGCACGGTGTTGACCTTCTCCGTCAGGTCCCCCGGCGCCTTCCGGGTGGGGTTGGGCACGTCGGAGGCGAGGAAGACCGATGCCTTGAGAAGGAGTGAGGAGGACATGGGGTTCTCCGAGAGTCGGGTGCCCGGCCCGGTGGGCGGGCGGGGCAGGTGGTGAGCGGTGGGACGGGCGGTGCGGGGTCGGGACCGTCGCCCGGGGTCAGTGGAGCGACAGGTCGCCGAGGAACTCGACGAGGGGCGCGGCGCAGGTGGCGACCAGGGAGGCGAGGACGATGTAGAAGACCCCGCGGAAGTGCGAGCCGCCCTCGCCCGGTTCGCCGCGGCGCAACTGGATCGACATGTTGATGCCGACGATGATCAGCCCGGCCACCCCGGCCGCCGAGGCGCACCAGGCGAGGAGCCGGAGGATGGTCATCGCGCCGCCGCCGACGGTCGGGTCGAAGCCGGCCGCCAGGTGGCCCGGGAACAGCAGTGGGTTCATGAGGCGGCTCCCCCGGGGCGGATGTCGGCGCCCACCAACCGGGCGAGCTTGGTGAGGTTCCGGGGTGTCGAGCGCGGCCGGCCGCCCACACGCCAGGCCGGTATCCACGGCACCCGGTGGACGTGGACGACGGAACGGATGACCCGGATACGGCGCAACAGGCCGAGCGGCAGCCGGGCCGGGGCGTCGGCGACCAGGACGACGGCGACCAGGTCGAGGCCCTGGGGCGCCTTGCCCTCGCGCAGCGCGCCCAGCGCCCGGGAGACGGAGCGGATGCCGCGCGCGCTGGTCCGGCCGACGATGACGATCCGGCGGGGCTCGCCCTTCGCGGGCTCGGGCCAGCGGGCGCCCACGTCGACGCCGCCGAGGACCTCGCACAACGAGGTCGCGCCGGCCCCGCCGTGTGCCTTGACCCACCCGATGTCCTCCGGCGACTTCGCCCGGGTCGAGCGGGGCGCGTCGTCGTCGGCCCAGGGGGGCGTGTCGGTCCGGGCGGGGCGGCCGGGGGCGGGGCGGCGCGGGGGCGGGGTGGTGCGGGGGGTCCTGTCCGGGGCCGGCTTCCTGGGCGTGGCCGGGGTCGCGCGTGGGGCCGGGGCTTTCGGGGTGGCGGGGGCTTTGGCGGTGGCCGGGGTCCTGGCGGTGACCGGCAGTGCCGCCTTCCGGGCGGGACGAGCGGCGGGTTGAGGCCGGGCCGGCGGCGGAGCCTGCCGGGCCGGCCGCGTCCTCGTGGAGGCGGTTTCCGAGGGGACCGCCTCCGCGGGGACCGTCTCCGCGGGGACCGCGGCGGCCTTGCGCCCCTCCGGCTCGGCCGCGTCCGTACCGGCCCCCGGGCGGGCGGGCTTCGGCCCCCGTACCCACCCCCGCAGGTCCGACGACGGTGCCGAAGGAGTCCCCATGCGCTCCCCGCCCCCCTCATGGCTCGTGGTTCCGCTGCTCTGGCTCATCTGGTTTCCACCGGTTTGAACTTCTTTGCCCCGGGCCCCGTTTGATCTCCCGAGCCCGTCGGACAGCACAACGGGCCGACCGGCACGGCGGTTCAAGGCGAAGGGAAGAAGGCGGCGCCCGATGAGCGCGGAATCGGAAGGCAGCGGCGCGAACACCGTCCGCAACGTGGCCGCGGCGGGCGTCGGCTGCGGCTGCCTGATGTCGCCGGTGGTCCTGGTGGGCGGCGCCGCGATCGTCATCGTCATCGGCGGATTCGGCGTACTGCTCGCTCCGTTGATCGCGCTGATCCTGCTGTTCGGCGGCGGCGGGGGCAGCGACGCCGCCAACGAGGACCTCGGCTACGAGATCGAGGAGGTCTTCCACGGCGACGGCAAGCAGGACCTGGACGAGAACACCGTCCCGGACGACCTGGTGGACAGCGTCAAGAAGGCCGGAGACCTGTGCGCGGAGATCGGCCCGATCGTCATCGCCTCGCAGTTGGAGTCCGCCTCCGGCTTCAACGCCGGGATGAAGGGCCCCCACGGCGAGCAGGGCGTCGCACAGTTGCCGCCCGACGTCTTCGCGGAGTACGGCGAGGACGACGACGACAACGACAAGGTCGACGCCCTGGACACCGCGGACTCGATCATGGCGCTGGGCCGCTACATGTGCGCGCTGGCCGAGCAGGCGAAGAGCGCGATCGACGCCGAGAAGGTCGAGGGGTCGGTCCTGGACATCACCCTGGCCGCCTACAAGGTCGGCATGGACACCGTCGTCGAGGCCAAGGGCGTCCCGCAGACCGACGACGCCCAGGGCTATCTGGCCACCGTCCGCGCCCAGTTCGCCAAGTACGCGGGCATCGCCGCCCCGCCCGACGGCGCCACCCCGGGCGTCACGCCCAGCCCCGACGAGACCGCCGGTCCCGAGCCCGCCGACACGGCCACCGCCGCAGGAGAAGGACAGCCATGACCCGCTTCGATGTGTACATGTCCGACGATGGGCTCGCCTACATCGACGGAGACCCCCTCGCCCCCGCACCGGACGCGTCGGTGCACGAGGCCGTACTGGACCGCCTGCAACGGCACGCGGAGCGGTACGGCACCTCCGTGGAGGCGACGGTGACCGACGGGCCGGGCGAGACCCACTTCGTCCTGGAGGTCGCCCCCGACGGCTCCAGCCGCGTCCTGGTCCCGGAGGAGACCCCGGAGGAAGCGGCGGCCCCGGAGGAACCGACCGCCCCGGAACCCGAGGCCCCCGCCTCCGCCATCGCCACGGCGGTGGCCCGCGCCCGCGCCACGGCGGCAGCCCGCACCCCACCCCCGAACCCGGCCCCCGAGCACCCCGATCCGCGCCCCGAGCCGCGCCCCGAAGACGCACCGGAGCCGGAAGACACACCCGAGCCCGAAGGCGCCCCCGACGAACCGCGAACGAGCAGGGACGTCATCGACGAACTCTCCGCCCCGGTGGTCGCGGTGGACCTCGCCCCCGAACTGGCCGAACGCATCGCCAGGATCAACGTGCTGGCCTCCGCCGGCCGGCTGGACGAGGCGTTCGACGACGCGACCGAGCTGCGCGAGACCATGACCGCCCAGGTGGGCGCCGCGCACCCGAACGCGCTGGAGGCCCGCTCCGTGGCGGCGTACCTCGCCCACCTGCGCGGCGACCCCCGCGAGGCGACCGTCCTGGCCCTGGGCGTGGCCCGCATCCGGTGCGGGGCGGGTGACCGGCGCGCACCGGAGGAGGTGGCGCGGGCGGCGGCGGCCTGGCAGCACCTGGACGACGACCGGGCCGTGGTGATCCACGGCCGGGAACTGCTCCACATGTGGGGGCGGCTGGACGCGCGCGGACGCCTCTCGCCCGAGCAGGTGGCCCTGGCGGAACGGGTCCGCGGCCATGTCGAGGCCCTGGAGGCGTACGTCTGACCAGCACGTCCATCGATCCGTACACCAAGCGTCAAACGAACGTGGAACCTGCGTCGGAACACTCCGTTCCGCCGGAAGCCGACGGCCTGCCCTCACCGGGCCGCCGCCGGCCACCCCGAGGAGCAGGAGCACACCATGAACGTGACGGTCATAGGATCGGCGAGCGCGGTCTCCCCCGAGGAACGGGCACTGCGGGACCTCTACCTGGAACACGGCCCGGCGCTCTACGCGTACGTGCTGCGCCTGCTGGGCGGGGACACGCACCGCACGGAGGACGTCATCCAGGAGACGCTGCTGCGCTGCTGGAACAAGCAGAACCTCGCGGACGACGAGGGGATGGCCGTCCGGCCCTGGATGTTCCGCGTCGCGCGCAACCTGGTGATCGACGCGCACCGCACGCGCAGTGCCCGCCCGCCGGAGGTCGGCGGCGCCACCTGGCTGACCGAACTCGGCGCGGAGGCCGACGAGATCGAACGGATGCTGTCCTCCATGGTGGTCCACGACGCCCTGGAGGAGCTGACGCCGGCCCACCGCGAGGTCCTGCACGCCACGTTCTTCGCCGACCACACCACCCAACAGGCGGCCGACGCCCTCGGCGTCCCCCAGGGCACGGTCAAGTCCCGCGTCTACTACGCCCTCCGCAGCCTGCGCACCGCCCTGGAATCCCGCGGCCTGAACTGACGGGCCCCGCCCGCGCGCCCGACCGCGCTCAGCCGGCGACGTCGGGGTACACCTCGTCCCGCCCCCACTCGGAGGAGCCGAGCGGGTAGGTGTACGCGGGCCGGCCCACGTTGCCGCTCGTCCGGAAGGGCGAGCCGTTGTCGTCGACGCGCACCGTGCCCCGCCGGTCGCCGCTGGACCAGGTCAGCTCCAGGTACCAGCTCACGTGGTGCGCCCGCGCGTCGGCGAAGACGTAGAAGACCTCCGGATCGGACTCGCTCACCTTGTACGGGAAGTCGCGCTGGCCCGCCCTGGGGGAGAGCGCGGGCCGCCCGGCGTCGAGGTCCACCTCGAAGGCCGTCGTCTCCACGCCGCCTCCGCACCCGACGCCCATCACGTAGTCGTTCCAGGCGAGGGGCGCGCTCTTCTCCACCACCCGCACGTGCAGTTCTTCCAGGACGACGGTGGCGCCGCCGGTGCCCTGCACGGTCAGCGCGAGCAACTGCTGCCCGCCGGCGACCCCGCCCAGCGCGGTGACCCACCCGCGCGCGTCCGGCTCACTCGGCGGCGGGGACACCCGCTCGGGCTTCCGGTCGACCAGGTAGTGCTGGCTGCACGGCCCTTCCCACTTGTACGGGTTGACGGCGACGGCGGGCGCGGTGGCCCCGTCCACGGCCCCGCCGTTCCGGTCCGCCCCGGCCGCCCCGCCCGCCCCGGTCGCGGAGGCGGAGACGGACGGCGCCGCGCTGCCGCCGAGCGAGGCGGACGGCGAGGCCGACCGGTCCTTCGCGTCGGCCGGCCCGGAGGCGCCGGAGCCTTCGGCGGTGGCGTCGGCGGAGCGGGAGACGGCTCCCACCGACCGCTGTCCGTCCGGGTCGTCCGCGTCCCGGCCGAGGACGAGACCCGCGGCGAGCGCGACCGACACGAGGGCGGCGGCCCCGGCGAGGACGGCGGTACGCCGCCGGGCCACGGGGCGCTTCGCCGAGGGCCGCGGCTCACCCCCGGGCCCGGCCTCGACCACCATGTCCGGCGCTGCCGGTTCGGCCGCCTCCCGGGTCCGCGGTTTCTCCTTGCCGGCCCCGCCGGCCCTCTGCCCGCGCCGGGCATCCGCGAGCACCCATCGCCGGTGCAGTTCGACCAGTTCCGCGGGCGTGGCCTTGCACACCCGCGCGAACCGTTCCACGGGCGCGTAGTCCGTCGGTAACGCCTCCCCGTTGACGTACCGGTGCAGCGTGGACGTACTCGTGTGCAGTCGCTTCCCGAGTACCCCGTAACTGAGCCCGGACCGCTCCTTCAAGTGGCCCAACAACTCGGAGAATTCGTCCCCCGCCACTGTTCCGTTCCCTTCCCGCGTCCCGGGACCCCATCCCAGGGGGAGGTCATTCCCCCAGGTCAGGGCCATCGAAGGCGTTCCAGCGTCCCGGATGCCCCGTCAGCCGTGGTGCCCGGGACGGAACGCCGCACAAGCTTGGGGACATCCAAGCACGCCGCTCCCGGCCACCGGGCGAGCGGCCATGACCACCACGTGCACCACCCAAGGGGGATCACATGTTCACTCGCACCCACCGCACCCACCGCATCCACCGCACCCACCGCACCCGCCTGTTCGCCGCCGCGGCGCTCGCCGCCGCCGCGCTGACGCTGACGGCGTGCGGTGAGGGAGAGGGCCTCCACGACGAGGGGGCCGCCTCGGCCGGCTCCGCGTTCCCGTCGGCGCCCGAGTCCTCGCCCCAGGCGAGCGGGGGAGCCTCGGGGTCGGGCGAGGCGGGCCAGGCGGGCTGGGCCTCCGGGGGTTCGGGAGAGGCCGCGGCCGGCGCGAACGGCAGGAAGGGCTCCACGGGCACCACCGGCACCACGGGCTCCACGGGCTCCGCTGGTTCGACCGGCGCCACGGGCTCCAAGGACTCGGCGTCCGCCTCGACGCCCTGCACCGGCACCTCCACCCGGGTGACCGCCGCGGAGGTCACCCGCCCCCTGAACCACCTGCTCCTGACCGTCACCAACACCGGCACGAAGAATTGCGACCTCGTCGGCTACCCGGCGGTCCGCTTCGGCGAGGCCCAGTCCGTACCGCCGGCCTTCGAGGAGTCCAAGCCGCAGGCGGTGGTCACGCTGGCCCCCGGCGAGTCCGGCTACGCGAGCGTCCTGCTCTCGGCCGCGGACGGCAGCGGTTCCCACGGCTACACCGCCACGTCCCTCCAGGTCTTCTTCAACGACGGCGCGGGCACCGCCCGCCCGGCGCTCCCGGCGAAGGGCGTGTACGTGGACGACTCGATCGGCGTCTCGTACTGGCAGGCGACCATGGAGGACGCCCTGATCTGGTGACCCACCGGCGCCCGGATCAGACGGGCGCCACCCGACCACGACAGGCGGCAGTCAGCAGGACACAGGGAGGCCCGGGTCCCACGACTCGGGCCTTCCCCCTGCCCGCATACCTCTTGACCTGCACAGATCCCCATGCTTACTTTCACCGGGCGCCGGCCGGGGGGTGGCTCGGCAGGACGGTGGCGGTCCCGCCGCAACCCCGGCCGTGATCGTGCGTCTTACTTCTGTGGGCAGCTCTTTGCGAGGAATGAGCAGTTCCGGTCGCAAGTGACGAGCTGAACCCCGCCCTAAATGGTCAATATCTAACAAAGTAGTCACACGTTGATACCCATACCGCCGCGGGACGCCCCGCCGACAAGCCGAAGATCCGTGTTCTCCGCGAGCCCGCCGCCCCGGGCGGGACTCTGGGCCGCCGCGGGTGTCGCGGCCGTCGGATTCCTGATCGCGCTGGAGTTCACCGCGCGCCGCCACGGCCTGCCGGGGCCGATCGCCGGCCAGGCGCGGGAGCTGCTGGGCGCCCCCAAGTCGGGCGGCCTGCTGTACGCCGCCCTGGCGCTGACGATGGTGGTCCTCACCTGGCGGCAGCGGTTCCTCGCGGCGGGCGCGGCGATCGGTCTCGACCTCGTCTTCACGCTGGTCCGGTGGGCGGCGGACGTGGAGACGACCGGCGGCCACCCCTTCGGCAACGGCGCGCTGTGGGTGATCCTCGGCTGCGCGGCCGTCGCGGTCACCCGCCGCACCGGCGAGGAACGCGTCCTGCTGCTGAAGGGCGCCGGGCTGGGCCTGCTGCTGGTGGCCGGCCGCAAGACCGGGGACACCTGGCTGCTCATCACCTCGAAGACCCGCCCGACCGTGCTCGACCAGTACGTGGCCACGGCCGACCACGCGCTGGGCGAACCGTCCTGGCTGGTGGGGCGGGCGGTCGCGGCCACCGGCTCCGTCGGCTTCAACTTCCTCGACATCGTCTACGGCCAGCTCGCGGTGGCCGCGGTCGTCGTCGCGCTGTACCAACTGCGCGGGGTGGCGGCCGAGCGCCGCTTCCCGGCCCATCACCTGGTGCGCACCTTCCTGGTGATCGGCCTCCTGGGACCGGCCTTCTACATGATCTTCCCGGTGGTCGGACCGCTCTTCGCCTACGGCACCGGCACCGACTACTGGGCGCAGGTCAGCCTCTGGGCGCCGGACATCCCGTCCAGCGCGCAGTGGGCGGTGGCCGACCTGTGGCCTCGGACGCTGCCGCCGGTCGGCACCCCGCACCCCATGCCCTTCGACGGGATCACCCCGCGCAACTGCATGCCCAGCCTGCACACGGCGTGGGCCGTGGCCATCTTCATCCACACCCGCAAGGGCCCCCGCCTCCTGCGGTACGCAGGAACGTTCTGGCTGGTCGCCACCCTCACCGCGACCCTGGGCTTCGGCTACCACTACGGCGTGGACCTCATCGCCGGGGTGGTGTTCGTGCTGACCGTCGAGGCGGCCCTGCGCTCGTACGACCGCGGCTGGGACCGCTCGGGAACCCGGCTGGTCGCCCACGGGGCGGCGGTCTTCACCGCCCTCCTGCTCTCGTACCGCTTCCTGCCGCTGGAGATGGCCGGGCACCCGCGCCTCTACGGCCCCCTGCTCGTACTGGCGATGGCCTCGGTGATCTACGGCTACGTACGCACCACCGCCGCATGGGACCCGAGGCCCGAGCCGTCGCCCCGGCCGACGGGCGGTGAGGACGGTCTGAGGGCGGTCTGAGGACGGTCTGAGGACGGGCGGAGAACACCGGCGCCGGCTCCGCTGATGCGGACCCCACGAGCCGGTTCTAAACTGACGACGGCCCGGAAAAGTCCTGAATTATTGGGGAGACACGCCATGTCCAAGCGAGGCAGCAAGCGACGCGGACGCAAGAAGAAGAAGGCCAACCACGGCAAGCGACCCAACGCCTGATCTCTCGGCCGTGGTCACACGGCTCCTCGCCGGGCCGGCCCTGCCACGTCCGCGTCCCTGATCAGCCCCTCCTCTTCTTCTTCGCGGGATTGTGCGCGTCCCTGGTCCTGCGAGACCGAGGCTCGGACGGCTGAGCACCGGACGCCGGGTCCGCGGCGGGCCGGCCCGGCGCACGGGGTGGCGCCGTCATCCGCACCCCCCGCGCCATGTCCTGGTTTCCCGGCACGGGGAGCGCGCCGTCCCGGTTGCCGGTGACCCGGTCGTGGAGTTCCCGTGACTCGGGCAGGAGATAGTCCAGGGCGTTCGGGCCCGGCCGCCGGGGCGGTTCCCCGCCCGCCGCAGCGGGCCCCGCGCCGGTTCCGTGACCGGTGATCCGGTCGTGGAGTTCCCGTGACTCGGGCAGGAGATAGTCCAGGGCGTTCGGGCCCGGCCGCCGGGGCGGTTCCCCGCCCGCCGCAGCGGGCCCCGCGCCGGTTCCGTGACCGGGGCCGTCCCCTCCGGAGTCCCGGCCCTGACCCTCTGAGACCAGGAAGGCGAAGGGGTTCGGGCCCGACTGCCGCATCGCCTCGCTGTAGCTCGGCGGGGCTTCGGGTCCTTCTTGAGCGTCGGGCTGGGAGTGTTGCCGGTCCATACTCGCGTTTCCTCCATGCCTCGTGGCAGTCCCTGCGAGACCGCGGCCCCCAGGCGAGACGACACGCCCTTGGCGACGGGTACAACGTGCCTGTCACCCCGCCCGGTTCAGCCGGCACCCGGCCCCGCCGCGCGTTGAACCGGGGGTCCTCCGGCTCCGTTGTGCTGAGGAGCAACTCACTGCGAGGACGGAGAGATCACCATGACGACTCCTCCGAGTCGGAGCAACCAGACATCGAGAGACGAGGAGAGGGGGCCGTCCCGGACACCGTCCCCGCCTCCGGGGGACTACGCCTCGGAGCCGTGGTGGAGTCCCGTCACGAACGCGTACCACTACATCGCGGGCTCCGAGTTGATGACCGGCGTGGCCGACAGGGCCGGCGGCGCCGTCAACTGGGCGGTGGAAAGGGCCCCTGCGGTCATCGATGCCGCCATCGACGCCCTGGAACCGGCGTCGGTCACCGCACAGGGCATCGGCACCGCACTGCAGGACTCCGGCCGAGGAGCCGCCTCGTTCTACAACTGGGGCGTCGCGCTGAACGGCGCCAGCGGTGTGCGGACGGTCTTCCTGGAGGGCAGGAAAGCACTCAGGCCCCATCCCAACGACCGGCCCGACGTCCTTGCCGCCTTCCTCGGAGCGGCACGAACCGCGGGATCGGTGGCCTACGGCTTCGGCCCCACTCCCGGCGCGCAGGCGGCCGGCGCGGTCATCCAGTCGGCCGCGCTGGGGGGCGCCTGGTATCAACAGAGCCGTCAGCAGCGTCAGCAGCGGCAACAGACGCGGGTCCCCGCGGAACCGCCCCGGGTCTCGCTGGGGAGCTTCCCCAGCGACCTCTCGCTCGGAAGCGTGCTGAACGCGGCCGACCGGAGCACGCCCGGCGAGTCCTCCCGGCAACCGGCGACACGAACACCCCAAAACCCCACCACCGTGACGCCCGACTACCCGGCAGGAGGGTCCGGCAGGGGCACAAGAGGGCGAGAGACGGGGGATGCGACGGGTGCGGAGGTGCCCGGGTCCGTCGCCAGAACCAACGGCAACGGCAACGGCAACGGTCAGCGTGGCCGGGGCCGCAAGTAACAGGCCCGGCTGCCGTCCCTCGCGCACGTGGTGGGCGCGGGCCGGCCCCAGGGCCACGATTCGAGACCGCCCGGCGGGTCCGCTCCGGCCGCCGCCGGGCCACCGTACCCGGGAGCACGATGACGACCGAGACCTCCGCCGGGCGGCAGAAGTGGGAACGGGAAGCCGCGCCGCCCCCCGAACCCGCTCCGCCGCCCCCGCCCAGGTTCATCCTCTATCTGGAGGGCGCCGAGTACGCGGACACCCTGCGCCGCCTCACCCTGTGGACGCATCACGTGCTGCTGCCGGTGTACGGCAGGGAGGTGACGTCGACGGCGCCTTGGTGCGGCCAGTGGTGGGAACACCCGGAGGCGGTGGCCCAGTTGCACGCCCTGTGGCTGGCCTGGGGGGAGCTGACCGGGCCCGACTCCGCGACGACCGGGCCCGCCAACTGGCACCGTGACTACCTGGGCCCGGTGATGTCCTCCCTGCGGGACCCGCAGGGCCCCTTCGCCGGCTGCAAGCCGCAGGCGCACCGGCCCAAGGAAACGCCGTCCGTCACGATGACGGACCCGTTCGGGCCGCCGCCCCCCGCGCCCCCGGGCGGGCCCGCCACCTGACGGTCACCGCCGTACGCGGTATCCAGGAGGTCACCTTCTCGGGCCCGTGCTCTTGACGTTCTTCGCCGTCTGGGCGACGGCGGCCGGTGCCGCCGCGGAGGACTGCGTCTGCCCGGAAGCGGGGGCCATCGCCGCCCGCGCGGCCTTCGTCGCGCGGATTCTGGTGGCGTCGGCGATCAACGCGTCCATGCCGGAGACGAACCGGTCCCGGTACTTGTTCCCGGCGCTCGTCAGGTCGCGGGCGGCCGGCGCTCCGCCGAGACGCGGGCTGCTCTCGGCGCTGGGAGGGGGGCTCTTGAAGGGGTTCCGCGCGTCGATCACATGGGCGAAGTCGATGAGCTTGGCGTCCACCCTCGTCTCGCCGTTCCGCGTCCCGTGGACCGAGAAGACACTGGCGGCGACGAAGCCCAGTTCGGAGCTGTCCGCCGCCGTCCTGATCTCCTTCATCTTGCCGATCATCCGGTCCCACACCGCGGGGTCGTCGGAGAACCTGCTCAGGATCTGCTGCGACTGCATTCCGTCCAGGAGACGGTTCCCGCCCGCGTCCGTGCCCGCGACGACGCGCCAGCCGCGCAGCGTCGAGCCCGTGACCAGGTCGGCGCCGAAGACGAACTTGAAGGACTTGAGCCCGGCGTCCCAGGCGGACTTGTCCTGTTGTGCCCGGTTCTCGCGGTAACTGGTCGTCGACCTGCCGATCTTGGTGTCGAGGGTCTTGGCCTGGTCCAGGTCGGAGGTGATGTTCTGGAGGTAGACGCAGTTCCCGTCGTCGAGCCCGGCGCTCTCCGCGGCGCTCAACTCGCCGCCCAGCATGCCGCGTACCTGGTCGGCCGTGTACGAAGCCGGAACGACCGGGGTGAACTCGGGGTACTCGCCCGCGCGGACCCTCCGGTAGAACTCGTTCTCCACCGAGTCGTACGGAGCGGGCTTCTCCAGAATCCGGCGAGCGTCCCCCAGGGCCCGGATGCCGCCGTGCCCGCCCTGGTTGACGTCGGGTTCCGGGGAAGCGGATCTCCGTCCCTCGCCGACGGCCGCCGCCTCGGCCTCGTCGATGCTCGGAAACGCCTCTTCCCGGTACGTGGGTTCCGCAGGAGTGGCCAAGGATCTTCCCGTCTCGTCGCTTCCCGTACGCGTCGCCACGCGTCGACAGGACAACGGACGCTCGCGGGGAGGGGTTCAACGGCGGGCACCGTGCCGGCGGCGCTCACCGCCCCTCCCCCGGGGAGCGACCCGACGCCACCGCCGTCCGGAAGGCGCGGGCCCCGTGCCGTCACGCCGGCGGCAGGCGCAGGGCGAGCAGGGCCACGTCGTCGGTGCTGCCGGGGGGCGTGTGGGAGAGCAGCTCGTCGCACATCGTGTCCAGCGGTTCGCCGGCCAGCGCGAGGGCGTGACGGCGCAGTCGGTCGAGCCCGGTGTCCAGGTCGCTGCCGGGGACTTCGACCAGGCCGTCGGTGTAGAGCAGGAGGGTGGAGCCGGGGGGCAGGGGCTCGGTTCCGTCGGGCCTCGGCTCTCCCCTCCCCGGCCCGGCGCCGAGGAGGAGCCCTTGTCCGGCCTCCAGGTAGCGCGCCCGTCCGTCCGGGGTCAGCAGCAGGGGCGGCGGGTGTCCGGCGCTGGACCACCGCAGCGTCCACGGACCGGTGTCCGGGCCTTCGACGCGGGCCAGGATCAGGGTGGCCATGGGGACGGTGGTGATGGCGGGCAGGGCGATGTCGAGCCGGTCGACGACGGCGGCGGGTGAACCGGCGTGGTCCCACGCCAGCGAGCGCAGGATGCCGTGGAGCTGGGCCATGCCGGCGGCGGCGGTCAGATCGTGCCCCACGACATCGCCGATGACCAGGGCCATCGCGCCGTCCTGCTGCACGAAGGCGTCGTACCAGTCGCCACCGACCTGGGAACCGGCCGGGGCCGGCTGATAGCGCGCGGCCGGCCGCAGCCGGCCGTGCCGGGGCAGCGGAGCGAGCAGGTTGCGCTGCATGGCCTCGGCGATCGCGCGCTGACGGCCGAAGCGGCGCGCGTTGTCGATGACGAGCCCCACCCGGTGGCCGATGTCGGCCACCACCTCCAGGTCAGCCGCGTCGAAGGGGTGGTCGGGGCTGACACGCGCCAGTGTCAGGGCGCCCACGACCTGCTGGGGGGCTCCCAGCGGGACGGAGACGGCGGACGTCGCTCGTACCGCCCGCAGGAAGTCGCTGTGGACCGCGGCCAGGGGAGAGGGAGACGGAGAGGGAGACGGAGGGGGAGGGGGAGAGGGAGGGGGAGAGCCGGGCGCGGTGCTCGCCTCCGACGGGGTCTGGAGGACGGGCTCGCCCCCGTGCAGCACCTGGACCAGCGGGGAGGAGGCGGCCTCACCGGCCGGGGGGAGCCCGCCGCGCCAGTCCTCCTGGCCGGTGTCCCTGCCGTCCGGACCGGTCACCGCCACCCGGTGGACCTGATCGGCGCCGACCAGGAGGTCCACCGCGGCCCAGTCGGCGAGCCGGGGCACCAGGAGGCGGTTGAGCCGGCTGAGGGCCTCGTCGGTGTCCAGGGTCTGACCGAGGACATCGGTGATCTCCGCCACCAGGGTCAGCCGTCCGGCGAGATCCTCCAGAGCGCTCGTGTAGGCGACCCGCTCCCGACGCGCGGTTCGGTCCTTCGTGATGTCGGTGAACAGTACGGTCATGCCCCGGGCCGGTCCCCCCGCGGGCAGCGGAGAAGCGGACCAGGCCAACGAGACCCGCCGGCCGTCGCCCCGCAGGCAGGTCTCGCTCTCCCCGCTCGCCGCGGTTCCCTCGGCCAGCGTCCGCAGCAGGGGGCAGCTCTCACGCGGGATTCTGCCGCCGTCCGTGTCACGGTGCAGCAGGTCGTGGATGTTCCTGTCCCGCATCGTCGCCTCGGTACGGGCCAGCAGCCGCTCGCCGGCCGGGTTGACCATGAGGACCCGTCCGGTCGGGTCCACGATGCCGACGGCGACTTGCAGTTGCTCCACGACCTGTTGCCAGAAGCCCGGCTCGTCGCCCGCCCCGCGACTCACACCGTCCGTCATGCCGCCCTCCAAGCCGTGACACGGTCGCGCGGGATCGCGGGCGTGCGCGCCGCCGAAACCGGCGCACACGAGTACACCGATGGTCTCCCGCCGAGCCACGCGTCGCATCGCCGACACGTGGGGCGGCGACGACTCCGAGGAAGGCGGTACGGCGGTGAGCCGGGCATTCGGGTGTGCGGCGTTCACCGCCCCGGAGAGGCGCCGCGGGCCACCGTCCGCCAACCGCGCCCGCGTCCGCGACACCGCGACACCGTCACGCAGCCACACCGTCATCCGCGTGGCGACGGCCCGGCGGCTTCCGTTTCCGGCCCGCACTCGCGGCGGCCATCAGCCGGGCGGCCGACGGCGCGGCGGTTCGTGGCGGTACCACGAGGAGGTCCCATCGCCCGGCGGAGTAGGACCGCAGGAGGATCCGGTGCGGGTTCAGGCCCTGGACGAACCAGTCGACCCTCACCTCGTGCTCGTTGACGAGGACGGTGCCGCTCGGGACGGGAGACCAGTGGCGGGGGTTGGCGGCGACGTGGGTGATCCGTCCCCACAGCGGATCGAGGACGTCGGCCAGCTCGCAGAGTTCCCGCGCCAGGTCGCGGGTACGCGGCCACCAGGCGCCGTCCGGACCGGGCCGCGCGCGGGAAGGGCTCACCTGCCTCAGGGAGAGGCGGGCGGACGGAGTCCTGAAGGGCTCGACGGACGGCGGGGAAGCGATAGTGCTCAGGGGCATGGTGTGACACCTGTCTCCGGACCTCCGCCTGCGGACGACCCGCCCGGAGCTGCTCACCGGGAACGAGACCGGCAGCGGAGCCGGTGTGAGAGAGCCCCCGATGACCTCAGAGTACTCCCCGACAGCGCGGAATGCCCCTTACCGGAAGCACCCCACCGGAAACGCCCGGCCTCCGAAGCCCCGGCGAGGCACGGTCTCAGTCCCGTCCGGGCCCTTGGTCGGCGTCGCCGTCACGGCGGCTGGACTCCAGCCAGGAGCGGGCAGGCCCCGCCGCGCGCGTGGTGTCCACGGTGAGTTCGAGACGGGTCCCGCCCCCGTCACCGGCGGGATAACTGCGCTGCTCGGTACTGGCGAAGCAACGACGGAGAACCTCCGCCACCCGCCGTGCGACCTCGGGCGACGCGGCGGTGACCTGAACCTCGGCACAACCGCCCGAGGGCGTGTCGGGGGACTCCATGGCCACCTCGATGGACGACGGAACGAGAGCGAAGATCACTGTACTCCGACACGCTCCCCCGACCCGGCATGAGCACGAAGGGCCGACGTGCCGGTCTCAGCCCCACCCGGCACGCCGTCAGGAACTCACACCCGACCACGTACTGGCGTCCCCTGCCCGCACTTCCGCCGTCTCAGCTTTCCGCAAGCGTGACGTCGGGACAGGAATACAGGCCGGCGGCTGAGGCGACGAAGGCGGCGAACGTGTCCCCTCGAACCTTCGAGGCCCGATCGTGCCTGTCGGAAAGGGCGCCGGTGTACTCGCTGTTCCAGTGAACGGCGAAGTGCACGTCGCCTTCGGCGCAGTGCAGAACGGCTTGGTCGAGGGAGGCGACACCGTGACCGTCGGGCAGCTCGCGGAAACCGTAAGTGTCCTGAAGGGCCGCGTCGACCATGTCCCGGTCCGAGGTCGCGGCAAAGGAGACGGCGCCCCCGGCACTGCCGGCCAGGGCCAGATCGCACGCCCACACGTCCTCCGCGTCCTTGCTGACCTGCTCCTGATCGGGCTCGGCGACACCGGTGATCACGGCGTCGTCGGGCAAGGAGAAGCCAGGCACTCCGCACACCTTCCCGACGTCCGTCGTGCCCACGTCGTCGGGTGGGGCGAGTTCCGGTGACTCCTTCAGCGCCGGAGTGGCGCATCCGGCGTCCGCGGCGACCTTCCGGGCCACCCGGGTCAGAAGGCGGGCCAGCCCTTCTGGGTCGGCCTCGCCCTTCGTCACGGTGGCTTCGACGGCGGACACACTGTCACCGTCGGGCGGGACGGCGAGGGCCCCCGTATGTTGCCCACCTTGCTCCAGCACGACTTCGGCAGGACGACGTAACCGCCGGTGGGCGTCACGGCTCCGTTCGTCTCGCCTTTGAAGTAGGAACGTGCGCCGGGTTTCTTCCACACATGCGTGGTGTACGGGAAGGGCACGTGCTCGTTCGCGGTCTTCAGGGTGATTTGCTGGTCCCCATGCCCGGGGATGCGGCTGGCGCGCTCGATCACGCAGGTGAATTCCGGCTTGTCGGGGGAGCTTTGTACGCGCCCTTCCGAGACCCGGCCCGAGGAATTCAGGGCAGCCCGTGCGTCCACATGTGCGCCGAGACGAGAGCGCTGACGGAAACCAGTGCTCCCGCAGTGATGAGCAGTGTTTTCTTCCTGCGTGCACTGGTGGCCATGTGCGTATCGATTCCTTGTCTCGGGCGTGGGTTCAGCGGGACCGCAAAGCTTCGTACGCGGTCTGCCGTCCGGAAACATAGCTCTGCTGGGCCTCGCCGGCCGCGTCCTTGGCGATCTCCGGGGCCAGACTTCGTTCCTCGCCCCACTTGTCGAAGTAGCGGTCGGTGCCGTCCTGCGCCACGTCGTTGCTCCGGTTCAACTCCTCCTTGGCCAAAGCCCCCTCTTCCACCTGTACTCCCGCCAGCCAGTTGTTGAGAGAGAGGTCCACCGATATCGTCTGCTTCCGATACGCCACGCATGATGCGTATCAGACTGCTGCGGCTGTTCTGTATCTGGGAATCGTCGCCATTCTCGTAGACGCCCACCTTTCCGGCGCGACCACCCGGGGCATCGCCGTTGATGGCCTCCACGACATCCGGTGAGTAGTCGGCGAGTGCCTGGGAGAGGGGCCCGCGCAAGGCGGCGTACTCCTCACGGGCCGGCAGCTCGTCGGCCTTCCCGGTGCGCGGTTCCTTCCTGTCCTCACCGAACGTGCCGTCAATGTGTCCGTAGTCCAGGAGGTTGACCGTGCCGTGCATGACGCGGGCTTGCGCGGCAGTGTGGCGACCGAACGCGGTTCCGTCGGCTCCCGCCACGTCGCCCGTGGAGCCGGCGGCCAGCGCGAGCCCCGGTCCGGTCCGTACGTCCTGGTCGAACGTGTCCTCACCCGTCACCTCGACCTTGCCCTGCCAGCGGGTGGTGTCGACATGGTGCCAATCCCGCTCCGTGAGCAGGTACGTGAGGTTGTCGTTCTTCCCGTCGGGGCCCGGGTCGAGATAACCGGTCGCCGTACCAGGGTCCTTGGCCATGATGCCCAGCACTCCGTCGAGCGGATCATCGGCGAACCAGCCGACATCCTCTCCGCCGAAGCCGCCGCTGAGGTCCCACACGTCGGGGTCCCCACCCTGCTTCTTGTCTTCGACGGCCCGGATGTCGGTGGCCAGGTCCTTGAGGAAGTGCCCGGAGTACCCGTCGCCCGCTTGCATCAGAGTGACCAGGCTCTGGTAGCCCCGCACTGGCTGACCGTGTCCGACACCGACCGGGACTCTCTGGGCGGCGACGTCGAGGTCGAACTTCTGGACACCGGCTCTCCGCATGTCGGCGAGGAACTTCTCGGAGAAAGCAGAGCCGGGACCCTTCGTCGCCGTCGCCAGGGAGTCGGCCAAGCCCTTCTGAAGGGCTGCGAACGTTCCCCTGTCCTTGCCGCCGTGGCTGAGCGTGCTGAGCCGGTTGGCCAGCTCGATGGTGCCCGAAGCGCCAAGACCGCTGAGGAGGGTTTGCGTGAATTCTCTGCTCTTGCCGTTGTCCCCGGAACGCACGGTCCAGTTCGGCGAGTCGCGCGGCGGAGACCTTCTCGCCTCCCGCGATCCTCGTGGCGATGTCCTTGGCGTTCTCGGCCTCGTACTTCTCGATGTCGTCCTGGGCCTGGCCGTTGAAGCCGTTGGTGGTGCCGTCGGTGAGGTCGGGTCGACGACAACGGCGTTGAAGGCGACCTCGACGCCCGCGTCGGCGTCGGTGGTGTCCTTGACGAGCTGGTCGATACGGTCCTGCCAGCTCGTCCCGCACTTCGAGGGGCCCGAAGACCTCACCTGTGCGCCCGCCGACGGGGTAGCGGCTTCCGGTGGGAGAAGCCCCCGGAACTCCTGGAGCCCACGCTTCTGGCACGCAGCCGCTGATCACTACCCACAACAACAAGGCCCAGGTCTCTGACCTGGGCCTTCTCCGTGGAGCGGGTGACGAGAATCGAACTCGCGCTCTCAGCTTGGGAAGCTGAGGTGATCTACGGGCGATTGTCCGGATGACCTGGGCGGGAGCGCTGCCAGCGTCCGATTGCGTGTTGGACCGGTACCCGGTGTTCCCCGTGGTTCCCCGCACGATCTGGCACGGGTCTGGCACGTCTGCCCTCTACGGACGGCAGAGCTGGAGTCGCTAGCATCCTCCATATTGAGGGGGAGTCATGGCACTGGGGCGTAAGGGCGCACGGCGCATCGTCGTGGATGGCACGGCCTACCGCTGGCGGTTGCGACGCCGGCCGACCTACTTTCAGGGCCTGGCCTGGTCACCGTGCACGTACGCGGTCGAGCACGCGGACACTCCGGGGACAACGCTCGTGGTCACCACCAGTCAGGCGCACCCGAGCAACTGGATCGGGCGCGAGGCTGAAGCGGTGCTGCCGTCCGACGTTGCCCGAGCCATTGAACGCGCCCTGTGCGAGGGCTGGATTCCAACGGCTTCAAGATCCCCCTTCCACCTCAACTTGTCCGCCGACTTCACGCCCTGGCCCTGAGTGGAAGGTGAGCACCGCTTTAGGAGTTCGATCTTCCCTCGGCCCGGTCATGGTTCGCCTCGTGCACCATTGCCGTGCGCGGGCGCGGCGTGTCGCCGCCGTCCCGGGTCGTTGATGTCAGCGTTGGATGTCAGCGCAACTGCTGGGGCATCGAACAGGGCTCCAATGGCTCCTCCGGCCGGTCGACCCCACGCCACCAGGTGTGTCGACCGGTACACCTCCACAGTGTCCGGCAGATCCGCCCGTCATCGTCCTCCCGCTGGGAGAGAACCAGGCCGCTGGACCGCACGGGTTGACCTCGGGATAAGCCGGTGTGTCGGTGGTCATGCAGCGCTCCATCGCCGGGTGCTGACTGCCGCAGTACTCGGCTGGCATCCAGCGTGCACCGCAAGGATGCCCGGAGAGTCACAGGACCTTTCCATGGGCGATGACGATCTGCTCAGCCGTAAACCGCATTAGAGGAATTTCGCGCGCCAGCTCCTCGTCATGTGCGAACGGTGCATATTTCGGTAGTTCACCCTCTTTAGCGTGCACTAGAGCATTCCTCACCTTATAAATCCTCTTTGCAATCGCCCCTCGTGTGACATCCTCATCTGCCCCGTGAAAGTTCACCTTGTTTGCGCCAGCGAAGGGGGCTTCGTTGTTGTTGTAGTAGTCGACCAAGGTGGCGTCGTAAGCGTCGAGGTCGGCGGCAAGGCGGGGCACATCGACGAATCTGTCGAGCACCAATTGCAGTGACCGTTGCTCGTTCACGCCACCTTCATTCTTGACTTGGCGCTGAACCTTTGTAACGATCCGGATTACCGACTGGATGTCTTTAGTTCGACGAGCCGAGAAAGAGGGGTCGGCTATACTCGATCGAACTTGATTCACCAAGTCCTCGTTAAAGACCTTGTCGAAGAAATGTTCGGCGATGTGGTAGTAGGCCAGGTATTCTAGCAGTGGAATTTCTGCCGCTACGCCCATGAGATAGTGGTGCACTAGGTCCGTGTCATACGTTTGCCTAGGTGCTTCAAGGGTGTCAGCTTGGGTCCTTTGGTTCCGCTGGATAGTCTGGGGTCGGAACCACGACTCTAGGCCGATCCGGGCCGCCGCGTCGATGTTGTAAGCGGCGTGGAATAGGAAAGAGTTAGCAAGTGTCTCAAAGTCTGAGTTAGCTTTGGTGGCAGTAATGCGCAAAGTTGTAGCGCGCAAACCCTCCGCAATGACATCAAAAAGCGATTCGACTTCGAGCGGTTGCCGCGACGATCTAGGCCGTAGCGGCAAATCCAGGGATCGATGATCGCCGCCTCTGATTCGATTCAGTATCATCCTTCCTCTTCCTGACCTCATGAACAAATCATTTTGCATAACGGTGCAAAGTAGGTAGACGGCGAACTCTCGGGATGGCCTACCAAATCTGAAAGTCACAGGGTTGTCTCCCTGTCCCGTAAATTCCCTGTCTTCGAAGAATCTATCGAAGGCGCCGATTTGATCAAGCGAAACCAATGAGAACTCTGCTTCGTTTTCCCATTGGAAGGAGCTTTCGTCTCTCTTTTTTGCCTCGTTGAGGCGTTTTGCGATGGCGGATATTTCGGTGCTACTTGTGCCAGTTACAGATTTCTCGCGAGTTACTCGAATAGGTGTATGCAGGGTGAAATCTCCGCTTTGAGTTTCATCGAATTGGAATACTCTTCGCAAAGCCTGAATGATGGACGCTTCATCTACCGCAACCTGTCCGATCATGATCACCTTCCGGAATCCGGGAATGCCGACCTTGTTTGGAACGCCTGTAGTTGTATTTTGACGGATGGAACGTTGGCAGCGCAGGATTTTGCTGAAAGTCAACGGCCCGCACGAGAATGGCTGACTGGACTAGGCTGCGATTCAACCTGGTCGACCGTCTCCGCCAGACATGCCAGCTCACCGAACTCATGCGCCAGTCAAGAACTGTCTTCTTGCCCTGGGTCTTGTCGGGGATCTTGGTGACCTGCGTTTCGCTGCTCAGGCACGGTGGACGCATGCGCTTGGTCGTCGTCCTTGGCCGCCGTTGGGCGTCCTTGGACGGCCCAGAGAACGGCCCGGTGGCTCGCTCGGCGGCCTATGAGCTGATGGGCAGCTCCCTTGCTCGCTGACGGGCTTGGGCCCGTATCTCCTTCAGGCGACTGTGGAAGGCGTTGTGGCGGTTCTGGTCGAGGTTCAGCGGAAGGTCGAGTTGAGAGATGAGCTGTGACTCCAGGGTCCACGGTTCGCTTTGCTCGATCCAGCACACCCGTGCGTTGTCCGCCATCCACTGGCTCAGGGCGGCTTCGCCGGCCTTGCCGAAGGTCATCCGCTTACCACTACCCACGCGGCGCAGCTCGAGTCCGAGCAGACTTCCGAGGGTGAGCCGCAGCGTCGAGCCTGCCGCGTTGCCCCGGTAGTGGTAGCGCACCCGCTTGCGTAGGTTCTGGGTACTAGTCCGATTCGCCATGTACCGCGGGGCTATTCCGACGTAGAGCAGCCGCCCAGCGCCCAGATCTGGGTGCGGCGGCTGCTTGAAGTGCCACCCGTAGACCCCTGCCGCCGCCGGGACAGGACTCGGGCGCACCAAGACCTCCTGCGCCGACCACAACCGGTCAGGACTGATGAGAGCTTCCACGGAACCTCCAGGCGTGGCCACGGCTGATCGTCGCAGGCTACTGGTCGGTGCTGACATGTGAAATCAGCTTGGGAAGCTGAAGGCGTCGCTGCTCCTGGGCGCCGGTCAGGAAAGCGGCTTCCGAAGCAACCGACGCACCCACCTCTGACTCGTCCACCAGGCGCCTCGATATACCTGCCAGCGCTTTGGTAGGTACCACAGGTCATCTCGGCAGACATCGACGAACTCCCGCTGCGCTTCGGCAACTCTGCTGGTCGCAGCTGCCTGTTCGTCAAGTTTGGTGCCAATCCTCGTTTCGAGTACCTCGTTGAGGCGATCCAAGACGTGATTGGCAGCTTGCAGAGGCGCAGGGTTAGCGACGAGCCGGAGGTCCAAGTACGCCTGAAGCACTTCGCTCTGGGAGGCCCGCGTCGCGGCCAACGCCCTGCGCGTGGATTCGTTGACCGCCCACGGGCGGTACGACACAGGCCATCGCCCGTTCCGAAACCAAACCGTGTGCAGGCGCTGTTCCAAATGGACAACAGCAATCATGGTGTACGCCTCAGTCACCGCTTGCTGGAAACGCGCGTACACCTGGCGTCGTTCGTCCCTGCTACCGAGTCGAACGCCGGCCTTGGACTGGAGTTGCTTCGTGACAATGCTGCCGACCGCCTTCGCCAAAGACGAAGCGGCGACGCCTGCTGGATCGACCATCGCCCCAGTCTGCACCCCGGCGCCCAACACCTTGCAGATGGAACCGTTTTGACATCACCTAGAGCTCGTAACACGATCATGGCGGGACACGGTCTAGCCTTGCCGGGTGTCGTCCCTCGCTGTTACTGCTACGTCGCACTCATCCGCACCTGCCGCTCTCGTCTACGCCGCCCTCCTGGATGCAGAATCCTGGCCGGCGTGGACCTCCTACTACGAGGTCCAGTGGGAGTTGCCCGCGGGGGTCGAGCGACCGGCACGCGTAGATGACCTCCGCACCATCCGTTCCCGCCTTGGACGGGTGTGCTGCCGCGAGCGCATTGTTGAGCTGGTTCCCGACCAGCGGTTCAGCTACGAACAGGCCGCCGGGCTGTTCGCGTCTCATCGGGGGTCTGTGGACCTGGCTCGAGCACCCCACGGCGGCACCAACATCACCTGGTCAGCAACCTACCAGCACGCCCTCCCGCTTCTGGGCACGCTCAGAAGACGGCGACTGCAGGTTTTGGTCCACGATCTCGCGTCATACGCCAACTCAATCGTGAGCCGAAAATCCTAGAAGCCTGTGCCAGGTTCATGATCTGGTCTTCTTCAGCCGCCGCCAGCAGATCAGGCTACTGGCCAACGAGAGGAAGGCGTCGTGGAGTTCGGGGAGGCGTTCCCAGCGGATGGCAAGGCGTTTTGAACTGGTGGAGCAGGGCGAAGGTCTGCTCGACGACGTAGCGGAGTTTGCCCAGGCCCTTGATGTTCGGGGCGCCCTTGCGGGAGATCACCGGCACGATCCGGCGTTTGCGCAGTTCGCGCCGGACGGCCCGGGAGTCGTACGCCTTGTCGCCCAGGACAGAGTCGGGGCGTCGGCGCGGCTGGCCGGGCCGCCCGGCGATGGGCGGGATGCCGTCGATGAGGTTCAGGGTCTGGGTGATGTCGTTGACGTTGGCGGCGGTCGTGATGACGTGCAGCGGGGTGCCCCTGCCGTCGCAGATCAGATGGTGTTTGCTGCCCGACTTCCGCCGGTCGACCGGCGACGGACCGGTCGCGGCACCCCTCTTTTCGCGCGGACGTGGGAGCCGTCCACGCACGCGCGGGACCAGTCGAGCTCACCGGCCGCGTTCAGCTCGGCGAGCAGTAATCGGTGCAGTTGCTCGAAGACCCCGGCCTTCTGCCACCGGTCCAGGCGCCGCCAGCAGGTCTGCCCCGAGCCGAAACCCAGCTCCAAGGGCAGGAGCTGCCAGGCTATGTCGTTGTGGAGGACGTACAGGATGCCCTGCAGGCAGAGCCGGTCCGCCACCGGTCGTGGCCCCGGGGACCGCTCCGGCCACGGCGGCAGTAACGGTTCGATCAGCGCCCACAAGTCATCGTCTACGGTCCACGGCTGGGTAGTCACACGCTCACGAACGGCCGAATCCTCACACCAGTCACGGCCAACCAGGACGTTTCAGCAAGATCGTGTTACGAGCTCCTAGTGCAACAAATGCCCCAAAAGGCAAAAATAGAGATGTCGAACAGCAAAACGATCTGCCCTATTGCCAAGTTGGCGCGCAGTAGGCAGCGACCGCATGCCAGAACACGGGCTGAACTGCGGATTCGCTGACCGAGGAAGGGCCGGGCACTCGGCCGCGGAGCACCGGTGTTGACCGTAGCTGACTCCTGCATCTCGCACGGTTGTGGCACGAACCTCAGCCGACGACAGTCAGCCACGACGGCGGGTGCGCCGGCCGACAGGGCGATACCAAGTCCGAAGCCGGAACTCGGACTGTGATTCTTCCCGCGTTCCTCCGCCGCGAGCTCCGGTGGCACCTGGAGAGCTACGCCGAGCCGGGACCGGATGGGCTGATCTTCGTCGGCGAGAAGGGAGCGCCGTTCCGGCGCAGCACCTTCGGGCGGAAGTGGCGGCGGGCGCGGGAGAGCGTCGGTATACCCGAGGGCTTCCGGTTCTACGATCTGCGGCACACGGGGCACACGCTCTCCACCCTGTCCGGGGCCACCCTCAAGGACACGATGGTCCGCGCCGGGCAGTCCTCCGAGAAGGCCGCGCTGATCTACCAGCACTCCGACGAGGAGCGGCAGGAGGAGGTCGCCGCCGGCCTCGACACCACCGTCCGGAAGGCTCGGGCTGCCGCAGCCAAGAAGGCGGGCGACAAGCCTTCTGGCACGAACCTGGCACGCGACAACTGATCACGACGGACAGCAAAAAGGCCCGGGTCTCTGACCTGGGCCTTCTTCGCAGAGCGGGTGACGAGAATCGAACTCGCGCTCTCAGCTTGGGAAGCTGATGTTCTACCATTAAACTACACCCGCGTGATACGGACGCCGCTTCGAGTCGGTGTCCGGATGCTCGCTCACTGTACCGCATCGCAGGCCCCCGGTGTTCGTGCCGTTGGGGCCCGTGGTGCTTTCCGGGGGTGAACCGGCTGCGGTGGGCCGGAGTTGGGGCGTACGGTGGGGCGGTCGCGGAGGGGTGTGCGTGGGCCGGAGTGCCGCCTGGAGAGTCCTCCCTTTGATCCCGTAATGTGGCTTTTGTCGTCAGGGCAGCAAGCCAGACGCGGCTCTTGGGGAAGGGACTTGAAGGACTTGATGGAGCGCACCGTCGTCCGCTGTGCCGATGGGCACGTGTTCACCGCCACCTCGTTCCCGATGCAGCAGGCCGAGCGGCTCGGCCCCTGCCGGCTCGTGCGATGTCCGCGCTGCGCGCGGCTGCGGAGCGCGGTGCCGGTGAACGGGCGGAAGCGCTAGCCGCCCGGGAGCGGTGGCCCGCCTCGGAAGGGGGCGGGAGCCGGTGGTTACACCATCGGCGTCGGCGCGTGGTGCGGCGGTGGTTGTCGTCGTGCCGCGCGCCTTGCGTATCCTCGGGACGTGCTTCTCTCAGACAAGGACATCCGGGCCGAGATCGACGCAGGACGGGTGCGCATCGATCCCTTCGACGACTCCATGGTGCAGCCGTCGAGCATCGACGTGCGCCTCGACCGCTACTTCCGGGTGTTCGAGAATCACCGGTACCCGAACATCGACCCCTCCATCGAGCAGGAGGACCTCACCCGGCTCGTGGAACCGGTGGGGGACGAACCGTTCATCTTGCACCCGGGTGAGTTCGTGCTGGCCAGCACCTTCGAGGTGATCGGCCTGCCGGACGACCTCGCCTCCCGGCTGGAGGGCAAGAGCTCGCTCGGCCGGCTCGGCCTCGTCACGCACTCGACCGCCGGGTTCATCGACCCCGGGTTCTCCGGTCACGTGACCCTGGAGCTGAGCAACCTGGCGACCCTGCCGATCAAGCTGTGGCCCGGCATGAAGATCGGGCAGCTCTGCCTCTTCCGGCTGACCTCGCCGGCCGAGCACCCCTACGGCAGCGAGCGGTACGGCTCCCGCTACCAGGGGCAGCGCGGGCCGACGGCGTCCCGTTCCTTCAAGAACTTCCACCGGACCCAGGTATGAGCGACGTACGGGAGAACCTCACCTACGAGCAGTTCGGCACCGCCGTCCGCGAACTCGCGCAGAGCGTCGCCGACGACGGCTACGAACCGGACGTCGTGCTCTCCATCGCCCGCGGCGGCGTCTTCGTGGCCGGCGGGCTGGCGTACGCGCTGGACTGCAAGAACATCCACCTGGTGAACGTCGAGTTCTACACCGGGGTCGGCACCACGCTCGACATGCCGGTCATGCTCGCCCCCGTGCCCGACGTCATCGACTTCTCCGACAAGAAGGTCCTCATCGCGGACGACGTCGCCGACACCGGCAGGACGCTGAAGCTGGTGCGGGACTTCTGCCTGGACGCCGTCGCCGAGGTCCGCAGCGCGGTGATCTACGAGAAGTCGCAGTCGCTGGTGAAGTGCGAGTACGTCTGGAAGCGCACCGACGACTGGATCAACTTCCCCTGGAGCGTCCTGCCGCCCGTGCACCGGTCCGGTGAGACGGCCAGGGTCGACACCGAGGCGCTCTGAGGCTCCGAGGGGTCTGAGCGCTCCGGCGCGCGCCGGGCTCAGCGGTCCGTGAGCCGGGCGCGCAGCCACTGCTCCACGCCGGTCAGCGCGGTCCTCGCCAGGGCCGTGGGGTGGCCGGTGAAGCCGTGCGGGGCCCCGGGGTAGACCCGTAGCTCCACGTCGTTGCCGGCGGCGGAGAGCCGGGCCGCCATGGCGAGGTTGTCCTCCAGGAGCACGTCCGCCGCGCCGACCACCAGCAGCGTCGGGGGCAGCCCGTCGAGGGCGCCGTAGACCGGGGAGACGTCGGGCACCGTACGGTCCCGCACATGGCCCGCGTACGCCCGGAGGAAGTACTCGTCGGCGATGCGGCGGCCGGCCGGGGTACGGGCGCTCAGGTCGTACGTGCCGTAGCGGAGCGCGGCGCCGCGGAAGGCGCCGGCCGCGCCCCCGTCCTTCAGCCGCAGCAGCGTCGTCAGGGCGAGCGTGGCCCCCGCCGAGCCGCCGCCGATGGTCAGCCGGGACGTGCCGAAGCGGGCCCCGGCCCGCTCGACGAGCCAGAGTGCCGCCGTCTCGCAGTCGTCCGGCGCGGCCGGCCAGGGGTGTTCGGGCGCGAGCCGGTAGTCGACGCTGACGACGGCGACGCCCAGGGCGTCCGCGAGCCGCCGGTTGCCGGCGTCGCTCCGGGCGGCGGAGTCCATGTAGAAGCCGCCGCCGTGGATCTCCAGGTGGACGCCGGCCGGCGGGCCGCCGGAGGGGGTGAGGATTCTCACCGGGACGCGCGCCCCCGCGGCCTCGGCGGTCTCCTCGACGGCGGGCGGATCGGCGGGACGCGGCGCGGACCGCCGCGCACGGGCCTTCGCCAGTTCCTCCGGGGTGGCGGGGCCGCGCCCGGCCTTCCTCGACGCGTAGAAGGCGCGGGCCTCCTCGGCCTGTTCCGCGGGCACGTCGGCGAACAGTGCGTCCAGCGCGAGTCGCACGCGCCCTCCTCGTCACTCGGTCGTCCCGCCGCACGCTGTCGCCGTCCGGTCGCTACGGCCCCAACTCGCGTACGGCGGTGCGGCGCTGGTGCGGACGCACCGACGCCCTGTGCCGGATGGCCGCGGACTACAGCGTGCCCAGTTTGACCAGGGAGAGCAGGGCGACGAGTTGGATGGCCGAGGCGCCCAGCGCGCGGGGCCAGGGGAGGTCGTGCGAGCGGGAGACCATCAGGGTCAGCAGCGCGCCGCCGGCGACCCAGGTGGCCCAGCCGAGGATCTGCACGAACGACGCGTCGCCGCCGAGGAAGAGGGCGAAGACCAGGCGCGGTGCGTCCGAGATGGACATGATCAGCATGGAGAGGCCGACCGTCGGCTGCCAGGCGCCGTCGCCGCCGAGCTGGCGGGCGAGGGTGTGCGTGACCACGCCGAGGATGAAGGCGCTGAGCACCATGGCGACCGCGGTGATCAGGACGATCGGGATCGCGTTGGCGAGGGTGGCGTTGATCGCGTCTTCGCGGGCGGTGTCGAAGCCGAAGATCGCGAGCAGGCCGTAGAGGAAGGTGACGACGAGGGCGGGGGCCCACATCGTGTAGTCCCGCATCCGGAGGAAGGTGCGGTCGGGGGAGAGGACGATGCCCTTGAGGAGGTCCTTCCAGGGCAGGCGGGGCCCGATCGGGCCGGGCTGCGGGGCGGTGCCGGCGCGGTAGGTGTCGCCCTGGCCGTAGGGGTCCTCGCCGAGCGAGAACGCCTGGGTGTGGCCCGGGTTGTTGGCCGCGTACGGGTCGTACGGCACGCCCCCGCCGTGCGGGGCCTGCGGGCCGCCCTGCGGGTAGCCGCCGTCGCCGAAGTACTCCGGCTCCCCGTGCCCGCCGGCGTTCGGCCAGGGCGAGCCGCCGGGGGCGCCGGCGCCGTACGGCTGCTGCGGGTACGGCGGTCGCGGCGCGGCGGGGCCGCCGTACGACGGTCCCTGCGGCGTCTGCTGCCCGTACGGAGGGTGTTGCGGTCGCGCGTGAGGAGCGCCGTTGTCCCGGCCGCGTCCGATCCTGAATCCAGCCACGTCATCGAACGTACCTGGTCCCGGAGAGTGAGGTGTGGGGGCGGTCCGTTCGGGTGAGGGTTTGCGGCCGAGCTGTGACATCCCCTACGGGCTCCTCCCCGAGGCTTTCCCGGGTACGCCCCCGAGTGCGCCCCTGAGTCGCGCCCGGGAGCGCCGCCGAGGAGGCCGCTGAGGAGCCCGCCGAGGAGCCCGCCGAGGAGCCCGCCGGGGAGGCCGTCGAGGACCGGCGGCCTCCCGGGACGCCGACACCCCCAGGACGGCGTGGTCCTGGGGGTGTCCGTACGGGCGGGCGGTGTTACTTCACCGGCTCCGGCGTCGGCTCGTTCTCCGATTGCGGGTCACCGGCCGGGTCGGCCGGGGTCTTGACGGACTCCAGCAGGAGCTGGGCGACGTCGACGACCTGGATGGACTCCTTGGCCTTGCCGTCGTTCTTCTTGCCGTTGACCGAGTCGGTCAGCATGACCAGGCAGAACGGGCAGGCGGTGGAGACGATGTCGGGGTTGAGGGCGAGTGCCTCGTCGACGCGTTCGTCGTTGATGCGCTTGCCGATCCGCTCTTCCATCCACATCCGGGCGCCGCCCGCGCCGCAGCAGAAGCCGCGTTCCTTGTGGCGGTGCATCTCCTCGTTGCGGATGCCCGGGACGCTGGCGATGATCTCGCGCGGCGGCGTGTAGATCTTGTTGTGGCGGCCGAGGTAGCACGGGTCGTGGTACGTGATGATGCCCTCGACCGGGGTGACCGGGACCAGCTTGCCCTCGTCCACCAGGTGCTGGAGCAACTGGGTGTGGTGGACGACCTCGTAGTCGCCGCCGATCTGCGGGTACTCGTTGCCGAGGGTGTTGAGGCAGTGCGGGCAGGTGGCGACGATCTTCTTCGCCGACCTGGGCTTCTTCGACTCCTCGGTCACCTTGCCGTCGTCGTCCATCTCCTCGCCGAAGGCGGCGTTGAGGGACATGACGTTCTCCATGCCGAGCTCCTGGAACAGGGGCTCGTTGCCGAGGCGGCGGGCGGAGTCACCGGTGCACTTCTCGTCGCCGCCCATGATGGCGAAGCTGACGCCGGCCATGTGCAGCAGTTCGGCGAACGCCTTGGTGGTCTTCTTGGCGCGGTCCTCCAGGGCACCGGCGCAGCCGACCCAGTACAGGTACTCGACCTCGGTGAGGTCCTCGATGTCCTTGCCGACGACCGGGACCTCGAAGTCGACCTCCTTGAGCCACTCCAGGCGCTGCTTCTTCGCCAGGCCCCAGGGGTTGCCCTTCTTCTCCAGGTTCTTGAGCATCGTGCCCGCCTCGGACGGGAACGAGGACTCGATCATGACCTGGTATCGGCGCATGTCGACGATGTGGTCGACGTGCTCGATGTCCACCGGGCACTGCTCGACGCAGGCGCCGCAGGTGGTGCAGGACCACAGGACGTCCGGGTCGATGACGCCGCCCGCGGCGAAGCCGCTGTCGGATGCAGCCTCCGCGGTGCCGATCAGCGGGCGCTCGGCCTCCGCCAGCGCCGCCGCGGGCACCGAGGCGAGCTGCTCCTCGGACGCCTTCTCCTCGCCCTCCATGGTCTTGCCGCCGCCGGCCAGCAGGTAGGGGGCCTTGGCGTGCGCGTGGTCGCGCAGGGACATGATCAGGAGCTTGGGGGAGAGCGGCTTGCCGGTGTTCCAGGCCGGGCACTGCGACTGGCAGCGTCCGCACTCGGTGCAGGTGGAGAAGTCCAGCAGGCCCTTCCAGGAGAACTGCTCGACCTGGGAGACGCCGAAGACGTCGTCCTCGCCGGGGTCGGTGAAGTCGATCGGCTCGCCGCCCGAGGTCATCGGCTGGAGGGCGCCCAGGGCCGTCCCGCCGTCGGCCTCGCGCTTGAACCAGATGTTCGGGAAGGCGAGGAAGCGGTGCCAGGCGACGCCCATGTTGGTGTTGAGCGAGACCACGATCATCCAGACGAACGAGGTCCCGATCTTGATCATGGCGACCAGGTAGACCAGGTTCTGCAGCGTGGTGACGCCGAGGCCCTTGAAGGCGAGGACCAGTGGGTACGAGGCGAAGTACGACGCCTCGTAGTGGCCCACGTCGTGCAGGGCGCCCTCCAGGCCGCGCAGGACGTAGATGGCGAGGCCGATGGTGAGGATGACGTACTCGACGAAGTACGCCTGGCCCGACTTCGAGCCGGCGAAGCGGGACTTGCGGCCGGGGCGGGACGGCAGGCTCAGCAGGCGGATGACGATGAGCACGGCGATGCCGAGCACGGTCATGACGCCGATGAACTCGATGTACATCTCGAACGGCAGGAAACCGCCGAGGACCGGCAGCACCCAGTCGGCCTTGAAGAGCTGGCCGAAAGCCTGGGCGAGGGTCGGCGGCAGGGTCAGGAAGCCGACCGCCACGAACCAGTGGGCGACGCCGACCACGCCCCACGCGTTCATGCGGGTGTGGCCGAGGAACTCCTTCACCAGCGTCACGCTGCGCTGGTAGGGGTTGTCGGTGCGGGTGCCGGCGGGCACGGGCTGGCCCAGCTTGAAGTACCGGATGAACTGGCCGATGGCGCGCGCGATCAATGCGACGCCGACCACGGTCAGGACCAGCGACACGATGATCGCGGCGAGTTGCATGAAGGGCTCCTCGGGCCTGCGAGGCGTTCTGCTGAGGCGTTGGCGGAGGGGGAACGGGTGTGGTGATAACGGAGATTACTAAGCGGTAACTTACCCAGTCGGTCCGAGACTACCCGTATCCCCTGCCGCACTGTAGTCAGGGCGGCGGTGATCTGCGTCGCTGAGGCATGCCTCAGCGAGTGGCCGTTCCGGACGGCCGCCGCCACGCCGGTCTGGGCAGGCGGTTCATCGCAAATCGTGATATTCGGCTTAGTTTAGTGCCCGTGCTCTACGGGATCGCCGCCGCCACCGCCTCCTTCCTCCTCGCCGCGCTGCTCACCGCACTGCTGCGGGCCCCCGCCCTGCGCCTCGGCCTGACCGACCGGCGCCGCCGGCGCCCGGTGCCGGTGCTCGGCGGGGTCGCCGTCCTCCTCGTCACCTGCCTCGTCGCCGTCGTCTGCGACCGGGCCGGACTCGTCCCGCTCGGCTCGGGGACCGGGCGGCTGCTCGCCGCCGCCGCGGCCGTCGGCGGGCTCGGCCTGGTCGCCGACCTCCTCAGACTGCGCCGGCGCTGGGTGCTGGCCGGTACCGCCGTCGCCGCCGCCTGCGCCGTGCCGTACGCCGAGACCGGGATCGCCGCCGGGCTCTGCGCGGCGCTGTGGATCGCGCTGGTCGCCACCGCCTTCCGGGGGCTGGACCACGCCGACGGGGCGGCGGGCACGGTCGGCGTCGTGACCGCCTTCGGCGTCGGCATCTGCGCGGCGGCGGAACTGATGGACGGGCTCGCGGTGCTGCTGAGCGTGCTCGCCGCCGCGCTGACCGGCTTCCTCCTGCACAACTGGCACCCCGCGCGGATCACGCTGGGCACCTCCGGCTCCGCCTTCACCGGTTTTCTGCTCGCCGGGGGAGCGGTCTTCTCCCGGGCGGGGCACGGGCCCGGGACGGGCGCCGGGGTGCTGTTCGTGCTGACCGCCGTGGTGAGCGCCGACGGCGTGCTGTTCCTGCTCGCGCGCCGGTCCGCCCGCGGGGCCGGTCCGCGCGGTCCCGGGCACCTCGTGCAACGGCTGCGGCGGCTCGGGCTCACGGCGCAGGGCACGGTGGTGTTCCTCGGGGCCGGCGCGCTCTGCGGGGTGGTCGCGGGGGTGCTCGTGCACACCGGCGGGGCCGGGGAGACCGCGGTGGCGTGGGTGGCGGGCGGCTGGACCGCCCTGGTGCTGGGAGTGCTCCGGGCGGGCACCCGGGGAGCGCGGCGCGACCCGCGGCCCACGGGGGTGCGTCCGGTACGGACGTCGCCGCGCGCGGTGTTGGTACGGGCGGCGGCGCCCCCGGGGCCGCGGACCGGCGTGTCGCGCGGACGGTCTGCCGACACGGCCGGCGTGTCGCGGGCGCACTCTGCCGACACGACCGGCGTGTCGCGGGCGCCGCGGGGCGGTGGCGGCGTGTCGCGGAGGGCGCGGAACGGAAGGATCGGCGTGGCGCGGGTGTTCTCGGCGGGGAGCGGCGTGTCGTGGCGGCTCCGTTTCGGCCGCGACGGCGTGTCGCCCGCACTCCGCAAGAGCGGCGCCCCGACGGGCGTGTCCCGCGGGCTCCCGTCCGGCGCGACCGGCACGGGCGCCTTCCCGGTGCGCGGAGGGCGCGGGGCGCGTGACGCGTACGCCGGCGTCCCCGAGGGCACGTACCCCGGTCCCGGGGACGCGTACCGGAGCGCAGGCCCCGACGGCCACACCGACCACTACTGGGGCCGCCTCCCCGAGGGCCACCCCGGCCCCCTCCCCGACAACCGCCCCGCTCCGCTCAGCGACCGTGGCGTACCGCTGACCGGGGCGCTTCGGCGGGCCGATTTTCCGGTGCGGCAGGCCACCCCCGGCGAGAAATCGCAGGTCACGATGTCGTTGCGCGTAAGGAACGGATAAGAGTTGAGTCCGCCCGACTCACCTCTGTTGACCCGGCGCAGGGCGTCATGCACACTTGAGCCTGTTCCACTCAAGTCAGCGGGAGGAAATCACCATGGCACGTGCGGTCGGCATCGACCTGGGCACGACTAACTCCGTCGTCAGCGTTCTGGAGGGCGGCGAGCCCACCGTCATCACCAACGCCGAGGGCGCCAGGACCACGCCGTCCGTCGTCGCCTTCGCCAAGAACGGTGAGGTGCTCGTCGGCGAGGTCGCCAAGCGCCAGGCCGTCACCAACGTCGACAGGACCATCCGGTCGGTCAAGCGCCACATGGGCACCGACTGGAAGATCAACCTCGACGGCAAGGACTTCAACCCGCAGCAGATCAGCGCCTTCGTGCTGCAGAAGCTGAAGCGGGACGCCGAGGCATACCTGGGCGAGAAGGTGACCGACGCGGTCATCACCGTCCCGGCGTACTTCAACGACGCCGAGCGCCAGGCGACCAAGGAGGCCGGCGAGATCGCCGGCCTGAACGTGCTGCGCATCGTCAACGAGCCGACGGCCGCCGCGCTGGCGTACGGCCTCGACAAGGACGAGCAGGTCATCCTCGTCTTCGACCTCGGCGGCGGCACCTTCGACGTCTCGCTGCTGGAGATCGGCGACGGCGTCGTCGAGGTGAAGGCCACCAACGGCGACAACCACCTCGGTGGTGACGACTGGGACCAGCGCGTCGTCGACTACCTGGTCAAGCAGTTCCAGTCCGGGCACGGCGTGGACCTGTCCAAGGACAAGATGGCCCTCCAGCGGCTGCGCGAGGCGGCGGAGAAGGCCAAGATCGAGCTGTCCTCCTCCACGGAGACCTCGATCAACCTCCCCTACATCACCGCCTCCGCCGAGGGCCCCCTGCACCTCGACGAGAAGCTGACCCGCGCCCAGTTCCAGCAGCTCACGGCCGATCTGCTGGAGCGCTGCAAGACGCCGTTCAACAACGTCGTCAAGGACGCCGGCATCCAGCTCAGCGAGATCGACCACGTGGTCCTCGTCGGCGGTTCGACCCGGATGCCCGCCGTCGCCGAACTGGTCAAGCAGATGACCGGCGGCAAGGAGGCCAACAAGGGCGTCAACCCGGACGAGGTCGTCTCCATCGGCGCCGCCCTCCAGGCCGGTGTGCTCAAGGGCGAGGTCAAGGACGTCCTGCTCCTCGACGTCACCCCGCTGTCCCTCGGCATCGAGACCAAGGGCGGCATCATGACCAAGCTGATCGAGCGCAACACCACGATCCCGACGAAGCGTTCGGAGATCTTCACCACGGCCGAGGACAACCAGCCGTCGGTGCAGATCCAGGTCTACCAGGGCGAGCGCGAGATCGCGGCGTACAACAAGAAGCTCGGCATGTTCGAGCTGACCGGTCTGCCCCCGGCGCCGCGCGGCGTCCCGCAGATCGAGGTCTCCTTCGACATCGACGCCAACGGCATCATGCACGTCACGGCGAAGGACCTCGGCACCGGCAAGGAGCAGAAGATGACCGTCACCGGCGGCTCCTCGCTGCCGAAGGACGAGGTCGACCGCATGCGCGAGGAGGCCGAGCGCTACGCGGAGGAGGACCACAAGCGCCGCGAGGCCGCCGAGTCCCGCAACCAGGGCGAGCAGCTCGTCTACCAGACCGAGAAGTTCCTCAAGGACAACGAGGACAAGGTCCCCGGCGAGATCAAGACCGAGGTCGAGGCCGCCGTCGCCGAGCTGAAGGAGAAGCTCAAGGGCGAGGACCCGGCCGAGATCCGCACGGCCACCGAGAAGGTCGCCGCCGTCTCGCAGAAGCTGGGCCAGGCGATGTACGCCGACGCCCAGGGCGCGCAGGCCGCCGGCGGTGCCGGTGACGCGGGCCAGGCCAGGGCCGACGACGACGTCGTCGACGCCGAGATCGTGGACGACGAGCGCAAGGACGGTGCGGCGTGACCGAGGAGACCCCGGGCTTCGAGGAGAAGCCCGACGTCCCCTCCGGCGCCACCCCTGACGCCGCCGAGCCGACGGCCGCCCCCCAGGAGGAGGCGGCCCCGGCCGGGGACGCGAACGAGAAGGCGGCCCTGGTGGCCCAGTTGGACCAGGCCCGTACGGCGCTCAACGAGCGCACGGCGGACCTCCAGCGCCTCCAGGCCGAGTACCAGAACTACCGCCGCCGCGTGGAGCGGGACCGGATCGCGGTCAAGGAGATGGCGGTCGCGAACATCGTCTCCGAACTGCTGCCCGTGCTCGACGACATCGGCCGCGCCCGGGACCACGGCGAACTCGTCGGCGGCTTCAAGTCCGTCGCCGAGTCGCTGGAGACGGTCGTGGCGAAGATGGGCCTCCAGCAGTTCGGCAAGGAGGGCGAGCCCTTCGACCCGACGATCCACGAGGCCCTGATGCACTCGTACGCGCCCGACGTCACCGAGACGACGTGCGTGGCGATTCTCCAGGCCGGGTACCGGATCGGCGAGCGCACCATCCGCCCCGCGCGGGTGGCGGTGGCCGAGCCGCAGCCGGGCGCGCAGACCGTCAAGGCGGAGGAGCCGGCCGAGTCCGCGGAGGCCGCGGACGCCGCGGAGTCCGCGGAAGACAAGGAGAACGGTGGCCCGGAGGAGGGCTGACGTCACGTCGTACGAGGGCACCCCGCACACCGCAGCCGCGTACGCACGAGAGGAGGGACGCCGGGGATGAGCACCAAGGACTTCATCGAGAAGGACTACTACAAGGTCCTCGGCGTCCCCAAGGACGCCACCGAGGCCGAGATCAAGAAGGCGTACCGGAAGCTCGCCCGCGAGTACCACCCGGACGCCAACAAGGGGAACCTCCGGGCCGAGGAGCGCTTCAAGGAGATCTCCGAGGCCAACGACATCCTCGGTGACCCCAGGAAGCGCAAGGAGTACGACGAGGCCCGCGCCCTCTTCGGCAGCGGCGGATACCGCCCGGGGCCGGGCGCGGGCGGCGGCTCCTTCAACTTCGACCTGGGCGACCTCTTCGGAGGCGGCGGCGGTGGCGGCGGCCAGGGCGGCGGCGGTGCCGGCGGCTTCGGCGGCGGCATCGGCGACGTCTTCGGCGGGCTGTTCAACCGCACCGGGACCGGCACCGGCACCGGCACGCGGACCCAGCCCCGGCGCGGCCAGGACATCGAGTCCGAGGTCACGCTGAGCTTCACCGAGGCCATCGAGGGGGCCACGGTGCCGTTGCGGATGTCCTCCCAGCAGCCCTGCAAGGCGTGTTCGGGCACCGGCGACAAGAACGGCACCCCCCGGGTGTGCCCGACCTGCGTCGGCACCGGGCAGGTCGCGCGGGGCTCCGGGGGCGGCTTCTCGCTCACCGACCCCTGCCCCGACTGCAAGGGCCGCGGTCTGATCGCGGAGAACCCCTGCGACATCTGCCACGGCTCGGGCCGCGCCAAGTCCTCGCGCACGATGCAGGTCCGCATCCCGGCCGGGGTGGCGGACGGACAGCGCATCCGGCTGCGGGGCAAGGGGGCGCCCGGCGAGCGGGGCGGTCCCGCGGGCGACCTGTACGTGGTCGTCCACGTCAAGGAACACCCCGTCTTCGGCCGCAAGGGCGACAACCTCACCGTCACCGTCCCGGTCACCTACCCGGAGGCGGCGCTCGGCGGGGAGGTGCGGGTGCCGACGCTCGGCGGGCCGCCCGTCACGCTGAAGCTCCCGGCGGGCACGCCCAACGGCCGCACCATGCGCGCCCGGGGCAAGGGCGCGGTCCGCAAGGACGGTACCCGCGGCGACCTCCTGGTCACCGTCGAGGTGAGTGTCCCGACGGAGCTGACGGGGAAGGCTCGTGACGCACTGGAGGCGTATCGCGAGGTGACCGTGGACGAGGACCCGCGAGCGGAGCTGTTCCAGGCGGCGAAGGGAGCTTGAGAGAGATGGACGGTCGTCGGCGCAACCCGTATGAACTGACCGAGGACACCCCGGTCTACGTCATCTCGGTGGCGGCCCAGCTCTCCGGTCTGCATCCGCAGACCCTCCGCCAGTACGACCGCCTGGGCCTGGTCTCCCCCGACCGGGCGGCCGGGCGAGGCCGGCGCTACTCTGCCCGTGACATCGAACTGCTCCGGCAGGTGCAGCAGTTGTCGCAGGACGAGGGCATCAACCTGGCCGGTATCAAGCGCATCATCGAACTGGAGAACCAGGTCGCCGCGCTCCAGTCCCGCATAGCGGAGCTGGAGTCCGCCCTCGACGGCGCGGCGACCGCGATGCGGCAGCGGGAGGCCGCGGTGCACGCCTCCTACCGCCGTGACCTGGTCCCGTACCAGGAGGTCCAGCAGACCAGCGCGTTGGTGGTGTGGCGGCCCAAGCGGCAGCAGCAGGCGCCGGACTGACGGCGCCGGTGACACACGGCCCGGGGGCCCGGAGGTTCGGCGGAACCTCCGGGCCCCCGGCACGTTTCCGGGCGGGGGTGGTGCGTGCCTCGTACATGCATGTCTGATGGAGTCCGTGTGAAGGGAGTTGGGAGGCGGTTCCGCTCCGTCTTCACCATGACTGCGGAGCGTGGTGTTGTCATCTCGTTAAGTGGTTCCGCTTGACGGTGGGTGCGCCGACGCGTTGGCTTTTCAGTCACCTGGGTTGCAATGCGGCACCCGCGTCCGTAAGTCACCAGAAGTGAGCTCCTGCATGCGTCGTATCGCCATATCCGCGGCCGTGTCCGCCTTGACCGTCTCACTGGGCGCCTGCGGCGTACTGGGGGCATCCGAGAACGGCGGAGGTGCGAGTCCGTCGAAGGGCAACGACATCACCGTCGGCCTGCTGCTCCCCGAGAAGGAGAACACGCGGTACGAGGAGTTCGACTACCCCTTCTTCAAGGCGAAGGTCGCCGACCTCACGCGTGAGCAGGGCAAGGTCGAGTACGCCAACGCCGAATCGAGCGCGGCGAAGCAGAACGACCAGTTGCAGCAGATGATCGACGACAAGGTCGACGTGATCGTGCTGGACGCGGTGGACGCGCACGCGATCGCGGACGGGGTGCAGAAGGCGAAGGACGCGGGCATCCCGGTGATCGCCTACGACCGGCTCGCCGAGGGCCCGATCGACGCCTACATCTCCTTCGACAACGCGCTGGTCGGCGAGGTCCAGGGCCGCTCCCTGCTGGAGGCGCTGGGCGTCAGCGGCAGCAGCTCCGAGAAGGTCGTCATGATGAACGGCTCGTCGACCGACCCGAACGCCAAGCAGTTCAAGGCGGGGGCGCTCTCCGAGCTGAACGGCAAGGTGACGATCGCCAAGTCGTACGACACCAAGGACTGGAAGCCGGAGAACGCCCAGGCGAACATGGCCGAGGCGATCGCCGCGATCGGCGCGGACCAGATCGCCGCCGTCTACTCCGCCAACGACGGCATGGCCGGCGGGGTCATCAAGGCCCTGGAGGCCGCCGGGGTGACCGATCTGCCCCCGATCACCGGGCAGGACGCCGAACTCCCGGCGGTGCAGCGGATCATCACGGGCGAGCAGTACATGAGCGTGTACAAGTCCTACCCGCGCGAGGCGGAGAACGCGGCCGAGATGGCCGTGGCGCGCGTGCAGGGCCGGGACATCCAGTTCGACGCGCTCACCCGCGACAAGGTCGACAGCCCCACCCACAAGGGCATCCCGGCGCAGTTGGTGCCGGTGGTGGCGCTGACGAAGGAGAACATCAAGGCGACGGTGGTCGCGGACGGCATCTACAAGATCTCCGACATCTGCACCGGCAAGTACGCGACGGCCTGCACGGAGATCGGGCTGAAGTGACCGGACGTCGCTGACCGGTCTCCGCTGACCGGTCCCGTCCCGTTGGTCCCGTCCCGTCGGTCCCCGCTTGTCCGGCCCCCGCTTGTCCGGCCCCCGCCGTCCGGGCCTCGCCGACCGGCCCGGACCGGCGCGGACCAGCCCGGACCGGCGCGGCGGACCGTCCGGGCATACCCGTGCAACCGGCGCCAACCGGCCGCCGCCCCCTGCCGACCCGTGTTGCGGACCCGGTCCCGGCCACGCATAGTTGCGCTGCGGAAGCAGCCGGAACCGGGGGTGGGATGGGCGATGGCCGGGCACGGGACGGAGGAGCATCCGCACGGTGCCGACCGGCTGTGCACGGCCGGGGACCGCGTGTACTCCCGGGCCGTGCGCCGCGGCCGGGTCGCCCGCCGGGACGCCGAGCCGGTGCCGTGCCTGCTGGAACTGGCCCTGCTGCACCCCGACCCGGACGACATGGACTGGCTGGTGCCGACGTCCCCGCAGGAGGTCATGACCCGGCTGCTGCGCGAGGTGTACGACGAGGTCAGCGCAGGCCAGCGCCGGGTCGGCGCGGCGGTGGCCGCCTTCGAGTGGTACGCGGGCCTCGGCAGCCGGCTCGGGGCGCCGCCCGGCACCGAGGGCACCGCGATCCGGGTGCTGGACGGACTGGCCCGCATCCAGGCGGCGATGGACGAGGCGACGGAGGCGTGCGCCTCGGAGGTGCTCACCGTGCAGCCGGGCGGCATCCGGCGTGAGCACGAGCTGTCGGAGGGGCTGCACCGGGCGCTGGCGCTGCGCGGGCGCGGGGTGCGGATGCGGGACCTCTACACGCACGTGGCCCGGCACGGGCAGGGGCTGCTCAACTACCTGGAGCTGATGGGCGACACGGTGGAGGCGCGGACCCTGGACGAGGTCGTCGACCGGCTCATCCTCTTCGACCGCACGGTCGCCTTCATCCCGGCCAACGCCGAGCGCACGATGGCGCTGGAGCTGCGGCACCCGGCGCTCGTCTCCTATCTGGTGACGGTCTTCGAGCGGATGTGGCGGCTGGCGCTCCCGCTGACGGCGCCGCTGCCGGACACCGGCATCGAGGGCATCTCCCACCGGGAGCGCTCCATCGCGGCGCTGCTGGCCGAGGGGCACCAGGACGCGGTGATCGCCGAGCGGCTGGGGATCAGCGTGCGCACCTGCCGGGCCCACATCGCCCGCCTCTCCGAGACGCTCGGCGCGGCCAGCCGCACCCAGCTCGGGGTGCGGATCGCGCAGGCGGGCCTGGACGGTCCGCCGGGCCCGGCCGCGGGGGTCAGCGCCCCGGGGCGGCTTCCGGGTCGAGGAGCCCCGACCGCCCGATGAGGTAGCCGAGCTGGGCGCGGCTCTCGCTGCCGAGGGTCGCGGCGAGCTTGGCGATGTGCACCCGGGCGGTACGGACGTTCATGCCGAGGCGCGCGGCGATGGCGGTGTCGGTGTGCCCTTCGACCAGGAGGGCCGCGATGGCCCGCTGGCGGGGCGTCACGCCGCCCAGGGAGGGCAGCGGGGCCGTCTGGGGGTACATGGGCGTGGCGAGCCGCCACAGGCGCTCGAAGGTGGTCGTGAAGTAGGAGATGAGCGCGGGGTGGCGGACCTCCAGGGCGAGGGTGGCGTCCTCCTCGGCGGGGATGAAGGCGATCCGGCGGTCGACGACGATGAGCCGGTCGGTGACCTCGTCCAGGGAGCGGGCCTGGGCGTCGCCGCGCAGTTGCTCGTAGCGGGCCCGGACCAGCGGCAGGTGGCGCTGGGTGTGCTGGTAGAGGGCGCGGATGCGGGCGCCGCGGTCGAGCATGGCCTGGTCGCGGCGGAGCGAGACCTCGTGCATCACCTCGCCGCGCCGCCCGGCGTAGTGGGCGCTCGGCTGGACGCAGAGGAGTTCGGCGGTGGCCTCGGCCATGGCCTCGCCGATGGCCTGGTTGATGGTGGGCAGACCGCTCAGGACGCGCAGGGCGCCGGTGTCCTCGCCGGCGGTGCGGCGGCCGTCGATGCGCATCAGGGGTTCGAAGGTCTCGGCGAGCCGGGCCTCGCGGCGGCGTTCGTCGGCGACGCGGCGCGCGGAGGCGGCGAGCAGCCGGTGCAGGGCGACGGCGGGGGCCACCGGCTCCACCCACCGCGGGGCGCCCACGGCGGGCTGCAAGAGGCCGAACTCGGCGAGGCAGGGCGCCGCCCCGGCCTCCGCGGTGGGCAGCCGTCCTTCGCGAAGGGCGCGTGCGTACAGCTCGGTGCCGGCCGGGCACAGGTCCTCCGGGCCGTGCCCCGGGTGCGGACCGCTCTCCTCGGGGTGCGCCGGTGCGGTCACGGGCGCCGCCCTTCGCCGGAGGCCGGCTGGTCCTGTTCGAGGATGCCCGACTGGGCGATGAGGTAGCCGAGTTGGGCGCGGCTGCCGCTGCCGAGGGCGGTGGCCAGCTTGGCGATGTGAGCACGGCAGGTGCGTACGTTCATGCCGAGGCGGCGGGCGATGGCCTCGTCGACGTGGCCCTCCACGAGGAGTTTGGCGATGGAGTGCTGGATGTCGGTGATGCCGTCGGGGGCGGTCTCGTAGGGGGCGCCGGCGCTGAGCGGGACGGCGCGGCCCCACATGAACTCGAAGACCTTGGCCAGGTAGCCGACGAGTCCGGGGTGGCGGATCTCCAGGGCGACCTGGCGGTCGTCGCGCACGGGGATGAAGGCGACCGTCTCGTCGCAGATGATGAGGCGCTCGACGAGTTCGTCGATGGTGCGGTACTCGGCCTTGCCGTTGGTGAACCGGTCGACGTACGCGAGCCGTTCGGGGCTGTAGCGGGCCGTGTGCTGGTAGAGGGTGCGGATGCGTACCCCGCGCTCGGTGAGGGTCTTGTCGCGCTCCAGGCCCTCGATGACGCGGCGTTCGGGGTGGCGGGCGCTGGGCTGGACGGTCAGCACCTCGTTGGTGCACTGGTTGGTGGCGAGGTCGAGCGCGGAGTTGATGCGGTCGAGCCCCTCCAGCACGGCGATCGAGTGGGTGGGGGTGGCGCCCTGGGCGCTGAGCGCCATGAACGGTTCGAACGCCTCGGCCAGTTCGATCGAGGTGCGGCGGCGGTCGGCGATCTCCTGTTCGATGGGATTGAGCCGCTGGGCGAGGGCGACCGAGGGGGCCACCGGGCGCAGCCAGTCGGCGTCGTCGGGGTCGGGGTGCAGGAGCGCGAGTTCCATGAGGCACGGGGCGGGCGCCACGTCCGCGCGGGCGATACGTCCTGTGCGCAGCGCGTTCGCGTAGAGACGCCCTCCCTCCCCGCACAGTTCAGTAATGCTGTGGGGATGTGTCTCGTTGGTCCGATTTATTGTCAAATCTCCACCCCCCAGGGTCCTGAACATGCAGGAACATGATGCACCGATCGTGTGGCCATGACGTGCCTGAATGAGCCATCGTCTTATCCGACGGGGGAAGAGGGGACCTTCAAGTGAGGACGAAGCCGACTATGTCTAAGAGATTGCTTCGCTCGGTGCTTGTCGCCGCCTTCTCCGCCGTTGTGGCCTTCGGAACGCTGAATGGCCTCGCCACTGCGCACAACGACGGGCGAGCGAGCAGTGCCGGGTCAGTGGTGTCCGCCGCATCCGCCGGCCAGGACGCGCGTGCCATCACGAATGACACCATCTGGTCGTGACATGACTACTCCACCTGACGACCGCTCCTTCCGCCGCGAGATGGCGACGGCCTACCGTTCCGGCTGGCACTTCATCGATCTGGTCACCGCGCTCCCCCACGCCGGCGACTCGCTGATGGTGACGGTCTTCGGTGAGCCGGTCGTGGTCACGCTGGAGGAGGACGGTGACGTACGGGCGTACCGGTGCCTGCGGCGGCCTCGGGGGGCGCCGCAGCCCGTGCGGTGTGCCATCCGGTACGGAATGATCTTTGTGAACCTGGATCAGCGGGACCACCGGCTCGGCGAGCCGGAGGATTCCGACCTGAGGACCATCTCGGCCACCCCCCGCAGTGCCTGACGCGATTCCCCCGTCGTAAAAGATCGCTCAGGCGCTTCCCCCCGCAGCGGCGTCACCGTGACCTGAACACGGTGACGCCGCTGTCGTTTTCCGGGGACATGTCACGACGTCGGCCGGTTCTGAGCCTGGCCGAAAAAACACTCGCGCGGCGGACCGCCGCCGCCCGCCGCCGCCCACCGGTCCGGTGGCGCGCGCCCCGGGCGGTGCTCCCGCCCCCTCCTGGGCGCTCGGGCCGCCTCCCTCTGCCCTCGGCGCCGGAACGCCCGCTCTCCCTGCCTGTTCGGCCCTTGCCTGTTTCGGCCCCTGCCCGCTCGGCTCCTGCCCGCCCGGCCCGTTCTCGTGCCCGTGGTGCGTGCCGTTTTCCCCTTGAGTGGAATAGACTCAACTTTGTACACGCTGAGCATGTCAGCACTGGGAGACAGGGCGCACCGCCGAACCCGAGGAGGAGAGCCAGAACGTGGACGCCGAGCTGACCAACCGGAGCCGGGACGCGATCAACGCGGCCACCAGCCGCGCCGTGACCGACGGACACCCCGACCTCACCCCCGCCCACCTGCTCCTGGCGCTGCTCCAGGGCCAGGACAACGAGAACATCACCGACCTGCTCGCCGCCGTCGAGGCCGACCTCGCGGCCGTGCGCTCCGGCGCCGAGCGGGTGCTGTCCGCGCTGCCCAGCGTGACCGGCTCCACCGTCGCCCCGCCGCAGCCCAGCCGTGAGATGCTCGCCGTGGTCGCCGACGCCCAGGCGCGCGCCAAGGAGCTGGGGGACGAGTACCTCTCCACCGAGCACCTGCTCCTCGGCATCGCCGCGAAGGGCGGCGCGGCCGGTGAGGTGCTGGAGGGACAGGGAGCCGGTGCGCAGAAGTTGCAGGACGCCTTCCGCAAGGCGAGGGGAGGGCGCCGCGTGACCACCGCCGACCCCGAGGGCCAGTACAAGGCGCTGGAGAAGTTCGGCACCGACCTGACCGCCGCCGCCCGCGAGGGCGGGCTGGACCCCGTCATCGGGCGCGACCAGGAGATCCGGCGGGTCGTGCAGGTGCTCTCCCGCCGCACCAAGAACAACCCCGTCCTCATCGGCGAGCCCGGCGTCGGCAAGACCGCCGTCGTCGAGGGGCTGGCCCAGCGGATCGTCAAGGGCGACGTGCCCGAGTCGCTGCGCGGCAAGCGGCTGGTCTCGCTCGACCTCGGCGCGATGGTCGCCGGCGCCAAGTACCGCGGCGAGTTCGAGGAGCGGCTGAAGACGGTCCTCGCGGAGATCAAGGACTCCGACGGGCAGATCGTCACCTTCATCGACGAGCTGCACACCGTCGTCGGCGCCGGCGCGGGCGGCGACTCCGCCATGGACGCCGGCAACATGCTCAAGCCCATGCTCGCCCGCGGCGAACTGCGCATGGTCGGCGCGACCACCCTGGACGAGTACCGGGAGCGGATCGAGAAGGACCCGGCGCTGGAGCGGCGCTTCCAGCAGGTGCTGGTGGCCGAGCCGACCGTCGAGGACTCCATCGCCATCCTGCGCGGGCTCAAGGGCCGCTACGAGGCCCACCACAAGGTCCAGATCGCCGACAGCGCGCTGGTGGCCGCCGCGGCCCTCTCCGACCGCTACATCACCTCCCGCTTCCTGCCCGACAAGGCGATCGACCTCGTCGACGAGGCCGCCTCGCGGCTGCGCATGGAGATCGACTCCTCCCCGGTGGAGATCGACGAACTCCAGCGCTCCGTCGACCGGTTGAAGATGGAGGAGCTGGCGCTGAGCAAGGAGACCGACGAGGCGTCCCGCGAGCGCCTGGACCGGCTGCGCCGCGACCTCGCCGACAAGGAGGAGGAACTGCGCCACCTCACCGCCCGCTGGGAGAAGGAGAAGGAGTCCCTCAACCGGGTCGGCGCGCTCAAGGAGCGCCTGGACGAGCTGCGCGGTCAGGCCGAACGGGCCCAGCGCGACGGCGACTTCGACACCGCCTCCAAGCTGCTGTACGGCGAGATCCCCACCCTGGAACGGGACCTGGAGGCCGCCTCCGAGGCCGAGGAGGAGGTCGCCAGGGACACGATGGTCAAGGAGGAGGTCGGCGCCGACGACATCGCCGACGTCGTCGCCTCCTGGACCGGCATCCCCGCCGGCCGGCTGCTGGAGGGCGAGACGCAGAAGCTGCTGCGGATGGAGGAGGAGCTGGGCCGGCGCCTGATCGGCCAGACCGAGGCCGTCCGGGCCGTCTCGGACGCCGTACGGCGCTCCCGGGCCGGAATCTCCGACCCCGACCGGCCCACCGGCTCCTTCCTCTTCCTCGGCCCGACCGGCGTCGGCAAGACGGAGCTGGCCAAGGCGCTCGCCGCGTTCCTCTTCGACGACGAGCGGGCGATGGTCCGCATCGACATGTCCGAGTACGGCGAGAAGCACAGCGTGGCCCGCCTGGTCGGCGCCCCGCCCGGCTACGTCGGCTACGAGGAGGGCGGCCAGCTCACCGAGGCGGTGCGGCGGCGCCCGTACACCGTGGTCCTGCTGGACGAGGTGGAGAAGGCCCACCCCGAGGTCTTCGACCTGCTGCTCCAGGTCCTGGACGACGGGCGCCTCACCGACGGGCAGGGCCGTACCGTCGACTTCCGCAACACCATCCTCGTGCTCACCTCCAACCTCGGCAGTCAGTACCTGGTCGACCCGCTGACCGGCGAGGCGGAGAAGAAGGAACAGGTCCTGGAGGTGGTGCGGGCCTCCTTCAAGCCGGAGTTCCTGAACCGGCTCGACGACCTCGTGGTCTTCTCGGCGCTCTCCAAGGACGAGCTGGGCCGGATCGCCCGGCTCCAGATCGACGCCCTCGCCCGGCGGCTGGCCGAGCGGCGGCTCGCCCTGGAGGTCACCGACGAGGCCCTGGACTGGCTGGCCGACGAGGGCAACGATCCGGCCTACGGCGCCCGCCCGCTGCGCCGGCTGGTGCAGACCGCCATCGGCGACCGGCTCGCCCGGGAGATCCTCTCCGGCGAGATCAAGGACGGCGACACGGTCCGCGTGGACCGCGTCGGCGACGAGCTGATCGTCGGCCCGGCGGGCGCGAAGACGCTGTAGGCGCCCCCTCGCGGGGCACGGCGGCCCGCCCCTCGCGGCGACGGGCGGGCCGCCGGCCGCCGCCGACCGGCCGGATCACGTCAGACCGTGGCAGCCCGCCGCCCGGCGGGCTTGCCACCCCCCTCCCCGCATGAGGGAGGATGGCCAGATCCGTACGAAGGGAAATACACGGTGAGCATCGACCCGTCCTCGATTCCGAATTTCGGGGGCCAGCCCGACCCGCAGCCCCAAGGACCGGCGGGCCCCGTCGTCCCGGATCAGGATCTCGTGAAGCAGCTCCTGGAACAGATGGAGCTGAAGTACGTCGTCGACGACGAGGGCGACCTCGCGGCGCCGTGGGAGCAGTTCCGCACGTACTTCATGTTCCGCGGCGAGGGTGACCAGCAGGTCTTCTCGGTGCGGACGTTCTACGACCGCCCCCACCAGATCGACGAGAAGCCGCAGCTCCTGGAGTCCGTCGACGACTGGAACCGCCGCACCCTGTGGCCCAAGGTCTACACGCACACCCACGACGACGGCACCGTCCGCCTCATCGGCGAGGCGCAGATGCTGATCGGCATGGGCGTCAGCCTGGAGCACTTCGTCTCCTCCACGGTGAGCTGGGTCCGCGCCGCCATCGAGTTCGACCGGTGGCTCGTGGAGCAGCTCGGCCTGGAGCAGGAGGCCGACGGGGCCGACGAGACCGGCCAGGCGGACGAGACCGGCCAGGCGGACAGGCCGGTAGAGCAGGACGGCGAGTAGTCCGTCCCCCCGAAACAGGAGCCCGGTGCCGGAGCACGGGCCGCCCCCCGCGGCCCCACCCCGCTACCGGGCTCTCGCCGCGCCCGGCCCCCGGCATCCGGCCGCGGAGGCTTCGCAGAAACCCGTTTGACGTGCGGAGGGCGACCACTGCTACGTTTCCGGAGGCCGTGCCGGAGAGCGAGGAGGTGGTACCCGTGAACGCAGTGTCGACATGGGTGCTCCCCTCCGGGGTCACGGTCGGGCGATAGGTCGTCCGGGAGCGCCGTTCCAGCGCATCCCCGAAAGGCACGACCATGCGTTTCACTTCCGAGCGGCGCCTCGACGACGGCGTCCTCGAACGCGAATTCACCCTCGGTGAGATCCCCGGCATCCTGTGGACACCCGCGTCCGCGTCCGCATCCGCACCGGTGCCGTTGATCCTTCTCGGCCACCCTCCCCTCGGACTGCGCAGGATGTACCCCCGACTGGTGGTCCGGGCCCGGCACTCCGCGGCGGAGGGCTTCGCCACGGCCACCATCGAGCTTCCCGGAAGCGGCGACCGGCCCCGCCTGCCCGCCGCCGAGCAGGCCCGCGCCGACCTGCGCCGGGCGCTGGAGGCCGGCGAGCCGGTCAGCGACGAGACCGTCGACGCCCTCATCCTCCCGCTGGTCGAGAAGTCGGTCCCGGAGTGGCAGGCCGCCCTCGACGCCCTCCTTTCGCTGCCCGGGATCGGCGGCCCGGTCGGGTACTCGGGAGGAGTGATCTCCATCGGCATCCGGCTCGCGGTGGTCGAGCCGCGCATCGTGGCCGCCGGTCTCTTCGCCGGGAGTCTCGTGCCCCGCACCATGTTCGAGGAGGCCCGGCAGGTCACCATTCCCCTGCACGTCCTGTTGCAGTGGGACGACGAAGGCAACGACCGGCAGGCGGCCCTGGACCTGTTCGACGCCTTCGGCTCCAAGGAGAAGTCCCTGCACGCCCACATGGGCGGGCACACCGGCGTCCCGCAGTCCGCGGGAGACAGCGCGACCCGGTTCTTCACCCGACACCTGAAGTGAGGCCGGACCGTCACACCGGCACCTCTTCCATGTCACGAAGGGGTCCAGGGCGGGGCATCCATCCGTGCTTCCGCGTCTTTCACGATGGAACTTCGGCAACGCCTGGGGCGACCTCCTCGCAAAGGTCGCCTGAGGTACGGCTACGCCTGGGCTGCAGCCAGCTTCTTGGCCGCGGCATCCAGACGGGCCAGCACGCGGTCCCGGCCGAGCAGCTCCATGGACTCGAACAGCGGGAGTCCGACCGTCCGGCCGGTGACCGCGACCCGGATGGGCGCCTGGGCCTTGCCCAGCTTGAGGCCGTGCTTCTCGCCGACTACGAGCAGCACGGCCTTCAGGTCATCCGCCTTCCAGTCCGCGACCGTAGCCAGCTCGGCACGGGCATCGGTCAGGATGTCGCCGGCGCCGACCTTCATCGCCTTGTTCCACGACGCCTCGTCCTCGACCGGCTCGTAGAGGAACAGGAAGTCCACGTAGCTGGTGATCTCCGACAGCAGCGCCAGTCGGGTCTGGGCCAGCGGGGCTGCCACCTCGAAAAGGTCCTTGTCGAACGCCTCCGGGGCCCATGGCGCGTGCGGGGCGACGAGCCATGGCGCGCAGGCGTTGGCGAACTGCTCCGGCGAGAGTGCGCGGATGTAGCCGCCGTTGAATGCCATGAGCTTCTTCACGTCGAAGAAGGCCGGCGCGGTGTTGACGTCCTCGATCCGGAAGAGCTGCTCCAGCTCCTCGTACGGCATGATCTCCCGGTCGTCGCCAGGGCCCCAGCCGAGGAGCATCAGGTAGTTCACCATCGCCTCGGGCAGGAAGCCCTCGGCGAGGTAGTCCTCCAGCGCGACCTTGTCACGGCGCTTCGAAAGCTTCTGCCGCTTCTCGTTCACGATCACCGGCAGGTGCGCCCACACCGACGGCTTCGCACCCAGCGCCTCCCACAGCAGCTGCTGCTTCGGCGTGTTCGACAGATGCTCCTCACCGCGGATGACCTGCGTGATGCCCTCGTCCTGGTCGTCGACCACGTTGGCGATGAGGAAGACCGGGGACCCGTCACCACGGGCGATCACGAAGTCCTCGATTCGTTGTTCGGGAACGCCGGCTCCCCGCGAATCAGGTCGATCACGACGGTCTCGCCTTCGTTCGGGGTCTTGAACCGCAGCGCGCGCCCCTCCTCGAACGCGAGTCCGCGCTCACGGCAGAACCCGTCGTACCCGAGGTGCTCCGAACCTGTGTGCTCCTTCAGCTGCTCTCGGGTGCAGTCGCAGTAGTACGCCCGGCCCGCCGTGTACAGCTGCTGAGCGGCCTCGCTGTGTCGCGCGGCGTTGTGCGACTGAAAGTACGGGCCCTCGAACGCGGCGTCCTCGCCGTGGATGCCGATCGCGGCCAAAGCGTTGATGATGCCGTCGATCCACTCCGGCTTGTTCCGGGCCACGTCGGTGTCCTCGACGCGGAGGACGAACGTGCCGCCGGACTGTCGTGCCACCGCCCAGTTGTAGAGAGCGGACCGTGCACCACCGACATGGAACATGCCGGTCGGGGACGGGGCGAAACGAACGCGAACCGGGGCAGTAGACAGGCGCTCCAGGGTACCGACGCCGGGCACCGGCTCCGGACCACTGAGTCGACTAGGAGATCGGGTGGCTGAGTTCCTCGCACCTGTCGGCAAGGCGTTGGGTGCTGGAGACGGCTGGAGTTCGTGGCCATCCAGAGCGTCGACAACCAGGCCCGCACGGTGGTGCTCGGCCATCGAGAAGCCGAGCACCTCGCGGATGACCCAGCCAGCCGGCGAGATGGAGCCAGCCCTCACCGGTCGGGATAGAGGTGATGTCGCTGGCGATCTTCGTGTCGGGCCGGTCCGCGTGGAAGCCGCGCCCGATCAGGTCCGGTGCCAGTGCGGCCTTGGAGTCCTGCCGGGTCAGACTGCGCCGCCCGGTGCGCTGGCTGTGCCCGATGATGCCGTGCTACCGCATGATTCGCTCGACGCGGCTTGTGGTTCACCAGCCAGCCCTAGCAGCGCAGTTCGGCCGTAACCCAGGGCACCCCGTAGGTGCCTCTTTGGAGGCGAGGTGGATAACGCACCCGCGTGACCCTCTCGGACGCGGACTATGCCCACCTGCGCTCGAGAGCTGGGAGAGACGGCGAACCGGAACGAAACGTGGGCGTGCCGGTTTTGCTGGAGCGGAAGGGTTGCCACTGATCGGCGAAGGCAGGCTGTCGGGCAGGCCGGGCCCGATCTGGAGGGGTGCTCGCTACATGGACGGTGGGCGTGAGGCTTCAGGAAGCCGTGCCCATCGTTCTGTCTCTGCTACAGATCGAGGAACCATGGATGACTTTAGGGCGTCCCCTGTACCGTCAAGGCGACAGCGCTGTCGCTGGTGTCCCAGGAGGGGGGGAAGAGGCACAGGGGTGTGCTGGAACGAACAACTCAATGACGCCTTTGACGTGCGGTGACCGGCAACCCGATCGCCGCGTGTGATGAGGCGCTGTTCCCAGCGTGCTAACCGTTGTACACCCCTACCTCTGAAGGCCATGAACGCATTCGACCGTTGGTACGAGGGGCTGAGCAACTTCAACCGGGACCTCGTCCTGCAACATTTCTGCGCAGAGACTCCGGTTCCGCTGAGCGAGCTTGCTTCTCAACATGCCCTTCTTCGGGAGACTGCGCGGCAGTGCCGAAACTTCCTCATGGACGAGTTCAACCGCAGTGTTGAGGGGGATTCGATACTGCGTGTCTGGATAAAGCGCGCAGAGCTTGACCTGCGGAAACCTTGCCTCATCAGTTCGTTTCTGGACCGCCACGCCTGGCTTGGCGAGAACATTGGGGACAGGCTCACCGTCCTCCGACTGTTCACCGGCATGCGCTGGCTGGACGTGACCACCTCTGCGTCCCCGACCGGACAGTGGATCTTCATGAATGATCTGGAAGAGTGTGGCGCCGCCACGGTGAGAGCCCTTGAACTTGATGTCGACGAGGTGATGAGCCTGTCGACAGCCTCCGCTCTCCTCGACGCACACCAGGTGCCTGTCCCCAGCGATCTCGACACCCTGCGTCAGTGGATGATCCACTGTGGTCTCGACTGTGAGGGCAACCAGATCTCATTGACTCGCTCCAAGCCCCAGCCGACTGAGACCGCTGTCGTCTCTGGCGGGCTGTTCGAGTTGGTCGAGCAGCTGTCCGCCCTCCTCCTAGTAAATAAAAACACCGAGAGCACTCTTACTCTCGGTGACATTCTTGGTGAGGCGGAGACGACGGACGGGGAGCTTGGAGTGGTCTCCCGTATGCTCCGCGACACCACCTTCACGGTGGGTGGGGGCTGGGTTGTGCCGGATCGCTCCACCGATTCCGAGCGGAGTCGGGCAGTGCGAGACGAAGGAACCTCGGCGGAGCTAAATATTACAGAGGGTAGTAGCACTTCGAGTGTGACCGAAGAAGTCAAAAAAAGGGAAGCAGAGAGTGACGGATCCATTCTGCTTGCAGGCACGTTGGCGGATGCCGACGAAGCGGGTCTGGAGGCGTCGCCCGGAGACCTCATCGCGCAGCTCCTCGAAGGCTGCGCTGAGGGCATGAGCACCTCGCTCATCGAGGGTGCACTGGACGGAGTCATGCCCCAGGGAGAAGTGACAGAGGCGCTCTTCACGGATGCGCGCTTCGCGATCACGGCCAGGGGAGCCTGGTGCCTCCAGGACGGCTCCGACACGACTGCACCCTCCGCTGCAGCGATCCTGGCCCAGGGACTTTCCTCCCGAGAAGAAGAAGCGTCCACCTCAACCACCGAGGCCGTCGGCGGCGTCGGCTCGCGTGGCGGGCTTCAGCGTGAGCGCGAGCGCCTCGACAAGGTGGAGGCCGCCTTGCGCGAGGCGGACACCCCGCTGACTGCCGAGGAGCTGAAGGAGCGCACGGGCGTCACCATCGGGATCCAGTATCTCCGGCAACAGATCGAAGGGGATGCCCGCTTCAGCCGGAGTCAGCGGAACCAGTGGGCGCTGACCGAGTGGCACCTCCCGGTGTACAAGCCGATCAAGGAACTGATCTCTGACATGGTCGATGCGCACGGCGGCCAGGTTGAGGCAGACAAGGTCGTGGCGCTTCTCCGCCGAGACTTCGACATCAAGGAGTCCAGCCTGCGGGCCGCCATGTCCATTGCGCCCTTCACCGCACGCGGAGGGATCGTCCGCCGTATAGGTGAAGACCTGGACACTGGCTCCGAGGAAGCAGCTGTCCCCGCAGCCCGCACTGCTGAGACCGACGCGTCGGCCGAGCACCAGCCCCGCCCCGTCGACGAGGCCCCCGACGTGGACGACCTCATGGACCACCTGGGGCTGATCTGATGGCGGCTTCCCCTTTCCTCCGCGACTGCGGTGCGGAGTCCGACTACCGCAGCGACCGCAACGACCTTGTCGAGGACTTCTACCTGCCTGCCCTCGCCGCCTCCACCGCCTACGACCGGGCCGTGGGCTACTTCGCTGCGTCCGTGATTGCCACGCTCGGGCAGGGAATCGACAAGTTCACCGCGCGCGGCGGCACCATGCGGATCATCGCCTCCCCCTACCTTGACCTGGCCGATATCAAGGACATTGAGGACGGCTACGAGCTGCGCGAAGTCCTCCAGCGTGCCGCCCTCCGTGACCTGGAGCAGGCGGTCGAGGACGCGCGGGCAGCCCGCGGCCTCGGCAAGCTCGGACAACTGGTCGCCGAGAACCGAGTCGATTTCAAGCTGGCCTATGTCGAAGAGCGTGGCCGCGTCGGCATGTACCACGAGAAGATCGGTGTCTTCCGGGACGGCCGAGACGTCATCGCCTTCAAGGGCAGCGCCAACGAGACCCGCTCCGGTCTCGTCGGCAACTTCGAGGCGATCGAGGTCTACCGGAGCTGGGACCCGAGCGATGCACGCCGGGTCGCGCGCATAAGCAAGGACTTCGATGACCTCTGGGAGAACCGCACGCAGATGCTGCGCGTCATCCCGTTCACCGAGGCCGCCAAGGTGATCGTCGAGCGCAGTGCCCGGGCCACCGCCGACCGGTACGAGCTGGACGACCTCCCGACCGGCGGAACCCCCATCCGCACCACGCCACTGCCTTCTCCTGGCACGCTTGCGATCCCGCCCAGCCTGAAGGTTCGCGACTACCAGAAGGAAGCTGTCCAGAACTGGTTCCACAACCAGTGCCGAGGCATCCTCCGCATGGCCACAGGCACAGGCAAGACCCTGACCGCACTTTCCGCTGCCTCCCAGCTCGGCACGCTCCTTCGGAAGAACGATGCGTCCGCCTCGCTCCTCACCGTCGTCGTGGCCCCGTACCAGCATCTGGTCGACCAATGGGCCAAGGACATCGAGTGGTTCGGCGTGACACCGTTGCGGGCCTACGAGGCGACCAGCAAATGGTCCCCGCGCGCTCACAGTCTGCTCCAGAACATCGCCCTCGGCGGTACTCGAGGCGGAGTCATCGTCACCACCAACGCCACCTTCGGCGGCGATGCCTTCCAGAACCTGCTCAGCTCCTACCGGGGGCACCTCCTCCTCGTCGCTGACGAGGCCCACAACCTCGGCGCCGCGCACCTGCGTACCCGTCTCCCGGAGAACGCCCAGTACCGCCTAGGCCTCTCCGCCACCCCGGAGCGCTGGTTCGATGAGGAGGGCACCGACGCCCTCACCGACTACTTCGACCGAGTCGTCTTCGAGATGGGCATCGGCGAAGCCATCCGCCGCGGCGCCCTGTGCCGCTATACCTACACGCCCATCCTCGTGGAGCTGGACGACGAAGAAGCCGAACTGTACGCAGAGACCAGCGCGAAGATCGCCCGCCTGATCGCGGCCGGCACCGACCTGAAGGAGACCGCCGACCGGGACAGCCCGCTCGGCCGACTTCTGAAGAAGCGCGCCGACATCATCGGCCATGCCCGCGGCAAGCTGGAGATCCTCCACGCGGAGATCGAGAAGCGCCGGGACACCAGCCACCAGCTGATCTACTGCGCCGAGGGCAAGCACCCCCTCCTCTACGAACACGGCACCGACGGCCCGCGTCAGATTGACCAGGTCATGGAGATGGTCGGCAACGAGCTGCGCATGCCCGCTGCCCGCTACACCTCGGAGACGAAGCGCTCGGCCCGCCTGGACATCCTGCGCCGCTTCGCGAACAACGACCTCCAGGTCATCTCCTCCATGCGCTGCCTGGACGAAGGCGTGGACGTCCCGGCCTCCCGGACCGCCTACCTCCTGTCCAGCTCCTCCAACCCTCGCCAGTTCATCCAGCGCCGCGGCCGCGTCCTGCGTAAGGCGCCCGGCAAGGAGCGCGCGGACATCATCGACTTCGTCGTCGTGCCGCCTGCGGGCGGGGACGCGATCCAGTACGAGACCGAACGCAGCCTGCTCCGTCGCGAGCTGGCTCGCGTCGAAGAGTTCGCCTACCTCGCTGACAACGAGGGGGACACCCTCAATGTCCTCCGCCCCGTGCGCGAGCGCTACGGCCTCTTCGACACCTGAGCCCCCACCGCAAGTACCCCCACTCCTTCCGTACCCGCTACCTCGAACCAGGAGTAACCCGTGAGCGACGAAACAACCGACCAGCCTCCCGCACGAACGGTGCGCGACGTCCTGAACGAGCTGCCGCGGGAAGCCAGGATCCTCGTCCAGAAGGTCATCGACCTGGAGACCGAGAACATCCACATCAGGGAGACGACCAAGGTCGAACCGAAGATCATCGAAGCCGTGAGGGAGCTGACCAAGTGAAGCTGCTCAAGCTGACGCTGAAGAACTTCCGCGCCTTCTACGGTGAGCAGGTTCTCGACCTGTCTGTGGAGGAGGGTAAGCCCGCAGTCCTCATCTTCGGTAACAACGGTGCCGGCAAGACCACTCTGCTCAACGCGTTCGCCTGGGCCCTCTACGGCACCTTCTCGGAAGACGTGGAACAGCAGCATCGCGTCATTCACGACAAGGCATGGGCGGACACCGCGTTCGGGGAGGAGATCACGGCCTCGGTTCGGCTGGACTTCGAACACGACGGGACCCGGTTCTCCGTGGTCCGGCACGTCACTGTCATCAAGGAGAAGGCAGAGCAGGAGCCCGTCGATCCTGAGCTGACGGTCACGGAGATCGGGACAGACGGCGAAGCCCAGAGCATCCTCAACGGCCAGGACCGGATCGAGAAGATCCTGCCCAAGGGCCTGCGTCAGTTCTTCTTCTTCAACGGTGAGCGCATGGAGAAGATGTTCTCCGGTGACGTGAAGCGGGAAGGCGAAGGCAAGAACCAGGAGGTCCAGAAGGCGATCAAGACCCTTTTGGACTTGGAAGCCATCGAGCGTGCTCTGAAGGACCTGCCGAAGGTCTCCCGAAAGCTCGCCAGCGAGATCGACTCCAAGGAGGACAGCAGACTGAAGCAGCTGTCCGACCATATGGACCACCTCGCCATCCGCGAGAAGGAAGAGGAGGCAGAGATGCTGCGCCTCTCCGGCGAGATCAGCGCCTTCCAGAAGGAAGTCCAGTCCATTGACCGCGCCCTGCTCCAGAACAGGGAGGCGGAGCCGCTCCAGAAGAAGCGGGACTCGCTGACCCGCCGAATCAAGGCCGCGCACGACCGGCATATGGAGTACAAGAGCCGCAAGCGCGAGATGCTGTCGCGGCACGGCTTCCTGGCTCTGACCAGCGGGATCGACACCAAGGTGATTGAGCTCGCGGACGAGATGCGAGAGCGCCGCCAGCTGCCCGCAGGCATTCAGCGCAGCTTCATCGAGGACATCCTCGAAGCCCAGTTGTGCATGTGCGGCCGTGAGGTCCGCGAGGGGACCCAGGAGTACGAGGAGCTGGACAAGCGCAAGTACAACGCCGGTCTCGAGGACGTCCAGGAGAGCTGGATGCGGGTCAGCGGCAAGATGAAGAACCTGGAGGAGAGGCGCCAGGAGATTCTGGAGCAGCTCACCCTCAACGCTTCCGATATTCAGAAGGCAGACGCCGAGATCAGCGAGCTGGAAGCGGAACGCTCCGATGTCGATCGGCAGCTGGAAGGCGTGAACGTCCAGAACGTCCAGCGCCTCATCGAGCGCCGGAAGAACTATGCCGCTAAGGAGACCGACGCCCGCGTCGCGCACAAGGAGGCTGAGAACAAGGTCACCTCGATCAAGCAGGAGGCAGAGGCCGCAGGCCGTCAGTACCGGAATGCTGAGGTCAAGAGCGAGAAGGCCCGCAAGGTTCAGAAGCAGGTCGAGCTCGTCGAGAAGGTGCGTGCCGCGCTGAAGGAGATCCTCGAGATCAAGACCGAGGAGGTCCGGGACCAGCTCGACAAGAAGGTCAAGGAGGTCTTCTCCCGCATCTTCATCAAGAGCTACGTACCCGAGCTGAACGACGACTTCGAGCTGGAGTTGCACACCGCGAGCGGAGTGGCCATCCGTTCCACCGGTGAGAACCAGATCCTTGGCCTCAGCTTCGTTGGCGCGGTCTCCGAGGTTGCCAGGAACATCAGTGCCCGAAAGAAGAACAGGGGGGAGGCGACTATCGAGACCGGCAGTGGCGGTGTCTACCCGGTCGTCATGGATGCCCCCTTCGGCAGCCTCGACCTGACCTATCAGGAAGAGATCTCTAAGGCCCTCCCGGCGCTGACATCCCAGATCATCACCCTGCTCTCGCAGTCGCAGGCGCGGGGCAAGGTTCTGGAGAACCTTCAGCAGGCTGCCAATCAGATGTACGTACTGCGCTCTTACACGCCGAACCAGTCAGCGGGCGAAGAGACGATCGTGATCAACAACCGTGAGGTTCCGTACGTGTCACACGGCGACTTCGAGCACACTGTTCTGGAGAAGGTGACCTTCTGATGGCCTACACGGACCGATTCCGCCGTCCCCAAGAGCATGAGGACCTGCTAGGTAAGCTCACCGACAGAAAGACCGGGACGTTCGCGACCATGGTCGAGGCGATGATGTTCGCCGCGCTGCTCGGCCATCGCCGAGGCGAGCGCAAGCCGTTCGACCAGGTTGATGAGCCGATCCGCCTCGCACTCATGGAGAGCCGGGACTACGGGGAGGTGCTCCTCGACATGCTCGGAGCCGTCGAGTGCCCCGACGACCCGAAGATCCTCAGCGCGGACCGTCAGCCTGAGCGGGTCCTCATCTTCGAGGAGTACGCGAACGCCGGCCTGTCCCACCTGCAGACCCTTATAAACCGTCAGTCCGACCAGGACCTTGACACGATCATCTCGAACCTCGTCCTCGAAGGGCTTAGGACGCCGCCGGAGGAAGAGAAGGACGACGTTGGCGACATCCTCGCCAGCGCTGATCTGGACTGGTAAAGCCGCTTCCCCAGGCCAGGGGGTGTGGCGGCCGGAAGTCGTTCGGCTGCCACACCCGGTGAGCCCTGCGTCAGCGCGACCAGGTCTTGGCCTCGAGTTCGGCAAGGACGGACTGCCGAAGTCGGATGCTGTCCGGGGTCCACTCGCTCTTCTCGCTGATTTTTCTGGTCAGCTCGAAGCCCGACGCCTTGAAGACCTCGATCTTTTCGGCGAACGACTTGTTCCCGATCTTGGAGTTTCACTCCAGTCTGCAGGAGCACCACGTTGCCAATGCGGTAGACCCAGCTGGAAGCGTCCTGTTTGCCCCGCTTTTCTTGACGCAGTCTCCCCGTCGGCTTCCTTGGCGTTCTGCGGGAAAATATGTTCCAGGTTGACCTGGCTCGGGTTGCTGTTGGGAAAGAACTCCGGCTGGGACTCCTTTCGACTTGTTGTCTCCAGGGTGCTCAGGTAGTACCGGGCAAGCTATGAATCGCTTCCTCCCACGGTGGTGAGCGCGAACTGCTCCCTGAGGTCGGTGTCATAGGGGATGAATTGCTCCGGAATCGCTGGGGGCTTTATGCGTTGACTCAAGCCGCCGATTGGGGCGGATGCGGAGCGTATTAGTTGATCTCGTGTTCGTGGGGCGAAATATCTCCGATGGCGGTGTGGAGTCGCTGATTGTTGAACCAGTCGACCCACTCTGCGATGGCCGTGGCGCCGATGCCCAGGTTCGCGGTGACCGCTTTCATGCACGGTCCATTCGGTGGGGTAGTTACTGAGCTTGAACTCGTGGAGTCGTAGGGGCTGACACTTCGTCATCCATGCGGTATCACCGGGGCATGCGGTATCCACAAGGGGGCGGGCTGACCGCCGAACGGCAGCAGTTCCGCGGAGAGTTACGGCTGAAGCCAGCCGAGAGGTTCGCTCAGGGTGTCGCGAGCTCGGTGATCGCCAGGGACTTGCGGGTCAGCGTCCGCTCCGTGCAGCGATGGCGGCAGATGTGGGACGAGGGCGGCCCGCGGGCTCTGCGGTCACAGGGGCCGGCGTCGCTGCCGAGGCTGAGCGGAAAGCAGTTCGCCCAGCTCGAGGCGGAACTGGCCAAGGGGCCGGCCGCGCATGGCTGGGAGGACCAGCGCTGGACCCTGAGCCGTGTGAAGACGGTGATCGGACGGCGCTTCCACCTCACCTACACCATCCAGGGCGTGCGCAAGCTCCTGGTGCGCAACGGCTGGTCCTGCCAGGTCCCGGCCCGACGGGCGATGGAGCGGGACGACGAGGCGGTGGCCGGGTGGGTCAAGGAGGTGTGGCCCTGCGCGGAAGACTCGCGGCGGCCCGTGGGGCCTGGCTGGTCTTCGAGGACGAGACCGGATTCTCCATGACGCCGCCGCAGGCCAAGACCTGGTCACAGCGCGGCCGCACCCCAGTGGTGCGGGTGCGGGGCCGATCACGCAGAAGCATCTCCATCGCGGCGCTGACCTGCTACAAACCCGGCCACCGCTCAAGGCTGATCTACCGGCCCCGCCGCGACGACGGCAACCGCGACGGCCGAAAGAGCTTTTCCTGGCGCGACTACCGGGACCTGCTGATCGCAGCACACCAGCAACTCGGTGGCCCGATCGTGCTCGTCTGGGACAACCTCAACGTCCACAAGGCCGCCGACCTGTGGGAATGGGCGGCAGCCCGGGACTGGCTGACCATCTACTACCTGCCGCCCTACGCACCCGACCTCAACCCCGTCGAAGGCATCTGGTCGCTCCTGCGACGCGGCTGGCTCTCCAACGTCGCCTTCAGCACCCCCGAACACCTCGTCCAGCGCATCCGGCGCGGTCTCCGCCACATCCAGTACCGCAGCCACCTCATAGACGGCTGCCTTACCGAGACGGGACTGACCATCAACCCCTGATCACCGAAGACGACATCACGAGTTCAAGCTCAGTATGAGGGATCTCCGCGACCATGCGTACCGCGCGCTCGCGAAGCTCGGCAGGGTAAGGGGACGGGCGGGCCCATGACTCGATCCGCTCAAGGAATCAAGCCTCCATTAGAACCGGAGCGCTTCATGCCCTTTGACCCGCTGATACCGAGAGGGCCAAAGGGCTCGGCAGTCGTGCGATTCTTGACAAGATGCTGAAGGTGATCCCAGATGATAAGCCGGCATCACCTGCAACTCATACACGAATTGGCGGCGTGTCCCTATTGCTGCAGTAGAGCTGTTGCTACCGAAAAACAGCGATCAGTGCAGCCAGGGAAGTGATCAGGGTGGCAACAGCCGTGATTGTCTCCGGAGTCATACGCCCCTTCGGGGGTCCCTCGCTGCTCTGACCATCGGACGTGCTCTGGCCCTCATCCCGCAGGCACGCCGAGGTGCAGCGGTGATTGTCGTCAAGCGGATTGTGCACTTTGCTCCTCTCATCGGGCTCATTCGGTTGCTAGGCAGCAGGTGACGGCTGAGCCCGACTGCCTCTCCCCCTCAGCTGTAGCGATCCAAGGGGAAGAGGAACGACCGTGACGGGGTAACTCTGACACCATCGGAGTCACCTACCGCTTTGGAACGGGACGTTCTCGCCCACAGCTATCCTTAACCGTCAGTCACAGTCTTTGATTCATAAATTCAAGCTCCATGGATCCGACACACGGTTGCGACGTGCGCAAAGCATGCTCGTGCAGCAGTGCACTAAGTTGCAGTGCGCCTCGCGAACGATACGGCTTAGCTTCTAGCGGCAGTCGTGGAAATGTGGAAGGTTCGATTCCCTCGACTGTTACCCTAAAGTTGCTGGTCCGGACGATGGTGCGCGCAGGCAGTGAAGCCACACCTCGTGAGGGTGACTTCATTCAAGTACTGAGTGGTGCGCGCGAAGACTATCCTGAGCCTCGGAACTCTTCGTTCCGATTTCATTCAGAATGATGTCCGGATCCCCTGTGTTGCAAATCGGAAACCCTCATGATGTGCCGATGGAAGGGTTTCGTTACAGAGAGTGTCGGCCGAAAATCGCTGGGACCGATAGAGTTATAGTGATTTTCCGGCGCGAGGGTCAGGAATCTGATAATGAGCAACCGGCTGGTGTCGAATGCCGCTTCGGGCTTGAAATCGGAATGATGCACGCGGGTCCGTCGAAACGTGACGCGCGGTCCAGCCCACGCTGTCGAAGTAGGTCTGCACACGCGCCATCGCCTGGACCGTCTGTCCCTCCGTAAGAGGCTGGGACGATCAGGCGTGTGGACACGGGCCCTCCAGGACCTGGCAGGCACTGACCTCGCCGTTTCGGTTGAGGCAATGAGGCGTCGCTGAGGGGCCGCTGTCGGGTGGCCGACGTGATCTCGGTGCTCGGACATGGCAGAGTCCCGGCGCGGTGGTCGGGTTCTTCAAGGTCCTTTGGGTCGTGGGCGGTCGGGGTTCGCCGGTCAGCCGACGGTACGGGGCAGTGCGGCGAGGCAATGGAAGCCTGTGGCGAGTTCGTGTCTCCAGGGCCAGGTCGCCGAGATCCGCAAGTGCAGGCGGCGGCCGCCGCGGGTGAGGCGTGCGGCGACGTGCAGCAGTCGGTAGCGGAGCTTCTTGGGCTCGGCGGCGGCCAGTTCGCCGTCCAGTAGCAGGAAGCGGGCCCAGGCCAGCAGGTCGATTGCGGTGAGGCTGAGTTCGAGCCAGACGGTGTTGACGCCGAAGTGGCGGGAGGGGAAGCGGCCGAAGCCGGTGGTCTTGCCGCACCGGATGTGCTCCTCGACGGTGGCGTGTCCGCGGTGGCGGACCTCCAGGAGCTGTGCGGAGCCACCCCCGGAGTACGGGGTGTCGGTGAGGAATACCTGGTGGCGCAGGCCCTCGTCCTGGTCGAACAGGGACAGTGGGGCTCCCGGGTGCGGCCGTTCGCGGCGCACGATGATGCGGGTGCCGGCCGGGTAGCCGGCCAGATCGACCATGCCGGTCAGCTCGGCGGCCTCGGCGCCGTCCCGCAGAGTGCCGTCCTGGTCCAGGGCGGGATGCCAGAGGCGGTCGGGGATAGCCCGGACAGCGCGGCAGACCGGCTCGGTGATGGCGTATCCGACCGAGAAGAAGGTACGGATTCCTCGTTTCCTCACGTCGCGGACGTGGGCGAGGAAGGCTTTCGCGGATCCGGCACTGTTGGCGCGGATGAGGATGTCGGTGCCGTGCCGGTGGGCGTCGGGGATCTGCGCGAGCGCCTGGTCGAGGACCGTGATGTGGTCGGCGGCGGTGTTGGCTCCAAAGTTACCGGGTCGCAGCCGGCCGGACAGGGCCTCGCCGGTGTTCGCGAGGAAGCACAGCAGCGGGTGGAAGCCGAAGCCGCCCTTGTAGGTGGGGGGCGGCATGTTCCTTTTCCGAGTGGCAGGTGATCAGCGTAGCGTCGAGGTCCAGAACCAGGCCGGGAAGCTCTCGTCCGCGGGCCCGGACAGCAGGTATGGCCTCGCCGGTCTCGGCGGCCTGCCTCCAGGCGGTTTCCCGGGCTGAAGCGCGGGCCGCTCGCAGTGAGGCGAGTGCGGCCTCATCGGTGTCGGCGAGCAGACGCCAGGCTGTGGGTGTGGAGGCGACCGGGCCGAACATCTCGCCCTGGTCCCGCAGCACGGCCAGATCGGCGATCGCCTCGCCGCCGTCGGCGAGCACCACCGCGAGATCGACGGCGGCCCGGCCCGGATCATGTCCGGTACCGCGTGGCCGAAGTGGCCTGAGAGCGGCGGAGTACGCGGTGGTCAGCCCTGGGGCGTCAGCGAGATCCGCCAGCAACCGTGCCCCGGCATGCCCGGCCACCCCGAACCATCGGCACTGACATGGACCCTGGGACGCAACCCGATAGCCTGCACGTAGAAAGTGCCCTCCGCCTGGACCGACAGAACCCCTCAGCAAGGTTCATCGTCCCAGGTCAGGAAGGCACTTTCGCGTTTCCGCCCCAAAGTCAGCCGTACCCGAGCGAAACGGCGAGGCTAATGATTCATGCGGTTGCCACGGCCCCGATCAACCCCTCGATCGAGGTCATCTCCTTGTCTGCCCCCAAGTACCCGATCCCTCGCGCTAGATGGATCGTCAGCGTCTTGGAGACGTTCTCGTCCGTTGGCTCCAGGCCGTCGGCCACGCAGCGCTGCTTGAGCAGTGCGAGGTAAAGGTCGCCGTGGGGCCCGGCGAAGGTCTTCCAGGACATCTCGACGTTGGAGTCGGTGACGACCTCACGGACCAGGGGGGTGGAGGCATCCGACAGGGAGAGGGTCAGAGCCCAGCGGCACAGGACGTTCCACTGGGTGATGCCGGTGGTGCGCTTCAGGCGGATCAGACGGTCCTTGCTCGCTGTGGCGAGGCGGATGTTCTCAAGCGGCATTGCTGGCTCCTGCGTTCCACCAGTAACCCTCGACGACGCTGGTGGTGAAGGTGGTGTCGTCGTGAACCAGGGTGTAGGTGTGGGCGACGGACTTCTTGAGGCGGCCCAGCAGGTACTCGTCGATCTCCTCGTCGGTGGAGAGGAGGAGGACCTGGTCGCTGGCGTACGGGAAGTACCGGTCCACCAAGTGCTCGCGGTGCCGGCTGTCGAGTCGGCCGAGCGGCGTGTCGATGACGCTGGGCAGGTGGTTGCCGGCGACCTTCATCAGACCCCAGAGGAGAGAGATCGCGAGTAGCTGGCGCTCGCCCGCGCTGAGACGGCCGGGGTCGATCAGCTCGCCGTCGGAGTCGGCCAGGGTGAGCGTGAACTTGTCGGTATCGATACGGAGGTCACTCACCAGACCCTGCTTGCGCATGAGGGTTTGGAAGCTTGTGAGCATTGCTACCTCGAGGCGGCTGATGTGACGCTTGAGGAGGGCATCGCCGAACTGTTCCAGCGTCTTCCGGGCCTTCTCCGAGTACTTGATGATCCGCTCGACCTCTTCGGCCTTCACCTTGGTGCGGACGAATTCTTCGTGGGCACGCTGCAGGGAGGCAGAGACGTATTCGAGGCGGCGCTTCAACTCAACAACGTTGTTGAGGCTGTTCTCGTGCTCTTGTTCCAGCCGTGCGACTTCCTGGAGCTGGTATTCGCGCTTTTTCTGGATGGCTTCGACCTTGCTCTTGGCCGGTACACCTGCCAGCTGGCGCTCCAGCTGCACATGCTCTTCAGCGGCTTCGGCAGCCTGCTGAAGGAGCTCGGCAGATCGTGTCTTGTCGCGACTGAGTGCCTCGTCGAGTGCCGACATCTGGGGGAGCGTGTCCGGGGAGAGGCCGAGATCCACATTGAGGCCGGCAGACTTGGCGCGCTTGGCGCGGTCAGCCTCCAGCTTCTCCATTACGGCGGCCTTCGCCTCGGCAGGGAGCATGTCCAGCAGCCACTGGTCACGCTCTTCGAGTACCCCCAGTACCTGGTGAGACTCGGCTGCTGTCCGCTCGCGACCGGCCTGCTTGCGCAGTTCCTTGAGGTGGCTTCCCATCATGAGCAGTGGAAGCGGGCCTGCAGCCAACTGGACGAGAGAGCTGCGGATTTCGGCGAGGCGAGCGGAAACCTGCGCGTACTCGCGCTCGATCTCGACACGGCGCTCGAAGAGGTTTCCGCCCTCGTGCTTGTAGGCAGCCTCCAGCGTTTCGAGAGTGCGCCGAGCTTTGCCGAGCTCGATGTTGCGCTGCGCGGCCTGCTGTTCTGCGTTCTCCAGAGCGGCGTCGGCCGTCTGCCGTTCCTGCTCCTCCGCGTGGATCTTGTCCATCAGGTGCTGCTCTTCGTCCGACAACTTCTGCCGGCGCTGGAGCGCGAGCAGGTCTGTGCGGAGCTGCTGGACGGTGTTGACACCGAGTAGCGAGTGGATGGCCGATTCGATGACCGATGCCGCGCGCTCAGGGTCGGCGAGCGATTCGATCTTCTCTCCGTCGAAGAACGACAGCGAGGCGACTTCGAGGGGGAGCAGGCTTTCGATGTGATCGGCCCACTCCTGGCTGAGAACTCGGCTGTACTTCAGCTCAGGTTCGACGCGTCGCCCCGGTTTCGACCTGGAGCCGTACTCCTCGTCGACGAACGCGTTCACGAATTCCTTGAGCGTTGTCTTGCCGCTGGTGTGCCAGCTGCGGACCACCTTGTAGTAGTGCTCCGTGCCGTCCACCGTGACCGTGAACTCCAGGATGATCTGTGCACCGCGGGTCGGGTCGGCCTGCCGGTTGATGCTTTCGCGGAGGTACGTTTCGTACGACTTGCTGCCTCGACCGCTGCAACGTGCTCGCGGCCCGTACAGCGCCAGCTGGATAGCGTCGAGAAGGGTCGTCTTGCCGCATCCGTTGAGTCCGCCGATGAGGACGATCGGCTTGTTCTTCTTGGTAGTCAGATCCAGCGACTGGGTGCCGCGGTAAGCCCCGAACTCTTCGAGAGTGATCTTACGCAGGAGCATCGATGTTGGTTTCTTCGTCCAGGGTCAGGTGGGTCGGCGATTCTTTACGCCACTTGTTCTTGCGTTGCGCGAAGTCGATGGCGTCGGTGCTGTTCTCGTAGTAGCCCTTCTTTACGGCGGTCTCCAGGGCTTGGAAGAGGCCAGCGCGTCGGGACATTGTCCGGTACTTACGCTCGACGGAGAGCAGCTCGCGGACCATGTCGTAGTGCAAGTCGTCGTCCCCGCAGAGCTCCTTCAGGAGCTCCATCTCGTCCGCGCCCATGACGAGCTGCTCGTCCAGAGGTCCGCCTGGGAAGTCCTTGCCCGTGGACTCCTTGTAGATACGGGGGAGGGAGTCCTCGACCTCGTGCTTGTCGAAGACCCAGATGCGGCGGATCTCGTGCAGCTCGTCGAGGGTAATCAGCTCAATGTTCTTGACGTGCTCCGGCGCGTTGGCGCGGATCCAGGTCTGGGCGTCCAGCAGGTCCTTGAGCCATTCCTGGCGGAACTTCTGCAGGTACGGGCCGTGGATCGGGACCTCTTCGCCGTCGGTCCGGCGTGTGTAGACCATGACCTTGCCGTTCATACGGCGGAAGTCTCGGGCCGGCTGGTCAGGGCGGGGGTATGGGAGCTTCCGGCCGACGGGGAGACCTTCCTCGCCCTCTTCGAAGTAGCCGAACGGGGCGTCGAGCTTGTCGCGGAGGTCCAGGAGCGGTCTCATCCACTCCTTCTCCTCGTCGTTCTGGATCATCGCCGACATCGACTTGTCCTGCTCGACGAGCGTGCATGTCCAGCACCCGAAGCGGCTGGAACCGCAGGAGGGAGTGGTCGAGTCGACCACGAGCGGGCACTCGCCATCTCCGGAGGCGCCCTGGTACATGGTGAGGAGATCCTGATTGTTGTAGCCCCACGGGTTGGGCTTCTGCATCAGGTACTCCCAGATATCGTCGTTGGTCCAGTCTTCGACCGGGCTGTAGACGAGGGAGTTGGGAAGGTTCGCATTGGGGGAGAGACGATCACGGACGCGCCGCTTCTCGTGCTTCTCCATGGCACGGGCGCGCGCTTGGCTCTCGGTCTTACGGATACCGAGCACCATGATCGCCTCGCCATGTGCTGCCACGACGTTCCGGATGAAGGAGTTGGAGGGCTTGATTTTGAGGCGCTCGGTGCACCAGCGGAACTTGGGGCGTGGCGCCGGGTAGCCCCGACCGATCAGGTTGACCCAGAAGGTGTCCTTGATCTCCGGCGTCAGGCGATGAGGCTCGATAGGGAGGCCCTGCTCGGCGGCGGCTTTCTCCATGGTCTCCAGGGACGTCGTCACCCACGCCGCGACGACGGGGTTCTCGACGAGGGTGTCGGTGCTGATGACGTGGACCCTCTTGGTGCGCTGCTCCGCCGGCAGAGCGGAGATGGCGTTCCATACGAGCTGGAGGACCGCGGTGGAGTCCTTGCCGCCGCTGTATCCGATGACCCAGGGCACCTGGTCGGCGGTGTAGAGCTCACGGACCTCGTCTGAGAGCTTGGCGATGACCTCTTCGAGGGGTTGCCCGTCGAACGGCTTCCGCCGGACCGGCGTGATGCCGAGTTGCAGAGGGATGGTGCTCATGCTTCGCCTCGCAGGTATGCGTCCTCTACCCGCTGCTCTTCGGCGCTGAGGCCGAGGCGCAGGTGATTGCGCAGGTAGTTGACTGTAAGAGTTACATTTTGGTGGCTTTTGGAAACGCGGCCACCGACAATGGCGCGGCCCTCCCAGTCTGTATTCGACCGAGTCCAGTCGACCTTTTTCAGGGGAGAGAGTTTCCGTTTCCATTTGCTGGGCGTGGTGGATTCCCGAAGTAGGGAATTTCCGATGCGGCCGAGAGCGTGCAGTGCGATTCCGTGACTGTGGATGAAGTCGCGTCGCATCTCGGGTGCCGAAAGCTCTCGCTTGCGAACCATCTCCCACTCGGGAAGCGTCGTGTCGATGTGCTCCCAGTACTCCTGTGCCAGCTCGGCTGCGGCGTCTGTCTCGATCTCCATGCCCTGGAGGAGGGACTGGGTGCCGTAGTAGAGAGCGCTCAAGGTGAACATCATCCGGGAGCGGGCGGAGAGGGTGCTTTTCTCCATCTCGACGTAGCCCTTGAAGACCTTGCACTGGCCAGCCAGTGTGCGTGCGACCTGGGCTTCGCTGTCCCGGTGATCGTATAGGACGCCGATAGACCGGGCCGGACGCACCGCGTGCCGGTTGAGGTCCGCGAACATCTGCTGCGAGCGGGCGAGCCCCGCGTCATGGAAGAAGACGACGGCGATCGTCTCGTTGCCGATATCCGGGTTCTCCTTGAGGGCCTGCTCGATGGCTGCGCGCCGGTGCTGGCCGTCGTTGATCAGGAAGCGGGAGTCCATGGGGATGCGCAGCTGCCCGGTACGGAAGGCGTTGCCGTCGGAGCCGAGAGGGTCGAACTCCATGTCGCCGTCGACGGATGCGGTCAAAGCACTGAAGACGTAATCCTCTGGATTGTCCAGAATGTACTTCGTGAGTGCCGGGAGGCGTCCCTTGTTGAGGATCCGCTGGGCACGCAGTTCCGGCGAGAGCTCGTCTTCGTCGAAGATGAAGATCTTTGGAATGAGGCGCAGGGGGCACATCGAGACGTAATACTCGCGCCCTGCCTGGATGCCGCGGATCGCAGGGAACATGTATTCGAACCCCGTCGAGGTGTGCGGAGCTACGACTCTGGTTGCTGGTGTCGCTGCTTCGATCTTCACCCGGCAACTTTAGCGTACGTCACCCGTTTAACGTACGAAGCTTGCGGAAGTTACGTACCCTTCACGTACGTAAGACGTACCGGCATGTCTGAGGGTACGCCCGGCTCGCGCGAAGGGCGCTCCTGCCCGGGAGGGCGTACGTCGATGTCTGCGTCGACGACTCTGAGACGCCGCGCTGTGTGTCAGTCGAGCATGCGTGTACGTTAACGGTTTGACGTACCCGGTAACGGGATGATTGCTCTGGGATGGGTGAGCGCAGTGGTGGCGTATCTGGATGTGGCGGCGACGACCCGTGTGGAGCCGCGGGTGGCTGACGTGGTGCTCCACTGGATGACCGAAGACTTCGGCAACGCCGGCAGCCGTACCCATGAGTACGGAGCCCGGGCAAAGAAAGCGGTCCAGGAGGCCAGGGCGTTCCTTGCCGGGACAGTCGGTGTGAGGACTGAAGAGGTCATCTTCACCAGTGGAGCGACGGAGTCCAACAACATCGCGCTGCTCGGCATGGCCCCGTACGGTGAGAAGCACGGCCGGAAGCACATCATCGCCTCCGCCATCGAGCACAAGGCGGTCATCGAACCCCTGCTGCATCTGCAGGAGAAGCAGGGGTTCGAGGTCGATTTCCTGGAGCCCGGCCCCTCGGGGCGGATCTCCACGGAGGCCGTGCTGGAGAAGTTGAGGCCGGACACCCTGCTTGTCTCGCTGATGCACGTGAACAATGAGACGGGCGTCATCCAGCCCGTGGCCGAGCTGGCGGAGAAGCTCCAGAGAACCCCGACTTATCTCCACGTCGATGCCGCGCAGGGGTACGCGAAGGTTCCCGAGGACCTGAAGGCGCCCATCGATTTGATCAGCATCAGCGGCCACAAGATCGGTGCACCCAAGGGGATCGGCGTTCTGGTGACCCGGCGTCGAGGCTGGGACAAGGTGCCGTTGGAGCCGATCATGTTCGGCGGCGGGCAGGAACGAAAGCTGCGCCCCGGGACGCTCCCCGTGCCACTGATCATGGGGCTGTACGAAGCAGCCAAGGTCTTCCAGGAGAACTGGTCGCGTTGGGAGCGGGACGCGAAGGAGATGCGGGAGCGGCTGCTCGCCGTGCTCGAAAGAACCCGCTTCCAGATCAACGGCGATACCGACCACACGGTCCCGCACATCCTCAATGTGACCTTCGACGGGCTCAACGCCGAAGCCCTGATCGTACGGATCAAGGACCAGGTGGCCGTGGCGACCGGTTCCGCATGCACCAGCGCCTCGTACACGCCGAGCCACGTGCTGACCGCAATGGGCCTCCCGGAGGAGGTGGCCACCAATGGCCTCCGCTTCTCGTGGTTCCCCGGGCAGGTCTCGGGCTTCGACCCAGAGGGCTTGGCGGAGACGATTGCTTACATGCAACCGGATGCTCCCTGACGGTTTGAGCTGCTCAGCCTTCGGGGCGCCGGACCAGCCGGTGTCCCCGAAGCATGCGACCGCACCTGATCAGTTCGGCCTCCCAGCCATTCTCGGTGCCGATCAGGTGTGGATTCTCGTAGAGGCCAGCGCGTAGCTCGGACTCGGTCAGACGGCGGTAACGCAGCACGTCTGGGTCGTCAGGCGCCAGGAATTCGTGCTTGCGGTGGAGCAAAGGACGGTTGGCGGAGTTCGCGTAGGACATGTGCGAGGTCTCCAGGGTCTTGAGATCTACGAGGTACGAGGACGTGATCCGCGGGTGTGGGTCCTTGTCGAATTCCGGGTAGTCGAGCCAGCTGACGGCTCGCCCCTGGTGCTTCAGCTTGGCGATGGTCCATTCTTGAGGGCGGCCGGCGGCGACGGAGGCGCAGTGCTCGTACAGGCGCAGGACTGTCGGCATCCGGTCGATCGCCCGGCGGTGCACGTACAGCGCGGTCGGGGTGATCTTGCCGACGGCGGATGCGTTCATGGCGCCCCGGATATAGGTGTCGTCCCGGAGCTTGAGGAGCAGACGGTCGGAGCGCTGGCAGGCTTCCTTGTACGAGGTGAAGAACGAACGGACGTCGAGCTGGACGCCGAGGGGGAGGCTGCTGAACGGACCTCGGCCGTTGAAGAGCTCGACGGCGAGGAACAGTAGCGTGTTCAGCGTCGTGCGCTTGGCGCCCTCGGAGACCTTCTCGGCGTCGGCGGAGTCGCGTATGAGGCGCTTGAGTTCGCCGGGTTTCAGGTGGGCGAGCTGTTCGGCCATCGGCCGGGGCATCTCGTCGACACGGGGCGGGCGGCCACGTCGTTCGACGTAGTCGACCAGCGAGGCGATAGCGGAAGTGGTATCGGCTGAAGCGAGCCACTCGGCGTCGGGGACGATGCGGTGTGCGAGGTAGCCCAGTCGGGCTGAGTCGTCCTTGAAGGCGTACACGATGCCGGGGGCCGCTGATATGCAGCGTGTTCCTGTGACCTCCTCGACGTAGATCCGTAGCTCGTCCGGGCTGAAGAGGTGCTGGAACGTCTGCCGACTGGTGAGGAGGCCGTCGCCGTACTCCTGGCCGCGGACTTTGGACCGCTCCCAGGTGAGGCGAGCCGAGACGATGAGTACGGAGGTGGCGAGCCTCCATGCCTCCTTGAGCGTCTGCCGACGCTCGACGGGGTCCTCGATGACGTTCAGGACGTAGGTGAGGAGGACGACGTCGGAGGGGGCCACCGGTGCGCTCGAGCTGTAGTGAGGGTCCCAACCGGTGATCTTGCAATCGAGGCGCTGGAGGGAGGCGACGTCGCCGCCTCGGCCACAGCCGTAGTCGAGGATCGTGCGGTCCGCGTTGAGCTGGCGGTCGGCCAGAGCCTGGCGCGCCGGCACGGAGAGGCTGGAGCGACCGATCGCGGTGCGGCGGCGGTCGCTGTTCCATGACTGCTGCATGTCGGCCTCGTCAGTCGAGGAAGGGGTCGGGGCGCAGCATAGGCAGGGCGGCGGTACAGGCGAAGAGGTTTCCGGAAGCTGAAGCTTCCCCTTAATCAACTACCGGACAGCCCGCTGCGTGAAAGCGCGAGGGTAACCCGGGCCGAGGTTTCTCCTTGAGACTCTCTCAGCCCGGTGGGCGATGCATATTCTGCTGGTTCTTCATGCCTCAAGGTCGCGAGTTGAGGACGCCAGGTGTTGCAGGCGGCTGGTGGCCTCGGCGAGAACATCCTCCCTCTTGCAGAAGGTGAAGCGGACTTGGCTGCGGCCGGCTTCCGGGTTGTCGTAGAAGACAGAGTTGGGGACGGCGACGACGCCGCAGCGTTCGGGGAGGGCGCGGCAGAAAGCGTAGGCGTCCTTCTCGCCCAAGGGGGTGATGTCGGTGGTGATGAAATACGTCCCCTGGGGCTGGTAGACCTCGAACCCGGCCGCGCGCAGGCCGTCGCCGAGCAGGTCGCGCTTGCGTCGGTGGTCGGTGCGGAAATTGTCGAAGTACGTGTCTGGCAGACGCAGCGCTTCGGCGACCGCGTACTGGAAGGGGCCCGCGCTGACGTAGGTCAGGTATTGCTTGGCCGTGCGGACGGCGGCGATGAGCGGGCCGTCCGCCGTCACCCAGCCAACCTTCCATCCCGTGAAGGAGAAGGTCTTGCCGGCGGACGAGATGGATACGGTGCGCTCACGCATGCCGGGCAGGGCCGCGATGGGGCGGTGTACGCCTTCGTAGACGAGGTGCTCGTACACCTCGTCGGTGACTACGAGCAGGTCGTGTTCGACGGCGAGTGCGGCGATGGCGCTTTGCTCGTCGGAGGTGAGGACCATCCCGGTCGGGTTGTGGGGGGTGTTGAGGAGAAGGAGACGGGTCCGCGGGTTGATCAGCGCTCGAAGCTCGTCCAGATCCGGGCGGAAGGACGGGGCCCGCAGGGTGAGTGGTACGCGCTTCGCGCCGGCCATGGCGATGCAGGCCGCGTAGGAGTCGTAGAAGGGCTCGAAGGCGATCACCTCGTCTCCCGGTTCGAGGAGGGCGAGCATGGTCGCGGCGATCGCCTCCGTTGCCCCTGCGGTGACCAGGACGTCCGTGTCGGGGTCGAAGCTCAGGTCGTAGAAGCGGCGCTGGTGGTCGCTGATGGCCGCGCGCAGCTCCGGGATACCCGGTCCCGGCGGGTACTGGTTGCCGTGGCCCTCCCGTAGCGCTCGCACGGCCGCTTCCCGTACGGACTCCGGCCCGTCCGTGTCAGGAAAACCCTGGCCCAGGTTGATCGCGCCCGTCGCGGTCGCCAGTGCCGACATCTCCGCGAAGATCGTCGTCCCGAGTCCGTTCAGCCTGCGGTTCAGCAGCGGCCTGCCGCTCATGTCTCCACCGTCCTCACCTGGGTGTCCGTCGATCCTTCGAAGACCATCCTGGCCGATGCCCGGCAAGGCGTTCACGCGGCCAGCGTCCAATAGGCAGGCGAAAAAGCCTTGACCCAGCCGACCTTCCAGCCCGTGAAGGAGAGGGTCTTCCCGGCGGAGCTGATGGTGACCGTGCGCTCGCGCATCCCGGGGAAGGAGGCGAGCGGGAGGTGTTCGGCGCCGTCGAAGACCAGGTGCTCGTAGACCTCGTCGGTGACGACGAGCAGGTCCCGCTCCACGGCCAGCTCGGCGACGGCGGTCAGCTCCTCGCGGGTCAGGACGGTGCCGGTCGGGTTGTGCGGGGTGTTGATCAGCAGCAGGCGGGTGCGGTCGGTGACCGCGTCGCGCAGCTCGTCCAGGTCGAGCCGGAAGGCGCCCTCCCGCGGGCGCAGCGTCACCGGCACGCGCGTGCCGCCCGCCATGGCGACACAGGCCGCGTAGGAGTCGTAGTACGGCTCCAGGGCCACCACCTCGTCGCCGGGCTCCACCAGGGCGAGCAGTGTGGCGGCGATGGCCTCGGTGGCGCCGGCGGTGACCAGGACCTCGGTGTCGGGGTCGAAGCCGAGCCCGTAGCGGCGGCGTTGGTGTCCGGCGACGGCGGCGCGCAGCTCGGGTACGCCCGGACCCGGCGGGTACTGGTTGCCGCGTCCGTCGCGCAGCGCCCGTACGGCCGCCTCCCGGACCTCCTCGGGGCCGTCCGTGTCCGGGAAGCCCTGGCCCAGGTTGATCGCCCCGGTGGAGGCGGCCAGGGCGGACATCTCGGCGAAGACCGTGGTCCCGAACTCGGCGAGCCGGCGGTTGAGGTACGGGCGGGTACTGGAGGTCATGACGGCCATCCTGCGCCCAAGCTCTGGAGTTCCTCAACTCTGCTTTGACGCGGTTCGGGCGGGGGCATGTCCCGGGCACGCACCGAGCGAGGCACCCACGGGGGGCGCTTCGGGACCCTCCGGGCTCCGGCCGAGGGGGGTATCGGAAGGAGGGTGCGCCATGGGCATCGTCATCGTCCTGCTCGCCGTCGCCGCGCTGACCGGCTGGGGCGTGCTGTCCGGCCGTCGCCGTCACGGCCCGGCCCGCCGTCCGGCACCCCGGCGTCCGGCCGGTCCGGGCCGCGGGGCGGCTCGTGGCCGGCGGGCCGGGTCCTCGGGCGACGCCGGGGGCGGCGGGGACAGCGGCGGACACAGTTGGTGGGCCGGCGACGGCGGTTCGTCCGGCGGCCACCACGGAGGCCACTCCTGCTCCGGCGGCTCGTCCTGCTCGGGCGGGTCGTCCTGCGGGGGAGGGGGATGCGGTGGAGGCAGCTAGCACGGGGTAGCTGAGCTCCTGCCAGGGGGAACCGCGTCCGCACCACGGGCCCCGAGCCCGGGAACCGGGACCCGGACCAGGGGAGCGCCCGCCGGAACATGGCCGGCGGGCGCTTTCGCGTACCGGCGCGCGGCCGGCCGTGTGCGAGCCCTGCGTGCCGTGTTGTTGAACAGGTGAACTGTGAGGCCCTCTGAGGGATGGAAACACCACGAAGTTGGGTAAAAACGCTGTGGCAGCGGCCCAGTTCGTGATTCGCTCTCCTCACCGACGCAGCCCCTCGGCCACCTCTCGACTTCCTTCCGGCCGGCCGACTGGGCTGACCGGGCCGCCTTCCCGGGCACCGACCGGGGGCAGGCCCACACCTTCCTCACCATGTGCGCTTGCGGAGCCGATCCATGCTCACGACCCTGAACACCGCCTACACCGACACGCGCGCCGCCGACCTGGCCTGGGCCCTGGGGCGCGAACCGCTGCCGGCGCTGGCCGCTCTCGACCTCGAACTCGCCGGAGCCAGATTGCAGTTGCGGCTCCTCGGCGCCTCGCACCAAGTCCTGCTGGAGGAGGAGCGCGGCGTCTGCTCGGAGACGGTGGCCTGCATCCCGGGCAGCAGCACCCCCCTCCCGCTGGGCGTCGCCAAGCGGGTCGGGGACTGGGAGTACGAGTTCGCCGCCCGCGTGGAGGTGATGACGCCGGGCTCCTTCGCGGGCCGCGCCCAGGAGTTGCTGGCACTGGTCGCCGACCATCCGCACGGGCTGGCCGGAGTCTTCCCCGGCAGCCCCCACGCCTTCACCGCCCTGATGGCCCGCCGGCACGAGGGGCAGGTGCACTGGCGGACCTGGCACGCCTATCCACAGGACGGTCAGTTGGTGGCGACGCGGACCCGGGTGGGTGTCCGGGTGCCGTCGCCGCAGCTCAGCCCGTCCGGAGTGTGAGCCGCGTAAACCTCTGGGGCTCACCTGTCCGGTAGTTTCACACGTGTGGGTGACGATGTGCGACCGGTGTGTGACGTAACGTCACTGCGTGATCGAACCGCAAGTGCCCGCCCCTCCCGGCTCCCCGCCGTCCTGGGGCCGCCCAGGCGGTGCCCCGGGCCCGGCACCCGGCCCGGTCGCCCCCGCATCGGCGGCCGGGCTGCCGGTCCGGCCGGGCACCGGGCGGTTCCTGGTCCTGGCGGGCGTGTTCGTCTGCGCGGCCTGCGGGCTCGTGTACGAACTCGAACTCGTCGCCCTCGCCTCCTACTTGATCGGCGACTCGGTCACCCAGGCGTCCGTCGTGCTCTCCGTGATGGTCTTCGCCATGGGCATCGGGTCCCTCGCCGCCAAACGGCTGCGCCGGTTCGCCGCGGCGGGCTTCGGCGCCGTCGAGGCGGTCCTCGCCCTGGTCGGCGGCTCCAGCGCCATGGCCCTGTACGCCGTCTTCGCCTGGACCGGCGGCTGGGGCGGACTGTGGGCCGAGGGGCCGCACGTCCTGCTGGTCGCCTTCTCGCTCACCATCGGCCTGCTGATCGGCGCCGAGGTGCCGCTGCTGATGGAGCTGATCCAGCGCATCCGGCGGCAGGACGCGGGCGGCGCGGTGGCCGACCTGTTCGCCGCGGACTACGTCGGCGCGCTCGTCGGCGGCCTCGCCTTCCCCTTCGTCCTGCTGCCCTTCCTCGGCCAGTTGACCGGCGCGCTCGTCACCGGCACGGTCAACGCGGTGGTCGGGGCCGCGCTGGTGCTCGGCCTCTTCCGCGGCGACCTCACCCGGCGGGCCCGCTGGCTGCTGGTGACCGTCAACATCGTGGTGCTCGCCGTCCTCGCCGCCGCCACCGTCCTCGCCGACGACTTCGAACGCGCCGCCCGCCACGCCGTCTACGGCCAGGACGTCCGCGTGGCCGTCCGGACGGACGTGCAGGAGGTGGTCCTCGCCGGGGGCACCGACGGCCGGCCGTTACGGCTCTTCCTGGACGGGCGGCTGCGGGTCAGCGGCGACGACGAGCGCCGCTACCACGAGGCGCTGGTCTTCCCCGCCATGACCGGGCCGCACGCGCGCGTGCTCATCCTCGGCGGCGGCGACGGGCTCGCCGCGCGGGAGGTGCTGCGCCACCCGGACGTGCGCCGGGTCGACGTGCTCGAACTCGACCCCGCCCTCGTCGAGCTGGCCCGGCAGGACCCGGGACTGTCCGCCCTGAACGAGCACGCCTACGGCGACCCGCGCGTCCACGTCACCGCCGCCGACGCCTTCCGCCGGCTGCGCGGGGAGCCCGCGGCCCCGTACGACGTGGTGATCTCGGACCTGCCGGACCCGGGGCTCACGGCCAGTACGAAGCTGTACTCGCAGGAGTTCTACGCCCTGGTCCGGCGGGTGCTCGCGCCCCAGGGGCGGCTGGTGGTGCACGGCGGCCCCCTCGCCTCGCACCCGGTGGCCTTCTGGACGGTGGACTCGACGCTGCGCGCGGCGGGCCTGCGCACCCTGCCCTACCGGGTCGACGGCCGGGGCCCCGGCTCAGCTCCCGGCACCGCGGGCGCCCCGGGCAACGCCGCGGCCCCCGCCGACTGGGGGTTCGTCCTGGCCGCCCGCGCCTCGCCCGCCCTGCGGGTGGACCGCGCCGGTCCCCGCCCCCGCACCCTCACCCCCGCCGCCCTCGCCGAGGCGGCCCGCTCCGCCGGGCCCACCCGGGTCCCCGGACTGCCGCCCTCGACCCTGGTCCACCCCCGGTACTGAAGGGGGCCCGGACATCCCCGGCAGGGGGCGACTTCTCCGCGGTGAGGGGTGGGGCGGGGGTGGGGTGGGTAGGGTGCGGAGACATGGAGCATGAGGTGTTCGTACCGGTGGCGGCCGAGCGGCTCAGGGGCGTGCTGGCCGATCCGGCCCGGGTCGCGCGGGCGGTTCCCGGGCTCCAGCAGGACGCCGGTGCCGGTCCCGGCACGGGCCGGCTGAAGCTGCGCGTCGGCGGCCACTCCATCACCTACCGCGGTTCCCTCGGCGTCACCGCCCGGACCGACGGCGGCTACGACGTCGAGGGCGAGGCCACCGAGGCGCGCGGCAGCGGCACGGTCTCGCTCGCGCTGACGCTGCGGCTGCGGGACGCCGAGGGCGGCTGCGCCCTCGTCTTCGACGGCACGGCCGTCGCCGACGGCCGGGTCACGGAGCTGGACGGGGACGCGGTGGCCGCCGCGGCGGCCCGGCTGCTGACCCGCTTCGCGGAGAACGCGGGCGCCGCCGCGGCCCAGGACCGGCCCGCCTCGGTCTTCGACACCGAGGTCCCGCCGTCCGCCCTCGCTCCGGACACCGGCGAGGAGGCGGGTACGGACGGCACCCCGGGCACGGGCGCCGACACGGACACGGGCGCCGACGCCGACGCCGACGCCGACGAGGGCAAGCACGACCACGACCACGACCTCCCCGAGGTCCCCGACACCCCCGACGTACCCGAGCTGACCGAGACCCCGGACACCCCGGAGCTGACCGAGCCCCCCGGCACCGAGCCCCCCGCCGAGGCGGCCCACGCCCGGCGGACGATGATCGGGCGCAGCGCCGAGGAGGTCGACCACGCCCCGCCGCGCGGCCGGTACGCGCCCGTGCCCGCCCCCGAAGCCGCCGCGACCACCACCCCGCTGCGCTGGGCCGCCCCCGCCGCCGCCCTGGTCGTCGCCTCGGCGATCGTCGTCGGCCGCGCCCTGCGCCGCCGCCGCTGACGGAGCCTGCGGGAAAGGGGCCCCGGGGAAGCCCGTCGGCGGAAGAGCGGGCGCCGAAGTCGATCACCCCAGTAGGGTCGGGGCGTGAGTGACACACCCATCACGCTGACCGCGGGTGACGCGGAGGCGACCGTGCTGCCGGGCAACGGCGGCCGGATCGGCGGGCTCCGCGTCGGCGGCACCGAACTGCTCCGCCAGGGCGACCGCTACGGCAGCTTCCCGATGGTCCCGTGGTGCGGACGCATCCGGGACGGCCGTTTCCGGGACGGCGCCGACGTCCACCAGATGCCGCTGAACTCCCCGCCGCACGCCATCCACGGCACCGCCCGCGACGGCGTCTGGCGCACCGCCCGCGCCGACGCGACGGAGGCCGTGCTCACCCACGACCTCACCGCGCCCTGGCCCTACCCCGGCCGGGTCACCCAGGTGATCGCGCTCGCCCCGGACGCGCTGACGCTGACCCTCTCGGTGGAGACGTACGAGTCCTCCTTCCCGGCGCAGGTCGGCTGGCACCCGTGGTTCGACCGCACCCTCGGCGGCACCTGCGAGGGCGTGCGGATCGCCTTCGAGCCCGCCTGGCAGGAGGAGCGCGGCGCCGACCACCTGCCCACCGGCCGCCGGATCGACCCGCTCCCCGGCCCCCGGGACGACTGCTTCGGCATGCCCGACGGCGTCGACGTCACCCTGACCTGGCCCGAGCGCCTGGAGCTGCGGGTGACCAGCCGCGAGCCGTGGGTCGTCGTCTACGACGAGGAGGACGCCGCCGTCTGCGTCGAACCGCAGACCGGCCCGCCCGACGGGCTGAACACCCACCCGCGCCTGGTCACGCCCCTGGAGCCGCTGGAGGCCCATACGACCTGGAGCTGGCGCCGGCTCTAAGCTGGCGGTCATGAGTGAGGTACGCGGCGCGCTGCTGCAGCAGATCAAGGACAAGGCCGTCGTGCACGGCAAGGTGACCCTCTCCTCGGGTCTGGAAGCCGACTACTACGTCGACCTGCGGCGCGTCACCCTCGACGGCGAGGCCGCCCCGCTGGTCGGCCAGGTGCTGCTGGACCTGACCGAGGGCCTGGAGTTCGACGCCGTGGGCGGGCTGACCATGGGCGCCGACCCGGTCGCCGCCGCCATGCTGCACGCCGCCGCCGCGCGGGGCCGCCGCCTCGACGCCTTCGTCGTCCGCAAGGCCGCCAAGGCCCACGGGCTCCAGCGGCGCGTCGAGGGCCCGGACATCCGGGGCCGCCGCGTGCTGGTCGTCGAGGACACCTCCACCACCGGAGGCTCCCCGCTCACCGCGGTCGAGGCCGTCCGCGAGGCCGGCGCGGAGGTCGTCGGCGTGGCCACCATCGTCGACCGGGCCACCGGCGCCGACGAGAAGATCCGGGCGGGGGCCGGAGTGCCGTACCTCTACGCGTACGGCAAGGACGAGCTGGGGCTGGACTAGGTCCCTCCGGGTCCACTCGGAGTATCCCGCTTCGTCTGGAAAGATGGGGCACGACGATGACGTCGCACCCAAGGTTCAGGTCAGGGCCGTAAGACGTACACGACACCATCCGTACGTGCCCACCCGCGCACACAAGGAGCGGACAGATGCCGATCGCAACTCCCGAGGTCTACAACGAGATGCTGGACCGGGCGAAGGCAGGACAGTTCGCCTACCCGGCCATCAACGTGACCTCCTCCCAGACGCTGCACGCGGCCCTGCGCGGTTTCGCGGAGGCGGAGAGCGACGGAATCGTCCAGATCTCCACCGGCGGCGCCGAGTTCCTGGGCGGCCAGCACAGCAAGGACATGGTGACCGGCGCGGTCGCCCTCGCCGAGTTCGCGCACATCGTCGCCGCGAAGTACGACGTCACCATCGCCCTGCACACCGACCACTGCCCCAAGGACAAGCTGGACGGCTACGTGCGTCCGCTGATCGCCGTCTCCGAGGAGCGCGTCAAGGCCGGCCGCGACCCGCTGTTCCAGTCCCACATGTGGGACGGCTCGGCCGAGACCCTCGCGGACAACCTCTCCATCGCCCAGGAGCTGCTGGAGCGCGCCCGCGCCGCCAGGATCGTCCTGGAGGTCGAGATCACCCCGACCGGCGGCGAGGAGGACGGCGTCTCCCACGAGATCAACGACTCCCTCTACACCACCGTCGAGGACGCGATCCGCACCGCCGAGGCGCTCGGTCTCGGTGAGAAGGGCCGCTACCTGCTGGCCGCCTCCTTCGGCAACGTGCACGGCGTGTACAAGCCGGGCAACGTGGTGCTCCGCCCCGAGCTGCTCAAGGAGCTGAACGAGGGCGTCGCCGCCAAGTACGGGCAGCCGGCCGGCAGCAAGCCGTTCGACTTCGTCTTCCACGGCGGCTCCGGCTCCAGCGAGGAGGAGATCGCCACCGCGCTGGACAACGGCGTGGTGAAGATGAACATCGACACGGACACGCAGTACGCCTTCACCCGTCCGGTCGCCGACCACATGTTCCGCAACTACGACGGCGTCCTGAAGGTCGACGGCGAGGTCGGCGACAAGAAGACCTACGACCCGCGGACGTGGGGCAAGCTGGCCGAGGCGTCGATGGCCGCCCGGGTCGTCTCGGCCTGCGGTCACCTGCGTTCCGCCGGTACGCGGATCAAGTAGCACCCCGGCCGTCACCCGGCCGACCCACACGAGCCCGGCGCCGCGCGCGCCGGGCTCGCTGTATACCTGGGGCATGCCCGACGTACGGCTGGCCTCGACGCAAGGCCGCTGGGTGCTGCTCACCACCGTCCTCGGCTCCAGCATGGCCCTGCTGGACTCGACCGTCGTCAACGTCGCCCTGCCGCACATCGGCCGCGACCTCGGCACCGGCCTCGCCGCGCTCCAGTGGACGGTCAACGCCTACATGGTCACGCTGGCCGGGCTGATCCTCCTCGGCGGCGCCCTCGGCGACCGGTTCGGCCGGCGCCGGATCTTCGTGCTCGGCGTGGTGTGGTTCGCGGCGGCCTCGCTGCTGTGCGGGCTCGCGCCCACCGCCGAGGTGCTGATCGCCGCGCGGGCGCTGCAAGGGGCCGGGGGCGCGCTGCTGACGCCCGGCTCGCTCGCCCTCATCCAGGCGACCTTCCACCCCGACGACCGGGGCCGGGCGGTGGGCTTGTGGTCCGGGTTCGGCGGGGTCGGCGCGGCGGTGGGGCCGTTCCTCGGCGGCTTCCTGGTGGACGGGCCCGGCTGGCGCTGGGTGTTCCTGCTCAACGTGCCGCTGGCGCTGCTGTGCGCGCCGATCGCCCTGCGGCACGTGCCCGAGTCCTCCGACGAGCGGGCCCACGCCCGCTTCGACGTGCTCGGCGCGGTCCTGGGCGCCGTGGCCCTGGCGCTGATCACCTTCGCGCTGATCGAGGCGCGCTCGGCGTCGTGGGCGGTGGGGATCGCCGCGGTGGCCGGGGTGGCGGCGGCCGTCGCCTTCGTCATGGTGGAGCGGCGCCGGCCGGACCCGATGGTGCCGCCGGACGTCTTCGCCTCCCGCCAGTTCACCGCGGTCAACGTCGTCACGCTCTGCGTGTACGCGGCCTTCGGCGGCTTCTTCTTCCTGACCGCGCTCCAGCTCCAGGTGGTCGTCGGCTGGTCGGCGCTGGCCGCGGGGACCGCGCTGCTGCCGACCACGGTCCTGATGCTGCTGCTCTCCGCCCGCTCCGGGGAGCTGGGCGAGCGGATCGGCCCGCGCCTCCAGCTCACCGTCGGCCCGCTGCTGTGCGCCCTCGGGATGCTGCTGATGCTGCGGGTGGGGCCGGGTGCCTCCTACCCGGCGGACGTGCTGCCCGCCCTGGTGGTGATGGGGATGGGGATGGTCACGCTGGTCGCGCCGCTGACGGCGACCGTGCTGGCCTCCGTGGACACCGCGCGCGCCGGTCTGGCCAGCGGTGTCAACAACGCGACGGCGCGGGCGGCGGGGCTGGTCGCGGTGGCCGCGCTGCCGCTGCTCACCGGGATGGGGCAGGACGCGTACCGGACGCCGCACCTGTTCGACGCGGCGTTCGGCTCGGCGATGCCGATCTGCGCGGGGGTGCTGGTGGTGGGCTCGCTGATCGCCTTCACGACGGTGCGCCGCCCGGCGCCGGGCTGCCGCCGGCCCGAGTGCCGCACCCACGGCTCGGTCGCGGTCCCCCCGCTGGAAGGGGAACGGGGCCGGCCGGCGAGCGAACCGGGGCCGGCCGGCGGGTGAGCCGGGGGGGCTGACGCGGGCCGCCCCCTCGGGGACCGCCCTGCGCGGGCCGGGGTGCGGGGGCGATGGCGCAGACTGGAGCCATGGCCATTCACGAGAACCTCCTCGGGGGACCGCCCCCGACCCACCTCCCCGACGACCCCGGGCCGCGCGAGATGCTGGCCGGCGGGTCCTCCGCCACGGACGTCGCCGCGAAGTACCCGGCCTCCTCGCTGGCCTGGGCCCGCCTCGCCGACGAGGCGTACGAACGGGGCGGCGTCGTGGAGTCGTACGCCTACGCCCGCACCGGATACCACCGGGGCCTGGACGCGCTGCGCCGCAGCGGCTGGAAGGGCCATGGCCCGGTGCCGTGGGAGCACGAGCCGAACCGCGGCTTCCTGCGGGCCCTGCACGCCCTCGCCCGCGCCGCCCGGGAGATCGGCGAGGAGGAGGAGTACGAGCGCTGCAGCCAGTTCCTGAAGGACTCCTCGCCGTCCGCCGCCGAGGTGCTCGGCTAGCCGGAGGCCGCCGGCCGGCACGGCGCACCGGTCCCGGGAGGTTTCCCGGGGCCGGTGTCGCCCGGTGGGAGCAGCCGGGCGGGCGGGTCTTGCGAGGTGCGGGCACGATTACGGAGGATGCCCGTGGGGACCGGGGCCCCGTGCCGGTTACGGCAGGGCGGACCGCTACCCGGAGTGCACTTCAGGAGACAGCGATGTCCCACCAGGCTCAGACGACGCCCCCGGAGGCCCACGAGCCCGAGGCTCCGCATCTCGACTTCGCCGGCACCACGCCGTACGAGGACTACGTCAAGGCGGACGTGCTCACCCACCTCCAGCACACCCTCTCCGACGACCCCGGAGAGATGGTCTTCCTGGTCACCACCCAGGTCATGGAGTTGTGGTTCACCGTCATCGTCCACGAGTGGGAGACCGCCGCGCGCGCCCTGCGCGAGGACCGCGTCCCGCCGGCGGTCGACGCGCTCAGGCGGTCGGTGCGGGAGCTGGAGGCGCTGAACGCCTCCTGGAAGCCGCTGGGGCAGCTCACCCCGGCCCAGTTCAACGCCTACCGCGGCGCCCTCGGCGACGGCTCCGGCTTCCAGTCGGCGATGTACCGCCGGATGGAGTTCCTGCTCGGCGACAAGTCCGCCTCCATGCTCGTCCCGCACCGCGGCGCCCCCCGGGTCCACGCGGAGCTGGAGAAGGCGCTGCACGAGCCGAGCCTGTACGACGAGGTGATCCGGCTGCTGGCCCGGCGCGGCCACGAGGTCCCGCAGGCCGTCCTGGACCAGGACACGAGCCGCCGCCACGAGCCGTCGCCGCAGGTGGAGGCCGCCTGGGCGGCCGTCTACGCGGGTGACCAGGACAGCGAGGAGGTCCGCCTCGGCGAGGCGCTGACCGACGTCGCGGAACTGGTGTGGCGCTGGCGCAACGACCACCTCGTCGCCACCCGCCGCGCGATGGGCGCCAAGACCGGCACCGGAGGCTCGGCCGGGGTGGCCTGGCTGGAGAAGCGGGCCCGCAACCAGGTCTTCCCCGAGCTGTGGACGGCGCGGTCCCATGTCTGAGCTGAGGAGCAGGGCCGACGAACTCGACGCCGCCGACGCGCTGGCCACCCTGCGCGGGCGCTTCGCCCTGGACGACACGGTCTACCTGGACGGCAACTCGCTCGGCGCGCTGCCCGCCCACGTCCCCGCGCGGATCGCCGACGTGGTCTCCCGCGAGTGGGGCGAGCTGCGCATCCGGTCCTGGGAGGAGAGCGGCTGGTGGACCGCGCCCGAGCGGATCGGCGACCGGATCGCCCCGCTGGTCGGCGCCGCCCCCGGGCAGATCGTGGTGGGCGACTCCACCAGCGTCAACGTCTTCAAGGCGCTGGTCGCCGCCGTCCGCATGGCCGGTGAGGACCGCGACGAGATCCTGGTCGACGCGACGACCTTCCCGACCGACGGGTACATCGCCGCGTCGGCGGCCCGCATGACCGGCCGCACGCTGCGCCCGGTGACGCCGGCCGAGGTGCCGTCGGCGCTCGGCGGGCGGACCGCCGCCGTCCTGCTCAACCACGTCGACTACCGCACCGGCGAGCTGCACGACCTGCCCGCGCTGACGGCGGCGGTGCGGGCGGCGGGGGCGCAGGTGGTGTGGGACCTGTGCCACAGCGCGGGCGCGCTGCCGGTCGGGCTCGACGAGCACGGGGTCGGCCTGGCGGTCGGCTGCACCTACAAGTACCTGAACGGGGGGCCCGGTTCGCCCGCGTACCTGTACGTGCGCCGGGACCTCCAGGACCGGTTCGACTCGCCGCTGCCCGGCTGGAACTCGCACGCCGAGCCCTTCGGGATGCGGCCGGAGTACGCCCCGGCCCCGGGGGCGCCGCGCGGCCGGGTGGGGACGCCGGACATCCTGTCGATGCTCGCCCTGGAGGCGGCCCTCGACGTGTGGGACGGGGTGCGGATCGAGGCGGTGCGGGAGAAGTCCCTGGCGCTGACCGACTTCTTCCTGCGCTGCGTCGACGCGTACGTCCCCGGGGGCCGGGTGGAGTCGCTGACCCCGTCGGCCCACGCCGAGCGGGGCAGCCAGGTCGCGTTGCGCTGCGCCCCCGCCGAGGGCGTCCCGGACGCGGCCGAGGTGATGCGGCGGCTGATCGCGCGCGGGGTGGTCGGGGACTTCCGCAGGCCGGACGTGCTGCGCTTCGGCTTCACCCCGCTCTACGTCGGTTTCGCGGACGTGGAGCGGGCGGCGCGGGTGCTGGGGGAGGTGCTGCGGGAGACGGCCTGAGGAACCACGGCGGGCCCCGGCACGTCGACACCGGTGTGGATCATGAAACTCGTGGCTGCGCCGGACTCGTCCTCGCCGGGGCCGGCGGTGCCGTCGCCGTCCTCGTCTGGGCGCCGCGGGCCCGCGTCAGCGTCACCGGCGGGTTCGCCGGCAACCACCGCGACCTGAGCGTGCTGTACCTGGACCTGCCGCTCGTCGCGCTCGGCGGGGCGCTCCTGCCGGTCCTGGCGGGGGCGCTGGCCCTGCGGCTGCTGGGCCGGCCGTGGGCGGCGGCCCTGGTGGCGGTGGCGGCGCTCGGGCTGGGCGTCTGGGGGCTGACGAGCTGGTGGACGCCGTACGAGCAGCCCGAGTTCATGGGGTAGCGCCGCGCCGGCCGTCCCGGCGTGCCGCGCCGGCCGTCCCGGCGTGCCGGGCCCGTCGCCTAAGCCTGCCGGGCCCGTCGCTCCGGTCCGCGAGAGCCCGCTGCCCCGGTCCGCCGGGCCCGCCGTTCCGGTCCGCGAGAGCCCGCCGCCCCAGCCCCCGCGCCCCCCGCCCAGCCCGCCCCCCGGCCCGCCCCGGCGTGTCACGGCGGTCGGCGAAACCGTCCTCCCTCACCCTGTGTCACATCCGCATGTGGGCGCCTGTCATGGGCCTGATACCGTCTCCCGCCAACGGCCGATTTCCCACCGCGGTCCGCCAACACCCCTATGTCGCTGAGAGGTTGGAGCATGCCGGACGCCGCCGCAGAGCCGGGCACCGCTGCCGCGAGGGCCGCGGCGGAGGAGAAATCGGCCCTCTCCCACCCGGCGGCCGACCCCGACGGCACCGCCTCCTACGGCGACCACCCCGATCAGGTGATCGACTTCTACGCCCCCCGCGCCACCGGCGGTCCGGGCGGCCCCGCCCCCGTCGTCGCCGTGCTGCACGGGGGCGCCTGGCGGGCCGCGTACGACCGGCGGCACATCAGCCCGTTCGCCGCCTTCCTGGCCGGGCGGGGCTTCGCCGTGGTCAGCGTGGAGTACCGGCGCGGCGCCCCCGGCGGCGGCCCGGTCGCCGGGCGCTGGCCGGACACCCTCGACGACGTGGCCGCCGCGCTGGACGCGCTGCCCGGCCTGGTGGCGCGGCACCTGCCGCAGGCCGACGCCCGCCGCACCGTGCTCACCGGCCACTCCGCCGGGGGCCACCTCGCCCTGTGGGCGGCGGCCCGGCACCTGCTGCCCGAGGACGCCCCGTGGCGCACCGGCCGCCCGGCGCCGCTGCGCGGGGTCGTCGCCCTGGCGCCGATCGCGGACTTCGAGGTCGCCGGGAAGCTGGACGTGTGCGGCGGCGCGGTCCGGGAGCTGCTGGGCGGGGCGGAACGCTTCGCCGACCGCCGCCCCTACGCCGATCCGGCGCTGCTCCTGCCCACCGGCATCGCCACCACCCTCGTCCAGGGCCGGGCCGACGTGGAGGTGCCGCAGGCGGTCGCCGAGTCGTACGCCGAGGCGGCGGCGCGGGCCGGGGAGGTCGTCGGCGTGACCCTGCTGGAGGAGGTCGGCCACTTCCCGCTGATCGACCCGGCGGCGGACGCCTGCGCGGTGGTGGCCGAGGAGATCGCCCAACTGGCCTGGTGAGCACCGGCATCGGCCCACGGGGTGGGCCGCCCGGCCCGCGTAGTACCTGAGACGGATGCCGCAGGACCCCCCTCACTGGTGACGACCGCGCCCCCGGGCTGCCCCTACCGTTGCCCACGTGACCGAGACGACTCAGAGCAGGACCGTGCCGCCCGGGGGCGGGACCGGGGCCGGCAGCCCGGAACACCGGCTGGCCGTGGAGACGCTGAGCGGACTGCGCGCGGACCTCTTCCACGACGCCTTCGCCCTGCGGCCGATGCCCCCCATGTCCACGGACGGGGTGCTGACCCGCCGCCTGCCCGGCCGGCTGCGCGCCCAGGCGGCCCGCCTCCCGCACGCGATGGTCGGCCTCGCCGCCCTGCTGGCCTTCTTCATCGGCACGGCGAGCGGCCCCTACGCCCACGCGCAGGGCGTGCTCGCCGGGGCGCTGTGCGCGCTGCCGGTGCTGCTGACGCTGATCCGGCCGGTGGGCGCCTTCTGGGCCTCGATGGCGGTGACCCCGGTGATCGCGGTGGTCGGCGGCGCCTGGGGCGACTGGCCGTGGGCGCCGGGCGCCTTCGTCTGCCATCTGTCGGTCCTGGTGATCGTGGCGATACGGACCCGGCCGCGTACGGCGGTCTGGATGTGGTGCCTGACCGCCGCCTACGGCTTCTTCACCGAGAGCGTGCTCGGCGCCGGGCACTACGGCAACAACTCCGGCCCCATGCTGGTCTTCTCCGCCTTCGCCCTGCTGGTCGTCTGCGTCTGGCACGTGCGCCGCGACGCCCGCCAGGAGGTGAGCGCGCAGCAGACGGTGACCGAGCACGAGCGGTCCCGGCGGACGCTGCTGGAGGAGCGCACCACCATCGCCCGCGAGCTGCACGACGTGGTCGCCCACCACATGTCGGTCGTCGCCATCCAGGCCGAGGCCGCGCCGTACCGGGTGGAGAACCCGCCGGAGGAGCTGGAGCGGGCCTTCGCCACCATCCGGGAGAACGCGGTGGCCGCCCTGACCGAGCTGCGCCGCGTCCTCGGCGTGGTCCGCGCCGAGGACTACGAGGCCCCCGACGCCCCGCAGCCCACCCTCGCCGACCTGGACGGGCTCCTCGCCAACGTGCGCGAGGCCGGCCTCGACGTGGAGCGGACGGTGACCGGCGCGGTGCGCGAACTGCCGCCCGGCGTCGAGCTGTCGGCCTACCGGATCGTGCAGGAGGCGCTGAGCAACACGCTGCGCCACGCGCCCGGCGCGAGCGCCCGCGTCGAGGTCTCCTACGTGCTCGGCGGCCTCGGCCTGCGGGTGGTCAACGGGCCGCTGCCGCCGACGTCGCTCGCCAAGCCGTCCCCCGGCGCCGGTCACGGGCTCACCGGGATGCGGGAGCGGGTGGCCATGCTCAACGGCGCGATGACGGCCGGCCCGGCCGGTGACGGGGGATACGAGGTGTCGGTGTTCCTGCCGGTCGCCGTGGTCGACGAGGACGAGGCATGACAGCGATCCGGGTCGTGATCGCCGACGACCAGATGATGGTCCGCGAGGGTTTCTCGGTGCTGCTCAACGCGATGCCGGACATCGAGGTCGTCGGCGAGGCGGTGGACGGCCGGGACGCGGTCGCCAAGGTCCGCGAACTGGCCCCGGACGTCGTCCTGATGGACATCCGCATGCCCGGCATGAACGGCATCGAGGCGACCCGCGAGATCGTCGCGGCGGACAGCGGGGCGAAGGTGCTGGTGCTCACCACCTTCGACCTGGACGAGTACGTGTACCAGGCGCTGCGCGCGGGTGCCTCCGGCTTCCTGCTCAAGGACGCCTCGGCCCGCCGGCTCGCCGACGGGGTGCGGGTGGTGGCCGAGGGGGAGGCGCTGCTCGCGCCCTCGGTCACCCGGCGGCTGATCACCGAGTTCTCCAAGCTCTCCGAGGTGCCCCGGCTGATGCCCTCGGCGCACGCGGCGTACGGGGAGCTGACCGAGCGGGAGACGGAGGTGCTGGTCCTCATCGCGCAGGGGCTCTCCAACGCCGAGATCGCCGCGCACCTGGTGGTCGCCGAGTCGACGATCAAGACGCACGTCAGCCGCATCCTGGTCAAACTCGGCCTGCGCGACCGCACCCAGGCGGCCGTCTTCGCCTACGAGGCCCGCCTGGTCACCCCGGGCTGAGGGACGTGAGGGGCGGGCGCGACCCCTGGTCAGGGCGGGTGGCGGGGGGTTAGCGTCCTGCCATGGCCGCTCTCGACCGATTCGACCCGTGGGACCCGGCGTTCGTCGCCGACCCCTACCCCGCCTACGCCGGACTGCGCGAGCGGGGCCGCGTGCTCTACTACGAGCCCAGCGACCAGTGGCTGGTCCCGCACCACGCGGACGTCTCGGCGCTGCTGCGCGACCGGCGCCTCGGGCGGACCTACCGGCACCGCTTCACGCACGAGGAGTTCGGGCGGACCGCTCCGCCGCCCGAGCAGGAGCCCTTCCACACCCTCAACGACCACGGGATGCTCGACCTGGAACCTCCGGACCACACCCGCATCCGGCGGCTGGTGACGAAGGCGTTCACCCCGCGCACGGTCGAGCGGCTGAAGCCGTACGTCGAAGGGCTGGCGGGCGATCTGGTGGCCGCGCTGGTCGACGCGGGCGGCGGCGACCTGCTGCGGGACGTCGCCGAACCGCTGCCGGTCGCGGTGATCGCCGAGATGCTGGGCATCCCGGAGTCCGACCGGGCACCCCTGCGCCCCTGGTCGGCGGATATCTGCGGGATGTACGAGCTGAACCCGTCCGAGGAGACCGCCGAGCGGGCGGTCCGCGCCTCCGTCGAGTTCTCGGAGTACCTGCGCACCCTGATCGCGGCCCGCCGCACCGACCCCGGCGACGACCTGATCTCCGGGCTGATCGCGGCGCACGACGAGGACGACCGCCTCACCGAGCAGGAGATGATCTCCACCTGCGTGCTGCTGCTCAACGCGGGCCACGAGGCGACGGTGAACTCCACGGTCAACGGCTGGTGGGCGCTCTTCCGCCACCCCGATCAACTCGCCGCGCTGCGCGCCGACCACTCCCTGGTGCCGGGCGCGGTGGAGGAGCTGATGCGCTACGACACCCCGCTCCAGCTCTTCGAACGCTGGGTGCTGGACGAGATCGAGATCGACGGCACGGTCATCCCGCGCGGTGCGGAACTCGCCCTGCTCTTCGGCTCCGCCAACCACGACCCGGCGGTCTTCACCGACCCCGGGCGGCTCGACCTCACCCGCCGGGACAACCCGCACATCTCCTTCAGCGCCGGCATCCACTACTGCGTCGGCGCCCCGCTGGCCCGTATCGAACTGGCCGCGTCCATGAGGGCCCTGCTGGAGCGGGCGCCCTCCCTGCGCCTGGCGAAGGAGCCGGAGCGGACGCCGAACTTCGTCATCCGGGGGCTGGCCGGGCTAGCGGTCGAGGTCGGCTGAGCGCCGCCGTCCCCGGGTCAGCAGCCAGGCGGCGGCGGCCCAGGCCAGGGCGGGCAGGAGGGCCCCGGCGAGGAAGACGAAGGGGAGTTCGGTGACGGCGGCGCCGAGGTCCATGCCCTCGTTCTCGAAGCCCTGGCCGAGGTGGCGCCGGGTCCGGGAGGAGGTGCCCCACAGCGTCAGCGCGGTCCCGGCCCCGACGGCCGACACCGCGCACCCGCCGCAGGTCAGTGCGTTGCGTGTCATGCGGGGAGGGACGCCGGGGGCGGGGGCGGCGGTTTCCCGCCGGGCGCGGGAGGGACTGTGGTGGCCGTGGCCCGGGGCGCGTGTTCCCGGGCGCGCGCCGGCGTCCCCGCCGTCGTACGGGTGGTGCTCTCCCGGCCGCGAGCCGGGGCGCCCGTCGCGGTCCGGGAGCACCCCTTCGGGCCGCCCGCCGGGGCTCCCGCCGCCGTACGGGACGCGCCCTCCCGGCCGCCCGCCAGGCCCCGCCGCCCCACGGGACGTGCCCCGTCCTCAGGACGCCAGGTCCCTCCGGCGCAGCGCCGCCAGGCCCGCCGCCGTCAGCAGCGCGGCGAGCCCCGTCAGCGCCGCCGGCGGGCCCCAGCGCATGGCCTCGCCGGGCAGCTTCGGCAGGTGGGCGAAGGGGGAGGCGTCCAGCACCGCCGACGGCAGGTCCAGCGCCGGTCCGATCCACCCCAGCAGCAGCACCGCCACGGCCACCGCCCACGCCGCCGACGCGCCCCGGGGCAGCGCCCCGTACAGCAGGACCGCCACCCCGCCGATCACCCACACCGCCGGCACCTGGACCAGGCAGGCGGCGAGGACCCCCGGCACGTCCCGGCCGTACCCGGCGGCGAAACCGGCCCCCGCGAGCACCATCAGCAGCGCCGCCCCGCCGAAGGCGACCGCCAGGTGCCCGGCGGCCCAGCGCACCCGGCCGACCGATGCCGCCAGCACCGGTTCCGCCCGCCCGGAGGACTCCTCGCCGGACAGCCGCAGCACCGAGGCGACCGCGAACAGGGCGGCCACCAGCCCGAGCATCCCGGTCGTCGTCGCCACGAAGGCGTCGGTGAGCCCGGTCCCGCCGCCCATCCGCTCGACGATCTCCCGGGCCCGCTCGCTGTCCCCGACCAGACCGGAGGCGCCCTCGGTCAGCCCGCCGTAGACCGCCCCGGCGAGGAGGAAGCCGACGCCCCAGCCGAGCAGCGCGCCCCGCTGGAGCCGCCAGGCCAGCGCACCGGCCGTGCCCAGGCGCCCGGCGGCCGGGCCCGGCCGGGTCGGCAGGAAGCTCATGCCGAGGTCCCGGCGCCCGGCGAGCAGGTAGGCGGCGGTGCCCTGGGCGAGGACCGCGGCGGCGAACAGGGCGAGGACCCACCAGCGTTCGCCGGCGAAGGGCCGCAGGTGCTCCACCCAGCCCAGCGGGGACAGCCACGTCCACACCGAGGCGCCGTCGGCCGCCGCCGAGTCGCCCGCCGCGCGCAGCACGAACGCCGCGCCCAGCACCGCCGCCGTCAGCCCCCGGGCGAGCCGGGCGCTCTCGGTGAGCTGGGCGGCGACGGCCGCCGCCGTGGCGAAGACCATCCCGACGCCCGCCACCCCGAGGCCCAGCGCCACCGCGCCGGCCGCGCCCTGCCCGGCCAGCCCGGCCGCGACCAGCAGGGCGAGGAGCCCGTTGGCGAGGGCGGCGGTGAGCAGGGCCGCCGTCAGCGGGGCCCGGCGGCCGACCGCCCCGGACGCGGTCAGCTCCTGCCGCCCGCTCTCCTCCTCGTCCCGGGTGTGGCGTACGACGACGAGCAGGCTCATGGCGGCGGCCAGGAGGGCGGCGTACACCCCGACCCGCCAGGCGGTGAGCGCGCCCGGCGAATCGCCGAAGAGGGGGCCGGTCATCGCCCGCAGCGAGGCGGCGGCCTCCATCTGGCGGACCAGGGCGGCGCGGGCGGCGGGGGTGCCGTAGAGGCTCTCCAGGGTGCCCGGCATGGAGAGCACCATGAGGGCGTTGGCGGCGACCCAGACCGGGATCGTCACCCGGTCGCGGCGCAGGGCGAGGCGCAGCAGCGTGCCCGTCCCGGCGGGCAGCAGGCGCGTACCGCCGGGCCGGGGGAGGGGCGCGGGGAGCGGAGCGGCGGCGGTCATCGGGCCACCGGCCCGTCCACCAGGCCGTCGCTGTCGTCCCGGCCGCCGGTGCCGCCGCCATCGCGGTCCAGGCCCCCGCCGGTGCCGCCCCCGCCGTCCGGCCCGCCGCCCGGACCGTCGTCCCGGTAGTGCCGCAGGAAGAGTTCCTCCAGCGTCGGCGGGGCCGAGGTCAGCGACCGTACGCCCGCCTCGCCCAGCACGCGCAGTACGGCGCCCAGCTTGTCGGTGTCGACCTGGAACCGCACCCGGTCGCCCCGCACGTCGAGCCCGTGCACGCCGGGCAGGGCGGCCAGCCCCTCGGGGACGGTGGCGAGTTCGGCGCTGACGCCGGTCCGGGTCAGATGCCGCAGCTCGGCCAGCGAACCGCGCTCCACCGTGCGCCCCTTGCGGACGATGGAGACCCGGTCGCACAACTCCTCGACCTCGCCGAGGACGTGGGAGGAGAGCAGGACGGTGCGCCCCCGCTCCCGTTCCTCGGCCACGCACCGCCGGAAGACGGCCTCCATCAGCGGGTCCAGCCCCGAGGTCGGCTCGTCGAGGATCAGCAGGTCGACGTCGGAGGCGAAGGCGGCGACCAGCGCGACCTTCTGCCGGTTGCCCTTGGAGTACGTACGGCCCTTGCGGGTCGGGTCGAGGTCGAAGCGCTCGACCAGCTCCGCCCGCCGCCCGGCGTCCAGCCCGCCGCGCAGCCGGCCGTAGAGGTCGATGACCTCGCCGCCGGTGAGGCCGCGCCACAGGGTGACGTCGCCGGGGACGTAGGCGATGCGGCGGTGCACCTCCACCGCGTCCCGCCACGGATCGCGGCCGAGCACCTGCGCCGCGCCGGAGTCGCCGCGCAACAGGCCGAGCAGGACGCGGATGGTGGTGGACTTGCCGGCGCCGTTCGGGCCGAGGAAGCCGTGGACCTCGCCGCTCTCGACCTCCAGGTCGAGACCGTCCAGAGCGGGCGTCCGGCCGAACCTCTTGTGGAGCCCGGAGACGCTGATTGCCTTCGTCATGACGGGGAACGTACGCTTATTTCAGAAGTTTGTGAAGTTAAGAAAACGTCAGGGTGGTGAGGGATGATCGGACGATGACCGAAGCAGCGGAGCGGGCGGGGCAGGGGCGTGACCCCGAGGCGGTGTCGAGGTTCGTCGAGGGCTTCGCCGCCCAGCTCGTCGAGGCCGGGATGCAGCGGATGGCCTCCCGGGTCTTCGCCGCGCTGCTGGCCTCCGACCCGGGCTCGCTGACCTCGGCCGAACTGGGCGAACAGCTCCGGGTGAGCCCGGCCGCGGTCTCCGGCGCCGTGCGGTACCTGGCCCAGCAGCACATGGTGTCCCGGGAGCGGGAGCCCGGCTCGCGGCGCGAGCGGTACCGGGTGCACAGCGACCAGTGGTACGAGGCGCTGACCAGCCGCGAGGCCGTGCTCAAGCGGTGGGAGGCGGCCCTGCGCGAGGGCGTGACGAGCCTCGGCGCGGACACCCCGGCGGGGCGCCGCATGGCCGAGACGCTCGCCTTCTTCGAGTTCGTCGAGGAGGAGATCACCACGATGATGGAGCGCTGGCAGGTGCGCCGGGAAGCGCTCTTCGGCCCGCGCTGACGCCGCGCCCTCCGGGGCGACGACCAGGGCCCCCGCGTACGGCGGTACGACCGGGCTTCCTGCGTACGCCGGTACGACCCGGCCCCCTGCGCAGGCCGTGCGTCGGCCGGTACGACGGGGACCCTCCGCGCAGGCCATGCGCAGGCCGGTACGGCCGGGCCCCCGCGTAGACCGTGTGCGGGCCGGTGCTGCTGGCGCTGCCGATACGCCCGGTGCGCCTCCGGGTCACCCCGGCAGCGTCAGCCCCCAGGCCGCCTCCCGCACCGTCCACGTGCGGGTGCGTACCGGGCCCGAGACCACCGCGTCGGCCCGGTAGCGGAAGTGCGCCCCCGACACCGTCACCGTCCGCCCCCGCGCCCGCAGCGGCGACGTGTCCGCCGACGCCGGCCGGACCTCCACCTCCGCCAGCCCGCCCGAGCCCGGCGTCACCGTCACCGACCCCACCGCCCGGTCCAGGCCGATCAGCGTGACCCCGTCCACCTCGACCCGCAGCCGGGCCGGACCGCCCCCGCCCGGAGCCGCCGCCCCCCGGGCCGGACGCGCCGCCGCCAGCGTCCGGACCAGGGACTGGCAGGTCCGCAGCCAGGGGTGGACCGGCGCCGCCCCGGACTCCGCGCCGGCGCCCCGCGGACCCTCCCCGGCGGCCTCCTCCCGCCCCGCGGCCTCCCGCGCGGTGAGCGGCGGGATCACCACCGCGCCCAGCACCACCCCGTCGCTGTCGTCCACGAGCAGGTCCAGCCGCCGCACCGCCCCGTCCAGCACCGCGCGCGCCGCCGCCACCGCCCCCGTCGGCAGCCCCAGCGACCGCGCCAGCCCCAGCACCGGACCGACCGGCACCACCGAGAGCGCGCACGCGTCCAGCTCCCGCTGCCGGTGCAGCAGGGCCACCGCCCGCACCAGCGCGCGGTCGTCGCCGATCACCACCGGCCGCCGCGCGCCCCGTCGGCGCAGCACCCGGGCGAACTCCTCGGGACTGTCCGGCAGGCACACCTTCGTATGCGCCGCACCCCCGCTGAGCACGTCTTTCGCGATCCTGACGGACTCGCCGTCGGCCCGGCGGGCGGACGGGTCGATGACCACCAGGAGCTGATCGGGCGTCGCGGAAGTCGCCACCTCGGCCATGCCTCGCTTCCTCGGGTAGCATCTTTGTGCAAGAGCCCCTTGCGCGATTGCGCCAGGGGCTTGGTCTATACCGGGGCTCCCGGTCCGAGGTTGGCGGCCAACGACGGTCGCGGTGCACACGGCGGAGACCTCCGTGCGCGCCCTTGACCTTGGACATGCCCCGCCCGGAAGGGGTGTACGCGCGTGCCCGCACTTGTGCTGCTCGGTGCTCAGTGGGGTGACGAAGGCAAGGGAAAGGCGACGGACCTCCTCGGTGGTTCCGTCGACTACGTGGTGCGGTACCAAGGCGGTAACAACGCCGGCCACACCGTGGTCGTGGGCGACCAGAAGTACGCCCTCCACCTTCTCCCTTCCGGAATCCTGTCCCCCGGCTGTACGCCGGTCATCGGCAACGGCGTCGTCGTCGATCCCTCGGTCCTGCTCTCCGAGCTGAGCGGGCTGAACGAGCGGGGCGTCGACACGTCCAAGCTCCTGATCAGCGGCAACGCGCACATCATCACGCCCTACAACGTCACCGTCGACAAGGTGACGGAACGCTTCCTCGGCAAGCGCAAGATCGGCACCACCGGCCGCGGCATCGGCCCGACCTACGCGGACAAGATCAACCGCGTCGGCATCCGCGTCCAGGACCTCTACGACGAGTCGATCCTCACCCAGAAGGTGGAGGCCGCGCTCGACGCCAAGAACCAGATCCTGACCAAGCTCTACAACCGCCGTGCCATCGCCGCCGGCCAGGTGGTCGAGGAACTGCTCGGCTACGCGGAGCAGATCCGCCCGTACGTCGCCGACACCGTCCTCGTCCTCAACCAGGCGCTCGACGACGACAAGGTGGTCCTCTTCGAGGGCGGCCAGGGCACGCTGCTCGACATCGACCACGGCACGTACCCCTTCGTGACCTCGTCGAACCCGACCGCCGGCGGCGCCTGCACCGGTGCGGGCGTCGGCCCGACGAAGATCAGCCGCGTCATCGGCATCCTCAAGGCGTACACGACCCGCGTCGGCGCCGGCCCCTTCCCGACCGAGCTGTTCGACAAGGACGGCGAGGCGCTGCGCGAGATCGGCGGCGAGCGGGGCGTCACCACCGGCCGCGACCGCCGCTGCGGCTGGTTCGACGCGGTGATCGCCCGCTACGCGACCCGGGTCAACGGCCTGACCGACTTCTTCCTGACCAAGCTCGACGTCCTCACCGGCTGGGAGCAGATCCCGGTCTGCGTGGCCTACGAGATCGACGGCAAGCGGGTCGAGGAGCTGCCGTACTCGCAGACCGACTTCCACCACGCGAAGCCGGTGTACGAGATGCTGCCGGGCTGGTCCGAGGACATCACCGGCGCGAAGACCTTCTCCGACCTGCCGAAGAACGCGCAGGCGTACGTGAAGGCGCTGGAGGAGATGTCCGGGGCGCCGATCTCCGCGATCGGCGTGGGGCCGGGCCGTGACGAGACGATCGAGATCAACTCGTTCCTCTGACGCCCCCGCGTTCTGAGAGATTGGAAGGGCGACCGGCACGGTGACCCGGGCCGGCCGCCCTTCACAGATCCAGAACGTGCCAGGGGAGCGTCCGATGCCCGTCCGTAAGCCGCCGACCGCTCGACAGCGCCGGCTCGGTATCGAGCTGCGCCGGATGCGCGAGCACGTCGGGCTCTCGCTCACCGAGGCGGCGGCGCTGCACCGAGTCGACAAGACGGCGATCAGCAACACCGAGGCCGCTCGGTTCGGGGTGAGTGCCGACCGGGTCCGGGTCTGGGCGGCCAACTACTCCTGCCCCGACCCCGCTTACGTCGACGCGCTGGCGGACATGGCCAGGGAACGGTCCGGTTCTCGCTGGTGGAGCGAGTACAGGGACCACGTCGCTTCCTTCATGCTCGACTTGGTCGAACTGGAACATCACGCCGTCGCCATGCGGCACGTGCAGATCACGCACCTCCCAGGGTTGCTCCAGCACGAGGACTACTCCCGCGTCGTGTTCGGCGAAGCCGTACCGCCGCTGCGTCCCGAGGCGTTGGAAATCCAGGTCGCCTTCCGTATGCGACGCCGGGCGCTTCTGGACCGCGCCGAGCCGCCCGCCTGCTCCTTCCTCATCCACGAAGCCGCGCTACGGATGCTCTTCGGCGGACCGGCCGTCCTGAGAACCCAGTTGGCGTTCATGCTGGAGCAGTCCGAGCGGGAGTCGGTGACGCTTCGCGTGGTGCCCTTCTCGGCGGGAGGATTCCCCAGCGCGGGCAGTTCGACGATGTACGCCAGCGGCCCCGTGCGTCAGCTCGACACCGTGCAGATCGACGTGCCGAACAGCGTCACCTTCCTGGACTCCGAGACACATCTGACCAACTACCGCGCGGTACTTGACCGCATGGAACAGCGGTCCCTGGAGCCGGGACCCTCTCGGGACTTCATCCACAAGGTTCTGCAAGAACTCTGAGAGCGTGAATCAGCATGAACATTCAGTGGCGCAAGTCGTCGTACTCCGAGCAGACGGGCAACTGCCTGGAACTGGCGCTGGATGACGGTCTGGTGCTCGTCAGAGAGAGCGACGAGCCCCACGTCGTCGTGAGGACCACGCGTGCCAAGCTCGCCGCGTTCCTCGCGGGCGCGAAGGCAGGCGAGTTCGACGATCTGATCTGATCTCGCATCAACGTTGATGCGCCATCATGGTTGACGCTAACCTGGCTCCGGACGGTAGTCGCGTGACTACCGCCGACGTGCGATGCCCCGGAGGTGAGCCACCACCCCCGGGGCGGAGCCAACGCTGTGAAGGAGCGTCAGCATGCACCAGCCTATGCGGCATGCCCTGGAACGGGTACTCGCGCTGCTTTTCTCCCTGTTGCTTCCGGCCACCGGTCGGCGTCGGGGGGCCCAGGGCACGGCCTCCGTACCCGTACCGCCGCGCACCCTGTCCGGGCTGCGCCTCCTGATCCACCGCACGGGTGTGGCCGGACTCTGCGCGCCGGTCCAGGAACCGGGTCCGCTGGTCCGGCCCTACCTGCTCGCGTACGAGCGGGCGCACCTCGTGAACGGCCCGGCGGGGGTGGCGTACTGATGAGCGCCACGCCGAACCCGCGGGTCCAGGTGAGCCGCGTACCCAGCAAGCCGGTCCGACGCCAGGGCGACGGAAGGATCGCCATCGACCTGTGGCTGCGCCGGGACGGGGTCTTCGACGCGGACGCGGCCCTGAGCCTCACGCCCGCGGAGGCGGAACTGCTCCACGCCCAGTTGTGCTACGCCCTGGACGAAGAGCCCGCGACCGACCGCGTACCGGACTGCCGCAAACCGCCGACGGCAAGGCGCGTACCGACCCGCGACGTGGGCGAGGGCCCGCACACCTGGTCATGACGACCTCCGGCCCCGGTCGCGCATCGACGGCGCGGCCGGGTCCGCAGGGCACGGTGGCCGGATACGGAGCAGTCACCGCCCCACCCCGTGGCCGGACCCGCCGGCCGAGCCACACCATCACCCCCGACGGCACGACCACCTTGTCGCGCGGGGGATGGACGGCGACCCTGTAGGCCCGGCGGGGTACACGGCACACTGGACGGACCGCACGAGTGACCAAGGTCGGTACACCACGTCCGTGGTGGGGACTGGAGAGGTGACGCCAGTCCCCGCCTCTTGTCAGCCGCGGTCGGTGGACTTCCTCTCGAAGTACCAGGCGATCGCCAGGCTGCCCGTGGACAGCCAGAACAGCGGGGCTCCGAACGCCCGCCCCTGCGTGATGGTGAAAACGATGCCGATGACGGCTTGCAGTGCGGCGAGCAGAGCGAAGGTGGTCGAAGCGCGACGGTTCACACTCATGCGGTGTCTTTCCGGGGGAGTTGGCGGTTCGCGGTGGTGGGCCGGGGACAGGCTCTCCATGCCTGTCCCCGGCCCCGTTCAGCGGCTTATGCCGGGCAGTACCCCGTCAGCAGCGGCCTCGCCAGGGATAGGCATACCGACCGAACGGGTATCGGGGAACCCACCACTTCACGTAGACGCCCGCTCCTACGTTGATGTGCAGACATTGCCCACGCGCGGACGCGTTCTGGGCGATGAACTGGATGGTTGCTCCGATGATTGTGATCAGCCCGGCCACTACTCCCAGCAGTGGTCCTGCCGGTGGGAAAACGGCGGCCATGATTCCCAGGGCTGCTACGGCGATGGTGTAGGTCATCCAGCCGTAGGAGCCGATGCGACAGGTCCACCGCTTGTTCGCCATGATCTTAAGTGATAAGCCTCCGTGGCCGGTGCCCCAGTTGGGTCCCCACGCCTTGGCCGATATACGTCCCCACGAGTAGTACTTGGTCCTCGATCGGCTCCAGTGGTCGTCTAGGGGCACCGCCCTTTCGTCCGGGGCCGCGACGCTGAGGACCCGCACCACACCACCGCCCGGTTTCTCCGGGGCCGGCCCAGATCGGGGGAGGCCCCCGGGCTTGGCGGTGTTTCTCGGCGAGAAGTACCGGGCCCCGTTAACATCGCCGCGTCGGTCCGAAGGACGGAGAGTTCATCCGTGTGTCACCCGCGCCTGGGCGTTGCCATTCTGACCATGGGCAACAGGCCCGCCGAGCTGGACCGGCTCCTGGAGTCGGTCGCCGGGCAGGAGACGCCCGCGGCGCGGGTGGTGGTCGTCGGCAACGGCTCGCCGCTGCCGCCCCTCCCCGAAGGGGTGACCGGTGTGGAACTGCCGGAGAACCTGGGGGTCGCCGGTGGCCGGAACGTGGCCCTGGCCCGGCTCCGGCAGTTCGGGGACGTCGACGTGGTGGTGGACCTGGACGATGACGGCCTGCTGATCAGCCGGGACGTCTTCACCCGCCTCGCCGGGCTGTACGCGGCGGACGACCGGCTGGGTATCGTCGGCTTCCGCATCGCCGACGAGCGGGGCCGCACCCAGCGCCGGCACGTGCCGCGCCTGCGGGCGGCGGACCCGATGCGGGGCGGCCCGGTGACGACCTTCCTCGGCGGTGGGCACGGGCTGTCCATGCGGATGCTGGACGGGATCGGCGGCTGGCCCGAGCCGTTCTTCTACGCGCACGAGGAAACCGACCTGGCGTGGCGGGCGCTGGACGCGGGCTGGACGGTGCTCTACGAACCGGAGTTGGTGCTCCGGCATCCGTGGACGTCGCCGACGCGGCACGCGGTCTTCCACCGCATGGTCGCCCGCAACCGGGTCTGGCTCGCCAAGAGGCACCTCCCGGCGCTCCTGGTCCCCCTCTACCTGGGCGTCTGGACCGTGATGACCGTGGCCCGGACCCGGTCGGTGGCGGGGCTGCGGGCCTGGCTGGGCGGGTTCGCCGAGGGAGTGCGCACCCCGTGCCCGCCGCGCCGCCCGATGCGATGGTCCACGGTATGGCGCATGACCCGCCTGGGCCGGCCGCCGGTCATCTGAAAGAGGCCCCGTGCTGCCGGTCGCCCGGTCAGGGCACGGTGAGGTGGAGGGCGAAGACGCCGAGGGCCTCCTTCTCGGGCGGGTGGATGTCGCGGATCGCGGCCACGAGCTGGTCGTGGCTCATGTCCGGTCCGCCGGTCGCGGCCGGGTCCTCGGCGTCCAGCATCGCCTGGAAGGACCCGTACTCCCTCACCGCGTCGACGCGGGTGATCAGGGACTCGTCCCCGCAGGCGATCCGCAGGGTGTCCCCGGCGTCGATCCTGCGGATCTTGGGGTGGCCGACGCGGACCTCGATGGTCTTCGCACCACTGGCGATCAGGTCGAAGTACGGCTTGCGGATGGTGAGGGAGTGCCCGGCAGGCTGTCGCTGGACGCCGGTCACGTGTGCCGTTCGGCGTAGGCGACGAACCGCCGGCCGCGCTGGATGCCCTTGCGGAGCGGCACCGCCGGCTTCCCGATGTGGGCCTGGGCCCGCTCGGTGTGGGCGGGGGTGATCTCGGCCGGCGGGCGTTTCCAGTAGCACCGTGCCGCCGACGGTGCGCCAAGGCGTTGACGACCAGTTCGAGGGTGCCGATCTGATCCTCCATGCCGCCCTGGTGGCGCGGGTGGAGCTGTCTGGCCCGGCCGTGGAAGATCTTCCGGGCGAGCGCGTGGCGGCCCTCCTGGAGGTTGGCCCGCACCTTGCTCTGGCGGCGGTAGCCGGGCTTGTCGTCAGGCGCGGGCTGTGCAGGGTCCTGGCGATCCGCCCGTAGCGCGCGATCGCGTTTGCCGAGCGGGGTGGGGCGCCTGTCGGGAGCGGTTCTGCGGCCTGGTCTGCAAGCCGGCGGATCACTGGTGGCGCCGCCACCGGGTCGAGGCGGCGCCAGCGGTGCTTCTCGTCATGAATTCGGCGGGGGTGAGGGGGCGGCGCCGGATGCTGTCGCCCGCCGGTGGGACATGATGCCGATCTGCCAGGCGGCGGAGTACAGCAGCAGCGCGACCGCGAAGGTGGCGCCTGCCCTCTTGGTGGCTCCGGTCAACACGCCTTCAGCGAGGGTGCCCCACGGGGCCCGGACCGTCTTGGAGGGATAGGTCGTATCGCTCGCGCCGCCGCCCAGGTCGACGGTGGTCGGGCGGCTGTAGTCCACTTCCGTCACATAGCGGTAAGCGTTGAAGTCGTCATGGGCGTCGACAATGCCGCCGAGCACGGGGGCTACGACCAGCACCGTCACCACGCTCCACCGCAGGAGGGGCCCCAGGCGGGCAACGGTCCCGCCCTCGGTGCGCAACCGGCCGCGACGGTGCCACAGATACCAGCCGACGGCCGCCAGGCCGAAGACGGTGCTCGCGTACTGCAGCAGCCGGGCGACCGACAAGCCCCCCAGGGCCGAGACGTGCAGCGCCTCCACATGGATGACCAGGAAGTCGCCATGGATGAAGGCGTCCCACGCGATGTGAGAGGCAATACCGATCAGAGCGGAGAGCATCAGCCACATGGCGTACCGGGCCTTGGCCGGCAGGCCGGCTGTCCGTTCCGGTTCTGGCAGGCCGAGGCCGGATGGGAGCAGTGCGTCAACCGGCGCCCGCAGCAACCGGTAGGCGGCCACCAGGCCGACGGCAAAGGGCAGATTCACCAGAAGGCCCGCGCCGAACGAGTGGGTCTGTGTGGCGTTGAGGAACGGCCCGTACCAGTCCTCAGCACTGGTCTCGGACAGTCCGAGGATGGCCAGGAAGTACGGGGCGTCGGGGGCTACGGCACCCGCGACCAGAGCCGACGGAACGAACGGCCGGCGCATCAGCGGCAGCACCGCAGCGGGGTGAGACAAGGTGAATGGCAAGTCGGTGATCTTCTCTGTTCGGACGAGACCGGCCGCGGGCCACTTCACACCGCGCCGCGGGCGCCCTGAGCTGAGGCGTCCGCGATCGCGCGGCCGGCCTGGCTCAGGTGGCACTCACGGATAGAACACTGGAGAGAGTATTCATCTCAACGGACTATTGCCAGGCGTGTCGGCCACGGTGTGCCGCCGGCACGAAGAAGCCACCAGGCAACAACCCCTGGGGCGCGTGACGAAGCCGACCGGCCGCCCGACGACGGGCGGCCGGTCGGAGAAAGAGTCCGGGTCAGCGCCGTCGGCGCACGGCCTCGCAGACCACGGTGGCCGTGGCCATGACGGGAAGCAGGAGGAGGATGCCGAGGGCGGGCCACGGATCTCCCCACACGTCCGTGTAGGCATAGGCGACCAGAGGCGGCGAGGCCACGGCCATCGCGCCGAGCTCACGCAGACCTGAGGAACGTGAGCGCAGGGCGACGGCGGCCCCGGTGAAGGTGAGGACCAGCATCGGCCAGGCGCCGTAGTCCGTGGTCACGCCGAAGGCCCCCGTATAGGCCCCTGCGTCCACGACAACGACGGGAAACCATCCCGCGGCGGCCATGGCTCCGGCTGCCGCCGACAGCGGCCTGTCACCGCGCCGATCCGCAGGGCAGGCGAGCACGACGGCGGCGGTCAGCAGCGCCGCCGCGACAGGAGCGAGAGCACCCTCGCCGGGCACGGGCACGGCAGCCGACCACAGCGCAGCCCTCCCCAGCAGCCCGCACACGGCCACCCCCACGCCCAGCACCCACCCGCCGGTCAGGGCGATGACCGCGCCGACGCACACCAGCAGCGAGAGCAGCAACGACAAGGCCCAGGGACCGTCCATGGTGGAGAGCTGGACCCACACCGGAGCCGGCGAGAGAACAAGTCCGGTGTACCAGCGCGTCAGATGCAGCCCGCTGCCCACCGCACCGGCCGCCAACGCGAACGGGGCAGCCAGGGCGAAGAAACGCCCAGCGGGCGACGCCGAGTCAAGACCCAGCCGAACCCGCAGAGCGTGCGCGACCAGGTCGGCGTCCGCACGCAGCCGGGCCGGACGCGGCAGGTCCGCCGTCATCTCCCGGTGCACGTCGACGATTTCCTGCCCGTAAGCAGCCCGGTACTCAGCCGGGTACAGACGGACGAGGAGATCGCTCACGCAGGCGCCGCCGCGCCGTCGGCCAGACGCCGCCGGACCTCCCGAGCGGTCGCGGCCAGCCGCTTCGCCTCGGCCTCCAGCCGCTCCCGACCGGCAGGAGCGAGAGCGAAGATCCGACGAGCTCTGCCGCCCACCACCTCGTCACGCTCCACCTGGATCAAACCCTCCACCAGCAGCCTGTCCAGCGCCCCGTAGAGCGCCCCGGTACGCGGCGTCACGCGGCCGTCGGTTATGACCTTGACCTCCTGGGCAATGGCATACCCGTGCCGAGGCGCATTCGCCAACGCCGTCAGCAGCAGCAGCGCCAGCTCCTGCATCCCTCGTTCACTCATGGCAACAGAGTATTCCGCCCGACGGACCCTCGGCAGACCGGAGCAAGCACCACGCCAGGCAGAACGCCTTCTACCGCTTTGCCTGCCGTTACGAGCGGCGCGCCGCTGTCATCGACGCATCCTTCGACCCGCCGGCAACGACAGCTCGGCCAGGGGACCGGCTGTCTCGGGGACCGTGCGCAGCAGGAGGGGCGGGATGGCGGCGCACGGGACGTCGGCCGTCAACTGAAGACGATCATCGAGCCCTGGGCCAGGCTCCGGGTCGCGGCCGTGTGCAGGCCGAGCCAGACATGGCGCTCGCGGGCGAAGGGGCTCGGGTCGTAGGGCGCGGGGGCGGCCGGCTCCTCCAGCTCGGTCGGCGCGGCCGGGGGCTCGGGGTTGGCCGGCGGGTTGGCCGGATCGATGCCGAGGGCCGGGGCGACGGCCTCCAGCTCGCGCAGCAGGGCGTGCGAGGAGCCGAGGGGTCCGCCGCCCGCGAGGAGGTCGTCGTCGGCGAGGGGGTGCGGGAAGTCCACGGGGACGTACGCGCCGGCGTGGTCGTAGTGCCAGACCAGGTGCGACTGCTGGGCCGTCGACTCGAACATCTCCAGCAACTGCTCGTAGTCACCGCCGAGTTCGTCCACCGGAGTCACCGGCAGCTCGCAGACCTGGAGCAGGTAGGCGCGGCGCAGGAAGTGCAGCGCGTCGTAGTCGAAGCCCGCCACCGGGGCGACCTCGCCGGACAGGCCCGGCATGTACTGGTACACCGGCACGGGCGGCAGGCCGGCCGCCGAGAGCACCGAGTCGTACTGCGCGAGTTCCTCGGCGAAGGGGTTGTCCGGGGTGTGGCACAAGACGTCGACGAGCGGCACCAGCCACAGGTCACAGGCCAAAAGAGGCTCCTCACACAGCTCGGCGGGCGGGCAGGTCGGTCACGAAAGCGTAGTCGGTGCCCTCGCGTGCAGGTCCCTTACCCACCCCGGCGCCGGGCCACCTCGCGTCAGGGGGACGTCGGCGGGCTGGTGAGCCGTTCGATCAGCGCGAGGGAGTGGGCGTTGTACGCGGCGACGAGCGCGCGGGCCGACCGGGCGTCGCACTGGGTGAGCGCGTCGACCAGCTCGGTGTGGCCCGACCACAGCGCGCCGCGCAGATCGTCGAGCCGGCGCAGGTGCTGCACCGTGCACACCCAGCTCTGCACCCGCAGCCGGTGCAGGAAGTCGGAGAGGTACGGGTTGCCGAAGAGCGCGGCCAACTCCCGCCAGTACCGCAGGTCGTAGCCGATGAGGACGGTCAGCTCACCGGTGAGCGCGGCCCGCTGCGCCTCCTCGCCGCGACGCCGGACCGCCGCGAGATCGGCGGTCAGCCGGGGATCGCCGGGGCGCGGTCCCTCGTAGCGGTCGTCGGCGAGGGCGAGGAACATCCCGTCGGTGACCAGGCTGCGTGCCTGCACCATCCCCCGGAAGTCCTCGAACGAGTACTCGTGCACCCGGAATCCCCGGTGGTGGTCCGCGTCCAGGAGCCCCTGCGCGGACAGGTCGACCAGGGCTTCGCGCACCGGTGTGGCGGAGACGCCGTACTGCTCGGCGATCTCCTTCACGGTGAACTCCTGCCCGGGTTGGAGCCGCCCGGCCAGCACCTCGTCGCGCAGGGCGTCGGCGATCTGCTGCCGCAGGGTGCTGCGCGTGACGGCACCGGTGCCGCTGGGGCCGGGCATGGTCGGGCGTCTCCTCGTCGCGTGCGGGTGGCGTGCGCATATATCTGTGCACGTCGAGGGGTGTACGTAGAGTTCTACGAGCACGCCACCTTACGCGTTCGATTCTTGCCCTACTCCGTGTGCTCGTCCGCCACGGAGAGCGCCGAGTCGAGCGCCGCCAGTCCCTCCTTCAGCTCCGCCTCGCTCGCGTTGCACGGCGGCACCACGTGGGTGCGGTTCATGTTGACGAAGGGCCACACGCCCCGCGCCTTCGCCGCGGCGGCGAACGCGGCCATCGGCGCGTTGTCCTGCCCGCTCGCGTTGTACGGCACCAGCGGCTCGCGGGTCTCCCGGTTCTTCACCAGCTCCAGTGCCCAGAACATGCCGACGCCGCGCACCTCGCCGACGCTCGGGTGGCGCTCGGCCAGCTCCCGCAGGGCCGGGCCGACGACCTCGGCGCCCATCCGGGCCGCGTGCTCGACGATGCCCTCCTCGGCCATCACGTTGATGGTGGCCACGGCGGCGGCGCAGGCCAGCGGGTGCCCGGAGTAGGTGAGCCCGCCGGGGTAGGGGCGCCGCGCGAACGTCTCCGCGATCTTCCCGGAGATGGCGACACCGCCCAGCGGCACGTACCCCGAGTTCACCCCCTTGGCGAAGGTCATCAGGTCGGGCACGACGTCGTACAGGTTCGCCGCGAACCACTCGCCGGTCCGCCCGAAACCGGCCATGACCTCGTCCAGGACGAAGACGATCCCGTACTTGTCGCAGATCTCGCGGACCCCGGCCAGGTAGCCGGCGGGCGGCAGCATGATCCCGGCCGTGCCCGGGACCGTCTCCAGGACGATCGCGGCGACGGTCCCGGGACCCTCGAAGGCGATCGTCGTCTCCAGGTGCTCCAGCGCCCGCGCGCACTCCTGCTCCTCCGTCTCCGCGTAGAAACGGGAGCGGTAGAGGAACGGCGCCCAGAAGTGCACGACCCCGGCCGCGGCGCCGTCGGAGGCCCAGCGGCGCGGGTCGCCGGTGAGGTTGATGGCCTGCTGGGTGCCGCCGTGGTACGAGCGGTACGCCGACAGCACCTTCGGCCGCCCGGTGTGCAGCCGCGCCATCCGCACGGCGTGCTCGACCGCGTCCGCGCCGCCGTTGGTGAAGAAGACCTTGTCCAGGTCGCCCGGGGTGCGCTCGGCGATCAGCCGGGCCGCCTCGGAGCGCGCCTCGACCGCGAACGCGGGCGCGAACGTCGTCATCCGCGCCGCCTGCTCCTGGATCGCGGCGACGACCTTCGGGTGCTGGTAGCCGACGTTCGTGTAGACGAGGCCGCTGGTGAGGTCGAGGTACCGGTTGCCGTCGTAGTCCCAGAAGTACGAGCCCTCGGCGCCCGCGACGGCGAGCGGGTCGATGAGCTCCTGAGCGGACCAGGAGTGGAAGACGTGCGCGCGGTCCGCTGCCTTCACGGCCGCGCCGGCCTGGGGGTTGGGCTGAGGGGTCATGCGGCGAGCGTAGGTGTCCGCGATGCGGGAGCGGAATCGGCGTCCTGTCTGCGGGCGGGCCCATTCCACGACAGGTTGTCGACGCGGGGGCTCCCCTGGGGGCGGGTACGGGGGTGGCTCGCGTGGGCGGGTGCGGGGCGTGCGCCGGGGCCGGTGCGGGGGCGGGTGCGGGGGTGGCCCGCCGGGGTGGGTGCGGGGTGTTCGCCGGTCTGTCCGGAAGCAGCCTGTTACGGAACCGTAGACAACTCCCGGACACCGCGCGGGCGGCCCGCATTATCCTCGGGCTGTTGCTCACATCGGGGGGAAGGGCGGCGCATGGAGAAGCTCGGGGGCGGGGACCCGCGGCACATCGGGGCCTACCGGCTGCTGGGACGGCTCGGCGCCGGCGGCATGGGCCACGTCTACCTGGCCCGGTCCGACCGCGGACGGACCGTCGCTGTCAAGTTGGTACGGGCGGAACTGGCCGCCCTGGACGAGTTCCGCCAGCGGTTCCGGCAGGAGGTCGAGTCCGCCCGCCGGGTCGGCGGCCACTGGACCGCGCCCGTCCTGGACGCCGACACCGAGGCCGTCGTGCCGTGGGTCGCCACCGGGTACGTGGCCGGGCCCAGCCTCCAGCAGGTCGTCGGACACGACCACGGGGCGCTGCCCGAGCGCTCGGTGCGCACCCTCGCGGCCGGGCTCGCCCACGCCCTCCAGGACATCCACGCCGCCGGGATCGTGCACCGCGACCTCAAGCCGTCCAACGTCCTCGTCACCATCGACGGGCCCCGCGTCATCGACTTCGGCATCGCGCGGGCGCTGGAGACGGTGACCGACGGCGGGCTCACCCGTACCGGCGCGCTCGTCGGCTCGCCCGGCTTCATGGCGCCCGAGCAGGTGCGCGGCGACCGGATCACGCCCGCCTGCGACGTCTTCTGCCTCGGCTCCGTCCTCGCCTACGCCGCCACCGGCACGCTGCCCTTCGGCACCGCCAACAGCGGTGTGCACGCGCTGATGTTCCGCATCGCCCAGGAGGAGCCCGACCTGGACGCGGTGCCCGAGGGGCTCGCCGACCTCGTGCGCGACTGCCTCACCAAGGACCCCGCGGCGCGGCCCAGCCTCGGCGAGGTCCTGGCGCGCACCGGCGCCCAGGACACCGTCGCCGACGGCCGCTCCCGCGATCCCTGGCTCCCCGGCGCCCTCGTCGCCCAGCTCGGCCGCCACGCCGTACGCCTCCTCGACACCGAGAACCCCGAGACGCCGGGGGGAACGGCGGTGGGGGTGCCGGGCGGGCCGGGTGCGCCGGGCGTGTCGGGCGTGTCGGGCGGGCCGGGCGTGTCGGGTGTCCCGGGGGAGGGGGACACGCCGGTGGCGCCGGCCGGGGCGGGTTTCCCGGGCGTGCCGGGTGCCGGGGAGCGGGCGCAGGGCGCCCCGGGTGTGTCGGGGAGGCCGGGCGGCGAGGCCGTGGCCGGTGCCCCGGGCGTGTCGGCCGCCCCGGCGCCCCCGGGGGCCGTCCCGGGCGGGTCGGACGGCGTGTCGGCCGCCGCGCGGCACGGTCACGGCGTGTCGGACGGCGTGCCGGGCGCCGCAGGGGCCTTCGGAGCCGCCCCGGGCGTGTCGGACGGCCCCGGCCCGTCCCCGTACGGACCCGGCGGCGGTGCCTCCGCGCCCCCCTGCCCGCCGCCCCCGGCGGGCCCCGGCGCCCCGCTGAACCACCTCCCGACGATGGCCGCGGGCGCCACCCCGCCGCCCCCGCCCGTCGACCCCGCCTGGTCGGCCACGCCTCCCGGGTACCACCCGTACGGCGGTCACGGCTCGACCCCGCCCTACGGCTCGACCCCGCCGTACGGCCCGCCGCAGCCCGCCGCCGCCCACCCGCCGCCCTACGGCCCGCCGCAGGCGAACGCCCCGCGCGGCCGTTCCACCGCGCTGCTGGTCGTGGTCGCCCTGGTCGTCGCGCTCGGCGCCGGCGGCTCGGTCTACGCCCTGATGAGCGGCGACCGGGACGGCCACCGGGCCGGCGGCGACCCGTCGGTCTCCCCGGGCACCGGGGCCCCGCGGAACCCGGGCACCGGCGCCGCCACCAGCGGGCCGGACCCGGCGACCGGACGGCCGACCACGGCCCCGGCGTCCCGGGAGGGCGCGATCCCCACCGGGTACCTGGGCTCGTGGTCGGCGACCATCGACAACGCGACCGGCTCGCACAGCCGCCGGCTGACCATCCAGCAGGGCGGGGTGGGCGACACGGTCCTGTCCCTCGTCGCCGACGGCCCCGCGGGCGGCGGCACGTACCACTGCGTGTTCGAGGCGGGGCTCTCCGCCGACCCGGGCACCGACGGCCCGCTGCGGATCGGCGCCTCCCGGGTGACGGTCGGCCGCCCGGCCTCGTCCTGCTCGCCGGGCGAGCCCACCGAGGTCCGCCTCCTGACCGACGGCACCCTGGAACGCACCAACACCGCCACCGGCGAACGCCTCACCTACACCCGCGGCTGAGGCCGCCCACCGCCGCCCACCGCCCCGCCCACCCCGCGGGGCAGCACCCTCAGCGGGGCTCCGGGGGACGCTGACGGGGCATGTTGGGGCGGGTGCCGGGCTGGGGCATGGAGAAGCGGCCCTGGGCGCTCAGGCCGCCCTCCGCGCGCGAACCGCCGGACGGCACGGACTGGAGGCCGAGCGGGGGCGAACCGGTGCGGAAGCCGACCATCCAGTCCGCCGTCTCCGCCCGTACCAGCTCGGTCAGGTCCTCCGAGAAACGCCGCAGCACCAGCAGGCACCGCTCGGCCGCCTCGCTCGCCGTGCCGTCCGCGGGACCCAGCACCTCGCGCACGCTCTCCGACGCCCAGTCGAACTGGAACACCTGGAGCCGCCGCTGTACGGCCTGCGCCGTCGCCACGTCCCGTATCCAGCCGGACGTCAGCCCGAAGTACCGGTCCCCGGCCACGCACGCCACCGCGAGCAGCACCGCCAGATACCCCCAGGGCGCGACCCCGCCCGTGACCCCCGCCAGGTCCAGCAGCGGCAGCGCGGCCCCGGTGACCGCCCCCGCCGCCGTCCCGCACCGCAGCAGCCGCGCGGCCCGCCGCTTGCCCGTCCGGTCCGCCAGGTACCAGGCGGCGGTGTCCAGCGCGCCCCGCTCCACCCACCGGTACAGCTCGTCCAGCCGCTCGGCGGGGACCGACCAGTCCCCGAGCGGAAACGGCCGCCCCATCAGGTCGCCCGGCCGCAGCCCGGCCGCCCCCTCACCGCCCCTCCCGTCCTGCGGCGGCCCCTCGGGCTGCATCTCCGGCTGACCCACCCGGCACTCCCTACTGATCACGACAGCTCGGCGAGGCGATCACAGTGCGTGACGACGCCACGGCGCACGGATGGCCTCTTCGGTCGTGTCCCCGACCTCCGGGACCGACGTGCCGCCCCTTCCTACCCCCCAATGGGTGGCCCGGAACCAGGTTTCGCGGCCATTCCGTCCGGAAATGGGCGTTGATCAGGTATAAGGCAGGCGGCCGACTCACTCGAAAGAGTGCCAGGGCGAGGGCCGCGCGGACCACGTAGGCTCGTGCCGAGCGGGAAATTCCCGCGGCGAACCCCGTAACGACAGGAGCGGAACGTGATCCCCGGTGGCGGCCAGCCCAACATGCAGCAACTGCTCCAGCAGGCCCAGAAGATGCAGCAGGACCTGGCGAACGCCCAGGAGGAACTGGCGCGGACTGAGGTCGACGGCCAGGCGGGCGGCGGTCTGGTGAAGGCCACCGTCACCGGCTCCGGCGAACTGCGCGGCCTGGTGATCGACCCCAAGGCGGTGGACCCGGAGGACACCGAGACCCTCGCCGACCTGATCGTCGCCGCCGTCCAGGCGGCCAACGAGAACGCGCAGACCCTCCAGCAGCAGAAGCTCGGCCCGCTCGCCCAGGGGCTGGGCGGCGGCGGCATCCCCGGTCTGCCCTTCTAAGACGGGCCGCGGCCCTCTACCGTACGTAGCAGCAACCTCAGGAAGGACGGCAGTCCGTTGTACGAAGGCGTGGTCCAGGACCTCATCGACGAACTGGGGCGGCTGCCCGGCGTCGGTCCCAAGAGCGCGCAGCGGATCGCCTTCCACGTCCTCCAGGCGGAACCGGCCGACGTACGGCGCCTCGCCCAGGCCCTCATGGAGGTCAAGGCGAAGGTCCGCTTCTGCGCCACCTGCGGCAACGTGGCGCAGGAGGAGCTGTGCGGCATCTGCCGCGACCCGCGGCGCGATCTGTCGGTCGTCTGCGTGGTGGAGGAACCCAAGGACGTCGTGGCGATCGAGCGCACCCGCGAGTTCCGCGGCCGGTACCACGTGCTCGGCGGCGCGATCAGCCCCATCGACGGCGTCGGCCCCGACGACCTGCGCATCCGCGAACTGCTCGCCCGGCTGGCCGACGGCGCGGTCACGGAGCTGATCCTGGCCACGGACCCGAATCTGGAGGGCGAGGCCACGGCCACCTACCTCGCCCGCATGATCAAGCCCATGGGGCTCAAGGTCACCCGCCTGGCGAGCGGCCTTCCGGTGGGCGGTGACCTGGAGTACGCGGACGAGGTGACTCTCGGACGCGCCTTCGAGGGGAGACGACTCCTAGATGTCTGACGCCACGCTGCACGCGACCCACCAGAATCCCGACGACTTCGCGGTCCAGATCGCCGACCAGATCGAGAGCTTCCTGGTCGCCGTCACGGAGGTCGCCAAGGGCGACGAGCCCGACTCGGCGGTCCCCTTCCTGCTGCTGGAGGTCTCCCAGCTCATGCTGGCGGGCGGCCGGCTCGGCGCCCACGAGGACTTCCTCCCGGAGGAGCGCTACGAGCCCGACCCGGGCCCCGAGCCGGACGTGGACGAACTCCGCGAGAACCTGGCCCGCCTGCTGGAGCCCATCGACGTCTACTCCGAGGTCTTCGACCCCTACGAGCCGCGCCGCGCCCCCGTCGCGGCCCGGATCTCCGACGACCTCGCCGACGTCATCACCGACCTGCGCCACGGCATGGTCCACTACCGCGCGGGCCGCACCACCGAGGCCCTGTGGTGGTGGCAGTTCTCGTACTTCTCCAACTGGGGCTCCACGGCCTCGGCGAGCCTGCGCGCGCTCCAGTCGGTGGTCGCCCACGTCCGTCTCGACCAGCCGCTGGAGGCCCTGGACGGCCTCGACACCGACCAGCACCTCGGCGACGACACGCTGGAGAAGGAGGCGGGCCGGGTGATGGCCCGCGAGATCGCCGGCCCCCTCGGCCTGCGCCCGGTCACCTGATCCGCGCTCCCGTGTGACACACCGCACTTTTCCGAGTGAGGGGCCCTCTCGTGGGCATGAGCCAGCCTGAAACGAGGGCCTGGGAATCTCACGATGCGGTACCGCGGGGGGGAATTCCGGACGCTCGGTAAAATGAGCCGACCGCAGTGCATATACGCACGTGCGGAAAGAGACGGATTGAGCGAGGAGCGCACGTGGGCCTTGTCGTGCAGAAGTACGGAGGCTCCTCCGTAGCCGATGCCGAAGGCATCAAGCGCGTCGCCAAGCGGATCGTGGAAGCGAAGAAGAACGGCAACCAGGTGGTCGCCGTCGTTTCCGCGATGGGCGACACGACGGACGAGTTGATCGATCTCGCCGAGCAGGTTTCCCCGATTCCCGCGGGACGCGAGCTCGACATGCTGCTGACCGCCGGAGAACGCATCTCCATGGCCCTGCTGGCGATGGCGATCAAAAACCTGGGCCACGAGGCCCAGTCCTTCACCGGCAGCCAGGCGGGAGTCATCACCGACTCGGTCCACAACAAGGCCCGGATCATCGACGTCACCCCCGGCCGCATCCGCGCCTCCGTGGACGGCGGCAACATCGCCATCGTGGCCGGCTTCCAGGGCGTCAGCCAGGACAAGAAGGACATCACCACGCTGGGCCGCGGCGGCAGCGACACCACGGCCGTGGCCCTGGCCGCCGCGCTCGACGCCGACGTGTGCGAGATCTACACCGACGTGGACGGCGTGTTCACCGCCGACCCGCGCGTGGTGCCGAAGGCGAAGAAGATCGACTGGATCTCCTTCGAGGACATGCTGGAGCTTGCCGCCTCCGGTTCCAAGGTGCTCCTCCACCGCTGTGTGGAGTACGCGCGCCGGTACGACATCCCGATCCACGTCCGCTCGTCCTTCAGCGGACTGCGCGGCACGTGGGTCAGCAGCGAGCCGATCGAGCAAGGGGACAAGAGGGTGGAGCAGGCCATCATCTCCGGTGTCGCACACGACACCTCCGAGGCCAAGATCACGGTCGTCGGCGTGCCGGACAAGCCGGGCGAGGCCGCCTCGATCTTCCGGACCATCGCCAACGCCGAGGTCAACATCGACATGGTCGTGCAGAACGTCTCCGCTGCCGCCACGGGCCTGACGGACATCTCCTTCACGCTGCCCAAGTCCGAGGGCCGCAAGGCCATCGACGCGCTGGAGAAGAACCGCGCCGGCATCGGCTTCGACTCCCTGCGCTACGACGACCAGATCGGCAAGATCTCCCTCGTCGGCGCCGGGATGAAGACCAACCCGGGTGTCACGGCCGACTTCTTCACCGCCCTGTCCGACGCAGGCGTCAACATCGAGCTGATCTCGACGTCCGAGATCCGCATCTCGGTCGTCACCCGCAAGGACGATGTGACCGAGGCCGTCCGCGCCGTGCACGCCGCCTTCGGACTCGACTCCGACAGCGACGAGGCCGTCATCTACGGGGGCACCGGCCGCTGATGTCCGGTACCGGACACCCGGGGTGGGCCGCACCGGCCCCGCAGGTCCGGGCGGACGACCGGGCCGGCCGGCCCGTGCTCGCGGTCGTGGGGGCGACCGGCGCGGTCGGCTCCGTCGTGCTCCAGATCGTCTCGCAGCACGCGGACGTCTGGGGCGAGATCCGCCTGGTCGCCTCGTCCCGCTCGGCCGGCCGCAAGCTGACCGTGCGCGGCGAGGAGACCGAGGTGGTGGCGCTCACCGAGGACGTCTTCGACGGGGTCGACGTCGCCGTGTTCGACCTGCCCGACGAGGTCACCGCCCGGTGGGTGCCGGTGGCCGCCGAGCGCGGCGTGGTCGTGGTCGACAACTCCGGCGCCTTCCGGATGGACCCGGACGTGCCGCTCGTCGTGCCCGAGGTCAATCCGCACGCCGTGCGGCTGCGCCCGCGCCGGATCGTGGCCAACCCCAACTGCACGACCCTCTCGATGATCGTGGCGCTGGGCGCGCTGCACGCCGAGTTCGGGCTGCGCGATCTGGTCGCCACCGCGTTCCAGGCGGTGAGCGGGGCCGGGCGGGCCGGGGTGGAGACGCTGCGCCGCCAGCTCTCCGCGGTGGCCGGCACCGAGCTGGGCACCCACCCCGGGGACCTGCGCCGGGCCGTCGGCGACGACACCGGGCCCTTCCTGGAGCCGGTCGCGCTGAACGTCGTGCCGTGGGCCGGCGCGCTGCGGGAGGACGGCTGGTCCTCGGAGGAGATGAAGGTGCGGGACGAGACCCGCAAGATCCTCGGACTGCCCCGGCTGCCCGTCGCCGTCACCTGCGTACGGGTCCCGGTGGTCACCACGCACTCGCTCACCCTGCACGCCCGCTTCGAGGACGAGGTCACCGTGGAGCGGGCCCGGGAGATCCTGGACACGGCGCCCGGGGTCGTCCTCTTCGACAACCCGGCCGCCGGCGAGTTCCCCACCCCCGCCGACGCGGTCGGCACCGATCCCGCCTGGGTCGGCCGGGTCCGGCGGGCGCTGGACGACCCGACGGCCCTGGAACTCTTCGTCTGCGGGGACAACCTGCGCAAGGGCGCCGCCCTCAACGCCGTGCAGATCGCCGAGCTGGTCGCCGCCGAGAAGGGCTGACCACGGCAAAACCCCTCGGCCACCGAGACGTTCGTTTAATAGGATTCCCGTACGGGATGTGATCCGGAAGACGAACCGGGGCACTTGTCCCGCGCCCGACGGCACCGGAGGATTTCCTCCCCGCCCCCGCAACCGCGCGGAGGCGGGGAGCGTCTTTGCGGTCACCCTCCTCGGGGCGTGGGGACACACGTGTGCCGGCGCGGGGCGCCGGACGCGGGCGTAAGGGGACGCCCGTTCACAGCGACATAGGGGATGAGCGGGGCGTATGAGGGCCTTTGACGCGGTGTCGGACGGGTGGCGGTCCGGCACGGACGGGAACGTGACGTCCGGCACGTACAACCCTTGCGGGGGCAAGTGGGTCCAACTGGCGTGGCAGAGGTACTCGACTTCACCGCGGCGACACGCGGTGCGGCTCTGCGGGCAGCCGTCCGGCCCGTCCGGCCCCTTCGTCCCCGCGCCGCCGGCGCGGCCGGTGGCATGCCGGTGATCGCGCCCATGCCCGCGGCCCGGCCGGCCCGCCTCACGGACCAGCGCGACGGCGCGGAGGAGAGCGTGGTGGCGGGTACCACCGTCGACCACCTCACGGAGACGTACCGGGCCCACTACCGGTCGCTGCTCGGCCTCGCCGCGCTGCTCCTGGACGACACCGCGTCCTGCGAGGACGTCGTCCAGGAGGCGTTCATCCGCGTCCACTCGGCGCGCAAACGCGTCCGCGACCGGGAGAAGACGCTCGCCTACCTGCGGCAGACCGTCGTCAACCTCTCGCGGTCCGCGCTGCGCCGGCGCATCCTCGGCCTCAAGCTGCTCTCCAAGCCGATGCCCGACATGGCGAGCGCGGAGGAGGGCGCCTACGACCTCCTGGAGCGCGACTCGCTGATCCAGGCGATGAAAGGGCTCCAGCGCCGTCAGCGCGAGGTGCTGGTCCTGCGCTACTTCGCGGACATGACCGAGGCTCAGGTCGCCGAGACGCTCGGCATATCCCTGGGCTCGGTCAAGGCGTACGGATCGCGCGGCATGGCGGCGCTCAGGGTGGCCATGGGGGCCACGGCATGAGCGCCGAGGACGCGCGGCGGGACGCCCCCGAGGGGCAGGAGGCCCGCCAGGAGCGGGCCCCGCACGAGGACGCGGCGCCGCCGGACGGCGCCGACGCCGGGCCGGAGAGCCCGGACACGCACGAGCCGACGTACACGCACGCTGGGAACGGAACTGTGAACCACGGCCCCGCCGACCCGGGCCCCACCCCCGGGGACACCCCCACCGACCACCTGCCGGCCCCGGCGGCTTCCGCGCCGGACGGCCCGACGTCGGAGAGCCAGGACCCGGACGACTCGGGTCCGGAAATCCCGTCCGACCCGGACGGCACGGCGCTGGAAGGCGCCGCCCGGGAAAGCCTCGCTTCGGAAGGCGCCGCCGGCACCCCCGGTGACACGGCGCCCATCGCCCTCGTACCGGCCCCCCGGGCCGCGGACGGCGAGCACCCCGACGCGCTCGGGGGCGACGAGGCCGCGCTGCGCGGTCTGCTGCACCAGGCGGTGCGGGAGGTGGCGCCGCGCGACGGCACGCTGGAGCACCTGCGCCGGGCCGTGCCCGCGCGCCGGGCCCGCAAGCGGCAGGCCGTCGTCGGCGTGGCCGCCGCCGCGCTCTTCCTCGGCACGGCCGTCCCGGCCCTGGTGCACGTCTCCTCCGGCGGCGGACTCGGCGCCGACCCCTCCGTCGCCGGCAACGCCTCGCAGGCGCAGGGCGGCGCCACCCAGGGCACCGGCCCGGCCGGCGGGCACGGCGGCACCGCCGGCAGTGGCGGCCCGGCCGACGGCGAGCACGGCACCGGCCCGGCGCGTACGCCGGACGACGCGGAGACCGGCGCCGCCGAGGGCTCCGCCGACGGCGCAGACCCCTCCGCCAGCAGCGCCGCCGACCCCGGTTCCTGTACGGCGGGGCAGCTCGGACCGGCCGTCGCCGGCAGCGCGGCCCCCGACTCCACCGGCGCCGTCTACGGCACCTTCCGCGTCACCAACGTCTCCTCGGCCGGCTGTACCGTCGCCGGTCCCGGCAGCCTCTCCGCCGGTGCCCAGGGCGCGGCGGACGCCGGCCGGATCGGCACCGCCCGGCACACGGCCGGGGACGCGGCGGCGGCCCTGCCCGACCCGTCCCTGGAGGTCGCCTCGCTGACCCTGGCGCCGGGCTCCTCCTACGAGGTGCGGTTCGCCTGGGTGCCCTCGGAGACCTGCCCCAGCACGGGCGGTACGCCCGGCGGCGGCAGCGGCGGCGCCTCGCCCGACCCGACGCCCTCGGAGGACGTCGCCACGAACAGCGGCGGCTCCACCGGCGGCGACAGCGGCACCCAGACCCAGTTGATCACCGAGGACGCCCCGGCCGACGGGAGCGTGACGGTGACGTACGCCCCCGAGGGCGGCTCGGGGACGGCGACGACCACCGTGTCCAACGCGTGCGCGGGGACGGTGTACTGGACGGGAGTGCTCCCGGGGTCGGCTTGATGCGGGGGCCGTCCTGGCCTCCGGGCTGTCTTGATCCGGGTCGGCCTGATGCGGCGCGGCGTGGCTCAGACGCCGGTCGGGCTGGGACGGTCCTCCAGCTCCCGCCCGGCCCCGGCGGTCTGCGCGGCCCCATCGGCCTCGGTGGCCCCAGCGGTGTCGGCGGTCTCGGTGCCGTCGGGGGCGAGGCCCAGCTCCGCGTCGCGGGTCAGCTCCACCTCGCGGCGCAGCAGCCGGAACCACATGAAGATCACGAAGCCGACGAAGGCGAACCACTCGGCGGTGTAGCCGAGGTTCTGGAACGCCTTGAGGTCCAGGCCGGTGTTCTGCGGGGCGCTCACCGGCACCGCCCGCATCCCGGAGTCCCCGTCGTTGAGCGTCACCCACGCGTCGTACAGGTCGTACGGCACGAGGTTGACGAGCGTGGCGGTGCTGATCGCGCCGGTCTGGCCGGCGGGCAGTCCGGAGCGGGAGCCGACCCCGTTGTTGCCGGGTGTCTCGGATGCCTGGAGCGCCCCGGTCACGGTGACCTCACCCGTCGGCGGGGCCGGGGCCTTCGACGCGTCCGGCGTGCCGGGCAGCCAGCCCCGGACGACGGGCAGCGCGCGCCCCTCGTCGGTGTGCAGCAGGGTCAGGACGTAGTAACCGGTGCGTCCGTCCAGCGTCCGGTCCGGTACGAGCAACTGCTCGTCGTACCGGCCGGTGACGGTGGTCTGCTTGCCGACGGTGGACTGGTCGACGGGGAGCAGGTCGGCCAGCGGGCGCGCGGCCTCCCGGCGGTCGGAGGCCGCCTGGGTGGTGGCGCGGTCGTGGGCCTGCACGCGGTCCTCGAACCGGCCGAGCTGCCAGGACCCCATGAAGACGCAGAAGGGGATGGACAGGACGAGGAAGACGTTGATCCCCCACCACCGGGGCGTCAGCAGAAACCGGTACACGCCCTCCACGGTACGGGGCGCCCGCGCGGGAGTGGGCCTCGGGGCGGCCCGCGGGCGAAGTTGTCCACAGGCTGGGGACGTGATCCGCGCCGTCCGGCCGGACGGGGCAGTATGGGGCCATGACTGAGAGCAACGGGTCCCTCTCGCCGCGGCGGCGGGAGCAGGCTGAGAAGATGCCGGACTGGGAGAAGCGGTTCCGGGCGCCGAGGGTGTCGCTGCCCGACTGGGCGCAGGACGCGCCGCACCGCTCCCTGTTCGTGTCGAACGCGACGGGGACCTACGAGCTGTACGCCTGGGACCGGTCGACCGGCGGGCAACGCCAGGCCACGGACCGGCCGAACGGGACCACGGTCGGCGTGCTCTCGCCCGACGGTGAGTGGATCTGGTGGTTCGACGACAAGGACGGCGACGAGTTCGGCGTCTGGCGCCGCCAGCCCTTCGCGGGCGGCGCGGACGAGCCGGCGGTGCCCGGACTCGACCCCTCCTATCCGGCGGGCCTCGCCCTCGGCCGGGACGGGCGCACCGCGGTCATCGGGCGTTCCACCGACGCCGACGGCACCACGATCCACCTGGCGCGCGCGGGCGGGGAGCCCGTGGAGATCTACCGGCACCGCGAGTCGGCCGGCGTCGGGGACCTCTCGCACGACGGCACGCTGATCGCCATCGAGCACACGGAGCACGGCGACGCCATGCACTCGGCGCTGCGCGTCCTCGGCCCCGACGGCACGGCCGTCGCCGACCTCGACGACACCCGGGGCGGCACCGAGGAACTGGGCCTGGAGGTGCTCGGCTTCGCCCCCGTCGACGGCGACACCCGCCTGCTCATCGGCCACCAGCGCCGGGGCCGCTGGGAGCCCCTGGTGTGGGACGTGGCGACGGGCGAGCAGACCGACCTCGCCCTGGAGCTGCCCGGCGACGTGAGCGCCGAGTGGTACCCGGACGGCAGCGGCCTGCTGATCGTGCACGGCTTCGAGGCCCGCAGCGAGCTGTTCCGGTACGACCTGGCCGAGCGCGAGCTGGTGGAGATCCCCACCCCGGCCGGCACGGTCTCCGGGGCGACGGCCCGCCCGGACGGCAGCGTGGAATACCTGTGGTCCTCCGCCGCCGAGCCGTCCGCGGTCCGCTCCACCACCGGCCGCGTCGTGCTGGACCCGCCCGGCATGCGGTCGCCGGGCTCGGTGCCGGTGGAGGACGTGTGGGTGGAGGGGCCGGGCGGCCGTATCCACGCCCTGGTGCAGAAGCCGGCGGGCGCGAGCGGGCCGCTGCCGACCGTCTTCGACATCCACGGCGGACCGACCTGGCACGACAGCGACGCCTTCGCCGCCGGCCCGGCCGCCTGGGTCGACCACGGGTACGCGGTGGTCCGGGTCAACTACCGCGGCTCCACCGGGTACGGCCGGGCCTGGACCGACGCCCTCAAGCACCGGGTGGGCCTCATCGAGCTGGAGGACATCGCCGCGGTGCGGGAGTGGGCGGTCTCCTCCGGCCTCGCCGACCCCGCCCGGCTGATCCTCACCGGCGGCTCCTGGGGCGGGTACCTGACGCTGCTCGGCCTCGGCACCCAGCCCGAGGCGTGGACGCTGGGCATCGCCGCCGTCCCGGTCGCCGACTACGTCACCGCGTACCAGGACGAGATGGAGGGCCTGAAGGCCCTGGACCGCACGCTGCTCGGCGGCACCCCGGAGGAGGTCCCGGAGCGCTTCGAGGCGTCCTCGCCGCTGACTTACGTCGACCAGGTCAAGGCCCCCGTGTACATCTCCGCCGGGGTCAACGACCCGCGCTGCCCGATCCGCCAGATCGAGAACTACGTACGGCGCCTGGAGGCGAGGGGCGCGGTCCACGAGGTGTACCGGTACGAGGCGGGACACGGCTCCCTCGTGGTGGACGAACGGCTCAAGCAGGTCCGCCTGGAGCTGGACTTCGCCGCCCGGCACCTGCCGGCGCGGTAGGGGGCGGATGCCCCGGGCGGCCCGGCAAGGGGGTGGGCCGGGGCTGTCGCCGGTCGTTTTCCCGGCCGAGCCGGCCCGAGCTGGCCCGGCCGGGGCGGCGGCGCTCCGGCCAGGCCGGCAGGGGGCGGCGCGGGGCGGCGCGGGGCGGCGCGGGCGGGGCCCGGAGGGTGCCTCCCCGACCGGGGTGGCAACGGTAGGCGCATGGTCCTGGCGGTCCTGGCGGTCCTGGCGGTCCTGGCGGTCCTGGCGGTCCCGGCGGACCTGGCGGACCTGGCGGACCTGGCGGACCTGGCGGACCTGGCGGACCTGGCGGACCTGGCGGCCCCGGCAGGTTCGGCGAGGGCCGTCTCGGCCGGGCCCCGCAGGGCCGGGGCCGGGGTGTCCCCGACCGGTCCCTCGGGGGTCCCGGGGTGTCCCCGACCGGTCCCTCGGAGGCCCCGGGGCATCCCCCGAAGGCCCCCCGGGGCCGTCAGTACGACGGCGGGCCCGGGACGCGGGCGCGGCGGCCCAGGAGTTCCGCCAGGCCCTGCCGGGTCGCCGCCAGCACCACCCGGTCCTGGCCCCGCAGGACGTAGGTCTCCGGCAGCTCCCACACCAGCCCCGACGACCGCACCCCCTCGGCGCCGCCACCCGGCTCACCCGGGCGACGGCCGCCGTCGGCCCCCGTGTCCAGCGCCAGCACCCGCCACGCCCCGGCCCGGAACGCCTCCCCGACGGTCCGCCCCTCCAGTTGGGGATGCCCGGCCACCGTGACGGCCGCGAAGAGCAGCACCCGCCGCTCGACCGGGATCGCCCCCAGGATCTGGCGGCCCATCATCGCCGCCGCGAAGGCGGGCGCGGCCAGGTGGGACACGCTGCGGCTGCGGGTCAGTGCCTGCGGATGCGCGGCCCGCAGGGTGCGGTACACGGCGGTGGCGAAGTCGTCGTCGTACAGGCGCAGCACCACGCGCAGGTCGGACCGTAAGGACCGGGCGTAGAGGACCGCCTCCAGGTTGGTCGAGTCCGCGCTGGTCAGCGCGAGCAGCGAGTGCGCCCGGTGGACCCGCGCCGCCTCCAGGACGCCCTCCTGCGTGACGTCCCCGAGCACCACCGGCACCCGCAGCCGCCGCGCGGTCGCCATGCCGCGGGCCTCCGGGTCGGCCTCGACGCACACCACCGGGATGTCCAGTTCCCGCAGCCGGGTCAGCACCCGCGTGCCGATCTTGCCGAGGCCCAGCAGGACCACGTGCCCGCCCAGCCCGCGCGGGGGCTTGCGCAGCGCGGAGGCGTTGCGGAAGGTGCCCAGCGCCTCCAGCACGGCCGCCAGCAGCACCGGCAGCAGCAGGAGCCCGGTGAAACCGGAGAGGAGTTGCAGGATCTGCTCGCCGGCCGACTGGTTGTGCGCCGGCTCGTTGATGGCGAACAGGTCGAGCAGGGTCACATAGGTGGCGTGCAGGGCGTTGTCGCCGGTGACCACCGCCAGCGCCACCGCGAGCGCGATCACGCAGGCCGCCAGGCCCGCCAGCGACCAGCGCAGCCGCCGGGAGAAGAGCGAGGCGAACGGCGGCACCCGGGTCCGCGCGGCGGACAGCGCCGGACCGGAGTAGGAGACCTGCTCCAGGGCGACCGTCCCGCGCCCGGTGGCCGCCTCCACGGCCGCCGCGTCGGGCAGCAGGTAGGGCGCCTGGTCGCCGCTGGTCTCCGAACCGTCCGCTCCCGCGGGGTCGTTGCTGGTCGCGGAGAGCAGCGCCAGTGTGCACAGCCCCGGGTCGGCGACCTCGCCGGGGCGCGGCGGATGCCGTTCCACCGCGCGCAGCAGCAGCCCGTCGGTCTCCACCACCTTGCCGGTGCCGACCAGCGCCGTGGCCGCCAGCGCGGGCGCGGCCGTGTCCGCGTCGGAGAGCACGGTGGTCGAGGCCCCGCCGCCGTCCAGGCCCCGCGCCCGGCCGTCTCCGGCGGACAACGCGGCGGTCTGGTCGAGGAGTTCCTCGATGTGCTGACCGAGCCGGCGGTTGTAGAGGCGCAGCACGAGGCGGAGGCGGGGGTTGAGCCGGCGGGCGGTCAGCGCCGCGCGGATGTTGGTCTCGTCGTCGTCGTAGACGAGGGCGAGGGCGACCGCCCGGTCGACGCCCGCCTCGGCGAGCACGTCCTCGGTGGGTTCGAGGGCCTCCACGGGGCGGGGCGTGCCGTTGGTCTCGCCACCGCGGTTGACGGTCGCGTTGACCACCCGGTCCAGCAGCGCCGCCGAGGCGGCGCGGGCCCGGCCGACGACCGGCCGGCGGACCTGGCGCCCGGAGGGCGGGACGACGAGGGTGACGTGTTCGCGGTACACGCCGCGCAGTTCGGCGGCGAGCCGGTGCGCCAGCCCGTCGTCGCCGCAGACCACCATGTGGGTCGCGTCGCCGGGCGGGCCGCCCTGCGGACCGCTCGGGGGACCCTGGTTCGGAACGATCGCCACGGGGGACAAGACTGCCGCAACGTCACCACCGGTTCCAGCCCCCGCGGCCGGCGTGCGCGGCCCCGGGCGGGCCCCTGGCGGGCTTCTCGCGGGACCGCTCCCACGGGTTCGCGTGCCATACCGTTACCGACGGGTCACCGTTCGCGGACAGCCGCCGGGCCGGGTGTTCCGTAGGATGAGGACGGTTGCGGGTGAGGGCGGCATAAAAGCAGCGTAAAGATTGCCGGAGCCGGGCAATGACATCGTCTTCCCCCGCATGTGAGGATTCGTTTCACCGAAGCTCAGCGACGGGCGAGAGGGGGACGGCGCATATGGCCTGGTTTCTTGGGCTGGGTATCACGGGGGTTGTGCTGCTCGCCTTGTCGCTGATCTTCGACGGGCTGTTGGAAGGCGTCTTCGACGGCGCCCTGGACGGTCTCCTGGAGGGATGGCTGTCCCTGCCGGTGATCGCCGGATTCACCGCGATGACCGGTTTCGGCGGCGCGATCGCCCTGGGCACCGGCTGGACCGGCACGGCGGGAGCCGTCGGTGTGGGAGCCCTGGCCGGTGTCGCGGCGGGCTGGCTGACGTACCGTTTCAGCCGGGCGCTGATGCGGGATCAGACGGACGGCACGCCTACCCACGACCAGCTCGTCGGCACGTCGGGCCGGGTGGTGACCGCGATCCCCGCCGACGGCTTCGGCGAGGTGATGCTCCGGCTCGCCGGCCAGCCGCTGAAGTGCTCGGCACGCAGCGCGCTGCCCGTGGCCCGCGGCACCGAGGTGTGGGTCGAGTCGGCGCCGACGTCGACGTCGGTCGTGGTGCGCCCGGTGGAGCGCTGAGCGGTGGAGAGCGACGCGGACGGTTTCGGCCCCGCCGGGACATACGAGTCCATTCCGCGTGCCTTTCCTTTACCGCCGCGCCCGGTATTCCTTCGCCATCCCTCCTTTCCCACGTGTTCTCTTCTCGTTCCTTCTCCGTGATTCGGGGGCAGTGTCATGAGTCCTGTCGTGATCGCGGTACTGGGAGTCGTCGTACTCCTCGTACTGCTCGCGCTGGTGGTCGTCAGCCGCTACAAAGTCGCCGGACCCAGTGAGGCGTTCATCGTCACCGGCCGGCGCGGCAAGAAGTCCACCGATCCGGAGACCGGCCGGGTCATCACCGACAACAGCGGCCAGAAGGTCGTGGTCGGCGGTGGCGTCTTCGTCGTGCCGTTCGTGCAGCAGCGTTTCACCCTGGACCTCTCCTCGCGGCACATCCCGGTCGCCGTCCGCGGCGCGGTCACCCTGCGCGGCGTGAAGGCCAACCTGGACGGCGTCGCCATCGTCAAGGTCGGCGGCACCGAGGACGCGATCCGCGCCGCCGCCCAGCGCTTCCTGATGCAGCAGGACGGCATCGTCGGCTTCACCCAGGAGGTGCTGTCCGGCGCGCTGCGCGCGATCGTCGGCCGGATGTCCGTGGAGGACGTCATCCGCGACCGCGCCGCCTTCGCCGGCCAGGTCGCCGAGGAGGCCGAGGCGAGCCTGTCCGGGCAGGGCCTGGTGCTGGACGCCTTCCAGATCCAGGACATCACCACCGAGGGCTCCTACCTGGAGGACCTGGGCCGTCCCGAGGCCGCCCGCGCCAAGCAGGAGGCCGACATCGCCGAGGCCGTGGCCCGGCGCGCGGCCGAGCAGGCGCGGCTGAAGGCCGAGGAGGAGATCGCGATCGCGCAGCGGACCCTCTACCTGAAGCAGGCCGAGATCAAGGCCGAGACCGACCAGGCCGCGGCCCGCGCCAACGCCGCCGGTCCCCTCGCCGAGGCGGCCCGCCAGCAGGACATCCTCGCCGAGCAGGAGAAGGTCGCCCAGCATCAGGCCGCGCTGAAGGACCGCCAGCTCGACACCGAGGTCCGCAAGCCCGCCGACGCCCAGCGCTACGCCGCCGAGCAGGAGGCCGAGGCCCGCCGGGTGGCCCGCGTCAAGCAGGCCGAGGCCGAGCGCTCCGCCGAGATCGCCGCCGCCCAGGCCGAGGCCGAGCGGGCCCGGCTCACCGGTGAGGGCGAGAAGCAGCGCCGTGGCGCGCTGGCCGAGGCCGAGGCGATCGAGGGTCTCAAGCAGGGTGAGGCCGAGCGGTCCCGCCGTGCGGCGATCGCGGAGGCGGTCCGGCTGGAGGGCGAGGCGGAGGCCGCGGCGATCGGCGCCAAGGGCGCTGCCGAGGCCGAGGCGATGCGGCAGAAGGCCGACGCCTTCGAGCAGTACGGCGAGGCGGCCGTGCTCCAGATGCTGGTCGAGGTGCTGCCGCAGGTGGTGGCCAAGGCGTCCGAGCCGCTGTCGGCCGTGGACAAGCTGACGGTCATCTCCACCGACGGGGCGAGCCAGCTCTCCCGCACGGTCGCGGACAACGTGGCCCAGGGCATGGAGCTGCTGAACTCCACCACCGGCGTGGACCTGGCGGCGCTGCTGAAGAACGTCGCGGGCGCCGGACCGCTCGCCGGGAAGAAGGACGACGTCGCGGAGCCGGCCGACAACGGCAAGGTCCAGATCACCGGCTGAACCACCCGTCCGGACGGGGGGCGCTCCGCCTCCGGTCCGGACGGACCTTCGGCCCGGTCGGGTTCCCCCGGCCGGGCCGGTCCGCGTTCCGGGGTCAGAGGTCCTCGTCGGGCCAGCCCAGGAGGCGGGCCCCGATGACCGCGGTCTGGAGCGTGTACCGGTGCACCGGGTCCGAGGCGTCGGCCCCGGTCAACTGGTGGACGCGCTCCAGCCGGTACGTCAGCGCCCGCACGCTCAGGGAGAGCCGGCGGGCCGCCTCGGCCGCGGTGCAGCCGGCGTCGAAGTACACCTCCAGCGTCCGCAGCAGCGGTTCGGCGCCGCCCCGGGCGTCCCGCAGCGGGCCGAGGACGCTCAGCACCAGGTCGGCCATGGCCTGCCGGTCGCGGGTGAGCACCGGGTAGACCAGCAGGTCGGCGGCGCGCACCACGTGCTCGCCCAGCTCCAGCCGCTCGGCGAGTTCGAGGGTGCTCAGCGCCTCCTCGTAGCTGTGCACCACGCCGCCGGGGCCGCTCTGGGCGCGGCCGATGGCCACCCGGCCGCCGTCGGTGGCGGCGTACGCCTGCTTGGCGAAGAAGGCGAGGATCTCGTCCTGGTCGCCGGGGGCGATGCAGACCAGGTGCCCGTTCTTGGTGGTGATCAGGACGCGCCGGTCCCCGAAGCGGGAGATGAGCGCGGTCTCCACCAGCCGTGTCACGGGCGCGGTGTCGTCGTAGGGCTCGGGGCCCTCGGCCACCGCGACGGCGTGGGCCCGGGAGAGGACGAGGCCGAAGCGTTCGGCGCGCTCCGCGAGCCGGCCCAGGTCGCTGCGGCCGTAGAGCAGGTCGTCGATGAACTCCCGCCGCGCCGCCTCCTCCTGGCGTACGGCGAGGCGCTGGGCGCGTTCGTACCCCTCGGCGAAGGCGTCGACGGCCTGGGCGACGGCGGCGAGCACGTTCGGGACGGTCCCCTCGCTCCCCGCTTTACCGGGCCATGACACGCGGGTGGCGTGCAGATGGCCCCGGACGAGGGTGCGCAGGCTGTGGCCGACCTCGGCGGCCTCCTCGCCGAGCCTGCGCCGCCCGTCCAACTCGTCGCGGGTCAGGCGCCGCCCGGTGCCGGCCACCTCCGCCAGGATCTCGGCGTACCCCGACAGGTATGCCTCGTGCTGCTCCCCCATGTCCGCGCCCTCCCCTGCCGTTCACGCCCCGGTGCGCGGTATCCGGCAACGAGAGGGTAGTAAACCTTGCCGGAGCCCGGCAACGCGGGGGGAGGGGGGCGGGTGGGGGTCGGGCGGGGCCGGCCGGAACCGGTGCCCGGCACGGGTTCCGGAGCACGCGAAGGGGCCGCCCACCGGGTGCGGGCGGCCCCTTCGGGCGGACGGCTTACGGGCGGACGGCTTACGGGCGTACGGGCGTACGGCTTACGGGCGTACGGGCGTACGGGTATCGGGGCTTACGGGTATACGGGCGTGGGGCATCGCGGGTGTCGCGGGTGCGCGCCGGGCTGTCACGCGTACGCGTACCGGCGGAAGTCCGGGGCCCGCCGGGTCAGACGGCGGCGCCGTCGGACGGGGGGACGCCGGCCGGAGCGGTGCCGGGTCCGGCCTGGGCGGGGACGGCGGCGGAGCCGTTCGCGGCGAGGGCGCCGGCCTGCCGGGCGAAGGCGCTCATCGCCTTGAAGTCGGGCAGCACCCGCAGGACGAAGATCCCCGCCATGCTGCTCGCCGGGAACCCGGCGAGCAGGACCGCGTACCCGGACTCGCCCCGCTGGACCATGTGGTAGGCGAGGAAGAGGAATCCGCCCACGAGCCCGGTGGCGAAGAGCTGGCCGACCAGGTTCTGCGCCATCTGGCCGATGGCCTGTATCCGCTGCACCCGGTAGTCGGCGGTCACGGCGTGCAGGACGGTACGGAGCTGCCGCTTGTTGGCGACCTCCAAGTGCTTCGCCAGTTCGATGAGTTGGGCGACGAGCGAGGGGTCCGCCGGGGCGGGGGCCGCCGGGCGTTCGTTCAAGCGCTTTTCTCCTGGAGGTCGGCGACCATCATGTGCAGTGCCTGCCGGACCGGGTGGGTGGGGCTGGCCGAGCGCATCAGCCGGCGCGCGGTGTCGGGTGTCGGCACGGAGCGCAGGGTGCCGGGGGCGCCCCGGGCGGCCGACGCCTCCTCGTACTCGGTGAGGATCTGGAACAGGAGCGCCCGCGCCATCTCGTGGTCGCGCTCGCTCCGCCGCATGAGCTGCGCGGTGTCCAGCTCCTCCACCCGCTTGAAGGCGAGGGCGCGCAACTCCGAGTAGAGCGCCCGCCCGCGCCGTCCGCGCCGGGTCAGCGCGTGCCGCAGCGCACAGAGGAACGCGGCGAGGGAGGTGAGGGTCACGGCGGACAGCACGCCTATCACCACCACCGGCCAGCGCGAGTCGACGACGAGGGCCAGCACCGCCAGCACCGCCGACAGCGCGGCCGAGGTGAAGCTCACGGTCACGGCGACCAGGCGCAGCGTGGCCAGCGCGTCCCGCATCTCCCGCGCGTCCGTGCCGTCCTCCGTGGGAGCCGTGGGCAGGCGCGCGGCGGTGTCCAGTGCCGCGTTGACGGCGGCGAGCCGCTCACCGAGGCCGGGGCCCGGTCCGGCACCGGCCCGATGGGCGGGGAACACGGCGCCGGTCGGGTCCAGAACGCTCAGGGCACCGGCGCGTACATCTCTCCATGACATGGAGCCCCCTAGGTACGACAACCCCGCGCATGCTAGCACGCCGTGTACGGTGAGTGACTACCCATGAGCGAGGGGCTACGAACCCGAAGGTGCCCCGAGCCGGTCCCGGGTCCGCAGCAGCGCCGAGGTGAACGGATGGCGAGGGGCCCTCAGTACGCGCTCCGCCGGCCCCTCCTCGACCACCTCCCCGGCGTCCAGCACGGCGATCCGGTGGGCCGGAGCCAGCGACTCCAGATCGTGCGTGATCAGGACGAGGGCCAGGTCGTCCCGCTCGCGGAGCAGGGTGGACAGGACGCCGAGGATGCCCCGGCGGGTCACCGGGTCCAGCCCGGAGGTGATCTCGTCGCAGACCAGGACGCGCGGCCGGGCCAGCAGGGCGCGCGCCAGGGCCGCGCGCTGGAGTTCGCCCCCGGAGAGCTGTCCCGGGCGCCGGTGCGCCAGGGTCTCGGCGAGACCGAGGCCGGTCAGGGTGTCCAGGGCCTCCCGGGCCGCCGTGTCCGCCGGGACACCGCGCAGCCGGACGGCGGTGCGGGCGACCTGGCCGAGGACGGGCCGGTGCTCGTCGAAGGCGGCGCGCGCGTCCTGGAAGACGTACTGCACGGCCGCGAGCGCACTCCGGTCGCGGTCGCGCAGGCTGCGCGGCAGCGGCACGCCGTCGAGCAGGATCTGCCCCGAGTGGTCGCGGTGGAGTCCGGCCAGACAGCGGCCGAGGGTGGTCTTGCCGCTGCCGGAGCGGCCGAGGACGGCCAGGCACTCGCCCGCGCGCAGGTCGAGTTCCGGGACGCGCAGCACCTCGGCGGTGCCGCGCCCGCCGTCGCGGTGCCGGGCGGTCAGCCCCCGGACCCGCAAGGCCGCCGGTCCGGTCTTCGGCGCGGGGTCCGGGGCGTCGGACGCGGCCCGGTCGGCGAGGAGCGCGCGGGTCCACGGGTGCCGGGGCGCGCTCCACAGCCGGTGCGCCGGGCCCGATTCGACGACGCGCCCCTCCCGCAGCACGACCAGATCGTCGGCGAGCGCCCGGACGACGTCCAGATCGTGGCTGAGCAGGACGACCGCGATGCCGCGCGCCGCGAGCGCCGCCAGCCGCTCGGTGACCCGAGCCTTGGTCAGGGCGTCCTGGCCGGTGGTGGGCTCGTCGGCGACGACGACGCGGGCGCCGAGCAACAGGGCCTGGGCGAGCACCACCCGCTGCTGCTGTCCGCCGGAGAGCTGGTGGGGAAAGCGGCGCAGCACCGTGTCCGCGTCCGGGAGCTGCGCCTCGGCCAGGGCCCGGCGGACCTCCCGCGCCACCGCGGCCCGGCGCCGGGCGCGGGGGAGCCGGCCGAGCCGGAGGCGGGCGATGTCCGTCAGCAGGGCGGAGACGCGGCGGGCCGGGTTGAGGACCGAGGCCGGATGCTGGGGGACGTAGCCGACCGGCCCGTCGGCCGCGATCCGCACCTCGCCGCTGACGCGGGCGCCGGGCGGGTACGTGCCGAGCAGGGCGAGGCCGGTGGTGGTCTTGCCGCTGCCCGAGGTGCCGACCAGGGCGGTGACCCGGCCGGGCCGCGCCGTGAGGTTCACCCCGTCGACGAGCACGGTGCCGCCGACCTCGACGCGCAGGTCACGGACCTCGGCGACGGGGGCGGGGGCGCTTGCGGGGTCGTCGGGCACGGGCTCCTCGTCCTTCGCCTCTGCCCACTCCCTGTTCTTCATACGGGGGTCTCCGTTCTTCACGCGGGGGTCTCCCTTCCGGCGGTCGCCCGCTTCCGCGCCGTACGGCCGCCGGGCGGGCCGGTGCGGCGGAGGCGGCGCCGCCTCGGGCCGGGGCGGTCACGGTCCCGGGCGCCGCCGGAGTCCAGCGCGGCGTCGAAGAGGAGGTTCGTCCCCGTCGTCAGGGCCACGATCAGCACCGCCGGGACGACCACGGCCCACGGCTGCACGAACAGGCCGGTGCGGTTGCGGTCGACCATGACCGCCCAGTCGGCGGCGTCCGGGGCGACCCCCACGCCCAGGAAGGCGGCCGTCGCCACCAGGTACAGCACCCCGGTGAGCCGGGTCCCGGCGTCGGCGACCAGGGTGCGCAGCGCCGAGCGGCCCACGTAGCCGAAGGCGATGCGCGCCCAGCTCTCGCCCTGCATCCGCAACGCCTCCACCGCCGGCCGGGCGGCGGCCTCCGCACCCGCGGCGCGCACCAGGCGGGCCGCGTCGGGCACGTTGACCAGCGCCACCAGCGCGGCCAGCCCCACCGCACCGGGCGAGAACACCGTGGCCACCAGCAGGATCAGCAGCAGCGACGGCACCGCGAGCAGCACGTCCAGCGGGCGCATCAGCAGCTCCTCCAGCCCGCGCCGGTGGGTGAGCGCGGCGGCCAGGCCCACCGGGAGCGCCACCAGATAGGCGAGGGCGGTCGCGGCGAGCGCGGTCAGCACCACCGGACGCCCGCCCAGCAGCACCTGCCGCACCACGTCCCGGCCGACGAAGTCGCTGCCGAGCGGGTGGCCGCCGCCGACGGTGAACGACGGTGACCGCGGCCCCGGTTCCCCGGCCAGCAGCGGCCCCAGCAGGGCGAGGGCGAGCGGCACGGCGACCAGCGCCGCGCCGAGGGCGAAACGGCCCCGGCGGCCCCTCACGCCGCCACCCCCGCCCGGGGCGCGAGACGGTGGGCGACGAGGTCGGCGCCCAGGTTCAGCACGACCGTCAGCACCCCGAACACCACGGCGAGCCCCTGCACCACCGGCACGTCGCGCTCCGCGACCGCGTCCAGCAGGACGGTGCCCAGCCCCGGGATCACGAACAGCGCCTCCACGACGATGACGCCGCTCAGCAACCAGTCGACGGTACGGGCCAGTTGCTGCGCGGCCGGGGCCAGCGCCGCCGGCAGGGCGTGGGCGTAGCGGACGCGGGCGCCGGAGAGGCCGTAGCGGCGGGCCTGCGCCACGTAAGGGGAGGCCAGCGCGTCGATCATGCCCGCGCGCACCAGGCGGGCCAGCGAGCAGACCGGGCGGGAGAGCAGCACCAGCACCGGCAGCACCAGCACGGACGGGTCGGCGAGCAGGTCGGTGCCGTGGCCGACGGCGGTCGGCGGCAGCCACCCCAGCCTCAGCGCGAGGACGGTCACCAGCAGCACCCCGAGCGCGAACTCCGGGACCGCGTACACCGCGAGCGTCACGGAGCTGATCAGCCGGTCGGCCGTGCGGCCCTCGTGGCGCGCGGCGAGGATGCCGAGGCCGAAGCCGGCCGGCACCAGCAGGGCCACGGTGAGCGCGGCCGGCACCAGCGTCGGCCCGAAGCCGTCGGCGAGGTAGCGGGCGACCGGGCGACCCGAGGTCAGGGACGTGCCGAGGTCGCCGTGGAGCAGGCCCAGCGCCCAGTCGGCGAACCGCTCGTGCGCCGGCCGGTCCAGGCGCAGCGCGGCCCGGATCGCCTCGATGCGGGCCGGGTCGGGCTGGTCCCCGGCGAGGGCGACGGCGGCGTCGCCCGGCAGCGCCTCGGTGAGCGCGAAGATCAGCAGCACCACGGCCACGGTCTGCGCGGCGCCGAGCAGCAGCCGCCGGGCGACGAAGCGGCGCACTCCGCTCACGCCAGCCAGACCTTGTCGAACCGGGCCCAGTCCAGCGTGTTGGCCGGTGCCTTCGCGTCGACCCCGCGCACCGAACGGGCGGTGCCGACGATCCAGTCGGCGAACCCCCACACCAGGAAGCCGCCCTCGGTGTGGAGGCGGCGCTGCATCCGCTCGTAGACGGCGCCGCGTTCGGCCCGGTCGCGGGTGGACTGGGCCTGCCGGTACAGCGCGTCGAAGTCGGCGTGCCGCCACCCGGTGGCGTTGGTGGTGGAGTCGGTCAGCAGCCGCTGGGAGAGGTGGGCCTCGATGGGCATGGCGCCCGAGCGGTAACAGCACAGGGTGCCGCTGTCGAGGATGTCGCTCCAGTAGGAGTCCTTGCTGCCCATCCGGATCTCGACGGTGACCCCCGCCTCGCGCGCCTGGTCGCGGAAGACGGCCGCGGCCTCGGTGAAACCGGCGGCGACGGCGGAGGTGTCGAGGGTGACCTTCAGCTTCTCGGCGCCGGCCTCCTTGAGCAGGGCGCGGGCCCGGTCGAGGTCGCGGGTGCGCTGGGGGAGGGTGCCGGCGTAGTACTCGTACCCCTTGCCGAAGAGGTCGTTGCCGATCACCCCGGCGCCGGCCAGCGCGCCGTCGACGAGTTCCTGGCGGTCGGCGATGAGGAAGAACGCCTGCCGGACGCGGGCGTCGTCGAAGGGCGGCCGGTCGGTCTTCATGCAGAACGCCTGCATGGCGCTGTTGCGCAGCCGCACGATGCTGATCCGGCCGCCGTCCTCGTGGGCGCGGGCGGTGGTCGGGTTCAGCTCGTGGGCGTACTCGACCTGTCCGCCCAGGAGCGCGTTGACGCGGGCCGACTCCTCGTTGGCGACGACGAACTCCAGCTCGTCCAGGTGCGGGGCGCCGTCCCAGTACGCGTCGTTGCGGCGCAGGACGGCCGAGCGGCCGGGGGCGAAGGAGACGAACCGGAAGGGGCCCGAGCCGACCGGCTTCCGGTCGAAGTCCCCGGCGCCCTCCGGCACGATGTACGCCCCGAACGAGGCCAGTACGTTGGGGAATTCGGCCGTGGGCCGCTTCAGTACGAACTCCAGCGAGCGGGCGCCCGTGGCGCGGCTGGCCGCCAGGTCGATGGGCTCCAGGGACGCCTTGGCGCGGAACGCCTTGTCCGGGTCGGCGATACGGCGGTAGCTGTACAGGACGTCCTCGGCGGTGACGGGCCGGCCGTCGTGGAAGTCGGCCTCGCGCAGGGTGACGTGCCAGCGGTCCAGGGCCGCGTTCGGCTCCCAGGCGGAGGCGAGGCGGGGCTGCGCGGAGAGGTCGGCGCCGTAGTCGGCGAGCTTGTCGAAGAGGGCCTTGGCGCGGGCGACGTCGGCGAAGAGGTTGGCGAGGTGCGGGTCGAGGGTCTCGCTCGCCCCGCCGCCGGCGAACGCGGCGCGCAGCCGCCCGCCCCGCTTCGGCGCGGAGCCGCCCCCGGCCTCGGCGTCGGCGTCGGTGCCGGTGCCGCAGCCGGTGAGGGCGAGGCCGCCGAGGGAGGCGGCACCGGCCGCGGCCAGGAAGCCGCGCCGGCGCAGGGCGGGGAAGGGGGTGTCGGGCATGGGGTTCCTCACGGTGGTGGGCGGACGGACGGGGGCGCCGGGCGGTGGGGGACGGGGCGGCGGTGAGCGGGGGCGGGTGTGGAGGGGGTCAGGGGGTCGTGGGGCCGGGGTGGCGGGCCACCAGGTGGAGGCGGTCGGCGTCGGTGGCGCGGCCGGGCGGCGGTCCGTCCTCGGACCAGGGCGGGTCGGTGCGCGGGCCGGGTCCGTCGTGGAGTTCGAGGACGTCGAAGCCGTGCGACGCGAGCAGGTGCCGCAGCTCCTGCGGGAACACCAGCCGCCACGCGGAGTGCTGTTCGACCGGCGCCGACCCGTCGTCGGCGGTCCACCGGCGGGTCCGGCGCAGGAGCTGGGCGGTGCGGTCCACGGTGAGCGTGGTGGTGGACCGGTACGTGGTGCCGCCCCAGGCGAACCCGGCGACCTTGGGCGCCTCCAGCAGGTCGGTGCGGCCGAGGAAGTAGGCGCCGTTGCGCATCTCCGCGACCAGCAGCCCGCCGGGGGACAGGGCCCGGCGGCAGGAGGCGAGGAACGCGTCGAGCTGCTCGTTGGTGTGGCAGTACAGCAGGGCGCTGTCCAGGCACGTCACCGCGTCGAACTCCCCCTGGCCCAGGTCGAATCCGCGCAGGTCGGCGTGGACGTGGCGGGGCCCGGGGTGGTGTGCGCGGGCGTACGCGAGCATCGCCTCGGACACGTCGGCGCCGGTCACCGTGCGGCCGGCGGCGTGCAGGTGGGCGGCGTCGCGGCCGGTGCCGCAGCCGAGGTCCAGGACCCGGGGCCCGGCCCCGTGGCGGCGCAGGACGTCCTCGGTCCACCGGGCGGCCAGCCGGCCGGGGTCGGGGAACCGGGCCTCGTACAGCTCGGGGCGGTCGGTGAGCAGGTTGCGCGGACCGGGCGCGGCGGGGGAGGGCATGGGCGCTCCTCTCGGGGATCGGGGGGTCGGGGGATGGGGGATGGGGGTGGGAAGGGCGGCGGGGACCGGCCTGGGCGCGCGGGGCCCTCTCACGCCGGGGCCGGCACGCTCGCCCGCTCCCGGGCCGGCAGCGAACCCAGCCGGTGCAGCCAGGCCACGCCCAGCGCGGAGACCAGCCCGAACAGGACGCAGCACACCCACGGCAGCCGGCCGGCGTCCCGCCCACCGGCGTCCATGGCCCAGCCCACGAGGGTGTTGCCGACGGCGGCGGCGATGCCGGAGACGACGTAGAAGAAGCCGAAGTACGTGCCGGTCAGCTCCGGGCGGCCGAAGCCGGGGATCAGCTCCAGCACGAACGGCTGGGCCACCATCACGCCCAGGTAGAGCAGCAGGGCGCAGACCAGGACGGGCAGGGCGCGCAGCACCGCGCCGGCCCACCCGTCCGGTCCGCCGGAGCCGCCCCCGACGAGGGCCGGCGGCAGGAAGGCCACCGCCATCAGGCCGAGGCCCGCCGCGATCCACCGGGCCCGTTCGCCCCGCCGCTTCAGGGCGCGCGTGATGCGCAGTTGCAGGGTGAGGTTGGCGAGCGTGCCGACGAGGAACACCAGCCCGGCCGCGCCGTCCCAGCCGGTGGCCCGCCGGGCGCCGTCGGGAAGCAGCAGGTAGAGCTGGTTCTCCAGGGTGAACATGCCGACCATGGCCAGCGCGAAGGCGACGAAGGCCCGGTTGCGCAGGACCTCGCGCCAGTCCGCGAGGACCGTGCCGCCGCTCGGCGCCACGTCCCGGGCCGGCAGCACCAGCGCCTGCGCGACGGTGAGCACCGCGAAGATCCCGGCGGCGGTCAGCGCGGAGGTGCGGAAGTCGACCAGGAGCAGGGCGCTGCCGAGCAGCGGGCCGACCAGCGCCCCGGCCGTGGCGAACACGTTGAACAGCGCGAACGCCTCCGCCCCGCGCCCTTCGGCCTCCTGCGCCAGGTAGGCGCGCACGGCCGGATTGAACAGCGCCCCGGCGAAGCCGCTGAGCACCGAGGCGGCGAGCAGCACCGCCAGTCCGTCGCCGAGCGCGAAGAGCGCGAACCCGACGGTGCGCAGCGCGCAGCCGGCGATGATCACGCCCCGCGCGCCGAGCCGGTCGGAGGCGGAGCCGCCGATGACGAACAGCCCCTGCTGGCTCAGGTTGCGCACGCCGAGGACGATGCCGACGACGGCCGCCGACATGCCGAGGTCCTCGCCGAGGTGCGTGGCGAGATAGGGGATGAGCAGGTAGAAGCCGGTGTTGACGCCGAACTGGTTGACCAGCAGCAGCCGGACGGCGAGCGGGAAGCGGAGTGTCTCGCGCCAGATCCTCACGGCCGCGCCCCCCTCTCGGCGACGCCCAGTCCGGGCCGGGGACCCGCCCGTACGGTGCCGTCCTCGCCGCCGATGCCGGTCCACGGGTCGTGGGCGAGCAGCAGGTGCCCGTCCAGGTCGGTCCAGCGGGCCCGGCCCGCGAGGTGCACGGCGGGAGCGAGGCCGAGGCTGCTCGCGGTGAGGCAGCCCAGCATCACCTCCGTACCGCTGCCGGCGACCGCCTCGGCGATGCGCAGGGCCGCGTGGACGCCGCCGCACTTGGCGAGCTTGACGTTGACGCCGTGGACGCGTCCGGCGAGCCGGCGTACGTCGTCGAGGCCGACGGCGTCCTCGTCCGCGATGACCGGCAGCGGCGAACGGCGTGCCAGCGCGGCCAGTTGCTCCGGATCGCCGGGGGCGATGGGCTGCTCGACCGCCTCGACACCCAGCTCCGCGAAGCGGGGCAGCAGGGCCGCCGCCCGCGCCGGGGTCCAGGCGCCGTTGGGGTCGAGGAGCAGCCGGGCGGCCGGGGCGGCGTCGCGGATCACGCGGACGCGTTCGAGGTCGTCCTCGGGGTCGGGGGAGCCGGCCTTGACCTTGAGGACGCGGAAGCCGCTCTCCGCGAGCCGCCGGGCCAGGTCGGCGGCTTGGGCCGGGCCGGTGATGCCGAGGGTGCGGGCGGTGGCCGCGACGGGCGGCTCCGTGATGCCGAGCAGTTGGTGCACGGGCAGGCCGGCGCGCTGTCCGGCCAGGTCGAGCAGGGCGGCCTCGGCGGCGGCCGTCACCGCCGGCGGGGTGCCGGTCCCGGCGCCCGGGACGCGGCCCTCCCGCAGGGCCTCCAGGGCGGTTTCCGGATCGGGGAAGCGGGCGAGGCCGGCGCCGACGGCGGCGAGGCGCCGCTCCAACTCGCCGGTGGGCAGGGCGTGGTAGACGCTGCTGACGGCCTCGCCGTGTCCGCCGGCGCCGTCGTGCTCGACGGAGAGCCACACGGCGTCGCGGGCGGTCAGGGTGGAGCGGGAGATGCGCAGCGGCTCGGCGAGGGCGAGGCGCACGGTGCGCAGACGGGCCTTCACAGGGTGTTCCGGGTCCTTTCCGGAGGGCGTACGGCCGTCAGCGGGTCCCGTACGCGGGTGCAGCGTGCCCAGCCGGCGGACTCGGCCGCGCGGGGGTGCGGGACGCGGACGGGGCGGGTGGCCGCGGTGGCGGGGTCGAGGTCGTGGGCGGCGGTGAAACCGTCGTCGTAGACGGTGCCGAGGTAGCGGTGCGGACCGTCGGGGAAGACGGCGGCGACGACCGCGCCGGGCCGGACCCGGGCGGCCCAGGCGGCGACGCGGGCGGCGGCGCCGGTGCTCCAGCCGCCGCTGACGAAGCTGCCCCGGGCCAGCCGGCGGCAGGTGTCCACGGCCTCGGCCGGGCCGATCCAGTGGACCTCGTCGAAGGCGTCGTAGGCGACGTTGCGCGGATGGATGCTGCTGCCGAGGCCGCGCATCAGCCGGGGCCGGGCGGGCTGCCCGAAGATGGTGGACCCGGCCGCGTCGACGCCGATCAGGCGCAGCGCCGGCCAGCGCCGCCGCAGCGGGCCGATCACGCCCGCGCTGTGCCCGCCGGTACCGACACTGCACACCAGGACGTCCAGGTGGTCGAGCCGGTCGATGAGTTCGGCGGCGAGGGAGGCGTAACCGGCCGTGTTGTCGGGGTTGTTGTACTGGTCCGGCCAGTACGCGCCGGGCAGGACGGCGAGGAGTTCCCGCAGCCGTTCCAGCCGCGCCGCCTGCCAGCCGCCCCGGGGCGCCGGACGCTCCACGATCTCCAGCCGGACCCCGTGGGAGCCCAGCAACCGCCGCATGGACGGCTCCAGTTCGCGGTCACCGACCAGGACGACGGGGTGGCCGAGGGCCTGTCCGGCGAAGGCGAGCCCGATGCCGAGGGTGCCGGAGGTGGACTCCACCACGGGGGCGCCGGGCAGCAGTTCGCCCCGTTCCCGGGCGCCGGACAGCATCGACACGGCGGCCCGCGCCTTCATGCCCCCGGCCGCCAGCCCCTCCAGCTTGGCCCAGAAACCGGGGTGCGGTCCGGGCAGATCGGCGGTGACCCGGACCAGCGGCGTGCCACCGAGCAGTTCCAGCAACTCCGGCCGGGCGACGGGGCGCAGGGCGGTGGCGCTCATCGGAGGGCCTCGGGGGTGGGGGTGGGGGCGGTGGTGGACGGGCCGGTGGTGCCGGCGGGGTTGCTGGTGGGGGCGGCGTAGCGGTGGAGGACGCCGGGGCCGCCGTCGAGCCAGAAGAAGGGGTACGGTTCCGCGCACACCGCGCTCACCCCCTCGCCCAGCAGCCGGGGCAGGACGGCGCTGCCGCTCTGCGCGAACATCACCAGCGGCTTCCCGTACCGCAGCGCGTGCCGCCGCAGCGGCTCGAAGGTGCCGTTGCCCAGGGTCATCCCGGACACCAGCAGCGCGGCGCAGCGCCCCGCCGAGGCGAGCGCGTCCGTCACGACCGGCTCGCCCCACTCGGTCGACCCGCCCTTGAGGTCGCAGGGCACGTACCCCAGCCCGCGTGAACGCAGCGCCTCCAGCAGTGAGTTGACGACGCCGACCACCAGGACGCGGGAGCCCGGCGCCAGGTCGAGCAGGTCGACCACGGCGCGTGCCCGGGTCCGGGACCGCTCCAGGGAGGTCCCGGCGGGCAGCGGGAAGGGGCGGGCGCCGTTGTCCGGGGCGTGCGGGACCACGTGCGCGAGGTAGGCGTCGAGCGCGGCCACGCGCACCGGCCGCAGCGGATGCTCCAGCAGCCCGGCCACACCGGCGCCCGCGCACTCCTCGACCGCGGTGTCGTGGAGCGTCCCCGGCTCGACGGCACAGGAGCCGACGGCCTCGGCGAGGCGCAGGCTCAGGACCTCGTTGCGGTACCCGGTGCCGCGCCCCTCGTGCCGGACGGCCTGCCGCGTGGTGAAGGCCACGGAGACCCGCAGCCCGGCGGGATCGGGCCCGAACGCCCCGGCGAGGACACGGGCGGTGAGGGAGTCGACGGCGTCGGGGGTGGGGGTGTCGGGGGTGGTGTCGGGGGTGCTGGACGTGGTGAGGGCACCGGGGGAGTCGGCGGAGTCGGCGGAGTCGGTGCCGCCGGGTGTGCCGGTCGCGGGCCGGGCGGGGAAGGTCACCGGATCACCAGCCCGGCGCGTACCTCGGCGAGCAGCGCCTCGACGCGGGCGCGGGCGCCCGGACCCTCGGCGTCCCCGGCCATGACGTGCCCGAGGTACTCGTTGTTGCTGCCCGCGGCGCGCACGGCGCGGCCCGGTTCGGCCCACTGCGCCTCCAGTACGCCGGGGGCGTCGCGGAGCCGGTCGCCGTCGAGCGCGCGCAGGGTGCCCGAGGTCTCCGGCACGAGGAAGCCGATGGCGGCGCTGCGCAGCCCGGTCTCCCGGCGCCCCAGGCCGGGGGCGCGGCCGAGGGAGACGTCGACGAAGGCGGCGGCGAGGTCGACGCCGGTCACCCGGCGGACCAGCTCGGTGATGCGGTTCCCGGCGGGCCGGGGGTTGACCTCGACGACGCGGGGGCCGGCGGCGGTCAGCCGGATCTCGGTGTGGGCCACGACGCCGTCCACGAGGCCGAGCGCGGTGAGCGCGTCCCGGGCGGTCCGCCCGGCGGCCTCGGCGTCGGCGGACGGGAGGTCGGCGGGGAACATGTGCCCGGTCTCGATGAACGCGGGCGCCCCGCCGAGGCTCTTGTCGGTCACGCCGACCACGTGGACCGTGCCCGCCGAGGACACCGTCTCGACGCTCACCTCGGGCCCGTCGAGCAGTTCCTCCAGCAGTACGGCGGGGTCCCGGCGCTGGCCGCGGGCGTTGACCGGGAATCCGGCCAAGGCGTCGAGGGCGTCGTGCAGTTGCCGTTCGTCGTCCACGCGGCGGACGAACATCCCGGCGCACAGGTCGACCGGCTTGACGACCAGCGGATAGCCGATCTCCCGTGCGGCGGCGGCGAGCCGGTGCCGTTCCTCGTGCACGGCGTGGCGCGGTCCGGGCACCCCGGCGGCGGCGAGGACGCGGCGGGTGACGTCCTTGCGGCAGGCGGCGGCGACCGCCTCGGGGGGAGCGCCGGGCAGGCCGAGCCGTTCGGCGACGCGGGCGGCGACCGGCAGGTAGTAGTCGCAGGAGGTGAGCACGCCGTCGAAGCCGAGGGCGGTGTGCAGCTTCTCCGCGTAAGGCAGCAGGGACGTGGGGTCGTTGGTGTCGGCGGTGACGATGTTGCGGGCGCCGAGCAGCGGGTGGGCGGTCCCCTCGGGGGCCTCGCGGAGGTAGTGGTGCGGGTCGCGGGTGAGGAACGTGAACTCGTGCCCGCCTTCCCGGACGGCCCGTGGCAGAAGTCTGCCCATCGACCCGACCCAGCTCTCGACCATCAGCAGATGCGCCACAACTCCCCTTTACGTGCCGGAGGTTCGGATGTCAGGGCAGCCCGGAGCGCCCTCGGGGGGAGGGGGCCGGGCCTTGCGCATCGACACAGTAGCGATAATCATTTTCATCTTCCAGTCCCTTGTCGAGACACTTCGGAGACCGCCCGTGTTCCGCTCCACCACGCTGCTGTGCGCCCTGGCCGCGACGACGGCCCTCCCGCCCCCGGCCCCGCCACCCGCGCCACCGCCTGGGAAGGCGATCACCGCCCCCGCCGCCGAGGTCCCCCCGCTGCGCTTCGCCGCCTGCCCCGCCTCCGTCCCCCGCCCCCCGGCCCCGGACCGGGTGGAGTGCGGACGGCTGAGCGTGCCCCTCGACTGGAACCGCCCGCACGGCCGCCGTATCGAGGTGGCCGTCTCCCGCGTACCGGCCTCCGGCACCCCCGCCGAGCGGCGCGGCGCGCTGCTGGTCAACCCGGGCGGACCGGGCGGCTCCGGGGTGCCCTACGCGGTCACCAAGCGCGCCAGGCTCCCCGAGAGCGTGCGCCGCGCCTACGACGTCGTCGGCTTCGACCCGCGCGGCACCGGAGCGAGCGCGCCGGCCGACTGCGGCCCGATGGGCGGCCTCTTCGACGTCCCCGCACCCGACCCGGTCCCGGCCGGACCGGCGGCGGAAGGGGCGTACCTGTCCTCCCTGCGCGCGCTGGCCGACGACTGCGCGGCGGGCACGGGCGAGGCGCTGCCGTACCTGTCGACCGAGCAGACCGTCCGCGACATGGACGCGCTACGCGCCGCCCTCGGCGAACCGCGCACGCACTTCCTCGGCGTCTCCTACGGCACGTACCTCGGCGCGGCCTATGTCGCCGCGTTCCCGCACCGCACCGGCCGGATGGTGCTGGACAGCGTGGTCGGCCCGTGGGACTGGCACGACTTCGACGTGATCCAGAGCAGGGCGCTGCTGGAGGCGCGGGACACGTTCTTCGCCTGGGCGGCGGCCCATCCGGACCGCTTCGGGCTCGGCGCCGACCGGGCGGCGGTGCGCCGCGCCTACCTGGACGCGCGGGCCCGCCTCGCCGACCGCCCCGCCGAGGGCGTCGGCCCCGCCGAGTTCGACCGCGCCGTCTACCGCGCCCTGGGCCGCACCGAACGCTGGGCGGGCCTGGCCGACGGACTCCGCGCCTACCTGCGCGACGGCGACCCCGGCGGCCTGCGCCCCGAGGCCGGCTCCGACGACCCCGCCACCCGCACCTACGAGGCCGCCAACCGCGCCGTCAAGTGCGCCGACTCCCCCGCCCCCACCCCGGGCCGCGTCCTGGCCGACGTGCGCGCCCTGCGCCGCCTGGACGCCCGGCCCCTGCTGACCGGCCTGGAGGCGGCGTCCTGCGCCTACTGGCAGCACCGGCCCACCACCCGTACGCCGCTGGGCAGTCCGGCGGCGCCACCCGTGCTGCTGGTCGCCTCGGCCCACGACCCGGTGACGCCGGTGCGGGGCGCCCACGCCCTGCGCGCCCTCCTGCCCGGCTCCCGCCTCATCACCCTCGACGACGACCACTCCCACGGCGTCTTCGCCAGCCGCGGCGCCCCCTGCGTCGACACCCCGACCGCCACCTACCTGACCACCGGCACCCTCCCACCCCCAACGACCCACTGCCCCGGCCCGGGACTGCCGTCGGTCGACTGAGCACGGGCGGCACCGGCGTCTCTCGTCACCCCGGTCTGACCATCACCGTGTCCGACGGACTGCCCGGATCGTCAGACCGGCAACGGGAGAGAAGACCCCGGCCCCGCCGCCGGAACACGCTCACCCCACCCGCAGACGCCGTCGCCGTGCCAGGACGAGTTCCCGCCACCGCTCGCGGGTCCGCTCCTCCCCGTCGATCCACCGGGCCCGTACGGCGCCTTCGGGGAGCGGGAGTCCGGCCATGTGGTGGGCGATCTCGACGTAGTAGGCGTAGTCGCCGTGGGTGAGGTCGCGCAGGCGGGCGAGGGCGGGGGCGAGGTCCTCCGGGGCGTCGAGCACGGCGTGGTGGAAGCAGAGCGCCAACTGGAGCTTCGCGGCGGCGTACGCGATGCCGGAGACATCGATCTCGGTCCGCAGGACGGCCGCCCGGCGGGGCAGGTCCGCGTCCGCCCCGGCGTCGCGGACCAGGACGCCGATCCGGGCGGTCATCTCACTGGAGCGCAGACTGAGCGGCGCCAACAGCACCTGCGCCAAATCGAGTTCGGCGCCTGCCTGCACGGGGTCGGTGAAGGCGGCGGCGAAGGCGAGGTGCGCCTGGACCATCGCCCTCTCGCCGGCCGCGCCGTGTTCCTCGGCCTCGTCGCGGCCCGCCCGGTAGGCGGCGGTGGCCCGGTCCATGTCGCCCTGCACCCACCACACGTCCCCCAGGACCCGGTGGTGCCGCCCCTCCCAGCCCAGCCGCCCCGCGGCCTCCACCGCGGCCGGGAAGTCACCGGAGAGACGGCTCAGATGCGCCAGGCCCCGGCGGGCGGAGGAGGCGAGCCGGCCGTCGGCCTCCGCGACCCGCCGCATGCCGCGGCGCGAGGAGTCGGTCAGCCCGAGGTCGCGCTGCGCCTTCGCCAGGTAGTACGCGGCCAGTTCGACCAGGTTTTCGGGGAGCAGCCCCGAGCCGAGGACGGCGGAGAGCCGGGCGGCGGTGCGCTCGCGGTGCTCGTGCTGGCGACGGGCGATGGCGCCGAGCGTCTCCACGAGGGCGTCCGCGGCGGTCCGCAGTCCCTCCGTGCCGCCGCCACCGGGCGCGGGGAGCGTCAGGGGCTCCCAGATCGAGTCGTCCACGTACCGGAAGGCCGCGTCGCCGAGCCAGTCGAGGCCGAGACCGAAGTCACGGGCGAGGAGCAGCCCTTGGCGCAGGCAGCCGACCAGGACGGCACGGTCGCCCCGTCGGTCCTCGCGCCACTCCGCGCCGAGGGCGTCGAAGGCGCGGTGGGCCGCGCGCTGCCAGTCCCGTGGTGACCAGCGGTCGTCACTGCTGTCGTCCGCGTGCCGGATGGCGTCGCGGATCAGGTCGTGCACGTGGAAGGGCCACACGCCGGAGTCGGACTGCCGGATGAAGGGCCGCTCGGCCAGCCGCAGCGCGGGCGCGTCCTGCGGCATGCCGGCCGCCCGGGTGGCCAGCGGCACGGAGAAGGAGCTGAGCAGGCTGACCGAGCGCAGGACGTGGCGTTCCCCGGTGGTCAGATCGCCGAGGGTACGCGTGATCAGCGCCGGGAAGGCGTGGTCGAAGTCGGTGACCCGGGGCTGTCTGCCGCGGCGCCGCAGCTCCAGGTAGCGCATGACGGACAGGTCCAGGTGGAGCGGCAGCCCGTGGGAACGCTCGGCGATGGTCCGGCGGATCGGCGCCTCGATCAGCGGCTGCCCGCCGTGCCGGAGCCGACGGGCGAGGTAGTCCTCGCAGTCCTCGGGCGAGAAGTCCCCGATGAGGATCTGCCCGCCGGCCCCGTCGGCCCCGCCCGGCCGGGTGGACGGGGTGTCCGGGGCGAGGCCGGGCCAGGCGTCCGGCCCGGTCCAGTCGAGCTGCCCTTCCAGGCTCGGTTCCGCCCACTGGAGGCGGTTGCGCCCGGTGACGACGAAGAAGGCGTTCGGCATGAGCCAGACGACGCGCTGGAGGAGCCGCTCCACGTCGCGGTGGGTGCGGTCGCCGGTGTCCTCGAAGGTGTCCAGCAGGATCACGGGCACCACCCTTTTGTCAGGGGGGAGTTGGGCGAGGTCCCAGGCGAGCAGGTGCGGGTAGAAGCTCAGCGCCTCCACGTCGGGCTCGGCCTCCAGCAGATCTGCCAGGCGGGAGCAGCCGGCGAGCGCGCGCACCGACCGGCGCCGCTCCCGCAACGCCGTGACGAGCACCCCGACGCCCTGCCCGAGCGCGGTTCCGACGGTGCCGGGCAGCAGCAGGGCCTGCGCGACGTCCGCCAGGGCCGACTGCATCTGGTCGGGCAGGGCGGCGGCACTGCTGAAACGGCTCAGCAGCCCACCCCGCCGCAGGTGCTCCTCGATCGATTCGCCCGGGTGGTTCTGCTCCCAGTAGCGGCGCAGTGCCAGGTCGAAGGCGGGCATCGGACGCCCGAGCGAGGCGATGGCGAGGCGGATGGTGAGGACGACGCGTTCGAAGTCCATGCCCGCGGCCCGCGCGAGATCGATACGGACCGGCAGCGTCCGCTCCACCGGGTGGAACGGCGACGCCCACTGCGCGGGACGGCGCTCGCCGCCGGTGAGCGACGCCTCGATCGTGCGGGACAACGTGGACTTGCCGATGCCGCCCACGCCGTGGAAGACGAGGACGTTACGGCGCGGGGCCTCCAGGTCCTCCACGTCGAAGCCGGGCCCGCCCACGTACCGCAGGTGCTCGGCGAGACCGGCCGTCACCGCCCGCCACTGTGCCTGCCGGTTGGTGAACACCTCCCCGGCCGCGATGCTCCGGTCGTTCGAGCCGAACAACGTCCGTAGATCCCGCCCCGCCACCGCACTCCCCCTGACACGCACGTTCACCGACCCCCATCTACCCGCCCCCACCCCCACCCTGACAAGGCCCCATCCGGCCGCCCGCCCCGCCGTCGCGCGGCATCGGCGCTGAGCCGCCGGACCAGGATGTCCGATTCGGCCACTGGCCGGAGTGGTCCCCTACCTCGTCCACCGCGCGACCGACCACACTTCGGTACGGCACCACCACGGGGGAGGCGAGGCCCATGGCCGCACGGCCCACGACCAGGAGACGCACGACCAGGAGGCCCACGGCCGCCGCGCGGCGCGGTCGGAGCGCCGCCGCCCGACGCCGCAGCACGGCCCGGCGGAAGCACGTGACGGCGGCCGGGGCCCTCGCGGCCCTCCTCCTGACGATGTACTGGTCGCGGATCTGGCCGTACGTCACCGCGACGCTCCTGCTGGGGGCCGCGGGCGCGGCGGGCTGGTGGCTGTGGCGCACCGACCGTCTGGCCCGTGCCCAGGAGCGCCGGCGTCTGCGGTCCGACCTGATCGCCGCCGGGCGCAGGACCCTGACCGAGGTGGACGCGATGACCGGCACCGAGTTCGAGGAACTGGTCGCGGACCTGTGCCGGCGCGACGGCTGTACCGAGGTGCGCCGGGTCGGCGGCTCCCACGACAACGGAGCCGACGTCGTCGGCCGCCTCCCGGACGGCCGGACCATGGTGATCCAGTGCAAGCGGTACCGGCCGACCAGCGCCATCGCCAGCCGCGAACTGCGCGATCTCCTCGGCGCCAGGGTGCACTTCGGCGCCGACGTGGCCGTGTTCGTAACGACCACGCGGTTCAGCGGGCCCTCCGAGCGGTTCGCGGTGCAGAACGGCATCCTGGCCGTCCACCGCGACCACCTGGGCCTGTGGAACAACGGCACCCCCCTCACGACCCTCGCCGAACTCAACGGCACCGGCCAGGGCGACCCCCACCACCACACCCGCTGAATGGCGGAGACACCGCTGCCGAGGAGGCAGAAGCGGCGCCCCTCGGTTCCCTAACCTGTCGGGAACAAGGTCAACTCGCACGCTGTGCAGCGTCCTGCCTGCAAGTCACAGATCAACTTATTTCTGAGAATATAAATTCAGGCATTGATGGGGGCAAGATAGTGATTTCGTGATCAAAAGCCGCCATTTTCGATCAAAAGCCTGAAGCTAGGTGTCGGTGACCTTAGGATCAGGGGATGACTATCGCTTTTGCCGAGCCTGAGGAGCCTGAGCAGCCTGAGGGGAAACTGGTTTCGCGAATCGCCAAGGTGACACCTGAAATAGCCAGGACTTTTCTGTCTCGAGCTTCGGTTAATAGACGCCTGGACAAGGGGCGCGTGAGTGCACTGGCCGACACCATCATTCGTGGCGAATGGAAGTTGACCCACCAGGGGATTGCCTTCGACGAGGTCGGCGCACTTCTCGACGGTCAGCATCGCCTCCATGCGATTATCGAGGCCGACACTCCTGTAGAGATGCTCGTTTTCGACGGTCTGTCAAAAGATGTTTTCCCGGTTCTGGACACCGGGAAGCGTCGGAGTGCAGCGGATACGCTGCTGTCGACCGGTGCGAAGTACCTGCCACTGCTTTCCTCCACCATCCGTCACGTGATTCTTTTCAAGACGATGCCGAACGATCCCTGGAGTGGTGCCCGGGCTTACGTGTCAAACGACCAGATCCTGGCTGCATACAACGGGGACAAAGACAGGTACGAGGAGGCGGTGACCATTGGTCGTGAGCTTTCCAAGCACTTGTTCGCGAGTCAGACGGCGGTGGCCGTCGGTTTCTTTTTGACCACTGAGGTAGCGCCCGCCGCAGATATCGACGAATGGATCTCAGGTCTCAAGTCGGGTGCGAGTCTAGATCCAGGCGATGCGAGGCTCGCTCTGAGAGAGGTGCCGAGGGATGCGCCGAAGAGGGGTTCTAGGCGCAGGATGGGAATGCGGGATCAGGTGTCAATCTATATCAAGGCATGGAATGCCTGGGTCGAGCCGGGGAAGGTTGGTGAATTGCGTCTCCGACGTTTGAGGAAGGGCGAGAAGATGCCGATGCCGATCGAGGTGAAATTCGACCGTTAAGAATGTGTTGGCAGCTTCACGAGAGGTTGCTGCGAACAATCACCTTCCCCGTCTCCCCCAATACTACTACCTCTCGGCCTAGGGACTTTGCCAGCCGCTCGACGAAATCGCGCGAAATCGGTTGTGAGGACTCGCCTGACCTCTGCGCTACATTGATGACAATGTTGCCCTCCCAAGAGGAACGGATGGCCTCCCAGCCGATCTTCGCGAATGAAGAGGCAATGAACTTTTCTTCGCTGATCCGGCGAATTTCTCGAGAAGGTCTCCTCGGTGTTTCGTCGTCCCTGAGCGTGTACCTTTCGATCTCCGCCATACGGTGGTCGAGTTGTCGAGCAATAAGAAGGATCTCCTCCGTCTTATCGGCTTCGGATCGATGTACCGTGTTGGACCCGTCATCTCTCAAAGAGGCTGCAGTGATGGTCCTCATTTTACTCTCGAACTCCGGCCAATTTTTCTGCAGGGAGCGCTCCAGCCTTTCGCGCGAAATTGCCGGGTCACCCGAGGCGGAATTGATGTCAAAAAGAAGCTTCTGAACGTCTCCTTTGCTATCCCCGATGATGGCTTGGAACTGACTGAGAGGGCTGATGAGATCTGTAGTTTTCATGCCGATCAAGAAGGGGACAACGTAGCCGCCATTAACCTGCTTAGAAAGAGCGCCGGCCTCGAAATTAATCCAAGTGGAAGATTGGTTTTCCGGGGTTACGCAGATGATTCCAAAATCGGTTTCAGAAAGCTCATCGGTGATCTCCCGAACGCCTCTTCTCCCTGCGGAAATGTCCACACTGGAGAGCCAGGGATTGATGTATTGGAGGACGTCAGGCAACCAAGACCGCAGGGTTTCTGCGGCCTCCCTAGAGCGTTCTCCGGACCAGCTCAGGAATAGTTTGATAGCAGTCTCCTGTTTTCGATCAGTGCGCTGATTGATTGAAGTCAGTTCGACCGGTCTCACGGGCCGCTTTGAGTAGGGTTGCCTGTTCCGCCTTCAATGATCCGTACGACTCTCGGACGTATGTCAGGAAACTTCTTCCTGGGTGCCGAATGAGGGTAGATTTGCTTGGGTCGGCTCCGTCCCAGTTCGCCAGAAGAGCGTCATAGGTCGCTGCGTGCGCGCAGAACTCCAGGACCACCGGCGGCATTTCTCCGCCGATGATCAGGTCACCCCGGGCCGTGATGATCTCCCGTATCTTCTGGGCTGTGGGGGCGAATACCGCCTCCACCCATGTGCGCCATCGCGCTTCCTCCAGTTCCGACAGCGGAAACTCCGCTGGGCCTACACCAATGGGTAGGATGTAGGATCTGCAGTACTCGGTCCATGCCTTCTCATTTGTTTCCGTGAGAACGAGAAGTGGGCCGTATAGATCTTTTAATTGACTACTTACCCGGTCGATTCGCGCTTTCCTCTGAGATCTGCGCGTTTCTCCTTGATGGTTCAGCCAGTAGGCCATGATGGCAATCAAGACGCTGGCGCACGCCGTTACTGTTGCTGCGATCATCGGAGTCTCCCGGGTGCCGCTTTGCGTGGTATTGAAGCATGGTGGAGGAGGCTCCCGCCACCTTGTGACCAGTGCTCTTGCGGAATTGAAACTGACAGTCACGAAGGCTTGGTTGGTAGTATTTTCCGACTATTGCTGTGGTGGATTCATCTTTCGCAATGGCGTGGGAAGCGATGACGACGGACTCATCCTCGTCGACGAGGTCACAGTGCTGATCAGTCTCCGGACCGATCTGTCCTTCATCTGAGCTTCCTTGGGATAGCGGGGATGTGTGATGGGGCGTCAGTTGAGTCTCACGAAAGGAGCCCCAACGATGCCTGTCCCGAAGAAGTACGCGCTGGAAGTGGATGAGCGTGCGGTGCGGATATACCGCTTCGCTGAGTCAAGCCCGTGCTCCGCCGTATGGCCGAGGAACTTGGTGTGCACCCGTACGACCTGTGCGGCGGCTGGATCCGGCAGGCCGAGTCCATGCCGGCGGGGGCACCGCCTTGCTCACCATCAAGGAGAAGGGAGAGTTGACCGCGCTGCGGCGTGAGGTGTGAAAACGCGATCCCCAGGAAACCACTCAGGGGCCCGACCCGCTGAGCGGATCAGGCCCCTGACCTGGTACTTCTCTGTCGGGGTGGCGGGATTTGAACCCACGACCTCTTCGTCCCGAACGAAGCGCGCTACCAAGCTGCGCCACACCCCGATGTCGCTGCTCGTCGCGGCGACGTCGTTTACTTTAGCCCACTGGGGGCCGGAGGCGAAATCCGGTTACGGGGAGGTGGCGGGCCGGGTCGGGGCGGATGTGGTCGGTGGCGACGACCAGGGCGGCGAGGGCGTAGCAGGCGAGGCCGATGAGGAGCGCGTCGCCGAGAACGCCGCGGTAGCCGTGGTGCTCCACGTCCAGGAAGGGGTAGAGGTACCGCCCCTGCGCGCCCGGCAGGAGGAGTTCCCCGCGGGCCAGCGAGAAGCCCAGGTAGGCCAGGGGGTACAGGAGCCACGTCATGATGTGCCGCAGGTGCAGCCGGCCCGGGGTGGTGAGCAGGAGCCAGTTCACCGTGGCCGCGAGCGGTGTGGCCGTATGGAGGATGCGGCTCGCCACCGCCGGTTCGCCGGTCGGCGTCGCCATCGCCTCGGGGAGGGCGAAGGGGCTCGCCGCGTTGGCCAGGAGCAGGTGGTGGACCAGGGCGGCGATCGCCACGTAGAGCAGGGCCGCTCCGGTCACCGAGGCCGGCAGTGGTGGGCGTGCGCGCCAGGCACGCCAGGCCGAGGCCAGCATGATCAGCGCCAGCAGCAGGTTCGCCTGGATCACGAACTGGCTCAGGGTGCGGCCCGCCGGGTCGGCCGAGAGGAGCCCGAGTGTCACCCCCGTCAGGGCCAGCAGGGCCGTGAGCAGGCGGTACGCCGCTGCCAGGCGGCGGCGCACCGGGGGTACGACGGCCGTCGCCGGGACCGGGGAGGGGAGGAGGGCCGGCGGCTGGGGGAGCGCGGGCACGTCCGGCATGTCCCTGGGTATCGGGGCTGTCATGCGTTCACGCTAGGCAGACCGGGTATGTCGGGCCAGTGTGAGGGGGCCGGGTGGGGGACGGGCGGACGGGCCGGATGCTCACCACCCTCGTTGGTCAGGGCTTTGCCGGAGACCGCCGCCGGTCGTGGCCTTTGCCGCTGGTCACGTCCCTCCCCGTCCGGCCCCTCGCCGTACCCCCTGCTCGCGTGCCACGCCGCCCCCGCACCCGGCCGCCCCCGCACCCGGCCGCTCCGGCACCCGGCCGCTCCGCGGCACGCCCCCGGGACCCTCCGCCGACGGTGTCCCCCGCCTCAGCCCCTACTCCCGCCCCACCAGCGTCAGCAGTGTCGCCTCCGGGGGGCAGGCGAAGCGGACCGGGGTGTAGCGGTTCGTGCCGCAGCCGGCCGAGACGTACAGGTACGACGTGTGGCCCTCCGCCGTGTGCGTGGAGAGGTCCTTCGCCCGGTCGGTGTCCAGGTCGCAGTTGGTGACCAGGGCGCCGTAGAAGGGCACGCGGAGCTGGCCGCCGTGGGTGTGACCGGCGAGGATCAGCGGGTAGCCGTCCGCCGTGAACGCGTCCAGCACCCGCAGGTACGGAGCGTGCACGACGCCCATCGAGACGTCCGCCGAGCCCGACGGGCCGCCGGCCACCTCCGCGTACCGGTCCCGCTTGATGTGCGGGTCGTCCACTCCGGTCAGCTCGACCGAGACGCCCTCGATCTTCAGGGTGCCGCGGGTGTTGGTCAGGTTCAGCCAGCCGGCGGCGTCGAAGCCGTCGCGCAGGTCCTCCCACGGGTTGTGGATGGCGCCGACGGCGGGGGCGTTGCCGTTCAGCCCGTGCCGGCCCTGGACCTTCTCCAGCAGGTAGCGGGCGGGGTTGCGGAGCTTGGGGCCGTAGTAGTCGTTGGAGCCGAAGACGTAGGCGCCGGGGAACTCCATCAGCGGGCCCAGGGCGTCCACGGTCTCCGGGACGGCCTCCGGGTCGGAGAGGTTGTCCCCGGTGTTGATCACGAAGTCGGGGCGGAGCCCGGCCAGGGAGCGCAGCCAGCGCTGCTTCTTGCGCTGGCCGCCGACCATGTGGATGTCGGAGACGTGCAGGACGCGCAGGGGGCGCATCCCGGGCGGAAGGACGGGGACGGTCACCCGTCGGAGGCGGAAGGAACGGGCTTCGAGGCCCGCGTAGGCCACACCGGCGACGCCAACCGCCGTGATTCCCAGGGGCACTTTGTATCGCGCGCGCATGTGTCCATCGTGTCAGAAGCGGTGCCGCACGCCGACCACCCGCCGGGCCCGGCGGGCAGGGGCCAAATGGACAGGCGCCGGTCCCCCTCCACCTGAGAGAATCGGTCGTATGACCACGCTCAAGGCGAAGCTGCACGACGACCTCAACACCGCGATCCGGGGGCGGGACGAGCTGCGTTCCTCGACGCTCCGGCTGACGCTCACCGCGATCACGAAGGAAGAGGTCGCGGGGACGGAGAAGCGGGAGCTCTCCGACGACGAGGTCCAGAAGGTGATCGCCCGCGAGGCGAAGAAGCGCCGTGAGGCCGCCGACGCCTTCGCCCAGGGCGGCCGGCCCGAGCAGTCCGCCCGGGAGAAGGCGGAGGGCGAGGTGCTTGCCGCGTACCTGCCCCAGCCGCTCTCCGACGAGGAGCTGAACGCGATCGTCGCCGGGGCCGTCGAGGAGGCGCGGGCGGGCGGCGCCGAGGGGCCGCGGGCCATGGGCGCCGTCATGAAGATCGTGAACCCGAAGGTGGCCGGGCGGGCCGAGGGCGGCCGGGTCGCCGCCGCGGTGAAGAAGCTCCTCGCCGGGTGAAACCCCGGCACCAAGGGTGAAGCGCCGGGTGGCACCTCAGGGCCCGCACCCTGGGCCCGCCCCGCGCCCCACCCCCACCCCCCCCACAACGACAACGGCCCCCTTCCTCGACAGGAAGGGGGCCGTCGCCAAGTGTTCCGTGCGGGCCCGGACGCTCCGGGCGGCCCGGTCAGCCGCGGCGTCCGCCGGGGCCGTTTCCGTTGTTGCCGCCGTTGCCCTGGCCCTGGATGACGTTGCCCGGGAAGGTGGGGCCGCCGTCCCCGTTGTTGCCGCCGTTCTCGGTGCCGCCGTCGATCAGACCGCCGATGAAGCCCTCGTCACCGTTGCGCCCGTCGTCACGGCCCTTGTCACGGTCCTTGTCCTTGTCCCTCTCCTTCTCCCTTTCCTTTTCCTTGTCCTTGTCGGGGTCCGGGATGTCGACGAGGTTGAAGGAGCCCGCGGGCTTGCCCACGAGGGCGTTGGTCATGGCGTCGCGCCAGATGGGACCGGGCACCGATCCGCCGTAGACCTTGGGGTGGTACGTACCGCCGATGCTGATGTCGACCATCTTGACCTGCTGGGTGGCGCTCCCGACCCAGACCGCGCCCGAGAGGTTCGGCGTGTAGCCGACGAACCAGGCGTTCTTGCGCTCGTCCGTCGTACCGGTCTTGCCGGCGTTGGCGCGGTCCTGGAGGCCGGCCTGCTGACCCGTTCCGGAGTCGACCACGCCCTGGAGGAGCGTGCTGACCGTGTCCGCGGTCTTCTCGCTCATCGCCCGAGAGCAGGTCGACTTCGGCACGTCCAGCGACTTCTGCCGCTCGCCGACCTTCTGGCTGATCGACTCGATGGCGATCGGCGTGCAGTACATGCCCCGGGAGGCGAAGGCGGCGTACGCGGACGCCATGGTCAGCGGGGAGACGCCCAGGGAGCCGAGGGAGACGGCGGGCACCTCGGGGAGCTTGTCGCCGCTGCCCTGCACCACGTGCAGCGCGTCCGTCAGCTTCACCACGGGGCACAGGCCGATGTCGGCGACCATCTGCACGAAGTAGGTGTTGACCGACTTGGCCATCGCCTCGTTCAGCCGGTACGGACCCACCTCGGACTTGTCCTCGTTGGGGACGGTCTCGCCGTCCGTGTTCACCCACGGCTTGCCGCTGCACGTCTGTACGGGGTCCGGGTAGGGCATCTCGTACGGCGACGAGTACTCCTGCGTCGGGGGCCTGCCCTGCTCCAGGGCCGCCGCCGCGACGAAGGGCTTGAACGTCGAGCCGGTCGGGAAGCCGTAGTTGGAGCCGCCCGCGCTGTGGTCGACGGAGTAGTTGATCTCGGTCTCGTTGTTGCCGTAGCCGTACGGCTTCGACTGGCCCATGCCGAGGACCTTGCCCGTGCCGGGCTCGACGAGGGTGATCGCCGCGGCGACCGAGTCGTTCTTGTTGACGTGGTTCTTCAGGGAACTCTGCACCGACTCCTGCGCCTGCGGGTCCAGGGTGGTGCGGATGGTGAGGCCGCCCTGGTTCCAGACCTTGGCGCGGGCCTTCCTGGTCTTGCCGAAGACCGGGTCGGTCAGGAAGACCTGGCGGACGTAGTCGCAGAAGAATCCGGCGCCCTTGACGGCGGTGATGCAGCCGTTCTTGGGCCGGCTGACCTTCAGCTCCAGCGGCGCCTTCTGGGCCTTGTCGGCCTCCGCGGGGGAGATGTCGCCGACCTCGGCCATGCGCTGGAGGACGGTGTTGCGCCGCTTGACGGCCTCGGCCTCGTCGTTGATCGGGTCGTAGCGGGTGGGCGACTGGACGATGCCGGCCAGGAGGGCGGACTCCGGCAGGCTGAGGTCCTTGGCGGGCTTGGAGAAGTACCGCTGGGCCGCCGCCTCGACGCCGTACGCCTGCTGGCCGAAGAAGGTGATGTTCAGGTAGTTCTCGAGGATCTTCTTCTTGCCCAGTTCCTCCTCGACCTGGATGGCGAACTTCAGTTCGCGGATCTTGCGGCCGATGGTCTGCTGGGTGGCCTGGGCGACCTTGGTCGGGTCGTCGCCGGCCTCCTCGACGAAGACGTTCTTCACGTACTGCTGGGTGAGCGTGGACGCGCCCTGGGAGACGCCGCCGCTGCGGGCGTTCTTGTTGACCGCGCGCAGCACGCCCTTCATGTCGACCGCGCCGTGCTCGTAGAAGCGCGAGTCCTCGATGGCGACGATCGCCTTCTGCAGGTACGGCGAGATGTCCTTGAGGCCGACCACCGTGCGGTCCCGCGAGTACACCTGCGCGATGGTGCCGCCCTCGGCGTCGAGGATGGTCGTGCGCTGGCTGAGCGGAGGCGTCTTCAGGTTGGCCGGGAGTTCGTCGAAACTCTCCACCGACCCCTTGGCGGCCAGTCCCAGCGCGCCCACGGCGGGCAGTGCGATGCCCGCCAGGACAGCCCCCGAGAGGACACTGACACCGAGGAACTTGGCGGCCTGCTGCGTGGGGGACAGACCGCCGCCCGAGCGCTTCTTTGGCATGGGGGCAGCCTAATCCCTCGCCGGGGCCGCCCTGAGGGAGCGGATGGGTCCCGCGAGGTTCAGTGCCCGATCGTGACATCCGGGGGCCGCCGGACGGCAGACACCGCCACGGGGAAGGGGTGCGGTCGGGTGACCGGCCGGTGCGTGAGGGGTGTTCCGGAGGGGCGCCGCCGTGCCCGCGGGGTCCGCTCGGGGGGACGCCGTCCGGTCCGCGGCGACCGCTTCAGGGAACCGCCGGTCGCTCGCCTCCCCTGGCACTCGGTGCCGGGAACGGGGCCGGCGGGACTCATCCCGCGAACGTGACGGTGTACGGCAACAGGAGATGTCTACGTTCTCATTCGCCGGACACGCGTATATGCCTTGGCCTAAGCTGCTCCCAACTGTCACAGCAGTGAGGCCACGTATCAATACGTCCGGCGACCCCGAATCGTTCCGGACCCGCTCGATTTTTTTCCGGGCGGCCCCTTGGCGGGGGCGCGTTGATGCGTGCCGGTGCGAGTGCGGTGTGGTGGATTCGTGTCCGATACCGCCTTGTGTGATGCCTGGTGTCCGTTGTGGCGCAGCAGAGATGACCTGAATGCCGGGATCGTCACGCATGTCGCCAGCTCACTCCCCCGGGTGATCTGCCGCTTACCCATAGTCCGTTCGGGCCATCCAAGATTGGGCCCGAAGGGGGTGTTGTGTTGTGCCCGCCTTCCGTAACGTCCTCAACTGGCGGCGGTGAATATGCCGCTGCCGCCGTGGGGGAGCCTCGATTCGGGAGAGGACGGCGCCGGTATGGGCTGGGTTACCGACTGGAGTGCGCAGGCCGCCTGCCGCACTACCGATCCGGACGAACTGTTCGTTCAAGGAGCAGCGCAGAACAGGGCCAAGGCGGTGTGCACCGGGTGCCCGGTGCGGACCGAGTGCCTGGCCGACGCGCTCGACAACCGCGTCGAGTTCGGCGTGTGGGGAGGCATGACGGAACGGGAACGCCGCGCACTGCTGCGCCGGCGGCCCACCGTGACCTCCTGGCGCCGCCTGCTGGAGACGGCGCGGACGGAGTACGAGCGAGGGGCCGGCATCGTGCCCCTCGACGACGAGGTCTACGAGGACTACGCGGCCGTCGGCTGAGACCGGCGGCCCCGCCAGGACACCCGCGCCGGACCAGATGCCCGGCTCCCGCCGGACCGCGCCGGATCAGGCGCCGGTCCCGGGCCGGACACCGGCGCCGGGGCACGAGTGGTGCCGGACGCGGGTGGTGCGCGGACGTGCGTGCGCGGTGGTCGACGGGTGTGGTGTTCGACGTGTGCGGTGGTGGTGCGTACGGTGCCTGACGGGGTGTCCGCTCGGTGCCGGGAGGTACGGGTGTGCGCTGGGCTCACGCCGGGGCGTGCGCTGGGTGTGCGTCAGCTCTGTGCTTCGGGCAGCTCCGGGTGGTCCGTGGCGAGACGGTCCCCGATGTCCCGCAGGCCCGCGAGGTCGTGCACGTCGCCGGGCAGCGCGGCCACTTCGGTGACCGCCACCTCGGGGTGACGCGCCGTGAAGCGGTCGCGCGTGCGCTGCTCGCGGGCGAGCAGGTGCATCCGGTCCGCGTGCAGCCGTAGCAGGCCGGCGGTGAGCCGGTCCACGGAGTTCTCCGGTGTCCCGGGGTGCTCCTCCGCAGCGGTGCCCGCGGCCGTGTCTGATGCGGTGTTCGACGTCGTCCTGCCTGAAGTCCTGTCTGAAGTCGTGTCCGCGGCCTGATCCGCGGCCTGATCCGTGGTCTGCTCGGTCTGCTCGGTCTGATCCGGAAGCTGGTCCGGGGTCTGGTTCGAAGTCCTGTCCGAAGCCGGGGCTGACGCCGTGTCCGGAGCCGGGGCCGGGGAGCTGGGGGCGCCGGAGTCGGCCGTGGTCCGGGGGTCTGCCGACCGGGAATCGGAAGGGTCTGAACTGCCGTACGTGTCGGGAGAGTTACGAACTCCAGCTTTCCCACCGACCTGATCCACAATGCGGGAATCCTCAAGATTTTCCGCGGCGGCGATCGCCCGTTCGGCGGACAGCCGGTCGGCGCCGGTGCCGTGCACCCGGTTGAGCACCAGTCCGGCCAGCGGCATGTCCTCGGCGGCCAGCCGCTCCACGAAGTACGCCGCCTCGCGCAGCGCGTCCCGCTCCGGCGCCGCGACCACGAGGAAGGCCGTCCCGGGCGCCTGGAGCAGCTTGTACGTGGCGTCCGCGCGCGTACGGAAGCCGCCGAACATGGAGTCCATCGCGGCGACGAACGTCTGGACGTCCTTCAGCAACTGTCCGCCGAGCAGCTTGCCCAGGGCGCCGGTCATCATCGACATGCCGACGTTGAGGAACTTCATGCCGGCCCGGCCGCCCACCTTGGCCGGGGCGAGCAGGACGCGGATCAGCTTGCCGTCCAGGAAGGACCCGAGGCGCTTGGGCGCGTCCAGGAAGTCCAGCGCGGAACGGGACGGCGGCGTGTCGACGACGATGAGGTCCCACTCGTCCTTCGCGCGGAGCTGCCCCAGCTTCTCCATCGCCATGTACTCCTGGGTGCCCGCGAAGCCCGCCGAGAGCGACTGGTAGAAGGGGTTGCCCAGGATCGCGGTGGCCCGGTCGGGGTCCGCGTGCGCCTCGACGATCTCGTCGAAGGTGCGCTTCATGTCGAGCATCATGGCGTGCAGTTCGCCGCCGGCCGTGTCGTCGACGCCCTTCACCCGGCGCGGGGTGTTGTCGAGCGAGTCGATGCCCATGGACTGGGCGAGCCGCCGGGCCGGGTCGATGGTGAGGACGACCACCTTGCGACCCCGCTCGGCCGCGCGCAGGCCGAGGGCCGCCGCGGTGGTCGTCTTGCCGACGCCGCCCGAGCCGCAGCACACCACGATCCGCGTCGCCGGGTCGTCCAGCAGCGGATCGACGCGGAGCACGCGCGCGGGGGAGAGCGGCCGGCCGGCGGCCTCCCGCGCTGCGGACCCGGTGCCGGATCTCCCCGGGGCGCCCGCCTCCCCGGGGCTCGCGTCGGTCTTCTCGGTACGGGCCTCGGCGCGGGCCGGGTCCTGGCTCATGCGATCCCCTGCTTCCGCAACTCGGCGGCCAGCTCGTACAGCCCCGCCAGGTCCATCCCCTCGGCGAACAGCGGCAGCTCGTGCAGCGGCAGGCCCAGCTCGCCCAGCGCCGCCCGCTGCTCCTGCTCCAGCGCGTACCGCTCGGCGTACTCCTCCGCCTGCTCCAGCAGCGGGTCCACCAGCCGCTCGGCGTGTCCGCCGCGCCGGGCCCCGCCGAGCCCGGCCCCGGACAGGGACCGTGCGATGGCCGAGCGGGGCGTGCTCCGCACCAGCTCCAGGCCGTCCCCGTCGAGGATCTCGGGCCGGACCATGTTGACCACGACCCGGCCCACCGGGAGGCGGGCCGCGCGCAGCTCGGCGATGCCGTCGGCGGTCTCCTGGACCGGCATCTCCTCCAACAGCGTCACCAGGTGCACGGCGGTCTGCGGCGACTTCAGCACCCGCATCACGGACTGCGCCTGATGGTGTATCGGACCGACCTTGGCGAGGCCGGCCACCTCGTCGTTGACGTTGAGGAAGCGGGTGACGCGGCCGGTGGGCGGGGCGTCCATGACCACGTGGTCGTAGACGAACCGTCCGTCGCGGTCCTTGCGGCGCACCGCCTCGCACGCCTTGCCGGTCAGCAGGACGTCCCGCAGCCCGGGGGCGATGGTGGTGGCGAAGTCGATCGCGCCGAGCTTCTTCAGGGCCCGTCCGGCGCTGCCGAGCTTGTAGAACATCTGGAGGTAGTCCAGCAGGGCCCGCTCGGGGTCGATGGCGAGGGCGTACACCTCCCCGCCCCCGGGAGCGACGGCGATCTTCCGCTCCTCATAAGGCAGCGCCTCCGTCTCGAAGAGCTGCGCGATGCCCTGGCGGCCCTCGACCTCGACGAGAAGCGCGCGCTTCCCCTCGGTGGCCAGGGCCAACGCGAGGGCCGCGGCCACCGTGGTCTTGCCGGTACCGCCCTTGCCGCTGACGACCTGGAGCCTGCTCACGTATTCGAGCGTAACCAGTTCGCGCGCCGCTCACGCGGGAGGCTGTGGACAACGTGGCCCCGGTCGGCCGCCTGAGGCCCCGCCCGCAACGGCTAGAGTCGGCCACATGACCAAGTGGGAATACTCAACCGTGCCGCTGCTCGTCCATGCCACGAAGCAGATTCTGGACACCTGGGGCGAGGACGGCTGGGAGCTCGTCCAGGTCGTTCCCGGGCCCAACCCCGAGCAGCTCGTGGCCTACCTGAAGCGGGAGAAGCAGGCATGAGCGCCGTCGAGGAGAAGCTCGCCGAACTGGGTCTGACCCTTCCCGCGGTCGTCCCGCCGCTGGCCGCCTACCAGCCCGCCGTGCGGTCCGGCTCCTACGTCTTCACCTCCGGCCAGCTCCCCATGGTGGACGGCACGCTGCCCGTCACCGGCAAGGTGGGCGCCGAGATCACCCCGGAGGAGGCCAAGGACCTGGCCCGCGTCTGCGCGCTGAACGCCCTGGCCGCCGTGAAGTCCGTCGCCGGTGACCTCGACCGCATCGCGCGTGTCGTGAAGGTGGTCGGTTTCGTCGCCTCCGCGCCCGACTTCACCGGCCAGCCCTCCGTGATCAACGGGGCCAGCGAACTCCTCGCCCAGGCCCTCGGCGACAAGGGCGTGCACGCCCGCAGCGCCGTCGGCGTGGCGGTGCTGCCGCTGGACGCGCCGGTGGAGGTCGAGATCCAGGTCGAGCTGACCGACGCGTAGGGGCTCCGCGCCGATCGCGCACGGCCCGTACGACCCGTACGGGGCGGGCGTCCGGCCGGGCCGGGACCCGCGAGCCGGGCGGGCCACGTATGGCTGCGCACGGACGCCGCCCCCGTGCTCGTACGGTGTCCGGGGCGGGAGTCCGCTCCCGCCCCGGGGACCACTCGAACATCCGCCCGCCAGCGGATAGCCTCCGGCCATGGCGAATGGTCAGTGGTACCCCCCGGAGTGGCCCGACCGCATCCGCGCGCTCACGGCCGGCACGCTGACGCCGGTCGACGCGAGGCGCGCGGCCACCGTCATGCTCCTGAAGGACACCGGCACCGGGACGGTCGTCCACATGCTGCGCCGCCGCACCTCCATGGCCTTCGCCGGGGGCGCGTACGCCTACCCCGGCGGCGGGGTCGACCCCCGCGACGACGACCGGGCCGTCGGCTGGGCGGGCCCCACGCGCGCGTGGTGGGCGCGTCGGCTCGGCGTCGACGAGAACACCGCCCAGGCGATCGTCTGCGCCGCCGTACGGGAGACGTACGAGGAGAGCGGCGTCCTGCTCGCCGGGCCGGGCCCCGACACGGTCGTCCGCGACACCACGGGCGCGGACTGGGAGGCCGAGCGGGCCGCCCTGGTCGCCCGTGACCTGTCCTTCGCGGAGTTCCTGGACCGCCGGGGCCTCGTCCTGCGCTCCGACCTGCTGGGCGCCTGGGCCCGCTGGATCACGCCGGAGTTCGAGGCCCGGCGCTACGACACCTGGTTCTTCGTGGCCGCCCTCCCCGAGGGCCAGCGCACGCGCAACGCCTCCACCGAGGCCGACCGCACGGTGTGGATCACGCCCGACGAGGCGGTGGCCGGGTACGACCGGGGCGATCTGCTGATGATGCCGCCGACCGTCGCCACCCTGCGCTCGCTGTCGGCGCACCCCACCGCCGCCGAGGCGCTCGCGGCGGCGCCGGAACAGGATCTGGAGCCCGTCCTGGCGCGGGCCCGGCTGGACGGCGACGAGATCGTGCTCTCGTGGCCGGGCCACGAGGAGTTCACCAAGTACGTCGCCACCGGGATGCCGCCGGACGGCACCGGGACATCGGGCGGAGCGACCGGGGGAGCGGCCCGATGACCGACGCGGCCTCCCTGCCCGGCCGGCCCCGGGGCGTCGTTCGTTCCGGAGCGGCCACCCCGCGCGCGGTGAACGTCCTCGCGCCCAACCCGTCCCCCATGACGCTGGACGGGACGAACACCTGGCTTCTCGCCGAACCCGGCTCCGACCTTGCCGTCGTCGTCGACCCGGGCCCCCTGGACGAGGCACACCTACGGCGTGTCGTGGAGACCGCGGAGCAGGCGGGCCGGCGTGTCGCGCTGACCCTGCTGACCCACGGGCACCCGGACCACGCCGAGGGCGCCGCGCGGTTCGCCGAGCTGACCGGCACCAAGGTGCGCGCCCTGGACCCGGCGCTGCGCCTGGGCGACGAGGGGCTGGCCGCGGGGGACGTCATCACCACCGGCGGCCTGGAACTGGTGGTCGTCCCGACCCCCGGGCACACGGCCGACTCCCTGTGCTTCCACCTGCCGGCCGACCGGGCCGTGCTGACGGGCGACACCATCCTGGGGCGCGGTACGACGGTCGTGGAGCATCCGGACGGGCGTCTGGGCGACTACCTGGACTCGCTGCGACGGCTCAGGTCGCTCACCGCCGACGACGGCGTGCACACGGTGCTGCCGGGGCACGGGCCCGTCCTGGAGGACGCCCAGGGCGCCGTGGAGTTCTACCTCGCCCACCGGGCGCACCGGCTCGCCCAGGTGGAGACGGCCGTCGAGGACGGCCACCGCACGCCGTCGGAGATCGTCGCCCGCGTCTACGCGGACGTCGACCGCTCGCTGTGGCCCGCCGCCGAGCTGTCGGTACGGGCCCAACTGGAGTACCTCGGCGAGCACGGGCTGATCTAGGACCGTCCCGTGCTCTTGCCGGGGGTGATCTAGGACCGTCCCGTGCTCTTGCCGGGGGTGATCTAGGACCGTTCCCGTGCTCGTGCCGGGGTGGTCCAGGACCCTTCCCCTGCTCGTGCCGGGGGTGGGCCCAGGGCCCTTCCCCTGCTCGTGCCGGGGGTGGTCCAGGACCCTTCCCCTGCTCGTGCCGGGGGTTGGCCCAGGGCCCCTCCCGTGCTCGTGCCGAGGGGGGTTCAGGACCCTTCCCGTGCTCGTGCCGGGGTGATCCAGGCCCCTCCCGTGCTCGTGCCGGGGTGGGTCAGCGGGAGCGCTTGGCCAGCCGCTCCACGTCGAGCAGGATCACCGCGCGGGCCTCCAGCCGCAGCCAGCCGCGCTGGGCGAAGTCGGCCAGGGCCTTGTTGACCGTCTCGCGGGAGGCGCCGACCAACTGGGCCAGCTCCTCCTGCGTCAGGTCGTGCACGACGTGGATGCCCTCCTCGGACTGCACGCCGAAGCGCCGGGAGAGGTCCAGCAGCGCGCGGGCGACCCGCCCGGGGACGTCCGAGAAGACCAGGTCGGACATGGCGTCGTTGGTCTTGCGCAGGCGCCGGGCGACGGCGCGCAGCAGGGCCGTGGCCACCTCGGGGCGCACGTTCAGCCAGGGCTGGAGGTCGCCGTGGCCGAGACCGAGCAGCTTGACCTCGGTCAGCGCGGTGGCGGTCGCCGTCCGCGGGCCCGGGTCGAACAGCGACAGCTCGCCGATCAGCTCGCCGGGACCGACGACGGCCAGCATGTTCTCGCGGCCGTCGGGGGAGGTGCGGTGCAGCTTGACCTTGCCCTCCGTGACCACGTACAGGCGGTCTCCGGGGTCGCCCTCATGGAACAGCGAGTCGCCGCGAGCGAGCGTGACCTCGCTCATGGAGGCGCGGAGCTCCGCGGATTGCTCGTCGTCGAGCGCCGCGAAGAGCGGGTTGCGCCGCAGAACGTCGTCCACGAGTTCTCTCCTTGTCGACCTGCTCAGGGGATCGTGCTCCCCCGTCTACCAGGGGACCGTGGTGCCCATTTTGCCGGACAGTCCAAACAGTGTGATCTGTCACAAGGATGCCGCACTGATGTGCTGGGGTACGCGGCAGGGGTCCAATTGGGCGCCGATCTTCGAGGTCCGGGGCGGATGACGGTGCCGGGCCGTAGGCTGGCCGGGTGTCCAAATCGCCGGTGAGAGCACAGGCATAGGGAGCTGCGCGGGTGGTTGCACGTCGGGATTCCGCCGTGGGCGAACAAGGCCCCGATGGCGGTAAAGAAACGGCGAAAGCGGCAAAAGGGGCGGTGTCCGCCGAGCGGGCGCCGGCAGCGCAGGGCCCCGCCCGCGGCCCGGCCGGACCCGCCGGAAGGAAGACGCCCCCCGCCAGGAAGACGGCCCCGCGGAAGAGCCCCGCGCGGACGGCCGCGGACCCCGGAAGGACCCGGACGCGATGACGAGCCCGGACGAGAGAAAACCCGCCGCCGAGGCGGGCGCGGAGACGACCCCCACGGAGACGGCCGGCGGTGGGAAGCGCGCCGCCGCCCGGAAGCCCGCCGCGAAGGCGCCCGCCGAGAAGGCCGCCGCGAAAGCCGCCGCCAAGGCGCCGGCCAAGAAGCCCGCCGCCAAGAAGGCCCCCGCCAAGAAGGCCCCCGCACAGAAGAAGACGTCCGCCGGGAAGCCCCCCGCCAAGCGCCTCGCCCCCGCCAGGACGCCCGCCGTCGTGCCCGGCAGGGCCGCCGCCGTGAAGGGCGCCGCCCCCGCCAGGACCCTCGCCCCGGCGCCTCCCGGCGGCGAGTCGCGTACCGCCCTGGTCCGCCGAGCCCGCCGCATCGACCGCGAACTGGCCGAGGTCTACCCGTACGCCCACCCGGAGCTGGACTTCGAGAACCCCTTCCAGTTGCTGGTGGCCACGGTGCTGTCCGCGCAGACCACGGACCTGCGCGTCAACCAGACCACCCCGGGCCTCTTCGGCAAGTACCCCACCCCCGAGGAACTGGCCGCCGCCAACCCGGAGGAGGTCGAGGAGATCCTGCGGCCCTGCGGGTTCTTCCGGGCGAAGACGCGGTCCGTGATAGGGCTGTCCAAGGTCCTCACGGAGGAGTTCGGCGGCGAGGTCCCCGGGCGCCTGGAGGACCTGGTGAAGCTGCCCGGCGTCGGCCGCAAGACCGCCTTCGTGGTGCTCGGCAACGCCTTCGGCCGCCCCGGCATCACCGTGGACACGCACTTCCAGCGCCTGGTGCGCCGCTGGCGGTGGACCGACGAGACCGACCCGGACAAGATCGAGGCGGCCGTCGGCTCGCTCTTCCCCAAGACCGCGTGGACCGACCTCTCCCACCACGTCATCTGGCACGGCCGCCGCATCTGCCACGCCCGCAAACCGGCCTGCGGCGCCTGCCCCGTCGCCCCGCTCTGCCCCGCCTACGGGGAGGGCGAGACCGACCCCGAGAAGGCGAGGAAGCTGCTCAAGTACGAGAAGGGCGGCTATCCCGGCCAGCGCCTCAACCCGCCGCGGGCCTACCTGGAGGCGGGCGGCATCCCCGCACCCCCGCTGGGGGCCGGATGACGGAACGAACGCGGGGGCGTCGGGCGTTGGACGGTGCAGGACGGGGGAGGCGGCGATGACGAGGGCGGGCGAGATCCGCGACGTGAGACTGAGCGAGTCGGGCCTGCCCGGCTGGCTGGAGCCGGTGGCGCGGGCCGGGCGGACGGTGCGGCCGGGGCAGCTCAGCCGCTTCCTCCCCCCGGAGAACGGGGAGGGGCGGCAGTCCGCCGTTCTGGTCCTCTTCGGCGAGGGCACGCCCCGCGGCGAGGGCGGACGCGGTCGCGGGCCCGAGCTGCTGCTCATGGAGCGGGCCGGCACCCTGCGTTCGCACGCCGGACAGCCCGCCTTCCCCGGCGGCGCCCTCGATCCGGAGGACGGCGATCCGCAGGGCGAGGGCCCGCTGCGGGCCGCGCTGCGCGAGGCCGAGGAGGAGACCGGGCTCGACCCGTCCGGCGTCCAGCTCTTCGGCGCCCTGCCCAAGCTGTACATCCCGGTCAGCGGCTTCGTCGTCACGCCGGTGCTGGCCTGGTGGCGCGAGCCGAGCCCGGTCGGCGTGGTCGACCCCCGCGAGACCGCCCGCGTCTTCACCGTGCCGGTGGCGGATCTCACGGACCCGGCCAACCGCGTCACCGCCTCCCACCCGAGCGGCCACCGAGGCCCGGCATTCCTGGTCGAATCGGCCCTGGTCTGGGGTTTCACGGCGGGGATCATCGACCGGTTGCTGCACTTCGCGGGCTGGGAGCGGCCCTGGGACCGGGAGAAGCAGGTCCCGCTGGACCGGCGCTCATGACAGGCTGGCCCGCGTACTGTGTCGTTCCGGGGGACGCCGTGTCCTGTTGCCGCCGCGGCGGTCCGACGCCCGGCCGGTCCGACGTGAGCGGAAGAGGACGAGGCGAGGGCCCCCACTAGTGAACGTGCTGGACATCCTGCTGCTGCTCGCTGCCGTCTGGTTCGCCGTCGTCGGCTACCGACAGGGCTTCGTCGTCGGCATCCTGTCCGTCACCGGCTTCCTCGGCGGCGGTCTCGTCGCCGTCTACCTGCTGCCGGTCCTGTGGGACGCGCTGACGGACAACGCCGAGGTGAGCACGGTCGCCGCCGTCGTCGCGGTCGTCGTCGTGATCGTCTGCGCCTCCGTCGGCCAGGCCCTCACCACCCACCTCGGCAACAAGCTGCGCCGCTACATCACCTGGTCCCCGGCCCGCGCCCTGGACGCCACCGGCGGCGCCCTGGTCAACGTCGTGGCGATGCTGCTGGTCGCCTGGCTGATCGGCTCCGCCCTGGCCGGCACCACCCTGCCCACGCTCGGCAAGGAGGTCCGCAGCTCCAAGGTGCTGCTCGGCGTGTCACGGGCGCTGCCCGCCCAGGCCGACACCTGGTTCGCCGACTTCTCCTCGATCCTCGCGCAGAACGGCTTCCCGCAGGTCTTCAGCCCGTTCTCCAACGAGCCCATCACCAGCGTGCAGCCGCCCGACCCGGCCCTCGCCAACAGCGCGGTCGCCACCCGGGCCCAGCGCTCCATCGTCAAGGTGATGGGCACCGCCCCCGGCTGCGGCAAGGTCCTGGAGGGCACCGGCTTCGTCTTCGCCGACCGCCGGGTGATGACCAACGCCCACGTCGTGGGCGGCGTCGACGAACCCACCGTCCAGATAGGCGGCGAGGGCCGGAAGTACGACGCCACCGTCGTCCTCTACGACTGGCGGCGCGACATCGCCGTCCTCGACGTGCCCGAGATGAAGGCGCCCGTGCTGCGCTTCGCCGACCAGGACGCGAGCAGCGGGACGAGCGCCATCGTCGCCGGCTTCCCGGAGAACGGGGCGTACGACGTCCGCGCCGCCCGCGTCCGCGGCCGGATCACGGCCAACGGCCCGGACATCTACCGCCGCGACACCGTCCGCCGCGACGTGTACTCCCTGTACGCGACCGTCCGTCAGGGCAACTCCGGCGGCCCCCTGCTCACGCCCCAGGGCGAGGTGTACGGCGTGGTCTTCGCCAAGTCCCTGGACGACCCCGACACCGGCTACGCGCTCACCGTGGACGAGATCCGCGAGGACATCGAGAAGGGCCGCACCGCCAACCAGCAGGTGGACAGCGATAGCTGCGCTCTCTAGGGGTGCGGCGTGCGGGAGTGGGAGTCAGACGCCCCGGCCTGTGCGGGGCTCAGCCCCGGGGATGGCGGAGCCGTACGGAGACCCAGCGGGCCCGGCGGCGCAGGATGCGCGGAATGCCCACCCGGGGATCGTCCGCGTTCGCCCATCGCGCGGTCGTGCCGCCTCGCGGATGGGGGTTCACGCCGCTCGTGGAGCGGCCGTCGCGTGCTACGTCGTTGTAGTCGTGCGTCCAGCCCATACCCGGACGTGTGCCCCCGCCCCAAGGTCCATAACCGTTTCCCGGGTCCCCAATTGGCCTATGCGTGCGGCAAGTGGCCGTTCATACGACGAGTGTTCCGCGGTCGGACACCGGGAGCGTCCGTCCGGTCACCGATCGGGCTCGGGATCTTTCAGCCAATTGATCAGTTCTGTGGAGAAAAGGACCGGGGCCTCCTCGTGCGGGAAGTGTCCGAGCCCGTCGAACAGCCGCCAGCGGTACGGCGCTTCGACGTACCGTCCCGATCCCGCCGCGCTGCCCGTGCGCATCACCGGGTCCAGCGAACCGTGCAGGTGCAGGGTGGGCACCCGCACCGGCCGCTTCATCCGCCGGTAGAACTGGACGCCGTCGGGCCGGGCCAGCGAGCGCACCATCCAGCGGTACGGCTCGATCGAGCAGTGCGCCGTCGAGGGGATGCACATGGCCCGGCGGTAGACCTCCACCGCCTCGTCGTCCACCGGCTTGGGCCCGGACCACTCCCGGATCAGACGGCCGACCAGCGCGCCGTCGTCCGCGGTCAGTTGGCGCTCCGGTACCCAGGGGCGCTGGAAGCCCCAGACGAAGGAACCCGCCCGGGTCTGCCGCAGGTCGCCGAGCATCGCGGAACGCCAGCGCCGGGGGTGCGGCATCGACGACACCGCCAGCCGGCGCACCAGCTTGGGCCGCATCGCCGCGGCCGTCCAGGCCAGGTAGGCGCCCAGGTCGTGGCCGACCAGCGCGGCGTCCGGCTCGCCGAGGGAGCGGATCACGCCGGTGATGTCGAGGGCGAGTCCCGCGGGGTCGTAGCCGCGCGGGGTGCGGTCACTGCCGCCGACGCCGCGCAGGTCCATGGCGACCGCGCGGAATCCGGCGTCGGCGAGCGCCGTCAACTGGTGTCGCCAGGTCCACCAGAACTGCGGGAAGCCGTGCAGCAGCAGCACCAGCGGCCCCTCGCCCAGCTCGGCGATGTGGAAGCGGGCGCCGTTGGCGGCGACGTCCCGGTGGGTCACCTCGCGTCCGCCGGGGACGCCCTGGCGTACGACCGAGGCGGGTTGGGCCGAAGGAGTGGCGGGGTCCGTCATGAGGACGAGCGTGCCACAGCCTCGATGGCCTCGGGGGCGCGGTCCTGGGGCAGTTCCGGACGCGGGTGCGGCTTGGCGTGCTGGAGGACCCCCGCCGACTGCTTCACCGAGGAGGCGACCTTCTGCGGGCCGCGGCCCTTCTTCGCCTTCTTGGCGAAGACCAGGCCGATCAGCGCCAGGACCAGGGCGACCAGCGCGTTCGCCGCGAAGGAGAGCAGGAAGCAGAGCGCGAGGTTCCAGCCGGTCCACGTCCGGATGCCGTAGGCCAGCGCGAAGTTCAGCATCGGCAGCGAGAAGAGCAGGAGCACGGCCGCGACCGAGAGGGCCCCGCCGCCGGTGACGGCCCGTTTGACGTCCTGCTTGAGCTGCGCCTTGGCCAGGGCGATCTCGTCGTGCACCAGCGCGGACATCTCGGTGGTCGCCGAGGCGAACAGATGGCCGATGCTGCGTTCGGTGCCGACCGGGCCGCCGTCGGGTGCGCTCATCGCGGTCTCCCTCTTCCTACTGGCTGATGTGCGTACGAGTCCGTTGCCTGTCGTCTTCTGCCTGACTGCGTACGGTCCCGTCTTTTGTACCGTCTCGTCAGATCATGCCGGACCGTCGCCCTCCTCGCCTGCCCCGCCCGTCACTTCGGCAAGCCCGTGCCGCCCGTCGGCCTTCTCCCGGGCGAGTCGGCGGTGCTCGGCGGCCTTCCGCTCGTGGATGACGGCCATCCTCAGGTGGTACGCCGGGTCGTCCTCCTCGTAGACGTCCGGGACGCCACTGAGGTCGTCGTCGCGGTTCTCTTCCTCCGTCATCCGGCGGTACTTGGCGTTCCGCATCTTCAGCAGCACCGTGGCCACGGCCGTCGCGATCAGGGAGCCGGTCAGGACGGCCGCCTTGACGCCGTCGGTCATCGCGGGGTCGTCGGTGAAGGCCAGCTCGCCGATGAGCAGGGAGACGGTGAACCCGATGCCGGCCAGGGTCGCCACCGCGAACACGTCGGCCCACGCGAGGTCCTCGCTGAGCGAGGCCCGCGTGAAACGCGCCGTCAGCCACGTACCACCGAAGATGCCCAGCGTCTTGCCGACCACGAGCCCGAGCACGACACCGAGGGTCTCCGGACGGGTGAACACGTCGGCGATCGCACTGCCGGAGAAGGCCACGCCCGCGCTGAAGAGGGCGAAGAGCGGGACGGCCAGCCCCGCCGACAGGGGACGCACGAGGTGCTCGATGCGCTCGCCGGGAGACCGCGACTCACCCTCACGGGTGTGGCAGCGCAGCATCAGGCCCATCGCCACGCCCGCGATGGTGGCGTGGATGCCGCTGTTGTACATCAGCCCCCAGATGGCGAGGCCGAGAGGGACGTATACGTACCAGCCGCGGACGCCCTTGCGGAGCAGCAGCCAGAAGACGACGAGCCCGGCGACGGCGCCGCCGAGCGCGGCGAAGTTCAGCGTGTCGGTGAAGAAGACGGCGATGATCAGGATGGCGAAGAGGTCGTCGACCACGGCGAGCGTCAGCAGGAAGGCGCGCAGCGCGCTCGGCAGGGAGGTGCCGATGACGGCGAGCACCGCGAGCGCGAACGCGATGTCCGTCGCGGTGGGCACCGCCCACCCCGCGAGCGAACCGCCGCCCGCCGCGCTGGTGACCGTGTAGACGAGCGCCGGCACCGCCATGCCGCACAGTGCGGCGACCACCGGCAGTGCGGCGGCCTTCGGGTCCTTGAGGTCGCCGGCGACGAGTTCCCGTTTGAGCTCGATGCCGGCCACGAAGAAGAAGACCGCGAGCAGACCGTCGGCGGCCCAGTGCGCGACCGACAGGTCCAGGCCGAGGGCGGAGGGGCCCAGGTGGAAGTCGCTGACGCTCGCGTAGCTCGACCGCAGCGCCGGTACGTTGGCCCAGACCAGCGCGGCGACCGCGGCGACGAGGAGGAGGACGCCCCCGACGGTCTCGGTGCGCAGGGCGTCGGTGACGTAGGTCCGCTCCGGGAGGGACAGACGTCCGAGGGCCTTGCGGGGGGTGCGGGGCGCGGTCACGGGGAAGAACCTCCGGTCGGTGGGCAGCACGGAACACGTGCCGACCAGACTTCCCGGCGCACCATGAGGAACTGTGTTGTTGATCTTGCCGTATCGCTTACGCGTCTCTCAGCTTACAGAACGCGAGCGCGCGGCACGCGGTCCCCGCGAAGAGACACCGGCCGACAGCAGGGGTTCAGGGGCGGAAACCGTCCGCCGGCACGGAATTCTCAGGGGCAGGAGCCGGGGCCGACGGTACGGAGCCCGGACGGAGGCACCGGGGCGGACGGACGGTGCCGGCCGCCCCGGTCGGATGGACCGGGGCGGCTGGATGGATCGGATGAACCGGATCGACCGGGCTGGCTGGACCGGTGGGGCCGGTGGGGCCGGACTGGCTGAACCGGACCGGCCGGGCTGGCTGGAGCGGTGGGGCCGGTGGGCCGGTGGGCCGGTGGGACCGGCCGGGTCAGTCGTCGCTCGACGAGGACGGCAGCTTCGCCTGGATGAAGTCCATGACGGTGGAGTCGGTCAGCGTCGTCACGTCCCCGAGCTGCCGGTTCTCCGCCACGTCGCGCAGCAGGCGCCGCATGATCTTGCCCGAGCGGGTCTTCGGCAGCTCGGCCACCGGCAGGATTCGCTTGGGCTTGGCGATCGGGCCGAGCGTCGCGCCCACGTGGTTGCGCAGCTCCGCGACGAGGTCGTCGGACTCCGAGGCGGTGCCGCGCAGGATCACGAAGGCCACGATGGCCTGGCCGGTGGTCTCGTCCGCCGCGCCGACCACGGCCGCCTCGGCGACCGACGGGTGGGACACCAGCGCCGACTCGACCTCGGTGGTGGAGATGTTGTGGCCGGAGACCAGCATCACGTCGTCGACCCGGCCCAGCAGCCAGATGTCGCCGTCGTCGTCCTTCTTGGCACCGTCGCCCGCGAAGTACTTGCCCTCGAAACGCGACCAGTACGTGTCGATGAACCTCTGGTCGTCGCCCCAGATGGTGCGCAGCATCGACGGCCACGGCTCGGTGATGACCAGGTAGCCGCCACCGCCGTTCGGCACCTCGTTGCCCTCGTCGTCGACGACGGTGGCCTCGATGCCGGGCAGCGCGCGCTGGGCGGAGCCCGGCTTGGCCTCGGTCACGCCGGGCAGCGGGGAGACCATCATGGCGCCGGTCTCGGTCTGCCACCAGGTGTCGACGACCGGCGTGCGGTCCGCGCCGATGGTCCTGCGGTACCAGATCCACGCCTCGGGGTTGATCGGTTCGCCGACCGAGCCGAGGACCCGCAGGGACGACAGGTCGAACTTGGCGGGGATCTCGTCGCCCCACTTCATGAACGTCCGGATCGCGGTCGGCGCCGTGTACAGGATCGTCACGCCGTACTTCTGCACGATCTCCCAGAACCGGCCCTGGTGCGGCGTGTCCGGGGTGCCCTCGTACATGACCTGCGTCGCTCCGTTGGCGAGCGGGCCGTAGACGATGTACGAGTGCCCGGTGACCCAGCCGACGTCGGCGGTGCACCAGAAGACGTCGCTCTCCGGCTTGAGGTCGAAGACGGCCGAGTGGGTGTAGGCCACCTGTGTGAGATAGCCGCCGGAGGTGTGAAGGATGCCCTTGGGCTTGCCGGTCGTGCCCGAGGTGTACAGCACGAACAGCGGGTGCTCCGCCTCGAACGCCTCCGGTGCGTGCTCCGCCGACTGCCGGCCGACCACGTCGTGCCACCACAGGTCGCGGGAGTCGCTCCACGCGACGTCCTGGCCGGTGCGGCGGACCACGAGCACGTGCTCGACGATCCCGGCGCGCTCGACCGCCTCGTCGACGGCCGGCTTGAGCGCGGACGGCTTGCCGCGCCGGTAGCCGCCGTCGGCGGTGATGACGACGCGGGCGTCGGCGTCCTGGATACGGGTCGCGAGCGCGTCCGAGGAGAAACCGCCGAAGACGACCGAGTGGGCGGCGCCGATCCGGGCGCAGGCCAGCATGGCGATCGCCGTCTCGGGGATCATCGGCATGTAGACGGCGACCCGGTCGCCCTTCCGCACACCCAGCTCCAGCAGGGCGTTGGCCGCCCGGGAGACCTCGTCCTTCAGCTCGGCGTAGGTGATGGCGCGGCTGTCGCCGGGCTCGCCCTCGAAGTGGATGGCGACGCGGTCGCCGTGCCCGGCCTCCACATGGCGGTCCACACAGTTGTAGGCGACGTTCAGCGTGCCGTCCTTGAACCACTTGGCGAACGGCGGGTTGGACCAGTCGAGAGTCTCGGTCGGCTCCTTCGCCCAGGTCAGTCGGCGTGCCTGCTCGGCCCAGAAGCCGAGCCTGTCAGCCTTGGCCTGTTCGTACGCCTCCGCGGTGACGTTGGCGTGGGCGGCCAGGTCAGCGGGCGGCGCGAAACGTCGCTCCTCCTTGAGAAGGTTGGCCAAGCTGTCATTGCTCACGACATCTCCCTTTCTCGGGGTGTCCGTTGTGTCCCAGGCCACAGCTCATCAGACCCGGGGGCCGCTGACAAGGGGCGATGATCAATTGGTGTAGACCTTTCTGAGGCCCTGGGGGCCACTCGGACGCTGGTCGACTGCTGCCGTGACCGGCGGTCATTCGTACCCACGGACGCGGACCGTACGGAGTTCACCCTTTGTAACGCCTCTCACACTCCGCGGCCGGGAACCCCCGCCGCGGGGCAGCCGACCCAAGCTGGGGCGCCGGGTGCCGGGTGCCGGGTGCCGCAGGGTGCGGGGTGCGGGGTGCGGGGTGCCAGGTGTCGGGGGCCGGGTACGGGGGCCGGGATGACCGGCGCCGGATTTGGGGCGCCGGTGGTGTGGGGGTGGGTGGGTCCCGGCGGGCCCGGTGCGGGCTGGACGGCCACCTGCCGGTCAGGTGGAGGGGCCGGGCTCCGGGGCAGGTTCCTCAGCCTTTCGGACGGGGTCCTCGGGCTCCTGGGAGGGCTCGATGGCGCTCCGGACAGGATCGCCGGGCTCGACGGCCCACTGTGGGGGCGTCCCGTGGGCGCGCTGGGTCCCGCGGAACGAGTACGCCCCCGTCCCGTCCGGCGCGGCGTACCGGCCGCGCAGTTCCAGGCGTCCCTCCCGCACGGCACGGGACACCGCCTCGTGGGCCCGCAGGTGCTCGACCTGCTGGACCACGTTGGCCAGGGCGAGGCGCTCGATCGCGTCCACGGGTCCGCCGCCGGGCAGCCGGGCCCAGGACGCCTCGGTGTCCGCCGCGAGGTCCAGGCTCGGCCGCCCGTACCGCAGCCACCGCCTGAGCGGCGTCCGCGCACCCGAGGGTGACGTACGGAGCAGGGCGCCCATCGCCCCGCACCTCCCGTGTCCGCACACGGTGATGGACCGCACCCTGAGCACGTCGACCGCGTACTCGATCGCGGCGGCCACCGAGTCGTCCCCGCTCTCCTCGCCGGGCGGTGGCACGAGGTTGCCCACGTTGCACACCACGAAGACCTCGTCGGGGCCGGCGGCGCTGGTCACCGGGATGGCCTCGCGCGCGTCGGCGCAGATCAGGAGTAGGTGGGCCGGGCCGGCTCTCCGGCGTCCTGGTGTCCGCCGTCCTGGCGTGCCGGTATCGGGCGGAGCGGCTTCTGTGCCCGCGGCCGGGCGTATCGCCCCGGGTCTCGTGGGCACGCGGGCGGTGGGGCGGCCGGCGGCGGTGCCACTCCCGTCGGAGGGCGCCGACCGGTCGCCGTCCCCGTCGGACTCGGGGCGTTGGCCGGTGCGGGTGCCTGGTGGGCGGCCCAGGATCTCGGCCCGGCCGCCGCGCGCGGTGTGCGTCCGCCGCCAGTCCTGGAGTGCCTCGTGTGCCGCGTGGTCGATGAACGAACCGCCCAACTCCACGACCGCACCGGCCTCGTGAGGGATCTGGTGCAGGACCCGGCTGAGCCGGGGCACGGCGAGGAACGTCAACGGGCCGCGGACACGGACGTGATGGACTCCTTCCCGTTCGTCGTGGGTGATGCGGGTGCGGGTCAGGCGGTGCAGCGCGACGGCCACGGCCACGGCGATGCCGAGTGCCACGCCCTCCAGGACGCCGAGGAAGACGACGCCGCCGGTGGTGACGGCGTAGACCGCGATCTCACGGTGGCGGGTCACCGTGCGCACGTGGTTCAGGGAGACCATCTTGAGGCCGACGGCCATGACCAGCGCGGCGAGCGAGGCCAGCGGGATCAGTTGGAGAACGGGCACCAGCAACAGGGCGGCGATCACTATGAGAACGCCGTGCAGCACCGCGGAGTTCCGGCTGACGGCCCCCGCGGCGATGTTCGCGGAACTGCGTACGGCCACCCCGGCGACGGGCAGTCCACCGAGTGCCCCCGAGGCGATGTTGGCGGCGCCCTGGCCGAGCAGTTCCCGGTCGAGGTCGGACCGCCCGGCCCGCCCGGCCGACCCCGGCCGTGCGGCGACGAGCTTGTCGACGGCGACCGCGCCGAGCAGGGACTGCACGCTGCACACCAGCGTGGTGGTGAGTACGGCGGCGGCGAGGCCGAGCACCGGGCCCTCGGGCAGGGAGGCCAGCGCGTGGCTGCTCCAGGACGGCAGGTCGACCCTGGGCAGCCGGAGCCCGGTGAGCAGGGCGACGGCGGTGGCCCCGGTGACGGCGATCAGGGCGGCGGGGACTCTCCCCAGGAGCCGGCCGGCCCGCCCGGGAAGACGCGGCCAGAGCAGGAGCAGGGTCAGGGTGAGCGCGCCGGCCGCCAGGTCGGCCGGCTGGGGATGCGCCAACTGGGCGGGCAGCGCACGCAGGTTGTCCGGTACCGAACTCTGCGGGGTGCCGCCGAGCACGATGTGTATCTGGGCGACGGCGATGGTGACGCCGATGCCGGCGAGTATGCCGTGCACGATGGCGGGGCTGACGGCGAGGGCGCCGCGGGCCACGCGCAGGCAGCCCAGGGCGAGCTGGACGAGACCGGCGAGGACGGTGATGGCGCAGGTCGTGCGCCATCCGTAGCGCTGGATGAGGTCGGCGGTGACCACGGTCAGTCCGGCGGCGGGGCCGCTGACCTGGAGCGGGCTGCCGCCGAGCCGTCCCGCGACGATCCCTCCCACCGCGGCGGCCACGAGGCCGGCCTGGAGGGGAGCCCCGGTGGCGAGGGCGATGCCCAGGGACAGCGGCAGTGCGATCAGGAAGACCGCCACCGAGGCAGAGAGATCGGCACCGGCCAGGTGGAAGCGCCGCGGTGGGCCGGACGGTGGACTGTGGGCCGGATGGAACTGCTCCGTCCGGGCCGAACGGGCATGGGCGGGGACGCGAGCCGGCATGGCTCTCCCTTCGTCGGGTGCTGAGTGCTCGTAACTGCTGGGTGGCGCTGCTCCTTTGCCCCGCCGACGGTCGGCCCGTGGGGAGGGGTGGGGTCGGCCGGGCGGTCGTGTTGGTTGGACGCGGTCGGGTAGTGGGTGGAGTTTGCGCAGGTCACGGGCTCGGCCGAGGGGGCGGGAACCGAGTGGTGGCCTGGGGGTGCGTGGGCAGCGGGGCACGGGGTGTGGGGGCTGCGAGCCGCGGTGGCGGGAGCCCGGCGGCGATCGCACTCAGTAAACAAATGGTAATTCGGAGTAAAGGAAAGGCATAGACTTTCCGTGCAAGAGGAGGAGAAGACCGCTCACGTGGGTGAATCGGTCTTTTCATCGGCTTGTCGTACTAATTCCTTCTCTCTCCCGTGCCACCTTGGCCGCGCTGACGGCACGCCCGGCACAGCACCCGAAGCGCCCGCGTCGGCGTAGGCCCGAGAGAAGGAAGAAGGTGGGCGGAACATGGCCGCCACCCACAGGACCGCCACACGGATCGTGGTCGCCGCGATCTGCGCCGCGTCGCTCGCCGGTTGCGCGATCGGCACCGACGGCGACCAGGCCGGCGACAGCCAGCAGAAGGAGAAGGGCAAGGCCGCACCCGCACCCAAGAACGCGGTCCGGCTCATCGGCGACGGCTCCACCGCGTACACCGGTGCCCAGCCGCACCTGCCCCGGCCGGAACGGCTCAAGGCGGGCCAGAAACCCCCGCAGTTCGTGGTGTTCTCCTGGGACGGGGCGGGCGAGGACAGCCAGAAGCTGTTCTCGCACTTCCGTCAGGTCGCCAAGGACAACAAGGCCACGATGACGTACTTCCTGAGCGGCGTGTACATGCTGCCGGAGGAGAAGCGCGACCAGTACCAGCCGCCCCAGCACTCCCCGGGCCGCTCCGACATCGGATTCAACGACGAGCAGGGCATCTCCGACACCGTCAAGCAACTGAGGCTGGCGTGGCAGGAGGGCAACGAGATCGGCACCCACTTCAACGGCCACTTCTGCGGTGCCGGCGGCGGGGTCGGCGAGTGGTCGGTCGAGGAGTGGAAGGACGAGATCAGCCAGGCCAAGCAGTTCGTGAAGACCTGGAAGACCAACACCGGCATGAAGGAGGCCGCGCCGCTCCCCTTCGACTACGACAAGGAGTTGATCGGCGCCCGCACCCCGTGTCTGGAAGGCCAGAAGAACTTCATGCGGGCGGCGAGCCAGATGGGCTTCCGCTATGACAGCAGCGGTGTCAACAACCAGGTCTGGCCGTCGAAGAAGGAAGGGCTCTGGGACCTGTCGATGCAGCTCGTGCCCTTCACCGGGCACACCTTCGAGCAACTCACCATGGACTACAACTTCATGGTCAACCAGTCCGGCACCGCCACCCAGGGCGATCCCGCCAAGCGGGAGTTCTGGGGTGACCAGATGCGGGACAGCCTGCTCCAGGGCTTCCAGCGCGCCTACGACGGCAACCGCGCGCCGCTGATCATCGGCAACCACTTCGAGTCCTGGAACGGCGGCACCTACATGCGCGCCATCGAAGAGGTCGTCAAGTCGGTGTGCACCAAGGAGGAGGTGCGCTGCGTCTCCTTCCGGCAGCTCGCCGACTGGCTGGACGCCCAGGACCCGAAGACGCTCGACAAGCTGCGCACCCTGAACGTCGGCGAGGCGCCGAAGCAGGGCTGGGCGTCCTTCCTGTCGGCCGCGCCCGCGCCTGCGCCGAAGGGCGTGCCCGGGGCACCGGCGGCCAAGCAGTAGCCGGCGGTCAGGCAGTAGCCGGCGGTCAGGCGGGGGCGGCGACCCCTTCGCCGAGCACGAAACCGGGATCGACCTGCGCGGCCAGGTCGGTCCCGGTGCGCTCGTTGCCCCAGCTCTGGGCGTTCTTGAGGTGGAAGTGCACCATCTGGCGGGTGTAGCGCTCCCAGTCCCGCAGCTCGTACGTCGCGTCGGCCGCCGTGTGCAGCGTCTCCAGCGCGCGGCGGTTGGCGTCCTCCAGGAGGCCGAACCGGGGTGGCCGGCCCTTCTCCATGCCGCGCACCCAGTCCGAGTGCCCGACCGTCGTCAGCAGGTCCTCGCCGACGTGTTCGCGCAGGAAGTCGAGGTCGTCCGGCCCCTGCACCTTGTTGCCGACGACGCGGAGGACGACGCCGTAGTCCCGCGCGTACTCCTTGTACTGGCGGTAGACCGAGACCCCCTTCCGGGTCGGCTCGGCGACGAGGAACGTCATGTCGAAGCGGGTGAACATGCCGGAGGCGAACGAGTCCGAGCCGGCCGTCATGTCGACCACGACGTACTCGTCACGGCCGTCGACCAGGTGGTTGAGGCACAGCTCCACCGCTCCCGTCTTGGAGTGGTAGCAGGCGACCCCCAGGTCGGCGTCAGTGAAGCGCCCGGTGACCATCAGACGAACGGCGCCGTCGTCGAGTTCCACCGGTCGCGCGCAGGCGTCGAAGACCGGGTTGTCCTCACGCACCCGCAGCAGCCGCGAGCCCTCGCCCGGGGGCGTCGTCTTGATCATCTTGTCGGCGGAGGCGATGCGCGGGTTGGTGCCGCGCAGGTGATCCTTGATCAGCGGCAGGTGCTCGCCCATCGCGGGCAGCCCGGCCGCGCGCTGGTCGTCGAGGCCGAGAGCGGCCCCCAGGTGCTGGTTGATGTCGGCGTCGATCGCCACGACGGGCGCCCCGGTGGCGGCGAGATGGCGGACGAACAGGGAGGACAGCGTGGTCTTGCCGCTGCCGCCCTTCCCCACGAAAGCAATTTTCATGTTCACCAAGCGTAGTGGCGCCGTCGCGGTGGGTGTCACGGGAGTCTGCCGCTACGTGAAGAAGACCACTCCTTCGTGGGGCGGGCCGGCAGGGTGCGTACTGTCGTACTCATGAGTACGACAGGCGCGACCGCCGATCCGCTCGCGGCCCTGGGCGCACTGCCCGGCGTGGCCGATTCCGTGGAGTCCGTACGCAAGGCCGTGGACCGGGTCTACGGTCACCGGGTCATGCGACGGCGCAGCAACCAGATCACCTCCGAGGCGGCCTTGCGCGGAGCCCGGGGTTCCGCGGCGCTGTCCGGCGCGGACTGGGCCCTGGAGGAGTTGCGCCGGCGAAGCGACTTCGGCGGCGACGACGAGGCCCGCACGGTGGGCGCGGCGCTGCGGCTCACCGCCGAGGCGGGGCAGTTGCTGTCCGTCTGGCGGCAGTCGCCGCTGCGGGTGCTGGCCCGCCTCCACCTGGTGGCCGCCGCGGAACAGTCCGACCTGGTGGGACGCCCCCGTCAGGAGGGCGAACCGGTGGACGAGCCCTTCGTGGACCTGCCGTTGCCGACCGCGGCCGAGGCGCATGCCCGTCTGGAGGGGCTGGCCGACCTGGTCGTCGCGGGCAGTTCCGCGCCCGCGCTGGTGATCGCGGCCGTCGTCCACGGCGAGCTGATGACCCTGCGTCCCTTCACCTCGCACAACGGCCTGGTCGCGCGCGCGGCCGAGCGGGTCGTCCTGGTCGGCAGCGGACTCGACCCGAAGTCGGTCTGCCCCGCCGAGGTGGGCCACGCGGAACCGGGCCACGAGGGCTACCTGAAGGCGCTCCAAGGCTACGCCTCCGGTACGCCCGAGGGGATGGCCGAGTGGATCGCCCACTGCGGCCGGGCGGTCGGGCTGGGCGCACGCGAGTCGATGGCGGTCTGCGAGGCGCTCCAGCGCGGTGCGGCGTAGGGCGGTCGGGCTCGCTGGGAGGCTGCCGTGCCGTGGCCCGAACTCGTCGGGGCCGCGGGTGCGCGATGCGGACGGCGTGCGGTGGCGGGGTCGGGTGGCGGACGGCGTGCGGTGCCGGGGTCGGGTGGCGGGGCCAGTGGTGGGCGCGGCATGGCGGGCAGAGGAAAGGCCCCCGCCCGGGGGCCTCATGGCGGTCGTTGACGACATTTCACGGTGATGCGGCGGTACGAGATTTCGTACCGCCGCTGGCATGAGCATCGGGGTACCAAGCGTCCTCGAAATATTGCCCATCAGGCCGGGGACTTTGCCCGTCACCTGGTGCGGCTGGCCCGTAATCGACGGGTCGACGTCGCGTGGGTGCCCGGTGTTCATGCTCGGTCCGTGGGGCCATGTGCGTTGTGTGAGGTGATCCTTTCGGATGTCCCTGGTCTCGCGGGCCGTTGAATCCTTTGTACTACCGCCGCGCGGTAAGGGGAAGGGGTCGTCTCACTTCTTTACTTTTGCGCCCAAAAGCGGGTGAAAAGGTTGCTCAGGCAACTGCTGCCCGGCGTCGACTCGCATACCAGACGAGTCCCGCCGTTGCCGCCGCGGCGCCCAGTGCCGCGGCGGCAACGAGCGCCGGACGCGGCGGTACGGAGAATGCGGGAATGCGCCGCTTGAGCCGCACGGGCCGGTGGAAATCGAGAATCGGCCACTCCCGCGCCACGGCTTCGCGGCGCAAGGCCCGGTCCGGGTTCACGGCGTGCGGATGTCCGACCGACTCCAGCATCGGCAGATCGGTCACCGAGTCGCTGTAGGCGTAACAGCGGGCGAGGTCGTACCCCTCCGACGCGGCCAGCTCCCGGACGGCCTCGGCCTTGGTCGGGCCGTACGCGTAGTACTCAACCTCCCCCGTGAAGCAGCCGTCGTCGCCGACGGCCATCCGGGTCGCCACCACGCGATCCGCGCCGAGCAGTTCGCCGATCGGCTCGACGACCTCGGCGCCGGACGTGGAGACGATCACCACGTCGCGGCCGGCGATGTGGTGCTCCTCGATCAGGGAGGCCGCCTCGTCGTAGATGATCGGGTCGATGAGGTCGTGCAGGGTCTCCGCGACGAGTTCCTTGACCAGCTCGACGTTCCAGCCGCGGCACAGCGCGGACAGGTACTTGCGCATCCGCTCCATCTGGTCGTGGTCGGCGCCGCCGGCGAGGAAGATGAACTGGGCATATGCGGTACGCAAGACGGCCCTGCGGTTGATCAGCCCGCCTTGGTAGAAGGACTTGCTGAAGGTGAGAGTGCTCGACTTCGCAATGACCGTCTTGTCCAGGTCGAAGAAGGCCGCTGTGCGGGGCAAGGAGTGGTTTTCCACGACTCCGAGCATAGGCGCAGCCCATTCGGCGTAAGGTGTGGCGCGTGGGTTTGCCTGAGAGGGCTCTCGGGTACACCATGGAAGTCACGGATCGTTCGCGACCGTGCTAACCCGGCCCGACTCCTCCCCCCCCGAGTCGGCCGTGGAGACGACCCCCGCTCTCCCCCCCGGCGGGGGTCGTCGCATGTCCGGGTGGGTTTTTCCTCTTGTGGTCAGTGATGGTGCGGTACGGGCGTGGCCCGGTCCCGGTGCATTGTCATGCCCATGATTTATAACCGTCCGTAGTGATCGCGCTGCTCTGTGGAAGAAACCTCCCTCGGGTGGGGGTGTTCTCGCGGTGGCGCTCACCTGTACGGGTGACGGCGATATTCACAGGCCCGGGACTTGTCCACAGTTTTCCACCAAGATCCACATCATTTTCGCGTTCCCCGCATCGTGATTCCCACGCAACGCCATCGCCGGCCGACTTCGCGGTACGAGGCACGGCGGTGCGGCGAGGTGCCGCATGCCGTCGGGTGCGTGAGAGATCGGGTGCGAGAGAGATCGAGCCACCGGCGCACCGGGAGACCGGGAGAACGCGCTGCCGGGACTCGCCACCGGAGACCGACCCCGGGCCGGCGGTACCGAACCACCGGCACCGGGCCATTGGTACCGGTACCGGGCCCTCGGTACCGGGACGTCCGAGTCCAGGGACCGGAAGACCGAGAGGGATCGAGAGATGACGAGAGACATGTCGAAGGGGGATGCAGTCATGGCGGGAATCACCGCTCATGGCCCGCCGTCCGGGGCCGGAGAGAGGCACGGCGGACCGCTGATCGTGACCGAGGACGCCGAACTCCTCGACGACCTGCTGCGCCTGTGCGCGGCGGCCGGGGCCACACCCGAGGTGCACCACTGCCCGCCCGCGTCCCCGCCGGGGTCCGGACGGCCCGGAAGCTGGGAGGCGGCACCACTCGTCCTGGTCGGTGACGACGCCGCCGGCCGCGTCCGGGGGACCCCGCGCAGACGCGGTGTGGTGCTGGTCGGCCGAGACCAGGACGACCCGGGGATCTGGCGCCGTGCCGTCGAGATCGGCGCCGACCACGTCCTGATGCTCCCCGACGGCGAACAGTGGCTCGTCGACCGCATCGCGGACGTCGCCGAGGGCGTCGGCCGCCCCGCCCTCACCGTCGGCGTCATCGGTGGGCGGGGTGGGGCGGGGGCCTCCACACTGGCCTGCGCGCTCGCCGTCACCTCCGCACACCAAGGGCTGCGCAGCCTGCTGGTGGACGCCGATCCGCTGGGCGGCGGGCTCGACGTGCTGCTCGGAGGTGAGACGGCCGAGGGACTGAGGTGGCCCGCGTTCGCCGGCTCACGGGGCCGGGTCGGAGGCGGAGCCCTGGAGGAGTCGCTGCCCGAACTGCACTCGCTGCGGGTGCTGAGCTGGGACAGGGGCGACTGCGTCGCGGTGCCGCCCCAGGCGGTACGGGCGGTGCTGGCCGCGGCTCGGCGCAGGGGCGGCACGGTCGTCGTCGATCTGCCCCGCCGCATCGACGACGGGGCCGCCGAGGTCCTCGCCCAGCTCGACGTCGGCCTGCTCGTCGTCCCGGCCGAACTGCGCGCGGTCGCGGCGGCGGGGCGGGTGGCCTCCGCCGTCGGCATGGTCCTGCGGGACCTGCGTGTCGCGGTGCGGGGGCCGTACGGCGCCGGGCTCGACGACCGCGAGGTGGCCCGGCTGCTCGGGCTGCCGCTGGTGGGCGAGGTACCCGTCGAGGCCGGGCTGCTGCGGGGGACGGAGGGCGGTCGGCCGCCGGGTGCCGCCGGACGGGGGCCACTGGCGCGCTTCTGCCGGGAGTTCTGGGAACGCGCGCTGGTCGCGGACGGGGGCGGGGCCGCATGAGGACGCAGGCGAGCGGCGAGGCGGCCGTGCGGTACGTCGCGTCGGAGGATGAGGAGGTGACGGTCGGGAGGCCCACGGGGGTGGCCTTCGGACGGCTTGCGGGCGTGGCTTTCGGGGTGCCGGGAGGCGGCACGGTGCCTTCCACGGGGCTCCCCGCCGGCACTGCCGCAGGGGCGGCGTCTCAGAGCCCGGCGGGCTCGGCCACGGCTGGACTCCCTGCGCGGCGGCGGCCGTCGTGGGCTGCGGTGGAGAGGGAGAGCAGGGAGACCGACCCCGGACCCTACGCGGGGACCGACCGGTCGACCGGCGCCGGTGAGCTGAGGCCCCTGGCTGCGGGGGCGGGTGTCTCCGAGTTGCCGGGGCACGGGACGGCCGGGGCGTCGGGTGGCGCTTCGTCGACGTCCTCGGGGACGGACGCCGGAGAGACTCCCGTGGCGGCTCCAGGGCTGCTCGACGGCGTACGGCGGTGGCTGGCCGATCGCGGGGCGGAACCGACACCGGCCCGCGTGGCGCAGGCCCTGCGCGATCAGGGACGGGTGCTCGGAGACGCCGAAGTCCTGGGCGCCGCCGAACAACTGCGGTCGGAACTCGTCGGCTCGGGCCCCCTGGAGCCGTTGCTCGCCGACCCCGCGGTGACCGACGTCCTGGTGTCCGCGCCGGACCGGGTCTGGGTCGACCGGGGCGGCGGACTGGAGTTGACGCCCGTCTCCTTCCCGGACGCCGGTGCGGTGCGGCGCCTCGCGCAGCGTCTCGCCGGGGTCGCCGGACGGCGGCTCGACGACGCCCGGCCCTGGGTGGACGCCCGGCTGCCCGACGGGACCCGGCTGCACGCCGTACTGCCCCCGGTCGCCGTCGGCTGCACCTGCCTGTCCCTGCGGGTGGCGCGGCCCCGCGCCTTCACACTCGGCGAACTCGCGGCGGCCGGCACGGTGCCGCCCGGCGGGGACGGGGTGCTCCGGGCCCTCATGCACGCACGTCTGTCCTTCCTCGTCAGCGGAGGCACCGGCAGCGGCAAGACGACCCTCCTGAGCGCCCTGCTCGGCCTCGTCGGGCCCGGCGAACGCATCGTCCTCGCCGAGGACTCGGCCGAGCTGCGACCCGACCATCCGCACGTCGTCCGCCTGGAGACCCGGCCCGCGAACCAGGAGGGCGCGGGCCTGGTCAGCCTGGAGGACCTGGTCAGACAGGCACTGCGGATGCGACCGGACCGCCTTGTCGTCGGGGAGGTGCGCGGCCCCGAGGTCGTCCACCTGCTCGCCGCCCTGAACACCGGCCACGAGGGCGGTTGCGGCACCGTGCACGCCAACGCCGCCGCCGACGTCCCGGCCCGGCTGGAGGCGCTCGGCACGGCCGCGGGGCTCGACCGGGCGGCGCTGCACAGCCAGTTGGCGGCGGCCCTGTCGGTGGTCCTGCACCTGGTACGCGACCGGGCCGGGCGGCGCCGCATCGCCGAGGTCCACGTCCTGGAACGGGACCCGTCGGGCCTGGTCCGGACGGTGCCGGCGCTGCGGTGGGGTCCGGGGGCGTTCGTGGCGGAGCGGGGCTGGGCGCGGCTGCGGGAACTGCTGCGCGGCGACGGAATCGAAGCGGGGCCGCGGGAAGGGAGGTGCGCCGGTGACGACCATCGGTGAGTTGTCGGTGGGACTGGCCCTGGTGTGTCTGGGGGTGGCCGGGTGGCTGGCGGGCGGAGGACATCCCGGGGTACGGCGCGCGAGGCTGCTGCTCGCCCACGGAGGCACGGCCGGGACCGGTCCGCCGCCCCCGGCGCACCGGCTGCGGGAGGCCCTGCTGCGGGCCCACGGCAGGGTGCGCCCCGAGTGGTGGTGCCTCGTCGCCGGAGCGCTGCTGGCGGTGCTGGGCGGTTCGGTGCTGCCGGTCGTCGCGGGGGCGGCCGGGGTGCCGGTACTGCGCGGGGTGCGGCGGGCCGGGAGCGTCCGGCGCGATGGTGAACGCCGGCAGGACGCGGTGATCGCGTTGTGCGGGGCTCTCGCCGGTGAGGTGCGGGCGGGACGGCAGCCGGCCGAGGCGCTGGTGTGGGCCGCACGGGACTTCCGCGGGCTCGGGGAGGCGCGGGCGGGATTGCTGGCGGCGGCCAGGTTCGGCGGGGACGTCCCGGGCGCGCTGACCGCGGCGGCACGGCAGCCGGGCGCCGAGGGGCTGCGGGGCCTCGCGGCGTGCTGGCGGGTGGCCGTGGACCAGGGCGCCGGACTCGCGGCCGGACTCGACCGGCTGGAGACCGCTTTGCGCGCCGAACGGGACCAGCGGGCCGACCTGCGTGCCCAACTGGCCGGTGCCCGCGCGACAGTGGTGATGCTCGCCTGCCTTCCGGCCCTGGGGCTCCTCCTGGGCGTCGCCCTGGGTTCCGACCCGCTGCACGTGCTGCTGCACACCGGAGCGGGACTGGGCTGTCTGCTGGCCGGCGGCGTCTTGGAGGGCCTCGGCGTGTGGTGGGTGACGCGGATCGTGCGCGGAGCGGAGGCGGTGGCATGAGCGGGGAGGTTGTCCACAGGCTGGGGGCGGTGCTGGGGACGGTAGCGGCGGCCGGAGCGCTGGCGCACTGGGCGGGAGCGGCCCGGCGGGACCGGAAGGCACGCGGACGGCTCACCGCACTGCTGACGCCGGAGCTGTCCGGCCCCGGCACCCGGCGCACCGAAGTGGTGGGCGCCGTTCGTCGGGGGCTGCCCCTGCTGGGCACGGCGGGAGCCGGGTGGGCCCTGATCGGGGGAGCGGCCGGAGCCCTGGTGGGGCTGTTGCTCGCGGCGGGCCTGTGGCGCTGGCAGACCCGGAGAGCGGCGACAGGCGGGGATGCGGAGAAGGCCCTCGCGGAGGAAGCCGCCCGCCAACTGCCGCTCGCCGCCGACCTCCTGGCGGCCTGCGTCGCCGCGGGCGCCGGCCCGGTCGTCGCGGCGCGGGCGGTGGGTGACGCCCTCGGGGGACCGCTCGGGGACGCTCTGGCCCGTGGCGCGGCGGAAGTGCGGCTCGGCGGAGAGCCGGGCGGCGCCTGGCACGCCCTGGCCGAGCTTCCCGGAGCCGGCCCGCTCGCCCGGCTGCTGGAACGGGCCGACGTCTCCGGGCTGCCCGCCGCCGCTCCCGTCGCCCGTCTTGCCGCGCAGGCACGCGCCGACCGGGCACGGGCGACGACGACCAGGGCCCGCCGGGCGGCCGTCATGGTCACCGCTCCGGTGGGGCTGTGCTTCCTGCCCGCCTTCGTCGCGGTGGGCGTCCTCCCCGTCGTGATCGGCCTCGCGGGCGGAGTGCTGGGCGGAGGAGGTGGTCGCTGACGGGACGGGACCGCGCGGCACCCTGCCACTGAGGCGGGCGACCGACGGCCGAGGTACGAGCAAGAGCAAGCGAGCGGTGGGAACGGACCTTACGGGGGTTGTGATGTTTCAGGCGGCACGGGCACGGCTGCGTGCCCTGGCGATCAGGGCACGGACGGCGCGGCGACGGGACGCGGGGATGGTCACGTCGGAGTACGCGATGGGCATCGTCGCGGCCGTGGCGTTCGCGGTGGTCCTCTACAAGGTGGTGACGAGCGGGGCGGTCAGCACCGAGTTGCAGCGCATCGTGAAGCAGGCGCTCAGTGTGCGGATGTGAGCGGAAGACGAGCCGGTCGGATCGGGGAGCCGGTAAAGCGGGGGAGAGGGGGCGATGCGGCCAACGGGCCGGGAGGCGGGCCGCGGGCTCGGGTGATGAGGGGTTCGTGACGGCGGAGACCGCCGTGGTGCTGCCGGTGCTGGTGGCGTTCGCGATGGCCCTGGTGTGGGTGCTCCTGGTCGTGGCCGCCCAGATCCAGTGTGTGGACGCGGCTCGGGCGGGCGCCCGCGCCGCCGCCCGCCAGGACCCGCCCGACGCGGTCATCGAGGTCGCCCGTGAGGCGGCGCCGCGTGGCGCCCGGATCACGGTCAGCCGGGAGGCGGACCGGGTCCGTGTGGTCGTGGTGGCCCGACCGCCGGTGCTGGGTGGCCTGCCCTTCGAGGTACGCGAGGAGGCGGTGGCGGCGGCGGAACAAGCGCCGGACCCGGCGATGGCCCGGGGCACGGGGTCCGGGTCGGCCCGAGAGACGGGCACCGGGGCATGAAGGGCCGCGGCATCCTCTGGTGGCCGATGCGGGCGTCCCCGCGCCTCCGCAGGGCCTCGGGGCCGCGTACAGGCCCCGTGGGGGGCTCGGGGACGGAGGCGGGGCGCGGTGCGCCGCTACGGCACGGTGCGGCGGTGGCTCCGGAGGAGTCGGAGGCGTCGGAGGAGTCCCCGGCTCCTGGTTCCGGGACCGGCCTGGGGCGGGAGTCCCCGGCTCCTGGTTCCGGGACCGGCCCGGGGCGTGATCGGGGGTCGGCCACCGTCTGGAGCGTCGTCGCCATCGCCGTACTGTGCCTGGTCTTCGGCGTCGTGCTGGCCCTGGGACAGGCCGTCGTGGCCCGCCATCGTGCGGCGGGCGGCGCCGATCTCGCGGCGCTCGCGGCGGCGGACCACTGGGCGCGTGGCGATACGGCGGCCTGTGAGCAGGCGGACCGGATCGCGCGGGCCCAGGGCACGCGGCTCGTACGGTGCGTGCTCGTCGGGCAGATCTCGGACGTGACGGCGTCGTCGGGCCGGGGCCCCTTCGCGGCGGAGGTCCGTGCGAGAGCGGGGCCCCCAGGCCCGGGGCCGGGTGAGTGGCCAGGAGGCCCTGTGCCGACGGCGGGGCGGGCGGAGCCGGTCGGCACGGCGGGGCGTGCCGTGAAGGCTCCGGTGCGAGGGGCTGAGGCCACGGGACCTTTCGCCGAGCCCTCGGTGCGTGTGGCGACGGACCTCGGCCCTGCCGTCCGGGCCCGGGTGCGCGGGGCGGTGGCCCCTGAACCCGTCGCAGAGCACCGGCACGCGGCCCTGGACCCCCGGCCTGCCGCCCGGGCCCCCGGTGACGGCCCCTGAGCCCGGCGCGAAGCCCTTCGCGCCCGGGAGGGCCCATCACGCCCGTTCCTGGACGCGGCGGGTGGCGAGACACCCTGGCGAAGCACTACCGGTCCGTCACGGGAGGTGGGCCACCACTGCCCCCGTCGCCTTCCGCGCCTCGCAAGAGGACCGTCAGCAGGCGGACCGCGCCCCGTTTGTGCAGCGGATCGTTGCCGTTGCCGCACTTGGGGGACTGGATGCAGGACGGGCAGCCGGCGTCGCACTCGCAGGACGCGATGGCCTCGCGCGTGGCCGCCAGCCAGTCGCGGGCCGTGTGGAAGGCACGCTCGGCGAAGCCCGCCCCGCCGGGATGGCCGTCGTAGACGAAGACCGTCGGCAACAGCGTGTCCGGGTGCAGCGGCACCGAGACGCCGCCGATGTCCCAGCGGTCGCAGGTCGCGAAGAGGGGCAGCAGGCCGATCGAGGCGTGCTCGGCGGCGTGCAGGGCGCCGCCGAGGATCTCCGGACCGATCCGGGCCGCGTCGAGTTGGTCCTCGGTGACCGTCCACCACACCGCGCGCGTGCGCAGCGTCCGCGGTGGCAGGTCGAGCTTGGTCTCGCCCAGGACCTCACCGGTGATCAGGCGCCGGCGCAGGAAGGAGACCACCTGGTTGGTGACCTCGACCGAGCCGTGGCACAGGCGGCCGTCGCCCCACGGGATCTCGGTGTCAGTCTCCAGGACGGAGATCGACGTGGTGTCGCGGGCGACCGTCGAGTACGACGGCGTGGCCTGCTCGACGAGGGCGACGGAGTCCTCCAGGTCGAGGGAGCGCACGAGGTACGTACGGCCCTGGTGGAGGTGGACGGCGCCCTCGTGGACGGTCGTGTGGGCGGCACCGGCGTCGACCGTGCCGAGCAGCCGGCCTGTACCGGCCTCCACGACCTGGACCGGCTGCCCGCCCTCGCCGCGGATGTCGGTCAGGTCGGCGGCCCGTTCGCGGCGCGTCCAGTGCCAGGCCCTGGTCCGCCGGCGCAGCAGCTTCGCCGCCTCCAGTTGGGGGATCACCTTCTCGCAGGTGGGGCCGAAGAGCGGCAGGTCCTCCTCGGTCAGCGGCAGTTCGGCCGCCGCGGCGCACAGGTGCGGGGCGAGGACGTACGGGTTGTCGGGGTCGAGGACGGTGGATTCCACCGGCTGGTCGAACAGGGCCTCCGGATGGTGGACCAGGAAGGTGTCCAGCGGGTCGTCCCGGGCGACCAGCACCGCGAGGGCGCCCTCACCGGACCGGCCCGCACGGCCGGCCTGCTGCCACAGCGAGGCGCGGGTGCCCGGATAGCCGGCGATCACCACCGCGTCCAGGCCGGAGATGTCGACGCCGAGTTCGAGGGCGTTGGTGGCCGCGAGCCCGAGGAGTTCACCCGAGTGCAGGGCGCCTTCGAGGGCCCGGCGCTCCTCCGGGAGATAGCCGCCCCGGTAGGCCGCGACACGCCGGGACAGGGACCGGTCGACCTCGGCCAGGCGTTCCTGGGCGATCACCGAGATCAGCTCGGCCCCGCGCCGGGAACGGACGAAGGTGATCGAGCGCAGACCCTGCACGGTGAGGTCGGTGAGCAGATCGGCGGCCTCGGCGGTGGCCGTACGCCGTACGGGTGCTCCCTTTTCGCCCCGGAGTTCGGTCAGGGGCGGCTCCCAGAGGGCGAACACCAGTTCACCGCGGGGCGAGGCGTCGTCGGCGACCTCCACCACCGGCACTCCGGTGAGCCGGCGGGCCGCCACCGAGGGCTCGGCGGCGGTGGCGGAGGCCAGCAGGAAGACCGGGGAGGCGCCGTAGCGGGCGCACAGCCTGCGCAGCCGTCGCAGCACCTGGGCGACGTGCGAACCGAAGACGCCCCGGTAGGTGTGGCACTCGTCGATCACGACGTACTTGAGCGACTTCAGAAACGACGACCAGCGGGGATGGGAGGGCAGGATGCCGCGGTGCAGCATGTCCGGGTTGGTCAGGACGTACGTGGCGTACTGGCGAATCCACTCGCGTTCCTCGAACGGGGTGTCGCCGTCGTACACCGCGGCGCGTACGGGCGTGCCGAGCGGCTCGGCGAGGTCCTTCACCGCCCGGCACTGATCGGCGGCGAGAGCCTTGGTGGGGGCCAGGTAGAGGGCCGTGGCGCCGCGCCCTCCCGCCCTCCGCGCACCGGCGCCGAGATCCGCTGCCGCGCCCCGCCCGGCCCGCGGCGCGAGGGGACCGGCGCCGTCCAGCAGGGCGGACAGCACCGGGACCAGGTAGGCCAGGGACTTGCCGGAGGCGGTGCCGGTGGCCACGACCACGGAATCGCCGTCCAGCGCGTGCTCGATGGCGCGCGCCTGGTGGACCCAGGGGCGTTCGACGCCGGCGGCCCGCACGGCGTCGACCACCTCCGGGCGAATCCGGTCGGGCCAGGCGGCATGACGGCCCGCGCGCGGGGGCAAGTGCTCCGTATGAGTGATGCGCGCAGACCGGCTCGGTCCCGCGGCGAGCCGGTGCAGGATCGTGCCCGGAAACGCCTGGGAGGCGGGCCCGGCCAGGGGTCGATCGGATCGGTGATTCTTGGCCATCGGCACCGAGTGTGTCACTGGCGTGACGGACAATGGGACCAAGGCGTCGTGCACGCCTGCCGGTAAGTGATTGAATGCCATCGCGGCTGGCGAACCGTCCTGGGGGCTTCAAGCCGAAGCCCTGAGGGGCGACCGCTCGATAGCAAGGTGCTGGAGGATCCGTGGACCTGTCCCTGTCGACCCGTACCGTCGGCGATCGTACGGTCGTCGAGGTCGGTGGCGAAATTGACGTATACACCGCGCCCAAGCTGCGTGAGCAGTTGGTCGAGCTGGTGAACGACGGGAGTTTCCACCTCGTCGTCGACATGGAGGGCGTGGACTTCCTCGACTCCACCGGGCTCGGTGTGCTGGTCGGTGGCCTGAAGCGTGTGCGTGCCCACGAGGGCTCGCTCCGCCTGGTCTGCAACCAGGAGCGCATTCTCAAGATTTTCCGTATCACCGGCCTCACCAAGGTGTTCCCGATTCACACCTCGGTGGAGGAGGCGGTGGCGGCCACCGACTGACGTCCATCCCGGGCCCGCCCCGGCCCGGGGCGCCCGCAGAACCAGGGGGGTCCGGGCCGGTGTCCGCCCGGACCCTCGACAGCACGCCCGTAGCTCCGAGGGGGATGCATGGCCACCGTTGAACTCCGCTTCAGCGCGCTGCCCGAGCATGTCCGCACCGCCCGTCTCGTGGCGGCAGCCGTGGCACGCCGGGCCGGAGTGGACGAGGCGGTCCTCGACGAGGTCAGGCTCGCCGTCGGTGAGGCGTGCAGCCGGGCCGTGGGCCTGCACAGGAACGTGGGCATCACGGCACCGGTGACGGTGGCGCTGATCGAGGAGGAGAAGCAGTTCTCCATCGAGGTCGGTGACGAGGCACCGCACGCCGTCACGGGCGGCGCCGCCGGCGGCGCCGCCCCGGACACGGAGGCCGAGGAGGACGAGATGGGCCTCGCGGTCATCAGCGGTCTTGTCGACGACGTGAAGGTCACGGCGGACGAGGACGGTGGCCTGATCCGCATGACCTGGCCGACCGCTCCCGCGGACCTGCCGACCGCCTGATTTTTGTCGACCGTTCGCTCTGCCCCAGGGCGTCGGCCTCGGTGGCGTGGCTTTCGGCCGCGCTTTCCGGGCTGACCCGAGGGGCGTCACTTCGGCAATCCCCGGGCGTTGTTCCGGGCCGGGCCCGGCAGGGTCGGCCGGCTGGCCGACGGCTCCGCGACGGCTCCGCGACGGCTCCGCGACGGCTCCGCCCTCGCCTTCGCCCCGGGGCTTCTGCCACGAGGTCACTGCCCCTGCCCCGAGGCCCCTGCCCCGCCCCGGGGCCCCGGCCTCTGGCGGCAGGCGCCCCTGCAGCACCGCCGTCACGCCCCGCTCCCGCCCTGATCCGCGATACCGCCCGCTGACCACCCGGCGCATCGCCACCCCACCCACGCCCCCTCGGGCTCCTCCACGCCGCCCCCTGTCGGTCACCTCCCCCGGCGTTCCCCCGGCACCCACCCGCGCCCCCACACCTCGCCGAGCACCCGTCCACGCCCGCCCCACCCCCAGTCCTCCATCCCTCCGCCAGGTGCCGGCCCGCCCCCCACCGCTTCCCCACTTCACCCGAGTGCTCCCACGCCCCATCACGCGGCCTCGCGTCACCCGAAAGGCCCTGTGGCAGGGGGCTTTTCGGCATGTGCGGGAGGGGAGTCGCGCGCCTACAGTGGTCCAGTGCGCCACGTGAATTCCTTCACGTTCCTCGTGTGCTGTGAATGGATCACGAAAAATGATCTCCGTCAGCCGGTTTTAACGCCCGAAAGGCATTACCGCGAGCATCGCTTTTCGGTTGACAGTGCACATCTATTTGTCGCGCTCTGTTTTGATCGGGTTCCCGTACCTACAATCCCGTCCACATCGTGAGCTCAGCCCAAGCGTCAAGGAGGACGAATGGCGGAGCTTCCCATCCCTCATCAATGGGGCGCATCCCCGAACCTCGCCGCCGCGGTGCTGACCGACGGGAACCGGGTGCTGATCGCGGTCATCGCGGTCGTCGCCCTGGCCGCTCTGGTACTGGCGGGGGTCCTGGTGCGTCAGGTGCTGGCGGCGGACGCGGGCACCGACCGTATGAAGAAGATCGCGGAGGCGGTCCAGGAAGGTGCGAACGCCTATCTGGCCAGGCAGTTGCGCACGCTCGGCGTATTCGCCGTCGTGGTGTTCTTCCTGCTCATGCTGTTGCCCGCGGACGACTGGAATCAGCGCGCCGGACGGTCGATCTTCTTCCTGGTAGGTGCGGCGTTCTCGGCGGCGACCGGATATTTCGGAATGCGACTCGCCGTCCGCAGTAACGTGCGCGTCGCCGCGGCGGCGCGGGAAGCGACACCGGCGCCGGGAGAGCCGGAAAAGGATCTCACTCTCGTCTCGCACAAGGCGACGAAGATCGCTTTCAGGACGGGCGGCGTCGTCGGCATGTTCACCGTGGGGCTCGGCCTGCTGGGCGCCTGTTGCGTGGTGCTCGTCTACGCGGCCGACGCGCCGAAGGTGCTGGAGGGCTTCGGCCTGGGCGCCGCGCTGATCGCCATGTTCATGCGGGTCGGCGGCGGCATCTTCACCAAGGCCGCCGACGTCGGCGCCGACCTGGTCGGCAAGGTGGAAAAGGGCATTCCGGAGGACGATCCGCGCAATGCCGCGACCATCGCCGACAACGTGGGCGACAACGTCGGCGACTGCGCGGGCATGGCCGCCGACCTCTTCGAGTCCTACGCGGTGACCCTGGTCGCCGCGCTGATCCTCGGCAAGGTCGCCTTCGGCGACGCGGGGCTCGCCTTCCCGCTGCTGGTCCCGGCGATCGGCGTGATCACGGCCATGGTCGGGATCTTCGCGGTGGTGCCCCGGCGCTCCGACCGCAGCGGTATGAGCGCGATCAACCGGGGTTTCTTCCTCTCCGCGGTGATCTCGCTGGTACTGGTGGCGGTGGCCGTCTTCGTCTACCTCCCCGGCTCGTACGCCGACCTCGACGGGGTCACCGACGCGGCGATCGTGGGCAAGAGCGGCGACCCGCGGGTCCTCGCCCTGGTCGCGGTGGCCATCGGCATCGTGCTCGCCGCCCTGATCCAGCAACTCACCGGCTACTTCACCGAGACCACCCGGCGCCCCGTCAGGGACATCGGCAAGACCTCGCTCACCGGTCCCGCCACCGTCATCCTCGCGGGGATCTCGGTCGGCCTCGAATCCGCCGTGTACACCGCCCTGTTGATCGGTCTCGGCGTCTACGGGGCGTTCCTGCTCGGCGGCACCTCGATCATGCTGGCGCTGTTCGCGGTGGCGCTGGCCGGCACCGGCCTGCTCACCACGGTCGGCGTGATCGTGGCGATGGACACCTTCGGCCCCGTCGCCGACAACGCCCAGGGCATCGCCGAGATGTCCGGCGACGTCGAGGGCGCCGGCGCGCAGGTGCTCACCGAGCTGGACGCCGTCGGCAACACCACCAAGGCGATCACCAAGGGCATCGCCATCGCCACGGCCGTCCTCGCCGCGTCCGCGCTGTTCGGCTCGTACCGGGACGCCATCACCACCGGCGCCCGGGAGGTGGGGGAGAAGCTGACCGGGCCGGGCGCTCCGATGAACCTGATGATGGACATCTCACAGCCCAACAACCTGGTCGGGCTCATCGCCGGCGCGGCGGTCGTCTTCCTCTTCTCAGGGCTGGCGATCAACGCGGTGTCACGGTCGGCGGGTTCGGTGGTCTTCGAGGTGCGGCGCCAGTTCCGTGAGAAGCCCGGGATCATGGATTACAGCGAGACCCCGGAGTACGGCAAGGTCGTCGACATCTGCACCCGGGACGCCCTGCGCGAACTGGCCACGCCCGGACTGCTCGCCGTGATGGCGCCCATCTTCATCGGGTTCACGCTCGGCGTCGGCGCGCTCGGGGCCTTCCTGGCGGGGGCCATCGGCTCGGGCACGCTGATGGCGGTGTTCCTCGCCAACTCCGGCGGCGCCTGGGACAACGCCAAGAAGCTCGTCGAGGACGGCCACCACGGTGGCAAGGGCAGCGAGGCCCACGCGGCGACCGTCATCGGCGACACGGTCGGCGACCCCTTCAAGGACACCGCCGGACCGGCCATCAACCCGCTGCTGAAGGTGATGAACCTGGTGGCGCTGCTCATCGCGCCCGCGGTCATCAAGTTCTCCTACGGCGCCGACCGGAGCATCGGCGTACGGGTACTGGTCGCGGTCGTCGCGTTCCTCGTCATCGCCGCGGCGGTGTACGTGTCCAAGCGGCGCGGTATCGCCGTGGACGACGGGGACGACCCCGGTCGCACACCGAGGTCACCCGACCCGGCGGTGGTGCCCTAGCCGCCCGGCCTCCGGACCGGCGAGAGCCTGCCAAGACGTGGGCGGGCGGCGTGTGTTGACACGCCGTCCGCCCGTGTCGCGTGCCCTGGTGTTCACCCGTGTCGTCGGTGTGCGCGGCGCGGACACGCCCGCGCGTGGTGAGGCTTCTCTCTCTTGGTGCAAATGGCGTCAGACACACTCTTAACGGATGCCCGTCCTGCCTGTGTCCTCCATCCGGCGTGTATGTTCCGGGGCCGAGAGCCATGGAAGGGACCAAACCGGTGAACAAGAAGCTCGCGGCCGCGCTGTCCGGCGGTGCGGTACTGGCACTGGCGCTGACCGGATGCGGCGGCGACGACGGCAACGAGAAGCTGGACGCCTGGGCGAAGCAGGTCTGCGACGCGGTGCAGCCGCAGGCCAAGAAGATCGCGGACGCCAACACCGCGATCCAGAAGGAGACCTCGGACAACAGCACGCCGGAGCAGGTCCAGAAGACCGACGCGAAGGCGTTCCAGGACATGTCCGACGCCTACAAGGCGATGGGCGCGGCCGTCCAGAAGGCCGGCCCGCCGAACGTCGACGACGGCGAGAAGAAGCAGAAGGACGCCGTCAAGGAACTCAACACGCTCTCCTCGGCGTACGCCTCCCTGAAGACACAGGTGGAGGACCTCGACACCAAGGACCAGGCCAAGTTCGCCGACGGCCTCAAGGGCATCGCCACCGAGCTGAACAAGCTCGGCAAGAACGGCAGCGACGCGCTCAGGACCCTGGAGGAGGGCGACGTCGGCAAGGCGATGGCCAAGCAGCCGAGCTGCAAGTCGGCCACCGCCCCGGCCGCGCAGGGCTGACACCGCATCCCGGCCACGCGAGGCTGACACCCGCCACCGCCGCGCCCCGCCGCGTCCCGCCCCGCCGCGCAGGTCCGCCCCCGCTCCCGCGACACCCCGCTCCCGCGACACCCCCGCTCCCGCGACACCCCCTCGCCCGCACCACCCCGCGACGCACCCACCCACAGCGACGCACCCCTCGTCCCACCCCACGGCCGAGGAGCGGGACGAGGGCCACAATGGGGGCGTGAGTAACGCCAGCCTCTCTCCCCTTCCCTCCGCCGACCGCCCCGACGTCGCCGCCCGACTGCGGGAGGCCCTGCTCGGGGCGTCCTTCACCGCCGACGGACTGCTGGAGCTGCTCGGCGCCCCCGCCTACGCGGCGCTGTCCCGCAGCGAGACCGTGCCCGCGCTCCGCGCCACCCGGGGCGACACGCCGCTGGAACTGCTCGTGCGGCTGTTCCTGCTCCAGCAACCCGTGCCCCACGCGCGCGTGGCAGACGTCCTGCCCCTGGGCGACTGCCTGGAGCACGGGTGGCTCGTGCGCACCGACGGGGAGGAGGTGGCGGCCACCGTCGACGTACGCCCGTACGGCGGACCGGACGGCGAGGACTGGTTCATCGTCTCCGACCTGGGCTGCGCCGTCGGCGGCGCCGGCGGCATCGGCAACCGGGCCGAGGGCGTCGTCCTCGGCGTCGGCGGCGCCTCGACCACGCTCGCCGGCCTCACCGTGCGCACGCCCGTCCGGGCCGCCCTCGACCTGGGCACCGGTTCCGGCATCCAGGCGCTGCACGCCTCCGGGCACGCCACGCGCGTGACGGCGACCGACGTCAACCCGCGCGCCCTGCACATCACCGCGCTCACGCTCGCCCTGTCCGGGGCGCCCGCCGCCGATCTGCGGGAGGGCTCGCTGTTCGAGCCGGTCGGCGAGGAGACGTACGACCTGATCGTGTCCAACCCGCCGTTCGTGATCTCGCCCGGGGCCCGGCTCACGTACCGGGACGGCGGGATGGCCGGGGACGACCTGTGCCGCACGCTCGTCCGGCAGACCGGCCGGCGGCTCGCCGAGGGCGGCTTCGCGCACTTCCTGGCGAACTGGCAGCACGTGGAGGGGCAGGAGTGGACCGAGCGGCTGCGCTCCTGGGTGCCGGACGGCTGCGACGCGTGGATCGTCCAGCGCGAGGTGCAGGACATCACGCAGTACGCCGAGCTGTGGCTCAGGGACGCGGGGGACCACCGGGGTGACGTCGCCGCGTACGAGGCCCGTTACGACGCGTGGCTGGACGAGTTCGAGGCGCGCGGCGTCAAGGCCGTCGGCTTCGGCTGGATCACGCTGCGCCGGACCGCGGCGGCCGAACCCTCGGTCACGGTGGAGGAGTGGCCGCACCCGGTCGAGCAGCCGCTCGGCGAGACGGTCCGGGCCCATTTCGACCGCCTCGACTACCTGCGCGAGAACGACGACGCGGCGCTGCTCGCGGCCCGTTTCACGCTGGCCGGCGAGGTCGTCCAGGAGCAGGTCGGACTGCCCGGCGCCGAGGACCCCGAGCACGTCGTCCTGCGGCAGAACCGCGGCATGCGCCGGGCCACCCGCGTCGACACGGTCGGCGCCGGCTTCGCGGGAGTCTGCGACGGCACGATGACCGCCGGCCGCATCCTGGACGCCATCGCCCAGCTCGTCGGCGAGGACCCGGTGGCGCTGCGCGACCGCACGCCCGCGCAGATCCGGCTCCTGGTGGAGCAGGGCTTCCTCGAACCGGCGTAGGGAAAACCGCACCGATCTTCGCGGCGGGCGGCGGCCCGGAGCGTGCCCCGAGCCCGCCCCTCCCCGGTCCCGTCGACAGGGGAGGGGCGGCGCCGGGCCCCCGTTCACCTCGGGTTCGTCTGCCCGCCGCCCGCGCGTGTCAGCCTCGCTGGGTCCGGGCACCCGCGCCCGGGGAGAAGGGGGCACGGCGGTCATGGAAAGTGGACCCGCGATCTTCGCGGGCATGGTGTTCGCCCTGTTCGGGGGCTGTCTGCTGGTGTGGACCGCGACCCGGGTGCGGCAGGGCCGTCCCGTCGCGGACGGTGTGAACCCGGTCGCATCGGCGACCGTCGCCGGCATCGCCTCGGTGGTCGCTCTGTGCCTCGCGGTGTGGTGCCTGACCCGCCTGTGAGCCACGGCTTTTTGGCCACATGGCCGGTGCGGACCGGGTAGTCGCGAAGTGGCGCTCCGGATACGCGCTCAGGGGCCGGTCGGCACTCCGGGCGGCAGGAACAGGGTTCGTCGGGTTACCGTTCGAGTGGCCGTTGCGGGCTTTTCCCGTTTGACACGGGGGCGGGAGGTACCGTCACACTCCGCAGCGTCACCGCCGAAACACAGAACGACCCGACCCCGGGACCACCGCCTGGGGAGGCCCCAGCGTCGACCGGAGAGAAGAGCGAAGTTGTCCCCGACCAGCGAGACCGCGAAGGGCGGCCGCCGACTCGTCATCGTCGAGTCGCCTGCCAAGGCGAAGACGATCAAGGGCTACCTCGGGCCCGGTTACGTCGTCGAGGCGAGCGTCGGGCACATCCGTGACCTTCCCAACGGCGCCGCCGAGGTGCCCGAGCAGTACACCGGCGAGGTGCGGCGCCTCGGTGTGGACGTCGACCACGACTTCCAGCCCGTCTATGTGGTGAACGCCGACAAGAAGGCCCAGGTCAAGAAGCTCAAGGACCTGCTGAAGGACTCCGACGAACTCTTCCTCGCCACCGATGAGGACCGCGAGGGCGAGGCCATCGCCTGGCACCTCCAGGAAGTCCTCAAGCCGAAGATCCCGGTCAAGCGGATGGTGTTCCACGAGATCACCAAGGACGCGATCCGGGCCGCCGTGGCCAATCCGCGCCAGCTCAACCAGAAGCTCGTCGACGCCCAGGAGACCCGCCGCATCCTCGACCGCCTCTACGGCTACGAGGTCTCCCCGGTGCTGTGGAAGAAGGTCATGCCGCGGCTGTCGGCAGGCCGGGTCCAGTCGGTGGCGACCCGCCTGGTGGTCGAGCGGGAGCGCGAGCGCATCGCGTTCCGCTCCGCCTCGTACTGGGACCTGACCGGCACCTTCGCCACGGGCCGCCCGGGTGACGCCTCCGACCCCGCCTCCCTCGTGGCGCGGCTGCAGAGTGTCGACGGACGGCGTGTCGCCCAGGGCCGCGACTTCGACTCCCTCGGGCAGCTCAAGTCCGCGAACATCCTCCACCTCGACGAGGCGACCGCCCGCGCGCTGGCCGCCGCCCTGGCGGAGACGCGGTTCACGGTCCGCTCCGTCGAGTCCAAGCCGTACCGCCGCTCGCCGTACGCGCCGTTCCGTACGACGACGCTTCAGCAGGAGTCCTCCCGCAAGCTCGGCTTCGGGGCCAAGGCGACGATGCAGATCGCCCAGAAGCTGTACGAGAACGGCTTCATCACCTATATGCGTACGGACTCGACGACACTGAGCGACACGGCCGTCTCCGCCGCCCGCGCCCAGGTCACGCAGCTCTACGGCGCCGACTACCTCCCGGCGCAGCCGCGGACCTACGCCGGGAAGGTCAAGAACGCCCAGGAGGCGCACGAGGCCATCCGCCCCTCGGGTGATCGTTTCCGCACGCCCGCGGAGACCGGGCTCACCGGTGACCAGTTCCGGCTCTACGAGCTGATCTGGAAGCGGACCGTCGCCTCCCAGATGAAGGACGCGACCGGCAACAGCGTCACCGTGAAGATCGGCGGCACCGCGGCCGACGGCCGGGACGTCGAGTTCAGCGCCTCCGGCAAGACGATCACCTTCCACGGCTTCCTCAAGGCGTACGTCGAGGGCGCCGACGACCCGAACGCCGAGCTGGACGACCGCGAGCGCCGGCTGCCGCAGGTCGGCGAGGGCGACGCGCTCACCGCCGAGGAGATCACCGCCGACGGTCACGCCACCAAGCCCCCGGCCCGCTACACCGAGGCGTCGCTGGTCAAGGAGCTGGAGGAGCGCGAGATCGGCCGCCCCTCGACGTACGCGTCGATCATCGGCACGATCCTGGACCGCGGGTACGTGTTCAAGAAGGGCACGGCGCTCGTGCCGTCCTTCCTCTCCTTCGCCGTGGTCAACCTCCTGGAGAAGCACTTCGGGCGGCTCGTCGACTACGACTTCACCGCCAAGATGGAGGACGACCTCGACGCCATCGCCCGCGGCGAGGCCCAGGCCGTGCCGTGGCTGCGCCGCTTCTACTTCGGCGAGGGCTCCGGCTCCGGCGGTGCCGCCGACGCCGGCAACGGCGACGGGGACCACCTCGGCGGCCTCAAGGAGCTGGTGACCGACCTCGGCGCGATCGACGCCCGCGAGGTCTCCTCCTTCCCCGTCGGCAGCGGCATCGTGCTGCGCGTCGGCCGCTACGGTCCGTACATCGAGCGCGGGGAGAAGGACGCCGAGAACCACCAGCGCGCCGACATCCCGGAGGACCTCGCGCCGGACGAGCTGACCGTCGAACTCGCCGAGGAACTGCTCGCCAAGCCCAGCGGCGACTTCGAACTCGGCACCGACCCGGCGACCGGCCACACCATCGTCGCCAAGGACGGCCGCTACGGTCCGTACGTCACCGAGGTGCTCCCCGAGGGCACCCCGAAGACCGGCAAGAACGCGGTCAAGCCGCGTACGGCGTCGCTGTTCAAGTCGATGTCGCTGGACACGGTCACCCTGGACGACGCGCTGCGGCTGATGTCGCTCCCGCGGGTCGTCGGCACCGACGCCGAGGGCATCGAGATCACCGCGCAGAACGGCCGCTACGGCCCGTACCTGAAGAAGGGCACCGACTCGCGGTCGCTCCAGGCCGAGGACCAGCTCTTCACCATCACCCTGGAAGAGGCGCTGGCGATCTACGCCCAGCCCAAGCAGCGGGGCCGGGCCGCGGCCAAGCCGCCGCTGAAGGAACTGGGCGCGGACCCGGTCAGCGGCCAGCCGGTCGTGGTCAAGGACGGCCGCTTCGGTCCGTACGTCACCGACGGGGAGACCAACGCGACCCTGCGCTCCGGCGACAGCGTCGAGGAGATCACCCCGGAGCGCGGCTTCGAGCTGCTCGCGGAGAAGCGCGCCAAGACGCCCGCCAAGAAGACGGCGAAGAAGGCCGCCAAGAAGGCGCCCGCCAAGAAGACGGCGGCGAAGACGACGGCGGCCAAGAAGACCACCGCGAAGAAGGCCGCCGCCAAGACGGCCACGAGCAAGACGGCCGCGGCGAAGAAGAGCACGGCGAAGAAGAGCACCGCCAAGAAGACGGCGGCCTCGGAGTCCGGGACGGACTGAGCGCGGGCCTGCCCCCCGCCTGCCGGGCCCTTCCGGGTCCTGGCGGGTGGGCGGTGCGCCGCCACCGCACGGCACGGGCCCGTCTTCCGGTTCCCCGTGAGATGCCGCCCGCCGGTGCCTCCGGGCCCGTCCGGGATCGACGAACAGAACGCCTCGGCATCATTTCGGTGTCGGGGCGTTCGTCCGTTCGGCCGGGTACACCGGCCTGTCGTCGACGCCCGATAGGCTGAACGCATGACGCGAGCCGAGCAGCCAACGGCCCCTCACCCCGCCCCTGACGACGCACTCGTCGCGGACTCCCGCGAGCGCGCCGTCCGCGCCCTGCTGCGCCGGCCGCAGCTCCGGCGCCTGTGGGGTGCGCAGCTCGTGGGGGGTGTCGGCGACATCCTCGCCCTGCTGGTGCTGGTGCTCCTCGCCGTGCAGTCCGCCATCGCCACGGGCGCGCTGGGTGGCGGCTACCGGGGCGTGGCGTTCGCTGTGGCGACCGTTTTCGCGGTGCGCGTCCTGGCGACGGTGCTCTTCGGCGCCGTCCTCCTCGGCCCGCTCACCTCGCTCACCTCCCCGGACGGTCCGCTCGACCGCCGCTGGACGATGGTCGGCGCCGACGGGGTGCGGGCCGCGCTGCTGCTCGTCGCGCCCCTGTGGATCGACTGGACACGGGACAGCGCCCTCGCCGTCCTCCTGGTGACCGTCTTCGTCACCGGAGTGGCCGAACGCTTCTGGACGGTGTGCCGGGAGGGCGCGGCCCCCGCGCTGCTGCCGGCCCCGCCGCCCGAGGGCGCCGCCGTACGCCCGCTGCCGGACCACATGGACGCGCTGCGCCGCCTCTCCCTGCGCACCGGCTTCGTCGCCGTCCCGCTGGCCGCCGTCGCGCTCGTCGTCGCCGGCCTGCTCAACAACCTGCTGGGCGCCGGCATCGCCTGGTTCGCCGAGCACCAGGCGGCGCTCGGCTCGTACGTGGCGGCCGGGCTCTTCGCCGCCTCGCTGTCCCTGGTGACCTTCCTGGAGCTGCCCTCCGCCCGCACCCCCCGCGCGCGGTCGCCGCTGGAGGGACTGCGCCGCCCCAAGAGCGGCAGCGGCGCGGACGCCGGCCGCACCGGTGCGATCCCGCTGCTCGTCCTCGCCTGCACCGCGGTCGCCGGGGCGGTCGCCGCCACGGTCGCCGTCGCGGTGCTGCACGCCATCGACCTGCACGGTGGCCCCGTGCTGTTCGGGCTCATGACGGGCGCGCTCACCGGCGGTGTCGTCGTCGGCATCCGCACCGCCCCCGCCCTGCTGCCCTCCCTGTCCCGCAGGCGCCTGCTCGCCCTGGTGATCGCTTTCGCCGGCATCACCCTGCTCTCCGCCGGGCTCGTCCCGGACGACACCAGCGTGCTGCTGCTCCTCGCGCTGACCGGTGTCGGCGCGGGCGCCGCCGCCAACACCGGGCACGCGCTGCTCGACCAGGAGACCGAGGAGGGGCGACGCGCCCGGGTCACCGAGCACCTGCACGCGTGCGTGCGGCTGTGTGTCGGCCTCGGGGTGATCGTGGCGCCCTTGGTGGCGGCGGGCATCGGGCCGCACCGGCTGGAGAACGGCAAGTTCGTCTTCGCGCACGGCGGGGCCGCGTTCACCCTGATGCTGGTCGGCGCGTTGCTGCTGCCGGTGGCCGCGCTGGTGCTGGCCAAGGTCGACGACCGTTCCGGGGTCCCGCTCCGGCACGACCTGCGCGACGCGCTGCTCGGCGGCGACGACCCGGTCCCCACCCCCGCGACGAACGGCTTCTTCATCGCCCTGGAGGGCGGCGACGGCGCCGGCAAGTCCACCCAGGCCGAGGCCCTCGCCGAGTGGATCAGGAGCAAGGGGCACGAGGTGGTGCTCACCCGCGAGCCCGGCGCCACGCCGGTGGGCAAGCGGCTGCGGTCCATCCTGCTCGACGTCTCCAGCGCCGGGCTGTCGCACCGCGCGGAGGCGCTGCTCTACGCCGCCGACCGCGCGGAGCACGTCGACACCGTCGTCCGGCCCGCCCTGGAGCGCGGCGCGGTGGTCGTCTCCGACCGCTACATCGACTCCTCGGTGGCCTACCAGGGCGCCGGGCGGGACCTGTCGCCGACCGAGATCGCCCGTATCAACCGCTGGGCGACCGACGGGCTCGTCCCGCATCTGACCGTCCTGCTGGACGTCGCCCCGGAGACCGCCCGCGAGCGGTTCACCGAGGCACCGGACCGGCTGGAGTCCGAGCCCGCCGAGTTCCACGCGCGCGTGCGCTCCGGTTTCCTCGCGCTGGCCGCCGCCGACCCGGGGCGTTACCTCGTGGTCGACGCGGGCCAGGAGCCCGAGGCCGTCACCGCCGTCGTACGCCACCGGCTCGACCAGGTGCTGCCGCTCTCCGAGGCCGAGATCCGGGCCCGTGAGGAGGCGCGGCGCAAGGCCGAGGAGGAGGCCCGCCGCAAGGCGGAGGAAGAGGCCGCCCGCAAGGCCGAGGAAGAGCGCCTGGAGCGCGAGCGCCAGGAAGAGCTGGAGCGGCTGCGCGCCGAGGAGGAGGAGCGCAAGCGGCGCGAGCTGGAGGAGGCCCAGCGCCGCGAGGCCGAGCGGCAGGCCGAGGAGGCTCGCCGACGCGCCGAGGAAGCCCGCCGCAAGGCCGAGGAGGAGCGGGCGCGGCTGCTCGCCGAGGAGAAGGCACGCGCCGAGGAGGAGGCCCGCCGCAAGGCGGAGGAGGAGCGGCGCCGCAGGCAGGCCGAGGAGGAGGCCCGGCTGCGGGCGGAAGCCGAGGCACAGCGCCTGGAGAAGCAGCGCCGGGCCGAAGAGGCCCTGGTCCGCGCCGAAGAGGCCCGCCGGGCCGCCGAAGCGGCGGCGGCAGCGGCAGCCGCCGGCCCGCGGACGACCGCCCCCGAGGCCGCGTCCCGCCGCCCCGCCGACACGCGGAAGCCCTCCAGCACGCGGAAGCCGTCCGACACGCCCGAGGCGACGACCAGGCCGACCCCGGTCGTGGACCCGGCGAGTCTGCCGCCCGCCGGCGCGGCGGACGAGACGGCGGTCCTGCCTCCGGTACGGGACGACCGAGACCGTGACCGCAACCGCGACACGCGCGACACGCCCGACTCGCGCGGCGGGGGCCGGGGTGCGCGGCCGTCCGAGGCCGAGGTGACGGCCGAGCTGCCGCAGCCGCCGGTGCCGCCGGGCGCGGCCGACGAGACGACCGTCCTGCCGGCGGTGTCGCCGAGGTCCGAGGACGAGACGACGCTCCTGCCGCCCGCGGTGCCGGGCGCCGCCGACGAGACGGCGGTACTGCCTCCCGTACGCGGGGACGACCCCGCCGACCGGTTCCCGCGCGGCTACTTCCGCGACGAGGGCCCGGCCGCGCGGCCCGGCGCCTCCCGCGAGCCCGAGGACCGTACGCGCGAGATGCCCCGGATCGACGCCGAGCAGGCGCGTACCCGCCGCCCGCGGCCCGACTGGGCCGAGGAGACCCCGCTGGACGATCTGCCGACCCTCGCGGACGAGTTGCTCGGCCCGCGGGACGACGAGCGGGACGACGGCGACGGGCGCCGCGGCGGGGGCCGGGGACAGCGGTGACGGACCGGCCGGGCCGGCCGACCCGGCCGTCGGCCGTCGGCCGTCGGCCCGGTCCGTCGGTGAGGAACGGGGCCCGCACCGGGAGCCTCCGACCCCGCTGACCGGGCGGCCCCGGTGGGTGGCCCGGCACCCCTTCGGGGCGGGCGGCCCGGACCGGAAGCCGGCGGTGTCCCGCATGGCTGTCAGCGGTGCCCCGCATCGCTGTCAGTGGGGACCCGCACAATGGAGGACGCGGCGCAGAGTGCGGCGGAGCGTGACGGAAGGGCGGCGTGACCCATGACCGTGTGGGACGACCTGGTCGGGCAGGAGAAGGTGAGCGAGCAGCTCGCCGGTGCCGCCCGGGACGCCGACGCCCTCGTCACCGCCGCCGCGACCGACACCCCTCGGCCCGAGACCTCCCGCATGACCCACGCCTGGCTCTTCACCGGGCCGCCGGGCGCGGGCCGGACGCAGACGGCACGGGCGTTCGCCGCCGCGCTCCAGTGCGTCAGCCCCGACCGGGCCCTCGGCGGCGTCCCGGGCTGCGGCTTCTGCGACGGCTGCCACACGGCGCTCGTCGGCACCCACGCCGACGTCAGCACCGTCGCCGCCGTCGGCGCGGAGATCCTCGTCAAGGACATGCGCGACACCGTCCGCAAGTCCTTCACCTCACCGGCGAACGGCCGCTGGCAGATCATCCTCGTCGAGGACGCCGAGCGGCTGAACGAGAAGTCCGCCAACGCCGTCCTCAAGGCCGTGGAGGAGCCGGCCCCCCGCACCGTCTGGCTCCTGTGCGCCCCCTCCATCGAGGACGTGCTGCCCACCATCCGCTCCCGCTGCCGCCACCTGAACCTGCGCACCCCCTCCGTCGGCGCCGTCGCCGACATGCTGGTGCGCCGCGAGGGCATCGAGCCGGACGTCGCCGCCTCCGTGGCCCGCGCCACCCAGGGCCACGTCGACCGGGCCCGCCGCCTGGCCACCGACCCGGCCGCCCGCGAGCGCCGGGCCTCCGTGCTGCGCCTCCCGCTGCGCGTCGAGGACGTCGGCGGCGCGCTCAGGGCGGCCCAGGAGCTGGTCGACGCGGCGGCGGCGGACGCCAAGCAGCTCGCCGAGGACATGGACGGCAAGGAGACCGAGGAGCTGAAGGCGGCGCTCGGCGCGGTCCAGGGCGGACGGATGCCGCGCGGCACGGCGGGCATCATGAAGGACCTGGAGGACATGCAGAAGCGCCGCAGGACCCGTACCCAGCGCGACAGCCTCGACCTGGCCCTCACCGACCTGACCGGCTTCTACCGCGACATCCTCGCCCTCCAGCTCGGTTCCCGCGTGGCCATCGCCAACGCCGACGCCGAGGACGCCCTGGAGCGGCTGGCCCGCGCCGGTACCCCCGAGGCGACGCTGCGCCGCATCGAGGCCATCGGCGCCTGCCGCGACGCCCTCGACCGCAATGTGGCGCCGCTGCTCGCGGTGGAGGCGATGACGATGGCGCTCAGAGGGGGCTGACCGGGCTCCGGCCGCCCGGAGCCCACGCCACGTCACCCACGTACCCCCCGGTTTCACCCGTACGCGCCACGTCCGGCACACACGGCATCCAGGGGATTGCGGAGAGTTACGCTCCCTGAATGCACACAAGGCGCACCCACCGCAGCACCCGGACCCGGGCCCGTACCGCGGCCGTCCTCCTCGCCGCCTCGCTGCTCGCCACGGCCTGCTCCGCCGGAGGCGCCTCGACCTCCGCCGGTCCCGAGGCGCCCCGCGCGGCCGGGGCCACGGAGGCGTCGACGGCGACCCTGGCCGCGCTGCCCGAGGCCACGCCGTCGGAGCTGACCGGGTACTACGGGCAGAAGCTGAGCTGGCGCGACTGCGGCGCCCCCGGTTTCCAGTGCGCCACCGTGAAGGCGCCGCTCGACTACGCGCAGCCGTCGCGGGGCGACATCTCCCTCGCCGTGGCCCGCAAGAAGGCGACCGGCCCCGGCAAGCGGCTCGGCTCCCTGCTGGTCAACCCGGGCGGACCCGGCGGCTCGGCCATCGGCTACCTCCAGCAGTACGCCGGGATCGGCTACCCGGCCGAGGTCCGCGCCCGGTACGACATGGTGGCGGTCGACCCGCGCGGGGTGGCCCGCAGCGAGCCCGTGGAATGCCTCGCCGGCCGCCGGATGGACGCCTACACCGCAACCGACATCACACCGGACGACGAACGCGAGACCGGCGAACTCGTCGACGCCTACAAGGAGTTCGCCGAAGCCTGCGGAGCGGACGCGCCGAAGCTGCTGCGCCACGTCTCCACCGTCGAGGCGGCCCGGGACATGGACGTCCTGCGGGCCGTGCTGGGCGACGAGAAGCTGACCTACGTGGGCGCGTCGTACGGGACGTTCCTCGGCGCGACCTACGCCGGGCTCTTCCCGGACCGGGCGGGCAGGCTGGTGCTGGACGGCGCGATGGACCCCTCGCTGCCCGCGCGACAGCTCAACCTGGAGCAGACGGAGGGCTTCGAGACGGCGTTCCAGTCCTTCGCCGAGGACTGCGTACGGCAGCCGGACTGCTCCCTGGGAGGCAAGGGCACCACCCCGGACCAGGTCGGCCGGAACCTGAAGGCGTTCTTCGAGAAGCTCGACGCCCAGCCGATCCCCACCGGCGACGCCGACGGGCGCGAACTCACCGAGTCCCTCGCCACCACCGGCGTGATCGCCGCGATGTACGACGAGGCCGCCTGGCAGCAACTGCGCGAGGCCCTGACCTCGGCGATGAAGGAGAACGACGGCGCCGGCCTGCTGATCCTCTCCGACAGCTACTACGAGCGCGAGGCCGGCGGCCGCTACAGCAACCTGATGTCCGCCAACGCCGCCGTGAACTGCCTCGACCTCCCGCCCGCCTTCACCAGCCCCGACCAGGTCCGCGAGGCCCTGCCCGCCTTCGAGAAGGCGTCCCCCGTCTTCGGCGAGGGCCTCGCCTGGTCCTCCCTGAACTGCGCTTACTGGCCCGTACGGCACACCGGCGAACCGCACCGCATCGAGGCCGCCGGCGCCGACCCGATCGTCGTGGTCGGCACCACCCGCGACCCCGCCACCCCGTACCGCTGGGCCCAGGCCCTCGCCGCCCAGCTCTCCTCCGCCCACCTCCTCACCTACGAGGGCGACGGCCACACCGCCTACGGCCGAGGCAGCGCCTGCATCGACTCCGCGATCAACACCTACCTGCTGCGCGGCACCCCGCCCCAGGACGGAAAACGCTGCTCGTAGGGCTCCTCGCCCGCCCCGGCGCCCAGGCCCCGGGGCGGGTACGAAGCACCCCCGGAAACTGTGTAGACTTACCGGCGTCGCTGATCGCACCATGGTGCACACGGCACGCCGCCTTAGCTCAGATGGCCAGAGCAACGCACTCGTAATGCGTAGGTCTCGGGTTCGAATCCCGAAGGCGGCTCCACTGGAACCCCAGGTCACATAGTCTGTGACCTGGGGTTTTGTATTCTCAGGGCGTGATGTGTCGCCTGGCCGAGGTGCCGTGACTTCGCTTGCGTGAGCGGAGGGGGCTCGGCCCTAATTCTTGGGCTTCTTCTCCCCGGCCTTCTTGGCGCGCTTGGCCTTCTTCCGGGCCTTCTCCGCCTTGCGTGCGTCTTCCTCCTCTGCCTTCTGCCGGAGCGGGACCAGCTTGGCGGTGGCTTCGGCGGCGTTCTTGCCGACGTGACGGAGGACGCTTTGGTAGATGTCCCGCGTGATCCGGGTGTCGCTGTGCCCGAGGGCGCCCGACGTGATCTTGACGTCGCTGCCGGCGGCGAGCATGAGGGTGGCCGTGCCGTTCCGGAGGTCGTGCAGGCGGATCGGCGGGAGACCGGACGCCGCGACGAGCCGTTCGAAGAGGTCGGTGACCTTGCCGGGGTGCAGCCAGGAGCCGTCTTCCTGAGTGAAGACGAGTCCGGTCTCGATCTGGGCCGGCCTTTACTCCGCGCGGTCCGACTCCTGCAGGCAGGCGCGGCGATTCCCTCTGACCGGCGGTCACGACGACGGCGGTGAGGTCGCTTCCTGCCCGCCATTTGTTCTGCTAAGCGGGCTTCACGGGCCGCACCATCGCCGCGAAGACGGGGCTGTCGGGGAAGGGTTGCTGGTCGCCGACCTTGCGGTAGCCCCATGCCTCGTAGCGGGCCTGGACGCGGCCTTCGCCGGCCTTCGGGTTGACGAGGAGGGTGACGCGTTCCTCGGGGCGCTGGGCGAGCCATGCTTCATGGAGTTGCCAGGCGATGCCGCGACCACGCCAGGGTTTGCGGACGACGATCTCGTTGAGAGCGACGGTGCGTTCACCCGTCTCGTGGGTGAAGGCGACCTGAAGCGGCTCGGTCATCGAAGACCACCAGCGTGAGTCGGCGCCGAGAGTGACGCCGAAGCAGAAGCCGACCGGTTCGTCGTTCTCCCAGCCGAGGACGGCGGTCCAGCCGGGGCGGGCGGCGTAGGAGGTGAGGCGTTCGTCGAAGCGGTCGCGGTGGTAGAAGGGACCGGTGAGTCCGAAGTCGTGATGGCGGACTTCGACGTGCACGTCGAGGATGTGTTCGCGGACCTCGGACAGGGTGGCGGAGGTGTAGTGCCTGACCTCGACGGTCATGTCAACTCCCTTGGCGGTAGGCGGTGTAGCGGTCCAGCCAGTCGGTGGTGCTCCGGGTGGAGGGCGCCAAACTGGCCATTCCCTGGGTGAAGTCGGTCATGAGTTGGCTGGTTCGCCCGGTCAGTGAATCACCGGCCTGAGAGGGCAGTACAGAGGCGGCTGTTCGGGCGGCCAGTTCGGGTTCGCCTTGCCGGAGTTGAGTGATGGCGAGGTGGGCGGTGTAGTAGCGGCGGTTGCGGACGTAGTCGGGGCGCAGAGTCGCCAGGGTGCGGTGCAGGAGGCTTTCGGCTTCGGCGTGTTCTCCGAGGCGGGACATCATCAGAGAGCCGAGACCGGTGAGTTCGCTGGTGTCGTAGAAGCCCACCCAGGTCGGGCGAGGCGCCATGTGATCGACCTGGGAGAAGGCGGTGATGGCGGTGTCGAAGGAGTGGCGTGCGGCGCGGGCCTGTCCGCTGCCGGCCTGGATTCCCGCCAGCCGGGCGGCGGCGAGGGAACGGTAGAGGGGATCGCGGCTGCAGGCATACGTGTTCCTGCCTGCCTCGGCGGCGGCGAGGGCGTCATGGGGGCGGTGCAGCTGGAGGGCGAGTACCGAGGCGTGGCCCATGAGGCGTAGGCGCATCTCGGAGGATCCGGCGAGCTGGGCGAGATGCAGGGCGCGGTCGAGGTGACGCCCGGCTCTTGCCGGCTCGTTGGCGTCGATCGCGGACCAGGCGGCGGTGCCGGTGAAGGCAGAGGCCAGGTAGTAGAGGCGGGCCCGGACACGGGGCGGGGCCGAGCCGACGTTCTGCAGTTCCATGGCGTGCTCGGCGAAGGCCAGAGCGCGGGTCTCCAGGCTGATATGACCGCCGAGTTCGTTGTCGGTTCGGGTGACTTCGGTGAAGGCCGTCTCCAGGCGGGCCGCATCGGTCATTCCGACGCGGGGCGAGGCCGAGCTGGGGGCGGGCAGGGCGGCTGAGACGAGTGCCGCCGCTCCTGAACCGGCGAAGGTGCGGCGCCGCACGGGGTCCTCCGGGGCTGGTGCGTGATCTGTTCGGGCGGGTGCCGCGAACCCGAGGTTCTCGACGGCACACCCGAACTCTGCCCGCAACGCTGCCGCTTGTCGCGCGCGTGGGGTACGGCTCTTTCCAGTGAGCCAGTTCCGCACGGTGCGGTCCGACACGGTACCCGGCATGCCGGTCGCTTCCTCGATACGGGCGTTCAGTGCATCGGCGAGGGACTGCTGAGTGTGCCCCGCCGCCCGCATCCGAGCCGATAACAGAGCGTTCGGCGCCATGGTCACACCGTAGTCATGTCAACTGGCGGTTGCCTGCTCTCCGCCGGAAGGAAGTTTCCGGGTGCCACCCGCGAACAGAGCACGTGATTTTCCTGACCGTTCGGCCGGGGCGGCCGGTTACCTGAGTACGTGCCTTCAATCGCAGGGGCCGGCCCGAGCCCGAAGGGGGAGACGTGGCCACATCCGTCATGCCGAATGTGGTGGCGCCAGTGATGCGTGAATGGTCGATGGACTACACGATGGTCCACAAGGTCGTCTCGCTGGCCCGCCTCCACGTGCGACGCCAACTGACCATGTGGAGTTGGAACGGAGATGTCGAGGACGCCGTCCTGACCACCTCCGAACTCGTCGCCAACGCGATCAGCCACGCTCACGTCCCCGGCCGTCTGCTGGGCATCCGGCTGGCCCTTCTGGAGGATGGCGGCCTTCAGGTCGATGTGTCCGATCCGCTCGCCGGCTTCCCCGCCTTCGGTGACCGGAGCGAGGCCGGCCCTGGAGAGGAGAGGGGGCGTGGCCTGCTCCTTCTGCGGCAGCTCGGCGTCGACCTGTCGTGGTTTCTGCGTGCCGAGGGCAAGACCGTACGCGCGCATCTCCACGCGTCGGTGGGGCGGTCACCCTCTCACGACGACCAGCTTTACCGTTCCGCTGACAGCCTGTGTCCGTGCGCACGAATGGAGGTCGCATTGACCACCAACCCGTCCGACCCCGCCGTCGAACTCCTCAACGTCCGCCGCCTCCACCTTGTGGAGACGGCACCGCCGAAACTCACGAACATCCAGACCTCTGCGATGAACCGTAAGTGGGAGGAACTCACCGCGGCCAACCCGGCGCTCTTCGACGGACCGGTGGTGGTGTGCACCGGAGTGGAGTGGAAAGACCTGGAGACGGTGATCCTTTCGTGGTGTCGCGCCACGTACCGGCTCCTTGTCCTCCGGTTGGACCCCGACCACGCTGTACCGGCGCCCTCCGTGTTCGTCTCTGTCGCCCAGCCCACGGACGACGGACAGTTGCTGGTGGGCCGTATGGCGGCGTCGACCGTCGGAGCCGGACGCTGGCAGCTGCCCGGTGGAACGATCGAGCCGCCCGAGGGAGACGCCGGGTTGGACGTGGACGCGCTGTCCCGGCATGCCGCTCGTGAACTGGCCGAGGAGATCGGGCTCGACGTTCCGCACGGCGACCTGGCGCTGTGGGCCGTGACCCGCGGGAACTGGGGCAATATCGGCCTTCACTTCCGGGCGCCCGCGCGGTCGGCCAAAACGCTTGAGGGCGCCTACGCGGCGCTCGTCTCCAGCGACATCGAACAGGGCCGCGTTCCCGAGTTGGACAGGATCGACTTCATCCGGTCCCAGGCCGACATCGCCGGCCTCGGCGGTCCCACGGCCGACTTCCTGCCGGTGCTCGCCGACCTGCACTCCGGGGCGGTCGTGGTCGGTCGGCCGGGCAGCGAAAGGTAGCCGATGCCCAAGCGCCAGTGTCCCGCCGAGCATCCGACGACGCTTGGCACGAGTGAGGAAGCCCTCTGCCGGTTCGCCGAGGAACTGGACGAGGCGGCACGGACCCGGGTCGCCGCCACGCCGCTGTCCCGGCGCTTCCCGGAACTGACCCTGGCGGACGCCTACCGCATCCAGCAGATCCGCACGGTGCGGCACTTGGAGGCCGGGGCGCGAATCGCAGGCCACAAGGTCGGACTGACCTCGGCCGCGATGCAGGAGCAGATGGGCATTCACGAGCCGGACTCCGGCATCGTGCTGGACCACATGGTCGCCGCCGGCGGGAGCACCCTGCGCGCGACCGACTTCATGAACCCGAGGATCGAAACCGAGATCGCCTTCCGGCTCGGGCGCGACCTGACCGGCCCTGCGGACCTGGACACCGTACGGGCAGCGGTGGCAGAGGTGTTCCTCGCCTTCGAGATCCTCGACACCTGCTTCACCGGCTGGGACATCACACTGGTCGACAGCATCGCCGACAACGCCGCCTGCGCTGGTGTGATCACCGGCAGCCCACTTCCGTTCACTCCGCCCTGGAACCTCAGCGACGAGGACATCACGACCACGGCCAACGGGACCCTGGCCGGGACCGGGCGGGGCCGCGACATCCTCGGCGATCCGCTCCAGGCCCTGGTCTGGCTGACACACCGCCTGCACGGGTTCGGTACGGAACTGCGTGCCGGAGACATCGTCCTGGCCGGATCAGTACACGCCGGCATCCCGCTGACCCCGGGCACGGACTTTCGCGCCACCTCCACCCGGCTTCCCGCCATCCACCTGCGGCTTTTACCTGCCTAACGAATCGGAGCGAGCATGCTGACCACTGCCGTTCTCGGCACCGGGCTCCTCGGTCTCGACCTGATCGACCGGGTCCAGAAGTCGCCGCACCTGGAGTGCGGGCTCGTCGTCGGCCGCACGCCCGGCAGCCGCGGCCTGGCCCAGGCCGCGGAGCTGGGCTGCACCACCGCGGTCGGCGGCATCGACGCCCTGCTGGACGCGGGCGGCTTCGACGTCGTCTTCGACGTGACCAACGCCTTCGACCACCCGGAGCACCACAACAAGCTCGCCGCCACCGGGGCGGTGCTGGTGGACCTGACGCCCACCAGTACCGGCGCCCTGATCGTGCCGACCGTCAATGGTCACCAGGCCGCCAGCCACAGGCACATCGGCCTGGTCTCCTGCGGCGGCCAGGCATCGATCCCCGTCCTCCACGCCCTCGCGCAGTCCTACCGGCCCTCGTACGTGGAGATGGTGGCCACGGCCGCGACCGCCGGCGTGGGCCGGGCGAGCCGCCTGAACCTCGACGAGTACGTCTCCATCACCCGTCATGCGCTCGGACAGTTCACCGGCGCCGATCAGGCCAAGGCGATCTTGAATATCTCGGCCGCCATGCCGGCGCCGCCGTTCCGGATCGCCATGACGGTGGTGGCCAACGGTGTCGAGCAGGGCCCGATCGGCGAGGTGGTTGATGCCGCCGAGGCGGCTGTGCGGGCCATCGTGCCCGGCTATCGGGTCATCGCGTGCACCGTCGTCGACAACACCACGGTCCGCGTGGTCGTGGAGATCGCTGCGACCCGTGGCCGCATCCCGGTGCACGCCGGGAACCTCGAAGTGATCAGCGCCGCCGCCATCCACGCAGCCGAACAGCACGCCGCCGCGACCTCCGAACCGAAGGAGTTGGCCCCATGACTGAGACCGGCCCTGTCGTGATCGTGCACGACCCCACCCTGCGCGACGGCCAGCACGCCATCCGTCATCAGCTCGACGCCGAACAGATCCGTGCCTACGCCGCAGCGGCCGACGCCGCCGGTGTACCCGTCGTCGAGGTCGGCCACGGCAACGGGCTGGGAGCTTCCTCGTACCAGGTCGGCCACAGCAAAATCAGCGACGAGGAGATGCTCTCCACCGCCCGTGAGGTCCTGACCCGAAGCAAGATGGCCGCCCTCATGCTGCCCGGCTGGGCCACCAGCGACGACTTGCGCAACGCCGTCCGCCACGGGGTGGACGTGGTCCGCGTCGCCGCGCACTGCACCGAGGCCACTGTCACCGAACGCCACCTCGGCGTGATCCGCGAACTCGGCGCCGAAGCCCAGGGCGTGCTGTTGATGAGCCACATGGCCGACCCCGACCAGCTCGCCGAGCAATGTGCGCTGATGGTCGAATACGGCGCGCAAGGCGTCTGCGTCTTCGACAGCGCCGGCCACTACCTGCCGCAGGACGTCGGCGCCCGCATCGCCGCCATCACCGCGGCCGTGGACGTGCCGGTCGCCTTCCACGGACACAACAACCTCGGTATGGCTGTGGCGAACTCGATCGCGGCGGTCGAGGCCGGCGCCCGGGTGATCGACGCCTGCGCCCGGGGGTTCGGAGCGGGCGCGGGCAACACACAGCTGGAGGTCCTGGTTGCCGTGCTCGAGCGCCTGGGCCACGGCACTGGCATCGACCTGCGCCTCCTGGCCGATGCCGCCGACCTGGCGGAGCGGGTCCTCATGCCGACCCCGCCGACGATCGATTCCGTCAGCCTGGCCTCCGGGCTGTCTGGCGTGTTCTCCGGGTTCAAGAAGCCCGCTCTCGCGGCTGCCGAACTGGCGGGCGTGCACCCTTGGGACCTGTTCGCCGAACTCGGTCGCCGCAGGGTGACCGCCGGGCAGGAGGACGTGATCCCGGACGCCGCCCGCGACCTGGCGGCTCAGGGGGTCCCGCGATGAACCGGCCACCAGCCCCAGCCGGAACGTGGATCATCACACCAGGCCACATGGACGCCCGGTTTCCGGCCGCCCACGGCTGTGGTGCGGACGTCGCGCTGGTCGATCTGGAGGACTCCGTGCCGGCCGAGGTCAAACCGGCCGCCCGCGAGGCCGCGCGTGCGTTTTTCACCAACCCGTCGGCCCGATCCGTGCTCGGGGTGCGCATCAGCTCACCCACCTCCCGCGACGGCATTCGCGACCTCATCGCCCTCCACCACTACGAGGCAAAACCTCAGATCGTCCTGATCCCCAAGGTCGAGTCAGGCCGCGACTTCGAGATCGTCTCCGGCGCCCTCGACACTCCCGGCTACACGCCGCACCTGTACGCACTGATCGAGACCCCCCGCGCGCTGGAGAAACTGCCCTCGATCGTGCGGGCCGAACGCATAGCCGGCGTTCTGTTCGGGACGGCCGACTACGCGACCGCCACCGGATGCAGCCGTACCTGGGAGTCTCTCCAGCACGCCAGGGCTGCCCTGGTCACCAGCGCCGCCGCGGCCGGCATTCCCGCCATCGACGCGCCGTACTTCGACCTGGACGACCTGGGCGGACTGCACACGGAAGCCGAGCGGGCCAAGGCCCTCGGCTTCACCGGCAAGAGCTGCGTCCACCCGGCTCATCTCCCCGTCATCGACGCCGTGTTCCGGCTGCGCGAGGAGGAGATCGCTGCGGCCCACGCCATCGTGGCCGCCGCCGAGAACGCCGGTGGGAGCATCGTCCGCGTCGACGGGCACATGGTCGGCCCGCCGATGGTCGCCGCCGCACGGGCCCTGCTTGCTCGCGCCGCGGCCCTCACACCGAGCGAGGCGCCCTCATGACCACGCGCATCCCGATGCCCGCCGGCTATCGGCGGATCGCAGATGACCGTTACCGGGAGGTCGTCGGGCTCGGCTACCACGAATTGGCGGTGGGCCTGGTCATTGAGCATCGGCCCGGCCGCACCGTCACTGAGGCCGACAACACCTGGCTGACCGTACTTGGCGGCAACGCGGCACCGATCCACACCGACGCCCACTACAGCAGCCGCACCGTGTGGGCACGCCCCTTGGTGTGCAGCAGCATCACCCTCCACCTCGTCGGAGGGGTGACAGTGCGTAGCACCAGCGGCCTCACCACCGGAAACCTTGGCTTTGAGGAAGTCCGCTTCCGCGACCCGGTGTTCGTCGGCGACACCCTCTACGCGACAACGGAGATCACCGGCCGCCGCCTGTCCAGAAGCAGGCCGGACACGGGGATCGTCACCTGCCGCACCACCGGCCACAACCAGGACGGCAACACTGTCGTCACCTTCACCCGCAGCTTCTTCGTACCCGTCGATGCCGATGCTGTCCGCGACCGCACCAACTACTAGGAAGGAGGGGACACCGCATGCCTGAACCGATTCGGATCACGAAGGCCGACGAGGCGCTGTGGCAGGAGTACGAGGAACTCGCCACCCGTGCGTACGGCCACACCGTCGGAGACATCACCCGCCTCCGCGACCACGCGGACCTCCGCGTCGCGGTCCGCGACGGCCGCGTCGTCGCAGGTGGCCTCGGCCTCCTTCTCCACCAGTTCTTCGGCGGGGCACCCGTCCCGTCGGCCATCATCAGTGCCGGCGCCGTCGCCCCCGAGGAACGGGGCGACCACCTTTCCAGCCGCCTCCTCGCCGAACGGCTACGCCCGCTGTGCGAGAACGGTGCGGTGATCTCCACCGTCTGGACGACCTCGAACGGCCATCTGCGCCGTCTCGGCTGGCAAGCGCCCGTCCCCGTCTTCGCCTGGTCGATCGCCACCGAGGACCTCAAGCGAGCCTTCACCCGGTCCGGAGTGGACATCGAGCACGGCCGGGCGCAGGAGGGAGAGAAACTGCAGCGCCACCTGGCCCGGCAGTGGAACGGACCCTTCCAGCGCCCGGACTGGTGGCCCGCCTGGCTGGACGACAAACACGGCCTGACCACCTATCGGTTCGGGCCGCCGCGGACACCGACCGGTCTGCTGTCCTACGTCATGAAGCGACATCCGCGGCACGGCATGGACCTGACCGTGCATGACCTCTGGGCCGCCGACGCGGCGACCGCGAGCGAGATGATGGCCTTTCTCGGCAGCCACCACACCCGGGCTCCGGCCATCCACTTCCGGCGCTCCGCCCTCCCGCCTTGTCCCACCCTGCTGCACAACCTGCACCGCTACCGGCTGACGGCGGAGGCATGGCACCCCTGGATGCTCCGCATCCTCGACATCGCCGAAGCCGTCCGACTGCGCGGCTGGTCTCCTGGCCTGGAGATCTCCGTGCGCCTGGAGATCGAAAACGAGACCGGTGCCGCCTGGCAGTCGTACCTGCTGGAAGTGAAGGACGGCGTCGGCCGCATCGTCGAGACCCCTGCCCCTGGCGACGTCCGACTCACTCGCGGTCAGCTCGCTGTCTGGTACGCGGGCGGTTACCGAACGGCGGCCACAGCTCACCTCGCCGGCGTCGCCGCCAGATCCGACGACGCCCTCACCCATCTGATCCGCGCTACGGCAGACACGGAGCCGTGGTTGCCCGACCACATCTGACGCCTCCTCCGTGCGCACGGTTCGTGAGCGGACGGGCCAGCACCAGGCAACACACGCAGGATCGGACGCCGTGCCACGCGACGCTGACCAGGAAGAACAGCACTGCGCGACATGGTCTGGAACAGCGCGGCACGGATTCGACCCCACTCGTAATGCCGTAGGTCCCGGGCGCGAATCCCGAAGGCGGCTTCTTTCGGAACACCAGGCTATGTGTTGATGGCCTGGGGTTTTTGTTGTGCCGTCGAGGTGTGGTCGTGGCCTTGGTGGGGCCAGGGCGGGGGCCCTGGGCTTGGCGGTGTGAGCGTTGAATGCCGGGATGTCCTTGATCTTGGTCCGGACTTCGGGGTGCTCGCAATGCATGGCCAAAGGAACATCAAGTTCTCGAATCCCGTCCCCCGGCTGGGGAAATGGCCTGTACTTGTCCTGAGAGTCCGCGGTCGTCACCGCAGTCACGCGATTGCGGCTCTGTGACCGGGCGGGTTGCCGATGGCCCTGGCGAAGTCCGGGCCAGGCGTAGCCGCGAAAGGGCGCGACAAGGGGGACAGGGGTGCAAGTGGGGGTATGCGTCACCGTCGAATGCGGTAGCCCGACGTTTCCTGGCTACGACTACTGCTACCACTGCCATAGGGCCGACCAGCACGCGCAGCAACGGGTGGCCGCGCAAGCCGAGCGGGTGAGGCGCCGGGAGCCGGCCAAACAGCAGGGTAAGGGGCCCAAGGGTGCTGGGCGGTCCACCACGGTGAAGGGTCCTGCTTCCCGGCGGAGCGGACGCCAGAAGCAGCGCACGCCCCAGGAAACGAAGGCTGCGGCTCGTCCGGCCGGTGACGGGAAGCGGAAGAAGCCGAAGAGAAAGCCGCGGACGTACTGGGTCTGTAAGCCTTGCGGCGTTGCCGTGGAGGATGCCGTGGCCCGGTGCGTCTCCTGCGGCAGGGGGGCGACTTCCCGGGACGCCCCCCTGCGACAGAAGGATCGTGCGACGGTCCCTCAAGGAAGGCAGGGTTCCGCCACGAGGGGTGCCCTGCGTCCGGTTCGCTCGGCGCCATCGATTGGCACCAGGCCGTCCGAGAACAGGCCGAAGCCGGCGATTGTTTGGGCCCCGCCGGTGCCTGAAGTGCGTGCTCTCAAGCCGCCTCCGGAGAAGTTGCCCGAGCGTTCCCCGGGCTGGTGGGAGACGAACGACAGGTGGTGACGGCAGAGCAACGGTGCTTCGGACGCCCAGGCTCGCGGTGGTCAATGGGGGTTGCCCAGGTCTCCGCGCCCGGTTGTCACTTGGCGTCCGCGTAGCACTGGGCTGTTGTCGTGGTGAAGGGGAAGTGGACCGGGGTGGGGCCGAAGGTGAGGTGGGCGGCGAGGGTGGAGGCGTGGTGGATGGCCTCGATGACCTGGGCCGTCTCCTCCTCGGGGCAGTGGACGATGACCTCGTCGTGCTGGAAGAAGACCAGCTCCGCCGAGAGGGACGCGCAGGAGCGGCGGAGGGCGGCGAGGAGGAGCAGGGCCCAGTCGGCGGCGCTGCCCTGGACGACGAAGTTGCGGGCGAAGCGGCCCCGGGCGCGGGCGTCGGTGGAGGTGTGGCCCGGCGTCCACTCCCGGTCGGGGGCGTCCTGGGGGAGGCCCGCTTCGTCGGTGGCGTCGGACGCCTGGGCGGCGGGTGGGCAGGTGCGGCCCAGCCAGGTGCGGACGAGCCGGCCCTCTTCGCCTGCGCGGGCGGCTTCGTCGACGTAGGCCACGGCCTTCGGGAAGCGGCGGCGGAGGGCGGCGAGGTTCTTCAGGCCGTCGCCGGAGGTCTGGCCGTAGACGGCGCCGAGCACGGCGAGTTTGGCCTGGTCGCGGTCGCCGGAGAAGGCCCGGTCGGACACCGACTGGTACAGGTCGTCCGGGCGGCCGGCGACCTCCATCAGGCCGGGGTCGCGGGAGATCGCGGCGAGGACGCGAGGTTCCATCTGGTCGGCGTCGGCGACCACCAGCCGCCAGCCCGGGTCGGCGACCACGGCCCGGCGGAGCACGCGGGGGATCTGGAGCGCGCCCCCGCCGTTGGTCACCCAGCGGCCGGTGACGGTGCCGCCGGCCAGGAAGCCGGGGCGGAAGCGTCCGTCGCGCACCCAGTCCTGGAGCCAGGACCAGCCGTGCGCCACCCAGATCCGGTACAGCCTCTTGTACTCGATCAGCGGCCTGACCGCGGGATGGTCGACCGAGGCTAGCTCCCAGCGGCGGGTGGAGCCGACGGTGATCCCGGCTCGCGCGAACGCCTTGACCACGTCCGCCGGAAGGTCCGGCCGCACCCGGTGCCCGAACGCCGCCGACACCTCCTCCGCCAGCTCCGCCAGGCGGCGCGGCTCGCCCCCGCCCGCGTACCGCTCGCCGAGGAGGTCGTGCAGTACCTCGCGGTGCACGTCGGCCCGCCAGGGCAGTCCGGCCCGGTTCATCTCGGTGGCGACCAGGGTCCCCGCCGACTCGGCCGCCGTCAGCAGCCGCATCCGGTCGGGGTGTTCGGCGCGGTCGTGGCGGCGCTGCTGCTCGGCGTAGACCGCGAGGAGGCCGGCGAGGGGGAGCGGCGCCTCCCGTGGTTCGAACAGGGAGGGCTGTCCGCCCGGGTCGGCGGAGCGCTGCGGTGGATCGGGCGGTACGGGGCCGCCGCGCAGCCGGGCCAGGGCGGCGGCTGCCGAGCGGGGTTCGCCGGAGCGGCCCTCGTGGCCGAGGAGGAGCGTCTCGGCGTCCTCCACGTCGTAGCACCGCTCGACCCGGACGCCGGCGGCGAGCAGGCGTGGGTAGACCTCGGCGGTGGACCGCCAGACCCAGCGGCCGACGCCGGGCCGCTCCCGGACGGCGGCGGCGAGGTCGGGCTCGTGCCGCACCGGGGCGGCGGGCAGCCCGTCGGGGCCGAGGGGGGCGACCTCCGCGCCTCCGTCCTCGGCCACGGCGAGCGCCCACCGATCGGCCACACCGCGAGTGTCGCAGGGGGGTCCGACAACGGCCCGGTGCGCGCGGGGGACGTCAGCCTTCGTCGTGCTGCTCTTCCTCCGCCCGTCCCGCCTCGGGGGTCTGCTCGGTCGCCTCCAGGAACTTCGCCAGGGCCTCGGTGACGTAGCGTTCCGTGGCGTCCTTGGTGAGGCCGACGCCGTGCAGGACGCCCTCGCCGTTCTCGTGCTCCAGCAGGGCGAGGAGGATGTGCTCGGTGCCGATGTAGTTGTGGCCGAGGCGCAGGGCCTCGCGGAAGGTGAGTTCCAGGACCTTCTTGGCGGCGGGTCCGTAGGGGACCAGGTCGGGGGCGTCGTCGGCGGCCGGCGGGAGTGCCGCGGTGGCCGCGTCCTGGATGGCCTGAAGGGTCACGCCCTGCGCGGCGATGGCGTGGGCCGCGAGGGCCTCGCGCTCGGTGAGCAGGCCGAGGACCAGGTGTTCGGGCAGGCCCTCGGCGGCGCGGGCGGCCACCGCCGTGCTGTGCGCGGCCATCACGACGGCACGCGCGCGGGGGGTGTACCGGCTGAAGCCCTGGCTCGCGTCCAGGTCGGCGGACTCCTTCGGCACGAAGCGCTTCTGCGCCGCCTGCCGGGTGACGCCCATGCTCTTGCCGATGTCGCTCCAGGAGGCGCCGGAGCGGCGGGCCTGGTCCACGAAGTGTCCGATGAGGTGGTCGGCCACCTCGCCGAGGTGCTCGCCGGCGATGACGGCGTCCTGGAGCTGTTCGAGGGGCTCCGCGTGCACCTTCTTGATGGCCGTGATGAGTTCGTCGAGGCGTACGGATGACGTGATGCTCGGGTTCGTCGTCATGTGTCAACCGTAGGTTGCATGGCGTGGGAGTGTCAACCGAAGGTTGACAGTGGGGTTCTTGTTTTCCGGCGTGGCACCATCGGCGGGTGAGTACGTCCCGCACCGTCGAGCGCGCCTTCGAGACCGGCCTCTACGGCACCGATGACACCGCCCTCGACACCGCCGCCTCCCTCCTCGCCGCCGACCCCGCGGCCGACGCCGAACTCGGGCGCCGCGGCGAGGAGTTCGTCGACACGGCCTGGCGGCGCGGCTGGCAGCCCGCCGACGTCCTGCGGATCGTCCGGCGTGAACTGGACGACACCCACGTCCGGCTCCTCGCCGCCCTCGTCCGCTCCCAGGCGGCCCACGACCGGCCCCGGGGCCCGCGCTGGACGGCGCAGCTCGCCGCCCTCCCCGACGCGCCGACGCCGCGCACCGACCGCTTCTCGTACGCCACCGCCGTCCTGGAGCTGTACCGGCTTTTGTTGCGCCTGCCCGTACTGGAACCGCTGGAGGGGTTCGGGGCGCCCGGGGGAGCGGGCCGGGAGGGCCGGGAGTCACGGCCCGAGTCGCGCGCCCTCGCCCGCATCCGCGCGCTGCTCGCCAAGGCCGAGGCGACCGGGTATCCGCGGGAGGCGGAGGCGCTCAGCGCCAAGGCCCAGGAACTGATGGCCCGGCACAGCGTCGACGAGGCGCTGCTGTCGGCCGGCGCCCCCGCGCCGCACGCGCCCGGTGCCTGCCGGATCGGGGTCGAGCCGCCGTACGAGCAGGCCAAGGCGGTCCTCCTGGACGCGGTCGCCGACGCCAACCACTGCCGTGCCGTGTGGAACGAACCCCTGGGTTTCTCCACCGTCGTCGGCTTCGAAGCGGACCTGGAAGCGGTCGAACTCCTCTACACCTCCCTCCTCGTGCAGGCCGAGTCCGCGATGACCAAGGCGGAGGCCGCCCAGCGGGCCGGCGGACGGCGGCGCACCAAGTCCTTCCGCCAGTCCTTCCTGGCGGCCTACGCCCACCGGGCCGGGACGCACCTCCGTGCCGTCGCCGAACGCACCACCGCCGGGGCCGGTACGGAGCATGCCGACGCCTTGCCCGTGCTCGCCTCCCGCGAGGCCGCCGTCACGGACCGGCTGGAGCGGATGTTCCCCGAGACGACCACGACCCGCCTGCGCGGCGCCGCCGACCTGGCGGGCTGGACGGAGGGCACCCGCGCGGCCGACGACGCGCGGGTGGTGCCTCGGCGGCCGTTGGGGTGACGGGGAGGGGTGAGGGGTGAGGGTGGAGGGGCTGGTGGGGCGCGCTCTTGGCGGGCCGGGGCCGGGGCTGTGACACGCCGGTGGGTGGTGCCGGTGGGTGGTGTGGATGCGGTCGGGCCGCGCCGTGTCGTACGGATGCCCCTGTGACACGCCGGGCGTGTCGTACGGATGTGGTCGTGACACGCCGGTGGGCCGTAGCCCTGATCCCGTCGTGTCGCCGTGCTCCTGTGTCGTACGTATGCCGCCGTGACGCGCGGGGCGTGTCGTACGGATGCGGGTGCGACACGCCGGTGGGCCGTAGCCCTGATCCCGTCGTGTCGCCGTGCTCCTGTGTCGTACGTATGCCGCCGTGACGCGCGGGGCGTGTCGTACGGATGCGGGTGCGACACGCCGGTGGGCCGTAGCCCTGATCCCGTCGTGTCGCCGTGCTCCTGTGTCGTACGTATGCCGCCGTGACGCGCGGGGCGTGTCGTACGGATGCGGGTACGACACGCCGACGTGCCGAGCCCGCGTCTCCGTCATCCCGCCGTGTCGGACGGATGCGCCCGCGCCACGCCGGGCGTGTCGCACCGATGCAGCCCCGACACGCCGGGCGTGGCGTACGTATGCGTGCCGAGCCCGTACTCGGGCGTGTCGCGCGCGGTGGTCCTGACGTCGTGACCCCGGCTGGGCTTCCTCAGTCGCCCGCCGCCTGGAAGGCTCCCACCGTCGCGTCCGGGCCCTCGCCGCCGTCGGCCTTGGGCGCCACGTCGCCGTAGGTCCAGGGGAAGCGGTGGGTGGTCTTGTCGCCGGGGAGGGCGAACTCCGCGGTCTGTGCGGTGAAGCCGGACGCCGCGCCCGCCTCGCCCCGTACGTAGGTGATGGTGAAGGAGGCCGTGGCCTCGGCGGAGAGGGTCAGTCGCTGGGGCGCGGCGGCCTCGGCCGGGACGAGTCGCGCCGAGGTGTCGTCGGTGGCCAGGGTGACGGGCGGGAAGCCGTCGAGGGTGCAGGTTCCGCCCTGGTTGGCGAGGTTGACGGTGACGGTGCCGGTGTCGCCGGTGGCCGGGGCGGGGCTCGCCTCGACGCTCACGTCCATGTCGCCGGTACGGCAGGCCGCGCCGCCTCGGTCGTCGGTGCCGGCGGCGGAGGCGTCGGCGCGGTCGGCGTCGCCTCCCCCGCAGGCGGTCAGCAGCAAGGTCGCGGCGAGGGTGATAGCGGTGGTGGCGGCGCGGGTGCGGCCGGTGGTGCGCATCGGTGAAGTTCCTTGTGGAGAGAAGGGGTTCAGGTGCCGAGCCCGGGGGTTGGGAAGCCGGAGGGGAGTGTTCCGCCCTCGGACCGGGTGTACGTCTCCTCGCCGACGGTGCCTTGCCACGTCACCGTCAGGGAGGCCCGGCCGACGGACGCGACGGTTCCGGAGGTCCGGTCGCCCTGGCCGGTGGTGCAGGTCAGGCGGATCGTGCGGACGCCGGAGTCCTCGTCCACGGCGCCGCTGCACATCGTGCCACCCGTGGCGAAGAGCGCGGCCCGGTCGCCGGTGACCATCAGGGCGACGGCGTGGCCGTCGGTCGTGGCCAGCCAACTGCCGTCCAGGTCAGAGGAGTCGGCCGAGGGTGAGCCGCCGGCGGTGCCGTCCCCCGAGGCCGCGCCCGGGGAGCCGTTCGCGGAGGTGCCGGGTGCGTCGGAGGCGGTCGGGGGAGTGTTGTTCCCCGTGGTCCCGTCTCCGGTGCACGCGGTGAGTGTCAGTGCGCCCGCCAGTACGGCGGACAGGGCCAGGGTCAGGGATACGGTTCGGCTGCGACGGGGGGCCGGGGCAGGCGCAAGGCACCGAACGGACCGCAGCACGCCCGGAGTGCGCCTCGCTTCCCGCGCCTCGCTACCAGCGCCGCCGGCGCGACCCGTTCGGGCGGTACGGCCTGTGCGTCCCTCCGCCGGGCCCCCGTCGGAGGCATCCGGCACGGCCCCGTACGCCGAGCTTCCCGGAAGCCAGGGAAGCCCCCGACTTCCCGCCCTCGCTATCTTGCTCGTCTTCCCCGTCTTCCTCCCGTTTCCCGTACGCCCCGTACGCCCCGTACTTCCCGTACTCCCCGTACTCCTGGCGTAGTTGCTCGCGGTCACCCGTGTCACCGGTAGCTCCAAGCGGTAGCCGGACGGCCGGGGTCGGCCGAGGACAGGCGCAAGTTACCAGGATGCCGTGTGCGCCCCCGTCGGATGCCCGGCATGCGCCCTGCTGCCCGCCGGGGCAGGCCGACGCGCGCGGCGTCGCCACCGTCGTCTGGAGCCGGCGCCGCCCCTTCCGTCCGGGCCGCCTCTACGCGGCGTTGGAGGACCTGACCTGACCTGACCCGCCCCGCCGTCCGCAGCCGGGGCCGCTTCCGGCTCGCCGACGAGCCGGACATGCTGCTCCGCCGGGACGCGGCGGGCCGCGCCCTGTGCGTCGAGGGGGGCCGGGCCCTGGCTCGCCTCGCTGCCGGACGCGGCCTGGGACGGGGCGGACAGGGCTCCGACCGGTTCGGGGTGACCCCGCGCCTGCGGCACCGCCTCCGCCCGCTGCCCGCCGCCCGCCGCCTTCCACATTCCGCCTTCCACACTCCGCCCTCCGACCTCCGCCCTCCGTCCTCCGCCCTCCGCCTCCGCGTATGCGTGCCCCCTCCCCCCACGGACCGGCATGTTCGGCGAATCCGGGGGAAGACGCGGGAACGGCTTTCGTGGCGGGGGCGTCCCTGAGGACAAGGCTCCCGGCGCGGAGGCGGACCGGACCGTGACGGCCGGAGGCTGTAACCGCAGGAACACCGCACGTGCACGTGCATATGCTCACGCCTTTGCACGTGAACAGGGTTATGATCCGGATCAGTTGACCGTTGCATCAATGGCCATACCAGCCAGTGCACCCCGGGGAGCGCCTGTGGACCACGACGTGTACGACGCTGAGGACGCGTCCGCCGTGTACAACGGCATGGCCGCCACACGGCTGTCGGACGTGGTGTGGCAGAAGAGCCGGCACAGCAACTCGCAGGGCTCCTGCGTGGAGTTCGCGCGGTTGCCCGACGGGGGCGTCGCGGTGCGCAACTCCCGCTTCCCGGACGGTCCCGCGCTCGTCTACACCCGGGCCGAGATCGAGGCCATGCTCCTCGGGGTGAAGGACGGCGAGTTCGACCATCTGGTGGCGAGCTGACCCGTACGGGGGACGCTGCCCGGAGGAACCGCCCCGCCCGGCGCGACCCGGCCGGCAGCCGCCCCGCCCGGCACGCCCCGGCGAGGACCCGCCCCGCCCGGCACCCGGCGGCCCGGCCTCACCCCGCCCGCCCCGTCACGGCGTCGTCGGCCCCAGCCGGAACAGCGCCCAGACCACCTTGCCGTCGAGGGTGCCCGCGAGCGGGTGCCAGCCCCAACTGTCGCTGAAGGAGTCGACGAGGAACAGGCCGCGGCCCGATTCCGCAGCGAAGTCCTCGCTCTCGCGGGCGACCGGGCCGTCGTGGCTCGGATCGCGCACCGCGCACACCAGACGGCCGGTCCAGCGCATCAGGTGGAGCCGTACCGGCCCGTCGTGCTCGGTCCGGCGCGGGGTGTCCGCCGGGAGGGCGTGCCGCAGGGCGTTGGTGACGAGCTCGGAGACCACCAGGCACACGTCGTCGAAGCGGTCGCCGGTCTCCCAGGTGTCCAGCGTCCGGCGGGTGAAGCGGCGGGCCTCGCGCACCGCCTCGTAACGAGGCGGCAGGGCGCAGGAGGCGGCGCTCGACACGGCCGCGGGGTCCAGTGGTGGAAGGCCCTGCCGTAACGGCTCGAGCATGGTCGATCGATTCGTCCCCATGCGAGGCACTCCCGGTAATTCGCGGTCGTAGCGATGCGGCGCGGTGGTGCGGGACCATGGTTTCGGATGCGTTCCGCAGATGCAAGGGCAGATGCACGTGCACGTGACCGAATTGCGGCTGCCCGTACCGCTTCTTGGTTAAATTTTCCATCATCTTCGTGCGCCAACAGCCCCCGCTTCACCACGCATCACCCCGCTTCGCCCCTCGTCACTCCGTCCCCGCGCGTACTCGCCCGCCCCTGCCGTACCGGCGCCGACGGAGCCCGATGGCCTGATTCCGTTTCCGTAACCGGACGAGTACAGCTCGAAGTGTTTTAGTGGCAGACTTCGGCCCCTGAAGACAGTTGGGGAGGCTGGCGAAGGTGAGCGTGGGAGAGCCCGGATCGGTGGTGCGGCGCATGCTGCTCGGATCACAACTCAGGCGGCTGCGGGAGACGCGGGGGATCACGCGCGAGGCGGCGGGGTACTCGATCCGCGCCTCGGAATCGAAGATCAGCCGGATGGAACTGGGCCGGGTGAGCTTCAAGACCCGGGACGTCGAGGACCTGCTGACCCTCTACGGGATCACGGACGAGCAGGAGCGCGCCTCCCTCCTCTCCCTGGCCCGGGAGGCCAACGTCGCGGGCTGGTGGCACAGTTACTCCGACGTGCTGCCGAGCTGGTTCCCCACCTATGTGGGCCTGGAGGGCGCCGCCTCCGTGATCCGGGTGTACGAGGTGCAGTTCGTCCACGGACTGCTCCAGACCGAGGAGTACGCCCGCGCCGTGGTCTCGCGCGGTATGCAGGGCGCCGACGAGGCCGACGTGGAGCGCCGCGTGGCGCTGCGCCTGGAGCGGCAGAAACACCTGGTCGACGAGATGGCGCCCGAGTTCCACATCGTCCTCGACGAGGCCGCGCTGCGCCGCCCCTACGGTGGCCGGGACGTGATGCGCGGGCAGCTCCAGCACCTGATCGACATGTCCGAGCGGCCCCATGTCCGGTTGCAGGTCATGCCGTTCGGCTTCGGCGGCCACTCCGGGGAGAGCGGCACCTTCACCATCCTCAGCTTCCCCGAGTCCGACCTCTCGGACGTCGTCTACCTGGAACAGCTCACCAGCGCCCTCTACCTGGACAAGCGCGAGGACGTCGCCCAGTACGAGACGGCGATCCGGGAACTCCAGGAGGACAGCCCCTCGCCCGAGGAGAGCCGCGACCTTATGCGCGGACTCCTCCAACTCATCTGACCCGTCAGTAGGATGACGTCCGATCAGATATGACCGGACCGTGAAGCCGAGCGACCGTTCGGCTTCGTCTGCCTCGGCGGCAGGGGATTGAGGGATCACATGACGTCCTGCTTCACCGACCTCGCCCAGCAGTACATCGACGGCACGTGGCGCCCGGGGAACGGTTCCTGGGACATCATCGACTTCAACCCGTACGACAACGAGAAGCTCGCCTCGATCACGATAGCCACCGTCGAGGAGGTCGACGAGGCGTACCGCGCGGCCGAGCGCGCCCAGAAGCAGTGGGCCGCGACCAACCCCTACGCCCGCCGCGCCGTGTTCGAGAAGGCCCTGCGCCTCGTGGAGGAGCGGGAGCAGGAGATCACCGAGGCCATCGCGGCGGAACTCGGCGGTACGCGGCTGAAGGCCGCCTTCGAACTGCACCTGGCCAAGGAGTTCCTGCGCGAGGCCGTCAACCTGGCCCTGCGCCCCGAGGGCCGGATCATCCCCTCGCCGGTCGACGGCAAGGAGAACCGCGTCTACCGGGTGCCGGTCGGTGTGGTGGGCGTGATCAGCCCCTTCAACTTCCCCTTCCTCCTCTCGCTGAAGTCGGTCGCCCCGGCCCTCGCCCTCGGCAACGGCGTCGTCCTCAAGCCGCACCAGAACACGCCCGTGGTCGGCGGCACCCTGATCGCCAAGATCTTCGAGGACGCCGGCCTGCCGGGCGGGCTGCTCAACGTGGTCGTCACCGACATCGCGGAGATCGGCGACGCCTTCCTGGAGCACCCGGTGCCGAAGGTGATCTCCTTCACCGGCTCCGACAAGGTCGGCCGCCACGTGGCCACCGTCTGCGCCTCCCTCTTCAAGCGCTCCGTCCTCGAACTCGGCGGCAACAGCGCCCTGGTGGTCCTCGACGACGCCGACCTCGACTACGCGGTCGACGCCGCCGTCTTCAGCCGCTACGTCCACCAGGGCCAGGTCTGCATGGCCGCCAACCGTGTCCTGGTCGACCGGTCGGTCGCCGAGGAGTTCACCGAGAAGTTCGTCGCCAAGGTGCGCTCCCTCAAGGCCGGCGACCCGCGCGACTCGGAGACGGTGATCGGACCGGTGATCAACGCCTCGCAGGCGGACGCCCTGAACGGCGTCGTCGAGCAGGCCCTCGCCGAGGGCGCGACCGCCCTGGTGCGCGGCACGACCACGGACAACCTCGTCGAGCCCTCGGTGCTCACCGGCCTCCCGGCCGATTCGGCGCTGCTGCGCCAGGAGGTCTTCGGCCCGGTCGCCTTCCTCGTCCCCTTCGACGGCGAGGAGGAGGCCGTCCGCCTGGTCAACGACACCCCGTACGGGCTGAGCGGCGCCGTCCACACCGCGGACGTCGAGCGCGGGGTCGCCTTCGCCAAGCGGATCGACACCGGCATGTTCCACGTGAACGACGGCACCGTGCACGACGAGCCGATCGTGCCGTTCGGCGGGGAGAAGCACTCCGGCATCGGCCGGCTCAACGGCGAGGCGATGCTGGACGCGTTCACCACCCAGAAGTGGATCTCGGTGCAGCACGGGCGCAGCGGCTTCCCCTTCTGAGCCTTCGGGGACTTCCGAGACCTCGGGACTTCTGAGCCCTCGGGACTTCCGAGCCCTCGGCGCCTTCTGAGCCTCTGGGACTTCTGAGCCTCGGCGCCTCCTGAGCCTTCGGGGACTTCTGAGACCTTTACCCTCGTGCGGGCCCATGCGGACAGAAGCTGACCGCATGGGCCCCTAACGTCGTCGGTGTCAGCAGGGAAGACCCGCTCCCGGAGCGGGCCCGACGAAAGGCGGACGGTCATGGTCGCGCACGTGCGAGCCGAGGCGAAGGGCGACGAACGAGGGGCGCTCCTGTCCTTCCTGGCGGAGCAGCGGGGCGGAATCCGGCGGTCCGTGCTCGGCCTCACCGAGGAGCAGGCGACGTCGCGGCCGAGCGCCAGTGAGCTGTCGCTCGCCGGACTGGTCAAGCACGTGGCCGAGACCGAGCAGACCTGGATCGCCCGCGCCCGGCAGGTGCCGCCGGCCGTCCACCGGGACGAGTCCACCTGGCACGAGAGCTTCCGGCTGACCGGCGGCGAGACGGTCGCCTCGCAGCTCGCGTACTGGGAGGAGGTCGCCGCCGAGACGGAGGCGTACGTCCGCGGCGTGCCCAGCCTCGACGACACCTTCCCGCTGCCGAAGGCCCCCTGGTTCCCGCCGGACGAGCGCGTCTCCGTCCGCTGGCTCTGCCTGCACCTGATCCGCGAGACGGCCCGGCACGCCGGACACGCGGACATCATCCGCGAATCGCTGGACGGCGCCTCCGCCTGGGACCTGGTGGCGAGGGAACAGGAGGCGGCCCGGTCCTAGTGGCCCGGGAGCGGCAGGCTGCCCGGTCCTAGTGGTGGAACCCCGTCGCCGTCCCCTTGTCCCGGGTCAGGGGGTGTGGCTGGCGGCGGAGTTCGGGCAGGAACCGTTCCAGGTCGTCCATCAGGAGGTCGGCGAGGTCGGTCGAGAAGCCGTTGCGGCACACCACGCGCAGTACGGACAGGTCCTCCCGGTGCGGCGGCAGGGTGTACGCCGGGACCACCCAGCCGCCCTCCCGCAGCCGCCGCGAGACGTCGAAGACGTCGTACGCCGTCACGTGGTCCGCGGTGGTGAAGGCGAAGACCGGCAACTGGTCGCCCCGGGTGAGCAGCGTGAAGTCGCCGATCGCCTCGACCCGGCCGGCCGTCTTCATGGCGACGTCCCGCGCGGTCTGCTGGACGGCCCGGTACCCCTCGCGGCCCAGCCGCAGGAAGGTGTAGTACTGCGCGACCACCTGGGCGCCGGGCCGGGAGAAGTTCAGCGCGAAGGTCGGCATGTCGCCGCCCAGGTAGTTGACCCGGAAGACCAGGTCCTCGGGGAGCGCCTCCGCGTCCCGCCACAGCGCCCAGCCGACGCCCGGGTAGACCAGCCCGTACTTGTGCCCGGAGGTGTTGATGGAGGCGACCCGCGGCAGCCGGAAGTCCCACACCAGCTCCTCGTCGAGGAACGGCGCGACCATGGCGCCCGAGGCCCCGTCGACGTGGACCGGGATGTCCAGGCCGGTCCGCTCCTGGAGGGCGTCCAGGGCGGCGCAGAGGTCGGCGACGGGCTCGTAGGAGCCGTCGAAGGTGGAGCCGAGGATGCCGATGACGCCGATGGTGTTCTCGTCGCACAGCGCGGCGGCGGCCTCGGGGTCGAGGTGGAAGCGCTCGCCCTCCATCGGCACCTGCCGGGCCTCCACCTCCCAGAAGTTGCAGAACTTCTCCCAGCACACCTGCACGTTCACGCCCATGACCAGGTTGGGCCGCGCCCCCGGGTAGCGGTCGGCGTTGCGCCGGGTCCAGCGCCGTTTGAGCGCCATCCCGGCGAGCATGCACGCCTCGCTGGACCCGGTGGTCGAGCAGCCCACTGCCGCCGCCGGGTCGGGCGCGTTCCACAGGTCGGCGAGCATCGCCACGCAGCGCCGCTCCAGTTCGGCGGTGCGCGGGTACTCGTCCTTGTCGATCATGTTCTTGTCGCGGCACTCGCCCATCAGCACCCCGGCCTGCGGCTCCATCCAGGTGGTGACGAAGGTGGCCAGGTTCAGCCGGGCGTTCCCGTCGAGCATCAGTTCGTCGTGGACGAGCTGGTAGGCGGTGGCGGGCGGCATGGGCGCGTCGGGGAGGCGGTGGACGGGCGGCGCCTGTGTCATGCCCCCGACGGGGTCGGCCTCGCCGAAGAAGGGGTTCACGGCGAGGCGCCGGTCGCTGTGGTCGTCCCGCGGCGGTCGCGGCCCGGTGTGCAGTGGCATGCCATCGACCGTAGGTCGGCCGTGCCGGACCCGCACCTCGCGCGGGCGCTCCGGCGGAGTTGCGCCTCACGCCGCGTGAGGCCCCAGCCTGGGGGACGTCGGTAAGGGAAGGAGCGGAAGTGGACTACTCCGTGGGACAGGTCGCCGGCTTCGCCGGAGTGACGGTGCGCACCCTGCACCACTACGACGACATCGGTCTGCTCGTGCCGGGCGGGCGCAGCCACGCCGGGCACCGGCGGTACGGCGACGCCGACCTCGACCGGCTCCAGCAGATCCTGTTCTACCGGGAGCTGGGCTTTCCGCTCGACGAGGTCGCCGCCCTGCTCGACGATCCGGACGTGGACCCGCGGGTGCACCTGCGGCGCAGGCACGACCTGCTGACCGCCCGGATCGAGCAGCTCCGGAGGATGGCGGCGGCCGTGGAACGCGCCTTGGAGGCACGCGAGATGGGCATCGAACTCACGCCGGAGGAACGCTTCGAGGTGTTCGGGGACCAGGACCCCGGGCGGTACGCCGACGAGGCGGAGGAACGCTGGGGCGGCACCGAGGCGTACGCCGAGTCGCGGCGGCGCACGGCCCGCTACACCAAGGAGGACTGGAAGCGCGCCCAGGCCCAGGTGGACGACTGGAACGGGCGGTACGCGGCGCTGGTGGCCGCGGGCGAGCCGCCCTCCGGCCGGCGTGCCATGGACCTGGCCGAGGAACACCGCCTGCACATCGGCCGGTGGTACTACGCGTGTTCGTACGAGACGCACACGTGTCTTGGCGACATGTACGTGGCCGACGAGCGCTTCACGGCGTACTACGACGCGCTCGGCGCGGGCGTCGCCGAGCACCTGCGCGCGGCCATCCACGCCAACGCGGCCCGCCACCGGGGGTGACGTGGCCGGTGGCCGGCCGTCCGCCGGGACGGCCGGCCGGGGCCGTGGAACGTCCACAAGGGAAAGCGTCAAATGAATATACGCGCATAAATTGGCGCCGGTTCCCGCATTCTTTTCCGGCGTCCGGAGACCCCCGCCCGCCGGTCAATTTACTCATAACTTGAGGCCGGACGGCGTGTTAGCTTTGCACACCTTGGCGAAGGGACTCGTTGGCAGGGCCATCCTTCTGATGCGGGCGCATCGGCCGTGGCCGGAGGCAAAGCGGGGGGAGCGCTCGTGGCGAGTCGTACGCAGGAGCCGTGCCCGGCCGCCGGGGCGGTACGGGACCCGGGGTCGGTCGCGGGGATCGCCCGGCGCCACACCGGTCTGCTGCTCGGCGGCGTACTGCTCGGCCTGCTGGGCGTGGCGGCCTCGCTCGCCCAGCCCTGGGCCGTCGGCGAACTGATCGTGGCGGCGGGCGAGGGTGCTGCGCTGACCGTTCCCATCGCCCGGATCGCCGGCCTTTTCTGCGCGGGCGCGCTTTTCTCCTCGCTCCAGGCGTATGTCATCGGACGGGCCGGGGAGAATATCGTCCTCGATGTCCGCGAGGTCCTGGTCGGGCGGCTTCTGCGCGCCGATCTCACCGCGTTCGGGCGTTCCTCGCAGGGCGATATCCTCACCCGCGCGGTGACCGACACCTCCCTGGTGCGGATCGCCCTCTCGCAGAGCCTCGCCCAGTTGATCGTCAGCGGTGCCGGCGTCGTCGGCGGCGTGGTGCTGATGGTCCTCATCGACCCGTGGCTGATGGCCCTCACCCTGGGCTGTCTGGGCGCCGCCGGCCTCCTCTGCGTCACGCTCGCCCGCAGGCTGCGCCGGGCGGCCCTGCGGAACCGGGAGGACACCGGCGCCTTCGCCGCCGCCCTCCAGCGGGTGCTGTCCGCCCTGCCCACCGTGAAGGCGTCCCGCGCCGAGACCCGCGAGGCGGCCGGCATCGGCGGACTCGCCGCCAGGGCACGGCGTTCGGGCCTGCGGGTCACCGCCTCCAGCGCGCTGCTGACGCCGTCCGTGAACGTCGGCACGCAGGGCGCCCTCGCCGTGGCCGTGGGCGCCGGGATGGCCCGGGTGGCCCGCGGCGAGATGGACATGGCCGCGCTGACCACGTTCGTCATGTACCTCTTCCACCTGGTGTCGCCGCTGGTGATGTTCGTGACGGGCGTGGGCCAGTTCGTCCAGGGCCGGGCCGCCGTCCAGCGGGTGGACGAACTGGCCCGCCTGCCCCAGGAGAGCGACGGCCCGGCCGGCCGGGAGCCCCTCGCACCGCTCGCCGGGCACGCGCCGGCGGTCGAGTTCCGGGACGTCCGCTTCGCCTACCGCGGCCGGGGCCGGGCGGAGGCCGAGCGGGTCCTCGACGGCGTCTCGTTCAGCGTCCCGGCGCGGGGGCTGACGGCGGTGGTCGGCCCGTCCGGCGCGGGCAAGACCACCCTCTTCCAACTCGTCGAGCGCTTCTACCCGGCGGACGCCGGCCGGGTCCTGCTCGGCGGGCGGGACATCGAGGCGCTGCCCCTGGACACGGTCCGCGGACTGGTCGGCTACGTCCAGCAGGACAGCGCCGCCCTGCGCGGCACCATCCGCGAGAACCTGACCTACGCCCGCCCCGACGCCGGTGACGACGCCGTCCGGGAGGCCGTGGAGATGGCCGGCCTCACCTCGGTGATCGCCCGCCTCCCGCACGGCCTCGACACCGAACTCGGCGACCAGGGCATCGGATTGTCCGGCGGCCAGCGCCAACGGCTGTGCATCGCCCGTACGTTGCTCCAGCGGCCGGCCGTGATGCTGCTGGACGAGGCCACCGCCCACCTGGACTCCGACGCGGAGCGGGACGTCCGCGAGGTGCTGCGCCGCGTCTCCCGCCGGTGCGCGGTCGTCGCGGTCGCCCACCGGATCTCCACGGTGGTCGACGCCGACCGGATCGTCGTGCTGGACGGCGGCCGGGTCCGCGCCACCGGCACCCACCACGAACTGATGGAGCGCGACGAACTGTACCGGCGCCTCGCCGGCGCGCGACCGCGCCCCGGGCCCGGCCTCGCCGCCCCGGCGGCCGGCCCCGGCCGGGCGGCCCCGTGAGCCGCCCGGCCCCGAGCGCGGCCGTCCCCCGCGCGCACCGAGCACCGTCCCGTCCCGCCCGGAGTGAGGAGCTGTGGTGAGCACCACCGACGTCGCCATCGTGGGCACCGGACCCAACGGACTCGCCGCCGGCGTGGTCCTGGCCCGCGCCGGCCTCCGGGTCGCCCTGCACGAGGCCGCCGAGACCATCGGGGGAGGGCTGCGCACCGCCCCGCTCTTCGACTCCGGCGTCCTGCACGACCTCTGCTCCGCCGTCCACCCCATGGCCGCCGCCTCCCCCTTCTTCCGCGCCTTCGGCCTCGCCGAGCGCGGGGTGGAGCTGCTGCACCCCGAGATCAGCTACGCCCACCCGCTGGACGGCGGCCGGGCCGCCCTCGCCCACCGCTCCCTGGCGAAGACCTGTGAGCACCTGGGCGCCGACGGCCCCCGCTGGCGCCGGCTGATGGGCCCGCTGCTGGAGCACAGCGAGGCCGTCGTCGACCTCGTCCTCTCCGGGCAGCGCCGTCCGCCCAGGTCACCGGCGGCGGCCCTGCTGCTGGCAACCCGGGCGGCGGTGCACGGCAGCGGGCTCGGCGCGGCGCGCTTTCGGGGCGAGGAGGCACCCGCCCTGCTCACCGGGGTCGCCACGCACGCGGTCGGCAAGCTGCCCAGCCTGGCTTCCGCGACCGTCGCCCTGCTGCTGGGCCATCTGGCGCACGGCACCGGGTGGCCGCTGCCGCGCGGGGGCAGCGGGCGCATCGCCGAGGCGCTGGCCGAGGACATCAGGGCGCACGGCGGCGTCTTCCACACCGGGCACCATGTGACGGACCTGGCCGAACTGGGCGGCGCCCGCGCCGTGTTGCTCGACACCAGCGTCAAGGGCCTGCTGTCCCTGGCGGGCGGCCGGCTGCCCCGCCGCTACGCCCGGTCGCTGGAGCGGTTCCGCTACGGACCCGGCGCCGCCAAGGTCGACTTCCTGGTCTGCGAGCCGATCCCCTGGGCCGATCCGCGGGTGGGCCGCGCCGGGACGGTGCACCTGGGCGGCACGCACGCCGAGATGGTGCGGCAGGAGACGGCGACCGCGCGCGGCGTGCGCACCGGGGAGCCGTTCGTACTGGTGGTGGACCCGGCGGTGACCGACCCCGGCCGGGCCCTGCCCGGAAAGCGGCCGGTGTGGGCGTACGCGCACGTGCCCCACGGCGACCCCACCGACCCGTACGAGCTGGTCCGGGCGCGCATCGAGCGCCATGCCCCCGGCTTCGGCGACACCGTCGTGGCCCACCGGTCGGTCGCCGCCGCCGCGTACGAGGCGTACAACCCCAACTACGTGGGCGGGGACATCGGTTCGGGGGCGATGACGCTCTACCAGAGCCTCGCGCGGCCCGTACCGCGCCTCGATCCCCACCGGACGCCGCTGCCCGGGGTCTACCTGTGCTCGGCGGCCACCCCGCCGGGGCCCAGCGTGCACGGAATGCCGGGGTACCTGGCCGCGCTCTCCGCGCTCCGGCACTCCTTCGGGACACGGGACGTCCCCGACCTTGCGGCCGGCTCGCCGCCGCTCGCATTCGGGCGTTCCGGTTAATACGGGGCGTGTTCGTCGCGGGCGGCGTGCGATCAGGCCATCCCGGCCCGGCGTGGTAAATTCGCGCCCGCTGTCCATGGTAAGCGCATATTTCCTTTGATACGGTGAAGACAACGAAGTCACCCCACAGGCTCCGTTGAGGCGTTACCGCGTATATCTGACCCATCACGCGGACGGTCCCGGCATATTCCGTGGCCGGTGTGACCGGCATATCAGGTCCTGGCCGGTTCCAGCTTCCTCGGCTTCATGACGCTCCCATCGGTATGGCAGTGGGGAATGAACGAGGGGGAATATCTGTGGATACCGGAGTGGAAGATATAGGCTACGGCAGGCAGTTCGACGGGTGGTACGACCGGCTGATCCCGGACGGCACCGTGACCGCCGAAGCCGTAAAGGCGCTGCACGCCCGCCATCCCGATCCAGGGTCGGGCACTCTCGAATTCGGTGTCGGCACCGGACGGATCGCCATCCCGCTCTCCTCGCGGGTCGGCACCGTGACCGGCGTCGACTCCTCCCCGGAGATGCTGGACGCGCTGCGCGTCAAGCTGAAGGACGGCGGGGACGTCACCCCGGTGCACGGGGACATCCGCACCCACACCTCGCCCTCCCGCTACGCGCTCGTGTACTGCGTCTGCGCGACCCTGTCGTGCCTGACCACCCCCGAGGACCAGCGGCGGGCCGTCCGCCGCGCCGCCGACCTGCTGCTTCCCGGCGGCCGGCTGGTGATCGAGACCCACAACAAGCCGGCGATCGTCGCCCTCCACGAGGGCCGGACCCGCACCACGTACTTCGTCCCCTACCCGGAGCCCGGGACGGGCGTGCAGACCCACTCCACGCTGCTCGACGGCTCCCTGTGGCAGTGCTCGCACATCCTGTACCAGGGCGACGGCACCACCAGGGTGGGCAGCGAACTCACCCGGCTGACCACGCCCGACGAGGTCGACGGCCATGCCCGCGCGGCCGGGCTGGAGCCCGAGGCCCGGATGTCGCGGTGGGACGGCACCCCCTACAGCGAAGCGGCCCCCCTGTTCATGTGCAGCTACGTCAGGGCTTGAACGCACTTCACACACGCGGTGGCAATGAGGGGGTTGCACGTGGGGCGTCCGCCCATCCTTCCGGTCGACAAGAAACTCGGCCTCGTGGTCCGGGTGATCAGCGGCGAACTGACCGCGGCGGAGGCCGCGCGGGAAGCGGGGGTGTCCGAGCAGTCGGTGTCGAACTGGCGCCGGCAGTTCATCGAGGGAGGCCGTACCGGCCTGGCCGGCGAAGCCGGGAAGGACACCGAGGAAGCGTCGAGACTGGCCGAGCTGACCAGTGAGAACGCCATGCTGAAGACGATGATCGCGGAACTCTGCCTGGAACTGCGGAAATACGGCCGGAGCACCGTCGTCCGCCCGCCGCAGCCCCGAGGCAGAACCCGCCCGGGACGGCTGGTCAATTAACTCGTTAATTGATCCGCCTATCACGTGTTAGCGTTTCGAACAGACAGTCACCTGACATCACGGGGGAGGGAATGTGGCGTCTTTGGAGCGCCAGTTCGCCGCCGGTATCACCGGTCTCGCGGGCGTGAGTCTGCTGACCGGTGCGGTCACGCGGTTCATGGGAAAGCGGGAGCGTGCGCGCCGCTTTCTGCTGCACGAAAGGCCGGACGGAAGTCTCGTCGAAATCGACGTCCACATTCCTCCGCGGGTGCGGCGCGTCGTCCTTCTCGACAACGGAATGGGCGCCCCGCAGGAATACTGGGACTGGGTCTGCGGCGCCCTTCCCGAAACCATGGGATACGTGCGGTTCAACCGCCCCGGATACGGGCTCAGCACACCGGACACCCGGTACGGGCTGGAAGCGCGGTTCGAGTTGTTGCGGGAATTGCGCGACACCTACACGGCCGGCCTTCCGGTCGTCCTGGCGGGCCACTCGCTGGGCGGCTACTTCGTCGCCGCCTACGCGGCGCTCCACCCGGAAGCGGCCCGGGGCGTGACCCACGTGGTGATGGTCGACGCCACCGAGGTGATCAGCCTGCGCCACGCCCGCCGCACCGACGTCGACCGCTGGTCCCACCAACGGATGATCATGGAGCAGGTGTTCGCGGCCACGGGGCTGTCGGCCTTCCGCCCCGCCATGAACGTGAACGAGCAGTACCGCCCGGAGGTCAACCGGAGCTACCGGGCGTTCCTGGCCACCCCCCGCACCTGGGCCACCGCCCACCGGGAGTACCGGGACGCCCAGACCTACCCGGAACTGACCGCGCTGGACTGCCCGTTGACCGTCGTCACGGCGGAGAACAACATCGGCGACAACACCCTGCACGCCGGTATCCAGGCCCGGCTGGCGGTCATCTCCCGGCGGAGCCGCCACCACTTCGTCGACGGCTCGGACCACGAGTCCCTGCTCTCGGTGCGCCGGCACGCCGAGGAGGTGGCGGAGGTGATCGCCGGGGAACCGCCCAGCGAGCCGCTGGGAGCGTCCTGGCGGCCGTCCACCCGGGGCAGGGGCGCCGGGAGGGCCGCGGAGAGCGCCCCCGAACGCGAGGAGGAGCCGGCGTGATCCTCAAGGTGAACACCGAGCGCGTGAAGACCGCCGCCGTCACCACCTCGCTCGCCGTCTGGCTGGTGGCGACGGCCGCGGCCCAGATCCCCGAGCAGCGCTTCGACGGGCTCCTGCGCCGCGGGAAGCTGCGCATCCCGACCCCCAACTGGCGCTTCTTCGGGCCCAATCCCGGCGTCAAGGACAACCACCTCCTCTACCGCGACCTCACCGACGGCAAGCCCGGCGAGTGGGCCGAGGTCCAGGTCGTCCAGGACCGGCCCTGGTACGGACTGGCCTGGAACGCCCGCAACCGGTGCCCGAAGGCCCTCTTCGACGCGACGCAGCACGCCCTCGCCCACGCGGTCGCCTTCGGATCGGCGGTCCTGCCGGTGACGACGGCGACCGGCTACCGGCTGCTGGCCCGCTACATCCAGCTCCACGTGCCGCACGCCGACGGCGCCTCGCACAGCCAGTTCATGCTGCTGCACTCCTACCCGACCAGCCCGGACGACCGGCACATCGAACCCGTCTTCGTCTCCCTGGAGTTCCCGCTGGACGGAGACGTCACCCCCGCCGAGGCGCTGTCCCCGGCAGCCGCGTAGCGAGTCGGCCATCCCCCTCGGCCGGGCGCCGCGGGCTCACCCGGCACCCGTGTGCCGCGTGAACCCGCGCCCTCCCGCCGAACGGCTGGAGAACTCGCCGGGGCATCCCGGAGCGAGACATCCCGAACCCGGGGAATCCCGGGGTTCCCCCAGGAACCCAGGAACCCAGGAACCCAGGAACCCAGGAACCCCGGAAACCCCGGAAACCCCAGAAATGAGGAGACCCATGTCTGTTGTGGCCGACTTCGCCAACACCGAGCTGACCGACGTGACCCCGGGCCGCATCGGCAACGACGCGACCCCGACCATGCTGACCCCGCTGGCCACCCTGGCCACCCCGGAGGGCATCGCGGTCACCGCCGCGACCGCCTACGCCCTGAACGAGATCACCAACGACCTCGCGGGCTGATCCACGGGGCAGGCGGGCGATGCCGATGCGCCGCGTCGGCCCACTCTGACGAAAGGCGGCGGCACGGTACGCCCGATACGCATACCGTGCCGCCGCCGTCCGACTTCACCGTACTCGTCTCACACCACCGGGAGCACCCACCCATGTTCCTCAGCGCTCCGCCCGAGGTCACGGCACGCCGAGTGGCCTCGCTGGGCACGCTGGTCTCCGCACTGGAAATGCTGAGCCAGGCGCGCAAGTTCGAAGACGGCGAGCTGCTGAGCGGACAGGTCGCCACCATGCGTCCCGGGTTCGCCAAGCGCTTTCCCCGGCTGACCCGGGCCCTGGAGTCCAAGAAGGCCGCGACCGCCCTGTACGGCCTCCAGGCGGGCGCGTCGGCCGCCACCCTGATCTGGGGCCACAAGCGCGGCGTCCGTACCGCGGGCAGCGCCGTGCTGGCGGTCACGGGCGCCGCCGGACGGCTGCGCTCCCCGTTCGGCGGCGACGGCGCCGACCAGCTCCAGCAGGTGATCAACGTCGTGCTCGCCTCGACCGGCACCTTCAAGGACGACGAGAAGGCCCGCGACGTGGCCATGCGCGCTCTGGCCCTGGAGACGACCCTCTCCTACGTCGCCTCCGGCGTGGTCAAGCTGGTCTCCCCGGTGTGGCTCAGCGGCGAGGCGTTCAACGGGGTCATCCGCACCCACAACTACGGGGACCGGCGCGTCTACCGGCTCGTCCACCGGTACCCGGTGCTCGGCAGGCTCGTGACCTGGGGGACGATCGCCGCCGAGGTCGGCTTCCCGCTGGTCTTCGTGCTGCCCCGGCCGGCGGCGAAGGCGTTCCTCGGCTCGATGACCCTCTTCCACCTGGGCATCGGCCAGTTCATGGGGCTCAACCGCTTCGTGCTGGCCTTCGGCGCCACCCACCCGGCCCTCCTCTACGTCTTCGCCCAGGGCGACGCGCGCGCCGCACTGCGCGGCACGGCCCCGGCGGCCCTCGCCCCGGCGGCGGCGACGGCCTCCACACCGGCGCCCGCCCCGGCCTAGCCCTCCCCGGCGGCGGTCACCCGACGGGTTCCCGCTCGACGACCACGGCGGTCCCGTAGGCGCACACCTCGGTGCCCACGTCCGCCGCCTCGGTCACGTCGAAGCGGAACGCCAGCACGGCGTTGGCGCCCCGCGCCCGCGCCTGCTCGACGAGCCGCTCCATCGCCTGGTTGCGCGTCTCGACCAGCGTCTTGGTGAGCCCGCGCAGCTCACCGCCGACCAGTGACTTCAGCCCGGCGCCGATCTGGCTCCCCAGGTGCCGGGAGCGCACCGTCAGTCCGAAGACCTCGCCCAGCACTTCCCGCACACGATGTCCCGGCAGGTCGTTGGTGGTCACGACCAGGACCTCCGGAGCGGGGCCCTGCCCGCCGCCGTATTCTTCGATGCCCATGGTTCCCAGCCTTCCCCGGACGGACCCACAGCGCACGCCGGGCGTCCCCTCCCGGTGGAACCTGGGACCATGAGGCTGCGTTGATACGTTGGGGCAGCCAGCCCCCGCCCGCCCCCCAGTGCAGGAGCCACAATCCCGTGACCACGCTTGCGCTCGGCCCAGAGTGGCTGAGCCCTGACTATCTGATCGAGACCTTCAGCCTGGCCGGCATCCTGCTGATCGTCTTCGCCGAGTCCGGCTTCTTCGCGTTCCTGCCCGGCGACTCGCTGCTCTTCACGGCGGGCCTGTTCGTCGCCCAGGGGCAGTACATCAGCCAGCCGCTGTGGCTGGTGTGCACGCTGATCGTGATCGCCGCCGTCCTGGGTGACCAAGTCGGTTACATGGTCGGCAAGTTCTTCGGCCCGAGGCTCTTCAGCCGTCCCAACTCCAAGGTCTTCAAAAAGGAGAACCTGGAGAAGGCCCACGAGTTCATGGAGAAGTACGGGCCCAAGGCGATCGTCCTGGCCCGCTTCGTGCCCATCGTCCGCACCTTCGCGCCCATCGTGGCGGGCGCCGGCCGGATGAAGTACCACACGTTCTTCACGTACAACATCATCGGCGGCATCGCCTGGGGCTCGGGCGTCACCCTCGCGGGCTACTGGCTCGGCCAGATCGAGTTCATCCGGACCAACGTCGAGGCGATCCTCGTCCTGATCGTCGTGGTCTCGGTCGTGCCGATCATCATCGAGTTCCTGCGCGAGCGCGCGAAGAAGAAGCGCGCCGCCGCCGAGGCGCCCGCCGCCGGCCCGCAGGCGCCGCAGTACCCGGTCATGGACGACGCGACGACGCAGCTCCGCCGCGTGGACTCCCCCCAGCAGCACCAGCAGCACCAGCAGCACCAGCAGCACCAGCCGCAGCAGCCCCAGCAGCCGTACGGCGGCCAGGGGTACGGCGGCCAGGGCTACGGCGACGGCGGCTACGGCGGCGGCCAGGGCTACGGCGACGCCGGTTACGGCGACAGCGGCTACGGCGGCACCGGGAACGGCTACGCCGGACCGGGCCACGGCGACCAGGCGGGCCACGGGAACCCGCCCGGCCACGGCGACCGGGGCGGCTACGGCGGGCAGCAGTACGGCAACCGCCCGGACCCCCGCCAGCAGCCCTACGACCAGCGCTACTGACCCGCCCCGGGGGGCGGCGGGGACCGGAGCGCCGGACGCCGCCCCTCAGAAGCCGCGGGTCCGCTTCGCCGCCCGGCGTCCGGCGGCGCTCGCGGCCCCCGGCATCCGCAGGAACAGCCGGGAGATCTCCCCGCCGAGGTTGACCCCGATGGCGATGGCCAGGGCGAGCGCCACCGCCTTCGACAGCGACACCAGCCCCCGGTCCACCTCGTTCTGCGCGATTGCCAGCAGACCGAAGTACGTCGCCGAACCGGGCAGCAGCGGCCCGATCGCCGCCGTCGTGTAGGGCAGCGCCGAGGCGAACCGGTACCGGGACATCAACTGCCCGAAGAGCCCCACCAGCCCCGCCGCCGCGGCCGTCGACGCCACCGGCGAGATACCGCCCACCACGTGCATCGCCCCGTACACGCACCAGGCGACGCCCCCGTTCAGGGTCACCGCGAGCACCGTGCCCCGCTCCTGCTGGAGCAGGACCGCGAAGGCCAGCGACAGCATCATCGCGGCGAGGATCTGCACCGCCGGCTGCTCGCCCGTGCCGAGGGCCACGTCCGGATTGAGCTTGGCGCCCAACTGGACGCCGAAGTACAGCATCACCAGCACCCCGGCGACGATGCTGACGAAGAAGTACATGACCTCCAGCAGCCGCGCGGACGCGGTGATGTAGAAGCCGGTCAGACCGTCCTGCACCCCCGCCACCAGCGCCCGTCCGGGCAGCAGCGCGAAGAGACCGCCGGTGATCACCGCGGACGCCTTCGCGTCCACGTGCGCCAGGTTCAGCGCGACGCCGAGCGCGGCCGGCGGCATCGCGGCCACCGAGAACTGGTAGAACTCCGGCAGCCCGCGCCCCGCGCACAGCCACGCGAGCCGGTCGCCCAGCATCGCGCCGACCAGCGCGGCGAAGAACACGATCAGGTCACCGCCGACGAGCAGCGAGGCCGCGCCCGCCAGCAGACCGCTCGCCCCGGTCAGCACCCAGGTCGGGTACGGGTGCCGGTTGCGGCGGATCTCCGCGAGCCGCCGGTACGCCTCCTCCAGGGAGATCTGCGCCTCGGGGTCGCTGAGGTCGTCGACGAGCTGGAACACGGCCGCGAGCCGCGTGTAGTCGGTGCCCCGGCGGCGCACCGTCCGCGAGGCCGTCACCGGGTCGTCCACCAGGGACGGCTGGTGCGAGATCGACAGCAGGGTGAACGTGACGTTCGGCTCGCAGCGGTCCAGGCCGTAGGAGCGGCAGACCGCGAACATCGCGGCCTCCACGTCCTCGGCCCCCTCGCCGCCCGCCAGCAGCAGTTCGCCGATGCGCAGCGTGAGGTCGAGCACACGGGGCACCGCGGGCCCGGTCTCGTCGTGCCGCTGGACCGTCTCCGGCGCGGGCCGCTCGGCCACCGGCATGCGCAGCATCGCCCGCATCCGGTCCTGCCAGGGCACGTCCCCGGTCAGGGCCGGAACGCCGCCCGCCGGGGTGAACGCCGGCGGGGCGCTCCAGGCGCTGTAGGTGCTCGGCGCGGTGAACGCCGAGCCCTCGCTCTCCGCGTGCGCCGCCGGGGCGTCCAGCCCCTCCGGCAGGGAGAACTCCGAGGTGGTCTCGGCCTCCGCCTGGGCCGGCCGGGCGACGGCCAGGCCCTCGGGGATCTCGAACTCGGACGTCGTCGACGCCTCGTTCTCGGCCGGCGCCGCCACCCCGGCCGGGGGCCGGAAACCACTGCGGGCCTCATCCGGCTGCGGCTTGCGGTCCTCCGCATCCGTCACTTGCGTAGCGCTCCCTGGTACGAACACACCCTCCTGTTGCCCCAGTATGCGCACCGAACGCGGAACGGGCCGCACGCCGAGGCGTGCGGCCCGTCACCCTGAGGGAAGTCCGGCTCAGTGGCCGCCCTGCTCCTCGAAACGCTTGTAGGACCGCTCGATCTCGGTCTCCGCGTCCGTCCGGCCCACCCAGTTGGCGCCCTCGACCGACTTGCCGGGCTCCAGGTCCTTGTAGACCTCGAAGAAGTGCTGGATCTCCAGGCGGTCGAACTCGGAGACGTGGTGGATGTCACGCAGGTGCTCCACCCGGGGGTCCGTCGACGGGACGCACAGCAGCTTGTCGTCGCCGCCGGCCTCGTCCGTCATGCGGAACATGCCGATCGCGCGGCAGCGGATCAGGCAGCCCGGGAAGGTGGGCTCGTCCAGGATGACCAGCGCGTCGAGCGGGTCGCCGTCCTCGCCGAGGGTGTTCTCGACGAATCCGTAGTCGGTCGGGTAGGCGGTCGAGGTGAAGAGTCGACGGTCCAGGCGGATCCGACCCGTCTCGTGGTCCACCTCGTACTTGTTCCGCGAACCCTTCGGGATCTCGATCGTGACGTCGAACTCCACCGGTGGCTCCTCCATGATCAGCACATAGTTCTGGTGGTTAAGTGTCCCTCACGCCGGTGTGTGATCGCGAAAGGGGCTGGTGTTCGTGCCAGAGCTGAAGCCTTGGCGGGCCGCGAGACCGCACGTGGTGCGGGCCGCGGACGCCGTACGCCCGCACCTCGCCCGCGCCACGGGCGCCGTGCGCGCGGCCTGGCCGCGGATCGCACGGCCGGTCCGGAACACGGTCCCCCGGCTCGTCCGGTTCACCCGGGCGACGGGCACGACGAAGACCTGGCAGTACACCGCCGGAGCCGCCACGGCCGGACTGGCGCTCGCCGCCGGTGTGGTGACCGCCGCCGGGCCCTGGGACTCCACGGGTCAGCGTACGGCCGAGCGGGAGCGGGCCGTCGCCGGGTCCCGCACGGGTGGCGTAGATCACGGCGGCGCGGCGGCGGGCTCCGGCACGGCCGCGGGCTCGCCCCGGCCCGCGCCCAGCGCGGCGGCCGTCCTCACCGGGCTCGGCGGCCTGACCGGCAGGGGAACCGCCCAGGCGGCCCCCGGCACGCCTGCCCTCGCCGACTCCCTCGGCCCGCTGCTCACCGGCCCGGCGCTCGGCACCGAGTACACGGCGGCCGTCGTCGACCTCACGAACGGGCGGCGGCTGTACGAGCGGAACTCCGGCGACGCGCTCACCCCGGCCTCCACCACCAAGATCGCCACCGCCGTCGCCGCGCTGAGCGCGCTCGGACCCGACCACCGCCTCACCACCCGGGCCGCGCTGGAGCCCGACACCGGCGAACTCGTGCTGGTCGGCGGCGGCGACCCGACCCTCACCGCCCGCGAGCGGGCCGGGGACCTCGCCAGCCTGCGCACCCTCGCCGCCGACACCGCCGCCGCGCTGAAGAAGCGCGGCACCCGCTCGGTCACGCTCTCCTACGACACGACCCTCTACGCGGACGCCGAAATGCACCCGATCGGGGTCAACGACAACATCGCCCTCGTCACCGCCCTGATGACGGACGAGGCCCGCACCGACGACTCCCACAGCGGACCGGCGCCCCGCGCGGCGGACCCCGCGGCCGAGGCCGCCCGGCGCTTCGCGGGCCTGCTGGGCGGGCACGGCATCACGACCACCGCCCCCGGCCCCTCCAAGGCCACCGGCCGGGCCACCACGCTGGCCACCGTCTCCTCGCCCCCGGTCTCCGCCCTGGTCGAGCGGATGCTGACCGAGAGCGACAACGACCTCGCCGAGGCCCTGGCCCGCCACACCGCCCTGGCCACCGGCAAGTCCGCCGACTTCCGCGGCGTCTCCGCCGCCCTCACCGCCCGGCTGAAGCAGCTCGGCCTGCCGCTCGGCGGCACCGTGTTCCGCGACGGCAGCGGGCTGGACCGGCGCGACCGCGTCACCGCCGGGCTGCTGACGGACCTGCTCGCCAAGGCCGCCGACCCGGCCCGGCCCGAGCTGCGCCCGGTCCTCACCGGCCTCCCGGTGGCCGGCTTCACCGGCACCCTGACCGGCCGCTACGGCGCCGGCGACGACGCCTCCGGCCTCGTCCGTGCCAAGACCGGCACCCTGACCGGCGTCAACACCCTCGCCGGCACGGTGGTCGACGCCGACGGCCGCCTCCTCGCCTTCGCCTTCCTGGCCTCCGGCACCACGGACGCCCAGGCGGCCCAGTCGGCCCTCGACCGGGCGGCGACCTCGCTGACCGCCTGCTCCTGCGCCTGACCGACCGGACGGAGCGGCCGGGCCGTCCGCCCGCCGGGTCCGGTGCCCCGGGCGGCGTTCACGGACTGACCCGAGCGGCGGGGCTCACGTACCGTTGAACCATGACGAGCATCGGCGCATCCTCCGGCATGGTCGACTGGAATCTCGCGGTGGCGACGGCGACCCGGCTCGTACGACCCGGGCCCGAGGTCAGCCGCGACGAGGCACGGGCCGTCGTCGCGGAACTCCGCCGCCACGCCAAGGCGTCGGAGGGACACGTCCGGGGCTTCACCAGGCTGGCCACCGACGAGGCCCACGACACCCCCGTCCTCGTCGTCGACCGGCCGGGCTGGGTCCGGGCCAACGTCGCCGGGTTCCGGGAGATCCTGCGGCCCCTGCTCGACAAGATGGAGGAGCGGCGCGGCGGCACCCCCGGCGGCGCGGTCATCGGCGCCGTCGGCGGCAAGGTCACCGGCGTCGAGCTGGGCATGCTGCTGTCGTTCCTCTCCTCCCGCGTGCTCGGCCAGTACGAGACCTTCGCGCCCGCCGGCCGTGATCTGCCCGGCGCCGCCGACGGCGGCGGACGGCTGCTGCTGGTCGCGCCCAACATCGTGCACGTCGAACGCGAACTCGACGTCGAGCCCCACGACTTCCGCCTGTGGGTCTGCCTGCACGAGGAGACGCACCGCACCCAGTTCACCGCCGTGCCCTGGCTCCGGGACCACCTGGAGGGCGAAATCCAGTCGTTCCTGGCGCAGACGGACGTCGATCCCATGACCGTCCTCGAACGCGTCCGCGAGGCCGTGCAGGCCCTCGCCGGCGGCCGGCCCGAGGGCGAGGACGAGGACGGCGGCCGGTCCCTCGTCGAGTTGGTGCAGACCCCCGCCCAGCGCGAGGTCCTCGGCCGGATCACCGCCGTGATGTCCCTCCTGGAGGGCCACGCCGACTTCGTGATGGACGGCGTCGGGCCCGATGTCGTGCCGACCGTGGCGGAGATCCGCGAGAAGTTCCAGCAGCGCCGCGCCAAGGGCGCCTCCCGCCTCGACCTGGCCCTGCGCAAACTGCTCGGGCTCGACGCCAAGCTCCGCCAGTACCGCGACGGCGAGCGGTTCGTGCGGGCGGTCGTCGAGCAGACCGGCATGGACGGTTTCAACCGGGTGTGGACCTCGCCCAACACGCTGCCCACCAAAGCGGAGATCTCCGCCCCCGCCGACTGGATCGCCCGTGTCCACCGCACGCCGGAGCCGTGACACGCCCGGGAGCGCGGCACACGGTTCCAGCCGACGGCACACGCACGTCCCTCCAATCACCCGTCCGAGGGACCGTGAGGCTTCGGCAGGCGTGCGATGCTCGGGGAACGCCCCGTTTCTGTCACCATTTACACACTCTGCGTGACCGAATGGGGGTCACCCCCCGAACACTTCCCGAAGGGCACCGGACATGGGTCCCCATCCTGCGGTCGCGGCGATACGCCTGGCGGTCCGCCGCGTCCTCCACGACATCCTCACCGACCACCCCCTCGGCGCCGGCCCCGCCGCCGGCCCCGCCGCCGGACCGGCCGCCGGACCGGCCGCCGCCGGCCCCGCCGCCGAGCACCCGCGCGCGCGCCCGCCGTCGCCCCTCGTGCTCGTCGCCTGCTCCGGCGGCGCCGACTCCATGGCCCTCGCCTCCGCCCTCGCCTTCGAGGCCCCCCGGCTCGGCGTCCGGGCCGGCGGCGTCACCATCGACCACGGCCTCCAGAGCGGCTCCGACCTGCGTGCCGAGGAAGTCGTGCTGCGCCTGCGCGCCCTCGGCCTCGACCCCGTCGAGGCCGCCGCCGTGACCGTCGGCCGCGCCGGCGGACCCGAGGCCGCCGCCCGTGACGCCCGCTACGCCGCCCTCGACGCCGCCGCCGCCCGCCACGGGGCCGCCGCCGTCCTGCTCGGCCACACCCGCGACGACCAGGCCGAGACCGTCCTCCTCGGCCTCGCCCGCGGCTCCGGCATCCGCTCCCTGTCCGGCATGGCCGCGGTCTCGGGGGCCGACGGCCGCTACCGGCGCCCCTTCCTCCAGCTCGACCGGCAGACCGCCCGCAAGGCATGCCTGGTCCAGTCCCTCCCCGTCTGGGACGACCCGCACAACACCGACCCCGCCTACACCCGCTCCCGGCTGCGCCACGAGGGCCTGCCCGCACTGGAGAAGGCCCTCGGCAAGGGCGTCGTCGAGGCCCTCGCCCGCACCGCCCAGCTCTCCCGCGACGACGCCGACGCCCTCGACTCCTGGGCCCGCCAGGCCGAGACCGGCGTCCGCGACGCCAACGGCCGGCTGGAGTGCGCCAAGCTCTACGCCCTCCCGCCCGCCGTCCGCCGCCGTATCCTGCGCCGCGTCGCCATCGAGGCCGGTGCTCCGGCCGGCGCGCTGTTCGCCCGCCACATCGAGGAGATCGACCGGCTGATCACCGGTTGGCGCGGCCAGGGGGCCATCAACCTCCCCGGCCGGGTCGTCGCCCAGCGGCAGGGTGGCAGACTGGTCATTCGGCAAGGCTGATTCCGGCTCCCCCACCGACCCGTATCCGGGTCCGGGGCGGGCCGGCGGCCGGTGGGACGACCGAAAGTGATGCGGGTGGACGCGAAAGACATGGGTGCCGACCTCGAGAAGGTGCTCATCACCAAGGAAGAGATCGACGCGAAGCTGGCCGAGCTGGCCGCGAAGATCGACGCGGAGTACGAGGGCAAGGACCTGCTCATCGTCGGCGTGCTCAAGGGCGCCGTGATGGTCATGGCCGACCTCGCCCGAGCGCTGTCCACCCCCGTGACGATGGACTGGATGGCCGTGTCCTCGTACGGCGCGGGCACCCAGTCCTCCGGTGTGGTGCGCATCCTCAAGGACCTCGACACCGACATCAAGGGCAGGCACGTCCTGGTCGTCGAGGACATCATCGACTCCGGGCTGACCCTGTCCTGGCTGATCTCCAACCTCGGCTCGCGCGAGCCCGCCTCCCTCAAGGTGTGCACGCTGCTGCGCAAGCCCGACGCGGCGAAGGTCGCCCTGGAGGTGGAATGGGTCGGCTTCGACATCCCCAACGAATTCGTCGTCGGCTATGGCCTCGACTACGCCGAGAAGTACCGCAACCTCCCGTTCGTCGGTACGCTCGCGCCCCACGTGTACGGCGGCTGACGCGCCCGCGGTGAATTCACGGGACGCGCGGGGCGCGGGCGGGAACCCGCGGGGGTCTCGCACCGTTGGAGCATGCAGACGGGAATGCCAGCCGTCCTGTGCGGCTTCGGGCCACCAAGCTGGGGTACCGTCAGAAGAACTGTCTTATCAAACTCACTATGGCAGGAGGGACGGGGCGGAATCCGCTCCGTATGGATGGACGTGAAGCGATACTTCCGTGGGCCGGTCATGTGGATCGTGCTGGCCGTCCTCGCCGTGGTCGTGTTGATGCAAGTCGTCGGCTCGTCCGGCGGCTACAAGACGGTGGACACCGGCCAGGTGGTCCAGGCGATCAACGACAACAAGGTCGAGTCGGCGAAGCTGACCACCGGCGACGAGCAGACCATCAAGATCCAGCTCAAGGCCGGGGAGAAGCTCAAGGGCAGCTCCAAGGTCCAGGCGAGCTACATCGGTGACCAGGGCGTCACCATCGCCAGTACTCTGCAGGCCAAGTACCAGGACAAGCAGATCCCCGACGGCTACACGGTGTCGCCGTCCAAGCAGAACCCGTTCGTCGGCGTCCTGCTCTCCTTCCTCTTCCCGCTCATCCTCATCGTGATCGTCTTCCTGTTCCTGATGAATCAGATGCAGGGCGGCGGCTCGCGGGTGATGAACTTCGGCAAGTCCAAGGCCAAGCTCATCACCAAGGACACCCCGAAGACGACGTTCTCCGACGTCGCCGGTTCGGAGGAGGCCGTCGAGGAGCTCCACGAGATCAAGGAGTTCCTCCAGGAGCCGGCCAAGTTCCAGGCCGTCGGCGCCAAGATCCCCAAGGGCGTGCTGCTGTACGGCCCGCCCGGCACCGGCAAGACCCTGCTCGCGCGCGCCGTCGCGGGCGAGGCGGGCGTGCCGTTCTACTCGATCTCCGGTTCCGACTTCGTCGAGATGTTCGTCGGTGTCGGTGCCTCCCGGGTCCGTGACCTGTTCGAACAGGCCAAGGCGAACGCCCCGGCGATCGTCTTCGTCGACGAGATCGACGCCGTCGGACGCCACCGCGGCGCCGGCCTCGGCGGCGGTCACGACGAGCGCGAGCAGACCCTCAACCAGCTCCTGGTCGAGATGGACGGGTTCGACGTCAAGGGCGGCGTGATCCTCATCGCGGCGACCAACCGGCCCGACATCCTCGACCCGGCGCTGCTGCGCCCCGGCCGCTTCGACCGGCAGATCGCCGTCGACCGTCCGGACATGCAGGGCCGTCTGGAGATCCTCAAGGTCCACCAGAAGGGCAAGCCGGTCGCGCCGGACGTCGACCTGGCGGCCGTCGCCCGCCGCACGCCCGGCATGACCGGCGCCGACCTGGCCAACGTGCTGAACGAGGCGGCGCTGCTCACGGCCCGCAGCGACCAGAAGCTCATCGACAACCACATGCTGGACGAGGCGATCGACCGCGTGGTGGCCGGACCGCAGAAGCGGACCCGGATCATGTCGGACAAGGAGAAGAAGATCACCGCGTACCACGAGGGCGGTCACGCCCTGGTCGCGGCGGCCTCACCGAACTCCGACCCCGTGCACAAGATCACCATCCTGTCGCGCGGCCGGGCCCTCGGGTACACGATGGTGCTCCCGGACGAGGACAAGTACTCGACCACGCGCAACGAGATGCTCGACCAGCTCGCCTACATGCTGGGCGGCCGGGCCGCGGAGGAACTGGTCTTCCACGACCCGACCACCGGCGCGGCCAACGACATCGAGAAGGCCACCGGTCTGGCCCGCGCGATGGTCACGCAGTACGGCATGACCGAGCGTCTGGGCGCCATCAAGTTCGGCGGGGACAACACCGAGCCCTTCCTCGGACGTGAGATGGGTCACCAGCGCGACTACTCGGAAGAGGTCGCGGCGCTCGTCGACGAAGAGGTCAAGACCCTCATCGAGACGGCGCACAACGAGGCGTGGGAGATCCTCGTCGAGAACCGCGACGTCCTCGACAACCTCGTCCTCGCCCTGCTGGAGAAGGAGACGCTGGGCAAGGAGCAGATCGCCGAGGTCTTCTCCACCATCGTCAAGCGTCCGCCGCGGCCCGCCTGGACGGGCTCCTCGCGGCGCACGCCGTCGACCCGTCCGCCGGTGCTCTCCCCGAAGGAGCTGGCGCTGACCAACGGGGCGAACGGCACGGGGACGGTCTCCATCGCCAAGAGCCCCCCGGCGGACTCCGCCCCGGGGCAGGAGAACGCCCCGGAGGACCGTCCGGAGGGCTGACCCGGTCCCGACCGGGCCCGGAATGCCTGCCGCGTCCCCCAGGTTCTAGCCTGGGGGACGCGGCTTTCCCATATGCCCGCAGGCTAGACAGACAGGAACGAGGCACCACATGACCGACCCCGTGACGCTGGACGGCGAGGGCCCGATCGGCGAGTTCGACGAGAAGCGCGCGGAGAACGCCGTGCGCGAGCTGCTCATCGCGGTCGGCGAGGACCCGGACCGGGAGGGCCTGAGGGAGACCCCGGCGCGGGTGGCGCGGGCGTACAAGGAGATATTCGCCGGGCTCTGGCAGGAGCCGGAGGACGTGCTGACGACCACCTTCGACCTCGGGCACGACGAGATGGTGCTCGTGAAGGACATCGAGGTCTTCAGCACCTGCGAGCACCACCTGGTCCCCTTCCGCGGTGTCGCCCACGTCGGTTACATCCCGTCCACCACCGGGAAGATCACGGGACTGTCGAAGCTGGCCCGTCTCGTCGACGTCTACGCCCGCCGGCCGCAGGTGCAGGAACGACTCACCACGCAGGTCGCGGACTCCCTGATGGAGATCCTGGAGCCGCGCGGGGTGATCGTGGTGGTGGAGTGCGAGCACATGTGCATGTCGATGCGCGGCATCCGCAAGCCGGGTGCGAAGACCCTCACCTCGGCGGTGCGCGGACAGCTCCGTGACCCCGCCACGCGCAACGAGGCGATGAGCCTGATCATGGCCCGCTGAGCCGGTCCGGCCCGCGCGGGAGGAACCGCCGGTCCGCCGGGGCACCGTGGGTGTCCCGGCGGACGGCCGCTCAGGCAGCGGAGGCCGCTCCCGGGTGGTGGTCGTCGTCCTCGTCCTCGGGGAGCTTGCAGACCCGCTCCAGGAAGAGGGCGGCGGCTATCACGCCGACGCCCGCCACGACCGAGAGACCGGCGTAGACGGCCTGGTCGCGGCGGGCCGGGATGTCGAGGAACTCCAGCAGGAAGACGCAGGTCCCGCCGTACATGCCGGCGACGAGGGCGGCCACCAGGGCGCTGGCCTGGCCGAAGACGACCGCGCGGGCCGCCATCAGCGGGTCGACGCCCTTGGCGCCGGGCACCCGCTCCCGCTGGGCCTTGAGCCGGGAGCGCAGGGAGAGCGCCGTGGCGAGCAGGACGGCCGCGATGGCGGCGAGGGCGACCGGGGCGGCCAGCGGGACGCCGGGGAGCGACCCCAGCGAGTTCCACAGGCGGGCGCCCGCCCAGGACAGGACCCCGACGACGACGAAGACGCCGGCCAGTGTCCTGATGCGCAGCTCTTTCACGGTGCCCCTTCGTTCCCCCGGACGTCCGGCCGCGGCCCTCTCGCCCGGCGGCCGGTCGCGTGTTCTCGCTCCTGTCGACCTTAACGACTACTCGGGCAGGTGGAGTTCCAGGTCGGTCCGGGGCTCGATGCCCGCGCGCGTGACGGAGTCCAGCAGGCCGGCCACCGGGCCGTGCCCGGGGAGCTGCGCCTCGGGGTCCACGTCGTGCCAGGGGGCGAGGACGAACGCGCGCTCGTGGGCGCGCGGGTGAGGCAGGGTCAGCAGCGGGTCGTCGGAGACCACGTCGGCGTAGGAGACGATGTCGACGTCGAGGGTGCGCGGGCCCCAGCGCTCGTCGCGGACCCGGCGGAACGCCTCCTCGATGGCGTGCGCCCGCTCCAGCAGCGAGGACGGCGGCAGGGTGGTCTTCAGTACGACGACGGCGTTGAAGTACGACGGCTGGCTGCCGGGCTCGACGCCCCACGGCTCCGTCTCGTAGACCGGCGAGACGCCTTTGACGCGGACGCCCGGGGTGTCCTCCAGCGCGTCGACGGCGCCCTGGAGGGTCTCCAGGCGGTTGCCGAGGTTGGCGCCGAGGGCGATCACCGCGCGCTTGGGGTTGGAGAGCGTCGTGTCCGCGGCGTCCACCTTCTCCACGACGGAGGCCGGAACGGGCTGTACGGTCGGGTCGCTGGGACCTTTGGCGAAGGGGGCGTTCATACACGGCTCCGGATGATGGTGACGGTCACGTCGTCGAAGGGGACCGTGATCGGCGCGTCGGGCTTGTGGACGCAGACCTCGACCTCCTCGACCGCTTCGTGCTTCAGGCAGACCTGGGCGATGCGTTCGGCGAGGGTCTCGACGAGGTTGACGGGCTCGCCCGAGACGACGGCCACCACCTCCTCGGCCACGATGCCGTAGTGCACGGTCTTCGCCAGGTCGTCGTCGGCCGCGGCGGGGCGGGTGTCCAGGCTCAGGACGATGTCCACGAGGAAGGTCTGGCCCTGCTCGCGCTCCTTGGGGAACACACCGTGGTGCCCGCGGGCCCTCAGGCCGCGCAGCGCGACACGATCCACGCGAATCACTCCTGTGCAGTCGTCGGTCTCGGACCGGTCCGTACCGTGTGCGGCGGTACGGCGGCCTTGGTCGAATCTACCCGCGGGTGCCGACAGCGCCGGGCCTCGGGGGCACCGGAGGGGGCGGGGCCGCGGGAATGTCACCGGGCGTTCTCCCCGGCGGCCCCGGCGGCTCACGGGCTGGTAGCCGTCCATACCCGCCGGTCCGTGATTCCAACCACCCGACGGGGCCGGAGTGACCCGCGTGACGTCCGGGGTCTCCGCCTTCGGCCCCTTGCGTCCGCTTTCGCGCCGTCCGTTCAGGCGGCGGTGTCGTCGTCCTCCTCGTCGTCGCCCTCCGCCAGCACCGGCGAGGCGTGGTGCGACCAGAGCTTCCACCCGGCCGGGGTGCGGCGGAAGGTGTTGGTGGCGACCACGAGCTGCCCGACGAGGGGGCCGGGCGCCCCGCCGTCCGCCGGGGCGGGACCGCCGCTGAGGATGTTCTCCGTGCAGGTCACCAGGGCCGTGTCGCCGGTCAGGGAGACGTGCACGTCGGTCAGGAAGAACTGGATGTAGTCGGTGTTCGCCATGATCAGCGCGTACGACCGGAGCACCTCGCCGCGGCCGGTCAGCACCGGCCAGCCGGGGTGCACGCAGGAGATCACACCGGCGTCCGCCGGATCGTGGTACGTCTCGTCGATGCCCAGGTCGGACGGGCTGAGCCAGAGGTCCGAGACCCGGTCGAAGTCGCCCTGCTCCACGGCCTCGTAGAAGGCGGTGTTGGCGGCCTCGACCTGTTCGACGTCGAGGTGCGGCGCGCTCACCCGGAACCCTCCGGGCGCCGGCCCGGCGCACGCGCTCCTTCGACGGCGCGCGCGACCCGTACCGCGTCCGCCGTCGCGCGGACCTCGTGCACGCGCACCGCCCACGCCCCGGCCTCCGCCGCGAGCGCGGAGACGGCGGCGGTGGCCGCGTCGCGTTCGCGGGCGGGCGGGGGAGCGGCCCCGTCACCGGCGAGGACCCGGCCGAGGAACCGCTTGCGGGAGGCGGCGACGAGCAGCGGGTGGCCGAGGGTCAGCAACTCGTCCAGGTGGGCCAGCAGGATCAGATCGTGTTCGGAGTCCTTGGAGAAGCCGAGCCCCGGGTCGACGACGACGCGCTCGGGGGCCACGCCGCCCGCCACCACGGCGTCCACCCGGGCCCGCAGTTCGTCGACGACCTCGGCGACGACGTCCTCGTACGCGCCCCGGATCGCGTCGCCCGCCAGCAGGCCCCGCCAGTGCATGACGACGAAGGGGGCGCCGGCGCCGGCGACGACCGGGACCATCCGCGGGTCCGCGAGCCCGCCGCTGACGTCGTTGACCAGCACGGCGCCGGCCGCGAGGGCCTGCTCGGCGACGGAGGCGCGCATGGTGTCGACGGAGACCGTGGCGCCCTCGGCGACCAGTCCGCGCACGACGGGGACGACGCGCCGCAGCTCCTCGTCCTCGTCGACGCGGGTCGCGCCGGGGCGGGTGGACTCGCCGCCGACGTCGATCAGGTCGGCGCCCTGGGCGATCAGGTCGAGGCCGTGTTTGACGGCGTCGGTCGTGTCGAAGAATCGGCCGCCGTCGGAGAAGGAGTCGGGGGTCACGTTGACGACCCCCATCACCGCGCAGCGGTCCCATGCGGTCAGCCCCGCCAGGGGGAGGCGGCCGGTCTGCTTGCTCATATGTTCAGCGTATGCCCCGCCGGGTCCGGTTTCCGCGCGCGGTCCAGGCGGTGGGACGGCGGGGGCCGGTGCGCGGCGGGCGTCGCTCACGCCGCCCGGACCTCGTGGTGGTCCGCGACCGTGTGCGCGCAGGGGCGGCTCGGCGGCCTCCGGCGGCGCAGGAAGCGGGGCAGCGGCGGCGCGAGGCTGAGGAAGCCCTCGGCCTGGAGGGCGGCGATGCCGATGCGGGGCAGGTCGGCCGAGGCGCGGTAGACGACGAAGCGCGGCTCCCACCGGGGCCGGAACTTGGCGTTGAACCGGTACAGCGACTCGATCTGGAACCACCGGGAGAGGAAGACCAGCAGCCCCCGCCAGGCCCGCAGCACCGGACCGGCGCCGATCTTCTCGCCTCGGGCGAGGGCGGAGCGGAACATGGCGAAGTTCAGCGAGACCCGAGCGATGCCGAGCCGCGGCGCCGCCCGCAGCGCGGCCACGATCAGCAGCTCGTTCAGGCCCGGGTCGGCCGCCCGGTCCCGGCGCATCAGGTCCAGCGAGACCCCGTCCCGCCCCCAGGGCACGAAGTGCAGCACCGCCTTCAGGTCCCCGTACGCGTCCGCGTCCGCCCCGGCGCCCGCGCCCCCCGGCGACCGCCCCTGCCCGCCCGGCGGCCCGGTCTCGGCGAGGTGCGCCGTGGCGATGAGGCACTCCCCGTCGGCCGGGTCGCCGATGCGGCCCAGCGCCATGGAGAACCCGCGCTCGGTGTCGGTGCCGCGCCAGGCGTCGACGGCGTGGCGGACGCGGTCCAGCTCCGCCGCGCCGAGGTCGGCCACGCGCCGGACGCGGGTCTCGTACCCGGCGCGCTCGATGCGGTTGACCATCTGGCGCACATTGCGCATCGCCCGGCCCGACAGGGAGAAGCCGGCGACGTCCACGACCGCCTCGTCGCCCAGTTCGAGGGCGTCGAGGCCGGTCTCCCGGGTCCAGACCTCGCCGCCGGTCTCGGAGCAGCCCATCACCGCCGGGGTCCAGGAGTGGGCGCGGGCCACCTCCATGAAGCGTTCGATGGCGCCGGGCCACGCCTCCACGTCACCGATCGGGTCCCCGCTGGCCAGCATCACGCCGCTGACCACGCGGTAGGTGACGGCGGCCTTGCCGCTGGGCGAGAAGACGACGGCCTTGTCGCGGCGGAGGGCGAAGTGGCCGAGCGAGTCCCGGGCGCCGTGCCTCTCCAGCAGGGCGCGCAGCCGCGTCTCGTCCTCGCCGGTGAGGCGGGCGGCCGGGTGCTCGGGGCGGAAGGCCAGGTAGACGGTGGTGACGGCGGTGAGCAGGCCGAGGGCGCCGAGGGAGAAGGCGACCGTCCAGGAGGTGGCGCCGCCCCGGTAGCCGACCGGTCCCTCGACGCCGAACAGCCCGTACAGCACGTGCGTGAGCCGGTCGGCCAGGCCCGGGTCGCCGACCACCCGGTGCGGGTGGGCGCTGACGATGACGAGTCCGAGCAGCAGCGAACCGGTGCTCATCAGCAGGAAGTTGGCCAGCGCCCGCCAGCGGCTGCGCGGGTCGGGCAGGGCCGCGAACTGGCTCCGGTGGCGCAGCAGCGGCGCGAGCAGCGCGAGCGAGATCAGCGCTCCGGCCAGGGAGTGCCGGTAGCTCAACTGGGCGAGGGCGCCGACGGGCAGCAGCGCCACCGCGGCCCGCCAGGCCCGCCGCTTGCGGCGTTTGAGCCCGTGCGCGAGCAGCAGGAGCAGGACCCCGGCGCTGAGCGAGAGGGCCGCGGCGAACGGGCCGAAGGCGCCCGGCAGCACCTCCGCGAGGGCGTGCATCCGGCTCCGCCGGAACCCCGGGAAGACCCCGGCGGCGATGTCCAGCAGCCCGACCAGCGTGCTGGCCCGGCCGACGAGGAGGGGAACGGCCGCGGGGCGCGGACCGCGCAGCCACCGGCGTATGCCCGCCGGCTTCGGAACCCCACCCGACATTTCCTCATCTGTCCTGGCAGACATCGCACCGCAGTTTCCCCGAGAGACCGTGTCTCCGGGCCCTTACCGGGCGTCCGGCGACATTGTGCCCTCTAGGACGGTGCCGGGCGGAAAGAGGTTCATTCCCCCGTCCGGAAGCCGTGGACCACGGCGGCCGGAGAACGGACGAAGGCCCCCTCTCCGGCCGGTGAGGGGCGGGTGGGCGGCGCGGAGCGCGGGCGGGCGAGGGGCACATGGGGCTGACGAGTGACGCGGTACTGGTGTCGGTGGCCGGGTTGGGCGTGCTGCTCTTCGCGGGCACGGTGTGGGGCTGGCCGCGGCTGGCCGGGCCGGGGGCGGGGCCCGTCGCCGGGCGGATCGCGCTGCTCCTCGCCACGCAGGCCGTGGTCTTCGCCGCCGCGGGCCTCGCCGTCAACCGGGCCTTCGGCTTCTACGCGGGCTGGGCCGACCTCTTCGGCCGGGAGACCGAACAGGGCGTGGTCGTCGACCACTCGGCCGGCGGCCACGGCGACCACGGCGACCCCGGCGGTGGCCTGCGGGTGACCGGCACCCGGACGGTGCGCACGGGGCTGGGGCGGCCGGAGGACGGCGGGCGGATCGAGCGGATCGCCCTCGCCGGGCGCACCACCGGGCTGACCTCCCCGGCCTACGTGTACCTGCCGCCGGAGTACTTCCAGGAACGGCACCGTGCGCGGACCTTCCCCGTGGCCGTCGTCCTGACCGGTTATCCGGGGACCGCGGAGGCGCTGGTGGACCGGCTGCACTTCCCGCGCACGGCGCTGGAGCTGGCCCGGGAGGGCCGGATGGGGCCGATGGTCCTGGTGATGCTGAGGCCGACGGTCGCGCCGCCGAGGGACACCGAGTGCGTGGACGTGCCGGGCGGTCCGCGGGCCGAGTCGTTCTTCGCCGTGGACCTGCCGGAGGCGGTGCGCGCGCACTACCGGGTGAGCCGGACGCCGGGCGGCTGGGGCGTCGTCGGTGACTCGACCGGCGGGTACTGCGCGCTCAAACTCGCCCTGCACCACCCGGGGGTGTACTCGGCCGGCGCCGGACTCTCCGCGCATTACGACGCCCCGTCCGATCCCACGACCGGCGATCTCTTCCACGGTGACCGGAAACTGCGCGACCGGGCCGATCTGTGGTGGTGCCTCGGCCATCTGCCGCCGCGCCCGGGTACTTCACTGCTCGTCACCAGCAGCAAGTCCGGAGAGTCCTCCTACAAGGACACACTGGCCTTCGTGGAACGGGTCAAGGAGAAGAAGACGGCCCGCATCTCCTCGATCATCCTGGAAAGCGGCGGACACAACTTCCATACCTGGCGCCGGGAGATCCCGGCGACGCTCGTGTGGCTCGGTGAGCGGCTGGGGGAGGGGTGAGGGCCTGGGCCGCAAGATAAGGATCTTGGATTTGTCCACCTCCCGTCCCAGGCCGGAACGGCAGGTGGAACGGCAGGTGGAAGGGCAGGTGGGGCGGCATGCGGGACGGCATGCGGGACGGCGCGTGGGACGGTGGGGAGTACGGCGGGCGGAACGGTAAGCGGAACGGCAAAGGCGCGGACAAGCGGCCGGCGGGCGGACGGACAAACCCAGGGCGAACCGAGAGGAAAGTGGAATCCCGTTGTCGTGTGAACGCACGGAGATGGCCGGGATTTTACGACCCGGGGCGCCACGATTCGCCTACGCGCGGTAAGTTTCTGGCCATGCCACGTGGACGTCATCGCCATTCCCCGCCTCTGCACAGGCTGTTTCCCCCGTCGGCGATCGCAGGCGTCTCCGTCGTCTGCGCCCTCGGCCCCTGGGTGTTCGACGGATCGACGGCCCTCCGACTGCTGGCCGCGATCGCCGGGGTGACGGCCGTCACCGGGGCGGTCCTCATGCGCCACTGGGACGCGCAGGCGGGCAAGCGGGTCGCCGACCTCGTCCGCGAGCGGGCCGGCGACGAGTGGCGTTTCGAGGAGCGGCTCGCCGAACTGGAGTCCGACCTGGAGGAGTCGCGCGAGCTGCGCACCAAGCTGGAGCAGCGGCTGCGCGAAAAGCGCGCCGAACTGGCGGGCCTGCGCAACGAACACGCCTCCCTGCTCCGCCGCTACGCCACGGCCGAGACGGAGCGGGCCACCGCGCTGGAGGGCCGCCGCCTGTTGGAGATCGAGGCGGCTCCGACGGCCCCCGCGCTGCCCGCCGCCCGTCGTCCCGAGGACGCGGAGCCGGAGGCGGGCGAGGAGGCGGGCGCCGAGTCGGAGCCCGACTCGGGCACGGGCTCGGGTACGGAGTCGGGTACGGGCTCGGGTACGGAGCCGGGTGCGGAGTCGGGCTCGGGTGCGGCGGAGCCGGACGCGGGCACGGGTGCGGAGTCCGGTGGGGAGGCGTCGGGGGCGCCGGGGGCGCCGGGCGTGTTCTCCCCGGAGGGTTCGCGGCTGTTCCTGCGGGCGAAGGCGGCCCTGGCCCGGTTCGGTGACGGGGCGGACGCCGGGGCGGGGGCGGAAGCCGGGGCGGAGGCCGAGGCGGGCGCCGACGCCGATGCCGGGACGGGGGCCGATGCCGGGGCGGGTGCCGGCGCCGAGGCCGGGGCCGAGGCCGGGGCCGAGGAGGCCCAGCGCGGTGACGACGCCGCCGGCCGGGACGACGACGGTGGCGGTGACGACGGGAACGGCGGCGGCGAGAGCCTGCCCGTCGCCGGACCCGAGCGGGACGACACGGTCCGGGCGGAGTCCGAGGGCACCGACGGGCACGAGCGTGCCGCCGCGGTCCCGGGACGGCCCGAGGAACGGCCCGCGCCGGCCGCGCCGGAATCCGCGCGGCAGGCGATGCGGCCGGTGCGCGAGCCCAACGGGCACTTCACGGTGCCGACCGCGGTCGCCGTCGTACCGGCGACTCCCTCGCGGCGGCCCCGGGTCGAGGGCGGGTTCGACTTCTTCGGCACCAAGAACGAGGAGGACGGTGCCGAGCCGCCGCAGGCGCTGGAGTCCGTCCAGAACGAGGACCTGGCCGACGTGGTCGGTCAGGAGGCGCTCGCCCTGCACAAGTCCGAGGGGGAGTCCGCCTTCAAGCCGGCCGTCCCCGCATCCGCCGCCGTGGGCCAGGTCATCGACCTCACCGCCCACGACGAGACCGAGCACATCGACGTGGAACGGCTGCGCAGCGCGGTCTCCTGACCTTTCCCCGGCCGGCGGCGGGACGCGTGGGCGTCCTGTCGCCGGCCGATGCGTTCCGCGGGCGCGGGGCGTGTTTCGTGCCGTGGGGCGTTGGGTCGGCGTGTCCCCGGGCGTGTTTGGTGCCGTGGGGTGTCCGTCCGGCGTGTCGCCGGGCGTGTCCCCTTCCGTGCGGTGTCCGCCCGGTGTGTCCCCGGGCGTGTTTGGTGCCGTGGGGTGTCCGCGCGGTGTGTCCCCGGGCGTGTTCCCTTCCGTGCGGTGTCCGCCCGGCGTGTCCCCGGGCGTGTTTCGTGCCGTACGGCGTCCGCGCGGCGTGTCCCCGGGCGTGTCCCCGGGCGTTTCCCCTCCCGTACGGTGCCCGCCCGGCGTGTCGCCGGGTGGGGCGCCGGGTGGGCCGCCCGCGAGCGGCATGCCCCCGCGTCGCCCGGCGTCAGCCGGTGGCCGTCAGGCCATCCACCGGTCCGGGAGGGCGTCGCGGCGGCCGGTGCGGGAGCGTTCGGCCTGGGCGTGGAGCAGGCGGGCCGCCTCGTCGGCGTCGCGCAGCCGGGCCGAGACGGTGGTGTTCGCCCCGGTGTCGACGTGGACGTCCGCGAGCCGCAGCGCCCGCCGCCACGGCCCCTGCGTCAGCCGTACGCTCTGCACCTTGGCGTGCGGCACCAGCGAGAGGGTGCGCTTCAGCAGCCCGTGCCGGGCGGCGAACACCCCGCCCACGACGGCCAGTCCGTGCCCGCGCCACCACACCGGCAGCCGCCGGGCGGCCCGGCGCGGCGGGGGCGTCAGGTGGGCCGGCCCCGGCACGAACACCCCGGGCAGCACCCGGGCGACGACGGAGACGGCGATCTCGCGCGGGGCGACCGGCAGCAGCAGGGAGTTGGACGAGCCGGCCACGTCCAGTTCGACCCGTACCCAGCCGAGACGGCGCCACAGCAGCGGCTCGACGATCCGCACCGCCTGCACCCGGCCCGGCGGCACCGTCTCGTGGGCGCGGTCCAGCAGCCCGTGGTCGATGCGGAGCCCGTCCGGGGACTCGGCCAGCGTCCAGTCGTACTCCCCGACGAACCGGCCCACGCTGCTCGCCACCGCCGCGCCCAGCAGCGGCAGCGACGACGCGGCGACCGTCCACAGGTTGTCCGTGGCCCACCACAGCACCGTCGGGACGACGGTGGCGGCGATCAGCATGGCCCAGGTGGCGCCGGTCAGCAGCAGCGAGACGGCGAGGACCCGCGGCGGTACGCGCACCAGCTCCCGGGAGGGCGCCTCGCCGACCTCGTGGGCCTCCTGCGGCGCGAAGCCGGCGGCGAGGGCCAGCAGTTCGGCACGGAGCGCCCGCGCCTCACCGACGGCGAGGTAGGCCAGCTCGTCCCGGTCCTCGGTGCCGATGACGTCGAGTTTCAGCTTGGCGACCCCCAGCAGCCGGGCCAGCAGCGGCTGGGTGACGTCGATGGCCTGGACGCGGTCGAGCCGGATGTGCGCGGTGCGCCGGAACAGCAGCCCGGTACGGATGCGCAGCTCCGTCTCCGTCACCGCGAACCGGGTGACCCACCAGGTCAGGAAGCCGTACAGGGCGGCGGCCGGGAGGAAGACGGCGAGTCCGGCGACGAGTGTGGTGGTGGTCAGCCGGGTCACGTGGCGCTGGACCTGGTCGGGGTCGTGCACGGCCCAGCCGATGACCACGGCGACCGGTGCCCAGGCTCGCCGCAGCGGCGTGACGGGGTGCAGGCGCCGTTCGCGCACACCGGCGGGGGCGCTCTCCGGCCGGATCTCCTGGGACGCGGTCACAGCCCCGCCGACCGGGCCTCGCCCAGCTCGGTGAGCCGGTCGCGCAGGCGTTCCGCCTCGGCCGGATCGAGGCCGGGGATGGTCGCGTCGGACGCGGCGGCGGCCGTGTGCAACTGCACGCTGGCCAGCCCGAAGTGCCGCTCGACCGGCCCCGAGGTCACCTCGACGAGCTGCATCCGCCCGTACGGCACCACGGTCTCCTCGTGCCACAGCACCCCGCGGCAGATCAGCAGGTCGTCGGCGCGTTCGGCGTACCGCCAGGAGCGCCAGTTGCGCCCGAGCATCACCCAGCCCCAGACCAGCAGGGCGAGCGGCGGCAGTGCGCAGAGGGCCCAGACGGGCCCCGCGAACAGGGCGGGCACCACGCCCGAGGCCAGGGTGAACAGTCCCAGCCACACCACCAGCAACAGCCGCCGCATCCGCAGCAGCCCCGGCGGCAGCCCGGTCCACACCGGCTCACCCGCGACCGTGCGCGTGCCCGGCGTGTCCGGTGTGTCTGGTATGTCCGTCACCGGCGTGTTTACTTCCCGCGTGCCGGCGTCCGGCGTGTCGGCCGGTTCCGCCGTGCCCGCCTCGCGCGGGCTCCCCGTCTCCATGAGGCCAGCGTACGTAGGGGAGACTGGGGACATGACTCCCACGACGGAGACCACGGTCGGTATCGGCGGAGCCGCGGAGAGCACGGACATGGTGCTCAACATCGGTCCCCAGCACCCGTCCACGCACGGTGTGCTGAGGCTGCGGCTCGTCCTGGACGGCGAGCGGATCACCCGCGCGGAGCCGGTGATCGGCTACATGCACCGCGGCGCGGAGAAGCTCTTCGAGGCCCGTGACTACCGTCAGATCATCGTGCTGGCCAACCGGCACGACTGGCTCTCGGCGTTCTCCAACGAACTCGGCGTGGTCCTCGCCGTGGAGCGGATGCTCGGCATGGAGGTCCCCGAGCGGGCCGTGTGGACCCGCACGCTGCTCGCGGAGCTGAACAGGGTGCTCAACCACCTGATGTTCCTCGGCTCCTATCCGCTGGAGTTGGGCGGCATCACCCCGGTCTTCCACGCCTTCCGGGAGCGCGAGGTCCTGCAGAACGCCATGGAGGAGGTCTCCGGCGGGCGCATGCACTACATGTTCAACCGTGTCGGCGGCCTCAAGGAGGACCTTCCCGCCGGCTGGACCGTCCGCGCGCGGGAGGCCGTCCGCGCCGTGCGCTCGCGGATGGACGTCTTCGACGACCTGGTGCTCGGCAACGAGATCTTCCGGGGCCGCACCCGGGACGTCGGGGTCCTGAGCCCCGAGGCGGTGCACGCGTACGGGGTGAGCGGCCCCATCGCGCGCGCCTCGGGCGTCGACTTCGACCTGCGCCGCGACGAGCCGTACCTCGCCTACGGAGACCTCCAGGACACCCTGAAGGTCGTCACGCGGCGGGAGGGCGACTGCCTGGCCCGTTTCGAATGCCTGCTGGAGCAGACCCACAACGCCCTCGACCTCGCCGACGCCTGCCTGGACCGGCTGGCCGGGCTGCCGCCGGGGCCGGTCAACCAGCGGCTCCCCAAGGTGCTGAAGGCACCCGAGGGACACACGTACGCCTGGACCGAGAACCCGCTCGGCATCAACGGCTACTACCTGGTCAGCAAGGGCGAGAAGACCCCGTACCGGCTGAAGCTGCGCTCGGCCTCGTACAACAACATCCAGGCGCTGACGGAGCTGCTGCCCGGGACGCTGGTCTCGGACATGGTGGCGATCCTCGGGTCACTGTTCTTCGTGGTCGGCGACATCGACAAGTAGCGGCGCCACCCCGCCGGGCAGGTCCACCGGCCGGCACAGCCAGGTGAAGCCGCCCAGCCCGCCCGGCGCGGTCAGCTCGGTGGCCTCGGAGGCGGTGGCGAGGGCGCGTACGTACCCGGCCGGATCGGTCGTGGCCAGGGCGAGCGGCGGGCGGGTTCCCGTGACGCCGAGGGCACGCAGGGCCTCCCGCTGGGGGAGCGTCCGCGCGCCGGACCGCACCCCTTCCGCCGCGCACGCGTCCAGGGCGACGTGGGACGTGAGGTCGCACGAACCGTCGGGGACCGGCGCCGTCTCACGACCCGCCCGGAAGCCGGTGAGCGTGCCGTGGGGCGGGCGCGTGTCGGCCGTGTGCGCGTAATCGGCGGCCACGGCGAGTCCCCGCTCCAGCGTCCTGACGGCGGCGGCCCAGGCGGTGTCCCGGGGCCGGCCGATCTCGGCCCGCAGCCCCTCCTCGCCGGGCAGCGGCCACCAGCGCTCCAGCCAGTCGGCGTCGGACCCGGTCACCGGCGTGCCCAGCCGCTCACGGCCGTCCTCGCGGACCAGGACGCGCCGGACGGCTCCCCCGGCGTCGACCTCCGCGACGTCCACGGGGACGTTGTCCAGCCACTCGTTGGCGAACAGGAGCCCCGTGACGCCGTGGGGCGGTTCGGGCCGCCACGCGATCCCGGGGGCGAGTGCGGCGGGCCGGGCGGCGATCTCGACGGCGTGGGCGCGGGTGCGGGCGGCCACCTCGGCGGGCAGCGCGGCCAGTACCCCGGTCACCAGTTCGCCGCGTCCGGCGCCGAGGTCCACGAAGTCGAGGGCGGCGGGCCGCCCCAGCGCCGCGTCGACCCGGCACAGCAGCCGGGCCACGGCACCGGCGAAGAGCGGGGAGGCGTGCACGGACGTACGGAAGTGGCCGGCCGGGCCCTCGGGCCGCCGGTAGAAGCCGCGCGGACCGTAGAGGGCCGCCTCGGTGGCCTCCCGCCAGCCCCGCCACTCACCGGAGCCTCCGTGGGGGCCGTCGGCGGCACGAGTCACGCCGACCGCATCGGCCTTCTTGGCCCTGTCGCGCCCACTGACCGCAGGAGCCCCGCTGGCCCCAAGACCCCCGCTGGCTCCAGCAGCCCTGGCAGCCCCACTGGCCCTGGCAGCCCCACTGGCCTTAGCAGCCCCGTGAGTCACCCCCACCTCGCCGTCCCCACCGGCCTCATCAGCCCCGCCGGCCTCCGCCGTTGCCGCTCTCACGGCTCCCAGGCTAGTGCGGCAAGCGGAACTGCCGGGGCGGCAAGCGGAACGTCCATGGGCACAGGAGAGCGGGGCCTCCACCTTGGGGAGTAGGCGCGGGGGGTGCGGATCGGCCCTCCGGTTGACCCCCGGGCCGGTCCCGCCTGCCTACGCTGGGTTACGTGCAGCGCCTCTACGATTTCCTCCGCAGACACCCGACCGGGGTCGACTGTTTCTGGGCACTCGTCCTGTTCGGTCTCGCCGTGGTGAGCGCGGGGCCGAGTCCGGAGGCTCCCGGGACGTCCACGCTGGCGCTGACCGTCCCCGTCTCCGCGCTGCTCTGCCTGGTCATCGCGTTGCGCCGGCGCATGCCGGAGAAGATGCTGCTGCTGGGCGCCGTCCTCGGACTGGCCCAGCTCGTGCTGGACGTTCCCACGATGCCCGCCGACTTCGCCCTCCTGGTGATCGTCTACACCGTGGCCGCGACCGGCGCCCGCTGGTACTCGCGGGCCGCGCTCACCATGGGCCTGTGCGCCGCGCCCGTGGCGCAGATGCGCTGGCCCAGCGAGCACACCGGGATCGCGGGCAACGTCGCCATCACCGTGTTCCAGACGGTGCCCTTCGCCCTGGCCTGGGTGCTCGGCGACTCCATACGCACCCGCCGCGCCTACTTCGCGCAACTGGAGGAGCGCGCCGCCCGGCTGGAGAAGGAGCGCGAGGCGCAGGCCAAGGTCGCGGTCGCCGCCGAACGGGCCCGTATCGCGCGCGAACTGCACGACGTCGTCGCGCACAACGTCTCCGTGATGGTGGTCCAGGCCGACGGCGCCGCCTACGTCTTCGACGCCGCCCCCGACCAGGCCCGCAAGGCACTGGAGACGATCTCCTCCACCGGCCGCCAGGCGCTCGCGGAGATGCGCCGCCTGCTCGGCGTGCTGCGCACCGGTGAGCACCAGGAGGCGGGCGAGTACGTCCCGCAGCCCGACGTCGGGCAGATCGAGGACCTCGTCGAGCAGTGCCGCACCTCGGGCCTGCCGGTCGACTTCAAGATCGAGGGGACCCCCCGTGAACTGCCCAGCGGCGTCGAGCTGACCGCCTACCGCATCGTGCAGGAGGCGCTGACCAACACCCGCAAGCACGGCGGCCCCCACGCGGGCGCGAGCGTGCGCCTCGTCTACTTCGACGACGGGCTCGGCCTGCTCGTCGAGGACGACGGCCAGGGAGCCCCGCACGAGCTGTACGAGGAGGGCGGTCTCGACGGCCAGGGCCACGGACTGATCGGCATGCGGGAGCGGATCGGCATGGTCGGCGGCACCCTGGACGCGGGCCCGCGCCCCGGCGGCGGCTTCCGGGTCAGCGCCCTGCTGCCGCTGAAACCGGCACACTGAACCGGACGCTCCGGCCCGACCGCTCTGCTGCCCGACCGCTCTGCCGCTCCACCGCTCCGCTGCCCCACCGCTCCGCTGCCCCACCGCCTCGCGCCCGCCACCCCGCCGCCCCCCACCGTCCCGCAGAAGGAAGAGACCCGATGACGATCCGCGTCATGCTCGTCGACGACCAGGTGCTCCTGCGCACCGGGTTCCGCATGGTGCTCGCCGCGCAGCCGGACATGGAGGTGGTCGCGGAGGCGGGCGACGGCGCCGAAGCCCTCCAGGTGCTGCGCTCCACCGCCGTCGACGTGGTCCTGATGGACGTCCGCATGCCCCGGCTCGACGGGGTGGAGGCCACCGGCCGGATCTGCGCCGACCCCGACGCGCCCAAGGTGCTGATCCTGACCACGTTCGACCTCGACGAGTACGCCTTCTCCGCGCTGAAGGCCGGTGCCTCCGGCTTCATGCTCAAGGACGTGCCGCCCGGCGAACTCCTCGCCGCCATCCGCGCCGTGCACAGCGGCGACGCGGTGGTCGCCCCCTCCACCACCCGCCGGCTGCTGGACCGTTTCGCGCCGATGCTGCCGGCCGCCGGCGGGCGTCCGCGCCCCGCCGAGCTGGACCGGCTCACCGAACGCGAGCGCGAGGTGATGGTGCTGGTGGCGCAGGGCCTGTCCAACGGCGAGATCGCGGCCCGGCTCGTCCTGTCGGAGGCGACCGTGAAGACGCACGTCGGCCGCATCCTCACCAAGCTCGGCCTGCGCGACCGCGTGCAGGTGGTGGTCCTCGCCTACGAGACCGGGCTCGTGCGGGCGGGCGGACACGGCTGACCGGCCCCGCGCGGCGGGCCCCCTCGGTAGGGTCATGTCCATGCTCCTGTGGATCAACGGCCCCTTCGGGGGCGGCAAGACACAGACCGCACACGAGATCCGTCGCCGCCTTCCCGGCAGCGTGATCTGCGACCCCGAGCACACCGGCTTCGGCCTGCGCCGCACCCTGCCGCCCGCGCTGCGCGGGGACTTCCGGGAACTGGTCTCCTGGCGGCAGGGCGTCGTGGAGGTCCTCGACCTCGCCCTGACCCGGCACGAGGGCGTGGTGATCGTGCCCATGACGGTCACCGACCCGGTCCAGTTCGCCGAGACCGTCGGCCGGCTGCGCGAACTCGGCCACGACGTACGGCACTTCACCCTCCTCGCCGAACGGGAGACGGTGCTGCGGCGGCTGCGCGAGCGCGTCCTCGGCCGGGTCCTCGCCCGCGCCACGGGACGCAGGGCGCCCGCGCGGCGGGAGACCTGGGCGGTGACGCAGCTCGACCACTGTCTGGAGCGGCTGCGCGAGGCGGAGTTCGCCGAGCACCTGTGGACGGACCACACCACCGTCCCGAAGACCGCCGACCGGATCGCCGTCCTGGCGGGACTCACCCTGGACCCCAACACCGAGGGACGGGTGCGGACCCGGCTGCGGCAGACGGCCGTCGGCCTGCGCCACATCCGCCTCGACTGACCGCGCGCCGCGGGCGCCCGGCCCGGTCACCGGAGGATGCCCTCCAGGAAGTCGCTGCCGAGCCGGGCCACCACGGTGACGTCCAGTTGGTGCAGGACGTACCGGCCGCGGCGGCGGGTGGTGAGCAGGCCCGCCTTCTTCAGCACGCCCAGGTGCCGGGATATCTCCGGCGCCGTCATGCCGTGCACCTGCGCCAGCTCGCCCGTGGTGTACGCGCTGCGCGCCAGGTGGCGGCAGATCCGCATCCGCACCGGGTGGGACAGCGCGGTCATCCGCAGGGTGAGCTGCTCGACGCTGGGCGGCGCGTCGGGCTCGGGGGAGCCGGCCGGGTAGTGCAGCACCGGCTGCCAGCCGTGGCGGTGCAGGACCAGCAGGTGCGGGCGGCCGAGGCTGGTGGGGACCAGCAGGAGACCGCCGTCGCCCGTCGAGGAGCGGCCCTCGCCCAGCTTGTCGACGACGATCTGCCCGGCGGCCTCGTCCAGCGCCACCGCCGACGACACCGCGGCCAGCGCCTCCGCCAGGCCCTTGCGGCGCAGCAGCTCGGTCTTGTGGCGGGCGTCCGCCGCGAGCTGGTGGCTCACCCGGGCCCAGATCTGCGCGAAGAACGCCTCGTCGCAGTCGAGCGCGAACCTGCGCAGCCACTCCCTGATCCGCGGCGGGTCGGCCAGCAGCCGTTCGCCGAAGCGGAGCTGGCGCGGTCCGCGCGCGGCGGCCAGGTCCAGCGCGCGGCGGCGCACCGCGGCGTCCGCGAGCGCGGAGGCCCCGCCGGTGCTGTACGGCAGGGCGCAGGTGAACTCCAGGGCCGCGTTGACGAACTGCTCGTCGGAGAGCCTGTCGAGCAGGTCCAGTTCCTCGGCGAGCCCGGCGCCGGGGAGCGTGTCCCGGCCGGGGAGCCCGGCATACGGCATGAAGAGGTCCGAGAAGGTGGTCCGCCACAGGAAGTCGGCCTCGCACATCCGGTCGGCGAGGTGCGGGTCGAGCCGGGCCGTCACCCCGGTCGCCCAGCCCTGGAGGTCCGGATGGTGACCCGGCTCGGAGAGCGCGTGCAGGGCCATGCCCAGCTCGGCCAGGGGCGAGGGCACGACGGCGATCCTCTCCGGCCGCAGCCCCGTGATGTCGATGCGCACGCTCATGACCTCATGGTGCACCCCGCCACCGACAGCGCCGCCGCCGATTGACGCGGGCCGTCAATCGGCAGCGGCGCCGACGCCCGCGCCCGATGCCCGCGCCCGATGCCCGCGCCCGGCCCCTCCCGCCCCCTGCCCAGCCACGGCCGCGCGGCCTCATCCGCTCATCCGCTCATCTGCTCACCCGCCCCGCGAAGTCGACGGCCGCCGCCCGGACCTCCTCCGGCGTCCACTCCAGCCCCGGGGCGTCGACCGTGACCTCGGTGACGGCCAGACCGGGTCCGGCCGCGTCCCAGGGGCGGGGGAAGAGCAGGGTGCCGGTCTCCTCGGCCTGCCGGAGGGCCGCCTCGGCCGCCGCGTCGGGGTCGCAGGGCAGCCAGACCTGGAACTGGTGGGTGTGCGGCACCTCGGGGTGGACCCGGGCCCAGGGCAGCCCGGCCGCCGCGAACCCCTCGCGCAGCCCGGCGGCCACCACGCGCGCGTGGGCCACGTACGCGGGCAGCCGGGGCAGCTCCCGCTCCAGCCCGGCCAGCGCCGCGAGCGCGGTCGGGAACTGCTGGAAGACGGTGCCGCCGTACCGGTGCCGCCAGGCCCTGGCCTCCTCGACCAGGGTGCGCGGGCCGGCCAGGGCGGCGCCGCCGAAGCCCCGGAGGGACTTGTAGAAGGACACGTACACGCTGTCCGCGAGGCCCGCGATCTCGTCCAGGGGACGGCCGAGGCGGACGGTGCTCTCCCACAGCCGGGCCCCGTCGAAGTGGACCACCGCCTCGCGCTCCCGGGCGGCGTCGACCAGTTCGGTCAGCTCCTGCCAGGTGGGCAGGAGGTACCCGGCGTCGCGCAGCGGCAGCTCCAGCATCAGGGTGCCGAAGGGCTCGTCCAGTTCGCGGACCTCGGCGGCGGTGGGCTGCCGCGACGCGCGCGTGACCCGTACCGGGCGCAAGCCGCTGACCTGGCCGAAGGCGTGCCGCTCGTGCACCTCGGGGTGGCTCAGGGCGTGCAGGGCGACGGCCGGGCTGCCGGTACGGCCCGCCCAGCAGCGCAGCGCCACCTGCTGGGCCATGGTGCCGGTCGGGAAGAAGACGGCGGCCTCGTGGCCGAGGAGAGCGGCGGTCCTCTCCTCCAGCGCCTCGACCACGCCGTCGCCGTACAGGTCGGCGTGGGCGTCGAGGTCGTAGAGGTCCTCGGCACCGTCCAGCACGGCGAGGCGTTCGCGCAGCGTCGCGCCGAAGACACGCCGGGCCAGCACCCGCCGCGCGCCCCGGTGCGCGGCGACACGCCGTTCGCCGAGCCCGCGGGACCGTTCCGCCTCGGTCGGTGCGCCGGCATCCGTGTCCCGCCGGCCGTCCTGTTCCGCTTCCGCCGTATCGCTCATGCGGTCGATCATCCCGCGCGCGGGAGCCCGGCGGAACGGGTTTCCCCTGGACGGTCCGCCCGGGTGACCGCCCCCGGCCGGCCCCCGGTCCGCTCCCGGTCCGCCCCCGGTGGTTCGCCGGCCGGCGTGGGGTAACCCACAGCCTGTGGACGACCGGACGCACCCGGAACCGATCGCGTTAACATGACGAGAAATCGTCCGGTACCCCGAGCGGACTGGAACGGGAAGGCCCCCGTCGCGTGAACACAACCCCTCAGCCCGACCCCAAGGACCGCCCCGCGCGGCTCACCGTAGGCGTCGTCGGCGCCGGCCGCGTGGGCCCCGCCCTGGCCGCGTCCCTGCGTCTCGCGGGCCACCGCCCGGTGGCCGTCTCCGGGGTCTCCGACGCCTCCAGACGGCGTGCCGCCGAACTGCTGCCCGGCGTGCCGCTCATGCCGCCCGCCGAGGTGCTGCGCCACGCCGAACTGGTCCTGCTGACCGTCCCCGACGACGCCCTCCCGACCCTGGTGGCGGGCCTCGCCGAGACCGGCGCGGTCCGCCCCGGCCAGCTCCTCGTGCACACCTCCGGCCGGTACGGGGCACGGGTCCTGGACCCCGCCCTGCGGGCCGGGGCGCTGCCGCTGGCGCTGCACCCGGCGATGACGTTCACCGGCACCGCCGTGGACGTCCAGCGGCTGGCCGGCTGCTCCTTCGGCGTCACCGCCCCCGAGGAACTGCGGCTGGCCGCCGAGGCCCTGGTGATCGAGATGGGCGGCGAACCCGAGTGGATCGCCGAGGAGAAGCGCCCGCTCTACCACGCGGCGCTCGCCCTCGGCGCCAACCACCTGGTCACCCTCGTCGCCCAGTCCATGGACCTGCTGCGCACCGCCGGTGTCGACGCCCCCGACCGGATGCTCGGCCCGCTGCTCGGCGCCGCCCTGGACAACGCCCTGCGCTCCGGCGACGCCGCCCTGACCGGGCCCGTCGCGCGCGGGGACGCGGGCACCGTCGCCGCGCACGTCGAGGAGTTGCGCACGCACGCGCCCGGGGCCGTCGCCGGGTACCTGGCGATGGCCCGCGCGACCGCCGACCGGGCGCTGGCCCAGGGGCTGCTCCGGCCCGAACTCGCCGAGGACCTGCTCGGCGTACTCGCCCACGGCACCGAGGGAGACCCCCGATGACCGCCACGCTGCTGCGCACCGCCGGGGAGCTGCACGCGCGCGTGCGGCACGGCCGCCGGGCGGTCGTGATGACGATGGGCGCCCTGCACGAGGGTCACGCCACGCTGATCCGCCGGGCCCGCGCGCTCGTCCCGGACGGCGAGGTGGTCGTCACGGTCTTCGTCAACCCGCTCCAGTTCGGCGAGGGCGAGGACCTCGACCGCTACCCGCGCACCCTCGACGCCGACCTGGAGGTCGCCGGACGCGCGGGCGCGGACGTCGTCTTCGCTCCCGCCGCCGAGGAGGTCTACCCGGGCGGCGCCCCGCAGGTCCGGATCAGCGCCGGCCCCATGGGCACCGTCCTGGAGGGCGCCTCGCGCCCCGGCCACTTCGACGGCATGCTCACCGTCGTCGCCAAACTGCTCCACCTCACCCGCCCGGACCTGGCGCTGTACGGGCAGAAGGACGCCCAGCAGCTCGCCCTGATCCGCCGCATGGCGCGCGATCTGAACTTCGGCGTGGAGATCGTCGGCGTGTCGACGGTGCGCGAGGAGGACGGCCTCGCCCTCTCCAGCCGCAACCGCTACCTCTCGCCCCGCGAGCGCCGTACCGCGCTCGCGCTCTCCCAGGCGCTCTTCGCGGGCCAGGACCGGCACGCCGCCCAGGAGGCGCTGCGCGCGCGGGCCCGCGAGGTGCCCGCCACGCACGCGCGTGCCGAGGCCCTGAGCGCGCTCGGCGAGTCCCGCGCCGCGGCCGACGCGCACGCCGTCTCCCTCGCCGCCCCCGGCAGCCCGGCGGCCGTCCGCGCCGCCGCCCGGCTCGTCCTGGACGACGCGGCCCGCCTCGACCCGCCGCTGGAACTCGACTACCTCGCGCTGGTCGACCCGTCCGACTTCTCGGAGGTCGGCGACGACCACACCGGGGAGGCCGTCCTCGCCGTCGCCGCACGGGTCGGGGCGACCCGGCTGATCGACAACGTCCCCCTCACCTTCGGAGCCGCCTCGTGACCAGCACGGGCATACGCCTGCACGCCCCCGCGCCCGGCTGGGCCGTCGAGGCGGACGTGGTCGTCGTCGGCTCCGGCGTCGCCGGGCTCACCGCCGCGCTGCGCTGCCAGGCAGCCGGTCTGGAGACGGTCGTCGTCACCAAGGCCCGCCTGGACGACGGCTCCACCCGCTGGGCGCAGGGCGGCATCGCCGCGGCCCTCGGCGAGGGCGACACGCCGGCCCAGCACCTGGACGACACGCTGGTCGCCGGGGCGGGCCTGTGCGACGAGGACGCGGTCCGCCTCCTGGTCACCGAGGGCCCCGGCGCCGTACGCCGGCTCATCGAGACCGGCGCGCACTTCGACGCGTCCGAGGAGGGCGCCCTGCACCTCACCCGCGAGGGCGGCCACCACCGCCGCCGCATCGCCCACGCGGGCGGCGACGCCACGGGGGCGGAGATCTCCCGCGCCCTGGTCGAGGCGGTCCGCGCGCGGGGGCTGCGCACCGTGGAGAACGCCCTCGTCCTGGACCTCCTCACCGACGCCGACGGCCGGGCCGCGGGCGTCACCCTGCACGTCATGGGGGAGGGCCGGCACGACGGCGTCGGCGCGGTGCGCGCCCCCGCGGTGGTGCTCGCCACCGGCGGCATGGGCCAGGTCTTCTCCGCGACGACCAACCCGTCCGTCTCCACCGGCGACGGCGTCGCCCTGGCGCTGCGGGCCGGCGCCGAGGTCAGCGACCTGGAGTTCGTCCAGTTCCACCCCACCGTGCTCTTCCTCGGCCCGGACGCCGAGGGCCAGCAGCCGCTGGTGTCGGAGGCGGTGCGCGGGGAGGGCGCCCACCTGGTGGACGCCGACGGCACCCGCTTCATGCTGGGCCGGCACGAACTCGCCGAACTGGCCCCCCGGGACATCGTCGCCAAGGGCATCATGCGCCGGATGCGGGAGCGCGGCACCGAGCACATGTACCTGGACGCCCGGCACTTCGGCGCGCAGATGTGGGAGCGCCGCTTCCCGACGATCCTCGCGGCGTGCCGCTCCCACGGCATCGACCCGGTCACCGAGTACGTCCCGGTCGCCCCGGCCGCCCACTACGCCTCCGGCGGCGTCCGTACCGACTCCCGTGGCCGCACCACCGTCCCGGGGCTGTACGCGTGCGGCGAGGTCGCCTGCACCGGCGTGCACGGCGCCAACCGGCTGGCCTCCAACTCGCTGCTGGAGGGGCTGGTCTACGCCGAGCGCATCGCCGCCGACATCGCCGCCCGGTGGGAGTCGGGCGCCGCCCGCGCGCGCGTGCCCGCCCCCGTCCCGCACCCGGAGCGGCCCGCGAGCCCCCTGCTCGCCCCCGAGGCCCGCCTCGCCATCCAGCGGATCATGACCGAGGGCGCCGGTGTGCTGCGCTCCGCCGCCTCCCTCGGCCGGGCCGCCACCCGGCTCGACGGGCTGGAGTCCGAGGCCCGGGAGTCCCTGGAGCGCAACGGCAAGACCGCCGAGCCCGGCGTCGACACCTGGGAGACCACGAACCTCCTGTGCGTGGCCCGCGTCCTGGTCGCCGCGGCGGCGCTGCGCCAGGAGACGCGCGGCTGCCACTGGCGCGAGGACCGCCCGGACCGCGACGACACCGGCTGGCGCCGCCACGTCGTGGTCCGCCTGAACCCGGACCGCACCCTCGCCGTGCACCCCACCGAGACCGCAGACTTTCCCCCGACCCAGCCGACGCAGCCTTCCCAGGAGCAGTGACAGCAGTGAACACCCACGATCTTCCCCTCGCCCCGGCCGGAGGCTGCGGAGACGGCTGCGCCTGCGGCGCGGACCCGGACGACGACACGTACATGGAGTGCGGGCTCGACCCGGCGCTCGCCGCCCTTCTCACGGAGGCCGGGCTCGACCCCGTCGAGGTCGAGGACCTCGCGCACGTGGCGCTCCAGGAGGACCTGGCCGACGGCGTGGACGTGACGACCGTCGCCACCATCCCCGAGGAGGCCGTCGCCACCGCCGACTTCACCGCCCGCGAGGCGGGCGTGGTGGCGGGCCTGCGGGTCGCCGAGGCGGTCCTCTCGGTCGTCTGCGCCGACGAGTTCGAGGTCGAGCGGCACGTGGAGGACGGCGACCGGGTGGAGGCCGGACAGCGGCTCCTGTCGGTCACCACCCGCACCCAGGACCTGCTCACCGCCGAGCGCAGCGCCCTCAACCTGCTCTGCCGCATGTCGGGCATCGCGACCGCCACGCGCGCGTGGGCGGACGCCCTGGAGGGCACCAAGGCCCGGGTCCGCGACACCCGCAAGACCACGCCGGGCCTGCGCGCCCTGGAGAAGTACGCGGTGCGCTGCGGCGGCGGCGTCAACCACCGCATGTCCCTGGCGGACGCGGCCCTGGTCAAGGACAACCACGTGATCGCGGCGGGCGGTGTCGCCCAGGCGTTCCGGGCGGTGCGGGAGTCCTTCCCCGAGGTGCCGATCGAGGTCGAGGTCGACACCCTGCACCAGCTCCGCGAGGTCGTGGACGCGGGCGCGGACCTGATCCTGCTGGACAACTTCACGCCGGGCGAGTGCGAGGAGGCGGTGGCCGTCGTCGCGGGCCGGGCCGCGCTGGAGGCATCCGGCCGGCTGACCCTCGGCAACGCCAGGGCGTACGCCGACACCGGCGTCGACTACCTGGCGGTCGGTGCCCTGACCCACTCCTCGCCGATCCTGGACATCGGCCTGGACCTGCGGGCAGCGGAGTAGCGATCATGCTCCTGACGATCGACGTGGGCAACACGCACACGACCCTCGGCCTCTTCGACGGCGAGGACATCGTGGAGCACTGGCGCATCTCCACGGACTCGCGGCGCACCGCCGACGAACTGGCGGTCCTGCTCCACGGCCTGATGGGCATGCACCCGCTCCTCGGCGACGAACTGGGCGACGGCGTCGACGGCATCGCCATCTGCGCGACGGTCCCCTCGGTCCTGCACGAACTGCGCGAGGTCACCCGCCGTTACTACGGCGACGTCCCCGCGGTCCTCGTCGAACCGGGCGTCAAGACCGGCGTGCCGATCCTCACCGACAACCCCAAGGAGGTCGGCGCCGACCGCATCGTCAACGCCGTCGCCGCCGTCGACCTCTACGGCGGCCCGGCGATCGTCGTGGACTTCGGCACGGCGACGACGTTCGACGCGGTCAGCGCGCGCGGGGAGTACGTCGGCGGGGTCATCTCCCCCGGCATCGAGATCTCCGTGGAGGCGCTCGGCGTACGGGGCGCGCAGCTCCGCAAGATCGAGGTGGCCCGCCCGCGCAGCGTGATCGGCAAGAACACGGTCGAGGCGATGCAGGCGGGCATCGTGTACGGGTTCGCCGGGCAGGTCGACGGGGTCGTACGCCGCATGGCGCGCGAGCTGGCCCCCGAACCGGACGACGTCACGGTCATCGCCACCGGGGGGCTCGCGCCCATGGTGCTGGGCGAGGCATCGGTCATCGACGAGCACGAGCCGTGGCTGACCCTGATCGGCCTCCGGCTGGTCTACGAACGCAACGTCTCCCGGCTGTAGCCGGGGCGCCGGTGCCGGGCCGCCGCGCGTGGCCGCGCCGCGGCGTGCGATCCGCCACCCGGTACTCGGTGGGCCGGGTGGGTCCGGGCGTCCGGCGCCGCCGGGTGCCGCCGCGCCCACCCGTGCCGCCCCGGCGGCACGACTGCCCGCGGCTGGGGGCGGCAGTCGGCGGTCGGGCGGCTGCTCGCGGCTGGAGCGGCAGCGCGCCGCTGGGCCGGCAGCGGGCGGTCGGGCGGCTGGCGGCGGCCAAAGCGGCTGGGGCGGCGGGACGGGGCTGGGGCGGCGGCACGGGGCTGGGGCGGGACGGGGCTGGGTGGCGGGGGTGTGATCCGCCACGCCACAGACTCGCCCGTTATGCCAAGTTTGTCTGATTAGCGCGTATCGTCGCCCCATGCCCACGCCCTACGGAACCCGCGGCGGCATGGCGTTCGGCACCGAGGAGCTGCGTGTGCTCCGCCGTGCCCTCGCCCTCGCCCTGAACCCCCGTCCCCTCTCGGCCGAGGACGTCCAGGACTGCCTCCGCCTCGCGGAGTCGCTGGACGAGGCGATGCTCGAAAGCGCCCGGCTGCGCGCCTTCCTCGTGGCCGACCTGGCCCGGTACCGCGCCGCCCTCCCCGGCACCGTCACCGGTTACCTCACCCTCCTGGACGAGGCCCTGACCGCCGGACACCAGCCGGGCCCGGACGACCTCGCCGCGCTCCGGGCGCTGCGCGGCAACCCCACCGCCGCCGCCCTGCTGGCCCGCTGCGCCCCCGTCCTGCCCGCCGCGCGCACCCACCTCCACGCGCTCCCGGGTGGCCGCTGCGCCACGGTCCGGGCCGCCACCGGGCAGCAGGAGAGGGACCCCGCGCGCAAGCCGTCGCCCACCCCGGCCCGGCCCCCCGCGCAGAAACCCGCCCCGAAGCCGGCGCAGAAGCCCGCCGAGCCCCGGCGCCCGGTCCCCACCCCCGGCGAGGTCTTCCCGCGCCGCAAGCCCAAGTCCGCGCCGCCCGCCCCCGGCTCCCGGCACCACCTCGCCGCCGGCTGACGCGGCCTGGCTACCCTGGGTCCATGGACTACGTCTCCGCGCTCCTGCCCCCGGCCGTGATGGCCGTGCTCTTCATCGCCGTGATCAGGGTGATCGTGAAGACCCAGGGCGGCGCCAACAAGGCCAAGGAGGACGCGGCCGTGGACGCCGCCCTCGCGCGGGCGGAGAACACCCGCCCGGCCCAGGCGCACCCGGAAGCCTGACGGCTCCCGGCCCGCGGCGTCCCGAGGGCGCCGCTCCTCGGCCGCGCGTACGCCACGCCTGCCCCATATGCCCCGTTTGCCAGCCAAGCGGGGCATAGTCAGTGTTATGGCACACATGATCCGTGATCTCCGGCTATCGTGCGAAGAGTGCCTCGCCCCTTGGGAGAACTCGAAGACGCGGTCATGACGCGGGTGTGGAAGTGGAACCGCCCGGTGACCGTTCGGGAAGTCCTGGAAGACCTCCAGCGGGAGCGGACCATCGCCTACACCACGGTGATGACCGTGCTGGACAATCTCCATCAGAAGGGCTGGGTCCGCCGGGAGGCGGAAGGCCGGGCCTATCGATATGAGGCGGTCTCCACCCGGGCCGCCTACTCCGCCGCGCTGATGAACGACGCGTGGTCGCAGAGCGACAACCCGGCCGCGGCGCTCGTCGCCTTCTTCGGGATGATGAGCGAGGAACAGCGCGCCGCGCTCAGCGACGCGGTCCGTATGGTCCAGGGCCCGGATACCTCGCCCCCCGAGACACCCCCGGACACGCCTTCCGAGCCCCCTTCCCCGCCCTCTTCCGCGGAGCCTTCCCCACCGCCTTCCGCGGAGCCTTCCCCGCCGCCTTCCCCGGAGTCTTCGGCGCCCCCTTCCCCCGCGCCTTCCGGTGCCGCCCCCAACCCCGGCTCGGTCCCGGACACCGGTGAGCGATAGCGTCCGCTCATGCCAAAAGCCATCACCGTCCGGCGGGCCCGCACCAGCGATGTCCCGGCCGTACGCCGGCTCCTCGACGCGTACGTCCGCGACCGCATCCTGCTCGACAAAGCGATGGTGACTCTTTACGAGCACATCCAGGAGTTCTGGGTGGCCGAACGGGACGACAACGCCGAGGTGGTCGGCTGCGGTGCCCTCCACGTGATGTGGGAAGACCTCGCCGAAGTGCGCACTCTCGCCGTCAAGCCCGGCCTCAAGGGCGCCGGTGTCGGACATCAGTTGCTGGAGAAGTTGCTGCACACCGCGAGGTGGCTCGGTGTTCGCCGGGTTTTCTGTCTCACCTTCGAAGTGGACTTCTTCGCCAAGCACGGCTTCGTGGAGATCGGAGAGACGCCGGTCGACGCCGATGTCTACGCGGAGCTGCTGCGTTCCTATGACGAGGGCGTTGCGGAGTTCCTCGGTCTCGAACGAGTGAAACCCAACACCTTGGGCAACAGCCGGATGCTTCTGCATCTGTGATCGCCCGGCATCGTCCGGGCGCCGCCAAGCCGTCATCCCCTCCGTATCGGCGCCTCATCCCCTCCGTATCGGTGGCCCAGGTTTATTCGACGGGCGGCCGGTTCACGGTTCCCTATGTCCGATACGCGCATCTTCCCGGGCCCGGAGCAGGCTACCGGTCTCCGCCGGGGGTTTGTGTTTTTCCGGCAAAAGCGGTTTGCTTTCCGACGTACTGCTGTACTGCATATAACAAGGGACGGCGATACGGCGGACGCCGGCGGACCTCCGGCCCTCACGTTATCGATGAAAGGAATTGCGGTGGCACAGAAGGTTCAGGTCCTTCTTGTCGATGACCTCGACGGCGGCGAGGCGGACGAGACCGTGACGTTCGCACTGGACGGCAAGACCTACGAGATCGACCTCACGACGGCCAACGCCGACAAGCTGCGCGGACTTCTCGAACCGTATGTGAAGGGCGGCCGGCGCACCGGTGGCCGTGCCTCCGGCGGTCGTGGCAAGGCGCGCGCCGCGGCGGGCGGCAGCCAGGACACCGCGGCGATCCGCGCCTGGGCGAAGCAGAACGGTTACGAGGTCAACGACCGCGGGCGCGTCCCCGCGATCATCCGCGAGGCGTACGAGAAGGCCAACGGCTGATCACCCGGCCCGGGGCACGCCCCCGACCGGCCCGCCCTCAGCGCGTCGCCCGGCCCAGCCGGACCCGGTGGACCCGGGTCGCCAGGGTGTGCAGCAGTCGCGCGAGGTCGGGGGTCTTCGAGCCCCCGGTCCCCGACAGCGACGACAGCGAGGGCAGCGAGTCCTCGACGTCGTACGCCGGATCGGGGGGCCGCAGCCAGTGAGCGGCCCCCTGCGCACCGCCGCCGTCCCCGGCGAGCGGCGGCCCGCCGGCCGGGCCGGCGCCGGGGGGCAGGGGCGCCTCGACGAGACCGCCCGCCCCGACCGGCGTCAGGTCGAGCGGGAGCGAGCCCCACTCCAGCCACTCCAGCAGGCCCGGCAGCTCCTCCGCGCTGCCCGCGGAGACGAGCAGCAGCATCCGCGCGCCCCGCACGGCCACCGGGAAGGGGCGCGTGAGCGGACCCGTCCGGTCCAGTGCCGCGTGACCCGCCTCGGCCGGGACGTCCAGGACGTCGAAGCGGACCCCCGTCCGCAGCCGTACCGGCGCCGCCGGCTCCCCCGGGACCCGGGGCCGGGGCTGAGTGGGCCAGCCGAGCACCTCCTCGTACCACCACCGCACCCGCTCCGGCGTGCCGCCCGCCTCCCGTGGGCGGCGGGGTCCGGGCACCGTGGCGGCCGGGCCGGAAGGCACCGGCGGGGACACGGGTGACGGAAGAGGCGAAGGAGGCGACGGCGGGGGCACGGGGGAGGGGGCGCGGACCATGTCCGGGGAAACCGTCGGACGGACGTCCGAGTTACGCTGGGTGGTGCGGCGATCGCGGGGAGTTCCGGACGAGGGGGCGCACGGAGGTGTGTGACGGCACCGGGTTGTTCGCCCGTAGCGGAGGGAACCGGCGCGCGCGGCATGGACTGTCCGTGCCTGCGGGTAAGACATCCCTAGTGGGAGGGGGCGACACGCAGAATGGGCCGTCTCACGTTCGCCATGGGCGTACTGGCGAGTGGGGTAAGTACCTGGCCTGCGGGAACATCGTCTCGCACCATCGGGTTGTGGCAGATGTCGGCGTTCGGGGTCAGGAGGCCATCGACGGTGTCGGCAGTTGGAATGAGCGGTCCCCGCTTGCGGGACTAAGCTGCGGAAGGACAGGGAGGGGAAGTTCCCCTTACTGCCTGACCGCTCTGAGGAGCGATTAACGATGTTCGAGAGGTTCACCGACCGCGCGCGGCGGGTTGTCGTCCTGGCTCAGGAAGAAGCCCGGATGCTCAACCACAACTACATCGGCACCGAGCACATCCTCCTGGGCCTGATCCACGAGGGTGAGGGTGTCGCCGCCAAGGCCCTTGAGAGCCTCGGGATTTCGCTCGAGGCGGTCCGCCAGCAGGTGGAGGAGATCATCGGCCAGGGCCAGCAGGCCCCGTCGGGTCACATCCCCTTCACCCCCCGTGCCAAGAAGGTCCTGGAGCTGTCGCTCCGGGAGGCCCTTCAGCTCGGTCACAACTACATCGGCACCGAGCACATCCTGCTCGGCCTGATCCGCGAGGGCGAGGGCGTCGCCGCCCAGGTCCTGGTGAAGCTGGGTGCCGACCTCAACCGGGTGCGGCAGCAGGTCATCCAGCTGCTCTCCGGTTACCAGGGCAAGGAGACCGCCACCGCCGGCGGTCCTGCCGAGGGCACCCCCTCCACGTCCCTGGTCCTCGACCAGTTCGGCCGGAACCTCACCCAGGCGGCCCGCGAATCCAAGCTCGACCCGGTCATCGGGCGCGAGAAGGAGATCGAGCGGGTCATGCAGGTGCTGTCCCGCCGCACCAAGAACAACCCGGTGCTGATCGGTGAGCCCGGCGTCGGCAAGACCGCCGTCGTCGAGGGCCTCGCGCAGGCCATCGTCAAGGGCGAGGTGCCCGAGACCCTCAAGGACAAGCACCTCTACACCCTCGACCTCGGCGCGCTGGTGGCCGGCTCCCGCTACCGCGGTGACTTCGAGGAGCGCCTGAAGAAGGTGCTCAAGGAGATCCGCACCCGGGGCGACATCATCCTGTTCATCGACGAGCTGCACACGCTGGTCGGCGCGGGTGCCGCCGAGGGCGCCATCGACGCCGCGTCGATCCTCAAGCCGATGCTGGCCCGCGGTGAGCTGCAGACCATCGGCGCCACCACGCTGGACGAGTACCGCAAGCACCTGGAGAAGGACGCGGCCCTGGAGCGCCGCTTCCAGCCGATCCAGGTCGCGGAGCCGTCCCTGCCGCACACCATCGAGATCCTCAAGGGTCTGCGCGACCGGTACGAGGCCCACCACCGGGTCTCCATCACCGACGAGGCGCTGGTCCAGGCCGCCACCCTGGCCGACCGGTACATCTCGGACCGCTTCCTGCCGGACAAGGCGATCGACCTGATCGACGAGGCCGGCTCCCGGATGCGCATCCGCCGGATGACCGCGCCGCCGGACCTGCGCGAGTTCGACGAGAAGATCGCCAGCGTCCGCCGTGACAAGGAGTCCGCGATCGACTCGCAGGACTTCGAGAAGGCCGCCTCCCTGCGCGACAAGGAGAAGCAGCTCCTCGCCGCCAAGGCCAAGCGGGAGAAGGAGTGGAAGGCCGGCGACATGGACGTCGTCGCCGAGGTCGACGGCGAGCTGATCGCCGAGGTCCTCGCCACGGCCACCGGCATCCCGGTCTTCAAGCTCACCGAGGAGGAGTCGTCCCGCCTGCTGCGCATGGAGGACGAGCTCCACAAGCGGGTCATCGGCCAGATCGACGCCGTCAAGGCGCTGTCCCGGGCGATCCGCCGTACGCGCGCCGGTCTGAAGGACCCGAAGCGCCCCGGTGGCTCGTTCATCTTCGCCGGCCCCTCGGGTGTCGGTAAGACCGAGCTGTCCAAGGCGCTCGCGGAGTTCCTCTTCGGCGACGAGGACGCGCTGATCTCCCTCGACATGTCGGAGTTCAGCGAGAAGCACACGGTCTCGCGCCTCTTCGGCTCGCCCCCCGGCTACGTGGGGTACGAGGAGGGCGGCCAGCTCACGGAGAAGGTCCGCCGCAAGCCGTTCTCGGTCGTCCTCTTCGACGAGGTCGAGAAGGCCCACCCGGACATCTTCAACTCGCTGCTGCAGATCCTGGAGGACGGTCGCCTGACCGACTCCCAGGGCCGGGTCGTGGACTTCAAGAACACGGTCATCATCATGACGACCAACCTCGGCACCCGGGACATCTCCAAGGGCTTCAACCTGGGCTTCGCCGCCGCCGGCGACACGAAGACCAACTACGAGCGCATGAAGAACAAGGTGTCGGACGAGCTGAAGCAGCACTTCCGCCCTGAGTTCCTCAACCGTGTCGACGACGTGGTCGTCTTCCCGCAGCTCACGCAGGCCGACATCCTCGCGATCGTCGACCTGATGATCACCAAGGTGGACGAGCGCCTCAAGGACCGGGACATGGGCATCGAGCTGTCCCAGACCGCGAAGGAGCTGCTGTCCCAGAAGGGCTACGACCCCGTGCTGGGTGCCCGGCCGCTGCGCCGCACCATCCAGCGCGAGATCGAGGACACGCTCTCGGAGAAGATCCTCTTCGGCGAGCTGCGCCCCGGTCACATCGTGGTCGTGGACACCGAGGGCGAGGGCGAGGCCAAGACCTTCACCTTCCGGGGTGAGGAGCAGTCGGCGCTGCCCGACGTCCCGCCGATCGAGCAGGCGGCCGGCGGAGCCGGTCCGAACCTGAGCAAGGAGGCGTGATCCCTCCGGGGTGAGCCGCCGAAAAGGGGCTGTCCCGGGACTCCGGTCCCGGGACAGCCCCTTTTTCCGTGCCGGGTCAGTATTGCTCCAGGGTCACGTCGGCGTGAGGGAAGAGCGGGCGGAAGTCGGCGACCGGGGACCAGTGTCCGTGCCTGCTCCCGAGGGTCACCGAGTGCACGTTGGGGAGCCGGGATGCCAGTGCGGCGAGATGCTCGGTTCCGTCCATCGCGGGGACCCACAGCGTCTCGATGCCGGGCAGCTCCGGCATGCGGCCGATGGAGGCCGGCAAGTTCCGGATGATCGCCGCGTCCAGATGGAGGTGGGTGAGCCCCGGGAGTGCCGCGACCTCGTGCCAGTCGGCCGTGGTCAGTTCCGTGGTCAACGGCCCGAGGCCGAGTGTGCGCAGCGTCTTCCAGCGGCTCAGGCCCAGTAGCCCGGTGGCGTCCGTGCTGTTGCGCCCCAGGAAGAGAAAGCCCAGGGGAGCCTCGGTCGGCAGGGTCTCGGTGAGGCATGTCCCCGGCAGCTCCTGGACCACGGAGAGCATGACGAGCGACGACAGGGCCCGCAGCCCCGTCAGGTCGGCTACCGAGCCGAGGACGAGTTCCTTGAGGGGCAGCGCCGCCAGCGCGTCCAGGCCGGTCGCGTGCGGGCTCTCGGCGTGCGACAGCCGGGTCAGCGAGGTGAGGCGCCGCAGCGGTGCCAGGTCCGTCAGCACCGGGTTCCGCTCGATGCGCAGCGTGGTCACCGCCTCCGGCTCCGGTACGGCGGCCACGATGTCCTCGGCCCGGTGCGGGCCCGAGAAGCGCAGCCCGGCCCAGGGGCGCATCCCGGCGAGCGCGGCGCGCTGGGCGGGCGTCTCGCAGTCGAGGAAGAGGTCCGTACGGTCGAGGTGGTCCAGGACCTCGGCCGCGTACCGCGCGGTGTCGAAGCGGTGCCAGGTGCCCGCGAGCTGCCGCCGCACGCCGAGGTCCGGGTGGTCCCGGAAGCGGCGCAGTACGGCGAGGGCCCCGTCGGGTTCCTCCTGGCCCAGGACCGAAGCGGTGACGGTGACGCACCGCGCCTCCTCGGCGGTCAGCCCCTCGGGCCCCGGCAGCAGCTCCAGCACCAGCGGACCGGCCGCCGCCAGCTCCCGCGCCGCCTCGGTGGTGCGCGGCGGGATCAGCCCGGCCGCCCGCCGCTCCACCTCCGCGCGCACCGCCGGGTCCAGGGCGGTGGCGTGCTCCAGGCAGGCCAGGGCGAGCAGGGTGAGCCGGGGCGAGCCCTCGGCGGGCAGACCCCGCAGCAGGGCGACGCGTTCGCGGGGCCGGGCGTGGGCGACGGCCATGCGGATCACGTCCTCCCACTGGGTGTCCCCGGCCCGGCTGGTGAGGACGTCGAGGTGGCCTTCCTCCACGGCGTGGCGGGCGGCCAGGTAGTCCTGGAAGGTGCGGTGGACGAAGTCGAGGGTGTCCTCGGCGGGATGGCGCAGCACGCCGCTGCGCAGCAGCAGGGACCGCAGCACCGTCGGGGCGTCGCAGAACCCGGCCGGTGCCAGGGTGGGCAGGGCGCGCTCCACGATCCGCTCGGCCGTCTCCAGCCCCATTTCGCTGCGACCGCTCAACACCAGGGCGTAGGCGAGGCGTTGGAGGAGTTCGAGCTGTGCCTCCTCGCCGAGGTCGGGGCCGTCGCCCGTGCCGAGGCCGCGTTCGCGGTCCCGGCGGGTGAGGAGCATGGCGAGGGCGGCGTCGTACAACTCCTTGCGGCCGGTGGGGAGGTAGCCGCGCCGCTCGCGGTGCAGGGCGCAGACCAGGCCGCACATCAGCGGGTTGGTGACGAGGCGGGCCAGGTCCCGTTTGGTGCGCAGGGAGTCGAGCAGCCGCTGTTCGTACTCGGGGGCGCGGGCGGCCTCGTGCCAGCGGTGGACGAAGGTGGCGACCTCCGCGTGGCCCATGGGAGCCAGGGAGAGTTCCCAGAAGCCCTCCGTGGCCAGCCAGTCGGCGCGTACGGCGGTGGGGCGGGTGGTCAGCAGCCAGCGGTTGCCGGGGTAGGCGTGCAGGAGGCCGCGCAGCCAGTGCCGGGTGGCGTGCCGGTCGGCCGCCGGGATCTCGTCCAGGCCGTCGACGAGGACCAGGGCGCGGCCTTCGGTCAGGACGCGTTCCGCCCAGCCCTCCGGCGGGGTCAGCGGGCAGCCCGCCGCGCTCAGGAAGGCCGCGGGGGCGGGCAGCGGGCCGGTGCGGATCAGGGTGCGCAGCGGGAGGACGTAGGGGATGCGCGTGCCCTCCCGGGCGGCGGTCACCGCCAGCCACTGGGCGAGGGTCGTCTTGCCGGAGCCCGCGTCGCCCCGGAGCAGTACGCGGGGCTCCTGGTCGAGCGTCCGGTCGGCGGGGAGCCGCCGGGCGCGGGCGGGCGGGCCCTCGCCGGGGCGCGCGGGGTCCCGGTCGCCGGGTTCCTCGTGGTCGGCGGTGGCCTCCAGGGTGAGGTAGGCCACCTCCAGCGGCCAGCGGTCGGGGGAGTCGCGCAGGTCGATGCCGTAGATGGTGAGGTGGTCGTGACGTTCGGCGACGTAGGGCAGGTAGCGGCGTTCGAAGGCGGTGTCGTGGGCGGCCGGGCGCGGGATGCGGAGGATCAACTCGTCGATTTTTGCGATGAGTTCGGTTTGCCGGCGGGTCTGCTCGACGAGGGTGCGGGCGACGAAGGCGGAGCGCCGGGTGAAGAACTCCAGGATGTGCAGGCAGGCCCACTCGGTCGCGGAGTCGAGGAAGTACCCGGCGTCGGCGGAGAGGCCGTCGGCGGCCCCGGGGCGGCGCAGTCGTGCGGCCAGTTTGCGGTGGCCCAGGCCGACGGCCTGGACGTCGTCCATGTCCAGGTCGCCGAGGGCGAGCAGGCGGGCGGTGAGGGCGTCGGCGACGGCGGTCTCCTCGTCGCGGGGGAAGGGCGCCTCGCCCCGGGAGTCCAGGGTCGCCCCGACCAGGCGCGCGGCGAGCCGGCGCACCTCCTTCTCGCCGAGGACGCGCCGCTCGCCGCGGAAGGAGACCAGGTGCGTGAGGCGGACGGGCCGCTCGACCAGGCCGGCGCCGGGGCCGTCCGGCACGAAGAGCTTCCTGATCAGCGGTGCGATGAGCGGGGAGGCCAACTTCCCGCCGAGTACGACTGGTTCCATCCCGCCGGTTCCTCCCCCGTGGCCCGTGACGAGGGGGAGCCTATCGGGCCCCCGGGGCGGGTGACGGGCGTGGCGCCGGTCACGTTCCGGGGTGGTGAACGGCCGCTGCGGGGCCGCGATTTACCGCCGGGGGCGAGTAGCCCCCGTCACATCCGGGGGTCCTTCGATCATGGCTCGCGGTGACATGGGGCACAGGCGATCCGGGGGGTACTACGGGGAATAGTCGACGCGGCGGGGGCCGGGGAAACCGGCATACCGGACCAAGGCGGGGCTGGGCCGGCGGGGCTCTGAGCTGCTTCTGTCCGAAAAGACGGATCTGTCATCACTCGGGAAGTTTCACCCTGAACTACGAAAAACGGTCGTAGGTCACACCTTTGTGCTGGTTCGCCCCCTCGGGTTACCAAGGTGGAGCCCGCCGGGAGAGCGTCCCGAACGTTCACCGGAGGGCGTCCCCCTGACCCCGTCCCCATGAGGTTCGAATGTTCCCGCGCGTCACGTCCCGTCTGCCCCGTCCGACCACCCTGCGCAGCCGTGCGGCCCTGATGGCCGCCGGAATCGGCGCCTCGGTCGCGCTGGGCTCCGGGGTCGCGGCTGCCGCCGGCACCTCGGCGGCTCCCAGCACCTCCACCGCCGCAAGCTCCGTCCAGGCGCAGGCCCAGGCCCAGGCCAAGGCCGCGCAGACCGCCAAGGCCGGCAAGTCGGCGCAGACCGCGAAGGCCCCGTCCGCCGCCACGAAGAAGACCGCCTCCTGGGTGGACCCGGTCGCGAAGTACTCGCTCACCGCGAGCTTCGCGCAGAACGGTGGCATGTGGGCGTCCAAGCACAGCGGCCAGGACTTCGCCGTGCCGGTCGGCACCGATGTCGTCGCCGTCCACGGCGGCACCGTGGTCAAGGCCGGCGGCAACGGCGCCGGCGACGGCCCCGCCTACGGCAACGCCGTCGTCATCAAGCACGGCAGCGGCACGTACTCCCAGTACGCCCACCTGTCCCGGGTCGACGTGAAGGTCGGCCAGGTCGTCAAGACCGGCCAGCACATCGCGAAGTCCGGCAACACGGGCAACTCCAGCGGTCCGCACCTGCACTTCGAGATCCGTACCACCCCGAACTACGGCTCGGCCGTGGACCCGGTCGCCTTCCTGCGCGGCAAGGGCGTCACCGTCTGACGCACGCCCCCGGTCAGGCGCCCGGGACCGCTCCCCGGTGCGCCTGCGCCACCAGATCGGTGGCGACCTCCAGAACCGCCGCACGCCTCTTGGCCGGATCGTCCTCCAGATCCTGGAGGACGAACATCCCGGCGTGCAGCGTGAAGAGAGCACTCACACAGCGGACCTGGTCGACCAGGTCCGCTTCGGGGTCGATGAGGATGTCCCGCAGGCCCAGCATCCGGTGCTTGAACATCTCGCCGATGCGCAGCTCGCGGATGGCGGCCTGGTTCTCCTGCATGAAGCGGAAGAGCGGGGCCGCGCCGGCCAGCACCTCGCAGTAGCGGCGGACGATCTCCTGCTTCGTCTCCAGGGAGTGCGGCTGCTCGCGCCCCCAGGCGATGAGGTCCCCGATGGGCCGGGTGAGATCCTCGAAGATGCTGACGAGGATCTCTTCCTTGGTCTTGAAGTGGTAGTACAGCGCCGCCTTGGTGACGTCCAGGTGCTCGGCGATCTCCCGCAGCGAGGTCTTCTCGTAGCCCTGCTCGGCGAAGAGCTCCAGCGCCACGTCCTGGATGCGCTGACGGGTGTCCCCGCGTCTGCGCTGTTGCCGCCTGGTGCCGTCCATCGTGCCGCTCATCCTCCTACGCCACCTCCTGCCCCGCGCACTTTCCGGAAAACTTACTTGACGACCGGCTAGTTACGGGTCTACCGTCCCGAGTCTAGTCAACTTGCCGGGCGGCAAGTAAGTACGGGTGAGGACCCGGGGGAGAGGGAGTCATGGCGGAGACACAGGCGGCCGGGGCCGCCGTCGCCGGAGAAGAGACCGGCGGCAGGCAGCCGCGGAGCGTGCGGGTGGTCCTGCTCGCGCTCATGATCGCGATGATGCTCGCCATGCTCGACAACATGATCATCGGCACCGCGATGCCGACGATCGTCGGCGAGCTGGGCGGGCTGGAGCACCTCTCCTGGGTCGTCACCGCCTACACCCTGGCCACCGCGGCCTCCACCCCGCTGTGGGGCAAGCTCGGTGACATGTACGGGCGCAAGGGCTCGTTCATGACCTCGATCGTGATCTTCCTGGCCGGCTCCGCGCTGAGCGGCATGGCCCAGGACATGGGCCAGCTCATCGGCTTCCGCGCGGTCCAGGGCCTCGGCGCCGGCGGACTGATGGTCGGCGTGATGGCGATCATCGGCGACCTGATCCCGCCCCGCGAGCGCGGCAAGTACCAGGGCATGATGGCCGGCGTCATGGCGCTCGCCATGATCGGCGGACCGCTGGTCGGCGGCACCATCACCGACCACTGGGGCTGGCGCTGGGCCTTCTACATCAACCTGCCGCTCGGCGCGCTCGCGCTCGTCGCCATCAGCGTCGTCCTGCACCTGCCGAAGAAGCGGGCCACCGCGCGGATCGACTACCTGGGCGCCGTACTGCTCACCGTCGGCATCACCTCCATCGTGCTCGTCACCACCTGGGGCGGCACGGAGTACGCCTGGACCTCCGCGCGGATCATGGAGCTGGCCGGCATCGGCGTCGCCGCGCTGGTCGGCTTCGGCTTCTGGCAGACCCGGGCGGCCGAGCCGATCGTGCCGCTGCACATCTTCCGCAGCCGCAACTTCACGCTGATGTCCGTCATCGGCTTCATCACCGGCTTCGTGATGTTCGGCGCCACGCTCTTCCTGCCGCTGTACCAGCAGGCCGTGCAGGGCGCGTCCGCCACCAACTCCGGGCTGCTCCTCCTGCCGATGCTCGGCGCGATGCTGGTCACCTCGCTCGTCGCCGGGCGGGTGACCACGAGCACCGGCCGCTACAAGGTCTTCCCGGTGGCGGGCGGCGCGCTCATGGCCGTCGGGCTGTACCTGCTCTCGCTGATGGACACCGAGACCAGCCGGTTCACCTCCGGCGTGTACATGGCCGTCGTCGGCCTCGGCATGGGCTGCCTGATGCAGATCACCATGCTGGTGGCGCAGAACAGCGTGGAGATGAAGGACATGGGCGTCGCCTCCTCGTCGACGACCCTCTTCCGTACGGTCGGCTCCTCCTTCGGCGTCGCGATCATGGGCGCGCTCTTCAACCACCGCGTCCAGGACGTCATGACCGAGAAGGCCGGTGCGCTGGGCTCCCAGGTCACCGAGCAGTCGGCCCAGCTCGACGCCACCAGCCTTGCCAAGCTGCCGGTCCCGGTGCGGGAGGCGTACCAGTACGCGGTCTCCTCCGGCACCCACGGGGCGTTCCTGCTCGGCGCGGTGGTGGCGGTGGTGGCGCTGGTCGCGGCGGTCTTCGTCAAGGAGGTCCCGCTGAAGGGCGCGGGCCCGAAGCAGGCCGAGACCCCGGCGCCGCAGGCCACGGTGGCCGAGCCGGCCTGATCCACGAGGGAGTGCGCGAGGGCCCCTGGGACGTCCCAGGGGCCCTCGCGCACTCCCGTGAAGCTCCGGCTCAGGGGGTTCGTACGTCTCTCACGGCAGCCGGGGCAGCGGATGGCTCCCGGTGTTGGTGGGGGCGTGTTCCGGGAGCCACAGGACGGCCGCCGCGCCCTCGGGGGGCTCCTCCTCGGCCGCCCCCGGCGGGCGGACGTTGCGGAAGGTGAGCCGGGCGCCCAGCACCCGGGCCTGACCGGCCGCGATGGTCAGCCCCAGCCCGTGCCCGCGCCCCGCCCGGTCCCGGCTGCCGGTGCGGAAGCGGCTCGGGCCCTCCGCGAGCAGCTCCTCCGGGAAGCCGGGCCCGTGGTCGCGGACCCGGATCACCCGGCCCTCGACGGTGACCTCCACCGGCGGACGGCCGTGCCGGGCGGCGTTGGCGAGCAGGTTGGACAGCACCCGCTCCAGCCGGCGCGGGTCGGTGGTCACCTCCGACTCGTGCACCACCCGCACCCGGGCCCGCGGGTCCCGCGCCGCCACCCGCCGGGTGACGAAGTCGCCCAGCACGATGTCCTGGAGTTCGGCCCGTTCCGAGGCCCCGTCGAGCCGGGCCACCTCCAGCACGTCCTCCACGAGCGTGCGCAGCGCCTCCGCCCGGTCCTGCACCAGCTCGGTGGGCCTGCCCGGCGGCAGCAGCTCGGCCGCCGTGAGCAGTCCGGTCACCGGCGTGCGCAGCTCGTGCGCGATGTCCGCGGTGACCCGGCGCTCGGCCTCCAGCCGCTGCTGGAGGGCGTCCGCCATCGCGTCCACGGCGCTGGCCAGGTCGTCCGTCTCGTCCCGCACCACCCCGCCTATCGCGTCCCGCACCCGTACGTCCGGCTCGCCCCCGGCGACCCGGTGCGCCGCGGCGGCGGCCTTGCGCAGCCGCCGGGAGAGGTGCCCGCCGATCAGCACGCCGAGCGCGCTGCCGCCGAGGACGACCGCGATGGAACCGATCACCAGCGCCTGGTCGAGGTCGGAGAGGATGTCGGAGCTGCGGTCGGTGAAGCCGGTGTGCAACGACATCACGTGCCCGTCCTTGAGCGGCACCGCCGCCCAGATCTCCGTGGCACCGCCCGGCCGGTCGGCGACGTAGGTCGCGCGCCGGCCCGCCTCCACCTTGCGGCGCAGCTCCTCGGGGAGGCCGGGGTCGTCGATCCGGGTGTTGGGGAAGTTCAGCCGCCCCGACAGCTCGTAGTTGCGCTGCGCGACCAGGACCCGTTCGTCGGCCAGGTCGCGCGCGTTGTCCAGCATCGACACCCGGGCCGCGTTGTGCACCACCAGGCTCAGCGCTATCGCCACCAGCGCGCCGACCAGCGCGATCGCCGCGCTGAGCTTCCAGCGCAGCCCCGTACGGATGCCCGCGCGCTCGGCCGCGGCGGCGGCCCTCGGCCGGAAGTACCCCCGCATGACCCCGCTCAGGCCCTCAGCTTGTAGCCGAAGCCGCGGACCGTCTCGATGCGGTCCTGGCCGATCTTGCCCCGCAGCCGCTGCACGTGGACGTCGACGACCCGGGTGTCCCCGCCCCAGCCGTACTCCCAGACGCGTTCCAGCAGCCGGTCGCGGGAGAGCACGGTGCCCGGGGCGGTGGAGAACTCCAGCAGCAGCCGCATCTCGGTCGGGGTGAGCGCCACCGGCCGCCCGGCGCGGCGCACCTCCATGCCGTCGGTGTCGACCTCCAGCTCGCCGAAGGTCAGCACCCCGCCGACCGGCGGACCGTCCGCGTCCGCCCGGTCGCCGCCGCCGGCGTGGCCGAAGCGGCGCAGCACCGCGCGGATGCGGGCGACCAGGACCGCGCCGTCGAAGGGCTTGGTGACGTAGTCGTCCGCGCCCGCCTCCAGGCCGAGGACCACGTCGATGGAGTCCGCCCGCGCCGACACCATGATCACCGGCACGGTGGACTCGTCCCGGATGCGGCGGCACAGGCTGACCCCGTCCATCCCCGGCACCATCACGTCCAGCAGCGCGATGTCCGGCCGGTCGGCCCGGAACGCCTCCAGCCCCGACAGCCCGTCGGGCATCGCGGTGACCGCGAAGCCGACCCGCTCCAGGGCGAGCTGGGTCGCCTCGCGGATGACGTCGTCGTCCTCGACGAACAGGACGTGCGTCTGGTCTGCCATCCCGGTGCTCTCAGTCCTCGTGGCCGATGTGGTCGGTGCGGTCGGTGCGGTCGCTGTGGGTGGTGCGGGTGGTGCGGTCGGTGCGGTCGGTGGGCTCAGGGGGCCGGGACCGGGCTCGGCACGGTCCCGACGGCGTTGCTGTAGTCGTTGTGCGTACGGTGCTCCTCCGTGAAGTGGTCCGCCGACCAGCGGTACGTGATCACGTTCTCGCCGGACGGGTCGGACACCGGGTCGCCCCTCTCGTAGACCTGCTTGGTGACCACCAGGTCGCCCCGGTCGATCTCGGCGTAGACCGGGGGTTCCTCGGAGCGGAAGACGTTCCGGTACCCGCCGTCCTGCTCGCGGTACACATAGCTGCCCACCCCCACCGCGTCCCCGCAGGTCAGTACGTTGACCACGACGTCCTGGGCCACTCCGTCGGTCAGGTCGCCGTAGGAGACGTCGACCGGGTACTCGTCGGCGACGCAGGGCTTCAGCTCCCGCTTGACCGCCGTGGAGACCCGGGGGTCGGACTTGACCAGGCGGACCGCGTCGACCCGGTCGGGGACCCCGGAGGGCGTGGGCACGGGGGAGGGCGTCGCGACGGGGGAGGCCGTGGCCACGCCGGCCGCCGCCTCCGCGTGCGCCGGGCCCTCGTCACGTGCGCCGGTGCCGCCCGCCCCGCAGCCGGACAGCAGCACGCCGAGGGCGACGAACACGACCACCGTCGCACTCGCCGCCCCTGCCGTCCTCCCGGTCCCCCCGAGGGTCCGGCCGGCACTCAGGCCGCGCACCGCTCCCGCTCCTCACGCTCCAGCGCGCATGCTTCCCGCTCGCGGGAGACCAGCTCCTCGCGGAGCCGGGCGAGCGCCCGGTGCAGCGTGCTCTTCACCGTTCCGGCGGACATGCCGAGGGCCTCGGCCGTCTCCTCCGTCGTCATCTGCTCCCAGTGTCGCAGCACCACGACGCTGCGCTGCTTGGGGGCGAGCACCTTGAGGACGTCCATCAGCAGGGCGCGGTCCGCGCACTGCTCGGCGGAGTCGTCCACGCACCGCTCGGGAAGCTGCTCGGTCGGCACCTCGTCCAGCTTCCGCGCCCGCCACCACTCGGTCCGGGTGTTGATCATCACCCGGCGCAGGTAGGCGTCGGCCAGCCGCTTGTCGGCGATGCCGTCCCAGCGGCCGTACGTGCGGGCCAGCGCGGTCTGGAGCAGGTCCTGGGCGTCGACCGGGTCCGGGACGAGCCGGCGTGCGCTGCGCAGCAGCGCCTCCTGCCGGGTGCGGACGTACTCCTCGAATGCGAGCACCTCGCCCTGCGCCATGGTCAACCGCCTTCCGGTCCCCGTCCGGCGGTCTGGTCACCCGCCGGGTCTCCCCTGCCCCGGCCCTCGGCCGGCGGCGTGGGCCCGCCGGTCCGAAGCGGCCGGCGGGCTCGCAGACGACGCTAGGGAAGCGTTGTCACGGGGCTGTGCGCAGCACCCTGCGGGTACCGCTCGGCTGCCCGACGGTTGTGTAACGGAAGTAGGGGACGGGTAAGGCCGTGGGCCGGCCCGTCCCGGTACGGGGTGGTATGCGGGGCCGGCCGGGGCGGGTCAGGTCAGCGGGAGCCGGTACAGGCCGTCGGCGAGCGGCTCGACCAGTCCGTCGGCGACCAGTCCGTCCAGCGCGCGGGCGCGCTGGACCGGCTCGTGCCACACCCGCTCCAGCGCCGAGCGCGGCACCGGGGCACGGGACTCCCGCAGCACCGCGAGGAGCCGGCCGCGCACCTGCCGGTCGGTGCCCGCGTAGGTCTGGGTGCGGCGCGGCGGGCCCTCGTGGGCGGGCTTGCCGGCCAGGTTCCAGGCGCACTGGGCCGTGATCGGGCAGCGGTGGCAGGACTCGTTGCGGGCGGTGCACACCAGCGCGCCCAGCTCCATCGAGGCGGCGGCCCAGCGGGCGGCGGTCGCCTCGTCCTCGGGGAGCAGCGCGCGGGCGAGCCGGCGTTCGGCGGCGGTGGTGGCGGTCGGCGGGTACTGCGCGCCGCCGACCGCGCGGGCGAAGACCCGGCGGACGTTGGTGTCCAGCACCGCGTGCCGCTGGCCGTAGGCGAAGGACGCGACCGCGGCGGCCGTGTACTCGCCGATGCCGGGCAGCGCGAGCAGTTGGGCGTGGTCGGCGGGGACGTCGCCGCCGTGCCGTTCCGTTATGGCGACGGCGGCGCCGTGCAGCCGCAGGGCGCGGCGCGGGTAGCCGAGCCGGCCCCAGGCGCGGACGGCTTCGCCGGGGGCCTCGGCGGCGAGGTCGGCGGGGCGCGGCCAGCGGGCCAGCCACTGTTCGTAGACGGGCAGGACGCGGTTCACCGGCGTCTGCTGGAGCATGAACTCACTGACCATCACCCCCCAGGCACCGGCCTCCGGACGCCGCCACGGCAGATCGCGGGCGTGTTCGTCGAACCATTCGATGACGGGGGAGTGCAGCGGCTCGCCGGACACGGTGCGCGCGGCTGCCGGTGCGGAGTCGGACACGGCGGCGGACACCCGGAGGCCGGGGTCGGCGGGGCCGTGGTGCGAGGGCTTCGTGGGCGCAGTCATGACCCTGAGATCCTGCCACGGCCCCCCGGACGCGATGAGGGACCACCACCCGATGGAGGGCACGCCCCGGCGCGGTCGGCCCCATCCCGTCCCACAGCCGGCGGTACGGGGGCCCTGCCGGGCGGGGGCGGGTCCCCCCTGCCGGGCGGGGGTGAGGTCAGCGGCCTGCGGGGCGTGGCCGCGCCGCGTCGTGGGGGCGCCGGGGGTGGGAGCCGCCCTGGGCGGGCGGCGGGGTCCGGCAGGGGCGGGCCGGGGGCGAGGGCTCCGGGCCCGCCCGGTGCCGTGGTCGCCCCGTCCGTCCGGGGCCGGGGAGTGGCGCAGGGCGTGTGGTGGGGCGTGGGCCGGGCGGGCCGGGGCGTCCAGTCCGGAGTCCGGTGGGCGGAGGCGACCCCGCCGGGCGGGGCCTCGGCGCCGTGCGGCGGGGCGTACCCGGCGGGGCGAGGGGCCTCGGCCTCGGGCGTCCGGGGGCGGACCCACGCGGGCGGGGGCCGGTCCTCGGGAGCGGGGGCGGGGGCGGGGCGGGGGCGCGTCCGTGGCGGTCGCGCCGCCGTCGGCCGGCGAGCCCCCGGTCCTGCGGGGCGGCCCCCCGCAGGACCCTGGCGCGGCCCCGCGGGGGACGGCACCCGGTGGCCCGGGGACGCCGGCTGTCGTTCGGGTGTCAGCGGCGGGCGTGGGCCGCGTGCCGGCTGGGGCGGGCCGTGGCCGTCGCGCCGGGGCCGGTCAGCCAGCGGGCGGCCGAGGACGACGAGGCGCGCATCGTCTCCGTCAGCCGGGCCACCGGCCCCGTGCCCACGCGGACCGCGAGGAAGGCGAGGAGCACGCCGAAGAGCAGGCCGGCGGCGACGTCGTGCGGGTAGTGCACGCCGACGAAGACCCGGGAGAAGGCCATCAGCAGGGCCATCGGGGCGGTCAGCCAGACCAGCGCGCGCCGGACCAGGACCAGCGTCACCGCGGCGCCGCCCGCGATCGTGGAGTGGTTGCTCGGGAAGGACCAGTCACCGGTCGGCGGGCAGGTGATGAGGGACGGAAGCGCGTCGGGGACCGCGCGGCAGGGCCGTTCCTCGGTTATCACCGACTTGAGCAGTTCGCTGCACACGTACGCCACAGCCGTGGCCACGGGTGCAAGGGCTGCGATCGCGAACGCGCGCGAGTCGGCGTGCCGGGCCCGCCACCAGAAGATGACGAACAGTACGCCGAACACCAGGAGTCCGGCTTCCGTCCACGCCTCTGCCGTGCGCTGCACCCATACCGGGGTGTCGTGGGCGAAACCGGTGATGTCGCGGTAGAGATCGTTGTCCTCGAAGGTCATGGAGGCAGAGCGTATGCGGTCCGGTGACACGGTCACAGCCGCGACCGTCCGCCGCGGGCGCGGGCGCCCGGCAAGAGCGGCGAAACCGGTCTCCGGGATGATGATCCGGAAAAGTTGGCGCCCGAACGGCGGGTGGGACGGGGTAACGCGTCGATCTCTCGTATGGTTTGCGCCGTGGGATCTCTGCGCAATCCGGTCGGGCCGCTTCCCTCCTCCATCTACTGGCGACGGAGGGCCGTACTGCTGTCCGTGCTCGCCCTGTTGGCGCTGTTGATCACGTGGGCCGTGGTCTCCGGCGGCGACGGCGGCGGCAAGGGCCGCGAGGACACCGCCAACGGCAAGAACCCGGTGTCCTCGATCACCCCCGGCCCCTCGGACTCCGGCCCGGCGATCAGTCAGGCGCCGGGCGGGCGGGACGAGTCGGGCGACGGGGACGGCAAGGGGCCGGGCTCCGGTGGCGGTTCGGGCGCGGAGGACGGTGACGGCTCCGGCGACGGACCGGATTCCGGCGACGGCGACTCCGCCTCGGGCTCCGGCGACTCGGGCACCGGCGGCGGCAAGGCGGTCGGCGTCGGCGCGGGCGACGTCCTGCCGGGCGGCTCGGACCTGCCGGACTGCGGTCCCGGCGCGGTCCGGCTGAGCCTGCGCAGCGTCCGCAACACCTACACGCCCGACCAGAAGCCCACCTTCGAGCTGACCGCCCGGAACTCCTCCGGCGCCGACTGCAAGGTCGACCTCGGCCCGAAGCACACGGTGCTGACGATCACCCCGGCCAGCGCCGACGACGTGTACTGGGCCTCCGACGACTGCCCGAAGGACGGCGGCAGCCGCCGCTACAAGGTGGCCGCCCACAGCGCCATCACCCACACGGTGACGTGGGACCGCAAGCCCAGCGCCTCCGGGTGCGGCACGCCGCCGGCCGGTTCGGCGAAGCCGGGGACGTACCTGGTGGAGGCGAAGGCCCCGGGCCGGGAGAAGGTGCGCACGTCCTTCGTGCTGGAGGCCGACTGAAGGGCCGGGGGGCCGACTGACGGACGGGGGCCGACTGACGGCCGGGGGCCGCCGCGCGGCCCCCGTGACGTGCGTCAGACGTAGCGTTCCAGGATGGAGGACTCCGCCAGGCGGGAGAGTCCCTCGCGGACGCTGCGGGCGCGGGCCTCGCCGACGCCGTCCACCGTCTGGAGGTCGTCGACGCTGGCGGCGAGCAGCTTCTGCAGTCCGCCGAAGTGCTCCACCAGCCGGTCGATGATCGCGCCGGGCAGCCGGGGGACCTTCGCCAGCAGCCGGAAGCCGCGCGGCGAGACCGCCGAGTCGAGCGTCTCGGGCGAGCCGGTGTACCCCAACGCGCGGGCCACCGTGGACAGTTCGAGCAGCTCGGCGTGGCTGAGCTTGTCCAGCTCGGTCAGCGCCTCCTCCACGGTGCGCGAGCGCTTGGCGGTCGGCTCGGGCACGTAGTCCCTGACCACCAGCTCGCGTTCCGGTTCGACGCCGGCGATCAGCTCGTCGAGCTGGAGGGCGAGCAGGCGGCCGTCGGTGCCCAGCTCCACCACGTACTCGGCGATCTCCGTGGCGATGCGGCGGACCATCTCCAGGCGCTGGGAGACCGCCGAGACGTCCCGGACGGTCACCAGGTCCTCGATCTCCAGCGCGGAGAGCGTGCCCGCGACCTCGTCGAGGCGCAGCTTGTACCGCTCCAGGGTCGCCAGGGCCTGGTTGGCCCGGGACAGGATCGCCGCGGAGTCCTCCAGGACGCGGCGCTGCCCGTCCACGTAGAGGGCGATGAGCCGCATGGACTGGGAGACGGAGACGACGGGGAAGCCGACCTGCTTGCTGACCCGGTCCGCCGTGCGGTGCCGGGTGCCCGTCTCCTCCGTGGGGATCGTCGGGTCCGGGACGAGCTGGACGCCCGCGCGCAGGATCTTCGACAGGTCCGAGGAGAGCACGATGCCGCCGTCGAGCTTGCACAGCTCGCGCAGCCGGGTCGCGGTGAACTCCACGTCCAGCACGAAACCGCCCGTGCACATGACCTCGACGGTCTTGTCCGAGCCGAGCACGATCAGACCGCCCGTGTTGCCGCGCAGGACCCGCTCCAGGCCGTCACGCAGGGCCGTTCCGGGTGCGACGGCGCTCAGCGAGGCGCGCATCAGGCCCTCCGCGCCGGCGCTCTGGCCGGACTTTCCGGGAGCCGCTGCCCGGTCGTTGGCTGCCACTGCACTCCTCCGGTCGCAGGTACTTCAGGCGCTCCCGCATCGCACACTCGGTTCGTACGGACGGGCGAGACCAGGGCAAAGTCTACCGGCGGTCCTCCGCCTCCCGTGGGGCCTCTCGCCGACGGGACCGCGGCATGACCCGCAGCGCGTCCCCTATGTCCGCCACTTCCAGAACCTTCATGCCCTCGGGGACCCGGCCCGGATCGCCCGGTACGAGGGCGTGGGTGAAGCCCAGCCGGTGCGCCTCGGCCAGCCGGCGCTGGACGCCGGTGACGCGTCTCACCTCCCCGGCGAGCCCGACCTCGCCGATGGCGACCAGGTTCTTCGGGAGCGGGACGTCGCTCGCGGCGCTGGCGAGGGCGAGCGCGATGGCGAGGTCGGCGGCCGGCTCGGAGAGCTTCACCCCGCCGACCGTGGCGGAGTAGATGTCCCGCTTGCCGAGGGCGCTGATGCGTCCGCGCTGCTCCAGGACGGCCAGCATCATCGAGACGCGGGAGGTCTCCAGGCCGGAGGTGGTCCGGCGCGGGGAGGGGATCTGGGAGTCGACGGTGAGCGCCTGCACCTCGGCCACCAGCGGGCGGCGGCCCTCCAGGGTGACGGTGAGACAGGTGCCGGGCACCGGCTCGGCGCGGCGGGTGAGGAAGAGGCCGCTGGGGTCGGCGAGGCCGGTGATGCCCTCGTCGTGCAACTCGAAGCAGCCGACCTCGTCGGTGGTGCCGTAGCGGTTCTTCACGCCGCGGACCAGGCGGAGGCGGGCGTGCCGGTCGCCCTCGAAGTGCAGGACGACGTCGACCAGGTGCTCCAGGAGGCGGGGGCCGGCGATCGCGCCGTCCTTGGTGACGTGGCCCACGAGCAGGGTGGACATGCCGCGGTCCTTGGAGGCGCGGATCAGGGCGCCGGCCACCTCCCGGACCTGGGCCATGCCGCCGGGGGCGCCGTCGATCTCGGGGGAGGCGACCGTCTGCACCGAGTCCAGGATCAGCAGGGAGGGCTTGACCGCGTCCAGGTGGCCGAGGACGGCGGAGAGGTCGGTCTCGGCGGCCAGGTAGAGGTGGTCGTCGATGGCGTGGATGCGGTCGGCGCGCAGCCGGACCTGGCTCGCGGACTCCTCGCCGGTGACATAGAGGGTGCGGTGCTCGTCACTGGCCGACTTGGCCGCGACGTCCAGCAGGAGCGTGGACTTGCCGACGCCGGGCTCGCCGGCGACGAGGACCACGGCGCCGGGCACCAGTCCGCCGCCGAGCACCCGGTCCAGCTCGGGCACGCCGGTGGTGCGGGCGGTGGCCTGCCGGCCGTCGACCTGGCCGATGGGGAGGGCGGAGGTGGTCACGCGCCCCGGGGCGGTGGTGCGGACGGCGGGCGTGCCGTACTCCTCGACCGTGCCCCACGCCTGGCATTCGGGGCAGCGGCCGAGCCACTTGGCCGTCTGCCAGCCGCACTCGGTGCAGCGGTAGGACGGACGGTCCTTGGTGGTCTTCGTACGGGCAGCCATGCACGAACCGTAACCGCCGCCACCGACAATCGGACCCGCGCGGTCGGGCCGCCTCGAACCCGGCCGGAGCCCGGCGGCGTGCTCCGGTGCGCGCGGAGGCCGTAGGGCGTGCGGGCGGACGTGTGCGCCGGTACGCCCCTGGTGGCGAGGTGACGGCGGGCCCGGTGGCGGGGTGCCGGTCCGGTGCTCGTGGCGTGGTCAGGAGGGCCGACCGCCCGGATTTCGCCACCTCACCCCGTGATCCGGCCACGGAATATCAGCTTCCTGTCCCCTTATGAGGGATCGTTTCACCCGTACGGATTAAATGTGCGCAACGTGTCGGAACGGGCCCCCCATAGCCCCCTACGGTCGCCGGGTGATGAGGAGCAGTCCGGAGACCACCAGCCGCACGACCGGCGCACACCGGGCGCACAGGGAGGCGCGCGACCGCGCCGTGGTGCGCACCCCGGCACAGCGGCCACCCGCGCGCCACGACGCGTACCTGGACGGCCTGTTCACCTACTGCCTCTCCGTCCTCTGCGACCACGACGGAGCCACCGCGGCTCTGGCCGACGTCCTCGCGCTCGCCGAGCGCCGCGCCCACCGCGCCCCCGACGCCGCCGGGGACCGCCGCGCCTGGCTGTACGCGCTGGCCCGCTGGGCCTGCCTGCGCCGCCTGGCCGAGGCCCGCCGGCACCGCCGGGACGGCCTCGGCGCGGGCCGCTCCCGCGGCGGCCGGCGGTGCGGATCGCGCTCCGCGGCCGGCCCCCACCACGCCTACGCGGCCGGCCCCGACCCCGCCGACGAGGGGGACGAGGAGGACCGCCGGCGCCGCCGCGAACTCTCCCGGCTGGCCTGGCCGGAGGCGGCCGGCACCACCCCGGAGCAGCGCGAGGCGCTCGAACTGGCCGTGCGCCACCGTCTCGCCGCCCACGAGGTCGCCGCCGTCCTCGGCATGGGCCTGGCCCCCGCCCGTGAACTGCTCGCCTCCGCCGCCTGCGAGGTCGAACGCACCCGCGCGGCCCTCGCCGTCGTCGAGACCGGCGCCTGCCCCGGCGTCGCCCGGCTCACCGGCGAGAACCGCCTCGTGCTCAGCGCCGCCCTCCGCCGCGAACTGGTCCGCCACGTCGACGACTGCCCCCGCTGCCGCCGCACCGCCGAGCGCGCCATCCCCGGACGCTGGCCCGGCACCGCCGTCACCCCCGCCGAACTGCCCGTGCTGGAGGCCCCGCGCACCGCCCTGCACCTGGTGATGGCCCACCTGCCGCGCGCCCGCGGCGCCGCCCCGCGCTTCGACCGGCGCGGTTTCCCGATGGACCCCAAGGACCACGCCGCCCGGCGCGACCGGCTGCGCGCGCGGGCCGTCACGACGACCGTCGTCGCCACCGTGGTCGCCGCGCCCATGCTCGCCCTGTGGGCCGCGCACCGGGGCGGACCGGAGGGCGGGGCCGACGGCCACCCGCCCACCGCCGGGAAGGAGCACGGCCCCGACGTCCCCGACGGCGCCCCGGACGGCACCGGCTACGAGAACGCCGGCAACGCCAGCACCACCCCCGGCCCCGGTTTCGACGAGGCCGGCGGCTCCGACGTCTCGGTGGAGGTCGTCAGCGTCACCGGCGCCGGCGAGAGCGGCACCGGCCGGCTCACGGTCGCCGCCGGCACCGACGGCGACACCACGCTGATCACTCTCACCGCCGCCGGGGACGCCCCGGTGAGCTGGTCCGTCTCCACCACCGCCCCCTGGCTCTACGTGAGCCGCGCCTTCGGCACCCTCGCGCCCGGCGAGACCCTCACCGTCAAGGTCTTCGTCGACCACCTGCGCGAGCCGTCCGGCCCCTGGAGGGCACGGGTGGCCGTCGCCCCGGCCGGCGCGGTCGTCACCATCTCCGGCCACGGCACGGCGCCCGCCCCGACCCGCCCGGCCCCGCGCCCCAGCACGCCCGGCACCCCGCCGCCCCCGGGCACCTCCCGCCCGGACCCGTCCCCGACGCACTCCAAGACCCCGGACCCGACGCCGACCGACGGCCCGGGGACCACGTCCCCCGATCCGGACCCCACGCCCACCGAGCCGCCCCCGACCGGCGGCACCTCGCAGCCGCCGCCCGTCGAGAGCGGCGACCCGAGCCCCTCCGCCTCGTAGCCCGCAGGCCCGGGGCCGCCGCGGCGAGGGGGGCCCGGTCAGGGCCTCAGGATCAGGGCGCCTCAGTACGCCTCAGTACGACTCAGTACGCCTCAGGGCGCCGGGTCCGCCGGGTGCGGGGCCAGCAGCGGGAGCTGGGAGGCGAGGCGCTCCTCGCACAGCCCGGCCAGCCGGTCGTAGCCCGCCTTGCCCATCAGCTCGACCAGCTCCGCCCGGTAGGAGACGTACACCGGCTCGCCCGCGCCGTGCGCCGAGGTCGCCGAGGTGCACCACCAGTGCAGGTCGTGCCCGCCCGGACCCCAGCCGCGCCGGTCGTACTCGCCGATCGACACCTGGAGCACCCGCGTGTCGTCCGGCCGGTCGATCCACTCGTAGGTGCGCCGCACCGGGAGCTGCCAGCACACGTCCGGCTTGGTCTCCAGCGGCTCCCGGCCCTCCCGCAGCGCCAGGATGTGCAGCGAGCAGCCCGCGCCCCCGGCGAAACCGGGCCGGTTCTGGAAGATGCACGAGCCCTGGTACGGGCGGGTCTGCCGGGAGCCCTCGTCGTCCTCGGAGACCCAGCCGTCGCGGGTGCCCTCGGCGTGGTGCTGCCAGATGTCCGGCGTGAGCCGCGCCACGTGCCCCGCGACCCGCTTCTCGTCGTCCTCGTCGGAGAAGTGGGCCCCCAGCGAGCAGCACCCGTCGTCCGCGCGGCCGGCCTGGATGCCCTGGCAGCCGGAGGCGAAGATGCAGGACCAGCGCGAGGTCAGCCAGGTCAGATCGCAGCGGAAGACCTGCTCGTCGTCGGCCGGGTCCGGGAACTCCACCCACGCGCGCGCGAAGTCGAGGCCCTGCTCGTCGCCGGCCACGGCGGCGGCGTCCGCCGCCGAGGAACCCAGGGGCATCCCGTACCGTCCGTCCTTCTTGCTCTTCTTGTCCTTCTTGGTCGACTTTTCGTCCTTCGCCTTTTTCGTCTTTGGCACGGCTCCAGGGTAAGACGCCCCGCCGCCGGGCAGGCACCGCCTCCCGTGCCGCCCCGCCGCCGGGCGCGGCGTACCGGGCGGGCCCCGGCGGCAGTAGCGTTTCCCCCATGAGACTCGGTGTCCTCGACGTGGGCTCGAACACGGTGCACCTGCTGGTGGTGGACGCGCACCCCGGAGCGCGCCCGCTGCCCGCGCACTCGCACAAGGCCGACCTGCGGCTGGCCCAGCTCCTCGACGACGACGGCGCGATCGGCCCCGACGGCGTCGACCGGCTGATCGCCGTGGTGCGCGAGGCGCTGCGGGCCGCCGAGGACCAGGGCGTCGAGGAGCTGCTCGCCTTCGCCACCTCCGCCGTGCGCGACGCGGCCAACGCCGACGACGTCCTCGCCCGGGTGCGCGAGGAGACCGGCGTCGAGCCCGCCGTCCTCAGCGGCGCCGACGAGGCCCGCCTCACCTTCCTCGCCGTCCGCCGCTGGTTCGGCTGGTCCGCGGGCACGCTGCTCGTCCTCGACATCGGCGGCGGCTCCCTGGAGATCGCCCACGGCATCGACGAGGAGCCCGACGCCGCCGTGTCGCTGCCGCTCGGCGCCGGCCGGCTGACCGCCGCCCACCTGCCCGGCGACCCGCCCCGGCCGGACGACGTCCGCGCGCTGCGCCGCCACGTCCGTACGGAGATCGCCCGCACGGTCGGCGACTTCAGCCGCCTCGGCGCCCCCGACCACGTGGTCGCCACCTCCAAGACCTTCCGGCAACTGGCCCGCCTGGCCGGCGCCGCCCGCTCCGCCGAGGGCCTCTACGTCCAGCGCGAGCTGAAGCGGGTCTCCCTGGAGAGCTGGGTGCCCCGGCTGGCCGCCATGACCGCGGCCGAGCGCGCCGAGCTGCCCGGCGTCTCCGAGGGCCGGGCCGCCCAGCTCCTCGCCGGGGCGCTGGTCGCCGAGGCCGCGATGGACCTGTTCCGGGTGGAGAACCTGGAGGTCTGCCCGTGGGCCCTGCGCGAGGGCGTGATCCTGCGCCGCCTGGACCACATGGGGCGCGGGTAGGCCACCCGGGGGAGGCGGCCGGGCCCACGGGGGGCCGACGCCCCCGCTATGGCGATGACCACAACGGCCCGCGGCCACCCCGCACCCGCCCGAGCCGACCCGTAACCTGGCCCTCGTGGCAGAACCAAGGGACGTCGTCCGCATCCCGGACGCGAAGGTCGCCCTGTCGACGGCTTCCGTCTACCCGGAGTCGACGGCGACGGCCTTCGAGATCGCCGCGCGCCTCGGCTACGACGGGGTCGAGGTCATGGTGTGGACCGACCCCGTCAGCCAGGACATCGACGCGCTGCGCCGGCTCAGCGACTACCACCGGATGCCGATCCTGGCCGTGCACGCCCCCTGCCTGCTGATCACCCAGCGCGTCTGGTCCACCGACCCCTGGGTCAAGCTCCAGCGCGCCCGCGCCGCCGCCGAGAAGCTCGGCGCGAGCACCGTCGTCGTGCACCCGCCCTTCCGCTGGCAGCGCCAGTACGCGCGCGACTTCGTCGACGGCGTCTGGCGCATGGCCGGGGAGACCGACGTCCGCTTCGCCGTGGAGAACATGTACCCCTGGCGCTACCGCGACCGCGAGATGCTCGCCTACGCGCCCGACTGGGACGTGACGAAGGAGGACTACCGCCACTTCACGATCGACCTCAGTCACGCGGCCACCGCCCGCGCCGACACCCTCGGCATGGTCGCGCGCATGGGCGACCGGCTCGGCCACGTCCACCTCGCCGACGGCCGGGGCTCGGCCAAGGACGAGCACCTGGTCCCCGGCCGCGGCACCCAGCCCTGCGCCGAGGTGCTGGAGCACCTGGCCCGCACCGGCTTCGACGGCCACGTGGTCGTCGAGGTCAACACCCGCCGCGCCATGTCCGGCGCCGAACGCGAGTCCGACCTCGCGGAGGCCCTGGCCTTCACCCGGCTGCACCTGGCCGCGGCGTCGAAGGCCGGCCGCCGGTGACCGCCGCCCCCGGCGGGACGCCCGCCCGGCGCCGCGGCCGGCCCCCGCGCACCGAGTCCGCCGGCACCCGGGACCGTATCCTCGCCGCGGCCCGCGAGGAGTTCTCCGCACGCGGCTACGAGCGGACCTCCGTCCGTGCCGTGGCCAAGGCCGCCGGTGTCGACCCGGCCCTCGTGCACCACTACTTCGGCACCAAGGAGCAGGTCTTCGCGGCGGCCGTCGAGGTCGCCTTCGCCCCCGCCCTGGACGCCCCCCGCGGGATCGCCGACGGCCCCCTCGACCGGATCGGCGAGCGGCTGACCCGCTTCTTCCTCGGCATCTGGGAGAACCCGGTCACCCGCGCCCCGCTGCTCGCCATCCTCCGCTCCGCCCTGGACCACGAGACGGCCGCCGCCGTCCTCCGCCGCCTCGTCGGCGCCCAGGTGCTGCGCCGCGTCGCCGACCAGCTCGACCTGCCGGACGCGGAACTCCGCGCCGAACTGGCCGCCGCCCAGCTCGTGGGCTGCGCCTTCCTCCGGTACGTGATCAAGGTGGAGCCGCTGGCCTCGGCGGACCTGGAGGCGCTCGTCGCCCGTCTGGCGCCGGTCGTGCAGGGCCACCTCACCGCGCCCTGAAGGGGGTCGTCCGGGGCCCGTGGCAGGCCCGTCCGACATCTCCTCGTACGAGACGTGCGTCCCGAATCGCGGACACCCTGTCCCGGTACCTGGAAGTCCGGCGTACGCTCGACGGCAGTCACAACTCTCCGAAGGAGCGAGCGGCGATGCCCGAGCTGAGGTCCCGCACAGTCACCCACGGCCGCAACATGGCGGGCGCACGCGCCCTGATGCGCGCCTCCGGTGTACCGGGCGCGGACATCGGGCGCAAGCCCGTCATCGCGGTCGCCAACAGCTTCACCGAGTTCGTGCCCGGCCACACCCACCTCGCGCCGGTCGGCCGGATCGTCAGCGAGGCGGTGACCGCCGCGGGCGGCATCCCCCGCGAGTTCAACACCATCGCCGTCGACGACGGCATCGCCATGGGCCACGGCGGCATGCTGTACAGCCTGCCCTCCCGCGACCTGATCGCGGACAGCGTGGAGTACATGGTCGAGGCGCACCGCGCCGACGCCCTGATCTGCATCTCCAACTGCGACAAGATCACCCCGGGCATGCTCAACGCCGCGCTGCGGCTGAACATCCCCGCGGTCTTCGTCTCCGGCGGTCCGATGGAGGCCGGCCGCACCACCCTGGTCGACGGCACGGTCCGCACCCTGGACCTGATCGACGCCATGGTGGAGGCGGCCAACGACAAGGTCTCCGACGCCGACGTGCTGCGCATCGAGGAGAACGCCTGCCCGACCTGCGGCAGTTGTTCCGGCATGTTCACCGCCAACTCGATGAACTGCCTCACCGAGGCCATCGGCCTCTCCCTGCCCGGCAACGGCTCGGTCCTCGCCACCCACACCGCCCGCAAGGCCCTCTACGAGGACGCGGCGCGCACCGTCATGGACATCACGCGCCGCTACTACGAGCAGGACGACGAGTCGGTCCTGCCCCGCAGCGTCGCCACCTTCCAGGCGTTCGAGAACGCCATGGCGCTCGACATCGCCATGGGCGGCTCGACCAACACGATCCTGCACCTGCTGGCCGCCGCGCAGGAGGGCGAGGTGCCCTTCGGCCTCACCGAGATCGACGCCCTCTCGCGCCGCGTGCCCTGCCTCGCCAAGGTCGCGCCGAACGTGGGGAAGAACCGCACGTACTACATGGAGGACGTGCACCGCGCCGGCGGCATCCCCGCCCTCCTCGGCGAACTGCACCGCGCCGGACTGCTCAACGAGGACGTGCACGCCGTGCACAGCCCCTCCCTCGCCGACTGGCTGAAGACCTGGGACATCCGCGGCGGTTCCCCGTCCCCGGAGGCGGTCGAGCTGTGGCACGCGGCCCCCGGCTGCGTCCGCTCCGCCGAGGCGTTCTCCCAGTCCGAGCGGTGGGACTCCCTGGACGAGGACGCCGAGGGCGGCTGCATCCGCTCCGCCGAGCACGCCTACTCCGCGGACGGCGGCCTCGCGGTGCTCCGCGGCAACCTCGCCGTCGACGGCTGCGTGGTCAAGACGGCCGGCGTCGACGAGTCGATCTGGACCTTCGAGGGGCCCGCGGTCGTCTGCGAGTCGCAGGACGAGGCCGTCGAGAAGATCCTCACCAAGCAGGTCACCGAGGGCGACGTCGTCGTCATCCGCTACGAGGGCCCCAAGGGCGGCCCCGGCATGCAGGAGATGCTCTACCCGACCTCGTACCTGAAGAGCCGCGGCCTCGGCAAGGCGTGCGCGCTCATCACCGACGGCCGCTTCTCCGGCGGCACCTCGGGCCTGTCCATCGGCCACGCCTCGCCCGAGGCGGCCTCCGGGGGCACCATCGCCCTGGTCGAGGACGGCGACCGCATCCGCATCGACATCCCGAACCGCTCCGTCGAGCTGCTCGTGGACGACGCCGAGCTGGCCCGCCGCGCCGACGCCCTGAACGGCGCGTACGCCCCGCGCGACCGCGACCGCAAGGTCTCCGCCGCGCTGCGCGCCTACGCCGCCATGGCGACCAGCGCCGACCGGGGCGCCGTGCGCGACGTGAGCAAGCTGGGCTGAGCCCTTCCGGCACGCCCGAGGGCCGTCCCCCACCGCGCGGGGGCGGCCCTCCGGCGTGTCGGCCCGCGTGTCGGTGGGGCCGTGTGCCCGGCGCGCTACCAGGCGGCCGGGTCCCGGGCGTCCACGGCGAGGACGCTGCCGTCGGGGGCCCCGGAGAAGACGTGGCCGCCCGCGAGCACCGGCGGGGCCAGGTCGGCGGGGACCGTGTCGGAGGCCGTGCCGAGCCGGGGCGGGGTCTGGCCGAGCAGCCGTCCCGAGCCGGCGTCCACGCCGAGCAGCCGCCCGTCGGGGGCGGCGACGTACACGTGCCGGTCGTCGGCGACGGGCGCCGAACCTCGGCTCATGCCGGTCTCCAGGCTCCACCGCTGGACCCGGCCGGCGAGGTCGACGGCGCGCAGCGAGCCGCCGTCCCCCATGAGGTACACCCGGTCGCCGCGCACGGTGGCCTCGGCCTGCGCGAGCGGGACGGGCAGCGTGACGCGGAGCAGGTCGCCGGTGCCGGGGGTGTAGCGCAGCACGGCGCGGGTGTCGCCGTAGACCGGGTCGACGGCCAGCAGGCACAGGGAGCCGCCGGAGGTGCCGACGGGGCGCACCACACCGTCCATCTCGGTGTCCCACCGCACGGTGCCGGTGGCCGGGTCGACCGCGGTGACCCGGGTGCGCGTCCCGTCGTCGCCGGTGCTCGTCGCGTACGCCAGGCGGTCGCCGGGGAACGCCGCGAAGTACGGCGTCTGGTGGCCCGGGACCGGGCGCGTCCACCGGGGCTCGCCGGACGCGGTGTCCACGCCGGTGACCCGGCCGTCGGCGCCGGTGAGCAGCAGCATGCCGCCGGCCCGGCGCAGGCCCTGGTAGGCGGGCAGCTCCCCCTCCCGGGCGGTCGCGCCGGTGGCGGGGTCGAGCGACGTCAGGGTGGTGCCCTGCTGGACGGCGGGCTGGACGAGGCCGTCCGCGACCGACGGGGGCTGGCCGACGACCGTCCGCGCGACGGGGTGGCGCCAGAGCACCTTCCCGTCGGAGGGGGCGAGCGCGAAGACCAGTCCGGGCCGCGCGCACAGCAGCCGTCCGCCGCCGTACGAGCAGTGCGAGACGCCCGGTTCCTCGTCGGGTGCCGTCCGCCAGGTGCCGAAGGGGGACGCCGCGGCCTGCGGCACCGGTGCCCTCGGGTCCGTGCCCCGCGACGGCAGGACCAGGACGAGCGCCCCGGCCACGGCGACGCCGACCACACCGGCCCCGAGCGCGAAGCGGCGGGCGCGGCGGCGCGGGAGGTGGGGGCGGGGGGTGTCGGTGACGGCGTCGGTGGGGGTGGTGCGGGTGCCGGTGCCGGGCGTGTCGGGCTCCGTGGTGCAGGCCCCCGGCGTGTCGGTGCGCGGGGTGCCGGGCGTGTCGGGCGTGTCGCGCTCCGGACGGTCGTCCCCCGGCGTGTCGCCCTCCGCGACGCCCGGCGTGTCGGCCTCCGTACGGTGGCCCCCGGGCGTGTCCCCTTCCGGCATGCCGTCGGGGAGCGCCCCGGGCGTGTCCTGCGACGGGTCCCGGGGAGCCGTTGTGAACGCCTGGGTGTCGTACGACGCCGCCACCGTCCGCAGCCGCAGCATCAGCTCGTCCGGCGTGGGCCGCTCCTCCGGTTCCTTGGCCAGACAGCTCCGCACCAGCGGGGCGAGACTCTCCGGCAGTCCCGTCAGATCGGGCTCGTCGTGCACGACCTGGTACGCCACGACGTACGGGCTGTCCGAGTCGAAGGGGCCCCGGCCGGTCGCCGCGTGCACCAGCAGCGAACCGAGCGCGAAGACGTCCGCCGCCGGTCCCACCTCCCGGGGCCGGCGGAACTGCTCCGGCGCCATGAACGGCGGCGTGCCGATCAACTTCCCCGTCTCGGTGCGCAGTTCGCTGTCCTTCGGCCGGGAGATGCCGAAGTCGATGACCTTCGGACCGTCCTCGGCGAGCAGGACGTTGCCCGGCTTCAGATCCCGGTGGACCACCCCGACCCGGTGGATGTCCCGCAGCGCCTCGGCGAGCCCCGCCATCAGCCGGCGCAGCCGACCGTGCTCCAGGGGACCGTTCCGCTTCACCTCGTCCGCGAGGGTCGGGCCGGGGATGAACAAGGTGGCCATCCAGGGCCGTACCGCGTCCGGGTCGGCGTCCACGACCGGCGCCGTGAAGGCCCCGCTCACCCGCCGCGCCGCCGCGACCTCCTGCCGGAACCGGCCCCGGAACTCGGGGTCCCGCGCGTACCGGGCGTGCACGACCTTCACCGCGAGCCGCATCCCGGACGTACTGCGGGCCAGGTGCACGACCCCCATGCCACCGGAGCCCAGCCGGGCGTCGAGCCGGTAGTGGCCGGCGTATTCCGGATGTTCCGCTTCCGCACCCGGCCCGGCGTTCCGCTCTGGCGCCATGGGACCACCCCCGTGCCGTTCCTCACCGCGCGCGACGTTCGGAGCCTAATGGATCGCGCTCACGGCGCCGAGGCGGCCTGCCCGGCGTGCCCGTACGAAAGGCGAACATGTGTTTCAGGGCCCGCCGGGCGGGAATCAACGGGGCCCCATGGCTGTCATGGGGTGCAACGGGGGAGGTTTTCGCATGTCCGTGGACCAGTCCGCGCCCGTCGGGGGCGGCGAGGAGAAGGAGTCCGTCGCCACCGCGGCGGCGGCGCGCACGTACCCGGTCGCGCCGGGGTACCGGCTCAACGTCCGCAGCGGACCCGGCACCGGCTACGCCGTCGTCCGCGTCCTGCCCTTGGGCGCCCAGGTCTCGATCACCTGCCAGACGAACGGCACCACGGTGACCGGTCCCTACGGCACGTCGTCGCTCTGGAACCGCATAGGCAACGGCGAGTACGTCTCCGACACGTACGTCTACACCGGCAGCGACGGGTACGTCGCCCCGCCCTGCTCCTGAGCCGAGGCGCTCCGGGCCGGGCCCGTTCCGAGCCCGGCCCGGAGCGGGCGGGCCGCTTCCCGGCCCGCCCGGAGCCCGCCGCACCGCCCCGGCCATAATCGAGCCGTGAGCGACGAGAACGGTACGAACGGCACCCCGAGCACGGCCGAGGGCTCCGCCGCCCCGGCCGGACCCCGCCCCGAGCCGCTGCGCTTCTTCGGCACGAGCTGGGTGGACCACGGCCGGGGCTACGCCGTCCGCCGGGCCGGGCTCGCCGTCGGCGCGCTGCTCACGGCGGCCGTGGCCTGCCTGGTCCTGTTCATCGCCTACGAGGGCCTGCGGATCGCCGCCGTCAGCGGTTTCGTCACGGTGCTGATGGGCGTGATGTTCGCCATCTGCAGCGCCGTCGCCTTCCGGAACACCTGGACCGGCTTCTCCCGCCGCCCCGACCCCGACCGCCAGGCGTCCCTGCGCGGTCTGCTGAGCATCGGCTTCGTCGGCTCGCTCCTCGCCTACTCCCTGCGCTGTCTCACCGAGGCCCCCGGCGAGGCCCTGCACCGCGCCGAGTACGACCGCGCCCGCGACCTGTACGCACGCCGCACCACCCGCCGTTCCGGCAACCCCTCGAAGAAGAAGCGCCGGGGCCGCGCCTGACCCGGGCCGGCCCGGGGGAGGCCGGGCCGGCCCGGGGGAGGCCGGGCCCGCCCGGGGGAGGCCGGGCCGCACCGAGAAGCCCGGGGCCCGGTGCCCTGCCCAGGCGTACCGGCGTCCCGGTGTCCCGGCCGGTCCGGGAATCGCCTGCCCCGGTGTCCCGGCCGGTCCAGGGAACCCCCTTGCCCCCGCGTCCCGGCCGGTCCCGGGAACCGCCCGCCCCGGGCCGTACACACCCCACCCTTCGGCCGTCACCATGGCCGTATGACGACCTCGCCCGACCCCGCCGCCACCCCCGACCCCGCCTCCGCCCTCGCCGCCACCCCCGCGACTTCGCCCACCCGGGCCCCCCGCGCCGTCCGCGCCCGCTCCTTCGACGCCGCCGCGGACCGGTACGCCGCCGCCCGCCCCTCCTATCCGCCCGCGCTGCTCGACGCGGTCGAGGAGTTGGCGGGCCGCCCCCTCGCAGGCGCCCGGGTCGCGGACGTCGGCGCCGGTACGGGGATCGCCACCGCCCTGCTGCACGCGCGCGGCGCCCGTGTGATCGGGGTCGAGCCGGGCGATGGCATGGCCGCCCGGTTCCGCCGGGACCTGCCCGGCGTGCCCCTCGTACGCGGTGTCGGCGACGCCCTCCCCCTGGCCACCGGCTCCGCCGACCTGCTCACCTACGCCCAGTCCTGGCACTGGACCGACCCGGACCGTTCGGTCCCGGAGGCGCTGCGGGTGCTGCGTCCCGGCGGCGCGCTCGCGCTGTGGTGGAACACCGACCCCGGCGACGTGCCGTGGATCGCCGAGCAGGAACGGCGGATCGAGGCCCACTTCGGCGTCGAGGAGCCCGGCCTGCGCGGCGTCGAGGCCCGCCTCGCGGAGACGGCCCACCGCGTCGGCGGCACCCGGCGCACCGTCCGCTGGAGCCGGCGCGTCCCCCTCGACACCCATCTGGCCAACCTCGCCAGCCACTCCCTCTTCCTCACCCGGGACGAGGAGCGGGGCGCCGCCTTCCTCGCCGAGGAGCGGCGGCACCTGCGGGCCGTCTTCCCGGAGGGGGTCGTGGAGGAGACGTACGACGTCGTCCTGCTCGTGGCGACCACGCCCCGGGACGCTTGACGGCGGCCGGTCACCGGAGGAGTATTCATCACGTGATGAATTATTCTCCCCAGCCCCCCGAGGGCCCGGCGGACCCGGCCGCGCCGGACGGCCCGGCCACCCCCACCTCGGCCGGCGCCGAACCCGCCGAGGCGCCCGTCCCCGCCGAACCCGCCCTCCGCGCCGAGGACCTCACCGTCGTCCGGGGCGGCCGGACCGTCCTGCGCGCCCTCGGTTTCACCGTCCCGCGCGGCCAGGTCACCGGCCTCCTCGGCCCCTCGGGCTGCGGGAAGTCCACCCTCATGCGCGCCGTCGCCGGCACCCAGGCCAAGGTCACCGGCACCCTGGAGGTCCTCGGACTGCCCGCCGGCAACCCGGCCCTGCGCACCCGCGTCGGCTACGTCACCCAGGCCCCGTCCGTCTTCGACGACCTGAGCGTGCGCCAGAACCTCGACTACTTCGCCGCGATCCTCGAACCCGGCCGCACCGCCGCCGCACGCCGCCGCGAGCACGTCACCCGGGCCATCGCCGACGTCGACCTCACCGACCACGCCGACGCCCTGGCCGGCCGGCTCTCCGGCGGCCAGCGCAGCCGCGTCTCCCTCGCCGTCGCCCTGCTCGGCGCCCCCGACCTCCTGGTCCTCGACGAACCGACGGTCGGCCTCGACCCCGTCCTCCGCCGCGACCTGTGGAACCTCTTCCACTCCCTCGCCGCCGAGCGCGGCACCACCCTCCTCGTCTCCTCCCACGTCATGGACGAGGCCGAGCGCTGCCACCGCCTCCTGCTGATGCGCGAGGGCCGGCTCCTCGCCGACGACACGCCCGACGCCCTGCGCGCCCGCACCGGCACCGACACCGTCGAGGACGCCTTCCTGCGCCTCGTCGACGAGGCCGACCGCACGAAGGAGAGCACGCGATGACCACCCAGGCCCCGGCCCCGGCGGCGCCCCGGCCCGCCCCCGTACGCCCCCTGAACCTCTCCCGCACCACCGCCACCGCGGGCCGCGTGCTGCGCCAGCTCGCCCACGACCCGCGCACCATCGCGCTGATGCTCCTCGTGCCCTGCGTGATGCTCTTCCTGCTGCGCTACGTCTTCGACGGCAGCCCGCGCACCTTCGACACCATCGGCGCCTCGCTCCTCGGCATCTTCCCGCTGATCACGATGTTCCTGGTCACCTCCATCGCCACGCTGCGCGAGCGCACCTCCGGCACCCTGGAACGCCTCCTCGCCATGCCGCTCGGCAAGGGCGACCTCATCGCCGGATACGCCCTCGCCTTCGGCGCCCTCGCCGTCGTCCAGTCCGCCCTGGCCACCGGACTCGCCCTCTGGTTCCTCGACCTGGACGTCACCGGCAGCCCCTGGCTGCTCCTCCTCGTGGCCCTGCTCGACGCCCTCCTCGGCACGGCGCTCGGCCTCTTCGTCTCGGCCTTCGCGGCCTCGGAGTTCCAGGCGGTCCAGTTCATGCCGGCGGTGATCTTCCCCCAGCTCCTGCTCTGTGGCCTCTTCACCCCGCGCGACCGCATGCACCCGGCCCTGGAGGCCGTCTCCGACGTCCTGCCCATGTCGTACGCCGTCGACGGCATGAACGAGGTCCTGCGCCACCCCGACCTGACCGGCGTCTTCGTCCGCGACGTCCTGACCGTGGCCGGCTGCGCCCTGCTGGTGCTCGCCCTCGGCGCCGTGACCCTCCGCCGCCGCACGGCCTGACCGGCCCGCCCCGCCACAGCCCTGCCCGACGGGCGCCCGCCCCCGCCGTTCCGCCGCTCACCACCCGCCGCACCCGCGTCCCGCCCACCGGACGCGGGCGCCCGGTCCGGCCGCCCGGTGCGAGGATGAACACGGACGACGCAACCCTCGGAGGGGCACCGCAGCCATGACCCAGAAAGTCGCAGTCCTCGGCACCGGCAAGATCGGTGAAGCCCTGCTCAGCGGGATGATCGGTTCCGGCTGGTCCCCGGACGACCTCCTCGTCACCGCCCGCCGCCCGGAACGGGCCGAGGAACTCCGTGCCCGCCACGGGGTCACCCCGGTCACCAACGCCGAGGCCGCCAAGCACGCCGACACCCTCATCCTCACGGTCAAACCGCAGGACATGGGCACCCTCCTCGACGAACTCGCCCCGCACATCCCCGCCGAACGGCTGGTCATCAGCGGCGCGGCCGGCATCCCCACCGCCTTCTTCGAGGAACGCCTCGCCCCCGGCACCCCCGTGGTCCGTGTCATGACGAACACCCCGGCCCTCGTCGACGAGGCCATGTCCGTCATCTCCGCCGGCACCCACGCCACCGCCGCCCACCTCGCCCACACCGAGGAGATCTTCGGCGCCGTCGGCAAGACCCTGCGCGTCCCCGAGTCCCAGCAGGACGCCTGCACCGCCCTCTCCGGCTCGGGCCCGGCGTACTTCTTCTACCTGGTCGAGGCCATGACCGACGCGGGCATCCTGCTCGGCCTGCCCCGCGACAAGGCCCACGACCTGATCGTCCAGTCCGCGATCGGCGCCGCCAAGATGCTCCGCGACAGCGGGGAGCACCCCGTCCGGCTCCGCGAGAACGTCACCTCCCCGGCCGGCACCACCATCAACGCCATCCGCGAACTGGAGAACCACGGCGTCCGCGCCGCCCTCATCGCCGCCCTGGAGGCCGCCCGCGACCGCAGCCGCGAGCTGGCCTCCGGCACCAAGGACTGACCCCGGCCGGGGCCCGCCCCCTCCCTCAGCCCGCCCGGACCACGGCGGGACCGGAGGCCGTCCGGGCCCCGCCACCGTCGTCGTCCGTAAGCGGCGGCAGCAGCCCGATCGCCCGGTACGCGGCGTCCACGGTGGGCCGGGCCATCGCCCGCGCCCGCTCCGCGCCCCGGCGCAGCACCTCGTCCACCCGCCCGGGGTCCGCGCACAGCTCCCGGTGCCGCTCCCGCACCGGCCGCAGCGCCTCGATCACCACCTCCGCGGTGTCCTTCTTCAGCGCGCCGTACGAGGTGTACCCGCCGGCCAGACGCACCGGATCACCGCCCGTGCAGGCGGCCAGGATCTCCAGCAGGTTGGCCGGACCGGGCCGCGCCTGCGGATCGTGGACGATGTCGCGCCCGCTGTCGGTCACCGCCCGCATCACCTTGCGCCGCACCACGTCCGGTTCGTCGAGCAGATAGACGATGCCGGGCCCCACGTCGTCGCTCTTGCCCATCTTCGACGCCGGGTCCTGGAGGTTCATCACCCGCGCCGCGACCGCCGGACGCGTGGCCCGGGGCACGGTGAAGGTGTGCCCGTACCGCTGGTTGAACCGCACGGCCAGGTCTCGGGTCAGCTCCACGTGCTGCGCCTGGTCGTCACCGACCGGCACCTCGTCGGCGGCGTACGCCAGGATGTCGGCGGCCATCAGCACGGGGTACGTCAGCAGCGACAGCCGTACGCTCCCGCCCCGCTCCCGTTCCCGGGCGGCCTTCTCCCGGTACTGGATCATGCGCCGCATCTCCCCGTCGGTCGCCACGCACTCCAGTACGTACGAGAGCCGGGCGTGCTCGTCGACGTGGCTCTGCACGAACACCGTGCACACCTCGGGGTCCAGCCCCGTGGCCAGCAGCAGGGACGCCGCCTGCCGGCTCAGTCTGCGCACCCGCGCCGGATCGTGGTCGACGGTCAGCGCGTGCAGGTCGACCACGCAGAATAGCGCGTCCGCCCGGTGCTGGTCCTCGGCGGCCCACCGCCGCATCGCGCCCAGGTAGTTGCCGAGCGTCAGGTGCCCGGTCGGCTTGATCCCGCTGAAGATCCTCGTCATCTCTCCGCCTCTCGGCCGGGGCCGCCGCCGTCCGCCGGCCGCCCCGGCCCCGTAGGAGGGGAGATACGAGAAACGGCCGCCGGGAGCGGCGGCCGTCGAAGTGCGTACGTGAGCGTGGCCGCCGTCAGGCGGCCCACCAGAACTGGCTGTACGTACGCGTCGTCACGTCCGCCAGCCTACGCCGCCGAGGGCCGCCCGGCCCGGAGTTGACACACCCCGGGCCCACCCGTACTGTTCTCCGAGTTGTCCGACGTGAGCACCGACCGAGTCGGTCCCCGGACAGCGATTCCACGAGCACCACCCACTCTTCGGCGAACACCGCTTGTCGGCGTCGTCGTCGCAATGGCGTGCGTATTCATGGAATGAGGAATCCACGTTCGAAAGGACGCGGCCCCCGATTAGCTCGGGAGTCGGGAATCCGCTAGAGTCTCACCTCGTCGGAACGGCCCAACAGCCGCGATGACACCCCCTCCTGACGGGGAATCGGCGCCGAAAGGGTCTGATAGAGTCGGGATCGCCGGAAAGGGAAACGCGAAAGCGGGAACCTGGAAAGCACCGAGGAAATCGGGTCGGGAAGATCTGATAGAGTCGGAAACGCAAGACCGAAGGGAAAGCGCCCGGAGGAAAGCCGGAGACAG
>NZ_JAGPNL010000002.1 GCF_018069565.1 Streptomyces tagetis | reverse complement strand
GCGCGCGTCCTGCTCCGCAGGAACGACGCGCCGACGCTACGCGTCGGTTCAGCCCCCGCTCCGCGGGGGCTGGGCTCGGTCCCTCCGGGACCGGATCCGCTCCGCGGATCGAGTTGGGTCGTCGGTGCGGTGTCCCGATCGCTCCGCGATCGTGCCTCCTCCCCGACTTGCCTTGGCTTTTCAAGTCCAACATGACTGAGATGCAGGTTAATTCGGCTGGTAGTAGAGGTCGGCGGTCGTTGCTGTGCCCGACTGGGTATTTGGTGACGTCCCGTCAGTTAAAGCCAGAGTGTCGAGCCGTGCCAATCCTGTGTGTCGCTGCTTCCTTGTCTCCAAAACTTTGGAGTATTCGAGTTCTGCCGCTCCCCCGCATACCGCAGATGGGACCGCGGCGCGCGAAACGCGGATGGCGCCGCACTGAGCTCAGTGGCCCAAACTTCAGCCGTTTGATGGCCCGATGGTGCCGGCAGAACTGACCAGATCGATGCCGTGCTCGGCAAGGGTAGCGGACACCAACTCCTCTTGCTCTGAGGGCAGTTGATTAGTGTTCAGCTTGGTGCGGACCTTGGCGAGCCAGGGGCCGATCATGACACGGTCGCCGTCTACCTCGATCCACTCTCGGGCGCCGGGGGTGCGTCCCCACCGTGCCACGAAGAGCCCGAGGATCTCGGTGGTCTGCGCGAACGTGCGCCGCCGCGATGTGCTCGGCTTGCCCGCGGTGTGCTCTTGGTCCAGGAGGGCATGGTCGGGGGTGATTCCCATGCGGGCGAGCAGGTCGCGCTGGCCGGGGTCAAGGTCGGGCCAGTTGGTGAACTGGCGGTGCAGCCAGTTGCCCGTCTTCACTCCATGGATGAGCGTGTCGCGGCGCAGCGTGGTGGGGTGGTTGCCGGCTTCCAGGTGGCGGCGCAGCAGATGGTACTTGCGATGCCAGTCGGGGCCGTAGGGGAGTTTCCAGTCTGGGTCGAGGGCTGTGAGCTGGTTGTCGCGGTCTGGGGTGAGGCGGTCCTTTCGGGCCAGGGCGCGCTGGTCGGCAAGGAACTGGCCACCCGGTAGTTGGGTGGGGATGGCAAGGTGGCCGTGTTCGGCGTGGAAGGCCTCGACTGTGGCCAGGTGACCCTGCCAGGTGGCCTCGTGGTCGTCCCAGATCATGCCGAGATGCTCGAGCTCGGCGATCCATGCCGGATCGAGGGTGCCTGCTTGGTAGGCGGTGCGCTGGCCGGTGATGAATTGCCCCAGCCGGTAGCCGTAAGCGTCCTCGTAGTCGGCGCTCACGCGCAGGTGGCTGTGTTCGCTGTGGTGGCGGATGGCGGCGGCTAGGCCGGCGCGGCGGGGGGCGGACAGGACGGCGCCGTGGGAGGGCCAGACGAGCAGGTCCAGGGCGCGGGCGATCGCGGTGGGGTCGAGGGTGTGGTCGAAGTGGAAGCGGCGGGTGATGTAGGTGTGGGAGTCGCGGGCGGGATGCTGGTTCTTGGTCCGGGGGGCGCGGGCGGCGATGGTCTGGTCGTGGTGGCGTAGGGCAGAGGTGACAAGCCAGAGGGCTTGGTAGGGGGTGCCGAGGAGGTCGGTGGGGTCGGTGCCGGGCGGGATGTAGGCGGGGATGACGAGGCTGGCCGTCTTCGTCTTGAGGGTGGGGGGTTTTCGTAGGGCGCGGCCGAGGGCTTGGACGATGCGGCGGACGCTGGCGGTGCGGTCGGCGAAGACGACTCCGTCGACGGCGGGCAGGTCGACGCCTTCGCCGAGGATCTTGGCGTTGGCCAGCACGCTTCGCTCGGCGTCGGTGAAGCGGGCGATGATGTCGGCGCGCTGGTGGGGGCTGTGGGTGCCGTCGATGGACTGCACGACGATGTCGCGCGCCCAGTCGGGGCGTAGTTCGTCGGGGAGGGTGCGCAGGGTGTGGGTGAACTGGTGGGCGAAGTCGGCGGCGTCGGCGATCTGCTGGAAGTAGACGAACACGTGCCGCAGGTCCTGCTCGCGCATGGCTTTGAGGATGGCCAGGTGCAGGGCGGTGGTGCGGCGTGCGGTGGGCCCGGCTTGCGGATCGGTGAGCGCGGTGCGCAGTTCGGTGTCGGTGACGGTGGGGACGACGAGTTGGTAGTCGGCCAGGACGCCGTCGTCGATGGCGTCGGCGTGGGAGTAGGTGTGCAGGCGGGGGCCGAAGATCTTCGGCTGGTCCATGGTTGCCAGTAGGGCGGGGTCGTCCCAGGCGGGGGCGGTGGCGGTGGTGCGCTTGGGCTGTGCCCTGGTGGTGGGCGGCTCGGTCAGGCGGGGGGCTTCCCACACGTACGGGGTGGCGGTGAGGTAGAGGCGTCGCTCGGCAGGGATGCGCTCGTTGTCGTGCAGTGCGGTCCAGTTCTTCTCCCAGGTGCCGGCGGTGGCGTGGGCTTCGTCCACGATCAGCAGGCCGAAGAGGGGTGCGGGGAAGATTGCGGAGTGCTGGGCCTCTTCGATCTTGGACAGTGAGTCGTAGGTGAAGAAGACCGTCGCTTTGGGGTGGCGGGCGAGCCAGTAGGCCAGGTATTCCCCCGCGTTGGCGGAGTCGACTTCGGCCTCGGTGAGGAGCGGGTGGGAGGCGGCACGCAGCGAGGAGACGGTGATCATCGGCTCGCGGCGGCCGTCCGCGCGGGCTGCCGCGGCCCACTGCGCGACCAGGTCCAGGCTGGGCACTGCCACCGCGAGGTGCCGCACGCCGAGTTCCTCGGCTACGCGCAGTGCGAAGAGGGTTTTGCCGGTGCCACAGGCCGAGACGGCGTGCCCGCGGGTGCGCGGGCGGCGCAGGTGGCGGACCGTGTGGGCGAGGCCCTTCTGTTGGTCGGTGCGCAGGACCAGACGCCCGGTGTGTTCTGTGGCGGTGGGGCTGGCGGTCATCGCGCGGTTCCTCGGTGTACGTGAGGGGCTGGCGGTCATCGCGCGGTTCCTCGGTGTACGTGAGGGGCTGGCGGTCATCGCGCGGTTCCTCGGTGTACGTGAGGGGCTGGCTCGCTTCATTCTCGCGTACAGCAGGGGTGTGGCGCAGTCTCTGTTCTGGTGGGGGCGCTGAGTGGCTGTGGTGGTCTTGGCCAGTAGCCAGGGCCTCGTGCCCATCGAGTCGCGGGCGCGCGGGAGTCTTGCCGACGCTCGGTCCGCGCATCTGCCGCCCCGGTACCTGAAGCAGCCACCGCCGATCACACCTGACCATCTTCTTCGCTGTGTGCAGGGCTGAGCGGCCGCTGAGGGGGTGTCACGGCCCCGACGTGCCCGCGTATCCGTGGTGGGCTGTGCCGACACGGTGGCGGCGCCAGGGGGAGGAAGCAGATGGCGTGGAGAGGAGCGTCGGCCAGGGGACGCGGAAGAGCCTGGATCGTGGGGATCTGGGTCTCTTCGGCAGTGGCGGGGACAGGATTTCCCTCACCGTACGCCGTCCCGGCAGGTGCCGAAGACTGCCTTCCGGGGCAGGGCTCTATGCGGCGAAGCCGACGTTGGTGACGTACTCGTACTGGCCCCACTGCGAGCCGAGGTCGACGATCGTGTCCTGCCACGCGGCGTCGAGGCTCTGGTGGTCGCCGGCCGCCCAGGAGCCGACGATGCGGTCCCAGCGGCGCACGTTCATCGTCCGGTACTCCACCACGCGTTGCAGCGGCTGTGGCACCTGGGACTGGTTGAGTGGGTGGATCTCCACCCGGGTGCCGCGTCCGTCGCGGTTGAGGCGCTTGAGGAGATGGCGGGCGACGTTGTGGCGGCGCACTGTCCGGTACGCCTGGTCGATGCGTTCCAGGTTGGTCTTGGAGGGGCGGCGTTTGCCCTCCAGCCATGCCTTCAGTGTCCGGTGGGTCACGGTGAGTCCGGCGTCCTGCGCGGCTTTCAGGGTCTGGGGCGACTTCGTCAGGTAGTGCAGGCGTGCCATCCAGCCGCGCTTGGCGGTCACGGGGGTGGCGATGCCGCCCGCGAGTTCGTTGAGTTTGCGCGCGACGGCGTCGCTGCCCTTGATGCCCTGGGCGCCGAACCTTCCGAAGTCGATGTTCTTCTGTGGCACTACTCCCCCTCGCCTGTGTGCTGAGCGGTGTCGCTTCCGGTGGTGTAGGTGTTCTTGACTTTGACCTCGGTGACACCGCGGCCTTCGGCGAAGACACGGCGCCAGTCGCCGATGACGTGGAGTTCGTCGGTGCCCATGGCCCGGACGACGGCCAGGCCCTCGTCGTGGGCCTTGAGTGCCTTGAGCCAGAGGTTGGCGAAGGCCTGGCTGCGGATGAGGTGCATCCAGTCCGGGCGGTAGAGCTCCCGGTTGTAGTTCGACTCGCCCATCGTGGAGACGAACTTCGAGTACATGGCCTTCACGTACTCCAGCGTCACCGTATCGCCCTGCTCGATCGCCGTGTCGCGGGCGTCTTTCAGCGCGATGCGGAACTTCTCGAGCAGGTTCTCCGTGGCGCCGGAGGTGTATGACTCGTGGATCTGAGGGGGTGCGCACAGTTGGTGCTTGGGGCCGGACAGGCGTAGCAGGAGGCGGAGTGTCGGCTCGGTGATCCACAGCGGGCCGGGCTCGTCCCGTTGGCCGATCGGGTTGGGCAGCACCGCTTCGTGTTCCCACTCGGGTGGGGTGATCAGGTGGACTCCGGAGCGGCGGCGGTCGTGGGGCTGGCTGGTGGAGTGCTCGAGCCGGCCCAGGGGGAGGTGTGTCTTGAGGGCGGAGAGGTAGGCGCCGTTGATGTCGAGCGCGGTCACCTGGTGCCTGCCGGGCGGGAGTTCGTGACGGGTCCACTTGGGGCGGGCTTCCCAGATCTGGTCGGAGCCGCGCGCGGTCTGCTTTTTGAGGATGTCGGGGATCCAGGGGTGGGCGATCACGTCGTAGCGGGCGCCCTTGCGGGTCTCGTCCAGCAGTCGCATCGCGTCCGGGATGGCCCGCTTCACCAGCGCCGTCGTGGCTGCGTCGACGTCGCCCCCGTGCTCGGCGAGCGCGCCCTGCACGGCCTCGCGGATCTGGTCGACCGGGCCGGACGGTTCTTGGAACGCGTGGCGGGCCGGGCCCTTGGAGCGCTCTGTGGCACGTGTCGTGCGTGGCGTGCGTGGCGGGGTTTTCGGGGTTTGCGCGGTGGGCTGTCCGGCCGGCGGGGCAAGTACGGCGGTGGGGGCTTTGGTGGCGGTGGGCCGGCAGTCGGCCGGGGTCAGGTGCTGGGCGAACCCTGCCACGCGTTGTCCGGCCGGGAGGCCGCACAGTACACAGGGTTCGGGGACGACGAGCCGTTCCACGTCGTCCGCGTCGTCGTCCTGGCAGAGGTCCGGCGAAGACAAGGGGGTGGCGGTCGGGGCCGTGCTTGATGTGACGGGCTGCTCCGCAGCCGGCGCCGTCTCGGTGGTGGTGGCGGTGGCGAGCTTGGTGTTCAGGCCGTCCAGCAGGTAGGCGTATTTGGTGCGGATCTCGCCGGACGGGTCCCGGCCGTTTTCCCATCCGCTGAGGGTTGACGGGCTCACGCCGAGCGCGCGTGCCACCTGCGCCTTGGACAGCCGAGCCCGCTCCCGTAGTTCGCGGCGCACGTGGCCGGGCGGGAGTTCGGCCTGCGGGCCGACGGCGTCGAGCAGTGAGTCGATGGCGTCGAAGTCGCTCACCGGCCCGTCCCTCTCGTTTCGGTCCGCCTGGTACGGTGCCGGTCGGCGGGCAGCGCCTCGCATGCTCTGGTCGGACCCGCCAGGAGGTCCAGCGCGTCGATGCCGTAGTGCTCGGCCAGGACGTCGACGTCGCTCAGGCTCCAGGAGATGGCGCCCGACTGACGGCGTGACACCTGTGTCTGCGTCAGTCCCAGCACCCCCGCGACCGACCGCTGGGATTCACCCGTTGCCTGCATCAACGCGGCCACCGTCAGCCGCAGCGACTCCTCCAGACGCAATCCCATGCCACCATCCTACCTGAATCATGCCATTTTCGCAGCTAAGTAAGCTTTTCGCTATCTATGATGCGGGGAAGCTTTCAGTGTTCTGAGGGGGCTGAAGGTTCTCCGGGCACGTGGGTGTCAGCGGCCCATGCCGCCCCCGATCACGCGGAAGCCGTCGGGCCGCGCGCCGGGCTGGGAGGAGGTCGTGCTCGGGCGCGGGAAGGTGCTGGGCCGTGGGCGGACCCGTGTGTTCCCGCCGGCCGGTGGGGCGTCATGCGGGCTCACCTGGGCGGGGGCAGGCGGTGCTGTGCGGGGGCGGGTCGGTCATGGTGTGCCGGGTGCCAGGCCGACCCGGTAGGCGAGGACGACGGCCTGGACGCGGTCGCGCAGGGCGAGTTTCGCCAGGATGCGCGAGACGTAGGTCTTGACGGTCTCGGGCGTGATGAACATCGCTGCGGCGATCTCCGCGTTCGACAGTCCCTCGGCGATCAGTTGGAGCACTTCCAGCTCACGGGGGGTCAGTGCCCGCACGACGTTCTGTCCGGCCGGGCGGGAGGTGTCGGCCGGCCGCAGATGCCGGGCGAAGTGGCCGATGAGGTGGCGGGTGACGGCGGGTGCCAGCAGGGCCTCGCCCCGGGCGACGGTCCGGATGCCGTTGACCAGTTCCGCCGGATGCGCGTCCTTGAGGAGGAAGCCGCTCGCTCCGGCGCGCAGCGCGTCGTAGACGTGGGCGTCGACGTTGAACGTGGTGACGACCAGTACCTTCGGGGTTCCTTCGGTGCCGGGGCCGACAAGCTGCCGCGTCGCCTGGATGCCGTCGAGCAGGGGCATCCGGATGTCCATCACGACGACGTCGGGGCGCAGCCGTCGCGTGGCCTGGATCGCCTCGTGGCCGTTCTCGGCCTCCCCGACGACCTCCATGTCGGGCTGGGCGGAGAAGATGGTGACGTAGCCGGTCCGTACCAGCGCCTGGTCGTCGCAGACGAGTACGCGGATCGGTTGCGGCGCGTCGTTCAAGGGGTCACTCCTGGAGGGGCTTGGACGGAATCGTGGCGCGGACCTCGAACCCGCCTCCGGGCCGGGGACCGGCCTCCAGTTCACCATCGAGCATCCGTACCCGTGTACGGAGTCCGGCCAGGCCGCGTCCGCCCGCGGGGCCCGGTTTCGGTGTGAGTGGTGCGGCGGCGGGGCCTTCGGTGGTCACCTCGATCTCGATGTGCTCGTCGTCGCCGTGCCGGAGCAGGACCCGTGTCGGCTTCCCGGGCGCGTACTTCATGGCGTTGGTGAGTGCCTCCTGAACCACCCGGTACGCGGCGAGTTCCACGTCCGCGCTCTGCGGCCGCCGTTCGCCCTGTTCGCTGTACTCGACCGGCTGGCCCGACCTGCCGGCCTGCTCGACGAGGTCTGTCACCCGGCCCAGGGCGGGTTCCCGGCCCGCGCCCGCCGGGTCCGCGGAGGCCGACTCGCCGGTCGCCTCCAGGACGCCGAGCAGGTGCCGCAGTTCCGTCAGTGCCCGGCGGCCGGTGTCGCTGACGGCCGTCAGTCCCTCGCCGGCGCGTTCCGGTGCGGACGTGAGCAGGAACTGTGCCGCGTCGGCTTGGACCACCATGGCCGTCACGTGGTGGGTGACCACGTCGTGCAGTTCGCGGGCGATGCGTGCCCGTTCGGCGGTCGTGGCGGCCTCGGCAGTCAGCCGCCGTAGCTTCGCCTCCTCCGTCCGCCGTGTGCGTACCATGCTTCCGGCCAGCCAGGACGCGGCCAGGGCCAGGGAGAACGCGAGATAGTCCGGTATCGCGTTCGGTGAGCCGAGGTGGTCCAGGGTGACGGCCAGCCCGGCGTATCCGGCGCTGGTCACGGCGGCCAGGCCGCGGCGGAAGCGGATCTGGTGGGCCCCGGCGGAGTACAGGGCGAGATACAGTCCCACGCTCGCGAACGTCGTCGCGAAGCCCAGCGCCTGGTGTACGGCGAACGCGGCGGCGATGACGGCCAGGCAGGCCGCGGGCCATCTGCGGCGGACCGCCAGCGGCACGGTCTGGGCCAGGATCAGTGCGACGCTCGGCACGTTCGCCGGGCGCTCGGGCAGATCGCCGATCTGCGCACCGATCTGGGACAGGGTCGGCACGAAGGCCGGCAGGGTGAGCGTCAGGGCGAGGACGCCGTCCTTGAGGAGAGCGTTGCGCTCCTGCCACCGGTCGAGGGGCGCCCGCAGCAGCGGGTTGCTCCAGCGTGCCTGACGGGGCATCACTTCGGTTTCCTCCCAGTCGGGCTGTGTCAACGGCCCGTGTGCCGACGGGCCTTGATGCCGCCGCCGCGGTGGGCGCGGACGAGCATCGAGGCGGCGAGCGCCACGCCGATGAGGATGGGCACGATCGATGCTTCCAGACCGAAGCCGCCGCCGGTCAGGAGGGCGGAGCCGTGGACGTCGGCGGTGAACAGGGCCTCGGGGGTGTGTCCGGAGACCGGGATGCCGAGCAGTTGTTCCGTGGTGTTCCAGGTGAAGTGCAGGCCCGCGACGAACCAGATGTTACGCCGCCACAGGAACGCGGCTCCGAGCAGGACGCCCGCCTCCAGGGCGATCGCCAGTCCGCTCCACGCGTTCGCGCCCGGGGCGCCCAGGTGGGCGAGACCGAAGAACAGTGAGGTGATCGCGATGGCGGCCCGGCTGCCCCACAGTTGCTCAAGAGCTTGCAGGGCAAGACCGCGGAACAGCAACTCCTCGGTGACCGCGGCGCCGATCTGCACCATGACCGCGGTCCACACGACCGGCAGGAAGCCGTCGCCCGCCCAGGAGAACGAGTAGCCTCCGGCCGCCGTGATCAGGAGGGCGGAGACGAGGATGAAGCCGAGGCCGATCCCGCTGCCCAGCAGTACCTCCCGGGCGGCGCCGGAGCGGGCGGTCTCCGGCGTGGGGCGTCGTGCCACATGGCGCATGACACAGCGGTACGCGAGCACCGCGGCGATCGCGCCCAGCACCGGTACTGGGCCGGGTCCGGTCGCCGTCAGGCCCGAGACCAGGCCGACGCCGGCCATTCCCGCCGCCATCCAGCCGAGCGGAGAACGCGCGATCCGGCCGAAGCGGGCGCCGCCCCCGTCGCGGTCCCTGCCCGGACCGGAGCCCGCGCTGTGTTCTGTGGCGGACGTCGTGCCCATGGTGGCCTCCCCCGGTGGTGGGTCGCCCCTTGCGGCGACCTGACGACCACGCTAGGAATCCGCAGACGTCCACGAATCACCCGTGCATGGACAGTTCCTGTAGCTCTCACGGGGGATGCGCCACCGCCCGGTGCCTGTTCCGCCGCGGGACGCGGCGGAAGCACGTACGGGGCCGAGTCCGGCCGGCCTCCAGGTCCGGGGCGGGAACGGGCACGAGCGAGGCCCGCGCGGAGCGAGGTGTGTTCGGGGGTCCTGAGCCGGCTGGTCTTGATCCGCGTGGAGGTGGCGGGGCTTTGAGGTGGCGGCCACGGTGGGGGGCGTGTCTCGTTCGGTGACCGGCGACCACCGGTTTCAGTCCTTCGCCGAGGAGGCCGGCCACCATGAAGCGCTTCGGTATCCGTGCCCTGGTCGTCGTCGCCGGTGTCGTAGCGGTGGTGGCCGCCGTCGTGGTGCTCCGTCAGGTCGTGTCCGGGTCCGGGACGCCGTCGCCGTCGCCGTCCTGGACGACGGCGGCCGGCCGGCCGGTCCGTCAAGGGGGTGCCTCCCGGCGGTGCCTCGTGTCACCGCCGGCCGCGCCGGAAGCGCAGTGCGAGCAGCGTCGCCGCCACGGCGGTCGTCAGTCCGCACAGGAGGTTGATCCTCAGGTCGTCACCGAAGGATGCGGCGAGGTTGGCGAGGGCGCTGAGCACCACGACGCTCCAGAGGATCTTCTGGCTCAGGGAGGTGCCGCTCCGGGGCCCGCCGGTGTCGGGAGCGTGGGCCGTCGCGGAGGCGGAGGTGTCGTTCGTCATCGGGAGCGCCTTTCTGCCGGGTTGCCGCGTGGTCGGGGTGGCCGCACCCGACGCTAGGTTCCGGACGGGGCGGGGACGATCCCGCAGACGGGCCGCCTCGCGGTACAGCAGGCTGTACTCTTCGGGGCCTCCCTGGTGACCGGCACGAACCACCTCGTACGGTCGGGGAATGGGGATGAAGAGGCGTGCGCTGTCGGGGGGTGCGGCCGCCAGGGCGGCAGACCGTGAGGTGCTGGTGGCGCGGCCGGTGCGTCGGGCGCGCAAGGCCGTCGCGGAGCTGGTCGGCGGCCTCCGGACGGCGTTCGGCTCGGTGCTGGTGCTGTGTCTGCTCATGCTCGCCGTGGTGACGGTGCCCCTCGGTCTGGGGCCGGCGGCCGGGCGGGGGGTGCTTCACCTTCTGCACGGGCTGGCGAGGGCGGAGCGACGGCGGCTGAGCCGCCTCGGAACGTTCCTGCGGGAGCCGGACCCGCCCCCGACCCGTCTGCGCTCCGCGCCGGCCGACGCCACGACCCGGCGGGAGGTGGCGTGGCTGCTGTGGAACGCCTCCGGGGGGCTCCTGCTGGGGCTGCTCGGGCTGTGGCTTCCTGTGGCCGCGGTGCGCGACCTGCTGTTCCCGCTGCTGTGGCTGGTGCTCCCGGACGGGGCGACGAGCACCTCTCTGGGCCTGGGAACCGCGCACACCTGGGTGGACGCCGTCGCCGTGGTGCCCCTGGGGGTGGGGTGGGCGGTCATCGTTCTCGGTCTGACGCCGGGCATGGCCCGTCTGCAGGCGCGTCCCGCGCGCCGGCTGCTGACCGCGGACCCCCATGCCGATCTGTCCCTGCGGGTCGCAGAGCTGACCGCCACCCGTGCCGCCGCCCTCGACGCGCATGCCGCCGAACTACGGCGCATCGAGCGTTCGTTGCACGACGGGACGCAGAACCGCATGGTGGGCGTGGCGGTGCTGATCGGCGCGGCTCGCCGGATGTTGGCGCGGGACGCGGAGGGGGCCGACGAGGTTCTGGAGCGGGCGCAGGCCGCCGCGGAACAGGCTTTGGCGGAACTGCGCGCGGTCTCCCGCAGCATCCTTCCGCCCGTTCTGGCGGACCGGGGGCTGACCGGCGCGTTGTCCGGGCTGGGGGCGAACTGTCCTGTGCCGTGCCGGATCGAGGCCGATGTCCCGCAGCGGTGCGCCGCCTCCGTCGAGGCCACCGCCTACTTCGTCGTCGCCGAGGCGTTGACCAACGTCGCCAAGCACAGTGGCGCGCACCGCGTGAGCGTCGTCGTGCGGGCGCGGCACGGGTGGCTCCGGCTGCGTGTCGAGGACGACGGCCGGGGCGGTGCGGACGCGGCGGCCGGGTCGGGGCTGGCCGGGGTCCGTGACCGGGTGGCCGCGCACGACGGTACGCTCACCCTGTCCAGCCCGCCGGGCGGCCCGACTGTTCTCGAGGTGGTCCTGCCGTGCGGATCGTGATCGCCGAGGACGACCCGCTGTTGCGTGAGGGGCTGGCGCTCCTGCTGGGCGCGGAGGGCCTGGACGTCGTGGCCACGGCCGGCACGGCCGAAGAGGCTCTTTCCGCCATCGAGACGCACCTCCCGGATGTCGCTGTCCTGGACGTGCGGATGCCGCCCACCCATACCGACGACGGTGTCCGGGCGGCGGTGGAGGCCCGGCGCCGTCACCCCGGCTTGCGGGTGCTGATGCTGTCCGCCTATGTCGAGCAGTCGTTCGTGGGAGAGCTTCTCGCCTCCGGCGCCACCGGCCTGGGGTATCTGCTGAAGGAGCGTGTGGGGCGGGTCGCGGAGTTCCTGGACGCCCTGCACCGGGTGGCGGCCGGCGGCACGGCCATCGACCCGGAGGTCGTTGTTCAGCTCTTCGCCCGCACCTCCCGGGCCAAGCGGCTGGAGAGGCTCACGCCGAGGGAGCGGGATGTTCTCGCGCTCATGGCGGAAGGGCTAGGCAACCGTGCCGTGGCCGACCGCCTCTTCGTCACCGACGGTGCCGTGCACAAGCACATCCGCAGTATCTTCGCGAAGCTCGACCTGTCGCCCGCGGACAAGGTGGACCGCAGAGTCGCCGCCGTCCTGCACTATCTGGCGCAGACCCGGCGTTCCTGACTCGGCGCGTGGGGCCGCCGGTGGCCGGGGGGCGCCGAGCCAGGCCGTCGGGCGTGCTGTCCGGTTCGCGGTCTGTGTCTCTGCGGGTGTGGAGGGACGGCTCGGGGCGGTCTTCTTCTTCCTTGCCGGCACCTCTTCGAAGCCATCGCGGTACAGCCTGCTGCACCGTGGACCGGGTGGTAGGCGGGAGCGAAATGCGCAGGCCGAGCTGGTTTTCTGGAGGCCGACCGCAGGCTTTGAGAAGGGCGGGAACCTGATGACCCTCCACACGTACGGCACCGGCGTCCAGCCTCCGCCGGACCCGGCCCGGCCTCCCCGCGCAGGCGCGCGAGCCGTGCTGCGCCGCCGTCCGCTGGCCTCGTTCTTCATCATGGCCTTCGCCCTGAGCTGGGCCGCCTGGACGCCCTACATCCTGTCCGGCAACGGCCTCGGGGTGTGGGCCTTCACTTTTCCCGGCGGACAGATCGGCAGCCAGCTCCTGGGCGTGCTGCCGGGCGCCTACCTCGGTCCGATCGTCTCGGCCCTGCTCGTGACGGCCGTGTGCGAGGGCCGGGAGGGGCTGCGGGCCTGGCGACGGCGCATGGCCAACTTCCGTATCGGCTGGTGGTGGTATGTCGTGGTCGCGCTGGCCGTCCCCGCCGCGCTCATCGCCGCGACCACGGTCCTGACCGGGCACGGGCCCGTGGTGCCGCCCGTGGCCGTTCTTGTCGCTGTGCTGCCGGGCCTGGCGGTGCAGATGATCACGACGGGCCTGGCGGAGGAGCCGGGCTGGCGTGAGTTTGCCATGCCGAGGATGCAGGAACGCCTCGGGCCGGTCGCAGCGACTCTGGTCGTCGGCGTCCTGTGGGGCGCCTGGCACCTTCCCCTGTTCCTCACCGAGTGGGGCGGCGGACCGAGGCGTGATGTCACCCCCGTGCTCGAATTCCTCGCCACTGTCGTCGCGTTCAGCTTCGTGATGACCTGGATCTTCAACCGCACCGGAGGCAGCATGCCGCTTGTCATGCTCACTCACGTCAGTGTGAACAACTTCGTCTCCATCGCCTGGACGGACACCTTCCCCAAGGTGGCTCCCGCCTACGGCAGCCACGCCTTCCTCCTCGCGTCGCTGGCGGCGGCAGTGGTCATCCTGGCCGCCACCCGGGGCCGTCTCGGCATCGGCCGGACACCGCAGGGCTGACGCTCCGGGCAGCGGCTCCCCCACGGCGCGCGGATCACGATCCGGCGCCGCCGGGACGGCGGACGGCGGACACCACTGCCAGGAGCCCTGCTCGTGCCCAGGGCAGGGCTCCCGAGGCTCTCGCAGCGGGGCCCGCGTACCCGAGCGCCGGACGACTGATCTCGCCGACGTGCCGTCGCCCGGCACCAGGCGGGCCGCTTCCGCGCCCAGTCCTGCCCGGCAGAGGACCAGCTCAGAAAACGACGTCTTGCCGACGGTGCCGGGTGACATGGTGGCAGGCGCGGCCCTCGGGTGGTCGAGGTGTTCGTGAGAGGCGCGGACGTGGGCGCAGCGGGGGGTGCCCTCGGTCGTCGTGGACGGCCGGCCTTGCGCCTCGCGCGGGACGATGTCGGCGAGCGTGCGAGGGCCTGTGTCCTTCGGCAGTGGGGCGGCGGAGGCGACCGGTCTGTGCTCGGGGAAGGCCGGTCCGCCCGCGTTCAGTTGAAGGGGACGGCGTCGGCCGGGACGGTGTGCCAGTTGGTGACGATGGGCTTGTCGACGGTGATGGTGCCGACCTTGAGGGAGACCGGGTTCGGGTCGTCCTGGCCGACGGCGACGATGATGTGCTCCAGTTCCTTGCCGTAGTCGTTGTTGGTGGTCTTCGGGTTCACCCCGGCGTAGGCGGTGGTGTTGCCGCTCAGCTTGATCTGGTCGCCGACGGACTGCTCGGCGGGGCCGGCCTCGGTGCCGTCGGAGCCGAAGGCCACGACCGGGAGTCCGGCGGGCAGGTAGCAGGTGATCCCGGACTTGGCCTTGGCCATGACCAGGATGTAGCCGCCGGCCTGGGTCTCGGAGCGGGTGCTCCAGGAGATGTCGTTGGCGCCGCAGACCTGCTCGACCGGCGCCCGCCCGCCGTCACCGGTGTCGGCACCCGAACCGGCCCCCTCACCCGTCCCCCCGGTCCCGTCGGTGTCCTTGGCGCCCTCGTCCTTCGCACCCGAGCCCTTGCCGTCGCCCTGGCCGGAGGGGGCGGCCGAGGAGGGGTCCTGCGCGGCGCCGGCGTCCCCGTCCTCGCAGGCGGTCATCAGCAGGGCGCCGCTGAGGACGGCAGCGGAGACGAGGAGGGCCTTGCGGCGGATGCTGGACATGAAATCCCCTTAGATGACCGGTAGTTGAGACCGAAGCCGAGCGGCTTTCCGTAGGTCGCTCGACCACTATGACGGGGTCCGGACCCCCAGAGGTGCCCGCGTCGACGCACCCGGACAACGCTGTCACGCACCAGTGACACGGCCACAGGAGATGAGAGAGGCCCCTCCGCTTCGCTCATCGGCGCCTCGGCCGCTCGGCAGTGCCCCCGGCGTGCGGCTGCGGCACCTGCGGCTTCCGCGGCTTTCGCGGGGGTGATCGACTAGGGTCGCGGTGTGCGCCAGATGCCGTCGGCCGACATGGTCAGCCTCATCTCTTTCCTCGCCGTTCTGCTGATCTTCTTCAGCATCGACGTACGTTCGAGGGAATCGGCGGCTTCACAGCCGTGGCACGCTCACCTCTTCGAATGGGCGTCCCGGGTCGGCGGGATCGCCGCTGCCCTGGCCCTGACCCTGGGCTGGGTCGACCTCTTCCTGCCGGACGAGCGCAGTCCGATCCATGTGGCGCTCGTGGCCGGGCCCGGGTCCGTGGCGGTGCTGTGCGCGATCGTGCTGGGGCTGGAGATGCTCTGGCAACGGGACTCTTCTGACGCCGGCTCATGATGACGGCCCCGGGGCCTGTACGGGGCCCCCGCCCCGCACCACGGTGAGCGTGCCGTCCCGGGGCCGCGGGACGTCCTCGCTGCCGGAGGCGGGGCGGGTGCGTGCGCCGGTGTTATCCGAGGGGGGTGATGTCGACCGGTTCGCCCAGGTCGTAGAAGTGCTGGGTGTGGGTTGCCTGTGTGCCGGCGACCTCCACGGTGGCCTGGTCACCGACGGGGGTCCAGTCCTTCGCGAACCAGAGGATGAAGTCCTTCACCGGGAACCCGTTCCACGTGAAGGCACCGTCGCTGGTGATCCGGTACGGCTCCACGGATTCACCGTTGGGCAGCTCGATCTTGTCTTTCGCCTCGTCCACCTTCCACACCGGCTGCGACTGCACCATTTCGGCGGTGTACTTGACGTCGGAGAAGACTCGGTAGAGTTCGCCGGTCGCCGCGACGAGCTGCTCTTCGGGATCGTCCGATTCCTTGTCGCCCTTGACGGGGCCGTTCCCCTGGTCGATCCACATGGTTCCGTCGATGAAGGCCATCTTGATCGGGCCGTCGGGGCCGGTCAGCTCACCCTGGAAGTTGTATTCGGGGTCATAGGTGAATTCGACGTCGCCAAAGGTGTCGGCGGTGATGTGCATCTTCCCCGAGCCATGGCTCGACAGCGCTTCGGAAACGCACTTCCCGAGCGGTGCGCCGTCGAGTGTGGCGCCGGGCTGGAGGTTCAGGCCGGTGCAGGACTGCGGCGCTTCCCATGCCTGCTTCGACGGCGCGGCCTCGGTGGTCTCGGCGGCGGGCTTCTTGTCGGCCGGCTGGGGCTCTGTCGTCTCCGTCGTGCAGGCCGCGAGGCCGAGTCCGAGGCTGACCGCTGTCGCCAGCCCGGCCGTGATTCTCTTCCGCGTTCTCACTTCGTTCCCCCGCCTCTTGTGTCCTTGATCCGGGCAGTGAAAGTCCCTTCCGGCCCTGGGTGATGGGGCTTGCCCAGGGTTGTGCGCTTCCGGCGGGAAGGATCTTTCCGCGTGCACCGTACCGTCTCGTGCCGCCGATCCGCCGTCCGGGCCGACCGGCAGGCAGTGGACGGCCCTGCCCTCCGGGGCCGGTGTCCGTCGCCGCGAGGGCGGTGCGCGCCGTCTCTCACAGGTCGAGGAGATCCTCGTGGAACCCGCCGAAGCCGCCGTCCCGGTCGATCAGGTGGATTTCCAGAATCCAGTGGCAGAGCCGGCCCGAGCGGTCCCGCCGGCGCAGGGGCAGGTCGTTGCCGGGCGTGATGTACGAGTGGACGAGCGCGTCCTCGAGCCGCTCGTGCGGGAACTCCCCCACGAGGTGCCCGGCGTGCCAGCTGCCCAGTTCCCATCCGGAGTCCCGGGCCAGCCGTTCCATCTCCGCGTGCATGTCCGCCGCCGTCAGCTCCGGGTGGCTGTCGAAGTAGCGCTTGCCCTCGGCGAACAGTGCGGGAAGGGCATCGCGCAGCCGCAGCCGGGCGGGGTCGGCGCCGAGCACGTAGGTGCGGCCGAAGTCGGCTTCCCACTGGTCGAAGATCGGCCCGAAGTCCACGAAGGCGATGTCGTCGGCGCCGATCACGCGGTCGGGCGGATTGTCCGCGTACGGTTTGAGGGTGTTGGGTCCGCACCGCACGATCCTCTTGTGCCAGTACCGCGTGGTGCCGAACAATTCGTGGGCCAGGTCCCGGATCTCGTCGCTGACGATGCGCTCCCGCTTGCCGGGCGTGATCAGTTCTCGGGCGCTCACCTCGGTGAACAGTTCGACGGCCTGGGCCCGTGCTTCCAGCAGTCGTGCGGCGCGGGCGGACTCATCGGGCATGGGGGTCCTCACTGGTTGCTGGTTGCTGGTTGCTGGTTTCGGCTGGAGGGGCGGTGCGGGGGCCTGTCTCCCCCGCGAGGATTCCACCGGGCGGGCTGCCGTGTCCCCGGTGCGGGAAAACTTCGATCGAGGGGTGTGATGGAGAGCGAGAGTGGTGCGGGCCGGGGCGAGGACGTGCGGCTGTGGCTGCGGGGGCTGGAGGTGTTCGCGGGGCCGCTGGCGGACTTCGACCCCGGTCAGGCCCCGGAGGACCCGGTCGGCTTGTTCCTGTGCTGGCTGCGGGAGGCGGTTGCGGCAGGGGTGCCGGACGCGCACGCGATGACGTTGTCGACGGTGGGCGAGGACGGCGGTCCCGACGCGCGGGTTCTCCTGCTCAAGAACGTCGACGACGCCGGCTGGCAGTTCGCCGCACACGCCGGCAGCCCCAAGGGCCGCCAACTGGCCGGGCGGCCTCGCGCGGCCCTCACCTTCTACTGGCCCCTTCAGGGGCGTCAGGTGCGTGTGCGCGGCACCGTCCAGGCCGCCTCTTCGGAGCAGAGCGCCGCGGACCTGCTCGCCCGGTCCCTCTCCGCTCGGGCCCAGGCGCTGCTGGGCCGTCAGAGCGACCACTTGGCGGATACGGAGGAACGCCGGCGGGCGTTGCGGGATGCGCTGGCCCGTGTCGAGTCGGATCGCGCTCTGGTCAGCCCGGCGTGGACGCTCTACACCCTCGCCCCGGTCCACGTCGAGTTCTGGCAGGCGGACAGGGGACGCCTGCACGAGCGGCTGCGCTACGAACGCCCCGACGCCGCGAGCCGGTGGCAACGCCACCTGCTGTGGCCGTGATTCGGCTGCGGGCCGGCCGGTTCCGGTGAAGGCGGGGCTGTCTCAGGTCACCGGAGGGGGATGTCGGTGCCGTGTTCCGCTTCGGGGCGGGGGCCGAGGATTCTGCGGTCGGCCTCGGTGATGCGGACGTCGTTGATGCCGGCCTCGCGGCGTTCCATCAGCCCGTGCGCGTCGAACTGCCAGAGTTCGTTGCCGTAGCTGCGCCACCACTGGCCGGCCGTGTCGTGCCACTCGTACTGGAAGCGGACCGCGATGCGGTTGCCGTGGAAGGCCCACAGGCTCTTGCGCAGGGCGTAGTCGAGTTCCCGCTCCCACTTGGCGGTCAGGAAGCGGACGATCTCCTCACGGCCCGTCACGAACAGGTCCCGGTTGCGCCAGACCGAATCGGGCGTGTAGGCGGATGCCACGCGGTGGGGGTCGCGGGTGTTCCACGCGTCCTCGGCCGCCTGCACCTTCCGGAGCGCGGTCTCTTCGGTGAACGGCGGAAACGGCGGTCGGACCTCGCTCACAGGCGCCTTCCCCCTCAAGGAGAACGGTCGTGCTCGGCTGGTGCCGACTCTACGCGCTCTTCGCGTCGAAGGAGGAGCCGTCCTGTCGCTCTTCGTCCGGAGCGGGCGGGCGGCGGCCGGGGCGCTCATCGGCTGACCGTGCCGGCGGCGCCGTGGCCGAGGAGGGCTGTCGTGGTCCGGGGCGGCCTTCGGGCCCCGGCCCGGAGCGGGCTGGGGCCCGAAGGGCCGGGCGGGTCGTCTTCGGGTGGGTCAGCAGCCGCTGCCGATGCGGAGGGAGGTCATCTTGTCGTTGAAGTGCGAGGCCACGGCCGCTTCGGACTGGCCCGGAGCGATCGTGAACATGCAGCCGACGTAGTTGGAGTGCTCGTAGACGCTGACCGTTTTGCCGGTGCGGTTCCAGTACGAGGTCATGCGGTCGTTCATGTAGTCGCCGACGTTGGGGTTCGACGAGGTGTAGTGCCGGAAGTCGCCCCGGTAGCTGGACTGCTCCCATACGCAGAAGGACCCGGACGGGCACTGGTCGGAGTCGGCCGCCGCCGGGTTCGCGGTCATGGAGGCGGTGGCCGCGGTGCACGCCAGGACGGCCGCGGCGGCCCACAGGCGCGAGGAGAAGCTCCTGAATCGGACCATGCTTTTCTCCGTTCGTTTTCCGTGGTCGACCGCATAAAGTCAACCGTGGGCAGAGTAGGAATTCCGCCGGACGGCTGGCAATACTCATTTCGGGTAGCCCATTCGACGCACAAAGGTTTCCCCTCTTGATTTCAGGGGCTTCCCCGGATTTCGAGAAGTGCCGGTGGTCGACACGAACAGGTGACTTTCCCGTCAGCGGACGGTGATCACGGTCTTGCCGCGGGAGTGGCCCGCCTCCACGTGGCGCATGGCCTCGGCGGTGTCGGCCAGCGGGTGGGTCCGGCCGACGACGGGGGTGACCCGGCCGGTCTCGATGAGCGCGGTCACGGCGAGCAGGTCCTCGTGGGCCGGGCCGGCCGGGGTCGCGGGGACGATCGGGCGCAGCCTGTGCCGGGTGACCGTGTCGAGCGCGGCCACTCGCAGCATGGAGCCGATCGCCCCGAACACCCGGCCGGGTGAGCCGCCGCCGTTGGCCACCAGGACCCCGGCCGGGGTGAGCGCCCGGCGCAGCCGGCCCGGTGGGTGGGTGCCCACGTTGTCCAGGATCACGTCGTAGCGGGCGCGGGCGGTGGTGAAGTCCTCGCGGGTGTAGTCGATGACGTGGGCGGCGCCCAGTGAGCGCACCAGTTCGGTGTTGCCGGCGCTGCACACTCCGGTGACCTCGGCGTCCAGTGCGGCCGCGATCTGTACGGCGAAGGTGCCCACTCCGCCGCCCGCTCCGTTGACCAGGACCCGCTGCCCGGCCCGGACCCGGCCCACCGTCCGGATGCCGCGCAGTGCGGTCACCCCTGCCATCGGCACGGCCGCGGCCTGCCGGAAGGTCAGGCGCTCGGGTTTGGGTGTCACCAACTCCGCGGTGGCGCAGGCGTATTCGGCGAACGCTCCCGGGCAGAAGCCCAGTACCGGGGTGCCGGGCGGGAGTCCTTCGACGCCGGGGCCGGCGCTCTCCACCACTCCGGCCGCGTCGATGCCGGCGACCCGGGACTTGGGGCGGGTCAGTCCCGTGCCGCCCAGCAGCCGTGCCGCGTAGGGGTCGCCGCGCATCATGTGCCAGTCGTAGGGGTTGAGGGCGGCGGCGTGTACGCGGACCAGTACCTGGCCGGTCGCGGGCCGGGGTGGGTCGATCTCGCGCAGCCGCAGGGTGCCGGGCGGTCCGAACCGTTCCTGGAGCACTGCCTTCATCGCCTGCCCCCCATTTCCCCCGGGCCCCGTCACCGGTCGGCTCGTGTCCGCCGCGCGGGGTGAGGGCACGGTAGGCGTGCGCGGGGCGGCCGTCAATGGCCGCGGGGCGGCCGGAGGGGTGCTGTTTTCCGGAGTCGCGGTGAACGTGCGGCGGAGGGTGCGGGCCGGGCCGGGCCGCCACCGGCCGGGGCCCGACCTCCGGCAGGGCGCCGGTCAGGAGAAGTCGAGTACCAGGCGGCCTCGCAGGCCGCCGGCTTCCAGCAGGCGGTGGGCGCGGGCGGCCTGGTGGTGGGGCAGCACCTCGGCGACGCGCAGGCTGAGCACGCCGCGTTCGGCCTGGCGGCGCAGGGTGTCCAGGACCGCGGTGTCGGTCATGAGGTCCGACACCATCACGGGGTGGACCCGGATGCCGCGGGGGGCCGGGCCGCTCCAGCCGCGCAGTTCGGCCAGGGCGCCGCCGTCGGCGACGGCGGGCACGACGGCGGTGGTCTGCGCCGAACCGTCGACGAGGGCGGGGACAACGGCGGGGCACAGTGCGCGCAGGCGGGCGGCGAAGCCGTCTCCCCGTGGGAGGACGTGGTCGGCGCCGAAGCCGGTCACCAGGCCGGTGTCCTGCGGTGCGGCATCGGCGATGACGCTCATCCCGTCGGCCTTCGCCAGCTCGACGGCGTATCCGCCGACGGCGCCGGCCGCGCCGGTGACGGCGAGGGTGGAGCCGGCCGGCACCGCCAGGGTGTCCAGGGCGAGGCGGGCGGTCGCGGCGTTCATCAGCAGCGTGGACGCCTCGGCGAGGCTCACTCCCCCGGGCGCCGGGACCACGGAGGCGGCCGGCACCACGATCTGCTCGGCGTAGGCGCCGCCGTGCGGGCCGGTGAACAGCACCAGGGCGATGACGCGTTGGCCCACCGTGAGGCGGCCGTCGGCGCCGGGGCCGATCTGGTCGATGATCCCCGCCGCGTCCATGCCCGGTACGAACGGCGGCGTGCTGTCCTTCATGCGTACCGCGTGGCCGCCGGTGCGGAGCATGACGTCGGTCGGGTTCACGGCGGCCGCGTGCACCCGGATGCGGACTTCGCCCTCGCCCGCCCGCGGGGTGGGCAGTTCCCGTACCCGCAGGACCTCGGGTCCGCCGAACGTGTCGATCCCGATGGCTTTCATGCGGGGGTCAACTCCCCTGGCGCGTACGGCATTCCGGATCGGCGGGGTGGACGGTGAGGGGGTGCTGTCCGGCCAGTGGCCGGTGCGCGGTCCCCCTGTGGGGGGACCCGGGCGGGGGTGGGCGGCACCTGAGGATGACGGGCCGCCCGCTTGTCGGAGGACATCGTCCCGTTTCCGGAACCCCCGCTCTGGGGCGTCGTCTTGACGGTTGTCGTGATCAACGGTGAGCGGTCCGGAGGTGGGCGTATGTCGGGTCGGGCAGAGCGGGGGGCAGGCGTGGCGGAAGTGGGGCAGGGGGGCCGGGCGAAGGCGTCGGCCGCGGAGTACCAGGGGGCGCTGGGGTCCTTGTCGGTCAACGCGCCGCTGCCGGACGTCCTGGCCCGGGGGCTGGAGGAGCTGCGGGCAGCCGAAGACGCCGGTGATCTGCGGGAGACCGCGCGGTGCGGGCTCGCGGTCGCCGAGGCGTACCGGCGGCTGGGGCGCACGGAGCAGGCCGACCGGGCGTGGAAGGCCAGTTACCGTGCGGCCCGCGCGGCGAACCACGCGGGGGCGATGGCGTGGGCGTTGTGGAGCGGGGGCACTCTGGCCCGGCAGCGGGGCGCGTTCCGGCTGGCGTACCGGCTGCTGCGGCTGGCGGCGGAGTGGGGTGAGCGCGGCGGTGATGTCGTCGTGCGGGGGTATTCGCTGGCGGGGCTCGCGGAGACGGGGCGTATCCAGGGGGATTACGCGGCGGTGGAGGAGTTGCACGAGCAGTTGCTGGCGGAGGCGCGGCGCCGGGGTGAGGCCCGGCACACGGTGTGGGCGCTGGAGGGGATCGCGCAGATGCACCGCAACACCGGTGACTTCGGCCGGGCTCTGGCGCTGTTCGAGGAGGCGGCGGAGATAGCCGAGCGGGCGGAGGACCGGCGTGGCTGGGCGTGGGCGCTGCGGGGGATGGCCGATGTGGTCTCGGTGCGGGACGGGGAGGTGGAGCGGGCGTTGTCGTTGCTGTCCCGGGGTGAGGAGGCGTGTCGTTCCATGAATTTGCGGGGTGCTCTCGCCTTCAATCACAAGATGCGCGGCAATGTCCTGTATCGGGCGGGTCGGTATGAGGAGGCCCGTGGGTGGTATGCGCGGGCGTTGGAGGAGTTCGGGGACATGGCGGAGCCGCGGGGCACGGCGTTGTCGCGGCTGGGTCTGGCCAAGTCGTCGTCCCGGCTCGGGCTGCGGGGGGAGGCGGAGACGGTGGCGGATCTGGTGGAGCTGTGGGGGCTGCTGGAGGGGATCGGGCTGCGTCACGCGCGGGAGATGGTGGAGAAGGCCGCGGTCGAGCTGGGGGTGGGTCCGTTGCCGCGGGTGCGGGCGGGGGCGGGGGCGGCGGGGCTTTCCCGGTCGCGTGCGCAGGCGCTGGCGGTGGCGGATGTGGCGGGTCTGCGGTGAGCGGGGTGGTGGGGGCGTCGGCTGCTGCGCCGGCGGGTGCGGGTGCCGTGGGGGTGGTGCCGGTGGGTGCGGTGCCCGGTACGGGGCCGGGGCCGGTGTCGGTGTCGGGTGGTGCGGTGGGGGTTCTGGCGCGGTGCAGGGAGCTGGTGCGTCCGGGGCTGGTGGAGGCGGTCGGCCGGCTGGACGCGTGGACCGGTGAGATGGCGGCGTACGCCCTGGGGTGGCGTGATGTGAGCGGGGCCGCCGATCCCGCGGCGTCCGAGGGCAAGGGGCTGCGGCAGGCGCTGGCGGTGCTTTCGGCCGAGGCGGTGGGTGCGGAGGGGAAGGTGGCGGGGCCGGCGGCGGTCGCGGTGGAGCTGGTGCACGCCTTCTCGCTGGTGCACGACGACATCATGGACGGTGACCCGGTACGGCGGCGGCGGGCGGCGGTGTGGTGTTCCTACGGTGTGGGGCCGGCGGTGCTGGCCGGGGACGCGTTGCACGCGCTGGCGGTGCGCAGTCTCGCCGAGGCGCCGGGAGAGCGGGTGTCCGCCGCGGTGCGGCGGCTGTCTGTGGCGCTGACTTCGCTGGTGCGGGGTCAGGCGGACGATCTGCGGTTCGAGTCTTTGCCCTGGCGGGGGCCGGGTGCGGTGGGGCCGGACGCGTACGGGGTGATGGCCGAGCAGAAGACCGGTTCGCTCCTGGGGTGTGCCGCGGCGCTCGGTGCGGAGCTGGGCGGGGCTCCGGCGGGGACGGTCGCGGCGTTCGACGGGGCCGGGCGGCATCTGGGGGTGGCTTTCCAGGTGGTGGACGACCTGCTGGGGGTGTGGGGTGATCCGGAGGTGACGGGCAAGCCCGTTCACGGGGATCTGCGGCACCGCAAGAAGACGTATCCGGTGCTCGCGGCGCTCGCCGGGGGTGGTCCGGCCGCCCGTGAGCTGGCGGTGCTGCTGGAGGGGGCGGAGCCGTTGGAGGGGGCGGTCGCCTCGCGGGCGGCGTGTCTGGTGGAGGAGGCGGGTGGGCTGGCTGCCGCCCGTGTGCAGGCGCGGGAGCGGCTCGACGCGGCGCGTGCCTGTCTGGCCGGGGTGCGGCTGGAGGCGGTGGCGGTACGGGAGCTGGAGGTGCTGGTGGCGTTCCTGCTCGACCGTACGTCGTGAGGGCGGGTGGGGGCGGGCCTGGTCGGGGCCGTTGTCGGTGGGGGGCTTGTCACCGGTGGCTGCGGCGTCCCCGTCCGCTTCCCCGTCCGTTTCCCCGTCCGGTCCCCGTCTGCTTCCCCCTCCTCTTCCCCTCCTCTTCCCCTCCGCTTCCCCGTCCGGCCTCGGTGTCCGGCCTCGGTGGTCCGGGCCGGGGCCGGATGGGGGGCGGGGGTCAGGGGGTGGTCGGGGGGTGGATTCCCTGGGCGGCGAGGCGGTGGGCGATGACGGGGAGCATGCCGCCGGCGCGGTAGATCTCGCGGACGCTGTCGGGGGTCTGCGGGAGGGGGAGGTGGCCGCCGCGGGTGAGGTTGCGGACGGTGAGGGTGCTCTCGTCGATCTCGATGCGGTCGCCGTCGGTGACGAGGCCGGTGATGCCGGGGACGGTCATCGTGGGCAGGGCGAGGGCGATGCTGTTGCGGCGGTGGATACGGGCGACGGACTCGGCCAGTACGTAGGAGATGCCGCAGAGCTGGAGGGCCTCGACCGCGCTCTGGCGGGCCGATCCGCAGCCGAAGTTCTCGCCGGCGACGAGGATGTCGCCGGGGCGGACGTGGTCGGTGAAGTCGGGCCGCAGGCCGCGCAGGCAGTTGATGCGCAGGGTGTCCTGGCGGTCCTTGCCGGCCAGGCCGCCGCCGGCGAGCTGGTTGGTGTCGACCGAGTCGCCGATCAGCCAGACCCGTCCCGTGTGGGGGGCCGGGTGTGCGGGGGGTGTGGGGTCAGGCATGGGCGGTCTCCTTCCGGGTGAGGTAGGGGGTCGGGTCGGCGATGCGGCCCTCGATGGCGGAGGCGGCGACGACGGCCGGGGTGGCGAGGTAGACCTGCGCCTGGGCGGTCTGGGAACCGCCGAAGCGGCCCCGGTAGTTGCGGGTGGTGGAGCTGATGCAGGTCTCCTCGTTGAGGACGATTCCCGGGGACTGGCAGATCGAGCAGCCGGGGTCGACGACCTGGACGCCGGCGGCGAGCAGGGCGGCGATGTGCCCGGCCTCCACGCTCTGGCGGTAGACGGTCATCGAGGCGGGCGAGACGTAGAAGCGCACGCCGGGGGCGACCCGGTGGCCGGCCATGACCTCGGCGACGGCGGCGATGTCCTCCAGGCGGCCGTTGGCGCAGGAGCCGACGCGGGCCTGGTCGATGCGGATGCCGGCGACCTCGGCGACGGGTACCACGTTGTCGAAGCGGAAGGGCTTGGCGACCTGGTAGCCGATGGCGTCGCAGTCGATCTCGATGACCTGGGCGTAGAGGGCGCCCTCGTCCGCGCCGACCGGGGTGAAGGGCTTGTCGGTGCGGGCCCGGACGTACTCCAGGGTCTTGTCGTCGGCGGGGAAGACGCCGAACTTCGCGCCGACCTCGACGGCGTGGTCGGCGATGGTGAGGCGGGTGGCGATGTCCATCCGCTCGACGAGCGGGCCGGTGAACTCCAGGGCGCGGCCCTGGGCGAAGGTCTCCCCGTAGCGGCCGGCCAGGTAGAGGATGATGTCCTTGCCGGTGGGCGCGGTGGTGCCGTGCAGGACGACCTTGACGGTCTCGGGGACGGTGAAGGGCAGGGTGCCGAAGGCCCAGACGTAGGCGGCCTCGTCGGTGCCGATGCCGGTGGAGACGGCGTTGATGCCGCCGTAGGAGATGGTGTGGGAGTCGCAGCCGACGACGAGTTCGCCGGGGCGTACCAGGCCGTGGTCGAGCATCATCTGGTGGCAGACGCCGGGTTCGGAGTCGATGAAGTGGGGCAGGCCGAGGCGTTCGGCGTCGCGGCGGGCGGCGAGGTTGGTGTAGGCGTTGATGAGGTCGGGCGGGGGCTGGACGTGCTCGCTCATCAGGAAGACCTTGTCGGGGTCCCACACGGTGGGCGGGCCGTCGGGGAAGCCGATCTTCTTGTAGGCGTTGCGGAAGTACTGGTACATGACGACGAGGAGTCCGTCGATGTCCGCGTCGACGGTGTCGCCGGCGCGCAGCGGGGTGCCGGAGCGGCTCTGGCGGGTGAGGACCTTCTCGGCGATCGTCTGGGGGAAGGCGTCTGGCATGCCCGTCCTTTCACGAAGGGGGAAGCGGTCGGGGGCCCGCCGGGGGTGGGTGTGCGGCGGGTCCGGGGTGGCCTGTGGCGCGGGGGGTGGGGTCAGAGGCGTTCCTGGATGGCGTCGCGGGCCTGCTGGAGGCCGCCGCGCAGGAGGCCGAGGTCGCTGGCCGTGGTCAGGAAGCGGATGCCGGCCTTGATCGCGGCGGCCTGGTACGGGGGGCGGGGGATGCCGCCGGCGCCGGGGACGAGGCCGTGGCGGCCGGCGGCGGTGACGAGGCGGGCCAGGGCGTCGTCGACGGCCGGGTGGTCGTACTGGCCGGGCAGGCCGAGGTCGGCGAGCAGGTCGTTGATGCCGAGGTAGATGCCGTCGACGCCGGGGACGGCGGCGATCTCCTCGACGGCGTCGAGTCCTTCCCGGGACTCGATCATGCAGAAGACGAGGACGCCGGCGTTCTCGGCGCGCATCTGGACGGTGGTGGGCACGTGCCGGTAGCCGGAGTGGACGGTGAACCCGGACAGGGAGCGGCGGCCCACGGGCGGGTACTTCGCGACCTTGACCAGGTCGCGGGCCTGGTCGGCGGAGACGACGTCGGGGGCGACGATGCCGAGGACTCCGGCGTCCAGGAGGACGGAGATGTCGGGGTCGGTGGCCGAGCGGACCCGGACCAGGGGGGCGACGCCGCAGCCGAGCGACACCTGGGTCAGGGCGGCGATCGCCTCCAGGTCGAACAGGGCGTGCTGGGTGTCGATGTAGAGGAAGTCGTGGCCCGTGGCGCGGGCGAGGTGGGCGATCTCGCCCGAGCGTACGGCGCGGACGTTGATGCCGTAGGAAACGTCGGCGGCGGCGAACCGTTCGGCTACGGCATTGCGTACGGTGAACTCCTCGTCGATCACGTCACGCCTTTCCTTCGGGACTTTTCATAAAGTCGAGTGATGGTGGTCCGGTCCAGGGTTCTGGCGCTCAGTCCACCGCAGAAGGCGTCCCGGGAGCTCCGTGACGCCGCTCTAAGCATCGCTCCGGCGCTCGGATCGGCCAAGGCATAAATACGATCTATGTCGCGGCATAGGTTGAAAACATGCCTTGTCTCCCGTGTGACGCAGGACGCAGGGTAAGACCGTCTCCTTGCTCAGCTCCGAGGAAGTGATCCATGTCCCTGCGTTCCGCGGTGCCCGTCCTGGGCGGCGCACCGGACCCGTGCGACGGGCCCGGGAGCCCGGCCCCGCTGCTTTCGATCGAAGACCTGCGCGTCGCCTTCGGCGGCGGCGACCAGGCTGTCGCCGCGGTCCGGGGCGTGTCCTACGAGGTCTATCCGGGCGAGACGCTCGGCGTGGTCGGCGAGAGCGGGTCGGGCAAGTCGGTCACCGTGATGGCCGCGCTCGGTCTGCTCACCACGGCCACGGCGGCCACGGTCACCGGGCGGGTGCTGTTCGAGGGGCAGGACCTGCTGGCGATGTCCGCCCCGCAGCGGCGCCGGGTGCTCGGGCGGGACATCGCCATGGTCTTCCAGGACCCGGTCTCCGCGCTCAACCCGGTCCAGCGGATCGGCGACCAGATCGCCGAGATGATCCGGCTGCACGAGCCCGGCGTCTCGCGCGGCGACGCCCGCCGGCGGGCGGTCGCCCTGCTGGAGATGGTGGGCGTGCCCCATCCCGGGGTGCGGGCGCGGCAGTACCCGCACGAGTTCTCCGGCGGAATGTGCCAGCGCGCGGTGATCGCCCTGGCCATCGCCAACCGGCCCAAGGTGCTCATCGCCGACGAGCCGACCACCGCGGTCGACGTCAGTGTCCAGGCGCAGTTGCTGGAGGTGCTGCGGACCGCGGCGCGGGAGACGGGGGCGGCCACCGTCCTGATCTCCCACGACATGGGTGTCGTCGCCGAGATGGCCGACCGGGTGTGTGTGATGTACGGGGGGCGGGTGGTGGAGACGGGTCCGCTCGCGCGGGTCTTCGGGCATCCGCGGCACCCGTACACCGAAGGGCTTCTGGCGTGTATCCCCCGGCTGGGTGATCCGGTCGCGCGGCTGACGCCGATTCCCGGTCAGCCGCCCACGCCGTACCTGCTGGGCAAGGGCTGTGCCTTCGCGCCGCGGTGCGCGCACCGTTCGGGGCGTGAGGTGTGTCTGGGCGAGCGGCCCGAGCTGGTCGTGGTCGACGGTGAGGGGCGCGGGGGTGTGGCGGCGGCCTGTCATTTCCTCGCCGAGCGGGAGGTGCCGGGCCTGCGCCAGGCACCGCCCGCCGCCGCTGCCTCCGCCTCCGCCTCCGCTTCCGCCGCCTCCGCCGTTGTCTCCTCCCCCGCCGCTTCCGCCGTCTCCTCCTCCGATTCCGCCGTCTCCTCCCCCGCCGCCGGTGGTGAGGGGCGGGAGGGGGGCGGGGCGCTGCTGGAGGTGCGCGAGCTGTCGAAGGAGTACCCGATGCGTTCGGGGCTCCTCGGGCGCAGGACCGGGGCGGTGCGTGCCGTGCGCGGGCTGAGCCTTGTGGTGCGTCCCGGTGAGACCGTCGGCCTGGTCGGCGAGTCGGGGTGCGGGAAGTCGACGACGGCCCGGCTGCTGATGCGGCTGGAGGAGCCGACGTCGGGTTCGGTGGTCTTCGACGGCGAGGAGGTCACCGGCGCGTCCGCGGGCCGGCTGCGGGAGCTGCGGCGCCGGATGGCCATGGTGTTCCAGGACCCGAAGGCGTCGTTGAACCCGCAGTTGTCCGTCGGCGCCAACGTGGCCGAGCCGCTGCGGCTGGCCGGCGGCTGGAGCCGTCCGGCACGCCGGGAGCGGGTGGCCGAGCTGTTCGACCAGGTGGGCCTGGCCCGCCACCATCTGGAGCGCCGGCCCTCGGAGCTGTCGGGCGGCCAGCGTCAGCGGGTGGCGATCGCGCGGGCCCTGGCCCTGCGGCCCAAGCTGGTCATCATGGACGAGCCGGTCTCCGCGCTCGACGTGTCGGTGCAGGCCCAGGTGCTGAACCTGCTGGCGGATCTGAAGGCCGAACTCGGCCTGGCCTACCTCTTCGTCAGTCACGACCTGAGCGTCGTGCGCCATGTCAGCGACCGGGTCGCCGTCATGTACCTGGGGCGGATCGTGGAACTCGCCGGGCGTGACGACATCTTCGAACGGCCCCGGCATCCGTACACGCAGGCTCTGCTGCGGTCGGTGCCCAGTGCGGAGGTGGAGGTGGCCCGCCGCGGGCGGCGGGCGCCGCTACAGGGTGATCCGCCCAGTCCGCTGAATCCGCCGGAGGGCTGTTCGTTCCGCAGCCGTTGTCCGCTCGCCGAGGAGGCGTGCGGGCGGGAGGTTCCGCTGCTGCGGGTCCATGACGGGCTGCCCGGCGAGGTCGCCTGTCATCTGGCCGGCGCGGGCGGGACGGGCGCGGCCGGTGGTCCGGCGGCCCTGAGCGCGGGAGCGGGCTGGTGAGCGCCGCCGCGGGCGACGCCCGGCAGAGCGTGAGCGGTTCGGGGGCCGCGGAGCCAAGGCCCGGGGAGAAGCCCCAGCCAAGGCCCGAGGAGAGATCCGGGCCAAGACCCGGGGAGAAGTCCCAGGCAAGGCCCGGGGAGAAGTCCGAGCCACGGTCCGGGGAGAGGTACGAGGGGAAGGTGAGCGTGGGGATGGCCGTCGGGCAGGAGGCACGCGCCGAGGGCGCCGCCGGGCGGGAGGTGTCCTCCGGGGCGTCCGCCGCGCCGCCGGGGGCGGTGGAACCGCCGGTGCGGGGCGTGCTGGCCACGCTGGCCCACGACCGGTGGGTGCACGTGATGCTGGGCCTGCTGGTCCTGCTCGCCGCCGGCTCGTACGTCCTGCCGCTGGTGGCGGACCTGGACTACGCCCGGCAGAGTTCCGCGGTGCTCCAGGGGCCGAGTGCCTCGCACTGGTTCGGCACCGACGAGTTCGGCCGGGACAATGCCGTACGCGTCCTGGTCGGGGCCCGGTCCAGTCTCCAGGTGGCCTTCGGCGCGGCGCTGTTCGCGATGGTGGCCGGGGTGGTGATCGGGCTGGTGGCCGGGTATTTCCGCGGGCCCGCGGACGCGGTGGCGATGCGGGTGCTGGACGTGCTGCTCGCCCTTCCCGAGGTGGTCCTCGCGCTCGTCATCATCGCCGTGCTCGGCAACTCCGGGCTCAACCTGGTCATCGCCATCGGGGTCGCCTTCGTCCCGGTCTTCGCCCGGGTGACCCGGGCCGGCGTACTGGCCCTGCGGGAACAGGACTTCGTGGTCGCCTCCCGGGCGATGGGCGCGCGCAGTCCGGACACGATGGCGCGGACGGTCCTGCCGAACGTGCTGGGCCCCATCGTCGTGCAGTTCGTGATCACCGCGGCGGTCGCGGTCGTCGTCTCCGCCGCCCTCGGCTTCCTGGGGCTCGGACCCGAGCCCCCCACACCCTCCTGGGGCGCCATGATGCAGACCGCGAAGTCCTACCTGTACCAGAACCCCTGGTACGGCGTCGCTCCCGGCATCGCGCTGATCGTCACCGTGCTCTGCCTGGACCGGCTCGGCGCACGGGTGCGTATCGCGCTCGGTGTGGAGCACTCCGGTGCGGGGAGAGGGGGCCGCAGGTGATCGGCTTCGTCCTGCGCCGGCTGGCGCAGCTCGTCCCGGTGGTGGTCATGGCCGCCCTGGCGGTGTGGGCGCTCGTCTACGCCCTGCCCGGTGACCCGGCGGCGGTGCTGGGCGGTGTGAACGCCAGCGATCAGGAGATCGAGGCGATCCGGCAGCGTCTGGGGCTGGACCGTCCGGTGTGGGAGCAGTTCGCCACCTGGCTGGGGCACGTGGTGAGGGGGGACATGGGGACCTCGATCACCTCGGGGCACTCGGTGACGTCCCTGCTGGCGACGGCGATCCCGGCCACGGTGCAGCTCGCCGTGCTGGCGATGATCGTGGTGGTGCTGGTCGCGGTGCCGCTGGGCACGGTGGTGGCGCTGGCTCCGCGCAGTTGGCCGGGGCGGCTGGTCAAGGGGTACCTGTCGCTGAGCCTGGCGACCCCGCCGTTCTGGCTCGGGCTGCTGCTGATCCTGCTGTTCAGCGTCCGCTGGAAGCTGATGCCGGCCTCCTCCCGTTACGTCGCCTTCTTCGACGATCCGGCCGGGGCGCTGCAGAACAGTCTCCTTCCGGCGCTCGCGCTCGGTGTCTACTCCGGCGGTGTCCTGGCGCGGTTCGTGGCGTCGTCGCTGGCGGAGGCCATGCAGAGCGACTACGTGCGCACCGCGCGGTCCAAGGGGGCCTCCGAGGTCCGGGTGGTGGTGCGGCACGCGGCGCGCAACTCGATGCTGCCGTCGCTGACGGTGGGGGCGCTGCAACTGGGTTCCCTGATCGGCGGAGCCGTCGTCATGGAGGTCCTGTTCAACTATCCCGGCGTGGGCAAGCTGATGTTCACCTCGGTCAACGGCCGCGACTACGCCTCGCTCCAGGGCTCGATCATGTTCATCACGGTGGTGTTCCTGCTGCTGAGCCTGGTGGTGGACCTGCTCTACGCCGTCCTGGACCCCCGTATCCGGCTCCGCTGAACCCGCCCGCTTCGCGGGCCCTGTTCCCTGGCACCTCCCCTGTTTCCCCCTGTTCCTCCTGGCCCTCCTGGCCCTCCTGCTTCACCGTTCGGCTGCTTCACCGCTCCACCACCGCAGTTGCCGGTCCCCCGCCCGTGCGGGGGTGCCGGCCCGGCACTACGCACCCTGTTTCCCCGGGTCACGGGGACGGGCGCGAGTTCAGAGAGATCGGAGTCACAGCACCATGGTCAGCACTCCCAGCACTCCCAGCACTTCCAGCACTTCCAGCACTTCCACTGTTTTCCGTTCCGGGACCGGGCGCGGCGTTCCGGGCGGCCGGGGCCGTCGTCCCGTCCGGGCGCTGACGGCCGTCTCGGCCGTGGTCGCCCTGGCCACGGGCCTCAGTGCCTGCGGCGGCTCCGGCGGCTCCGGCGGGGATTCCGCCGGCGGCGGTCGGAGCACCCTCACCCTCGGTGTCGGCATGCAGTTCGCGGACTTCGACCCGTACAACGGGGCGCCGGAGAACAACATCATCGCCGGCACGCTCTACTCGAACCTGATCGAGTACGACAAGGACCTGACGCCGAAGCCGGACGTGGCCACCGAGTGGACGATGGCGCCGGACCGAAGATCGGTCACCATCACCCTGCGCGAGACGACGTTCGGGGACAAGACTCCCCTGACCGCGGCGGACGTGGTCGAGGGCGTCAAGCGGGCGACCGATCCCAAGACGGCGCTGACGGTGGGCGGGGTCTCCTCGTTCATCGACTCCGCGCAGGCCGTCGACGACCACTCGGTCAAGGTCACCTTCAAGGAGCCCACCGGCGAGGACCGGGTCCTGGACTGGATGTTCTACTTCCCGGTCGTGAAGTCCGGCGGCAACGACCCGGAGAAGCTCAAGACGCAGCCGGCCGGCTCGGGCCCCTACCTGCTCGACTCCTACCAGCCCGGCGACCGGATGGTCCTCAAGGCGAACCCGGACTACTACGACGCCGCCAAGGTGAGCGTGAAGAAGGTCGTCTACCAGTTCTTCAACGACCAGGACAGCCTGGTGGCCGCCTTGCAGTCCGGTGACGTGGACGGCACCGCCTTCCAGGAGCTGCGCTACGACCAGCAGCTCAAGGGCCGTTACCAGCTCATCGACGGCTCCGAGTCGGCCGCCACCATGCTCTTCTACCTCAACCCGACCAAGGCGCCCTTCGACGACGCCGACTGCCGCCGCGCGGTCATGCGTGCCGTCGACCGCGACAAGATCCTCCAGGCGGTCCAGGGCAAGACCGGCACCACGGTCCCCGGCCCGTTCCCGCCGTCCTCGCCGGCGTACGACGCGTCGCTGATGGACGAGGTCGGCTTCGACGCGGCGGCGGCCAAGTCCGGTATCGCCGCCTCGTGTTCCACCAAGAGCGCGACCGCGGTCGTGCAGCCCTCCCCCGGTGTCTCCCAGGGGCTGACCATCGTGCAGGCCGACCTGGCCGCGGCCGGGTTCGACCTCAGGCTGCAGAACGTCGACAGCGCCAACTTCGCCACCCAGTTGCGGGCCGGCAAGGTGCAGACGGCGATGTTCATCACCGTCAACCCGTTCCGCAGCCCGGCCAGTCTGGCCACCAACCGCGGCTTCAGCGGCGGTGAGGGCAACTACTGGTGGTTCGGCAAGGGCGTCCCGGAGAACTACCAAAAGGCGCTGACCGCGGTGCAGCAGGCCATCACCGACGACCAGCAGAAGGCGGCCAACGACCAGTTCAACCGGGCGCTGCTGGAGGCGTCGTGGACGACCGGGATCTACACCCAGATCAACCGGTTCGCCATGGCCGACCACGTCAAGGGCTTCCGGGTCAACCCGGTCAACCACCTCATCCTCGACGACGTCACCGTCGGCTGACGACGCAGACCCGGCAGCACCCGCCGTATCCGCGGTCTATCCGCGGTATCCGCGGTATTCATCCACCCGAACCGACGCAGCGACCTCGCCGGAGTGCCGACCGGAGGGGAAAGGAGCACGACGACATGCTGGAGCGCATCGCCGCGGGCGACATCCTGGCCGACGCCCTGACCCGGGGCACCCTCCTGGCCGGCGGGACCTGGCGGCCGGCGGCCGGCCGGGACACCATCGAGGTCCGTGACCCGGCCTCGGGCGGGGTGCTGGCCGCCGTCGCCCGGGGCCGGGCCGGCGACGTCGATGTGGCCGTCGGCGCCGCCGCGGACGCCCTGGCCTCCTGGCGCGGGCTGAGCCCGGCCACCCGCGCCGACCTCCTGCGTGCCTGGGCCGACCTGGTCGAGGCGCGGGGGGCCGACGTGGACGCGCTCGAACGCCTCGACGTGGGCCGCCCGGCCGGGGCGCCGCCCGCGCTGGGCGCGTCCATCCGGTACTTCGCCGGGCTCGTCGACAAGGTGCACGGGCGGTCGCTGCCCACCCGGTCGCAGACGACGCTCGCGCTGACCGTCCGCGAGCCCTACGGGGTGGTCGGCTCGATCATCCCGTGGAACGCGCCCGCCTCGGCGTTCGTCAACGACGTGGCGCCCGCGATCGGCGCCGGCAACACGATCGTCGTCAAGCCGTCCGAGGAGGCGCCGCTGGCCCCGCTGCTGCTGGCCCGGCTCGCCCTGGAGGCCGGGATACCGCCCGGTGTCGTCAACGTCGTCACCGGGTACGGGGCGGAGGCCGGGGCGGCGCTCGCCGGCCACGCGGGCATCGGGCGGATGAGCTTCACCGGCTCCCCGCAGACCGGGCGGTCGGTGATGGCCGCCTGCGCGCGCAACATCACCCCCCTCCATCTCGAACTGGGCGGCAAGACGCCCCAGGTCGTCTTCGCCGACGCCGACCTGGAGGCGGCTCTGCCGCATCTGGTCAAGAGCATCACCTTCAACACCGGCCAGATCTGTGTCGCCGGCTCCCGCGTCGTCGTCGAGCGGGCGGTCCACGCCGAGCTGGTCGAACGCCTCACCCGGGCCTTCGAGCAGATCCGTATCGGCACCTGGGACCAGGCCGCCGACATGGGGCCCCTCATCAGCGCCCGCCAACTGGAGCGGGTGCGCGGCTACATCGAGGCCGGTGTCGAGGAGGGCGCCCGCCTGGTCACCGGGGGCGCCGGCCGGCCCGACGGTGTCCCGGCCGGCGGGCACTTCGTGCGGCCCACCCTCTTCGACCACGTCGACCCCGCCATGCGCATCGCCCAGGAGGAGATCTTCGGGCCCGTCCTCGCGGTCATCCCCGTCGACGGCGAGAGCGAGGCCGTCGACGTCGCCAACGACACCCCCTACGGGCTCGCCGCCTCCGTGTGGACGCGGGACGTGGGGCGCGCGGTGCGGGTGAGCCGGGCGGTCCAGGCCGGCCACGTCCACGTCAACACCGTCGGCTCCGCCGGCGTCATCGGAGCCCCCTTCGGCGGCTACAAGAACTCCGGCTTCGGCCGCACCCTCGGCCTCGACGCGGTGGAGGAATACACCCAGACCAAGACGATCTCGTTCGACGGGAGTCTGTGATGGCGGCCGGACGGGACGGACCTCACAACACCGCGGAAACCATCCGCACCAGGGATAACATCCGCCGAAGCGGGCCTCTCCGGCCCGTCGCGGCTGGGCACAAGGCGCCCATGGCGGACTCGCGTACGGCCGCTGAGCCGATCCCGGGAGCACGCACCGCCATGTCGCCGCTGGCCGACCTCGACCTCAACCTCGTCGTCTTCCTCCGCGAACTGCTCGCCGAACGCAATGTGACGCGGGCCGCGCAGCGGATCGGCGTGACCCAGCCCGCGGCCAGCGCGGCACTGAAAAGGCTGCGCCGGCACTTCGGCGACGACCTGCTCACCCGCACCCTGGACGGCTACGAGCTGACCCTGCTGGGCACCCAGCTCGCCGCCCAGGTCGAACCGGTCCACATCGCCCTGGAACAGCTCTTCGCCACCACCAGCGGTTTCGACCCGCTCTCCACCGAACGTGAATTCAGCGTCCTGGTCGCGGACTACGCCGCCTTCGTCATCGGCAACCCCCTCGCCCGGCGTCTGGCCGCGCAGACGCCCCGGGCCCGCCTGCACCTGACCACCGTCCGGGAGACGATGACCACCCACGTCAGCCGGTCGGTGAAGGTCATGGACGCCGTCATCGCGCCCCCCGTCCGCCAGCTCCAGGTCTCCGAGGTCCGTTCCCGGCCCCTGTTCACCGACGAATGGGTCTGCCTCGTCGACGCCGGCACCGACATCCCCGACCGGCCCGGCCGCGAGGACCTCGCCGCCCGCTCCTGGGTCCTGCCCTACCACCGCGGCGGCGCCTCGGTCTCCGACGCCCCCGCCACCCGCTTCCTGGACCGGATCGGCATCCGGCCCCACGTCGCCGTCCGCGTCGAGAGCTACGTCCTGGTCCCCCTGCTGGTGGCGGGCACCGACCGCATCGCCCTCGTCCAGCGCCGGCTGGCCGAGCACCACCTCGCCCAGGGCCTGCCCGTCCGTATCCTCCCCGTCCCCTGCGAACACCGCACCATCGAGGAACACCTGTGGTGGCACGAGCGGTTCGACGACGACCCCGCCCACCAGTGGTTCCGCGAGGCCCTGTCCGCCGCCGCCACCGCCATCCCCCGCCCCAAGACCGAGGACCGCCCCGCCCCCTGACCCGCCGGCACCGGCCGCCCGCCCCACACCGGGCCCCGGGACCGCCGGCCCCCGCCGAGCACACCGGCCGTCGTCGACGAGGACACGGCACACGCACCAGATCCGGGCCCACGGCCGGTCCGGCCGCCGCCGTGGCACACGGCGGACCGGGCCCACCGCCCCGCCCCGGGGCGGCCTTGGCCACCGAGCCGCCGAGAACGAGGAAGAGTGAGCGAATTGTCCACCGAGCCGCGGAGCAACCATCCGATCGGGTCCTCCCGCTGGGCGACGACGCGTACGCAGTGGAAGGCGCTGGGGTACGACGACGAGGAGATCCGCCGGCCCAAGATCGCCATCGTCAACTCCTCCTCCGGGCTGGCCCCGTGCTTCGCCCACCTGGACGCGATCGCCGAGACCGTCCGGGCCTCGGTGTACGCGGCCGGCGGGCTGGGGTTCGAGATCCGCACCGTCGCGCCGACCGACTTCGTGATGGCCGCCGGACGCGGCGGCGGCTATGTGCTCTCCGGCCGCGATCTGGTCTCCTACGACATCGAGGCCGTCGTCGAGGGCGCCATGCTCGACGGGATGATCTGCCTGGCCTCGTGCGACAAGACCACTCCCGGCCAGCTCATGGCCGCCGCCCGCACCGACGTGCCCACCGTGATCGTCGCCTGCGGCTACCAGAGCTGCGGGACCCTGGACGACGGCCGCCGCGTGGACATCGAGGAAGTCTTCGTCGACGCGGGCAGACTCGCCGCCGGCGCCATCACCTTCGACGACCTGTGCCAGATGTCCGACCGGGCCATCACCGGCCCCGGCGTCTGCCAGGGCATGGGCACCGCCAACACCATGCACATCGTCGCCGAGGCCCTCGGCATGACCGGCCCCGGCACCACCCCCACCCGGGCCAACAGCGACACCATGTGGCAGGCGGCCGAGGCCGCGGGCCCGGCCGTCATCGCCGCCATCGCGGCGGACCTGCGGCCGAGCCGGGTGATGACCCCGGCCGCCTTCCGCAACGCGGTCACCGCCGTCATCGCGGTCAGCGGCTCCCTCAACGCGGTCAAGCACCTGGAGGCCATCGCCGCCGAGACCCCGCACGACATCGATGTCCACCGCCTCTTCGAGGAGATCGGACACGACAGCGGGCCGATCACCGCCATCCAGCCCAACGGCCCCACCACCATCGACGCGTTCGACGCCGCCGGCGGCACCCGCGCCGTGCTCCGCCGGCTCGGCGACAGGATCGACCGCACCGCCCTCACCGTCACCGGCGCCCTGCTGGGCGACGCCCTCGACCAGGCCCCCGTCGACGACGCCGTCATCCACGCCGAGCCGCTGCGCGCCCAGTCCACCATCGTCGTCATGCGCGGCAGCCTCTGCCCCGACTCCGGCATCGTGAAACTGTCGGTGACCGAGGACCGGGCCCGCACCTTCACCGGCCCGGCCCGTGTCCACGAGTCCGCGCCCCAGGCCACCGAGGCCATCGAACGCGGCGAGGTCCGGCCCGGCGAGGTCCTGGTCCTGCGCGGACTCGGCGTCACCGGCACCCCCGGCATGGGCATGGCCTCCAGCGTCGTCTTCGCCCTGCACGCCGCCGGACTGAGCGAACAGGTCGCCTTCGTCACCGACGGGCAGCTCTCCGGCCTCGTCAACAAGGGCATCGTCGTCGGCGAGATCTCCCCCGAAGGCGCCGTACCCGGACCGCTCGGCATCGTCCGCGACGGCGACCTCATCGCCATCGACGTCGCCCGCCGCAGCGCCGACCTCCTCATCGACGACAGCGAACGCGACCACCGCCTGCGCACCTGGGCCCAGACCCGCCCGCCGCAGACCTGGCCGGCCCGCCCCGGCTCCTGGCTCGGCGTCTACAGCGGCGCGGTCGAACCACTCGACCGCGGCGCGACGCTGCGCCGGACCGCCGCCGACTGACCCACCACCCTGCTGGAAGAGACCACCACCATGCCCCACGCCCTGACCGACCTCGTCGTCCACACGGTCACCAAGCCCCAGGACACCCCCACCGAACGCCTCGATGCCGACATCCTCGTCGTCGGCGCCGGCATCGCCGGCCTCTCGGCCGCCATCCAGGCCCGCCGCCTGGGCCGCGACGTCGTCCTCGTCGACGCCCTGCCCGTCCTCGGCGGCCAGTGCGTCAACTCCATGATCGGCCTGTTCTGCGGCGTCTACGGCAACGCCCCCGACTACCGCCAGCTCACCCACGGCATCTTCGACGAGATCTTCCCCGCCCTGGAGAAGACCGGCGACATCCACTACAACCGCACCCACACCCAGACCGTCACCTACGACGAAGTCGCCCTGGGCCGCTGGTTCGAGAACACCGTCGAGGCCCTCGGCATCCGCACCGTCCTCGGCGCCAGCGTCAACGGCGTCGCCCTCGACGGCGGCGTCATCGAACGCGTCGACCTCGCCACCCGCTACGGCCCCGTCGCCGTCACCGCCCGCGGCGTCGTCGACGCCACCGGCGACGCCGCCCTCGCCTGGGAGGCGGGCCTGCCCTGCCGCGTCCCCGACCGCACCGTCTGGGGCTCCCAGCAGATACGCCTGGAGGGCCTGGACGAGACCGCCCGCCCCGAACCCGCCGAACTCGTCGCCCGCGTCGACGAGAAGGCATCCCAGTACGGTCTCGTCCGCCGCGACGGACTCGCCTTCTTCTTCCCCGGCCGCAACACCGCCGTGATGAACATGACCCACGTCGAAGCGCCCCTGACCCCCGTCGAGGCCACCACCGCCCAGCTCCAGGGCCGCGCCCAGGCCGACCGCGTCGTCTCCTTCCTGCGCCGCGAGTTCCCCGCCGCGTTCAAGAACGCCCGCGTCCGCGCCTACGGATTCCCCGGCCGCCGCCAGACCCGCTGGCTCGCCGCCGTCCACCAGCTCACCCTCGACGAGGTCCGCGACCAGACCCGCTTCGAGGACACCATCGCCCGCACCTCATGGCCCGTCGAACTCCACGACCGCGTCGAAGGCTACGTCTGGGAGACCTTCGGCCCCGACCACGTCCACCACATCCCCCTGCGCAGCATGCTCTCCCCCCACGCCCACAACCTCGTCGCCGCCGGCCGCTGCGTCGACGGCGACGCCGCCGCCCTCTCCAGCGTCCGCGTGATGGGCCCCTGCTCCGCCATGGGCAGCGCCGCCGCCCACGCCCTCGACCTCACCCTCGACGGACCCAGCGTCCACCACGTCGACCTCACCGCCCTGAACGACCGCGTCCGCGAGAACACCGACGACTAGGGGCCGTTCTTCCGGATGCGCGCCGCGGACCCACGCGGCCCGGCACACACCCCACCCGGGCGGGCCGGGACACACCGTCCGCGCGCGACGCCGTCCACGGCACAGGCCCCAGCGCGACAGCAGTGAGGAGAACCACCGAATGGTCGCCCTGACCGACGAAGACAAGGCCATGCGCGACGGCCGCGACGGCGACGCCGTCGCCGCCGCCATGGACCTGCTCATCCGCTACGCCGACGCCCTCGGCGCCGAGGAGTTCTGCGACACCCGCAACGTCGCCGGCACCAACACCCAGCCCTCCCCCGCCAAAGCCCGCCTCGTCCGCGAAGGCGGCTGGGCCAGGGCCTTCTCCGTCCTCAGCCTCGACAGCGACACCACCGTCGACGTCCCCCGCATGAAGGTCCCCACCTGCCAGCTCCAGCACGGCTTCGGCGACGACGCGCTCGGCATCATGCCCTACCCCGAGGAGAACATCCGCCTCCAGGCCGACGCCGAGTCCTTCTACAGCGCCAAGGGCGTCAACATCCTCGCCACCTGCACCCCCTACCAGGCCGGCAACGTCCCCGCCTACGGCGAACACATCGCCTGGATGGAATCCTCCGCCGTCGTCTACGCCAACTCCGTCCTGGGCGCCCGCACCAACTGCGAAGGCGGCGCCTCCACCGGATCGGCCTCCCTCACCGGCCGCATCCCCTGCTGGGGCAACCACCACACCGAAAACCGCTACGGCACCCACCACATCGAGGCCACCGTCCCCATCGACAGCTTCCACGAATGGGGCATGCTCGGCTACTTCACCGGCGACGCCGTCCAGGAAGCCCGCCCCGTCATCACCGGCAGCCTCCACCCCGCCGGCCTCGCCGACCTCAAACACTTCGGCGCCGCCGCCGCCACCTCAGGCGGCGTGGAGATGTACCACATCCCCGGCCGCACCCCCGACGCCCCCACCCTCCAGGCCGCGTTCGGCACCACACCCCCGCCCCCGCCCCTGCGCTACGGACCCGAGGAACGCCGCGCCGTCCACGAACAGCTCAACTCCCTCGGCACCAGCACCGACGTCGACTTCGTCCTCCTGGGCTGCCCCCACGCCTCCCTCGACCAGATCGGCCGGATCGCCCACCTCCTGGAAGACCGCACCCTCTCCCCCCACACCGAACTGTGGATCATGACCCCCCTGGCCCTGCGCACCGTCGCCGACCGCAACGGCTGGACCGCCACCATCGAACGCGCCGGCGGACGCCTCCTGACCGACTCCTGCCCCGCCATGTCCCGCACCGCCCCCGCCGGCACCCGCGTCTTCGCCACCGACTCCGCCAAACAAGCCCACTACCTCCCCGCCATCCTCGGCATCGAAGCCTGGTACGGCACCACCGAGGAGTGCGTCGACGCCGCCCTCACCGGCCGCTGGACCGGCCACCTCACACCCCCCGCGGACACCCCATGACCCCCACACCCCACCCCCCGCGCCTGGTCATCCACGGCCGCGGCATCGTCCCCGGCCGCGTCCACGGCCAGGCCCTCGTCTCCCCCGCCACCATCAGCGGCTGGGGCGGCATCGACGCCGCCACCGGCACCATCACCGAACGCCGCCACCCCCTCAGCGGCGTCTGCTTCACCGGCAAGATCCTCGTCTTCCCCGGCGCGAAGGGCTCCTCCGGCTGGGCCGGCCACTTCCAGGCCACCCGCCTCCACCACACCGCCCCCCTCGCCATGGTCATCACCAACCTCACCACCAAAGCCGCCCTCGGCGCCCTCCTCACCCGCGTCCCCACCCTCACCGAGCCCACCCACGACCCCCTCGCCCACATCACCACCGGCGACTGGCTCACCCTCGACGCCGACACCGGCACCCTCACCATCCACCCACGGCACACCGGCTCCTAGACCCACCGACGGCCCGGCACGGCCCGGAGGGAACGTGGGCGGCGGGCGGCCGTCAACGGGTGCGGGGCCCTCGCCGTGGTCGGTGAGGGCCCCGGGACACCGGGCGCAGACGCGGGCAGGGGCACGGGCGGGGGCGGGGGTGGGGGTCAGACGCCGGCGACGGACTGTATCCAGGACCGGTAGGCGGTCACGTTGGTGTAGGCGGTGGTCGTCTGGCGGTCGCTGGTGGAAGCGACGCCGACCTGGACGCCGTTGGCCATCATCGGGCCGCCGGAGTCGCCGCCGGCGGTGATGCCGTTGCCCCGGTAGGCGCAGATCGCGGAGCCGCCGTAGGCGTCCGAACAGCCGCTGGTGACCGTGACGTCGGCGACCTTCAGGTAGCGGGACTGGCAGTTGATCTCGGAGCCGCACCGGGAGGTGGCGCCCCAGCCGTAGACCTGCACGCTCTGGCCCACCCGTACGGTGCCCGGCAGGCCCAGGCTCGCGTAGGTCCCCGGCACGGAACGGTCGAGGCGGACGAGGGCCAGGTCCGCGCCGTGGGTGTAGGTCTGGACGCCGTTGGCGAGGGTGCCGCCGCCGTACTGGTCCAGGCTGCCGATACGGAAGGACAGCCCGCCGCCGCTGACACAGTGTCTGGCGGTGAGAATCCAGGTCGGGGCGATGATCGTCGCCGAGCAGGTCTCCTGGCCGTTCGAGTACAGCCGGGCCGCCCACGGGCCGCTGGAGGCGTTGCCCCCGCCGATGATGGGCTGCGGACCGAGGCCGCCGGGAGGCACCGGCGCCGCCAGCGCGGCCGGGGTGAACAGGGCGAGTACGGATATCACTGCCGCCACGAGAGCGGGCACGAGCCGTGGTGTGCGCAAGGTTCCTCGATCCGGAAGGCACGTCGGTCGGACGTGGGCGGAATGGGGCGGCCCCGGCCTCGTGGGCCGCGGCCGTGACGCAGACCGGGAGACGACCCACCGGCCTCTCGCCATGGACATGACCGTACGGGGGAAGCCGTGCGCGGACCACTAACGCCTGGCCCGTACCGGCGCGTTATGGCGCGGCCCCGCGCGGGGGCGGGGTGCCGCGCGGGGATGCGGCCGTGACTCATCGAAGGCTCCGATAAGAGTCGGATACCAGCATGCAGGTATGTTTTGATGGGGGTGGGTGACGGGGCACCCGCACGACGACGCGCTCCGTCCTTCCCTCGGTGCACGGACGGACGGAGGTTGACGCGGTGCCACGCCTCGACGAACCGAAGCGCGAACACCGGCCCGCCGCCGCGGCCGGTGCCCTGCCCGCCGGTCACGGCGGGGTGCAGATCGTCAGGGGCCACGACGAGCCGCTCGACGCGACGGTGAGGACCCATCAGTTCGGCGGGGTACGGGTCTCGCTGGTCACCGGCGGGCCCACGGAACTGGTGCGGCCCAGCCGGCAGATCGACCCGCGCACCGACGGCTGCCTGCGGGTGTGCCGGCCGCTGAGCGGCGGCGTCTGGGTCTTCCAGGACGGCCGGCACGGCAGCGTGCGGGCTCCCGAGCTGATCTGCTTCGACAGCACCCGGCCCTACAAGGTGGTCATGCCGGAGAACTTCCGCATGGTCGACGTCACGGTCCGCCACCGGCTGGTCGGACTGACCGCCGCCGAGGCCGAACCGCTCACCGCCCGGCCCTGGCCCGGCACCGAGGGACTGGCCGCGCTGGTCTCCTCGCTGCTGCGGGGACTGGGCCGGCACGGCAGGGAGGTCGAGACCGCCGTCGACCTCCTGGGGGGCAGCGTCGCGGGACTGACCGCCGCGCTCTTCGCCGAACGGATGCGGCAGGTCGCCGAGGACCCCCAGGTCGCCCGGCAGGCGCTGATGCTGCACATCCAGGCCCACGTCCGCGAGCGGCTGGCCGAACCCGCACTGAGCCCGGTGAGCATCGCCCGCGCGCACAACATCTCGCTGCGCTACCTCCAGAAGATCTTCCAGGAACACGGGATCAGCCCGGCCCGCTGGGTCCGCGACGAGCGGCTCGCCCGCTGCCGTGCCGAACTCGCCGACCCCGCCCTGGACCACCTGCCGGTCGCACTCGTCGGGGAACGGGCCGGCCTGTACGGGGCCTCCCACTTCAGCCGGCTGTTCAGGGACCGCTACGGGATCACGCCGCGCGAGTACCGCAGGAAACGGGGGCGGGCATGACGGCGCCCGGGAGCCTCCCGTCCCGGCGGCGGGCCGGTGCGCGGGCCGGTGCGCGGGCCGCGGGCCGGGAGCCGCCGCTTCGGGAACGGCCCGTACGGGGGCCGTCCGTGCCCGGCCCCGTGCGGGGGCAGCCGTCCGTGCCGGGGCGGTGGGCGCAACGGCCCGCCGCGCGGCAGGAGATGAACCGTGATGGCCACCGTGCCGGGGGCGTCGTCGACGAGGTGGACGACGTGACCGCGGCACCGGCCGGGAAGGAAGACGCGATGAACGACACCGCCCCCGCCGCGGCGGACGAAGGCGCGCTGCGGATCGGGGTGCTCGGCGTCCTCGAGGTCCGCTCGCGGGAAGAGGACCGCACCCCGACCGCCCCCATGGCGCGGCGCGCGATGGCCCTGCTCCTGCTCAACGCCAACCGTCTGGTGTCGACCTCGGCCCTCATCGAGGAGCTGTGGGAGTTCGCGCCGCCGCGGCTGGCCCGCAAGACCGTCCAGACGTACGTCTACCAGATCCGCAAGGCGCTGCGGTGCCCCGGTTCGCCGTCCGAGCGGGTCCGTACGGGGCCCGGGGGTTACCGGCTGGAGCTGCGGCCGGGCGAACTGGACCTGTGGGAGTTCGAGCACCTGGTGGCGCGGGCGCGGACCGCGCTCGGCGAGGGTGACGCGCGCGGTGCGGCGGCGCTGCTGCGGCAGGCGCTCGCGCTGTGGCGGGGGGAGCCGTTCGCGGGGCTGGAGAGCGGGCCGCTGCTCGCGGCGCAGATCGCGCAGATGGCCGATGCGCGGCTGGGCGCGCTGGAGTCACGGATCACCGCCGATCTCCAGCTCGGGCGCCACCGTGCTCTGGTGGGCGAGTTGCGGCAGGTCACCGGGGACCATCCGCTCAACGAGGAGTTCGCCGCGCAGTTGATGCTCGCCGCGCACCGGTCGGGGCAGCGTGCGGTGGCGTTGGAGGCGTTCGCGCGGCTGCGGCGCCGTCTCGTCGACGAGCTGGGCATCGAACCGTCGGAGCGGTTGCAGAGGTTGCAGCGGGACGTGCTGAGTGAGGCGCTGCCGTCGGGGCCGGCGCCCGCGCCGGTGGCGGTGGCGGAGGCCGTGGCGGCGCCGGGGGGTGCGGGGGCGGTGCCGTCCGTTTCGTACGGGTCCTCGGTGTCCTCGGTGTCCTCGGTGGGTGGGGTGGAGGGTGCTGCCGGCGGGGCGGGCGGGGTGGGGGCGGTGCGCGGGCGGCTGCCGCTGGACACGCCGGACTTCACCGGGCGGGTGCCGGAGCTGGAGCGGCTGGCCGTGCTCGCGGGCGAGGAGAGCGGTGGTCCCCGTGTCGTGGTGGTGCTGGGGCCGGCCGGGGTGGGCAAGAGCGCCCTGGCCGTGCGCGGGGCGCACCGGTTGGCCGGCGGGTTCCCGGACGGGGTGCTGCACGTGCGGCTGCACGATGACGAGGACCGGCCGCGGCAGGGGCCGGCCGTGCTGCGGGCGCTGCTGCGGGACTGCGGGTTCGATCCGGCCGTCCTGCCCGGTCAGACCGACGAACTGGCGGGGATGTTCCGGTCGTTCAGTGCCGGGCGGGCGCTGCTGGTGCTGCTGGACGATGCCGCGGGCACCGATCAGGTGCTGCCGTTGCTGCCGGCCGACGGGCACAGTCTCGCGCTGGTGACCTCGCGGGTCCGGCTGCCGGGGCTGCCGGGGGCGCGGTCGTTGTCGCTGGGGCCGTTGTCGGCCGGGGACGCGGCCGTCTTCTTCACCCGGGTCGCCGGGGCCGAGCGCGTGGCGCCGGGCGGGGAGATGCTGCGGGAGGTGACGCGGCTGATGGGTGACTTCCCGCTCTCCTTGCGCGCGGTGGGCGAGAAGTTCGCGGCCCGTCCCATGTGGACGCTTCCGGATCTGGCCCGCGGGCTGGTGGACGAGGGGCATCTGGCGGCGGAGCTGCACGACGAGGCGTGCGATGTGCTGGCGCGGACGGCCGGGGCGGTGGCCCGGCTGCCCAGGGCGCTGCGGCGGGCGCTGGCGCTGCTGGCGGCGGCCGGGGCGGCGCCCTTCGGTATCGCGGGGGCGCGGGGGCTGCTGGGCGGGGACACCTGGGGCGTGCAGTCCGTGGTGGGCCGGCTCCTGGACCACCACGTGGTGGTGATGGTGGACCGGGCCGAGGCGACGGGTCCGTCCGGTCCGGTGGAGGCGTCGGACGTCCTGTTCCGGGTGCCGGATCTGATCCGGATGTCGCTGCCCTCGCCCGACGACGCGGAGCTGCGTGTCCTGCCGGGGGCCGGAGGGAATCTGGGAAGCCGTTCGGTGGCCGGGGTACTGACCGCGTCGGGGTGAACGGGGCGGGTGGGGCGGGTGGTTCGGGCGGGCCGTGCGGGAGGTGCAGGCCGTTCGGGTCGGGCGGGAGGGGCGGGCCGGGTGGTCCCGCCGGGCTGGGCGGGCCGGGGCGGCCAGGTGGTCCCGGTGGGCCGGGGTGGGGCTTGGAGGAGGCTTCACCCGGCCTGGACCGCCCGGGGCGAGGCTGGCCGCCGCGCGGGGCCCGTGTCGGTGCGGTGCTCCCCCGCAGGAGGAGGCGGCATGCGGCAGGAGTACGAGGCGCTACCGGCGCGCTGGCTGATGGTGCCGGCCGGACTGGAGATCGAGCTGGACCCGCCGGGCGGGGCCTGCCGCCGCTGCGGCGGGCCCCGCCCGGCCCCGGCGGCATCGCCCCCGCCGCCGCGGGGCGGCACGCCCGGCCGGCCGCCGGGGCGGGCGGTCCCGGTGCGGGAGCCGGCGGCGCCGGAGGGACGCCGGTGAGCGGTACGCCGTACCCGGACGCGGCGCGCGGCGCGCGGCCGGCGGCCGGCGTTGGCGGGGCCCGGGGCGGGCCTGCCGTACCGGGCGGGCTGTCTCGGGCGGGCTGTTTCGGGCGGCCGGGCCGGGCGGGCCCGCCGGGCCGGGCTCCGTCCACGCCGGTGGTGGCTCCGTCCGGGGCCGCCCCGGGTCTCCGCGGCCCGGGGCGGGCGCCGGGCGCGGGCGGTGTCGTACCGGGCCGGCCTGGGGGTTTCCCGCGCCTTGGCCCTGCCTTGGACGACCGCTCCGAGTCTGCTGGCGAGGCATATCGAGCGAGGGGGATGGGATGCAGACCAGGCTGCGCATACGCACGGCGGACCACAGACGCCTGACGGACCGTGAGCCGCCCTGCCCGGCGCCTGAGGCGTCGTCCCGGCAGGGCGTGCTGGAGGAACTGGGGCCGGTGCTCTTCGCGTCCCTGCCGCGCAGCGACCAGCGGCGCCGGGGAGCGGAGTACGTGCAGGGGCTGCTCGGCGTCGAGGGCCGCAAGTCGATACGGAACATCTCGTCCCTGTTCGGCGGGGAGGCGGCGGAGCAGAGCCTGCACCATTTCATCAGCGGTTCCACGTGGGACTGGCGGCCGGTGCGGCGGGCCCTGGCCCGGTATGTGGAGGAGAGTGCCCCGGCGCGTGCCTATGTGCTGCGGCCGATGGTGATCCCGAAGGCCGGTGACAGTTCGGTCGGTGTCGACCGCCGGTTCTGCCCCAGTCGCGGCCAGGTGATGAACGCCCAGCAGGCGGTGGGCGTGTGGGCGGTGTCCGAGGAGCACGGCGTGCCGGTCAACTGGCGGCTGCACCTGCCGGAGACCTGGCTGGAGGACGCGAGCCGGCGCCGGCAGGCGGCCATTCCGGAGAACGTGCTGCCGGAGGCGCTGGACCAGTGCGCGGTGGAGGCTTATCTGCGGATCACCCGGGACTGGGGGCTGCCGGTGCGTCCGGCGGTGATGGACGCCCGCGAGTGTGATGTGCCGGGCATGGTGCGCCGGTTGCAGGCGGCGGGGGCGCCGCTGCTGCTGCGGGTCGGGGCGGGGCTGCGGCTGACCGCGGTCGATCCGGGGCTGCCGCGCAGTGCCTGCGACACGGAGGTGACGGCGCACCGGTTGATGCTGATGGCCCGTCCGCTGCGCCAGCCGGTCATACGGCGGCGGCCCGGTCCGGGCGGGGGGACCGTGCACGCGGATCTGACGGCGGCGGTCCGGGTGCGGCTGCCCCGGCGCTCGTCCCGGCGGCCCTCGTGGTGCCGTGATCTGGTGCTGCTGGGGGTGGGGCAGAGCGGCGGGCGCTGGCCGGCCGAGCTGTGGCTGACCGATGTGAGCGAGTTGCACCCCGTCGGGCAGTTGCGGCTGAGCCGGCTGGCCGAGCGGGTGGAGCGGGACTTCGCCGGGATCGCCGAGGAGGTGGGCATCCGGGATTTCTCCGGCCGCTCCTTCAGCGGCTGGCACCGGCACGCCACCCTCGCCTCGGCGGCCCACGCGGTCGCGGTGCTCTCCGGTACGGCGGAGCCGGCGGCGGCGCGGGAGTCGGCGTGAGGGGGCGCGGGGGTGGTGGCCGGGGGTGCCGGGCGGGGTTCTGTGTGTGCGGGGGTGACGCAGGAGCGGGGTGGGCGGCGGTGGGAAGGCGGCCGTAGACCGGTCCGGGACGGGCGGCCGGCCGGATTGCGGGCGGCGCGCAGTGTACGTACCGGGCCGGGGCCTGTCAGCCGGGTTCCGTGGCGGTCCGTCAGCTCGGCGGGGCGCGCGGCCGGCGAGCTGACGGACCCTGCCCGGTAGCTGACGTATTGCCGGGGCGGTCTTTGGAGAGCCCCGAACCGGCGGCACACGATCGGCGCACCAACTCGTCCGAGTGCCGAGGAGTGCGCCATGACCAGCCAGCCGCAGAGAGCCGGTGGGCCGCCGGGTACGTCCGCCGTCGTCACGGGCCCGTCCCGCCCCCGCGCCGCGTCCGGTTCGCGGTCCGGGTCGCGGTCCAGGTCGCGGTCCGGGTCGCGGTCCGGGTCCGGGTCGCGGGTCGTGGTGCGGACGTCGGGCGGGCTGGTGGCGGGCGAGCGGGCCGGGGGCGTGTCCGTCTTCCGCGGCGTGCCCTACGCCCGGCCGCCGCTGGCCGCTCTGCGTTTCGCCTCCCCCCGGCCGCCGGTGCCCTGGCGCGGGGTGCGTGAGGCGCGGCGCTTGCCCGGCGTCTCCTTCCAGTCCGTCATCCCCAGCCGTCCGGTGCCGCCCGGCAGTGAGGACTCGCTGTACGCGCATGTGTGGACGCCCGGTACCGAGGGCAGGCGGCCCGTGCTGGTGTACATCCACGGCGGGGGGTGGCAGGCCGGGGCCGGCAGCATGCCCGTCTACGACGGGGCCCGCCTGGCCGAGCGGGGCGACCTCGTCGTCGTCACCTTCAACTACCGGCTCGGTCCGCTCGGTTTCGGTCTGCACGAGGATCTCGCCGACCCGGAGACCGGGCACTTCGCCAACTGGGGGTTGCAGGACCAGGAGGCGCTGCTGCGCTGGGTGCGTGCCAACGCCGCGGCCTTCGGCGGGGACCCGGGTGAGATCACCGTGTGCGGCACCTCCGCGGGCGGGGCCAGTGCCTGGCAACTGGCCCTGCTGCCGGGGCTTGAGGGGGTGGTCCGGCGCATCGTGTCCATCAGCCCCAGTCATGTCACCCCGCCCGCCACCGCCCTGACCCCGCAGGATTCCCGGAGGGTCTACGAGGCGGTCGCCGGCCGGCTGGGCACGACGGTCGCCGGGCTGCGCGGGGTGGCGGCGGGCGCGCTCACCGCGGCCTGGGACGAGGTGTTCGCGCCGGAGCCCGGCGAGCGGATCGTGGCCAGCGGTCGCTGGTACCGCGGCCCGGTCGTGGACGGGCGGACCATGCCCGGCCCCGACCATCTGCTGGCGACGCCGCGGGTTCCGGTGCTGTCCGTGCACACCCGTACCGAGGGCTCCTTCTACACCGGCCCCGGCTCCCCGCGGCCCCTGCCCGTCCCGCGGGGGGAGAGCGAGTTGCGGCGGGCGGTACGGGACGTGCTGGACCTGGGCCGGCCGGGTGCGGGCGACGGCCTCGCGGGGGCGTGCCTGACGGCCTACCGGGATGCCGCCCGGGAGGCGGGGCTGCCCGTGGACCCGCTGTCGCTGTGGACGGAGATCTGGGGCGACGCGTTCTTCCGGCACCAGATCGTCCGGTTCGCGGAGCGTCACGCGCGTGTGGGCGAGGCCCCGCTGTACGCGATGGAGTTCGCGCACCCGGTGCGTGCGCCGCATTTCGGCACCCCGCACGAGGCGACCTCGCCGTTCCTGTTCGGCACGCACCGGCTGCCGCAGTTCGCCGGGGTCTTCGGTGACGGGCCCGTGGAGCGGCTGCTGTCCGATGTCTTCGTCGACGTGGTGGCCGCCTTCGCCCGTACGTCCGTGCCGCACACTCCCCACACCGGTGGCTGGCCGCCGTTCACGCCCGAGGCGCCCAGCACGCTCGTGCTGGGCGGGCCCGGCGTCGTCGAGGTGGCCCGTACCCCGAAACTCGCCCAACTGGCGTTCTGGGACGCGGTGGACTGGGCGCCGCGGCCCTGACCGGCACCGGTTGCCGTGTGTTCGACGCGTTCTGGTGCCCGGCTCTCCGAGTCGGCCGGGCCGGGCGGGGGGTTTCCGCCGGTCCCGCTCTCCTCCGGCGGCGTCCGGGCCGTCCGTGCCCCGTGCCCACCCCGCCCTGTCCTGTCCTGCTCCGGCATGCCCTCCTCCGGCCCGGCCCCGGCGTCCCCCGCTCCTCCCCGCCCCCTCCCTGCTCGTCCCCGCTCGCCCCTGCTCGTTCCCGCTCGTCCCTTGTCTCCCTGTCTTCGCCCTGGCCTCCTCAGCCCCTCCCGGCACCGTCCTCCCCCTTTTTTTCTTCGCTTCCTTTCCGTCAGGTCCGTTCCGCCGACGGCCGCGTACCGCGCTGCCGCCTTCTGTGTCTGGAGACACCCATGGACGATTTCCTCTCCGATTCCCTGTCCGACGCCCTGATCGACATCGAGCTGAAGCCCGCCGCGCAGCAGCCGCAGTGGGACGACGCGGACCAGGTGCGCCGGGTCCGCTCGGACCTGGCCGCCCGCCCGGCGCTGGTGCGGACGGAGGACGTGCGTGCCCTGCGCGGCCACCTGGCGCGGGTGGCGGCCGGTGAGGCGCTCGTGGTGCAGGCCGGGGACTGCGCGGAGAACCCCGACGAGTGCACCGCCGCGCACGTCGCCCGCAAGGCGGCGGTGCTGGACGTGCTCGCCGGGACGCTGCGGCTGATCACCGGCAAGCCCGTGCTGCGCGTGGGCCGTATCGCCGGGCAGTTCACCAAGCCGCGCTCGCGCGCCACCGAGCAGGTCGGTGGCGCCGAACTGCCCGTCTACCGGGGGCACATGGTCAACGATCCCGGTCCCACCGCCGAGAGCCGCCGTCCCGACCCGCTGCGGCTGCTGACCGGGTACATGGCGGCCGACGAGGCGATGCGCCATCTCGGCCGGCACCGGCTCGCCGGTCCCCAGCGCATCGACCCGGCGGTGTGGACCAGCCACGAGGCGCTGCTGCTCGACTACGAGGTGCCGTTGCTGCGGCACGAGGACGACGGTCTGCTGCTGTCGTCCACGCACTGGCCGTGGATCGGGGAGCGCACGCGCCGGCCGGACGGCGCGCATGTCGCCCTGCTGGCCGGGGTGGTCAACCCGGTCTCCTGCAAGATCGGGCCGCGCACCACCCCCGCGGAGCTGCTGGAGCTGTGCGGGCGGCTGGACCCGCGGCGCGAGCCGGGGCGGCTGACCCTCATCGCCCGGATGGGTGCCGGGACGGTGGGCGAGGCGCTGCCCCCGCTGGTCGAGGCGGTGCGCGCGGCCGGGCATCCGGTGGTCTGGCTCACCGACCCGCTGCACGCCAACACCGTCGGCGCTCCGGGCGGGTTCAAGACCCGCTATGTGCGGGATGCCGTGCGCGAGGTCGTCGCCTTCCATCACGCGGTCGTCCGGCACGGTGGCACGGCGGGCGGGCTGCACCTGGAGACGACGCCGGACGCCGTCCTGGAGTGCGTCGAGGACGCGCGTGAGGCCCATCTGGTCGGTGACGCCTACAAGACCTTCTGCGACCCGCGTCTCAACGTCGACCAGGCCGTCCGCGTGGTGTCGGCCTGGCGCCGGTGAGCGGCCCGTTCCCGTACATGACAGTCCTCTGCCCGCAGGGCATGTGAAGGAGAGGCACGACATGGAGAACAGACTGGCCCTGGTCACCGGGGCCGCCGGCGGTATCGGCGCGGCCGTCGCCCGCGCGCTGGGTGAGCAGGGTGTCGCGGTGGCCGCGGTCGACCGCGACGCCGGCCGGCTCGGCGAGGTGGCGGAAAAGCTCGGCGCGGACGGGCTGGCGGTGGCCCCGTTCCCGGCCGATGTCACCGACAGTTCCTCGGTGGAGGCGGTCGTCGGGGAGATCGAGCGGCGTCTTGGCCCCATCGAGTACCTCGTCAACGCCGCCGGTGTGCTGCGGCTGGGCGAGACGACGTCGTTCAGCGACGACGACTGGAACCGTACGTTCGCCGTCAACGCGACCGGTGTCTTCCACCTGTCGCGGGCGGTGGCCTGTCGTATGGTGCCGCGCCGGCGCGGTGCGGTGGTCACCGTCGCCTCCAACGCGGCGGCGACGCCCCGGACGGGGATGGCCGCCTATGCCGCGTCCAAGGCGGCGGCGGAGATGTTCACCAAGAGCCTGGGCCTGGAGGTGGCCCCGTACGGCATCCGCTGCAACATCGTCGCGCCCGGGTCCACCGACACGCCGATGCTCAGTTCCATGTGGCGGGACGAGGCCGGGCCGCGGGCCACGCTCGCGGGGTGTCCCGAGGCGTTCCGGGTGGGGATTCCGCTGGGCAAGCTGGCGCGGCCGGCGGATGTGGCGCAGGCCGTGGCGTTCCTGCTGTCCGACCGGGCCTCGCACGTCACCCTGCACACCCTGACCGTCGACGGCGGTGCCGCGCTCGGCGCGTGAGGTGCCGGCGCGGCCCGCCCCACGGCCCGCGTCCCGCTTCGTCTGCCCGCCGCTTTTGCCCCTCCCCGTATCCGAGGTGAAAGGACACCCAGCCCGTCATGGCCGGTCTTGCCCCCATCGCGTCGTATCCCCTGCCCACCGCGGCCGAACTGCCCGCGAACACCGCGACGTGGGTCCCCGACCCGCAGCGCGCGGTCCTCCTCGTCCACGACATGCAGCGCTACTTCCTTCAGCCGTTCGCCGAGCCGTTGCGCGGCCGGCTCGTGCACAACGCGGCCGAGCTGCGCGAACGCTGCGCGGAACTCGGTGTCCCGGTCGCCTACACGGCGCAGCCCGGTGGCATGAACACCCATCAGCGGGGTCTGCTGAAGGACTTCTGGGGTCCGGGCATGCGCACGGCCCCCGCCGACCGGGCGGTGGTCGGCGATCTGGCTCCCCGGGAGGGCGACTGGCTGGTGACCAAGTGGCGCTACAGCGCCTTCCACCACAGCGACCTGCTGGCCCGGATGCGGTTCCACCAGCGTGACCAGTTGATCGTGTGCGGAATCTACGCTCACGTCGGGGTGCTGGTCAGCGCCGTGGAGGCGTTCAGCCACGACATCGAGACGTTTCTGGTCGCCGACGCCGTCGCCGACTTCAGCGAGGACCACCACCGGATGGCCCTCCAGTACGCGGCGGCGCGCTGCGCGGCCGTCACCACCGCCAAGGAGGTCTTCGCATGACCGGCGCCCGGCCCGGCTCCCCCGGCGGGGGCGGCCTGCTCGATGTGATCCTCGGTCCCACTCCCCCGCCGTTCGCGCTGCTGTACCGGCCCGAGGCGACGGGTGCGGGGGTGCTGGACGTCGTCGTCGGTGAGGTGTCCCATCCCGCGGTCCTGGACGCCGTACCGCTGCCGGGGCCGGGGCCGGTGCCCGGGGCGCCGCGGCACGACGTGCTGGCCCTGGTGCCCTACCGGCAGATCGCCGAGCGCGGTTTCGACGGCCACGACGACGGCACGCCCCTGGTGGCGCTGCGCATCACCGCCCAGGAGACGGCGGCGGTGGCGGATGTGCTGCAGCGGCTGCCCGACGAGCCCATCCGTACCTCGGGTGCCCGCTTCGACCTGGACGACGACGCCTACGCCGAGACGGTGCGCCGGATCGTCGCCGACGAGATCGGCACCGGCCAGGGCGCCAACTTCGTCATCAAGCGGACCCTGACCGTGGACATCACCGACTACACGCCGCGGTCCGCGCTGACCTTCTTCCGGCGGCTGATGGAGCGTGAGAAGGGCGCGTACTGGACGTTTTTGGTGCACACCGGGGAGCGGACCCTGGTGGGGGCGACGCCGGAGCGGCACATCAGCGTGGACGGCGGAAGGGCGGTGATGAATCCGGTCAGCGGCACCTACCGCTATCCGGAGAGCGGGCCGACGCTGCCGGAGGTGATGGATTTCCTGGCCGACCGCAAGGAGGCCGACGAGCTGTACATGGTGGTGGACGAGGAGCTGAAGATGATGGCCCGGATCTGCCCGGGGGGCGGCCGGGTGAGGGGTCCCTTCCTCAAGGAGATGGCCCGTCTGGCCCACACCGAGTACGTCATCGAGGGGCGTACGGACAGTGATCCGCGGCGGGTCCTGCGCGAGACGCTGTTCGCGCCGACGGTGACGGGTTCGCCGCTGGAGAGCGCCTGCCGGGTCATCGGCCGCTACGAGCGCGAGGGCCGCGGCTACTACAGCGGGGTGCTGGCGCTGATGGGGCGTGATGCGCGGGGCGGGTCGTTCCTGGACTCGGCGATCTGTATCCGCACCGCGGACATCGACCGGGCGGGGCGGGCCGGTATCGGGGTGGGGGCGACGCTGGTGCGTCATTCCGATCCGCGTGCGGAGGCGGCCGAGACCCGGGCCAAGGCGGCGGGGCTGCTGGCCGCGCTGGGGGGTGAGGGGGCGTCGCGGTTCGCGGCGCATCCGCGGGTGCGGCAGGCGTTGCGGAGGCGCAACGACACCATCGCCGGGTTCTGGCTGGCCGGTGCCGGGCCCGCGGCCCCGTCCGGTGTGCCGGCCGTCGGGGCGGGGCGGCGGGTGCTGGTGGTGGACGCGGAGGACACGTTCACCTCGATGATCGGGCACCAACTGCGGTGTCTGGGGCTTGAGGTGACGGTCGCGCGGTTCGACGAGCCCTACGATCCCGGCGGCCACGATCTGGTGGTGATGGGTCCGGGGCCCGGTGACCCGCGGGATCTGGGCCATCCCAAGATCGCCCATCTGGACGGGGCGGTGGGCCGGCTCCTGGCGGGGCGGCGGCCGTTTGTGGCGATCTGTCTCAGCCATCAGGTGCTCAGCCGGCGGCTCGGTCTGGAGGTGGTGCGCAGGGCCGTGCCCCACCAGGGCGTCCAGCGTGACGTGGACCTGTTCGGCCGGCGGGAGCGGGTGGGGTTCTACAACACGTTCGCCGCCGTGGCGGGCGGGGACACGGTGCGGGCGGACGGGGTGGGTGTCGTCGAGGTGGCCCGTGATCCGGTCAGCGGCGAGGTGCACGCCCTGCGCGGGCCGCACTTCGCGTCGCTGCAGTTCCATCCCGAGTCGGTGCTGACCCAGAACGGGGTGGGCATCACCGGTGAGCTGGTGGGCGGCCTGCTGGCCGCGGTGCCGCTGGCCGCCTGAGGCCGTCCGGCGGCCGGCCCCGGTGCGGGCCGGCCGCCATCTGACGTACTGCCCGGGGACCTGACGGGTTCACCGGCCGTGCTTTGCCGCGGGCCGGGCCTGATCGGGAGCATCTGCTCGCGAAGAGGCCCGCACTCCCAACGAAGGGTCACACACATGATCACCACGGGTACGGCCGGGGCGGGCCGGGCTCCGGCCGGTATCGCGATCCGGGGGACGGGGTCCTGTCTGCCCTCCCACGTGGTCGGCAACGACGAGGTTGCGGCGGCGGCCGGGGTCAGCGACGAGTGGATTCGGGGCAAGACCGGGATACGCGCCCGGCGCCGCGCCAAGGCCGACGAGGCGACCTCGGACCTGGCCGCCGCGGCGGGCCGGGCCGCGATGGAGTCCGCCGGTGTCACCGCCGCCGACCTGTCGCTGATCGTCGTGGCGACGTCGACGCCCGACCAGCCGCAGCCCCCCACCGCGAGCGTGGTCGCCGACCTGCTCGGCGCGGGCCACGGTGCCGCCGCCTTCGACGTCAACACCGTGTGCAGCGGCTTCGTGTTCGCCCTGAACGCCGCCGAACACATCCTGGCCGGTTCCGGTTCCTCCTACGCGCTGGTCATCGGCGCGGACATCTACTCCCGCATCCTCGACCCCGCCGACCGGCGCACGGCGATCCTCTTCGGTGACGGGGCGGGCGCGGTCGTCCTGGGTCCGGCCCGCGGCGGGCGGGGGCTGCTGGCGGGGCGGCTGGCCGGGTTCGGTGCCGAACGCGACCTGATCGAGGTGGCGGCCGGCGGCAGCCGGCTGCCGGCCAGCGCCGAGACCCTCGCCGCGGGCCGGCACTACTTCACCATGAACGGGCGCGGGGTGCGTGATTTCGTCGCCGCCACCGTCGCCCCGGCCATCGGCGACTTCGTCCGGGAGGCGGGCTTCGGCCCCGGCGACGTCGACCACTTCGTGCCCCACCAGGCCAACGGGCGGATGCTGGAGGAGCTGTCGGCCACGCTCGGCATCGCGGCCGGCCGGACCCGTGTCACCTACGAGGATTTCGGCAACACCGGAGCCGCCTCGGTCCCCGTCACCCTCGACCATGCCGCCCGCTCGGGGCGGATGCGCGACGGGGACCTCGTCCTGCTGGCCGGTTTCGGCGGCGGCATGGCCCTGGGCCTGTCCCTGCTGCGCTGGCAGGCGCCCCGCCCCTCACACCGCACCCCGCACGTCTGAAGGAGACGGTCATGCTGGACGGCATCACCCACGACTACCTGCGCCGTATCGAAGCGAGCCGGCCCGAGCGGCCGGACGTGGCCGCACTACGCCACCTGATGGAGCGTCATCTGCTGTCGGTGCCCTTCGAGAACCTCGGCTACCACCTCGGCGAGGACGTCTTCATGGACGAACGCGTCCTGGACAAGATCGTCCACAAGAACCGCGGCGGCGGCTGCTACGAGGTCAACCCCGCCCTGTCGTTCCTGCTCACCTCGCTCGGCTACGAGGTCGACATCCTGCCGGGCTGGGTGCACCGCCCCGACGGGCTCGGCCCGTTCCTGGGCCACCTGGCGCTGCGGGTGAAGGCCGGCGGCGAGGACTGGCTGGTCGACGTCGGCTTCGGCCGCAACAGCCGCTTCCCGCTGCGCCTGGCCTCCCGCGAGCCGCAGCACGACCCGCACGGCGTCTACCAGTTGCACGACACCGGCGACGGCGCCGTCGACGTCCACCTGGGCGGCAGGCCCCTGTACCGGGTCGCGGAACGGCCGGTGCGCGTCGAGGACTTCGCGCCGACGCTGTGGTGGTACCGCACCTCGCCCGACTCCTCGTTCCTGCAGGCCGTGTTCTGTTCCGTGCGCACCCCCGACGGCCTGGTCACGCTCAAGGGCAACACGCACCTGAGCCGGGTCGCGGGCCGGGAGCGTTCCCGCAGCACCCTGGAGGGCGAGGCGCAGTCCCTGGCGGCGTACAAGGAACTGTTCGGGATCAGCCTGGACCATCTGCCCGAGGTGCCCGCCGGCGGTGTCACCACCGGTGTGCGGACGGACTGAGCGATGGGTGACAAGACGCGTACGGCGGCCGGTTTCGATGTCCTCGTGGTGGGCGCCGGTCCCTCCGGGCTGCTGACCGCGGTGGAGCTGATGCGCCGCGGCATACGGGTACGGGTGATCGACCGTGCCCCGCAGCCCTCGACGACGCCCAAGGCGCTGTCGGTGTGGCCGCGTGCCCTGGACATCCTGGAGGACGCCGGGCTCGGTGACGGTGTCCGGGCCGAGTCGGTGCGCATCAGCCGGCTCAGCTACTTCTCCGAGCGCACCCCGCTCGCCTCCTTCGCGCTGGACGAGGACAGCGCCTGCCGGGTGCTGCCGCAGCACGTGACCGAGCGGCTGCTCGCCGAGCGGCTGGCCGCGCTCGGCGGCAAGGTGGAGCGCGGGGTGCGGCTGCTGGCCCTGGAGGGCGTGGACTTCCGGGGCGGGCCGGGGGCCGGCGAGGGGGTCACCGCCGTCGTGGAACACGACGGCGCACGTCTCGAACGGATCTTCGCGCCGTACGTCGTGGGCGCCGACGGGGCGGGCAGCGCGGTGCGCGGCCAGCTCGGCATCGGCTTCCAGGGCAGTACCTACGAGATGGCGTTCGCCCTCGTCGACGCCCGTATCGAGGGGGAACTCCCCCCAGACGAGTGCCTGTTCTACCAGACGCCCAGCGGGGCGCTGGTGGTGGTGCCGATGCCCGGCGGCGTCTTCCGTTTCCTGTCGGTGATGCCGCGCGGGCGCGGCGAGGTCTCCCTGGAGCTGATGCGGGAGATCCTCCGTGAGCGCGGGCCGCGCGGGGTGCGGCTGACCGAGGCGGTGTGGCAGGCCGTCTTCCGGGTGCACGCCCGGCACGCCTCGGATTTCAGCGTCGGGCGGGTCTTCCTGGCCGGCGACGCGGCGCACGTGCACAGTCCGGCCGGCGGGCAGGGCATGAACAACGGCCTGCAGGACGCGCAGAACCTGGGCTGGAAGCTGGCCGCGGTCATCCGGAACGAGTCGCCTGCGGCGCTGCTGGCCGGCTACGGCGCCGAGCGGTCGGAGGCCACCCGGCAGATCGTGCGCGACACCGATCTGCAGACCCGGGCCTGGGTGGCCGGCAGCCGGGCCGCGGTCCTCGCCCGGGACACGGCGTTTCGGCTCCTGGACCGCACCGGCGTGGTCTCCCGGTTCTACACGCCGGTGATGGCCGGGCGGCGCCTCGCCTACCCGGCCGGGCGCGTGACGCAGCGGCCCTCGGGGCCGGCCGGCTGCCGGGTGCGGGGCCGTATCCCGGGCGGGCTGAAGGAGGGGGCCGTCTTCCCCCGGCGGCACGCCCTCGCCCACGGCATCGGCGGGCCCGGCGCCGACCCGCACGCGTGGGTGCTGGTGCTGGCGCCGCCCTCGGCCGCCTGGCGCGGCGAGGCGGGGCGGGTCGCCGCCGGTTACGGGGGGCTGGTGCGCACGGTGGAGCTGCGGCGCGGTGAGAGCGCCTTGGCCACCGGCTGCCGCAGCGCGGGGTACTGGCTGGTGCGGCCCGACGGGCATATCGCCGCCCACGGTCACCGGGCCGATCTCGGCCGTCTGGAGGCCGAGCTGAAATCCGTCCTGACCGGCGAGGAAACCCGGCGAAATACGAAACCCGGGAAATCCGCGGGCCTCGGGGAATCCGGGGACCTCGGGGAATCCGGGGACCTCGGGGACCTCGGGGAATCCGGGGAATCCGCGAGCCCTGTGGAGCACGGGGAGGGCGCGGCGGGTGCGGGGGTCTTGACGGGTGGCGGGAGGGCGGGTGGGGGGACTTGACATTAAACGCGGCGGGAGCTGCCGGCGGACATTCCCGATGCGTAATGTCCGGGACATGAAGCTGAGAGAGGGCGTGGAATGGGCGGTGCACTGCTGTATCGACCTGTCCTGGGTCTCGCCTGACCGGCCGGTGCCGGCGGCGCGGCTCGCCGCCTTCCACGACCTGCCCACGGCTTATCTGAACAAGCAGTTGAACGCTCTGGGACGAGCCGGCATCGTCTCGTCCCGCTCCGGCCCGCGCGGCGGGTTCCGTCTGGGCAGAAAGCCGCAGGAGATCAGCCTGATGGACGTGGTGACGGCCATCGACGGGGCGGCCCAGGGCTTCCGGTGCACGGGCATCCGCCTCGACGGGCCGGCCGGTGCGGTGGCCGGGCGGGCCGGCCGCCGCACCGGCTGCGCCGTGGAACGCTCCTTCAGGGAGGCGGAACTCGACTGGCGGCGCCGGCTCGCCGCCCGGAGCGTCGCCGACCTGGCGGAGGCGGTGCGGCGGGCCGACCCCGCGGCTCCCGGCCGCGTACGGCGCTGGTTCGACCAGCACGGCCCGGCCTGACCCCACGGCGGGACAGGACCGCGAACAGAGCAGAGCGGACTTTCCCCCCGGGCCCCGCCGCCCGAAGCGCGCGGGGTGAACCAAAAGACGACCGAGCGCACTCCTGCACGCGCCGGGCCCCCCGGCCCTGGCGGTGGCGCCCCCGCGCGCCCTTCATCCGACCCCGTACCGAAAGGCACAGTCATGCCGTCTACGGCCACAGGCGACGCCGTCCGGGCTCCGCGCCGGCGCCCTGGACTCCTCCTGGCGCTGCTGGCGTTCGCCCAGCTCATCATCTCCATCGACTACAACATCGTCTATGTGGCGCTGCCCAAGATCGGTGACAGTCTCGGCTTCACCTCGCAGAACCTGCAGTGGGTGGTCAGCGCCTACGCGGTCGCCTTCGGCGGGTTCCTGCTGCTGGGCGGCCGGGCCTGCGACCTGTGGGGGCCGCGCCGTATCTTCATCCTGGGCCTGTCCCTGTACGGGGTCTCCTCGCTGCTGGGCGGTCTGGCCACGGACCCGGCGACGCTGGTGAGCGCCCGCGCGGTCCAGGGCATCGGCGGGGCGTTCCTCTTCCCGGCGACGCTGACGCTGGTGTCCACCAAGTTCGCCGAGGGCCGTGAGCGCAACCGCGCGTTCGCGGTGTGGGGGACGGCCGGCGGGTCGGGGATGATCCTCGGTTCGCTGCTGGGCGGTGTCCTGACCCAGGCGTTCGGCTGGGAGTCGGTGTTCTTCGTCAACGTGCCGCTCGCCGTCGTGGCGATCGCGTTCGCGGTGCCGCTGATCGCGCGGGACGCTCTGGGCGGGGCCCGCCGCGCCTTCGACCTGGGCGGTGCGCTGACCGCCACCATCGGCACCACGGCCGTCGTCTTCGCCCTGGTCCAGGGCCCGGAGTCGGGCTGGGGCTCCGGCCTGATCGTCGGCGCGCTGGTCCTCGGCGCCGTCCTGCTGGCCTGCTTCTTCGTCATCGAGAAGCGCAGCAGCGACCCGCTGATGCCGCTGAGCCTGTTCCGCAACCGCAACCTGAGCACGGGCGCCGCGATCACCTTCTTCTACATGGCGACCTTCGGCACCCTGCTGTACTTCCTGACGGTCTACTTCCAGGGCGTGCACGGCTACAACGCGCTGGAGACGGGGCTGGCGTTCCTGGTCCCGATGGTCGCCATCTCGGTCGGCGCCCAGACGGCGGGCCGGCTGGCCACCCGCTACGGTCTGCGCGCCATCATGATCGCCAGTTTGGTGGTGGGTCTGGCCGGCACGGTGATCACGGGTCTGACGCTGTCGACGGACGGTTCCTACCTCTCGCTCGTCCCCGGCCTGGTGGTGCTGGGTCTGGGCCAGGGCGCGGGGTACACGCTGATGTTCGGTGCGGCCACGGTCGGGGTCGATCCGATGGAGCAGGGCATCGCCTCCGGCACGGCCTCCACGACGCAGCAGATCGGCGGTGCGGTGGGTCTGGCCCTGCTGGTGGCGGTGGCCAACGCGAAGCTGGGCGGGCTGGAGGGCGAGGCGCTGCGGGCCGCGACCAACGACGGTCTGCGCACGGCGGTGTTCCTGGCCGCGGCCGGGATCGCGGTGACGGCGCTGGTCGCGTTCGGTCTGCAAAAGCCCCAGCGGCCCCGGGCCGTCGCCCAGGGTCCGGGGGCGGCCGAGGCCGCCGCCGAGCCGCAGACCGCGCAGGTCTGATCCGTATCTCCGGCACGTCCCCCCTCCCATGGGGGTGTGCCGGGCGCCGGGCCCTCGCACCGACGTTCCCCCGCCGGGTGCGGGGGCTCCGGCATTCCCTCCTTGCTCTGACGTGCTGTCAGATCTGGTGGTGTGCGGGCGACTTGACGCATATCCGGGCCGGGGATTGCCGGTGGTGCGGGCGCCCTCACAGGATCGGCGCATGGCAAAGTCTTCGGTCGCCGGGGCACCCCCGGCGACGCCCGGTACGGCACCGTTCGCGGCGACCGTCACGACCGTGTCCGTGATGGGCGTCCTGGTGGTCGGCCAGATGTACGTCACCATCCCCCTGATGCCCGAGCTGGGCGCGGCCTGGGGTGTGCCGGCCGGGGCGGCGGCGGCGTCGACCACCGCGTTCGCCTTCGCCCACGCGGTGGGTTCGCTGCTCAGCGGCCCGCTCTCGGCGCGAGCGGGGCGGCGGGCCGTCATGGTCGGCAGTGTCCTGGCGATGACGGTGGTGACCGCGGTGCTGCCGCTGGTGGCGTCGCTGGGGGCGGGGGTGGTGCTGCGCGCCGTGCAGGGGCTGTTCGCGGGTGCCTTCATTCCCATGGCGTACGCCTATCTGCATGCCCGGATCGCCGCGCACCGGGTCTCGCTTGCGCTGACGGTGGTGTCCGCCTGTATGGGGGCGACCGTGGTGATCGGGCAGGTGGAGGCGCAGGTGGTGGCGTCGGTGCTGGGCTGGCGGTGGGTGTTCTGGGGGACGGTGCCGCTGCTGGCGGCGGGGGCGGCCCTGTCGTGGCGGGTGCTGCTGCCCGAGGGGCCGTCGCCCTCCGCGGCGGCCGGCGGGGCGGGGCTGCGGGCCGCGCTCGGGGCGCGGCTGGTGCCGCTGTATCTGGTCATCCTGGTCGGCGCGGGGAGTCTGACCGCCCTCTACACCGGTGTGCAGTTGTACGGTCCGGCCGAGGTGGCGGGCGGTGGGGCGGCCATGCTGGCGTTGCGGGCGAGCGCGTTGCCGGCGCTGGTGGGGGCGGTGCTGCTGGCGCCGGTGCTGGCCCGGGTCCCGGCGCCGCGGCGGGCGGGCGGTGCCCTGGCGCTGACCACGGCGGCGCTGGCAGCGGCGGCGGTGGCCGGGGACGGTGCGCTGGCGCTGGGGGCGGCCCTGTTCGCGTTCATGGCGGGGTTCGCCACGCTGGGGCCGGCGCTCATCCAGGCGGTCGGGGCGCGGGCCGGGGCGGCGCAGACGACGGCGATCGCCCTGTACGGTTTCACGCTCAACGTGGGGGCCGGGGCGGGTGCCCAACTGGCCGCGTTCTTCGAGTCGTTCGCGGTGCTGGCGCTGGTGCTGGCGGCGGTGGTGGCCGTTGCCGCGTTCGCTCTGCCGCGCGGGGAGCGGGGGACCTGACGCACTCGCGGGCGTGGCGTTGCCGGGCGGCGCCGGGCGGGCCCACGATGCGCACGTCACGTCACGTCACCGTGCCGCCCCGCGGTCTGTGCCGGCGGTGCTTCGGCCCGGGGCTCGGGGGGCGGGGTGGGGTGGGGTGGCCGGGGCGGTGTGGCGGGGGCGGTGCGCTCGGGTTCGTTCCGTCCGGGTTCGTTCCGTTCGGTTTTCCGTTCCGTTCGGTTTTCCGTTCCGCCTGGCTCGTTTCGTCCGGCCCGTTCCGTCCGGTTTTCCGTTTCGGCCTGTTTCCTTGTCCGGCCGGTTTTCCCGGCCATGCCACCCGTACGCCCAGGGAGTGCCCGACATGACCAACGTCGCCGTCATCTACTACTCGTCCACCGGTTCCACCCACCGGCTGGCCGTCGCCGCGGCCGAGGCCGCCACGGCCGAGGGTGCCGAGGTGCGGCTGCGCCGGGTGCCGGAGACGGCCGCCACCGGGCGGCCCGGTTCCCAGGAGCACGCCGCGCTCGCCGCGAGCGTGCCCGAGGCGAGCCTGGACGATCTGGACTGGGCCGATGCCGTGCTGCTGGGCTCGCCCGTCCACTTCGGGCTCGCCGCGCCGCAGTTGATGCAGTTCATCAACACCACCTCGCGGCTGTCCATCGACGGCAGGCTCCTCGACAAGGCGGTCTCCGCGTTCGCTTCCGGTTCCGCCGAGCACGGCGGGCAGGTCACCACGATCCTCGCGCTGCACAACGCGGTCTGCCACTGGGGTTCGGTGATCGTGGCCACCGGCTCGGCCGACCCGGTGCTGTACGAGGAGAACAACGGCAACCCGTACGGGGCGAGCACGGTGGCCGGTGACCGGGCCGGGTTCATCCACGCGCAGAACGCGGGTGCCATCGCCTACCAGACCCGCCGCACCCTGCACGTGGCCGCGGCGCTGAAGGCCGCCCGTGCCGCCGCCGTGGCCGCCGCCTGACCCGCCGCCGGCGCCCCCTTGAGGAATGGAGTCCCGCCCATGGCCGTCAACGACCCCGCCATGCTGCCCTCGGCGTTCGTCGACGCCTTCAACGCCAAGGACCTCGCCACCATCGACCGGCTCTTCGAACCGGAGGCCGTGCGGGTGCTGCGCCCCGGGGTGGTGGTGACCGGCGACGGCCGCCGCCGGGCCACCAGCAGCTTCCTCGCCCTCGGCGTCCCGATCGAGATCAGCCTGCGGCACACCTACGTCTACGGCGACACGGCGCTGCTGATCGGCGACTTCGTCATCGACGGCACCGGGCCGGACGGCGAACGCGTGCACATCGAGGGCACCGCCACCGACGTGGCCCGCCGCGGGCCGGACGGGCTGTGGCGCTACATCATCGACAACCCGCCGGGCGTCGAGGTGGGCGCCCGGTGACCAACGCGGGTGCTGCGGCGGGCACTTGACGGATTAATCCCGGTGAGTGGTGGGGCCGGCGCGCGGAACGCCACGATGGGCCCGCACTCAGCAGCCGGCAACGGCGTGAGCAGGACCTTTCGATGAGGGAGCAGTACCGTCATGACCAATGTCGCCATCGTCTACTACTCGGCCACCGGGAACATCCACAAGCTGGCCGTCGCGGCGGCCGAGGCGGCGGAGAAGGCGGGGGCCCAGGTGCGGCTGCGCCGGGTCGCCGAGATCAGCGAGGAGCCGCTCGCGCCCAACTACACGGAGTGGTCCGAGGCCAACGACGAGCACGTGGCCGCCAGCCGTGACGTGCCGGTGGCCGCCATCGAGGACCTCGACTGGGCGGACGCCGTGGTCTGGGGCACCCCGGGCCGCTACGGGCTGCTCGCCGGCCCGCTCAAGCACTTCATCGACCAGACCTTCGAACTGCACGCCCGGCGCGGTCTGATGAACAAGGCGATGTCCGCGTTCACCTCGACGGGCACCCCGCACGGCGGGCAGGAGTCCACGATCCTGTCCCTGAGCAACGTCTTCTACCACTGGGGGGCGATCATCGTGCCGCCCGGCGTGACCGACGACATCCTGCTCACCCCAAGCAACGGCAACCCCTACGGGGTCAGCGCCACCTCCGGTCTCCAGGCGATCCCCGGGCACCTCGCGCAGAACGTCACCGACGACAACCTCGCCGCCGTCGGCTACCAGACGGTGCGCACCCTCCAGGTCGCCGAGGCGCTCACGAAGGGGTTGAAGAAGGGCTGAGCAGCAGCCGGGAGACAGCCGGGCCGCGCACCCTGCGGCCCGGCCCCTTTTCCATTCCCCGGCACATTCCCCGGCGGTACTTCCCCGGCGGCACTTCTCCAATGGTGCTTCTCCAATGACGCTTCTTTCAGTGGTGCTTCTTTCAGTGGTGCTTCTTCGGCGATATGACGCATTGAGGGGGCTTTCCTTTCCGGCCGTGGTGTCCTGTGCGATGTTTTTCTGGGAATTCACCTTTCGCTTGCCGGTTTATCAGAGGAAGAGTCCTGATGTTCAAGGTTCCGAAGAGCAAGAAGCTCCTCTACCTCGGGGTGGTCTCCGAGCGTGCCGCCGAGCAGTACGGCGACACCCCGATCACGCTCGACCACGCTCTGGACGCGTTTCCCGAGGCGGGCCGGAAACTGACCGTCGCCGAGTTCGCCGGCCATGTGGCCGACACCGCCGACCGGCTGTGGGCCGCGGGGGTGCGCCCCAGCGAGCACGTGGCCGTCCACAAGACCTCCGGTTTCGACATCACGGTGCTGGCCTGCGGCGCGGCGCGGATCGGCGCGATCCCGGTGATGCTCTCCCCGCACCTGGACGGCGAGAGCATCGGCAGGCTGCTGGAGCGCCTGGAGCGGCCCACGCTGCTCACCGACGAGGCGAAGCTGACCGGGCCGCTGGCCGGGCTCGCGCTGGACGAGCTGACCACGCGGGTCGTCACCGTCACCGGCACCCGCCCCGGCGCGATCGCCTTCGCGGACCTCGCGGGCGCCGCGCGGCGCGAGCCGGTGCTGCTCGGTCCCGACCAGCCGGCCCTGATGACGCACACCTCCGGCACGACCGGCATCCCCAAACTGGTGGTGCACTCGGCGCGTTCGCTGGGCGCGCGCGGCAACTGGCAGGAGAAGGTCGTCTCGTTCATCCGCAAGCGGGAGACCGTCCTCATGCACGTGTCGTACGTGCACTCGCGGATGTACCTGGGGCTGGCGGTGCTGCAGTCGCGGGGGATGCCGATGGTCTTCCTGAACGACGGCAGCCCGGCGCACGTCGCCGACATGCTGGTCCGGCACCGGCCGGGTGTGCTGGAGACGCATCCCAACTCGTTCCTGGAATGGGAGGAGATGCTGGACGACCCGCGCCGTCCGATCGCCAACGTGAAGTACTTCAACAGCACGTTCGACGCGATCCACCCGAGCACGATGCACAAGTTCCTGCACGCCTCCGGCCGGCGCAGCCCGGTCTTCCTCCAGGTGTACGGGCAGAGCGAGTGCGGTCCGCTGGCCGCGCGCACCTACCGGCGGCGCAACGCCCTGAAGGCGGACGGCCGCTGCCAGGGCTATCCCACGCCCGGGATGACGAAGTACCGGCTGGTGCCGCGCTCGGGGGCCAAGCCGTCGAAGGAGAACCCCGGGTACATCGACGTGTCCACCGCGGGCCGGGCGCTGACGTACTACGGGGAGCAGGAGCGTTTCGACCGGCAGGTCCTCGGTGAGTGGTGGCGGGGCGGGGACGTCGGTTACCGCACCAGGTGGGGGTGTCTGCACCTGCTGGACCGCGAGGTCGACGTCATCGCGGGTATCGGCTCGACCCTGGAGGTGGAGGACGCGGTCCTGCACCGGCTGGACGAGCTGACCGAGCTGGTCGTCGTGCCGGGCCCGGACAAGCGGCCGGTGCCGGTGGTGTGCACGCGCGGGGACGTGCCGCTGGACATGGAACGCTGGAAGGCGGCCGTCGCCGGCCAGCCGACCCTGGGCACGCCCGTGCAGCGCCGGCTGGCCGATCTGCCGCGGACCGCCACGGCGAAGATCCGGCGGCTCGAACTGGCCCGCCAGCTCGCCGAGTCCGCGGCCACGGGCCAGGACGAGCCCGCCGCGCAGACCGTCGGGGGCGGGCAGGCCGTCGGGGGCGGGGAGGCCGGGGAGGGTGCCGGCCTGGTCAGGGAAGGGTCCGGGGCCGCCCGCTGAGCGGGCCCGCAGGAGCCGGCCGAGCGAGGGGAGAGCAGGGGTGAGCGCGCAGCACACGTCCGAGAGCGAGCAGCAGGGCACCTGGTACCGTCCGGTGCCTCCCGATCCCGGTTTCCTGGAGGTCTGGGCGCGGGCCGCCCCGATCCGTCTGGCCGGCTACGAGGACGACCTGGCCGAACCGCACATCCTGCAGGGCGTCGACTGACCCCCTCCCCCACCGGCCGGCCGCGGGACCGGCGGAGGCGGGTGGCCGTGTCGTCGAAGGGGGCTGCTGCTGCCTGGTGGCTGCCCCCTTCGACGCGCCGCCGGGGGGTGGCGGGTGCGGGGGATCGTGCGTGCCTCCATGGTGTTGCCCGCCCCGGTGACGGTGGTGCCGCCGCGGCCGGCGCGCGCACTCAGCTCATCGGCTTTTCCGATACCACTTGGAAACCCGCATGCGGGTTTGTTTTCCTGGTGGGGACGGACTGACCGCCGTGAAAGGGCTGACATGTCGAGTGACCGCATCCGCGTGGCCGTGATCCTCGCGAGCGTACGCAAGGGCCGCTTCGGCCCGACGATCGCCAACTGGTTCGCCGGCACCGCCGGCCAGCGCGACGACGTCGAGGTCGACCTGGTGGACCTGGCGGACTTCCCGCTGCCCACCGCGCTGACCGACGAACCGGCGCCCGAGGTCGCCGCGCTGCTCGGCGCGTTCTCCGCACGGCTGTCGCGGGCGGACGGCTTCGTCATCGTGACGCCCGAGTACAACCACAGCTTCCCCGCCTCCCTGAAGGCGGCCCTCGACTTCACCCAGCACGAGTGGCACGCCAAGCCCGTCGGTTTCGTCGGCTACGGCGGTCTCGCCGGCGGCCTGCGCGCCGTCCAGCAACTGCGGCACATCGTCAACGAGTTGCACGCGGTGCCGGTGCGGGACGCGGTCAGTTTCCACGGCCCCTGGTCGCAGTTCGACAGCGAGGGCCGGCTCATCGACCCGAGCGCGGCCGAGACCGCCGCGAAGGTGCTGTGGGACAAGCTCACCTGGTGGGCGCTGGCCACCAGGGAAGCCAAGGCCCTGCGCCCCTACGACAACTGACCACCCGTCAGGCGTCTTTCCGGCGCCGCGCCCACCACCCCCGGGCCGCGGGCCGCCACCGGGCACACCCTCCTCCCGCACCGCGCCCCCACCCACGGGCCGGCCGGGAGACCGCCCCGCCCATCGTCCCGGGTCACGGCAAAAGGCCGGGAGACCGGGCCGCGTGCCGCGCTCACCCCCGTCCGCGGCCACGTGGAAGACCCTGCCGGAAGCCCCGGCAGGGTCCGGGCCGTTCACGCGGCCCCCGCACCCCTCACAGACCTCGGTGCTGCGCGGCCTGATGACGTCCGGCGCGCAGGGCCGCCGTACAGCCCGTGCCGGCTTCGCGCAGGCCGGCGGGACCGGCCGGGGCCCGGATGGTGCCGCTCACCGGGTGGCGGGGCCGGGGCGGTGGCCGGCCGGGGCCCCGGTGCCGTACAGCGCGCGCTGGAAGAGCTCCTCGGCCGTCAGGGTGGCGAAGCGCCGGGGCCTGGGTGCCCCGCCGAGGGCGTGCAGGGGGGCCAGGGTCGCCCAGGGGGCGGGGTGACAGGACTGGGCCAGCGACAGGCGGCCCTCGCCGTGGCCGGGCCGGGCGACCACCCGGCGTACCGCCGCGCGGGCCACTCCGTCGGTCAGGCGGTCCAGCGCCGTGCCGACGCTGACGACGGCGTGGCCGGGCGGCGCGTCGGCGGGCAGCCACTCGCCGTCGGCCAGGACTTCCAGGCCCGGCGCGCTCGCCCGGGGCAGCGTGGTGATCAGGTCGGGGTCCTGGTGTGCCGCCTCCCGCACACGGCGGTCCGCGGCGGCGGGGTGCCGGGCCGGGGGGTGCCAGGTGGCCCGGTTGACGGCGGGGCCGTCCTCCAGCAGGTCGGTGAAGTAGTCGGGGTGGGCGCCGAGGGCGTCGGCCAGGCTACGCACGACGCGGTGCTGGAAGTGCAGCATGCGGGCGTGCAGTTCGCGCAGGGCCGAGCCGATGCCGGGCACCAGGTGGTCGGGGAAGTACGGGTCGGGGTAGCGGGCGGGGAAGCGGACCCGCAGCGGATGCCGCGCGGGCAGCCGGGCACCCCAGTGGAAGAGTTCCCGCCCCTCCCCCACCGTGCCCTCCCCCGCCGGCCGCGCCGGCAAAGCGAGGTAGCCGGCCTGGCCGTTGCCGCCGGGGACGCGGCAGGCGCCCTTCTCCTCGGCAGGCAGGGCGAAGAAGGCGCGCAGGAAGCCGTACGCCTCCTCCAGCAGGCTTTCGGGCACGGTGGTGCGGACGAGGAAGCTCCCGTCGCGCAGCGCGCCGCGCAACCGCTCCCGGCCGCCCGTGCGTTCGAGATCGATGTCCTTGAGCATGGTCGCTCCCTTCACGGCCCCGGGGGAAGGTGCCCCGGGCGCCGGTCGTCCGCGCGCACCCGCACCGGCGGGGCGCCACGCCGAAGGTAGGCGGGCGGGCGGGCGCGGGGCGAGCGGGCGGCGGGCAGTCTGGCAACTCGCCGCGCCCATCACGGCGTTGCGGTCGCCGGGCCGCCCGCCAGGGCTGGTACGACGACACGGCCCGCCGCCGCCCCTCACACTCCGGGCGGCACGGACCGCGCTCATCGGCCGGACGAGGGGCCAGCCGAAGACCAGACCCTTGGCACGGGCACTGGCGCGGGCACGGGCACGGGACGGCGTGGGGCGTGGGGCGGCGTGGGGCGTGGGGCGGCGTGGGGCGTGGGACGGCGTGGGGCGTGGGACGGGTCCGAGTTGACGTACGAGGTCAGGGACCTGACGGACCGTGGCCCGCGATCGCCGCGCGCCCTGCCGGGGGCGGCGGGGCTTGTGCCAGACTCCCCCACCATGCGTGCCGCCTACATCACCCAGCTCGGTGCCCCGGACGTCATCCGCCACGGTGAGCTGCCGCCGCCCGTGCCAGGACCGAACGACGTGCTGGTCGACGTCGAGGTGAGCGCCGTCAACCATGTGGACACCTTCGTCCGCTCGGGGGCCTGGCGCACCCCGCTCGCCTTCCCGTTCGTCGTCGGCCGGGATCTGGTGGGCACGGTGGTCCGGGCCGGGCCCGGCGCCCCCGGCTTCCGGGCGGGCGAGCGGGTCTGGTGCAACAGCCTGGGCCACGACGGCCGCCAGGGCGCCGCCGCCGAACGGGCCGTGGTGCCCGCCGACCGCCTCTACCGCCTGCCCGAGGGGGTGTCCGCCGTGGACGCGGTGGCGCTGGCCCACCCGGCGGCGACCGCGTACCTGGCACTGTTCACCCACGGGCGGCTGCGGGCCGGCGAGACGGTCGCCGTGCTCGGGGCGGGCGGCAACGTCGGCAGCGCGCTGGTGGTGATGGCCGCCCATGCCGGGGCACGGGTGATCGCCGTCGCCTCCGCCCGCGACGCGGAGCACGTACGGTCCCTGGGCGCCGGCCACGTCGTCGACTACCGCTCGGACGACGTCACCGGGCAGATCCGGGCCGCGGCCCCGCACGGCGTCGACGTCCACGTCGACACCTCCGGCCGCAACGACCTGGAGGCGGCGGTGGGGCTGCTGGCGAGCCGGGGCCGGGTGGTGCTGATGGCGGGGCTGGACACGCGCCCGGTGCTGCCCGCCGGGCCGCTGTACCTGATGGACCGTTCCGTGCACGGGTTCGCCATCTCGCACGCGGACACCGCGCAGCTCGCCGACGCCGCCCGCGGTGTCAACGGGCTGCTCGCGCAGGGGCTCTTGCGGCCGCGCGCCACCGAGGTGCTCCCGCTGAGCGAGGCCGCCGAAGCCCACCGCCGGCTGGAGAAGGGCACCGTACGCGGGAAGCAGGTACTGCGGGTACGCGACGCGGACTGACACCGGCCAGAACACCGGGCCGGGACCGCCGGAGCCGGGACCGCCGGGGCCGGGACGCCGGGGCCGGGGCCACCGGGGCCGGGGCCGCCGGGGCCGGGCTGTTTCGTGGCTTTTTCCCGCGTGTTCTCTGGCTTTTCCACGCATTCCCGCATTCCGCGCGGGCGTTATTTCCCGTGTTTTTCCGTGGCGTCGTGTGGGGCGTTTGAAGGACTTGACGGACCTCGGGCGGGTTGATTGCCCGGATTCCCGGGGCGTCGGCAGGATGACCGTCATGACAGCCACGACGGAAAGTGTCATCGATCATTCCCCGCTCTTCGAACTCGACGCCCGTATCCGGGTTTCCGCGACGCCGGCACAGGTCTACCGCGTGGTCAGTGATCTGGGCCGCAGCAAGGAGTGGAGCCCGGAGTGCAGGGGCGGCGAGTGGACCGAGGGCGAGCCGTCGGCGGTCGGCTCGGTCTTCCGCGGCGAGAACCTGCGCGGCGAGGACGTGGTGGGCTGGGCCCCGCTGGTGCGCGGCACCTGGTACACCGAGGCCCGTGTGGTGGCCGCCGAGCCCGGCCGGACCTTCCGCTGGATGATGCTCACGCACGCCCGTGAGGACCAGGAGTCCGTGTGGGGCTTCGACGTGGAGGACGCGGAGGGGGGCGGCTCCTGGCTGGTCCACCACTTCCGGATGGGCAAGGCCACCGCCGGCATCCACACGATCGTCGCCGGTCTCGACGAGGACGCCCGCAAGCGGTTCGTCGCCGAGTGGACGGCGAAACTCGCCCAGGACCTCGACGCCACCCTCGCCCGTATCCGCGACGTCGTCGAGAAGGACGCCGAGCAGGACGCCGCGAAAGACTCCGCGAAGGACTCCGCGCAGTTCCCGGGCGGGCGGCGGGACGACGCGGACTGACGGGCGGTATTCCGGCGTTCCAACGCCCCCGCCCCCGCCCCTGCCCCTGCCCCTCACCTCCTCTGCCCACTCCCCTCCTCTTCAGGAATCCGCAGCCTTGGACGAGAGATTGGTTTCATGTTTCTCCAGCGAATAGGAAGCAAGGGAATTCGGCTCGGCACGCTGTTCGACCGGGCGGCGGCCAGGCATCCGGCGAATTTCGTGGTCCTCGACCACGACCTGGACATCGCCCCCGGCCTGGGCCGGCGTGCGACCCTGACCGAACTGGCCGATCTGGTGGACGACTTCGCCTCCCGGCTGTGGTCCGTCAAGGTGCGCCCCGGGGATCACGTGGTGGTGCACAAGAGCGACGGTTTCGACATCTCCCTGCTCGCCTGCGCGATCGCCCGCACCGGCGCCGTCCCGGTGCTGCTGTCGCCCAAGCTGGACGGTGCGACCGTCGCCGAGCTGCTGCGCCGGGTGGGGCGGCCGTTCCTCGTCACCGACCAGGACAAGCTCGAACACCACCTGCCCGCCGAGGTGTTCGGCCTGTCGCGCACGGTGCTGCTGGCCACCGGCGAGTACCCGGGGGCGACCCCGTTCCCGGCGCTGGCCGGGGCGCCGCGGGTGCCGGCGGTGTCGATGCCCGTCGACCACCCGACCCTGATCACCCACACCTCCGGCACCACCGGGGTGCCGAAGCTGGCCGTGCACACGGGGCTGAGTTTCCAGGCGCGTTACCGTCCGCAGGCGACGGTGGTGGCCGCGGCGGTGCGGCGCGGCGAACCGGTCGCGGTGCACGTGTCGTTCGTGCACTCGCGGATGTTCACGGCGATGCCGATCTCGATCCTGCAGGGGCATCCGCTGATCGTGCTCAGGGACGACGATCCGCGGTCGGTGGGTGAGCTGTTCGCGCGGGTCCCGCCCGGGTTCATCGAGGCGCACCCCAATACGTTCCTGCGCTGGGAGGAGCTGGCTGGTGATCCGCGCGGGCCGCTGGCGAACGTGAAGTACTTCTCCTCGACCTTCGACGCGATCCATCCGCGTACGGTCAACACGCTGCTGAAGGCGTCGCGTCGCAAGGGCCGGCGTTTCGCGCAGGCGTACGGGCAGAGCGAGGTCGGCCCGATCGCGGCGCGGACGTATTCGCTCAAGGACGGCAGCGACTTCAACGGCCGGTGTGTGGGGGTGCCGTTCTGGGGGATGACGGGGGTGCGGGTGGTCAGCCGTAACGGTGCTCCGGTCACCAGGGACAATCCGGGGTTCATCGAGGTCCGCAGCGACGGCCGGATCGTGACGTACCTGGGTGAGCACGAGCGCTGGCACCAGCAGGTCAACGAGGGCTGGTGGCGGATGGGTGATCTCGGCTACCGCACCCGGTGGGGGTGTCTGCACCTGCTGGACCGTGAGGTCGACGAGATCCCGGGGGTCCAGTCGACGCTGGAGATCGAGGACAAGCTGTTCACCCGGCTGCCCGAGCTGGTCGAGGTGATCATCATCGCGGGTCCGGACGGGCGTGCGGTGCCGGTGGTGTGTACGCGTGGGGACCGGCCGCTGGACGAACTGGCCTGGAAGAGCGCGGTGGTGGACCTGCCGGCGCTGGCCGATCCGGTGCGGTGGCGGCTGGAGGATCTGCCGCAGACCGCCACGACCAAGATCAAGCGTCTGGAGCTGGCCCGTCTGCTGGCGGCGGACCCCACCCCCTGAACCCCACACCCCCCTTGGCCCCTCCCCTGGCCTCCCGGCCCCGCCTGGCCTCCCGGCCGCCTGGCCGCCTGGTCGCCTTGGCTCCCAGGACTCCTGGCCGCCTTGGCCGCCTTGGCCGCCTTGGCCTCCTGGCCTCCTGGCCTCCAGGACTTCTGGCCGCCTTCTCCCCCTGGCCCTCCGCCCTGGTCTTCTCCCCTCCGGTCTTCCCTCTGCCTGGTCTTCTCTCCTCCGGTCTCCTCGACCGCTCCTGTTCGTCTCTTGCAGCCCCTGCTTCTTGCCGCCCCCTCCTTTTTGTCCTCTCGCGGACGGGCGGCCGGACCCGGCCCCGCTGGTGTCGTGGTCCGGTGCCGGTCGCCCGCTGCCCAGAAACGGAGTACCCGCATGCACAGCACCCTCGAGGTCTGCATCATCGGTGCCGGCCCCCGCGGGCTGTCGGTCCTGGAACGGCTGCTCGCCAACGAGCGCCGCGCTCCCGCGTACTTCGCGGTCACCGTCCACGTCGTCGACCCCTCGCTGCCCGGCGCCGGCACCGTGTGGCGCACCGCCCAGTCGCAGCACCTGCTGATGAACACGGTGGCCTCGCAGATCACGGTGTTCACCGACGACAGCGCGCGGATCGGGGGGCCCATCGAGCCGGGCCCCAGCCTGTACGAGTGGGCCAGGAGCCTGGCGCTGCTGGGTGAGCCGGCCGAGGACGGCGGCCGTGCGGTGCTGGCCGAGGCCGAGCGGCTGACCCCCGACTCCTATCCGACGCGGGCCTTTTACGGCTGTTATCTCCAGGACTGTTTCCAGCGCATCGTGGACGGGGCGCCCGCCCATGTGGAGGTGCGGGTGCACCGTTCGCGTGCGGTGGCCGCGGCCGACACGCACGGGGTGCCGGGCGGTCCGCAGGGCATCCGGCTGGAGAACGGCACCCGGCTCAACGCGCTGGACGCGATCGTGATGGCGCAGGGGCACGTGCCGGCCCGGCTGTCGGTGCGCGAGGCGCGTACGGCGAGCCTGTCGCGTATCCACCACCTGACCTACATCGCCCCGGCCAACCCGGCCGATGTGGACCTGGCGGGGATCGAGCCGGGGCAGAACGTGCTGCTGCGCGGGCTGGGCCTGAACTTCTTCGACCACATGGCGCTGTTCACGCTGGGCCGCGGCGGGCGTTTCGAGCGGGTGCGGGGCGGGCTCGTCTACCGGCGGTCGGGGTGCGAGCCGAAGATGTACGCCTTCTCCCGGCGCGGGGTGCCCTATCACGCGCGCGGGGAGAACGAGAAGGGTGCCACCGGCCGGTACTTCCCGCGGCTGCTGACCCCGGCGTACATCGGGACGCTGCGGGAGCGGTCGGCGGCGGGCCGGCCGGTGAGTTTCTCCCGGGACCTGTGGCCGCTGATCTCCCGTGAGGTGGAGAGCGTCTACTACGGCACGCTGCTGGCCGGGCGCGGCGAGCAGGAGGTGCGTGAGGAGTTCACCGGCCGGTACCTGGCGGTGGAGCCGGGCCAGGAGCGGGAGGCGCTGCTGGACTCCTACGGCATCGCGCCGGGCGAGCGCTGGGACTGGGAGCGTCTGTCGCGTCCCTACGGTGAGCGGGTCTTCGCCGGCCGGGAGGACTTCACCGCCTGGCTGCTGGAGTATCTGCGGCGGGACGCGCGGGAGTCCCGCAAGGGCAATGTGAGCGGGCCGCTGAAGGCCGCTCTGGACGTGCTGCGTGATCTGCGCAACGAGGTCCGCCTCGCCGTCGACCACGGCGGGCTGGAGGGCGCCTCGCACCGGGACGACCTGGAGGGCTGGTACACGCCGCTCAACGCGTTCTTGTCGATCGGGCCGCCGGCCTCCCGTATCGAGGAGATGATCGCGCTGATCGAGGCGGGGGTGCTGACGGTGATGGGGCCGGGCACGCAGGTCCGTATCGACACCACCGGGCAGGAGTACGTGGCGACGTCCTCGGTGGTGCCGGGTGAGCCGGTGCGGGCGGGCGCGCTCATCGAGGCGCGGCTGCCCGAGCCGGACCTGCGGCGCACGAACGACCCGCTGCTGCGGCATCTGCTCGACACCGACCAGGCGATGCCGTACCGGATTCCGGGGGCCGGCGGCGCGGGTTACGAGACCGGTGGACTCGCGGTCACCGAGCGGCCCTACCGGCTCCTGGACGGCCGGGGCAGGGCCCATCCGCGGCGTTTCGCCTACGGGGTGCCCACGGAGTCGGTGCACTGGGTGACCGCGGCCGGTATCCGGCCGGGTGTCGACTCGGTGATCCTCGGCGACTCCGACGCGATCGCCCGCGCGGTGCTGGCGCTGCCGCCGGTGGCGCACGTGCCGGACGGGGTGCGGCCGGTGAGCGAGGACAGCGAGCTGTCCGGGGTGATCGTATGACCACCCCGGCCCGGGACGGCCACACGGGTACGGGGCCGGCTGCCCCCGCCCGGGACGGCCACAGCGGTGCGGGGCCGGCTGCCGTGGCGCGGGGCGGGCTCACGGGTGGGGGGCGGGCCGCCGTGGCCCGGGGCGGCGACATGGATGCGGGGCTGCCCGCTCCCGCCCGGGACGGCCACACCGGTGCGGGGCCGGCTGCCGTGGCCCGGGGCGGGCTCACGGGTGGGGGGCTGGTGGCGCCGGTCTGGGACGGGCTCCTCGACGTCGGGCTGTTGTCGCCGGTCAGGGCGGGCACGCCGGTGGAGGCGGCCACCGGCGACCGGGCGTGGCTGCAGGCGATGCTGGACGCCGAGGCCGCCCTGGCCCGTGCCCAGGCCACCCTCGGCACCCTGCCGGGGCCGGCCGCCGAGGCCATCACCCGGGCGGCGGACGCGGGCCGGCTGGACGTGCGGGCGCTGGCCCTGGCCGCCCGGGAGACCGCCAACCCGGTCGTCGGCCTGGTCAAGGCGTTCACCGCCGTGGTCGCCCAAGAGGACCCGGCGGCGGCCGGCTTCGTGCACCGGGGCTCGACCAGCCAGGACGTCCTGGACACCGCCACCATGCTGGTGGCCTCCCGGGCGCTGGGCCTCATCCGCGGCGACCTGGAACGGGCCGCGCGGGCCCTGGCCGCACTCGCCGCCCGGCACCGGGACACCCCGGCGGTGAGCCGCACCCTCGCCCTGCACGCCGTGCCGACCACGTTCGGACTGCGGGTGGCGGGCTGGCGCAAACTGGTGCTGGACGCCCAGGCACGGCTGACGGCAGTCCAGGAAGGCGGACTGCCCCTCTCCCTGGGCGGCGCGGCCGGCACCCTGGCCGGATACCTGGAGTACGCGGCCCTCGGCGAAGGCGGCCGGCCCGCCGACCCGGGAACGTATCTGGACCGGCTGGTGGAGGCGTACGCGGCCGAGACCGGGCTGGCGCGGCCGGTGCTGCCCTGGCACGCGCTGCGCACCCCCGTGGCCGATCTGGCATCCGCGCTGGCGTTCACCGCCGGGGCCCTCGGCAAGATCGCCGTCGATGTGCAGGTACTGGCCCGTACCGAGGTCGGGGAGGTCGCCGAGCCGGGCGGCGAAGGCCGGGGCGCTTCCTCGGCCATGCCCCACAAACGCAATCCCGTGCTGGCGACCCTGATACGCAGCGCGGCGCTGCAGGTGCCGGCGCTGTCCGCGGCGCTGGTGCAGTGCCTGGTCGGCGAGGACGAACGCTCCGCCGGAGTCTGGCACGCGGAGTGGCACCTGCTGCGGGAGTGCCTGCGGCTGGCCGGCGGCGCGGCCCACACCCTGGTGGAACTGGCCGAGAAACTGGAGGTCAGGACCGGGCGGATGCGTGCCAACCTCCAGGTGACGGCGGGCCGGACGACGTCGGAGCGGGTCGCGGCCCGACTGGCCCCGGTCCTGGGCAGGACGCGGGCCGCACAGGTCCTGGCCGAGGCCACCCGTGCCGCCGAGGCGAGCGGGCGACCACTGGCCGAGATCCTCGCCCGGCTACCGGAACTGGGCCAGGAGGTCACGGGCGAACTGGAGGCGCTGTGTGACCCGGTCAACTACACGGGAGCCGCGGCGGCCCTGGTGGACCGCGCCCTGCGCACCCCCTGAACCCGCACCAGAATCGGCGATCCGTAACGGCCCGTATCCCCTCCCACGGCCCTCCCACGGACCCTCGACCGGCCACCCGCTGCCCACCCCTGCCCGGCCCCTGCCCCTGCCCCTGCCCCTGCCCCTGCCCCTGCCCCGCCGACGGCCTGCCGGCCCCGGCGGCAGCGGACGCGTGAACGAGCCGGGGCCGGGGCGGGGCACGCACCCCGGCCCCGCCCCCGGCCGTCGGCCCTGCCCCCTGCCCCTGGCCGCCGGCCGCCGGTCCGCCCACTGAGCTTCCTGACGGGCTGCCTGACGGGCCCGCTTGCCGGGCTGCTTGCCGGGGGCAGGGGCTGTGTCCGGCGGTGCCGGGTCGGGGGGCGTACGCGCCGCGTGGCCGGACCGGTCCGCCCGGCAAGCCGACTGGGGGGCCAGAGAGCTGGACTGGACTGGGGGTCAGGGGGCTGGGTGCGGGGGCAGCAGGGCGGGCAGGTGCGGGGGCAGCAGGGCGGGCAGGGGCGGGGGGCCCGGGAGGTGTCCGGCCCGGCTGCGCAGCAGGGTGGCGGCGTGGGCGACGGAGGCGAGCGTGGTGTGACGGTGCCAGCCGGCGAAGGTACGGCCCTCGAAGTCGTACAGGCCCGTACGGCCCGCGGTGGCGGTCACGTCCCCGGTGGCCTGTTCGAAGGCCGTCGTGAGCCGGAGCAGGGCGCTGGTGGGCAGCCGCATCGGGCCGGTGAGCCAGAACGTGGTGTCCCGGGGCCTGGCGGAATCCCGCCGGGCGAACAGCAGGTGCCGGTGGCGGGGGCCCGGTGGCGCGTCGGCCGGCCGGCACGGCACCCGGGCGATGTCACTGCGGCCCCCGCCCGGACCGGGGGTGCAGAGGCGGCCGTAGCCGGCCGCGACAGCGAGCTGACGAGCCGTCGAGGCCGTCAGGGGCCGGGCGGTGGGGGGACGGCCCGTGCCGCGCCCGGGGCCGCCGTGGCCGGTGGCGGGAGCGGTGCCGTAGCCGGTCGCCGTGGCGGAGGTGACGGGGTGGAGGGGGTGGGAGGCGCTGATGCGCAGCAGGTAGGGCAGGCCGGCGGCGGTGAGCCGGGCGGCGATGGGGCCGGCGGCGGCGTCGCGGGCGTCGAGCAGGAGCGGGGCGGTGGGGGCCGCGGCCCGGCAGGCGGGGTCCAGGGCCATGTCGAGACCGGCGGTGACCGTGTCCAGGGCGGTGGCGTCCTGGGGGATGGCGGCCCGCTCGCGCAGTAGCGGGTCCTCCAGCCAGCGGGGGGTGAGCCGAAGGTGCCAGTCGACGGGGTAGGCGCCCCACTCGGTGACCGCCCACAGCCCGGCCGCCCGCTGGGCGCTGACGGGGTGTCCGGTGCGCGGGTCGATGAAGTGGTCGACGCCCGCCCCGGCACGGTGGGGGCGGGGCACGGTCACGGTGTGCAGCAGCCAGGCCCGTGGCGGTGCCGGCCGGGCCATGTGCCGGGCCAGGGCGGTACGGACCGGGCGCCAGCACCACGTCGAGTCGCTGATGAAATGGTGCAGCCGCTGCACGTCGGCCGGGACCGCCGTGTGCGAGGCGATGTTGCGGATCGTCTTGGGGCCGGTGACCGTCAGCAGCCCGCGGAGGTACAGGGCGCCGCTGCGCCGCTGGTCACGCCGGGCGAGCGGGCCCAGCACCCGCAACACCAGCTCACCCACCGGATCAACCACCGGACTCGCAGAAGCCGTTGGGGCCGTGGAGGGCGTGGGGGCCGTGGAGGCCGTGGAGGCCGTGGAAGGCGTGGGGGGCGTGGGGTCGGCGGCAGGGGCTGAGGTCGGGGCCGGGCCGGCCGCCACGGCCGGGCCGGCCTCAAGGGCCGGGGTGGGGGTGGGCGCCGGGGTGGGGGTGGGCGGGAGTGGTGGGCGTGGGCGGGGTGGGGCGGGCGGGGCCGCGGGGGTGCTCATGTGCCCGCCCGGGGGCGGGTCCGGCTCCTGTGGCGGCCAGGCGGGACAGGCAGCCACGGTGGTTGCTGCGGGTGGTCTCCGGGACGCTGTCGCCGCCGGGCTTCTCCGGACTCGACGCCTTCGACGGCCCGGGTGCCCATGAGAGCGCCGGCCGGGCAGGCGTCCAGGCGCCGGCCCCGGTGCACGTGGGAGCCAGGGCCGGGCGGCACGTGGCAGGCGATCACCTCGGCGACGGCGCCGAGGGTGTCACCGGCCCGGCGGGCCCGGTCGCTCTCGGCGCCCCTGACGGCGGAAGCGGCGGGATCGGCGGGATCGGCGGGATCGGGGCAGCGTACGGGGCCGGGATCGAGGTGTTCGGTGTCCTTGGGGGCGGGCGGATCGGGTGTGGGCGAGTGGTGTGGGCCCGGGGTGCCCAGGGCGGCGCGGGCGGTGTGGGCGAGGGCGTCGGCGAAGACGGGGCCGGCGGCCGTCACGGTCTGCCCTGTGGGCCATGGGCTGTCGCCGACACGGGCGGCGACGGGCCCGGCGGGGGTGGGGCCGTGGCGTACTCCGCCGGTGAAGGCGGCCCCGTCGCGTTCGCATGTCATGCGGGTGCCGTGTCCGTGTCCCCGGCGGCAGGCGAAGGCGATCTGCCGCACGCAGGCCCGTACGCCCGCGGGCAGTCCTTCGGCGAGGACAGGGGTCAGGGCCCGGCCGTGGGACTCACCGGCGGTGAGCCGGCGCAGGAAGGACATGGAAGGGGGGTCCCTTTTCGTGAAGTGGACGGAGCGGGTGCCCCGGGGCGGGGCCGCGGGGTGGGTTATTCGTCGAGGAGGTCGGGGTGTTCGGCGACGATCTCGTCGAACAGCAACTGGAAACTGAAGGCGCCCAGTTGGGGGTCGCCGAAACCGTCGCGGGCGGCGAGGGCCTGCTCGTGGGTGAGCGGCCTGGGCGTTCCGGCGGCGCGGGCGAGGAGCTGGACGTGGGCGCAGTGTTCGTAGGTGAGGAACCAGTGCACGGCCTCGTCGAGGGAGCCGCCCACGGTGATCAGGCCGTGGTGGCGCAGGAGGATGGCCCGGTTGTCGCCGAGTGCCCCGGCGATGTCGCGGCCCTGGGCGAGTGAGACGGAGGGCCCCTCGTAGCGGTCGTAGAGGGTTTGGCGGCCGTAGAAGGCGGCGGATTCCTGGTCGAGGGGGTCCAGGAGGGTGCCCAGGGCGCCCAGGGCGCGGGCGTGGGGGGTGTGGGCGTGGGCGGCGGCGGTGGCGGCGGGGTGGAGGTGGTGGATCTGGCTGTGGATGACGAAGGCGCTGGGGTTTATGGGGTGGTGGCCGCTGACGACGCGGCCGGTGGCGTCGACGCGGATCAGGTCGGCGACGCGGACCTGATGGAAGGAGACACCGAAGGGGTTGACCCAGAAGTGGGCGGGGTGTTCGGGGTCGCGGACGGAGATGTGACCGGAGACGCCTTCGCCGAAGCCGTGTCTGGCGAACAGGCGCAGCGCGGCGGCCAGCCGCTGTTTCCGGTGACGGCGGGCGTCCTCGTGACTGGTGAACCGCGGCTCACCGGGGATCGGCAGCCCGGTGGGGGTATCGGCCAGATAAACGGGGCGGGCGTGGGGACGGGTGACAGACGGGGACATGACTACGGGTCCTCCAGGACACGAGGGGCGCTCAACGCGACAGCGGACGATGGTCAGCGGACGACAGCCGGCAAGCAGCGGGCGACGGGCACGGGCAGGGAGCCGGGTGATGGCCGGTGGGCCGGAAACGGAAGGACCGGAGGTACCGGCCGACGGAGGACGAACAGACCGGGATCGGCAGACAGCAGACAGCGGGCCGGGCAGAGACGGCGGGTGGTGGCCGGTGGGCCGGAACGGAAGGACCAGAGGTACTGGCCGACGGAGAGCGGACAGACCGGGATCGGCGGACAGCAGGCAGCGGGCCGGGCAGAGACAGCGCCTGGTGGCCGCTGGGCCGGGAACGGAAGGACCAGAGGTACTGGCCAACGGAGGGCGAACGGACCGGGGCGGCGGGCAGGGGGCGGCGGGCAGGGGGCGGCGGGCGTGGGGCGATGGGCCTGGGGCGACGGGCACGGGCAGGGGCTGGTGGACCGAGAGTTCTGGCCGACGGAGGGCGAACGGACCGGGGCGACAGGCGTGGAGCGACGGCCGGTGGGCAGGAAGCGACGGGCACGGGCAGGGGCTGGTGGACCGGGAGTTCTGGCCGACGGAGGGCGAACGGACCGGGGCGACAGGCGTGGAGCGACGGGCGGCGGGCCACGGGCGGCGTGACGGCGGCGGGCGGTGGGCGGCGTGACGGTGGTGGGCTGGTGTTGTGGTGATGGGGGCCGGACAGTGACCAGCAGCCGGTAGCCGGTGGCTGGTGGGCCGTGCCCCGTGGGCAATGACCGGTGAGCAATGACCGGTGGGCAATGGCCGGTGGCCGGTTGTGGCAGGGGGTGGGCGGGTGGGTGGGTCAGGCGGGGAGGGGGTGGGTGCGGGGGCGGGCTTCGCGGTGGGCGGCGGTCACCGTGGCGGCGTGTTCGTGGATCGCGGTGACGATGTCCTGGCTGCGGTCGACCAGGGAGGGGATGCCGAAGGTGAAGAAGAGAGCGCCGGCGGCGATGTTGCCCAGCCCGTACAGGCGGGGGTCGGGGCGGCCGTTGTAGGTGAGGCGGCTGGTGGCGCGGGCCAGTTGGAGGCCGCCGTGGGTGTGGCGGCTTGCGGCCCGGTCGTTGATCAGGGAGGTCACCAGGCCCCGGGCCGCGGCGGGGATACGTCCCTCGCAGGCGTTGACGGCGTTGATCACCCGGTCGGTGTGCAGGCCGGTGCCGTCGGCCCGGACGTCGAAACCGCCCTGGCCGGCGGGGGTGATGCCGTGCAGCCCGCAGAACATGGCCAGTTGCCCGGCCTGCACCAGGTTCAGGAGGACGGTGGCGCCTGCGGGCGGCATGGGACAGCACAGGCTCATCAGGGTGCGGTGGTGGGCGCGCAGCAGCCGGATCTTGTCCGCCTCGCGCAGCAGGGGCCACACGTCGGGGCCGGTCTGCGGTACGGCGCGCTGGAGGATACGCAGGCCCAGGTGGGGTGAGTCGACCTCGTCGAGCTGGCGGCGCAGCCGGTCGACGGGGTCTTCCCGAGCGGCGCGGGCGATCTCCTCGAGGACGGCGTCGAGGTCGGCTCCCGCGTCGCGGAACTCGGCGCGCACGGCGGTGGCGATGTCCGCGACGGTCAGTTCACGGTGTGTCCGGGCGGTGCGGCGGAGCCGGTCGGGGGTCAGGTGACGCAGGTGGAGGCGGACCGGTTTCTGCCGTACTCCGGGCAGCACGCCCTGGCGGGAGAGCATGCTGATACGTCCCCGGTGGCCGCGGGCGGCCAGGGACAGGACGACGTCGACGGCGCTCAGGCCGCTGCCGACGACGGCGACGTGCTCGTCCTCGCCGATGTCGCGGAGGGCGGCCGAGACGGGGTAGGGGTCGGCGACGAAACCGGGGGTGCCGGACAGGCCGTAGGTGTCCTGGGGGCTGCCGCCGCCGACGCTGAGCACGACGTAGTCGAAGGTGTGGGAACGGGCTCGGGTGTGCAGCCGTACCCGGCGGGGCAGGCGCCGGGCGCTGGTGACCGGTTCCCTGACGAGGGTGACACGCCGGCCGGTACGGCGCAGGGTGCCCAAAGCGGTGCGGGCGCAGTGTTCCAGGTAGTCGCCGTAACAGCGGCGGGAAACGAACCGGGCCCCGGAGAGCGGGTCGGTGCCGTCGGTGATACCGGTGAGGCGGTCGCGGGTCTCCAGCCAGCGTTCGAAATGCCCGGGGTCCCCGGCACGGACCGACATGTCGTCGGGGGTGGCGTTCACACGGAGGGTGTCGGTGTCGACCTGGTAGGCCCGGCCCCGCCACAGGTGAGGTGAGGGCTCGAACACGGTGAGACTGCCCACGGTGTTCCGGACACGGGCCAGCGCATCGATCAGACAGACAGCAGCCGCACCGCCCCCGACCACACCGATCGACATTCCAGAAAACATAAAGCCAGTCACCCACCAATCCACAGACGAAACAAACCCGGAAAAAGGCCAGGAACACACACCACGAAACCCGCCGCCACAACAAAAACAGAAACAAAAAACGAAGAAAGAAACCGGGACCGGACACCCGGACCAGACGACAACAGGGACAGAACGAAGGCAAAACAAAAACAGAAACCAAACACCAGACACCAGACACCAGGCGCCCGTCACCAGACACCGAGCAGGACGGCAACCCGGCACCGCACACCACGCACCACGCACCGCGCACCGCACACCGCACACCGCGCGCCGGGCACCGGGCACCGGGCAGGACGGCAACCGGACCAGGCAGGACCGGCACCCGAGACGAGACAAAAAACAAGACAGGGCGGGAACAGGGCCCACGGCCGACGCCACCAGCCACAGACCCGGCAACGACAACAGCGAAGAAGCAAAAAAAGACAGACACGCAAAAGACCGAAGATGACAGATACCGTTCGATGCCAGCGACTCTAGGAACCGTCACGTCCCGCCAATTGCCGTGCCGCGCACGGGCACTTGCGGAATAACGCGCACCGCCACACACCCAGCCCCAGCCGCCCGGACAACAACACCACCACAGGGACACGACCGGACCCCACGCCCCCGGATACAACCGAAAACACGCCACGACCACCGGAACCCACACCGACACCCACACAAAAACTCACAACACGAGGCACCCCCATAGCAACCGGAGCCCGCCCCGACCACACAGCCGAGACGAACTCACAACCACAGACCGCACAATGCCGCACCCACCACCCGCCCCCGCCCGGCGCGGCGCGATGCGGTGCTACCGCGCGGCGCGAAGCGGCGCTGCGGCGCGGCACGGTGCGGCGCTGCGGCGCGGCACGGTGCGGCGCTGCGGCGCGGCGCGGCACGGTGCGGCGCTGCGGCGCGGCACGGTGCGGTGCGGTGCGGTGCGGCGCTGCGGCGCGGCACGGTGCGGTGCGGTGCGGTGCGGCACGGTGCGGTGCGGTGCGGTGCGCCTTCGCCCATGTGAAGCCGCGAGTCAAGGTGCTGGTGTGACCGGCACCCGGGGTACTCACGCTGGTCGTGGGCGGCAGTCTGAGGAGTAGGTCGTCTATCGGGTCAGCGGTTGACTTGGAGGTTCGTCAGGATGAGCAGGGCGCGCAGAAGGCGGGTGGCGCGGGCGGGGCCGGTGCGGAGCTTCTCACCTCGTCACCACCGGCCGCCGTCACCTTCTCCGCTTCGCCCGCCACGACCTGAACCCGCTACATCACGGCTGTCCTTGACCGGCGCGTTCAACTGCCAAACCCTGGGTGACCAGTAAAGCTCTCTGTCCCGATGCCAGCGCCAAGCCGTCCTGGAGCAGTGGAACCCGGCTGCCACCCGGTGCGGCACCCGGGCCATCGGCGTGCCTGCCGTCAGCCACACAACGCGTGACGGCGCGCCGGCTCCGTCGGCGGAGCGTCACGAAACATTGAGGCGGAGCCTTCGAGTTAGGCTCAGGCCGGTGCGGATCACCAAGTACACCCACTCCTGCGTCCGGCTGCAGCACGAAGGTGGCACACTCGTCATCGATCCCGGTATCTGGAGCGAGCCCGAGGCACTTACCGGTGCGGACGCCGTCCTGGTCACCCACGAGCACGCCGACCACGCCGACCTCCTGAGACTCAAAGGGCTGGGCATACCCGTCTACGCTCCCCAGTCGGCGCAGCTCCCGGGCCTTAAGTTCACCGGAGTTGCTGCCGGCGAGGAGTTCACCGCGGCCGGGTTCCGGGTGATGGCCCAGGGCGGACAGCACGCGCGTACCTATGGCAATCTCCCGGACTGCGCCAACCTGGCATACCTCGTAGAGGAGCGTCTTTACCACCCCGGGGACTCCCTCCACCGCCCCGACCGGCCGGTGGAGACCCTGCTGGTTCCCCTTCAGGCATCATGGATGAAGACGGACGAAGCTATCGACTTCGTCCGCGCCGTCGAGCCGGAACGCGCGTACGGCATCCACGACGGCCAGATCAACGAGCGGGGCTTGAGCACTCTGAACGGCTGGCTCGCCGACAAGTGCGGCAGCCACTACCGCCGGCTGGCGCCAGGGTCGTCCGCCTGACCGATGACCCCCTCAAGCAGCTCAGCCACATCGCGCGCGGAAGCGCATCCGGTAGGCACGCCGGGGCAGACCGGCTCACCGGACATCGCCCCGACCTCGGCTGCCCCAAAAAGCTGCAATCCCTCCCCTCCCGCGCTCTCAACCTCGACGAATCGGAGGAAAGCTGAGGAGCCCGGCCAAGGTGCGGGCCGAGCGGGGTGAACTCACCGTCGCCGAGGGGGCACTTGAGCGGGTGAGCGACCGGCTCGCCGACGAGCGCGCACCGGCCGCGCCGGCGCCCCGGGACAGGTGGGCGGCCGGGCGGTGATGCTGATCCCGCACCGCGAGCCGGGCACGAAGGAGATCATGCTCCGGCCGGGCTGTCAGCGCATCCTCGCTGCCGTGCGGCAGGCCGCCGGACCGGTCACGGCCCGGCAGGCCGGCAAAAGGCCGGGAGTCGACGTCAGCATGCGAAGCAAACGGGAACCGCTGCGCGGGGGAACTGGTCAGACCGACCGACCACGGCCGTCCACGCAAACCGCCCGACGGCCGGTTCACCACCCGCCTGTGAACAGGAAGGACACTGCCCGGGGGTAGCGCACTGCGAGCGTAACCACGTTGCCCCCGGCGACTGTTGGAATCGGGTGACAAAAAACCAAAGAACGCACCGAGAACACCTGCCCGCCTGTCTTCCCGGGGTGCCGTCTGCCGCTATCCACGCACACCGACAACCATCTCACCGGTCCGCTGCAGCGCCACCAGAAGGCGATCCGGCCCCAGTGGCAGATCCTGCCGCCCGGACGGATCACGGTGCTGGTCCTGGCCGTACCGCGCCACGACCAGCACCTGGCCGACACGGCCGACATGGCCGGCGGCAACGACGCCTCCGACTCCACCATCCGCCGCCGGCACGACGAACCGACCGCACTGCTCACCACGCAGGCACCACGCCCGGACCACTCCCTACAAAGAGCCGCCAAGCAAGGCGCGGCGGCCGTCCTGACCGACGGCACCCTCATCCCCACCCAGTACCGCACCGCACCGCACCGCACCGCACCGCACCGGAAGGAACGACCCCCGCAACCACTCCGGCAAACACCGCCACCACGGCCTGCACTTCCTCGCCCTGACCGACGAGAAGGGCCGCCCGATCCGGATATCCGCAGCCCGGCCCAGCCGCACCCACGACATCACCGCCGCCCGCCACGACATCCCGACCCACCTGCGCGCCGCCGGCCTCGAAACGCCGGCCGACCTTGGCTTTTGCGGCCTGGACAACGAGGTACGCGCCCCCGTCACCGTCACCGGCTACACCGCCGGCCGCACCCACAAGCCCGCCTCGGACCAGAAGGACACCCATCGCATCCTCGCCATCGGACGCGCACCGGCCGAACACGGCTTCGCCCCGTCTCAGAAACCGGCGGACCCTCACCAAGCTCCATACCGATCCCACCCCGCGCCGCCCAACTCCTGCCCGCTCTGCCGGCCCTGACGAACCTCGAAGCCAACCACTGACGATCGAACTCCTGCACGGACTCCCGCCCACAACCAGCACGAGCACTCCGAGAAACCGATCACACCAGCCCCCCGGACCCGCGAACCCAAGGCGACGGAAACTCACCCCAGTCAGGGTGGCGGGCGGGCGGTGCGGGCGGGGCGGCGGGGTGCGGTGCGGGTGGGGTGGCCGGGCATCGCCCCACCGGAAGGCGTAGGTGCCCGCAGGCTGTGCGCACACGACCGGCCGACTCCCGGGAAAGAACCGGCCACCGCCAAAGGTGCGGGCATGACGCTGCCCCGGGCCCGTCCGGTGCGGGTCAGTGCAGGGCGCGACGCCGCTGGGGCCGGCGGACGGTCAGCGCGACTTCACGACGGGCCGTCTCCGTGATCTCGATGATGCGCTCCGCGTGCGGCAACAGCAGCAAGCCCGCCTCGGTGAGAGCGAGCTGACGCCGACTGCGGTCGAACAACTCGGTCCCCACCGCCTCTTCAAGATTCTTGATCTGCGCAGTGACAGTGGACTGCGCGTAAAACAGGTTCCTGGCCGCCCGGGTGAAACTCAGCTCGGCCGCCACCTCCCGAAACGCGACTAGCTGCTGAAACTGCATGACACGACTCCCCTTGTCCCCGACCCCACCCCCAAGAACATACCAGCCTGCACGTATTCTTTCGAGCCGCAGGAACCACCCCACCCCCGCACCCGACAAGACACCCCCAGCAGCCCGCAGGCCGGCACCCCACCACGACCAAAAACACCAGACCCCAGACAATCCACAACAGCACCCGGCCAAGCAACCCACCCCGACACACCACCCCACCACCACCGCAGAACAGCCCACCGCCACCAAAGACGACAGGCACCGACAAGACTGACAAGACGATCAGGACGGACGGGACGGACGGGACGATCAGGCGGTCAGGGCGGACGGGGGCAGTCAGGAGGGTCAGGGCAGACGGGGCGGTCAGGGCGGTCAGGGCGGTCAGGGCGGTCAGGGCATACTGACAGGCCGTCAGCAGAGCCCGGCGACCCGCCACCCCCAGCACCGACACCACAAGCACACAGGCAGCAACGGGCGCCAGGCCCAGCCCTGGCAGCCCCGGCAGTCCGGCAGGAACCACGCCGCACCCCCACACGCAGGCCAGCGCCAGGAGTTCGCCTCCCAGAGCGAAGAACGCAGCACCCCTCCATTGCCGAACGAGGTGAGATGGGGTGGCCCTACGGGGCGGACGGCACTCATACGCCCCCCTTGCCCCCGGCCGCCCAGTCTGCTCCAACCGACATGTCCTTGCGGCGCGTTACTCTGGGAACCGGCACAAGACCCGTGTACAGGTTGCCGACCGTGCCGTCGACAGCATGTACTGAGATGACGGGACCCTGTCCGCCGACTCGCCGGGAGACCGACTCGACGCCCCGCGAGCACCCTTCCTTACCGCGAGCCCCGGCCGAGGCCCTGACCCATGCCCTCTGGTTCATCAAAAGCTGTGAAGACGAGCAAATGAACCCGGACGACGCGGTCAAGGTTCCGGAGGGTGTCGCCTCTGCCATGAGCAACCTGTCACGTGAGCAGCAGAACGAGTTCGCCCGCCTGCTCGCCACCATGACTCACGAGGAGACCGACCCGTCACGGCGGGCGTTTTCGGAAAAGCTCCCCGACAGCCTCGGACCACTGGAGAAAGCGGTCTGACCACAGCCTCAGAAAAACAGGACCCGTTGACACAGCAGGCCGAAACCGGCAGCCGAACATCTGCCGTTTCAGCCGATCACCCGCCCGGCACCGTTCAGCACCCGCAAACGCCATACCGAAACCGGCAAACCCTCCGCCCCCGCCGCCACGGGCCCCTTCGGCCGGCCCACCGGCCCATCAACCCACCGTCCCTCCGGCCCTCCGGCCCTCCGGCCCTCCGGCCCTCCGGTTCGGGACGACGCGAGACGGCCCGCCCGGCGGCGCGGTCTCCGCCACCCCGCAGCACCCCCGGCACCATCCAGCGGCACCCGGCCACACCACACCCCCGCAGGCCGCAGCGGCCACCACCCCGCGGCAACAGCACCCCAGCCCCCGCCTCAGACCTCCGCCGCCCCCGCCCGCTCCACCCGCGCCATCAGACGCTTGCCCCGGTCCGCCGAGATGTCCAGCCGCTCCACGATCCCCGGAACCGCGATCGCCCGCGCCACCCCCCGGTACAACACCGCAACCCGCTCCTCCACATCACTGCGCTCACTCATCACCTCCGACAACAACTGCACCCCACTGAACGCCCCCACAATCATCCGCGCCGCATCCCCCACATCCACCCCCGGCAACAACTCCCCCGCATCCCGCGCCTCCCCCAACAACCCCGCATGCACATCAATCCACGCCTGATACGGAACCCGCCGGTCCAGCTCATGCACCTGATCCACCGCCAACCGGATACTCCCCTGCAACATCCGATCGAACGTCAGCCGATGCGACACCAGCAACCCCAGATCCAACGCACCCTGAAGCCGCACCCCACACTCCCCCGGCGGCACCTCCAAATACCCCATCTGCCCACTCACCTGCTCATCCAACACCGCCTGAGCAAGCTCCACCTTCGACGCAAAATGAAAATAAAACGCCCCCTTCGTCACCCCACACCGGCTGTACACATCAAAAATCGTCGCCCCCGCATACCCCCGCTCCGCAAACACCTCACCAGCAGCCACCAAAATCGCATTCCTCGTCCTGACCGCCCGCTCCTGACGCGCCACCCCACCCACCCTCCCTCACCCACCAACACCAACACCGGCGCCGCCACCACACAACGACACCCCAACCACCACGGGCCCACACCAACACACTAGAAAACAAACCCGCATGCCTGTACTTTACCACCCACAGCACACCCACCCACCCACCAGAAAGGCCACACCCATGACCGCAACCGCGACGGAAGCCACCACCCAACTCGCCGCCACGAGACCGCCGGCCCTCCCCGCCCTGCCCGTGGACAGAGCCCTCGTCCACCGCAGACACCTGCACGACGTGCTCCCCACCGGAGTCGCCCGCCACAGCGACACCCACTTCGGCGTCACCGCACGCTGGCCCCGCCACCACGCGCTCTACACCACGCCCGACGGCCACCACTCCCCCTCACTCGTCCTCGAGACGATCCGTCAGGGCACGCTCCTCCTCTCCCACGCGCACCTGGGCGTGCCGCTGGGCCACCACTTCATCCTTCAGGACCTCTCCCACCACCTCGACCCCGTCCACCTGACGCGCACCCCGCGCAGTCTCACCCTCGACATCCGCGTCACCCACCTCCGCCGACGAGGACCCGTCCCCGTCAACGCCGCGCTCGCCATGACCCTCCACATCGACGGGCGCCCCGCGGGAACCGGCTCCATACGTTTCACGATCACCACCCCCGCCGCCTACCAACGCATCCGCGGCCACCTCCCCACCACCCACGACGCGCCCCCCACCCCGCACGGCGCACCCCACACCCCCACTCATGAGCCGAGTCACCCCCATGCCCTCCTCACCCCCACGCCCCAGCCGAGCCGTTGGCTGTTACACACCGACCCCGCCAACCACCACCCCCTCATCGACCGGCCCAACGACCACCTCCCCGCCACCCTCCTCATCGAGGCCGCCCAGCAGGCCGCCCATCTCGCCGCTCCCCAGGCCCACTTCGCCCCCACCACCAGCCACCTGCAGTTCACCCACTACGTCGAACCGCACGCGCCCTGCTGGATCACCGCCCACCGCGCCACCCGGCACGACACCACCACCGTCACCACCACCGGATACCAAGAGCACCATGCGGAACCTGCCTTCACGATTCGCTACACCCAGCCCGCCACCCCCCACTGACCGACAGCCACCGGCCGGATTCACGGCCACGACAGCGGCCCGCCACACAGACCCCCACCCGGTGTCTTGTCCTTGTGGTGGGCCGCAGTCGTGTTGTGAACCTCGGTCGCCTGAAGGGCCCCAGGGCTGAAGGGCCACCTCAGAGCTGAAGGGCCCCTGAGGGCTGACGCGCCCTCAGGGAACGATGCCCACGCTGTACGGGTTCTGCGGGGTGCCCCCCAGCAGACGGGCGCCCGCGGACTGGACGACCTGGTCCTGGGCCATGACGTGCTGGCACATGGTGGTGAGGTCGCGCAGCCAGCGGTCGAGCACCGAGGGCCGGTAGACGGCACTGGTCGCGGCGAGGTCGAACAGCTCGGTGACCACGGAGCGCGCGGTGCGGAAGGCGTTGACCCGGGCCAGCACGGTGGCCACCTGTTCGTCGGCGGTGGGGGTGTCGCCGGCCTCCAGGATCTCCCACTGCTCGCGCAGGCTGCCGTAGACGGCGTACCGGGCGGCCGACAGCCGCATCTCGGAACGGGCGATGACCGTCTGCACCCGGTAGTCCTCCGCCCAGGGCGACTGACTGGCACGGTCGACGCGGAGGGTGGCCATCAGGCGGATGTGGTCGATCGCGGCGCGGGCCACGCCGAGCGGGACGCCGGGCATGTTGCGCAGTACGGCGTCGGGGGTGGCGGCGGCGCCGGTGACCCGGGGGGCGGCGAAGCTGAACGTGTACTCCTCGGGGACGTACAGGTTCTCCGCGCGGTAGTCCCGGCTGCCGGTGCCGGCCAGGCCCGTGGTGTACCAGGTGTCCTGGACCCGGAAGTCCTCGACGGGGGCAACGATGACGCGCCAGTTGCCCGGTGTGCCGGGCGGGCCGGGCTCGGGTTCGCCGTCGCGGGTGACGAGGACGCCGCCGACCACCCAGGTGCTGTGGGTGATGCCGCTGCCGAAGTGCCACTGTCCGGTCACCCGGTAGCCGCCGGGCGTCCGTTCGGCGCGTCCCATCGGCATGATGGCCCCGGCGGTGACGGTGTCGGGGTCGGCGAGGAGCCGGCGGGCGACGTCCTCGCGGAGGAAGCCGGCGTAGACCGGGGTGTCCATCCCGATCATGGCGCACCAGGCGGTGGAGGCGTCTCCGGTGGCGAGGGCCTCGATGACTTCCGTCTGCTGGACGGCGTCGAGTTCGGGGCCTCCCCATGCCTTGGGCACGGCCATGCGGAAGACGCCGGTGCCCCGCAGCAGTTCGACGATGTCGGGGGGTAACTGCCGCTGTTCCTCGATGTCTTCGGCGCGCTCCCGCAGCCTGGGCGCGAGGGCGCGGCAGCGGGCGAGGATCTCCTCCGCGGTGAGTTGGTTCTCCCGGGTGGTGGAGAGGAAGTGGGGTATGTCGATGAGGCTCATGTGGCGCTCTCCCAGCGTGCGGTGTGTGAGAGGGGCGGGGCGGTGTGGGCGCTGTGAGCGGTGTCGGGGGTCATGTCGTGGTGGTGCGGCCCGCGTTGCTCCGGTTTCTCCGGCTCCGTGGTCCCGTCGCGCCCACCGGGCGCCCCGTGCTCAGGCGTAGCGGCCCGGGGCGATGATCCGGTGGGGGTCGACGGCGGTCTTCAGGAACCGGGCGAAGTCCCGGGCGCCGGTGCCCGGGGTGAGCCGGTCGGCCCACTCGGTGTGCTCGATGTCGAGGCGGTACGGGAGGAAGCCCTCGGCCGTGAAGAGTTCGTAGAGCCGGTCGAGGGTGCGGTGGGCGCGGTCGGCCTCCGTTTCCGTGCGGGGGAACCTCATCGTCACGACGCAGTCGACGAGGTCGGCGTCGAGCGCGTTGAAGGTGGCGCCGCACCGTGTGCCGGTCTCGGCGCGTACCTGCTCGATGAGGTGGTGCGCCCGTGCCAGGGCCGGGCCGGTGAAGGGCACCAGGGGGAGGAAGAAGAGGAAGCCGCCCTCCTCGTCCAGCCGGGCGGCCGGGTGACCCGTCTTCGCCTCGAACAGGGTGTCCGTCGGGTCGGGATCGCCGGCGTAGGCGCGTTCGACGCGTACGGCGATGTCGTGGTTGTCGGCCGCCGGGTCGCCGGCGTCGGTGTCGGAGACGGCGCTGAAGAGGCCGGACGTCACGGCTTCGACGGTGACGATGCCGCTGAGGGCGTCCACGGCCTCGGGGGTTCCGTCGACGCACACATGGGCCAGGTACTGGCCGGGCGGGCTGCCGTACGCCTTCGCGGCGGCCTCGTTGTAGATCTTGACCACGCCGCGGGTCAGGCCCTGGCTCACCCAGCGGCGGATCTCGGCGGTGGCGGATTCGACGGTGTCGGGGCCGAAGTTGAGCCGGATCACGCGCAGCGCGTCCGGTCTCGGCAGCAGCCGGACGGTGGCCGCGGTGACCACGCCGAGGCTGGACTGGACGAAGAGCTGCACCAGTGAGGGGCCCAGCCCGTGGGTGTACACCGGGGTGGGGCGGCCGGGTTCGGGCCACCAGCCGACGCGGATCAGCTCGCCGTTGGGCAGGACGATCTCCAGGCCGGTGAGGTCCTCGACGCGCTGGTGGCGCAGGCCCACTCCGCGGTCGAGGGCGTTGCCGACGACGCTGGTGTGCGCGGAGGAGGCGGTGACGTTCAGCATGCGTTCGGTGCCCCGCAGGAGCCTGGCGAGCCGGGCCTGGGTCACGCCGGGCTCCAGGACCGCCCAGCCCGCGGCGACGTCGATGTCCCGTACGCGGTCCAGGCCGCGCAGGTCGAGGACGACCGCACCGTCCTGCGCCGGTTCGCGCGAGCCGAGTCCCCAGTTGCCGCCGGTGCTGTGGGTGTGCAGGCGGGCGGCGGTGCGTCCGTCGGCGAAGGACTCCACGACGCGGCGTACTTCCTCGGCCGTCCGGGGGCGTACGACTGCGTGGAGGCGCCGCGACCGGTACGTACCGGCGTTGGGTCCGAGGGGGCCCGCCTCGGTGCCGTTCGTCTCCTCGGCGGGGAGGGTGACCCCGTCGGTGCCCACGATCCGCGCGACCCTGTCCAGTACCGCCGCAAGGTCGGGGTCCGCGCAGGTGCCGGGCCGGGTGGCCTCGGCGGGAAGGACGGTCATCGGAGCACCTCGGAGTTCCTACGCCGGTGATGGGGACGCTCGCGGCGGGCGGGGCCGCTCGTCGGGCGTGCCGTTCACGGTAGGAACAGGCGTGCGGTCGTACTCCCCCGATCGCGCACGCGCACTGAGGAGTTCGCGCACGCCCGGGCCGGGTCGGCGTCGTCTCCCGCCCCGGTCAGTCCTTGCTGCCCGTGGAGGCGATGGAGGTGACGAAGTGGCGCTGGAGGGCGAGGAGGATGATCGCGGGGATGACGGCCAGGACGGCGGTCTCGGCGAAGACGCGGCCGTAGTCGGTGCTGAAGGCGTTGAAGGTCTTGGCGATGGACACCGGGGCGAGGTCGTCGCGGTCGTTGGTGGTCACCAGGATCGGCCACAGGTACGCCTGCCACTGGAAGAGGAAGAGGATCAGTCCGGTGCCGATCAGGGCCGGGCGGGCCAGCGGCAGGTGGATGCGGGCGAAGATGCGCAGCCAGCCGGCGCCGTCCATGCGGGCGGCCTCGACGAGTTCGCCGGGGATGCCGAGGAAGAACTGGCGCAGGATGAACACGGCGAGTCCGTTGCCGAGGCCGGGCAGGACGAGGGCGGTGATGGTGTTGGTGAGGTTCCAGTCGCTGAAGGTGCGGGCGAGGGGGATCGCGATCGCCTCGAAGGGCACCAGGAAGCTCAGGACGACCAGGCCGAAGACCAGTTTGCGTCCCGGGAAGTCGATCACGGCGAGGGAGAAGGCGGCGAGGGCGCTGATGCCGATGCCGGCCACGACGGTCACGGCGGCGACGATCACCGAGTTGGCGAGGTTGCGGGCGAAGCCGTTGTCCCAGGCGGAGGCGAGGTTGTCGAGGGTGAAGTCGCGGGGCCAGAGCGTGTGCCAGCCGATGGAACCGCTGTCGGCGAAGGTCTGCGTGGAGGTGCGGAAGGTACTGGCGATCAGCCAGAGCACGGGGAGCAGGAAGGCCAGGGCGGTGAGGACGGCGAGCGTGGTGAGCAGGACGCGGCCGAGGCGGGCGCGCGGGGTGGGTGTGCGGTGCGTGTTCATCGATCCTCCGCCTCGCCCAGCAGCCGGAACTGGACCGCGACGATGGCGATCATGAGGGCGAGCAGGACGAGCAGTTCGGCCGCGGCGGTGTGCGGGTCGGCCAGTTCGAAGCTGTTGTGGAAGATGTCGTACATCAGGAAGCTGGTCCGGCGTTCGGGGCCTCCGTTGGTGAGGATCTGGATGGGGGCGAAGAGGACGAAGTTGGAGACGGTGTCGGCGACGAGGACGAAGAGCAGGGGCCGGCGCAACTGGGGCAGGGTGATGGACCAGAAGCGTCTGAGCGGCCCTGCGCCGTCGACCCTGGCGGCCTCGTAGTAGACCTGGGGGATGTCGTTGAGCCCGGCGATCAGGAAGATCATCCAGTAGCCGACGCCGATCCAGCTCGCGATCAGGATGAGGCTGGCGATGACCTGGTGGGGGCTGGTCAGGAAGGGCTGCTGATCGATGCCGACGGTGCCGAGGACGGCGTTGACGGGGCCGTCCGGCCGCAGGCCGATGCCCCAGACGACGGCGGAGCCGGTCATGGGGACGGCGGCGGGCAGGAAGACGAGGGTGCGCCAGAGGCCGGAGGCCGGGAGGTTCTGGGTGAGCAGGACCGCGAGGGCGAGGGCGATGGCGATCTGGAGCGGGTTGACGATGACGTTGAAGAGCAGCGTCTGCTGGACCGAGGTCCAGAACGTGTCGGAGTGCCACAGCGCCGTGAAGTTGTCGAGGCCCACCCACTGGGGCGGCAGGGCGCTGCCGGGAAGGCTGCTGTGGGTGGCGTCGGACGCGGCCTGGACCACGGGGACCAGGCGCAGGACGGCGATGAGGATGAGGGCGGGCAGCAGGAAGAGGGCGGCGGTGGTGGCGTCGCGCAGGGTGCGCCGGCGGCGCCGGGTCTGGTCCGGGGTGCCGCGGGCGAGCCGGCGCCGGGGTGCGGAGGGGCCGGACGTGGTGCGGGTGGTGTCGGATGTGGCGGGGGTGGGGCTCATGGCGGTGGTGTCCCTCCACCGGCCCGGAGCGGGTCTCCGGGCCGGTCGGTGCGGTACGGCGAGGGCGCGGGGCGGGGTCCCGGGGTCCGGGCGGCCGGGGTCCCGGGGTCCCGGGGTCCGGGCGGGCGTCGTCCCGGAGTCCCGGCGGCCGTTGTTTCGGTGTCCCGGCGGCCGTCGTCCCGGGGTCCCGGCGGCCGGGGCGGTGGCCGACGGGACGGAACGGGGGCGGTGGCCGACGGAACGAACCGGGTGGTGACTACCGGTACTTGGCCCACGCCTGGTCGACGGCCTTGGTGGCGGAGGTGAGGGCGGTGCCGGGGGCGGTGCCGTTGGCGATGTCCTCGAAGGCGCGGCCGAGGGCGTCCTCGAACTCGACGTAACCGGGGGTGCGGGCGCGCAGGACGGCCGTGTGGGCGAGTTCGTGCGCGGTCAGTTCGACGGCTCCGGCCATCCGCGGGTCCTTGAAGACCGGCTGGGAGTAGAAGGTCTCGGTACCGGCGGTGTTGGACGGGGGCACGGCCAGGCCGGACATGTACTGGGCGTAGCCGCCCTTGTCCAGGGCCATGAACTTCATGAAGATCTGGGCGGCCTGGGCCTTCTTGCTGGCGGGGTTGAGACCGAGCGACCAGCCGCCGGTCGGGGTGGCGGGCTTGCCGCCCTCGAAGTACGGGTAGGGGGCGACGCCGAAGTCGAGGTCCTTCTCGTCGGTGAACCGGGTGGCCCACCACGGTCCGCCGGGGAAGAAGGCGACGTCACCGGCGGCGAAGGTCTCCGGGGTCTGGGCCACGGGCACGCCGCGCGGCGAGATCTTGTCCTGGTAGAGGGAGCCGTACCAGGTCATGGCCTTGGTCCAGCCGTCGTTGGTCAGGTCGGCGGTGAGGCTGTCCTTGCCGGTGACGCCCGATCCGCCGCCGAGGCTCTCGGCCAGCGGCTGGAGCTGGTAGTAGCGGTTGACCTGGTCGAAGAGCAGGCCCCACTTGGCGCCGCCGTCCTTCTGGGCGGTGCGGGCGTCGGCGGTGACCTGTTCCCAGGTCATCCGGTCCTCGGCCTTCTGGGACGGGAAGGAGACGCCGGCCTTCTTCAGGAGCTTCTTGTTGTAGTAGAGGAGTTGGCTGGAGGTCTGGTACGGGAGAGCGACCAGCTTGCCGTCGTTGGTGGCGGCGTCCAGCGAGGCGGGGTCGACCCGTGTGGCGAGGTCGGGGAAGGCGGCGCTGAGGTCGGTCAGCCAGCCGCGGGCCTGGTAGGCGTCGGTGCGGGGCATGTCGACGTCGAAGAGGTCGAGGGTGGCGTCGCGGCGGCTGAGCCGGGTGCTGAGCACGCTGTTGAACTGGTCGAAGGGGACCGACTGGTAGTCGACCTTGATGGTGGGGTGGGCCTTGTGGAAGGCGTCGAGGACGGGCTTCATGTCGTCGGCGGAGTAGGCGGCTCCGGCGTAGGTGATGGTCACCGTCGACGTGGGGTCCTTCAACTGGCCTTCGGGCACGAGTCCTTCGGGCCGGGCGCTGTCCGGGGAGGAGTCGGTGCCGCAGCCGGTGATCAGGAGGGTCAGCGCGGTCGCGGCGGCTGCGGCCGTGGCGACCAGGCGGCGGGGCCGGCGGCCCGGACGGGCGGTGGCGGCGGGTCTGGCGGGGTGGTGGGTGCGGGCGTTCTTCATGACGGTCCTCTCTGAACGGTCATGGGCGGTGCGGGTCACTCGGCGGCAGGGGCCGAACGTTCCTGGACGTTGCGGTCACCCGGCGGCCGGGGCCGAACGGTCGTGGGCGATGTGGTCTCTCGGCGGCCGGGGCCGGACGATGACGAACGGTGTGGTCGCTGAGCGGCCGGGGCCGGAGGGTCGTGGGCGGTGCGGGGCGCTCGGTGAGCGGGGCCCGGCGGTGGTGGACGGTGCGGTCACCCGGTGGCCGGGGCCTGGGTGACGCGTTCGAGGAAGAGTCGGCCGAAGCCGTCGGTGTCGGTGGCGATGGCCACGGTGGCGTTGGCGGGTGCGGGCGGGGCGAGGGCGAGTCCGCGGTCGGCGATGACGAGGCCGCGGGCGAGTTCGCTGGCGGGGTCGGTGGCGACATGGGCGTCGGCCCAGGTCAGGAGGTCGGGGTCGATGACGGCGGCGACGACCAGCGGGTCGTGGAGGAAGCAGGCGTCGCGGTGCTCCTCGCGCTGCGGGAACGCCTGGGCGAGGAAGTCGATCCAGGCCCGCGCGCAGGTGCCGGCCCACTGCCCGAAGTCGTCGCCGCCGAGCATCCGGTCGGCGTCGGCGCGGGTGAGGCGGACCTGCGAGGTCTGGTCGATGCCGACCATGCGCAGCCGTGCCCCGCTCTCCAGGACCATGGCGAGCGCCTCGGGGTCGACGTAGGCGTTGAAGTCGCCGACGACGGTGATGTTCTGGGCGTAGCCGGTCGCGGAGCCGGCCATCATGACGATCTCGGCCACGTTGTCGGCGAACCGGGGGTCAAGACGCAGGGCGAGGGCGAGGTTGGTCATCGGGCCGATGGCGACGACGCTGATCTCGCCGGGGTGCGCCGCGGTGATGTCGACGAGGTACTGGGCGGCGTGGCGGGGTTCGGTGGGCCCGAGCCGATCGGCGGGGTCGGTGCGGGCGGGGCGGTCGGTGAGGACGTCGTCGAAGAGGGCGCGGACGGGTGCCATGTCGCGTAGGAGGGGCCGGTCGGCGCCGCGGAGGACGGGCAGGCCGGGGACGCCCATGCGGTCGGTGAGCCGGCGGGCGACGTCGACTCCCGCGTCCACGTCGACGTTGCCGTTGACGACGGTGAGGGCTTCCACGCGCAGTTCGGGCGAGCGCAGGGCGAGGGCGATGGCGAGGCCGTCGTCGATGTCGGAGCCGGGCTCGCCGAGTCCGGGGTCGGTGTCGATGACGATCCTGCGGGCGGTGGTCACGAGGCCACCTCCTGTTCCTGTTCGGTGCGGGGGGCCGGCGGCGTGGGGCCGGCGAGGGAGCGGCGGACGGCGTCGGTGCGCCGGGCGAGTTCGGTGACGGTGACGCGGTCGAAGCCGCGGACCGCGCTGCGTACGACGCCCCGGGTGGGGGCGACGAGGTGGTCGGGGACGGCCGCGGTGCCGTGGAGCGCGCCGACGACACTGCCGACGGTGGCGGCGGTGGAGTCGGTGTCGCGTCCGGCGGCGACCGCCAGGCCGACGCTGCTGACGAAGTCGCCCTCGCCCCAGAGCAGGGCGGCGGCGATGATGGCCGCGTTGTTGAGGGTGTGGACCCAGTTGTAGTGGCCGAGCCGGGCGTCTATCCAGGCCATGGCCTCGTCGGCGTCGGCGCCCCGGCCGGCGAGGGCGAGCAGTTCGCGCTGGACCTCGTGGAGGCGGGAGCCGGGCGGAAGCACCTGGAGGGCGGCTTCGAGGGCGTCGGTGGCGTGGTCGCAGACGAGGGCGGCGGAGACGAGGCCGGCGGCCCACATGGCTCCGTAGAGGCCGTTGGCGGTGTGGGAGAGGACGGCGTCGTCCAGGGCGAGGCGGGCGGCGGCGCGGGGGCGGCCGGGGTGGACGTAGCCGTAGATGTCGGTGCGGATCAGTGCGCCGATCCACTCCCGGTACGGGTTGTCGACGGTGGCCGTGGCGGGCGGCAGGTGCCCGGCGACGAGGTTGCGGTAGGCGGCCCGTTCGGCGGTGAAGGTCTGGGTGAAGGGGAGCCGGTCGAGCCATGCCGCGGCGATGTCGGCGGTGGTGAGCCGGTTCCCGTGGGTCTCCAAGAGGTGCAGGCCGAGGATGGTCCAGTCGAGGTCGTCGTCGCGGGGGACGGCGTCGAAGCGGCCGGCGGCGGAGTAGGGGGCCGATTCGTGCAGGTGGCTGACGCCTTCGGGCAGCGGGTCCAGCAGCGGGAGGTATCCGGTCTGGGGGTGCTGGCCGGCCGCGCGGAGGTAGCGGCGGACCTCGTCGGGGGTGAGTCCCTCGACGGGCTTGCCCAGGGTGTTCGCCACGCAGCGGCCCAGCCAGGCCCCGGAGATACGTTCCTGCACATCGTCGGGGACGGGCCCGGCGGGGTCTTGGGCCTCGGGCAGGGCGGCCCATACGTCCTCGGCGGCGGAGGGCTCGTCGTAGGACCAGCCGGGCAGGCGGGGCAGGGCGTCCAGGCTCCGGCGGATCTCCGCGAGTGCCTCCAGGTCGGAGCGGAGCGCGGCGGCGCGGGCCCGGTCCAGCAGCTCCTGGGCGTCGTAGCCGGAGTGGGCGAGCTGTTCCGCCTCGTCGGGGACGAGGTCGCGGGGGTCGAGTACGTCGTGCACGGTGGTGCTCCTTGCGCTTTCTGTGCCGCGTCGCGAGGTCAGGCGGATTCGCGGACGACGAGGCTGTGCTGGACCAGCACCCGGCGGGCGGGGCCGGTGGGGGTGCCTATCCGGGTCATGAGCTGTTCACCGGCGACACGCCCGATGTCCTGGGCCGGTACCCGGATCGTGGTCAGGGCGGGGCTGACGAGGCTCGCCGCGTCGATGTCGTCGACGCCGACGACGGCCACGTCCCCGGGGACGGCCAGGCCGAGGACCCGGGCCGCGTCGAGGGCGCCGATGGCCATCAGGTCGTTGGCGCAGAAGACGGCGGTGGGCCGGCGCTCCAGGTCCATCAGGGCGGTCATGGCCTTCGCTCCGGACTCCCTGGTCCAGTCGCCGGTGGTCTCGGCCGCCTTGAGGGGACGCAGGCCGTGGGCCCGCAGGGCGTTGCGGTAGCCGGCCAGGCGGGGGGCGCCGGGCGCGGTGTGGGGCGGGCCGGAGACGATGCCGAGGCGGCGGTGTCCCTGGTCGTGGAGGTAGGCGACGGCGTCGGCGGCGATCCGCTCGTCGTCGGAGGAGATGACGTCGGTGGTGGTACGGCGCCGGGGGTCGCCGACCGTGACGACGCCGATGCCGGCCGCCCGCAGCGGTTCGATCTGCTCGTCGGAGATGTCGATCGCGGCGACGACGACACCGTCGACCCGGCGTTGCACGGCCTCGCTCAGGAACGCGCCGACCGGCGGGACGCCGGCGCCGACGTCGGCGAGGAGGACGACGTGGCCGTGCTCGGCCATCGTCTGCTGCAGGCCGCGCGCCAGGGCGGGGTAGAAGGGGTTGGTCAGGTCCTGCACGACCAGCGCGATGGTCTGCGTCCGGCGGCCGGTGAGTCCGGTGGCGAAGAAGTTCTGCTGGAAGCCCAGCTCCTCGATGACCCGGTTCACCTTGGCGCGCGTCGCGTCGGAGACCGGGCGCCGGCCGGAGAGCACGTGCGAGACGGTCGTCTTGCTGACACCGGCCAGCCGTGCCACGTCCGAGATCGTCGCCGGGGAACGGGGGTCCTCCGCGCGCAACACGGTTTGCGTCCGCGTGTCCTTCTCCGGCGTCCCTGACGTCACCACGAAGCACTCCTTGCTTGCAAACCGGTTTGCGGGGTGTTGTGGCAGGAAGCCTCCGCCAAAGGCACGGGCAAGTCAAGACACGAAATCGAACGAAAAGCACCATGCGGTGGGACACGTCAGGACCAAAGGCAACAGAGGTGGTCTCCGGAATCCGTGGGCGGGAGAACGGGCCGCCCACGTGGGGACGGTGCCGCCACGGCGGCGGGCCCCGGAGAGCAGCGCGGACATCCTGAACCGGAGAGTCCCCGGCGGGGCGGCTTCGCGCCCCTCAGGGAGGTGGCGTGCCGCCGTCGGGCGGACGAGACGGGCCCCGTGGAACCGCCGAGGGTCGCGGCCCCGCACTCGCCACCGGGCCGGACCGCCGATGCTGCGTGAACCCGCCTATCAGCCCCGGGGGTTGGCGAGGCCCGGGGCGTGCCGGTCGCCCAGGGAGGGGTCAGCAGTACGGGGGCTGGTTGGTGAGCGAGGACGCCACCCGCATCCACACCCCGAACTGACGGTAGAGGGACGGCAGTTCACCCTCGGCCCGGACGGTCCGGGAGTCCACGCCCACGACCCCGGGAATCCCCTGGAGCACGGAGGCCACCGAGGCCGACTGCCACCGTACGGAGAGCGTGGCCGGGTTCGTCACCGCCGGTACGGGCCTGTGCTCGCGGAGGGCGGTGGCGACCCCTGCCTCGATCGCCCCGCGCGCCTCCTCCACGGGACGCAGCTCGGCGGAGAAGCGGTCCTGGGCGTACTTCACGGCCACGGTGGCGACCGAGGCGTCCCAGTCCGTCATCTCGGCGCAGGCCATGTCGTCCCCGGTGAGGACCGCCACGGGCACACCGAGGGCCGCGGCGGTGGCATGGGCGAGGCCGATCTCCCCGACCGGCCGGCCGTCCAGCCAGATGTCCTCGATCTCATGGCCCATGAAACTGTGGCTCAGCATCCCGAGCGCTCCCGCACGGGTGTGGTAGCCGACGCAGATCACACCGTCGTGCTCGGCGGTGAGGCCGTGAACCATGCCCATGTGCTTGGTCCTGCCCCGGATCAGGCGGGCCGCCGGGTGGAGTGCCTCGGGCACGATGTTGCGCATCGGGCCGTGGGCGTCGTTCACCGTGACGTCGGTGGCGCCCGCCGCGACCGCCCCGCGGACGGCCGCGTTGACGTCTTCCGTCATCATCCGCCGCCCGCGTTCGTAGTCCCGGCCGCCGGGCTGGACGTCATCGGCATCGACCAGCCCCGTGACGCCTTCCATGTCCGCGCTGATGTAGATCCGGCGCATGACTCAACTCCCCTGTTTATACGTCTACTTAGGCCCTCTCGGGTCACATCCTTCACGATGGCCGGCCGTCACGGGGAAGATCCGATGGACAAGCGGGCCGGTCCCGGCGGTGCCCGGCGCGGCCACCCGCCTCCCGGCCGCGCCGACGCTCCGTCGGCCGGGCCGTCCGGTTGTGGGCCCGCTCGTCATGCGGGCTCCGGGGGCGACGGGCGGGCGGCCTCCACGGCCACCGCCGTTCCCGCGACCGTCCGGTCCTCGTGCATGTGGAGCGTCCGGCCGGGCCGGAGGTGCCGCCACTTCGACGGGGTGAGGGGCGCGAGGCGTACCGTGGCCCGGCCTCCCGGTCCGAGGAAGGGCAGCTCCTCCACCCGGACGCGGGCGACCAGGAGGCCGGGATCGCCCGCCGGGGTCGTCAGGCCGATGTCCCACATGGGCCGGAGGACGCCGGCGCCCGGGAAGGGGATCTGCCGTCGGGCCTCGGCGGCGGGCCGCAGGGTGAGGTCGGCCCGGATGACGCCGTACCGGCATTCACGCAGGCGCCAGTGACACCAGGCGGCGCTCCGCTCCAGCCGCAGGTGCTCGGCGGCCCTGGCGAGGTCCTGCCAGAAGCCGGGCGGCGGCGGGCGGGCGTCGCCCAGCTCCTCCAGCAGGCCGAGCGCGACGTCCCACTCGTCGTGGGCGAGGTGGTCCCAGACGTCGTTCACCGTGAGGTCGTTCTCGGTGGCGACCCCTTCCGGGACCAGCAGGGAAGCCGCTTCCAGCAGCGCGACGACGTCCATGTCCCGATTCTGGACGAGGCGCGGCCTCCCCTCCCCCGCTTCCGCCCTACAGGGGCGTGTAGTCGGGCAGCGTCAGGGACGAGTGGGCCTCGTGGCCCTCGGAGGCGGAGGCGAATGCCTTCGCCGTCGCCTCGGCGTCGCGCAACAGGGCGTTGCGGGCGTCCAGTTCCTCGCGCGTGGACGGCGTCACCACCGTGCCGCCGTTTCCGGCGAGGGCCTGGTTGCGTTCGGCGAAGGGGCGCATCCGGTCCTCGTAGGCCGCGAAGGCCGCCTGGTGGTCGGCGTGGGTGGCCAGTTCGCCGGCGAGGATGTAGGCGCCGACGAGGGCGAGGCTGGAACCCTGGCCGGAGAGGAACGAGGTCGCGTGCGCGGCGTCGCCGGCCAGGGCGACCCGGCCGTGGGACCACACCGGCAGGTGGATCTGGCTCACCACGTCGAAGAACAGGTCGTCCGCCTCCTGCATCGCCTCCACCAGGCGCGGCAGGTGCCAGACCTGTTCCGGGAAGCAGGAGGCGACCAGGCTGCGCTGGGCCCGCGGGTCGCGGAACGCGTCGAGCGGCGGGGTGTCGCGGGTGAAGGCGAGGAAGCCGTGGACGCGGTCGGACGGCTCGTGGGCGTAGAGCACGGCGCTGCGCCCCGGTTCGCTCCAGATGACGCCCTCGTGGGCGAGGCCGAAGTCGTTGTCCAGCGTGAAGCCGGCGAAGACGCGGCGCAGGTAGCGGTGGTACGGCTCCTCGGGGCCGAGGACCAGGCTCCGCGTGTTCGAGTGGAGCCCGTCCGCGCCGATCACGAGGTCGAAGGTGCGGCGCGTACCGCTGTCGAACACGATGTGGACGGCGTCCCCGTCGTCGTCCAGCGTCGCGATCGAGTCGCCGAAGAGGAACTCGACCCGGTCGCGCAGCGGCAGGTACAGGGCGTCGGCCAGATCGCCGCGCCGCACCTCCAGGTCGAGTCCCGCCTCTCCTCCGGTCATCTGCTCGGGCTGCACCGTGCCGACGGTCTCCCCGGCGGCGTCCAGGAAGGTGATGCGCTGGGAGTCGACGTGCCGTTCCCGCAGGCGCGGCAGCAGGCCCATGCGCTCGACGACCCCGCGGGCGGTGCCCCGGACGTCGATGGCGTACCCGCCGCCGCGGACGGCGTCGGCCTTCTCGACGACGGTCACCTCGAAGCCGTACCGGTCGAGCCAGTAGGCGAGTGCGGGGCCGGCGATGCTGGCTCCGGAGATCAGGACCCGGCGGGCGGACCGGGTGGGGTGGTGCTCCATGGCTGCTCCCCTTTCGTCCGGGGGCGCTTCCCCCGGCACGGAGACGGCACGCCCCGCCGGATCTGACACGACTGGCGACGATGCGTACCTTAGGTATCCTTTATGGGGCCATGCGGCTCCCTCGTGGGCGCCGGGCCACTCCCGAGAATATAGATACCTAACTCAGGTATGCAAATGGAGCCGTCATGACACCCGGACCAGCCGAGGCCGGCGCCCCGCAGGATGCGCACGCCGATCTGCTCGCCGTGATCCCCCGGATCGCCCGCCTCAGCGCGGCCCTCACCAAGGGCCGGCTCGTCGAGCGCGCCACCGATGCCGCCGGTCTCGCCCTCGACCGCCCGGCGATGAGCGTCCTGGTCTCCCTGCGCACCACCGGCCACCCGCTGCGGATCGGCGAGATCGCGGACCGCATGCAGGTCGTGGGCCCCCATGTCACCCGGCAGGTGCAGGCGCTGGAGAAGCGTTCCCTCGTCCGGCGCGTCGCCGATCCCCAGGATCGCCGCGCCAGCCTCATCGAGCCGACCGACGAGGGCACCGAGGCCGCCGACCGGTATGTGGCCTACATCCTGGGCTGGTTCGCCGAGACGCTCACCGACTGGCCCCGGCAGGACCGCGACGACCTCCTCCGCCTCCTCACCCGCCTCGCCGACGACACCACCGCGCGCCTCACCCGGCTGGAGGAGGGCGACGGGAGCGGCACCGGCTGACCGCCTCCCCACCCGGGCCGGGCGCGCGGCCGGCGGCCTCCGGTTCGCCTTCCGCCCACCCCCTTGGACCCCTCGTGATTCCGACGCTTGCGCAATCACTAAAGTGATGTCGCCCCGCGGCCTGCCGGGGCATGGTGCGTGAGCGAAGCGAGGGCGACCGGTGTTCTTCGATGTGGGTCCGCTGGAGCTGGTCACGCTCGCGGCGATGGGGTTCCTGCTCTTCGGTCCGGAACGGCTGGCCGAGGGCATCCGGACGGTGAGCGGGTTCGTGCGCACGGTCCGGGAGATCTCCGACGGCGCCCGCGACGAGATCCGCTCCGAACTGGGCCCGGAGTTCCAGGACTTCGACTTCGGTGACCTGCACCCGAAGACGTTCGTACGGCGGCACGTCCTGGACCGCGACGGCCTCGGGCTCGACGAGGTCCGCGACGCCCTCGACCCCCGGCGGGAGCTGACCGGGGCCGCGGACGCGGTACGCGAGGCCGTCGCCGGGGTGGCCGGGGTCGCCGGTGAGCCGACCCCGCCGCGGGCGGAGCCCACGCGGGTCCCCCTGGCGAAGGAGACGCGGGCGGAGCCGGGCGGCACCCCGCCGGCCTTCGACCCGGACGCCACCTGACGGACCGGCCACCGCCCAACTCGGGGCGCACGCCCCGTGATTCAGGTCACAGCTACGCAACACTTGCGCAACCCTTAAACTGTCGCCATGACGACGACGCACACCACGACGTGGGAGATCGCGGTCCTCGACGGAGGGCCGGCGCACGGCTGGCGACTGGAGGTCGCCGACCGGCCCCGGGTGATCCAGGTGACGTCCCCCTGCCGGGTGCGCGGCACGCCGGAGGGGGTGCGCGCGGAGGGGGTGTACGTCTACCGGATCGATCACGCCGTGGCCGTCGAGCCCCTGCGGTACGGGTACGACGTGGCCAGCCCCTGACAGGCCGCGTGGGCCCTTGCCGGCCCTCGGGCGGGACCCGCGCGGACCCTACGGACCTCTGGGCGCGGGGCGCCCTCCCCCGCCATCAAATCCCAGGGCACAGGGCGCCTCTGCCGTCGAATCTCAGGACGCGGGGCGCTCCCCGGCCGCCGGACGTACGTGTTCCGCCTCGCGGGCCTCGCCGGGGACGGCCCGTGGGCCCTGGGCGTCGGACCCCGGCGCCGCCCCCGAGGGCTCGCCCGGGGCCGGAGTGCCGGAGCCGGTGGCCCCGGACCCCGCGTCGCCCTTCATGGCCTGCGCCTCGCTCTTGAGGATGCGCATCGACCTGCCCAGCCCGCGTGCCGCCTCGGGCAGCTTCTTCGAGCCGAACAGCACGATGAAGACGACGGCCACGACCAGCAGATGCCAGGGTTCCAGTCCGTTGCGGAGCATTCCGCCATCCCTTCCTGTCGGTGGACGGCGGTACGCGCCGGGGGCGGCGGCGTACCATCCGTCATTGTTGCTACATTGCGCAACTGTACAACCATGGGGTGGGGCTCAGGCGTCCCCTCCGCATGAGTCGGACGGACGAGGGCACATCACCGATGACCACCACCAACGATCAGGCCACCCCCGCCCGCCACCGGCGCCGGGCGCGACCTCCCGGCCGCGGCGGCGGGTCCGGGAGCCGGCGCGGACCGCAGCGGCGCAAGCGGCGGTCGTTGCGCGTGGCGCTCGCCACCACCCTGGCGGTGGTGGTGCTCGGCACGGCGGGCCTGGGCTGGATCTACCTCAAGCTGAACGGCGGCATCGACACCTTCGACGCCGACGGCCTGTCCCGGGACCGTCCCGACGCCGTGTCCGGCGGCCAGAACGTGCTGGTGATCGGCTCCGACGCGCGTACCGACGGCAACAGCGCCTACGGCGGCGGCGACAAGGACGACGTCGGCCGCTCCGACACCGCCTTCCTGCTGCACGTCTACGCCGACCGGCGGCACGCCCTGGCCGTCTCCATCCCCCGCGACACCCTGGTCACCATCCCGCCGTGCCGGCTGCCCGACGGCACCTGGACCGAGCCCCGGGCGAACACCATGTTCAACGCGGCGTTCTCCGTCGGCCAGACCCCCAAGGGCAACCCGGCCTGTACACAGAACACGGTGGAGTCGCTGACCGGGCTGCGCGTGGACCACACGATCGTCGTCGACTTCAAGGGGTTCGCCGAACTGACCGACGTGGTCGGCGGGGTGAAGGTGTGCGTGCCCGGCGACGTGTACGAGAACGACCTCAACCCGAACCGTGCCACCCGGGGCAGGCTGGTGCTGCCCCAGGGCGAGCAGACCGTCGCCGGACAGCAGGCGCTGGACTACGTGCGGCTGCGCCACGGCATCGGCGACGGCTCCGACATCGGGCGGATCAAACGGCAGCAGGCGTTCGTCTCCAGCCTCCTGAAGAAGATCAAGGAGGATGGTTTCACCCCTGCCAGGCTGCTGCCCCTCGCCGACGCGGCGACCCAGTCGATGAGCGTCGACCCGGGCCTCGGCACGGCGGACAAGCTGCTCTCCTTCGCCCTGTCGCTCAAGGACGTCGACCTGCGCCACACCCGGTTCGTCACCGTGCCCTGGCGGTACGAGGGGTCGCGGGTCGCGATCGTCGAGCCCGACGCGTCCGAGCTGTGGGCGGCGCTCAAGGCGGACCGCACCATCGACGGCGAGGACGCGGGCGGCACGGCCTCCCCCTCGGCCTCCCCCTCGCCCTCCGTCTCCGCGTCGGCGGACCCCACCGACCGCGTGGACAGCACCGGCATCGACGTGGTCGTGCGCAACGGCACCACCACCACCGGCCTGGCCTCGCGGGCCGGTTCCCTGCTGATGCGGCACGGTTTCACGGTCACCGGCACCGGCAACGCCGACCGCCAGGACCACGCCACCACCGTCGTCCGGTACGGGGACGGGCTGCGGGCGCAGGCGGAGAAGGTCGCCCGGCTCTTCCCCGGGGCCGAGGTGGCCGCCCAGCCGGGCAGCGGCATCGACCTGGTCCTCGGCCGGACGTACGCCGAGCCCGGGGCCGCCGCGTCCTCGGCGCCGGCCGGTGTGCCCTCCTCGGTGGCGGAGGGGGCGCGTTCGGCGGCCGACGATCCCTGCTCCGACCTGACCTACGGGGAGGGCGGCTGACCTCGCCGCCGACCACCCGGGTCAGGCGCGGGCGCGCTGTCGTTCGTAGCGCATCCGGGCGGCGAGGAGTCCCGCGGCGTACAGGACGAGGACGGCGCCCAGCAGCACGTAGTACAGGACCGGCAGGGCGGTCAGGCCGAGCGCCGGTCCGAGCGGGGAGGGCGGCAGTGCCAGGCCGACCGCGGCCAGTGCCGCCGCCGCCCAGGCGACCGGGCCGGGCCTGCCGCCGCCGGCCGCCCGCGCGCCGAGGCGCAGCAGCAGCATCACCAGGGCCTGGGTGAGCAGGTTCTCCGTGAACCAGCCGGAGTGGAAGACCGCCTCGTCGTCGCCCGTCCCCGGCCCGTGCAGGGCGAGGGCGAGGACGCCGAAGGTGACGAGGTCGGCGGTGGCGTTGAGGGCGCCGAAGCGGGTGATGAAGCCGAGGAGTTCGCGGGGGCGCAGGGCGGTGGGGCGGAGCAGCGCGGAGGGGCGGGGCCGGTCGTAGGCGAAGGCGAGCTGGGCCGCGTCGAAGCAGAGGTTCTGGGCGAGGACCTGGGCGGGGAGCATCGGCAGGAAGGGCAGCAGGAGCCCGGCGGAGAGCATGGCGATGACGTTGCCGAGGTTGGAGGAGAGGGTGACGCGCAGGTAGGAGGCGATGTTGCCGCTGGCGTGCCGGCCGGTGCCGATGGCGTGGGCGAGGGCGGTGAGGTCCTTCTCGGCGAGGACCACGTCGGCGCTCTCCCGGGCGACGTCGGTGGCGGCGCGCGGGGCGATGCCGACGTCGGCGGCGCGCAGGGCGGGCAGGTCGTTGACGCCGTCGCCGAGGAAGCCGACGGTGTGGCCGCCGCTGCGCAGCGCGGCGGTGATGCGGGCCTTGTGCTCGGGGGTGCAGCGGGCGAAGACGGTCGTGCGGCGGACCAGGCCGGCCAGTTCGGTGTCGGAGACGGCGTCGACGCGGCCGGCGGTGACGACCCCGTCGGGGGCGACGGGGACGCCGAGGTCGCGGCAGGCGCGCAGCGCGGTGCCGGGGTGGTCGCCGGTGAGGACCTTGACGGTGACTCCGCGTTCGGCGAGCACGCCGAGGGCCTCGGCGGCGGTGGGGGCGAGCGCGTCGCGCAGGGTGACCAGTCCGCGGTAGGTGAGTCCGCGGACGTCGGCGGGGACGGTGTCGCGGAGGCCGGCCCGGCGTTCGGCGGTGGCGACGGCGAGGGCGCGCAGGCCGGTCTCGGCCCGCCGGGCGGCGTCGGCGAGGAGCCGTGCCCGCTCGTCGTCGGCGAGTGCGCACCGTTCCAGGACGTCTTCGGCGGCGCCTTTGACGACGAGGGTGTGGGTGCCGAGGCGGCCGGGGGTGCGGACCACGGCGGTGGCGAGGCGGTGCACCGGGTCGAAGGGCAGGGCGGCGATCCCGTCGTGGGCCGGCAGGCCGTCGGGGTCGGCGGCGTCGAGGATCGCCTCGTCGAGCGCGTCGGGGGCGGGCAGGTCGGCGAGCTGGAGGGTCCACCAGGCGTTGGCGGCGGCCCACTCCAGTACCTCGGGGTCCTCCTCCCCGTCCGGTCCGAGGGCCTGTTCGACGACGGGCCGGTCCTGGGTGAGGGTGCCTGTCTTGTCCAGGCAGAGGACGTCGACGGCGCCGAGGTCGTGCAGGGCGGGGAGGCGTTTCACGATCACGCGGTGGGCGCGGGCGAGCAGGGAGGCGCCGCGGGCGAGGCAGCCGGTGACGATGACCGGCAGCATCTCCGGGGTCAGTCCGACGGCCACGGCGACGGCGAAGGGCAGGGTCTCCAGGCCCCGTCCGCGCAGCGCGGCGTTGGCCATCAGCACCAGCGGCGGCGTGATCAGCATGAAGCGGACGAGGACCCAGGAGATGCCGTGGACGGAGCGTTCGAAGACGCTGGGCTCGCGGCGGGCGCGGTCGGGGCCGAGCGCGGCGGCGAACCGCGCCCGGGGGCCGGTGGCGACGACGACGGCCGTGGCGCTGCCGGACGCGACGCTGCTGCCCTGGAAGCACAGTTCCGGCCGGTCGAACACGCCGCCGCCCGCCCGGCCGGGTCCGTCGACGGCGTACTTGGCGACCGGTGCCGATTCGCCGGTCAGCGCCGCCTGGTGCACCCGGAGTCCGGCGGCCCGCAGCAGCCGGACGTCGGCGGGGACGAGGTCGCCGGGCCCGAGGCGGATCACGTCGCCGGGGACCAGGTCCGCGACGGGCACCTCGCGGGCCGCGGGTGCCGCTCCCCCGCCGGAGCGCCGCAGCACGGTGGCGGTGGTCGCCACCAGTTCGCGCAGTCCGGCCATGGAGCGGTCGGCCCGGTGCTCTCCCGAGGCGCGCAGGACGCAGCTCACGGCGACGAGGAGGAGGGTGACCACGGCGGTGCCCCAGGAGGCGACGGCCGCCGACACCAGTCCGAGGCAGAGCAGTACGGCGGTGAACGGGTCCCGCACGCTGCGGGCCAGCAGCAGGGGCCAGGAGGCGTCGCGCCGGTCGGGCAGCGTGTTCTCGCCCACGCGGGCCAGCCGCTCGCCGGCCTGGGCGTCCGTCAGGCCCCGGGGGCCGGAGTCGAGTCCGCGCAGCACCTCCAGGACGGTCGGCACGGCGGTGTCGTCCGTCCCGGGGAGCACGACGGTCCCGGGCACGTCGGACCCGGCCCCCGCCTGCCGGGCAGCGGCCCGCTCAGGCACCGGTCCCGCGCAGCCGCCGCAGCGGCGCGGAGGTCCGCTGGTTGCGGGCGGTGAGCTGTCCGACCATCACGCGGACCACGGTCACCACGTCGGGGTCGTCGACGTAGTAGATCTGGCGGCGGCCCTCCCGGCGGGAGCGGACGAGGCCGGCCAGTTTCAGCTTGGCGAGGTGCTGGCTCACGGCGGGCAGCGCGCCGCCCACCCGGTCGGCGAGGTGCGTGACATCGCTCTCGCCCTGGGCCAGGGCCCACATCAGGTGCAGCCGGGCCGACGAGGCGAGCAGCCCGAAGGCAGCCGCCGCCTCCTCCAGCACCTCGGCAGGCGGGTCCTCCACCCGACCAGAGTCAGCCGCCACTACCCTCTCCCGTCCCGCCCTGCTCACCTCGGCACACACGTGGCACCCAGTCTAGGCATCCGCCGGGACCCGCCCGGGAGCAGCGTCATCGGTGAGGACCGGGCCGTGTGCCGTCCCCGATCCCGTCTCCCCGGCCCTCATGACGACGGAACCGGGGGCCGCCTCATCCGTGGGGCGGGGAAGGGAGGCCGGGGGCCGCCTTCCGGAACCCGGCAAGACGGCCGCCGCGGAAAAGGGTTCGGTACGGCGATCCGCGGTGCCGGATGATGGGCGGCGGCCGGACGTCCGGCCCCCCGCCCCCGCCCCCGATCCTGTGAGGAACCTCCGTGGACCATCCCGTGACCGGCACCGCCGAGGAGTTTCCCCTGACCGACGGGGACGCCGGACCGTACGGCATCACCGTGGGCCCCGACGGCGCGGTGTGGGTCACCCTCGTGCACGGCGGGCGTATCGCACGGTTCGTCCCCGGCGGCGGAATCGATGAGTACGCCCTCGGCTCGGCCGGGTGCCGGCCCACCCTCATCACATCCGGGCCCGACGGCGCGCTGTGGTTCACGCGGTTCGGCGACCACCGGATCGGCCGCGTCGGGCTGGACGGCACGGCCCGGAGTTTCGCCCCGCCGACCCCCGGCAGTGGCCCGTACGGCATCACGGCGGGCCCCGACGGAGCGCTCTGGTTCACGCAGTTGAACGTCGACCGGATCGGCCGGATCACCACGACCGGTGAGGTCACCGAGTTCGCGCTGCCCATCGAGGGCGGCTGTCCCTCGGCGATCACGGCGGGGCCGGACGGCGCGCTCTGGTTCACCCTCAACCAGGCGAACGCGATCGGCCGCATCACCGTCGGCGGCGAGGTCTCTCTCCACCCGCTGCCGACGCCGGGGGCGGCGCCGGTGGGGATCGCCGGTGACGGGGCCGCGCTGTGGTTCGTCGAGATCGCAGCGGGCCAGGTCGGCACCATCACCGTGGACGGGGAGATCAGGGAGTTCCCGTTGCCCGACCCGGCGTCCCGGCCGCACGCGATCACCGCCTCCTCCGCCGGGGAGTGCTGGTTCACCGAGTGGGGCGCCAACCGCCTCGGCCGGGTCACCGCGGACGGCGAGATCACCGAGTACGCGCTGCCCTCCCCCGCCTCCGAGCCGCACGGCATCACCGTGGGCCCCGACGGAGCGGTGTGGGCGGCGTTGGAGAGGGGAGCCCTTGCCCGTGTGATGCCCCGTTAGGCGGCGACGCTGCTTCTGGGCGGGTCCACGGAGCACGAGGAGCCCCGCCGCGGACCGGCCGCCGGACGCGCCGCGCCCGTTCTCGCTGCCGGGGCGGCGTGGCGGGGTTCGTCCGGCCGGTGGGCCGAGGGGCGTGGCGCGGGACCGCCGTCGGCCGGGGGCGGTAGGTTCGGCCGGGTGAATTCCGGACAAGAGGAACACTTCAGGCGTCGTGGCGGGCCGGGACCGAGGTACGGAGCGGGCCGCTGCGCCGGGACCCGCGGTACGGGGGACGCCGTGCGCAGGACCGCGGCGGGGCTGTGTGTCTACCGGAGCCCGCTGCCCGGAGGCGGAACGTGCCCGTGCTCGCCGGCCTGACCTCCGCTCCCTGGGTGCTCGCGGTGACCGAGGGGGACCTCGCGGCGGCACGGGCCCAGATGGGTTTCTCGCTGGCGTGGCACATCGTGGTCGCCTGCCTGGGCGTGGGGATGCCCGCGCTGACGCTGATCGCCGAGTGGTACGGCATCCGCACCGGCGATCCCGCGTACCGGCTGCTGGCCCGCCGGTGGGCGCGGGCCATGGGGGTGCTGTTCGCGGTGGGCGCGGTCTCCGGCACCATCCTCAGCTTCGAACTGGGGCTGCTGTGGCCGGGGCTGATGGGCAGGTTCGGGCAGGTGATCGGGTTGCCGTTCGCGCTGGAGGGGATCGCGTTCTTCATCGAGGCGATCTTCCTGGGCATCTACCTCTACGCGTGGGACCGGCTGCCGCCGAGGCGGCACCTGCTGACGGGGGTGCCGATCGTGGTGGCCGGGGTCGCCTCGGCGTTCTTCGTGGTGTGCGCCAACGCGTGGATGAACCAGCCGCGCGGCTACACCCTGCGCGACGGGAAGGTGGTCGACGTCGACCCGTGGGCCGCGATGCTCAACCCGGCGAGCCCGCCGCAGACCGTGCACATGATCCTCGCCGCGTTCATGGTGGCGTCCTTCCTGACCGCCTCCGTCTACGCCGTGGCCCTGCTCAAGGGCCGCAGGGACGCGTACCACAAGGCCGGTTTCATCATCCCGTTCACGCTCGGGGCGGTGGTGGCGCCGTTCCAGATCGTGGTGGGCGACTGGGCGGCGCGGTTCCTCGCCGACTTCCAGCCGACGAAGCTCGCCGCCATGGAGGGCGTCTTCACCACCGGCTCCCACGTGCCGCTCACCCTGGGCGGCGTGGCGAGCGGCGACAGGCTGCGCTACGGGCTGGAGATCCCCAACGGCCTCTCCCTGCTGGTCGGTTACCACCCGAGCACGGTGGTGCAGGGCCTGGACAAGGTGCCGCGCGGCCAGTGGCCCCCGGTGACGGGCGTGCACTGGGCCTTCGACCTGATGGTGGCCGTCGGGCTCTTCCTGCTCGCCCTGGGCGTCTGTCTGCTGGTCGCGTGGTGGCGGGGGCGCCGCAAGGGCGTCGCGCTGCTCGACCGGCGCGGCGCGCGGCTCTTCCTGGCGCTCGCGGTGGTCGCGGGGCCCGCCTCGGTGGTCGCGCTGGAGAGCGGCTGGTGCGTCACCGAACTGGGCCGCCAGCCCTGGATCGTGTGGGGCGTCATGAGCGTGCGGGACGCCGTCAATCCGGCACCCGGTCTGATGGCGGGCCTGTGGCTGGTCCTGGTGGTCTACGCCGCGATGACCGTCGCCACGGTGTACGTCCTGCGCCGGCTGGCCAAGGGTCCGGCCGTGCCGCGCGCTCCGCAGGAGGAGGACGTGGAGAGGTACCCGGTCGTGTGACCCCGGGGCCTGTGGCCATCGTCCCCTTGGCTGTCACGTCCCCTACGCCGCAGACCCTCGTACGTCGCAGATCCCCGTACGTCGCAGACCCTGACCCGTCGCAGGCCCTGGTCCGTCGCATTCGCCCGTACCGTTCCGTCGGCCGCCACCCGGAGGTGACCGTGCTCGCAAACACGGCCGTAGCTGTCATGTGGGTGGGGCTCACCTGCTACGCCCTGTTCGGCGGCGCCGACTTCGGCGCCGGGGTCTGGGACCTGCTGGCCGGCGGGTCGCGGCGGGGGCGGGCGCGGCGCGGTCTCATCGAGCACAGCATCGGGCCCGTGTGGGAGGCGAACCACGTATGGCTGATCTTCGTGATCGTCCTGCTGTGGTCGGCGTTCTCGCCGGTGTTCGCCGCGGTGATGTCGACGCTGTACCTTCCGCTGACCTTCGCCGCGCTGGGCATCATCGCGCGCGGGGCCGCGTTCGCCTTCCGCAAGGCCAGTACCGAGTTGTGGCAACAGCGCCTGTTCGGGGCGTGTTTCGCGCTGTCGTCGGTGCTCACACCGTTCTTCCTGGGCACGGTCGCCGGGGCGGTCGCCTCGGGCCGGGTGCCGCCCGGGATCGCCGGGGGTGACGTGATCACGAGCTGGTGGAATCCGACCTCGGTGCTCGGCGGGGTCCTCTCGGTGCTGGCGTGCGCGCACCTCGCCGCGGTGTACCTGTGCGCGGACGCCGACCGCGAGGGTGAGGCCGTGCCGGCGTCCGACTTCGCCCGGCGGGCCGTCGTCAGCGGGGTGGCCAGCGGGGCCGTCGCCTGCGCCGGGATCGCCGTACTGCACGCCGACGCGCCGGAGCTGTTCCACGGACTGACGCACCGTGCGCTGCCGCTGGTCGTGGTGGGCGCGGTCGCGGGGCTCGGCGGGCTCCTCCTGCTGTACCGGCGCCGCTACGTCCTCGCGCGGCTCGCGGCGGCGTCGGCGGTGGCGGCCCTGCTCTGGGCGTGGGGCGCGGCGCAGTACCCGGCGATGCTGGTCGGCGGGGTCACGGTCGCCGACGCGGCGTCGGACGGGGCGGTGCTGACGGCGTGCCTGATCGCGCTGGCCGTGGGCGCCGTGCTGCTGGTGCCCTCGCTGTGGCTGCTGTACTCGACCTTCCAGCAGGGTACGAGCCGTGCCGGCGGGCGGCGCCCGCGGCCTCCGGCGCCCCCGGCCTCCTCGTGAGGGCGGGGGCGGCTCCGGGGACCGCGGGCGGGTGGCCGTACGGGGTCAGGTCGCCGTGGCCGCCGCAGCCGCGCGTCCCGCCTCCCGGCCGGAGAAGAGGCAGCCGCCGAGGAAGGTGCCCTCCAGGGAGCGGTAGCCGTGGACGCCGCCCCCGCCGAAGCCGGCCACCTCACCGGCCGCGTAGAGGCCCGGGACCGGGTTGCCGGAGGCGTCCAGGACGCGGCCGGACAGGTCGGTCTGGAGGCCGCCGAGGGTCTTGCGGGTCAGGATGTTCAGCCGTACCGCGATCAGCGGCCCGGCGGCGGGGTCGAGGATGCGGTGGACCGGCGCCGTGCGGCTGAGCGAGTCGCCGACGTAGGCGAGGGCGTTGCGGATGCCCATGACCTGGACGTCCTTGGTGTACGGGTTGGCGATCTCCCGGTCGCGGGCCTCGATCTGACGGCGTAACAGGCCGAGGTCGACGAGGTCGCCGCCGGCGAGCCGGTTCATCCCGGCGACCAGTTCGGGCAGGGTGCCGGCGACGACGAAGTCCTCGCCCTTGTTCTTGAACCGTTCGATCGGCTCCGGGGTCTGCCAGATCCGGGAGAGGAGCTGCCAGATGTTCTTGTCGGTCAGGTCCGGGTTCTGTTCGGAGCCGGAGAGCGCGAACTCCTTGGCGATGATCTTCTGTGTGGTGACGAACCAGGAGTGGTCGTAGCCGCTGCCGGTGATCGTCCTGAGGGTGTGCAGAGTGTCGTAGCCGGGGATGTCGGGGGTGTCGAAACGGCGGCCCCGGGCGTCGAACCACAGGGAGGACGGGCCGGGCAGGATGCGGATGCCGTGGCCGGGCCAGATCGGGTCGTAGTTCCTGAGGCCCTCGGTGTAGTGCCACATGCGATCGGGGTTGACGATCCGTCCGCCCGCCCGCTCGGTGATGGCGAGCATACGGCCGTCGACGTGGGCCGGGACACCGGTGATCATGCTCTTCGGCGGGGCGCCGAGGCGGGCCGGCCAGTTCTTGCGGACCAGGTCGTGGTCGGCGCCGATGCCGCCGGAGGTGACGACGACGACCGGGGCGCGCAGTTCGAAGTCGCCCACGACGGTACGGGAGCTGGGCTTGCCCCGGGCCACGCCGCTGGGTTCCAGGAGCGCTCCGCGCACGCCGGTGACCGCGCCGCCGGTGGTGACGAGGCCGTCGACGCGGTGCCGGAAGCGGAAGGTCACCTTCCCGGCGGCCACCGCGGCACGCACCTTCTTCTCGAAGGGCTCGACCACGGCCGGTCCGGTGCCCCAGGTGACGTGGAAGCGCGGTACGGAGTTGCCGTGCCCGTCGGCGAGTCCGCCGCCGCGCTCGGCCCAGCCCACGATGGGGAACCACTGCACGCCCAGTCCGGCGAGCCAGGACCGCTTCTCGCCCGACGCGAAGTCGACGTACGCCTCGGCCCAGCGGTAGGCCCAGTAATCCTCGCCCCTCGGGTCGCCGACCCCGCGGTCGAAGCCGGCGGTGCCGAGCCAGTCCTGCCAGGCCAGGTCGCGGGAGTCCTTGACGCCCATCAGGCGCTGTTCCTGGGAGTCGACGAAGAAGAGCCCGCCGAAGGACCAGAACGCCTGTCCGCCGAGGCCGGCCTCCGGTTCCTGGTCGAGGAGGAGCACGCGCCGTCCGGCGGCGGCGAGTTCGGCGGTGGCGACCAATCCGGCGAGGCCGTGGCCGACGACGATGGCGTCCGCGTCCTGGGAGGCGGCGGCGGAGGCGGGGAACGCCTGGCCGGCCAGGGCGGCGCCGGCGAGGACCGAGCCGGTGACGGTGAGGGCGCGGCGGCGGGTGATGCCGGTGGGGGCCTGCTCCTGCGCGGACGGTACGGGGGTGGCGGGGGGCTTCTCCATGGCTGCCTTTCGTCAACGGTTCCTGCGGTGCGGGAGGTTGAGCAGCAGGTGGTCGCCGGAGTGCCCCGGAGCCGGCGGGCACGCCACCTGGAGGGGTTACCGAAGGTAGCCCATGGGGCGGGCGGCGAACAGGGGTGCGGGGGTGGCTGTGGGGCGGAGGGGCGGGAAGAGGGCGGAGAAGGGGCAGGGAAGGGGGGCGTGGGATTGGGCGTGGCCCGGCGGGGGCGCGGCGCGGGGGAAGGATCGGGTCCCGTTGGGGCGTGACATGGGAGGCGGGTGGAGTCCCGCTGGGGCGCGACGTGGGAAGCGGGTGGAGTCCGGCGGCGCGGGCGGCGGGTGGGGCCTGGGTGCGTGCCGGGTGATCTTCGGTGTGATCTCCTGGGCCGAGGCGACGCGCCCGGACGGCGGGCCGAGACCTCCGGTCCGGGCGGGCAGCACGTCCGGTCCGGGGGGACGGGCCGCCCGGTCCGGGCGCCCGAGAGGCGAACAGGACGATCCGTACGTGGCACACCTCCCCGCACCGCTCCCCCCGCACCCCGCCCCGGCCCTCTCCTCCCGCGGACTCCGGCCGTGACCGGCGCGACGCCGGCCTTCCCGCCGCTGCCGCACTCCGGGCGGCCGGGCGGGCCGGTGTACCTGGACCACAACGCCACCACCCCCGTCGATCCGCGGGTGGCCGCGGCGATGGGGCCGTACCTGGGCACGCACTTCGGCAATCCGTCCAGCGCCCATCACTACGGCGAGGCGCCCCGCCGGGCCCTCGCCGAGGCCCGCGCACAGGTCGCGGCGCTGGTCGGGGCCCGCCCCGGGGAGGTGGTGTTCACCGGTTCCGGGTCCGAGGCCAACCTGCTCGCCCTGCGCGGCGCGGTCCTGGCCTCGGGCCGGTCCCGGCCGCGTGTCGTCACCCAGGCGACCGAGCATCCGGCCGTGCTGGAGACGCTGCGGGCCCTGCGACGGCTGCACGGGGTACGGGTGACGGTCCTGCCGGTCGACGGGGACGGGCTGGTCGACCCGGCCCGGATCGCCGCCGCGCTGGACGAGGACACGGTGCTGGTGTCGGTGATGGCGGCCAACAACGAGACCGGCGCGCTCCAGCCGGTCGCCGAAGTGGCCGCCCTCGCCCACCGCCACGGGGCGCTGTTCCACTGTGACGCCGCCCAGGCCGCCGGGAAGGTCCCGCTCGACGCGACCGCGCTCGGCGCCGACCTGCTCACCGTGGCCGGGCACAAGCTCTACGCGCCGAAGGGCGTCGCCGCGCTCCGTGTCCGCGAGGGCCTGCGGCTGGAGCCCGTGGTGTACGGCGGCGGCCAGGAGGGCGGGCTGCGGGCCGGGACGGAGAACGTCGCCCTCGCCGTCGCGCTCGGCACGGCCGCCGCCCTGGCCGCCGCGGACCTCGCGGACGGCGCACCCGGGCGGCTCGCGGCGCTCCGCGACAGGCTGCACCGGCGTCTGGACGTCGCCCTGCCCGGCCGGGTCCGTCTCAACGGTCCGGTGGAACGCCGGCTGCCCAACACCCTGAACGTCAGCGTCGACGGGGCCCCCGGGCACGCGCTCCTCGCCTCGGCGCCCGGCCTCGCGGCCTCCACCGGGTCGGCCTGTCACGCCGGGGACCGCCACCCGTCGCCCGTCCTCACCGCCATGGGCCTGGACGGCGACCGGGCGCTCGGGGCGCTGCGGCTGTCACTGGGCCGCTGGACCACCCCGGGGGACGTGGAGACGGCGGCGGAGCTGCTGGCCGGCGCCGCGCGGTCGGTCCGGGCCGGGGTGTCCGCGCGGGCCTGATCGGGCCGTTGTGTGAATTCCGGCGCCGGCTCCTGAAATACTAGGGAGTATCATCATCGGGGCGGCCCTGCCCCGTGAAGAGTGCACCGGACACGTACCGACCGAGAGAAGGTTCTGGATGGCAGTCACGGACGGCGTCGAGGCCGACAATGCCAAGCGCCGCATTCTGGACGCGGCGGCCGAGGCTTTCATGGAGCAGGGATTCGGCGTCGCCATCGACGACATCGCGGACAGTGTCGGCGCCACCAAGGGCCTGATCTATTACCACTTCCGCTCGAAGTTCGATATCTTCCTGGCCGCCTACGAGCACGGAATGCGTACCGTCCGCGCGCAGGTGGAGCCCTTGTCGCAGGCCGGCGGCACCGGACGGGACCGTCTGGTGGCGATGTCGACGCAGCACGTGATGAACCTCATGACGAATCTCGCCTATCACCATGTGGTCCATCTCGGGGTCAGGGAACAGTCGTCGACGGCGCTGAAGCCGCGTCAGCGCAAATCCCTGGACGCGCTCAACATCTTGCGGACCGAGTACGAAGACCTCTTCCTGCGGGTGGTCCAGGACGGAATCGCCGACGGAACACTCCGTCCGGTGCGCGCGAAATTGGCCGCGCGCACCCTGTTGTGCAGTCTCAATGCCGTCGACATGTGGTTCCACCGGATCGAGGGCCAGTCCGCGGACGACCTGCGGCAGCTCGCCGACGACGTCGTGGACATCGTGGTCGGGGGCCTGGTCCTCGATCCGGTGCGCTGAACCGGCGTACGGGCTCACGCGCCCGGCCGCCGGGCGCCGCCGCCGGTCAGAGGGTGCCGGCGGCCATCGACTGGCGCAGGGCGGCCTTGGCGAACTTGCCGGACGCCGTCTTGGGGAGGCCGTCCCGCATCACGACCCGCTCGGGAATCCACCACTTGGCGACCCGGCCGGCGAGGTGCGCGCGGACGTCCTCCGCCGTGAGCCGCGCGTCGGGCAGCGGCACCACGCAGGCGAGGGGCCGCTCCCCCCACTTGTCGTCCGGCACCGCGATCACCGCCGCCTCCAGCACCCCGGGCATCGCCATGATGGCGTTCTCCAGCTCCACCGAGGAGATCCACTCGCCGCCGGACTTGATGAGGTCCTTGGTGCGGTCGACGATGCGCACCACCCCGTGCCGGTCGATGGTGGCCACGTCCCCGGTGCGCAGCCAGCCGTCCTCGGTGAAGGCCGAGGGCTGGGGGTGGGCTCCGTAGTAGCCGGCGGCGACGGTCGGCCCGGCGACCTGGAGTTCGCCCCGGTGTTCCCCGTCGCGCGGGGCGAGGGAGCCGTCCTCGGCGACCAGGCGCAGCGAGCACAGCATCGTCGGGGGGCCGGGGGCGGCCAGGGCGGTGACCCGGTCGTCCTCGCTCAGTGTGGCCGCCTCCTCGCTGGAGATCCGCGCGCTGCACACCAGGGGGCTGGTCTCGGTCATGCCCCAGGAGCTGCGCAGCGGGAGCCCGGTCTTCTCCAGGAAGACGCGGGAGAGGGACTCCGGCAGGGCGCCGCCGCCGCTGACCATGTGCCGCAGCGCGCCCAGGTCGGCGCCGTCGAGGTGGGGCACCATGCCGCGCCAGACGGTGGCGACGGCCGCGGCGAAGGTGACCCGGTGCTCCGCCATGGTGCTGACCAGGCGGTCCGATGCCATGACGGGGCCGGGCATGACGAGGTCGGCGCCGGCCATGAGGGCCGCGTAGGGCAGTCCCCAGGCGTTGACGTGGAACATCGGGACGATCGGCATCACCGTGTCGCCCTCGCTGATGGCGAAGGTGTCGGCCATCAGCAGGGTCATCGCGTGCAGCACGATCGACCGGTGGTCGTAGAGGACGCCCTTGGGCCGGCCCGTGGTGCCCGAGGTGTAGCAGAGGGCGGCGGCGGTGCGTTCGGCGACGGGCTCGAACGCCTCGACCGGCCGGGCGGCGGCGAGCAGGCTCTCGTAGTCGTGCACGCGGGGGTCGGCGGACGGCTCGGCCGGTGAACCGTCGTCCATCACGATCAGGTGGCGCACGCTCGGGCAGGTGTCGAGCAGGGGGCGGACCACGTCGAGGATCGAGCGGTCGACGAAGAGGACGTCGTCCGCCGCGTCGTCGACGATGTAGGCGAGGTCTTCGGTGAAGAGGCGGTGGTTGATGGTGTGCAGCACCCGCCCCGTGCACGGGACCGCCATGTACAGCTCCAGGTGGCGCTGCGAGTTCCAGCCGAAGGAGCCCACCCGGGCGCCGGCCGGGACGTCCAGGGCGTCCAGTACCCCGGCGAGCCGCCGGACGCGCCCGGCCACCTCGCCGTAGGAGGCGGACACCGTGCCGTCCGGCTGGGTGGTGGTGACGTGCTTGCGGCTGAACCGGTGCTCCATGCCGTCCATGAGCATCGGCAGTGACAAGGGGCGGTCCTGCATGAGGCCGTGCATGTGCGTTTCCTTCTGACTCGTTGCGTGTGCCGGCGAACGGGCGGGCCGGACCCCGCGTGCGGGCGGGGTCCGGCCCCGGGGCCCTAGCGCGACACGGTTGCCGCGGTCTCGGCCTCGACCGCGGCGGCCTCGGCCTCGGCCTTGGCCGCGTCCTCCTTGCGGACGGCGCTGGCCAGCAGCGGGGTGAGCGCGACGCCGACGACGGAGCAGGCGATGACGACCCACAGTCCGGCGCTCGGGTTCCCGGTCGCGTCCTCGGCCAGGCCGAAGGCGTACGGGCCGAGGAAACCGCCGAGGAGTCCGATGGTGTTGATGAACGCGAGGCCGGCCGCGGCGACCAGTCCGGACATCCGCGCCATGGCCACGGACCAGAACAGCGGCAGGGTGCCGAACACGAAGATCATGGACACGGCGATCAGGACGATCTGCATCACGGGGGACGAAGAGACCACGTACGCCCCGGCCAGGACCGCCGTCAGGGCGGCGAGGACACCGATGAGCGCCACCTCGTTGCCGAAGCGCCGGTGTACGACCGGCACGAGGAGCACGCCGATGGTGGCGCCGACGCCGGAGCTGCCCGAGACGAGGCCGATGAGGAAGGACCCGCTGATGTTCAGGTCCTCGACGATGGACGGCAGGTTGAAGACGATGCCGACGTTGGTGATCTGGTTGAAGAGGTAGATCAGGGCGACGATGACGATGAAGGGGCGGCCGAAGGCCGACTTCAGGTTGCCCTTGATGCGGCTGTCGCGCTGCTCGCCGCCGGCGGTGGCGCGGGCGGAGAGGATCTCGGCCTCCTCCGAGGTGAGCCACTTGGCGTCACGGGGGGTCTCGGGGAGGCTGACCCAGACGAGGACGCCGACCAGCATCGTCACGATGCCCTCGATGAGGAACATCCACTGCCAGCCGTGCAGGCCCATGGCGCTGTCCAGCTCCATCAGCGCGCCGCCCATGGGGTTGCCGACGATCAGGGCGACGGTCGGCGCGAGGTAGATGAAACCGACCACGGTGGCCCGGTGCTGCTGGGAGAACCAGACCGTGACCATGTACATCAGCGTCGGGTAGAGGCCGGCCTCGGCCATGCCGAGGAAGAAGCGCAGGAAGTAGAAGGACCACTCTCCCTGCACGAACATCATGGCCGCGGAGAGCGCGCCCCAGGTGAGGGCGATCCGCGCGATCCAGCGTCTTGGTCCGATTCTGTGCATGATCAGACTGCTGGGGACTTCGAGGAAGGCGTAGCTGACGAAGAAGATGCCGGCGCCCAGTCCGAAGGCGGTGACGCTGATGCCGACGTCGGCCTGGAGGTGGGTCTTGGCCAGCGCGACGTTGGTGCGGTCGATGTACGCCATGAAGTAGGCGGCGAGCATGATCGGCAGCAGCCTGACCAGGGCTTTGCGGGTGGCGCGCGCGTGAAGCGTGTCCGCCGCCGAAGAAACCGGATGAATAGCCATCGAAGCCCTTCCATCGGGGGTGAGGTGCTCGTGGGTACGTGGATCGCACCCTGGGTGGTGGCGACGTGTCGCCTCGGTACGGCAGCGGGCTCGGCGTGATGCTGTGCTGGGTCCGCGGGGGGACGAAAGGGCGGTGTGCCCGTCCGGTCAGAAGATCTCGAAGAGGCCGGCGGCGCCCATGCCCCCGCCGACACACATGGTGACGACGGCGTACCGGGCGCCGCGCCGGCCTCCTTCGAGCAGGGCGTGGCCGACGAGGCGCGCTCCGCTCATGCCGTAGGGGTGGCCCATGGCGATGGCTCCCCCGTTGACATTGAGTCTGGCCGGGTCGATGCCCAGGCGGTCGCGGCAGTGTACGGCCTGGGAGGCGAACGCCTCGTTCAGCTCCCACAGGTCGATGTCGTCGACGGTGAGCCCGTGGCGGTCCAGGAGCCGGGGGACGGCGTGGACGGGGCCGATGCCCATCTCGTCCGGTTCGCACCCGGCGACGGCGATGCCCCGGTAGGCGCCGAGGGGGGTCAGTCCGCGCCGCTCGGCCTCGCGGGCCTCCATGAGGACGGCGGCGGAGGCGCCGTCGGAGAGCTGGGAGGCGTTGCCGGCGGTGACGGTGGAGGTGGCGCTCACCTTCCCGTCGGGGAGGACGGGGCGGAGGCCGGCCAGGGCGTCGAGGGTGGTGGAGGGGCGGTTGCCCTCGTCCCGGTCGAGGGTGAACTCCTCGGTGGCCGGCTCCGCGGCCGGATCGGTCTCCGCTCCGGCCGGGGCGGCACGCCGGCCGGTGAAGGCGACGATCTCCTCGTCGAAGCGTCCCGCCCGCTGGGCGGCGGCGGTGCGCTCCTGGGAGAGCAGGGCGAACTCGTCCTGCTCGTCGCGGCCGACGCCGTACCGCTCGGCGACGATCTCCGCGGTCTCCAGCATGGTCGCGTAGACCGTGGGCTTCTCGCGGGCCAGCCAGGGGTCCGTGGTGCGGTGGCCGTTGCGGTGCTCGTTCTGGACGAGGGAGATCGATTCGACGCCGCCGCCGATCACGATGTCCATGCCGTCGAGGACGATCTGCTTCGCCGCGGTGGCGATCGCCATCAGGCCCGAGGCGCACTGCCGGTCGATGGTCATCCCGGCGACCGACGCGGGCAGCCCGGCGCGCAGGGCGCCCTGCCGGGCGACGTTCATCCCGGTGGTGCCCTCCTGCATGGCGCAGCCGAGGACGACGTCCTCCACCTCGTGGCCCTCGACGCCGGCGCGGTGCAGTGAGCCGGTGATCGCGTGGGCGGCCAGGTGCTGGCCCGAGGTGTCGGCGAAGGAACCGCGGTACGCCTTGCCGATCGGCGTACGGGCGGTGGAGACGATGACGGCTTCCCTCACGGCACGGCTCCCAGCTCGGTCCCGGCGATGGCCGCGTACCGCTTGGTCTGGTCGAAGGCCGAGCCGGTGATCACCGGTGCGCTCATGTCGCTGATCTCGGCCCACCGCTCGGCGATGACCTCGGGAGAGCGGTCGCCCTCGTGAAGGAAGACGCCCGCGGACTCCTTCATCTGGGCCACGGCGAAGACGCCGGCGCCGGCGGCGAGGATGGTCTTGGTGGGGGCCTCCTCGCTGACGAGGAAGAGGGCGCCCGGCGCGATCGACTCGGGGGTGAGCATGCCGAGGATGTGCTCGTCGATGAGGCCCTCGGTCATCTGGGTGGCCGCGGTCGGGGCGAGCGCGTTGACCCGGATGCCCTTGCGCTCGCCCTCGATGGCGAGGACGTTCATCAGGCCGACCAGGCCGGACTTGGCCGCGCCGTAGTTGGCCTGGCCGAAGTTGCCGTAGATGCCCGAGGCGGACGTGGTCATCAGGACCCGGCCGTACCCCTGCTCCACCATGTGCGGCCAGACCGCCTTGGTGCAGTGGACGGAGCCCATCAGGTGCACGTCCAGGACCTGCCGGACCTGCTCCGTCTCCATCTTGGCGAAGGACTTGTCCCGCAGGATGCCGGCGTTGTTGATGAGGATGTCGACGCGGCCCCAGCGCGTGATCGTCTCGGCGATCATGCTCTCGACGGCGTCGGCGTCCGTGACGTCGCAGAGGTGGGCGAACGCCTCGCCGCCGGCGGCCTGGATCTCGGCCGCGACGTCGGCCGCCGCGCTCTGCCCGGTGGAGACTCCGCTGGGCGTGCCCATGTCGTTGACGACGACCTTGACGCCGCGCTCGGCGAGGGCGAGGGCGTGCGCCCGCCCCAGACCGCCGCCCGCGCCGGTCACCACCGCGACCTGTCCTTCGAAGTTCATCTCGCTCCTGTCATACTACGGAGTATCATGATGACCGTGGCGTGAATGGGGTGTCAACAGTCAATTTCGCGGGAGTGCGGTGACTGATTGGCGGGGGGTTCACGGGGGTGGGCTCGGGGGTGGAGTTCACAGGTCGCCCGGTGTTCACGAGGAGGGGTGCTGTGAACTGGTGTGGGTGGCGTTCACGGCGGGTCCGGGTTCACAGGGATGCCCGGGGTGTAGGGGTTCACAGGGTGGGCCCGCGTTCACGGCGGGCACGCCGTGAGCGGCGCTCACAGTCACCGTGTCGGCGTGGCGCGTTCACGGGCGGCCGGGCGGTGGCGAGCGGTTAACTCGACCGCCACCGTCACGGCCGCCACAGCCCCGACCGCCACAGTCCCGACGCCACCATGTGAACCCGATTCACAACTCCCTTGGTCGCAACCGGAGTTCACCAGACCGACCCCGCCCGTGCTCACTACGCTGGGGCCCCATGACTCACGGGGACCGCACCGCATCAATCCGGCCCGACCCCGAAACCCCGGCCTGGGAACGCACCCGGGTATGGGTGGAGCGCGCGCTCGGCCCCGGGGAACGCGTCGGCGCCGTCACCTCCCTGCGCGGCGGCTGGACCTCACGGATGCGCCGCCTCGACATCGAAGGGCCCGGGGAGCCGTACGCCCTGGTGCTGCGCTCCTTCGTCACCCCGTTCTTCGTACGGCACGCGCCGGGGCTGCTGACCCGGGAGGCGGACGTCCTCCGGTTCCTCGCGGACACGCCGGTGCCCGCCGCCCGGCTGCACCGCGTCGACGCGCGGGCGCGGCACTGCGACCACCCCTCGCTGCTCATGTCGCACCTGCCCGGACGGATTCGGCTCGACCCCGGGACCGCCGAGCGCACGGCTCGGCTCCTCGCCCGGCAACTGGCCGAGATCCACGCGCTGTTCGTTCCGGAGGAGGCCCGGCCCCGGGTCTACGAGGCGTGGACGTCCCCGGACCGGGTACGCGTGCCGGCGGCGACCGGACGGCCGGAGTTGTGGGAGCGGGCCGTACGGGCGATCCGGCGCCCTCCCCCGGACCACCGGCCCCGCTTCCTGCACCGTGACTTCCACCCGGGCAACGTCCTCTTCACCGGGGACGGGGACGACCTGGCCGTCTCCGGGGTCGTGGACTGGGTGGAGACCTCGTGGGGACCCGCCGACCTGGACGTGGCGCACTGCTCCACCGCCCTCGCCCTGCTGTACGGCGCACCCGCGGGGCTGGGATTCGCCGGTCACTACACCGCGGCCGGCGGGGTCCTCGACGACGACCCGGCCGGCCATCTCTACTGGCGGATGCTGGACGCGCTTGCCTTCGCGCCCGACGCGGACAAGGTCGGCACGCCCTGGCGGGAGGCGGGACGGCACGACCTCACCCCGGACCTCCTCGCCGGGCGCCTGGAGGAGTATCTCCAGGGGCTGTTCGACCGGTACGGGTGAGGCGGCGCCGGCCGGCCGGGAGTCGTACGGAGACGGGAATCACCCGGGGCCGACCGCGTGGCTCCCGTAGCTCCCGGGGCTCCCGTGGCTCCCCCGGCGCCGTCCCCTCCCCGCCGACGGCCCCCTCCTCATGCCGCCGTCCGTCAGCCTCCCGTCGACACCGTCTCCGGCCGGGCCGCAGACACCGTCTCCGGCCGGGCCGCGGGGCGCAGCAGTACCTGGGACGCGCGGTCCACGAGGTCGCGGAGGGCGGGCACGTACCCTTCGTGGCCGCCGAGTTCGTCCAGCAGCCGGTGGGCCTGTCCCCGGAAGGCGTCGACGTCGGCCTCGAACCGCCGCAGCACACCCGCGTCGAGGAGGACGCCGGTGAGTTCCGTGCGCGCGTCGGCGCTGCCCTGGGCGGCGGTGTGCAGGGCCGTGATCCGGCCGGCCGGGACGGGGGCGGCGCCGTCGTCGAGGGCGCAGGCGAGGAGGTAGGTGACGGTGCCGTTGCGGAGGTCCTCGTTGCGGCCGGTGAGGATGTCGTCCTGGTCGTTGAAGAGCTGCCACAGGATGCCGAACACCTCGCCGAACCGGCGCCACCGCCCGACCCGGGTCGCGTCCGCCCCCGCCAGCGTCGCGGCCATCGCGGTGACCATGCCGAAGGGCGCCCCGGACTTGCCGAGGTAGACCTCGGTGACCGAGTCCCGGGTGGCGCCCTCGGCTTGTCCGGCGAGGTCCCTCAACTGCCCTTCGGTCGCGTCGACCCAGCAGCGGACGATCTCGGCGGCGAGGGTGCCGCGTAACGCCTCGGGGACGGAGTCCGAGCCGACGACCAGCAGCGGCAGGGGCGTTCCGGCGATGACGGTGGCGAGGAGTGCCTCGCTGTCGTCCAGATCACCGGCGGTGTAGGCGCCTTGGGAGTCGGCGAGGTCGTCGAGGCAGCAGGCGGAGGTCCACCACAGTTGGTGGACGACGGCCAGGGGAAGCGCCGGTTCGGGGTCGCCGGTCTCCGCGGCGTGGACGAGCAGCGGCAGGACGGACAGGGGGTAGGTGAAGGTGCGGTCCGCGAGGAGCGCGGAGACTGCGGTGCGGACGGCGGGCGCCGACGGGCCGAGCAGGCCGAGGGCCTTGTCCGTCTCCGCCTCGATGCCCGCGGCCATGCGCCGGTGCAGATCCAGGTACGACATTGTGGTCACGTGAGCCCTCCATGGTGGGGTGCGGTTTCGCGCACAGATTCGATCATGGAGGGACCGCCCGCGCCACGGCCACCCGGCTCACCGGGGGCGGCCGTTCGTCGTCGTCCGGCCGGGCCCCGCGCGGCCCCGGGGGAAGCGGCCGGGGTCAGATGCGCGGGAGGCCCCGGTGGGGGCTGCCCCTCCACCACGGCCGGCTCAGGGCGGCCAGGCGGATCAGCGGCAGGAGCAGCAGCCAGGTCACGGCGACGCCGACCGGGCCGGTGAAGTCCCCCACGAAGCGGGCCGGGAGGGCGGCGAGGGCGGCCCAGAACGCGTGCGCGCCCAGTGAGGCGAGCCGGGCGGGCAGTCCCTGCCGGGCGTGGCGGCGGGCGTGGCGGACGGCGACGGTCCCGGCGTGGGCGCCGTAGAGCCCGGCGGCCGTCAGCGCGCAGGCCAGGGCCGTGGCCGACTCGGGCTCGCCGACGGGGGTGTCGGCGGATTCCTGGGTGACGCCCTCGTGGGTGACCGCGACGGTGTGGTCCCGCCAGACGGTCAGCGTCACCCAGTCGCCCTCGCGCAACCCGCTCAGCACGGGATCGGCGCCGTACATCTCGAGTTCGGCGGGGACGTCGCGGTCGCCGCGGAGCAGCAGGTGGTACTGCTGGTTCCTGCCCTCGTCACGGATGACGGTGCCCCGGACGGTCGCCAGGACCGGGCGGAGGCAGTCGGCGGGCGCGGGCCCGGCCGTCGGGCACGGCCGGGCGTTCTCGAAGTCGCGTACGTCGTCGAGGAGTTCGGGGACGAAGGCCACCGACACGGCCGCCGTCACGAGGGCCGCCGCGCCGAGGAGTGCGGCCACCGTGCCCCAGACGCGGTGCCACCGGGTCCACCGGCGCTCGTGCCGGACGCGTCGGGGCGCGCGCGGCGAGGCGGCCCGTGCCCTGCTCACGCCGTCCGTCCCCGGCCGGGGCGGATGCGGGAGGCGGTGGTGAACACGGTCAGCGCGACGAGTGTGCCCGCCGCCGTGGCCAGCGCGTCGGCCTCCGGCCGGTCCAGGTGCCGCCGCAGGACGTCGACGAGGAGGAACAGCGCGGGGCAGCCCAGCAGGAAGGCCGCCATGCCCGGCACCCAGCGGCGGTGGCTGTTCACGAACCACCAGCCCAGCAGGGACACGACGGGCGCGGCGACGGGCAGCGTCGGCTCGTCGATGGCCCACAGCACCCCGTACGTCAGGGCGCAGACGGCCCAGCAGCCCGCCAGTACCGCGGCGGCCTCCCGCCAGGGCACGCCGCTGTCTTCGGTCGCGCTGCCGTCCCCCGTCCCGCTGCCGTCCCCGGTCCCCCTGCGGTACATGCGTCCACCCCTCGCCCTCGCTCCTGCCGCGCGTCTGCTTCCCTGCGCGCCGGTGCGATTGAGCCACACGTGCCTGGCACGATGACAGGCGGGTCACCGGCACCCGACAACCGCCCGGGACTGCCGGAGCACGGCAGGCGGCCTGCGCCGCGGAGCGCCGTTATCCGGATGCCCCGGCGGCGCGAACGTGCCTAGGGTGCCGGTGTGAAACCGGCAGACTTTTACACGGGTATGGTCGCGGACCTGTACAGGCCGCTGAGAGGGTCCTCCGAATCCCCGGAGCCCTATGCGGAGTTCGTCGAGCGGTACGGCGGACCGGCGCTGGAGTTGGGATGCGGGGACGGTGATCCCCTGGTGGAGTTGCGCCGGCGCGGTCTGGACGTCGACGGTGTCGACTCCTCGGCCGACATGCTGGAACGGCTACGGCGCCGCGCGGACGCCGCGGGTGTCCCCGTCACCGTCTTCCACCAGCGGATGGAGGCCCTGGACCTGCCGCGCCGGTACCGGGCGGTGTTCCTCGCCGGGCCCACCTTCACCCTGCTTCCCGACGACGCCACGGCTCTGGCCGCGTTGCGCGGCATCCGCGCCCACCTCACGGAGGACGGCACCGCTCTGGTCCCGCTGTACGTCCCCGAGCCGACACCGCTCGAACAACTGGGCCGGCCGCGTACCGCCACCGCGCCCGACGGCGCGGAGATCCGCGTCTCCGTGATCGCCGAAGAGCGCGACGAGACGGCCTGCACCCAGACGTCGGTCCTGCGCTACGAGCGCCGGCACGGCACCGAGAGCGGCGTGCTGGAACGGCCGTGGCTGCTCCACTGGTACCCGAGCGGGGTCTTCGAGGGGCTGGCCGCCGAGGCCGGACTCGCGGTGAGCGCGGTCACCGGCCCGGACGGCGAACCGGCCGCCGAGGGCGCCACGGAGCTGCACTTCCTGTTGCGCGTCGCCGGCTGAGCGGGACGGGCCCCGGCCCGCCGGCCGTTGACCGCTCCCGCCGAGCGGGGCCGGCCCGGACCCCCGGCCTCCGCCGTCGCGGGCCGAGCCGGACCGAGCCGGACCGAGCCGGACCGAGCCGGGCCGGGCCGGGCCGGGCCGGACCGAACCAGGCCGGACCGAGCCAGGCCAGGCCGGACGGCCCCGGCTCGCCCGCCCCGGGCCCGTCGCCCCTGGCCGTCACCGGCTGGGGTCGCGTGGGCCCGGCCCCCGTGTTTCGCTGGAGGTGGACGTGACGTCCCCTCGCCGTGTTCCCTCGCCGCGCGCCCTGCCGACTCCGGCCAGGAGGAGCGATGCTCGACCTCATCAGCCACTTCGCCGTCCTCGACACGCTGCGCGTGAACCTCCGGGATCGGGTGGACTCCGGCGCCGTCACCGACACTCGCGTCGAGGACGCCCTCACGGCGGTCGAGGACCACTATCCCTATGCCGCCTTCGGCAGCGTCGTCGACCACCTGCTCGCCCACGACGGCACGTCCGACGCCGAGATCGGCCTGCTGCGGGCGGCGGCCACGGTGTACGCCGACGCGCACTCCTTCGTCACCGACTTCCGGGACGTCCGGCAGCGGTTCGAGGCCCTGGCCCAGCAGCCGGGCGTCTCCGCCGACACCTACAACGACCTGCGGCTTTCACTCGCGGGGCTGGTGGACCGGTGGGAGCCGCTCGTCTCCTCACTCCAGGAGTACGCCTGGAACCGGCTACAGCGTCCCCTGGACCACCTGGTCCGGCATCCGCGTGCCGACGACCGGCCGGTGGACGCGTGGCCCTGGCGGGACGTGGTCCTCTCCCGCCGTACCGGGGCGTTCGCCGCGTCGCTGATGCGGGGCGCCCGCAAGGCGGGGACGCCGGAGGCGACGGCGTTCGGGGTCGGCGCGCTCGCCGGGTACGCGGGCAACGCCATCGGCAGCCCCTATCTGGTGCGCGGCACCGGCGGGCCCCGCCGCTCGCACCCCTACCGGGACCGGATGGCCGCGTACGCGGTCGGCGCCTGGTTCCGCAACGGGCTGCCGGGCGTGCCGGTCGGCTTCCCGACGGTCCGGTACGTGCCGGTCTTCGGCCCGTACACGAGTCCCCGGCTGCCGGACTGGCTCTCCACCCTGCTCACCCAGTCGCTGGACGACGTCTACGGCGGCATCGGGCTCCCGCTCCCCGATCTCCAGGGCGCCTACGAACGGCTCGTGGAGCACTGGCGGCTGGTGAACGGCTTCCCGCCGCTGCCGCCCGCGGCGCCCGTCGCGGACCCGCTCGACCTGCGGATCGCCACCACGCTCACGCCGCAGGACATCTACCGCCCGCCTCCGCCCCCGGGCACCGGCGGTACGCCGGGCCCCGGGCCGGGCGGGGGCGGCGGGAGCATCTTCGACCCGGGGCCCGGAGCGCCGCCGTGGTACATGCCGGCGCACGAGAACGCCTGGGACTACGTCAAGGAAGCCTGCCTGGACATCCTGACGCTGCCGGTGTTCCTGATCCGGGTCGGCTTCTGGATCGGGCACGAGGCGTCCGACAGCGAGCCCACGCCGCAGCCGACGAGTCCGGCGCCGCCGGTGACGGGGGTCCGGCAGCGGCTCGAAGTCCCGTTGTCCCAGGCGCAGGTGGACGCGGTGACCGGCGGCAAGGACGTGCTGATCGCGGTGGACCTGCTGTCGCAGATGGACCAGTGCCTGCACCGGATGACGGCGGACTGCCTGCGGGTGATGAAGGTGACGGGGCTGCTGTACCCGGAGCCGGAGGAGCTGGCGGACCCGCTGTTCCGGCAGTTCCTGGTGGCGGCGCCCGACGGTGACCTGCGGTGGCCCGCCCGGCCCCAGAGCGACCCGGACCGGTACCTGCGGTGGCCGGACACCCTCGAAGAGCCCCTGAGGGACGCGTCGTCGTGCGTCAACGGGGCGAAGCCGGTCGCGGTCCTCCTCGACGGGTACGGGGGCGGCCCCACGGTGAACCGCGAGGGCGTGGACCTGCTCGTGGCGGAGTTGCTGGAGGACTCCTCCTCCCCGGTGCGGGTGACCAACCTCGACCTGGACGCCGACCGCGGCCTGGGCGAGGAGTGCTGGACACCCCGGGCCGGGACCTCGGTGACCGACGATCCGGTCGTGCCGGAGCGGCTCGGCTACGACGATCTGTGAGGGAAGGTGGCGTGGGGCCATGAGCGTTCAGGGCATGCGCCGGGGCGCGGCGGGCGACCGGCGGGCGGCGAGCTTCGCCCGGTTCTCCCCCGGGGACTCCGGCAAGCCGGACACGGCCGTCCCTCATCTGTACATCCCGTACCACGAGGACGACGACGGCGACCGGCCGCAGCCGGACCCCTTCCCGCCCGGGGTGCTGTCGTACTGGTGCGAGGGGATCGGCATCTTCCTGCCCGACGGCTCGCCCTACACGGGCGGGGAGATCCCGCGCCGGCCCGCCTCGACCGTGCTGGTCGACGTGGTGAACTCCGGGGACCGGGACGCGTCGGCGCAGGTCGGGCTCTACTGGTGCGATCCGGCCGCCGGTTTCGGCGCGGCGAACCTGCGCCGGGCGCCGGTGCTGGGGTCGGCGGTGACGGTCCCGGTCCAGGCGAAGTCGCGGGCGACGGCGCCGCCCGTACCGCTGCTGCCGGGGGACGTGGCACCCGGGCACATGTGCCTGCTGGCGGTCGTCAGCGACCTGTACGACGCGCCGTCCGGCTCCTGGAACCCGCTCGCCGACCGGCACTACGCCCAGCACAACCTGTCGGTGGTGCCCGTCACGCCGGACGGTACGGGGGCGGTGACCTTTCAGGCGGTGAACCCCTTCCCGGACCTCGCGGCGCTCGTCGAGGTGTCCGTGCGCCCCGCCTCCCGGGAGGAGGCGACCACGCTCACCGGGCGGTTGCACGCGCGGGCGCGTGAAGTCGACGCGGACGCGCTGCGGTTGCTGGCCGCGGGTGAGGACCGCGAGCCGTCGCCGGCGCTGCGTTTCACGCTGGACGGCGGCGAGTCCCGCTCCTGCCAGGCGCTGCTCTGGGCGGAGTCCCTGGCGCCGGACGAGTTCACGGCGGTGCAGGTCGAGACCCGGGCCCGGCCCCTGGACGGCGCGCGGACGCCGCCGAGGCTGGGCTCGTTCGGCGCGGTGTTCTTCTCCCGCCGGTAACGGCCGGCGCACGCCGGAGCATCCCGGCGGGCCCCGCGGAGGGCACGCGGGAGCCGGTCGCCGCGCCCGGGTGCGAGCCTGACCTATTTTCACAACCCCCCGTCGTAAAAACCAATCTGCTTCGGTACTACGCTGCCCGCAGGACAGGGCGTCCACCCCTCACGGGCGCCCGCTCTTGAGAAGGGCATGCTCATGGGAAGAGCAGCGGCGGGGCGAGGGTCCCTGCCGAAGTCCGGGGAAGCGCCCCCGAGTCGGCGCCCGCGGATGATCGCCCGCGGATGGGTCCAGGCGGCGGTGCTGGTCACGCTCGGCGGATTCTTCGTCCTCGGCTTCCTCGCGTTCCGCACCTACGAGGCGCAGCCACCGATACCGGACCGCACGGTCAGCGCCTCCGGAGACCTCGTCTTCACCGGCGACGACGTCCGCGACGGCCAGAAGGTGTTCCTGCGCACGGGCCTGATGCAGTACGGCTCGATCTACGGCCACGGCGCCTACCTGGGACCGGACTTCACCGCCGACTACCTCCACCGCAGCGCCACGCTGGTGCGCGAGGCCCACACCGGCGACGGCTCGGCGGACCCCGGTGAGCGGACCGTCGAGGAGTACCGCGCCAACCGCTACGACGAGGCCACCGGCACCCTGGTGTTCAGCGACGCGCAGGCGGCGGCGTTCACCGAACTGACCGGCCACTACGCCGACTTGCTCGGCAGCCCGGACGGCAAGCAGGGCCTGCGGCCCCACGCGGTCACCAACCCGGGCGAAGTCCACGACGTCACGGCCTACTTCGCGTGGACCGCGTGGACGGCGGCGGCCGAACGCCCCGGCCACGACTACTCGTACACCAACAACTGGCCGTCGGAACCGCTCGTCGCCAACGAGCCGACCGGGCACACCGTGACCTGGAGCGTCCTGTCGCTGGTCTTCCTGCTGGTGGGGGCGGGCGCGCTGTTCACCGCGTTCGGGCGGTGGAACTTCCTCGGCTGGCACCACCGCGACCAGCGCGAACTGCGCTTCCACTCGCCCGACCGGGTGCGGCTCACCCCGGCCCAGCGCACCACGGCCTGGTTCTTCCTGGTGATGGCCGGGCTCTTCCTCGTGCAGGTGCTGCTGGGGTCGGCCGCCCAGCACTACCGGGCCGACCTCGCCTCCTTCTTCGGGCTGCCCCTGGACCGCTGGCTGCCGTACAACCTGGCCCGCACCTGGCACACCCAGTTGTCGATCTTCTGGGTGGTCACCTCCTTCCTGGCCATCGGCATCTTCATCGCGCCGCTCATCGCGCGCGGCTGGGAGCCGCGCGGGCAGGGCCTGTTGACCAAGGTGCTGCTCGGCGCGCTGGTCGTCGTGGTGACCGGCAGCCTGCTCGGCGAACTGGCCGGGCAGCGCGGCTGGCTCGGCGAGCTGTGGAGCCTGCTCGGCAACCAGGGCTGGGAGTACCTGGACCTCGGGCGCGTCTGGCAGGTCCTGCTCACCCTGGGCATGGCGGTCTGGGTGGTGATCCTCTTCCGCGGGCTGCGCCGCAGGCTCCAGCAGGAGAGCGTCGCCAACATGCCCTGGCTGTTCTTCCTGGCCGCGCTCGCCCTGCCGTTGTTCTACGCCGTCGGTCTCCTGGCCGGCCCCGACACCCAGTTCACGGCGGCCGACTTCTGGCGCTTCATCGTCGTCCACCTGTGGGTCGAGGACTTCATGGAGCTGTTCACCACGGCGACCGTGGCGTACCTCTTCGTGCTGCTGGGGGTGGTCCGGGAACGGGTCGCGCTCGCCGTCATCTTTCTCGACATCGTGCTGTACGGGGCGGGCGGCGTGATCGGCACCATGCACCACCTGTACTTCTCGGGCGAGCCCGCGGAGCATCTGGCACTCGGGGCGACGTTCTCCGCGCTGGAAGTGGTGCCGCTGCTCTTCCTCACCGTGGAGGCGTGGGGCTTCCTTCAGATCGGGGCCCGGCGGCACAGCCCGTCCAGCACGCCGTTCCCGCACCGGTGGGCGGTGATGTTCCTCGCCGCGGTCGGCTTCTGGAACTTCCTGGGCGCCGGGGTCTTCGGCTTCCTCGTCAACCTGCCGATCGTCTCCTACTACGAGATGGGCACCGGCCTGACCGCCAACCACGCGCACGCCGCCATGATGGGCGTGTACGGCATGCTCGCCGTCGGGTTCGCGGTGTTCGCGCTGCGCTACCTCATCCCGGAGGACCGGTGGTCCGACCGCTGGCCCCGGATCGCGTTCTGGTCGCTCAACCTGGGCCTGGCCTGGATGTCGTTCGCCACCCTGCTCCCCGGCGGCGCCCTCCAGCTCTACAAGGTCGTCGAGAGCGGCTACGCGGACGCGCGCAGCCTCGGCTACCTCCAGGGCGGCACCAACGTCTTCCTGGAGTGGCTGCGCCTGCCCGGGGACGTGGTGTTCATCGCGGGCGGTGTGCTGCCGCTGCTCTGGATGACCTGGCTCGGCGTGCGGCACCGCGCGGGCCGGACCAGGAGCCCGGAGGACGCCGAACTGAGCCTGCTCTTCACGGAGGTGGGCCCCGAACCGGCCCGCGCCGGCGACCACGACGGCGACGGCGTCCGCGACGACGACCGCGACGGTGACGAGGCCGGCGACGTCGCGCGCCGCGACCCCGAGCCGCCCGCCACCGAGGCGGTGGCCCCGTGAGCGGGGAGGCGCTGCTCGCCGCGGGCTACGTGGTGCTGCTCCTGCTGGTGGCGGCCGGCCTCTCCCTCTACGACCGGCAGAGCACCGGCGCCTGGGAGTCCCGCGTCTTCGCCGGCTACCACCGGGCGACCGAGCAGGCGCCGGAGTCCCCCGGGCCGGACACCTGGCCGCACTCGGAGGTGCACCGCTTCCACGGGGCGGTGTCGGTGTCGGTCTGCGTGATCGCGCTGGTGCTGGCCTCCGCGGAGGCGGTACGCCACCACGCCCCCGCCGAGATCGCGCTGCTCGCGGCGGTCTGCCTCCCGCACGGCGGCTACCTCGCGGTGCTGGTCCGCCGGCTGCGGCGGGCGAGGGTGTCGCCGCCCCGGTGAGCGGGGCGCACGGGGGCGGGGGCAGGGACGGTGTTCCCCGCCGTCCCTGCCCCCGAAGGTACGATCCGGGCATGGCCGCCCGACGACAGCTCACCGATCCCCCCGCGGGCAGCGCGCCGCGCCGGGGACGGCGGGCCACCGTCCTGGAGGTGCTGCGCCGGGCGGACGGCCCGATGGGCGCGGCCGAGGTCGGCGAACGGGTCGGCGTCCACCTCAACACCGCCCGGTTCCACCTGGACGCGCTGGTCGGCGACGGGCTGGCGGTGCGCGACACCGCGCCGCGCGACGAGCCGGGCCGGCCCAAGGTGGTCTACGCGGCGGCCGTGACCGGCGCGGCGGACGCATCGCGCAGCTTCCGGCTCCTCTCCGACATCCTTCTGGGCATCGTCTCCTCCTCGGTGGACGATCCGGTGGCCGCCGCCACCCGGGCCGGCCAGGTGTGGGGCTCCTACCTGGCCGAGGCACCCCCTCCCTCCGTACGGCTCAGCGCGGAGGAGGGGGAACGCCGGCTGGTGGCGACGCTGGAGGACATGGGCTTCACCGCCGAGCCGGACGGGCCGATCGAGGCGACGCACCCCGGCCCGCCCACCGACCCCGCCGACCCCGCCGAGGCCACCGAGCCCGCCGAGGCCACCGAGCCCGCCGAGGCCACCGACCATGCCGAGCCCGCCGAGCCGGTGTCCGGCGCCGCGACGGGCGAGGTCCGCCGGCTGCGGCTCCACGGCTGTCCGTTCCGCGAAGCCGCACAGCAGCGGCCGGACATCGTCTGCGCGATCCACCTCGGCCTGCTCCGGGGCACCCTGGAGACGCTCCGAGCCCCGCTGGCCGCCGAGGAGTTGGAGCCCTTCGTGACCCCGCACCGCTGTGTGGCCACGCTGCGGCGCACCGGCACCGCCTGACCGCCCCGGCCTCCCCCTTTCCCCTCCCCCGGCACCACCACCGCCGCTTCGCGAGGGCGCTCGGGCCAGGCGGTACCCGGGCCCCAGGACGGTATAAAGAATTCCTATGCCTGGGGGAACGCGCCTCGCGGTTAGGCTCAGGGCTCACTCAACCGGGGCCGAGATCTGGGCCTTCCGCATTTCGCAGCGCAAGAGGAGTCCACCCGTTGAACGCGATGTGGCGCGTGAATCCGAAGAATACGGCACTGCTCGTGATCGACATGCAGAACGACTTCGTTCTGGAGGGGTATCCGATGGAGGTGCCGATGGCACGCCGGCGGATACCGCAGATGCAGGAGGTCATCGCCGAGTGCCGGGCCGCCGGAATTCCGGTCGTCTACAGCCGGCACGTCCTTCTCGACACGTTCGACGTGTCGCCGCTGGAATCCACCTACAACCCGGCGCTGCTCACCGCGGGAATGCGCAGCGGTACGTCCGGGGTGGAGATCGTCGACGAACTCGCGCCGGAGCCCGAGGACGTCGTCATCCCCAAGCACCGCTACGACTTCTTCCACAACACGCCGCTCGAAACCGTGCTGAACAGCATCTCGGGCCTGCGGCAGGTGGACACGGTCGTCATCATCGGCACCCTCACCGAGGTCTGCTGCGATTCGACGGCGCGCGGCGCCTACATGCGCGATTTCAAGGTGGCATTCGTCGCGGACGCCACCGGTGCGCGCAGTGAGGCCGCGCAGAAGGCCACGGAGGAGAACATCGGCACGTTCTTCGGCCGTGTTCTCCAGACCCGAGAGCTGGTCGCGGAAATCCGCGAGAGCACGGAAGGAAGAGCGGCATGACGACAAAAGAGTACGACGTTCGCTATGAGCGTTCCGCGGTACTGCTGCTGTCCCTCGGTTTCGGTCTCGTAGGTCTGGACCGCTGGATCATCAGTCCGCTCTTCCCTTCGATGATGAAGGAACTCGGTCTGAACTATCAGGACCTGGGGAACATCATCGGTGTTCTCGGTCTGGCCTGGGGCGCTTCCTCCCTTCTCATGGGCGGTCTCTCCGACCGGCTGGGGCGGCGCAAGATCCTGGTCGCCTCGATCGTGTTCTTCTCGGTCTGTTCGCTGCTGACCGGACTGGTGGGCGGGCTCTTCAGCCTGCTGATGGTGCGCGTCATCATGGGCGTCACCGAGGGCGCGTTCACCCCGACGGCGGTGGCGGCCACGGCCGAGGCGTCGCGGCCGCAGCGGCGCGGACTGAACATGGGCATGCAGCAGAGCACCTTCGCCCTGTTCGGCGTGGGTCTGGGTCCCATCATCGCCACCCAGCTCCTGCGCATCCTGCCGAGCTGGCACTGGGTCTTCGGCATCATGCTGCTGCCCGGACTGGTGCTGGCCTGGTTCGTCTTCCGGACCATCCGTGAGCCGCACCAGCTCCCCGCCTTCGAGTCCGCGGTCGTCTCCACCTCGGCCGGGGAGAAGCCCCGCTGGCTGGACGTCTTCCGCTACCGCAACATCCGGCTGGCCATCCTGGCCCTGTGCGGCGCGATGACCTGCATCTTCGTGCTGAGCGCGATGGTGCCGAGCTACCTCGTCGACCACCAGGGCATCGGGACCACCCAAATGGGCGTCATCGCCTCCGGTATCGGTTTCGGCGCCTTCGCCGGACAACTGGTGATCCCCGGACTCTCCGACCGGTTCGGCCGCAAGCCCGTGGTCGTCGCCGCGCTGCTGATGGCGATGGCGATGCTGATCGGCTTCATCTTCCAGGGACCGGTGGTGCCGCTGCTGTTCCTGCTGCTGTTCTTCATCGCCTTCGGCGCCAACGGCTGCCTGGCCCTGCTCGCCGGCACCATCACCGTGGAGTCCGTCCCCGCCGGGCTGATGGGCGCCGCCGCCGGCACCGTCATGGGCGTCGCGGAGATCTTCGGCGGCGGTGTGGCCCCGTCCGTCGCCGGTTACCTGGCGCAGAACCACGGCATCCAGACCGTGCTCTACCTGGCGCTGGGCGGGCTGGTGCTCTGCGTGGTCGCCGCGTCCTTCCTCAAGGAGACGGCGCCGAAGAAGGCCGGGCTCCCCGACCTGGCCGACCCCGCCGCCAAGGCGCCCGCCGGCGCCTGACCGGCCCGGACCTCCGCCCGGACCTCCCTCCCCGTACCGCCGTCTCCGTCCCCCTGCCCCCCTTCCCCCGGGGGCCTGGCGCCCGGACCGGACGCCCCGCGCGCGAGCGCGGGGTCATCCGGCTCCGGGCGCTTCGGCGTCCAGGGACCGGGCGATCGACCGGGCGAACTCCTCGGTCACGCCGTGGTCCCGTCCCGCGTCGCTGATGCCAACGGTGACGTTGATCTCCGGCAGGAGTCCGGGCAGCGGCGTCGCGGGCAGGTCGGTGCCGCAGCGCTCCCGGTCGGCGAGGACCACCCCGGCCGGCACGACCGAGATGCACTCGCCCAGCCGGATGAGGGCGTGCATCGTGCGGTAGTCGTCCACCACGTGGAAACGGGAGATCTCGTAGGTCTCGATCAGCGTCGTGGTAATGCGGGCGTGGTGGGTGAGCACCGGGTTGTCGAAGAGGACGAACCGGTAGCGGGAGAGCAGTTCCGTCAGGGCCGGGGCGCTGTGCTCCTCCAGGACGGTGCCGGGCGGGTGGACCAGCGCCATGTCCTCGGTGCCGATGACCTCGGTGTGGAACGGGTGGGCGGGCTCCGTGGAGTAGAAGAGCCCGGCGTCGAGCTGGTTGAGTTCCAGCAGGTCGATGAGGGTGGTGGCGGGGCGGCTGGTGACCCGGAACTCGTCGGCGCCGTAGGAACCGAGGGCGCTGCTCACCACGGCCCGCACGGAGCGTTCCGAGAGCCAGTTGTCCACGCCGAACATGACCTTGTGCGGGTGTCCGGCGACCTCGTCGAAGCTGCGGGGCCGGGCCGGGTCCTTGGTGCCGAGGACGGCGGAGGCGTTCGACAGGTCGCGGATGAGCGTGGCGGCGTAGGGCAGGAAGTAGGACCCCTGGGGGGTGAGCACCACCCCGGTCCAGCCGCGTTCGAACAGGGCGAAGCCGAGGCTCTCCTCCAGTCGGCGCAGCCGCTGGCTCATCGTCGGCTGGGTGACGTAGAGGCCGGCGGCGGCCTTGGAGATGCTCCGGTGCTTGGCCACCGCGAGGAAGGAGTGAAGGGCCTCAAGGTCCACGAATGCCCCGCTTCGGTCACGTTCGACTTGGTTGAGAGGGACCCTACTGCCTCGCGGAGCCCTTGTGACCTGCTGTAGGTCACGGTTTCGCGTGCTGCTCGGGCCGTGCGGGACGGGTGGCGGGGCGGGTGGCGCTTTCCGCGCGGCGGACGGCGTGCGGGAGCGCGATGAGCGCGTTCCGCGCGGCGCGCTCCTCCTGCCGCGCTCGGGCAGACGGGCGAGGGGAGGGGCGGCTCCCCCTCTCACCCGTACGACTGTTCGACGAATGGGGGAGCGGAGGGGAGCGCGCACGCCCCGGGGTGGCTCCGTTGTGCGCACGGCGCACCACCTTCCGTGGCCGCCCGTGACTTGCCGCCTCCCGGGTGTGGCCGCAGCATGGACTTCATTCCGGCGGGAGACGGCCGGCAGCGACCGACTTGCCCGCTCGCGGCCCTCGACGACGGAGGACCCGAATGGCCCGGTACTTCGAGAACAGCAGTGACGCACTCGTGTCCGACGCCCTTGAGGGCTTCGCCCTGGTCCATGACGACCTGATCACGTTCGATCCGCAGCACGGCTTCCTCCTCGCCCGCCACACGGCCCCCTCACGGCGGGTCGCCCTGGTCTCCGGCGGCGGCGCCGGGCACGAGCCCATGCACGCCGGCTACGTGGGGCGCGGCATGCTCGACGCCGCCTGTCCCGGCCGGGTGTTCGCCTCGCCGCACAACCGCCAGGTCTACGAGGGTTCCCGGGCCGCGGCCCGGCCCGAGGGCGTGCTGCACATCGTGAAGAACTACACCGGCGACCGCATCAACTTCGGCATAGCCGCCGAACGCCTGGCCCGCTGCGACATCCCCTGTGCCCGTGTCCTGATCAGCGACGACCTGGCCTCGGACGCGGACGGCATCGCGTCCGGCCGGCGGGGCACGGGCGGCACCGTCCTGATCGAGAAACTCCTCGGCGCCGCCGCCGACGACGGGCTGGGCCTGGCCGAGCTGCAAGAACTCGGCGAACGCCTCTCCGCCCGCTGCCGCACCCTGGCCGTGGCCTCCGCCGCCCACACCGCGCCCACCCTGGGCGAACCCGCCTTCCACCTGGGCGCCGACGAGATCGAGTACGGCGTCGGCATCCACGGCGAACGCGCCAGCGCCACCGCCCGGCAGGGCCCCCTCGACGCGCTGATCGACCGCATGTCGGAGGAGCTGATCGCCGCGCTCGACCCGGAGCCGGGGAGCACCCTGCTGACCCTCGTCAACGGACTCGGCGCCGTCACCCCGCTGGAGCTGTACGCCATCCACCGCGAGTTCTCCCGGGTGCTCGGCCGGCACGGCCTCTCCCCCGCCCGCACACTCGTCGGCGACTACGTGACCGCTCTGGACATGCGCGGTTTCTCCCTCACCCTGCTCGTCGCCGACCCCTCGGACCTCCCCTTCTACGACGCGCCCGTGCACACCGCCGCGCTGCGCTGGTGAGCCGCCCGCGACCGCGCGGCGGACCCGGCCACCGACCTCCGGGAGTCCCCTCATGACCAGCACGCTTCCCGCCGTCTTCTCCAGCGAACTGTGGATACGCCGCTTCGCCGACTCCGCCCGTGCCACCGAGGCCCAGCTCACCTCCCTCGACCAGCGGGTCGGCGACGGCGACTTCGGCACCAACCTGGCCCTCGGCACCTCGGCGGCCCTCGCCCGCCTCGACGCCCTCACCCGACCGGACGACGCCGCCGCCCTGGACGCCGCCGCGGCGGCCTTCCTCGACGAGGTCGGCGGCACCAGCGGCCCCCTGTTCGGGCTGCTCCTCCAGTCGCTGGCCACCACGGTGACGCCCTCCGGCGCGACCGCGGCGTCCCTCGCGGAGGGCGTCACCGACGGACTCGCCGCCATACGGCGCGTCGGCGACGCCGCCCCGGGCGACAAGACCCTGGTGGACGCCCTCACCCCGGCCGCCGAAGCGCTCCGCTCGGCCTCCGGTTCCTCCCGGCCCGACCAGGCCCTCGCCGACGCGGCCCGCGCTGCGTGGCAGGGGGTGCGCGAGACCGCCCGGCTGCGGGCGAGCATGGGCCGTTCCAGCTACCTCGGGGAACGCGCCGAGGGCATCCCGGACCCCGGCGCGGTCGGTGTCGCGCTGCTCTTCGCCTCCGCCGCCGACGTGGTGCGGGACCTCGGCCCCCACCTCGACGGCGACCGGCCCGGCTAGCGGACCCGGAGGCCCGCGACGCTACGGCGCCGGAGGCGGCACCCGGTCCCGGGCCCATGTCAGGATCTGCTCGGAGTGGAGCGCGCTCACCCACAGGTCGGCCTGCCGGGCGTCCGCCTCGTCGGTCAGCGGGCCGACCCCGAGCACCCGCAGCCCCGCCCGCCGCGCCGATTCGACGCCGGTGAGGGAGTCCTCGACGGCGAGGGCGGCCTCGGGGGGCACGCCGCAGAGCCGGGCCGCCGTCGCGTAGACGTCCGGCCACGGCTTGGGCCGTACGACCTGCGCGTCGGCCCCGGTCACGGGCCGGGCGGCGGTGCCGTCCGGGTCGCCGGGGACCTCGGAGGGGACGACGACGTGCCGGAAGTGGCGGCGCAGTCCGGCCCGGCCGAGGCTCTCCTCGACCACCTCCAGGGGGCAGTTGCTCGCCACGGCGAGCGGCAGCCGGCCGGAGAGGGTCCGGACGAACTCGACCGCTCCCGGCATGGTCAGCGGCTCCTCGGCGACGAGCGCGAGGAAGTGGTGCAGCAGCGCCTTGGTCAGGTCGGGCGCCAGATCGGGCTTGTGCGTCTCCTCGGCCATCATCCGCCCGCAGTCGGCGTAGTGGACGCCCTTGGCCCGGTCCGCGAAACCCTGCGGGGGCTGGAGGCCGAATTCACGGAATGCCCGGTTGCGCGCGTCCTGCCAGTGGCGCTCGCTGTCCATCAGGGTGCCGTCGCAGTCGAAGACGACGGCCTCGGGTGACCAGTCGAGAAGGGGGTGTGCCGTTGTGGACACGGTGGCCTCCTGGGGGAACGGGCGGTCGCGCCCATGGCGGGACCGCGGTTCGGGGTGTTGCGGCTTCTCGTGCCGGACACGCCAGGACCGTCACCGTCCTCGCCGGCGCCCGCTCGGCAGAACCGCCTACATTTCGGGCTTTAAGCCGCAAATGGAAAACATTGCAATGGCTACGTTATTTCTGCTGCGCAGCGTGAGGCAATCACTACTTAGAGTGCTCGACCGTGGGCGGAATGGGGTGTATGGGGAAGGCCGGCGGCCACCGGGTCGGCCGTTGCTGATGAGGCGTCATCTCGGTCTTCGGAGCGGTAAGTTGAGGCATATTCGCCGGGCACACCACAGGTGCCCCGGCGTGACGTGAATCCGACGGACGGCAGGCAAGAAGGGCGCCGGAAGGGGCCAATGGCCACCCGCACGCGTTCATCATCGAAAGAAATGCGTAATTACCGCGCGGGCGGGGGTACTTATCGCTCCCGGCGTACGCGGGCGCACTACATTTCCGTCGTCACATCAGAGCCGAGCGAAGGTGGACGGACGGTGCAGGCACGGGCCAGAGCAACCCGCAGATCACTCCTGGAAGCGGCGGCCTGCCTCTTCGCCGAACAGGGGTACGCGGGCACCAGCGTCAACGACATAAGCGCCAGGTCCGGCCGGACCAGCGGCTCCGTCTACTTCCACTACGCCAGCAAGGAGGGGATCGCGCTCGCCGTGGTCCAGGACGGCTTCGCCACCTGGCCCGGCCTCACCGCCCGGTACACGGACCACGCCGTCCCGCCGCTGGAACGGCTCGTCGCCCTCAGCTACGAGATCGCCCAGGCCCTCGCCGAGGACCCCCTCACCCGGGCGGGGGCCCGCCTGTGGGCCGAGCGCGACAGCATCAACGCCCCGCTTCCCGACCCGTTCGTCCTGTGGACCGCCGCCGTCACCCGCCTCCTCGCCCAGGCGCGGGCCACCGGCCAACTGGCCGGCCATGTCCGGCCCGCGCCCGCCGCGCGCACGCTGGTCCGCGCCTTCTTCGGCTTCTGCACCCTCACCGAGTCCCTGGAGGGGCCGCACCGCCTGGCCGACCGGCTCTCCGACTGGTGGCACCTGACCCTGCCGGCGCTCCAGAGCGACCCGCGCGCGGCCCAGCGGGCGCCGGCCGGCGCCCCGTACCCGGTGGTCCGTACCCGCCCCGCCGACGCGGCCGGCCCCCGCAACCGCCGCCCGCCGGGACCGAGGAACGTCGGCCACCAGCGCACCGGTATCTAGCCGCAGCCCGCGTCCGGCGGGTCGGCGGCCGTCCTCCTCGAAGTACAGCTCGGCATATGCGTGAACGGTGGGCCAGGGCTTCACCGAGCGGGAACATATGACCAGAGGTTCACTCCGGCGGGAGGGCGACAGCACCGCCCCGCAGGAGTACGTTTCACCGCACCCCGACTCACACGCCCCCCGTGAAGGAGTCGGTGGTACACCGGCCCTCGCCTCCCCCCACCATCCCTGGGAGGCGAGGGTCGTCCCGTTTCCCGGTCCGTCGCCGTCCGCCGGCGAAGCTGTGACCTAGGCAATTGCGAAAGTTTGCAATTTATTAGATGCTGTCTTTCCGAGGCTCGCACGTCGATGCGGGCCACGCTCTCCGGGAAGTCGAGGTGTCGTGTCGGTTCCGCTGTACCAGGCCAAGGCCGAGTTCTTCCGGATGCTGGGGCATCCCCTGCGCATCCGCGTGCTGGAGTTGTTGCAGGCCGGGCCGATGCCGGTGCGCGACCTCCTCGCCGCGACCGGGGTGGAGCCGTCCGCGCTCTCCCAGCAACTGGCCGTGCTGCGCCGCTCCGGCATCGTCACCTCGCGCCGTGACGGCGCGACCGTCGTGTACGCCCTGGCCGGAGGGGACGTCGCCGAACTGCTCGGCGCCGCGCGCCGCATCCTGACCGAGGTTCTCACCGGGCAGCACGCGCTGCTCGCCGAGCTCCAGGGGGAGGCCACGGCGTGACCAAGGCGCTCCTCGGTCCGCTCGTGTCCCGGCTGGCGGCCCTCATGCCGGGCCGTACCGATCTGGCGCAGATGCGCCGGGACCCGTGGCGGGATCTGCTGGCCGGGCTCACCGTGGCCGTCGTCGCCCTGCCGCTCGCCCTCGGTTTCGGCGTCTCCTCCGGACTCGGCGCGGAAGCCGGGCTGGCCACCGCCGTCGTCGCCGGCGCGCTCGCCGCGGTGTTCGGCGGCTCCAACCTCCAGGTGTCCGGGCCGACCGGCGCGATGACGGTCGTCCTGGTGCCGATCGTGGCCCAGCACGGGACCTCCGGGGTGCTGACGGTCGGCCTCATGGCCGGTGTCCTGCTCCTCATACCCGCCCTGCTGCGCGCCGGTGCGTACATGCGTTACGTGCCCGCGCCGGTGGTGGAGGGCTTCACGCTCGGCATCGCCTGCGTGATCGGTCTCCAGCAGATCCCCAACGCCCTCGGTGTGGACACCCCGGAGGGCGACCGGGTGCTGGTGGTGGCCTGGCGCGCGGCGGCCGACTTCGCCCGGCACCCGAACTGGACGGCCGTCGCGTTCGCCGTCGGCGTCGCCGCGATCATGCTGATCGGGGCCCGGCTGCGGCCCACGGTGCCCTTCTCGATCGTCGCGGTCATCGTGGCCACCGTCGTGGCGCAGGTCGCCGGCCTGGACGGGGCCCGGCCGATCGGCGAGCTGCCGTCCGGGCTGCCGGCGCCGTCGCTGTCCTTCGTGGACGTGGGCGCGCTCGGTTCGCTGCTGGCCCCGGCGGTGGCGGTGGCGGCGCTCGCCGCGCTGGAGTCGCTGCTGTCGGCGTCCGTCGCCGACGGCATGACCGTCGGGCAGAAGCACGACCCCGACCGGGAGCTGTTCGGGCAGGGACTGGCGAACATCGCCGCCCCGCTCTTCGGCGGCGTGCCCGCCACCGGCGCCATCGCCCGCACCGCCGTCAACGTCCGTACCGGCGCGCGGTCCCGGCTCGCCGCGCTCGTGCACGCCGCGGTCCTCGCGGTGATCGTCTTCACGGCGGCGCCGCTGGTCTCGCGGATTCCCCTGGCCGCGCTCGCGGGCGTGCTGCTGGCGACCGCGATCCGCATGATCGAGGTCGGCTCGCTGCGGGCGATGGCGCGGGCCACCCGCGCGGACGCGCTGATCCTCGTCCTCACGGCCGTGGCCACCCTCGCGCTCGACCTGGTCTACGCGGTGATCATCGGTCTGCTGGTGGCGGGCGCCCTGGCCCTGCGCGCGGTCGCCCGGCAGGCCCGGCTGGACCAGGTGCCGCTGGACCGCGGCGACCACGGCGACGAGGAGCACGCGCTGCTCGCCGAGCACATCGTGGCCTACCGCATCGACGGCCCGCTGTTCTTCGCGGCGGCCCACCGCTTCCTGCTGGAACTGGCCGAGGTCGCCGACGTCCAGGTCGTCATCCTGCGCATGTCCCGGGTGATGACCATCGACGCCACCGGCGCGCTGGTGCTGAAGGACGCGGTGGAGAAGCTGAACCGGCGCGGCATCACCGTCCTCGCCTCCGGGGTCCGCCCCGAGCAGCGGCAGGTGCTCGACTCGGTCGGCGCGCTGGAGCTGATGCGCCCGCTGGGCCGGGAGTACGCGACCACGCCGGAGGCGATCCGGGACGCGCGGGCGCACCTGGAGCGCGCGGGCGTGCTGCCCGCGCCGGCCGCCGCGCACGGGCCGCCGGTCTTCGGCAGGCAGGCGGTGGACGCGGTCCGGGTCGCGGAGGAGCCGGCCGACGGGGGCCTGCGGTGAGCGCGGCGTCCCCGTCGGTGGCCGGCCGGCGGCCGGGTGCCGCCCCGGGTGGTGTGCGTCCGGGGGCGCGATGACCGCGCTGCTCGACCTCGGCCTGACCCACCGGCACTACCTCACGCTGCCCACCCGGCCGGGGGCGGTGCGGCTGGCCCGGGAGACGGCGGAACTGGCGCTCGCCGAGTGGGGCGTCGACGCGCACCACCCGGCGGTGGGACCGGCCCTGCTGATCCTCGGCGAGCTGGTCGCCAACAGCGTCCGGCACGCCGCCCCGCTCTCCCCCCAGGTCACGGTCGGCTACGGGGCCGGGCCCGGCCGGCTGGCCTTCACGGTGCACGACCTCCACCCCGGGCTCCCGCCGCTGCGCGAGGCGGTCTCGGGCGGTCTGGCGACGGTGCGGGAACTCGTCCTCGGCCTCGGCGGCACGGCGGTCGTACGGGCCGACGCCGACGGCCGGGGCAAGAGCGTCGGCGTCTCGCTCCCGCTGTGACCGCGCGGACGCGCCCGGCAACGGCCACCGGGCGGCCACTGGGCGGCCACCGGCGGTCTCGGGGCGGTGACCCGACGACCGGGCCCAGGCGGGCACGGCCGGTCAGGCACGACCGGTCACGTGCGGCCGTACCCCGTCAGTGGCGGGGTGCGCAGGGCGATGACCGCCATGTCGTCGCGGCCGTCGCTGGGGCCGTTCTCGGCGAGCGCCCGGCACAGCTCCTGCGGCGAGCGGCCCGCGTACCGCGCGGCGGTGGCGGCCAGTTCGGCGAGCCCCTGGTCCAGGGACTGGCCGGGGACCTCCACCAGCCCGTCGGTGTAGAGGACGACGGTGCTGTCCACGGGGACCGCCTCGCGCTGGTCGGGGCGGGGCAGCCCGGCCGCGACGCCGAGCGGTGTGCCGGGCTCGGTGTCGAGGAAACGTACCCGCCCATCGGGCAGCACCAGGAGCGGCGGCGGATGCCCGGCGCTGGACCAGCGCAGGTGCCAGGCGCCTTCGGCCGGTTCCAGCCGGGCGAGCAGCGCGGTGGCGATGGGCGCCTCGTCCCAGGCGTGCATGAGCCGGTCGAGGCGGGCGAGCGAGGAGCTGGGCGGCGTGCCCCAGTCGTAGTAGAGGGCGCGCAGCATGTTGCGGATCTGGGCCATGTCAGCGGCGGCCTGGAGGTCGTGTCCGACGACGTCGCCGATCACGGCCGCGCAGGCCCCGCCGGGCAGCAGCATGGCGTCGTACCAGTCGCCGCCCAGGGCCGCGGGGAAGCTAGCCGGGCGGTAGACGGCCCCGGCGGCGAAGGGGGTGAGGTCGGGCAGGCGGGGCAGCAGGGCCCGCTGGAACTGCTCGGCGCTCTTGCGGACCCGCTGGTAGAGGCGGGCGTTGTCGATGGCGATCGCGGCGGTGCCGGCGAGGGCGCGGATCACGCCCTCGTCGTGCCGGTCGAAGGGGCGTCCGTCGCGCCGCTCCGAGAGGTAGAGGTTGCCGTAGATCCGGCCGCGGACGGTGATGGCGATGCCGAGCAGGGTGTGCATGGGAGGGTGGCCGGGCGGGAAGCCGGCGGACTCCGGGTGGCGGGCGATGTCGTCGACGCGCAGCGGTTCGGGGTGGCGGATCAGGTGCCCCAGCAGGCCCCGGCCCCGGGGGAGTTCCACGCCGCCGAGGTCGCCCAGTTCGGCGGCGGTGAGGCCGAGCGGGACGAACTCGGCGAGGTAGCGGCCCTCCTCGTCGAGGACGCCGAGGGCGCCGTAGCGGGCGCCGACCAGGTCCATGGCGGTGCGCACGATGCGGCGCAGCACCGTGGCCAGCTCCAGGTCGCCGGTGATGTCGACGACCGCCTTGAGGAGTTCCTGGAGGGTGTTCTGGGCGCGGGCCAGGGCGTGCATCTGCTCGCCGATGCGGTCCAGGTCGGAGCTGCGCGGCAGGTCGAGCATGGACATGTCGGGGGTGTCGTCCGCGTCCGCCCCGAGGGGGCCGTCGTCCGGGTCCGGCGGCTGCCGTCCGTCCCGCTCCGTCACCTCTGCCTCGCTTCCGCCGTCCGTTCCCGGGTGCCCCGCCGGGCGCCGCCCTCACGGGCGCCGCGTGCGGGTCTCTCCGCCATCTGAACCGGGGCTCCGCCCCGTCGCCCGCCGACTGGCCGCGTGGACACCGCGGACACCCGAACGGCCCCGCGGCTGCCCGCTCCCTCCGGGCCGCCGGTTCCGCCTGGGCCGGATGCCGGGCGGGGGCCCGGGGCGGGCCGTACCGGGCCGGCTCCGCCCGTGGGCCGGAGTTGCTAATCTCGGCAATCGCGCAGGTCGCGGCAGAGGGGCGCGGGGCCCGGCCGGAGCGGCGGGGCACGGGGACGGTCACGAGGTGCTGAGGAGCAGTGGGATGCAGGGAGCCGGGAACCGCCGGACGGGGGCCCGCCGGGGCGCCGGGAGGGCGGCAGGGCGATGAGCACGCCGCTGTACAAGCTGAAGGCCGAGTTCTTCAAGACGCTCGGCCATCCGGCGCGCATCCGGGTCCTGGAGCTGCTGAGCGAGCGGGAGTACGCGGTGGCCGAGATGCTGCCGGAGGTGGGCATCGAGCCGGCGCACCTGTCGCAGCAGCTCGCGGTGTTGCGGCGGGCCAACCTGGTGGTGTCCCGCAAGGCGGGCTCGACCGTGTACTACTCGCTGACCAGTGCGCACATCGCCGAACTGCTCGCGGTGGCCCGCACCATCCTGTCCGGGGTGCTCGCCGGGCAGGCCGAGCTGCTGGCGGACCTGCGCACGGACACCGGGGCGAAACCGCCGTCCTGACGACTCCGGGGCATACCGGGCACCGGCGCACCGTAAAATCGTGCTTTCACCAGGCAGTTGAGTGAAGGAGACACGACGCCGGCATGTTCGACGCGCTGAAGAACCTCAAGGACAAGGACGCCCTGAAGAACCTCAAGGAGAAGGCCGAGCAGGTCGCCGGCACGCACGGCGACAAGATCTCGGACGGTCTGGAGAAGGTCGGCGAGTTCGTCGACGGCAAGACCCGCGGCAAGCACAGCGACAAGATCGACACCGCGGTCGACAAGGCACAGGACTTGGTCGGGAAGCTGGGCGACAAGGACGACAAGGACGCCGAGGACGCCAAGGGCACCAAGGACGAGAAGAAGTCCTGACCGGCCGCTCCCCCGCCGCGCCGCTCCCGCTCCCGGGTCCGGGAGGTCCCGGGAGCGGTGCGGCGGGCAGGAGCGGTGCGGCGGGCGGGGCGCCCGGTCCGCGCCCGCCGGGGCGGGTGGGTCAGGGGGCGGGGATGCCGAGGGCCGTCGCCCAGGCGGTGACGGACGGGTTCTCGGCGAGGTCGGCGACGGCGATGTCGGCGCCGTGCGCCTCGCGCCAGCGGCCGGCGAGGGCCATCAGACGGACGGAGTCGAGTCCGTAGTCGAGGAGGTTCTCGTCGTCGGGGAGGTCGTCGACGGGCTCGCCGAGGACATCGGCGATGTCGTTGCGCAGGCGGTCCAGGGTGAGGGCCACGGTGGTTCGGTTCCCTTCGGTGGCGGGGTCGGGACGCTGACGGGGCGTCCGGGTACGGGTCAGGCGCGGGCGGGGTCGCCGTCCGTGCGGGCGGTGGCCCGCAGGTCCTTCTTGGAGATCTTGCCGACGCCCGTCTGCGGGAACTCGGTCACGAACTCGACGCGGTCGGGCACCTTGTACGCGGCCAGCCCCCGGTCGCGGACGAAGCGTTTGATCGCCACCGGCCGGGGCTGTTCGGCGCCGGAGCGCAGGATGACGTAGGCGCAGGTGCGTTCGCCGAGGTAGGGGTCGGGTTCGCCGACGACGTTGGCGTCGTGGACGGCCGGGTGGGCCAGGAGGTGGTTCTCGACCTCCTCGGCGGCGATCTTCTCCCCGCCCCGGTTGATCTGGTCCTTGGCCCGGCCCTCGACGACGAGGTGCCCGGTCTCGGTACGGCGCACGATGTCGCCGGTGCGGTAGAAGCCGTCCTCGGTGAAGGCCCGCCGGTTGTGCTCGGGGGCGTTCCAGTAGCCGCGGATCGTGTACGGACCGCGGGTCAGCAGGTGCCCCGGCTCTCCGTCGGGCACGTCCTCGTCGGCGTCGTCGACGACCCGGATCTCGTCGTCCGGGGAGATCGGGCGGCCCTGCGTGGTGACGATGGTCTCCTCGGGGTCGTCGAGCCGCGTGTAGTTGACCAGCCCCTCCGCCATGCCGAAGACCTGCTGGAGGGCGCAGCCGAGCGCGGGGCGGACCCGGCGGGCGGCCTGCTCGCTGAACTTGGCGCCGCCGACCAGCAGAATGTCGAGGCTGTCCAGGTCGTACGGGGTGCCCGCGGCGGCGGCCTCGGTCCACACCAGGGCGAGCGGGGGCACCAGGCCGGTCAGGGTGACGCCCTCCCGTTCGATCAGCGGGAAGGCCACGTCGGGGCTGGGCTGCGGGCACATCACGACCCGGGCGCCCGCGTAGAGCGCGCCGAGGGTGCCGGGCGAGGAGAGCGGGAAGTTGTGCGCGGCGGGCAGCACGCACAGGTAGACGCTGTCCTCGTCGACGGCGCAGATCTCGTTGGAGCCGCGCAGCGAGTAGAGGTAGTCGTCGTGGGTGCGCGGGATGAGTTTGGGGACGCCGGTGGAGCCGCCGGAGAGCTGGAGGAAGGCGAGGTCGCCCGGTTCGGGGCCGTCGTCCGGCTCGGTGAGCGCGGGGTGTTCGGCGGCGACGTCCGACAGGGCCTCGAAGGCGCCGGCGTCGGGTCCGGCGACGAACACGTGCCGCAGGGTGGGGACGTCGGCGCGGACGGTGGCGGCGAGGGTGCGGTAGTCGTGGCCGCCGTGCTCCCCGGCGATCACGTAGGCGGCTGCCTCGGTGAACTCGCAGAAGTAGCGGATCTCGGTCTCCCGGTGCGCGGGCAGCGCGAACACGGGCAGGGCGCCGATCCGGAAGAGGGCGAAGACGACCTCGAAGAACTCGGCGATGTTGGGCAGTTGGACGACGACGCGGTCGCCCTTGGCGATGCCGCGGGACCGCAGTCCGGCGGCGAGCCGGTCGGCGCGGGCGTCGAGTTCGCCGTAGCTCCAGCGGTGGCCGCCGGCCGGGTCGACGACGGCGGTCCGGTCGGGGTGTGCCTCGGCTCGGTCGCGCAGCATGGAGCCGAAGGTCTCGCCGCGCCAGTGGCCGGCGGCGCGGTAGCGGTCGGCGAACTCGTCGGGCCAGGTGGGGGTGGGGTGCGTGGTCACAGCCGGGCCCCCACCGCGCCGAGGAAGGTGCGGAACTTGGCCGCGGTCTCGGCGGTCTCCGCGTCGGGGTCGGAGGCGGCCACCACACCGGCGCCCGCGTACAGGCGCAGCGAGGAGTCCTCGGCCTCGGCGCAGCGGATGGTGACGACCCATTCGCCGTCGCCGTCGGCGTCGCCCCAGCCGACGACGCCGGTGAAGAAGCCGCGGTCGAAGGGCTCGCTCTCGCGGATGACGCGGCGGGCGGTGTCGGTGGGGGTGCCGCAGACGGCGGGGGTGGGGTGCAGGGCCTCGGCCAGTTCGAGGGAGGAGGTGTCCGTGGAGCGGAGGGTGCCGGTGACGGTGGTGGACAGGTGCCACATGGCGGCGGTGCGGACCAGGGTGGGGTGGGCGGGGACGGTCAGGCCGGTGCAGTAGCGGCCGAGGGCCTCCTCCACCCAGTTGACGACGACCTTGTGTTCGTGGAGGTCCTTCGCGGACTCCAGGAGGGCGGCGGCCCGGCGGACGTCCTCGGCGAGGTCGTCGCTGCGGGCCACGGAGCCGGCCAGCGGGTTGGCGAGGACGCGGGCGCCGGTCCGGGTGACGAGCAGTTCGGGGCTGGCGCCGAGGAGGGTCCGGCCGGGGGCGGTGGGCAGGGCGAAGGTGTAGCCGGAGGGGTCGCGGCGGGCCAGGCGCTGGAGCATCGCCGGGACGTCGAACGGTCCCGAGCCGTCGACGCGCAGGGTGCGGGCGAGGACGACCTTGCTGAACTCGCCCTTCCACATGCGGTCGACGACGGAGGCGACGGAGGCCGCGTACTCCTCGGGTGCCGGTTCCTGGTGGATGGTCAGGCCGCTGGTGGCGGGCGGGTCGGCGGGGAGGGCTATCAGCGGGTCGGCGGTGAGCGGTGGTGCGGTGTGCAGGGTGGCGGGGACGGCGAGCGCGGCGGGGACCCGGACGTCGAAGGGGATGGCGCCGATGACGACGGGTGCGGGGTGTCCGGCGGCGCGGGCCGCGGCGAGGGTGTCGGCCACGCGGCGGGCGGGCGGGCGCTCGTCGTGCGGCACCTCGCTGTGCACGCCCTCGCCGAGCAGGGTGCGGGTCGGGGTGCCGAGGAAACGGGCGCCCGGGACATAGGAGTTGAGCAGGCCGGTGGCGACGCCCACGGCGGGGTGGCCGGTCTCGGCGAGGGTGGGGGCGGGTGCGGCGACCTGGGGTGCCGTCGACACGGTGGCTCCGTTTCTCGCACGTCCGGCGCCGGGGCGCGGGCGTGCGGTGCGGGTGTGCGGGGTGAGGGTGGTGCGCGGGGTACGCGCGGTGGCGACGGTCAGCGCGGGTTCGCGCCGCCGTCGGCGGAGGGTGCCGGTGGAGCGGCGGGCGGGGAACACGCGGGGCGTCCGGCCGGGCCGGGGCGCACGGCGCCCGCGGTGGCGTGCGCGGCACGAACGGCGCCCGCGGTACGTACGGCATGAGCAGCACGTACGGCACGAACGGCGTGCGCGGTGGCCGCGGCCCGCGCCGGGTCGTCGGCGCGGTCGGTGTGTTCCGCGCCGCCGGCGCGTCGGGGCGCGGGCGGGGACGCGGAAGCGCCGGGTAAGGCGTCGGACATGACGGACCCCCACTTCATAAGGTAAGCCTAACCTTATTAACCCATGGGCGACAGCCGCTCCCGGCCCTGACGGAGAGGCACGCCCGACCGCCACTTATATGGTTAGGCTAACCTCACTTCATGCAGACGCGGGATTCCGAGGTCCATCGCTCACCGGCCCAAGAGGGCGGACATACAGGGACGTTGACGGTCACGGCCGACGCGTCCGCTCCCGTCCCCGCCCCGGCCGGCACCGAGCGAAGCTCCTCCGCCGACCCCTCGCGCCACCGCACCCGGCTGATCGTCGCCGGCTGCGCGGCGGCGGTCGTCCTGCTCGGCGCGCTCTCGCTCTGCGTCGGCGCGGGCGAGGTGGGGCCCGGCGGCGCGCTGGACTATGTGCTGAATCGTCACGGCGCCCGCGCCGACAGCCGCTTGTCCCTGGTCATCGGGGATCTCCGGCTCCCCCGCACGCTCACCGCGCTGCTGGTCGGCGCCGCCCTCGGCATCGCCGGCTGCCTGCTCCAGGCGGTCACCCGCAACCCGCTGGCCGAGACCGGCCTGCTGGGCGTCAACGCGGGTGCCTCGCTGGGCGTCGTGGCGGGCATCGCACTGCTGGGACTGGATTCCGGTTACGCCTATCTCGGATGCGCGTTCGTCGGTGCGGTGGTGGTCAGCGGGCTCGTGCTGCTCATCGCCGGACGGGGCCGCGGCGGCTCCCCCATGCGGCTCGTGCTGGCCGGCTCCGCGCTGGGCGCCACCTTCGGCGGGATCACCAGCGTCATCGTGGTCAACTCGGCGGAGACCTACGACCGGTTCCGCTTCTGGGTACTGGGTTCGCTGGCGGGCGTGGAGGGTTACGGCGAGCTGGGCCCGCTGCTGCCCGTGCTCGCCGTCGGCTTCGCCATCGCCCTGCTGCTGACCCGGCCGCTGTCGGCGCTCGCGCTCGGCGACGACCTCGCGCGCGGCCTCGGCCACCGTCCGTCCCTGATCCGTACGACGGTGGCGGCCGGGGTGACGCTGCTCACCGCGGCGGCGGTCGCGCTGGCCGGGCCCATCTCCTTCCTCGGGCTGCTCGCCGGTTTCCTCGCCCGGACGCTGGCGGCCACCCGTCCGGCCGCGCGCACCGTGCTCGCGGGGCTGATCGGCGCCGGGGTACTGACGGTGGCGGACATCGCGGCCCGGGTGGTCTCACGGCCCTTCGAGGCGCCGGTGTCGGTGATCGTGGCCCTGATCGGCGCCCCGGTCCTCATCGGCATCGTCCGCTCCCGCCAACTGGCCGCGATGGGCATGACCGAACCGGCCGCCGACGGTGCCCCGTCCGGCGCCGGGCGCGGACTGCCCGCCCTGGTGACCGGCCTGTGGCGGCGGATGCGCCCGGCCCGCCCGGAGAGCGGGTCCGCCGAGACGGCGGCCACGGAGCCGGCGGACGGGGCGCTCGCCGCGGGCACGGCCGTGGTGCGGCGCGGCCGGCTCTCCCTGCTGGTGCACCGGCGCCCCGCCTCCGCCGCCCTGCTGCTCGCCGCCCTCGGCGTGGTGGCCGTGGTCCTGTCGGCCTACGCGGGCCAGAGCGACATGGGCGTGTCCCGGACCTTCCGGGCCGTGTTCGGGCAGGGCGACCGCTTCGACGTCCTGCTGGTGCAGAAGTTCCGGCTGGGCCGGATCGTGGCCGGGCTCGCGGCCGGCGCCGCCCTCGGACTGGCCGGCTGCCTCACCCAGACGCTGGCCCGCAACCGGCTCGCCACCCCCGAACTCCTCGGCGTCAACGACGGGGCCACCGCCGCCGTCCTGCTGTCGGTGACGCTCAGTTCCACCGGCACCTTCGGCGCCTGGTGGGCCGGGCCGCTCGGCGCGCTCGCCGCCGTCCTCGTCGTCACCACCGTCTCCGGCGGCCTCGGGCAGCGCGGCTACCGCGTGCTCGTCGTCGGCCTCGCCATGTCGGCGCTCGCCTCGGCCGTCACCCAGGTCGTCCTCTCCCGCCGCTCCCTCAACTCCGCGGCCTCCCTGTACGTGTGGACCTCCGGCAGCCTCAACGGACGCGGCTACTCCGTCGCCGTACCGGTGCTGATCGGGCTCGTGGTGCTGGTGCCGGCGGCGCTGGCGGTGGCCCGGCACCTGTCCGTGCTGCGCTTCGACGACTCCACCGCCGCCTCCGTCGGCGTCACCCCCGGCCGGGTGCGGATGCTGTGCATGCTGCTGGCCGTCGCCCTCGCCGGACTCGCGGTCGGCGTCTGCGGCCCCGTCTCCTTCGTCGCCCTGGCCTCCCCGGTGATCGCCGCGCGGCTCGCCGGGCCGCTCCGCGTGCCGCTGGCCGGGTCGATGCTCACCGGCGCGGTGCTGGTGGTGGCCGCCGACACCCTCGGGCGGATCGCGTTCTCCGGTTCCGAACTGCCGGTCGGCGTGGTGACCACCGTGCTCGGCGGCCCCTTCCTGCTGTGGGTGCTGCTGGGCCGGTCGGCCGCCACCCGCGTCTGACCCGGGCCCCCTCCCCGACCCCCTGACGAAACGACGAAAGGCGGACCACCGTGACCGCACCTGCCAGTCCCGCGCTGCGCGCCCTCGGCGAGGGGGTGCGGGCCGGGGTGCCGGGGGCCGAGGCCGCGTTCCGGCTGCGCGCCGCCCGGACCGGGACGCCTCTGGTCGAGGCCGACCCCGAGGGCGACCCGGACCACCGGCTGGTCACCTTCCTGTGGTGGGACGAGCCCGACCGGCCGGCCACCGACGTGCTGCTGCTCCTGCACACCGTCACCGACCGGGACCGGCACGGCGGCGACCTGACCCGGCATCTGATGCGCCGGGCCGAGGGCACGTCGCTGTGGTGGCTCTCCCACCGGCTGCGCGCCGACCACCGCGCCTCCTACCAGTTCCTGCCCGGCCACCGGGACCGCGCCGAGCTGCTGCGCACCGACCGGGCCTCCTGGCGCTCCACCCTGGACCGGGCCGTGCCGGACCCGCTGAGCAGGGAGCCCGCCCTGCCCTCCCCCGCCCCGCGCCGCCCGGCGTCGGTGCTGTCGCTGCCGGCCGCCCCGCCGCAGCCGTACGCGGCGGGTCCCGTGCCGCGCGCCGGCGGGGATCTGGAGCGGGAGGTGGACGGGCGCCGGGTACGGGTCCACCTGCCGCCCGGACACCGGGCGTCGCGGTCGTACCCGGTCGCCGTGCTGCTCGACGGGGAGATGTGGGGGCCGGTGCTGGAGACCGGGGCCCTGCTCGACCGGATGCACGGGGCCGGGGCGCTGGCGCCGGCCGTGGTGCTGATGGTGGACACCATGGAGCGCCGGATGGAGGACCTGAGCTGCAACGGCGCCTTCGTGGACTGGCTCGCGGAGGCGCTGCTGCCGTGGGCACGGACCGAGTTCGGCGTCACCTCGCGGCCGGAGCGGACGCTGCTCGCCGGGCAGAGCGCGGGCGGGCTGACGGCGGCGTTCGCCGCGTACCGGCGGCCGGACCGGTTCGGGCTCGCCGTGTCGCAGTCGGGTGCCTTCTGGTGGCCGGAGGACGATCCCGGGCTGGGCCCGGAGTGGCTGACCCGGCGGTACGCCTCCGGGGCCCGCCGCCCGGTCCGGCTCTGGCTGGAGGTGGGCCTCCAGGAGTGGATGCTCCTCGCGGAGAACCGGCGGCTGCGCAACGTGCTGCGGGCCCGGGGCTACGAGATCGCCTACCGGGAGTTCAACGGCGGCCACGACTACGCCTGTTGGCGGGGCGGACTGGCCGACGCCCTGGCGGACCTGCTGGGCCCGGCGCAGCCGGAGACACCGGCCGGGGAGCGCGCGGCGCGCTAGCCCAGGCCCCGCCGGAACGGGAGGCGCCCCGCGGTCCCCTCCGCCACGGGGCGCCTCCCGCGCTCAGGGGGCGGTGGTCCGCTCGGGCGCCTGCGGTGCCGGGCCGCTCTCGCCCGGCGCGTCGTCCGCCGCCTCCTCGGGCAGCGGCGGCGGCTGCGACACCGTACGGGGCAGGCGCAGCGCGCACAGCGCCGAGACCGCGACCAGGGCGGCCGTCGCCCACACCGCCGTCCGGAAGGGGCCCGCGTCCATCGTCGTCCCCGCGGCGTCCCCGCCGCCGCCGACCAGCGCCGCGCACAGGGCGATGCCGAGGGCGCCGCCGAGGGTGCGGACGATCTGGAAGAGGCCCATCGCCTGGCCCATGTCGGGCGGCGCGATGGTCTCGAACCCGGCGAGCTGCACGGTGAGCACGGCGGTGCCCAGCACCAGCCCGATGGCGAACATCAGGGCGCGCACGGCCCACTCGTTCTCCGCCGTGCCCGGCGCCGCGAGCGCGCCGAACACCGCGGCGGCTGCGAGGAGCGCGGTCACCGCCAGCCGCCGCGGGCCCAGCCGGGGCAGCAGCCGGTCGACGACCTGGGAGGCGAGCATCAGCCCGATCGCCTCCGGGAAGACGCTCAGCCCGGCGTCCAGGGCGCTGCCGCCCAGGGCCGCCTGGAAGAGGAGCGGCACCACGAAGAGGACGCCCATCAGCCCGGCCGCGGTGAGCGCGGCCAGCGCGGCGGCCGGACCGTAGTATCGGTCGGCGAAGAGCCGCAGGCCGAGCAGGGGGGCCGGGGCCCGCCGCTGCTGGAGGACGGCCGCCACCAGCAGGACCGCGCCGACGGCGCCGCCCACCGCGACGAACGGGTCCGACCAGCCGTGGGCCGGTCCGAAGCCGAGCGCGTAGGTGAGCAGGCCGAGGGCGGGGGTGGCGAGCCAGAAGCCGGTCCGGTCGAAGGGGCCGGCGGTGCCCTCGACGTGCTCGCGCAGGCCGAACGCGCCGAGCGCCAGGGCGGCGGCGCCGACCGGCACGTTGACGAAGAACAGCCAGTGCCAGGAGAGGTGTTCGGTGAGCAGGCCGCCGAGCGGCGGGCCGAGGGCCGGCATCAGCGCCGTCGGCACGATCAGCACCTTCGCCAGCCCGGCCCGCTCCGGCGGGGTGAAGGCGCGGAAGAGCAGGGTCATGCCGACCGGGGTGAGCAGCCCGCCGGCGAGGCCCTGCACCGCGCGGGCCATGACCAGCACGGGCAGGTTCTGGGCGAGGCCGCAGAGGGCGGAGGCGGCGGTGAACACGGCCAGCGAGCCGAGGAAGACCCGTTTGGTGCCGTACCGGTCGCCGAGCCAGCCGGCGACCGGCAGGGCGAGGGCGAGGGCCACCAGGAAGGCCGTCTCGACCGTGTTGGCGGCCGAGACAGGCCGGCCGAAGTCCTCGGCGATGGTGTAGAGGGCCGGGTTGACGATGGTCGAGTCCAGGCCGTTCATGCACATCGCGGCCACGTAGACGAGGACCACGGCCAGGCGGGGGCTCAGCGGCGTCCGCCGTGCGCCCCGCCCGGCGGGGGAGTCGGACGCGGTCACCGGGGCAGCAGCCCGCTGGCGTGCGCGACGACCCAGTCCAGCGCGTCCTGGCGCGGGCACGGTCCGTGGACGGTGGTCCAGCCGTCCGGCACGTCGGCGAAGTCCGGCCACAGCGAGTGCCGGCCCTCGGCGTTGGCCAGGACGAGGAAGGCGCCGGTGTCGCCGTCCGCGTCGAAGGGGTTGACGGGGGCGTCGTGGTTCACGGCCATCGGGGTGTCACTTCTCCAGGTCGGTCAGGCGGTCGGCGACCACGCGGGCGATGTGCGCGATCGGTCCGGGCAGGGTCATGTCCTTGTGCGAGCAGGCGATGTCGGTGTTGTCGACGCGCCCGCTCACGTACGGCTTCCAGAGATCGGGGGTGAGGGTGTCGTCGATGGTGTCGACGGTGGCGCGGAAGAAGAGGACGTCGCCGTCGAAGCGGCGGTGGTCGAAGGCGCGTACGAGGTGGTTGGTGTTGAGGTAGATCTCGGCGAGCGCTTCCAGGGTGGGGGCGGTGAGGGCGGCCAGGGGGCTGCCCTCGCGCTGGAGGACGGCGATCACGTTGGCGGTGGTGAGGGGCTTGCCCTCCAGGGTGTCGGGGCCGTGGCCGCCCATCGCCAGGAGCGATTCCATCGCCTCGGCGTGGTCGGAGACGGGCAGCTCGCGGAAGCCCTCGGCGGGGTAGGCGTCCAGGACGGCGAGGAGTTCGACCTCCTCGCCGAGGTCCTGGAGGTGGGTGGCCATGGCCTGGGCGATGATGCCGCCGGTGGACCAGCCGAGCAGGCGGTACGGTCCCGCCGGCTGCACCTGCCGGACCCGGTCCGCGTAGTGCGCGGCGAGTTCCTCCAGGGTGGCGGGGAGCGGCCGGCCGGCGGTGGCGGGGCCGACGCCCTGGGCCTGGAGGCCGTAGATCGGCACGTCGGCGGGGAGGTGGCGGATGAGCCCGGCGTAGCACCAGCTCAGTCCGCCGGCCGGGTGGACGCAGTACAGCGGCGCGCGGTCGCCCTCGCGGGCGGGGCGCAGCGGCAGCAGGACGTCGAGGGGGTCGTCGCGGCGGGTGTCGGCGGCGTCGAGGGCCGTTTCCAGCGCGGCGACGGTCGGGGAGCGGAAGACGGTGCCGATGGAGACGTCGGTGCCGAGGGCGGCGCGGACGCGGGCGGCGAGGCGGACGGCGAGCAGGGAGTGGCCGCCGAGGTCGAAGAAGTTGTCGTCGACGCCGACCCGGTCGAGGCCCAGCACCTCGGCGAAGATCGCGCAGAGCTGTTCCTCGCGGGGGCCGCGCGGGGCGCGGGAGGGGTCGGTGCCCGCGGTGCGGCCGGGGGCGGGCAGGGCGGTGCGGTCGAGTTTGCCGTTGCCGGTCAGCGGCAGCCGTTCCAGTTCGACGACGGCGGAGGGCACCATGTGCACGGGCAGGTCGCGGGCGGCGTGCTCGCGCAGCCGCGCCGGGAGGGCGGCGCCGTCGGCGGCGGGGACGGCGTAGGCGACCAGGCGCCGGTCGCCGGGGGTGTCCTCGCGGACCACGACGGCCACGTCGGCGACGTCCGGGTGGGCGGCCAGCACGGCCTCGATCTCGCCGAGTTCGATACGGAAGCCGCGGATCTTGACCTGGTGGTCGGCGCGGCCGAAGTACTCCAGGGTGCCGTCGGCGCGGCGGCGGGCGAGGTCGCCGGAGCGGTACATGCGGGTGCCGCTCTCCCCGAAGAGGCGGGCGTAGGGGTCGGCGACGAAGCGGCCGGCGGTCAGGCCGGGCCGGCCGAGGTAGCCGGCGGCGACGCCGCGCCCGGCGACGTACATCTCGCCGGTGACGCCGGGCGGTACCGGCCGCAGGCGTTCGTCGAGGACGTAGACGCGCAGGTCGGGGATGTTGACGCCGATGGTGGAGGAGGTGGCGGCGCCGGCGGTGGCCCGGTCGAGGGGGAAGTACGTGACGTGGACCGTGGTCTCGGTGATGCCGTACATGTTGACCAGGACCGGCGCGTCCTCGGCGTGCCGGGCGTACCAGTCGTCGAGACGGCCGAGTTCGAGGGCCTCGCCGCCGAAGACGACGTAGCGCAGGGCGAGTTCGTGGCCGGGTTCCTCGCGGTCGGCGGCGGCGAGCTGGTAGAAGGCGGACGGGGTCTGGTTGAGGACGGTGACGCGCTCGGCGGCGAGCAGGCGCAGGAAGGCGTGCGGGTCGCGGCTGGTGGCGTGCGGGACGACGACGACCTTCCCGCCGTACAGGAGGGCGCCCCACAGCTCCCAGACCGAGAAGTCGAAGGCGTAGGAGTGGAAGAGGGTCCACACGTCCTCGGGGCCGAAGCCGAACCAGTGGTCGGTGGCGGTCAGCAGGCGGGTGACGTTGTCGTGGGTGACGACGACGCCCTTGGGGCGGCCGGTGGAGCCGGAGGTGTAGATGACGTACGCCGGGTGCTCGGGGGCGAGCGGGCGGACCCGGTCGTGCCGGGTGAGGGGGCCGCCGTCGGGGCCGTCGGCCGGGCCGTCGTCGACGGTGACGAGCGGCAGGTCGTGGGCGGGCAGCCGGGGTGCGGTGGCGGTGTCGGTGACGACGGCCGCGGGGCGGGCGTCGGCCAGCATGTAGGCGAGCCGGTCGGCGGGGTAGTCGGGGTCGAGGGGCAGGTAGCCGGCGCCGGAGAGGGAGACGGCGAGCAGTCCGGTGACCAGGTCGAGGGAGCGGGGCAGGGCGAGGGCCACGAGGGAGCCGGGGCCGATGCCGCGTCCGGCGAGGTGCCGGGCGAGCCGGTGGGCGCGGGCGGAGAGTTCGGCGTAGGTGAGGGTGGCGCCGTCGTGGCTGACGGCGATCCGGCCGGGGTGCCGTCGGGCGGCCTCCTCGTAGCGGTCGGCGAGGGTGGCCGGGGACCCGTGGTGGGCGGTGGGCGGCTGGACGTTGGCCTCGACCAGGGCGCGGCGGTGTTCGTCCTCGCCGAGCAGCGGGAGCAGGCTGATGGGGGTGTCGGGGTCCTGGGCGGCGGCGGTCAGCAGCCGGGCGAGGCGGTCGGCGAGGGCCTGGGCGGTGGAGCGGTCGAAGAGGTCGGTACGGAACTCCAGGAAGCCGGCGATGCCGCCGCCGCCGCGTTCCCCGGCGTTGAGGGTGAGGTCGAACTTGGCGGTGCCGGAGGTCATGGTGGAGAGCCGGGCGGTGGTGCCGGGGGCGAGCGGGAAGGTGGTGTCGGGCACGGACTGCCAGGCCAGCATGGTCTGGAAGAGGGGGTGGCGGGCGAGGGAGCGGGGCGGGTTGAGCGCTTCGACGAGGTGGTCGAAGGGGAGCGCGTCGTGTTCGAAGGCGTCCAGGGCGGTGGTGCGGGCGCGTTCCAGGAGTTCCCGGAAGGTGGGGTCGCCGCCGGTGTCGGTGCGCAGGACGAGGGTGTTGGTGAAGAAGCCGACGAGGTCGGCGGTGGTGTCGTCGTCGCGTCCGGCGACGGGGGTGCCGAGGGGGATGTCGGTGCCGCAGCCGTGCCGGGTGAGCAGGGCGGCGAGCCCGGCCTGGACGGTCATGAAGACGCTGGCGCCGGTGGTGCGGGCGAGCCGGGTGAGGGCGGTGTGGGTGGCCGGGTCCACGGCGAAGGGGACGGTGTCGCCGTCGGTGGCGGCGGCGGGCGGGCGGGGCCGGTCGGTGGGCAGGTCGAGTTGGTCGGGCAGTCCGGCCAGGGTCCGCTTCCAGTGGTCGAGCTGGGCGGTGGCGAGCGCGGTGGGCGCGTCCGGGGTGCCCAGCAGGCGCCGCTGGTGTGCGGCGTGGTCGGCGTACTGGAGGGGCGGTGGCGGGAGGTCCGGGGCGTGGCCGGCGAGGCGGGCGGTGTAGGCGGCGGCGAGGTCGCGGGCGAGGGGGGTGGTGGAGGCGCCGTCGCCGGCGATGTGGTGCAGCACCAGCAGGAGGGTGTGGTGTCCGGCGGACTCGGTGAACAGGGTGGCCCTCAGGGGGAGGTCGCGGGCCAGGTCGAAGGGGTGCCGGGCGGCGCCGGCCAGGTCCTCTCCGTCGGCGGCGCGGCGCAGCTCGGGCCGGGCGGCGGGGTCGTCGGGCGCCAGGATGTGCTGGCGGGGCAGGCTGTCGGGTCCGTCCTCGGCGACCGGGTAGCGGGTGCGCAGCGTCTCGTGGCGGGCGGTGAGGTCGGCGAGGGCGGCGGTGAGGGCGTCCTCGTCCAGGGGGCCTTCGACGGTGAGGACGAGGGGGATGTTGTAGGTGGGGCTGGGGCCCTCCAGGCGGTGGAGGAACCACAGCCGCTGCTGGGCGGGGGCGAGCGGCAGGGCGTCGGTGCGGGGTACCGGGACCGGTGCCGGGGCCTCGGGGACGTCGGGGGTGCCGGCGTGCCGGGCGCGGGTGAGGGCGGCGAGGGCGGCCGGGGTGGGGTCGCGGAAGACGTCGGCGACGGAGAGGGCGATGCCGAAGGTCTCGCGGAGCCGGGCGGCGAGGCGGGCGGCGAGCAGGGAGTGGCCGCCGAGGTCGAAGAAGGAGGCGTGGGGCGCGGGCGGTGTCTCCAGGCCGAGCAGGTCGGCGACGAGCCCGGCGACGATCTCGGTGTGCGGTCCGGTGGCGGGCGCCGGTACGGCGGCTCCGGCCGGGGTGGCCGGTTCCGGGTCGGGCAGGGCGCGGTGGTCGAGCTTGTCGTTGGCGGTCAGCGGCAGGGCGTCCAGGAGCGTCACGGTGGCCGGGACCATGGGGGCGGGCAGCGCGGCGGCGAGGTGGTCGCGCAGGGCGCCGGGCGCGGGGTCGGTGCCGGGGGCGGGGACGGCGTAGGCGAGGAGCCGCTTGCCGCCGGGCGCGTCACGGGCGATGACGGCGGCCCGGCCGACGTCCGGGTGGGCGGCCAGGACGGCCTGGATCTCGCCGAGTTCGACGCGGAAGCCGCGAATCTTGACCTGGTCGTCGGTGCGGCCGAGGAATTCGAGGGTGCCGTCGGGGCGGCGGCGCACCAGGTCGCCGGTGCGGTACATGCGGGCGCCGGGGTCGCCGTGCAGGGCGCCGAAGGGGTCGGCGACGAAGCGCTGGGCGGTCAGGTCGGGACGGCCGAGGTAGCCGCGGGCGAGGCAGGCACCGGCGATGTACAGCTCGCCGGGGACCAGGTCGGGGGCGGGGCGCAGCGAGGTGTCGAGGACGTAGAGGCGGGTGCCGCGCACGGGGGTGCCGTCGGAGTCGGGGCCGGTCCAGTGGCAGGCGTCGACGGTGGTCTCGGTGGGGCCGTAGAGGTTGAGCGGGTGGACGCCCTCGGTGGCGGCGAGGCGGCGCCACAGCGGGGCGGGGACGGCCTCGCCGCCGACGACGAGGACGGCGGGCCGGTGCCGGCCCTCGCCGAGCAGTCCTTCGGCGAGCAGGGCTTCGGCGTAGGAGGGGGTGACGTCGAGGTAGTCGACGCGGTGGGCGTCGACGTAGGCGGTCAGGGCGGCCGGGTCGCGGTAGGTGGCGTCGTCCAGGAGGTGCAGTTCGTGGCCGTGGACCATCCACAGGAGGGGGTCCCAGGAGGCGTCGAAGGCGAACGAGGCGCTGTGGGCGACCTTGAGGGGGGTGCGGCCGGTGCGGGCGACGGCGGGGGCGATGTGGTCGCCGCCGTGCCCGGCGTAGAGGTTGGCGAGGGAGCCGTGGGTGACGACGACGCCCTTGGGGCGGCCGGTGGAGCCGGAGGTGTGGATGACGTAGGCCGCGTCGTGCGGGGCGGGGTGGGCCGCCGGGCGGCCGTCCGGTCTGTGCCGCAGGGCCTCGGTGGTGCCGGGGGTGTCGAGGGCGATGACGGGGAGTCCGTGGGCGGGGAGCCCGGACAGCGCGTCGGCGGTGCCGAGGACGCAGGCGGGGCGGGCGTCGTCCAGGACGGCGAGGGTGCGGGCGGGCGGGTGGCCGAGGTCGAGGGGCTGGCAGACGCCGCCGGCCTTGAGGACGGCCAGGAGGGCGGTGACCATGCCGGTGGAGCGGGGCAGGGCGAGGGCGACGGCGGTCTCGGGTCCGACGCCGTGGGCGGCCAGGTGGTGGGAGAGCCGGTTGGCGGCGGCGTCCAGTTCGGCGAAGGTGAGGCTCCGCTCGCCGCAGCGTACGGCGGTCGCGTGCGGGGTGCGGGCGGCCTGGGCGGCGAACTCCTCGGGCACGGTGCGCGGGTGGGGGGCCTCGTCGCGGCCGGCGGTGACGCGGCGGATCTCGTCCTCGCCGAGCAGGTCGAGGGTGGCGAGCGGGCGCCCCGGGTCGTCGAGGAGCAGACGGGTCAGCCCGTCCAGGCAGCGGCGGAAACCGGCCTGGTGGCGTTCGAGTCCGGCGGCGGTGTGCCGGCGGGCGTGGGCCTCCAGGACGAGGGTGAGGCGGTCCTCGGGGCCGGGCCAGGCGCCGACGGCGAGGTCCTCGACGGGGCCGGCGGCGAGGTTGCGGACGGTGCCGGGCAGTCCGCCGAAGTCGAGCGGTCCGCCGTCGTGCGGCTTGATGTTGACCATCGGGCCGGTCAGCGGGGTCTCGGGCGAGGTCAGCGCGAGGTCGCGGCGCAGGTCGGCCTGGGGGTAGCGCTGGTGGCGGCGGACCTGGCGGATCTCCAGGACGATCCGGCGCAGCAGCTCGGGGGCGGTGTCCTCGGGGCCGACGGTGACGCGCAGCGGGAGGACGTTCACGGTCATGGCGGGGGTGCGCAGGGCGGCGGGGCCGCGCCGGTTGGTGACGGGCAGGCCGAGGACGACGTCCCGGGCGCCGGTGAGGCGGTGCAGGTGGACGGCGGTGGCGGCGACGACGAGTTCGGCCCAGGTGGCCTTGGCGGTGGAGGCGGCGTGGGAGAGCCGGGAGAGTGATCCGGCGGGCAGGGCCGCGCCGCACCGCAGCGGTCCCCCGGCGGCGTCCGGGTCGGCCGGGCTCGCCGGGTCGGCCGGTGCGGGGGGCGGGGTGAGGGTGACGGGGGCGGCGCCCGCCATCCGCTCGCGCCAGAACTCCCGGTCCCGGCCGTACTGTTCGCCCGCGAGGTACTCCCGTTCCTCCGCGACGACCTCCGCGAGCGGGGCGAACCGGGAGGCGGGGGCCGGCCCGTCGCCGGCCGTGTACAGCTCGGCGACCCGGCGGCCGAGCAGGGTCAGCGCGTAGGCGTCGACGGCGATGTGGTGGACCCGCTGGTACCACTGGTACCGCTCCTCGCCGACCCGCAGCAGCGCCTGCCGCATCAGCCCGTCGCGGGTGGCCGGGTCGGCGGGGCGGGTCAGGTCGGCCCGGACCCAGCGTTCGGCGTCCCCCTCCGGCGATCCGCACTGCCTGAGGTCGACCCGGCGCAGGGTGAACGGGGCGTCCGGGTCGGCGTACTGCACGGGCGTGCCGTCCTCCTCGGCGAACCGCAGCCGCAGCGTCTCGGCCTCGGCGACCGTGCGGCGCAGGGCGCGCTCGAAGCGGTCCTCGTCCAGCGGCCCGGTGATCTCCACGACGTCGGCCGTATGGAACTCGGTGCTGTGCGGGGCGAGTTGCCGGGCGTAGTGGATGCCGCTCTGCGCGGTCAGCAGGGGGATCGAGTCCGGACGCTCGGTCATCTGGGAGCAACTCCTCGGTTCGTCAGAGCCTTTGCCGGGTCACACCACGACCAGCAAGGACTTAGGTAAGCCTAAGCTAATTACTTGCATGCGCCCATCCCACCCCCGCCCCCGGGCGGCCGGGCGCCCCGCACCACGGAAGAGGAGCCGATGACCGACCCGCACGAGGGCGCCGGAGCAGCCCCGGACGACGTCAAGTCCCGTATACGCACGGCGATCGAGAGGCACCGGGAGGCGCTGCTCGGCCTCAGCCGCCGCATCCACGCCCACCCCGAGACGGCCTTCGGCGAGCACCGGGCCGCCGCCTGGTGCGCCGAGCTCCTGGCCGCCGAGGGGTTCCGGGTGACGGCGCCCGCCTACGGGCTGGAGACCGCCTTCGAGGCGCGGGCGGGCAGCGGCCCGCACACGGTCGCGGTGGTCTGCGAGTACGACGCCCTGCCCGGACTCGGCCACGCCTGCGGCCACAACCTCATCGCCGCAGCCGGGGTCGGCGCCGCCCTGGGCCTCGCCCCGTTCGCCGACGAACTCGGCCTGTCCCTACGGGTGCTGGGCACCCCGGCGGAGGAACGGGGCGCCGGGAAGGCGCTGATGCTCGAACAGGGCGCCTTCGACGGCGTGGACGCCGCCATGATGGTGCACCCGTGCCCCTTCGACATCGCCGACTTCCGTTCCTTCGCCCTGGGCACCCTGTCGGTGACGTACACCGGCAAGGCCGCCCATCCGAGCCTCAATCCGCACGAGGGCCGCAACGCCGCCGACGCCCTGACCGTGGCCCAGGTCGCCCTCGGCCTGCTGCGCCAGCACCTGCCGTCCGAGTGGCGGGTGCACGGCATCACCACCGAGGCCGGCCGGGCGCCGAACGCCGTCCCCGACCTGGCCCGCGCCGAGTACGAGCTGCGGACGCCGGCCGCCGAGGACCTCGCCGAGCTGCGCGCCCGGGTGGAGGCGTGCTTCCGCGCGGGCGCGCTGGCCACCGGTTGCGAGGTGACGCTGGAGCGCCCCGAGCCCGACTACCTGGACTTCCGGGGCGACCCCGCGCTGATCGCCTGGTGGACGGCGAACGCGCGGGCGCTCGGCCGTCCGGAGCCGGTGGAGCGGCCCCCGTTCGCCTGCACCGACATGGGCAACGTGTCGCACGCGGTCCCCTCCATCCACCCGGTGCTCGACATCAGCGGCGGTGCGTGCGGACCGCACGAGGCCGCCTTCGCCGAGGCGGCCGTCTCCCCCGCGGGCGACCAGGCGCTGCTGGACGGGGCGACGGCCATGGCGTGGACCGCCGCGGACTTCGCCCGCTCCCGGCGGAAGGGGCACGCGGGGCCCACCGGCTGAGGACGCGCGGGGTGCGGGCGGCCGTCGGGCCGCCCGCACCCCCTCCGCAGGACACCGGAGGGCGACGGGGCGTCAGGAGCCGCCCAGCGCCTTGCTGATGTCGCCCATCACCACGTCGGCGGCGAGCGGTCCGCCGCGCGTGGACCAGACCGAGCCGTCGACGGTGACGGCGTGGCCCTTCTCGACCGCGTTGAGGTCCTTGTAGGCGGCCTTGGCCCGGACGTCTTCGAGGGCCTTCTCGCCGTCGGAGGTGAGGGTCGACAGGAAGAGCCAGTCGCCGTCGATCTCGTTGATCTTCTCCAGGCTCAGCGAGGGCGTGTGCGCGTTGCCGTCCTTGTTCTGCGCCTTCGGCCGCTTGAGGCCCATCTCCAGGGCGATGCCGCTGGCGAACTGCTTGTTCTCCATCCAGCTCGGGCCGTCCGGGTTCCAGCGGACGATGGAGACCTCGGCGCCCTTGTTCGCGCCCAGCTTCTCGCCGGCGGCCTTGGCGGCCTCCTCGTGCCCGGTGATGACCTCGTTCGCCGCGTCCAGCTTGTTGACGGCGTTGCCGATGCCCCGGAAGGACAGCTTCCAGTCGTCGGTGGGGGCCATCGTGACGAGGGTGGCCGGCGTGATCTCGCGCAGTTGCCCGAGCACCTGCTCGTCCTGCATGTCACCGGCGAGGATGAGGTCGGGCTTGGCGGCGACCACCTTGTCCATCACGGGCTGGAGCAGGTTGCCGACGACGTCGATGCCGCTCACCTTGGCGGCGAGGTAGGCGGGCGGCTTGTCGAGGCCCTGGCCGTTGGTGATGCCGACGGGCTTCAGCCCGAGGGCGAGGACGGCGTCCAGGTCCTCCTGAGTGAGCGTCACGATCCGCTTCGGCTCGGCGGGCACCTCGACGGCGCGTCCGGTGGCGTCCTTGACGGTACGCGTGGCCGAGGCCGCGGTGTCCTTGCCCGCTCCGCCGGCGTCCTTGGCGTCCGCGTCGTCGGAGTCCGTGCCGCACCCGGCCAGGAGCAGCGCCGCCGCGACCGCCGCGGCGGCGGCCCGGCCGGCGGTGCGGCGGGTGGGCATCGGGGAGGGACGTCTGGACAGGGACATGCGGTCTCCATGGTTCAACGGGGGCGTACGAAAAGGCAGATGGGCAGGGGGAGGTGACACAGCGGGCCACCACCGCACTGCGGTAGTAAGGTTAGCCTTACCTCACGCCTTCCGGGCAAGGGGCTTCGTCTCACTGCGAAAGGTCGGTCCAGGTGGAACTGCGCACCGAGCAGCTCATTGCCGGGTACTCCGGTCGTACGGTCGTGAACCGGGTCGACGTGACCGTGCCCTGTGGGCAGGTGGTCGCCATCGTCGGCCCCAACGGCTGTGGCAAGTCGACCCTGTTGAGGGCGATGGCCCGGCTGCACGCACCGGAGTCGGGCCGGGTCCTGGTGGGCGGCGAGGACGTGTGGGGCCTTCGTCAGCGCGAGGCGGCGCACCGCATCGCGCTGCTCCCCCAGTCGCCGCAGGCACCGGAGGCCGTCACCGTGGCCGGCCTGGTCCGCTACGGCCGCCATCCGCACCAGGGCCTGTTCCGCCAGTGGTCGCACGAGGACGAACGGGCCGTCGGCCGGGCCCTGGAGGCCACCGGCACGACGGAGCTGGCGGGGCGCCGGCTGGAGGAGCTGTCCGGCGGCCAGCGCCAGCGCTGCTGGCTGGCAATGGCCCTGGCCCAGGAGACGCCGGTACTGCTGCTGGACGAGCCCACCAGCGCGCTGGACATCGGGCACGCGGTCGAGGTGCTGGACCTGGTGCGGCGGATCGCGGCCGACGGGCGCACCGTCGTCATGGTCGTGCACGATCTGGCCGCCGCCGCCCGTTACGCCGACTCGCTGGTGGCGATGCGGGACGGCCGGGTGGTGGCCTGCGGCCCGCCCCGCGAGACCATCGACGCCGCGCTGGTCAGGGAGTTGTACGGGGTGGACGCGGAGGTGCTCACCGCCCCGTCGGACGGGTCGCCGGTGGTGGTCCCGGTGGCCGCGGCGGCGACGGCCTCCGCCTGAGCGCGCGCGGACCACGGGGGCCTGACGTGTTCCCCGCATCCGGCGGCGGGGAGCCGCGCGAGCCCTTCCGGCGCGATGCCGGGGAACTGGCTCCGGCACCCCGCCGTGTCCACGCCGCCATCCGCATGGCGGACGCGTCGCCCGCCCGGCGGCGTCGGCGTCTAGGGTGGAGCGTGCAGCTGGTTCGCCCCGTCCGCCAGGCGGGATGCGTCGCAAGAGGGAACCCGGTGGGAATCCGGGACTGCCCCGCAGCGGTGAGCGGGAACGACCGCCGTCATGAGCACTGGGCCGAAGGGCCCGGGAAGCGACGGCCAGTAGGTGTCCTCCTCGGTGACCGAGAAGGACGTGCCCGCGAGTCCGAAGACCTGCCACCTGCCCGAGCGCGCACCCCGCGCGCCCGGACATCCCGGTGACCTCGAGGGCGGGTCGGCGTACACCAGACGGACGAGCGCGGCGGACCGGCGTGCTGTCGTCCCGTCCGGTCCGTCACCCCTTCGCGCGCTCGTCCCGTCGCCGGGACCTCAGGGATCCATCTCGCGAAGGAGATCTCCGTGACCACCGAGTCCGCAGCCGCGGCAGCACGGGCCACCGTGTACGGCTACCCCCGTCAGGGCCGGAACCGGGAACTGAAGAAGGCGGTCGAGGGCTACTGGAAGGGCCGCGTCGGCGCCGACGCCCTCCACGCCACCGCCGCCGGGCTGCGCCGTGAGAACTGGCGGCAGCTCGCCGAGGCCGGCATCCACGAGGTGCCCACCGGCGACTTCTCGTACTACGACCACGTGCTCGACACCACGGTCATGGTCGGCGCCGTGCCGGAGCGGCACCGGGCCGCCGTCGCCGCCGACCCCCTGGACGGCTACTTCGCCATGGCGCGCGGCACCCAGGAGGTGGCGCCGCTGGAGATGACCAAGTGGTTCGACACCAACTACCACTACCTGGTGCCCGAACTCGGCCCGGACACGGTGTTCACCGCGGACTCCTCCCGGCAGGTCGCCGAGGTGCGCGAAGCCCTCGCGCTGGGCCTCGCCGCCCGCCCGGTCCTGGTCGGACCGGTCACCTACCTGCTCCTCGCCAAGCCCGCGCCCGGCGTCGCCGCCGGCTTCGACCCGCTCACCCTGCTGGACCGGCTGCTGCCGGTCTACGCCGAGGTGCTGGCCGACCTGCGCGCGGCGGGCGCCGAGTGGGTGCAGCTCGACGAGCCCGCCCTGGTCCAGGACCGCACGCCAGCCGAGCTGAACGCGGCCGGACGCGCCTACCGCGACCTCGGCGGGCTGGAGGACCGGCCCCGGCTGCTGGTGGCCTCGTACTTCGACCGGCTCGGGGACGCGCTGCCGGTACTGGCGAAGGCGCCGGTCGAGGGGCTGGCGCTGGACTTCACCGAGGCCGCCGCGGGCAACCTGGACGACCTCGCCGCCGTGGGCGGGCTGCCGGGCAAGCGGCTGGTCGCGGGCGTCGTCAACGGCCGCAACGTGTGGGTCAACGACCTCGCCCGGTCCCTGACCACGCTCGGCACGCTGCTGGGCCTGGCCGACCGGGTCGACGTCTCCGCCTCCTGCTCGCTGCTGCACGTGCCGCTCGACACCGCCGACGAGCGGGACATCGATCCGCAGATCCTGCGCTGGCTCGCCTTCGCCCGGCAGAAGACCGCCGAGATCGCCGTCCTGGCCCGGGGCCTGGCCCACGGCACCGACGCCATCGCCGCCGAACTCGCCGCCAACCGCGCCGACCTGGCCTCCCGCGCCGACTCTCCGATCACCCGGGACCCGGCGGTACGGGCCCGCGCCACGGCCGTCACCGACGCCGACGGGCGCCGCTCCCTGCCGTACGCCGAGCGGGCCGCGGCCCAGCGCGCCCGCCTCGGGCTGCCGCTGCTGCCCACCACGACGATCGGCTCGTTCCCGCAGACGGCGGAGTTGCGGACCACCCGCGCCGATCTGCGGGCCGGGCGGATCGACGGCGCCGGGTACGAGGAGCGGATGCGGACCGAGGTGCGGGAGGTGATCTCGTTCCAGGAGAAGGCCGGCCTCGACGTGCTGGTGCACGGCGAACCCGAGCGCAACGACATGGTGCAGTACTTCGCCGAGCAGCTCACCGGCTACCTGGCGACCCGCAACGGCTGGGTCCAGTCGTACGGCACCCGGTACGTGCGCCCGCCGGTGCTGGCCGGTGACATCGCGCGTCCCGAGCCGATGACGGTGGCCTGGACGACGTACGCCCAGTCGCTGACCGGCCGTCCCGTCAAGGGCATGCTCACCGGTCCGGTGACGATGCTCGCCTGGTCCTTCGTCAGGGACGACCAGCCGCTCGGCGAGACCGCCCGCCAGGTGGCCCTCGCGCTGCGGGACGAGGTCGCGGACCTGGAGGCGGCCGGGACCTCGGTCATCCAGGTCGACGAGCCCGCGCTGCGCGAGACACTGCCGCTGCGCGCCGCCGGGCACCCCGGCTACCTCGCCTGGGCGACGGAGGCGTTCCGGCTGACCACGAGCGGGGTGCGGCCGGACACGCAGATCCACACGCACATGTGCTACGCCGAGTTCGGGGACGTGGTGCAGGCCATCGACGATCTCGACGCGGACGTCATCAGCCTGGAGGCGGCCCGTTCGCACATGCAGGTGGCCCGGGAACTGGCCGCCCACGGCTATCCGCGCGAGGCCGGTCCCGGCGTGTACGACATCCACTCCCCGCGGGTGCCGGACACCGAGGAGGTGGCGGCCCTGCTGCGCACCGGTCTGGAGGCGATCCCGGCCGAGCGGCTGTGGGTCAACCCGGACTGCGGTCTGAAGACCCGCGGCTGGCCGGAGACCCGGGCGTCCCTGGAGCACCTGGTGGCCGCCGCCCGCACGGTCCGCGAGGAGCTGTCCGGAAACTGAGGCCGCGGCGGCGGGACGCGGGTGAGGTACCGCCTGGAGCGGTTCCCGGGCCCGCGTCCCGCCTCGCCGGCCCCGCTCCCGGCCGTGCCGGAGCTACGGTGACGGGGGGCGCCCTCCGTCACCGTGGCTCCGGCCGGGGAGCGCGCCGAGGACGACCGGTTCCGCCAAGGAGGTCCCCATGTCCGGTGAACACGTCGCCGAACGCCCCGAGGTGCCCGCGGCCCGCCGGCCCCCCGGGTACGGCCCGTGCGTGCTGCTCAAGCACGGGGAGATCTTCCTCAAGGGGCGCAACCGCCACCTGTTCACCCAGCGCTTGCAGGACAACCTGCGGATCGCGCTGCGCGGGGTGGGCGGCTCGACGTGGATCAAGACCGCGCAGAACGTCACCGTGCTCGGCGGGCAGGTCCCCCGGGAGGTCCTGGTGGAGCGGGCCCGGCGGGTGGTCGGCTTCAACACCGTCGAACCGGCGGTACGGGTGCCCAGCGAGCAGGACGAGATCACCCGGGCGGCGGTGGACGCGGTGCGCACGGCCCTCGCCGGGCGCCCGGCGGCCACGTTCGCCGTGCGGGTGAAGCGGCGGGACAAGGGGTTCCCCGTGACCTCGTTCCGGATGGCGGGGCACCTGGGGGCGCGGGTGCGGGAGGCCGTGCCCGCGCTGCGGGTGGACCTGACGGCGCCGGAGCTGACGCTGACGGTGGAGATCGACCGCAAGGAGACGTACCTCTCCTGCGAGCGGCTGCCGGGTCTGAGCGGGCTGCCGGTGGGCTCCAGCGGCCGGGCGCTGGTGCTGCTCTCCGGGGGCTACGACTCCCCCGTCGCCGCCCACCGCGCCATGCGCCGCGGACTGGCCTGCGACTTCGTCCACTTCACCGGAGCCCCCTACACCAACCCCGCCTCCGTCTACAAGGCATACGCCCTCGCCCGCGAACTCAACCGCTACCAGCCGCCCGGCGACCTCCACGTCATCGCCCTCGGCAAGGCACAGAAACAACTCGCCGTCGCCGGAGCCGGACGCCTCCAGGTCGTCGCCCAGCGCCGCCTCATGGTCCGCACCGCCTCCGCCCTCGCCGCCACCACCGGCGCCGACGCCCTCGTCACCGGCGACAGCCTCGGCCAGGTCGCCAGCCAGACCCTCGCCAACCTCGCCGCCGTCGACGAAGCCGCCACCCTCCCCCTCCTGCGCCCCCTCATCGGCTGGGAGAAACAAGAGATCATCGACGAGGCCCGCACCCTCGGCACCGCCGACATCTCCGTCCTCCCCGACGAGGACTGCTGCACCCTCCTCGCCCCGCCCCGCGTCAGCACCCGGGCGGGCCTTCCCCCGCTGCACGCGGTGGAGCGGCGGCTCGACCTGGAGGAGCTGGTGGGGACGCTGCTCGCGGGCGCGCAGGTGATGCGCCCCGGCGACGGGGCGGTGGTTCCGGCCGGAGCCGGTGACGCGGCCCCGGCGTCCGGCCCCCGTGTCCCGACCGCCTAGTCCGCCGCGCCCGGCGCTCCCGGCTCGCCCGTCTCGCCCGCCAGGCCGAGTTCGCGGGCGCCCAGGCGGGCGAAGTAGCGCTCGACGTCGGCGTCGGTGACCTCGGCGAGGGTCGCCGGGGACCAGCGCGGGGCGCGGTCCTTGTCGACGACCTGGGCGCGGATGCCCTCCACCAGGTCATGGGTGCCGAGGCCCGCCAGGGAGCTGCGGTACTCCTGGTCGAGGACGGCTTCGAGGCTGCCCAGGGCGCGGGCCCGGCGCATCGCGGCCAGGGTGGCCTTCACGGCGGTGGGCGACTTGGCGAGCAGCGTCTCGGCGGCCTCCTTGGCGGCCGGGTCGCCGTGGTCGAGGAGCCGCCGGACGATCTCCTCGACGGTGTCGGCGCGGTAGCAGGCGTCGATCCACTCCCGGGCGGCGGCGAGATCGCCCCCGGGCGCGGGCCGCGCATGGCGGGCGACGGCGTCGGCGACGGGGAGCGCGGCGAGGTCGGCGAGGAGGTCCGGCAGGGCCGCGGAGGGGATGTAATGGTCGGCGAGCCCGCACAGCAGGGCGTCGGCGGCGCCGATGCGGGCGCCGGTCAGCGCGAGGTGGGTGCCGAGTTCGCCGGGGGCGCGGGAGAGCAGGTGGGTGCCGCCGACGTCGGGGACGAAGCCGATCCCGGTCTCGGGCATGGCGATCACCGACCGCTCCGTGACGATCCGGACATCGCCGTGGGCGGAGACGCCGACACCGCCGCCCATGACGATCCCGTCCATGACGGCCACGTACGGCTTGGGATAGCGGGCGATGCGGGCGTTGAGCCGGTACTCGTCGCGCCAGAACGCGGCCGAGGCACTGCCGTCGCCGTCCCGGGCATCGGCGTGCACGACGCGGATGTCGCCGCCCGCGCACAGCCCCCGCTCCCCCGCGCCGGTGAGGACGACCGTCTCGACGGCCGGGTCGGACTCCCACACCGTCAGTGCCTCACCGAGGCGCAGCACCATCTCGTGGTTGAGGGCGTTGAGCGCCCGGGGCCGGTTGAGGACGAGGTGGGCGGCCCGTCCGTCGGTGCGCAGCAGGACCGGGGCGCCGGTTCCGTCGCTCATCCGCGTGCCTCCGTCGTAGCGCCGGCCGCGATGACTCGCATGTCTCCTCGACTCCTTCCGGGACCCGGTGGACCTCCGTTCCGGATGATCCTCTCAGGGCCCGGGGATGTGCCGGGCGGCCGGGGCGGGGTCTCGCGGAGGACGCCGGGACCCCTCACGTGATCTCCAGGACCTCCCGTACCGGGCGGCGGGGGCTCGCGGGGCCCCGGGGCCCGTAGCCGAGGCGCAGCACCATCTGGACCTGACCGGCGCCGGACCCGGGGTCGCGCACCAGCCGGCGCAGGTCCCGTTCCTCCAGGGCGTGGGAGGTCAGGGAGGTGACCAGTCCGGCGAGGGTGGCCTCCAGCAGGACCCGTTCCAGGGCCTGGCCGGCGCGCAGCCAGTCGGCGGGCCGGTCCTCGGGGGTGCTCAGCAGGGCGAGGAGCGGGGTCTGCTCGAAGGACGCGGCGCCCCGGTCGGCCACCGGCCGCTCCCCGGCGAAGTCCCGCACGGGGGCCCTGCCGCCCGCCTTGCGCGGCCCGAAGGCGTACTCGGGGACGCCGTCCGTCGCCGAGGCGGCATCGGGTCCGAGCCGGGTCCAGCGGTCGATTTCCTCCCGGGCCGCCGGCGTCATGGCCTCCCGGCTCTCCGCGTCCCGGACCAGGTCGAGCACGGTGTCGGTGTGCCAGGGGTGCGGGAAGACCAGTTGGGCGCCCTCGCGCGCGGCGGCCTCCACCAGCAGGTCGAGGACCGCGGCGGGGACGGCCTTCTCGGTGAAGGGGTAGCGGCTGGCGTGCCGCTGCCTGATCGCCGGGTACAGCGGGGCCAGCGCGGCGTCCGGCGGGGTGCCGTCGGGCTCGGCCAGGTCGACGGCGGCGAGCAGGAAGGGGACGTCCGGTTCGGGCAGCGGCCGTACGCGCGGATCGAGCCCCGCGTGCACGGCGGCCACGCGCAGGTTGAACAGCGCCGTGCCGCAGCCCAGGTGCAGGGCCCGCTCGTCCGGGTCGGAGCGCGGCATGGCGCGCTCCGGATCGGCGCTCAGCAGCAGCCGGCGCTCCCCCGCGAGGAAGCGGAACCGCCAGGGCTGCGCGTTGTGCATGGAGGGGGCGGCGGTGGCGTCGGTCACCAGCGCGGCCACCGTCTTCTCGTCGAGGGGCCGGGGAACCATGGGTGTCCTCCTCCCGACAGGCTGCTCCCAGTGTCCCCCAGGGACGCCGTCCGTGCCGGGTCCTGGCGTCAGTCGACACGGACGACGTGCTTGCCCCGGACGCCGCCCGCCTCCAGGGCCCGGTGGGCTTCGGCCACGGCGCCGAGCGGGTGGACGGTGTCCACGACGGGGACTACGTCGCCGCGCTCCGCGTACCGGGCCAGTTCGGCGAGGAGGGCGCTGTCCGGGTTGCCGCTGAAGAACCGCACGCGGCCGGAGCCGTGCACGGCGGAGGCGAGGAGGTAGCCGAGGCTGCTCGCGGGCCGGTCGAGGTCGAAGGCGATGGCGACCATGCGTCCGCCGGGGGCGAGCAGCCGCCGCCAGGCGCGGTGCCCGGTGCCCACGGTGTCCAGGACGACGTCGAATCGGCCCAGGCCGGCGGGGTGGGCCGTGGTGTGGTCGTGGACCTCGTCGGCGCCGAGGCTCCGGACGAAGTCCAGGTTCCGGGGGCCGGCCAGGGCGGTGACGTGGGCGCCGAGGGCCTTGCCGATCTGTACGGCGACGCTGCCGACGCCGCCGGAGCCGCCGCGCACCAGGAGGCGTTCGCCGGGCCGCAGGCGGGCCTTGTCGCGCAGGCCGGTCAGGGAGGTGGTGCCGCCGGCGAGGAGGGAGACGGCCTCCTCCGGGGAGAGGTTGCCGGGTGCGGCGGCGAGCCGGCGGGGCCGGACGACGACGTACTCCGCCAGGGTGCCCAGGCGGCGCCCGAGCAGGCCCCACACCCGCTCCCCCGGCGTCACGCCCGTCACCGAGGCCCCGGTGCGGACGACCTCGCCGACGAAGTCGATGCCGACGGTCTGCGGGAAGCGCCGGCCGGTCAGCAGGCGCAGCCTGCCCGCGCGGGCGGGCAGCTCGCCGCCGTTGACGCCGACGGCGCGGACCCGTACCAGCACCTCGCCGGGGCCGGGCTCGGGCCGGGGCAGGCGTCCCTCGTACAGGACCTCCGGGGGGCCGTACCGGTCGAAGAGGGCCGCGCGCATGTCGTTCATGGTCCGTCCGTTCGGGCTGTCGAGGGGTGGCGGGGTCGCCGTCAAGGCCGACAAGGCCGACAAGGGGGGTGGAGCGAGGTTCGGGCGTGGGCCCGTCCGCCGCTGCCGTCTCCGACGCTAACCCGGGAACCGGACGACCCCCTCCACTTCCGGCTAAAGTGAGAGACATGCCTGGTCATCCCTCTCACAACCGGGACGCACGGCCCGTCGCCGACGCGCCCTCGGCGCTGCGGTCGGACGCGCGGGAGAACCGCGAAAGGGTCCTGAAGGCCGCCCGCGCGGCCTTCGCCGAGCAGGGCCTCGACGTCCCGCTCACCGCCGTGGCCCGCCGCGCCGGGGTCGGGGTCGCCACCCTGTACCGGCGCTTCCCCACCCGGGAGGCGCTGGTCACCGCCGCCTTCGCGGACCAGCTCGCCGAGTGCGCGGCGGTGCTCGACGCGGCGCTGGCGGACCCCGATCCCTGGCGGGGCCTGTGCGCGCTGGTCGAGACGGTCGGCTCGCTCCAGGCGGCCGACCGGGGTTTCACCGCCGCGTTCCTCGCCCGGTTCCCGGACGCCCTCGACCACCACCGGGAACGGGCGCGGGCCGAGCGCGGCCTGACCCTGCTGGTCCGGCGGGCGCAGGAGGCGGGCGCCCTGCGCGCGGACTTCGACCCGAGCGACCTCGTACTCCTGCTGCTGGCCACCGACGGGGTCACGGCCCGGACCGGACCGGCCGCCGCGGCGGCCTCGCGCCGTCTGTCCGCCTATCTGCTCCAGGCGTTCCGGGCCGGTCCCCACGCCCCGCTGCCGCCGCCCGCGCCGCTGGACCTGCGCCAGCTCCACGTGCCGACGGCGGCACCCGGCACCTGACACCCACGGGAAGGAGACCGGGGCGGGCGGGAAGGAGACCGGGGCGGGCCGGTCAGGCGTCCGCCACCGGGATCACCTCCCGTTGCTCCCCGCCGAGCACCACCTTGAGGGCCCCGGTGTCGGCGGCGCCCGCGAAGACGTCGTACGCCTCCTGCATCCGCTCCAGTGGGAAGGTGTGGGTCACCATGCGCCCGGTGGGCAGCCGGCCGGCCGACGCCATGCGCAGCAGGGTCGGGGTCGTCCGCGTGTCGACCAGGCCGGTGGTGATGGTGACGTTCTTGATCCAGAGGTCTTCCAGGTGCAGCGTGGCCGGGGCGCCGTGCACGCCGATGTTGGCGACGTGCCCTCCGGGGCGGACCATACGGGTGCACATCTCGAAGGTCTCCGGCACGCCCACCGCCTCGACGACCACGTCCGCGCCGAGCCCGCCGGTCAGATCGGCGACGAGCTGGCCGGGGTCCTCGCGGGCGTCGGCGACCGCGTCGGCGCCGAAGGCGGTCGCCGACTCCAGGCGGGACGGGGCCAGGTCGACGGCGACGATCCGCTCGGGCGAGAGCAGCCGGGCCGTCGCGATCGCCGCCAGCCCGATGGGCCCGGCGCCGACGACGACCACGGTGTCGCCGGGGCGGACCCGGCCGTTGAGCACGCCGATCTCGTAGGCGGTGGGGAAGATGTCGGCCAGCATCACGGCGTCCTCGCTGCGCAGCGCGCCGGGCAGCGGGTGCAGGGACAGGTCGGCGAAGGGGACGCGGACGTACTCGGCCTGGGTGCCGTCGACGAGGTGGCCGAGAATCCATCCGCCGCCGCCCAGGCACTGGCCGTAGGTGCCCTCGCGGCAGTAGCGGCACCGGCCGCACGGGCTGATGCAGGAGACCAGGGCCCGGTCCCCGGGGCGTACGGTGCGCACGTCGCCGCCCACCTCGACGACCTCGCCGACCGCCTCGTGGCCGAGGACCGTCCCCGGCCGGACCTCGGGGACGTCGCCCTTGATGATGTGCAGGTCCGTCCCGCAGATGGTCACGGCGCCGACCCGCACGATGGCGTCGGTGGCGTCCTTGACGGACGGGTCCGGGACCTCTTCCCAGGCGGCCTGTCCGGGACCGTGGAAAACGTAGCCTTTCATGCCGATCCTCACCCTCTTGCTCGATCACTGGGAGGCCGGAACCGGCCGGCGGGCGCCGGCCGGGCCGAGCCGGGGCGGCTCGGCGGCGGGATGACCCCGCCGTTCCAGCTTGGCCGAGGACCGGCCGCCCCGCATGGGCCGGGCGGACCGGGCCGGCCGGCCCGAAGGGTCCGTTCGGCCCCACCGACGCCCCCTCACCGGCCCAAGACCTCGGAGCGCGGCCCGTGCCACGGTCGAATTCCAGGGGGAAACGAGGAGGTGCCGCTCATGTGCGGCGGCGAGGCCAAGAGGAAGCGGCTGTGGCGGTGGCGGCGCAATCCGCTGCGCCGGCGCGTCGACGCCGTCGAAGCCTGGATCGTGCTGCTCGTGTGGGCCCTGATCGCCGTCGGAGGGACCCTCGCGGGCCTGCTGACGGCGCACGCCGCGGACGCCTCGTTCGCGCGCCAGCGCGCCGAACGGCAGCCCGTACGGGCCGTTCTGCTCGCGGACGTGCCGCAGAGCGCGTCCCCCACCCAGACCGCCTACCGCGCCCTGGTGAAGGTCGGCTGGACGGCGCCGGACGGCACGTCCCGGACCGGCGAGACGCCGGCGACGTCGGGGCTGCGGGCCGGTTCGTCGATCACGCTCTGGCAGGACCGGGACGGCTCGCTCACCGGGCAGCCGGCCGATCCGGCCGACGCGTCCGTCGAGTCCGCGCTCTACGGCGCCGGGGCGGCCGTGGCCGTGGCGGGCCTCGCCTACGGGAGCGGGGCCCTGGTGCGGTGGCGGCTGGACCGGCGGCGCCTGGACGAGTGGGCCCGCGAGTGGGAGCGGGTCGGCCCGCGATGGAGCCAGCGGACCGGCTGACTCACGGGACGGCTCCCGCCGGGCGCGACCGGCACGGGCGGGAGCGCCGCCCACTCCGCGGCGCGGCGGCTCCCGCCGGAACCCGAGGAGGTGGCACATGATCCGCGACGACCACCGATACGACGTCCCTCCCGTTGACGGCCCGCCCCCGCGCGACCGGCGCGTCGGTGACCGGCCGCCGGGCGACGGGCCCCCGGGTGATCCGCCCGTGGACGACCGGCCCGTGGTGGTCCCGGCGACTGCCGGAGGACCGTGGGAGCGGCCCCCGGGCGAGGTCGCGGTGCCTGTCGGCCCGGCCCGGCTCACGGGCCGTCTCGTCCTGCCCCCGGGCGCGGGGAGCCTGGTGGTCCTCGCGCACGGCAGCGGTTGCAGCCGGTACAGCCCGCGCAACCGCCACCTGGCCGCCGCCCTCGGCCGGGCGGGCCTGGGCACCCTCCTCCTCGACCTGCTCACCAGCGGCGAGGAACGCGCCCCGGACGCCCTGTTCGACATCCCCCTGCTGGCCGGACGGCTGAGCGAGACCACCCGGTGGCTCGCCCGGGAGACCGGCCTGCCGGTGGGGCTCCTCGGCGCCGGCACGTCCGCGGGGGCGGTTCTGGAGGCGGCGGCCGGGGACGGCGGCGTGCACGCCGTGGTCTGCTGCGGCGGCCGTCCCGACCTGGCCGGACCGGCGGCCCTCGCCCGGGTGCGGGCCCCGACGCTCTTCGTCGTCGGCGCACTGGACGCCCGGGTGCTCGGGCTGAACCGGCTCGCCGCCGGCCGGCTGCGCTGTGAGCACCGCCTCGCCGTGGTGCCGGGCGCCACCCGCCTCTTCACCGAGCCGGGCGCGCTGGAGGCGGTCGCGCGGCTGGCGGCCGGCTGGTTCACGGCGCACCGGCCACGCCCGGCGATGGTGTGACCGGCCCGCCCCCGAGGGCCTCCACCACCGGAGCGCACCCGCCGGGGACCGCCGCCTCCCGGACAGTGGGCGGTCATGTGCCCTCCGTCCGGGAGGCGGGTGACGCGTACCGGCCGGGAAGCGGGTGACGCGTACCGTCCGGGAGGCGGTGACGCGTACCGCGAGGGCCGGTGGAGCCGCCGGCCCTCGCCTGGTCCCCGCTCCCCGCTCGGCCGTTCGGGTGCGCGCCCTCAGTCGAGGGGCCCGAACTCCTCGCGTTCGGGGACGACCGCCACCGGGCAGGCCGAGTGGTGCAGCAGCCGGTGCGCGACCCGGCCGAGCTGGAGCCCCTGGAGCCCGATGTACCCGGCCCGGCGCCGGGCCCCGAGGACCAGCAGGTCCGCGTCGTACGAGGCGGCGAGCAGCACGCGGTGGGCCGGGCCCTCCACGGTGTGCCGGAGCGGTTCCAGTTCCGGCGGGGCCTCCTTCAGCGCCGCCTCCAGGGCGTCGGCGGCGCGTTCCTCGTGCAGTCGGGCCGGTTCCCCGGCCAGGAGGGGATGGTCGGCGCTCTCGTGCGCGGGGCACCGCCAGGCCCGTACCGCCACGAGGTCCGAGTCCCGCAGCCGGGCCTCCTCGCAGGCGAAGCGGACCGCCGTGGCGGAGGTCTCGCCGACGCCGACGACCACGCGGCCCAGCGGACCCGCGCCGCCCCGGTTGTCGTGGGCGCCGCGCACCACGATCACCGGGCGGTCGGCGTGGGCGGCGACGGCCAGGCCGACCGAGCCGAGCAGCAGGTCGGTCAGGCCGCTGCGGCCCCGGGTGCCGAGCACCACGGCGCAGGCGTCGCGGGCCTCCCTGACCAGCGCGTACTCGGGTTCCTCGGGCACCACGGCGGTGGTCACGGGCAGGTCGGGGTGGCGTCGGCGGGCGCGCGCGGCGGCGGTGCGGACGATGGCGCCGCCGGGCGTCCGGCCGGCCGGTCCCTCCTGCGGCCCGGCCTCCGGGGCGGTCTCGGGGACGGTCTCCTCGTACCGTTCCCACAGGGTGGCGTGGACGATCCTGAGGGGGACGTGGCGCAGGGCCGCCTCGTCGGCCGCCCAGTCGGTGGCGCGCAGGCTGGACTCGGAGCCGTCCACGCCGACGATCAGCGGGCGGGTCATCGGCGTCACCGTTCCGCGGAGGCGGCGCCGGCGGCGCCGTCGAGGTCGAAGACGATCCTGGCGCGGACCCGGCCGCGCAGCACCTCGTCGATGGACTCGTTGACGGTGTCCAGCGGGCGGGTCTCGTGGATCACGCGGGTGCGGCCGGCCGCGTGCAGCTCGAACACCTCGGCGAGGTCCTGCCGGGTGCCGACGATCGAGCCGATGACGGAGGTGCCGTTCAGGACGGTCTCGAAGATCGGCAGGTTGATGGTGCCGTGGGCGGGCAGCGCCACCATGACCAGCTTGCCGCCGCGCCGCAGGCCGGAGTTGACCGCGGTGAACGCGGACTCGTTGACGGCGAGCGCGATCGCCGCGTGGGCGCCGCCGTGGCCGCGGAGCACCTGGGCGGGGTCCTGGGTGCGGGCGTCGATGACGAGGTCGGCGCCGAGTTCGCGGGCGAGTTCGAGCTTCTCGTCGGTGACGTCGATGGCGGCGACGGTGGCCCCGGCGATCTTGGCGTACTGCACCGCGAGGTGGCCGAGGCCGCCGACGCCGGAGATGGCGACGAGTTGCGCGGGGCGGACGCCGGCGACCTTGAGCGCCTTGTACGTGGTGACGCCGGCGCAGGTGAGCGGGGCGGCGGCGAAGGGGCTGACGCCCTCGGGCACGGGCTGGGCGAAGTCGGCCCAGGCGAGCATCTTCTCGGCGTAGCCGCCGTCACAGCCGTACCCGGTGTTGACCTGGCTCTCGCACAGGGTCTCCCAGCCGGACAGGCAGTGCTCGCAGCGTCCGCAGGCGGTGCCCAGCCACGGCACGGCGACCCGCTGGCCCACGGTGAGGTGGGTGACGCCGTCGCCGACCTCCTCGATCAGGCCGACGCCCTCGTGGCCGGGGACGAACGGCGGGGTGGGCCGTACGGGCCAGTCGCCGTGGGCGGCGTGGATGTCGGTGTGGCACAGTCCGGACGCCTCGACCCGGACGCGTACCTGGCCGGGGCCGGGCTCCGGGTCGGGGCGTTCCTCGATGACGAGGGGCTTGCCGAAAGCCTGGACGACGGCTGCCTTCATGGCTGCTTCTCCTCACGCAGGTGCGTCGGCCGTGCGCGACGACGGCGACGGGGGCGGTGGCGTGGTGCGGGAACGCGCGGGCGGCGGGCCCGATGTGCGCGCCGGAGGGGGCGCGGCCGTCCGGTACGGCACGGGCTGTGCGCTGCGAGCATCGTGGCGGGCGGGGCCGGTGCGACAGGGGGCCACCGGTCCCCCGCCGGGGCCGGTCGGCCCCTGACGGGCCGGTGCGGCGGTCCCCGGGTGCGGGGGCCGCCGCGGTGGCGGGGAGGGGGTCAGCGGAGCCAGCGGTGGTCGCGGACGACGGGGAGGCGGGCCCAGGTCCGGCCGAGCCCGAGGGTGTCGCCGGCCGAGGCGGCGGCGAGGACGACGAGGAGGACGGCGTAGAGGAGGTGGTAGTCGGCGAAGGGGTTCGTCGACATGCTCGGCGAACCGTCCGAGAGGTGGCGGGCCGGCGGCCACTCGGCCATCCACATCAGCGCCATCATCACGGACCCGGCGAGGGCCGACAGGCGCAGGGCGACGCCGGCGATCAGGGCGACGCCGATGCCGAGCAGGCCGAGCATGAAGAGCCAGTCGGCCCAGACGGCGCCGGCCCAGGAGTGGAAGACGGACTCCAGCGGTCCGACCTTGACGGAACCGAGGAAGCCGCGGGTGGGCGAGCCGCCGTCGAGCCAGCCCTTGCCGGACGGGGTGGCGTAGCCGAGGCCGAAGACCTTGTCGAGGAAGGCCCACAGGAAGACGAATCCCATGAGCACCCGGGCGCCGGCGAGGACGCGGGCCAGGACGCCGGGGGTGGCGGTGGAGTCGGAGGCCGCCGGGCCGGTGCCGAGGGGCGGCGGGCGGTGGCCCTCTCTGTGCGGTGAGTGCTCGTGCACGGCCATGGCGGTGATCCCTTCGGGGACTGCCAGGGTGGTTCCTGGTAGTTCCCACTCTCGCCGTACGCAGGCGCTGACGCCCGACGCCGAAGGTCCGCGGTCCGGGGCCGAACAGCCCCGCGTACGGGGGCCGTTCGGTGGGTGGGCGAGGGGGTGTCAGCTCCGTCCGGCACGTGTCCGGCGCGTACCGGCAGGTGCGGCGCGCGCCCGGGGGCGCGGCGGGCCCGGGAGGGGGTCAGTCCCCGTCCGGCACCGGTACCCGCCACTCCAGGGTGGTCCCGCCCCCGTCCGGGGTGGAGAGCCGCAGTTCGCCGCCGAGTTGGGCGGCGCGTTCGGCCATGTTGCGCAGTCCGCTGCGGCGGCCTCCGGACGGTATGCCGACGCCGTCGTCGGTGACGGTCAGGCGCAGTTCGCGGCCGTCGGTCTCCAGGACGACGAAGGCGCGGCCCGCGCGCGCGTGCCGGGCGATGTTGGTGAGCGCCTCGGAGAGCACGGCGACCACGTGGTCGGCGATGCGGCCGGGGACCTCGGTGTCCAGCAGCCCTTCCATCCGCAGGCTGGGCGCGAAGCCCAGCACCGGGGCGGCCTCCCCGACCGCGCGGACCACGCGTCCGCGCAGACCGGCGCCGCCGTCCTCGCCGCGGGCGCGCAGTCCGAAGATGGTCGACCGGATGATCTTGATGGTCTCGTCGAGGTCGTCCACGGCCCGCAGCACGCGTTCGGAGGCGGCGGTGTGCTCGATGAGGCGGCCGGCGCTCTGGAGGGTCATCCCGGTGGCGAACAGGCGCTGGATGGCGAGGTCGTGGAGGTCGCGGGCGATGCGGTCGCGGTCCTGGAGGACGGCGATCTGCTCGGCGTCGCGGCGCCGTTCGGCGAGTTCCATGGCGAGGGCGGCCTGCGCGGCGAAGCCCTGGAGCGGTTCGGTCTCCTTCTCGGAGAAGGCGGCCTGGCCCGCCTGCCGCACCAGCAGGACGACACCGCGGACGCCTTTGCCGACGCCGAAGGGGACGGCGACGGCGGGGCCGAGTCCGGCGAAGCCGGGAGCGGCGGGCGAGACCCGCTCGTCCTGGTTGACGTCGTCGCAGCGGACGGGGGCGGCGGTGGTGAAGGCCCGGCCGGTGAGGCTGTCGTCGACGGGCAGCACCAGGCCCCGGTGCTCCTCCGCGCCCTGTCCGGTGGCGAGTTCGACGACCAGGGAGTCGGTGTCCTCCATGGGCATGGCGAGGACGGCGAGGGCGGCGCCGGTGATCTCCCGGGCCCGTTCGGCGATCAGCCCGAGCGCCTCGCCGCGCTCGCTGCCGGACATCAGGCTGTGGGTGATCTCCGCGTTGGCCCGGAGCCAGCGTTCGCGCAGCCGGGACCGCTCGTAGAGGCGGGCGTTGTCGATGGCGACGCCGGCGGCGACGGCGAGGGTGGACAGGACCGACTCGTCCTCCTCGTCGAACTGGGCGCCGCCCCGTTTCTCGGTCAGGTACAGGTTGCCGAAGACCTGCTCGCGGACCCGGATGGGCACGCCCAGGAAGGAGTGCATCGGCGGGTGGTGGGCCGGGAAGCCGTAGGAGGCGGCGTGTTCGGAGAGCTTCGCCAGGCGCAGGGGCTCGGGGTGGCGGATGAGTTCCCCGAGGATGCCGTGGCCCTCGGGGTAGGGGCCGATGCGGGCGATCTGCTCCTCGCTGATGCCGACCGTGTGGAAGGCGGAGAGCCGCTTCCCGTCCGGGCCGATCACGCCGAGGGCCGCGTACCGGGCGTCGACGAGGGCCGCGGCGGCCTCGACGATGCTGTGCAGCACCTGTTCGAGGTTGAGTTCCCGGCCGACCGAGAGCACCGCTTCCAGGAGGCTGTGCACCCGGTCCCGGGTGCCCCGGGCGGCGTCCAGCCGCGCCTGGAGCTCCTCCAGCAGCTCGTCGAGTCTGAGCTGCGGCAGTCGTAGGCGGGCCTCCGGCTCGTCAGGGCTCTCCACCAGTGGTCCTCCAGGTCCCTCCGACGCGCCGGCAGCCGTCCGTTCCGGTCTCCTGACCACGGTAGCGGTCCGGGCGGCCCGAGGGGGCGGGAGGGTGAAGGAACCGGGCGGCGGGACCGACCGGTCCGGCCGCCCGTCGCACCCCGGAGGCCGGGGAGCGACCGGGAGACGGCCGGGCAGCGGCCGGGAGACGGCCGGGGTCAGCGCCCGTCGTGCCGGAGCCGGTCCTGCGCCTGGGTGGCGATGACGGCGGCCTGGATGCGCCGCTCGACGCCCAGTTTGGCCAGCAGCCGGGAGATGTGGTTCTTCACCGTCTTCTCGGCGAGATAGAGCCGCTGGCCGATCTGCCGGTTGGTCAGGCCCTCGCCGATCAGGGCGAGGATCTCCCGTTCCCGGTCGGTCAGTCCGGGCAGCGGTTCCGGTTCCTGCTCCTTCTCCTGCTCGCCGCGGAGCCGGGCCATCAGCTTGGCGGTGGCGCTCGGGTCGAGCAGGGACTGCCCGGCGGCGACGGTGCGCACCGCCGAGACCAGGTCCGAGCCCTGGATCTGCTTCAGCACGTACCCGGAGGCGCCCGCCATGATCGAGTCGAGGAGGGCCTCCTCGTCGTCGAAGGAGGTCAGCATCAGGCAGGCGAGGTCCGGCATGCGCGAGCGCAGTTCGCGGCAGACGCTCACCCCGTCGCCGTCGGGCAGCCGCACGTCGAGCACGGCCACCTGCGGGCGCAGCGCGGGGACGCGGACGAGGGCCTGTTCGACGGTGCCGGCCTCCCCGACCACGGTGATGTCCGGCTCGTCGTCCAGCAGGTCGTGCACCCCGCGCCGTACCACCTCGTGATCGTCCAGCAGGAAGACCCTGATCGGGTCGTCACTGCCGGGCCGCTCGCTGTCCGCCATGAACACTCCTCGTCTGCGTCGTCTCCGCGGGCCGCCCGTGCTCCCGGCCGCCCCGCACGCACGCGAGAGGGCGCCCGGCGCCGGTGGCGCTCCGCACCGCGCGGCGGCCCGTCACCGAGCCTAGCGGGGTCCGGGGGCCCTGCGTCCCCCTCGGGACGTGCCGGGACCCGGGCGCGGGGCACGGCATGATCCGACCGGCGCACCGTAGGGCCGAACGGCCCTAGCAGGGGCCCGGTTCCCGGGGCTCCAATGAACTGAGCACCTCTGGACACCCGCGGGCCGCGGCGGGAGGTCGCCGCACCGGACCGGCCCCGTCATCCTCCCCCGGTGGCAGACCGCCCGGCCGCCTCGAAGGCCGAGCGGAGACAAGACAGTGAGCGATGAAACCGCACGAAAGCACGCCATGACTCTCGACAACGTCCGCTCGATCCCGGTCCGGCCCCGCCGCAGCACCGAGCTCGACAGCGAGGAGGCCCTGCGGCTGCTGGGCAGCGTCTCCCTGGGCAGGATCGTCTTCACCCAGCACGCGCTGCCGACGGTCCGCCCGGTCAACCACGTCCTGGACGACGGGGACGTCATCATCCGCACCCACGAGGGCGCGGCCCTGACCTCCCGGACCCGTACGGCCGGCGATCCTGGCGTCGTGGTCGCCTACGAGGCCGACGCGATCGATCCCGAGACGCACCTGGGGTGGAGCGTGGTGGTGACGGGGTACGCGCGGCTGGTGACCGACCCCCGGGACCTCGCCCGCTACCAGGCGATGCTGCGCCCGTGGGTCGAGCAGACGATGGACTACGCGATTCGCATCCGGCCGGATCTGGTCACCGGCATACGGCTCACCGAGGCCGACGGCGCCTGACCGCGTCCGGCCGCGCGGCGTGTGCCGCCGGCGTGGCCGAAAGCCGTCCTGCCCTCCGTTTCCTCCCCCGCTCCCCCGTGGCCCCCGGGTCCCCGTCACCGGACGGCAGGGCCCGGGGGACCCGCGTTCCGGGGACCTCCGGTCCCGGGGCGCCGCCCGCCGGTGGGGACCAGCGGGCCGACTACGGGGGCCATTGGTCCCCGTTCGCGCTCCCGGGCCCGAAGCCCGCCGGAGCGGGGTCCGCCGGCTGGTAGACAGAATTCGCCGCCGCGCCCGGCACGGCGGCCCGCTACTTCCCCCATCTACGGGAGGCCCCATGCTGTCCGCAGAATCCGCGTCCGTGGTGCGCGCCACCCTGCCCGCGGTGGCCGCCGCGCTCGACGAGATCACCACGCGCTTCTACGGGACGATGTTCCACGACCGGCCCGAACTGCTCGACGGACTGTTCAACCGGGGCAACCAGGCCAGCGGCGCCCAGCGCCGGGCCCTCGCCGGCTCGATCGCCGCGTTCGCCACCGCGCTCCTCGACGACCCGGAGACCCGGCCGGACACGCTGCTGGACCGCATCGCGCACAAGCACGTCTCGGTCGGCGTCACCGACGACCAGTACACGATCGTCCACAAGTACCTGTTCGCCGCCATAGCGGAGGTGCTCGGCGACGCCGTCACGGCGGAGGTGGCGGCGGCCTGGGACGAGGTGTACTGGCTGATGGCGGGCGCGCTGATCGGCCAGGAGGCCCGTCTGTACCACGAGGCGGGGCTGCGGCCGGGCCGCGTCTGGCGGCAGTGGACGGTCGTGGAGCGGCGCCCGGAGGCACCCGACGTGGTGTCGTTCGTGATCCGCCCGGCGGACGGCGAGCCGGCGCCGCGGGCCCGCGCCGGACAGTACGTGAGCGTGAGCATGCGGATGGCGGACGGGGTGCGCCAGGTGCGGCAGTACAGCCTCTCCGGCGACCCGGGCGGCGAACTGCGCCGGATCACCGTGAAGCGGGTCCCCGCCGAGGACGGCGCCCCGGCCGGCGAGGTGTCCAACCTGCTCTACGACGACGTGTGCCGGGGCGACGAACTGACCCTGTCGGCCCCGGCCGGCGACGTGTTCCTCGACGACGACGGCACCCGCCCCGTGGTGCTGGTCTCGGCCGGCATCGGCTGCACGCCCATGACGGGCATCCTGGCCCACCTCGCCGCGTCGGACGCGCGGCGGCCGGTGCTGGTCCTGCACGCCGACCGCTCCCCCGCCGAGCACGCGCTGCGCGCCGAGACGCGGGCGCTGGTGGAGAGGCTGCCGGACGCGCGCGCCGCGTTCTGGTACGAGCGCGGCGGCCCGCAGGAGCCCGAGGCCCGCACCGGGCTGATGGACCTCGCGGACGTCGAACTGCCCGAGGGCGCGACGGTGTTCCTGTGCGGCGCGCTGCCCTTCATGCGGGAGGTCCGCGGCCGGCTCCTGGCGGCCGGGGTGCCCGCGCGCGACATCCGGTACGAGGTCTTCGGCCCGGACCTGTGGCTGCCGGGCGCGGCGGCCTGAGCCGGTACGGGGCGGCCCCCGGGCGCGATGCCCGGGGGCCGTCGTGTGCCGTCAAGCGGCGGGGCCGGACAGGGCGCTGCCGGCGCGGGCGCGGACCGCCTCGACGTCCTCCCACTGGTCGGTGGTGAGACTGGCCAGCGCGGCCGGGAAGACGCCGTCCTGCTCCTTGAGGATGTGCTCGCGCAGGTCGGCGAGGGCCGCCAGCAGCTTGTCGGGCCAGGCCGGGTCCGCCGGGACGCCGCCCTCGGCCTCCCCGAGGACCGCCTCGATCTGGCGGTGCTCCTCCGTCAGCGCGGCGATCTGGACGGGGAAGTCGTCCGCCAGCGCGGGGAACAGTCCCTCTTCCTCGACCCGGGTGTGCGGGCCGAGGACGGCGGCGATGCGCCGGGCCAGTGCCGCCGCGGCGGCGGTGTCGCCCGAGCGGCGGGCGGTGCGGACGCGGCTGATGAGGGCGACCACGGTGTCGTGTTCGCGGGTGAGCTGGTCGATGGAGGTGAGCGACTGGCAGCCGCAGTATTCGCACATCACGCGCTCCGTGATCGGTTCGGGGGGCCGGAGGGGCCCGGCCCCGGGTCAGTTGGCGGCGGCCGGGGCGGCGCGGGTGACCGCGCGGCGGACGCCGGTGCCGGTGAAGGCGAGGGCCGCCGCGGCGACCAGGCCGAGCAGGACCAGGCCGAGGCCGTAGGAGCCGTAGTGGCCGTAGAGCGAGCCCATCAGCAGCGGCGGCAGGAAGCCGCCGAGGCCGCCGGCGGCGCCGACGACGCCGGTGACCGAGCCCACCGAGCCGGCCGGGACCAACAGGGCGACCAGGGCGAACACGGCCCCGCTGCCGGCGCCGAGCGCGGCGGCCATCGACAGGAAGGCGACCGTGCCGGTGGAGGCCAGCGGCGGCGTGGTCGCCTGCGCGAAGGCTCCGGCGAGCACCACGGCGAGGGAGCCGGCCACCACCCGTACCGGGCCGAAGCGGTCCGCGAGCCAGCCGCCCACCGGGCGCATCGCCACCGCGAGGAGGACGAAGCCGGCCATGCGGTCGGCGGCGGCGGCCTGGGAGAGTCCGTAGCCGGTCTTCAGGTAGGTGGGCAGGTAGACGGAGAAGGCGACGTACCCGCCGAAGGCGACCGCGTACAGGGCGGACGCCTGCCAGGTGACGCCGAGGCGCAGGGCGGCGGCCAGGCGGCGGGCCGGCGGCTCGGCCGGCGCGGTGCGCCCGGGGGCGTCCCGCAGCACGAGGGCGGCCAGCACGGCGTAGGCGGCGAGTACCGCGGCGGTCAGCAGGAAGGGGTCGGCCATGCCGTGGGCGTCCACCAGCTTCACCGTGGTCAGGGCGCTGATGGCGGTGCCGCCCATGCCCATGCCGAAGACGCCGAGGGCCAGTCCGCGCCGGGCGGGCGGGAACCAGGCGTTGACGAAGGGCACGCCGACGGCGAAGGCGGTGCCGCCGACGCCGAGGAGGAAACCGCCGGCGAGCAGTCCGGCCGGCGAGGTGTGGCCGAAGAGCCCGAGGTAGAGGACGGGGACGATGGTGACGGCGGAGACGGCGGGGAACATGACCCGGCCGCCGTAGCGGTCGGTGAGCGCGCCGACGGGTATCCGGCCGAGCGATCCGACCACGACGGGCACGGCGACCAGCAGCGACTGCTCGAACGAGGTGAGGTCGAGGGAGTCCTTGAAGCGGGGGCCGAGCGGGCTGAGCAGGGCCCAGGCCCAGAAGTTCACCGCGAAGCCGGCGGTGGCCAGGGCGAGCATCAGCCAGGCCCGTCCGGGGGGCACCGCCTGGGGCGGTGGGCCGCCCTCGCTCCGCGTCGTCGGCTGCTGGGCCATGTCGTCGTCCTCTCCCGGTCCCGGGACCGGCGCACCGGGGCCGCGGGCCTGCTGCCCGCGGGCCGTCGTCCCGTGATCACTGTTCCGCCGGGGCGGGCCCGCCCGCATGGGCCGGGGGGTCCCCGCCGGAGGCCGGAGGGACCCGGCGCACGGGGCCGGCGGTCCCGGTCGTGGCCGGAACCTGGGCCCGGGGACGCGGTCGTGGCACGGATACGGCGCCGCGCCCGGTGCCGTCGGTACGGCACCGGACGCGGCGGGGGCGGACGCCAGGCGGCGGACGCGAGGCAGCGGACGCGAGGCGGCGGACGCGGCCCGGGTCAGCCGCCCGGGACGGCGCGGGGCGTCCGGGCCGTGGCGGCGCGCGGGGTGCGTCCGCCCTCCGGGCCGTAGCCGAAGCGGATGAGGAGCTGGGGGCAGCAGCGGCGGCGCGGCCCGCTCATCGCCGCGCGCAGGTCGGGCCACTCCATCGCCTGGTGCAGCATCGAGGTGCGCACCCCGTGGACGGTGGCGGTGAGCAGGACCCGCTCCAGGGCCTGGCCGGCCCGCAGCCAGTCCCCCAGCCGGTCCCGGGGGGTCCACAACAGGGCGATCTGGACGTGCCGTTCGAAGCGCAGGGCCGGCAGCCGCAGCGGGGTGGCGAAGTCCCGCATCGGCACGTGCCCGGAGCTGTCGCGGGGGCCGAGCGCGGTCACCGGGATGCCGTACGCGGAGTCGGCGCCCGGCGTGGTGAGCCAGGTGCGGGTCTCCGCGGCGCGCTCGGGGTGGGTGGCGTTGCGGGCCTCGGCGGCCTGGGTCAGCCGCAGCAGCCGGCGGGTGCCGATGATGTCGGGGACGTCCAGTTGGGCGCCCTCCGCGCGGGCCGCGCCGATCATGTCGGCGACGACGGGGTCGGGGACGGGGCGGCCGGTGAACGGCATCCGGCTGGTGTGCCGCCGCTCGATGGCGTCGTACAGGCCGGCCACGGGGTCCGGGGCCTCGCCGACGGGGCCGGCCAGTTGCACGGTGGCCAGCAGCGTCGGATCGTCCACCGTCGGCAGCAGCCGGACGACCGGGGTCCAGCCCAGGTGGGCGGCGGCCACGCGGAGGTTGAGGACCGCGGCGCCCACGGAGAGGAACTGGGCCCGCCGCTCGGGGTCGGTGAGCGGCAGGGACCGGTTGCGGTCGACGCGGACCTCCACGGACCGGCTGTCGGGGTCCAGGCGGAACCGCCAGGGCTGCGTGTTGTGGATGGACGGCGCCGCCACGGCCGCGGCCAGCAGGGCCTGGACGGCTGTGGCATCGACTTCGCGGGTCTGCATGGCGGCTCCTTCACACGGCTCGGCCCGTTCCCCCCACCTTCCGCCGTCCGGAAGTACGGGGCGAGGGTTGACCGGCCCCGGGCAAGGGGCCATCCGGCCCCAGGGGAGCGGTGCCTCAGCTCGCGGGCAGGGCGGTGGCGAGCAGGACCACGCCGAGGGAGCCGGTCAGGGAGACCACCGCGAGGGCGCGGGCGAGCGCCGGGCGGCCCCGGGCGTGGGCGAGTCCGTGCCCGGCGGCGGCGAGCATCACCAGGGCGAAGAGGCCGAGTTTGGCGGCGAGGGTGCGCCCGTAGCCGGGCTCGGCGAGGGAGGCCCAGGTGACGCCGCGGTGCCAGGCGAGGGCCCAGCCCGTGGCGAGCTGGGCGGGGAGGAAGACGGTGCCGGTGAGCATCCCGAAGCGGCGCCCGGCCCGCTCGGTGAAGCGGTCCTTGTCGGCGTCGGCGAGCAGATGCCGGGCGAGCGGCAACACGATCAGGGATAGGGCGAGTTGGCCGCCGACCCAGAGGGCGGCGCCGGCCACGTGGACGAAGCGCACCAGCGACCACACTCCGACGGGGTTCACCGCCCGGTCACCTCCACCGTGCCGTGGGCGCCGGACTCAGCGTGCCGCATGTCGTGGTCGACGAAGGAGTAGTGCCCGGCCTCGGGGAAGACGGTCTCGACGAACCCGCCCTGGGCCGGGGCCAGATCGAGCGCCTGGGAGCCGCCGGGGTCACCCGGCCGGAGCAGGTACGCGCCCTCCTTGTACACGGTGTCGAAGACGGTGCCGACGAGGTGGAAGGCGACACCGTCGGCGGGGCCGGCGGCGACCACCCAGAACCGGGCGCGTTCCCCGGCGCGGGCGGTCAGGGGGCGGTGCGCGTACTGGGCGGCGACGCCGTTGAACATCCAGGCGTCCGGGGCGTGTTCGCGCAGTTTCGCCACCTGGGCGGTGCCGCCGGGGGTGCCGAGGTACAGCTCGGAGGAGACGAGGAGGTACTCGCGGTCGGCCTCGGCCAGCCCGGGGGGATCGACGACGACGGCGCCGTACATGCCGTTCGCCAGGTGCTGGAGCATGGGCGCGGTGCTGCAGTGGTAGAGCCAGGCGCCGGCCCGCTCCGCGCGGAAGCGGTACGTCAGCCGCTCTCCGGGGTCCAGGGTCCGCATGGGCCGGTCGGGGGCGAGGGCGCCGGCGTGGAAGTCGATGCCGTGGCCCATGGTGTCGTCGTTGACGAGGGTGATCTCGAAGACGTCGCCGACGCGTCCGCGCAGGGTCGGTCCGGGCGCGGTGCCGCCGAAGGTCCAGCGCTCCTGCACGGTGCCGGGGGCCACCTCGGCGCGGGTGCGCCGGGCGCGCAGCTCGACCCGGTGGACGGTGCCCTCGGGGGCGGGGGCCAGTTCGGCGGCGCGGGGCCGCCAGGTGCCGGAGAAGTCGGCGGAGAGGTCCGGGGTGGTGCCCGCCGTGGTGTGCCCGGTGTGCGCGGAGCCGTCGCCGGAGCCGTCCCCGGACGCGGCGCCGACGGTGATGTCGAGGGTCATGCCGGCGGCCCGGTGGCCGGGCAGCGTGCAGTAGGCGGTGCGGTCGGAGGTGATCCGCCCGAGGTCGAGGGTGCGGCGTCCGCCGGGGGCGAGCAGCGGGGTGGCGGGGCCGCCCTCGACCTTGAGGTCGTGGCGCTGGTCGTCGGCGTTGGTGATCCGCAGCGTCAGCGCCGTGCCCCGGGCGACCTCGACGCGGGCCGGGCGGATGCGCATGTCGCCGAGGGTGACGTCGACGGTGCGGGTGACGGCGGCGGCCCCGGTGCCGGTGCCGGTGGCGAGGTCCGTACCGCCGTTGTCGCCGCCGGAGTTGGCGACGAGGGCGCCGAGCAGGACGAGGGCGGCCCCGGCGGCCGTGCCCCACAGGGCCGGTCGCCGCGCGGCGCGGCGGGCCCGCCCGGCGGGGTCGTCACCGGCCCGGAGGTCGCCGAGCACGGTGCGGGCGGCGCGGACCAGGACGGGGGCGGCGAGGGCGAGGAAGGCGGTGCCGGCCGCGGCGGCCAGCAGGGCGCCGGTCGTGGCGGCGGGCGCGGGCAGCGGCAGGGCGGCGAGCGCCACACCGGTGTTGAGGACCGCCAGCCGCCACGTCCAGCCCCGTTCCAGCACCGCGCGCAGGGCGGCCCGGTCCGCCGGGCCCGCGCCGAGGACGACGGGCAGCAGGTACGTCAGCGCCCCGATGAGCACCTGGCCGACGAACCCGGCGAGGAGCACCGGCACCAGCGCGGCGACCGCGTCCCCCGCCTCGTCCGGCGGCCGGAGGGCGAGCAGCACCAGATCGGCGGCGACGGCGGCGCACAGCCAGGCCACGGAGGCGGCCAGCATCCACACGGCGGCGGGCGAGACGGGCCGCTGCTTGCGCGGCGTGCGGGCGAACAGCCCCACGGCGAGGGCGACTCCGGCCGTGTAGCAGGCGAGGCCCGCCACGGCGGCGGGACGCACCCCGGCCGCGAGGGCGGCGACGGCGACGGGCAGGCCGCAGGCGGTCAGGAGGAACGCCCGGCGGGCCACACGGGCGGTGCGGTCGGCCATGCGGACGCCGAGCACGGTCGGCCAGAGCATGAACAGCGTGCCCAGCACGGGCAGTCCGATCCAGCCGAGCAGCGTGACGTGCAGGTGCGCGAGCCGCAGCCCGGCGTACCGCTGCGGTCCGGCGCCGCCGGTGGCCAGCAGCCAGCCGAGGACCGCGCCGGCGATCAGCGCCACCGCCGCGGCGCGGTAGTACGGGACGACGGGGGCGAGCCGTCCGCCCAGCGCGCCGCGCCCGAGGCGGACCAGCATCACGAGGTGGGCGGTGACGACAGCGACGAGGAGGGCACAGGCGGCGCCGGTCAGCACGGGCACATCGGCCCACACCCCGGCCAGGACGCCGGTGACGGCGGCGGTGAACCCGGCCAGGCGGGCGTCGCTCGCGCGCCGGCCGGGGGGCGGTGCGTGCAGCAGCGCGACGGCGAAGTGCTCGCTCCACACGAGGATCGCGGTGCCGGCGCCGCCCAGCAGGAAGAGGTGGACGGCGAGCCAGCGGGCGACGGGCAGCGTCTGCTGGACACCAGCCGCGAGCAGGGCGAGGAGCAGCCAGAGGGCGATCAGGACGTGGGCGGCGAGGTGCCGGACACGGGAGCCGGAGGCCCGGAAACGCCCGGCCGGCCGCCCCGGGGAGACCCCCAGGGGCACGTGGACAGGGCCGGGGCCAGGGCCGGGCCCCGCGACGGGAACGGGGCCGGTGCCTGGGGCGGGCCCGGCGGGCCCTCGGCCGGAGGCGGGGCCGGGGCCACGCTCCGGCTCGGGGGCCGGGCCGGAGGCGGAGCCGGAAACCGGGCCGGCGCCGGAGGCGGAACCGGAAACCGGGCCGGCGCCGGAGGCGGAACCGGCCCCGGAGCCAGGGCCGGAGGCCGAGTCAGAGCCGCGCCCCGAAGCGGCGTCCGGGCCTGGGCCCGCGACGGGAACGGGACCGGGGGCGGGAACGGGACCAGCGACGGGACCGGGACCGGGACCGGCCCCCGCGGTGGGGCCGGGGTCATCGGGGCTGGTCGGCACGGTGCTCCTGCTCCTCGGGGTGTTCGCGGCCGGCGGCGGCCGGGCCCCCGGCCCTCGCCCCGGACCCGGCGAGCAGCACGGCCAGTTCCCGCTGGTGGGGGAAGGAACCGGGGACGTATCCGCACCAGGGTTCCTCGGCGAACGGGTCGCCCGTCACGCCGTAGGCGCGGGAGCGGGAGCCGCCGCAGACCCGGCGGAACTCGCACCGTCCGCAGCGCCCGCCGAGCCGGTCGGCGTCGCGCAACCCGGTGAACAGGGGCGAGTCGCGGTAGATCTCGGTGAGCGGGGTCTCGCGGACGCTGCCCGCGCTCAGCGGCAGGAAACCGCTGGGGTGGACGTCGCCGGTGTGGGAGACGAAGACGAAGCCCCGCCCGGCGTTGACGTCCAGCGGCGGCCGGCGCACCCGCCGCTCCCCGGCGGTGAGCCCGAGGTCGTCCGCGCGGGCCCGCAACTCCCGGTAGAGCGGGCCGAGTCCGAGGACGGCCACGGGGTCCTCGCCGGTGCCCGCGAGCACGCGGCGCTGGAGGGCGACGCGGCGGAAGTGGTGGGCCTCGGTGGTCTTGGCGGGGACGGTGAGGCCCACGTCGTAGACGAAGTTGAGGACGTCCTCGACCTCGGCGGGGGTCAGCGCGCCGAGGAGGCGTCCCCGGCCGGTCGGCACCAGGAAGAAGGCGCTCCACAGCATCGCCCCGTGGTCGGCGACCAGGCGGACGGTGTCGGGCAGGTCGAGCAGGTTGTGACGGGCGACGGTGGTGTTGATCTGCACCTTGAGGCCGAGTTCGCGGGCGGTGTCCCAGGCGTCGAGGGTCCAGCGGTAGACGCCGGGGACGCCACGGAAGGAGTCGTGGAGGGCGGCGGTGGAGCCGTCGAGGCTGAGCGAGATGCCGGCGGCGCCCGCCGCGTGCACCTCCTCCAGCCGCCGCCGGGTGAGGGTGGGCGTGCCGGAGGGGGAGACGGCGATCCGGACGCCGTTCTCGCGTCCGCAGGCGATGAGGTCGGTCAGGTCGGGCCGCTGGAACGGGTCGCCCCCGGTGATGACGAAGAGCGGGGCGGGCCGGCCGAAGGCGGCGACCTGGCGGATGAGGTCCCGGGCGGCGTCGGTGTCCAGTTCCCGCGGGTCGCGGTCGGGCACGGCCTCGGCGCGGCAGTGGCGGCAGGCCAGCGGGCAGGCCCGGGTGGACTCCCAGATGACGAGGAAGGGCCGCCGGGTCGCGTCGTGCCGCTGGTGGCGGATCACGTGGGGCACGGTCACCGCGGCCTCCTCGCCACACCGGGGCAGGGGTGTCCGGCCGGCCGGGTGCCAGGGCAGGGAACCCGGCCGGCCGGACCGTGACCGGACCGGGCCGTGCGCCGGGGCACCCGTCGCGAGCGACAGCGAGGGGGCCGGCCGGGCGGGCGCTCGGTACGGTCGTTCACGGGATGCCTCCGATACGGACGCGGGCGGCTCGCGCCGTGCCGGGCCGGAGGGCGGCGGCCGGTCGTCGAGTCGGCCGGGGGCGGACGGACCGCCCCGGGGTGGGTGGTGACGCGGTGTCGGACGGGTCGGGTGGCGAGGGGGCCGGCGCGGGCGCCGGTCAGGGGTGTGCGGGCGGGGTGCGCAGGGCCCGGGACGTGGCGACCAGGGCGGTGCCGAGGCCGGTGAGGGCGGTGCCCACTCCGGCGACCAGGGTGGTGATCTGCCACGCCTGGTAGGCGGAGAGCAGCGAGGCGCGCAGGGACTCGCCGGTGAAGGCGGTCTGGCGCAGTGCCGTCAGTTCCTCGTCGTCGCCGCCGGCCTTGTGCAGTTCGGCGGTGATCTCGGCGTAGCTGCGGCCGGCGGTGGTGCGGGTGAGGTTGCCCTTGATGTACCGGGCGTAGGCACGGGCCTCGTCGCCGGTGGCCACGGTGCGGCCGGCGTAGGGCATGAGGTCGGCGGGGAGTCCGTCGTCGGGGAAGGTGATCCGCTGGGCGGCGAGTTCGCCGCGGATCTCCTTGCGGCCGTCGGCGGCGCGCAGCAGCATCACGGGCCCGGCGAGGGCGAGGGCGGTCCCGGTCACCGTGAGGAGGGCGCCGGTCCGGGGGTGCGGTGGGTTCATGGCGGGGTCTCTGCTTCCTTCGGCTACGGGGCCGCGGGGTGCGCGGCCGGTCAGGGTGGCTCGGCGGTGCGAGGTGGCCGGTCCGGGGCGGGTGGCCGGGGTGGTGCGGCCGTACGAGGGGCGTGCCGCCCGGAGCGCGCCTACCGGGAGGCGGCCCGGGGGCCCCGGGTGGCCCGCGCCGTACGAGCGGCGCGTGCCGCCGGGGGCCGTCCGGCTACGATCCGCCGGACTCCTCCGCCCCGCCGCACGCCCCCGCGCCACCGCACCCGCAGCTCCCGTCGCACCCGCCGTCCGCCTCCCCGGTCTCACCGGTCTCACCGGTCTCCCCCGTCTCCGCGCTCTCCGGGGCCGGATGCGGGCCCGTCACCGGTGGTCCGGTGGCCAGTCGCCGGTCGAGGTCGGCGTGGAGGACGGAGAGGCGGATGCCGGGGGCCATGGCGAGCAGGGGCAGGACGAGGCCGGTCTCCTTGGCGAGGTGTTCCTCCAGGAGCACCTGGAGCGCGCGGGCGTCGGCGATCGCGCCCGCCGGGTCGGCGGAGCGCAGCGCGCCGACGAGCGAGGTCAGACAGGCGTGTTCGGCGATCAGGCTGTCGATCAGCAGCCGGGCCTCGGGCAGGGCGCGGGCGGCGGGGTAGAGGACGGCCTCGGCGGCGGAGAGGTGCGGCAGGATCGCGCGGTCGCAGAAGGCGAGCAGGCCCCGGTGTATGCGCCGGCCCGCCACCGGGTCGCGGCCCGCCCCGGTGAGCAGCAGTGTCACCCGCGCCGTCAACTCCCCCACCAGGCGGGCGTGGTGCGCCTCGGCGGCCCGGAGGGCGGCGGCGTCCTCCGGCGTCGAGGCGAGGGTGAGGGTGTCCATGGGAGCCTCCAGCAGGTCGGTCCGGCGCCGGCGCCCGACGCGGGCGGGGAACGGCTCGTCCGCCGGGTCGTCAGGGGCCGGCCGGGGGCCGGTTCCGGGGAGCGGATTGACCGCGCCCGGCCGCGGTGGGCGGCGGCCGGACGCGGGACCGGACCGGTTGACGCGTGCCGTACGCCGTCACGTCGCCGGGGCCAGGGACGGGGGAATGACCTGGTCCGGCCCGTGCCGTCGTCGCGGTGGGCGTCAGCGGTTCGATCAGTGCCAGCATGCACCGCCGAGCCCGCCGGACTCGCGGCCGATCGGCCCTGCCAAGAGGGCCGTTGGTCCCTGGACTACGGGCGCGCGATGGGCCGGACTCCGGCCGGGCGGGGCCCGGCGGCCCCGGGGCGGCGCGGCGGGTGCCGCCTACCGTTTCGACCATGGGAAACGAGCGCAACGGGCCCCGGCGCCCGGCCGTCGCGGAGGGGTGGCCCCTCGCCGCCCGCAGGCTGCTGACGCGCCGTGAGGTGTCGGCCGACGGACGGGCCGTCTTCGGCGCCGGCGGCACCGAGTGGGAGGGCTTCTACCGCGACCGCTGGTCGCACGACAAGGTGGTGCGCTCGACCCACGGGGTGAACTGCACCGGTTCCTGCTCGTGGATGGTGTACGTCAAGGACGGCATCATCACCTGGGAGCACCAGGCCACCGACTATCCGTCGATCGGCGCGGACTGCCCCGAGTACGAGCCGCGCGGCTGCCCGCGCGGGGCGTCGTTCTCCTGGTACACCTACTCCCCGAGCCGCGTCCGCTACCCCTATGTGCGGGGCGTGCTGCTGGAGATGTGGCGGGAGGCGCGGGAGCGGCTGGGCGATCCGGTGGCGGCCTGGGCCGAGATCACCGGCGATCCGGAGAAGGCGCGGAGGTACAAGCGGGCCCGCGGCAAGGGCGGTCTGGTGCGGGCCGACTGGGACGAGGTGGCGGAGCTGGTGGCCGCCGCGCACGTGCACACGGTCAAGGAGTACGGTCCGGACCGGGTCGCCGGGTTCTCCCCGATCCCGGCGATGTCGATGGCGTCGTTCGCGGCCGGGGCCCGGTTCATGTCGCTGATCGGCGGCACCCTGCTCTCGTTCTACGACTGGTACGCGGACCTGCCGGTGGCCTCGCCGCAGGTCTTCGGCGACCAGACGGACGTGCCGGAGGCGGCCGACTGGTGGAACGCGGGCTACCTGATCATGTGGGGTTCCAACATCCCGGTGACCCGGACGCCGGACGCCCACTTCCTCACGGAGACCCGTTACAACGGCACCAAGGTCGTCGCGGTCGCCCCGGACTACGCGGACAACGTGAAGCACGCCGACGAGTGGCTCGCCCCGCACCCGGGCACCGACGGGGCGCTGGCGATGGCCATGGGGCACGTGATCCTGCGCGAGTTCCTGGTCGACCGAGAGGTGCCGTACTTCCGGGACTACCTGCGGTCCTTCACCGACGCCCCGTTCCTGGTGTCGCTGCGCGAGCATCCTCGGGGGCTGGTCCCGGACGGTTTCCTGACCGCCGCCGACCTGGGCCGCAAGGAGGAGCACGCGGAGTTCAAGACGGTGCTGCTGGACGCGGCCACCGGTGAGCCGGTCGTGCCCAACGGTTCGCTGGGCTTTCGCTGGGGCCCGTCCGGGCAGGGCCGCTGGAACCTGGACCTGGACGGGGTGGTGCCCGAACTGAGCCTGCTGGAGCGGGCGGAGGCGACCGTCGAGGTGGCGCTGCCGCGGTTCGACGAGGGCGCCACCGAGGGAGGTTCGGTCCTGGTGCGCGGGGTGCCCGTGCGCCGGGTCGGCGGCCGGCTGGTGACGACCGTCTTCGACCTGATGCTCGCCCAGTACGGGGTGTCGAGGCCGGGCCTGCCGGGCTCCTGGCCCACCTCGTACGAGGACGCGGACCAGCCGTACACGCCGGCCTGGCAGGAGACGGTCACGTCGGTGCCGGCCGCGCAGGCGGCGCGGATCGCGCGGGAGTTCGCCCGCAACGCCGAGCGGACCCGCGGCCGTTCGATGATCGCCATGGGGGCGGGGACGAACCACTGGTTCCACTCCGACACCATCTACCGGGCGTTCCTCGCGCTGACCACGATGACCGGCTGCCAGGGTGTCAACGGCGGCGGCTGGGCGCACTACGTGGGGCAGGAGAAGGTCCGTCCGCTCACCGGGTTGCAGCATCTGGCGTTCGCCTTCGACTGGCAGCGTCCCACCCGGCACATGGCGGGCACCTCGTACTGGTACCTCAACACCGACCAGTGGCGCTACGAGGCGTTCGGGCCCGACGAGCTGGCCTCCCCGCTGGGCGAGGGACGGTTCCGGGGGCAGGCGTTCGCGGACTGTCTGGCGCAGGCGGTGCGGCTGGGCTGGACGCCGGGCCATCCCGGGTTCGGCCGCAATCCGCTGGACCTCGCGGACGAGGCCGCCGCGGCGGGCAGGCCCGTCGCCGAGCACGTGGTGGACGAACTGAAGGCGGGGCGGCTGCGGTTCGCGGCCGAGGACCCGGACGACCCGGCCAACTTCCCGCGGGTGCTGACCGTGTGGCGGGCCAACCTGCTCGGCTCCTCCGGCAAGGGCAGCGAGTACTTCCTGCGGCACCTGCTCGGCACCGACCACGCGGTGCGCGGCGGCGAGACCCCGCCCGGAGCCCGTCCCGAGGAGGTGGTGTGGCGGGAGGAGGCGCCCGAGGGCAAGCTCGACCTGCTGGTCGCGATGGACTTCCGGATGACGTCGACCGGGCTGATGGCCGACGTGGTGCTGCCCGCGGCGACCTGGTACGAGAAGGACGACCTGTCCAGCACGGACATGCACCCGTTCGTGCACGCCTTCACCCCGGCGATCGCGCCGCCCTGGCAGTCCCGTACCGACTACGACACGTTCCTGACCCTCGCCGACCGGTTCAGCGAGCTGGCGGCGACGCACCTGGGCACCCGTACCGACGTGCTCGCGGTGCCGCTCCAGCACGACACCCCGGACGAACTCGCCCAGCCGGGCGGCGTGGTGCGGGACTGGCGGCACGGCGAGTGCGAGCCGGTCCCGGGCCGCACCATGCCCCGGCTGGTCACCGTCGAGCGGGACTACGGTGCCGTCGCCGAGAAGATGCGCGCCGTCGGCCCGCTGCTGGACAGCCTGGGCACGACCACCAAGGGCGTGACCGTCGACCCGGGGCCGGAGCTGGAGGAGCTGCGCCGCCGCTGCGGCACGGTCCGCGAGGGCGTCGCGGCGGGCCGGCCCTCGCTCGCCACCGCCTCCGACCTGTGCGAGGCGATCCTCGCCCTGTCCGGCACCACCAACGGGCGGCTGGCCACCGAGGGGTTCCGGGTGCTGGAGCGGCGGACCGGCGCCTCGGGCCTGGCGGAGCTGGCCTCCGAGCGGGTGGCCGAGCGCATCACGTTCGCCGACACCCGCGCCCAGCCCCGCCCGGTCATCACCTCGTACGAGTGGTCGGGTTCGGAGACCGGCGGGCGCCGCTACTCGCCGTTCGTCATCAACGTGGAGCACCGCAAGCCCTGGCACACCCTCACCGGCCGCCAGCACTTCTTCGTCGACCACGACTGGCTGGCCGAACTCGGCGAGCACCTGCCGGTCTACCGGCCGCCGCTGGACGCCCGCCGCCACTACGGCGACGAGGAACTGCGCGACGGACCGGCGGAGGTGACGGTGCGTTACCTCACACCGCACTCCAAGTGGTCGATCCACTCCGAGTACCAGGACAACGCGTACATGCTGGCGCTCTCCCGGGGCGGGCCGGTGATCTGGATGTCGACGGCGGACGCGGAGAAGATCGGCGCCGCGGACAACGACTGGATCGAGGCGTACAACCGCAACGGCGTGGTCACCGCCCGCGCCGTGGTCACCCACCGCATGCCCGAGGGCACCGTGTACATGTACCACGCCAAGGACCGCACGGTGAACGTGCCGAAGACCGAGGTCGGCGGCAAACGCGGCGGCATCCACAACTCGCTCACCCGGCTGCTGCTCAAGCCGACCCATCTCGCGGGCGGCTACGCCCAGTTCACGTACGCCTTCAACTACTACGGACCCACCGGCAACCAGCGTGACGAGGTCACCGTGATCCGCCGCCGCTCGCAGGACGTGGAGTACTGACATGCCGGACGCCGAAGCCCCCGTGGGCCGTGTGATGGCACAGATCGCCATGGTGATGAACCTGGACAAGTGCATCGGCTGTCACACCTGCTCGGTCACCTGCAAGCAGACGTGGACCAACCGGACGGGCGTGGAGTACGCCTGGTTCAACAACGTCGAGACCAAGCCCGGCATCGGCTACCCGCGCCGCCACGAGGACCAGGAGCGGTGGAAGGGCGGCTGGGCGCTGGACCGGCGGGGCCGGCTGGTGCTGCGCTCGGGGGGCCGGGTGCGGCGGCTGCTGTCGCTCTTCTCCAACCCGGACCTGCCGGGCATCGAGGACTACTACGAGCCGGTGACCTACGACTACGACACCCTGCTCTCCGCCCCGGCCGGCAACGACGTCCCGGTGGCCCGGCCGCGCTCGGCGCTGACCGGCGAGCCGACCGCCGTCACCTGGGGCGCGAACTGGGAGGACGGTCTCGGCGGCGCCCCCGAGCACGCCGGCGGCGACCCGAACCTCGGCGGGGCGTGGGCGGAGCGGGTCCGGTTCGAGTTCGAGCAGACCTTCCTCTTCCACCTGCCCCGCCTGTGCGAGCACTGCCTCAACCCGGCGTGCGTGTCGGCGTGCCCCTCGGGCGCCCTGTACAAGCGGGTCGAGGACGGCATCGTCCTGGTCGACCAGGACCGCTGCCGCGGCTGGCGGATGTGCGTCACCGCCTGCCCGTACAAGAAGGTGTACGTCAACCACGCCACCGGCAAGGCGGAGAAGTGCACCTTCTGCTTCCCTCGCATCGAGGCCGGACAGCCCACGGTCTGCTCCGAGACGTGCGTGGGCCGCCTGCGCTACCTGGGCCTGCTGCTCTACGACGCCGACCGGGTCGGCGAGGCCGCGGCGACACCCGGCGAACAGGACCTGCTGGAGGCGCAGCGCGGTGTCTTCCTCGACCCGTCCGACCCCCGGGTGATCGCGGCGGCCCGGCGCTCCGGCATCCCCGAGGACTGGCTGGAGGCCGCCCGCCGCTCCCCCGTGTACGACCTGGTGATGCGCCACCGGGTGGCGCTGCCGCTGCATCCGGAGTACCGGACCCTGCCGATGGTCTGGTACGTGCCGCCGCTCTCCCCCGTGCTGGACGCCGTCGACGCGGCCGGCGGCGACCAGGACGACCCCGACCACGTCTTCGCCGCCGTGACCCGGCTGCGCATCCCGCTGGAGTACCTGGCGAGCCTCTTCACCGCCGGGGACACCGACGTGGTCGGCGGGGTCCTGATGAAGCTGACCGCGCTGCGCTCGTACATGCGCGCCGCCGCCCTCGGCGAGGCGGGCGGCGAACAGGAGGCGGCCCTGCGGGCGGTGGGGCTGACCCCGTCCGGCGCCGAGGAGCTGCACCGGCTGCTCGCGGTCGCCAAGTACGCCGACCGCTATGTGGTGCCGGCCGCGCACCGCGAGGACGCGGCGGCGCTGAGCGCCCTGGAGAACCGGTGCCCCGTGGAGGGCGCCGGAGAGCCGGCCGGGCGCACGGTCTCGCTCGGCATCCCGACCCTGCGCCGCACCCCCTCGGAAGGACCCGCATGAGCCCCCTGCCCGCCACCATCCCGGCCATCGTCCGCACCCGCGTCCGCGCGGCCGTGCGGCGCCGTGCGCCGCTGACGCCCGAGGAGCGGGAGGAGCGGGCGCTGCTGCTGCGGCTGCTGTCGCTGCTGCTCCAGTACCCGGACGGCGAGCTGATGGCGGAGCGGCACCGTCTGGCGTCCGCGGTGGCCGGGCTGCCGTCGTCCCCGGCCGCCGCCGAACTGGCCGCGTTCACCGCCTGGTTCACCGCCCAGGAGGGGGACGCGGCGGCCCGCCACTACGTCGAGGTGTTCGACCTGCGCCGCCGGAGCAGCCTGTACCTCACCTACTATCTGCACGGGGACACCCGGCGCCGGGGCATGGCCCTGCTGACCCTGGCCCAGACGTACCGGGCGGCCGGCTGGGAGGCGGACGGCGGGGAGTTGCCGGACCACCTGCCGGTGGTGCTGGAGTTCGCCGCGCTGGCCGGTCCGGGCGCGGGAGAGGCCCCGCTGCGCCGCCACCGCCGGGGGCTGGAGCTGATCCACCGGGCACTGTCCGACACGGGTTCCCCGTACCGGCACGTGCTGTCGGCGCTGCTGACCCTGCTGCCGGCGGCGACGCGGGCGGACCGGGAGGCCGTGGCGAAGCTGGCCGCCGAGGGCCCGCCCGGCGAGGAGGTGGGGCTCGACCCGTACGGCGCCCCCGGGGCCGACGCGGCTTACGGGGCCGGGGAGTTCGCCCCGCCGGGGGCGTTCGTGCCGCCGGTCGCGGCGCCGCCGACGCGGGTGCCGGGCCAGGCGCCGGGCACGGCGGGGGGCGGACGTCCATGAGCGCCGATCCGGCCGCCTGGCCGAGCGCCGCCCCCGTGAGCGGTACGGAGCTGCTGCTGTGGGTGGCGGTGCCGTACGCCTGCCTCGCGGTGTTCGTGGTGGGGCACGTGTGGCGTTACCGCCAGGACCAGTTCGGCTGGACCTCGCGCACCAGCCAGCTCCTGGAGCACCGCGCGCTGCGCTGGGGCAGCCCCCTGTTCCACCTGGGCGCCTTCATGGTGATCGCGGGCCATGTCGTGGGGCTCGCCGTGCCGGCCTCCTGGACGCGGGCCGTGGGCATCGACGAGCACACCTACCACACGACGGCGGTGTGGGCCGGTTCGGTGGCCGGGGTGGCCATGGTGACCGGGCTGGGGATGCTGTGCGCCCGGCGGCTGCTCTCCCGCCGGGTGCGGCTGGGCACGGACCGCAGCGACAAGCTGCTGTTCCCGCTGCTGTCGGCGACCGTGCTGCTCGGCATCACGGCGACCGCCGCGCACAACGTGTTCGGCGACGGCTACGACTACCGGGACACCGTCTCCGTCTGGTTCCGGGGGCTGTTCGCGCTCCAGCCGCGGCCGGAGGCGATCGCCGGGGCGCCGCTGCTGTTCCGGCTGCACGCGCTCAGCGCCTGCCTGCTCTTCGCCGCCTGGCCGTTCACGCGGCTGGTGCACGTGTGGAGCGCGCCGGTCGGCTACCTGTTCCGGCCGTATCTGGTCTACCGGCGGCGCGGCCCCGCCCCCGCGGCCCCGCCGGTGGGGCCCGGTGCCCGTACCCGGCGCGCGTCGTCCCGGCGGCCGGTGTGAGCGGGCCGGAGCCGGCCGTGGCGGACCCCGCGGCGAAGGCGCCGGCCGCGGCCTCGGTGGCGGCGGGCCGGCGGACCGGACTGGTGCTGCTGTTCGCCGGGATCGTCGGCTGGTACGCCTCGTTCCGGCTCACGGTGGACGACTGGCGGATGCTGCGCGATCCGGCCTACCGGCCCTCGTGCGACATCAGTCCGGTGGTGAGCTGCGGCGGGGTCATGTCCAGCCCGCAGGGGAGCCTGTTCGGCTTCCCCAACATGGTGCTGGGCCTGTCCGCGTTCGCCGTCGTCGCCGCGGTGGGCGTGGCCGTCCTCGCGGGGACGCGGCTGCGCCCGTGGATGTGGCGCGCTCTGGCCGGGGGCGCGCTGGTGGGCGTGGTGTTCGTCCACTGGCTGCTCTGGCAGTCGCTGTACGAGCTGAACAAGCTCTGCCCCTACTGCGTCGTGGTGTGGGTGGTGACCATCGCCCTCTTCTGGTTCCTCGCCCTGCACTGCCTGGAGCACGGGCTGCTGCGGGCGCCCCCGGGCGTGCGGGTCCTGGTGCGGGACACCCACGCTCTGCTGCTCACCGGCTGGTACGGGGTGATCGCCCTGCTGGTGCTGACCCGCTTCTGGTCGTACTGGAGCGGGCTGCTGTAGCCGGGCCCGCCGGCCGGGGTGGGTGGGGGACCCGGGCCGGCCGGAGGGTGCGGCTCAGACCTCCTGCCGCTTCGGCAGGCGCCAGCCGGGGCGGGGGAAGTGGCAGGTGTAGCCGTTCGGGTAGCGCTGGAGGTAGTCCTGGTGCTCGGGCTCGGCCTCCCAGAACTCACCGGCCGGCTCGACCTCGGTGACCACCGGCCCCGGCCAGAGCCCGGACGCCTCGACGTCGGCGATGGTCTCCTCGGCGACGCGGCGCTGCTCGTCGTCGAGGTGGAAGATCGCGGACCGGTAGCTCGACCCGATGTCGTTGCCCTGCCGGTCGCGGGTGGTCGGGTCGTGGATCTGGAAGAAGAACTCCAGGACCGCCCGGTAGTCGGTCGCGGCCGGGTCGAAGACGATCTCGATCGACTCGGCGTGCCCGTCGTGGTGCCGGTAGGTGGGGTGGGGCAGCTCGCCGCCGCTGTATCCGACCCGGGTGGACAGGACGCCGGGCTGCTTGCGGACCAGCTCCTGCATGCCCCAGAAGCAGCCGCCCGCCAGCAGGGCCCGCTGCGTACGCTCAGTCATCAGGTGTCACCCTTTCTCCGCGGCTCGCGCCTGCGCCCTTGGCTCCGCGCACGCGCGCCGGCAACCGCCGGACCTCCATCCTCACACGGGGACGGACCATCCCGACGGCCACCGTCCCCACCTGCCCCGATGCCCCGGGAGACCTCGGTCACGCCTGCCGCCCGCGCCCGTGCTCGGGGCCGTCGCCCCACCCGCCGCGCGACGCCCCCGGGGCATCGCGGGACGTCAACCGTCTTACGGCACCGGGCCGTCCGTCCGTACGTTGACCGGATCACCTGTTCCCGGCGAAGAGACAGGCGGACCCCATGACCGACCCCGCGACGGCGCCCGGCTCCCCCCGGCGCGTCGGACGTTCGACACCTCGGTACCGCATTCGGCCCGCATCCGGAACCACTGGCCGGGCGGGACGGACCACTACCCCGCCGACGTGGCCGCCGGCGACGCCTACGCCGCCGTCCCGGGGTGCACGAGGAAGCCCCCGTCCCGGTGTCCCGGGACGGGGGCTTCGTGTGGAGCGCTGGGCGGGCCTTGCACCTGCATTTCCCCACAGGAAGTGGGGCGTCTTTCCTTAGACGACCAACGCGTGTCCGTTCTCCCCGGCCTCGCGGCCGTTCGAACAAGATCGACTGTAGCGCATCGGCTCCGTTCACGCACCTCGGCCGCCGGGGGTGTACGCGGCTCAGCCGCCTTCGCGCGCGGGCCCCCTGAAGACGGCCAGCCGCAGGACGGTGAAGCGGACCACGGTGACCAGGACCGAGGTGGCGGCGAGGACGAGGGTCTCGGCCGCCGGGGACGCCTGCGGGACGGCGTGCCGGAAGCCGAGCACCGCCCCGGAGGTGACCAGGTAGCCGAGCAGGAAGAGGCCACCGGCCCCGAGGTGGGCGCGGGCGGCCGACGCCTCGGCGTGCCGGAAGGTCAGCCGGCGGTTCGCCTCCGTGTTGAGCACCGTCAGTACCAGCAGCGAGGCGAGGTTGGCCGCGGCCGGGGGCCACCAGGCCCGCAGCAGCCAGTACAGGAGGGCCTGCCCGGCGGTGGACGCGACGCCGACGACGACGAACCAGCCGACCTCCCGCGACCACGGCAGCCGCCGTCCGGCGCCGGCGGAAACGGCCGGGGACGCCTTCAGCCGCACCACACGCCACTCCCCCGCGGATCACCGGCCCCGGCGCACCCCGGGAGCCTCGTGGTCGGGGAGCCTACTACGGCTCCGGGGACCCCCCGGGAACCTCAGGTCCACCCTTCCCTCCGGAAAATCATCGAAAGTTTCGCCCGGGAGAGGCTTACGAGACGGGGCGCATCCCGGGCGCGAGCGCCGGGTACGTCCGCCACCACCCGCACCGCCTCCCCCTAATCCGACTGGCCGGAACCCACCCGGGCGACTCCTCCGGTCCACCGAATCATTCGAAACATTTACCGAAAGCATTGACGCTTGACGGGGACAGACCAACACTGGTCGCCGTCGGCAGGACCCGGCCCGGCCGGTTCCTCCGCGTCCTCCGCCGCTCTGCCCCGCTCTCCCCGCTCTCCCCCGCGCTCCCCCCGCTCCGCCGTTTCCCCGTTCTCCCGCGACGCCGGTCCGCGCGGTCCGCGTCGTGTCCGTCGCCTGCCGCCCCCGGGGCGTCTCGCGCTGCCCGTCTCCACCGGCACCCGCTGCAAGGAGGAAGCACGCTCATGAACCCGCTCGCACGTCCCAGAAGCCCCGGACGGGGCCGTACCAGGCTGCTGGTCCGCTCCGCGTGGGCCATCGCGCTCGCCGCCCTGGCCGCGATGCTCCTGCCGGGCACGGCCTCCGCCGACACCGTCGTCACGACGAACCAGACCGGCACCGACAACGGCTACTACTACTCCTTCTGGACCGACAGCCAGGGCACCGTCTCCATGAACATGGGCTCCGGCGGCAGCTACAGCACCTCGTGGAACAACACCGGCAACTTCGTGGCCGGCAAGGGCTGGAGCACCGGCGGACGCAAGAACGTCACGTACTCCGGCAGCTTCAACCCGTCCGGCAACGCGTACCTGACGCTGTACGGCTGGACGACCAACCCGCTCATCGAGTACTACGTCGTCGACAACTGGGGCACCTACCGGCCCACGGGCACGTACAAGGGCACCGTCACCAGCGACGGCGGCACGTACGACATCTACGAGACGACCCGGGTCAACGCCCCCTCCATCGAGGGCACGCGGACGTTCAAGCAGTACTGGAGCGTGCGCCAGGCGAAGCGGACCGGCGGCACGATCAGCAGCGGCAACCACTTCGACGCCTGGGCCCGCAACGGCATGTCCCTGGGCAGCTTCAATTACATGATCCTCGCCACCGAGGGCTACCAGAGCAGCGGCAGTTCCAGCATCACGGTGGGCGAGTCCGGCTCCGGTGGCGGAGGGGGCGGCGGCGGTGGCGGTGGCGGCGGTGGCGGCGGTGGGGGCTGCACCGCCACCCTCTCCGCCGGACAGCAGTGGAGCGACCGCTACAACCTCAACGTCTCCGTCAGCGGCTCCTCCAACTGGACCGTCACCATGAACGTCCCCTCCCCCGAGAAGATCATCGCCACCTGGAACATCTCGGCGAGCTACCCCAGCGCACAGGTCCTCACCGCCAAACCCAACGGCAACGGCAACAACTGGGGCGTCACCATCCAGACCAACGGCACCTGGACCTGGCCCACCGTCACCTGCACCGCCACCTGATGCGAAGGAGGACCCCGGCATGGGCACCAGAGCACGACCGTCGCTGCGTTCCCTCGTCATGACCCTGGCCGCCGCCGCGCTGGCCGTCGCGGGCACCGTCGTCGCCGACGCGGGCCCGGCTCGGGCCGCGGCCTGCTCCGGGTACGTCGGCCTCACCTTCGACGACGGCCCGAACGGCGGTCAGACGCCCGCGCTGCTCAGCGCGTTGCGGCAGAACGGGCTGCGGGCCACCATGTTCAACCAGGGCCAGTACGCCGCGTCCTACCCGGCCCAGGTACGGGCGCAGGTGGACGCGGGCATGTGGGTCGGGAACCACAGCTACACGCACCCGCACCTGACCCAGCAGAGCCAGGCGCAGATGGACTCGGAGATCTCCCGCACCCAGCAGGCGATCTCCTCGGCGGGCGGCGGCACGCCGAGGCTCTTCCGCCCGCCCTACGGCGAGACCAACGCGACGCTGCGGTCCGTCGAGGCCAAGTACGGGCTGACCGAGGTGCTCTGGGACGTCGACTCGCAGGACTGGAACGGCGCGAGCACCGACGCCATCGTCCAGGCCGTCTCCCGGCTCGGCAACGGGCAGGTCGTCCTCATGCACGAATGGCCCGCCAACACCCTGGAGGCGATCCCGCGCATCGCCCAGGTGCTGGCCGGCAAGGGCCTGTGCTCCGGCATGATCTCGCCGCAGACCGGCCGCGCCGTCGCCCCCGACGGCGGCGGTCCCGGCGGCGGAGACGGGGGTGGCGGTGGCGGCGGTGGGGGCTGCACCGCCACCCTCTCCGCCGGACAGCAGTGGAGCGACCGCTACAACCTCAACGTCTCCGTCAGCGGCTCCTCCAACTGGACCGTCACCATGAACGTCCCCTCCCCCGAGAAGATCATCGCCACCTGGAACATCTCGGCGAGCTACCCCAGCGCACAGGTCCTCACCGCCAAACCCAACGGCAACGGCAACAACTGGGGCGTCACCATCCAGACCAACGGCACCTGGACCTGGCCCACCGTCACCTGCACCGCCACGTAAGGGGGAACGACCGACCGGTCCCGTGGTGCGGCGGCTCGCCGAGCCGCCGCACCCTCGTGCGCGGGGGCGGTCAGCCGGGCCGGGGGGCGCCGGGGGTGCCGTCCGGTTCGGGTGCGCGGTCCCGGGTGCGGGCGGCGGGCAGCGGGGGCCGGCCGAGGCTCGCCTCCAGTTCGTCGAGGGCGTGCCGAGCGGCGGCGATGCGCGCCCTGAGCTCCGGTTCGGGCGATCCGGAGCGTACGGCGGCGTCGCGGTCGTGCCGCCGCTCGATCTCGCGGGCCTCCTCCAGGGAGCTGATGACGACCCCGATGAGCACGTTGACCAGCACGAAGGAGGCGAACAGCACGTAGGAGGCGTAGTAGAAGATGCTCCAGCGGGAGATGGCGAGCCCCGCGTGGACGGCGTCGCCGAGGCCGTCCAGCGTCATCAGCAGGAAGAGGGTCAGCACGGCGCGGCCGATCGAACCGTACTGCTCCGGGTCGTCGCGGCCGAAGAAGACCCAGCCGACCATGGCGTAGACGTACATCAGCAGGGTGCCGACGAGCAGGAAGCTCGCGGTGCCGGGCACACTGCGCACCACCGCCACCATGACGATGCGCAGTTGGGGCAGGAAGCGGGCGGAGCGCAGCACGCGCGCGAGGCGCAGCAGCCGCAGGACGGTGGTGTTCTCGCGCACCACGGGGAGGAAGGCGCAGGCCACCACGGCCAGGTCGAAGAGGTTCCACGGATCGCGGAAGAAGGCGCGCGGGCGGTCGGCGTACGCGCACAGCCGCAGCGCCAGTTCCACGGTGAACGCGGCCAGGCACAGGTGCTCGCCGAGGCGTAACCACTGGTGCCATTCCCCGGCCAGTCCGCGGAAGGTCTCGGCGCCCAGCAGGGCGGCGTTGACGATGATGAGCACGAAGACGGTGAGGGAGAACCAGCGGGCCTCGGTGACGGCGCCCGCCCGTCGCGCCAGTGCCAGGCGGGCCTGTGCGAACGTGTCCGCGTGGTCGGGGTGTTGGGTCATCCTGCTCGTGTCCGCTCCGTACTCAGTGATCAAGTTCCAGAACGTTTTCTACAGCACTGTAGATGGGGGTGGGCGGACGGTCCGGACTCCTGGGCCGGGGAGTGCCGGCGGCGGTGGGCCGCGACGCGCTCGCGGGTCGCGCAGCGGCGTGAGCAGTAGCGGCGGTCCCGGCCGCTGCCCTGGCTGACGAAGACCCGGGGGCAGCCGTCGGCGGCGCAGATCCCGCCGGGCGGGCGCTGGTGGGTCCAGACCAGGACGGCCAGTGCCAGGCAGGACGAGGCGAGGAACCACTCGGGCCAGGGGGCGTCGTCGTCGGGGTCGACGTGCGGGTGCCAGGGGGAGGCGCCGCGGTGGGAGGTGAGCCGCAGCGGGCCGGTGTGCTCGTGCAGGAGGCGGTTGAGGACGGTGACGGCGTCGGTGGTGGTGCCGGCCGCGAAGACCTCCCGGAGCCGGCCGGCGGCCTGCCGCAGTCCGGCGAGGTCGTGCGGGGTGAGGCCGACGGGGTCGTTCTCGCCGTGGGCGCGGAGGAGCGCGGCGATGTCGCCGGGGCCCGCCGTCTCGTCGGCGAGCGCGTTGACGAGGTCGGCGGTGCGCCGGGCGGTGGCCGCCGGGGAGTGCCGGACGGAGCGCGGGTCGCGGGGCGGGGGCGGGGGTTCGGCGCGGGGCGGGGGTTCGGCGGGAAGCGGGGACACCGTCGGAATGTAACGCATATTGCGTCGTTCTGCGTTACGTCCGCAGCGTCTCGCGGATGACCGGAGGGCTGACGCGGCGATACCCCCTGACCGCGTATCTGACGGGGGCGGTGGCGGCACGGGCCGGGGACGAGATGTCGGGGCCCGCGCTGCTGCTGGCCGGATTCGCGCTGTCCGGCTCGGCGGCCGAGGCGTCGTCACTGCTGGCGGCGGTCACGGTCGCGGCGGCTGCGGGCGGGCCGGTGATCGGCGCGCTGCTCGACTCGGCGTCCCGTCCGGGCCGGCTGCTGGCCGTCGCGCTGCTGCTGTACGCGGCGGGGGTGACGGGGGTGCTGGCCGCCCTCGGCCGCCTGCCCTTCGCGCTGACCCTGCTGATCGCGGTGGTCACGGGGCTGCTCGGTCCCGCGCTGTCGGGCGGCTGGACCGCGCAGCTCCCCCGGGTGGTGCCGGGCGGCCGGCTGCCCCGGGCGAACGCGCTGGACGCCATGTCGTTCGGGGTGGCGAGCCTGGCGGGTCCGGCGCTGGCGGGGGTGGTGGCGGAGGCTGCGGGGGCCCCGGCGGCGGTGGGGGTGTCGGCCGCGCTGATCGCCCTGGCGATACCGGCGGCGTGGTGCCTGCCCCGGCGGGAGACGGGGACGGGGACGGGGACGGGGGCAAGGGACGGGGGGCGGGGGGCCGGCGGGCCTCTCCGCGAGGGCACCGCGTCATCCCGGCCGCGTAGGCCCGGCGCCTCCTCCCACGGCCGTGCCGCCCGCGGGGTCGCCGGGCGCGGGGTCGCCGGGCGCGGGATCGCCGCCCGCGGGGCCGGCCTTCTCACCGCCGGATTCCGGGTGGTGGCGCGCTCGCCCCCGCTGGGGCGGGCGACGCTGACCTCGGTGATCTGCTGCGTGGCCCAGGGGATGTTCACCGCCTGCGTGCCGCTGCTCGGGGAACGCGCGCTCGGCTCGGCGGGGCGCGGCGCGCTGCTGTTCGCCTGCGCCGCACTGTCCGCCCTGGTGGCCAACGCCCTGTTCGCGCGGTACGCGGACGCCGTGGCGCCCGACGGGGTGGTGCGGGCCGGCGCCCTGGTCCAGGGGGCCGGGTTCGCCCTGGCGGCGACGGGCGGTCCGGCCGCCCTCGTGGCCGCCGCGATCGTGGTCGGCGCCGGTGAGGGGCCCCAGCTCACCGCTCTGTTCGCGGTCCGGCACCGGGAGGCGCCGGCGGCGTCGCGCGGCCAGGTGTTCACGACCGGGGCCAGTCTGAAGATCACCGGCTTCGCGGCGGGGGCGGCACTGGCCGGGCCGCTCGCCACCCGGTCCCTTCCAACGGCCCTGGTGTCGGCGGCCGGTATCGCGGTCGCCTCGGCCCTGGCCCCGGTCCTGGTGCCGGCGGGCGGCCGGCGGCGCCGGCCCGAGGCGCCTGACGGCGGCCCGGTTCTTCGAAACTTCCGGAAGGAGTGCGAAAAATAGCCAACCTCGGGGAGCGGCGCCCCGCTTGTTGTCATGCCCGCGCCCCCTTCCTAGCCTGGGAGCGCTCCCACCCTGCTCCACGGAACCCGTCCGCGCCTTCCCCAGGAGGTCCCGTGCGCCTGCTCCGCCCAGTCCCCCCACGCCCGCCCCGGTCCCGGAAGTTCCGGCCCCGCATGTGGGCCGCCGCCGCCCTCGTGGCCGTCGCGGGGCTCGCCACCACCGCCCTCGTCCCGCAGACCGGCCCCGCCGCCGGCCTCGTCGCCGCCCAGGCGGCCGGGCCCGGCGTCGAGGACGACGGGGCCGGCTGTCCCTCCCCGGGCACCAACACCCCGCCCGGCGGCGCCCTGTTGCCCGATCCCTTCCTCAGGACGAACGGTTCGCGCATCTCCGCCCAGGCCGACTGGCGATGCCGCCGGGCGGAGATCAAGGAGCTGGCGGAGAGACACGTCTACGGCGCGAAGCCCGGCAGACCGGACAGCGTCACGGGGACTGTCTCCCGGACCGGCATCACCGTGAACGTCAGCCACCAGGGCAGGAGCGCCGCCTTCACGGCGGGCGTCGACCTGCCGAGCGGCACCGGGCCCTTCCCCGTGGTCGTGGTCCTCGGCGGGCTGGGGGCGGACACGGCGACCATCAAGGCGTCCGGCGCCGCGGTCATCAGCTTCGACCCGTACACGGTCGGCAAGGAGGGCACCGGTCGCGGCAACAAGCAGGGCGCCTTCTACAGCCTCTACGGCTCGTCGAGCAGTACCGGGCTCCTCATGGCGTGGTCGTGGGGCGTCAGCCGCATCGTCGACGTCGTCGAGCAGGCGGGCGGCGGCATCCTGCGGGGCGACGCGACCGGGGTGACCGGGTGCTCGCGGTTCGGGAAGGGCGCCCTGGTCGCCGGGGCCTTCGACCAACGGATCGGGCTGACCATGCCCATCGAGTCGGGTACGGGCGGCACCGCCGCCTTCCGCGCGGTCGCCGGCGAGAACGGCGCCCAGCCGCTGAGCAGCGCCTACTCGGAACAGCCCTGGCTCGGCGACGCGTTCGGCTCCTTCACCGGGAACCCCGGAGCGCTGCCGGTGGACACCCACGAGGTCGTCGCCATGGTGGCGCCGCGCGGCCTGCTGGTCATGGAGAACCCGCACATCGACTGGCTCGGCGCCCGATCCGGCGCGGTCGCGGCGCTGGGCGGCGCCGAGGTCTACAAGGCGCTGGGCGCCGGCGCCAACGTCTCGTACTGGTCCGACGTGCAGAGCGGCACGCACTGTGCCGTCCGGCCCGAGTGGAAGGCCCCGTTGCAGCAGAGCATCGGCGCGTTCCTGCGGGGCTCGGGCACGGGTCCGGGGGTGTTCCGGATCGCCCCGGCCAAGTCCGCCGACCTGTCGGCGTGGCGGAACTGGCAGACCCCGGTCCTCGGCGGCCCGGGAACGACCGGCGGCACCAGCACGGGCACCAGCGCCGGGACGACGTCGGGGACGAGCACCGGTACCAGCGCGGGCACGTCGACCGGCACCAGCGCGGGCACCAGCGCGGGCACCTCCACCGGCACCTCCACCGGTACGAGCACCGGCACGACGGCCGGGACGTCCGCCGGTGGCACCGGCGGTCCCGGTGACCCGGCCGGGGCCTGCACGGCCACCTACCGGACCGTCACCAGTTGGTCCGGCGGCTTCCAGGGCGAGGTCGCGGTCCGCAACGTCTCCTCCGCCCCGCTGAACGGCTGGAGCGTCCGCCTGACCCTGGCCTCCGGACAGACCCTCACCAGCGTCTGGAACGGCGTCAACTCCGCCGCCACCGGCTCGGTCACGGTCCGCAACACCGACTGGAACGGCACCGTCCCCGCCGGAGACACGGTCACCTTCGGCTTCACCGCCAACGGCCCGGCGTCGACGCCGGGCGGCATCACCTGCGCGAGCCCCTGAGGATCGCCGGACCACCGCCCCGGCACGGCACCCCCGAGCCGGGGCGGCCCGCGCCCCATGGCACGGCCGAGGGGCCCTAGCTGTCGTAGTCCACCGTCAGCGTCTCCGTGACCGGGTACGACTGGCAGGTCAGCACGTATCCGGCGTCGACCTCGGCCGGTTCCAGGGCGAAGTTGCGGCGCATCTCGGCCTCGCCGCCGGTGACCAGGGCGCGGCAGGTGCCGCAGACGCCGCCCTTGCAGGCGAAGGGCAGGTCGGGGCGGGTGGCCTGGGCGCCGTCGAGGATGCTGCGCCCCCGGGGGAGGTCGGCGGTGGTGGAGCGGCCGTCGAGGGTGACGGTGACGCGGCTGACGGGTCCGGCGGGGCCGGTGTCCTCGTGGCGGGTCTCGCGCACGGGCTCGTCGTCGGCGAAGAAGAGTTCGCGGTGGACCCGCTCGGGGCTCACGCCGAGTCCGGTCAGGACGCGCTGGGCGTCGGCGACCATGCCCTGCGGTCCGCACAGCCACCAGTGGTCGGCGCGGTCCACGTCGACGAGGGCGCCGATGAGGGCGGAGAGCCGCTCGGCGTCCAGCCGGCCGGAGAGCACCTCGGCCTCGCGGGGTTCGCGGGAGAGCACGTGGGCCAGTTGGAAGCGGGCCGGGTAGAGGTCCTTCAGGTCCGCCAGCTCCTCGGCGAACATGACGGTGTCGGTGCGGCGGTTGCCGTAGAAGAGGGTGACGGTGGAGCGGTCGTCGGCGGCGAGCGCCGACTCGGCTATGGAGAGCATGGGCGTGATGCCCGAGCCCGCGGCGATCAGCACATGGTGGCCGGGGGTGCCGAGGTCGGGGGTGAAACGGCCGGTGGGCGCCATCACCTCGACGGTGTCGCCGGGGCGCACCTCCTCGACCAGCCACGAGGAGAACAGGCCGCCGGGCACGGTGCGTACGCCGATGCGGGGCGGGGAGCCGGCCGGCGAGCAGATCGAGTACGAGCGGCGCTCGTCTCGGCCGTCGATCTCGCGGCGCAGGGTGAGCGACTGGCCCGGCGCGAAGGCGAACTCCCCGGCCAGGTCCCCGGGTATCTCGAAACCGACGGCCGCCGCGTCCGCGCAGAGCCGCTGGACCTCGGCGACGCGCAGGCGGTGGAAGGCCGGCCGGCGGCGGGGGCGCGCGGGCGCCTCCGAGGCGGGGGCGGTCGGGGCCATCAGATCTCCTTGACGTACTCGAACGGCTCGCGGCAGGACCGGCAGCGCCACAGCGCCTTGCAGGACGTGGCGGCGAAGCGGGAGGTCTCCTCGGTGTCCGTCGCTCCGCAGCGGGGGCAGGGCACGGTGCGGCGGGTGGGCGCGAGGACCAGGGGGACGGGGCCGCGGGGTGCGGCGCCGGGCGGGGCGATGCCGTGCTCGGTGAGCTTGCGGCGGCCGGTCTCGGTGATCCAGTCGCTGGTCCAGGGCGGGTCGAGGACGGTGCGGATCTCCACGCGCGGATAGCCGGCCGCGCGCAGCCGGGCCGCGACGTCCGCCCGCATCTCGGCCATGGCGGGGCAGCCGGAGTAGGTGGGGGTGAGGCCGGCGACCACGGTGCCGTCCCCGGTGACCTCGACGTCGCGCAGGACGCCGAGGTCGGCCAGGGTCAGCATGGGCAGCTCGGGGTCGGGCACCTGCTCGGCGACGTGGCGGGCGCGGCGGGCGTCGGGGGAGGTGGTCACCATGTCGCCTCCGGATGGGCGCGGGCCACGCTCTGCAGTTCGGCCAGGAGCGGGGCGAGGTGTTCGGTGTGCTCGCCGTCGCGGCCCGAGCCGGGCAGCGGCCGGTAGGCGGGCATGGGCAGTCCGGCGGCCTCGGTGACCTGCCGGAGGACGGCGACGACCTCTTCGCGTACGTCGCAGGCGGTGAAGAGTTCGCCCAGGTAGGGGGCGACGCGGTCGAGGGCGGTGCGCGTCCTGCGGTGGGACTCGGGGGTGCCGTCGCCGAGGCGGACGACCCATTCGGCGGCGTACTGGCGGTGGTACGTCAGTTCCTTGACGCCCTTGGCGGCGACGGCGGCGAGGACGGGGTCGGGGTGGGCGGTCAGGCGCCGGAAGTGCTCCAGGCGCCAGGCGGAGAGGACCAGCAGCCGGGTGACGGCGAACGCGAAGTCCTCGCGGGGCAGTTCGGCGAGGCGGACGTTGCGGAAGTCGGCGGGGTCGCGGAAGTAGGCGTAGGCGTCCTCGTCGCGGCCGGTGCCGTCGGTCTGTCCGGCGCGGGAGTAGAGGAGGCGGGCCTGGCCGAGGAGGTCGAGGCCGATGTTGGCGAGCGCGACCTCCTCCTCCAGTTCCGGGGCGCGGGTGATCCACTCGGCCAGCCGCTGGGCCAGCACCAGGGCGTCGTCGGCGAGGGCCACGCAGTCGGCGGCGAGGGCGGCGGCGTCGACGCCCTCGGGCACGGCGGTGTCGACGCCGTGCAGGGGGTCCTCGAAGCCGGTGCCGAAAGCCCAGCGGGAGTCGTCCTCGTGTCCCTCGGCGAGGGTCATGTAGACGTGGTCGTCGCTCATGCCCTGCTCCTAGATGTGGGGGACGTCGCCGGGGATGTCGTAGAAGGTGGGGTGCCGGTAGACCTTGTCGGCGCTGGGCGCGAAGAAGGGGTCCTTCTCGTCGCGGGTGGAGGCGGCGATGTACTCGGAGCGCACCACCCAGATGCTGACGCCCTCGTTGCGCCGGGTGTAGAGGTCGCGGGCGTGGGTGAGGGCCATGGTGTCGTCGGCGGCGTGGAGCGAGCCGACGTGGACGTGGTTGAGGCCGCGCTTGCCGCGGACGAACACCTCGTACAGGGGCCAGCCGTGCTCTTCGGCGGTCATGCGGCCGCTTCCTTCCGTGCGCGGGCGGCCTGCTTGGCCGCGTGGGCGGTGGCGGCCTCGCGGACCCAGGCGCCGTCCTCGTGGGCGGAGCGCCGGCGCCGCATCCGCTCGGCGTTGCAGGGGCCGTCGCCCTTGATGACGCGCGTCAGCTCGTCCCAGTCGGGGGTGCCGAAGTCGTACCGGCCGCTCTGCTCGTTCCGGCGCAGCTCGGGGTCGGGCAGGGTGACGCCGAGCTTCTCGGCCTGCGGGACGGTCATGTCGACGAAGCGGCGGCGCAGTTCGTCGTTGCTGTGCCGCTTGATCTTCCAGGCCATGGAGCGGGCGGAGTTGGGCGAGGCGTCGTCGGGCGGGCCGAACATCATCAGGGAGGGCCACCACCAGCGGTCCACCGCGTCCTGGACCATCTCGCGCTGGGCGTCGGTGCCGCGCATCATCGTCATCAGCAGCTCGTACCCCTGGCGCTGGTGGAAGGACTCCTCCTTGCAGATGCGGACCATGGCGCGGGCGTAGGGCCCGTAGGAACTGCGGCACAGGGGGACCTGGTTGCAGATCGCGGCGCCGTCCACGAGCCAGCCGATGACGCCGACGTCGGCGAAGGTGAGCGTCGGGTAATTGAAGATCGACGAGTATTTCTGGCGGCCCTCGATCAGCCGCTGGGTCAGCTCGGCGCGGTCGGTGCCCAGGGTCTCGGCGGCGGAGTACAGGTAGAGCCCGTGGCCGGCCTCGTCCTGGACCTTGGCGAGCAGGATCGCCTTGCGGCGCAGCGAGGGGGCGCGGCCGATCCACTCGCCCTCGGGCTGCATGCCGATGATCTCCGAGTGCGCGTGCTGGGCGATCTGGCGCACCAGCGTCCCGCGGTACCCGTCGGGCATCCAGTCGCGCGGCTCGATCCGCTGGTCGTGCGCGATCGTCGCGTCGAAGTCCTCCTGGAGCCGCTCCGGGGGCGGCGCCTGGGCGGATTGTGTCGTCATCGCTCCCCGCTTCCCAACCGACCATTCGTTCGGTCTCAGTGTGCCGTGTTTCGCGGTGCCGGGCAAGACCCGGGAGCGCCGCCACCCACACGGGCCTGACCGGCCCGGATGGCGTAACCCACCCCTTGACAGGGAACTACGTGGCTGGATTACTGGGCGTGCCGAAAGGTGACCGAATGGTCGGTCGGGGCACGAGGGGCACTGGGGGCACGAGGGGCACGAGGTGCCGGAAAGACGGTGGAGATGGCGGCAGAGGCCACGGGGACTCCGGCGGCGGTGATGTTCGCCGCGGACGAGGCGTCCCGAGGGCTGGGCATCGACCTGCTGGAGCAGGGCGAGGGCACGGCGGTGCTGCGCATGACGGTGACCGCCTCGATGGTGAACGGGCACGGGATCGCCCACGGCGGCTATGTCTTCCTGCTCGCGGACACCGCCTTCGCCTGCGCCTGCAACAGCCACGGTCCGGTCACCGTCGCGGCCGGCGCCGACATCGTCTTCACCGCGCCCGCGTACGAGGGCGACGTACTGGTGGCGAGCGCCGAGGAGCGCACCCGGTACGGCCGCAGCGGGGTCTGCGACGTGACGGTGCGGCGCGGCGACGAGGTGATCGCCGAGTTCCGGGGGCGCAGCCGCGCCGTCCGGGCGGCGGCGCCGCGCGACGGGGCGGAGACGACGGGCGAGGGAGCGCGATGAGCGGCGAGCCGACGACCACGACGGACCCCGCGCCCCGCCTCGGGCCGCCCCTCCCCGACGCGCTGCTGGACGACGCCGAGCGCCTGAGCCGCCCCGAACTGGAGGCGCTCCAGCTCGGCCGCCTGCGCGCGACCCTGCGGCACGCCTACGAGAACGTGGAGCTGTACCGGCGCAAGTTCGACGCCGCCGGTGTCGGCCCGGACGACTGCCGTACCCTCGCCGACCTGGCCCGTTTCCCCTTCACCACCAAGGCCGACCTGCGGGACACCTACCCCTTCGGCATGTTCGCCGTCCCCCTGTCCGAGGTGCGGCGCGTCCACGCCTCCAGCGGGACCACCGGCCGCCCCACGGTCGTCGGGTACACCGAGGGCGACCTGTCGATGTGGGCGGACCTGGTCGCCCGCTGCATCCGCGCCGCGGGCGGGCGCCCCGGCCACAAGGTGCACGTCTCCTACGGCTACGGGCTGTTCACCGGCGGGCTGGGCGCGCACTACGGCGCCGAGCGCGCCGGCTGCACGGTGATACCGGCCTCCGGCGGCATGACGGCCCGCCAGGTGCAGATCATCAACGACTTCCGGCCCGAGATCATCATGATCACCCCCTCGTACATGCTCACGCTGCTCGACGAGTTCGAGCGGCAGGGCGTCGATCCGCGCACCAGCTCCCTGGAGATCGGCATCTTCGGCGCCGAGCCGTGGACCGAGGAGATGCGCCGGGAGATCGAGGAGCGGACGGGCATCCACGCCGTCGACATCTACGGGCTCTCGGAGGTCATCGGCCCGGGAGTGGCGCAGGAGTGCGTGGAGTCCAAGGACGGCCTGCACGTATGGGAGGACCACTTCTTCCCGGAGGTGGTCGACCCGTTCACGGACGCCGTGCTCCCCGAGGGCGAGGAGGGCGAGGTCGTGTTCACCTCGCTCACCAAGGAGGCGCTGCCCGTCATCCGCTACCGCACCCGGGACCTGTCGACGCTGCTACCCGGGACCGCCCGGTCCGCCTTCCGCCGGATGCGGAAGGTCACCGGCCGCTGCGACGACATGATCATCCTGCGCGGGGTGAACGTCTTCCCGACCCAGATCGAGGAGGTCGTGCTCCGCACCCCCGGGGTGGCGCCGCACTTCCAGATCCGGCTGACCGAGCGAGGGCGCATGGACCACATGACGGTCCGGGTCGAGGCCCGCCCCGACGCCGGCCCCGCCGAGCGCGAGGCCGCCGCCGGCGCCATCGGACGGGGCGTCAAGGACGGTGTCGGCCTGAGCGTCGAGGTGGAGATCGTCGACCCGGAGACGCTGGAGCGCTCGGTCGGCAAGATCCAGCGGGTCAAGGACCTGCGCCGCAAGTGACTCACGGGACGCTGGTGACCGAGGGAAACGTGAGCACGGACACGCCCCTTCCCCCTCCGTACTGGTGTGCGGTGAAGTCCGGGTGGGCAGTGACTGCATGATCGGGGGAGGAAGTATCCGTCCTTGGGGGGAAACCCGTGCGTGTGTGTGTGATCGGTGCCGGTCTGTCGGGCCTGGCGGTGGCCCGCTCCCTCAAGGAGCGGGGCATCGACTTCGTCTGCCTCGAGAAGTCCTCCGACGTCGGCGGTATCTGGCGCCGCCCCGGCGCCGGCGAACGGGGTCCGGGGTACGAGACCCTGCACCTGAACACCGCCAAGCAGCTCACCGCCTACGACGGCTTCCCGATGCCGGAGGAGTACCCGCTCTATCCGCGGCACAGTCAGTTCGCCGCCTACCTGCGGTCCTTCGCCGAGGCGACGGGGGTACTGGACCACGTCGAGTTGCGCACCGAGGTGGTCTCCGCGCACCGGGAGGCCGACGGCACCTGGACCGTCGCCGCCCGTGACGCCGAGGGCGCGATGGCGTCCCGGCGGTTCGAGCACGTCGTCGTCGCCTCCGGGCACCATGAGAAGCCCGCGCTGCCCGACCCCCTCCCGCCGGGCGCCGACTCCTTCACCGGAACGATTCTGCACTCGCTGGACTTCCACTCCGGAGCCGACTTCGCGGGCCGGCGCGTCGTCGTGGTCGGCCTCGGCGCCTCGGCGGTGGACATCGCGGCGGACCTCTCGCGGCACGCCGGGCGGACGTACCTCTCGGTGCGCCGGGGACTGCACATCGTGCCCAAGCAGCTCTTCGGCAAGTCGGTCGACGAGATCGCCGAGGCCCCCTGGTGGAGCGAGATGACCCTCGCCGAGCAGCGCCGCTTCGTGGAGCAGGCCCTCTACGTCTCCCGGGGCAGGCTGGCGGAGTACGGGCTGCCCGAGCCGGATCACCCCGTCTTCTCCTCGGCCGTGACCCTCTCGGACGAGATCCTCAGCCGCATCCGGCACGGCGCCGTCACCCCGAAGCCTGCCATCGCCGCCTTCGAGGGCGAGGAGGTCGTCTTCACCGACGGCACCCGGGTGGCCGCGGACGCGGTCGTCCACTGCACCGGCTTCCGGCTGGACTTCCCCTTCCTGCCCGCCGGCTGCCCGGCGTCGCCGGACGGTCCGGTGGAGCTGTACCGGCGCGTGGTCCCGCCGGGGACCGAGGGCCTGTACTTCGTCGGCCTGGTGCGGCCGGTGGGCGCGATCACCCGGCTGGTGGAGGCCCAGGCCCGCTGGGTGGCGGGCCTCGTCGACGGCGAGGACACGCTGCCCCCGGCCGACGAGATGCGCGAGGAGATCGCCGCGTACCTCGACGGGATCGCCGAGCGGTACGGCCGGACGCAGGGCGCGTCCATCCAGGTCGACGTGGGCGCGTACCTCGCCGAGTTCCGTGAGGCGCTGAAGGTCTGAGCCCTGCGGGGCCGTGGGCGACGGCCCCGGCTCCTCACCTTCCTCGACGGGTGCGGGGCTCCCGGCGGACGTCCGCCGGGAGCCCCGCCTCGCCGCGCGGCCGGCTACCGCACGGCGGTCACGTGCCGGGGCCGGGCCAGGGCCGGCGGGCGGACCGCGTACGCCTCCGAGGAGAGGTACGCCGTCACCCGGGGCGAGCGGCCCCGCTGGTGGGCCAGGGCCAGGTAGGCGATCAGCCCCACCCCGTCCTCCGGCCGCCGCCCGGTGACGGCGGACAGGGCGCGGGGCAGTACCGCGGTGTCCATGCCGTACCGGGTCAGCACGCGCTCCGCCCGTTCCAGGACCTCCCCGTCGTGCCGGGCGTAGTCCCGGACGGGGATGTGCAGGGTGAAGCCGCTGGGCCGCGCGGCGCCGGTCTCGGTGAAGGCGTGACAGGTCAGGCCGGGCCGCCTGCCGAGCCGGGTGACCTCCCGGCCGCCGCCCGCCGCGGTGAGGAAGAAGTCCTCGACGGCCGCGGCGTCGGGTCCGGGGTCCATGCGGGACAGGCGCCCGGCCCGGCCCGCGGTGAGGTCGTCGTGCCGGGCGTAGACCTTGAGCCGGGGTTCGTCCCAGTCCCCGAGATCCAGGGCGACGAAGGGATAGCCGTCGGCGCGGGCCAGGGAGGCGAAGGCCCGGCCGTGGCCGAGCCGTTCCATCGCCTCGCGCACGGTCCAGAAGGAACGTTTCACCCGCAGCGCCGCGGGGTTGAGGTAGACCTTGACGCGGGGCACGCCGCCCGGCCGCAGCTCCAGGGCGCACCACAGCGCCAGGGGGCCTTGCGGGGAGGGCGGCAGGAAGAGGTCCCGGACGGCGTCGAGCGGGGCGGTGGAGAAGTTCCAGCGCCTGGCCATGGCCCTGATGGCGGCGAGGCCGACGCGGCCGTTGCGGTCCAGGCCGTCTGCGCCGCAGCCCGGTTCCAGCAGGACCCGCAGGGAGGGTGCCGTGCCCGGCTGGAGGGAGAGGGAGAACTCCACCGGGGTGTGGTCGTCGGACAGGAAGGTGCGGTCGGGGGGCGGCAGGTCCAGCGAACGCGCGCCCACCGGGCCGAGGGCCTCGGTCAGCACGTCGGTGTAGGTCGCGGTGTCGGTCTCCGACAGGCCCGCGAGGGCGGCCAGTCTTCGCAGTTGTCCGGTGGTGTGGTCGGTGAGGGTCGGTGCGGGCAGATCGACGCGGAAGGTCGCGGCGGTCACCGGTCCGCCCCTCGGCTGGGGCACACAAAAAGGTACCCGCCCTTGCGGGCGGGTACCGGGGAGCTCACCGGGGGGAAAGCGGCGTTCGTGGATATGTGGTCCACGACACCTCCTTTTGCTCGTAAGCAACTTGAATGCCGCGTTGCTCACTACCCCAGCCGTTGAACGTTCATGCGAAAACGACGGGCACGCAGGGTGTTGCGCATGTCACCGTGTGAGCCAGTTGAGGAACTGGCTCCACAGTCCGCTCCGTTCGCCGGGCCGCGGGGCGGCGGCCTGCGGACCGCCGACGGGCCCGGCGGGCCCCGTGGGGCCCTGGGCGGCGGGCGGTCCGGAGTGCCGCTGGGGCCGCACCGGGGTGAAGGTGGCGGGCAGCGTGGCCAGGGCCCGGTTGAAGGGGCCCGGACGCCAGGTCAGGCTGTCCTCGGGCACGGCGAGCCGCACGTCGGGGAGTTCGTTGAGCAGGTTCTCGATGGCGGTGACGGTGATGTGCCGGGCGGGCTCCTTGGACGGGCAGGCGTGCGGGCCCGCGCTCCAGGCCAGGTGCGCCCGGTTGCTGCCGGCCTGCCGTGAAGCCTCCAGGGCGGGGCCGGTGTTGGCGGCGGCGAAGCTGACCAGGACCAGCTCGCCCTCCTGGAGCGGCTGTCCGGCGAGGTCGGTGTCGGCGGCCGGGTAGTGCGGGGCGTAGTTGGCCATGGGCGGGTTCTCCCACAGCGTGTCGTCGAGCGCCTCGTCGATCAGGCCGCCCTCGCGCGCGTAGCGGTCGTGCGTGAGCAGGCGGTGCAGGGTGTTGCCGATGAGGTTGCGCAGCGGTTCGGCTCCGGCGCCCAGCAGCAGGGCGAGCTGGTGCACCATCTCCTCGTCGCTCAGGCCGGCTTCGTGCCGCATCAGCCAGGAGGTGACGTCGTCGCCGGGCCGGGAGCGCTTGAGCGCCACCAGCTCGCCGACCGCCTGGAACAGCACCTCGGTGGCCTTGTCGGCGTTGATGCCGTCGAACATGCCGGAGATGCCGAAGAGGACGCGGTCGCCGATGTCGGCGGGGCAGCCGAAGAGTTCGTTGAAGACGAACAGCGGGAGCTGCTTGGCGTAGTCGCCGAGCAGGTCGGCCGAACCGCGGGCGCTGAACTGGGAGATGAGGTAGCCGGAGATCTGCTCGGTGCTCCGGCTCAGCCGCCGGGTGTCGACCCGGGCCATGCTGTCGGTGACCGCCTGGCGCAGCCGCAGGTGGTCGGCGCCGTCGGCGAACATGCAGTTGGGCCGGTAGGCGAGGAGCGGCGCGACCGGGCTGTCCGGTCCCACCTTGCCCTCGTTGAAGGCCCGCCAGCGCCGGGCGTCCTTGCGGAAGGAGCCGGAGTCCTGGAGCAGTTGGAGCGCCGCCGCGTAGTCGGTGACGAGGGTCGCCTCGACGCCGGGGGCGAGTTCGACGGGGGCGGTGGGTCCGTAGTGGCGCAGGTAGGCGTAGTACGCCTGCGGGTCGGCGGCGAACTCCGGCCCGTACAGCGGCACGCGGCCGGACAGGCCGTGTGCCGGGCACCCGGGCGGGGGCGCCGGGGTGGTGTCGTGAGCGTCCATGTCGGGGGCTGAGCTCCTAGCGGGTGTGGTCCAGAAGGTGGCGGACGAGCGTGGTCAGCGCGGCGGCGGACGACTTCTCGTCCCGCGCGTCGCAGGTGACGACCGGGGTGTCGTCGAGCAGGTCCAGCGCCTCGCGCAGCGCCGCCTCGTCGCGCAGCGGAGCGCCGTCGAAGTGGTTGACGGCGATGGCGTAGTCGAGCCCGTAGTGTTCGATCAGGTCGATCACGGGGAAGGAGTCGGCCAGCCGTTCCGGGTCGACCAGGATCAGGGCGCCGAGCGCGCCGCGGGCCATGTCCTCCCACATCTGCACGAAGCGCTGCTGTCCGGGGGTGCCGAAGAGGTAGAGCACGACGCGGTCGCTGATGGTCAGCCGGCCGAAGTCCATGGCGACCGTGGTGGTGGTCTTGCCCTGGACCCCCTTGAGGTCGTCGACCTCCTCGGCGGCCTGCGTCATCGTCTCCTCGGTGGACAGCGGCTCGATCTCCGAGATGGAGCCGATGAGCGTGGTCTTGCCCACCGCGAAGTGGCCGACGACGAGGATCTTGACCGCGGTCTGGGTCTCCCCGCCGCGAACGTAGTCATGCTCATCCAAATTTGGCGCGGAGACCATTGAGCACCTCCTCCAGGATCTCCTTGTCGGCGAGGCGCGCGCGGGCCACCGGCGGGCGGGTGACCAGGTAGCCGCCCTCCTTGAGGGAGGCCAGCAGGATGCGCACCACGCCGAGGGGCAGCCGGGCGTGCCCGGCGATCTCGGCCACCGAGAGGTAGCCGGCGGAGCAGAGTTCCAGCATGTTCTGCTCTTCGGGGGACAACCGGGTCGGCCGCTGCGCGTGGTCGGCGGACGCCGTGACCAGGGTAATGAGCGAGAGCTGCTCGTCGTCGGGCAGCCCGCGGCCCCTGGTGATGACGTACGGACGTACTAATTCAGCGGATTCCGGCAGCCAGCCGTCGTGGCCCGTCATGAGCGGGCGCCGAGATTCTCGCGCGGCGGTGTGGTCAGCCGCTTGCCGAGCTGGCCGACGAGCTGCTGCATCCGGAAGGTGATGTCCGCCATGTCCACGTCCGGGGAGGCGGAGACGCCGAGGTAGGCGCCCTCGCCGGCGGAGATCAGGAAGACCCAGCCGCCGTCGAACTCGACCAGGGTCTGCCGCCAGGCGTGGTGGGGGTCCTCACAGAAGAAGCCCAGCGTGCGGCTGAGCGACTGCACCCCGCTCATGGCGGCGGCGACCCGGTCGGCGTCGTCCTTGTCGAAGTCCTTCGTCCGGGCCATCAGCAGACCGTCGGCGGATATCAGGACCGCGTGCAGAGCCCCGGGAATCTCCAGGGCACTGTCGAGCATCCATGACAGATCGTCGTTCACGAGACTCCATGTCCTTCGCTGCTTGCACCAGGGTTACTGCTCGTCCGCTCCGCCTCCTCGGGCCGGCCGGTCCGGCCGGACTGCGTGCCCCGCTGGAAGGCCCCCATGACCTGTGCCTGTTCCGAGTCGCTGCGGGCGGCCGAGCGCGGCGCCGGCGCGCTGCCGGGCACGATCGCCATCGGCCGCTTGCGGCGCCGCCGGGGCAGGCCGTCGTCGGTCCGGGCGGGGACGAGCGCGGCCTCGGGGCCGCCCTCGGGTGCGGTGCGGGCCGCGGCCAGGGGGGCCGGGGCGGGTGCCTGCTTCTCCGGCATGGCGGTGAGCAGGTCGTGCGGCAGCAGGACCACCGCGCGTACGCCTCCGTACGGGGAGGAGGAGTCCACCGACACCTCGAAGCCGAAGCGCTCGCACAGCAGCCCGATGACGGCGAAGCCGAACTGGGGCGGGTTGCCGAGCCCGGCCACGCCGGAGGCCCGCTCACTGGCGAGCAGCTTGTCGGCGCGGGCGCGCTCCTCGTCGCTCATGCCGACACCGGCGTCGTCGACGACCACGCAGATGCCCTTGGGCACGGTACGGATGTTGATCTCGACGACGGTGTCCGGGCTGGAGTAGCTCGTGGCGTTGTCGAAGAGTTCCGCGAGGGCCAGGGCGACGGGTTCGACCGCGCGGCTGGTGATGCCGAAGTCGACCTGCGAGAGGATCTCCACCCGGCGGAAGTGCCGGATGCGGCCCTGGGCGCTGCGCACCACGTCGTAGACCGAGGCGGTGTCGCGCCGTCCGCCGAGCCAGCCGTCGCAGAGCACCGCGATGGACTGGGCCCGCCGTCCGAACTGCGAGTTGGTGTGGTCGATCTCCAGGAGGTCCTGGAGGAGGGCCGAGTCCCCGTACTTGGACTGCAGCCGGGAGAGCACGAGCTGCTGTTCGGCGGCGAGCCCCTGGAGGGTGCGCATGGCGGACTTCAGGACGGTCTTGGTCTCGTCCTCGGCCTGCTCCTGGGCCGCGCGCACGGACTTCCCGTAATCGTTCTCCAGTTCTGTGTAGTGGCTGGTGAGGCTCTGGATCTCCTGCCGGAGGGCCCGTGCCGTCTTGCGCTGCCGGTGGACCAGCACGGCGGTGGCGACGAAGGCGACGAGGAGGACCCAGAGCAATGGATTCGCTGTGTATTCCGTCATAAGACTCTCTTCAGGCGACTGACGGCCGAGTTCCCGCTCCGTGCGGGCGGCCCGGCGGACGCCCGTTCCGGGGTGCTGTCCGGGCCGTCCCTGAAGTCGGGGATGCCGTTTTTCACCCATCCGTCCGCTCCGCAAACGCGGTGATCGTATCACCACATGATCAGGTAAATTTACGTCAAGAAGCGTAAAGCTGGGAGCGGTTGGGAACGATTACCGTTCAACTTTGCTCACCCGGTGCGGTGATGCTGACGGACTCTCTGGTTCCGCTTCGTGGTGAGGGCGATGCCACTCCCCCACGGCCCACCGTGAACCGCCCGCCCCTCCCGCGAAGTCGCAGGTGACGGCCCGTCCGACGGGACTGTCCCGGAAGCCGTGTCGGGTCGCCCGGCGCCGGGCCGTCCGCTTCCTCCCGGCGCCCGCGCGTCGTCTCCGGGCCCCGCCGAGGGCCGTCCGCGCACCCCGTCCCCGCACCGCCGGCGCACGTGGCGAACGCCACGGCACCGCACGGATCGAGCCACGCGCGGGGGGCTCGTCACCCGCCGCACGGGGCGCCGGGACGGCCGGGTGCGGGGGCGGCTGCGGGGACGGGACGGCTGCGGGGAGGGGGCGGCTGCGGGAAGGGGGCGGCTGCGGGGAGGGGGCGGGCTCACGGCGGGGGGAGGCGGAGCACACCGCGCTCGTCGCGGATGTCCGTGAGCACGTCCAGGACGGAGGCGTGACGGCCCTCGGTGTCCGAGGTGACGACGGCGGCGAGATCGCCGAGGCAGCGCTTTCCGTCGGCGGGCGGACGCGCGCAGAAGAGGACGTGGCCCCGCATCCGGTCGATCCGCCCCGGTTCGAGGCGCCAGACGCCCATCCCGGCCCCGCCGGTCGTCACCGCGTCCGGGTGGGTGCGCCGCAGCTCGGGCAGGACCGACGCGTCGATCTGCCGGGAGAACGCCTCCCGCTGCTCGAAGGGCGCGACCAGCCGCAGCGTGGGCGTCCCGGCCTCCGCCCCGCCACCGGCGCCGGGCGCGACCGGGTAGGCGGCCACGTGGTACGGCACGCCGGCGAGGGCGGCGAGCCGGGGCCGGTGGGTGAGCCGCAGCAGGGTCGGCCGGTCCTCCTCGGCGGAGGGCAGCCGGGCGGCCGTGCCGGGGGCGGCGAAGGCGACGGACACCCACCGCGGGCTCTCGGCGTCCGGCCGGGCGGCGCGGGCGGTGGTCCAGCGTTCGACGCAGGCGCCGATCTCCGCGAGCACCTCGTCCAGGTTCCCGTTGGTCGGTTCGGCCTCCACCCAGGGCGTGGAGAGCCCCTGGTCCACGGCGAGCACGGGGTGCCCGCACTCCTCGAACGCCTCCCGCATCAGCCGCAGGTGCTCCCCCTGGGACCGGCCCCGCTCGACCGCCTTGCGCAACGCCTCCGCGCAGGTCCCGCCGCCGTCGCAGCGGTCCTTGTCCGCGTCGACGCGGAGGACGACGGCCGCGTCGGGGTCGTCGGCGAGCGAGAAGGTGATCTCCGATCCGGTGGTCTCGGGGACGAGGGTCCGCGCCCCGATGACCGTCAGCTTCCCGGGGAGGACCTCCTCGGCCACCTCCCGCGCCCGCCGCTCGTCGTCCCCGGTCCCGAAGACCCCGCACCCGGCCACCAACGCCCCCACCAGCAGGACACCCCATCCCCCGAGCCAGCGCCGCATGTCTCCCCCTCCCGCCCCACCGACACGGCCGACGATAGACACACCGGCGACGGACCGAATGAGTGCGCGTACTCAGGGGCGGTGAGTGGGATGACCTGGGAGGGGCCGGGCGACGCGCGGCGGAGGGCCCGGGGATGCCACCGCACACGCGGGGAGGAGTCGGGGCGGGAAGAGCCGTTCGGCGGCTCGGGTCGGCACGCCGTGCGTCAGGCACAGCCCCAGGCCGACATGCCCTGGAGGTGGGCCAGGCGTTCGGCCACGGCGATCTGTTCGGCTCGGGTGGCGAGGTCGGCGCGGGGGGCGTAGGCGAGGCCGCCGGCGGCGATCCAACTGGTGTGGGCGAACTGGAGGCCGCCGTAGTAGCCGTTGCCGGTGTTGGCCTTCCAGTTGCCGCTGGACTCGCAGGCGGCGATGGCGTCCCAGTCGGTGCCCGGCGCGCGGGTCGTGGTGGCGGCGTTCGCCGGCCCGGCCGTGGCCAGTGCCGCGGCGGCGGCCAGGGCGATCAGCGTGACGCGCGGGGCGGGGCGGCTCGGGGTCACCCCGAGGAGTCGTCTGTGGATCATATGAAGAGGGTTACCGCGCGAGGCGGTTCGATCGGTGCCCTCATTCGTGGTTCACCGATCGGAGCACCGGCTCGCCGGGGGCGACGGGGCCGGGCCGGCCTCCCCAACCCTCCCCCGGCACACCGGAGTTGCGCACCAGACCGGGAGCCGCGCACAGACACCCGCGGTGCTCGCGTCCGCTCCATCGGCCGCCGACCGCCCGAGGGGCACGCCGTGCGCTCCGCGGGCCTCGTTCGTGTGAAGACCAGCGCGGGGTTCGTCCGGTCGGGTGAACGGGGCCGGGGCGGCTTCCGGGCCGCGGATACGGTTTCGCGGTGACCTCGATCTCAACCGATTCCCGCCCCCTGCGCACCGCCGACCTGGGCACCGTCGTCCTCATGTCCTGGAGCCGGGAGACCCCGGCCGGCGACGTCCCCTTCCTCCTCGCCTGCTCCCTCGGCGACGGGCCCGAGGGTCCGCAGGGCACGGCCGCCGCCGTCCGGCAGTTGCTCGCCCTCGCCAGGCTCCCCGTGGGCGAGGGCGTCCTCGACGCCACCGTCCTGTCCGACCTGCCGGTGGGGCTGCTGGTGGTGCCCGGCGCCGCCTCCCTCACCATGCCGGGGGTCAGCACCCAGTTCGCGCCGCCGCCGGCCTGGCGCGCGGCGGTCGACGCCCGCGGGTACGCCTGCCTCATCTTCGCCACCCGTGCCTGGCCCGGCGGCGAGCCCGGGGACGCCGAGGCGGTGGCCGCCTTCGCCAACGACGAGCAGACGCTCGCCACGTCGGCGCAGGTGGTGCTCCCGGTGCGTACCCTGCGCGCCGGCTGACCGTGTCCCCGCACCCCCGCGACGCCGCGGCCCGCCGGGGTCGTCGTGCGGGGCGGGCAGGTTCCGGCCCGGCCGGTGACCCGGGCGGGTGCCCTCCGGCGGCGCAACGGCCCGTCGGCGGGACGCGTTTCGCGTGGTCGGAGGGGGGCCGGTGGGTGACACGCCGTCGGATGGCGCATCCTCACCGGGACGGAACAGGCCGGGCATACCGTGCGCGGTATGAAGAAATGCCACGTTGTGTACCTGGCGTGCACCGCCGCCCTGGTCGGCACGGGGCTCGGTGCCGCTCCCTCCCAGGCCGTCCACGCCACCCATGTGGTCCGCCCGGGTCAGTCGATCCAGAAGGCCGTGGACGCCGCCCGACCCGGCGACACCGTCCACGTCATGTCCGGCACCTACCGCGAGAGCGTCAAGGTCACCACCCCCGGGCTCACCCTGCGCGGTTCCGGACCGGACACGGTGATCCGGCCGGGCGGCGAGAAGGCCCCCGACAACTGCTCCGAGCGCGGCAACGGGATCTGCGTGGCCGGCACCAAGGACACCCCCCTGCGGGACGTCACCGTCGCCGCGCTGACGGTCAGCGGGTTCACCGGCAGCGGCGTGTTCGCCATGGGCACCGACCGGCTCACCGTCCGGGACGTGACGGCGGAGAAGAACGGCGTGTGGGGCATCGCCCAGCAGCGTTCCGTGCGCGGCGTCCTGCGGGACAACACCCTCCGCGACAACGGCGACGCCGGGCTCTTCCTCGCCAACACCATCACCGCCGAGGAGGGCGCCGCCGACACCCAGGGCACCGTGGTCGCGCACAACCGGGCCGAGGGCAACCGCATCGGCGTCACCGTCCGCCGGCTGAGCAACCTCAGCGTCACCGGCAACCACCTCACCGGCAACTGCGCCGGCGTCTTCGTCGTCGGCGACGAGAACACGCCCAGGACCGGTGACCTGCTGGTCGGCGGGAACCGCGTGGTGGGGAACAACAAGTCCTGCCCGAAGACCGAGCGGCTGCCCGCCCTCCAGGGCTCCGGCATCGTGCTGACCGGCGTCGAGAAGACCCGGATCACCCGGAACCTGGTCGCGGACAACGCCGGCGCCTCGCCGCTTTCGGGGGGCATCGTCCTGTTCAAGAGCCTCGTCGGCGCCACCAGCGAGCAGAACCGGATCGACCGCAACACCCTGCGCGGCAACGCCCCCGCCGACCTCGTCGACACCGAGACCGGCGCCGTCAACACCTTCGAGGGCAACTCCTGCGCGGCCTCCCAGCCCGCGGGCCTGTGCTGACCGGCGGCGACAGCCCGGCCGCGCCGACTCCCCCGCAACCACCCGTGCACCGTAGAACGGAAGGACAGCGGTACATGACGACCGCTCAGACCGCCCCGCAGCCGCCCATGCGGCTCAGGGAACTCGTGTTCGGGGCGGCGTGTGCAGCCGCCCTGCGCGCCGCCGCCCGGCTCGGCGTCGCCGACGCCCTCGACGACCGCCCCCTGGCCGTCGAGGACCTCGCGGCGGCCGTGAAGACGGAACCCCAGCCGCTGCGCCGACTGCTGCGCGCCCTGACCTGCTACGGCGTCTTCGCCGAGGAGCCGGACGGGACGTTCGCCCACACCGACATGTCCCGGCTGCTGCGCGAGGACGACCCGCACAGCCTGCGCGCCATCACCCTGTGGTGCACCGAGCCGTGGACCTGGGACGCCTGGCCGAAACTGGACGAGGCGGTGCGCACCGGGCACAACGTCGTCGAGGACCTGTACGGCAAGGAGTTCTTCACCTACCTGGGTGAGGACGCGCCCGCGTCGGCCGAGATCTTCAACCAGGCGATGACCACCTCCAGCCGGCAGTCGGCGGCGGACGTCGCGGCCTTCCTCGACCTGTCGGGGCGCGGCTCCGTCGCGGACATCGGCGGCGGCCAGGGCCACGTGGTGGCGAGCCTGCTGGAGAAGTACCCGTCGATGCGGGGCACCCTGCTCGACCTGCCGCGGGTGGTGGAGAACGCGGACCCGCGGCTGCGCGAGGGCGGCGCGCTCGCCGACCGGGTGCGCATCGTGCCCGGCGACTGCCGGACCGCGATCCCGGTCCGGGCCGACGTCTACGTGGTCAAGAACATCCTGGAGTGGGACGACGAGAGCACGGCCCGCGCGCTGCGCAACGTCGTCGAGGCGGGCGGTCCGGGCACCCGAGTCGTGGTGATCGAGAACCTGGTCGACGACTCGCCGTCGATGCGGTTCAGCACCGCGATGGACCTGCTGCTGCTGCTGAACGTCGGCGGGGCCAAGCACACCACGGACAGCATGGTCGCCCGGCTGACCGCGGCGGGCCTCGTCATCGACGACATCCGGCCGGTCAACGCGTATCTGCACGCCTTCGACTGCACGGTGCCCGAGAAGCCCGCGGGGCTCTGAGGGACCCCAGGGCACCGGCCCCGGACCGCGCCGAGCGCGTGGTCCGGGGCCGGTGCCGTGCGGGCGGGGTGTCAGACGCCTTCCGCGCGGCGGTCGGTGACCAGCGTCGTACGGGCCCGCGCGAGGGCGCCGGCGAGCGCGGGCTCGCCCTGACGGAGGGCGGTGCCCAGGCCGTCGGGGTCGTCGAGGAGTTCCGTCAGTTCGGCGGTGCGCTCCGCGTCCGGCAGGCCGAGGGCGACGGCCGGGGCACAGGCGTCGAGTCCGCCGCGCACGTCGATGAGCCGGACGACGATGTCGTCGCGCTGGAAGATCGTGCTGCACACCACCGGGCTGCCCGGGTCGTCCGCCGCGGCCTCGTCGCGTTCGGCCAGCAGCCGGGCCAGTTGGGTGCCGCGGCCGGGCCGGGCCGGGTAGGACAGGGCGTGCCGCCGCGCCGCCGGGTCCTCGCGCCCCGCGGTGACGTGGTGGACGGCGGGCAGCGCGGCCCGGGTGTAGAAGACCCGCGCGGACTCGGGGTCGGCGAGGTCCCGGTCCTGCTCCAGGTACGGGTTGATGGCCTCCTCGACCGCCCGTACCTCGGGCTGCTGGGCGACGTGGCGCAGGGCGGCGAGCAGGTCGCCGCGGACCTCGATGGCCCGCACCACGCGGTTGCCGTGCAGGAAGAGCGAGGTGCGGCAGAGGCGGGTGGAGTCGTCGACGCGGGCCTCGGGCGAGGCGTAGTCGGCGAGGATGCCGGCGACCGTGGCCTCGCTGCCGGGCCGGACGGTGAAGGTCAGGGCGTGCCGGATGACGCCGTCGCCGACCCGGGGCGCGGTCTGGAGTCCGGCGCGGCCGGGCTCTGCCTCGGCCACGGGGGCGCCGGTCTCGCGGACGACGTGGAAGCGCAGCGATCTGGTGTCCCGGACGCAGCGGTGCAGCGGTTTGACCATCCGTACGTGCTCTTCGCTGCTCACCCAGTCCAGGAAGGGCGGGGCGCTCTCCCATTCGCTGGTGATGAGCCACTGGGAGGGGTTCTCGATGGACTGGCAGAGCTGTTCGCTGAGGTGCCCGGGGACGGACTCGACGTGGCTGCGCAGTTGCTCGTACGTATCGAGGAACTGCTGCTGGGCCCCGTCGTTGACGTCGAGGAGCAGGACGACGCGGAGCCGGGAGCCGTCGAACACGGACTGGGAGACGCGGTGCGGCACCTGCCGCGTCGGGGGTTGTGAGGCGGTGGGGGACGTGGTGGTCATGGTGCGCCCATCTCCTTCGCGGGGGTGGTACTGAGCGTCGCCCGCCGGTGATGCGACGCCGGCGTGTCTCGATCCTGTGCCCGCCCCCGCGGGCCCGCGACCCGTGTGCGTTGGGCGGGTGACCGGCCGGAAGGGGCGGTGCCGCCGGGCGGGTCAGGCCAGGTGCGCGAAGACCACCAGGTTGTCGGTGTAGTCCCTGGCCGTGCGGTCGTAGGAGCCGGCGCAGGTGATGAGGCGTACCTCGGGGCGGTCGGCGGGGTCGTAGACGCGCTCGCTGGGGAAGTCGCTCTTCTCGAAGGTCTCCAGGCTGTCCACGACGAAGGAGGCGGTACGTCCGTCGGCCCGTTCCACCTGGAACCTGTCGCCCTCCTCCAGTTGGTCGAGCCGGGCGAAGACGGCCGCGGAGCGGATGGTGTCCACGTGTCCGGCGATGATCGCGGTGCCCTTCTCGCCGGGCGAGACGCCCTTGGCGTACCAGCCGACGAGGTTGGTGTCGTCGGGGGGCGGGGGCTGGAGCCGGCCGTCGGCGGCGAGGGCGAGGCCGGTGAAGGGGGCGTCGACGGAGATGCCCGGGATGCGCAGGCGCACCGGCGCGGAGCGGGGCAGGGCGCCGTCCGTGCCGTCGGCCGTGCCGGCCGACGAGATGGCGGAGGTGGCGGAGGGGGCGGCGGAGGCTCCGGCGCGTGCGGGGGCGGGCGGCGGCGTGGAGTCGGCCGACGTGCCTTTGCCGCCGAGCAGGTTGACCGCGAGGAGCAGCAGCACCACGGCGCACAGCACGGTCGTGCCGCCGCGGGAGCCCTGGCCGGGCGGTGCCTGGCCAAGGGGGGCGGACGGGGGGACGGGCATCGGGGACCACCTCGGGGGTGCGCGGCAGCGGGTCGGACGGGGGGTGGCGCGGCAGTGGTCGGACGGGGGTGTGGCGCGGGCGAGCCGGGCCGCCCCGCGGGGTGCGGGTGACGGCCCGGCCGCTATCGCGCCCGGCACGGCTCAGGCCGTTCCGTTCGACGTCTTCCTGCGGCGCAGGGCGTACAGTCCGGCGCCGGCGACGGCCAGCACGGCGAGTCCGCCCGCGGTCGTTCCCGGCTGGGCGAGGCCGCCGCCGCCCGTGTGCATGCCGCCGCGCGGCTGCTCCCGGTCGCCGCCGCCGCTCCAGGACTTGCCGCCGCTCTCGCCGCCGCCGTCCCAGCCGCCGTCGGCGGAGACCGCGCTCAGCGCGCCGCCGCCGGTGTGCATGCCGCCGCGCGGCTGGTCGTGCCTGTTTCCGCTGTCGTGCTCCTTGCTGTAGGAAGAGTCGTCGTTGTTCCAGTCGCCCCCGGCGGCGGCGTGGGCGCCGGGGGCGCCGAAGGCGAGGACGCCGGCGGCGGCGGCCGTGGCCAGGAGCGTGCGAGCTGAGCGCATCGTGGGTTCCTTCCGTCGGGCGCGGGTAGCTGGTGCTTCGTCAGCTTGGGAAAACCCGGGGCTCGACGTGAATCACCGTCAGTCAGGCGTGGCCCTCGCACCACTCAAGGCGCTCAGGCGGGTGAACACCCCCCGCCGGGTGGGCGGAAGGTGTCCCGATGGCTCACCGGCGAAGGAATTCCAGGAGGTCCGCGGTGAACCTCTCCTTGTCGCCGGGGACCATCGCCAGGCCGTGGGACGCCTTCTCGTAGACCTTCAGCTCGGCGTCGGGGACCAGGCGGGCGGCCTTGCGGCCGGTCGCGTCGAGGGGCACGATCCGGTCGTCGTCGCCGTGCACGACGAGGGTGGGGACGTCGAAGCGTGCCAGGTCGGCGTGGAAGTCCGTGGCGGCGAAGGCGTCGACGCAGCGGACGGCGCCTTCGAGGGTCTGGGACATCGCCATGTACCAGAAGGCGTCCCGGTTGCCCTGGGTCGGGCCCTTCCCGTCGGAGGCGGCGCCGGTGTCGCCGGCGGAGAAGAAGTCGGCCGAGAGGTCCTTCCAGTACTGGGAGCGCTCGGTGAGGATGCCGGCCTTGATGTCGTCGAACGCCTGCTGCGGGACGCCCTCGGCGTTGTCCGGGCCGCGCAGCATCAGCGGGGTGATCGCGGAGAGGAGCACCGCGGAGCGGACGCGTCCGGTGCCGTGGCGGCCGATGTAGCGGGCGAGTTCGCCGCCGCCCATGGAGTGCCCGACGAGGGTGACGTCCCGCAGGTCGAGGCCGGTGATCAGGTCGTCGAGGTCGTCGGCGAAGGTGTCGAAGTCGTAGCCGTCGTGGACGGGGGTGGAGCGGCCGTGGCCGCGGCGGTCGTGGGCGATGCCGCGGTGGCCGGCGTCGGCGACCGCCTTGAGCTGGTCCTGCCAGGCGTCGCCGTTCAGCGGCCAGCCGTGGATGAAGACGACCGGCCGGCCGCTCCCCCAGTCCTGGTAGAAGAGGTCGACGCCGTCGCGGGTGGTGCAGGTGGGCATGGGCCCTCCGTCGGTCAGGGGGCCCGGTCCCGAGGGGCGGGCCGGCGGGAGTGGGTGGGGACGCCGCGGCGGCGTCCCCCAGCAGTCGACCGCACCCGTACGGGCCGCGCACCAGCACGCCGCCGGACGGGTCCGGTCCGTCACCCCACCGCCGGGCCGCCCGGCCCCCGGGGGCGGCGGGGGCGCTTGGTAGGCTGCTGCGCTGACCTCGGCGGATGGGAGGATCGTGCGGGCCACCGGCACAGCGACGACCGTAGGGGCGTGTCTTCTGGCGACGGCGGCGGTGACGGGCTGCGGGTCCGGCGACCCGGCGCGGGACCCGTCGGCGCGGGACCTGCTCGACCGGGCCAACGCCGCGATGCGCCGGCTGGACTCCGTACGGATCGAGTACACGACCACCACGGAGCGGGGCGGCACCATCACCAGCCGCCAGGTGACCGACCTCTCCGGCCGGTGCGTCACCACGATCACGTGGTCCCAGGGCGGCCGGCTGGAACAGATCCGGATCGGCGAGACGGACTACGTGCGGCCCGACCGTGCCTACCTCCAGCGGTGGAAGAAGGACGGCTCCGCCACGGCCGAGCAGCGGCTGTGGGTCCGCACGCCGGTGACCGAGGCGTCCGCCGCCGAGGGTCTGGGCGACTGTCCCCGCGAGTTCCGCTCCTTCGGCACGGTGACCAAGGGCGAGACCACCCGCGTGGGCGGCCGGGCCGCCCGCGAGCTGCACGTCGTGGACGGGGAGCCGGGCGCGGGGACGTACGTCTTCTCCGTCGCCACCGAGGGCACGCCGTACGTGCTGAAGGTGGTCTACCGGGACGACGTGTACGACACCACCACCACCTTCGGCGACTTCGACGCCTCCTTGGACATCCGCCCGCCGAAGGACGCCGAGGTGGTCGACGGGGACGACGTCCGGGGCTGAGGGGCCGGGCCCCGGCCACCGCCCGGCGGGCCTCCCCGCTCCCGGGCCCGCGGCGCCGCGGGGATATCCGGTCGCCCGGCGGAGGGCGGCCCCGCTACGTTCCGGGCATGACGGAACTGCGCACCGCTCGCCTGCTGCTCCGCGGATGGCGGGAATCCGACCTGGAGCCGTGGGCGGAGCTGAACGCCGACCCGGAGGTCCGCGCGTACTTCCCCGACGTGCTCGACCGGGCGCGCAGCGACGCGTCGGCGGCCTTCTTCCAGGCCGGTCTCGACCGGCGCGGCTGGGGCTGGTGGGCGGTGGAGACGGTGGCCACCGGCGAGTTCATCGGGTTCGCCGGGCTCGATCCGGTGGACGCCGGCATGCCGTTCACCGGTGTGGAGGCCGGCTGGCGGCTGGCCCGCGCGGCCTGGGGCCACGGGTACGCCACCGAGGCGGGACGGGCCGTGCTGGCGCACGGCTTCGGTGAGCTGGGGCTTCCTGAGATCCTCGCCGTGACGGCCGCCGGGAACGCCCGGTCGCGGGCGGTGATGGGCCGCCTGGGCATGGTCCACGATCCGGCCGAGGACTTCGACGACCCGGGCGTGCCCGAGGGGCCGCTGCGCCGGAGCGTGGTGTACCGGATCAGGAGGTGAGGCGGACCGGGCGGAGGGACGTTTCGTCGGTGAGGGGGACGGCGGCGCGGGTGCGTTTGCCGACCGGCTCCTTGTGCACCTCGAAGCTCTGGCAGACGGCCATCACGATCTCCAGCCCGTGCCGGCCCACCCGGCCCGGGTCGGGGGCCTCCGGGACCGGCAGTACCGGGGCGCTGTCCCACACGGTGACCTCCACCCGGTCCTCGGCCAGCTCCAGGTCGACCAGGGACGGGCCGGGGGCGTACTTGCAGGCGTTCGTCAGCAGTTCGCTGACCACCAACTGGACGAGGTCCCTCGCCCGGTCGGAGACCACGAGCCCTTGCGCGGCGCGCAGCCGGTCCAGGAAGCGGCGGGCCAGCTCGCGGCCCCGGGCGATGTCACCGGGACCGCCCTCGTACTCCGCCGACATCCTGACCAGCGCTTTCCGTAGCTGGTCCGTGTTCCGGGCAGCCCCGTCCATCCGATCCGCCCTCTTCCTGAGCCTTGACCGTTACGCCTGCCCGTCTACCCCGAAACGGGGAAAGCAACGGACATCGGCCGCCCGGTGTCACGTGCCCCGCACCAGGCCCCGGGCGGGCCGCTCCCCCGGTCCGGCGGCGTACGCGGCCGGACGGCGGGGGCGCGGCCCGGTGGTGCGGGCGGGTCAGCCGCCGAGGGCGGCGAGGACGACGGCCTTGGCCTCCTCCTGGACCTGCCCCAGGTGCTCCGGGCCCCGGAACGACTCGCCGTAGATCTTGTACACGTCCTCGGTGCCGGAGGGCCGGGCCGCGAACCAGGCGTTCCGGGTGGTGACCTTGATGCCGCCGATGGGCGCGCCGTTGCCCGGGGCCTCGGTGAGGACGCCGGTGACCGGCTCCCCGGCGAGGGTGTCGGCGGTGACCTGCGCCGGGGAGAGCCTGGCGAGGCGGGCCTTCTCCTCGCGGGTGGCGGGGGCGTCGATCCGGGCGTAGGCGGGCTCGCCGAAGCGGCCGGTGAGCGTGCGGTAGTGCTCGGAGGGGGTGGCGCCGGTGACTGCGGTGATCTCCGAGGCGAGCAGGGCCAGGATGATGCCGTCCTTGTCGGTGGTCCACACCGAGCCGTCCCGGCGCAGGAAGGACGCGCCGGCCGACTCCTCGCCGCCGAAGCCGAGGGTGCCGTCGACCAGCCCGTCCACGAACCACTTGAAGCCGACGGGCACCTCGACCAGGGGGCGGCCCAGGTCGGCGGCGACCCGGTCGATCATGCCGGAGGAGACCAGCGTCTTGCCGACGCCCGCGTCGGCGGGCCACTCCGGGCGGTGCGCGTACAGGTAGGCGATGGCGGCGGCGAGGTAGTGGTTGGGGTTCATCAGGCCCGCGTCGGGGGTGACGATGCCGTGCCGGTCGGCGTCCGCGTCGTTGCCGGTGGCGATGGTGAAGCGGTCGCGCCGTTCGATCAGGGACGCCATCGCGTACGGCGAGGAGCAGTCCATGCGGATCTTGCCGTCCCAGTCCAGGGTCATGAACCGCCAGGTCGGGTCGGTCAGCGGGTTGACCACGGTCAGGTCGAGGCGGTGCTGCTCGGCGATGCGGCCCCAGTAGGCGACGGAGGCGCCGCCGAGCGGGTCGGCGCCGATGCGCACACCGGCGGAGCGGACGGCGTCCAGGTCGACGACGTTCGGCAGGTCGGCGACGTAGGTGCCGAGGAAGTCGTACCGGCCGGTGCCGGGGGCGGCCAGCGCCCTGGCGTACGTCACGCGCCGGACGTCCCCGAGGCCGGCCGCGATGATCTCGTTGGCGCGGTCCTGGACCCAGGAGGTGGCGTCGGAGCCGGCGGGGCCGCCGTGGGGCGGGTTGTACTTGAAGCCACCGTCGGTGGGCGGGTTGTGCGAGGGGGTGACGACCACGCCGTCGGCGAGGCCGGTGGTGCGGCCCCGGTTGTGGGTGAGGATGGCGTGGGAGACGGCCGGGGTGGGCGTGTAGCCGTCCTCGGCGTCGATGAGGACGGTCACGCCGTTGGCCGCGAACACCTCCAGCGCGGTGATCCTCGCCGGCTCGGACAGGGCGTGGGTGTCGGCGCCGAGGAACAGCGGGCCGTCGGTGCCCTGGGCGGCCCGGTACTCGCAGATGGCCTGGCTGGTGGCGGCGATGTGGTCCTCGTTGAAGGCCGTCGCCGACGACGACCCGCGGTGCCCGGACGTGCCGAACGCCACCCGCTGGCCGGGCTCGGCCGGGTCCGGGTGCAGGGCGTAGTACGCCGTCACCAGCCGGGCCACGTCGGTCAGGTCCTCGGGGCCGGCCGGCCGTCCGGCTCGGTCGTGCAGCATGCGCCCACTCCTCCGCTTCGGTCATGCATTCGCTCGCCGTCCCATCTTCCCCCGGCCGAGCGCGGGCGCCGACCTCGGGCGGGGCGTCGGGGTGGAACGGAGGCGGTGGGGGCGGGTGCGGTGGGGTGGATCGGAGGCGGTGGGGGGCGGGCCGGGCGGACGGCGCGGCCCGGCCGGTTCCCCGACGGCGGCGCGTCCCCGTCGCGCCGACCGGGTGCGTCAAGATGGGTGCGCTCTTCAACTGCCCTTAGTACGTTGGTGCTTGCGTGATCACCAGGGGAATCGGGAGGGACCAGCAGATGGCCGAGTCGTCCGCCAGGACCGAGGCACCTCGCAGGATCAGGACGGACCGGCCGCACACGGCCCGGATCTGGAACTACTGGCTGGGAGGCAAGGACAACTACGCGGTCGACCAGGAGGCCGGGGACCGCATCCGGGCCCTGCACCCCGGGATCGGGGAGTACGCCCTCGCCGACCGGAAGTTCCTCGGCCGCGCGGTGCGCCATCTGGTCGCCGAGCACGGGGTGCGGCAGTTCCTCGACATCGGCACCGGGCTGCCCACCGCGGACAACACCCACGAGGTGGCCCAGCGCCTCGCCCCCGAGTCCCGGGTCGTCTACGTCGACAACGACCCGATCGTCCTCGCCCACGCGGAGGCGCTGCTGACCAGCGCGCCGGAGGGGCGCACCGCGTACCTCGACGAGGACCTGCGCGACGTCGACGCCATCCTCGGGCAGGCCGCGCGGACCCTGGACCTGACGCGGCCAGTGGCGCTGGTGCTGCTCGGCGTGGTCATCTTCGTCGAGGAGGACGAGGAGGCGTACGGCATCGTGCGCCGGCTGGTCGACGCGCTCCCGGCCGGCAGCCACCTCGTGCTGTCGCACACCATCACCCGGCCGGACATGCCCGACGTCGACGCGGCGGTGGCCTTCTGGAACGAGAACGGCACCCCGAGGCTGACCCAGCGCACCCCCGGGGCCGTCGCCCGCTTCTTCGACGGGATGGAGCTGCTGCCGCCCGGCGTCGTCTCCTGCAACCGCTGGCGCCCCGACGAGGTGGGGGCCGGCGGCGAACCGCCCGCCGAGGTCGCCATGTTCGGGGGCGTGGCCCGCAAGGTCTGACGCCCCCGTGCGCCGGGCCCGGTCACCGCACGGCGTACGGCGGAAGCTGGGCGGGGCTGACCTGCTCGCCCAGCACGTCCGACATGAACCGCACGAGCCAGCGCTGCGCCGGGCTGCGCGAGGACTCGTGCCGCGCGTAGAGCGCCACCTCGATCAGCTCGGTCTCGAAGGGCAGCCTGACCAGGCGTACGTGGTGGGAGGCGGTGAAGACCTCCCCCACGTACTCCGGGACGATCGCGATCAGGTCGGTCTGCTCCAGCAGGTACGGCAGCATCGAGAAGCGGGTGGCCTCCACCACCACCCGGTCGAGCAGTCCGAGCGCGGCCAGCGCACCCCGCGGCGCGAGGTGCCCGCTCGGCCCGAACACCGTCGCGTGGTGCTCGGCCGCCAGCTCCGCCAGTGTCACCGTCTCCCCCCGCACGCGCGGGTGGTCGGAGGCGACCATGCCCACGTACCGCTCCTGGAAGAGCGGGATGCGCACGGTCCGGTGCGAGTTCAGCACCGGCGTCGCCACGAACGCGTCGAGGTCCCCGCGCCGCAGGTGACTCTCCGCGTCCTCCACGTCGAAGGGCCGGACGGTGAAGGAGACGCGCGGGGCGCGCTCCCGGGCCGCCGCGAGGAGCCTCGGCAGCAGCGTGGCCTCGCCGAGGTCCGACATGGCGATGGTGAAACGGCCCGGCATCGTCTCCGGGTCGAAGTCGTCCGCCTGCCGGATCGTGCCGTCGATCTCCGCCAGGGCCCGCTGGAGCGGTTCGTACAGCCGCCGGGCGCCCGCCGTCGGCGTCAGACCGCGCCCGGTGCGCCGGAACAGCTCGTCGTCGAAGTGCCGGCGCAGCTTGCCCAGGCTGTAGCTGACCGTGGGCTGGGTGACGTGGAGCGCCTCCGCGGTGGCCGTGACGCTGCCGGATTCGTAGAGCAGGACGAAGACGCGGGCGAGGTTGAGGTCGAAGGAGGCCATATCGACGGACTCTATATCGCGGCGCCGAAACATCTATTGGTGCCCATGTCGCGGGGTCCCTAACGTGTCGGACGTCACTGCGAAAGGAACGTCTGTGCCATCCGTGCGTCGTGTCTCCCACGAATTCCTGGAGCGCCAGGGGCTCACCACCGTGTTCGGCAACCCCGGCTCCAACGAGCTGCCCTTCCTCGCCGACCTCCCCGACGGCTTCCGGTACGTCCTCGGTCTGCACGAGGGCGCCGTCCTGGGCATGGCCGACGGGTACGCCCAGGCGACCGGCCGGCCGGCGCTGGTGAACCTGCACGCCGCCTCCGGTTCCGGCAACGCGATGGGCGCCCTCACCAACGCCGTGGCCTCCCGCACCCCGCTGGTGATCGTGGCCGGGCAGCAGGTGCGTCCGGCCATCGGTCCGGAGGCCAACCTGGCCAGCGTCGACGCCCCGTCCCTGATGAAGCCGCTGGTCGGCTGGGCCGGTGAGCCGGCCTGCGCCGAGGACGTGCCGCGGGCGCTGGCCCAGGCCGTCTTCGAGGCGCGGCTCCAGCGGCGGCCGACGTACCTCTCCGTCCCCTACGACGACTGGGAGGCGGAGGCCGGCGACAACAGCCTGGCCGTCCTCGACCGGGAGGTGGGGCGGGGTGCGGCGCCCGGCGCGGAGCAGGGCCGCCGGCTCGCCGAGCGGGTCGCCGCCGCCCGGCGTCCCGCGCTGGTGCTCGGCGGGGACATCGACGCGGACGGTCTCTTCGACGACGCCGTACGGCTCGCGGAGCGGCTCGGCGGGCCGGTGTGGGCGGCGCCCTCGCAGTTCCGGCTGCCCTTCCCCAACCGGCACCCGCTCTTCCGCGGGGTGCTGCCGGCCGGGATCGCGCCGGTCTCCGAGGCGTTCGAGGGCCACGACCTGGTGCTGGTGCTGGGGGCGCCGGTCTTCCGCTACCACGAGTACCTGCCCGGCCGGTACCTGCCCGAGGGCACGCGGCTGATCCAGGTCACCGAGGACGCCGCCGCGGCGGCGCGGGCGCCGATGGGCGAGGCGCTGGTCGCCGACCCGGGCGCGGTCGTCGACCTGCTCCTGAAGACCCTCGACGCGCCCGCCTCCCCGGCCGGCGACTTCCGCCCGGTGCCCGGACCGCCCACCGCAGAGGGCGCCGAGACCCACCCGGAGGAGGTCTTCGCCGCGCTGCGCGACGAACTCCCCGACGACACCGCGTACGTGGTCGAGTCGACCTCGACCAGTGCCGCGTGGTGGCGGCAGATGGACCTGCGCCGTCCGGGCTCGTACTACTTCCCGGCGGCGGGCGGGCTCGGCTTCGGCCTGCCCGGCGCGGTCGGCGTGGCGATGGGCTCCCCCGGCCGCCCGGTCGTCGGCGTGATCGGGGACGGTTCGGCCAACTACGGCATCACGGCCCTGTGGACGGCGGCGCAGCACCGGGTGCCGCTGACCATCGTGCTGCTGCGCAACGGCACGTACGGGGCGCTGCGCTGGTTCGGCGGGCTGCTCGGCGTGCCGGACGCCCCCGGACTCGACATCCCCGGGCTGGACTTCACCCGGATCGCGGAGGGCTACGGGGTGCCCGCCCGGCAGGCCGGCGACGCCGGGGAACTGCGCGCCCTCCTCGCCGAGCCGGCCGACGGGCCCCGGCTGATCCAGGTGGACACGGCGCTGACCACCCCCTCCTGAGGGACGGGGTGCGGCGAGCACCCCACGAGCACCGCACGAGCACCCGAAGCAGAGCGACGAAGAGCGACGACGGAAGAAGAGAGGGAACACGATGACTTTCCTGGACAGCGGCGTCTGGGGCGGCCGGTTCTTCAGCGACGGCTGGCGGGAGTCGGCCACCGGACACCCGGTCGTGGAGCCGGCCACCGGTGACCGGCTCGGCACGGTGGGCGCGGCCGGCACCGAGGACGTGGCCCGTGCCGCGGCCCGCGCCGCCGAGGCCCAGCGGGCCTGGGCGGCGACCCCGCCCCAGCGGCGGGCCGCCGTACTGCGCCGGGCGGGTGAGCTCTTCACCGAGCACGCCGCCGAGGTGGAGGAGTGGCTGGTGCGCGAGGCCGGCTCGGTCCGGTCCAAGGCCGGCTTCGAGGTGGGGCTCGCCGTCGGCGAGTGCTTCGAGTGCGCGGGCCTGCCGACGCATCCGCAGGGCGAGGTGCTCACCTCCGAGGACGCCCGCTGGTCGCTGGCGCGGCGCCGTCCGGCCGGGGTCGTCAGCGTCATCGCGCCCTTCAACTTCCCGCTCATCCTCGGTCTGCGCTCGGTCGCCCCGGCGCTCGCCCTCGGCAACGCGGTGCTCCTCAAGCCGGACCCGCGCACCACGGTGAGCGGCGGCGTCGTCATCGCCCGGATCTTCGAGGAGGCGGGGCTGCCGGAGGGCCTGCTGCACCTGCTGCCGGGCGACGGCTCGGTCGGCCAGGCGGTCGTCGACGCGCCCGAGGTGCGGGTCGTCTCCTTCACCGGCTCCACGCCGGTCGGCCGGGCGATCGGCGAGCGGGCCGGGCGGCTGCTCAAGCGGGCCCACCTCGAACTGGGCGGCAACAACGCGCTGGTGGTGCTGCCGGGCGCGGACGTGGCGAAGGCGGCGTCGGCGGGCGCGTTCGGCTCGTACCTGCACCAGGGGCAGATCTGCATGACGACCGGCCGGCACATCGTGCACGAGTCGCTGGTCGAGGAGTACACGGCGGCCCTCGCCGCGAAGGCGAAGGCCCTGCCGGTCGGCGACCCGGCCCGCGAGGAGGTGGCGCTCGGCCCGATCATCGACCGGCGCCAACTGGAGCGTGTGCACGGCATCGTCACCCGGAGCGTCGCGGCCGGCGCGAAGCTCGCCGCGGGCGGCGAGATCGACGGCGCCTGCTACCGGGCCACGGTGCTGACCGGGCTGACCACGGAGATGCCGGCCTGGCGCGAGGAGATCTTCGGCCCGGTGGCGCCGGTCATCTCCTTCGCCACGCTGGAGGAGGCGGCGCGGATCGTCGACGACTGCGAGTACGGGCTCTCCGTCGGCATCCTCGGCGACGTGGGCACGGCGATGAAGCTCGCCGACCGCATCGAGTCCGGCAAGGTGCACATCAACGAGCAGACCGTCGCCGACGAGCCCAACGCCCCCTTCGGCGGGGTCAAGGCGTCCGGCACGGGCTCCCGGTTCGGGGGCGCGGCGGCCAACGTCGAGGCGTTCACCGAGACCCAGTGGGTCACCGTCCGCCCCGACATCGCCGACTACCCCTTCTGACCGGCCCGCCCGTCCCCGTCCCCGCTCCGCTCACCCACCCGACTGGGGGGAACGTCACCATGGCTTCCGCCACCACATCCGACTCGTCCACGCGCGGCTCCCGCGGCACGAGCGGCACCTGGACGGTGGTCCTGTGCTGGATCACCGTCATGCTGGAGGGCTACGACCTCGTCGTCCTCGGCGCGATCATCCCCACCCTGCTCAAGACCCGGCACCTCGGCATGACCGCGGCCGACGCGACGACCATCGCCACGCTCTCGCTGGTCGGCGTGGCGATCGGCGCGGTCTGCGTCGGCCCGCTCGCCGACCGGCTGGGCCGGCGCGCGCTGCTCATCGGCTCGGTCGTGCTGTTCTCCGTCTTCACCCTCGTGGTGCCGCTGGCGAACTCCGTCGCCATGTTCGCCCTGCTCCGGCTCATCGCCGGTCTGGGCCTGGGCGCCTGCATGCCGGTCTCGCTGACGATGATGGCCGAGCACATGCCGGCCGGCCGCCGGGCGCGGGCCAGCACGCTCACCATGACCGGCTACCACACCGGCGCGGTGATCACCTCGCTGCTCGCGCTCCAGGTCACCGACGACTGGGAGATCCTGTTCTACCTGCTCGGCGTGGTGGGCCTCGGCGTCGCCGTCATCCAGTGGTTCCGCCTGCCGGAGTCCGAGGCGTTCGTCAAGGCGCAGAAGGAGGGCACCGAACGGGTGCCGTTCGGCGAACTGCTCAAGCCGGCCTACCTGCGCGCGTGCGTCGGCGTCTGGGTCGCCTCGTTCATGGGTCTGCTGCTGGTCTACGGCCTCAACACCTGGCTGCCCAAGCTGATGAACGACGCCGGTTACCCGGTGCCCACCGCCGTCACGCAGCTCCTCGTGCTCAACGTCGGCGGCGTCCTCGGCCTGGTCCTCGGCGGCTGGGTCGCCGACCGGCGGGGCATCAAGGGCACCACCATGGGCTGGTTCGCGGTCTCGGTCGTCATGCTGGCGTGTCTGAGCGTGAAGATGGACAGCGACCTGCTCCTCAACACCGTGGTCTTCCTCACCGGGGTGTTCGTCTTCTCCGCGCAGGTCCTGGTCTACGCCTACGTGACCAACTTCTACCCGGCCGCCGTGCGCGGCACCGCGCTCGGCTCCGCCTCGGGCATCGGGCGGCTCGGTTCGATCGTCGGCCCGTCCATCACCGGTGCCCTGGTGGCGTCGGGGATCGGCCACCCGTGGGGCTTCTACTTCTTCGCCGCGGTCGCGGTCTTCGGCTTCCTCGCCGTGCTGACCCTGCCGAGCCGCAGGGCCGAGCCGGAGGCCCTCGAAGCGGCGGCCGTCGAACCGGCGGCCTGACGCCCGCGTACGGGTGAACGCGACGGGAGCGGTGGGCCGCCCGGCCCGCCGCTCCCGTCGTGGTGCGTGTGCTCCCGCGTGGCGGTCCCGGTGCCCGACCGCCGTGCCGCTCGCGAAGAGGTCAGTCGTCGTCGACCTTCTCGCCGAGGACCTTGCCGTTGGTGGCGTCCACGTCGACGGTCGTCTTGTCCCAGGTGTCGGTGTTGACGACGTCCACGGCCCACTGGAGCTGCTGGTTGTCGTTCTCGTCGAGGGCGAGCCCGGTGACGGTGCCCTTGGTCTTGTCGGTGGCGGCCTTCACGGCCTGCTGCGGGGTCTGGCTCGCCTTGTCCAGCCGGTCGGCCATGTCCCGCTTGTCCGCGGCGCTCTGGTCCGGCTCGACCTGGGTGCGGAAGACCTTGCCGCTGACCGCGTCGATGTCGATCCGGTGCACGGTGCCGTCGGGGGCCGCGACCTTGGCCTCCCACTCGGGTGCGCCCACGCTGGGGGCCGGGTTCGGGGTGCTGGGGCTCGGGGAGCCCGTCGCCGACGTGGCGTCCTTCGAGGTCCGCTGTAGTTCGAGGTCGACCAGCTTGCTCTGGGGCACCTCCTTCATGGCGGTGTCGGCCGCCTTGTCCCAGGTGATCTTCGCCATCGGGATCAGCGCCTTGCGCTCGGCCCGGTCCCCGCCGGGCGAGGACGACGCCGTGCCCGTCGGAGAGGCGGTGCCGGTGTCGGTGGCGGGGGTGGAGGGCGATCCGGTCGGCGCCGCCTCGGCGACGCTCGAACGGGTGGTGTCGGCGCTGCTGCAGGCGGTCGCCAGCAGGAGGGAACCGCCCATGGCGCAGATCACGGCCAGGGATCGGAGGGGCGGAAGTCGTCGCGTAGAGCTCATGGTGCTCTCGGTAACCAGCCGGTCATCCCCTCATACCGGCGGGAAAGGGAAATCACCGCAATGGACCGACACGCCGCTCCGACGCCGTCGCCGGGCTCCGGACCGGGCTCACGGCGGGGCCGCGGGCGGGGCCGGCGGGGTGGCTCGTGCCGTGCGGGGCACGGGTGTTCACCCGGGTGCCGCGGTCGGTGGCGTCCGCCGGGGGACGGGGCGGGCGGGCCGGTGCGGGGGTGGGCGCGGGCCCTGCCGGCCGGGGGCTCCGTACCCGGGGCGGGGCGGGCGGGACGGAGATCAGCGGGACGGGGTCAGCGCCGGCCGGCCGGTGCCCGGGACGGCGGTGCCCGGGGTGAGCGGGGGTGGTGAGGGGGCCGGCAGGGGTCCCGTGTCCTCCAGCCACTCCCGGTACGCGCACGACTCGCGGGCCACCTCCCAGTACGCCTCCTCCAGCGCCGGGTAGGCCGCGTCCAGCCGGTCCCGGGTCCGCGCGGCGAGCAGCAGGCGGACGCCGAGCGGGTCGCCGGCGAGGCGGCGCACGGCCAGGTCGGGGCGCGACCGCGAGCTGGGCTGGCAGACGGTGACCACCTCGCCGGTGGCGACCAGGGACGCGGCCGTGTGGTAATCGCCGTGCAGGACACGGGGGTTGAGGCCGACCGCGCGCAGCATCCGGTGCACGCCGTCCCACTCGCCGTCGACGGTCGGATCGACCATCCAGCGGTCCTCGGCCAGGTCGGCGAGGCGGACCACACCACCGGCGGCGGCCGGATGGTCGGCGGGCAACATCACGAACTGCGGCTCCCGCTCCACGAGCACCCGCAGCCGCAGCCCCTCCGGCACCCGCAGCGGGCTGCCCTCGACCTCGTGCACGAAGGCCACGTCGAGCTGCCCGTCGGCGACCCGGCGCAGCAGTTCGTTGGCGGAGACGTCCATCTGGAGGGCGGGTTCCAGCCCGGGGCGGCGCAGCCGGCGCAGCCACCCGGCGAGGGCACGGCTCGCGGTGGAGCCGACGCGCAGGCGGCTGTCGCCGCCGGCCGCCGCCGCGCGGGTCTCCCGGACCAGGGTGCGCATGTCGGCCACGAGCGGGCGGGCCCGGCCGAGGACGGTACGCCCGAGCGGGGTCGGGCGGCACCCGGTGCGCTCGCGCACGAACAGCCGCCCGCCCAGGGCCTGTTCGATGCGGCTCAACTGGGCGCTCAACGTGGGCTGGGCCACGCCCAGTTGACGTGCGGCCCGGTGCAGGCTGCCCGCGTCGTCGATCGCGCAGAGCGCGCGAAGGTGCCTCACCTCAAGCTCCATGCGGGGAGCGTAGAGGCGTCCAGGGGGTTGCGCCAGGTGAACAAAAGGCGGCGGAACCGGGCGAGTTCAGCACTTCGGCCCACGTCGGGCGGGCAGGGCGGACGGGGGTGATAGCGCGGCCCTATCACCGGTTGCCATCATCACAGCGGCCTCATGGGCGGCTCACACTCACCGGTGACGACTTCACCCCCACACCGAGGAGTCACCGATGCGCATCAAGCTCCCCCTGCTGACCGCCGCGGCCGGCCTCGGCCTGACCGCGAGCCTGCTCGGCGGCCCGGCCGCGACGGCCGCCGCCCCCGCCCCGTCCGCCGACTACCTCGGTTACGCCGCATCGGCCGAGAACGCCCAGGAGAACCAGGAGTTCTTCGAGGCGGTCATCCGCTCGGTCGCCGAGAAGCGCGCGGCGAGCCCGAACGCCGCGGCGGCCGTCACCGTCTACTACAGCGCCGCCAACGCGCCGAGCTTCCGCGGCCAGATATCCCGCAGCGCCCAGATCTGGAACGGCTCGGTCGCCAACGTCCGGCTCGCGGAGAGAAGTTCGGGCGCGGACTTCACGTACTACGAGGGCAACGACTCGCGCGGCTCGTACGCCTCCACGGACGGGCACGGCCGGGGGTACATCTTCCTGGACTACCGGCAGAACCAGCAGTACGACTCGACGCGGGTGACCGCGCACGAGACCGGGCACGTGCTGGGCCTGCCGGACCACTACTCCGGTCCGTGCAGCGAGCTGATGTCGGGCGGTGGCCCCGGCACCTCCTGCACCAACGCCTACCCGGACGCCAACGAGCGGGCCCGGGTGAACCAGCTCTGGGCGTACGGCTTCACGGCCGCGCTCGACAAGGCGCTGGAGAAGTCCGCCGCCCAGCGCTGACCCACGTGCCCGCGGGGACGGCCTGCCCGGCCGTCCCCGTCGGCGTGCCCGGCTCCGGCGCGGTCAGGCCGGGCCCGGTACGCGTTCCAGGACGCCGCCGGCGAACACGTCGTACAGGGGCAGTGTCTCCAGGTGGACGTAGCCGATGTGGCAGTCGCAGACGGCGAGGGGGCAGGGTCGGGGGCGCAGCGCCTGCCGGTAGGAGCCGTCGTAGAGGTTGCCCAGTTCGGTGCGGACGAAGTGGCAGCGGCGCACGGTCCCGTCGCCGTCGACGGAGATCACCGACTCGCCGGTGCGGCAGGGCAGTCCGGCGCTGGCGTGCGGGTGCCGGCTGTAGGGGAAGAGCGGGTCCAGCTCCGTCCAGGCCGCGGCCTCGGCCTCGTCGTAGGTGTGGCCCTCGGCGGCGTTGACCCACAGGTAGACGTGGGCGGGCAGGTCGGCGCGGAGCCGCCGGGCCTCGTCGAGGTGGTCCGGCACTCCGACGACGCCGACGCTGTGGCGCACCCCGAGCGCGGCCAGCTCCCGGCACTTGCCGAGGAACCGGTCGTACGGGGTCTGGCCCGGGTGGTACGTGCACCACAGGGCGAGGGTGTCCCGGTCGGCGTCGGCGAGCCAGTCGGTGCGGCAGCTCAGGTTGGTCTGGATGGCGACGCGGCGGATGTGCGGCAGGTGGGACAGCTCGGTCAGGGTGCGCCGGTACCAGGAGCGGACCAGCCCCTCGCCCCAGGGGGTGAAGAGCACCGAGAGCCGGTCCTCGGCGCGGCCGGCGGCCCAGCCGGCGAACCGCTCCAGCGCGGCGCGGTCGGCGCGCAGTTGCTCCCGGCTGTCGCGGCGCTTGGCGAACGGGCAGTAAGGGCAGTCGTAGTCGCAGGAGGCGAGGGGCCCGCGGTACAGGAGGGTCAGGTCCATGGGGCGGGTCACTTGCTCTCGTAGGCGGCCATGGCGGCCCGGACCGCCGGGGAGAACAGGGCGGGTCCGACGGCGTCGGAGTGGGCCAGTCCCTCCGGGGTCAGCCGGAGCCTGTCGGGGGTGCCGGTCAGCCAGCCCCGGTCGGCGAAACGGTTCAGCTCGGGGGCGAAGTCGTCCTGCGGGAGGGTGCCGAAGCGGGCCCGGTACTCGGCGGTGTCGAGCCCGTCGGCCTGGAGCAGCGACTGGATCAGGTGGCGGCGGCGCGACTCGCCGGCGTCCATGGGGTGGCCGTACTCGGCGTGGGCGAAGTCGGCGGCGGGGCGGGCGACGTAGTCGTCGACGATGGAGCGGACCTTCTGCGTGCCGACCGCGTAGTCGAAGGAGTAGTGCAGCCCGGCGGTGTAGGAGCGGGCGCCGCAGCCCAGGCCGATCATGCCGTCGGTCTGGCAGGCGTAGTCGTCCGCGCCCTGGGGGACGGCTCCGGCGCGGCGGAACATGCGCATCGACCGCTGCTCGTACCCCCGGGCCAGGAGGTGGTCGCGGCCCAGCCGGTACAGGCGCAGCCGCTGCCGGTCCCACTCGGGGTCCGGGTCGCCGGCGCGGCGGCCGAGGCCGGTCAGCGGGCGGATGTAGAGCGGGTAGAGGTACAGCTCTTCGGGGTGCCAGGCGAGGGCGGCGTCCAGGGAGCGCAGCCAGGAGGCGTCGCTCTGGCCGTCGATGCCGTAGATGAGGTCGATGTTGAGGACGGGTATCGCGGCGTCGCGGACGCGGCCGAGGGCCGCCTCGACGTCGGCGCGGCGCTGCGGGCGTACGGCGGCGCGGGCCTCGGTGTCGTCGAAGCTCTGCACGCCGAGGCTGAGCCGGGTGGCGCCGCGGGCGGCGAGGAGCTCCAGCCGGTCGGCGGTGGCCGTCGCGGGCGAGGCTTCCACGGAGAGCGGGACGGAGCGCAGGTCGGCGCCCATGCGGTGTTCGGCGATGTCGCAGAGCCGGTCGAGTTCGGCGGCGGTGAGGAAGGTGGGGGTGCCCCCGCCGAACGCCGCGGTGGCGAAGCGGACCGGTCCGGTGCCGAGCGCCTCGCGGACGGTGGTGGCCTGGCGCTCCAGGGCGTCCAGGTAGGCGCCGGTCAGCCCGTCGGGGGCGCCGACGCGGGTGAAGAGGTTGCAGAAGCCGCAGCGCACCTCGCAGAAGGGGATGTGCAGGTAGAGGGAGAGCGCGTCCTTCGGCTCCGACGCCCAGAGGGCGCGCAGTCCGGGGCGGTCGGGCAGGCGGCGGTAGGCGGTCTTGTGCGGGTAGGCGTAGACGTAACTCTCGTACGGGCGGGGCTCGTCGGGGGGCGCGGGGCTGTCGGCGGGCGCGGGGCCGACGATCGGGAGGGGGCCGACGATCCGGGCGGGGCTGTCGGCGGGGGTGGGGCTGCCGGTGGGGGCCGGGCTGCCGGCGGGGGCGGGGCTGCCGGTGGGGGCCGGGCGGAGGCCGGGGGCGGTGGTCATCGGGCGGCTCCGGCGGCGGGCTCGGGGGCGAGGACGAAGTGGGCGTAGGGCACGGTCCACACGCTGGGGTGGCCGAGGCGGTGGCCGGTGTAGCCGTCCTCGCCGTAGGCGGTGCCGTGGTCGGAGCAGACGATGGCGAAGCAGGGCCGCCTGCGGCTCGCGGCGGCGAAGAGCCGGCCGATGTGCCGGTCGACGTACTCCAGGGCGGCGGCGTGGCTCTCGCGGGAGTCGCCGTCCTCGCGGGTGGCGCCGGGCCGGTGGAACCAGTTGGGCTGGTGCAGCGCGGAGACGTTGACGAAGAGGAACAGGCGCTGTTCGGCGGGGAGCCGGCGCACCACGTCCTCGGCGCGGGCGATCTGGTTCTCGAAGGAGGCGGGCGAGGTGACGCCGAACTCCGGCTCCCAGTGGGACTCGTGGAAGAGTCCCGGCAGCACGGAGCCGAGCGGGCCCCGCCGGTTGAAGAAACCCACTCCCCCGACGCAGACGGTGTGGTACCCGGCCCCGGCGAGGCCGGAGACGAGGTCGGGGGTGTCGAAGACCCAGGTGCGCTCGGCGGTCGTCTCGCTCCCCGCGAAGCTCGCCGCGAAGAGCCGGGGGTGCGGTCCGGGGGCGGCGGGGGTCGGCAGGAACCCCGCGAAGATCGCCTGGTGGGAGGCGTAGGTGAAGCTGCCCGGGGCGTGCCGTTCCTCCCAGCGTCCGCCGGGCAGGTGCCGGGCGAGGTTCGGGATGCGGCCGGCCGCGGCGAGTTCGGCGGCGACGTCGTACCGCAGCGTGTCGAGCGTGACCAGGAGCAGGTCGTGGCTGCCGACGACGCGGTTCATGTCGGGGGTGCCGGTGCCGCCGGGTGGTGCCTCGGGGGCGGCGCCGGGCCGGGGGGCGTCGTGCGGGGGCGTCGGTTCAGGCGCCGGCATGCTGCTCTTCCGTTCTGTGCGGGTGTCCGTACGGGTGGCTCCGCGGCTGTCCGTGCGGAGGGCGGGCGGGGGCCGGCCGTCCGCGCGGGACGGCGGCGATCTGGGCCCCGTAGGTGTCGAGGTGTTCGGCGCCGCTGCCCGGCAGTCCGGTCAGCCGGGGCAGCAGGTCGCCGAAGGCGTTGACCTCGCCGACCGCGAACTGCCGCCAGCCGGTGACGGGAAGCAGGTCGACGCCGACGCAGAGGGTGCCCGGGAAGCAGGCGGCGGCGCGCTCGCAGATGCCGAGAGCCTCGGCCCAGCTCCCGCCGGCCGCCTCGACGGCGTGGCGGACCGCGCCGAGGTCGCCGCGGGCGCCGCCGAGGTGGAGGTTGGTCATGGGCTGTCTGCTGGTGCGGACCACGGCGTGGGTGGCCCGCCCGGCGACGACGAGGACGCGCAGGTCGGCGGCGCGGCCGTGCTGCGACGCCTTCGGCAGCCACCGCTCCAGGTGGAGTCCGTCGGGGGCGAGGGTGTCGACGATGGCGGCGAGGTCGGCCTCGTGCTCGTAGCGGCGCACCCTGAGGGAGTTGTACAGCGCTCCGTCCGGGGCGAGTTCGACCGAGGTGGTGGCGCGGACGCGGCCGGTGGGCGAGGACTCGACGGCGAGCACCCCCGACGCCGACGAGCCGTGCGCGAGCTTCACGAAGACCCGGGGCAGCCGGTGGGCCCGCATCAGGCGCCGCACGTCGTCCCAGCCGTGGACGACGGCCGGGGCGTCCGCCGCGGTCGCGGCCTGAGGAGTGGTCGCGGCCTGGGACGTGGTCGCGGCCTGGGACGTGGTCGTTCCCTGGGCCGTGGGCGGGTCGGTCCCCGGGGGCGCGGGGGGCGTCGGTGCCGTCGCCGGGGCGGGTGCGTGGGCCGAGGTCGGGGAGAAGGGGACGGGGACGCCGGCGGCGGCCAGGGCCGCGTGACAGCGCCGCTTGTCGAACAAGACGGCCAGGTCGTCCGGGTCGTCCAGGCGGTGGCCGCCCTCCAGGGTCCGGACGGCGGTCAGGAAGCGGTCGTACCAGCGCGCGGTCCCCTCGACCCGGGTGGGGTCGTCGACGCCGCGCAGGAGCAGGTCGACCCCGGCGTCCTCACCGGGCGAGTCGAGGCGGACGGTCTCGTCCGGCGCGAAAACGGCCCCGCCGTCGCGCAGGACGCGGCTCCAGGGGACGACGCGCGGCGCGGGCAGCCCCGCCGAGGCGACCGCCTCGGCGAACAGCGTGACCCGGCGGTTCTCCGGATTGCCCACCACCGCGAAGCGCGGCCCGGGTTCACTCGCCGACCGCGACATAGCGTCCCCCGACTCCGGCGTGGTACGCGGGTTCGAGCGCGAGGCGCACCCCGTGCGGGGCGAGGGTGTCGCGCAGCCGCCGGGTCATCGGCTCGCTCATGAAGTGGTGGTCGAGGTCGAGCACGGCGAGGTGGCTGAGGGGCCGTCCGGCGAGCAGCGCGCCGCCGCCCTCGTCGCCGAGGGTGCCCATGCCGAGGTCGAGGCTCTCCAGTCCGGCCACGAGCGGCGCGGTGGACACGGCGGCGGCGACCTGGTCCTGGATGTCGCTGTTGCACAGGCCGAGCCGCCGCAGCCCCGGGTACCGACCGAGGGAGGCGAGCAGCGCGTCGACCTCCCCCGGGCGGCAACTGCCGCCGTACCCGCTGGTGCCGAGCCACAGGTCGATCTCCCGCAGTCCGGGGAAGTCGCAGGCGGCGAGCGCCCGCACCGGCTCGCGTGGCAGTCCGCCGGACTCGACGCGCAGCGTGCGCAGCCCCTCATGCCGCAGAGGCTCGACCACCAGCCCGTCGGCGCCGCGCACGCCCAGTTCGGCCAGGTCGGGCCAGGCGCGCAGCACCCGGGTCACCTCGCCCTGCCTGAGCCAGGAGATGTCCCACTCCTCGCGTCCCACGTCCGCGAGGAAGAGGGCGCGCAGCGCGGGCAGCCGGTGGGCGTCGGCGGTGATCCGCTCCAGGACCGGGTCGATGCCGTGCTCGTCCCACTCCGTCCACCAGGAGCCGATGAGAACGGCGGTGACCTCCTCGGTGCGCACCTCCTCGTGGAAGCGCCGCCAGACCGTCTCGAACTCGATGGGCTCCTCGCTCCAGGCACAGGACAGGCGCCAGGCGACGGAGGCGGCCGGGGGCGGTGGCCGCCGGCGGGCGGACGGCCGCTCCGGGTGCACGGGGAAGTCGCGTACGGGCAGCCCGTGGAAGGTGGTCAGATGGGTGGCGGGGTGGCGCACGCCGTCACTCGCCCACCGAGACGAAACGGTGGACCGTGCCGTCGTCCTCGCGGTCCTCCTCGGCGTCGCCCTCGTCGAGGTCGAGTTCGACGCCGGCGGGGACGAGGGCGTCGCGGAGGCGGTCCCGGAGGGGTTCGCCGATGTAGTGGTGGTGCAGGTCGAGCTTCTTGAGGTGGGTGAGCGGCCGGCCGGCGAGGAGCGCCGCGGCGCCGTCGTCGCCGAGGGTGCCCATGCTGAGGTCGAGCACGTCGAGGCGGGTGACGACGGGCGCGGAGGCGACGGCCGCCGCGACGGCGTCCTGCATGTCGCTGTTGCGCAGGGCGAGGTGGCGCAGCCGGGGCAGGCGGGCGCCGGAGAGGACCGGCTCCAGGTCGGCGACCTCGGAGTCGGCCCCGTACCAGGTGGTGCCGAGCCACAGCTCCAGGCGTTCCAGCGCGGGCAGTTCACAGGCGCCGATGCCGCGCACGACGCGGGCGGGCAGCCCGCCGGTCTGCACGACGAGGGAGCGCAGCCGCTCGTGGCGCGGCACCTCCCACCCGAGGCCCTCTCCGCCGCGCACCCCGAACTCCTCCAGCTCGGGGAAGGCCGTGAGCAGGGCGGTGACGTCGGTCTGCTGAATCCAGGAGATCTCGCACTCGGTGAAGACCATGTCGCCGAGGAAGAGGGCGCGCAGCGCGGGCAGCCGGTCGCGGGCGGCGAGGAGTGCCTCGATGACGTCCCCGGGGCCGCTGTCGTACGCGTCCTCCCACTGACCGACGATCAGGGCCCGCACCCGCGTGAGGTCCACGGTGGCGCCGAACCGGGCGAAGGTCTCCGGCCAGTCCTCCTCGGTCTCCTCGGAGGCCGAGATCCGCCAGGCGACGGCGTCGGCGGCGGGCAGTTCCTCCGTGGCCCCCGGCTCGGGGAAGTCGTGGGCGGGCAGGTGGTACAGCTCGTCGAGATGGGTGTTCAGGGCCATGCGGAGTGTTCCTGACGTGAGGCGGGTCCGGTACGGCGGTGCGCCAGCAGTTCTACCAACCGGCACTGACAACGGCCGCGGGTGCCCCCGTCGGCCCGGACGGCGCGGGAGGGCGTCGCCCGGGGTCCCGGGATGGGGGCTCAGGAGTACGCGGCGACGCGGGAGAGGTGAGCGGTGCCCTCCCGGGGCCGCCGGGCGCGCGGGTCACGGGGGCGGGGGGATGTGCGGGGGACGCGGAGGGCCCGGCCCGGTGGCGTCGCGGGCACGAGGGGCGGCGCCGGGCGGCCCGGGGTGGGGGGGGCTCAGGGGTGGGGGGGCTCAGGGGTGGGGGGCTCAGGAGCCGGTGGGGGCGGGCAGGGCGGTGAGGACGGCGCGGTGCACGGCGCGGGCCAGCCTGGCGCCCCACTCGGAACGGGGTCCGGCGAAGGCGTGGACCTCGGCGCCGGGGCGAGGGGAACGGGCCGCGACGCACACGGCGTCGGTCGGGGTGCCGGAGCAGTCGAGTCCGGCTTCGAGGAGTGCCTGCACCTTGGCCTCGGTCGCGGTGATGACCGCGTTCACCAGCGCCGCGTCGCCCAGCGCGACCGGGACGGCGGCGACGATGTTGATCGTGCCGGGCGCGGGGACCGCCACGGGGGGCTCGTGCGGGACGGCGGCCCAGCCGCGCACCGCGACACCGGCGGTGGCCAGGGCCTCGGCCCCGCCGTCCCGGCCGCGTCCGGGGCGGCGGACCTCGGCGGCGGTCATCAGGCCCACGCCCCGGCCGGACGCCCCGGCGCCGCGGGCGAGGCGGGCCAGGTGTGCGGCGGGGTCGGTGCGCCGGTAGCCGTGGGCCACCTGGGCGTTGAGCACCCAGGCGCGTTCGGCGACGCCGCCGCCGAGCACGGCGCTGCTCGCCATCCGCCAGCCGGGACCGGCCTCCCACAGCAGGGCGTGCAGCCGTTCCCCGTCCTCCAGACGCGTCAGGCACCGCGTCCGCAGGAGCCGGGGCCCGCCGCGCGGCGGTGGCGGGACGACGGTCACCGGTCGGGCTCCCTACGGGGTCGAGGACGGACCGGTCGATCGTACGCGGCGCCCTCGGCGCCGGCCCGGGTGCCCGGGGTGCGGGGAGGCGGGACCGGGGAGGCACCCTCGTCCACCGGGCCCGGGAGCACCACGCCGCTCTGCCCCGGGCGCCCCGCGAAGGCGCGTTGCGGGCCGGGCACCCGGGGCTTTCACTGAAGGCAGACACGCCGTCAGGCGTCGGATCGGAGGCACGATGCTGTCCCATACGTTGCAGCACGGAGTCCTGGTCATCAGGGTGGACCGGGACCCGGGGATCGACGGGCGGGCCGCGCTCGCCACGCACATCACCCGACTGGTCGATGCCCACCATCCCCGTCCCGTCGTCATCGTGCTCACCGAGCCGGCCGCCGGGAACGCCGCCGTCAGCGCCGTGCTCCGGGCCCACCAGTGGTGCGGCCGGCTCGGGGTCCTGATGTCGGTCGTCGCGCACAGCGCCCCCGTCCGGCGGCTGCTGGAGAACAACGCCGACAGCTCCGGTCCGCGCCTGGTGGTGCACGCCCGGGTCGACACCGCGATCAGCACGGCGTTCACGGCGGCGGCCTGAGGCGCCGCCCGGCGGGAGCGGGGCGGCGCGCGGCGGGGCCGGTCAGCTCTCGGCGAGCCAGAGGTCGGGGCCGAACACCTCGTAGTGGACGGCCCCGGCGGGCACCCCGCGGCGCAGCAGGTCGCCGCGGACGGCGCGCATGAAGGGCACCGGGCCGCACAGGTAGGCCGTCAGGTCCGCGGGCAGCTCCAGGCCGGAGAGGTCGGCCCGGCCGGTGGCGGCCTCGTGCGCCGCGTCGCCGGGCTCCTCGTACCAGAGGTGGAACCGGGCGCCGGGCAGGGCGTCGACCAGCGCGCGCTGCTCCTCGCGGTGGGCGTGGTCGGCGGGGCCGCGGTCGGCGTGCACGACGATCACCGGGCGGGCCGAGCCGGTGGCGGCCAGGTCGTCGAGGATGGCCAGCATGGGCGTGACGCCGATGCCGGCGGAGGCGAGCAGCAGCGGGCCCTCTCCCTCGGCCGGCGACAGGTCGCCGAAGGGTTCGGAGACGGAGAGCACGTCGCCCTCGCGGGCGTGGGTGTGCAGCCAGGAGGAGACCTCGCCCTCCGGGCCGGCACCGTCCCGGACCCGCTTGACGGTGATGCGCCGGTCGGGCCGGCCGGGTGCGCGGGAGAGGCTGTACTGGCGTATCTGCCGGGCTCCGTCGGGCAGTTCGCACTGGACGCTGACGTACTGGCCGGGGCGGAAGGGCCGCAGGGGCAGGCCGTCGGCGGGCCGCAGGTCGAAGGAGACGGCGTCGGGGCTCTGCTCCCGCCGGCCGACGATCTCCATCCGGCGCCAGACCTCGCCCTCGGCGACGCCGGACTCCTCGTAGAGGCGGGCCTCGATGGCCACCAGGGCGTTCGCCATCAGCCAGTAGACCTCGTCCCAGGCCGCGGCGACCTCCGGGGTGACGGCGTCGCCGAGCACCTCCGCTATCGCGGCGAAGAGATGGCGGTGGACGATCTTGTACTGGTCGGAGGTGATGCCGAGCGAGGCGTGCTTGTGGGCGATCCGCGACAGCATCGCGTCGGGGCGCTCGTCGGGGCGGTCCAGCAGCATCCCGGCGAAGGCGGCGATGGAGCCGGCCAGGGCCCGTTGCTGCTCGCCGCTCGCCTGGTTGCCCCGGTTGAACAGGTCCCGCAGCAGTTCGGGGTGGGCGGCGAACATCTTCCGGTAGAACAGCTCGGTGATGTCACCGATGGCCGCTCCGACCGCGGGAAGGGTGGCCCGGACCACGGGGACGGACTGTTCGGAGAGCACAGCGGACTCCTTCATTGACTTAATTGGTAGATGAGATGCGTGTTATGCGGCAGACGGAGACCCCCACGGGCAACCGGCCCCCTCAGCCGGGCGGACGGGAGGTCAGGCCGACCAGGACCGGCCCGGTCGGCGAGGCGACGAGATCGGCCACGGTCAGCGGGTCGAGCGCGGCGTAGAACGCCTCCTGCGCGGCGCGCAGGGCCCCCCTGAGCCGGCAGGCGGCGCGCAGCGGGCACGGGGGATCGTCCTCGCAGGCGACGACCTCCCCCTCGCCCTCCAGCTCGCGCACGAGCCAGCCGACCGACGCCTGCCGGCCGAAGCCGGTCAGTGCCAGCCCGCCGCCGCGTCCGCGCCGCGCCTCCACCACCCCGAGGTGTCGCAGGCGCGTGACGGCCTTCGCCGCGTGGGTGTACGGGACCCCCACCGCCTCGGCCACCTCGCGGGTGGTCAGCGGGTCGCCACCGTCTCTCACGACCGCCAGGCGCATCACGGAACGCAGCGCCAGGTCGGTGAACTTCGTCAGCCGCACGTTCCGGACGCTAGCAAATACGCATGCTAAATTCTTCTTTGACTGCGGCAGTGGGGTGTGTGGAGTGCGTCACCCCGTCGGGCCGCGGGGACCGGCCGCCCAACCGGGCGGTGTGCGGGCCGGGTTGCGAGCAGCGGACGGTGACACCCGATGACAGTGGAAGACGGCGGCGCTCCCCTGCCGCGCGTCCTCGCCGACACGGCGGCGCTCCTGGCGCCGGGGGCGGAATCGTCCGGCGCGCTGTGGCGGCTCGCCGAGCCGGGACGGCAGCTCGACGCGAACGTGGTCCGCGTCCCGGCGGGCGGCCGGGTCGGCACCCACAGGGAACCCGACCTCGACGTCCTGCTCCTCGTCCTGGACGGCGCGGCCTCGCTGACCGGCTCCGACGGGGAGCACGCGCTGCGGCCCGGGATGCTGACCTGGCTCCCCCACGGCTCCACCCGCGCGCTGGAGGCCGGCCCGGACGGGGTGGCCTACCTGACCGTGCACCGGCGCCGGCCCGGGATGCGGATCGGCCCGCCCGGCACCGCCGCCCGGCTGATGCCCGACGACGGCGGGGACAGCGGGGACGACGGGGACTGAGCGGGCCCGTGGACGCCGGGGCGCCCGCGCCGGTCAACCGGCCGGTGTGGCGTGCCGCAGGCGTCCGTCGTGGACCTCGGTGATCCGGTCGGCCGCGGTCAGGTGGGCGTGGTCGTGGGTGACCAGCACCGTGGCGGTGTCCCGTTCGCGGGTGAGCCGGGTGAGCAGGTCGATGACGGCCGCGCCCCGTTCGTGGTCGAGGGCGCTGGTGGGCTCGTCGACGAGCAGGACACCGGGGTCGTTCATGAGGGCGCGGGCGATGTTGACGCGCTGGCGCTGGCCTCCGGAGAGCTGGTGGGGGCGGCGTCCGGCCCGGTCGGCGAGGCCGACGGCGTCGAGGAGTTCCAGGGCCCGGCCCCGGGCGGCGCGCGGGCTGCGGCCGTCGAGGTGGGCCATCACCTGGAGTTGTTCGGCGGCGGTCAGCGCGGGCAGCAGGTTGGGCTGCTGGAAGACGATGCCGATCTGCCGCCGGCGCAGTTCGGCGAGGGCGGCGCGGCTCAGGCCGGCGGTGTCGGTGCCGTCCACGGTGACGGTGCCGGAGTCGGGGGTGATGAGGGTCGCGGCGACGGCCAGGAGGCTGGACTTGCCGGAGCCGGAGGGGCCGATGACGGCGGTGAGGCTGCCGCGCGGGACGTCCAGGGTGACCCGGTCCAGGGCGGTGAGGCGGCCGTCGCCGTCGGGGTAGGTGAGGGTGATGTCGTTCAGGCGCAGGCTCATCGGGCGCTCCCCAGGGCGGTCAGCGGGTCGACGGAGGTGATGCGGCGGACCGCGAGGGCGGCGCCGAGGCCGCCGAGGAGGACCATCACGGCGGCGGGGACCAGGACGGTCGCGGGTTCCAGGACGAAGGGGACGGCCGATCCGGAGACGGCCGCGCCGATGGCGGCGGCGCCCGCGGTGCCGACGGCGGTCCCGACGGCCAGCAGGATCACGGCCTGGGCGAGGGCGTCGCGCAGCAGCCCCGAGGTGGTGGCGCCCAGCGCCTTGAGGACGGCGATGTCGCCGCCGCGCTGGATGGTCCACACGGTGAAGAAGGCGCCGACGACCAGCGCGGAGATGGCGAAGAGGAATCCGCGCATGAGTTGCAGGGAGCCGTTCTCGGCGGAGTAGGAGCCGATCGCGGAGAGCGAGTCGTCCTTGGTGACGGTGCGGGTGCCGGCCGCGCGGTCGCCGGCCGCGGTGTCGGTGCCGGAACCGGTGTCCAGGGCGATGACCGTGGCGGTGTTCCCGTCGGCGGCGCCGGTGGGCGGCGCGACGGCCCGCCAGGTGCCGAGGCTCGTCCACACCACGGGCGTGTGGCTGAAGGCGAGGCCGGTGGCGGTGGTGGCGACGGTGAGCCGCTGCCCGGCGAGGGTGACGGCATCGCCCGCCCGGACGCCGAGCCCCTCGGCGGTGCCGGAGGAGAGGACCACCGTACGGTCGTCGAGGCGGACGCCGTCCGGGGCCAGCCGGGAGCCGGGCTCGACGCCGAAGACGGAGACGCCCTCGCTGCGGTCCCCGGCGACGGCCCGGGTGGTGGCGATGCCCAGCGGGTCGGCGGAGCGGACCCCGGGGACACCGGCCCAGCGGGTCCACTGGTCCTCGGTGACGGTGGAGTTGGCGTACGACAGCTCCTGGCCGCCGGGTGGCGCGGCGAAGGCGATCCGGTCCGCCGGCAGGGCGGTGACGGCGGAGACGTTCTCGCGGGCGAGGCCCGCGGTGAGACCGGACAACAGTCCGACCAGGAGGGTGATCAGGACCACGACGGTGCCCATCAGGGCGAACCGGCCCTTGGCGTACGTCAGGTCTCTCAAGGCGACGAACACGTCTTGCCCGCTTTCTCGGCGACGGTGGAGGCTCCCCGGCGGGGGAGGCGGGCCGGCCGGGTGACGGACCGGCGGCGTGTCCCCACCGTCGCCGACCGGGGGCGGTGCGGGCATCGGCCGTGGGCGCGGACTTCGCGGGCCGAAGGTGGCGTGCGGAACTCTCACTTTCGTCGGATGTGCGCCCGCGCCGGGGTCCGTAGGCTGGGGTGATCGTGAACGCGCTGACTCCCACCACCCGGGCCCTGGACTGGAGCCTGCACCTGCTCGTCGCCGGGCTGCTGGTGCTGGCGGCGGCACGCGCGGTGGCGGACGGGCGTCCGCACGCGGCGGCCGTCGTCGTGATGGCCGCGGTGCTCGGCGCGGTGTACGCCCTGGGCCCCGCGCTGTCCTCGGTGCGCGGCTCGCGCCGGGGGGCCGCGCTGTGGCTCGGCGCGCTCGGCGCGGTGTGGCTGGCGCTGCTGGCGCTGTCGGCCGAGGGCGTGTGGCTGGCCTTTCCCCTCTACTTCGTCCAGCTCCATCTGCTGCCGCGCCGGGCCGGGCCGGCGGCGGTCGCGGCCACCGCCGTCGCGGCGATCACCGCCTTCGCCGCGCATCAGGGTTCGCTCACCGCGGCCGTCGTGATCGGCCCGGCGCTCGGGGCGGCGGTCGCCGTGGCGGTGGTCTGGGGCTACCAGGCGCTGTCCCGGGAGAGCGAGGGGCGGCGCCGGCTGATCGAGGAGCTGACCGCCACGCGCGCCGATCTGGCCGAGGCGCAGCGGGCGGCGGGTGTGCTGGAGGAGCGCGAGCGGCTGGCGCGGGAGATCCACGACACCCTCGCGCAGGGGCTGTCCAGCATCCAGTTGCTGCTGCGGGCCGCCGAACGGGCGCTGCCCGGCCGGCCCGAGCGGGCCCTCACCCATGTGGGCCAGGCCCGGCAGACCGCGGTGGACAGCCTCGCCGAGGCCCGCCGCTTCGTCGCCGCGCTGTCGCCGCCCGCCCTGGACGACACCACCCTCGCCGACGCGCTGGACCGGCTCTGCGCCACCACCGGCGAACGGCATCCGCTCATCGCCCGGTTCCGGCTCACCGGGCGGCCCCGTCCGCTGCCGACGGCGCGGGAGGTGGCGCTGCTGCGGGTCGCCCAGTCCGCGCTGGGCAACACGGTCGCGCACGCGGACGCCCGGATCGCCGAGGTCGCCCTCGCCTACCTCGACGACGCCGTCGTGCTGCGCGTCGGCGACGACGGGGCGGGCTTCGATCCGGCGGCGGTGCGCGCCCCGGCGGCGGAGACGGGCGGGTTCGGGCTGGCGGCGATGCGGGCGCGGGTGCGGGCGGTCGGCGGCACGCTCGCCGTGGAGTCCGCGCCGGGCGCGGGCACCGCGCTCACCGTCCGGCTCCCCCTCGACCCCGACCCCGACTCTCCTGTCCCTCCCGCCTCCCCTGCCCCTCCCGACCCCGAGGACCGGCCGTGACCGACACGCCCCCGACGCCGACCCCGATCCGTCTGCTGCTCGCCGACGACCACCCGGTCGTACGGGCCGGGCTGCGCGCGGTGCTGGAGACCGAGGAGGGGATCACGGTGGCCGCCGAGGCGGCGACCGCGGAGGAGGCCGTGGCGCGGGCGGCGCTAGGCGGCATCGACGTCGTCCTGATGGACCTGCGGTTCGGCGGCGGCATGAACGGCGCCGAGGCCACGGCCGCCATCACCGCGCCCCCCGGCGCTCCGCGCGTCCTGGTCGTCACGACGTACGACACGGACGCCGACACCCTGCCCGCCATCGAGGCGGGTGCCACCGGCTACCTGCTCAAGGACGCGCCGCCGGAGGAACTGGCGGCGGCCGTGCGCACCGCGGCGGCGGGCCGCAGCGCGCTGGCGCCGGCCGTCGCGGACCGGCTGCTGACCCGGCTGCGCGAGCCGCACACCTCCCTGACCCGGCGGGAGACCGAGGTGCTGGCCCTGGTCGCGGAGGGACTGTCCAACCAGCTCATCGCCGCGCGGCTCCATCTGACCGAGGGCACGGTCAAGTCCCATCTGGGCCGGGTCTACGCCAAGCTCGGCGTCGACTCCCGTACCGCCGCGGTCGCCGCGGCCACCGGGCTCGGGCTCATCGGCCGCTGAGCCGGTCGGCGTCCGCCGCCCGCGCGCGCAGGTCGCCGAGGGTGGCGGCGGTCAGGGGCCGCGGCTCCGCCTCCGGGTCGACGAGGACCACGGTGCAGGCGGCGTCGTGGATGAGGGCGCTGGTGAAGCTGCCGTCGGCGAACTGGGCGAGGGGTCCGCGCGGGGAGCGTCCGAAGGCGACCGTACGGGCCCCGGCGTCGGTGGCGTGCCGGGCGAGGGCGCGGCCCGCGGCGGCGTGGTCGCCGACGCTGGTGAGGATCTGCCCGGTGACGGTGACGCCGCGGCCGGCGAGCCGGTCGAGGTGGGCGGTCACGGCGGTACGGGCCTGTTCGTCGGTCTCGGTCCGGACGGCCTGCCCCTCGACGACGGCGGTCTGCCGCACATGGACGACCTCCAGGGGGCTGCCGGTGCCCTCGGCGAGCCGGGCGGCGGCGTCCACGATGGCGGCGGCCCGGTCGTGGGCGCCGACGGCGACGATCACGGGCGGCGTGCCGAGCACCGTCGGGGAGCCGACGCGGGTGAGCGCCGGTGCCACCGGCTCGGCGTCCGCGCCCGCCGTCTCGGCGCGGGCCAGCAGCCGGTGTCCGCAGGCGAGGACCGGGATGGCGAGGAGGAAGGTCCCGGCGCCGAGGTAGAAGGGGATGCTCAGGTCGGTGGCGTCGGCGAGCCGGCCGGCGACGTAGGGCGCGAGGCCGCCGCCGATGAAGCGGAGGAAGCCGTACGCGGAGGACGCCACCGGCCGCTCGACCGGGGAGACCAGCATGACGGCCTGGGTGGTGAGGGTGTTGTTGATGCCGATGAAGGCGCCGCTGACGATGACCGCGACGATGACGACGGACGGGGTGGCGACTCCGGCGGCGATGACGGCCATGACGACGGAGAGGCCGAGCAGGTTGGCGTAGAGGACGGGCGCGGTGCCGTACCGGGCCTGGAGGCGCGGGGCGACGAAGACGCTGAAGGCGGCGACGAGCAGGCCCCACGCGGTGAAGACCAGGCCGAGGTGGTGGGCGTCCAGCTCCATCGGGTACGGGGCGTAGCCCAGCATGGTGAAGAAGCCCCAGTTGTACAGCAGGGCCATGATGCCCATGGTGAGCAGGCCGCGGTGGCGCAGGGCCCTCAGCGGGGCGAGGGGTGAGGTCCGCTGCTTCGGCCGGGGCAGGTGGGGCACGAAGGCGAGGGTGGCGAGGAGCGCGACGGCCATGAGGGCGGCGACGCCGAAGAAGGGACCGCGCCAGCTCATGGCGCCGAGTTCGCCGCCGAGCAGCGGGCCGACGGCGATGCCGAGGCCGAGGGCGGTCTCGTAGAGGATGATCGCGCCGCCGAAGCCGCCGCTCGCGGAGGCCACGATGACGGCGAGGGAGGTGGCGATGAACAGGGCGTTGCCCAGTCCCCAGCCGGCGCGGAAGCCGACGATGCCGTCGATGGAACCGGAGGCGCCGGCGAGGGCGGAGAAGACGACGATGACGGCGAGGCCGACGATCAGGGTGCGCTTGGCGCCGATGCGGCTGGAGACCCAGCCGACGAAGAGCATCGCCACGGCGGTGACGATCAGGTAGCTGCTGAAGAGCAGGGAGACCTGGCTGGGGGTCGCGTGCAGGTTCTCGGCGAGGGCGGGCAGGATCGGGTCGACCAGACCGATGCCCATGAACGAGATCACGCAGGCGAAGGCGACGGCCCAGACGGCCTTGGGCTGCCGGAGGGGACTGGTGGCCTTTCCGTGCGGTGCGCTCATGTGCGGTTCTCTTTCGCGTGAGAGGGGGACGGGAGGGTTTTCCGGACGGACGGGCGGATGCGCGGGCGGGGCGGACGGATGCGCGCGCGGGTGCGGCGGGCGCACGGGCGGGCGGGTGCGGCCGGCGCGGTCACAGGCCGCCGGGCCGGCTCTCGATCACGCGGGCCAGGGCGAGCAGCGCGGTCTCGACGGCCTGCCGCTCCGGCTCGGTCAGCCGGTCGACGAGGTGCTGGAGGGCTCGGGCGCGTTCGGCGCGGCGGCTTTCCAGGACCTCCAGACCGGTGCCGGTCAGCTCGACGAGGACACCCCGGCCGTCGCCCGCGGCGGCGGTGCGGCGGACCAGGCCCGCGCGCTCCAGGCGGGTGACGAGCTGGGTCATGCCCGGCTGGGAGACGCCCTCGGCGCGGGCGAGTCCGGTCAGCCGTCGCGGGCCCTCGCGGCTCAGCCGGGCCAGCGCCGAGGAGGCGGCGGTGCTCAGACCGCCGGTCCGGGCGCTGTGCCGGACGTACCGGAGCATCTGCTCCGCGGCGACGATCAGTTCCTCCGGCGGGACCCGCGGCCCCGCGGACTTCTCCGGCCCCGCGGACTTCTCCGGCTCCGCGGACTTCTCCGGCTCCCCCGGCTTCCCGAAGTCGCCCGGCTGCTCGAAGTCCTCCGGTTTCCCGGGGTCCCCCGGCTGCTCGGGGGTCTCCTGCTCGCGCCCATCCATAAGCATATTATGCATTTAGATGTAGTGTGAAACAAGATACGGTGCGGGGGCCCGCCCCGCCCCGGCCCGGCACCCGCCGTGCGGGACGAAGGTGACGGCCGATCGGAAAATACACTGGGCCACTTCTCACATGGATCGCCAACTCGCCTATAGTGATCGCCAGTTGAGCGCCACGTGATCGAGCGCTACCCATTTCGCGCCCCCAAGGACGAGACGAGGGCCGCTCCCGCGGCCTGGCGAGGACCCGATTGATGACCGCGCCCGCCCCTCCCGGCGACCGACCCGCCCTCCGTACCCTCGCCGCCGTCGCGCTGCCGTGCGCGGTGGTGCCGGGGCTGGCCGTCGGCGGTGCCGTCGCCGCCGCCCCGCCCTCGGTGCGCGTCCCCCTCGCCCTGGGCGGGAGTGCGGGCGCGATCCTCCTGTGCGCCGCGCTCACCGTGGCCGTCCACGCGCTGCGGACGGCGCGGACCGCCCGCCGGGCGCTGGAGGCCGCCCGCGCCGAGGCGGAGCGGCTCGACGCGGAACTGGCCCGGCTGGCCGGGGAGATGGGCGCCGGGCAGGAGCGTCTGCGCGCGGAGGCGGCCCGCGAACGCGAGGACCTCCTCGCCGAGCACGGGCGCGCGACGGAGCGTGCCGCCGAGGAGGCGGAGCGGGAGCGGACCCGGCTGGCCGAGCGCTGGGACCGGGAGGTCGCCCGGCTCACCGAGGAGACCGCCCGGCTGCGGGCCCGGCTCGACCTGGCCGCCTCCGAGCGCGCCGCCGCCCTCTCCGCGACCGCCAACGCGGCCGGCCGCATGCAGGCGCTGGCCACCGGCATGCTCGCCGACCTGCGGGCCATGGAGGAGCGGCACAGCGACGAGGACGTCCTCGCCGACCTGCTCCACCTCGACCACCGCACCGCGCAGGCGGGCCGGATCGCCGACTCCGTCGCCGTGCTCACCGGGGCCCGCTCCGGCCGCCGCTGGGCCCGGCCGATCGCCATGGAGTCGATCCTGCGCGGGGCCATGGGGCGCATCGCCGGTTACCGGCGGGTGCGGGTGCACTCGGTCAGCGACAGCGCGGTCGCGGGGCACGCGGCCGAGGGCGTCATGCACGCGCTCGCCGAGATCCTGGACAACGCGGCCACCTTCTCCCCGCCGTCCGCCGAGGTCCACGTGTACGTGGAGGAGGTGCCGTCCGGGGTCATCGTGTCCGTCGAGGACAGCGGACTGGTCATGGGCGACGTGCAGTTGCGCCGGGCGGAGCGGGCGGTGTCCGGCGACTCCGCCGGGCTCGGCGGCCTCACCGGCACCCGGCTCGGGCTGGCCGTGGTGGGCCGGCTGTCCGTCAAGTACGGGCTCCGGGTGTCCTTCCGGCCGTCGGCGCGCGGCGGTACGGGCGTGCTGGTGCTCATCCCGCAGGACATCCTGGCCGGCGCGACCGGCACGGGCTCCGCGACCGGGTCCGGCACCCCGTCCACCACCGGGTCCGCGTCCGGCTCCACCCCCGTATCCACGGCCGGCTCCCGGTCCACCCCCGTATCCACGGCCGGCTCCCAGACCACCCCCGTACCCACCGCCGGCTCCACGTCCACGGCCGGTTCCACGGCCGGTTCCCTGACGGCCCCCGCACCCGCCGGCCCGAGCGCCGAGACGGCCGAGACGCCCGGCGCAACCGCCCGCGACCAAGGCACCGAGCCCGCCCGGACCGGCCGCGCCGACGGCACCGACCGCACCGGCGCGACCGCCGAGCCCGTCGCCCCTCCCGCCGCTCCCCCGGCCACCGCCGTCCCGGCCGCCCGGAAGAGCCCGGAGGCCCCGGCCCGCCCGCAGGCCGCCCCACACCATGAGGACCCCCGCCCCGGCAAGGGCGCCCGGCCGCACCCCGACGACCAGCCCCGCCGTACCTCCGCCCCCGGCACGGACCGCACGACCAACACGGCGGACACGGCGGACACCACGAACACAGCGGACACGGCGGCCCCCTCGGCCGCGACCGCCCCCGCGTCCACCGCGGCCGACGGCACCGAGCCGCCCGGACTCCCCCGGCGCCGCCGCGGCCGGACCCTCGCCGCGGCCGAACGGACCCGCGCCGCCCGCGCCGCGGCGCCACCCGCCGCACCGCCCGCCGAGGGCGACGCGAAGGCCCGCGTGGCCCGCTTCAGCAGTTTCCGCCAGGCCGTCCGGTCCGCCGGCCACGGCTCCGCCGCACGGGACACCTCCCCGGGCGCGGAGCGGGTCACGGCCCCGCCGGACGGGACACACCCCGACGATCCCTCCCCCACTCACGCGCACCCGGAAGGCGACACCACTTCATGACCGGCCAGACCACCGCCGACGAGAAGCTCACCTGGCTCATCGAGGGCCTCCTGGAGCGCACACCGGACGCGCGGCACGCGCTCGTGCTCTCCCGGGACGGCCTCAAACTGTGCCGCACCCCGGAGCTGACCGTCGACCAGGCCGACCAGCTCGCCGCGATCGCCGCCGGCATCCAGTCGCTCTCCCACGGCGCGTCCGTGGAGTTCGGCGACGGCAGCGGCGGGGTCCGTTCGGCGATGACCGAGTTCTACGGCGGCATCCTCTTCATCGTGGAGGCCGGCGAGGGCGCGCATCTGGCCGTCGTCACCTCCGAGGACGCCGACGCCGGACTCGTCGGGCACAACATGAGCGAACTGGTGGAACAGCTCGGCGAGCACCTCACCGCGCCGCCCCGCACCGCATGAGCCGCCCCGGCCGCGACGACGCGCCCGACCGGCTGTACACCCTGACGCAGGGGCGCAGCCGGTCCGGCCCGGACAACCCTTTCGACCTGGTCACCCTCGTCGTCGCCGAGTGCGAGCCGACCCCCGGCATGCAGTCGGAGCACGTGGCGATCCTGCGGATGACCCGCGCGCCCGCCGCCGTGGTGGAGATCGCCGCCGAACTGCGGCTGCCGGTGGGCATCACCCGGGTCCTGCTCGCCGACCTCCACGCGGCGGGCCGCGTGAGCGCGCGTCACCCGCGCCTGGCCGCCGTTCCCGACCCCGACATCCTGGAGCAGGTGCTCGTTGGACTCCGCAACCTCTGACCCCCGTATCCCCCTGGGTGCGTCCGCCGACAACGGCCTGAAGATCGTGGTCGTGGGCGGTTTCGGTGTCGGCAAGACGACCATGGTCCGCTCGGTGAGCGAGATCCGCCCCCTCAACACCGAGGAGACGATGACGCAGGCCGGCGCGGCCGTCGACGACACCAGCGCGGTGCGCGGCAAGTCCACGACGACCGTCGCCTTCGACTTCGGCCGCATCAGCCTCGACGCGCACAACGTGCTCTACCTGTTCGGGGCGCCCGGCCAGGAGCGGTTCTGGTTCCTGTGGGACCGGCTCTTCTCCGGGACGCTCGGCGCGGTGGTCCTCGTCGACACCCGCCGCATCGACGACTCCTGGTACGCGATCGACCGTCTGGAGCACCACGGCACGCCGTTCATCGTGGCCTGCAACGACTTCGGCGGACCCCGGCACTCCCCGGACGCGGTGCGCGAGGCCCTCGACCTCGATCCCAGGGTGCCGCTGGTCGACTGCGACGCGCGCTCCCGCGAGTCCTGCAAGCAGGTGCTGATCGCGCTGGTGGAGCACGTGCGCGGGCACTACGCGGCCCAGGCCGCCGGCTCCCGTCAGGAGCTGGTGTGAGCGCCGACGCCACCGACGCCGTACCGCTGGGCGGTCCCCTCTTCCAGACCGACCCCGCCGGCCTGTACCGGCGGATGCGGCGCGAGCACGGCGCCGTCACCCCGGTGGTGCTGGACGGCGGCGTACCGGCCTGGCTGGTGCTGGGTTACCGGGAGCTGCACCAGGTCACCGGGGACCCGGTCCTCTTCAGCCGGGACTCCGACCTGTGGAACCAGTGGGAGAACATCCCCGAGGACTGGCCGCTGCTGCCGATGATCGGCCGCAGGCAGCCGTCGATCCTCTACACGGTCGGCGAGCGGCACCGGCTGCGCGCCGCCATGGTCAGCGACGCGCTGGAGGCGGTCGACCCGCACCTGCTGCGCGCCCACGCCGAGCGGTTCGCCGACGAGCTGGTCGACCGGCTCTGCGCCAAGGGGGAGGCGGACCTCGTCGGCGAGTACGCGATGCTGCTGCCGGTGCGGGTGCTGGCCCGGCTGTACGGCTTCTCCGACGAGCAGGGCCCGGCGCTGGTCACCGCCCTCAACGACATGATCGACGGCCGGGAGCGGGCGCTGGCGGGCCAGGCGCACCTGGCGACGTCGATGGCCCGGCTGCTCGCCGACCGCCGGGCCGGTCCGGCCGACGACGTCGCCTCCCGGATGCTCGCCGACGACAGCGGTTTCAGCGAGGAGGAGATCGCCCAGGACCTGATGGTGATGATGGCGGCGGGTCACCAGCCGACCGCGGACTGGATCGGCAACTCGCTGCGGCTGATGCTGACCGACGACCGGTTCGCGGCGTCCCTGTTCGGCGGGCGCAACAGCGTCGCGGAGGCCATGAACGAGGTGCTGTGGGAGGACACCCCCACGCAGAACGTGGCCGGCCGCTGGGCCTCCCGCGACACCCAGCTCGGCGGGCGGCGCATCCGCTCCGGCGACCTCGTTCTGCTCGGTCTCCAGGGCGCCAACTCCGACCCGCTGGTGCGCACCGACGGCTCCGCGCTCACCGGCGGCAACAACGCGCACTTCTCCTTCGGCCACGGCGAGCACCGCTGTCCCTTCCCCGCGCAGGAGATCGCCGAGGTGATCGCGCGGACCGGCATCGAGGTCGTCCTCGACCGGCTGCCGGACATCGACCTCGCCGTGCCCGCCGGCTCCCTCACCCGTCGTCCCTCGCCGTGGCTGCGGGGGCTGACCGAGTTGCCCGTGCGGTTCACCCCGACCACTGCCCTGGGAGGCACGTCACCATGACCACCGGCACCGAAGAGGCCAGGATCGCGCTGGACCCGTTCGTCACCGACCTGGACGGCGAGAGCGCCCGGCTGCGCGCGGCGGGACCCCTCGCCGCCGTGGAGCTGCCGGGCGGCGTGCCCGTCTGGGCCGTCACCCACCACGCGGAGGCCAAGGCGCTGCTGACCGATCCGCGCCTGGTGAAGGACATCTCCGTGTGGGGCGCCTGGCAGCGCGGCGAGATCGCCCCCGACTGGCCGCTGATCGGGCTGGCCAACCCCGGCCGGTCGATGCTCACCGTGGACGGCGCCGAGCACCGGCGGCTGCGCACGCTGGTCGCCCAGGCGCTCACCGCGCGGCGCGTGGAGCACCTGCGCAAGCGGATCACCGAGCTGACCGACCGGCTCCTGGACGATCTGCCCGCCGAGGGCGTCGTCGACCTCAAGGCGGCCTTCGCGTACCCGCTGCCGATGTACGTCGTCGCCGATCTGATGGGCATCGAGGAGGAGCGGCTGCCCCGGCTGAAGGTGCTGTTCGAGAAGTTCTTCTCGACGCAGACGCCGCCCGAGGAGGTCGTCGCCACCCTGACCGAGCTGGCCGGGATCATGCGGGAGACGGTCGCGGCCAAGCGGGCGGCGCCCGGCGACGATCTGACCAGCGCGCTCATCCTGGCCTCGGAGAACGGTGACCACCTCAGCGACGAGGAGATCGTCTCCACGCTCCAGCTCATGGTGGCGGCGGGCCACGAGACGACGATCTCGCTGATCGTCAACTCGGTCGTCAACCTCTCCGCCCACCCCGGGCAGCGGGAGCTGGTGCTCTCGGGGGAGGTGGAGTGGTCGGCGGTGATCGAGGAGACGCTGCGGTACTCGACGCCCACCTCCCACGTGCTGATCCGGTTCGCGGCCGAGGACGTCCCGGTCGGCGACCGGGTGATCCCGGCCGGGGACGCGCTGATCGTGTCGTACGGGGCGCTGGGGCGGGACGAGCGGGCGCACGGGCCGACCGCGGGCGTCTTCGACGTCACCCGTACCTCGGAGAACCGGCACATCTCCTTCGGTCACGGTCCGCACGTGTGCCCCGGGGCCGCCCTGTCGCGTCTGGAGGCGGGGGTGGCGCTGCCCGCGCTCTACGCCCGTCATCCGCGGCTCGACCTGGCGGTGCCGGTGTCGGAGCTGCGCAACAAGCCGGTGGTCACGCAGAACGACCTCTTCGAGCTGCCGGTCACCCTGGGCTGACCGGCCGGTTTCCCACCGTGAGGGCCGTCCCCCGCCGTCCCCCCGGCGTCCCCCGCCGTCCAGGGCGGCCCTCACGTCGCGTTTGCCACTCCCGTATCGGGCAACTCCGGCAATCGGGACGTCGGACCCGATCCGGCACACCGGCGTCGACATGCTCTGGTGACTCCGGGAGGCGCTATGTGGAAGCGGAAGCGCAAGAACGGACGGCGGGCCGCGAAGCCGGTCCGGATGGAACTGTGCGACCTGTGTGCCCGGGTCTTCCCCGAGCACGAGTCCCTGCGCGGCTACGTACCGGACTCCTCCGCCGCGGACTCCGGCAGCGAGTGGTTCGACGGGCTGCGGCTCGTCACCGCCTGCTGCGACGAGCACTTCGACACGGTCAAGCAGGAGTACCTGCGCCGGCCCTTCGTCGAGGAGGAGCTGTGGGCGGCCAAGCTGACCCGGGCCCTGACCACGGGACCGCCCGCCCTCTCCATGGACCAGCTCGCCTGCCGCACCGGGCTGCACGAGCCACAGATCCGCCGTGCCATCGCCTGGCACAACGAGCGGATGCGGGAGGAGCAGCAGCGCACCGACCCGTGAGCCCGTGACCGGACCCCACCCGGGCCGGGCGCGCAACAGGGACTCACCCGGCGGTGTCATCGCGTACCGCCGCGGGCGCGCATCTGCCGGGCGCGGCGGGTGACGCGGGGGCCGGCCGGGTAGACGGCGAGAGTGGCACCGCCACCGACACGGACCGGGCGGTGAGCGGCGGGTCCTCCCGTGCCGCGTCCGCGAGTCCTCGAAGGGACCCCTCCCGAGGAGCACCCCGTGAACCGGTTAGGGCGCCCGTTCCACCGCCTGTGGGTCCGGCTGGCCGCGTCCCACCTGGTGCGCCAGGGCCGGGACCTGGAGCTGATGCACCGGGCCATGGGGTTCGCCACGCTGGCCCTGGTCACCCTGGCCCCGCTGCTGATCGTGGTGGCCGCCGCCGACCCGCTGGGCCGCGGCGGCTTCGCCTCGTGGCTGGCCGACGGCATGGGGCTGTCCGGCCGCTCGGCGCGGGTGCTCACCGACATCATCAGCCCGCCGACCGAGGTGGTCGGCACCACCAGCGTGTGGGGCGGTATCGCGCTCGGCGTCTTCGGTGTCTCGTTCGCCGCGAGCGTGCAGAACGGCTACGAACGGATCTGGGGGCTGCCCTCCGGGCCCTGGCACCGGGTCTGGCGGCAGATGACGTGGGTGGTGCTGCTGACCGCGTACCTGTACCAGGAGGTGCAGACGCGCACGACGCTGCACGGGTCGGCGCGGATTGCGCTGTCCACCGCGACCGGCATCCTGTTCTTCTGGTGGGGGCAGCACTTCCTGCTGGGCAGCCAGGTCCGCTGGCGCGCGCTCCTGCCGGGGGCGCTCGCCACGATGGTGGGCCTGATCGGGCTGCGCGGCTTCTCCTACCTCGTCTTCACCTCCCTGATTCTGGACAACGCGATCAGCTACGGGACGGTCGGCATCGTGCTCGTGGTGGAGTCCTGGCTCATCGGGGTCGGCTTCGTCGTCTTCGGCGGCGCGATGGTGGGCCACTGGTTCGGCGAGCACCACTGGCGCCCGCACCACCACAGGCACGAAGACGCAGGTGAGGAAGGTGGCTGAGGCAGCGGCCGAGCACCGCGGACGGCGCGCAACTCGGGCCGCGCAACCCGTACATGAAACCCGCGCCGGGGCAGTACGATGATCGAAAAGTGCGGCGATGCCACGCCTCCCGGACGACGGAGTCTGCCCATGACGACGGACCATTCCCAGCCTCCTCACATCGACACCAGCCGGGCCCACCCCGCGCGCGTCTACGACTGGCTGCTGGGCGGCAAGGACAACTACCCCGTCGACGAGGCCGTCGGCGAGACGCTGCCGCCCGAGGCGCGGGACGCGGCGCGGCAGAACCGCGCGTTCATGAACCGCGCGGTGGCCTACCTCGCCTCCCAGGGCGTCGACCAGTTCCTGGACATCGGCACGGGCATCCCCACCGAGCCGAACCTCCACCAGATCGTGCAGCGCACCCTGCCGACCGCACGGGTCGTCTACGCCGACAACGACCCCATCGTGCTGCGGCATGCCGAGGCCCTGCTGGTGAGCTGCCCCGAGGGCGCCACCGACTACATCCAGGCCGATGTGCGCGAGCCGGACGAGATAGTGCGGCACGCCCGGCAGGTGCTGGACTTCGACCGGCCGATCGCCCTGTCGCTGATCGCCCTGATGCACTTCATCACGGACGAGCAGGACGCCCACGGCATCGTCCGCGGCCTGGTCTCCGCCCTGCCCTCGGGCAGCTACCTGATCCTCTCGCACGCCTCGATCGACCTCTTCCCGGAGCTGTCCGAGCAGGTCATCGCGCAGTACGCCAAGGGCGGCATCCGCCTCGGCTTCCGCGACCGCGCCGAGGTGACCCGCTTCTACGACGGACTGGAACTGGTGCCGCCGGGCCTGGTCACCGCCACCGAGTGGTACGGCGAGGGCCAGGAGCGCCCGGAGCCGGAGGAGAGCGGGATCTACGCGGGCGTGGCCCGCATCCCCTGACCGGGACCGCTCCCGCGGACACGCGTGAGGGGGCCGGCACCGCGGATCGCGGCGCCGGCCCCCTCACGTCGTCTCACGCCAGGGCGTCACCCCTCACTTCAGGGGCGTCACCCCTTACTTCAGGGCGTCCGCGAAGAGCGGAACCACCTTCTCCAGGGCGTACCCGACGGAGAGCACGGAGTTGGTGGCGAACGCCTGGCTGATGTCCTGGTCGTCGAAGACGATCGAGCGGCCCTTCTTCACCGCGGGCAGCGACTCGTAGAGCGGGTCGGAGGAGATCTTGGCCGCGTCGATGCCGATGGGCGCCATGACGAGCAGGTCGGCCTCCAGCATCTGGAGGTTCTCCTCCGAGACCTGGATGAAGAAGTCCGCGCCGGCCTCGGCGTCGACCTTCGGGTTGTTGCGGAAGCCGAGCGCCTCGACGAAGTCGATCCGGGCCGTGCCCTTGACGTACGCGCCCCAGCCGGCGGAGGTGCGGGAGCCGACCGTGACGGTCTTGTCCTTGAACTCGGGGTGCTCCCCGGCGGCGGCGGTGAACTTCTCCTTGGTGTCCGCGATGAGCTTCTCGCCCTTGTCGGCGAGGCCGAGCGCGGTCGAGATCATCGTGGTCTGCTGCTGCCAGGAGATCTTGTACTGGTCGCCGCCCTTGGGCACGCCCAGGGTCGGCGCGATCTTGCTGAGGGTGTCGTAGCGGGTCTGGTCGCCGCTGGAGTTCACGTCGAGGATCAGGTCGGGCTTGAGCCCGGCGATCTTCTCGTACTCGGGCTCCAGGGTGCCGATCTTCTCCGGGCTCTTGGTGTAGAGGCCCTTGGCCCAGGGGCCGACGCCGTCGCCGCCGAAGGCGAGCCAGTCGCTCTGGCCGACCGGCTGCACGCCGAGGGCGAGGGCGGTCTCGGCGTCACCCCAGCCGAGGGCGACGACCCGCTTGGGCTCGGACGGGACGGTGACGGTGCCGAACTTGGTGTCCACCTTGGCCGGGAAGGCACCGGAGGACGCCGGGGCGTCGTCGGAGCCGGCGTCGGAGCCGGAGTCCGCGGAGAAACCGCAGGCGGTGAGGGCACCGAAGAGGGTGACGGCCAGGCCGGACACCCACAGGCGCCTGAGGCGGCCGGTTCCGGCGACGGGGAGCGGGGACATGGTGACTCTTTTCTCGTCAGGTCTCGTCAGGAGGTGGCGGAGGGGACGTGGTGGCGGCCGAGGGGGACGATCATCGGTGTGCCGGACGCGGGGTCCGGGATCACCGTCGAGCGCAGCCCGAACACCTCGCCCACCAGGGACTCGGTCACGACGTCGCGGGGGGCGCCCTCGGCGACCACCCGGCCGTCTTTCATGGCGATCAGGTGGTCGGCGTAGCGGCAGGCCAGGTTGAGGTCGTGCAGGACGACGGCGAGGGTGACGCCGCGGTCCCGGTTGAGGTCGGTCAGCAGGTCCAGCACGTCGAGCTGGTGGCTGATGTCGAGGTAGGTGGTGGGCTCGTCCAGCAGGAGGATGTCGGTCTCCTGGGCGAGGGCCATGGCGATCCACACGCGCTGGCGCTGGCCGCCGGAGAGCTCGTCGACGGACCGGTCGGCGAGGTCGAGGACGTCGGTGGCGAGCATGGCCGCGGCGACGCCCTCGCTGTCGGCGGCGGTCCAGCGGCGGAACCATCCCTGGTGCGGGTAGCGGCCCCGGCCGACGAGGTCGGCGACGGTGATGGCGTCCGGGGCGACCGGGGTCTGCGGCAGCATGCCGAGGCAGGCGGCGACCTGCCGGGTCGAGGTGGTGTGGATGTCCCGGCCGTCCAGGAGGACGGTGCCGGCGGTCGGGGTCAGCAGCCGCGCCATGGCGCGCAGCAGCGTCGACTTGCCGCAGGCGTTGGGGCCGACGACCACGGTGAAGCGGCCCGGCGGCAGGTCGACGTCGAGCTGCGAGACGATCTGCCGGTCTCCGTAGCCGAGCCCCAGACCGCGGGCGCTCAGGGTGTGCGGGGAGGTCGCCGTGGTCACCGAGGTCTCCTTGCGGGGGTCGTGAGGGGGGCGCGTCGGTCGGGTCACGTCAGCCGCCCCGGCCCACACGGTTGGCGCGCGCGAGCAGCCACAGCAGGTACGGCGCCCCGACCACGCTGGTCACCACGCCCACCGGGAGCTGGGTGGCGGGCAGGGCGTGCTGGGCGGCGAAGTCGGCGGCGCCGACCAGCGCGGCCCCGGTCAGCGCGGACGGCAGGAGGGCGGCGCCCTGGCCCGGCAGCAGGCGGCGGGCGATCGGCGCGCTGACCAGGGCGACGAAGCCGACGGGGCCCGCGGCGGCCGTCGCCACGCCCACCAGGCCGGTGGCGCAGGCCAGCAGGGCGAGACGGCCCCGTTCGACGCGGACGCCGAGTCCGCCGGCCGCCTCGTCGCCGAGCTGGAGCGCGGCGAGGCCCCGGGAGGCGGCCAGGGTGAGCGGCACGAGCAGGACGGCGCAGCCGAGCAGCGGCCAGAGCTGGGACCAGGAGCGGCCGTTGAGGCTGCCGGTCAGCCAGAGGAAGGCGTTGTGGGCCTCGGTGACCTCGGCGCGGGTCATCAGGTAGGAGCGCAGGCTGATGAGCCCGGTGCCGACGCCGATGCCGATGAGCACGAACCGGCCGCCGCTGACGCCGCCGCGCCAGGCCAGCAGGTAGATGAGGGTGCCGGCGAGGAGGGCTCCGGCCAGGGCCCCGCCGGACAGGGCGAGGCCGCTCAGTCCGAAGGCCATCGAGGACAGGACGGCGGCGGCGCTGGCGCCGGCGCTGACGCCGATCACGTCGGGGCTGGCGAGGGGGTTGCGCAGCAGCGACTGGAAGACGGCCCCGGACATCCCGAAGCAGGCGCCGACGACGAGGGCGAGCAGGGCGCGGGGCAGCCGCAGTTCGTGGACGACGAAGCGGCTCGCCGGGTCGCCGCCGCCGGTGAGCACGGCCCACACGTCGGCGAGGGGTACGTCGATGTCGCCGACGGTGAGGGAGAGGAGCAGGGCGCCGAGCGCGACGAGGCCCAGGGCGGCGCTGACGGCGGCGAACCGGGCGCGGCGGGCGCGCTGGAGGCGGCCGACGCGGGCGGCGGCGTCGGTGACGGCCGGGTTCACAGGGCCGCCTTTCCCCGGCTGCGGACCAGGAGAATGAAGGGCACGCAGCCCACGGCGGCGGTGACGACGCCGACCTGGACCTCGCCGGGCCGGGCCACCACGCGGCCGAGGACGTCGGCGAGGAGCAGCAGGGCGGGGGCGGCGAGGGCGCTGTAGGGCAGTACCCAGCGGTGGTCGGGGCCGGTGATCATGCGGACGGCGTGCGGGACGGCGAGGCCGACGAAGCCGATGGGCCCGGCGACGGCGGTGGCCGCGCCGCAGAGCAGGACGACGCTCACGCCGCCGGTGAGCCGGGCGGCGGCGACCCGCTGTCCGAGGGCGCGGGCGATGTCGTCGCCGAGGGCGAGGCCGTTGAGGCGCGGGCCGAGGCCGAGCGCGAGGAGCGAGCCGACGAGGACGAAGGGCAGTGCCTGGAGGAGGACGTCGAGGCCGCGGCCGTCCAGGGCGCCGACCTGCCAGAAGCGGAACTGGTCGTAGGTGTGGCTGTCGGTCAGCAGCATGGCGTCGGAGACGGAGATGAGCAGGGCGCTGACGGCGGCTCCGGCGAGGGCCAGCTTGACGGGCGTGGCGCCCTCGCGGCCGATGCCCGCGACGCCGTAGACCAGGGCGGCGGCGAGGCAGGCGCCGAGGAAGCCGAACCAGATGTACTGCTCGGGCTCGGTCAGGGAGAGCACGCTCATGGCGAAGACGACGGTGACGGCGGCGCCCGCGTTGATGCCGAGCAGGCCGGGGTCGGCGAGCGGGTTGCGGGTGACGCCCTGCATGACGGTGCCGGCCAGGCCGAGGGCGACGCCGGCCAGGAGTCCGGCGAGGGTGCGGGGGACGCGCACCTCCTGGACGACGAGTTGCGCGCGCACGGAGCGGTCCGGGTCGACGACGCCCTGGACGACGTCGCGGAGCGGGACGTCGCCGGAGCCGACGGCGAGGCTGAGGGCGGTGGCCGCGAGCAGCAGCACGCCGAGCCCGAGGAGCCCGGCGGTGAGGGTGACGCGGGTGCGGCGCCGTCCGGCGCCCGCCCGGTCCCGGTCCTCGGCGGGGCGGGCCGGGGCGGTGGCGTTCACCGGCGGACCGCGCGTCGGGGCGGGCGCGGTTGTCCGGAGTGGGGGGCGGGGCGCATCTGCGGTCCTTCAGGAGGTGCCGTGAGGAGGTGTACGGGGGGGGTCCCCTCGCGGCCGGAGGGTACCCCTTCCGGCCACATAGGTAAGGTGAACCTAACATCTGCTGATGTCCTGAACACAACCACCCGTCGCACGCAACACCACAGGGGGCCGGCCTTGCCGCACACGATCGAGACGGCCGACGTGGCGGCCGGTGCCGCCCGGGAGGGCTGGGTGGAGCTGGGCTCGCGCGAGGAGTTGCGCGAACTGCTGGGCGAGCCGTGGCCGTTGGTGATCGAGAAGGTGCACGACCGGCTGACCGGGCAGGATCTGGACATCCTGGCCCGCTCGCCCTTCTGCCTGCTGGCCACCTCGGACGCGGACGGCAACTGCGACGTCTCGCCGCGCGGTGACGGGCCGGGTTTCACCCACGTCCTCGACCCGGGCACCCTCGCGCTGCCGGACCGGCCGGGCAACCGGCGCGGCGACAGCTTCCACAACATCCTGGCCAATCCGCACGCCGGCCTGCTCTACCTGATCCCGGGGAGCAAGGAGGTGCTGCGGGTCAACGGGCGGGCCCGCATCCTCAAGGACGCGCCCTTCTTCGACACGATGACGCGTGAGGGGCGGCGTCCGGAGCTGGCGCTGCTGCTGGAGATCGACGAGGTCTACCTGCACTGCCCGGCGTCGCTGAACCGCGCGGGACTGTGGAAGCCCCGGTCCTGGCAGGCGAGTTGAGTCTCACCCGGCCTCGGACAGCGGTTCCGGGCCCGGTCGGAGGAGCCCCCGGCTGACCGAAAACAGTTAGGTTAGGCTAGCCTTCCCTCCGTGAAATCTGGTGAAAAAGCCGCCGGGACCCCACGCCTGGTGGGCCATGAGCTGTCGGCCACGGGCGTCACCGTCGCCTACGACGGCACCGACGTGGTGCACGAGGCCGCGGTCAGGCTCCGCCCCGGCGAAGTGACCGCCCTGGTCGGCCCGAACGGCAGCGGAAAATCGACCCTGCTCCGGACCATCGCCCGGCTCCAGCGGCCCCGCGCGGCAACGGTCACCCTCGACGAGGGCACCGACGCGATGGCGCTGACGGCCCGTGAGTTCGCACGGCACGTGGCGCTGCTGACCCAGAGCCGCCCCACGCCGGGCGGGCTGACCGTCCGCGAGCTCGTCGAGTTCGGCCGCTACCCCTACCGCGGACGGTGGGGCCGGCCCGATCCGGACGGTCCGGCGGCGGTCGACCGCGCCCTCGCCCTCACCGGGGTCGAGGCCCTCGCCGACCGCGGCGCCGACCACCTCTCCGGCGGCCAGCTCCAGCGGGTGTGGCTCGCCGGCTGCCTCGCGCAGGAGACCGGCGTCCTCCTCCTGGACGAGCCGACGACCTACCTCGACCTGCGCTACCAGATCGAACTCCTCGACCTCGTCCGCGACCTGGCGGACGACCACCGGATCGCCGTCGGCGTGGTCCTGCACGACCTCGACCAGGCGGCGGCCGTGGCCGACCGGATCACGCTCCTGGAGGCGGGCCGCGTCGTCGCCGACGGCCGCCCCGAGGACGTGCTCACCCCGGAACGGCTGACCGCGGTCTACGGCATCCGGATCGACGTCGACACCGACCCCCTCACCGGCCGGCTGCGCACCCGCCCGATCGGCCGACACCACATACGCACCGAAAGGCTCGGCATCCCCTCATGAGACGCCTCCTGTTCACCGCCGCCTCCGTGGCCGCCGCCGCGCTCACCCTCTCCGCCTGCGGCACCACCGAACCCGCCGCCGACCCGGCCGCGAAGCCCTCCGAGGGCATCACGCTGAAGGACGGCACCGGCAAGGAGGTCAAGCTCGACAAGGCGGCCACCAAGGTGATCGCCACCGAGTGGAACGTCGTCGAGTCCCTCGTCTCCCTCGGCATCGACCCCGTCGGCGTCGCCGACGTGAAGGGCTACAAGACCTGGGACACCTCGGTCCCGCTGAAGAACGAGCCGAAGGACATCGGCACCCGCGGCGAGCCGAGCATGGACACCATCGCCTCGCTCTCCCCCGACCTCATCGTCGCCACCACCGACCTGCCGCCCGCCGCCGTCAAGCAGATGCGCGAGGTCGCCCCGGTGCTGGAGGTGACCTCCGCCAAGGGCTCCGACCAGATCGGGCAGATGCTGGAGAACATCGACCTGATCGCCGAGGCCACCGGCACCACCGACCGGGCGAAGACGCTCCGCTCGGACTTCGACGCCAAGCTGGAGGAGGGCCGCGAGGCCCTCGCCGACGCCGGTCTGGACGGCACGCGGATCGCCTTCGCCGACGGCTACGTGGCCTCCAACCAGGTCTCCCTGCGCCCGTACACCTCCACCTCGCTCATCGGCGCCGTCAACGAGAGGCTCGGCCTGGAGAACGCCTGGAAGGTCGAGGGCGACGAGAGCTACGGCCTCGGCTCCACCGACGTCGAGGGCCTCACCTCCCTCCCCGCCGACGTGCGGTTCGCCTACATCGGCAGCGACGGCGACAAGAGCAGCAACCCGTTCACCGGCGCACTCGCCAAGAACTCGGTGTGGACCTCCCTGCCGTTCGTGAAGAAGGGCGACGTGCACCGGCTGCCCGACGGCATCTGGATGTTCGGCGGACCCGGCTCGATGCAGGCGTACGTCGACGCGATCGTCGCCGCGCTGACGAAGTAGCGAGGTCATGGCCGTCACCGCCCCCTCCCCCGCCACCCGTGCCCCGGTGGCCACACCCCGGTCGGGCGCGGCCACGGTGACGGCCGGGCTCGTCCTCCTCGTCGCCGTCCTCGCCGTCGTCGACATCACCCAGGGCACCGCCGCCGTCGGCCCCGCCGAGGTCGCCAAGGCCCTGACCGGCCGGGCCGACCCGGCCGACGCGTCCGTCGTGATCGCCTCCCGGCTGCCCCGGATGACCGCCGGGCTGCTGGTCGGCGCCGTCCTCGGCGCGGCCGGCTCGGTCCTCCAGGCCGTCAGCCGCAACGTGCTGGCCTCCCCCGACACCCTCGCCGTCAACGCCGGCTCCTACCTGGCGCTCGGCCTGGTCGCCACCACCGGCGTCTCGCTGCCGCTGCTCGCCTCCTCCGGCGTCGCCTTCGCCGGCGGGCTCGCCGCGGCGGCCGTCGTCCTCGGCCTCTCCGGCCTCGGCACCGGCACCGTCCGCCTGGTCCTCGCCGGCACCGCGCTCGCCCTCGGCCTCGGCTCCATGACCGAGGCGCTGATCCTGCTCTTCCCCGAGCGGACCGAGGGCCTCTACGCCTGGAACCAGGGCAGCATCGCCCAGAACGGCTTCGACGGCGTCCTCCAGATCCTGCCCGTCGCGGTGGTGGGCCTCGCCGGACTGCTCCTCGCCGCCCGCCGGGTGGACGCGCTGGCCCTCGGCGACGACGCCGCCCGCGGACTGGGCGTGCCGGTGCGCGCCACCCGCGTCACGGTGGTCGTGCTGGCCGCGCTGCTCTCCGCCGCGGCGGTCACGCTGGCCGGTCCGATCGGCTTCGTCGGCCTGTGCGCCCCGGCCCTGGTCCGCCCGCTCGGCCGCCTCTTCCGCGGCTTCGCCCGCTCCCGTACGGCGATGCCCGCCGCCGGGCTGACGGGTGCCGCGCTGGTGCTCGGCTCGGACGTGCTGCTGCGGGCGCTGGTCTCCGGCGACCGGGCGGTGGCGGTGCCCACGGGCGTCGTCACCAGCCTGGCCGGCGCGGTGTTCCTGGTCGTGATGGCGCTGCGGATGCGGGACACCGGGGCCTCCGGTGCGCCGGAGCGGCTGCGCATCCCGGGCCGGACGGCGTTCCTCGTCACGGTGGCCGCGCTCGTCGCGGTACTGGCCGGCCTCGTCGTCGCCGCCGTGCTGGTGGGCGACAGCAAGCTGCTCCTGGGCGACGTGGCCAACTGGGCCCAGGGCCGGGCCGGACGGACCGTCTCCTTCGTCCTGGACACCCGGGTGCCCCGGGTGCTCGCCGCCCTGTGCGCGGGCGCGGCCCTCGCGCTGGCCGGCACCCTCGTGCAGGCGGTCACCCGCAACCCCCTCGCCGAGCCGGGCGTGCTCGGTGTCTCGGGCGGGGCGGCGCTGGGCGCCGTGGTCCTCGTGACGACCGTGCCGTCGGCCGGTTCGTGGGGCGTGGCCGGTGCGGCGTTCGCGGGGGCGGCGGTCACGGCCGTGGTGGTCTTCGGGCTCTCCGCGCGCGGCGGCTTCCGGCAGAACCGGCTGGTCCTGGTGGGCGTGGGCGTGGCCGCCGCGACCACGGCGGTGATCAGTCTGCTGATCGTGCTCACCGACCCGTTCAACGCGATCAAGGCGCTGACCTGGCTCTCCGGCTCCACGTACGGGCGGACCCTGCCCGATGTGGTGCCGCTCGCCCTGGCGCTGACGCTGGGCGTCGGCGTCGCGTTCGCCCGGCGCACCGAACTGGACCTGGTCGCGCTGGACGAGGACACGCCCCGGCTGCTGGGGCTCGACCTCGGGCCGGGCCGGCTCGGCTTCCTGGTGGTGAGCGTCGTGCTCAGCGCCACCGCCGTGGCCTGCGCGGGCGCCATCGGCTTCGTGGGCCTGGTCGCGCCGCACGCGGCCCGTGCCCTGGTGGGCCGGCGGCATGTGCGGGTGGTGCCGGTCGCGCTGCTGCTCGGCGCGGCGCTGGTCTGCACGGCCGATCTGCTCGGGCGCACGGTGATCGCCCCGGCCCAGCTCGGCGCGGGGCTGATGACGGCCGTCATCGGGACGCCGTACTTCCTCTACCTCCTGGTACGCGCCCGCCGCTGAGGACGGGTCACGGGGCCGGCCGGAGCGACGGCCGGCCCCGCGGCGTACCCGGGTGATCACAAACGCGCGCGACGCGCTCAGGTGGAGGTGGCGGGCCTCGCGGCCGTCGCCGGGCGCTCGCGTCGCGCGGCGGTCGTACGATGTGGGGGTTGTGCAGGACGCATCGGGCCGACCGGCGGATCGCCCCCCTTCGACGTGGAGTCGCTCATGACCACGGCACGAGACCTGATGATCGTCGCCATCGACACACCGTCCACCCCTCCCGTCGGGCGCGGCGACCTCTCGCTCGCTCTCGCGGGAGCGGAGCTGATCGACCTCGTCGGCGCCGAGGCCGTCACCCTGGACGGCGACCGCGTGCTGCCGGACCTGTCACCCGGCGTCGACGACCCTCTCCTGCGCGAGGCCGCCTCCTCGCTCGTCCGGCAGCCGCCCTACGAATCCGTCGAGGACTGGCTGTGGCGCCGGGGCCGCGATCTGTCGGCCGCGTATCTCGCCGCCCTGGAGGCGGAGGGGGTGATCAGCAGGCCCCACGCCCACCGGAGGTTCCGCGACACCCCGCCGGCCGTGGCCGACTCGGCGGCCCGTCGCCGGGCGGCGGACCGCTGGACGTCCCGGGACCCGGTGCTGACCGGCCTCGCCGCCGCCGCGGGCATCGGGGAACAGCCCTCCGACGAACTGGTCGAGGAACTCGCCGACGACCAGGTCGTCATCGTACTGGCCGAGGTCAACGACGCCGTCATGGAACTGGAGGCCGTACGGCAGCGCCGAGCCATCGAGGACGCGGCCTTCGACAACGTCTGGCGCGGCTTCTGACGCCTTCCCGGCGGGTCCGGGCGGGTCCCCGCCGGCGCCGTCGGGCCGGGGTGGGACCACCACCGCCGGACTCGGCGCGAGTCCGTCTCAGGCGCCGGGCCGGGCGAGTGCGGCCACGGTGAGAACGGCGGGCGTGGCACTGGTGGCGGGCGCGCGGTCCGGCACGGTGGTGGCGAAGGCGGTGGCGGCCCGCACGGGCGCGGCGGTGACCCCGGCAGCCGCGACGGCACCGACGCCCGCACCGCCCCTCGGGGCGGGACGCATCCTGGCCGCCTGCCTGCGCGCGGCGACGGCCCTCGTCACCGTCGAGGCGACGGCCGCCCGCCACCGGGACTGCGGCCGGCCAGGCGGCCCCGGCGGACGCGGCGCCGCGTCCGCCGGGGCCGCCCGTGGGGCCGGCCGGCCACGAGTTCGCCGATGGCGCCGAGACCGTCGGCCCCACCGGCGCGGGTCCTGCCGGCTAGAGGCTGAGGGAGGGGCGGGGCTCCGTCGGCCCGGCCGGGGCCGGGACCGTGCGGCTCAGCTTCTCGCCCTCGACGTCGACGTCGGGCAGCAGCCGGTCCAGCCGTCCCGGCAGACGCCACGCCCGGTCACCGAGGAGGGCCAGGACGGCGGGTACGAGCGCCATCCGGACGACGAACGCGTCGAAGACGACGGCGGTGGCCAGCCCGAAGCCGATCACCTTGATCATCGGTTCGTCGGCGCCGACGAAGCCGGAGAAGACCGCCACCATGATCAGCGCAGCCGCGACCACCACCCTGGCACTGTGCCGGAAGCCGGAGACCACCGCCTGGCCGGGCGCGTCACCGTGGATGTACGCCTCGCGCACCCGGGAGACCAGGAACACCTCGTAGTCCATGGCGAGGCCGAAGACGACGCCCACCAGGAAGATGGGCATCATGCTCATGATCGGACCGACGCTCTCGATCCCCAGCAGGCTCGCGCCGTGGCCCTGCTGAAAGACCAGGACGATCGCGCCGAGGGAGGCGAGGACGGACAGGAGGAAGCCGGCCGCCGCCTTGACCGGGACGAGGAAGGAGCGGAAGACCAGCATCAGCAGGACGACCGCGAGACCGACCACGAGGACGAGGTAGGGCACGAGGGCCGCCCGGACCTTCGCGGCGAGATCGATGTTCAGCGCGGTCTTGCCGGTGACCTCGAAGGTCGCCCCGCCGGTCCGCGCCTCGATCCCGGGACGGGCGTCGCGGATGCCCGTGACGAGGTCCCGCGTCCTCTCGTCGGCCGGGCCCGTGGCCGTGACCGCGGAGAACACCGCGGTGTCGCCCGCCTCGTTGAAACGGGCAGGCGTGACGGAGACGATCCCGTCGACGGCGGCGACGCTCTTCTCGACGGTGACGACGGCGGCCTCGGGCGACTTCGCGTCCTTGGCGTCCACGACGATGGTCAGCGGTCCGTCGGCCCCGGGGCCGAAGCCCGCGGCGAGGGCGTCGTGGGCGCGGCGCTCGGTGGTGGACGTGGGCTTCGCCTCGTCACCCGGCATGCCCAGCCGGAGATCCGCCACGGGCAACGCGACGGCAACGAGGCCGACGACGCCGAGGACCAGTACCGGCAGCGGATGACGCACCACGAACCCCGCCCAGCGGGAGCCGCCGTTGTGCCGCTCCCGCCGCTGCCGCCGCTGCCGCTCGGTGTCCTTGCGCACGCCTCGGGCGAGCACGGCGTCGGGCCACAGGCCCAGCAGCGCCGGGATCAGGGTGAGGCAGATCAGCACGGCGACGAGGACCCCGCCGGCGGCGGCCAGGCCCATCCTGGTCAGCATGGGGATGCCGACCACCGACAGTCCCGCCAGTGCGATGACGACGGTCAGACCGGCGAAGAGGACCGCCGACCCGGCCGTACCGGTGGCGAGGCCCGCCGCTTCGCGGGGCTCGTGTCCCCTGGCTCGTTCCTCCCGGTAGCGGGAGACGACGAACAGGGCGTAGTCGATGCCGCAGGCCAGGCTGAGCATGGTGGCGAGCGTGCCGGTGGTGGAGGAGAGCCCGAACGGGCCGGCCAGGGCCGCGATCGCGGTGACGCTGATCCCGACGCCGAGGAGCGCGGTGAGCAGCGGCAGCCCCGCCGCGGTCAGCGACCCGAAGGTGATCAGCAGCACGACGGCGGCGACGGCCGTGCCCACGGCCTCGGACGAACTCCCCGAGTCCGCCGTCGTGACGAGCGCGTCCCCGCCGACCTCGACGGTCAGACCGGAGTCGCGGGCTCGCGTCGACGGCGCGCGCCAGATGCTCGCGGCCGGCGTCGGTGAGGTCGTCGGCCCGCACCGTGAAGGTGACCGTCGTGTACGCCGTGGACTCGTCCTCGCTGACGGCGCGCACCCGGAACGGGTCGACGACGCCGGCGACCTGTGCGCCGCGGGCCGCCTCGCGGACGAGTTCCTCGACAACGGCCTTGTTCCCGGCGGCGGTCACCTTCTCGCCGCTCGGCGCGACGAACAGGATCTGGGCCTTCGCCCCGTTGGCGAGGGTGCCGGGGAAGCGTTCCTCCAGCAGATCGGAGGCCCTTTGGGATTCGATGCCCGGCATCGTCCAGCCGGCGTCCGCCGCGGGGGGTGCCTGGGACGCGGCGAAGCCGACGACGCCCAGCACGACCACCCAGAACAGGGCGACGAACCAGCGCAGGCGGAAGGCCAGACGGCCCAGACGGTGAAGGAAGGTTGCCACGGCGGAAGAAGCCTCCGATTGCTGGGGTCCTGATCGACACGGGGTGGGACCACCGCCTCGACCGCACGGTCTCCCCGGTCGGGGCGGTGACCGGGCGTGCTCTGTGCCGTTCAGCCTTCCGCGCTCCCGTGATCGCCACGAGGGAGTCCTCTCCCGAATCGATGGTGTAGCGGGCTACACCACGAGGCGGTGTCCGAGGCGCGGTATCGCGCGCGTGGCCGGCGCCGTGATGTCGGCGGGCGTCGGGCTCCCGCGCGCTCCCCGGCGTGAGCATCCGTTCGTCTAGCGTCGCACCATGTGGAAAGCGACGCGGCAAGCCGCGCGGGCCACCGGCTCGCTGGTCATGACCTCGGGGATGTCCTCGGCCTCGGCCCTTTTCCTCGCCCCGGTGCTGGGCGTCCGCCTCCTCGCCCGGATCAAGCGCCGACGGGTGGCCGCCTGGACCGGCCGGGACATCCCCGAGGTGTACGTGCCGCTCACCGGCACCCCGTGGCAGCGGCTGCGCACCGCGGTCCGGGACCCCGGCACCGCGGCGGACCTGCGTTGGCTGGGCGCCTACCTCTTCTACGGCTCGCTCGCCGCGCTGACGGTGCCACTGTGGCCGCTCGCGCTCGCCGTCGACGGGGTGTGGTGCGGAGTCCTGCGCCGTCGGCCGGTCGTCCTCCCGCTGATCTCCCGGCTCGCGGAAGTGGACGCCCGTTTCTCCGAGGCCCTGCTCAAGCCGTCGCGCAAGGCGCGACTCGCCGTGCGGGTACAAGAGCTGACGCAGACCCGGGCCGGGGCGATCGCCGCGCACGGGGCCGAGTTGCGGCGGATCGAGCGGGACCTCCACGACGGCACCCAGGCCCGGCTGGTGTCCCTGTCCGTGCGGATCGGTCTTGCCAAACGCGCCTACGACCGCGACCCGGAGGCCGCGCGCCGGCTGCTCGACGACGCCCAGGACCTGGTCGAGGAGGCACTGGCCGAACTGCGTCACGTCGTGCGGGGCATCCACCCGCCGATCCTCACCGACCGCGGGCTCGTCGGCGCCGTCGGGGCCCTGGCGGCCGGCAGTGGGCTGGACGTGACCGTGGAGGTGGACGGTCTCGACGAGCCCGGGGTGCGCGCTCCGGCCGCCGTGGAGGCGGCGGCGTACTTCGTGGTGGCCGAGATGCTCACCAACGCCGCCAAGCACGGTGGTTGCTCGCGCGCGACGGTCCGGCTGCAGCGCCTGCGCACCGGTCTGCGGGCCGTAGTCTGGGACGAGGGTGTCGGCGGCGCGGACGAGACGGCCGGCACGGGACTGTCGGGCATACGCCGCCGGGTCGCCGCGCTCGACGGCGTGGCGACCTTGACCAGCCCCGTCGGGGGACCGACCACGATGACCGTGGAGCTGCCGTGCGTGTGGTGATCGCGGAGGACAACGCCCTGCTCAGGGAAGGGCTGGTGCTGCTGCTCGACTCGGCCGGTCACGAGGTGGTGGCCGTGGCCGGCAGCGGGCCGGAGATCCTCCCGGCCCTGCTGGAACACCGTCCGGACGCCGCCGTGCTCGACGTCCGGATGCCGCCGGACTTCCGTGACGAGGGGGTGCGCGCGGCGCGCGCGGCGCGCGAAGAAATCCCCGGCCTGCCCGTGCTGGTGCTCTCCCAGTACGTCGAGCAGTCCTACGCCACCGAACTGCTGGCGGCCGGTGCCGGCGGACTCGGCTATCTGCTGAAGGACAGGGTGGGGCGGGTGGACGAGTTCCTCGACGCCCTGGAGCGGGTGGCCGCCGGAGGGACCGCTCTCGACCCCGAGGTGGTCACCGAACTCCTCGCCCGCCGCCGCGACACCCCGCTGGAGCGACTCACGCCGCGCGAGCGCGAAGTGCTCGGGCTGATGGCCGAGGGCCACGACAACGCAACCCTGGCGAAGACGCTCACCGTCACCGAACGCGCGGTCAGCAAGCACATCGGCAACATCTTCCTGAAGCTTGGGCTGCCGCCCAGCGACAGCGGACACCGCCGGGTCCTCGCCGTACTCACCTACCTGAACTCCCCGCAGGGGCAGCCGCCGTCCGAGGCCGTCCGGTCCCGCCTCGCGGGTCGGTGAGCGGGCGCCGGCGGCCGGACCGACGGCCGGTCACACCGCACCCCGACGAGCAACGACGAGACCCGGCCGACTCGGCCACGCGACCCGGCCGCACCGCCGGGCACCCTCAGACGGGCCCTCGCTCGCGGTCCGAGGCCGGCCATACGTAGGGGAGGTCGTCGGGGGTGCCGGGGAACAGGGGGGTGTAGGCGGCGGGGTCCTTGCGGACGAGGGCCGAGCGGTGGCTGCGGTGGAACTCCTCGTCGCCGAGCCAGGGCGGCAGTTCCCCGGCGCGGGCGAGCGCGGCCTGGTCGCGGAGCGCGGTGCCGGGCCGGCCGGCGGTGAGCTGGGCGACGAGCGAGGCGGCGACGCCGTCCTGGTGGCCCTGTTCCCGCCAGACCCGGCAGACCTCCAGCCCGTAGCGGACCAGGGCCTCCTCGTACCCGGCCCACATCCGGACCGCGGGGTGCCGGCGCCAGCCGTAGCCGGGCACGGTCAGTCCGCGCAGTACCTGGAGCGCCTCGACCCGCTGTTTGCCGAGGCGGCGGCGGTCCAGGACGAGCGCGGAGTCCCGGAAGCCGGGGTGGGGCAGGAAGGTCTGCACGGGTCCCCTTCCGGTCAGCCGGGGAAGCGGCCCTGCGCGCGCAGGTGGTGGCGGCGTTCGGCGTAGGCGAGGTCGTCGCGCCACAGGCGGCCGGCGGCGGTCCGCACCAGGGGGCGCAGACCGGGGGCGAGCCGGCGGAGCACGGCGAATCCGGGCCGCTCGGAGGTGGCGAGCACGGCCTCGACGACCGCGGTGCGCGGGCGGCCGTGGCGGTCGGCGCCGAGCGGCGTGGCGTGGCTCTCCACCACCGATCCGGTGCCCTCGCCGCCGGTGATGCGCATGACGACGGTACGGGGCTCGGGCGCGGTGAACTCGGCCCGGACCGGGACGACCAGACGCCCGGTGAGCCGGAAGGAGACGTCGACGACGAACCGGTCGTCGGCGTCTCCGTCGGGGGCCGCGACGACGGTGAGGTCGACGAAGGAGTGCGGGTGGTACCAGGCGCCGTGCCACGGGTCGAGCCGGTTGGCGACCACGTCCTCGGGGTCGCAGACGCCGACGCCGCGCCATACGGACGTCAGGGTGCCGTCGGCCGGGGGCCGGTCCGGGACCACCGGCGCGGGGGTGGGCTCCTCACCGCCGGCGGCGTCGAGCCGTACCCAGGTCAGCACGCCGTCGTCGTGGACGGGCAGGGGGTCCCAGCCGGCGACGGGGCCGCCGTCCAGGGCGAGTCCGTGCCAGTGGCAGACGAGGGTGCCGCACCGCACGGGGGCCTCGGCGAGGGGGGCGCCGAGGTGCGGGCAGGCGCCGGGGCCGCCGACCGGCCGTCCGTACGCGTCCCGCCAGACGACGATCTCGGTCCCGGCGACGGTCCCGGCCAGCGGGCGGCCCTCGCGCGGGCCCGGACTGGCGCCGAGGACGTACCAGTTGCCGGACGGGCGGGCCACGGCCCGTGCGAGGGCGCCGGCGATGAGCGCGGGCCGGGCCTCGCGCCAGGTCGGCCGCTGCCGCCGCCAGGGGACGGGGCGGCGGCGCAGCCGCAGCGGCAGCCGGGCGGGGCGGGGCGCCGTCATCGCGTCTCCCCGGCGGTGCGGGCCGCCTCCGCCGGCACGGCGGCCCCGGCGGGGACGGGCGCGGGGGCGGGGGTGCGGGCGGCGCGCGCGGCGAGCCGGGCGGCCAGCACCCGGGCCAGCCCCTCCCCCGCGACGGCCGCCCGGCGCCGCCGGGACACCCTGGCCCGCCGGTGCAGGACCGCGTAGCCGCCGTCCGCGATGGCGTCGAGGATGCCCCGGTAGAGGACGAACGCCGTGGTGACGCAGGGCCGGGCGACGGGGTCCAGCATCGCCAGGCCGGGCGCGGCCTCCCGGTAGACGGAGCGGGTCAGGTCCTCGGCGGCGCGCAGCGCGGCGGTGACGCGCCGGTCGGGGCGGCCGGTGCGACGGCTCCGGGCGAGCAGGTCCCGGTCGACGCCGTGCGCGGCCAGCAGGTCCGCCGGGAGGTAGACGCGGCCCCGGTCGAGGTCCTCGCCGACGTCGCGCAGGAAGTTGGTGAGCTGGAAGGCGATGCCGAGCGCGGCGGCGTGCGGGGCGGCCGTCTCGCGGGGCGTGACGGTGCCGAGGACGGGCAGCATCTGGAGGCCGATCACGGCGGCCGAGCCGTGCATGTAGCCGCGCAGGGCCTCGTAGGTGGCGTACTCGGTGACGGTGAGGTCGCTGCGCATCGAGGCCATGAAGTCGGTGAAGTGCGCCGCGTCGATGGCGTACCGCCCGGCGGTGTGGGCGACGGCGCTCACCACCGGGTCGTCGCCGCCGCCCTGCCCGGCGAGGGCCCGGCGCAGCCGTGCGTCGAGCCGGTCCAGGGCGGCGGCGCGGTCGGCGGGCGTGGCCCGCGTCCCCGTGTCGTCGACGATCTCGTCGGCCCACCGGGCGAATCCGTACAGGGCGTGCACGGCCGGCCGGCGGTCGGCGGGGAGCAGGCGGGTGGCGAGGAAGTAGGTGCGCCCGTGGCGGGCGTTGAGCCGGCGGCAGCGGGTGTAGGCGGCGCGCAAAGACGGGTCGGTGATGCCGGCGGCGTCCAGTTCGCGGCGGGTCATCGGGTCGCGCCCACGGAGGCGGGGCGGCGGGCGGGCGTGCCGGTGATGCGGGCGGCGGCCAGTTTCCCGGAGATGAGCACGGGCGGCACGCCGACGCCGGGGGTGGTGCCGCACCCCGCCAGGACCGCGTTGACGGTGCCGCGCACCAGGTTGCGGGGGCGGAACGGGCCGGTCTGGGCGAAGGTGTGGGCGACCGAGAAGGGGGTGCCCGCGGCGTGCCCCTGGGCGGTCCAGTCGGCGGGGGTCACCAGGCACTCCTCCTCGATGGCGGCGGCGATGCCGTCCAGTCCCCGGCGTTCCAGGGTGGCCAGGAGCCGGTCGCGGTAGCGGGGCGCCAGTTCCTCCCAGGCGTGGGCGCCGGGGCCGGTGTCGGTGTTGGGGCAGGGCGCGAGGACGTAGTGCAGGTGGCGGCCGGGCGGGGCGAGCGCCGGGTCGGTGGCGGTGGGCCGGGTGATCAGCAGGGAGGGGTCGGTCATCAGGGTGCCGGTCCTGGTCAGTTCGTCGAAGGTGCGCCGCCACGCGGCGCCGAAGGACAGCGTGTGGTGGGCGAGCCGGGGCCAGGTGCGGGTGGTGCCGGCGTGCAGCACGACGGCGGACGGGGCGTGCCGCAGCCGCAGCGGGCGGCGCGGGCGGCGGCCGAGCAGCCGGTGGACGACGGGCAGGTCGGGGGTGAGGACGACGGCGTCGCAGGGGACGCGTTCGTCGGCGGTGACGACGGCGGTGATCCGGTCGCCGGTGCGTTCGAGGCGCAGGACGTCCCGGCCGAGGCGCAGGTCGGCACCGGCCCGGACGGCGGCCCCGGCCATGGCGCGGGGCAGGGCGTGCACACCGCCGCGGGGGAAGTGGACACCGGCGACGGTGTCCATGTAGGCGATGACGGCGTAGGCGGCGAGGGCCCGTGCCGGGGTGACGCCCGCGTACAGGGACTGGAAGGTGAAGACCCGCCGCAGCCGTTCGTCCGTCAGGAACCGTCCGATACGCGGCTCCAGCCGGCCGAAGCCGCCCAGGGCGGCGAGCCGGGCCAGGTCGGGGGTGAGCAGGCCGAGGGGCGAGTCGAAGTTGGCGTCGATGAAGCGGCGCATCTGCACGGTGTGCAGCCGGCCGAGCCACTCGCGCAGCCGCCGGTAGCCGGCCGCCTCCCGGGGTCCGGCGAACCGGGCCACCTCCGCCTCCATCGCGTCCGCGTCGGTGTGCACGTCCAGGGTGGAGCCGTCGGCGAAACCGGCCCGGTAGGCGGGGTGCAGGGGCAGCAGCTCGACGTGGTCGGCGAGGCGTTCACCGACGGCGGCGAACGCCTCGTCGGCCAGGTGCGGCATGGTCAGCACGGTCGGGCCGGTGTCCAGCCGGTACCCGCCGAGGTCACGGCGGCCGGCCCGGCCGCCGGGCAGCGGGTCCCGTTCGAGGAGGGTCACGCGGCGTCCGGCGCCGAGCAGGTGCAGCGCGGCCGAGAGCCCCGCGAGCCCGGCACCGACGACCACGACGTGATCGGTCCGGCCGGGCACCGTCCGAAGAGTCATCGGCCCTCCCGGGGGCGCGGACGGGCGCCGGGGGCGCGGGGGGCACGCCGGGCGCGAACCCCGCCGCACGCCGGACCGCCCCGGGGGCGAGCCCCGGCGCCGCTGCCGCTCGTGCTCGGGCGCATGCCGTCCTCCCGTCGTCGGTCGCGGTCTCGGGCCGCGTGCGGGGCCATGCTTCCCCCCGGCGGCCCGCCGTGACGCGGTCTTGGGCCGTTCACGTCCACGTGTCACCCGGGCGGCGGTCACCCGGCCCGGGGTCCCGCGCGCCGTCCCCCCGCCGGCCGGGGCGGAAGGGGATACTCCGCCGGAACCGCGCCGTCCGCCGCCCTCAGCGGCGTGGCGGCCGGGCCGGCGCACGGGCGGAAGGAGGCGGGCGTGGTCGACGCGGACATCGTCGTCGTCGGTGCCGGGGCGGCCGGGCTCTCCCTGGTCCACCGGCTCCCGGCCGAGACGGCCTCCGTGGTGCTGATCGGCCCGCCCGACGGTCCGCTGCGCGCGCCGGAACGCACCTGGTGCTTCTGGGAGTCGGGGCCCGGCCGGTTCGATCCGGCGGTGACCGCGTCGTGGGAGTGGCTGCGGGTGCGCGGCCGGGACGGGCGCCAGGTGCGGCGCCACATCGCCCCCGCCCGCTACAAGATGATCCGCTCCGCCGACTTCGAGGCCCTGGTCGGCCGCGACCTCGCCGGACGGCCCGGGGTGCGGCGCCTGGAGGCCGTGGTGGACGGCGTGCGGGCGCTGCCGGACGGGACGGCGCGGGTGTCCGCCGTGGACGCCGACGGCGGCCGTCTCACGCTGCGGGCGCGCTGGGTATTCGACTCCCGCCCGGCCGCTCCGCCCGCCGCCCGGACCCGCCTGCTCCAGCACTTCCGCGGCTGGTTCGTCCGCACCGGCAGGCCGGTCTTCGACCCGGCGGTGGTCGAGCTGATGGACTTCCGCACCCGTCAGCCCGAGCGCGGGCTGTCCTTCGGCTACGTGCTGCCCACCGGCCGGCACACGGCGCTGGTCGAGTACACGGAGTTCGGCCCGGAGCCGCTGACCGAGCAGGCGTACGACGCGGCGCTGGCGGAGTACACGGACCGGGTGCTCGGCATCGGCCCCGCCCGGGTGCTCGCCACCGAACAGGGGGTGATCCCGATGACCGACGCCGGTTTCGGCCGGCCGGGCGGGGCGCCGGGCCCGGTCTTCCGGATCGGCGCGGCGGGCGGGGCGACCCGCGGCTCCACCGGCTACACCTTCGCCGCCGTGCAGCGGCAGTCGGAGGCCATCGCCCGCGCCTGCCGCTCCGGGCGCCCCCCGGTGCCGCCGCCCGCGCACCCGGCGCGCGCCCGGCTGATGGACGCCGTGCTGCTGCGCGCCCTGGACACCGGCCGGGTGGACGGCCCCGACCTCTTCTTCCGCCTGTTCGACCGGGTGCCGGCCGGGCGGCTGCTGCGCTTCCTGGACGGGCGGACCAGGCTGCACGAGGACCTCGCGGTCGGCGTGCGCACTCCTTTCTGGCCGATGCTGCGCACCGCGGCCGAGGTGCCCTGGCTGCCGCGCCGCGCCGCCACCGTGCCCTGAGCGACCCCCATCCCGGCCCCACCGCACGCGAGGAGCCCCACCCCGATGCCCCTGCTCCGCGACGCCGCCCTGGCGACCGCCTTCGATCACGGCGCCGACCGCTACGACCGCCTGGTCGCGCTGAACCCCGGCTACCACGCCCAGTTGCGCCGCTCCGCCCGCCGGCTGGCCGCCCTGGACGGCGGCGGCGCGCGCCGGCTGCTCGACCTGGGCTGCGGTACCGGCGCCTCCACGGCGGCGCTGGCCGCGGCCTTCCCCGGTGCCGAGATCGTCGGCGTCGACGCCTCGGCGGGCATGCTGCGCCGGGCGGGCGCCAAGCGCCGTCCGTCGCGGGTGCGGTTCGTGCACGCCCCGGCGGAGGAGCTGGACCGCGCGGAGGTGGGCGGGCCGTTCGACGCGGTCTTCGCCGCCTACCTGTTCCGCAACCTCGCCGACCCCGACGCGGTGCTGGCGGCGGTGCGCGGAGCGCTGGTGCCGGGCGGCTGGCTGGCGGTGCACGACTACGCGCTCAGCGGGCGGCGTACGGACCGGCTGGTGTGGTCCGCGGTGTGCCGGGGCGTCATCGTGCCGCTCGGCACGGCCACCGGGGACCGGGGGCTGTACGGGCATCTGCGGTGCAGCGTCGCGGAGTTCGACACCGCGCCGGCCTTCGGGGCGCGGCTGCGCCGGGCCGGTTTCGGGCAGGTGCGGGTGCTGCCGCTGCCCGGCTGGCAGACAGGCATCGCCCACACCTTCCTCGCCCGCCGCCCCGCCGCGGACGGTGACCGGTGATGCGGCACGGCGCGGCCTGTCCCCCGGGCCGGGACCGGCGGGCGCGGCTGCTCGTCCCGTCGCCGGGGCGGGAGCGGATCGCGGGTGATCCCCCGTCGGTGGCGGTGCTGGGCGGCGGTGTCGCGGGGCTGGCCGCGGCCACCGGGCTCGCCGAACGCGGGGTGCGGGTGGTGCTGTACGAGCGGGAGGCGGTGCTCGGCGGCCGGGTCTGCGGCCGGCCGGTCACGCTGCCCGACGGGACGCCCGCGACGATGAGCCGGGGCTTCCACGCCTTCTTCCGGCAGTACTACAACCTGCGGAGCCTGTTGCGGCGGGCCGATCCGGCGCTCGCCATGCTGACCGGGCTGCCGGACTACCCGCTGCGGCACAGCGGCGGCGTCGCCGACAGCTTCCGCCGGGTGCCGCGCACACCGCCGTGGAACGCGCTGGCCTTCGCCGTGCTCAGCCCCAGCTTCACCGCGCGCGGCCTCGCGGGGCTGCGGCCGGCCGCCGCCCTGCCGCTGCTCGACGCCGGCACCCGGCGCGTGTACGCGCGGCTCGACCACGTCAGCGCCCACGACTTCCTCGACTCGGTGGGGTTCCCCGAGGCGGCGCGGCACCTCGCCTTCGAGGTGTTCTCGCGGAGCTTCTTCGCCGATCCGCGGCTCCTGTCGGCCGCCGAGATGGCGCTGATGTTCCACATCTACTTCCTCGGTTCCAGCGAGGGGCTGCTCTTCGACGTGCCGCGCGAGCCGTTCCCGCAGGCGCTGTGGGACCCGCTCGCCGCCCATCTGGTCCGCCACGGCGTCGAGGTGCGCACCGGGTCCCCCGTCCACTCGGTGCGGTCCGGCGGCCGGGGAGGCCGGGTGGTGGTGGACGACTCCGGTGCCCGGCGGTACGACGCGGTCGTCCTCGCCCTGGACACCGAGGGCCTGCGGACGGTGGTGGGGCGCTCCCCGGACCTCGTCGGCGCCGAGTGGCGGGAGCGGGTGGGCCGGCTGCGGAACGCCCCGCCGTTCCTGGTCTCCCGGCTCTGGCTGGACCGGCCCGTGGCCCCCGGCCGGCCCGGCTTCCTCGGCACCAGCGGCTACGGCACCCTCGACAACGTCAGCGTGGTCTCCCACTGGGAGGGCGAGGCGGCGCGCTGGGCGGCCCGCACGGGCGGCTCCGTCGTCGAACTCCACGCGTACGCCCTGCCGCCGGACTCCGTGCGCGATGTCGAGGAGAAGCGGCTGACCGGGAATCTGCACCGGGTGTACCCCGAGACGCGCGGGGCGCGGATCGTCGCCCGGCTCCACGAATGGCGCGCGGACTGCCCGCTGTTCGCCGTAGGCGGCCACGCCGGCCGGCCCACGGTGCGCACGCCGGACCCGGCCGTGGTGGTCGCCGGCGATCTGGTGCGTACGGATCTGCCGGTGGCCCTGATGGAACGCGCGGCCACCTCCGGCTTCCTCGCGGCCAACGCCCTGCTGGAGGGGTGGGGCGTGCGCGGCGAACCGCTGTGGACGGTGCCCGACCGGGGCCGGTGGGCACTCCTGCGCGCCCTGGCCCGCCGGTACGGGGCGGACCGGGACTGACCGGACGACCCAACTGCCCTTCACAGGACCGTCGTCGAGGAAGTGACGGGGAATACTCAGCATTGGCATGGACCTGTTGTCCAGACCTGGCTAAGCTGCGGGCAACCTCGATGAGAGCGCTCTCAGAACGCGGTTGTTCCACCCCCACCTTTGCTGGAACGACGAAGGGCAACTCCCTTGAGACGCAGCAGATTCAGGTACGCCGGACTGGCCACCCTCCTCGTGCTCGGCGGCTGGACCGCGGCGGGCACCGCCCCGGCCTCGGCGACCGACTCCCCCACCGCGTCCGCCCAGGCCCCCGCCTCCGCCGGGCTGATGGAGGCCATGCAGCGGGACTTCGGGCTCACCCGCGCCCAGGCCGAGGACCGGCTCGCCGCCGAACGCCAGGCCACCGACGTGGAACCCGCGGCACGCAAGGCCGCCGGCGACGCCTTCGGCGGCTCGTGGTTCGACGCCGGGCAGGGCCGCCTGACCGTCGCCGTGACCTCCGACGCGACCGCCTCCACCGTGGCGGCCGTCCGCTCGACCGGCGCCCAGGTGCGCACCGTCGAGCACAGCGCCCGCGCCCTCGACGCCGCCAAGGCCGGCATCGACCGGCTGAAGGCGCCGGACGGCGTCAGCGGCTGGCACGTCGACCCGGCCGCCAACACCGTCGTCGTCGACGTGGTCGCCTCCGAGCGTTCCGACAACGATGTCCGCGGCTTCCTCGACCAGGCCCGCGAGAACGGCCCCGTCGACGTGCGCACCGTGCCGGACGCGCCGCGGACCTACGCGGCGGGCACGGTCGGCGGCGACCCGTACTACACGGGCAACGTCCGCTGCTCGATCGGCTTCTCGGTGCACGGCGGCTTCGTCACCGCCGGGCACTGCGGCCGGGCCGGGGCCGGGGTGAGCGGCTGGGACGGCTCGTACATCGGCACGTTCCAGGGCTCGTCGTTCCCCGACAACGACTACGCCTGGGTCAGCGTGGGCAACGGCTGGTGGACGGTGCCGGTCGTGCTCGGCTGGGGCCAGATCTCCGACCAGCTCGTGCGCGGCTCGTCCGAGGCTCCCGTCGGCGCCTCGATATGCCGGTCCGGCTCGACCACCCACTGGCGCTGCGGCTCCGTGCTCGCCAAGAACGAGACGGTCAACTACAGCGAGGGCGCCGTCCACCAGATGACGAAGACGAGCGTCTGCGCCGAGGGCGGCGACTCGGGCGGCTCCTTCATCAGCGGCGACCAGGCGCAGGGCGTCACCTCGGGCGGCTGGGGCAACTGCTCCAGCGGCGGGGAGACGTGGTTCCAGCCCGTCAACGAGATCCTCAACCGCTACGGGCTGACGCTGCACACGGCCTGACGCGTCACGCGGTACGGAGGGGCCCCGCCGGACACACCCGGCGGGGCCCCTCCCCTGCCGGGGGTGGCCGCGACGGGGCGGCGGATCGCCGGGGGCGGACGCCCGGCGGAGCGGCCGGGGACGCCGCCGGGGTCAGACGTCGCCCGGCTCCGCCGGTTCCCAGACGTCCACCGTGGTCAGCCGGCGGTAGGCGGCGCGGGCGTGGGCGAGGCGGGCCAGGGCGGTGCCGACCAGGGCCGCGCCGAGCAGGCAGGCCAGCCAGACGCCGTCCCGCCCGACCACCCAGCTCACACTGCCGGCGGGCGGCACGGCGAAGCCGTTGAGGGAGAGCCAGCACAGCAGGGCCGTACCGGGGGCAGCGGTGAACCGGGCGCACAGACCGAGCACCGCCGCGAGCAGGGAGAGGGCGGCCAGGGCGAGGTCGGGGCGGCCGGAGCCGACGGTGCCGTTGAGTACCTCCACCAGGACCAGGGCACCGCCGAAGGCGCCCGCCCACACCAGCGGATCGGCGACGGGCCTGGGCACCGGGCGGGCGCCCCTGCTCAGGGACACCCAGTCGATCATCCTCACGGTTCCCTCCGGTCCCGGGCGGCTCCCGACCACGGTGTCGGCACCAACCCTGCGGTCAGATTGTCGCACCGCAAGGTGGGGCGGCCCACGGTCGGGAACGCGTTCGGCTGCCTTTCGGACACCGTGCGGCGAGCCTCCGGGCGCCCGTGAAGGGGACGGCCGAACAGTCACCGGCGAGGGAGCGGACAGCCGGCTGTGAAACGGGCCGGAGAGGTGGGCCGGTCAGGTGGGCCGGGGGCCGGCCCGGGGGCTCCGGGTCCGCCCCGCAGGGCTGATCACCGGGCGGTCTCCACGACGGCGTGCGCCCCGCCGCGCGGGGCGGCGGGGCGCACGTGGCGCGGACGGCCCGTCAGGCCGGCGCGGTCGCCATCAGCCTCTCGAACGACGCCATGCAGTCCGGGCAGTGGCGTGCCCGTTCACCGTCGGTCGCCTCGATCCGTTCGCGGAGCATCTGTCCGCACAAGGTGGCCGGGGCCTCTTTGGCCATCACGTGCCACACCAGTGCTCCGCCCTTCTTCTCCGGGCCCACGCACATCTCGTACATGACCGGCCTCCCAGTCTGGACGCCGCTGACACTCACCAGGAGACCCCACATCGGCTGCCGTCAGTACCGCTCGGGAGCCATTCGGGTGACGGCCCCGGCGCCGGCGCGGGGCACCGGCACACCCGTACGGGCCGAAACGATCAGCCAATCGGCTTGTCTCCGCCCGGTTCACGCGTCGGAACGCCGCGCGGCGAAGGGCCCGGCGGCGGCCCGCCCGTGGTGACCCGGGTCAGTACAGCGCCCGGACGGCCGTCGCGGTCGTGGCCTTGAAGTCGGCTACGCGCGCGTCCTCGAAGGTGCCCATCTGCCCCCACTGGACCACGGTGACCGTCCTGCCGTCCCGGCCGACGGAGACCAGTCCGATGTCGGTGGCGCCCCACGAGGTGGTCGTGTGGACGCCGTGGACGTGGGCGCCCTCCTCGACGTTCACCCGGCCGTAGTACCGCTGAGCGGCGGTGATCTCCGGGTACTGCCGCATCAGCGTCCGCGCGCACCGCCGCAGGTCCGCGCGGAGCAGCGCCGCGAACCGCTCGGCCCGCCGGGCGTCGCGCTCGACGACGGTGACCTGGACGGCGCCGGTGTCCAGGTCGGTCCAGTACCGCCGGCCTCCCGAGGCCGGGCGCGGCCGGGAGGAGCGGGAGGCCGCCCGGTCAGCCGGCGGCGTGGCCGGTGCGCAGCCGCACCTGCTCCTCCAGCCGCCGCAGGCTCTCGTCGAGCGCGGCGGCGACCGCGCGGCTGCCCGGGTCGTGGCCCTCGTCGAAGAAGGACAGGTGCACGGTCACCTCGCTGGCCCCGCTGTCCAGGCCGGCGACCTGGAGCCAGCCCGCGTAGCCGCCCTGGTCGCGGGTGCCCCATTCGAGCCGCATCTGCTCGGGCCGGGAGCGCAGCAGCGCGGCGGTGTCCCGGCCGGTGCCGTCCTCGTGCACGGTGACGGCGGGCGGCTCCTCGGCGCGCACGTGCAGCTCCCCCGGCAGCCAGGTCCCCAGTTGGCCGACGTTGGCGGCCTGGTCGTAGACCTGCTCGGGCTGGGACGGCATGGTGCGGGAACGCTCGTACTCGGTCATCTGGCACCACTCCTCGGTGCTGGGGTGTACCAGGCTCCGCGTGCCCGGTCTGCCGGGTCCGAAGCACGGCGCGGGGCATCGAGTCGGTACGGAGCGGTACGGGGGCGGGCGGTACGGGAGCGGCGCGGGGCGGGACTGGGCGGCGGGAGGGCCGGCCCCGGTCCTTCGGTGGGGCTCAGGGGGCGGCGGGCTTCTCCTCGGTGGTGCGGCCGAGGCAGGTGGTGCCGGTGGCGGCGAGGCCGCGCACCTCGATCTCGTGGAAGCCCATGCGGTCGTAGAAGGTCCGGGCCCGGGTGTTGGCGGTCGCCATCATGAGGTGGACGGCCGGCACCCCGCGTTCGCGCAGCGCCCGCCAGAAGGCGCGCATGAGCCGCCCGCCGTGGCCACGGCCCTGCCATTCGGGCAGCAGGTCGATGTGGAGATGGGCCGGGTACGCCGCCACCTCCGGGACGACCATGCGCTCCGGGTCGTGGAGCAGGGCCGCCATGATCTCGTCCAGGGTGCCGGGCGGGCCCTCTGGCGCCGGATACCGGTCCGCGACGCCGGGCAGCCACGCCGTGCGGAACTCCGCGGCGAACCGGGCGGTGTCCGCCGTGCCGAGGACGTAGCCGACCGCCTTCCCGGTGCCGTCGTCGAGGACGAAGGCGAGGCCGGGGTCGAGGTGGACGTAGGGGGCGGCGAAGAGCGCGGGCAGGATGGACGGGTCGGCGTACACGGGCCGGCTGTCCTGGCCGTTGTGCGCGGTGCGGACGCAGATGTCGTCGAGGGCGGCGGCGTCGGCGGGACGGTACGGACGGATGGCGGCGGTTTCGGTCACCGGGGCATCCTGCCCACCCCGGGGGCGCTCGCTCAAGTACGCGGGTGCGCCGTATGCGCGGCACCGCGTCCCCCGCCGGGAAGGCGCCACGGCGGCCCGCCGCTGCCCGCGCGACCTGCGCGGACCCCATGCGGCGGGGCCCCGGCCCCGTGGCCGGGCGAGGGCGTCGAATGGCGCCGGGCGGGCGGGGCACCTGATGATCCGTACAGGTTTCCCCCCTCCGCGACTCCTTGGGAGAGCGTCATGAGTCTTCTGCGCGTGGCCGGCCGGCCGATGCTCGCCTCGATGTTCATCGCCGGGGGCCTGCGGTCCCTGCGCAAGCCCGGCGAGGTGGCGTCGGCGGCCGAACCGGTCGTGCGGCCGGTGGCCGACCGCGTGTCCGTGCTGCCGGACCGCACCGAGCACCTGGTGCGCCTCAACGGGGCCGTGCAGGTCGTCGGCGGCGTCATGCTCGGGCTGGGCCGCTGCCCACGGCCGGCCGCGCTGGCGATGGCCGCGACGCTGGTGCCGACCACGCTGGCCGGGCACCGCTTCTGGGAGGCGGAGGAGTCCGCCGACCGTGCCCAGCAGCGCGTCCACTTCCTCAAGAACCTGTCCATGCTGGGCGGGCTGCTGATCGCGGCCGACGACACCGGCGGCGCCCCCTCGCTGCTGTGGCGGTGCCGGCACGCGGCACTGGAGCTGCGCCGCGACGCCCGCCTGGTGCGCCGCACGGCACGGGCCACGGCACGCCCGGCGGCGCTGGCGGGCGCGGTGCGGGCCAGGCTGGGCGGGACCGGCGGCTGACCGGGGGGCGGGCGAAGGCGGGTTCGGCGGCCAGGGCCGGGCCCGGCGCGGGCGCGGGCGCGGGCGGATGCCGGGGGCCACGAGGCGGGTCGAGCGGGCTGCCGGGGGGCAGGTTCGGGGCCTGACGAGGGCAAGGTTCGGAGCCTGACGAGGGCAGGGCTCGGGGCCTTACGTGCGGGAGGGCTCGGGGCCTGGGTGCGGGAGGGCGGTGGCGGGCGGTCTTGTCACCGTTCGTGCGGGTCACTGCCCGGGGGGTGCCATCCTGGGGCCTGACGATCACCGGGTGGGTGCCCGGGTCGCCGGCGGGAGGAGAACCCCTGAGTACCGCCCTCGTCTCCGAGGCCGTCCCCGTGGCGCTGCTGCTGGGGGTGCTGGCCTTCGCCGTGCTGCGCCCGCGCGGTCTGCCGGAGGCCACGGCCGCCGTACCCGCCGCCGCGCTGATGGTGCTGCTCGGCGTGGTCACGCCGCGGGAGGCGTGGGAGCAGACGCGGACGCTGCTGCCGGTCGTCGGCTTCCTCGCGCTGGTGCTGATGCTGGCGCACCTGTGCGCGCGGGAGGGGCTCTTCGAGGCGGCCGGCGCCGTGGTGGCCCGCCGGTGCGGCGGCAGCCCGCGGCATCTGCTCGGCGGGGTGTTCGTGGTGGCCTGCGCGGTGACGGCGGTGCTCAGTCTGGACGCCACCGCCGTCCTGCTGACCCCGGTGGTGCTCGCCACCGCGGCCCGCGCCGGCGCGGTGGCCCGGCCGCACGTGTACGCCACCGCCCACCTGGCGAACTCGGCCTCCCTGCTGCTGCCGGTCTCCAACCTGACGAACCTGCTGGCGTTCACGGCCAGCGGCCTGAGCTTCACCCGGTTCGCGGCGCTGATGGCGCTGCCCTGGCTGGTGGCGATCGCCGTCGAGTACGCCGTCTTCCGCCGCTTCTTCCGCGCCGACCTGGACACGCCGGTCTCCGGGCCGGCCGCGGCGTCCGGCGTGGGACCGCCGCCCGGCGTGGCGCGGTTCCCGCTGGTGGTGCTCGCGCTGACGCTGGCCGGGTTCGCGGTGGTCTCGGCGGCCGGGCTGTCGCCCGCCTGGGCGGCGCTGGCGGGGGTGCTGGTGCTCGGCGGGCGGGCGCTGTCCCGGCGCCATGTCACGCCCCGGGAACTGGTGGGGGCCGCGGCGCCGCTGTTCTGCCTGTTCGTGCTCGCGCTCGGCGTCGTGGTGCGGGGCGTGATGGGCGGCGGGCTGGGCACGCTGCTGCGGTACCTGCTGCCGGACGGGGAGTCGGTGCCGGCCCTGCTCGGGATCGCGGTGGTCGCCGCGGTGCTGGCCAACGTCATCAACAACCTGCCCGCCGTGCTGGCACTGCTCCCCCTGGCCGCGCCCGCCGGGGCGGGCCCCGTCCTCGCGGTGCTGATCGGCGTGAACCTGGGCCCCAACCTGACCTACGTCGGCTCGCTGGCGACCCTGCTGTGGCGGCGCATCCTGCACCGGCACGGCGTCGAGGCGGAGCTGGGCCGCTTCACCCGGCTCGGCCTGCTGACCGTACCGGCCACGCTCGTGGCCTCCACCCTCGCCCTGTGGGCGTCCCTGCGGCTGTTCGGCAGCACCTGACGTGCCGTGGCCCCGCGCAGGTCAGCGGCCCGTGGTCACCAGGCGCTCGGGGTGTAGGCGGGGCGGCGGACCGCCTCGGCGGCGTCGCGCAGGTGCAGGGCCACGCCGATGAGGGCGCGCAGGGCGGAGGGGCGCAGGCTCTGGGCGCTTTCGGCGGCCAGGACGAGGAGGCAGCCGGCGGCCTGCTCGACGAGGGGCACCGCGAAGGTGTGGTCGCCGTCGGCGCCGCGGAAGGCCCGCCAGGGGGCGGCGGCGCCGTCGATGGCCTTGTGGACCGCGTGTTCGAGGTAGTCCGCGGCCTGTTCGCAGACCGAGGCGGGCAGCGTGATGCTGCGGGGGAACGAGGAACTGGTCATGTCCCCACTGGTCCCCCGTCGGCGGGGCTTCCAGGGCGTGCGGGGTGTTTTTCACCGGGTCGGCGGCGGGCGGCCCGGCCACGGGGCGAAGAGCCCGGCGGGACGTCACGGACACGGCCTACGCTGACCGGCATGACGCCCCCCGCCTCTCCCTCGGCCGCCGCGGCCCGCTTCACCGGCCGCGCGGTGACCGGTGAACGCCGCCTGTCGGACGCGCTCTCCGAGGTCGCCCTCGACGACGGGCGCACGGTGATGGCCAAACGCGGGGACGGCCCCGGCGCGGTGCGGGCCGAGGCGGCGGGCCTGCGCTGGCTGGCCGGCGCCGGGGCGGTTCCCGTACCCGCGGTGCACGGCGCGGACGCGCGGTGGCTGGTCACCAACCGGGTGGCGCAGGGGCCGCCGGACGGGCGGGCGGCGGCGCGGTTCGGGCGGGAGCTGGCCGCGCTGCACGCCGCCGGCGCGCCCGCGTTCGGCGCCGCGCCGCCCGGCGGCCCCGAGGACGCCTGGATCGGGCTCGCGCCGATGCGCAACGTGCCCGGGGACGACTGGCCCCGCTGGTACGCCGAGCACCGGGTGCTGCCGTACCTGCGCGGCGCGGTCGACGCGGGCGCCGTGGACGCCGCCGGGGCGGCGGACGTCGAGCGGGTCTGCGAACGGCTGCCGGAGCTGGCCGGCCCCGCGGAGCCGCCGGCCCGGCTCCACGGCGACCTGTGGAACGGCAACGTGCTGTGGGGGGCCGACGGGCGCGTGTGGCTGATCGACCCGGCCGCGCACGGCGGGCACCGGGAGACGGACCTGGCGATGCTGCGCCTGTTCGGCTGCCCGCACCTGGAGCGGATCACGGACGGATACCAGGAGGTGGCGCCGCTCGCCGACGGCTGGCGCCGCCGCGTCGGCGCGCACCAGCTCTTCCCGCTGCTGGTGCACACCGTGCTCTTCGGCGGCGGGTACGCCGGGCAGGCCGTCGCGGCGGCCCGGTCCGCCCTCGCCGCCGGCTGAGCCGCGACCGGCGGCGGCCCGGGTGTCCGTCAGCGCGTGACGACGTGCCGCTCGTTCGGGACGCAGTGCGTCATCGTCAGGCCCTCGACGTCGCGCGGCGGGTTCTTGCCGAGCTTGGCCAGCCGTTCGCGGTCCTCGTCGGTGAGGTCCTGTCCGGCCAGCGGCTCCAGCTTCGCCACGTCCTCGGGCGAGATGCCGAGTCCCTCGCCGACGCGTAGCCCGAGGTCGTTCTCGACGAGCAGGAAGTGCCACACCATGCGCTCCTGGACCGGCCGGGTGCACTGGGAGAGCAGGTCGGTGAAGTTGGCGACGAGGTCGTCGCGCTCCCACTGCTCCATCAGGACGTAGCGCTGCCCGGCCTGCTGGTAGTCGTTGGCGCGCGGGATGCGCTTGCGGGTGAGCCGGCCCCGGATCTCCGGGCCCTGGTCGTCGTGGGTCGGGTACTGCGCCTCGCGGAGGCCGCCGGTGATCGACGGCTCGTAGTTGACGCTCGGGTTCTCGCCGCCGCCGTCCACGTGGTAGGCCATCTGGCCGTCGCGCTGGTTGGTGCGGATCTGCGCGTGCTTGGCCTGGTTGACGGGGAGCTGGAGGTAGTTCGGGCCGACCCGGTGGCGCTGGGTGTCGCTGTAGGAGAAGGTCCGGCCGACGAGCATCTTGTCGTCGGAGAAGTCCAGCCCGTCGACGAGGACGCCGGTGCCGAAGGAGATCTGCTCGTTCTCGGCGAAGTAGTTCTCCGGCATCCGGTCGAGCACCATGCGGCCGACCGGCTTCGGCGGGAAGTCCTGTTCCGGCCAGGTCTTGGTGTCGTCGAGCGGGTCGAAGTCCAGCTCGGGGTGTTCGTCGTCGTCCATCATCTGGACGAGCAGCTCCCACTCCGGGTACTCGCCGCGCGCGACGGCCTCGTAGAGGTCCTTGGTGGCGTGGCCGAGGGACTCGGCCTGGACGTTGGCCGCGTCCTCCTCGGTCATGCTGCGCACGCCCTGCTTCGGCATCCAGTGGTACTTGACCAGGACGGTCTTCCCCTTGGCGTCGACCCATTTGTAGGTGTTGACGCCAAAGCCCTGCATGTGGCGGTAGTCCGCGGGGATGCCGCGCGGGCTGAAGAGGTTGACGAGCATGTGCATCGACTCCGGCGTCTGGGACATGAAGTCGAAGATGCGCCGGGGCTGCTGCTCGAAGGTGACCGGGTCCGGCTTGAGGGAGTGGATGACGTCCGGGAACTTGATCGCGTCCCGGATGAAGAAGACGCCGAGGTTGTTGCCGACGAGGTCCCAGTTGCCGTCCTCGGTGTAGAACTTGACGGCGAAGCCGCGCGGGTCGCGGGCGGTCTCGGCGGAGTCCCGGCCGCCGATGACGGTGGAGAAGCGGACGGCGACGTCGGTGCGCTTGCCCCGCTCCTGGAACAGCCGGGCCCGGGTGTGACGGTCGATCGGCTCGTCGCCCCAGGCACCGTACGCCTCGAAGTAGCCGTAGGCGGTGACACCGCGGGCGTGCACGACACGCTCGGGGATGCGTTCCCGGTCGAAGTGGCTGATCTTCTCCAGGAACTGGTAGTTCTCCAGCGTGGCGGGGCCGCGGGCGCCGACCGTGCGCTGGTTCTGGTTGTCGTAGACGGGGTGCCCCTGCCGGTTGGTGAGCACCTTGCGTTCGTCGCCCGGGGCGGGACCCCGGCTCGATACGTCCGTCATGGTCGTGGGCTCCTTCGACTCGTGGCCGTCCGGGCCGGTCCTGAGCTGCGAGGCGGCCGTCGGCCGCGCGTGTCGGCGGGCCGGGTACCCAGAGTGAGCCGCCCGTCACCTACCGGTTTGCCCGCATTTCAACACGGCCTCCCGGGCGGCGCCACGGGGCCGGTCCGGTGGGGGCGCCATCCGTCGGGTTCGGGGGGGGCAGAGCGCGGCGGCGGGCGGCGTCGGCGGGGCAGGCGGGCCGCAGGCGCGCGGGCTGCGGGCGGGGCGGAGGCACGCGGGCCGCGGGCAGGCCGGGCGGGGCGGCGCGGAAACGGCCGAGGGGGGCGCGACCGGTCCCCCGTTCCGGTCGTGCCCCCGCGGCTCGTAGAACCTACGGGGCCGCCTCCGCCGTTGTGAACCGTGCCGGTGCCCGCTGCGCGGCGCCCGGGACTCACCCGTGCACAGGTGCGTCCGGATGGGCCGGTTTCGTCCCGTGCAGCGGGGGCGGGCCGAGGTCGCCGAGTGCCAGATGGGCGAGGACGACCTCGTACAGGTCGCTGCCGCCGGCGAGGAGCTGGCGTTCCAGGACGGGTTCGGCGCCGCGCACGTGTTCGCGGACGGTCTGGGCGTGGACGCCGAGCCTCTGCGCGGCGCGTTCGGCGTTGCCGCCCGCGGCGATCCAGGCGCGCAGGGTGCGCCGGGGGTTGCGGGTGTCGGGCTCCAGCCGGCCGAGCAGGTCGGCGGCCCAGGCGCGCAGCGCGGGCCCGGCGAGCAGGTCGGTGAGCCCGGTGCCGGCGGCCGGGCGCCGGGGCGCGGGCAGGTCGGCGAGGCCGGCGTGGGCGTTCAGCGCGAGGTGGACGGTGGCGCGGGCGGTCAGGTCGGCGAAGTCGGTCCGCAGCAGGCCCTCGACGCGGTCCATGCGGGCGCGGACGGTGTTGCGGCTGACGCCGAGGATCTTCGCGGTGCTGACGGCGGTGAACTCCAGGCCCAGCCGGGTGGTGGCGAGGAGTTCGGCGCGGGTGTGGTGGGCCAGCGCGTCGAGGGGGTCGAGCACCCGGTCCGTCCACAGGCGCAGCGCCTCGGGGTCCATCAGCCGTTCGGGGCGGGTCCGCTGCGCGTACACGGCGGTCTTGTCGGGGCGGTACCGGGCGACGGCCAGGGCGCTCATGGCCTGCCCGTAGGCGGTGGCGGTGCGGGCGAGGCTCTGCCGGGCGCTGCCGCCGAGGTGGCAGCCGGGCAGCGGGCCGACCAGGGTGCGCAGGGCCTCCCCGGCGTCCTCGCGCGGGGTCAGCACGATCACGTGGCCGTCCATGGCGGGGCAGCGGACGACGAGGGCGCGTTCGCCGGTCGCCGCGAGGCACTCCTCGGCGAGGCGGTCGCGCATCTCGGGGCTGGACTCGGCGACGTAGACGCAGGCGGTGTCGGTGTCCAGGAGCCCCGGCCAGAGTCCGGCGGCCACCCGGCGGGCGGAGACGGTGTCCTCGACCATGAGCAGTTGCAGGATGGCCAGGCGCAGGTCGGCGGTGGCCCGCCGCAGCCGGTCCCCGGCGGCGGCCGACTCGTGGCCGGCCAGGAGGAGTTCCAGTACCTGGGCGGTGTGCGTGACGATGTCGGAGGCCCGCCGGTCGAAGGGGGTCTCGCGGACCACGGCGAGGGCGGCGGCGGGTTCCGGGTGGGCCCGTTCGACGCGGACCAGGCGCACGTGCCGGCCGCGGTCCTCCAGGGCGGCGGAGGCGATGCGCCCGGTGGTGAGGCCGGCGACCAGTTCCTCGTCCAAGGCGAGGCGGCGGCCCGCCAGCAGTCGGCCGGCGCCGTCCTGGAGGGACACGGCGGCGGGCACGGTGGCGGCGAGCCAGGCCAGGACCCGGCCGATGTCGCGGGCGGCGGGGCGCAGGTGGCCGAGGAGTTCCTCCGCCCATCCCGGGGGTGCGCCCGCCCTTGTCTCCCGGTGTCCCGTTCCGTCCGCTCGGCCCGCCACGTCGGCCTTCTCCTCGCCCTCGCCTTTCCTCCAGGTCGGGGACGTTACCTCATGAAGGATGGCGGGTCGGGGGCCGCGTACCGGACCGGGCACGGCGGAGCGCGCTCCTCCGCCCGGACCCCGCCTGCGCGGACCGGACCCCCGGGCGGCATAAGCTCGGTGAATGGCGAAGTACTTCGACGTGCACCCCGACAACCCTCAGCCGCGCAGCATCGCCCAGGTCGCCGACAGCGTCCGCCGGGACGCGCTGATCGCGTACCCGACGGACTCCTGTTACGCGCTGGGCTGCCGGCTCGGCAGCCGCGACGGCATCGAGCGCATCCGCGCGATCCGGCACCTGGACGACCGGCACCACTTCACGCTGGTGTGCCAGGACTTCGCGCAGCTCGGCCGGTTCGTACGGATCGACAACGACGTGTTCCGGGCGATCAAGGCGTCGACCCCCGGCAGCTACACCTTCATCCTGCCCGCGACGCGCGAGGTGCCGCGGATGCTCCAGCACCCGAAGAAGAAGACGGTCGGCGTGCGCATCCCGGACCACGTGGTCACCCAGGCGATCCTGACGGAGCTGGGCGAGCCGCTGCTGTCGAGCACGCTGCTGCTGCCGGGCGAGGAGGAGCCGATGACCCAGGGCTGGGAGATCAAGGACCGGCTCGACCACGTGGTGGACGCGGTGATCGACTCCGGGGAGTGCGGCACCGAGCCGACCACCGTGGTGGACTTCTCGGACGGGGAGGCGGAGATCGTCCGCAGGGGCGCGGGCGACCCGGCCCGGTTCGAGTGACCGCCGGCCGGTCCGTGGCCGTGTGCCCCGGGCGGCCGTGAGGAGCCCACCGCGCCACCCCGGCGCCGCGCCGGTGCCGTGGACCACCGGCGCGGGCGACGAGACAGCAGCGACGAGACAGAGAGGCAGGGCCCGCCATGACCGAGGTGCGGGGAACCACCGTCGACATCCCGACCGAGGACGGCACCGCCGACGCCTACCTGACGCATCCGGCCGACGGGGAACCGCACCCGGCGGTGCTGGTCTACATGGACGCCTTCGGGGTGCGCCCCGGGCTGCGGGCCATGGCGGACCGGCTGGCCGCCGCCGGGTACACGGTCCTGGTCCCGAACCTGTTCCACCGGCACGGGCGGGCGCCGGTCGTGGAGCTGCCGGAGTTCATCGACGCCTCGGCACGGCCGGCCCTCTTCGACCGCCTCGGCCCGATCATGCGGTCGCTCACGCCCGAGCGGGCGATGCGGGACGCCGGTGCCTGGCTGCGGTGGCTGGAGAGCTGCCCGCAGGCGGCCGGCGGGCCGGTGGCGGTGACCGGCTACTGCATGGGCGCCGCGATCGCCCTGCGCACCGCGGGCACCTGTCCGGACCGCGTCGCCGCGGTGGCCGGCTTCCACGGCGGGCGGCTGGCGACCGAGGGTCCGCAGAGCCCGCACCTGGTGGCCGGGAACATCACCGCCGAGGTGTACTTCGGCCACGCCGACCACGACGCGTCGCTGCCGCCGGAGCAGCAGGAGCGGCTGGAGGCGGCGCTGACCGCGGCGGGCGTCAGGCACCGCTGCGAGGTCTACCCGGGGGCGCACCACGGCTACACGCAGGCGGACACGGAGGCGTACGACGCCGAGGCGGCGGAGCGGCACTGGGAGGCGCTGCTCGGCCTGCTGGCGCGGACCTTCGGATGAGCCCTTCGGATGAACTTTTCTGACGCTCAATCAACTCACTGACACTGCATACGAGTTGTCGTCCAGGGTCGCCAACGGACCGTGATCGTGAGGTTGTTACCGTGGTCCGGTGTCCGACTCCGACTCCTCACGTGAGACCGCCGCGGGCGCCGGCTGGGGCGCGGCCGAGCCCGGCTCCTACCGGAGCCTGATGCCCGGCCGGGCCCAGAGGCTGTCCTGGCTGAATCCCAAGATCCTGTGGGCCGCCCGCAACGGCGTCCTCGCCTCCTGGCTGGGCGACCCCACCGGCCGCACCCGCGCCCGCTGGGTGGAGCGGGCGGCGGCCCGGGGAGCCCCGGCCGACAAGGTGATCCGGCGGGACGACCCGGACCGCTTCTCCTTCCTGGTCGTCGGCGACACCGGGGAGGGCGGCGAGTCCCAGTACGCCGTCGTGCCGGGCCTGCTGGCCGCCGGGCGGGACACCCGGTTCGCCGTCATCGCCAGCGACGTCATCTACCCGGTGGGCAGCGCCGACGACTACGGCGCCAAGTTCTTCCGCCCCTACCGGGACTATCCGGCGCCCGTCTACGCGATACCCGGCAACCACGACTGGTACGAGGACCTCGGCGGCTTCGTCCGCGTCTTCTGCGGCGAGCGGGAGGCGCCCCTGCCGCCCGAGCCCGCCCCGCGCCCCCTCGGGCGGGCCCGGCTGCGGTCCCTGCTGTGGCACCGGCCGCGCCCGGACGACGGCCGGCGGCTGGAGGAGGACCGGCGGCTGCGCTCCGCCCCCACGCAGCAGGCCGTCCAGCCGGGACCGTACTGGGCGATCGACGCCGGACCGGTCCGTATCGTCGGCATCGACACCGGGCTGCTCGGCACCGTCGACGCGGAACAGGGCGCCTGGCTGCGCGAGGTGTCCCGGGGACCGCGCCCGAAGATCCTCGTCACCGGCTCCCCGCTCTACGTGGACGGCGAGCACCACCCCTGCCCGATCGAGGGCGGCGGCACCGTCGACGACATCGTGCGCGACCCCGGCCACCACTACGTCGCGGCGATCGGCGGCGACATCCACAACTACCAGCGCTATCCGGTCGACGTGGACGGCCGCACCGTCCAGTACGTCGTCGCGGGCGGCGGCGGGGCGTTCATGCACGCCACCCACACCATCCCCCGCGTCGCGGTGGCCGGGGTGGGCGAGCAGGACTTCCGCTGCTATCCGCTGCGCGGCGACTCGCTCGCCTTCTACAGCGCCCTGTACGGGCGGAGGCTGCGGCTGCGGCGGCTGCTCACCCTGACCGAGGCCGAGGCCACCGCCGTGATCGCCGAGCGGCTGGGCATCCGGACCGGCCGGGCCGCGGGCGCCGCGCGGGTCACCCGGCGCACCCGGCTCGTCGCCGCGCTGCTGGGCACCGGGCGGCGGCCGGGGCGGCGCCGGCGGTTCAGGCTGCCGGTGCGCGAGATGTACGCGCGGCTCTTCTCGCCGGGGTCGGTGTCGTACTCCCCGCCGTTCTTCAAGTCCTTCCTGCGGCTCGACGTCTCCCCGGACGCGGTGCGGCTGCGCTGCCACGCCGCCACCGGAAACCGCGCCCAGGAGACCGACCCGCCCGTCGAGGACGAGGTGACGATCCCACTGCCCCGGACCGCTGCCTGACCCGGTGCCGGGCCGTCACCAGAGGCCCGGCGCGCTGCCCGTGAGCGGCTTCGAGGGGGCGCCGTCGACACCCACCGGCACCTCGCCGGCGAGCATCACCCGGTGCATGACGCGGGGGTGGCCGAGGTGGGCGCTGTCGCCGGGGGCGAGGTGGATGGTGGCCCGGTTGTCCCAGAAGGCGAGGCTGCCCGGCTCCCAGCGGAAGCGCACCGTGTACTCGGGCCGGGCCGCCTGTTCCACCAGGAGGTCCAGGACCGCGCTGCTCTCCGGCCGGGAGAGGCCGGTGATCTGCTCGACGTAGTAGCCGTTGACGAACAGCACCCGCTCCCCCGTCTCGGGGTGGACCCGGACCAGCGGGTGCACGGTGGCCACCTGGTGGTCCAGCAGGTGCCGGGCGTAGGCGTCGTCGCCGGGCCGGCTCTGGTAGCCGACGCCGAGGCGGTGTTCGGCGCGCAGCCCGTCGACGAAGGCGCGGAACGGGGCGGAGAGCCCGGCGTAGGCGGCCTGGAGGTTGGACCAGGTGGTGTCGCCGCCGTAGGGGGGCACGGTCTCGGCGCGCAGCAGGGTGAAGGCCGGCGGGTCGACGCGGGCGCCGTGGTCGCAGTGCCAGCCGCGCAGCAGGGTGTGGCGCCTGCGGCGCAGCCACTCCTCGTGGTCCATTCCGTAGCGTCCGCCCAGCTCCAGCCGGTCGGCGGTGGTCTCGATCTCCGGCACCCCGGGCGGTGACGCCTTCCCGCGCCGGGGCAGCAGCACCGGTTCGCCGAAGCAGCGCGCGAAGGCGACGTGCCCCGCGTGGTCCAGGTGCTGGCCGCGGAAGAACACCACCTTCCAGCGCAGGACCGCCGCCCGGACCGCCGCGACCTGCGCCTCGGAGAGCCCGGCGGCGAGGTCGACGCCCTCGATCTCGGCGCCGATGTGTCCGGCGACCGGTTTCACCTCGATCCCGGCCGCCCGTCCGGCCTCCTGTACCGCCCGCGGCGTCCGTGTCGGCCGGGGTGTCTCGGTCGTCGTGGCCCTGTCCGTCGTCATCAGCGCTCCGTGGGTAGTCCGTGTCCGCCCGTGCCGGGTCCACCGCCGATCGTGGCAGGGTTCGCCGCCCGTGGCGACGGTGCCTTTTCCGCCCGCGGGCGGCCGGACGCCGTCCGGCTGGTCGCGCGCCGTGGTGTCCGGGAGGCTGGAGGGAGTCACCGTACGGACGAGGAGGCCCCACCGTGATCAGCATCCCGGCGTACCCGCTCAACGACGGCACCGCGCTGCCCGCCCTCGGGCTGGGCACCTGGCCGATGACGGACGACGAGGCCGAGCGGGCGGTCCGCGAGGCCCTGCGGTCGGGGTACCGCCTGATCGACACGGCCGCGAACTACCGCAACGAGAGGGGTGTCGGCCGGGGGCTGGCCGGGGCCGGGGTGGACCGGGAGGAGATCGTGGTGACGACCAAGCTCCCCGGCCGCGACCACGGCTACGAGGAGACCCTCGCCTCCTTCGAGACCTCCCGCGCCCGCCTCGGCCTGGACCGCGTCGACCTGTACCTCATCCACTGGCCGCTGCCCCGCGTCGACCGGTACGTCGACTCCTGGAAGGCCATGGTCAAGCTCCGCGAGGACGGACTCGTACGGTCGATCGGCGTCTCCAACTTCACGGCCGCGCACATCGAACGGCTGGAGCGGGAGACCGGCGTCCTGCCGTCCGTCAACCAGATCGAGCTGCATCCCTTCCTCCCCCAGGACGAGCTGCGCGCCTTCCACGAAGGCCGGGGCATCCGCACCGAGAGCTGGAGCCCGCTGGGGCGCGGCAGCGACCTGCTGGCCGACCCGGCCGTGGCCCGGGTCGCCGGGGCGCACGGCGTGACCCCGGCCCAGGCGGTGCTGCGCTGGCACACCCAGCTCGGCGCGGTGCCCATCCCCAAGTCGGCCGACCCCGCCCGGCAGCGGGCCAACCTCGACGTCTTCGGCTTCACCCTGGACGACGCCCAGATGCGCGCCCTGTCCGACCGGGCACCCCGGCGGATGGGCGGGGACCCCGAGGTGCACGAGGAGTTCTGAACGGGTACCCATGGCAGGCCCGCGCGGCCTGCGGGAAGGAGCCGGGGATGGGCGAGGACGACGGGCTGCGGGAGTACCGCGGCCGGCGGGACTTCGGCCGCACCGCCGAACCCTCGGGACGAGCGGGGCACCCGGGCAACGGGCGGCCCCGGTTCGTGGTGCAGATCCACGACGCCCGCAGGACGCACTTCGACGTCCGGTTGCAGGTCGACGACGTCCTGCGGTCCTGGGCGGTGCCGAAGGGGCCGTCCGGCGATCCGGGCGACCGGCGGCTCGCGGTCCCCACGGAGGACCACCCGCTGGAGTACGAGGAGTTCGAGGGCGTGATCCCGGCGGGCGAGTACGGCGGCGGCACGGTGATCGTCTGGGACCGCGGCACGTACGAGCCGCTGAGCCACGACCGCGCGGGCCGGCCGGTCGGCTTCGGCCGGTCCCTGGAGCAGGGCCACGCCAGGTTCCGGCTGTACGGCGCCAAGCTGCGCGGCGAGTACGCGCTCACCCGTTTCCGGGGCGGCCCCGGCTCCGCCGGCGAGGAGGCGTGGCTGCTGGTGAGGACGGCGGGCGGCGCGGGCCGCGGCCGGGGCGCCCCGGACCCGTGGCGGGCCCGGTCGGTCACCAGCGGCCGGACCCTCGCGCAGGTCGCGGCGGAGGCCGCCGGGGAACTCGGCCGGTAAGCCACCGGGGCGCCCACCGGGACCCGGTCACTCGCCGGGCCCTGGTGACTCGCCGGGGCCCGGTCACTCGCCGGAGCGCTCGCTCGGGGGCAGTGGCTGCTCGGCCCAGATGGTCTTGCCGTAGTCGGTCTGGCGGCTGCCCCAGCGCTGGGTGAGCTGGGCGACCAGCAGCAGCCCCCGGCCGCCCTCGTCGAAGGCGTGCGCCCGGCGCAGGTGCGGCGAGGTGGAACTCGCGTCGGAGACCTCGCAGATGAGGGAGCGGTCGCGGATCAGGCGGAGCTGGATGGGCGCCTCGCCGTACCGGATGGCGTTGGTGACCAGTTCGCTGACGACGAGTTCGGTGATGAACGCGGTCTCCCCCAGTCCCCAGGCGATCAGTTGCCGGGTGACGGCCTGCCGGATCTCGGCCACCTGCTCGGGGTCGGCAGGCACGTTCCAGGTGGCGACCTGGCCGGCGCCGAGCGCGCGGGTGCGGGCCAGCAGGAGGGCCACGTCGTCGCCGCGCGCCTCGGGCATCACGTCCTTCAGCACGCTGTCGCACAGGGCGTCGAGCGAGGCGGCGGGCGCGGTCAGGGCGCGGCACAGTTCCGCGGTGGTCTGGTCCAGGTCGCGGTCGCGGTCCTCGACGAGCCCGTCGGTGTAGAGGGCGAGGACGGAACCCTCGGGCAGTTCCACCTCGGTCGCCTCGAAGGGCAGGCCGCCCACGCCGAGCGGCGGACCGGCGCTCACCGGGAGCAGCCGGGCGGTGCCGTCGGGCAGGACCAGGGCGGGGGCCGGGTGGCCCGCGGCGGCCAGGGTGAGGCGGCGGGAGACGGGGTCGTAGACGGCGTACAGGCAGGTCGCGCCCAGTTCGGCGACCTCGCCGTTGTCGTCGCCTGCGCCCAGGTGGGTGACCAGGTCGTCGAGGTGGGTGAGGAGTTCGTCGGGAGGCAGGTCCACGTCGGCGAGGGTCCGTACGGCGGTGCACAGGCGGCCCATGGTCGCCGAGGAGGGGATGCCGTGGCCGACCACGTCGCCGACGACGAGGGCGACGCGGCTGCCGGAGAGCGGGATGACGTCGAACCAGTCGCCGCCGACGCCCTCCGCCGACACCGAGGGCAGGTAGCGGTGGGCCACCTCGACGGCGGCCTGTCCGGGCATGCCCGTGGGGAGCAGGCTGTGCTGGAGGGTGAGGGCGGTGGTGCGCTCCCGCGCGAAGCGGCGGGCGTTGTCGATGCAGACCGCGGCGCGGCTGGCGAGTTCCTCGGCGAACACCACGTCGTCGGGCCCGTACTCGTCGGGGTGGTCGGCGCGTACGGCCACGGCCACGCCGAGGGTGATGCCGCGGGCCCGCAGCGGCACGACCAGCATGGAGTGGGCCCGCGCGCGGAAGGCACGGCCCTGGGAGGAGCGGGCGTCGCGTTCGGCGACCCACCGGACGAAGTCCGGCTCGTCCGCCCGGCCGAGGTACACCCGGCCCTCGCGCATCGCGCGGACGAGCGGCGAGGGGGCGGGGTGCACGTCCACCTGCCCCAGGCGGACGGACGCCTCCGGGGTGCCCTCGGTGAGGGAGCCGTGGGCGACCCGGCGCAGCGGGATCTCCTCCATGAGGGGCGCCGGCGCGTCCTGGGTGTCCAGGACCCATTCCATGAGGTCGACGCTGGCGAAGTCCGCGAACCGGGGGACGACCACCTCGATCAGTTCCTCGGCGGTCCGTACCAGGTCCAGGGTGGTGCCGATGGCCGCGGCGGACTCGTTGAGCAGCGCCAGCCGCTCGCGCGCCCAGTAGTGCTCGGTGCTGTCGAAGGCGGCGAGGGCGGTGCCCAGCACCTCGCCGGAGCCGTCCCGCACCGGCCACATCTCGGTCACCCAGGCGTGGCTGCGGTCGTGGGGGGAAGTGCCGGTGACGCTCTCGTAGCGCTCCGGCCGGCCGGTCTCGGCGACCTGGCGCAGGTGCTCCAGGAAGCCCTGGCTCTGCGCGGGGTCGCGCAGGGTGTCCGGGAGGGAGCGGCCGACCAGTTCGGCCTCGGGACGGCCCATGACCTCGCAGGCCACCTCGTTGACCCGCAGATAGCGCTGACGGGTGTCGAAGACGGACATCGACACGGTGGCCTGTTCGAAGGCCCGCTCGGCCGGCGAGGGCTCACCCCCGCCGGGTGGTTCCGCGGTGACGACGTACCCCGCGGGGGTGCCGCCGGGGCCGGTCAGGGCGCAGCCGCGCAGCCGGAGCGCGACGACCGTGCCGTCGCGGCACCGCACGTCGGCGGTGCCCGCCAGCGCGGGCAACGCTCCGGCCGGCACTTCCTGGGCCAGTAGTTCCCGGGCGTCCCGTCCCACGGCCTCCTCGGCCGGATAGCCGGTCAGCCGCCGGGCGCCCTCACTCCACCCCGTCACCATGCCGTCGGCACTCAGGGTCGCCGCAGCGGAGACGTGCTCCATAGCGTCCAGGATTGACCCATTGCCGCCCGGTTTCAACCGCGGCGGTGCGTACGGAGGGCGTCGAGGGCCCGATCGGCGTGCACGGACATCCGCAGTTCGCTGCGGACGACCTCCAGCACGGTGCGGTCCGGGGCGATGACGTAGGTGATCCGCCGGGTGGGTGCCAGGGCGAATCCGCGCGCGACGCCGAAGCGCCCACGGACCGTGCCGTCGGGGTCCGAGAGGAGCGGCATCCCGAGGCCGTGGCGGCCGGCGAACTCGTGCTGCCGGGCGACGGTGTCGCCGCTGATCCCCACGGCGCGGGCGCCGAGGGCGGCGAATTCGGCGGCCAGGTCGCGGAAGTGGCACGCCTCGGCGGTGCAGCCGGGGGTGAGGGCGGCGGGGTAGAAGAAGAGCACGACCGGGCCGTCGGCGAGCAGATCGGTGAGCCGGCGCGGGGTGCCGGTCTCGTCGGGCAGCGTGAAGTCCTCGACCCGGTCGCCGGTGACCGGCCGCCCGCTCACGGCCGCCCTCCGGCGGCCGGGGCGACGGAGCGCGCCCCCGGCACCGGGGCGCCCGGCGGGGCGGTGGCGCGGGCTGGGGCCTGGTGGGGTGCGGCGCGGTGGCGCCGGTCCACGGCCGCCTCGACGGCGGGCGGCAGGGCAGAACGGTCGGACCGGGACACGGTTCCTCCTCCGGGGGGGTGCGCGCGATATTACTCGACGGTAGGGAGGGGTGGCCCGTGCGGACGGCCGGGCCCGGCCGAACGGACGCGGGAGGGGTGCCTACGACGCGGGATCGTACTCCCGGTACGGACTGTTGAACCTCGAACGCTCAAAGGGCCTGGATCTATGGTTAGCTTAGGCTAGCCTTACTTGAGGCGCCGACGGATTCCGCCGGTCGCCCACGGCCCGCCCCCTGCCCTGCGACCAGCGGCCACGGAGTCCACCGATGACCACGCTCCCCCGTCCCACCCCCCACGGTGCCGCCACGCCGGACGTCCGCCCCGTCCGGGTCACGGGCCCCCGCGTCGCGCGCCTCGCGGAGGCCGTGGAGCGGGCCGCCGGTGAGGCCGAACGGACCGCGCTCGCCGACGAGTTCTGGGCGGAGGCGGAGCGGCGCGGCACCCCGCTCGTCGAGCGGATCGGCGGGGCGCCGGGCCACCGGGCCGTGACGTTCCTGTGGCGCGGTCACCGCACCACCCGCCAGGTGCTGTTGCTCGGCAACCGCATCACCGACCGGGACCACCTGGCCGGTTCGCTGCTGGAGCCGGTGCCCGGCACCGACGTGTGGCACCTGGGCCTGCGGCTGCGCTCCGACCACCGCGGGATCTACCGGATGGCCGCGGACATCTCCCTCGGCCTGCCGCCCGAGGAGCCGGTCGCGCTCCAGCGGTGGCTGCGGTCGCTGTCCGCGCACGCCGCGGCCGATCCCCTCAACCGCCGCCGGATAGCGGCCCGTTGGCGGGTCGCGGATGGTTCGGTCTTCGCCCTGCCCGACGCCCCGGCCGAGCCGTGGGCGGGGCGGCGCGGCACGGTGCCGGCCGGCCGCGTCGAGCGTCACCGCGTGCCGGCCGGCCCGCCGGTCGGCGACCGGGACGCCTGGGTCTACCTGCCGCCCCGTCAGGAGGACGCGGACGGCGAACCGTTGCCGGTCGTGGTGCTGTGCGACGGCGACATGTGGTTCGGCCGGCTCGGCTTCGGGGACACCCTCGACGCGCTCATCGCCGACCGGGCGCTGCCCCCGCTGGTCGTGGTGGCGCCGGACGCCGTGGACCGCGAGACCCGCCGGCGCGACCTCGGCGGCCGGGAGCCCTTCGTCGCCTTCCTGGCCGACGAGTTGCTGCCCTGGGCGGCCGGCCGCTGGCCGCTCTCCACCGACCCCCGGCGCACGGTGGTCGCCGGACAGAGCCTCGGCGGCGTGACCGCCCTGTACGCGGGGCACCTGCGGCCGGAGCGGTTCGGCAACGTCCTGTCCCAGTCGGCCTCGCTGTGGTGGCACCCCGGCCTCGCCGCGACCGCCGGCCCCCCGCCGCCGGGGGGCGACACGCCCTGGCTCGCCGGACAGTACGCGTCCGGGCCGGCACGTCCCCTGACGGTCCACCTGGACGCGGGCCTGCACGAGGGCTCCTCGGCCGGGGACCACCGCGTGCTGTACGAGACGCTGCGCTCGGCCGGGTACCGGGTGAGCCTCGACACGTACAACGGCGGTCACGACCACGCCTGCTGGCACGTCGCGCTCGCCTCCGGCCTGGTGCGGCTGCTCGGCGGCGGCTCCCGGTCCGGCGCCCCGGGCGAGGTCCCGGCGGCGGCTCCCTGACGGCCGTACCCCCACACCCGCCGGACCGGCCCGGGGCACCCCCATGCCCTGTCCCGGCCCCTGCCCCTGCCCCCGTCCTCCCGCATGCCCATGTCCCCCTTCCCCCCGCATCCCCGTCCCTCCCGCACCAAGGAGCCCCACCGCATGTCGCGCGTACGTGCCCCCCGACCGCCGGCCGCCCGGACCGTCCCGGACGACGTGACCAAGGCGCCGGCCCCGTGAGCGCCGGGCTCGACGGCCGGATCGCCCTCGTGACCGGGGCCGGCCAGGGCATCGGCGCCGCCGTCGTCACGGCCCTGGTGGCGGAGGGCGCCCGCGTGGTCGCCACCGACCGGACGGCCGAGGGCGTCACCGCGCTCGCCGCCGAGCACCCGGGCCGGGTCACCGCCCGGACGCTGGACGTCACCGACGCCGCCGACGCGGAGGCGGTCGTGGGGGAGGCCGAGGCCGCCCTCGGCCCGCTGGACATCGCCGTCAACGTGGCCGGTGTCCTGTGCCACGCGGACGTCGTCGACCTCGCCGACGAGGAGTGGGCGGCCGTCTTCGCCGTCAACTCCACCGGCGTCTTCCACGTCTCGCGGGCCGCCGCGCGCCGGATGACCGCGCGCGGCCGGGGCAGCATCGTCACCGTCGCCTCCAACGCGGCCGGTGTGCCCCGTGCCGGGCTGTCGGCGTACGCCGCCTCGAAGGCCGCCGCCGTGATGTTCACCAAGTGCCTCGGTCTGGAGGTGGCCGGACACGGGGTGCGCTGCAACACCGTCTCCCCCGGTTCGACCCTCACCGACATGCAGCGGGCGCTGTGGACGCGGGGACAGGAGGCGGCCTCGGCGCGGCGGGTGATCGAGGGCGACCTCGCCTCGTACCGCACCGGCATCCCGCTCGGCCGGATCGCCGACCCGGCGGACATCGCCGACGCGGTGGTCTTCCTCGCCTCCGACCGCGCCCGGCACATCACCATGCACGACCTCTACGTCGACGGCGGCGCCACCCTGCGGGCCTGACGTCCGGCCCCCGGGGCCGCCGCGGCCCACCTCCCCCCACCGGAGACCGACATGACCCCAGCCGTACCCCCAGCCCCGCCCTCACCCCCACGCACGTCGCCACCGCCGGCCCCGTCGCCCTCCCCGTCCCCCGCCCCGTCCCCCCACCCGCGCGGCCCCGGCATCACCGGCACCCCCGGCACGAGACCCCCACGGTCCGCCGCGCAGCCGTCCCGAACGCTCTGAGAGGCCCCACCCCCATGGCTCTGCCCGCCATCGCCCCCTATCCGCTCCCCACGCCGGACGAACTCCCCGCCAACCGCGTGCCCTGGACCGTGGACCCGGACCGCGCCGTGCTGCTCGTCCACGACCTCCAGCAGCACTTCCTGTCCGCCTTCCCCGCCGGTCAGGAGCCGCTGACCGGCATGCTCGCCAACACCGCCCGGCTGCTGACCGCCTACCGCCGCCGGGGCGTACCGGTCGTCTACTCCGTCCAGCGCGGCGGCCAGACGCCCGAGGAGCGCGGCCTCCAGCTCGACTTCTGGGGCCCCGGCGTCGCCGACGACCCCGCCGTGCTCGCCGTGCCGGACGCCGTGGCGCCCGAGCCCGGGGACACCCTGCTGACGAAGTGGAAGTACAGCGCGTTCGTCCGCACCGACCTGGCGGAGCTGCTGAGCGGCACCGGCCGCGACCAGCTCGTCGTCGTCGGCGTGTACGCGCACATCGGCGTGCTGATGACCGCCGCCGACGCGTGGATGCGGGACGTGCGGGCGTTCGTCGTCGCGGACGCCGTCGCCGACTTCTCCCGCGCCGACCACGACATGGCGCTGCGCTGGGCGGCCGGCCGCTGCGCGGCCGTCACCACCACCGACGCGCTGATCGGGGAGGGCTGACGCGTGCCGCTCACCGTGGAGCAGATCCGCGCCGACATCGCCGACTGCCTCGGCGAGGACCCGGCGGACATCGCGGTCGACGACGACCTCGTCGACCACGGCCTCGACTCGGTCCGGGTGATGACGCTGCTGGAGGGCTGGCGCCGCGAGCACTCCGTCACCGCGGACTTCGCCGACCTCGCGGAGCGCCCGGCCATCGAGGCGTGGGCACCGCTGCTGGGGGCGGCATGAGCGGCGCGGCCGTCCTGCCGCTGACCGCGGCCCAGTCGGGCATGTGGTTCGCGCAGGCCCTCGATCCGCTCAGCCCCGCGCAGAACACCGCCGAGTGCCTGGAGATCGACGGCCCGCTCGATCCCGAGCTGTTCGCCGCCGCGCTGCGCCGGGTGACCGCCGAGGCCGAGGCGCTGCGCGTCACCGTCGAGGACACCCCGGACGGGCCCCGCCAGCGCCTCGCCGGCGAGGTCGAACCGCCGCTGGCCGTACGGACGGACCTCTCCGCGGAGGAGGCCGGGGCGTGGATGCGGGCCGATCTGGCCGAGCCGGTCGACCTGGCGGCCGGGCCGCTGTTCGGGCACGCCCTGTTCCGGGTCGGCCCGGACCGCTGGTGGTGGTACCAGCGCGTCCACCACCTGGCCGTGGACGGCTACGGGCACGCGCTGCTGGTGCGCCGCACCGCCGAGGTGTACACGGCGCTGGCCCGGGGCGAGGAGCCCGCCCCGGGCCGCTTCGGCCGCCTCTCCGACCTGGTCGAGGACGACGGGCGGTACCGGGCGTCGCCGGCGTTCGCGGCCGACCGGGCGCACTGGGCGCGGGTGCTGGGCGACCGGCCGGACGCGCCGCGGCTCGCGGGCCGGGGCGCGCTGCCCTCGCGCGGTGTCCGCCGGTGCCGCGCGCACATCGGCCCGGAGACGACGGAGCGGGTGCGGGACCTCGCCGCCCGGCTGCGCGCCACCTGGCCCGACGTGCTGATCGCCGTCCAGGCCCTCTGCACGGCGCGGGCCACCGCCCGTACCGACGTGGTGCTGGGCCTGCCGATGATGGGCCGGATGGGCTCGGCGGCGCTGCGGGTGCCCGGCATGGTGATGAACGTGCTGCCGCTGCGGCTCACCGTCGCCCCGCGGGACACCTTCGCCGAACTGGTGCGGCAGGTGGCGCTGGGCGTCCGCGAGGTCCGCCGCCACCAGCGCTACCGGTACGAGGACATCCGCCGCGATCTGGGCCTGCTGGGCGAGAACCGGGGGCTGGTCGGCCCGCTGGTCAACGTCATGCCGTTCGACTACGCGGTGGACTTCGCCGGTGTCCCCGCGCGGTCCCGCAACCTCGCCGCGGGCCCGGTGGAGGACCTGACGGTCCACATCCACGACCGGGCCGACGGCGGCGGGCTCCGCGTCGACCACGACGGCAACCCCGCCCTGTACGAGGACGCCGGCCTGGCGGCGCATCAGGAACGGTTCCTGCACCTGGTGGAGCGGCTCGCCGCAGCCGACCCGCACCTGCCGCTCGCCGCGCACACCGCGGCTACCCCCGGCGAGAGCGCCCTCGTCCTGGACGAGTTCAACCGCACGGCGCGCAAGGTGCCGCCGACCACGCTCATCGGCCCCATCGAGGCACGGGCCGCGCGCACGCCCGAGGCGACGGCGCTGGTCTTCCGCGACACGGAGCTGAGCTACGCCGAGCTGAACACCCGCGCCAACCGGCTCGCCCGGCACCTCCAGGCGCGCGGCGCCGGTCCGGGTGCCGTGGTGGGCGTGTCGGTGCCGCGGTCCGCGGAACTGGTCGTGGCGCTGCTGGCGGTGCTGAAGGCGGGGGCGGCGTACCTGCCGCTGGACCCGGACTATCCGGAGCGGCGGCTCGCGTACATGCTGCGGGACGCGGCGCCGGTGTGCGCGGTCGCCGACCGGGCCGGGCGGCTGCCCGGGGACACCGGCACCGATCTGGTGGTGCTGGAGGGGCTGGACGTGTCGGCGTACGCCGGGACGGACCCGGCCCGCGCGCTCACCCCCGCGCATCCGGCGTACGTCATCCACACCTCCGGCTCCACCGGCCGCCCCAAGGGCGTCGTGGTGCCGCACCGGGCGATCGACAACCGGCTGCGCTGGATGCAGCACGCCTACCCGCTGGGCGCCGGGGACCGGGTGCTGCAGAAGACGCCGTCGTCGTTCGACGTGTCGGTGTGGGAGTTCTTCTGGCCGCTGCGGGAGGGCGCGACGCTGGTGGTCGCCGAGCCCGGCGGCCACAAGGACCCGGTGTACCTGTCCCGGCTGATCCGCGAACAGTCCGTCACCACCTGCCACTTCGTGCCGTCGATGCTCCAGGCGTTCCTGTCCGCGAAGGAGGCGGCGGGCTGCCGGGGAGCGCTGCGGCGGGTGTTCTGCAGCGGGGAGGCGCTGCCCCGCGAGAGCGCGCGGAGCTTCGCCCGCGTCCTGCCCGGCACCGAGCTGCACAACCTGTACGGGCCGACGGAGGCGGCGGTCGACGTCACGTACCACGCCTGCGACCGGTCGGACGGGGGCCCGGTGCCGATCGGGCGGCCGGTGTGGAACACCCGGCTGTACGTGCTGGACGCCGCGCTGCGGCCCTGCCCGCCCGGGGTGCCGGGCGAGCTGTACCTGGCGGGCGGGCAACTGGCCGACGGGTACCTGGGGCGGCCGGAGCTGACCGCGTCGCGGTTCGTGGCCGATCCCTTCGGTCCGCCGGGGTCCCGGATGTACCGCACGGGCGATCTGGCCCGCTGGACCGGCCGGGGCGAGGTGGTCTACCTGGGCCGCACCGACGACCAGGTGAAGCTGCGCGGGCAGCGCGTCGAACTCGGCGAGATCGAGGCGGCGCTGGCCTCCCGGCCCGGCGTGGACGGGGCGTGCGCGCTGGTCCGCGAGGACCGGCTCGTGGGGTACGTGACCGGCACCGCCGATCCCGCCGGGGTGCGGGCCGCGCTGGCCCGGGAGCTGCCGGAGCACATGGTGCCGGCGGCCGTGGTCGCCCTGGACGCGTTCCCGCTGAGCCCGAACGGCAAGCTGGACCGCCGCGAGCTGCCGGCGCCGGTCTTCGCCGGGGGCGCGGGCGGCAGGCCCTTCGCCTCGGCCCGGGAGGAGGCGCTGACCCGGCTCTTCGCCGAGGTGCTGGACGTGCCCGGCGCCGGTCCCGACGACGCCTTCTTCGACCTGGGCGGGACCTCGCTGCTGGCGGTGCGGCTGGTGGCCCGCGTACGGGAGGAGTCCGGCGCCGAGCTGACCGTCGGCTCCCTCTTCGAGGCGCCGACCCCGGCCGCGCTCGCCGCCCGGCTGGACGCCGATCGGCCGGGCGCCGGGGACGCGCTCGGCGTGCTCCTGCCGCTGCGCACCGAGGGCGACGGGACACCGCTGTTCGCCGTCCACCCGGCGGGGGGCCTGTCCTGGTGCTACGCGGGGCTCGCCGCGCGGCTCGGCGACGACCGGCCGGTGTACGGCCTCCAGGCCCGCGGCCTGGCCGGGGACGACCGGCTGCCGGGCACGCTGTGGGAGGAGGCCGAGGACTATGTCGCGCAGCTCAGGGCGGTCCGGCCGCACGGCCCGTACCGCCTGCTGGGCTGGTCGGTCGGCGGGGTCCTCGCGCACACCGTGGCGGTGCTGCTCCAGCGGGCCGGGGAGGAGGTCGAACTCCTCGCGCTGCTGGACGCGTTCCCCTCCGAGCAGTGGCGGGGGCGGCCCGCGCCCGAGGAGGGCGACGCGCTGACCGCGGTGCTGCGCATGGCGGGCGTCGAGCGGACCGGCGAACGCACCCGCGAGGACGTGCTCGCCACCCTGCGCCGCGCGGGCAGCCCGCTGGCCGGGCTCCCCGACCGGACGCTGTCGCGGATCGTGGACATCGTGCCGAACCACGCCCGCATGATGCGCGAGCACGAACAGGGCCGGTACGAGGGCGACATGCTGTTCTTCACGGCCGCCGCCCCGCGCGCCGAGGAGTGGCTGACCCGCGAGGCGTGGCGTCCGCACGTCTCCGGCGCGATCGTCAACCACGATCTGGAGTGCACGCACCCGGAGTTGATGCGGGACCGGCATCTCGACGAGGTCGCGGCGGTCCTCACCGCGCGGCTGAAGGAACTGGACGCCTGACCCCGCCCGCCCCCGCCCGGCCCCCTCCACGGCCTGTCCCCGGAGGGGGCCGGGCTGTCAGTCGCCCAGCAACTCCACGAGGCCGTCGGCGAGTTCGGTGCGCCAGCACAGGTAGTCGTGGCCGCCGTCGAACTCCCGGTACGAGACGTCGTGGCCGAGGGCGGCGAGGGTGTCGTGGAACCGGCGCGCGGACGGCAGGGCGGCCCACTCCTGCTCGCCGCAGGAGAGCCGGAAACGCACCGGCAGCCGGGGCCCCGCCCCGAGCGTCCGGGTCAGCCACTCGGCGTCCGGTCCTACCGGCCACCAGAAGGAGCCGGACTGGGCGAGGACGTTGCCGAAGCGCCCCGGGGCCAGCGCGGCGGCGTAGGCGGCGGTGAGTCCGCCGAGGCTCTGCCCGGCGATCACGGTGCGCGCCGGGTCGTCGGTGAGCGGCAGCCGCCGGGCCGCCCAGGGCAGCAGTTCGCCGGTGAGGAAGTCCGCGTAGGCGGGCCGGCAGGACAGCTCCGTCCACCGGGTGGCCTCGTCCACCGCCTCCGGCAGCACGGCGGCCAGCGGCGGGAGCCGGCCGTCGGCGATGAGGTTGTCGAGCAGGTGGGAGAGGCCGAGCCGGGGCTGCCAGTGCTCGCCGTCCAGCAGGATCAGGACCGGCAGGGCGGCCGGCCGGGGGACGGCGGCCGGGGGCTGGTAGAGCCAGAGGCGGCCCGAGCGGCCGAGCCGGGCGCTGGAGAGGGTGTGCTCGGTGACGGTGCCGCGCGGGAGACCGGGGCGCGGCTCCCAGTCCGTGCCCCGGGGCGCGGCGGGGAGTTCGGCGTACGGGACCGGTCCGGCGTCCCAGCGGTGCGGCAGCGTACGGGGGTTGAACGGGTCGGGGCGGCGCGGGGCGGCGAGCCGGCGCCGGGGGCCGGACGCGTCCGGGCGGGGTCCGTCGCCCTCGTCGGCGCGGAGTTCGTAGGTGCCGCGCCAGTCGTGGCGGAGCCGGAGGGTCCAGTGCCAGACGTCGGTGCCGGGCAGGTGCGTCATGCGGTTGACGGCGGGGTCGTGGGGGTCGCCCAGCTTGTTGGGGACGACCTCGACGGCCCGGGTGGCGGCGGTGCCGCGCCACAGGAAGGTGACGGCCCGGTACGCGGCGTCGCCCCGCGGGTCGGGTCCGACCAGGGGCGTGCCGCGGCGGCGGACGCCGGTCCAGAACTCCTCGGTCTCCCCCGGTCCGGGCAGGACGTGCGCGGGCGTGTCGAGCCGGGGGACGGGGGCGGGCCGGGGCAGGCGCGGCGGGTGGTGCGGGGTGCCCTCGGGCGGGGTCGCGGCCCGGGGGCGTACGGAGATCGAGAGACTGTCCACGATGCCAGCTTAGGGCAGCCTTACCTAAGTCGATCAACCGCCGTCGTCCGCCGCCGTCAGGCGCCTCCCGTACCGCCGCCGCGCCGGGCGCGGGGTGTGACGGGCGCCAGCCACATGCCGACGATCGCGTCGACGAGGCCGTCGGCGGCGTCCTGCCAGGAGGCCCGCGGGGTGGGCCGGCCCCCGGCGAGGGCCCGCTCGCGCTCCGCCGCCGTGTGCACGATCAACTGCCGTGCCATGTCGCCGCGTTCGGCGCGCACCTCGGGAGGCAGCTCCGGCATGCACCGGTCGCGGCCGGCCAGGATCGCCCGCAGGGCCGGGGAGGCCAGCGACTCCTCCGTCACGATCCGCCGCAGCGCGGGGTCGGTGGTGACCTGGGCGCAGAACCGCGCGTACCAGGTGGGGCTGCCGAGCGCGGCGAGGTGGTCGTAGAGCGGCCGGACCAGGCAGTCGACCCAGTCGCGGACGTCCGTGGAGCCGCCGAGGACGGCCAGTTGCCGGGCGCGCAGCGCCTCGATGCGCTCGGAGTGCCGCTGGGCGATCGCCCGGACCAGATCGGTCTTGGTGCCGAAGTGGTAGCCGACCGCCGCGTTGTTGCCCTGCCCGGCGGCCTCGCTGACCTGGCGGTTGGAGACCGCGTACACCCCGTGTTCGGCGAAGAGCCGCTCGGCCGTGGTCAGGATCGCCTCCCTGGTCGCACCGACCTGCTCCGCCCGTGCCACCCTGCCCGTTCTGCCCGCCACCGCGCCGCCAGCCTTTCCGTGCCCGTGGGCGGCAGCCTACGCAACGGCCGCCCAAAGACCCGCCCCGGGCCGTGCGAGGTGCGCCGCCCCGTTCCCGTACAGTACGTCAAGCGACTGACTTAAAGCATGCCGTCCTCCGGCCGTGCTCCCCCTCTCCCCGGAAAGGCACCTCCATGCCCTCTCCCCCCGCCGGTCCCGACGGGCCCGCCGCCGCCGAGACGTCCGCCCCGTCGCGGCCGAACGTCGTGGTGGCGGTGCTGGCGCTGGCCGGGATCACCGTCTCGCTGATGCAGACGCTGGTGATCCCGATCGTGCCGGAGTTGCCGAAGCTCCTCGACGCCCCGGCCTCGGACGCGGTCTGGGCGGTGACGGCGACGCTGCTGGCCGCGGCCGTCGCCACCCCGGTCGCCGGCCGGCTCGGCGACATGGCCGGCAAGCGGCGCGTGCTGCTGGTCAGCCTGGTGGTGCTGGTCGTCGGCTCGGTGGTCTGCGCGCTGAGCGACTCCCTGGTCCCGATGATCGCCGGCCGGGCCCTCCAGGGGCTGTCGGCCGCGGTGGTGCCGCTGGGCATCAGCATCATGCGCGACGAACTGCCCGCCGAGCGGCTGGCCGGCGCCACCGCCCTGATGAGCGCCTCGCTCGGCGTCGGCGGCGCCCTCGGCCTGCCCGCCGCCGCGCTCATCGCGGACCGGTTCGACTGGCACATGCTCTTCTGGGTCTCGGGCGCCCTCGGTACCGTCGCGCTGGCGCTGGTGGCGGTGTGCGTGCCCGAGTCGGCGGTGCGCGGCGGCGGGCGGTTCGACCTGCCGGGCGCGCTCGGCATGGCCGTCGGCCTGGTCTCCCTGCTGCTGGCGATCTCCAAGGGCGCCGACTGGGGCTGGACCGGCGCGACCACGCTCGGCCTGTTCGCGGTGGCCGTGGTGGTCCTGTCGGCCTGGGGCCGCTGGGAGCTGCGCACCCCGCACCCGCTGGTGGACCTGCGCACCACCGTGCGCCGTCAGGTGCTCTTCACCAACCTGGCCTCCATCGCCATGGGCTTCTCCATGTTCGCCATGTCCCTGGTGCTTCCCCAGCTCATCCAGTTGCCCGAGGCGACCGGTTACGGTCTGGGCCGCTCGCTGCTGACCGCCGGTCTGGTGATGGCGCCCTCCGGCCTGGTGATGATGGCGTTCGCGCCGCTGTCCGCGATGGTCTCCCGGGCCCGGGGCCCGAAGACGTCGCTGATGACCGGCGCCCTCATCGTCGCCGCCGGGTACGGGCTGAACGTCTGGCTGATGGCCGAGGTGTGGCACCTGGTGCTGGCCTCCTGCGTCATCAGCGCGGGCATCGGCTTCGCCTACGGCGCCATGCCGGCCCTGATCATGGGGGCGGTGCCGGTCGGCGAGACCGCCGCGGCCAACAGCCTCAACACCCTGATGCGGTCCATCGGCACCTCGGTCTCCAGCGCCCTCGCGGGCGTGATCCTCGCCCAGATGACCACGAGCCTCGGCGGCTTCGCCGTCCCGTCCCAGAACGCGTTCAGGGTGGTCCTGGCCATCGGGGCGGGGGCGGCGCTGCTCGCCTTCGCCCTGGCCGCCTTCGTACCGCGGCACCGCCCGGCCGCCCCGGCGCCGGCCGCCGCGCCGGCCGGCCGGGCCGGGGCCGACGCCGTCCCGGTGCGCTGAGGAGGGCGGCGCCGGTCCCCGGGCGGGACCGGCGCCGTTCAGGCGAACCTCGCGGGCGACACGCGTGAGGGCGCGCGGGCGCGTCGAGAACTCACCCGTGGACCTGCCTCTGATCGCGCCCATGCTCGCCACCGCGGGCTCCCTGCCGCCCCGCCGGCAGGACGCCCGCTGGGCCTACGAGACCAAGCAGGACGGCCAGCGCGTCGTGGTCTACCTGCCCGGCGACGGACGGATGCTGCTGCGTGCCCGCTCCGGCCAGGACATCACGGCCGCCTACCCCGAGCTGGCGCCGCTCGGCACCGCCCTCGGCCCCACCCCGGCGGTCCTGGACGGCGAGGTGCTGGCCCTGGACGAACGCGGCCGGGCCGACTTCCAGTTGCTCCAGTCCCGCATGGGCCTCGCCCACTCCCCCGCGCTCGCCGCGCACCGGGCGGCGACGGTCCCGGTCCACCTCGTGCTCTTCGACGTGATGCACCTGGGCGCCGAGTCCCTGCTCCCCCTCGGCTACACGCGCCGGCGGGGCCGGCTGGAGGAGCTGGCGCTCGACGGCCCGTCCTGGTCGACGCCGGGCGCGGTGGTCGGCCACGGCGAGGAGGCCCTGCGCGCGACCCGCGAGAACGGCCTGGAGGGCCTGGTCTGCAAGCGGCTCGACTCGGTCTACGAGCCGGGGGTGCGCTCCCGGGAGTGGATCAAGATCCGCAACATGCGCAGCGAGGACGTGGTGATCGGCGGCTGGCTGCCCGGCAAGGGGCGCCTCGGCGGCCTGCCCGGCGCCGTGCTGGTCGGCCAGCGGGCCGCGGGGCGCCTGCGCTACGTCGGCGGGGTCGGCACCGGCTGGAGCGAGGCCGAGCGCACCGACCTGGCCGCGCTGCTCGAGACCGCCGCGAGCGACACCTGCCCCTTCGACCCGGTGCCGGCCGTGCCGGGGGCCCGCTGGGTGGTGCCCCGGCTGGTGGGCGAGGTCCGCTTCAGCACCCGTACCCGGGAGGGGATGCTGCGTCAGCCCTCGTGGCTGCGGCTGCGCCCGGACCTGGCGCCCGAGGAGTCCGCGGCCGACGTCCCGGACGACCTGGTCTGACCCGGTCCGGGCGGTCAACTACATTCGCCAGTACGGCTGTTCACCGTCGAGACACCCGTATCCCCTTGGCGCGCAGGTGAATTGACGGCACTCTTGACTCCCTTACCCCCCACAGCCGTTGGGCTGCGACCGGAGTCCAAGAGGAGACGCAGTGCCGTCGCGTACCACCACCCCCGCCCCCCGCATCCGCAGATGGCTCACCGCGCCGCTCGGCGCCCTCGCCCTCGTCGTCGCGTTCCCCGCCACCGCCTTCGCCGCCCCGCCTCCGGCGCTGCCCGGCAACGCGACCGCCGAGGAGCGGACCTACCAGCCCGCCTACGACTACGACACCGACGGGTGCTACCCCACGCCGGCCATCGGGCCGGACGGCGCCGTCAACCCGGGCCTCAATCCGACCGGCGCCCTCAACGGCAACTGCCGGGACGCCCCGGACCTGGAGAACACCAACGGCTACTCGCGCGCCCTGTGCAACAACGGATGGTGCGCCTACCTGTACGGGCTGTACTTCGAGAAGGACCAGGCGCTGCCCGGCATCCCCCTCGGCGGCCACCGGCACGACTGGGAGCACGTCGTGGTCTGGGTGCGGGACGGCACGGTGGAGTACGTCTCGACCTCCAACCACGGTTCGTTCACGGTGCACCCGCGGTCGTCGGTCCGCTTCGAGGACACCCACCCGAAGATCGTCTACCACAAGGACGGCATCAGCACGCACTGCTTCCGGCTGGCCTCGGCGGGCGACGAGCCGCCGGAGAACCACCGGGGCACCTGGCAGTACCCGACCCTGGTCGGCTGGGACGGCTATCCGGCCGGACTGCGCGAGAAGCTCAGCTCGTACGACTTCGGCAGCGCCAACTTCGGCCTGAAGGACGGGAGCTTCGCCTCCCACCTGGCGACGGCCAAGCCCGCGGGCATCCCCTTCGACCCGTACGCCTGACCGGGCGGCGCCCCGGCGCGGGTCAGGCGGCGCCCTCGTCCGCCTGACCCCGCAGGAAGGCGCTCACCTGGTGCGCGAGGCCGCCGTCCCGTGCCGCGCCCGTGGGGGCCGCCCCGGTGGCGCCCTCGGGCAGGCCGAGGCCGCCGGTCCACATCCGGCGGCCGGCCCACTCCTCGTCGACGCGGAGCTGGACCTGGACGTCGACCTGGCTCAGGTCCGCCTCGGCGGCGGCGGCGTACAGGACGGCGGTGACCCGGCGCAGCGGGTGGACGTCGAAGCCCTCGACGAACTGGGAGTTGCGCCAGTCGAGGAAGGCGCTCTCGCCGTCGGGTCCGACCCGCACGTCGATCTGCCCGTCCTCCAGGTGGACGGCGCAGGGCGTCTCGCCCCGGTTCTCGACGGTGATCCGCACCCGGAAGTAGGTCAGCCCCTCGGCGGCGTCGTCGCGCCCGCGCGGAGGCTCGGCCGGTTCAAGACGGTGGACGCGGAGACGCAGACCGGCATGTTCGTCGTACTCCCGCCAGTCCCCGACCACGTTCGGCTCGTACACAGCACACCTCTCGACTTCCCGAAGCTGCTTCCTATCCGTGTGCTCAGTGCACTGTCAAATGCGCGGAATGCGCCGTGGCCAGGGACTTCGCCCTATTTGATCGTTGATCAAGCGCTGCGCAGGAACGATGCCCCGGCGGGCGCCCGAACGGGTGGTCCGGGCGTGCCGCACGTCACGTCCGCCCCCGTGCCCGGCCGGTCACCGGGCGAGCCGGCCGAGCAGGGCGGAGGCGGCGGCGACCCCGAGGACCGCCGCGCCCGCGAGCACGGCGAAATCCGGCCCGAGGTGGGAGGGGGTGCCGAGCAGCAGTCCGCGCAGGGCGTCGACCTCGTAGCTGAGCGGGTTGACCTTGCTGACCGCCTGGAGCCAGCCGGGCATCACGGAGACCGGGTACAGCGCGTTGGAGGCGAAGAAGAGCGGCATCGTGATCGCCTGCCCGAACCCCATCAGCCGGTCCCGGCTGAGGACGATGCCGGCGATGGTCATCGACAGGCAGGAGAAGAAGGCCGAGCCGAGGATCACCACGACGAGGACGCCGAGGAGCCGCAGCGGGTTCCAGGTCAGGGCGACCCCGAGCGCGGCGGCGATGACGATGACGACGAGGGCCTGCACGACCGACTTGAGCCCGGCCGCGAACGCCTTCCCGGTGATCAGCGCGGATCTCGGAGTCGGCGTCACCAGCAGCTTGTTGAGGACTCCGGCGTCGCGTTCCCAGATGATCTGGATGCCGTAGAAGATGGCGATGAACATCGCGGACTGGGCGATGATGCCGGGCGCCAGGTAGTCGATGTAGGGGATGCCGCCGGTGGGGATGGCCCGGATGTGGGTGAAGGTCTGACCGAAGATCAGCAGCCAGAGGGCGGGCTGGACCGCCCGGGTGTACAGCTCGGTGCGGTCGTGGCGCAGTTTCTGCAGTTCGACGGCGCACAGGGCGATGACGCGGGCGGGCAGCACGCGCCAGCCGGCCCGGGGCTCGGGCTGGCGGAGCAGCAGGTCGATGGAGCCGGCGCGGTCAGCCGACGCGGTTCGCTGTGCGGCGGGTGCTTCGGACATCGCGGAAGTCTCCTGACGTGTCGTCGAGTCCACTGCCGGCCACCTCGCGGAAGACGTCCTCCAGCGTGGGCGGGGCGCCGGTCGCGCCCGCGGCGCGGCGGCGTTCGCCGAGGCCGCGGGTGAGGTCGCCGGGGGTGCCGAGGGCATGGACGCGGCCTCGGTGCATGAGCGCCACCCGGTCGCAGTGCTGGTCGGCCTCGTCCATGTAGTGGGTGGTGACGAGGACCGTCATGCCGGTGGCCGCCCGGACGGCGTCGATGTGCTCCCAGACCCCGGTGCGGGCGATCGGGTCGAGGCCGATCGTCGGCTCGTCCAGGATCAGCAGCCGGGGCGCGCTGACCAGGGCCTGGGCGAGTTCCAGCCGGCGGATCATGCCGCCGGAGAAGGTGCCGGCCATCCGGTCGGCGGCGTCGGCGAGGCCGACGGCGGCGAGCGCCTGGGCGACCCGTTCGGCGCGCTCGCGGCGGGGGACGTCGAAGACGCGGGCGAAGAGCGTCACGTTCTCCCGGCCGGTGAGGGAGGCGTCCGCGGAGAGTTGCTGCGGTACGTAGCCGAGCAGGCGGCGTACGGCCATGCGCTCCCGGGCGGTGTCGCGGCCGAAGACGCGGACCATGCCGGGCGGGACCGGCAGCAGGGTGGTGATGCAGCGGATCGCCGTGGTCTTGCCGGCGCCGTTGGGGCCGAGCAGTCCGAAGACCTCGCCCTCGGCGACCGTCAGGTCGAGTCCGTCGACGGCGTTGGTCTCGCCGAAGGCGTAGGCCAGTCCGGTGCAGTCGACCGCGGGGGCCGCCGTCTCCGTGTCACCGCTCATCGCTCCTCCTCGCGCAGTCTGGCGGCCAGCCGGCGCAGCGCCGGGACCGCGTCCCGCAGGGCGGCCCGGTCCGCCTCGTCGAGGCGGGCCGCCTGCCGCCGTACGAGGTCGGCCCGGTGCCGGCGCCATTCCCGCAGCCGGGTCCCGGCCGCCGGGGTGGGCAGCAGGCGGGCCGCCCGCCGGTCGGACGGGTCGGTCTCCCGGAGCAGGTACCCCGCCGCGGCCAGCCGGTTGACCAGGGTCGAGACCGAGTTGCCCGCCAGGCACAGCTCCCGGGCCGCGTCGGAGACGCTGATGCCGGGGCGGGCCACGACCAGGCGCAGCAACTCCGCCTCGGCGCCGCCGAGGCGCGGCGCGGACATCTCGCGGCGCACCCGTCTGCGGATCAGGCGCTGGACGGCGACGAGGGCGTCGGTCAGGTCCTCCGGGAAGGGGGTTTCCGGAGGGTTTTCCGGTCCCTGTTCCATACCTCCAGATTACCTCTGTAGCAGAGCTAATCACCCTGCCGTGCGGCTTGCCGGAGGTCAGCGGCCCGCGCGCCCGTTCGAGTGGCCACACGGCTCTTCCAGGTCCAATATCCATATATATGAGGACTCGTTTCGCATGCGGCGGCCCCGGGCATGCCGCACCCCGTGCTTCGGACAGGAGGCACGCCCGCGGGAGCCGGTACGCCCGAGCCCCCGGTGCCCCCCATGAGGCCCGACGCCACGCGCCCCATGGTGTTCCTTCCACCCGGCACCCTTGCTGAGGGAGGTGCGCACCATGCGTATCGCCAGCAGAACCAAGCCCCACCCGCACGACGACGCCCCCGACACCGTCGCGGCGTTCGAACGGCTCGCCGGACTGCCGGACGGGCCCGAGCGCAAGGCGCTGCGGGACGAGCTGATCCGGCTCTGGCTGCCCATGGCCGAGCGGATCGCCGTCCGCTTCCGGGGGCGCGGCGAGAGCCTGGACGACCTGTACCAGGTGGCGGCGCTCGGCCTGGTGAAGGCCGTCGACCACTACGACCCCGAGCGCGGCCACGCCTTCGAGGCGTACGCCGTGCCGACCGTGACCGGCGAGATCAAGCGGCACTTCCGCGACCACATGTGGACGCTGCACGTGCCGCGCCGCATCCAGGACCTGCGCAACCGGGTCCGCCGGTCCGCCAAGGAACTCGCCCAGACGACGCCGGGCCGCTCCCCCACGGTCCAGGAGATCGCCGAGCACGCGCACCTGACCACGGACGAGGTCCGCACCGGCATGGAGGCGCTGGAGTGCTTCTCCGCGCTTTCGCTGGAGGCGGAGATGCCCGGCACCGACGGGTACGCCCTCGCCGACGCCCTCGGCGGTCCCGACCCCGCCTTCGACACGGTCGTCGACCGGGTGGCCGTACGGCCCTGTCTGGAGGCGCTGCCCGAGCGCGAGCGGACCATCCTCTACCTGCGCTTCTTCCGGGGGATGACGCAGAGCCGCATCGCCCAGCAGCTCGGGATCTCCCAGATGCACGTCTCGCGGCTGCTCAGCGGCTGCTTCGACCGCATCCGCGAGGAGATCCTCACCGAGAGCGGATGACGGGTCACGACCGGGCGACCGCGGGCCGGGCCGCGGCGCGCGTGGCCGGGCCGCGCCGCATGGCACCGGGAGGGGCGGACCGCCGTCCCGCACCGGGAGGGGCGGACCGCGGCGGCTCAGCGGCGCGGCGGGTCGCCGGGTACCCGGGTGGGCCCGTGGCGGTCGAGGGCGTCCTCCAGGGCGGCCCGGATCGGCGCGGGCATCACTCCGGTGCGCCCCCAGATGAGAATCGTTTCCGCGACATTGCGCAGTTTGATGTTCGTATGCTGGGAAACTTCCTTCAGGACGACCCATCCCTCGTCGGGACCCACCCGGCCGAGCACCACGACCATCCCGATCGCCTGGTCGACGACGGCGTGCGAGACGACGGCCTCCTTGAGCTGCCGCACCTGCTCCTGGAGCGCGAAGATCTGGTCCGGGTCATCGTCCGTGGACATGGCCACCTCCGGGTCCGGCGGGTGAGCGACGGCCGCGCCGCGCGGTACCGCTCCGACGCGTCCATCGTGCGCAGATGCCGGGCCCGGCGCCACTGCGCCGTCCGGGCCGCCGGGGCCACCGTTTCGGCGGTGCCGCCGGGGTACCCGGCAGGCGCCCCCCACCGGTCGGGCCGGACACTGGTGGAGAGCGACGAGAGCGGCGCCCGCCGGCGGACGAGAGCAGGACGCGACTGAGATGAACGACGACAGGACCTCCCCCGCCGGCCGGCGGGGTCCCCTCTCCACGCACTCCGTGTTCGGGGCGCCCTGCTGGGTCAGCCTGACCAGCCGCGACCTGAAGGTCACGGAGGAGTTCTACTCGGCGGTGCTGGGCTGGCAGTGGCGGCCCGTCAGGCTCGGCGACCCGTTCCGGATCGCGCTGGCCGGCGGGCGGCCGGTCGCCGGGATCGCCGCGGTGGCCGCGATGTGGCAGATGGCGGTGGCCTGGACGCCGTACTTCGCGGTGCGCAGCGCCAACGAGACGGTCTCGCGGGCGCAGGAGCGCGGCGGCACCGCCGCGGTCGGGCCGATCTCCCTGCCGCCCGGCCGGGGCGCGCTGCTCGCCGACCGGGACGGGGCGACCTTCGGCATCTGGGAGGGCGAGCTGTTCACGGACTGGGAGAACTGGCGCACCGCCCAGCCGGCCTTCATCCGGCTGCACACCCGCGACGCCTTCGACGCCGCGATCTTCTACGGCGAGGTGTTCGGCTGGGCCGATCCCGAGGGGGACTGCGAGGTGCAGTACGAGGGCGGCGAGGTGGTCCTGCGCAACGGGGGGCACATCGTCGCGCGGATCGTGTCGGGGGCCCTCGGGTCGGCGCCCGATCCCGCCATCCGGCCGCACTGGCAGGTGCACTTCGCCGTCGACGACGTCGAGGCGTGCGCGCGCGCCGCGGAGCTGCACGGCGGCGGGGTGCTGGCGACGCACGGGAGCGAGGCGGTGCTGCGGGACGTGGACGGCGCACTGTTCACGGTGACCGCGCGCCCGGTACCGCGCTGAGCCGCCCGCCGGGTCCGGCGGGCGGCTCGTCTTCCGCTCCCCAGCGACCCCGCGGCAAGATCCGAAAGAAAGGCCCTAACGGCCGTCCTCGGTGAGGGAGGGGCGGGAGAGCAGGACGAGGCCGCGTGGCGCGACGGTCAGCGCCGTGCCGGCCTTGCGTTCGGTCTCGTCCGGGACGCCCTCCGGGTCGGCGGTGTCGATCAGGGCCGTCCACCGTTCGCCGTAGGCGGCGCCGGGCAGCCGGAAGCGGGCGGGCTCCCAGTGGCTGTTGAGCAGCAGCAGGAAGGAGTCGTCCACGACGGGCCGGCCGTGCGGGTCGGGTTCGGCGATGGCGTCGCCGTTGAGGAAGACGCCGACCGCGTGGCCGTCGGAGCGCCGCCAGTCGTCGTCGGTCATCTCCCGCGCGTCCGGCAGCAGCCACACCAGGTCGGGCAGCGGGGCGCCGTCCCGGTTCGCCGTCTCGCCCTGGAAGTAGCGGCGCCGGCGCAGTACCGGGTGGGCGGCGCGCAGGGCGATCAGGCGCCGGGTGAAGCCGAGCAGGGCCCGCTGTTCCTCGTCGAGCCGCCAGTCGGTCCAGGAGGTCTCGTCGTCCTGGCAGTAGGCGTTGTTGTTGCCCCGCTGGGTGCGGCCCAGTTCGTCGCCGTGGGAGAGCATGGGGATGCCCTGGGAGAGCAGGAGGGTGGCGAGGAAGTTGCGCTGCTGGCGTGCGCGCAGCTCCAGTACGGCGGGGTCCGTCGTCTCCCCCTCGGCGCCGCAGTTCCAGGACCGGTTGTGGCTCTCGCCGTCCCGGTTATCCTCGCCGTTGGCCTCGTTGTGCTTGTCGTTGTACGAGACGAGGTCGCGCAGGGTGAAACCGTCGTGCGCGGTGACGAAGTTGACGCTGGCCCGGGGCCGGCGGCGGCTGTGCTGGTACAGGTCGGAGGAGCCGGTCAGCCGGGAGGCGAACTCGCCGAGCGTGTGCTCCTCGCCGCGCCAGAAGTCCCGTACGGCGTCGCGGTACTTGCCGTTCCACTCCGACCACAGGGGCGGGAAGTTGCCCACCTGGTAGCCGCCCTCGCCCAGGTCCCAGGGCTCGGCGATGAGCTTGACGCGGCTGATGACCGGGTCCTGCTGGATGAGGTCGAAGAAGGCCGAGAGCCGGTCCACCTCGTGGAACTGCCGGGCCAGGGTGGCCGCGAGGTCGAAGCGGAAGCCGTCGACGCGCATCTCGGTCACCCAGTACCGCAGCGAGTCCATGATGAGCTGGAGGACGTACGGATGCCGCATGAGCAGGCTGTTGCCGGTGCCCGTGGTGTCGTAGTAGTGCTGCCAGTCGCCGTCCACCAGGCGGTAGTACGAGGCGTTGTCGATGCCGCGGAAGGAGAGGGTGGGTCCCTTCTCGTTGCCCTCGGCGGTGTGGTTGTAGACCACGTCGAGGATGACTTCGAGGCCGGCCGCGTGCAGCGCCTTGACCATCGACTTGAACTCGGTGACCTGCTGGCCGCGGGTGCCGTGGGCGGCGTAGCCGTTGTGCGGGGCGAAGAAGCCGATGGTGTTGTAGCCCCAGTAGTTGGCGAGGCCGCGGTCCACCAGGACACCGTCGTGCACGAACTGGTGCACCGGCATCAGCTCCACGGCGCTCACCCCGAGGGAGGTGAGGTGGCCGACGACCGCGGGGTGGGCCAGCCCGGCGTAGGTGCCGCGCAGTTCCTCGGGCACGTCGGGGTGGGTGCGGCTGAGGCCGCGTACGTGGGCCTCGTAGATCACGGTGTCGGCGTAGGGGCGCCGGGGCGGGCGGTCGTCGCCCCAGTCGAAGAACGGGTCCGTGACGACGCCGAGCATGGTGTGCCCGGCGCTGTCGGCGGGGTCGGCGCCGCCGGGGGCCCTCTCGAAGAGGGAGGCGTGGTTGTCGACCTGTCCGTCCACAGCCCTGCTGTAGGGGTCGAGGAGCAGTTTGGCGGGGTTGCAGCGGTGGCCGACCGAGGGGGCCCACGGCCCGTGCACCCGGTAGCCGTAGCGCTGTCCCGGGCCGACGCCGGGCAGGTGGCAGTGCCAGACGAAGCCGTCGACCTCGGGCACGGGGATGGTGGTGTGGGTGCCGTCGTCGTCGACGAGGACGAGGTCGACGTGTTCGGCGACCTCGCTGAACAGCGCGAAGTTGGTGCCCTGTCCGTCGTAGACGGCGCCCAGGGGGTAGGGGTGCCCGCTCCCCACGGGCGCCCCCTTCCAGCTCGGCCGGGAACGGCTCACCGGGCCCCCTCCAGGACTCCGGTGGCGGCCGGCGCGGCCAGGCGGGCGACCGGCAGGAGCGCGCGGGGCAGGCGCAGCCCCTCCTGGGTGATCGGCTCCGGGGCGGTCGGCACCAGCGGGACGCGTTCGCCGGCGCGGGCGCGCTGGGAGAACCAGATGACCTTCGCTCCGGTGCCGGTGGCGCAGCAGCCCCAGCCGTCGCTGGTGGCGGCGAGGTGCCGCAGGCAGCCGCGCAGGTCCTGGTCGGGGCGCAGGGCCCGGTCGTTGCCGCCCACGGCGGTGATGAGGTGCTGGTGGTTCCACCACAGCTCGATCGAGGTGTTCTTGTCGCTGGCGTGCTCGTCGATGCCGCGGAGCAGCATCTCCGCCCCCGAGCAGACGGGTTCGACGAGGTTCTCCAGGTCCCAGTAGCGCAGGTGGGCGGCCAGGATGCGCCTGACCTGTCCGACCCGGTCCGGGGTCACCTCCACGTCGAGGTGGTAGTAGCAGGGCACTGCGGTCTCCATCGTCTTGGCTCCTCACCGCGACAGCTCGCGCCGTTCCCCGTCCCTTGGGGGAGGGGCTCCCCGAACACGAAGCGTGAGTGCCGATCGCTTCTGAGTCACTCCAGAGTGCGATCGGTAGTCCATTCGTGCAACACGAACACCGTCCGTCACGGCACCGCCGCGGACCGTTGAAGATCCAACAAGACGGGGAGTCACTGTCCGTGCACCATGTGTGAAGAACTCGACCGCCCGTACCGACCGTCCCGAAAGGTGGCCGGCACCATGCTGCTTCCCGCGAAGACCGAAGTCGCCCGGCAGCTAAGGCGTTTCCGCGCCTGGGAGCGGAGGATGCTCGCGTCGCCCGCGGACGTGGCGGTGCGGGCGACGTTCGAGGACTCCGGCTACACCCTCTGCGTGCTCATGGGGAAGCGGTGCGCACGCGAGGCCGCGGACGCCGCGGAGCGGTACCTGCGGACGACCCCGGTCACCTACCTGCGGGAGCAGGGGGAGCGGCCCCGTACCGTCCGGACGCCCCGCCGGGGCCCGGTGGCGGTGGACCGGCTCGCTCCGACGGCCCCCTCCGGCGTGGCGTGACCCATCCGGCCGGGCCGGTGGCCCGGCGTCGAGCACGGCGGAGGTGAGAACGGATGAGGACTGTGGAGATCGGGCGGATTCCGGTGCTGGACGTCCGCCCGGCGGTGGACGGCGGCAGACGGCCGGCGAAGGCGGTGCCGGGCGAGACGTTCGAGGTCACCGCGACCGTGTTCCGGGAGGGCCACGAGGCGGTGGCCGCCAATGTGGTGCTGGAGGACGCCGAGGGGCGGCCGGGGCCGTGGACGCCGATGCGGGAGCGGGCCCCCGGCACGGACCGCTGGAGCGCCGAGGTCACCCCGGACGCCCCCGGACGCTGGACCTACCGGGTGGAGGCGTGGAGCGACCCGGTCACCACCTGGCGCGAGCACGCGCGGATCAAGGTCCCGGCGGGCCTCGACACGGGGCTGGTGCTGGAGGAGGGCGCCGACTTGTACCGGCGGGCGGCGGCCGGCGTGCCGCGCAAGGCGGGCCGCCGGGTGGTGACGGCCGCCGCGAGGGCGCTACGGGACGACGCGCTGCCGGTGGCCGAGCGGCTGGCGGCGGCGCTGGCGCCGGAGGTGGCGGCGGTGCTGGCGCGGTATCCGCTGCGGGAACTGGTCACCAGCAGTGAGCCGTACCCCCTCCTGGTGGAGCGGGAGCGGGCCCTGTACGGCTCCTGGTACGAGTTCTTCCCCCGCTCCGAGGGCACCCCGGAACAGCCGCACGGTACGTTCCGCACCGCCGGGCGGCGGCTGCCGGAGATCGCCGCGATGGGTTTCGACGTGGTCTACCTGCCCCCGATCCACCCCATCGGCACCACCCACCGCAAGGGCCGCAACAACACCCTGACCGCCGGTCCGGACGACGTCGGCGTGCCGTGGGCGATCGGCTCGCCGGAGGGCGGGCACGACGCCGTCCACCCCGCCCTGGGCACCCTGGACGACTTCGCCCACTTCGTCGGCCGCGCCCGCTCGCTCGGCCTGGAGGTGGCCCTCGACTTCGCCCTCCAGTGCTCCCCCGACCACCCCTGGGTCCACAAGCACCCCGAGTGGTTCCACCACCGCGCCGACGGCACCATCGCCTACGCGGAGAACCCGCCGAAGAAGTACCAGGACATCCACCCCCTGGCCTTCGACACCGACATGGACGGCCTGGTCGCCGAGAGCGTGCGCGTGCTGCGGCACTGGATGGGCCTCGGCGTGCGGATCTTCCGCGTCGACAACCCCCACACCAAACCGGTCGTCTTCTGGGAACGCCTCCTGGGCGAGATCAACCGCGCCGACCCCGACGTCGTGTTCCTGGCCGAGGCGTTCACCCGGCCCGCGATGATGCGCACCCTCGCCCAGATCGGCTTCCAGCAGTCCTACACCTACTTCACCTGGCGCGAGACCAAGCGGGAACTGACGGAGTACCTCACCGAACTCACGGGAGAGGCCGCCTCCTTCATGCGGCCCAACTTCTTCGTCAACACCCCCGACATCCTCCCCGCCCACCTCCAGCACGGCGGCCGGCCCGCCTTCGAGGCCCGCGCCGTCCTCGCCGCCACCCTCTCCCCCGCCTGGGGCGTCTACAGCGGCTACGAACTCTGCGAGAACACCCCCCTGCACCCCGGCGGCGAGGAATACCTCGACTCCGAGAAGTACCAGCTCACCCCCCGCGACTGGGTCGGCGCCGCCCGCGAGGGCCGCACCATCGCGCCCCTCATCACCCGCCTCAACACCATCCGCCGGGAGCATCCCGCGCTGCGCCGGCTCAGGAACCTGAGCTTCCACCAGGCCGACAACGACCAGGTCATCGTCTACAGCAAGCGGGCCGGGTCGGACGTGGTCCTGGTGGTCGTCAACCTCGATCCCCACCACACCCAGGAGGCCACGATCTCCCTCGACATGCCGCGACTCGGCCTGGACCGGCACGCGTCGACGCCGGTCCGCGACGAACTCACGGGTGAGACCTACCACTGGGGCGAGACGAACTACGTGCGGCTGGAGCCCGGCCGGGCGCCCGCGCACGTCTTCCACGTCCAGTCCCCGTCCGCCGCAGCGCCGCACACCGAAGGGCCGGGAGCCTCATGACCGTCAACGAGCCCGTACCGGACACCTTCGAGGACACGCCGGCCAAGGACCGCGACCCGGACTGGTTCAAACGAGCCGTCTTCTACGAGGTCCTCGTCCGCTCCTTCCACGACAGCAACGGCGACGGCGTCGGCGACCTGAAGGGCCTCACCGCCAAACTGGACTACCTCCAGTGGCTCGGCGTCGACTGCCTCTGGCTGCCCCCCTTCTTCAAGTCCCCCCTCAAAGACGGCGGTTACGACGTCTCCGACTACACCGCCGTCCTGCCCGAATTCGGCGACCTCGCCGACTTCGTCGAGTTCACCGACGCCGCCCACCAGCGCGGCATGCGCGTCATCATCGACTTCGTCATGAACCACACCAGCGACCAGCACCCGTGGTTCCAGGAATCCCGCAGCAACCCCGAAGGCCCCTACGGCGACTACTACGTCTGGGCCGACGACGACACCCGCTACCCCGACGCCCGCATCATCTTCGTCGACACCGAAGCCTCCAACTGGAGCTACGACCCCGTCCGCCGCCAGTACTACTGGCACCGCTTCTTCTCCCACCAGCCCGACCTCAACTACGAGAACCCCGCCGTCCAGGAGGAGATCCTCGCCGCCCTCAAGTTCTGGCTCGACCTCGGCATCGACGGATTCCGCCTCGACGCGGTGCCCTATCTGTACGCCGAGGAAGGCACCAACTGCGAGAACCTGCCCGCCAGTCACGCCTTCCTCAAACGGGTCCGCAAGGAGATCGACGCGCAGTACCCCGACACGGTGCTGCTGGCGGAGGCCAACCAGTGGCCCGAGGACGTCGTCGACTACTTCGGCGACTACGCCTCGGGCGGCGACGAGTGCCATATGGCGTTCCACTTCCCGGTCATGCCCCGCATCTTCATGGCGGTGCGCCGCGAATCGCGGCACCCGGTCTCCGAGATCCTCGCCAAGACCCCGGCCATCCCGTCCCGTTGCCAGTGGGGGATCTTCCTGCGCAACCACGACGAACTGACCCTGGAGATGGTCACCGACGAGGAACGCGACTACATGTGGGCCGAGTACGCCAAGGACCCGCGCATGCGGGCCAACATCGGCATCCGCCGCCGCCTCGCCCCGCTCCTCGACAACGACCGCGACCAGATCGAGCTGTTCACCGCCCTGCTCCTGTCCCTGCCCGGCTCGCCGATCCTCTACTACGGCGACGAGATCGGCATGGGCGACAACATCTGGCTCGGCGACCGCGACGCCGTCCGCACCCCCATGCAGTGGACCCCCGACCGCAACGCCGGCTTCTCGACGGGCGATCCCGGCCGCCTCTTCCTGCCGACGATCATGGACCCGGTCCACGGCTACCAGGTCACCAACGTCGAGGCGTCGATGGCGTCGCCCTCGTCCCTGCTGCACTGGACGCGGCGGATGATCGAGATCCGCAAGCAGAACCCCGCCTTCGGCCTCGGCACCTACACCGAACTGCCCTCCTCCAACCCCGCCGTCCTCGCCTTCCTCCGTGAACACGAGGACGACCTCGTCCTGTGCGTCCACAACTTCGCGCGCTTCGCGCAACCCACCGAGCTGGACCTGCGCGAGTTCGCCGGGCGGCACCCGGTGGAGCTGTTCGGCGGGGTCCGTTTCCCGGCCATCGGCGAGCTGCCGTATCTGCTGACCCTCGGGGGCCACGGCTTCTACTGGTTCCGGCTCACCCGGGTCGCATCCCGCATCGGCCGCCCCGTGTGACCGCGGGCCGAGGAAAGGACGCGTCACCATGCAGAAGACCGCTCCCCCGCGCCCCAGGCCCGCGCACCTCGCCGAGCCGATGGCCTCGCTCGGCGGGCTGCTGCGGGACTGGCTGCCGCGCCAGCGCTGGTTCGCGGGCAAGGACCGGCCCGTGGCCGACCTCGCGCTGCTGTCGATGACGGAACTCTTCCCGGGCTGTCTGCACCTGCTCGTCCACACGGGGCACGGCTCCGTGCCCGCCCCCGGCGGCGCTCCCCCGGCCGGCGACTGCTACCAGCTCCTCCTCGACGTCCGCGAGCGCCCGGCACCGCACCTGGGGCGGGCGCTCATCGGCCGGGTACGGGAAGGGCCGCTGGCCGGGCGGACGGTCTACGACGCGCTGCACGACCCGCGCACCGCCCAGCTCCTCCTGGAACGGCTCCGGCACCCGGGCACCACCGGCCCGCTCCGCTTCGAACGGGACCCGGCCCGCCCCGTGCCGGCCGGTCTCGCGCCCCGGCTGCTGGACGCCGAGCAGTCCAACTCCTCCCTGGTGTACGGCGACGCGTACATCCTCAAGCTGTTCCGGCGTATCCAGCCCGGCGTCAACCCCGACCTGGAGGTGCCGGGCGCGCTGGCCCGGCAGGGGTGCGACCGGGTCCCCGCGCCCGTCGCGTGGCTGCGCACGACCCACCCGTACGAGGCGACGCTCGGCGTGCTCCAGCCCTTCCTGCACGACGCCACCGACGGCTGGACCCTCGCCCTCGCCGCGCTGGGACGCGGGGAGGAGTTCACCGCCGAGGCCCACGCGCTGGGGCGGGCCACCGCCGACGTGCACCTGGCACTCGCCTCCGCCTTCCCGGCCGCGCCCGCGGCGCCCGCCGCGCCCGCCGGGGAGAACTCCCGGACGGCGGCGGCGATGTCCGAACGGCTGACCGCCGCCGCGCGCTGCGTGCCCGCGCTCGGCCCCTACGTCCCCGGGCTGCGCGGGGCCTTCGAGGCGCTGGCCGGCTGCGACTCCGGCCCGCCCGACCAGCGCGTCCACGGCGACCTCCACCTGGGTCAGGTGCTGCGGGCCGGCCGGGACTGGTTCGTCATCGACTTCGAGGGCGAGCCGTCCCGGCCGCTGTCCGAGCGGCGCAGCGCCCACTCCCCGGTCCGGGACATCGCGGGCATGCTGCGCTCCTTCGACTACGCCGCCCGCCAGCGCCGCCCGTGGCGTCCCGAATGGGCCCTGCGCTGCCGCGAGGCGTACTGCGCGGGGTACGCCTCCCGCGCCGGCTGGGACCCCCGCGAGGAGCACGGCCTGCTGCGCGCCTACGAGACGGACCGGGCGGTCTATGAGGTGCTGTACGAGGCCCGCCACCGTCCCGACTGGCTTCCCGTACCCATGGCGGCGATCGAACGACTCGCCGTGAGAGGAGACTGACCCGTGGCCCTCCGCGACACCACCCTCCCCGAGCCCTCCGGTCCCGTCCCGCCCGTCATCGGGCCGTACGGCACCGCGCCGCCCCTCGATCCCGCCGACCGCGGGCGGCTGCTGGCGGGCGCGCACCACGATCCGCACGCCCTGCTCGGCGCCCATCCGGTGCCCGGCGGGATCGCCTTCCGGGCGCTGCGCCCCTTCGCGCGCCGGGTGGGCGTGGTCGTCGGCGGGGAGCGGCACGACCTCGTCTCGGAGGGGGACGGGCTCTTCTCCGGCGTCCTGGACCTGCCGGAGATCCCGGAGTACCGGCTGATCGTGGCGTACGAGGAGGGCGAGCGGGAGACGGAGGACCCGTACCGCTTCCTGCCCGCGCTCGGCGACACGGATCTGCACCTGATCGGCGAGGGCCGGCACGAGCAGGTGTGGCGGGCGCTGGGCGCGGAGCCGATGAGCCACCAGGGCGTGACGGGCACCCGGTTCACGGTGTGGGCGCCGAACGCCCGGGGGGTGCGGGTGGCCGGCGACTTCACGCACTGGGACGGGACGGCGTTCCCGATGCGCTCGCTGGGCTCCTCGGGCGTCTGGGAGCTGTTCCTGCCCGGGATCGGGGAGGGCGCGCGGTACAAGTTCGAGATCCACTCGCGGTACGGGCAGCGGTTCCTGAAGGCCGACCCGATGGCCCGCCGGACGGAGGAGCCGCCGGCCACGGCCTCGGTCGTGACCGCCTCGCACCACACGTGGGGCGACGGGGAGTGGATGCGCGGCCGGGGCGCCGTGCCGGTGCACGAGGCGCCGTTCTCGGTGTACGAGGTGCACCTGCCGTCCTGGCGGCCCGGACTCTCCTACCGCGAGCTGGCCGACGTGCTCCCCGCCTACGTCCGGGACCTCGGCTTCACCCACGTCGAGCTGATGCCGGTCGCCGAGCACCCCTACGGGCCGTCCTGGGGCTACCAGATCACCGGCTTCTACGCGCCGACCGCGCGGCTCGGCTCCCCCGACGACTTCCGGTACCTGGTCGACGCCCTGCACCGGGCGGGCGTCGGCGTGATCCTGGACTGGGTGCCGGCGCACTTCCCGAAGGACGACTGGGCGCTGGCCCGCTTCGACGGGGACCCGCTGTACGAGCCGGGGGACGCGCGGCGCGCGGAGCACCCGGACTGGGGGACGTACACCTTCGACTTCGCCCGGACCGAGGTGCGCAACTTCCTCGTGGCGAACGCCGTGTACTGGTGCGAGGAGTTCCACATCGACGGGCTGCGCGTCGACGCCGTCGCCTCGATGCTCTACCTGGACTACTCGCGGGACTCCGGCCAGTGGGAGCCCAACGTGTACGGCGGGCGGGAGGACCTGGCGGCGGTGGCGTTCCTCCAGGAGATGAACGCGACCGTCTACCGCCGCTGCCCCGGGGTGGTGACGATCGCGGAGGAGTCGACCGCCTGGGGCGGGGTGACGCGGCCGACCGACACCGGCGGGCTCGGCTTCGGCTTCAAGTGGAACATGGGGTGGATGCACGACTCGCTGGAGTACATGGGCCACGAGCCGGTGCACCGCAGGCACCACCACCACGAGATGACCTTCTCGATGGTGTACGCGTACAGCGAGAACTACGTGCTGCCGATCTCGCACGACGAGGTGGTGCACGGCAAGCGGTCCCTGGTCTCCAAGATGCCGGGCGACTGGTGGCAGCGGCGGGCCGGGCTCCGCGCATACCTGGGCTTCATGTGGGCCCACCCCGGCAAGCAACTCCTCTTCATGGGGCAGGAGTTCGCGCAGGGCGGGGAGTGGTCGCAGAAGGACGGGCCCGAGTGGTGGCTGCTGGACGACGGGTACCACTCGGCGGGCGACCACCGCGGGGTGCGGGACCTGGTCCGGGACCTGAACGCCCGCTACCTGGGCACTCCGGCGCTGTGGCAGCGCGACACCGACCCGGCCGGGTTTAGCTGGGTGCGGGTGGACGCGGCCGACGACAACGTCCTCGCCTTCCTGCGGCTGGACGCGGGCGGCGCCCCGCTGCTGGCGGTGTCGAACTTCTCCCCCGTCGTCCGCCACGACTACGCGCTCGCCGTGCCGGAGGGCGCCGGCGCCTGGCAGGAGGTCCTCAACACCGACGACGCGCGGTACGGCGGCAGCGGCGTCACCGGGACCGGCCCGGTCGAGCCCGTGGACGGCGCGGTCCGGATCACGCTGCCGCCGCTGGCCACGGTGTGGCTCACCCCGGACGCGCCGTCGCTCCCGTGAGGCGCCGGGGAGGTGTCCGCCCGGTGTGAGGGGGCAGACGGGGTGCACGGGCGGGAGCGCCCCGCCGGCGCCGCGGCGGGGCCCGCAGAGAGGGCGGCATCAGGTGCGTACCGTCGGAGTGGAGGAGGAACTCCTCCTGGTCGACCCGGATTCCGGGGAGCCGCGGGCGCAGTCGTCCGCCGTCCTCGCCCACGCCGGACGCGACGTCGCCCCGCGGGGTGCCTTCGAGGAGGAACTCCACGACCAGATGCTGGAGTTCGCCACGCGTCCGCAGGCGGACCTGGGGAAGCTGCACGCCGAGATCGTGCGCTGCCGCGCGGAGGCGGCGCGGCACGCCCGGGAGGCCGGCTGCGCGGTCGCCGCGCTCGCCACCTCCCCGCTGCCGGTGACGCCCTGCGTCGGCGGGGGCCGGCGCTACCGGTGGATGGCCGCCCAGTACGGCGTCGTGGTCCACGAGCAACTGGTGCTCGGCTGCCATGTGCACGTGGCCGTGGGCGGCGACGAGGAGGGCGTCGCGGTGATCGACCGGGTGCGGCCGTGGCTGCCGGTGCTCTGCGCGCTCAGCGCCAACTCCCCCTTCTGGCAGGGCCGGGACTCCTCGTACAGCAGCTACCGCAGCCGGGTCTGGCAGCGCTGGCCGTCGGCCGGTCCGACGGAGCTGTTCGGCTCGGCGGCGGAGTACCGGCGGCGGGTCGCCGGCATGGTCGCCACCGGCACCATCCTCGACGAGGGGATGGTCTACTTCGACGTCCGGCTCTCGCCGCGCTATCCGACGGTGGAGTTCCGGGTCGCGGACGTCTGCCTGGACGCCCGGACCGCCGTCCTGGTCGCCGCGCTGGCCCGCGCCCTGGTGGAGACGGCCGTACGGGAGTGGCGGGAGGGCGCGGCGCCGGCCGGGCACAGCGTGAGCCTGCTGCGGCTGGCCGCCTGGCGGGCCGCCCGCTCCGGGCTGACCGGGGAACTGCTGCACCCGGAGACGCTGCGGCGTGCGCCTGCCGCCGCGGTGGTGGACCGGCTCCTGGCGCACACCGGGGAGGCGCTGGCCGCCGACGGCGACCTGGACCGGGTCCGCGAGGGCGCCGCGGAGCTGCTGCGGCACGGCAACGGCGCCCGGGTCCAGCGCGAGCTGCTGGAACGGACCGGCAGCCTGCGCGAGGTGGTCGCCGCCTGTGTCGACCGCACCCAGGCGGCCTGACACCGGTCGACGGGGGCCGTCCGGCGCGCGGGCAGCGGGGGGCGCCCCGGCGGCCGAGGTGGTGGCGGTGCGCCGGGCGGGGCGGGGCGGCCGGTCAGAAGATCAGGGCGAGGGCGTACGCCAGCAGGCCGGCCGCGAAGACCACCACCAGGGCGAGGATCATTGTCAGCGGGCCCTTCGCCCAGCCCTTGGGCGGATTGTGCGATTCGTAGGGCCCGGCCTCCGGCAGGCTGCTCTCCGCGGGCGGGGTCTCGCCGGGCGGGACACCGCCACCCGGCTCCAGGCCGGTGGTGCGCTCGGGATCGGGATCGGGGTTCGTGAAGGTCATGCTCCCCGGGTCCCCCGTTCGGGCCGAGATCACCAGGCGGCCACACTTCTGCCGTCCCGGCCCCCCGGCGTCCCCGGCTCGGCTAGATTCGAGCTCCCCGGCCGCTGACGGTGCCCATCCGCGACGTCACCCTCTGTACAGCTCAGGAGCAGCGCATGCGCGAACTCGCCCTCGCTCCCCCCGCCGCCTCGCCCCTGACCGGCGGACTCGCCGACAGTGTGTTCGAGAGGGCGGACCGCACGCCCCGGCTCCCGGTGCTCGCGCGGCGGCCCGTGCCGCCCTCCGCCGAGTGGGAGACGGTGACGGCGGCGCAGTTCCGGGACGAGGTGGTCGCGCTGGCCAAGGGCCTGATCGTCTGCGGCACGTCCCCCGGCGACCGGGTCGCCATCCTCGCCCGCACCCGGTACGAGTGGACCCTCTTCAGCTACGCCCTGTGGACCGTCGGCGCCGAGGTCGTCCCCATCTACCCGTCCTCCTCGCGCGAGCAGGTCGAGTGGATCCTGCGGGACGCCCGCTGCGTGGCCGTGGTGGTCGAGGACGAGCAGAGCGTGATGACCGTCGGCTCGGTCTGTGCCACCCTGCCCGCGCTCAAGCACGTCTGGCAGCTCGACGCGGGCGCGGTGGAGATGCTGATGGAGCGCGGCGAGTACATCCCGCCCGCCACCGTCGACTCGATGCGCCGCATCGTCCTGCCGGACTCCACCGCGGTCGTCGCCTACACCTCGGGCACCTCCGGGCAGGCCCTCGGCTGCGCGCTGAGCCACCGCAGCGTGGCCAGCCCCTGCGACACGCTGCTCGCCGGCTGGGGCCACACGGTGGCGCCCCCGGGCGAGCAGGGCGTCATCCTCGCCTTCCTGCCGTTCTCCCACGTGTACGGGCTGATGATCCAGACGCTCTGCCTGCGCGGCGGGCTGCTGATGGGGCACGAGCCCGCGATGAGCGAGGAGGCGCTGTCCCGGGCCCTGAACACGCTGCGGCCGACGTACCTCTACGCGGTCCCCTCGGTCCTGGAGCGGCTCTACAAGAACTTCCTGCGCACCGCCCAGGAGTCGGGCCGCGGCGCGCTGTTCGAGCGGGCCGCGGAGACCGCGCGGGACTTCGCCGAGGCCCTGGAGCGCCGGCGCCTCGACCGGGGGCCGGGGCCGGGCCTGGACCTGCGGATGCAGCACGCGCTGTACGAGCGGACCGTGTACCGCCGGCTGCGGACGGCCCTCGGCGGGCGGGTGCGCCGTGCCACCTCGGGCGGCTCGCCGCTCAGCCGCGACCTGTCCCTGTTCTACGAGGGCATCGGTGTCTACGTGCACGACGGGTACGGCCTGACCGAGACCAGCGGCGGGCTGACCATGCAGCCGCTGGGCCGCGAGAAGTCCGGCACCGTCGGCAAGCCGCTGCCCGGCGTCGACGTCCACCTGGCGAAGGACGGGGAGATCCTGGTCCGCGCCCCCTCGATGTTCCAGGGGTACGTGGGCCAGGAGGCGGCCACGCGGACGGTGCTGCGCGACGGCTGGTTCGCCACCGGCGACCTCGGCCACCTGGACGAGGAGGGCTATCTGACGATCACGGGCCGCAAGAAGGACGTCATCATCACCAGCGGCGGCAAGAGCGTGTCGCCGTCCGCGCTGGAGGAGCGGCTGCGCGAGCACCCCCTCGTCCACCAGGCGGTCGTGGTGGGCGACAACCGGCCCTGCGTCGGCGCGCTGATCACGCTGGACCCGCGGTTCCTGTCGCACTGGCGGGCGGGCCTGGCCCTCCAGGGCGACGCGTCGATCCGCGAGGCCCGAGAGGAGAACGCGCTGCGCGAGGAGATCGCGCGGGCCGTCGCCGCCGCCAACAGCGCCGTCTCCCGTTCGGAGTCGATCCGGGTCTTCCGTATCCTGCCGGACCCGTTCGACGTGGCCAGCGGATTGCTGACGCCGTCGATGAAGCTGCGCCGCGACGAGATCGTCCGGACCTACGCCGCCGAGATCGACGCGATGTACGAGGCGCGCTCGCGCCGCCGGCCGCCCGCGGAGGAGCCGGCCGGCTGGGACGACTCGGACAACGTGTTCTTCCGCTGACCCCCGCGCCCCGGCGCCGTCCGCCCTCCGTCCCGCCCCCTTCCGCGGCTTCCCCGGCTTCCGCGCACCGCTCCGTCCCAGGTGCACGCGCGTAGGCTCCGCCCGCACGGGAACTAACCAACCAGGGGGCGCAGGACAGGACGATGCCCGGCCCGTGCCGGGCCGGGAAGGCGAGATGGCAGCCGAGCCGCGTTGGGACAGGACACTGGCTTCCGAGGAGATCACGAACCGCATCGCCAGCTTCACCGGGGAACTGCACAACGTGACCGGTGCGCGTCTGGTCGCCGAGGACTTCCTCGGCGACCTGGCCCGGGTGTCACCGCCCTCGGCGCCGGAGCACTGGGACGACATCCTGCTGGTCGTCACCGAACTGGCGGCCAACGCGGTGCAGTACGCGCCGGGCCCCTTCCAGTTGCGGCTGCGGCGGACCTTCGACGGGGTGCACGTGGTGATGCACGACACCAGTACGACGGAGCCCTCGCCCCGTCCGTTCCATCCCAGCAGCGGCGGCGGGGGCATCGGCTGGCATCTGATCCACACCCTGTCCGACCAGGTGAGCGTGGTCACCGGAGCGCGGGGCAAGGACATCCACGTCTTCCTGCCCTGGTGAGCGGGGGCGCCCGCGCGCCGGGCGGGTCCGGGGCCGGACGCGGCGTCCGGCTCCGGACCCGGCCGTGCGGTGGCACGGCGCCGGCTCAGCTCCGGGGGGCCTCCCCCGCCGTGAGCCGGTGGTAGTAGTCGCCGACGGCCGCCAGGTACGCGCGGTCCATGGTCTCGCTGTCGGTACGGAAGCGGGGCGCGGCCTTGACCTCGGCCCGGGTGCACCCCAGGGTCACCGTGCGGGCGGCCGGGTCGACGCGCCGGACGACGCCGACCGGGACGAGCGCGCTGCGGCCGAAGACCCACACGCCCGTGTCGACGACCAGGTGCCGCATGCCGAAGTGGCCGGCCTGCCGGTCCACGCGCCCGATGGCGCCGTCACTCGCGTGGACGGCGAACCCCGTGGGGTCCTGCCCCTCCACGTACCCGCTGTCCGCCGGGAACGACCAGATGCTGTCCGTCGGCACGCTGCCCCTTTCCTCCCGCGCCGGTCGCGGCGACGGGCCCGGGGCGGATACCGCGGGCCGGACCGGCTCCCCAGAACGCATACCCGTCCCGGGCCGCCGCATTCGAACGTGTGTGGCCGGCGGGAGCGGTCCCACCCGGTCCGGGGGTACTTCTTGGTGGGTTCCCGGCGCCCGGGTTAGCCTCTGACGTATTTTCCTCATCGGGCAGATCCGTGAACTGCGAAGACGTGTGCGGGGTACAGACGCCCGCACGACGGACGGGACCGCGCGGCGGTCTCCGGAGGGGTTCCGAGTCCTCGGCGGCCGAGGACTCCTGGGGAGCGGAACGAGGGTGCGCATGACCAGCGAGAGCGCCGGGACGGTGGACGCGGTCCCGGGCGACCGGGAGCTGCGCCGGCTCCTGGCGGGCCTGACCGCCGTACGGGACGGGGACTTCGGCACCCGTCTCCCGGACGACGCGGACGGTCTGATGGGCGACATCGCCACCGTCTTCAACGGGATGGTGGACCAGTTGTCCGTGTTCACCTCCGAGGTCACCCGGGTGGCCCGGGAGGTCGGCACCGAGGGCACCCTCGGCGGCCAGGCCCGGGTGCCGGGGGTCTCGGGCACCTGGGCCGACCTGACGGACTCGGTCAACGCCATGGCGGGCAACCTCACCACACAGGTCCGTGACATCGCGCAGGTCGCCACGGCGGTGGCCGAGGGCGACCTCTCCCAGAAGATCGACGTGGACGCGCGCGGGGAGATCCTGGAGCTGAAGAACACCATCAACACCATGGTCGACCAGCTTTCCGCCTTCGCCGACGAGGTCACCCGCGTCGCCCGCGAGGTCGGCACCGACGGGCGGCTCGGCGGGCAGGCCGACGTCCAGGACGTCCGGGGCACCTGGCGCGATCTGACGGACTCCGTGAACTTCATGGCGGGCAACCTCACCGCCCAGGTCCGCAATGTCGCCCAGGTCGCCACGGCGGTGGCCGAGGGCGACCTCTCCCAGAAGATCACCGTGGACGCGCGCGGCGAGATCCTGGAGCTGAAGAACACCATCAACACCATGGTCGACCAGCTCTCCGCCTTCGCCGACGAGGTCACCCGCGTCGCCCGCGAGGTCGGCACGGCCGGCAACCTGGGCGGTCAGGCCCAGGTGCGGGGTGTCTCGGGCACCTGGAAGGACCTGACCGACAACGTCAACGTGATGGCGTCCAACCTGACCGGGCAGGTCCGCTCCATCGCCCAGGTCGCCAGTGCGGTGGCGCGGGGCGACCTGTCGCAGCGGATCACGGTCGAGGCCGAGGGCGAGGTCGCCGCGCTGGCGGACGTCATCAACACCATGGTCGACACGCTCTCCGCCTTCGCCGACGAGGTGACGCGGGTCGCCCGCGAGGTCGGCACCGAGGGCCGGCTCGGCGGGCAGGCGCACGTGCCGAACGTCGCCGGCACCTGGAAGGACCTCACCGACAACGTCAACTCGATGGCCAACAACCTCACCGGCCAGGTGCGCAACATCGCGCTGGTGACGACCGCGGTGGCCCGGGGCGACCTGTCGCAGAAGATCGACGTCGACGCGCGCGGCGAGATCCTCGAACTCAAGACGACGATCAACACCATGGTCGACACCCTGTCCGCCTTCGCCGACGAGGTGACGCGGGTCGCCCGCGAGGTCGGCACCGAGGGCCGTCTCGGCGGGCAGGCCGAGGTGGAGGGCGTCTCCGGCACCTGGAAGCGGCTCACCGAGAACGTCAACGAACTGGCCGGCAACCTCACCCGGCAGGTCCGCGCGATCGCCGGGGTGACGAGCGCGGTCGCCGAGGGCGATCTGACCCGTTCCATCAACGTGGAGGCGTCCGGCGAGGTCGCCGAACTCAAGGACAACATCAACGCCATGGTGGAGTCCCTGCGCGAGACCACCCGGGCCAACCAGGAGCAGGACTGGCTCAAGACCAACCTCGCCCGGATCTCCGGCCTGATGCAGGGCCACCGCGACCTGCCCGTCGTCGCCGAGCTGATCATGGACGAGCTGGTGCCACTGGTCTCCGCGCAGTACGGCGCCTTCTACCTGGCGGAGGACGGCGAGGAGGGGCCCGAGCTGCGGCTCGTCGGCTCGTACGGCTGCCCGGCGGAGCCGGCGCGGCCCGCCCGTATCGCCTTCGGACGCACCCTGATCGGGCAGGCCGCCCGCAGCCGGCGCACCATCGTCGTGGACGCGCTGCCGCCCGGTTACGTCACCATCTCCTCCGGGCTCGGCGAGGTGGTGCCGACCGCGCTGCTGCTGGAGCCGATGGTGGTCGAGGGCCAGGTCCTCGGCGTGATCGAACTGGCGTCGGTCACCCCGTTCAGCCCCGTGCACCGGGACTTCCTGACGCAGCTCATGGAGACCATCGGCGTCAACGTCAACACCATCGTGGCCAACGCCCGTACCGACGAACTGCTGGTGGAGTCGCAGCGGCTGACCGTCGAGCTCCAGGCCCGTTCCGAGGAACTCCAGGTGCAGCAGGAGGAGTTGCAGCGTTCCAACGCCGAGCTGGAGGAGAAGGCGTCCCTGCTCGCCACGCAGAACCGGGACATCGAGGCGAAGAACCTCCAGATCGAGCAGGCCCGGCAGGAGCTGGAGACCCGGGCCCAGCAGCTCTCGCTGGCCTCGAAGTACAAGTCGGAGTTCCTGGCCAACATGAGCCACGAGCTGCGCACCCCGCTCAACAGCCTCCTGATCCTGGCCCAGTTGCTCGCCCAGAACCCCTCGCGCAACCTCACCCCGAAGCAGGTCGAGTACGCGGGCATCATCCACTCCGCCGGCTCGGACCTGCTCCAGTTGATCAACGACATCCTGGACCTGTCCAAGGTCGAGGCGGGCAAGATGGACGTCTCCCCCGAGCGGGTGACGCTGCGTCAGCTCATCGACTACGTGGAGGACACCTTCCGGCCGATGACGACGCAGAAGGGCCTGGCGTTCGCGGTCACCACCGCGGCCGGTGCCCCGGGGGACCTGCTCACCGACGACTCCCGGCTGCGCCAGGTGCTGCGCAACCTGCTCTCCAACGCGGTGAAGTTCACCGAGCGGGGCAGCGTGGAACTGGCCGTCGAACCGGCCCCGGACGACGAGGTGCCCGCGGACGTGATCCGCGGCGGTGCCGTGGTGGCCTTCCGGGTGAGGGACACCGGGATCGGCATCCCGGAACAGAACCTGGAGTCGGTCTTCGGCGCCTTCCAGCAGGCCGACGGCACCACCAGCCGCAAGTACGGCGGCACGGGGCTCGGCCTGTCCATCACCCGGGAGATCGCCCAACTGCTCGGCGGCGCCGTCACGGTGGACAGCACGCCCGGCCGGGGCAGCACCTTCACGCTCTTCCTGCCGGTGGCCCGGCCGGACTTCGAGGAGGTGCTGGAGCACGGCGGCGAGAGCCTGCCGGCCGCCTCGGCCGCCGCCGCGCTCCCCCGCGCCGTCCCACGGGAACCGGCCGGACACCGCGCCCGGCCCCGGCGGCTGCTGGTCGTCGAGGAACGGCCGCGGGGGCTGCTCACCCTGGTCGCCGAGAGCGTGGTCGCCGACCTCGCGCACGGCCGGGACGACGCGGGCGACCGGCCCCCGGTGGACGTCATCACCGCCGTCGGCGCCCAGGAGGCGGCCGGGGCGCTCGCGGCCGAGCCGTGCCACTGCGTGGTGCTGGAGCTGGGCCTGCCGGACGGGGAGGCATCCCGCTTCCTGGGCGCGCTGCGGGGCGACTCGGCGCTGGCGAGCGTGCCGGTGCTGGTGCACAGCGGCCACCGGGCGGACGCGGCGCAGGAGGCGAGCCTGCGCTCCGGTGCGCAGGGCGGGGCGCTGGAGTTCCTGTCCAGCCTGGACGAGCTGCGCGAGCGCATCGCCCTGCACCTGGCGGCCGAGGAGCCCGGGGACGTACTGCCGCTGGTGCGGCACGAGGAGCCGGAGCGGACGCCGGAGCCCGCCACCGCCGGGCCGCCACCGGGCCGTACGGTCCTCGTCGTCGACGACGACGCGCGCAACCTCTTCGCGCTCAGCGGCATCCTGGAGCTGCACGGCTTCCGGGTGCTGCACGCGGAGAACGGGCGGCGCGGCATCGAGACGCTGGTGGACCATCCGGAGGTCGCCCTGGTGCTGATGGACGTGATGATGCCGGAGATGGACGGCTACACGGCGACCGCGGAGATCCGCCGGATGCCCCGGTACGCCGGTCTGCCGATCATCGCGGTCACGGCGAAGGCGATGCCCGGCGACCGGGAGAAGAGCCTCGCCTCCGGGGCCAGCGACTACGTCACCAAGCCGGTCGACACCCGGGACCTGATCGCCTGCGTCCGCCGGTGGCTGGCCACGTGAGCGCGCGCGTCCCCCTCCCGTGCGCCCGCCGGACGGCCGTCCCGACGGCGCCGCGTCCCTCCGGCCGGGGAGCGTGGTCGGCGTGAGCGGTCCCGGACAGCCGCACGAGCCGCCGGAGTGGCGCCGGACGGACCCCGGCCCGGCCTCGGCCGAACCACCGGACACGGCGGGTACGGCGGACACGGCGGGCACGGCGGGTACGGCGGACACGGCGGGCACGGCGGGTACGCCGGACACGGCAGGTACGCCGGACACACCGGGCACCCACGAGCCGGGCGCGGCACACGAGCCGGGTACGGCAGGCCCATCCGCCGCCGCCCCCGGGCTCGGCGCGATGACCCCGCTGTCCCCCGTGGGCCGCCTCGCGGCCACCGTCGCGCGGCTCAGCCGCGAGGTGCGGGCCGCGCAGGCCGAGGCCGAGGGGCGGGCCCTGATCGAACTGGCCAAGGGCATCCTCGTCGCCCGGCTCGGCTGCGGTCCCGCCGAGGCCGCCCGGCAACTCGCCGAGCTGGCCGAGCAGTCCCAGGCGACACCGCTGGAGTTCGCGGTCGACGTCATCAACCAGGCCGCCCGGGACCGGATGTCGGAGATCACCGACGCGTTCCTGACGGCCACGGGCGCGGACGGCGGCCGGGAGGCGGCCGAGGCGGACGGCAACGGCGCGGCGGCCGGGTCGGCCGCGGTGCGGCTGCGCTCCGCCGAGAGCCGGGCGCTCGCCGCGAGCGACACCCAGGCCGTCGCCGACGCCCTCCTCGAACAGGCGCTGCGCCCGCTCGGCGCGGTCGCGGTGGCCATCTGGGCGGCGGGCTCCGACGGGTCGCTGACCCTGGCCGGCAGCGCCGGGTTCTCTCCCGCCGAGGCGGCCCGCTGGCGGTACGTCCCGCCGGACGTGGCGACGGTGGCCCGCAGCGGGCTGACCGAGCGCGCCGGACAGTGGATCACCTCGCTCGCGCGGACCGGGCTGCCCAGCGTGGGCCGCCACCAGTACCCCGAGGGCGGCCGGGCCGCCGTGCCCGCCGGCACCGGGGGCCGTGTCCACGGGGTGCTGGAGATCGCCTGGCCGGTGCCGCTGGCCCCGCAGCCGCCCGCGGTGGTCCGGCAGGTCGAGGCGCTGGCCGAACTGTGCGCGCACACCCTGGAGACGTACACGCCGCCGCCCGGCGGGCCCGAGGAGCCTCGGGTCATGCCGGACGCGGCGGAGCTGATGGACCTGGCCGACGGGCTGCACGACCCGGCGCTGGTCCTCGTGCCGCACCTGGACGACGCCGGGCACCTGGCGGACTTCCGCATCCAGCACGTCAACAAGCGGTTCCTGGACCCGGCCGGGCGGCCCCGCGCGGTCGTGGGCGGCGCGCTGCTGCTGGAGGCATTCCCGATGGCCGCCGGGGACAGCGAGCTGTTCCAGAGCGTGGAGCGGGTCTACGCGACCGGCGAGCCGTTCCGGGCCCGGCGGATGAACCTCACCGCCCTCGTGGACCAGGTGCCGCTGTCGGCGACGGCGGACATCAGCATCAGCCGGCACGGCAACGCCGTCCTGCTGATCTGGCGGATCGAGGACGAGACGGCCCGGCTGGCCAGCCTGCTCCAGCACGCCCAGCGGCTCGGCCGGATCGGCGGTTTCGAGGAGAACCTGCTCACCGGCGAGATCACCTGGAACGGCCAGTTGTTCGACCTGTACGGGCGCCCCGCGTCCAGCGCCCCGGTGCCGCTGGAGGAGCTGGCCGCGCACAGCCACCCGGACGACGCGGTGGCCATCGGCCGGTTCCTGCGCACACTGCTGCACCACCGGCGGCCCGCGTCGGCGGCCTTCCGGCTCCAGCGCCCGGACGGCGTGACCCGGCACGTGCGGGTGGTCGCCGAACCGGTGCTGGACACCGACGACCGGCTGCTCGTCGTCCGCGGCGCCTACCAGGACATCTCGGCCCAGCACTGGACGGAGGTGGCCCTCGCGGCGACCCGCGACCAGTTGGCCCACACCGAGCAGCAGGCGATCGAGCGCAACCGGCTCACCCTCCAGTTGCAGCACGCGATCATGCCGCCGGCCCAGGCCCCGCTGCGGGTGCCCGACCTCCAGGTCGCCGTGCGCTACCGGCCCGCCGAGACGGAGCAGCTCGTCGGCGGCGACTGGTACGACGCCGTGATGCTGCCCAACGGCATGGTGCTGGTCTGCGTCGGGGACGTGGCCGGGCACGGCATAGAGGCCGCCACCAGCATGGTCGTCCTGCGCAACGCGCTGCGCGGCCTCGCGGTGACCGGCGCCGGTCCGGGCCAGCTCCTGTCCTGGCTGAACATCGTGGCGCACCATCTGACCGGCGGCGTGACGGCCACCGCCGTGTGCGGGCTGTACGACCCGGCGCGGCGCACCCTGCGCTGGGCGCGGGCCGGTCACCTGCCGCCGGTGCTGGTGCGCGGGCCCGAGGCGGCGCCGCTGCCGCTGGTGAAGGGCATGCTGCTGGGGGCGGTGGCGGAGGCGGTGTACGAGGAGGACGAGGTGCAGCTCGCCGGGGAGGACACGCTGCTGATGTACACCGACGGGCTGGTGGAGCGCCGGGACCGCACCGTGGAGGAGTCGCTGGCGCAGTTGCTGAGCACCGCCCGGCCGACGCCGGCCACGCTCGACCAGCACCTGGACCGGCTGCTCACCTACAGCCGTTCGGACACGGACGACGACACGTGTCTGGTGGGCATCCGGGTCGGCTGACGTCGGGTGACGGGGCCCGGCGGGCGGCGGGTGTGCTGCGCGGATTCGCGGGTAGACGGGCGGCGCGGTGAGACGTGTGCGCGGGCGTGGGGGCGCGACGGGCGGGGAGACCGGCCCTCGGCCGCGCCCCCGCGGACGGCGCGCATCGACGTCGCGTACGGGGGTGACCGAGCCGTCCGTCAGTTGTGGAGGTACACGTGCCCATTGCCCAGAACCCGCTGTCCGTCGAGGTGACGCTCCCCCGGGAGGACGTCGCCCTGCTGAAGGTGGAGGGCCATCTGGACGTCGACACCGCGACCGAGTTCCGGCACCATCTGGCCAACCAGCTCCACCACGGCCGGCGGCACTTCCTGCTGGACCTGTCCGAGGTGCCGTTCATGGACTCCTCCGGGATGAACATCGTCCTGCGGGTCTACCAGGAGGCGCGGGAGCTGCCGGGCAGCGTGCACATCATCGCGCCGACGCCCGCGGTCCGGCGCGTCCTGGACCTGACGGGCGTCAGCATCACCGTGCCCGTCTCGGAGAGCCGCGACGAGGCCCTGGCCCGTGTCGACGCCGGGCAGACGGGGCCCGAGGCGCCCGGCACGGGGGCGGCGGACGGCTGAGGGACCGGGCCCCGGACACGCGGGGCCGGTGACACGTTCGCCCCGAACCAGGTGTCGTACGAGGTCGGCGCGTGGTTACAGTGGTCGACCGGCGAGAACACACGTCGTCGTCGCGCCGCCCCGCGGGGCCCGGCGCGGTGCACCGCGGATGAGGAGTGGGACAGGTGCCGGAGCAGGCGCAGAAGACATCCGGATCGCCGACGCCGGAGGTCAGGGACTTCCTGCGGCGCCGCCGGGAGCAGATCGCGCAGCGCTGGGCGGACGAGCCGTTGTTCCGGTCCGTGTTCACCGTGTCGCGGGACGAGGCGGTGGAGGCCGGCAAGTCCGTCGTGGACGCCCTCGCCCAGGTCGCGGACGCGGAGCGGGTCGAGGACCCGGACGCCGCCGGGTTCGCGGCGGTGCGCGAGCAACTGGCCCGGATGGGCGCGGCCCGCTCCCGCGCGGGGCTGAGCACCGGCCAGGTGTCGACGGAGCTGGCCGCGCTGCGCCCGCCGGTGGAGAACCTCCTCCTCTCCGACCTCCAGGGCGCCTCCGCCGACCACACCCGTGCCTCGGTGACCGTGCTGAACGTGCTGATGGGCACGTTGCGGGTGGTCGTGATGCAGACCGCGCTGAGCGAGGGCCAGTCGCTCATCGACCGCCAGCGGCTGCAACTGCTGGAGGTCGCCACCCCGGTGATCAAGCTGTGGGACGGCATCGTGGCGGTGCCGCTGATCGGCACGCTGGACAGCGCCCGCAGCCAGGTCGTGATGGAGACGCTGCTGGAGACCATCGTCGAACAGCAGGCGCGGCACGCGATCCTCGACATCACCGGGGTGCCGGCGGTCGACTCGCTGGTCGCCCAGCACCTGATGAAGACGGTCGCGGCGGCCCGGCTGATGGGCGCGGAGTGCATCGTCTCGGGCATCCGGCCGGCGATCGCGCAGACCATGGTCCACCTCGGGCTGGACCTGGGGAACGTGGTCACCCGGGCGAGCCTGGCCGACGCCCTCGGCTACGTCCTGCACCAGCTCGGCGTCGGCATCGTGACGCCGGGGCCGAACGGAGCGGTCCCGCGGTGAACGAGGCGGTGCCGTGGCCCCTGCCGGGCCCCGCGACAGGCCACGTACCGGTCCTGCGTCTCGGCGACGTGCTCCTGGTCACCCTCCAGGGCGACCTGTACGACAGCACGGCGGAGCAGCTCCAGCGGGACCTGGCGGAGGCCATCGCCCGCAGCGGGGCCGCCGGGGTCGTCATCGACGTCTCCGGGGTGGACGTCGTCGACTCCTTCCTCGGCCGGATTCTCGCGGAGATCGCGGGGCAGGCCCGGCTGCTGGCCGCGCGGACGGTGCTGGTCGGCATGCGGCCGGCGGTCGCCATCACCCTGGTCGAACTGGGGCTGACGCTGCCGGGTCTGCGGACCGCGCTCAGCACCGAGGCGGCGATGGAGCTGCTCACCGGGCGGGCGTGGCCGGCCCGCTCCGGCGGCCGTCACCGGGGGAGCCCGTGATGGACACGGCCGCGGGCGCTCAGGCCCGCCTGCCGATCCGCTCGGACATGGACCTGATGTGGGTGCGGCAGCATGTGCGGCAGATGGCCGCCGCGCTCGGTTTCGGCCTGGTGGACCAGACGAAGCTGGTCACCGCGGCGAGCGAACTGGCCCGCAACACGCTCGTCTACGGCGGCGGTGGGACCATGGAGACGACGCCCCTCGCGGAGGGCGGCACGCCGGGTCTGCGGCTCACCTTCCGCGACGAGGGTCCGGGCATCGCCGACCTGGAGCAGGCGCTCCAGGACGGTTTCACCTCCGGCGAGGGGCTGGGGATGGGACTGGGCGGCGCGCGGCGCCTGGTGCACGAGTTCGCCATCGAGAGCAGTCCGGGAGCCGGCACCACCGTGCGGGTGACCTCGTGGGTGGGCCGGCCGCCGCTCCGGCGCGAGGAGGTGTGATGCCGCGGGTGTGGGACGTGCCGGTGCGCGATTCGACCCGGGTGCGGGACGCGCGGGTGGCCGCGGAGCACGCGGCGGCCCTGGCCGGACTCGACGAGCGGCGCACCGCCTCGGCGGCCCTGGTGGCGACCGAGCTGGCGACCAACCTGCTCAAGCACGCGGGCGGCGGCCGGGTCCTGGTCGACGTGGTGGCCCCGCCGGTCCTCGCGGCCGGGCGCGGGGCGGACCGGCTGGTGCAGATCACGGCGGTCGACCACGGTCCGGGTATCGGGGACGTCTCCGCGGCGCTCGGCGACGGCTTCTCCACGACCGGTTCGCTCGGCGCGGGCCTGGGCACCTGCGCCCGGCTCGCCGACGACTTCGCCGTGCACGGCGTCCCGGGCCGCGGCACGGTCGCCCTGGCCCGCGTCGGCGCCGCCCACGGTGCGCGAGCCGTGGCGGACCCGGTGCGGGACGAGGTGGCGGACCCGGTGGCCGGGGTGCGTGCCGGCGGGGTGAACGTGCCGTTCGCCGAGGCCGCGTACTCGGGCGACGCCTGGGCGTGGGTGCGGCACGGGGACCGGGTGACGCTGATGCTGGCCGACGGGCTGGGCCACGGTCCGGAGGCGGCCCGCGCCTCGTCCGCCGCCGTGGAGGCGCTGCGCGGCGCGGCGCACCTCGGGCCGGCCGACGCGCTGCGGCACCTGGACGCCGCGCTGTCCGGGACCCGGGGCGCGGCCGTCGCGCTCGCCCAGGTGGACCCTGCCGCGGGGCGGCTGTGGTTCGCCGGGGTCGGGAACGTCTGCGGGCGCCTTGGGGCGGGCGGCACCTGGCGGCATCTGGTGTCCCGGCCCGGCATCGTCGGGGTGCACCGGCCGGCGACGGTACGCGAGGAGGAGAGGGAGTGGGCGCCGGACCGGGTGCTGATCCTGCACAGCGACGGGCTGCCGAGCCGCTGGACGCCGTCGGCCGCCTCGTGCCGCCCGGGGACCGACCCGGCGGTGACGGCCGCCGTGACCGTACGGGACGCGAGCAGTTCCGCCCGCCCGGTGCGGGACGACACCGCCGTGGCGGTGCTGACCTCGACCCCGCCGGACCGGCCATGATCCGCGTCTGGGAGGTCTCGGACGTCACGGGCGCCGCGCGGGCCCGGATCGCGGTGGCGCGGCTGGCCGCCGCGTACGGGGTGGCTCCGCTGGAGCGGACGAGGCTGACGGCCTCGCTCGGCGCGCGGCTGCGGCGGTGTCTGGCCAAGGGCGGCACCTGGCGGCTGACCCTGGAGACCGGGACGGGGACGGGGACGGGGTCGGGGACGGAGACCGGGACGGGCACGGAGACGGGCGAGGAGACCGGGACGGGCGCCGCCGCCGGCGGGGACGGGGACGTGCTGCGGGCCGTGCTGACGCCGTCGCCGCGGGCGTCCGCCGCCGGGGAGCCGCCGTGGCGGATGTCGGTGCCCCGTTCCGGGAGCGCGCCCGGGGCGGACGCGGCCGGCGAGGCCGTGGCGGACGATCCGGCCGTGCCGGCCGAGGCGCTGCTCGGCGCCGACGAGGACACGGCGCTGGTGCTGGACCGGCTCGGCGAGCAGGAGGCGCTGGTCGTCTTCCACCGGGAGGAACTGCACCAGACCAACCAGGGCGTGGTGGCGCTCCACGCCGAACTGGACGCTGCCGGGCGGGCCCAGCGGGAGGCGTTCGCCGCCGAGCGCGCGGCCCGCACCGAGGCGGAGCACGCGCGCCGCCGGCTGACCTTCCTCGCGGACGCGAGCGCGGTGCTGACGGCGTCGCTGGACCACCACGAGATCGTGCGCCGCCTGCCGGACCTGCTGGTGCCCGAGTACGCGGCCCACGTGGACGTGTGGCTCTTCGACCAGGACAGCGACCCGCGCGGGGTGCCGGCCCATCCGGCCGCCGCGGTACGCGCCGCGCGCACCGGCCGGCCGCAGTACGCCGCCGCCCAGCCGGGCGGGCTGCCCGGCGTCGACGACCAGCCGCCCTCGGCGCTGGACCCCGGCCGTCCGCTGCTGTGCATCCCGCTGCCGACCCGCCGGGCCCCGCTCGGCGTGCTGACCCTGTCGCCGCCCGGGGAGCGCTGGGACCCGGACGACGCGGTGATGCTGGTCGAGCTGACCCGGCGGGCGAGCATCGCCATCGACCACGCCCAGCGCTACGAGCACAACCGGGACATCGCCGAGACGCTCCAGCGGGCCCTGCTGACCGAGCTGCCGGCCACGCCCGGTCTCGCCCTGGCCGCGCGGTACCTGCCGGCCACCCACGGGCTGAACATCGGCGGGGACTGGTACGACGCGTTCCGCCAGCCCGACGGCGGGGTGATCGTCGTGGTCGGCGACGTGACCGGGCACGGGCTGCGGGCCGCGGTGATGATGAGCCAGTTGCGGACCGCGCTGCGGGCGTACGCGGTCGACGGGGGCAGCCCCGGACGGCTGCTGACCCGGCTGCACACCTTCCTGCACCACCTCCAGCCCGATCTGTTCGCCACCGCGGTCATCGCCCGCTTCCATCCGGAGGAGCCCACCCTGACCTGGGCCGGCGCCGGTCATCCGCCGCCGGTGCTGCGCGACGCGGACGGGCGGGTGCGGGTGCTGGACGCCAAACCCGGCGCGATGCTGGGCATCCCGCTCCACCAGGAGATCGCCGACCACACGGTGCGGCTGGCGCCGGGTGCGACGCTGGCGCTGTACACCGACGGTCTGGTGGAACGGCGGGCCCAGGGCATCGACCCGGGCATCGAGCGGCTGGCCCAGGTGCTCGGCTCGTTCGATCCGAGGGAGCTGGCGACGGACCTGGAGGGCTCGGCGGAGGGCATCCTGCGCCCGCTGCTGAGGGACTCCGAGCGCGACGACGACGTCTGCCTCCTCCTGTGTCACCACACCGGTCCCGCCTGACCCCGCGGTTCCACTCTCCCGGGTGAACACCCGGCCTCAGGCCCCGCCGCCGGTCCCGCCCGGTGCGCGGGGCCCGCCCGCGTCCCCTGGCTGCTCCATTCGGCTCGCCGGAACGACGCCGGTGGGGTGAGATCGAAGAGGTGCGAAGCGGCGATCTCCGGGCAGGCGCATGGCCATCGCGGCATATCCGCCCGTAGCCGCAGAAAGGGGATGGACACCGTGACACGACCCAGGATTCTGGTGGTCGGCGCAGGTTTCGCCGGCGTGGAGTGCGTCCGCCGGCTGGAGCGAAGGCTCTCCCCTCGAGAAGCCCGCATCACCCTCGTGACACCGTTCTCGTACCAGCTCTACCTGCCGTTGCTGCCCCAGGTCGCCTCCGGGGTGCTGACGCCCCAGTCGATCGCGCTGTCACTGCGCCGCAGCAGCCGCTACCGCACCCGGATCATCCCGGGCGGCGCCGTCGGCGTCGACCTCAAGGCGAAGGTGTGCGTGGTGCGCACCATCACCGACCAGATCGTCGACGAACCGTACGACTACATCGTGCTGGCACCCGGCAGCATCACCCGCACCTTCGACATCCCCGGCCTCACCGAGCACGCCTTCGGCATGAAGACGCTGGCCGAGGCGGCGTACATCCGCGACCACGTCATCTCGCAGCTCGACCTCGCCGACGCCAGCCAGGACCCGGCCGAGCGCGCCTCGCGGCTCCAGTTCGTGGTGGTCGGCGGCGGCTACGCGGGCACCGAGACCGCGGCCTGTCTGCAACGGCTGACGCACGCCGCCGTCGAGCGCTACCCGCGGCTGGACCCGGGCCTGATCAAGTGGCACCTGATCGACATCGCGCCGAAGCTCATGCCCGAGCTGGGCGAGAAGCTGGGGCGGAGCGCGCAGCAGATCCTCACCCGGCGCGGTGTCGAGATCTCCCTCGGGGTCTCCATCGCCAAGGCCGGGGCGGAGGAGGTCACCTTCACCGACGGCCGGGTGGTGCCGACCCGGACGCTGATCTGGACGGCCGGCGTGGTCGCCAGCCCGCTCATCGCCACGCTCGGCGCGGACACGGTCAGGGGCCGGCTCGCGGTCACCTCCGAGATGCGGCTGCCCGGCTACGACGGGGTGTTCGCGCTGGGCGACTCCGCCGCGGTGCCGGACCTGGCCAAGGGCCAGGAGGGCGCCGTCTGCCCGCCGACCGCCCAGCACGCGGGCCGGCAGGGCCGGCACGTCGCCGAGAACCTCATCGCCACCCTGCGCAACCAGCCGCTGCGGCCCTACCACCACAGGGACCTCGGGCTCGTCGTCGACCTCGGCGGCACCGACGCGGTCTCCAAGCCGCTCGGCGTGGAGCTGCGCGGGCTGCCCGCCCAGGCGGTGGCCCGCGGCTACCACTGGTCGGCGCTGCGCACCAACGTGGCCAAGGCCCGGGTGGGGGTGAGCTGGATACTCAACGCGATGGCCGGGGACGACTTCGTCCGCACCGGTTTCCAGGCCCGCAAACCGGCCCGGCTGAAGGACTTCGAGTACACCGACGCCTACCTGACGGCCGAGCAGGTGCGGGAGCGGGTCGAGAGCGCCGGCCGGGCCCGGTAGCGCCCCGGGGGGAGCGTACCGCGCGGGGCATGACATGCTGAGAAGTGGATCTCGGCGTGAATCGGGTGTGAATCGGGAGAGTACGGCGGCGTGAAGGCAGCGGGGCGCTCGGTGCGGACGCGACTGCGCGACCGTGTCGCCGCGTCCGACCCCGGTCTGCTGCGGCTCATGGCCGGGCTGCGCACGGTCGGCGCGATCGCCCTCGCGCTGCTGGTGCTGCGGCTGTTCGGCGCCGATGTCACGCACCTGGTGGCCGGGGCCATGGTGGCGATGGTCGCCACCTTCGCCATCCGGGAGAAGCAGCGCGGCGCGCAGGCCGTCACCCTCGCCCTCGGGCTGCCGGTGGCGCTGGCCTCGGTGACCCTGAGCACCCTGCTCTCCACGCGGGTCGTCGTCGGGGACGCGTTCTTCGTCGTCCTCATCTTCTGCGCGGTCTACGGCCGCCGGTTCGGGGACCGGGGCACCACCCTGGGACTGATCGGCTTCCAGGTCTACTTCGTCTCCCTCTTCGTCGGCGCCGAGCCGGCCCAGCTCCCGTCGCTGTACGGCACGGTCGTGCTGGCCTTCGCGTGCAGCGCCACGGTGCGCTTCGGCGTGGTCGCCACCACGAGCGCGGGTGTGCTGCAACGGCTGCGGCAGGCGTTCCGGGCCCGGCTGGCCCAGCTCATCGCGGCGCAGATCGCCCTGCTGGAGGCCGGTCCGGAGGACGTCGACAAGGTGCTGGAGTCCATGCGGGAGGGCACCGCCCGGCTGCACGAGACGGCCCTGATGATCCAGTCCCGGCTGGAGGAGGGCACGCCGGACCAGTCCACGGCCCGGCTGGTGCAGCGCCGTATCGCCGACGCCGAGATCGCCGCCGAGCGGCTGGGGCTGCTCCTGCTGACCGCGCGCAGCGCCGAGCGGGCGGACACCCTGACCCTGCACCTGCCGGGTGCCGTCACCCCGCTGGTGGACCACGCCCCGGCCCAGGACGAGGCCATGGCGAAGCTGCGCCGCGACCTCCGCGCGCTCCAGGCGCTCGTGCTGCGCCCGCCGGCCGAGGCCCGCGGCACGGCCCTCGCCCACCTGCGCAACCGGCTCCTCGGCTACCGCGACGAGGAGAACCTGCCGCGTGCCGGCGCCGCCCTCCAGGACGTCTTCCGCGGCATCGGTGAGGCCGCCCGCGCGGTGATGGGCCTGCGGATCGCGCTGGACGGGCCGCAGGACGAGTCGGACGACAGCCCCGCGACGGCCCGCTCGCGCGAGGAGCTGGACGCCGAGGACGCGGCGATCGACGCCGGCGAGGAGCGGGCCGCCGAGGAAGAGCCGACCGGTCTGCGGCGGCCCACGACCCGCGCCGCGGTGCAGGTGGCCGTGGGGTCCTCGCTCGCCATCGTCGGCGGGGAGTTCCTGTCCTCGCAGCGCTGGTACTGGGCGGTGCTGACCTGCTGGATCGTCTTCCTCAACACCGCGTCCACCGGCGAGATCCTGGTCAAGGGCTACCGCCGGGTGCTCGGCACGGTCCTGGGCGTGGTGGCCGGCATCGTGCTGGCCGGACTGGTCGGCGACCACACGTGGACGGCGTTCGCGCTGGTGCTGCTCTTCGTCTTCGCCATGTTCTACACCGCGCCGCTGTCGTACACGCTGATGTCGTTCTTCGTGACCGCGATGCTCGGGCTGCTCTACACGGTGCTCCAGACGTACAGCCTGTCGGTGCTGGTGCTGCGCGTGGAGGAGACGGCGCTCGGCGCGGCCTGCGGCATCTTCGCGGCGGCGCTGGTGCTGCCGGTGCGCACGGACCGGCGGACCAACGAGCTGCTGGGCACGGTGCTGGAGCGGCTGGTGGACGTCACCGAGGGCGCGGTCGACCAGCTCAGCGGCGGCCCGGCGGCGGACCTGCTGGACACGGCGCGCGAGCTGGACCAGGCCCTCGGCGATCTGCGGGCGGCCACCCAGCCGCTGACCCACCCGATCACGCCGATGCGGGCCCGGCGGGACGCGGCGCAGTACGTGGTGGCGCTGCTGGAGACGTGCGCGTACCACGCGCGGTCGCTGGCCGCGACGGCGGAGCTGCTGCCCACCCATCCCTCGATCGCGGCCGATCCCCGGCTGCGCGGGGCGGTGGCCCGTACCGTGCGCAACATCGAGGCGATCGCCGCGCGCGTCGCCGACGAGCACGCGGCGGTCGAGGTGGAGACGGGGCCGAGCATCGCCTCGCTGCTGGAGCAGCGGGCGGACGGGATGCCGCGCTACGGGCGGATCACCGGCCGGGTGCTGCGGCATCTGGAACGGCTGGACGAGGCGGTGGTCGGCCTCGCCCGGCCGCTGGACGTGCCGGTGGCGGCGCCGGGGCGCTGACGGGCCCCGGGACGCCGGGGAGGGCGCCGTGGTGCGCGCCCGTGGTGCGCCGGAGGCCGGCCGGCGGCTCAGAAGTCGGTGGGCAGCCCGCTGGCCTCGGCGATGCCGCGCAGTTCCTCGTTCTGGCGGTGGCGGTCCTTGAGGTAGTCGGCGATCTCGCCGAGGCGTTCGGGATCGGACGCGGTGACGGCGTCGGTGACCACCCTGACCGGTCCGGTCTCGTCGGTGTCGATCTCGACGACCTCGTTGTCGAGCCGGCCGGTGACGGCGGTGGCGATGACCAGGGCGGCCTCGTCCCGGATCTCCTGGGGCAGGGTCTCGGCCCCGTCGCCGTCCAGGGAGAAGTCGATGGTCGGCATCTGGTGCTCGTCGATGGCCTGGAGGACAGGCTCCACGACACTGAGCAGGAGCTGGTAGTCGGCGGTCTCCATGCGGATGCGCAGGAGATCCAGATAGACGTCCACGGGACGTCCGTCCGGCGGAGGAATCTCGTGTTCGTTCATCCGTCCCGTGTTCCCCGTGGCGCGCGGCTCAGACCCCCGCACCCGCGTTCCGCCGCGGACGGGAAACCGCCCGGGGGAAACGGGGCGCGGCAGCACGCCGTGCGCGAGGGAGCGGGCAGGGGGCGGGTTCGGGGCCGGCCGCCGTGCGGGACAGCGCGAAGCGGCCCCGGCGGTGCCCGCCGTCGGCGGGCCGCCCGGGACCGTGCGAGCCCCGTCGAGGCCCCCGGCAGCCCTTCGCCGGGGACCGCGGCCGTCAGGCCGTCGCCGGGCGGCCCGTCCCCGGGCGGCCGGCGCGCTGCCCCATCGCCTCGTCGCGCACCCGGGCGCAACTGCGGCTGATCAGCCGCGAGACGTGCATCTGCGAGATGCCCAGGCGGTCCGCTATGCGGCTCTGCGTCATGTCCTCGAAGAAGCGCATGTAGAGGATGGCCCGCTCGCGCTCGGGCAGCCGGCGCAGCCCCTCCTTGGCGGACTCGCGGTCGATGACCACGTCGTACGAGGAGTCGGCCGAGCCGATCGTGTCCGCGAGGCTGTACCCGTCGTCGCCGTCGGACAGCTCGGCGTCCAGCGACAGGGTGCTGAAGCTCTCCAGCGCCTCCATCCCGGCGCTGACCTCGTCCTCGGTCAGCCCCGTGTGGGAGGCGAGGGCGGCGACGGAGGGCTCGGGGCTGCCCGGACTCTGGGTGAGTTCGCGGCGGGCCACGCGCACCTTGTTGCGCAGTTCCTGCACCCGCCGGGGCACGCGCAGCGCCCACATGCGGTCCCGGAAGTGCCGCTTGACCTCGCCGGTGATGGTGGGCACGGCGTAGCTCTCGAAGGCCCCGCGCTCCGGGTCGAAACGGTCGATGGCCTTGACCAGGCCGAGGGCGGCCACCTGGCGCAGATCCTCGATGGACTCGCCGCGGTCCCGGAAACGTCCGGCGATGCGGTGGGCCATGGGGAGCCAGGCGGTGACCAGGTCATCGCGGACCGCGTCACGCTCCGGCCCCTCCGGCAGTCCCGCGAGCCGGCCGAAGAGGGCCACCGTGTCGGGGGCGTCGTCGTGCCGGCGGCGCGTGGCGGACGGGGCGGAGGGGTCGGTCACGGACTCGGGGGAAGGGGAATCGGAACGAGTGGTGGGGGTTTCGATGAGCATGCGGATTCGCTCCTGAACGGTGGACTTCAGGGGACTGTCCGCGGGAACGGCCCTGCTCTCAGGACTCCCGGAGGGTCACGCGGCCATGCCGTTCCCGCTGCTGCGCCTCCGGTCCGAAGCACGAGACTGCGACTGCCCCTGGCCCGGCGGACGAAACTCCGGACCGCGAAAAGTCCTCAGGACAGCGGAACGACGACGGTGATGCACTTGCCACCCGCCGGAAGGTCTGCCACGCGCACCTCGCGCGCGAGCCGGCACACGATCGGCCAGCCCCGCCCGCCGAGCCGCCGGCGGCCCTGCGGACCGGCCGGTTCCACGAGCACCGGCAGGGCGCTGCTGCGGTCGCTGACCGAGAGGCGGACCCCCGGTCCGACGACGACCTCGACGCGGAAGTCGGTGACGCCTCCGGCGTGCAGGATCGCGTTGGTCGTCAGCTCCGAGGCGACGAGCACGGCGTCCGAGAGGGCACCCGCGTCGCACGGGGTGTGGCGGGCGTGGCAGCACTCGGTGACCACGCGTTCCACGGTCCTGCGGGCCTCGGCCGGTCTGCGCGGCCGGAACCACCGGCGCCGCTCGGCGCCGGGGTACCGCGCGGCCGGTTCGGTCGGGTCGCTGTCGCTCATCGGTCGGCTCCCAGGTCGGTGGGGCGGTCCGGGTCCGGGCCGGGCCCGCGCCGCCGCGGGCCTGTCGTCTCCGGCTGACCGCCGAGGGCACCGCCAAACCCGATGCCCTCCGTACGGCTCAACGGGCCTTCCGTCGGCGAGTGGGGGTACGCGGAGTGCATGACGGATGTTGTGGACTCGGACGAACTGTTGCGCCGCCTGCACCGTGCGCGGGCCTGCGCCGCGGAACAGGAGCGGAACTGGCGGGAGCGGCGCGAGCAGTTGCGGGCGACCGATCCCGAGGGGGCCCGGGAGGCCGAGGTGCGCACCCTCGCCTACGAGGCGGTGCTGAGGGTGCTGGACGAGGTCGTCACCCCGGGCCGCCACGGCCGGCCGCTCTGAGCCGGGACCGCCCCCGAGCGGCCCGGCCCGGGTCAGGGGCCGGGCGTACGGGGCTCTGTACGGACCGGTCCGTACGGTGAGGACCCGGTCCGGCGGTGATTGACCCGGCCGGAGCGGGGAACCGGGTCGGCATGGCGGCCGACCCGGCGCGTGCCCGGGTCCCGGAGGCCGGGACGTTGCTCCCCGACCCGGGCGACCGGGCCCCGAGGACGGTCCGGGCACCACTGGACATCGCCGCCGACGGCCCCGGAGGGTGACCATGTCCGACACCGGACGACCAGTTCTGACAGGCGGGGATCGATCCCTGGCCGGGGATGACCGAGGGTGGCCGAAGTGAAACAGGTCACGTGCCCCGGTTCCGGCTTCGCGGAACCCTCACCAATGGTTTACGGTTCACCCATACGTGGCGACGGAGTCGACCCCCGCGTCCTCCGTGCGTCACCGCAGACGGCCCTGGCTGGCTTCCCCCGTCCAGCCAGGGCTTTCTCCTGCCCGCGCGCACCCCCGCCGGACCGGGCCCGTAAGACGCCCGCCGCCGAGGTGCCCGGTGGGTCACGCGCGGCGGAAAATGGGCGGAGGGAAAGCCCCGGGACCGAGTCGTCGGCGAGGAGCCCCACGTCATGACCGAAGCGATCAAGCTGTTGCCCGCGCTTCCGCCGCCCCAGCGCGAACGCCTGATGGGGCTGGCCCGGGAGGTGTCCTTCCCCGAGGACACCAGGATCTTCGAGGCGGGCGGGACGGCGGACCGCTTCTGGGTCATCCGCTCCGGGGCGGTCTCCCTGACCCAGCAGGTGACGTCCCTGCGACAGGTCACCGTGGCGAGCCTGGGCTCCGGCGACCTGCTCGGCTGGTCCTGGCTCTTCCCGCCGTACGCCTGGGACTTCGGCGCCGAGGCGTTCAGCCCGGTGCGGGCCTACGAGTTCGACGCCTCCTCGGTGCTCGCGCTGTGCGAGGCGGACCCGCAGCTCGGCATGGTGCTGGTGCGGACCGTCGCCGAGATCCTCGCCCACCGGCTGGAGAACACCCGGGGCCGGCTCATGGAGCACTACACGCCGCACGGCCGGGGCGTGCTGTGAGGGGTCAGACCCGGTAGCGGCGCAGGGCGGGCACGGCGGCGGCGAGGGCGAGCATCACGACGACCACGAGGAGCCCGCCGCCGGCGACCGCCTCGCGCGGGCCGTAGAGGGAACCGGCGCTGCCGTGCAGGACGTCGGCGAGGCGCGGGCCGCCGGCGACGACGACCGTGAAGACGCCCTGCATGCGCCCGCGCATCTCGTCGGTCGCGGCGGAGAGCAGGATCGCGCCGCGGAAGACCATGGACACCATGTCGGCCAGGCCCGCGACGGCGAGGAAGGCCACGGCGAGCCAGAGACTGTCGCTCAGCCCGAAGCCGGCGATGGCCGCGCCCCAGACGACCACCGCGCCGATCACCATCCAGCCGTGCCGCCGGGCCCGCGAGAACGTGCCGGAGAAGAGGCCGCCGGCCACGGCGCCGACGGGTATCGCCGCGAACAGCAGGCCCAGCGCCAGCCCCTCCCCGTACGAGGGGTACGTCTCGGCGGCGAGCTGCGGGAACAGGGCGCGGGGCATGCCGAAGACCATGGCGATGATGTCGGCGACGAAGGAGAGCAGCAGCACCTTGTGCCCGGCGATGTAGCGGAACCCGGCCGCGATCTCGCGGAGGCCGGCGCGGCGCCGGGTCGCGGTCGCCGTCAGCGGCGGCAGGGCGGGCAGCTTGTAGACCGCCCACACCGTGACGCACAGGGCGAGCGCGTCGATGAGGTACAGCTCGGCCAGGCCGACGACCGGGATGAGCACGCCGGCCAGCAGCGGGCCAACGACCTGGCCGGTCTGCATGACGGTGGAGCCCAGCGCGTTGGCCGCGGGCAGTTCCTCCGCCGGCACCAGCCGGGCGATGGAGGCGTTGCGGGCGGGCGCGTTCAGCCCCCAGAACGCCTGCTGCACCGCGAGGAGCACCATCAGGGCGCCGACCGACTCCAGTCCGGTGGCGGCCTGGACCCAGAAGAGCAGCGAGGTCAGGGCGATGCCGGTGTTGGTGACGAGGAGCAGCTTGCGGCGGTCCACGGTGTCGGCGATCGCGCCGCCCCACAGCGCGAACACGATCAGCGGCAGCAGTCCGGCCATGCTCGCGGCGCCGACCCAGGCGGAGGAGCCGGTGATGTCGTAGACCTGTTTGGGCACGGCGACGGCGGTGAGCTGGCTGCCGACGGCCGTGACGATCGTCGACGACCAGAGCCGGCGGTAGGCCGGGCGGCGCAGCGGCCGGGTGTCCATGGCCCAGCGGCGCCAGCCGCGGGGGCGGGCCGGTTCCGGGGCGGGGTCCTGTTCCCGGGGCGGGTTGCTGCTCTCGCTCGTGTCCACGCGCTTCCTACGTGCTCGATACAACGGTCGGCTGCGGAGATCACTATGGCAGCTCCCGCCACGGGCCCGGGAGCCTGCCCGAATCGTGGTCCCGCCCCGCCCGGGGCTCCCGAGCCGGAAACCAGCCGGTCCGCTCAGGCACCGGCGATCAGCGTGACGCCGAGCACGATCATGGTGACGGCGACGAGGGCGTCCACCACCCGCCAGGCGGCAGGCCGCGCGAGGACGCCGCCGAGCCGGCGGGCGCCGAAGCCGAGCGCCGCGAACCAGCACAGGCTGGCGCAGGCGGCGCCCACCCCGAAGGCCCAGCGCAGCGGGCCCCGGTCGGCGGCGACCGAGCCCAGCAGGAACACGGTGTCGAGGTAGACGTGCGGGTTGAGCCAGGTCAGCGCGAGGCAGGTGAGCACCGCCCGGCGGCGCGACCCGGCCGCCTCCCCCTCCGCCCGCAGCGCCCCGGCCGGCCGCAGCACGCGCCGCGCGGCCATCGCCCCGTAGACGAGGAGGAAGGCGCCGCCGGTCCAGCCGACGACGGTCAGCACGCCCGGCCAGGCCACGACCACGGCGCCGACCCCGGCGACGCCGAGGGCGATCAGGACGGCGTCGGACAGGGCGCAGATGGCGACGACGGCGAGGACGGCGTCACGGCGGATGCCCTGGCGCAGCACGAAGGCGTTCTGGGCACCGATGGCGACGATGAGCGAGAGTCCGGTGCCGAAGCCGGCGACCGCGGTGGTCAGGGCGTTGGTCATGATCTCGACGCTAAGACGGCGATCACCACGCGTACAGCTAAAGATTCTTACGTATCCTTAGCCTTCGTGATGACGACGGCGCTCGCGGGACTCCCGCTGGACCAGGTACGGACCCTGCTGGCCGTGGTGGACGAGGGCACGTTCGACGCGGCGGCCACCGCGCTGCACGTGACGCCGTCCGCGGTGAGCCAGCGGGTGAAGGCGCTGGAGAAGCGCACCGGCCGGGTCCTGCTGACGCGCACCAAGCCGGTGCGGCCCACCGAGTCCGGCGAGGTGCTGGTGCGCCTGGCCCGTCAGGTGGCGCGGCTGGAGCGGGACGCCACGGCCGAACTGGGGCTGAGCGGCGCCGGGGAGCCGACGCGCGTCTCCGTCGCCGTCAACGCCGACTCCCTCGCCACCTGGTTCCTCGGGGCGCTGACGCGGGTGCCGCCGGAGGCGGGGCTCTGTTTCGAACTGCGCCGTGAGGACGAGGGGCACACGGCGGCCCTGCTGCGGGAGGGCGCGGTGATGGCGGCGGTGACGTCCTCGCCGGACCCGGTGCCGGGGTGCTCGGTCCGCGCGCTGGGCCGGATGCGCTACCTGCCCTGCGCCTCCCCCGGCTTCGCGGCCCGGCACCTGGACGGCCCGCCGGCCGAGGTGATCGCGCGTGCGCCGGTGGTGGTCTTCGACCGGCGCGACGACTTCCAGGACGCCTTCGCCCGCCGCCTGGGCCTGCCCTCCGCGAGCCGGGCCCGGCACCACGTGCCCACCTCGGAGGGGTTCGTGGAGGCGATCGCGGCCGGCCTGGGCTGGGGCATGGTCCCCGAACCCCAGGCCGCCCCGCTCCTCGCCGCCGGCCGCCTCACCGACTTCGCGCCGTCCCTGGCCACCGACATCACCCTCCACTGGCAGCAGTGGCGCCTCGACTCCCCCGCCCTCGCCGCCCTCGCCGAAGCGGTGGCGGAAACCGCCACCGCGACCCTCCGCCCCTGAACAACCGCTCGAACGGACCCCGTCCCGGGGTCCACGGGACGGCCGCGTCGTAGGCTCCCGGGCAGTGGGGGTGTGGCGTGGAAAGGAGCGTGCCGTGGCTGTTCGTGTGCGTCGGATCTACGATTCGCCCGAGCCGGAGGACGGGGTGCGGGTGCTCGTGGACCGGCTGTGGCCCCGGGGCATGGCGAAGGACGCGGCCCGGATCGACGAGTGGCCCAAGGGGCTCACCCCCTCGTCCGAGCTGCGCCGCTGGTTCCACGCCGGTGACGGCTCCTACGAGGAGTTCGCCCGCCGCTACGAGGCCGAGCTGGCCGAGCCCGAGGCGGCGCGGCTCGTGGACCATCTGCGGGAGCTGGTGCGCTCGGGCGACGTGACGCTGCTGACGGCGTCCAAGTCGCCCGACCGCAGCCAGGCGTCGGTGCTGCGCGGCGTCCTCGACGGAGGCTGAGGCCCCGTACCGGTCAGGCCGTCTGACGGGCCGCCGCCCGGCCCGCGGCCCGGCCCGAGAAGAGGCAGCCGCCCAGGAACGTGCCCTCCAGCGCGTTGTACCCGTGCACCCCGCCGCCGCCGAACCCGGCCGCCTCCCCCGCCGCGTACAGACCGTCGACGGGGGTGCCGTCGGCGCCCAGGGCGCGGGAGTCCAGGTCGGTCTGGATGCCGCCGAGGGTCTTGCGGGTGAGGACGTGCAGCTTGACGCCGATGAGCGGGCCCGCCTCCGGGTCGAGGACGCGGTGCGGGGTCGCCACCCGGCCCAGGCGGTCGCCGACGTAGCGGCGGGCGTTGCGGATGCCCTGGACCTGGGCGTCCTTGGCGTACGGGTTGGCCATCTGGAGGTCGCGGGCCTCGATCTGGCGGCGGATGAGGGCGGGGTCGAGGAGCGGCCGTTCGGTCAGCCCGTTCATCCGCTCGACGAGCGACTCCAGGCCGGGCGCGGTCACGAAGTCGGCCCCGCGGCGCAGGAACGCCTCCACCGGGGCCGGTGCGCCCTTGCCGAGCAGGCGGCTGCGCAGCACCCCGGCGCGGTCCTTGGCGGTGATGTCCGGGTTCTGTTCGGAGCCGGAGAGCGCGAACTCCTTCTCGACGATCTTCCGGGTGAGGATGAACCAGGAGTGGTCGTGGCCGGCCAGGTCCTCGGCGGTGCGCAGGTGGCGCAGGGTGCCGAGGGTGTCGTACCCGGGCAGGTACGGCTGGGGCAGGCGGCGGCCGAGCGCGTCGAACCAGAGCGGCGACGGCCCGGACAGGATGCGGATGCCGTGGCCGGGCCAGATCGGGTCCCAGTTGCGTACGCCCTCGGTGTAGTGCCACATGCGGTCGCGGTTGACCAGGCGCGCGCCCGCCGCCTCGCTGATGCCGAGCATCCGGCCGTCGACGTAGGCGGGGACGCCGGTGACCATCTCGGCGGGCGGGGTGCCGAGCCGCGCGGGCCAGTGGCGGCGCACGGTGTCGTGGTCGGCGCCGATGCCGCCGGAGGCGACGACGACGGCCTGGGCGCCCAGCTCGAACTCGCCCACCGCCTCCCGGCCGGAGGCGACCCCGCGGGGTGAGGCGTCCTCGGCCAGGAGCGTGCCGCGCACCCCGCGCACGGCGCCGCCCTCGACGACGAGTCCGTCGACGCGGTGCCGGTGGTGGAAGGTGAGCAGCCCCTCGCGGGCGGCCTCCCGGGCATGGCGTACGAAGGGTTCGACGACGCCGGTCCCGGTGCCCCAGGCGATGTGGAAGCGGGGCACGGAGTTGCCGTGCCCGCCCGCGCCGAGGTCGCCGCGCTCGGCCCAGCCGACGGTGGGCAGGAAGGTGATCCCGTGCCCGGTCAGCCAGGACCGCTTCTCCCCCGCCGCGAACTCGACGTACGCCCGTGCCCAGCGCACCGCCCAGGAGTCCTCGTCCTCGGTGCGGTCGAAGGCGGCGCTGCCCTGCCAGTCGCTCCAGGCCAGCGCGAAGGAGTCCCGGACCCCGAGGCGGCGCTGCTCGGGCGAGTCGACGAGGAAGAGCCCGCCGAAGGACCAGAACGCCTGGCCGCCGAGGTTGGCCGCGTTCTCCTGGTCGACCAGGGCGACCTTCCGGCCGCGGCTGGTCAGCTCGTGGGCCGCGACCAGGCCCGCGAGTCCCGCTCCGACCACGATGACGTCGGCATCCATGGCGCCCGTCCCTTCCTTGGCATCGGCAATCGGTGTGTGGTGTCGGTGTATCGGTACGTCGGTGGGTCCGTTCAGCGGGGTCCGGTGACCGGGCCCCCCGCGCCGGTGAGCAGCGCGGTGAGGAGCCGGCGCAGCCAGGCACGGGCGTGCCCGGTGTTCCGGTCCAGGAGGAGCTGGGTGGTGACCCCGTCGTAGGCGGCGACCACGGCGTGCGCGGCGCCCTCGGCGTCGCCGAGGACGGCGGGGAGCGGGAGGTGGTCGCGGGCCCGGTCGAGCCGGTCGGCGATCGCGCGCCGCAGCCGCGCGCGGTGTTCCAGGAGGGTGCGGGCGACGTCCGGGTTCCGGGCGGCGTGCACCAGGAAGTCGGTCTTGACCAGGAGCCAGTCCCGGTCCAGGAGCAGGACCTCGGTGACGCGGTCCGCGGCGGCGGGCACGTCCAGGTCGGGTCCGTCGAGGGCGAGGGCGCCGGCCACCTGCTCGGCGATCAGCTCGGCGCGCTCCCGGTAGAGGGCGAAGAAGAGGTGGTCGAGGCTGTCGAAGTTGGAGTAGAAGGCGCCGCGGCTGTAGCCGGCCGCCTCGCAGATCTCCTCGATGGAGACGCGTCCGAAGCCCTTGGCGGCGAAGACCCGGAAGGCGGCGGCCAGCAGGTCGGCCCGGGTGCGGGCGCGGCGCCTGGTGACCCGGCGGGCGGGCGCCGCGGCGTCCACGCACTCGACTCCGTCCACGCGGCACCCCTCGCCTTCTTCCCTCCCGGTCACGCCCGCGCGCCACCGGATACGCGAATGTATCCGATACGGCGGTGTATCGGGAACACCCGTGCGGGCACCCCCGGCGGCCATCTGCGGGCACCCCCGGCGGTCATATCGGGCAGGCATATAGAACAGATATTCGATCCAGGAGTACGCTGGCCCCATGGCCACGCACCACCTCCAGGGATCGCTCTTCGACCAGACGGACGAGATCCGGCTCGGCCCGCTCGACGGGATCACCCGCACCCCGCTCGCCTCCGGGGCCTGGATCGACGTCCTGCCCGGCTGGCTGAGCGGGGCCGACGCCCTCTTCGAACGGCTCGCCGCCGACGTGCCCTGGCGCGCGGAACGGCGGGCCATGTACGACCACGTCGTCGACGTGCCCCGGCTGCTCGCCTTCTACGGAACGGACGACCCGCTCCCCCACCCCGTACTGGACGAGGCCCGCGACGCGCTGTCCGCCCACTACGCCGGCGAACTGGGCGAACCCTTCCGCACCGCCGGCCTGTGCCACTACCGGGACGGCCGGGACAGCGTCGCCTGGCACGGCGACCGGATCGGGCGCGGCGCCCGGCAGGACACGATGGTCGCCATCCTCTCCGTCGGCGCCGCGCGGGACCTGCTGCTGCGTCCGGTGCGCGGTGGCGGGGCGACGGTGCGCCGCCCGCTCGGCCACGGCGACCTGATCGTGATGGGCGGTTCCTGCCAGCGCACCTGGGAGCACTGCGTCCCCAAGAGCACCCGGGCCGCGGGCCCCCGCATCAGCGTCCAGTTCCGCCCGTACGGCGTCCGGTGACGCCGAAGGCGCACGGCGCCACACCCCGCCCTGGTTGACTGGCTCTCCTCAACGCCGCCTGGAGTACAGGGAGAACGATGCGCGCGGACGTACGGCAAGTCGCGGACGGCACCTACCTGGTGCACCGCAGGGACGCCAACTGGGTCATCCTCACCGACGGCGACGCGGTGACCCTCGTCGACACGGGTTACCCCGGGGACCGGCAGGCGCTGCTGGACTCCCTGGCCGCCGTGGGCAGTTCACCCGAGGCGGTGGCGGCGGTGCTGATCACCCACGCCCACGCCGACCACCTGGGCTCCGCCGCGCACCTGCGGGCCGCCCACGGCACGCCCGTCCTGATGCACGAGGCCGAAGTCCCCCATGCCCGGGGCGACTTCCTCCAGCAGATCACCGGCACCACGGTGCTCCGCAACGCCTGGCGGCCCGGTGTGCTGCCCTGGACGGCGCGCGTGCTCCGCTCCGGCGGGACGCGCCGGGTCCCGGTGGCGGACCCGGCGCCCTTCCCGGCGAAGGGGGCGCTCGACCTGCCCGGCCGGCCCGTCCCGGTGCCCACCCCCGGGCACACCGACGGCCACTGCGCCTACCACCTGCCCGGGGCCGGTGTGGTGATCTCCGGTGACGCGCTGATCAGCGGCCACGGGACCTCCCGCCTGCACGGGCCCCAGATGCTGCCCGACATGTTCCACCACGAGCGGGCCCGCGCGCTGGCCTCCCTGGACCGCCTCGCGGAACTCGACGCCGACGTGCTCCTCCCCGGGCACGGGCCCGCGCACCACGGCCCGGTGAAGGACGCCGTGCGCCGGGCGCGGGAACGGTCGCGGTAGCGCGGCCCCGCCCCGCGACCCGGGGGCCGATCCGGACGGGCGCGCATGGTCTCCGGGCGGGCTTCGGGTCAGGTGGCGGAACGTGCGTCCCAGGTGTTCCGCAGGGCCGTCAGCGCGTCGTCCCCGAGGAGCAGGTGCGTCGTCCTGCCCGGCAGGGTGGGCAGCTGCGCCCAGTGGGTGATGGTCTCGTCACTGCGGGGGCTGTACGGCAGACGGACGACCTCGTCGGAGTCGACGAAGCAAAGTCCGTGTGCTCCGTCCCGTTCTCATCGCAGTGCAGAGCGATGAAGACCATCGGCCTCACCAGCCAGAAGTCCTCCCCCGACGCCGCTGCCGTACCGGGCTCGGCGAAGGGGTCGGGCCGGTACCGACCGGTGATCGCCGCCGCCACCGGAGAACCGCTCGGAGGCAGCCCGTCCCGTACGTCGACCCACGTCACCACGGCGTTCTGGTACGTCATGTCCACCTCTGCTCAGGCACTCGGCACACGGTCTCGCGTTCTGTGCCGTCCGGTCAGGGGCACTGCCCCGACCCGCGGCATCGGGCAGGACGCCTCCGGCCCTCGCCAGGTTGCCCGGACGGCACATGTCCGACCGGCGGCAAGGCTTCGACCCGGATCACCTAGAGTCGGGGCCATGGCCTTGCAGATCAGTGCCACCAACCCCGAACACCCCGCGCTCCTGCTCCGACTGCCCTGGCACCTGCCGTTGGAGGAGTGGCCCGAGGAGCACCTCGTACCGCTGCCGCGCGGCATCTCCCGTCACGTCGTGCGCTACGCCAGGGCCGGCGACGAGGTCATCGCCGTCAAGGAACTCGCCGAACGGCCCGCGCTGCGCGAGTACCGGCTGCTGCGCGACCTGGACCGGATCGGCATCCCCGCGGTGGACGCGCTCGGCGTGGTCACCGGCCGCGCCGACGACGCGGGCCGGCCGCTGGAGCCGGTGCTGATCACCCGCCACCTGGGCGGTTCGCTGCCCTACCGGTCGATGTTCGAGACGACGCTGCGCCCGGCGACCATGCACCGGCTGATGGACGCCCTGGCCGTGCTCCTGGTCCGGCTGCACCTCTCCGGGTTCGCGTGGGGCGACTGCTCGCTCTCCAACACGCTCTTCCGGCGCGACGCGGGCGCCTACGCCGCGTACCTCGTCGACGCCGAGACCGGGGAGCTGCACCCCCGGCTCAGCGAGGGCCAGCGGGCCTACGACCTCGACCTCGCGCGGGTCAACATCAGCGGCGAACTGCTCGACCTGGAGGCGTCCGGGGCGCTGCACCCCTCCGTCGACCCGGTGGGCTTCGGCACCGAGATCTGCGTGCGCTACGAACGGCTGTGGGAGGAGCTGACCCGGACCTCGGTCTATCCGGCGGGCAAGCACCACTACATGGAGCGCCGCATCCGGCGCCTCAACGACCTGGGTTTCGACGTGGCCGAGATGCAGATCGAGCGCGCCCCGCACGGCGACACGGTCACCTTCGTGCCCAAGGTGGTCGACGCGGGCCACCACCAGCGCCAACTGCTGCGGCTGACGGGGCTGGACACGGAGGAGAACCAGGCGCGCCGGCTGCTCAACGACCTGGAGTCCTGGATGGCCACCCAGGACGACCACGCGCCGCCCGGCGCAGCCCGGGGGGCCGGGGCCCGGCCGGAGGTGCTCGCCCACCGCTGGGTGCGCGAGGTCTTCCGGCCGACCGTGCGGGCCGTGCCGCCCGCACTGCGCGGCACCATGGACGCGGCCGAGGTCTACCACGAGTTGCTGGAGCACCGCTGGCAGCTCTCCGAGCGGGCCGGGCAGGACATCGGCCTGGAGGCGGCCGTCGCCGACTACGTCGCGCACGTCCTGCCGAAGGCCGCCGCCGTCCCACGCCCCGCGGGTGACCCGCACGGGTCCGGACCTGCACCGGCGGCGGACCCCACCCGCGGCTGACCGGCTCGGCTCCCGGCGCCCGCTCAGGCGTGCGGGACCACCGCCACCGGGCACTGCGCGTGGTGCAGCACCCCGTGCGCCACCGAGCCGATCCGCGCGCCAACGGCCGTACGGCGGGCCCGGCGCCCGACCACCATCAACTGCGCTTGCCCGGCCACCGACAACAGCACCTGCCCGGCGCTGCCCATCTCCACGTGCTCGACCACCCGGACGCCGGGGAAGCGCTCCCGCCACGGTTCCAGCGCCTCGGAGAGCGCCGTCCGCTCGTACGGCTCCAGGCCGCCCGCCTCGTCGAGGAGCTTCATCGACCCCGGGCTGTAGGCGAACACCGGCGGCAGCGTCCACGCCCGCACCGCGCGTACGGAGGCGCCGCGCGCGGCGGCGGTCTCGAAGGCGAACCCGAGCGCGTCGGCGCTGTCCTCCGGCTCCCCCTGCTGACCGACGACGACCTCGCGGCCCCCGGCCTCGGCGTCGGCCCGGTCCCCGGCCCGTACGAGGACGACGGGCCGCTCGCTCCCGGCGATCACCTGCCGGCCGACGGAGCCGAGCAGGAAGCCCACGACGGGCCCGTGGCCGCGCGAGCCCAGCACCAGCGTGCCGGAGGCGGCGGCCTCCTCCAGCAGCACGGCGGCGGCGTCGCCCTCGCGTACCTCGGTGCCGACCTCCAGGTTCGGGTGGCGTCCGGCGACGGTGCGCGCGGCGGCCTCCACGGTCTCGCGCACCCACCGCTGCTGGGTCTCGCGGTCCCCGGCGTCGACGGCGTGCCGCGTCTGGAAGCGCCAGGCGTGCACCACCCGCAGCGGCGCGTCCCGGCGGACCGCCTCCCTCGCCGCCCAGGCCAGCGCGGCCAGGCTCTCGTCGGTTCCGTCCACCCCTGCGGTGATCGGGCGCGTCATCGGTTCCCTCCCTGTCGTCGGGTCACGTCCATCGGGGCCAGTCTTCACCACCCGCGCCGCCCCACCGCGCACCGGGAGCCGCCCCGGCCGGGGACGGGTGCCGTGCGGCCGGGAACACCCGCCCTCCGGCGGACGTTCACACGGCACCCCCACCGCGGCGCCCCACCGCAGCAGCGACGACGACCACGACCGAGGGCGGCAGGATGAGCGAGTTGGTACCCGGTGGCAATCTGACGGTGCCGGACGGGCCCCTCGACGTGCGGGTGCCCGGCGGATTCGACGTCTCGGCACTCGTGACGGACGACGGCGGCAAGGTGGCGGGCGACGCGGACTTCGTCTTCTACAACCAGCCGGACGCGCCCGGTGCCCACCTGCGCGGGGACACCCTCGCCCTCGATCCGGCCGGGCTGCGGCCCGGCGCCACCCGGGTCACGGTCGCCGTCACCGCCGCCGACCCCGGCACCCCGCTCGCCGGCCTCCCCTCCCCCACCCTGCGCGTGAGCGGCCCCGGCGGGGCGCCGGTGGCCCGGTTCACGCCGCCGGGCCCGGGGCCGGAGACGGTGCTGCTGCTCGCGGAGTTCTACCGGCGCGGCGACCGGTGGAAGCTGCGCGCGCTCGGCCAGGGGTACGCCGACGGACTCGCCGGACTCGCCCGGGACTTCGGCGTCGACGTCGCCGACGAGGCGGACCGGGCCGCCGGCGCCGCGACCCCGGCACCCGCCCCGGCCGGGCCACCCGCCGTCGACGCGGGCGGCGACCCCGACGGCTTCCTGGGCCTCGTCAACTCGGCGCGGGCCGCGGCCGGTTCACCGCCCGTCGCGCGCGACGCCCGGCTCGCCTCGGCGGCGCGGGCGCACGCGGAGGCGATGGCCGGGGCGGGCGCGCTCGCCGTCGAGAGCCGCGACGGCGTCTCGGTCCACCAGCGCGTCGTCGCCGCCGGGTTCGCCTACCTCACCGTCGGCGAGCACCTGGTCCTCGGGCCGCGCACCGCCGCCGAGTTCGTCGGTTCCTGCCGGGAGACCGAGGGCGCCCGCCGCACCCTGCACGAGCCCGTCTTCACCCACGCCGGATGGGCCCACGCCACCGGGCCCTCGGGCGACACCTACTGGACGGTGCTGTGGGCGGTGCCGCTGACGCCGGCCGGGCTGGACCGCACCACGGCCGAGGTCGTCGCGCTCACCAACCGGCGGCGGACGGCGGCCGGACTGCGCCCGCTCGCCCCCGATCCCCGGCTCGCTGCCGCCGCGCAGGCGCACAGCACGGCCATGGCGGAGCGGGACTTCTACGCCCACACCGGCCCCGACGGCGACCGGCCCTGGGACCGGGCCGCCGCCGCGGGCGCCACGCACCGCCGCGTCGGCGAGAACATCGCCTGCGGGCAGCGCTCCCCCACCGCCGTCGTCGAGGGCTGGATGAACAGCCCCGGGCACCGCGCCAACATCCTCAGCGGCGACTTCACCCACATCGGCGCCGGTCTGGCCGGCGGCGGCCGGGCCGCCACGTACTGGACCCAGCTCTTCGGCGGCTGACCCGCGCCCCGCCCCGCCCGGCACCCCCGCGTCGCACGCCCCGCCCGGCACCAGTTCAGGAACCGCCCGCGCGAAAACCGGCACCGATCTTGGCAGACCGGACGATCCGGGTCAGGATGCCCTCATGAAGGGTGACCTGTTTTCCAGCCGGCACATGGTGCATCCGGCCACCGCGCCGGGCATGACCGTCGAGAACCCCAAGTGCGTCCGGTACGTGGTGAACGGCGAGATGCTCGCCCGCCAGGGCGCGATGATCGCCTACCGGGGCGGCCTCCAGTTCGAGCGCAAGGGCCAGGGCGTGGGCGGCATGCTCAAGCGGGCGGTCACCGGGGAGGGGCTGCCGCTGATGACGGTGCGCGGCCAGGGCGAGGCGTGGTTCGCGCACGAGGCGCAGAACTGCTTCATCGTGGAGCTGGAGCCGGGCGACGAGTTCACCGTCAACGGCCGCAACGTGCTGTGCTTCGACGCGTCGCTGTCGTACCGCATCTCCACCGTCAAGGGCGTGGGCATCGTCGGCGGCGGGCTGTTCAACAGCGTCTTCACCGGGCACGGCAAGCTGGGCCTGGTCTGCGAGGGCGACCCGCTGGTCATCCCGGTCTCCCACCAGTACCCGGTCCACGTCGACACCGACGCGGTGGTCGGCTGGTCGGCGGGGCTCTCGACGTCGCTGCACCGTTCGCAGTCCGTCGGCTCGATGCTGCGCGGCGGCTCCGGGGAGGTCGTGCAACTCGTCCTCCAGGGCGAGGGCTTCGTCGTCGTCCGGCCGAGCGAGGCGACGCCGCAGAAGGCGCAGCAGCACTGAGCGTGCGCGCGGCGACCGGCCCCGGGCACGCTGTTGACCTGGGGCGGTACCACGCGAAAAGCTGCCCGGGGCGCGGAACACCGCCCGTGCCGGAAGGAAGACTGCCTTGATCGGGATCACCGGGATCGAAGCCGCGGCCGAGCGGATCGCCGGACATGTCGTACGCACCCCGACCGTGCCGAGCCCCGGGCTGTCCGCGCTGCTCGGGGTCCCGGTCACCGCCAAGCTGGAACTGCTCCAGCGCACCGGGTCGTTCAAGGCGCGCGGAGCGGTGGCGAAGCTGCTGACGCTGACGGAGGCCGAGCGGGCCGCCGGGGTCGTGGCGGTCAGCGGCGGCAACCACGGCATCGCCGTGGCCGTCATGGCCGCCGCGCTGGACGTGAAGGCCACCGTGGTCATGCCCCGGTCGGCACTAGCCCGTTCCGTCGGCATCGCCGAGGAGGCGGGGGCCGTGGTGCGGCTGACCGACGGCATGGACGGCGCGTTCGCGCTGGTGGACCGGTTGCGGGAGGAGGGGCTGACGCTGGTCCACCCCTTCGACGACCCGGTGGTGATCGCCGGGCAGGGCACGGTGGGGCTGGAGTTCGCCGAGGACGCCGGCGAGCTGACCGACGTCCTGGTCAGCATCGGGGGCGGCGGGCTGATCTCCGGGGTGGCGGCGGCCCTGCGCGCCCGGCGGCCCGGGGTGCGGGTCTGGGGGGTGGAGACCAAGGGCGCCGAGTCCATGTCCCGGGCGCTGGCGGCGGGCGGGCCGACGCCGGTGGAGCTGTCGTCGATCGTCACCACGCTCAGCGCGCCGGCCGTGTCGCGGCTGACGTACGAGATGGTGTCGGAGCTGGTCACGGAGGTGCTGGTGGTGCCGGACCGGGAGGCGGTCGCGGGATCGCTGGAGTTCGCGGAGCACGCGAAGCTGTGGACGGAGCCGGCCGCCGGATGCCTGCTGCCCGCGGCGCGGCGCGTGGTGGAGCGGGTCGGCGACGGCGCCCGGATCGGGCTGGTGGTGTGCGGGGGCAACGCGCAGGCCGGTGACATGGCCGCCTGGACGGACCGCTTCGGCCTGCGCTGACGCCGGGCGACCGGCCCCCGCGCCCCGCACCGGCGCCCGCGACGTCCGGTGTCGGCGGGCGTCGGCGGGTGTCCGTCGTTTCCGGGCGGCCAGGGCGGGGACTCGCCGCCGCATGGTGCGAATCGGATACACGATGATGACCGAGCACGCCGGGCCCCGGGCGCTCGTGGACCATCTGGTGGGGGCCGAGGAGGCCGGTTTCGACTTCTCGGTCACCTCGGACCACTCCTTCCCGTGGCTGCGCTCGCAGGGGCACGCGCCCTACGCCTGGAGCGTGCTGGGCGCCGCCGCCCAGGCCACGTCGCGCATCCCGCTGATGACCTACGTGACGTGCCCGACGTTCCGCTACCACCCGGCGGTGGTCGCGCAGAAGGCGGCGACGCTCCAGTTGCTGTCGCGGGGCCGCTTCCGGCTGGGCCTCGGCGCGGGCGAGAACCTCAACGAACACGTGGTCGGCGGCGGCTGGCCCGCCGTGGACGTGCGGCACGCGATGCTCCGCGAGGCCGTGGAGATCATCCGCGCGCTCTTCGAGGGCGGCCACGTCAACCACCGCGGCGAGCACTTCGACGTGGAGTCGGCCCGGCTGTGGGACCTGCCGGAGACCCCGCCGCCGATCGGCGTCGCCGTCTCCGGGGAGCAGTCCTGCGCGCTGGCCGGCGAACTCGCCGACCTGGTCATCGCCACCGAGCCCGAGCCGGAGCTGCTCAGCGCCTTCGACCGGCACGGCGGCACCGGCAAACCGCGCGTCGGCCAGCTCCCCGTCTCCTACGACCCGGACCGCGAGGCGGCGGTCGCCCGCGCCCACGACCAGTTCCGCTGGTTCGGCGGCGGCTGGAAGGTCAACGCGGAGCTTCCGCACCCGGACGCGTTCGCGGCGGCGACGCGGTTCGTCACGCCCGAGGACGTCGCCGCGTCGATCCCCTGCGGGAACGATCCGGCCGCCTTCGTGGACGCCGTACGCCCGTACGCGGAGGCCGGGTTCACGGAGATCGCGCTGGTGCAGACCGGCGGGGAGACCCAGCCGGCCTTCCTGGACTGGTCACGCACGACGCTGCTGCCGGCCCTGCGCGACACGCTGGGCGAGGGGTCCTGAAACCACCCGTGCCGGGGGAATCACCCGCTTGCGTGAGCATCGGGCGGTCGGACGGGGTACTAGCCGCCCTGTGTCCGACCGCACCCGTCCTCCCGGAGGTCTCCCGTCGTGAACCGCCCCGTGCGCACCACCCTGGTCGTGCAGCTCCAGGCGGGTGAGACCGACCGCTTCCCGGTGCTCGCCCACCTCGGCTACGACGCCGCCGACCCGTTCGCGCTGACCGTGGTCTTCGCCCACGACGGCCGGGTGCTCGCGCGGTGGACGCTGGACCGGGAGATGGTCGGCGAGGCGCTGCTGCGGCCGGTCGGCGTCGGTGACGTGCGGATGCGGCCGGAGTCCCGGGGGCTGTGGGAGGAAGTGCGCCTGGAGTTCCTCGGCGACACCCGTCCCGACGGGCGGCGGCACCGGGCGGTGGTGTACGTCTGGGCGGCGCCGGTCGCGGCGTTCCTGCGGGAGACGTACGCGGTGGTACGGCCCGGGGAGGAGGAGGTCCGCCTCGACGACTTCCTCGCCCAGGTCATGGCCGAGGGCTGACGGCCCGGAGGCGGACCCGGGGACCGGGCGCCGGGGTGCTCCGGCGCCCGGTCGGGCGCGTCCGGGCGCCGGTCACCAGCGGTTCTCGACCTGCTCCTTGACGCGCCGGTCGTAGAGGCCGCGGATGGCGTCCAGGGTCTCGGCGGACAGCTCCGGCAGCCGGGCGGCCCGCGTGTTGGCGCGGGCCTGCTCGGGCGAGCGGGCGCCGGGGATCACGGTGGTGACGCCGGGCTGCCGGATGATCCAGCCCAGCGCGAGCTGGGCCGGGGTGTACCCCTCGGGGGCGAGGGCGGCGAACTCGGCGGCGGCCTCCACACCGGTGGCGAAGTCGACGCCGGAGAAGGTCTCGCCCTGGTCGAACGCCTCGCCGTGCCGGTTGAACGAGCGGTGGTCGTTGGCGGCGAAGACGGTGTCCTCGGTGTACTTGCCGCTCAGCAGCCCCGAGGCCAGCGGCACCCGGGCGATGATGCCGACGCCGGCCTCCCGGGCCGCGGGCAGCACCTCGCGCAGGGGCTTCATCCGGAACGGGTTGAGGATGATCTGCACGCTGGCCACGTTCGGGCGGGCGATGGCGGCCAGCGCCTCGGCGCAGGTCTCGACGCTGACGCCGTAGGCCGCGATCCGCTCCTCCTCGACGAGGGTGTCGAGGGCGTCGAACACCTCGTCGGTGGAGTAGACGGGGGTCGGCGGGCAGTGGAGCTGCACGAGGTCGATCACGTCGACGCCGAGGTTGCGCCGGGAGCGGTCGTTCCACTCGCGGAAGTTGTCCAGTACGTAGTTCTGCGGGAGCTGCTCGACCCGGCGGCCCATCTTGGTGGCGACCAGCACGTGCAGGTCGGGCCGGCCGCGCAGGAAGGCGGCGATGGTCTGCTCGCTGCGGCCGTCGCCGTAGACGTCGGCGGTGTCGAAGAAGGTCACCCCCGACTCGGCGGCGGCCTCCAGCACCGCGAGGGCCTGCTTGTCGTCGACGTCCCCCCAGTCGGCACCCAGTTGCCAGGTGCCGAGGCCGATCACGGAGGCGTGTTGATCCGACCTGTCGAAAGTGCGCTCGTCCATGCGGGCCAGTCTGTCATCCGGAACGGCCCCGTCACCCCGGGGTGCGACAACCGGGAGCCGCTGGGCCCTAACGGCGGGTGGTGAGGGTGCGGGACTGCACCGTGCGGGCCACCCGGGGGCCGAGCCAGCGCTTGGCCCGGCGCAGGGGCTCCAGCCGGCCGGCGGCGCGGTCGAGCCGGTAGTAGAGCCGGGGCGGTGTGTAGGGCAGCAGGGGCGAGTGGCGCTGGCCGAGCAGGGCGAACATCTCGTGCGGCGGCAGCCCGAGGTAGCGGGGCAGGTTCTCGTACCAGCGGGCGCTGTAGCGGGCCGCGCTCTGCACGGGGAGCAGGGCGGCCTTGCGCTCGCGTTCGTAGGCGCCGAGGGCGGCCGGGAGGTCCGCGTGGGCGCGCAGGGCGCCGGCGAGGGCGATGGCGTCCTCCAGGGCGAGGGTGGTGCCGGCGCCGATGGAGTAGTGCGTGGTGTGGGCGGCGTCGCCGAGCAGGATGAGGTTGTCCTTGGACCAGGTGCGGTTGGTGAGGGTCCGGAAGGTGAGCCAGGGGGCGGGCGGCGCGGCGGAGGTGGGGCGCGCGGTGAGCGGGTGGCCGTCCAGGACGTCGGCGAAGAGCTTCTCCAGCAGGATCAGCCCCTCGGCCTCGTCGGCCCGGTCCAGTCCGAGGCCGGTCCAGGTCTCGGGGGCGCATTCGATGACGCAGGTGCTGCCCTCGGCCCCGTATCCGTAGCCGTAGGCCCAGATCCAGCCGTGGTCGGTCTCGACGAAGGCGAAGGTGAAGGCGTCGAAGACCTGGGGGGTGCCGAGCCAGACGTAGTGGTTGCGGCCGGCCCGGATCTCGGTGCCGAAGTGGCCGGCGTGCCGGGTGCGCAGCGCGCTGCGGACGCCGTCGGCCGCCACCACGAGGTCGGCGTCGGGCAGGTCGTCGCCGGTGACCTCGTGGTCGAACTCCAGGTGGACGCCGAGCGCGCGGGCGCGGGCGGCGAGGACTTCCAGCAGGCGGTGGCGGCCGATGCCGAAGCCCTCGTCGCCGCTGTGCCGGGTGGTCAGGTCGCGGACGTGGGCGACGCCGTCGCGCCACCGCACGGAGTTCTCCTCGACGGCGCGGGCGGACTCCGGGTCGTGCGCGTGGAGCCGGTCGAGGAGTCCGCGCCAGTAGGTCACGCCCCAGCCGTAGGTGGAGCCCTCCGGGTTGCGCTCGTGGACGGTGATGTCGTGGGACGGGTCCTGGAGCTTGAGCAGGATCGAGAGATACAGGCCGGCGGGCCCGCCGCCGACGCAGACGACCTTCACACACACCCCTGAATACACTCAAATCGGTCATTTAGTGACGCAAGACCGCAGAGTAGCAGTCAGAAGGCGGCTCTCCGGTGCGCCGGGGCAGCGCGATTCGCCCCGGCGGAGGGGGGTGACGGCAGGGGGTGCGCTGTCGTCGGCCTACGGCTGGGCCGCGGCCACCGTGCGGCACTCCGGGTGGCCCCAGCCCTGGTCGTTCTTGGTGATGGGCTCGCCGGCCGCGTAGGAACGGCCGCAGACGCAGCGGCCGGGGAACTTCGCCTTCAGGGTGCGCGAGGACGAGCCGCCGCCCTTGCCCGCGGGCTTGCGGCGCGGGGCCTTGCGCGCGGCGGGGACGTCCGGCGCCGCCGGGGGCTCGGGCGAGCCGAGCGCGCTGCCGGCCTCCTCCTGGGCGGTGGCCGCCTGGCTGGCGGCGCGGTCGGCGAAGTCGTTGAGCGGGTCCCCGTCGACCTGGTGGGCGGGGACGTAGCGGAAGTCGACCGCGCGGCCGTCGAGCAGCCGGTCGATGCGCACGACCAGTTCCTGGTTGGCGACCGGCTTGCCGGCGGCGGTCTTCCAGCCGTTGCGCTTCCAGCCGGGGAGCCAGGTGGTGACGGCCTTCATCGCGTACTGGGAGTCCATCCGGACCTCCAGCGGCACCTCGGGGTCGGTCGCCTCCAGCAGCCGCTCCAGGGCGGTGAGTTCGGCGACGTTGTTGGTGGTCCGGCCGAGCGGCCCCGCCTCCCAGCGGACCGGCGCCTGCGAGGCGTCGGCGACGACCCACGCCCAGCCGGCCGGTCCCGGGTTTCCCTTCGAAGCGCCGTCGCACGCGGCCACCACACGTTCACGCATGGAACCGATCATGCCATGGCGGGGCGGGGCCCCCGGACCGCGCTCAGTCGACCTGGTGCAGCTTGGGCATCTCCCCTTCGGTCTTCGAGGTGTCGATCACCGAGAAGTTGGCGCCCTGCGGGTCGCTGATGGCGGCGAAGCGGCCGAAGGGGGTGTCCATCGGCCCGAACCGCAGCACGCCGCCCAGCTCGGTGGCCCGGGAGACCGCCGCGTCGCAGTCGGCGACCCCGAAGTAGACGTTGATGTAGGGCGGCATCCCGGCCGGGAAGTCGTCCGTCATCGCCATCCGGCCGATGGCGGGGCGGTCGCCCAGCTCGAAGACCCGGAAGTCGACCGCGTCGTCCTCCATCTGCTTGGCCTTGTAGGAGAAGACCGTGGGGAAGAAGGTGTCCGACGCTCCGGTCTCGCGGGTGAAGATCTCCGCCCAGCAGTACGCCCCGGGCTCGCCCATCGCCTGGAAGCCCTGGTGGGTGCCGCCCTGCCAGACGCCGAAGAGGACCCCGCCGGGGTCACGGGCCAGGCACATGGTGCCGAACTCGCCGACCTGCATCGGCTCCATCAGCATCTCGCCGCCGGCGTCGCGAATCCTCGCGGCGGTCGCGGCGGCGTCGGGGGACGCGAAGTAGAGACACCACTGCGAGTGGCCCTCCTGTCCCGGCATGGGCGGTACGACGGCGGCGACCGCCTTGCCGTCCTTGTAGCACTGGGTGTAGTTGCCGAACTCCGACGAGGACTCGCCGAAGGTCCAGCCGAGGACTTCGCCGTAGAAGCTCTTGGCCGCCTCCAGGTCCGAGAACATCGCGTCGGCCCAGCACGGGGCGCCTTCGGGTTGTACGGCCATGACTGCCGCCTCCGTTCGAGGAATTGCTGTGCTCTGTCGGGAACCGACCCCTTTCTCACGCTAGCCATCCCGGCGCGGACCCGCGCGGGGACGGGGCGCCGGGCGGGCCCCGGCGCGGCCGTCACCCACCGGCGTGGGCGCGTTCCAGGGCGGCGATGTCGAGCTTGCCCATCGTCAGCATGGCGCCGGTCGCCCGTGCCGCCTTGGCCTGGTCCGGGTCGCGGACCATCTCCAGCAGGACCGCCGGGACGACCTGCCAGGACACCCCGAACTTGTCCTTGACCCAGCCGCAGGGCCCCTCCTCGCCCCCGTCCTCGGTGAGCCGGGCCCAGTGGTAGTCGACCTCCGCCTGGTCCGCGCAGAGGATCTGGAAGGAGATCGCCTCGGTGAAGTGGAAGTCGGGGCCGCCGTTGAGCGCGACGAAGCGCTGTCCGTTGGCCGTGAACTCCACGGTCAGCACGGAGCCGGCCGGTCCCGGACCCGCCTCGGTGTACCGGGTGACGGGGCCGAGGCCCGCGTCCTTGAAGACCGACACGTAGAAGCGGGCGGCCTCCTCCGCCCGGCCGTCGAACCAGAGACACGTGATGAATCCGTCGGTGGTCATGGGTTGCCTCCCGGAGAGTGGAACACCGTCACCCAGGCAGACCCTCCGGCGCCCCGGAACTCATCGGCGGTCCGGGAACCGGGCGGAAAGGATCACGAAGGGCGAGCGGAGGGTGCGGTGTCGCCATTCTGCGCCCCGAAGAGGCTTCTTTCAGCCAGAGCGCGGCAGCGGTCCGAGTGCCCCTTCGGGGTCCCGCGGCTAGCCTGGAGGCGATCGCGGGGTCCCGCACCGGGCGAACGGGGTCGCGTTCACGCCACCGGGGTCACCCGGGGGGCATGGGCGGTGACAGCCCGGGTACCCGCACCACGGGAAAGGACCCGGCAGGAGCGGTCCGACCGTGAACTTCGTGGGAGAGGCAAGGGTGAGCGCAGTGATCCGGCCCAGCGCACAGGTCGTCGAGAAGACCACCGGGAGCACGACGGGCGAGGGATCACTGCCGGGTGTCGAGGACCCCCGGGCCGTGGCGCCCCACGACGCCCGGCACCTCTCCCGCCCCTTCTTCCAGCGTCTGGCCGCGCTCGAAGAGGGCACGCACGAGTACCAGTACGCGCGCAACACCCTCATCGAGATGAACATGTCCCTGGTCCGCTTCGCCGCCGGACGGTTCCGCGGACGCGGCGACGACATGGAGGACATCGTCCAGACCGGAATGATCGGCCTGATCAAGGCCATCGACCGGTTCGAGCTGTCGCGCGAGGTCGAGTTCACCTCCTTCGCGCTGCCGTACATCGTCGGCGAGATCAAGCGGTTCTTCCGGGACACCACCTGGGCCGTGCACGTGCCGCGCCGGCTCCAGGAACTGCGGGTGGAACTCGCCAAGGCCCGCGAGGAGTTGTCCAGCCGCCTGGACCGCGAGCCCACCGTCGCCGAGCTGGCCACCCTGATGAACATCGGCGAGAAGGAGGTCGTCGAGGGCCAGATCGCCTCGAACGGCTACAACTCCTCCTCGCTGGACGCCGCGCTGACCGGGGACGGTCCCGAGAACGGCGAGTCGGTCCTCGCCGACTTCATCGGCGTGGAGGAGCAGGGGCTGCGGCTGGTGGAGGACTTCCACTCGCTGGCCCCGCTCATGGCCGAGCTGAGCGAACGCGACCGGCAGATCCTCCACATGCGGTTCGTGGACGAGGCGACCCAGGCGGAGATCGGCGAACGGCTCGGCTGCTCGCAGATGCACGTGTCCCGGCTGATCAAGCGGATCATCACCCGGCTGCGGGAGGGCATGCTCGGCGAACTGGGCTGCGCCTGACCGCGGCGCGGCGCGGCTGCGCCGACGGACTCCGCCCGGTCCGGCGGGTCACTCGGCGGTGAGCCGCACCACGGCGCGCACCCGTTTGCCGACCGGCACCCGTTCGACGAGGACGGCCTCGGCCAGGGCGTGGACGATCTCCAGTCCGTGCCGGCCGACGCGCTCGGGATCGCGGGGGTAGCGCTGGGGCACCGACCCGCTGCTGTCGTAGACGCAGACCTCGACGGAGGAGTCCGTGCCCTCCAGCTCCAGGATGTACGGACCGCTGCTGTGCCGGTCCGCGTTGGTGACCAGTTCGCTGACGACCAGGAGCACCGCGCCGTCGGAGCGCCGGCCGATCTCGGCGCACCATTCGGTCCGGAGCTGTTCGAGGAAGAGCGAGGCGAAGGAACGGGCCTCGGCGATGCTTCCCGGCTCGCCGGAGTAGTGCGCCGCCCGCCTCAGCGGTTCCACGGGTACGTCGAAGCCAGTCGGTATCACTGCCCCGTCCAGGTATTCGGTCATGCGTTTCTCTCTCGGAAGCCGGACTGGCCGGACGCTACTGCACCAGTCCTCGTACCCCGAGCGCGGCCCCCCAGTCCCCCCGCGCGGGCAGTGCGTGCATCGTCACAGCCGGAGGGGGAACCCGGGGCCGCTGGAGGGTGCGCGATGGACGAACTCATGACCGCGCGGAGCCTCACCACCCGGCCGGTGGTCACCCTCGGCGGTGATGCGATCGCCCATGTGAGGGACACGCTCTTCGACGCGGAGGCCCGCTGGATCACCGGATTCACCCTGACCGGGCGACGTCTGCTCTCCGGTCCGCTCCCGCACGCCCTGCCCTGGCCGTCGGTGCACGCGCTCGGCCACGACGCGGTGATGCTGCGCGACGCGCTCGGGCTGATCCCGGAGGACGCGCTGACCGGCCACCGGGGCAGCCTGCGGGCCCGCGTCCTGGGCGCGCGGATGCTGACGGAGGCGGGCGAGGCGATCGGCACCGTCGCCGACGTCGTGGTGGAGGGCGGCACCAGCGGACGGATCGTCGGCTTCCGGATCGCCGCCGACCAGCGGTTGGTGCCGGGCCGCTCAGGACACCGGCGCCGGGTGTACGTGGCGCGCGGGCCGTCGCTCACGGTCGCCGGACGCACCCTGGTCCTGCCCGAGGAGACCGTCCGGCACCTCGCCGACGACCTGGCGGGCCTGACCGCCCTGACGCGAGGCGTCCGGGGGCCCGGTGGCGGGGGAGGGACGGACACGGGGCCGGGGGCGCCGCCATGATGCTCCTCACCGAGGTGTACGGGCTGCCCGTGACGGGCCCGGACGGGCGGACGCGGCTGGGCACGGTGGCCTCCCTCTCGGTCGACGCCGGGGCGGGCACGGTGCGTCAGGTACGGGTGCGGCGGGGCCCCTTCCGCAAGGAGGCCGCGGTGTCCTGGGACGCGGTGCGCTCGGTCGGCCCGGACGGGGTACGGCTGCGGGCCGACGCCGCCGCCGACGCGCCCCGGCGCCCGCGCGACCTGCTGGGCAGCCTGGTGCTGACGGAGGCGGGGCGGGAACGGGGCAGGGTGCTGGACGCGGCCGTCGCACCGGAGACCGGCCGGGTGCTCGCGGTGTTCACGACCCGCGGCGAGCTGCCTCCGGCGCGGCTGCTGGGGCTCGGCGACCACGCGCTCGTCGTCCGCTCCGGCTGAACCCCCCTCCCCCGCGCGCACGGAACCGGCACGGGTCCGGCCGCCACCGTGGGGGACGGCGGCGCGGACGGACCGTCCGGGCGGGCGCGGGGCGCGGACGCTGCTTAGCGTGGCAGGGTGAGCGCGCGAACCCCCCTCCCCCCGGCGGTCGCCCGGCACGGCTGGGCCCAGGCCCTCGGCACGGTGCTGGCCGGGCTGGTCACCATGGGCGTGGTGGCCGCGCTCGGCCTGTGGGCCGCCGGCGCCGACGACCTGCCCCTCGGCGCCTTCCCCCGGGTCGTCACGGCGACGGTCGTCACCGCGGTCGGCGGCGCCCTGGAGGTGACCGGCAACGCCGACGGACTGGTCGGCACCGACGCCGCGCTGGCCGTGCTCCCGCTCTCCGTCACGCTGACGGGCGCCCTGGTGATCGCCTGGGGTTTCCTGCGCCCGCTGCGGCACCGGGCCGTCGCCGGCGCGGAGGAACTGGCCGGGTGGGCCGGGCGGATCGCCTTCCTGTGGCTGCTCGCCCTGATCGGCATGGCGTACGCCGCCCACCAGACGTTCGAGGTCTCCCTCGGGGAAGGGCTCCTGAGCGACCTCGGGGACCTCCTCGGCATCACCCCCAAGATCGGCTTCACGACCGACCTCGGGGCGACCGTCCTCTTCGGGCTGCTGTGGCTGGCCGGGGTGCTGCTGCTGGCGCTGCTGGTCTCGCCGGGGGCGCCGCTGCCGGGGCGGCTGCTGCGCTGGGGCGAGTCGGTGCGGCCCGCCGCGTACACGATGGTGGCGCTGCTGCTGGCCTCACTCGTGATCGGCGTCGTCATCTGCCTGGTGGTCGCCGGGACGCGGGGGCATGCCTCGCGGACACTGGCGGTGCTGCTGCTCGGCCTGCCGAACGTGGCGTGGCCGGCGCTGACGGTCGGCATGGGCGCGACCTGGGACGGGCGGGTGGAGGGGCCGTTCGGGCTGCCGATGCCGCACGTGCTCGACCAGGTACTGCGCACCCGGGACGTCTCGGCGGTGAACCTGGGCACGCTCGCCGAGCACGACGGGCGGATCTGGTGGCTGCTGGTCGCCGACGTCGTGCTGCTGCTCGCGGCCGGTTTCCTGCTGGCGGCGCGGTCGCCGGCCCGGACGCCGCCGTGGCGCCTGGCGGTGCACATGGCCGTCGCGCTGGCGCTCACCGTGCTCATGATCGGCCTGGTCGGCCGGATCTCGGCGCACTTCGGTCTGTCGGTGCTCGGCATCGGGAACCTGGGCGGGGAGTTGTCCGGCCGGGTGTTCCTGCGCCCGCGGCTGTGGGGCGCGGTGGGTCTCGCCGCGGCCTGGGGGCTGGTCGCCGGTTTCCTGGGCGCGCTGCTCGCCCACGCGGTGGGCCGGCGCTCCGGCGCGGTGCGGGGCCGGGTGCCCGGTCCGGAGGACTGAGCGGAGCGCGGGGCGCGGCCTCCCCGGGCTCCGGTCCACGTGTCACGGTCCAGGCGAGGGCTCAGGCCACGGTGACGACCAGGGGCGGGGCGGCCCGCTGCATGCGCAGGGCGTCCACCGACTCGGCGAGCAGTTCGTACTCGGTGGTCTCGTCGCCGGTGGCGATGCGGACGAGCCGTCCGGCGGCCAGCTCCTCGGCGACCGATTCCTGTCGGGCGATGTCGGCGCACCAGGCGCGCAGCACGGCGGGGACGTCGGGGGCGTCGTCCGCGAGCGGGGTCAGGGCGCCGCGCGGCAGGTGCGGGGCGTCGGGCTGCGGGTCGAGGCGCTCGGCGATCCAGGAGGCCCGGTCGCGCAGCCACCACAGGGCGAGGGCGAGGGTGGGGGCGCGGTAGGTGCCGAGGGGGACGCCGATCCGCCGGCCGTCACAGACTCCGTACGCGGTGACATGGCACAGGAATTCGTCGTGCACGGCTCCCCTCCCCCGTCGTCCGGCACGCCCGCCGGTCGGGCAGGGCGGCGGCCACGCGGCTCGTGTGCGGTGCGTGAGGGAGCTGTCGCGCGGTGTGAGACAGCCCTCAAAGGGAAGTATGTTCACCGCTGAACCACTGTCACCACGAATTTCCGGCCACTCTCTTGGCATATTACGGGTGATTGCTGGCCGAAACGTGGGGACGCCGGGGCGCGGCGGCCTGAGCGCCCGGCCCGCCGGTCCTCGGGGGAAAGGGGGTGACCGGCGGGCCGGGGGGCGGGAGGCTGCCGGGTCAGCCCGCGACGGCGCGGTCGATGCGGGCCAGTTCCTCGTCCGTGAACTCGGGCCCCCGGACCGCCGCGACGCTGTCCTCCAACTGCGCCGGGCTGCTCGCGCCGACCAGGGCGGAGGTCACCCTGCCGCCCCGCAGCACCCACGCCAGCGCCATCTGCGCCAGGCTCTGCCCCCGGGCACGGGCGATCTCGTCCAGGGCGCGCAGCCGGCCGACCAGCTCCGCGGTGACGGCGTCGGAGCGCAGGAAGGGGCTGTCGCTCGCGGCCCGCGAGTCCTCCGGGATGCCGTCGAGGTAGCGGGAGGTCAGCAGGCCCTGCTCCAGCGGGGAGTAGGCGATGGAGCCGACCCGCAGCTCGTCGAGCGTGTCCAGCAGGCCCTCGGTCTCCGGGCGCCGGTCGAGCAGGGAGTAGCGCGGCTGGTGGATCAGGAGCGGGGTGCCGAGGCCGGCGAGGATGCGGGCGGCCTCCCGGGTCTGCTCCGCGGAGTAGTTGGAGATGCCCACGTAGAGCGCCTTGCCCTGCTGGACCGCCGTGTGCAGGGCGCCCATCGTCTCCTCCAGCGGAGTCTGCGGGTCCGGGCGGTGCGAGTAGAAGACGTCGACGTACTCCAGGCCCATGCGGCCCAGGCTCTGGTCGAGGGAGGAGAGGAGGTACTTGCGCGAGCCCCACTCGCCGTACGGTCCGGGCCACATCAGGTAGCCGGCCTTGGTCGAGACGACCAGCTCGTCGCGGTGGCGGCGGAAGTCGGCGCGCAGTGCCTCGCCGAGGGCGGACTCGGCGGAACCGGGCGGCGGGCCGTAGTTGTTGGCGAGGTCGAAGTGGGTGACGCCGAGGTCGAAGGCGCGGCGCAGGATGGCCCGCTGGGTCTCGGCGGGGCGGTCCGGACCGAAGTTGTGCCACAGGCCGAGCGAGAGCGCGGGGAGCTTCAGGCCGCTGTGTCCGGTGCGCCGGTAGGGCATGTCCGCGTAACGGTCGGGGTGTGCGGTGTACAACGCGACTCCTGAGGGGGTTGGCACCCGGGTACGGGCGGGAGAGGGACCGCTCCCACTCTGGCGTGGCCTGCGGGCAGTGGTCCAACAGAAGAATCCGATGGGATTCAGCGGATACGCTTCTCAATCATGGAACTGCGCCATCTCCAGCACTTCGTGGCGGTCGCCGAGGACCGGCACTTCACCCGCGCGGCGGAACGGCTGCTGGTCTCCCAGTCCGGCCTGTCGGCCTCCATCCGGGCGCTGGAGCGGGAGCTGCGGGCGCCCCTGTTCGTCCGGACCACGCGCCGGGTGACGCTGACCGAGGCGGGCCGGGCCCTGCTGGGCGAGGCGCGGCGCGTCCTCGCCCAGGTCCGGGCGGCGCACGAGGCGGTCGCGGCCGTGCAGGGCGTCCTGCGCGGCACGCTGTCGCTGGGCACCGAGCAGTGCGTCGCCGGGGTCCATGTGGCGGGGCTGCTGGCCGCGTTCCGCCGGCGCCACCCGGACGTGGAGATCCGGCTGCGGCAGGCGGGCTCGGGCGAGCTGGCGGAGGAGGTGGCGGCCGGGCGGCTGGATCTGGCCTTCGCCTACCGGACGCGGGCCGACACCGACCAGTTGCGCTCCGCGTCGCTGGCGGCGGAGCCGATGACCGTGCTCTGCCATCCCGGCCACCGCCTCGCGGCCGGCGGGGCGGTGCTCGCCCCCGGCGACCTCGCCGACGAGGTGTTCGTCGACTTCCACCCGGACTGGGGACCGCGCCGGGTCACCGACGCCGTCTTCGCCGCCGCGGGCGTCCGGCGCAGTGTCGCCCTGGAGGTGAACGACGTGCACGGGCTGCTCGACCTGATCGACGAGGACCTCGGCATCGCGGTCGTGCCGCGCCACTTCCGGCACAAGCGGGCGTCCCTGACCTCGCTCCCGCTCCAGGACAGCGGCCGGACCCTCTACGAGACCATCGCCCTCTCCCCGCCCCCGCAGGCGATCAGTCCGGCGGCGCGGGCCCTGCTGGCGCTGCTGGAGACGGGGAGCGGCTGAGGCCCGGCTGCGCCATGGTGGAGGCATGCACGCGAAGGACATCCTCATCGAGGGCTACAGCCGCGTCCGGGAAGAGGTCCACGCCGCCGTCGAGGGCCTCGGACCCGACGCGCTCCACGCCCGCCCGACCGACCGCGCCAACTCCGTGGCCTGGCTCGTCTGGCACCTCACCCGGGTGCAGGACGACCACGTCGCCGACGCCTTCGGCCTCGACCAGGTGTGGATCGCCGAGGGCTGGGCGGAGCACTTCGGGCTGGGCCTGCCGCGCCACGACACCGGGTACGGCCACACCCCGGCGAAGGTCGCTTCGGTCCGGGTCGGCTCCCCCGGCCTGCTGACCGGCTACCACGACGCCGTGCACGAACGGACGGTGGGCGCGCTGCGCTCGCTGACCGCGAAGGAGCTGGACGAGGTGGTGGACGAGGGGTGGGACCCGCCGGTCACCCTCGGGGTGCGGCTGGTCAGCGTCCTGTCCGACGATCTCCAGCACGTCGGACAGGCCGCCTACGTCCGCGGGCTCGTCCGCGGCAGCGCCGCGTAGCCCGGCAGGACGACGTCCTCGATCAGCGCCCGGCGCTCGTCGTAGGGGATGAAGGCGCTCTTGAGGGCGTTCACGGTGACCGTGCGCAGGTCGGCCGCGGTCCAGCCGGCCTCCTCGACCAGCAGGGACATCTCGCGGGTCATCGTCGTGCCCGAGACCAGCCGGTTGTCGGTGTTGAGGGTGACCCGGAAGCCGAGGTCCTTGAGCGCGGTGATCGGGTGCTCGGCGATGGAGGTGGCCGCGCCGGTCTGGAGGTTGGAGGTCGGGCACATCTCCAGGGCGATGCGGCGGTCGCGGACCCAGCCGGCGAGGCGGCCCAGCTTGCCGGCGGCGAGGTCGGGGATGTCGTCGGTGATGCGCACGCCGTGGCCGATGCGCTGGGCGCCGCACACCTGGAGGGCCTGGTGGATGCTGGGCAGCCCGTGCGCCTCGCCGGCGTGGATGGTGAAGGGCACGTTCTCGCGCCGCAGGTGCTCGAAGGCGTCGAGGTGGTCGGCGGGCGGGAAGCCGTCCTCGGCGCCGGCGATGTCGAAGCCGACGACCCCGGCGTCGCGGAAGGCGACCGCGAGGTCGGCGGTGGCGCGGGTGCGGTCGAACATCCGCATGCCGCAGAGCAGGGTGCCGACCCGGACCGGCGTGCCCTCGGCCGCGGCCTTGGCCATGCCGGCGGCCAGCCCCTCCTGGACGGTCTCGACGACCTCGGCGAGGGTGAGCCCCCCGCGGAGCATCAGCTCGGGGGCGTAGCGGACCTCGGCGTAGACGACGCCGTCGGCGGCGAGGTCGAGGACGTACTCCTCGGCGGTGCGCAGCAGCCCCTCGCGGGTCTGCATCACGGCGAGGGTGTGCTCGAAGGTGGCGATGTAGCGCACCAGGTCGCCCGAGTTGGCGGCCTCGTAGTACCAGGCGGCCAGTTCGCCGGGGTCGGTGGTGGGCAGGGGGTGGCCCACGGCGTCCGCCAGCTCGACCACGGTCTCGGGGCGCAGTCCGCCGTCGAGGTGGTCGTGGAGTACGGCCTTGGGCAGGGCGCGGAGGGTGTCGGTGTCGATGCGGGGCGCGGTCATGCGGGTGTTCCTCGGCAGGTCGTTCGAAGGGTCACGCGGCGGGCCGACGGCTGGGGGTGGGCGCCGGAGCCGTCGGGACGGCGGTGACGGGAGAGGTTATACGTAAAACTGCCTGGGCACCAGTCCGGGCCCCGGGGTGCGCCCGCGGGCGGGTCCGGGGCCCCTTCCCGGCCGGAAACGGGGGCGGCGCCGCCCGTCCGCCGCGGCGGGCTGGAGCCTGCGCGGGGGACGGACGGCGCCGCCGGTGCCTGGAGCGGGTCAGCAGTAGAGGTTGCCGCCCGGGTCGACACCGAGGATCTGCGCGAACCGCTGGTAGGTGCTCACACGGCTCTGGACCTGCGCGGGGTTGCGGCCGTCGCACTCCAGGGAACCGTTGATGGAGCGGATCGTCTGGCCGAAGCCGGCCCCGTTGACCATGGCGTTGTGGCCGGTCATGCTGCCGGGCCCGGACTGGGTGTTCCAGTACCACAGCGCGGTCTTCCAGGCGACGGCCGAGTCGTTCTGGACCAGCCAGGGGTTGCCCAGCAGGTCGATGCCGAGGGCGTCGCCGGCCGCCTTGTAGTTGAAGTTCCAGCTCAACTGGATCGGGCCGCGGCCGTAGTAGGCGGCCTGTCCGGCCGGGCAGCCGTAGGGCTGGCCCCAGTCGCAGTAGTGCGGGTAGTTGGCGGTGTTCTGCTCGACGACGTGCACGAGACCGCCGGTCTCGTGGCTGACGTTGGCGAGGAAGGCGGCGGCCTCCTGCTTCTTCGTCGCGTCGCCGCCGGTCTTGGCGAAGCCCGGGTAGGCGCTGAGCGCCGCGGTCAGCCCACTGTAGCTGTAGAAGGAGTTCCGGCCCGGGAACATCTGGTTGAACTGGGACTCGCTGACCACGAAGTCGCCGACCGGCGTCTGGGAGCCGCCGTCCTCGCAGGCGTACGGGTCCCAGTACCAGGTGCTGATGATCGGGTCGTAGCCCGGGTTGGCGTGCTCGGCGATGTACGCCTTGCCGTCCGTGTAGCGGACGATGTCGCCCGCGTTGTAGTAGGTGCCGGCCGACCAGTTCGGGTAGCTGGAGCACGACGCGGCGGACGCCGGGGTGGCCGGCAGCAGCGCGGGGACGGCGCCGGCGAGGGCGAGCACGGTCACCAGGGCGGAGATACGGCGTCTCGACACAGGTACTGCCTCCTTGTCGGAGCACGGTCGCTCCCGCGCCGGGGGGAAGGGCGCGGCGGCGGCCTCGTACGCACGGGCCGGCCGGGCCGGCCACGGCGTGGGGCGACCGTGGTGGGGGGTGGGGACGACACTCAACCGCGTTGGTCTGTACCAGTCAAGGGTGTAGACCAATTCCGGCCGTTTCCCTTCAGCGAAGCCGAACCGGCCCCGCGCCGGGCGGAGTTGGCCGACAATCCCCCCGACCCGCGCACACCGGGGACGCGGTGACCGTTGCGTACCGGATCGCGGGCATCTCCCACCCGTCCCAGACCTACACATAAGGGGCGAATAAGAGCACAATGGATGTGCGCGGCGTGAGTTCGGATCGTCCGCCGCGATAGGCCTTGCCAGTCACGAAGGAGACGACTCATGGCCAACGTCTCGCACTCAAGAGGTGACATCGCCACCCATCCCGACGCCCCGGAGATGCGGGCCCGCTACGCCCGTATGCTCGGTGGCCGCGACGTGGCACTCGTGGACGGGCCGGTGTTCCTGCTCGGCCTCTACTGTGCCGTGTCCCCGTGGATCGTCCACTTCACCGCCAACCAGCCGCCGCTGGTGGCGCACAACCTGATCATCGGCGTCGCCATCGGTCTGCTGGCCCTCGGCTTCACCCGGGCCCCGGAACGCATGTACGGCCTGAGCTGGGCGATGTGCGCGGTCGGCGTGTGGATGATCATCTCGCCATGGATCGTCGGCACCCACCCGGACGCCGGCGTCATCTGGAACAACGCCGTGATCGGCGGCCTGGCCCTGGCGCTGGGGCTGGTCTGTGCCGGGACGGCGGCCAGGAGCGCCCCCAGGCACTAGGCCACGAGTGGCGCTCCCGGCCGCGGGCCGGTCCGGACTGCCGGGCCGGCCCGCGGCCTTCGCTTCAACGACCCGTACGGGCAAGGGGGTTGGGCTCCGGCGGAGTGCCGTCGCCGCCAGTGGGCAGACGTAATCCCGCGGGGGTCTTGACGGAGAGGGGCGGAAGTGGAGATCGACGGCATCATCAGTGCCATCGTCATCGGCGTCATCATCGGTGTCCTGGGCCGGCTGGTCGTCCCGGGGCGCCAGCGCATCGGCGTCCTGTGGACGATCCTGGTCGGCATCGTGGCCGCGCTGATCGGCTCGTGGATCGCGAGCGCCTTCGGGGTGGCCGACACCAAGGGCGTGGACTGGATCGAGTGGCTGATACAGATCGGCCTGGCGGCGGTCGGCGTGGCCGCGCTGGACCGGTCGAAGGCGGGCCGCTGAGGGACCCCGCCCGGGGCGGCAGGGTGTCGACGCGGTGCCTGGCGGCACGCCGGACCGGCGTGCCGCCTCGCGTGTACGGGGCCCACGGGGTGGTGGGCGCACGGCCGACCGGGCACGGCGGGCGCCCACGCGCGGTCGGCGGTGCCGGACCGGGGGTCGGGCGGCGCAGGACGTAGGGTTCGCGGCGGAGACGACACCGCGAGGAGGGCCGTACGCCATGGCCGTGAAGGACACCGAACTGACGTATCTGCGCCGCTGCGTGGAGCTGGCCGCCGAGGCGCTGGAGGCGGGCGACGAGCCGTTCGGCTCGGTGCTGGTCGGCGCGGACGGCACCGTACTGGCCGAGGACCACAACCGGGTGGCCTCGGGTGACCGCACCCGGCATCCGGAGTTCGAGCTGGCGCGCTGGGCGGCGGCCCACATGAGCGAGCCCGAGCGGGCGGCGGCGACGGTCTACACCTCCGGTGAGCACTGCCCCATGTGTGCCGCGGCGCACGCGTGGGTGGGCCTCGGGCGCATCGTGTACGTCGCCTCGTCGGCGCAACTGGCCGGCTGGCTGGACGAGCTGGGCGTGGGGCGGCCTCCGGTGCGGACGCTGCCGGTCGGCGAGGTGGCGCCGGACGTGGTGGTGGAGGGGCCGGTGCCGGAACTGACGGCGGAGATCCGCGCCTTGCACCGCCGGTTCCACGGCGCCTGAGCCGGGGTTCGGCAGGGGCGCGCGGACCGGGTGGGGCTCGGACCGGGTGGCGCGCGGACCGGGTCAGCCGTGCGCCGGCCGGGTGAGGGCCGCGCCGTCCCGTGTGGGGCCGGGACCGGCGCGAGGGCGGTCCGGTCAGGCCGCCGCGTGGTGGCGGAAGCGCCGGTAGAGGACCGCGCCGCCGAGGACCAGGGCCGCCCCGCCCGCGAGCAGCGGCAGCGCCTCGTCCGTGCCGGTGTGGGCGAGCGACGCCGTGGTCTGCGGCGGCTCGGCCCGCGGGGCCGGCCGGGGCGGGGCGCGGTGCTCGGCGGGCGCGGGCGGCTCCGGCGCCGGACGCTCCGGGCGCTGGGGCCGCTCGGGGCGCTCGCCGGTGGTGTTCACCGACTCGTTGCCGAAGACCGGGTTGCCGATCCCGACCACGTTCACGCTGTTGCCGGTCGCGTTGACCGGGACGTGCACCGGCAACTGCACCCCGTTGCCGGAGAGCACGCCGGGCGAGTCCTCGGCCACGCCCTCGGCGACGGCTCCGCCGGAGCTGCCGCCGCCCGCCGCGTGGCCGCCGTCCGAGACGTTGGCGCAGCGGTTGCCCATGGCGGGGTTGAGGAGCCCCACCACGTCGACCGTGTTCCCGCACACGTTCACCGGGATGTCCACCGGGAGCTGGACGGTGTTGCCGGAGAGCACTCCGGGGGAACCGGCCGCGGTACCGTCCGCCGTGGCGCCGTCGGCCGCGAAGGCCGCGCACGCCGGGAGCGTCACGGCCATCGCCCCGGAGGCGGCGACGGCGAGGACACCGGTTCGGGTCACCCTTCTCATCAGGTCCCTGCCTTCCAGACTTTGCTCACGGGCACTCGCCCGCACCGGGTAAACGCCGAGCCCCCGCGCCGGGTTATGGCCCCCCGGCCTTTCACCCCATCGGGTGGCCGGCCTCGAACGTGCCGTGAAGACGGCCCGCGCCGCACCGGACGGGCCCCGGCGCGCGGGACGAGTCCGGCCCGGCGCGCGGTGCGGGAACGGCCGGCGCGCGGCACCGGGCGCGGCCCCTGATGTGCCCGGAGGCGAGCCCCGCGGCGCCCGCTTATGGTGAGCGAGGGCGTCGACGACCGGTCCGCGACGGGGCGCCCGGGAGGCATCGATGCCGGCCAAGCTGTCGATACGGTCCTCGGTCCGACGCCGCGCGGCCACCGGCGCGCTCGGCCTGGCACTGCTCGGCGCGGGTGTGCCCGCCGCCGCTCAGGACGGGGGACCCGGCCTGTCCCGCTTCTACGACCAGAAGGTCCGATGGTCGGCCTGCCGGGGACTGGAGGTGCCGAAGGACCTCCAGTGCGGCAAGGTCACCGTCCCGCTGGACTACGCCCGGCCCGGCGCGGGCACCCTCGACCTGGCCCTCGCCCGCTACCGGGCGACCGGTCCCGCGCGCGGCTCGGTGGTGCTGAACTTCGGCGGGCCGGGCGGTTCCGGCGTCAGCGCGCTCGCCTCCGCGGGCAAGGCGTTCATGCCGCTGACCAACGGCTACGACGTGGTCGGCTTCGACCCGCGCGGCGTCGGCCGGTCCTCGCCGGTGACCTGCGGCCCGGCCACCGAGAAGATCATGGAGGCCACCGGCGGGGACCAGGACATGGCCGACCCGCGGGCCGTGCTGGGGCGGCTGCGGGACGCCGCCGCCGAGTGCGCCCGGCACTCCGGGCCCGTCCTGCGGCACATCGGCACGGTCGACTCCGCCCGCGACATGGACGTCATCCGCGCGGCGCTCGGCGACGACCGCCTCACCTACCTGGGCTTCTCCTACGGGACCCGGCTGGGCGCGGTGTACGCGGCCCGGTTCCCCGACCGGGTGGGCCGGATGGCGCTGGACGGTGTGGACACGCTGACCGAACCGCTGGCCGAGCAGGGGCTCGCCGGGGCGCGGGGCCAGCAGACGGCGCTGGAGCACTTCCTCGACTGGTGCGTCGAGGACATCGCGTGCCCGTTCGGCCAGGACGCCCGCGACGCGCGCCGCCAGGTGGTCCGGCTGGTGCGCTCGCTCGACGCCGACCCGGTGCCGACCGCGCTGGGGCAGGAGTTCACCGGGCAGGACCTGGTGGGCGCGATCGTGCAGGGCCTGTACAGCCGGGAGCTGTGGCCCTCGCTGGAGCGGGCGATCGGGCAGCTCACCGACGACGGCGACACCCGGGGGCTGGAGAACTTCGTCTCGGGCGGTGTCGGCCTCCCCCTCCGGTCCGCCGGGAGCGGGCGGGACGGCGGCGGGCTCACCGACGAGGAGGACGTCCCCCGCGACAACCTCCCCTCGGCCCTGATGGCGATCAACTGCGCGGACGACCCCGACCGGCCCGGCGCCGACCGGGTGCTGCGCTCCCTGGGCCCGCTGCGCGAGCGGTACGAGGCGGCCTCCCCGGTCTTCGGCCGCTACCGGCTCACCCAGGTCCTGATGTGTTACGGGCGCCCCGCGGGCACCGACTACATCCGCGAGCGGGTCAAGGACGTGGACACGGCGAAGATGCTGCTCGTGGGCACGCGCGGCGACCCGGCGACGCCGTACCGCTGGACCGTGGAGACGGCCGAGCGGCTCGGGTCCTCGGCCGTGGTCCTCGACAACCGCTCCGAGGGCCACACCGGCTACGCCTCCTCGCGCTGCGTGCACCGCAAGGTGGACGACTTCCTGCTCTACGGCTCCCTGCCGCCCGACGGCAGTTCGTGCGGGCCGGAGGGCGGGGAGGGCACCGGCTGACCGGGGGCCGGCCCGGCGTCCGCACGGCCGTGCGCCTAGCCGTGCGGGGACCGGTCCGCGCGGCCGGGACCCCGCCCGCCAGGTGCCCCGAATGCCCGATACGTCCGCCCGGCCTATGGTGCTGACATGGAGCACGATCTGAGTCCCGCGACCCTCGCCGAACTGCGCCGGCCGCGCCCGTACCCCGCGGTGTCCCTGCTGACGCCCACCCACCGGCGTGCCCCCGACAACTCCCAGGACCCGGTCCGGCTGCGCAATGTGGTCGCCGAGGCCAAACGACGCCTGGAGGAGGACCCGGCGGTGACCCGGGAGCGACGCGCCGAGGTCTCCCGGGAGCTGGACCGCGCCCTCGCCGAGGTCGACCTGGCGCACGCCGAGGACGGGCTGGCGATCTTCGCCGCCCCGGGTGAGCACCAGGTCTGGACCCTCACCCGTTCGGTGCCCGAGCGCGTCGTGCTCTCGGACACCTTCCTCACCCGCAACCTCGTCGCCGCGCACGCCGCCGGCCGCCCGTTCTGGGTGCTGTCGGTCGCCGCCGACCGCGTCACCCTGTGGAGCGGCGGCCCCGAACGGGTCGTCGAGGAGCACGCCGGCGGCTTCCCGATGGACCGTCCGGAGCCGAACTTCGACCCCGAGCGCGTGGAACGGATCGGCGACACGCCGAGCGCCTTCCGCGACGAGGACACCCGCGCCTTCCTGCGCGAGGCCGACACCGCGATGGGCCGCGTGCTGCGCGCCGACCCGCGCCCGGTCTACGTCACCGGGCCGCAGCCCGCGCTCTCCCTGCTGGAGGAGACCGGCACCGTCCTGCGGGACGCGGTGTCCGTGCCGCACGGCGGGCTCGCCCACGGCACGCCCGACTCCGTGTGGCAGGTGGTGCGCCCGGTGCTGGACGCCGAGGCGCGCGGCGCCGCCGACGCGGTGGCCCGGGAGCTGGAGGCGGCCCGGGGGCGCAAGGACTTCGCGGCCGGCGTCGACGAGTTGTGGCGCAGCGTGCGCGAGGGCCGGGTACGGCTGCTGGCGGTCGAGGAGAACTACCGGGTGACGGTGCGGGACGACGGCGCCCACCTCGTTCCGGCGGCCGACGGCGATCCGGACGCCCGCGAGGACATCGTCGACGAGATCGTCGAACAGTGCCTGGAGACCGGGGCCGAGGTCCGCTTCGTCCCGGACGGCGCGCTCGGCGCGGCGGACGGCATCGCGGGTGTGCTGCGCTACTGAGCCGGGGCCCCGGCGCCGGGCCGCGTCCCCTTGACGGCCGTGACACCCTGTTCGCCACAGCCACACCCGCCGGGCGCGGGTGCGGGGCGGACCCGGGGAAGGAGCCGAGGGGCGTGGGCGAACTGCTGGGTGTGGCGGTCCTGGGCGCGGGGCACATGGGCGCCGATCACGTACGGCGCCTGGACCGGACGGTGGGCGGCGCGCGGGTGGTCGCCGTCGCGGACCCGGACCCCGCGCGGGCCGAGGCGGCCGTGGCCGGCGTCGCCGGGGCGAAGGCGCTCACGGAGGCGGAGGCCGCCCTCGACGCGCCCGGGGTGGAGGCCGTGCTGATCGCCTCGCCGGGCGAGGCGCACGAGGCGGCGCTGCTGGCCGCGTTCGCGCGGGGGCTGCCGGTGCTGTGCGAGAAGCCGATGGTGCCGGGCTCGGCGGGCGCGCTGCGGGTGGTGGAGGCGGAGGCGCGGCTCGGCCGCAGGCTGGCCCAGATCGGCTTCATGCGGCGCCACGACACCGCGTACGCGCGGCTGAAGTCGGTGCTGGACGGGGGCTCGCTGGGGCGGGTGCTGATGCTGCACTGCGTCCACCGCAACGTCTCCTCCCCGCCGGGCTTCACCTCCGCGATGCTCATCGAGAGTTCCGTCGCGCACGAGATCGACGCGGCCCGCTGGCTGCTCGGGCAGGAGCCGGCCGCGGTGAGCGTGCTGCGGCCCCGGCCGTCCCCGGGCGCGCCCGAGGGGCTGCTCGACCCGCAGTTCGTGGTCCTGGAGACGGACGGCGGCGCCCTGGTCGACGTGGAGATCTTCGTCAACTGCGGGTCCGGGTACGAGGTCCGCTGCGAGGCGGTGTGCGAGAAGGGGAGCGCCCGGCTCGGACAGGCGCCCGGCCTGGCGGTCACGGCGGCGGGCACGGTCCGCGAGGAGGTGCCGCAGGACTACCTGGTCCGGTTCGCGGACGCCTACGACCGCGAGGTGCGGGCCTGGGTCGACGCCACCCGGCGCGGCCGGGTCACCGGCGCGAGCGCCTGGGACGGCTACGTGGCGGCGGCGACCGCCGAGGCGGGGGTCCGCGCCCTGCAGACGGGCACCCGCAGCACCGTCCACCTGGCACCCCGCCCCGCGCTCTACCACCCGGCGTGACGGGAACGGCGCCGCCGGGGAACCACGGGGAACAGCCATCCCTCGAACGCGCGGACGAACCCGGCCGGGACACCCCGCGCCACCGTCAAGTCGCGTAGGCCGGCTACGACTTGACGGCCCCGGCGGCTACGCCGCGCACGTGCCGAAGTCACTCCGGGGAGACGGTGGCATATGCCGAAAGCACCCCCGTATCGTGTGTCGCCAAATCCCTTACAGCGCGTGGGGGGCTGTGCCACAGTCGTAGCGGCCCTTCCGCCAGCATCGGTTCCGCCCTGGTCGTACCCTCAGCACATCGGAGTGCGTCATGCCGTCCCACCTGTCCGCGGACCGCCCGGCCGCCCAGCCCCCGGGGCGCGGCTCGGTCGAGGCCCTGATATCGCAGGCGCGGCGGCTGCGCGGCGAGGTGGACGCCGTACGGCGGGACAGCCAGGACGACGACACGGACCCGCGCGGACGCTGGCAGCGCGCCCTGTGCGATCTGGCCCTGCACCACCTGCGGGACCTCGACGACCACCTGGCCCGGCTGCGCGACGGCCCGGAGCCCCTCCCCCGGCCCTCCTCCCTGCTCAGCCGGGTCGGCAGCGCCGAGTGGAACCTGCTCACGGACGAGGCCGACTGGTCCTCCGAGCTGTACCTCATCCTCGGCCGCGACCCCGCCGAGGCGCCGCTGAGCCTCGACGCGCTGCCCTCGCTGGTGCTGCCCGAGGACCGGCCCCGGCTGACCGCGATGGTCACCGACTGCCTGGTCGACGCCCGGTCGATCGACGGCGAGTTCCGCATCGTGCGCCCCGACGGCGCCGTACGGACCGTGCACATGATGGGCGAGCCGGTGCTCGACGCCGACGGCGGCACCGCCTCGATGTGGGCGGTGCTGCGGGACGTCAGCGAACTGCGCCTGACCGAGCGGGCGGTGAGCGAGACCCACGCCTCGCTCCGGTTCCCCCCGCCACCGGCGCCCGGGGCGCCCGATCCGCAACCGCCGCCCTGGCAGGGGATGTTGCCCTTCCCGGAGGAGGGGCGGCCGGGCCTGGACCTGGCCGCCGCCCATCTGCCGGGCCCGGCCGGCGCCACCGCGGGCACCGCCTGGTACGACGCCTGCGCGCTCCCCGGCGACGACACCCTGCTCGGCATCGGGTGCCTCGCCGCCGGGGCCGGTCCGGCGCGGAGCCCGGCCCTGGTGATCGGCGCGCTGCGCGGCATGGCGCTCGCCGGTGTCGGGCCCGAGGAGCTGGCGGACCGGCTCGCCCTCCTGCTCGGCGCCCCCGCGACGCCGGCCCCGGGCACCACCCTGTGCTGCGGCTACCGCCCCGGCACCCGCACCCTGGTGTGGGCGCACACCGGACACCCCGCCCCGCTGCTCTTCCGCGGCGGAACGGGGCGGGTGCTGGACGGGCGGACCACGGCCACCCTCCACGCCGGTGACCTGCTGCTCCTCCACGGCGGCGGACCGGTGGCGGAGCACCCCGGGCACGCCTCGGCCGCCCTCGCCCACCGGCTGCTCGCCCTGGCCCCCCGGCTCTCCGGGGCCCGCACGGCGCGGGAGGGCGTCCGCATGGTGACGGAGGAGTTCGGCGGCAAGGACGACAGCGGCCGGGGCGACGGCACCGGCGGCGCGGTCGACGCGTGCGTGCTGGCCGCCCGGGTGACGGCCTGACGGGACCGGCGGGCGGGACGGGGCAGAGTGCCAGGGCGGAACACCGGCAGGGCGGGGCACCAGCAGGGCGGGGCACCGGGAGCGCCGGGAGGTCCCGCCCCGACGACGCGCCGCCCGTGACGGCGCGACGCGCATGACGGCGCACGGCCGTGACCGCTGCCCGGTCGTGACGGTGTGCCGGGTCAGGCCGGGGCGGTCCCGGCGCCGGTCCCCCTTCCCTTGAGCTGCCGGGTCCTGGGCAGCGCCCGCTCGATCTCCTCGCGCAGCTCCCGGATTCTCGGGTAGCCGGCGCACTCGGCGGTGAGCCGGTACATCTGGCGCAGCCGGTCCCAGGTGCGCTGGGAGGAGTTGGAGCCCATCGACACCAGGGCGAGCCGCGCGTACCGGTCCGCCTGTTCGGGATCGTCGCCGATGAAGCAGGCGGAGGCCATCGACAGGTAGTCGAAGATCTTCGACCGCTGGCGGCCGTCGATCCGCAGGGCCAGCGCCTTCTCCGCGAAGTGCTGGGCGTGCACCGCGGCCCCCGGGTCGAACTCGGCGAGCGTCCGGTAGGCCAGGGCCTGCATGCCGTAGAGGTCCTCCTCCTTGAAGGTCTGCATCCAGTCCGGGGCGGGTTCGTGCGGCCGGTCGGAGACGAAGAGGTCCTCGGCCTGGCCCAGGGTCCGGCGCATGGCCTGGCCCTTGCCCATCGACGCCTGTGCCCACGCCTCGATGGTGAAGAGCATCGCCCTGGTGCGCGGCAGCACCTCGTCGCCGGAACCGGAGCGGGCGAGCTTCATCAGGTCGAGGGCGTCGTCGGGCCGGCCCAGGTGGACCATCTGCCGGGCCGCCCGGGAGAGGGCCTCCCCGGCGCGCGGCCGGTCGCCCCCCTCCCGGGCCGCGTGGGCGGCGATGACGAAGTACTTCTGGGCCGTGGGCTCCAGGCCGACGTCGTGCGACATCCAGCCCGCGAGGACGGCGAGGTTGGCGGCGACGCCCCACAGGCGCCGCTGGAGATGGGGCGGGTGGTGGTAGGCGAGCATGCCGCCCACCTCGTTGAGCTGTCCCACCACGGCCTTGCGCTGGAGGCCGCCGCCGCGGGCGGCGTCCCAGGCGCGGAACACCTCGACGGAGCGCTCCAGTTCCTCGATCTCCTGCGACCCGATGGGGGCGGCCTCGTAGCGGTCGTACCCGGCGGGGTCGGCGTGCAGGGATCGGGAGCTGTCGGAAGCGTCGGCGACCAGGTCAGGGTCGGTGTGCAGCCAGTCGTGCATGGCGCTGGTGAGTGTGGAACCCGCGGCGAGCGCGGCGCCCGCGCCCACCAAGCCGCGTCGGTTGAGCATGAGGTCCATTCCCGTGAATTCGGTGAGGACCGCGGCGGTCCGTTCGGGCGCCCACGGCACACCGTCGGGATGTTCCTCGCTCCCGCCGCCCTGCCGTTTCCCCGCACGCCCGTGCCGGACCAGACCGAGGTCCTCGATGGTCACGACACGGCCGAGACGCTCGGTGAACAGCACCGCCAGCACCCGCGGCACCGGATCGCGCGGGATCTCCCCCATGTCGATCCACCGCCGCACCCGCGAGGTGTCGGTCGCCAGTTGCGGGTGGCCCAGGGCCGCCGCCTGCCGGTTGACCAGCCTCGCGAGCTCGCCCTTGGACCAGCCGGCCAGGCCGAACAGGTCCGACAGGCGGGTGTTGGGTTCTCTGCTCACGTCAAGCCCCCAGGTTCTCGGCTGAGTTGACAGTAGCCCGGGGCACGTTGCCGGGCGACTATTCGCCACCGTTCGCCAGGGTGCGCCAGATGGTGTGCCAGGGGCTGAGGGGTGTCAGGTAGGAATGCGCCACCCCGGCCCGGTTGCCGGGGGCCACTCCCCAGGGTGGTTCCCGGCAACCGGCCGGGGCAGCGCGATGCCTTTCGGACAGGCACCGCTTTTCAGGCAGGCACAGCAGGCACACGAAGGGATCTGTTCCGCCCATGTACGCAGCATCGTCCTCCGTGTCCGCGCCGCCCCGGCCGCCGCACCCCCGCCAGCCGGCGGCCGGCGGCCCCTACCTCGCCCCCGCGCGTCCCGCGGCCCCGGTGCTCGGGGCGGGCAGGGCGCGGCGCGGCCCCGGCACCCAGCCGCTCAGCGGCAGGATCGACATGTCCGGCCCGCAGGGGGCCCCGTTGCGCGCGGCGATCGCCTCCGTGCACCGGATCTGCCCGGAGTTCGCCCCGGTGCAGGTCCTGCGGCGCAGCGCGCGCTCCGTGCTCCTGGTGGGCACGACCGGGCGCAGCACCGCGGTCGCCAAGTGCTTACTGGACCACTCCCCCGTGTGGACCGAGCGGATCAGGCACGAGATAGCGGCCTACCGCTCCTTCGTCCGGCACCGTCCGCCGGTGCGCGCGCCGCGGCTGATCGCGGCGGACCCGGACGACTGCACGCTGGTGATCGAGCGGATGCCCGGCCGTCCCACGGCCCTGCAACGGCACCCGGTGGAGGCCCCGCCGCGGGCGGACATCCGGGCGGCGCTCGGCGCGGTCTGCCGGCTCAACGCCTGGCGTCCGCCGGCCGGCACCTTCGACGCGCCGCTGGACTACGCGGAGCGGATCTCCCGCTACCACGAGCAGGGGCTGTTCACCGACCGGGACCTGGGCGACCTGCAGAAGCTGCTGCACGGCATCGCCCACACCTCCGGGCGCCAGGGCATGGGCCAGTTCTGCCACGGCGACGCGCTGCTGTCCAACATCCTCATGTCGCCGGCCGGGCCGGTGCTGGTGGACTGGGAGCACGCGGGCTGGTACCTGCCGGGGTACGACCTGGCGACGCTCTGGTCGATCCTCGGTGACGCGCCCGCGGCCCGCCGCCAGATCAGCCAGATCGCCCAGTCGTCGGGGCCCGCCGCCCGCGACGCGTTCCTGGTCAACCTGATGCTGGTGCTGACCCGGGAGATCCGTACCTACGAGATGGCCGTGCAGCGGTCGATGCGGGAGACCGCCCCGGCGGCGCCGGGCCACCCGGGCGCCGTGGCCACCGGTGAGGAGCAGCGGCTGCTGCTGCGGCGGCTGCACGACGACTGCCAGACGGCCCGACGGGCCGTGCGCGCGGCGGTCGGCACCCGCTGACGAACGCACGAGCGCGGACCTGACCGCGGGGCGCCCCCTGTCTACGGGGGGGGCGCCCCGCGGTCTTCGGCGTGCGGGAGCCGACGCGGTGCCCGCTGCGGAACGCGCCCGGGGGTGCGTGTGCCGGGGGAATCGGGCGGCGCCTCGGCATGATTGACGGGTCGTCGGGTGTCGGGTACCACTGACGCACGCTCGGCCCCGCACGCCCCGCTCCGCCCCGACCGTCACTGGAGGCCGCATTGCGAGGACCCGTCACCGCCCCCGAGCCCACCCCCGCCCGCCGTCGCCCACGCGCCCCGGCCACGGCCCTTGCCGTCGCCGCGCTCCTCGTCCCGCTGCTCGGCGCCGCCCCCTCCGCCGCCGGCCCCGGCGCCGGGCCCGCCGACCCGCCGGACGGGCTCCAGCGGGCGTTCGCCGCGGCGGCGGCCGAGTACCACGTGCCGCAGAGCGTGCTGCTGGGCGTCTCCTACCTCCAGTCCCGCTGGGACGCCCACGGCGGCGCCCCGAGCGTGACCGGCGGCTACGGCCCCATGCACCTCACCGACGCGCGGACCGCGACGACCGGCAGCTCCCACCACGACACGGGTGGCGAGGACCCGCGCGGCGACGACGCCCGCCCCCGGCCGCGGCCCGGGGCCGTACCGCTCCCGGCCGACCTGCCCGCCCGGCTGACCACCCTGCCGAGGGCGGCCGGACTGACCGGCCGGGACCCGGCCGAACTGCGCACCGACCCGGCCGCCAACGTGGCCGGCGGCGCGGCGCTGCTCGCCGCCGCCCAGCGCGAACTGGGCCGGGAGCCGAGCGAGGACCCGGCCGACTGGTACGGGGCGGTGGCCCGGTTCTCCGGCGCGGACGACACCGCCTCGGCCGCCGCCTACGCCGACGAGGTGTACGCCGTGATCCGTGCCGGGGAGCGGCGCACCACCGACGCCGGCCAGCGCGTCACCCTGCCGGCCCGGCCCGCGCTCGCCCCCGACACGGCGCAGCTCGCCCGGGTGGGGCTGCGCACGGCCTCCCGGGCCGGCACCGAATGCCCGAGGTCGGTCTCGTGCGAGTGGGTCCCGGCACCGTACGAGGAACTGGGCGACGACGACTACGGCAACCACGACCTGGGCGACCGGCCCGCCTCGCAGCGCATCCGGTACATCGTCGTGCACGACACCGAGGGCACCTGGGACGGCGTCCTGAACATGGTGCGGGACCCGGCGTACGTCTCCTGGAACTACACGCTGCGCTCCACCGACGGCCACATCGCCCAGCACGTCAAGGCGAAGGACGTGGCCTGGCACGCGGGCAACTGGTACGTCAACGCGAACTCGATCGGCCTGGAGCACGAGGGCTTCCTCGCGGAGCCGGACTCCTGGTACACGGAGGCGATGTACCGTTCCTCCGCGCGACTGGTGGCCTATCTGGCCGGGCGGTACGGCATCCCGCTGGACCGGCAGCACATCCTCGGCCACGACAACGTGCCGGGCCCGACCCCCGCCACCGTCCCCGGCATGCACACCGACCCGGGCCCCTACTGGGACTGGCGGCACTACTTCCGGCTGCTGGGCCGGCCCTTCGAGGCCACCGGCCCGAAGGGGTCCGGCGTGGTCACGATCCGTCCCGACTACGCCGCCAACCGCCCGGAGTACACGGGCTGCGAGACGGCCGGCGAGGCGTGCGCGCCGCACGGTTCGAGCGCGGTGCGGCTCCACTCGGACCACGACGCGTCGTCGCCGCTGATCGAGGACGTCGGCCTGGGCGGCGCCCCCACCACCGGCGTGAACGACCTGTCGTCCCGCGTCTCCACCGGCCAGCGGTTCGCGGTGGCCGACCGGTGGCGGGAGTGGACGGCCATCTGGTACCTCGGGCAGAAGGCGTGGTTCCGCGATCCGTCGTCGCGTCCGGCGGCCGTGCCGGGCACCGGCCGCACGGTGACGCCGCGCGAGGGCCTGGAGAGCGTCCCGGTGTACGGGCGGGCCTACCCGGAGGCGGCGGCCTATCCGGCGGGGGTGCCGGTGCAGGAGATCACCCCGCTGCCGTACACCCTGCCCCGGGGCCAGCGGTACGTGGCCGGGGACAAGGTGCCGGGCGAGTACTTCTGGGCCCCCACGTTCGACCCGGCCTCCCACCGGGTGGTGACCGGGAAGGACCTCTACTACGAGATCCAGTTCGGCCACCGGATCGCCTACGTGCGCGCCGCCGACGTGCGTCTCGTGGGCGGCGGCGCCTGAGGACGGTGGCTCAGCCCTGCTGGAACAGCTCCGGCGGGAGCGGTTTCAGCAGGGCGTACAGGTCGTCGGTGATGGGGCGGTCCCAGGCGGCGATGGTCACCAGGACGTCGTCGCTGCGGTCGAACTGCACGCAGGAGACGCGGCTCTCGGAGAGCTTGAGCCGGCGCACGATGAGCAGGTTGTCGCCCTGCATGACCGGCACGTCCTCGGAGCCGACGACGCTCACCTCGTCGTCGTTCTCCAGTGCCAGCAGGAGCTGGCCGACCTCGAACGGGATCTCCCCCTCGGGGAGGTCGCGGGCCGGTGATCCCTGCGGCAGATTGCCGATGATCATCGCGGGCCCGCGCCCGCCGAACAGGTCGTAGCGCAGGAAGACGCCCTGGCAGCTCCCGTCGGGCGCCGGCAGCAGGCCGGCGCCGAGATTCCCGGGCCAGTCACCCGGGTCCATGGCCAGTACGTCGAAGTCGGGCCCGGCGGGGGTGGCGCTGCGGCGGCGGAGGAACGACATGCCGCCATGGTACGTGGCCGGGCCCGGCGCGCGGCGTGCGGGCGGCGCACTCGGCGGACGTCTTCCGCGCCCCCCGAGGCGCCCCCGAGGCGCCCCCGTGGGACCCCGAGGCGCCCGCCGGGAGTCCCGGCGGGCCGGCCGCGTCACTCCTCGGCGGGGGTGGGCGGCACGACCGCGATCGGGGCCGCGGCGTGCAGCAGGACGGCGTGGGTGACCGAGCCCATCATGCGGGCGGGGGCCAGCAGGCGCCGCCGGTGCCGGCCGACGACGACCAGGTCGGCGTCGCGGGATGCCGCGACGAGGTGACCGGCCGCGTCGCCGGGCACGGGGAACGCCTCGGCGCGCACCTCGGGGTTGCGTCCCCGGTGCGGGGCGAGGAGTTGCTCGGCCAGCGTGCGGGTCTCGCTCGCGATGGACGCCTCGTCGATGGCCGGGGCGACGATCTGTCCGGCCGCGGCCCAGCTCTGCACCGGCCAGGGGTAGGCGGCGACGACCTGGAGGCGGGCGCCGCGCCGGGCGGCCTCCTCGAAGGCGAAGGCGAGGGTGGCCTCGTCGGGGCTGTCGACATTGAGGCCGACGACCACCCGGGGGCCCTGCTGGGCGGGGGCCTCGCCGTGCACCTCGCGGCCGGGGCGGGGCACCACGACGACCGGGCAGACGGCGTCGCGGGCCGAGGCCAGGCCGTTGGAGCCGAGCAGGAGGCTGGTGAAGCCGCCGCGTCCCCGGGAGCCGAGGACCAGCAGTTGCGCGTCGGCGCCCAGTTCCGGCAGGACGCCGCCCGGGACGCCCTCCAGGGCGATGTACTCCATCGGGGGGAGCCCGGCGCGCTGGGCGAGGTGGTGGCGGGCCTCGTCGAGCACCGGGTCCTCTCCGGTGTCCGGCGGACCGGCCACCAGGACGTCGGCCTGCGGCCAGGCCGCGTACTGGCGCACGTGCACCACCCGGAGCGGCGCCTTGCGCAGCAGGGCGGTGTCCACGGCCCAGTCCAGGGCGCGCAGGCTGTCGTGCGAACCGTCGACCGCCGCGATGACCGGCAGGGTGCTCATGGGGTCCTCACCTCCGGAGTATGTTCTTCCGTTCATCATCCCCCGTCCGGGGCCGCCCCCGCTCGGATACGGACGTCCTCGGAGGGTGCCGAAGATCACGTGTCCGGAGACTCCGGGGTGACACCCCCGGATGGGCGGGCCGCCCTCAGGTGAGGTCGAAGTCGCCCTCGCGCGCGCCGGAGACGAAGGCGCCCCACTCGTCCGGGGTGAAGATCAGGGACGGGCTGTGCGGGCTGCCGCCGTTGCGCAGGGCGACGAAGCCCTCGACGAAGGCGATCTGGACGTCCCCGTGGCCGCGGCTGCCGGGCCGCCACTGGGCGTCGCTGAGGTCCAGGTCCGGCTTGTCCCAGCCGGCGCGGGGATGGTGCTGGGTGGTGCTCTCGGCCACGTCCGTGCTCCTCCCGAGTGGTTCGGCGCGGTCAGCCTAGCGACCGGGCCGGGGTGCCGAACAGGCCACGGGCGGGTGGCGTTCTCGCGGCCGGCGGGCACCCCGGCGGGCGGCGCGGCTCAGGGGGCGGCCAGGCGGTCCCGCAGCTCGCGTTTGAGGATCTTGCCGCTGGCGTTGCGGGGCAGGGCCTCGGCGAACAGCACCCGCTTGGGCGTCTGGAAGGCGGCGAGCCGGCCGCGGACGTGGGCGATCAGCTCCTCCTCGGTGACCTCGCCGCGCGGCACGACGACGGCGGTGACCGCCTCGATCCACCGTTCGTCGGGCAGTCCGACGACGGCGGCCTCGGCGACCGCCTCGTGGGTGTAGAGGACGTCCTCGACGTGGCGGGAGGCGACCAGGACGCCGCCGGAGTTGATGACGTCCTTCACCCGGTCGACGATGGTGAGGTAGCCGTCCGCGTCCCGCACGGCGAGGTCGCCGGAGTGGAACCAGCCGTCGCGGAACGCCTCGGCGGTCTCCTCGGGGCGGTCCCAGTAGCCCTCGCACAACTGCGGGGAGCGGTAGACGATTTCGCCGGGGGTGCCGTCGGGCACGTCCGCGCCCTCCTCGTCGACCACGCGGGCGTCGACGAAGAGGACGGGCCGGCCGCAGGAGTCCATGCGGCCCTCGTGCTCGTCGGGTCCGAGGACGGTGGCCAGCGGGCCGATCTCGCTCTGGCCGAAACAGTTGTAGAAGGCCAGCTCCGGCAGGCGGGCGCGCAGCCGCTCCAGCACCGGGACGGGCATGACGGACGCCCCGTAGTACGCCTTGCGCAGGCCGGTGAGGTCGCGGCTCTCGAAGTCGGGGCGGTTGGCCAGGCCGATCCACACGGTGGGCGGAGCGAAGAGGCTGTCCACCCGGCCGGCCTCGATCAGGTCGAAGAGCACGTCGCCGTCGGGCGCGTCGAGGATGACGCCCGTCGCGCCGACCGCGAGGTAGGGCAGCAGGAAGACGTGGGTCTGTGCCGAGTGGTACAGGGGCAGCGCGTGGGCGGGGCGGTCGCCGGCGCTCAGGTCGAGGGCGGTGATGGCGCTCAGGTACTCGTGGACCAGGGCGCGGTGGGTCATCATCGCGCCCTTGGGCAGGGCGGTGGTGCCGGAGGTGTACAGCAGTTGCACCAGGTCCTCGCCGCCCGGTTCGGGGCCGTCGTGGGCGGCGGCGCCGGCCTGCCGGGCGAGCAGCGAGTCGTCGGCGTCGCGCAGCGCCAGGGCGGGGACGCCGGCGGGGAGGCGTCCGGCGAGGGCGGGGTCGGTGAGGACGAGGGCGCTGCCGGACTGGCCGAGGATGTGGGCGAGGTCGTCGCCGGTCAGGTTCTGGTTGACCGGGACGTGGACGAGACCGGCGCGGGCGCAGGCGAGGAAGGCGATGAGGTAGGCGTCGGAGTTGTGGCCGTAGGCGGCGACGCGGTCCCCGGGGGACAGGCCCCGCTCGCGCAGGACGGTCGCCGCGCGGGAGACGGCGGCGTCGAGTTCCTCGTAGGTCCAGGAGCGGTCGCGGTACTCGATCGCGACGCGGGCCGGGGTGCGGCGGGCGCTGCGCCGGAGCACCCCGTCGACCGTGCTGCGGTGTCCGTGCGTCATGCCTGCCGATCTTCGGTGGCCGCGGGGCCGGGGTCAAGGGATGTACGCGGGGCGGGGCGGGGGCCGACGTTCCCGCGGCGCGGCCTGCCGAGGCTTGGGGCCGGGGTCATCCCCGGTCCGCCTCCAGGACGGCCATCGCCGCGTTGTGGCCGGGGATGCCGCTCACCCCTCCCCCGCGCACCGCGCCCGCCCCGCAGAGCAGCACGTTCGGGTGGGGGGTCTCCACGCCCCAGCGGCCGGTGCCGTCCTGGGCGTGGGGCCAGGACAGGTCGCGGTGGAAGATGTTGCCGCCGGGCAGCCGCAGATCGCGTTCGAGGTCCAGCGGGGAGCGGGCCTCGATGCACGGGCGGCCGTCGGCGTCGGTGGCCAGGCAGTCGGCGAGGGGCTCGGCGAGGTGGGCGTCGAGCTGGGCGAGGGTGGCGGCGAGCAGTTCCTCGCGGACCCTGTCGTGGTCGTGGGCGAAGAGCCGGGCGGGGGTGTGCAGTCCGAAGAGGGTGAGGGTGTGCAGTCCCCGGGCGCCGGGGCCGAGGATGCCGGGGTCGGTGAGCGAGTGGCAGTAGATCTCGCTCGGCGGGGCGGTGGGCGGCCGGCCGGCCGACGCCTCGGCGTGGGCGGCGGCGAGCTGTCCGTACCCCTCGGCGATGTGGAAGGTGCCGGCGAACGCCTCGCGCGGGTCGGTGCCGGGGTCGCGCAGGGCCGGGAGCCGCGTCAGCACCATGTTCACCTTGAGCTGGGCGCCCTCGGCGGGCGGGGGCGGTGCGGCGCCGGTGAGGGCGGCCAGTTCGTGCGGGGAGGCGTTGACCAGGACGTGCCGGGCGGCGGCGACCCGCTCGCCGGCCTCCGAGCGGAAGGTGACCTCGGCGGTGTGCCCGTCGGTGTCGATACGGACCGCCTCGTGGCCGGTGGCGAGCACGGCGCCCGCGGAACGGGCCGCGCCGGCCAGGGCGTCGGTGACGGCGCCCATGCCGCCCACGGGCACGTCCCAGGCGCCGGTGCCGCCGCCGATGACGTGGTAGAGGAAGCAGCGGTTCTGCCGCAGGCCGGGGTCGTGGGCGTCGGCGAAGGTGCCGATCAGCCCGTCGGTGAGGACGACGCCGCGCACCAGGTCGTCGGCGAAGCGCTCCTCGATCGCCACCCCGAGCGGCTCCTCGAACAGGGTGCGCCAGGCGTCCTCGTCGCCGACCCTGCGGCGCAGTTCCGCGCGGGTGGGCAGGGGCTCGGTGAGGGTCGGGAAGACGGACCGGGCGACCTGGCCGGTCATGGCGTGGAAGCGCCGCCACGCCCCGTACTCGCGGTCCGATCCGGTGAGCCGGGCGAAGGACTCCCGGGTGCGCCCCTCGTCGCCGCCGACCAGCAGTCCGGCCGGCCGTCCGTCCCGTTCGACGGGCGTGTACGAGGAGACGGCGCGGGCGCGCAGCCGGACGTCCAGCTCCAGATCGCGCAGGATCTTCCGGGGCAGGAGGCTGACCAGGTACGAGTAGCGGGAGAGGCGGGCGTCGACGCCGGGGAAGGGCCGGGTGGACACGGCCGCGCCCCCGGTGTGGTCCAGCCGCTCCAGCACCAGGACGCTGCGTCCGGCGCGGGCCAGATAGGCGGCGGCGACGAGCCCGTTGTGCCCGCCTCCGACGACGACGACGTCATGGCTGCGCGATACCCGCGGTGCGGTCATGGCCCTTGGTAACACGGGGACGCTCCCCCGGGCCAGGGCGCGGCGCCGGGGCCCGCTCAGCGCAGGGTGGCCAGGAAGGTGCCGCAGGCGCGGGCGCAGTCACGGCAGGAGCGCGCGCTGTCCTCGGCACCCGCGTGGGCGTCGAAGACGTGCGCGCTCTCCAGGCAGACGCTCACGCACCAGTCGAGCTGGGCGCGGAGCACGTCCTCGTCCACCTGGTTCTGGTCGGACAGCATCCGGCACGTGGCGTCGCACACCTCGGCGCACGTGATGCCCTGGCGGCGCGCGTGGTCCCGGCTCTCCGTCCCGTCCGGGTCCACGAGGCCGGCCCGCAGCGCGGTGTTCCTGGCGCACTCGCCGCACGCCTGGGCGCAGGCGAACCGGTCCTCCAGGAAACGGAAGAGTTCCTGCTGGGAAGTTGGCGGGGTCACACCCGGCGGGTTGCCGCGAGGTACGCCGCCAAACCCGGCCCCGGGGCGCGGTCCGCCTCCGGCCGGGGTACGGGTTGGCGGCGGTCGCGGAGGGTACCCGCGCTCCATGGACGACGCATGGATGGAGTCGGCGGCGGGGTCCGGCGCGGCGAGCGTGGCACTGGTGGTGGCGGCCGTCGTGGTGGTGGCGGTGCTGATCGGGGCCTTCGCGTACGGTGTCCGCCTCAAGCGGCGCGAGCCGCCCCCGCCGACGTCCGGGGAGCAGCCGAGGCTGCCCGAGGAGGGGCCGGTCGGGGAGGTCCGGGAGCAGCGGGAGCCCGACGAGATGCCCCGCGACGACGACCGGACGCTGCCGCACGAACTGCGGCACCAGGGCAGCCGCACCGCCCCCGGGCAGGACCGGCGCCGCTGGGACGAGGGAAGCAGCGGCTCCTTCGGCAGCGGCGGTCCGGGCGGGCACTGACCACGGGGCGGGTCCGGAAGGGGGACCAGAGGCGGGGGCCGGGTACTCCAGCCGGGGTGGGGGCGTAGTTTCCTGCGGTGGGGTGCGGGAACCCATGCGCCGTGGTCTTGAAGAGGAGAAGGGCCCGCGCCGGCGCGCGGGCCCGCCGCACGGCCGAACACACCGTCACCTGGGCCGACGGCCGTCTCCCCGTGTCCGAGGGCGGGGTGCTGCTGCGCAAGGCGTTCCCCGAGCACTGGTCCTTCCTGCTGGGCGAGATCGCCCTGTACAGCTTCGTCGTCCTGCTGCTGACCGGCGTGTGGCTCACCCTGTTCTTCCACCCGTCGATGACGGACGTGGTCTACGACGGCTCGTACCAGCCGCTGGTCGGGGTGACCATGTCGGAGGCGTACCGGTCGACGGTGGACATCAGTTTCGACGTGCGCGGCGGGCTGCTGATCCGTCAGGTGCACCACTGGGCGGCGCTGGTGTTCCTGTCCGCCATCGGGGTGCATCTGCTGCGGGTCTTCTTCACCGGGGCGTTCCGCCGGCCGCGTGAGGTCAACTGGATGATCGGCGTGACGCTGTTCCTGCTGGCGCTCGCCGAGGGGTTCGCCGGGTACTCGCTCCCCGACGACCTGCTCTCCGGGACGGGGCTGCGCATCGCGCAGGGCATCATGCTCTCGATCCCCGTCGTGGGGACGTACGTCAGCATGTTCGTGTTCGGCGGGCAGTACCCGGGGCACGATCTGGTCCCCCGGCTGTACTCGCTGCACATCCTGCTCATCCCCGGCCTGCTGCTGGCGCTGGTCACCGTCCATCTGATCCTCGTCTTCTACCTGAAGCACACCCAGTGGGCGGGGCGGGGCCGCACCCGGCACAACGTCGTGGGCAAGCCGCTGTTCCCGCAGTTCGCGGCGGGCTCGACGGGCCTGTTCTTCATGGTGTTCGGGGTCCTCACGGTGATCGCGGCGCTGGCCCAGATCAACCCGATCTGGGTCTACGGCCCCTACCGGCCCGACACCGTCTCCGCGGGTTCGCAGCCGGACTGGTACGTCGGCTTCCTGGAGGGCGCGCTGCGGCTGATGCCGCCCTTCGAGACGTCGCTGGCGGGGCACACCCTGATGTGGAACGTGCTGGTCCCGGCGGTGCTGCTGCCGGGGGCGCTGTTCACGGTGCTCTACGCGTACCCGTTCTTCGAGCGGTGGGTGACGGGTGACCGGCAGGAGCACCACCTGTGCGACCGGCCCCGGGACGTGCCGGTGCGGACCGGGCTGGGCGTGGCCGCGATCTGCTTCTACGCGGTGCTCACCGCGGCCGGCGGCAACGACATCCTCGCCCGCACCTTCGACCTCTCGCTGAACCTGCTGACGTGGGTGTTCCGGGTCTGTCTGGTGGTGCTGCCGCCGCTCGCCCTCATGGTGACCAAGCGGGTCTGCCTCGCCTTGCAGGAGCACGAGCGGGAGCGGCTGGAACACGGTGAGGAGACCGGCGAACTGCGGCAGACGCTGACCGGCGGCTACGTGGAGGACAGCACGCCGCTGGAGGCCGAGGAGCGGCACGTGCTGCGCTCGCGCCGGGAGCCGCTGCCGCTCGCCCCCGCCGCCGCGGCCGGGGAGGAGTCACCGCGGGTGGGACGGTTACGGGCGACGCTGAGCGAGTGGTATCACGGGGACCGGGTGGACGTGGGGGAATCGGCGGACCCGGCGGCGGCCCCGGGGGACGCGGCGCCGGACGACGTGCCGGCGGCCGGTCCCGAGCGCTGAGCGCCCCGGCGCGCGTACTGGAAGACCAGTCCGCAGACGGCGAACGCGAGCAGGCCGAAGCCCATCAGGACGAGCCAGAGGCCGAAGACGATGCCGTTCGCCAGGACGATGGCGCCCAGGGCGACGGTGATGGGCCAGGGGCTGTGCGGCGGGAAGAATTCCAGCGGGCCCACGGCGTCGGCGACCTCGGCGTCGCCCCGGTCCTGCGCGCGCGGTCCCCGCTTCTGGTGCTGCACCCGCAGGAAGAAGGAGACCAGAGAGGCCATCAGGCAGGCGAGCGCGAGGGCGACGGTGCCGGCGGGCTCGGCGGAGAACCAGCCGTAGCCGATCGCGGTGGCGGCGAAGAAGGCGGCGACCCCGGCGAACAGGCGGGATTCGGTCTTCACTGTTCCTGCCTCCGGTCGGTCCGGCGGACGGCGGGGTGGTGGAGGTCGAAGGCCGGGGACTCGGAGCGGATGCGGGGCAGCGAGGTGAAGTTGTGGCGCGGGGGCGGGCAGGGCGTGGCCCATTCGAGGGAGCGGCCGTACCCCCAGGGGTCGTCGCGCTCCACCCGCCGGCCGTACTGGTGGGTGTGCCACACGTTGTAGAGGAAGGGCAGGGTGGAGGCGCCGAGGAGGAAGGCCCCGGCGGAGCTGACGGTGTTCAGGGCGGTGAAGCCGTCCGTGGGCAGGTAGTCGGCGTACCGGCGGGGCATGCCGCCCTCGCCGAGCCAGTGCTGCACGAGGAAGGTGGTCTGGAAGCCGGCGAACAGCGTCCAGAAGTGGATCTTCCCGAGGCGTTCGCCGAGCATCTTGCCGGTGAACTTGGGCCACCAGAAGTAGAAGCCGCCGAACATGGCGAAGACGACCGTGCCGAAGAGCACGTAGTGCAGGTGCGCGACGATGAAGTACGAGTCCGTCAGGTGGAAGTCGAGCGGCGGCGAGGCGATGAGGACGCCGCTCATGCCGCCGAGCAGGAAGGTCACCAGGAAGCCGCAGGACCAGAGCATGGGCGTCTCGAAGGAGAGCGAGCCGTGCAGCATGGTGCCGATCCAGTTGAAGAACTTCACCCCGGTCGGCACGGCGATGAGGAACGACGTCATCGAGAAGAACGGCAGCAGCACCGCGCCGGTGGCGAACATGTGGTGGGCCCAGACCACCGCGGAGAGCATGGTGATGGCGATGGTGGCGCCGACCAGGCTGACGTAGCCGAAGATCGGTTTGCGGCTGAAGACCGGGATGATCTCGGAGACGATGCCGAAGAACGGCAGCGCGACGATGTACACCTCGGGATGGCCGAAGAACCAGAAGAGGTGCTGCCACAGCAGGGCCCCGCCGTTGGCCGGGTCGAGGATGTGCGCGCCGAACTTGCGGTCGGCCTCCAGCGCCAGCAGCAGCGCGGTGAGCACCGGGAAGGCGGGCAGCACGAGGATCGAGGTGAACAGCACGTTCCAGGTGAAGATCGGCATCCGGAACATGGTCATGCCGGGGGCGCGCAGGCACAGGATGGTGGTGATGAAGTTGACCGCGCCGAGCGTGGTCGACAGGCCCGCCACCACCAGCCCCATGGTCCACAGGTCGCCGCCGGGCCCCGGGCTGAAGACGGCGCTGTTCAGCGGGGCGTAGGCGAACCAGCCGAAGGCCGCCGCTCCCCCGGGCGTCAGGAACCCGGACACGACCATCAGCCCGCCGAAGAGGTACAGCCAGTACGACAGGGCGTTCAGCCGGGGGAAGGCCACGTCGGGGGCGCCGATCTGCAACGGCATGATCGCGTTGGAGAAGCCGGCGAAGAGCGGGGTGGCGAACAGCAGCATCATGATGGTGCCGTGCACGGTGAAGAGCTGGTTGTACTGGTACGGGGTGAACAACTGGAGCCCGGGACGGAGCAGTTCGGCGCGCATCAGCAGGGCGAGGACGCCGCCGGCGAGGAAGAAGCCGAAGGACGTCGTCATGTAGAGGTTGCCGATCACCTTGTGATCGGTCGTCGACGTCCACCGCACCAGGGCCCGCCCGAGCGTGCGCCCCGTCCGCTGCCGCGCCGGCGCCCGGCGCGGCGGCTCCTCGGTCCTGCTGTCCACCGCCATGCGGCGGAGGCTACCCACGCCCCCGCCCCCGGCCCGAGGACCACGCCGCCCACTCCTCCACCTGGCGGGCACGGCCCGTGGCGTCGGGGTGGGGACGGGGATCGCCTATCTTGGCGGGCATGCAGTCGTACACGATCGGCCAGGCCGCCCGGCTTCTCGGCGTGAGTCCCGACACCGCGCGCCGGTGGGCGGACGCCGGGCGGGTGGCGACCCACCGGGACCAGGGCGGGCGCCGTCTCATCGACGGGCGGGACCTGGCCGCGTTCTCGGTGGAGCTGGCCAAGGGCGGCGGGGCCGAGGAGGAGGCGTCGTTCACGTCGGTGCGCAACGCGTTCCCCGGCATCGTCACGGCGGTCAAGCTCGGGGACGTCGCCGCCCAGGTGGAGATCCAGGCGGGCCCGCACCGGCTGGTGTCGCTGCTGACCCGGGAGGCCGTGGAGGAACTGGGGCTGGAGGTCGGCATGGAGGCCACCGCCCGGGTGAAGTCGACCAACGTGCACATCGACCGCGCCTGAGCGCGGCCGGGGCTCAGGGGCCGGGGCGGATCGCGCGGGCCAGGAAGTGGTGCGGGGCGTCCTCGTGGTGGTCCGGGAGCCAGCCGGCCGCCCGCAGCGCGGGCCACAGGTTGGCCTCGGCGAGGAGGTCTCCGGGGTCGAGGGACCGGCCGTGGCGGGCGGCGCGTTCGGCGCGGCCGGAGGGGTGGAAGAGCAGCAGGACGCCGCCGGGCGCGGTCACCCGGGCCCACTCCCCGAGCGCCGCCGCCGGGTCGGGCACGTGGTCGACGAGGCCCGCGCTGAACACGCCGTCCACCGCGCCGGACGGCAGCGGCAGCCTGCCGGCGTCCGCGAGGAGCAGCCCGGCGTGGGCGCGGCGGCCCTCCCGGGCGGCGGTGGTGAGCATCGCCGCGGTCAGGTCGACGCCCAGCACGACTCCCTGGGCGCCGACCTGGGCGCGCAGGGCGGGCAGGGCGCGGCCGGTGCCGCAGCCCACGTCCAGCGCGCGGCGGCCGGGGCGCAGTCCCATACGGGCGACGGCGGCGGCGTAGACGGGGGCGTCGGAGGCGAAGCGCCGCTCCCAGGCGTCGGCGCGCGGGGTGAAGAAGGTGCGGGTCGCGGTGCGTTCGGCGCGCTCCGCGACGAGGGCGGCGAAGCGGGCCGGCACGCCGTCGGCCCGCCCCGGTGCGCCGAGGGGGAAGAGCAGGCCCCAGGCCGAGCCGCCGACCCGGTAGGCCACCACGGGGTGCCGGTCGCAGGAGGCGAGCAGCGCGGCGCCCGGCGGGAGCGCGAGGGCGCCGTGCCGGCGGTGGTGCGGGACGCGCACCAGGGCGGGCAGACCGGCGAGGAGCGGGTCGGTACGGGCGCCCAGGGACATCCGTACCTCGTCCACATCGGGGTACCGGGCCCGGTCCGGCCGCTCCCCCGCGGCGGCCGGTGCCGGGGGCGCGCTCCCCCGCGCGCGGGCGGCCTCCGCCAGCAGCCGGGCGCCGCGGTGCACGGCGAGCACCGGCACCTCGGCCGCCAGCGCGGCTTCCAGCAGGGCCTGTTCGCCGGTACGCGCGCCGGTCTCGGGGGCGCCGGTCAGGATCAGCGCGGCCAGGTCCGCCGGAGTGTCCGGGACCGGGTCCCCCGCCCAGGCACGGCAGCGGCGCGGCCTCAGCCCGGCCGACTCCAGCGCCGCGGAGACGGCGTACGGAGCCTCGCGCGGCCCGTGTTCGAGGACGAGTACGTCCGCCGCAGGGTCCGATCTCACCGCTCGCTCCTCCTCGCCGTGGGCTTGGTGCCCTCAGGTCCGTGACGTCAGTGCCAGGCCGCGTAGCCGCCGTCCACCCGGATCGCCTCGATGCCGCTGACGTACCGGGCGCCGCAGCGGTCCTGGGGCAGGACCAGTTGGGGGCCGGTGCCGTCGAGCGGGGTGCCGTCGAGGCTGACGGCGAGCAGGACGGGGGCCCGGCCGAAGTCGGGGTCGATCTCCGCCCAGGAGAGCAGGGCGTGGTGGCCGTCGGCGCCGCGCACGGCGATCAGGAAGCGGAGCCGGTCCTTGCGGCGGGTGGGGTCGAAGACGGGGTCCGCGGCGGTGAGCACGTCGTGCAGGCGGGGTCCGGTGAACCGGTGCCGGCGGATGCCGGAGCCGGCGCACTCGAAGGTGACCCGGGCCCCGTGCTGCGGCCAGGAGAGCAGCGCGGCGACGGTCAGGCGGGCCGGGCGGCGCAGGTCGCCGGTGAGGACGACCTCGGCCGGCGCATCGGCGGCCGTGGGTGACCGGCTCACGGCTATCACCTCCCGGGGGACCGTACCCAGCGGTCCGTAGTGCAAACGCACCTGCCAAGGCTACCGGTCACAGATCGGGCTCATGCGAGGTGACCGGTGTCTTTCCCCTGGTATCTGCGGCATTATCATCAGCGCGTGCACGGGCCTCCGGTCCCGCCGGTCGCCGCGGCGATCCGGCCGGCCGCGGCCGGCGCGCGACCGTGGATGTGTGTCCGTCAGGACCCGAGGGAGTGAACCGTGATGACCCGAACCGTGCGCAGGACCCGCCGGATGACGCGGATGGCCGGCGTGGGCGCCGCCGCACTGCTGACCCTGAGCGCCTGTTCGTCCTCGGGTGACTCCTCCGCCGCCGACCCGGCCTCCTCCGGTTCCGGCTCCGCCTCCGCCGGGCAGCTCTCCGGGACGGTCACCGTCTTCGCCGCCGCCTCCCTCACCGAGAGCTTCACGACGCTCGGCGAGGAGTTCGAGAAGGCGCACCCCGGCACCAAGGTCACCTTCAACTTCGGCGGCAGCGACAGCCTCGCCGCCGGCATCAACAGCGGTGCCCCGGCGGACGTGTTCGCCGCCGCCAGCACCAAGACGATGAAGCTGGTCACGGACGAGGGGGCCGCCTCCGGGGAGCCCGTCACCTTCGTCCGCAACCAACTGGAGATCGCCACCCTGCCCGGCAACCCGGACAAGATCGCCTCCCTCAAGGACCTCGCCGGGCCGGACCTGAAGGTCGTCCTGTGCGACAAGGAGGTGCCGTGCGGCGCCGCCACCCAGAAGGTCCTGGACGCGACCGGCCTGAAGGTGACCCCGGTCTCCTACGAGCAGGACGTCAAGGGCGCCCTCACCAAGGTCGAGCTGAAGGAGGCCGACGCCTCGCTGGTCTACAAGACCGACGTGCACGCGGCCGGTGACAAGGTGGAGGGCGTGGAGTTCCCCGAGGCCGCCGAGGCCGTCAACGACTATCCGATCGCCCTGCTCAAGGACGCGCCCAACGCCGCCGCCGCGAAGGCGTTCATCGCGCTGGTCCGCTCCGACACCGGCCGCAAGGTCCTCTCCGAGGCCGGGTTCCTCACGCCGTGACCCCCGAGGAACGGACGGCCGCCCCGCCCGCTCCCCGCAAGCGCTCCCCGCGCGCGGGGACGTGGGCGGTGGGCGGCCGGGGCGTGCCGCTGCCGTTGCTGCTGCCCGCGCTGCTCGGACTGGCCTTCCTGCTCGTGCCGTTGCTCGCGCTGCTGGTGCGGGCGCCGTGGAGCGGGCTGCCCGAGCAGCTCACCAGCGCCGGGGTGTGGCAGGCGCTGCGGCTCTCCCTGATCTGCGCGACGGCGGCGACCGCGGTGAGCCTGGTCATCGGCGTGCCGCTGGCCTGGGTGCTGGCCCGGGTGGAGTTCCCCGGGCGGGGGCTGGTGCGGGCGCTGGTGACACTGCCGCTGGTGCTGCCGCCGGTGGTCGGCGGTGTGGCCCTGCTGATGGCCCTGGGCCGCAACGGCATCGTGGGCCGGTGGCTGGACTCCTGGTTCGGCGTCACCCTGCCCTTCACCACCGCCGGGGTGGTGCTCGCGGAGGCGTTCGTGGCGATGCCCTTCCTCGTCATCAGCGTCGAGGGCACCCTGCGCGCCGCCGACCGCCGCTTCGAGGAGGCCGCGGCGACGCTCGGCGCCTCCCGGTTCACCGCGTTCCGCCGGGTCACCCTGCCGCTGATCGCCCCCGGCATCGCGGCGGGCGCGGTGCTGGCCTGGGCGCGGGCGCTGGGCGAGTTCGGGGCGACGATCACCTTCGCCGGGAACTTCCCCGGCCGCACCCAGACCATGCCCCTGGCGGTCTACCTCGCCCTGCAGAGCGACCCCGAGGCCGCCATCGCCCTCAGCCTGGTCCTGCTCACCGTGTCCGTCGCGGTCCTCGCCGGCCTGCGCGACCGCTGGATGACCGCCTCATGACGACCCGTGACCGTACCGAATCCCCCGCCCGCGAGACCGGGGCCGGGGCGGGCCTGGACGCGCGGCTCGTCGTGGACCGGGGCTCCTTCAGGCTCGACGTGGCGCTGACCGCCGCGCCCGGCGACGTGGTCGCCCTGCTCGGCCCCAACGGCGCCGGCAAGACCACCGCCCTGCGTGCCCTGGCCGGGCTGGTGCCGCTCGACGGCGGCCATCTGCGGCTGGACGGCACCCCGCTGGACCGCACCCCGCCCGAGGGCCGGCCGGTCGGCGTGGTCTTCCAGGACTACCTGCTCTTCCCGCACCTGACCGCGCTCGACAACGTGGCCTTCGGGCCGCGCTGCCAGGGGCTGGCCAAGGCGGACGCCCGCGAGCGGGCCGCCGAGTGGCTGGACCGGATGGGCCTCGCCGCGCACGCGGGCGCCCGGCCCCGCCGGCTCTCCGGCGGGCAGGCGCAGCGCGTGGCGCTGGCCCGCGCGCTGGCCACCCGGCCCCGGCTGCTCCTGCTGGACGAGCCGCTGGCCGCGCTGGACGCCCGTACCCGGCTGGAGGTGCGGGCCCAGCTCCGGCGGCACCTGGCCGGGTTCGAGGCGGTCGCGGTGCTGGTCACCCACGATCCGCTGGACGCCATGGTGCTGGCCGACCGGCTGGTCGTGGTGGAGGGCGGCCGGGTGGTGCAGGAGGGGGCGCCGGCGGACATCGCGCGCCGCCCCCGCACCGACTACATCGCCCAGTTGGTCGGCCTCAACCTCTACCGGGGCCGGGCCGAGGGGCACACGGTACGGCTGGACGAGGGACCGTCCGTCACGATCACCGAGGAGCTGTCCGGACCGGTCTTCGTGGCGTTCCCGCCGAGCGCCGTGACCCTGCACCGGGAGCGGCCGACCGGGTCCAGCGCCCGCAACCTGTGGCAGTGCGAGGTCGCCGGGCTGGAGACCCACGGCGACCGCATCCGCGCCGACCTGACCGGGGACCTCCCGCTCGCCGCCGACCTCACCACGGCCGCCGCCGCCGAACTGGACCTGTTCCCCGGCGCGAAGGTGTGGGGCAGCGTCAAGGCGGTGCAGACGCACGCCTATCCGGCCTGAGGCCGGAGCCGGGGCGTGCGCCCGGCCCGCCGGCGGGCGCCCGGCGGGCCGGGCTTCACCCCCGTGCATCCGGGGTGACATGATGAGGTGAGGCTCACCTCACCTGTGGGCCGTCCGTGTGTGCCGTGTGCCGCGAGGAGACGTCCATGCGCCTGGTGGGGGAAACCGCGTTCGCCGCGTTCGGGCTGTCCGGTGCGCCGGGGACCGACGCGTTCTGGGCCTCCGTGCGGGGGCCCGTGTCGGTGCCCGCCGAGGGGGGCGGCTGGACGACGCTGTTCCTGTGGCGGGGCTCCCCGGCGACGCTGGAGTTCGAGAGCTGGTCGGGGCCGGTGCCGCTGCGCCGCTTCGAGGAGACGGACTGCTGGTACGCGCGGGTGCCGCTGCCGGCCCGACTGCGGGTGACCTACCGGTTCCTGGCCCGGGACGCGGGCCACGCCGACCCGTTCAACCCGGCGGGCGCCGGCGGTGACCGGTCCGTCGCCGCCACCCCGGACGCGCCGGCCCAGCCGCACTGGCCGGACCTCGGCCCGGACGCCGTGCTGCCGCTGCCCCGGACCCGGCTGCGCTGGGCGGGCGGGCGGCTCGGCGGGCGGCGTACCGTGCGGGTCCATCCGGTGGGCGGCGGCGGGCCGGTGGTGCTGCTGCTCGACGGGGACGACTGGCTGTACCTGCATCCCGCGGTGACCGCCTTCGACGCGGCCCACGCCGCGGGCGAGATGCCGCCGGTGACCCTCGTCTTCCTCCCGGCCCGGGACCGCGAGGCCGAGTTCGCGGCCCGGCCGGAGCTGTGGGAGGCGGTCCGGGACGAACTGCTGCCGCTGGTGGCCGGGTCCGGCGTCCCCGCCGACCCGGACCGGCTCGTCGTCGCCGGGCAGAGCCTCGGCGGGCTGAGCGCCCTCTACGCGGCCCTGGAGTTCCCGGAGCTGGTGACGCGGGTCGCCTGCCAGTCGGGCTCGTTCTGGTGGGCGCCCGGTGCCGAGCGGGCGGCGGACCCGCTGGGCGGCCCGCTCGGCGGGGCCCTCGCCGAGCGGCTGCGCGGGGGCGCGGACCTGGCCGGGCTGCGGATCGCCTTCGACGTCGGGGAGCACGAGCGGCGGATGCTGCCGCACTGCGAGCTGGTCGAGACGCTGGCCGAGCGGGCCGGCGCGGTCGTACGGGTCTCGCGCTCGGCGTCGGACCACGACCGGGCCGGGTGGCGCCAGGCCCTGCTGCGGGACGTCGCCTGGGCCCTCGCCGCGCCGAGCGCCCCGGGCCGCTGACCGGCCGCACGGCCCCGGCGGTCGGCGGCCCGGCCCCGTACGCCGCCTACCGGGCCACGGCGCGGCGGTAGGCGTCGTCGCGGGCGAGCAGGTTGCGGTGGGTGTCCTCGGCGGTGATGGCGCCCCCGTCCAGGACGAGGACCCGGTCGGCCGTGTCCAGGAGCGCCGGACTGCCCGTGACGACCAGGGTGGTGCGGCCCCGGCGCAGCTTGGCCACGTTCCGGGCGATCAGTTGTTCGGTCACCGCGTCGACGGCGGTCGTCGGATCGTGCAGCACGAGGACGTCGGTGTCGGCGGCGAGGGCGCGGGCCAGCGAGAGGCGCTGGCGCTGGCCGCCGGAGAGGTTGGCGCCCCGGTCGCGCACCTCGTGGTCGAGCCCCGCCCGGTGCAGGGCGACGACGTCGGTCAGCAGGGACGCCTCGACCGCCTCGTCCACCGACCCGCTGGTGCCCGAGGGGTCGATGTTGGAGCGCAGGGTGCCCGCGAAGATCTCCCCGTCGTACGGGTTGACGAGCAGGTGTTCGCGGACCCCCTCCGCCGACAGGTCCGCCAGCTTGTGCCCGCCGACCCGCACCACTCCCCCGTACGTCTCCGGCGGCACGTGCAGCGCGAGGACCGCCGCGAGGTCGGCCGCCGCGCGCGGCTGGTAGGCGGCGACGGCGACGAACTCGCCCGCGCGCACCCGGAACGTCAGATCGCGCAGGGCGCCGTGGCGGACGTGGTCCAGCTCCAGGTCCCCGCCCTCGCGGGGCCGGCCGGTGCCGGGGACGGTGACCGGCGGGGCGGCCAGCACCAGCGCCATCCGGTCGGCGGAGGCCCGCGCGGTCATCACGTACTTGGGCATCTCCGAGAAGAGCTTGAGCGGTTCGATGATGAACTGGGCGAGCCCGACGGCCATGACGAGTTCGCCGATGGTGATGTCGCCGCGGAAGGCCAGCCACCCCGCGGTGAGGGTGACGGCGGCGGCCAGGGCGGCGTTGAGGGCGAGCGCGGTGCCCGCGTAGACCCCGTTCACCCCGGCGACGGTGACCGCCTGCCGCTTCGCCTCCGTGCTGACCCGGCGGTAGGAGCGGAAGGCGGCGTGGTTGCCGCCGAAGCCGTGCAGCGGGCGCAGGCCGGTGATGAGGTCGGCGACCTTGGCGCCCGCCCTGGCCACCCGCGCCTGCTGCTCGCGGGTGCTGTCGCCGATGCGCCGGGACATGACGCTCAGGATCGACAGGATGGCGACGGTGCCCACGATGACCAGCAGCCCCAGGTGGACGCTGGCCAGGCCGAGGGCGACCGAGGCGACCGCGACCGCGACGAGCGAGCTGATGAGCAGCGGCACCACCTCGATGATGTCGGCGGTCTGGTCGGCGTCCTCGGTGGCGATGGTCAGCACCTCGCCGGACTTGAGGCCGGTGTCCCGGGCCACCGGCTGGAGGGCGCCGGAGGCGACCCGCACCCGCCAGCGGTGCGCCTCGGTCGTGTTGGCCTTCTGCAGGATGCGCATGCCGAACCGCCAGGAGTACGACACCGTCGTGATGATCACCGCCAGGGCGGCGATCGACAGGCCGAGGGAGCGGGGGCTGCGGTCCTGCATCGTGTGCTCCACGATCAGGCCCAGGGCGATGGGGAAAGCGGTCTCCCCCGCCTGGTACAGGCCCATGAGGAACGTGCCCCCGGCCATGGCTCCGATGTTGCGGCGCAGCGCGGTGCGCAGGATGTCGGCCCCCTGGCGGGGGCGCTGGGTGTCAGGCGTGGTCATCGAGATGGCGGGCAATCGCTTCCGGGGTTCGCAGGGTCAGCAGGTCGCGGATGGTGATCACGGGTCCGTACTCGCGGCGGAGCAGGCCGGTCAGCCGTACCGCCAGCATGGAGTGTCCGCCGAGGGCGACGAAGTCGCCGACCGCGCTGACCTCGTCGTCGTCGAGGTCCAGTGCCTCGGCGAAACACTCGCACACCAGGGTCTCGGTGGGGGTGCGCGGTCCGCGTTGGCCCTCGGTGGACAGCGCGCCGAGCGGCCGGGCCGGCGGCAGGGCCGAGGTGTCGGCCTTGCCGTTGACGGTGAGCGGGATCGCGTCGACCTCGGCGTAGTGGCTCGGGCGCAGGAAGTCGGGCAGGGTCGCGCAGACCTCGGCGGCGACCGTGGCGAGGTCTGCGCCGTCCAGCACCAGGTACGCGGCGAGCCGGAGGGTGCCCTCGGCGCCGGGGTCGGGCTGGGCGACGGCGGCGGCGAAGCGCACCGCCGGGTGCGCGGTGAACGCGGCCTCCACCTCGCCGGGTTCGACCCGGTGCCCGCGGATCTTGACCTGCTGGTCGGTGCGGCCGAGGTACATCAGGTGCCCGTCGGGCCGGCGGACGACGAGGTCGCCGGTGCGGTACACGCGCTCGCCGGGCGGGCCGAAGGGGGAGGCGACGAAGCGGTCGGCGGTCTGCCCCGGGCGGCCGAGGTAGCCCCGGGCGATGCCGGCGCCCGCCACGTACAGCTCGCCGGGGACGCCGTCCGGCAGGGGCCGCAGCCAGGGGTCGAGGACATAGGCGTCGGTGTTGTCGATGGGCACGCCCACCACCGGGTCGGCGCACTCGAAGGTGCCGGCGCCGAGGGTGTTGATCGTGTACTCGGTGGGCCCGTACAGGTTGTAGCCGGAGGTGCCCTCGGTCTCGGCGAGCCGCCGCCACAGCGCCGGGGGGACGGCCTCGCCGCCGAGCAGTACGAGCGCCGGCCGCCGGTCCGGGTCGTCGAGGAGCCCTTCGGCGACGAGTTGCTGGGCGTAGGTCGGGGTCACGTTGATCACGTCGATGGCGTGTTCACGGCAGTACGCCACCAGCCGGGGCGCGTCGCGGCGCAGTTCCTCGTCGCAGATGTGCACCTCGTGGCCGTCGGCCAGCCACAGCAGTTCCTCCCAGGACATGTCGAAGGCGAACGAGACGGTGTGCGCGACCCGGAAGACCCGGTGGCCGTGGTCGGCGAGGACCGGTTCGAAGATCCGGCGCTGGTGGTTGACGAGCATGTTGGTGAGCCCGGCGTACTCGGTGACGACGCCCTTGGGCCGGCCCGTCGAGCCGGAGGTGTAGATGGTGTACGCGGGGTGCCGCAGCCGGTCCGGGTCGTCGGGGGCGAAGGTCGTGTACGGCTCGGCCCCGGGCAGCGGCCGGTCCAGGGCGATGAGGTCCCCGGTCAGCCGGGGCGCCACGTCGGCGACGGTCAGGACGACCTCGGGGCGGGCGTCGTCGACGATGGCGGCGATCCGCTCGTCGGGGTGGTCGAGTTCCAGCGGTACGTAGGCGGCGCCGACGCGCAGCACGGCGAAGAGCGCCACGATCGAGTCGAGGGAGCGGGGGACGGCGAGGCCGACGGTGGTCTCGGGGCCGATGCCGCGCGCGGCGAGGACCCCGGCCAGCTCCCGGCTGCGGTCGCGCAGTCCGGCGAAGGTGAGCGTGGCGCCGTGGGCGACGAGGGCGGTGCGGTCCGGGGAGCGGTCGGCGGCCCGGTCGAAGCGGTCCACGACGGTGTCCGTGCCGAAGTCGGTGCGCGGCGCGGGCTCGGGCCGGGGGGCGAGGCCGGGCAGGGTGCCGAGGGGGCCGTCCCGGTGGGCCAGGTCGTCGAGGACGCGGAGGTAGTCGTCGAGGAGGCGGCGGGCCGCGGCGTCGTCGCCGTCGCGGTGCTCCAGCTTGACGGTGAGCCGTTCGCCGGGGGTGACGACCCAGGTGAAGGGGTAGTGGGTGGAGTCGTCGGCCGTGACCGAGGTGATGCCGTGCCGGGTGTTCATCGCCTCGAACGCGTCGTGGTCCAGGAAGTTCTGGTACACGAACAGGTTGTCGAAGAGGGTGTCGTGGCCGCCGGCCCGCTGGATCTCGCCGAGCCCGAGGTGTTCGTGGTCCATCGCCTCGACGCGGGCGGCCTGGACCGCCGCGAGGTAGGCGCCGGGGGTGGCGTCGGGCCGGGCCCGGGTCCACTGGGGCACGGTGTTGAGCAGGACGCCGACGATGCCGGAGAGGCCCTCGCCCTCGCGGCCGGAGACGGTGACGCCGAACACGGCGTCGGCGCGTCCGGTGCGGGCGGCCAGCAGCAGCCCGAAGGCGCCGGTCAGGAGGGTGTTGAGGGTGACGCCGTGGGCGCGGGCGGCCTCCCGCAGCCGGTCGGACCGCTCGGCGTCGAGGGTGCGGACGTGGGCGTGCGGGGGTCCGTCGTCGAGGGCGGGCGCCGCTCCGGCGAGCAGGGTCGGTCCGGGCAGCCCGGCCAGGTGCCGGGCCCAGAACTCCTCGGCGGCGCCGGTGTCGCGGGCGGCGAGCTCCCGCGCGTACTCCTCGAAACCGGGCGTGGCCGGTTCCGGGAGCGGGGGCCGGCCGTCGAGGACGGCGCGGTAGGCGTCGAAGAGGTCCCGCAGCACGATCTCGCGGGACCAGCCGTCCCACAGCAGCAGGTGGTAGCTGAGGAGGAGTCCGTCGTGGCCGTCGGGGCGGCGGACCACGGTCAGCCGCAGCAGCGGCGGCCGGTCCGGGTCGAAGCCGGTGGCCCGGTCCCGGGCGCGCGCTTCCTCGACCTCCGCCTCCGTGGCGAGTTCGACGGTGTGCACGGGGACGCGGCGGCCGGCGCGCAGGAGCTGGACCGGGTTGCCGTCGTCGTCGGTGGTGAAGCCGGCGCCGACGACCGGGTGCCGGGCGATGAGCCGGGCCGCGGCCTCGGCGAGCGCGTCGGTGTCCAGGCGCCGGTCGAAGGTGAAGTAGCTCTGGGCGACGTACGGCGCCGCCAGGCCGGTCATCTGGGCCTGGAAGTACAGGCCCCGCTGGAGTGGGGTGACCGGTGCGGTGCGCTCGGCGGTCGCGGCGGCCTCGGCGAGCCGTTCCAGGGCGCGCAGCCAGTGGTCGGTGATCTCGTCGGGGACGCCCTCGGCGAGGGTGAAGGAGGCGTGCAGGCTTCCCGTCCGGGCGTCGGTCCAGGCGTTGACCTCGACGGCGTACGGGCTGCCCCGGCCGTCGCCGGTGAGGTGCAGGGCGCGGTCCTCGGTGGCCCGGCCGAGGTAGTTGAGGAGCACCTGGGGGCGGGCGGTGAGCAGCGGCGCGGTCTGCGGGTCGAGGTACCTGAGGCGGCCGTAGCCCATGTGCCGCCGCTCGTCGGGCATGCGGGCGGCGGCCTCGCGGGCGGCGGCGAGGGGATCGGTGTGCGCGGTCAGGCGCAGGGGGGCGATGGCGGTGAACCAGCCGACGGTGCGGGTGTAGTCGTGGTCGGGCCGGGCCGGGACGCGGCCGTGCCGTTCCAGGTCGACGGCGAGGTCGGTGGGGTCGGGCTGGACGCGGGTCAGGGCGGCGCGCAGGGCTCCGCAGAGCAGTTCGGTGACGTCGAGGCCGAGCGCGGCGGGCGCGGCGCGGGTGACGTCGTGGCTGGTCGTGGGCGCGAGGACGACGGTGGTCTCGCGCAGCCCGCGGGCCGGGGGCAGCGGGGCGGGGGCGGCGAGGGTGGTGATCCAGTGCCCGAGGTCGGCGACGGGATGGCCGGCCGGGTCGGCGAGGGCCGCGGCGTAGGCGGCGTAGGGGGTGGTGGCCGGGGGCGGTGCGGCGCCGTCGAGGGCGGCGGCGAGGTCGTCGAGGAGGATCACCCAGGAGACCGCGTCGACGGCGAGGTGGTGGACGGTGACGACGAGGGTGCGGCTCGCCGGGAGCCAGGTGAAGGCGGCGGTCCGTCCGGCGGTGGGGTCGAGCCGGTCGGCGGCCTCCTCGGCGGCGCGCTGCGGGTCGGCGGTGTCGTCGCGGACGACGGTGGCCGGGCCGGCCGGTTCGGTGCGCAGGGTCCACACGCCGTGGTCGGTGGCCAGCCGCAGCCGGAGCGCGGGGTGGGCGGCGAGGACGGCGTCGGCCGCGCGCCGGACGTCGGCGAGGCCGGTGCCCTCGGGTGCGGTGACGGTGCGGGCCTGGGCGAAGCGGGCGAGGGGGCCGCCGAGTTCGCGTAGGCGCAGGATGATGGGGGTCGGGGCGAGGGGGCCGTCCTCGGCGGGGGCGGACATCTGGGGCGCGGGGGCCGGGGTGCGCTGGGCGAGGTGGGCGGCGAGGGCGCGCGGGGTGCGGTGCAGGAAGACGTCGCGGGGGGCGATGGGCAGGCCGAGGGCGCGGGCCCGGTTGATGAGGCCGATGGCGACGATGCTGTCGCCGCCGGCGGCGAAGAAGTCGGTGCCGGGGCCGACCTCGGTGTCGGGCAGCGCGGCGGCGAAGACGCCGACCAGGGCGTCGAGGGCGTCGTCGCCGGGGGCGGCGGGCGGCTCGGCGGCGGTGGCGCGGGCGGCGTCGGCCGCCGCGTCGGCGGTGGCGGTGCGTTCGGTGAGGGCCTTGCGGTCGAGTTTGCCGTTGACGGTGAGCGGCAGGGCGTCGGCGGCCAGGACGCGGGCGGGCACCATGTGCCGGGGCAGCTTCGCGGTGAGCCGGTCGGTGAGGTCGCCGGGGACGCGGCCGACGACGTGCGCGACGAGGTGGTCGCCGCTGCCGGCGACCACGACGGCCGCGTCGACCACGCCGTCGACCTGCCGGATCGCGGTCTCCACCTCGCCGAGTTCGACGCGGAAGCCGTGGAGCTGCACCTGGTCGTCGGCGCGGCGGGTGAACTCCAGCTCGCCGTCGAGGGTGCGGCGGGCGAGGTCGCCCGTGTGGTACATGCGGGAGCCGTCGCCGGCGAAGGGGTCGGCGACGAACCGGGACGCGGTCAGTCCGGGCCGGCCCAGGTAGCCGAGGGCGACCTGGTCGCCGGCGACGTAGATGGCGCCTTCGCGGCCCGGCGGCACCGGCCGCAGCCGTTCGTCGAGCAGGTGGGTGACGAGGCCGGGGATGGGCCCGCCGATGGGGCTGGCCCCGTAGCCCGGCGCGAAGTCCTCGTCGGTGAGGACGCGGTGGGTGACGTGGACGGTGGTCTCGGTGATGCCGTACATGTTCACCAGCTCGGGCGAGCGGGTGCCGTGCCGTTCGACCCAGCCGCCCAGCCGCCGCAGGTCCAGCGGCTCCCCGCCGAAGATGATCCGGCGCAGGGCGCGGGCCGGGCCGGGGGCGAGCCGGTCGGCCTCGGCGAACTGGTAGAAGGCGGACGGCGTCTGGTTGAGGACGGTGACGCCGCGGTCGCGGACCAGACGGTGGAAGTCGACCGGGGAGCGGGTCAGCGCGTACTCGGGGACGAGGAGTTCGGCGCCGTGCAGCAGGGCGCCCCACAGCTCCCAGACGGCGAAGTCGAAGGAGGCGGAGTGGAACTGCACCCATACGTCCCGGGGCCCGAAGTCCATCGCGGGCCGGGTCCGCTCCAGCAGGGTCACGACGCTGGAGTGCGGGACGACGACGCCCTTGGGCCGGCCGGTCGAGCCGGAGGTGTAGATGACGTAGGCGGGGTCCCGCGGGCCGGCCTCGCCGACCGGGGCGGGCGGGGCGGCGGCGCCGTCCGGGTCCTCGCCGGGGACGAGGAGGCGGGCGGACGAGCCGGCGCGGGCCAGGAGCCGGGCGAAGCGGTCGCGGTGGGCGGGGTCGACGAGGACGACCTGCGGGGCGGCGTCGGCGAGGACGTACTCCAGCCGCTCGTCGGGGTAGGCGAGGTCCAGCGGTACGTAGGCGCCGCCCGCGCCGACGACGGCGACCAGGGCGACGACCTGTTCCACCGAGCGCGGCAGGGCGATGGCGACCCGCTTGCCGGGGCCGGTGCCGGCCGCGCGCAGGGCCTGGGCGAGCCGGTCCTTCTCCGCCGCCAGCCCGCCGTAGGTCAGGGAGCGGGTGGTGCCGTCGAGGGCGCAGTGGGTGACGGCGGTGGCGTCCGGGTCGCGGCGGGCGGCGGCGTCGAACAGCGCGCCCAGGGTGGCGGGTCCGGTCCGCGCGGGTGCCGGGGTCTCTTCCTGGGGGGCCGCCTCGCCGGCCGGGTGGCCGGGCCGGGTGAGCAGGCCGGTGAGGGTGCGGGTGAAGGTGCGCAGCAGCGCGCGGGCGCCGCTCTCGCGGAGCAGGGCGGCGTCGTGGATGAGCCGGAAGCGGGGACGGCCCTCGGGGGTGCGTTCCACGACGAGGGTGAGCGGGTAGTGCGGGGCGCCCTCGTTGGCGATGTGGGTGATGGCCAGGGTGTCGCCGGGGGCGCGCAGGGCGGCGGGGTCGGTGGCGACGTCGAAGACGACGAGGGTGTCGAAGAGGGGTCCGGCGCCGGCCAGGCGGCCGATGCGGGCGAGGGAGACGTGCTGGTGGGCGAGGACGGCGCTCTGCCGCTCGCGTACCGAGGCGAGCAGGTCGCCGGCGGTGGTGGTGCCGCTCCAGCGGACGCGGACGGGGAGGGTGTTGATGAAGAGGCCGACCATGTCCTCGATGCCGGGCACGTCGGCGTCGCGGCCGGAGACGGTGGACCCGAAGACGACGTCCGTGCGGTGCAGGATGCCGCCCAGGGTGAGGGCCCAGGCGCTGTGCACGGCGGCGCTGAGCGGGACGCCGGCCGCGCGGGCGGCGGCGTCGACGTCGACGCCGGTCTCGCCCCCGGCCCGGTCCCCGGCCGCCGCCTCCTCCTCCCCCGCCTCGACGACGACGTCGGCGAACCGGTCGGAGGGGATGTGGTCCTCGGCCACCAGGCAGGGGCCGGGCAGGCCGGCCAGGTGCGCGCGCCAGACCCGGTCGCTCTCGGCGTCGCCGGCGAGGGCGAGCCGGCGGGCGTGCTCGGCGAAGCCGCCGCTGGGCAGGGCGCTGCCGGGGGCGTGGTACTCGGCCAGCAGGGTGCGCAGCATCGGCGGTACGGACCAGCCGTCGGCGACGATGTGGTGGACGGTCTGGACGAGGACGTGACGGCCGGCGCCGGCGCGGACCAGGGTGTAGCGCATGAGGGGGCCGACGGCCGGGTCGAAGCCTGCCCGCCGGTCCCGTTCGGCGAGGTCGCGCAGGTCGGCGTCGGTGATGCCGGGGCGGTCCAGGACGGTGAACGGCGCCTCGGTGCCGTCCTCCAGGACGGAGACCACGCGGCCGTCGGCGAGGGGCACGAAGCGGGCGGCGAGGTTGGGATGGACGGTGAGCAGGCGGGTGGCCGCCGCCGCGAGGCGCCCGGCGTCGGGTTCGCCGTCCAGGGTGAGGAGTTGCTGTTCGACGTAGCTGCCGGTGGCGTCGTCGTCGTAGACGGAGTGGAAGTACAGGCCCTCCTGCAACGGGGTGAGCGGCAGGATGTCGCGCAGGGCGGGGCCGTCGAGGGCGTCGACGTCGGCCTGGGTGAGGCGGACGCCGGGGAAGTCGCTGGGCGTGTGGCCGCCGCCGTCGAGGGCGGCGAGGCCGGTCAGGGCCTGGTGGTAGTAGCCGGTGAGGGCGGTGATGTCCTCGTCGGTGAAGAGGCCCTCGGGCCAGGAGACGGTGGTGACCAGCTCGTAGCCCCCGCCGGGGGCGGGTTCGGCGATCGCGTTGAACTCCAGGGCGCGCGGCAGGCGCATCCGGGGGTCGCGGCGCTCGCCCAGGTGGCCGGTGGAGCCGGCGGGGCGCCACTCCTCGGTGCTGCCGGCGTCGTGGCGGCCGAGGTAGTTGAAGAGGACCTGGGGCGCGGGGGTGTCGAAGGCCGTGCCGTGCACGTGGCGCAGGACGCCGTAGGGCAGGCCGTTGCCGGGCACCGCGGCGAGATCCTCCTTGACCGCCTTGAGCGCGGCGGCCAGGTGTCCGGGCGACGTGGGGTCGGTGGCCGGGCCGGGGTCCACGGTCACCGGGAACAGGGTGGTGAACCAGCCGACGGTGCGGGACAGGTCGGGTTCGAAGCCGGCGGTGCCGGCGACGAGGCCGGGCTCGCGGCCGTGGCCCTCCAGTTCGATGTGGGCGTGGGTCTGGTCCTGTCCGAGGTCGCGGCGCAGCCGGGCGAGGGCCACGGCGAGGGCGGTCAGCAGGACGTCGTTGACGCGGGCGTGGAAGCGGGCCGGGACCTCCCCGAGCAGCGCGGCCGTCGCGTCGGGGCCGATGCTCACGGTGCGCAGGCGTTCCCGGGCGACGGTGTCGGAGGCGGCGAGGGGGCGCCGGCCCAGGGGTGCGTCGGGCGCGGGCCGCGGGCGGCGGAAGGCGTCGGCGTGCGCGTCGAGGGGCGTGCGGGCCAGGAGCTGGGTCCAGCGGCGGAAGGAGGTGCCCACCGGGGGCAGGGCGATCGGCGAGCCGGAGACGAACTGCCGCCAGGCGGTGGCCAGATCGTCGGTGAGGATGTGCCAGGAGACGCCGTCGACGACCACGTGGTGGGCGACGAGGACGAGTTGGCGGGCGCCGGGCCGCCAGACGGCGCGCAGCATCACGCCGGCGTCCGGGTCCAGTGCCTCGGTGGCGAGGGCGACGCAGGCGTCGAGGGGGGCGTCGCTCTCCTGCCACAGCGCTCCGGCCGGGGCTCCCGCCTCGGGGACGTGGAAGCCCCAGTGCTCGCCGCGCACCAGGCGGGCGCGGAGCATGTCGTGGCGGGCGACGACGGCGGCCAGGACGGTGTCGAGGGCGGCGGCGGTGAGTCCGGCGGGGGTGTTGAGCACCAGGGACTGGACGAAGCCGTCGACGGCGTCGGTGGTCTCGCCGAGCCAGCGCACGACGGCCGAGCCGGTGACCTCGCCGGCCGGGACGTCGCCGGTGTCGCCGGTGGTGACGTCCTCGCGGCTCGCCACCGCCGCCAGTTCGCGGACGACGGTGTGGGTGAAGATCTGCCGTGCGGTGACGTGCAGCCCGGCCGCGCGCAAGGCGCTGAGCAGGGAGATGGCGAGGATGCTGTCGCCGCCGAGGCGGAAGAAGTCCTGGTCGGCGCCGACCCGGTCGAGCCGCAGCACCGAGGCGACCGCCTCGCACACCAGCCGCTCCTCCTCGGTGGCGGGCGGGGCGGAGGCGCCGTCGGCGACGGCCGGCTCGGGCAGCGCGGCCCGGTCCAGCTTGCCGTGGGCGGTGAGCGGGAACGCGTCCATCACGACGACGTGGGCGGGCACCATGTACTCGACCATGTGCCCGGCGGCCCAGTCGGTGACGTCCTCGGCCCGCAGCCCCTCGGCGCCGGCCGACGGGATGACGTACCCCACGAGGTAGGTGCCGCCCGCGGTGTTCTTCCGGGCGACGACGCAGGCGTGCCGGACGCCGGGGTGTTCGGTGAGGCCCGCCTCGACGTCCTCGATCTCCAGCCGCATGCCGCGGATCTTGACCTGGTTGTCGGCCCGGCCGAGGAAGTCCAGCGAGCCGTCGGGGGCCCAGCGGGCGAGGTCGCCGGTGCGGTAGAGGCGGGAGCCGTCGGTGGCGAAGGGGTTGGCGACGAAGCGGGAGGCGGTGAGGCCGGGCGCGTTGACGTAGCCGCGGCCCAGCAGGAAGCCGCCCGCGTACAGTTCGCCGCCGACGCCGACGGGGACCGGGCGCAGTTCGTCGTCGAGGACGTAGAGCTGGGTGTTGGGGTTGGCGCGGCCGATGGAGGTCGACAGGCGTTCGGCCGCGCCCCGGTAGACGACGTGGGAGACGCCGATGGTCGTCTCGGCGGGGCCGTAGCCGTGGTACAGGGGGATGTCGAGCCGGGCGCGGAAGCGCTCGTACAGCTCGGGGGTGAGCACCTCGCCGCCGCACCACACGTGGCGCAGGCTGTCCAGGCGCCCGGAGTCGCCGACCAGTTCCAGGAGGACGTCCAGCATGGACGAGACGAGGTAGGTGAAGGTGACCCGGTGTTCGGCGATGACGCCGAGCAGGTGGTGCGGGTCGCGTTCGCCGCCGGGGCGCAGGACGACCAGGCGTCCGCCGCGCACCAGGGGCAGGAAGATCTCGTTGACGGAGATGTCGAAGGACAGGGGCGCCTTGAAGAGGGAGGCGTCGTCCGGGCCGAAGCCCAGGATCTCCCCGGCCTGCCACAGCAGGCGTTCGCTGATCGCCTCGTGGCGGATCATGGCGCCCTTGGGCCGTCCGGTCGAGCCGGAGGTGAAGATGACGTACGCGAGGGCGGCGCCGGGGATCACGAGGCCGGGGCCCTCGGCGGGCCGGTCGGCGTAGCGCCAGTCGGCGAGGTCGACGGCGGCGGCCTCGGGCTCGTCCGGGGCGTGCTCGCCGGTGGCGTTGAGCTGGAGGACGACGCGGGCGTCCTCGATGACGGCGGCCCGGCGGGCGGCGGGCCAGCGCGGGTCGAGCGGGACGAAGGCGCCGCCCGCGCGGACCACGGCGAGCAGGGCGATGACCAGGTCGGCGCTGCGGTCCAGGGAGATGCCGACGACCTGTTCGGCGCGGAGCCCGCGGGCGAGCAGGTCGTGGGCGAGCTGGGCGGAGAGCGTGTCCGTCTCGCGGTAGGTCAGGGTGCGGTGCTCGTCGACGACGGCGACGGCGTCGGGCCGCGCCTCGGCCTGCGCGCGGAACATCTCGACGAGGGTGGGGCGGTCCCGGTCGGCGGCGGTGTCGTTCCACGCGGCGAGGTCGGCGAGCCGCTGGGCGGCGCCGCGGGGGCCGATGGTGCCGAGGGGCCGGCCGGGGAAGTCGGCGAGGTCGTCCAGGGCGAGCTGTGCCTCGGCCGGGTCGACGCCCTCCGGTACGGGGATGTCCAGGCCGTCGCCGCCGGTGGACGGGGCGTTGCCGGCACCGCCGTGGTGGGCCCAGCCGAGGACGTCGGCGAAGAGGGTGCCCGGGGCGAGGTCGATGCCCTCGGGGCTGTCGCCGTGCGCCCAGTGGGCCAGCGCGACGGCGCAGGCCCGGGTGATGGTCCGGTCGTCGTAGTCGCCGGCCCGGCGGCGTACGTCGTCCAGCCGGGCGGGAGAAAGCCGTACGTGTCGGTCGGTCGGTTGCCTCATCGGAGACTCAACACCCCTCCGGGGCCGGGGTGTCCGGCCCCCTCTCACGGCGGATCGCCTAACTTCCCTCGCGCCATGCCCGCCACAGCCGGGCGTACCGGCCGCCGCGGGCGACCAGTTCGTCGTGGGTTCCCTCCTCCACGACCCGCCCCGCGTCGAGCACGGCGATCCGGTCGGCCGCCATCGCCTGGGTGAGCCGGTGGGCCACGAAGAGCGTGGTCCGGCCGGCGCAGGCGGCCCGTACGGCCCGTTCCAGCTCGGCGGCGCCCTCGCTGCCGGCCTCGGCGGTGGACTCGTCGAGCACCACCACCGGGGTCCGGCCGAGCACCAGCCGGGCCAGGGCGATGCGGGCGACGGTCGTGGTGTCCAGCCGCTCGCCGCCCTCGCCGACCACGGTGTCGAGTCCGTCGGGCAGGTCGTCGAGCCGGCCGCCGGCGCCGACCGTGCGCAGGGCGTCGGTCAGTTCGGCGTCGGTGGCCTGCGGCGCGGCCAGCCGCAGGTCGTCGGCGAGCGGTCCGGAGAAGACGTGGGTCTCCTGGGTCAGGATGCTCACCAGGGCCCGTGCCCCGGCCTCGTCGACGTCGGCGAGGTCGGTGGGGCCGATCCGTACCGACCCGGCCTCGGGGGTGCCGAGGCCCGCGATCAGGGCGGCCAGGGTGGTCTTGCCCGCCCCGGTGGCGCCGACCAGGGCGAGCGAGCCGCCCGCCGGGATGGTCAGGTCGACGTCGCGCAGCACCGGTTCCTCGGCGCCGGGGTAACGGAAGGTCAGCCCCCGTACCGTCACCGGGTGCGGCACGTCCTGGGCGGGGGCGACGGCCGCGTCGCCCACCAGCCGCTCCTGCGCGGGCTCCCCCAGCACGCCGACCAGCCGGATGAGGCTGGCGCCGGACTTCTGGGCCTCGTCGAAGGTGAACATGATGGAGCCGAGCGGGGTGAAGAGCCGGTGGAAGAGGAGCGGGGCCGCCGACACCTCGCCGAGGCTCGCGGCGCCGGCCTCCAGCAGGGCGTACCCGACGAGGATGATCAGGACGAGTCCGATGAACTCGGCGCGGTTCTCCCGGCCGACGAACCGTCCGAAGAACCGGAAGACCTCGACGCCGAGGTCGCGCACCCGCCAGGACTCCTCGGTGACCCGGGTGCGGAAGGCGTCCTCCAGGCGGTAGGCACGCACGGTGTCTATGCCGTCGAGCCCGCTGATCAGGGCCTGCGCCCGGTCGGCCTGGGCGGCGCGCTGGCGCCGGTAGAGCGGGGCGGAGCGCGGCAGGTACCAGCGCAGGGCCAGCGCGTAGGCGGGCAGCGCGCCGGCGCCGGCCAGGCCGAGCCGCCAGTCCAGTCCGAACATGCCGGCGGTGGCGATGAGGACCAGCACCCCGGCGGAGAACACGGTGGGCACGGCCGTGCGGATGCCCTTGGAGAGGACGGCCACGTCGTCCCCGACCCGGGAGAGCACGTCCCCGCGGCCGACCTGCTCGATGCGGGCGCTCGGCATGCCGAGGACGGCCCGTACGGCGCCCTCGCGCAGGTGGGCGAGGAGATCGGCGCCGAGGCGGCCGATGAGGTAGGCGGAGGCCGCGGTGGCCGCCGCGCCGAGCACCGCGGAGGCCACCAGCAGCGCGCCGACGGTGACGAGGACCGAGCGGTCCTCGCCCGCGACGACGGCGTCGACGACCTCGCCGAGCAGGAGGACGGGGAGCACCTGGAGCGCCGCGCCGGCCACCGTGGTGAGCACGGTGGCCGCCGTCAGCCAGGGCACCCGGCGGCAGTGCGCGGCGACCCAGCGCATGCCCTCGCGGGCGGTCGCGGTGCGCAGGGTGGCGGACGGTGCGGGCGCGGCCCGCGTCTCGGTGACCGTCACATCCGCCCGGCCGACTCGACGAGCTGGTCGATGGCGTACGGCAGGGAGAGCAGGGTGCTCTGGGACATGGCCGCGCCGACCGCGGGGCCCTCGCTGTCGAGGAGGTAGGCGACCTTGCCGTCCTTGACGGCGGACAGGTTGGTGAACAGCTTGAACTTCTTCAGCGCGTCCTGGTCGGCCTTGTCGCCGATGACGAAGATGCGGTCGACGTCGACGAGGTCGACGCGTTCGGGCGAGAGCACGGTGTAGAAGCTGCCGTCGGCGATCTTGTCGATCTCCGTCTGTCCCTCGTAGCCGATGCCGGTGAGGAGCCGGCCGCGGACGTCGGTGGTGGTGAAGGGGGCCACGGAGTCCTTGTACCAGGAGAGCGCGACGGCGGTCTTGCCGGCGAACTCGGGGTGGTCGCGCTTGGCCGTGTCGAGCTTGTCCTGGATGGCCTGGATCTGCCGCTCGCCCTCCTCGGCCTTGCCGAGCGCCTTGGCGATCTGGAGCGCGTTGTCCTGCCAGGGGGCGCTGAAGGGTTCCTTCTCGGCCTTGGTGCGGCCCACGGTGGGGGCGATGCGGGTGAGCTTGTCGTAGGCGGCCTGGTCGATCTCGGAGTAGACCGCGATGATCAGGTCGGGCCGCAGGGCGGCGATCTTCTCGTAGTTGGGGCCGGAGTCGCCGTTGCTCATGACGACCTCGGGGCGGGTGTCGCCCCACTTGTCCTTCACCCAGGGCCACTGGGTGTTGATGTCGGGGCTCTGGCCGGACGGGTTCGGGTACTGGTCGACCATGCCGACCGGCTTGACGCCGAGGGCGAGGATGGCCTGGTCGTCGGTGTAGCCGACGGAGACGACGCGCTGGGGGGCCTTGTCGACGCGGGTGGTGCCGAAGGCGTGTTCCACGCTCACCGGGAAGGCGCCCGCCGTGGCGGTGGCCTTCGCCTCGTCCTTGTCGTCGGCCGAGCCGGACCCGCATCCGGCCAGGAGGCCGGCGCCCAGGGCCGCGGCGGCCAGCCCGGCCGCCATCCGCCGCCAGGACTTCACGAGCGTCGTTCTCTGGAGCAGCATCCCGCAATCCCTTGTTCGCGCAGGTCCGTCGCGCCCCCGTGCCGGGGGCAGGCACACCATATCCATCCCAACTAAGGCCAGGCTAGCCTTACTTGGCGTTATCTTCGCCCCACCTGGTCCGATCGGACATGCGTACGACCGATGGGGACGACGAGCGGCCGGTCCCCCACCGGATCGTCGAGCACCGCGGCCCGCAGACCGAACGCCTCGTACAGCAGCTCGGCGGTGATCACCTCCCGCGGATGGCCCTGGGCCAGGATCGAGCCGTCCCGCATCACGATGAGGTGGTCGCTGTAGCGCGCGGCGAGGTTGAGGTCGTGCAGCACCATCACCACGGCGCACCCCGACTCGTGCAGGTCGTCGACGAGGTCCAGCACGTCGACCGCGTGCGCGAGGTCCAGATACGTCGTCGGCTCGTCCAGCAGCAGCAGGTCGGTGCCCTGGGCCAGCGTCATGGAGATCCACACGCGCTGGCGCTGGCCGCCGGAGAGCGAGTCGACCGGGCGCTCGGCCAGGTCGGCCACCCCGGTCATGGCCAGGGCGCGTTCCACCACGGCGGCGTCGTCCGAGGACCACTGGCGCAGCCAGCTCTGGTGCGGGTGCCGGCCCCGGGCCACCAGGTCGGCGACGGTCAGCCCGTCCGGCGCGACCGGCGCCTGCGGCAGCAGCCCGAGCTTCTTCGCCACGTCGCGGGTGCGCAGGGAGGCGATGTCCTCGCCGTCCAGCACGACGGTGCCCGCGGTCGGTTTCAGCAGCCGGGCCAGGGTCCGCAACAGGGTCGACTTCCCACAGCCGTTGGGGCCGATGATGGTGGTGATCACCCCGGGCGGGATCTCGGCGTCGAGGCCGTCCAGCACGGTCCGGCCGCCGTAGCCGACGGTGACCCCCCGGGCCTGGAGCCGGGCTGCCCCGGTGGCCCGGGACTCGTCGGCGGTGATGAACTCGGCGACCACGTGGCCCCCTTCGTCGATTGGTGTCCGGACGGCTCCGTCCCCGTCCCGTCTCATCGGAGATTGGCCCGTACCAGCAGGTATACGAGGAAGGGCCCGCCGATCGCGGCGGTGACCACACCGACCGGCAGGGTGACCGGCAGCGCCGTGCGCGCGACGAGGTCCGAGCCGGTCAGCAGCACCGCCCCCACCATGCCGGAGGCGGGCATCGGCGGCGTCGGGCACCGTGCCAGCCGCATCGCCACCTGCGGCGCGACCAGCGCGACGAACGGCACCGGACCGGCGGCGCTCACCGCCACCCCGGCCAGCAGGACGGCGCAGAGCAGCAGCACCGCCCGGACCCGCGTGTGGCGGACGCCGAGCCCGGCGGCCACCTCGTCGCCCAGGTGCAGCGGCTTGAACTGGAAGGCGGCGCACGCGACGACGGCCAGCAGGGCCAGCGTGCACCACACCGCGATGCCCACCTCGCCCCAGGACCGGTTGTCCAGCGAGCCGACCAGCCACGCCTGGGCGCGGGCCACGTCCCGGATGTCGGCGGTGACCAGCAGCCAGGTCGTGATCGCCTCGGTCACGGCGCTCACCGAGATGCCGATGAGGATGAGGCGGAAGCCGTCGATGCCCCGCCGCCAGGCCAGGAAGTACACCAGCAGGCCGGTGCCGAGCCCGCCTGCGAGGGCCGCCGCGGAGACGCCGAGGGCGCTGTTGACCGCCGCGGCCGTCCCGCCGGAGACCGTCACGAGGAAGACCGCGACCATGCCGGCGCCGCCGGTGACCCCGAGGATGTCCGGACTGGCCAGCGGATTGCGCGCGATGGACTGGGTGATGGCGCCGGAGACGCCCAGCGCGCAGCCGACGACGAGTCCGGCCAGGGCGCGCGGCATCCGCAGGTCCATGATGACGAACTCGTCGACCGGTTCCCCGCCGCCGAGGACGGTGGCGACGACCCGGGGCAGGGCGATGGGGAAGTCCCCGGCGCCGATGGAGAGGCAGAAGACCAGGAAGGCGGCGGCCGCGAGGAGCAGCGTGACCAGGACGAGCCAGGGCCGCCAGACGAAGGACACCTGCCCCAGCCGCACGCCGGGGGGCGTCACCGATCGCTTCACGTCCGTCGCGTTCATGCCTTCCTGAACTTTCCGCGCCATACGAGCACCGCGAAGAAGGGGGCGCCCAGCAGGGCGACGACCACGCCCGCGTCGAGTTCGCCCGGCCGTACCACGAGCCGTCCGACGATGTCGCAGACCAGCAGGACGACGGCGCCGAGCAGTCCCGCGTACGGCACCAGCCAGCGGTAGTCCGGTCCGGTCAGGTACCGGGCCACGTGAGCCACCATCAGGCCGAGGAAGGCGATGGGCCCGCAGGCGGCCGTGGCGGCGCCGGCCAGCACCGTGATGGCGACGATGCCGGCGGTCCGGCTCCACGCGATGTTGACGCCGAGCGCGCGGGCCACGTCGTCGCCGAGGTTGAGCAGGTTGACGGAGGGCAGCATGGCCAGGGCGATCACCAGTCCGGCCGCGACGCAGACCGCGACCGGCCCGATCACGTCGAAGCCGGTGCCGGCGACCGAGCCCGCGTTCCAGAACCGCAGCGCGTTCAGCGCCGTCTGGTCGGAGAGCGCGACCGCCGTGGTCATCGCGGCGAGGAAGACCGCGATGCCCTGCCCGGCCAGCACCAGCGTCAGCGGGTTGCCGGCCCCCCGCCCGATGCTGGCCAGCCCGAACACCACGACCCCGGCGGCGCCCGCGCCGAGGAAGGCGAACCAGACGTACTGGAACGGGTCGGTGAGCCCGAACAGGGTGATCGCCGACACCACGGCGAACGAGGCGCCGGCGTTGACGCCGAGCAGGCCGGTGTCGGCGATCGGGTTGCGCGTGTACCCCTGGATCAGCGCCCCGGCGACCCCCAGGGCGATGCCGGCCACGACCGCGAGGACCGTACGGGGGACGCGGACGGTCCGCACGATGAGCCTGATCTCGGTGAGGCGCTGGTCCGGGTCGGGCGGGGCGAACAGCCCGTCCCACACCTCGCCGGGGCCGAGCGCGCGGGCGCCGACGGCGAGCGACGCCGTGGCCGCGGCCAGCAGGACCAGCACGAGCGCCACCAGTCCCACGACCCGGCGGTGCCGGACCGCGGTGCCCGGCGGTGCCGGACGCTCCACCACAGTCATGCTCATGTTGTCGTACGGTATCCCTTCCCTCCGCCGGGACGGCGGACGGCGACGGACGGGGGCGGGCGGGGGCGGACCGGTCGGCGGTGGCCAACCGGTGTGCGGTCGTGGGCTGGTGGGCGGTGACGGCCCGGTGTGCGGTGGCGCGCTGGTGGGCGGCCGGCGCTAGCGGCCGGGGCCGATGCCGTCGCTGACGGTGCCGGCCTCGTCGGCGGCCTCCTTGAGGGTGCGGTCCAGGAGCGAGTCGAGGATGTCGCCGACCCGGATCGCGGTGTTGGAGAGCAGGGACGACGTGATCCCGTGGGTGTGCTCGGTGCCGCCCTGGAGGTAGATGCCGCAGCGCAGCTCGGGATCGGTGGTCACCCGGTAGTCGCGTTCGACGCGGACGCGGCCCTCGGCGTCGCGCAGGCAGTGGGCGGCGAGCGGGCCGAGCAGCGGGAGCGGGTCGGCGGGTTCGTACCCGGTGGCGAAGACGACGGCGTCGGCGTCCAGCGGGGTCTCCTCGCCGGTGGCGAGGGAGGTCACGGTGGTGTGGACGGTGTCGGGGGTCTCGGTCACCCGGGTGAGCCGGGAGACGTTGAGGAAGCGCAGGCGCGGGGTGCCGAGGACCTTCTCCTGGTAGCTCTGCCGGTAGAGCTGGTCGATGAGGTCGATGTCCACCACGGAGTAGTTGGTGTTGGCGTGGTACTCCATCAGCCGGCGTTTGACCGGCTCGGGCGCGGAGTAGTACGTGTCGACGGCCTCGGGGTCGAAGATGCGGTTGGCGAAGCCGCTGTCGTCGGCGGGGCTGTAGCCGTACCGGGAGAACACGGCGCAGACCTCGGCGCCGGGGAAGTGGCGGTGCAGGTAGGCGACGTTCTCGGCGGCGCTCTGCCCGGCGCCCACGACGATGAACCGGGTGGCCTCGCCGGGGTCCAGCGTCTCGGCCTTGGTGAGCAGTTCGCAGGTGTGCCAGACCCTCTCGCCGCGGTCGACGCCCTCGGGCATCCGGGGGCGAAGTCCCGTACCGAGGACCAGGTTGCGGGTGCGGTGGACGGCGAGGCCCTGGGCGGAGCGGACGGTCACGTCCAGGTACCGCACGGCTCCGTCGTGGGTGACCGGGGTGACGCCGACGACCTCGTGCCCGTAGGAGACCATGTCGTCGACCTGGTCCGCGGCCCATTCGAGGTAGTCGTGGAACTCCGCGCGCAGCGGGAAGAGGTTCTTGTGGTTGATGAAGTCGATCAGCCGCCCCCGGCTCTTCAGGTAGCACAGGAAGCTGAAGCGGCTGGCGGGGTTCCGCAGCGTCACCAGGTCCTTGAGGAAGGACACCTGCATGGTGGCGTCGTCGATGAGCATGCCGCGGTGCCAGCCGAAGCGGGGCTGCTGCTCGAAGAAGTGAGCGGTGAGGCTCTCCCGCTCTCCGGCGCGTGTCCGGTGCTCGCTGAGCGCGAGCGCCATGGCCACGTTGGAGGGGCCGAAACCGATCCCTATGAGGTCGTGGACCGTTGGTACGTCGCCGGGTAGGGCCTGTGCCATGTCACTCCCATCGTGCGGTGTGATCCGCCGTGCGGGGCGGGCGTGCTTCGGGCGGTGCGGGGTGGGGCATGCCGAGGAACCACGGGCTGGACTTAGGTAAGGCTAAGCTCATTCCGTGGATGCTGTCGACGGGCAAAACGGACGCCTCGGAGCTGAGTGATCGTCACCACACCGTCGTGAAAGCCGTGTTGACACTCGGAGCATCTGTGAACCGGGTGAGGCCCGCATGCCGAAGGGGCGGTGAGGGTGTCCCGTTCGACACCTTCACCGCCCCTGACGGCCGCCCGCCCCCTCGCTGACGCGCGGTCCCCGGCCGGCCGTCCCCACGGCCGGGGACCGCGGGCTCAGAACTCCCGCGTCCGCCGCCGCCGGCCCCGCACCCGGTACGCGTAGGCGGCCAGCACCACGGCGAGGCTGAGGAAGCTCATCCCCACCTGGGCCCGTGTCTCCGGCATGACGACCATCACGATCAGCACCCCGGCCATCCAGGCGATGGTCACGTACGACAGGTACGGGAAGCCCCACATCTTCAGCCCGATCGGCTCGCTGCCCTCGCGCTCCACCCGCTTGCGCTGCCGTATCTGCGCCGTGACCAGGACGATGTAGTAGATGAGCTGGATGGCGCCGGAGGAGTTGATGAGGAAGAGGAACACCTCCTCGGGGAAGAAGTAGTTGGCGACCACCGCGAGGTACCCCATCGACGTGCCCGCGAGGATCGCCCGGACCGGGACGCCGCGCCGGTTGACCTTGGCCAGGAAGGCGGGCGCCTCCCGCTGCTCGGCCAGCGTCAGCAGCATCCGCGAGGTGATGTAGAGGCAGGAGTTGAGCGAGCTGAGCACCGCGGTCAGGACGACCACCTGCATCATCTGCCCCGTGTAGGGGATGCCCGCGGTGTCCAGGGCGACCGCGAAGGGGCTCTTGATGATCTTCCCGGAGAAGGCGAAGTCCCACGGCACGACGCAGACGATGAGCAGTACCGAGAGCACGTAGAAGGTGAAGACCCGGTACATCACCTGCTTCGTGGCCTTGGCCGCGTACTCGGCGGGCTTCTCCGACTCGGCGGCGGCGATGGTGGCGATCTCCGCGCCGCCCATGGAGAACAGCACCGTCACACTGCCGATCACGGCGGCCGTGATGCCGAGCGGGAAGAAGCCGCCCGCGCCGAAGAGGTGGCTCAGCCCCGGGCTCGGCCGGCCGGTGCCGCCGAGCAGGAAGACCACCGCGACACAGGCGAAGAAGATGATGGCCACGATCTTGACGGAGGCGAGCCAGAACTCCGACTCCCCGTACGCCTTGACCGACAGCAGGTTGATCGCGGTCATCACCAGCATCAGGCCCAGACAGAGCGCCCAGGTGGGCACCGTGGGCAGGTAGTTGGCGAGGATGCCGGCGCCCGCCACCGCCTCGATGGCGGCGACGACGACCCAGAAGTACCAGTAGAGCCAGCCGATGGTGAACCCGGCCCAGTCGCCGAGGCCGTGCCGGGCGAAGTTGGCCACCGAGCCGGCCGCCGGCCGCAGCACGGCCATCTCGCCGATGGCCCGCATCACGAAGACCATCAGGACGCCGCTGGCCGCGTAGCTCAGCACCGCCGCGGGGCCGGTCCGGTTGATCACCGCCCCGGAACCGACGAAGAGCCCCGCGCCGATGATGCCGCCCAGCGCGATCATCGTCAGATGCCGGTTCTTCAGGGATTTCTTCAGTTGTCCGCCGGGGGCGGGAGCCTGCTGGGACTCGGGTTCAACTCTCGAAGCGGGTCGATCACTGGTCGTTGCCATGGTGGACCTCGTTCTTCTTCGAAGACGACGAAGGAGGGGGATAAGTGGGAGCCGTCCCGGGGGGCGCCCCGGTCGGGGGCGCCACGCGTCGCGCGGACCACGGCTCAGGCGCACCACGCTTCGGCGGCAGCCGCGTAGATCTCGACGATCTCCAGGTACTTGCTCGTCTCGACCCATTCGTTCGCCCAGCTATAGGGGGGCGTGCCCGGACCGATGTTGACGGCGTCGATTCCGGCCTGCTTGAGGGGGACCATGTCGGTCCAGAACTGGATGCCGCGGAAGGCGGGCTCGCCGCCGGCGGTGCGCACCGCGCCGGCCACCGTGCGGGCGATGGGCGCGTCGGTGCCGATCTCGTACGGCAGCCGGGGCCCGCTCAGCCAGTGCGGGCTGAACTCGACCGTGGCCTTGACGCGGGGGTCGTCGGCGCTCAGTTTCTCGATCATGGCGATGACCTGGCGCCGGACCTCGTAGGGGTCCTGGGAGGGCAGCAGCCTGAGGTCCAGGGAGATGGTGCAGCGGTCGGGGACCTGGTTGTGCTTGGTGCCGCCGTGGATGGTGCCGATGTTGAGGATCGGGCCGCCGGGCAGCTCCGGGTGCGGCTCGTAGGGCAGGGTGCCCTCCAGCTCGCGCAGGGCCGCGAGGACCGGCTCCATCGTCTCGATCGCGTTGAGCCCGAGGTGCTTGCCCGCCGTGTGGGCCTGCTTGCCGTGGGTGGTGATCTCCAGGTAGGCCGCGCCCCGGTGGACCGCGCCGATGGTGTTGTCGGTGGGCTCCCCGCAGATGGCCGCGTCGGCGGTGAAACCGGCGTCCAGCAGGGACCGGGTGCCGACCCCGCCCTCGAAGTGGCAGGACACGCCCTGGAAGACGAGGTCGCCGCGGGGCCGGGTACCGGATTCCAGCACCCGGCGCATGACGGCGAGGGAGGCCGTGGTGGCGGCCTTCATGTCGGCGATGCCCGCGCCGTGGACCCTGCCGTCGGCGACGAAGGGGGCGAAGGGGTCGGTGTCCCAGTCGTCGGAGACCTCGTAGATGTCCAGGTGGCCGTTGAGGATGAGGGACCTGCCGCCGCCGGTGCCCCTGATACGGGCGCCCACGCTGGGCCGGCCGGGCATGGACTCCACGAGGCCGACCTCGTCCGCTCCCCATTCGCGGAGCCGGTCGGCGAGGAACTCGGCGAGTTCCCTCTCCCGGCCCCAGGTGGAATCGATGGCAAGGGTCTGCATCAGAAGGTCGAGATCGCGCTGCGACATGGACTCGCTTCTCCGTCCGGCTGAGGTGATGGGCTGGAGTGCAGGTCATTCAGCCAGGAAACACGGAGTTGGAACAAACAGAATTATTCGAAGTCACCCATGGAAGGAATCGATGGTCGCGCCGAGGGTGCGGGCGCACTGCTCGGCGAAGGCGACCGCCCGCCGGCTGGGCCTGAGGCCGGCCAGCCGCACCAGTCCCACGTTGAGCCCGGGGCGGCGCGGGGCGAGCGGCCGGGTGACCAGTTCCAGCCCGTCGTAGCTGATCGGGATGGTGGGGCGCTGGGTCAGTACGGCGTAGCCGAGGCCGTGGGCGACCAGCGAGCGGACCATCTCGAAGTTGGTCGCCCGGTAGCGCACGTGCGGCGTCAGGCCCGCCTCCTTGAACAGCGACAGGAAGTAGGTGGCGCCCGGCGGCAGGTCGAAGAGGATCATCGGCTCGGGGGCCAGGTCGGCGACGCCGATCGCGTCCCGGGCGGCGAGCGGGTGGTGCCGGGAGAGCAGGACGTACGGTTCGGCGGCGTACAGCGCGGTCATCCGCAAGTCCTTGGCCAGCCGGAACTCGTCCGCCTCGTACATCAGGGCGAGGTCGCAGCCGACGCCGCGGAGCTGGCCCACGAGGTGCTGGTCGGAGCCTTCGATGACGTTCAGGTCCACGTCCGGGTACCGGGCGACGAAGTCGGCGATGACCCGGGGCAGCAGCACCGCGGCCAGGGTGCTGTAGCAGCCCACGACGAGGCTCCCCGAGAGCGAGGACTGCACCTCCCGGGCGGAGTCGCGCAGCTCGTCCACGCCGGAGAGCAGCCGCCGGGCGTCGGCCAGCGCCTGGCGCCCCGGGGTGGTCAGTTTCAGGCCACGGGCGTGCCGCAGGAAGAGCTGCACGCCGAGGTTCTCCTCCAGTTCGGACAGGGCCGTGGAGACCGCCGACTGGGTCAGGTGCACCTTCGCGGCGGCGGCGGTGACGCTGCCGGTCTCGGCGGCGGCGACGAAGTATTCGAGCTGTCTGAAGCTGATCTCGTTCATGCCCACAGGGCGTTTCCCCTTTCACGACGGATCGCGTGACGTGGCGCGTCACCGCCCGCGTCCCGGCCCGTCCGATTCCCGCCCGGAGAAGGTATAAGCGAAATCGAATGCTGTCCACAGAAACTTCTGTTGGTCCTATGGCTGCGCCCGCTCACATACTTCTCGGCAAGTCAGCACGGCACTTCCCCGAAGGAGTCGACGTCGTGACCATTCCCGAGGCAGACGTGCGGAGCACCACCGCCCCGCCGGTCCCCAGAGACCGGTTCCGGGCGGCCATGGGAGCCGCGGCCACCGGTGTCACCGTGGTCGCCACCGGCGGCCCGCTGGGCCGGTTCGCGCAGACCGTCAGCGCGATGTGCTCCGTATCCGAGGAACCTCCGACCCTCCTGGTCTGCGTCAACCGGCGCAGCCCGATGAACGAGGCGATCCAGGCGCACGGCACGTTCGCGGTCAGCGTGCTCGGCAGACAGCACGACCACGTCGCGGACACCTTCGCGGGGCGCCCCTGGCCCGGCAAGGAACGCTGGGACTTCACCTGCGGCGAGTGGACACGGACCGTGTCCGGAGCGCCGCGGCTCGCGGACGCCGTCGCGTCCTTCGACTGCGCCGTGGAGACACGGCTCACCGTCGGGACCCACCACATCTACGTCGGGTTGATCCACGAGGTGACCGCGGCCGGCGGCACGCCGCTGGTCTACAGCGACCGCCGCTACGCGCGGCCCGAGACGGTTCCGCCCTCGACGTTCCCCGGCTTTCCCGGGTCCGGACCCGCCCACCGAGACGAGCAGAGGACTACACGATGATCCGTACAGGCGACGAGTACCGCGAGTCCATCAGGGACGGCCGGCAGGTCTGGGTGGACGGGGAGAAGGTCGACGACGTCACCCGGCACCCCATGTTCAAGCCGATCGTCGACGTCCGGGCCCGCATCCACGACCTGGCCCACGAGGAGGCCACCCGGGAGCGGATGACCTACCGGGACGAGGAGACCGGCGAGCTGAACGCGATCGCCAACCGGCTGCCCCGTACCCGTGAGGACTGGCAGGACAAGCGGACCGCGGTCGAGCTGGTGCAGCGCGCCGCGGGCGGTGTCGCCACCCGCGTCGGCGACGAGACCATCGGCGAGATGTGGTCCCTCTACGACGGCCAGGACGTGCTCAACGAGGTCGACCCGCGCTTCTCCGAGAACATCCGCCGGCACCTGGCGAAGGCCATCACCGCGGACCCCTTCCACGTCTCGGCCAACACCGACCCCAAGGGCGACCGGTCCAAGGCGCCCAAGGACCAGGACCCGGACATGCTCCTGCACGTGGTGCGGGAGACCGACAACGGCATCGTGGTCCGCGGCGCCAAGTACGAGACGGCGGCGGCCTACGCCAACCAGGCGTTCACCAAGCCGACCATCGCCAACTGGGGCAACGACACGATGTCCGACTACGCGGTCGGCTTCGTGCTGGACATGGGCGCCCCGGGCCTGAAGTTCGTCTGCCGCAACGGCTTCGCCGGCCGCGCCCCGGCGAGCGACTACCCGCTGTCCAACCGGGTCGACGAGGTCGAGTCGCTGGTCATCTTCGACGACGTCGAGATCCCGTGGGAGGACGTCCTCTTCTACCAGCACACCCGCGCCGCCTCCTTCATCCGCGCGACCCTGCACCGCTACAGCGCCTTCCCCTTCGTCCAGCGCACCCTGCACCTGGCCGACCTGATGATCGGCTCGGCGCTGTGGAACGTGAAGCAGACCGGGCTGGAGAGGCAGCCGGCCGTCCAGGAGAAGCTGGCCCAGCTCGCCTGCTACCGCGAGACGGTCAACGCCCACCTGACCGCCGCGATCGCCATGGCCGAGCCGAGCCCCGGCGGGCTGCTGATGCCCAACCAGTCGCTGCTGTACACCGGCCGTGTGGTGGCGCTCTCCCAGCTCCCGACGATGATGCACACCGCCCGCGAACTGTGCGGCGGCCAGATCTGCATCACCCCGGACTCGGCGACGTTCGCGGACCCGGAGGTCGCGCCGTGGCTGGAGAAGTACTACACGGTCAACGAGAACTGGGTGGCCGAGGACCGGCGCCGGCTGCTCGCCTTCGCCCGCGACCTGCTCAACAGCGACTACGCCGGGCACCGGCTGACCTTCCAGCTCTTCGCCCAGTCCCCGCCCTTCGCCCAGCTCGGCGCGGTCTACCGCGCCTTCGACTTCGACGGCCCGCTGGACCTGGTCAAGGCGGCGGCGGACCTGTCCGACAAGGTCGACGGCTCGCGCTGACCGGCGCCCGGCACCCCGCACAGTGAGGATCAACAATGACGTTTTCCCTGATCGCCCGAGACGCGGCGACCGGCGCCTTCGGTGTCGTGGTCACCTCGTCGAGCCCCGCGGTCGCCGCCCGGTGCGCGCACGTCCGTAGCGGCGTCGGCGTCGCCGCCTCGCAGAACGTCACCCTGCCGGCGCTCGGGCCGCGGCTGCTCGGGCTGCTGGCCGAGGGCGTGGACGCGGCCCGCGCGGTCGCGGCCGTCACCGCCTCCGAGGAGCACATCCGCTACCGCCAGCTCGCGGTGGTGGACGCGCGGGGCCGGACCGCGGCGTTCTCCGGCGAGGGCACGCTCGGCACCCACCGCACCGTCGAGGGCGACGGCGTGGTCGCCGCCGGCAACCTGCTCTCCGACCCGGGCGTCGTCGACGCCATGCTCGCCGCCTACGAGCGGTCCGCCGGCGCCGAGTTCGAGGAACGGCTGCTGGCCGGGCTCCTCGCCGGCCGGGACGCCGGCGGGGAGGAGGGGCCGGAGCACTCGGCGGGCCTCGTCGTCGTGGACGAGGTGAGCTGGCCGGTGACCGACCTGCGCGTCGACTGGTCCGACGACGACCCGATGGGCGAGCTGGAGCGGTTGTGGCGGCGGTGGTCCAAAGAGAAGCGGGACTACCTCTCGCGGGCGGTGAACCCGGCCGCGGCACCGAGCTACGGCGTGCCGGGCGACCTGTGAGCACGCTCAAGGACCGGGCGGCGGCGCGGCTGCCCGGCCTCTCCCCCCTCCTGCTCGGCCTCTCCCACAAGCTGCACGCCCACCCCGAGGTCGCCTGGGAGGAGCACCGCGCGGCCCGCTGGACCGGCGAGGCGCTCGACGGGCTCGGCTTCACCGTCGAGCCCGGGTTCTGCGAGCTGCCGACCGCCTTCCGGGCCCGCGCCGGCAGCGGCCCGCTCAACGTGGCGATCTGCGCCGAGTACGACGCGCTGCCGGGCCTCGGCCACGCCTGCGGCCACAACATCATCGCGGCGGCGGCGGTCGGCGCGGCCGGGCTGCTGGCCCCCCTCGCCGACGAGGCCGGGCTGACCGTCACCGTGCTCGGCACCCCGGCCGAGGAGGGCGGCGGCGGCAAGATCCTCCTGCTGGACCGGGGCGCCTTCGACGACGTGCACGCCGCCATGATGATCCACCCCGGCCCGCTGGACGTGGCCCGCGCCGAGCCGTTCGCCGTGGCCCACAACAAGATCCGCTACCACGGCCGGGCCACCCACGCGGCGGCCTACCCCGAGCGGGGGCGCAACGCCGCCGACGCCTTCACCGTCGCGCAGACGGCGATCGGGCTGCTCCGCCAGCACCTGGACGCCGGCACCCGGGTGCACGGCATCGTCACCCGGGGCGGCGAGGCACCCAACGCGGTCCCCGAACTGACCGAGGGCCGCTGGTACGTCCGGGCCGGGAACCTGGACGAGCTCACGGAACTGGAGACCAGGGTGAACCGATGCTTCGAGGCCGGGGCGCTCGCCACCGGCTGCCGGCTGGAGATCGAGCCGGAGAGCCCGCCCTACGCCGACTTCGTCACCGACGAGGACCTCCTCGCGCTCTACCTCGGCAACGCCACCGCGCTCGGCCGCGAGTTCCCCGAGCCGAGCGAGGCGTCCCGGATGAACCGCGCCTCGACGGACATGGGCAACGTCTCGCACCGGGTGCCCGCCATCCACCCCTACCTGGGCATCGACTCGCTGCCCGCGGTCAACCACCAGAAGGAGTTCGCCGCGCACTGCGCCGGACCCGCCGCCGACCGGGCGGTCCTGGACGGGGCCCTCGCCATGGCGTGGACCTGCCTGGACCTCGCCGCCCGCGACGATCTGCGCACCCGGCTGACGGGCGGCGGTGAGGCAGCGTGAACGGGGACGTCACCGCGGTGCGCGGCGAACGCGACCTGATCGGCTCGCTGCCGGTGCCGGCGGACGCGTACTGGGGCGTCCACACCGCCCGCGCACTGGAGAACTTCCCGGTCTCCGGCACCCCGCTCTCCCGCCACCCGCGTCTGGTGGCCGCCCTCGCGGCGGTGAAGCAGGCGGCGGCGCTCGCCAACCGGGACCTCGGGCTGCTCGACGGGGAGCGGGCGGGGGCGATCGCCGACGCCTGCGAGGAGATCCGGAAGGGGAAGCTGCACGAGGAGTTCGTGGTCGACCTGGTGCAGGGCGGCGCGGGCACCTCGACCAACATGAACGCCAACGAGGTGATCGCCAACCGGGCGCTGGAGATCCTCGGCCGGCCGCGCGGCGACTACGGCCACCTCGATCCGCACGCCCACGTGAACCTGGGCCAGAGCACCAACGACGCCTATCCGACGGCGCTGCGGGTGGGGCTGGGCGACGCCGCGGACGATCTGTCGGCCGCGATGTCCCTGCTGGAGGACGCCTTCCGGGACAAGGCGGCGGAGTTCGCCGGGTTCCTGAAGATGGGCCGCACGCAGTTGCAGGACGCGGTGCCGATGACGCTGGGCCAGGAGTTCGGCGCGTTCGCGGTGATGCTGGCCGAGGACCGCGAGCGGCTGCGGGAGGCGCAGGCGCTGCTGTGGGAGGTCAACCTCGGCGGCACCGCGATCGGCACCGGGCTCAACGCCCATCCCGACTACGCCCGGCTCGCCACCCGGCATCTGGCGGTGCTGACCGGCCGGCCGCTGGTGTCGGCGGCGGACCTGGTGGAGGCCACCCAGGACGTGGGGGCGCTGGTGCACCTCTCCGGCGTGCTCAAGCGGATCGCGGTGAAGCTGTCCAAGACCGCCAACGACCTGCGCCTGCTCTCCTCGGGCCCGCGGTCGGGGCTGGGCGAGATCACCCTGCCCGCCGTGCAGGCCGGTTCGAGCATCATGCCGGGCAAGGTGAACCCGGTGATGGCGGAGATGGTGAACCAGGTCGCGTTCTCGGTGGTGGGCAACGACGTCACGGTGTCGCTGGCCGCCGAGGGGGGCCAGCTCCAGTTGAACGCCTTCGAACCGGTCATCGCCCGCTGCCTCTTCCAGGGGCTGGCGGAGCTGACGGCGGCCTGCGAGCTGCTGGCCACCCGGTGCGTGCACGGCATCACCGCCGACCGGGAGGGGCTGCGGGCGGGCGTGGAACGGTCGATCGGGCTGGTCACCGCGCTCGTACCGCACCTGGGGTACCACCGGGCGACGGAGGTCGCGCAGGCGGCCCTGCGGAACGGGACGAGCGTGGTCGAGGAGATCCGGGTGCAGGGGCTGATGGACGACGCGTCCCTGCTCGCCCTGCTCGGCGACCCGGCCCGGCTGGTGGGCACCGGCGGCTGACGCCGTTCGGGCCGGGGAGGTACGGCGCCCGTGCGGGGGCGTCACACGGAGGGCGGGTCCGTCGAGGGTCCGCCCTCCGCCGGTGCCGTGGCGGCGCCGTGTGCCGTGGGTCAGGCGACGGGGCCGTAGAGCCAGTTGCCGGCCGCGTCGGCGTCGGGGCTGACGTAGAACTCCCGTACGGCGGCGAGGAGTTCGTCGACCGTGAGTCTGCCGCTGCCGTCGGCGTCGAGCTTGCGGAAGGCGGCGGCCCGGTCCTCGGGCGCGGTGCGGAAGACGTCCTGCCACGCCTGGAACTCCCGTTCGTCGACCTCGCCGTCGCCGTCGGTGTCGAGCAGGGTGACGACCGCCTCGGCCAGCGGCCGGAAGGAGGTCTCGAAGCCGTCGGGCGAGGTGACGAAGGCGCCGGTCATGCAGGCCCGGTACTCCTCGCGGGAGAGTTCCCCGTCGCCGTTCTCGTCGGCGACGGTCACGAGGGCGTCCCAGAAGCGGGCCATGCCGTCCATCAGGGCGGTGCCCTTCGGGGAGGTGGCGGGCTCGCCGAACCGGGAGAGCAGGTGGGCGCCGAGGGTGAGCAGGTCCTCGCGGTCGATCGCGCCGTTGTCGTCGGTGTCGAAGTGGCGGAAGCAGAGGTCGATCTTGTGGTGGAGCAGGTCGGTTCCGGACAGCGTGGTCATGGTCGGTGCCTCTCTCGTGGACGCCGTGGCGGCGTGACGGTGCGCCGGGTGGCGCGGGTGGGGTGGGAAAACCTGGGGCGGGGGGGCGCGGGCGGGCCGGGGTGGTCGCGCGCGAACCCCGGGTTACGGGTGCCGCGGCGGGCCGGCGGTGGCGAGGTGGTCGAAGTGGTCCGGCCGGCCGGTGCCGATGCTGATGCCCTGGAGCCGGGTGGTCCGCAGGAAGGGCACGTTGGCCTCGCCGAACACCCCGCCGGACAGTCCGGTCCCGCCGATGATGGGCAGGACGGGGAGCGTCCCGATGTGGCTGTCGTTGACCTTGAGCACGCCCCCGTTGGTGACCTCGTCCGTGAACCGGTCGACGACGTACGGGTCGCGGGCCCACAGGGAGTTGCGCAGCCCGTAGCGGTTGGCGTTGACGAAGGCGAGGACGGTGTCCAGCAGCGCGCGGTCCGCGTCCGTCGCGTCGGCGGGCGTGTCGGTGGCGGCGCCGTCCGCTGTACCGACCGGGGCGTCGTCTGGTGTGCCGGCGGGGGCGTCGTCCGGGACGATCACGCACATCAGCGGGAAGAAGGTCTCCTCGGTGACGGCCCGCATCCGCGCCGCCGCCCGGAGCCCGCGCACACGCAGCAGCACCGGCCGGACGAAGGGGCCCCGGCGCGAGGGGGCGCCGTGCACGTCGACCGCTTCGCCGCCGCAGAGCAGTTCGGCCCCGTGGGAGAGGGCGTCGTCGAGGACGTCCTGGCACTGGGAGCGCTTGACCACGGGCGTGAGCACGACGTCCGGGTCCTCGGGCGGGCCCACTCGCAGCGCCGCCACCCGCTCGCGGAGCAGACCGGTGAACGTGTCGGCCACCGCCGGGTGGACCAGGGCGAACTTGGGGGCGAGGCAGAGCTGTCCCGAGCCGTGGTAGCGCTCCAGCGCGGCGTCGACCGCCCCGGTCAGATCGGCGTCCCGCCAGACCACCAGGGCGTCGTTGCCGGCCATCTCCATGACGGGCTTCTTGCCGTTCTCCAGGCAGGAGCGGGTGAGTTCGGCGCCCTCGCGGGAACCGCCGAAGAAGAACACGTCGTCGCAGTCGGGCGAGGCGAGCCAGGCGCGCAGCACGGGCCGGGCCGGCGCGCAGAGCACGCTGAGCGTGCCGGGCGGCGCCCCGTGCTCCGCGAGCAGCGGGGCGACCACGGTGTGGAAGACGTGCACGGTGCCGAGCGGCACGGAGGGCGGGGCGTTGAGGACGAGCGCGTTGCCGGCGGCCAGGGTGGGGACGCCCGCGAGGGCGGTGAGCAGGGGCGCGTTGCGCGCGGGGTCGAGGCAGACGACGCCGTCGGGTTTGCGTACGAGACGTATCCGGCGGCCGGCCTGCTCGCCCTCCCAGCGCAGGACCGACCGGGCGTGGTCGAGGGTGTCGGGGTGGGTGAGGTTGAGGGCGGCCGACAGGGCCCACTCGGCGACGCGTAAGGGGTGCCCTTCGGCGACGAGGATGCCGGTGAAGTCGCCCGCCCGCTCGCGCAGCCGCCGGTGGACGGCGCGGACGAAGTCGAGCCGTCTCTCCAGCGGCACCCGGGCCCAGACGGGCTGGGCGGCGCGGGCGGCGGCGAGTGCGGCGGTGACCTGCTCGGGCGTGGAGCGGGCGACCTTGCCGGCCAGGCGGGGGTCGGTCTCGTCGGCGGGGGTGGCGCGGCCGTGGTCGAGGCGGGCCTTGAGCGCGAGCACGTCGTAGGTGTCGTGGAGCATGGCGCTGCCGCGGGGCCAGTGGACCCAGCCCTCACCGGGCACGGGGACACCCCCCAGCAGAACGGGATAGGTCGGCGGCGGTGCGCCGGCGGGACAGGTCACGGCAGGATTCTGCGACCGGTACGGGCGCTTCACCCGTCCGCACCCACCGAATCACTGGAAAGGGGTAAATAAACCCGCGTCCGGTTCATCAGGTTGACGCGGGCCCGGCCTCGTCCGGCCCACGGCGCACGCGAGCGACCCGCACGGTGCGCCACCCGCTGCCGACCCGCGGGTCCGCCACCCGCTGCCGGCCCGCCGGCCCGCCTCAGTGCGGAGGGTGGGCGGCGGGTGTGTCGAGGACCTGGAACACGCGCACCGGCTCGGTCCCCGCGATCTCCCACGAGTGGGGCAGCTCCCCGGGGTAGGACATGGTGTCGCCGACGGTGAGCGACACCGGGTCGTGACCGCTGAGGGTCACGACCAGGCTGCCCTGCGCCACGTAGATCACCTCGTAGCCGCTGTGGCTGAAGTCGCCGGTGAGGTCGTCGCCGGGGGAGGCGACGAACTCCGACATCGACAGGGGTCCCTGCCGCAGGACGGCACGGAAGTGGACGTCGCCGGTGGTGTCGCTGACCGGGTAGACGTCGGCGGCCTCGTCGGCCCGGACCACGACGATCTCGTCCTCCTGCACGGAGGGGCGCAGGAGGCCGGCAGGGGTCATCCCGAGTTGTTCCGCGAGCGCGAAGAGGGTGGTGAGGCTCGGTGACGCCTTGCCGGTCTCGATCTCGCTGAGATAGGACTGCGAGATCCCGGCACGCTTTCCGAGTTGCACCATCGTGATGCCCTGCTGGATGCGCAGCGACCTGATCGTCCTCCCGACCGTGGACGGATCGTTGTGGTCCATGCGTTCAGACCTCAGCCCTTCCGGCCCGCCGCCAAGGCCGCGAGCACCTCGATGTAACACCGCCCTGCCACAGCCGCACCGTGGTACTGGTGATCGTAGGCGGGCCCCAGGCAGGAGAAGTCGAACCCGACCAGCTCGCGCCCGTCACCGAGCACGGTCCGCAGGGAACGCAGCATCTCACGGGCGGTCAGTCCGCCTACCTCCGGGTACTTCTGGGCCGGCAGCGCCGCCGGGTCGAACACGTCGACGTCGATGGAGACATAGAGCGCGTCGCAGCCGCTCAGAGCCCGTTCCCGCGCTTCGACGCTCACCTCCTCGACGCCCCGTCGCTCGATGTCGTCGATGGTCAGCACCGTGGTCCCCAGTTCGGCCGCCGCGGCGTGCCAGAAGTGGGAGTTGCGCACCCCGCGGATACCGAGGTGGACGAGGTTGGCCGGTTCGAGGGCGCCCATCTCCATCGCCCGAGCCCACTGCGAGCCCGCCCAGTACCTCGGGTACCACGACAGGTCGTAGTGCGCGTCGTAGGTGACCACCCCGAGCTTCTTGCCGGTCGCCGCGAAGATGCCCGCGATGGTCGGCAGCGACACGCTGTGGTCACCGCCGAAGATCAGCGGCACGGCACCGGCCCGGGTGATCTCACCGATGTGTCCGGGCAGCCACTCCAGGATCTCCTCGGGGGTCTGCTCCCCGATCGGGGCGTCACCGAGATCGCCTGCCCTCAGGTGGTCGCCCACCACGAGACCGCGCTCCGGCAGCAGCCAGTTCGAGTGGTCGATCGAGTAGAACAGGGATGCCTGCCGGATCGCCGTGGGTGCCTCGTACGCGCCGGGACGTGAGTAGACGTCGTGGCCCGGCGCGGGAGCCGTGCCCTGCGGGTAGAAGTTGCGCGGGTCCTTCACCACGAAGCCCTCGAACGGTATGCCGTAGAAGACGGCGTCGTACTCCCGCAACCCGTCGAGGCGGACGCGGTCGACCTCGGCGAAGGTCGGTACCCCCGGCCGCAGCAGGGCCTCGGCCCGCCGCTCGACCCGCTTTCCGGACCGCTCCGCGATGACCGTGGCGCGGTCGAACATGGCTTCGATCTGGTCGTTTCGCACTGGTTCCTTCACTCCTTCTTCGGCGTGCTCCTACCGGCCGGAAATGGCGTCCGCGACCCGGGCGAGCCGCGAGGTGTCCGGTCGGTGGCGTTCGTTGTGGTCCGCGCGCCGGTACAGGGCGTAGAGGGCCTGCACCCCGATCCAGCGCAGCGGTTCCGGTTCCCAGGTGCGCACCGTGCGGCCCACGCACGGCAGCGAGGTGAGGTCGCTGTCGCGCCGCAGCACGAGGTCGCGCAGGGCCCGGCCCGCGAGGTTGGCCATCGCCAGTCCGTGCCCGGCGTAGCCGCCGGCGATCCCGGTGCCGCTTCGGTGGTCCAGCCGCACCGTGGCGCACCAGTCGCGGGCCACTCCCAGTGCGCCGCACCACGCGTGCGCGACCGCGGAGCCGCGCACGTCGGGAAAGATCGAGGTCAGGCTGGACCAGAGGGCGTCGACGTCCCCGGGCCGGGCGGCGGCGTCGGTGTCGGTGCGGGAGCCGTACCGGTACGGGTTGCCGCGTCCGCCGATCGCGATCCGGCCGTCGGCGGTGCGCTGTGCGTACAGGAAGGCGTGGCCCTGGGTGCCCAGGAGCTCGAACCCGTTCCAGCCGATCCGCTGCCAGGTCCGCTCGGGCAGCGGCTCCGTGGCGATCATGACGCTGTTCATCGGCAGCCACTGCCGTCGCGCCCCCGGCAGGCCCGCGGTGAACCCCTCGGTGGCGCGCAGGACGTAGTCGGCGCTCACCACACCGTGCGGGGTGCGCGCCGTGCGCGGCTCGATGGCGAGCACGGGCGTCCGCTCGTGAATCCGCACCCCGAGGCGCTCCACCGCGTCCGCCAGTCCGGTCGCCAGCCTGAACGGGTGGATGCGGGCGCCGTGCGGGCTGAACGCCATCGCCCTGACGCCGGACACGGTGATCCTCGACCGGATCTCGTCCTCGGTGAGCAGGCGGAAGTCCTCCTCGGAGTTCCCCCACGCGCGCTTGTACTCGACCGTCTTCGCGAGCCGGCCGCGCTGGCTCTCCGTCAGCGCCGTGTACAGGAGCCCGTTGCGGGTGATGTCGGCGTCGATGCCTTCGGCCTCCGCGACGTCGATCACCTCGTCGATGCTGTCGATGACCGCGCGTTGCATGCGGATCACGGCGTCGCGGGAGGACTCGGCGGCGTACCGCTCCCGTGAGCCGCCCAGTTCGCCGGAGAGCCAGCCGCCGTTGCGGCCGGAGGCACCGAACCCGACGTGGCGGGCCTCCAGGACGGCGATGCGCAGGTCCGGGCTGGCCTTCTTGAGGTAGTAGGCCGTCCACAGGCCGGTGTATCCGGCGCCGACGATGGCCACGTCGACCTGGAGGTCGCCTTCCAGCGGCGGGCGGGCGGGGAGGTCCCCGGCGGTGTTGCGCCAGAACGAGACCTGCCCGTTCCGGTAGCCGGCACTCAGTGGCGTGCCCATGATGGTTCCTTGTCTTCGGCAGGCGAGCAGGGGTGAGGGGAGAGGGAGCGGGGGATCACGCCGTGGCCGCGGGTTCCGGATCGCTCGACCGGTCGAGTTCGTCGAGGACGTGAGCGGGCGGGGGCGCCGTGAGGAGGCTGCCGGCGATCAGGGCGGACAACGAGATGCAGAACGCGATGAGCAGGGAGTAGGGCTCGCCCGGCCAGGGCACGGCGACCCCCAGCTCGCGCAGGGCGAAGTCGAGGATCACGAACCCGCTGCCCGACAGGGCGCTCCACGACGCGCCGTACCCGTTGGCGCGCCGCCAGTAGAACGCGGCGACGATCGGTACGAGCATGCCGGCGAAGGCGATGGAGAACGCGAGGTAGAGCGCGCCGAGGATGAAGTCGAAGACGGTGGCGAAGAGCAGGGCCACCAGGCCGACGAGGACCGTCGAGATCCGGCCGACGGCGACGGTGCGGGACGGGGAGGCCCGGTCCCCGGTCACGCGCAGGTAGATGTCCTTGGTGACGTTCAGGGCGCAGGAGTTGATGGTGGTGGTGAGCGTGGACAGGATCGCCGCCGTCACGGCCAGGAACAGGAAGGCCGAGACCCACGGGGAGTACATGTTCTTCGACGTCCACGAGACGAGTGACTCGGCGGGCAGGGCCTCGTGGCCGTTGCGGGGCAGCCACACGGTCGCGGCGAGGCCGGCGACCACAGGGAACAGGTAGAGCGGGATGAAGATCAGCAGGGCGAAGAGGCCGCCGCGCACGGCATGGCCCGCGTCCTTGGCGCTGGCGAACCGTTGCAGGATGTCCTGTTGGGGCACGAGGGCGAGGCCGAAGGCCGCGACGTAGGCCATCGCGACGCCGGGGGTGATGGACGAGGAGAACAGGTCGAGGTGTCCGGGGCTCTCCGCGGCCAGGGTGTCGACGATGCCGGACCAGCCGCCCGCCCACCGCACGCCGGTCACCGCGAGGACGCCGACGCCGATGGCGAGGATGACGCACATGATGCCGTCGGTGATGACCACGCCGAGGAAGCCGGACGCGCCGGCCAGCACCAGGCCCACGAGCAGGGTGGCGCCCATGGCTGGCAGCAGGGGCAGGCCGGTGAAGCCGTTGATGAAGATGCCGAGCGCGAGGAGCTGGGAGGTGGTGAATCCGACGTAGAAGAAGATGGTGACGATGGTGAAGACCGTGCGGGTGCCTTCCCCGTAGCGCAGGGCGACGATGTCCGGGACGGACGCGACGCCTTTGAGTCTTCGGACCTTTCTCGCGAAGAAGACGGTGGCCACGAAGGCGCCGATCCACGACGGCACGGCCAGGATCCAGATCGCGCTCACGCCGTAGCTCATGGAGTTGCCCGCCACGACGAGCATGGACGTTCCGCCGAAGAGACCGGCCGCGATGGTGGGCCCGATCCCCCACCAGGGCATCCGGCGTCCCGCGAGGTAGAAGTCCTCACCGGACTTCACGTAACGGCGTGAGAAGAGGCTCGCTGCCGCGAGGACCAACGCGAAGGCGCTTACAACGATGACGAGAGCCATGGAGCATCCCTTTCGGAAGGGCTGGGGAATGACGCTGGGGGCGTGGCCCCGCTTCCCGCGGTCGGCGACCGCGGTGCGCGAACCTCGAAACTCGTCGCGTATCGCTCAGGGCGATATCGGTGAGGGCGATATTAGGAGGGGGTGATCTGTCTGTCAACGACTCGGCCGCACCGGGGACCAGGGGCGGCCGGAGTTGCTCGCGGCATCCCGGAAGGGGGCGGAGGGCCGGGGCCTGCCCCTCCCCCAGGGGCAGGGGTCACGGTGGCGGTGCTGTTCACCCGGCGCCACGTGACCGCCGCCGGCCCGCCCGGCTTCCTGGCGGAGTCGAGCGAGAGCCCACCCCTCTGCCGGGCCGAGGAGCCGGTGCGCCCGGAGGCCGGAGGCGGCCCTCAGGCGGACGCGTCGGGAGACGGGCGGCGCAGGCCGAGGAGTACCGCCGTGGTCGCCGCCGCGCAGACCAGGGCGGTGAGCAGGGCGATGGTGACCAGGGCGCGGGACCACAGGGTGGGGCCGTCACCGGGCGTGTGGACGCGTACGGCGGTGGCGCAGGCGGCGATGCCGAGGCTGAGCCCAAACTGGCGTGCCGCGTTGACCGCGCTGGAGGAGACGCCGGTCCGGGACGGGGCCACGCCGTCCATGGCGGCAGCGGGGAGCACCGGGGAGATGATTCCGGAGCCGATGCCGGTGAGGACCATCGCGGCCAGGACGGCCCGCCACCCGGGTACCAGCGCGGGGAGGAGGAGAGCGAGGCATCCGGCTCCGCAGATCACCAGGCCGGCCGCGAACGGGGTACGCCGGTGCAGCCGCCCGAAGCGGGCGCCGAGCAGCACGGAGGTGAGGAAGAAGGTCACCGGCTGCACGGAGAGGATCAGCGCGGTGGCCACCGGGGTCGTGCCGAGCGCGTCCTGGAGCCAGAAGGAGACGGCCGGGAGCGCGCCGAAGGCGGCGAAGTAGTACGCGGCGGCGACCACGGACGCGACGAGGAAGACACGGTTGCGGACCAGTGCGGGACCGAGCAGCGCCGTGGCCGGTCGGCGGCGTTCGCGCGCGACGAACCCGGCCCCCAGGCACGCGCAGGCCACGAGCACCGTCGTCGCCGTCGGATTCGCCCCGTGCTCGGCGAACACCAGGGTGGCGGCGATGAGTCCGCCGACGGCCGCCGCGAACAGGACCATCCCGGTCACGTCCAGCGGGGAGCGCCCGCCGGGCCGGTCACGCGGGAGGAACACCGCCGTGAGCAGCGCGGCGGCGAGCGCGAGGGGAACGGCGGCGGCGAAGACGGCACGCCAGCCGAAGGCGGAGAGCAGCCCTCCGGAGACGTTGCCGACGGCGGCGGCCAGACCGGACACGGCGCCCCAGACGGCGAAGGCGCGGTGTCGGGCCCGGCCGCCGTAGGTGGCGTCGAGCAGCGGCAGGGTGGTGGCGAACAGCGCGGCGGCGGCGATCCCCTGCACCAGCCGGGCGAGGACCAGCACGAGGACGTCGGGGGCCAGGGCGCAGGCGAGTGAGGCGGCGGCGAACGCGACGAGGCTCCACAGGAGGAGAGAGCGCCTGCCGATCCGGTCGCCGACCGTGCCCAGCGGGACGAGGAGGGCGGCGAGGGCGATGGTGTAGACGTCGATGACCCACTGGAGGGCGCCGAAGCCGGTGCGGAGGTCGGCGGCGATCACGGGCATCGCGACGGTCACGATCGTGGCGTACGCCAGCAGGAGGAAGGTCGCGGTGCAGGAGATGACGAGCGGTATCTGCCGCCTCATGCGTCTCCCCGCGGCGAGGCCGGCGCGGGCGCCGGTGCCGGTGCCGGTGCCGGTGCCGGGCAGGCGTACGCGAAGGCGAGGTTCCCCCTCGGGTCGGTGAACGTCTCGCAGTCGACGTGGTAGACCTCGCGGATCAGCGCGGGGGTCAGGACCCGCCGGGGGGCTCCGGCGGCGACGACCCGGCCGTGGTCGAGGACGTAGACCGTGTCGCAGTAGCGGGCGGCCAGGTGCAGGTCGTGCAGTGCCGCGAGGACGCCGATGCCGAGGCCGCGGACGATGTCCAGGACCTGTAGCTGGTGGCGGACGTCGAGGTGGTTGGTGGGCTCGTCCAGGATCAGGAACCCGGGTTCCTGCGCCAGGGACCGGGCGAGGGCGAGGCGTTGGAGTTCTCCGCCGGAGAGGGTCTGGATGTCGCGCTCCGCGTCCTCGTCCAGCCCGACGGCGCGCAGGGCCCGCGCGACGACGCGGCGGTCGTGCGCGCCGTGGGGTTCCAGGAGCCCGAGGTGCGGGGTCCTGCCGAGGGCGGCCATGTCGCGGACGGTCAGGTTGAAGCCGGCTTCCTGGAACTGTGAGATCACGGCCAGATGGCGCGCGACGACGGCGGGCCGCGCACGGCGCACGTCCAGGTCTCCGAGCCTGATCGTGCCCCCGGTCGGTGTGACGACCTTGTAGAGGGCTTTCAGCAGCGTGCTCTTGCCGCAGCCGTTGGGCCCGACGACCCCGACGAACTCGCCGCCGTTCACGGAGACATCGATGTCGCGGACGATCGGGGTGCCGCCGAGTTCGACGGTGACCCCGGCCGCGCGCAGGCCCGGCGCCACGGGCGGGGTGTCAGCCAAAGCGGTACTCCTTGCGGGTCAGCATGTGCAGGAAGACGGGGGCGCCCAGGACGGCGGTGACGATGCCGATGGGCAGTTCGGAGTGGGAGACGGCGACGCGGGCGATCACGTCGGCCCACAGCAGGAACAACCCGCCGCCGACCACCGCCACCGGCAGCAGACGGCGGTGGGAGGAACCGACGATGCCGCGCACGACGTGCGGCACGAGCAGGCCGACGAAGCCGATCACCCCGGTGCGCGCGACGAGGATTCCGGTGACCAGCGCGCAGACCAGCAGGTACAGGCGTCGCCGGCTGGCGGAGTCGACGCCGAGGGTGAGCGACGACTCGTCCCCGGTGAGCATGACGTCGAGGCTGCGGATCTGTGTGCCCATCACGACGGCCGCGGTCAGGACGGCTCCGGCGGTGAGGGGGATGTCCGCCCAGGTCGCCGACGCGAGACTGCCCAGCATCCAGAACGTCACGGAGCGGATGCCCTCGGCCGAGGCCGCGAAGTACACGAACGAACTGGTGATCGCCGAGCAGAGCGCGTTCACGGCCGCGCCCGCCAGCACGAGCTTGACGGCCGAGGTCCTCGGTCCCAGCGCGCCGACCAGCAGGACGACGGCGGTGGCGGCGAGGCTGCCGAGGAAGGCCCACACCGGAAGGGCCGCGCCCGCGAGCAGCCCGCCGGCCCCGAAGCCCGACAGGATCGCCACGGTAGCGCCGAGCGAGCCGCCCGCGGACACCCCCAGCAGGTAGGGATCGGCCAGGGGGTTCCGCAGGGACGCCTGCATGACGACCCCGCACATCGCCAGACCCGCGCCGACGAGGACGCTCAGGAGCACGCGCGGCAGCCGGATCTCCCAGACCACGTTCTCGAACCGCGCTCCGCCGGCTCCGGCCGGGACGTCCGTGCCGAGCAGCTTCCGTCCGAGGACGGCGATCACCTCGGGAAACGGGATGCTCATCTGCCCGATCGAGACGGCGAGCAGGATCGAGGCGCACAGCACCGCCGTGACCGTCAGGACGGCGACCGCCCCGCCGGGCCGCCGGGGAGCAACCGGCGCGTCCTCCCCGGCGACCGGGGCCGCTCCGTCGCCGCCGGTCACCGGTGACCGGCCTCGGGGTGCAGGAACTCCGCGAGTCTCCGCGTCAGTTCGCCCAGGTGCGGGGTGCCCCGTACCGAGGTGGAGTAGTCCAGCAGCATGACCCGGCCCCGGGAGATCGCGGTGACGTCGCGCAGGCGGTCGTCGCCCAGCAGCCGGTCCTTCTCCGCTTCGGCGCCGGCCTTCTGGAACTGCGTCATCACGATCACGTCGGGGTCGACACTGATGATCGTCTCGGCCGACATCTCCGCGTACGCGTCCTTCGACACCTCGACGTAGGTGCCGCCCGCCGCCCGCACCATCTCGTCCACCAGGCCGAGCGAGGGCGAGTAGTAGTTGTACGTCAGCTTGTTGGCGCCGCCGGAGGCCACCAGCAGCACGCGGGGCGTGTCCTTCGCGGACCGGGTGAGGGACCCGATGTCCTCCAGCGTCTTCTTCTCGCGGGCGATGTAGGCGTCGGTCCGGTCGGAGACGTCGAACGCGGCACCGAGGTTGCGGATGTCGGCGAAGTAGGTGTCGAGGTCACGGCCGATGGTGTAGTTGTCCGCCGTGATGACCGACACCCCGCGGGCGTTCCACGTCGGGACGGACCCCAGGTTCTCGTCCGTCATCGCGAACGACATGGAGAGGATCACGTCGGGGTCGAGCGCCATCACCGCCTCGGCGGACGGCACCTGGTCGGTGAGGTGCGGCAGTTCCGCCAGTTCCTCGCGGTAGTACGAATCGGCGCCGTCGAGGTAGCCCACGCCCACGATCCGGTCCTCCAGGCCGAAGGCGATCATCAACTCGGCGAGGTTCTGCCCGACGACCACCACGCGCTTCGGCTCGGAGGTGATCGTCTGGGTCAGCTCCTCGCCCGCGTTGTCGAACAGGGTCAGTTCACGCGGCCAGGCCGTGTCCGCCCGTACCCCGGACGACGGCGACGCCGATGACGATGACGATGACGACGCCGATGACGAGGGTGACGACGGGGAGGACGCTCCCGGGGAGCACCCCGTCAGCGTGGCGACCCCGACGGCGACGGCCACCACGACGGCGGCCACCGGCCTGTGCGGCACACGAGTAGGCATACGGCCCGGACCTCTTCTCAAAACGGTCGGAGAAGGCCGCCGCTGCGGCCCCGACCGATCCTCGCGCCGGGAGGGAGAGCCTGGTGTGGAGCGGGGGACCCGCCCCTGTGGAGGGAGCGGCCCGGGGCCGGGGCGGCGTCCGCGGTCGCGGCCGGGGGCGCGGAGAGGTCAGAGCCGTGCGCGCCGGTAGGCGGCGGGAGTCGTCCCGAGACGCCGGCGGAAGGCGTAGACGAAGTTGCTCGCCGCGGCGTACCCGACCTCGTGTCCGATCCGCTCGACCGTCCAGTCCGTGTCCAGGAGCAGGTCGGCGGCGCGTTCCAGGCGGCGACGGCGGTGGTGCTCCATCGGCGTCACGCCGAACTCCGTCCGGAAGGCGCTCGCCAGGCGTTTCGGACTCATCGACAGCTCCCTGGCGACCTCGGCGAGGGTGGGCGGGTCGTGGCGCTCCCGCCAGAGGATCAGCGGGACCCGGCGCACCGCCTCGGCCTCGTGGTCGGCCACCGCGTCCTGCCCCCGGCACGACGACGCGGCATCGGTGACCAGGGCCAGGGCCTCCATCACCCGGGCCTCCATCATCAGGGTCTTGCCGGGGGTCTCGGCACGCGCCTCGAAGAGGCCGGCCAGCAGGTTCGGCAGACCGCGCAGCCGTGCTCCCCGCCCGAGGTAGAGGTCGGCGCCCCTGGACGAGTCCAGCCGTCCCAGCGCCGAGGCGAACGCCTCGGCGCCGACGCTCCCCAGGTACGGCGAGAGCGCGTCTCGGGAGCCGGTCAGCGAGAGACCGCGATAGGGCTGGTCCGAGGGGTGCACGATCATCCCCTTGGTCGGCCGCGGAGGCGTCAGGGACGACGAGTAACGGCACAGGTCCGCCCGTCCCGCCTCTTCCTCGGCTATGCGCAACCGGCCGTCGAGACAGACCTCCAGTTCGAAGCGGTCCTCGGGGAACCGGTAGTCGACCCGGTGATCGGCGGTGAAGCTCACGTCGTACCGGATCACCCGCAGCGAGCCCTGCAACCGCGTCACCTCGATCGTCCCCCGGCCGACCTCGGGACGGAGCGTGTACGTGGTGACGTGCGGGGTGTTCCGGCCCCGGGTCTCGGTCGCTATCGCCGCGTAGTACCGGGCGTACTGGCGCTCCTGCTCGGCCGAGCCGACCCCGCCGGACAAGAAGTGAGGACTCACGCGACCAAGCTTAGCCTTGCCTCTCTTTCCGGCCGATGGCGTCGCCGTCGTGGCCCGGGTGGCCCCGGGCCGGCCCGTGCGCCCGTGTCACCGGGTGCAGACGAAGCTCGACGCGGTGTCCGGGTCACCCGCGCGGTACTCGGGCCAGCGCGGGTATTCGCACAGGGGGCGTGTGCGGTCGTGGGCCGTGTCGGCGACGGTCGGATTCGTGGGGGGCCGCCCCTGTTCGACCCAGCGTTCGAGTGCCGAGAGCGAGTCCGTGCTCGCGGCGAACGCCGGCGTGCCGAAGTTCGCGTGGTTCGCCCCGGGCAGGAGGTAGTACCGCAGGAACGCGTCCGTCGAGCGGGGCCCCAGGATGTCGCGTACGCGCTCGTAGTAGTCGCTCGTCGACCGGTCGGAGACCAGTTCGTCGGCGGCGCCGTGGAGCAGGATCAGTTTGCCGCCGGCGCGTGCGAAGGGGCCGAGGTCCGCGTCGTTGCGGTCCTGCACCGTGGACAGGTGGCTGATGCGGGCGAGCCACTTCCCGGGGTTCCGGGGGTCCAGGTCGAGAGAGTTGTAGTGGGGGTCCCGGGTCAGGAAGTACCTGACCCATTGGTCCCAGTACTGCATCCCGTAGCCGCTCGTCACCGGCATGGGATGCGCCGGCGCGGTCTGGCCGAATCCGAGGAACGGGGTCCTCATGTCCGCGCCCGAGAGGAAGGGGAAGCCCGGGTACGAGGTCTCGCCACTGGCGATCCGGTACGGCCACGCGAACGGGGAGGACATGGCGGTGACGGCCCTGATCTGGGGGTCCGACAGGCAGTCCGGGCCGGTGTCGGCGCCGCGGGGGCAGCGAAGCACGTGGGGATCGAAGTGGCAGCCGCCCGGGTGGGAGACGACGTTGTCCTCGACACCGTCCAGGCCGTCGCACGCCCTGATGACGCTGTCGTAGAGGAGCGTCTGCTTCTCGGGTCCGGGGAAGGCCCCGGGGCCGGAGAGGATCTGCGTCAGGTACCCCAGGTAGAGGCCCTCGCTGAGGTTGTTCCAGGCGGGGAAGGCGGAGATCACGCCGTCGAAGGCGGTCGGCCACCGTTGGGCGGCCACGAGGGCTTCCCGGCCGCCTGTCGAGCCGCCCGCGAAGTAGACCTCGGCAGGCCGCGTCCCGTAGGCGTGCCGGATGAGGAAGAGGCTCGCGTCACGGGTCTTCTTGAGCGCGTCACCGGCGGCGAAGTTGTGCAGCGCCTCGTCGTTCAGGCCGAAGGACCCGTCCAGGGACGGAGGGGCCGCCGGGTCCTGCCGGTGGCCGGAGTCGCTTGCGAAGGTCGCGTAGCCCCGGGCGAGGGGCACCGGCCGGTCCACGGGGCCGAACGGCACGTTTCCCGCCAGGTCGGGGATGGTCCCGTTGTAGCCGCCGCCTCCGAACATCATCGCCTTGCGGTTCCAGTCGTACGGCAGGGCGAGGCTCATCTTGATGGCGGGCGCCGACCGGTCCACGGGGAAGAGGTCGGCGTCGACCTGGCAGTACACGAGGGTCTCACCGCCGACGACGCCGGTCCTGACCGACGTCGACACGACGCGGCCGCCGGTTGTCGGCAGGCTCATGACCGAGGCCGGGATCGTCGTGTGCTCCAGTCCGGCGCACCGCGGCACCACCGTCGAGTGGCCGGCCTGGGCCGCGGTCGTCGCGGTGGCGGGTCCGGCGTCGAGGAGACCGACCGCGCCCGCCAGCAGGACCATGGCCGCCGGCAGGGTGAGCCGTCGCGTCCTCGCGCTCCTTGCCGATGTTCTCCTCACACTGGCCTCTTTCCTGGGGCTCGTGGGGTCCGTCAAGTCCGTCGGGTCCGTCGGGTCCGTCAGCGGTACAGGTGCGTGCCCGGGATGGCGTGCGGATCGTCGCGGATCTCGGCGGTGTTCGTCTCGGGCAGGAACCACGCGCTGGCGAAGGTGATCAGGCCCATGACCATGATGTAGACGGCGACCGGTACGGTGCTCCCGGTCTCCGCGATGAGCGCTGTCATGAGGAACGGCGTGCCACCGCTGACGACGATCGCGGAGAGCTGGTAGGCCAGCGACGCGCCCGAGTAGCGGACGCTGGGCGCGAACAGCTCACCGAGGAAGCTCGCGATCGGACCGTAGGTGAGGCATTGGAAGACGAACCCCACCACCACCGCGACGAAGATCAGTGGCAGTGACGCGGTGTCGACGAGCCGGAAGTACGGGAAGGCCCAGACGGCAACACCGAGGCCACCGATGAGGATCAGCGGCCGGCGGCCCACCTTGTCCGAGAGGTGACCGGACCAGGGAAGGGTCACCAGCATCGCCGCGGAGCTCGCCAGCACGACCGCGAGCAGGAGGTCGCGCTCCAGCCCGAGCGAGTCGGTGCCGTAGCTCAGGAGTCCGGAGACGCTGACGTAGAAGAGGCTGTTGGTGGCCGAGAGGAGCCCGCAGCCGAGCAGGATGGTCCCCCACCGGGTTCGCACCACCTGGGCCAGCGGGGCCCGGCTCACCGCGCCCTCCGCACGTGACGCCTCCCGTTGCAGTTCGCGGAACTCCGGCGTGTCCTCCACCTTGGCCTGGATGTAGAGCACCACGAAGAACATCACCACGCTCGCCAGGAAGGGGACGCGCCAGCCCCAGTCGAGGAAGGCGTCGTCCGGCATCAGACCGCTGGCGGCCATGAAGATCAGGTTGGAGACGATCACGGCGACGGGGACGCTGGTCTGTCCGAAGGTTCCGGCGAAGCCACGCCGTTTGGGGCTGGCTGACTCGGTGAGCAGGAGCACGATGCCGCCCCACTGGCCGCCGGCCGCGAGTCCCTGGAGGAAGCGCAGTACGACCAGCAGTGTCGGGGCCAGCGCGCCGATGGTCGCCGCGCCGGGAAGGCAGCCGATCAGGAAGGTCGCCGCCCCCATGAGCGCCAGGCAGGTGACGACGACCGGCTTGCGCCCGTACTTGTCGCCGAGATGTCCGGCGAGCACCCCGCCGATCGGCCGCGCCACGAAGCCCGCCCAGAACGTGCTGAAGGCGAGGAGGGTCCCCGTCAGGGCCGAGGAGTGCGGGAAGAACACACGGGGGAAGACCAGCGCGGCCGCGGTGCCGTAGAGGAAGAAGTCGTACCACTCGATCGAGCCGGCGATGAGCCCCGCGGCCAGCAGCTTGCGGGAGGCGCGGCGCCCGGTCGTGGACAAGTCGGCTCCAAGGGGCTCGGATCGCCCCTCGGGCTGAGTGCTCGGGGTTGTCATGCGTGCCGCCTTCGTCGATGACGCGGAAGGTGATGGCGGTCACATTAAGGCGCCGCTACCCTGTGGGTGAGGTGTACATCTCACACACCTCGCGCCGAGCTGGTGGGCCTTTCTTGCACCTGACGCCGAGGAGGGAGGGCACCTTGACCGGCAACCCGGCCGACGGGGCGGAGTCGTACTCGCTCGTGCGCCGGCAGCGCGAACTGGCGTCGTTGTACGCGACCGCCAAGTCCCTCACCGCGCTCGGCGAGTTGGACGAGGTGCTGCGGTCGATCGTCCGCCACGCCCACGATCTGACCGGTACGGACTTCACCTACCTGTCCCTGGTCGGCGCGGACGGCGGGCTGTCGGCCCGAGCGTCGGAGGGGACGATCTCCGCCTCCTTCCTCGCGGCGGGGATACCGGCCGGCGTGGGCCTCGGCGGCAAGGTGCTGGCCTCGCGGAGCCCGCACTGGGTGCGCAACTACGCCGCCGCGACCCTGATCGAGCACGATCCGGGCTTCGACCGCCTGGTCGTCACCGAAAGACTCGTCGCGCTCCTCGGTGTCCCCCTGGTCATCCGCGGTGAGGCGGTGGGCGCCCTGTTCGCCGGGGACCGCTCCGAACGCTCCTTCCAGGCCGACGAGATCGCGCTGCTGAGCGCCTTCGCCGACCATGCCGCGGTCGCCCTCGACAACGCCCGTCTCTACGAGGCGAGCCGGACCTCCCTGCACGAACTGCGCATCGCCTACCGCAAGATCGAGAAGCACGTGGCGGTGATGCAACGGGCGCAGGCGATCCACGAAGCCCTGACCGGTGTGGTGCTGGCGGGCGGGACACCCGGCGACGTGGCGCAGCTCCTCGCCGATCAACTGGGCGGCGGCATCACCCTCCTCGACAGGACCGGTGCCGCGCTCGTGCGCCGGACCTCGGCGGCGAGCCCGTGCGACGCGCCCCCGGAGACGGACCTGACCGACGCCGTCCGCGACGCTCGCAGCTCGGGCCGCTGCACGACCTCGGTCACCTCCGCCGGAGTCGCCCGGAGCGTGGCCGCGATCCAGGCAGGCGACAACCACCTGGGCGCGCTGGTGTGGAGCCAGGCGGCGGCCGGCCGCCAAGGCGCCCCGGACGAGGCGGACCTGCGCACGCTCGAACGGGCCACGCACATCCTGGGCCTGCTCATCCTCAAGGAGCGGGCCGTCGTCGAGGCGAGCGAGCGATTGAGCGGAGAGCTGCTGACCGAGCTGATGGTCGGCGGCCCCGGGATCAGCCCGGCCCAGCTCGCCCGCGCCCGTGCCCGCGACATCGACGCCGGCCACCTGGATCTGGTCCTCGTCGCCGACTCCCCCGCGCTGTCGCCGGTCGACCTCTACCACCATCTGCGCGACATCGCCCGGGACCACCGCGGACTGGCCGGCGAGCATCTGGGGAGGGCCACGATGCTCCTCCACAGCGTCGACGACGAGCGGACCGTCGAGGAGGTCCACCGCCGGCTGCGGCGCACGGTGGGCGGTCCCGTCCTGGCCGTCGGCGAACGGGTGGTCCATCACGACTGGTCACGCGCCTTCTCCCTGGCCAGTCGCTGCGGTGCGGTGATGCGGGCGATCGGGCACACCGATCTGGGCGCCACGACGGGTCGTTACGCCCTGTACGCCATGCTCTTCGACACCGAACGGGTCCACGAACTCGATCGTTTCCTCTCCGTCTCGATCGGCCCGCTCCTCGACTACGACCGGCGACGCGGCACCCATCTCGTCGACACCCTCAGCGCCTACTACGCCCACCAGGCCAATGTCGCGGCGACCGCACGCGCGTTGTACATCCACGTCAACACGCTGCTGAAGCGACTGGACCGCGCCGGCGCCGTCCTCGGCCTGGACTGCCGCCAGGGCAACGACCTGGAACTGCGAATCGGGCTCAGACTCCACCAACTGCGCGTGAGCGCCGCCGGCTTGCCGTGAGCCCGCCGCGCCGTCCGCGCACCGCGGTTCAGACGGTACGTGCCGACTCCCGCAGGGCCTTCTTCGACAGCTTGCCGGTGCCCGTCTTGGGCAGTTCCGTCATGAAGACGAACTCGTCGGGCAGCCACCACTTGGCGACCATCGGCGTGAGGTGCCGCACGAGGTCGTCGGCCGTGGCCGCGCCGCCGTCGCGCAGGACCACGTAGGCGACGGGGCGCTCCGTCCAGCGCGGGTGGGGCCGGGCGATCACGGCGACCTCGACGACGTCGGGGTGGGAGGCGATGGCGGACTCGAGTTCGACCGAGGAGATCCATTCGCCGCCGGACTTGATCAGGTCCTTGATCCGGTCCACGAGCCGCAGGTATCCGTCGGCGTCGATGGTGGCCAGGTCTCCGGTGCGCAGCCAGCCGTCGTCGGTGAAGCTGTCATCCGCCCGCACCCGGAAGTAGCCGCCCGCCACCCAGGCGCCGGCCACCTGTAGTTCGCCGACGGCGTGGCCGTCGCGCGGCAGTTCCCGGCCTGTCTCGACGTCGACGATCCGCAGGTTCACCAGTGGCAGGGGCTGGCCCTGGGCGGCCCGTACGGCGACCCGCTCCTGCGCGGTCGCCTCCCGGTGCTGGGTACGCGTACCGCCGATGGCCCCGACGGGGCTGACCTCCGTCATCCCCCAGGAATGGGTGATCGGTACGCCGATGGCGGCACGGTAGGTCTCCGCCAGCGCCGGGGGAACGGCGGAGCCGCCCCCGAGCAGGAAGCGGGTGGCGCTCAAGTCGTAGGCCCCCAGCTCGGGAACGAGGCTCGTCCACACCGTGGGAACGGCACCGGCGACGGTCACCCGCTCGGTCTCCCACAGCCGCAGCAGATGAGCGGGGTCCGTGGAAGGGCCGGGCAGGACCAGGGAGGCGCCCGCCATCATCGCGCCGTAGGGAAGCCCCCAGGCGTTGGCGTGGAAGAAGGGCACGATCGGCATCACGACGTCGCTCTCGCCCAGGCCGATGAGCCCGGCCGCCAGCGTCCCGAGGCAGTGCAGAACCGTCGAGCGGTGGCTGTAGAGCACGCCCTTGGGCGGTCCGGTCGTCCCGGAGGTGTAGCAGAGCCCGGAGGCCAGGTTCTCGTCCGCGAGCACGAACGTGTCCTCGAACGAGCCCGTGAACGGATCACCGCCGGAGATCAGCTCGTCGTAGTGCACGATGCGGGGGTCCGCCGGAATCGCCGCGTCGCTGCCGTCGGGGAGCACCACCCAGTGCCGCACCCGGGGCAGGTGGCCGACGCTCCGCCAGATGAGCGGGAGGAGTCCGCGGTCGACGAACACCACGTCGTCCTCGGCGTGGTTGACGATGTAGGCGAGATGGTCCGAGGAGAGCCGGATGTTGATCGTGTGCAGCACCCGCTTGGTCGCGGGCACCGCGCAGTAGATCTCCAGGTGACGCCGGGTGTTGCGGGCGAAGGTGGCGACCCGGGCGCCGACCGGGACGCCGAGGGAGTCCAGTGCGGTGGCGAGGCGCCGCGTGTGATCCGCCACCTCGGCGTAGGTGAGCCGCTCGACGCCGGCGGTCGCGACGTGCTTGTGCGCGAAGAGCCGTTCGGCGCGCTCCAGGATGTGCGCGATGGTCAGCGGCCGTGGCTGCATCAGCCCGTACGGGGTGTCGCTCGCCCCTCCCTCCCTCAGCACCGGGAACCACCCCCGGCGCGGAGGGGCCGGCCGGCGGTGACGGTGGCGACGCGGACCTGATCAGGCATGGCTCTCCTCGTGCGGTCGCCGGGTCTGCCCCGGGTGACGGGTACGGATCGAGAGGGGCGTGAAGGCTCCGGGCCGTGACCTCTCGCCGCGGCCCGCGCCGTGTGCCGCACGTCACCCTAGGCGGGCCTCCGGAACGGGGAGAGGGGGGAATCTCCCACTCGTTCACCCGTTTCGGCGGCGGTTCCTCACACCGCGGCGCCACCGACCCGCCACGCCACCCCACGCCACCCCACGCCACCGCCACGTCACCGGTACGGCCGGTTCGGCGACGGGCCGGCGGTGGTACCCGGCCTCGCGTGAGGCGCCCACGGTGTGCCGGGCACTGTGCACAGACCGGATCCGAGAGTGCTGTGACCGGATATGTCGCCGGTGCGATGTGGATGACGCTGTACGGCATGACCAGCCTCACCACCCCACCGACGCAGGCAGCCGCCGACGCGATCACCCCCGAGGTCCTGCGCGCCACGATGGGCGCGTTCTGCTCGGGCGTCGTCGTCGTCACCGCACTGGACGACCGGCTCGACGGCACGCCCCTGGGCTTCACCTGCCAGTCCTTCGTGTCGCTTTCGTTCGACCCGCCGCTGATCTCCGTCAGCCCGGCCCGGACCTCCACGACCTGGCCCCGCATCCGTGAGGTCGGCCGGTTCGCCGTCAACGTCCTGGCCGACGACCACGCCGACCTGTCCAACCGGTTCGCCCGGTCCGGGAGCGACAAGTTCGCCGGGATCGACTGGACACCGTCACCCAACGGATCTCCCCTCCTCGGGGGTGTCAGCGCCTGGGTGGAGTGCACCATGTGGCGCGAGTACGACGGAGGCGACCACACGGTCGTCCTCGGCGAGGTCACCGCGCTCGGCCACGACATCGAGCGGAACCCGCTGCTCTACTACCGCGGGGCCTATCCGCGCGCGGACTGGCGAGCGTCCTGATGAGCGGCGCGGAGCAGACCGGCGGAGCGCTCAAGGTCACCGCGGTCCTGGCCAGTCCGCACGGGAGCGGCTCGACGGCAGCCGCGGTCGACGCCGTTCTGGACGGGTGCCGCGACGCCGGGGCCGTCTGCACCCTCGTGGACCTGCGTGACGGCGCGGCCGACGGGTTCGCCGGCGCCCGGGAGGCGATCGAGGAGGCCGACGCCGTCGTGTTCGCCTCCCCCACCTACCGCGCCACCCACACGTCCCTGCTCGCCTCGTTCCTGGAAGGCGTCGAGCGCGGCGCGCGGTTCGAGACCCGGGCTCCCCTGCGGGGCAAGGCGACCGCCGTGGTGATGACCGGCGCGGCCCCCGAGCACTTCCTGGCGACGGAGAGACTGCGGGCCACCCTCGCCTCCTTCTACGCCGTCCAGGTGCTCTCACCGTCACTGTTCCTCACTCGGAGCGCCTTCGGCCCGGACGCGTCACTGACCCCGGACGCGGCCGGAACGGCCGTCCTGCACGGACGCGCTCTCGTGGATCTGGCGGCCGCGTGCCGGGCGAGCGGGAACATCGCCCTGCTCAAGCCGCTCGTGTGACCAGTGACGCCGTCGGCGCCGGGAACTCCCGGCCCGGCCGTCCTCGAACCAGCAGGGAGAACGCGTACATGACCACGAAAGTCGAACTCGTCGAGGTCGGTCCCCGCGACGGCCTCCAGAACGAGAGGAAGCCGCTCGACGTCGACACCCGGGTCGACCTCATCACGCGTCTGGTCGCCCGAGGTGCCCGGCGCATCGAGGCGGTCAGCTTCGTGCGGCCCGACCGCGTTCCGCAGATGGCCGGGGCCGAGGAGGTCATGGCGAAGGTGCCGCGGGACCCCGAGGTGTCCTACATCGGTCTGGTCCTCAACCGACGTGGTGCCGAGCGGGCCGCACGGACGTCGTGCACCGAGGTCAACATCGTCGTCCCCGTGACCGACGCCTTCTGCCTGCGGAACCAGAACCTCACCGTCGAGGCGATGCTCGACCACGCGTCCGCCGCGTCGCAGGTCGCCCGTGACGCCGGTATGCGGGTGAGCCTGACCCTCGCGGTGGCGTTCGGGTGTCCGTTCTCCGGGCCGGTCTCCGTCGACCAGGTCGAAAGGGTGCTGGCGCGGGCGGCCGAGAGCCGGCCGGACGAGATCGCGTTCGCCGACACCATCGGCGTCGGCGTCCCCCGCCAGGTTCGTGCGCTGGCCGCGCTCGCGGCCACCGACGCGCGTATCCGCAAGCTCCGTTTCCACTTCCACAACACGCGCAACACCGGCTATGCGAACGCCGTCGCAGCCGCTCGCCTCGGTCCGGCCGGCGGGGCGGTCCCGGGCAGAGTCGTCGCCCTGGACGCTTCGGTCGGCGGGTTCGGCGGCTGCCCGTTCGCGCCCGCCGCCACCGGAAATATCGCCACCGAGGATCTCGCCTACCTCCTGCGCGGAGAAGGCGTGCCCCTGCTCGGTCCCGGCGTCCCCGACCTGGAGGGCCTCGCCCGGGTCGGGTCCTGGCTCGGCGACCGGCTCGGCAGCCCGCCGCAGGGTCTGCTCGTCCGGGCGGGCGACTTCACCCCGGCCACCCGGGCGGGCGACGGGTCCACCACCGAGGACTGACGCGGCGTCATCCCCGACCCTCCCGCGACCGACAAGGAAGGCACCGAGAATGAGCTCGGCAGGCAAGACACCACACCGTCCCCACACCTCGGCCGACACGCTGCCGCTGGCAGGCTTCCGTGTCATCGAACTCGGCAACTTCATCGCCGCCCCCACCGCGGGTCGCCTGCTGGCCGACTTCGGCGCCGAGGTCATCAAGATCGAGCGGCCCCGCACCGGTGACGAACTCCGGAACTGGCGCCTGTTCGCGGGCGACACCTCGATGCTGTACCGCACCATCAACCGGAACAAGAAGTCGGTCGAGCTCGACCTGCGGACGGACGACGGCCGCGTCTCGGTCCTCGAACTGGTCTCCTGTTCCGACGTCCTGATCGAGAACTTCCGCCCCGGCACCCTCGACACGTGGGGACTGACCCCGCAGGCGCTCACCGCGGCCAACCCCGAGCTGGTCGTGGCACGCGTCTCCGCCTACGGTCAGACCGGCCCGCTCGCCCCCCGGCCCGGGTTCGCCGCCGTCGCGGAGGCATTCGGCGGGCTGCGGGAACTCGTCGGCGACAGCGACCGGCCGCCCTCGCGTGCCGGCGTGTCCATCGGTGACTCCATCGCCGGCCTCTACGCGGCGTTCGGGGTCGTCATGTCGCTGCTGGACCGCGGCAACCGCAAGCAGCGGGGCCGCCGGCCCTGGACGCCCGTCGAACGGCACGTCGACGTCGCGCTCCACGAGGCGGTCTTCTCGATGATGGAGTCCCTCGTCCCCGACTACTCCGCCCACGGTGTCCTCCGGGAGCGCACGGGCGGCCGGGTGCAGGGCATCGCTCCGTCGAACGCCTACGTCTGTTCCGGCGGCGACTCCGTCGTCATCGCGGGCAACGGCGACGCCATCTTCGTCCGCTACATGGAGGCCATCGGCCGCCCCGACCTGCGCGACGACCCGGGTCTGGCGACCAACGACGGACGCTGGGCCCGACGCGACGAACTCGACCGTGCCATCGAGGCGTGGACCAGCCGGCGTCCCCGTGACGAGGTGCTGGCCGTCCTGGCCGCGGCCGGGGTGCCCGCCGGACCGATCTACACCGCCAAGGACATCGTCGACGACGAGCAGTTCGCGGCCCGCGGCATGGTGCAGACACTGCCGGTCGACGTCGGCGGGGAAGTGCGCGACGTGATGTTCCCGGGGATCGTGCCGGTGCTGGACCACCGGTCCGTCCCGGTCTCCCGTCCGGGCCCGGACCTCGGCGAACACACGCACGAGGTGCTCTCCGAGCTTCTCGCACGCCCGTGCGGCTGCCGGGCGTGTCTGGAGGCGATGGCCGAACTCGGCGACGGCGCCGTGCAAGATGCCGCACGGAGCGACTCGGCCGACCGCCGTGCCCGGTCCACGCGCACCTGACCCCGTACGCCCCTCACCGAGATGGAGCGCACCCATGACACAGATCTCCCGAGCCACCCCTCCGTCCACGAACACGCCGGACCGCTCCGAGGGCGGCGGTGATGTCGGCACCCTGCGTGACATCTCCCGGCGCGTGCTCTGGCTTTCGGCCGCCATCGTCGACGCCGCCAATCGCGGGCGCCCGAACAGGACCGGCATCAAGGTCGGCGGGCACCAGGCGTCCTCCGCGTCGATGGTCGACATCATGGTCGCCCTGTGGTTCCACCACCTGACCAGTCTGGACCGGGTGTCGGTCAAACCGCACGCGTCGCCCGTCCTGCACGCGATCAACTATCTCCTGGGCGACCTGGACCCGAAGTACCTGACGACGCTCCGGGCGAAGGGGGGCCTCCAGTCCTACCCGTCACGCACCAAGGACCCCGACACGGTCGACTTCTCCACCGGGTCGGTCGGCATCGGCGCGACGGCGGCCCTGTGGGCGGCCGTCTCGCACCGCTACCTCGCCTCCCAGTTCCCCGACACACCCCCCGCGGGCCGCTTCGTGAGCCTGCTCGGCGACGCCGAACTCGACGAAGGCGCCATCTGGGAGGCGGTGGCGGACCCGCAGGTGGCGAAATTGGGCGAGCTGCTGTGGGTCGTCGACCTGAACCGGCAGTCGCTGGACCGGATCGTGCCCGACATGCAGATCGAGCGGCTCCAGGGCATGTTCACCGCCGCCGGCTGGCAGGTCGTCGTCCTGAAGTGGGGGCGCGTCATCGGTGAGCTGTTCGCCCGCCCGGGTGGCGAGGAACTGCGGAGCCGTCTGGAGGGGATGCCGAACGAGGAGTATCAGCGGATGCTCCGGGCCGACTCCTCGGAGATCGCCGAGCGCATCGTCGGAGAGACGGGCTCGGCGGAACTGACGGCACTGCTGGACTCGCTGACCGCGGATCAGCTCACCGCGGCGGTGAGGGACCTCGGCGGGCACGACCTCGGGCTCCTGGTCGACACCTTCGACGCGGTCGACGCGCACCGGCCCACGGTCGTGTTCGCCTACACCGTCAAGGGACGCGGGCTGCCGACCGAGGGCCACCCGAACAACCACTCCGCGCTCCTGACCGAGGCGCAGATGCGGTCGCTGGCACAGTCCTGCGGGGCCGGCCTCGAAGACCCGTGGCGCGTGTTCGAGCCCGGCACGGCGGCGGCCGAGTGGTGTTCCCGCCGCGGTGAGCTGCTGCGGCGGACTCCGTACGCGCCGTCCGCGCCCCTCTCGGTTCCGGCGTCGCTCGGGCATCCGCACCGCAAGCCCGCCTCGACCCAGGCCGCGCTCGGCCGGCTCCTGGCCGATCTGGTCCGGGATGCCCCGGAAACCGCCGCCCGGGTGGTGACGTGCAGTCCCGACGTCGCCTCCTCGACGAACCTCGGTGGCTGGATCAACAAGACCGGCGTGTGGTCGGTCACCGAACGGTTCGACTGGTTCGCCGATGACGCCGAGCGCGTCCTGCGGTGGTCGGAGGTCCCCAACGGGCAGCACATCCAGCTCGGGATCGCCGAGGTCAACCTGGTGTCGCTCGCCGGTGAGCTGGGCGCGACGTGGTCCCGGTGGGGCCGGCGGCTCATTCCCATCGCGACCCTGTACGACCCGTTCGTCTCCCGGGCCCTGGAACCCTGGAGCTACGGCATCTACGCGGGCGGCCAGTCGATCCTGGTCGGGACCCCGTCCGGAGTGACCCTGGCTCCCGAGGGCGGCGCCCACCAGTCCGTCACGACACCGTCGATCGGTCTGGAGCAGCCGTCCTGCGTCGCCTGGGAACCGGCCTTCGCCCAGGACCTGGAATGGTGCTTCCTGCACGCGATGAACCGGGTCGGCGTCCCCGGCGGCACGTCGGCCTACTTCCGGCTCTCGACCCGCCCCGTCGACCCCGCCCTCGCCCAGGTCCCGCAGGACCCGGCGCTGAGGGAGCGGCGACGCCTCCAGGCGGTCGCCGGCGGCTACCGCCTCCCGTCCCCGAGCCCGGCGGACGAGCAGATCACCCTGGTCGGTGTCGGGGCGATGATGCCGGAGGTGATCGCGGCGGCCGACGCCCTGGCGGGCCTGGGCGTCGGCGCCGGGGTCGTCTGCCTCACCAGCCCCGACCTGGTCTTCCGCTCGTTCCAGCAGCGTGGGGCCCGCACGGCCGGTGGCGGGTCGGACATCATCGACGAGCTCTTCCCCCCGCTCCGTCCGGCGCCTCTGGTCACCGTCCTGGACGGCCACCCGCACACGCTGTCCTACCTCGCGGGGGCACGGGGTGACCGCATCCGGTGTCTGGGGGTGAGCGAGTTCGGGCAGTCCTCGGACCTGACCGACGCGTACGCACTGCACGGCATCGGGACCGACGCGATCATCGACGCGGCGCTGACCCTTCTCGGCCGGTAGCACGCCACCGATGCGGAGGACCACACAATGTCGGTATCGCCGGACGAAGCCGGCCCCCCGCGGGCCGCGGTGCCCGCCGGACGGGAGATCGTCGCCGTCGTCCTGACCTGGCGTGGCCGTGTGGGGCTGTTCAAGAGGAGCGGGGCCGTCGGCCACGACGCCGGGAAGTGGCACTGCATAAGCGGCTACGTCGACGCCGGCACCGGCCCCTACCGGCAGGCGGTCCAGGAGGTCTGGGAGGAGACCGGGCTGCGGTTCGCGGACATGGACGCCTTCGAGGCCGGTCCGACGCTGCGGCTCCCGGACGCGCACGACGGCCTCCCGTGGAGCGTGCACACCTTCCACGCGAACACCACCCGCAGGCGCGTCAGGCTGAACTGGGAGCACGTCGCCCACCGATGGGTCCGGCCGTGCGACGTGCCGCGTTTCTCCGGCCAGGTGGGCTGGCTGCGGGAGGTCCTCGCGGCCTTCGAGGAGTCCTGCCAGGCGCCCTGAGGGCGGCCTGGCAGGACTGGCGGGGAGCGCCGCCGGAGAAAGGGCGGGAGTCCTGGTCAACCATCCCGACAGGGATCGTCACGCCATCGCCATCCGCCATTGTCGTCGCCGTCGCCGTCGCCGTCGCCATTCGGTATGACCGTGGCCTTTGACATTTGCCCGTCTTTCGCCAGAATCCGCACAGAGCGGATAGTCGCTCTCCGCCGGCGGCTGCGTGGGGCATCACCGCGCATCTACGCTTGCGGCACTCATCACGTAGCTGATGTGCCCCGAAGGGGTTGCCATGGAATATCTGGCCTCTGCCTCGGTGATCAAAACGCAGAGCCTGGAAGAGGCCCGCGAGGCGGTCACCAAGATCTACCTGCCTCACGATCTGGTCGGCCCCCAGGACGCGATGAACATGCGCCTGAACGCCCTCACCGACCGGCACATGACATTGGGCTACCTGACCTATCAGGCCGAAGCCGAACTCACCATGCCGGCGACCGAGCACTGCTATCACGTCAACCTCACCATCGTCGGTGAGACGAAGGCGTCCCGCAGTGACGGCGGCCGTGAGGTCACGGTGGGCGGCCGGCGCGGGGTGGTGCTCTCCCCGGTCCAGACGAACAGGGTGTCCTGGACCCCCGAGGCGGAGCAGCTCATCCTGAAGATTCCGAGGACCAGCCTCGAATCACATCTCTCGGACCTGATCGGCAAGCCGGTCACCGAGGTCGTCGACTTCGATTTCGGCCTCGACCTGACCACCAGTTCCGGCCGTGCCCTGCTGAGGGCGGTGCAGTTCCTCGCGACCGAACTCGACAAACCCGCCGGCCTGGCGGAGATGCCGCTCGCGCGTGAACAACTCGAGGCGTATGTCCTCACCTCGCTGCTGCACGCGGGCAGGCACCAATTCAGTGACGCGCTCTCCGGGAACGAGGACGTGCGCCGCCTGGGCCGGCTGTCCACCGTGGTCTCCTACATCGAGGAGCACGCGAACGGCGAGATCACCCCGGAGGTCCTCGCGCGCGTCGGCTGCGTCAGCGTCCGCACCCTCCACGCCGCTTTCCAGGAGCAGCTCGGCGAGTCCCCCATGGCGTACGTACGCCGTATCCGGCTGAGCAAGGCCCGAGCCGAATTGCTGCGCAGTGACCCGCAGAAGACCCGGGTGGCGGACGTGGCCATGCGGTGGGGGTTCTTCCACCAGTCGCGGTTCGCCCAGCAGTACCGGGACCAGTTCAACGAACTGCCTTCCGTCACACTCCAGCGCTGACACCCCGCGTTCCTGTGCGCCCGGCCCTTGGGCCGGGCGCACTTCGTCATGCTCGCGCACCGGCGATATCGGCCGCGTATCCGTCAACCCTGCGCTGAATGGCCCTTATACGTCAGCGAAGGGATAGGAGCCCGGCGCCGCCGTTCCTAGCGTTCGGTGTGAAGTCAGCGACATCCCGACTCACTCCCGAGGAGACCGAACGACATGGCTCCCCCCTCCTCCGCATACGAGACGTTCAAGCTTTTCATCAATGGCGAGACCGTCGACGCCGTCTCCGGAAAGACCTTCGCCTCACTCAATCCCTATACCGGACAGCCGTGGGCGACGATCGCCGACGGCGGCCCGGAGGACATCGACATCGCCGTGCGGGCCGCGCGGGCCGCGTTCGAAGGCGAGTGGGGCGCGAAGAGCGGTTTCGAGCGCGCCGCCGTCATGCGGAACATCGCCGACGCCATCAGCGCGAACGCCGAACGGCTCGCACTGCTGGAGGTGCGCGACTCCGGCAAGCTCATGCGCGAGATGATCGGCCAGCTCAAGGGCCTCGGCACCTGGTACACGTACTACGCCGGGCTCGCCGACAAGCTGGAGGGCAAGACCGTCCCGGCCCTGAACCCCCAGACCTACTTCGGCTACACGCTCCGGCAGCCCGTGGGGGTGGTCGGCGCCATCACCCCGTGGAACAGCCCCCTGCTGCTTCTGACGTTCAAGCTCGCGCCGCTCCTCGCGGCGGGGTGCACCTGTGTGGTGAAACCGTCCGAGCACTCGCCCGCCTCGACGGTCGCGTTCGCCCAGATCCTCACCGAAGCCGGCCTGCCCCCCGGGGTCCTGAACGTCGTCACCGGCTGGGACCGCTCCACCGGCGAGGCCCTCGCGGCGCACCAGGGCGTCGACAAGGTCGCGTTCACCGGCTCGACCGCGACCGGTGCGAAGGTGGCACAGGCGGCGGTGGCGAACATCAACAAGGTGACCCTGGAGCTGGGCGGGAAGTCACCGCAGATCGTCTTCCCCGACGCCGACCTGGACGCCGCGGCCAACGGCGTCATCGCCGGCGTGTTCGCCGCTACCGGGCAGACGTGCATGGCCGGGTCCCGGCTCATCGTGCACGAGTCGGTCAAGGACGAACTGGTCGCCAAGGTCGTCGAGCGCGCCAACGCCATCAAGCAGGGCGATCCCACGGAGGCCGGGACCGAGATGGGGCCGGTGGCCAACCGTCCCCAGTACGAGAAGGTCCTCGGTTTCCTCGCGGGCGCGAAGGCCGAGGGGGCGACCATCGCCTGCGGCGGCGAACCCAACGCCGACCTCGGCGGCCTGTTCATCCGGCCGACCGTGGTGCTCGCCGACCCCGAGAAGACGATCGTGCGCGAGGAGGTGTTCGGCCCGGTCCTGGCCGCCTACACCTTCACCGACGAGGACGAGGCCGTCGCCCTGGCCAACGACACGCCGTACGGCCTGGCGGGTGCCGTGTGGACCAAGGACGTGCACCGGGCGCACCGGGTGGCCGCCGCCGTACGCGCCGGCACGATCTGGATCAACGCCTACCGGGTCGTCACGCCGAACATGCCCTTCGGTGGCTTCGGACTCTCCGGCATCGGCCGCGAGAACGGGACCGACGCGGTCGACGAGTACCTGGAGAACAAGTCCGTCCTGGTCGAGCTGACCGGCGGGTCCCGCGATCCCTTCACGATGGGCTGATCCCGCCCTCCCCCCCCTTGCCCCGCGCTCCCGTCCCTGCGGGCCGCGCCTGTGCCCATTCCCGCCCGAGCACGACTTCCCGCGTGCGGGGCGAACCGGAGAACCAAGGAGAACGACATGACGCTCAGCGCGAACGAGAGGCTCGGACTCGCCGCCACCGACCCGCGTCCCGACAGCGAGACCCGGCCGGTCCAGGACCGCCGGGAGACCAACCCGCTCCTCAACGACCAGCCGATGAAGCTCGGCCTGTTCGGCACCAACTGCTCCTACGGCCTGATCATGTCCCACGCGCCCTCGTCGTACGAGATCACCTGGGAGCACACGAAGTCCATCGCCCGGCAGGCCGACCGGATGGGCCTGGAGGTCATGGTGCCCGTCGCGCGCTGGAAGGGCTTCGGCGGCTCGACGAACTTCAACGGCAACTGCTTCGAGACCTACACCTGGGCCGCCGGCCTCGCCGAGGCCACCGAGAACATCGCGATCGCGGCGACCTCGCACCTGCCGACCGTGCACCCCATCGTGGCGGCCAAGGCGGCGACCACGATCGACCGGATCTCCGGTGGCCGGTTCGCCCTCAACCTGGTCATGGGGTGGGTTCCGCCGGAGATGGAGATGTTCGGCGGCGAGCAGCGTCAGCACGACGAGCGGTACGCGTTCGGACAGGAGTGGATCGAGTACGCGATGCGCCTGTGGTCCGAGCAGGGCAGCTTCGACGTCGACGGAGCGTACTTCCAGGGCCGGGACGTGGAGTCCTACCCGAAGCCGCACCAGAGCCCGAACCCGGTGCTGCTGAACGCGGGCAACTCGCCCGCCGGCATCGACTACTCGGCCCGCAACGTCGACATCAACTTCGCGAGCCTCGACACGCTGGAGAACATCAAGACCTACACCGAGACCGTCCGCAACAAGGCGCGCGACGAGTACCGGCGTGCCATCGACGTGATGACCTACGGCCTGGTGGTCGTCCGCGACACCGAGAAGGAGGCGAAGGCGGCCTTCCAGCAGGTCGTCGACGAGGGCGACTGGGGAGCCGCGGGCAACGTCATCAAGATCGCGCTGTCCGGGGCGAGCCAGTCGTTCGACCACGCCAGGGAGATGTCGGAGCGCTTCATCGCCGGCTGGGGCGGCTACCCGCTGGTCGGCACCCCCGAGCAGGTCGTCCAGGGCATGAAGGAGCTCAACGAGGCCGGCATGGGCGGCATGATCATGGGCCTGATCGACCCCGACCAGGAACTCCCGATGTTCAGGGACGAGGTCCTGCCCCTCATGGTCGAAGCGGGCATCCGGCACTAGCCGCGGCGGTCGGCAGGTGGTCGTGCCGGTGCCGGACACGGCCACCGGCGTACGGGGCGGCGGCTGAGCCCGCCGTCCGTCCCCCCTCGTCCCCGTGCCCACGCCCCCCGTCGTCCGCGTGCCCACGCGCCCCCCGGACCCCCTCGACCGGCCGGGAGGAAGGGCCGGTGAAGGCGGGGGGCCGCCGTTTCCCGTTCACCTGTGCGGCCGTCACAGGTGACCGTCGGTGCCGCAAGGCCGATACTGCTGGAAGGAGTGCTCCGGATTTACCGTGTCCGCCCGTCCGGGTTGCCCGATGACCGCCGAATCGTCCGCGTGAGACCGGTGTCGGTGCCGTCGGGCACCGCGTCCGACCGTCGTGAACCGCCGAGATCAACACCCGCCGTCACCTGTCCTGACCAGTGAGGACACAGGTCGCGGCCACCCTGTTCCGATCGCCAGGAGGTACTCATGAAGATGCTCATCAACGTCGCCGAGACCGTGGTCGCGGACGCCCTGCGGGGTATGGCGGCGGCCCATCCCGAGCTGACCGTGGACGTCGAGAACCGGGTGATCCTCCGCCGGGACGCGCCCGTGGCCGGAAAGGTCGCGCTGGTCTCCGGCGGCGGTTCCGGGCACGAGCCGCTGCACGGCGGTTTCGTGGGGCCCGGGATGCTGTCGGCCGCCTGTCCCGGGGAGGTGTTCACCTCGCCGGTGCCCGACCAGATGGCGCGGGCCGCGGCGGCCGTGGACAGCGGCGCCGGGGTGCTGTTCGTGGTGAAGAACTACACCGGGGACGTGCTCAACTTCGACATGGCCGCCGAGCTGGCCGAGGACGAGGGGATCAGCGTCGCCAAGGTGCTCGTCGACGACGACGTGGCGGTGACCGACAGCCTCTACACGGCCGGCCGGCGCGGCACGGGGGCCACCCTGTTCGTGGAGAAGATCGCGGGCGCGGCGGCGGAGGAGGGCCGGCCGCTGGAGCAGGTGGAGGCCGTCGCCCGCCGGGTCGACGAGAACTCCCGCAGCTTCGGGGTGGCGCTGGCCGCCTGCACCACCCCCGCCAAGGGCAGCCCCACCTTCGACCTGCCGCCGGGCGAGCTGGAACTCGGCATCGGCATCCACGGCGAGCCGGGCCGGGAACGGCGGCCGATGATGACCTCGGGCGAGATCGCCGACTTCGCCGTCGACGCCCTCCTCACCGACCTGCCGCCCCGCAACCCGGTGCTCGTGCTGGTCAACGGCATGGGCGCGACACCGCTGCTGGAGCTGTACGGCTTCAACGCCGAGGTGCAGCGAGTCCTCGCCGCGCGTGGCGTGGCCGTCGCCCGCACCCTCGTCGGCAACTACGTGACCTCGCTCGACATGGCGGGCGCCTCGGTCACCCTGTGCCAGGTCGACGAGGAGCTGCTCTCCCTGTGGGACGCGCCGGTGAGCACGCCCGGCCTGAGGTGGGGCATGTGAGCGCGGACGGCGCGTCCCTGGCAGCCCCACCCGAGAGGCAAGGAGATCCCGTGCTCGACGCCGACTTCTTCCGCCGCTGGATGACGGCCTGCGCCGCCTCGGTCGAACGTGAGGCGGACCGGCTGACCGCCCTCGACTCGCCCATCGGCGACGCCGACCACGGCACCAACCTCCAGCGCGGTTTCCGGGCCGTGACCGCCGCGCTGGAGAGGGAGGCGCCCACCACCCCCGGCGCGGTGCTGACGCTGGCCGGGCGGCAGCTCATCTCCTCGGTCGGCGGCGCCTCGGGGCCCCTGTACGGGACGCTGCTGCGCCGTACCGGCAAGGCGCTGGGCGACGCGGCCGAGGTGAGCGAGGAGCAACTGGCCGAGGCGCTGCGCGCGGGCGTGGACGCGGTCCGGGCCCTCGGCGGGGCCGCGCCGGGCGACAAGACCATGGTCGACGCGCTGGTGCCCGCGGTGGAGGCCCTCTCCACGTCCTTCGCCGCGGCGAAGGACGCCGCCGACGAGGGTGCCATCGCCACCACCCCGATGCTGGCCCGCAAGGGCCGGGCGAGCTATCTCGGCGAGCGCAGCGTCGGGCACCAGGACCCGGGGGCGACGTCGTCGGCGCTGATCGTCGCCGCGCTGGAGGAGGCGGACGGTGAGTGACGGGAAGCTGGTCGGCATAGTCCTCGTGTCGCACAGTGCCGAGGTGGCCGCGTCGGTGGCCGGCCTGGCGAAGGGGCTGGCGGGCGGTGACGTGTCCGTGCCCATCGCGCCGGCGGGGGGTACCGCGGCAGGCGGGTTCGGGACCAGTTCGGAGCTGGTGTCGGCCGCCGCCGCCTCCGTCGACCGGGGCGCGGGGGTCGCGGTCCTCGCCGATCTCGGCAGCGCGGTCCTCACGGTCAAGGCGCTCCTCGCCGAGGGCGACGAACTGCCCGACGGGACGCGTCTGGTGGACGCGCCCTTCGTCGAGGGGGCGGTGGCCGCCGTGGTCACCGCCGCGACCGGCGCCGACCTCGCCGCCGTGGAGGCCGCGGCGGCGGAGGCGTACGCCTACCGGAAGGAATAGGCGGCCCCGGGGGCCGTCAGCCGCCGGCCACGAACCTGCGGGCCAGTTCCTCCCCCGCCTCCTCGGCCGCGCTCCGGTCCTCGATGGGCCTGACCTCGCTGTCCTTGAAGACGATGTACGTGACGTCCGAGGCCGCCCCGCCCGAGCGCGGGTCGGCCGGGATGCCGAGGCCCTCGGCGGTGGCGTAGGACGCCTCGCCGATGACGTCGCGGGGGCCGATGTCGCCGACGACGGCGTAGCGCACCCGGTCGCCGTGGACGACGGCGGCGACGGACCCGCCGTGGACGCCGTGCTCGCGGTGGTCCCAGATGCCGCTGGGCTCGGGGACGACGATGTACGGCAGGGTCTCGGCGTCCAGCGGGCCGCCGTCGGAGGCGGAGTAGGCCGTGGCGGGGCTGAAGTCGGGGTCGGTGCCGAGGTTGCAGCGGGCGCCGGGCCTGCCGTCGCAGTCGATGTCCAGGTCGGCCTTCCAGAAGACGGCCTCCGGGGTGCCGCAGACCGGGATGTCCGCGGGCCTGCCGGCGTCGCTGCGGTAGTGGCCGTGGGAGACGGGGTCGCACGCGCGTACCCGGGCCAGCAGGTCGGCGGCGGTGACGGCCCTCTCCTCGTCCTCCCGCGGCTGCTCGGGCTCCGGCGTTCTCGCCGCCGGGCCGGGTCCCGCGGCGCCGGGGCGCGGGACCGGGGGGCGTTGGCGTCCGCCGCGGCCGGGGCGCAGGGGGTCCCTCTCCGGCCGGGGTCCGGCCTCGGCCACGGTGGGGTGCGGGGGCTGCGGTCCGCCGGGCCGGGGCGCCGCGAAGGCGCCGGGGACGGACGTGGGGGCGAGCAAGGCGGCGCCGGCCGCGATCAGCGTCAGCGAGTGGACACGCACGTCGTGGGGGCCTCTCCTGGGGGACAAGGTCGAACGCTCGGCCCCATCTGTGCCCCGGAATCGTCCGCGTGGTCACCCCCACAGGGCCAGACGGTGCACATGCCGGGAGGAGTGTGGAGGTCGGGACGGGGGCGGACGGGCCGGAGCCGGTCTCGGTCCCGGCCCGCCCGACCGCCCGCGCCGGCGCGGGAGTGCGACGACAGCGGTCCGCGCCGTCGGCCGAACTCCCCCGCACGTCACGGGAGTTCGACCGTCAGTTCCCTCAGCATACGTAACCCTTCCGGGTGGGCACCAACGGCGACCCCCTTGATGTGATCGCGTCACCCCGTCATATTGGTCCGGACCATTCCCGTCTGGCTGCCCGGGAGGCAGAACCGTGCGAGGCGTCCCCGTTCCCGCTGTCCCGTCCGCCGGCCCGGCGCCGCGCCGCCGCGCCGCGCTCCGGCCGGTCCTGATCGGCGGCGTCCTCGCCCTGGTCACCTCGTGCGGCTGGGGCGTCTCCGGCGAGGACGGGGGCCGGCTCCCCGCGGCCCCGACCGGCGTCACCGCCGACGCCGGCAGCGCGACCAGCGTGCACGTCATGTGGAACGCGATCGAGGGCGCCGAGGTCTACGAGGTGTACCAGGGCACCACCAAGGTGAAGGAGGTGCCGGCCTCCGACCGGATGGTCGACGTGACCCGCCTCGCCCCCTCCACCGGCTACGTCTTCTCGGTACGGGCGCGGGACGCCGACGGCAGGCTCGGCCCGCCCAGCGCGGAGGTGCGGGCGACCACGCCCGCCGCCGTCGCCGCGGACGGCTCCCCGCCGACCCGCCCGGAGAAGGCCGAGGGCCGCACGGCGGGCAGCCGCGCGGTCCAGCTCTCCTGGTCCGCCGCCACCGACGACCAGGGGGTGACCTCGTACGACGTCCACCAGGGCGGTACGAAGATCCACAGCGTGGGCGGGGGCCAGACGGCGACCGTCGTCACGGGGCTGCGGCCGGGCACCCGCTACGAGTTCACCGTCCGGGCGCGCGACGCCGCCGGCAACCTCTCCCCCGACAGCCCGCCCGTCCGCCTGACCACCCCCGGCTCCGACGACGGCCGGGCCACCGCCCCCACCGGCCTGCGCGCCGCGACGCACCGGGAGGACGGCGCGTACCAGATCGACCTCTCCTGGGTCCCGCCGCGGACCGACGGGGTGATCACCGAGTACGAGATCCAGCTCGACGGGCGCACGGCGACCTCCCTCGTCTACGGCGGCGACGCGCCGCGCGAGAAGGCCGAGTACAGCTTCTACGCGGGCACCGAGGCCGGTGTCACGCACCGGGTGCGGCTGCGGGCCAAGCTGCCCGACGGCACCTGGGGCGGCTTCTCGGCGGAGCGCACGGTGACGACGGGCGAGCAGGCGGGCGAGAAGGGGGACTGACCTCCCCGCGACCGGCGGCGAGGGCGCGTCACCTGGCCGGTGGCGCTCGGCATGCGGGCCCGGCCGCCGCCCTGTTGGCTTCCGTTGAGGCGGTACGGGCTCCCCGTCCTCGGCGGCGCCAGGGATGTGCCGCCGCCGTGCCGCCGGAGGGCAGTCCACATGCGCATCTCATCGTCCCTTCTCCGTTCCGGCCCGGCCGCGGCAGCCGTGGCGCTGCCCCTCGCCCTGGCCTCCCCGGCCGCCGCGGGCCCGGGGATCACCGTGAGCACCACCGCCTCCACCGTGTCGGTCACCACCACCGCCTGCGCCCAGCTCAACGGCAGTTGGGGCACCGCCTCGCTGCTCGGCGAGGGGCAGACGGACTTCGCCCAGGGCCGCCAGGTGGCGCTGTCGGGGACCGCGTCGGGCCAGTCGGCGGCCTGGTCGGGCATCACCCCGGGCACGTACACGGTGGTCGTCCTGTGCTCCAACAACAGCACGGCCGGCACCCAGACCGTCATCGTCTCCCCGCCCCCGTCGCCCTCGCCCTCGGTCTCGGTCTCCGCCTCCGCGCTGCCCGCGCCGTCGGCGTCGGCGTCGCCGCGCGGTGTGCTGGGCGGGATGGGCGGCGCCGTCAAGGACTACGGCACGGCGACCCTGGCGGCGGGCGGCGCGCTGGTCGGCGCGGGGGTCATCGCCGCCGCCTGGTTCCTGCGCCGGCGGGCGAAGCCGTACCGGTTCTGAGCGTGCCGAAAGGGGCGGGGACCTGCTCTCACTCCTCCGGCGAAGGGGTCGTACCGCGCGGGGTGCCGGGGGCGGCGGGCGGACCGGCGGGGCGGCCGTCCGGCAGTTCGGCGAATTCCGCGAGGGCGTGGCGGAGCCAGCTCGTCCAGAAGGTCTCCAGGTCGATGCCGGCCCGCAGCACCAGATGGCGCAGCCGGTCCTCGGCGCCGTCCTTGCCGGGCGGGAAGTCCCGCCGCTCGATCTCCTCGTACGTGGCCAACTGCCGTGCGTGCAGCTCCAGATGGCGCCTGAGGTCGGCCTCGACGCCGGTGGTGCCGACGACGGCGGCGGCCCGCAGCCGCAGCAGCATGGCGTCCCGCAGGGGCCTGGGGTCCTGGGGCTCGGCGGTCCAGCGGGCCAGTTCGGCGCGGCCCGCGGGCAGCACCTCGTAGCTCTTCTTCTGCCCGCGGGCGGGCTGTTCGGCGGGCAGCGCGCGGATCAGGCCCCGCGCCTCCAGCTTGCCCAGCTCGCGGTAGATCTGCTGGTGCGTCGCGGACCAGAAGTAACCGATCGACCGGTCGAAACGGCGGGTCAGCTCCAGCCCGGACGACGGCTTTTCGACCAGGGCGGTGAGGATCGCGTGCGGGAGTGACATGGGGCTCATCCTAGGGACCGCTGCCGCCGCCCCCGCCGCCCCGTCAGAGCGTCGCCGCCACTTCCGTGCCCTGCCGCACGGCGCGCTTGGCGTCGAGTTCGGCGGCCACGTCGGCGCCGCCGACGAGGTGCGCCGCGCGGCCCCGGGCGCGCAGTTCCTCGTGGAGCGTGCGCCGGGGCTCCTGGCCGGTGCAGAGCACGATGGTGTCCACCTCCAGCACGGTGCCGCGGCCGTCGACGGTCAGGTGCAGTCCGGCGTCGTCGATGCGGTCGTAGGTGACGCCCGGGATCATGGTGACGCCGCGGTGGCGCAGTTCGGTGCGGTGGACCCAGCCGGTGGTGGTGCCGAGCCCGGCGCCGACCTTGGTGGGCTTGCGCTGGAGCAGGTGGACGGTGCGCGGCGGCGCGGGCCGCTCGGGCGCGGCCAGTCCGCCGCGGGCGCGGTAGCCGGTGTCGACGCCCCAGCGGCGGAAGTACGCGGCGGGGTCCTCGTGCGCCCGGTCGCCGCCGTCGGTGAGGTAGGCGGCCACGTCGAAGCCGATGCCGCCGGCGCCGAGGACGGCGACCCGGCCGCCGACGGGGGCGCCGTCGCGCAGGACGTCCAGGTAGCCGAGGACGCTCGGGTGGTCGACACCGGGGATGTCGGGGACGCGCGGGGTGACGCCGGTGGCGACCACGACCTCGCCGTAGCCGTCCAGGTCGTCGGCGGTGACGGTGGTGTCCAGGCGGACGTCGACGCCGAGTTCGGCGAGGCGGGTGCGGAAGTAGCGCAGGGTCTCGTCGAACTCCTGCTTGCCGGGGACCACGCGGGCCACGTTGAGCTGTCCGCCGACCTCGCTCGCGGAGTCGAAGAGGGTGACCCGGTGGCCGCGTTCGGCGGCGGAGACGGAGCAGGCCAGTCCCGCCGGTCCGGCGCCGACGACCGCGATGTGCCGGCGCCGGCGGACCGGGGAGAGCACGAGTTCCGTCTCGTGGCAGGCGCGCGGGTTGACCAGGCAGGAGGTGATCCGGCCGCTGAAGGTGTGGTCCAGGCACGCCTGGTTGCAGCCGATGCAGGTGTTGATCGCCTCGGGCCGGCCGGCGGCGGCCTTGGCGACGAAGTCCGGGTCGGCGAGGAAGGGGCGGGCCATCGACACCATGTCGGCGGTGCCGTCGGCGAGCAGCCGCTCGGCGAGTTCGGGGGTGTTGATGCGGTTGGTCGTGACGAGGGGGACGGTGACCTCGCCCCTCAGCCGCCCGGTGACCCAGGTGTAGGCGCCGCGCGGCACGGTGGTGGCGATGGTGGGGACGCGGGCCTCGTGCCAGCCGATGCCGGTGTTGATGAGGGTGGCTCCGGCGGCCTCGACCGCGCGGGCGAGCGTGATCACCTCGTCGAGGGTGGAGCCGTCCGGGACCAGGTCGAGCATGGAGAGCCGGTAGATCAGGATGAAGTCCTCGCCGACCGCCTCGCGGACCCGGCGGACGATCTCCACGGGGAAGCGCATGCGGTTCTCGTACGAGCCGCCCCAGCGGTCGGTGCGGTGGTTGGTCCGGGCGACGAGGAACTCGTTGACGAGGTAGCCCTCGGAGCCCATGATCTCGACGCCGTCGTAGCCGGCCTCGCGGGCGAGGCGGGCGCTGCGGACGTAGTCCCCGATGGTCCGCTCGACCTCGGCGTCGGTCAGCTCGCGGGGGACGTGCGGGCTGATCGGGGCCTTCAGGGGGCTCGGCGCGACCAGGTCGGCGTGGTAGGCGTAGCGGCCGAAATGGAGTATCTGGAGGGCGATCCGGCCGCCCTCGCGGTGCACGGCCCCGGTGACGAGGCGGTGCCGTTCCGCTTCCTGGGGGGTGGTGAGTCTGGCGCCGCCTTCGTAGGGCCGGCCCTCGTCGTTGGGGGCGATGCCGCCGGTGACGATGAGTCCCGCTCCCCCGCGTGCCCGTGCGGCGTAGAAGGCGGCCATGCGCTCGAAGCCGCGCTCGGCCTCCTCCAGGCCGACGTGCATGGAGCCCATCAGGACCCGGTTGGGCAGCGTGGTGAAGCCCAGGTCCAGCGGGCTCAGCAGGTGCGGGTATCGGCTCATCGGGCCCTCCGTGCGCGGTGTGGTGCCTCTGTTGTAGAGGACGGCCACCCCCTTTTGCAACTAGTTGCAAAAGGGGGTGGCCCACACCGGCCCTCACACGGCCCGCGCGTCAGCGGGTTTCGAGCCGTACGTGCAGTTCCCGCTCCTGGTCGCCGGAGGCCGTGCTCAGGTCGCGCACGGCGAACAGGGAGTCCAGCGTGGCGCGGACCCGCTCGACGGCCCAGTAGCCGCCCTGCACGTCCGCGTCGACGGAGCGCCGCAGCCGGACGGGGCCGCGCTCGCCCTCGTGGACGTCGGCCACGTCGAAGGTGCCGAGCCAGACGGTCGGGCGCACCGCGTGGTACTCCCGGGGCGTCTCGCCCGCGCGCCGGTCGGAGGCGTAGGAGGCGCACAGGGCGTCGAAGACGGTACGGGCGTCCTCCGCGCCGCACCCGCTCAGCTCCACGGAGACGGACTCGGGATGCGCTTGGACGGCGTCCATGGCGATCGCTCCTCTCGTGACCGCGGCCCGGCCTCCCACCGCACCGCGCCGCCGCGACCCCCTCGTATCACCAGAAAAGCACCACGGGGACGGGAACACCAGCGGCACGGGCGGCCCGGCGGCCGGGTCCGGCCGCCGCTCGGGCTCAGCCGCGGGTGAAGCGGTACGTCTTGCTGTCGGTCAGCACGCAGAAGCCGGGGGAGACCACGATGACGCGCAGGGTGCCGGTGCGCCGGTCGTAGTCGATGCCCTCCGCCTCGAAACTCCCGGAGCAGGCGCTGCGCAGCGGCAACTGGCGCAGGGCGGTGACGCGGCCGGTGACGTCCCCGGCGCCGGTGGGCGCGGCGGACAGGTCGACCTGGAGCAGCGGCTTGGTCATGCCGAAGAGGCTGCCCTCGGGATCGTCCGAGGAGCACAGCAGGGTCGTCGCGTCCGAGAAGTCGCAGCCCTGGACGTCGCGGACGGGCCGGTCGAGGCGGACGGTGGCGACCCGCGGCAGGTCGGCGGAGGGCGAGGTGGCCGGGTTGGCGCCCGGGGTGGGGAAGACCAGCAGGCGGTCCATCGTGCCCCACTCGCCGGCCAGCATCCACTGGCTGTCCGGCGAGATGGCGACCCAGGAGTTGTTCCGCGCCTCGCCGGGGGCGAGCGTGTGCACGTACTCCGACCAGCGGCCGTCGGGGGTCTGGAGGCGGAACATCTTCGTGTTGCCGTCGTCGCGCTGGTAGGGCTCGACGTAGTGGCCCTGGTAGGAGGCGTCGGGGTCGCCGACGTGGTTCCAGCCGCGGGTGGCGAGGCCGAGGGGGATGGTGCCGATGCCGGTGTAGCGGTTGGGGCTGCCGGCGGGGACCTCGACGGAGGCCAGGCCCTGGCTCTCGGTCAGCGGGTCGGCGCGGTCGGAGCCGACCTCGTTCCAGACGTCGGCGGCGGGGGCGGCGAAGGCGGGCTGCGCGACGCAGAGGGCGGCGGCGGTGGCGAGGGCCGCGAGTCCGGTCAGGGCGGCGTGACAACGTTGCCGGGCACGCAGAGGCATGGCGGGGCTCCTCATGGGGGGTGGTCGGGCGGTACCGCCGGTCGGGTACGCGCTCGGCGCACAGTGTGGCCGCCCCGCGAGGTCATGTACAGACCAACCCTGATGATTCCGCGTCACGTCCCGAGGGCGCTCCGCGCCGTGCCGGGTGATGCTGGAGGCAGGGCGGGCCACGAAGTGGCGTGCCCGTGGCGGGACGAGCGACAGGACGCGTGGTCGACAGGAGGGCGTGCCTGATGGAACGGCGAAGGCGAAGCCCGGGATGAGCCGTCCGGACGAGTCGGAGGAAGAGGCGGCGCTGCACGGACCGATGGAGCCCGGCGGGCTCCTGGACGTGCTCAACGTGGCCTCGGTCGTGCTGGACACCCAGGGACGGATCGTGCTGTGGAGCCCGTGGGCCGAGTCCCTCTTCGGCTACCGGGCGGACGAGGTGCTGGGGCAGCCGGCGGACCGGTTCATGGTGCACGAGCGCCACCTCGACCAGGCGGCGGAACTCTTCGCGGACGTCATGCGCACCGGCGAGGGCTGGGCGGGCACCTTCCCGATCCGGCGCAAGGACGGCAGCACCCGGGTCGTGGAGTTCCGCAACGCCCGCCTGCTGGACAAGGAGGGCAATGTCTACGGGCTCGGGCTCGCCGTCGACCGGACCACGGTGCGCCGGCTGGAACGGAAGATGGCCCTGTCCGACCGGGTCATCTCGCAGTCCCCGATCGGTCTCGCCGTGCTCGACACCGGCCTGCGGTACGTCTCGGTCAACCCGGCCCTGGAGCGGATCAACGGCATCCCGGCCGAGGAGCACCTGGGACGCACGGTGCGCGAGATGCTGCCGCTGGTGAACATCGACGAGGTGGAGGCGGCCGTTCGCCGGGTGCTGGAGACCGGGGAGCCCCTGGTGGACCAGTCCGTGCGCGGGCACACCCCGGCCGACCCGCACGAGGAGCACGCCTGGTCGGTCTCGCTGCACCGGCTGGAGGACACCTTCGGCGCCGTGCTCGGCGTGGCCGTCTCCATCACCGACGTCACCGCGCAGTACCGGGCGAGCGTGGAGGCGGAGACGGCGCGGCGCCGGCTGACCACGATCGCCGACGCCACCGCCCGGATCGGCAGCACCCTGGAGCTGGACCGCACGGCGCACGAGCTGGCCTCGGTGGCCGCGGCGGGCCTGGCCGACCTGGCCTCCGTGGACCTGCTGGAGGCGGTGGTCGACGGCCGGCGCACCGCGCTCGACCCGGCCGAGCCCGCCGTCCTGCGCACCCTGGCCGTCCGGGCGGACGCCGGTACCGAGGTGCTGCCGGCGGCGGACCCGTCGGGCGGCGTCGCCCCCTGGCATCCCGAGCAGTTGGTCGCCCAGTGCGTCCGCACGGCCCGGCCGGTGCTGGTGCCCCGGGTGTCGTGGGCGGCCCCGGACCACGTCGCCGGGGACCCGGGGGCGGACGGGGCGCTGCCCGCGACCGGGGTGCACTCGTACCTGGCGGTGCCGCTGATCGCGAACGGGGAGGTGCTGGGCGCCCTGGCCCTGAGACGGATCGGCAATCCGCAGCCGTTCGGCGAGGACGACCTGCTGCTCGCCCGGGAGCTGGCCTCCCGCGCCGCCGTGCAGATCGACAACGCGCGCTGGTACCAGCGGGCCCGGGACGCGGCGCTGACCCTCCAGCGGAGCATGCTGCCGCGCCATCCGCCGGTGACGGGCGGGCTGGAGGTGGCCTCGCGCTACCAGCCGGCGGAGTCCACCAGCGAGGTCGGCGGCGACTGGTTCGACGTGATCCCGCTGGAGGGCGGCCGGACGGCGCTGGTGGTCGGGGACGTGATGGGCAGCGGCATCGCCGCCGCCGCGTCCATGGGCCGGCTGCGGACGGCGACCAACACCCTGGCGGCGCTCAACCTGGACCCGGCGCTGCTGCTCGAACACCTCGACCGGACCGCGGCCGGCCTCGACCAGGCCATCGCCACCTGCCTCTACGCGGTCCACGACCCGCACCGCCGCCAGTGCCGGATCGCCAACGCCGGGCACCTGCCGCCGGTCCGGCTGCGCGCCGGGTGCGCCCCGGAGCTGCTGGACCTGCCGACGGGGGTGCCGCTCGGCGTGGGCGGCGTCGGCTTCGCCAGCACCACGGTCGACGTGGTGCCCGGCGACCGGCTGGTCTTCTACACGGACGGCCTCGTCGAGACCCGGCAGGACTCCCTCGACCTGCGGCTCGCCACGCTGCTGACCCTGCTGGAGGGGCCGGACCGGCCGCTGGAGGAGGTCTGCGACCTGCTGCTGGGCACCCTGCACCAGCCGGAGAACCCCGACGACGTGGCCCTGCTGATCGCCCGCGCCACGCCGCCGGTGTGACGGCGGCGGGCGGGGCGGGTCCGGTCAGTCGCGTACGCCGACGGCCACGTGGGCGTGGAGTTCCTCGCTCACGGCGAGCCGGGCCGTGAGCCCGCCCCGGGTGAGGGCGTCGAGGGCGGCGGGCGCCTGAGCGCGGCCGGTCTCGGTGAGCAGGGCGCCGCCCGGGGCGAGCCAGTCGCGGGCCCCGGCGGCGACCCGGCGCAGGACGTCGAGCCCGTCGGCGCCGCCGTCGAGGGCGGCCGGCGGCTCGTGCTCACGGGCCTCGACGGGCAGCAGGGGGATCTCGCCGGTCGGCACGTAGGGCACGTTGGCCGTCAGGAGGTCGACCCGGCCGCGCAGTGCGGCGGGGAGCGCGTCGAAGAGGTCCCCGGTGTGCACCCGGCCGCCGTGGGCGGCGAGGTTGCCGCGGGCGCAGCGCGCCGCGGCGGGGTCGATGTCGGCGGCGTGCACCTCGGGCCGGTCCAGGGCGGCGGCGAGGGCGGCGCCGACGGCACCCGAGCCGCAGCACAGGTCCACCACGACGGCGGCGCCGGGGTTGTGGGCGAGGGCCTGGTCGACGAGGTGCTCGGTGCGGCGCCGGGGGACGAAGACGCCGGGGGCGACGGCGACGCGCAGCCCGTGGAAGCGGGCCCAGCCGAGGACGAGTTCGAGGGGCACTCCCCGGGCCCGGCGTCCGACGAGGGCGCTCAGCTCGTCCGGGGTGCGGGCGGCGGCGAGGAGGAGGTCCGCCTCGTCCTCGGCGAAGACGCAGCCGGCGGCGCGCAGGACGGCCGCGACGGCGTCACGGGAGGGGGTGGCGGTGGGCGGCGGGGGCGGTGGCGCGGAGGAGGCGGTCATGCGGGCGGAGAGCCTTTCGGAGACCGAAGGGCGCTCTCGCGGTCAGAGCGCGGCCGGGACCGCGGTGCCGGTGCGGGAGAGCACCCGGGACGGTGCAGCGGTGATCGGTCCCACCTCCCTCGTCACGGCGGCCGGGACGCTCCGCGGCCGTCGCACACCTTACCGCAGCGCCCCCGGCCCGCACGCCGCGCGGAAGGGCCGTCTTCCCTCCTCGGGGCGTGTTTCCCCGGGGGTGTGCCGGGCACCTGGGCGGTGGCGCGCAAGCGCGGTGCCCCGGGGTGGGCGAAGGCCGCCGGCCGGGGCACGAGACCTGTGCGGGCATTCGCACGCGTGGGCGCGATACGGAGACGGCGACGGCGACGGCCCGCCCCCTGCGGCCGTCCGTCCGGCCCTCCGGTCGTGACGAACGCGAGGAGGTCGACATGCGAACCCGGGTGCGCGGCTGGCGCTGGCGGCGCAATCCGCTGCGGCGCCGGTCGGATGTGGTCGAGGCGTGGACGGTGCTCATCGTCGCCCTCCTGTTGTTCATCGGGGTCCCCCTCGTCGGCGTGTACGCGGCGGCGCGCGCCCACGACCAGGCGGAGCAGGTCGCCGCCGTGCAGCGGGCCCAGCGGCACCGGGTCACGGCCACCGTGGTCCGTACCGATCCGAGCAGCCTCCCCTCGGAGCAGACCGACGGGCACGCCTCCCGGGCGACCGTGCGCTGGCACGCCCCGGACGGCGGCACGCGGACCGCCGGGACCGAGGTCCCCTCCGGCACCCGGCAGGGCGACGTGATCGGCCTGTGGCTGGACGGGAAGGGCCGGACCGTGGCGCCGCCCACGGACGACACGGCGGTCTGGCAGCACACGGTGACCGTGGGCACCTGCACCACGCTCGGGGCCGGGCTGACCGTCCTGCTGATGCACGGGGGCGCGTACCGGCTGCTCCAGCGGCACCGGCTGACCGGCTGGGAACGCGAGTGGGAGCGCACGGAACCCCGGTGGAGCCACCGCCGCGCCTGAGGGCACGTACCGCCGCTTCCGCAAGGACGCCCGACCGGTCCCGGGGGGGCCGGGCGGGCGTCTGGCGGCTCCGGCGGCCCCTCCCCTACCGTGTGACCGCCCGTGCTCGCCCCCTCCCGCAAAGGCGGTCCTCGATGGCCCTGTTCGACCTGCCGCCCGGCGAACTGCGCGCCCACCGCAGCACGTCGGTGGAACCGGACGACTTCGACGCCTTCTGGAGCAAGACCCTCCAGGAGGCCCGGGAACACGATCTGGACGCCCGCTTCGTGCCGGTCGACACGGGCCTGGCCACGGTGCGGGTGTACGACGTGACGTTCGCCGGGTTCGGCGGGCACCCGGTGAAGGGCTGGCTGACGCTGCCCGCCGCCGCGACGGGGCCGCTCCCCCTGGTCGTCGAGTTCGTCGGCTACGGAGGCGGTCGCGGGCTGCCCCACGAGCACCTGCTGTGGGCCTCCTCGGGCCGGGCGCACTTCGTGATGGACACCCGCGGCCAGGGCAGCGCCTGGGGCGGCGGGGGCCACACGCCGGACCCGGTCGGCGCGGCGCCCGCCCAACCGGGCTTCCTGACCCGGGGCATCGACGCGCCGGAGCACTACTACTACCGCCGCGTCTTCACCGACGCCGTGCGCGCCGTCGAGGCGGCCCGCTCCCACCCGCTGGCCGACGCCGCGCGGACGGCGGCGCTCGGCACCAGCCAGGGCGGCGGCATCGCCCTCGCGGTCGGCGGACTGGTGCCGGACCTGGCGGCGGTCGCGCCGGACGTGCCCTTCCTCTGCGACTTCCCCCGCGCCGTCACGCTCACCGACCGGCACCCCTACCGCGAGATCGGGCTGTACCTGCGCACGCACCGCGGGCACCGCGAGGTCGCGCTGCGGACGCTGTCCTACTTCGACGGCGTGCACTTCGCCGCGCGCGGCCGGGCCCCGGCCCTCTTCTCGGCGGCCCTGGAGGACCAGACCTGCCCGCCGTCGACGGTCTTCGCGGCGTTCAACGCCTGGGCGCACGACGACAAGGCGATCGAGGTGTACGAGTTCAACGACCACGAGGGCGGCGGCCCCTACCAGGAGGCCGCCCGGCTGCGCTGGCTCGGCGCGCACGCCTGACGCCGGGGGCGCCGGGGCCGTCAGGGCCGCCGGGGCCGCCGGTCAGGGGAGCCGCCGGGCGACCACCAGCCGGGCGCGGGGGCTCCCGTCGGGGCGGCTGCCGAAGCCGGGCAGGGCGTACAGGTCGGTGCGGAAGCCCGCCCGCGCCAGCTCCCGGCCCACGTCGCCGAGGCGGAACGTGCGGTAGTACATGACGAACGGCGGCCTCCACAGGGCGTTGCGCACCCGCATCGCCGCGTCGAAGCCCAGCAGCGTCCAGTACGCCGGTGAGCCGGGCCGGGGCGGGGCGCCGACGGGGAAGGCGAACCGGCCGCCCGGCCGCAGCACGGAGCGCACCTGCCCGAACAGGCCCGGCAGTTCGCGGGGCAGGAAGTGCCCGAAGGCGCCGAAGCTGACCACGAGGTCGAAGACGGGGCCGAAGGGGAGCGCGCGGGCGTCCGCCCGCACCCAGGTGACCTCCGGGCCGGCGGGCACGGGGTGCGCGCGGGCGGCGGAGAGCATGCCGGCGCTGAAGTCGGCCCCGGTCACCCCGTCCCGGCAGAGGCGGGCGAGCACGCCGACGCCCGCGCCGGTGCCGCAGCACAGGTCGAGCCCCCGGCCGAACGGCCCGAGCGGGGCCAGCCCCGAGGCGACGGCGTCGAGCACCCGGTCCGGGGTGCGGTACGGGGTGTGGTCGAACTTCGGGGCGAGCAGGTCGTAGCCGCGCTCGACGGAGGACAACGCCTGGACGGCGAGTTCGCGCAGGGTGGGGCCTTCCGGGCTGAACATCCCGCCAGCCTAGAGCGTGGGCCGCCGGTCGGGCCCGCGCCGGAACAGAAACCGGGCCCGTGGTGTTGACAAGACACGGAAGCGGAAAATCCGTCGCCGGGCCCTGTTGCCGCCCGCCTGGGCGTGGTACGGTCCCGGTTGGCACTCGTGCACGCCCTCTCCTGGGCGCCGGTGCCGGTTCCTCTCTGTTACGCCGCGACACCCGTCCGCTCCGGACCGGTGTGTCTCCGTTTCCTTCCCAGCACGGCCTCGTGAGCGGGTTCTCCCGCGCTTTCCGGGGTGCTGTTCCCCGCCGTCCGGGCGTGACCTCCGTCCGCCCTCGTGCACGGCATCTCCTCCCCCACGCTTTCCTGTGCCCGCGTCCGTGAAAGGACCGCCCATGACCACCACCCTCGACCACACCCCCGTGCGGCGCTCGCCGGCCGAGATCGCCTCCGGTGTCCTCGACATCGACCCGGGCGGCCGGGGCCGCCTGCGCTCGCCGGAGCTGCTGCCGCAGCCGTCCGATCCGTCCCTGTCCCCCGCGCTGATCCGCCGCCACGCCCTGCGCAAGGGCGATCTGATCGAGGCGGTGCGCGGCGAACGCAACGCGATCACCGAGGTGATCCGGGTCGACGGCCGCGCCCCGGCGGCGGACCGCCGCCGCTTCGGGGACCTGACCCCGCTTCACCCGTACGAGCGGCTGCGCCTGGAACATCCCGCCTCGGGCCTCGCCGGGCGGGTCGTCGACCTGATGGCGCCGGTCGGCAAGGGGCAGCGCGGGCTGATCGTCGCCCCGCCCAAGACCGGCAAGACCGTCCTGCTCCAGCAACTGGCCGCCGCGGTCGCCGGAAACCACCCGGAGTGCCGGCTGATGGTCGTGCTCCTGGACGAACGCCCCGAGGAGGTCACCGACATGCGCCGCTCGGTGCGCGGCGACGTCTACGCCTCCACCTTCGACCAGGGACCCCGGCAGCACATCGCCCTCGCCGAGTTGGTGATCGAGCGGGCCAAGCGGCTCGTCGAGGCCGGCGAGGACGTCGTCGTCCTCCTCGACTCCCTCACCCGGCTCTGCCGCGCCCACAACCACGCCGCCGCGCCCACCGGACGCACCCTCAGCGGCGGGGTCGACGCCGGGGCGCTGCTCGGGCCCAAGCGGCTCTTCGGCGCGGCCCGCGCCGCCGAGGAGGGCGGCTCCCTCACGCTGCTGGCCACCGCCCTGGTGGAGACCGGTTCGCGCGCCGACGACTTCTTCTTCGAGGAGCTGAAGGGCACCGGCAACATGGAGCTGCGGCTCGGCCGCGACCTCGCCAACCGCCGCGTCTTCCCCGCCGTGGACCTGCCCCGCTCCGGCACCCGGCGCGAGGAACTGCTGCTGTCCCCGGCCGAGGCGGGCGCCACCCGCGGGCTGCGCCGGGCGCTGGACGGCCGCGACGGACAGGGCCTGGAGACGCTGCTCGACCGGCTGCGCAGGACCCCGGACAACGCGGCCTTCCTCCGGCGGGTCCAGCCGACCCTGCCCGCCGCCTGACCCCCGCGCCGGGCGGTCCGTCAGAACCTCGCCGGACACGGCCATACGGGTGCCGATGTGCGCCAGTCGGACCGGCCCGTATGGCGCTTGCGGGTCCCCTTCCTACGTTTGCGGTATGGCTATCGGATTCTCATCCCGGGCGGCTCGGTCCACGTGTCTGCTGTGCGTGGCGGGTCTGCTGACCGTGATGCCCGCCGCCGTCGCGCGTACGGGCCGCCCGGACCCCGGCACGCCCGGCGGGCCGGGCTCGTCGGCGCCACCGGAATCCGCCGGGGCCGGGGGTGCCGAGGAGGCCGTACTGCACCGCCCCGGCACGCAGGTCCGGCTCCGCCCCGGGGCGCCGCGGGTCCCCGAGGTCTCCGCGCTCTCCTGGGTGGTGGCGGACGCCGAGAGCGGCGACGTGCTCGCCGGTCACGACGCGCACCGTCCCCTGCCGCCCGCCTCCACCCTGAAGACGCTGTTCGCCCTCACCATGCTGCCCCTCCTGCCGGGCGGCACCCGCCACCGGGTCGACGAGGCCGAACTGTCGGACGTCGGCCCCGGCAGCAGCCTGGTCGGGGTCGTCGAGGGCGGCACGTACCGGGTCTCCGACCTGTGGAACGGGGTCTTCCTCAACTCCGGCAACGACGCGGTGCACGTGCTGGCCGCGCTCGGCGGCGGCTGGAGCGAGACGGTCGCCCGGATGCGGGCGCGGGCACGGGCGCTCGGCGCGCTGGACACGCACGTGCTCTCGCCCGACGGGTACGACGCGCCGGGTCAGGTGTCCTCGGCGTACGACCTGGCGGTCTTCGGCCGGGCGGGGCTCCGCGACCCCGACTTCGCCCGGTACTGCGCCAAGGTGGACGCCTACTTCCCGGACGGGGGCGGCTCCTCGTTCGGCATCCGCAACACCAACCGGCTGCTGACCGGCGAGGACGGCGTGGAGCCGTACCCGGGGCTGATCGGCATCAAGAACGGCTACACCAGCAACGCCGGCAACACGCTGGTCACCGCGGCCCGCCGGGACGGGCGCACCCTCGTGGTGACCGTGATGAACCCTCAGGAGGGCGGCGGGTACGCGGTCTACGAGGAGGCCCGCGCCCTGCTCGACTGGGGGTTCCGGGCGGCCGGGCGGGTCGATCCGGTCGGCTCGCTCGACCCGGGCGGGGTGCGCGCCGCCTCGCCGCAGCCGGGGCCGACGGCCGTGCCGCCCGCCGTGGCCGCCCCGGAACACCGCAGCGGCACCGCCTGGGCGGAGGCCGGGATGGTGACGGGGGCCGCCGGAATCGGCGCGGGCGCCCTGGTCCTGGCCCGGCGGCGCAGGCAGGACCCGGGGGACGGCGCCTGATCCGGCGGGGACGGGCCGGGGCCGGTCAGAACACGGAGAGGCCGGTGAGCGTGGTGAAGCGGTCCAGCGCCGCCACCCCGGCGACCGAGTTGCCCCGCTCGTCCAGGCCGGGGCTCCACACGCAGAGCGTGCAGCGGCCCGGCACGACGGCGATGATGCCGCCGCCGACCCCGCTCTTGCCGGGCAGCCCCACCCGGTAGGCGAAGTCGCCGGCCGCGTCGTAGGTGCCGCAGGTCAGCATCACGGCGTTGACCTGCTTGGCCTGACGGCTGCTCAGCAGGCGGCTGCCGTCGGCGCGGACGCCGTGCCGGGCGAGGAAGCCGGCGGCGAGCGCGAGGTCGGCGCAGGAGGCGGCGACCGAACACTGGCGGAAGTACTGCTCCAGCAGGTCCGGCACCGGGTTGTCGATGTTGCCGTAGGAGGCCATGAAGTGGGCGAGGGCGGCGTTGCGGTCGCCGTGTCCGGCCTCGGAGGCGGCGACCTCCTCGTCGAAGGTCAGCTCCGGGTTGCCGCTCTCGGCGCGCAGGAACTCCAGCAGTTCCCCGGCCGCGTCGCCGGTACGGGTGTGCAGCCGGTCGGTGACGACGAGGGCGCCCGCGTTGACGAAGGGGTTGCGGGGGATGCCGTTCTCGTACTCCAGTTGCACCAGGGAGTTGAACGGGTTGCCGGAGGGTTCGCGGCCGACGTGCTCCCAGAGGGTGTCCCCCTCGCGGGCCAGGTCGAGGGCGAGGGTGAAGACCTTGGTGATGGACTGCGCGGAGAAGGGCTGCCGCCAGTCCCCGACGCCGTGCACGGTGCCGTCCGGCTCGGCGACGGCCATGCCGAAGCGGCGCGGGTCGAGGGCGGCGAGCGCCGGGATGTAGTCGGCGGGCCGTCCGCGGCCGGGGGTCCGCTCGATCTCCTCGGCGACGCGCTCCAGGACCTCCTGGTAGTCCGTGGTGGTGCTCATGGCCGCCATTCTCCACGGACCTGCCGGGCCCCGGCCCGAGGCCCCCGGCGCGTGCCCCGGGCGCCCCGGCCGCCGGGGCCCGGGGCCGCTGCGACGGCGACCCGGCCGGCCCCCGCGCTCACCCCCACGCCGCCTCGGCCAGGGCCACGCCCGCGAACGCCGCGCCGAGGCCGGCCGCCACGCTCGCGGCGACGTTGGCGGCGGCGTGCAGCCGGGCGCCCGTCTCGGCCAGCCGCAGCGTCTCGTAGGAGAAGGTCGAGTACGTCGTCAGGGCGCCGCACAGTCCGGTGCCGAGGAGCAGGTGGAGGCGGGAGCCCGCCGGTCCGGCGAGGGCCGCGCCGGTGAGCACGCCGAGGACCAGGGAGCCCGCGACGTTGACGGTGAAGGTGCCCCAGGGGAAGACCGAGTCGTGACGGCTCTGCACCGCGCGGTCGGTGAGGTAGCGCAGCGGGGCGCCGACCATGGCGCCCGCGACGACCAGCAGCCAGTTCACCACGGGCGGCCGTCTTCCGAGGTCGCGCCGCCCTCGGCGGGCCCCGCCTCCCGGCCGACGTACCGGATGACCTGGCAGTCGTCGAGGATGACCAGCCCCTCGGTGACGAGTTCGTCCAGTTGCGGCAGGAAGGCGCGGACGCGCTCGTCGGTGTCGACGATGACGACGGCCACCGGCAGGTCCTCGCTGAGGGAGAGCAGCCGGGTGGTGTGGATGAGGGAGGAGGCGCCGAAGCCCTCGATGCCCCGGAAGACGCTCGCGCCGGCCAGTCCGGCCGCGTGGGCGCGGTGCACGATCTCGGCGTAGACGGGCTTGTGGTGCCAGGTGTCGTTCTCCCCGACGAAGACCGTCACGCGCAGGGCGCTGCCGGTGAGTCTCGTCATGACTGTCTCCACTTCAGGACGCGGCGGGCGGCCCAGGCCGCGAGCCAGACCGCGGCGAGGGCCGCGAGGGGGGTCGCGGCGAGGTACGGCAGGGCGGTACGGGGGTCGCCGCCGGCGAGGAGGGTGCGGCCGTCGACGGCGTAGGCCGAGAAGGTGGTGAAGCCGCCGAGGACGCCGGTGCCGAAGAAGGGCCTCACCAGGCGGTGGGCGGCCCACACGTCGGTGATGACCACCATGAAGACGCCGATGACGGCACAGCCGGCGATGTTGACCCAGAAGATCGTCCAGGGGAAGCCGCCGGGGGGCGTCGGCCAGCACAGGGAGGCCGCGTAGCGGGCGGAGGCCCCGGTGGCCCCGCCGAGCGCCACGACGGCGACGACCGGGGCCTGGGTGCGCCAGGCGTGCCGCCGCCGGATCGCGGCGCGGGCCGCGGGCCGTCGGGTCTTCGGGGCTGTCATGGTCGTGCGTCTCCTACTCGCCGGGCAGGGATGTGCCACCGTGCGCAAGTAGGGACCGTTGGCGGCGCCGGTGCCGCGGTTCGGGTACGGCGGGCCCCACCGCCGTGCCGCGGCGGGTGGACCGCGGCTTTCGTGGCAGCCTAGCGCCCCCCGCGGACCGGGTCACCTCGTGCCCGTCGGGCCAGGGGCCGGCCGGGGTGCCGCGGGGGGCCGATTCGCCGTTCAGCACGGGCCGTTCGACCACTCGGCGTGCGGTTTCCCCGGTGCTACCGTGCGGGTATGGCAGCCAAGACGGCCGGTGGGCGGCTCGAGGAGCGGTGGCGGGACATCCTCTCGGTGCACGCGCGCACGCTGTGCGAGATCGACCGCGCGCTGCATCCGCACGGACTGATCGCGAGCGATTTCGAGGTGCTGGACCTGCTGGTCACCGAGGCGCCCGAGGAGGGCGCCCAGTGCCGGGTGCAGAATCTGGCCGGCCGGGTCCACCTGAGCCAGAGCGCGCTCTCCCGTCTGATCGCCCGGCTGGAGCGGGACGGGCTGGTGGAGCGCTCCATGTGCGTGGAGGACCGGCGCGGCGTGTGGGTGACCCTCACCCGCAAGGGGCGTGATCTGCATGCCCGGGTGCTGCCCCTGCAGCGGGCCGCGCTGGCCCGCATGCTGGGCGACGGCTGAGCCGGGTCCCGGTCAGGGGCGGGCCAGCAGGGTGCGCACCCCGTCCGAGGTGAGCGTGAGCCGGTGCTCCGATCCGGCGTCGATGGAGAGCGACAGGTCCTCCGCCGGCCACTGGGCGGCGAGCGCCCCGAGCGGCACCAGCCGGTAGCGGGAGACGTACGGCAGCAGGTCGGCCATCTCCACCTCCGAGGTGAACACGGGCACCACCTGGCGTCCGCCCTGCTGCTCCAGTACGGGCAGGGCCAGCATGCCGGGGTCGGCGGCGTCCTGGTCGTCGGTGTCGTCGGGCACCGGGACGAGCACGTCGCTGCCGGCCAGTGTGTCGAGCGCGGCGGTGTCCTCGGTGTTCCGGGCGAGCGTGTCCAGTGCCCGCTGGGCGGGCGAGACGGAGTTGTCGTTGGCAGGTGTGTCCATGGCAGATTCCCTGGTGGCCGGGGGTGTGGGGAGAGCACCCGGACAGTGGGCACGGGCGCGTCCAGGCTCGCGTACCCGGACACCGGGTGCGCAATCCTGTCCGGTCCCCGGGTCCGGGACGCCCCCGGGCGCAGGGCGCGTCCCGGTGGTCACGCCGGGTGGTCCGCCGGCTCCTCACCGTCGAGCAGGGCGGCCAGCCTGCCGAGGGCCATGCGGGTACCGGTCTCGTTGTCGGCGGCGGGCACGGCGTCGGGCAGCCCCTCGTGGTCCACGGTGACGTCGGTGCCGCCGCCGGGGGCGTCGGCGAGCGTGGTCGTGAGGGTCATGGCGCCCCGGAGGGCGGGGTCGGGGGTCTCGAACTCCAGGACTTCCACGATCCGCTCGTCGGGCACCAGGCGGGCGAAGCGGCCGTGGTAGGTGTCGGTGCGGGCGCCGGACTTGCCGGTGCCGGGGCCCTCGTAGGTGAGGGAGACGCGGAAGAGGCCGCCCTCGCGGGCGTCGAAGGCGTGCACCCGGGCGCTCATGCCGTCGGGCACCCGCCACCGCGCGACCGCCTCGGGGTCGAGCAGCATCCGGTAGACGGCGGCGCGGGGGGCCGCGAGGTGCCGGGAGACGCGTGTCCGGTGCATGGGTCCAGCCTTCACCGCCGCCGGACCGGGGACAACCGGGCCCACGCGCACCGGCCTCGGCACGGTCCGCGACCGGCACCCGTGCCTGCCCGCCGGCCCCCTTCCGTGATCATCTGATCGCAGGGGGGCCCACTTGATCGATCAGAGAGGGCTCCGGGTTAGCATATGAGCGCCGCCTAGCTCGAAAGATAAGAGACGTGACTGTCAACGACGACTCGTTCACTCATTGGAAGAACCGCGAACAGATCGCGGAATCGATGATCCCGATGATCGGGAAGCTCCACCGCGAGCGGGACGTCACGGTCCTGCTGCACAGCCGTTCCTTGGTGAACAAGTCGGTGGTCAGCATCCTGAAGACGCACCGTTTCGCCCGGCAGATCGCCGGCGCGGAGCTGTCCGTCACCGAGACCCTCCCCTTCCTCCAGGCCCTCACCGCGCTCGACCTGGGCCCCTCCCAGATCGACCTCGGCATGCTCGCCGCGACCTACCGCCAGGACGACCGCGGACTGTCGGTGGAGGAGTTCACCGCCGAGGCCGTCGCCGGGGCCATGGGCGAGAACAAGATCGAGCGCCGCGAGCCGCGCGACGTCGTCCTCTACGGCTTCGGCCGGATCGGACGCCTCCTCGCCCGCCTGCTCATCGAGAAGACCGGGTCCGGAAACGGCCTGCGGCTGCGGGCCATCGTCGTCCGCGACAGCGGCGGCGGGGACCTGGTCAAGCGCGCCTCGCTGCTGCGCCGCGACTCCATCCACGGGCAGTTCCAGGGCACCATCACCGTGGACGAGGAAGCCGGCACGATCGTCGCCAACGGCAACGAGATCAAGGTCATCTACTCCGACGACCCGACCACGGTCGACTACACGGAGTACGGCATCGCCAACGCCATCCTGATCGACAACACCGGCCGGTGGCGCGACCGCGAGGGGCTCTCCAAGCACCTGCGGCCCGGCATCGACAAGGTCGTCCTGACGGCTCCGGGCAAGGGCGACGTCCCCAACATCGTCCACGGCGTCAACCACGACACCATCAAGCCGGACGAGCAGATCCTGTCCTGCGCCTCCTGCACCACCAACGCGATCGTGCCGCCGCTGAAGGCGATGGCCGACGAGTACGGGGTGGTGCGCGGTCACGTGGAGACGGTCCACTCCTTCACCAACGACCAGAACCTGCTGGACAACTACCACAAGTCCGACCGCCGCGGCCGGTCCGCGCCGCTGAACATGGTCATCACGGAGACCGGCGCCGCCTCCGCGGTCGCCAAGGCCCTCCCGGACCTGAAGGCCCGCATCACCGGCAGCTCCATCCGCGTGCCGGTGCCGAACGTGTCGATAGCGATCCTCAACCTCCAGCTCGCCCGCGAGACCACCCGCGAGGACGTCCTCGACCACCTGCGGGACGTGTCGCTGACCTCGCCGCTCAAGCGCCAGATCGACTTCATCAGCGCTCCCGACGCGGTCTCCAGCGACTTCATCGGCTCGCGCCACGCCTCCATCGTGGACGCCGGCGCGCTCAAGGTGGAGGGCGACAACGCCATCCTGTACCTCTGGTACGACAACGAGTTCGGCTACTCCTGCCAGGTCGTGCGCGTGGTCCAGCACGTCTCGGGGGTGGAGTACCCGACGTACCCGGCCCCGGCGGTCTGATCCGCGGCACACGACGTACCGGAGAGGGGCGGTGGGAGCGGGTCTCCCACCGCCCCTCTCCGGTCCCCGGAGGCGGCCCGCGCGGCCTTCGTCCGGGGTAACGCGGCCGAGGCCGGACAATGGGGTCATGGACGGACTGACTCATCGCTCGCCATGGGTCAGGGTGCTCGTCTGGATCGTGGCGGTGCTGAGCCTGACCGTGCTGGCAGCCGCCGCGGTCGTGCGCAGCACCCTGCTCGACCCCGGCTTCTACGGACAGGTACTGGAGGACGAACGCGCCTACCAGCGGATCTACGACGAGGTCCTGGTCGACCCGCGCGGTGCGCCGGCCACCCAGGAGCTGCTGGACCGGCTGCCCGTGCCCCAGTCCACCGTCACCTCGAACCTCAAGGTGGTGATCCCTCCGGAGACGCTGCGGGCCATGGGCGACCGGCAGATCACCGAGGTGGTCAGGTACCTGGAGGGCGACGCCGACCGACTGCGCGTGACGGTCGACCTCGCGCCGGTCGTCGCCAATGTGCAGCGGCTGAGCGAGGCGTACTTCGGGGACGCGGTGGCCGCGCTGCAACAGCGCTCCGAGCCGGACTTCCAGGCGTTCGTGCAGCGGCTCTCCGAGATCGCGGCGCAGGTGGTGGCGGGCGAGGCGCCGCTGGAGGGGCTGCCGTCCCTGCCGCTCTCCCACGAGCAGGCGCTCGCCGCGACGGACGCGCTGCTGCGGCTGGTGCCGCGGGACGGGCGGGCGGAGGTGCGGCCCACCGTGCAGGCGGCGCTGGACCGGGGGAACGTGACGGCCGCGCTGGCCGCGATCGCGCCGGCCGCGGTGACCGAGCGGGTCCGGTCGGCGGTGGCGGAGCTGGTACGGGAGGCGAGCGACGGCACCTGGGTGCTCGGCGTCGACCTCGACGCGTCCCGGGAGGTGGCGGAGCAGGCGGAGCACGCCCGCGCGGTGACGCGGCTCTTCCAGGAGGTGGTGGAGCCGGCCGCCGCGGTGCTCTGCGCCGGTGCGCTGACCCTGCTGTGGTTCTCCTCTCCCCCGCCGACCGCGCGCCGGCTGATGCCGCTGGGCTGGGTGCCCGCCGCGGCGGCGGCGCTGACCGGGCTGACCGTGCTGCTGCTGCGGGTGGCCCTCGGCGAGCTGCCGTTCCGGCCGCCGCCCGCCTGGCCGCCCGCGGCGATCAGGCTCTTCGACGACGTGCAGGCCGCCGCGGTGGAGCGGGTGCTGACGACGGCCACCGTCGTCGCCGTCATCCTGCTCGCCGCGAGCGCCCTGCTGATCACCGTCTCCTGGGTCTGGCAGACCCGGCCCAGCCTGCCCCGGCTCACCGATCCCCGGCACGCCCCGCTGCTGACCGCCGCCGTCTCGGCCTGCGCGCTGCTCGGCACGATGATCGCCCCGGTGGCGCTGACCGGCGCGGGCCCGCGCATCTGCCAGGGCAGCGCCGAGCTGTGCGACGCCCGGTACGACGAGATCGTCCAGCTCGCCTCGCACAACGCGATGGCGACGACCGCGGACCGGTTCATCGGCCCCCTCCAGGACCCCGACATGGTGGGCCAGCTCGACGCCGGGGTGCGGGTCCTGCTGCTGGACACCCACCGCTGGGAGCGGCCCGAGGAGGTCGCCGGCCGGCTGAGCGCCTCCGAGTTCTCCCCGGAGCTGCGCGACCGGCTCACCCGGGTGCTGGAGCAGGTCAACCCGCCCCACCCGGGCCTGTGGCTGTGCCACTCGGTGTGCGGCGCCGGGGCGCTCGAACTGGAACCGTCGCTGCGGCAGATCGGCGACTGGCTCCGGGCGAACCCGACGGAGGTCGTGACGCTGATCGTCCAGGACGGCGTGGACGGCGAGGACACCCGCCGCGCCTTCGAGCGGGCCGGGCTGGCCGACCTGCTGTACACGCCCGACGCGGACCCGGACAAGCCGTGGCCGAAGCTCAAGGACATGATCGACAGCGGTCGGCGGCTCGTCGTCTTCGCGGAGAAGGCGGACGGTCCCGCTCCGTGGTACCGGAACTTCTACCGGTACGGCATGGAGACGCCGTTCGCCTTCCGCAGCCCCGCGCAGATGAGCTGCGTACCGAACCGGGGCGGCACGGACAAGCGGCTCTTCCTGCTGAACCACTTCGTCACGGCGGGCGGCGGACGGCGGCTGGACGCCGGCACGGTCAACTCCCGCGACCGGGTGCTGGAGCGGGTCCACGCGTGCGAGCGGGAGCGCGGCCGGCCGGTGAACTTCGTCGCCGTCGACTACGCGACGATCGGCGACGCGCTCGGCGCGGTCCAGCAGCTCAACGAGGAGCGGCTGCACGGGGATGCCGGGTGGCCGGGCGCGGCGCCCGCGGGCACGGTCCCCGGGAGCTGAACTCCGCGGCGCGGTGCCCAGGGGACCGTACGTGCCCTTCGCCGGTCAGTGCCAACTGTGCGGGGCGAGGAAGCCGGCGGCCCGTTCGGGACGGGCCCAGGCGGGGCGCGGGGCGTCGGCGGCGGGGCCGGGGGCCGCCGGGGCGGCGGTGGCGCGGGCCAGCAGGACCGCGGTGACGGCGGCGAGTTCCTCGGGGCCGGCGTGGCCCTTCTCGACGCGCAGGTGGCTGGTGCTCACGCGGGGCTCCTTGTCACTGGGGCGGATTGCCGTGCTTGCGGAAGGGCAGGTCGGCGTGTTTGGCGCGCAGCATGGCGAGCGAGCGGGCGAGCACCTCACGGGTCTCGGCGGGGTCGATGACGTCGTCGACCAGTCCGCGTTCGGCGGCGTGGTACGGGTGCATCAGCTCGGCCCGGTAGGCGTCGACCAGGCGGGCGCGTACGGCCTCGGGGTCGTCGGCACCCGCGATCTGGCGGCGGAAGATGACGTTGGCGGCGCCCTCGGCGCCCATCACGGCGATCTCGTTGGTGGGCCAGGCGTAGGTGAGGTCGGCGCCGATGGACTGGCTGTCCATGACGATGTAGGCGCCGCCGTACGCCTTGCGCACGATCAGCGAGATCCGCGGCACGGTGGCGTTGCAGTACGCGTAGAGGAGCTTGGCGCCGTGGCGGATGATGCCGCCGTGTTCCTGGTCGACGCCGGGCAGAAAGCCGGGGACGTCCAGCAGCGTGACGATCGGGATGTTGAACGCGTCGCACATCTGGACGAAGCGCGCCGCCTTCTCGCTCGCCTCGATGTCCAGCACCCCGGCGAGGACCAGGGGCTGGTTCGCCACCAGGCCGACGACGCGGCCGTCCAGGCGGGCGAGGGCGCAGACCACGTTGCGGGCCCAGTGCTCGTGGACCTCCATGACCTCGCCGTCGTCGACGAGTTCGGCGAGCACGCGGTGCATGTCGTACGGGCGGTTGGCGTCCACGGGGACCAGGTCGAGGAGGTCCGGGGAGCGGCGGCCGGGCGGGTCGTCGCAGGTCACGACCGGGGGGTGTTCGCGGTTGTTCTGCGGCAGCATCGACAGCAGGTAGCGGACCTCGGCGAGGCAGGTCTCCTCGTCGTCGTAGGCGAAGTGGCACACGCCGCTGGTCTGGGCGTGGACGTCGGCGCCGCCCAGGCCGTTCTGGGTGATCTCCTCGCCGGTGACGGCCTTGACCACGTCCGGACCGGTGATGAACATCTGCGAGGTCTCGCGGACCATGAAGACGAAGTCCGTCAGCGCCGGGCTGTAGGCCGCGCCGCCCGCGCACGGGCCGAGCATCACGCTGATCTGCGGGATGACACCGGACGCCCTGGTGTTGCGCTGGAAGATGCCGCCGTACCCGGCGAGCGCCGAGACACCCTCCTGGATACGGGCGCCCGCGCCGTCGTTCAGCGAGACCAGCGGAGCCCCCGCCGCGATGGCCATGTCCATGATCTTGTGGATCTTGGTGGCGTGGGCCTCGCCCAGCGCCCCGCCGAAGATCCGGAAATCGTGCGCGTAGACGAAGACCGTCCGGCCCTCGACCGTGCCCCAGCCGGTGACCACACCGTCCGTGTACGGCCGCTTCGCCTCCAGGCCGAAACCGCTCGCCCGGTGCCGGCGGAGCTGCTCGACCTCCTGGAAGGAACCCGGGTCCAGCAACAGCTCGATCCGCTCACGCGCCGTCAGCTTGCCCTTGGCGTGCTGCGCCGCCGTCGCCTTCTCACCCGGCCCGGCGAGCGCCCGCGCGCGCACCGCGCGCAGACCCTCCACCCGCCCCCGGGTGTCCGCCGGGACCGTGTCCTCGGTCCTGTCCTGCACCATGCTCATGTCGGTCGCTCCTCGTCCATGGGGGCGGCCCCCGGCCCGTCGATCCGGGCGACCGCGCGGGGGGTCAGAAGAAGTTCCGGCGGAACAGCCGGTGGAAGATGCCCACGACGATGCCGTACAGCAGCGCCGCGACCGCGGAGGCGCTCAGGAACTCGCCCGTGCCGCCGGCCGCGAACGCTCCGAAGACCCAGTAGGCGGGCAGCACGCCGGGCACCGTGTTGACCCCGGAGAAGTCGCCGAGGGCGCCCGTGACACCGATCGCGGCCAGGACGAAGAGCGCCTTGAAGGCGGTGAGGCACTCGATCTTGTTCTTGGCGAGGGAGACCGCGACCAGCAGCGCCGCCGCCCCGCCCGCCGCGCACAGCGCCGCGAGCACCAGGGCCCGGCCGGCCCCGTACGAGCCGAGGCCGGAGGCGGACATGAGCAGCAGCGGGTACAGCAGGCCCAGCAGGCCCGCCATCGCCAGCCGGGCGCCGAGGAACCGGGCCGGGGAGACCGGCAGCACCCGGAACGCCGAGACGAGGCCCTGGTCCCGCTCGTCCACCATCAGCAGCGCCGTCATGAACGCCGGGAACATGCCGACGATCACGCAGAAGAGGCCCAGCAGCTCGGCGTGGTGGTCGCCCGCCGCGGGCAGTCGGCGCTCCAGCAGCGGCACCCCGATCCGCAGCAGGACGAGGAAGACCAGCGGGACGACGAGCAGCCCGCCCACCGTCCGGTCGCGGACCACGGTGCGCAGGTCGTTGGCCCAGATGGCCGTCGCGGTCCTCACGCCGCCCTCACCCGGCCCCGTACCTGCGCGTCGAAGGAGCGCACCGCCCACAGGAACGCGGCGGCGCCCGCGACGACGAGCAGCCCCACGGCGTAGAAGACCTCCCACAGCGGACGGGGTCCCAGCGACCGTTCGATGAGCAGCAGCGACGCCTGGGTGGGCAGGACGTGGTAGGGGGCCCGCCCGCCGATCCCGAGGAAGCCGAGCAGCGGCAGGTAGAGCGGCACCAGGAAGACCGGCACGATCAGCAGGTACTCGTTGAGGGAGCGCACCCGCACCACGGCCGCGACGCCGACGCAGACGAAGAGGACGGAGGTCAGGACGACCGCCGTGAGCAGCGGCACCGGCCGGAAGTCCGTCCCGTGCGCCACGCCCGTCATGGTGAGCGCGCACACCACCGACACCGTGGTCAGCGACAGCGCCTTGGCACCCACGTACAGCGCCGGGGTCAGCGGGGTCACCGCGACCGCGTGCAGGGTGCCCGCGCCGCGTTCGAAGAGCATCAGGGCGCCGACGAAGAGGAAGCCGATCATCGTGGGGTCGGAGAGGACCAGCACCACCGTCACGTCGCCGCGCCACTGCTCCGGGATCAGCCGCAGCCCGACCCCGTACGCGGCGGTGACCAGGACGGCGACGGTGACGATCTGGTAGCGCAGTTGGAGCCGCAGGTCCCAGAGCACGGCGCGGGCCAGGGTGCGCAGGGTGTCGCGGGGGCCGCGCACCGCCGGGGTGTCGAGGGCGGTCATGTCAGTCTCCGTCCGGTCGCGGCGACGAACACGTCCTCCAGGGAGCGTTCCCGGGAGTGCACCGACACCAGTTCGTGCCGGCGCAGCAGGCCGAGGAACGCCTCGTCGGTGCCGAGCCCGTCCAGGGGGAACTCCTTGACGGCGAGGACGCCGTCCTGCCGGTACTCGACGACGACGTGCCGCCGCGCGTCCTCGGCGCACAGCTCCTTGGGGGCGCCGCTGCGGCGGACGGTCCCGTCGACGAAGAACGCCACCCGGTCGCAGAGTTCCTCGGCGTCGTGCATGTTGTGCGTGGTCAGGAAGACCGCCTTTCCGCGCCGGCGCTGCTCCTGGACCATGTCCTTGAGCAGCCGGGCGTTGACCGGGTCGAGTCCGCTGGTGGGCTCGTCGAGGAAGAGGACCCGGGGATCGTGCAGGAGCGCGCGGACGAAGCACAGGCGCATCTTCATGCCCTTGGAGTAGTCCTCGACCCTGCGGTCGGCGTGCTCGTCGAGGCCGACGCGGGCCAGCAGTTCGACGGGGTCCGCCGTGGAGCGGTAGAAGGAGGCGAAGAAGCGCAGGTTCTCCCGCCCGGTCAGTTTCATGAAGAGGTTGGGGAGTTCGAAGCCGACCCCGATCTCCTCGTAGTAGTCGGCGCCGCGGCCGGCCACGTCGCGGCCGAGGACGCGCGCGGTGCCCTCGTAGGGCTCCAGCCGGCCGGTGAGGATCTTCTGCACGGTGCTCTTGCCCGCTCCGCTCGGTCCGAGGAACCCGAAGACCTCGCCGGGGCCCACCGTGAAGGAGACGTCCCGCACGGTGGGCCGCGACCCGCCGCGATAGGTGTAGGACAGTCCGTCGACTTCGATCACGACCGCTGCTTCCTCCGCTGTTCTGCCGCTCCGCCGGGTCACGGGGCGGGCGCCGCCTTGGCGACGATCACGCACTGGGCCTGATCGTCCTCGTCCTGCCCCGCGACACCGTGGATGCGCGTCTCCTCGAACCCGGCGCGGCGCAGCGCCTGGCGCCAGCCCCGGGCGTCGAGCAGCGGCGAGCCCGGGACGCGCAGGTCCTCGTCCTCGAACAGCCACCAGCCGGGCGTCAGTCCGAAGGTCAGCGTGTTGTAGTCGAGCCGGTGGGTGAGTTCGTTGACGACGAGGATGCCGCCGGGCTTGAGCAGGTCCCGGCAGTGCGCCAGGGTCGTGTCGATCCCCCGGGTGGTGTGCAGCACGTTGCCGGCGATGACGACGTCCATGGTGCGCGGCTCGTACCCCTGGGCGGCCGGGGGCCGTTCGACGTCGTACGTGTCGAACTCGACGTGGGGGCGGCCCGGCCCGAACTGCTGCTCGGCGACACGCAGGAAGGCCGCGCCGACGTCCGTGTACAGGTAGCGGAGCCGGTCGCCGAGGTTCTTCAGGGCGTCGAGGACGAAGACGCTGGTGCCGCCGGTGCCGGCGCCGATCTCGAAGACCTGGGGCCGGGCGCGGGGGTAGCGGCGGGCGAAGTGGCGTGTGTGCTCCTCGACCGCGTCGGCGACGAGGCGGTTGTAGAACTCGCTCTGGATGCTCCCCTTGTAGATCTCGGCGACCAGTTCCATGGAACCGCCGGGGAAGATGACGTCCGTGGCGTCCCGGCGGCCGGCCATCACGTCGGGCAGGGCGCTCTGGCAGGTGGTGAGCAGCGGCAGGTAGTCGGCGACCGAGGGGTGCGCGGCGGCCAGCTCCGCGGCCTTCCCGGCGATCTCCTCCTCGCCGCCGGGGAAGGCGGCTTGCGCCATCTTGCGGGTCGCGGTCAGGGCGCCGCCGTCCCGCTCCAGCGCGTACCCCTCGCGGACGAGGATGTCGCAGCAGGCGTCGAAGAGCCGCCCGTAGCGGGGCCGGACGCCGAGCCGGTCGCGCAGTTCGGCGCGGGTGACGGGTTCCGCGTCGCCGGAAAGGGTGCCGGTGCCGCGGACGACGTGGGCCAGCAACCGGTTGCCGAAGGCGGTGAGCGCCTCGAAGCCCTCGCGGAAGGCGGCGTAGGCGTCGGTGTCGACCTGCGGGGGCTGCTTGAGCAGGGCCTCGATGCGCCGGGCGGCGGGGGTCAGGGTGGGCTCTTCGAGCTGGTTGAGGTGGTCGTTGTCGAGTGCGACGACCTGGAAGCCGCCCTTGACGACCTCCCGCCACGGGGTCTCGTAGTCGTAGCCGTCCAGGATGCGGGTGGGCTGCCAGTACAGGGCGCTGGCGCGGCCGGTGAAGCCGTCGGTGGCCTTGAAGAAGAGCACGTCGGAGGCGGTGTAGTCCCGCATCTCGTACACCTGGTAGATGCCCTCGGCCTGCTCTGAGCAGGTCAGTCCGCCCTTGAGGTAGCGGTAGACGTCGTCGGCGGCGAGGCGGCGTCCGCCGCGTTCCTTGGCCAGCCGGGCGAGTTCGGCCACCTGGAGCGGGGCGGGCAGATGGGCCACGTCCTCCTTGCGGACGGCCCGCTCGGGGTGTTCGTCCAGCCGGAGGAAGTAGTTGGTCAGGTAGAGCTGGAGGAAGTCCCGGTCGTACATCCCGTGGTGCCGGTCGAACACCTCCTGCGTCGCCGGGTACGTGTCGAACATGACGAGGTGGCGGATCTCCTCGCCCTCGTCGTGCAGCCGCTGCGCCATGCGCATGGCGATCAGGCCGCCGAAGGAGTAGCCGCCGATGACGTAGGGGCCCTCGGGCTGCACCTGGCGGATGCAGTCGATGTAGTGGTCGACCATCTCGTCGAGGCTCTGCGGCATGGAGTAGCCGTCGGTGCCGCGGGCCTGGAAGGCGTAGAGCGGGTAGTCGGGGCCGAGGGCCTGGGAGAGGTTCTGGAACCAGGTGGAGTAGCCGGTGGCGCCGTGCACCCAGAAGGAGGGCTGGCCCTCGCCGCCGATGTTGATCGGGAGCAGTTCGGCGGGGAGCCGGTTCTGCCTGGCGTCCGGGTCCGCCGCCGCGGCGTGGCCGGCGACGACGCCGCCGATCTCCTGGTCGGCGAAGAACTCCTCGTGGACGTAGGCGGCGAGGGAGCGCAGGGTGGGGTGGTCGACGAGGGCGGTCAGCGGCACCTGGACGTCGAACACCTCCTGCACCACCTGCATGATCATGGCGCTGAGCATGGAGTCGACGCCGAAGTCCTTGAGGTCGCGGTCCTCGTCGAGTTCGTCGTCGGCGAGTTTCAGCTTCTCCAGGAGGATGTCCCGCAGCGCGGCGCGGACGTACGCCTCCCCGGTGAGCGCCGCCCCGTCCCGCGCGGCGTCCGGCGCGGGGGCCGCGTCGGCGGTGCGGACGGCGGGCGGCGCGGCCGGGGCCGGCCCGCCGGGGGGCGCGGTGAACCAGTACCGCTTCTCGTCGAAGGGGTACGTCGGCAGCGAGGTCCGCAGTGGTGCGGTGCCCGTGGAGGGCAGGGACGTCCAATCGACGGGGGCGCCGCCCACCCAGGCGGCGGCCAGCTCGTGCGGGCCGACCGGGGCGGCGGAGGCCGGGGCGGCGGGGCGGGCCGGGGCGGCGCCGGGGTCCTCGGCGCGGCCCCGGTGGACGCCCGGGGCGCCGGTGTCACCGGCGGCCACCTCGGTCAGCCGGGCGTGCAGCGCGTCCAGGCCGGGGGCGACGACGGCGAGCCGTTCGCGCATCTCCTCCCGGCCCTCGCGGAGGGTGAAGGCGACGGCGTCCGCGCCGGGGCGGGAGGCCGGGTCGCGGTTCCAGGCGGCGAGCCGGTCGGTGAGGCGGGCGACGGCCCGGCCGAGGGCGGCCTCGTCGCGCGCGGAGAGCACGAAGACGTGGTCGCCCCGCGCGCCGCCGTCCGCGCGGGGTGCTCGGGCGGGTGGTTGCTCGACGAGGACGTGGGAGTTGACCCCGCCGAAGCCGAAGGAGCTGACCCCGGCCCGCAGCGGCAGCCGGCCGCCGTCGGGTCCGGTGAGGGGCTCCCAGGGGACGGTGCCGTCGACGATGTGGAACGGGCTGCCGGTCAGGTCGACGTACGGGTTGACCTCCTCCAGGTGGGCCATGCCGGGCAGCGCGCGGTGCCGCAGCGCCAGGATGATCTTCATCAGTCCGGCGATGCCGGAGGCCGGTTCCAGGTGCCCGATGTTCGTCTTCACGGAGCCGATGCCGCAGTACGGTCCGGCGGGCAGCGTCGCGCCGCGTTCCCGGGCGAGCCTGCGGAAGGCGAGCTTGATGCCGTTGATCTCGACGGGGTCGCCCAGTTCGGTGCCGGTGCCGTGGAGTTCGAGGTAGCCGATGGACTCCGGGCCGACGTCGGCCTCGCGGGCCGCGGTGCAGACCAGGGCCGCCTGCGCCTCGGCGTTGGGGGCGGTGAGGGAGGCGGCGCGTCCGCCGTGGTTGACGGCGGTGCCGCGGATGACGGCGTGCACCTGGTCGCCGTCGGCGAGGGCGCGGTCGAGCGGCTTGAGGACCAGCATGCCGACGCCCTCGCCCTTGACGTAGCCGTTGGCGGCGGCGTCCAGCGTCTTGCAGCGGCCGTCCGGGGAGAGCAGGCCCATCATGCCCGCCGCCACGGTGGAGTGCGGGGAGAGGTTGAGCGAGATGCCGCCCGCGACGGCCAGTTCGCATTCGCCCTGGCGCAGGGAGCGCACGGCCCGGTGGACGGCGACCAGGGAGCTGGAGCAGGCGGTGTTGACGGGCTCGCTCGGTCCGCGCAGGTCGAGCAGGTAGGAGATCCGGTTCACGGAGATCGAGTGCTCGTTGCCCAGGCCGGACTGGGCGCTCATGACGCCGGCCTCGTGCATCAGGTGCTGGTAGTCGCTGAACTGGATGCCGGAGAAGAGGCCGACCGGGCGCCCGGCCAGCGCGGAGGGCCGGTACCCGGCGTCCTCGACGGCGGCCCACACCGTCTGGAGCAGCATCCGCTGCTGGGGGTCCATCATCTCGGCCTCGGCCGGGGAGATGCCGAAGAAGAGCGGGTCGAAGGTGTCGGCCCCCTCGACGAACCCGCCCCACCGGTACGGGGTGCGCCGCTCGGGCGGCAGCTCCTCGCTGTCCAGGGCCCGCCAGTCCCAGCGGTCGGCGGGGACCTCGGTGATCAGGTCCCGCCGGTGGTAGAGGTTTTCCCAGTAGTGGTCGAGGTCGCGGGAGCCCGGGAAGCGCCCGCTCATGCCGATGACGGCGACGGGGGCGGGGGCGGGGGCGGCGTCGGCCGGGGCGGTGGCGGTCGCCTGTGCCGGGGCGGTGGTGGCCTTCGCCGGGGCGGTGGTGGTGGCCGGTGCCGAGGCTGTCGTGGTGGCCTGCGCCGGGGCCGTCGTCGGCTGCTCCGGGTGGGCCCGGAGCTGGTCGCGCGGGGCCGGTGCCGGGAGGGTCCGGTCCCGGTGGGCGGTGAGCCGGTCGCCGTACTCCTCGATCAGCCAGTCCACGGCTCCGGCGATGCCGCGCCGCTCGTAGAACAGGGTGGGCGAGAAGGCGACCCCGAGCCGGGTGGAGACGCGGTCGGCCAGCGCCTTGAGGGACACCGACTCGAAGCCGTAATCGCCGAGCGGTGTACGCCGGTTGACGCGGGCCGGGTCGAGTCCGACGGCCTCGCCGGCGAACTCGGTGAGGGTCCGCTCCAGCCAGGCCCTGAGGTCGTCGGGGGCCGGGGGCCGGTGTGCGGTGTCCGCCGTGCTGTCCATCAGGGCCTCCGGGTCGTCCGGCGCGGGGAGTTCGGGTACGGGAGCGGTCGCCGGGGGCGGCGCGGTGTCGAGCCAGTGGCGTTCCCGGGCGAAGGGGTAGCCGGCCAGCGGGACGGTGCGGCGCCGGCGGCCGGTGTGCAGGGCCCGCCAGTCGACGGGGGCGCCGCGCACCCACCGGGCGGCGAGCGCTTCGGGGGTGTCGCCGGTCCCGGGCGTGGGTTCGGGGGTGCCGGGGGCCGGTGTGTCGTGGTCGTCGCTCGTGCGTCCGCTGAAGACGCCGGGGGCGTCGGTCCGGCCGTCGGCGTAGGCCCTGAGTCCCCGGACGGCCTCCTGGAGGTCGTCCGCGACGACGGCGAGCCGCTCGTCCATCGCCTCCCGGCCGGTCTGGAGGGTGTGCGCGACATCGACGAGCCGGGGTGCGGGTCCCGGCGGAGCCTGAGGAGCGGGGGCCGCGAAGTGGGCCCGCAGCGACCCCTCCTGATGTGTCGTCAGATGGCTCATCAGGTCGCGTACGGTGCCGGCGGTGGCGGGCAGTTCGTCGGTGGGCAGCCCGCACTCCTCGGCCACGGCGGCGCCCAGCCGGGCCCGCGTCACCTCGTCGAACCCGCAGTCGGCCAGGTCGTCGTCCTCCCCCAGGTCCCCGGGGCGCAGCCCGAGCAGGTCCGCGAGCCGCGTCATGAGGTACCCGCGCAGCCGCTCGGGCAGGGCGTCCCGCGCGCCCCACCCAGCCAGTTGGCCGGCGAGCCGGGCGGCCAGGTCGGCGAGCCGGTCCGGGGCCTTCGCGGAGACCACCACGATCTGCCGGCCCTCGTCGGCGTCCCCCGGCACCGGGTCCGGCTCGGGCGCCTCCAGGATCACGTGGGCGTTGGAGCCGCCCGCGCCGAAGGAGCTGACGCCCGCGATCAGGCGGGGCCGGTCCGTGCCGCGCGGCGCCCACCCGGCGAGGTCGCGCTGCACCCGGAAGGGCGAGGAGTCCAGCCCGGCATGGGGGTTGAGCTCCTCGGCGTGCAGGGACGGCACCAGCGTCCGGTGCCGCATCTGGAGGATGACCTTGGTCACCGCGGCGACTCCGGCCGCCGACTCCAGGTGGCCGATGCCCGACTTCACCGAGCCGATCGGGATGCGGGACGCGTCGCCGGGGCCGGCCGGCGGCTCGGTCGACGCGGCGTCCGGGGCTGCGAACACCTCGGTGAGGGCGGCCACTTCGATGGGGTCGCCGAGGGCGGTGCCGGTGCCGTGCGCCTCGACGTACCCGATGTCCCCGGGGCGCGTCCGCGCCCGGCGCAGCGCCTCCCGGATCGCCGCGCTCTGGGCCCGGGTGCCGGGGACCGTGTAGCCGTTGGTGCGCCCGCCGTGGTTGACGGCGCTGCCCCGGATCACCGCGTGCACGGTGTCGCCGTCCGCCCGTGCCGCCGCCAGCGGCTTGAGCAGCAGCGCCCCGGCGCCCTCGCCGGGCACGTAGCCGTCGCCGCCGGCGCCGAAGCTGCGGCAGCGGCCGTCGGTGGACAGGAACCGGGCGAGGCTGAGCTGCCGGTACTTGTCGGGGTGCGTGCTGAGGTTGACGCCGCCGGCGACGGCCGTGTCGCACTCGCCGCGGCGCAGGCTCTCGCAGGCCAGGTGGAGCGCGGTGAGCGAGGAGGAGCACATGGTGTCCAGGGCCATGCTGGGCCCGCGGAAGTCGAAGAAGTACGACACCCGGTTGGCGATGGAGGCGTAGGACGAGACGCCCATGCGGCCGTCCGGTGCGGGTCCGTACCGCTGGTAGTCGCCGTACATCACGCCGACGAAGACGCCGGTCGTGCCCCGGCGCAGATCGGCGCGGGTGCGTCCGGAGTCCTCCAGGGCGTGCCAGACGGTCTCCAGGAAGACGCGTTCCTGGGGGTCCATCATGTCGGCGTCGCGCGGGGCGATGCCGAAGAACAGCGGGTCGAACCGGTCGATGCCGTCGAGGAATCCGCCCCATTTGGCGTAGCTGCGGCCCGGGCCGCCCTCGGGGTCGTAGAAACCCTCCAGGGGCCAGCGGTCCGCCGGGACGGTGGTGACGCAGTCGCGTCCCCGGACGAGGTTGTGCCAGAACTCCTCCAGGTCGCGGGCGCCGGGGTAACGGCCGGCGAGGCCGATGACGGCGATGTCCTGGACGCCGTCGGCGTCGCCCGGCGGCGCCGCCCCGGGGGCCGGGTCCGGGGCGGCCACGGCTGCGGAGACGGGGGCGGAGACGGGGGCGGAGACGGGGGCGGGGTCGGTCTCGGTCTCGGTTCGGGGGAGCCTGGCCTCCAGTGCCGTGCGGTGGCGGCGGGCGAGGTGGCCGGCGATCTCGGTGAGGTTGGCGTACTGGAAGAACAGGGTCTTGGGCAACGGGCCGAAGACACGCTCCAGTCGCTCCGAGACCCGCATCACCATGACCGAGTCGATGCCGTACTGCTCGAACGGCGCCCCGGGGTCGATGCGTTCGGCGGGTACGCGCAGTTCCTCGGCGAGGACGTCGGTCAGCAGGCCGACGGCGAGCCGCCGCAGGTCGCTCCGCTCGCCGTCGTCGTCCGCCGAAGTGGACGTGCCGGTCCGGGTGTTCGGGGCGGGTTGCCCGGTACCCGCCGTCAGGGCGTCGGCGGCGGCCGAGGGGAGCAGGACGAGGTGTGTCCCGGGGAAGGCGAGGGCCCGCTCGAAGACGGCCACGCCCTCCGCGACGCCGAGGGCGTCGTCGGCGGCGAGTGCGGCGGCCATGCCTCCGCCGCTCCAGGCCGGCCAGGCGATCGACAGGGTCCGGCCGGAGCGCCGGCCCGCGGCGCGTTCGGCCTCGCGGGTCTCGGCGAACGCGTCGAGGAATCCGTTGGCGTAGGCGTAGTCGCTCTGGCCGGGGTTGCCGACGGCGGCGACCACGGAGGAGAAGAGAACCAGGAACTCCAGGGGATCGTCGCGGGTGAGGTCGTCGAGCCACACCGCCCCGTCGCACTTGGCCGCGATGACGTCCCGGGCCTCCTGCGAGGTCTTGCGCACCAGCAGGGAGTCGCGGACGGCGCCCGCCGCGTGGATCACGCCGTGCAGCGGGCCGAAGCGGCGCCGGACCTCGCGCAGCGCCCGGTCCAGGGCGGCCCGGTCGCAGACGTCGGCGCGTTCGTGGACGACCTCGGCCCCGCCCTCCCGCAGCGTGCGTAGCATTTCGCGGGCCTCGGGGCCGGGCGCGGAGCGGCTGATGAGCACGGTCCGGGCGCCGAGGGCGGCGAGACGGGCCGTCAGGGCGCGGCCGAGGTGTCCGGTCCCGCCGGTGATCACGTACGTGTGCCCGGGGCGGACCGCCGCGCCGGGGGTGTCCGGCAGGGCCGGGGCCGCCTCCAGTGTCCGCCGCTCGGCGGTGCCGTCGGCGGTGATCCGGATCTCCGTCGGCTCGTCGGGCGACGCCTCGGTGAGCAGGGCCCTCCAGGCGGCGTCGGGCAGCGCGCCGTCGTCGGTGGCGGTGGGCAGGGCGACGGTCTGGAGGCACAGGTCGGGGTTCTCCAGCCGTGCCGTGCGGGCGAAGGCGCCCAGCGCGGCGAGGCCGGGCCGCGCTCCGGCCGGGCCGGCGGGGCGGGCCACGCGGACGGCGACCGGTCCGGGCAGCGGCCGGGCGCACAGGGCCTGGGAGAGCGCCAGCAGCGCGTCGAAACCGAGGGCCCGGTCGGTCTCCCGGCCGGAGCGTGCCGACCACAGGACCAGGACGCGGGGCGGCCGGGGCGTACGGGGCAGGGCGGCGAGGAGGCGGCCGTGGTCCTCGGCGGAGCCGGGGCGGACCTCGTACCGGTCGTCGCCCACCTGCCGGAAGGCGTCCCCCGGGGTGGCCAGGACGACGGTGCCGCCGGGGTTTCGCGCCCGCAGCCGGTCGGCGGCCGTTTCGTCGGTGTCGAGGACGAGCAGCGGCCCGCCGGACGCGCCGGGTGACGCGGGCAGTCCGGTCTGCCGCCATCCGGGCGTGAACGGCGTGACGCCCGCCGGGCCGGTCTCCCCGCCGGCCGTGAGGACTTCCAGGCCCTCCATGGTCACCAGGACCGTGCCCGTGTCGTCGGCGATACGGATGTCCAGCACGCCGTCGTCGCGGCGTACGAGGTGCGCGTGGCAGGTGTCCCCGAGCGGGCCGTGCACGGTCAGGGTCCGCAGGGCGCAGGGGACGCGGCGTACGCGGTCGTCGTCGCGGCCGAGGGCGACGAGGGCCTGGAGCGCGCCGTCGAGCAGCGTCGGCCGCAGCGAGTCCGGGCCGCCGGGGGCGTCGTGCCCCGGGGGCAGGTGGAGGCGGGCCAGCACCTCGTCGGCGCCGGACCGCAGCTCGCGCACGACGCGGAAGCCGGGTCCGTAGGCGAAGCCCAGCCGCGCGAACCGGGCGTAGCAGTCGTCGTGTCCGAGGACCGTGGCGCAGCGGGCGCGTACCGCGGGGAGGTCGAGGACCGGGTCGGCCGGGGCGGTCCCGGCGGGGGCGAGGTGGCCGGTGGCGCCGGGGGTGCCGGCGGTGGTGCCCACGGCGAAGCGGACGGTGCCGTCCTGGTCCGGGGCGAGCCGGATCAGCACTCCGTCGTCCGCCGGTACGAGGGGGCGGTGCCAGACGACGCGGCTGATCCGCCGCATCGGGCCGAGCCCCGCCCGCGCGGCGGCGGTGCGGACCAGGTCCAGGGTGACCATGCCCGCGACGACGGGCCGGCCGTCGATGACGTGGTCGGCGAGGAGCGGGTCGCCGGGGCGCGGGCGGAACCGGAACAGCGTCCCGTCGCCGTCCGGTGGCAGCCGCTCCCAGCCGGGGACGGCGGGCTCGGCGGCCCGGGGGCCGGTGGGCGTCGGTTCCGTGGCGAGTCCCGGTTCCGTGGCGGATGCCAGTCCCGTGGCGAGTGCCGGTCCCATGCCGAGTGCCGGTCCCGTGACGGACGCCAGTCCCGTGGCGGACGCCGGACCCGTGACGGACGCCGGACCCGTGGCGGACGCCGGACCCGTGGCGGACGCCGGACCGGTGGCGGGCGTCGGGGGGTGCCAGTACCGGTCCCGTTCGAAGGGGTACGGGGGCAGGGGGACGCGGTGTCCGCCGTCGGGGTGGAACAGCCGCGCGGGGAGGGTGCCGCCGCGTTCGTAGAGCGTGGCGGCGGCTTCCAGGGCCCGTACGCGGGCGGTGTCGTCGTGGGCCGCGTCCGCGAGGTGTCCGCGGAGGGCTTCCAGCAGCCCGGCCTCCTCGGCGGCGCTCGGGCGGCCGGGCGGCGGCCGGTCGCCGTCCGGGGCGTCGAGCCGGTCCCGGATCGCCCGGCGCAGCCCCTCCGCGGTGGCGGCCACGAGGGCGGCACGGGCGTCGAAGTGCTTGCGCCCCTCGTGCAGGGTGAACGCGATGTCGCCGAGCCGGTACGGCTCCCGGTCCCCGCCGAGCCACCTCTCCAGGTCCGCCAGGCGGCGGCGCAGCGCCCGCCCGGTCTTCGCGGAGACGAGGAAGAGGCGGGGCCGCTCCTCCCGCTCCGGCGCGGGGGCGGCGGCCGGCGGTTCCTCGACGACCAGGTGGGCGTTGGTGCCGCTGTAGCCGAAGGAACTCACCGCCGCCCGCCGGGGCACGCCCGCGCGCCGGGGCCACGGCAACGGCGAGGTGACCGGACGGAACGGCGTCGCCGCGAAGTCGATCCGCTCGTTGGAGGCGCTGTAGTGCAGCGTCGGCGGGATCTCCTCGTGGGCGAAGGCGAGCAGGCACTTGATGAGTCCGGCCACCCCCGCCGCCTGCCCGGTGTGGCCCAGGTTGGTCTTGACCGACCCGATGGCACAGAACTGCCGCTCGTCGGTGAACTCCGCGAAGGACCGGGTCAGCGCCTCGATCTCGATCGGGTCGCCGAGGGCGGTGCCGGTGCCGTGCGCCTCCACCAGGGAGAGGGTGCGCGGACTGATGCCGGCCCGCGCGTACGCCTGGAGCTGTACGTCGGTCTGGGCGCGGGAGCGGGGCGCGGTGATGCCGTTGGACTTGCCGTCCTGGTTGACGGCCGAGCCGAGGATCACGCCGTGGACGTGGTCGCCGTCGCGCAGGGCCGCGTCCAGGGCCTTGAGGACGACGACGCCGCAGCCCTCGCCGGGGACGAAGCCGTCGGCGTCCCGGTCGAAGGCGCCGCACCGGCCCCGGGGCGAGAGCATCCCGGCCTTTCCGGCGGAGACGTAGAAGCCGGGGCCGACGAACAGGCACACGCCGCCGGCCAGCGCCGTGTCGCACCGGCCGGTGCGGATGGCCTCGCAGGCCAGGTCGATGGCGACGAGGGAGGAGGAACAGGCGGTGTTGAGGGCCATGCTGGGGCCGCGCAGGTCGAGCAGGTAGGAGATGCGGGCGGCCAGGAGGGAGGTGTCGTTGCCGAGCAGGACCTGCGCGTCCGCGTCCGGCCCGGAGCGCTGCGCCTCCAGGGCGTAGTCGCTGGCCGGGGTGCCGGCGAAGACCCCGCAGCGGGTGCCGGCGAGGGAGTCGCCCGCGTATCCGGCGTCCTCCAGCGCGCTCCAGCAGCCCTCCAGGAAGAGCCGCTGCTGGGGGTCCATGCGTTCGGCCTCGCGGCCGGAGAGGTGGAAGAAGAGCGGGTCGAAGGCGGCGGCGTCCTCGATGAACCCGCCCCACCGCGAGGGCGTCTTGCCGGGCGCGCGCGGGTCGGGGTCGTAGTACTGCTCGGGGAGCCAGCGGTCCGACGGCACCTCCCTGACGGCGCACTCGCCGGCCGCGAGCAGGCGCCACAGCGCCTCGGACGAGGGGGCGTCGGCGTAGCGGGCGGAGAGGCCGATGACGGCGATCTTCCGGTCGGACGCCGGGGTGTCCGCCTCCGGCGGGTGCGCGCCCCGGCCGTCCGGCCGGGCGGCGGGGCGATACCCGGCGGCAGACCGGCCCCCGGTGGCGGGCCGGTCTCCGGCGGCGCCCAGGTCGGCCAGGCGGCGCCGGCCCTCCTCCGGGGAGATCTGCCGGGTCTCGACGAGTTCGAGCACCCTCTTCACGGCGCTGTTCATGCGGGTCCCCCGAGGTTCGTGTATGCCTCTGCGACGGTCAGTTCGCCCGCGGCGAGCCGCCGCAGCATGTCCTCGACGTCCGTCTCCCGTGCCGGCCCGGTCCCGTCCGCGCCGGGCGCGGCGGGAGCGTGCTCGGCGTGTACGTACGCGGCGAGCGCGGTCAGCGTGGGGTGGTCGAAGAGGGCGGTGGTGCCGAGATCGGTGCCGAGTGCGGTGTTGAGGGTGTTCACCAGCTCGACGAGGATGATCGAGTCCACGCCGTACTCGGTGAACGGGCGCTCCGGGTCGAGGTCGGCCTCGGACCGGCCCAGGGTGGCCGCGATGTGCCCGGCCAGCCGACGCCGGGTCTCGGCGAGGTCCGGCGGTGGCGGCATCGGGTTCGACCGGGGCTCACCCGGTCCTGGCCGTGACTCCCCCGGACCCGGCCGTGGCTCACCGAGGACCGGCCAGGGCTCCCCCGCGACCGGCCGCACCTCCGCCGGGCCCGGCCGGGGCTGCGCCGGACGCGGGGCCGGGGTCTCGGCGCGGGGCCGGGGCAGCGGCACCGTGGGCGGGGCCGCCGCCGGAGCCGGTGTGGCGCGTACGTCGGCGACGAGCACGCTCAGTCCCAGCGGGCGCGGCGCCCCGGGCACGGCGTCGAGCACGGCGGTGCGGGCGAACCCGTTCTCCGCCAGCAGCGCCTGCCAGGACGCCGGGTCGGCGAGCGGGGAGGCGGGGATGCGCCGGTCCGGGTCCTCGAACCGCCACCAGCCCTCCAGGAGTCCGAAAGTGAGGGTGGTGAAGGCGGTGAAGGCGGTCGCCTCGCAGAGGACCAGCCGCCCGTCGTCGGCGAGGAGCCGCCGCGCGTGGGCCAGGGTGCGGCCGAGGTCGCGCGTGGCGTGCAGGACGTTGGCCGCCACGACGACGTCGTACCCGCCCTCGTCGAGGCCCTGTTCGGCGGGCGGGCGCTCGATGTCCAGGCGGCGGAAGGTGACGAAGGGGTGCCGCGCGGCGAACTCCTTGCGGCCGTGGCGGAGGAAGCCGCCGGAGATGTCGGTGTAGACGTACTCGACGCGGTCGGCGTACGGACTCAGCGCCCGGAGCACGGACCGGGAGGTGCCGCCCGTCCCGGCGCCCACCTCCAGTACGCGGAAGGGGCGTCGACCGCCCGCGACGTGCGCGGCCACCTCGCGCGCCGCGGTCTCGTTGGCGCCGCCGGCGAGGGGGTCGCCCCGGTACACGTTCTCCACGAGCCGGGGGGAGGAGGCCGGGAACATCACCTCGGTGGGGTCGAGCTTCCCGGTCAGCAGCCGCGGGTACTCCTCTGCGCAGGCCACCAGGAGGTCCACATGGGCGGCGACCTCCGGGTACTTGTCGGTCAACTCCCGTGCCTCGGCGGACAGATCACGGCCCGCGAGGCCGGTCACGGAGTCCGTCGCGCGGGTCCGGCCGCCGGCGCGTTCCGCGTGTCCGGCGGCGACCAGGACGTCCAGGACGGCACCGGCCAGCCGGTGGTGCGCGGGCACGATCCCCAACTCCCCGGCGGACGGCCAGGGTTCGCCGGGGTGGCGGAAGGCGCCCAGCTCCTGGAGGGCCCGGAGCACCATGCGGGCACCGAGGGCGTCCAGCGCGTCGTGGGCCTGCCGGAGGCGGACACCGTCGGACCCGGGAGCGGCCCGGGGCGCTTCGTGCTGCCCGCCCGGTACGACGCCGAGCCGGTCCAGCACGCGCTGTTCCGCCTTGATGGGCAGGACCTGGACGAGGCGGTGGGCGAGGACCGTCTCCAGGGCGCGCATGCCCTCGTCGGGGGTGACGGAGTGGACGCCGAGGGCCCGCATGCGGCGCCGGTAGCCCGCCTTGGCGACCACCCCGACCTCGCCCCAGTACCCCCAGTCGACGACGTGCACGGGACGGCCGTCGGCCGCGAGCGCCGCGCCGAAGGCGTCCTGGAAGGCCGAGGCGGCGGCGTAGTTGGACTGCCCGGCGTTGCCGCTGAAGGACTGCGCCGAGGAGTACAGCACGAGGAAGTCCAGCGGCTCCTCGCGCAGCGCCTCGGCGAGCAGCAGCGAGCCCCGCGTCTTCGGCGCGAGCACCGCCTCGAAGGCACCCTCCTCCATGTCGGCGAGGCGCGCGTCCGCGAGGACGAGCGCGGAGTGGAAGGCGCCGTGGACGGGCCCGAACCGGCGCTTGACCGCGGCGACGGCGGCCGACAACGAGTCGGCGTCGGTCGCGTCGGCCTGGACGTACAGGGCGTGTCCGCCCGCCGCCTCGATGGCCCGCAGCTCCTCGTCGACCTCGGGTGTGGCGGGGCGCCGGCCGAGCAGGGCGACGTTGGCCCCGGCCCGGCGGGCGAGGTGGCGGGCGGTGACCGCGCCGATGCCCCCGGCGCCGCCGAGGATCAGGTAGGTGCCGCCGGGGCGGAACGGCGGTGCCCCGGGCGGGGCGGCGTCGGTGACCCGCAGGGCCCGGCGCAGACGCCGTCCGTCGCGCAGGACGGTCTCGTTGCCGTCCGGATGGCCTGGGTCCTCGGCGACGGCACGGGCGACCGCGTCGGCTCGCGGTCCGGTCAGTTCGCGGCGGGTGGTGTCGACGCAGCCGACCCGCCAGCCGGGGTACTCCTTGGCCAGCGAGCGGCAGAGCCCGGACAGGGCCGCCGCCGCGGGCCGGGGCCTGGCCCCACCGTCGGGGGCGTGGCCGTCGGCGGTCACCGCGACCAGGTCGAGGGGCCGGTCGCCGGGGTTGCCGCGCAGGAGCACCCCGACCAGGCGGACCAGGGAGCGGATGCCCAGGTCCAGGGCGTCCTCCAGGCCCTCGGGGGAGGTGGTGTCGTCGGCGTCCGTGCCGAGGGCGCCGAGGAAGTAGACCCGTTCGGGGTCGGGGAGGCCGTCGGTCGCCGTGGCCCAGCGGCCGTCCCGGTCGAGGCGCAGGACGCGTACGTCGGCGTCGCGGTGGTGGGCGGCGAGGCGGTCGGCGAGGCCGTGGTCCCGGGGCGGCGCGACCACCCACACCCGCCGGGCGGGCGTGGCCTGCGGTGTCTCCTCCGGGGCCGCTTCCCGCCAGACCGGTTCCAGGAGGCGCAGCGGGACGGGTTCGCGCAGCTCCCGGTAGGAGAGGCCCTCGACGATCACGCAGGGCCGGCCGTCGGCGTCGGTGACGGTGACGTCGCACTCCTGCTCGCCGGTCTGCCGGACGTGGGCCCAGCCGGCGGCCGGTACGGGCCGCAGCAGCCGCACGGCCGCCATCGAGAACGGCACCAGCGGACGCCGCCCGTCCCCCTCCGGCTGGATCGCGGCGACCGCCTGGACGGCCCCGTCCATCACCCCGGCGGGCAACCGCGGTCCGGTCTCCTCGTGGGCGAGGGCGACCAGGCCCTCCCCGGCCCCGGCGTGGATGCCGGTGACGGTGCGGAAACGCGGCCCGTACCGGACGCCCATGCGGTCGAACCGGGCGTAGTGCTCCGTCACGGAACCAGGGGTGGCGCAGCGGGCCCGCACGGCGTCCAGGTCGGTGCGGTCGTCGGGTCCGGCGCCGGTCCGCAGGCCGCCGCGGCTGAAGGTGCGGACCGTGCCGTCGTCGTCCGGGCCACGCACCTCGAAGGCGTACCCGCCGTCGTCGGCGGCGGTGAGGCACACCTCGGCGGTCAGCTCCCGGGTGACGTGGAAGGGGCGCAGCCAGACCGCGCGGGTCACGGTGACCGGCACGTCGCCCAGCAGCTCCAGGACCGCCCGGTGCAGCAGGGAGAGGTGTCCCGCGGCGGGCAGCAGCGGCTTCCCGGCCACCACGTGGTCGCGGACGAGAGGCTGTTCCGGGGTCAGGGTGTGGGGGAAGACCTTCTCCCCCGCCGTGGGCTCCGCGAGCGCCGGTGCGGGGGCGGACCCGGCGGCCCCCGGTGCGGTGGAGGAGCCGGGAGCGGTCGGCACCCAGTAGCTCTCCCGGGCGAAGGGGTACGTGGGCAGCGGGATACGGCGTCCGTGGTCGTCTCCGCCGGCCAGCTCCCGGTCGACGCTGCCGCCGTTCACGAACTCCTCGGCCAGCCGCTCCAGTTCGCCGGTACGGCCCTCACCGGGAGTGGTGCGGGCAGGGCCGCCCGCACGCCGCCACGCGGCGATCCGCTCGCGGAGTTCGTCCGCGCTCCGGGCGACGAAGGCCGCCCGCACCGGGAAGGCGGACCGCCCCACGCCGAGGGTGTGCGCGATGTCCCGCCATTCGTGGTCCCGGCCGTGCCGCTCCAGCCACGCCGACAGCTCCGACAGCCGCTCCTCCAGCGCCGGCCCGCTCTTGGCGGACACCGGGACCAGCCGGGGCCGGCCCGGCTCCTGCGGCGGACGCGGCAGCCCCGGCGGGGCCTCCCGCACCACGGCGTGCACATTGGTGCCGCTGAAACCGAAGGAACTCACCGCCGCGTACCGGGGCGAGCCCGGCTCGGCAGGCCAGTCGCGCAGCGTCTCGCTGACGTAGAAGGGGCTCTCCGCGAAGGGGATGTGCCGGTTCGGCGTCCGGAAGTGCGCGGTGGGCGCGAGCTTGCCGTGCTTCAGGGACAACAGGGCCTTGAGCAGGCCCGCGACACCGGAGGCGGTCAGGGTGTGGCCGAGGTTGGACTTGACGGAGCCGACCGCGCAGAAGCCCCGGCGCGCGGTGAAGGCGCGGAAGGCTTCCGTGAGCGCCTCGATCTCGATGGGGTCGCCCAGCCGCGTGCCGGTGCCGTGGCACTCCACGTAGCCGATCCGGGCGGGGTCGATGCCGAACCGCTCGTAGACGGAGGTGAGCAGCGCGCTCTGCGCGGGGGCGCTGGGCGCGGTGATGCCGCTGGTCCGGCCGTCCTGGTTGGCCCCGGTGGCGGCGATGACGCCGTGGACGTGGTCGCCGTCGCGCAGGGCGCTGTCCAGCCGCTTGAGCAGCACCACGCCGACGCCCTCGCCGGGTACGAACCCGTCGGCGCCGTCGTCGAAAGGGCGGCAGCGCCCGCGCGGTGAGAGCATCCCGGCCTTGCTGGCCAGGATGTGCAGTTCGGGGGTGGAGAGGGCGGCCACGCCGCCGGCCAGGGCGAGTTCGCCGCGGCCCTCGCGGATCGCCTCGCAGGCCAGGTGGACGGCCATGAGGGAGGAGGAGCACGAGGTGTCCACCGCGAGGCTCGCGCCCTTGAGGTTGAGGTGGTAGGAGAGCCGCGAGGAGAGCACCGCGGGGTGGGTGCCCATGAAGGTGTACCCCTCGACGGGCACGCCCCGTTGGCGCAGCAGGTGGTGGTAGTCGCCCATCGAGGTGCCGACGACCACCGGGCACTCCAGCCCGTCGAGCGTCCGGTCGCCGTACCCGGCGTCCTCGATCGCCCGCCACGCCTCCATCAGGAACAGCCGCTGCTGCGGGTCCATCAGCCGGGCCTCGCGGGGCGAGATGCCGAAGAAGTCGGGGTCGAAGCGGTCGATGCCGTCGAGCACGGACCCCCACTTGCCGTACGTCTTGCCGGGTGCGGCCGGGTCGGGGTCCCAGTGCGCGCCGACGTCCCAGCGGTGCGGCGGGATCTCCCGGACGGAGTCGCGCCCGGCGGCGAGGTTGGCCCACAGCTCGTCCAGGTCGGCGGCGTCCGCGAAACGGCCGGACATGCCGATGACGGCGACGTCGTGCGGACCGGCGAGGGCAGCGGCCGGAGCGGGGGCGGGCCGGTCGTCGGGGTCCCGGGGGGCGGTCAGGAGGGCGGCACGCGTCGGTCCGGGTGCGGCAACGGGGGGCGGAGCCGGAGGTTCCGGTGCGACGGGGGCGCCGCCGCGGGGCTCGCCCGGCCCCCCGGGGTCACCGTCGCGGCCGGTCCCCGCCTTCTCCCCCACGTGCTCCGCGAGCTTGCGCAGGGTCGGGTAGTTGAAGAAGTCGGTCGGGCGGAGGTCGGTGTCCAGTTCCCGGTTGATCCGCTCGACGATCTCCACCGCGAGCACGGAGTCGACGCCGAAGTCGGAGTGCGGCACGTCGGGCTGGAACTCCTCGGCGGGCACCTCCAGTACGGTCGCCATCGCCCCGGCCACCACCGCGCGTACGGCCGCGAGGTCCGGCCCCTTCACCGGCACCACGGCCTCCGCCTCGGGCACGGGTACGGGCACGGGAACGGGCGCCGTCACCGGCACGGGCCCCTGAGGCGTGGGCGTCCCGGGCACGCTCCGCGAACCGGGATGGCCCTCGGGGACGCCGGGAGTGCCGGGAGTGCCGGAAGTGTCGGGCACCCAGTACCGCTCCCGGGCGAAGGGGTAGCCGGGCAGCGGCACGCGCCGGGCGTCGTGCCGCGCCTCGGGTACGCCCGCCGCGTCGAGGCCCGCCGCCCACAGCCGGGCCAGCCGGTCCAGGTCGCCGGTCCGCCGGAGGGACGAGAGGAAGGACGCCCCCTCCTGCCCGTCGAGGAGTTCGGCGAGGAGCCCGCCCTGTCCGTCGGCGGTGCCGCGATACGCCGCCGCGGGCTCCTTGCCGTCCGCGAACTCTCCCAGCAGGGAGGCGAGTTCCCGTACACCGGTGACGACGAGGGCGAGCCGTTCGCTCTGCGGCTCGCGGCCCGCCGCGAGGGTGAAGGCGATGTCGCGCAGCCGGTGCGGCGCGCGTGGCTCCCCGTCCGGGCCCTCAGGGCCACCCGCCGTGGGGGCGGCGAGGTCGCGGAGCCGGTGGTGCCCGGCCGGCACGGGCGCCGTGGCGGTGTCGCCGGAGGCGGCGCGGAGGCGGTCGCCCAGTTCGGCCAGGGTGACCGGGTCGAAGCCCAGGGTCTCCAGGTCCTCGTCCGGGTCGACGCTGTCCACGGGGACGCCGAGGATCTCGGCCACCGTGGCGAGCAGGGGGGCCGTGTGCGGGGACCCGGTGAACGGGGCCGCCGGGGCGCGGCGCGGGCGGACCGCCTCGGCCAGACTGCCCGCGAGGGCGCGGAGCTGGGGTTCCGTCCGGGCGGAGAGCACGACCAGTTCGGCGTCCTGCCCGGTCTTTGGTGCGGTGCTCCGGGTCGTGGTGGGCGGGGCGGCGTACTCCTGGAGGATGACGTGGGCGTTGGAGCCGCCCGCGCCGAAGGAGCTGACGGCGGCGAGGCGCGGCAGGCCGGCGGCGCGGGCCGGCCAGGGCGCGTGGGCGCGCTGTACGTGGAAGGGCCCGTCGCCGAAGTCGACGTGCGGGTTGGGCGGGTCGGCGTGGAGGGACGGCACCAGGGCGCGGTGCCGGAACTGGAGCAGCACCTTGGTGAGCGCGGCGATCCCGGCGGCCGACTCCAGGTGGCCGATGTTCGACTTCACCGAGCCGATGGGGACCGGTGCCGTGCCGGTGCCCGCGGGTGTGGCGCTCCGGAAGGCGCGGCCGAGCCCGGCGATCTCGATCGGGTCGCCGAGGGCGGTGCCGGTGCCGTGCGCCTCGACGTACCCGATGTCGCCCGGTGCGACGCCGGAGCGGCGCAGCGCCTCGCCGATCACCTCGGCCTGGGCGGCGGGGGTGGGCACGGTGAAGCCGTTGCTGCGTCCGCCGTGGTTGACGGCCGTGCCGCGGATGACGGCGTGGATGTGGTCGCCGTCGGCCTCCGCCCGGCTCAGCGGCTTCACCAGCAGGGCGCCCACGCCCTCGCCGGGTACGTAGCCGTCGCCGCCCTCGCCGAAGCTGCGGCAGCGGCCGTCGCTCGACGCGAAGCGGGACTGGGCGAGCTGGAGGTAGCGGTTGGGGTGGAGGATGGCGTTGACGCCGCCGACCAGGGCCGCGTCGCAGTCGCCGAGGCGGATGCCCGCGCAGGCCAGGTGCAGGGCGGTCAGGGAGGCCGAGCACATGGTGTCCAGGGCGACGCTGGGCCCGGTGAGGCCGAGCGCGTAGGAGACCCGGTTGGCGACGGACGCCGACAGGGAGCCCGGTACGAAGCCGCGGCTCTGGAGGGCGGGATCGGCGCCGTAGAGCTGGTACTGGGCGTACATGACGCCGACGTAGACGCCGATCTTCCGGCCGCCCGGTACGGAGCGGGCGTGTCCGGCGTCCTCCAGGGCGTGCCAGGCGGCCTGGAGGAAGAGCCTCTCCTGGGGGTCCATCATCCGGGCCTCGCGGGGCGGGATGGCGAAGAAGAGCGGGTCGAAGCGGTCGACGTCGTCGAGGAAGCCGCCCCACTTGGCGTACGTGGTGCCGGGGCGGTCCGCGTCGGGGGCGAAGTAGCGGTCGTGGTCCCAGCGGGAGCGGGGCACCTCGGTGACGCAGTCCCGGCCCTCGCGCAGGTTGCGCCAGAACTCCTCCAGGGTGTCGGCCATCGGGTACCGCCCGCTGACACCGACGATGGCCAGCGGCTCGTCCCGCACGGCAGAGGCCGGGGCGGGGGGCGGGGCGAGGGCTCGGGCGGGGGTCTCGGCGGCGGCGGTGGAAGCCGTGGCGGTCGGCGTACGAGGCGTGGTGGCGGGCACCGCCCGCGGTGCCGGCGTGATCGCGGGCACCGCCCCCGGTGGCGCCCCGGGCGGCCCGAAGTGGGCGGCGACCTCGGCCGGGTGGGTCTCGGCGAGGTGCCGGCAGAGGTCGGCCAGGCACCGGTGCTCGAAGAAGAGGGTCTTGGGCAGGGGGCCGAAGGTGTCCTCCAGGGCGCGGGTGACGTTCATGACCATCACGGATTCGAGCCCGTACCGTTCGAACGGGGTCCGGGGGTCCATCCGGGACACCGGCGTCTTCAGCTCGTCCGCGACCAGTCGGGTGAGCCGGTCGAGCAGCCCGCGTTCGGCCGCCGCTCCCGGGGCGGCGGGGCGGGGGCCGTCCGCCCCGGCGGAGTCCGGCTCCGGTTCCGGCGCGGGCTCACCGGCCGCCGCCGGGCCGAGGGCGCGCAGGATGGCCGGGCGGCGGCCGTGGAAGACGGCGGCCCGGGTGTGGTCGCCGCCGAGCAGCGTGGCGAGGAGCCGCAGGCCCGTGTCGAGGGGCAGCGGCACCCAGCCGAGGTGCTCCTCGATCCAGCGCCTGGCCCGCTCGTCGACGTCCATGCCGCCCGCCTCCCAGAGCGGCCAGGCGACGGAGAGGGTGGTCCCCGAGCGGTCGCCGGCGCGGCGGTGCTCCTCGCGCCAGTCGGCGAATCCGTCGAGGAAGGCGTTGGCGAAGGCGTAGTCGGTCTGTCCGGCGACGCCCGTCACGCCGCTCGCGGAGGAGAAGAGGGCGAAGAAGTCGAGCGGGTCGTGGCGGGTGGCCCGGTCGAGGTGGTGGGCGCCCCGGACCTTGGGCCCGAGGACCGCGTCCGCCTCGTCGCGCGTCTTGCGGGCGACGAGCCCGTCGCGCAGGACCCCGGCGAGGTGCAGGACGCCGTCGAGCCGGCCGTACCGGGTCCGTGCCTCCTCGGCCAGGCGGCGGGCGCCGTCCTCGGTGGCGCAGTCGGCGGCCACGTACACGGCCCGGCCGCCGGCCTCCTCCAGCTCCCGCAGGAACGCCTCGGCGTCCGCGTCGAGCGGGGAGCGTCCGGCCAGGACGAGGCGGGCCTGCCAGTGGCGGGCGAGATGGCGGGCGAGGGGGCGGCCGAGTCCGCCGAGCGCGCCGGTCACCAGGTACACGCCGTGGGTGCGCAGCCGGGGTGTGGCGGCCGGGGCCGGGCCGGTGGCCTCGGTGAGCCGGCGGGCCTGCCGGGTGCCGGCGGCGTCGTAGCGGATCTCCTCGCCGCCGGGGACGGGGGCGGTGAGTTCCGCGGCGATGCGCCGGACGTCCCGCGGGCGGGGGCCGGTTCCGGCCGGGGGCGCGGGCAGGGTGAGGGTGGTGAAGGCGTAGGCGGGGTGCTCGGCGGCGACCGACCGGCAGAAGCCGCCCAGGGCGGTGCGGGCGGGTGCCCCGGCCGGGGCGAGGGAGACCAGGCGTACGGACGCGCCGGGGGCCCGGCGGGCCAAGGCGGAGGCGAGTGCGCGCAGGGCGTGGAAGCCCCGCTCCAGTTCCCCGTCGGTCACCGCGGCGCCGGTGGCGGGCGGAGCGGAGGTCCAGGCGTGGAGGACGGCGTCGTAGGGCGGCCCGGCCGAGCCGGGCTCGGCCAGGGCGTCCAGGAGCCGCGCGTGGTGGTCGGTGTCGGCGGGGTCGAGGACGTAGCGGTCCGCGCCGTCCTGCCGGAAGCCCTCCCCCGGCAGCAGCCGTACGAGCCGTGTCCCCGGGGCCAGTTCGGCACCGAGCGCGTCGGGGAGGGAGTCGTCGCCGGCGAGGACGAGGACGGTGCGCGGCGGCCGTCCGGCGGGGGCGGGCAGCGGGGCCGGCACCCATCGCGGGTGGAGCGTGACGACCTCGTGGCCGGAGCCGGCCACGGGGCGGACGACGAGTCCGTCGACCCGGGCCGTGATCCGGCCGTCGTCGGCGGCGAGGACGAGGTCGACGACCTGGGGGCGGCCCTGTTCGTCGGTGGCCCCGGGACGGGCGCGGACGTGCGCCCAGCACCCACCGCCCGGTGCGGAGCCCGGTACCGGCACGGCGCCTGATCCGGAGCCCGATCCGGAGCCCGGCACGGAGCCCGATCCGGAGCCCGGCACGGAGCCCGATCCGGAGCCCGGCACGGAGCCCGATCCGGAGCCCGGCACGGAGCCCGATCCGGAGCCCGGCACGGAGCCCACGGTCCGCACCCGGGAGGCGGCGAACGGCACCCGGGCCCCGCCGGGGGCGTCCGGGTCGTCGAGGGCCACCAGCGCCTGGAACGCCCCGTCGAGGAGCGCCGGGTGGAGCCGGTGGCCGTCGGCGGCGTGTTCCGGGTTCCGGGCCGGGTCGAGCCGGAGCCGGGCCAGCGCCTCCCCGGCGCCCGCGCGCACGGACTCCAGCACCCGCAGGACGGGCCCGTAGCGCAGTCCGCGCCGGTCGAACCGCTCGTAGCAGGCGTCGCCGTCGAGGAGGACCCCGCAGGCCGCGGCGGTCGCCGCCACGTCGAGGGTGCCGAGCCCGGCCTCCGCGCTCCCCTCCAGGACCCGGCCCCGGACGTGGACCGGGCCGCCGTCCTCCCCCGGGAGCCCGCCGGGCCCTCCGCCGGGCCCTCCGCCGTCCTCTCCGCCGGCCGTGGTGACGGTGAAGTCGGCCGTCCCGGCGTCGCGGGACACCAGGGTCACGTGGAGCACGGTCGACCCCCCGGACTCCACCTCGACCGGCGCGTCCCACACCACGTCGGCGAGGGCCGGGGTGTCGAGGCCGGACCGGATGGCCGCCGCGAGCACCATCTCCACGACGACGGCGCCCGGGAGCAGGGCACGTCCGGCCACGACGTGGTCCCGTACCCACGGGGAGGTGGAGTCGAAGCGGGTGGTGAACCTCTGGCGGCCGAAGACGGAGGTGTTGCGGCCGAGCAGCGGGTGCCCGGTGGTGGTCCGGTCCGCCCGCGGGGTCGCGTCGGAGTCCGCGGTGGGGGCCGTGACCGCCGGGACCGGGGAGGCGTCGACCAGGTCCGGCCAGTGGCGTTCGGGCAGGAACGGGTAGCCGGGCAGGCCCACCCGGGGCGGGGCCGGGGTGTCCAGGGCGCTCCAGTCGACGGGTTCGCCGCGCACCCAGCGGCGGGCGGCCTCGTCGAGTCCGTCGGGGCGGGCCGGTACCGGGTCCGTCCCGGCCGGAGCCGGGGCGGCGGTGCCCAGGACGATGCCGTCGCCGCTGCCCTGGTCGGCGAAGTCCTGTAGCCGGGCGGCGAGTTCGCCGGTGTCGCGGACCACGAGGGCGAGCCGGTGCTCGAACGCCTGGCGGCCCTGGCGGAGGGTGTGGGCGGCCCCGGCCAGCCAGGCGGCGTCCTCGTCCGTGCCCGTGGCGTGGTGGCGTGCCGTATGGGCGGCGAGCGCGGCGGCCTGGGCGCGCAGGCGTTCCGCGCCGGGCGCCGACACCACGACGAGGTGCGGCCCTCCGGTCGCGGCGGGCGGTACGGGGCGCGGGGCCGGGGGCTCCTCGACGACGAGGTGCGCGTTGGCGCCGCCCGCGCCGAAGGAGCTGATGCCGGCCAGGCGGGGCAGGGCGGCCCCCTGGTCGTCGGTGAGGGCGGGCCACTCCTCCAGGGTGCGCTGGAGACGCAGCCCGGCCGCGTCGAAGTCGATGTGCGCATTGACCGGCTCCGCGTGCAGCGAGGGCACCAGGCGACGGTGCCGGAGCTGGAGGATCACCTTGGCGAGGCCCGCGATGCCCGCGGCGCCCTCCAGATGGCCGATGTTCGACTTCACCGAGCCGATCGCGCACGGGGGCCGTCCCTCCGGCCGCCGGCCGAGCGCGCGGGCGAGCGCCCTGATCTCGATGGGGTCGCCGAGGGACGTGCCGGTGCCGTGCGCCTCGACGAAACCGAGGTCCCTGGGCGCGATCCCGGCCCGCAGGCACGCCTCCGCGATGAGGCGGGCCTGCTCGCCCGGGTTGGGCACGGTGTAGCCGTTGGTCTTCCCGCCGTGGGCGAGGGCGCTGCCCCGGATCACCGCGTGGACGCGGTCCCCGTCCGCGAGGGCGTCGTCGAGCCGCTTGAGGACGACGGCGCCGACGCCCTCGCCGGGCACGTAGCCGTCCCCGCCCTCACCGAAGCTGCGGCAGCGCCCGTCACTGGAGGCGTACCGGCCCTGGCTGAGGTCGACGTGCTTGGCGGGGTGCAGGGTGAGGTTCACGCCGCCCGCGACGGCCGCGTGCAGGTCGCCGCGTACCAGGGCCTCGCAGGCCAGGTGGATCGCGGTGAGCGAGGAGGAGCACATGGTGTCCACGGCCATGCTGGGGCCGCGGAAGTCGAAGAAGTGCGAGAGGCGGTTGGCGAGGGAGGCGTACGAGGAGCCCAGGTGCAGCGGGTTGCCGCGCGACGCCTGTTCGGCCTGGAGCAGTTGGTACTGGGAGTACATGACGCCGACGTAGACGCCGACGGCCGTCCCGGCGAGGCGGGCCCGGGTCAGGCCGCCGTCCTCCAGGGCGTGCCAGACCTCCTGGAGGAGGAGCCGTTCCTGCGGGTCCATCCGCTCGGCCTCACGCGGCGAGATGTGGAAGAACCCGGCGTCGAAGGTGTCGACGCCGTCCAGGAAGCCGCCCCACTTGGTGTAGCTCTTGCCGGGGACGCCGGGGCGGGGGTCGAAGTACCGTGCGTGGTCCCAGCGGTCCGCCGGGATCTCGGTGACGCAGTCCCGGCCGTCGCGCAGGTTCTCCCAGAAGGCGTCCAGGTTCTCCGCCCCGGGGAACCGGCCGCTGATGCCGACGACGGCGATCCGGGTCTCCCCGGTGCGGCGGGAGCGGCCGGGGTCCGGTGCGGGAGCCGCCTCGGATACGGGGCCCGTACCCGTACGGACGCCGGTACGGGTGCCGGTACGCGCGTCGGCGGGGGCGTCGGTACGGACGTCCGGCCCGGCCGGCGGGAGGAGACCGGCGACGGCCTCCGGGTGGGTGGCCGTCAGGTGGCCGGCGAGGGCGCTGACGGTCTGGTGCTCGAAGAGCAGGGTCGCCGGGAGCGTGCCGAAGCGGGGCTCCAGCGCGCGGACCACGTTGAGCGCCATCACGGAGTCGAAGCCGTAGCGGTCCAGCGAGGCGTCGGCCTCGACGGTGTCCACGGGGATGCGCGCCTCGTCGGCGACGAGCCGGCGCAGCCACTCCACCAGGTGCGCGGCAGGCGCGGTGCCGGGCTCCGGCGGGGCGGGGGCGTCGCCGGGCGGGTCGGTGCGGGCCGAGGTCAGCAGGCGTGCGGCCTCCTCGACGCCGATGGCGCCGGACCGGATGCCGCTCAGCAGGGCCTTGCGGCCCGTCGCGTCATTCTGCAAGGAAAGCCTCCAGGGCCGATTCGGCCTCGCTCTCGCCGATCTCCCCGTCCCGGAACCGGCGGAGCAGCTCCGTCAGATCGCTGGCGGGAGGCGCGGCGGCGCCGGCGTCGGGCATCTTGATCGTCAGTCGTTCGAGCGAGAGCAGGGCACGGCCCTCGTCGTCCAGGAGCCGGATGTCGAAGGTGGAAAGGGCAGAGAGGGCGGAGGGGGCGGTGAGGGTGCCGGGGCCGGCCGACGCCGGGTGGACCACCGCGTGGACCAGCACGGACGGGGGCAGGGCGGTGGCCGGCGGGATCAGCGCGCCGAGCGCGACGGGCAGCAGCGGCCTCGGCGGTGCCAGGTCGCGGAGGAAGGGCATGGCGGCCAGGACCTGGAGCGCCCCGTCGGCGAGGGAGGGGTGCAGCCGGTAGTCGCCGCGGGTGCCCTCCAGAGGGGCGGGGAGGGTGAGCCGGGCCAGGACCTGGTCCTCGCCGACCCGCAGATCGCGGACGCAGGCGAGGGCGGGGCCGTGGTGCAGCCCCATGCCGGTCAGGAAGCGGTAGTGGTCGGCGACCGGTACGGACCGGGGGCAGGAGCGCCGCAGCGCCGCGACGTCCGCGCGCGGGGCGTCCTCGCCGGGTCCGCGGGGCTCCAGCGTCCCCCGGGCGTGCGGGGTGTCGCCGGAGCGGATCTCGAAGCGCGTGGAGTCGCCGTCGGGTTCCAGTCGCACGGTCACGCGCAGGGGCGTGCCGTCGGCCACGAGGGGGCGCAGCCACCGCAGGTGGGTCACCGCGTCGGCGCGCACTCCGGAGCGCCGGGCGGCCTGGAGGGCGAGTTCGGGGCCGAGCACGCCGGGCAGGGTGGGCCGGTCCTCGACCCGGTGGTCGGTCAGGTAGAACTCGGCGCCGGTCAGTTCGGCCTCCCACACCAGGGGGGTGGCGCCGGCCGGGCCGACCGGCGCGAGCCGGGGGGCGGCGTCGGTGCCGGCCGCGTAGACGGTGTCCCGTTCCGTGAACCAGTACCGGTGCCGGTCGAACGGGTAGGTGGGCAGCGGGGTCCGGCGGACGGTCTCCTCCGGCCACAGGGCCCGCCACTCCACGTCCTGCCCGGCCAGGTACCGGGCGGCTGCCTCGGCCAGGACCGGGTCGTCGGCCTCCGGCGGCGCCTCGGCGCCGTCGGCACCCCCGCCGCTCTGGCCACTCTCGGCACCCCCGGCACTCTCGGCGCCCCCGGTGGCAAAGGCGCGCAGGCGGGCGGTCAGCTCCGCCCGGTCACCCACCACGAACACGGCCCGTTCCGGGAAGTGGTCCCGGTGCAGTTGGAGGGTGGCGGCGACCTCGGTGAGGGACACGGCGGCGCCCTCGCCCTCCAGCCAGTCGGCGAGCCGCGCGCGGCGGGCGGCGAGCGCGCCGCGCGTCCGCGCGGAGAGCGGGACGGCGACCCGCGCGCGCTCCGCCGGGGCCGCCGGGCGGTCCACCGGCGGCTCCTCCAGCACCAGATGGGCGTTGGTCCCGCTGAAGCCGAAGCTGCTGACCGCGGCCCGGCGGGGTGCGCCGTCCCGGTCGGGCCACGGGGACAGCGCGGTGTTGACGTAGAAGGGGGTGTCGGGGAAGTCGATGAGGCGGTTGGGGGTCCGGTAGTTCGCCGACGGGGGCAGCCGGTCGTGGCGGAAGGCGAGGAGCACCTTGATGATCCCGGCGATGCCCGCGGCGGCGGCCGTGTGCCCGATGTTGGTCTTGACCGATCCGATCGGGCAGAACGCCTTGCGGTCGGTGTGGCGGGCGAAGGCGTTGGCAAGCGCCTCGACCTCGATGGGGTCGCCGAGCCGGGTGCCGGTGCCGTGGGCCTCCACGTAGCCGAGGGTCTCGGGGCCGATGCCGGCCCGTTCCCAGGCGGCCAGTTCGACGGCGGTCTGGGCGGCGCCGCTGGGCGCGGTGATGCCGTTGGTGCGGCCGTCCTGGTTGATCGCCGAGCCCTTGATGACGCCGTGGACGTGGTCGCCGTCGCGCAGCGCGGCCCGCAGCGGCTTGAGGACCAGCGCGCCGACGCCCTCGCCCGGACCGAAGCCGTCGGCGCTGTCGTCGAAGGTCTTGCAGACGCCGTCCGGCGCCAGCATCGTGCCGTTGCTGGCGACGACGAAGTAGTCCGGGGCGAGCGTGAGGAAGACGCCGCCTGCGAGGGCCGTCTCGCACTCGCCGGAGAGCAGGCTGCGGCAGGCGAGGTGCACGGCGACCAGCGAGGACGAGCAGGCGGTGTTCACCGCGAGGCTCGGCCCCTTGAGGTTGAGGAAGTAGGAGATCCGCGCCGCCAGCACGGACGCCTCGTTGCCCCAGAAGGACTGGGCCTCCTTGAGGACGTCCGCCCGGTTCATCCGGGTGAGGTACTCGCTCGGGCCGACGCCGACGAAGACGCCGCAGGGCCGCCCCTCCAGCGCGCCGGACGGATACCCGGCGTCCTCCAGTGCCCGCCACGCCTCCTCCAGGAAGAGCCGCTGCTGCGGGTCGGTCTGCGCGGCCTCCTTGCCGGACATGGCGAAGAACGGCGCGTCGAAGGCGTCCACGTCGTCGAGGAAGGCGCCCCGCGAGCAGTAGGTGGTGTCGAGGCGGGCGGGGTCGGGGTCGTGGTAGCGCTCGGCGGACCAGCGCGAGGAGGGCACCTCACCGGCCGCGCACTCGCCGCGGGCGAGGTTGTCCCACAGCTCGGCGAGGGTGTCGGCGCCGGGGTACCGGCCGGACATGCCGATGACGGCGATGTCGTCGCCCCGGACGGGGACGGGGACGGGGACGGGGGCGGGAGCGGGGGCGGGGGCCGTGGTGTCCTGGGTCTTCCGCCGGGCCCGGCTCCCGTCCTCGGAGTGCCGCTCCGGGCGGGAGGTCCCGCTCACCGCCGTGGCGTCGGGGTCGGGGACGGTGACGACGACACGGCCGATGGTGCCCCGCTCCGCCTTCAGCGCGTACGCCTCGGTGACCCGGTCGAACGGCACCACGTGCGCCACGTACGGCCGGACCGTCCCGGCCTCCAGGTGCTCCGCCATCGCCTCCAGGCAGGGGACCCGCCGCTCGGGATGGGCGAGGAAGTACTTCTTCGTGTTGAAGCTGTGGAAGCTCTGGTTGTCGACCATCCGCGACAGGTCGAGCCCCCCGGCCGCCTGGAGGCCGAAGACCGCGATCTCGACGTACCGACCGTCCGGGGCCAGCAGGTTGAGCCCCTCCTGTGTCGCGCCGTCCCCGAGGGTGTTGACGACGACGTCCGCCCCGGCGCCCCCGGTCCGGCGGCGCACCTCCTCGACGACGTCGTACCGCTCGTGGTCGATGGGGTCGGCGACCCCCATCCCGACGAGGTGGGCGACCTTGCGCGGGCCTCCGGCGGTGGCGATGACCTCGGCGCCGGCCGCCCGCGCGAGCTGGACGGCGACCAGCCCGTTGGTGCCGGTGGCGGCCCGGATCAGCACCCGGTCCCCGGCCCGCACCCCGGCCCGTTCGAACGCCAGCCACATGGCGAGGAAGGCCACCGGCATGCCGCACGCCTCCTCGTGGGTGAGGCGGGCGGGCTTGCGCACCACGAAGGTGTCGTCGGTGAGGACGACGGACGCCTGGCCGCCCATCTCCGGCCGGGTGAGCGCGACGACCTCGTCGCCGGGCCGCACCCGCCGCACGCCGGGCCCCACCCGGCGGACGACGCCGGAGACCTCCACGCCGGGCGTGAAGGGGAAGTCCGGCATCATCGGGTAGAGGCCCTTGGCCGCGAGGAAGTCGGAGAAGTTGACGGGGAACGCCCGCACCGCGACCTCGACCTCGCCCGGCCCCGGGGCGACGGGCTCGACCGGCACGACGGCCAGGTCCGCCGGGTTCCCGGGCCGCTCGAAACGGACCGCGCGGAACCCGCCCCCGGCCACCGCGACCGGCGCCGTCCTCCCCCTCGGCTCCGGGGCGCTCTGCACCGGGGGTGTCGCCGGGGCCGTCGCCGGGGCCGGGGCCGGTGCCGCCTCGGCCGGTGCCGGGCGCAGCCGCTCCCCGACGGCGCTCGCGTACCGTTCGGCGACGAAGGCGGCCAGCTCCCTCACCGTCGGGTGGTCGAAGATGGCGATCGTCTTGAGGACGATGCCCAGTTCGCGGTTGATCCGGTTGATCAGCTCGACGCCCACGATGGAGTCCACACCGTACGAGGACAGGGGCCGGTCGGGCTCCAGCTCCGCGGCGGACATGCCCAGCGCCTCGGCGGCCAGCGCCGTGATCAGCCCGGCCACCCGTCCCGCCGGGTCGAAGTCCCCGGGCTCCCCCGGCCCGTCCGCGAGCGCGGACGTCGGTACGGTCACGGGCCCTTGGCTCTTCTCGACGGCACCCGGCACCGGGCCGCGCCCCACGTCCACGGCACCCGGCACGGTCACCGGCCCGGCGTGCCCGTCGGCGTGGGCGTCGGCGTCCGCGTCAGCGTCAGCGTCCGGCACGGCCGTGATCACCCGTTGCGACAGCCGGCCGACCGTGTCCGCCTCGCCCCGCACCTCCACCCCGGTGAAACCGGCCCAGGCGAGCCGCCGTCGCCACATCTCCTCGTCGAGCAGCGGGGAGAAGGGCAGGCGCCGCTCGGGGTCGGTTTGTGCCCACCAGCCGTCCAGGAGACCGAAGGTGACGGTGTGGAAGCCGAGCATCCGGGTGACCTCGGTGAGCAGGAGCCGTCCGGACGGCCGGAGCAGGGCCCGCGCGCGGCCGAGGGCGCCGTCCAGGTCGGCCACCGCGTGCAGCACGTTGGCCGCGATCACCACGTCGTGGCCGCCCGCCTCGAAGCCCTGTGCCCCGGCGGACCGGGCGATGTCGAGGCTCCGGAACGTCATGCGGACGCCGGACCGGCCGGCCCAGCGCCGTCCGGCCTCGCGCAGGAAGCTCACCGACACGTCGGTGTAGTCGTAGTCGGCCTCGATGCCCGCCGCGCGCAGGGCGTCCAGCACCTCGGCGGTGGTGGCTCCGGTGCCCGCGCCGATCTCCAGGACGCGGGGGCGCCGGCCCGGCGAGACGGTCGCGCGGAGATGGTCCACGACGTGCGCGGCGAGCAGCCGGTTGCAGTGGTCGACCAGGGGGCTGCCCCGGTAGACGGGCGCCACCCGCTCCCCGGAACCGCCCGGGAAGAGCACCTCCGCCGGGGAGAGCGCGCCGGTGAGCACCCGCGGCAGGTCGTCCAGGCAGGCGCGGACGAGGTCGAGGCGGGCGCCCAGGTCCGGGTGGGCGGACCGGAGCCCGGCGGCGGCCTCCCCGCTCCGGGCGCCTTCCGCGTCGAGGACGCGGGCCGTGGCCCGGACCCGGTCGCCGTCCCGTACCGCGTAACCGCCGCGGACCAGCACCTCCACGAGCCCGTCGACCAGCCGCCGGTGCCGGGGCGACGCGCCGAGGGCGCGGGCCGGTTCGGCCGCGTGGTGCTCCTGTCCGGGCCGCCGGAACAACCCGGCCTCCCCCAGCAGTCCGCACACCTCGCGGGCGATGAACTCCTCCAACGCCCGCTCTCCGGCGAGGTGCCGGGCGGAGTCCGCCATCAGGCCGGCGGGCCGGGGCGCCGTACCGGCCGGGGCGGGGCCGTCGTCGCGGACGCCGATGGCGTGCAGGACGTGGTCGTCCGCGTCGAGGGCGACGACCTGCCGCCGGCCGGAGGCGAGGACGCGTTCCAGCGCGGCCATGCCGTCGGCCGGTTCGATGGGCCGGAACCCGCGCGCCCGCAGTTCCTCGCGGTAGCGGGGGGCGGCCACGGCGCCGACCCCGCCCCAGACGCCCCAGTTGACGACCTGGACGGGGTGGGCGGCCCGGCCGGCCAGCTCCCGGGCGTGCGCGTCCTGGGCGGTGGAGCCGGCCGCGTAGTTGCCCTGGCCCGCCGAGCCGGTGAAGGACTGCACGGAGGAGAGGAAGAGCAGGAAGTCGAGCGGCTCGTCGGCGAAGAGTGCGCCGAGGACGGCGCTTCCCCGGGCCTTGGGTCCGTAGACGGCGTGGAACGCCTCGGTGTCCATCCGCTCGACGATGGAGTCCCGCAGCACCATCGCCGCGTGGAAGACCCCGTGGTAGGCGCCGAACCGCGCCCGGCCCGCCTCCACCGCGTTCCGCAGGGCGGCGGGGTCGGTGACGTCGGCGGGGACGTAGAGGGCCTGTCCGCCGAGTTCCGCGACGCGGGCCACGAGGCGGTCGGTGTCCGGGCCGGGGGCGCTGCGGCCGGTCAGCACCAGCCGGGCGGCGGCGGACTTCGCCAGGTGCTCCGCGAGGGTGCGGCCGATCCCGCCCGTGCCGCCGACGACGAGGTAGGTGCCGCCCTGCCGGTACACGGGCCGCGAGGGAGCGGGGAGCGGCACCGGTCGCAGCCGCTTCACGTAGCGGCGTCCGGCGCGCAGCGCGACCTCCTCCCCGGCGCGCTGGGCGGGCTCCGCGAGGAGGGCGTCCACGGTCCCCTCGGGCGGCTCCGTCCCGCCGCCGGTGGGCAACGCGAGGTCGAGGCAGCCGACGTCCAGGTGCGGGTACTCCTTGGCGAGGGTCTTGCACAGGCCGCCGAGGCCGGCGGCGCGGGGGTTGCCGGTCCGGGTGCCGTCCACGTCGTGCACGCCGGCGGTGACGACCCGCAGCGACCGCAGCGACGGCGTACGGTCCGTGTCCGACAGGGCCTTGACGAGGCGGAAGAACACGTCGACCGGGTCGGCGAAGCCGCCCTCGGTGTCGGGGACGGGCGGTCCGGTGAGGTACCAGAGGTGCCGGATCTCCCCGGCGCCGAGAAGGAGTTCGCGCAGGGCGGTGTCGTCGCGGGCGTCGGCCTCCCAGGCGCCGTCCGCGAGGGGCCGGGTGGGGGTGCCCGGGGCGCCGAGCCGGATGCGGCGGGCGCGGGTGCGGGAGGCCAGGGCGCGGTCCAGGCCGAGGCAGTCGGCCGGGTGGACGAGGAGCGTCCCCTCCTCCGGAGCCCGGGGCGTCTCCGGGCCGCCGGGCAGGGGCTGTTCGGCCCAGTGGGGCTCGTGGAAGAACCGCTCCAGGCGCCGCTCGTCGTGGGACGGGCGCTCGGCGGCCCCGGCATCCCCGGCGGCCCCCGTGTCCCCGGAGTCCCCGGCGCGTCGCTCGCGGACGGTGACGCCCCACAGCGCGGCACACCCGCGCCCGGTGTCGTCCAGCACGGTCACGTCGATCCGCCCGTCGGGGGCCCGGTGCACGTGGATGTGGCCGGTGCCCGGCAGCGGCTCCCCCAGGTCGGCGGAGTCCAGGGCGAAGGGCAGCCGCGTCGGACCCCGGCCCTCCGGGGTGGTGAAGTCGAAGGCGCTGACGGCCTGGAGGGCGGCGTCCAGCACCGTGGGGTGGAAGGCCGGGTCCCCGGGTACGGTGCCCGCCTCCGTCGTGCCGTACGCGGCGAGGACGTCGCTCTCGCCCACCCGGACCTCGCGCAGGCCCCGGAAGAGCGGCCCGTACTCCAGGCCGAGGGCGCCGAACCGCTCGTACACCTCGTGCCGGTCCAGCCGGGTGGGGCAGCGGCGCCGGAGCGCCGCCAGGTCGACCGGGTCAGGGCCGGGGAACGCCGAGTCGGCGGGCCGTTCCTCCCAGGTGCCCCGGGAGCAGGTGACGGGGGGCGTCCGCGTGCCGGAGGACGCGACCACCTCGTACTCGACGAGGCCGTCCTTCTCGCGGAGCCGCACCTCCACCTCGCGCGGGTGCCCCGGCTCGATGTCCAGGGGCCGCAGCCAGACGGCCCCGGTGAGCCGGAAGTCGCCCGTGCGGCGGGTGCGGAGCGCGGTGTGGGCGAGGGCGAGGTGCGCCACGCCGGGCAGGACCGGCCGGCCGTGGACCAGGTGCTCAAGGACCCGGCGGTCCGACGCGTCCAGCCGGACGCGCTGGGTCCAGGTGCGCTCGCGGTCGGGGGCGCCGGGGACCCAGTACCGGGTACGGGCGAACGGGTGCGGCGGCAGGGAGAGGCGGCGGGGCCGCTCCCCCGGGTACAGCCGCTCCCAAGCGATGTCCGCGCCCTCGGTCCAGCGCCGTGCCACGGTCCGGGGGTCCTCCCGGTCCGGGCGCGGGAGCCCGGCGGCCCGCTCGGTGGCGGGCGTGGTGGCCGGGCCGGTGACGCCGTGCCAGGTCCGCCCGTCGGGCGCCTCGCCCCGGGTGAAGGCCGCGAGGGAGGCGGCGAGGTCGCGGGCGTCGGCGCAGACCACCGCGAGACGGTGTTCCCGGTGCTCGCGCCCGAGGTGGAGGGTGTACGCGAGATCGCGCAGGTCACGGCGGGCGGTAAGGCTCGCGGGGGCGAGGCGGGTGACGACGTCCTTCACGGAGCACGCGGCCAGGGGCTCCCCGCCGCCGTCGGCCGGGCCGCACCGGTCCGCGATCCACTCGCGCAGCGCGCCGAAGGCGAGCGGGCCGAGGCCGAGGTCGCCCAGCGGCTCGTCGGTGGGCACCTCGTCCGGGAGCACGCCGAGCGCGTCGGCGACGAGGGCGATCAGCTCCGGCTCGATCCCGTCGGCGCCGGAACCGGTCCGCGTGCCGGCGTCGGCGGCGCCGGGACCGGCGGGCCCGTCGGCGACCGCCGCGGCCATCCGCCCGGCGTACTCCCGCAACTGCTCGCCGGTGCGCGCCGACAGCACGAACACCCGCTCCGGGCTCGCCCCGGAGAGCGAGGTGCCGGGGAGCGAGGTCCCGGGGAGCGGGGACCCGGGGGTGTGCGGGAGGTGTTCCTCCAGCAGGACGTGGCCGTTGGTGCCGCCGAAGCCGAAGGAGCTGACCGCGGCGCGGCGGGGCAGCTCGCGCCCGTCGGGTCCGGTGCGCCTCGGCCAGGGCTCCGTCGTCCGGGGGATGCGCAGCGGGCCGCCCTGGAGCTGGATGTGCGGGTTCAGCTCCCTGATGTGGGGGCTGCCGGGCAGCCTGCCGTGCCGCATCGCCAGGACGGCCTTCACCACTCCGGCCATGCCCGCGGCGGCCTCCAGGTGGCCGATGACCGGCTTGACGGAGCCGATCGCCGTGCACGGTTCGGTGAGCCGGGGCCGTCCGGCGCGGTCGCGCAGCTCGCGGAACGCCTTCTTGAGGCCGTTGATCTCGATCGGGTCGCCGAGCGCGGTGCCGGTACCGTGCATCTCGACGTACCCGACGGTCTCCGGATCGACGCCGGCCTCCTCGAAGGCGGCGACGATCAGGGAGGACTGGGCGTTCGGGTTGGGGGTGGTGAGGGTGTTGACCCGGCCGCCGTGGTTGACCGCGCTGCCGCGGATGACGGCGTGCACGTGGTCCCCGTCGCGTACGGCGGCGGACAGCGGCTTGAGGAGCAGGGCGGCGGCCCCTTCGCCGCGCACGTACCCGTCGGCGGCGGCGTCGAAGGTCTTGCAGCGCCCGTCGGGGCTGAGCATCCCGGCCCGGGAGAAGGAGACGTAGATCGTCGGGGAGAGCAGCAGGTTGACCCCGCCGACCAGGGCGGTGTCGCAGCTCCCTGCCCGCAGCGACTCGACCGCCGTCCGCAGCGCGACCAGGGAGCTGGAACAGGCCGTGTCGATGGGGAAGCTGGGGCCGCTGAGGTTCATCAGGTACGAGACCCGGTTGGCCAGGATGGCGTGGAAGAGCCCCGTGGTGGTGTACGCCTCGGTGGGCACGCCCGCCTCGCGCAGCAGGTCGTAGTACTCGTGCGTGGCCACGCCGACGAAGAGGCCGGTGCGTCCGGCCGAGAGGTCCGAGGGGCGGTAGCCGGCCTCCTCGACGGCCCGGTGGGCGGTCTGGAGGAAGAGCCGCTGCTGCGGGTCCATCAACTGGGCCTCGCGGGGCGAGACGCCGAAGAACCGGGCGTCGAAGGTGTCGACCTCGGGGAGGAATCCGCCCCATTTGCTGACCGTGGTGCCCTCCCGCCGTCCGGTCGGGTCGTAGTGGTCGCGCCAGTCCCAGCGGTCGGCGGGGATCTCGGAGATCAGCTCGTCACCGGCCTCGATGTGCCGCCAGTAGGCGTCGAGGTCGGGGCAGCCGGGCATCTCGGCGTGCATGCCGACGATGGCGATCGGCTCGGGCCCGGCGGGCGCGGCAAGCCCGGCGGGCGCGGCGTCCGAAGGGAGCGCCGGGGCGGCGGGGGCGGCTTCCCGGACGGTGGCCGTCGCGGACGCGGCGGGGTGATCCGGCTCGGAGGGCGGCGCCGGGCGGTCGTCGGCTGCCGGGGCCCCGACGTGGCGGCCGATCTCGTCGGGGAAGGTCTCCAGGAAGTGGTCCGTGAGGTCGTCGACCGTCGTGTACTCGAAGAAGGTGGCCGGGGTGATGTCCAGGCCGAGCCGTTCGTTGAGCCGGTTGGCGAAGCGGCTGAAGGAGAGCGAGTCGAAGCCGTAGTCGCCGATCGAGGCGGCCGGGTCGATGCGCGCCGGATCGAGTTTGACGATGCCCGCCGCCTCGTCGGTCAGGACGGCGCGCAGGGCCGTCTGCAGTGCCGGTGCCGGTGCCGGATGGTCCACCGTGTCCTCCCCCTCGTCCACGGGGGACCCGGCCGCGGCCGGCCTGCCGTCCCCCTCCCCTCCGAGCCCCTGCGCCGGGTCCCCGGAGGGCTCCGCGCCGAGCAGTTCCGCCACCTTCGCGCCGTCCCCGCCGACGAACAGGACGGGACCGGGCGGCCCGTCGAGCACGGCGTCGAGCGCGGCCAGGGCCGGCCCCGTCTCCAGCGGCAGCAGTCCGAGGCCGGCCCGCAGCCAGGCCCGTACCTCGTCGTCGACGGTCATCCCGCCGTCCTGCCAGAGCGGCCAGTTCACCGCCGTGGTGTGTCCCCGGCGCGCTCCCCGCCGGCACTGCTCGTCACGCCACCGGGCGAACGAGTCCAGGAAGCCGTTGGCGTAGGCGTATCCGGCCTGTCCGGCGCTGCCGAGCGGGGCGGCGACCGAGGAGAACAGGCAGAAGACGTCGAGGGGCTGCCCCCGGGTGGCGGCGTCCAGGTGGAAGGCGCCCCAGAGCTTGGGCGCGAGTACCTCGCGGAGCCGCCGCGGGTCCTGGTGGACCAGGTAGCCGTCGCGCAGCACACCGGCGCAGTGGAAGACGCCGTGCACCTCGCCGAAGGCCGTCTGTGCCGCGCGTACGGCGTCGGCGGCGCCCTCGGGCCGGGAGGTGTCCGCCCGTACGTAGTGGGCCTCGCCGCCGTCCTCGGCGATCCGGGCGAGGAGCGCGTCGACGCGCTCGTCGTGGGGCGAGCGTCCGGCGAGGACCAGGCGGGCCCCGTACCGGTCGGCGAGCCTGCGGGCCACCAGGGTCCCGATGCCGCCCGTGCCGCCGGTGACGAGATGGACGCCCCGGGGGCGGAGCACGGCCCCGCCCCCGGTCAGAGGCGTGCTGTGCGCGGTCCAGGTCCGCACGGCCCGCCGGCCGTCCCGGTGCCGGATCTCGGCGAACGCCCCCGACCCGCCGTGCAGTTCGGCCGCGAGCGTCCGCGCGGCGGCGTCGCCCCCGGCCAGGCCGGCCAGTTCCGCGGCCGGCAGTTCGACGAGGGCGGTGGAGAAGCGGACGCTCTCCCGGGCGAGGGTGCGCAGGAAGCCGCCGAGCGCCGCGTAGCCGGGCTGCTCGCCGCCGGTCCCCGGGTACGCGCACACCAGCCGGACCGGGCCGCGGTCGCCGGAGCGCAGCAACGCGCGCACCAGGTGGAACAACGGCATCAGCCCGTCGTCGAGCTGCGCCCGCACCGCGTCGGCGCCGCCGGTGAACACGGACGCGGGCAGGGCGTGGACGATGCCGAGCCCGCCCTCCCGGCCACGCGCCCCGCCCAGCACTCCGAGGTCGGTCAACTCCCCTGCCAGACGCTCGGCATCACCGGCGTGGGACGGGCGCAGGGTGACGGTGTGCCGCCCGCCGCCGTCGGCCGACCGGTGGAAGGCGGCACCCGGGGTGACCACGACGCCCGGGATCGTGCCGCCGGAGGCGACGGCCGAGGCGAGCGCGTGTCCCGCCGCCGGGGAGGGGGCGAGGACGAGGATGCCGGTGAGTGCCCGGCGCGTGTCCGCCGGGGGTCCGCCCGGGGTCCAGGCCGGGCGGAAGAAGGTCCCCGCCGGCCGGACGGCGGACCGCTCGGGCTCCGGCTCGGGCGTGGGCTCGGGGGCGAGGGTGGGGGCGGCGGGGGCGGCGGGGGCGGGGGCGGCGGTGCGCCAGGGGCGGAGCCAGAAGTCGCGGACCGTCAGGAGGACCCGGCCGCGCTCGTCGCAGAGCCGTACCTCGATCTTCTTCCCCGCCTCCGTCCAGGCACGGACGACGACATGGGCGTACCCGCGGCGCGGGGTGCCGTGGGCCACGTCGAGGGACCCGATGGTGAACGGCAGGTGCAGCCGTCCGCGCCCCTCGCGCCGCTCGATCAGCCACAGCGACGCCTGGAGCGCCGAGTCGAGCATCGAGGGGTGGAGGAAGAATCGGTCCGCGCCGGCCTCGGCGGCCTCGGGAAGCCGGATCTCCGTCAGCGCCTCGCCCTCGCTCCACCACACCCGGCGCACACCCTGGTAGGCGGCCCCGAGGCCGAGGCCGAGCCCGTGCACGAGGGCGTAGAACTCCCCGGCGTCGGCGCGGTGTTCGCACCGGCCCCGGATGCCGTCGAGGTCGGCGAAGCGGTCCTCCCCGGCGGGCTCGGCGGCGGTGGTGTCGGCCTTGCCCCGCCCGTGCACCCGGCGTCCGCCGTCGCCGTCGACGCTGTACAGCTCGTACGACCAGGTGTCGGCGCCCCGCTCCAGGCCCAGGTGGAAACGGGCGGGGGCCGGGACGGTCATCGCCTCCGACCAGACGTTGTTCCGCAGGCGCACCGCGGGCCGCCCCAGGAGGCGGGTCGCCTCCCTGACCATCTCCAGGTACCCCACGGCGGGGAAGATCGGGACCCCGTCGACCCGGTGGTCGTCGAGGAAGGACTCCTCGCCGGTGAAGTCGGCGAAGGTGCCTCCGGCGGCCTCCGAGACCCCGGTCACGAAGGGGTGACCGGCCGGGTCCCGGAGGGCCGCCACCGGACCGGCCAGGCCCCGGGAAGCCACCGGTCCGGCCGGGCCCTGGACAGCCGACGATTCGTCCAAGCCCGGTTCATCCAGGCCCAGTTCGTCCAGGCCCGGTTCATCCAGGCCCGGTTCATCCAGGCCCGGTTCATCCAGGCCCGGTTCGTCCTCCGCACGGCCCGGGTTCTCACCGGCCTCCGCCGCGGCCCCCCGCACGATCTCGGGCAGCCAGTGCCGCTCCCGGGCGAACGGGTAGACGGGCAGCTCCACATGGCGCAGGGGCTCCGGGTGGAGCCGCGCCCAGGGCACCTCGGCGCCGGCCACCCAGCACTCCGCCAGCGTGGCCAGGTCGCGGGAGGCCAGCGCGTCCGGCACCGCTTCCCGCGCCGCCCGGCGCGCTGCGGGCGTACGGTCCCCCGGCGTCCAGCAGCGGTCGGCCGGCGGACGGCCCCCGGCCACCTCGGCCAGGCGCCCGGCGAGTTCGCGCGGGTCGGAGGCGAGCAGCGCGACCCGCTCGGGCAACGGCTGTCGGCGGACCTGGAGTTGGTGGGCGACCTCGGAGAGGCGCAGGTCGGCGTGTGGCCCGGCGAGGTGCCGTGCCAGGTTGGCGCAGTGCTCGCGGAGCCGCTCGGCGTCCTTGGCGGAGACGACGATCAGGTGCTCCCCGTCCGGGGCGCCGCGCGGCGCCCGGGGCCCCCGGTACTCCTCGACGACCACATGGGCGTTGGCCCCGCCCGCGCCGAAGGAGCTGATCCCGGCCCGCCGGGGCAGCTCACGCCCGTCGGCACCGGTCTTGCGGGGCCAGGGCGACGCGTCCCGCTGGAGGCGGAAGGGCGTGCCGGCCAGGTCCAGCCGCGGATTCTCCCGTTCGGCGTGGAGGGAGGGGACGAGGGTGCCGTGGCGCAGTTGCAGCAGCACCTTGGTCAGGCCGGCGATGCCCGCGGCGGACTCCAGGTGACCGATGTTGGTCTTGACCGAGCCGAGGGCGCAGCCGTCGCCCTCCCCTCGGCCGGGGACCGGCACGTCCCGGAATGCCTGGGTGAGTCCGGCGATCTCGATCGGGTCGCCGAGCGCGGTGCCGGTGCCGTGCGCCTCGACGTACCCGACCGACTCGGGCGCCACCCCGGCGTCACGCAGCGCGGCCCGGACCAGTTCGGCCTGGGCGCGCGGGTTGGGCACGGTGAAACCGCTGGTGCGGCCCCCGTGGTTGACGGAGGTGCCCCGGACCAGGCCGAGGACGCGGTCGCCGTCCGCGAGGGCGCGGCGCAGCGGCTTGAGGAGCAGCGCGCCGGCGCCCTCGCCGGGCACGAACCCGTCGGCGGCCTCCCCGAAGGCGTGGCAGCGTCCGGTGCGCGACAGCATCCCCATCTGGGAGAGCCAGCGGTACTTGGCGGGGTGCAGGTAGAGGTTGACGCCGCCGACGAGGGCCATGTCGCACTCGCCCCGGGCCAGGCTCTCGCGGGCCAGGTGGACGGCGTGCAGGGAGGAGGCGCAGGCGGTGTCGACGGGCATGCTCGGACCGTGCAGGTCGAGCCAGTAGGAGATCCGGTTGGCGACGGACCACGGGGTGGAGGTGGGGATGACCGGGTCGTCGGCGCTCCACCGCTCGGGGCCCCACAGCAGGTACGTCTGCGTGGTGACGCCCGCGAACACCCCGACCCGGCGCTGCGCGGGGTCGTCGGGGTCGCCGAGGCGCATGGGCGGGTACCCGGCGTCCTCGAAGGCCGACCAGGCGACCTCCAGGAAGATCCGCTCCTGCGGGTCCATCGCCTCCGCCTCGCGCGGCGAGATGTGGAAGAACAGCGGGTCGAAGCGGTCGACGCCGTCGAGGAAGCCGCCCGAGGAGCAGTCGATGCCGCTCTCCCTCGGCAGCTCCCCGGTGGCCGTAAGACCCCAACTCGTACGCCGGGCGGGCGGAATGCCGGTGACGCAGTCCCGTCCGTCGGCGAGGTTCCGCCAGAAGGCGTCCAGGTCGGGGGCCATGGGGTAGCGGCCGGACATGCCGATGACGGCGATGGCCTCGCGGTCCGCTCCCCCCTCCGCCCGCGCGCCCGATTCCGCCCGCGCCGTGACGACGTGGCGTACGGCCGGGGCGGCACCGTCCGGCCTCACCCCCGTGTCCGTTCCCCCGTCGCCGGACCGGGAAGCGTCTTCCCGCCCGGTCCCCTCCTGATCGGCGCACCACGCGGCCAGTTCCGCCGGCCGGTGCGCGGCGATCCGCTCCGCGGCCTGCGCCAGGGTGCGGCACTCGAAGAGCAGGGTCTGCGGAACGGGCCCCAGGTCCCGCTCCACGCACGCGTTGAACTGGCTGACCCGGATCGAGTCGATGCCGTACTCGTCGAAACCGAGGTCCGCGTCCACCTGGTCCGGCGCGACACCCAGCAGGCCGGCGAGGACACCGGTCGCATACCGCACGGCCCGCTCCAGCGGCTCTCCCGCACCGGCGTCGGCCGCGCGCTCCCGCGCTACCGGCCCGGGGTCCTCCCGCCCGCCGGACGACAGCCAGGCAGCGCCCTCGCCGGTGGCGTGGACGAAGGCACGGTGCCCGGCGGGACCCGCCAGGACCCGGTCGAGGAGGGCCAGCCCCTCGGGCGCCGGCAGCGGGAACACCCCGCGCTCCGGCCGGAAGACGCCGCCGCTCCCCTCGGCGACGGTCATGCCGCCGCCCTCCCACAGGGGCCAGCCGACGGCCACCGTCCGGCCGGAGCACAGCCCTTGGCCGCGCAGGCGCTCCCGCTGGTCCGCGTAGGCGTCCAGGTAGGCGTTGGCGGCGGCGTAGTCGGTCTGCCCGGTGTTGCCGGAGACGGCGACCACGGAGGAGAACAGGACGAAGAAGTCCAGCGGGTCGTCACGGGTGGCCCGGTCCAGACGGTCCGCGCCGAGGACCTTGGAGGCGAAGACCGAACGGACGTCGTCCAGGCCCTTGGTGGCGAGCAGGCCGTCACGGAGCACGCCCGCCGCGTGGAGGACCCCGTCGATCCGCCCCCACCGTGCGCGCACCCGGGCCACCACCGCTTCCGCCTGCTCGGCGTCGGCCACGTCGGCGCGGAGGTAGACGGCCCGGGGATGGTCCCCGCCGAGGAGCCCGGCCGGCGCCGCCGACCGCTCCGCCGACAGCTCGGACCGCCCGACCAGCGCCACCCGGACGCCCTCGGTCCGCAGCAGGTGCCCGGCCACGATCCGGCCGAGCCCGCCCGCGCCCCCGCTGACCAGGTACACCCCGCCCGGCCGGACGCCGGTGTACGCGGCCGGGGCGCCCTCGGCCTCCTCGTACCGCGCCACCCGGCGCGTACCACCCGCGACATGGACCGTGTCGTCGTCACCGCCCCACTCGGCCGCCGCGCACCGCCAGACGTCCGGATCGGCCGGTCCGCCGTCCACGGTCACCGTGCGGAGCCGCACCCGGGCGGTCTCCCGGCGGAGAGCGCGGGCGAGCCCGCCGAGCGCCGCCGTCTCCGGCTCCCCCGCCCCGGGTGCGCCCGCGCCCGCGGGGCGGAGGCAGATGACCTCGGTCCGGCCGTCCTCGCGGGCGGCCCCGGCGGCCTTCGCCAGCAGGAAGGCCCCGTACACCGTCTCGGTGAGCCGTTCGCCGACGCTCGTGCCGGGCCGGGGCGCCACCAGGTGGATGATCCGGGACGGCGCCTCGCCTTCCGCTTCCAGGGCGGTGAAGAGCCGCCGCCAGTCCCCTTCCTCGGCGGCCCGCACCGTCCAGGCGCCGGTGTCCTCGTCGTGTCCGTACGCCCCACCGAGCAGGACCCAGCGCGGCCGGTCCCCGGGCAGCGCCTCCCGCACGGCCTCCCGTACCTCCTCGTGGCACCGCTCCGGTACGACGATCAGCAGGGGCCCGCCGACGCGGGGCCGCCCCTCCGGCAGCGGCGCGTCCCGCAGACGCCGGGACAGCTCCCGGAGCGCGACGCCGTCCCCCCGTGCCGGAAGGTCACCGTCCGACCCGGGCACCCGCGCCCGCACCCCCGGCACCCGGGCCTCCGCCCCCGGTACCCGGCCCCCCGTCCCCGGCGCGGCCTCCGCCGCGCCCGTCTCCCGCCGCAAGCGGTGCTCGCCGCGTACGAACTCCGTCGTGGGCAGGGAGAGCACGCGGCCCGGCGCCCCGGTGCCGGTGCGCCGCCAGTCCAGGCCGACGCCGCGCAGCCACAGCTCCAGCAGCGGCCCGGCGAGCGAGTCGGCCAGGGTCTCGGGCCCGTCGACGACGACCTCCGCGGCGACGGACTCCACGGCCCCGACCGCGAGGACGGCCTCCCCCGCGTCCGCCGGAGACTCCGCCGCCGGGGTGGCGGCCCAGGACCTCAGCTCGTCGACCCCGGCGGACGGCGCGGAACGCGCCCGCAGCAGCGGACAGCCGCCCCCCTCCCCCGGAATCCGCCCGAGCCGCTCATGGGCCCGCTCGGCCACCTCGGCCGGCACGGTGCCGTCCCCGAGGACCAGGGCGATGGCGTCCTCGCGGGTCAGGACGTCGAGGGCGAGCAGGTCCAGAACCTCCCGCGCCTCGGCGTTGCCGATCTCCCGTTCCCGGTCGATGCCCCACTTCCGGTGCACCAGGTCGAGCGCGTTCTGCACCGCCAGCGCCCGGAGGGTGGCCGCCGGTCCGGCGGTGTCACCGGCCGACCGGCGCCACTCGTCACCGTCCCCCGGCAGTCGCGGGCCGCCCTCGCCGCGCTCCGCCAACAGCCGGTCCCACTCCCGGAGATGGCCACGGAAGGTGTGCTGGACGTCGGCGAGCCGCGCCGCCCGCCCGTGCAGCGCCGCCACCTCGTCCGCACCGGCGCGCAGCCCCTCCCGGAGCGCGGTGAGGTAGTCGGCGTCCAGCCGGTACGGGGACAGGAGACGGCCGGTGACCGGCTCCGCGAACGCGATCCGCGGCGCCCGCGGTGCCACCGAGCCCCCGGGCTCGTCCCCCCGGGCGAGCGCGGCGGCGTCCTGGACGTCCAGCACGCCGGCCGCCGCGAGCGCGGGCCACACCCCGGCACCCTGCCCGGTCACCGTGCCGGGCGCGAAACCGGCGTCCAGCAGCGCACGTACCGTCAGATAGGTGAAGAGGAAGGCGTGGTGCGGGCTCTCGCCGCCCCGGCGCAGCTCGCGCAGGCCCGCCGCGCTCGCCGGGGAGTGGGCGCGCAGCCCGGCCACGGCGTCGGCGTAGAGCGGGGAGGCGAGGAGTCCGGCCAGTCGGCGCCGGGGCGGCACGGCGAGCGGCCCGACGACGAGGCGCCAGGGGCCGGCGACGGCGGCGGGTGACGGGGGCGCCGAACGCAGCAGGGCGGCGATGTCCCCGGTGTCGGAGACCAGCCCGCCGAAGCGGTACGGGAAGTGCTCCCGGCCGGCCGCGAGGGTACGGCAGATGTCGGCGGCCGGCTCCCCGGCCCAGCCGCCTGCCGCCGCCTCCTCGCGCCAGCGGGCGAGCAGCAGCCCCAGGGAGCGGGGGCTGCGGGCGGAGAGGAGGAAGGGGTGGCGTCCGCGCGCCGGACGGCGACCACGGCCCGACGGCACGGGGGAAACCGCGGTCGGCTCCCGGTATTCCCCGTATTCCCCGTGTTCCCCGTGTTCCTCACATTCCTCGTATTCCTCCACCACCACGTGCGCGTTGACCCCGCCCATGCCGAAGGAGCTGACCCCCGCGCGGAGCGGCTGCCCCTCCCGGTGCGGCTGCCACGGCACGCTGTGCCGGGTCACCTCGAACGGGCTGTCCGCCCAGCGGATCAGCGGGTTCAGGTCGCGGATGTGGAGGCTCGGCGGCACCGTCCGGGCGCGCATCATCATCAGGACCTTGATCAGCCCGGCGACGCCCGCGGCGGCCTCCAGGTGCCCGATGTTGGGCTTGACCGAACCGATGCGGCACCAGGCGGTCTGCGCCGACGCGGGCGAGAAGACGCGGTGCAGCGCCTCGACCTCGATCGGGTCGCCGAGCGAGGTGCCGGTGCCGTGCGCCTCCACGTAGGTGACCGTGCGCGGCTCCCATCCGGCGCGGGCGAGCGCGGCCGAGACGACCTCCCGCTGGGCGTCGGCGCTGGGGGCGGTGATCGTGCCGCCGCGGCCGACGTGGTTGACGGCGCTGCCCGCGAGGACGCCGTAGACGTGGTTGCCGTCCCGGACGGCGTCCTCCAGCGGGCGCAGCAGCACCATGGCGACGCCGTCCCCGGGCACGTAGCCGTCGGCGTCGTCGGAGAAGGTCTTGCACAGGCCCTCGGGGCTGAGCATCCGCGCCTTGGAGAACGAGAGGTACTTCCACGGGTGCAGGTTGAGGCTGACACCGCCGGCGAGGACGTAGTCGGCCTCGCCGTCGAGCAGGGCGCGCATCCCCGAGTGGACGGCGACGAGCGAGGAGGCGCAGGCGGCGTCGACGGAGACGCTGGCGCCGCGCAGGCCGAGGGTGTGGGAGACGCGGTTGGCGAGCAGGCAGTCGTAACCGCCGAGCCCCGAGTGGCTCTCCACCGGGGCACCGTCCCGGGCCGTCTCCTGGAGGTGGTCGCGGGCCATCACGCCGACGTACACGGCGGTACGGGCGCGGCTCAGGTCGCGGAGCGGGATGCCGGCGTCCTCGACGCAGTGCCAGGTCTCCTCCAGGACCAGGCGCTGCTGGGGGTCCATCAGCGCGGCGTCGCGCGGGGAGAGCCGGAAGAAGGCGTGGTCGAAGGCGTACGGACGGTCCAGGAGGCCGCACCACTTGCTGACGGCGGTGTCCGGGCGGGAGGGGTCGGGCGAGTAGTGGCGGCCGGTGTCCCAGCGGTCGGGGGTGATCTCGCGGACGGAGCAGACGCCGGTGTCGAGGTTGGTCCAGTAGGCGCGGTGGTCGCGCGCGCCGGGCAGCCGGCAGCCGATGCCGACCACGGCGATCCGGCCGGCGGTGCCCCGCGCGGTGTCCCGGCGGTGCCGGGCCGTCGCGGTCACCGGCGGGCCTCCGCCCCGTGGGCGTCGTGCAGGTGGCGGGCGGTGGCCTCCATGAGGCGGACGCCGATCTCGTCGACGTGGCGTGCGCGCCAGTCCTCCAGCCTGGTGCCCTTGACCCATTGGTTGAAGGCGCCGAGCGCGGGCCCGCAGTGGACCTGGAAGTCGACGCGGCTGTCGGCCGAGCCCGCCATGGCGGCCCGCTGGCTGTGCCCGAAGTACCAGCGGAACACCAGGGCCATCCGGTGCTTGGGGTTCCGCTCGGCCTTCTCGACCTCCTCGGGGTCCCGCTCCGCGAAGAACTCCCGGGTCTCCCGCCACACGTCGGCCAGCGGCCTGCGGAAGTAGCGCTGCTCTATCAGCGCGCGGGTCTCGGGGTCGATCTCCTCCAGCGACGCGTGGCGCCGGTACAGCTCGTGGAGTTTCCTGGCGCGCGCCGGGAAGAACACGCCGCGTTTGAGCACCTGGACCTGGGCGCCGAGTTCGAACATGTCGCCGGCCGGGGCGTAGTCGGTGTCCTGGACGTCGATCTGCTGGAGCATGTCCTTGGCCAGGTCGCTCATGTCGGCCTCGACGGTGCACTGGTTGATCGACCCGGTGAGGACGAAGTCGGCGCCGAGCAGGAAGGCCGCCGCCGCTGCCTCGGGGGTGCCGATGCCGCCGGCGGCGCCGACCCTGACCCGGTCCGGGTAACTGAATCCGCCCGTGATCCGGTCGCGCAGGCGCTGCATGGCGGGGAGCAGTACGAGGAGGTTGCCCCGGTCGGTGTGGCCGCCCGAGTCCGCTTCGACGCAGAGGTCGTCGGCCATGGGGACCTGGGTGGCGAGCGCCGCCTGTTCGGCGGTGACCAGGCCCTCCTGTTCGAGGAGGCCGACCAGTCGCTGCGGTGGCGGGCTGAGGAAGCTCTCGGCGACCTCCGGGCGGGAGACCTTGGCGATGAGGCGGTGGGTGATGCGGACCTCTCCGTCGGGTCCCTTGGTCAGTCCGCTCAGCCGGTAGTGGACGAGCGCGCGGGTGACCTTCATGAAGGCCGACGCCTCCACGGTGCGGATGCCCCGGGAGAGGAGCAGGTCGACGGTGTCGTCCTCGACGGCGGGCAGGGTCGGGTTGTGGACCAGGTTCACGCCGAAGGGGGCGCCGGGGCCGAGTTCGGCGGTGATGCGGTCGACGGCCGAGGCGATGCGGGCCCGTTCCAGGCCGCCGCTGCCGAAGAAGGCGAGGAGCCCGGCGCGGGCGGCGCGGATGACCAGGTCCTCGGAGGCGATGCCCCGGTACATGGAGCCGCACGCGTACGCGTACCGGGTGCCGTAGGCCGTACGGAACGCCTCGCTGCCGAGGCCGCGCGCCTGCGGGGTGCCGCCGTCCGGGCGCTGGCCGGAATCCGCCCGGCCGGTGCCGGTGTGGGCGGGTCCCGTGCGGGTCGGTCCGGTGGCTCGCGCGGTGGTGGTCGCGGCGGGCGGGGGCTGCGGGGCGGGGGTCTGGCGGATGCGGTCGACGAGCCGGGTGAGGACGGTGCCGGGCCCGGTCTCCTGGAAGTCGGTGACGCCCCGCTCCAGGAGGTGGCGGATGCCCTGTTCCCAGCGGACCGGCCGGACCAGTTGCTCGGCGAGCGCGTGGCGCAGCCCGTCCGGGACGTGCTCGCGCCCGGTGACGTTGGCGATGACGGGGACGGTCAGCGGGCCGAAGGCGGTCCCGGCGAGGAACTCCTCGAATTCCCCACGGGCCGGTTCCATGAAGCGGGAGTGGAAGGCACCGCTCACCCTCAGCGGGAGGAAGTTCCTGGCGCCGGCCCGCAGAAAGGCGTCCCGAGCCCCGTGGACGCGCTCTTTCGCCCCGGAGAGGATCAGTTGGTCGGGTGAGTTGTAGTTGGCGACGTCGACGTCGGTGAGGCCGGATTCCGTGAGCACGGTACGGATCTCTTCCTCGTCGAGTCCGATGACGGCCGCCATGCCTCCGTCGCGGACCCTGCCCATCAGCCGGCCGCGTTCCATGACGAGACGCAGTCCGGTAAGGAAGTCGAAGGCGCCCGCGGCGAAGAGGGCGGTGTATTCGCCGAGACTGTGACCGGCGAAGAAATGCGCGCCGTGCCATCCCCCGCGGACCCGGTCCAGGTAGGAGAGGGCGGAGACGGTGTACAGGGCGGGCTGGGTGAATTCGGTGGAGTCGAGCCGGCGGTCCGGGTCCTCACGGCAGAGTTCGGCCACCGAGTAGCCCAGTATCTCGTCGGCACCGGCGACCAGTTCCGGAAAGCGTGGGAACAGGTCGGCGCCCATTCCGCGGGACTGCGAACCCTGGCCGGGAAAGATGATTGCCTTCATGCGCTCTCCACGGTGTGCCGGTTTTCCTGGTGCTGGGTGTCGGGGGCGCCGGGCGACCTCCCGCAGGCGCTCCAGGCTCTGTCCTTCGCGGGCGAACGGGTCGACCAGTGCGAGAGCCTTCGACCGGGATTCCGGCGCGAAGTTCCGGGTGGCGAAATTCGCCATCGTGGCGGAGGGCCCGAGGTCCAGATAGAGCAGTTCGCGGCCCTGGCCCTCCAGGTGCAGGACGGCCTTCCGGAAATCGATCGGTTCCCTGACCATGCGCCAGAAGTGGTCGACGCCGAGGTCGTCCAGGGTGGTCCCGGCGGCGCAGGAGACGAAGGGCACGGCGGGCGGGCGGACCCGGAGTCCGGACAGGGCCCGGCGGTAGGGCTCGGCCGCCACGTCCATGAGCCGCGAGTGGAAGGCGTAGGTCACCGGCAGCCGCTGGCAGAGCCGGCCGTCCGCCCGCAGCCGGGCCTCCTGCCGGGCGACCCGGTCCGGCTCCCCGGTGAGGACGAAGTGCTGGTCGAAGTTGACCGCGGCGAGTTCGAGACCGCCACTGAGCCGCTGGTCCAGGGACTCGTTCCGGCCATGCGTCCGGTAGGCGCGGATGTCGTCGAGGACGGCGATCATGCCGCCCGGCGGGCAGTGACGGTCCACCAGGCGGACCTGCTCGGCGATGGAACGCGCCAGGTCCTCGACGTCCAGGACGCCGGCCGCCGCCGCCGCGGCGAACTCCCCCAGGCTCGCGCCCAGGACGTGGCCGGGCCGGACCCCTTCCGCGCGAAGCGTCTCGACCAGGGCCAGCTCCACCATGAGAATGGCCGGATGCGTGTACGCCAACGTGTCGAAGGGGTCGGCCGCGGTGCGGTCCTCCCGGTAGATCTCGCGCAGTACCCCCGGTAATCCGGCATCGCCGAAGACGGTGTCCAATGACCGCATCGTGCGCGCGAAAACCGGGTGTGCGCGATATAATTCCCGAGCCATCCCGTAATACTGAGATCCCTGCCCGGAGAACATGAAGACAAGACTTTCAGGCAACACAAGACCCCCGTCGGCCTTCGATCGGCCGTGAAAGAGCTGCCCTGGAAAAGCCCACCGGAAAAGGGCTGGACTTCGCAGTCCTCGATATGGCGCCATATGAGTCGCACGCCGGACACACCCGAGAGACGGGGTCCATGATCGTGCGCGGATCGGCCCGTGAGCCGTGCCGTCAACCCGCTCGCCGTTCGAGCTGGACAACTCCGATACTGCTGGCTACATCGGCCAGTTACGTCGCAAACACCTGAAGGCCCCTTCCCCCGTGATCGCCTTCCAGGCTCGGCCCGATGTGCGACCTCACCTGAACGCAGCCTACAGAACGGACATGCCCCTTCTCAAGGTTTTTCGGTGATCGCGCACCAGACCTTTACCTCACCAACAGAGGATGACCGGGGCCAAAACGTTTCCCCCGCTCAGGGCTCCGAGCCGGCCTGTTCCGGACATCATTGTCGCGCCGGTTCCCGAGCCGGCGCACAGTGGCTGGATTCAGCCTTTCCGCGCGCCCTCGTCGAAGGCCGCGAAAGCCTTGTCGATACGGTCGGGCAGTTCACCCTCCTCGGGCGCGGCGGCCCATTCCAGCATCGCCACGGTGGCGATGGCGAAACTCGCCGCGACCTGCACTTTGAGGCGCAGTTCGCCGTCCTTGTCCACCGTCTCCCCGGAGAGCGCGCGGACGATGTGCTGTTGGGTGACGGCCTGGTTCTGCCACATCCTGCCCTGGAGCGCGGGTGTCGTCAGGATGAGCCGGGTCCGGTCGAGCAGCGCCTGCCGGTCGGTGGCGTAGATCTGGGCCAGTCCGCCGCGCAGGGCCTGGTGGATGCGGCCGACCAGGGGCTCGCCGTCGGCGGAGTCCTCCACGAGCCGGGCGATCAGGAAGTCGTAGTCGTCTTCGGCGGCGACGTGTTCCTTCGTGGGGAAGTACCGGAAGAAGGTCATTATCGAGACACCGGCCGCGGCGGCGATCTCCTCCACCCGCGTCGCGTCGTACCCCTTCTCCAGGAAGAGGCGCATCGCGTGGCCCTGGATGGAGCGACGGGTGGCCGCCTTCTTGCGTTCGCGCCAGTCGGACTTGTTCCCCGATTCCGTCATGGCCGGGATCATTCCACGTCGACCAGGGTCTCCGCGGCAGGCCGCACCCCGCCCCCACTGCGGGAGCCGGCTCGCGCGGGAAGGTAGAAACCGCAGAGCAGCGCGCCGATGACGACGACCACGGCGCAACTGACCATGACCGCGGACATGGCCTGGGCGAAGGCGTCCCCGGCGGCCGTGCGCAGCGCCTGACCGGCGGGTCCGAGCCGGTCGGCCACGGCGCCGGCGCCCATCACGGAGTCGCTCGCGGTCTCCACCGCCTGCGGCGGGAGGCCCGGCGCGTTGTCGGCGAGGCGGTTGCCGTAGACGGTGGAGAGCATGCTGCCGAGGACGGCCACGGCGAGGGCTCCGCCGACCTGCCGGAGGGTGTTCGCCACGGCGGCCCCGGCGCCGGATTCGTCGCCGACCTCCGCGGTGACCGCGTCCATCGCCGGGGCCATGGCGGCGCCGACACCGAGCCCGCACAGGGCGAGGGCGGTGGCGAGCACGCCGTAACCGCTGTCGGCCTCGACGCGGGAGAGGAGGACCAGCCCCCCGGTGAGCAGGGCGAGACCGGCGACCACGGTGGCCTTGGTCCCGATCCAGCGGTCGACGAAGCCGGCCAGGGCGCCGGTCACCATCAGGCCGCCCATCAGCGGCACCAGGCGCAGTCCGGTGTCGAAGGCGTTGTAGCGGGAGACGCCCTGGAGGAACTGGGGGACCACGAACAGCACGGCGAACAGGGCCACGGAGACGACGACGGCGGCCACCGTCCCCCAGGTGAAGCGGGGCCTGCGGAACAGCCCGGGGTCCACGATCCGGTCCCCGGTGCGGACCTCCCAGAGGAAGAATCCGGCCAGCAGGGCGACGGAGCCGGCGAGCAGGCCGACGGTGACCGGCGAGCCCCAGCCGTGCTCGGGAGCGGTGATGAACCCCCACACCAGCGCCACGACACTGCCGATGGCGAGGACCAGTCCGACCACGTCCACGGGAGGGGGAGCCGCGCTGCGGGACTCCCTGAGCAGCAGCAGACCGGCGACGACGGCGACGCCCACCACCGGGACGTTGATCCAGAAGACCGATCCCCAGTCGAAGTGCTCGATGAGGAGTCCGCCGAGGATGGGCCCGAGGGGCAGTCCGCCGGCGAAGGCGGTGGTGATGATGGCGATGGCCTTCGGCCGTTCCCGGTCGTCGAAGGTGTCGGCGACGAAGGCGAGCGTCAGCGGCAGGACGACCGCCGCGCCGGCGCCGAGCAGGGTCCGGGCCGCGATCAGCTCACCGGCCGAACGGGACAGGGCGGACCACATGGAGGCCACGGTGAACGCGGCCAGTCCGAGCAGCAGGACCTTCTTGCGCCCGTAGCGGTCGCCGAGGACACCGGCCGGGAGCATCACCCCCGCGAAGGCGAGGGTGTAGGAGTCCACGATCCACTGGAGCTGCCCGGTGTCCGCGTCGAGGGCACCGGAGATGGTCGGCAGCGCGACGTTGAGGATCGTGATGTCGAGGCCGACCACGAGGACGGCGAGACAGAGCACGATCAGCATCCACCACCGCGCCGGATCGGGTCGGTTCTCCATCACCCCTCCAAGTGTGAGTCACTAACATGTGAGAAACTAACACTACGGTCCGTGAGGGTTCAAGCCCCTTCCCCGAAAGGCGGAAAGGGGGCCGTCGGACGGCCCCCTTCTCTCTTCACTCCGGTGCCGTGGCGCGGCAGTGCCGTGGCGCGGCGTGCGTCAGGGCGTGCCGGCCGGTTCGAACCAGGTGGGTCCCTCGGAGAGCGCGTGCTTGATCCGGGACCGTCCGAACTCCTTCAGGTCGGGCAGCGCGTCGACCGTGAACCAGCCCACCTCCAGCGACTCGTCGTCGTTGACGCGGGCCTCGCCGCCGACGGCCCGGCAGCGGAAGGTGAGGTCCATGAACTGGCAGACGTCGCCGTTCTCGTAGGTGACGGGGTCGAGTGCCTGGGTCAGGACCAGCCGCTCGACGACGCACCGCACGGCGGTCTCCTCCTCCACCTCGCGCACGGCGCAGACGGCGGGCTGCTCGCCCGGCTCGGGGATGCCGCCGATCAGCGCCCAGCGGCCGGTGTCGGACCGCCGGCCGAGCAGGACTCTGCCCGCGTCGTCGAAGACGACGGCGGTGACCCCGGGGAGCCACAGCAACTGGTGTCCGGCGAAGGCGCGCAGGTCGCGGATGAAGTCGGGAGTAGCCATGCGGCCGACCCTAGCGGGAGCGCCGGCCGCTTCTCAGCGGTTCACGGGGCGTGCGACGGGCGTACGGCTACACGTCGCGGGCGCGTCGCCCGCGCACACCCGCGGCGGTGGCCCAGCCGAGTCCGCCGGCCGCGACCAGCACGAGGGCGGCCTCGGGGACGATGCCCAGGCGGGTGGCGGGGGTGAGGCCGGAGCGCAGGGGCACCTCCTGGACGAGGGTGTCGGCGACGAACATGCCGGTCTTCCGGGTGACGGTGCCGTCCGGCAGGATGATCGCGCTGACCCCGCTGGTCACCGGCACGGCGACGGTGCGGCTGTGTTCGACGGCGCGGACGCGGGACATGGCGAGCTGCTGGTAGGTCATCTCGCTGCGGTCGAAGGTCGCGTTGTTGCTCGGCACGGAGATGATCTGGGCGCCGTCGGTCACCTCGGAGCGCACCGCCCAGTCGAAGGCGGCCTCGTAGCAGGTGGCGAGGCCGACCCGGGTGCCCGCCATGGTGAAGACGCCCGGCTCGGTACCCCGGCTGAAGTCCTGGCGGATCATGGACGTCCACTCCTCGTTGACGGCCCCGATGAGCGAGCGCAGCGGCAGGTACTCGCCGAACGGCTGGATCTGCCGCTTGTCGTAGGTGTCGACGGGGCCCTTGTCCGGGTCCCAGAGGATCTGTTCGTTGAGCAGCCGTCCGTCGCGTTCCACGACGCCGCCGACCGAGACGGGGACGCCGACGGCCCGCACGGCCCGCTCGATGACCTGGCGCGCGTCGGGGTTGGCGAAGGGGTCGATGTCGGAGGAGTTCTCGGGCCACAGGACGAAGTCGGGGCGCTTCACCTCGCCGGCGGCGACGGCGGCGGCGAGCCGTTCGGTCTCGCGCACGTGGTGGTCGAGGACGGCACGCCGCTGTTCGTTGAAGCCGAGTCCCGCGCGCGGGACGTTGCCCTGGACGACGGCGACGGTGGCGGTGCCGTCCTCGGCGCCCGCGTCGACGAGCGGCCGGGCGGCGACGGCCGCCACGACGGGGACGGCGACGGTGAGCAGGGCGGCGACCGCGGCGCCACGCCGTACGTCGCGGGTGCGGCGGGCCCGGACGGCGACGCGGACGGCCTCGTACAGCCCGAAGCCGGTGAGGGCGACGGCGAAGCCGAGGACGGGGGTGCCGCCGAGGGCGGCGAGGGGGAGGAACGCGCCGTCCGCCTGGCCGAACGCGATCTTTCCCCAGGGGAAGCCGTGGAAGGGCACCCGCGCGCGTGCCGCCTCTCCGGCGGTCCACAGGGCGGCGGCCCACACGGGCCAGGCGGGGAGCCGGGACACGGCGGCGACACCGGCGCCGACGAGGGCGACGAAGACCGCCTCGACGGCGGCCAGGGCGAGCCAGGGGCCGGGGCCGACCTCCACACCGGTCCACACCAGGAGCGGCATGAGGAAGCCGAGGCCGAAGAGGTAGCCGAGGCCGAGGCCGGCCTTCGTGCCGCGTCCGCGCAGCACCGCGCCGAGGACGGCGAAGGCGGGCAGGGCGAGCCACCACAGGGTGCGGGGCGGGAAGCTGACGTAGAGCAGCACTCCGGAGAGGGCGGCGCAGGCGGCCGGGAGCAGGCGCGCGAGCCGCGCGGCGATCCGCGGGGCGGTCGTGGCCTGCGGCTTCAGCCGGTCCGGCTCGCCGACGGAGGTTGCGGTGACGGTCACCCCGGGAGTCTACGGCGGGTGACGCCGCCGCCCGCAACGCGGCCGGGCGGGTACCGCCGGTGACACTCCGTGGCGGGCCGCCGGGGTCGCCGGGTGCGGCCCGCCATGGGGTCGGTCGCCGCGGTCGTCAGGTGCGGCCCGCCATGAGGACGGTCGCCGGGGCGCCGGGTGCGACACGCCCGGGGGCCGGCCGCCGGGCATCCGGGAGGCGTCCCGGCGTGTCCCGCCCGGGTCAGGGGGTCTGGCCGGCGGGCTTGGGGCTCAGGCGGTCCTTGATGACCTGGACGGCCGCCTCGGCGTCGTCGACGGTGACGGTGAAGGTGTGGCCGTCCCAGAGCCGCAGGATCAGGCCCTCGCCGCGCCGGACGACGACGGCGGTGCCCTTCTCCGGTCGCCAGCGGTACCCCCAGCCGCCCCAGTGGCGGGGGGTGACGTGCGGGGCGAACTCGGCGACGGCGACGTGGGCCAGGGGGATGCGGCGGCGGGGCAGGCCGATGTGTCCGCAGCGCACTTCGAGGCACTCCTCGTCGACGCGCAGCGCCACGTGGACGAAGGCGAGGGTGCCGAAGAGGACGAGGAGCCCGGCGGCGATGCAGCCGACGACGGCCATCGTGAGGGGGGCGATGCCGGAGTCCCAGGCGGAGTCGACGGCGAGGGTGATGCCGAGCGCCAGGCAGGCGGCGCCGATCAGGGCCAGGAGCCACTGGACGCGGTTGGTGGCACGGCCGGTCCAGACGTCGGAGTGGGGGGCGTTCCCGTCGGGGCGATGCCTCATGGGACCAAGGTACTCAGCTTTCGCCGGGTGGGGACCTCGTCGCGCGGGGTGGCTGGGCCGACCGGGCGGCGGTCAGCCGGCGGGGGTGACGGCGCCGAGGAGCCGGCCCTCCTCGTAGGCCAGGGCGGCCTCGGGGAGGGTGCCCTGGCGTCCGCTGCGCAGCACCGTGAGGGTGCCGTGGGCGGGGGCGTCGGGGCGGGGGGCGGCGCCGATGCGGCGCAGTGCCTGGGCGGCGACGGCGCCGGCCGAGCCGTGCAGGACGAGGCGGGCTCCGCCGGGGCGGCGCAGGGCGGCGCGGATGCGGTCGGCGACCAGTTCGTAGTGGGTGCAGCCGAGGACGAGGGTGGTGACGTCGGCCGGGGTCAGGGCCGCCGCGGCGGCGACGGCGGCGTCGATCGCGGGTTCGTCGGCCTGCTCGACGGCCTCGGCGAGGCCGGGGCAGGGGACCTCGGTGACGCGGGTGTCGCCGGCGAAGTCGGTGATGAGCCCGCGCTGGTAGGGGCTGCCGGTGGTGGCCGGGGTGGCCCAGATGGCGACGGGTCCGCCGCCGGCCGCCGCGGGTTTGATCGCCGGGACGGTGCCGACGACGGGCAGGCCCGGTTCGAGGCGGGTGCGCAGGGTGGGCAGGGCGTGCACGGTGGCGGTGTTGCAGCCGACGATGAGGGCGTCCGGCCGGTGCGCGGCGGCGGCCTCGGCGACGGCGAGCGCGCGGGCGGTCAGGTCTTCGGGGGTGCGCGGGCCCCAGGGCATGCCGTCGGGGTCCATGGAGAGGATGAGATCGGCGTCCGGTCGCAGGCGCCGTACCGCGGTGGTGGCCGCCAGCAGACCGATTCCGGAGTCCATGAGCGCGATCTTCACCCGGCCACCTTAGACGATGGGCGGGCCGGGGCCGGTGCGGTGGGGGACACTGCGCACGTGAACGCCTCCGTGTGGATTTCGGCCGTGTCCGCCGCGTCGCTCGCCGCCTGGCTGTGGCTCCTGCTCGCCCAGGGGTTCTTCTGGCGCACGGACGTGCGGCTGCCCCCGGGCGGCGGGGAGCCGGAGGTCTGGCCGCCGGTGTGCGTGGTGGTGCCGGCGCGTGACGAGGCGGAGGTGCTGCCGCGGAGCCTGCCGTCGCTGCTGGCGCAGGAGTACCCGGGGCGGGCGGAGGTCTTCCTCGTCGACGACGGCAGTACGGACGGCACCGGGGACCTGGCACGCGCGCTGGCGCGGGAGTGCGGCGGGCTGCCCCTCACCGTCGGCTCGCCCGGGGAGCCGCCCGCGGGGTGGACGGGGAAGCTGTGGGCGGTGCGGCACGGGATCGCGCTGGCCCGCGCGCGTGATCCGGAGTACCTGCTGCTGACGGACGCCGACATCGCGCACGCGCCGGACGGTCTGCGCCGGCTGGTGGCGGGGGCGGAGGCCGGGGGGTTCGACGTGGTCTCGCAGATGGCCCGGCTGCGGGTGGTGAGCGGCTGGGAGCGGCTGGTGGTGCCGGCGTTCGTCTACTTCTTCGCGCAGCTCTACCCGTTCCGCCGGATCGGGCGGCCCGCCTCACGGACGGCCGCGGCGGCGGGCGGCTGTGTGCTGCTGCGGTCCGAGGCCGCCGCGCGGGCGCGGATTCCGGACGCGATCCGGCACGCGGTCATCGACGACGTGGCCCTGGCGCGCGCCGTCAAGGGGGCCGGTGGCCGGGTGTGGCTGGGGCTGGCCGACCGGGTGGACAGCGTGCGTCCCTATCCGCGCCTCGCCGACCTGTGGAGCATGGTCGCGCGCAGCGCGTACGCGCAGTTGCGGCACAGTCCGCCGGTGCTGGCGGCGACGGTGGCCGGTCTGGCGCTGGTGTACCTGGTGCCGCCGGCGGCACTGGTGGTGGGGCTCGCCACGGGGAGCGCGGTGACCGCGGGGTGCGGTGGGGCGGCGTGGCTGGTGATGGCGGGGACGTACGTGCCGATGCTGCGGTACTACCGGCAGCCGCTGTGGCTCGCCCCGCTGCTGCCGTTCACCGCGTTCCTGTACCTGCTCATGACGGTGGATTCGGCGGTACGGCACTACCGGGGGCGTGGGGCGGCGTGGAAGGGGCGGACCTACGCGCGGCCGGACGCGGTGCCCGAGGAGGGCTGAGCGTCCGGCCGGTGCGGGGTCACTTGCGGCCGGGGGTCCAGTTCATGCCCCAGCCGTAGGCGTGGTCGATGGTGCGCTGGGGGCTGACGCCCCGTTCGGGCACCAGGTAGCGGGCCTCGCGCTGGACGACGAGGTCGTTGCCGGTGTTGGTGATCAGGGCGAGGGCGCACACCGTGGAGGGGACGGTGCACTCGTCGAGCGAGAAGTCGACCGGAGCGCCGTGCTGGGGCCGGAGGGTGACGGTGGCGTGCAGGTCGGCGAAGGAGCGGGCGCCTTCGTAGATGGTGACGAAGACGAGGATGCGCCGGAAGTCCCGCAGGTGGTCGAGGTTGACGGTGAGGTTCTCGCCGCTCTCGACGGCCCCGGTGCGGTCGTCGCCGTCGAGGTGGATGTAGGGCGGCCGGTGCAGCGAGCCGAAGGCGTTGCCGAGGGCCTGGACGACGCCCTTGCTGCCGTCGGCGAGTTCGTAGAGGCAGCACAGGTCGAGGTCGAGGTCGTTGTGCTGGGCGACGGCCCGGCCGAGTTTGCGGCCCCAGCCGGAGAACTGCTTGCGCGTCTCCCAGTTGAGGTTGACGCGCAGGGCTCCCGAGGTGCCGCCCTGTTTGGTCAGGGAGACGGACGGCGCGGCCTTGGTGAGCGTCACCTTGGTCAGCCGGACCGGGGCGGGCGCGGGCGGGGCGGCCGGGGGCGGGGGTACGGCGGCCGGGGGCGCCGCGGGCGGCGGCGGTGCGGCCTGCGCCGGAGCGGGGGCGGCGACGGGGGCGGGCTGTGGTTCGTCCACGGTGATGCCGTAGTCGGTGGCGAGGCCCGCCAGTCCGGTGTCGTAGCCCTGGCCGACGGCGCGGAATTTCCACGCGCCCTGACGGCGGTAGAACTCGCCGAGGACGAAGGCCGTCTCGACGGTGGCGCCCGGATTGTCGAAACGGGCCCGGACCGTGTCGCCGTCCGCGTCCCGGACCTCGATGTAGAGGCCGGGAATCCGTCCGAAGGAACCGCCGTCGCAGGAGGCGGCGAGGATCACCGTCTCGATCGTGGGCTCGACGCGCGCGAGGTCGACGACGAGCGTGTCGGTCACCTGCCCGCCGGCGTCCCGCTTGCCCTCGTGCCGCACCGCGCCGGAGGAGTGGGCCGGCTGGTTGTAGAAGACGAAGTCCGCGTCGGAGCGGACCTGGCCGCCGACCAGGAGCAGCGCCGAGGCGTCCGCGTCCGGCACTCCGGTGCCCGGTCTCCAGCCCAGTTCGACCCGCAGCGCCGTCGTCGGCACCGGCGTGTTGGAACCTTTCGCCATCGACATGTCCGCCCCCATCACGTGTCACCGCGCCGGTTGGCGTCCCGGCGGTTCGTCCAGTGTTGCGCGTCCAACCTATTCCCCCGCCGCGCGCCGCTCACCGGCGGCCCGGGAAGGGGACTCGACAACTCCCGGTAACGCGCCCGAAACTTGGCCTTTACACCAAGATCGGCTTTACTGTTGCCCCTTTTTCGGGATTTCGCTCGAATTAGGGATACCAGGGTGTCGCGCACCGGCAAAACAACCCTCTTGTCGGACTCCCCAACCAGCACATCGTGGGCTTAACTTATGGCCATGACCTCCCCCCGCTCCACTTATGGCGGCGGCTACTACTCCGCCTCCTTCCCGGACACCCCGATCTACGACTCGCTCGTGGCCGAGCGGGGCACCCCGCAGATCGCCCCGATCCGGGTCCCCGCCGCGTACGAGCCGCCGAGCAGCTACCTGCCCGCGCTCCCCTCGGCCCTGCCCGCGCTCCCGTCGGGCCCGTCCCAGCCGCCGTCCTACGGCTACCCACAGCAGATGCAGCAGCCGGCTCCGCTCCAGCAGGCGCCCGCCGCCTACATCCCGCAGCAGGCCGCCGCCCCGCGCGGCTACCCGGCCCCGCAGCAGATGCCGCAGCCACCGCGCCCGATGACGCCCGGCCCGGCGGGGTACGAGGCGATGCGTCCCGCCACGCCCCGGCCGGCCCCCGCGCCGTACCAGGACCCGTACAACAACCAGCAGTACCGCGGCTACTGAGCCGGTCCCCCGCGGAAGTCCCGCCGGCGCCCACGGCGCCGTGGGCGCCCCGGGGAACGCGCGGTCACGGCCGGTCGGGACCGGCCGTACCGCGGCCTTCCGGTGCCCGGCGCCCCGGGAGGCCGTCGCCGGGCGCCGGGAGCCGGGCGGGGAGCGCCACCGGACGCTGACCGACGACGGGGGAAGGGTCGTCATCAGCGCGCGTTCCCGCCCGGCCGCCGCCGTGCCCTCGCCCGGCGGCGGTCGCGGGCTGCCCATGCGCGGACGCCGGTCACCGTGGCACACCGCTCGCCCCGGGCCGGGAACCCGCCCGAACTCCCCCATGCGCGCCGCCTGTCGGGCCCGGGGGGGCCCGACGCCGACGGACCGTCGGCTTCGCGGCGCGGCGGCGTCCCGCCGAGCCATCCGCCGCGCGCCGCCGAGTGACGTGTGTCTCCCCCACGGGGCCGGTTTCCGGGAACGCCGGGCGGGGGCGGGGCGTTGGGCTGTATGAGAGACGTATGAGAGCCCGGTCGGGAGACGTCGCCGCGAGGTCTCGCCGCGCCCCTGCGCCGACGCGCGGGTGACGGGCCGGGGCGGGAGCCGCGGCAGCGGGAAGGAGAGGCGACCGTGGGGGCGATCAGGGGCCTGTGGCGCTGGCGGCACAATCCGCTGTGCCGCCCGACCGACCTGGCCGAAGCCTGGGTCGCCTTGACGGGACTGCTGCTGGTCCTCTTCCTCGTCCCCCTGACCGGCCTGCTCGTCGGCGGCGCCGCACAGGACGCCATGGCCCGCTCGGTCCGCGCGCAGAACGCCTCCCGGCACCAGGTGACGGCCACCGTCGTCCGGGAGCTGGAGCGTTCACCGCTCAACGTCGACCCCGAGCGGGCCACCGCCACCGACCCGCGCAGCCACGTCGTCGCCCGCTGGACGGCGCCGGACGGGACCGGGCACGAGGGCCCCGTCCTGTCCACCCTCGACCGTCCGCGCGGCGGCGACCGCTTCCCGATCTGGACGGACGCCCAGGGCCGGGCGGTGGCCCGCCCGATGGACACCGCCACCGCCGCCACCCACGCCGTGCTCGCCGGGATCGGCGCCGCCCTCGGGGCCGCCGCCCTCGTCGAAGGGGCCCGGCGGCTCGTCCTGTGGCGCATGGTCCGCCGCCGGTACGCGCGTTGGGACCAGGAGTGGCACCGTGTGGGCCCCGACTGGGGGCGGACCGGAAGCAACAGCTAACGCGCTTCGCCCTCCGGTCAACCCGTGGCCCGCGCGCACGCTACGGTGGACCGGCCGAACCGACCGGTGGCGGCCCGCGCGGACAACAGCCGTCGGGCATCCCCGTGCCGAGCGGCGCGGACATGCGCCGGCCGCGGGCCGGCACGGCCGCTCCCCCGGGCACCGGACAGCAAGGTCCCGCAGGCGGACAAACCATCAGTACGACGAGGTGGGGGCAGAGCAACACCATGGCACAGGGCACGGTCCAGGTGACGCACACCGGCACCTCGCGGTGGCGGCGCCGCACGGGTGAGTACGCATCGCTCGCCGCTGCCCTGGAGGCCGCGGCCGACGGCGACGTGCTCACCGTCAGCCCCGGCACCTACCGGGAGAACCTCGTCGTCCAGCGGGCGGTGACGCTGCGCGGCCCCGAGGGGGCGCACGGCTCGGTACGGATCGCGCCCCCCGACGGCGTGCCCCTGACCGTGCGGGCCTCCGCGGTCATCCAGGACCTGCACGTGGAGGGCCAGGACGCGACGGCCCCCGCGCTGCTCGTCGAGGAGGGCACACCGGAACTGCTGGACGTGCGGGTGGTCACCCGGTCCGCGGCCGGCATCGAGGTGCGCGGCAGCGCGCGGCCCACCGTGCGGCGCTGCACCGTGGACAACCCTGCCGGTGTCGGCATCGCCGTCGTGGACGGCGGGGGCGGGGTGTTCGAGGAGTGCGAGGTGATCTCCGCCGGGCAGGCGGGCGTCGCCGTGCGCTCCGGCGCACACCCCCGGCTCGAACGCTGCCGCGTGCATCACGCCGCCGGTTCCGGGATGACGGCGACCGGCGAGCACTCCGCGCTGGAGGCGGTGGGCTGCGAGATCTACGAGGTACGGGGCAGCGGCGTGCAGGTCAGCGCCAGGGCCACGGCCCACCTGACGGACTGCGCCGTGCACCGCACCACCGCGGACGGCGTCACCCTCGACACCGACGCCGTGCTGACGCTCGCCGACTGCCGCATCCACGACATCCCGGAGAACGCGGTCGACCTGCGCTCCCGCTCCGTGCTCACCCTGACCCGCACCACCGTGCGGCAGTTCGGCCGCAACGGCCTGTCGGTGTGGGACCCGGGCACGCGCGTGGACGCCCATGAGTGCGAGATCTCCGACTCCACCGGCGACTACCCCGCGGTCTGGATCAGTGACGGGGCCACCGCGGTCCTCGACTCCTGCCGGGTGCACGACGTGCCGGACGCCCTGTTCGTCCTCGACCGCGGCTCCCGGGTGGACGTCGTCGACAGCGACCTCTCCCAGGTGCGCAACACCGCCGTGTCGGTGAGCGACGGCGCCACCGCCCAGCTCGACGACTGCCGCATCCGGGACGCGGCGACGGGCGCCTGGTTCCGCGACCACGGCAGCGGCGGCACCCTCAACAACTGCACCCTGGAGGGCAACCGCACGGGCGTCATCGTCACCAAGGGCGCCGATCCCACCATCGAGCGCTGCACCGTCGACTCCCCCTCGGAGGCGGGCGTCTACGTGTCGGCGGGCGGGCGCGGCACCTTCGTCGACTGCCGCGTCACCGGCAGCGCCGGCTACGGCTTCCACGTGATCGACGGCTGCCGCAGCACGCTCCGCAAGTGCCGTACGGAGCGGTGCGCGCGCGGCGGGTTCGAGTTCGCGGAGGGCGGTCCGGGCTCCGGCGCGGATGCGGGACCGCTCGTCGAGGAGTGCACCAGCGACGAGAGCGGCTCGCTGCCCGCGCCGGCGGCGGCGCGGGAGCCGGTCCTTCAGACGGTGAGCCCGTCCGGAGGCGGGCTGCTGGGCGCGGTCCCCGGCCAGCGCGCCACCGAACCGGAGTCCCTGGCACCGGAGGCCGACCCCGCGCGGCCCGCCCGCACCTCCACGGACGTGCTCGGCGAACTGGACGCGCTGGTGGGCCTGGACAGCGTCAAGCGGGAGGTGCGGGCGCTGACCGACATGATCGAGGTGGGCCGGCGCCGGCAGCGGGCCGGGCTGAAGGCCGCCTCGGTCAAGCGGCACCTGGTCTTCACCGGCTCCCCCGGCACCGGCAAGACGACGGTCGCCCGGCTCTACGGCGAGATACTGGCCTCGCTCGGCGTGCTGGAGAAGGGCCACCTCGTGGAGGTGTCCCGGGTCGACCTGGTCGGCGAGCACATCGGCTCCACCGCGATCCGCACCCAGGAGGCGTTCCAGCGGGCGCACGGCGGCGTGCTCTTCATCGACGAGGCGTACGCGCTCTCGCCCGAGGACGCCGGCCGGGACTTCGGCAAGGAGGCCATCGACACGCTGGTGAAGCTGATGGAGGACCACCGGGACTCGGTCGTGGTCATCGTCGCCGGGTACACGGCGGAGATGGAGCGGTTCCTGACCGTCAACCCGGGCGTGGCGTCGCGTTTCTCCCGGACCATCACCTTCGACGACTACGGTGCCGAGGAGTTGCTGCGGATCGTGGAGCAGCAGGCCGAGGAGCACGAGTACCGGCTGGCCGAGGACACGGCGAAGGCGCTGACCGAGTATTTCGTGGAGATCCCCAAGGGTCCGGCCTTCGGCAACGGCCGCACCGCGCGCCAGACCTTCGAGGCGATGGTGGAGCGGCACGCCAGCCGGGTCGCGCAGTTGCCGGACCCGAGCACGGACGATCTGACCCTGCTCTTCACGGAGGACCTTCCGCAACGGCCCTGAGCCGGGCGTCCTCCGCCGTGACCCGCCCGGGGGCCGTCGTCAGGCGCCCTCGGGCTTCCGGAGGGGCACGCCGGGCGCGTCCCGCGGCGTGTCGGGCGCGTTCCGCCGCGTGCCGGGCGGGTCGTACGGCGTGGCCGGCGTGTCGGTCGTTTCGTACGGCGTGTCGGGCCGGCCGTCGGGGGCGGGCCGGGGACGGCCGGTGTGTCGCGGGGACGGGACGCCGGGGCTCAGCCGGGCGAACAGCCACCGCCGTTCCTCGGCGAAGGCCGGGTCGGCCTGGTAGTCGGAGTGGCCCAGGATCGGCGCGGGCAGCGGGTGCAGTTCGGTGCGCCCGTAGGTGAGCGGGTCCTTGAGCGGCGCCCGGTCCACCCCGGGGCCGTGGTCGCCGGGGAGCCGGACGGGGCCGCCGATGGGGTCGGTGCGCCGGTACAGGTTGCGCCAGCGGTCGATCTCCCGGTGCAGGGAGCCGAGGGCGTGCGGCCCGAAGTGGGCCGGGAACCAGCGTCCGTAGAGCCGCTCCAGCGGGGAGCCGTAGGTGAGCAGGGCGACCCGGCGGCGGGCGGCGGGCGTGAGCTGCCAGGCCGCCGCGGCGGCGAGGACGCTGCCCTGGGAGTGGCCGGAGAGGACCAGTCGCCCTCCGGTGGCGCGGGTCCAGGTCGCCATCCGCCACGTCAGGTCGGGCACCGCGCGCTCCGCGTAGCAGGGGGGCGCGAACGGGTGGGCGGCGCGCGGCCAGAAGGTGCCGACGTCCCACAGGATGCCGATGGTGCGCCGGGCGGAGGCGTCCTTGTAGGCCCGGCGGCCCCAGGTGACGAAGAGCAGGAAGCCGAGGCCGATGAGCCAGGAGCCCAGCGCCTGGGCGGTCTGCGCGGCGCCGTGCACGAGGGCCGGGGTACCGCTCGCGGCGTCGGCCGGGACCCGGTCGGTGGTGAAGGCGCCCACCAGGGCTCCGGCGCCCAGCAGCAGGGTCGCCACGGAGGTGACGGCCACGACGAGGGGCGCACAGTCGGTGAGGGTGGCCATGGCGCGGGCGGTGGCGATGCGCCGGGTGCGGGCCGCGTCGCCGCGCTCCCCGGCGTGGTCGCGTTCCACGGTCGTGCGTTCGGCGCGGGCGAGGCGCCAGGTGTGCCGGGCGAGCAGGGCGCAGAGCAGCGCCACGACGACGAGCAGGGGCGGGATGACCGACGCCTGCCAGGTCAGCACGGTGGGCGGGCCGTGGAGGAAGGTGCCGGTGCCGTCCAGCCAGTCGGCGACCCGCTGGGCGACGCCGCCGGTCATCACGCCCCCCAGGGCGCAGGCGAGCATGGCGACGGCCGGTCCGCCCAGGCCCCGGATGGCGGCGCGCGGGTCGGGCAGGGAGCGGTACAGCAGGTGGGCGACGACGCCGAGGGCGATCACGATCAGGCCCTGGACGAGGGCGAGGGCGCCGAAGACCGCGTCGCCGGGGAGCCGGCCGGACGAGGTCCATCCCGGGCGGGACCAGCCCGCGTACACCAGGGCGAGGCCGAGGACGGCGAGGGCGGCGAGCGGCAGCCGGCGCACCAGGTGTTCGTCGAGTTCGCGGTCGAGGCGGTTCTCGCTGCGGCCCCGGCGGCAGACCACGCCGACCGCGGCGAGGGCCCCGGCGACGAGGGCCGCCTCCAGGAGCCGGCCCAGCGGCTCCAGGGCCGGGGGCCCGCCGGGCAGCCGGTCGAAGCGGGCCGCGGGAAGGCCGGCCGCGGCGGCGACGGTGAGCAGTCCGGCGGTGGTGTGCGCGGCGCGCAGCCGGGCCACCAGGCGGCGCCCGTACCAGAAGCCGGGCCGGCCGAGCGCGGTGTGGCCGTCGTCGTCCTCGTCGGGGGTGGAGGCGGATTCGCGGTCCATCGGCCGCTGGGACTCGTACGCCCGCCAGGTGCGCAGGGACAGGTACCACAGGAGGCCGGTCAGGGCGGCGGGGACCAGTGCGGCGAGGGCGAGCCGGCGGCCGGGCGGGCTCCACCAGCCGCCGTCCGAGACGGTGGGCGAGAGGAAGCCGAGCCAGGTGTGCCGCTCGGCGCAGGCGGGGGTGCCCGCGCACTGCCAGGCGGCGAGGTCGACCGCGACCTCGCAGGCCGCGGCGACGAGCAGCACCGTCAGGGTCAGTCCCGCGAGCCGTACGAGCAGTCCGTACAGCCGGACCGCGCGGGGCCGGCGGCGGGCGCCGGGCCGCATCCAGTGGGCGAGGTTGACCACCATGAAGGGCAGGAGCAGCAGCCACAGGGCGCGGGTGCCGTCGCCGGAGGTGAGGTTGCACCAGACGTACGCCTCGGGGACGGGCCGGCCCCGGTACTCCTCGGGCCGCTCCTCCGCGTCGGCGTCCTCGGCCCGCCGGAAGACGGCCGCGACGTCGTCGCCGGTGACGCGTACCGTCCGCGAGCCGTCGAGCATCTCGTCGGGTGTCGTGCCGCCGACGCCGTGCACCAGGAGTTCCAGGGCGGTGTCCGCCGGCGGTCCGGTGGCGGCCGGGTCCTCCGGTGCGCCGGTCCCGGCCGGCCGCCGCGCTTCTTCCACTGTCCGCACTCCCCCGCTGACGCTCCGTCGGCTCTGCCCGTGCGGCCACCAGGATCTCCCCTGAACGGGTGGTGCACACCCGTCCCCACCGAATCTCCCCGATCCGGGTGACGGAACGGCGGCGTGGCGCCCGGTACGGCCCGTGCCCGCCCGGTGACCGGTGGCGCGTCCTGTGGCGGCCCGTGCGAGGATGGGGTATCCGCGCACCTGAGGGGAGAAGTCCTCGTCGGAGCGGGTACGCCGGGCGTGTCGGGCGTGTCGGGCGGTTTGCGACGAAAGGACCGGAGCGTACGTGAGTGAGAATCCGAACCTTCTCGCGGAACAGCGGCGTGCCCTGATCCTCGACGAGGTACGGCGCCGGGGCGGGGTCCGGGTCAACGAGCTGACCCGCAAACTCGGCGTGTCGGACATGACGGTCCGCCGCGACCTGGACGCGCTGGCCCGGCAGGGCGTGCTGGAGAAGGTGCACGGCGGCGCGGTCCCGGTGCTGGAGGCGAGCACGCACGAGCCGGGGTTCGAGGCCAAGTCGGGTCTGGAGCCGACCGCCAAGGAGGACATCGCGCGGGCGGCGGCGGAGATGGTGGCGCCGGGCGCCGCGATCGCCCTGTCCGGCGGGACGACGACGTACGCGCTGGCGCACCGGCTGCTGGACGTGCCGGACCTGACCGTGGTGACCAACTCGGTGCGGGTGGCGGACGTGTTCCACGTGGCGCAGCGCGGCTCCGGTGCCCGGCAGGGCGCGGCGACGGTGGTGCTGACCGGCGGGGTGCGGACGCCGTCCGACTCGCTGGTGGGGCCGATCGCCGACCAGGCGATCGCGACGCTCCACTTCGACCTGCTGTTCCTCGGTGTGCACGGCATATCGGTGGAGGCGGGACTGTCCACGCCGAACCTCGCGGAGGCCGAGACGAACCGGCGGCTGGTCCAGTCGGCGCGGCGGGTCGTGGTGGTCGCGGACCACACCAAGTGGGGTGTGGTGGGGCTGAGTTCGTTCGCCGCGCTGGAGCAGGTCGACACGCTGGTGACCGACCGCGAGCTGCCGGGGGACGCGCGGGCGGAGATCTCGGAGCACCTGCGGCTGATCGTGGCGGGCGAGCCGGAGCCCGGGGACTGACGGCACGGGGCGCGGCCGGCCCCCCGGGGGGCGGCGGGCGCGGCGTGTCGCCCGGTCGGGCGGCGGGCGCGCGCGGCGTGTCGCCCCGACCGGGTGCACGACTGTCGTACGTCCGCGCGTGTCGGGACCGCGCGCCCCCGGGCCGCTCCTCGCGCCCGGGTCACTCCGGCCAGTGGCCGGTGCGCAGGAGGGACTCGATCGTCCGCGTGTGGGGGCGGATGTCCAGTCCCTGTTCGGTGAGCCAGGCGTCCGAGTAGTACTTGTCGAGGTACCGGTCCCCCGGGTCGCACAGCAGCGAGACGACACTTCCCCGGCGGCCCTCGGCCACCATCTCCGCGACGATCTTGAGGGTGCTCCACAGTCCCGTGCCCGTCGAGCCGCCCGCCTTGCGGCCGATGGCACCCTCCAGGGCGCGGACGGCGGCGACGGCGGCGGCGTCGGGCACCTTCATCATGCGGTCGATGGCGTGGGGCACGAAGCTCGGTTCCATCCGGGGCCGGCCGATGCCCTCGATCCGGGAGGCGGCGTCGCAGGTGACGTCGGGGTCGCCGGTCGTCCAGCCCTCGAAGAAGCAGGAGTTGTCCGGGTCGGCCACACAGATGCGCGTGTCGTACTGCAGGTAGCGCACGTACCGGGCGAGGGTCGCCGAGGTGCCTCCGGTACCGGCGGTGGCGACGATCCACGCCGGTTCGGGGAACCGCTCCAGGCGCATCTGCCGGAAGATGGACTCGGCGATGTTGTTGTTGCCGCGCCAGTCGGTGGCCCGCTCCGCGTAGGTGAACTGGTCCATGTAGTGGCCACCGGTCTCCGCCGCGAGGCGGGCCGACTCCTCGTACATCCGGCGCGAGTCGTCCACGAAGTGGCACCGGCCGCCGTGGAATTCGATCAGGCGGATCTTCTCGGCGCTGGTCGTGCGGGGCATGACCGCGATGAAGGGCACGCCGATCAACTGCGCGAAGTACGCCTCGGAGACGGCCGTCGAGCCGCTGGACGCCTCGATCACGGGACGGTCGGGACGAATCCAGCCATTGCACAGCCCGTAGAGGAAGAGGGAGCGGGCGAGCCGGTGTTTGAGGCTTCCGGTGGGGTGGGTGGACTCGTCCTTCAGGTACAGGTCGACGCCCCAGGACTCGGGCAGCGGGAAGCGGAGCAGGTGCGTGTCGGCCGAGCGGTTGGCGTCGGCCTGCACTTTGCGCACGGCCTCTTTCAGCCAGGCCCGGCAGGCGGCGTCGCTGCGGTCGACGTCCAGGGTGACACCCGGGCTGGTCTGCTGGAAGCTGGTCACGGCAGGGCTCCTTACGCTGCGCGCCGACGGCGCGTCGCACGGCCGGCACACCGAGCATAGGCGCCTTCGACACGCTTCTCACCTGCATAAACACACCTTTGAGCGGCTCAAAGGCGCCCCTGGGGCGCGGTGCGTGGTTCGTGGGGGGCGCATTCGCGGGAATGCTCCGGGCGGCCCCAGGAAAGGGACCGGTCGCACTGGTGCCGGGGGGCCGGGTGCGGGCAGACTTCATCCGGCGGGACCGGGGGTTCCGCCGGGGCTCGTCCGGAGCACGGCACGGGCCGGTGCCGGGCCGCGCCGCCACGGGGCGGGGGGTCCGGCGGGCGGACACGCGCGAGGGGGCGGCGGCATGGCGGAGCCGGAGTTCACGGCCACGGGGGTACGGATCGGCAAGCGCCTGCGGTCGCTGACGCGGGCCGGGCAGGTCCGGATCAGCGGCGGCAGGGTCGAGTTGCTCACCAGCGCCGGCAGCGAGATCGCCAGCGCCCCGGTGCAGCGGGTGCGCGCCTCGCGGCCCTGGTTCGCGCCGGAGGACCGCGCGTTGGCCGACCTGGACGGCACGCGGTACCTGCTGACCCTCGGTGAGCGGGACCCTGCGCCGGGCGAGCCGGGACCGCCCGCGGCACACCGTTTCATCGAGGCGGTACGCCGGGCGGCCGGGCGCCGGCGCTGAGCCGGCCGTGACTTGCGGTGTCCCACCCCGTGCGTCACGCTGTTCACACGTCACTCTGGGTTTACCGGCGATAACGCTGCGAACCAGCCCGCCGGCCACGACAGCAGGCGGCGGCGTGTCGCGTACACCCTGCTGCCACCCCACCCCCGTGTTCTTCCGGACCTCTATGTCGGGGAGTCGCAGCCGTGATCAGTCACTCGAACAGACAGTGCACGGTGGAGCTGCAAGCCCTGCCGTCGCGGATCGGCCAGGTCCGCAGAATCGTCTCGGCGCACTTGCGCTACTGGCATATGGATTCCCTGATCGACCGGGCGGCGCTCGGCGTGACGGAATTGCTCACCAACGTCCATCTCCATGCCCGGCAGGACAAGACCTGCACCGTGGAGATGGAACTGCTCCTGGACCGGCTCACGGTCTCGGTGCGTGACCGGGACCCGCGGCTGCCCGTCGTGGACGACGCCGGGCCGCTGGCGACCTGCGGGCGCGGGCTGGCCATGGTGGCGGCGCTGAGCGAGAGCTGGGGAGCGCGGCCCGAGGGCGAGTCCGGGAAGGTCGTCTGGTTCTCCCTGCCGACGGCCGCCCCCGTGTCGCCGGTCTCGGTGCGGCCGGCGCGGCGGCTGGTCGAGGAGGTGTCCGTCGCCGCCTTCACGGAGGCGGAGCCCTCCGTCGGCCTGGGCGCGTCACCGCCCGCTCCGGTCCGGTCGGCCGTCGCCGGCTGACCGGACGGTGGCCTCCTCCCCCGCCGGGCCGGCCACGGCCCCGCGCGGACCGCCCCACGCGGACTGCCCCACGCGGACTGCCCCACGCGGACTGCCCCACGCGGACCGCCCCGGGTGATCCGGTCGGATGCCTCGGGACGGCGCTGCGGGTCGCCCCGGGCGAGCACGCCGGGTGTGTCACGCCGGGGCCCGGCCGCTGTGGGTGCGGGCCGCCCCGAGCGGGCGCGCGCCGGGCGGTGGTCCGGGTGCGGTGATCCGGCACGGTGGTGCGGGTGCGGGCCGCGGTCAGGCCGCGCCGCCCCTGCCGCCGCGGCCGAAGTGCTCCTCCAGTACGGACAGCCGGCGCCAGTACTCCTCCTCGTCGATCTCTCCGGCGGCGAAGCGCCGGCCGAGGACGGCGAGGGGCGAGCGGTCCTCGACGGGACCTCCGGGTCCGGGGCGCCCCCGCCGAGGGGTACGCCGCAGCACCGTGAGGACGCCCCCGATGACCAGCGCCCACACCAGCGGGACGAGCAGTATCCACGGGCCGGGCCCGCCATGGCCGAAGTTCGCCAGGGTCTGCATGCCGTTCAGCTCCTCGGAAGCGTTCTCCGTGTGTCCTTCTCGCTTCCGAGCCTCCCGCGTTCGGCGCCCCGGGGCGTCGTCCGTCCGGCGGCAGTCCGCCTACCGCGCGGGGAGTACGGGGAGCCCGAGGCGGGTCAGGCGAGCGCGCCCAGGGGGTCGTCGAGGACCGGCTGCCAGGCCAGTTCGGCGGCGCCGACGAGGCTGTTGTGGTCCAGGACGCAGGGCAGGATCGGCACGCCGCCGCTCCGTCCCCACAGGCTGCGGCCCGCGACGACCGCGCGCAGCCGCTCGGGGTCGGCGTCCAGGAGGGTGCGGTGCAGGCCGCCGAGGATGATCCGGTCCGGGTTGAGGATGTTGACCAGTCCGGCGAGGCCGAGGCCCAGGCGGTCGATGAGGGTCTCGGCGGCGGCGCGGACCGCCGGGTCGTCGTAGTGGCCGCGGATCAGGTCGTCGGCCTGGCGGAGCAGGGACATCTCCGGGCCGGGCGCGCGGCCGGCCTCGGTGAGGAAGGCCAGCGGGTCGGTCTCCACGTCCAGGCAGCCCCGGCCGCCGCAGTGGCAGGGGCGGCCCTCGGGGTTGGCCGCGAGGTGGCCGACCTCCAGGGCGAGACCGGAACTGCCCGTGTGCAGGCGGCCGTCGAGGACGAGGGCGCCGCCGACGCCCCGGTGCCCGGTGGCGACGCAGAGCAGGTCGCGGGCGCCACGCCCGGCGCCGTGCCGGTGTTCGGCGAGGGCGGCCAGGTTGATGTCGTTCGCCGCGAACGCCGGTCCGTCGAGGCCGGCGGCCCGCACCTGCTCGGCGAAGATGCGCCGCACCGGGGCACCGGCCGGCCACGCCAGGTGCAGGGGGTTCAGGGCCAGGCCCTCCGGTTCCGCGACGGCGGACGGCACGGCGAGGCCCGCTCCGACGCAGCGCCGGCCGGTCTCCCGCAGCAGGCCGACGCCCGCCTCGACGACGGAGCCGAGCACTTTGGCCGGATCGGGGTCGACGACCTCGCAGCCCGGGGCGGTGGCGACGATCCGGCCGCCGAGTCCGACCAGCGCGGCGCGGAACCCGTCGGCGTGGACCTGGGCGGCGAGGGCGACGGGCCCGTCCTCGGCGACGGCGAGCCGGTGCGAGGGGCGGCCCTGTGAACCGGCGGCGGCCCCGGGCCGGGCGTCGACCCGGATCAGGCCGAGCGCCTCCAGTTCGGCGGCGACCGCGCCGGCCGTGGCGCGGGTGACGCCGAGTTCGGCGGTGAGGACGGCGCGGGTGGGGGCGCGGTCGGTGTGCACGAGCTCCAACGCGGGTCCGAGGGCCGCGCGCCCCCGGTCCAACCGCGTTCTCGAGGTGGTCCCTTCCCCCGCCGTCCGGGGGTCCGCCTTGCCGCTCATGAGGGGGAGTCTCCCATGATCCGTGCCCCGGTCCCGTCCACCGGCCGCCTACAGTCCACTGACGCGCAGGGTGATGTTCAGCCGGCCGGTGAGTCCCGAACCGGCGGGCGCCGTGCCCTCGTACACGCGCGGCACCCCGTGGTACGCGTACCGGGACGGTCCGCCGAAGACGAAGAGGTCCCCGGAGCGCAGTGTCACGTCGGTGTACGGGCGGGTGCGCGTGCCGGGGTTGCCGAAGCGGAAGACGCAGGTGTCCCCGAGGCTGACGGAGACCACGGGGGCGTCGGCGTGTTCGTCGGCGTCGCGGTGCATGCCCATCCGGGCACCGGGCCCGTAGAAGTTGACCAGGGCGATGTCGTAGGGCGCCTCGGGGACCTCGTGGGCGCCGAGGGTGTCCGCGACCGCGCGGCGGGCCAGGTCGCCGAGGCGGTCGGGGAAGGGCTTGACCGGGGCGCCGTCGCCGTCGACGGCGGTCGGGGCGTAGCCGTACGGGTACCAGTGGCGGCCGAGGCAGACCTGCCGGGCGGACATGGTGCCGCCGCCGGGGATACGGACGGTGCGCAGGCCCGCGGGCGGGCGGGCCCATTCCCGGCAGGCGTCGAGCAGCGCGCGCTGTGCCTCGGCGTCCAGCCAGTCGGGGTGGTGCACGGCGCCGGGCGCGATGCGGGCGGGGGCCCTCGGGAACAGTTCGCCGTCCATCCCTCCATCCTGCCTCCGTGCCCGGCGGGGGCGTCCCGCCGCTCGGATAGCCTGGTCGCACGATGAACGACCGTACCGACGTCCTGATCTCCCCCTGGGGCGAGCACCGGCTGACCCGTTTCCCCGAGGACCCGCGCGAGCGGCTGCGCGCCTTCGACGCCTCCGACGAGTACCTGCTGCGGCACCTCGCCGGCCTGGACGTCCCGCTGTCCGGCACGGTCGTGGTGCTCGGGGACCGCTGGGGCGCGCTGACGACGGCGCTGTCGGCGTACGAGCCGGTGCAGATCACCGATTCCTTCCTGGCCCGGGAGGCGACCCGGGCCAACCTCGTGCGCGACGGCGCCCTGCCCGTGCCGTCCCGGCTGCTGACCACGCAGGACCCGCCGCCGGAGCGGATCGACGTGCTCCTGGTGCGGACCCCCAAGAGCCTGGCGCTGCTGGAGGACCAGTTGCTGCGGCTGGCGCCGTCGCTGCACGCGGAGTCGGTCGTGGTGGGCACCGGCATGGTCAAGGAGATCCACACCTCGACGCTGCGGCTCTTCGAGCGGATCGTCGGGCCGACCCGGACCTCGCTCGCCGAGAAGAAGGCGCGGCTCGTCCTGTGCACGCCCGACCCCTCGCTGGAGCGGCCCGCCGGCCCGTGGCCGCTGACCTACCGGCTGCCCGAGGGGCTCGGCGCGCTGTCCGGCCGGGAGGTCGTCAACCACGCGGGCGTCTTCTGCGCCGACCGGCTCGACATCGGCACCCGGTTCTTCCTGGGGCACCTGCCGCGTGCGGGGGGCCGGCGGGTGGTGGACCTGGGCTGCGGCAACGGGGTGGTCGGCACCGCCGTGGCGCTGGCCGGCCCGGACACCGAGGTGCTGTTCACCGACGAGTCGTTCCAGGCGGTGGCCTCGGCTGAGGCGACGTACACGGCGAACGGGGCTCCGGGACGGGCGGAGTTCCGGGTGGGCGACGGGCTGTCCGGGGCGCCGGACGGCAGTGCGGACCTGGTGCTGAACAATCCGCCCTTCCACTCCCACCAGGCGACGACCGACGCCACGGCGTGGCGGATGTTCACCGGGGCGTGGCGGGTGCTGCGGCCCGGCGGCGAGCTGTGGGTGGTCGGCAACCGGCACCTCGGCTACCACGTGAAGCTGCGGCGGGTGTTCGGCAACAGCCGGGTGGTGGCGAGCGATCCGAAGTTCGTGGTGCTGAGGGCGGTCAAGGGGCCGGGCGGGCGATGACGCCGATGAGGTCCGTGACCGTGCGGGTCATGGCCTCGCGGCCCACCGTGAGGTAGTGGCGGGAGTCGACGGCCTCGGGGTGCGCGGCGAGGAACTCGCGTATGGCGCCGGTCATGGCGACGTTGAGCGCGGTGCCCACGTTGACCTTGGCGATGCCTCCCGCGACCGCCGCGGAGAGCTGGTCGTCGGGCAGCCCGGAGGAGCCGTGCAGGACCAGCGGCACGGCGACGGTGCCGAAGACTTCCCTGAGCAGGGCGTGGTCGAGGGCGGCGGTGCGGGTGGTCATGGCGTGGACGCTGCCGACGGCGACGGCGAGGGCGTCCACCCCGGACGCGGCGACGAAGGCGCGGGCCTCGGCGGGGTCGGTGCGGGCGCCGGGCGCGTGGGCGCCGAGCGGCGGTTCGCCGTCCTTGCCGCCGACCTCGCCGAGTTCGGCCTCGATCCACAGGCCGTGGGCGTGGGCCCAGTCGGCGGCGGCGCGGGTGGCCGCCACGTTCTGCGCATAGGGCAGGCGGGAGGCGTCGTACATCACGGAGCCGAATCCGGCCTCGGGGGCCTGGTGCAGCAGGGTGTCGCTGCGGACGTGGTCGAGGTGGAGGGCGACGGGGACGGCGGCGGCCTCGGCGGCGGCGACGGCCGCGCGGGCCAGCGGCAGCAGGCGGCCGTGGCGGTAGCGGACGGCGTTCTCGCTGATCTGGAGGACGACGGGTGAGCGGGCGGCCTCGGCGCCGGTGACGACCGCCTCGACGTGTTCCAGGGTGACGACGTTGAAGGCGGCGACGGCGGAGCGGGCCGCGGCGGCCCGCGCGGTCAGCTCACCGGTGGTGACGAGGGGCACGGCCTCTCTCCTTCGCGGGCGTCAGGGGGCGAGGATCACCGAGCGGGTGAGGTGGCGGGGCCGGTCGGGGTCGAGGCCGCGGGCGGCGGCCACGGCGACGGCGAGCCGCTGGGCGCGGACCAGTTCGGCGAGGGGGTCGAGGGTGCCGGGCACCCAGGCGGCGCCGGTGGCGCGGACCTGGTCGGCGAGTCCGTCGGGGGCCTCGCCGAACATCCAGGTCGCCGTGGTGTCGGTGGAGACGCTGATGGGACCGTGCCGGTACTCCATCGCCGGATACGCCTCGGTCCAGGACAGTGCCGCCTCGCGCATCTTGAGTGCGGCCTCGTGGGCGAGGCCGACCGTCCAGCCGCGGCCGAGGAAGGTGAACTGGGTGCGGGCGGCGAGTCCTTCGGGCAGGTCGGTGGCGAGCGCGGTGCGGGCGTCAGCGACGACGGCGTCGGTGTGCAGGCCGAGGTGGGCGCGGAGCAGGGTCAGGGCGGTGGTGGCGAACCGGGTCTGGACGACGGAGCGTTCGTCCGCGTAGCCGAGCGGGACGACGTGGTCGGCCACGGCCGTGACGGGGGTGCCGGGGGCGGCGGTGAGGGCGACGGTGCGGGTGCGGCCCCTCAACTCGCCGAGCAGGTCGAGGACTTCGGTGGTGGTACCGGAACGGGTGAGGGCGACGACCCGGTCGTAGGCGCGGGCGCGGGGGAACTCGGAGGCGGGGAAGGCGTCGGTCTCGCCCCGTCCGGCGTCCTCGCGCAGGGCCGCCGCCGCGAGCGCCATGTGGTACGAGGTGCCGCAGCCGACGATGGCCACCCGCTCGCCCGTGGCCGGCAGGGCCGCCGCGTACCGGTCCGCTTCCCGGGCCGCGCGGGTCCAGCACTCGGGCTGGTCGCGCAACTCGCTCTCGACATGGGTCATGCCGGCACCCCTCCCCTGATGTGATTGCTCTTGCACGATACTCCCCCGTTTCGAGCACCTTCAATCATCCGGGCGGAAATCGGCGGGTGGGTTAGGGTCGGCGGAGATCGAGGAACGGAGGCGCCATGTCGCGCGACGCCCGCTGGAAGTCGCTGCTGGAGCTGCTCGTGGAGCGCGGCCGGCTGGACGTCGAGGAGGCGGCGACGGAGCTGGAGGTGTCGGCGGCGACGATCCGCCGCGACTTCGACCGGCTCTCCGAGCAGCAGATGCTCGTGCGCACGCGCGGCGGGGCGGTCGTCCACGGCGTGTCGTACGAACTGCCGCTGCGGTACAAGGTGGCGCGGCACGCCTCGGAGAAGCAGCGGGTCGCGCGGGCGGTCGCGGGCCTGGTGGCGCCCGGCGAGGCGGTGGGGCTGACGGGCGGCACGACCACGACCGAGGTGGCGCGGGCGCTGGCCGAGCGCGCCGACCTGGCCTCGGGCACGCCGGCGCTCACGGTCGTCACCAACGCGCTGAACATCGCCAACGAGCTGGCCGTGCGCCCCCAGTTCAAGATCGTGGTGACCGGCGGGGTGGCGCGGGCACAGTCGTACGAGCTGATCGGTCCGCTCGCCGACGGGGTGCTGGGCCAGATCACGGTGGACGTGGCGGTGCTCGGGGTGGTGGCCTTCGACGTGACCCACGGCGCCGCCGCCCACGACGAGGCGGAGGCCGCGATCAACCGTCTGCTGTGCGAACGCGCGGAGCGCGTGGTGGTGGCCGCGGACTCCAGCAAGCTCGGCCGGCGGGCGTTCGCCCGGATCTGCGCGGCGGAGGTAGTGGACACGCTGGTCACGGACCAGGCGGCGGACCCGGAGACGGTCCGGCGCTTCGAGGAGGCGGGGGTCGGGGTCCTCATCGCCTGACCCCGGCGGCTGCGCGCCGCTCTCAGCACCGCCCGGCCCCGGCGGGCCGCACGGGCTTCCCTTCCGGCCGCCCCCGGCGGCGGACGTACGACGACTCCCGCCGATCCGACCCCCGCACCGCCCTCCCTTTTACCCCGCCCGGGTATCACCGGACTGTTTGCATCAGATACCCCATAGGGGTATACAGGACAGGTACATACCCCCACCCGGTATCTATCGCGGGAGTGCCCATGACCACCAGGACGACCGACGCACCGGCCGGGACGGAACTCGCCATCGGCGGTATGACCTGCGCCTCCTGCGCCGCGCGCGTCGAGAAGAAGCTCAACCGCATGGACGGCGTCACCGCCACCGTCAACTACGCCACCGAGAAGGCGTGGATCAGCCACCCCGGCGACGTCTCCGTACCGGACCTGATCGCCACCGTCGAGGCGACCGGCTACACCGCGCGCGAGCCCGAGCCGGTCCGCACCGGGCCCGCGGACGACACGGCGCGGGACACCGCTCACCCCGACGAACTGCGTCCGCTCCGGCAACGCCTGGTCACGGCGACGCTGCTGGCCACCCCGGTCGTCCTCATGGCGATGGTGCCGGCGCTCCAGTTCACCCACTGGCAGTGGCTGTCCCTGACGCTGGCCGCGCCCGTGGTGACGTACGCCGCCTGGCCCTTCCACAAGGCCGCCTACACCAACGCCCGGCACGGCGCGGCCACCATGGACACGCTGGTCTCGCTCGGCACCTCGGCGGCGTTCCTGTGGTCGCTGTGGGCGCTGTTCTTCGGCACGGCGGGCATGCCCGGCATGACCCACCCCTTCGACCTGACGATCGCGCGCGGCGACGGCTCCGGGAACATCTACCTGGAGGCCGCGGCGGGCATCACCGCGTTCGTCCTCGCCGGCCGCTACATCGAGGCCCGGTCCAAGCGGACCGCGGGTGCCGCGCTGAAGGCCCTGATGGAGCTGGGCGCCAGGGACGTGACACTGCTGCTCCCCGACGGCGAGCGGCGGACCGTCCCCACCGCCGACCTCGCCCCCGGCGACCGCTTCCTCGTCCGCCCCGGCGAGAAGATCGCCACCGACGGCACGGTCGTCGAGGGGGCCTCCGCGGTGGACGTCTCCATGCTCACCGGCGAGTCCGTGCCGGTGGAGGTCGGCGTCGGCGACAGCGTGACGGGCGCGACCCTCAACGCCGGCGGCCGGCTGGTCGTCGAGGCGACCCGGGTCGGCGCGGACACGCAGCTCGCCCGGATGGCGAAGCTGGTCGAGGACGCGCAGAACGGCAAGGCCGCCGCGCAGCGGCTCGCCGACCGGGTCTCCGGGGTCTTCGTCCCGGCCGTCATCGTCCTCTCCCTGGCGACCCTCGGCTACTGGCTCGTCACGGGGGCCGGGGTGGCCGCCGCGTTCACGGCCGCCGTGGCCGTCCTGATCATCGCCTGCCCCTGCGCCCTCGGGCTCGCCACGCCGACCGCGCTGATGGCCGGCACCGGGCGCGGCGCCCAGCTCGGCATCCTCATCAAGGGCCCGGAGGTCCTGGAGTCCACCCGCCGGGCCGACACCGTCGTCCTCGACAAGACCGGCACCGTCACCACCGGCCGTATGACCCTGCTCGCCGTGCACACCGCCGACGGGGTCGCCGAGGACGAGGTGCTGCGGCTGGCGGGAGCGCTGGAGCACTCCTCCGAGCACCCGATCGCCCGCGCGGTCGCCGACCGGGCGCTGGAGAAGCTGGGCGAGCTGCCGGCACCCGCCGACTTCGCCAACGTCCCCGGGCTCGGGGTGCGCGGCGTCGTCGACGGGCACACCGTCCTCGTCGGCCGGGAGCGGCTGCTCTCCGCCCAAACGGCCGACGGCCGGGACGGGGGCATCGTCCTCCCGGCGGAGCTGGGCCGGGCCCTGGCCGGGGCGGAGGAGGCCGGGCGCACCGCGATCGCCGTCGCCTGGGACGGTGCGGCTCGGGCGGTGCTGGAGGTGGCCGACGCGGTGAAGGACGGCAGCGCGGAGGCGATCGCCCGGCTGCGCGCCCTCGGTCTCACCCCGATCCTGCTGACCGGCGACAACCGGGCCGTGGCCGACGCCGTCGCCCGCGAGGTCGGCATCGACGCCGGGCACGTGATCGCCGAGGTGCTGCCGGAGGAGAAGGTCGACGTCGTACGGCGCCTCCAGGGCGAGGGCCGGTCGGTGGCGATGGTCGGGGACGGGGTCAACGACGCCGCCGCGCTGGCCCAGGCCGACCTGGGGCTGGCCATGGGCACCGGCACCGACGCCGCGATGGAGGCGGGCGACCTCACCCTGGTCCGCGGGGACCTGCGGGCCGTCCCGGACGCGATCCGGCTGGCCCGCCGGACCCTCGGCATCATCCGGTCCAACCTGTTCTGGGCCTTCGCCTACAACGTGGCCGCGCTGCCGCTCGCCGCGGCGGGCCTGCTCAACCCGATGATCGCGGGCGCGGCGATGGCCTTCTCCTCGGTGTTCGTCGTCGCCAACTCGCTGCGGCTGCGCACCTTCCGGCCGGCGGGCTGACCCACCGCCCGACGGGCCGCCGCTCCCCCGCGGAGCCGGCGGCCCGTCGGCCGTCCGGGGGCGCGGCTCACGGGGGCGCGGCTCACGGGGCGCGGCTCACGGGGCGCGGCCGTAACGGAGTCACAGCCGTAGCGGAGTCACGTCCGTAGCGGGGCGCGGGCGTAACCGGGGGACGCCGGCCCCGGAACGTCAGCGGTGGTCCTCGGGAGATCCGGCGTGCCGGCTCCTCAACTCCCGGTCCAGAGCGGCGAACTCCGCGGAGGCCGTGAGCCCCGGTGTGCGCATCACCTCCGCGACCAGGGCGGCGTTGCGCGCGATGCAGCCCGCGATGTCCTCGGGCTCGATGTGCCAGCCCTTGCCCTCGGGGCGGAAGCCGGAGCTGCCACCGGCGTCGATCACCGCCACGGGGCCGATCCTCAGCTCCTTGCCGCCGTCGTGCTCCAGGGCGATGTCGAACACCCCGTACCAGGGGCTGCCTCCTTCCGGGACGCTCTCCGGGCCGACGGTGAGCCGGACCTTCTCGTACGTGTTCGGCGAGATCCGCCGGGTCAGCCCGGCGGAGAGACTGAACGGGGTCTCGTGGGTCCGGCCGTCCCCGGCCGTCGGCCGGTCGTCCGGGACGGTGAACCCGTACGCGGCCCGGTGGACGAGCCGGCCCTCCCGCCGGTGGCAGGGCTCCAGGTGACCGGACCGGCGGAAGGCCAGGGTCGCCCGGGACAGCACGGCCGGGGTGTCCCCGAGGTTCCGCACCGTCACCTCGACGTGGACGCCCCGGAGGTCGTCCTCCGGCACGGGGGAGGCGCGTCCGTCCGTCGAGGTCCCGGGGAGGCCGCCCCGGAGGGCCGCGGTCACCCCGGCCGGCTCCACTCCCGCCCGGGGCCGCCCGTCCTCCTCGCCGATCCTTTCGGTCTCCCTGGCCCGCCGGTCCGCCTCCTCCGACACGGAGAAGTCGCGCATGTTCATGAGGACCGCGAGGACGCCCAGGATCAGCGTCGAGTACATCCCGATCAGGATGGCCCAGTCGGTGAGGCCGCGTCCGCGGTGCGCGGCGAGCAGGCGTCGCGCGAGCCACTTCCGCGGCGGTGCCGGTGGCCGGTCTCCGCCGGACGGTGTGCTCCTCTCTCCTCCGCTCCCGTGTGACATCGCACCGCTTCCTCAGCCTCGCAGTGGCACCCCCTCACCTCCCGGGGGTATCCCGACGTGGCGATTCTCCGGCCGGCTGTCCGCCCGGCGCAGCGGTTCCGGCGAACGTCACCCGGTCATGTCACCGGACCGCCCCGGCCACCGGGGCGTGCCTCACCCGCTCCTCAACCGACCAGGCGGCGCCGCCAGTCCAGGCCGGTGAGCGGGATGCCGTGGCCCGGGTCCCCGTCCCAGTCGGGGTGGAGACCGGCTGCTCGGAGGGCGGCGACGACCTCGTGGCCGATGGCGGTGGTGGTGTCGGGGGACCCGTCGAACCCGCCGTAGTAGAGGGTCAGTCCGTGGCCGGCCGCCGCGGCGTCCGTGCACTGCGCGTGGAAGTAGACGAAGCCACGGGCGTCCGGCTCGCCCGCGTCGCCGATCTCGGCCTGGCCGCAACCACGGCAGCAGGTGAAGTCCTCGCGGGCGGTGATGCCGGCCCGCTCCAGCTCCGTGAAGGCACGGGTGAGCCGTTCCGGGTCGGTCTCTCCGCGCCACGCGGCCTGTTCGGCGACCCGCTCCAGCCACAGCCGGTCGGCCAGGGCACGCGCCTGCTCGGGCGAGACGGGCCGGCGGTCCTCGGTGACGAGGTACTCCTCGGCGAGTTCGGCCAGCTCGTCCCGGTCCGCGTACCCGCCGGCCAGCACCTCGCGTATGTGTCCCTCCAACTCCGCTCGTTCCTCCGCGTCGAGGACGAGCGGCGGCACCTGCGGAACGGGACCCAGGTCCAGCGGCGACCACGGGAGACCGGCGTCCCAGTCCTCCTCGCCCCGCGACCAGCCGACGAGCGCCGCGGCCACGGCGCCGGGCTCCTCGACGGAGGTCTGGAAGTGCCGGTCGACGGCCCCGTCCCGGTGCTCCAGCGTGTAGTCGCCGCCCGAGGCGTGCCAGACCTGGGCGAAGACGTCCGGCAGATCGGGCAGCCGCTGGAGCACCAGGAACCGGTCGTCGGCGCCGCCGATGCGCGCGACCAGACCCGTCAGCTCCTCGGCGGACATGCCGACGCGCCGCTCGTCGTTCTCCGTTCTCACCACGATCTCCAGCATGCGAAGACTGTGGCACACCCCACTGACAACGCCGTGCGGGCGCGGGGCCGGGCCGGTGCCCGCCCAGGCGTCCTTCCCCTCCGGGGACCGGGCCCGCCTATCCGGCGGAACCGCCGGGGTCGTCGGCGCCCGTGTAGAAGGCGGTGGTCCGGTCGGCCGCCGCGCGGGCCGCCTCCGGGTCGGCGCCGCTCGCCACGTTGGCCCGGTACCAGGCGTCGCTGCCGGCGGTGACGAAGCGCCGGCCCTCTTCGGAGGCGGACCAGAGCATGGCCTCCCGGGGGTCGACGGCGGCGCCGGTGGACAGGTGGACCGTCAGGCCGACGAGCATCAGGTCCCAGCCGACGCCGACCGCGCCGGGGCCGTACTCCGTCCACCGTTCGTCCTCGATGTGGGCGGTGTGCTCCAGCACGAAGCGGGCGCCGCCGTCCTCGCGGGTCAGCCGCACCTCGATCCAGCTCAGCTCCTCGCCGTACTCCCAGGTCGCGGAGAAGCCGGCGGGCGGTTCGCAGCGCAGGACGGTGCCGCCGGCGTTGCCCTCCAACTGGTAGCGCCCGCCGGTACGGAGTTCGCCGGTGACCGGGAGGAACCAGAGCGGGATGCGTTCGGGGTTGCTGCACGCGTCCCAGAGGTCCTCCAGGGGGACGTCGTAGACACGGCTGACGCCGACCACGTGGGCGCGGCCGTCCTCCAGGACGCGCGTGCCGACCTGGCGGTTCACGGAATCGATCTGCTGCGTCACGTCGATCACGGGGTGCTCCTCGGTGGTTCGGGGGCGCCGCGCGGCGGGGGTGCGCGGGCCGGTACGGGGGAGGCGAGGGCGGCGGGTCGGGGCGTACGGCCTCGGGCCGGGGCGTACGGGGGCGGCGGTGGTGCCGGGGGGCGTCGGCCTCCCCCGGCGGGCCGGCGTCGACGGCGGGCGCACGCCGGTCGCCCCGCGGAGCCGGTGTCGTGCCGCGCGCTCAGGTCCGCTCCACCCCGGTCCCGGATATCCCGGACACGCCGCGGACGAGGGCACCGGGAGCTTCCGGGGCGGGCTCGCCGTCGGCGAGCGGTCCGGGCAGGCGGCGGCGCGGAGGGTCCGCGAGCACATCGAGGGCGTGCATGCGCGCAAAAGTATCAGCGGGTACTCATACGAGTACCCGCTGACACTCGGTCACGGTGGGCGTGTCAGCCGAAGGCCCGCACCGCCTGGTAGTAGGTCCACGCGGTGCCGTCGCAGGTGGTCTTGGTGCCGCCGGTGTAGCGGGCGCAGACGCGCTTGAGGTCCTCGTAGAAGGCGCTGTCGAGGCGGTTCTTGTTGGCGCTGAAGGAGCCCGCGGCCTTGTAGTTGCGGTAGCCGAAGTCGTGCCGCGCACAGGAGGTGCTGAACGGGAAGCCGAACGGGTTGTCCGGAGAGGACGAGCAGTAGTCGGTCGACCAGTCGAATTCGTACGCGCCCCAGGCGGCCTGGTTGGCCCGCGCCGCGACCCAGGTGTCGTGGCTCGACGCGCTGGTCTGGGTCCAGTTCGAGAGGACCTGCGCCTTGTCGGCGGGAGCCGCGGTGGCGACGGCGGCCGAGGCGACGACGGTGGTCAGGGCCAGGGCCGAGGCGGCGAGCGCGGTGGCGACTCTTCGGTGCATCCCATACCTCCATGAGACCGCGGCCCGCCCCTCGGGCCGCAGGTGCATGACAAGATGATGCGCGTTCCGGCCACCGCTTCACACCTCTCTCACCCCAACGGGTCGTCAACTCCGCGCTCACGGTGGTGTCCAGGACGTGAACGGCTATCCTGGCCCGCTCTCGGCGCGGCCCGCGCCGCCCCCGCGGCCCCCGCGGCCCCCACCCTCACAGGTCGCCCGACTCCGAGGCCCCGGCCCGTACGAGACGCGGACCGGCGCGTGGACCGGCGCGCGCCCGGCCCCGCACGCCCGGCGCGTCGGAGGCCCACCGCCCGGCGTAGCACGGGCCCGCCGCCCGGGTGCCAGCGTTTGCGCGCCCGGCACACCGCTGGTCGACTGTCGCAGGGGGGACGGAGCCGGTCGTATCGCGCCGGCGCACTCCCTTGTCCTCTCCGGAAGGAGTTCAGGCGTGAACAGCCCCAGGCCGTCGGCCCCGCACCCCCACTCGGACGGCAGCCAGCCCTGGCTGCACCAGCAGGGCCGGACCATCCAGGAGTTCGGCACCGTCAAGCAGTTCCCGGTGGCGCTGTCGATGGAGACCCGTCTCTACTCCTGCCAGCGGCTCAACAAGGTCCTCGCGGACACCCGCATCCTGCACGACCTGTACAAGAAGTATCACTGGCTCATGCGCGGGGCGACCTTCTACCAGCTCCACCTGCTGCTCGACAAACACGCCGGGGAGCAGCTCGAACTGATCGATACCATCGCGGAGCGGGTCCAGACGCTCGGCGGCGTCGCGGTCGGCGACCCCCGGCACGTCGCCGAGATCACCACCGTGCCGCGCCCGCCGGACGGCGTGGAGGAGGTGCCCGCGATGCTGTCGCGGCTGCTGGAGGCGCACGAGATGATCCTCGCCGACTGCCACGACGCCGCGACCCGCACCCAGGACCTCGGCGACGACGGCACCAACGACCTCCTCGTCTCGGACGTCGTGCGCACCAACGAACTCCAGGCGTGGTTCGTGGCCGAGCACCTGGTGGACACCCCCCTCGTCCACGTCTGAGGGTCGCCCCGCGCTCCGGCGCGGAGCGGGGTGTCCGGCGCGCGCCCCGGTCCACCCTGACGTCCCGTCTGCGAAAGCGTCCGGATATGGCCCACACCTCCCCCGGCGGTCCCGGCCCCCCGCCGCGGCACGGGCAGCGGTGGTCGGCGTTCCGCGCGTCGCCGTGGTGGCCGGCCACCGTGCTGGTGCTGATCCTCGCGGCGGCGGCCGGGCTGTTCGCCGGGTCGTACACCTACTCCATGGCGGACCCGACGCCGCGCTCGATCCCCACGGCCGTCGTCGGCGCGTACCGGCACGAGCGCGGCCGGGCCTTCCTGGACGGGGTGGAGCGGGCGCTCGACGCCTCGGTGAAGGTCCACCCCTACCCGACGGTGGAGCGGGCACGCGCCGCCGTCGAGGAGCAGGAGGTCTTCGCGATCTTCGAGGTCCGCGACGCCGGGCGGACCGTCGTCCTGAACCTGTCCAGCGCGTCCGGCGCCTCGGTCGCCGAGGTGCTGGGCGGCACCGCCCCCGCCGTGGGCCGCGAGACCGGCGTCGCGGTCACCGTCCGGGACATCAACCCCCTGCAACCGGGGGACCCGCGGGGCCTGGCGATCTTCTACATCTCCCTGGCCGCCGTGATCATCGGCTTCGTCGGGGCGATCCAGCTCAGCGTGCACGCCCGGACGCTGACGCCGTTGGAGCGCATCCTGTTCACCCTGGCGTACGCGCTGCTCGGCGGCTTCGCCATCGCCGCGACGGTGGACTGGCTGCTGGGCGCGCTCGATCTGCCGTTCGCGGAGTCGTGGCTGATCCTCGCGTTGACCCTGTTCACCAGCGGCATGGTGTTCACCATGTTCAACACACTCGTCGGCCGCTGGGCGATGCTGCCGACCTGGGGGCTGATGGTGCTGCTGGGCAATCCGTCATCGGGCGGCGCGGTGTCCTGGCCGCTGCTGCCGTCGCCGCTGGGGCTGATCGGCCGCTGGCTGCCGCCGGGCGGGTCGGTCAACGCCCAGCACACGGCGGTGTACTTCCAGGGGCACCAGCACGCCTTCCCCTTCCTGGTGCTGGGCGGGTGGGCGCTGCTGTCCACGGCGGTCTTCTGGATCTGGCGGCACCGCCACCCCGGCGGCCGGGAGAAGGAGACGGGGACGGCACCGGCCGGCGCCTGATCCGTCCCCTCCCGTCCCTGTTCACCCCGCCGTCCTGCTGCGATCATGAGGCCCGGAATCCCCGCTTTCGGTTGGAGCGCACATGGCCCTCGACATCGCCGCGATCCGCGCGCGCACCCCCGCCCTGAAGTCCGGCACCGCCCGCTTCGACGCGCCCGGCGGCACCCAGACCCCGCAGCCCGTCATCGACGCGATCACCGAGGCGCTGACCGGCCCGCTGGCCAACCGCGGCACCGTCACCGAGGGCGAACGCCACGCGGAGCGCATCGTCACCGAGGCCCGCGCCGCCCTCGGCGACCTGATCGGCGTCGAACCCCGCGGGATCGTCTTCGGCCGCAGTTCGACCCAGCTCGCCTACGACCTGTCGCGGACGCTGGCCAAGGACTGGGGCCCCGGCGACGAGGTGGTCGTCACCCGCCTCGACCACGACTCCAACATCCGGCCCTGGGTGCAGGCGGCCGAGGCGGCCGGGGCCACCGTGCGCCGGGCGGACTTCGACCCCGCCACCGGGGAGCTGGAGCCGGGGCACATCGAGGCGGTGCTCTCCCTGCACACCCGGCTGGTCGCGGTGACCGCCGCCTCCAACCTCATCGGCACCCGCCCCGACCTGCCCGCCATCGCCCGCCTGACGCACGGGGTGGGGGCGCTGCTGCACGTCGACGCGGTGCACTACGCCTCGCACGCGGCCGTCGACCTGGCGGGGCTCGGCGCGGACACGCTGGTGTGCTCGCCGTACAAGTTCCTCGGACCGCACCTCGGGGTGCTGGCGGGGCGGCCGGAGTTCCTGGAGACGCTCCGCCCGGACAAGCTGCTGCCGTCCAGCGACGCCGTCCCCGAGCGCTTCGAACTGGGCACGCTGCCGTACGAGTTGCTGGCGGGCGCCCGTGCCGCGGTCGACTTCCTCGCGGACCTGGCGCCGGGGGCCGGGGGCGGGCGGCGGCAGCGGCTGATCGCCGCCTTCACGGCGCTGGAGGAGTACGAGGACGCCCTTCGCGGGCGGATCGAGCGGGGGCTCGCGGAGCTGGGCGGGATCACCGTGTACTCGCGGGCCGCCCGGCGCACGCCGACGCTGCTCTTCACCGTCGAGGGCCTGGCCCCGGCCGAGGTGTACCGGCGGCTGGCGGAGCACGGCGTGGACGCGCCGGCCGGCTCCTTCTACGCGCTGGAGGCGTCGCGGCGGCTCGGCCTCGGCGACGGGGGCGGCGTACGGGTCGGGCTCGCGCCGTACACCAGCGAGGAGGACGTGGACCGGCTGCTGGCGGCCCTCGGCGCGATCGTCGGCTGAGCGGAGCGGCGGGCCGTCCGGCGCGTGAGCGGCCCGCCGCTCCGCCCGGCGCGCGGGACGGCCCCCGGGACGGCGTGAGGACGACGCGCGGGCCGTCATGAGAACGGCCGAGGACGACGACCCGAACGGCGTGTCCGTACCCTTCCCGCCGCCCCGCCGCCCCCTCGCCTTGCCGCCCTGCCGCCGTGCCGCCGTGACCGTTGGTGAAGCGCTTCGACGCGGTGGGCGAATCGCGTACGGCCCCGGCCGGCGGGCGGATCGACGCCCGTCCGGATCGAGCCCCGTCGGCGCCTCGCTCTGGCGCGCGGGCCGGTGCGTGACGTATGACTCGTCACACCGGACCCGACGGTCCGGCCCCGGGGAGCCGCGCCGTCCGACGCGGCCGGACTCCCCCTGTCGAAGCGCTTCACCACCTGCTCACCACCTGGCCTCCGCACTCACAGATGGGCTCGACACCATGAGTGAACTCCCCGGCTTCCCGCCCGGGTTCGTCTTCGGCGCCGCGACCGCCGCCTACCAGATCGAGGGCGCCGCCCGGGAGGACGGTCGCGGCCCGTCGATCTGGGACACCTACAGCCACGAGCCCGGCCGCGTGACGGGCGGCGACACCGGGGACGTGGCCTGCGACCACTACCACCGCTACCCCGAGGACGTGGCGCTCCTGCGCCGCCTGGGCGTGGACTCGTACCGCTTCTCGCTGGCCTGGCCGCGGATCGTGCCGGACGGTTCGGGCCCGGTGAACACCAAGGGGCTGGACTTCTACTCGCGCCTGGTGGACGAGTTGCTGGCGGCGGGCATCGAACCGGCCGCCACCCTCTACCACTGGGACCTGCCGCAGGCCCTGGAGGACCAGGGCGGCTGGCGGGTGCGCCGGACGGCGGAGCGGTTCGCCGAGTACGCGGCCGTCGTCGCCGGGCACCTGGGCGACCGGGTGCCGCGGTGGATCACCCTCAACGAGCCCTGGTGCAGCGCCTTCCTCGGCTACTCGGTGGGCCGCCACGCGCCCGGCGCGCGCGAGGGGCGTGGCGCGCTGGCCGCCGCCCACCACCTGCTCGTCGGCCACGGCCGGGCGGTCGAGGCGCTGCGGGCGGCCGGGGTGCGCGAGGTGGGCATCACGCTCAACCTGGACCGCAACCTGCCCGCCACCGACTCCCCCGCCGACCTCGCCGCCGTGGCCCGCGCGGACACCCAGCACAACCTGGTGTGGACCGAGCCGATCCTCGCGGGCCGCTACCCGCGGACGGAGGCGGAGACCTGGGGCGAGGCGGTCACCGGCGCGGACTTCCGGCACGACGGCGACCTGGAGCTGATCTCCCGTCCGCTGGACTTCCTCGGCGTCAACTACTACCGCCCGATCGTCGTCGCCGACGCCCCCCACCGCGAGGCCGACCCGGCGCGGCGGGTGGCGACGGACAACCGCTACGCGGAGGTGCGGCTGCCCGGCGTCCGGCACACCGCCATGGACTGGCCCGTCGTCCCCCAGGGCCTCACCGACCTCCTGGTGGACCTCAAGGAGCGTTACGGGGACGCGCTGCCGCCGGTCCACATCACGGAGAACGGTTCCGCGGAGGACGACGTGCCGGCCGCCGACGGCGCGGTCCACGACACCGACCGCGTCGCCTACCTGCGCGACCACCTCACCGCGCTGCGGGCCGCGATGGACGCGGGCGTGGACGTACGGGGCTACTACGTGTGGTCGTTGCTGGACAACTTCGAGTGGGCGCACGGCTACGGCAAGCGCTTCGGCATCGTCCGCGTCGACTACGACACCCTGGAGCGCACGCCGAAGGACAGTTACCACTGGTACCGGGAGCTGATCGCCGCACACCGCGACTGACCCGCCGGGGGCACGTCAGCCCCGCCGCACGGTCCGGACGGAGAGCACCGGATCGGGCGCCGGCACCACGTGGGCGGCCACGCGGGCGACGAGGTGCGCGGCGGGCGTGCCCCCGGTGTGCAGGGCGTGGACGTACGCGACGGTCTCGGCCGGGGAGAGGCCGGGCACCCGGTGCCGCAGCAGCCTCCCCGCGTGCGCGCGCCCGCGCGTGGCCGCCGACGCGCGCAGCTCGTCGTGCAGGTCGTCCACGGCGGTGCGCACGGGCAGCCCGCGTACGCGAGCCCGGTGGTCGTCCTCCCACCGGCCGCTCGCGGCGGCGACGGCGCCGATGGTGTGCAGGCCGCCGTCGGTCCGGTCGACCAGGTACGGCCCGTGGCCGACCGGCATCCGGCGGGGGTCGCCGGTGCGGGCGTGCGCCTCGGAGGTCCCGTGGACGATCCACACCAGCGGGTGCGCCACGGCGTGGGTGACGACCCCGCGCTCCGGGTCCGCGCCCGCCGCACGCGCCTGCCGGTACGCGCGGTCCAGTTCCTCCGTGACGGCGCGCACCGCGGTCTCCCGTTCCACCATCCCCTCAGCATCGCCGACCGGGTGCGGGTCGCCGAGCGGTTTTTCCGCCGGCCGCCTCGCCCGCACCGCGCGCGCCCGTGCTCCCCCCGGGTCCCCGCGTGTCCCTCCCGTGCTCTCGTCCGAGGTCAGGAGGGGGACGGCGAGGCAGCGCGTCCCTTGCCCGGCCCGCGGCTCCCCCTTAGCCTGACTTTGTGCCGCTGATAAACAAAACCCGTTCGCACACCGTCGTGCCGGGTTCCCGCGACCATCTCGTCCGCCTCCGCATCGCCCTGACCGCCTTCTTCGCCCTGGACGGCTTCGTCTTCGCCGGCTGGGTGGTCCGCATCCCCGCCATCAAGGAACAGACCGGCGCCTCCGCCGGCACGCTGGGCCTCGCGCTGCTCGGCGTGTCGGCCGGGGCCGTCGTCACCATGACGCTGACCGGCCGGCTCTGCCGCCGCTACGGCACCCATCCCGTCACCGTCGTGTGCGCGGTGCTGCTCTGCCTGAGCGTCGCCCTGCCGCCGCTCACCCACTCCCCCCTCGCCCTCGGCGCCGTCCTGCTGGTCTTCGGCAGCGCCTACGGCGGGATCAACGTGGCCTTCAACAGCGCCGCCGTCGACCTGGTGACCGTGGTGCGACGCCCCCTCATGCCCGGCTTCCACGCCGCCTTCAGCCTGGGCGGGCTGGTCGGCGCCGCCCTCGGCGGTCTCGTCGCCGGGTCGCTGTCGCCCACGCGGCACCTGGCCGGGCTGACCGTGATCGGCCTGCTGGTCACCCTGGTCGCGGGGCGGACCCTGCTGCGCTGCGAGCCCGCCGTGCCGCCGGAGCCGCCGGCCGCCTCCGGCACCGCCCCGCGCCGGCTCGACCGCCGCACGCGCCGCCTGGTCGTCACCTTCGGCCTGATCGCCCTGTGCACGGCGTACGGGGAGGGGGCGATGGCGGACTGGGGTGCCCTGCACCTGGCGCAGGACCTCGACGCCTCGCCCGGTATGGCGGCGGCGGGCTACTCGTGTTTCGCCCTCGCCATGGCCGCCGGCCGGCTCACCGGCACGACGATGCTGGAGCGCCTGGGGCGGACGCCCACGGTGGTGGCCGGGGGTTCGGTGGCCGTGGCCGGCATGCTGCTCGGCTCGCTCAGCCCGTCCGTCGGGCCCGCTCTGTTCGGCTTCGCCCTCACCGGCCTCGGGCTCGCCAACCTCTTCCCGGTCGCGGTGGAGCGGGCGGGGGCGCTCGGCGGGCCCAGCGGCGTCGCCGTGGCGTCCACGCTCGGGTACGGCGGCATGCTGGTCGGGCCGCCGGCGATCGGTTTCCTGGCCGACTGGTTCTCGCTGCCGGCCGCGCTCACCAGCGTGGCGGCGCTGGCCGGGGTGGCGGTGGTGATCGCCCTCGCCACGCGCCGGGCGGCGGCCGGCTGAGCGGCCGGGATCAGCCGAGCCAGCCCGGCCGTACCAGGCCGGATTCGTAGGCGAGGACGACGAGTTGGGCGCGGTCGCGGACACCGAGCTTCACCATGGTGCGGCTGACGTGGGTCTTGGCGGTGAGCGGGCTGACGACCAGGCGGCGGGCGATCTCCTCGTTGGACAGGCCGATGCCGACGAGGGCCATCACCTCCCGCTCCCGTTCGGTGAGACGGGCCAGGGCGTCGGCCGCGGCGGGCTCCTTGGAACGGGCCGCGAACTCGGCGATCAGGCGGCGGGTCACCCCGGGCGACAGCAGCGCGTCACCGGCGACCACCGCCCGGACGGCGCGCAGCAGTTCCTCCGGCTCGGTGTCCTTGACCAGGAAGCCGGAGGCGCCGGAGCGGATGGCCTCGAAGACGTACTCGTCGAGTTCGAAGGTGGTGAGCATGACCACCTTCGCCGCGCCGAGCGCCGGGTCCCCGGTGATCCTGCGGGTGGCGGCGAGACCGTCGAGGCGGGGCATGCGGATGTCCATCAGGACGACGTCCACGGGCGTCTCGCCGAGCACCCGCAGCGCCTCCTCGCCGTCCGCGGCCTCGCCCGCGACCTCGATGTCCGGCTGGGCGTCGAGCAGGGCCCGGAACCCGGCCCGGACCAGCGACTGGTCGTCGGCGAGCAGTACGCGGATCACCGGTCGTCCTCCTTCGCGGTGAGCGGCAGCAGCGCACGTACCCGGAAGCCGCCGTCGGGGCGGGGGCCCGCCTCGACGGTGCCGCCGAGGGCCGCCGCCCGCTCCCGCATGCCGGCCAGACCGTTGCCGCCGCCTCCGGCGTCGGTGCCGGTCGCGGGCCCGTCGTCGTCGACGCGCAGGCTCAGGGCGCCGCCCTCGCGGGCGAAGCGGACACGCGCGTGCCGGGAGCCCGAGTGCCGTACGACGTTGGTCAGGGCCTCCTGGAGGATGCGGAAGGCGGCGACGCCGGTGTGGGGCGGCAGCCGGGGCGGTTCGCCCTCGACCTCGACGGTCAGGCCGGCGCTCGCGGCCTGTTCCACCAGCTCGGGCAGCCGGTCCAGCCCCGGGGCCGGGGCGCGCGGGGCGTCGCCGGGGGCCCGGAGGGTGTCGAGCACCTGGCGCACCTCGCCCAGCGCCTCCTTGCTCTGTCCCTTGATGGTGGTCAGCGCGGTCCGGGCCTGCTCGCGGTCGCTGTCGAGGAGGGCGAGGCCGACGCCCGCCTGTACGTGGATGACGGAGAGGCTGTGGGCGAGGACGTCGTGGAGTTCGCGGGCGATCCGCAGCCGTTCCTCGTCGGCGCGGCGCCGGGCGGCCTGGGCGCGCTCGGCCCGTTCGCGCGCCCACTGCTCGCGCCGGGCGCGGGCCAGCTCCGACAGGGCGACGACCGCCACCGCCCAGGTGGCGGTGGCCAGTTCCGTACCCCAGGAGGCGGCGGAGTCGCCCGCGGGCGGCAGCCATCGGTAGAGCCAGTGGGCGAGCAGCAGGTGTCCGGCCCACAGGGCCGCCACGGCGGACCAGGCCGCCGTGCGGTGGCCGGCGACGACGGCGGCGAGACAGGCCACGGCGAAGGCGAGGAACACCGGGCCGTAGGGGTAACCGGCGGCGAGGTAGCCGAGGGTGGTGGCCGCCGTGGCCCAGACGACGGCCGCCGGGTGCCGCAGCCGCCACAGCAGGAGGAGCCCGGTGATCAGCAGCAGTACGCGGGCGGCGGGGTCGAGTGCGACCCGTTCACCCTCCTGGGCGCGGGCGGCGAACTGCGATCCGGCGAGCACGAACGCGGTGACCAGCAGCGTGCTCGGCCAGGGCCACCGGCGCGCGGGGGTGCCGTCGTCCCGGTGGCCGCCCCACGGCGGCGCGGGCCGCCACCGCGGCGCTCCGCCTGCGGGCTCGCGCTGCTCGTCCATGTCCCCACGCTAGACACCGTGCCGCCCGGCGGCGTCCCCCGCGCGCGGTGATCACGCGTACTCCCTGGGGAGTACGCGGGGCGCGGCGGCCGGTCAGCGGCGCAGGCCGACCCCGTGGGCGAGGCGTTCGGCGGCGTGGCGGAAGAACGGCTCGCGCTCCTCCACCACCCGGTGGAACTGTCCGAACACCTCGAAGCAGACCAGCCCGAACAGCTCGGCCCAGGCGGCGACGAGCGCGGTCACCGTCTCCGGAGGCAGGTCGGGGGCGAGGTCCGCGGCCATCCGCGCGGCCTCGGGCGCCAGCTCGGCGGGGAGGTCCGACCGGGCGAGGGCGCCGTCCCGGTGGGCCTCGGCGGTGAGGGCGAAGAAGACCCGGCCCACCCGGGCGGCGGCGGGGACGGTGTCCTGCGGGGCGGAGTAGCCGGGCACCGGCGATCCGTAGATGAGGGCGCACTCGTGGGGGTGCGCCAGCGCCCAGCGGCGGACGGCCTCGCACACCGCGACCCAGCGCGCGACGGGCGGGGCGCCGGCCTCCGCGTCGCGGGCCGCCTCGGCGGCGGCGCCGAGGGAGTCGTAGGCGTCGATGATGAGGGCGGTCAGCAGCTCGTCGCGGCTCGGGAAGTAGCGGTACAGGGCGGAGGAGGCCAGGCCGAGTTCGCGGGCCACCGCCCGCAGCGAGAGCCGGGCGGCACCCTCCTCCGCGAGCTGTCTGCGGGCCGCGTCCTTGATGGCGGCGGTGACCTCGATCCGGGCGCGGGCTCGGGCGCCGTGTGCGGTACTGCTCATGGGGACAGTGTTCCACGGAAACAGAGCGGTGCACACAAACGAGAGCACCGCTCTTGCGCGGGGACACGGTCACCGTGCACACTGGAACCCGGACGAGAGCAGTGCTCACAGAAGAGATCAGCGCTCTCCCACGGGGGCCTCTCCCCTGCCTCCGCCCCTCACCCGTGTCTCTGTCAGGAGTGCTCCATGACGTCATCGCCGTACTACCTCAAGGGCGGCCGGATCAGCACGTGGTTCAACGGCCTGGTCGGCCGGCTGGCCCGGCTCGGAGTGAGCGTGGCAGGCTCCGCCGAGCTGTCCGTACGGGGCCGCACCAGCGGTCGCGTCCAGCGCGTCCCGGTCAACCCGCACACCTACGAGGGCCGGCAGTACCTGGTCTCCGCGCGAGGCCACTCCCAGTGGGTGCGGAACATGCGCGCGGCCGGCGGCGGGGAACTGCGCGTCGGACGCCGGGTGCGGAAGTTCACCGCCGAGGAGCTGCCCGACGCGGAGAAGCTCCCCGTCCTGCGGACCTACCTGGAGCGCTGGGGCTGGGAGGTCGACTCGTACTTCCGCGGCGTCACCGCCCGCTCCTCGGACGAGGAGATCATCGCCTGCGCGCCCGACCACCCCGTCTTCCGCATCCGGGTCAGGGGGAAGTGACCTCGCCCTCCGCCGCCTCCGCGGGCCGCCGGTCCATGGCGGCCAGCGCCCGCTGCGCCATGGGGTGACTGCGCATCAGCTCGCCCAGCGTGGTCCCGCCCTGCGTGATGTCCTTGAACGCCCGCCAGGCGGGCCGGAAACCGGTCAGCGCCGCGTGGAACAACCCGGGGCGACGGGCGAAGATGGCCAGCATCCGCTTGCCGACGCTCATCTCCACACCGAGCCCGGCCTTGACGGCGAAGGCGTAGTTGAGGGCCTGCTTGCGGGCGTCCACCGCGTCGTGCGCCTCGGCGATCCGCACCGCCCACTCCCCCGCGAGCCGCCCGGAGCGCAGCGCGAAGGAGATGCCCTCGCGCGTCCACGGCTCCAGCAGTCCGGCCGCGTCCCCGCACACCAGCACCCGGCCGCGCGACAGCGGCGAGTCGTCGGCCCGGCAGCGGGTCAAGTGGCCCGAGGAGACGCTCGGTTCGAAGCCGGCCAGACCCAGCCGGCCGACGAAGTCCTCCAGGTACCGCTTGGTGGACGCGCCCTCGCCGCGCGCCGAGATCACGCCGACCGTCAGCGTGTCGCCCTTGGGGAAGACCCAGCCGTAACTGCCCGGCATCGGCCCCCAGTCGATGAGGACGCGGCCCTGCCAGTCCTCGGCGACCGTCTCCGGCACCGGGATCTCCCACTCCAGACCCAGATCGACCTGGTCCAGCTTGACCCCGACGTGGGCTCCTATCCGGCTCGCGCTGCCGTCCGCGCCGACGACCGCGCGGGCGAGCACCGTCTCCCCGCCCTGGAGGACCACGGCGACCGTGCGCCGGTCCGGCACCGCCGACCCGTGCTGCTCGACCCGCGTCACCGTGACCCCGGTACGCAGCTCGGCGCCGGCCTTCTGCGCGTGCTCCACCAGCAGTTGGTCGAACTCCGGACGGTTGACCAGTCCGAACAGCATCTGCCGGGAGCGGCGGGTGCGGGTGAAGCGGCCGTTGTGCGAGAAGGTCACCGCGTGCACGCGGTCGCGGAAGGGCAGCTCGAAGCCGGGGGGCAGGGTGTCGCGCGAGGGGCCGATGATGCCGCCGCCGCACGTCTTGTAGCGGGGCAGCTCGGCCTTCTCCAGCACCAGCACGCGCCGTCCCGCGACCGCCGCCGCGTAGGCGGCCGAGGCCCCTGCCGGTCCCGCGCCCACCACGACGACGTCCCAGACCCGACGCTCGTCGTCCGCCGAAGAGTTCTCGCTGCTCACGATGGTCTACTGCTCCGATCCACAACGTCTGCCGCACTTGACCCCCGCATCCTACGGCGGGCATCGTCGCAGGCCGCTGTGGGAGGATCGGCGCGGACGCGACCGCACCCGGTCGCACCACCCCATCGGTACAACGTCGCACCTACAGGGAGCGTGCCCATGTCGTCGAACCCGGTCGCCGAGACCGTCGCCTCGCTGATGCCCAGGGCGAAGGAGGAGCTCACCGCCCTGGTGGCCTTCAAGTCGGTGGCGGACTTCGACCAGTTCCCGCGCGAGGAGAGCGAGGCCGCCGCCGGCTGGGTCGCCGACGCGCTGCGCGCGGAGGGCTTCCAGGACGTGGCCCTGCTCGACACACCGGACGGCACCCAGTCGGTCTACGGCCACCTGCCCGGCCCCGAGGGCGCGCGCACCGTCCTCCTGTACGCCCACTACGACGTGCAGCCCCCGCTGGACGAGGCCGCCTGGACCTCGCCGCCCTTCGAGCTGACCGAGCGCGACGGCCGCTGGTACGGGCGCGGGGCCGCCGACTGTAAGGGCGGGGTGCTCATGCACCTGCTCGCGCTGCGCGCCCTCAAGGCGAACGGCGGCGTGCCGGTGCACGTCAAGGTGATCGCCGAGGGCTCCGAGGAGCAGGGCACGGGCGGTCTGGAGCGGTACGCCGAGCAGCACCCGGAGCTGCTGGAGGCCGACACCATCGTCATCGGCGACGCGGGCAACTTCCGGGTCGGGCTGCCCACGGTCACCACCACGCTGCGCGGCATGACCCTGGTCCGGGTGCGCGTCGACACCCTCGAAGGCAACCTGCACTCCGGCCAGTTCGGCGGCGCCGCCCCGGACGCGCTGGCCGCGCTGATCCGCCTACTGGACTCGCTGCGCGCCGAGGACGGCTCCACGACCGTCGACGGACTCGCCGGGGACAGCCACTGGGACGGACTCCAGTACGACGAGGAGCAGTTCCGCAAGGACGCCCGGGTGCTCGACGGCGTGGGCCTGATCGGCTCGGGCACGGTCGCCGACCGGATCTGGGCGCGGCCGGCCGTCACGGTGCTCGGCATCGACTGCCCGCCGGTGGTGGGCGCGACCCCCTCGGTGCAGGCGGGCGCCCGCGCGCTGGTGAGCCTGCGGGTGCCGCCGGGCGTGGACGCCGTGGAGGCCACCGGACTGCTCCGGGCGCACCTGGAGGCGCACACGCCGTGGGGCGCGCGGGTGGAGGTCGAACAGGTCGGCCAGGGCCAGGCGTTTCGCGCCGACACCAGCAGCCCGGCGTACAAGGCCATGGCGGAGGCGATGGCCGTGGCATACCCGGGCGAGGAGATGCAGTACGCCGGCCAGGGCGGCTCGATCCCGCTCTGCAACACCCTCGCCTCGCTGTACCCGCGGGCCGAGATCCTGCTGATCGGCCTGAGCGAGCCGGAGGCGCAGATCCACGCCGTCGACGAGAGCGTCAGCCCCGACGAGCTGGAGCGGCTGTCGGTGGCGGAGGCGCTCTTCCTGCGCAACTACGCGGCCGGCTGAGCCCGTCGCGGCCCGCGTACGGTGGCCCCGCCCCGCCCCTCGGCGGCGCGGGGCCACCGCCGTCGCGGCCGGCGGGCCGCGCGGGGGCGGGGTCAGCCGACGGGGACCCCGGACTCCAGGTACAGCGCGGCGCCGCGCTCGCGGGCGCGCAGGGCCCAGCGCAGGCGCTCGTAGCGCACCGGGGGCAGCAGGCCGGCGGCCTCGTCCTCGGTGACGAAGCGCCAGTCGCGCAGTTCGGGCCCCGGCAGCAGTACGCCGTCGGCCTGGGCGGCACCGAGCCGGCCGCCGTCGAAGAGCAGGCGCAGACCGCCGTAGCCGGGCGGCCGGGGCGGCTCCCAGTCGACGACCAGCAGGGCGGGCACGTCGTCGAGGCGGATGCCGGTCTCCTCGGCGACCTCGCGCATCCCGGCGCGGGCGGGCGCCTCGCCCGGTTCCACGACACCGCCGGGGAACTCCCAGCCGGGCTTGTACGTCGGGTCGACCAGGAGGACCCGGTCGTGCTCGTCGAAGAGGAGGACACCGGCGGCGACGGTCTCGGCGGTCGGCTCGGGCGTCTGCACGATGTCGCAGGCGGGCACCGTCCCGGCGCCGACCGCGTCCGCGATGCGCACGGCCGCCTCGTACGGGGTGAGGCCGCCGGTGTCGACGGGATGGGCGTCGGCGGTGAGCCAGGAGGCGAGGGCCGCCCGGTAGGGCTCGATGTGGTCGTAGGACCACTGACGGACGCTCAGCTCCGCCTCGGGCGGGTCCGGGGGGACCTCCCGGCGGGCGATCCGCTCCCGCAGGATCGTTTCCGCCGGGGCCAGGAGCACATGCCGGACCGCTATGCGGCGGGCGGCGAGGCCGCCGAAGATCTCGTCGCGGTACTCCTGCCGCAGCAGGGTCATGGGGACCACGAGGGTCCCGCCGAACTCCGCGAGCATCGCGGCCGCCGTGTCGATCACGAGACGGCGCCAGACCGGGAGGTCCTGGAAGTCGCCCACCTCGGCGAGGCGCTTGGGCGGCAGCAGGTGCGTGAGCGCCCCGCCGATCACCTCGGGGTCGAAGAGCGTGCTGTGCGGGATCAGGTCGATCAGTTCCCGTGCGGTCGTCGTCTTTCCCGCACCGAACGCACCGTTGATCCAGACGATCACGGTTCCCCCTCTGCTGTTGGCCCCCTGTGGCTTGCCCGTTTCACCCTGCCACGGAAACCAGGTGCAGTTGAGTACCTGTGACAACGGCGCCGGCGCCCCCGGACGAGGGGCACCGGCGCCGCGGCCACGGGTGGTGCGGGTCAGCCGCCGAGCTGCCCGAGGGTGTTCTCGTCCAGGGTAAGGCTGTCGGTCGCCACGGTCTGCTCGACGGTGCTGAGGGTGTCCTCGACGTCGAGGGAGAGCGGGAGTTGGCCGGGGGCCGCGTGCGACGGGGTGATGGCCGCGACGACGAAGCCGGTGGCGAGGGAGGCGATGGCGAGCATGCTGCGCTTCTTCATGCCGGGATCAACTGCGGGGCGCCCCCGGGGTCACGGGTGCCCCCGCGAGCGACCGCCCGGACGGCCGAAAATCCCCAACACCCACCCTCTTCCAACACAGTCCTACACGTCCTAACGTAAACACCCACACGGACTGACGTGACCATGTCGGCCCGTGCGGGCTCCTGCCGTTCCACCCGCCGCGGAATCGGAGGAACGTGATGACATACCGCCCTTCCCCCCACCGGCCCCGCGCCCGCCTGGCCGGGGCGCTCCTCGCGGGCGTGCTGTGCGCCGCCGGGCTCGCCGCGCCCGCCCTGGCCGCGCCCGCCGCCCCCGGGAAACCCGCCGCGCCACCCGGCGACGGACTCGCCCTCACCCCGCCGATGGGCTTCAACAACTGGAACTCCACCCACTGCCGCGCCGAGTTCGACGCGGCGATGGTGAAGGGCGTCGCGGACCTCATCGTCGACAAGGGCCTCAAGGACGCCGGGTACGAGTACGTCAACCTCGACGACTGCTGGGCGCTGCCCCGGCGGGACGCCGACGGCAGGCTGGTGCCGGACCCCGCGCGCTTCCCCGACGGCATCGGGGCACTCGCCGACTACGTGCACGCCAAGGGCCTCAAACTCGGCATCTACACCAGCGCGGGCACCAAGACCTGCAACGACGCCGGCTTCCCCGGCGCCCTGGGCCACGAGTACGGCGACGCCCGGCAGTTCGCCGACTGGGGCGTGGACTACCTCAAGTACGACAACTGCCACAACGAGGGCGTGGACGCCGTCCGGCGATACACCACCATGCGCGACGCCCTGGCCGCCACCGGACGGCCCATCGTCTACAGCATCTGCGAATGGGGCGAGAACGAGCCCTGGAAGTGGGCGGAGGACGTCGGGCACCTGTGGCGCACCACCGGCGACATCAGCGACGACTGGGGCTCCATGCTGTCGATCCTGAAACAGAACCTCCCCCTGGACCGCCACGCCGGGCCCGGCCACTGGAACGACCCGGACATGCTGGAGGTCGGCAACGGCGGCATGACCGGCACCGAGTACCGCACCCACTTCTCCATGTGGGCGGTCATGGCCGCTCCCCTGCTGATCGGCACCGACCTGCGCACCGCGACCCCGGAGACCTTCGAGATCCTCGGCAACCGGGAGGTCGTCGCCGTCGACCAGGACCCCCTGGGCCGGCAGGGCCGGGTGGTCTCCTCCGAGGGCGGCCGGTGGGTCGTCGCCAAGGAGATGCGGGACGGCAGCCGGGCGGTGGCGCTCTTCAACGAGTCCGACGCACCGCAGCGGATCACCACCGACGCGGGCGCCGTCGGCCTGCCCAAGGCGGGCGGCTACACCGTGCGGGACCTGTGGCAGCACCGCACCACCCACACCGCGGGCGGCCTCTCGGCCACCGTCCCGGCCCACGGCACCGTCCTGCTGAGGGTCGCCGCCGGCTCCGGCTGGGCGCAGTACCCGCCCGCCGTCGCCCTCGGACTGGAGGGGAGCGCACTCGTCGAGGCGGGCGCCCCCGCCACGTTGACCACCACCGTCACCGACCTGGGCAACACCGCGGCCCGGCAGGTCTCGGTGACCCTGGACGGGCCCGCCGGCTGGCGGATACGGGCCACCGGAGCGTCGGTCACGCCGGCCCTGCCCGCCGGCCGGACCCTGCGCACTGCCTGGACGCTCACCCCGCCCCGGTCCACGCCCACCGGCCCCTACGACCTCACCGTCAGGGTGCGGTACGGCCCGCCCGGGGCCCGCGCCGAGACCGTGCTGGCGCTGACCGCGTCCGTGGTGACGGCACCGCCCCCGGGCACCTCCGAACTCGGCTCCCTGCCCTGGCTGTCGGCCGCCAACGGCTGGGGCCCCGTCGAACGCGACACCAGCAACGGCGAGAGCGCCGCCGGCGACGGCAACCCGCTCACCATCGGCGGCGTGGTGTACCGCACCGGGCTCGGCGTCCACGCGGAGAGCCGTGTCGCCTACTACACGGGCGGCGCCTGCGAGAAGGTCACCGCCCTGGTCGGCCTGGACGACGAGAAGGGCGACGCCGGGACCGTCGCCTTCCACCTCTGGGCGGACGACAGGGAGGTGGCCTCCACCGGCGTCCTGACCAACGCGATGCCGGCCCAGCGGCTCACCGCCGACGTCACCGGCGCCGAGGTGGTGCGGCTCGTCGTCACCGACGGCGGCGACGGCATCGACTCCGACCACGCCGACTGGGCCGAGGCCCGGCTGACGTGCTGACCCGCCCACGCCGGGGCCCGGCCGACACGCCGGCTGCCCGCCCGGGGGCTCCGCCGACACGCCGGACCTCACACCCCGATGCCGCGACGACACGCCGAAGCACCCACCCGGGGCCACGCCGACACGCCCAACCACCCACGCCGGGGCCCCGCCGTGGGGTCCCGGCCGCCTCAGACGCCCGCGTCGGTCACGCCGGCCGTCCGGCTGAGCGCGGCCGACGCGGCGCCGACCAGCCCCGCGTCGGTGCCCATCAGGGCGGGCACGACGGCCAGGCGCTGCACGAAGGAGAGGGTGGCGTACCGGGTCAGGGCCTCGCGCAGCGGGGCGAACAGCACCTCGCCGGCCCGGCTCACGCCCCCGCCGACCACGGCGATGTCGACCTCGACCAGGGTCGCGGTGGCGGCGATGCCGGCGGCCAGCGCCTGCGCGGCCCGCGCGAAGGAGGCGAGGGCGGCGGGGTCGCCCCGGCGGGCGGCGTCGGCCACGGCGGCGGCGGAGACGTCCCCGTCCGGACCCGGGAGCCAGCCGTCGTCGAGGGCCCGCCGGGCGATGTTGGGCCCGCTCGCCATGCGCTCGACGCACCCGCGCGCCCCGCAGGGGCAGGGGTCGCCGTCCAGGTCCACGCTGATGTGCCCGATGTGGCCGGCGTTGCCCGTGGGGCCGGGGTGGAGCCGGCCGTTGAGGACCAGTCCGCCACCGACGCCCGTGGAGACCACCATGCACAGGGCGTTGTCGTGCCCCCGGGCGGCGCCCTGCCAGTGTTCGGCGGCCGTGATGGCCACACCGTCGCCGATCAGCTCCACGGGCAGTCCCCCGGTGGCGGCCCGGACCCGCCGGACCAGGGGGTAGTCGCGCCAGCCGGGCACGTTGACCGGGCTGACCGTGCCCGCGGAGGCGTCCACGGGGCCCGCGCTGCCGATGCCCACGGCCGAGGCGGTGTCCCACAGCGGGGACGCGCTCAGCTCCGCGAGCACCGACTCGACCGCCCGCATCACGGTCTCGCCGTCCTCCTGGGCGGGCGTGGCGCGCTGGGCGCGCGTCCGTATCCGGCCGTGGCCGTCCACCAGCGCCCCGGCGATCTTGGTCCCGCCGATGTCCAGCGCTGCCACGAGATCGGTGTGCATCAGAGTCGGATCTCCCCGTCGACCGAATAGGAATATGAGGAACACGAGCGCGAACAGCGACCGGTCCGGTGGTGGGGGACGGACCGAAGGTGCGGGGGACAGTGTCTCCCGCATCTGACAACGTTGTCCAGGCTCTATGCTCGACGCCACATCCTCATACAAACGCATGACCGCCGCATCCTGGTGGACGACAGGAGCCGATGCAGACCCGTGGACGACAGGACAGCACACCGCACCTCACCCGCCACGCACCGTGGCGCGGACCGCCTTCCCGGCACCCGATACGGCAGCCGCCCGACCATGAAGGACGTCGCCGCCCGTGCCGGGGTGGGCCTCAAGACCGTCTCCCGGGTGGTCAACGAGGAACCCGGCGTCACCCCGGAGACCGAACGGCGGGTCCAGGAGGCCATCGAAGCGCTCGGCTTCCGCCGCAACGACAGCGCGCGCGTCCTGCGCAAGGGCCGCACCGCCAGCATCGGACTGGTCCTGGAGGACCTGGCCGACCCCTTCTACGGACCGCTCAGCCGCGCCGTGGAGGAGGTGGCCCGCGCCCACGGCGCCCTGCTGATCAACGGGTCCAGCGCGGAGGACCCCGAGCGGGAACAGGAGTTGGTGCTCGCGCTCTGCGCCCGGCGGGTGGACGGGCTGGTGGTGATCCCGGCCGGGGACGACCACCGGTACCTGGAGCCCGAGGTGAAGGCCGGGGTGGCCACGGTGTTCGTGGACCGCCCGGCGGGGCACATCGACGCGGACGTGGTGGTGTCCGACAACTTCGGCGGCGCCCGCGACGGCGTGGCCCACCTCATCGCGCACGGCCACCGCAGGATCGGCTTCATCGGCGACATGCCCCGCATCCACACCGCCGCCGAGCGGCTGCGCGGCTACCGGGCGGCGATGGAGGACGCGGAGATAACCGTCGAGGACTCCTGGATGTCGCTGGGCGTCACCGACCCCGAACGGGTGCGCCGGGCCGCCGAGGAGATGCTCACCGGGCCGGAGCCCGTGACGGCGGTCTTCGCGGGCAACAACCGGGTGACGGTCACCGTGATCCGGGTCCTGGCCGGGCACACCCGCCCGGTCGCGCTGGTCGGTTTCGACGACATCGAACTGGCCGACCTGCTCCAGCCGGGCGTCACCGTGGTCGCGCAGGACGCGGCGGCCCTCGGCCGTACCGCGGCCGAGCGGCTGTTCCGCCAGCTCGACGGCACGCTGCTCACGCCCGAGCGGATCGTGCTGCCGACCCGGCTGATCACCCGCGGCTCCGGCGAACTGCCGCCGGCCGGCTGACCGGTGCCGGTGGGGCCCCCGCGGCCCCCGCTGCCGCCGGCCTCCCTCCGGGTCGACGCCCCGCCCGCGGCGACGCCGAGGCCCCCGTGACCAGGGAAGCGGTCGCGGGGGCCTCGGGGCGGAGCCGGAGAGGCGCTCAGCCCTTGCGGGTCCTGATCTCCTCGGTGAGCTGCGGGACGACGTCGAAGAGGTCGCCGACGACGCCGTAGTCGACGAGTTCGAAGATCGGGGCCTCGGCGTCCTTGTTGACGGCCACGATCGTCTTGGAGGTCTGCATCCCCGCGCGGTGCTGGATGGCGCCGGAGATGCCGGCGGCGATGTAGAGCTGGGGCGAGACGGACTTGCCGGTCTGGCCGACCTGCTGGGTGTGCGGGTACCAGCCCGCGTCCACCGCCGCCCGCGAGGCACCCACCGCCGCGCCGAGGGAGTCGGCCAGCGCCTCGATCACCGCGAAGTTCTCCGCGCCGTTGACACCACGGCCGCCGGAGACCACGATCGCGGCCTCGGTCAGCTCCGGACGCCCCGTCGACTCACGCGGCGTCCGCGACGTCACCTTCGTCCCCGTGGCCTGCGCGGAGAAGGACACCTCCAGCGCCTCCACCGCACCCGCACCCTCGGCCTGCTCCACGGCGACACTGTTCGGCTTGACGGTGATGACCGGGGTACCCCTGGAGACACGGGACTTGGTCGTGAACGCGGCCGCGAACACCGACTGCGTCGCCACCGGACCCTCCTCACCCGCCTCCAGGTCGATGGCGTCGGTGATGATCCCGGAACCGATGCGCAGCGCGAGGCGGGCGGCGATCTCCTTGCCCTCCGCGGACGACGGCACCAGCACGGCGGCCGGGGACACCCGGGCGTGGGCGGCCTGGAGGGCGTCGACCTTCGGGACCACGAGGTAGTCGGCGTACTCGGGGGCGTCGTGGGTCAGGACCTTCACCGCGCCGTGCCCGGCCAGGGCGGCGGCGGTGTCGGCGGCACCGCTGCCCAGCGCGACCGCGACCGGGTCACCGATCCGGCGGGCCAGCGTCAGCAGCTCCAGGGTGGGCTTGCGGACGGCACCGTCCACGTGGTCGACGTAGACGAGGACTTCAGCCATGGGACTTCTTCTCTCCTGCTAGCGGAATGTGAGGAACGGTCGACGGACCGGACAAGGGGGGTGACTCAGACGAACTTCTGGCCCGCGAGGAACTCGGCGAGCTGCCTGCCGCCCTCGCCCTCGTCCTTGACGACCGTGCCCGCCGTCCGCGCCGGACGCTCCTGCGCCGACTCGACAGCCGTGTAGGCGCCCGCCAGGCCGACCTCGTCCCCGTCCAGGTCCAGATCGGACAGGTCCCAGGACTGAACCGGCTTCTTCTTCGCCGCCATGATCCCCTTGAACGACGGGTACCGGGCCTCACCCGACTGGTCGGTCACCGACACCACCGCCGGCAGGGAAGCCTCCAGCCGCTCCGAGGCCGCGTCCCCGTCCCGGCGGCCCCTGACCGTGCCGTCCTCGACCGACACCTCGGACAGCAGCGTCACCTGCGGCACGCCCAGACGCTCGGCCACCAGCGCAGGTACGACGCCCATCACACCGTCGGTGGAGGCCATACCGGAGATCACCAGGTCGTAACCCGCCTTCTCCACCGCCTTCGCCAGCACCAGCGACGTCCCCATCGCGTCCGTACCGTGCAGATCGTCGTCCTCGACGTGGATCGCCTTGTCCGCACCCATCGACAACGCCTTGCGCAACGCGTCCTTCGCGTCCTCCGGACCCACCGTCAACACGGTGATCTCCACGTCGTCGTCGGAGTTCTCCGAGATCTGGAGAGCCTGCTCGACCGCGTACTCGTCCAGCTCGGAGAGCAGACCGTCCACATCGTCACGGTCGACGGTCAGGTCATCGGCGAAGCCCCGGTCGCCAGTGGCGTCGGGCACGTACTTCACGGTGACAACGATCCTCAAGCTCACGCCGGCTCTCCTACTGCATCGTCATTTCAGTGCTGCCTGCTTGCAGGCAGCATAGGCGCCCCAAGCGGCCGTTCCCGGTCGGGGCGGCCCGCGCCCCCACCGAAATATTACTCGTCAGTACACTCAGTTCATTCCCGCTGAGCAAGCGCTTTGAACTGTGACCTTCGCAACGCAGCGTAACCGGAACCCGACGGCTCCGCAGAAGGCGGGAGCCGGGGTCCGGCGACGCGGCCGGCCGGGGTTCCCCGCCATGCGCGGTGACATCAGAGGGCCTCGCCCAGGGCGGCGATGACGTCCGCCTTGCGGGGCAGCCCGGCCGCGCGCCGGACGACCCGGCCGTCGGCGTCCAGGACCAGCACGGTCGGCGTCCGGAGCACGTCCCAGGCGCGCACCAGCTCCAGGCGGGATTCGGCGTCGATCTCGACGTGGGCGACGCCGGGGACCAGGGCGGCGACGTCCGCGAGGACCCGCCGCGTGGCCCGGCACGGGGCGCAGAAGGCGCTGGAGAACTGCACGAGCGTGGCGCGGGTACCGAGGCCCGCGCCGAGTTCGGCCGGGCCGAGCCGTCTGCCGTCGTCCCGTCCCGACACCCCTGCACCTCACTCTTCCGACGCGGCGGCGCTTCGGGGGCGCGTGCCGCGTGTTCTCCCGTCCGCCAGGTGCAGCGCGGGGGCGCCGTCGAAGATTCCCGGCTCACCGTCGACTTCCGGCCATCCGAGGCCCGGTGGACGTGATGAGTATCTCGCCGTGAGCGGGCACCGGGGCTGGTTCCGCGGCCGTTCTTGGGGCACGATCGGCGACAAGCCGTAAACCTACGGCTGCGTAACTTTCGGCTGGGAGACCCCTTCCCAGGCTGACACGGAAGGGTCCGACCCGCCCATGGCAGAACTCGTCTACCGCCCGGTCATCGGTCTCGCCCGCACCATGTTCAAGGTGTGGGACCTCAAGATCGACTGCCGGGGGTCGGAGAACATCCCGCGCTCGGGCGGCGCCGTGCTGGTGAGCAACCACATCAGCTACCTGGACTTCATCTTCAACGGCCTGGCGGCGCTGCCGCAGAAGCGGCTGGTCCGCTTCATGGCGAAGGAGTCGGTCTTCCGGCACCGGGTCTCCGGTCCGCTGATGCGCGGGATGAAGCACATCCCGGTCGACCGCAAGAACGGCGAGGCGGCGTACGCGCACGCGCTGGACTCGCTGCGCTCCGGCGAGATCATCGGGGTCTTCCCGGAGGCGACGATCTCCGAGTCGTTCACGCTGAAGAGCTTCAAGTCGGGCGCCGCGCGCCTGGCCCAGGAGGCGGGCGTGCCGCTGGTGCCCATGGCGGTGTGGGGTACGCAGCGGCTGTGGACCAAGGGGCACCCGCGCAACTTCAAGCGCAGCCACATCCCCGTCACCATCCGCGTGGGCGAGGCGCTGGAGGCTTCCCGCGAGCAGTACGCGGGCGCCCTCACCCGGCGGCTGCGCGAGCGGGTCCAGGAACTGCTGGAGGCCGCTCAGCGCGCCTACCCGGTGCGTCCGAGGAACGCGGACGACACCTGGTGGATGCCGGCCCACCTCGGCGGCACCGCGCCGACCCCCGAGCAACTGCGCCTGGCGTAAGGCCCTTCCTCCGGATCTCGCCGCGGGTCGCGGGGTCCGGCACGCACCTCGTCGACGCACGGGCCCCGGCAGCAGCTCCGCCGGGGCCCGCGTCGGCGTGTCACAGGGCGGTCGGCAGGGTCGCCCACAGGTGCGCGCGGTCGTCGGCCGCCTTCAGGGCGGCCAGGACCGCCGGGTGCGGCGCGGCGTACAGCTCGGGGTAGTCGGCCTCGCCGGCCTCCCGGTCGGGCGTGAAGGCGAGGCGCTCGTGTCCGAGGGAGAAGCGGGCGTCCACGCCCGGTTTGTTGCCGCGCGGGTCCTGCCGGTGCCACGCCCCGTCGAACCGTACGGCGACCAGCCCGTGCACCACGTCGAGCCGCTGGTAGCACAGGGCCGCCGGGATGTCCTCGGCGCGCAGCAGGGCGGCCAGGGCGTGGGCCTTGGCGTAGCAGATGCCGGTACGCCGCTCCAGCACGTCGGAGGCCCGCCAGGTGACGCGCGGGTCCCCCGAGTCCTGGGAGTGGGGGATGGTGTCGCGGACCGACTCGAAGGCCCGCCGCGCATAGTCATACGAGTCCTCCGCCTCCTTGGCGAGGCGTTCCGCGACCTCCCGCACCCGGGGGTGGTCGTGGTCGATCGCCTCGTCGGCGGCGAGGTACGCGGACAGGTCGGGGTCCTTCTGGATCAGCTCCATGCCCGCGGAGCATAGGTACGCGACCACCCGGCAGTCAATTACTTTCCAGGCCATCGCATACTTATGCAGCGCTATGCGTCTCAGCGGCGGTCGCCGCTACTGGCGGGCCATCTCCTCCTTGAGGGCCGCGACGAAGGCGTCGACGTCGTCCTCGGTGGTGTCGAAGGCGCACATCCAGCGCACGTCGCCGGCGGTCTCGTCCCAGAAGTAGAAGCGGAACCGCTCCTGGAGGCGCCGGCTCACCTCGTGCGGGAGCCGGGCGAAGACCGCGTTGGCCTGCACCGGGTGGAGGATCTCCACGCCGTGCACGGCGCGCACGCCCTCGGCGAGCCGCTGGGCCATCTCGTTGGCATGGCGGGCGTTGCGCAGCCACAGGTCCTTGGCGAGCAGGGCCTCCAGTTGGACGGAGACGAAGCGCATCTTGGAGGCGAGCTGCATGGAGAGCTTGCGCAGGTGCCGCATGTGGCGCACGGCGTCCGGGTCGAGCACCACGACCGCCTCGCCGAACAGCGCGCCGTTCTTGGTGCCGCCCAGGGAGAGCAGGTCGACGCCGACCGCGTTGGTGAAGGTCCGCATGGGGACGTCCAGCGCGGCGGCGGCGTTGGCGATCCGCGAGCCGTCCAGGTGCACGCGCATCCCGCGCGCGTGGGCGTGCTCGCAGATGGCGCGGATCTCGCCGGGCGTGTAGAGGGTGCCCAGCTCGGTGCTCTGGGTGATCGAGACGACCTGCGGCATGGCACGGTGCTCGTCGTCCCAGCCGTACGCCTGTCGGTCGATCAGCTCGGGGGTGAGCTTGCCGTCGGGCGTGGGCACGGTGAGCAGCTTGAGGCCGCCCATGCGCTCGGGGGCGCCGCCCTCGTCGACGTGGATGTGCGCGCTCTCGGCGCAGATCACCGCGCCCCAGCGGTCGGTGACCGCCTGGAGCGCGACGACGTTGGCGCCGGTGCCGTTGAAGACCGGGTACGCCTGCGCACTCGCCCCGAAGTGGCCGCGTATGACGCGCTGGAGGTTCTCGGTGTACGCGTCCTCGCCGTAGGCGACCTGGTGCCCGCCGTTGGCCAGGGCCACGGCGGCGAGCACCTCCGGGTGGGCGCCGGCGTAGTTGTCGCTGGCGAAACCGCGGACCTCGGGGTCGTGATGGCGTCGCGCGTCGGTCTTCGGGGGGTTCACCGCTCCTCGGTCAGCCACAGACGTCTTCCGTTCACTTCCGCGGCGGGCTTCTCCCAGACCCCGGCGACGGCCTCGGCCAGGTCCCGGACGTCCGTGAAGCCCGCGAACTTCGCGTTGGGGCGCTCGGCGCGCATCGCGTCGTGCACCAACGCCTTCACCACCAGGATCGCAGCCGCCGACGTCGGCCCCTGGTCGCCCCCCGCCTTGCGGAAGTAGTCGCCCATGGCCAGCGTCCACGCCTCTGCGGCGGCCTTGGCGGCGGAGTAGGCCGCGTTCCCGGCGGTGGGCTTGCTGGCGCCGGCGGCGCTGATCAGCACGTAGCGCCCGCGGTCGCTGCGCTGGAGGGCCTCGTGGAAGGCGAGGGAGGTGTGCTGCACGGTGCGGATCAGCAGCAGTTCCAGCAGGTCCCAGTCGTCCAGGTTGGTCTTGGTGAAGGTCTGGCTGCCGCGCCAGCCGCCGACCAGGTGGACCAGGCCGTCGACCCGGCCGAAGTCCTCCTCGATACGTGCGGCCCACGCGCGGCTGGAGTCGAGGTCGAGCAGGTCGACGGTCTCGCCGACGACCGTCGCCCCGCCGTGCGCGTAGCGGGCCGCGTCCACGGCCTCCGCCAGCCGCTCCGGGTCGTTGTCCGCGCCGACCACGACCGCCCCCGCCTCGGCGAGGCGCAGCAAGGCGGCCCGCCCCGCGGGTCCCCCCGCTCCGGCCACCGCGATCACCGCGCCGTCGAGCGCCCCGTTACCCATGGTCCTCGCCTCCCGTGCCTGTTCCCGTACGTCGGTGCCGCCGCTCACGCGGCGGTCCGCTCGGCGCCGTCCGCCGCCGTGATGCCCCGGGTCGATGCGATCACGCGCTTGAGCTTCTTGGACAGTGCCTCGTAGAACATGCTGAGCGGAAACTCGTCGGGAAGCACGTCGTCGACGAGTTTGCGCGGGGGCAGCGTCAGGTCCAGGGCCTCGGGGCCCTTGGCCCACGTCGAGCCGGGGTGCGGGGCGAGGTAGGTGGAGACGAGGTCGTACCCGGCGAACCAGTGGACCAGCTTGGGGCGGTCGATGCCGTCGCGGTAGAGCGTCTCGATCTCGGCGCAGAGCCGGTTGGTGACCTGCGGGGCGCGCTCCCAGTCGATGGAGAGCTTGTTGTCGGTCCAGCGGACCACGTCGTGGCGGTGCAGGTAGGCGAAGAGGAGCTGTCCGCCGAGGCCGTCGTAGTTGCGGACCCGCTCGCCGGTGACCGGGAAGCGGAACATGCGGTCGAAGAGGACCGCGTACTGCACGTCACGGGCTTGCGGGACGCCCTCTTCGGCGAGGCTCACGGCCTCCTTGAAGGCGGTGAGGTCGCAGCGCAGCTCCTCCAGCCCGTACATCCAGAACGGCTGCCGCTGCTTGATCATGAAGGGGTCGAAGGGCAGGTCGCCGTGGCTGTGGGTGCGGTCGTGGATCATGTCCCAGAGGACGAACGCCTCCTCGCAGCGCTTCTGGTCGTGGACCATGGCGGCGACGTCCTCGGGCAGGTCGAGGCCGAGCAGGCCGACGGCGGCCTCGGTGACGCGGCGGAAGCGGGCGGCCTCGCGGTCGCAGAAGATACCGCCCCAGGAGAAGCGCTCGGGCGCCTCGCGCACGGCGATGGTCTCCGGGAAGAGGACGGCGGAGTTGGTGTCGTACCCCGAGGTGAAGTCCTCGAAGGTGATGCCGCAGAAGAGCGGGTTGTCGTAGCGGGTGCGCTCCAGTTCGGCCAGCCAGTCGGGCCAGACCATGCGCAGCACGACCGCCTCCAGGTTGCGGTCCGGGTTGCCGTTCTGCGTGTACATCGGGAAGACGACGAGGTGCTGGAGGCCGTCCTCGCGGCGGGCCGCGGGCTGGAAGGCGAGCAGCGAGTCGAGGAAGTCGGGCACCCGGAAGCCGTCCTCGGCCCAGCGGCCCAGGTCGGCGACGAGCGCCTCGTGGTAGGCGCCGTCGTGCGGGAGGAGCGGGGAGAGGGCGCGCACGGAGTCGGCGACGCGGCGCACGGCCGCCTCGGCGGCGGCACGCCCGGGGGCGCCCTCGGCCTCGAAGTCGATCGATCCGTCCGGGGACTGCCAGGGGCGGATCTGCTCGACGGCGTCCTTGAGCACGGGCCACGCCGGGTGGTCCACCACCCGACTCGCGGGAGGATTCTTCTCCTCCGCACCCGGCTGCACAAGAATTTCCGTCATGTCCCACCCTCCACAGGAGAAGCTAGTGTCAGCACACCGTAGACATACGACCTTTCCCTCATCAAGGGGACCCTCCGGAAATTATCCTGCCGCACCCCGGCCATGACCGCATTTTTTCCCGTTTCCTCGCGGGAAGGCGGCGCTTACGGCGCGGAGCCCGTACCGTTCGGCGAACGATCCGGCCGTCTCCGTATACCCCGTACGGCCGGGGGGAACGGGTTGGGCGGGGCCGCCCGTCCGCGGTCCCGTCTTCGCCGCCGTCGACGGAAGCGAGTCGAGCCTTGAACTTCCTCACCATCGGTCACCGCGGAGTGATGGGCGTCGAGCCCGAGAACACCCTGCGTTCCTTCGTCGCCGCCGAACGGGCCGGCCTGGACGTCATCGAACTCGACCTGCACCTGAGCAAGGACGGGGCGCTCGTCGTGATGCACGACGCCCACGTCGACCGGACCACCGACGGCACCGGCGCGATCGCCGCGAAGACCCTCGCGGAGCTGCGGGCGCTGGACGCGGGGCGCGGGGAGCGGGTCCCGGTCTTCGAAGAGGTGCTGGACACCGTGTCGGCCCCGCTCCAGGCCGAGATCAAGGACGTGGCGGCGGCGCGCACGCTGGCCGAGGTGATGCTCCGCCGCGACCTGGCCGACCGGGTGGAGGTGATCTCCTTCCACGACGACGCGCTGGTCGAGATCTCCCGGCTGGTGCCGGGGGTGCGCACGGCCCTGGTCGCCCAGTTCTACGGGACCGAGGTCGTGGACCGGGCCGTCGAGGCGGGTGCCGGGGCGCTGTGCCTGGACATCAGCCGGATCACCCTGGAGATCGTGGAACTGGCCCGCAAGGCCGGGCTGCGGGTGTGCGGCTGGGTGGTGAACACCCAGGACCACCTGCGGCTGGTGCGCGCCCTCGGGCTGGACGGCGCGACGACCGACTACCCGGAGATCAAACGCACCGGCCGCTTCACCGCCTGACGCGTCACGGCCCGGCACCTCACCGCCCGGCGCGTCACCGCCCGGCGCGTCACCGCCCGGCGCTCACCGCCCGGCGCTCACCGCCCGGCGCTCACCCCAGCGGCTTCACCAGCAGCTCGAACCGCAGGTCGTCGCGTTGCGGGATGCCGAAGCGCTCGTCGCCGTACGGGAACGGGGTCATCCGTCCCGTACGGCGGTAGCCGCGGCGCTCGTACCAGGCGATCAGGTCCTCGCGGACGGAGATCACGGTCATGTGCATCTCCGTCACGCCCCAGTCGGCGCGGGCCTGCCGTTCCGCCTCGGCGAGGAGCGTCTTGCCCAGCCCCTCGCCCTGGAGCCGCGGGCTGACCGCGAACATCCCGAAGTAGGCGTGCTCGCCCCGGTGTTCCAACTGGCAGCAGGCGACCACCCGGCCGTCCCGCTCCACCGTCAGCAGCCGGCTGCCCGACGAGGTGATGACCTCCAGCACGCCCTCGGGGTCCGTCCGCCGCCCTTCGAGGAGGTCCGCCTCGGTGGTCCACCCGGCCCGGCTCGGCTCCCCCCGGTACGCGGAGTGTATGAGGGCCACCAGATCGTCCACGTCGGCATCGGTGGCGTCGCGGAAGCTGGGGCGGGAGGGGGCGGTGTCCATGGGCGCCTCTTCGCTGGCTGTACGGGCCTGGGTCACCGACGAGAGTAACGCCGCCGGACCCGCGTCCCGCGGCAAGATCCGGAAGAAGGGCCCTACGCTCGGGCCGCATGGTGCACGTACTCGGCAGCAGGATGCTGCTTCGCCCCACCGACCCCGACCGCGCCCGGACCTTCTACGGGGAGCAACTCGGCCTCGCCGTCCACCGCGAGTTCGGCACGGGTCCGGATCGGGGCACCGTCTACTTCCTCGGCGGCGGCTTCCTGGAGGTCTCCGGCCGCGCGGAGGCCCCCTCCGCCTCCCCCGCGCTGCGGCTCTGGCTCCAGGTCGAGGACGCCGAGGCGGCCCACCGGGAGCTGCGCGGCAAGGGCGTGGAGATCGTCCGGCCGCCGGTCAGGGAGGCGTGGGGGCTGGTGGAGATGTGGATCGCCGACCCGGACGGCACGCCGATCGTGCTGGTGGAGGTCCCGGCGGACCACCCGCTGCGCTACCGGCCCGGCATCTGAGCCCGTCCCCGCCCGCGTACGCGCCCCGCCCGCGCCGGACGCCCCGGGCGCCGGGCGGGTGCGGGACGGCACGGGCGCGGCCGGCGCCGGATGGCCGGGTTCCGCCGCCCGCCTTAGCGTGCAGGGGAGGGACGCGCTGCGGAAGGGGACGCCCACACCATGAAGCTCCACCCACCGGTGCCCGGCGGACCCTGCTGGGCCGAGCTGGGCACCAGCGACCCCGAGGCGGCCAGGCGGTTCTACGCGCGGGTGTTCGGCTGGCGTCATGTGACGGACCCCCACCGGCAGACGGGCGGTTACTCCGTCGCCCGTCTCGGTGACACCGCGGTCGCCGGGGTGACGCCCCGGTACCGGCCGGGGCAGCCGGTGGCGTGGGAGGTGGCGTTCACGGTGCGCGACGCGGACTCCGCCGCGCGCCAGGTGACGGCGGCCGGCGGAAGTGTGGAACTGGGTCCCGTGGACGTCTTCGACGCGGGCCGCTTCGCGGCGGCCGAGGACCCCTCCGGCGCCGTCTTCCAGCTCTGGCAGCCGGGGACCTTCCCGGGCGCCGGGGACTTCGACGTGCCCGGGGCGCTCGGCTGGGTGGAGCTGCTGACCCGGGAACCGGCGCATGCCGCGGACTTCTACGCCACCGTGTTCGGCTGGAGCGTCGACCTCGGCCTGTCCTCCCCTCGGTGGTCTATCGGCGGCGCGGAGTTCGGGGGCGTGGTGGCGATGGACGAGAAGTTCCCGCACGAGGTGCCCGCGCACTGGCTCCCCTACTTCGCGGTGGCCGACGTGGACCTGGCCGCCGCCGCCGCGGTCGCCGGGGGCGGCACGGTGCTCATGGACCCGACCTCGCTGCCCGGCGGTCCGCGCATCGCCGTGCTGCGGGACGCGCAGGGGGCGATGTTCGGCGTCCACCGGGCGGGCGAGGAGCGGTGAGGCGGCGCCGCCCGCCCCGGTGGCCGGTGCCGGGAGGGGGCGGTCAGGCGCGCAGGGCGTCGATGCGGCCTTCGAGCTGGCCGAGGAGTTCGCCGAGGAGCGCGGCGAGTTCGCCCAGTTCCGGGCCCTGGACGCCGGAGAGCACGGCGGACTCGTAGGCGAGCTGGTCGGGCAGGATGCCGTCGACGAGGTCGCGTCCGGCGTCGGTGAGGCGGACGTGGGCCACCCGGCGGTCGCGGGTGTCGCCCCGGCGTTCCACGAGTCCGCGCTCGGTGAGCTGCTTGAGCCGCTTGGTCACGGCGGCGCCCGAGGAGAAGGTCTCGCGGGCCAGTTCGCCCGGGGTCAGCTCGTGCCCGGTGCGGCGCAACGCCCCGAGCAGGTCGAACTCGGCGCGGCTCAGGCCCGCCCGGCGCAGCGGGGCGTCCTCGGCCTGCTGGAGCAGGGCGGCGCAGCGGTTGATCCGGCCGATGATCTCCATGGGTCCGGTGTCGAGGTGGGGGTGGACGGCCCGCCACTGCCGGACCACGGCGGCGACGGTGTCGTCGCCCGGCCCGCTCCTCGCCCTGCTCCCGGTCGCCGAGCCCCCGTCCGTTGCGGTCATCGCCGTTCGTCCTCCGTTCTCGTGCCGGTCTCGCGGTGCGCGCGCCCCTCGGGGCGTCGCGCCGTTGCGGCGAGCGTACGGCGTCCGGGCCGATGCGGCGGACACGGGCCCGGCCCCGGGGCGCGGTTTCCCCCTGGTGCGCGAGCGGGCCGGCCGGGCGGCTCCCGGTGCTCAGTGCGCCCTCTGATGCTCCCTGTGTACATCGTTGCGCTCGCGTGCGCGCCGCGTGCCCCGGGCAGTTCTTGACCGTCCGTCGAACGGGAACGGGGGAGGTTCGGGTGCACGGACCGGCGTCGTCCGGCTGGCTGCTGGTCGCCGTGTGCGCGGCGACCGGCGCGTACTGCCTGCTGCGGATGCGCAGCGGGGTCGAGGAACAGCGGCGGGCCGCGGGGGGTGACGCGCTCATGGGCTTCGGCATGGCCGCCATGGCGGTGCCGCCCGCCGTGTTCACCCCGCCCGCGTGGGCCTGGACGGGGTACGCGGTGCTGTTCGGCTGCGCGGGGCTGAGTTCCCTGTGGGCGGCCCGTGCCGGCGGGCACCACCTGCACCATCTCGTCGGGGCCGCCGCCATGGTCCACATGTCGGTGGCGATGGCCCTCTCCCCCGGCCACGCCCACGGGCACGGCGGCTCGGGCCCGCCGCTGCTGACCGGGCTCCTGCTGCTGTACTTCGCCGGGTACGTGCTCGTGGCGGGCGCCCGTCTCCTGCCCGTGCCGGCGACCGCGGTGGCCTCGGGCGCCGACACGGCCGGCTGGGGCGACCGGCCGGAACTGGCCCGGGTCTGCCGGCTCTCGATGGGCATCTCGATGGTCGCCATGCTGATGATCATGTGACGGCCGGCGCCGGCGGTGCGCCGTGCGCGCACGGCGCAAACGTTGCCTGCGTCACTTTGCCGTGACGGGCCGTACCCGCGACGGCGTGCCGCTCGTAGGCTGGCTGTCATGATCCTCCCCGTGGGACTGCTGCTGATCGGCGCTGTGACGGCCGTCCTCGCCCCCCGGCTGCTCGCTCGGGCCGACTGGCCCGACCGCGAACCGGTGGTCGCCCTCTGGGTGTGGCAGTGCGTGGTGGCGTCGGTGCTGCTGTGCTGCGTGCTGGCGATGACGCTGAGCGCGGCGGCGGCCTGGCACGTGGTGGGCGGCCCGCTCTTCGCCACCGCGCCGAGCCCGGTGGTGGAGGCGTACGCGCTGGGCACGGCCGGTTCGTGGGCGGCGACCACCGCGGTCGCGCTGGCCTGCGGCGGGCTGTGGACGGCCGCGATGCTGACCCGTGAGGTGCTGCGCGCCCGCGCGCGGCGGCGGCTGCGCCGGGCGGGGCTGCGCGAGCGGGCGCCGCTGCTGCCGGGCGAGGCCGTGCGGACGGAACGGCTGGTCGTCCTGGAGGGCGAGCGGCCGGATGCCTGGTGGCTGCCCGGCACTCCCCCGCAACTGGTCGTCACCACCGCCGCGTTGCGCCGGCTGAAGGGGCGGCAGCTCGACGCGGTCCTCGCCCACGAGAAGGGGCACGCGCGGGCCCGCCACGACTGGCTGCTGCACTGCTCGGCGGCGCTCGCGGACGGGTTCCCGCAGGTGCCGGTCTTCGCGGCGTTCCGGGACGAGATGCACCGGCTGGTCGAACTCGCCGCCGACGACACGGCCTCCCGCCGCTTCGGCCGGCTCACCACCGCTCTGGCCCTGGTCGAACTCAACGAGGACCGGGGCGTCTTCGGCCCCTGCCCGAGCGCCGACGCGCACGTCCCGCAGCGGGTGCACCGCCTGCTCACGCCCCCGGACCGGCTCTCGGCGGCGGCCCGGCTGCGGCTGACCGCGGCGGCGGCGCTCGTCCCGGTCGTCCCCGTGCTGGTCGCCTTCGTCCCGGGGCTGCGGGCCCTCGGCTAGCCGCCCCGGCGCCCACCGGCAGCCGCCCCGGCGCCCACCGGCGAGGACAGTGGCCCTCGCTCTCCGGGTCGGCGAGCATCGCGGCATGCACTCGCCGTCCGTCGTCTCCCCGCCCCGCCACTCCGGTCCGCACGGTGCCGTCCGCGTGGCCGGGGCGCTCGCCCTCGCCTCCGTCCTGCTGACCGTCGCGGTCGCCCTCTCGTGGGCTCCGCTCACCGGCCTCGACGGGGACGTCGCCCGCGTCACGCACCGCTGGGCGCTGCGGGAGGGTGGCGTCACCGGCGCGACGCGGTTCCTGTCCGACTGGGTCTGGGACCCGTGGACGATGCGCCTGCTGTGCGCCGGGGTCGTGGTGTGGCTGTGGGGGTGGTTCCGGGACCGGTGGACCGCCGTGTGGCTCGCGGTGACGTGCGCGGTGGGCAGCGTGCTCCAGCAGGTGCTGAAGGCGGCGGTGGACCGTCCCCGGCCGTTCTGGGCCCGGCCGGTCGACTCCGCGAGTTACGCCGCCTTCCCCTCCGGCCACGCCATGACGGCCACCGTCGTGTGCGGGGCGCTGGTGTGGCTCCTGTACCGCCTCGGGGCCCCGCGCGGAGCGCGCCGGACGGCGTCGGCCGCCGCCGTCGTGTGCGTGGTGGGCGTCGGCGCGACCCGGGTGTGGCTGGGCGTCCACTGGCCCAGCGACGTCGTGGGCGGCTGGCTGCTCGGCGGGCTGCTGGTGGCGCTCGCGGCCCTCGCCCACGAGCGGTGGCATCCGGAGGGCGTGGAAGCGGCGGGCGGAACGGGGCGGGCGGAGCGCCGCTAGCGGGGTCCCCGTATCGGAGGGCGCTGTCGTGAGCCGGCGCCCGGCGGGAAGCCTTCTGGCCGCGTCTTCTGCGCGTCGAGGGAGATCCCGGCCGGGTCTTCCGGAGGGGCGGCCGGCCTTCCTCGGACGATCCCCCGTGTCGCCCGAGGAAGACGGCAGCCGAAACAGCCCCGTCACGGGGCCTGTCCCTCAGCGCTGAGTATAGTTGGCTGCCAGCCAGTCAACGCAGGAGTACAGCATGTCCCCGCGCAGCGCCTCGGTCAATGAAGAGTTGCGGAGGCGTTCGAAGGAGCGGCTTCTGCAAGCCGCCGTCGAGCTGGTCGCCGAGCGCGGCTACGACGCCACCACGCTGGGCGACATCGCCGACCGGGCGGGCTCGGCCCGCGGCCTGGTCTCGTACTACTTTCCGGGCAAACGCCACCTCGTGCAGTCCGCGGTGCACCGGCTGATGCACCGCACGCTGGAGGAGGCCCTGGAGCGCGAGCCGCACGCCGAGGACGGTCCGGAACGGATGGCACGGGCCATCGACGCGATCCTGGGCCTCGCCCGGGACCGGCCGGTGCTCATGCGCCACCACATGGCCGGACTCCTCCAGGCCGAGGGCTTCGTGCCCTGCCCGGAGCAGCGGCGGCTGGCCGAGCTGCTGCGGGACACGGTGGTGCGGCACGGTTCGCGGGACGTGGACCACGACTACCCGATGCTGCGCGCGCTGCTGATGGGCGCCGTCTTCGCGGCCCTGGTGCCGGGCGTGCCGATGCCCGTGCCGGTGCTGCGCGCCGAGCTGTTCAAGCGGTACGGGATCGACTGGGGCCTGGGCGTCCCGCCGGAGGCCAAGGCGCCCGGCGGGACGTGCGAGACGGATCTGTCGCGGTTCTTCGCCACGGGCCTCCCGCGCCAGGACGACCGGCCCGACCGCCACCCGTGATCCGACCGTCACGCGTGATCCCGCCGGCATGCCTGCTCCGGCCCGCGTGCCTGCTCCGGCCCGCGTGCCTGCTCCGGCCGGGTGACGCGGGGAGCGCGGAGTGGACGCGGCCGGTCACAGTGCCGGTGGCGCCCCGGTCTCCCGGCGGGCGTGGCGCGGCGCGAGGAACCCCTCGTCGCGGGCCTCGCCGATCAGCCGGAGCGATCTGCGGCGGCTCTGTCCGGTCGCCCGCATCACCGCCAGTACGGGGTCGTCGCCCTCCTGACGGGCCGCGCGGTACTCCCGCGCGACGAGGCGGCGCCCTTCCGTACCGCGCGGCCAGGCGACCCGCGCCCGCCGCGCGGTGTCCGGCCCCGCGTTCGCGGCGCCGGAGACGCACGCCTCGTAGAGGGGGCCTTCCAGCCACTCCCCGAGCGCCGCGAGGTCGTCGAGGGAGAGTGCCGGTTCGGCCCGTACCTCGTCGACCCGGACACCGCCGTCCGACAGGACGGCGAGCGCGTCGATCCACGCGCCGTCGGCGAAGGCCAGCCGGAGGTCGAACCACGCACACGCGGCGCCGCCCTCCCGCACCACCCAGGTCTGCCGCACGGACATCTCGGCGTCACCCGGACAACGATCGGAAAGCCGCAGAGAACGATCACCGAAAGAGGGTTCCAACATATACAGAACGTAAGCAAATGATCACTTTCCATACGAACAGAACACGCATGGTCGGCCTCGCCAGTACCCCGACAGCCGAGCGGGGCGGCCGGACCTCGGCGCGCGCCACCCCCAAGGTGACCGGAACCGGGCTGCGCGGAGCGTTGACTAGAAAGCGCTTGCACCCTACGTTTCGACGCGTCGTCACACATCCATGAACGGCAGCTACATACCTGACCGCTCACACACCCCCACCCGAAGGGACCGGAACCATGCCCCCCACGCCACTCCCCCGCCCTCACCCCCGTCCCGGCGTCCGCGCGGTGACCGGCGCACTGGCCGCGCTCGGCCTCTCGCTTGGCATGCTCATGACGTCCGGAGCCCCGGCCGCGCACGCCGCCACCTGGCCCACCGCCAACGGCAGCCAGGGCGTCTCCGCAACCATCTCCGTCTCCGGCACCAAGGACTACGGGATGACCCGCCTCTACGGCACCGGCGCCCTCGGCTCCGGCAGCCAGGACGAGGACCAGGGCCCGATCCTCCAACTCGCCCCCGGTGCCGTGCTGAAGAACGTCATCATCGGGGCGCCGGCCGCCGACGGCATCCACTGCCAGGGCAGTTGCACGCTCCAGAACGTCTGGTGGGAGGACGTCGGCGAGGACGCGGCCACCTTCCGGGGCTCCTCGTCGTCGAACGTCTACACCGTCTCCGGCGGCGGCGCGAAGGAGGCCAGTGACAAGGTGTTCCAGTTCAACGGGGCCGGGACGCTGAACATCTCCGGTTTCACCGTGCGGAACTTCGGCACCTTCGTCCGCTCCTGCGGCAACTGCTCGACCCAGTACAAGCGGACCATCAACCTCGACACCATCGAGGTGAACTGGAAGGGCAGCCGCATCGCGGGCATCAACACCAACTACGGCGACAGCGTCACCCTGCGCAAGATCACGGTCGTCGGGGACAGCGGCAAGAAGATCGTCCCGTGCCAGAAGTACATCGGCAACAACACCGGCAAGGAGCCCGGCACGAACGGCTCCGGCCCCGACGGGACGTACTGCAAGTACGCGGCGTCCGACATCACCTACAAGTGACGGCGGCGGCCGTGCGCGCCGTTGTCGCGCACGGCCCTCCCCTCACCCCGGGGGGTCACCCTCCGCCCGGACCCGCCCGGCCTGTTCCCGCTGGTAGCGCGTGTAGGCGTCGCGCAGGGCCGGTCCGGGCCAGTCGTCCGGCAGGAGCGGCGGGGGCAGGACGGGGTCCGCGAGCAGGTGGCGTACGACGGCCGCGAAGGCGGTGAGGCGGCCGGCCGGGTCCCGGACCGCGTCGACGTGGGCGAGCAGCGCGCGGGCCGTGTCCGCCCAGGCGTCCAACGGCCAGAGTGCCGCCGCCAGTTCGGCATCGGGCCGGTCGCCGGGCCGGCAGGTGTAGCGCTCCGCGACCCGGCCGAGGTCCCCGGGCAGCGGGCGGCGGAGGTTGGCGGGGCGCAGCCAGACGCCCTCGCGGAGTTCGGCGAGGCGCAGGGCGGCCAGCCGGGCACGCAGTTCGGCGCGTTCGGCGGGGCCGCGTCCGGTCGCGGTGATCACGACCATCTCCCACTCGCCGTCCCAGGGGCGCGTGTGCGGCCGTACGGCCTCGTCCTGGCGCCGCTGGCGCTCCAGCAGCCGTTCGCTGAGGCGGTACCCGGGCTCCCCGGTGCGCCGCAGGTCGCCCGCCGACGCCATGCGGCTGAGCGCCGCCCGCGCGGTGGAGGAGCCGACGCCGAAGCGTTCCGCCAGGTGCACCAGATCCCGGGCCGGCAGTTCCGGGGGATGGGTGCCGAGCAGCAGGCTCAGCAGGACGGACCGCGCGGACAGGGGGCGCAGCGCCGGTTCGCCCGGGGGCGCGGGGTCGTTCATCCGCAGGGACACGCCCGTACTCTACGGGGGCCGACCGTGTTGCACGATTGCTACAGCCGCAGACACAGTGCAACACTCGGGGTATGACGACACTCGCGCACGAGCCGTACGAGGAGTCCGCGGGCCGCCCCGAGGGGTGGGCCACGCACGAGGTCACCAACCAGCCGCCGCCCCTGGCCCCCTACGACGCCGCCGAGGACACCGCCCTGCTGGAGGGGGTGCGGCGGGAGGGCGCGGGCTGGGCCGAGGAGGACCTGCGCCGCCTGGGCCGGCGGGCCGGCAGCGCCGAGGCCCAGGAGTGGGGCGATCTGGCCAACCGCCACGCGCCGGAGCTGCGCACCCACGACCGGTACGGGAACCGGGTCGACGAGGTCGACCACCACCCGAGCTGGCACCGCCTGATGCGCGTGGCGGTCGGCGAGGGGCTGGCCGGCGCCCCCTGGGCCGACGACCGGCCCGGCGCCCACGTCGCCCGGACCGCGGGCGGGCTGGTGTGGGGGCACACCGAGGCGGGGCACGGCTGCCCGACGTCGATGACGTACGCGGCGGTGCCGGTGCTGCGCCGCCGGCCGGATCTGGCCAAGCTCTACGAACCGCTGCTGACCAGCCGGGAGTACGACCCCGGCCTGCGCGCCCCGGCCGAGAAGCGGGGCCTGCTGGCCGGCATGGGGATGACCGAGAAGCAGGGCGGCTCGGACGTGCGGACCAACACCACGAGCGCCGCCCCCACCGCCGAGCCCGGCCTGTACACGCTGCGCGGGCACAAGTGGTTCACCTCCGCCCCGATGTCCGACCTCTTCCTGGTGCTGGCCCAGGCCCCGGGCGGGCTCTCCTGCTTCCTGGTGCCGCGCGTGCTGCCCGACGGCACCCGCAACACCTTCCGCATCCAGCGCCTCAAGGACAAGCTCGGCAACCGGTCCAACGCGTCCTCGGAACCAGAGTTCGACGGGACGGTGGCCTGGCTGGTCGGGCCCGAGGGACAGGGCGTCAAGACCATCATCGAGATGGTCAACTGCACCCGCCTGGACTGTGTGATGTCCTCGGCGACGCTGATGCGCAAGACGCTCGTCGAGGCCGGACACCACGTGCGGCACCGCAGCGCCTTCGGCGCCCGGCTGATCGACCAGCCGCTGATGCGCAACGTCCTGGCCGATCTGGCCCTGGAGTCCGAGGCGGCGACCGCGCTCACGCTGCGGCTGGCCGGGGCGGCCGACCGGGCGGCGCGGGGGGACGCCGAGGAGGCGGCCTTCCGGCGGATCGCCACCGCCGTCGGCAAGTACTGGGTGACCAAGCGGGGACCGGCGTTCACCGCGGAGGCCCTGGAGTGCCTCGGCGGCAACGGGTACGTGGAGGACTCCGGCATGCCCCGCCACTACCGGGAGGCCCCGCTGCTCTCCATCTGGGAGGGCTCGGGCAACGTCAACGCGCTCGACGTGCTGCGGGCGCTGGGCCGCTCCCCCGCCACCGCGCACGCCCTCTTCTCCGAGCTGGCCCTCGCCCGCGGGGCCGACGCCCGGCTCGACGCCGCCGTGGCCGGGCTGGAGTCGCGGCTCGGCGAGGGGTCCGAGTACGGGGCGCGGCGTCTGGTGGAGCGGATGGCGCTCGCCCTCCAGGCGTCCCTGCTGGTCCGGCACGCCCCGCCGGCGGTCGCCGACGCGTTCTGCGCGTCCCGGCTGGGCGGCGACTGGGGGCACTCCTTCGGGACGCTGCCCGACGGCGCGGACGTCGACGGGGTCCTGGGGCGTGCGCTGCCGGACGGGGTCTGACCGGGGCGGGAGGGGGAGCGGGGCCTGACGGCGGGCGGGCCGGGGGCGGGTGCCGCCGGCCGCGTGGGGACGGGTGGCGCGCGTCTTACCCCGGTCGGCGCCCCGCGCACGCCGTACCCCGGTCGGCGCCCCGCTCCTCTCCCGCCTGCCGGACGTGCCGTGCGTCCCGGCCGCCGGTCCTCGTCCGGCGGCCCGGGTCCGTACGGGGTGCCCCGTGGCGGCGCCCGGTCCGCCGGCCACGGGCCGCGTCCGTACCGCGTGGGCTACGGCAGGCGCCAGTCCACCGGCTGGGCGCCCTGCCGTGCGAGCAGGTCGTTGGCCCGGCTGAAGGGGCGCGAGCCGAAGAAGCCCCGGTCCGCCGACATCGGCGAGGGGTGGGCGGACTCGATCGCGGGGTACTCCCCGAGCAGCGGGCGCAGATTGCGGGCGTCCCGGCCCCACAGGATCGACACCAGCGGCCGTCCCCGTGCGGCGAGCGCGCGGATGGCCTGCTCGGTGACCTCCTCCCACCCCTTGCCCCGGTGGGCGCCCGGCTTGCGCGGGGCCGTGGTCAGCGCCCTGTTGAGCAGCAGCACGCCCTGCCGGGTCCACGGGGTGAGGTCGCCGTTGGAGGGCCGCTCCAGCCCCAGGTCGGTGTTCATCTCCCGGTAGATGTTCTCCAGGCTGCCCGGCAGCGACCGCACCTCGGGGGCGACCGCGAAGCTCAGCCCGATCGCCATCCCCGGTGTCGGATACGGGTCTTGACCGACGATCAGGACCCTCACGTCGTCGAAGGGCTGCTGGAAGGCGCGCAACACGTTCGCGCCCGCGGGGAGATACGTCCGGCCGGCCGCCACCTCGGCGCGCAGGAAGTCCCCCATGCCCGCGATGCGTCCGGCCACGGGCTCCAGGGCCTTCGCCCATCCCGCCTCTACAAGTTCATGCAACGGTCGTCGTGCCACGCCGCGTCACTCTACTGGTCCACACCGACAACGCCCCACCGTGGACCGGACACCCACCCGGAGGGCGCTCCCGGCCGCTACCCTCCTCGTCGTCGGGTCATCACCGGCGTCACGCGGGGCAGGCCGCGCCCGCCCCGGGAGAGGAGCGCCGTTGCGCACCCTGGTCAGCGTCACCCCGCCCCGCCGTCCGCCCCGTCCGCGCCCGTGACCGGGCCCCGGGCGGAGGGTCCGGGCGGTCCCGGGTTCCTGGCCGTGGACTCCGGCGGCTCGGGCCTGCGGGTGGTCGCCGGCACCGCCGGTCCCCGGGGGCCCGGCCCGCTCGGGCGGCGGTCCTCGGACGAGCCGGTGCGCACCGGGCCGCGCGGTGTCGACCCCGCCCACCTGATGGACCGTCTCCTGCCGCTGGCCCGCGCGTCGGCCGCCGAGGCCGGGGTGGACCGGCTCGGCACCGTCGTCGTCGGGGCCGCCGGCATGGCCACCCTGGGCGACGCGCTGCGCGCCGAACTGCCCGGCGCCCTCGCCCGCGAACTGGGGGCACGGACGGTCGCGCTGGCCGCGGACGCGGTGACCGCGTACGCCGGGGCGCTCGGCGCCCGGCCCGGCGCCGTGGTGGCCGCGGGCACGGGACTGATCGCCACCGGCACCGATCTGCTCCGCTGGCGGCGGGCGGACGGCTGGGGCCATCTGCTCGGCGACTGCGGCGGCGGCGCCTGGATCGGGCGGGCCGGACTGGAGGCGGCGCTGCGTGCCCACGACGGACGCGCGGGCGGCTCCGTCACGCTGCTGGCCCGCGCCGAGGAGCGGTTCGGACCGGCGGCCGGGCTGCCCGGCCGGCTCTACCCGCGCACCGACCGCCCCGCCGTCCTCGCCTCCTTCGCCCCCGAGGTGGCCGCCTGCGCGGACCACGACCCCGTCGCCGAGAACGTCCTGAACGCCGCCGCCCGGCACATCGCGGACTCCGCCGCCGCCGTCTGCCCGCCCGGCGGCCACCCGCTCGTCGCCGTCACCGGCGGGCTGACGAGGCTGGGCGAACCGCTGCTCGCCCCGCTCGCACGGGAGTTGGAACGGCGGCTTCCGCACGCCCGCCGGGTGGCGGCCGAGGGCGACCCCCTGGACGGCGCGGTCCGGCTCGCCACCGCCCTCGCCACCGGGTCGCTCACCCTCCCCCGCGATGGGCGAATGCTGTGCGTGGTGACCGTTTCGGCCCCATGACAACGATCGCAGAGGAGGGGAATCATGCCGATGTCGTCCGATCCGTACATCACTCATCAGACAAAACCGGACGGATACCGCTCACCCGCACCCTGACCGAACAGGGAAGCACGGGAAACCAGTAACATGCGGCGCCATGAGTTCCCCCACTGGGCCCGCGTCCGGCCTGCCAGTACGAATGCCGCGCCCCCGACAGCCCGGACGGCACCGCCGTCCCGAACCCGTGGTGGCTCCCGAGGGTGCGCCCGCTCTCGTCCTCGCTGTGCCGGGCACGCCCAGTAGCGCCACCCGCGGCCTCGCCGAAGAGGTCGTCAGCATCGCCCGTTCCGAGCTGCCCGGTCTGGACGCCCGGATCGGCTACCTGGACGGGGACGACGACGAGTTCGTCACCCTGTCGACCGTGCTCGTGCACGCCGCCGAGGAGCGCACCGCCCGCTACGAGCAGGCCGTCGCCGCCGGGGTGGAGGTGAAGCGGCCCGAGGGCCCCGTCGCCGTCGTCGTGCCGCTGCTGGCCGGCCCGGACAACGCGTTGCTGCGCCGCATCCGCCAGGCCGTCATGGACAGCCGGATCGCCGCCGAGCTGACCGATGTGCTCGGCCCGCACCCGCTGCTCGCCGAGGCGCTGCACGTGCGGCTCTCCGAGGCCGGCCTGGCCCGCGCCGACCGCGCCAGGCTGTTCACGGTGGCGACCGCCGCGGACGGCATCGTGCTCGCCTCGGTGGGCGGTGACGAGGCGGTGCAGGCGGCCGGGATCACCGGCATGCTGCTGGCCGCGCGGCTGGCGGTGCCGGTGATGGCGGCGGCGCTGGACGAGGAGGGCTCGATCTCCTCCGTCGCCGATCAGCTCCGCGGCTCGGGGTCTCAGCAGCTCGCCCTCGCCCCGTACCTCATCGGCCCGGAGATCGACGCGGGCCTGCTGGAGGAGGCGGCGAAGGAGGCGGACTGCGCCACCGCCGAACCGCTCGGCCCGTACCCGGCGATCGGGAAGCTGGCCCTCGCCAAGTACACGACGGCGCTGGGCATCGCCCCGCAGCAGCCGCAGAGCACGCCGAGCCACTGACGCACGGACGCGGCACCAGGGCCCGCCCCCCGGGGACGGGCCCTTCCGCGTGCCCGGCTCAGCCGAGGAGGACGCAGGACGCGGCGGCGACGGCCAGGGAGCCGGCCCGCCGGGGCGTGCCCGTGCCGGGGTCGACGGCGAACCAGGTCACGTCGCCGGAGCGCTCGTTGGCGACGTACAGGACGCCGTCGAAGGCGGTGAGCGCGCGCGGCCAGTGGCCGCCGCAGGGCACGGTAGTGAGCAGTTCCAGGCCGCCGCCGGGCTCGACCGCGAAGACGGACAGGACGTCCTCGCCCCGGGTCGCCGTCCACACGAAGCGGCCGTCGGCCGAGACCGCGACGCCGGACGGGTAGGCGTCGCCGGCCGGGGCGTCCGGCAGCACCGGGACCTCGTCGAGCGGGTGCAGGGCGCCTTCGGCGGCGTCCCAGCGGCAGACGGTGACGGTCGGGGCGAGTTCGTTGACCACGTAGGCGTGGCCGCCGTCGGGGTGGAAGGCCAGGTGGCGGGGGCCCGAACCGGGGCGCAGCGCGGTCTCCCGGTGCACGGCGGGGGTGCCGTCGACCAGGGTGCACACCCGTACGGAGTCGGTGCCGAGGTCGACGCTGACGGCCCAGCGCCCGCTGGGGTCGGGCTGCACCTGGTGGGCGCGCGGGCTCCGCCGGTGCTCGGGGCCGGGGCCGGTGTGCCGGAGCACGCCGGACGGGGCCGCGGCGAGGGTGCCGTCGGGGCGGACCGGGACGGCGCTGACGCTGCCGGAGCCGTAGTTGGCGGTCAGGACGTGGCGGCCGTAGAGGCCGAGGTGGGTCGGAGCCTCGCCGGCCACGGGGACCGGCGGACCGGCGGGCTCGGGCGCCCCTGCGGCGAGGCGGAAGGCGGTCACCGTGCCGGCGGTGGTCTCGCTGACGGCGTAGAGCGTGCCACCGTCGGGGGCGAGGGCCAGGTAGGAGGGGTCGGGGACGGTGTCCACACGGTGCGTGGCCGTGAGCGCGCCGCTGCCGGGATCGACGTCCGCCGTGACGATCCCGGGCCCCCCGGCCGCGGTGAACGATCCGATGAACGCCCGCCGTCGTCTGTCGTCCGCCACCCTGGTCCCTCTCGTTGTGCGGAGGTCCTCCGCGCCCCGTGACGCCGGCTGATCACCGGCCCAGGGCGACGGTAGTCAGCCGAGGCCGATTGGTCCAGACCAAGTGGGGACCGAATGGTGCTCAGGCACCCACCAGGGGCGAGCCCGGGGCGCCGCGCAGGGGTGCGGCGAGTTCGGCCAGGGCGTGTTCGAGTCCGTGCAGGTGGGCGAGGGCCCCGCCGGCGGTGTGCGGCGCCGGTACGGCCCCGGCGGGGACGGCTCCGCCGCCGGTGAGCGCCTCGACGGCGGCCTCCACCCGCCGGCAGGCGTCGGCGAGCCGGACGTCGTGCGAGGCCACGGGGTCGGCGGCGACGGCGGCCAGGCCGCGGATCTCCCGGGCGCAGTCGTCGAGCAGGGCCAGCACCCGGCGGGCCCTGCGCCTGCGGCTCGCCACCGGGTTCAGCGGGTGCGTGAGCGGGGCGAGCGACAGCCGGACCCGGCCGAGCAACTGCTCCAGTTCGGCGACGCGCAGCGCCGGGTCGGCGGCCTCGGACCCGGCGAGGCGGGCGGCGGCCTCGGCGGTGCAGTCGTGGACGCAGCGCAGGGCCCGCCGGACCCACGCGTCGGTGACGGAGTGGGTGGTGACCGGCAGGATCAGCAGGACCGCGAGCGCGGCGCCGAGCGCCCCCACCGCGGTCTCGGCGAGCCGCAGCGCGAGCAGTCCGGGGCCGAGGACGCCGAGGAGCCCGTAGAGCAGTCCGGCGAGCACGGTGACGCAGAGCATCATCCAGGTGTACGAGACGGCGGCGGTGTAGAAGACGCCGAAGACGCAGACGGCGGCGAGGACGGCCGTGGGGACGGTGTCACCGGCCACCGGGACGGCGACGAGCAGGCCGAGGCCGATGCCCGCGGCCGTGCCGAGGACCCGCCGGAAGCCGCGGACGAGGGTCTCCCCGCGCGAGGCGGTGTTGACGAAGACCCACCAGGTGGCGCCGACCGCCCAGTACCAGCGTTCGTGCGACACCCAGGTGCCCACGAGCAGGGCGAAGCCCGCGCCGGCGGTGGCCTGGACGGCCTGGCGGGTGGTGACCCGGGCGAGTCCGGTCCCGGCGGGCGGGGCGGGCACGGCGGCCGGGGGCAGGCGGCGCTCGTAGCACCACAGGCCGAAGCGGACGGCCGCGGCGGTGGGCACGGAGAGCAGTACGGCCGCGTACATCTCGGGCAGCCGGCCGGGGGTCGCGTCCAGGAACAGGGCGATGAAGAAGGTCATGAAGGCGAACACGCCGAGGCTGTGCCCGCGCGGGCCCCAGCGCCTTGCGTACACGCCGGCACCGACCACGGCGAGGAAGGCCAGGTCACGGGCGACGACATGGCTGTGCAGGAGGGCCGCGGCGGTCAGCACGGGCAGTCCGGCGGCCGGGAGCAGCGCGGTGGTGAGCGCCTGTCCGCGCACGGTGGCGTCGGTGACGGTGAACAGGGCGAGCAGCGCGGCGAGGCCGCCGACGACGGCGCCCACCAGGGAGACGCCGGCCACTGCGCAGACGGCCGTGGCCGCGGTGATGCCCAGCACCCCGCGGGCGGCGAAGCGCAGCCGCGCGCGCCCCGGGTCCGGGGCCGTGAACGCCCTCTTCAGCATGGATGTACCGCCCCCTCGCGTACCGCGTCGGTCAGTGGCATGGAAAAGGCGCCGCGGGACCCGCAGCGCCATCGACCCCCTTATGGGAGCATCCCTGCCACCACTGGCTCAACACGGCTCCGCCGGACTGTGCCAATGGTCCAGCCATACGGGCTTTCGCCGGGCCGGGGGAAGGCCAACGGCCGAAGGTCGCCGGCCGGCGCATATCCCCTCTTGCCGGGCCATTGGTACCGTCGGACGTGATCACCGACCCAGGAGACCCACGAAGGGGCCGGGCACCATGGCCGTCGACGAGCTGGACACCCGCATCCTGCGGCTGCTGCTGGAGCAGCCGCGCACCAGCGTGCGCGAGTACGCCCGCGTCCTGGGCGTCGCCCGCGGCACCCTCCAGGCCCGCCTGGACAGAATGGAGCGCGACGGCGTGATCACCGGCACCGCCCCGGCCCTCTCCCCCGCCGCGCTGGGCCACCCGGTGCTCGCCTTCGTGCACATCGAGGTGACCCAGGGGCATCTGGACGAGGTGGGCGAGGCGCTGGCGGCCGTGCCGGAGATCGTCGAGGCGTTCTCGATCACCGGCGACGGCGATCTGCTGACCCGGGTGGTGGCGCGGAACAACGCCCACCTGGAGGACGTGGTCCAGAAGCTGATCAGCCTGCCCGGGGTGGTGCGCACCCGCAGCGAGGTCGCGCTGCGCGAACGCGTCCCGCACCGGCTGCTGCCGCTCGTGGAGTCGATCGGCCGTTCGGCACGCGGGTGAGCCTTGGCATGCTGGACACCATGAGCACTCTCGGTGGCATCTCGGTCGTCTTCGATCTCGACGGAACTCTCGTGGACAGCGAGCCCAACTACTACGAGGCGGGCCGGCAGACCCTCGCCGCGCACGGCGTCCCCGACTTCACCTGGTCCGACCACGAGGAGTACGTCGGCGTCAGCACCCAGGAGACGGTCGCCCGCTGGAAGGAGCGCTACGGGCTCGGCGCGTCGGTGGCGGGGCTGCTCGCCGAGAAGAACCGCCGTTACCTGGAGCTGGCGCGGGCCGCCACGCGCGTCTACCCGGAGATGCGGGCCTTCGTGGAGCTGCTGGCCGCCGAGGGCGTCCCGATGGCCGTGGCCTCCGGGTCCTCGCCGGAGGCCATCACGGCGATCCTGTCCCGCACCGGCCTCGACGCCCATCTGCGCACGGTGGTCTCGGCGGACGAGGTGGCGCGCGGCAAGCCGGCCCCCGACGTCTTCCTGGAGGCGGCCCGCCGGCTCGGGGCGGACCCGGCGGACTGCGTGGTCGTGGAGGACGCGGTGCCCGGAGCGGCGGCGGCGCACGCGGCCGGGATGCGCTGCATCGCGGTCCCGTACGTGGCCGCGCAGGCGGACGCCCCGGAGTTCGCCGCCGCCGGTCTGCTGCTGCGCGGCGGACAGGAGGAGTTCACGGCGCGGGCCGCCCACGAGTGGCTCTTCCGCGCGGCCCGGCCCGCCTGAGCGGGGACGGCCGGGAGGGGCGAGGGTCCGTACGTGACTTGGGGGGCGGAGACGGGTGGGCGAGGCGGGGCGGCGAGCCGCGGGGCGAGGAGACGTAGAACACACCCGTGGCTTGGGGTTTTTACCCGGAGCGGTGATTGATTCGACGCCGGAATCCGTATCCCCCGGTGTCCGAGCATGTCTTCGCCCCTGGAGGCACGATGCGCATCACGCGCACCACGGCAGGGACCGCGTTCGTCTGCGGTGCCCTCGTCCTCACCCTCTCCGCCCTCGTCTACCCCACGATGCTCGGGGTGCAGAAAACGGCCGCCACCCAGGACCGGGTCATCGCCAACACCCGGTACGGGCCGCTCACCGAGGCGGACCGGGACTTCGTGGTCAAGGTGCGCGCCGCCGGGCTGTGGGAGCACCCGCTCGGGCTGATGGCGATCGAGCGCGGGACGACGCCGGAGATGAAGGAGGCGGGCGAGCACCTGGTCGTCGGGCACGCCCGGCTCGACGCGACCTGCCGCCGGATCGCGCCGGAACTGGGCATCACCCTGCCCAACCAGGCTTCGCCCCAGCAGCAGCAGTTCGTGTCGACGGTGGACGGCACGGACGGCAGGCAGTTCGACACCACCGCGGTCAACATCATGCGGATCACGCACGGCCAGATCTTCTCGGTGATCGCCAAGGTGCGCGCCAACACCAAGAACTCCCTGGTGCGTCAGCTCGCGGACCAGGCCAACGACACCGTCCTGGACCACATCACCGTGCTGGAGAAGACCGGCATGGTCAACTTCGACCAGGTCAACTTCCAGCAGACGGCCCCGCCGACCCTGCCCAAGGTGCAGCTCACCCCGCCCGCGCCGCAGCCGGGCGAACCGGTCCTGTCCCTGACCGAGCCTCCCGGCCTGGACGTCAACACCACCGCGCCGACGCCGAGTCCGGCGATCGGCTGACCCCGGGCGGCCGGCGTGGCGGGGCGCTCAGCCGCGTCGGGGCTTGCCCCGGCGGCCGTCCCGGGAGCGGTCCGTGCGCCGCACACCGCCTCGGGCCGTCCCCCCGGCGGCCGGTTTGCGCCGGCCCGGCGTGGCGCCGGAGCGCTCGCCCCTGGCGGGGGCGGCCTTCTCGGCGGGAGCGGCCTTCGGGCGGCCCCGGGTGCTGTTGACGGTGCGTCCCCGGACGATGCCGATGAACTCCTCCACCAGGTCGGTGTGGGCGTCCTGCGGCCAGGAGAGCGCCACGGCCGACGCGGGCGCGTCGGTGACCGGACGGTGGGTGAGGTCCTTGCGGTGGTGGAGCCGGGCCAGCGACAGGGGGACGACGAGGACGCCGACGCCCGCCGCGACCAGCTCGATCGCGTCCGCGGTGGTCGCCGGGCGCTCGACGGCGGGCCGGCCCGGCAGCCGCTGCCAGCCGAGGACGTCGTCCAGGGGGTGCAGCACGATCTCGTCCGACAGGTCCTCGACGGTCACCTCGTCGGCCGCGGTGACGAGGTGGTCCCTGGGGACGACGACGACCGTGGTCTCGGTGTAGAGGGGGATCGCGCTGAGCACGTCCCGGTCGACCGGCAGCCGTACCAGCGCGGCGTCCGCCGTGCGGTCCAGCAGCAGTCCGGGCGCGTCGGCGGCGGGGACCTGGTCCAGGGCGAGGGGGACGCCGGGGAGCCGCTCGTGCCAGATGCGCGCCCACTTGTCGGGCGTCACCCCGGGGACGTACGCGAGCCGGAACGAGGGGGGTGCTTCCGAGCCTGTCACCCGGACAGGCTACCGGGCGCCGGCCCCGGCCGCGGTGACCGGCCGTGGTCGGGGAGCCTCCGGGCGGTCGATACCCTTGACGTCATGACGTCCCACCAGAACACCCAGACCATGAAGCCCGCGACCGCGGCGAAGAAACTGGGTGTGTACCTAGAGGCCACCCCCGCGGAGTTCCAAGAGGGTGTGGTCTCGCGCGCCGAGCTGAACGCGTTGCAGGCCGACCCGCCCCAGTGGCTGCGGGACCTGCGGCGCGACGGCCCGCACCCGCGTCCGGTGGTGGCGGCCAAGCTCGGCGTGTCCATCGCGGGCCTGCGCCGGGGCGGGGTCACGGAAGCGCTCACCACGGAGCAGATCGAGGCGCTGAAGCAGGAGCGTCCCGAGTGGCTGGAGCACGAGCGGTCGGTCCAGGCCGACGTCCGCAAGGAGGCGGCCCGGGTCAAGCGCCTGCACGCCGAAAAGGCGGAGCGCGCGGCCGGCGACTGAGCGGGGCCCGCCCCGGGACAGTTCCGCGGCGTGGCGCCGTCCGCCCGGAGGCCAGGGGGCCGGGGGCGCGACTTCACGCCACGGGACCGGCCGACCGGCTCCCTGACGCTCAGCCCGTCGACGGCCCGCCGAAGAGGTCCGCGCAGTCCGACGGCAGCAGCCCCCGGAGGTGGTCCGCCGCGTCGGCGGGGACCGCGTCCGCCACGGTGGAGAGGACGGCACCCGCGTCCCACTCCGCGGTACGCGGCCGGGCGCCGGTCTGCCGGGCCACGCGCCGCAGGAACTCGGCCCGGCCGAAGGACTCGGGGCGCCCGCGCTCCAGGCGCAGCGCGTCGTCCAGCGGAGCCGGCAGATGGGTGGCGAGGGCGGCGGCCTCCGTGGGGCCGACCCGGGAGGCGACCACCCACAGGACGGCCTTGGAGACCTGTTCGGCCTCGTCGTCCCCGTGGTATTCGCCGCGGTCGCGGACCCGGGTCAGGAACTCGTCGAGCTGCACGGCCCCGCCTCCTTCCCTCGTCCCCCGCACCGCCGGGTGCCCCCGGCCGGAGTGGGAAAACGGCTCCGCTCGGTGACGGTCGGGCCGTACGGTCCGTGCGGTCCCTTCGGTGGGCGGAGCCTGTTCCGTGTGTCGGGGCGGTTCAGCCCGCCCGGTCCGTACGGCTGCGCGGGCGGGTGGTCGTGGTGGTCTCGGCGCACCCGGTCACCCGGTCCAGCGCGTCGTCCGTGAACAGGGCGCGTCCCGCCTCGACCCTGGCCCGCCGGGCCGGTCCGGAGGCGGTGAGCACGCGCAGGGACCGGAGCAGGGCGTCCTCGTCCCCGGCGAGGTCCGACACGCCGAGGGTCGCCATCCGGCGCACGCCGTCCGCGCCGTGGCCGGGTATCGGCCGGTAGCCGACGACGGGCAGCCCGGCGGCGAGGGCCTGGACGGCGGTCTGGCCCGCCGCGTTGTCGATCAGGGCGCGGGCGGCGTGCAGCAGTCCGGGCATGTCGGTCACCCAGTCGAGGGCGACGACCCCGGGCGTGCCGGACAGGTGGCGGCGCAGCCGCTCGTTGCCGCCGCAGAGCACGACCGGCAGGAAGCCCTGCTCCCGCAGCAGCCCCACGGTGGCCTCCAGATGCGAACCGACCCCCCAGGCACCCGCCGACAGCACGACCGGGGGGCGTCCCGGCCCGTGCCGGTCGAACAGCCGCCGCCAGGTCCGCGCCCCGGGCGCGGCCTCACGGAACTCGGGGGCGACCACGGGACCGCACACGTCCGCCGGTCTCCCGGTGGCCGTCCGCGCCGTGCGGGCCGCGTCCTCGGTGAGGCACAGCAGGTGGTCGTTGCCGGGGTGGAGCCATTGCCGGTGGACGGCGAAGTCGACCACCAGGACGACGCTGGGCGCCGGGAGCAGTCCCCGCGCGCGCAGGTGCCCGGTGAGCTGGGCGCCGAGGTGGAAGACGGGGACGACGACGTCCGCGCCGGTGCGGTCGGCCAGCTCGCGCAGCCGGTCGCCGGCGAGCCGTGCCAGGGCCGTGCCGTCGGGGCGGCGGCCGGTGCCGGGGCGCAGGAAGAGGCGGTACAGGGCGGCGTAGGCCCAGGGGGCGTGGCGGACCGAGCCGCGGTAGAAGCGCCGCAGGGCGCCGCCCAGCCCGTACGGCAGCAGGGCGAGCATGTCGACGGCCTGGGCGTCGTGCCCCTGCTCGCGGGCGCGGCGGACCAGTTCGGCGGCGACGGTGTCGTGTCCGGCGCCCATGCTCGCGCTGACCACCAGCAGGCGCCGGGGGCCGGGCCCACGGGCCGCGGTCACCGGCGGGCCGGCCGCGGAGGAGCTGCGAGGCTGCACGGCGCCCGGGTTGCCCCGCGGCCCGGTTCCAAACGGGTGAGGTGATCCGCCGGCCGCCCGGGGGGCGGCTCGGTGCCCCGCCCCCAACGCACGATCACACCTGGCATACCGGGGCGTTTCGGGTGATCCTGGGCGGGATACTCCGTCACCGCCCGTCCGGTCGGACACCGGAGCCCCGACCGCGGTCGGACCGCTGCCGAGGTGTCCGCCCAGAACCAAGGTGGTCCCTCATGGTCCCTGCGTTCTCCCGCACCCGGCCCGCCGCCGGTCCCCGGGCCGCCGCACCCGACGCGGACCGGGCCAGGCCCCGGCGGCGGCCCGGCGACGGCCCGGGGACACGTACCCGTACCGCGCTGGTGACCGGCGCCTCGTCCGGGATCGGCGCGGCCGTGGCCCGCCGGCTCGGCGCCGAGGGCGACTGGCGGATGGTGCTCACCGGCCGCGATCCGGTCCGGCTGCGCAAGGTCGCCGAGGACTCCGCGGCCACCGCCTTCGCCGCCGACCTCACGCTTCCCGGCGCCGACCGGCAGCTCGCCGACTTCGCGCTGGCCACGGTGGGCTCCGTGGACCTGCTGGTGGCCGGGGCCGGGATCGGCTGGGCCGGCGAGTTCCGCGACATGCCCCCGCACTCCATCGGCGACGTCTTCGAGATCGACGTGCTGGCCACGCTGCGGCTGGTGCGGCTGCTGCTCCCGGGCATGGTGGAGGCCGGTTCGGGACGGGTGGTGCTCATCGGGTCCCTCGCCGGGTGTCTCGGGGTGCGCGACGAGGCCGTGTACTCGGCCGCCAAGGCGGCGCTCGGCACCTTCGCGGAAGCGCTCCGCTACGAGTTGCGGGGTACCGGCGTGGGCGTCACCCATGTGGTGCCCGGGGTCGTCGACACGCCGTTCTTCGACCGGCGCGGCGAACCGTACCGGCGCTCCCGGCCCCGGCCGGTGCCGGCCGAGCGGGTGGCGGACGCGGTGCGGACCGCCGCCGTACGCGGCCGGGACGAGGTGTACGTGCCCGGCTGGCTGCGGTTGCCGTGCCGGGTCCGGGGGGCGGCGCCGGGGCTGTACCGACGGCTGGCCGCCAGGTTCGGATGAGCGGAAGCGCGCCGCGGTGAGTGCCCTCACCGTCGTCCTCGCCCTGCTGGCGGCCCTCTCCAACGCCGCCGCCTCCGTGCTCCAGCGCCGTGCCGCCGCGCTGGACGAGGGCCGGGCCGGGGCCGTCCACACGGTGGTGCGGTCCCTGCTGCGGCTGGTGCGGGACCGGTACTGGGTCGGCGGCGCGGCGCTGCTCGCCCTGACGACCGTGCTCCAGGCGGCGGCCCTCGCGGTGGGCAGCCTGGCCGTCGTCCAGCCGCTCATGGCGAGCGAACTGCTCTTCACCCTGGTCGTCGGCAGTGCGATCTTCCATCGGCGGCCCGACCGGCGCACCTGGCTGGCGTTCGTGGCGCTGGCCGGGGGCCTCGCGCTGTTCCTGGGCGCCGCCTCCCCCACCGGCGGCCGGGACACGGCGATACCGGGCCGCTGGGTGGGGGCGGGCCTCGTGCTGTTCGCCGTGGTGGCGGGGTTCGCCGCGGCCGGACGGCTGGTGCGGGGCGCTCCGCGGGCCGCGCTGTTCGGATCGGCGTCGGCGGTGGCCTTCGCCGGTACCGCGGCCCTGCTGAAGGAGGTCACCGGCCATTTCCCGCAGGGGGTCGGCGCGGTCGTGACCTCGTGGCCGCTCTACGCCACCGCCGCGGTCGGCGTGATCGCCTTCCTGTTGTTGCAGAGCGCCCTGCGGGCCGGCACCCTCGCGGCGTCGCAGCCGGCGCTGACCCTCGGGGACGCGCTGACCAGCGTCGCGCTGGGGGCGGCTCTGTTCGGGGAGGAGATCGCGCTCGGGGTGCGGGTGCTGCCCGAGCTGATCGGCGTGGCGCTGATCGGGCTCGGCAGCATCGGTCTGGCCCGCGCGCCGTCCGTGCACGGGGCGTGGGACACGGCACCGGCATCCCGCGACGGCCCCGGTTCCGGTCCGCGCGGCCGGCCGCGCGGGGAATGGCGGGCCGGGTCGTCCTCGGCGCTGCCCGGCGCGGCGCCCGGGGCGGAGGACGACGGACGGCGGACCTGGGGCCGGCCGGGACGCCCGGGGGGCGGGGCCGGGGAAGGCGGGGACGATGGATGAGGGAGCGGCCGTCCGACGGGCGGTGTCCGCCGCGGTGCCGGTGCTCGGCGTGTCGCTGGCCGCCGCGCTGGCCCACATCGGGCCCGCCGCGACCTGGCTGCCGGGACCGCGCCGGCGCTGGCTGCCGCGCCTGGCCGGGCAGGGGCGGCCCGGCCACGTCGCCCTGACCTTCGACGACGGACCGCACCCGGAGTCCACCCCGCGCTTCCTCGACGCGCTGGACGGCCTCGGCGTACGGGCCACGTTCTTCCTCCTCGGCGAGAACGTGGTCCGGCATCCCGCGCTCGCCCGCGAGCTGGCGCGGCGGGGGCACGAACTCGCCGTGCACGGCTGGACCCACGACCAGCCGTGGCTGCCGTCGCCCGTCCGCGACACGCGCGAGTTGCTGCGGGCCGCGCACGCGGTGGGCGAGACCGGCGGCGCGGCGCCGCGCTGGTACCGGCCCCCGTACGGCATCCTCACCTCCGGCCGCTGGGCGGCGGCCCGGCGGGCCGGGCTGCGGCCGGTGCTGTGGACGGCGTGGGGCAAGGACTGGCGGTCGGACGCCACGCCCGCCTCGGTACGGGCGACGGCCGCCTCCGCCCTGCGCGGCGGCGGCACGCTCCTGCTGCACGACACCGACCACACCTCGGCGCCCGGCAGTTGGCGGGCCACCCTCGGCGCGCTGCCGGAGATCGTCGGCGACTGCCGCTCCGCCGGGCTCACGGTGGGCCCCCTCGCCGAGCACGGCCCGGACTGGGAGCGGTGACCCCGGGCCGGGGTCTCCTCGTGGCCGGGCTCCGGGCTCGCGGCCGGGGGCGGGGGCAGCGGGCAACGGCGGTTCGGCCCTTGCCTGGTCAGGCGCCCGTCTGCCCGGAAAGGCCCCTGGTCAGGCACCCGCCTCGTCACCGGGCCGCGGGACGGTGCCGGCCCTGCCCCGGAGGCGGTAACGGCGCTCGGGGCGGCCGGCGGCTCCGTAGCGCAGGGAGACCTCGGCGCTGCCGGTGGTGTGGAAGTGCTCCAGGTAGCGGCGGGCGCTGACCCGGGAGACGCCGGTCAGGGCGGCGCATTCGCTGGCGGACAGGGTGCCGTCGGCCTCCCGCAGGGCGCGTTCGACGAGCCGGGCGGTCTCCACGCTCATCCCCTTGGGCAGCGCGGGGAACACGGCGGGGACGGATGGTCCGGCCAGGACCCGGTCGACGTCGGCCTGGCTGCGCACGACGGTGCCGAGCAGCCGGCCGCGCTGCGCCGCGTAACGCTCCAGGCGGGCCCGCAGTTCCTCGAACTCGAAGGGTTTGAGCAGGTAGTCGACGACCCCGTGGCGGACGGCCCCGCGCACCGCGTCCACCTCGCGGGCCGCGCTGACGACCATCACGTCGCAGTCGTGCCCGGCGGCCCGCAGCCGGGGTATGGCGTCCAGCCCGAAGAGGTCCGGCAGGTACAGGTCGAGGAGGACCAGGTCGGGGCGGAGCGCGTCGACGGCGGCGAGGGCCTGCTCCCCGGTGCCCGCGACGCCGACGACCCGGAAGGGCTCGACGCGTTCGACGAAGGCGCGGTGCACCCGGGCCACCATGAAGTCGTCGTCGACCACGAGCACCCCGATCGGGGCCGGTGGGGCCGTGCCGGTCGTGGCGGTCGCGTCCGTCGTGCCGCCCGTACCCCTCATGGTGCCGCTCCTTCCCTCGCCGCGCCGGCGGCGCCGCCGTCCGTCCCTGTGCCGCGCACGGGCCCCTCCGGGCGTGTCGGGCACGGCGCCCGCACGGCCCGCGGGTCCGTGGCGGCCGTCCAGCGCCGACACGCCCGGCCGGGCGTGTCCCCCGCCGTCCGACGGCACGCCCCGGCGTGTCGCACGGGACGGCGCCGGCCCTCGTGCCTTCCCGGCACGGCGACGGCGTGTCGCGGGAGCGGTCTCCCGCCCGTGGGCGTCCGCCGGCAGCGGCGGGCGGCCACGGTGAACTCGTCCGGCTGACGGGGACGGTGGGGTGTGCCGGGTCATCATGGCGCCCACCTGCGGCGAAGGAAAGAGACGTGCGCGCGTCCGGTGCCGCGGCGACCGCAATGACCACAAACTCCCTTGGTTCCGCAACGAAGACACCTCCCGGCCACCCGTGCACCATGTGGCGCACGTCACCCGCCCCGGCGGGACTCCCCTACCGACCGACCCAACCGACAGGTGGTGGCTTTCGTGCGCCTGCGCACCCCCCTCGCCCTGCTCGGGGCCGCCGTGCTCGTCCTCGCGGGACCTCCGCTGCTCTCCGCGGGCAGCGACGAGGACACCGGCACGCGGATACCCGGGCTGCGCCTCATGGTCCCCAACACGCCCGGCGGCGGCTACGACATCACCGCCCGCACCGCGGCGAAAGACGCCAAGGAGGCCGGACTCACCCACGGCATCGAGGTGTTCAACCTGCCCGGCGCCGGCGGCACGGTCGGTCTGAGCCGGCTGGTGAGCGAACACGGCAACGGCAGGCTGGCCATGTCCATGGGGCTGGGCGTGGTGGGCGCCGCCCGGTCCAACCACGCCCCGAAGACCCTCGCCGACACCACGCCGATCGCCCGCCTCACCGAGGAACAGGACGTCGTCGTGGTCGCCAGGAACTCCCCGTACCGCACGATCGACGAGCTGGTCGGCGCCTGGAAGGAGGCACCGGGCAAGGTCCCGGTGGGCGGCGGTTCCTCGCCGGGCGGGCCCGACCACCTGGCGCCGATGCTGATGGCGCGGGCCGCCGGCATCACCCCCGGCTCCGTGAACTACATCCCCTTCGACGGCGGCGGCGAGCTGCTCGCCTCCATCCTCGGCAACAAGGTCGGCTTCGGCGTGTCGGGCGTGGGCGAGTACCTGGACCAGATCAGGGCGGGCGAGTTGCGGGTGCTCGCGGTGACCGGCCCCGAGCGGGTGCCCGACCTCGCCGACGTGCCGACGCTCCGGGAGTCCGGCTACGACGTCGACTTCACCAACTGGCGCGGACTGGTCGCCCCGCCCGGCCTCTCCGACGCCGAGCGCGGCAAGCTCATCCGCTTCGCCGAGGAGCTGCACGACTCCCCCGAGTGGCGTCGCTCCATGGAACGCAACGGCTGGGACGACGCCTTCCTCCCCGGCGAGGAGTTCGGCGCCTTCCTCAAGGCCGAGGACCGGCGTGTCGTATCGGTGCTGAAGGAGCTGGGACTGTGACCGCCCCTACCCCCGACCCCGCCGGGCCGCCCGCGGCCGGGACGACCCGCTCGTGGCTGCGCGACCACTCCGAACTGGGCGTCTGCGTCCTGCTGCTGGCCCTCGGCGTGCTCGTCCTGACCGACGCGCTCACCATGGACGTCGACCTCTCCCAGCGCGGACCGGTCGGCCCGAAGACGGTGCCCGTGGTCGTCGGTTCCGGCCTGCTGGTGATCGCCGCGCTGCTCGCCGTCGACGTGTTGCGCGGCGGCCGGGGCCAGGCGGAGGGCGGCGAGGACGTCGACCTGTCCGAACCGGCCGACTGGCGCACGGTCCTGCTGCTCGCCGGCGTCTTCCTCGGCGCGGCCGTGCTCATCGAACCGGCCGGTTTCCCCGTCGCGGGAGCCCTGCTGTTCTGGGGCGCCGCCTACGCCCTCGGCAGCCGGCGCACCGACCGTGATCCGCTGATCGCCGCGGTGCTGTCCCTGGGCACGTACGCCGCCTTCGACAAGCTGCTCGGGGTGCCGCTGCCCGGCGGCCCGCTGATGGGAGTGGTGTGAGATGAACGCCCTCGACTCGCTCCTCAACGGCTTCGGAACGGCCCTCACCCCCGTCAACGTCCTGTGGGCGGCCGTCGGCGTGCTGCTCGGCACGGCCATCGGCGTCCTTCCCGGCATCGGCCCGGCGATGGCGGTCGCCCTGCTCCTGCCGGTGACGTACGGGCTGGACCCGGTCGCCGCGTTCATCATGTTCGCCGGCATCTACTACGGCGCGATGTTCGGCGGTTCGACCACCTCCATCCTGCTCAACACGCCCGGCGAGAGCGCCGCCGTGGTCGCCGCCATGGAAGGCCATCCCATGGCCAAGGCCGGGCGGGGCGCGCAGGCTCTCGCGGCGGCGGCCATCGGCCACTTCACGGGCGGCATGGTCGGCACCATCCTGCTGGTGGCGCTGGCGCCGACGGTCGCGCACCTGGCGGTGGACATCGGGGCGCCGGACTACTTCGCCATCATGGTGCTGGCGTTCATCGCGGTCACCTCCGTGCTGGGCTCCTCCCGGATCAGAGGGCTCGCCTCGCTGCTGATCGGGCTGACCATCGGCCTGGTGGGGCTGGACCAGATGACCGGCCAGCAGCGGCTGACCTTCGGCGCGCTGCAACTCGCCGACGGCGTCGACGTGGTGATCGTGGCCGTCGGTCTCTTCGCCATCGGCGAGGCGCTGTGGGTCGCGGCCCACCTGCGGCGCCGGCCGGCCGATCCGATCCCGGTGGGCCGCCCCTGGCTGGGGCGCGGCGATGTGCGCCGGACCTGGAAGCCGTGGCTGCGCGGGCCCTTCATCGGCTTCCCGTTCGGCGCGATCCCGGCCGGCGGCGCGGAGATCCCCACCTTCCTGTCGTACGTCACCGAGAAGCGTCTGTCCCGGCACAAGGACGAGTGGGGCAAGGGCGCCATCGAGGGCGTGGCGGGACCGGAGTCGGCGGCCTCGGCCTCGGCGGCGGGCACCCTGGTGTCGATGCTGACGCTGGGGCTGCCGACGACGGCGGTCGCGGCGGTGATGCTGGCCGCCTTCCAGCAGTACGGCATCCAGCCCGGCCCCCTGCTGTTCGACCGGGAACCCGAGCTGGTCTGGGGCCTGATCGCGTCCCTGTTCGTCGGCATGGTGCTGCTGCTCGCGCTGAATCTGCCGCTGGCCCCGGTGTGGGCGAAGCTGCTGCGCATCCCGCGGCCGTACCTGTACGCCGGGATCATGTTCTTCGCCGCGATCGGGGCGTACGCGGTCGGCGGCGAGCCGATCGATCTGGTGATCCTGCTCGTCATCGGCCTGATCGGCTTCGGGATGCGCCGCTACGGGCTGCCGGTCCTGCCGGCGGTCATCGGTGTCGTTCTCGGCCCGAACGCGGAGCAGCAGATGCGGCGCGCGCTCCAGATCAGCGACGGCGCTGTCACGGGCCTGGTGAACACGCCGTTCGCGGTGACCGTGTACGCGGTGATCGCCCTGATGCTGGCGGCGCCGGGGCTGCGGCGACTGGCCGGTGCGGTACGGGGCCGGCGGCGGGAGTCCCGGCGGGAGGGCGGCGCGGATGCCTGACGGGGGCGCGGGTGTCGCGCGGGCGGCCCGCGTGCGGGTGGGCGGCCCCGCGTTCACCCGCCTCCGTCAGTCCGCGCCGCCCGGTGGGGCCGGGCAGGAGGCGACCGGGGTGACGGAGTCGGCGCGGGCGAGGGGGACGGTGGTCCGCACCCCGTCCACCTTGAGGACGACGGACCCCCGGGCGGTCGACACCACCTCTCCGCACAGGGTCGTGCCGCCCTGCCGGACCAGCAGGCCGGGCGGGTCCTTCGGCGGCGCGTACCAGGTCACCCCGACCGCGGCCACCAGCAGCGCCGTGCACAGGCAGGTCAGGGCGATGCCGTCGCGCAGGGACCGCGCGCTGGACAGCGCCTCGTCGTGTTCCTCCACGGAGAGGGGCCGTCCGGCGCCCGTGTCGGCGGCCCGGCCGGCGTAGGGGCGGCCGTGCGCGGCGCGGAGCAGGCCGAGCGCGCCGACCGCCCCGGCGGCGAGGGCCCCGAGCAGCAGGAGGCCCGCGGTGACGCCCCAGGCCGACGCGATCTGCCCCACGTCCGCGCGCCCTTTGACGAGGCTGAATCCGATCAGTCCGGCGAGGATGGCGCCGAGTCCGTTGCGCCAGGCCAGGGCCACCTCGCGGACCCGGCCGAGTTCACGGGCGAGTGCCCGCTGCACGGACTGGGCCTGCCGCACCTGGGCGGGGGTGGGCGCGGGGCCCGGCAGCAGCCGGCCGGCGCCGCCGGGCCGGACCGTGCCGCCGGTGCTCATCCGCCCGCCCCGTCCAGCACGGTGACGCTCCAGTAGGCGCCGCAGCCCGGCGCGTCCTCGGGGCCGCCCTCGTAGCGCACGTCCTCGACGGTGCAGTACATGACGACCGCCCGGCCCCGCGCGGTGTCCGGCTCCGGCGGCGCGGGGGCCGCCGGGCCGGGGTCCTCGCCCCGGAACAGGCGGCCGACCACCGGGAACTCCATGGGACGTCCGCAGCGCGGGCACGGCCCGGAGAGCACCAGCGCGGACCCGAAGTCCTCCAGGACGAAGGTCTCGGCGGCCAGCCTGCCGTACTCGGGGTCGGTGCCGCGCCGGTAGGCGAGCGGTTCGGAGGTGGTCATGGCAGGTCTCCGTTTCGGTCGGCGGACGGGTCCGGTGGCAGCGGCCCCGGTACGGCGTCGGCTCCGGCGCGACCGGTGTAGGTGAACGCGCCCCAGTCGCCGAGCGCCTCGTAGGGCCGCCGGGGTCCGGGCGGCGGGGTGCGTTCCGGCGCGGCGGACGCGGTGAGCGGGCCGCGCAGGGTGCGCAGGCGGCGGGCGAGCTGGGCGGGCGGCAGGTCGCGGAGCCCCGTCTGCGCGGCCCTGAGCGCCTCCGCGGGATCGGTGCCGTCCGCCCACCGGTCCACGAAGTCGGTCATCATCAGGCAGGCGGCCAGGTCGTCCACCGGCCAGGCGGCGGAGACGACTCCCCGCGCGCCGGCGCCGATCAGCGTGCCGGGGAGTCCCACGACCTCGTCGGGCAGTTCGTGTCCGGCCACCGACGTGGCGCACGCGGAGAGGAGCACCAGGTCGAGATCGGCGCGCACGTCCAGCAGGTCCCGTACGGTCAGCCGGGCGCCGCCGCCGAGGACGAGGGCGGAGGCGAGGGGGTCGGCGGGGTCCGTCTCCGCGTGACACGCGAAGTGGGCGACGCCGCCGCCCGCGAGCCACTCCAGCACGCGTCCGGGCGTGGCGTCCTCGTCCACGAGGACCAGCGACTGAGCGAACCGGCGGGACGCCCCGCGCACCTCCCGTTCCGCGCAGGTGAGGTCGCGCAGGCCCGTGCCCCGGCCGACGGCCACCCCCAGGTAACGTCCCGACCGCGCGGGGCCGTCCGGGGCCAGCACGTTGAGCGCGGGGGCGAACGCCACGGCGTGTCCGTCGAGCAGGAAGCCGTCCGGGGGCGGGGCGTCGGTACGGGCCACCTGCCAGGGGAGGTGCACCAGTTCACCGACCGGGACCAGCGTGACCGGCGTTCCGGCCGGGGGCAGCACCCCGGCCAGGACGTCGCGCCACGCCCACCGGGCGAACCGGCCGAGGTGCTCCTCGTCGGCCCACTCGGTGTCACGCCACCCGGCGACCGTGTCCTCGTCGAGCCCGTCGAGCGCCGTCGCCCGCACGCTGCCGCCCTCGACGGTGAACGCCACACCGCCCCCGGGACCCGGTACGAGGTACAGCACCGTCCCCGCCGCCGGGAGGGCGCCTGTGGCGGAGTCAGGTCCCGTGGAGACGGGGGTGTCGCCGCGCAGTTGTTCCGCCAGCAGCAGCGCCCGGGTGCGTTCGAGCCGGACCACGGCACCGCGCGGGTCACCGGAACGCCACGCGGCCAGGGCAGTGGCGGCGGGCAGACCGCGCGAGGTGCGCAGCCAGCTCTCCTTGGCCGCCCGCGGGCCCTGCTCGTCCACGAGATGCCGTACGGCCCGTTCCGCCAGGTCGAGCGTGGCCACGGCCTCGGTGAACCGCCCGAGCCGCGCCTGCCACCGCCCCCACTCCATGGCGCCCTCCGCCGCGGCGGCCGGGTACCGCTGCCGGGCGGCCTCGTAGCCCGCGCGGTAGTGCGTGTCGGCCCTCCGCAGGTCGTGCGGCGCACCGCCCACGGCGTGTCGCACCCGGGCGAGTCCGGCCAGCGCGAAGAGGCAGGACACGCGGGCGCGGGACTCCGGGCCCGCCTGCCCGCGCGCTCGCTCCGCGTGGCGCGCGGCGTCGTCGAGCACCGCGACCGAGCCGTCGCGCTCGCCGCGCGCGCCCAGCGACAGGGCCAGCCCGAGGTGGGCCTCGGTGGAGTGTCCGGCGCCCGGTGGCAGCAGGTCCAGGGCCTCTCGGTGTGCCGTGACGGCCCGGTCCAGGTCTCCGGGATCGTCGGTCGCCTCGTAGCGTGCCTGGTGGGCGTGGCCGAGGTTGGTCAGGACGGCGGCGCGTTCCGTGTCGTCCGCCGGGAGACCGGCCGCCGTGGTCAGCCGGGCCACGGCCTCGTCCAGGTCGCCGGGCCGCCCGCGCCGGTCGTACCGCTGGTGGAGTGCCACGCCCAGGCCGTTGAGCGTGCGGACGCGGTGCGGGGAGCGGGGCGGGCGCGTGTCCGCCGACTCGCGCCACAGGCCGACCGCCTGGTCGAGGTCACTCATCCGGCCACGGGCGAGGAAGCGTTCGTAGAGTCCGCCGGCGAGGTTCGCCGTGGTGCGCGGCCGGTCCGGGAGCCCGCCCGGTTCGTCGAGGGCGCGGGTGAGCTGGGAGACGGCGAGGTCCAGGGCGGCCGGGTCCGAGGTGAGGGCCGCGAGGCGGACGAGGGCGCTGCCCCAGGCGTCCCGGAAGGAGGCGACGAGTTGTCCGCCGCCGGGTGGGAGGTACGGGGCCGCCGCCTCCATCGCCCGGCAGGCTTCCCGGAGTTCGGCGGCGCCGTCGGCCACGCCGCCCGTCTCCTGGCGGGCGACCCTGGCCTCGGCACCGGCGGCCACCGCGGTGAGCGACAGCGCGGACCCGGGTGGCAGCGCGGCGGTGGCCTCCTGGGTGAGGCGGACGGCCCGGTCGAGGAGCGCCGGTCCGTCGGGAACGCCGGGCGCGGTCTCGCGCAGCACGACGGCGAGGTCGACGGCCGCGCCCGCCCTCGCCGCGGAGGCGGGCGGCAGTTCGGCCACCGCGCGCTCCAGCGCCGTACGGGCCCCGGTGAGGTCGGCGCGGTCGCCGAGCATCCGGTACCGCTCGAAGTGGGCCAGGCCCAGGTTCACCGCACGGGCGGCCGGGTTCTCCATGGGGGCGGCCGGCATCCCCGGGTCGAGCAGGCGGATCACCTCGTCGAGGTCGTCGGCCGACTTCGTCCACAGGGCACGGACGAACAGGGTGCGGGCGAGCGCCTTCTCGGGCCCCGCGCGGAACTCGGGCAGGTCCCCGGCGAGGCCGAGGGCGTCCTCCGCGCGGCCGAGGGAGCGGGTCAGCAGCTCGTGGTCGTGGGCGCGTTCGGCCTGTTCCCGGAGGCATTCGGCGAGGACTTCGAGGGCGAAGACCCAGGTGTGCAACTCGTCGGGGTCTGCATCCTCCGGCGCGGCGGGCGGCTCCCCGGCCACGGTCAGCTCGGCCTCCAGCAGGTCGCGTGCCGCGCGCAGGTCCGTGGCGTCCCCGTCGGCGGCGTACCGGTCCAGCAGGCACCGGCCGAGGTTGCCGGCGGTCATCAGCCGGGGCCAGAAACCCGGTTCGGCCCCGTCCAGCACCTCGCCCAGCCTGTCCAGCGACTGCCGGGCGTCGTCCGGGTCGCCTCGTTCGAGGAACCGCGAGTGCAGGGCCGCGCCGAGCCGGAACAGCGCGTCGAGCCGGTCGGGGTGCCCGGCCGGTTCCGCGTCCAACTCGGTCACGGCGGCGGCGTAGTGGTGGACGGAACTGTCGAGGTCGCCGAGGCGTGCGCAGACGGCGCCCACCATCGCGTACCAGAGCTGGCGTTCCTCGGTTCCGAGCCCGTCGGGCGGCCCGGCCGCCGCCCGGTCCCGCACCGGCCCGAGGACCCGCTCGGTCAGCTCCGCCGGCGGAATCCGCAGCTCCGTCAACTCCTCAAGCGACAGGCCCATGTGACTCCCCCCAGGCCCACTCCCCCGGCCCGACCGGCGAGCCGTCCGGGGCGTCATTTTAGACGGAGCCTCCCGTCCGGGTCCGGTCGTTCGGCCCCCTTGGTGCGGGCCCCGCCCGCCGTCCGCCGCGGCATCGCGCGGCCGGACCGGGGACCGGGCACGGCGCCGCGCGCTCCGTGGCCGTGCGGCACGGGGACGCGGGGCTACAGCCCGACGAGGCGAGGCCGCGCGCTCTCCCGGCCGTGGGCGAACACCCTGGCGAGCACGTCGCGCAGCCGCCCGATGTCCTCGTCCGGTACGTCGAGTACCGCCTCGACCTCGGCGTCCTCCAGTCCCAGGGCCTCCAGCGCGGCGGGGTCCAGCCGCACGGTGAGCAGCCTGCCCGACAGCACGACCTCCCGCACACATCCGTAGGCCGTGCCCTGATCCTGGGTGACCAGGCAGTGGGTGTCCTGGCCGAGCGACACGTCCTGGCCGCACGGCTCGCCGGCACCGCTCATGAACAGCAGCATGAAGCCGTCACCGGACCGGTCCTAGGCGACACCGGCCTGCATCAGGTCGTCGTCCTCATCGGCCTCGGCCGCGACCACACGAGCGGTGAACCTGTATGTCATACCGGGGTTCTAGCAGGCGCCTCGGACAGGTCGGCCGGGAGCATGCGGGCCGATCGGGCTCGTCCGCGCTCTCCCCCGCCGGTTCAGCCGAGGAAGCTGAGACGGACCCGGCGCTCGGGGTTGTCCTTGTTGGTGTCCACCAGGCACACCGACTGCCAGGTGCCCAGTTCCAGCCGTCCGCCCACCACGGGCAGCGTCGCGTGCGGCGGGACGAAGGCGGGCAGGACGTGGTCGCGCCCGTGGCCGGGGCTGCCGTGCCGGTGCTGCCAGCGGTCGTCGGCCGGAAGCAGGGTGTGCAGGGCGGCCAGCAGGTCGTCGTCGCTTCCCGCGCCGGTCTCGATGATCGCGATCCCGGCCGTGGCGTGCGGGACGAAGACGTTGAGGAGACCGTCGCGGCCGGCCGCCACCTCGCGGAGGAAGGACTCGCACGCGCGGGTGAGGTCGGCGACCCGCTCCGCGGACCCGGTGGCGAGGTTCAGGACTCGGGTGGTGAAGGCATCGGACATGCCCCCATCCTGACGCACGTCACGGACCGGGGGCGGTGCGCGGACCCGGTGGGGCGGCGGCGCGGCTCGCCCGCCCGGCGTGTCGGCGTGGCGACACGCGGGCGGGTGTCCGTATGGCGAGAGGACGGCGTGTCGGGCGGGGTTCTGTCGGCGTGTCGCGGGTCGGTCCGCTGCTCCGTCGGTGTGTCGCGCTCCGGCGTGTCGGCCGTGTGCCGGACCTCCGGCGCGGCGCGTGTGTCGCGGCATGCCCGTGCCGGTCGTACGGCGGGGCCCCGGCGTGGCGGGGCGTGCCCGCGGCGTGCGCGCAGCCGCACGAGGGCCGGCGTCTCGGCGCGTCGCCGTCCTGCCCCGACCCGCGAGGTGCCGCACTCCGGCCGGCGGAGGACCCGGCCCGCCGACGGCGCGACGCGCACGCACCGCGCGGGGCCCGTACCCCCGCACCGCACACCACGGGGCCGGGAAGATCGGAGCGCCCCGCGCCGTTGATCCGGACATGGACATCCCGCGCGAAGTCGAGGTCGTCGTCATCGGCGCCGGTCAGGCCGGACTGTCGGCCGCCTTCCACCTGCGGCGCGGCGGTTACGAGCCGGAGCGCGACTTCGTGGTGCTCGACGGTTCCCCCGCCCCCGGCGGCGCCTGGCAGTTCCGCTGGCCGTCACTGACGTACGGCAAGGTGCACGGCATGCACGCCCTGCCGGGCATGGAGCTGACGGGGGCGGACCCGCAGCGGCCGTCCTCGGAGGTCGTCGCCGGCTACTTCGCCGACTACGAGCGGGCCTTCGGACTACGGGTGCGCCGCCCCGTGCGCGTCCGCTCGGTGCGCGAGGGCGACGGCGGGCGGCTGCGCGTGGAGACCTCGGCCGGGAGCTGGTCGGCACGGGCTCTGATCAACGCGACCGGCACCTGGGACCGGCCCTTCTGGCCGCGCTACCCGGGCCAGGAGACCTTCCGCGGACGCCAGCTCCACACGGCTCGGTACGCCGGTCCGAAGGAGTTCGCCGGAGAGCGGGTGATCGTGGTGGGCGGGGGAGCCTCGGGCACCCAGCACCTCCTGGAGATCGCCCCGTACGCCGCGGCCACCACGTGGGTGACCCGGCGTCCGCCCGTCTTCCGTGAGGGTCCCTTCGACGAGGAGGCGGGCCGGGCCGCCGTGGCGCTCGTGGAGGAACGCGTACGGCGGGGGCTGCCGCCCAGGAGCGTGGTGTCCGTGACCGGGCTGCCCCTGAACGACGCGATCCGGGCCGGCCTCGACTCCGGTGTGCTGGACCGGCTGCCCATGTTCGACCGGATCACGCCCGACGGGGTGCGGTGGGACGACGGGCGCGAGCAGCCCGCCGACGTGATCCTGTGGGCGACCGGGTTCCGGCCCGTGATCGGCCACCTGGCTCCGCTGGGGCTGCGCGAGGCGGGCGGTGGAATCCGGGTCGAGGGCACCCGGGCGGTCGCCGATCCCCGCGTCCACCTGGTCGGCTACGGCCCGTCCGCCAGCACCATCGGCGCCAACCGGGCGGGCCGCGCGGCCGTCCGGGACATCAGACGGCTGCTGGCCGAGGAGGGGGAACCGGCCGCCGCGTAAGGCCACGGCCGCCCCCGCCGGAGCAACCCGGAGGCGGGGTCGCCCGGTCGCCCGCCCCGTGGCCGGCCACCGTCCGCCCGCGCACTGCTCCGCGCCCTAAGGCGAGGCGCTCTGCCTGCGGTTGAACTCGGCCACGTTGCGCTGGTGCTCGGCGTAGTCGGCGGTGAAGCGGGTGTCGCCCGGCGCGACCGTGACGAAGTACAGCCACTTCCCCGGCGTCGGGTTGACGGCGGCGTGCATGGCCTCGTCACCGGGGTTGTTGATGGGCGTCGGCGGCAGGCCCATGCGCTGGTAGGTGTTGTACGGGCTGTCGGTCTTCGTGTCCTCGACGGTGGTCGTGAGGGTGGAGCGGTTCAGCGCGTAGTTGATGGTCGAGTCCATCTGCAACGGCATGCCGCGCTCCAGCCGGTTGAAGACCACCCGGGCGACCTTGCCCATGTCCTCCTTGGTGGCGGCCTCGGCCTGGACGAGGCTGGCGATGGTGACGGCCTGGTAGACGTTGATCGCGTTGTGCTGGGCGCCCGCGGCGACGGGGGCGCCGCGGAACCGCTTGTCGGCCGTCTCCGCCATGGTGGTGAGCAGCTTCTCCGGGGTGGTCTCCCCGTCGAGGGGGTAGGTCGCCGGGAAGAGGTACCCCTCGGGGTTGCCCTCCGCGTCAGGGGGGAGCCTGAGGTCGGCTTCGGCGACCGATTTCCCGGTGGTGCCGGCGGGCAGGCCGAGTGCCTCGTCGACGGCGGCGTAGACCTGGCTCGCGCGCCGGCCCTCCGGGATGACCAGTGAGGCGGGGCGGGAGTCGGCGTCACCGCCCGACGGCATCAGCGGCAGCGCCACGGCGGTGCCGGTCACGATCGCTCCGGCCGTGGTGAGGGCGACACGGCCCCGGCGGGTCAGCCGGACCGTCCTCCTGACCCCGCCGCGGGCGCCGTTCCCGGTCCTCGTGGTGTGCCGGGCGCCCTTCGCGCCCCGTCGCGGAGTGTTCGTGTGCATGCGGGCACGGTAACCCTCCTCACCCGGCGAACCCGGCAATGATCATCCTGTCGGCACCAGCCGGGCGTCGCGGCGCACCAGGGCGGCATAGCGGCCGTCGCGCTGCATCAGTTCCTCGTGGGTTCCCTGCTCGGCCACGTGCCCGGCGTCGAGGACCACGATCCGGTCGGCGCCGCGGACGGTGGAGAGGCGGTGGGCGATGGTGACGGTGGTGCGGTTGGCGGAGAGGGCGTCGATGGCCTCCTGCACGGCGGCCTCGGTCCGGTTGTCCAGGGCGCTGGTCGCCTCGTCGAGGACGAGGACGGGCGGGTCGCGCAGGATGGTGCGGGCGATGGCCAGGCGCTGCTTCTCCCCGCCGGAGAAGCGGTGGCCGCGTTCGCCGACGACCGTGTCGTAGCCGTCGGGGAGGGCGGCGATGTGGTCGTGGATCTGGGCCGCCCTGGCCGCCTCGACCAGTTCGTCGTCGGTGGCGTCCGGCTTGGCGAAGCGCAGGTTCTCGGCGACGGAGGCGTGGAAGAGGTACGTCTCCTGCGAGACGACGCCCACCGCGCGGGCGAGGGTGTCGAAGTCGAGGTCGCGCACGTCGACCCCGTCGAGGGTGACCCTGCCGCCGGTCACGTCGTACAGGCGCGGCACGAGGTGGCCGAAGGTGGACTTGCCGGCGCCGGTCGGCCCGACGACGGCGAGGCTGCCGCCGGCGGGGACGGTGAGGTCGATGCCGTCGAGGACGGGCGCGTCCGTGCCCTCGTAGCGGAACTCGACGTTCTCGAACCGCAGCTCGCCCTTGACCTGGTCCAGGTGGACGGGGTCGGCGCGCTCGGTGATGTCCACCGGCAGGTCGAGGTACTCGAAGATGCGCTGGAACAGTGCCAGCGATGCCTGGATCTGCACGCCGGTCGACAGCAGGCTCACCGCCGGGCGGAACAGGCCCTGCTGGAGCGAGACGAAGGCGACGATCGTGCCGAGGGAGGCGCCGGGGCCGCCGAGTTGGAGCGTGAGGCCCGCCGTCCAGTAGATGACGGCCGGCATGGCGGCCATCACGATCGTGATGACGGACATGCGCCAGCGGCCCGCCATGTTCGACCTCACCTCCAGGTCGACCAGCCGCTCGGACTCGTCGGAGAAGGCGCGGGTCAGCGAGTCGGACCGGCCCATGGTGCGGCCGAGCAGGATGCCGCTGACGGAGAGCGACTCGGTGACGGTGGCGGCCATGGCGGCCATCTGCTTCTGGCGCCGGGTGGTGATCTTCCGGCGTTCGGTGCCGACCCGGCGGCTGATCCACACGAAGACCGGCAGCAGCAGGAGGGAGACCGCGGTCAGCCGCCAGTCCAGGGCGATCATGGCGATGATCGTGGCGACCACGCTGGTCAGGTTGGAGACCAGGGAGGTGGCCGTGGAGGTGACGGTGGCCTGCATGCCGCCGATGTCGTTGGCGATGCGGGACTGCACCTCGCCCGTGCGGGTGCGGGTGAAGAAGGCGAGGGACATGCGCTGGAGCCGTCCGTAGACGGCGGTGCGCAGATCGTGCATGACGCGCTGGCCGACGGTGGTGGAGATCAGCGTCTGGAGCACGCCGAAGACGCTGGTCAGGACGGCGCCGAGGATCATGCCGAGGGCGAGCAGGCTCAGCAGGCCGGTACGGCCCTCGGGGAGGGCGACGTCGAGGATCTCCCGCAGCAGGAAGGGCGTGGCGACGGAGACCAGCGAGGCGGCGCCGACGAGCAGGCCGACGACGGCCAGCCGGCCGCGGTAGGGGCGGAAGAGTCTCAGGATGCGGCGCACCTGCCGGGACTGCTCCTTCTCGTCGGCAGGTGCGCTCAGCGGGTGTTGGCTGTGGGTGCGCATGGGCTCCTACGGGGGTCGGCGGGACGGGCCTCGACGGCCTTACGGATCACCGGTCATTGTTACCTATGCTCACAATGAATGCCATCCTGATATTGTTCCCGCATGACCGCCCCCGACCCCGACGGCCTGCTCGCCGAGCAGTTGCTTCGGCTCACCCGCCGGGTGCACCGCATCCAGAAGCGCCACCTCGAACGGGGCGGCCTCGGCATCACTCCCGCCCAGTCCCGGCTGCTGCGCACCCTGGCGCACTACGGCTCGCCGCCTCGCATGTCCGACCTGGCGGAGCGCCTGGAGGTCGTGCCGCGGGCGGTGACGACGCTGGTCGACGGCTTGGAGGCGGCCGGGATGGTGCGCCGCGCGCAGGACCCCGCCAACCGCCGGGTGATACGGATCGAGCTGACCGACGAGGGGCGCGGCGCCCTGCGCGAACTGCGCGGCGCGCGCCGGCTGGCGGCGGAGGAGATCCTCGCCCCGCTGACGGACGCGCAGCGCGCGCAACTCGGCGGGCTCCTCGACACGCTGATCGACGGCCCGGCCCCGGGGCGGGACACCGGCGTGTCGTAGCGGACGGGTGCCGTGTCTCCTGGCGGGGCGGTGATCCCTCAGCCCCAGGCGTCTCGTCTCGTATGCGCGGCGGCGGTCCGTCACGACGGCCGGCCCGTCCGGTCGTCACAACGGACGGCCCGCCCGGTCCGCCCGGTCCGCCGGGTCCGTCATGGCCGACGGTCGCCCGCTCAGGCCGCCAGGTGTGCCTTGTCCCCCATCACGACCACCGGATGGCGGCCGGGGTCCAGGGTGCGCAGCAGGTACTCCATCGCCGGCTTGGGCAGGCTGACGCAGGCGGAGGTGCCGCTGCCGTGGTCCATGTGGAGCCAGATGCCGCCGCCCTTGGACGCGCCCTCGGGGCGGGTCGGGTCGTTCGGGGAGGTGCCCTTCACCCGGTTGTAGTCGACGGCGATGACGTAGTCGAAGTCGTGCCAGTACGCCTTGTCCCACCAGCGGGGCGCGGCGAAGGACGCCGACCGCGTATAGGGCAGCCCGCCGCCCGGTGCCGGGTCCGGGAGCACGCCGCCCGCGTCGGTGAGGGTGAACACGCCGACGGGGCTGCGCTTGTCGTTCTCCCTGTGGTCGGTCGTCCAGCCCTTCTTGCCGTTGTGCGCGGCCCAGGAGCGCTCCCGGTGCCAGGCCGGCCCCTGCTTCGTGTACAGCACGACGGTGGAGTCGGCGGAGTCCTCGCCCTCCCCGTACACCGCGACGACCTGCCGGGAGCCGGCGGGGATACGCGCCTGGTAGCGGTCGCCGACGCCGGGGACGCGGGTCGGGTCGGCCGTGTCGGCACCGCGGTCACCGGCGCCCCCGGCCGGGCGTGTCGCTCCGGCGTCCTCGCCGTGCCCGGCCGGTCCGCCGCAGGCGGTCAGCCCGGCCGCTCCGGTCAGCAACAGACCCAGGGCCGCCGCCGCGACCGCCGTACGCCGTGCACCACCCTTGCCACCGCCACCACTTCGCATCTCCCCATGGTCCCACTCCGCGCGCCGAAACCCCGGCCGCCTTCCGCTGTCCTGCGGCTGATCTCCCGCCGGCTTCGTCAACCGGGCGTCCACCGGCCGGAGTCCCGCCGTACGGGGGAATGCCGGGAGCCTCTTCCCCTCACCGTCCCCGGGCCGGCAGGCGGCCGGTTCCGTACCGTGCGCGGGGCGGCCCACGGCCGAAGTCCCGCCGTACGACCGGTGACGGGGCCGCGGGCTTCCCGCCATGCCCGGCGTCGGCGGCGAAGCCGGATTCGTACCGTGCGCGGGATAATCGCTTGATTCCGGGCGCGCGCCGAGGAGAACCTTTTGCGGTTTGCACGCTGTTGATGCCGCGTCGCGCGGCACCCCCTGAACCGAGCCGCTGGGACCTCATGCAGATCCAAGACCTTCCGTATCCCGACCCGGGCGTGCCCGACGCGCGCTCGGGCCCCCGATTGCTGTGGTGGCTCTTCCGCAACCAACTGGGCGGCCAGCTCAAGGCCCTCTCCTGGGGGCTTCTGCACTTCGCCTCCGTCTCCGCCCTGCCGTTCTGCGTGGGCGTCGCCATCCAGGCGGTCGTCGACCGCTCCGGCTCCCGGCTCGCGCTCGCGGGCGGCCTGATGGTGCTGTGCTGCGCGGGCAACGCGCTCGGCGACACCTTCCTGCACCGCGCCGCCATCACCAACTGGATCACCGCCGCGAGCCGCGTCCAGCAACTCCTCGCCCGCAAGGCCGCGCTGCTCGGCTCGGCGCTGACCCGCCGCGTCGCGGCAGGTGAGGTCGTCGCCGTCTCCACGGGCGACGTCGAGAAGATCGGCTGGTTCGTGGAGGCCGTCTCCCGCTTCACCGCCGCGGCCCTGACCATCGCGTTGGTCTGCGGGGGACTCGTCGTCTACGAACCCGCGCTCGGCATCGTCGTCGCCCTCGGCCTGCCGGCGCTGGCCCTGGCCGTGCTGCCCCTGCTCCCCCGCGCGACCCAGCGGGCCGACGTCCAGCGCGAGAAGGCCGGCCGGGCCACCGAACTCGCCTCGGACACCGTGGCCGGACTGCGCGTACTGCGCGGCATCGGCGGCGAGGAACTCTTCCTCGACCGCTACCGCGCCGCCTCCCAGGAGGTCCGCCACGCCGCCGTGCGCAGCGCCCGCATGTGGTCGCTGATCTCCGCGATCCAGGTCCTGCTCCCCGGTCTGCTCCTGATCGCGGTGGTCTGGTACGGGGTGCACCTGGCCCAGGACGGCCGCATCGGCGTCGGCGCGCTCGTCACCGTCTACAGCTCCGTCATGATCCTCACCTACCCGCTGCGGCACTTCGAGGAGATCGCCATGGCGTACTCCTTCTCCCGGCCCTCCGCCCAGCGCACCGCTCGGGTGCTCTCCCTGGAACGGGCCACGGACACCGGCGGGTCACGCCCCGCCGAGGTGCCCTCCGGCGACCTGTGCGATCCGGCCACCGGTCTGCTCGCACCGGCCGGGATGCTCACCGCCGTGGTGTGCGGCGACCCCGACGCGGCCGGACGGCTGGCCGAACGGCTCGGCGGACACCCCTCCGAACAGAGCCCGTCGGTCCTGCTGGGCGGGGTGCCGCTCGACGAGTTGCCGCTCGACTGCGCGCGCACGGCCGTACTGGTCCAGGACAAGGACCCGGTCCTGCTCTCCGGCACCCTGCGCGATCTGCTCGACGTGCCGTCGTCCGGCACCGTCGGCACGGACGCGGCGCTGTCCGCGGCCCGGTGCGACGACGTGCTGGCGGCGCTCGTGCAGGGTTCGGTCGGCGCCGAGGACCCGCTCGACGCCCGCCTCACCGAACGGGGCCGTTCCCTGTCGGGCGGCCAGCGCCAGCGGCTCGCCCTGGCCCGGTCCCTCGTCACGGACCCGGATGTGCTGGTGCTGGACGAGCCGACCTCCGCGGTGGACTCGCACACGGAGGCCCGGATCGCACAGGGCCTGCGCGACCTCCGCGCGAAGCGCACCACCGTCGTGTTCACCTCCTCCCCGCTGCTGCTGGACCGCGCCGACCGCGTCGTCTTCCTGCACGAGGGCACCGCCGCCGCGGCCGGCACCCACCGCGACCTGCTCGCCTCCGAGCCCCGCTACCGGGCCGTGGTCACCCGCGAGACCGAGGACGAGGACGCCCCCGCCCGGCGTACCGTCCTCGCGGCGGACGACGTCCCGCACCGACTGGAAGAGATCGAGGAGACGGCATGATCGGCGTGGCGCCACCGTCGTACGACCCGGCGGCCCCCACCACGGCGAGCACCCTGCCCGTCGGCGCCCCCGCGACCGTCCGCGCCTACGCGGGCGAGCTGGTGCGCAGGCACCGCCGTGCCTTCACCGTCCTCGTCGTCGTGAACACGATCGCCGTGCTCGCCTCGATGGCGGGCCCCTACCTCCTCGGCGGCCTGGTGGAACGGGTCTCGGCCGGCGCGAGCGACCTCCGTCTGGAGGTCACGGTCACCCTGTTCGTGATCGCGCTGCTGATCCAGGCCGCCTTCAACCGCGAGGTGCGCCTGCGCGGGGCCGTACTCGGCGAACGGATGCTCGCCGACCTCCGCGAGGACTTCCTCGTACGCTCGGTCGGCCTGCCGCCCGGTGTGCTGGAACGCGCCGGCACGGGCGACCTGCTCTCCCGCATCACCACGGACGTCGACCGGCTGGCCAACGCCATGCGCGAGGCGGTGCCCCAGCTCGCCATCGGCGCGGTGTGGGTGGTGCTGCTCCTCGGCGGACTCGTCGTCACCACGCCGCCCCTGGCCCCGGCGGTACTGCTGGCCGTGCCGCTGCTGGTGATCGGCTGCCGCTGGTACTTCCGCCGGGCGCCCTCCGCCTACCGCTCGGAGGCGGCCGGATACGCCGCCGTGGCCGCGGCCCTCGCCGAGACCGTGGACGCGGGGCGCACCGTCGAGGCCCACCGGCTCGCCGGCCGCCGCGTCGCCCTGTCCGAGCAAAGAATCAAAGAATGGACCGCCTGGGAGCGCTACACCCTCTGGCTGCGGTCGGTGCTCTTCCCGGTCGTCAACGTCACCCACGTGACCGTGCTCGCCTCCGTGCTGCTCATCGGCGGTGTCTTCGTCCTCCAGGGGTGGATCGGCGTCGGCCAGTTGACGACGGCGGCGCTGATCGCGCAGATGCTCGTCGACCCGGTCGGCATCATCCTGCGCTGGTACGACGAACTCCAGGTGGCCCAGGTCTCCCTGGCGCGGCTGGTGGGCGTCCGGGACATCGAGCCGGAGGCCGGTGACTCCGCCCTGAAGCCGGACGGACGCCACGTCCACGCCGACCGGGTGCACTTCGGCTACCTGGAGGGCGTCGACGTCCTGCGCAAGGTGTCCCTGGAGGTCGCCCCCGGCACGAGGATGGCGCTCGTCGGCCCCTCCGGCGCCGGCAAGTCCACCCTGGGCCGGCTGCTCGCCGGGATCTACGGGCCGCGGGCGGGCCACATCACCCTGGGCGGCGCCGAACTCTCCCGGATGCCCGCGGAACGCGTCCGCTCGCACGTCGCCCTCGTCAACCAGGAACACCACGTCTTCGTGGGCTCCCTGCGCGACAACCTCCGTCTGGCCCGCTCCGACGCCGCCGACACCGAACTGTGGGCGGCCCTGGGAGCGGTCGACGCGGACACCTGGGCCCGCGCTCTCGACGACGGCCTGGACACCGAGGTCGGCTCGGGCGGCTTCGCCCTCACCCCGGCGCAGGCCCAGCAGATCGCCCTGGCCCGCCTGGTGCTGGCCGACCCGCACACCCTCGTGCTGGACGAGGCGACCTCCCTGCTCGACCCGCGTGCCGCGCGCCACCTCGAACGGTCCCTGGCCCGCGTCCTCGACGGCCGCACGGTCGTCGCCATCGCCCACCGCCTGCACACCGCCCACGACGCGGACGTCATCGCCGTCGTCGAGGACGGCCGCATCACGGAACTGGGCAGCCACGCCGACTTGGTCGCCGCCGACGGTGCCTACGCGGCCCTGTGGCGCTCCTGGCACGGCTGAGCGGGGCCGGGGGGCGGGGGCTGGGGCTGGGGCTGGGGCCAGGGGGGGGAGCCGGAGCCGACGTGGCCAGCGTGCCGGGGCTGGACGGGACCGGGCGTGCCAGGGCTGGACGTGCCGGGGCCGGGCGTGCCGGGGCTGGACGGGGTGAGCGCAGTCCCCGGCCCGGGTGCCCGCTGCCTCGGCCGCTTGACGCCGGACAGGGAGCGGGGGCGGCTCTGCGGGGGCGACGGGCCGGCACCCCCGACCGGGAGACCGGCGGGAGGGTCCCGCCGGTGCACTGGCCCTGGCCTCCGCCCCTCCTCCGCATCCCGGAGGTCGCCGCCCGCCCGCCCGGCGTCTCCCCACCAGGGGCGGGCGATGGGGACGCCGGCCGGACGTGACCTCCCGGCCGTCCCACGGGTCCGGCAGGCACTCGGCCCCAGGTCACCGAGGGTGCCGGGGTCCCGTCGTCGTCCATTGCCGTTGCGCGGTCCCGAACGGCAGTGGAAGGGTGGGAGGAGGCACCGGCTCCGGGGTGACCCGGAGACACGCGGTCCGGCGACGGCGACGCCTGTGCGCCCCGCGGCGGCCCGAATGCCGCGGTCCACGGCGTGCGGGTGCCCGTCCCCACCCCCTGGAGGTACCCGTGAACAGCGTCGATGGATGGGGAGACGACGTCTACCAGCCCGACGGCTCCGAGCAGCGGGAGGACACCGGACTGCTCGACGCGGAGGACACCCTGGAACACGACGGTGTGGACGATCCGCTGGACCGGGGCTGGTCCCCGCCCGAGCGGCCCTGGGCGGTGGAGCACACCGGCGTGACCGCCGAGGAAGGCCACCGGGGCGAGACGCTGGACCAGCGGCTCGCCGACGAGCAGCCCGAGGTGCCCCCGCCCGATGGCGACGACCTGGGCGACTGCTCCACAACCGACGGGGAACTGCTGGACGACGAGGTCGGCGCGGACCGCTCCGGCCGACTGGTGGCGCCGGATGAGGGGACCCGGGAGGACGAGGAGCCCTCGCTGGTCGCCCAGGACATCGGTATCGACGGCGCGGCGGCCTCCGCCGAGGAAGCCGCGGTGCACGTCGTCGACGAGGACTCCCTGCCCCGCTGACGCGGCCCGGACCGGCCCGGCCGTGCCGTCGGGCCGATGATCCGTGCCGTTCAAGGAGCTGCCATGCAGAAGGACAAGCACCCCGACTACCACGCCGTCGTCTTCCGGGACCGTGCCGCCGGGTACGCCTTCCTCACCCGGTCCACCGCGACCAGCGAGCAGACCATCGCCTGGGACGACGGTGAGACCTACCCGGTGGTGGACGTGGAGATCTCCTCGGAGAGCCACCCCTTCTACACGGGCAAGGCGAGGACGGTGGACTCCGAGGGACGCGTCGCCCGCTTCGAACGGCGCTACGGCGGCGAGGGCAAGGGCGCCGAGACCCAGAGCTGACCGGCCGGGGTGCCACCCCGGGGTGGAGTCGTGGCCGAGCCGGCGCACTGCCTGCCCCGCGTCCGGGGGCACGGCGCCCGGGAAGCGCCCGCCCGGGGCCGGGCCGGCCCACCCGGTCGTCGAGGTCGCCCACCCCCGGCGGCCCGGCGCCCGTGAACCGCTCAGATGAAGTTGAGCGCCGCCGCGCAGCCGACCCCGCCGAGCACCATGAACGCCGGCATGAGCACCTTCAGCTCCACCCAGCTCCCGGCCCGGAACCGCATGGCCTTCGGCGGGCCGATCGGATACCAGCGCTTGCGGCCCACCGGTATCGGCCACAGGATCGGGCAGCCGGAGACGGTCAGCGCGTCCCCGATGTCGTGCACCAGCGCTCCCAGCACGATCGGCAGGCCGAGCCACAGGTATTCCTGGCCCGGGGCGGTGAAGAGCCAGTCCGATCCGCCGGCCGGCTGATCGAGGATGCCGGCGAGTATCCAGGAGCTGGTCGCGGCCAGGAGCCAGACCAGCACGTCGCTGCTGGAGCCCCGGGTGGCCCGCCACAGCAGTCCCTCGATCGCGAGCACCATGTGCACGAAGAGGATGCCCAGCACCGCCCAGCGGCCCCCGGTGATGGCGACGACCGAGGTGCCCCCGCCGATCAGGACCGCCCACAGCCAGGTGTGCGTCAGGGTGCGGTGCCCGCCGGAGCGGCGCGGGTCGCCCGGCTTCCGGGTGGCCTTGTAGACGGAGTAGGAGAGTTTGTCGACGATCTCGCACAGCCGTTGGGAGACGGGCCCGAAGGCCCGCGAGATGGTCGCGGCCTTGTGGTCGAGATCCGGGGCGAGCGCGGCTCCCGCGCAGATCAGAGCGCCGGAGAGCAGTACCGGCCAGGGCATCGGCTGACCCGCGGCGGCGGTCGCCGCGCCGACGCCGAGCCAGGCGGCGGCTCCCGACAGTGAGTGTGCTGGTCCCATCATCGCCGCTGCCCGCCCCATTCCTCGTGTGCCGCTGTCCAGTTGTCCGGTACCGCCGATGTCCGGCCGACGGTCCAGGGTAGCGTTCATGATCTTCGTACGGGCATCCGATTCCCCCCGAGGGGCTCGCGGCAGGCAAGATGGGAACGTGACCCTCATCGATCGTCTGCCGCCGACCGCCGACCCCGACGCCCTGTACGAAGCCTTCGAATCCTGGTCCCAGGAACGCGGTCTCACGCTCTACGCCCACCAGGAGGAGGCGCTGATCGAGGTGGTCTCCGGCGCGAACGTGATCGTGTCGACGCCCACCGGGTCCGGAAAGAGCATGATCGCCGCCGGCGCCCACTTCGCCGCGCTCGCCCGTGACGAGGTCACCTTCTACACCGCCCCGATCAAGGCGCTGGTGTCGGAGAAGTTCTTCGAACTGTGCAAGATCTTCGGCACCGAGAACGTCGGCATGCTCACCGGCGACGCCTCCGTGAACGCGGACGCCCCCGTGATCTGCTGCACCGCCGAGGTACTGGCGTCGATCGCGCTGCGCGACGGCAGGAACGCCGACGTCGGCCAGGTCGTGATGGACGAGTTCCACTTCTACGCCGAGCCGGACCGCGGCTGGGCCTGGCAGATCCCCCTGCTGGAACTGCCGCAGGCGCAGTTCGTGCTGATGTCGGCCACCCTCGGCGACGTGTCGTTCTTCGAGAAGGACCTCACCCGCCGCACGGGCCGGCCCACGGCGGTGGTCCGCTCGGCCACCCGCCCGGTGCCCCTCTCCTACGAGTACCGGTACACCCCGCTCACCGAGACCCTCACCGATCTGCTGGAGGCCCGGCAGGCCCCCGTCTACATCGTGCACTTCACCCAGGCCCAGGCCGTGGAGCGGGCGCAGGCGCTGATGAGCATCAACATGTGCTCGCGGGAGGAGAAGGACCGCATCGCCGAGCTGATCGGCAACTTCCGCTTCACCACCAAGTTCGGCCGCAACCTCTCCCGCTACGTCCGGCACGGCATCGGCGTGCACCACGCCGGCATGCTGCCCAAGTACCGGCGGCTGGTGGAGAAACTCGCCCAGGCCGGCCTGCTGAAGGTGATCTGCGGCACCGACACCCTCGGGGTGGGCGTCAACGTGCCCATCCGTACGGTGCTGTTCACGGCGCTGACCAAGTACGACGGCAGCCGCGTCCGCACGCTGCGGGCCCGCGAGTTCCACCAGATCGCCGGCCGGGCCGGACGCGCCGGGTTCGACACGGAGGGCTTCGTCGTCGCCCAGGCGCCCGAGCACGTCATCGAGAACGAGAAGGCACTCGCCAAGGCCGGCGACGACCCGAAGAAGCGTCGGAAGGTCGTCCGCAAGAAGGCGCCGGAGGGCTTCGTCGCCTGGTCGGAGACCACCTTCGAGAAGCTCATCGCCTCCGAGCCGGAACCGCTGACGTCCCGTTTCCGGGTGACGCACACGATGCTGCTGTCGGTGATCGCCCGCCCCGGCAACGCCTTCGACGCCATGCGGCACCTGCTGGAGGACAACCACGAGCCCCGCAGGCAGCAACTGCGGCACATCCGGCGGGCCATCGCCATCTACCGCTCTTTGCTGGACGGCGGGATCGTCGAGAAGCTGGACTCCCCCGACTCCGAGGGCCGCATCGTGCGCCTGACGGTGGACCTGCAACAGGACTTCGCGCTGAACCAGCCGCTGTCCACGTTCGCGCTCGCCGCCTTCGAACTGCTCGACCCGGAATCGCCCTCCTACGCGCTGGACATGGTGTCCGTCGTGGAATCCACGCTGGACGACCCGCGGCAGATCCTCGCCGCCCAGCAGAACAAGGCGCGCGGCGAGGCCGTGGCCGCGATGAAAGCGGACGGCGTCGAGTACGAGGAGCGCATGGAGCGCCTCCAGGACGTCACGTACTCGAAGCCGCTGGAGGAGCTGCTCTTCCACGCGTACGACACCTACCGCCGGAGCCACCCGTGGGTCGGCGACCACCCGCTGTCGCCGAAGTCGGTCATCCGTGACATGTACGAGCGGGCGCTGACCTTCACGGAGCTGGTCTCGCACTACGAGCTTGCCCGCACCGAGGGCATCGTGCTGCGCTACCTCGCCAGCGCCTACAAGGCCCTCGACCACACCGTCCCGGACGACCTGAAGTCCGAGGACCTCCAGGATCTGATCGAGTGGCTGGGCGAGATGGTCCGCCAGGTCGACTCCAGCCTCCTGGACGAGTGGGAGCAGCTCGCCAACCCGGAGGAGATGACCGCCGAGGAGGCCCAGGAGAAGGCCGACCAGGTGCGACCGGTCACCACCAACGCGCGCGCCTTCCGCGTCCTGGTCCGCAACGCCCTGTTCCGGCGCGTGGAGCTGGCCGCCCTCGACCAGGTCGCCGAACTCGGGGAGATGGACGCCGAGGCCGGCTGGGACGCGGACGCCTGGGGCGAGGCCATGGACGGGTACTGGGACGAGTACGACGACCTCGGCACCGGACCCGACGCCCGCGGGCCGAAGCTGCTGGTGATCGAGGAGGAACCGCGGAACAGCCTGTGGCGGGTCCGGCAGATCTTCGACGACCCCAACGGCGACCACGACTGGGGCATCAGCGCGGAGGTCGACCTCACGGCCTCCGACGCCGAGAGCCGGGCGGTCCTCCGTGTCACCCATGTCGGCCAGCTCTGAACGCGGGAGAACCTCACCGATGACGAACCCGGCCGAGAGCCTCGTCTCCCTGCTCGACCTGGAGCGGATCGAGGTCGACATCTTCCGTGGCCGCAGCCCCGAGGAGTCCCTGCAACGGGTCTTCGGCGGCCAGGTGGCCGGCCAGGCGCTGGTCGCGGCGGGCCGCACCACGGAGGGTGACCGCCCGGTGCACTCGCTGCACGCGTACTTCCTGCGCCCCGGACGCCCGGGGGTGCCGATCGTGTACCAGGTGGAACGGGTGCGGGACGGGCGGTCGTTCACGACGCGGCGGGTCACCGCCGTGCAGCAGGGGCGCACGATCTTCAATCTGACCGCTTCCTTTCACCAGCCTGAGGAGGGAAGTTTCGAGCACCAGCAGCCGCCCTCGCGGAAGGTGCCGGGGCCCGAGTCGCTGCCGACGGTCGCCGAGGAGATCCGGGCGCACCTGGGCGCGCTGCCGGACCGGTTGGAGCGGATGGCCCGCCGTCAGCCCTTCGACATCCGTTACGCGGACCGGCTGCGCTGGACCCCGGAGGAGGTGAAGGGCGCCGAGCCGCGCAGCGCGGTGTGGATGCGCGCGGTGGGCCCGCTCGGCGACGACCCGCTCGTGCACACCTGCGCTCTGACGTACGCCAGTGACATGACGCTCCTGGACGCCGTGCGCATCCCGGTGGAACCCCTGTGGGGGCAGCGGGGCTTCGACATGGCGTCGCTGGACCACGCCATGTGGTTCCACCGGCCGTTCCGCGCCGACGAGTGGTTCCTGTACGACCAGGAGTCGCCGATCGCGATCGGCGGCCGTGGTCTGGCCCGCGGCCAGATCTACGACACGCAGGGGCGTCTGCTGGTCTCCGTCGTGCAGGAAGGGCTGTTCCGCGCCCAGTAGGTCACGGATGCCCGCGCCGCAGCCGGCCCAGCAGCACGCGGAGGGCTCCGGGCCTCCGGTCCGACGGTCGTACCGGTGCCCGGCGGGTCCCGTCGGGCGACGGCCGGGAAACCGGGCGCGGGACGGTGCGGCTCGGGCGGGCCGACGGACCCGGCCGGGATGCCGGGCGCCCCGCGTGCCCGGCGCGGACCGGCCGGGGCTGTGGACGGTGGACGCGCGGGGGCACCGTCCCGCGGCCTACCCGGCGGGGTGTCCGGGGCTCCGGAAGCGGGCGTGGTGCCGCACTGTGCTGTCGGGCAGCCTCCGTCTCGGCGGCCAGATCGGCCCGGAGCCAGTCGGCCTCGTCGCCTTCGCACGCGGTCGTGATCGACTCGACGATGTGTGCCGCCGGGGAACCCGGCGGGCCCTGGACCGGCGGCGCCGGGCGAAGTACGCGCAGGTGGGAGCGCTCGTAGGGGTCCGGGACGATGTCCGAGACATGGACCGGGTCCAGTAGTGAGGCGACGGCCGCCGCCCGTTCCCACGGCGCGTCGCTCCGGCGGAGCAGATGACCCAGGTACCGGCCCCGCCAGTTGCGGGGCCGCAGGTCCAGCCCCGCGTCCAACTGCTCCCGCAACCCCTCGGGCATGCGGCGCCTGAGCAGGGCGGTGTTCCTGCCGTCGGCGGCGAACTGCCGCAGTTCCCCGGCCTGGTACAGCCAGACCACGGCCCGGTACCGGTTGAGATGGAAGGCGACGGGCACGAGGAGCCCCAGCCGGGCGAGGCGGGTGAACCGGGCCTTCGTGATCTCCATGAGGGCCGCGCCCTCCGTGGTCCCCACCGTGCGCACCTCTTCGCGGAGCGCGTCGGGGAATCCCTCCTCGGCACGGAGCCGCTCGATCTCGGCACGGGTCACGCGACGTCGGCCGCGCTCCGCCTCGTCGGGTACGGTGCGGACCCGGCCCTGTTGGACGGCGATGTCCAACTCGATCCGTTTGAGGCCCAGTTCCCGTGCCGCCTGGCCCACAGCGACCGAGCCGTCGCGGGCGGCGGTGATCTGCTCGGCGAGGGCCGTGCTCTCGTGTGTGACGGTGTTTCCGGACATGGCTGGTCTCCCCCGTGGAGTGTGCCGGCCGACGCGGTCCGCGCCTGCCTGGTACAGAACCGTAGCCGCCGCCGCGAGATCCGAGGCAGGCCTGTGGACAACTCCGCGCCAGCCCCTGTCCGAACTGTGAAGCCCCTGGTCAGGGCGTTGCAGGAGGCGTCTGTCCGGGCTGCCGGGCATCGATGTCGAGATGCTCGCCGACCCGGTTGACGAGTAACGTCATCTCGTAGGCGACCCGCCCTATGTCGGACTCGGCGCCGCTGAGCACGCACAGGCAGCTTCCCGCCCCCGCGGCCGTGACGAACAGCAGCGCGTCGTCGAACTCGACCATCGTCTGCCGGACCCCGCCCGCGCCGAAGTGGCGCCCCGATCCCTTGGCCAGGCTGTGCAGTCCGGACGAGACGGCCGCGAGGTGTTCCGCGTCCTCCTGTCGCAGGCTGGTGCTCGCGCCGGTCACCAGCCCGTCGTTGGACAGGATGAGCGCGTGCCGCACGTGTTCGACACGCTCGGTCAGATCGTCCAGCAGCCAGCCGAGCCCATGCTTCTCCGCCATGTTCGGTCTCCCCCCTGTGGTCCCCGTACGTCGTCCCCTGATGTGCGGTCTCCCCCGGTCGGGGGTTCTGTCCGCCAGCCTTCACCACGGCCGGGCTCGCGGCAAGGAGGATGCTGGTATGGCAGAGAAGATGACCGAGGAGCAGTGGCGGGCCTTCGTCTCGGACGGCACCCGCACGGCAAAACTCTCGACCGTTCGTGCCGACGGCAGTCCGCACGTGGCACCGATCTGGTACTTGCTGGACGGTGACGAGGTGGTGTTCAACACCGGCAAGGAGACCGTCAAAGGACGCAATCTGCTCCGGGACGGACGGGTCGCCCTGTGCGTGGACGACGACCGGCCGCCGTTCGCATTCGTCGTGATCCAGGGGCGGGCCCGGCTCTCGGAGGATCTCGACGACCTCCGGCACTGGGCCACCCGGATCGCGGCCCGTTACATGGGAAGGGAGCGCGCCGAGGAGTTCGGTGCCCGCAACGGGGTTCCGGGAGAACTCCTCGTGCGTGTGGCCGTCGACAAGGTCATGGCGCTGAGCGCCGTGGCGGACTGAGCCCTCGCCCGCCGGCGTGTGCCCGGGACCGGCCGGACGGGGTCGTGCGCGCGTCAGCGGACGGAGTCGAGCAGCCGTGCCGTGTGCACGCGCCCGGCGTACTCGACGAGGCTGCTGAGCACGTGCTTCCCGGAGTTCCGGTCCCGCGCGTCGCAGAACACCACCGGTGTCCCGGCATCCAGGTCCAGGGCGCGCAGGATGTCGGGGGCCGCGTAGCGGAGGGCACCCGTGAAGTGGTTGACGGCCACCACGAACGGGATGCGCCGCTGCTCGAAGTAGTCCACGGCGGGGAAGCAGTCCTGTAGACGCCGGGTGTCCGCGAGGACGACCGCGCCGAGGGCGCCCTGCGCCAGGGTGTCCCACAGGAACCGGAACCGGTCCTGGCCGGGCGTGCCGAAGAGGTAGAGGAAAAGGTCGGGCAGCATGCCGATGCGCCCGAAGTCCATGGCGACCGTCGTCGTGGTCTTCGCGTCGGTGTCGTGGCGCAGGTCGGTGCCGTGCGCGCCGCGCGTGTCGGTGAGGTGCCGGCCCGCCGCGCCGTGGGGTTCCTCCGTGCGCACCGGCCTGATCTCGCTGACCGCGTCCACCAGGGTGGTCTTCCCCACGCCGAATCCCCCGGCCACCAGGATCTTCAGGGCCAGTACGTTCAGGTCGCCCACGGGGGCGCCGGGGTGCTCGGGGACCATCCATCACTTCTCTCGGGAGTGCGGGCAACGGTCGACGCGCGTGCGTGCCTGCCCGGAGCCCCGCTCAGCCTCCTGTGCGGTCCCGGCCCCGGTGCGGGACGCCTGCATGATGACAACCGGGGGCGTTCTGCGCACGATGGGACCACTTTGCAACTGTTCTGACCGCCCGACGATCGTTCGATGACCGATCGACTCATGCAGCAGCACAGAAGCAGGCACACATGTGCCGTAAATGATCATTAGCGTTCATGGGCCCAGGACGGGTTTCGTGCCTCTCCCTCTGCCACCCCGGGGCGGCGGTACCCCGTGTGCGGGTGCCGCCGATGGGGGATCATGCGGTGCATGAGCGACGACCACACCCACGTCCGGGAGTTCTTCACGGCCCGTGCCGCCGAATGGGACCTCCGGTTCCCCGACGACGGACCGGCCTACACCGGTGCGGTCACGGACATGGGCCTGCGGGCGGGGGACCGCGTCCTCGACGCCGGGTGCGGCACCGGACGCGCGCTCACGCCGCTGAGGGCGGCGGTCGGGCCGTCGGGCGTGGTCGTCGGAGCCGACCTGACGCCGGCCATGCTCCAGGCCGCCGTCCGTGCCGGAAGGGACCGCGACGGGGCTCTGTTGCTCGCCGACGTCGCCGCGCTCCCGCTGACTACGGAGGCGTTCGACGCCGTGTTCGCGGCGGGTCTCGTCGCCCATCTGCCCGATCCGTCCGCGAACCTGCGCGAGCTGGCCCGCGTCGTGCGTCCCGGTGGGGTGCTGGCGCTCTTCCACCCGATCGGCAGGGCGGCACTGGCTGCCCGCCAGGGGCGCCGGCTCACGTCGGCGGACCTGCGGGCAGAGCACAATCTCCGCCCGCTGCTGGCCGGTTCCGGGTGGAGGATGACGTCGTACGCCGACGAGGACGCCCGGTTCCTCGCCCTGGCCCTCCGCGAGGCCTGACGGCCGAGGCGGTCACGGGTACTTCGGCCGCTTCGGAAGACTCCGGTGCGGTGTGTTCATTCGGCGGGCGCCGCCCCGAGGTGACGTACGGGGCAGCCGCCTGTGCCGGGGACCGGGTGGGTACCCAACTCGGCCACCCGGTAGCCGTTCGGATAGCCCTTGACCTCCCGGTTCTGCCGGGCGTGGTGCGGGACACGCCGAGGCGGCAGCAAACGCACGGCACGCCCGCGCAGACGGACGGCACGCCGGACGAGGGCACGGGTGGCGGGGCTCGGCGGGTCGTAGCGGAAGGCCCTCAGCAAGGGCTCGTCGAGCAGTGCCAGGGTCCCGGCGCGCAGTGCGGGGGCGAGTGGACGCGGGTACCAGGAGGTCATGAGGTCGAGGGTGGCGTCGGATACCCGGCGCGCACCCTCGTCCCACCCGAAGTGGGCCTCCTCGTAGGCATCGAGGCAGCTCTCGAACTCCTCGTAGGTCTCGGGGATGTCCTTGATCCCCATGTGGCGTCCCAGTGTGCGGTAGTAGACGGCGCCGGCGACGGTCTCGTGGCGGGACATCCGGCGCCAGCCGTACGCGTCGATCCAGCGTTTGGGCATGACGACGAAGGTGCACAGGACGTAGCGCATGTCGTCGTTGGTGATGTCGTAACTGCGGTGCATCTGGTTCATCCGGCGGATCGCGGTGCGTCCCTGCACGCTGCCGAAGCCGTGCTCGACGACGGCGTCGAGGAGCAGGACGGTGTCGTCGTAGCGCTTCTGGCTCCGGGCGGTGAGTTCGGCGGTCTCGGCGAGCAGCCGGCCGACGCTGGGAACGGCGTAGGTGCGGTAGAGGGCCAGTTCCAGGGCGCGGGTGTAGTCCCAGGGGAACTCGTAGGCGGAGGAGAGCCGGTGGATCTCCCACGCGTCCCGGTAGGGGTCCATCCGCCGGATCTGTTCGAGCCGTTCGAAGCGCTTCACCGTGTCCGTCCCTTCCGCAATGGAACCCCAACTCTACGTTGAGTGGCGGGAGATATACGGTCAGCGTTCGCCGAGGACACGGCGATGTCCCCTGCTCCCGCTTCCGGCGGCTCGGCGTCACGACACGCGCGGCCGGGCGTGTCGTCGCAGCCGGTCAGGAGCTCCGCGGCCCGGGTGTGTCGGGGAGTCGTGACAATCGGCTTCCCCTCGCACTAGGGTGCGCGCCGTTGACGGAACCGACGGGGAGGCTGGGATGGCCGAGACGCAAGGGGACACCGTCACTGGCGAGGACGATGCGCTCTATGTGCTGACGGCGGTGTTGCTGACACCCGCGAAGTTCCCCAGTGTGCTGGGTGACGACTATCCGGAGGCTTGTGCGGCGCTCGGTCTGACACCCCTGGCCGACGGCTACGGTCTGGTGCTCGGCCAGGACGGTGACGGCGCCCGGTGGACGGTCGTGATCGACGACGTGTCCCTGGTCGCGGTCGCCGTGGCGTCCTGGGACTGCGGTATGGAGTACGACCTGTCACCGGACGAGAGTTCGGTCGTCACGGCTCTGCCGGGCTGGCCGCTCGCGGTCGCCGTGTCCGCGCCCGGCGTACCCGCCCCGCACGATCCCGTTCCCGGGGCGGGTGACGGTCCCGCGCTGGCCCCGCCCGACACCACGGGGTGGGGTCCCGCGCAGCGGCGTCTCGGCGCCGACGAGATCGCGATGCAGTGGGCGCGGTGGCGGGACCAGGTCGACGACGCCGATTTCCTGGTGCCGGACGGGGTTTCCGTACCCGGGGACGGTGCCGGACAGGACGTGGCGGAGCGCACGGACCACGGGCCGGGGCGGGATGCGCCGGGCGGCATCGCGGACAGGCCCGGCAGCCCGGAGGGGGCCGGCGGCAGCGGGCGCGGTGGAGTCCGCCGGGTGCTCGCGGAGGCGCGTGCCTACGTCGACACGCCGCCGCCGCTCGGCAGGGTCCGGTCGTCGTTCGCGCCGGGCGAGGCGCGCACGCTGCGGGCGGACGGCCCCGGCTGGTCGCTCGTGGCGAGGACGGACGACATCGCGTTCGTGCTGCTGGACGAGGAGCCCGGCGAGGTCCTGCCGGTGGGGCGTGGACCGGAGCTGCCCGGCCTGCTGGCAGCGCTGGACGAGATGGCGGTCCGCCCGACCTGACCGCGCTCGGGCGGCTCTCGGGCGAGGCGGGGCGGCCGGGCGGACGTCAGCGGTCCATGCAGGTCAGCGGCCGGCCGGAGCGAAGGGGTCCGGTGCCTGGGTGTACGTGTCCGAGACGTTGCCGGACAGGTGGATGTCGTCCGGGTCCAGCGTCATCACGGGTGCGCCGGGTGAGAGGTCGAAGGCGCCCAGTTCGGTCCACAGGAGGTTCGGGCTGGTGCTCAGCTCGAAGAAGTACCGCTGGTTGGTCAGATCGCACACCGTGCGGTATTCGGTGTTGTACACGGCGAACCTGCCGGACGCGTACGGGGCGCCGAAGGGCACGGAGGCGTTGCGGGTGATGGCGAGCACGGCGGCGACGGCCTGCCGTTCGTTCTCCGGCTTCGGCAGCAGGGCGCGGAAGTAGGCGGCGCGCTGGAAGCGGTCGACGGGGTTCACGTTGCCCGGCAGCGGGACGTCACTGGCGGCCTTGTCGTAGCCCAGTTCGCGCGCCTTGCGCACCTGCTCCTCCAGCAGGCTTCGCTGTTCGTCATAGGCGGGCGCGTTGGTCATGACGGTGTAGGCGCGGTCGTGGTGCACGACTTGCTCGCCCGCGATGTGCTCGATGATCGCGGAGTCGCCCCGGGCGTCCTCCAGGGCGACGTGGACCGTGGCCGCGAATCCGTTCATCTCGATCATCACGAGCTGAAAGGTGTCCAGGAGCGCGAGGGCTTCCTCCACGGTGGCGGCGTTGTCGAGGAGGTACTGGACCCACAGGCCCATGTGCAGTCCGGGCCGGCCGGGGTCACGGGGGGCGAGTTCGGTGATGTCCAGGTAGAGCATGTGGGCGGCGAGGCCGCGCTCGTTCAGGCCGTCGACCGTGCCGGCTCCGTAGACGGTCGTCACGAGGCTGCCGAGTCTGCTCGTCCAGGTGAGCGGATTCTCCGCGATGACGGTCTGGCCGCCCAGTTCGCCGCCGTCGCGCTCCAGTCCCTGCGGCAGGACGGTGAGCACGGGGTCGGTCGACTCGGGCCAGTCCATCGTCCGGCCGGACAGCACGGCGAGATCGTTGTCGTTCCACAGGACCCGCGTACACATGGGTGAGCCCCTTGTCTCCGGAGGGTGGGATGCACTTCGCCCACAGCCCTTCCCCGTCGGCCCTCCCCCGCCACGACGACGGGGGCAGGCGTACATGGATGGACGAGTGAGGGTCCTCCGGATGCCCGCCATGCGCCGGGCAGCCTCGCGCCGGGCCCGCGCCCGCGCCGGCCCGTGATGTATCCGCCCGACGGAGGCACCCGCGTCACCCGCGCGAGGAAGGAGCCCCGCCGGTCCCTTCCTCCCCCGAGCGGGCGAACCGACGCGGGTGACTCCGTGCGGGCCCGCGCCGACGACCGGGTGCAGGCCCCGGCGGTCAGGCGGTCAGCGGCCGATCTCCTTGCGGGTGACACGGCGCAGCCGGCGACGCTGCGCGGGGTCCAGCGCGAGGTACGCGGCGGCCGGGACTCCGAGGACGATCAGCAGGGCGGCCCACCAGGGCAGCCAGATCAGCAGGATGAGCCCGACCGCCACACCCCCTGCGGCGATCTTGGCGTTGTTCGACATGGTGTCGCCTCCTTCGCGGCCTTCGCCGCTCTCTGTCCTGAAAACGGGTCCGCGCCACCCGCGGTTCCGTGCGGCGACCCTGAGACGCCCCTGAGACGTCCCCCAGACACCCCTTAGGTGCCCGCCGAAGCGGTCCGGGGAACCCTCGGCGGTGTTCGCCCGGAACCCTCCACCGCCATGGTGACTCGGAACCCGCCTTCCGCGCGTCCCTGGGAGGGGTACGGTGCGGGCCGACGCGCGGGCGCCGGGTCAGGGCGCGAGGGCGCCGGTTCGGCGGAGCAGGGGCAGGACGTGGTCCGTGAGGGCGGGTGAGAGGTGGACGTCCGGTTCGTCCCCGGTGATCCACTTCATGTGGGCCAGCTCGGCGGCGGGCCGGGGCGGACGGTCGATCCCGGCCTGGAAGACGGTCAGGTGCAGCGGCACGCCCTCCAGGGCGGCGACGGATTCGACGCGGTCCAGGAGCCGGGGTTCGAGGGGTTCGACGCCGAGTTCCTCGTCCAGCTCGCGGATGAGGGCTTCGAGGGGCTCCTCGCCGTGGTCGGGCTTGCCTCCGGGGAGGTAGAAGACGTCCGGCGCCGCCCGCTTGCTCACGACCAGCAGCCGCCCGCGTTGGATGATCACCGCGGCGATGACCACCAGCGGTTCTCCCCCGCCGACGCCCGGGTCCGCCGTCACTCCGCTCTCTCGTGTCATGAGGACCATCCTTTCAGGGCTCTCCGGAGCCCTTGACCACGCTCCACACGCGCGGGGACTCGCCCTCGGCCCTCGGCCCGGCGTGTCCGGCACGCGGGTCCGCCTGCCCGGCCCGCCGACACGGAAGCCGCCCCGGCCCACCCGAGGACGGGAAGACGGGAGCGGCGTTCCGGAGAGCGGGTCGGTCAGCGGACGCCCATGAGGTGGTCCATGGCGAGCTGGTCGAGGTGCTCGAACGCCATCCCGCGCGCAGCCGCGGCCTCGGCGTCGAAGGTCTCGAAGGCGGTGGGGTCGGCGAGCAGGGCGGCCAGTCCGTCCTCGGCGGTGGGCCGGGCGAGGTCGTCGAGCCGGGCGGCGGCGAGGGCTTCCCGTACGGCCGGGTCGGCGCGGAAGGCGGCGGCCCGGTCCTTGAGGATGAGGTAGTTGCGCATGCAGCCGGCGGCGGAGGCCCACACGCCGTCGAGGTCCTCGGTCCGCGGCGGCTTGAAGTCGAAGTGCCGCGGGCCCGCGTACCCGGCGCGCTCCAGCAGGTCGACGAGCCAGAACGCGGACCGCAGGTCGCCCGCCCCGAAGCGGAGGTCCTGGTCGTACTTGATGCCCGACTGGCCGTTGAGGTCGATGTGGAACAGCTTGCCCGCCCACAGCGCCTGCGCGATGCCGTGCGGGAAGTTCAGCCCGGCCATCTGCTCGTGGCCGACCTCCGGGTTCACCCCGTACAGCTCCGGGCGCTCCAGGCGCTCGATGAAGGCCAGCGCGTGGCCCACGGTGGGCAGGAGGATGTCGCCCCGGGGCTCGTTCGGCTTCGGCTCGATCGCGAACCTCAGGTCGTAGCCCTGGGAGACGACGTACTCGCCCAGCAGGTCGAATGCCTCCTTCATGCGCTCCAGCGCGTCGCGCACGTCCTTGGCCGCCCCGGACTCGGAGCCCTCACGGCCGCCCCAGGCGACGTAGACGCTCGCGCCCAGCTCCGCCGCCAGGTCGATGTTCCGGATGGTCTTGCGCAGCGCGTAGCGGCGCACGTCGCGGTCGTTGGCCGTGAAGGCGCCGTCCTTGAACACGGGGTGCGTGAACAGGTTCGTCGTCGCCATCGGCACCTTCATGCCGGTGGCGTCCAGCGCCTGACGGAACCGCTTGATGTGCTCCTGCCGCTCGCTGTCGGACGAGCCGAAGGGGATCAGGTCGTCGTCGTGGAACGTGACGCCGTGTGCGCCCAGTTCGGCCAGCCGGTGCACGGACTCCACCGGGTCGAGGGCCCGCCGCGTCGCGTCGCCGAACGGATCACGGCCCTGCCAGCCGACCGTCCACAGACCGAACGTGAACCTGTCCTCGGGAGTGGGCTGGTAGTTCATTCCGCGGCTCCTTACTCACTGACGGCTATTTCGTCATGGCAGTTTACAAATTAGTATGCAGATGCACCCCTGGGAAGGGACACGGTGTCCCCGACGGAGCGGATTCCGGGCCGAGTGGTCCGGCAGCACGACGAAACCCAGGCCAATGGCCCGAGAGCCGCGGAAGAGGGAGTAGCCCGATGTCAGCACCCGAGGGTCCGCTCGTCGTCGGTGTGGACTCGTCCACCCAGTCCACCAAGGCGCTGGTCGTCGACACGTCCACCGGCCGGGTCGTCGCCTCCGGGCAGGCGCCGCACACCGTGTCCACCGGGGCCGGCCGCGAGAGCGACCCGCGCCAGTGGTGGGACGCCCTGTGCGAGGCCCTCGGCCAGTGCGGTGACGCGGCCCGCGAGGCCACCGCCGTGTCGATAGGCGGGCAGCAGCACGGGCTCGTCACACTGGACGCCGACGGCGAGCCGGTCCGCCCCGCCCTGCTCTGGAACGACGTGCGCTCCGCGCCGCAGGCCCGCCGTCTCGTCGAGGAGCTGGGCGGGCCCAAGGCGTGGGCGGAGCGCGCGGGCAGCGTGCCCAGCGCGTCCTTCACGGTCACCAAGTGGGCGTGGCTGGCCGAACACGAGCCGGACGCCGTGCGGGCGACCAAGGCCGTGCGCCTGCCGCACGATTACCTCACCGAGCGGCTCACGGGTCAGGGCACCACCGACCGCGGCGACGCGTCCGGCACCGGCTGGTGGGCATCCGGGACGGAGTCGTACGACGAAGAGATCCTCGCGCGCGTGGCGCTCGATCCGGCACTCCTTCCGCGTGTCGTACGGTCCGGCGAAGTGGCCGGAACCGTCCGGGACGCGCAGGGCCTGCCCTTCTCCAAGGGGACCCTCGTCGCCGCCGGCACCGGCGACAACGCTGCCGCCGCGCTGGGCCTCGGCCTGCGTCCCGGCGTGCCGGTGATGAGCCTCGGCACCTCGGGCACCGTGTACGCGGTCTCGCGGCACCGGCCGGCGGACCCGACCGGCACCGTGGCGGGCTTCGCCGACGCGCGGGGCGACTGGCTGCCGCTGGCCTGCACCCTCAACTGCACGCTCGCCGTGGACCGGATCGCGGCTCTGCTGGGCCTGGACCGGGAGGCCGTCGAACCCGGCACGGACGTCACGCTGCTGCCCTTCCTGGACGGCGAACGCACGCCGAACCTGCCCCACGCCTCCGGCCTGCTGTACGGGCTGCGTCATGACACGACCGCGGGCCAGCTCCTCCAGGCCGCGTACGACGGCGCCGTCCACTCGTTGCTCGGCGCGCTCGACCTGGTCCTCGACGAGGACGCGGACCCTGCCGCTCCGCTCCTGCTGATCGGCGGCGGTTCGCGCGGGGCGGCCTGGCAGCAGACGGTACGGCGTCTGTCGGGCCGCCCGGTCCAGATCCCGCAGGCGCGGGAGCTGGTGGCGCTCGGGGCCGCCGCGCAGGCGGCCGGGCTGCTGACCGGGGAGGACCCGGCGGCGGTCGCCCGGCGCTGGGACACGGCCGCGGGTCCCGTGCTCGACCCCGTGGAGCGCGACGAGGCGGCGCTGGACAGGATCGCCGGGGTGCTCTCCGACGCCGCGCCGCTGGTGGAGCGGGGTCCCGGCAGCCGGTGACGGCGGGGCCGTCACGGGGGGGGCGTCAGGGAGCGTGACGGGGAGGCGTCACGGGGGCCGCGCCGGAGCCGGCGAACGGTGACCGTGGCGGCCGTACGGCACGACGCCGACCGGGCTGGACGGTACGGAGGCGGACCCTCCGTACCGGGAGCGGTTCTCGCGGGGTCGGCTGCTTCCGCGCCGTGGGCACTCCCCCGCGCGCGTGCCCACGGGTTTGCGACGCGCGTGCCCGTGGGTTCGGGACGTGGGTGCCCGCGGGTTCGGGGCGTGCGTGCCCGCGGGTTCGGGGCGTGCGTCCGCCCGACCGCGCGGCCGGTCCGGGTCGCGGTGACGGTGCTCCCGGCGGGCGAAGGGCACCGCTCGCCGCACGGCCGGACCGCCTGGACAGAGGGAGAGACCCGCGTGGCGTACGCCGTGGACGGGGGACCGAGATGCGACCGAGGACTGACGCAGGCATGACCGCACAGCCGAACGAATCCCAGCCGGGCCGCCCCGGACGCGCGCTGCCGGACACCCAGCGCGGGATGCGTCGCCGCAACCTCTCGCGCGTGCTGCACGCCGTCGGCGCCGAGGGGCCCCTGTCGCGCGCCGGCGTCGCCTCCCGGATCGGACTGACGCGGGCGGCGGTCTCGACCCTCGTGGACGAACTCATCCGCTCCGGCCTCCTGGAGGAGCTGGGCCCCGAACGCCCCTCCAGGGTGGGCCGGCCCGGCTGGGCGCTCGCCCTCAGCACCCACGGCCCGGCGGGGATCGGGGCGGAGGTCGGTGTCGACCACCTCGCGGTCTGCGCGGTCGACCTGCGGGGCACGGTACGGTCGCGGGCCGTGCGGTACGGCAGCAACAGGGGACGGTCCCCCGAGTCGGTCATCGAGCGGCTCACCGGCCTCGTCCGGCGTGTCGTCGCCGAGGCCGAGGCCGAGGGTCTGTGGCCGGCCGGGCTCGCCGTGGCCGTGCCCGGCCTCGTCGCCCGCGACGCGCGGACCGTCGTACGCGCCCCGAACCTCGACTGGCACGACACCGACCTCGCCGCCCTCTTCCCGTCGGACGTGCCGCTGACGGTGGACAACGAGGCGAACTTCGGCGCGCTGGCCGAGCTGTGGCTCGGTGACGGCACGCCGAGCGACTTCCTGCACGTCTCGGCGGAGATCGGCATCGGCGGGGCCGTGGTGGTCGACGGGCGGCTGCTGCGCGGGACCCGCGGCTTCGCGGGAGAGCTGGGGCACGTGCCGGTCTGGCCCGACGGTCCGGAGTGCCCCTGCGGCGGGCACGGGTGCCTGGAGCAGTACGCGGGTGAGAAGGCGGTGCTGCGCGCTGCCGGGCTGGAGCCCGGCGAGGACCGGGTCGGGGTGCTGGCCGGGCGCGCGGCGGAGGGCGACGAGAACGTACGGCGGGCCCTGCGCGAGGCGGGCACCGCGCTCGGCATCGCGCTGACCGGGGCGGTGAACCTGCTGGACCCCGAGGCCGTGGTGGTCGGCGGCGCGCTCGCCGCGGTCGCACCGTGGCTGCTGCCGTCGCTGCGCGAGGAACTGTCCCGGCGAACGGCCGGTCCGGCCTGCCCGGTGTCCGCGTCGGAACTGGGGCCGCAGGGTCCGCTGCTCGGCGCCGCGCACTCGGTGATCCGGGGGGTACTGGACGACCCGGCGACGGTGGCCGAGCGGGCCTGAGGCTCCCCACGGAGCGAACTGCCGACGAGCGGGCCGTACGAGCCTTCGACCGCCGGGGGCAGCGGCACGTCCCAGGCGCAGCCGTGAAAGCACGTCACCCGCGGCGGGGCACCTTGGCGTCCGGCCACTCCCCCGGCTCGCCGCCTCGGCGGCCTGCCTTCCACAAGGCTCCGTCAAACACCCGATCGGGTGAAGGAGTTATCCACATTCCGGCGGCCGTCCACGGAACCGGTCCGCCTCCTGCAACCCAACCCGCCCTGGCCGTAACGTGATTCCCGCGGGGCGCGACAACGCGACGGCCGTGGACGACCACGCCCGCACCCCCGTGCCCCGCATCACCCCCACCACCGAACCACCAGAGTGACCGAGCATCAGGTATCCGGCAGACCGAGGGAGCACCTCACCACCGCAGCACTCAGGGTGCCTCGGCTGGTCCCCCCACCGACGAAAGGCAGTCCGTATGGACCGGGACATGGAGCAGACACAGGCGAAGGCCACGACGCCGTCGCCGAGCAGACGCGGGCTGCTGCTGACGGGAGCAGCGCTCGCCGCCGCCCCCTACGCCCTCTTCTCGGGCACCCGGGCCGCCGCGGCCCAGCCCGGGGACGACGAGCCGAAGCTCACGGCCGCCCAGCCCGAAGACGATCGGTCGAGGGCCGTCGACTACCCGACCGCAGACTGGCAGGCGGCGGACCCGTCCAACTACAGCAGGTCGAGCCGCCCCGCCGCCTACCCCCTCGACTACGTGATCATCCACGTCACGCAGGAGACCTACGCCGACACCCTGTCCATCTTCCGCGACCCGGAGAGAGCGGTCTCCGCGCACTACGTCGTGCGATCCGCCGACGGGCACGTCGCCCAGTGCGTCGCCGAGACGGACATCGCCTGGCACGCGGGGAACTGGGACTACAACACCCGCAGCATCGGAATCGAGCACGAGGGCTGGGTGGACCGGCCGGAGTACTTCACCAACGCCCTGTACGAGGAGTCGGCCCGGCTCACCGCCGCGATCTGCACCAAGTACGGCATCCCCAAGGACCGGGCCCACATCCTCGGACACCACGAGGTGCCGGGCAGCGACCACACGGACCCGGGTCCGCTGTGGGACTGGACCCGCTACATCAGACTCGTGAACTTCGCCTGACCCCGGCGACCCGCCACGCCCGGACGACCGGGCCGGCCGGAAAGGTTGTCCGCGCGTACCCGGGGAGCAACCATGTCCTCCACCATCCCATCGCTGTCCGGGGAGGCCGAGATGAGCGATTCGTGGCTGGCTCTGGAACCGGGAGCCGACCCCGTCGAGCGCGCACGGACACTGCGGCGCGCACACGAGACCTTCACCCGGGCGGGCACCGTGTCACGGCCCGTGCGGGACGTGGTGGCCGCGTCATGGCGGCGGTCGGTGCGAGCGGGGGTCGGCCCGGACGGCACCGCGAGCGTGGAACTCATGGACGCCGACCTCAGCGCGTACCGGGCCGACCATCCGCTGGCGCGGGTGATGCCGCTCGTCCGTGAGCTGCTGGGCACGTTCGCCGCCGACGGAGAACACCTGCTGGCGGTGTGCGACGCGCACGGCAGCCTGCTCTGGGTCGAGGGACATCGGGCGACCCGGCGCCGGGCGGACCGGATGAACTTCGTGCCGGGTGCCCGCTGGGCGGAGTCGGCGGTCGGCACGAACGCGCCGGGTACCGCGGTGGCCGTCGGCCGGCCCGTCCAGGTCTTCGCGGCCGAGCACTTCATACGCCGTGTCCAGCCCTGGACGTGCGCGGCGGCTCCGGTCCACGATCCACGGACGGGGCGGGTGCTCGGCGCCGTGGACATCACCGGTGGGGACGGGCTGGCGCATCCGCACAGCCTCGGCTTCGTGCAGGCGGTCGCCCGCGCCGCCGAGTCTCACCTCGCCCTGTCCGCCCCGGAGCGGCCGGCGGAGGATCACGCCGAGCTGACCGCGCTGGGCCGCGCCGAAGCGCTGCTGACCACCGGAGGCCGCAGGGTCCGGCTCAGCCGGCGGCACAGCGAGATCGTCGTCCTGCTGGCCCTGCACCCGGAGGGGCTGACCGGCGACGAACTGCTCTGCGCGCTGTACGAGGACGAACGGGTGACCCCGGTGACGCTCCGCGCGGAACTCGCCCGTCTGCGCGGGGTGCTCGGACCGGGTCGGCTGGCGTCCCGTCCGTACCGGCTCACCGTGCCCGTGGAGTCCGACATCGCGGTGGTGGAGCGGCGGCTGCGTTCCGGGGCGATCACGAAGGCGGCGACGGCGTACGCCGGTCCGCTGCTGCCTGGCTCGCAGGCCCCCGCCGTGGTCCGGATGAGGCACCGGCTCGCCGACGCCCTGCGCAACGCGCTGATCGCGCGCCGCGACCCGGACCTGCTCGCCGACTGGGCGCACGCTCCCTGGGGCGAGGACGACCTCGACGTCTGGCGAGCACTGGCCACGGTCCGCCCCACCGCGGCGGCCCGGTCGCGGCTGGCCGCCCTGGAGTCCGAACTGGCGGTGCCGGGGAGGTGGTGAGACAGGGCGGACGACGCGCGGGAAGGGAGCTGCTTGCCAGGGGCCGGCGGCCCCGGCCGGCCCCTGGCAAGCGCCCGCCCTCACCCTCACGGTGCGGGGGGGGTGCCGGGAGACACGCAACGTCCCCGCAACCTCCGGCTCCCTACTCTCGCCTGGAGAGCTGTCCAACGGCGGGCGGCACTCGATCAGGGAGGCATCAGGATGACCCGTTACGCGGCGCCCGGCACCGAGGGCGCGATCGTCTCCTACCAGTCGCGGTACGACCACTTCATCGGCGGCGAGTACGTGCCGCCCGCGCGAGGCCAGTACTTCGAGAACCCGTCTCCGGTGAACGGGAAGCCCTTCACGGAGGTCGCCCGCGGTACGGCGGAGGACGTGGAGCGGGCGCTCGACGCGGCCCACGGGGCGGCCCCGGGCTGGGGACGGACCCCGGCGGCCGAGCGCTCCGGCATCCTGCTGAAGATCGCCGACCGGATGGAGGCGAACCTGGAGAAGCTGGCGGTCGCCGAGAGCTGGGAGAACGGCAAGCCGGTGCGCGAGACGCTGGCGGCCGACATTCCGCTGGCCATCGACCACTTCCGGTACTTCGCGGGCGTGATCCGGGCTCAGGAGGGTTCGCTCGGCGAGGTCGACGACGACACGGTCGCGTACCACTTCCACGAGCCGCTGGGCGTGGTCGCGCAGATCATCCCGTGGAACTTCCCGATCCTGATGGCGACCTGGAAGCTCGCGCCCGCGCTCGCCGCCGGCAACGCGGTGGTGCTGAAGCCCGCCGAGCAGACGCCGGCCTCGATCCACTACTGGCTGAGCCTGGTGGCGGACCTGCTGCCGCCGGGCGTCCTCAACATCGTCAACGGTTTCGGCGTGGAGGCGGGCAAGCCGCTCGCGTCGAGCCCCCGGGTGGCGAAGGTGGCGTTCACCGGGGAGACCACGACGGGGCGGCTGATCATGCAGTACGCCTCGGAGAACATCAAGCCGGTCACGCTGGAGCTGGGCGGCAAGTCCCCGAACATCTTCTTCGACGACGTGTGGGCGCGGGACGACGACTTCCGGGACAAGGCGCTGGAAGGCTTCACGATGTTCGCCCTGAACCAGGGCGAGGTCTGCACCTGTCCGTCGAGGGCCCTGATCCAGCGAGGCAACTACGCCGAGTTCATGGAGGCGGCCGTCGCCCGTACCGAACGGATCACGCCGGGCCACCCGCTGGACACCGACACGATGATCGGCGCGCAGGCGTCCAACGACCAGTTGGAGAAGATCCTCTCCTACCTGGACATCGGCAGGCAGGAGGGAGCCAAGGTCCTCACCGGCGGGGAGCGCCTGGAGCAGGAGGGCGAGCTGAAGGGCGGCTACTACGTCCAGCCGACGATCTTCGAGGGCAGCAACCGGATGCGGATCTTCCAGGAGGAGATCTTCGGCCCGGTCGTGGCGGTCACGTCCTTCGACGACTTCGACGACGCCATCAAGACCGCGAACGACACGCTGTACGGCCTCGGCGCGGGGGTGTGGACCCGCGACATCAACACCGCGTACCGCGCCGGCCGCGCGATCCAGGCGGGACGCGTCTGGACCAACTGCTACCACGCCTACCCCGCCCACGCGGCGTTCGGCGGCTACAAGCAGTCGGGCATCGGCCGGGAGACCCACAAGATGATGCTGGATCACTACCAGCAGACGAAGAATCTTCTGGTGTCGTACTCGCCGAAGAGGCTGGGCTTCTTCTAGACACCGAACAGGGCGCCTGACCAGGGCAGGTGCCCGGCAGGCGCCCCTCTCGGCGCGCATCTGAAGCAGCGAGCCGAAACGCGTCCTTACTCCCGATGCCTACCACCCCTGCCCCGGCTCCGACCAGCGGTTCCGGGGCATTTCCGGGCCGAGGAGCCCTCAGCGGAGGCGATCCATCCGTGCTCCCAGCGGCTCACTCCGCCTCGCGGACAGGGGGGAAGCGAAGGGCGTGCGTCATGAGAGGTGAGTCGGTTGCTCGTGTGTGTGCTCGCCCGGCCCAAGGCCGTCCTCGGCGTACGGACGTTCCTCTCACTTCGTCATCGACCGGGCCATCATGGTGAGGGCCTCGCGTCGCGGCATCGACAGGAGCGTGGCGTAATTCCCCCGGTAGTGCGGGCTGGGAATGTACGTCGGCCCCTCAGCCAGGTGCTCCAGTGCGCAACGGGCGACATCCTCCGGCGACATCAGGTCTTGCAGGCTCGCGGGATCGATGCCTTGCAGGCGCGGCGCCTCCGTGTCGGTGGCCCCCGGGCACAGGGTCAGGACGTCCACGCCCGCGGGCTCGAGTTCCGCCCACAGCGCTTCGCCGAGAGCATTCGTGTAAGCCTTGGTGGCCGAGTAGACGGCCGAGTACGGACAGCCCAGCAACCCTTCGACCGAGCTGGTGAAGAGCACACCGCCACGGCCCCTCAGTCTCATCCGGGGGACCAGGGCGTGCGCGAGTCGCATGGGTGCCAGGCAGTTCACCGCGAGCATGGACGAGAGGACATCGGCGTCCGTGTCCTCGAACCTTCCCTTCACACCGAACCCGGCGTTGCTCACCAACAGGCCCACATCCAGACCGTCTACCGCCTCGAGAATCCGGGCGGGCGCCGCCGGATCAGCGAGATCGGCCTGCACCACGGTGGCGCGCACCCGGTACTGGTCCCGCAACTCCTCAGCCAGCCGCCGCAGTCGATCGCCTCGTCGGGCGACAAGAACGACGTCAAGGCCGCGTCCGGCCAGTTGGCCGGCGAATGCGTATCCGATACCCGAGGAGGCGCCGGTGACCACCGCGACCGGACCGTACCGCTGGGCGAAATCAGTCATGCCACATCATCCTCGTCGTGTGTGCCGTCAGAGCAGCCCGCGACCGCTGGTCGGTGGCCACGGGTGCTTGCTGTCAGGCGAGTTGGGTGCCACCGTCGGCACACGGCACCTGGCCGGTGACAAACGCCGCCGGGTCGGATGCCAGGTAGACGACCGCCGCCCCGACCTCCGAATCGGTCGTACACGGCGTCGCGCAGGGCGGCCACCTCCGTCCGGTCGGTCACGTGGGCTCGGTGCCAGAAGGCGTCCGCCGCACCACGGTCACGCAACCCCGCACGCCTTGCGTCCTTGCTCTTCATCGCGGCCCGCGATCGGGACCGCCGCCCCTTCCCTCGCGAGGGCCGCAGCGGTGCTCCTGCCGATGTTGGCACTTCCGCCGGTGACGACGACCGAGCGTCCGGCCAGGCCGGTGTGCGTGTCCCTCTCGTCCCGCGCCGGGGCCGTAGACCGGCCCCGCATGCGATGTGCCGGCGGTTCGCTCTCGTGGTGACATCCGCACGACCGGAGTCACCAGGTCACGGGCAGCTCGTGCAGGCCGTAGATCACCGCATCGTACTTGAAGCGGGTCTCCTCCAGCGGGACCGCCGCGCGCAACGTGGGAATCCGGCGGAACAGCGTCGGGTAGAGCACCTGGAGTTCCAACCGGGCCAGTGGCTGGCCGATACAGTGGTGGGTACCGCCGCCGAATGCCTGATGCTGCCGGGCATTGCGAGTGATGTCGAGGCGGTCGGGGTCCTCGAAGACCAGAGGGTCGCGGTTGGCGAGTTCCCCGAGGAGAATGACGCCTTCCCCGGCCGAGATGGTCTTCCCGGCGATCTCGATGTCCTCCACGGCGGTGCGCCGACGGCCGAGGTGCACGATGCTGAGGTAGCGCAGCAGTTCCTCGACGGAGTCGACGACGACGTGCTGGTCCTCCGCGTCGCGGATGGCGGCGAGCTGCTCGGGATGCTGAAGCAGCAGCAGCGTGCCGAGACTGATCATGTTGGCGGTCGTCTCGTGGCCTCCCAGAAGCAGAAGGACGCCCATGGTGGCCGCCTCGCGCCGGGTCAGCTCGCCCGCCTCGACGTGTCGGCCCAGTTTCGACAGCAGGTCGTCACCCGGTTCGGCGATCTTCTCCCCGATCAGACCGTCGAGGTACTGCGACAGCGCCGCGTGGGCGGTCTGACGCTGTTCTCCGGTCGCCACGGCGGACACCAGGGTCTTGCTGTTCGTCTGGAAGAACTCGTGGTCCGCGTAAGGAACGCCGAGCAGTTCGGAGATGACCAGAGAAGGCAGGGGCAGAGCGAGGGCCTGCACGAGGTCGACGGGCTTGGGGCCGTCCAGCATCTCGTCGATGAACGTGTCGGTCATCCGCTGGATGCCCGGACGCATCGCCTCGACTCGCTTGATGGTGAAGGTGCCACTGATCATCCGGCGCAGCCGTGCGTGCTCAACATCGTCCATGCCCACGAAGCTCAGGTCGGGCCGCGCGTGGGGGTGGCTGTACTGAGGATCGACCGGGCTGGGGAAGCCGGGGTTGGCGAAGTCGACACTCAGCCGTGGATCGGCCAGGAGGGCCTTTTGCTCGGCGTGACCGGTTACCACCCAGGGGGTGCTGCCGCCCCAGGAGCGGACACGGCTGACCGGTCCGCCGTCCGCCAGTGCCCGCATCTGTGGGGACGGAGCGAACGGGCAGGACGCCGAACGGGGCGCCGGGAAGTCAGGAATGGCCGTCGTGTCGGTGGGTACGGGGTGCGTCGTCATGGTGGTTCCTAAAGGTGGGCTTGAGAAACTGTGTGTAACGGATGGTTGACGGCCCGGCGGATGTCCGCCCACGTGGTCTCGTCGGACGAATCACGTGGCGCCGCATCCCCTGCCGTTGGGGGGGGCACACCGCCGGGCCCGTCCGGGAAACGGGAGCCGTCTTTGGGTACAGGTCGCGAGGAGGGCGGCGCCTCGCCGCGATCACGGCGTGGCAGGCTCCGGCGGTCGCGTGTACTGATCGACGATGCTCGCCCGGTGAAGACGTGCTTGCCGGGGCATCTTCCAGCCGAGTACGCCCATCGGTCCTCGCGGACCGTTGTGGCGTACCACGAATCGGCTTTCGCCGGGGTCGCCCTCGACGATCTGGGCCTGGGAGTCGGCTGAGGGCAAGCCGTATGCCTGCAGCTTCACGTCGAACTGGTCGGTCCAGAAGTACGGCACCGGGAGATAGGGGCGATTCTCACCGAGGATGTCGGCGGCCACGGCCAACGCCTGTTCCGAGGCATTCGTGCGGTTCTCCAGTCGAAGCAGCCGTCCCAGCCCCTGATGGTGCCAGCGAGCCACGTCTCCGACGGCCCACACCCCCTCGGCGGCGCGGCAGTGCTCGTCGCACACGATGCCGTCGTCCAGCCGTAGGCCGCTGTCCGCCAGCCAGTCGGTGGCAGGCAGGCCGCCGACAGCGGCCACGACCACGTCGGCCGGCAGGTCCTCCCCGTCGCTCAGTCTGACACCCGTGACGGCGCCGTCCCTGGACACCAGTCCCTCCAGCAGCACTCCGCTGTGAAGGCAGACGCCATGGCGGCGGTGAAGATCTGCGAGGTGGTCTGCAACGAGCGGTCCCAGTTGTTCGGTCATCGGGGCGGGCTGCGGACCGACCAGGCAGACTTCCAGCCCCATGGACCGGGCGGTGGACGCCGTCTCCGCACCGAGTACGCCGTCGCCCACGACGACGACCCGCTCGGTCTTGAGCAAGGCAGAGCGCAGGCGGACGGCGTCACCCACGGTTCGTATGACGTGTACGCCGCTCATGCCGGCCTGGTCCGGCAACTCGCGCGCTTTCAGACCCGTGGCGATGACGATCGCGTCGGCTGTCACCCTCAGCCCCGAGGCGGTACGGACCCGGCGGCCGTCGGCGTCCAGTTCTACGGCTGGATCGCCCAGGACAAACTCTGCGGCCAAGGCATCCAGCGCTTCCTTCGGACGTAACTGCGCACGGGTGGTGTCCCAGGCTCCGGAGAGAACCTGCTTCGACAACGGCGGCCGGTCGTAGGGCAGTTCGCTCTCGGCGCCCACCAACGTCAGACGCCCGTCGAATCCCTTGCGACGCAGCGCCTCGGCGGTGCTGAGGCCGGCTGCGGAGGCACCGACCACCAGCACGTGCTGGGGAGTGTTCACGCCTTCTCGTCCAGATGGATGGCGGCGGCCGGGCAGACACTTGCCGACTCGCGTACCACGTCCTGGTGTTCGGCGGCGGGTTCGGCCTCCAGCAGGACGACGATGCCGTCGTCGTCGCGCTGGTCGAAGACCTCGGGGGCGATGAGCACGCACTGGCCGGCGCCGCAGCACTTTTCCTCGTCAACGGTGATTTTCATCATGCTTCCTGAGTGTGGGGGTGGGTGATCGGAGCCGCGAAGAGGCCATAGACGGCATCCTCGAGCTCATTGGCGGTGTCCGACCAGGTCTGGGACGGCACGGCCGTTTCGTCGGCCAGGTCCCGTTCCTGCTCGGCACAGGTGTGGGTGATGAGATGACGGGCCATGGCACCGCGCCTTCGGCGGACCCCGGCGGGAAGCCCGGCCAGGTGTCGTTCCAGCCCTCGAATCACGACGGCGAGCCCAGGCCGTGCGAGTGCGTCCTCGGTGACCAGGTTTCGGGTCACCGGGTCAGTGAGGACCTGAACCATGCATCGGGCCTGCCAGGACGGGCTGCCCAGCCCGGCAAGGTGCTCGGTCACCGGCCGCACCAGGCAGCGCACCCAGGCGCGTAGGTCGGCACCCTCCGCGACCTCACTCGCGTGGCGGGCTCGCAACAGGTCGACCGCTTCGCCGTGCCGGGCCATGACGGCGCGAACCAGATCCAGCCGGGTGCCGAAGTGGTAGTTGACGGCCGCGATGTTGCCTTGGCCGGCGGCCTGGCTGACGCTCCGATTGGAAACCGCCGCCAAACCCTCCTCGGCATAGAGCTGTTCGGCCGCCGTGAGGATCGCCTCGCGGGTGGCCACCGAGCGAGTGTTCACGCGGGGCCGTCCGACGCTCACCACGTGACGGGCAGTTCGCGCCGGGGAGCGGTGAGCATGCCGTCGTGGCGACAGAAGTCTCCGGGGTTCACGGGGAGGCCCAGCGTGGGGAGCCGCTCCAGCAGTACGCCAAGCACGGCTTGGAACTTGGTACGGGCAAGGGGCCGGCCCAGGCAGGAGTGCCGGCCGGAACCGAACGTGCCGTTGCGGTCGAAGCGCAGGGTCTCTTCCACCGCTGACCTGATCTGCGAGCGATCGGCGAGGAGCAGTTCCCCTCGCGCGTGGTCGGCTGACAGGTGTGCGGCCATCGTGGCGATAGACCCGGCTGTGGTCTCGTGATCGGCCGGCAGCGGTGCCTGCCCGGTGGCGACCAGACCCTCCTCGGGCATCGGCGCACCCTGGCTGTCGCTGCCGAGAAGGAGCCGGCTGATGAGGTCGCCTCCCGGCGCGTCCCACTTCGTCCTGACGAGACGCGACATGCAGTCGGCGACGGCCTCGTGTGCGGACTCGTTCTCCTCACAAGAGGACTTGGTGGTGTTGATGACCAGGCAGTCCCGCCGCAGCTCTCCCCACTCGGTGGGCGGCTCCGGGGCCGCGGGCGCGGTGAACGGGTGACCAGGCGCCGCCTCCGGGCCAACATCCTTCATGGGTACTCCAGTTGGGGGAGGGAGAACCGTCTCGCAGAAGCAAATCGCACGGCTTCAAATAAATCAAGCGCTTGAATTAAATGGCCGGAACGTGTGCTTCCAGAGTCGTTGGAGCCGGTCGGCGGCCCCGCACCCGGCCTGGCGAAAACCCCCCGAGCAGGAACCCGTGGCCGCTCCGACCTCACGGCCGCGCTCCACGTCGGGCCCGCCGGGCCACAGAAGAGGCCCAGATCAGCGTCACCCAGCCCTTCGGCCTCGTGGCCGACAACTGGGCCACCGTCGTCACCACCCCGCGTCCCTCAGCCTGGCCTGGGCGAAACACGCCGGGACCGTCGCACGCCGCAGCGGCCTCACCGCCACACCCGCCGAGGGCGTCGCCCCGCTCCACGACGAGCTGCGGCTCAGCATCGTCCGGATCGCCACAATCACCGGTGCGGAACCGGCGACGGCATCCGTCCTCCTTGCAATCCATCTCCTTTGGCTGGGTGGACTGTTGGCTGTGGCGGGGATTGTTGAGTGGCTGGTTCCGGACGAGTTGTGGGAGCTGTTCCAGCGTGTGGTGCCGGAGGCGCCGTCGCGGCCTCAGGGTGGTGGCCGGCGCCGCCATGGTGACCGGGAGGCCCTGGCGGCGATCGTGTTCGTGGCAACGTCGGGCTGCACGTGGCAGCAGTTGCCCTCGGCGTCGTTCGGGCCGTCCGGTGCGACGACCCCCCGCCGGTTCACCGAGTGGACGAAGGCCAGGGTGTGCGCCTAGCTCCACCGCCTGGTCCTCGACGAACTCGGCCCCCGTGGCGACCTGTACTGGTCGAGGTACGCGATCGACTCGGTGAACATGCGGGCTCTGAGAACGGCTCCGCCGGTGCCGGTCGACGTCCACGTCACCGGGGCGATCCCCGCTGGTGCGGGGAGCAGTCCCGGAAAATGTAGGGGATGGCGCCGGAGGTGGGGCCATCCCCGCGGGTGCGGGGAGCAGACCATACCCCTAGTAGTGGGCAGTACACCCCCGGGGCCATCCCCGCGGGTGCGGGGAGCAGCCCTCGGAGTATGACCGGCTGCCCGCACACAGGGGGCCATCCCCGCGGGTGCGGGGAGCAGCGGAGCAAGCCTCCGAACGTGCTCATGCGCTGGGGGCCATCCCCGCGGGTGCGGGGAGCAGGCTGGATGGCCTGCGAGTTTACTGCCGTCAGGGGCGTTTTCCGCGCACTTTCTTCGATTCCGGCAAATGGGGCACAGATTGCTTGATGGACATCAGCCTCTGCCGAAGCGTCAACGCCTGACGCCCCTGCGCCAGGTCGGCGCCCCTCGCGCAGGCCAGCCGCAATGAGCTACTTTCCCTGAGCTGTTGCAGCAGGTCTATTGCCACGGTCAGACCGGCGTTCGCCCGCTATCACGCCACCCCGGGCATGCCAGGAGGAGATCCAGGGTCTCCTGCTTTGAGAGCGTCTTGCCCTGAGAGATCGGGGTGCTGTCCGCATTGGCCTGCGGGAAGACAACCAAAGCTCAGTGTGCGCGGCTCGTCGCTGGGCGAAGACCTCCAGGGCTTGATCCCGCACAGGTCCTGTACGGGCCGGCAAGGCATCGCCTGCCGGACGAGGCGCCCGCCGACCGTCAAGTAGGCCACCTTCATTCCCGCAGGTCAGCAGCTATCTCACTCGCGCACCACCAGCAGACCAAGAACCTCCTGGTGTCGTACTTCCCGAAGAAGCTCGGCTTTGTCGGGGCACGGGGAAAAGGGCGCCTGAGCAGCGGGTCGAGATGCTGCCTCAGCCCGGATATGTCCCACCGGTCCTCAAGTCGCCCGAGAGCTACCTCGCAGGACTCGATCTCCGCGCGACAACCGTCTGGATCAGCGGCCTCCTTCAAGCCCGTTGGTCACCACCGCGGGTAGTTCCTAGCGGACCCACATCTCCCAGTAGCCGTTGTTCCAGCGGCACTGGAACTCGGTGTAGCCCTGCCTGTTCTCCTGCATGTACGCCGTTCCCTCCACCTGGCACGTGTGGTGGTCCCTGAACCCGGCGGCATGGTGGAAGCCGTCGGGGTCGGTGGCGGCCGACGCCGAGCCCCCGGTCAGCACGACGGCGACCGCCGCGGCCCCGACAACGGCAGCGACACGAGAACGCCACGCCTTCATGTATCTCTCCTTCACGGGCGGAGCCGGGCCGGCGGCCCCTCGTACGGTTTTCGCAGACACAACGACTGCGTCGCGGGGAAGGTTCAACCCAATCACGAGCAAGGCGACTTGGGGCTCTGTGGTGCTGACTCGCGCGCCGTGACTTGATCCACCCAGATTCTAATGACATCCATTTTCATGTATCGTTTCCCTTCCATCACCGATCACGTCCGGAGGTCCTCATGGCCGTGCCCAAACGCAAGATGTCGCGCAGCAACACCCGGCACCGTCGCGCGCAGTGGAAGGCCGCGACGCCCCAGTTGGTGACGGTCACCGTGGACGGTGTGCCGTACCTCGTCCCCCAGCGGCTGGCCAGGGCCTACGAGCGCGGTCTGCTCCGTCCGGACGGCTGACCCCGGGGGCCCGGCGAAGCCCTGCCCCCTTCCGGCCGCTGACAAGGGCAGGCACTACCGTCTTCAATGGCGGCGTGGCCACGTCGATACCCATACCCCCGCCCCCGCCCGTCTGCCCGGAGACGATCGCGGGTGGCGCTGCGCTGGACGAAGTCCTGGCGTGTCTCCGCGCGCGGCGGCCGGTGTTCCACTCCGAGGCCGATCTCCAGCACGGTTTCGCCCTCGCGGTGGGCGAGGTCGCGCCGGAGGTCAGGTGCCGTCTCGAGCTCCCGGTGCGCGGGAGCGGCGCCTCGGAGTACCTGGACCTGCTGTGCCTGGGGCCGGCGGGGCGTACGGCGATCGAATTCAAGTACGTCACCCGGAAGTGGTCGGGTACGGCGGGGACGCCTCCCGAGGAGTACGCCTTGCGCGGGCACAACGCGCCGGACCTCGCGCGCAGGGACTTCCTGCGGGACGTGGGAAGGCTGGAACGCTTCTGCGACCGTGAGGACCAGAACGGGCTGGCCCTGCTCATCACCAACGAGGCGGCCCTGTGGCGCCCCAGGCAACGCGGTACGCCCACCAGGGACGAGGAGTTCCGCATCCACCACGGCCGCGAACTGAGCGGCACCTTGCTGTGGGCGGGCGGTTCCTTCCCCGGCAACACCCGAGTGCTACGGGGCGCCTACACGCTCGCCTGGCGTCCGTACAGCCGGTTGGAGGGAGCGAGTGGCGAGTTCCGCTGCCTCGCGGTGTTCGTCACTCCCGGACCGGCGCGGCCCCGGCCGCCGCACGAGGCGTGACCAGGGGGCTCCCTCCGCACCGGCGTGCCCTCCCCAGGGGCCTTCCGGTCAGTGCGTTGACGTGTCGAACGCGACGAAGCGTAGTTCCGAGGTGTACCGGCGTCCGGCGTCGTCCCGGAGCCAGGTCTGCTCCGGGGTGGGCAGCATCTCCGTGAACGTGACCATGCCCTGTTGGTCCCGGCGGGCCAGCCGGCGCAGCGCCTTGGCGAGGATGGTGACGTAGACGGGGCTGTCGAAGTCCACGTAGAAGGGGCGGGACTCGGTCGGCGAGACGACGAAGACGTAACGGGGCAGGCCGAGTCGGGCACGCCAGCGGCGGGCGCGGACGAAGCGGCGGGCCTCGTCCTTGTCGTCGGCGAAGCCGGCCCCCGCCGCGGGCAGTCGCCAGGTCTCGCGGGCCACGGTCATGCGGTCGATGGTGACGCGCGGAGTGTGGTCCTCCGGTGGCAGGAGCCGGAAGAGATCCATCGACAGGGTGGTCAGGACGTGCGAGAAGACGTCCGTGACCGGAAATCTCGCGCCGTCCGGGAGCCGGACGACGAGGTCGCCACCGTCCTCCTCCACGACGGTGTCGGCGCTGCGTACGGACCGGGGACGGGTGGGGTCCGCGGTGAAGTCGGTCAGGGCGACCTGGTAGTCCTGGGGCCGTATCAGGGTGTGCCGGACCCGGGTGGACAGCCGGGCGCGGTGCTCCTTGGGGAGCAGCGGCAGCAGGCGCGGGCCGGGGTGGTCGCGGTCGGTGAGACGGAGCAGTTCGCCGACGTCCGGGTGCTGGTGGGTGAAGAGGGAGGCGCCCAGCGTGTTGGCGGCCAGGTGGAGTTCACCGAGGACGAGGGTGAAGTCGCCGCGGGCCACCGCCTCGGTGCCGTCGGCGGCGATCATGATGTCCGGGCTGAGGTAGCGGGCCGCCGTCCAGCCGCCCGCGCCGGGGAACCCCTCCCGCACCGCCGCCTCGATGTCCGCGGAGCGGACGTCCACGCGGCGGGCGCCCTCGGGGACCTTGAGGACGCGCCGCCACAGGGCGGTGAACTCTTCCTGGAGTTCGCCCGCGGTGGCGCGTACGGGGCCGTGCAGCACCGGCAGGCAGGCGAACCAGAAGGCGGCCAGGTCGACCGGGCCCTCGGCGGCGAGGCGTTCGTACACCGGACGCATGCCGGTCCGCAGCGCGGCGGCGAGCCGTGAGGTGAGCCATCCGGCGCTGTCCATCAGCAGCCGCAGCGGACGCAGCGCCTCCAGCACCTCGGGGCCGAGGCGGGCCGTCGCGGAGCGCCGGGAGTCGTGGTAGACCAGCGCCCGGCACGGCGCGGTCGACGCGGACTTCTCCCGTACGGCGGCGGTGTCGGTCAGCTCGGTGAAGTCCCGCTCCAGATCGGTCATCGCGCCGACCAGCGCGTCCACGTCGCGGGCGTCCGCCACCGCCGCGCGCCCCTCCTCCAGTCGGTCCAGCGCGGCGAGGCCCCGACGGCGCGGTCCGGGTGCGCCGACGGTCTCCAGCCAGCTCCGCAGGTACCGGTCCGGGTGCGTACCCGCGGGGACCTCCAGGCGCCAGGTCACCCAGCGTCGGGCGACCAGGCCGGCGAGTACGGAGGGCACGTCGAGGTCCGGGAGGGCGGCGGTGATCGCCCGTGCCGGGCGGACGCCGTCGCAGAGGGCGAGGACGGCCGCGGTCTCGGCGGGGACCGTCACCGGCCGCCTGCCGGGTACGCGGACCTGCCGGCCGTCCACCGTGACGAAGGGCACCCGGCGGGGGGCGATCCACTCCCGCAGGCCGGGGTCGGCGTCCAGCGTTCCGGCGAGCGCGTCGATGCCCCAGCTCGCCCAGTAGACGGTGGACTCGGCGACCAGACCGGACCCCGTGCGGAGGGCGGCACCGGACGTCTCGGCGTCCCAGCGGCCCCAGCCGACGGGTCCGAAGAAGCCGATGGTGTCGTTCTTCACGCAGAACCGCTGCCAGTAGTGGGCGACCAGTTCCTCGCGCTGGCGGGGCATGCTGCTGCGCTTGTCCACGCCCGGCGTCCAGCGCAGGAACGGCGCGATGCCCGAGGTGAGCACCGGGCGGTTCTGCCAGGCCACGGCCTCCCGGAAGGACGGCATGCGGGCGATGTCCTGGAGGGTGTGCGCGCTCTCCACGGCGGCATCGGCGAAGAGCCGGGAGAAGTCCTCCCAGCGGGCGCCGTCGAGGGGGGCGTCCGCGTCGAACTTGTCGGCGGCCTCGGCCAGTCCGGGCGGGGCCAGGCGCAGCACGCCGTCGGCGGGGAAGCCGGGGCCGCGCAGGGCGAACTGCTCCCACAGGCGCCAGCGGCCGAGTGACGGCAGGAGGTCTTCGGGCATGGCAGGGCTCTCCTTGCGAGCGCGGGGGCGGACGGGCGGGGGCACGAGGCGTGCCGGGCGGGCAGACGGGCCGGGGGCACGAAAGGTGCCGGGGGCGGACGGGCAGGCAATAGGAAACGCGCCGGGAGCGGACGGGCAGGGGGCACGAAACGTGCCGGGCGGGTGGAATGGCCGCCGGGCGGCGGGCGTACGGGGGGCGGCGGCCCGCACCCGCCTCCCGGTCCCGGTGCGGGTGCCTCGCGCCGGCGTCGGGGACGGGTGGGTGCGCGGGGGGAGCCGTGGGGTCAGGGGCGGCCGTAGTCGGTGTCGACGACCTCGGCCAGGTCCCGTGGCGTGGGGTAGGCGAAGACCAGGGAGACCGGCACCTGCTCGCCGAGGATCTCCTCCAGGCGGCCGGTGATCTGGAAGGCGGTGAGCGAGTCGCCGCCCGCCTCGTAGAAGTCGGTGTCCTCGGTCAGGTCGGGCAGGCCGAGCACCTCGCGGAAGATGTCGACCAGCAGGTCGGCGGTACGGGTGGCGGTGGCGGCGTTCTCGGTCATGACGCGTACTCCTCGGTGGTGGGTGCCACGGTGTTTTCCGTGGGGTCGGCGGTGCTCGTGTGGTGCAGGACGTGCAGGCGGGCGGGTGTGTTGCCGCCGGAGACGACGGCCACGGCCCGCTCGCGGCGGCCGGCGCGCACGGCTCCGGCCAGTGCGACGGCTCCGCTGGGCTCGGCGTCGACGCCGAGGCGGCGCAGCAGGGCGAGGGCGGCGAGGATCTCGTCGTCGCCCACGGCGATCAGGTCGTCGACGCGGTCACGGATGATCGGGTAGGGGACGCGTCCCGGCCGCTGGCCGCGCAGGCCGTCGGCGACGGTGGCGCAGGGCGGCACCTGCACCGGGTGCCCGGCGGCCAGGGAGCGGGCGTAGCGGGGGCCCCGGTCCGGTTCGACGCCGACGATCCGGACCGGACGGTCCGCTGCCGCGAGGCAGACGCCGGCGAGGAGGCCGCCGCCGCCGGTCGGGACGTAGACCGTCTCGGTCTCGGGGGCGTCGGCGATGACCTCGGCGCCCACCGTGCCCTGGCCGGCGACCACCAGGCGGTGGTCCGAGGAGGGCACGAGGGTGGCGCCGGTCTCCCGCGCGAGCGCGCCGGCGTGTTCGTCCCGCTCGGCCACTCCCCCGCCGACCCGGACGGTCCGGGCGCCCGACGCGCGGATGGCGGCGGTCTTGGCGGGGTCCGCGCCCGCCGCGAGGACGACGGTCAGGCGGACGCCGAGGGTGTGGGCGAGCCGGGCGAGGGCGATGCCGTGGTTGCCGGACGAGCCGGTGACGACCCGCTCGGCCCGGAGCGCCAGGAGGGCGTTGGCGGCTCCGCGGATCTTGAACGAACCTGCGTGCTGGAGGTGTTCGGCCTTGAGCAGCACTTCCGTGCCGTGCGCCGCCGGGACCGGTCCGCTCAGCAGGGGCGTACGGCGGACGTGGGGGGCGATGCGGGCGGCGGCCTCGGCGACGTCGGCGGGGCCGGGCGTGGTGCCGGCCGTGGACGGGCGCACGCCGGTGGCGGTCACCGGGCGCTCCCCACAACCAGCCGGCGGCGGATCAGCGTCGCCGGGCCCGGTCTGGTGACGGCCGGGGACGGACCCACACCGGTGGCGGTCACCGGACGCTCCCCACAACCAGCCGACGACAGACCGCCGTCACCAGGACCCGGTCCGGTAACGGCCGAGGACGGACGCACGCCGGTGGCGGTCACTTGGTGCTCCCTACGACCAGTCGGCGGCGGTCCGTCTTGCCGCTGCGGGTGGTGGGCAGCGTGTCGTGGCGCTGGAAGTGACGGGGCATCAGGTGTGGCGGCAGCGAGCGGGCGAGGTGGGCGCGCAGTCGTGCGTCCTTCGTGGTGGCCAGGTCGCCGGTGACGTGGGCCGTGAGGTAGGCGCGTCCCCGCTCGTCGGTGTGCGCGGTGACCACGGCGCCGCTGACGAGGGGGTGGGCGAGCAGGGCGCCCTCGATCTCGGCGGGGTCCACACGGTAGCCGCGGATCTTGACCTGCCGGTCGGTGCGCCCGGCGTAGGTCAGGCCCCGCGGGCCCCAGCGTCCGAGGTCGCCGGTGCGGTAGAGGCGGGCGCCCGGCGGACCGTAGGGGTCGGGCAGGAAGCACTCGGCGGTGCGGTCCGGGCGCCCGCCGTAGCCCCGGGCGACACCGGCCCCGCCGATGTACACCTCGCCCACGGTGCCGTCGGGTACGGGCGCGAGGCCGGCGTCGAGCACGCGGACGACCGTGCCGGGGCGGGGTGCTCCGACCAGGTCCGCTGCCGCGTCGGGCTCGGCGGGGACGCGGTGACGGGTGGTGGTCATGGTGCACTCGGTCGGGCCGTACTGGTTGACGAGCGTGCCCGGGACCACCCGCCGTCCGCCGGCGGCCAGGAAGGGGCGCAGGGATTCGCCGCTGGAGGCGACCAGGGTGACGCCGGCCAGCGGGTCGGGCAGCTCCGGTTGGCCGGCCAGGTGGGCCAGGAAGGACGGGGTGGTGCTGAGCAGTGCGGTCACCCGGTGTGCGCGCACGGTGTCGGCGAAGTCGGCGGGCCGCAGCAGCCGGGAGCGTTCCACGATCACCAGTCGTCCTCCGGCGAGCAGCGGGGCGAAGGTGTCCCGGATGGAGGCGTCGTAGCCGAGCGGGGCCGTCTGGAGGGCGACGGTGTCCGGGCCGAGGCCGAAGGCGCGGGCGGTGTCGCGCAGGTAGGCGTCGAGGGCGTGGTGCTCGACGAGGACGGGGCTGGGTTCACCGGTGCTGCCCGAGGTGTGGCTGACGTAGGCCAGGGCGTGCGGATCGACCCGGGCGGGCGGTGTCGCGGGCGTCTTTGGCGGGGTGACGGGGCCGTCCAGCGGGACCGTCCGCAGGCCCGGGTCCGGGTCCAGGGCGCGGAGGTGCGCGGAGGTGGTCAGCAGCAGTCGGGTGCCCGCGCTGCGGACGAAGGCGGCGAGCCGGTCGCGGGGCTGGGTCACGTCGAGGGTGAGGAAGGCTGCTCCGCGGCGCAGGACCGCGGCGATGGCGGCCACCGCGTCGGCGCCGTGCTCGAGGGCGATGGCGCACACCGTCTCCGGCCCGGCCCCGTGGTCGCCCAGCAGGCGGGTCAGCTCATCGGTGCGTGCGGCGAGGCGGCCGTACGTGACGTGCCCCGCGGGGGTCTCCAGGGCGATGCGGGCCGGGTGGCGGGCCGCGTGTGCGGCGAGGTCGTCGGCGACGGTGCGCATCACGCCTCCCGGGTGCCGGTGACGGTCAGGTCGACGGCCACGAAGCGGAGTTCGGAGGTGTAGCGCTGCCCGTCGGCGTCGGTGAGCCATGCCTGCTCGGGGGTGGGCAGCATCTCGCTGACCTTCAGGCGGGCCCCGGGGTCCTTGCGGGCGAGCCGGCGGGCCGCCTTGGCGAGGATCGTGACGTACACGGGGCTGTCGAAGTCGACGTAGAACGGCCGGGGTTCGGCCGGGGAGACGACGAACACGAAGCGGGGCAGGTCGTGGCGGCGCTGCCAGTGCCGGGCGCGGACGAACCGGCCTGCCTCGCTCTTCTCGTCGGCGAAGTCGACTTCGGTGACGGGCAGTTGCCAGGTCTCCCGGGCCACGGTCAGGCGGCCGATGGTGATGCGCGGGGTGTGCTCGCCCTCGGGGCGGAGCGTGAAGCGGTCCATGACGCGCTGGGTGAGGGTGTTGGCGTAGGCGTCGAGGACGTCGTGGACGGTGCCGTCGGGCAGTACGGCCCTCAGGCGTCCGTCCCGTTCCTCGACGCGGACGTCGGCGCTCGGCACCGAGTTCGGGCGGTGCGGGTCGCCGGTCTGGTCGACCAGGGTGACGTAGTGGTCCTCGGGCCGGTCCAGGGAGGGCCGGCTGCGGGTGGACCACTTCAGGGGAAGCTCCTTGGGCAGGGTGGGCAGCAGGCGGGGGGCGGGGAAGTCGCGGGTGGTCTCGGCGACGAGCCGGTCGCGGTCGGGGTGCTGGTGGACGAAGAGGGAGGCGCCCATGGTGTTGAGCGCGCAGTGCATCTCGCCGAGGACGAGGTCGACGTCGCCGCGGGCGAGGGCGTCCGGGCCCTCGGCGACGACCAGGACGTCGGGGCTGATGTAGCGGGCGAGGGACCAGCCGTCGCCGGGCTCGGCGAACTCGCGGCGCACGCGGTCGGCCAGTTCGGCCGTGGTCAGGCGGACGCGGCGGGCGTCGGGGGGCAGGTCGAGGACTCGTGCCCACTTGGCGCGCAGTTCGGCCTGGGCGGTGTCGATCAGGTCGCCGGCGTCGGGGTGCGGGGAGGGCAGGGTGTGCATCCACAGGGTGGCGAGGTCCACCGGTGTGCCGTCGGCGCTCAGGCGGGCGTGGACGGTGCGCAGGCGGGCGCGGATGGCGTCGGCGAAGCGGTTGGTCATCCAGCGGGCGGCGGTCAGGCACAACTGGAGGGGTTCGAGGTGCTCCAGCAGGGCGGGGCCGGCGGTGGCGGTGGCGGAGCGCCGGGCGTCGGAGTACACCAGTCCGCGGCAGGGGGCGGTGCGTGCGCCCTTGGCGCGCTGGGCGTCGCTGTCGGTGAGGGCGGCGAAGTCGGCCTCCAGGGCGCCGATCGCGGCGGTCAGCGCGGGGGCGTCGGTGCCGGCGGCGCGTACGGCGTCCCGGCCGCGTTCCAGCACGGCGAGCTTGGCGAGGGCGCGGTCGCGGGCGGCCTCGTCGGGGACGCGTTCGAGGATGCGGCGCAGGGCCCGGTCGGGGTGGGTGGCGGCGGGCACCTCCAGGCGATGGGCGACCCAGCGCCGGCGGACCAGGTCCGCCACGATGCCGGCGGCCTCGTCGGGGTCCAGCTCCAGGTCGGCGGCGATGGCGGCCGTGTGCCGGGTGCCGTCGCAGTGCCGGAGCACGGCCTGCCGGAGTTCCCCGACGGGCTGGGCGGGCCGCCCCGGGACCCGTACCGTGCCGTCCTCGCAGCGTACGAAGGACATCCGGCGCGGCGGGACCCATCGCATCAGCTCGGCGTCCTCGGCGAGCACCTTGGCCAGGGCGTCGACGGCCCAGCCGGAGAAGTAGACCTCCTGGGCGGCGAGGAAGCCCTGTCCGGCGTCGACGGTGACGGCGTGCGGTGCGGCCGGGTCCCAGCGGCCCCAGCCGACGGGTCCGAAGAAGCCGATGGTGTCGTTCTTCACGCAGAACCGCTGCCAGTAGTGGGCGACCAGTTCCTCGCGCTGGCGGGGCATGCTGCTGCGCTTGTCCACGCCCGGCGCCCAGCGCAGGAACGGCGCGATGCCGGTGCGCAGCACGGCCGGGTTCTGCCAGGCCAGGGCCGCCTGGAAGCGGGGCCGGGCGGCGATGCGCTGGAGGTGGCGGGCGGTGTCGACGGCCGCCGCCGACAGTTCCTCGGCGAAGTCGTCCCACTCGGGTCCGGACAGGTCGGTGCCGGGGCGGAACTTGTCGGCGGCCTCGGCCAGTCCGGGCGGGGCCAGGCGCAGCACGCCGTCGGCGGGGAAGCCGGGGCCGCGCAGGGCGAACTCCTCCCAGAGCCGCCAGCCTCCGCCCGGTAGCAGGACCGGTGCGTGCTCGTCCGACATCACGTGCTCCTTCCGGAAAGGGGGTGCGGGCCGGCCGGGCGGTGGCCGCTCGGCCGGACACCGGGCTCCCCGGCCGGACAGCACCGTCCCGCGGCGGGGCGGTGCGCCACCAGAGAAGATCCGGCAGCAACGCGCGCCGCCGGTTCGGCTCGTTCGTCCCTGCCCCGGGCGGGCGGGTGCCCGGCACGCTGTCGGCGTCGGCCCCGACCTGCGGCCGGCCCCACCACCTGCGGGAGGTTCACCATGACGCAACCCGACTCCACGACCGGCGCGGGCGCCGACGAGGTCCGTCCGGACACCGACGAGGTGTACCTCGTGGTGCGCAACGACGAGGAGCAGTACTCGATCTGGCGGGCGGACCGCGAGGTGCCCGCCGGCTGGCACCCGGAGGGCATGCGGGGCGGCCGGCAGGAGTGCCTGGACCACATCGGCGTGATCTGGACGGACATGCGCCCGCTCAGCCTGCGCCGCCGGCTGGCCGGGGCAGATGTCTGAGCCACGGTCGGGCCGGCTGCCGGCCCCGCCCGCGCACGCCCCGCCGCCGGCGCCGTCCGGGCTGCTGTGTCCGGCCGTGCTGGACCTGTCCGGGGTACGGCGGCGGACGCGGGCGCCGGGCCCCCGGGTCCTGCGGGGGCCGCTGGAGCTGTACCTGGCCCGTGTCGGAGCCCAGGACGAGCGGGCCCTGCGGGACGCGCGGGAGCTGCTGGACGCGGAGGAGCGCGAGCGGGCCCGCGCGTTCCGGCACGACCGTGACCGGACGGCGTACGTGGTCGCGCACGCGGCGCTGCGCGACGTGCTGAGCGTGTTGCTCGGCGTGCGCGCCGAGGCGCTGCCCCTGGCGCGGGAGCCGTGCGCGGGGTGCGGCGGGCCGCACGGGCGGCCGGTGCTGCGCACCCCGGGTGTGCACTTCTCCCTGTCGCACAGCGGTGACCTGGTGCTGGTGGCGCTCGCGCCGGCGCCGGTCGGCGTCGACGTGGAGGGGCTGGCCACCAGCCGGGCGGTGCTCGGCGCCCAGTCGGCGCTGCACCCGGCGGAGGCGGACGAACTGGCGCGGCTGCCCGCGCACGGGCGTCCGGCCGCGTTCACCCGTGCCTGGGTGCGCAAGGAGGCGTATCTGAAGGGCCTGGGCACGGGTCTGGTGCGCGATCCGGCGCTGGACTACGTGGGCACCGGGCCTCTGCCGGCCACCCCGGCACCGGGGTGGAGCGTGCGGGACGTCCTGGTCCCGGCGGGGTACGCGGCGGCGGTGGCCCTGCGCGTGCCCTGACGCCTTTCGGCGGAACACGGAGGAACGCGGAAGAACGCGGAAGAACGCGGAAGAACGCGGAAGAACGCGGAAGAACGCGGAAGAACGCGGAGGGGACCGGTCCGGTGGACCGGTCCCCTCCGTCGTGCCGCGGTCGTGCCGCGGTCGTGCCGCCGCCTGGCCACCGGCGAGCCACCGCCGAGCCGCCGCCGGGCCCCCGGCCCCCGCGCGGTCCGCCGTCCGCGCGGGGCCGGGGGCGCGATGCCTTCACCAACGGCTCACCATTCCACCGGAGTCGACGCGCTACGATCACCCGCGTGACCGCTCCGGAACCGACCATCGTCGCCACCTCCGGAGGTCATCGCGTCGGCGCGCGCACCCGGGTCCTCTTCGATGCCCTGGTCCACCACGCGGTCGATCTCTCCGGTGTGCACGGCAGGCGCCCCCGCGTCCTCTACCTGGGCACGGCGGTGGGCGACGCCGAGCACGTCACGTCGCGGGTGGGCGAGGCCGCCCGGGTGGCGGGCTTCGACCTCACCCCGCTCCACCTCTTCCCGATGCCGAACGTGGAGGACGTCGAGGGCACCGTGCTCGGCCACGACGTGGTCTGGGTGATGGGCGGATCGGTGGCCAACCTGCTCGCCGTGTGGCGGGTGCACGGGCTCGACGACATCCTGCGGCGTGCCTGGCGTGCCGGGGTGGTGCTCGCCGGGGTGAGCGCGGGTTCCCTCTGCTGGTACGAGGGCGGCACCACGGACTCCTTCGGCCCCGAACTCCGCCCGGTCACCAACGGGCTGGGGCTGCTGCCGTACGGCAACGGGGTCCACTACGACAGTGACGGCGGCCGGCGGCCGCTGATCCACCGGCTGGTCGCCGAGGGCGTCTTCGCTTCGGCGCACTGCACCGACGACGGCGTGGGACTGGTCTACCGAGGCACCGAGCTGGTCGAGGCGGTGGCGGAGCAGCGGGACAAGGGCGCCTACGTGGTGTCCCGGGACGGCGACCGGGCCGTGGAGGAGCGGATCGAGCCCCGCCTGCTGCCCGCCCCTCCCGGCTGACGGCCGCCCGGGGGCGCGGACGGCCGGCCGCGGGAGCCGGAGGGCACCCGCGGCCGGGGCGGACCTCTTCGGATCGCCCCGGGCCATGGCGCACCCGGTCACACCAGGCCGTGGCGTACGGCGTGGGCGACGGCGTGGGCCCTGTTGCGGGCCTGTAGCCGGGCCATGATCTCGTAGATGACGTTCTTGACGGTGTGTTCGGAGCAGCGCAGCAGCAGGGCGATGTCCGCGTTGCCGTGGCCCTCGGCCATGAGGCGCAGCACCGACGCCTGACGCGCGGTCAGGACGGGTCGGCCGCCGCGTCCGGCCGGGTCCGCGGAACGTGGCCCGCCGGTCAGCAGGTGGGAGAGTTCCGGGTAGGGAATGCTCGGGTGCGGGTGGGTCGCGCGGCGTACCGCGGCGACCAGGTTCTCCTCGGTGAGGTCGGCGGTCCGCAGGACGGCCGCTCCGGCCCGCAGCGCGAGCCGCAGGTCCGTCCGGCCGACGGTGTCGCACACGAGGACCAGGGGGCCGGTGTCCCGACGGCCGTTCAGGGCCCTGGCGGCGTCGGTGGTGGCGACCACGGTGACGGTCCTGGTCCCGCCGTGCTCCGGCGCGCAGGCGAGCCCGGCCCGGCGGGCCACGCAGCGGACACGGTCCGCGCCGGGCAGGGGCGCGATGCGCAGGACGACGGGTGCGTACGTCGCGCCGGCAACGGGCGCCGGGGGCGCGGTGGTCACGCCGCCGGCACCGGGCGCCGGGGGCGCGGTGGTCACGGTCGCGGTCACAGCAGGCCCGCCCGGAGCGCGTAGGCGACCGCGTGGGCGCGGTTGCGCAGCCGGAACCGCCGGGTGATGTCGTGGACCACGGTGGTGACGGTGCGCGGCGAGTAGGCAAGCCGCTGGGCGATCTCGGCCGTCTCGTGGCCGTCGGCGAGCAGCCGCAGCACCGAGCGTTCCCGGTCGGACAGCATGCCGTCGCTCCAGCCCCCGGTGGTGTACCGGGCGTCGGCCGGGCGGTCCAGGAGCTGTTCGAGCAGGCGGGGTGGCAGGGTGCAGTCGTCGCGGGAGGCTGCCAGCACCGCGTGGGCGAGGCGTGGCGCGTCGGCGTCCCGCCGCGGCAGCAGGCCGCGGGCACCGGCGGCGAGGGCGTGGAGGGCGTCGGCGGAGGCGAGGGCGCCCGCCACCAGGACGACGGCGGGGCTGTGCCGCAGGGCGCGGGTGGCGCGCACCATGTCGAGTTCGGCCGGTCCGGGGCGGTCCACGGTGAGGACGGCGACCCGCGCGTCCGCGGGCTCGCACACGGTCAGGTCCGGGCAGGCCAGCAGGGTGGTGCGCGTACCGGTCTCCAGTACCGGGTCGAGGGCGACCACGCCGACGGTCACGGGTGCTCCCATCTGCTACTCCTAGGAAGTTCGTCCGCCCGGTCGTGCGCGCTCCGGGCCGGTTCTGCGGTGGGGACTGCGGTGGGCACTGCGGGGTGGCACTGCTGTGAGGGCTGTGAGGGCTGTGGGGGGGGACTGCGGTGGGGGCTCGCATCACCGTGCGGCGGGCGGGGGTTCGCCGGCATCGGTAACCGGTCCCCACCTTTCCGGCCGGCCGGGCCGCCCCCGTCCGTGCCGGCTCCCCCGCGCCCGCCTCGCCGCCCGCCTCGCCGCCCGTCGCGCGGCGGTCGCCGGCCGGCCGGTGCGACGGCGGTGATCTGCGGGGGGAGGCGCCGGCGCCGCCGCGGGGGCGGCGGGAACCGGCCCTGGGGGTCCGTCCCCCTGAGGAACGGGGCGCAGAGGGGTCCAGGCACACGCCGGGCGCGGGCACCAGGGCCGAACGCGCGGAACCGCGTTCGGCCCGGCGTCCCGTTACCCATGGACACCTACCGGGTGCCCCCAGCCGCCGACCTGCGGTTTCCCCCCGGTCCCGGGCCGGCCGACGGGCCGGGTGCGGCGGGGCCGCGCAGAATATGGGGGACGCCTACCCATGTGGGGGTCACCGGGGTCTGCGACCTTCTTACTCGTGACTGAGACCGCCGGCCCCCCGGCTCCCCGGAGCACCGCCCTCCCGCCCTCGTGGTGGGCACCGGCGCTGTCCCTCGCGGAACGGCTCGCCGCCCCCGGCCTTCCCGGGGCGCCCGCCGAAGCCGCCGCCGGCCCCGCTCCGTGGGCCGCCGGGGACGCCGAGGGCTTCGCCCTGCGGCTGGCCCACCTCGGCGTGGAGGAGGCCACGGCCGCGGCTCTGGCCGCCGAGCCCGCCGAGCGGCTGGCCGCACGGGCCGCCAAGCCCGACTGGGCGCGGTACACCGAAGCCGTCCTCGCCGGAGCCTTCCCGGAGCCGGCCGGCCGAGGGGGCGAGGGACCCGACGCCTTCGCCCCGGTCGTACGGCCGCTCGTCGCCGCCGCCACCGCGCGACTGGCCGGACTGCTGCCCGCGGGTGCCGAACAGGACGTGTGGCGGGAGGCGTTCGCGCGGCGGCTGACGCGCCAACTGGTCCGCCAGGCGGCGCGGACCCTGGTCCACGAACTCGACTCGGCGCGGCGCGGCGGACGACTGGCCGGTGCCGGGCCCCGGGAGCGGTTCGACGCCTTCGTCGCCGCCACCGGCACCCGGCAGGGCCTCGGCGCGCTGTTCGCCTCCCGCCCGGTACTGGCCCGCATGCTCGCGCAGACCTCGCTCGACGCGACCGCGGCCACCGCCGAACTCGCGGCCCGTTTCGCGGCCGACCGGGAGGAGCTGACCGCCCGGCTCCTCGGCGGGCGCGACCCGGGACCGCTCACCGGGGTGGATCTCGGTCTCGGGGACGCCCACGAGGGCAACCGGTCCGTCGCGGTCCTGCGCTTCGCCGGCGAGCGGCTGGTCCACAAGCCGCGTCCGCTCGGCCAGCACGCCCTCCTCGACGAGCTGGTGGCCTGGCTCAACGCCAAGGTCCCCGGGCTGGAGCTGCGCACCCCGCGCAGTCTGCGCCGCGAGGCGTACGGCTGGCTGGAGTTCGTCGAGCACCGCTGGTGCCGGTCGGTGACCGAGACCGACGCCTTCTACCGGCGTCAGGGCGCGCTGCTGGCCCTGCTGTACACGGTGGACGGCGCCGACATGCACTACGAGAACGTCATCGCCTGCGGCGACCAGCCGGTCCTGGTGGACGCCGAGACACTGCTGCACACCGGGCTCGCGCAGGCCGTGACGGCCGGTGCCGACCCGGCGGCGGAGGCGCTGCGGGCATCCGTGCACCGCACCTGTCTGCTGCCGCACCTGCTGATCGGCGAGCACGGGGCCCTGGACATCTCCGCGCTCGGCCGCTCCACCGACGGCACCTACCCGAGCGAGGGCCTGCACTGGCGGGACAGCGGCCTGGACACCATGCGCGCCGTGCGCGGACCGCTGCTCAGTCCCGCGGCGCAGAACCAGCCGCTGCCCGCCGGCCGCCTCCTGGAGGGCGCCGACCACAGGGCCGCGCTGCTGGAGGGCTTCCGTGCCGCGTACGCGGCCCTCGCCGCCGACGGCGACGAACTGCTCCGCGAGGACGGCCCGTTGATGTCCGGCGCGGACCGTCCCGCCCGGCTCGTCGCCCGCGCCACCCGGCTCTACGCGACACTCCTGGAGGAGTCCGCCCACCCGTCGCTGCTCGGCGACGCGCTCGCCCGGGAGGGGGTCTTCGCGGTGCTGTGGACGGAGTCCGAGCACGACGAGCCGCGCCGGCGGCTGATCGAGCACGAGACGGCGGCCCTGTGGCGCGGTGACGTCCCGCTGTTCACCCACCGCCCGTCCGGGACGGCGGTGCGGGCCGACGACGGCACCTGGCTGCCCGGTCTGCTGCCGGTGGCGGGGGTGGCCTCGGTGCGGGAGAAGATCGCCCGGATGGACGAGGTCGACTGCCACGACCAGGAGTGGATCATCACGGCCACGATCGCGGCGCGGGGTGCGGGCTCCCCGCTGGGGCGGCCCCGGTCCGAGCTGGCGGTGGAGCCGGTGCCGGCCGTCGCGCCCGACCCGTCGCGGCTGCTCGCCGCCGTGTGCGGGATCGCCGACGAGATCGCCGCCCGCGCGGTGCGCGACGGCGACCGGACCAACTGGCTCGGCCTGGAACGGGTGTCCGGCCCGCACTGGGCGGTGCTGCCGATGGGCGCCGGACTCGCGCAGGGCTACTGCGGAGTCGCGCTGTTCCTGGCGCACACGGACGCGCTGGCCGGGGCCGGCCGGTACACCGCGCTCGCCCGGGAGGCGATCCGCCCGCTGCCCGCACTGCTGAAGGCCCTGGCCGACGATCCCGAACTCAGCGCGGCGGCCGGGCCGGGCGCCTATGACGGTCTCGGCGGCATCGTGTACGCGGTGCTGCGGCTGTCGGCACTGCTCGGCCCGGAGCCGGCCGAATGCCTGCCGGACGCGCTCACCGCCCTCGGACACGCCGCGTCCGCCTCGTCCGATCCGGGGTTCGCCACCGGTACGGCCGGGGCCCTGACCGCCGCCGTCGCCGTGCACGAGGCGACCGGCGACCCGGCGGCGCTGCGGCTGGCGACCGCCCTGGCGGACCGGCTGCTCGGCGCGGTGTCCGGCCCCGAGGGGGCGCCGGGGGCCGCCGCCGACGCACGCGGCCTGCCCGGCGGTTTCGCCGACGGCGGCGCGGGCATCGCGTGGGCCCTGCTGCGGTACGCCGCCCGCCTTCCCCGGCGGACCGCCGCCCACACCGCCGCCGCCCGGACGTTGCTGGAGACCGCTTCGCGGGGCACCGGGGACGCGTCCTGGTCCGGCGGGCTCGCCGGGGCGGCGGCCGTCGCCGCCCACCTGCCCCCCGTACCCGGGTCTCCGGCCGCGGCGTGGCCGGTGGACCCGGAGACGCGCCCCGACCTCAGCCTCGGGCAGGGCACCCTCGGCACGCTGGAGGCCCTGGCCGTACGTGCCGGAAGGGGCGAGCCGGCCGCCGCCGCACCGCTCGCCCGGCACACCGGACGGGCACTCGCCCTCGTCGAGGCGCGGAACCACCGCTGCGCCACCCCCGACCGCGTTCCCTCCCCCGGACTGCTCGACGGGCTGTCCGGCATCGGGTACGGGCTGCTGCGCCTCGCCCACCCCGGCACCGTCCCTTCCGTCCTGCTCCTGTCCCACCCCGGCCACCGGCCGGCAAGGCACCGCTGAAACACGGCACTTCCACCTCCGCCCCGTACCCGCCGTACGGACATCAGAAGGGGAACACCCATGGACCAGCACCTGAACACCACCGCCGCCGCGTCCACCGCGACCACCGCCGTGGACACCGCAGCGAACACCGCAGAGGAGCGGGACGCGGCGGGCGGGATCACGCTCACCGGCCGCAACCGCGCCTGCGCCCGCGCCCGGGTCCTGGCCGGGATGGTGCTGACCAGCGGCATCGTCATCACGCTGACCTCGCTGGACACCTCGGTCTCCGCGCCGAGCTGATCCCACGCGGTCGTCACCTCGCGTGATGGCGCGGGTCCGGGGGACGGGCCCGCGCCGCGGCGCGCGCGGCGGCACCGTCCGCTCCCGCCCCGGCGGCGGGCCGTTCGGCGCCGGGCCCGGCGGGTTCACGGTGCGTGATCGCACCGATGCGGGCTGCCCCGGATTCCGGCATTCTGACTATCATCTGCGTTCATGCGTTCCCATGCGCCTTCCCTCGTCGGGCGAGACCCCCAACTCCGCCTGCTCGACAGCGCCTTGGCCGAGGCGCGAGAGGGACGGGGCGGTGTCGTCCTCCTGGTCGGTGAGGCCGGGGTGGGCAAGTCACGGCTCGCGGCGGAAGCCGTGGGCGGCGCGCTCGGCGCGGGGATGCGGGTACTGCGCGGACGCAGCAGCACCACCGGCCCCGCGGTGCCCTTCCGTCCGCTGACCGAGGCGCTGATGCCGCTGTTCCGCGGCGGCGAGCCCTTGGACGACACGGCCCTCGGCCCGTACCGGCCGGTCCTGGGGCGGCTGATACCCGAGTGGGACACCGGGGAGCGCGAGAGCACCTCCATGGTGATCCTGGGCGAGGCGGTGCTGCGGCTGCTGCTGGCCGCCGGGCGCGGGCAGGGGCAGTTGCTGCTGCTGGAGGACCTGCACGACGCCGACCCGGAGACCCTCGGCGTCCTGGAGTACCTGGTGGACAACCTGGAGTACACGCCGGTGCTGCTGCTGGCCACCGTGCGGACCGACTTCAGCGACGCGCTGGACCTGGCGCAGTCCGCCCGCCGCCGGGGCGTGGCCACCCTCGCCGAACTGCCGCCGCTGACCCGGTCCCAGGTGGCGGAGATGACGGCGGCGCACCTGGGGGTGGACGGCCCCGGCGAGGTGCCGCCCGCGGTCGGGGACCGTCTGTGGGAGGACAGCGCGGGCAGCCCCTACCTGGTCGAGGAACTGCTCCAGTCCATGATCGGGGCGGGCACCCTGGTGCAGGGCGCCGACGGCTGGCGCACCGTCGGCGATCTGCGGCGGGACGTCTCCTCCACCCTGGCCCGGGGCATCCTGCGCCGTATCGACCGGCTGGGCGCGCAGGGCCTGACGCTGCTGTCGGCCGCCGCGGTGCTGGGCCGCCGCTTCCCGCTCACCGTGCTCCAGCACATGACGGGCGTCGACGACCGGACCCTGCTGAGCCATCTGCACGCGGGCGTCGCCGCCCGGCTCGTCATCCCGGACGAGCCCGCACCCGACTGGTACTCCTTTCGCCACTCCCCCACCGTGGAGGCCCTGTTCACCCAGATGACGCCGGGCCAGCGCGCGGAGCTGTCACGGCGCGGGGCGCGCGCCGTCGAGGAACTGCACCCGGGCCTCGACGGCGACTGGTGCGCGCTGGCGGCCGGGCTGCGCTGCGAGGCCGGGGACCGGGTGGAGGCGGGGCTGCTCTACGCGGACGCCGGCGGGCGGGCCCTGGCGGCGGGCGCGCTGGGCTCCGCGGTGACCCTGCTCAGCCGGGCCGAGGGGCTGCTGGCCGAGGCCGGTGATCCGCAGGCCAGGGCCGCGGTCCTGGAGGACCTGCTGCCCGCGCTCGCCGAGGCCAGCGACTTCGCCCGCGCCTTCGACCTGGCCGAGGACCTGCACGCGCTGGGCGGGGCCGGGCTGAGCGCCGTACGGCTGGCCACGCTGCACACCCGGCTGGCCAAGGTGGCCCACACGGCGGGCCGGTGGAGCGACGGCAACCGGCAGGTCGCCAGGGCCCGCGAGGTCCTGGCGGGGGCCCCGGACGAGGCGACGGCCGCGGCCGTCGACGTCACGGCCGCCTACCTCGCCCTGGACACCCCGGGTCCGGACCGCACCCAGCACGCGGAGAAGCTGGCCCGCTCGGCCGCCGACACCGCCGAGCGGCACGGCCTGCCGGTCGTCGCCTGCCAGGCGCGGGAGCTGCTGGCCACCGTCGCCCGCGAACGGGACCCCGAGGAGTCCGCCGACATGCTCCGGCAGGCCCTGCGGACGGCGGAGCGGCACCGGCTGCCCTTGCAGCGCATGTACGCGGCCACCCGGATGAGCGGCAACGCCTGGCTCGCCGAGGGGGACACCTCCGGCCTGCTGGCGGCCCGCGAGGAGGCGCTGCGGCTCGGCTCGGTGAACATCGTGCACACGGTGGACGGCATCCTCGTCCTGGACGCGGTGCTGCGCGGCGACCACGGGAGCGCGCGGTCGGCTGCGGCGGAGTGCCTGTCGGTGGCACGGCGGCTGCGCCTGGCGCCCGTCGTGCGGTACGTCCTGATGGCGCGGGCCACCCTGGAGGCGCACCGCGCGGACCGGGCGGCGATGGAGGCGACCCTGGCGGCGTTCACCGAGTGGGACGGCGCGGGTTCGCAGGAGGAGCCGCTGAGCCTCGGCCTGGCCCGCGCCTTCTGCGCGCTGCTGGAGGAGGACCGTGACCTGGCCCGCGCCGAACTGCGGGCGGTGCAGTCGCTGGAGGCGGGCAACCCCTCCACCTACCACCTCGGCGGCACCCACGGCCTGGTCCTGCTGCTGGACGTGCTCGCCGGGGACGCGGACCGGACGCGGCACGAGGAGACCACCGCCACCGCGATGGCCCGGATGCGGTGGAACCGCCAGTTCGTGCTGCTCGCCGACGCCGTGCTGCTGGGCCGGGAGGGCGCGGGGCCGCGCGCGGTGGCGGCGGTGGAGGCCGCGCTGGCCGCGGCGGAACCGTATCCGCTCGCCCGGCACCTGGGGCTGCGGCTGATCGCGGACGCGGCGCACCTGGACGGCTGGGGCGACGCGGTGGGCTGGCTGCGGCAGGCCGAGCACTACTTCCACGAGCGGGACGTCGTGGCCGTCACCGGCGCCTGCCGGGCGGCGCTGCGCCGCCTGGGCGCCCCGGTGCACCAGCACCGCTCCGGCACCCGCTCGATCCCTCGGGAACTGCTGGCCCAGGGCGTGACCGTAAGGGAGTTCGACGTGTTCCGGCTGCTCGCGGAGCGGCTCAGCAACAAGGACATCGCCGACCGGCTGTTCATCTCGCCGCGCACGGCGGAGAAGCACATAGCGAGCCTGATCACCAAGACGGGAGCGGCCAACCGCGCGGACCTGTGCGCGCGGTCGGCCGCCCTGAAGGAGTAGGTCACGGCCGGCGTGGGCCCTCTACCGCATCTCGCGCACCGCCCGGGACGCCAGCACCGCCAGTCCGGTCGCGGCGAGCAACGCGGCCGCCACCCCGAACAGGGCGGAGACGTCCCTGCCGGCCAGCGCCCCGCACACGATCAGCGAGAGCGGGGCGACGGCGTAACCGAGGACCATGTCGACGGAGACGACACGGCCGAGCACGTCCTGCGGGATGTTGCGCTGAATCCAGCTCAGTCCGAACACGCCCTGGAATCCGATGGCGAAGCCCATGGCGAGGACGGTCGCCACGACGACCGGGGTGCTGTGCACCAGGCCGAGGACGGCCATTCCCGCGCCGAGCCAGCCGGCCAGGGCGGCCACCAGCAGGCCGACCCTGGGCCGCCCGCCGAGGGCGCCGCCGGCGAGCGTGCCGAGCACGGCTCCCGCGGCGAGTGAGCCGTTGAGCACGCCGAGCGTGGCCGAGCCGCCGCGCAGCACCTGGTTGGCGAGGGTGGCGAAGCCGACCGTGAAGGGCCCGGCGTAACAGAAGTTGACGGCGGTGTCGAGGGCGACGACGGTGCGCAGCCGGGGGTCGCGGGCGGTGTACGTGATGCCCTCGCGGATGCGGGCGGCGAGGGACGCCTGCTTCTCGGGCGTGCCGTCCGTGCCGGTGCGGGGCGGCCTGGGGCGGGTGCGGACGCGGGACACGCACAGGCCGCACAGGGCGAAGCAGCCGGCGTCGACGAGGAAGGCGACCGGTGCCTGGGTCAGCGCGATGACCAGGCCGCCGATGGCCGGTCCGATGACGGCCGCGGTCCGCGCGCCGGCTCCCATCAGCGCGTTGGCCGGGGTGAGCAGGTCGTCGTCGACGACCGAGGGCAGGATGGAGACGCGCGCGGGCTGGAAGAAGGCGTCGACGGTGCCGAAGGCGGCGGCGGCGGCGCACAGCATCCACACCGTCAGGTCGCCGGTGAGCCCGGCGGTGCCGACGGCCGTCATCAGGGCGGCCCGTGTCCAACTGGAGGCGACCATGAGGGTGCGCGGGGACATCGAGTCGCCGAGGGTGCCGCCGACCAGGGTGAACAGGGCGCGGGGGACGGCCTGGAAGGCCAGGACGTAGCCGAGGGCGAGGGTGGAGCCGGTCAGCGAGAGGGTGATCCAGGAGAACGCGACGACGCTGAAGCCGTCGCCCAGCAGGGAGAGTGCCTGTCCCGTCCACAGGAGCCGGAAGGACCGGTGCCGGACGGGGGCCCACAGGCGTGGGCCGGCGTCGGCGAGGGTGGTGGCCATGGGTGCCTTTCGTCGGACCGGGGTCCGGTCAGTAGCGGACGGGCAGGGCGGTGAGACCCCTGTTGAGCAGGGAGGGCTGCCAGACCGGCCGGGCGGGGTCGGCGAGGGTCAGGCCGGGGTGGTCGCAGACCAGCGTGCGGACGGCGGCCACGGCGACCAGGCGGGCCAGGGCGGCGCCGATGCAGAAGTGGGCGCCGAAGCCGAAGCCGAGGTGGGTGGCGCCGCCGCGGCGGACGTCGAACCGGCCGGGGTCGGGGAAGCGGGCCGGGTCGCGGTTGGCGGCGGCGGTGACGAGGAAGATCCGGTCCCCGGCGCGCAGGGTGCGGCCGTCGAGGTCGAGGTCGCGGGCGGCGGTACGGATGGACATCTTGGACGGGCCGTCCAGGCGGAGGGTCTCCTCCACCGCCCCCTGGGCCAGTTCGGGTTCGGCCCGGACGGCGGCCAACTGGCCGGGGCGGGTGTGCAGGGCCAGGACGGTGTTGGCGATGAGGTTGCTGGTGGTCTCCCCGCCGGCGAACGCCATCTGGGTGAGCATGCCGGTGAACTCCTGCTCGCTGACCGAGTCGCCGACCCGGCCCTCCCGCAGGACCTGGCTGATCAGGTCGTCGCCCGGCTCGGCCCGGCGCCGGGCGACGAGCGCGCCGAGGTAGTCCTCAAGGCTCACCAGCGCCTGGAGGGAGGCCCGGTACTCGCTCTCCTCCTGGGCGGTGCCGAGGACGAGGTCGGCGACGCGGGTGTTCCAGTACCAGAAGGAGGGGCCGTCGGTGGGCGGGATGCCGAGCCAGCGGGCGAACACGAGGGCGGGCAGCGGTTTGGCGACGTCGGCCAGGAGGTCGCCGGTGCGGCCGGGCCGTGCCTTGCGGGCGAGGACTGCCCGGGTCGCCTTCTCGGTGAAGGCGCGGTAGCGGGCCACGGCGCGTGCCGCGAACGCCTCCTGGAAGACCTGGCGGAGCCTGCGGTGCCGGGGCGGGTCGTTGAAGACCATCCAGCGCGAGAGGATGCCGAAGGCCCGTTCGGCATCCTCGCGGGCGCCCTGCGGGACGGCGTCCATCAGGGGCCGTACCCGGTCGGCGGAGACGGCGGGGTCGCGCAGGCAGCGCATCACCTGGTCGTAGCCGGTGACGAGCCAGGCGTGGTGCAGGGGGCTCCAGTGGACGGGCGCGTGGTCACGCAGGGCGTCGAGGTGGCCGTAGGGGTCGGCGATCATGTCCGGGGAGAGCAGGTAGCGCTCGGTGGGGGCGGGGGCGTGGGTGGTCATCGGGTCTCTCCCTTCCCGGGGCGCCCGGCGGTGCCGGTGGTCCCGGTGGTCCCGGCGGTCCCGGTGGTCCCGGTGGTCCCGGCGGTGCCGGTGGTCCCGGTGGTCCCGGTGGCCTCCGCCGTGCCGGAGTCGTCGGTGCCGGAGTCGCCGATGCCGGTGAGCAGGGCGGCGATGCCGCGCACCCGGGGCTCGGCCATCATCGACATGTGGTCGCCGTCGCTGATGTGCAGCGTGAGCCCGCCGCCGGCCACCTCGCGCCAGCGGGCGACGTAGGTGTCGTAGTCGACGTCCAGGCCGGGCATGGCGCGGCCTCGCGGCAGTCCGGCGGCCTCGCTGCCCACCACCAGGTGCACATGGCCGGGGTACGGGCGGACCTCGTACGCGGCGAGGGCGGCGAGCAGCGCGTGCCACACCTCGATCGGGGCGCCCTCGACGAGGGCCGCCTCGGACGGGCTCATGCCGGCGCCGAGCAGGGCCGCGGTCAGCTCGGCGGTGGCCCGGTCGCGCCGCGGGGAGGGCGGCAGGCCGCGCAGCCCCTCGCGCATGCGCAGGGCCTCCCGCAGATCCCGGGTGACGCCCAGGAGCCGGTCGCGGGCGGCGGTGTTGGGCAGGTAGGGCTCGATGAGGACCAGCGGGGCGACGGGGTGTCCGGCCCGGTGGAGCTGGGTGGCCATCTCCAGGGCGATGTTGGCGCCCATCGACCAGCCGAGCAGGGCGTGCGGGCCGGTGCCGCCGCGTTCGGTGATCTCGGCGACGTAGTTGGCGGCGATGCCGGTCACGGTGCTCGGGTCGGTGCCGCCGAGCAGGCCGCGCGCCTGGAAGGCGTGCACGGGGCGGCCGGGCGGCAGGGCGCGGGCGAGCGGGACGAACCAGGCGGCGCTTCCGCCGGTGGGGTGCACGCACCACAGGGGCTCCCCGGTGCCCTCGCGCAGCCGTACCTCGGAGGTGACGGCGGCGGGCAGCCCCTCGCCCGCGGCCCGTACCGCGTGCCGGGCGAGCCGGGCGAGGGTGGGGTGCTCGATCAGATCGGCCACGGAGACCGGCAGGCCGCGCGCGGCGGCCATGAGGGAGACCCGGACGGTGGACAGGGAGCTGCCGCCGATGCGGAAGAAGTCGTCGTGGACGCCGATGCGGGACAGGCCGAGGACCTCGCGCCAGATCTCGGCGAGGATCTTCTCGGCGGCACCGCGGGGGGCGACGTACTCGGTGTCCGTGCGGTCGGGTTCGGCCGGCGGCAGGGGCAGTGCCCCCTTGTCGGTCTTGCCGCTGCGGTTGACGGGCATCTCGTCGAGGACGACGAACCGCGCGGGCACCATGTACTCGGGCAGGGAGGCCAGGAGGGCGCCGCGCAGTTCCCCGGGGGCGGGCCGGTCGGCTCCGGAGACGACCAGGTAGGCGACGAGGGCCGGTTCGCCGGGCAGGTCGGTACGGTGCAGGACCACCGCCTGCCGGACCTCGGGGAGTTGCCTCAGCGCGTGCTCGATCTCCCCCAGCTCGATGCGGAATCCGCGGAGTTTGACCTGGGAGTCGCGGCGGCCCAGCCACTCCACGGAGCCGTCCGGCCGGTGGGTGCCGAGGTCGCCGGTGCGGCACAGTCGCTCGCCGGGGGCCCCGTACGGGTCGGGGACGTAGGTGGCGGCGGTCAGGGCGGGCCGGCCCAGGTAGCCGCGGCCGACGGCGTCGCCGCCGAGGTGGATCTCGCCGGGGGCTCCGGCCGGGACCGGCTGGAGGTCGTCGTCCAGCACGTGGACGCGGGTGTTGCGTATCGGGGTGCCGACCGGCGGACGGCCCCCTCCGGGCTTCAGCTCGGCGGCGAGGGACCACACGGTGGTCTCGGTGAGGCCGTAGACGTTCTGGAAGCGCCGGTTGCCCGACCACCGGTCGGCGACCTCGGCCGGGCATTCCTCGCCGGCCACCTGGAGCACCCTGAGGCCGGGGAAGGCGTCCTCGCCGAGGACGGCGAGGGCGCTGGGCGGCAGCATGGCGGCGGTGACGCGGTTCTCGCGCAGGGTGCGCGCGAGGTCGGGACCGGGGCGCAGGGCGTCGGCGGGGGCCGTGACCAGGCAGCCGCCGTTGGAGAGGGACCAGGTGAGTTCCAGGATCGAGGCGTCGAAGCCGAAGGAGGCGAATTGCAGGACCCGGTCGTGCGGGGCGGGGTCGACCAGGTCGCGCTGGCCCTCCAGCATGTTGGACAGGCCGCGGTGCGGGATGCCGACGCCCTTGGGCGTGCCGGTGGAGCCCGAGGTGTAGATGATGTAGGCGAGGGTGTCGGCGTCGGCCGCCGGGCCGCCCGGCACGGGCTCCTGGTGTCCGGCGGGGGCGTCGAGGTGGACGACGGGGCCGTCGAAGGGCACCGTGCCGGCCAGCCCCCGCTGGGTCAGCAGTACCCGCATGCCGCTGTCCCGCGCCATGAACGCGAGCCGCTCGGTGGGGTGTCGCGGGTCCAGCGGCAGGAACGCGCCGCCGGAGCGCAGCACGCCGACGGCGGCGCGCACCAGGTCCGGGCCGCGTTCGGCGCAGATGCCGACCACCGTCTCGGGTCCGACCCCGAGCCTTCGCAGCCGGCGTGCCAACTGCTCGGCCTGTTCGTTGAGTTCGGCGTACGTGAGCTGGTGTCCGAGGTGCTCGACGGCGGGGGCGTCCGGGGTGCGGGCGGCGTGGCCGGCGATGTGCTCGTGCAGCAGCAGCGGGGAGGACGGCACGACGGGGCCGCGGGCCCAGTCGTCGAGAGCGGTGGCGCGGGCGGCGCCGGTGAGGGCGGGCCGGGTGACGCGGCCGTCGGGGGCGGAGGTCATCGCCTCCAACTGGGCGCAGTACACGTCGGCCAGTTGCCCGGCGGTGGCGGGGGCGAGGTACTCCGGGTCGGCGTCCAGGGTGAAGGCGTTGACACTGGCGTTGACCAGCAGCGGGAACATGGTGCGGGCGATCTCCAGGGAGTCGTCCCAGGAGTCGTGGGAAAGACGGTGGAAGTTGACGTAGTTGAAGACGGCGTCGGTCAGCCGCGGTTCGGTGGGCCGGAGTTCGGCGATGCGGACCAGGGGGACCCTGCGGTGCGGCAGCATGCCCTGCTCGGCCCGGAAGACGTCCCGCAGGTAGGCGAGCCAGGTGCCGCGCGGGCGGGCCACCCCGAACGGCACGGTGTTGAGGAACAGACCGCGCATCCCGTCGGCGCCGGGCAGCTCGGGGCGGCCGTTGGTGACCAGGCCGATGCTGTGGCCGAGGGCGTCGTCGTCGCGGCCGGCGAACAGGCTCATGGTGTGGTGGAAGGCGGCGATGAGCACGGTGCGGCGCGGTACGCCCGCCTGTCTGGCGAGCCGGCCGATGCGCTCGGCGAGGTGGGCGTAGGAGCGGCGGACCTCGTGGACCGGCGGGTGGTCCCCCGCGACGACGTCGGCGCGGCGGCGGAAGGTGACGGGCCGCAGCTCGGCGAGCCGGTCGCGCCAGTACGCCAGTGACTCCTCGCTCCGCAGCGCGGCGCGTTCGAGGGCGACGTACTCGGCGAACGGCGGGGCGTTCGGCGGCTGCGGGGCGGTGCGGTGGGCGACGGCCTCCCGGTGCAGGGCGAGCAGGTCGGCGACGAGGGAGGTCAGGCTCCAGCCGTCCAGGACGACGTGGCAGTCGGTGAGGACGAGCCGCAGGTCGTGGTCGGTGACGTGGTGCAGGTGGAGGCGGACCAGGGGGGCGGCGGTCAGGTCGAAGCGGCGGTCGAACTCCTCGTCGACGAAGCGGCGCAGTCGCGCCCGCTGCTCCTCGCGCGGCAGTGCGCGCAGGTCGGTGTAGCCGACGGGGAGGTGCGCGGTGCGGTGGACGAGCTGGAGGGGCTCGCGGTAGGTGACGAGGTCGACGGAGGTGCGCAGGATGGGGTGTCCGGCGACCACCGCGTCCACGGCGGCCTGGAAGGCGCCGAGGTCGAAGCCCTCGGGGACGGTGATCTTCAGGTCGGTGACGTTGTGGTAGGCGCCGCGCCGGGGGTCGGCGAGCATCTCGTGCAGCATGCCCGCCTGGAGCATGGTGAGCGGGTAGGCGTCGGCGAGGTGGCCGGGCAGCCGGGCGGCGTCGGCGGGGTCGAGCTGGGAGAAGGGGGCGACGGGCTCGGGGGCGTCGACCGCGTCGGTGACGAGCGCGGCCAGGTCGGCCAGGGTGCGGGCGCGGAAGACGTCGGCCACGCTGAAGGCGAGCCCGGCGAGGCGGCCCAGGCCGACCAGGCGCAGGGCGAGGATGGAGTCGCCGCCGAGGTCGAAGAAGTTGTCGGTGCGGCCGATGTGTTCGGTGCCGAGGACCTGGCTCCACACCCCGGCGAGGGTCTGCTCGACGGGTCCCTCGGCGGGCACGTGGGCGCGGTGTCCGGCGGCCCCGCCGCCCACGGCGGCCAGCGCGGCGCGGTCCACCTTTCCGTTGGCGGTCAGCGGCAGCCGCTCGTGGCGGACGAACAGGGCCGGGACCATGTGGTCGGGCAGGCTCAGCCGCACTCCCTCGCGCAGGGCGGGCGGGTCGAGGGGGCGGGCCTCGGGCGTGACGACGTGCGCGACCAGCCGGGCCGTGCCGCCGTCGGCGCGGGCCACCACGGCGACGTCCCGGACGCCGGGCAGGGCGCGCAGCGCCGTCTCGATCTCGCCGGGCTCGATCCGGTACCCGCGGATCTTCACCTGGTGGTCGGCGCGGCCCACGTACTCCAGCCGGCCGTCGGGCAGCACACGCACCAGGTCGCCGGTGCGGTACATGCGGGCGCCGGGGGCGGCGAAGGGGTTGTCCGGGAAGCGTTCGGCGGTCAGTTCGGGCCGGTTGCGGTAACCGCGGGCGACGCCGCCGCCGGAGACGTACAGCTCGCCGACGGTGCCGGGCGGGGCGAGCCGGCCCCAGGGGTCGAGGACGTATCCGTGCTGTCCGGCCAGTGGCCGTCCGATCGGCGAGCGGACCGTGCCGCGGACGTCGTCCTCGGTCACGGTGTGGACGGTGACGTGCACGCAGGTCTCGGTGATGCCGTACATGTTGACCAGGGCGGGGCGGCGCCCCGGGGCGGTGAACCAGTCGCGGTAGTCGCGCACGTCGAAGGCGTCGCCGCCGAAGATCACCGTGCGCAGCGCCAGGTCGTCGAAACCGGCCCCGGCCTCCTCGATCCGGGCGCGCAGCCCCTTGAAGGCGGCGGGGGTCTGGTTGAGGACGGTGACGCGCTCCTCCCGGAGCACGCGGTGCACCGCCTCGGGGTCGCGCACCTCGTCCGCGCCGAGCACGACGACGCGTCCGCCGCGGGTGAGCGGCGCCCACAGTTCCCACACGGAGAAGTCGAAGGCGGGCGAGTGCGTCAGCGTCCACACGTCGGCGGGGCCGAAGTCGAAGTGGTGGTCGGCGGCGGCGAGGAGCCAGGCCAGGTTGGCGTGGGTGACCTCCACGCCCTTGGGCCGGCCGGTGGAGCCGGAGGTGTAGATGACGTAGGCGAGGTCGTCGGGGGCGGGCCGGATGTCACCTCCGTCGTCCGGGGCGGGCTCCCGGCCGGCGTCGTCGAGCAGCACGAGCCGGGCGGGCAGGGAATCCACGGCGGTGCGCGTGGCAGTGTCGGTGACGATCCAGTCGACGCCGGCGTCGGTGATCGTGAACTCGCGCCGGGCGCGCGGGTGGGAGGGGTCGAGCGGGAGGTAGGCGGCGCCGGCCCGCCAGATGCCGAGCAGGGCGACCGCCAGGTCGGGGGTGCGGTCGAGGCAGACGCCGACGAGTGAGCCGCGGGCCACCCCGGCGGCGCGCAGCCGCCGTGCGAGCGCGGAGGCGCGGGCGTCGAGCCGGGCGTAGGTCAGGGAGCGGCCGGAGCCGCTGACGGCGACGGCGTGCGGGGTGCGGGCCGCGTGTCCGGCGAACCGGTCGGGCGCGGTGCGCGGGTCGGCGGTGAGGGTGGCGGCGGTGTTCGCGGGGCCGTCGGGGCCGAGGAGCCGGCCGCGTTCGGCGGGGGTGAGCGGGTCGATGCCGCCGAGCCGGGTGTCGGGGGTGTCGCAGAACGCCTGGAGCAGGGTGACGGTGTGCCGGGCGAGGGCGGCGACCGTGGCCTCCTCGAAGAGGTCGGGCCGGTAGACGAAGGCCAGTTCCGTGCGGTCGGCGCCGTCGCGCAGGTCCAGGGTGAGGTCGAACTTGGCGGTGGTCAGGCCGATCGGGTACGGCGTCCCGCTCGCCCCGCCGAGGGAGATGCCGGGCGTGGCGGCGCCGGAGTGCGTGTAGAGCACCTGCACGAGCGGGTTGCGGGCCAGGTCGCGGTCGGGGCTGAGCGCGTCGACGACCCGCTCGAAGGGCAGGGACTGGTGCTGGAACGCCTCCAGGACCAGGTCCCGGGTGCGGGCGAGGAGTGTGGCCGGGGTCGGGTCGTCGGAGAGGTCGCCGCGCAGCACGAGGGTGTTCACGAAGAAGCCGACGAGCTGCTCGGTCTCGACGCGTTCGCGGTTGGCCACGACGGTGCCGACGGCGATGTCGTGCTGACCGGTGTGGAAGGAGAGCGCCGCCTGGAACGCGGCCAGCACGGTCATGTAGGCGGTGGTGCCGGCGCGGCGGCCGAGTGCGGCCAGCTCGCCGGTGAGGGCGGGCGGCAGGGTGACGCGGTGGACGGCCCCCCGTCCGGAAGGGGTCTCGGGACGGGGGTGGTCGGCCGGCAGTTCGAGCGGGGTGAGCCCGGCCAGGCGGGTGCGCCAGTGCTCCAAGGCGGCGGACTGGTCGTCCTCGCGCTGCCATATGGCGTAGTCGGTGTATTCCAGGGGGAGTTCGGGCAGTTCCGCGGCGCGTCCCCGCGTCCTGGCGCCGTACAGCTCGGTCAGGTCGCGGACGAGGAGGTCGAGGGACCAGCCGTCGGAGACGATGTGGTGCATGCCCAGGACGAGGACGTGGTCCTCGGCGCCGGCGCGTACGAGGCCGGCGCGGAAGGCGGGTTCGCGGGCGAGGTCGAAGGGGCGCAGGGCCGCCGCGTGCACGGCGGCGGCCAGCCGGCGTTCGCGGTCCTCCTCGTCTTCCCCGGTCACCTCGGTCACGTCCAGGACCGTGCCGCCCGCGGGCAGGACCCGCTGGTGGGGCACGCCCTCGTGCTCGGGGAAGACCACGCGCAACTGCTCGTGCCGGGCGGTCAGGTCGGCGACGGCCGCGGTGAGGGCCGGCACGTCCAGGGGACCGGTCAGACGCCAGGCGGCGGGCAGCAGGTAGGTCGGCGTGCCGGGGTCGATCCGGTCCAGGAAGTACAGGCGCTGCTGGGCCGCGGACAGCGGGACCCGCTCGGGTCTCGGCCGGACGGGGGCGGGTCCGCTCTCCCGGGCGGCGGACCGGCCGCGCAGCCGTTGTTCCAGCAGGCGCCGGGCGGCCGGGGTGAGGGGGCCGCCGGTCGTGACGGGGCCGGGACGCACGTCGGATGTGGTCATGGGGCGCTCCGATCTCGGTTCTGGGGAAGGAAGTCGGTGGGGGCGCGGTCGCCGCCGGTACGGGCGGGCGGTGTGGCGGGGCGGGCGGCCGGTGTGGCGGTCAGAGGACGGCTGTCAGAGGTCGGCCGTCAGGGACAGGTCGATCTCGTCGTCGCTCATCTGCGAGATCAGCTCCAGCAGGCGCCGCTCCACCTCGGCGGCGAGCCGCTCCACGGTGGGGTGCTCGAACAGGTCGCGGACCTGGAGCGGGCAGTCGAAGGCGGTCCGCAGGCGGGAGGCGACCGCGACCGCGCGCAGGGAGTGGCCGCCCAGGGCGAAGAAGTCGTCGTGGACGCCGACCTTCGGCAGGTCGAGCACCTCGCACCAGATCTGCGCCACGACCGTCTCGGCCGGGGTGCGCGGCGCGACGGCGGCGTGCGCGGAGGACGCCTCGGGCTCGGGCTCGGGCAGCGCGGCGGTGTCCAGCTTGCCCTGCACGGTCAGGGGCAGGGCGTCCAGGAGGACGAACGCGGCCGGGACGAGGTAGTGGGGCAGACGGGCCCGGCAGTGGGTACGCAGGGACTCCTCGGTCACTCCGCGGCCCGCGGCGTAGCCGACGAGGGCCGGCTCGCCGCCCCGGGTGCGCACCACGACGGCCGCGCCGCGCACCCCGGGATGCGCGCGCAACACCGCTTCAGCCTCTCCCGGTTCGACGCGGAAACCGCGGATCTTGACCTGGTCGTCGTTGCGGCCGAGGAACTCCATCTCCCCGTCGGGCAGTCGGCGTACGACGTCGCCGGTGCGGTAGAGACGGCCACCGGGCGGGCCGAACGGGTCGGGGACGAACCGCTCGGCGGTGAGGGCGGGCCGGCCGAGGTAGCCCCGGGCCATCTCCGGTCCGCCGAGGAGGAGTTCGCCGGGCACGCCGACGGGTACGGGTTCGCCGAGCGGGTCGGTCACGTAGGCCCGGCGGCTGCCCAGGGGCCGGCCGATGGGCACCCGGCCGGCCGGGGCCTCGCGGGCGGTGTGCGCGGTGGCGGAGATCACCGTCTCGGTGGGGCCGTAGGTGTTGGCCACGGGGACGCCGGGCAGGCGGGCGAACCAGTGCGCCAGCGGGTCGGCGGGCAGCGCCTCTCCCCCGGTCACCAGCAGCCGCAGGGTGGCCAGTCGGGGGGCGAGCGTGTCCAGGCGGGCCACCAGTTCCGTCCAGTACGAGGGGGTCAGCTCCATGACCGTCACCCGCTCGGCGGCGACGTACGCCGCCAGTTCCTCCGGCGTCCAGATCTCCTCGGGGCGCACCAGCACCGTCGCCCCGGTGCTCAGCGCGGGCAGGACCTGCTCCAGCGAGGCGTCGAAGGAGGTGGAGGCGAAGGTGAGCACCCGGTCCCGCGCGGTCAGCCCGAACGTCTCGCGGGCGGTGGCGACATGGGCGTCCAGGGCGTGGTGCTCGACGCCGACGGCCTTGGGTCTGCCGGTGGAGCCGGAGGTGAAGATGACGTAGGCGAGGTCGTCGGGGAAGGGGGCGTGGCGGGGCCCGGCCGGGTCGGGGAGGACGTCGCCGACGTCGACGCTCGTGCCGCCGAGGGCCGCCGCCAGGTCCCGGGTGCCCGCGTCGCACACCAGGTGTCCCACCGCGGCCTCCTCGCACATGTGGCGCAACCGCTCCTCGGGCAGCCGGGGGTCGAGCGGGACGTGGACACCGCCCGCCCGCCAGACGGCGAGCATCGCCGCCACGGACCACACACCGCGGCCGACGCACACGCCCACGGCGTCGCCCGGGACCGTGCCCGCGCGGACCAGCGCCGCGGCCAGCCCGCCGGTGAGGGCGTCCAGGCGCGCGTGGTCCAGGGTGGTGTCCCCGCAGACGACCGCCGGGGCTCCCGGCACGCCCCGCACCTCGAACGGCGGCGCGGGTTCCGCGTCCCGTCCGGCGTCCGCGACGAGGTTCCGCCGCTCGTCCGCCGAGAGCAGGGCGGCCTCGTCGGCGCGGGCGGCGGGGTCGGTCAGCAGGGCGTCGAGGACGCGGCCGACGTGATGGGCGAACCGGGTCGCGGTGTCCGGTTCGAACAGGTCGGCGGCGTACTCGACGTTGAGCGCGAAACGGTCCGGCCGGATCACGAAGGTGGCGGTCAGGTCGAACTTCGCCGACCCCCAGGGCAGCGCGAAGTCGGCGGTCCGCAGACCGGGCAGGCCGCCGCCGGCCCCGGAGGACTCCTGGACGTCGACCATGGCCTGGAACAGCGGGTTGCGGGAGAGGTCGCGCTCCGGCCGCAGCCGCTCCACGACCTGTTCGAACGGCACCTCCTGGTGGTCGAAGGCGCCGAGGACCACGTCGCGTACCCGGTCCACGAGGGCGCCGAAGGCGGGCCGTCCCGACAGGTCGGTACGCAGCACGACGGTGTTGACGAAGAAGCCGATCAGCGGCTCCAGTTCGAGCCTTCCGCGGCCGGCGACGGGCGTGCCCACGCAGATGTCGTCCTGCCCGGTCCAGCGGGCCAGCACCGTCTTCGCGGCGGCCAGCAGCACCATGAAGCGGGTCGCGCCGTGCTCGCGGGCGAGGGCGTCGACGCGGTCGACGAGCGCGGGCGGCAGGTCGATCTCCACGGCACCGCCCCGGCCGGTGAAGGCGGGGGGCCGTGGCCGGTCCGTGGGCAGTTCCAGCACCGGGGCGCCTTCGAGGACCCGCTCCCAGTAGGCGAGTTGGGGTTCCAGGGCGCCGCTGTCGGCGCGCTCGCGCTGCCACACGGCGTAGTCGCCGTACTGCACGGGCAGCGGGGCGGGGCGGGCACGCCCGCCCGTCGCGCGGGCCGCGTAGTGCCGGCCGAGTTCGTCCAGCAGCACGTCCTTGGACCAGCCGTCGGTGACGGCGTGGTGGAGGGCGAGCAGGACGACGTGGTCGTCGTCGGCCAGCTCCCAGACGCCGGACCGCAACAGCGGCGGCCGGCCGAGGTCGAAGCGGCGGGTGGCGTGCGCCGCGGCCAGGTCCCGTACGGCCTCCAGGCGGGTCCGCTCGTCCGGGGCCGGTGGCGCCGGTTCCCAGAGCAGCGGCACCGTGCCCGGGTCGCAGACCTGCTGCACGGGGCGGCCGTCGATCTCGACGAGGGCGGTGCGCAGCACCTCGTGCCGCTCGGCCAGGTCGTCCAGGGCCGATTGCCACGCGGCGCGGTCCAGACCTCCGCGCACCCGCCGGCAGTACCAGAGCAGGTACGACTCGCCGTGGTCGGAGGTACGGTCCAGGAACCACAGGCGTTCCTGCGCGAAGGACTGCGGCAGCGGTCTGGCGCGGTCGACGGGGACGATCCCGGCGGCGCCGACGGCACCCGCCGCCGCCACCCGGGGGGCGAAGTCGCGGATGGTGGGGTGCTCGAAGACGGTCCGCAGTTCGATCTCACGGCCGAGGCGCTGGGCGATCCGGGAGACCGCCATGGTCGCGAGCAGGGAATGGCCGCCGAGGTCGAAGAATCCGTCGTCGATGCCGATCCGGTCCAGGCCGAGGACGTCGGCCCACACCTCGGCGACGATCCGCTCGGTCTCGTCGCGGGGCGCGGTGTAGGCCGGATCGTCGGCGGGGCGGGTGTGCGCGGGGTCGGGCAGGGCGGAGCGGTCGAGCTTGCCCGACACGCCGACCGGGAGGGCGTCCAGGACGACGAACTCGGACGGGACGGCGTAGTGCGGCAGGTGGCGGGCGCACCAGGCGCGCAGTTCGGCCCGGCCGGGCGGGGCGGGCGCGTCCGGGGCTGGTACGACGTAACCGGTGAGGCCGCGTCCGGTGGCCCGGTCGGGACGGGCCGCGGCGGCGGCGACCAGCGGGCAGGCCCGCAGCACCGTCTCCACCTCGCCGAGTTCGATCCGGAAGCCGCGGATCTTGACCTGGTCGTCGCGGCGGCCGAGGAACTCCAGCTCGCCGCCGGGCGTCCAGCGCGCCAGGTCGCCGGTCCGGTAGAGGCGTCCGCCGGGCGGCCCGTAGGGGTCGGGCACGAAGCGCTCGGCGGTCGGCCCGGGGCGCCCGAGATAGCCGCGGGCCAATTCCGTGCCGCCGACGAGGAGTTCGCCTCCGACGCCGGCCGGGACCGGTTCGCCCTCGGCGTCGACGACGTACACACGGCGGTCGCCCAGAGGCCGGCCGATGGGCACGGTGTCCCCCGGCGGGCCGACGGCGTCGTGGGTGGTGGCGGTGACGGTGGTCTCGGTGGGCCCGTACGCGTTGCAGACCCGCACTCCGGGGACGGCGGCGTGCCAGGCGGCGAGGGTGTCGGCCGGGACGGCCTCCCCGCCGAGGACGAGCAGTCGCAGGGAGCCCAGGGCGGCGGCCAGCCGCCGGTCGAGGGAGAGCGTCAGCTCCGACCAGTAGGTGGGCGGCATGTTGACGACGGTCAGGCCGTGCCGCTGGACGATCTCGGGCACCTGCGTGGGCAGCCAGGGCTCGTCGGGCCGCATGACGACGGTGGCGCCGCAGGTGAGGGCGGGCAGCACCTGGTCCAGCGAGGCGTCGAAGGCGAAGGAGGCGAAGGCCAGGACCCGGTCGGCGGAGGTGATACCGAAGCGCTGCCGGGCGGCGGCGACGTGGGAGGCGAGGGCGGCGTGCTCGACGCCGACCGCCTTGGGCCTGCCGGTGGAGCCGGAGGTGAAGATGACGTAGGCCAGTTCGCGGGGGTGCGGCCGGTGACGGGGGGCGTCCGCGGCCGGGGGGAGCGCGGCGACGTCCACCGTGACCGGGGCGAGCCGGGCGGCGGCCCCGGCGGTGCCGGGTTCGGTGACGACGCAGGCGAGCCGGGCCTCCTCGGCCATGTGGCGCAGCCGCTCGGCGGGCAGTTCCGGGTCGAGGGGCACGTAGGCGCCCCCCGCCCGCCAGACGCCCTCGATGGCGGCGACCGACCACGGGCCGCGGCGCAGGAGCACGCCCACGGGAGCGCCCGCGGTGACCCCGGCGGCGCGCAGCGCGGCGGCCAGCGTGCCGGTCATGGTGGCGAGCCCGGCGTAGCTGACGCTGTCCTCGCCGCAGCGCAGGGCGGTGGCGCCGGGATCGCCGCGGAAGGCGACCGGCGGCGCCGGCTCGGCGGGGCGGTCGGCTGCCCGGTGCCAGTCGGGCCGGGGCCGGCCGCGCCCGGCGGGGCCGACGAGGCCGTCGGGCAGGGCGCGCAGCAGCTCCCGCACGGGGGTGTCGGGGTCGGCCAGGACGGCCCTGAGCAGGGCCGTGTAGGAACGGGCGAAGGCGCGCATGGTGGCGGCGTCGAAGAGCGCGGTGGCGTACTGGAGTATCGCGGCGACGCTGCCGTCGCCGCGCAGGGTCAGGTCCAGGAAGACGTCCAGCGGGGTCTCGGTGAGCGGCGGTTCGACCAGCGTCACCTCCAGACCGGGCATCCGTACCGGCCGGATCGGCGCGTTGAGCAGGGTGAACGACGCCTGGGCGAGCGGGTGGCGGGACAGGTCCCGGGAGCCGCCGAGGGCGGCGACGACCAGGTCGAAGGGGGCCTCTGCGTGGGCGAGGTCCACCGGCACGCGGCCCTGTGCCCGGTCCAGCAGGGTGCCGAAGCCGGGCCGGCCGGCCAGGTCGGCGCGGAGCACGACGGTGTTGACGAGGGGCGCGATGAGCCTGTCCGCGCCGCGCCGGGCCCGGTCGGCGAGCGTGCTGCACACGGCGACGTCGGTACTGCCGCCCGCCCAGTGTCCGAGGAGCGCCTGGTAGGCGGTGAGCAGGAGGGTGTACCGGGTGACGCGCCGGGAGCGGGCGAGGGCGTCGACCGCGGTGACCAGTTTGGCCGGCAGGTCGAAGCGGACCACGTCGCCGGAGCCGTCCCAGACCCGTGGACGCGGCCGGACGGTGGGCAGTTCGAGCGGGGTCAGACCGCGCAGCCGCTCGCGCCAGTGGCTCAGGAGACGTTCCAGCCGTTCGCCGCTCAGCCGTTCGGTCTGTGCGCGTGCGAGGTCGGCGTGGCGCAGCGGGGGCGGGGCGACCTGCTCACCCCGGTAGCCGGCGGCGAGTTCGTCCAGGAGGATGCCCCAGGACCAGCCGTCCACGGCGATGTGGTGCACCTCGACGAGGAGCAGGTGCTCGTCGGGTGTGACGCGGGCGAGCACGGCCCGCAGCGGGTGCCGCGCGGACAGGTCGACGGGGCGTCCCAGCCTGCGCGCGAAGAGTTCCTCGGGCCCGTCGGCCTCGATCCGCTCCAGTACGACGCCCGCGGGCGGGTCGACCACGGGTACCGGCTCACCGCCGACGGCGCGGAACCGGGTGCGCAGCACCTCGTGCCGCGCCACGATGCCGGACAGCGACCGCTCCAGCCGGTCCGCGTCCAGTGGGCCCCGCAGTCGCAGGACCAGCGGGAGCGTGGAACCGGTGGAAGAACCGGCCAACTGGTCCAGGAACCACAGGCGGCGCTGCGCGAAGGATGCCGTGTCGGGGCCGACGTCGTTCGGAGCCTTGTCGTGGGCCGGTCCTGCTGTCACTGTGAGCCTCCAAGCGGTGTTTCGCAGCAGACTGCCGCCGGCGCTCGAAGGCCCATAGGGAAGAAGACGCAGCACCGCGAGCAGAGCCGGCCGCGGTGGTGGAAGCGACACGGAAGCGGACGCGGAATCCGGTGCCGGGGGCGCCCGCGGTGCCCGGCACGGCGGCGCGCACGCGGACGGCGTGGAAGGGTGCCTGAGGCACGGCGGCCGTCACCGGCACCCCACGCGTGGCCGGCGCCGGGGGTACCGGTGCCGGGCTCAGCGGACGGTGCCCGAGGGGAGCGGCGCCGTCGGGGTCCAGGGGGCCTGCGTCCCGGTGGACGGGGGGCGGGAGTGGTGGCGGCCGATGGGGAGGACCAGGGGTTTGCCGGAGAGCGGGTCCTCGATGACCTGGCTCTCCATGCCGTACAGGGCCCGGACGGTGTCCTCGGTCATCACCTCCTCGGGCGTTCCCGCCGCGTGGAGGCCCCCGGACGCCAGGGCGATCAGCCGGTCCGCGTAGCGGGCGGCGAGGTTGAGGTCGTGCAGGACCATGACGATCGTGGTGCCGCGGTCCCGGTTGAGGTCGGTCAGCAGGTCGAGGACCTCGACCTGGTGGCTGATGTCGAGGAACGTGGTGGGCTCGTCGAGGAGGAGCAGGTCCGTCTGCTGGGCGAGGGCCATGGCGATCCACACCCGCTGGCGCTGGCCGCCGGAGAGTTCGTCGACGGCCCGGTCGGCCAGGTCGGCCGTCCGCGTGGCCTCCAGCGCGGCGGCGACGGCGAGGTCGTCCCGCGCCGTCCAGCGGGAGAAGGCCCGTTGGTGGGGGTGGCGGCCCCGGCCGACGAGGTCCAGCACCGTGATGCCCTCGGGGCTGACCGGTGACTGCGGCAACAGGCCCAGGGTGCAGGCGAGTTGCTTGGCCGGTGTGCGGTGCACCTCCTTGCCGTCCAGGACGACCCGGCCCGAACGCGGGGCCAGCAGCCGGGACATCGAGCGCAGCAGGGTCGACTTGCCGCAGGCGTTCGCGCCGACGATCACGGTGATCCGGCCGGCCGCCAGCTCCAGGTCGAGGTTCTCGATGACGGCACGGTCGCCGTAGCCGAGCGTGAGGTCCTCGGTGGCGAGGGAGTGGGACGCGGTCACAGTGAGCCTCCGGCCCGGTTGGTGCGGACGATCAGGTAGACGAGGTAGGGCGCCCCGAGGACGCCGGTGACGACGCCCACCGGGTAGCGGGTGTCGAAGGCGTACTGGCCCGTGAAGTCGGCGGCCAGCACCAGCAGGGAGCCGACCAGGGCCGAGGGGATCAGCAGGGAGCCGCCGGTTCCGGTCAGCCGGGCGGCGATCGGCCCGGAGAGGAACGCGACGAAGGCGATGGGGCCGGCGGCGGCCGTGGCGAAGGCGATCAGTGCGACGGCCGCGACGATGACCACGATGCGGGTGCGTTCGACCCGGACGCCCAGGGCGGACGCCGTGTCGTCGCCCAGTTGGAGCGCGGTGAGGTTGCGGGCCTGCGAGAGCAGGACGGGGCCGAGCACCAGTACGGCGAGCACGGTGGGCACGGTCTGGTCCCATGTGGTGCCGTTGAGGCTGCCGGTGAGCCAGCGCATCGCTTCCTGGAGGTCCCACTCCGCCGCCTGCGACAGGACGTAGGAGGTGACGCTGTCGAGCAGGGCGGAGATGCCGATCCCGATGAGGATGAGCCGGGTGCCGGCCACCCCGTCGCGGAACGCGAGGGTGTACACCAGCAGCGCCACCCCGAGCGCGGCGGCGATCGCCAGGGCCGACACCGAGGTCTCCCCCAGCGACAGGGTGACGATGGCGATGGCCGCCGCGGCGCTCGCCCCCGAGCTGATACCGATGACGTCGGGGCTGGCGAGCGGATTACGGAGCATCGTCTGGAAGGTGACGCCGGCCATGCCGAAGCTGAGGCCCGCGGTCAGCGCGAGCACCGCCCGCGGCAGCCGCAGCCTGCCGACGGTGAACGACGCGCCCGGGACCTCCTCGCCCGTGATCACGCGCAGCACGTCGCGGGCGGGGTAGAAGGTGTGCCCGGCCATGAGGGAGGTGACGAACGCGGCGACGACGAGCAGCAGGAGCGTCAGGAGGATCAGCCGGCGCCGGCGGGAGCGGCGGACCCGGCCGCGGGTGACCGTCCGCAGCGTGGACGAGCCGGTGACGGCGGGGGCGCTCACAGGGACCTGACCTTCTGCCGGCGGACGATGTGGATGAAGAAGGGGGCGCCGATGATCGCGGTCAGGATGCCCACGTCGATCTCGGCGGGGCGGGCCACGACCCGTCCCACCACGTCCGCGGCGGTCAGGAGCGCGGCGCCGCCCAGGGCGGAGAACGGCAGCAGCCAGCGGTGGTCGATGCCGATCAGCAGCCGGCAGGCGTGCGGGACCACCAGGCCGACGAAGGTGATCGGGCCGGCGACGGCGGTGGACGCGCCGCAGAGCATGACCGCCCCGAGCGCGGCCGTGGCACGGACGAAGGCCACGCGTTCGCCGAGCCCTGCGGCCAGTTCGTCGCCCAGCGCGAGCGAGTTGAGGGCGCGGGAGCAGGCGAGGCAGATCAGGAAACCGGCGAGGAGGTACGGCAGGACGGTGCCGAGCTGTGCGTACGAGGCGCCCCCGACACCGCCGATCTGCCACAGCCGGAAGGTGCCGGAGATGTCGTTGCGGGGCAGCACCACGGCGCTGACCAGGGAGGCGAGCGCGGCCGAGATGGCGGCACCGGCGAGGGCGAGCTTCAGCGGGGTGGCTCCGCCGCGCCCGAGGGAGCCGACGGCGTACACGAACCCGGCCGTCAGCGCCGCGCCGAGCATGGCCACCCAGATGTATCCGGACGCCGAGGCGAGGCCGAAGTAGGCGATCGCGGTGACCACGGCGAGCGAGGCGCCCATGTTGACGCCGAGGATGCCGGGGTCGGCCAGCGGGTTGCGGGTCACGCCCTGCATGACCGCGCCGGAGAGTCCCAGCGCGCCGCCCACCGCGACGGCGAGGAGGGTGCGCGGTATCCGCTTGGTGACCGCGGCCTCTTCCAGCGTGTGGGCGGCGCCGCCGAGCGCCGACCACACGTCGGAGGCGGCGACGTCGCGGGAGCCGAACGCCAGCGAGCAGGCCATGAGGACGAGGAGGAGGACGGCGAGCACGGCGAGCCAGGTGACGCGCACGCGCGCCGGCCGTCCTGGCAGGACGGGGTCCGGCGCGCGCGGGGTGTCGGTGAGCCTCACTTGACCTTGTCCGCGGCCTCGGCGAGCGCCTTCACGTAGTCGTCCAGGACGTACGGGATGGAGAGCGGGGTCGGGTTCGCGGCGGTCGCCAGGGGGGTGCTGCCTGGCAGCAGGTAGAGGGAGCCGCGCTCGACGGCCGCCAGCTTCGAGGTGAGCGGGTCCTTCTGGAGCGCCTTGAGGAGTTCGCCCTTCTCGTCGCCGTAGCCGGTGATGATGTCGACGTCGTTGAAGTCGTCGATGCGCTCGGCGCTCTTGGTGAGCACGAACTTCTTGGTCTTCTCGGACGGTGCGGAGATGCTGGCCGGGATCTTCATGCCGAGGTCGGTGAAGAACTGGGTCCGGGTGTCGTGCGTGGTGTAGAAGCCGACCTCGCTGACGTCCTTGGACGAGACGTGCGTCATGAACATCGCCGTCTTGCCCTTGAGCTGCGGGTACTTGGCGACGGCCTCGCCGATCCGGCCTTCGAGGTCGCCGATCAGCTTGTCACCCTCGTCGGCCAGTCCGATGGCCTTGCTGTTGAGCCGGATGATGTCGCGCCACGGGGTGGCCCAGGCGGCTTCCGGGTAGGCGACGACGGGCGCGATCCGGCTGAGCGTCTCGTAGTCCTGCTTCGTCAGCCCGGAGTACGAGGCGAGGATGACGTCCGGCTTGGTGTCGGCGACGGCCTCGAAGTCGATTCCGTCGGTCTCGTCGAACAGGACGGGCGTCTTGGCACCGAGTTCCTGGAGGCGCTCCTCCGTCCAGGGCAGCACCCCGTCCCCGTCGTCGTCGCCGAAGTTGGCCTTGGCCATGCCGACGGGGACGACGCCCAGGGCGAGCGGCACCTCGTCGTTGGCCCAGTTCACCGTGGCGACGCGCTGGGGCTTCTCGGGGATGACGGTGGTCCCGAGCGCGTGCTCGATCGTCACGGGGAACCGTCCCGAGCCGGCGTCGGCGGCCTTGCCGCCGTCCTCGTCCCCGGACTCGCCGCCGCAGGCGGTGAGTCCGAGCAGGAGGGCAGCCGCGAGGGCGAGTACACGAAGGCGTGGCGTTCTCATCGACCCTTGGTCCATTTCCGGTCGGGGGTGCCGGGGCCGCCCTCACGTCCGGACGGTGACACGGGTCGTGGAGCGGGGCACCCACCTTGAAAGCAGCAGGTTAGGTAAGGCTTGCCTGCACAGCGTAGGGAGTGGCTGTGCGGAGAGCAATCGAGCCTTTGTGACACCACTTGTAGCGATCGGGACATCACCGCGTCGTGGCCCCGCCCGCCTCGCGGCGCCGGGCACGGATCAGGGCAGCCGGAACCGGCCCGGCGTCGTCCCGGTCGTCCGCCGGAACGCCGCTCCGAAGGCGCTCGCCGACCGGTAGCCGACCGCCTCGGCCACGTCGTCGACCTCGGTCCCCTGGACGAGCAACTGCACCGCCCGCTGGGCGCGCACCGCGGCGACCCAGCGCGCGAAACTGGTCCCCGCCTCGACCCGGAAGGCCCGGGTCAGCGTGCGCGGACTGCACCCGAGCAGGGCCGCCCAGCCCGCCAGGGTCCGCTGGTCGGAGGGGTCGGCCCGGACGGCGTCCACGATCGGGCGCAGCAGGTCGGAGGTGGGCAACTGCACCAGCAGGGCCCGCTGCGAGGGGCGCAGCACGTCGAGGACCATCGCCTCCGTCACGGCCCGGGACTCCGGGGACAGGCCCTTCTCCTCCAGCCGCTCCAGGAGCAGTTGGAGCAGGGGGGTGATCTCCACGGCCACGGGCGCGTCCGGGAGCGCCGACGTGGTGCCGTACCGGAAGAAGTGGGCGCGGAAGGAGGTGCCCGCGATCGCGGAGGCGGAGTGCGCCTGCCCGGCGGGCATCCACAGACCCAGCGTGGGGGTGATGCACCAGACCTGACGGCCCACCACCGCCGTGGACGCCCCGCGCTCGTTCCACAGCAGTTCGTGCCAGGGGTGGGAGTGCTCGTCCCACGACGTGTCCTCGGTGAGGACTTCCTCGTAACTCTTGATCACGAAGGGGACGTCCACCTCACCCGCGGCGAAGGACGGCAGGGTTCTTCTGACACGCATACGCCCAGGCTAACCGCGCCGGGCGCCGGGCCCCCGAGGGCCGTCGGCCGGCCGGGCCGGGTCAGGGGAGGAGGATGCCGCGCAGGTTCGGGGTGAGGTGCCGGACCAGTTCGTCGTCCGACATCTCGGCCAGCGAGCCGCTCTTGAGCACGTACCGGGAGAAGGTCACCCCGATGAGGTAGGCGCCCACCGACGCGACCCGCTGGTCGATGTCGGGGCCCGGAATCACCTGCCGGTACATCTCCAGGCTCTCCTCCTGCATCACGGCGAACAGCCTCTCGGCGGCACCCTCTCCCGAGGCCACGGCCCGGATCAGGGCGACGAAGGGATCGCAGCCCCCGCTCCGCGACATGCGCCGGACGTAGGACCGTGCCACCCGCGTCGGCAGCGACCGGGGGTCGCCGGCGATCTCGGCCATCAGGTTGTGGGAGCTGGGGACGGAGGCGAGGAAGAGCCGTTCCTTCGAGCCGAAATGACGGATCACCAGGCCGTGCGTGACTCCGGCGCGGCGTGCCACCTCGCGGATGGTCGCCTTGGCGAAGCCCTGCTCGGCGAAGGTGGCGCGAGCCGCTTCGACGATGGCCGCACGACGCGCCTCCGGATCTCGGGTCCGCTTCTTCGCGGGGTGCGGTACGTCCTCGTCGGCCGTGGCCTCTGCCTGGGATGCCTCCATGAGATCAGTATACGTACGGTCATTAACCGCCCGTTTCCCCGAACGGCGTCGAGGCGACCCTCAGGAGGAGCATTCGGCCATTCCTCCTGGTGATGCGAGGTCCGCGTGCCGCTGGACCGCCGCGCGGCCAGTAACCATGTGGACACCGACCCGACGGGATCGTAAGGTCTTAGTGACCACTTGGTCACTAGCACGGCAGGCGGGGCGCTCCGTCTGCCGCCACCTCCTCCGGAAGGGCACCCATGACTCCCGAGCCCCTCACCCCGGCCGACACCACCGTCGTCCTCGTCGACTACGCCGTCGGATTCGCCAACCTCATCGGCTCCCACGACCTGGCGCACCACATCAACAACGCGGTCGGCCTGGCGAAGACGGCGAAGTGGTACGAGAGCGGACTGGTGGTCACCAACGGGCGGTCCAGCAAGCCGTCCGGCCCGCTCTACCCCGAACTGCTCCAGGCCCTCGGTGACCATCCGGTCATCGAGCGGGCGACCGGCTTCGACTCCTTCCTGGACGAGCGGTTCGCCGAGGCGGTCCGCGCCGAAGGCAGGCGGAACCTGGTGATCGGCGGCATCGCCACCGACGGCTGCGTGCTCCAGACCGTGCTCGGCGGGCTGCGTGCCGGCTACCGCGTCCACGTGGTCGTCGACGCCTCCGCCGGACTCTCGGCGGAGACGCACGACGCGGCGATCCAGCGCATGGTCCAGGCCGGCGCCGTCCCGGTCACGTGGTTCTCCCTCGCCGCCGAGTTCCAGCTCGACCCCCGGTTCCAGGACGCCCCGCACCGGATGCGGCTGATGCGGGAGCACGTGCCCGCCATGGCCATGAGCGCCGCGTCGTTCGCCAACGCCCTGGAACCGGGCGGGAAGGCCGGCCGGCCCGCCTGACCCGGCGGCGGGCCCGGCGCGGGCGGACCGTCAGCGCACCAGGGGGAGGAAGATCGTGTCGACGATCTCCTCCAGGACGTGCTCGGGCACCGGGGCGAACGTCGAGAGGATCTCGTGGCGCAGCAGGACGAAGGGGAGGGTCTTGATGCGCTCGGTGAGCAGCTCCGGCTTGATCTCGCCGCGGTCGACGGCACGCTCGAAGAGGCCGTCGAGCGCTGCCGTGCGGCCCGTCACGACGGGATCGAAGAGGTCGCCGGGGCCCCTCCCCGTCTCCCGGTAGTAGCTGGCCAGGTGCGCGTACATGACGGTGACCAGGCGGACGTGGGTCGTGCCGATCTCCCGCATGAGGGTCAGGACGTCCTCCCGCAGGCTTCCCGTGTCGGGAACGGCGGGGCGGGACTCCCTGAGGACGTGCACGATGGTCGCCCGGACGAGTTCGTCGCGGTCGGCCCAGCGCCGGTAGAGCACGGGAGGGCTGGTGCCCGCGCGCTTGACGACGGCGTCCATGGTGAATCTGGCGTAACCGCTGTCGGTCAGCTCGTCCCAGGCCGCGTCGAGGAGTGCCTTCTCCAGTGCCGCCCCGCGGCGCCGCTGAGTCATCGCCCGCCTTCCCTGACGTAGATAGAGTTGCCTTTCTTACTGTACCGGGCCTACCGTGAGGAGATAAGGAAGAGCCCTCTATCTTAAGGTGCTGACCGTGAGCACTCCCCGCCAGGCCGGGCCCACCCCCTCCGACCCCACCCCCGCAGATCCCGGGCGCGTCGACCCTGCCGTGTGGCGCATGGCGATCACCCTTGTCGTCGGGGCCCTCGGCGTCGTCTTCGACACCACCATCATCAGCGTCGCCCTGAACGATCTGACCCAGGACCTCGACGCCCCGCTGTCGACCATCCAATGGGTCGGCACCGGCTACATGCTGGCCGTCTTCCTCACCATCCCGCTCGCCGGATGGGCCCAGTCGCGGATCGGCGGCCGGCGCCTGTGGATCACGGCCCTGGGCGGGTTCCTCGTCTGTTCGAGCCTGAGCGCCCTGGCCTGGAACGCCGGCAGCCTCATCGTCTTCCGCCTCGGCCAGGGCCTCGCGGGCGGCATCATGATGCCGCTGATGTACACCCTGCTCATGCAGGCCGCCAAGGGCCGCGACATCGGCAAGGTCATGGCCGTCATCACCGTGCCCACGGCACTCGGCCCGGTCCTCGGCCCGGTCCTGGGCGGTCTCATCCTCCACCTGGCCGACTGGCGCTGGCTGTTCGTCGTCAACATCCCCTTCTGCCTCCTCCGCATCCGGCTCGCCCGGCGTGAGCTGCCCGACGACCGGCCCGCTCCCGGCCGCCCCCGCGCTCGCCTGGACGTCGTCGGCCTGCTCCTGCTCTCCCCCGGTTCCGCGGCCCTCCTCTACGGCCTCTCCCGGGTCGACGGCACCACCGGCTTCGCCGACGTCCGGGTCCTCGTTCCCCTGCTCGCCGGCCTGGCCCTGATCGGGGGCTTCACCGTCCGGGCGCTCACCCGGGACACCGGCGCCCTGGTCGACGTGCGCATGTTCCGGCACCGCTCGGTGGCCGGGTCCTCCACGCTGCTCTTCCTGGGCGGCATCTCCCTGTTCGGGTCGATGATGCTGCTGCCCCTGTACTTCCAGTCGGTTCGCGGCGCGACCCCGCTCGGCGCCGGATTGCTGCTCATCCCCCAAGGCGTCGGCGCCCTCGCCGCCCGCGGCCTGGCAGGCAGGTACATGGACCGCGTCGGCCCGCGTGCGGTGGCTCTCGTGGCCTTCGCCTTCGTCGCCGTCTCCACCGTGCCGTTCGCCTTCGTCACCGCGGACACCAGCGAACTCCTGCTCATGGCCGCGCTGTTCGTCCGTGGCGTCGCCCTGGGCGCCGCCATGATCGCGCCCATGGGTGCCGCCTTCGTCGGACTGGCGCACGAGGAGATCCCTGACGCCGGCATGATCACGCGCGTCGCCCAGCAGATCGGCGGCGCGGTGGGGGTCGCCGTCCTCCTCGTCGTCCTCCAGCGGAACATCGGCGCCGCCCACACCCCCAGCGCCCTGGCGACCGGCTTCGGCCACGCGTTCTGGTGGGCCGCGGCCCTCACCGCCTGCGCGGTCCCGCTCTGCCTCCTCCTGCCCGGCCTCCCCGAACCGGCGGCCCCCGCCGACGACACGGCGGAGAACAGCGAGAACACGGGCGCGACCGCGCGGTGAGCACGCGCCGCTCCACGTCATCCGACCGATCGCCCGACGGCGTCACCGTCGGTGACCACCCCTCCGCCTCCCCCGCCGGGTCCGCCCCGGGCCGCACATGCCCGTCCCCGCGTCCCGTCCACTCGGGCAACGGGCGATCATCGATCAACGCCGCATCGTGCCGGCCGTTGTTCGCCGCCACCGCGATGTGACACACCGTCAGTCCGGCATCTTCTTGATCTCGAACCAGCGGCCGGTGGGGACCTTTTCGAGCGCGGTCTTCTGGGGCGGGTCGCCCTTCTCCGGCGTCCACCACACCTTCTGCGTTCGATGAACGGACCCGGCACCACGATTGCGGCTTTCGTAGAGCGGCCAGAGGTTGGTTTCGTCGTCGGGGCCGTCGAAGGCCAAGTCCACGACGTGATCGATATCGGCCTTGTAGGCCAGGTCGCGGCCCAGCTCGATTCCCTCCGCTTCAAGCTCCCGCTTGAATCGACTCATCCCACTACCTCTCGACACACCTCCACGGTATCGAAATTTCATTCCCTCATGCGGCCAAAAATCGACCCCCATGGCAAGACCATTGTCGTACACGTGGTGCGGGAACATGGAGATTTTCTCCTGACGCCCGCGCACCGAAGGCCGAGTCAGATAGCGAGGATACCAGTCCGCCGATTTATACCAGACCATCAGAATAGCGCCACCCTTGGTTTTCCCGGTCCGTGAAATATCGTCCTCTGCGTCACGCTTCTTCACCGCCAGGGCTCCGAGTCTTTTCGCCACCGGAATATTTCGTCCGCCCTTCTTCAGCCCGCCGCCGAACAGGTCCGCGGCGGCACCGGCGGGGAGCCGGATATTGCGGCCCAGGATTTCCATGGGGGAGCCCTTGGCGAAGGTGAAAGCACCCTCCGCACCGATCACCGTGTCCATATCAAAAAGGTGGAAGGTCGGCGTGGTGTACTCGCCATCGAACAACGACGGTCCACGGCCGGCCGACTCCTCCATGATGTTGAGCAGCGAGCCCACAAGTTTCAGCCGTGCCTCGGCCTCAAGACTCAACGCCAGCGAGGCTGAAGGATTCAGCGTGAACACACTGCGTACCAGCTTGCCGTCACGGAAGCGCAGGGTGATACCGCCGGACATACCGAACGATGCGGCGGCGGTCACATACATGACCGTCTGCAGTTCGACACTGGCCTTGGCCAGCCATTCGAAACCGGTGAGAGCGAAGGACAGCCTCACGAACGGGGTGTAACGCAGGCCGACCTTGCCCGACAGTCGGCTTTCCTTGAGCTGGGCGGTCACATCGAAGTCGCCATGGAAGAGATCGTACAGAGATTCGCCGATGTTTCCGGCGAGTGCGCCGCCCGCCTCGGCTCCTCGTTTGGCGCCGACGCCTGCCCCGATGACCCTGCCGCCAAGAACTCCCGCCGGCCCCAGAAGTGCCCCGGCGACCGTGCCCACGGCGCCGCCCAGGGTCATCCCGGCGAGTCCGCCGGCAATGCCGCCGGCAGCGGCGGCGAAAGCGCCCACACGTGTCCGGCTCTCGGCTGACTCGGCCTCATCGGCCCGATTCCTGGCCACTTCTTCGGCACTGATCCAACCGATGACCGGATCGAGGGTGAGGGTCGGCTGGATGAGCATGATCGGATTGTGGGAACCGATGGTGGCGGTCGCCGAGACGAACTCGCCGACCGGAATCTCAGGAGTCTTGATCTGCCCTTCGCCCAGCCCGAACTCACTGAAGTCACCGATCTCGAAAGCGATCTGGCGTCCCGACGAGAAGACCACCTCCATGCCGCCCTCCCTCGGAAGTTCCACCGGGGCGCTCTCACCCGCTGTCGCCGCTCCTTCGGGCACCGGTGGCGATGGCGGCGCGCTTCCCGCCGCCGGCCGCGGGGCTCGCGCCGCTTGCACGGCGAGTTCACCCACCGAGGCGGGGGTGTTGACGCCGGTCCGAGGTCCGCCCGCTGCGTCGGTACTCCGCTCCGAGGCAGGCCGGGACTGCCTCGCCGGCGCAGTGGACTCGGCCTGGTGATCGGCGTCGGACGTGGCGCCCATGCGCTCATCCGCCCTGGACGACGTAGTGGAGGGTCACGATGGCCCGCCCCTCTTCCGAAGCCAGGGCAACCCGCTGCACCCATTGCCTGCCAGGCGACAGCCGAGGATCAGGATCGCCTGCCGCTCGTCCGAAGCCAGGGCAACGTGCGCGATGCGCTGCCCGTCGAGCGAGAGCCGAGGCGGAGCGGCCTGGGCCGTGACCCCGGTGACGAACTCCCCGGCCGCCCTGATCAGCAGACGTTCGGTCTCGGGATCGGACCCGGACCACTCCGGGTCGATCCACAGCACCGGGGAGAAGCCCTCGACGATCCGGCGCCTGACGGCCCGGTTGGTCGCGTCCAGCGTTGTCCCGAAGGTCTCCTGGTCGAGGCTTCCGTCCGCGATCCGGACCGTGCCGAGCGTCGTGGCCATACGTTCGACCGCGTCGAGATCCTCATCGCGTACGGCTTCCCCGGGCTCCCGGTCCGAGGCATCCCCCAGCGCGACGACCTGAAGGAGGCCGGTCTTCACGGGCCTGGACGGATAGGCGATGAGGAAGACGCTGCCGTCGGTGCCCGGTTCGAGCAGGCCGGACGGCACGGCGGCCGGGGCGATCTCCGCCCCCGGAGCGAGGACGGCGGCGGGTGGCAGCGCCACGGCGACAGCGGCCGCTCGCTCCTTGCCGGCCGGCATCGGCCCGCAGGCCCCGAAGCCGACGTGACGGATCGCCGTCGGGGACCCGGTGCCGGTGTAACTGCCCCGCAGTTCTCCGGGGGTACGCAGGCGTGCCGTGCCGCCGTCGAACCGGACCGCGCGCACCCGTCTCCAGGGGAGTTCCGCGGCATTGCGTCCGTCCAGGAGTGCCGCCCACTCCGAGGCCATGTCGCGGTGGTCCGCGGCGGCCACCCAGACGACCACCTCGGCGGCGGCCGGCGGAGCAGCCGACGGCGGCTCGACTCGGCGGCGCCGGAAGGCCACCCAGTCCCGGGTCGCGGTGAGGACGGGTGCGCCACCCTCGGTGCCGGACGCTCCGAACAGGTCGGCGCGGGCCCGGTCGTAGAACTCGGCCTCCGCGGTCCGGGCGCCGCGGAGCAGGCCCAAGGACAGCTCGGCGAGCAGTCGCAGCGGGTTGTCCGGCCCGAGGACGTCCGGGTCCCTCAGGAACTCGGCGATGAACTCGTCGTCGGGGGTCGCGCACACCACCGAGCCGTCGTTCCTCAGCTCCAGCGTCATCGGCCGGTCACGTTCCGACCCGCGGATCTCGAACAGCCGGCCGTCGGGCCGCTCCCTGAGCTTCACCGTGACGTCGAACCGCACGGATCGCCCGGGGCCGGGCCGGTCACCGCGGTCGACGCCGAGCTGGCCCGCGAACCGGAACCTCCGGGCGGCCCCCGTGTCGACCGTGAACGGGGGCACCTCCACCCGGCCGAAGAGCTCGAAGAGGGCGGCTGCCGGGCCCCTGCCGTCGTCACCGTCGGGCGGGACCCGGTACGGCGCGTAGAGGTCGAGTTGCGCGGTGACGAGCGCGGTCTCTCCGGGCTGCAACCGCCACAGGTCGTGGTCACAGGCCAGCGCGCCCCGTACCGCGATCGGTCTGCCCTCCTTCTCGTCGAAAGCGGCGGCGAAGAGCCGGCGTCGGCCCGCGGATTCGGCGGCGAACCGTCCGGCCTCGTCGGCAAGGCGGCGGAGACGGTCCCGTCCGAGTTCCCTGTCGGTGGAGGGAGGGACGATGACGTGCGAGTGCTCGTGGATCGAAACGGCCTTCGCCAGGGTGTCGACGAAGTCGACGCCGTCCGGGTCGGTGGAGACCGTGCAGAAGCCGGCCGTGGCCAGCGTGAACCCCGGGGCGTACCGGGCCGGACGGCGCGCGACACCGTGGTAGGTCACCGACTGCTTGCCCCGGCCGAGGCGCATCTTGGCCACAAGGCCACGACCGGTCACCGGCCGCGCGGACGCGATCCGTCCGTCCGGCACCAGGACGTCGACGTCCGCTCGCGCCGACGGGTCGTCGATGCCGACGAGCAGCGAGATCCGGTCCCGGTGCCGGACCTCCTCCACTTCATGCGGCACCTGATCCGCCGGAACGGGCACAAAGCGCAGATCGACCCCGGGCCCCAGCAGCGAGCCGACCTGCCGGACGAGGTCGGCGGCCGGATCGACCGGCAGATAGCCCGCAGGCGGCAGCTCGACCAGCCCCGCGTCGACCAGAATCCGGCCCGCGTGCGACTCCGGCAGTCCGGCGGACGCCAGCCGGGCAAGCTGACACTGGAACTGCGCCATCTGGGCCGCGAAGACGCTCCGCGGGCGCATCGCCAGCCGGCCGTCGCCGTGGCGGCGTGCCGGGGATTCCAGCAGCTCCCTTCGCGCGGTCCAGACATCGACGAACGTCGTGGTCTGTCCGGACCGCCCCAGGACCGCCAGCGGCACCTCGCTGCCGGCCGGGCCGAGGGCGCCGCGGCACCACGTCGACGAGGCGAGGAAGGCGGCGGACATCGCGGGACCGGCCGCGGACCGTTCGTCGGCGAAGTACGCGGCGGCAACGCGTGAACGAAGGTGCCTCTCCTCCAGGAGTACCGCGGCGGAGGCGGGAAGCGGGCTGGTCAGGGTGAGGGGGCGCAGGCGGAGCGCGACCGCGTCGATCCGGTACGGGCGCCCGGTGCTCGTGGCGCATGCCTGCTCGCACGGTGCCCCGTACACCTCGATGGTGCCGCACAGTCCTTCGGCCCACGCGATGGTGAGCAGGTAGAGGGCGGTGCCCCCGACCGTATCGACCGGTGGGACCGAAGCGCTCGTCTCGCAGGGGGCGAACGAAGCTGCGCCGGGCCGGTCGGGCTCGGCGCTCGGGATCACGCCTCGGGTGGCGTCGAGCAGGTCGTCGACGGTCGCGGTCACAGAGGCGGGAAGCAGCAGCATCCGGCCGCCAGGGTCGATCGCCAGCCCTGGAGAGAGCGTGATGTCCTCCCCGGCGAGTGTGATGTCGAGCCCGTGGGCCACACCGGGGCCACCGGTGCGCCCGAGCGCGAACAGCAGTTCACGGCCCGCCTTCTGTTCCCGGGTGAGGTCGGTCCCGCGCAGGGGGCGCCCGTCGAAGAAGTTGAGCCGTGTCAGCGGGGTCGGAACGGGGATCACCACGTACGCGTCCACCTGGCGGGTGGGCACGACCGGGCCCGCGGCACCCGGCAGCAGTTCCGTCATGGTCAGGCACCTCCATGAACCATCGCGCCGGCGGAGGCCAGCTCAAGCAGGGTCGCCGTGTCCACGTGGGACGTTCGGGTCGCGACGTCGACCGTGCCGACGCCGGCGGTGGTGGTGCCGGCCTCGGTGACGATGCGGAGGTCGAGCAGATCGCCCAGGACAACGCCGGCGTCGCCGGTGCCGGGCAGGAGGACGGAGCCGTCCCCGTCGTCCAGGCCCCCGGGACGGTGATCGACCGTGTCCAGCGCGGCGCAGCGTCGCACCGCGTCCAGCCAGGCCCGGGACCGGCCGGCGTCGGACGCGGCCGTGACCTGGGCCCGCAGCGGGTCCACTTCCTGGCCGATCGCGGTGTCGATCTCGGCGTCGCCGGTGCCGGGCAGGCCGAAGAGCCGACGCAGTCGCGGGTACCGGCTGGTCCTCCCGGACCGGCCGGGGACCAGGAGGAGCTCGGTCGTCTCCCGCAGCCGGGAGTACGCGGTCTCCGCGTCGGCGCCGTCGCACGAGGAGGCCAGAGCGGGTACCGGCCGGGCCAGGCAGGCCCGGAACCGGGCCACCACGTGGGCATCGAAGGCGACACCGCCCGGGATCTCCCGGCTCTCCACCTCCTTGTCGTGTTCGGCGTACCACTGGGCGAGGTCGAGGCAGTTCAGGACCGGGAGGTACAGCTCGCGGCCGAGGTCGTCCAGGGCCAGTCCGGGGCTGATGCGCAGCTCACGACCGGGGCCGTCGACGCCGATGCCGAACCCCCAGACAACGCCTCCGCCGTGCAGCCAGGCGTTGTGCAGCCGCATCTTCGCCCACGGGTGACCGACCACCGCCTCCAGGTCGGCGACGCCGAGCAGCATCCCGAAGTGGGCGGCGAGAGAGGTGAACGGGTCGGCTGCCGGGAGGGTCACGCTCCGGTCGTCCCGCATGTCACGCCTCCCCACGGACGAGGGCGGCGCGGCGGGCCGCGGCCACCGCGCGCCAGGCGTCGGCCTTCCCGGCGCGGGCGGTGACTTCGGCAGCCAGCCGCTCGGACACCGCGGCGGTCCTCGCCGCGGCCTTCAGCGCGTCGACGAGCGCGTCACACTTCCGGGTCACCGCCGTGACGAGCTGATGCACGTGCGTGCCGGTCAGTTCGCGCAGTGTGGCATCGGCGGTGAGGAAGGCGAGAACCTGTTCCTTCAGCGCGTCCGGGATCGCCGCCTCCCACATGTCGAGTGCCCTCCGGTCCCCCGCGAGTTCCTGTTCTCTGGTGAACAGCTCCTCCTGGGCGGTGGCGACGGCCGCGCGTTCCTTGGCCACCTGTGGCGAGGTGCCCGGGTCGAAAGCCGGGTCCTCCCGGATCTTGCCCAGTGCCTTGTCGTCGAGCCGCATCCGGGCCTCTCGCAGGTTGTCGGCTGCGGTGAGTACCGCCTGTTCCCTGGAGGCAGCGGTCTCGGCCGTCTCGCGCAGGCTGTTCATCCTGTCCTGCTCGGCCGGGGTCGGGTCCGCTCCGCCCCGGATCGCCGCCAGTCGGCTCAGCGCCGCCTCGAACCGGAGGGGCGCCCCTTCCGCGACGGCTCGCAGCGCGGCGACGGCGGCGTCGTACGCGTGCCGGGCGCTCAGCACGGCACCGGATGGGTCTCCGCGCTCGACGAGCGATTTCCAGCGGGCTCTGCGGGCCCTGTCCAGCCCGTCCGCGATCTCGGCGTCGCGTTGGCCGGCTTCCCTCCCGCGGGCCAGGAACAGGTCGACGAGCGCTTCGCCGAGCAGGCTGTCGAGCCGGTTCCGCGCTTCGGTGTACGGCGCCGCCGCCAGGGCCGGGGCGGCGCCGCCGAGCGCGTCACCGACCGACCGGCCCTGGGCGGTGGCCAACCACTCCCCCGCACGGTCGGCGTCCTTCTGCACGCTCGTCATCGTCTCGGCAGCGGTCTCCAGCGTCCGTCGGGCGCCGTCCAGTGCCTGGGCGATCGCGTCGCGCTCGCGTTCCTTCGCGCCGAGGGCGTCGGCGGTGTGACCCGCCGTGGCGACGGCGTACTGGCGCTCGATCAGCTTGGCCGCGAGCTGCTCGACCAGGCTGTCGGCGTCGGCGGGCAGCGGTGCGAGGGCGAGCCGCCGACGGATATCGGCCTCGTCGGCGGCGACTCCCGCGAGTGCCGTGGTCGCGTCCGCGGCGGCGGTCTCGGTCTTGGCAAGCTCGGCATCACACGTCGCCAGCCGTGCTGTCAGGTTCTTGACGGTCTCGGTCGCCTTGTACTTGTTCTCGTCGGCGAATTCGGTGAGGGGTGTCGTCACGGACACGGCGACTCCTTGACTGTGTGGGCGTCGGCTCGTAGAGGCTCCGCGTCGGCTGCTCCGGGCGGGTCCCCCGGGTATGCCTGGCCCGCCTTGGCGTACTCCCGGCGGACCGCCAGCGCCAGGTGCTCCGGGCCGATCGCGGTGCCCGCCTCCGCGGCGAAGTACGCGGCGGCGACCGCGGCATTGCGGATCAGGGACCCGGACAGCGGGTAGAGCGCGGCGAGTTGACCGAGATCGACGCGAGCGTCGAGCGGTGCGCCGGAAGGCAGGTTGTGGCGCCACAGCGTCCGGCGCTCGGCCTCCCCGGGCAGATCGAACGGCACGATGAACTCCAGTCGCCGGGCGAACGCCTGGTCGATGTTCTGGCGCAGATTGGTGGCGAGCACCGCCAGGCCGTCGAAACAGGCGAGGCGGGACAGCAGGTAGGCGGTCTCCAGGTTGGCGTAACGGTCGCGGGCGTCGCCGACCTCCGTACGGCGCCCGAACAGCGTGTCCGCTTCGTCGAAGAGGATCAAGGCGTCCCCGCGCTCGGCGGCGTCGAACGCCTCGGCGAGGTTCTTCTCGGTCTCGCCGATCCACTTCGAGACGATGCGGGACAGGTCGACGACTAGCAGCTCTCGGCCCACCGCACCCGCGAGCACCTCGGCCGCGAGCGTCTTCCCCGTACCGGGCGGGCCGTAGAAGAGCAGCCGGACGCCACGCCGTCCTGGCCGCCCTCGGAGGAACCCCCAGCGGTCCAGCACCACATGCTGCCGGCGGACCTGATTGACGGCCTCGCGCAACTGGGCGAGACGGTCGGGCGGAAGCACCAGCCCGTCCCAGCCTGCGGTGGGGCGCAGCCGCACGACGCCCTGCGGAGTGCGGTCGGTCTCCCGGGCGTCGAGCGCGGCGCGCAGGTCGGCCGGTCGGAGGGGTTCACCGCGGATCAGGGCCCCGGCGGTGGCATTCCGGGCCAGCTCCTGCGCGGCTGCCGCCCCGAGTGTGCACGGCACCGTGTCGGCGGTGCCGGGCAGGTCGGGAGCCAGCCGGCGCCACAGCTCGCGGTGGGCGGCGAGCGGGGGCGGCGGCACGTCCACGCTCAGCAGTGGCCGACTTGTGGCGCCGAGGGCGGCGCCGGGTGGGGGCGCGAGTACGGCCGGGGCCGGGACGTCGTCGAGTGCGGCCGCGCCGTCGGGAAGCTCCTGCGCGACGAGCACCGGCGTGACCCCGTGGGCCAGCGCCACCAGGGCCACCGCGCGGGCGGCGGACCGGTCGAGGACGGGCACGTCGAGAACGGCCGGCTCACGGCCGGTGGCGGTGAGCAGCGCGGCGATGCGTAGCGCGGCATCGGCCGGGTCGTCGGAGCGGAGGACGACGGTGGCCGGGACGCCGCGGCCCACCGCACGGAGCACGGCCGCCACCGCCGGGTTCTCGGCGCGCAGGCCCGGCGGTACGAGTCCGATCAGCGCCGGGTCGGTGCGGCGGGTTCCGGCGGGCCACAGCGGTGCGGCGTGCAGGGCGTCCCACAGCCCCTCGGCGAGGTCGAGGGTGCGGTCCCAGAAGGGGCCGCCGCCCTGCGGGCGCACCGCGCCGGAGGCGACCAGCGGGCCGCCCCGCAGGAGCCTTCGCAGCCAGAGCCGGGCAGTGAGCGGGTCCGAGGGCGCGCCGGTGAGGGCGCCTGCCTCGGCGAGTACCGCCGCGAGCCCGGTGGTCGCCGCGGGTACCCGTCCCGGGTGCAGTTCGCGCAGCACACTGGAGAGGCCCTCGTGCTCGTCCGCGAGCCCGGCGAGGAGCAGCACGTCGGTCTCGGCGGGACCGAGGCCCAGTCCGCGGGCCAGTCTGTCGACCGGCTGCTCCTCCGCGTCCTCCTCCGCGCCCCGCTCCTTTCCGGACGGTCGCTCGCCCTTGGCGGCTTGCGGTACGGCACGGCCGGCGAGGGCGGTGAGGAAGCCGTGCGCGTCGTGGTCGGCGCCGAGTGCTTCGCCGATCCGGCCGGCGATTTCCATGGCGGCTCGGTGCAGCCGCGTCGAAGCGGCACCGGGCCGCCCGGAGGACCCGACACCTGCGGAGAGTGCGACATCAGACATAGCGGAACCTCACGATGCAGCCGAGCGCCGGCAGCCAGCCGGGGTCGAGGTCGAGGCCGGCCGCGCGCAGATCGACCGAGACGTCGTCGAGGTCGAACCGCAGCTCGAGCCAGCCGGGAGAAGCGATGATCTCGCCGCGCCGATGCAGCAGTTCGGCGAGGAGCGCGGTCTGCGGAAGACCGGCCGGGGGCCGTCCGGCCACCCTGAGGCGCAGTGCGCGGACGGTCCGGTCGGCCAGGCGGGCGGCTTCGCGCCGGACGGCGCCGTGGTCGGCGTCGCCCGCCGGGCCGGGAGGTCCGGCCGACGGCGGAAGGCCGCAGAAGGCGAGCAGTGCCGGGTCGGCCGGGTCCGGCGCGCGCGGTCTCGGGGCCGAACGGCGCAGCAGCTCCGTGCCGAGCGCGTGCATCGCCGCGCGGGTGCCCAGGCCGTCCAGCGCGAACAGGGGCGCACACTCTTGCGGCGAGCCGGCCCGGGACATGAGGGGCGCGATCAGGTGGAGACAGAAGAGCAGCCCGGCGTTCCCGCTGACAACCGGGCACGCCCGCTCCGCGCCATGGGTGCAGGGGGCCGGCCGTCTCCCGTCCTCGTGCCCGTCCACCGGGGCGGATTCCGGCACGGCCGGCTCCCGCACTGCTCGCTTCCGCACGGTCTGCCGGCGCGCCGCAGGCTCGCTCAGGGCCAGGCGCAGCAGGGCAGCGCCGTCGGAAGCCACCCGACCGGGGTCGGCGTCGGCGATCGCCAGAGCGGTCAGCGCGGCACGAACCCGGGCGTCGTGCCCGTCGAGGGCCGCGGCGCCGAGCGGCGAGCGCGACAACAGCTCGGCTGCGGCACCGGAATCCCCCGGCGCCGGCGACGTGAGACCGCTGGTGAAGGGCCCGCCGTGGGTCGCTCCCGAGGCAGGGGCGGCCGGAGCCGCGGCACCGGTCCGGATGTCGGGGGCTCCTGCCGGGCGGACCTCCTCCGGCGCCCCGCCCAGCGCCTGCCAGGCGACCGTCGCGAGCCGTTCCAGGCGTGGGGGCCCGAGCACGGCGACCACCCGCGGCAACGCGCCCCGCGCGGCGACGGCTGCCAGTACGGGCGCGACCGCCATGGGCTGCGCGGCCAAAGCGGCGGACACGGCGTCCGCGACGCCGGTGCTCGTCCCGCCCCCGGCCGCGGTGGTGGCCGGCCACAGGCCCAGTCTGGTCCACGCCCAGACCGGCGAGGTGTCTCCGGCGCAGGCGCGCAGGGTGAGATCCAGCAGAGCGGCGGGCCGGCTGGGGTAGCGCACCACCGAGGGGCCGCCCGCCGCCAGTTGCCCGGCGACGGCCGCCGCGACCTGCCGCGCCCACGCACCCGCGGCCTCTGCCGTGAGGCCGGCGCGGACGCGCACGGGTGGCACGTGTACCGATCTGATCGCCACCTGTTCGTCCGCGGCCACGATCCCGGCCAGTGCCTCGTCGAGGACGTCCTCGAGCAGCACGTCGAGCAGCGTCTTCGCCTCGTGGCGCAACTGCGGTGCGGCAAGCCGCCAGCGCACCGCGAACCGGTCGATCACGGCATCGGTCATGGTCCGACCCCCGTGTCCGCGCCGATCCGTCCTTGGCCGACGGGATGTCCGCCGGTCGGCCGGCCGAGTACGGCGTACCTGCCGAGGGTGCCGCCGACGGACAGGGGCTGGAAGCCGCTGTTCCTGCCGACCACCGAGGTGAGTCCGAGATGCCATCCTTCACCGACCCGGGCCCCGCTGTCGGCGGAGCACACCTCGACCACGGTGTGGGCAGGGCGGTGCAGGTCGAGCAGGTGCCTGACCGTGGCGAGCCGCTCGTCGGAGAGCGCGCCCGGGACGACCACGGCGAAGCGGTGGGCGTAGTCGGCGAACGTGCCCCCGACCGCGGTGAGATCCGGACCTCGGACCTTGCCGAGGCCGCGGAAGCGGAACCGTTCGACCAGGACCGGCGCCACCCCGAGGTAGATCTCCAGCATGCGCGTCAGCCCGGCGACCGTCCCGCGGAGACGGAACAGCTCCACGGCCTCGGCGAGCATGGTCCGGCGTACCGGATCGGGCCATCGCCCATCCAGGGTGAGCCCGATCAGGGAGGCGAGCCAGGCGAGAGATTCCGGTGGCGCGTGCGCCGGGTCGAGCATCAGGTGCCGTTCGGCGGCGCGGGCGTCGAGGTCGGCCAGCGGGCCGCTCAGGAGAGCGAGGAAGCGGTCGAGGAACGCCGTCGCCCGCGGCTCGGCGGAGTAGACGGCCGGGAGCCGGTCGAGCAGGCGGTGACCGGAACGCTCGGCCCGCAGTGCCAGGACCCGCGGAGCCGCCCCGGGTGTTCCGGTGAGGATGAGCCGGAGCCACAGGTAGCGTCCGGGCGGGGCGTTCACCGGGGCCTCGTAGGTGACGAACGGGTCGGATGCCTCCCGCCGGGACCACGGCACCTCCCGGGGGCCACGCCGGTACAGGTCGCCGCACCCGCCGGCGCCGCCGCCCGGTTCGGTGCCGTCGCCGAAGAGCCGTTCCGCGGCCTCGGCCGGTGCCAGCGGCGGTCCGGGCGGCAGCACGGGCAAGGGGATGTGCGCATTGGACGGCGGAGTGTGCGGAAGGGAGGTCACGCCGTCCTCGGTGGGAAGGTCGTCGGCGGTGAGGAATCCGACCTTCAGCGATGTTCCGGGCGGCAGGCAGGCATCCACGAACAGCCGCCCCCACCGCTGCCCGTACGTCCCGCTGTCCAGTGCGAAGGTGTCGACCCGGCCCTCGGTCCGGTACCGGACGCGGGCCTCGAACGCCGTCCGTACGCCCCTGCCGCTCCAGTAGCCGATCCGGCCGTCGGGGGTACGCGCCAGGCCGCGCCCGTCGTAGGTGGGGGCCCGCAGCGGCCGCTCTTCGGCGACACCGCCGTCGCGGAAGGCGATGCGGCGCAGGTCCGCGCCCGGCGGCCCGGCCACGACCACCGCCCCAGTGCCGTCCAGTTCCAGGTCGGAAGCGCCGGGAAACGGGCCGAGCACCTGTCCCGTCCGGTGGTCGGCGACGGGCACCGCCCAGCCGTTGTCCTCCGGGTCCCGCCACAGGAGCCACACCTCGCCGCCCCGGCCGACGGCCACCCGGGACGGCACCGCCCCGACGGGCAGCGCGGCTCGCGGGCCGTCCGGAACGGGGAGCCGGCGGGGCGGACGCTGTCGGTCCAACCGCCGGAGCGGGGCGTCCGGTTCGGCGCAGGCGACCAGGAGACCGTGGTCGTGGAAGGCCAGGTCGACCGGGGTGCCGGGCGGCCGGAGCCGGCGCAGCGGACGGCGCTCGACCGGATCGAGGACGAGTACGGTGCCTTCGCAGACGTCCAGCAGGGTCAGCCGGTCGTCCGAGTCCACCACCAGCGCCGCTGCCCGCACATGCCGCACGGGGGTGCCCGTCGCCGGGGCGAAACGGCCGGACGGCGGGCCGGGTACGGGCGGGGGCTCCAACAGGTCCTCGACGAGGACCTCGCCCTTCCCGCCGCCCGGCCGCCACGGCACCCGGACGATCCTGCCCTCCTCCGGCACCGCGTGGTAGGCCGTGCCGCCGGGGCCGAACGCCAGCCCGGCCGGTCCGGGGCCGCTGTCGGTCCCTGATACCGCCTCCGGGACCTGCCACTCCAGTGTGACGGCGCGGTCGTCGGCCGTCAGCGCGGTGCCGACGTGTGCGCAGCGAAGCCATTGGGCGGCGACCGCGACGGCGGCGGACCTACCGGCGTCCATCAGCACTCCTCGCTCGGGACCGGCACGGGTACGGGGGTGCCCGGCGCGGAGGGTGGTGACGGCTGTTCCCCGACCGGCAGTGGCGTGCCCCCGGCGACCTCCGAGATCGCGGTGGGCTCGGCGACCTCCCACGGCCGCAGCTCGACCGTGCCGAGGGTCCACGAGCCGTCGTCGGACCGCTGCGCCACGTCCAGTCCGGTCAGGTACTCGACCCCTTCGACCTGCAGCACCGCCGCCTCCAGCTCCGGACCGTGCACGCGGCGGCCGAGCGGCCAGCCGCCGCCCTCCGGCCCGTACGGCGGCAGTGGCGACAGGTACTGGCGGAGGACCAGCTCGGCCCAGTGCCGCGCGGCGTCCGCGCTGTGGCCGGGCTTGACCGAGAGCCCTACGGAGACGGCCACCTTCCGGTACGCCGGCGGCACCACGTACAGCTCCGTGGTGACCGGTCGACGGGCGTCGAGGTGGGCGCAGACCCGGCGCAGCAGTCCGCGGTCGGGGACCGGTGCGTCCGGGTGGAACGCGTCGTGGCGGGGCCAGACGACGACGGTCACCACGCCCGCGGCGTCCAGTGCCTTCGTCGGGGGGTGGAACAGCGGCAGGCACTCCGCTCGCCCGACGTCCCCGCCCGGAGTGAGTGCGGCGAGTTCGGCGAAGTCCGAGGCGGTCACCGCCCGGTCGTGCCGCCGGAACTCACCGGGAATCCGGCCCAGCGCCGCATCGAGTGTCTCCGCCTCGGTGCCGCCCTCGGTGGCCAGCGGGTTGCTCACCGTGGCAGGCTCGCCACCGGGCAGCCGGGTGAGGGAGCCCGCCGCGACGTTGCCCTGCACGCCGCCTCCGTAGCGGTAGCGCAGCACCCGGACCCGCTCGCCGATCTGCGGAGCCCGGCCGCGGACGGTGTCGCCGAAACCGCCCTCCCCCGCGTCGCCGTCCAGCGTCCAGTGCCGGTCCTCGGGACCGCTGGCGGCGAACGATTCGACACGCTGCCACGGCCGCCAGACGCCGTTCTCCTCGACCTCGACGACCACCGGGGGCACGTCGGGCTGTACGGGCCGGTGAGCGAAGGCGTAGCGCTGGTCAGGCATACCGGTGCCGGTGCCGAGGTATTCGGGCTGCGCGGTGACGGCCTGGACCACCTCGGCCGCGTTCACGCCGACCCAGCGCAGTGCCGGGATCTCGGCGGCGCCGGCGAGGGGAAAGGCGCGCAGCCAGAAGAGCACGGCCTCCTCTCCGTCCAGCGCGGGCGGGTACGCACCGACGCCCACCCCGTCCGGGGCGTCGGGGACCGGCACCCCGAGTCGGGTGAGATCTCGGGGCAGGCGCAGCCGTACCACCCCGTCGCGGCGCAGCCCGCCCGTGGAGTCCGCGAAGAGTTGCAGCGTCTCGTAGCGGGGCTCACCGCCGTCCTCCCGGTCGATCGTCGAGATCTGCCACTCCACCTGCGGGGGAGGCCCCCCGGCTGCCGGCCCGGCGCCGGGGCACGGCTCGACCGCGAACATGTCCGGCACCTGCGGGTCGAGTGCCACCCCGAGGCTCAGCTCGGCCCCGGCGAGTGAGGAATCGCCGTGCCGCAGTGCGCCGGCGTCCTTGGCCTCGTCGGCGATCACAGCGAGCCACAGGGTGCCGTCGACGGCGTTCGGGACCTCGAGCGGCTGCGCCCCCGGCACGGTGGGAACGTCGGGGAGCACCACCGCGCGATAGAAGACGGGGTCCTCGTCGTCGCCGAGGCCGTACGCGTCCAGTGCTGCCTGCACAGCGGCCATGTCGTCGTGATCGGTGGGCGCCGGAGCGGCGGTCTTCGCCACGGCGCGGACCCGTACCGGGAGGGCGGTGACGTCCTGTTCGGTCTCGAATTGCACGGAGCCGGCGGCGACGACCGTCGCCGCGGGCAGTTCGACGGCGTCCGGGGTGCCGTCGGCCCGCCGCCTGACCGGTGTGAAGGCGACCATCCCGCGCGCGGGATGGGCCGGCCGCAGCGGGACCCGGAGAAGTCTGAGCAGCCACGCTCGCGTGGCGTCGGGGATCTGGTTGAAGCGGTAGAGCAGCTTCTCGCCGAGGAAGGCCACGAGTTCCAGCAGGGTGATGCCGGGGTCACTGGGGTTACGGTCGGTCCACTCGGGCGTGTAGACCGCGATCCGCTCCAGCAGTTCGCTGCGGAGGTCGTCGTAGGAACGGTCGTCGAGTGCGGGCGGAGGGATCGGCACGGTCATACCCCCGTCGTCCGGGCCGTGCCGACGGGCACGGCGATCCGCAGGTCGGCTGCGCTGCCGTCGCGCACGTGGGTGTACGACACGGTGATGACGGCCAGCGTCGGGTCCACGCCAGGGCTGACGTCCACGGCGCTGAGGGTGATGCGTGGCTCCCAGACGGACAGCGCGTCCTCCACGGCGCGGGCGATCGCGGCCCGCGTGCCGGGGGTGTTCGGCGCGCTCAGGAACCGGCGCAGTCCGCAGCCGAAGTCCGGGCGCATGAGCCGCTCGCCGGGTTCGGTGACCAGGATGATCCAGACCGACTGGCGGAGCAGCATGGCACCGCTCGCCAGATCCATGACCCCACGCCGAGGCAGCGGCTCGACGGGGAACGCCCAGCCGCGGCCCAACCGGTCAGCGTGCAGGCCGGTCACGCGGTGAACACCTCCTCGCGTTCCACCCGGGGTTCGTAACGCAGGTCGTCGTCGGGCGCGGAGAGCGCGTGGGCGCCGCCGACGACGGACCGTGCGATACGGAATCGTTCGGTCGTCGGCTGCCCCTTGAGGCCGGACCCGAAATCACCCATCTTGGGGGGCTTGATACCGGCATTCGTGGCCGAGGCCCCGACCGCCTTGGCGAACGCGTCGAGCGCCGCGTCGGCCTTGGCTCCGAATCTGGCCTCGAAGTCCGCGTCGGCTTCGAAGTCCACGGGTTTCGCGGCGAGTTCCGCTTGCAGGTCGGCATCGACGGACAGGCTCGGCGGGATGCAGATCTTGAGGGCGAGCAGGAACCACAGCCCGAATAGAAGGACCACGACCGGCAGGAACAGCCGCAGCACGAAGGTGGCGATGATCGTGATCAGGGGGATCGAGAACGAACAGATCTGGTAACCGCCTCCGGGCACCGGATCGAACTGCATGTCCGGCGGGCTGCCCACTCTGACCCCGCCGATGCCCGCGCCGAGTCCGACCGCGGCCCGCAGCTCCGCCTTGTCCGGCATCCTGATCGTCACCGGGCGGTTGGCCGTGCCGCGCGGGTCCAGCGGGCCTGCCAGCCGGAATGGCTCGCTCGGCTCGCTCCAGGTCAGTGGCCCGTGGCAGTCCCGCTGCCCGGGTCTGCGCGGGCAGGCGGGATCGTGCCGGCGCACGTAGCAGCGGATTTCGTAGACCGACACGTCGTCGAACCGTGGCACACGGTCCGCCGGCGGTTCGCCGGAAGGGGCCGCCCCGGCCACGGGGAGCAAGGCGAGATCGAGCGTGCCGGTCGGGACGACGCCGAAGTAGAGCGTTCGTCTCGCGCCGTCGTGAGCCTCGTCCGCCGGGTCGGGCACCAGCGGGTAGAGGGGGAACGTCGCCTCCGTGACTTCGTGCGGCAGCTCGCTCACCCGCTCCCACCGGCCCAGTCCGGGCAGCGGTCGCAGCGCCGCGCAGGGCCGCTCCGGCAGGGGCACGACCCCGCCGGCCGCGTCGACGCAGAGCGGCCGCCAGCCGTCCAGGGCGCGTTCGACGCCGGCGGCCTCGGCCCACGTGTGCAGCGCGGAGCGGTGGGTGTCGACCTTCCGCTCGGCGGTGGCGTGTTGTTCCAGCAGGCCACCGCACCGGGACAGCTTCGTGCCGCCTGCCCGGAGGGCCTGGGCGAGCCGTTTGTCGACCGCGCCCAGCCGGGCGCGCGCCAGCGCGAGATCGCGGAGCATCCTTCGTGCCTCGGCGGCTGCTCCGGGCGGCACCGAGGCCCGGCGACGCCGGACCACGAAGCCCGCCTCGCACACCTCGTCACGACGCGGGCTGGGCAAGCCGGGCCGGTCGCAGTGCAGTTCCACGGCGACGAGATAGTGCCGGTGGTGGGTGGCGAGGTACAGCTTGCGCACCTGTGCGGCCGCCGCGGCGACGAACCTCACTCCGCCGGACGGAGCCGGCCCCTGGTCGGCGACGTCATCGAAGACGAGCCGACGCTGCGGATCGGCGAGGAACTCGTCGACCAGCGCGGGCGTGGCGTACTTCTGCAAGGCGGGCCTGGTGTGCGCGGGAGGAACGCCCTGGCGGGGCCAGTGCCACCACGGGGCGGTGAGCAGCCAGTCGTGCGGGGTCGGGACGTGGGCTGTCATCGGCCGGCTCACCACACGTTCCCCGCGCCGGGAGTGTACGAGGGCGAGACGACCGCGGTGGTCTGCAGCGTCGTACAGGTGACGGTCCCGTCGAAGGTGGCGGTCGCCGCGTGAACGTTCACCGCCGGGGCGGAGATGTCGAGCGGCGCGTTCGAGGTGATCCGGACCTGGCCGCTCGCGGTGAGTGTCATCCCGAAACCGTCGGCATGGGTCAGCCGCACCTCCCGGGAACCGCCGTCGAGGACGAGCGTGTGACCGCCGTCGGTCTTCACGGTGAGCTTGGGCGCTGCCTCGGTGTCGTCGAACTCCAGCACGCTGCCGGCCCGCGATCTGAGCATCCGTTTGTTGTTGGGCCGGGTCGCCTCGACGGGCGCCGTCTCCTTGCCGTTCCAGCAGGAACCGACGACGTACGCGCGGTTGGCGTCGCCCGCTTCGAATCCGATGACCACCTGCGATCCGACCGCCGGATAGGCGACGAAGCCCTGGCCGTCGTCGGCGTAAGGGGAAAGCAGCGTCGCCCGGACCCGCAGCTCGTCGCCGGTCGTGCCGAGCGAGGGCAGCCGTACCTCCACCCGGCCGAGCCGGTCGGGGTCGACGATGTCGGTCACCAGTGCCGGGTACAGCCCGTACAGTCCCTCGCTCACCGGCCGTCCTCCGCGTTGACGGTCGCCCGCTCGGCTTCGAAATGGCTGCGCAGTCCGCCGGCGCCACGCTGGAAGGTGTGCCGTACCCGGGTCGTGTAGTAACCGTCGCCGTCGAACGGCCTGCCGACGCCGGTGAGCGTGATCCGGCTGCCCACGGTCAGCTCCGGAGTGCCCCGGCTGGTGCCGACCGCGGTGACGAAGCGGCGGGCGCGCGCCCGCAACCGGGCCGCCGCCCAGGACCGGCCCTCCGCCTCGGCCAGCGGCACCATCCGGGTGAGCTGGTCGAGCCGTGGTCCGACGGTGCCGGCCAGGACGGCCGGACCGGTCCGCCCGGCGGGCACCTCGGCCGTGACGACCGCCCCGTCGGCCTCGGCGTCGATCCTGTCCCGGCCGCGCGCGTCGTAGCCGGAGACCCGCACCGCGCTGCGCTGGTGGGCGAGGTCGGCGCGCACGGCGACCGTGAGGAGGTCCCGGCCCTGGGCCAGCCGCAGTTCCGGTCCCCGGCGCCGGTCGCGGGTCGCGAAGTGCAAGGTCCTGCCGGTCACCCAGACCTCGGCGCCGAGGAGCGCCGCGCGGGCCCTGACGAACGCGAGGTCGGACTCGTTGACCTGCTGCACCAGCGGGTACGTCGGTCCTGCCGCGTCCGCGTCGGCGGACAGTCCGTGGTCCGCTGCGATCCGCCGCGCCAGATCGGCGTCGCTCACCTGACCGTACGTACGCGAGCGCCGGGTCATCCGAAGCGCCATCAGGGCGTCTTCGGCGAAAACCGTGACGTGTGGGGTGTCGCCCTCGTCGAAGGTGGCCTCCAGCGCCGAGACACTTCCGGCGAAGACCACGCGCTCGTTGCCCGGGGGCCCGAGCGAGACGGACAGCTCGCTGCCGAAGGACAGCGTCCGGCCGTCCAGATACTCCACGACGTCGTCGTTGGGCCGTCGTCGGGGAGCGACGGCGAGGAAGTGCGCGGTGAGAGTACGCAGCCCCGCCGTGGTCTCCTCGACGCTCAAGGCCAGGCAGTCGCGGGCCAGGTCCGGCACGCGCTGTCCGGCCACGGTGAAGACCGGGTCGGAGGCGATGAGGCGGTCAGTCATGGCGGGCCTGCCCGGGGGAGCACACGGTGGGCCACGGGAGGGTGGGGCTGTCAGCCATGGCGGTCCTCCTCCGCGGTACGGGAGGCGTCCCGGGCCTCGGCCTCGGCTCTGCGGCGGTGCCGGTCGCGTTCGGCCCATCCCGGTTGGTGGGCCGCCGTGCGTTCGGCCGGCCCTTCCGCGGTGCGGGCGGCGTCGTCCACCAGCACCTCGTTGCTGATCTCACCAATGCGCAGGGTCATGGTTCTCCTTCCTCGCGGCGGCATGGGCGCCGTGTCCCGCCGGGGCCCCGCAGTCGCATCGAGGCCCCGGCTCCGTCCCGTGGGCCGCCTGCGGGGCGCGCAGGGCGATCCAACGGGGAACAGTCGGGTCGTCGGTGAGGGGCACGTCACCGGCCCCGGGGGAGGGTGGCCGCACGCGGGGCCGCAGCGGTACCCCGGAGCCGTAGGTCAGAGCGCGCCGGTCGCACCTCTCCGGCCCGCCTGTCCGATCCGGCCGGCCGGCGCCTCGACCGGCCGTCGCGGGTGCCGGGCGTCCGGACGTCGGCGGCGACGCGGCCGGCGGGGTGGGCGTGGTCGCGGCCGTGCCGGGGGCGCCCGGTACGGCGAATCCGGCACGCCGGGCGTCCGCGGCAGCGGCAGCGCGCCGGCCGGCCTGCTGGTCGATCGCGCTCTGCAGCCCGCCCGCCGAGGTGACGGCCCGCGGTTCCGGCTCCCTCCCGTCGAGCACGAAAGCCCCGGCCGAGGCGCCGACCGTGACGCCGGCGGAGAGGCCGAGGCCGATCGAGGTGGACGCGGAGAAGTCGACCGCGGTGCCGGCCGCGAGGCCGAGCGGGTCCTGGCCGCCGAAGTCGAGGGCTGCCCATCCCGCCGGGTCGAGTCCCATCCGGGCGGCGAAGTCCGGGGCGCTCTCCCCTGTCAGCGCGGTACCGGTCCGGTCCGTACGCGCCGCGGGCGCGCCGCCCGCCAGCAGGCCCTGGTCGTCCTGGGCGCCCGCACCGGTGTTGGCCGCGGGGCCCGTCCGGCCGTCCTCGTACCGCGTCAGTTGCTCCTTGATGGTCACGGCGAGCTTGGCGCGGAGCGGAACCCCGGAGGCGGAGAACAGGTCGTACTCCTGGCCGAGCGCGCTCATCACGCCGACCAGTTGGAAGGTCCCGTAACTGAACTGCACTTGCGGCGGCACGGACTTGGTGCCGTTGGCCGGGAGCATGAAGCGCTCCACCGCCCTGGCGCGGGTGCGGACGTCGACCGGCTCCTTTGTGGAGCCCTCTTCACTGGTGTCGAAGACCAGGTCGAAGGAGAGGGTGGAGGAGGATGTCCCGTCGTACTGGACGGCGGGCCGCTTCCCGAACGCCTTCTTCATGTCGACGTTGTTCGCCATCTGCAGGCGCAGCGAGGCAGGGTTGAACTGCACGGTGACCGGCTCGGGCTGCGGAGCAGGGGGGCGGGTGCCGATCTCCTGGAGGGTGGCCTTGGCCAGTGGCGTGGTCACGGCGCCACCATCCGCAGTCCCTCGTGGGCGAGGGTCAGCTCTTCGATCGCCACCTCGCCGGTTCGGGCGTTCAACTGCGGACCGACCACCTTGGCCGGCAGGGCGCGGCGGAACGCCCAGGTGGCGACCGGCTCGTGGTCGGCGCCCAGAAGCTGGACCAGTCCGTCGTAGCGCCGTACGGGGCGCACACCGCCTGTCACATCGGCGATCCACGTCCACATTTCGGGTACGACCCGGCCGGCCCCGCCGATCACCATGCCGCGCCTCAGGACCAGCCGGGCGACCTTCATCCGGCCGGCCCGTTGGACCACCCCGTCGTTGCGGCCGCCCTCGGCGTACTCGCCGACCTCCATCTCGACCTCCAGCCCGGTGCATTCCTGGAATCCACCGCTGCCGAGATCCGTGGGTGCGCCGGGGGCGGGGGCCCCGGGTCCGGGCAGGGTGAACGTCACCCGGAACCGGTACGCGGTGGCGAGCAGTCTGTTCTCGGTCACCGGCCGCCCTCCGTCCTCAGCGTGCCGTCGTCCATCCGGAGCACCCTCACGACGAGGAACTCCAGCGGGGTGCCGGGCGCCACCCCGATCTCGCACAGCAGGTCGGCCCCGCCGGTCGCGGTCCCCGCCGCGGTGCCCGCGGCGGGGACCCGGACGAAGAACGAGTCGGCCGGGCTGCCGCCGGCGAAGGCGCCGGCCGCGAACAGATCGAGCAGCAGGTGTTCCACCGCCACCCGGACGCGGTCGCGCAGCAGGGCGTCGTTCGGTTCGAACGCGGCCCAGGCCAACTGCTGCTCCAGGGTGCGTTCCAGGTAGCTCACGGTGCGCCGGGCGGTGAGCTGGCCCGACGCCGGGTCGCGGGCGAGGGTGCGGGCGGCGGTGATCCGTGCTCCACTCCGGCCCAGCACGCAGACGTTGATCCCGGCCCGGTGCAGGGTGCCCAGCGCCTCGGGGTCGGCCGGCCCGGACCCTGTCCTGCGGCCGGGTCCTTCCGCCACGTCGACGACGCCGGCCAGCGGCGCCTGGGCCGGGCCGAACGGCGTCCCGCGGGCGTGCTCGGCCGCCGCGAGCGTACCGGCCGCGTAGGGTGCCGGAGCCACGGTGACCAGCCGGTTCACCCGGGGGTCGGGCACCCGCGGCCAGCCGTGGTAGGCCGCCGCGTACGAGGAGTCGAAGGCCGAGCGCCAGCTCAGCACGTCCCGCGGGCGCAGGCCCGGGGGCACGTCGAGCAGGGCCACCATGTTCTCCCGCTCGGCGAACGCCACCACCCGCTGCTGCAGTGCGACGACCACCGCCCGCTCCCCGCGGTCCAGGGGGTCGCACCGCAGTCCGGGCAGGTCCGTGGGGGGCCGCCTGGTCGGGCCGGAGCCCGGGACCGGCACACACGGTGCGAAGTCGGCCCCGGCGAGGGTGGCCGGTGTGCTCACGCTCTCGGCGGCGGGCGGCTCGGCCGGGGCATACAGGTCGGGAACGACCACCGTCGCGCAGTCCGGCAGGTCGCGGAGCGCGTCCAGGCCGCCGGGCGGCGCCTCCGGGTCGGCGAGAGGGGCACCGAAGAAGTCCTCGGGGGTGAGGAAGACGTACCGGTCGGTGCCACAGGTGGTGACGGTGGCGAGGGCGGGGGCCAGCCGGGAGTCCGCGGGCAGGACGGCTTCCGTCGAGGGCATCGGCTCGACGAGCCTGGAGCCGGTGGACAGCGCGGCGCCCAGCCATCGGGGGTGTCCGCTCGTCAGACCGAGGTCGGTGAAACGCTCGCTACGGGCCCGGCCGGGATCGCCGTCCACCACGTCGAGGACCGCGGTGACTTCCTCGGCGCGCTCCAGGGGGCCGGTGACGGGCGCGTCGAGCGCGGCCAGCAGTTCCCAGCCGGTTCCGGCCCGCGCGGGGCGCCGCATCACCCCGGTGACCAGGCGCAGTTCGTCCGTGCCTCCCCTCGGGCGCAGCCGCAGCAGACTGCCGGCCGTCACGGTGGTACCGGGGGTGAGCACCAACGTCCGCCCGTCCAGCCCCGGCACGGGCATCGCCACCACGCCGAACGTCAACGTGGCTGTCAGCAGCGCCCCCCACCTGCCCTCGTTGCGGGCTTGCAGCCGGAGAGCGGCCCCGTTCCCGTCCGTCACCCCGGAAGCGAAGGTCAGCACGGCGCGGGCAGGCGGGACCTGCGCGTCCTGCGTGGGCACGGGTTCCCGGGGCACGATCCGTACGATGTACGCGCGGCTCCCCCCTTGGGCGAAGAAGGCGGCCACCGCGTGGGGGAGCAGTCCGGGGCCGGCGTACCCGCCGAACACCTCCTCGTACTCCTGCCAGCTCTGCACCGGCACGGCCACCGAGCGTGCCCGGTCCACGGCCGGGCCGTCCGCGCGCTCCCAGGCCGGACCGCGCGGCGCGACTCCGACGAAGGCGCAGACGTCCATACGGACCGGGAGCGGCGGCCGGCCGGCCGCGTCCGGCGCGAGATAGACGCCGGGTGCGCCGAGCGCCGGAAGCGGGGCGGAGGTCGCGGGTGCCATGGGCGAGGTCATCTCACAGGCCCACGTACTCGATGCCCTCGTGGACGAGGTGCAGTTCCTCCATGGCGACCTCACCGCTGCCCTTGGCCGCCAGTGTGGGCCCGACCCACTTCTTGGGCTGGGCGTTGCGCAGGTACAGCGCGAGGACCTTGTTGCGGGCCTCGTCGAGGACGGTGATCGTCACCCTGCGCGGCGCGTAGGCACCGTCGCGGACGTCCTTGAACCAGGCGAACACCTCGGTCGAGCCGATCAGACCGCGCTTGAGCGTCACCTCGTCCGTCTTGTTGGTGTTGGGGATCTTGCGGACGACGTTGTCCGGGTCGCTTCCCTCCCGGTAGTCGGAGAAGTTGATCTCGTTGCCGAGTCCGGAGACGTCGGAGAACCCAGCCGTGATCGGGTCCCCGCCGGCCGGTGTGCCGTCGAACTCGACCTGGAAGTTGAAAGCTCCGTACGGGTTGCTGCGTGTGGCCACCACGGGCTCCTCTCAGGGCGGCGCCGGTTCAGGAACGGGCGTCCGCCGTCCACTGTCCGATGCGGAAGATGACGAATTCGGCCGGCCGGACCGGGGCGACGCCGACGAGGCAGATCAGGCGGCCGTTGTCGAGGTCGTTCTGGGTCATGGTGGTGCGGTCGCAGCGGACGAAGTACGCCTGCGCCCGGGTCGCGCCCAGCAGGGCGCCGTTGCGCCACTGGAGGTCGAGGAAGTCCTCGACGGCACGCACGATCTTCTGCCAGAGGTCGGGACCGTTGGGCTCGAACACCGCCCACTGGGTGGCCTTGTCGATCGAGTGCTCAAGAAGGATGAAGAACCGCCGGACGTTGACGTACTTCCACTCCGGGTCGCTGCTCAGCGTGCGCGCTCCCCAGACCCGGTTGCCGCGTCCGGGGAAGAAGCGCAGGGCGTTGATGCCCTCGGGGTTGAGTACCTGCTGACGGCCGGTGTTGATGTTGGCCTCGAACCGGGTCAGGCCGAGCACCACCTCGTTCGCGGGTGCCTTGTGCACGCCGCGGGTGATGTCCGAGCGGGCGTAGATGCCGGCGACGAAGCCGGAGGGCGGGAGCAGCAACTTGCCCGGCAGGGACCCTTGTTCCGGGCTCTCGTTGGGGTCGAGGGTCTCGATCCAGGGGTGGTAGAGAGCGGCGTAGGAGGAGTCGAACTGACCACGGAAGGACCGGATCTTGTTCATCGACGCGCTCTTCGGACCGTCCACGATCGCGATCCGATACGCGCCGGGCGCCTCCGCGTGCGCGATCAGGTACTGGACTGCCAGCCGGCTCTGTTCGTCGTCGTCGAGGTCGGCGGCGTCGGGCAGGGCGACGATCGCGATGTCGTCGATCTCGGCCAGTGCCGCGAGCCCGGTCGCCTTCCTGGTGGCGTCGTCCAGGTCGGCCTCCTCGCCCTTGAACATCTCGGCCGTCGGCAGCCGGCCGTCCAGTCCGCCGGTCAGCTCGAAGCGGCCGCGTACGTTCCTCTCGGTGTCGGTGCCGTTGGTGAGCGCCACGGCCAGCCCGATCGGATTGGGCCGGTCCGCCTTGAGCCAGACCACGGCGGCGTCGTCCTCGGGATCGTGCAGGTCCAGGATCTTGCCGATCCAGCGTCGGTGGTCGGTGTGGCAGCCGAGGCCGGTGGCCCGGTCCGTCCGGTCCGGATCGACGAGTACGGTGACCTCGAGTTCGACCAGGACGAGCTGGTCCGTCGCGGTCAGCGGGTCCATGTCGCCGTTGGCCCGGTGGAAGGTCTGACGTCCGGCGGAGTCGACCTCGACGGTCCGCAGCTTGTCCATGTCCAACGGGGTCTTCCGGTCGGGCAGGGTGGCTCCGGCCGGTGCCACCTCGACGAGGGAGCCGTTGCGGACGCGGTTGGCGCGCAGCGCCGCGGGGGCCCCGGACGGAGCGGGCAGGGCCACATTGCGGCTGCGGACGGGGCGTACCTCGACAAAGACGTTGCCCATGCTTCCCGGCCAGCGCGCACACCACGTGACGGTCGACGCGGTGCCGGCCGGACTGTTGACGACGACGTCGGTCTTGGCCACCCCCGTGCCGTCACCGGGGTTGTAGACCCGGGAGACGTACAGCCGTTGGCCGCCGTTGAGGAAGAAGGCGCGGACGGCATGGGCCAGATAGGGTACGCGGTCGCCCAGCGGTTCCAGCTTGCCGTAGAGCCTCTCGAACTCGACGAAGCTGGTGACCAGGCGCGGCTCCGTCGACAACGGGCCCCCCTGGTAGTGCACCGGCCCGTACCGGGTCATCCCGGCGAGGCCGGTCGTGCTCGTCGGCACCCCTTCGATGGACTTCGCGCGGAAGCTGACCTCTTCGACGAAGACACCGGGTGCGAGGTACTCGGGCATGGCTCCTCATGGGGGCTCAGGGGAGAATGAACGGACTGGGGGGACTCACCAACCGGCCGAGCAACAACGGCACGACGACCGTGCTGCGGGCCGCGTGTGCGTCGGGCACGGTCATGCCGTCCGAGACGTCGTCCGGCGTACCGACCGGCGGCAGCACCTCAAGCGGCAGGTCTGCGAAGGGATCGTGCCGCGTGACGGCCGAACCGGCGGGGGGCGGCGTCGACCGTGCCGCCAGCGTCAGCCGGACGGTGAAGGCGGAGCCGCTGGGACTCGCGTGGCTCGTCGGCGGGACCCCGAGGACCAGGAGAAACTCCCCGCGGTCGTCTCCGTGAGCATGTCCGAGCACGGTGCCCAGGGCGGAATGCCAGGCCGTGACGCGCACCCAGCGCACCGGCCCGCCCGTCGGGCCGACCACCCGGCCGCGGACCCCGGTGGCGTTGCCCTGCGGGCTGTACGCGGTGCCGGGGAAGACCGCGATCCGCCGGGCCCTGGCCGCCGGCCTGGCCCCGGACGCCTCCTCGGCGAGGACGGCGGCGAGCGAGGCGAACGGCACTTCCAGACGGCGGGGCACGAAGCGGCGGGCGGTGTCGTAGACGCGTACCCGTACGGGAGGTGCGACACGGTCGCCGAACAGCAGCCGGAACCGGCCGGGGTGCCGTCCCCGCGTCAATCGCGGCAAGCCCATGCCCGGGTTGTAGAGCGCTGCCGCTGCCTCCCGGACTGCCGGCCGGGGCATCGCGTGCGACGGCGGCACCTCCTCGACCGCGACCGCGACGTCCGCCGGCTCACCGCGCAGCGCATCGACGACCTGGAGGCCGAGGGCGAGCCGGTGTGTCCGCACCACCGGGGCCGCGGCGAGGAAGGGGCCTTGGGGGGCAGGGGGCAGCGGGCCGGTCACAGCCGCGCCCCGGTGACCACGGTGAGGGTGTCCGCTGGAGGCGCCACCGACGGCCCGGTGACGACCACCACGCGAGCGACGTACGGGAGGGAGAGCCGGAAGTCCACGGAGAGCGCCTCGAATGTGCGCATGAGGTCGTCCATGGACACGTCCTCCAGCAGCAACTGCACCCCCTCGTCCGGCTCCCATTCCCCGGAATGGTCGAGCAGCGGTCCCGAGAGCACCGCGACGTCGTCCAGCGCCTGAAGCGTGCGGCCCAGGATGAGGTGTTCGTGTTCGGCGTTGTCCGCCCAGGGCGTGAGCAGGTAATGCAGGTCCAGCGGGAGATAGGAGCGGCCGTCCTGCGAACCGCGCGCGGACCAGCTCGCCCGCGTGCTCTTGTCGAAGTCCACGCGGTAGAGCAGCAAGGAGAGCGCCGGGAACCGGATCTCCGTGTTCTGGGCCAGATCCAGATCGTCGGTCCGGATCAGGACGGCTTTGGTCGACTCCCCCGGAACCGGTTGTGCGCTGATGAAGGCCAGGTTGAGGAGACGTTCGAGACTCCTGCCCACCGCGCTGACTCCACTGAATCCGGCCATGCGCACATGCTGGAGAAGTGGTGTCCCGTCTCTGTCGTGCCGCTCGTGTCGGAGCATGTGGAAAGCCGCGTCGCGGCGGCGTCGACGCCCACGTCGATGCGGCGTCGACGCGCCGTCAGCACAGGCGAAACGTGCCGGTCAGCCGCTTACGAGGGGTGCCCGCCCAGGCCGGCGATTCCTTTGCGGAGCATGACGCGTCCACCTGGGTGAACTTGGCGGCCGAAGGCCCACGATCCGTCACCGAGGGCGAGAGCAAGGGGGCAATACTGCGCAGCGTCCGCAAGCGATCTCCCGCGCCGCGGTGGCGCGTCCGACCTAGGGGGATGCATGTCCGGGAATGACCATCATCCAGGAGACGTCTCGGCAGGGCCGGGTGTCCGCCTTCGCCTGCTGCCGACTTTCGAACTCAGCGATCACGGTGGACACATCCGGTTGCAAGGGGGAGCCCAGCGCCTGCTGGCCTTCCTCGCCATGTGCCAGAGGCCGCCGCACCGCAGCCTCGTCGCCACACGGCTGTGGGCGGACCTTCCGGACGAGAGATCCAGCGCCGCGCTGCGGACCAGCCTCTGGCAGGTCCGGCGGGCCGCACCGCACGTGGTGGTCGACCACCACTCTCATCTGCGCTTGTGCGGCTCCGTGGAAGTGGACGTGCACGAGGCCGCCCGCTGGTTGCGTCTGCTCGAAACGGGTGAGCGCACTGAGAGACATCTGCCCGACTGCCTGAGTCACGATCTGCTCCCGGACTGGCCGGATGAGTGGGCGGTCATCGAGCGGGAGAGGTTCCGGCAGATTCGCTTGCACGCCCTGGAGACGCTGTGCCGCCGGCTCACCCAGGCGGGAGAGCACCGGTGCGCGATCGAGGTGGGGCTGAGCGCCGTGGCCGCCGACCCTCTTCGTGAGACGGCCCAGCGTGTCCTGATCGAGGCGCACATCGCGGAGGGAAACCTCTCGGAGGCAGTTCGGCAGTACCGGAGCTACTCGCGGATGCTTCACCTCGAACTCGGTGTCGAACCCACCGTCTTGCTCACGGCCCTTCTCCCCCGCGCCGCACACGCCCACTCCGCAGGCCGGATCGCCGCCCGTCGCTGACGGACGCCGTCCGTCGCCGGCCGGGCCGGGCGTGTCCGGCCGGCACCTGGTGGCGCGGCAACGCCCGAGCGGGGTCGCGGGGTCCGCCCCGCGCCCCGCACCCCGCCGGGTCCGCCCGGTCAGGGCCGGGGTGGTGTCCGGGTGGGGGCGGGGTCGGCCGAGGCGCGGAGCTGGTCGATCACGTCGTCCAGGTGGGCGGCGGCGGCGCGGGCCGCCGCCGGGGCGTCGCCGCCGACCACCGCGTCGATGATGGCCAGGTGCTGGGGCAGGGACTGGGCGGGGCGTCCCGGGCGCAGGGCCAGCCGGAACTGGAAGCGCACCATCGGACCGTTGAGCCGCTCCAGGTGGCGCCGGGCGACCTCCTGGCCGCTGGCCTCGACGACGAGTTCGTGCAGCCGCTGGTTGAGGGCGGAGTAGGCGTCCCACGCGCCGTCGGCGACGGCCTGGCGCATGTCGGTGCCGATCCGGCTCAGTTCCGCGCGCTGTTCCCCGTCCGCCCGCTCGGCCGCCTTGCGGGCGCACAGTTGCTCCAGCACCGAGCGGCACTCGGTGATCTGGATGGCCTCCTCGACGGAGACCGCGCGGACCCGGGCGCCCCGGCGGGGGATGATTTCGACGATCTCCTCGGCGGCGAGGTCCTGTAGTGCCTCCCGGACGGCGCCGCGGGTCGCCCCGTAGGACTCGGCGAGGTCGTTCTCGACGAGCCGCTGCCCGGGTACGAGGTCCCCGGAGCGCAGGGCATGCCTGATGGCGTCCGCCACGTACTGCCGGCCGGCGGCGCCCGTAAGCTTGTCCGTCACTCGGTCGACCCCTTCCCTCGTCTTCCCGCGTCTTCCACCGTCTTACGTCGTCTTCCGTCGACGACTCGTGCAGGGAGAACCCTAGTGTGCGGGCCGGGTGCGACCTCACCCGGGACCCCAAAGATCGGCAATTTCATCGGAACATCTTGTCAACAATCTCGTTGATGATTTAGTTTCCTCTGCATACCCCCGTTCACGAAGGAGCGGCCATGCCCGCCGTAGCAGCCGCCGGGGCCCCCGAGGTCACCAGGCGCGGCTCCCAGACCGCGATCCCCTGCCTGTTCATGCGGGGCGGTACGTCACGGGGGCCGTTCTTCGACGCACGGCTGCTGCCCGAGGACACCGGCGTCCGGGACGCCGTACTGCTGGCGGCGATGGGCTCCCCCGATCCGCGGCAGATCGACGGCGTCGGCGGCGCGCACCCCTTGACCAGCAAGATCGGCCTGGTGCGCCCGGCCGCCGAGGCCGCCGTCGACCTGGAGTGGACCTTCGCCCAGGTCCAGCCCGCCGGGGACGTGGTCGACACGTCGTCCAACTGCGGGAACATGCTCGCCGCCGTGCTGCCGTTCGCCGTCGAGACCGGCATGATCGCGCCCACCGGCGACCGCACCACCGCCCGTGTGCTGACCCGCAACACCGGCATGGTCTGCGAGATCACCGTCGCCACCCCGGCCGGCCCCTCGGGGGACCGGCACGTCGCCTACGAGGGGACGGCCCGCGTCGACGGCGTCCCCGGCACCGCCGCTCCGGTCGAGATCGGGTTCCTGGACACCGCCGGCTCCGTCGCCGGATCGCTCCTGCCCACCGGGCGCGTACGGGACACCCTCGACGTGCCCGCGGTGGGTCCGGTCGACGTCACCCTGATCGACAACGGCCAGCCCCTGGTGATCGTGGCGGCCGAGCGCCTGGGCGCCACCGGCTACGAGACACCGGCCGAGATCGACGCCGACGACGCCCTCCGCGCCCGGGTGGAGGCGCTGCGCCTGGTGTGCGGCGCGGCCATGGGGCTGGGCGACGTCACGACGCGGAACTACCCGAAGATGACGCTGGTCGCGCCGCCCCGGCACGGCGGCACCCTCTCCACCCGCAGCCTCATCCCCCGGGTGTGCCATCAGTCCATCGGCGTGCTGGCCGCCGTCACGGCCGCCACCGCCTGCGTCTTCGAGGGCAGCGTCGCCCACGACGTGGCCGCCGCCGTGTCCGGCACCCACCCCACGGTCTCCGTCGAGCACCCGTCCGGCGAGTTCGGCGTCACCCTGGCGCGCGACCCGGACGACCCCCGGCGGATCACGCGCTCCGCTCTGCTGCGCACCGCCCGCCTCCTCATGGCGGGCGACGTCCTCGTCCCCCGTTCCGTCTGGGACCCCGTTCCCACCGTTCAGGAGAAGAAGCCCGCGTGATCATCGACATCCACGGCCACTACACCACGGCCCCCGCCCCCCTCGGCCGCTGGCGCGAGGCCCAGGCCGCCGCGCTCACCGACCCGGTGCAGGCACCCGATCCGGCCGGTCCCGTCATCAGCGACGACCAGATCCGCGAGTCCCTGGAGGCCAACCAGCTACGGCTGATGAACGAGCGCGGCATCGACGTCACCGTCTTCTCCCCCCGCGCCTCCTTCATGGCCCACCACATCGGCGACTTCGAGACCTCCTCGACCTGGTCCCGCATCTGCAACGACCTGTGTCACCGCGTCTCCGAGCTGTACCCCGACCGGTTCGTCCCCGGGGCGATGCTGCCGCAGTCGCCCGGGGTGGACCCGGCCACCGTGGTCCCGGAGATCGAACGGGCCGTACGGGACCTGGGTGCCGTCACCGTCAACCTCAACCCGGACCCCAGCGGCGGCCACTGGACCGCTCCCCCGCTGACCGACCGCTCGTGGTACCCGGTCTGGGAGAAGCTCGTCGAGCTGGACGTACCGGCCGTGGTGCACGTCTCCACGAGCTGCAACCCGGCCTTCCACACCACCGGGGCGCACTACCTCAACGCCGACACGACCGCCTTCATGCAGCTCATGGCCGGGGACCTGTTCGCCGACTTCCCCGAGCTGCGCCTGATCATCCCGCACGGCGGCGGCGCGGTGCCGTACCACTGGGGCCGCTTCCGGGGTCTGGCGCAGATGCTCGACCGGCCCGACCCGGAGGAGTCGCTGCTGCGCAACGTCTTCTTCGACACCTGTGTCTACCACCAGCCGGGCATCGACCTGCTGCTGGACGTGATCCCCCTCGACAACCTCCTGTTCGCCTCGGAGATGATCGGTGCCGTCCGCGGCGTCGACCCGCGCACCGGTCACTACTTCGACGACACCTACCGCTACGTCAAGAACGCGGGCCTGTCCGCCGAGGACCTGTCGGCCCTCCAGGAGGGCAACGCCCGGCGGGTCTTCCCGCTCCTGGACGCCCGCCTGACCGCCCAGGGCCGCTGAGCCCCACCCGCGACGCGGGGGAAGGCGGGCGCCCCGCCGGTCTTCCCCCGCCCCCGGCCGCTCCCGTCCCGCCAAGAACGCCAAGAACGACAAAAAAGCCAAGAACGTTAAGAACGATAAGAACGACAAGAACGACAAGAACAAGGAGCCTCACCATGCACCACCTCGGAGTCGTCCACCGGACCATCGAACGCGCCGACCGCGCCGCCGTCGAGGCCCTGTCGGAGTTCGGGGTCGCCACCGTGCACGAGGCCATGGGCCGCCTCGGCCTGATGCGCCCCTACATCCGGCCCGTCTACGAGGGCGCGAAGCTCTGCGGCACCGCCGTGACCGTGCTGCTTCAGCCCGGCGACAACTGGATGCTGCACGTCGCCGCCGAGCAGGTGCGGGAGGGCGACGTCGTGATCGCCGGCTGCACCACCGAGAGCGAGGACGGCTTCTTCGGCGAGCTGCTCGCCACCTCGCTGCGCGCCCGCGGCGCCCGGGGCCTGGTCATCGACGGCGGCTGCCGCGACGTGGACGACCTGCGCCGGATGGACTTCCCCGTCTTCTCCCGCGCCATCAGCGCCAAGGGCACCGTCAAGGCCACCCTCGGCTCGGTCAACGTCCCCGTCGTCGTCGCCAACGCGCTGGTCAACCCCGGTGACGTGGTCGTCGCCGACGCCGACGGCGTGGTGGTCGTCCCGGCCGCGCGGGCCGCCGAGGTCGCCGAGGCCGCCGCCAGGCGTGAGGCCGCCGAAGAGGGCAAGCGGGCCCGGTTCCGCGCCGGTGAGCTGGGCCTCGACCTGTACGCGATGCGCGGCCCCCTGGCCGAGCTGGGCCTGACCTATGTCGACTGACGTCCCGAGGAGCACCTCCCCATGAACGACCCGGCTTTCACGGTCACCCCCGGCTGGCTCGACTGGTACCGCGGCCCGAGCACGCCCCGGTTCGTCCCGCCGCCGGGGGCCGTCGACGCCCACTGCCACGTGTTCGGCCCCGGCGCCGAGTTCCCCTTCGCCCCCGAGCGCAAGTACACGCCCGTGGACGCCTCCCGGCACGACCTGTTCGCCCTGCGCGACCACCTCGGCTTCGACCGCAACGTCATCGTGCAGGCCACCTGCCACGGGGCCGACAACAGCGCCCTGGTGGACGCCCTGCTGAGCGCCGGCCGGCGGGCGCGCGGGGTGGCGACCGTCCGTCCCGACGTCGGCGACGGGGAACTGCGGCGCCTGCACGAGGCCGGCGTGCGCGGCGTGCGCTTCAACTTCGTCAAGCGCCTGGTCGACGCGGCGCCCACCGAGGCGCTGGAGGCCATCGCCCGCCGCATCGCGCCGCTGGGCTGGCATGTCGTCCTGTACTTCGAGGCGGCGGACCTGCCCGGTCTGGAGACGTTCTTCGCCTCCCTGCCCGTCCCCCTCGTCATCGACCACATGGGGCGCCCCGACGTCACCCGCAGCCCGGACGGCCCCGAGTTCGCGCGTTTCCTGCGCTTCGTGGAGGCCAACGACGTCTGGGTCAAGGTCTCCTGCCCGGAGCGCCTGACGGTGACCGGCCCGCCCGCCCTCGACGGGGAGCGGCACGCCTACCGGGACGTCGTGCCGTTCGCCCGCACGGTCGTCGAGGAGTTCACCGACCGGGTCCTGTGGGGCACCGACTGGCCCCACCCGAACCTCAGGGACCACATGCCCGACGACGGTCTGCTCGTCGACCACATCCCGCACGTGGCGACCACGCCGGCCCGGCAGCAGGCCCTGCTCGTCGACAACCCCCTGCGTCTCTACTGGCCCGAAGAGGCCCGCTGACGTCACCCCGGCCCGGCGACGGCGCCGGGTCCCCCCTCTCAGGAGCGTGCAGTGCAGCACATCCGCACCATCAACGCGGCGAACCGGCTCGACCGGTTGCCGATCTCCAAGTTCCACAAGACCACCCTCGTCGCGGTGGCGTTCGCGTACTTCTTCGAGTTCGCGGACATCAACACCTTCGCCATCACCGCCCCGGTGGTGCGCGAGCAGTGGGGTGCCGAGGTCAACCACATCGCCTACGTGACGTCCTCGTCCTTCGTGGGCATGTTCATCGGCGCCATCGTGGCCGGCGGGCTGGCCGACCGGATGGGACGCAAACGGACCCTGACCGTGACCACGCTGTGGTTCACCGTGTGGTCGTTCGCCTGCGTCTTCGCCTGGGACATCTGGTCCCTCGGCGTCTTCCGGGTGCTGACCTCGGCGGGTCTGTCGGCGATGACCGTCGTCGCCGTCGTCTACATCAGTGAGCTGTTCCCCAGCGCCAAGCGCGGGAAGTACCAGGCGTACGCCATCGTCATCGGCATCTGCGGCACCCCCGCCACCAACCTCATCGCCTCCGCCGTGGTGCCGATGTCCGACTGGTCCTGGCGCCTGGTCTACCTGTGGGGTTCGCTCGGCGTGCTCTTCCTGTTCTTCGTGCGCAAGCTGGAGGAGTCCCCGCAGTGGCTGGAGTCCCGTGGCCGCCACGAGGAGGCCGAGGCGGTCCTCTCGCGCATCGAGGCGAGCGCGGCGTCCGAGTTCGGTGAGCTGCCCGCGGCGCAGGAGCCCAAGCCGCAGGGCCCGGTGGTCAAGCCGGGTCTGGGGATGCTCAGGGACAAGAAGTTCCTCTACCCGACGCTCCTGCTGTCGGTCCTGTGGGTGACGCAGACGATCGGCTTCTTCGGCTACTCCAGTTGGGCTCCGACCCTGCTGGCCGCCGAGGGCGTCAGCGTGGAGGACTCGATCTTCTACGTCGCCCTGACGACGGTCGGGGCGCCGCTCGGCTCCTTCCTCGCGGCGATGGTGACCGACCGCTTCGAGCGCAAGTGGTGCCTGGTGGTCTTCGGGCTGGTCATCGCCGCGTCCGGCCTGATGTACGGGCTGACGTTCACCCCGGTGCTCATCGTCGTCTTCGGGTTCCTCGTCAACCTCTTCGAGCGCGGCTACACGGCCCTGGCGTACGCGTACTCCCCCGAGCTGTTCAACACCAACGGCCGCTCGCTGGGCACCAGCATCGCCTACGGTCTGGGGCGCCTGTCGAACGCGGTGGGCCCGCTGATGATCGCCGGTATCTACAACGGCGTCGGTTACAAGGCGGTCTTCATGTTCATCGCCGGTACGTGGACGGTCGGCGCCATCGTCCTCGCCCTCTTCGGACCGGCCACGCGCCGCCGGCGGCTGGCCGCCGAGGCCGCGGCGCGGGCACAGCCCCACTCCGTCACCGCGACGTCCTGAGGCCGGACCGGCGAGGGCCGGCCGGGGCCCGCCGGCCGACGGGTCCCCGCTCGGGCGCCGGGTCCCGGCGCCCGCCCCGCGTGACGCGGGCTTCAGAGATCGACCACGATCTTCCCGTGGACGTGACGGTCCGCCTGCACCCGCACGGCTTCCCGGATCTCCTCCACGGGGTAGGTGGCGTGGATCGGCACGGTGATCTCTCCGGCGACGACGGCCTCGGAGATCCGCTCCAGGTCCCGCGGGTCCGCGTCGAAGCCTCCGGTGGCGCGCACTCCCCCGGCCTGGCCGGGGCCCGCGGCGATGGTGGAGATCCGCTCCGGCGGGACGCCGAGCGCGAGGGCCGCCTCGACCGTCTCGGTGCCGTGCAGGTCGGCCGCCCCGCTGACGCCTTCGGGCGCCATCGCGCGGACGCGCTCCTCCAGACCGGGTCCGTAGGCGACGGGGTCGGCGCCCAGGCGCCGGAGGAAGTCGAAGGTGCCCTCGGAGGCGGTGCCGATCACGCGGGCACCGGCGAGCCGGGCGAGCTGGACGGCGAAGACGCCGACGCCGCCCGCCGCGCCGCCGATGAGGACGGTGTCACCGGCCCGTACGCCGATCGCCGCGAGCGCCGCCGCGGCGGTCAGCCCGGCCACCGGGAGCGTGCTGGCGACCCGGTCGTCGATCTCCGCCGGGGTGCGGAGCAGGGTGCGCGCGCTGTCAGGGGCGATCACCACGAAGTCCGCGGCGGCCCGTCCCGTCGCCGATCCGTGGACCCGGTCGCCCACGGCGAAGCCGGAGACCCCCTCGCCGACCTCGTCCACCGTGCCGGCGAAGTCGGCGGCGAAGCCGGAGGGCAGGGTGACACCGAACCGCTCCGCCATCTCCGGCCGGGAGGACAGCACCCAGTCCATGGGGTTGAGGCCGACGGCGGCGACCCGCACCCGGACCTCGCCCGCTCCCGCGTGCGGCTCCGGGACCTCGCGCACCTCCAGGACCTCCGGTCCTCCGAACGTCTCGTACATGACGGCTCGGCTCATGACGTGCCTCCACGATCAGTGAGGGGACTTGGTCCTGTCACCGTACAGGGTGATGAGACCAAGTCCCGTAAGGTGGGCACATGGCTCGCTGGGAACCCCACGCACGGCAACGTCTCGCCGACGCCGCCCTCGAACTCTTCGCCGAGCGGGGCTACGAGGAGACGACCGTGCTCGACATCGCGCGACGCGCCGGGCTCGCCAAGAGCACCTTCTTCCGGCACTTCCAGGACAAGCGCGGGGTGCTCTTCGCCGAGGACGCGCCGGCCGGGCCGCTCGTGGCCGCCATCGCCGCCGCGCCCGCGCAGGCGGGTCCCCTCGACGCGGTGGAGTACGGGCTCGACGCGCTCGGGCGGGACGTCTTCACAGCCGACCGCCGCCCGTTCACCCTCCGCCGGCGAGCGGTGATCGAGGCCCACCCCGACCTCAGGGAACGCGAGGCCCTGAAGGAAGCGGGCCTCACCGCCGCGATGGGCCGGGCGATAGCCGGCCGGGGCGTTCCCGGCCTCGCCGCCCGGGTGACGGCGGAGCTGGGCGGCCTGGCCCTGAAGGCCGCCTACGAGCGGTGGAGCGACCCGGCCGGCACCGAGGACTTCGGCGACATCGCCCGGCAGACCCTCGACGAGATACGGAGCGCCGTCGCGGAGGTGCGGGGATGACCGTCCGGTTGACCGTGGAGGGCTTCCGCCGCGCACGAGGGCGGGCCGGCCGGGCCGTCGGTCAGGTGGCGGGGTCGAGGAGGTGGGGGCCGTTGTCGCGGACGCTGTTCACGGCCGTGGAGACGGGCCGGGCGGTGAGCCGCCCGCCCGCGGGCCGGATGAGCAGGGCGCGCAGCTCGTCGGTGTCCTGGTGGCGGGGGTCGAGCCAGGCGTCGTAGTGGTCGGGGGCGAGGGCCAGCGGCATGCGGGGGTGGACGCGGCCGGCCTCGTCGGTGGCATCGGTGGTGATGATGGTGCAGGTCATCAGCCAGGCGGCCGGATCGCCGTCGTCCTCGACCTCCGGGTCGCGCCAGTACTCGTACAGGCCCGCGAGGGCCATGACCTGGCCGTCGTCGGGGTGGATGAAGTACGGCTGCTTGCGGGTCCGGCCCGTCGCCTCGTCCTTGACGGGGTCCCATTCGTAGAAGCCGTCGGCGGGCAGCAGGCAGCGGCGCTTGGCGAAGGCACGGCGGTACGCGGGCTTCTCGTGGACGGTCTCGACCCGCGCGTTGATCATCCGCGCGCCGCCCCTGGGGTCCTTCGCCCAGGAGGGCACCAGCCCCCACCGCAGCGCGCGCAGCTCACGGCGCACCCGGTCGGTGTCGTCGCGGGCGGGCCGTTCCAGGACGGCGTACACCGGGTCGGTGGGTGCGACGTTCCAGCTCGGGGACAGTTCCTCCTCGGGGTGCCATTCGGTCACGTCGAAGAGGCTGGTCAGGTCCTGAGGGCCACGGGTGGATGCGTAACGGCCGCACATGCCGCCACTGTGCCACCTCGGACCCCGCGAGCGCCCCTGCGGCCGGGGGTCGAGGACGGATGGCCCGGGTCGGCTCGGCCGGGCGGCCGGCTCCGGAGGAGGGGACGGTGCCCGTGGCGGCCCCGGAGGCGGCACCGCGGCCGATCAGGTGGTGCGGGGCGGTCACCTCCGCACGTCGACGAGGATCTTGCCCGGAGGGCCGGGCGCCGGGTTCCTGAGGTGGTCGGCGAGTCCGGTGAGCCCGACGCGGACCCCCACGGCCGTGCGCAGCCGCCCGCGACGCAGGTTCGCGAAGACGGGTGCGAAGAGTGCGGACAGGCCCTGTCCCCCGTCGCGTTCCCCGTCTTGTTCCCCGTCTTGTTCCCCGTCCCGTCCCCCGTCGCCGTGCACGGTGTCGCGCAGGCGGAAGAACTCCACCCGGGCGCCGCCGCGACCGCTCGGGCGTTCCACCGGGAGCGGCGTTCCGGACAGCAGGCCGTAGTGGACGAACGTACCGTCGGCCGCCGTCTGCGTGTAGACGGCGCCGCCCGTTTCGCCGCCGACGCAGTCGAGGGCGACCTCGGCACCCCGCGGTCCGACGGCAGCCCGCAGCCGGTCGCGCCATCCGCCGTCGTCCGTGCGGACCACCTTGCGCCACCGGGCCGGATCGGCCACGGCCCGCCCCGGCGTTCCCCGGACGACGCCGACCGGCGTGACGCCCCGGTCGGTGAGCAGTTCCGCCAAGTGCCCGCCGATGGCCGACGTGGCGGCCGTGACCACGACGTTCCGCGCGCCGGGCGGGCAGAACCGTTCGACCATCAGCGTGGCCGTCAGCGGGTTGATGTAGGCGAAGCAGGCGACCTCGTCGGGAAGGTCGTCCGGTACCGGGACGCACCAGGAGTACCCGAGCCGTTTGTACCGCTGCCAGTTCCCCGCCGACCCGAGCGGCAGCACACGCCGGCCCACCGCGTCGGCGGGCACCCCCGGACCGACGGAGTCGATCACGCCGACGCCCTCGAACCCCGGGATGAAGGGGAACGACGTCCGTGACCCGTACGCCCCCGAGACGGTGACCGCGTCGGAGGGGTTGACGGTCGACGCGAGCATCCGCACCACCACCTCACCGGCGCCGGGAGCCCCGGGACCGTCGACCTCCCGGACGGCCAGGACCTCGGCGAGCCGGCCGGGCGAGTCGGCGACAGCAGCCAGCATCAACGGCCCCCTCCGTCCGCGCGTGTCAGAACACCTCATCGTACGAAGGCCGGAGGGTACCCACGGGGCGGGGCCGCACCGTGCGGGCGGCGGCGGGGGCACGCCCCCTCGGCGCCGTCGGGGCCCGTGGGCCCGGCACGTGTTCCTCCGGGCCGGCCGGCGCTCACGCGAACGTGGGAAAAAAGTTGGGCCGGGGATGTCGAGGAGCCGGGCGTGGCTCCGTCCCCGGGGTGAGCGTGGCCACAATGGCCGCACCAGCACCGAGGAGAGCGACGATGGCGAAGTACCTGCTGCTCAAGCACTACCGGGGCGCTCCGGCCGCGGTCAACGACGTGCCGATGGACCGGTGGGCGCCGGAGGAGATCACGGCCCACGTGCGGTACATGAACGACTTCGCGGACCGGCTGGAGAGGACCGGCGAGTTCGTCGACGGCCAGGCCCTCGCCCCCGAGGGCGCCTGGGTCCGGTACGACGGCGAGGGGCGCCCGCCGGTCACCGACGGCCCGTTCGCGGAGACCAAGGACCTCATCGCCGGCTGGATGGTGATCGACGTCGACGGTTACGAGCGCGCCGTCGAACTGGCCGGGGAGTTGTCCGCCGCCCCCGGAGCGGGTGGCAAGCCGATCCACGAGTGGCTGGAGGTGCGCCCGTTCCTGACCGCGCCGCCCACCGTCACCGAGTGACGGCACCGATGGACGAGGCCCTGCTCCGGAGCCTCACCCCGAGCGTGCTCACGATCCTCGTCCGCCGCGGAGCCGGCTTCGCGGCGGCCGAGGACGCCGTGCAGGACGCGTTGGTCGAGGCCGTCCGCGTCTGGCCGGCCGACCCGCCGCGGGACCCGAAGGGGTGGCTGGTCACCGTCGCCTGGCGCCGGTTCCTCGACGCGACCCGGGCGGACGCCGCCCGGCGCCGCCGCGAGGACCTCGTCGAGGAGGAGCCGGCGCCGGGGCCCGCGCCCTCGGTGGACGACACGCTGCGGCTCTACTTCCTCTGCGCCCACCCGTCGCTGACGCCGTCGTCCGCGGTCGCGCTCACGCTGCGCGCCGTGGGCGGGCTCACCACCCGCCAGATCGCCCGCGCCTACCTCGTGCCCGAGGCGACCATGGCGCAGCGGGTCAGCCGCGCCAAGCGGACCGTCTCGGGCGTACGGTTCGACCGCCCCGGCGACGTCGCCACCGTGCTGCGCGTCCTCTACCTGGTCTTCAACGAGGGCTACTCCGGCGACGTCGACCTCGCCGCCGAGGCGATCCGGCTCACCCGGCAGCTCGCGGCGGTGTCCGATCACCCCGAGGTGGCGGGGCTGCTCGCCCTGATGCTGCTCCACCACGCCCGGCGGGCCGGCCGGACCGCGCCCGACGGCAGCCTCGTGCCCCTCGCCGAACAGGACCGCGGCCGGTGGGACACCGCCTTGATCGCCGAGGGCGTGGAGATCCTCCAGGCGGCCCTCGCCCGCGACCGACTGGGCGAGTTCCAGGCCCAGGCCGCCATCGCGGCCCTCCACGCCGACGCGCCCACCGCCGAGGAGACCGACTGGGCGCAGATCGTCGAGTGGTACGACGAGCTGACCCGCCTCACCGACAGCCCCGTCGTCCGCCTCAACCGCGCCGTCGCCGTCGGGGAGGCCGACGGACCGCGCGCCGGCCTGGCGGCACTCGCGGCACTGGACGACTCCGTGCCCCGGCACACCGCGGTCGCGGCGTACCTCCACGAGCGCGACGGCGACCCGGCGACGGCGGCCCGGCTCTACGCCGAGGCGGCCCGCCTCGCCCCCAACCTGGCCGAACGCGACCACCTGACCCGCCAGGCCGCCCGCCTCAACGCCCGCCGGGACCGCTGACGGCCGGATCGGAAGGTGTCGTCCAGGTCCGGTGCCCCGGCCCGGCTTCGCCTCCTCAGCGGCGCAGCAGGAGGGGCGTGACCCCGAGCCGCCCGCTGTGGATCCAGACGTCGGAGTACTCGACCGGGCGGTCGTCGGCGAGGTAGGTGACCTGCTGGAGGTACTGCACCGGGGCGCCTTCGGCGAGGTCGAGGGAGTCGGCGACGTCGGCGCCGGCGGCCTCGGCGCCGAAGGTGCGGCGGGCCGTGGCGATCTTCAGTCCGTAGGTGCCCTCCAGGACGCCGAAGAGGCTGGAGGAGGTGAAGTCGACCTCCTCGATGCCCGGCGCCAGGTCGGTGCGGACGAAGTTGAAGAGCAGGGCCACCGGCCCCTGCTCGGTACGGCGGACCCGGACCAGACGCAGGACCCGGGTACCGGGGGCCACGTCCAGCAGGGCGGCGACCGGCTTGGGCGGCGCGATCAGCGCGCACTCGCGCACCGTGGTCGTGGTCACCACACCCTGGTCGGCGAAGTCCTCGGAGAGGGTGCTCAGCTTCTGGGCGATGGCGGGCTCGATCGTCGTCGAGGTCACGAAGGTGCCCCGGCCCCGCACCTGCCGCAGCAGACCCTCCTCGATGAGCGTGGTCAGCGCCCTGCGCAGGGTGCCACGGCTGACACCGAACTCCTGGGCCAGCTCCGGCTCGCTCTTGAGACGGTAGTGCGGCGGCCACTCACCGGCGGCGATCCGCAGCCGGATGTGCTCCGAGATCTGGACGTGGATCGCCGTGGGCACGTCCCGCTTGATACCCGGGACTCCGCCTTTGCCGGCCGTCACAGTGGTCGCATCCCCTTCTCCGTTCCCGCGTCGCCCCGCGTCCCCACGGGTCGGGCGGTCATGTCCCACGGAGACGAGCACCTGCCGGTGTCGGCAGAATGTGCTGCGACCAGGTATAGACAGGCCATTACCATGGAGGCAAGGCGCTTGCCTATGAGGCAAGGAGCCGAGCGGCGTCGAGCCCGGGGAGGGCCGGGCGGACCCCGGGGCTCCCCGCCCGACGGAAGATCCTCACCACGCCGCCGCCTCTAGGATGGTGCCCCCGCGCAGACGCTCCGCCGGGCACCGTCCCTCCCGCGCCGCACGGGCCCCGCTCTCGAACGGAACGCCCCCACTCCCTACGGAGAACGTTCTCCTCATGCCGATCGCCATCGCCGCCGTGGGCATCACGGTCTTCTGCCTCACGCTCTGGTGCTCGCTCACCGTCGCCCGGATGCGGCACCTTCCCGCGTGGCGCGGATACCTCCCCCTGTCCCTCGTCCTGATCGCGCTCGGCGCCGGCCTCCTGCGTGCCTTCGGCGTCACCCGGATAGCCGACGCCATCGCCTTCCCCCTCGTCCTCGCGGCCATCGCGGTGTCGCTGTGCGAGATCCACGCCCGCCGGAGAAGGAACCGCGCCGGGATTCCCACCGGCTGAACCCGCGCACACGGGCACAGGGCCGGGCCGCGACCGCGCCGGCCGGCGTGCCCTGCCCGCCGCAGCCCGCCGCGGCCCGCCGGAGTCGGATATCGGGTACGTGACCGGGGTCCGGCTTCTGGCGAGCCGCCACTCGGTGAGCCCGTGAGGGCACGGCGCACGGTTCCGGGGATGGCGCGAGGCCGCCGGCAGGTCCGCCGAGGCGGGGAACCGGAGGGGGCTCCCCGGGCGGGATCATCCCTCGTCCGGCCCCGGCAGGGTGTCGCTGAGGACCTGGGTCAGGGCGGTGGCGCCGCCGTCGGCGACGTAGGTGCCGCCGGTCATCCAGCCCGACGCGTCCGAGGCGAGGAGGAGCGCCAGTCCGGTGAGGTCGGCCGGCGTGCCCCAGCGGCGCATCGGCACGGAGTCCTCCCAGGCGGCGACGGCGGCGGCGGGGCGCGGGCCGGGGCCGCCGATGCCGGTGACCACGGGGCCCGGCGCGAGGGCGTTGACGCGGACGCCGAACCGGGCGAGTTCCAGGGCGGCTTGGCGGACGAGGCCCAGGACCGCGGCCTTGGAGACCACGTACGGGTAGCTGACGCGGGGCTCCGCGCGCAGGCCCGCCGTGGAGGCGGTGACGACGATGCTGCCGGACCGCTGGGCCTTCATGACCCCGGCGCACCGCTGGAGGCAGTGGAAGAGGCCGTCGAGGTTGACGTCGAGGACCCGGCGCCAGTCCGCGAAGGGCAGGTCGTCGATGGCGCCGCCGGGCTGGAGCGGCGAGGGGACGCCGTTGACGCCCGCGTTGAGGTAGGCCACGTCGAGGCGGCCGGAGGCGGCGATCACGTCGTCGACGAGGCGGCGCACCGCCTCCGGGTCGGTCACGTCGCACACGTGGGCGACGGCCGCCCGGAGGCCGGTCATTCCCGCCGCCGCCTCGTGGACCGTGTCCGCCACGTCGGCGAGGTGGACGACGGCGCCCTCGGCCGCGCAGGCGCGGGCGATCTCGTGGCCGATGCCCGCGGCGGCGCCGGTCACCAGGACCACCCGTCCGTCGATGCGCAGCGTGTCCATGGTCAGCCTTCCCTTCGGATCAGTACGGTGCCGGCGGTGCCGTCCACCTCCAGCCCGTCCCCCGTGCGGATCGCCCCGGCGGTGGCCAGGCCGGTCACCGCCGGGACGCGCAGGACGGCGAGCCCGAGGGCCAGTTTGCTGTTCATGTGGCCGAACACGATGGCCAGGGGTGCCGTGCCCAGGAGTTTGGCCAGGTGGAACTGGCCCGACCAGCCGGACGAGCCCTTGGCGCCGGGCACGACGAGGACCGTACCGGCGACGCTCCGGCCGTGCTGGGGGTGGCCGTTCTCCACGATGGTGCCGGTCGCCGGGTCGATGCCGCCCCAGCCGGAGACGGGTGCCGTGCAGACCAGCGCCGGTCCGCTCGCCCGGCCGGCGACGACCCCCCGTCCCCGCAGCAGCTCAGGCATCGGGCCACCGCCCGTCGAGTGCGGCGGTGACACAGGTCCGCACGGAACCGAACCAGCCCTGGACGCCCATGATCGCGGGCAGGTAGTGGGCCTGCTTGGCGGAGTCGGTGGCGAAGACGCGGGTGCCCGGGGGCAGGAACTGCCCGATCGCGGGGCAGGTGTCGGACAGGACGCGGGCGCCGGCCTTCTCGATGGCGGCGACGTAGCCGCTGCGTTCGGCGACCGTGCGCAGCGCGCGGGGGGTGAAGACCCACAGGGCGGTGGAGTCGGCGAGGCGGCGGCCCTCCAGCAGCCGGGCGACCTCGCGTACCTGCTCCAGCGACGCGTGCGGGCAGCCGATCATGACGAAGTCGACGTCGCGGTCGGTGGCCGTGCGGCAGAGCGAGGCGACGGTGGCGGCGCGTGCCCCGGCGTCGTAGACGGAGACGGCGGCGGGTTCCCGGCCGCCCAGCGCCTCCGGCACCGTCCTGGCCTCGGGGGTGACCCCGGGCAGGTGGAACATCTCGACGTCGCCGGAGGAGGCCGCGGCGGCGCCGAACTGCTTGAGCTGCACCGGGGTCGGCACCCCGGTCGCGCCGGTCAGCCCCGGCCCGGTGAGGACGGGGACGGCGTCCTGCACCTGGCGGCCCACCCAGTAGCCGAGGACGTTCCAGTCCTCGGTGGTGCGCACCGGGTGCCGGACGTCGACGAGGTGCGTGGCGCGGCGGTGCGCGTCCAGGTGGTAACCGCAGTACGGGGTGCGGCCGGTGAGCATGGAGGCGGCCGAGGACTCGCGGCCCTCGGTGTTGGTGCGGGCCCCGAGGACCGAGTTGATGTAGACGACGGCGGAGGACTCCATCCAGGCGCAGTGCTCGCCGTACCGGGGGACGTTGCCCACCTGGTAGGGCGTGCAGGTGGAGAGCAGGTCGACGCCCTTCTCGGCGAGGTAGCGCTCGCTGTCGTCCATGGCGGCGGCGTCGTCCGGGGTGATGCCCTGGAGGTCCCACCGGTCCCGGTCCCGGGGCCCGATGAGCTGGCAACTGTGGGCGCGGAACGGGGGGACGTCCACCGTGGCGTCCAGGTCGAGCGAGAAGCGGGAGAAGAGCGCGGCCGGGTCGGTGGTGCCCAGGACGCGGGCGTGGCGCGGTCCGAAGATGTTGGCGCCGCACACGTTGTCGGTGTCGACGAGCCGTTCGGCGCCCATCAGGTCGCCGTAGCGTACGAGCAGGTCGAGGGCGGCGGCGACGGCGGGGCCGTGGTCGCCGGCCAGCATGCGTTCGTCGGCGGGGCTCAGTTGCATGTCGTCCTCACAGCGTCAGACACGCTCCTTCCGCTTCGAGTTCGGCGCGCAGGGCCGTGACGTCGACGTCGGCGGCGCTCACGCGGTCCTTGAGGGCGAGGTGGGCGGCGGTGCCGGCGGCCTGGCCCATGGCGAAGCAGGGGCCGGCGACCCGGGCGGCGGACTGGCCGTCGTGGGTCATCGAGGCGCACCGTCCGGCGACGAGCAGGTTCCCGGGGCCTTCGGAGGGGACGAGCATGCGGTAGGGCAGTTGGTTGTAGCCGACCGGGTCGTCGCCGTAGGGCCAGCGGATGTCGAGGTCTCCGTCGACGTGGGCCTCCACGGGCCAGCCGTTGAGGCCGATGGAGTCCTCGAAGCGGGCGCAGGAGCGGACGTCCTCCTCGGTGAGCAGGTACCGCCCGATCAGGCGGCGGGTCTCCCGGATGCCGATCTCGGGGCCGATGTCGACGATGTAGGCGCCTTCGAAGCCGGGGAGGTTCTCCCGGATGAAGCCGAAGACCTCCTGGGCCTGGGCGCGGCCCTGGACCTCTCCGTGGGTGAGCTGCCAGACGTCGGTGCCGTCCACGGCGCTGCCGTCCGGGTTGCGCAGTTGGGTGGCGTTGGCCCGCCACTCGATGGCGTCGCGCTGGGGGCGGACGATGGCGCCGCGGCGGGGGAAGCGGGGCCTGCCCGCGGCGACGGCCTCGTCCATGAGGCGGGGCAGGATCTTCCAGGCGGGCCCGGCGCGCTCGTCGTCCACGGCGTTGATGCGGAACATGGTGGACGGGTAGAGCATGGTGCCGTGCGGGTCGGCCTTCTCGTGGGCGGTGCCGGTCCAGGCGAGGAGGTCGCCGTCGCCGGAGCAGTCGATGACCATCCCGGCGCGCAGGACGCCGCGGCCGGACTTGGACTCGACGACGATCCCGTCCACGGTGGTCTCGCCGGTGACGGCGCCGACCGCGAAGGCGTGGTAGAGGAGTTGGGCCCCGGAGGAGAGCACCTGGTCGTCGGCGGCGCTGCGGTAGGCGGGGATGTCGTACGCCTGGGCCTGGATGCGGTCGCCGAAGGAGAGGTGGGGGGCGCGCAGTCCGCCGAGCCGGTCGATGCGTTCGAGCAGTTCGGTGGCGTGGCCGCGCACGGTCAGGACGTGTTCGCCGTGGACGTTGGAGTACATGCCGCAGAAGGTGGAGAGTCCGCCGCCGGTCCCGGCGCCGCCGAGGTAGCCGCTCTTCTCCACGAGCAGGGTGGTGCGTCCGGCGCGGGCGGCGGCGGTGGCGGCGGCGAGTCCGGCGGGGCCGCCGCCGAGGACGACGACCTCCCATTCGCCCAGCACCGGGGTCCTGCGGGTGGGTTCGGTGACGTAGGCGGTCACGTGACGTCCTCTCGGTGGGTCGGCCCGGTGGCTGCCGGGTCCTGGTCCGGCCCGGTCCAGTGCTCGGTGAGCAGGGTGTGCAGCCGGTCGGGGATTTCCTGGGTGAGCAGGTGTCCGGCGCCGGGCAGGGCGAGGTGGCGGGCGCCGGGCACGCGGGCGGCGATGGTGTGGGCGTGGTGGGCGGGGACGACGGCGTCGGCCAGGCCGTTGACGGCGAGGACGGGGCAGCGGACGTCGGCGAGCCGTTCGCGCAGGTCGATGCCGGCGATGGCCTCGCAGCAGGCGGCGTACCCCTCGGGGTCGAGCCGTCCGACGCCGGCGACGGTCTCCGTCATCAGCGCGGTGGGCGCGGCGGCGGCCTCGGGCGCGTACCAGCGGCCGAGCAGGCCGCCGGTGGCGACGGTCATGCCCTGGGCGCGGACGGCGGCGGCGCGGTCGCGCCAGAACTCCGGGTCGTCGGCGACGACGGGCGAGTTGACGGTGACGAGGCTGCGCACCCGGTCGGGGTGGCCGGCGGCCAGCGCGAGTCCGACGGTGCCGCCGAGGCTGACGCCGACGACGTGGGCGGAGTCGATGCCCAGGGTGTCGAGCAGGGCCAGGGCGTCGTCGACGAGGCCGGCGAGCCGGTACGGTCCGGGCGGCGCCGGGGAGTCGCCGTGGCCTCGGTGGTCGTAGGCGATCACGCGGTACTCGTCGCGCAGGCGTTCGCGCTGGGGTGCCCACATCGCCGCGGTGGTGCCGAGCGAGGCGGAGAGCAGGACGGGGGTGCCGGAGCCTTCGTCCGTGTGGGCGCTCATGCGGCGGCTCCCGTGCCGCGGCGGCCGGCCTTGGCGTCCTGGATGCCGCGGTGGACCCGGGCGCGCAGGGCCGCGAACTCGGGGGTGGAGCGGCTGGTGACCTGGTCGCGGTCGGCGGGCAGGCCGATGCGTACGTCGTCGAGGACGTGGGTGGGCGAGGCCGACAGGACGAGGACGCGTTCGCCGAGGTAGACGGCCTCGTCGATGTCGTGGGTGACGAAGAGGGTGGTGATGCCGAGGGACCGCCACAGGGAGCGTACGAGGTCTTCGAGGTCGGCGCGGGTCTGCGCGTCGACGGCGGCGAACGGCTCGTCCATGAGCAGCACCTGCGGTTCGTACGCGATGGCGCGGGCGATGGCGACGCGCTGCTGCATGCCGCCGGAGAGCTGCCACGAGTAGGAGTCGCCGGCGTCGGCGAGGCCGACGGCCGCGAGGGACTCGGTGACCAGCTTCTCGCGCCGGTCCCGGGGCAGTTTCTTCTGGCGCAGCGGCAGGTCGATGTTCTGCCGCACGGTCTTCCAGGGGAAGAGGCTGCGCCCGTACTCCTGGAAGACGACGGCCATGCCGGGCGGGGGCCCGGTGACGGGGGTGCCGTCGATCCGGACCTCGCCCGCGGTGGGGGCGAGGAGTCCGGCGAGGCATTTGAGCAGGGTGGTCTTGCCCGCGCCGGACGGGCCGACGATGCAGGCGAACTCGCCCCGGGCGACGGCGAAGGTGATGTCGCCGATCGCCTCGACGCGGCGGCCGGTGGACTCGTACACCTTGTTGAGGCCCTTGACGGTGACCATCTCGGTCATCAGCCGTTCCTCCTCTGCGACTCGCGCAGGCCCAGGTACCAGCGCAGGGCCCGCTTCTCGACGACGGTGAACAACGCGGACAGGACGAACCCGATGAGGCCGAGCAGGATGATGCCGCTCCACATCTGGGGGATCGCGAAGGTCCGCTGGAACTGCACGATGCTGAAGCCGAGTCCGTTGGTCGCGGCGAACATCTCGCCGATGACCATGAGGATCAGCCCGATGGACAGGGACTGCCGCAGTCCGGCCGCGATCTGCGGGGCGGCGGCGGGGAGCACCAGATGGCGCAGCCGGGCGGTGCCGTGGACGCCGTAGACGCGGCAGGTGTCGACCATGACCTCGTCGGCGGCGCGGACGCCCTCGACGGTGTTCAGCAGGACCGGCCAGACGCAGCCGGAGACGATGACCAGCGTCTTGGAGCCGTCGCCGATGCCGGCGACGATGGCGATGACCGGGACGAGCACGGTGGGCGGCACGGCCCGGACGAACTCCAGGACCGGTTCGGCGCCGCGGCGCAGCGCGTCGGTGAGGCCGAGGGCGACGCCCAGGGCCACGCCGAGCACGGCGGAGACGGTGAACCCGGCGAGGAGCCGGAGCATGCTGGGGACGACGTCGGCGGTGAACCGGCTGGAGAGCCAGAGGCGGCCGAACTGGTCGAGGATCTCCGGCAGCGGCGGGAAGTAGTAGCTGGTGCTGCCGGCGCTGGTCACCCACCACAGGGCGACGAGCGCGGCGGGCAGGCCGAGGGCGAGCAGGGTGCGGCGCAGGAGGCTCATCGGGCGTTCTCCGATCGCCGGACGGAGGGGTGCCAGCCGAGCGCGGCCCGCTCCGCGTACCGGAAGCCGACGTTGACCAGCGTCCCGAGGAGGCCGGTGAGCAGGACGAGGGCGAACATCCGGGTGGTGGCGCCGCTGCTCTGCGCCACGGAGATGAGCTGCCCGATGCCGGGGGTGCCGATGACGAGTTCGCCGGTGATGGCGAGGACGAGGGCGACCGAGGCGGCGAGTCTGATCCCGGTGAAGACGAAGGGCAGCGTGGTGGGCCAGACGACGTGCAGGACGCGGGCGCGGAGCCCGAAGCGGTAGGAGCGGGCGGTGTCGTAGGTGACCGGGTCGACGTCCTGGATGCCGTAGAGGACCTGGACGAGCACCTGCCAGAAGCCGGCGTAGACGATGAGGACGACGCCGGACTCGAAGTCGGTGCCGAAGATGAGGATGACCGCCGGGATGAGCGCCACCGAGGGGATGGGCCGCAGGAACTCGACGGTGGAGGCGGTGACCGCGCGGAGCACGGGCACGAGTCCGATGAGGAGTCCGGCGGCGACCCCGGCGACGACGGCGGCGGTGAGGCCGATGGCCCAGGTGCGCAGGGTGCGGCCGAGGGCCTGCCACAGGGTGGCCTCGCCGGCCTCGCTGACGAGTTCGGCGACGACGGAACTGAGCGGTGGCAGCACGCCGTCGGCGATCACGCCGGTGCGCGGGACGATCTCGGCGATCAGCGCGGCGACGGCGATCCCGACGAAGGGGGCGACGCGCGGCCGGCGCCCGCGCGGGCGCGGGGTGGTGACGGGCGGTGCCTGGCCCGGCGGGGCGGTGTCGAGTGCGGTCATCTGGCGCCTCCGGGGGTGGGGGCGGGGGTCCGCCCGGGGGCGGGGTCGGGGTCGGGGGTGGGCCCGGCGGCCGGATCGGGGGTCCGTCCGGCGGCGGGGTCGGGGTCGGGGGTGCGGTCGAGGCTCGGCCCGGCGGCCGGGTCGGGGTCGGGGGTGCGCCCGGCAGGGGTCCCGCATGCGGTGCCGCACTCCGGGCGGGCCAGGACGGCGCCGCAGGCGGGGCTGGTGACGGTCCGGTCGTACGCGGCGAGCCAGCCCGGCGTCCGGACGGTCTCCGCCGGGGCGGTCTCGCGGCCGGCGAGGACGTCCGGGTCGACCTCCAGGTCGACGGTGCGGGTGGTGAGGTCGATGGTGATGACGTCACCGTCCCTGACCCGGCCGAGCGGGCCGCCGACGGCGGCCTCGGGCGCGACCTCGCCGACCACGATGCCCTTGTTGACCAGGCCGGAGAGCTGGCCGTCGGTGACCACGGCGACCTTCTCGCCGAGGCCGGCGCCGTCGAGGGCGAACACGAACGCGGAGGCCATGGCCATGCCGGGTCCGCCGTGCAGTCCCATCCCGCGCAGGACGACGACCTCGCCCTCGCGCACCTCCCCGGCGGCGAGCCCCTCGACGGCGGCTTCCCGGGAGGGGTAGCAGCGGGCCGGGCCGCGGAAGCGCAGGGGGCGTTCCTCGTCGACGGGCAGTTTGACGATCGCCCCGTCCGCGGCGAGGGAGCCACGGAGGACGACGACGGACGGCCGCGTGGAGAAAGGTTCCTGCAAAGGGCGGACGTACGTCGGGTCCGGTTCCGGCGCCTCGGCGATCAGCTCGGCGAGGGGGCGGCCGGTGACGCCGACGGTGCCGGTGTCGAGCAGCGGGGCGAGGGTACGCAGGACCCCCCGGGTGCCGCCCGCGTCGTCCAGTTCCTCGATGAGGTGGGGCCCGTTGGGGCGTACGGCGGTGACAACGGGGACCCGGTCGGCCAGTTCCTCGTACGTCCGCCACACGTCCACGTCGAGTCCGGCCTCCACGGCGATGGCCTGGAGGTGCTTGACGGAGTTGATCGAACCGCCGACGGCGAGCATCACGGTGACGGCGTTGCGGATCGCGGCCGGGGTGAGCACGGTACGGGCGGTCAGCCCCTCGCGCACCATCTCCACGATGCGGCGGCCGGCCGCGTGGACGGCCTCCCACATCACCGTGCCGTTGGCCCGGGTCGGGGTGGTGCCGGGCAGGGTCATGCCGAGCGCCTCGGCGGCCATGTGCATGGTGTTGGCGGTGCCCATGCCGGCGCAGACGCCGGGGCCCCGGATGGCGCTCTCGGACATGGCGAGCAGGTCCTCGGCGGAGGTGCGACCCAGGGCGGTGTGCCCGGCGTGCAGGAAGACGTCCTCGATGTCGGGGCCGCCGTCCTCGTGCAGGGCGCTGCGCTGGTAGCCGCAGGCGACGAGCAGGGTGGGCACGTCGAGCCGGCCGCCCGCCATGATGTGGGCGGGGCCGGTCTTGTCGCAGGAGCTGAGGCAGACCATGCCGTCGAGCAGGGCACCCTCGACGACCACCTCGATGTCGTTGACGATGAGGTCGCGGGTGGGCAGGACGTACCGGCCGCCCGCGCCGGCGCTGGTGACGAAGTCGGACGGGGCGACGGTGCGTATCTCGAAGGGCAGTCCGCCCGCGTCGCGGACGGCCTGCTTGAGCACCGGCACGATGCCGTCGAGGTGGGCGAAGCAGGCGGCCAGGTCGGACGAGGAGTTGACGATGGCGATCTTCGGCCGGGCCATCTCCTCGTCGGTGATGCCCAGGGAGCGCCATTCGGCCCTGCGTACGGCCCAGCGGGAGGTGCCGGCCTCCAGATCGCTGCGGAGCCTGGTCGTCATGTCAGCCGGCCGTCCCCGACCAGACGAGGTCGTGGTAGGCGAGGGGGCGGTCGATGATGCCGTACTTGCCGGCGGCCTTCACGAACGCGTCGACGGACGCCTCCGGGATCTGCGGCGAGAACGTCGGCAGGGTGACCTTCTTGGCGACGGCCGGGTCGATCGTCATGAAGGAGGCGAGCTGCGCCCGGGTCTCGTCGGGGTGGGCGTTCGCGTAGGTCAGTGAGGCGTCGATGGCGGCCTTGAGCCGGGTGAACAGCCCGGGGTTCTTCTTGAGCTGGTCCTCGGAGGTGAAGTAGACCGAGGTGGTCAGGCTGCCGTCGGACATCTCCAGGTAGGGCGAGGCGATGACCCGGGTGCCGTTCTGGGCGGCGATGGTGTCGAACGGCTCGGCGGTGACCATGGCGTCGATGTCGCCCTTCTTCAGCGCGGTGACCGCGTCGGGGAAGGGGAGTTCGACGAACTTGACCTTGTCGGGGTTGCCGCGGGCCGCGGTGACGGCGACCTCGCCGAGCATCTGGAGCAGGTTGTTCAGGGTGTTGACGCTGACCTTCCTGCCTTCGAGGTCGGCGGCGGTCCTGATGGGGCTGTCCTCGCGGACGCGGATCATCGTGACGTCCTTGCCGTCCACGCCGGTCGAGTTGGAGCCGGCGGCGATGATCTTCAGGGGCAGGCCCTTGCTGCGGGCGGCCAGGACCGAGACGACGTTGCTGAACGCGAACTGGTACTGCCCGCTGACCACCGGCGGCACCAGCGCGGCGCCGCCCTGGCCGGTCTTGATGTCCAGCTTGAGGCCATGGTCGGAGAAGAGGCCCTGCTGCTGTCCCAGGTAGAGCGCGGCGACGTCGATGACCGGGATGAACCCGGCCTGCACGGTCACCGGCTTCTTCGACGAGGGGGAGCCCCCGCCGGCCGTGGAACCGCCGCTGCCGCACGCGCTGAGGGAGAGCGCCAGTCCTGCTGCTCCGGCGAGTGCTGTTCTTCTTCGCATGATCGGGGACTTCACCGTTCCTCCAGGGAAGGGGGACCCGCGTCGACGGGCCCGACGTGCGTTGGAGAGGACCATACACATCTGAACAGTCGTGCGCCAGACGAACGCACACCTGTGCGCTATGCGTACACTCTCCATGTCCGCAGGCCCCGACCGGTCCCGCGGATATGGGAAAGTGATGCAGCGCAACACCGCCGGAACAGGAGATGCGGCATGACACAGCCCCAAGACGGTCCAGGTGACGCGGACTTCGTCCAGTCGCTGGCGCGCGGACTTGAGGTGATCAAGGTCTTCGACGCCGAGCACCCCTACCGTTCGCTCAGCGACGTGGCCAAGGCCGCCGACCTGTCCCGCGCGGCGGCCCGGCGCTCCCTGCTGACCCTGCACCGGCTCGGTTACGTACGCGTCGAGGGCAGCCGCTTCGGCCTCACACCCAAGACCCTCGAACTGGGCCACGCCTATCTGCGGGCCCTGTCCACCCCGCAGATCGCGGAGCCCCATCTGACGGACCTGATGCGCGACGTGCGCGAGACGACCGCGCTCTCGGTGCTCGACGGCGACGACGTCGTGCACGTCGCCCGGGTGCCGGTGCGGGGGATGATCACCGTCTCCATCCCCGTCGGCTCCCGCTTCCCCGCGTACGCCACGGCCATGGGCCGGGTCCTGCTCGCGGGCCTGGACGAGGACGCCTTCGGGACCTACCTGGAGCGCGTCGACCTCCAGCCCCTCACCGACCACACCGTCCGCGACACCGAACAGCTCCGGGCGATCATCACCGCGGCCCGGGAGGAGGGCTACTGCGTCGCCGACCAGGAGCTGAACCAGAGCCTGCGCGCGGTCGCCGTCCCCGTGCGCGACCGCTCCGACGTCCCCATCGCCGCCGCCAACATCGCCGCCAGCACGGGCACCCGCACCCTCGACGAACTGCGCGCCATGGTGCCCCGCCTCCGGCAGTGCGCCGGCGGCATCGAGACCGACCTCCGGCTGGTCTCCGGCCCCTGACCACGCCGCCCGCCACCCCGCCCGCGCGGTGCCGCGCGGCGGGGGCGTCCCCGTCGGCGAGGGGCTCCCGGGGCGGCGGACGGGCGCATTCAGGACACGGTCATTGAAAGTGCAACTACCCCTTGTTCCGTGGCCGTTGGGCGAGTGAGACTCGGTGATGGCCGTCGTCCGGCCGTGCCGGCCGACGGACGCCTTCGCGCTGCCCCGGCGCGTCAGATCAGGAGGTATCGATGCGAACCAGCAACCGTGCGGCCGGATTACTCGTGGGTCTGACCTCGGCACTCACCTTGACCCTGGCCAACGCCGCACCGTCCGCGGCCTCGACGGCGACGTGGACGCTGGAGGCACAGGGCCAGCGGATCTGCGTCAGCCCGCAGTACGGCCACCCCAACACCTACGCCCTGGCCCCGGTCTCCGGGACCTGGTCGGCCCCGATCACGACCGGGGTCCGGAACCTGCCGCCCGGCTCGTCCAGCGTGGGCGGCACCACCATTCCCCCGGGCACCAACGACCCCCACCACGTCAACGGCTTCGTCGGGCTCTCGATCGCGCCCGCCCCTGCCGGTGAGTACACCGCGGAGATCTGGGCCACCGACGGCACGGTCACCCAGACCGACTCCCTGCTGATCGTCTTCCGCGCCGGGTGCTGAGGCCCTGACGCCCGCTCCCCTGGCAGGCACCCCAACGCGTCGCCCGCGCCCGGCCGTTGTCCGGCGGCCAGGCGGCGGGTGGGCGGGGTGTCGCGCCGCGGATCACCGGTCCCCGCGCAGATAGCGCGTGACCATGTCCACCAGTTCCCCCTCGAAGATCTCCACCGGGACGGCCCGCGGGTCGGCCATGAGCTTGTGCGTGTTCGTCTCCACGGTGAACACGATCAGTTCGGCGGCGGTGCCGAGGTCCCGTACGCGGACGTCCGGGTGCCGGGCCAGGAGGTCCCGTACCTGGGCGACGCGCTTTCGCCCGTGCCGGTCGATGGTGTCGAGCAACTCCTGTGAGAGCGGCGCCGCCTCCATCATGATCCGGAGCAACTGGGGGTCGTCGCGGTGGTTGTCGACGGCGTCGCGGACCAGCGCCCGCACCATCGCCTCCAGGCTCCCCGGGGACAGGTCGAGCCGGTCGGCCTGCGTCCACATGCCGCGGTCGATGTGCCGCACCGCCAGCTCGGCGAGGATCGCGTCCTTGTTCGGGAAGTACTGGTACAGCGAGCCGATCGAGACACGGGCCCGCTCGGCGATGCGGTTCGTGGTGCCGGCGGCGTACCCGTACTCGGCGAAAACGTGAGCCGCGGCGGTGAGGATGCGCTCGCGGGTCAGCTCGGCGCGCACCTGCCGAGGCTTGCGACGTGGCTGAAGACGGCGTTCGGCCGACGGCATCCGGAGGTCCCTCCCAGGCGCGGAAAGCGAGTAGCGAAGAGCTGAGTCATTGCTCAGAATAATGGCATGACCTGCGGAAACGGGGCCATGCCCGAGGTGGGTCGCGGGCCGGTCCGGTCCGCCCCCTGCCGAGAGGACTCCCCCGTGCGGCAAGCACCCCCGTCCGGCGCCCCGCGCCGGCTGACGACGGCCGGCGAGGTCGAGACGGTCATCGGCCGCCCGGCCCCGGTCATCATGATGAAGCAGGTCAGCGCCCTCGACGAGGGCTGCCGGACCGTCCTCGCCCTGTCTCCGGTCGCGGCCTTCGGCTACCGGGACGCCGAGGGCACCGGCAGGACCACCTTCCTCGGCGGCACACCGGGGTTCGCCCGCGTCCACTCGCCCACGCGGATCTCCTTCTCGCTGCCCGAGCCCGGCGAACCCCACGGTCCGGTCTCCCTCTTCTTCCTGCTGCCGGGCGTCGGGGAGGTCCTGCGCGTCAACGGCTCGGTGGCCGCGCGCCGGGGCGCCGAGACGGCGATCGACATCGGCGAGGCGTACGTGCACTGCGCCCAGGCCGTCCTCCGGTCCCGCCTGTGGCAGCCGCCCGCCCCGTCCGGGCTCGCCACGGGGGTCACGCCGGAGGGGATCACGCCGGAGGGGATCACGCCGGAGGGGAGCGGCGGCGCGGCGGACCGGACCGCCGGGGACGGCCCCCTGTACCGGCCGGGTGTCGCCGGGTTCCTGGCGGCGGCACCGTTCCTCGCGCTGTCCACGTGGGACTCCTCCGGGAGCGGCGACACGAGTCCGCGCGGGGACCGGCAGGCGGCGGCGCGAATCCTGGACGGCCGCACGCTCGTCATCCCGGACCGGAAGGGCAACAAGCGCGCCGACACGCTGCACAACCTGCTGGAGGACGACCGGCTCTCGTTCGCCGCGCTGGTCCCGGGGCGCAGCGGCGTGCTGCACGTCCGCGGGCGTGGCGCGATCACCGACGATCCGGACCTGCTGGCGCCGATGGCACTGCGCGGGATGCCCCCGCACCTGGCGCTGCTCGTCGACGTCGAGGACGCCGAGGTGATGGGCAGTCAGGCCGTGGCGCGCTCGCGGATGTGGGCCCCCGGCGCCCACCTCGACCGCGCCACGGCACCGGACCTGATGGCGATCGCGGGCGGTCACCTCACCGCCAACTCGGCGCAGAGCAAGGGTGGTTTGCCCACCGTGCTGCTCAAGGCCCTCGGGGCGGCCCCAGGGGTGACGCGGCTGATGCGGCTGGTGATGAACCGCGCCTACCGTTCCGGGCTGCGGAAGGAGGGGTACGACGACCTCGGACCCGGGTACGAGGACGTCGGACCCGGGTACGAGGACGTCGGACCCCGTACGGGCGGCCGGCGCCGACGCCCTGCCGACGGGGGCGCGGCGCGGGACCCGCTGCGGGAGGTGCGGGTGGCCGAGGTGCGCAGGGAGACGCCCAGCGCTCTCACCCTCGTCCTGGAGGACGCCGGGAGGAATCCGGGGCCCTTCGACTTCCGGCCCGGACAGTTCTTCACGCTCGTCGCGGATGTCGGGGGCCGTACGCTGCGGCGGGCGTACTCGGCGTCGTCGGTGCCCGGGGCGGCCCGGCTGGAGGTGACCGTCAAGCACGTCGAGGGCGGCCAATTCTCCACCCACGTCCACCGCGGCCTGCGCGCCGGGGACCGGCTGGCGGTGCGCGGTCCGTCGGGGTCGTTCCACGCCGGGGCGGGGGCCGCGGAGGAGGTCGTGCTCGTGGCGGCGGGCAGTGGCGTGACGCCGATGATGAGCATGATCCGCACGCGGCTCGCCGCCCGGCCGGACGGCGACCGGATCTCCCTGCTCTACAGCAGCCGCGATGCCGACGAGATCATCTTCGGCGAGGAGCTGACCCGGCTGGCGAAGGAGCACCCGGGCCGGCTCTCGGTCACCCATGTGCTGACCCGGCGGGACGGACGGCTCGACGCGGACGGGATACGCCGCTGGGTCACCGGGCTCTCCCCCGCCCGGGACGCCCACTACTTCGTCTGCGGTCCCGGCCCGCTGACGGACACCGTCCAGGAGGTGCTGACCGGCCTCGGCGTCCCGGACGAGGCGGTGCACCTGGAGCGTTACACCAGCGGGGCGGACCCACGGGGCGCGACGGCCCCGCCGCGGGAGATGACCGTCGTGGAGGGCGGCGCCCCCGTCGGCACGGTGGTGGTCGAGCCCGGTCAGACGCTGCTCGACGCGGGGCTCGCCGCGGGGCTGCCGATGCCGTACTCGTGCACGGTCGGGAACTGCGGCGAGTGCGTGGTGCGGCTGCGCGGCGGAGAGGTCACGCAGAACGAGCCGAACTGCCTGACCCCGCGGCAGAAGGCCGACGGCTACGTGCTGACCTGCGTGGGCCGCCCCCGCTCGAAGGTCACCCTCGACATCGCGGACCCGTGACCGCCCATCCGGGCCTCCGTGACCTCCCATCCGGGCCTCCGTGTCCCCACACCGGGGACGCGGCCCCGCACCGCCCCCGCCCGGAGGCCCGCCGTCGCCGGCGAGGCCCCCGGTCCACCGGGCCTCAGCAGGTCGCGGAGGAGGAGATGCGGATGCCCGTGAGCGTTCCGGTGAAGGACGTGGTGTACTCCGGCGGCAGGCACACGGTCGTGCCGTTGGCGAACCGGATGTAGGCGACGTCGTCGTGCCGCGTGTTGGTGACGACGATGGGCGAGGCGCTCGTGCCGGTCGGCTTGGACGGCAGGGCCTGGAAGCCCGAGGTGACGTCCTGGAACTGACCGATGCGCACCCCGTCCTTGAACAGGCACACGTACGGGTACGGACAGGTCGCCGCCGCCTCGGCCGGGGCGGTGGCCGGCGCGGGCACGGTCGCCGGGGCGGCTGTGGCCGCCCCCATGGAGGTGGCGAGGAGTCCGGCCGCCGCCACGGCGGACCAGGCGGCTCGGGCGACGGAACGGCGTGTGGTCTTCATGTCTCCCCCTGGGTCGGTGCGGTCGGTGCGGTCGGTGCGGTCGACGGGCGGGCGGGCGGCTCAGCCACAGGTGGCGGACGAGGAGATGCGGATGCCCGTCAGGACGTAGCCGGTGATGGTGAAGGTGCTGTTCGGGGTGACGCACGCCTGCGATCCGTTGGCGTACCGGATGTACGCGACGTCGTCGTGCCGGGTGTTGATGATGTTGACGTTGCTCGGCTGGGACGGCAGCGCCTGCCAGCCCGAGGTGACGTCCTGGAAGCGGCCGATGATGGCTCCGTCGGAGATCCGCTGGATGCAGACGTACGGATAGGCGCAGGTCGCGGTGGTGGTGGCGGGTGCGGCGGAAGCGGTCGCGGTGCCCAGCGAGGCGGCGGCGCCCAGCGCGAGGGTGGCGCAGGCGGCACGGGCGAGCGTGCGCGTGGTGCTCATGGACCCCCCAGTCCTGTGGATGAGGCGTCGCCGCGGGGGCGGACGCCCGACAACGGTCGCCGTGACAGTAGCGGCGGAACCGGCACGTCAGGAGCGTCAATTCCGGTCAGGGTGTGGCGCACGGGACGGTGGTGCCCCGCCGCGGCGGGGACGCGCGGTTCAGCCCAGTCCGGCGGAGGCGACGGCGAGGGCGGTGCGCAGGGTCGCCCTCAGGTCGGCCTGGGCGGTCGCGGGGCCGGTGCCCGGTTCGGGCGGATGCCAGGCGTGGTGCTCGACGGCCGTACGGAGCGCGGCGTTGAGCATGGCGGCCCGGACGGCCGGGCGTACGTCGTCGGCGGGCAGCCCGGCCCGTTCGGCGAGGGCGCGGGCGAAGGCGGGTTCCGCCTCGTCGTGGGTCTGGAGCCAGACCGCGCGCAGTCCCGGTTCGGTACGGGTCAGCCGGAGCAGGGCGCCGACGTCCGGCACCGCCTCCTCCGGACGCGCGGCCCAGACGTGGTCGAAGGCGTCCTGGAGGGGCCGGCCCGGCCGCCACTGGCGCAGCGCGGCGACGACCGTGTCGAGGCCGGTGGAGAGCAGGGGCCGTACGCAGCTCTCCTTGGTGGGGAAGTAGCGCCACACCGTCCGCGCCGAGACGCCGGCCGCCCGTCCGATCTGCTCGCCCGTGGTCGCGGCGACGCCCTGGGCGATGAACAGACCGACCGCGGCGCGGGCGATCTCCAGCCGGATGGCGGCCTTGCGTTCCTCGGTGAGCGGGGGGCGTCCCGTCCGTCCGCGGGTCGCGGTCATCTGCCCCTCCTCCGCCGGTGGCCGTGTCCCGCGTATTGTCCACCACGACTTTATGTCACTGAGAGACAGGAATGGTTAGAGTGGCGGCGCGGTGCGACAGGAGTCCGCCGCGACGGCACCTCAGCGAGCGGAGTCCCCTCATGACCGACGGCCTGGACGGGCGCAGTGTGATCGTCACCGGAGCGGGGTCGGGCATCGGCCGCGCCGCCGCGCTCGCCTTCGCCGCGCAGGGCGACCGGGTCGTGGTGGCCGACCTCGACGCGGCGCGGGCCGAGGCCGTCGTCGAGGAGATCGGCCGGGCGGGCGGCACCGCCGTGGCCGTCACGGGCGACCTGAGCGAACAGGCCGTCGTCGACCGGGTGACGGAGACGGCGGTGGAGCGGTTCGGCGGGGTGGACGTCCTGGTGAACAACGCCGGGATCATGGACAGCATGTCGGCGGCGGCCGATGTGGGCGACGCCGAGTGGGAGCGGGTGATCCGGGTCAACCTGACCGCGCCCTTCCTGCTCACCCGGGCCGTCCTGCCGCACATGCTGGAGGCGGGCCGGGGCGCCGTCGTGAACACCGCCTCCGAGGCCGCCCTGCGCGGCAGCGCCGCGGGTGCCGCGTACACGGCCTCGAAGCACGGTGTGGTGGGGCTGACCAAGTCGCTGGCGGTGATGTACCGCAAGCAGGGCATACGGGCCAACGCCATCTGTCCGGGCGGCACCGCGACCGGGATCACGGTGGACGCCGACCGGTCGGCCCACGGGCCGTCGGCGCTCGCCCCGCACTTCGTCAACCTGGGCCGGGTGGCGCGGCCGGAGGAGCAGGCCGCGGCGATCGTCTTCCTCGCCTCGGAGGCCGCGAGCGGTGTCAACGGGGCGATCCTGCCCGTCGACGACGGGTGGTCGGCGGTCTGAACCCGCCCCCGGGAGAGGGAAGCCGGCGCCACCGCGGTCCCGCTCGCGGTGGCGCCGGCAGGGGGTGCGGCGCTCAGGGCCGCGCGGCGGTCCGGGGCCGTAGTGCCTCGTGCAGGGAGTCCTCGCGCCACCGCCGCAGGAGTTCGTGGAAGGCGAAGGCGCCGTGGGGGTAGGCGGTCGGGCCGTTGGGCCGGCCGCGCCCCTCGCCGTTGTAGTAGCCGGGGGTGCAGTCGGCGTGGAACCACTCGTGGTCGGGGGCGGCCCCGGCCAGGAGGGCGTTCCACGCGTCCTCGGCCTCGCGGGACGGTTCGATGACCGCGCCCTCGGCCTCGGCGGCGGCCACCAGGGCGGCGGCGTGGACGGCGTGTTCGTCCAGGACGTGGGTGAAGTTGACGCTGGCGGCGCTCTGCGGGGCGCCCAACTGGATGAGGTTCGGGAAGCCGTGGCTGGTGAAGCCGTGCAGGGTCCGCATCCCGCGCTCCGCCCACGCCTGCGGCAGCCGCAGACCGTCCCGTCCCCGGACGGGGAGGCTGCCGGTGTGGAGGCCGGAGGCGCCGACGGAGAACCCGGTGGCGAAGATCAGGCAGTCCAGGGCGTATTCGGTGTCGCCGACCACGACGCCGCGGGCGGTCATGCGCTCGATGCCGTGGGTGTCCGCGGTGTCGACCAGGGTGACGTTGTCCCGGTTGAACGCCTGGAGGTACGTGTCGGAGAAGGTGGGCCGCTTGCAGGCGTACCGGTACCAGGGCTTGAGCTTCTCCGCCGTCGCCGGATCGGTGACGGTCCGCTCGACGCGGGCCCGGATCTCGTTCATCCGGGCGGCGTCCGCGGCCTCGTAGGCGGCTTCGAAGGCGGCCGGGTCGCCCTCCCGGCGGAAGCTCGGCAGCAGTTTCTCCAGCAGGGCGGCGGACGCCGTCCACCCGTCCGCCACCCGGTCCTCCCCGGACGGTTCCCCGGAGACGATGCGCAGAAAGTTGTCGCGGCGTTCGCGTGCCCAGCCGTGGTGGTCGGCGCCGACGTCCCCGGCGGTGGTGGGGCGGTTGGCGCGCACGTCCACGCTGGAGGGGGTGCGCTGGAAGACGTAGAGGTGGCCGGCGTCCTCGGCGAGCATCGGGATGACCTGGACGCCGGTGGCGCCGGTGCCGACCACGCCGACGCGCTGGTCCGCGAGGCCGCTCAGGCCGCCCTTCGGGGAGCCCTTGGTGTAGGCGTAGTCCCAGCGCGAGGTGTGGAAGGTGCGGCCCTCGAACTCCTCGATGCCCGGGATGCCGGGGAGCTTCAGGTCGGTCAGGGTGCCGGTGGCCGTGATGACGTACGTGGCCCGGAACTCGTCCCCCCGGTCGGTCGTGACGAGCCACGTCCCGGACGGTTCGTCCCAGGTCAGGGAGGTGACCGCGGTGGAGAACAGGGCGTCCGCGTAGAGGTCGGACTTCTCCGCGATCCGCACCGCGTGGCGGCGGATCTCCTCGCCGGGGGCGTACTTCCACTCGGGCACGTACCCGGTCTCGTCGAGCATCGGCAGGTACACGTGCGACTCGATGTCGCAGTGGATGCCGGGGTACCGGTTCCAGTACCAGGTGCCGCCGAAGTCGCCGCCCCTCTCGACGATACGGACCCGGCCGACGCCCTGGGCGCGCAGCCGGGCGCCCGCGAGGATGCCGCCGAATCCGCCGCCGACGACGGCGACGTCCACCGTGTCCTTCAGCGGCTCGCGCGGGGCCGGCGCCGCCGCGTGGGGGTCGGCGGCGTAGGAGCCGAAGGCGGCGTCGGCGCCGACGTACTGGCGGGGGCCGTCGGCGCGTACCCGGCGCTCCCGTTCGAGGCGGTAGCGCCGCCTCAGCCGGTCGAGTTCGTCCGGGGACACCATCTGCGAAGACGTCACGTGGGGGGACCTCAATCCTTCCGGTTCGCTGCCGTATGACCGCTCGCTCGCCATGAACTGACCTGTGCAGCACGGGACTTGGGCGGTCATGCACTACCGTAGCAACAACCGGACAGTGCTGTCCGGTTGGAGCGGGGACGGCTCCCGCACACCTCGGACAGGAAGAGTGACCCCCCATGCGACGACTCACGGTCCGGTCCCTCGCCGGGCTCGCCACGATCGGCCTGCTGACCCTCACCGGGTGCGGCACCGAGGCGGACCACTCCGCCGCCGGCGCGGCGGCCGGCCCCGGCGCGGGCCGGATCATCCGCGCCCAGCAGTTCATGCGGCTGACGGACGTCCACGAGGCGACCGGGATGACCCTGCTGGAGGGGCCGGTCTTCGACGCGGACGGCGCCCTGCACGTCGTCGACGTCACCGCGCCGCCCGGCGCACCGAAGGTCCTCCGCGTCGACGTGCGGCGAAAGACCGCGAAGGGCGTCCACACCGACGACCGCGGCGCCTACACCTCGGCCCAGTTCAGCCCGTACGACGGGCGCCTCTACCTGACCGACTTCTCCCACGGCGAGATCGTGAGCCTCGCGCCCGACGGGAGCGATCCGCGGACCTTCTTCTCCGGCGAGGTCGACGGAGCGCGGATGAACCCGGACGACCTGGCCTTCGACCGGGACGGCCACCTCTACGTCAGCGACTCGCGCGGCATGTCCACCGGCGAGGCGACGGGCCGCGTGGTCCGCGTCGACCGCGACGGCCGGAACGCCAGCGTCCTGGCGGACGGGCTGGCCTCGCCGAACGGCATCTCGTTCGACGCGGAGTACCGGGGGCTGTGGTTCAGTGAACTCACCGAGAACCGCGTCTCCTACCTCCGCCTCGGCGGCCCGGCCGGCATCGCTCCCCGGCACACCGCCATCCGGGTCGACGGCGGCCTCGCCCAGACCGACTCGATCGCCGTCGACGCGGACGGCAACCTCTACCAGGGGCTCCACGGCCGCCCCGCGATGGCGGTGTACGACAAGCACGGCGAGCGCCTGGCCACCGTGGAGGTGCCGGCCCGCGCCGCCGAGGGACTGGAGTCGGCGACCAACGTGGCCATCGTGCCCGGCGGGACCCGGGCCTACATGACCGTCAGCGGGCCCGCCGGGGGCTACCTGTTCACCTTCGACGCCCTGGGCAAGGGCACCCGGCAGTCCAACGGCGGCTGAGCGCGGTGCGCGGTGCGCGGTGCGCGCGCCTGAGCCCGGTGACCGTCCGCGCGGTGGACCACCGTCACCGGTCCGCGCGGCCGGGCGCCGCCACCGACGCCGGTGGTCGGCCGCCGTCACCGGCCCCTGCGGCTGGGCGTCGTCACCGGGCCACGGCGGCCGGCCGCCGTCACTCCTCGTGGGGCCGTACCGCGCCCACCTCGACCCCGAGCAGCGCCCACGCCGTCAGCGCCCGGCGCTCCCGCTGCTCGCGGGTGGGGCCGGTGACGGCGCCGGAGACCATGGCGACGGCGAGCCGGAGTCCCTCGTCGACCCCGGCGAGCCGGTGACCGTCCGGCAGATGGCGCCGCAGGGAGCGCTCGACCCGCTCGGACAATTCCTGGGCGTACGCGGGCACGGCGGCGCGGCTGTCCGCGCCGTCGGCGTGGAGGAGGCCGATGAACGCCGTTGACCGGGTCAGATGCCAGGTCAGGACGCCGAGCACCCCGGCGAGATCGGCGTCCGGCTCCGCCGCCGCCCGCTCGATCTGCCGGACGTTCTCCTCCAGGACGGCGGTCGCCACGGCGGCCCGGTCGGGGAAGTGCCGGTAGAGGACGCCCTGGCCGACGCCGGCCCGGCGCGCGATCGCGGAGAGCGGAGCGCCGAGACCGTCCTCCGCGTAGATCTCGCGGGCGGCGGCGACGAGTGCGGCCCGGTTGCGGGCGGCTGCCTTGCGCCCCTCGTTCGCGGGCCGCCGCTCATCGGATGGGGGCTGCTGCTTCACGCGGTGAGGGTACCGGGCCGCCGCTCCGGGGGCGGTCGTGGTCCGGCGCTGGGTTATGGTGGGCGGATTGATTGGTTGCCTGATTGCGCAATCAGATCATCTTGTCGGACGCGCCCACCGCGGGGGCCGCCGTTCGCCGCGGACGCCGGCCGACGACTTCACGGGACCCGGTGACGGCGTGCGGGGGCGAGTGCCGTAGCAATGGGGGGAGACCCCACGACGGTACGCGATCCGGAAGGGACCATGAGATGTGCTGGAAGCCGGCTCCGGAGCCCGGCCGTACCGGTGGCCGCGGAGGCCGCCGGACGAGTCCGCACCGACGCGGTCCGGGGGCGTGCCGCCCCTTCGGCCGATGTACCGGCGGTGCCGCGCCCGGACGAGGGAGGTGTCACCGAGATGCTGGGTGAACCTCCCAGTCCGCATACCGCGTAGGAGCCCCCGGCCGTCGCCACGGGAGCGGCGGCGCCGATGGCTCCTCGCGTCGTCTCGTTGATGTCCCTGGTCAACCCCCTGCTGTATTGAGGACGCTGTCATGCCGCAAGCACCCCTGCCCTCCGGCTCGGACGCGGAGCCGACCGAGCCGTTGCGGACCATCGTCAAGGACCAGCGGCTGGACGCCGCCCAGGCGTGGCTGGAGAGGTATCCGCCCCATGTGATCGCCGACGAACTGGCGCGCATGGACGCGGTCGACGCCGGGGTGGCCTTCCGGCTGCTCCACAAGGACCGGGCGCTCGACGTGTTCGAGGAGCTGAAACCGGTCAATCAGCAGCAGATCCTCGAAGGGCTGCGGGACCGTTCCTTCCTGGACCTCGTCGAGGGCATGGAGCCCGACAACCGGGCCCGGATGCTGAAGGAGGCCCCCGCGAAGGTCGTCAAGCGGGTGCTGGCCGGACTGAGCCCGAACGAGCGGCGGATGACCTCCGCCCTGCTGGGCTACCCGGACGGCTCGGTGGGCCGCTTCATGACGCCGGAGACCGTGGCACTGGCGCAGGACCTGACCGTCGAACAGGCCCTGCGGACGGTACGGCGCAAAGGCGCCGACGCCGAGACGGTGTACACGCTGCCCGTGGTGGACTCCGGCCGCAGGCTCACCGGCATCGTGGAACTGCGGGAGCTGGTCCTCAACGAGCTGGACACGCCGGTCTCCGACCTCGTCGTCACCGAGCCCGCCTACGCGTGGGCCACCGACTCCGCCGAGGCGGCGGCCCGCCTGATGCGGGAGACCAACGACCTGAACCTGCCGGTCGTCGACAGCGAGGGCCGGCTCGTCGGGCTGTTCACCATCGACGACGCCGTGGAGGTCATCGAGGCCGCCGACACCGAGGACGTCGCCCGCCAGGCCGGTGCCGCGCCGTGGGCCGGGCACTACATGGCCGCCACCGTCTGGCAGCTCGCCCGCTACCGCGCCCTGTGGCTGAGCCTGCTGCTGGTCGCGGCCACCCTCACGGTCGGGGTCACCCAGGCGTTCGAGGCCACACTGGAACAGGTCGCCGCCCTCGCCCTGTTCATCCCCATGCTCATCGGGGCGGGCGGCAACGCCGGTGCCCAGGCCGCCACCGCCTGCGTCCGCGCCCTGGCGGTCGGCGAGGTCCGCGGCTCCGACCTGCTGAAGGTGATCTGGCGCGAGTGCCGGGTGGGGCTGGTGCTGGGCGCGTTGCTGGCCGCGCTCGGCCTGGTGGTGGGCACGGTGTTCGTCAGCGCGGACATCGCCCTGGTGGTCGGGATCACGCTGGTGCTGATCTGCGGGTGGGCGGCGACCATCGGCGGCGCCATGCCCCTGCTCGCCAAACGGCTGCGGATCGACCCGGCGGTCGTCTCCGCCCCCATGGTCACCACCCTGGTGGACGCCACCGGCCTGATCATCTACTTCCTCACCGCCAAGGCCGTCCTGGGCGTCTGACACACGGCGCCCCGGGCACGGGGGGCGCGGCGGGCGCGGGCGCGGCACGGACGCGGCGGGCGCGGACGCGGCGGACACCGGCACGGCGGGCCACGGACGGCCGGGGCGGCCGGGGCGGCCGGCTTGACCTTGACACGGTGACAAGCCCTTCACTGTGGCCGAGGAGGTGGTCCCCATGACCGAGACGGCACAGGACGCGCACACGAGGCGGGCGCTGCGGGGGCTGGAGCACGACGACCCGTCGGTCCGGCTCCGGGTGGCGCTGGCGATCGGCTCGGCCCCGGACCCGTCGTTCGTCGGCCCGCTGGTCGAGCGGTGCGCGGTGGAACCCGATTTCTCCGTACGCGAGATGCTGACCTGGGCGCTCACCCGCCACGCGGCGTCGGCGACGGTCCCGGCGCTGCTCGACGCGGTCCGCTCGGAGCGGGCGCGGGCCAGGAGTCAGGCGCTGCACACCCTGTCCAAGATCGGGGACCGGCGGGCGTGGCCCGCGCTCACCCCGGCGCTGCTCGCCGACGCCGACGACGAGGTGGCCCGTAGCGCCTGGCGGGCGGCGGTGGTGCTCGTGCCCGAGGGCGGGCAGCGGGAGCTGGCCGTAGGGTTGGCGACGCAGCTCGGGCGCGGTGCGGAGGAGACGCGGCTGAGCCTCAGCCGGGCGCTGATCGCGCTCGGGGAGGCGGTGCTGCCGGTGCTGGAGGCCGCGGCGGGCGATCCCGACCCGGAGGTGCGCGCGCACGCGATCGCCACGGAGCGGCTGTGGCGTGACCCGGACGCCGGATTCGCGTACGCGGTCGAGGAGGCGAAGCGCGTCGTGGCCCTCGGCGGTGCGGGTGGGAGCGGCGGCTCGGGCGAGCGGGTCGGGCCCGGCGGGGCGAGCGCGTCCGGCGGGACGGCGTACGGTCCGGCAGTGGCGGCCGGCGGGGAGGAGCGGTAGGCGGTGCTGATCGGTGAGGTGGCCCGGCGGTCCGGGGTGAGCGCGCGGATGCTGCGGCACTACGAATCGCTCGGCCTGGTGCGGCCGACGGGCCGTACGGCCTCGGGTTACCGCACCTACTCCGGCGAGGACATCCGGCGCGTCTTCCACATCGAGAGCCTGCGGACGCTGGGGCTGTCGCTCGGTGACGTCCGGCGGGCGCTCGACGACCCGGAGTTCGCCCCGGCGGAGTTGGTCGGCGACCTCATCCGCCGTACGCGGGAGCGGCTCGCGGCGGAGACGGAACTGCTCACGCGGCTCCGCCGCATCGGCGCCGCGGAACCCGCCGACTGGGACGAGGTCCTGCGGACCGTCGCCCTCCTCCAGGCGCTGCGTTCGCGGAGCCCGGGGGCGCGGCAGCGGGCCGCCCTGTCGGCCGTGGAGGACGTTCCCGTACCGGTGGAGGCCCTGGTCGAGGCCGTGCTGAAGGAGGCGGACCCGCATGTCGCCGGCGCCCTGCGCTGGGCTCTGGCCCAGTCGGGAGCCGAGGGGGCGGCGCTGCTGGCGGAGGGCCTCGGCTCCCCCGCGCCCGAGACGCGCAGGCGGGCCGTCCAGGCCCTCGCGGAACTGCCGTACGGTGCGGCGACCGACGTGCTGCGGGAGGCGCTCGCCCACCCGGACGCGGTGGTCCGGGCGTACGCGGCGCCGGCCCTCGGCGCCCGGGGCGTGGCCGACGCGATCCCGGTACTCGTCGGCCTGGCCGTCGAGGAGGGCAACGACGTCGACGCGGCCGACGCGCTGGGCACGCTGGCGGCCGATCCCGAGCTGGCGGAGCGGATCGCCACCGGCCTCGTCGGACACCTCGCCGACGGCACGCTCGGCCCCTCCGCACGCCGTCGGCTGGCACAGGCGCTCGCGGAGATCCCCGGGGAGACGGCGTCACGCGCCCTCGTCGGCCTCTCCGCCGACGAGGACCGCGGCGTAGCGGTGACGGCGACCTACGTCCTCACCCTGCGCGACACAAAACACTGACCCGTCCCCCGAAGGACACGGCCGACGTCACCGTGGCCCGAGCTGAGGGCCGGTTTCCGAACAGGTGCCTTGGCACAGGGGCGGGAGCGACCGCCGGAGTGCATCATCGTCAAGAGCCAGTTGCTGCCCCACACCGTCACGGAGACCGCACGGGGGCATATCGCCGTACGCAGGCGCACCGGGCACTGGCCCGAACTGCCGGGCTCAGTCCCATTCGATCCGCTGGCCCTCGGCGCTGACAGCCATCCGCAGTCGCTCGCCCGTGGGCTCACCCGCGACGCGCCAGCGGGTGATCGACTCGGCCACCGCGTCCCAGAGACGAACCGGCCCTCCCTGCCGGGCCAGCCAGCGGCCCCCGTCCTCGAACACCGCGGCCCATGACCCGCCGTCCACGTCCACCAACACGTGCTCGGTGCGTCCGTTGCGGGGCATGACGAAGTACTGCGCCGTGGGGGCCGCGAACTGTGCCACGAACCGGGCCGCCCACTGGCCGAGCACATCAGCGCCGACGCCCGCCGGACGGGCCTCGGCCTGATCGAGCGCGGGCAGCATGCCGAGTGGCGGGGGCGTGTGCGGACGGGCGAGCATGAACGACACACCGCCGCCCAGCACCGGACCTGCCGCCGTGCCGTCCTCGGCCACCGTGAGCCGCACCAGCTCGGAAGCGTTCATCCAGCCGCCCACGGTCACCAGGATTTCGCCGCCCGGCCGGGTCTGCGCGATCCACTCGGCCGGAACGGTCCGGACCCCGCACGTGGCGACGATCCGGTCATACGGTGCACCCTTGGCGTGACCGGCGAGCCCGTCACCGGTCACCAGCTCGGGCCGGTACCCGAGTCCGCCCAGCGCCACGGACGCCCGAGCCGACACATCCGCGTCCACCTCGATCGACGTCACCTGATCGTCGCCAAGGGCGTGCGTCAGCAGCGCAGTCGAATAGCCGGTGCCCGTCCCCACCTCCAGCACGGACATGCCGGACCGCACCCGCAGGTCTTCGAGCATCCGGACCACCAGACCGGGCAGCGTCGAGGACGACGTGGGCACCTGCGCCAACCGGCCCTCGACCTGCCGGGGCACCACGCGGCCGGCGAGCTGAGTCACCAACGTGTCGTCCTCGTACACGCGGCCGATCAGCTCGGGCGACCTCTCCAGCGACACGGGCCGGTACCACCCATCGCCGTCGTACTCGAACCAGCCGTCCCGCAAGAACGCCTCACGCGGGACAGCCAGCACCGCCGCTTCCCACGCGGCGGTCAGGATCACCCCCGCTTCCCTGAGCTGTGCGGCCAGCACCGCACGCAGACCCTCGGACTCGTTCACCGGGTCACTCCGTTCTCCAGAAGATCCGCGATGGCGGACGTGATCGGCAGGCCCGCCGCGTGCTCCAGCCACGCCCATTGACCGTTCGGGTTGCACTCCAGGAACCACCATTCACTCCCGGGGGTCACGGCGAAGTCGAACGCCCCGAAGCACAGCCCGAACTCACCGAGGAACCGCAGCAGGGCGGCCCGGACCGGCTCGGGACAGTCCACGGGTTCGTACGCCAGGTTCCGGTACTGACTGCGCCAGTCGATCACCCCGGGCGGGGCAGTGATCAGCGCGCAGAACACCTGCTCCCCGACCACCACGGCGCGCACGTCGCCGGACTTCGGTACCTGCGCCTGAAAGAGATGCGCGCAGTTGCCCACGGCGCCGGTGATCTCTCCGGGCTCGACCGGTGCCGCCCAGATACCGGCGGGCTCGCCGTCCACGTGGTAGGCCCCGGCGTGCAAAGGCTTGTAGATCGTGGGGTGCGCAGCGGCGAACAGCTTTGCTTCGGCCGGGTTGTTGGTGATCAGCGTTGCCGGAACCGGCAGCCCTGACCGGGAGGCCACGAAGAGTTGCGCGGGCTTGTACTCGGCGCGGGCGATGGCCTGCGGGTGGCTCAGGTAGAGACAGCCCGGAAGCGCGCCGAGCACGCCGTTGAGCCCCCGGCGGTTCTCCTGAGCGGCGAACCGGTCGGCCTGGTACTCGCTTTGCGGCGTGTACGGGTTCGGCCGCCGATGGTAGAGCGCGCGGATGCGCGAGAGATCGGCAACCCGCTTGCCGACGGTGAGGCGCCCCGACCAGCCGTCAGCCGTCACCGACGCGGCCAGCGTCGCGCGGGTCGGGAAGTCTCGTCCGGGGTCGAACCGGAGGACGGGCACCCGGCGCCGGTTCAGCTCCGCTATGACCAGATCGGCGGTCGGGTCCTCGGCTTCGGTGGAGACCAGCACTGGGCGTCCGTTCACGCTGTGCTCCCCTAGTCCTGCGTCGCGTCGTGGCCGGAGTCGCCGTCGACCTTGCCGTCCTTGCCGACCTGGGTGGGCGGGTAGGTACCCACGGACGTCCCGTGCTTACCCAGCTCGGCGGGGACCATGGTGCCGTCCTCGCCGAACCACAGACCGGTCTGCGTCGCGGGGTCCAGTCCCGCGTACTGCCACTGCGACGGCTCGCCGTTGCGCAGCGGCGCCATGCGCCCCATGCCCCACGGGACAACGGGGACGAGTTCGGTAGCGGTGCTCAACGTTCCTCCTACGTCTCGGTGTTGCTCGGAACAGCGAGGGACCCACCGTGCCTGCCCCGGCTCGTCACCGGTTGGGAACAGCCGATGTGGGGTTGTGCCCCGCCCCGGGCACGGCGGTCGACAGTGCGCGAGGCGTTGAGTGAGGCACCAGTTCAGAGCCAAAGCTCCCGCTTGGACAGAGCAGGGATGACGCACTCCTGCGGCATCCCTGTCTCACAGTCTCCGCATCGTCTGCCCTGACCTGCTAGAACGGTGGCCAGAGACAGGGAGGCGTGAGTGGCAGCTCGGCGCAGGGCTTTTATTGAAAGGCGAAAGGCCCTTGGGTTCACCCAGGATTCCTTGGCTCAGAGCGTGGGCGTGGATCGCTCCACCGTGGCGCGATGGGAAAGCGGAAAAGTAGCCCCACAGGATTGGCAGCGCCCCACGCTCGCCAAAGTTCTGCGGGTCACGCTGGCCGAGCTTGATGCCATTCTGTACGGTGTCGGGAATCCAGAGAATCCACGGGACGCAAGAAATCCTGCTGTCGCCTCAGGCTACGACGATGAAATCGAAGCATTGGAGCTTGCACGCAGGGTATCGGCCAGCGATGTGGGAAAAGAAACACTTGAACGCCTTGAGCTGACATTCCATGACCTTGCCGTCAAATACCCGACAGTTGCCCCGCAAGGACTGTTGGGGCAGGTGCGGAAATATTCGGCGTACGTGACCAGCCTGATGGGCGCAAGAAAAACCCTCGCCGAGCACCGGCAGTTGCTGGTTACAGGTGGGTGGTTTTCGCTACTGGGCGCCACTCTGCACATTGATCTGAATCAGCAGGATGCCGCAACGGCAAGGCTGCGGACGGCAATGACTCTAGCGCAGCACGCCGGACATTCGGAAATTCAAGCATGGTGCTTTGAAACTGACGCTTGGCGGGTACTGACGGGCGGTCACTATTCTCAGGCTGCGGAACTCAGCGCGGCGGCCCAACAGTTGGCTCCTGCCGGAAGTTCGGTCGAGATTCAAGCCCTTGCCCAGCAGGGCCGAGCGTTCGCGCGGATTGGACACTCGACTGAAACGTATTCGGCAATAGATCGAGTGCAATCTCTTTCCTCTGCCATCGGAACACCGAACCAGCCGGAACATCACTTTCAGTACGACCCGGCGAAAGCCATTGCATATGCCGCAACCACCCTGGCATGGCTCGGTGATCCAGCGGCCGAAACTTACGCGAGAGAGGTTATCTCGCGGCTTGAGCCGTCGAGTGATCTGACCAAGTGGCCGCGCCGGGTAGCGTCCGCAAATATTGATCTCGCACTCTCTCTGGCGACGACCAATCGCCTTGACGAAGCGTGCTACGCAGCACAGCGCGCCATACTTTCAGGTCGAGTTGCGCCATCGAATCACTGGCGCGCCCTGGAAGTGGTAAATGCTGTGGAAATCGGGGAGATTTCTGAAGCACGCGACCTTCGGGAAGCATATGAAGAAATGCGACTCCAGATAGAGCCTGCCGATTGATGCGCTCTCGTGCGAGAGATCGGCCGCCGGCAGTCATGCGTCTCCAGACGGCCCGGCCGTCCCGAACCCCTGAAGGGGTCTTGTGCCGGGGCCGTCCTCCGGGCTGATGGCCTGAAAAGGGGCGGGAGAGGTGGGGTTCTCTTGCTAGGGTGCGCCGATGTCATCGATCAGGCAGGTGCAGATCACCTTCGACTGTGCGGAACCCGAGCGGGTCGCCCGCTTCTGGTGCGAGGTGCTGGGGTACGTCGTCCCGCCGCCGCCGGAAGGGTTCGCCACGTGGGCCGAGTTCGAGCGCTCGTTGCCGCCCGAGCGGTGGGGCGCGTCGTTCGCGTGCGGTGATCCCTCGGGCGTGGGTCCTCGGCTGTACTTCCAGCGTGTGCCGGAGGGCAAGGTCGTCAAGAACCGGCTGCATCTCGACGTGCGGGTCGGCACGGGGCTCGTGGGGGACGAGCGCCTCGCCGCCCTCAAGGCCGAGTGCGAACGGCTGCTCGCGCTCGGCGCGGTCTGCGTGCGCGTGATGGAGGCCGACGAGGAGAACGAGTCGTGCATCGTGATGCAAGACGTCGAGGGCAACGAGTTCTGCCTGGACTGACCGGACGTCCGGGAGGCGTGGCCCGTTCGGGCCCCGGAGTGCGGCGCCTACCCGGGCGTGCGCAGGGCGGTGTCCAGGGTGCGCGTCAGTTCGCCGACGCGTCCGCCGCCGTCAGGTGCTCGCGGAAAGCGTCCGAGGACGTCGACGACGGCCGGTGTGGCGCGTCGTAGCGCCCGTTCCAGATGGCCGGCAGCCACGCTCCGGTCGTCGCCGGCGGCGAGTTCGGCGGCTCTGGCGGCATGGGCAGCGGCTCCGAGGATGTGCTTGACCTGCGTGGGCTTCGCCAGCGGGTGCAGGTAGGCGGCGGCTGCCGCGGACATCGCCGCCCAGGCCGCCTCCCGGCCGGCCGCCGTGTCCGTCGCCCTGGCCGCCTTGAGGGCCGCCGCCGCCGTGTCGCGCAGCGGCTTCCCTCGCTTGCCGCCCCGGGCGAACTCCCAGGCGGCGGCGATGGCTTCACGGGGCCGTGTGTCGTCGGGCCGGTCGGCCTCGAACGTCCGGAGCGCCGTCTCGGCGCATGCCGCCGCGAAGGCGGTCACCGCACGGAGGTCCCGCGTGCTGAGCACGACCTCGTTCGTTTCCGCTGTCATGGTTCCATCATCGGGGTCGGGGCGTCGGCTCCGGGACGCGCAGGTCGCCGGCGGTGTTCCGGCCTGCCCGATGGCTACAAACGGTGTCCCGGAAACGCGATTGCGGCAGGGATGGGCACACCGTACAGTCCATCGAGGCATGTAAGCCTTACCTAAGTGATTGTCCCGGGGGCCCGTTTCCACTCCACCGCGTCCGCCTGTGCGCCGGGGCGGACGAGCCGGCGCCTCCCGCGTCCGGAACCGTGGAGTCCATCCGTTGTCCCCCCTCCAGAAGCCCGCGAAGGCCGCAGAACCCCCGAAGCCCAGGGCGTCGGCGAGGCTCGCCGCGGTCTTGCCCGACCTCTCGCCCTGGCGGTCCTCCCGCGACTTCCGGCTCCTGTGGGGGCAGGGGCTGATCACGTACTTCGGCAGCGTCATGGCGCTGATCGCGCTCCCGCTCCAGATCAAGGAACTGACCGGATCGCCCCTCGCCGTGGGCGCGATGGGCGCCGTCGAACTGGTGCCGCTGGTCGTGTTCGGGCTCTACGGCGGCGCGCTCGCCGACGCCGTGGACCGTCGCAAGGTGATCGCGCTGACCGAGGCGGGGCTCGGGCTGCTGGCCGTCGTCCTGCTGGTGAACGCGATGCTGCCGCAGCCGTTGCTGTGGCCGCTGTATGTGGTGGCGGGGTGCGTGGCCGGCCTCGCGGGGCTCCAACGGCCCGCGCTGGACTCGCTGCTGGTCCGGATCGTCCCGCACGACCAGCTCGCCGCCGCCGCCGCGCTGAACGCCCTGCGCTGGCAGGCCGGCGCCATCCTCGGGCCTGCCGCGGCCGGACTGGTCGTCGCCTACGGGGGCAACGTCCCCGCGTACGGGACCACCGTGGTCTGTTTCGTCGTCTCGGTGGCGATGTGCCTCCGGCTCGCCCCCGCGCCGCCCGCCGAGAACGCCGGGCGACCGTCCCTGCGGGGTATCGCCGAGGGGGCCGCCTACGCCTGGTCGCGGCCGGTGCTGCTGGGCACGTACGCCGTGGACCTCGCGGCGATGTTCTTCGCCTTCCCGAACACGATCTTCCCGTTCCTCGCCCACGAGCTGGACGCCGAGTGGTCGCTCGGCCTGATGTACGCCGCCGGGTCGGTCGGTTCGCTGCTGGTGAGCCTGACCAGCGGCTGGGTGTCCCGTACCCGGCGCCACGGGCTGCTGGTCGTCTTCGGCGCGGCGGTGTGGGGGCTGGCCATCGCGGCGGCCGGCTGGACGGGGAACGTCTGGCTGGTGCTGGTCTGCCTGGGCGTGGCCGGCGCGGGGGACATGCTGAGCGGGCTGGGCCGTTCGACGATCTGGAACCAGACCATCCCCGAGGAACTGCGCGGCCGGCTGGCCGGCATCGAGGTCCTCTCCTACAGCGTCGGCCCGCAGCTCGGGCAGGTGCGGGCGGGGGCGATGGCCGGCTGGACCGGGGTCCGTCCGGCCATCTGGACCGGCGGTCTCGCCTGTGTCGCCTCGGTGGGCCTCCTCGCCGTCGCGCTGCCCAGGCTGCTCACCTACGACGCCCGCACCGACGAGGACGCCGTCCGCCGCGCCGCCGGCAGCGCCCCGGCCCAGGCGTAGGGAACCGGCGCAGGACCCCCGCCCGCGTCACCGCGCGGCACCGCCCCGCCCGGTCGGCCCGGTCGGCCCGGTCGGTGGCGTCGGCCCCGTCGCCGGCAGCAGCCCCGCGACCAGCGCGTGGAGACCCTCCAGGTAGGTGTCCCGGGCGGAGAGGGTGACCCACCGGTCGCCGATCCGGGCCAGGCTCGGCACCCGGGCGGCGTCGAGGCGGTCGAAGGCGGTCGCGCGGTCGGGGGCGGGGGCCTGGCCCGCGCGGCGGTGGACGGTGTGGGCGCGGACCAGGATCTCGCCGACCGTGTAGTACCAGATGCTGCGGAAGACCATGACGGCCCGTTCGGTCGCGCAGCCGGAGCGGGTGGCCCCGTCGACGACGGCCTCGACCATCCACAGCGCGGACTCGTCGAGGAGGCCGACGAACCCGTCGACGGTGAGGGTCTCGGCGGCCCACGGCCAGGCGGTGAGGGCGTCGTGCATCGCGGTGGCGGCGGCGATGACGCGCTCGCGCGGGTCCTCGGGCAGGGCGGGGCGTTCGAGCTGGTCGATGTAGTGGTTGAGCAGGAGGATCAGCAGGTCCTCCTTGTTCTCGATGTGGTGGTACAGGGTCGTCGCGCCGATGCCCAGTTCGGCGGCGAGGCGGCGGATGGTCAGCTTCTCCCAGCCGTCCCGGTCGATGAGCCGCCGGGCCGCCGTCAGGATCTGCGTGCGCGAGGTCACCGGGGGCCGGCCGGTGCGGCCTCGCGGTGTGGACGATCGGGGCATTGATCCATCATGCCGCCCCGCCTTGCCCGCGGTGCGGGCGGCCGGGGAAGTCCGCCGCGCGGGTCACCGTGCGATACGCGCGGATCGCGGAACCGGGTTCACAGCGCGGGGCGGTCGATGCTACTTTCGGAACACGTTCCTAAAGATGCTGCGACTAGTTCCCGAGGTGGAGCGCATGGCACGGAAAGAGGCGGAGAAGGCCACGTCGGCGGGGGCGGTGGCCGGGCCGGGGCTCACCCTCGCCGCGGTGGCCGTCGTGCAGTTCATGGTGTCGCTGGACCTCTCGGTGGTGAACGTGGGCCTGCCCGAGATCGCCGACGGCCTCGGCTTCGGCGCGGCGGGCCTGACCTGGGTGATCCACGCCTACGCGCTCACCTTCGGCGGGCTGCTCCTGCTGGGCGGCAAGGCCGCCGACCGGTACGGCCGCAAGCGGGTCCTGCTGTGCGGGCTCGGCCTGTTCGGGCTCGCCTCGCTGCTCGGCGGTTTCGCCCAGGCGCCCGGCCAGCTCGTCGCCGCGCGGGCCGCGCAGGGCATCGGCGCGGCGGCCCTGGCGCCGGCCGCGCTGGCCCTGCTGACCGCGACGTTCCCCTCGGGCAAGCCGCGGGTCCGGGCCTTCGGGGTGTGGAGCGCGATGAACGCCGCGGGCGGCGCCTTCGGGGTCCTCGCCGGGGGCCTGCTCACCGAGTACGCGGGCTGGCGCTGGGTGATGTTCGTGAACGTGCCGATGGCCGCGGTGGCGCTGGCGCTGGTCCTGCGCGGGGTCCCCGGCGACCGGGCGACCGTGCGCGGCGGGCGGCCCGACGTGCTCGGCGCCGTCCTGGCGACGGCGGGGCTGACGCTGCTGGTCTTCGGCGTGGTCCGCACCGACCGGTACGCGTGGACCTCGCCGGTCACCCTGACGACGCTGGCGCTCGCCGTGGTGCTGCTGGCCGCATTCGTCCATGCCGAGCGCACCACGACCCGCGAACCGCTGGTGCGGCTCGGCCTGTTCGCCAACCGGGCGGTGGCCGCCGCCAACGGCTACAACCTGCTGCTGGGCGCGGCGATGGCCTCGGCCTTCTACTTCATGTCCCTGTACCTCCAGCGGGTGCTGGGCAACGGGGCGGCGATGACGGGGCTGATGTTCCTGCCGTTCGCCCTCGGTGTGGTGGCCGGCTCGGTGATCGCCATCAAGCTCGGCTACCGCGTGGCGCCCCGTACGCTCCTGGTCGGCGGCGGGCTGCTCACGGCGGCCGGGTTCGCCTGGTTCGGACTGATCAGCCCGGACGGGTCGTTCGCCGTCGACGCCCTCGGCCCCTCGCTCGTGGCCAGCGTGGGCTTCGGCCTCTGCCTCGGGCCGGTCGTCTCCACGGCGACGGCGGGGGTAGCGCCCGAGGAGACCGGCACCGCGTCGGGACTGCTCAACAGTTCCCGGCAGATCGGCGCCTCGCTGGGGCTCGCCGCGCTGGGCACCGCGGCCGAGCACCGCACCGGGGACACCGTCACGCCGGCCTCGCTCAACGACGGGTACGCGCTGGGCCTCGATCTGAGCGCCCTCCTGCTGGTCGCCGCCACCGTCATCGCGCTGACCGTGCTGCGGCGGGGCGGCACGCCCGGCGGGGAGGCGGCGGAGCCGCCCGCGCAGGCCCGCCCCGAGACGGCCACCCGATGAGCGGGGCCGGCCCGGCCGTCCACCGCGCCCCTCCGCCACGTCCGTAACACGCCGGAATACGCCGGAAAACGGCCGGGCGGTGTCCCGGACAATACGCCGGACAACACGTCGTCATTTCACATGGGCCACCGTGCATTCTGCACGGTGGCCCATGTGAAGTGAATCTGTCACCCTTTCACCGCTGCCTGCTACCGTTCTCAGCGCCGACCGGAATCCGGCCGGCATATTGATGTACGGGGAGGTAGGACGTGCCGCACCACGTCACCGCGACATCGGTGCCCTGGGAGAAAGTCGCGAATTCCATCGAATTCATTCCCGCCGCTTATTCGCGCAGGACCCATCCGGAATCCACGGCGCGGGAAATGCTGGGGTGCGCCTCGGCGGAGCTGGACGTTCTGGTGGACGCGGGCCTGCCGTTCGAGGAGCGCGCCGGGGTGCGCCACTTCGACCCGAACGACCTCTACAACCTCGGCATGTACTCGGGGCGGACGACGACCCAGCCGGAGCTGGCGTTCCGGATGCTGTTCCGCTTCACCCGCCGGCCGGTGGAGGAGCTGCTGCGCCGCAAGTCCTGGAGCTTTCGCCTCCGGCTGGAGTGCCCGGAGTGCGCCGGACCGGCGCCGTGGCACGTGGCGGAACCGGACGTCGCCCGGTTCGGCGGCGGCCTCGCCGACGTGACGGCACCGGCGGCGGGCGCGGGCCGGGCCGCGTACGCGGCGACGGTCACCACGACCGGCGCCCGCACCCCGCTGGTCTCCCCCGCGCTGCGCGCTCTCGTCGCCGACTACCTCGGCGCCGGGCACCGCTGGCAGATGCTCCCCGTCGCGATGCAGGCCGACTTCCGGCTGGTGCACGCCCTCGGTGCCACCAGTTGCGTCGCGGCGAGCCTCCTGCTGGCCGACCGCTTCCGCGGCGCGGGCTTCGAGGCCGAGGCCCGGCGGGGCTGGTTCTGCGGGGTGCTCGGCGGGGCGCTCGACCTTCCGCACGCCTGCGTCGAGGTCCTGGACGAGGACGGCGTGCTCAAGAGCATCGACATCGCCAAGGCACAGCTCGCCGCACGGCTCTCGGCGGACACCGAGGAATTCCGGGAACTGTGCCTCGGCTCGATCCACAACAAGGCGATCCCCTCCACCGCGTCCGCGAATGCGCCCCTGGCCCGGCACGCCTGCGGTTCCCGTGTGCCGGTGGAAGTGCGCTCGGACATTCGCGCGGTGCGCTGAATCCGACAGTCGGCCATCGCCGGGACATTGGAGTGAAAATGGCGGTACGCGAGGTCGAGCCGATCGTTCTCGACCTGAACAGGCTGGAGAATCTGGCCGAGTCCGGCTATTACAACCCCTATACGATGTTCGACTGGCCCGACGCCATCGACCCCGGGCAGCCGTGGATGAGCGAGAGCCTCACCACGCTCGCCGGCACCCCCATGTGGGACGGGCTCACCCGCGCGCAGCAGCTCGCGCTGACCCGGTTCGAGGCGATCAACTTCTTCAGCCTCAACATCCACGGCATCCGCGAGCTGATGAGCGAAGTCGTGATGCGCATCCACGAGCGCCCCTACGCCGACGTCTCCGAGTTCCTGCACCACTTCATCGGCGAGGAGAACGAGCACATGTGGTTCTTCGCCCAGTTCTGCCTGCGGTACGGCGGCAAGCTGTACCCGACGCAGCCCTCGCTGACGGCGGACTCGGTCGACCACCTCTCCCCCGTCGCCCGCGAGCTGGTCGTGTTCGCGCGCATCCTGATCTTCGAGGAGATCGTCGACCACTACAACGCCCACATGGCGACCGACCGGACGCTGCCGGAGATCGCCCGTGAGATCAACCGGGTGCACCACCAGGACGAGAGCCGGCACGTCGCCTTCGGCCGGATGATCTTCACCAACCTGCTCGGACAGGTGGCCCGGCGCGACCCCGACGAGGTGCCCGTGGTCGCCGAGTACCTGGAGAAGTACCTCCAGTACAGCATCGCCACCCTCTACAACCCCGCGGCCTACCGCGACGCGGGCATCCCGGACCCGCTGGCGCTGCGCCGCCGCGCCCTGGAGCACCCGGCGCGGGTGGCGGCCCACGACGAGGTCCTCAAACGGACGAGGAAGTTCCTTTCCCGGTCCGGCGTCGGCAGGGAACTCCTGCCATGACGCATCCGATGCAGACCGTCCGTGAGTTCATCCTCGGACGCAACCCCGGGCTCGCGGAGGTATCCGACGACCTGGACCTGATCGACAGCCGGGCCATCAACTCGCTGGCCTTCGTCGAGTTCCTCTTCCTGCTGGAGGAACTGACCGGCGAGCCCATCGACCCGGAGGACGTGGCCGTGGACGACTTCCGCACCGTCACGGCGATCGAGGCCCGGTTCTTCGACCGGAAGGCGGCGCGATGACCACGGCGACCGACAACGGCCTGCGTGTCCTGGACGGTGCCCAACTGCGGCTGCTGCGCGCCGTCGACGCGGTGTTCCTGCGCCTCGCCGCCGACTGGGACGCGCCGGAGTTCCGGTACCCGTTCCTGATGCGGTGCCAGGACCTGGACCGGTTCGACTTCTACGACAACTTCCCCCACCTGGGTCTCACCGCCACCCGGCTGGAGCCGGAGCGCGTCGCCCCGCTGCTCGCCGGGGCGTCCCGCCCGCTGGAGCGGGTCCCGGCCGAGGTGATGGAGCCGGCCGCGTTCGCCCTGCCCTCGGCGGCGTGCTACCCGCTCTACGCGGACCTGGCCGGTGCCCGGCTGGACGCCACGACGACCCGCACCACCGTCGGCACCTGCTTCCGCAACGAGGACCGCTTCGACGGCCTCCAGCGGCTGCTCGGCTTCTCCATGCGGGAGATCGTGTGCGTCGGCTCCGAGGAGGACGCCAAGGGCCACCTGCTGCGGGCCAAGGAGGCCGTGGTCACCCTCTGTTCCGCGCTCGGCCTCGACGTCCGACCGGAGGTCGCCACCGACCCCTTCTTCGACCCGAACGGCGGCAAGGCGCGGATGCAGCGGCTCTTCCCGGTGAAGGAGGAGTTCGTGGTGGGCGGACTGGCGATCGGCTCGGTCAACTACCACCGGAACTTCTTCGGCGAGCGGTGCGACATCCGGGCGGGCGGCGCGACGGCGCACACCAGTTGTCTGGCCTTCGGGCTGGAGCGCTGGGTGCACACGCTGACCGAGCGGTTCGGCGGCGTGGAGGCGGCGACCGCCGCCGTCGAGGGAGTGGGCTGATGCGCCGCGCCCTGACGGACGTGCTCGGCGCGCGGGTCGCCCTGCTCCAGTCGGGCATGGGCGGGGTCGCGGGCGCCGAACTGGCCCGCGCGGTCTCCGAGGCCGGCGCGGTCGGCTGCGCCGGCGGCTACAAGCTGACCGGTGACGCGCTCAGCGCGCTGCTCGCCCGCCTCACCGCCGGCACCGGCCGGCCGGTCGGGGTGAACCTGATCCCCGAGGTGGTCGGCCCGGACGGGCTGGTCCGGCAGGTCCGGCAGGTGCTCGACGAGACACCGGACCGGGTGCACCTGTCGTTCTTCGGCCCGCCCCCGGACGCCGTGCTGGAGCGGGTCGGCGCGCTGGGCCGGGCCGCGGTGGTCCAGGTGGGGACCGTGGCGGACGGGGTGCGCGCGGCCGGACTGGGTGCCGTGGTGGTGGCCCAGGGGATCGAGGCCGGGGGCCACCTGCTCGGCACCGAGCGGCGCGACGACCTGGTCGCGGCGCTGCGGGAGCGGCTGCCCGGCGCCCCTCTCGTCGCCGCGGGCGGCATCGGCTCGCCCGCCGAGGCCGCTCGGGCCGTGGCCCGCGGCGCCGACGGCGTCCTGCTGGGCACCGCCTTCGTCGTCGCGCACGAATCGCGGGCGCACGCCCGGTTCAAGGCGGCCGTCGGTGCCGCCGCCGCGAGCGACACGGTGATCACCGACGTGTACGCGATCGGGTGGCCGGGCCGGCGGCACCGCGTGCTGGCGACGGCCGCGACCGCCGAACCGGGCCGGGCCGCCACGTTCATCGGCCGCACGGTGGTGGAGGGACGGCCGTATCTGGTGCCGCGGTTCAGCGCCGCCGTGCCGACGGACGCCACCACGGGCCGGATCGAGGAGATGGCCATGTACTGCGGACTGTCCTGCGGGGCCGTCTCCCGCGAGGCCGCCGCGGCCGAGGTCGTGGCCGCCTTCGCGGGGGTGCTGCCGCGGGCCGGGACCGTGAACGACGACACAGGGGGTAGGAACCATGCCAGCCGATGACGAACAACCGGGGACGGATCTGTCGTACCACGAGGACACGCCCCGTATCCGCACCAGGGACGGCGTCGGGCTGTACCACGAGTCCCGTGGCACGGGCACCGCGCTCGTCTTCCTCAACAACTTCTTCCTGACCAGCCCGTTCTGGCGGGAGTACACGGAGGAACTGGCCGGGCACCACCGGGTGGTGACGTACGACCTGTGCAACCACGGGGCCTCCTCGCGGCACGACCGGGAACCGACGTGGGAGGAGCACGCGGCCGACGTCGTCGGACTGCTGGACGGCCTCGGGATCGAGTCGGCCCACCTGATCGGCACCTCGGCCTCCACACAGCTCGCCCGGGACGTGGCCCTCGCCCACCCGGACCGGGTCAGGGGACTGGTGCTGGCGGGACCGGTGTTCGGCCTGACCGGGATGCGCCGGCACCGGCAGCTCAACCGGTCCTGGCTGGTGACGCTGAAGAGCGAGGGCATCGCCGCGCTGTACAACCAGATCTACCCCGAGGTGATCTCCGGGCGGATGAACGAGGACGGCGGCACCCCGGGCTTCCTCGGGCTGCGCGAGAGCTTCATGGCGATGAACACGCTCGACCAGCTCGTCAACGGACTGACCCTCGCCCAACAGGGCGACCCGGACCCCGCGTTGCTCGGCCGGGTGACGGCGCCGACGCTGATCGCGCTCGGCGACGACGACATCCTGCTCAGCCCGGGACGCGGTCACGACCTGGCCGCGCTCTTCCCGGACGCCCGCTGCCAGATCATGCCGAACGCCGGTCACGTGCCCTACCTCGACGACCCCGAGGGGTTCCAGGGGCTCGTCCGCAAGTTCGTGGAGGAGACGGAGTCCCGTGTCTGATCCGGTGAGCGCGGTCCGGCAGCGCATCCGCGGACTCCTCGTCGACCTGTTCGGAGCGGAGCACCCCGTCCACGCCGCACCGGACGAGGGGTCGCTGCGGGCCGCCGGGGTCTCCTCCACGGGACTGGTCAGGCTGCTGGTCGCCATGGAGGACACGTTCTCCTTCGAGTGGGACGACGAGGTCCGGCCGGAGGTGCTGCGGTCGATCGACTCGCTGGCGGGCCACGTCGTGGCCGTGCGCGGCTGAGGGACGGCCGGTGGACCTCCGGCCGGACCGGGCGGCGGCGCCGGGCACCGCGGCCGTACGGGCGGTGATACGGGTCCGGGCGGTGCCGTGGCCGCACGGTCCGGCCGAGCAGTCCGCGGCCGGGCGGGCGGCGGCGGCCGAGGCGCTGGCGGCGGCGGGGTCCACCGAGCGGACCGTGCCCCGCGGCCCCGGCGGCCGGCCCCGGTTCCCGCCGGGGTTCCCCGGCTCCATCTCCCACACCGGGCGGCTGGCGGTGGCGGTGGTGGTGCCGGGGGCCGAGGCGGTCGGGATCGACGTGGAGGACGCGGTCGTGACCGCGCGCACGGCCCGGTTCGTGCTCGGCGAACGGGAGCGGCGCACGCTGCTCGCCCCGGCCGGACCGTACCCGCCGCGCGAGCTGTTCGCCGCCAAGGAGGCGGCGTTCAAGGCCCTGAGCGGCACGGGAGACACGCCGGACGGCCTCCCGTTCTGGCGGATCGGGCTCAACCGGTCCGGCGGCCGGCTGACGGCCCGGTACGGCGGCCGGTCGGTGCCGGTGTGGACCCGCTCGCGGACGGACCACTCACTCGCCCTGGCGATCCGGCGCCGACCTGCACACCTCGCCTTGATTGGGGATGGCAAGCCATGACTCACGACGTCTTCGCGGTCGTCGACGAACTGTTCCGCACCCGACTGCACGTGCCCCGACCGGACCCCGACACCCCGCTGCTGGACTACGGCCTGGACTCGGTCCGGTCGCTCGACCTGATCGTGGAGCTGGAGCACCGGTTCGACGTACGGATCTCGGACGAGCAGGCCGCGGCGATGCTCACCCTGCGGGACGTGGCGGCCCAGGTCTCGGCGTCGCTGGCGGCGCGCGAGGGGGACGGGAACCGACGCGAGGGGGACGCGGAGCCGACGGGGCACCCGGCGCACGCCGAGCGCGCGGAGCGTGCCGGATGAGCGGCCCCGCCGACTTCGCGCGCCACACCCGGCCCGAACTGGCCCGGCTCTTCCGGGCGTTGCGCCTGGACGTCACCTATCTGACCGGGCGGGGCGACCACCTCACGCCGGAGCGGTCCGAGGGGTCCGGCGAGCCCGGCGAACCCGTGCTGGACCTGGTCGGCGGCGCCGGTTCCTCCCTGTTCGGCCACCACCACCCCGAGCTGGTCGAGGTGGCCCGGCGCTGCCTGGCGGACGGCGTCCCGTTCAACGCCCAGGGCAGCGTCCGCCCCGGCGCGGCCGTGCTGGCGCGGCGGCTGTCGGACCTCGTCGGCGCCACCACCGGCGCGCGCTATGTGGTGACCCTCGGCAGCACGGGCGCCGACGCGGTGGAGGCGGCGGTCAAGCACGCGGCGGTCGAGCACCGCAGGCGGCTCGCCGCGGCACAGGAGGAGACGGAGCTGACCCTGCGCCGGGTGCGCCGGGACGGGCTCGCCGCCGCCCCCTGCGCGAGCGGCCCGGCGGCCGGCCGGCCCTGCGCCGAGGTGCTGGCCGGGGCCGTGGAGCGGATCGCCGTCCTGCGGCGGCGGGACCCGCTGTACGTCTCGCTGCGGAACGCCTTCCACGGCAAGACGGCCGCCGCCGGCACCCTCACGCACGGCGGCAACGTCCCCCACGACCTGCGCGTGCCCGGCCCCCGGCACCACCGGCTGCACGACTGGGCGCCCGGGGCCGTGGTGGGCGCGCTGGACGCGGAGCGCGTCCCGGTCCCCTCGGTCGTCCTCGGGCGCGACGGGGTCCCGCACTCCGCCGAGCGGTACCTCTCCCCGGTCGCCGCCTGCTTCGCGGAGCCGGTGCAGGGCGAGTCCGGGGTGCGCGAGGTGCCGGCCGCGACGCTGGCCGCGCTGCGGGAGCTGGCCGACCGGCACGGGGCGGCGCTCGTCTTCGACGAGATCCAGTGCGGCATGGGACGTACGGGACCCTTCCTCGCCTCCGAGGCGTCCGGGGTGCGGGCCGACTACTACCTGTTCTCCAAGTCGCTGGGCGGCGGACTGGCCAAGGTGTCGGCGCTGCTGGTCGCGGAGGACCGGTACGTACCGGAGTTCGGCCGGCACCACACCTCGACCTTCGCCGACGACGACTTCTCCGCGCGCGTCGCGACGGCCGCGCTCGGCCTCTCCGTCGCCTACCGGGACCGGATCACCGCCGCGGGGGCGCTGCTGCGCGACCGGCTGGCTAGGGTGGCCGCCCGGTGGCCGGAGGCCGTCGCCGAGGTCCGGGGGCGCGGGCTGCTCCTCGGGGTCGAGTTCCGCCTGCCGGCCCCCGCATCCGGGCTGCTGCGCGAGGTGTTCGACTCCGAGTCGCTCGGCTACCTGATCGCCGGGCGGATGCTGCACACCCACCGGATCAGGGTGCTGCCGACCCTCTCGGCGCCGACCACCGTGCGCGTCCAGCCGTCGGCGCTGATCGGGGCGGACGACATCGAGCGGGTCGGCGCCGCGTTCGACGAGGTCGCCGGGGTCCTGGCGAACGGGGAGTACGCGACCCTGCTGGAGCACCTGACGGTGCCGCCGGCGCAGCCGTGGCAGCCGCCCCGGCACGTCCCGCGCCCCCGCGGCGACCGGCCCGCCCCGGCGGGCGCGGGGCGTCCGGACCCGGGCCGCCCGGACATCGGCCGCCGGGACCCCTGCCCCCGAGGCCCCGGCCGCCCGGACGGCGTACCGCGGGTGGCGTTCCTCGCCAACCTGGACGTGCCGGGCACCCTGGGGGCGATGGCGCCGGAGCTGGCGTCCTGGTCAAAGGCGCGGTGCACGGCCGCCCTCGACCGCATCCAGGGGGAGCTGGACCCGTTCGAGGTGGTCCGGCACCACGTCCGCTCCGAGGCGGGCGGGAGCGTCGAGGTGATCATGGTGGCGGTCCCCTTCACCGCCGCGCAGGCCAACGCGGCGCTGCGGGCGGGCCACGGCCCCTGGCTCCGGCGGACCGTGCTGGACGCGGTGGAACTGGCCGTCGGCCTCGGCGCCGGCGTCGTCGGGCTCGGCGGGCACACCTCGATCGTCACCAACGCCGCGCGGGACGTGGTCGAGAGCGACGTCCGGGTCACCTCGGGCAACTCGCTGACCGGCGCCTGCGCCCACGACCTGCTCCGCCTCACGCTGGCGGAGTCGGGGGCCGGGGAGCGGCGGGTCGGCCTCGTCGGCGGCATCGGCAACATCGGCTCGGTGATGGCGGAACTCATCGCCCCGCACTGCGCCTCGCTGGTGCTGGTCGGCCGGCCCGGATCGGCGCGGCGGCTCGCCGCGCTCGCCGAGCGCGTCGGCGCGACGACCGAGGTCGAGGTCGCGGAGGACCTGGCGGCGCTGCGGGACTGCTCCGTCGTGGTCGGCGCCACCAACTCCGCCGAACCCGTCGTCCTCCCCGGCCACCTGGCCGCCGACCGCAAGGTGCTGGTGTGCGACCTCGCCGTCCCCGGCGACGTCCACCCGGCGGTCGCCGCCCTGCCGCACGTCACCCTGGTCTCGGGCGGGCGCATCCAGCTCCCCGGGCCGCAGACCCCGCACTTCCCCGGCATCACCCTGCCGCCGGGGGTCCTCTACTCGTGCCTGGCCGAGACCATCCTGCTCGGCTTCGAGCCCGGCACGCCGAGCCCGTCGTACGGCGGGCTGAGCACGACGGGCGTGCTGGCCGCCCGGGACCTGGCCGTCCGGCACGGGTTCCACCCCGCCCGCATCGTCTCCGACGACGTCTCGGTACGCCCGTGGTTCGTCGACCGGCTCGGCAGCTCCATCGAGGAGAGCATCGGATGACCGCCATCGCCACCCCCTTCCCGACCGTCTGGCACGCGCTGCTCGCGGAGGCCGAGCGCGACCCGGCCGGCTCCCGGCTGACCCTGCTCCCCGAACCGGACGTCGCGGAGGAGGTGGGGTACGCCGCCCTCGTCGAGAACGCCGCCCGGTGCGCGGCGGCCCTCGCCGAGCACGGGGTCGGCCACGGCGACCGGGTGCTGCTCTGCCTGCCCACGGGCGCGGAGTTCCTCACCGCCTTCTTCGGCACGCAGGTGCTCGGCGCCGCGCCGACGGCGATCGCCCTGCCACTGCGGCTGGGCGGCACGGCCGGGTTCGAGGGCCGGCTCAAGGACCTCCTCGGCTATCTGCGCCCGGCGGCGGTCGTCACCACCGCGGCGGTCATCGCGGCCCTGCCCCGGCTCACCGACGTCCCCCTGGTCGACGGGGCCGTCCTCCAGGCGCGGGCCACGGCGGCCGACGCTCCGCGCCACCCCCTGCGCCGGCCCGACGGGGCGGAGACGGCGCTGATCCAGTGCACCTCGGGATCGACGGGGCGGCCCAAGGGCGTCGTCGTCTCGCACGCCAACCTGGCCGCCAACTGCGCGCAGCTCACCGGCGCGGTCGGCTGGACCCGCGCGGACACCACCGTGAGCTGGGCCCCGCTCTACCACGACATGGGGCTGATCACCGGCGTGCTCTGCCCGGTCTTCGTCGGCGGGAACACGGTGCTGATGCCGCCGACCCGGTTCCTGCGGGCGCCCGCCGAGTGGCTGCGCCACCTCAGCGCGTACCGGGGGGCGGTCGCCGCCGCACCCAACTTCGCGTACGGGTACGTCACTTCGCGGGTGCGGGACGAGGAGCTGGACGGCGTCGACCTGTCGTGCTGGCGGATGGCCTTCTGCGGCGCGGAACCGATCCAGCCGGCCACCGTGCGGCGCTTCGTGGACCGCTTCACCCGCTGGGGGCTGCCCGCCCACGCGTTCACCCCCGGGTACGGCATGGCGGAGGCGACGCTCGTGCTCACCACGAAACGGCTGGGCACCCCGTTCACCTACGACTCCATCGACCGGCAGGCCGCCGTCACCGGGGCGCGGGCGGTCGACGTCGCCCCCGAGAGCCCGCGGGCCGTGCAGGTCGTCGACTGCGGTGAGCCGGTGGCCGGCACGGAGATCCGGATCGTGGACGACGCCGGCACACCCCTGGAAGAGGACCGGATCGGTCACATCCAGTTCCGTGGGCCCTCGCGCACGGCCGGGTACTTCGCCCTCCCGGAGGAGTCCGCGGCCTCGGTGGCCGCGCCGGACTGGTGGAAGACCGGGGACGTCGGCTACCTGCGCGACGGCGGTCTGCGGATCACCAGCCGGGCCAGGGACCTCGTCATCATCCGGGGCGCCAACCACTTCCCCTCCGACTTCGAGCAGGCCGCCGAGACCGTGCCCGGGGTGCGGCTGGGCGCGGTGGTCGCGGTCGGCCACCGGCCCGAGGGCGCCGACTCCGAGGAACTGCACCTGATCGTCGAGACGGAACTCGGCCCGGAGCACCACCCGGAGCTGCGCCGGGCCGTGGCGGGCGCGGTCGGCTCGCGCACCGGCGTCTCCCCCGCCGCGGTGCACCTCGTGCCCCGGCGCGGCATCCCCAAGACGACCAGCGGCAAGCTCCAGCGGGCCAGGGCGCGCGAGCTGTTCGTGGTCCGCCCGGGGCTCGCCGGGTCCGACGGGGCGTGACACGGGCCGGAGCCTTCCCGGGCCCCGGCCGCGCGCGTCACGGCCCGGTGCGGCCCGCCCGTACCGGGACCGCCCCCAGGACCGACCCCCAACCACCGACCCCCTCATGCACCGACCCCTCATCCACCGGCCCCGCCGCGGCCGTCCGGCCCGGCGGGGCGCATCGCGCCGTGCCTGCGGCGGGAAGGAGAACCAGGGCCATGGCCGCATTACCGGACGCCGCCAGTGCCGCCGCGGTGCTGCGCGAGCACGCCCGTACGGTGCCCGGACGCACCGCGGTGATCTACGTGGACGACGTGGAGCGCGCCGACGGGGCGACCCGGTGGACGTACGCCCGCCTGGACGCCGAGGCCCGGCGGATCGGCGCCTGGCTGCGGGCCCGCTACCCGGCCGGGACCCGGGTGCTGCTGCTCTACCCGACCGGGCTCGACGTCGTCGCCGCCTACGCGGGCTGCCTGTACGCCGCCATGGTGGCCGTCCCGGCACCGCTGCCCGGCCGGTACCGGCACGAGCGGGAGCGGGTCACCGCCATCGCGCAAAACGCCTCCGCCTCCGTGATCCTCACCGACACCGGGAGCGGGGCCGCCGTCACGGCGTGGGCCGGGGAGGAGGGACTCGCCGGAACGCGGGTGCGTGCGACGGACGGTGACGGTACGCCCGCCGAGGAGACGTGGGTGCCGGACGGGTCTCCCGGGCCGGATCACCGGACCGTCGCCATGCTCCAGTACACCTCCGGCACGACCGGCCGGCCCAAGGGGGTCGTCCTGCGCCACGGCCATCTCCTGCACAACGTCGAGGGCCAGCGCCGGGCCTTCGGGCTGAGCGAGCGCTCGCGCACCGGCGGCTGGATACCGCACTACCACGACATGGGGCTCCTCGGTCAGCTCCTGCCCGCGCTGCTCCTCGGCGGCACCTGCGTCCTCATGCGCCCCGGCGCCTTCCTCCAACGCCCGCACCACTGGCTGCGGTTGATCGACACGTACGACATCCACTGGTCCGCCGCCCCGAACTTCGCCTACGAGCTGTGCTGCGCCCGCATCGGCGACGGCCAGGTCGCCGGCCTGGACCTGTCCCGGTGGCGGATCGCCTCCAACGGTTCGGAGCGGGTCGACATCGCCACGATGGACGCCTTCGCGAAGCGCTTCGCCGCCGCGGGCCTGCGCGACGACGCGCTGTGCCCCTCCTACGGCATGGCGGAGGCCACCGTCTTCGTCTCCGGGGCGCCCCGGCGCCGGCCGGTGGTGACGACGGTCGACGCCGCCGGGCTCGGGCTCCACCGGTTCACGCCGAGCGCGTCCGGCATCGCCCTGGTGAGCTGCGGGACGCCGCGCGAGTACGACGTCCTGATCGCCGACCCGCACACCGGCGAGGAGGTGGGCCCCGGCGGCGTCGGCGAGATCCTGCTGCGCGGGCCGAGCCTCGCCCGGGAGTACTGGGCCGACGCTCCGGCGAGCGAACGGGCCTTCCTGCCGGGCGGTTTCCTGCGCACCGGGGACCTCGGCGCGCTGCACGAGGGCGAGTTGTACGTCACCGGGCGGCTGAGCGAGGTGCTGACGGTGGGGGGACGGCACCTGTATCCGCAGGACGTCGAGCAGCGGGTGCGGGCCCGGCACCCCGAACTGGCGGGGGTGGGCGCGGTGTTCACCGTGCCCTGCTCCGGGCGCGACGCCGACCCCGACCCCGACCCGGGCTCCGGCTCGGGCTCGGGCCCCGGCTCCGGTTCCGGCGGAGGCGCCCTCGTGGTGACGCACGAGGTCCGCGGGCGGCCCGCCGAGGACGCGTTGCGACGGCTGGCCGCCGCGATCGGGGAGACCGTGCTGGACGCGTTCGGGGTGCGTCCCGCCGCCGTCGGGCTGCTGCGGCGCGGCGGCGTCCGGCGCACCACGAGCGGGAAGATCCAGCGCGGGGAGATGCGCCGGCTGTTCCTGGACGGCGCGCTGGACCCGCTCCACACCGGCCGCGGAGCGGACCCGGCCGCCGTACCTGGCCCCGGCCCGGACCCCGCGCGACGGGAGTGACCGGCCGGTGCGCGGCGGGAGCGGGCCGCCGAGGCCCGGCCCGTGCCCCGGCCGGCCCGCCCGCCGGTTCCGACCGGTGCCCCGGTCAGTCGCGTCCCGCCGCCTCCGGGGCCCGGCCCGGCGCGGGCCGCCGGATGCCCGGCGCGGAGCGGAGCAGCGCGTCCGTCTCGCGCAGGACCCGCCCGGCGCAGGCGGCGGCCGACGGCACGACGCCCTGCATCAGGAAGTACCCGTGCACCAGTCCGGGCCCGGGGACGTGCCGGACGGGAACGCCGGCCACGGCCAGTTTGTCGGCGAGTTCGACGCCCTCGTCGTGGAGCGGGTCGAACTCGGCGGTGGCGACCACCGCCGGCGGCAGGTGCCGCAGGTCCGCGCCGAGCAGGTCGACGGCGGGGTCGCGGCGCCGGCTCCGGTCGGGGACGTACAGGTCGTAGTGGTAGGCCATGTCGTCGACGGTCAGCAGGTACCCCTCGGCGTGGGCGCCGGCCGCGGCGAACAGCAGCCGGGGGTCGGCCGGCGGGTAGATCAGCAGTTGGGCGGCGGGACGAAGGCCGCCGTTGTCCCGGGCGTCCAGGGCGACGCCCACCGCGAGGGCGGCGCCCGCGCTGTCCCCGGCGAGGACGTGGGCCCGGCCGGGGAAGACACGGCTCGTCCAGCGGGCGGCGGCGACGGCGTCACGCAAGGGGGTGGGGTACGGGAACTCCGGTGCCCGGCGGTAGCCGACGGAGACGACGACCGCCCCGAGCGCGGCGGCGATCCCCCGGCAGACCCCGTCATGGCTGTCGAGGTCGCCCACCACCCAGCCGCCGCCGTGCAGATAGGTGACGACCCGGTCCCCGTCCCCCTCCGGGGTGTAGACGCGGCAGGGGATCTCCGTGCCGTCCCCGGCGGCGACCGGCCGGTCGGCGCGGGTGACGCCCTCGGGCGGCGCCGCGTCGGCGAGGACGGCGTTGGCGCGGTAGCGCTCGCGGGCCTCCGCGATGCCCAGGGCGCGCGCCGGCGGCGGGGGCCCGTCGGCGCGCTGCCAGGCGATGAGGCTGCGGAGTATGCGGTCCAAGGGCATGGCGGTCCCTCCCTGGAGATCGTGGAAGTCGCTCCGAACAGCGGGAGTCCGGCGGTTCCCCACCCGTCGCCGCGAAATGCGAAGCCCAGGTTTCCGGCGGTAATTCAGAGGGTCACTGTACTCGGCCGTCCGGCTCGGTCACCCGAAGTCCCGGGGGTGTGTGAAGAATGCACATGGCGGCATGCGCTGCGCACGTTGTGACCGGCTGAACTGCGCCGGTAACCTGGCGGCGGAATTCTCCGATGCCACGTGGTGCCCGAATGTCTCCGCACCCGTCGACCTGTTTCCCCTCCGTCGACAGCGGACGGTGCACGCGACACGGTACAGCAGAGAAAGGGCACACGGGATGATTGTTCTGGGCTGCAACGGATTCAGCCGGGGCGCCGAGGTGTTCGCCGAAAGGTTCGGCGCGGTCGGCACCGAGAAGCACTACATCCTCGGGCACGACTCGGGTGCCGCGCTCCTGGTGGACGGCAAGCTGGTCGCCGCCGTCGAGGAGGAGCGGCTGAACCGGCGGAAGAAGACCTCCGACTTCCCGGCCAACGCCGTGCGGTGGTGCCTTCGGGAGGCGGGCGTCGACTTCTCCGACGTCGATCTCATCGCGATTCCCTGGAACTTCACCGACCAGGTCTTCGACACGATGATGCGGGAGCTGGCCGACGCGCCGATGCCGCCGGCGGAGAAGGCCGGGCGGCTCGGCCGCATCGGGGAGCTGTTCGGCAAGGTGCTGGGGCAGGAGGCGATCCTCGCGGACTTCGCCGCCCGCACCGGTCACACCCCGGACCCGGACAAGGTGGTGTTCGTCCCGCACCACCTGGCCCACGCCATGACCGGTTACCACATGGCGGGAGTGCGGGACACGGCATTCCTCGTCAGCGACGGGCGGGCCGAACTGTTCTCGTCGGTGACCGGCGAGATACGCGACGGGAAGATCACGGTATTCGAGGAATCCGCCATCAGCGCCAACGATTCGCTCGGCAATCTCTTCGCCTCGATCACCCGTTTCCTGGGATTCGTGCCCAACAATGACGAGTACAAGGTCATGGGCCTTTCCGGATTCGCCGGTCCGCCGTCTCCGAACCCCTTCCTGGAACACGTCCTGCGCCTGCACGAGGACGGCCGCTATTCCCTGAGCCGACCGATCGACACCGAGCGTCCCCGGTCCTACGACGACCTCTTCGAGAAGCATTTCGGCCCCTTCGAGGACACGGTCGCGTACAAGGCCCGGATCGCCGCCGCGGCGCAGGAGATGCTGACGGTGGCCACGAGCCACCAACTGCGCGCCCTGTCCGCCCGGACCGGCCTCGACCACCTGCTCTTCGAGGGCGGTCTCGCGCTGAACTGCGTCAACAACACGCACCTGCTGGAGGGTTCGCGCTTCCGGGACATGGCGGTCGGCTTCGGCGCCAGCGACACCGGCGTCGTCATCGGCGCCGCCGTCCACGCCTGGGCCAACCACCCCGACACCGCCGACGGGCCCGCCTACGCCAACGCGGTCACCCCGTACCTCGGACCGGAGTACGACGAGGCGGAGATCGAGCGGACGCTGCGCGAGTTCGGCGACCGGGTGCGCTGGACCCGGCGGACGCCCGAGGAGATCGTCGAGGACGTGGCGGGGCTCCTCACCGAGAAGGTCGTCGTCGGCTGGTTCCAGGGCCGGCTGGAGCACGGGCCGCGGGCGCTGGGGCACCGCAGCATCCTGGCGAACCCGCGGTTCCCCGACATCAAGGACGTCATCAACACGCGGGTCAAGCACCGCGAGCCCTTCCGCCCGTTCGCGCCGATCGTGCTGGAGGCGGACGCGCCCAAGATCTTCGAGATGGGCCGCAAGGAGCGCTCGCCGTACATGACCTTCGTCTTCCCGGTGCGCGAGGAGTACCGGTCCCTCGTCCCGGGCGCGACGCACGTGGACGGGACCTCCCGGGTCCAGACGATCACGGACGAGGGCGCTCCCCGGCTGGCGGCCCTGCTGCGCCGGTTCACCGCCCTGACCGACGTACCGTGTCTCATCAACACCTCGTTCAACGTGGCGGGCGAGCCGATCGTCTGCTCCCCCGCCGACGCGCTGAACTGCTTCCTGGGCACCGAGATCGACTATCTGGTGCTCGGCGACCACCTGGTCACGAAGGCCGGCCCGTCCGCATGACCCCCGAGGCCCGTGCGCCGGGACGCCGCCCCGCGGTGTCCCGGCCCCCCGGCGACGAGGGGAGTCCCGCCGTGGACGTCTTCCCCGGGACCACCGACCTCACTGCGGTCGCCCGGGAGCTGGAACGCCTCGCCCTGGAGCTGTGCGACGGGGAGCGGCGGCGGCTCCCGGCGGAGCTGAGCGCCGCCGGCGACGCCCTGGTCTGCGCGGCGCTCCTGCTGCGGGCCCGGCAGGGCGCCTCCGACGGCACCCCGGTCCGCCCCGAACTGCTGCACGACGCCGTCGCGCTGGCCCGCAGCACCGTGGAGACGGCGAAGTACGCCTGCCGCGAGCACCCGGGGACCCGGCTCGGCGCGGGCCGCCGGAGCTGAACGCCCGGGGCCGAGGCGCCCGGAGCACGCCGCCCCGCCTGTTGGCACGGATCACACAGGACCCTGCACGCCGGCTGCAACTGTCCTGAAACTCCCTTGAACAGGCTTTTCATACGCTGGCGCGACAACGGCTTCCCACCACGCCGAGCGAGCACGGGGAGCCGGGCCGACCGCGCGTCCGGTACGCCGCGGACCGCCCGGTCCTTCCCCGCCCGGTCCCGTGCCGAGGCACGTCCGTCCGCGTCCCGGGCCACGGCGACGCTCCGACCCGAACAGGAGGAGGCGTGGGCACCACTCCCACCCCCGACGCAACCACCACCTCGGCCGAGCCGTCCGCGGCGAAGGCGCCGCCCCCGCCGCGCGGAGGTCCGCTGGAGCGCTTCGGTGCCTGGCTCGCGCGGCGCAGGACGCTGGTGATGGTGGCCGCCCTGATCGCCGTGATCGTCGCCGTCCCCTTCGGCGCCGACGTGGAGAGCCGTCTCTCCCAGGGCGGCATCACCGCCCCCGGCTCCGAGGCGGCCCGCGCCGACGATCTGCTCAACACCGTCTTCAAGTCCGGCTCGCCGCACCTGGTGTTCCTCGTCAAGGCGCCCGCCTCGGTCGACGACGAGGACGTCGCCGAGAAGGGCCGGGCGCTGACCGGCCGGCTCGGCGACGAGCCCGGCGTGGTCCAGGCGGCGTCGTACTGGTCCCTGGACCGGGCGCGGCCACTGCGCTCGTCCGACGGCCGGACCGCGCTGGTCATGGTGCGGCTCGACGGCGACGAGGACACGGTCCGCACCACCGCCAAACGGCTGCTGCCGCGGACCGTCGGCGAGCGCGACGGTCTGGAGATCACCGCGACCGGGGCCACCGCCGTCCGCATGGACATCGAGGAGCGCAGCGAAGAGGACCTGGTCAAGGCCGAACTGCTCGCGGTGCCGGTGGTCTTGGTGATCCTGCTGCTCGTCTTCCGCAGCGTGGTCGCGGCCCTGCTGCCGCTCCTGGTGGGCGCGATCGCGGTCGTGGGCTCGTTCGTGATCCTGCGGCTGCTGGACATGGTCGTCCCGGTGTCGGTGTTCAGCGTCAACATCACCACCGCACTGGGGCTGGGGCTCGCGATCGACTACAGCCTCTTCGTCGTCACCCGCTACCGGGAGGAACTCTCCCACGGTCACGAGGTGGCCGACGCGGTCGCGCGGACCGTGCGCACGGCCGGCCGCACGGTCGTCTTCTCCGCGCTGACCGTCGCCCTGTCGCTGTCGGCGATGCTCGTCTTCCCCATGTACCACCTGCGGTCCTTCGCCTACGCGGGGATCGCCGTGGTGGTGCTGGCGAGCATCGGTTCGGTCGTGGTGCTGCCGGCGCTGCTGGCCGCGCTCGGCCGGCGGGTGGACGCGCTGGACGTCCGGCGACTGGTGCGCCGCCGGGGGGCGGCGGACAAGCCGCCGCGCTCCCCGGAGGAGGGCTTCTGGCACCGGCTGGCGCTGGTGGTGATGAAGCGTCCGCTGGTGTTCTCGCTGGCCGTGGTCGCCTTCCTGGTCACGCTCGGACTGCCCTTCACCCGGGTCGAGTTCGGGGACAGCGACGACCGGGTGCTGCCCGCCTCGTCCGCCGCGTACCAGGGTGCGCAGGTCCTGCGCGAGGACTTCGACAGCCGCGAGGGCTCGCCGCTGTCGGTGGTGCTGCCCGGCCTGGACGCCACCTCGGGGGCCGGGGACGTCACCGCCTACGCGACCGCGCTGTCGGAGGTGCCCGGGGTGACCCGGGTGGACGCCGCCACCGGCTCGTACGCCCACGGGCGCCAGGTCGCGCCCCCTGACGAGGCGTCCGGGCGCTTCGGGGCCGCGGAGGGCACCTGGCTGTCGGTGGTCTCCGACACCGAGCCGTACTCCGAGGCCGGACTCGGTCTCGTCGGCCTGGTCCGCGACGTCCCGGCGCCCTCCGAGGCGCTGGTGGGCGGTCAGGCGGCGCTGCTGGTGGACTCCAAGGCGACCCTGGGCGACAAACTGCCTGCCGCCCTGGGCATCATCGCGGTCTCCACCTTCGTGCTGCTGTTCCTCTTCACCGGCAGCCTGCTCATCCCGGCCAAGGCGATCGTGCTGAACCTGCTCAGCCTGACCGCCACCTTCGGCGCCATGGTCTACATCTTCCAGGACGGTCATCTGCGCTGGCTGGTGGGCGACTTCAACGTCACCGGCCTCATCGACATCGACACACCGGTGCTGATGTTCTGCGTCGCCTTCGGACTCTCCATGGACTACGAGGTGTTCATGCTCTCCCGGATCAAGGAGGAGTACGACCGCACCCTGGACAACACCGCCGCCGTCGCCTGGGGGCTGGAGCACACCGGCCGGCTGATCACGGCGGCGGCGGCCCTGGTCGCGGCCGTGCTGCTGTCCTTCGCCACCTCGGGGCTGACCCCGTTGAAGCTGCTCGGCATCGGCCTGGCCCTGGCCGTCGTCGTCGACGCGACCCTCGTGCGGGGCATCCTCGTGCCGGCCTTCATGCGGCTGGCCGGGCGCGGCAACTGGTGGGCCCCGCCCTTCCTCCGGCGCCTGCACCGCAGGATCGGCCTGTCCGACTGACGGCGCCCGCCCCGCGGCGGCGGTACCCGGTCTCCCCCGGGTACCGCCGCCGCTGCCGTGTGGCGGGAAACGGCGTCTTCGCCGCCCCCTCGCGTACGCCGGCCGCCCCGGCCCGGGAGCGCCCGGCGCCCCGGTGCGGCGGCCCGGGTCCTCCGCGTCCGTTGCCCCAAGTCCCCCGTTCCGGGCGGAAAATTCGTACAGCTCTTCTACAACAGAACTCAAACGCGGGTTAGTCAATCTTTAGACACCGCTGCACCGGTCCTGAAGCCACGCTGCATGGCCAGTTCCTAACGTGGTGACCGCCGACGAGGCCGAAACCCACACGGGAGGCCGCGAGTCGGCGAACGGTCGTTCATCGTACGGAACCACGGGGGAGAGTACCGATGAGTGTGCGTTACCTGGAACGCGAACGCGAGCTGCTCGACCACTACCTGCCCGGCCTGGACGCGGCCCTCGCGGCCCGGCCCCTGGCCGCCCTGGAACGCCCCGGCGGCGAGGCGCTCACCGCGTTCCGCGCCGCCGGCGGCCCCGGTCTGCTGGTCCCCGCCGAGCACGGCGGCAAGGGCGCGGACCTGCTGAGCGCGGTACGCGTGCAGCGCGCCGTCGGCTCCCGGTCCCCCTCGCTGGCCGTCGCCACCACGATGCACCACTTCTCCGTCGCCTCCCTCGTCGAGACCGCCGCCGTCAACGACGGGCCGGAGTGGCTGCTGCTGTCCGCCATCGCCCAGGACCGCCTGCTCCTCGCCTCCGGCTTCGCCGAGGGCCGTACCGGACAGGGCATCCTCAGCCCCTCGCTGACCGCCCGGGTGGACGGCGACAAGGTGTGGCTCAGCGGCTCGAAGAAGCCGTGCAGCCTCGCCCGGTCCATGGACCTGCTGACCGCCTCCGTCGTCCTGCCCGATCCTGACGGCTCCCCGCGCATGGCCGTCGCGCTGGTCCCCGCCGACTCCCCCGGCGTCTCGGTGCGCCCGTTCTGGGACAGCCCGGTCCTGGCCGGCGCGGAGAGCGAGGAGGTCGTCCTGGAGGACGTCGAGGTCCCCTCCGACCTGGTGGTGCGCACCGACGTCACGGCCGACGGACGGCTCGACCGGCTCCAGACCGCCGGCTTCGTCTGGTTCGAGACGCTGATGACCGCGAGCTACCTCGGCGCCGCCTCCGCCCTCGTCGAACGGCTGCTGTCCGCGCCGAAGGCCGGCACCGCGGCCAGGGCCGAGGCCGCCACCGTCCTGCACGGTGCCGTACTGGCCCTGGACGGGCTGGCCCGCACCGCCGGCACGCCCGACGAGAACGTCCTCGCCGACGCCCTGGTCTGCCGCTACGCGGCGCAGCGCGCCATCGACCAGGTCGCCGACCTGTGCGTGGAGGCGCTGGGCGGCATGGCGTTCATCTCCTCCGGCGACGTGGCGTACCTCAACTCCGCCTGTCGCGCGCTCGCCTTCCACCCGCCGTCCCGGAACCGGATGGCCGGCGCCCTGGCCGACCACTTCACCGGGCACCCGCTGCACATCTCCTGACGCACCAGCCACCGGCCGCGGGCACCCGCCGCGGCGCCCCTCCACGACACCCGCGCGCCGGGCCACCACCACCGCGCCGGCCACCGCCGGCCCGGCCCGGCGCCTGGGCGCCCGTGCGGCGCGGTGTCCACGCGGACCCGTCGCACCGTACCGGCCGCGCCCGGCTCAGCCCACCGATCCGTGAGGTGACACACCCGTGCCCGCTGCCCCGACCGTGCTGCTCACCGGAGCCTCCGGTGTCCTCGGCACCGCGATCTCGCAGGAACTGGCCCACTGCCATGTCATCGCGCTCACCCACCGGGCGCCCTGCCCCACGGCCGACGAGCAGATCACCGGCGATCTGACCGCTCCGTACCTCGGTCTGGACCGCGCCTCCTACGCCGCCCTGGCCTCCCGGGTCGACACGGTGGTGCACGGCGCCGCCGTCACCGGCTTCGCCGAGGGCCCCTCGGCCACGCACCGGCTCAACGAGAGCGGCACCCGCCGGATGCTGGAGTTCGCCGCCGACGCCGGCGCGGTCCTGCACCATCTGTCCACGGCGTTCGTGGCCCGCCACGACCTGACCCGCGCCAACCTCGGCCGGGACGCCGGGGACGCCACGGCCCGCCCGGAGGACTACCTCGACTCCAAGCGCGCGGCGGAGGCCGCGATCCGCGACTCCGGCCAGCCGGCGGTGATCGTCCGCCCGTCGGTGGTGATCGGGGACTCCGTCACCGGGGAGATCTCCGCCTTCCAGGGCATGCACGGCATCATCCACGCCCTGCTGCGCGGGCTGCTGCCGCTGGTGCCGGTCCCCGGCCCCTCCCGGGTCGACTTCGTCCCCTGCGACGTGGTGGCGCGGGCCGTCGCCGCCCTGGTGACCGAGGGACGGTCGCGGGGGGAGGTGTGGCTGACCGCCGGAGAGAGCGCGCCGACCGCCGAACGGCTCCTGGAGCTGACCGCGAGCACCGCCCGCCACCTGGGCATCGACATGCGGGTCCCGCGCATGGTGGGCCCGGACATGATCGACCGGCTGATCCGGCCGGTCTTCATCAGCAGCCTCCACCCGCGGGCGCGGCGCCGCTTCGACGACATGCTGGCGATGACCGCGCTCTTCGCCGACGCCGAGCCCTTCCCGAGCAGCCTCGACCGGTTCCCCGCGACGGCCGGAGCCGCGTCCCCGACCCGGGTCGAAGCCGCCTACGTGGCCTCGGTGGCGCATCTGGCGCGGGCCAGGAAGCTCATCCCCGCCGCCGCTGCCGTCCCGGCCTGCCAGAGGGAGGTGCCGGTCGGATGAGCACCTTCACGACCGGCCCGGACACCGACGCGGCGGCGGTGCTCGACGCCTACCGCCGCCATGTCAGCCGGGGCCGGGCCCGGCTCGCCGCGATGACCGGCTCGGTGGTGGAGACGGCCTCCGAGGGCACCTCCGTGTGGGACGCGGCCGGCCGGGAGTACCTGGACTGCGGCGGCTACGGCGTCTTCCTGGTGGGCCACCGCCACCCGCGCGTCGTCGCCGCGGTGACCGACCAGATCGGCCGTCACCCGCTGGCCACGCGCCTCCTGCTGGAACCGGTGGCGGCCACCGCGGCCACCGCCCTGGCCCGCGTCACCCCGCCCGGCCTCGACTACGTGCACTTCGTCACCTCGGGCGCCGAGGCCACCGAGACCGCCGTCAAGCTCGCCCGCGCGCACGGCAAACGCCGACTGGTCTCCGCCGTCGGCGGCTACCACGGCAAGACCACCGGCGCCCTCGCCCTGACCGCGAAGCCGTTCTACCAGGCCCCCTTCCACCCGCTGCTGCCCGCCGAGCACGTCCCGTACGGCGACGCCGCCGCCCTGGAGACGGCCCTGTCCGCCGGGGAACCGGCCTGCGTGGTGATCGAGCCGGTGCAGGGCGAGGGCGGGGTCGTCGTCCCGCCGGCCGGCTACCTCGGCGACGTGCAGCGGATCTGCGCGGACCACGGGGCGCTCTTCGTCCTGGACGAGATCCAGACCGGGCTCGGCCGGCTGGGCACCTGGTGGGGCGCGACCCCCGAGGACGTGCGCCCGGACGTCCTCCTGGTCGGCAAGAACCTCTCCGGCGGCGTCATCCCGGTCGCCGCCGCGGTCGCCACCCGTGAGACGTACGCGCCGTTCGACCGCGATCCCTTCCTGCACACCTCGACCTTCGCCGGTGCCCCCGTCGCCATGGCCGCCGCCGCGGCGGCCGTCGGGGTCATCGACGAGGAGGGCCTCGTCGCCCGCGCCGCCGGCCTCGGCGAGAGCCTCCTGAAGCTGCTGCACGAGGCCCTCGCCCCGGTGCTCGGGGACGTGGTGACGGAGATCCGCGGGCGCGGACTGCTGATCGGCGTCGAACTGGCCGACGAGCACCTGGCGGGCGAGCTGGTGCTGCACCTGCTGGAGGCCGGGGTGCTGGTCAACCACTCGCTCAACGCCCACCGCGTGGTCCGCCTGACCCCGCCCGCCCTGCTCTCCGCCGCGGACCTGGAGCGGCTCTCCCGGGCGTTCACCGCCGCCGCCGGCGCCCTGGCCCGTACCGCCACCCGGAAAGGGATATGACCCGCCATGCCCAGAGTGACCCTCGACGCGATCCTGCCCGGCACCACCGACACCGGCGCCGTCTTCACCCGCCTCGCGGACTTCGCCGCGTACCCGAAGTACACCGACGCGGTGCGTGAGGTCACCCTCACGGGCATCGAGGACGGCCAGGTCGCCTCCCACTGGTCGGTGAACTTCCGCAGCGGCGTGCTCTGCTGGTCCGAGCACGACCGGATCGACCCGGTGGCGCTCACCATCGACTTCACCCAGGTCGAGGGCGACTTCGACCGCTTCGACGGCTCCTGGCGGGTCACGGCCGCCGAGACCGGCACGCGGGTGCGGTTCACCGCCGCCTTCGACCTGGGCATGCCGAGCCTCGCCGCGATCATCGACCCCATCGCCTGCCAGGCGCTGGCGGAGAGCATCGGGCTGATCCTGCGCGGGCTGTTCGGCGAGCACATCACGGTCGCCGAGCCGGTCACCGCGGCCCAGGGCGGCTGACCGTGATCCCCCCGACGGTCGCCCCGGCGGTGTCGGCGGACGGGCAGGCGACGCCCCGGCAGTTCCGCGACGCCTTCGCCCGGCTCCCGGCCGGGGTCAGCGTCCTCACCACCTTCACGCCCGAGGGGCCGTGCGGGATGACCGCGAGCGCCGTGTGCTCGCTCTCCCTCGACCCGCCCCTCGCGCTGGTGGCGGTGGCCCGCACCAGCCAGACCCTCGCCGGCATCCTGGCCGGCGGCAGCTTCGGCATCAACGTGCTCCACGCCGACCAGGCGGCGCTGGCCGAGCGGTTCGCGCGGCCGGCGTCCCGCCCGGCGGACCGCTTCGCGGGCGTCGCCCACGACCGGATCGCCCGGGTGCCCGTCCTGCGCCACGCCCTCGCCTGGCTCGCCTGCGACCTCCAGGCCGCCTACCCCGGCGGCGACCACACGATCCTCACCGGCCTGGTCCGCGCCACCGGACACACCATCGGCACCCCGCTGGTGTGGCACGAACGCCGCTTCACCAGCCCGGCCTGAACCCAGAGCACCGCCCACCGACCGGCACCCCGTGCGGGGCCGCACTCCTGGAGGAGATGTGTCCACGAAACTGACCGGCAAGGTCGTCGCCATCGCAGGCGGCAGCCGCGGCATCGGCCTCGCCACCGCGGAACGGTTCCGCGCGGCCGGGGCGAAGGTCGCCATCGGCGCCCGCAACCTCGACCACGCCCGGTCGGCCGCCGGCCGGATCGGCGCGACCGCCCACCGGCTCGACGTCACCGATCCGGTCAGCGTGCAGGCGTTCGTCAAGGCCGTCGAGGCCGAACACGGCGATCTCGACATCCTCGTCAACAACGCCGGCGAGATGCTCGTCGGCCGCTTCGAGCACGAGAGCGACGACGCCACCGCCCACCAGATCAACGTCAACCTGCTCGGCACCCTCAACGGCATGAAGGCCGTACTGCCGTCGATGCGGGCCCGCGGCCACGGCCACGTGATCAACATGGTCTCCGCCGTCGGCATGATCGGCCTGCCCGGCTGCGCCACCTACTCCGCCGCCAAGCACGGTGTCGTGGGGCTCTCCGAGGGCGTGCGCGCCGAACTGCGGGGCTCCGGGGTGCGCCTGTCCATCGTGCTCCCGATCCCGGCGCGGACGGAGCTGACCTCAGGTGTCGGCAAGGGCCGCTTCGTGCCGCTGCTCACCGCGGACGACATCGCCCGCAAGGTCGTCGCCACCGCGCGCCACCCGCGCCGGTACAACGTGTACGTGCCGGGGTGGACCAACCCGGTCACGCGCTCGCTGTTCCTGCTCCCCCAGTCCTGGCGCGACGCGATGGGCCGCTTCCTCAAGGCCGACCAACTGCTGCGCACCACGGACGCGGCGGCCCGGCGCCGGTACGAGGAGCGCGTCCTCACCTCGTCCGGGAACGGAGCCGGCGCATGACCACGTCCGCCCCCAACCCGTCCGGCAGCAAGGGCGCCGTCCGGCGCGGCAACGCGCCGGCCGAGTTCTCCAGCCGCCTCCTGGACAACGTCGTCCACGTCCACCCCCTCACCACCACCCTCATGTTCGGCCCGGTCGTCGCGGTCTGCGTGTACTTCGCGCTGGGCCGGGCGGGCGGCTGGGCGCTGCTGGGGTGGGCGGCGGCCGGGTACCTGGCGTGGACGCTGTCGGAGTACTGGGGACACCGCGTCGTGCTGCACTGGGAACCCGAGCAGGGCTTCGGCGCCCGCCTGCACTGGCTGCTGCACGGGGTCCACCACGAGTACCCGCAGGACGCCCGGCGCTCCATCCTCAGCCCGATCCTGTCGGTGCCGATGGTCGGCGGCGCGGTCTACCTCTCCTCGGGGCTCGGCTCGCTGCCGCTGACCTTCGGCGCCGGGTACACCGTCGGCTACCTCAGCTACGACCTGTTCCACCTCTACCTGCACCACGCCCGGCCGAAGAACCGGCTCCTGCGGCACCTGCGGGAGCTGCACATGCGCCACCACTTCCGCGACGACACCAGGGGGTTCGGCATCAGCGCCCCCTACTGGGACGAGCTGTTCGGCACCTCCATCGCCCGCAGGCAGGGCAACTCCCCCACGTAGAGGCCACGGTGGAGGGGACGGGTCCCCTCCACCGCACCGGCCCCGGGCACCCGCCCGCGGCCCCCGGAGCGTGGGTGCCCGCGCAGGCCGACGGCCGTCCCCCGTGCCGTCCGATGCCCCCTGCGCGGGCACCCACTCCCCGCGCCACCGCACCGGCGCCGCCGCCCGGCGCGCGGTACCCGGAACCACCCGCCACCCGCGAGGACTGCCATGAACTCCGAGACCCTGCCGGCGCGCACGCCCTCACCTCCCGCCTCCGCCCCGGCCGCGCACCACGGCGGCGCCGTCGCCGACCGGGACGAGGCCGAGGAGTTCCTGCGCCTCGTCCACACCGAGCTGCCCGACCGGCCGACACCGCTGAAGACCCGGCTGGACCAGGTCCGCGCCGAGATCGACGCCACCGGCACCTACGTCCACACCCCGGCGGAACTGACCCACGGCGCGCGGGTCGCCTGGCGCAACTCCAGCCGCTGCATCGGCCGCCTGTACTGGAACAGCCTGACCGTGCTGGACCGGCGGGACGCCACCACCGCCGAGGAGATCCACGGCCACCTCTGCGAGCACCTGCGGCTGGCCGGCAACGGCGGCCGTATCCGCCCGGTCGTCTCCGTCTTCGCGCCCCGGGTCCCGGGCCGGCCGGCCCCCAGGGTCTGGAACGAGCAGCTCATCCGCTACGCCGGATACCGGGAGGCCGACGGCACGGTGACCGGCGATCCCGCCTACGTGGACTTCACCGACCTGGTGCGCGGCCTCGGCTGGCAGGCGCCCGGCGGCGCGTTCGACGTGCTGCCGCTGGTGATCGACGTGCCCGGCGACAAGCCCCAGCTCTTCGACGTCCCGCGCGAGGTGGTGCTGGAGGTGCCGATCGTCCACCCCGACCAGCCGCGGATCGCCGAACTGGGGCTGCGCTGGCACGCGGTGCCGGCCATCTCCCACATGCGGCTGCGGATCGGCGGCGTCGACTACCCGCTGGCCCCCTTCAACGGCTGGTACATGGGGACGGAGATCGGCGCGCGCAACTTCGTCGACGAGGACCGCTACGACCTGCTGCCCGTCATCGCCGGACTGCTCGGCCTGGACACCGCCACCGAGGCCACCCTCTGGCGCGACCGGGCCCTGGTCGAACTCAACGTCGCCGTGCTGCACTCCTTCCGGGCGGCGGGCGTCAAGGTGAGCGACCACCACGGCGAGTCCCGCCGGTTCCTCACCCACCTGGCCCGGGAGGAGGCGCGGGGCCGGACCGTGCCCACCGACTGGAGCTGGATCGTCCCTCCGCTGTCGGGCGGCATCACACCGGTCTTCCACCGCTACTACACGGAGGCCGACCAGCGCCCCAACTTCTATCTGGACGACCACGCCCGCGCTCTCGGCCGGGGCCACTGCCCGTACCGTCCGTGAGCCCGGGGCACCCGGCGACGGCACGCCGGCGGCCCGGGGCCGCCGCGCACGAGGGGCCGGTGGCCCCGGCGCCGGGTGGAAAGAGACGACGGGGAGTTGCACATGGGGATCGACGTCCTGGTCTTCGACTGCCTGGAGATATCCCGGTCCGCGCTGGCGGCCCTGCTGGAGCGGCGCGAGGGCCTGCGGGTCACAGGGCTGGCTGCGGACCCGCAGGCGGCGCTGGAGTTCGCCGAGCTGCGGCGGCCCGACGTGGTGGTGGTCAGCATGGAGGGCAGGGAGAGCGGCCTGCTGGAGGTCGCCCAGAAGATCGTGAGCCTGCCGCGGTGCCGGGTCCTGCTGCTCGCCACCGCCTGTGTCCGCCCGGTGGTCCGGGCCGCCTACACCGGGGGGATCGACGGCGTGGTGCGCCGCGACGACCCGCCGCGACGCCTCTTCGAGGCGATCGAGCTGGTGCACCGGGGGCAGCGGGCCTTCGACCCGGAGATGATGGTCACCGCCCTGGTCGACGGTGACTTCCCGCTGACCGCACGGCAGTTGACGGTGCTGGAGCACCTGTCCCGGGGGGACACGGTGACGCAGATCGCGGCCCGGATGTTCCTGTCCGAGGGCACCGTGCGCAACTACATCTCCTCGACCGTGGCGAAGCTGGGCGCCCGCAACCGCGTCGACGCCCTGCGCATCGCCCGGGAGTCGCACTGGGTGTGACGCCCCCTCCGGCGGGGCTCGACGGGCGGGGCCCGTCAGGCGGTCCCCTCGGCGGCGGCCCGGAGCCGGACGAGGGTGAGGTCGATGTTGTGCCGGTTGCGGGCGTCCCGGTCCCCCACGCCCGTGAACAGGACCGAGAACAGGCGCAGCAGCCCACCGCGCGAGTCCCGCGTGCTCTCCGTGACCCGGCTCCCCCGCAGGGTGGGGACGATGTCGTACCGCCAGGTGGAGACGGGCATCCCGAAGGCCCGGACGGCGAAGGCGAGGGTCCGGGACGGCTCGGCGTAGAGCACGGTCGTGGTGGTGCGCCAGCGGAAGGCGCCGGCGTGGTTCCACGCCCGGAAGGTGGCGCCGGGCTCCAGCCGCAGCGGCAGGTCCTCGGGGCTGATCCGGGTCTCCGCGGCGAACCTGCTCCAGGACGCGAGGTCGGAGATCAGGCGGTACACGGCGGCGGGCGGGGCGGCGATGTCGATGCTCCCCACGATCACCGGTCGAGGCATGTCGTTCCTCCCGAGGGCCGTGCCCTCTCCCAGGTGTCCAAACGCCGGTGCCCGGGAGCCCGCGGGGCGCGCGGACCGGCTGTTTCCGGACGGCCGGCGCCGGAGTTCACGTCAGCGTACGGTGGCGTCTTCGCTCACGCTACCGGCCCGTGGGAAAGCGGAGTGGCAGGCGAGTTGCAGAGGTACGGCAAGTCGTCGGGGAGAGAAGGCGCGCGGCGAAGAGGCTCCATCACGAGCGCGAACGGCCCTGATATCGCCGGTACTTGCCCCCAGCACGCCCGCCCGGCACATGTTAGGATTTTCGGGGCCCGATATCCGAGGGGTGTGCGACTCATGATTTTCCTGATTCCGCCTCCGGCGCCGGCCGGCGCGTCGGCCACCCGGAATGGCACGGACGATTCCGTCGCACCCGCCGGGCCGTCGACCTGCCGTATCACCGCCGTTCACTGTTCCGTACGAGAGGCCGGACCGGTCGGCCGGTACGGCGCTTCCGCCGTCCCACCGGCCCATATCATGTGAACCATCGTGTTCTCGGTGGCTCTTCATGGGGGGAATCATGCGTGTACTGCTGGTGGAAGACGACGAGAACGTGGCCGACGCACTGACCACGGTGCTGCGCCAACAGGGGAATGACACGGTCTCCGTCTGCACCGCCTCGGAAACGATGGCCGTGCTGGACGGAATCGATCTGGTCCTCCTCGATTTGGAACTCCCGGACCTCGACGGTCTCGAAGTGTGCAAACGGATCAGGGACACCAGTTCCGTTCCGATCATCATCCTCACCGGCCGGACCAATGAAATCGACAAGGTTCTCGGATTACAGGCCGGAGCGGACGACTACATCACGAAACCCTATTCCGTCCATGAATTACGGGCGCGGATGGAAGCGGTGACCCGGCGGGTGTGCCGCTGCGGCACCCCCTCCCCGGAACACCGGCCGAGCTGTCGGGACGAGCGGGGGGTGGCCACCGCCGGGCCGCTCTCCCTGGACCCGCGCAGCAGGGAAGTCACCCTCGGCGGACGGCCCGTCCCCCTGACCCGCAAGGAATTCGACCTCCTCGCGATGCTGATGGAGGAGCCGGGGAAGGTCCACACCCGCAAGGACATCATCTCCCGCGTCTGGGACGAGAACTGGTACGGCTCCACCCGCACCCTGGACGTCCACATCGGCGCGCTGCGGCAGAAGCTCGGCTCCTACCACTGGATCGAGACCACGCGCGGGGTCGGTTTCCGCCTCGGCGCCCCCTCGCCGGTGTCGTGACCACCGCCCCGCGGGGTGCGACGGCCGTACGGCGGCGGGCCCTCGTCTCCTTCCTGCTGCTCGCGGCCCTGCTGCTGCTCGCCACGGGCATCCCGCTCGGCTTCAACCAGGCGATGAACCACGCCCACCAGGCGGTGGCCCGGCAGGTCGCCGAGGCCACCGCCCTGGCCGTCACCGCGCCGGCCGGCACCGGGGGCCCGGCCGGTGCCGGGTGGCGGGCCCGCGCCGACGCGTACGTCCGCGAGCACCGGGCGACGGTGGTCCTCCTCGACGCCCGGGGGCGCCAGGTGTACGCCACGGGCCCCGACACCGGGGCCGTGGACTCCGCCGCGGGGCGGGCCGCGCTGGAGCGGGCCCTCGGGGGCCGCAGCGCCGTGCCGCCCGACCACCGCTTCCGGTTCGGCGCACGGCCGTTGCTGCTGGCGGAGCCGGTGCTGCGCGACGGCGAACCGGTGGGGGCGGTCGTCACGGTGACCCCGAGGCCGCCGCTGGGTCCCTCCGAGGGGGCCGGGGTGCTGCTGCTGATGGGGGTCGGGGTGGCCGCCCTCGTCGGGGCCGTCTGCGCCGGCGCCCCCCTCGCGCGGTGGTCCCTGCGGTCGGTGGGCCGGCCGCGGAGGGCGGACCGGCGGCTGTCGCAGGACGAGTACGCGGCCCTGGAGCGGGCCGGCCTAGGCCCCGTGGAACTGCACGAACTCTCCACCACCGGACAGGCGGTGACCGACCACCTGGTCACGGCGCTGGAGGCGCAGCGCGGCTTCGTCGCCGACGTCTCCCACCAGATGCGCAATCCGCTGACCGCGCTGCTGCTGCGGGTGGAGGCGCTGGAGCCCCTCGTGCCGCCGGAGGGACGCCGGTACCTGGAGTCGGCCGTCGCGGAGGCGGACCGGCTGGGCCGGGTCCTCGACGAACTGCTGGCGCTGGCCAACGCCATGGCGGGCGACCTCGGCACCGCGCCCATCGAGGTGCGCGCCGTCGTCGAGGCCCGCGCGCAGGCGTGGAGCGAGCGGGCGGCGCGGGCGGACGTCACCATCGTCGTGCACGGCCGCCGGGCCGCCGTGCGTGGCCTGCCCGGCGCCCTGGACCAGGTCCTCGACATCCTGCTGGACAACGCCATCGGCTTCTCCCCGCCGGGCGGACGCGTCACGGTGCGGGTGCGCTCCGACGAGACGCGGGTGTACGTGGAGGTCGAGGACGAGGGCCCCGGCATGCCGGACGCCGACAAGGGGCGGGCCACCGACCGGTTCTGGCGGGGACGGCGCCAGCCGGCCCGCCGGCAGGGGTCGGGGCTGGGGCTGGCCATCGCCTCCGCGCTGCTGTCGGCCGGCGACGGGCGGCTGACGCTGGAGGACGCCCGCCCGCACGGTCTTCTCGCGCGGGCGATCCTGCCCCGGCTCCTGCCCGCCTCCGCCGTCAAGCGCCCCGTCTCCGCCCCGTCGGGCCCGGACGGCGACGGCCCGGCACCCACCGAGGTCACGTCCACCGCCCGGAGGCTCCCGGACCGACCGGACTGACCCGGCGCCCGCCGGACGGGACCGGCTCCCCCGGCGCGTCGGCGGCGCCGCGGGGCGTACGGGGCGTACGGGGCGTACGGGGCCGGTACCGGGGGGGCGTCCGGCCGCTGCCGGGGGCGGTGGGGAAGGGGAAGCTGCTCATGGGGACCGTCCGTCGTCCGTGGCGGGGCGCGCGGGTGCGCGCCGGGTGCGGCCTGCCCGAGGTCAGTGCGTGGGCACCTCCTCCGGGGCCGGGCACGGCCGGGCGGCGCGGCGCGTGGCGGCGCCCGGCGGCCCGGCCGGGAAGTCGCGGCGGCGCATCAGGAGGAAGCCGACGAGCCCGCCCGCGACGGCGAGGACGCCGCCGATCCGCAGGACGAGGTCGAGCCCCGCCACGAGAACCTCGTCGGCCGCGCCGCCGGCGAAGTCCGGCGGGGGGACCAGTCCGGCCGCGTCCCCCGGCCGGCCGGCGGCCACCGACTCGGCGATCCGGTCCGCCGCCATGTCGGGCAGGCCACCGGAGCGGGCCACCGCCCCGGTGAACTCGTCGTGCATCCTGTTGTGCGCCACCGAGCCGAGGGCCGCCACGCCCAGGGCGACGCCGCACTGCTGGAGCGTCTCGCTCATGCCGGAGGACATGCCGCCCTTCGAGAGCGGCATCAGGGCGACGGCGGTGGCCGCGCGCACCGGGTTGAAGGTGCCCATGCCGAAGCCGGCGAGCAGCATGCCGGGGAGCAGGTCGGTCCAGGAGGACTGCGCGGTGAGACCGTCGGAGGCCAGCATCCCGAGCCCGATGGCGACGCAGCCGACCCCGACGAGCAGCCGGGCCGGGAACCGGCCGGCGACGGTGCCCGAGACCAGCGCGGCGAGGAAGACGGCGAGGGCGAGCGGCAGGTAGCGCACCCCGGCGCCGTACGCGGAGAAGCCCAGCACGTACTGCATGTACAGGATCTGGAAGAGGACGGCGGTCATCAGGGCGGCGTTGGCCGCCACGGTGGCGGCGGCGAGGCCGTCGAAGGAGCGGATGCGCAGCAGCGCGAGGTCGAACAGGGCGTCGCGCCGCCTGCGTTCGATCAGGACGAAGGCCAGCAGCAGCACGCCGGCCGGCGCGAAGAGCCCGAGGACGAGCGCCCCCGACCAGCCCTCGGCCTCTCCCCGGACGAGGGCGAGCACGAGCAGGGTGAGCGCCAGGGAGAACACGGCGAGGCCGGGCCAGTCGAGGCGGCGCCGGCGCGGGTCCCGCGACTCGGCCACGCGGGTCAGCACGATCGCGGTGATCACGATGCCGACGGGCACGTTCAGCAGGAAGATCCAGCGCCAGCCGAGGCCGGTGAGCGCGCCGCCGGCCACGGGGCCGAGGGCGACGGCCAGTCCGCCGGCCCCGCCGCACACGCAGAAGGCGACGGCCCGGCGGCGCCCCCGGAAGCCGTGGGCGATCAGCGCGGGCGCCACGGCGTACATCACGGCGCCGCCCACCCCCTCCAGGGCGCGGCCCAGGTTGAGCACGAGGGGCGTGGTGGCCGCCGCGCACAGCAGGGACGCCGCCGTGAACAGCGCGGTCCCGGCGGCGAAGACGCGGCGCCGGCCCAGCCGGTCGGCCACGGTGGCGGCGGCGAGCAGGAACACTGCGAGGGTGAGCACGTACGCGTCGACGACCCACTGGAGCTGGGAGAAGCTCGCCCCCAGCGACCGCTGGATGTCCGGCAGGGCCACGTCGACCACGGTGACGTCGAGGATCAGCGTGAAGGTGGCCGCCGAGACGGCGCCGAGCGTCCATCCGCCGGCGGGCGCGGGCGGCGTCGGCGCCGGGGCGGGCGCGGCGGACCGGACCGGAAGCTGTTCGAGCATCTCAGGGACTCCGGAGGCGTGGTGGGAGACGTGGACGGCGAAGGCGGGGCCGGGCGGGCGGACGGCAGCGGGCCGCGCCTCAGCGGCGGGGCACGGCGGCGGGCCGCGCCTCAGCGGCGGGGCACGGCGGCGGGCCGCGCCTCGTCCCCCTCCGGGGCGGCGTGGCAGGCGCCGGACGCCCGGAAGGGTTCGGCGATCTGCGCCAGGTAGGCCGTCGGATAGCGGGGTTTGGCCGCCATGCCCAGGTCGTCCGAGGTGAAGCGGCGGGCGGCGTCGTAGGAGTGGGTGCCGAGGAGGCGGTCCCAGAGCAGGGTGAAGAGACCGAAGTTGACGTCCCCGACGCCGGCCCACTTGAGGTGGTGGAAGCGGTGGCCCTCGTTGAGCGCGAGCACGTGGACGAGGGGGCCGACGCGGTAGTCGGCGTTGGAGTGCTGCATCAGCAACTGGACCCCGGTGGCGAGGGCGGCGGCGGTGGCCACGTCGGCGGGCAGTCCGGCGAGGAGCAGCGGGGTGAACCCGGCGGCGGTCTCCAGGGTCTGGTGCAGCGGGTGCTTCATCAGCCCGTTGAGGCCGTAGAAGCGCTTCACGGAGTGGTGGACCGCGTGCAGCCGCCACAGCGCGCCCACCTTGTGGCTGGCGTAGTGCACCAGCGTGATCCCGAGGTCGGCGACGAGCACGGCGAGGAGCGCCTGGAGGACGAACGGCCAGGCGGTGGGCCAGATCCCGGTCCAGGGCGTCAGCGCGGAGAGCACCGGCACGACGGCCAGCCCTGCCAGCACCACCGCCTCGTTGACGAGGGCGTGGGCGACGTCCCGGCGGGTGTCGTGGTGGTCCTCGTTCCAGCCGTCGCGGTACGGGATCAGCCGCTCCACGGCGAAGGAGAGGCAGACCGCGCCGCCGAGCAGGACGGGCAGCCACGCCTTCGGGGCGCCGGAGGAGATCAGGAGGAGGCCGGTGCCGTTGACCCCGAGGAGCATCACCGGGGCGTAGCCGTAGCGGGCCAGCGCGGCGACGGCCACCCTCGTGCCGCCGGAGGCCGGGGGTACGGAGGGACCGGACGTGTCGGTTGCCATGGTCCCCAGCCTGGTGTCCGGGCCGGTGGCGGGGCTTGTACGAATCCGCTGACTCTTCGCCCCGGCCGCTGCGCGTCGCCTAACCGGGGAACGGCCCGGGGCGGCCCGGGGGGAGGCGGGTGGCGGCGAGGGCCGTGCTGGGCGTGATGCCGAACATGGCCCGGCAGGTGCGGGTCAGGTGCGCGGAGTCGGTGAACCCGGCGGCGTGCGCGGCGGTGGTCAGGGAGACACCGGCCCGCACCGACTCCAGGGCGTGCAGCAGCCGGGCCCAGCGCCGCCAGGTGGGGTACGGCAGGTGCAGGTGCTCGGCGAAGAGGTGCCCGAGGCGGCTGGCGGAGAGGCCGACGTGCCCGGCCAGCTCCTTGAGCAGCAGCGGGCCGTCGATGAGCTGCGGGGCCAGCGCGAGGGCGTGCCGCAGCGGCTCGGGCAGGGTGTCGGGCCCGGCGAGGGGGGTCTCCAGGGCGGCCACGAGGTCGGCGAGGGTGCCGATCCCGGCGAGGGCGCGGGCGGCGTCCCGCCAGGCCCGCGCGGAGGCGGGGTCGTGCCCTTCCTGGCGCAGCCGGGCGTGGGCGGCGCGGCCGGCGCATCCGGCGGGGTCGAGGTAGGCGGCCAGGCCCCCTGCGTCCGGTGAGGCGCGCAGTTCGTGCCGGGCGCCGGCCGGGATGATCGCGGCGCGCGCCTCGTGGGCGTCGCCGGCCGGGTCGATCAGGGTCACCGAGCCGGTGGTCAGCAGCAGCACCTGGACGGCGGCGTGGGCGTGGGGGGCCGCGTCGCCGATCCGCCCGGTGAAGGCGAAGAGCCCGGCGGAGGCGCTGGCCGCGCCGAGCCACTGCGGGGTGCCGGGCCGCGCCGCCCGCTCGTCTGGGTGGCCGCCGCTCGGGTACCGCCCGCCACACCGGTCACCGCGTGCCGCCGGGGACGCACCCCGCATGCCTGTCCACCTCCACGGATCGCCGCCGGACGGGAAGCCCCGTCGAGATCACGAGATTACGTTTCGCGCCGTCGCGCAAGGGTGTCTCGGGCCATTGCCCCGTTGGCCGGAGCCGTTCGCCGCCCCGGCACCACCCGCGCCGGCACCGCCCGGCCTCGCCGACCACCCCACGTCCCCGGACTCAGACCCCCGATCGCCCCCGGCACACGGCGACCAGTTCCACGAGAACGCCCAGCGGATCGTGCAGGACGAGGTCGATGCCGGGGCGTTCCCGGTCGGGGGTGGTGTTCCGCTGGGGCCGTCTCCTCTGGGGGGCGTGGGGCGTTCACCGTGTGGGTATCGCCCGCGCCTCGTACGGGCCCGTACGACCGCGCCATCGCACCTGGAGTGAGGCCATGACCGTCGCCGTCGTCCTGTTCACCTCGGACCTGCGTCTGCACGACCATCCGCCGCTGCGTGCCGCGTTGCGGGCGGCGGAGGAGGTGGTGCCGCTGTTCGTGCTGGACCCCGGTATCCACGCGGCGGGCTTCGACGCGCCCAACCGGCGGGCGTTCCTCGCCGACTGCCTGGGCGATCTCGACGCCTCGCTGCGCCGGCGCGGCGGCCGGCTGGTGGTCCGTTCGGGGCCGGTGGAGCGGGAGGTGCGGGCGGTCGTCGCCGAGTCCGGGGCGGGCGAGGTGCACCTCTCCGCGGGCGTCACCGCGTACGCCCGGCGCCGCGAGGAGCGGCTCCGGGAGGCGCTCGGCGACAGCGGCGTGGCGCTGCGGGTGCACGAGGCGGTCGTCACCGCCGTCGCCCCGGGCGCGGTGACGCCCGCGGGCTCCGATCACTTCGCCGTGTTCACGCCGTACTTCCGCCGCTGGTCGGGGGAGCCGCTGCGCGATCCGCTGCCCGCCCCGCGGACCGTACGGGTGCCCGAGGGGGTCAGGGGCGGGCCGCTGCCCGCGCGGGACGCGGTGCGGGGTGTCTCGGAGGGGGTGCCGGCGGGCGGGGAGAGCGCCGGGCGGGAGCGGTTCTCGCGGTGGTCGCGCTCCGGCCTCGCGCGGTACGAGGACCGGCACGACGATCTGGCGGGCGACGGGACGTCCCGGCTGTCGCCGTACCTGCACTTCGGCGCTCTCTCGCCGGTGGAGCTGGTGCGGCGGGCCCGGGAGCGTGGCGGGCCGGGCGCGGAGGCGTTCGTGCGCCAGGTGTGCTGGCGGGACTTCCACCACCAGGTGCTGGCCGCGCGCCCCGCGGCGTCGGCGGCCGACTACCGCCCCCGGCGCGACCGCTGGCGTGACGAGGGGAACGCGGGCGAGGACATCGCCGCGTGGCGCGAGGGCCGTACGGGCTACCCCGTCGTCGACGCGGGGATGCGCCAACTGCGCCACGAGGGCTGGATGCACAACCGGGCCCGGCTGCTGACGGCGAGCTTCCTGACCAAGACGCTCTACGTGGACTGGCGGATCGGCGCCCGGCACTTCCTGGACCTGCTGGTCGACGGCGACGTCGTCAACAACCAGCTCAACTGGCAGTGGGTGGCCGGCACCGGCACGGACACCCGCCCGAACCGCGTGCTCAACCCGGTGGTCCAGGGCAGGCGGTTCGACCCCGACGGGAGGTACGTACGGCGCTGGGTGCCCGAGTTGGCCGAGGTGGAGGGGCGGGCGGTGCACGAGCCCTGGAAACTCCCCGAGGAGCGGCGCGCGGCCCTCGGGTACCCCGCCCCGCTCATCGCCCTCGCCGACGGGCTGGCCCGCTTCCGGCACGCCCGGGACCGCGACTGAGCCGTCGGGACGCCGGTGATCCGGTGCGCCGCCGCCTCGCCCAGCGCCTCCTGGCGGGCGCGGGTGTACCGGCCCGGTTCAGCGGCCCACCGGGAACGCGGTGCGGCGCGCGGCCAGGACGGCGGCGAAGGCGACGAGGGCCGCGGCGCCCATCACCGCCGGCAGGACCGTGGCACCCGCGCTCTCGACGAGGAGGCCGCCGACGACCCCGCCGGCCGCGATGGCCAGGTTGAAGCCGACGGTGAAGAGCGAGAGGGCGACATCCGTGTCCGGGCCGGCGGACTCGGCCAGCGCGGTCTGCATCTGCGTGGCGCCGCCGCCGAAGCCGAGGCCCCACAGCACCAGGCCCGCCACGGCGAGCGCGTCGGACACCCCGCCCGCGGCCAGCAGGCCGCCGGCCGCGAGGAAGAGCGCCAGCGAGGCCAGGGTGATCCGGCGCAGCGCCCGGTCGACGACCGTGGCGGTCACGGCCAGTCCGGCCAGCGACGCGACGCCGAAGACCAGCAGCGCGAGGTCGACGCCGAGCGAGACGCCGAAGCCCCGCAGGTAGGGGCCGACGTAGGTGTAGAGCACGCAGTGGGCGAAGATCCAGGCCAGGACGGTGAGCAGGATCGGCGTGACGCCGGGGACCCGGACCACCGCCGGCAGCGGTTTGCGCTCGTACGACCGCTGCCCCGGCGCGTCCGGTACGGCGAGCAGCGCCCAGCCGATGATGAGCGCGGACAGCACCGACATCGCTCCGAACGCCCAGCGCCAGTCGGTGACGCCGCCCAGCCAGGAGCCGAGCGGGGTGCCGACGGCCAGGGCGACCGGGGTGCCGGCCATCGCCACGGCGAGGGCCCGCCCGGCGAGCCGCTCGGGGACGATCCGCCGCACGTATCCGGCGAGCATGCTCCACAGCAGGCCCGCGAAGGCGCCGCCGAGCAGCCGGGCCGCCAGGGCCACCGGCAGCGAGGGGGCGAGGGCGGTGACGGTGTTGGCGACAAGGAAACCGGTGAGGCCGCCGATCAGCAGCGGCTTGCGGCGCAGACCGCGGGTGAGCACGGTGGCCGGCACCGCGGCGAGCACGGTGCCCAGCGCGTACACGCTGACCAGTTGACCCGCCGTCCCCTGGGAGGTGCCCAGGCCGGAGGCGAGCCCGGAGAGCAGGCCCGCGGGGAGTGTCTCCGTCATGATCACGATGAAGCTGGTGCCGGCCATCGCCGGCAGGGCTCCCCAGGGGAGCCGGTCGTCGTCCGTCGCCCGCGCGCGGGGTCCGTCCGTGGGAATCACGCTCATGTCAGGAATCTAAGACCTGATACTGATGTCACGATCACGATCACGATCACGGTCCCGGGGCGTGAGGCCGGCCACGCCGGGCCGTGGGCGGGCGGGGAAGGACCGTGGCCGGGCCTCTACGAGGCTGACCAGGCCGGGCCGGCTCAGCCGAGCAGCGGGGCGAGGAAGGCGTCCCGGCGCTCCTCGGCGAGCCGGGCCAGGGCGAACGGGCGGGTGAGGAAACCGTGCGGCGCGTCCGGCCACACGTCGAGGACGGCGGGGTTGCCTGCCGCCCGCCAGCGGGTGGCGAGGAAGAGGGTGTCGTCCAGAAGGGGGTCCTCCGTGCCGACGGTGAAGTGCGCCGGGCACAGCCCGTCCAGGGGCGCGTAGAGCGGGCTGACCTCGGGCCCGCGCCGCCGCTCGGCGCTCCGGCCGGGCAGGAAGCCGGTGAGGAACCAGGCCAGGTCGGCGGGGCTGAGCACCAACGGCCGCCGCCACTGCCGGGCGCTCGGCGTCAGGCCCAGGTCGTACCAGCCGTAGGCGAGGCAGGCGGCGTGGAACGCCCCCGCGGCCTCGGGCCGTTCCCGCAGGGCCAGCAGGGTCAGCACCGCCAGGTGGGCCCCGGCGGACTCGCCGCCGATCACCCAGCGGGCGGGGGTGCCCAGTTCGGCGGGGCCGTGGCGCAGCAGCCAGCGGGCCACGTCCTCGCAGTCCCGTGGCGCCGCCGGCCACGGGTGTTCCGGGGCGAGGCGGTACTCGACGCTCACCGCGCGCAGGCCGGTCGCCGCGGAGAGCCGGAGCAGGGCGTCGTCCTGTTCGTCGGCGGCGCCCAGGGTCCAGCCGCCGCCGTGCAGGTGGACGTAGAGGCCGCGCGGCCGGGCGGGCGGCGGCAGCACCCGGACGGTGACCGGGCCGGACCGGCCGGGGACGGTGCGGGGGACGGCTCCGGGCGCGAGCGCCGGGCGCAGGGCCGCCCGGCGCTCGGACCGTACCCGGGCGGCCGGCAGCGCGGACCGCTCCTCCCGCCCGGCGGCGGCCCGCTCCTCCCGCGCGGCCCACGTCCGTACCTCGGCGCGGGCCGTCGCGGGTGCCGTCCGCGGCCGGAACGGCTCACTCATCGGCGGCTCTCAGTTCCTCCATGACGATCGGGGCGGCCGTGGTCGCCGCGTGGATGCCGATCACGCTGACGATCTCCAGGACCTCCATGATCTCGCCCACGGTGGCGCCGTAGCGGACCGCGTTGCGCAGGTGCAGCTTGAGACCGGGGGCGTACAGATGGGTGGCGGAGGCGTCGAAGGCGACGTAGACCAGTTCCTTGACCTTGGGTTCCAGGACGCCGTGGTCCCACGGTACGGCGGAGAACTCCAGGTAGGCGTCGAAGAGTTCGGGGTCCACTTCGAGGAGCCCGTCCCAGAACTCGTGCCAGTAGCCGCGCCGTTCCTCGAAGTCCGCGCGCAGCAGGCGCCGGCGCTCGTCCAGCGGGGCGGGGCCGTCGCGCAGGCCCTCCTCGTCCAGCACCTCCAGCAGGAGCGGTACGCCGATGTTGACCGCGTGGATGCCGAGGGTGCTGGTGAGGGCCAGCACCTCGGCCAGTTCCTGGGCGGTGGCGCCGTGTTCCAGCGCGGCCCGCACATGCTGGCGGATGCCGGGCTCGTAGAGGTGGGTGGCCGCGGCGTCGGCGGCGATGTAGATGAACTCCTTGACCTTGGGCGGCAGATGGGAGGTGCGCCAGGGCACGGTGGAGAACCGGAGGTAGGCGGCGAGCAGGTTCGGGTCCAGCCGCAGGATGCTCTCCCAGGCCGGGCCCCAGGTGCCGCGGACCTCCTGGAACTCGTCCTTGAGCTGCTGTTGCCGTGCGGTGAGCGGCGCGTGCGGGTCGTGCGTCACGGGATGTCCCCTCTTCTCTTCTCGGGCGAAAGCGCGGGCGTGTCCGGGGCGGGCCGGTGCCGTCGCTCCAGCCAGCGCACGATCTCCGTGTGGTCTGCGGTGGGCGGCAGGTCGGCCGCCGCGCTCTCCCACAGCTCCAGGGCGGCTTCCCCCAGCGGGGCGGCGCCGCCGGTGGACGCGGCCAGTTCGGTGGCGGTGCGCATGTCCTTGACCATCAGCCGCAGCGCGAACCCGGAGTCGAAACCGCCGGGCAGGACGAAGCGGGGCCACTTCTGCTCGGTGGAACCGCTGCGCCCGCTGGAGCCGTTGACCGCGTCGAGCATCACCGCTGGGTCGATGCCGAAGCGGCCCCCGGCGAGCATCGCCTCGGAGGTGACGAGCAGGTGGGTGGCGGACATCAGGTTGTTCAGCGCCTTGAGGGCGTGTCCGGCGCCGGGCGGGCCGACGTGCAGGACCCGGCTGCCCAGCACGCGCAGCAGCGGCAGGGCGCGTTCCCAGTCCGCGTGGTCGCCGCCGGCCATGACGGTGAGCATGCCGGCCTCGGCTCCGGTGACCCCGCCGGAGACCGGGGCGTCCACCAGTCGTACGCCGCCCCGGGCCGCCCGCGCGGCCAGGTCCCGGGTGCGCTCGGGCTGCGAGGAGCCCATGTCGACCAGGAGGGTGCCGGACGGGAGCCGGTCGAGGAGCCCGCCGTCGAGCAGGACGGACGTGACCACCGCCGAGTCCGGGAGCATCAGCACCACCACCGCGGCCCCGTCCACGGCGGCCTCGGCCGACGCGGCGAACGTCACGCCGGGTGCGCCGTCGAGCCGGGCCGCCGCGCCGGGCGCCGGGTCGTGGCCCGTCACGCGGTAGCCGGCCGCGCCCAGCCGGCGGGCCATCGGCGTCCCCATGCTGCCCAGGCCGAGGAAGGCGACGGCCCGGTCCGCGTCAGTCCTGGTCACGGAGGTCTCGCAGGACGCCGTCGGCCACCCGGAACGCCTCCAGCGCGGCCGGCATGCCGCAGTAGACGGCCACCTGGAGCAGGCACTCGCGGATCTCGTCCTCGGTGACGCCGTTGGTGATCGCGCCCCGGACGTGGACGCCGAGTTCGTGGTTGCGGTTCAGCGCGGCGAGCATCACCAGGTTGAGCATGCTGCGGGTCTTGCGTTCCAGGCCGTCGCGCGCCCACAGGGCGCCCCAGCAGTGCTCGGTGACGAAGTCCTGCGCGACGCGGGAGAAGTCCGAGGCCGCGGCCAGGGACCGGTCCACGTGCGCCTCGCCGAGCACCTCGCGGCGGATGCGCAGGCCGGTCTCGTACAGGTCGGAGTGGGGTGCGGTCATGATGTCTGGGCTCCCTCGGGGGTGGGGGTGGGGGTGGGGTCGGTGGCGCCGGTTTCGGTGTCGTCGGCGGCGGCGGTGGTGTCGGTGGTGTCGGTGGTGTCGGTCGCGGCGGGGGTCTCCTGGGCGGCGTCGACCGGTTCCATCCACTCGGTGGTGCCGAGCGAGATCGCCAGGTGGACCAGGAAGGAGTCCTCTCCCCCGCCGTGCCAGTGGATCTCGCCCGGCGGCACCCACACGGTGTCTCCGACGCGCAGCGGGCGGACCGGTCCGCCGCGGCTCTGGATGCGCCCGCCGCCGGCGGTGACCAGCAGGATCTGGCCGTGCTCGTGCCGGTGCCAGTGGGTGCGCGAACCGGGGGTGAAGAAGACCTGGTTGACGGTGACGCCGTCGGTGGTCGGCAGCACCGGGTCGGTCCACACGGTGCCGGCGAAGGTGTCGGTGCGGGGGCGGGCCTCCTGCGGTGCCCTGCCGGGGATGATGATCACGTGCCTGCCTCCTGGTGGGGGTCGCCGGCCTGGTCCGGGGCCGGGTCCGGGCACCCGGGGCGGGCCGGGGCGCCGGCGAGGTCGCCGAGCGCGTCGAAGACGCGGTTGCTGATGAGGTCGCCGTAGCCGAGCCGGGCGGCGGCGCCGAAGGAGGCCACCGGTCCGGCCGCGTTGAGCGAGGGCACCCCGAGGTCGCGCAGGTGCGCGAGGTACAGCAGGACGTCCTTGAGCATCAGGTCGCCGGTGAGCCCGCCCTCCAGGTAGTCGCCGCGCACGATGTGCGGGAAGCGGTTCCTCGTGGCGAAGTTCATGCCGCTGCCGGAGTTGAAGACCTCCAGCAACTGCGCCGGGTCGAGGCCCGCGCGGTCTCCGGCGACCATCACCTCGGCGGTGGCGGCGAGGCTGACGGCGTTGAGGAAGTTGTTGAGGAGCTTGGCCGAGTGCCCCGCGCCGACCGCGCCCATCCGGTGCACCCGGGCGGCGAACAGACCGAACAGGTCTGCCAGCCGGTCGAGTTCGGCGTCGGGACCGCCGGCCATGACGGTCAGCGCGCCGCGTTCGGCCGCCGCCGCGCCGCCGGTGACGCCCGCGTCCAGGAGCACGGCCCCGCGCTCGGCGAGCAGCCCGTGCAGCCGGACGGTCGACGCGGGGGCGGAGGTGCTGAGGTCCACCACGGTCTGCCCGGGGCGGGCGTGGGCCAGCAGTCCGCCCTCCCCCTCCACCACGGCCTCGACGACGGTGCTGTCGGGCAGGGAGAGCAGGATCGTGTCGCAGCGGCGGGCGATCTCGGCGAGGTCGGCGGCGGGTTCGGCCCCGGCCTCGCGGACCCGGCCGGTCTCCCGGTCGTGGCCGAGGAGCGGGGTGCCCGCGTCGGTGATGCGCCGGGCGATCCGGCCGCCCATGTTGCCGAGGCCGACGAATCCGGTCGGCGCGGTGCCGGGCGCGCTCATCGGTCCACCTCCGGCGGGGTCCAGGCACCGGCTCCGCCCGAGGGCCGCACGGTGTTGACGACACTGGCGCCGCCGTCGGCCGGCAGCACCGCGCCGGTGACGAAGGAGGCCCGGTCGCTGAGGAGGAAGGCGACCGCGTCGGCGATCTCCTCGGGCCGCCCGGTACGGCGCACCGGCGTGGTGCTCGCGCGCCGGGCCATGTCGTCGCCCGCCCCCGGCTCCCGGGCACCGGCGAACAGCCCGGTCGGGACGAGGCCCGGCGCGACGGCGTTGACCCGGATGCCCCGGGGCGCCCCGTAGACGGCACCGCCCTCCACCAGTCCCCGGACGCCGTACTTGGACGCCTGGTAGGGCAGCAGGTCGGCGCTGCCGCGCAGGCCGGCGATGGAGCCGGTGATCACGACGGCGCCGGTGCTGCCCTGGTCCCGGTAGGCCCGGAAGGCCCCGCGCAGGCCGAGGAAGACCCCGCGCAGGTTCACCCCGAGGACCAGGTCGAAGTCCTCGGCCGTCAGATCGGGCGGGGCGGCGAAGGAACCGACGACACCGGCATTGAGGTGGTGCAGGTCGACGGCACCGAAACGTTCCCTCGTCGCGGACAGGTAGTGGTCGACGTCCTCTTCCCGGGACACGTCGGCGGTGATGGCCAGCGCCGGTCCCGGCAGCGCGGCGGCCACGGTGCGGGCGGCCTCGGCGTCGCGGTCGACCACCGCCACGGCGGCGCCGTCCTCCGACAGCCGGCGGGCGCTGGCCGCCCCGATCCCGCTTCCGCCGCCGGTCACGACGGCGGTCTTCCCCTCCAAGGGGCCGTTCGGCATGGCTGTGCTCCCGTTCTCTGGGCTTGCCGTGTTTCCCGGCCGGTCGTCTCCGCGGTCGCGGTCGGCCCGGCTGTCTCACTCGGCTCGGTTGTCTCGGCTGATACGGCAGATACCGCTGTCTCGGCTGGTGCGGCTGATACGGCAGATACGGCTGGCTCGGCTGGTGCGGCTGGTGCGGCTGGTGCGGCTGATACGGCTGTCACGGCCGCATCTGGCGGCCCGGCCGGCCGCCACTCGCGCGCCGCGCCCGGCCGGCCTGTTCACAGGCGTTGACCGCGCTCATCGCGTTCACAGTGATCGACGTGTTCACAGGGCTCGTTGGCCCGGCCCCGCCCCTCAGGCGACCCGCCGGACCAGTCCGCCCGTTCCCGGCTCGGCCGGAAAGCGGCGTACGACCTCGGGGTCGTGTCCCGGCACCAGCACCCGCCCCGGCCGCTCCACCAGCTCCTGGAGCAGGTCGAACCCCCGGTACATCGCGGGCAGGTCGGCCACGAAGGCGAACGGCCGGTCCAGCTCCAGTTCCTCGTAGTAGTGCAGGGCGTCCGAGGCGAGGACGACCTCGCCGCCCGGGACCTCGACCAGCACGACCAGTTGGCCGGGGGTGTGTCCGCCGACCGGCAGCACCCGGATGCCGGGGGCGATGGGCACAGGACCGTCGACCAGCGTGAGCCGGCCCTCGTCCCGTACCCGCCGCAGGGCGTCGATATCCTCGGCCTCGACCGAGTGCGCGAACTGCGCCCGGACCGCCAGCGGCCCCGTCCAGAAGTCGAACTCCGCCCGTGCCATGACGACCTCGGACCGGTCGAAGGCGCCCAGGTTGCCGATGTGGTCGTAGTGCGCGTGGGTGACGACGACGAGCGGGGCATGCTCCGGGCCCGCGCCGGCCCGGCGCAGTTCCGCGACCGGGTCGGTCAGGGTGGTGCGGCCCCGGCGGGCGCCGCCGCGCGGGCTGTAGCCGGTGTCCACCACGACGGGTCCGCCGGGTCCGGTCACGAGCCACACGTAGTAGTCCATGTCCAGGGGGCCGTCGGGCTCGCCGTGGATGGAGTGGTTGAGGTAGATCTCCGCGCGGGTGCCGGTGCGGGTGCCGTAGCGCACCGCGAACACCCGGCGCTCCTCGCCCTCCCCGGCCCCGCTCCCGGTCCCGGCCCCGGTGGTGGCGCCGTTCATCGGTACAGCAGTTCTGCGGCGTTGGTCCCGAGCATGCGGCGGACGTCCTCGGCCGGCACCCCGGCGTCCAGGAGTCCGCGGGCGGCCCGGCGGAAGAGGGTCACCGGGAGCGGGTTGTGCCGCTGGCCGGAGTCGGAGGAGAGCACGGTGCGCCCGGGGCCCGCGGCGTCGATGTAGGCGAGCAGTTCGCCCAGGTCGCGGCGGCGCTCGGGGCGGCCGAAGTACATCACCACGCAGTGCTCCACGGTCACGCCCTGGCGGGCCCAGGCACGGACCTGCTCGGCGGGCGCCCCCACCACGAAGCAGGGGTGGTTGACGAGGACGCGCCGCACCCCGGCGGCGAGCGCCCCGTCGATCAGCGCCTGGGACTCGTCGACGCCGAGGTGGCCGCAGGTGAGCACCGCGTCCTCGGCGGCGATCACGTCGAGGACGTCGTGGACCTCGGGGAGCAGCGCGCCCTTCTCGTCGACGACGCGCAGGACCTCGTTGGGCCGCAGCTCCACCACGCTGGTGGGGAAGCCGGTGTCGTGGGTGCGGTGGTGCTCGATGTGCGCGTGGGAGGAGAGCGTGGGGAACCACACCACGCGTCCGCCCATCCGCAGGGCGAGTTCCACGGCGTACGGGTTGAGGCCGCCGACGGTGCGGTTGAGGGCGATGCCGCCGAAGACGTCCACGGAGAGGTCGTCCAGCCCGCCCTGGCCGAGGGCGAGGATGTCGGTGACCATGCTGTGGTGGTGGGACTTGGCGACGATCGCCCGGTAGCCGGCCGCGTCGGCGTCGCGGGCCGCGTCGAGGATGCTCATGCGGCGCGGGAACGGGCTGGGGCCGGGGTGCTGGTGCAGGTCCACGGCGCCGCGCAGCAGCTCGTCCGCTTCCTCGTCGGGGGTGCCGCGGTCGCCGTCGAGTTCGGGGTCGAGGAGGTCGGCGGTGGTGGTCATGGGGGCTCCTGGCGGTACGGGTCGGTCGGTGGGCGGTTCAGGGGGTGACGAACACCTGGTCCTCGGGGCGCCAGTGCGCCAGGACGGCTTCGCCGGCGGTGACGGACGGGGTGGCCTGGGCGGGCCGGACCACGCACCCGGGGCTCTCGTCGTCGTAGCGGAGTTCGACGCGCTGGTAGGTGCCGTAGAAGGAGACGTCGGTGACGGTGGCGGGGGCGGTGCTGTGGCCGGACGGGACGGGGTCGGCGGCCGGGATCACGCCGAGCTTCTCGGGGCGGACCACCAGGTGGCGGCCCTCGGTGCCGGCGGCGCCGCGGCCCAGCGGCCAGACACGGTCGCGCCAGCGGTAGCCGTCGGGGCCCGCGGTGCCCTCGAAGAGGTTGGACTCGCCGAGGAACTGGGCGACGAACCGGGTCCCGGGGTCGTGGTAGAGGCCGTCGGGGGTGCCGACGGCGTCGAGCCGGCCCTCCCGGAAGACGGCGATGCGGTCGGAGAGGGTCATCGCCTCGTCCTGGTCGTGGGTGACGAAGACGAAGGTGAGGCGCAGTTCGTCGTGGAGCCGCTTGATCTCCCGTTGCAGGGACTGGCGGAGCTTGCGGTCCAGGGCGCTCAGCGGTTCGTCGAGCAGGAGCACGCTGGGCGAGAAGACGACCGCGCGGGCGAGGGCGACGCGCTGCTGCTGGCCGCCGGAGAGTTCGTGCGGGCGCCGGTTCTCCTTGCCGCGCAGGTCGGTGAGTTCGACGACCTCGCCGACCCGGCGGGTGATCTCGGCCCGGTCCAGCCGGCGTTCCCGCAGCGGGAAGGCGATGTTCTGCGCGACGGTCAGGTGCGGGAAGAGCGCGTAGCTCTGGAACACCATGCCGAAGTTGCGGCGGTGCGGCGGGAGCGGGGAGATGTCCTGGTCGTTGAGGAGGATGCGGCCCTCGCTCGGGTCGGTGAACCCGGCGATCATGTTGAGGGTGGTGGTCTTGCCCGAGCCGCTGGGCCCGAGCAGGGTGATGAACTCGCCCGGGGCGATGTCGAGATCGACGCCCGAGACGGCCATCGCACCGGAGCCGAAACGTTTCCCCAGTCCGTCGAGCCGGATGCGGCCGCCGGCCGCCGGCGGTGCGGCCGGGGGCGCCGCTTCGGAGGCGGGCCGACGTGTCTGCCTGTCGGTGCCGAGTACGGGAATCCTCACCGGGTGCCTGCCTTTCCGCGGCGTGCGCCCACCAGTTGGGCGAGCAGGATGGGAACGCTGACCAGGATGACCATCACGCTCGACGCGGCCGAGATGGTCGGGTCGATCTGGATGGTGACGCTGTTGAACATCTGGACGGGGAGGGTGAAGACCCCCGGTGCCTGGAGGAAGAGCGCGACGACGACCTCGTCCAGGGAGGTGACGAAGGCGAGGACCGCTCCGGAGAGCACGCCCGGCAGGGCCTGCGGCAGGGTCACCCGCCGGAAGACCGACCAGGGCCGGGCGCCCAGGCCCGACGCGGCCGTGGCCAGCCGGGGGTCCATGCCCTGGAGCCGGGCGAAGACCGCGATCACCACGTACGGCAGGGCGAGCGCGGTGTGCGCCAGCATGATCCCGCCGAGGGTGCCGTTGAGCCCGAGCCGCAGGAAGGCGGCGAAGATGACCAGCGCGACCAGGATGTTCGGCACGATCAGCGGGGAGAGCAGCAGCCCGAACAGGACGCCGCGCGAGCGCGGGCCGAGCCGTTGCAGTCCCATCGCCGCCGCGGTGCCCAGCACGGTCGCGGCGAGCGCGCTCACCAGGGCCACCTGGAGCGAGTTGCCGATGGACTCGGTCCAGGCCGGCGAGTGCGCCAGGTTGTCGTACCAGCGCGTGGACCACTCCTCGGGCGGGAACCGGAAGGTGGTGCCGGCCGAGAGGCTCATCGGGATGACGACCAGGGTCGGCGCGGTGAGCAGGAAGCCGACCAGGACGGTGTAGAGCCGCAGCCACGGTCCGGACCCGCCCCCGCCGGGCCCCGCGGGCCGGGCCGGGGCGGCGACGCCCGGTACGGAGCTGAGGGTGCGCCCCTTGGCAATCCGCTGGGCGAGACCCATCACGAGCAGGGTCACGACCAGGACGAAGATGCCCATGGCGCCGGCGCCGCCGAAGTCGAGCCGGTCACGGGCCCGGACGTTGATGATCTGGGCGATCATCGCGTTCTGCGGGGAGCCCAGCAGGGCCGGGGTCACGTAGAAGCCGAGGGCCAGCACGAAGACCAGGGAGGTGCCGGCCATGACACCGGGCATCGACAGCGGCAGGTAGATCTTGCGGAAGCTGCGCAGCCGGCTCGCCCCGAGGCTCTGCCCGGCGTCCAGCAGCCGGCGGTCGATCTGCTGCATGGAGCTGTAGAGCGGCAGGACCAGGAAGGGCAGGAGCACCTGGGTCATGGAGAGGGCGACGCCGGCCGTCGTGCCGAACAGCGGTTCGTCGCCCAGCCCCACCGTGCGCGAGAAGCGCTGGATGAGACCGCCGTCCTGGAGCAGGACCAGCCAGGCGTAGTTGCGGGCGAGCATGCTGGTCCAGAACGGCACCAGCACCACGGTGACCAGCAGGGCCCGGCCGACCGGCCCGGCCAGGGTCATCGCGTAGGCGTACGGGTAGGCGACGAGCAGCCCGGCCACGGCCACGATCAGGGCGACCAGCAGGGTCCGGCCGAGGACGCGCAGGGTGTAGCCGTCCGTGAACAGGCCGATGTAGTTGCCCAGTCCGGCCTGGGGCTCGGTCACGCTGCGCACGGCCACGCTGATCATCGGGAGGACGAAGAGCAGCAGGAGGGCGATGAGGGCGGGGAGCAGGAGCAGCGCCGCGGCGGTCCGGTTGCGCCCTTCGGCGCCCCGGACCGGCCGGGCGGTGTCCGGCGACCCACGGGTGACGGTCGCGGTCGTCATGGCGTCAGCCGATCTTCCATTCGGTCCAGCGTTCGAGGACCTTGTCGGTGTTCTCGATCCACCACTTCTTGTCCTGCTCCGCCAGGCGGCCCCGGTCGGGCAGGAAGGCGTTGAAGGACTTCTGTACGTCGCTGTAGTCGATGGACTCGATGTCCACGTCGGTGCGGGCCGGCGCGGTGCCGGTCAGCGCGGCGTACGCCTTGGCCTGCTCAGGCTCGATGGCGAAGGCGATGGCGTCCTGCGCCAGATCGGCGCGCGGGGTGCCCTTGGGGATGACGAGGGCGCCGATGTCGGTGGTGTTGAAGTCCCACACGGCCTTGAGGTTGGCGCCGGACTCGGCGGTGGCGATGGCGCGCGCGGTCACGGTGATGACCATGGCCGCCTGCTTGTCGACCAGCATCTGCTGGACGGCGCCGTAGCTGGGCGCGAAGACCAGTTGGTCCTTGATGGTGTCCAGCTTGCGCAGGGCGCGCTCGACGTCGAGCGGGTAGAGGTCCTTGGGGTCGACGCCGTCGGCGACCAGGGCGGACTCCAGCAGGCCGTTCTTCGGGTAGTCGAAGACGATGCGCTTGCCGGGGAAGCGCTTGGTGTCGAAGAAGTCCTTGATGTTGTCGGGCTGTTCGCCCTTGTAGAGGTCCGCGTTGTAGGCGAAGACGTTGGCGAAGCGGTAGGTGGGGACGAAGCAGTCGCCGGTGGTGCCCTCGGGGAAGAGGCTGCGGTCGAGGTCGCGGTGGTCGAGCTTCTCGTAGAACTTGTCGCAGTAGGCGCCGGCGTAGATCCAGCTCATGTTGGCGAGGTCCCACACGGGCCGGCCGGACTCGACCATGGCGCGCACCTGCGCGGGGTCGGCCGGGCTGACGTTCTTGAACTTGGTGCCGGTCTTCTCGGTGAACGGCTTCTGCAGGGCCTCGATCTCGTTGTCCTGGAACTGTCCTCCGGTGCTCGCCCAGGTCAGGGTCTGGGGGCCTGAGGAGTTCTGGCCCTTGTCGGAGCCACAGCCGGCCAGCATGAGCGAGCCGGCGGCGAACAGGGCGGCGAGCTGCACGCCTCTGGCGCGGGTGAAGCGTCTCCTCATGGTGCTGCCTTTCTCGGGCGGAGGGCGTCCTTGCGCTCCGCCCTTGTCGGATCGGGCCGTGTCGGCCGGTCCGCGGCGGTCCGCCCCGGGGGGGGCGGGTCCGAAGCCTCAGCCGGACTCCACGTCGTGGACCAGCGGGTCCGTCAGCTCCCGCTGGAGGGTGGCCGCGGCGGCGGTGAGCGCCTGTGCGACCGGACTGTCGTCTTCTTCGGGGACGAGTTGGGCGATGCCGACGACCGCGAGCGAGGCCACCAGCCGGCCGCTGCCGCCCCACACGGGGGTGGCCACGGCCCTCACCCCCTCCTCGTCACTGGTGCGCACCGAGACACAGGTGCGGTGGATGGCGGCGGTCTCCGCCTCGGTGAGCGCGGTGACCGGGCCGCCGGGGCGGTGGTAGCACTTGTCGGGGTAGGCCGCGAAGAGGGCCGCCTGCGCGGTGTTGGGCCGCAGGGTGCTGCCTCTGCGGATCGACACGTGCGCGGTGCGGCTGGCGTCCTCGTGGACCTCGGCCACGACGGGGGCGTGGCCGTTCCAGATGCTGAGCACCACGGTGTGGCGGACGCGGTGGCTCAGTTCCTCCATCACCGGCCGGGCGAGGTCGACGACCCCGAGGCGGGTGAGGGCGGTGATGCCGAGTTCGGCGAGCAGGGGGCCGACCTCGTAGCGGACCCGGTCGAGCCGCTGGAGCAGTCCGTGGGTCTCCATCGAGGCCAGATAGCGGTGGGCGGTGGACTTGCCGACGCCCAACTCCTTGGCGGCGTGGGCCAGATCGATGGCCCCGTCCTCGTTGAGGCGTCTGAGGAGCTGGACGGTGCGGGCGATCACCTGGATGTCGCCCGTGGGCGTCTCCACGCCGTGGGCGGACGGTTTGCGCGACGCACCGGACATCTCTGCCTTCCCCTCTGCTGTCCCGTATCGCGGGTCAGCCGTTCTTCAATGCGGTACGGCGGACTCTAAGGCAGCCTCACCCGAGGCTGTCAAGACGTCGGAAGCGGACCATTTCGCCCGGCCGGCGGGTCGGGCGGAGGTGCTGCGCACCCCCTTGACAGAACCCGTCCGGCGAACCTAGCTTGCAAAGCCATTCCCGCATAGCAGGAATTTCATCCCGCTTTACGGGACGTCTGGAGGGTCCGGACCCGGGCCCCCACGGCGGCCCCGGGGCCCTCGGCTCCGGGCCCTCCGGCGCGAACACCGCCACCCCGAGCCACCGAACACCGCCGTCCCGAGTCGCCCCCGTACGCCGGTCCCGGCCCACGCGAGGCACGCCCCGTACCCCTCCTCCCGCATCCCGGCCCCGTTCCGGAAGAAGGCACACCGCCCATGCACATGCTCGAACGTCTCTCCGACCCCTCCCGGACGCCCCTGATCGGCACCTGGGTGAAGATCCCGGCCCTGGAGACCACCGAACTGCTGGCCCGCGCCGGATTCGACTTCCTCGTGGCCGACATGGAGCACAGCCCCATGACCCTGGAGGCCGTCTACCGCATGACCACGCTGGCCCAGGCGCTGGGCCTGCACGTCCTGGTCCGGGTCCCCGACCGCAGCGGCAGTCACATCCAGCGCGTGCTGGACCTGGGCGCCGACGGCATCCTGGTCCCCCGCGTCGGCAGCGCCGAGCAGGCCGCCGCCGCGATCTCCGGCATGCGCTTCCCGCCCCACGGCGACCGCGGCCTCGGCACCACCTCCCGCGCCGGGGCCTGGGGCCTCGACACCACCGCCGACTACCTGGAGCACGGCGAGAGGGACATCCTGCGCATCCCGCAGTTGGAGGACCCCGGCGCCCTGGACGAGGCGGCGGCCATCCTCGACACCCCCGGACTGAACGCCGTCTTCCTCGGCCCCGGGGACCTGTCGCTCGCCACCGGCCTGCCGCCCGGCTCCCCCGAGCTGACCCGGATGGCCGACGGCCTGCTCCGCGAGGCCGCCGCCCGCTCCCTGCCCTGCGGCACCGCCGTCCGCGACGCCGACGCCGCCGCCCGCGCCGCGGCCCGCGGCTACTCCTTCGTCATGGTCGGCAACGACGCCCACCTGTTCGGGCAGGCCGCCCGGCAGCTCTGCGGCGACACCCGGGCCGGCGTCCGCACCGCCCGCGGCCACTGAACCCCACCGCCCCGCACCACCCCGAGAGGAACGACATGGTCTACCACGCCAGCGACGCCCGAGCGGCCCTGCGGCAGGCCGGCGACGGCACCCCCGCCCCCGCCCGCGCCACCGGACAGGCGGCCCCGGCCGAGTACGTGCCCTTCCCCGATGTGCCCCCGCACTCCACCGGCGACGGCGGGCGCACCTGGTTCGCCCGCGGACAGAACCTGGTCGTCGGCTACACCGAGGTCGCGGACGAGACCACCGTCGCCCTGCCCGCCGGCCCCGACGAGCACGCCCTGCTGCTGCCCGAGGACACGGTCGGCGCGGTGGTGGAGACGGGCGGCGAGCGCACCGAGATCGCCGGCCACACCCTGACCTTCCTGCCGCCCGGCGCCGCGGAGATCACCCTGCGCGGCCGGGGCCGGGCCGTCACCCTCGGCACCACCCGCTGCGCCGAGCTGGCCGCCCGCGCCGTCAACGCCGACTCCTACGCCACCGCGCACCCGCACGTCACCCCGCTGACGCCGTGGCCCGAGCCGGTCGGCGGCCACCGGGTGCGCACCTACCGGCTCGACGTCCCCGGGCTGGAGAACCCGCCCTTCCGCATCTTCCGCTGCTCCTCGTTCATGGTGAACGTGCCGCACCGCCGCAGCGGCCCCCGCGACACGACCCGGCTCTCGCCCCACACGCACGACGACTTCGAGCAGTTCTCCCTCGTCATCGACGGCGACTACACCCACCACCTGCGCTGGCCCTGGACCACCGACCTCTCCGAGTGGCGCGAGGACCAGCACCTCACGTGCCAGGCGCCGTCCCTGACCGTCATCCCGCCGACCGTCGTGCACACCAGCCAGGGCACCGGCGCGGGCGTCAACCACCTGCTCGACCTCTTCTCCCCGCCCCGCGCCGACTTCTCCCGGATGCCGGGCTGGGTCCTCAACGCCGACGACTACCCGATGCCGGACCAGGGATGAGCGAGCGACTGGGCGGCTGCGCCGACCCCGGAGCGCTGGACGCCGACGCCCTGGCCCTGTACCGGGAGCTGGTCCACGGCCGCCGTGCCGAACGCCCTCCCGCGTTCCCGCTGACCGGCCCGTCCGGCCGGCTCAACGGCCCGGCCGCCACCTGGCTGCTCCACCCGCCGCTGGGCACCGCCCTGGAACGGCTCGGGGCCACGGTCAGCTACGACCTCACCCTCTCCGCGCGCTGCAAGGAGACGGTGATCCTCACCGTCGCGCACCACCACGACAGCGTCTTCGAGAAGTACGCGCACCGGCTCGGGGCCGCCCGCGCCGGGTTCACCGCCGAGGAGACCGAGGAGCTGTGCGCCGGGCGGACCCCGGCCTCGGCCGGACCGGAGGAACGGTGCACCCACCGCGTGGCCCGCACCCTGCTCGCGGACGGCCGGCTCGACGACGCCTCCCACGCGGAGGCCCTCGCCGTGCTCGGCCCCAAGGGGCTGTTCGAGGCGGTCACCCTGACCGGCTTCTACACCCTGCTGGCCTATCAGCTCGGCGCGTACGCGATCGTGCCGCCGGCCGGCGGCTGACCACACGAGACGGCCGGCGCGGCCGGCCCGGCCGCGCCGATTGGAAGGGAGCACCACCGCATGGGCGCAGCACCCGCCGAGACCACCGGCGTCGTCATCATCGGAAGCGGATTCGGCGGGATCGCCGCCGCCGTCAAGCTGCTGCGGTCGGGGGTGAGCGACTTCGTCATCCTCGAACAGTCCGAGGGGATCGGCGGCACCTGGTGGGACAACCGCTATCCCGGCTGTGAGGTGGACATCCCCTCGCACGCCTACTCGTTCTCCTTCATGCCGCACGACTGGCCGCGCACCCACGCCGGGCAGCCGGAGCTCCAGCGGTACGCGGAGGCGACCGTGGACCGCTTCGGGCTGCGCGGGCACATCCGGCTGGGCACCCGCGTGGAGGCGGTGCGCTGGCAGGAGAGCGAGGGCCACTACCGGGTGGAGACCGGCTCCGGGACGCTCCACGCCCGGTTCGTGATCAGCGCCGTGGGGCTGCTGAACGTACCGAGGTACCCCGAGTGGCCGGGGCTGGAGGAGTTCGCCGGCGAGTCCTTCCACACCGCGCGCTGGGACCACTCGGTGGAGCTGGAGGGCAAGCGGGTGGCGGTGGTCGGCACCGGTTCGACCGCCGTGCAGGTGGTGCCGGCCATCGCGGACCGGGTGGCCCACCTCTACGTGCACCAGCGGGAGCCGGGCTGGGTGGAGCCCAAGGGGGAGCGGGCGTTCAGCGCGGCCGAGCGGGAGCGGTTCCGGCGCCGGCCGCTGTACCGCAGGCTCTACCGGTACGCGCTGTTCGCCCAGTCGATGGGCCGGTTCCGGGCGTACGACGCCGGGAGCCGGGCGCAGCGGCGGATGCGCGAGCTGTGCCTCGGCTACCTGGACCGGGCGATACGGGACCCCGAGACCCGGCGGGCGCTGACGCCGGAGTACCCGTGGGGCTGCAAGCGGCCTATCTACGCGTCGAGTTACTACCCGGCGTTCAACGAGCCGCATGTGGAGCTGGTCCCGCATCCGGTGCGGTCGGTGACGCCGAAGGGCGTGGTCGACGTGCTCGGCGAGGAGCGGGAGGTGGACGTGCTGATCCTCAGCACCGGCTTCCAGCCGACCCGTTTCCTGTCCGCGTTCACCGTGACCGGCACCGGCGGCAGGGACCTCCAGGAGTACTGGGGCGACCGTCCGCGGGCGTTCCTCGGGGTGACGGTGCCGGAGTTCCCGAACTTCTTCATCCTCTACGGGCCGAACACCAACGGCGGTTTCTCGATCATCGCCCAGTTGGAGCGCCAGGCGGAGATGGCGGCCCGCGCGATCCGGGCGGCGCGGCGCAAGGAGGCGCGGGTGGAGACCGAGCCGGCCGCGCTGGAGCGGTATGTGCGCTGGCTGGACAGGCAGTTCGGCAAGCGGGCCTCGGCGATGGAGGCGGGGTGCAACAACTACTACCACACGCCCTCGGGGGCGAACGTCACCCAGTGGCCCCGTACCCACCTCGCCTATTACGTCCTGACGAAGACCCTCGCCAGGAGGGGTCTGACCCTGCGCCGCCGCTGACCGGACCCGGTCACGGCCGCCGCCACGGGGGCGCGCGGCGGGTCGCCGGTGTGCTCCGGCGACCCGCCCGGCGTGCGGTCACACCGTGAACGGCAGCACCAGCCGGGAGGGGTGCGCGGCGTCCCGGTAGATCTTGTGGGTGACGGGGCGGCCGACCGGGAGGTGGAAGGCGTCCGGCGGCAGCAGCGCGTTGTGCGCGTCGGCCAGGGGCTCGTCGTTGGACAACTCCGCGACCAGCCGGTGTCCGGGGAGGAAGGTGGCGGCGAACGGGTAGAGCCGCAGCACGTACTCCTCGATCGCCCCGGGCTCGACCGGCACCGCGCGGGTGTGCGGGTGGTACGGGTCGCCCTCGGTGGTGCGCTCCTCGTCCAGTTCCCGGTGGGACGCCTTGAGGTAGCCGGTGGTGACCAACTGCCGCCGGCCGCCGGGGGCCTCGTCCCACAGGCGCAGGATGAAGTTGGTGTCCTCCTGGTCGATCTCCGCGAAGAGGTGGGCGGCGCCGGTGCCGATCAGCTCGGTGGGCTCCTCGAAGGGCTCGGTGCTCCAGGAGAGCGTCTGCACCGTGTCGGTGACGGTGAGCGGTGCCTGGTAGAAGCCGTCGGGGGCGGCGTACTCGGCGCCCATCGGCTCGGGTTCGAAGGAGAGCCTGTGCCGGGGGCGCAGGTGGAGCGCCCGGTGGGCGATCTCCTTCGGCGGCCACTGGGCCGCGGTCACCACCTCGCGGGAGCCCTCGACGAAGACGCTGACGGCGGGCTCGTCCATGATCCCGGTGTCGATGCCCTTGAGCCAGTGGTCGTACCAGCGGAACATCTTGTCGTGCTCCTCGATCCAGGGGCGCGACTGCATCGGCGGGTAGGAGCCGATGTCCAGCTTCTTGGGGCCCTTCAGGACGTCGAACAGCTCGATGTGGCCGTCGACGGTCCAGCCGCGTCCCTGGTCGATCTGCAGGTAGACCGGGATGTCGATGTTCCGGGCCAGGGTGATCGGGTTGCGTTCCTCGTACCAGTCGCCGTCGAGGGGGTTCATCACGATGTCGAACCAGAACTCGCGGTTCTCGGGGTACTTGAGGACGTGCACGAGGTTGGGCCAGGCCGCCACGTCCGGGTCCCTCAGCCGCTCCTCGACGAGCCGGTTCAGCTCCTCGGGCGGGTACACCTCCCGCATCCGGGACCGGACGTCGGTGTGCGCGATGCCGGAGTCGCCGCCCCGGCCCTCGCGGGCGGCGCGCGGCATGAACCACATGACGCCGCCGTGGTAGGTCGTCTCGTAGAAGTCGAAGTGGCCGCCGCTGACGAAGATCGCCTTGAGGTGCGGGGGCCGCTCGGCGGCGGCGAGCACCTGCATGGAGCCGAAGTACGAGATGCCGGTCATGCCGACGTTCCCGTCGCACCACGGCTGCGCGGCGACCCACTCGACGAGGTCGTACAGGTCCTGGCCCTGGGAGACGCCGCCGAAGTTGTAGTTGCCGATCATCACGCCGCCGGAGTCGCCGGTGCCGCGCATGTCGCCGATGACGTGGACGTACCCCTCCCCGACGACGCGGGCGATGTCGCCGGCCTCGATGCAGCCGTCCCACATCGGGCTGGGCCGGCGCTGCGGCGGTGTGGTCAGGGCGAGGGCCTGGAGTTCCTTGCCGTAGGCGCTCATGGCGATCAGGGCGGGGCGGGGGGTGTCGTCCGGGGCGTGGTAGGCGTCCACGGCCAGGTCGACGCCGTCCCGCATGGGCACCCGGAGGTCCTTGCGGACGGTGATGGTCCGCTCCCCCGCGCGGAAGGTCTGCGTGTCAGTCATGGGTGGCGAGGCTCCTGTGTCACGGGTTCGGGTCGAGAGGGGTGCGGTAGCCGGCCATCGTGGTGAAGAACGGCGACGGCTCCGCCGTGGGATCGCCGGTGTACCCCAGTTCTTCGGCGACGCGGGCGAACGGCGAGTACGGCGAGTCCGTCTCCCGGGGTCCGTCCGCGAGGCACCGGCGGACCGCCTCGGTGATGCGCCGCTCGGCGGCGAGGCTCTGGTCGAGGGCCTCGCGGGCCTGGCCGGCGTCGAGTTCGACGCCGTACGGGGTGCCGTCGGCCCGGCGGTAGGGGTGCCCGAGGTAGAGGTGCCGCGGCCGGACCTCGTCCCGCAGGTGTTCCAGGGCGGTGCGGTACGCGGCCGGGTCGGTGTAGCCGGGGAAGCCGTTGGCGGCCCCGTGGACCTGGACGGCGTCCCCGGCGAAGACGGCCCGGCGGTCGTCGACGACGTAGGCGACCGATCCGGGGGTGTGGCCCGGCACCGAGTGGACGGAGACGGTGACCCCGCCGCCGAGGGAGAGGGTCTCGCCGCCCCTGACCAGCAGGGAGGGCTCCATCTCGCCGGAGATGACGGCGTACGTGGCGGCCGTCACCGCGGCCTCGCCGTTCGGGTCGCGCAGGTGGCGGCCCCGGCCCGCGCGGTACTCCGCCACATGGGCCCGGCGTGAGCGCAGCATCGGGGCGTCGGCCTCGTGGATCACCACCCGGGCCCGCCGGCCGGTCAGCTCCCACAGGGCGTGGGCCCCGCCGACGTGGTCGATGTGTCCGTGCGTCAGGAGAATCCAGCGGACGTCCTCGACGCGGCGGCCGATGGCCGCGAGGGCGGGGGCCATCCCCTCGGCGGGCGAGGAGGCGATCCCGGTGTCGACGACGGCGGGTTCGGGCGCGTCGATGTAGAAGCTGTAGAGGCCGAACCGGCCCCACGGCGAGACCAGGGGGTGGATGGTGGGTGAGTGCGTCATGAGGGTGTTCCTTCCGCGTCCGTCCCCGGGGGCGGGCCGGGTCACCGGCCGTCGAGGAAGTCGCGCGTCCGAGCGAAGACCCCCTGGTACTCGGGGAGCCAGGAGAAGTGCTGGACGAAGCCGTGTCCGGCGCCGTCGTACCGGGTGACCGTCGCCGCCACGCCGGCCTCCCGGAGCCGGTGGCCGTACGCCTCGCCCTCGTCCCGCAGCGGGTCGTACTGCGCGGTGACGATCAGCGCGGGGGGCAGTCCGGAGAGGTCGGCCCGCTTGGCCGGCGAGACGAGCGGGTCGGCGGGGTCGGCGCCGCTGCCCAGGTAGAAGGCGTTGAACGGCTTGAGCCCGGCCGTCTCCAGTCCGTACCCCACGGCGTTCTCCCCGAGGGAGGCGTAGCGGCCGGCGTCGAAGTCGAGGTCGAGGGAGGGGTAGTAGAGGATCTGGTGGGTGATCCCGTCGAAGCCCTCGTCGTGGGCGCGGGCCGCGACCGCGGCGGCGAAGGTGCCGCCGGAGCTGTCGCCGGCCACGGCGAGGGTCGTGCCGTCCCAGCCCAGGTCCGCGCCGTGCTCCGCGACCCAGCGCACGACGGCGTGGCAGTCGTCGAGGCCGGCGGGGAAGGCGGCCTCGGGCGCCAGGCGGTAGCCGACGGAGACGACCTTGCGCCCGGTCTCCTTCGCCAGCGAGCGCGCCACGTGGTCGTGGGTCTCCAGGCTGCCGAGGAAGAAGGCGCCGCCGTGGAAGTAGACCAGGATGCCGTGGTGTCCGGCCCCGTCGGGCGTGTAGATCCGTACGGGCACCTCGCCGGCGGACGTGTGCGCGGTGACGTCCTCGACCGCGTGGAGCGGGAGCCGCCGCGCGAGGGGGGTCAGGTGCGCCTCGTCGGCCGCGCGCATCGCGGCCGGGTCGAGCGGGCCCTCGGGCGGGGCCGGCAGCCGGGCGAGGAACGCGGCGATCTCGGGGTGCAGTGCCATGGTGTCACTCCTGCGGTGCGGCGTCCGCGGGCTTCTGCCCGGGGAAGACGTCGTCGATCTCGTCCTCGCTCCATCCCTGGCGCGAGATGTGCTGGAGCCGGTCGGTCACCGGCTTGCGGGTGGCCTGGTAGAGGGCGAGCGCCTCCGGCAGGGTGTCGGCCTCGCGCAGGGCGTCGGCGAGCGCGCCGGCGTCCTCGATGGCGGAGTTGGCGCCCTGGCCCTGGTGGTGGAGCATCGAGTGGGCCGCGTCGCCGACGAGGACGACGGAGTCGGAGTGCCAGGTGTCGACGGGGTCGATGTCGTACACGGCGCGGATGTTGACGGTGCTCATGTCGAGGCCGCGGGTGATGGCCACGAGGCGCTCGTCGAAGCCGGCCACCGTGGCGAGGAGGTCGTCCTTGGTGACCTCGGGCGACCAGGTGGCGTCCGGGCACAGGGCGGTGATGTCGAACGAGACCTGGCCCCGGTGGCGCAGCGGCAGCAGGTAGACCTTGGTGCCCCGGCCGATGTACATGCGGAGGTTGTCGTCGACGACCATGCCGTGCGCGTCGGCGGTGGAGATGACGGCGCGGTAGGCGTGCTCCCCCGAGAACACCGGCTCCCGCTCGCTGAAGAGTTCGCGGCGCACCACCGACTTGATGCCGTCGGCGCCGACGACGAGGTCGGCTTCGGCGCCGGCGCCGCCGGTGAAGGTGAGGTGGGCACGGTCGCCCAGGTCCCGGACGGTCTCCAGCCGGTGGCCGAGGTGGACCATGCCCTCGGGGAGCACGCCGAGGAGGGCGTCGATGAAGTCGCCGCGGTGGATGAGGTGGGTCTTGGTCTCCTCGGCGAAGTCGTGGATGCCCGGCCACGCCTCCTTCATGATCGGGTCCCCTCCGGCGGTGAGGATCTCGAAGCAGTCGCTCGGGGAGCTGACGCCCGCGACGGCGTCGAAGATCCCCCACTCGCGGAACCGGTTCATGGTGGCGGGCCGCAGACCGATGCCGGCGCCGACCTCCCGGATCTCGGGGGCCTGTTCGTAGACGTCGACGCGGGCGCCGAGCAGGCTGAGCGCTTTGGCCGCCGCGGCGCCGCCGTATCCCGCCCCGACGACGGCGATCTTCAGATTCTTCAGGTCCGAGCTGTCCATGGTGGTTCTCTCTACTTCTGGAGGGTGAGGAAGCCGGCCGGGTTGTCGACGAAGACCGTCCGGATCGCGGCCTCGTCGAGACCGGCGGCCCGCAGGTCGGGGAGGAGGTCGTCGAAGAGGTAGTTGACGGTGTGGCCGCGCACGCCCGGCCAGCCCAGGGGGCTGCAGTTGGCGTCGGCGGAGGCGAGGACCTGGGTCAGCCGCCCCTCGCCGACGAAGCGGAGGAAGTGGTCCAGGCGCTCCTGGCGGGGGCGGGCCCAGAACGGCGGGTCGGGCAGCTCGGTCTCGTAGCCGAAGGTGTCGAAGCCGATGCGTCCGCCCTGCTCGGCGATCCAGGTGTCGCGCGTCCTGCCGGCGTTCACGCCGTCGTCGACGTGTCCGAACAGGACGCGGTGCAGGGGCAGTCCCTCCTCCTCGAAGACGGCGATGGCGTTCTCGGCGTCGATCGCCAGGTGGGTGAGGACCGGTACGCCGGTGGTGAGCGCGGCGCGGGCGGCGGCGCGGTAGATGCGCTTGTCCAGGTCGGTCATCCGGCCGCCGCGGCTCACCCCGACCTTGATGACGCCGGCGAGGCTGCCGGTGTCGCCGATGCCGACGGTGATCTCGTGGACGAACTGCCGGGTCAGCTCCTCCACGCCGGCCCGCGCGAAGTAGGGCAGGGCCGTGTCACCGCCGACGAATCCGGTGCAGGCGACGATGTGGACGCCGGTCTTGGCGGAGAGCGACTTGTAGTAGTCGACGTCGCGGCCGTTGCAGATGCCGGTCACGTCGACGAAGGTGCCGCCGCCGTGCTCACGGAAGGCGCGCAGCTTGGGGACGGTCTCCTGGTACCGCTCCTCGGGGGACTTCCACCACGTCGTGTCCAGCTCGGAGCCGGGCATGCCGTAGCCGATGTGCTCGTGGATGGCCACGAACCCCAGTTCCTCGGCCGGGACCGGTCCCAGCACGGTGTTCACACGCGACACAACACTCACCTTCGGGAGAGAGAGACTTGACGGTCGTCCGGGCCGGCGCTCAGCGCACCGACAGCAGCTCGCGCGGGTTCTCGACGAGAATCCGCCGCGTGTCCTCGTCGCCGAGGCCCCGCGCCTCCAGGAGCGGGACGAAGGCGGTCAGGAGGTGGGCGTAGGGCACGTCGTTGCCGGGGTGGCCCTTCGCCACGCCGGTGGCGCCGCAGGAGAGCAGGACCCGGTCGCCCAGGCCGGCGCGGACCAGGTCGGCGACGAGCGCGGCGCGTTCGGTGTCGGTGAGGTGGTCCGCGTCCGTGCCGCCGACGTGGTCGAGGGCGACGTAGGCGCCGCGGCGGGCGACGGCGAGGGGGGCGCCGGCGGCCACGGCGTCCCTGCGGTCCAGTCCGCCGACGACGACGCGGTCGGCCGGCAGCTTCTCGTCGAGGACGACGTCGAGGTCGTGGACGGCGTCGTGCCCGTGGCGCAGCGAGACGGCGACGCCGGTGCGCAGGGCGGCTCGGGCCGCCCCGCGGAACAGGCTCTCGTCCGTCGCGGTCATGCCGGTGCGGGTGGCGGCGGTGGCGATCAGGCCGGCGGCACCGCGCCGCTCGACGCGGGGGACGACCATGCCCTCGTCGACCTCGCGGGCGAAGAGGCCGGCGAACTTCTCCGCGGGCCAGGGCGTCGGCGGGTTGGTCTGCGGGGTGAGGAAGTAACCGCCGAGCAGCTCCTCCGGGCCCTGGCCGGTGGAGGCGACGAGGTGCACGCCGGTCGTGCGGGACAGGGCCTCGTAGAGGCGGACGTCCCGGCCGTGGAACATGCCGGTGGCGTCGACGACGGTGCCGCCGCCGGCGGCGCGGAACTCCGTCAGCCGGGCGGCCAGGGTCTCGAAGACCTCGGCGCGGTCGAGGGTGACGTCGACGGCGTACTGCGCGCCGGGAAGCACCGACAGCAGCGCCTCGTGGACCGAGACGACGCCCAGGTCCTCGGCCGGCACCGGTCCCAGGACGGTGTTCACGGTGTTGCTCTTGACGCTCATGCCCTGCCTCACGTGTCCGGGATGGGGTGCGCGGCACCCTGTGGCTGCGGTCACCGTAGCCATTCGCTTTACATGTCGTCAATGAAATGAACGGAAGGAACAATGAACGAGCGCACCGTGGCGTGAGGGTGTGACATGCATGCCGTGCATGCGGAAGGATGCGCATCATTCATTTGATGAATGTGCGGTCCGCCACTTCACTGGGCGCATGACCACGCCGCCTGTCTCCGACGTCGACCTCTTCGCCGACGAGGTCGTGCTCGACCCCTATCCCGTCTACGCCAAGCTGCGGGAGCTGGGCTCCGTCGTCCGCCTCCCGCGCAACGGCGTCTACGCCCTCACCCGGTACGACGCCGTCCGCGGCGCCCTCGCCGACTGGGAGTCGTTCTCCTCCGCCTCGATCGGCTTCAACCCCGCGGTCAACGAGGCGCTCACCGGCACCTCGCTCGCCTCCGACCCCCCGGTCCACACCCGGCTGCGCGCCACCCTCACCGAGAACCTCTCGCCGCGCGCCCTGCGCGGACTCAAGGGGCGGATCGAGGCCAAGGCCGACGCGCTCGTCGCCGAGCTGGCCGCCCGGGGCTCCTTCGAGGCGATCGACGCCCTCGCCCGCGCCTTCCCGCTGGAGGTCGTCGCCGACCTGATCGGCTTCACCGGGCACGCCCGGGAGAACATGCTGCGCTGGGGACAGGCCGCCATGCAGGTCATCGGCCCGATGAACCGGCGCACCGTCGAGAGCCTGCCCATCGCGGGCGAACTGTACGGCTGGTGCTCCGAGGTCACCGCCGCCGACCTCGCCGAAGGGTCGGTGGGCCGCGCCATCTTCGACGCCGAGGCGCGCGGCGACATCCCGCCGCGGACGGCCGGCCACATCATCCACCAGTACCTCGGCGCCGGCGTCGACACCACCATGGCCGCGATCGGCAACGTCGTCGCCCTCCTCGGCGCGCACCCGGACCAGCTCGCCCTGGTCCGCGAGGACCCCGCGCTGGTGCCGGCCGCCTTCAACGAGGTGCTGCGCTACTGGGCGCCCGTCCACGCCTGGGGCCGCCGCGCCACCCGGGACGTCGTGGTCGACGGCGCCGTGGTGCCCGCGGGGGCGCAGATCGCGGTCCTGTTCGGCGCCGGCAACCGCGACCCCCGCCACTACGCGGACCCCGACTCCTTCCTCGTCGGGCGCAACCCGGCCGACCACCTCTCCTTCGGCTACGGCCCGCACGGCTGCGCGGGCCAGGGGCTCGCCCGCCTGGAGGCCCACGCGGTCATCGGGGCGCTGGCCCGGCACGTCGAACGCCTCGTCGTCGGACCCGAGGTCCGCGTCCCCGGCAACATCACCCGGAGCATCGAGCGGCTCCCCGTCCTGGAGGTGATCCCCGTATGAGGATCGTTCTCGACCGCCCCCGCTGCGAGGGCCACGGCCTGTGCGAAGAGGCCGCGCCCCGGCTCATGCACCTCGACGACGAGGGGGTCCTCGTCCTCGACCGCGAAGAGGTCGGCGAGGCCGACGCGGCGACGGCCGACGCCGCGGTCCGCGTTTGCCCGGTCGCCGCGCTGAGGCTGGTGTGAGCGGGCGCGCGCGGCGCGTGGTGGTCGTCGGCAACGGCATCGCCGGGCTCACCTCGGCCCACACGCTCCGCGAGGCCGGCTTCGACGGCGAGCTGACCGTCGTCGGCGACGAACCGCACCCGGCCTACAGCCGCCCGGCGCTGTCGAAGGCGCTCCTCGCCGACCGGGCGGACACCGCGGCGCACCACCTGCCGCCGCCCGGCCACGGGGCGACCGAACTGCGGGGCGTGCGCGCGACCGGGCTGGACACCGGCCGGCGGATCGTCACCCTCGACGACGGTACGGAGCTGCCGTACGACCGGGTCGTCCTCGCCACCGGCTCCCGGGCCCGGCGCCTGTCCGCCCTGCCCGGGGAACTCACCGTGCGCGCGCTGGACGACGCGCTGCTCCTGCGCGAGCGGCTCGCGTCCCGGCCCCCGGTCGTCGTGGTGGGCGGCGGGCCGCTCGGCATGGAGATCGCCTCGGGGTGCCGGGCCGCGGGCTGCGCGGTCACCCTCGTCTCCCAGGGGCCGCCCCTCGTCGACCGGCTCGGCGCCCACCTCTCCCGCGTCTTCGCCGCCGCCGCGCGCGAGCACGGGGTCACCCTCGTCGAGTGCGGCTCGGCGCGGCTGGAGGAGGGCGCCGGGCACACCCGGGTCGTCCTCGACGACGGCAGGGTGCTGGAGGCCCCGACGCTCGTCACCGCCGTCGGCGACGTGCCGAACACGCGGTGGCTCGCGGGCACGGGACTCGTGGCGGACTCGGGCGCGGTCCCCGTCGACGCGCGCGGCCTCGCCGCTCCCGGCATCGCGGCCGTCGGGGACCTCGCGGCCCTCCCCGCCCCGCACGGACCCGGCCGCGTCCCCCTGTGGAGCAGCGCGATCGAGCAGGCGAAGGTCGCCGCCCGAGCCCTGGTGCGCGACGACGAGGAGCCGCCGCCCCGGCTCGAACCGTACTTCTGGACGGAGCAGTTCGGGCTGAGCCTGAAGGCGGTGGGCCGGCTGCCCCGGCAGGGCGCACCGGAGTACGTCGAGGGCGGGCCCGGGGGCGGTCCGGCGCTGATGCGCTGGCCGCACCCGGACGGGAGCGCCGCGGTGGCGGCGCTCGGCCTGCGGGTGCCGGTCCCCCGCCTGCGGCGGATGAGCCGGGCCGCCTCGTAGGCTGCGGGCCATGGAACACGAGGGCGAGGGCACCACCAGTACGGGACTGGACCGGCTGGCGTCGGTCAACCTGAACCTGCTGGTGCCCCTCCTCGCGCTCCTGGAGGAGCGTTCGGTGACCCGGGCCGCCGAACGGGTCGGCCTGTCCCAGCCCGCGATGAGCCACGCGCTGGCCCGGATGCGCCGTCTGCTGGGGGACGAACTCGTCGTCCGGCAGGGCAGCGGCGTCACGCTGACGCCACGGGCGCTCCGGCTCATCGCCCCGCTGCGCAGCGCCCTGCACCAGACGGCGCACCTGGTGAACCCGCCCGGCTTCGACCCCGCGACCGACCGGCGGGTCGTCACGGTCGCCATGACCAACAGCACGGCGTTCGTCGTCGGCCCCCACCTGACGCGGCTGGTCGCCGAGCGCGCCCCGCACGCCACGCTGCGGCTGCGCACGATCACGGTACCGACCGAGGCCACCTTCACCGACCAGGGCGTCGACGTGGTGCTGGTCTCCGAGGGCCACTTCTCCCCATACCCGCGCGAGCGGCTGTACGACGACCGGTGTGTGGTGGTGGCCGGGCCGGACGCGCCCCCTCGGGCGAGCGCGCTCGACCTCCTGTCCGCTCTGCCGCACGTGGTGGTCGACACCGAGCGGCGGGTCTTCCCGTACGCGGTGCTGGAGGAGCACGACGTCCCCTACCGGGTGGGCCAGTTGGTCTCCGACTTCCTGCTGGTGCCCTTCCTGGTCGCGCGGGCGGGCGGTGTCGCGCTCCTGCGCCACCGGGTGGCCGTCACCATGGGCACCCTGGCCGACCTGCGGATCGAGGAGTTCCCCTTCCCTCTTCCCGGGCTCGGGATCGATCTGGTGTGGAACCCGCGGCTGGCCGACCGGCACTTCGCCGAGTGGCTGCGGACGCTGCTCTTCGACGCCGCCGCGCGCCTGTGACGCGGGCGGCGCCGCGCGCCGGGGCCGCCGTCAGGTCAGCAGCCGCACCCAGCTCGCGGAGAGTTCCTCCAGCATCTGCTCGCGGGTCAGCTTCCAGTCGGCGCGGTCCCAGTGCTGGGCGACGAAGTCGAGTTCGGCCATGGCGAGGACGCCCCGGAAGCGGCGCTGGTGCGGCTCGAAGCGGCCGGCGCCGGTCAGTCCGTCCTCGATGTCGCTGATGGCCTCCTCCAGCCACCGTTCCACCAGGTCGGTGAGTTCCGGGTCGATGACGGCGGCGTCGCGGCCGATGCGGATGATCGGCCGGATCGCCGGCCAGCTGTCGGCGGTGTGCCGCAGCCAGGCGGCGATCGCCTCGGGCGTGCCCTCGGCCACGGTGGCGACGAGGCTCCGGGCCGTGGAGCCGTGCTCGGGGGAGACGACGCGTTGCAGCGCCTCGTTGAGCTGCTCGTCGATGAGCGCCCTCATGAGCGCGCTGCGGGAGGGGAAGTACGCGTAGAAGGTGACGCGGGTGGTGCCGGTGGCGGTCGCGATGTCGTCGACCGTGGTGGCGGCGTAGCCCTTCGTCGTGAAGAGTTCGAGTCCGGATTCCAGCAGCAGGCGGCGGGTCATCCGCTTCTGCGCCTCACGAAGGTTCGCCATGGACGGAGATCCTAGCGCGCCGCCCCACCCGCGCCGTACACGGCGAATCCCTGCCGTACACCGCGCACGGCTCCCTTACGGTAGGTAAAGGAGCTGTGCGCCGGCGTTCACGTGGGCAGGCCGGCGGCGTCCCGCTCGTCGCCGAGGTGCGCCGAGGCGAGCGGGACCGGGGTGAACATCGGGGGTTCCTCCTCGGGGGTCAGCGCGGTCGGGCCGTAGACCCAGTCGGTGAAGGCGTAGTCGTACGGGTCCCGCTCCCGCATGATCGCGTTGCGCCGCAGCCGGTCCTCGCCGTCGAGGTGCCACAGCTCGCCCCAGGCGCGGGCGGTGGTCTGCACCCGGCGGCAGTGCTCGACCCGGACCGCCTCGTACGCCGCCACCACGGCGTCCCAGTCGGGCGCGGCGCCCTCGGGGGCGGCCTCGGCCTGCCGGGCGTGGTGCCGGGCGAGGGTCCAGCCGTCCTCGATCGCCATGATCGCGCCCTGGGCCATGTACTGGAGCGGCGGGTGGGCGGCGTCGCCGAGGAGCGCGATGCGGCCGTGCACCCAGGTCTCGACGGGGTCGCGGTCGAGCATCTGCCACCACCGGTCCCGCCACATCAGCGGGATGCCCCGGCGGACGGTGTCGCAGGTGCCCTCGAAGGCCGCGTCGAGTTCGTCGGGGGTGCCCCAGTCGTCCCGCCCGGCCAGGGCCTTGGGCGACTCGAAGACGGCGACCTGGTTGAACATCTCGCCGCCGCGCAGGGCGTACTGGACGAAGTGGCAGCGCGGGCCGACGTAGACGGTGACGTCCCGCTCGGCGACGCCGTGGTCGCGGACCCGCTCGATCGGGACGGCCGCGCGGTAGGCGACGTAGTCGGAGCTGACCACGGCGTCGCCGATCAGGTCGCGGCGGGCCACGGAGTGCAGTCCGTCGGCGGCGACGACCAGCGGCGCCTCCTGGGCGGTGCCGTCGGCCAGGCGGACCAGGGCGCCGGCGTCGGTGTTCTCGTAGCCGGTGACCGTGTGGTCGGTGAGCAGTTCGACGCCGGCGCGCTCACAGGCGCGCAGCAGGATGCCGTGCAGGTCGCTGCGGTGGATGACCAGGTACGGGAAGCCGTAGCGGCGTTCCAGGTCGGCGAGGTCGAGCCGGGTCAGTTCGCGGGCGTCGAGCGCGTCGCGCATCACCATGTTCTCGGGGACGACGCCGAGGGCGCGGGCCTCGTCGAGCAGTCCGTACTCGGCGAGGATGCGGGTGCAGTTGGGCGCGATCTGGAGGCCGGCGCCCACCTCGCCGAATTCCGGGGCGCGTTCGAGCACGCGCACGGCGAGTCCCCGGCGGGAGAGGGCGAAGGCGGCGCCGAGGCCGCCGATGCCGCCGCCGACCACGAGGACGTCGGGTTGCCCGGCGGGGCTGGGTCGAGGGGTCATGAGGGTTCCTTCGGTCGCGGGGCGGGCCGGGTCAGAGCCAGGGGCCCAGCGCGGGTGCGGGGGTGCCGTCGGCGGCGGGCGGGCCGGCGTCCCGTCCGGTGAGGTAGGCGGCGAGGGCGGGCAGCTCCGCCGTGACGAGGGCGGCCTCGCCGTCGCCGGGCAGCTCCCAGCCCGCCCCGCCGGACGGCAGGCCGAGGGCCACGGCGGGGCCGCCGGGGGCGGCGGACCGCTTGGCCACGACGTCGTCGCACAGGGCGGCGAGGAAGTCGTCCGGCAGGTCGGCGAAGGAGACGCCGCTCGCCAGGTCGACGGCGTGCACGCACACCTCGCGGGCGCGCATCCAGGGCACCTCCGTGGCGGGCACGGTACGGCCCTGCGCGGTGACGACCGGGGTCCGCCACTGCTCCTCGCCGAGCGCGTCCATCCCCGCCTCCAGCGCCCCGGCGCTCTCGCGCAGCCACGCGGTGAGGCCGTCGGCGGGCAGGGCGCGGCCCCGCGCGATGCCGGCGGCGCGTTCCTCGGGCGAGGCGTACATCGGGGTCGGTTCCCCGGTGGCGGCCCAGTGGACCAGGCGGGACAGCGCCTCGGCGTTGGCGGCGACGTGGGCCGCCACGTGGGCGCGGCTCCAGCCGGGCAGGGTGCTGGGCCCGGCGTAGGCGGTGTCGTCGAGGCCGCCGGCGGCCCGGAGCACCAGGCCGGTGCCGAGCGCGGTCCAGCGGCGGGCGTCGTCGAAGGTGCGGGCCATCAGGCGGACTTCTCCGCCACGACCCGGTTCTCCAGGCGGCCGATGCCCTCGATCTCGGTGACGACCAGTTCGCCGCCGGTCAGGTAGCGGGCCGGGGTGCGGGCGTGGCCGACGCCGCCGGGGGTGCCGGTGGCGATGAGGTCACCGGGGTTGAGGCGGGTGACGGTGGAGACGTACTCGACCAGGTCGACGGGGTCGAAGAGCAGGTCGCCGGTGGTGTCGGACTGCATGACCTCGCCGTCGACGGTGAGGCGGACGTCGAGGGCGGGGCGGACGCCGCCGGGCAGTTCGTCGGGGGTGACGAGGTAGGGGCCGACGGGGGTGGAGGAGTCCCACATCTTGCCCTGGAGCCATTCGCGGGTACGGAACTGCCAGTCGCGGCAGGTGATGTCGTTGAGGACGGTGAAGCCGGCGATGGCCCGCTCGGCCTCCTCGCCCCGGGCGCGGCGCACCGGCCGGCCGACGACGACCGCCAGTTCGACCTCCCAGTCGAAGGCGTCGGTCTCCTCCGGGCGCTGGATGTCGTCGCCGGCGCCGATCAGCGAGTCGGCGAACTTGGCGAAGAGGGTGGGGTGTTCGGGCAGGTCCCGGCCCATCTCCTGGATGTGGTTGCGGTAGTTGAGGCCGACGCAGACCACCTTCGACGGGCTCGGGACCACGGGCGCGAAGTCGGCTCCGGTCACGGGGTACGTACGCGCGTCCCCGGCGGTGACCGCCGCCGCGTGCTCGGCCCAGTCCTCGCGGGCCAGGAGCGCGCCCAGGTCGGGGGCGCCGAGGTCGACCAGGAGGTCGCCGTCGAGGCGGACGGCGCGGGTGGTGCCGCCGGTGCGGAGGGTGGCGAGCTTCATCGGGTGGTTCCTTCCACGTGGGTGCGGTGCAGCCGCAGGGCTTCGAAGATCGGGGCGTCGCCGAACCGGAACAGGTCCAGGGCGCCGGAGTCGGAGTCGTCGGCGCCGGCCTCGGAGCGCACGGACAGCGGCTGCCAGGACGGGACGACGAACAGGTCGCCGCGCGTCACGGACCAGGAGGTCTCGCCGACGGTGACGGTGCCGGAGCCGTCGAAGACCTGGTAGACGGACGAGCCGGTCTCGCGCACCGGGGCGGTCTCGGTGCCGCGGGCGACGCGGTGCACCTCGGCCCGGATGGTGGGCAGCACGTCGGCGCCGGTGGCCGGGTCGGTGAAGCGGACGGCGGCGTGGCCGGGCTCCACGGTGCCGCCGTGGCCCTCCGCCTCCAGGGCGAGCTGGTCGGTGAGGGCGCGGTCGGTGTGCTCCCAGCGGTAGGCGAGCAGCGGCGAGCCGGGGCCGGTGGCGCCCTGGGAGACCGGGCGCAGCCCGGGGTGGCCCCAGAGGCGTTCGGAGCGGGAGCGGTCGGGGGTGGTGCGCTCGTCGTCGCCGAGTTCGTCGCGGCCGAACTCGAAGAACTGGGCCTCAGAGGCGTACTGGAACGGGATGTCCAGGCCGTCGATCCAGGCCATGGGCTCGGCGGTGGCGTTGTGGTGGGCGTGCCAGTTCCAGCCGGCCTGGGGCAGGAAGTCGCCGCGCCGCATGGCCACCGGGTCGCGTCCGACGACGGTCCACACGCCCTCGCCCTCGACGACGAAGCGGAAGGCGTGCTGGGTGTGGCGGTGCTCGGGGGCGTCCTCGCCGGGCATGAGGTACTGGATCGCCGCCCACAGGGTCGGGGTGGCGAACGGCCGGCCGCCGAGGGAGGGGTTGGCCAGGGCGATGGCGCGGCGTTCGCCGCCGCGGCCGACGGGGACGAGGTCGCCGGCGCGGGCCGCCAGTTCCCGCAGCCGCTGCCAGCGCCACAGGTGCGGCAGGGCGCGCGAGCGCGGGTGGGCGGGCATCAGGTCGCCGATCTCGGTCCACAGCGGGACGAGGAGTTCCTGTTCGAAGCCCCGGTACAGCTCTTCGAGCGCCGGGGTGACCTCGGGTTGCCCCTGCGCGGAGACGGCCTGGAGCCGGACCGGGGAACCCGTGCCGATGTCGTGGGCGAGGGAGGTGTCAGTCACGGTCCCAGCGTGGGCCGTATCCTCAGGAAGAACACGAGGATTCTGGAGTGCAGAATCCTCGGCCGCCGGGGGAGCGCCCGAGGGGGCCGTTCCGGGAGGGTCGCGCCATGGACAAACCGCTCAAGACGCCGCCGCCGTACCCGATCGCCAGCGTGGACCACGCGCTGCGCGCGGCGACCATCCTCCAGATGGAGGGCGGGGCGACCGTCTCGCAGCTCGCCGAGCGGCTGGGCGTGGCCCGCTCGACCGCGCACCGGGTGCTGGCGATGCTCGTCTACCGGGACTTCGCCGTACAGGGCGAGGACCGCGTGTACCGGGCGGGGCCGGTGCTGGAGCTGGCCGCGCACTCCCAGTCCCTGGTGTCCCGGCTGCGGGCGGCGGCCCTGCCGCATCTGCACCGGGTCGTGGACCTGCTGGACGAGACCACGAGCCTGCTCGTGCGCACCGGGGACACGGCCAGGTTCATCGCCAGCGTCGAGTGCCGGCAGACGCTGCGGGTCGGTTCCCGGGAGGGGATGGTGTTCCCGGCCCACCGCACGACGGCGGGGCTGCTGCTGCTCGCCGACCTCTCGGACGAGCAACTGGAGGAGGTCTACGCCGAGGACCGCTACCGCGACCGTCCGGCGGACCGGCCGGATCTGGCCAGGCTGCGGACGGAGCTGAGGCGGCTGCGCCGCAACGGGTTCGCCGTCAACCGGGAACGTTCCGAACGCGGTCTGGTGGCCGTCGGTGTCCCGGTGCGCGACACGGACGGCGCCGCGCTGGCCGGGCTCTCGCTGTCGATGCCGAGCGTGCGCTACGACCCGCACCGGCTCCAGTCCCTGGTCACGGCCCTGGACACCGCGGCCCAGGCCCTGGAGAGGGACCTCGCCGAGCAGGGGTGAGGCCCGGCGGCGCGAGCATGTGCGCGACTTCACGCGACATCAGGTGACTTCCCAGTCGCCGACCTTACACACACGGCACTCCCCTTAGTTTGCGCACACATCATTGACGTGGCGTAAAGCGAGTGTCATTCTCCACGGCATCGCACCGGCAGCGTCGTGCCCTCTCCCCCACCGCGTACGCAGAGCCGAGCCCTTCCACGCTCTCGACGCTCCCGCCCGCGGGACGCCGTCCTTCCCAGCCAGGGAGAACAGCCATGACACTCGACAACGGGACGACGACGTCCCCGGCCCCCGCGAAGAGGACCGCCCGGATGCCGGGCTACGCGGGGACGCTGGCCGCCGCCTGCGGCGCGGTCTTCGTGGCCCAGGTCGCCAACGCGCTGCCCGCCTCGCTCAACGGGCTCTTCCAGCGCGACCTTCAGACCCACGGCTCCCAGCTCACCTGGATCACCGCCGCCTTCATGATCTCGGTGGTCTGCTTCGAGTTCACCTTCGGCGTCCTCGGCGACCTCTTCGGCCGCCGCCGGCTGATCGCCTCCGGTACGGTGCTGGTCGCCGCGGGCAGCTCGGTGGCGGCCCTCGCCCCCACCGTCCAGGTGCTGTGGATCGGCGCCGCCCTCAACGGACTCGGCGCCGGCGCCATGTTCCCCGGCTCGCTCACCGCGATCACCTCCGTCACGCGCACCGCGCGGGAACGGGCGCACGCGGTGGCCCTGTGGAGCGGCTTCCTGTCCGCCGGAGCCGCCGTCTCCCCGCTGCTCGGCGGCGCGTTCGCCAAGGTCGGGTCGTGGCGGGGCTCCTTCTGGGTCCTCGTGGCACTCGCCCTGGCCAGCGTGGTCCTCACCCTGACGCTGGCCACGGAGTCACGGGCGCCCGGGGGCCGCAGACTCGACGTGGCCGGCCAGATCACCTTCGCCCTCGGCCTCGTCCTCGTCCTCTACGGCGCCGTCGAGGGCCCCGAGTCGGGCTGGACCACCCTCCCCGTCCTCCTCGCCTTCGGCCTCGGCGCCTGCTTCCTCGCCGGCTTCGTCGTGGTCGAACTGGGCGCCCCCTCCCCGATCTTCGACCTGAGCCTCTTCCGCAACCGGGCCTTCACCGTCTCGTCCGTGGTCGCGGTCATCGGCATGCTCGCCTTCCTCGGCGCCTGCTTCGCGACGAGCATGTGGCTCGGGCCCGTGCAGCACCAGGACCCGCTGCGCGTCGCGATCCCCTTCCTGCTCCTCCAGGGCCCCGCCTTCCTGCTCATCCCGGTGGTCTCCCGGCTCCTCCACCGGGTGGCCGCCTCCGTGCTGCTGACCTCGGGCTTCGTCCTGATGGCGATCGGCTGCCTGCTCTGCACCCGGCTGGACGTCACCGACCCCGGACTCGGCGCCTTCATGGCCCCGGCCCTGCTGATCGGCATCGGTTTCGCGCTGACGGTCAGTTCGGTGACGGCCGTGGCGCTGAACAGCGTGCCGCCGCAGCTCGCGGGGATGGCCAGCGCCACCACCAACATGCTGCGCGATCTCGGCTTCGTGCTCGGTCCGGTCGTCGTCGGCGCGGTCGCCCTGAGCAACGCGGGCTCGGCCTTCGCGGCGAAGCTGTCCGGCGCCGGCCTGCCCGTCGACCAGATGGCGGCGGCACGCCGGATCGCCGAGGCCGGAGGGCCCATCGCCGTGAACGGCCTGCCGCCCGGCGCCCCGGGCTCCGCCGCCCGGGGTCTCGCCCTGGACGCCCTGGGCAGCGGCTTCGGCACCGCGTTCCTGGTGTGCGGCGTGGCCGCCGCGGTCGCCGCCGCCCTGACCGCGTTCGGCATGGCCGGCACCTCCCCCACCCGGCGAACCGGCACCGACGCCTGACGGGGCCCGACACCTGACCGGCCCCGACACCTGACCCGGCCGCCCGCGCCCGGCCCGGTCAGGAACGTCGGCGGGACGTGAAGCGCAGGAGGGGCGGGGTCATCATGCTCGTCGTGAAGACGGCGAGGCCGAGGAGGGAGAGCGGCGGCATGGCGTGGGTGCCGCCGATGTAGAGGAGCGGGAGGGCGAGGGCCGCCGCCAGGGTCGACCACGCCTGGGTGCGTGCGGTGGGGTTCAATGCGTCTCTCCATTTTGTGGGTCGTGGGCGGGCGCGGCGGGGCGCTACCCGAGCAGGAAGAACGGCAGCCCGACGAGGGCGGTCATCACCAGGGTCAACGGCAGGGTCCGCCGCAGGACTTGCCCCTCCTGGCCGGAGATCCCGGCGGTGGTGGTGCCGAGCAGGATCTTGCTCGGGGAGATCATCGTGCCCAGCGCGCCGCCGGTCGTCTGGGCGCTGAGGACCTGGGCGGTGCTGAGCCCGGCCGCCTGGGCGGTGGTCTGCTGGAAGGCGCCGAAGAGCAGGTTGCTCGACAGGTTGGAGCCGGTGATGAAGGTGCCGAAGACCCCGACATACGGGCCGAGGAGCAGATAGATCCCGCTGGTCCAGGCGGCCACCTTGGCCGCCAGGACGTCGGCCTGGCCCGAGCCCTGCATCACCGAGGCCATCGCCACGAGGGTCACCACGGCGATGGTCGGCCCGATCGCCTTCTCCACCGTGCCGCTCAGGATGGAGCGGTACGCCCGCCGCCGCAGGTGTCCCGCCCTGCGGTAGAGGACGTAACTGATCACGGCGGTGACGAGCAGCAGCGTCCCCGCGTGGGTCAGCAGCGCCAGCGTCGACGTCGACGCCGGGGTGGTGAAGCCGAGCCCGGTGGTGACGGCGGGGAAGTCCACGTCGACGGTGGGCCTGCCGAGCACGCTCTTCAGCGGTCCGATCAGCAGCACCACCCCGGTCACCACCAGCAGGGTGGAGTACGGCAGGAAGGCGCTGTTCAGCGACATCGCGGCGGCGGGTACGGGGGCCCCGGCGGGCGGGACGGCCACGGGGGTGGGGCCGCCGGACGGGGTGCCGGGCGCGGGGGCGGAGGCGGGGGCGGTCCGGTCCGGCGTGGGCTCCCTCGCCGGGGCGGGCCGGTCCGGGGCGGGCTCTCCGGCCGGGGCGGGCTCTCCGGCGGGGGTCGGCGCCGTGGTGGTGGGGGTGCCGGGCGCGAAGACCGGGCTGTCCGTCACCCGGGAGGGGCGGCGGTAGCGGGGCAGGCGCGCGAGGGCGGCGACCACCAGCAGGCCGACGAGGCCGGCGGCGAAGCCGTTCAGCGTGTCGTCCCACTGCGACAGGGCGAGGGTCACCCCGCCGTGCGCGAGCGAGATCACCAGGACCGCGGGCAGCCCCTCCCACACGCCGCGCAGCCGTCCGTAGAGCCAGCAGATGGTCAGACCGCCCGCCAGGTTCACCATCCACAGCAGCAGGGAGGTCTGGACGGCGGTCGTGGCGTACTCCCCCGGCGACAGGTCGGTGACCTGCTTCATGCCGATCCAGGCGGCGGAGAGGGTGCCGAAGGTGTTGTTCCAGGCGTGCCCCACCAGGGCGATGACCACCGCGTGCAGCGGCCGGACCCCGATGCCCACGAGCAGCGGGGCGCACACCGCGATGGGCACGCCGAAGCCGGTGATGCCCTGGAGGAAGGAGGCGAAGACCCAGCCGATCGCCATCACCTGGAGCAGCGGATGGGCGAAGAGCCGCGTCATCCCGCGCTGGAAGGGGACGAAGGCGTCCGCCTCCTTGGCGACCTCGTAGATGAGGATCGCCGAGACGATGATGTACACGATGGTGACGGCCTCGACGACCCCCTTGACCGTCTCCAGCCCGACGGCCTCCATGCGCAGGTGGAAGACGGTGAGCGCGATCAGCGAGGCGACCAGCCACCCCACCGAACCGGCCTCCGCCGCTCCCCAGCCCCGGCCGATCATCAGGAAGAGCAGCAGGGCGAGCGGCGCCAGCGAGGCGGCCCAGAGCCAGATGCTCGCGTTGTCCATTCTCGGGAACTCCTCTCGTCCGGCCGTACGGGGGCAGGCGTCACCAGCCGAGGGCGAGACCGTCGCCCCGGGGGTCGGCACCGCCCATCAGCACGTCGTCGGTGACCCGGATGGCCTGGGCGTGCCCCATCACCCCGTCCCAGCTCGGCACTTCGCGCACCGGGTGGCCCCGGGTGCGGAGCCGGTCCAGCGTCTCGGCGGGGAAGCGGTCCTCCATCCGCAGGTCGCGGCGCTCGTCGCCCCAGGTGCGGCCGTAGAGCCAGCGCGGCGCGTCGATGGCCGACTGGACGTCACGGCCGAAGTCGACGACCCGGGTGACCAGGGCGTTGGAGGTCTGGGGCTGGCCTTCGCCGCCCATCGTGCCGTAGACGAGGTCGAGTTCGTCGCCGCGGAAGAGCATGCCCGGCATGAGGGTGTGGAAGGTGCGCTTGCCGGGTTCGAGGCGGTTCGGGTGCGCCTCGTCGAGGGAGAAGAACGAGCCGCGGTTGTGCAGGAGTACGCCCGTCTCGCCGGCGATGAAGCCCGAGCCGAACTCGTGGTAGAGGCTCTGGATCACGGAGGCCGCGTTGCCGGCCGAGTCCACGACGACGCTGCACGTGGTGTCGCCGCCCATGCGCGCCGAGGGGACCGCGGGCGCCGGGTCGGCCGAGATGCGCCGGCTCAGGTCGGCCGCGTGCTCCTTGGAGAGCAGTTCGCCGAGCGGGATGTCGTGGAAGGCGGGGTCGGTGAGGTGGCGGTCGCGGTCGGCGAAGGCCAGGCGGGTAGCCTCCACCAGCAGGTGGACGTAGTCGGGGCTGTCGTCCGTCATCCCGCTCAGGTCGAAGTTCTCCAGGATGTTGAGGGCGATCAGGTGCGCGAACCCCTGGGAGTTGGGCGGGTGCTGGTAGCAGCGGTAGCCCCGGTACGTGGTGGAGATCGGCTCGGTCCACTCGGAGCGGTGGGCGGCCAGGTCCTCCGCGGTGAGCAGCCCGCCCGCCTCGCGCAGGCTCGTGGCGATCTCCTCGGCGACCGCGCCCTCGTAGAAACCGGCGCGGCCCTGGTCGGCGACGGTCTGGAGGGTGTCCGCCAGCCGGGGCAGGGCGAGGACGTCGGCCATGAGCGGCGCCCGGTCCCCCGGGAGCAGGGTGCTGCGGGTGAGCGGGTGGGCGCTCAGCACCTCCGCGACCTCGGCGGCGCAGGTGGCGTAGCTGTCGCACACGGCGAAGCCCTCGCGGGCGTAGGTGATGGCCGAGCGCAGGAGCCGGGAGAGCGGCAGACTGCCGAAACGTTCATGCGCGGCGCACCAACTGTCCACGGCGCCGGGCACCGTCACCGAGGCGAGCGGACCGCGGACGGGGATCGCGTCGTGGCCGCGCCGGCGGAAGTACCCGCGGCTCGCCTGGGCGCCGGACCGGCCGCTGCCGTTGAGCGCGTGGACGCGGCCGGTGGAGGCGTCGTGGATGAGCCAGAACGCGTCCCCTCCGGGGCCGGTCATGTGCGGATAGACCACGCCGAGCGTGGCGTTGATGGCGATCGCGGCGTCGACCGCCGTGCCGCCCTCCTGGAGGACCTGGAGTCCGGCCGCGGAGGCGAGGTAGTGCGGTGTGCTGACCATCCCGTTGCGCGCCAGGGCCACCGGGCGGGTAGTGCGCGTCATGCCGGCTCCTTCGAGTCAGTCTTCGCGTCAGGTCATGCCGGGGGAAATTGCATACGTTATGGAGTAGGCAGTATTCTGTGGGGGTGACGTTGCCCTGTCCAGGGGTCGTGCCGACGTTTGTGGTGCGCGGCCCTCCTGCTCGGTGCGCGCGCTCCCCCGGGGTCCTGCCCGCAGCCGGGGCCCGCTCAACTCGCCCCCGGTGCCCGTCGGTCACGGTTGGCGGCGGTGGCGGAGTCGGCGTGACGGCGCATCGACTCGCCCGCCCGCTCCGCCTCCCCCTCCGCGACGGCCTCGATGATCTCGGCGTGCTCGGCCCACGCGTCCGCGCCCCGCAGCCGGGCGACGGGCGCGTGGTACCAGCGCACCCGGCGGTCCACCAGGGCGATCAGACGGGCCAGGACGTCGTTCCCGGCCGGCGCCGCGACGGCGCCGTGCAGCGCCGAGTCGGCCGCCACCAGCCGCCCGGCGTCCCGCCGGGTCAGCCCCCCGCCCCGGGCCAACCCCCGGGCTAACCCCCGATGGCGGACATCGGCCGGGCGGGCTGGAGGAAGGCCGGGTCGTCCAGGCCGGAGCCCGCCTTCTTGCCGGCCATCGCCGTCCGCCAGAGCCCGGCGATCTCCTCGTCCGGCGCCCCGGAACGCAGCGCGGTGCGCAGGTCGGTCTCCTCGCGGGCGAAGAGGCAGGAGCGCACCTGCCCGTCCGCGGTGAGCCGGGTGCGGTCGCAGGTCCGGCAGAAGGGCCGGGTCACCGAGGCGATCACGCCGACGGTGGCCGGACCGCCGTCGACCCACCACCGCTCGGCGGGGGCCGATCCCCGCACCCCCTCGTCCTGCGGGGTGAGGGCGAAGGACCCGGCGAGCCGCTCCAGGATCTCGGCCGCGGTCACCATCCGCTCGCGCTGCCACCCGTGCTGGGCGTCGAGCGGCATCTGCTCGATGAAGCGCAGGTGGTAGCCGTGCCGGAGGGCCCAGTCGAGCAGTTCGGGCGCCTCGTCGTCGTTGAGGCCCCGCATCAGCACGGAGTTGACCTTCACCGGTTCCAGTCCGGCGTCGCGGGCGGCGGCCAGTCCGGCCAGCACGTCCCGGTGCCGGTCGCGGCGGGTGAGCCGGGCGAACCGGTCCGGGCGCAGGGTGTCCAGCGAGACGTTGACCCGGTCGAGTCCGGCGTCGCGCAGCGCGGGCGCGGTCCGGGTCAGCCCGATCCCGTTGGTGGTGAGCGAGAGCCGGGGGCGCGGGGCGAGCGCGGCGCAGCGGGCGACGATGCCGGGCAGCCCGGGGCGCAGCAGCGGTTCGCCGCCGGTGAAGCGTACGTCGGTGACGCCGAGGCGGGTCACCGCGATCCGTACCAGGCGCACGGTCTCGTCGTCGGTGAGCTGTTCGCTCCGGGGCTGCCAGGCCAGGCCCTCGGCGGGCATGCAGTAAGTGCAGCGCAGGTTGCAGCGGTCGGTCAGCGAGACCCGCAGATCGGTGGCGATCCGGCCGTGGGTGTCGGTCAGCATGGGTACCGCCTTCCTCGGGTGGCGCGCGGAGCGGCCGGCGCGGGGTCGGCCGCTCCCCGGTCACAGGGCCTTCAGCTCCTCGGTGATCTCGGCGACGGAGGACTTCGCGTCGCCGAAGAGCATCGACGTACGGGCGTCGAAGTACAGCTCGTTCTCGATGCCGGCGAAGCCGGGGCTCATACCGCGCTTGAGCACGATGACCGACTTGGCGTGGTCGACGTTGAGGATCGGCATGCCGTAGATCGGTGAACCGGGGTCGGTCCGGGCGGCCGGGTTGGTGACGTCGTTGGCGCCGATCACCAGGGCCACGTCCGTGCGGCCGAACTCGCCGTTGATGTCGTCCATTTCCCTGAGCTGCTCGTAGGGCACGTCGGCCTCGGCCAGCAGGACGTTCATGTGGCCGGGCATGCGTCCGGCGACGGGGTGGATGGCGTGCTTGACCTCCACGCCGCGCGCCTCCAGCAGACCGGCCATCTCGCGGACGGCGTGCTGGGCCTGGGCGACGGCCATGCCGTAGCCGGGGACGACGACGACCTGGGCGGCGTAGGCCATCTGGATCGCCGCGTCGGCGGCGCTGGTCCGGCGCACCGTCTGGTCGGCCGGGCCGGCGCCGGGTCCCGCGGCGGAGGCGGTGCCGCCGAAGCCGCCGGCGACGATGGCCGGGATCGACCGGTTCATCGCCTTGGCCATCAGGTCGGTCAGGATGGTGCCGGAGGCACCGACGAGCATGCCGGCGACGATCATCGCCGTGTTGTCCAGGGCGAGTCCGGTGGCGGCGGCCGACAGTCCGGTGAAGGCGTTGAGCAGCGAGATCACGACGGGCATGTCGGCGCCGCCGATGGGCAGCACCACCGTCACGCCGAGCACGGCCGAGGCGGCGAGGATGCCGAGGAAGAGCGCCGGGGAGGCGTGGCCGAGGCCGATGGCGACGGCGCAGGCCACCGCGGCGAGCAACAGCACGAGGTTGAGGGGCTGTTGGGCACGGCCCAGGCCGATGGGCCGGCCCGGCAGGATCTCCTGGAGCTTGCCGAAGGCGATCAGCGACCCCCAGAAGGAGAGGGAGCCGACGATGGCGGCGAACAGGGAGGTGACGGCGACGTGGGCGGCCTGGTGGGCGTAGCCGTCGCTGCCGCGGAACTCGACCCAGGAGATGAGGGCGACGGCGCCGCCGCCGACCCCGTTGAAGAGGGCGACCATCTGCGGCATGGCGGTCATCCTGATCCGCCGGGCGGCGGGGACGCCGATCACCGTGCCGACGACCAGGCCGAGCACGATCAGCGGCCAGTTGCCGGTGCCGGGGGTGAGCAGGGCGGCCACGGCGGCGATCACCATGCCGGCCGCGGCGGTGAGGTTGCCGCGTACGGCGGTCCGCGGGCCGGTCAGGCCCATGAGGCCGTGGATGAAGAGGGCGAACGCGACGATGTAGAGGATCGTGATGAGGTCATCCACGGCCGGTGGTCTCCTTTCCGGTTCCGGTGGCGCCCGGCTTCCTCTTGAACATGCCGAGCATCCGGTCGGTGACGAGGAATCCGCCGACGACGTTGATCGTGCCGAAGACGATGGCGACGACCAGCAGCACCCGGTCGACGGTGCCTCCCGCGGACCGGCCGAGCAGGATCAGGCCGCCGAGCAGCACGATGCCGTGGATGGCGTTGGTGCCGGACATGAGCGGGGTGTGCAGGGTGTTGGGCACTTTGGAGATCACGGCGAAGCCGATGAACCCCGCCAGCACCAGGATCGCCAGGTTGGCCAGGAACATCATCGGGCCTCCGTGAGCTGGTCACTGTGGTGGGTCACGCAGCAGGCGGCGAGGATCTCGTCGGAGAGGTCCGGGGCGAACTCGCCGTCCTTCAGCATGAGTTCGAGCAGCGCCTGGACATTGCGGGCGTACAGCTCGCTGGCGTGCTCGGGGAGGGTCGCGGGCAGGTCGAGCGGGGCCGCGACGGTGACGTCGTGCCGGACCACCCTCTCGCCGGGGCGGGTGAGTTCGCAGTTGCCGCCCGTCTCGCCGGCGAGGTCGACGACGACGCTGCCGGGGCGCATTCGGCGGACGGCCTCGGCGGTGACGAGTGTCGGCGCGGGGCGGCCGGGGACCAGCGCGGTGGTGATCACCACGTCGAAGCCGCTGATCGCGTCGGTCAGCCGGCGCTGCTGCTCCGCCTGTTCCTCCTCGGAGAGGGCGCGGGCGTAGCCGCCCTCTCCGGAGGCGCTGACGCCGAGGTCGAGCCACTGGGCGCCGAGGGAGCGGACCTGTTCGGCGACCTCGGGGCGGACGTCGAAGCCGGTGGTGCGGGCGCCGAGCCGCTTGGCGGTGGCGAGCGCCTGGAGTCCGGCGACGCCCACGCCGAGCACCAGGACGGTGGCCGGTTTCACCGTGCCGGCGGCCGTGGTGAGCATCGGGAAGAAGCGGGTGGAGCAGTCGGCGGCCAGCAGGACGGCCCGGTAGCCGGCGACATTGGCCTGGGAGGAGAGCGCGTCCATGGACTGGGCGCGGGAGATGCGGGGCACGGACTCCATGGCGAAGCCGGTCGCGCCGGCCAGCCGCAGCCGTTCGGCGACCTCCGGCCGGGTCAGCGGGGCCAGGAAGCCGATCACGGTGGAGGCGGGACCGAGCAGCCCGGTCTCCTCGGGGGTCGGCGGGTTCACCTTGACCACGACGTCGGCCGCCCACGGGTCGCCGATGGCGGCTCCGGCACGCGCGTACGCGTCGTCGGGGATCAGCGCCCCGGCACCGGCCCCGGCCTCGACCACGACGCCGAGGCCCGCGGCCCGCAGCCGTTCGACGACTTTGGGTACGAGGGCGACCCGGCGTTCGCCGGCCGCGGTCTCCCGGGGCACTCCGATCAGTGTCATGTTCCTCTTCCCGGATGTGAGGGGGCGGGTCGCCCGCCCGGCGGCACGGCGCGGTCCGGGGCGGACCGGGGCGCGGCGGGCGGACGCGGGGTCTGGACGGGGACGGCGGGACCGGTGCCGCGCGCGGTGGCGGCACCGGCGGTACGGGG
>NZ_JAGPNL010000016.1:1727-3066 GCF_018069565.1 Streptomyces tagetis | reverse complement strand
AACACAGTGGACGCGAGCAACTGAGGACAAGCCCTCGGCCTATTAGTACCAGTCAACTCCACACCTTACGGTGCTTCCATATCTGGCCTATCAACCCAGTCGTCTACTGGGAGCCTTACCCCATCAAGTGGGTGGGAGTCCTCATCTCGAAGCAGGCTTCCCGCTTAGATGCTTTCAGCGGTTATCCCTCCCGAACGTAGCCAACCAGCCATGCCCTTGGCAGAACAACTGGCACACCAGAGGTTCGTCCGTCCCGGTCCTCTCGTACTAGGGACAGCCCTTCTCAAGACTCCTGCGCGCGCAGCGGATAGGGACCGAACTGTCTCACGACGTTCTAAACCCAGCTCGCGTACCGCTTTAATGGGCGAACAGCCCAACCCTTGGGACCGACTCCAGCCCCAGGATGCGACGAGCCGACATCGAGGTGCCAAACCATCCCGTCGATATGGACTCTTGGGGAAGATCAGCCTGTTATCCCCGGGGTACCTTTTATCCGTTGAGCGACGGCGCTTCCACAAGCCACCGCCGGATCACTAGTCCCGACTTTCGTCCCTGCTCGACCCGTCGGTCTCACAGTCAAGCTCCCTTGTGCACTTACACTCAACACCTGATTACCAACCAGGCTGAGGGAACCTTTGGGCGCCTCCGTTACTCTTTAGGAGGCAACCGCCCCAGTTAAACTACCCATCAGACACTGTCCCTGATCCGGATCACGGACCCAGGTTAGACATCCAGCACGACCAGACTGGTATTTCAACGACGACTCCACACACACTGGCGTGCATGCATCAAAGTCTCCCAGCTATCCTACACAAGCCGAACCGAACACCAATATCAAACTGTAGTAAAGGTCCCGGGGTCTTTCCGTCCTGCTGCGCGAAACGAGCATCTTTACTCGTAGTGCAATTTCACCGGGCCTATGGTTGAGACAGCCGAGAAGTCGTTACGCCATTCGTGCAGGTCGGAACTTACCCGACAAGGAATTTCGCTACCTTAGGATGGTTATAGTTACCACCGCCGTTTACTGGCGCTTAAGTTCTCAGCTTCGCCCCACCGAAATGGAGCTAACCGGTCCCCTTAACGTTCCAGCACCGGGCAGGCGTCAGTCCGTATACATCGCCTTACGGCTTCGCACGGACCTGTGTTTTTAGTAAACAGTCGCTTCTCGCTGGTCTCTGCGGCCACCCCCAGCTCACGGAGAAAATCCGCTCACCAGGAATGGCCCCCCTTCTCCCGAAGTTACGGGGGCATTTTGCCGAGTTCCTTAACCATAGTTCACCCGAACGCCTCGGTATTCTCTACCTGACTACCTGAGTCGGTTTAGGGTACGGGCCGCCAT
>NZ_JAGPNL010000016.1:0-1627 GCF_018069565.1 Streptomyces tagetis | reverse complement strand
TCCAGGACGGCTTCACGGCCTTAGCATCACGATGCTCGATGTTTGACGCTTCACAGCGGGTACCGGAATATCAACCGGTTATCCATCGACTACGCCTGTCGGCCTCGCCTTAGGTCCCGACTTACCCTGGGCAGATCAACTTGACCCAGGAACCCTTAGTCAATCGGCGCAAACGTTTCTCACGTTTGTATCGCTACTCATGCCTGCATTCTCACTCGTCAACCGTCCACAACTACCTTCCGGTGCTGCTTCACCCGGCAGACGACGCTCCCCTACCCATCACGATCCCCGTTGGGGGTACATATCGCAATGACACGACTTCGGCGGTACGCTTGAGCCCCGCTACATTGTCGGCGCAGAATCACTAGACCAGTGAGCTATTACGCACTCTTTCAAGGATGGCTGCTTCTAAGCCAACCTCCTGGTTGTCTCTGCGACTCCACATCCTTTCCCACTTAGCGTACGCTTAGGGGCCTTAGTCGATGCTCTGGGCTGTTTCCCTCTCGACCATGGAGCTTATCCCCCACAGTCTCACTGCCGCGCTCTCACTTACCGGCATTCGGAGTTTGGCTAAGGTCAGTAACCCGGTAGGGCCCATCGCCTATCCAGTGCTCTACCTCCGGCAAGAAACACACGACGCTGCACCTAAATGCATTTCGGGGAGAACCAGCTATCACGGAGTTTGATTGGCCTTTCACCCCTAACCACAGGTCATCCCCCAGGTTTTCAACCCTGGTGGGTTCGGTCCTCCACGAAGTCTTACCTCCGCTTCAACCTGCCCATGGCTAGATCACTCCGCTTCGGGTCTTGAGCGTGCTACTCCACCGCCCTATTAGGACTCGCTTTCGCTACGGCTTCCCCACCCGGGTTAACCTCGCAACACACCGCAAACTCGCAGGCTCATTCTTCAAAAGGCACGCAGTCACGAGAACAAGGCAAGCCTCGTTCCGACGCTCCCACGGCTTGTAGGCACACGGTTTCAGGTACTATTTCACTCCGCTCCCGCGGTACTTTTCACCATTCCCTCACGGTACTATCCGCTATCGGTCACCAGGGAATATTTAGGCTTAGCGGGTGGTCCCGCCAGATTCACACGGGATTTCTCGGGCCCCGTGCTACTTGGGTGTCTCTCAAACGAGCCGCTGATGTTTCGACTACGGGGGTCTTACCCTCTACGCCGGACCTTTCGCATGTCCTTCGCCTACATCAACGGTTTCTGACTCGCCTCACAGCCGGCAGACTGTGAACAAGAGATCCCACAACCCCCACGACGCAACCCCTGCCGGGTCTCACACGTCGTAGGTTTAGCCTCATCCGGTTTCGCTCGCCACTACTCCCGGAATCACGGTTGTTTTCTCTTCCTGCGGGTACTGAGATGTTTCACTTCCCCGCGTTCCCTCCACACTGCCTATGTGTTCAGCAGCGGGTGACAGCCCATGACGACTGCCGGGTTTCCCCATTCGGACACCCCCGGATCAAAGCCTGGTTGACGACTCCCCGGGGCCTATCGTGGCCTCCCACGTCCTTCATCGGTTCCTGGTGCCAAGGCATCCACCGTGCGCCCTTAAAAACTTGGCCACAGATGCTCGCGTCCACTGTGCAGTTCTCAAACAACGACCAACCACCC
>NZ_JAGPNL010000015.1 GCF_018069565.1 Streptomyces tagetis | reverse complement strand
CCACCCCGGCAGGGGCGGCTCCCTCGGCTTCGCCGACCCGGAGTCGGGCATCGCCCTCGGCTACGTGACCAAGCCCGCCGCGCGTCCCGGCGCCCCCAAGCCCGGCGCCCGTCCCTCGGCCCCCGGCCAGGGACAGCAGGGCGGCGGCCAGGGCCGTCCCGGCGGCGGGCAGCGTCCCGGCGCCGCGGCGCCGCGTCCCGGTGGACGTTCCTCCGGTCCGCGTCCGGGCAACAACCCCTTCACCTCCGGCGGCAACGCCGGCATGGCCCGTCCGCAGGCCCCGCGCCCGCAGGGCGGTCCGCGTCCCGGCCCCGGTGCCCCCGGCGCCGGTCCGCGTCCGCAGTCCACTGGCGGTCAGGGCGGTCCTCGTCCCCAGGCTCCGGGCGGTTCCCGTCCGACGCCGGGCTCGATGCCGCGTCCGCAGGCCGGTCCGGGCGGTCCCCGTCCCGGCGGCCCGCGTCCCAACCCGGGCATGATGCCGCAGCGTCCCGCTGCCGGCCCGCGTCCCGGTCCCGGCGGTCGCGGTCCGGCCGGTGCCGGCCGTCCCGGCACCGGTCGTCCCGGCGGCGGTGGCGGTGGCTTCGCCGGCCGTCCCGGTGGCGGTGGCGGCGCCGGTCGTCCCGGTGGCGGCGGCGGTTTCGCCGGCCGTCCCGGTGGCGGCGGCGGTTTCGCCGGCGGCGGTGGCCGTCCCGGCTTCGGCGGCCGTCCCGGCGGTCCCGGTGGCCGTGGTGGCACGCAGGGCGCCTTCGGCCGTCCCGGCGGTCCCGCGCGTCGCGGTCGCAAGTCGAAGCGGCAGAGGCGCCAGGAGTACGAGGCCATGCAGGCCCCGTCGGTCGGCGGCGTGATGCTGCCTCGCGGCAACGGCGAAGCCATTCGCCTGTCGCGCGGTGCGTCGCTCACCGACTTCGCGGAGAAGATCAACGCCAACCCGGCGTCGCTCGTCGCGGTCATGATGAACCTGGGCGAGATGGTCACGGCCACCCAGTCCGTCTCCGACGAGACGCTGGAGCTGCTGGCCGGCGAGATGAACTACACGGTTCAGATCGTCAGCCCGGAGGAGGAGGACCGCGAGCTCCTGGAGTCCTTCGACCTCGAATTCGGCGAGGACGAGGGCTCCGAGGAGGACCTGGTCGTCCGTCCGCCGGTGGTCACCGTCATGGGTCACGTCGACCACGGAAAGACCCGACTGCTCGACGCGATCCGCAAGACCAACGTCGCGTCCGGCGAGGCCGGTGGCATCACCCAGCACATCGGTGCCTACCAGGTCACGACCGAGGTCAACGACGAGGACCGCAAGATCACCTTCATCGACACCCCGGGTCACGAGGCGTTCACCGCCATGCGTGCCCGTGGTGCGAAGTCGACGGACATCGCGATCCTGGTCGTCGCGGCCAACGACGGCGTCATGCCGCAGACGGTCGAGGCGCTCAACCACGCCAAGGCGGCCGACGTCCCGATCGTCGTCGCGGTCAACAAGATCGACGTCGAGGGCGCCGACCCGACCAAGGTGCGCGGCCAGCTCACCGAGTACGGGCTGGTGGCCGAGGAGTACGGCGGCGAGACCATGTTCGTCGACATCTCCGCCAAGCAGGGTCTGCACATCGACTCCCTGCTGGAGGCCGTGGTCCTCACCGCGGACGCCTCGCTCGACCTGCGGGCCAACCCGGCCCAGGACGCGCAGGGCATCTCGATCGAGTCCCGTCTCGACCGCGGCCGTGGTGCCGTGGCGACGGTCCTCGTCCAGCGAGGCACCCTGCGGGTCGGCGACACGATGGTGGTGGGCGACGCCTACGGCCGCGTGCGCGCCATGCTCGACGACAACGGCAACAACGTCGCCGAGGCGGGTCCGTCCACGCCGGTCCAGGTGCTGGGTCTGACCAACGTCCCGGGTGCCGGTGACAACTTCATCGTGGTCGACGAGGACCGTACGGCCCGTCAGATCGCGGAGAAGCGCGCCGCCCGCGAGCGCAACGCCGCGTTCGCCAAGCGCACGCGCCGCGTGTCGCTGGAGGACCTGGACAAGGTGCTCAAGGCCGGCGAGATCCAGCAGCTCAACCTCATCATCAAGGGTGACGCCTCCGGATCGGTCGAGGCCCTGGAGTCCTCGCTGCTCCAGCTCGACGTCGGCGAAGAGGTCGACATCCGCGTCCTGCACCGCGGCGTCGGTGCGGTCACGGAGTCCGACATCGACCTGGCGATGGGCTCCGACGCCATCGTGATCGGCTTCAACGTGCGCGCCGCCGGGCGGGCACAGCAGATGGCCGAGCGCGAGGGTGTGGACGTCCGGTACTACTCGGTCATCTACCAGGCGATCGAGGAGATCGAGGCGGCCCTCAAGGGCATGCTCAAGCCCGAGTACGAAGAGGTCGAGCTGGGCACGGCGGAGATCCGCGAGGTCTTCCGCTCGTCCAAGCTGGGCAACATCGCGGGTGTCCTCATCCGCTCCGGCGAGGTACGGCGGAACACCAAGGCCCGCCTGCTGCGCGATGGCAAGGTCATCGCGGAGAACCTCTCCATCGACGGACTGCGTCGCTTCAAGGACGACGTCACCGAGATCCGCGAAGGGTTCGAGGGCGGTATCAACCTCGGCAACTTCAACGACATCAAGGTCGACGACGTCATCGCGACGTACGAGATGCGCGAGAAGCCGCGGGTGTGACACACCCCGGCTCCGGCCGGCCGACGGGATCAGTCCCGTCGGCCGGCCGGCCGCTGTCCGGGCCCGGCCGTCCGGTGCCGGGACGGCACGGAAACCCCGTCGAGCGGGCTCCCCGTTCGGGGTACCGTTCGTGATGTCCCTGCCCGCACCGACGGCAGGGCCGTCGATCCCGTACCGGCGGGTCATCCGGCACACACATGTACGTGGGGACGTTGTCCTTCGACCTGCTCCTCGGCGACGTGCGGTCGCTGAAGGAGAAGCGCTCCGTCGTCCGCCCGATCATCGCCGAGCTCCAGCGGAAGTACGCCGTGAGCGCGGCAGAGGTCGACAACATGGACCTGTACCGGCGGGCCGGCATCGGACTGGCCGTGGTCTCGGCGGACGCGCGGCACCTGACCGACGTGCTCGACCGGTGCGAGCGGCTGGTCGCCGGCCGCCCCGAGGTGGAACTGCTGTCGGTCCGACGGCGTTTCCACGGCGACGACGACTGAACAACTCTGACAGGAAAGAACGGGAGACGGACCAGTGGCCGACAACGCGCGGGCGAAAAGGCTGGCGGACCTCATCCGGGAGGTGGTGGCCGAGAAGCTGCAGCGCGGGATCAAGGACCCGCGGCTCGGCACGCACGTCACCATCACGGACACCCGGGTCACGGGTGACCTGCGGGAGGCGACCGTCTTCTACACGGTGTACGGCGACGACGAGGAGCGCACGGCCGCCGCGGCGGGACTGGAGAGCGCCAAGGGCATCCTGCGCTCCGAGGTCGGCAAGGCGGCGGGCGTGAAGTTCACGCCGACCCTCACCTTCGTGATGGACGCCCTGCCGGACAACGCGCGCACCATCGAGGACCTCCTCGACCGGGCGCGGGAGTCCGACGCCAAGGTGCGCGAGGCGTCCGCGGGCGCCACGTACGCCGGCGGCGCGGACCCGTACCGCAAGCCGGAGACCGAGGCCGACGGGGACACCGAGACGGACGACACCGCCGAATGAGCGAGAAGCACACCACGCCCGACGGCCTCGTCATCGTCGACAAGCCGTCGGGCTTCACCTCGCACGACGTCGTCGCCAAGATGCGGGGCATCGCCCGCACGCGGCGCGTCGGGCACGCCGGCACGCTCGATCCGATGGCGACGGGCGTCCTGGTCCTCGGTGTGGAGCGGGCGACCAAGCTCCTCGGGCACCTCGCCCTCACCGAGAAGGAGTACGTCGGCACCGTCCGGCTCGGGCAGAACACCCTCACCGACGACGCCGAGGGCGAGATCACCTCGTCCACGGACGCCTCGGCGGTGGACCGGGGCGCCCTGGACACCGCCGTCGCCAAGCTGACCGGCGACATCATGCAGGTCCCCTCCAAGGTCAGCGCCATCAAGATCAACGGCGTACGGTCCTACAAGCGGGCCCGTGAGGGCGAGGAGTTCGAGATCCCCGCCCGTCCGGTGACGGTCTCCTCCTTCGCCGTGCACGACGTCCGCGAGGCCGTCGCCGACGACGGCACGCCGGTGCTCGACCTCGTGGTGTCGGTGGTCTGCTCCTCCGGCACCTACATCCGGGCGCTCGCCCGGGACCTCGGCGCCGACCTCGGCGTCGGCGGCCACCTCACCGCGCTGCGCCGTACCCGGGTCGGCCCCTACAAGCTGGACACCGCCCGGACCCTCGACCAGCTCCAGCAGGAACTGACCGTCATGCCGGTCGCGGAGGCCGCGGCAGCCGCCTTCCCCCGCTGGGACATCGACACCAGGCGGGCCCGGCTGCTCGGCAACGGCGTCCGCCTGGAGATGCCGGACACGTACGCCGGGGCAGGCGCCGTCGGCGTCTACGCGCCCGACGGCCGTTTCCTCGCGCTCGTCGAGGAACACCAGGGCAAGGCGAAGAGCCTGGCCGTCTTCGGCTGAACCGGCGCCCGCTCCACGGGCCACCCCGTGGAGCGGCGGTCACGGGGACCGCGCGCCGCCGCCCACGGGTTCCCCTCGGTTCCCCCACCTCATAGGTGTATCCGTCCGCCCCCCGTGGTTCACCCGACCGGGCAGGCGCTCGGAGTGAACCGGGGGAGCGGAAGGGGGCGCGTTCGCCACGAGACCTTTTGCCGCTGATCATCACCGTCCTACCGTCGGACCCGGAGCACGGGTGCATGGCGGGGAGGACCGACGATGGCGTCGCGGGACGGATCACGGGAGGCGGACGGCAGTGCGGGGCGGGGGGCCTACGAGGCGGACCGTGGCGCGGGGCGGGGGAGTCACGCGACGCCTGGCGGTGCCGTGCGGGTACGCCAGGGGGCGGACGGCCGGGCCGGGCGGGGGAGTCAGGAGGGGCCTGGTGGTGTGGGGCGGGGGCTTCAGGAGGGGCCTGGTGGTGTGGGGCGGGGGCTCCAGGAGGCCGCTCTTCCGGTCCCGGAGGGGCGCGGGCCGGAGGAGTGCCTGGTCCGCGTCCACGATCTCGCCGGGCGCCCTCGCGGCACCGGTTTCGCCGCCGACCACCACGGCACCTTCGTCACCAGCCACGAGGCCGTCGACGGCCTGACCCGGCTCGTCCTGCGCACCGCCGACGACCGCCGGCGGGTCGTGAGCGCCGCCGAGGTGACCCCGCTGCCCGCCCTCGGCCTCGCCCTGGTCCACGCCGACGGCCTCGGCACCCCTCCGCTGCCCATCACCGTCCGGGACCGCACCGAGCCCGGCGCCTACGTACGCATCGCCGCCGGCGGCTGGCGCGAGGCCCGCCTCCTCGGCACCGCCGACGTCACCTACACCGCCACCGACCGCTTCCACCGGCTCGCCGCCCTCGAACTGGCGGTCGGCACCTCCGGACTGGACGCCCTGCGCCTCGGCGGCGGCGCCGCGGGCGGCCCCGTGCTCGACGCCGCCACCGGCGCCGTCCTCGGCGTCCTCGGCACCGCCCTCAGCTCCGGCCACCGCGACGCCGGTTTCGCCGTACCGCTCCGCCCGGCCCCCGGCCCCCTCACCGACCTCCTCGCCGCCAACGCGGCCACCGTCCCCGCCTACGGCCCCGACCTCAACCTGGCCGGTGTCCTCCAGCTCACCGCCACCTCCGTCGGCCAGGACGGCCCGGCGGGCGGCGCCCGAGAGGTCCCCGGCCCGGTGGAGCCGGTCGAACGGCCCGCGCACGCCCACGAGTTCGCCGCCTTCGCCGCCGGTACGGCCCCCGTGCTGGGCCTCGTCGGCGCCCCCGGCACCGGCCGCACCACCGAGCTGGCGGCCCTCGCCGCCCGCCGTTCACGGGGCGCGGAACCGGCGCCCACCCTGTGGCTGCGCGGCGCCGACCTGCGCGACGACGACACCTCGGTGGCCGACGCCGCCGCCCGCGCGCTGACACGGGCCGCCCGTATCGTCGCCGCCTCGGACCGCTCCCGGCCCGCCGGCCTCGGCGATGTCGGCCCCGGCCGGCTCGCCCGCCTCGCCCGCGCCGGTGGACGCCCCCTGCTGCTCCTCCTCGACGGCCCCGAGGAGATGCCGCCGCTGCTCGCCCACCGCCTGCCCGAGTGGACCGAGGGCACGGCCGTGTGGCTCCGCGAGACGGGCGCCCGGCTGGTGGTGGCGTGCCGCGCGGAGTTCTGGGAGCACGCGGGCGCCGAATTCCCCCGCGAGCTGCTGCACACGCCGGCGACGGGCGGACCGGCGCCGCTCCCGGAGGCCGGGGCGGACCCGGCCGACGGTGACGCCTGGTGCGAGGAGCAGGTGGGGGAGGCCCTGGGGCTGGTGAACGGGGAGGGCGGGACGGGTCCCTTCCCCTGGCCGGAGGGCACGGAGGGCGCGGAGGGCGCGGGGGGCGCGGAGGGCACGGAGGGCACGGAGGGCACGGAGGGCACGGGGGACACGGAGGGCGCTGAGGGTCTGGGTGGCCAGGCGGAGGTGCCGGGAGGCGTCGACGGGGTGGCGGAGGCGGCGGAGGTGGCCGACGGCCTCGCTCCCGGCCTGGCCGGCCGCGACCCCTGGGCGGAGGAGGACCTCGGCGGCCACGCCCACGGAGCGGGGTGCGTCCTCGCGGCCGGGCCGGGGACCGGCGTCGCCCACCCCTGGGCGGGGGTACGGGACCCCTGGGCCGAGGCCGAGCCGGACGCCCGCCCGGAGGCCGCCGACGGTGACGGCTGGTCCGAGGGGCAGGCGGCGGAGGCCCCCACCACGCCGCAGGACCGTATCGCCGTACCCGGCACCGTCCGCCCGAGCCCGGCCGACGCCGGGCCGGACCGGCTCCGTACCCCGGACCGGCTCCGTACCCCGGACCGGCTCCGTACCTCGGACCGGCTCCGTACCCCCGACCGGCCCCGTATCGACGACGCACCGCCGCACGAGCGGACGGCCGCCGACGCGGGCCCTTCCCCCGCCGACCCGGGCCCTTCCGCCGTTGCCCCGGCCTGGTCCGCCGACGCCCAGGGCCCTCCCGCCGCCCCCCAGGACCGGTCCGCTCCCGCCCAGAACCTTTCCGTCCCCGCCCCGGCCTGGTCCGCCCCCGCCCCCGGTGCGCTGCCGCCCTGTGTGCTGATCGGCGACCTCGGCGAGGACGAGGCCCAGGAGGCCCGCGCACGCCACCGCGTCCCGGACGGCGCCCTCGCGGACGCCGACGGCCGCCATCCGCTCACCCTGCGCCTGTTCTCCGAGGTCCTGGCCGCGCTCCCCGGACCGGTGCCGACCGACCCCGTCGACCGGGACGCCGTCTTCGCCGCCTGGCTCGACCTGGCCTGCCTGCGCGTCGCCACCCGCGTCGCCGCGCAGAACGGGCAGCGCGGCACCGCCGTACGCCGGCTCGCCGCCAAGGTCGCCGGACAGGTGCACGAGGCCGCCCGGCGCAGCCTCGGCCCCGGACAGGGCGAGCTGGACCGGGAGTCGTTCGAGGCGGTGTTCCCGTGGGGCCCGGCCCCGGCACGGCTCGGCGGCGGCACCGGCTGGGCCTCCGCCGTCCTCGCCGAGGGCGTCCTCGTCCCGGCCGGCAGCGGCTACCGCTTCGCCCACGAGGAAGTGGCCGACTGGCTCCAGGGCACGCACCTCGACCTGGACGAGGCCCTGCGCGTCCTCGTCCACGACCGCCGCACCCCGCCCGACGCCCGCACCCTGCCCGTCCCGCACCACCGCATCGGCCCCGTCGCCGAGGCCCTGCTGCTCCGGGGACGGCAGCACGGCGTCCCCCAGCTCGCGCTGACCCTCGAAGAGCTGGTGCACGCCCTGGACGCCGAGCCGCACTCCTGGTGGGCCGCCCGGCTGCTCGCCCGGACGCTGGTCGGGCTGCCCGACGCCACCCCGTACACGGAGGTGCTCCGGCTGCTCGCGGACGGTATCGCGGAGCGCGGCAGCGACGGGCGCGCGACGCCGGGACCCTTCGGGCCGGGGTTCTGGACCGCCCTGCGCCTGCCGCCGAGCACCCGCCTCGACCTGCTGCGCCGCCTCGTCCTCGCCGACGGCCCCCCGCACGCCCCCGGACCACGGCACCTGGACACCGTCGCCCGGCTGCTCGCCGCCGACCCCGCCGCCGTACAGCCCCTGCTCGTCCGCTGGTTCGACGACACCCGCCCGCTGCCCGCCACGCCCCACGCCACCGTGGCCACCGCCGCGCAGGCCCTCCTGCACACCCACCGCCACCGTCGTCTGGACGGCCTCGTCGAGGTGCTGGCCGACAGCCCGCACCCGCGCGCCGACGAACTCCTCGCCGTCCTCGCCGAGGAGGAGCCCGCCGCCCTGTGCCGGGCCGTCGACCGCTGGGCCCGCGACGACCACCCCGGCCGGCACGCGGCGGCCCTCGCCCACGGACTGCGCGCCGCCCCGTACGCCCGTACCGCCGCCGACCGCGCCCGCCTGCGCCACGCGGCCCTGCTCCTGCTCGCCCACCCCACCGGCAGCCCGCTGCACGGGGGCGCGCTCGCCCTGCTGATCCAGGACCCCGGCAGCCGCGACCGCCATCTGCCGCGGGCCCTCGGCCACTTCGCCACCGGCGACCCGCACCTGCCGCCGCGCGCGGTCGCCGCCGCCCTGCCGACCCATCCGGAGCCCGTCCTCGACGCCTTCCGCACCCGGCTGCGCGGCCCCGACGCGGGGGAGGCCCTGCGCTCCCTGCTCGACGCCACCACACCGGAACTGGCCCGCCGGGTCGCCAGGACCGTCGCCGAGGCGGCGGCGGAGCGACCCGGGACCGCGCTGTCGGTCGCCGGGCACGTCGACCGCGCCCTCGGCCGGGGACCGGCCGCCCGCGCCGTGCTCCTCCCGCTGGTCACCGGCCTGCTGGACGGCGGCCCCGTGCCCGTGCGGTCCGCCCTCGCCGCCGTCCTCGCCGCGGACGGCGGCCCCACACCGGGCTTCCTCCGCCGCGAGCTGCGCGAACACCTCCTCGCCCACGAACACGACCCCGCCGTCCTGGAGGCCCTGCTGCACGCCGCCGTCCGCGGCGACGGACCGGACCTGCGCACCCTCGTCCACCGCACCGGCCTGCTGCTCGTCCGCACCCCCGAGGGCGCCGCCCGCTTCGACCGCGCCCTCGTCGACCTGGCCCGCCGCCGGCCCGCCTTCGGCACCCGTCTGACCGGCTGGCTCACCGACGCCCCCGAGGAGTGGGCGGTGCTCGTCGGGCCCAGCACCCGCCGCACCCTGGAGCACCTGGCGGGTTCCCGCGTCCCCGTCTGATCCCCGTCTGATCCCCGTCTGATCGCCGTCCAATCGCTGTCCGATCGCTGTCCGATCGCCGTCCGACCGGCCGGACCCGCCGGGTGCGCGCGTGCACCCTGTCACAGCATCCATGCCGATGCGGGCGGGCGGCGGCGGGCATGGCACCCTTAGTCCTGCGAAAAAAGGCAACCTGGGCAACCGCGGACACGGTTCGACTCGACGAGTTTGCGACAAGGAGCAGACACTGTGCAGCGCTGGCGTGGCTTGGAGGACATCCCAGAGGACTGGGGGCGCAGCGTCGTCACCATCGGGTCGTACGACGGGGTCCACCTCGGGCACCAGCTCATCATCAAGCACACCGTGGACCGCGCCCGCGAGCTGGGCGTTCCCGCCGTCGTGGTCACCTTCGACCCGCACCCCAGCGAGGTCGTCCGCCCCGGCAGCCACCCGCCGCTGCTCGCCCCGCACCACCGCCGCGCCGAGCTGATGGCGGGCCTGGGCGTGGACGCGGTGCTGATCCTCCCCTTCACGACCGAGTTCTCGAGGCTGTCCGCCTCCGACTTCGTGGTCAAGGTCCTCGTCGACCGGCTGCACGCCAAGGCGGTCGTCGAGGGACCCAACTTCCGCTTCGGCCACAAGGCCGCCGGGAACGTGGAATTCCTCGCCGAGCAGGGCACGGTCTACGACTTCGACGTCGAGATCGTCGACCTGTACGTGAGCGGCGAGGCGGGCGGCGGCGAACCGTTCTCCTCGACGCTGACCCGCCGGCTGGTCGCCGAGGGCGACGTCGGGGGCGCCGCGGAGATCCTGGGCCGGCCGCACCGCGTGGAGGGCGTCGTCGTCCGCGGCGCGCAGCGCGGCCGGGAGATGGGCTTCCCCACGGCCAACCTCGAGACCCTGCCGCACACCGCGATCCCCTCCGACGGCGTCTACGCCGGCTGGCTGCACGCCCAGGGCGAGGTGATGCCGGCCGCGATCTCCGTCGGGACGAACCCGCAGTTCGAGGGCACCGAGCGCACGGTCGAGGCGTACGCCATCGACCGCGTCGACCTCGACCTGTACGGGCTCCACGTCGCCGTGGACTTCCTCGCCTTCGTCCGGGGGCAGGCGAAGTTCGACACGCTCGAAGCGCTCCTGGAGCAGATGGCCCGGGACGTCCAGCGCTGCCGTGAACTGATCGCCGGGGCACAGCCGCCGTCGGCGTAGCCCCGCCGGGGTTCCCTCCGGGAGACCCCCCTACGACGCCGAAGGGCGGCCGGTGCCGAGGAGCACCGGCCGCCCTTCGGCGTTCGGGGAACGCCGGATCACTGCTGCGGCGGCGGGGGAGGAGCCTGCCCCTCCGGCCGGTCGCCCGGCTGCGCCTGCGGGTATCCGTAGCCGGGCGGGTACGCCTGCGGGTAAGGCTGACCGGGCTGCGGATAGGGCTGACCGGGCTGGGCCGGGGGCTGGGGCTGGGCAGTGGGGTGGCCCGGCTGGTGGGGTACCTGGGGCTGGTGCGGGAGCGGGGGTGCTTGGGGTGCGTGCGCGGCCTGTGGGTGCTGTGGGGCCTGAGGGTGCTGTGGGGTTTGCGGTGGCTGGGGTGCGTAGGGGCCCGGCCCGCCGCCGTACGGTCCCGGCTGACCCGGTACGTACGGGCCGGGGACGCCCGGCACGGGCTGTCCCGGTCCCTGCTGTCCGGGGCCCGGCTGTCCCGGCACGGGTTGGCCGGGCAGGGGCGGGGCGGCGACCGGGGGCGGGTTGCCGTCGGACGTCCACAGGCCGTGCGACTGCTGGTGGCGGACGAAGTCCTCGGCGACCAGCGACGCGAGCTGGAAGTACGCCTCCCGCACCTTGGGCCGCATCATGTCGAGGTCGACCTCGGCACCGGCGGCGAGGTGCTCGTCGAAGGGCACCACCACGACGCCCCGGCACCGCGTACGGAAGTGGCCGACGATGTCGTCGACCTTGATCATCTTGCCGGTCTCGCGGACCCCGGAGATCACCGTGAGGGACCGGGCGACCAGGTCGGAGTACCCGTGCGCCGAGAGCCAGTCCAGCGTCGTACTGGCGCTGCTGGCCCCGTCCACCGACGGCGTCGAGATGATGATGAGCTGGTCGGCGAGGTCGAGCACCCCGCGCATGGCGCTGTAGAGCAGACCCGTACCCGAGTCGGTCAGGATGATCGGGTACTGCTTGCCCAGGACGTCGATCGCGCGCCGGTAGTCCTCGTCGTTGAAGGTCGTGGACACCGCCGGGTCCACGTCGTTGGCGATGATCTCCAGTCCGGACGGCGCCTGCGAGGTGAACCGCCGGATGTCCATGTACGAGTTGAGGTACGGGATCGCCTGGACGAGGTCGCGGATGGTGGCCCCGGTCTCGCGGCGCACGCGGCGGCCGAGCGTACCGGCGTCCGGGTTGGCGTCGATGGCGAGGATCTTGTCCTGCCGTTCGGTGGCCAGCGTGGAGCCGAGCGCGGTGGTCGTGGTCGTCTTGCCGACCCCGCCCTTGAGGCTGATCACGGCGATGCGGTAGCAGGAGAGGACCGGGGTACGGATCAGCTCCAACTTCCGCTGGCGCTCCGCCTCTTCCTTCTTGCCGCCCAGCTTGAACCGCGAACCGCCCGCCGCGGGACGGCTGCTCTTCGCCTTCTGCCGCTTGGTGTTGAGCAGTCGGTCCGAGGACAGCTCGACGGCGGCCGTGTAACCGAGCGGCGCCGCACCGGGGTTGGTCGGCTGGCGCTGGTCGTGCTGGACGGGCTGCGGCCAGGCCGCGCCGAGCCGGGGGTCCACGGGCGGCTGCTGGTGGGGGTGTTGGGGTGCCTGGGGAGGCTGAGGGGCGTGCTGCTGCGGGAACGGGCCGGGGTGGGGGCCGGGCCGCGGGGGGCTCTGCGGCGCCTGGGCGGCCGGGGGCGACTGCGGGTGCGGGGCGGCGGGACCCGGCCGGCCCTGGGGTCCCGGCGGGCCTGCCTGCGCGGCGGGGTGGCCGGGCTGTTCCGGCTGGGGCTGGTGGGGCTGGTGGGGGATGTGCGGGGCGTGCGGGGTCTGCGGGGCGTGCGGGGCCTGTGCGGGGAAGCCCGGCTGGGCGGCGGCGGCCTGGGGCGGCGCGGGCGGCTGGGGGAAGCCGTATCCGGCCGGCTGGGCGGGTGCCTGCGGATGGGGGGCGGGAACGCCGGGCTGGGGGAAGCCGTACCCGGGCGGCTGCGCGGGTGCCTGGGGCTGCGGAGCCGGCACCCCGGGGTGCGGGAAGCCGTATCCGGCGGCCTCGGGCACCGGCACGCCCGGCTGCTGGGGCGCGGGGGGCGCGGGGGGCGCGGACGGGGTCGGACCGGTGGGCGGGAAGCCGTACCCGGCCTGCGCCGGCGGCTGGTGCGGCGGTACCGGCGCGGCGGGCTGCGGGTGCCACGCCGCGGGCGCCGGCTGCGGGGCCTGCGGCTGGAACGGAGGCTGCTGGAGGGGCGCGGCCGGCTGGTCCGGAGCGGGCCGCGGAGCCTGCGGGGGCCACTGCCCGGCGGCCTGGGGCGCGACGGGCGGGTACGACGGAGGCAGCGGCGGTACGGCGTCCGACCCGACGGGCGTGCCGACGGGCTCCTCGCCCACCGACACGCCGGTGTCCTCCGGTTCCGGCGTGTCGGTGGTGTCGGAGGCGGCCTCGGGCGTGTCGGTGGTCTCCGGTACGTCCGCGGGGGCGTCGGACTCGGCGTCGGGAGCGGCGTGTCCGGCCGCGTCCGTGTCGGCACTGTGCTCCGGGGCCGGCGTGTCGTCGGCGGCGGGCGTCTCCCCGGAGTCCTCGTCGGCCGCGACGGGAGCGGCGGGAGCGGCGGCCATGTCGTCCTCGTCGTGGGCGGGGCTCTCCGGCCCGCTGTCACCGGAGTCGTCCCCGGCCTCGGCAGAGGTCTCCGGCTCGTCGGCCGTGCCGCTCCGGTCCGTCTCGTCGGCCCCGGCCGAGCCCGTCCCGGGCTCCTCCGCCTCCTTCGCCGCGTCCAGCCGTGCGAACTCCCGCTTCAGCACCCGGGCGGAGAACCGCATCGTCGCGCCGCTCTCCAGATCGCCGTTCTCCGCCTCCGCCACCGGCTCCTCACCGGAACCGGAACCGGAACCGGAACCAGAAACAGAACCGGAATCGGCGGCGGGAGCGGGAGCCGGCGGAGCGAGGGGTGCCGGCGGCTGGAGCGGGAAGCCCCCCGCGCCATGGCTCGGCCCCGCCGTCGGCGCGTCGTCGCCCTCCGGTTCCTGCCGCTCGGCCCGCACCGCCTGCTGGGGTTCGAACCCGCTGTCCACCGGAAGCCGGGGCACGCCGACCGGCGGCGCGGGCGGCGCGGGCGGCGCGGGCGGCGCGAAGGGCGCCCCGACCGGCGGCGCGGGCGGCGTGTACGGCGTACCGGGTCCGGAGACGGAAGACGATCCGTCCGCCCCGGTCGCCTGAGGCGGCGGCGTCAGCCCCGGCGACGACGGCACCGGACCGCCGGAAGCGGAAGGGGCGGAGGAGGAGCCGGCCCCCGGGCCCGAGGTGCCCGTGCCCTGTGGGGAGCCGCCGGTCGCGTTCTGCGTGTACCAGGCGGGCGGTGCGTAGTCGATGGTGAACTCGCCCGTCGCCTCGATGGACTCCGCGTCGGGCTGGTCGTCGCCGGGCGTCGCCCAGCCCCCGCGGTCCCCGTCCCGATCGCTGCTCACAGTTCCTCCTGGTGTGGTCGAGCACCCTCAAGCCGTGCTGGGGCGACCGTTTCCGTACGACGATGTTGGAGATTGACGAAGGTGAACGAGGTCGTCCGGTGCCCGGCCCTCCCCGTAGGACGCCGACGCCCGGTCCACGGGTTCTCGCGTCGCGTCCGACACCAGCCTAATCACGAGTGACCCGGCCCCGTCAGGCCCCGTCCCCCCGCCCACCCCCGCGCGTGACGGTACAAAACACGCAAGTACGAAGGACTTTCACGCCATACCGGTCACCTTTCGGGTAATGCGGTCGGCCCGGAGGCGTCAATCCATGCGCCGCGGCATACCCAGAAGGCCGACCTCCGCGTCGGTCGGCTGCGTCATCACGTACTGCCGGTCCCGGTCGGCGCACCACAACGTGAGCCCGTCCGGAAGGGTCGGCAGCGCCTCCACCTCAGCGGAGGGCAGCGCCATCACCCGGCCCAACTCCCCGGCCTCGTCCGGCGAGATCCGCTGCACCCCCACGAGCCGCGCCTGCCGGAGCAGCCGGGGCGCGACGGGGCTGAGGTACGGCAGCAGCGTCAGCACCGATTTCCAGGGCCCGGAGACGACCCGGCCCCGGGGCGGGCGCATCCCGCAGTCCCGCACCACCAGGACCGGCGTACCGGCCGAGGCGCCCAACGGCGGGACCCGGCCCACCTCGTAGACGGCGAGCCCGTTCTGGCCGCCGCCCATCGCGTGGACCATCTGCGTCCACGCCTGGGGCCGCCCGGTCTCCACCGCCACCCGGGCGCCGGTCGCCGCGGCCCGCAGCGCGCACACCTGGGCGGTCCACAGCCCGCCGATGAGCACGATCTCGTACGGCGTGGGCCGGTTGAGCCCCAGCACGGCCGAATGCCCCTCGGTGTCCACGCCGATGACGACGCCGTCGTCCCCGATGGGCAGCGACAGCGTGTCCAGATCGGCCGCGGACAGGGTGTGGCGGCCGTGGCGCGGCCCGAGCAGGCCGAAACCGGCCCGCGGCCGGCCGCGTTCCCGACCCGCCGGGCGGCTGTCGGCGTCCGGCGCGTCCGGGCCGTCGGCGGGATGTGTCGTCACAGCGGTCACCGGACACCTCCGAGGGGCAAAGTGGCGAGGACGCCGGGCAGTTGCTCGCGGTCGAGGCGGGTCAGCGCCGCCCCCGCCTCCCGCGCCGCGGCCTCCAACGCGCGCCGCGCCTCGGTCAGTTCCTCGGCGCTGCGCCCGGTGACCCGCAGGTGGCCGCGGAGCGACATCTCCCGCCGGTCCGCGTGCGCGAGGGTGAGGCTGACGGTGGTGGCGAGGGCCGGGACCGCCGTGACCCGGGCGACGAACTGAGGCAGCGTCAGCCCGGACGGGCCGCCGAGCGAGGGCCACCGGCGGACCCAGTACGTGGTGTGCCGGCGGTTGTCGCAGCGCCAGCTCCGGCCGGACTCCTCGGTGCGCCGCTCGTGCCGCCCGGCCCGGCCCGCCTCGGCGGTCACCAGCGGGTTGGCACAGGCCGAGGTGGCGATGGCCGACGTCAGCTCCTCCTCGTCCAGGACCGTGGCCCGGAACCCGGCGCCGGTGAGCCGGCTGGCGAGGTGGTCGGCGGCGCGCACCACGCACTTCTGCGCGCCGGGCAGGCCGCCGCCCCGGGCCGCCACCGCCTCCGGGCACAGTTCCGGGTCGAACTTCAGCGCGATCCAGGTGATCCGCACCGCCGGGGCACCGGTCTGCTCCTGGAGCGGCGCGTAGTTGCTGACGGCGACGGACTGGCGCGGCAGGTGCAGCGCGGGCGCCGGCTGCGTGTGCAGCACGACCTGCGCCGACTCCAGCCGGATGCCGTCCACGTCGAGCGCGTCCCGCACCAGGGCCAGCGGCAGCGGACGCCGGCCGCGCTCGGCGCGCAGGGCCGTGGCATCGGCCTCCACCTGCACCACGGCGGTGACGAAGGTCCCGTCGCCGACGATGCCGACCGGCCGCCGCTCCCGGCCGCCGTACGCGTACGTCCGCAGGCTCGGGTCGCACTCCACGGCCGGGGCGAGCCCCGGCTCGGTGCCAGGCGGGACCACCAGCGAGGCGGCGCGCTTGCGCCGGGCGCGCAGTGACCGCGCCGTGGCCACCCACTCCGGCACGGAACGGCCCCGGCGGCGCACGAAGGCCACCAGGACCAGGACGACGGCGACGACGGCGGCGGGCACCAGCGCCAGCGGACCGGCGGCCCAGCCGACCAGGAGGACGGCGGCGGCCAGCTCCACCAGGACGATCCGTCGCAGTCGGAAGGAGCCCGGCCGGCCCGAACGCACCGTCAGGTGCGGGCCGTCGCCTCGCGGAGCCGCCTGCGCGCCGTCGGCCCGGGGCCCGGCGGCAGAACCCCGTGTCCGGCCCCGGTCCGTGGTCCGGTCCCCGTCCGACGTCCGGTCGTGACCCCGCGTCCGCGACCCGGAAGCCATCACTCCATCCCCCCAATTCGCTCACGATTCACGGCGATCGGCGCACCGCACCGGGCCTCGGAGAGCCCACGCACCCTACCCGTTCACCGCACCAGGCATAGTAGGGGCCGCGTCCGACGACGGCGGGCGGGGGACGGACGTCCTCCGGACCGCCCGGACGCCCAACGGGCCGGACACGTGCGGGACACGGGGAGAGACACGCACCAATGGCATCTCGGCGGGATCAGCTCAACGCCTACACCTTCGCGAAGCGCCGACTGCTCGCGGCATTCGTCCAGTCGTCCCCGCACGGCTCGGAGGAGGGAGCGCCGCGCCCCCTGCGCGGCGTCGTGCCCGGACTGGTCATCGGCGTGATCGTGATGGCCGTCTTCGGCGCCTGGGGCATGTTCAAACCCACGGCGCCCAAGGGCTGGGACACCCCCAACGAGAAGGTGATCATCGCCAGCGAGTCGACCACCCGGTACGTCGTCCTCAAGACCGGCGACGAGGTCCAACTGCACCCGGTGCTCAACATGGCCTCCGCCAAGCTCCTCCTCGACCCCGGCAAGGGCGACGTCGTCACCGTCGGAGAATCCCTCCTCGACAGCGGCAAGATCCGGCACGGCGTCACCATCGGCATCCCCTACGCCCCCGACCGCCTGCCCACCGCGCGGGAGGCGGGCTCCGCCAAGCGCTGGGTGGTCTGCGAACGCCCCAGCGCGGGAGGCCGTTCCGTGCAGAAGGCCGCCCTGGTCCTCGCCGACCGCGAACGCGAGCTGACCGAGGGCAAGGACAAGCTGTCCGGTGGCGAACTCCTCTACGTCGCCGACCCCGACGGCAAGCGCCACATCGTCGACGCGGGCGGCACGGCGTACCAGGTCGACAAGGCGGACACCGGCGACGACCTCGAACTGCTGCTGCGCACGGTGGTCGGCTCCGGGCGCGAGCCCCAGCGGGTCTCCCGCGAGTGGCTGGCCACCCTCCACCGGGGCGACCCGGTCACCTTCCCCGTCATCGACGGCACCCCCGGCGCACCGGCCGGCGCCCCCGGCGGGCTCGACGAGTCCGCCGACCGGATCGGCACCGTCCTCAAGGCGTTCGACAACAACAGGGAGCAGTACTACGTCGTCCTGGAGGGCCGGGTCGCGCCGGTCTCCGCGTTCGTCGCCCAACTCCTGCTGTTCAGCAAGGACCTGGCCCAGGTCGGCCAGGCCGGGCAGGCGCTGGAGACCAGCCCCGGCGCGATCGTCCCGGGCAAGCCCTTCGGCACCGAGCACGACTGGCCGGACGGCACCCCCGAGGCCGTCAACGAGGCGTCGGCCGCCAAGGGCAGCCGCAACACCGTCTGCAACGTCCTGCGCGGCGTCGGCGGCAACGGCGCCACCACCCTCAGCACCTGGGCCGGCACCGACTTCCCCGCCGCCCTGCCCGCGGGCTCCTCCAGCGCCTACGTCACGCCCGGCTCCGGCCAGCTCTACCGCCAGTTCCAGGGCACCGAGACCAGCGCCGGCCCGGTCTTCCTCGTCACCGACACCGGCCTGCGCTACGTCCTCCAGTCCAACGCCGACAGCGCCACCGACGACGCCGGGATCGGCATGTCCGAGGAGGAGCGCAAGAACCTGGAGCAGGAGGCCCAGCAGGCCCAGACCCGCCTCGGCTACGCCGACGTACGGCCCGCGCCGGTCCCCGCCGCCTGGTCCGCGTTCCTCCCCACCGGCCCCCGACTGTCCACCGCCGCGGCCCGCCAGCCGCAGGGCTCCTGACGGAGGGCGCCACCATGCCGCACCCGCGCCTCCGCGCCCTCCCGGCGGCAGCCGCCGCGACACTGCTGACGGCGGCGGCCACCCTGGCCCTCGCGCCCCCGGCCGCCGCCGACGACGCCTTCACCGACCAGTGCGAGTACCCCAACGCCGTCTACCCCGGGCGCCCTTGGGCCCTCCAGCGGGTCCAGCTCGACGCGCTGTGGAGCCAGTCCAAGGGCAAGGGCGTCCGCGTCGCCGTCATCGACACCGGCGTCGACGTGAAACACCCGCAACTGAAGAACGCCGTCGACGTCAAGAGCGGCCGCAACCTCCTGCCCGTCAAGGACCGCAAGGGCGACCCCATCGAGCGGGGCGACGAGAACGGCACCACCGACACCGTCGGCCACGGCACCAAGGTCGCCGGCATCATCGCCGCCCGGCCCGACGCCAGGACCGGCTTCGTCGGCCTCGCCCCCGAGGCGACCATCGTCCCCATCCAGCAGAACGACGCGGACGGCAACGGGGACACCAGTACCCTCGCCGACGCCATCCGCCACGCGGTCAAGGCCGGAGCGCACGTCATCAACATCTCCCAGGACACCGTGGGCGCCACCACGCCCGCACCCGATCTGGAAGCCGCGGTCCGGGAAGCCCTCGACAAGAACGTCGTCGTCGTCGCCTCCGCGGGCAACGACGGACTCGGCGGCAACGTCAAGAAGACCTACCCCGCCTCCTTCGAGGGCGTCCTCGCCGTCGCCGCCTCCGACCGCAACAACGAACGCGCCTCCTTCTCGCAGTCCGGCGACTTCGTCGACGTCGCCGCGCCGGGCGTCGACATGATCTCCACCGTGCCCCGGGGCGGCCACTGTTCCGACAACGGCACCAGCTTCTCCGCGCCCTACGTCGCCGGTGTCGCCGCCCTCATCAAGGCCAAGCACCCCCGCTGGACCGCCCGCCAGATCGTCACCCAGATCCAGCAGACCGCGGAGCGCACCTTCGCCGGTCACGACCGCCTCGTCGGCTGGGGCGTGGTCGACCCGGTCCGCGCCCTCACCGAGGACGACCAGCCGCTCGAATCGCCCCGGCCCGAAGAGGGCCTGTCCGACGCCGAGGCCCCCGCTGCCGCCCCGCTCCCGCTCGGCGAGACCCCCGACGAGCGCAACACCCGCCTGGCCACCTACGTGACCGTCGGCGCGGCCGTCCTGGTCGCCGGACTCGGCGGCACCGCGGTCGCCGTCCGGGACGCACGCCGACGCCACCGCGTGACCGACGCGCCGCCGGCCGACACGAAGGTGTGAGAAACACCGCTCCGTCACCGACGGGGCACCAGGAGTCCCCGGTGTAAACCGCACCGACCGGGTGAAGACGGGAGGAACGTCCACCACCTTGGGACGGTCCTGCGACATGACGGCCGCTCAAGTCGCTTGGGGCGATGGGCGTCCCTTACTAGGCTGGTACTTCGGCGGGTTCACCGTCGCCGGGCCGTCGGGGACGGCCGGCGCGGCGAGCGGGACCGGCCGTCAACGGGGACATCGGGGAAAACGGGGAGGAAAGCGTAGTGCTTCCTGCAGAGATGGGGGGCCGCGCCGCGGACGTACGACGCGGCATGATGGCACTGTCGACGTTCAAGAAGCGCGTGGACGACCTGCTGACCACCTTCGAGGACTCGGCGGGCGGCGCGTCCAAGGTCGGTACCCACCGCCTGGCGGAGTCCGCCTTCGGCAGCGGCGCCTTCCCGGAGGGCAAGCTGCTCCACCTGGAGTACGAGCGCGTCCACGAGCGCATCACGGCGCTCTCCAAGTCGCTCGGCCTCCAACTGGAGGCCATGCAGATCGCCGTCCACGGCGTGGACGTGACTTTCGACAACCTGGAGTTGGAACAGCGCGACCGGTTCCATCAAATCCGAGCCGAGGTCAACCAGGCACGTGAGGTGATGCTGGGTCTCGTCGAAGAGCGTCGCAACAAGGCCGACCAGACCGATGCGGGGTACTGATGAGCGAGGAGAACGGCAAGCCCGACCCTTACCAGGAACAGCGGCAGGAAGCCCTGTCGCAGAACGGCGTGCTGGACGCCGCGATGACGGTGACCAAGATCATCGGTCCCTTCACGCCACTGCGCGGCATCCACTTCGGCTCCACCAGCTTCGAGGGCTACGACCTCAACGCCATGGTCGACATCGTGGAGTCCGCCAACCCGGAACTCCTGGAGTCGGCCGGCAAAGCTTTGGTGGATGCCAAGGAAGCCATCGACGAGGCGGCCGAGGAACTGCGGCAGAACCTCGGTGAGATCGACTGGAAAGGCGAGGCCCACACCGCGTTCCGTACGTGGGGTGACAGCCTCGTCGAGACGGCCAAGCAGGTGGCGGGTTACGCGGAGACCATCGGCACCCAGGTCATGGCCGCCGGTTCGGGCCTGGCCTCCGTCCGCAAGTCCATGCCCCCGCGCGACAGCCGGTCCGACCCGAAGAAGGTCTCCGACATCCCGGAGGCCAAGCAGGTCGAGACCAACGACGAGTACACGGCGGCGGTGAAGGCGGAGGGCCACCGGCAGGAAGCCATCAACCAGATGTACCGCCTGGCGTCCTTCTACACCGTCTCGGCCGGCACGATGCGCGGCACGGAGGAGCCGGTGTTTCCGAAGATGCCGGATGCGGGGGTGCCCCCGGGGTCGCCGCCTTCTATCGCCCCTGTCAGGCCCACCGTCGGTGGTGCATCGGACACACCACTGGGCGAGTCGGGTACCGCCACTGATCGGGTGGTTCACGGGGCGGTCGCGGCCGGGACGAGGGGGGAGACCCCGACCCAGCCCTTGGCGGCACACAAGAACGTGGACCTTCCTGCCTCGCGCCCGGTCGGCATGGAGATCGACAGTGTCGGCACGCTTCCCCCTCAGGAAGCGGTGCGGCCCAACACCGTCACACCGCCCACGTCCGGCCCCGCCGCGCCGGCAGGCCCTGTGCCGCCCATGACCCCCGGCATGGTTCCGCCGTCCCTGCGTGGGGCCGGCCGGCGGGCCGGAGGTCCCGGTGGGACGTCCGCCCTGAGGATGCCCCCATCCGCTCAGGGACGCGGTGGGCCCGGCCCGGTGGGTCAGGTTCCGCGTGGCGCCGCCCCGGGCCCGGCCGGAGGACGCGGCGCGGGTCCCGCGGGTCCGGTGGGAAGCCGCGGAACGGGACCGGTCGGTCCCGTGGGGCGTACGGCCATGCCAAGTCAGACGGGTACGGGCCCCATGGGGCGCGGCATCGTCGGCGGGGTACCGAAGCCCGCGGCACCTGCGCCCGGACCGATCGGAGGTGGCGCGCGTGGTCCCGTAGGCCCCATGGGCGCGTCGCCGTCCGGTCCCGCCGGTTCCGGCTCAGGACGTGGTCCTCAAGGCGTGGTCGGAGGCCGCCCCATCAGCGGGCCGACGGCCGGCGGCGGTGGCTCCAAGCTGCCTCGCGGCACGGTCATCGGCGGCGGCGGAGGTGCCCCGGCGCCCCGAACGACCGGACAGAGGCCCACCCAGCGCGGGGTGATCGGAGCACCGACCCCCTCGGACGGCAAGCAGTCGTCTCGGCGTGCCGTCCCCGGCTCCGACGGGGTGATCGGGGCGCCTGGAAGCACTCGTGGTGCAGCGAGCAAGAAGAAGAAGGGTTCCGACAGGCGGCGTTCGCGCCGAGACGAACAGCGCGGCGATGCGTCGGCGACCGACTGACCCGACAGAAGCGAGAGCAGAGGCAAGCATGTCAGGTTCCAGCCGACGCGTCAGGTGGGCCGTGCCCTCTCCGGGACACGTGAAGAGACGGGCCGCACGCGCCTGTTCCGTGCTCGGCGCCGTGGCCGTCCTGTCGGCGGGTCTGGCCCCCGGCGCGGTCGCGGACACACAGTCCCAGCAGTGGTACCTGTCGGCGATGAAGGCCGAAGAGATGTGGAAGGTGAGCACGGGCAAGGGCGTGAAGGTCGCCGTTGTCGATTCGGGCGTCAATCACACCACAGAGTCCCTGAAGGGGCAGGTGCTCACCGAAGAGGTGCCGAAGGCCCTCAACTACAAGGCCACCGACGATTACCTCGGCCACGGTACCGCCATGGCCGAACTGATCGCGGGTACGGGTGCCGGGGGCACGGTGAAGGGGCTCGCCCCTGATGCCAAGATCGTTCCGTACCGGGTCTCCATGACGGGGCTCGACAAGGCGGAGGCCAAGAAGGCCCCTGACCTGTCGGCGGTCATCAAAGCGGTAGCCGACAGTGACGTGAAGATCATCAACATGTCCTTCACTATCGACCTCAACTACGACGACATTCGCGAGGCGATCCAATATGCCCATGAAAAGGGCAAGTTGATGTTCGCCGGTACAGGCAATGACGCGGAGGAGTACAACTACATCGGTTTCCCGGCCGCCTATCCGTACGTTGTCGGTGTCGCGGCGTCGGACAAGAACGGTAAGGTCGGAAAGTTCTCGGAGTACGGCAACTACGTGGATCTGGCGGCGCCCGGACTCGACGTGCCGACCTGGTGTGACGAGACCTTCCGCGGCTACTGTCCGAGTGAGGGAACGAGTGTGGCCACCGCCGTCGCCTCCGCCTCCGCCGCCCTGGTCTGGTCCGCTCATCCCGACTGGACGGCGTATCAGGTGCTCGGCAGTCTCATCGACACCGCCGGGCGTGACTGGGCGCGGGACGACCCCAGTACGTATCTCGGGTACGGGCTGATCCGGCCCCGCAAGGTGCTGGAGAAGGCCGACTACGAACCCGGGCCGGCGGACACCGACCCGCTGGCACGGGAGAACAAGGCCGGTGTCCTGACGGCCGAGTCCGGTACCCCCGCCACGCCCTCCCCGGCGCCCTCGGCCGCCGAGTCGTCCAAGGGTTCCCCGGGCGGCGAGGCGGTCGCGGCGGAGGCCGACTCCCTCGGCAGTACGGCGCTCGGGGTCGTCGTCGGCGTCGCCGCGGCGGTGCTGGTGATCGGCGGCGGCGCCTTCGCCGTGGTCCGCTCCCGGCGGCGCACGTAGCGATTCCCCGGCGGAAACCGGAACCGACCCCCACCCCCACGCGGTGACACAAGGCGGCACCGCACTCACGAAAGGGATTGCCGACATGGCGAATGACGGGCGCAAGCTCTATGAGGCCCAGGTACAGAAGCTCCAGACGAACGTCATCGACCGCTACGACTCGATCCGGGAATCGCTGGCCCGCCTCCAGGCCACCATCGACATGATCGAGAAGAGCTGGACGGGTCAGGGCGCCATCGCCTTCGACAAGAAGCAGACGGAGATCAACCGTCACATGGCGTCGATCGGCAAGATGCTCGACGACTTCCTCGAAGGCATCCAGCTCAACAAGGCCGACAAGCGGAAGCTGGAGGACCAGATCGAGGCGGACGTCACCAAGATCACCGTCGAGGACCTGGGCGGCAAGACGTCGGCGCTCAACGGCTACTGACGAGCCCCGCGCACGCCACCGAAAACCGTCTGCCGCACGGCAGGGAAACGAGGAAGACGACATGGCTCAGCCGCACTACGACGAACTGGCCGTCACCTACGGCACGATGGACGCCCTCGCCACCGAACTCGGCGACCAGGCCAAGAAGCTGGAAGACGACCTGGAGGAGCTGAAGAAGGCCGTGCTCGACGCCGCCGCGGGCTGGGGCGGTGAAGCGTACGAGGAGTTCACGAAGAAGACCAAGGAGTGGGACAGCCACGCCACCGGCATCCACCAGGCCCTGGTCAGCATCGGCCAGCGCGTCGGTCTCGCCGGCGGTGACTACCGCGGTGGCGACCTGAAGGGCGCCAGCTACTTCCTGTAGCCCGCGACACGGAGAGCCCGCAACACCGCGAGCCCGCAACACCGCGAGCCCGCAACACCGCGACAGGCGAGCGGGCAGGCGCGCAGAGACACGGAACAGGGTGGACACGCACGGGAGGTGTCCACCCTGTTCCTGTGCCGCCTGCCTGCCTGCCTGCCGTGCCGTACGCCTACCCCACCTGCCGCGCCAGCGCCTCCGTGAGGTCGCCGATCGCGTCGCGGTCCAGGGAGGTACGCCCCGCTTCCCCGGCGCCGACCAGGAGGGCGGCGTATCCCTCGCCGTCGGGTTCGAGGCGGACGGCGGCGACGTTGCCGCTGTCGGTGACGAGGACCTCGCCGGGGTCGGCAGCCGCGACCTTCTCGATGTAGCCGGTCTGGTCGTCGACGGACGAGGCGGTCAGGGACACGATCACCGGCGCCAGCGGGGCGACGCCGCTCGGGTCGCGGGTGGCGAGGGTGTGGACCCGTATGTCCTCGTCGCCGAGGTGGAAGGTGCAGCTCACCAGCGCGCCCGGGTTCTCGGCCAGCGGTTCGCCGGGCTTGGCGCGCGTGCCGCCCTCGCCGGTGGCGGCGGGTTCGTCAGTGTCGCGTACGGACCCGGGGCCGGTCGTGGCGTCGACGCCGGCCTCCTTCGCCGCCGCGGCCAGATCGTAGGGGAGCGGGCAGGTGTCCGTGCCGCCGTCGGGGACCTTGTCGGCGGTCTCGGTCAGCCCCTTCAGGGTCAGTGGTGCCGCGCCGCCCCCGCCCTGGCAGCCGGTGAGCAGCACGGCCGCGGCCACCGCGGTCAGTACGGCGGCGGCCGGCGTCGGCCGGTGTCGTGGGTGTCTCACGTGTCGTGTCCTCGGTGCTCGGGGGATCAGGACCTGGTGCAGCCGAACCGTTCACCGGCGAGCCTGACGAAGTCGGCGTGCAGCTCCCGGCTCTTCGGGGTGCCGGGCTTCCCGAAGGCGGTGGTGTAGCCCGGGTGGGTCTCCATGGAGAAGTAGGTGGGTGTGCCCCCGCACTCCGCGACGACGTGGTTCGCGTCGAAGCCGGAGACCTTCAGGCCGCCCACGTCCGGCCGCTCCCGGAGCCCCGGCGAGGCGAGGATGCCGGCCAGGAGGCGGGGTTCCCGGGTCACCGTGAAGGTGGCCTGGCCGGTGACCTCGCAGGCCCAGAGGGGGCCGTCGGTGTCCTGGACGGTCTCCTGCGCGGTACGGGCCTGGTCCGGCGTCCCGGGGAAGGGCAGGCCGTCCAGGCCGCACACGGAACCCTCGCCGACCGGGCGCGGTTCCGGGGCGGCGGCGAGCGCGTTGGGCGCGGTCAGGGGCGTCTTCCCGGCGCAGCCCGCCCGTTCGGCGGCCCTGTTGGCGACCTCGGTCAGGAGCCGGGCGAGCGGCGCGGCCTCCGAGTCCTTCGGGGCGTCCGCGTCGACGACGGCGGGACCGTCGGCCGTGGTGCACTCCTCGGGCAGCAGGACCCAGCCGTGGCCGTCTGCGACCGCGCCGGTGGCGCCGCCGGAGAAGAAGGAGACGGAGGCCGCGCCCGTCCGGCCCGCGGAGGTGAAGGGGAAGTCGCCGCGCGCGCGGCTCCCCGAGATCCGCAGGTACCCGTCCTGCGCCCAGGGGAGCAGGGACGAGGACTCCACGACGCAGGTGAAGGCGGCCTCGTCGGCCTTCGAGCCGCCGTTCAGCCCCCGGTCGGAGAGGCGCCCGGCGCCGGGCAGCGCGGCCTCGGCCGCGTCGGCGGAGACCAGCCCTCCGCACAGGTCGTCGTCGCCGAAGAGGTTCGTGTCCGCCCACAGGTGCACGCCCCCGGCCAGCACGGCGACCGCCAGGACGGGGGCGATGATCTTTCGTCCGAGTCCGGCCCGGCGAGGTCCGTTCGTCATCTCACTTCCTCGTGCGCAGGGCGGAGTACGCGTCCTCGCGCCCGGTGATGAAGCTCTGCTCCGCCTCGCCCCTGGCGTGCTCGTGGGCCTCGGTCCCGTCGACGCCGTGCGTGGTGCCCCAGGCGTCGACGAGGGACTTGGTGCCGCCGATGCCGGCCGACGTGGACGTGCTGTCGGCGGCGCGGGCCACGTCCTCGGCGGCGGCCGTCACGTCCTTGGAGTACTCGTAGGTCGCCGCGTCGATCATGCGCTGGACCGGGTCGCCGACGATGGGGATCTGGGTGAAGAGGCCGCCGACACCGTGGTAGGTGTAGCGCATCGTGTCGTTGAGGTTGCCGATCTTGGTGTCCCGGTCGTCGAGGACCATGTCGGAGCCGATGGCGGTCATGGCGCCGTACACCTGGCCGACGTGGCGGGCCTTGTTGTCCCAGTCGCCGACGACGTTGGCCTGTTGCTCGGCGGGCGCGTCCCGGGCGGTGTCCAGGTACTGCGCGGAGTAGAGCTTCTCGTTCTCGTACAGCATGTCGTAGACGAGGACGGGCTCGCCGTCGGGTGTGGTCCCGTAGGCGGCGTCGGAGACCCCGCGCATGACCCGCAGGAGGCTGTGCTTGCTATTGGTGATGCCGGACTCGTCGCCGTCGGCGTTGATGGCGGAGAGCCCCTCGGGGCTGCTCGGCTCGGTGCCGCTGAGGATGGCGTGGGTGTCGGCCGTGTAGTCGGCGAGGGCGCGGCCGAGCGGCACCTTCAGGTTCTGCGGGAGGGAGTCGCCCTTGGCGTCCTTGTCGAGCTGGGTGATCGTCTCCTGCATCACCCGGCTCTGGGCCTCGCTGTGCCGGCCGAAGGAGGCGCCCTCGGAGTCCGGTTCCCGGCCGGTGGTCGCCGCCTCCAGCGCGGCGCCCAGCCCGGCCTTGCTCAGCGGGTCGTCCATGGTGATGACCGTGGGACCGGCGACCGTGCTGTGCCGGGGCCACTCCCGCTCGTGGAGCAGGTACTTCAGGTGGTCGTTGCCGACGTGGTCGGAGCCCGAGCCGTTTCCGGCGGGGTCGAAGAAGGCGGTGGCCGCGTCGGGGTTCCTGCTCATCACGGAGAGGAGTCCGTCGACGGCGTCCGCCCGGATGCCCTCGTGGCCGGCGCCCCACTCGGTGAAGATGCCGGACTGCTTCTTCTCGGCGGCCATGAGGTCGTCGCCGAGCTGGTAGAGGAACTGGTCGTCGAAGGTGGCGTCGGCGTGCTGCATCAGCGCGACGAAGGACTGATAGCCGTAGAGCGGCTGGGTGTTGGAGCCGTAGTTCTTGGTGCCGTACGTGTCGAGGCTCTCGGTCCACTCGCGGTAGAACCGGCCGTCCTCACTCCCTGCCCAGTCCTTGAACTTCTGCGATCCGGGGGGCGCGTCGGCGACCGAGCCGGGCACCTGGGTGGCCCTGGCGACGGTGTCGGCGAGCCCGCTCTGCAACGCCAGGTACCGGGCCTTGTCCTTGCCGTCGAGGGCGAGTTCGTTCAGCTCGTTGCCGAGCCTGATGGTGCCGTCCGGGCCGAGGCGCTTCAACAGGGTCCGGCTGAACACCTCGTCGTCGGCGTTGTCGCGGAAGGCCCGTTCCAGCTCGACGAGTTCGGCAGCGGGGACCTTCTTGCCGTCCGCGAGCCGGGCGGCGATGTCCAGGGCGTTCTCCGCCTCGTACTTCTCGATGTCGTCGTAGGCCCGGCCGTTGAAGCCGTAGAGGGTGCCGTCGGTGGGGTCGGTGTCGACGACGACGGCGGTGAAGGCGATGTCGACGCCCTTGTCGGCGTCCGTCACGTCCTTGACCAGTTGGTCTATGCGGCTCTGCCAGGACGAGACGCTCTTGCGCACGCTGTCCTGGTAGTCCGGGTCGTGGTGGTAGGCGGTGCGGGCGCCTTCGGAGAGCCGCGCCGTGTCGAACGCCACGACACCCTGGTCGGAGACCTTCAGCCCGGCTTCGACGGCGTCCTGGCGGGCGCTGGTGAGCCTGCCGCGCAGGTCGGTGAACTGGGTGTGGGCGTCGCGGAGCAGTGAGGCGATGGCCTTCGCCTCGGTCTGGGCGCTCTGGTACTCCTTGAGGGTGATGTCGAAGCGGCGGTTGGCGGTGTCCGCGCTGAGCCCCAGCCAGAGCGGCCCCGTCGTGATGCCATGCACGTCCCGCTTGTAGGCCTTCTCCTGCTTCTGGAACTCCTTGGCCATGTCGTCCCAGTCCTCGGCCGCCGTGGTGAGCGTGGCCAGGTCCGTCGTCATGATCTCGTGGTACGTCGGCATGGTTCCCCGTGGTGCGTGCGCGTGGTCGAAACGGTGGCGTGCCGGGCGACGCCCCGGCGTGCGTCTCAGTAGCCGTCGAGGCTGGAGGACTGGCGTACACCCTGACCGACGCCGAAGTCGGTGTTCTGGAGAAGGATGTTGGTGTTCTGCAGGGCTTCCTTCTCGCCACCGAGCCGGTTCATCAGGTTCTGCACCTGCTCGCCCCAGGTCTTGTGCGCCTTCTTCAGCGCCGAGGAGGTGACCCAGCCCTCGCCGTCCTTCGGGGCGAACGCCTTGACCGCGGCACCGGTCGACTCGTCCGCCGTGGCACCGGCCTTCTGCGTCTCCGGTTCGAGGTGCTCCTTGATGGCCTTGGCCGCCGCCTTCTTCTGCGCGGGGCTGGACGCGAGATCCGCCGGGCCACCGCCCAGGGGCCCCGGTGAGCCGCCGGGCTCCACGGGGTACTGATTCAGCCTCACCCCGACCGGCTGCCCGGCCCCTGCGCCGTACGGTCCCACCACCGGCTCCGCCATGCTCCCTGCCCCCGTCCACTTGGTTGGCGTGCACCCGCCACAGTAACAACTCGGCCATCCCCGGGCGGCGATGAGTTCGGACGGCGTACGCCCGTGCACCGGCCGGCGCCATGCCACGGCGGGCGGTGGCATGGCGTGTTCGTGCCGCCGGGAGTCAGCCCGCGCCGGCCCGGTCGCGGAGCGCGTCCGTGGTCAACGGGCCGCCCCGGCGGCCCCGGGCCTCACAGGCCGTCCTCCGGCATGAGCGCCGTCTGCACCAGCGGGCGGCCCCGGCGGCGGGACACGAACACGCCCCGCCCGGGAGGCATCGGACGCGGACGCACCCCGCCGAGCACGTCGCCCTCGCCGCGGTCGCCCGCCAGGACGACGCCCTGCGCGCCCAGTTCCTTGATGCGCTGCATGAACGCCTCGTACGAGGCCCGGCTCGCGCCCGCGGAGGAGCGGGCGATGATGAAGCGGACGCCCACGTCCCGGGCGAACGGCAGCAGTTCCGTCAGCCCGCTGAGCGGATTGCCGCTCGACGTGGAGACGAGGTCGAAGTCGTCGATGACCACGTACACCGTCGGGCCCTGCCACCAGCTCCGCTCCCGGAGCTGACGCGCCGTCACGTCCGCTGTCGGCGTGCGGCGCTTCATCAGGTCGGCCAGGGCCACCATGTGGTGCTCCATGGCGTTGGACATGGGGATGTACTCGGCGAGGTGGGTGTCGGGGGTGACGCCCAGCAGGGACCGCCGGTTGTCGACGACGAAGAGCTTGCACTCCTCGCCCGGGTACCGCGTCGTCAACTGCGTGATGAGCAGCCGCAGCAGGTTCGACTTGCCGGACTCGCTCTCGCCGAAGACCAGGAAGAACGGGTCCTGGTCGAAGTCGACGAAGACCGGCTCCAGGTTGTCCTCGTCGAGCGCGAAGGCGACCCCCTGCTTCGGGAAGCGGTCGCCCGGCGGCAACTGCTCCGCCGGGAACTCGCGCGGCAGCAGCCGTACGGCCGGCGCCCCCGGCGCCTGCCAGTGCCGGGTCACCTCGGCCGCGAGCGAGGCGGTGGCGTCCGCGAGGTCGGTGTCGGAGGTCAGGCCGTCGATGCGCGGCACGGCCGCCATGAAGTGCAGCTTCTGCGGGGCCAGACCCCGTCCGGGCACCCCGGTCGGGACGTTGGCGGCCACCTTGCGGTCCAGCTCGGAGTCCATCGTGTCGCCGAGCCGCAGCTCCAGCCGGTTCAGCAGGCTGTCCTTGAGCGCCGAGCGCACCTCCATGGAACGGGAGGCGGACAGGATCAGGTGGATGCCGTAGCCGAGGCCCCGGGCGGCGATGTCGTGCACCACCTGGTCGAGACCCTCGTACTCGGTACGGAAGTTGGCCCAGCCGTCGATGACGAGGAAGACGTCGCCCCACGGCTGGTCGGTGACCGAGATGTCGCCCCGCGCCCGCCGGGTGCGGAACTCGGCGATGGACGAGATGCCCGACGACCGGAAGTACTCCTCGCGGCGGGTCAGGACGCCGTAGACCTCGGCGACGGTGCGCCGCACCTTCTCCGGGTCCAGCCGCGAGGCGACGCCGCCGACGTGCGGCAGCCCGGCCACCGCGGCCATGCCGCCACCGCCGAAGTCCAGCCCGTAGAACTGCACTTCGTGCGGGGTGTGGGTGAGTGCGAAGGAGCAGATCAGCGAGCGCAGCAGCGTCGACTTGCCGGACTGCGGGCCGCCCAGGAGCTGCATGTGCCCGGCGGCGCCGGAGAAGTCCACCCACAGCGGGTCGCGGCGCTGCTCGTACGGCTTGTCGACGATGCCGACCGGCACCACGAGCCGCCCGGCGCCCTCGTACCCGGGCTGGGTGAGCCCCCGGCCCTCCACGGCGGTCAGCCCCGGCAGCAGGCCGTCCAGCGACGGCGGGCTGTCCAGCGGCGGCAGCCACACCTGGTGGGCGGCCGGTCCCTGGGCCTCCAGCCGGCGCACGACGACGTCCAGCACGGTGTCGGCCAGCGCGTCGTCGACCTCTTCGGCGCCCGTCTCCTGCCGCGGCACCGGCACGTACCGCACCGGCACCTCGGCCGCCGTGAACAGCACCGGCCGCCGGTCCAGCGGCAGCGGCCCGTCCCCCGCGCCGGAGCGGCGCGAACCGGAGCGGTAGACGCCGGAGACGTACGCGGCCTTGAAGCGGATCATCTCTCCGGTGCCGAACTTCAGGAACCCGGACCCGGGGACGTTCGGCAGCTCGTAGGCGTCCGGCACGCCCAGCGCCGCCCGCGACTCGGCCGCCGAGAAGGTGCGCAGGCCGACCCGGTACGACAGGTAGGTCTCCAGACCGCGCAGCCGGCCCTCCTCCAGCCGCTGCGAGGCGAGCAGCAGATGCACCCCGAGCGAGCGGCCGATGCGGCCGATCTGCACGAACATGTCGATGAAGTCCGGCTTGGCCGTGAGGAGTTCGCTGAACTCGTCGATGACCAGCAGCAGCGACGGGATGGGCTGGAGCGGGGCGCCGGCCGCGCGGGCCTTCTCGTAGTCGTGGATGTTGGCGTAGTTGCCCGCGTCGCGCAGCATCTCCTGGCGGCGGTTCAGCTCGCCCCGGATGGAGTCGCCCATGCGGTCGACGAGGGTCAGGTCGTCGGCCAGGTTGGTGATCACGGCCGCCACGTGCGGCATCTGCGCCATGCCCGCGAAGGTGGCGCCGCCCTTGAAGTCGGCCAGGACGAAGTTGAGCGTCTCGGAGGAGTGGGTGACCGCGAGGCCGAGCACCAGCGTGCGCAGCAGCTCCGACTTGCCGGAACCGGTGGCGCCCACGCACAGTCCGTGCGGGCCCATGCCCTCCTGGGCCGCCTCCTTGATGTCGAGCATCACCGGCCGCCCGTCCTCGCCGACGCCGATCGGCACCCGCAGCCGCTCCGCCTGCGAACGGGTGCGCCAGGTGCGCCGGGTGTCGACGGAGGCGGCGTCGCCCAGGTTCAGCAGGTCGGTGAACTCCAGGTTGGCCAGCAGCGGTTCGTCGTCGTCGCCGCCCGAGGCCATGCGCAGCGGCGCCAGTTGGCGGGCCAGCGCCTCCGCGGACTCGTACGACAGGACGTCGGGCGTGCCCTCGTAACCGAATCCGTCGGCCGACTCCAGGTGCAGCGACCGGGGGTGGACGAGGACCGACAGGTCGCCGCGGGCACCGGCCGGTTCCCCCTCGGCCAGTTCGACCAGGGTGACCCCCTGGAGGCCCTCGGGCGTCGCCAGCAGCGAGTCCGGCGCGAGCGAGACCCCGTCGAGGACGACGACGAGGTGCGGAGTGTCCGGCAGGGGAGCGGCGTTGGGGTGGAAGCGGGGCCGCCCGGTCAGCCGCGCGGACAGCAGGTCCTCCAGCTCACGCGGGTCGGCGCCGATCAGCCGGCGCGCTCCGGCACCGTCCGCGACGCCCGGGAGCTGCACGTGCGGCAGCCACTTGGCCCACTCCCAGTGCCCGCCCGCGTCCCGGCCCACGGCGACCGCGACGATCAGGTCCTCGGGGGAGTGCAGCGCGGCCAGCGAACAGGTCAGCGCGCGGGCGCAGGAACGGACGGAGTCCGGGTCGCCGCCGATCGTGACGTGGGAGAAGGCACGCAGCGAGACGGCCATCGGCAGATCGTCCAGGGTGCCGTGGACGGCGACGAAGCGCTGCATCGCACCGGCCGTGAGCGGCTCCAACTGGTCCACTGGGCCCGTCTCGGGGGCGATCAGCGGCGTGGCGAGGTCCTGCGGGCCCAGGCCGATCCGGACCTGCGCGAAGTCCTCGTCGCCCGGCCGCCGTTCCCACACCCGGGAGCCCTCGGCGACCAGCGCCCACAACTGCTCGGGCGAGGGGTGCAGGTAATACTGCGCGTCCCGCTGCGCCCGCGCCGTCTCCAGCGTGGTCCGGCGGGTCTGCGCCAGGTAGCTCAGGTAGTCCCGGCGCAGATCGGCGATCTGGCCCTGGGAGCCGCGGCGGAAGCGGACCACCATGGCGATCGACATGACGATCGTCGAGGCGATCATCACCATGCCCATCACGCGCATGAAGGGCTGTCCGCTGGTGAAGAAGAAGACGACCGAGCCGCCCATGCCGAGCGTCGGCAGGAGCTGCATCAGCACGCTCTCCTGACGCCCCTTCGGCAGCTCGGGCGGCGGCTGGACGACGACCTCTCCCGAGGGAACGTCCCGTGGCAGCGCCCTGGGCGGACGCTTCACGACGATCTGGCTCACTGCTCACCAATCCCCATGCGGACCCGCGGGGTTATCCGTCCGCCACCCCGTGTCAGGCGGACGGGGGCCGCCGCGTGATCCTACTGACCTCACCGCCGGCCGACGGGCGGTAGGGTGCCGGAGGTCCGCGTGAGCACACGCGGACTCCGCGGACCGAGGACAGGCGCGAGGTGCGGCGCGGCACGGCGGCGCCGGGCCCGGCCGGACGGTCCCGCGCCGGCCCGCACGACACCGTGCCGCAGGGCACCGGGAAACAGGCGCGGGACCCTCACGCCGCGGACACAGCATCAGCACCGAGGGGGAGCAGCAGGTGAGCACGACGGCCTCCACGGCGGCCACGGCCCCGGGCGGACCCGGCCGGGCCGCCCCGTCCGGCGCCATGACGGGGCTCGGCTTCTGCCGGGTCACCATCGTCGCGCCGGACAGCCGGATCGACGTGGCACTGCCCGACGACGTCCCGGTCGCCGACGTCCATCCCGAGATCCTCCGGCTCGCCCGGCAGACCGCCGCCGAGGGCGCCCCGGTCGGTTACCACCTCGTCCGCCGGGACGGCACCGTCCTCGACAGCGCCCGCTCCTTCGCGGCGCAGCGCATCCTCGACGGCGAACTCCTCACGCTGCGCCCGTTCTCCGAGTCGCTGCCGCCGGCCGTCTTCGACGACGTGTCCGACGCGGTCGCCTCCGCGGTGAACCGGGACCGCTCCCTGTGGCGCGGCGACCTCACCCGCGCCGCGGGCCTGACCGCCGGCGGCGTCCTCTCCGCGCTGCTCGCCTTCGTCGCCTGGACGGCCGACCCGCGCCACGACATGCACGGGCTGCCCGGCGTCCTCGCCGGCGTCGCCGGGCTGCTGCTGGTCGTCCTCGGCTGCGTGCGCGCCCGCGTCTACGACGACCGGGCCGCGGCCGTCGCGCTCGGCCTCGGCGCGCTGCCCAACGTGGGGGTGGCCGGTTCCGGCCTGCTGTCGCTGTCCGACGGCCAGGGGGTGGGCAGGCTCCAGTTCCTGCTGGCCTGCGCGGCCGTGCTGGTGGCCTCGGTGGTCCTCGCCCTGTGCTCGCCGCGCGCCGACGGCCCGTTCGTCGCCTTCGTGACCGCCTCGGGCGTCGGCCTGGTCGCCGCGTTCGCGGCGCTCCTGGGTGACTGGGGTCCGGCGGAGATCGCCGCGCTGTGCGCGCCGGTCGCGGTCGGCGCCCTGGCCTTCCTGCCGGGTCTGTCCCTGCGCTTCGCGCGGCTGCCCATCGGCTTCGAGGCGCCCACCGGCGGCGCGCGGGGCGCGTACGGCGCCGATCCCGAGCCCCACGAGCCGGTGGACGCCGTGCGCGTGGAGGCGCAGGCCCGCCGCGGCCACGAACTGCTCGTCGGCCTGGTCGGCGGCTGCTCGCTGCTCGCGGTCGGCTCCGCGCTGGTGCTCGGCTTCTCCGACGGGCTCTGGACGCGGCTGCTGGCCCTGGCCACCGGCATCGCCCTGCTGATGCGCGCGCAGCTCTTCCGCTACACCGCGCAGGTCGCCACCGTGCTGGCCGCGGGGCTCGGCTCGCTGGTCGCGCTCGGCCTCGGCCTGGCCATCCACACGCCGGACAGCCTGCTGAAGCAGGCCCTGGCGGGCGACCGGACCGACCTCGACATCCGGACGGTGTGGCTGCTGGCGGCCATCGCCGCGGCGGCGGCCCTGGTCACCGCGGTCGGCCTGATGGCCTCGCGCAGCGGGCTGACCCCGTTCTGGGGCCGCTTCCTGGAGATCGCCGAGGGGTTCGTCCTGCTCACGCTGGTTCCGCTGGCCCTCGCCGTCTTCGACGTGTACACGTCCGTACGCTCGATGACGAGCTGACGAGCTGACGAGCCGGCGGGGCCGGCAGGGCCGGTGAGACCGGCGGGACCGGGCCGCCCGGGACGATCGCGTCCCGGGCGGCCCGCGTCTCACTCGGCGGCGGCGCCGTCCTGCCGGCGCGGCGCCGGCTCCAGATCGAACTCCCCGTCCCGGGCACCGAGCACGAACGCCCGCCACTCCGCCTCCGTGTACCGCAGTACGGTCTCCGGGTCGAGGGAGGACCGCATGGCGACCGCGCCGTCCGGCAGGTACGCGATCTCGACGCGCTCCTCCTCCTGCTCCGTACCCGGCGCGCAGTGCCACTCGACACCCGAGATGTCCAGGGCGTACAACTCGTCGCGCTCCCGGTCCTTGCGCGCCTTGAGGTCCTGGTCCGGCACATCAGCCATGGAGGCGGGGTCCTTTCGCCCGGTACAAACGGTCGGCGCTCACAGTACCGGCCGGCCCCGCCCCGGGACCGGGAGAAAAGGGGAACGCCCCCGCGTTCACCTGCGACGGTGATCCACGCGGCCTTCCCGGCGGAAGGGCCCTTCCAGGCTGGTACGCTGTGTGACGGCCGTTTGTGTACGCACCCCCCGAGTCTCTGCCCGAGCCTCAGGAGGCCGCGCCCGGCGAGCCCCGCCTTCCGAGTCACGGAAGATCCCCCGAGACGCAGACCGGGGGCACTCGAAGGCCCTTTCCCAGACCTGAGGAGTACGCGTGTCGCTCGACGCCGCAGTGAAGAAGCAGATCATCACCGAGTTCGGTACCAAGGAGGGCGACACCGGCTCCCCCGAGGTCCAGGTCGCGCTGCTGTCCCGTCGGATCTCCGACCTGACGGAGCACCTCAAGACCCACAAGCACGACCACCACTCCCGCCGTGGTCTGCTCATCCTGGTCGGCCAGCGCCGCCGGCTGCTGCAGTACCTCGCCAAGAAGGACATCCAGCGCTTCCGCGCGCTGGTCGACCGCCTCGGCATCCGCCGCGGTGCGGCGGGCGCCCGCTAGCACACCGTGAAGGGAGCGGTTCCCATCGTTCGGGGGCCGCTCCCTTTGCCGTACGTGCGCGGTGTCACCGCGGCTTTGTAGTCTGGTAGCACACGATGTACGAGACAGCGTGGGGCGCACCGCCCGGACCGGGCGGAAGACCCACGCGGACGAACGAGACGAGGAGAAGCGCGCCTAGCCGCCGCCGGTCCTCGGTAGTGGCCCCCGGGACACACCCCGGGTGCTTCGATCGAAGACCGGCCCGCACCGCACGGAGCGCTTCTCCGCAACCGTCCCCCCGCCACACGGGCACGGGGACGAAGACGAGGAGAAAACACTAGTGGAGAACGAGACCCACTACACCGAGGCCGTCATCGACAATGGCGCCTTCGGCACCCGCACCATCCGCTTCGAGACCGGCCGCCTGGCCCGGCAGGCCGCCGGCTCCGCCGTGGCCTACCTGGACGACGACACCATGGTGCTGTCGGCCACCACCGCCTCCAAGAACCCCAAGGACCAGCTCGACTTCTTCCCCCTCACGGTGGACGTCGAGGAGCGGATGTACGCCGCCGGCAAGATCCCCGGCAGCTTCTTCCGCCGCGAGGGCCGCCCCTCCGAGGACGCGATCCTCACCTGCCGCCTGATCGACCGCCCGCTGCGCCCCTCCTTCAAGAAGGGCCTGCGCAACGAGATCCAGGTCGTCGCCACGATCATGGCGCTCAACCCCGACCACCTGTACGACGTCGTGGCGATCAACGCCGCCTCCGCGTCGACGCAGCTCGCCGGCCTGCCCTTCTCCGGCCCGATCGGCGGCGTCCGCGTCGCGCTGATCAGCGGCCAGTGGGTGGCGTTCCCGACCCACACCGAGCTCGAGGACGCCGTCTTCGACATGGTGGTCGCGGGCCGCACCCTGGAGGACGGCGACGTCGCGATCATGATGGTCGAGGCCGAGGCCACCGAGAAGACCATCAAGCTGGTCGAGGGCGGCGCCGACGCCCCCACCGAGGAGGTCGTCGCCGCCGGTCTGGACGCCGCGAAGCCCTTCATCAAGGTGCTCTGCCGGGCCCAGGCCGACCTCGCCGCGAAGGCCGCCAAGCCGACCGGCGAGTTCCCGGTCTTCCTGGACTACCAGGACGACGTCCTGGAGGCGCTGACCGGCGCCGTCCGCCCCGAGCTGGCCCAGGCGCTCACCATCGCCGGCAAGCAGGAGCGCGAGACGGAGCTGGACCGCGTCAAGGCGCTGGCCGCCGAGAAGCTCCTGCCGGAGTTCGAGGGCCGCGAGAAGGAGATCTCCGCCGCGTACCGCTCGCTGACCAAGAGCCTGGTCCGCGAGCGCGTCATCAAGGAGAAGAAGCGCATCGACGGCCGCGGTGTCACCGACATCCGCACCCTGGCCGCCGAGGTCGAGGCCATCCCGCGGGTGCACGGCTCGGCCCTCTTCGAGCGGGGCGAGACGCAGATCCTGGGCGTCACCACCCTCAACATGCTCCGCATGGAGCAGCAGCTCGACACCCTTTCCCCGGTGACGCGCAAGCGCTACATGCACAACTACAACTTCCCGCCGTACTCCACCGGCGAGACCGGCCGCGTCGGCTCCCCCAAGCGCCGCGAGATCGGCCACGGCGCCCTCGCCGAGCGCGCCCTGATCCCGGTCCTGCCGACCCGCGAGGAGTTCCCCTACGCGATCCGCCAGGTCTCCGAGGCGCTCAGCTCCAACGGCTCGACCTCCATGGGCTCGGTCTGCGCCTCCACCATGTCGCTGCTCAACGCCGGTGTGCCCCTCAAGGCCCCGGTCGCCGGCATCGCCATGGGCCTGATCTCCCAGGAGATCGACGGCGAGACGCACTACGTCACCCTGACCGACATCCTCGGTGCCGAGGACGCCTTCGGCGACATGGACTTCAAGGTCGCCGGCACCAAGGAGTTCGTCACCGCCCTCCAGCTCGACACCAAGCTGGACGGCATCCCCGCCTCCGTCCTGGCCGCCGCCCTCAAGCAGGCCCGCGACGCCCGCCTCCACATCCTCGACGTGATGATGGAAGCGATCGACACGCCGGACGAGATGTCCCCCAACGCGCCGCGGATCATCACCGTGAAGATCCCGGTCGACAAGATCGGCGAGGTCATCGGCCCCAAGGGCAAGATGATCAACCAGATCCAGGAGGACACCGGCGCCGAGATCACCATCGAGGACGACGGCACGATCTACATCGGCGCCGCCGACGGTCCCGCCGCCGAGGCCGCCCGCACCACGATCAACGGCATCGCCAACCCGACGATGCCCGAGGTCGGCGAGCGGTACCTGGGCACGGTCGTCAAGACCACGACCTTCGGCGCCTTCGTCTCCCTGCTGCCCGGCAAGGACGGTCTGCTGCACATCTCGCAGATCCGCAAGCTGGCCGGCGGCAAGCGCGTGGAGAACGTCGAGGACGTGCTCGGCGTGGGCCACAAGGTCCAGGTCGAGATCGCCGAGATCGACTCCCGCGGCAAGCTCTCCCTGATCCCCGTGATCGAGGGCGAGGACGAGTCCGCCGAGGACAAGAAGGACGACACCGACAAGTGACGTCCCGTAGCGCCAGGACGACGGCCCGCACCTCCCCGGAGGCGCGGGCCGTCGCCCGTACCCAAACCCTGATCAAGGGAGAGAACGGCATCGGCACCGTCCGCAAGACCACACTCCCCGGCGGTCTGCGCATCGTCACCGAGACCCTGCCCTCGGTCCGCTCGGCGACCTTCGGCATCTGGGCGCACGTCGGCTCCCGCGACGAGACCCCGGCCCTCAACGGCGCCACCCACTACCTGGAGCACCTGCTCTTCAAGGGCACCTCGCGCCGGTCGGCCCTGGACATCTCCGCCGCCCTCGACGCCGTCGGCGGGGAGATCAACGCGTTCACGGCCAAGGAGTACACGTGCTACTACGCGCGCGTGCTCGACACCGACCTGCCGCTCGCCATCGACGTGGTCTGCGACATGCTGACCGGCTCCCTCATCCGCGAAGAGGACGTCGACGTCGAGCGGGGCGCCATCCTCGAAGAGATCGCCATGACCGAGGACGACCCGGGCGACTGCGTGCACGACCTGTTCGCGCACACCATGTTCGGCGACAGCGCCCTCGGCCGCCCCGTCCTCGGCACCGTCGACACGGTCAACGCGCTCACCGCCGACCGCATCCGCCGCTTCTACCGCAAGCACTACGACCCGACCCACCTGGTCGTCGCCTGCGCCGGCAACGTCGACCACGCCAAGGTCGTCCGCCAGGTCCGCGCCGCCTTCGAGGGGGCCGGCGCCTTCAAGGACGCGGTGGCCGAGCCCATCGCCCCGCGCTCCGGCCGGCGCGGCGTCCGCGCCACCGGCCGCGTCGAGGTGATCGGCCGCAAGACCGAGCAGGCCCACGTCATCCTCGGCATGCCCGGCCTCGCCCGCACCGACGAGCGCCGCTGGGCCCTCGGCGTCCTCAACGCCGCCCTCGGCGGCGGCATGTCCTCCCGCCTCTTCCAGGAGGTCCGGGAGAAGCGCGGCCTCGCCTACAGCGTCTACTCGTACACCTCCGGCTTCGCCGACTGCGGGCTCTTCGGCGTCTACGCGGGGTGCCGGCCCTCCCAGGTGCACGACGTGCTCAAGATCTGCCGGGACGAACTGGACCGGGTCGCCGAGCACGGACTGCCCGACGAGGAGATCGACCGGGCCGTCGGCCAGCTCCGCGGCTCCACCGTCCTCGGACTGGAGGACACGGGCGCGCTGATGAACCGTATCGGCAAGAGCGAACTGTGCTGGGGCGAGCAGATGTCCGTCGACGACATGCTGGCCCGGATAGCCTCGGTCACGCCGGACGACGTCCGCGCCGTCGCCCGGGACGTCCTGGGACAGCGGCCCTCGCTGTCGGTCATCGGCCCGCTGAAGGACAAGCAGGCGTCCCGGCTGCACGACGCCGTCGCCTGAACACTCTCCGGTAAGGAACCAAGAAGATGAGCAAGCTGCGCGTGGCGGTCCTCGGCGCCCAGGGCCGTATCGGCTCCGAGGCGGTACGGGCGGTGGAGGCCGCCGAGGACATGGAACTGGTCGCCGCCCTCGGACGCGGCGACAAGCTGGAGACGCTGGCCGAGACCGGCGCCCAGGTCGCCGTCGAGCTGACCACCCCGGCCTCGGTCATGGGCAACCTCGACTTCTGCGTGCGCCACGGCATCCACGCCGTCGTCGGCACCACCGGCTGGACCGACGAACGCCTCGCACAGCTCCGCGGATGGCTCGCCCAGTCCCCGCGAACGGGCGTCCTCATCGCGCCGAACTTCTCCATCGGCGCCGTGCTGACCATGAAGTTCGCGCAGATCGCCGCCCCCTGGTTCGAGTCCGTCGAAGTCGTCGAGCTGCACCACCCGAACAAGGTCGACGCCCCCAGCGGCACCGCCACGCGCACCGCCCAGCTCATCGCCGAGGCCCGCCGCCGCGCCGGCAGCGCCCCGGCCCCCGACGCCACCGTCACCGCCCTGGAGGGCGCCCGCGGCGCGGACGTCGACGGTGTCCCGGTACACGCCGTGCGGCTGCGCGGGCTCCTCGCCCACCAGGAGGTCCTGCTCGGCGGCGAGGGCGAGACCCTCACCGTCCGCCACGACTCGCTGCACCACAGCAGCTTCATGCCGGGCATCCTGCTCGGCGCCCGCCGGGTGCCCGCCGCCCCGGGCCTCACCATCGGCCTGGAGCACTTCCTGGACCTGGACGCATGACCGGCACCGCACGGACCACCGGGACGAGCCGCTGACAGCCATGCGCGCGAAGATCACCTATGCCGTCACGGCCGCCGTCCTCGTCTTCTACTTCGTCCTGGTCGGCAGCCGCGGCGTACTGCTCATCACCACCGGCACACCGCTGACCGTGACCTTCGGCGTCGCGGTGCTGATCCTGCCCGGGATCGGCGTGTGGTTCCTGTGGAAGAACACCCAGTTCGTCCGCCGGGCCAACCAGCTCGCCGCCGAACTCGACGCCGAGGGCGGACTCCCCGTCGACGAGCTGCGGCGCACCCCGAGCGGCCGTATCGACCGGGACTCGGCGGACGAGGTCTTCGCCCGGCGCAAGGCCGAGACCGAGGACGCCCCCGAGGACTGGCGGAGCTGGTTCCGGCTCGCCGTCGCCTACCAGGACGCCCGCGACACCCCGCGCGCCCGCAAGGCGATGCAGCGCGCCATCGCCCTGCACCAGGGGCGCCGGGCCGAGGCGGCCTGACCGCGAGGAGAACGACCGGTGGCCCGGCCCCGCCTGCGCGGGACCGGGCCACCGGGACGCTGTGCGTGCTCAGCCCCGCCGGTACTCGTCGGCCCACGCCTCCACGGCGTCGGCGGCCCGGTCGAAGGCGTCCTCCCGCTGGAGGAAGTCGGCGTTGTGCGTGGTCATCAGCGGCTGCGTCGGGTCTGCCGACCGGCCCTGCCTCACCAGCAGCAGGGCCTGGCCCTGCACCGTCCGCGGCAGCCCCAGCCAGCGCACCGGCTGCTGCACCGTGCGGACGCTGGCGACCTGCTGCCAGTTGAGCGTGCGGGTGGTGAGGAAGCCGACCTGGCGCACCCCGTTCGCGCTCACCCAGGCGCCCATGCGCAGCAGCCGCAGCGCGCCCGCGATCACCACGGCCGCCAGGCCGAAGACGACCCCGGCGGAGGAGAGGGTGCCCGTCGCCCCGATGATGACCGCGGCGAAGAGCACGAACGAGGCGAGCAACAGCATCAGCGCCGCCGCGCCGACCCGCCACGGCCCCGGCCGGTAGGGCCGGCGCCAGTGGTCGCGGTCGTCGTACGGCAGCGCGACGTCGTCGGCCGCGTCGAAAGCGCGATCGGCCGTCAGGAAGGGCAGGGGCACGGCTGGTCCTCACTCGTTCCATGGCGTGGGCTGTGCCCGGTGAGGTTATCGACCTGCGTACCGGGTCACCACCCGGGGCCCCGGATGGAGTGAGGACCGGCCGGGTGCCGGATCAGCGGCCGTCGGTCGCCTGTGTCTGCTGGTGCCGCGGCGAGGGCTGGTCGGCGGAGAGTGCGGGCATCCCGATCACCAGGGACCCCACGAGTCCGGCCACGACGGTCAGGCCCAGCAGCCAGCGCCCGGCCAACTGGCCGGCGGAGGGCCGCTCACGCGGCGGGGGAGTGACATTGCTGCGGAACCTGTCGGCTTCGGCCACGAAGGCGAAGGGGACCGGTTCGCGCCGGCGGAGCATCGGTGCGTCTCCCTTCCGGGAAATCGAGCGAATCGAGCGAATCACTGTCACTGACACAAACGAACGAGCGTCGTGGAAAGTGCCCGGTTTCACCGGCTTCATCGCGGCACGCGCGTGAACGCCCCTTTCCGCGGCCCGTAGAGTGGCAGTCCCAAGCGACCAGATGGGAAGGCCCCGCACCCGTGACCGACACGCCCCCCGACGATTTCAAGATCGACCTTCGCAGCGACGTCACCGTCGAGCTGGTCAAGAACAGCGCGACCGACTCCGACGTCCTGTTCGCCGCCCGCGTCTCGACCCTCGGAGAGCAGTCCCTGGCCGAGCTGGACAAGGACCCCGAGCGCTCCAAGGGCCTGATCAACTACCTCATGCGGGACCGGCACGGCAGCCCCTTCGAGCACAACTCGATGACCTTCCTCATCAGTGCCCCGATCTTCGTCTTCCGCGAGTTCATGCGGCACCGCGTCGGCTGGTCCTACAACGAGGAGTCCGGCCGCTACCGCGAGCTCCAGCCGGTCTTCTACGTGCCGGACACCTCGCGCAAGCTGGTCCAGCAGGGCCGCCCCGGCAAGTACGTCTTCGTCGAGGGCACCGCCGAGCAGCACGAGCTGGTGAGCCGGTCGATGGAGGAGTCGTACCTCCAGGCGTACCGGACCTACCGGACGATGCTCGCCGGCGGCGTCGCCCGCGAGGTCGCCCGCTCGGTGCTCCCGGTCGGCCTGTACTCCTCGATGTACGCCACCTGCAACGCGCGCTCGCTCATGCACTTCCTCGGCCTGCGCACCCAGCACGAGCTGGCCCAGGTCCCCTCGTTCCCGCAGCGCGAGATCGAGATGGTCGGCGAGCGCATGGAGGCCGAGTGGGCCCGGCTGATGCCGCTCACCCACGCGGCGTTCAACGCCAACGGGCGGATCGCGCCCTGACCCGCGGCTTCGCCGGCCGGGCACACATGTGCGTATCAGCCGTGCGAGGTGTCCGTATTGCGGCATTTAGAGAAGTTCATCTAGCCTGATCAAAGGGACCCGGCACTGCTTGAACCCCCGAGCAGGCAGTGCCGGGCTCCACCCTGAGACCAACCCGCCACATCCCCCGAGGGCAGACCTCGCCCTGAGCAACGAGTAGCGTGTAACCCATGGCTCCGACCTCCACTCCGCAGACCCCCTTCGGGCGGGTCCTCACCGCCATGGTCACGCCCTTCACGGCGGACGGCGCACTCGACCTCGACGGCGCGCAGCGGCTCGCCGCCCATCTGGTCGACGCAGGCAACGACGGCCTGATCGTCAACGGCACCACCGGCGAGTCCCCGACCACCAGCGACGCGGAGAAGGCCGACCTCGTACGGGCCGTCGTGGAGGCGGTGGGAGACCGGGCGCACGTCGTGGCCGGAGTCGGCACGAACAACACCCAGCACAGCGTCGAACTGGCCCGCGCCGCCGAGAACGCCGGCGCACACGGCCTGCTGGTCGTCACCCCGTACTACAACAAGCCCCCGCAAGAGGGTTTGTACCTGCACTTCACGGCCATCGCCGACTCCGCCGGCCTGCCCGTGATGCTCTACGACATCCCCGGCCGCAGCGGCGTCCCCATCAACACCGAGACGCTGGTCCGGCTGGCCGAGCACCCGCGCATCGTCGCCAACAAGGACGCCAAGGGCGACCTGGGCCGCGCGAGCTGGGCCATCGCCCGCTCCGGCCTCGCCTGGTACTCCGGCGACGACATGCTGAACCTGCCGCTGCTCTCCGTGGGCGCGATCGGCTTCGTCTCCGTCGTCGGCCACGTCGTCACCCCGGAACTGCGCGCCATGGTGGACGCGCACGTCGCCGGTGACGTACAGAAGGCACTGGAGATCCACCAGAAGCTGCTGCCGGTCTTCACCGGCATGTTCCGCACGCAGGGCGTCATGACCACCAAGGCCGCGCTCGCCCTGCTGGGGCTGCCCGCCGGTCCGCTGCGCGCGCCGATGGTCGGGCTCACGCCGGAGGAGACCGAACAGCTCAAGATCGATCTTGTCGCCGGCGGGGTACAGCTCTGACCACAGACTTCGCACCATCCGCACGACCGGCCGGCTTCCCGGCCCCACAACTGAACAGGCAGGTCACCGGTACCTGCGTCCCATCGGACCCCTGCATCTGCACGAACGTCACGCGCGCCACGTGCCCCACCGGTACGTGGCGTGTGTGGTGAGGAGAGTCTTTTGAGTCATCCGCATCCCGAACTGGGCCCGCCGCCGCCGCTCACCGAAGGCGGCCTGCGGGTCACCCCACTCGGCGGCCTCGGCGAGATCGGCCGCAACATGACGGTCTTCGAATACGGCGGCCGTCTGCTGATCGTCGACTGCGGAGTGCTCTTCCCCGAGGAGGAGCAGCCCGGAATCGACCTGATCCTGCCGGACTTCACGTCCATCCGTGACCGCCTCGACGACATCGAGGGCATCGTCCTCACCCACGGTCACGAGGACCACATCGGCGGTGTCCCCTATCTCCTGCGCGAGAAGCCGGACATCCCGCTGATCGGCTCGAAGCTGACCCTCGCGCTCATCGAGGCGAAGCTCCAGGAGCACCGCATCCGCCCGTACACCCTGGAGGTGGCGGAGGGGAACCGTGAACGCATCGGCCCCTTCGACTGCGAGTTCATCGCGGTCAACCACTCCATCCCGGACGCGCTGGCCGTCGCCATCCGCACCCCGGCGGGCATGGTCGTGCACACCGGCGACTTCAAGATGGACCAGCTCCCGCTGGACAACCGCCTCACCGACCTGCACGCGTTCGCGCGGCTGAGCGAGGAGGGCATCGACCTCCTGCTCAGCGACTCCACCAACGCCGAGGTCCCCGGCTTCACCGCGCACGAGCGGGACATCTCCAACGTGCTGCGCCAGGTCTTCGCCGGCGCCGGCAAGCGGATCATCGTGGCCAGCTTCGCCAGCCACGTCCACCGCATCCAGCAGATCCTGGACGCCGCCTACGAGTACGGCCGCCGGGTCGCCTTCGTCGGCCGCTCGATGGTCCGCAACATGGGCATCGCCCGGGACCTCGGGTACCTGAAGGTGCCGCCGGGCCTGGTCGTCGACGTCAAGACCCTCGACGACCTGCCGGACAGCGAGGTCGTCCTGGTCTGCACCGGCTCGCAGGGCGAACCGATGGCCGCGCTCTCCCGCATGGCCAACCGGGACCACCAGATCCGCATCGTCGACGGCGACACGGTGATCCTGGCCTCGTCCCTCATCCCCGGCAACGAGAACGCGGTCTACCGCGTCATCAACGGCCTGACCCGCTGGGGCGCCAACGTCGTCCACAAGGGCAACGCCAAGGTCCACGTCTCGGGCCACGCCTCCGCCGGCGAGCTGCTGTACTTCTACAACATCTGCCGGCCGAAGAACCTGATGCCGGTCCACGGCGAATGGCGCCACCTGCGGGCCAACGCCGAACTGGGCGCCATGACCGGCGTCCCGCACGACCGCATCGTCATCGCCGAGGACGGCGTCGTCGTCGACCTCGTCGAGGGCAAGGCGAAGATCACGGGCAAGGTCCAGGCGGGATACGTCTACGTCGACGGCCTCTCCGTCGGCGACGTGGGCGAGCCGGCCCTCAAGGACCGCAAGATCCTCGGCGACGAGGGCATCATCTCGGTCTTCGTCGTCATCGACTCCTCCACCGGAAAGATCACGGGGGGACCGCACGTCCACGCCCGCGGCTCCGGCATCGAGGACTCCGCCTTCACCGACGTGCTCCCCAAGATCACGGAAGTGCTGGAGCGCTCGGCCCAGGACGGCGTCGTCGAACCGCACCAGCTCCAGCAGCTCGTGCGCCGCACGCTGGGCAAGTGGGTCTCCGACCGCTACCGGCGCCGGCCGATGATCCTCCCTGTGGTCGTGGAGGTCTGACGCGCCGTCGGGCTCCGGCCTGCGCGAACCTGGAGCGGGTCGCCTCGATTTGCATCGGGGCGACCCGCTCCAGTACGTTTACAGCTCCGCTCCGACGGACACCCGGCCACTGCGTGGCTCGGAGTCGAGTCCGAGGGGCGGGAAATCCCGGCGCAGAATCTCTGCTAAAGTCGGGTCCGCCGGAAAGGGAAACGCGAAAGCGGGAACCTGGAAAGCACCGAGGAAATCGGGTCGGGAAGATCTGATAGAGTCGGAAACGCAAGACTGAAGGGAAAGCGCCCGGAGGAAAGCCGGAGACAGTGTCTCGGGTGAGTACAAAGGAAGCGTCCGTTCCTTGAGAACTCAACAGCGTGCCAAAAGTCAACGCCAGATATGTTGATACCCCGACA
>NZ_JAGPNL010000014.1 GCF_018069565.1 Streptomyces tagetis | reverse complement strand
GGCGGCGCGGTGAACTCCGGCGCGGCCGGAGCCGGACGGGGGGCCGGACGCGGACCCGGCGTCGGACGCGTGCCGGCGGCCGGCGCGGCCGGAGCCGCGGGCTGCTGGGCGGCCGGCGGCTTGGGCGCGGCCGGACGCGGGGCAGCGGCCTTGGCCGTGCGGGCGGGCGCCGGGGCGGGTGCGCCGGGCTTGGGGGCGGCCTTGCGCGGGGCGGGCTTGGCGGACCTGCCGTTGCCACCGCCCTGGAAGGCGTCTGTCAGCTTGCGTACTACGGGCGCTTCGATGGTCGAAGACGCCGAACGGACGAATTCACCGAGTTCCTGGAGCTTGGCCATGACGACCTTGCTCTCCACGCCGAACTCCTTGGCGAGTTCGTAGACCCGGACCTTAGCCACTTCGCTCCTCTGAGGTCCGGGTTGCGTCCGGACCGTCGCTAGTTCATGGGCGTACTCATCGCGTACTCATCGAGTGCTCATCGCAATCTCGACCTGCTTTCGACTCGCGAGGTACCAGAGCCGTGCGGAGGCTTCCGCGCGGCACGTCTTTCCTTACCATGTCGCTCTCAGCAACCTTGCGCCTGCTCGACGTGGTGGCGCAACGCCTTTACGTCGAGCGGGCCCGGGGCGCGCAACGCCCTCGGAAACGCCCTGCGGCGCAGTGCCTGGTCGAGGCAGAACGGGACGGGATGCACGTACGCACCCCGACCGGGCAGCGTACCGCGAGGATCGGGGACGCAGTCGCCCTCGACCGCCACGATGCGCAGCAGCTCGTTCTTGGCCGCTCGCTCCCGGCACCCCACGCAGGTGCGCTCAGGGCAGGCTCGGGCACGTGTCGGGCCAGACACAGCTCAGTCTACCTCCCCGGACCGACCTCACCCTTATGGGGCAAGAATCGAACAGTTGCCGCGTGCGAACCTGTCGTGATCTCCACCACACGCGGTCTGGATCTCTTCCCGCACGCCCGGAACGTCCGGGTACGTGCTACTCGGCGGGCTGCTCCGTGTCCGGCCGGATGTCGATGCGCCAGCCGGTCAGCCGGGCCGCCAGGCGGGCGTTCTGGCCCTCCTTGCCGATCGCCAGCGACAGTTGGTAGTCGGGCACGGTGACGCGGGCGGAACGGGCCGCCAGGTCCACCACGTCGACCCTGGAGACCCGGGCCGGGGAGAGGGCGTTGGCCACCATCTCGGCCGGGTCGTCGGACCAGTCGACGATGTCGATCTTCTCGCCGTTCAGCTCGCCCATCACGTTGCGCACCCGGCCGCCCATGGGGCCGATGCAGGCGCCCTTGGCGTTGAGCCCGGAACGGTTGGAGTGTACGGCGATCTTCGTGCGGTGGCCGGCCTCGCGGGCGATCGCGGCGATCTCGACGGACCCGTCGGCGATCTCCGGCACCTCCAGCGCGAAGAGCTTCTTCACCAGGTTCGGGTGGGTGCGCGAGAGCGTCACCGAGGGGCCGCGCACGCCCTTGGCCACGCGGACCACGTAGCTGCGCAGCCGCATGCCGTGCGGGTAGGTCTCGCCGGGCACCTGCTCCTGCACCGGCAGGATGGCCTCCAGCTTGCCGATGTCGACAAGCACGTTCTTCGGGTCGCGGCCCTGCTGGACCACGCCCGTGACGATGTCGCCCTCGCGGCCGGCGTACTCGCCGAGCGTCGCGTCGTCCTCGGCGTCGCGCAGCCGCTGGAGGATGACCTGCTTGGCGGTGCTGGCGGCGATCCGCCCGAAGTCGGACGGCGTGTCGTCGAACTCCCGCGCCTCCTGGCCCTCTTCGAGGTCCTCGGGGTCCTCCTTCGCCCACACGGTCACGTGCCCGCTCTCGCGGTCGAGCCGTACGCGCGCGTGCCGGCGGCTTCCCTCGGTGCGGTGGTAGGCGATGAGGAGGGCCGACTCGATCGCCTCGACCAGCAGGTCGAAGGAGATCTCCTTCTCCCGCACCAGGCCCCGCAGGGCACTCATGTCGATGTCCACGGCTACGCCTCCTCTTCCGTCATGTCGTCGCCGTCGCCGGCGGAGTCGTTCTCGGTGCTCTTGCGGTTGAACTCGACCTGGACGCGCGCCTTGGCGATGTCGCCGAAGGGGAGTCTGCGCGTGGTGGCCTTGCGGCCCTTCACCCCGGGCACCTCCAGGTCGAGCCCTTCCTCGTCCACGGCGAGGACGCGGGCGACCAGCTCGCCGTCCTCGTGCGTCTGGAAGCGCACCAGCCGGCCGGTGGCCCGGACGTAGTGACGGTGCTCGGTCAGGGCACGCTCCGCGCCGGGGGTGCCGACCTCCAGGGTGTACTCGCCCTCGCCCATCGCGTTCGTCTCGTCGAGCTTCGCCGAGAGCGCGCGGCTCACATCGGCGATCCGGTCCAGGTCCGCTCCGGTGTCGGAGTCGACGACGACACGCAGCACACGCTTGCGTCCGACGGAGTCCACCGCGATCTCTTCGAGGTCCAGCCCCTGGGAGCCGACGAGCGGCTCCAGAAGTGCTCGCAGCCTCTCGCTCTGGGTGGTGCTCATCCGGGTGACTCCTCGGCAGCGTCTGCTGTTGTGGGGCGGGTCGCGTCTCTGGTCAAAGGGTATCCGGTCCCGGAGGGTGTTGCCGTCCACCCGGGAGCGGCGGTGCCGATGAGAGGCACCGGGCACGGGCACGGGTAACGTGATCACGAGTGGGCCGCGCGTCATGTCACCGGCCGCTTCCCGTCGCCCGCCCGTCGCTCATCCGCCGCTTCCGTACGAGCCTGCCGAGGACGTCTGCCGTGCCGTTGCCCTCATCGCCGCGCCTGCCCTCGGGGCCGCGCAGAAGGAGCCTGCTCGCCTCGGCGGCCGGGGTCGCGCTGCTCGCCGGCTGTACCGGTTCCCCGGACTCCGGGTCCGCGGGCCCGTCGGCCGCCGCGCGGGCCCGTACCCGGGCGGCGGCCGACAGCGAGGCGCTGGCCGCCCGGTACGACGCGGTGATCGCCGCGCATCCGGGGCTCGCCGGGCGGCTGGGGCCGCTGCGGGAGGAGACGGTGCGGCACGCGGCGGCGTTCGCGGGCCCCGGGACGGCCTCGCCCTCCGCCTCGCGGACGGCCTCCGCGCCGGCCTCCCCGTCGGTCTCGGCACGCGCCGCCGGGCCGCAGGAGGACACCTCCCCTGCCGTCCCGGCGGACGAGAAGGGCGCCCTCACGGCGCTGGCCGGCGCCGAACGGCGGCTCGCCGACCGGCGGACCGCGGCGCTCCTGGACGTACCGGGCGAACTGGCCCGGCTGCTGGCCTCGGTGGCCGCCGCCGGAGCGGCCCACGTGTACCTGCTGACGGAGGGTGACGGGTGAGCGAGTCGGAGGACGGGCGTCTGGAGGCCCTCCAGGCGGCACTGGCCGCCGAGCACGCGGCCGTGTACGGCTACGGCGTGGTCGGCGGCCGGATCGGGGAGGGCCGGCGTGCCGAGGCCCGTGCGGCGTACGACGCCCACCGGGCGCGGCGGGACGCGCTGGCCCGTGAGGTCCGCGACCTGGGCGCCCGTCCGGTCGCCGCGGCGGCCGGGTACGCGCTGCCCTTCCCGGTGCGGGACGCGGCGGGCGCGGTGCGGCTGGCGGCCGAGCTGGAGGACCGGGTCGCCGGGGTCTACTCGGACCTGGTGCGGGCGGCCGACGGCGCCCGGCGGGCCACGGCGGCCGGGGCGCTGCGGGAGGCGGCGGTCCGGGCGGTGCGCTGGCGCGGCGGCAGCGTAGCCTTCCCTGGCCTCGCCGAACGGGCCGGTGCGCCGTCCGCCCCGGCGTCGCCGTCGGTGACTCCGACGCAGTGACACGTACGGGCGACCCGTACGGGAAGGGAACGGCTCGCGCATGGCTTTCGAACCGCCGCGGCGTCTGGTGAGGGCGCTCGGTGAGACGGCTCCGCAGGGCGACGCGTGGCTGGCCGGTCTGGCCGACACGGCGCGGCGGGCCGTGGAGCGGCACGGGCTGACGGTCGAGCGGGTGCAGGTGCCCGGCGGGCGCGGCAGCCTCGTCGTGCTGGTGCGGACGGCGGGCGGGGTTCCCGCGGTGCTCAAGCTGGCGCCGCCCCGGGCGCGTCCGGAGAGCGAGCGGGCCGCGCTCGCCCACTGGAACGGGCTCGGCGCCGTCCGTCTCCTGGAGGACGACGGCCCCGCCCCCGAGGAGGGCGTCCTGCTGCTGGAACGGCTGCATCCCGACGTGTCGGTACGGTCGCTGGCGGAGGCGAAGGCGCTGCTGGAGGCCGCGGGCACACTGCGGCGGCTGTGGGTGGAGCCGCCGGGCGGCCATCCCTTCGAGACCGTCGCCGGGCGCACCGGACGGCAGGCGGAGGCGATGCGCGCGGGCGCGGCGGACCTCCCGGAGGCGGCGCCCCTCATCGACGCGGCCCTCGCCGCGCGCGGGGAACTGCTCGCCGAGCCGCCCGAACAGCGGCTGCTGCACGGCACGTTCCGGCAGAGCAAGGTCCTCGCCGGGGACCGCGTGCCCTGGCTCGCCGTGGGGCCGGACCCGGTGGTGGGCGAGCACGCCTTCGACCTGGCACGGCTCGTACGGGACCGGGTCGAGGACCTCATCGCCCAGCCGTCGGGCGCTTCGACGACCCGCCGCCGGGTGAAGCGGCTCGCGGAGTCCCTGGAGGTCGACCAGGACCGGCTGCGCGGCTGGACGCTCTTCCGCGCGGTCGAATCCGGCGTACGGGCCCACCGTGTCGGGCGGAAAGCGGACGCGGAGCTGTTGCTGGAGTTCGCGGGGTGGCTGTAGGGGCCTGGGTGACGGCGCGGCTGTAGCGCCCCGGGAGGACTGCACCAGGCGAAGGGCCGGCACCGGGGCGCCCCGACACGCCCGGCCGCCCCGCGGACGGCCATCGTGCCGACGGCACGCGCGGACGGGCGTGTCACGCGCCGGACGGCCGACACCCACCGCTCCCGCGCGTGTCCCCCGACACGCCCGAGCAGCCGACGGCCCGCCGCAGCGCTCCCCGCGACGGCGACGGGCGTGTCCGGCGAGAGGGCCGGCCCGTGCGGGGGCGCCGGTGACGGCGCCCCGGCGGGTCAGGCGGTGAGGCGGGCGATGGCCTCGTCGACGGTGAGTTCCTCGCGCTCGCCGGTGCGGCGGTCCTTGAGTTCGACGACGCCCTCGGCGGAGCGGCGGCCGGCGACCAGGATCTGGGGCACGCCGATCAGCTCGGCGTCGGTGAACTTGACGCCCGGGGAGACACCGGCGCGGTCGTCGACGAGGACGCGGACCCCGGCGGCGGCCAGCTTGCCGGAGACGTCGAGGGCCAGCTCGGTCTGGAGGGCCTTGCCGGCGGCGACGACGTGGACGTCGGCGGGGGCGACCTCCTTGGACCAGACGAGGCCCTTGTCGTCGGCGTGCTGCTCGGCGAGGGCGGCGACGGCGCGGGAGACGCCGATGCCGTAGGAGCCCATGGTCACGCGGACCGGCTTGCCGTTCTGGCCGAGGACGTCCAGCTTGAGCGCGTCGGCGTACTTGCGGCCGAGCTGGAAGATGTGGCCGATCTCGATGGCGCGGTCCAGGACGAGGCCGGTGCCGCAGCGGGGGCACGGGTCTCCTTCCTGGACGACGACGACGTCGATGTACTCGTCGACCTCGAAGTCGCGGCCGGACACGACGTTCTTGGCGTGCGTGTGCTCCTTGTTGGCGCCCGTGATCCAGGCGGTGCCGGGGGCCACGCGGGGGTCGGCGACGTAGCGGACCTTCTCCAGTCCCTGCGGGCCGACGTAGCCGCGGACGAGGTCGGGGCGGCCGGTGAAGTCCTCCGCGGTGACCAGTTCGACGGAGGCCGGGGCGAAGTGGGCCTCGACCTTGCCCATGTCGACCTCGCGGTCGCCGGGGACGCCCACGGCGACGATCTCGCCGTCGACCTTGACCAGCAGGTTCTTCAGCGTGGCGGAGGCCGGGACGCCGAGGGAGGCGGCGAGCGTCTCGATGGTCGGGGTGTCCGGGGTGGGGATCTCCTCGGCGGCGGGCACGCCCTCGGCGTCCACGGGGCTCAGGGCGAAGCCGACGGCCTCGGTGTTGGCGGCGAAGTCGCAGTTCGGGCAGTCGGCGAAGGTGTCCTCGCCGGCCTCGGCGGGGGCGAGGAACTCCTCGGACTTGGAGCCGCCCATGGCGCCGGCGGTGGCCGCGCAGATGCGGTAGTCGAGGCCGAGGCGCTCGAAGATCCGCTGGTATGCCTGGCGGTGCAGGGCGTAGGACTCGCCGAGGCCCTCGTCGCTGACGTCGAAGGAGTAGGAGTCCTTCATGAGGAACTCACGGCCGCGCAGGATGCCGGCGCGGGGGCGGGCCTCATCCCGGTACTTGGACTGGATCTGGTAGAGGATGACCGGCAGGTCCTTGTAGGAGGACGCCTGGTCCTTCACCAGCAGGGTGAAGATCTCCTCGTGGGTGGGGCCGAGCAGGTAGTCGCCGCCCTTGCGGTCCTGGAGGCGGAAGAGCTCGGGGCCGTACTCGTCCCAGCGGCCGGTGGCGTCGTAGGGCTCGCGGGGCAGCAGGGCGGGGAGGAGCACTTCCTGGGCGCCGATGGCGTCCATCTCCTCGCGGACGATCCGCTCGACGTTGGCGAGGACCTTCTTGCCGAGGGGCAGCCAGCTCCAGATGCCCGCGGCGGTGCGGCGCACGTATCCGGCGCGGACCAGCAGCTTGTGGCTGAGGACCTCGGCGTCCGCCGGGTCGTCGCGCAACGTCTTCGCCATCAACTGGGACATGCGCTGGACCGGTGCGTTGGCCATGGTTCTCGTATCTCCTGCGGATGGGGGTCCCCCCGCTCGGGCGAGGCCGAGGGGCGGGGAGGTGGTGGCTAGGAGGTTAGCCGGGCGGCCCATCCCGGCGGAAATCGGTTAATGCCCGCGCAGGGGCAGGGGGGCGCCCATGACGGCGTAGGGCTTGGGAGCGCTGGGGAAGTGGACCCGGCGGGCGAGGTCGCGGTAGCCGAGGGAGCGGTAGAGGCCGCGGGCGGGGCTCTCGGTGTCGATCGCGGAGAGGATCGAGCGGGGCTCGGCGGCACCGGCGGTGAGGGCGGTGATGAGGGCGCGGCCCGTGCCCCGGTTCTGGTGGTCGGGGTGGACGTGCAGCTCGGTGATGACGAAGGAGTCGTCGAGCCAGCCGGCGTTGCCCTCGGCGCGCAGGTAGGGCTCGACGACGGTGGACCACCAGTGGGCGCGGTCGTTGGGCATGCCGTAGACGAAGCCGACGAGGGTGCCGCCGAGGGTGGCCCCGAGGGCTCTGGCCCCGCGGTGGGTCATGTGCCGCAGGACGATCTGGCGGCGGACGGCGACCTCGTCGGGGCCGAGTCCGAAGGCCGCCGCCTGCACGGCCAGGGCCTCGTCGACGTGGGCGGAGAGGTCCAGCGGGCCGATGACGACGTCCATGGCGGGGAGCCTACCCGCGCGTCCGCCCGGCAGGCGCGCGGCAGGGCAGGCACACCGCCCCGGGGGCTTCCGGCACCGCGCTCCCGGGGGCGTTCAGAACAGCACGCTCATGAACGCGCCGACCTCCTGGAACCCCACCCGGAGGTAGGTCCGCCGGGCCGCGGTGTTGAAGTCGTTGACGTAGAGGCTGGCGACGGGGGCGACGTCGGCGAGGGCGTAGCGCAGGACGGCGGCCATGCCGGGGGCGGCGAGGCCCTGGCCGCGGTACTCGGGGGCGACCCAGACGCCCTGGATCTGGCAGGCGCGGTCGGTGGCGGCGCCGATCTCGGCCTTGAAGACGACCCTGCCGTCGGCGTCGAAGCGGGCGAAGGAGCGGCCGGAGCCGACGAGTTCGGCGACGCGGGCCTGGTAGAGGAGGCCGCCGTCGCCGGCCAGCGGGGAGATGCCGACCTCCTCGGTGAACATCGCCACGCAGGCGGGCATGATCCGCTCCATCTCGTCCTTGCGGACGCGGCGGACGTAGGGGTCGGGGGTGACGTCGAGGGAGAGGTGGTCGGTGACCATGAGGGGCTGGTGGGCGCGGACGTCGCGGGCGGGGCCCCAGCCCGGTTCGAGCAGGCGCCAGAGCAGGGCGGTGGGTTCGGCGGGGCCGACGATCGAGGAGCAGCGGCGGCCGGCCCGCCGGGCGCGGTCGGCGAAGGCGCGGACGGCGCGGGGGCCGGCGCAGATGGGGACGAGGTTGGCGCCCGCGTAGCACAGCGAGGTCAGCATGCCGTCCTCGTACCAGCCCCACATCTCGCCGCCGAGGCGCCAGGGGTCGAGTCCGGCGATCTGCACACGGGCCGTGACGAAGGCGTTGGCGACCGGTTCGCGGTCGAGGACGGCCAGCGCGGCGTCCAGATCGCCCGGTTCGAGCACGCGGGAGGTGGTCTGCGTCAACACGTGCGGGGCCTCACCTGAGATCTGCTGGTTCCCGCACTGTACCCGCCGAATTTGTGCCGCGCCGCCCCCGGGGACGACGCGGCTCCACGACCGCGCCGGCCGACGACGGACCGTATGCCGACCGGCCACGGACAGGTGCGTCAGTCGGCCACGGACAGGTGAGTCGGCCGACCACGGGCAGGTGCGCCGGCCGGCCACGGACGCGTGCGCCGGCCGGCCACGGGCGGGTGGTTCAGCCGGCCACCGAGACGGAGGGTTCGCCGGAGGCGACGCCCTCCTGCTCCATCCTCTCGGCGATCTTCATGGCCTCTTCGATCAGCGTCTCCACGATCTTCGACTCGGGGACGGTCTTGATGACCTCGCCCTTCACGAAGATCTGCCCCTTGCCGTTGCCCGAGGCCACACCGAGGTCGGCCTCACGGGCCTCGCCCGGACCGTTGACGACACAGCCCATCACCGCGACCCGCAGCGGCACGTCCATCCCGGTCAGACCGGCGGTGACCTCCTCCGCCAGCTTGTACACGTCCACCTGCGCCCGCCCGCACGACGGGCACGACACGATCTCCAGCCCGCGCTGGCGCAGGTTCAGCGACTCCAGGATCTGGATGCCGACCTTGATCTCCTCCACCGGAGGCGCCGACAGCGACACCCGGATCGTGTCCCCGATCCCCCGCGAGAGCAGCGCGCCGAAGGCCACCGCCGACTTGATCGTCCCCTGAAAAGCAGGGCCCGCCTCCGTCACACCCAGGTGGAGCGGGTAGTCGCACTGCTCCGCGAGCTGCCGGTACGCCTCGACCATCACGACCGGGTCGTTGTGCTTCACCGAGATCTTGATGTCCCGGAAACCGTGCTCCTCGAAGAGCGACGCCTCCCACAGCGCCGACTCCACCAGCGCCTCCGGCGTCGCCTTCCCGTACTTCCGCATCAGCCGCTGGTCCAGCGAGCCCGCGTTCACCCCGATCCGGATCGGGGTGCCGTGGTCCCGGGCCGCCTTGGAGATCTCCCGCACCTGGTCGTCGAACTTCTTGATGTTCCCCGGGTTCACCCGCACCGCCGCACACCCCGCCTCGATCGCGGCGAACACGTACTTCGGCTGGAAATGAATGTCCGCGATCACCGGGATCTGCGACTTCCGCGCAATCACCGACAACGCGTCCGCGTCGTCCTGCGTCGGACACGCCACCCGCACGATCTGGCACCCCGACGCCGTCAACTCCGCGATCTGCTGCAACGTCGCACCGATGTCCGACGTCCGCGTCGTCGTCATCGACTGCACCGACACCGGGGCGTCACCGCCCACTGCCACGGAGCCGACCTGGATCTGCCGGCTCTTGCGGCGCTCGGCGAGCTTGGTCGGAACGGACGGCATGCCGAGAGAAATCGCAGTCATCTGCTGTGCAACCCCAAGTCGTGGATCAAGGTGCGGTCCCGTTCAGCGGCGGGCTCCGGCTTTGAGATTACGGCACCGACGTGAACGCCGGGCACATGGTGTGCGGCCGGTCCACCCGATGGCGTCGACCTGCCGGGCGCCGGGCGTGAACACCCCTTCCGGGGGACATGCTCCCCGGATCGGGTGACGCGCCCCGGCGTCCGGCACCGGTCAGGTGATGCGTACCGGGTTGACGACATCCGCCACCAGGACGAGCAGGGTGAAGCAGATGAAGACCCCGGCGACCACGTAGGCGACGGGCATGAGCTTGGCCACGTCGAAGGGGCCCGGGTCGGGGCGGCGCAGCAGGCGGGCGGTGTTCCTGCGCAGCGACTCCCAGAGCGCGCCCGCGATGTGACCGCCGTCGAGCGGCAGCAGCGGGAGCATGTTGAAGAGGAACAGGGAGAGGTTGAAGCCGGCGACCAGCATGACGAACATGGCGAGCTGCTGGGTGGGCGGTATGTCGAGGGTGGCGATCTCGCCGCCGACCCGGGCGGCGCCGACCACGCCCATCGGGGAGTCGGCGTCGCGGGGCCCGTCGCCGAAGGCGGCGTCCCACAGGGCGGGGACCTTGCCGGGCAGGGCGGCGAGGGAGTCGACGGCGTCGCCGATGCGGTCGCCCATCCAGGTCACGGAGTCGCCGAAGTCCTGCTTGACGACGCCGGTGGCGGCGCTGAAGCCGAGGAAGCCGGCGTTCACGTACTGGCCCTCGACGATGCGGCCGTGGGAGTCCTTCTTGGCGACCTGGTTGGTGGCGATGTCGGCGTGCAGGGTGAGGGTGCGGCCGTCGCGTTCGACGACGAGCGGCACGCTCTGGCCGGGGTGGGAGCGGATCAGGTCGGAGAGCCGGTCCCAGTCGGTGGTGCGGACGCCGTCGAAGGAGACGATCTTGTCCCCGGCCTTCAGTCCGGCCGCAGCGGCCGGGGAGGCCGCGTCGGCGGCGGTGCAGTCGTCGCGCTTCTCGCTCTGCGCGATGACGCACTGGGAGACGGTGCTGACGGTGGTCGTCTGCTGGGCGATGCCGAAGCCCATCAGGACGGTGAGGAAGAGCGCCACCGCCAGGATGAGGTTCATGAACGGGCCGGCGAACATGACGATGACCCGTTTCCACGGCTTGCGCGTGTAGAACAGGCGCTTCTCGTCACCCGGCTGGAGTTCCTCGAAGGCGGCCGAGCGGGCGTCCTCGATCATGCCGCGCCAGGGCGAGGTGGAGCGGGCCTCCAGCCGGCCGTCGGCGCCGGGCGGGAACATGCCGATCATGCGGATGTAGCCGCCGAACGGGATGGCCTTGACGCCGTACTCGGTCTCGCCCCTGCGGCGCGAGAAGAGGGTCGGCCCGAAGCCGACCATGTACTGCGGCACGCGGATGCCGAAGAGCTTCGCCGTCGACAGGTGTCCCAGTTCGTGCCAGGCGATGGAGAAGAGCAGCCCGAACGCGAAGAGGACTATGCCGAGGATGAACATCAGGGTCGTCATGCACGGGCCTCCGCCGTCTGTGCCGCCAGCTCCCGGGCCCGGTTCCGCGCCCAGGTCTCCGCTTCGAGGACGTCCGCGACGGTGAGCGGGGTTCCCGTGTCCGGGGTGCCGTGCTCCTCGACCACCCGGGTCACGGTCTCCATGATGCCGAGGAAGGGCAGCGCGCCGGCGCGGAACGCCTCCACGCACTCCTCGTTGGCCGCGTTGAACACGGCCGGGGCCGTGCCGCCGAGCTGCCCGACGTGCCGGGCCAGGCCCACCGAGGGGAACGCCTCGCCGTCCAGCGGGAAGAACTCCCACGTGGACGCCGTGCTCCAGTCGAAGGCCGGGGCCGCGCCGGGGACGCGCTCGGGCCAGCCGAGGCCGACGGCGATCGGCCCCCGCATGTCGGGGGGCGTCGCCTGGGCCAGTGTCGATCCGTCCGTGAACTCCACCATCGAGTGGACATACGACTGCGGGTGCACGACCACCTCAATGCGGTCGAAGGGAATGTCGTAGAGGAGGTGGGCCTCGATCACTTCCAGGCCCTTGTTGACGAGGGTCGCGGAGTTGATCGTGATCACCGGGCCCATGGCCCAGGTGGGGTGGGCGAGGGCGTCCTCGACGGTGACCTCGGCCAGTTGCTCCCGGGTCCGGCCGCGGAAGGGGCCGCCGGAGGCGGTGACGACGAGCCGGCGCACGTCGGCGCGGGTGCCGGCGGCCAGCGCCTGGAAGAGGGCGGCGTGCTCGGAGTCGACGGGGATGATCTGGCCGGGCTTGGCGAGGGCCTTGACGAGGGGGCCGCCGACGATGAGCGACTCCTTGTTGGCGAGTGCGAGGGTGCGGCCCGCCTCCAGGGCGGCCAGGGTCGGTGCGAGGCCGATGGAGCCGGTGATGCCGTTGAGCACGGTGTGGCAGGCGGAGGCGGCGACCTGGGTGGCGGCGTCCGGCCCGGCCAGGATCTCCGGAAGCGGCTCCCCCGCGCCGTACTGGGCGGTGAGCGCCTCGCGCAGGGCCGGGACGACGTCCTCGCGGGCCACGGCGACGGTGCGGGCCTTCAGCCGGTACGCCTGCTCGGCGAGGAGGGCGACCCGGCCGCCGTTGGCGGACAGGGCGGTGACCCGGAAGCGGTCGGGGTGGCGCAGCACGAGATCGATGGCCTGGGTGCCGACCGAGCCGGTGGAGCCCAGGATCACCACGTCCTTCGGGCCGTCTCCGGCGACGGGGTCGTGGACGAGGTGCGGGTCGGCGAGGGGGGCTGGACTGTCGCTCATTCCCCCATTGTTGCCGCATCCGGCGTCCGGCAGGACAGGGCGTCGGTCACCCGGGTGTCACGCCCCGTCCCCCACGGGGTCCTCGGGGGCCGCCGGGGGCACCGGCACGCGCGGGTACGCGGTGGTGAGGGAGGGTGAGCCTTCCCACATCCCGCCGGAGCGGCGCCGTGGACCCCACCCGGTGGACGCCGCTACGGGGATGCCGGTACGGCGTGTCGGGCGACCGGGGTGCGCGGGGCGCGGTGCGCCGGGCGTGGCGCGGGCGCGGGCCGCGGCGTGTCGGCCGACCGGGGTGCGCGGGGCGAGGCCGGTCGGGCGTGGCGGCGGTCACCACCGGCACCGGCACCCCCTCGACCCCGCCTCACCGCCCGCGCCCTCCCGGTCAGTCGATGGTGCGGTGGGTGTCCGGGTGGGTGGAGGGGCCCGGGGTGGTGTCGGCGATCCAGGGGCCGGGGCGGGACGGGTCGACGATGCCGTCTTCAAGCCAGGTGTACGCGCCGCCGAGGACGCCCTTGACGACCTTGCGGTCGAGGTCGTCGGTGTTGTGCCACAGGCGGGCGAAGAGTTCGTCGGCACGCAGCCGGGCCTGGCGGCAGAAGGCGTCGGCGAGCTGGTACGCCTCGCGGCCGTTCTCGCCCCGGGCGCGCAGGTGCTCGGCGCGGACACAGGCGGCGCTCACCGCGAACAGCTCGGCGCCGATGTCGACGACGCGCCCGAGGAAGCCCTGCTTGGTCTCCATCCGGCCCTGCCAGCGGGACATGGCGTAGAAGGTGGAGCGGGCCAGCTTGCGGGCGGCGCGCTCGGCATACCGCAGGTGCGCGGCCAGGTCGGGGTAGCCGGCCGGGTGGAACTCGGCGTAGGAACCGGGGAGTTGGCCGGGCCCGGCGACCAGCTTGGGGAGCCATCTGGCGTAGAAGGCGCCGGCCTGCGCGCCCGCCCTCGCCTTGTCGCCGAGGGAGGCGTCGGGGTCGATGAGGTCGCCGGCGACGGCGAGGTGGGCGTCGACCGCCTCGCGCGCGATCAGCAGGTGCATGATCTCGGTGGAGCCCTCGAAGATCCGGTTGATGCGCAGGTCGCGGAGCATCTGCTCGGCGGGCACGGCGCGTTCGCCCCGGGCGGCGAGGGAGTCGGCCGTCTCGAAGCCCCGGCCGCCGCGGATCTGCACCAGGTGGTCGGCGATCAGGCAGGCCATCTCGGAGCCGTAGAGCTTGGCGAGGGCGGCCTCGATGCGGATGTCGTTGCGGTCCTCGTCGGCCATCTGGGAGGACAGGTCGAGGACGGCCTCCAGGGCGAAGGTCGTCGCCGCGATGAACGCGATCTTGGAGCCGACGGCCTCGTGCAGCGCGACCGGCTTGCCCCACTGCTCCCGGGCGGCCGACCACTCGCGGGCGATCTTCAGGCACCACTTGCCGGCGCCCACGCACATCGCGGGCAGCGAGAGGCGGCCGGTGTTGAGCGTGGTCAGGGCGATCTTGAGCCCGGCGCCCTCGGGGCCGATGCGGTGCGTGGCGGGGACCCGGACCCGGTGGAAGCGGGTGACGCCGTTCTCCAGTCCGCGCAGCCCCATGAAGGCGTTGCGGTGCTCGACCGTGATGCCCGCCGAGGACGCCTCGACGACGAAGGCGGTGATGCCGCCCCGGTGCCCTTCGGAGGCGGGCACGCGGGCCATGACGACGAGCAGGTCGGCGATGACGCCGTTGGTCGTCCAGAGTTTCACTCCGTCGAGGACGTAGTCGTCCCCGTCCGGGACGGCGGTGGTCGCCAGGCGGGCCGGGTCGGAGCCGACGTCCGGTTCGGTCAGCAGGAAGGCCGAGATGTCGGTGCGGGCGCAGCGCGGCAGGAAGGCGTCCTTCTGCGCCTCGGTGCCGAACAGCTTCAGCGGCTGCGGCACGCCGATGGACTGGTGGGCGGAGAGCAGCGCGCCGACGGCGGGGCTGGCGGAGCCGACCAGGGCGAGGGCCTTGTTGTAGTAGACCTGCGTGAGGCCGAGGCCGCCGTACTCGGTGTCGATCTTCATGCCGAAGGCGCCGATCTCCTTCAGCCCGGTGATCACCTCGTCGGGGACGCGCGCGTCGCGTTCGACGGCGGCGCCGTCGATCCGCCGCTCGCAGAAGTCGCGGAGGCGGGCGAGGAACTCCTCCCCGCGCCGGACGTCGTCCGGGTCCGGGAGGGGGTGCGGGTGGAGGAGGTCGAGGCGGAGGCGGCCGAGGAACAGTTCCTTGGCGAAGCTGGGCCTGCGCCAGTCCTGTTCGCGGGCGGCCTCGGCCACCCGGCGGGCCTCGCGTTCGGTGACGGCGGGTCGGGAGGAGGGGGCGGCGGGTGCGGACATGCGGGTCACCTGGGGCCTCGGCGTCGGGGGGAGCGTACGGCCACGGAGACCGGCGGAGGCGGCGCCGCGGGCGTACGGTACGGGTCGGTCCACGCACATCGTGTGTACCGCGGGGGCCGGGGGCCCACCACCCCTGCCGCGGCCGTTCGGCGGAAGCCCGGCGGACGCCCCACGACGACACGACGGCCGCGCCCCACCCCCGCATGAACCCGTCGAAGCGCTTCGACGCCCCGCTCTGGACACCCCCTCGCCGCCTGGCTACTGTCACCTCACCCCGCCTGTCCCACCGCGAGCGCCCCACCGTCGACGCGCTTCATCCCGCCCGGAGGCCCGGATGGTCACCCTCGCCGAGGTCGCCCGGCACGCCGGAGTCTCGGCGAGCACGGTGAGCTACGTCCTCAGCGGCAAGCGGTCCATCTCCGGCGCCACCCGGCAGCGCGTCGAGGAGAGCATCCGCGTCCTCGGCTACCACCCGAACGCGGGGGCCCGCGCCCTCGCCGGCGGGCGGTCGAACATCATCGCCCTGATGGTGCCGCTGCGCACGGAGCTGTACGTGCCGGTGATGATGGAGATCGCCGTCGCGGTCGCCACCGCCGCGCGCGCCCACGGGTACGACGTCCTGCTGCTCACCGGGGAGGAGGGCCCCGCCGCGGTCCGCCGGGTCACCGGCAGCGGGCTCGCCGACGCCGTGATCCTCATGGACGTGGAACTCGACGACGGGCGGCTGCCTCCACTGCGCGCGAGCGGCCGGCCGTCGGTACTGATCGGTCTGCCCGCCGACACCACCGGACTGACCTGCGTGGACCTCGACTTCACCGCGACCGGCGCGCTGTGCGTCGATCATCTGGCGGAGCTGGGCCACCGGGAGATCGCCCTCATCGGCGAGGCCCCCGGCGTCTACGAGCGGCGCACCGGCTTCGCCGAACGCACCCTCGGCGGACTGCGCTCACGGGCCGCCGAACGGGGGCTGCGGCTGCTGCACCGCCCCTGCGAGGGCGGTTACGACGCGCTCGCCGCCACGCTGGGCCGCGTCTTCGACGAACGCCCGGACACCACGGCGTTCGTCGTCCAGAACGAGGCCGCGGTCGAACCACTGCTCGCCCTGCTGCGCCGACGGGGCCGCGCCGTGCCGGAGGACGTCTCGGTGATCGCCGTCTGCCCGGAACAGGTCGCCGTCCAGGCGTCCGTACGGCTCACCTCGGTCGCCGTCCCGGCGCGGGAGATGGGCCGCCGGGCGGTGGAACACCTGGTCGCGAAGATCGACGGCGCGGGCCCGGACGAGGTCGTCCTGCTCCCGCCGGAACTGACGGTACGCGCCAGCACGGGGCCCGCGCCGGCACGCGTACGGGAAGCCCGCTCCGGGGAGGCGTAGCGGCGAACTCCCGTGCCCCGCCCGCTCGGCAGGGCACGGTCGTCCCAACGCGGCTCAGTCCACCCGACCGTTACCGGCGTGCGCCACGAATATCGCCCAGGCACCCCGCCCGACGGCCAGCCCAGGACGCGCGACATCCTTCGAGTCCCTGACGTGAACAGCGGCGGCGGAACGAGCCACCTCGACGCAATCCCCGCCTTCACCGCTGCTGTGCGTGCTCTTGACCCACGTCAATCGCGTTGCGCTCTTCATAGCTCTCCCAGCAATCCCTCGATGAAAGCCACCGACTCCCGTGGCGTGAGAGCCTGGGCCCGGATGATCCCATACTGCGCCTCAAGCTCCCTTCCGGGTCCGCGCGCAGCCGGAAGGGCTTGAGCTGTCGTCCGAAGACGCGCAGGATGCCCGCCGTCGGCTCGGAGCCCGCGGCCGGTTCCTGTGCCTCGTCCGGCTGTCGTTCCGTTTCGTTCATCGTGTCCGCCCCACCTCGAACCGTCCGGTGACCACCTGTGAGGCCAACGTCTCTCGGGGAACCGGCGACACGGGAGGGGCGCGTACAACGGGATTCTGTCTGTGGGGAAGGGGAGGGCGGCGGGGTGGGTCAGAGGGCCAGGTCGGTGAGGACCAGGACGCGCTCGTAGGTGTAGTCGTCCATGGCGAACCGGACGCCCTCGCGGCCGACGCCGGACTGCTTGGTGCCGCCGTACGGCATCTGGTCGGCGCGGTAGGAGGGGACGTCGCCGATGACGACGCCGCCGACCTCCAGCGCGCGGTGGGCGCGGAAGGCGGCCTGCACGTCGTGGGTGAACACGCCTGCCTGGAGGCCGTACTTGGAGTCGTTGACGGCGGCGAACGCCTCCGCCTCGCCGTTCACCTTCCGGACGCTGAGGACGGGTCCGAAGACCTCCTCGCGGGCGAGGGTGGTGTCGGCCGGGAGGTCGGTGAGGACGGTCGGCGCGTAGGTGGCGCCGTCCCGCTCGCCACCGGTGTGCAGGGTGGCACCGGCCTGCACGGCCTCGTCGACCCAGGACGCGACGCGGCGGGCGGCGGCCTCGTCGACGAGGGGGCCGACGTCCGTCTTGTCGTCGTGGGGGTCGCCGGTGACCTGGGCCTCGACGGCGGCGACGATACGGGGCAGCAGCCGGTCGTACACGGCGGCGTCGACGATGACGCGCTGTACGGAGACGCAGGACTGGCCGCCCTGGTAGTTGGAGAAGGTGGCGATGCGGCCCGCGGCCCGGTCCAGGTCCTCGTCGCTCGACCAGTCGGCGAGGACGACGGCCGCGCCGTTGCCGCCCAGTTCGAGGGTGCAGTGCTTGCGCGGCACCGAGTCCATGATCGCGTAGCCGACCTTCTCCGAGCCGGTGAAGGAGACGACCGGCAGCCGCTCGTCGCGTACCAGCGCGGGCATGCGGTCGTTGGGCACCGTCAGGACGCTCCAGGAGCCGGCCGGCAGCTCGGTCTCGGCCAGCAGCTCGCCGAGGAGCAGGGCGGACAGCGGGGTCGCGGGGGCCGGCTTCAGCACGATCGGCGCACCGGCGGCGATGGCCGGGGCGACCTTGTGGGCGCACAGGTTGAGCGGGAAATTGAAGGGCGCGATGCCGAGGACGGCGCCCTTGGGGAAGCGGCGGGTGAGGGCCAGCCGGCCCTGGCCGCCCGCGTCCGTGTCCAGGCGCTGGGCCTCGCCGCCGTTGAAGCGGCGGGCCTCCTCGGCGGCGAACCGGAAGACGGAGACCGCGCGGCCGACCTCGCCCCGGGCCCACTTGACCGGCTTGCCGTTCTCGGCGGAGATCAGCCGGGCTGTCTCCTCGGTGCGCTCGGCCAGCCGCCGGGCGACGTGGTCCAGCGCGGCGGCGCGCACGTGGGCGGGGGTGGCGGCGAAGTCGTCCCGGACGGCGTGCGCGGCGGCCACGGCCTCCTCGACCTGGGCCTCGGTGGGCACGCTCACCGTGCCGACGTGAGCGCCGTCCCACGGGGAGGTGACGTCGAAGGTGGTCTCGCCGGTGGCCTGGCGGCCGGCGAGCCAGAAGGCGTGGGTGGAAGACATCGTGGAGTCCCGGCCCTTCCGCGTAGGGGGTGTGTGCGTGGCTTGCGCGATCCACGGTAGGGGCGGCGCGGCGGCCGGGGGCTTGTCCGCCGTGTAGCAGTCGGCGCGGGCGGTACGACGGATTGGCCTACGGCCTGGTGGGGCCGGGCGGCGGGCGGTCAGCCGCCCTCGGGGGAGGTGGCCTTGAGGGCGATCCACAGCTCCATGCGGACGTCCGGGTCGTCCAGGGAGCGGCCGAGGATCTCCTCCACGCGCCGCATCCGGTAGCGCAGGGTGTGCCGGTGGACGCCGAGGTCGGCCGCCGCCGCGTCCCACTGGCCGTGCCGGGAGAGCCAGGCGCGCAGGGAGGCGACGAGGTCGCCGCGGCCGGTGGCGTCGTGGTCGCGCAGGGCCCGCAGCAGTCCGTCGGCGAAGGCGCGGACGGCGTCGTCGGCGAGGAGCGGCAGGACGGAGCCGGCCGCGAGCTGTTCGTGCTCGACGCAGACCCTGCCCCGGCGGCGGGCCACGGACAGCGCCTGTTCGGCCTGTTTGTAGGCGGCGGAGGCGGCGATGGGCCCGGCCGGCGCGGACAGTCCGGCCACCAGTGACTCGGGCTCGGCGGCGGCCCCCGGCTCGCGGGCGGTGCGGGCGGACTCCAGCGCCGCCGCGTACTCGGTGCAGGCGGCGACGGCGGCGCCCCCGTCCGCGGCGAGCACCACCAGCCGCTCCCCCTCGGGCACGACGAGCACCGCCTCCCCGGCCCGTGCCGCCGCGGCCTCCACGACCTCGGCGAGGGCGTCGCGCGGGTCGCCCTCGGCGCGGGCGGCGGCGTGCGCGCCGGCCGCCGGGGTCCGCGCACCGGCGTGGGCGCGGGCGGCCGGCGCCGAGGCGGGCTCGGCGACGATCACCCGGAACGGGGCGTCGAGCAGGTCCCCGTAGAGGTCCCCGGCGACGGCGCGGGCGTGGTCCGGCTCCCCGGCCAGCAGCATGCGCAGGACGGCCGCGCCGAGCCGCTGTTCGGCGGCGTGCAGCGAACGGGAGCGTTCCGTGGTGAGCGTGAGCAGGGCGATGGCGGAGTGCAGGGCGTAGCGCTCGGCGGTGCCGAGGGGGGCGGCCGTGCCGACGGCGAGCGCGGCGCGGGCCCGCCGGGAGGTGCCGAGGGAGTGCAGCTCGACGCGGTCCCCGTCGTCGGCGTGGTCGGGATGGTCGGCCTTACCGCCGTTCGGCGGGCCCTCGGGGTGCTCGGAGTGCGGGGGGCCGGCGACGACGGCGGAGGCGGGGGCGGGGCGTTCGCGCAGCCGCTCCACGTCGGGCGTGAGCCGGGCGGCGCGGCGGCCGGCCCACTCCGGCGCGGCGGCGACGACGGCCCCGGAGGCGTCGTAGAGCGCGGCCCAGCCGTCGACCTGGGAGGCGAGCGCGGCCAGCAGCCCTTCCGGTCCGTCGGCCAGCGCCCGCCGGGTCAGTTCCCGCTGGGCGGCGAAGCCGGCGGTGACGGCCCGGTACTGGTCGGCGGCGATGGCGGCGGAGACGGCCTTGGTGATGGCGAGGAAGGGGGTGCGGCGGGGCACCTCCAGCAGCGGCAGGCCCTCTCGCCGGGCTGCGTCGACGAGGGCCTCGGGGATCTCCTCGTAGTGGACGCCGACGGCGAAGCCGAGCCCGGCCACCCCGGCCGCGGCCAGCCGCCGGACGTAGCGGCGCATCGCCTCCGGGTCCTCCGCGTCCAGGGTGAGCGCGGTGACCAGGAGCAGTTCCCCGCCCTCCATGTAGGGCACGGGGTCGGCCAGCTCGCTGGCGTGCGCCCAGCGCACGGGCGCGTCGAGGCGGTCCGCACCCGCGCGCACGGTGAGTTTGAGCGCCGAGTGGTGGACGAGCGAGGCGAGCGTCGGGGGCATCGGGCCTTCAGGTCTGTGTCAGTTCGGTGAGGCTTCTCTGATCATTTGGCCGCTCTGTATGAACGACCTGTGTCGATTCTGCCTCACTGTACGGTCAACACGCCTCCGCACCCAGGGCCGGGCGGCCCGAAGACGAGCCCGCCCGGCCCCGGGCCGCGCACACCGCGGCCCGGGGCGCTCACCCCGTCCGGTCCCCCCGCCACGCACACCGCGACCCAGGCCGCTCACCCCCGCCGGTCCCCCCCGCCGCGCACACCGCGACCCAGGTCACTCACCCCGCCGGTCCCCCGGTCGCGCACACCGCGGCCCAGGCCGCTCACCCCCGCAGGTCCACCAGGAGCGGCGGTGCGTGCTCCCCCGCGACGGTGGTCAGGGAGAGGACGGCGTGGCCCGGCGGCACCGCGTGGGCCAGCTCGGAGGCCGACCACCGCTCCCGCTCGACCTGCCGCACGGTCACCGCCCGCGCGGTGGGCGCCTTCCCGGTGATCACCCGGCGCAGCATGTGGACCGCCTTGCCCGCCGGGGTCTCGGCGATGATCTGCCGGTCGGTGACGTCGCGGGCCTCGGTCCACTCCTTGCCCCACACCTCGGCGAAGTCCTGCCCGTCCCACGGGGTGAGCCCCGAGAGCGCCATCCGGCAGCCGATCGCGCCGAGCAGCGGTCCGCGCAGCGGCCGGGGCACGTCGTCCAGGGTGCGCAGGGTGAGCACCACCCCGGCGCCCGCGGAGCGCAGCCGCTGCACGCCCCGTACGGCCTCCGGCGTCACCACCCCGCTCGCCTCGTCCAGGACGAGGCAGGCGAAGAGGGAGCGGTCCTCGCGGGCGCCGACGCTCGCCGTGAACTGGGCGAGGACCAGCCGGGCCAGGATGCGGGAGGCGTCCGCGTGGCCGCGGGCGGGCAGGTCGATGCGGACCCGCACCGGATGGTCGAGCGCCTTGAGCGAGAACGGCCGGGACTGCCCCCGGGTGTCGAAGAAGGAGGCGAAGGCGGGCCGGTCGAGCAGCGCGACCCGGTCGGCGAGCGTGCCGCCGAGGTCCCCGGGCTGGACCATCTGCCGTTCCCGGGCGTCCAGTTCGCGCAGCAGCGACTCCTGCCCGGCCTCCTGGAGGCCCCGGCGCAGCACGGCCAGCGGTTCGGCGGCGCCGTCGAGGAGCTGCCGCAGCTCCGGCACGCCGGGGAAGCGGCCGTGCACCGCCTGGAAGGGGCCGAGGAGCTGGGCCAGCACGGTGGTGGAGCGCCGGCTGTCGCCGCCCGGATGCGGGTCGGCGAGGTCCCCGACCAGGGCCTCGGCGAGGACCGCGGCGGCCTCGTCGGGGTCGGTGGTGCCGCCGTAGAGGTCGAGGTCGTGGACGGAGTCGGGGTTGCCGATGCGGACGACGACGTCGAAGGCGTCGGCCGGGCCGAGTCCGGCGCCCGCCGCGCCGACCACGACGACCGCGGCCCGCCCGGCGAGCGCGTGCAGGCACAGCGACTCGGTGAGCGGCCGGACGACGCGGCCGGTCTTCCCGGAGCCGGCCGGTCCGACGGCGACCAGGGAGGTGCCGAGCAGGTCGGGGCCGAGGGCGAGGCCGGTGCCCCGGTAGGCGTAGGGGTTGCGCTCGTCCTCGGCGGTGGCGCCGAGCCGCACCTGTCCGGTGACCAGGTCGTGGCGGGCCTCGCGGGCGGGCAGGTCTCGGACGCCGGAGGGGTGCGGGCAGGCGCCGGCGCCGTGCTGGAGGACGGCGCCGGTGAAGGCGGCGAGGCTGTGCCGACCGCCGGCCACGCCCTGCCAGGCGCGGGCGATGCGGGCCTGGTCGACGTCGCGCATCAGGCCCGCGCGGGCGTCGGCGGCGAGCCGGTCGGCGGCGTCGGCGGCCCCGGCGGCGCGCAGCGCGGGCCAGGCGGCGGGGTCCTCCTCGGGCGCGGGCGGGCGCTGGGCGCGGGGGGCGGCCGAGCGCGTCCAGGCGGGCGGCCCGTAGCGGCGCCAGACCTCGCCCCAGCGGCCGAGCTTGGCGACCCCGGCGAGCAGGGCACCGCCGATGAGCAGGTAGTAGGCGTAGCTGGCCACGACCGCGCCGAAGCTGTAGGACTCGGCCCAGGAATCGGGGACCATGGCGTAGAGGGGCAGCATCCACCAGCCGCCCAGGTAGCCGTTCCACAGCAGGGACCAGATGAGCCAGCCCACCAGGAAGGCGATCAGCGCCCCGCTCAGCAACTGCCGGCCGGGGGTCCGCTCGGGCTCCTCCCGCGGACGCGGCCGGTGCCCGAACCGCCAGACGCCGGGCGGCGCGGGAGGCCGGGGGGTGCGCAGCCAGGAGAGGAAGGCCGATCCGTCCGGCAGCGGCGGCACCCCGGGCACCACCGCCTCGGCCGGGGCCTGTGCCGGGGCCTGCGCGGGGCGGGGTGGCGCCGCGGGCATCCGTGGCGGTTCCGCCGGACGCGGCACCGGGCCGGCGTGCGTGCCCCGTGCGTCCCGGTTCCCGTCGCTGTCCATCGCCGCGCCCCCTGACCAGCCGGTCCGACCACCGTCAACGAGCCAATCTAACGCCCTCCGGTGGGGAGTTCACCGCTTACCGGGCCGGGCCCGCGCCGACGTGTCCGCCCGGCGCCATGGCCACGGCGGACAACCGGCGGCGCGGACAACGCCCACATGGAGCATGCCGGGGCCGCGCCGCCGGTCCTAGCCTGCGAGAAAAGAAGCCAAGCGTCCGAAAAAGACCCCAGGAGCCCCCACATGACCGCACTGCCGCAGGAGCGCCGCGTCGTCACCGCCGTCCCCGGCCCCAAGTCGCAGGAGTTGCAGGCCCGCCGGACCGCCGTGGTCGCCCAGGGCGTGGGCTCGACGCTGCCGGTCTTCGTCAGCCGCGCGGGCGGCGGCATCATCGAGGACGTCGACGGGAACCGCTTCATCGACTTCGGCTCCGGCATCGCCGTGACCTCGGTCGGCGCCTCCGCCGAGGCCGTGGTGCGCCGGGCCTCGGCCCAGCTCGCCGACTTCACCCACACCTGCTTCATGGTCACGCCGTACGAGGGGTACGTCGCCGTCGCCGAGGCGCTGGCGGAGCTGACCCCGGGCGACCACGCCAAGAAGTCGGCCCTGTTCAACAGCGGCGCCGAGGCGGTGGAGAACGCTGTCAAGATCGCCCGCGCGTACACCAAGCGGCAGGCGGTCGTCGTCTTCGACCACGGCTACCACGGCCGGACCAACCTGACGATGGCGCTGACCTCGAAGAACATGCCGTACAAGCAGGGCTTCGGCCCGTTCGCGCCGGAGGTGTACCGGGTGCCGGTCGCCTACGGCTACCGCTGGCCGACCGGCCCGGAGAACGCCGGTCCGGAGGCCGCCGCCCAGGCCGTCGACCAGATCTCCAAGCAGGTCGGCGCCGAGAACGTGGCCGCGATCATCATCGAGCCGGTGCTCGGCGAGGGCGGCTTCATCGAGCCGGCCAAGGGCTTCCTGCCCGCGATCCGGCAGTTCGCCGCCGACCACGGCATCGTCTTCGTCGCCGACGAGATCCAGTCCGGCTTCTGCCGCACCGGCCAGTGGTTCGCCTGCGAGGACGAGGGCATCGTCCCGGACCTGATCACCACCGCCAAGGGCATCGCGGGCGGTCTGCCGCTCGCCGCCGTCACCGGCCGCGCCGAGATCATGGACGCCGCGCACGCGGGCGGCCTCGGCGGCACCTACGGCGGCAACCCGGTGGCCTGCGCGGGCGCCCTCGGCTCGATCGAGACCATGCGCGAGCAGGACCTCAACGCCAGGGCGCTGCGGATCGGCGAGATCATGACGGCCCGGCTGACCGCGATGGCGGAGAAGTTCGACGTGATCGGTGACGTCCGGGGCCGCGGCGCCATGATCGCGGTGGAGCTGGTCAAGGACCGCGTCACCAAGGAGCCCGCCCCCGAGGCGACCGCCGCGCTGGCCAAGGCGTGCCACGCCGAGGGACTGCTGGTCCTGACCTGTGGCACCTACGGCAACGTGCTCCGCTTCCTGCCCCCGCTGGTGATCGGGGAGGACCTGCTGAACGAGGGCCTCGACATCATCGAGCAGGGCTTCGCCCGGATCTGAGCCGCCGCTCCCGGGCACCGGAGCGGGTCCGTCCGGTGCCCGGAACCGCAGGGCGTGTGAAGAAGGTGTGCGAGGTGGATGGCAGGTCGCGGGGGGCCCTGTCCAGCGCTCTTTCCCTGTCGTAGGTTCTTGGGCAGATGAGAGAAACACCCCGCTCGCAGGGGACTGCGGGCGGAACCCCAGGCCGGGGCCTCCCCAGCTTCGACCTGGTCGTGCCTCGCGCACACACCGGAGCCCTCCGGCTCCGGGTCTCCTCACCGATCGGACGGCCGCCCGCCCCAAACCCCCCGGGGCGCGCGGCTCCGGTCAGGACGGCGGTTCCGGGCACCCGGGACGGCCGTTCACCGAAGGGCCGGCGCACTCCCCCCCTTGCGCCGGCCCTTCGGTGTGTTTTGCGAAGCTGGGCGCCATGCCTTCGCCCGCCGCCCCCGCCCGCCGCGTCCTCGGCCCCCTCCTGCTCGGCCCCCTCCTGCTCGGCCCCCTCCTGCTCGGCGCCGTCTTCGCGCTGATCACCTGGCAGGTCGTCGCCGACGGTCCGCTGGTGCGGGCGGACGCGTGGCTGAGCCGGGTGCTCGTCCACCCGGACCGGCCCTCGGAACTCCTCTCCGACCTCGGCAACGTGCAGGTCGCCGTCCCCGTGCTGCTGATCGCCCTCGGGTACGCCGCCCTGCGCGGGCGTGCCAGTGGTCTGGACCGGTGGTGGCTGCCGCCCGCCGCCGGAGCGGCGGCCCTGGCGCTGGTGCCGGTGCTGGTCGTGCCGCTCAAGGCGTGGACCGGCCGCCCCGGCACCCCGGCCGTGCCGCCGGCGGTCGGCTACTACCCCTCCGGCCACACGGCCACCGCCCTGGTCGCGTACGGGACGGCGACGCTGCTGCTGCTTCCGCTGCTGCGCGCGCCGGCCGCCCGTCGCGTCCTGGTGCTGCTCTGTGCCGCCCTGGTCCTCGGCGTCTCCTTCGGTCTGGTGCGCCGGGGCTACCACTGGCCGCTGGACGTGGCGGCCTCCTGGTGTCTGGGGGCGGTGCTCCTCATGGGTGTCTCGGCGGTGCTCAGCGGAAGTACGCGTCGAAGTTCCGCTGGAACTCCCAGCTCCCGTACCGGTCCCAGTTGATCGACCAGGTCATCAGCCCGCGCAGCCCCGGCCAGGTGCCGTGGGTGGCGTACGAGCCGCAGTTCGTCTTCCTGGTCAGGCAGTCGAGCGCCTTGGTGACCTCGGCCGGGGAGACGTGGCCGTTGCCCGCGTTGGTGGAGGCCGGCATGCCGATGGCGACCTGCCCGGGGCGCAGCGGCGGGAAGACGTTGCCCTTGTCGCCCGCGACGGGGAAGCCGGTGAGGAGCATGTCGGTCATGGCGATGTGGAAGTCGGCGCCGCCCATGGAGTGGTACTGGCCGTCCAGGCCCAGGATCGGGCCCGAGTTGTAGTCCTGGACGTGCAGCAGCGTCAGGTCGTCGCGCAGGGCGTGGATCACCGGCAGGTAGGCGCCCGCCCTCGGGTCCTGACCGCCCCAGGGGCCGGTGCCGTAGAACTGGTGGCCGAGCTGGACGAAGAAGGTCTCCGGCGCCATGGTCAGCACGAAGTCGTCGCCGTAGCGGGCCTTGAGGGTCTTCAGGGCCGAGATCAGGTTGACGACGACCGGTGTCCTCGGGTTCTTGAAGTCGGTGTCGTCGGCGTCCAGGGAGAGGGAGTGGCCCTCGAAGTCGATGTCCAGGCCGTCGAGTCCGTACTCGTCGATGATCTTCGAGACGGAGGTGACGAAGGCGTCGCGGGCGGCGGCCGTGGTGAGCCGCACCTGTCCGTTCTGGCCGCCGATGGAGATCAGGATCTTCTTGCCCGCGGCCTGCTTGGCCTTGATCGCCGCCTTGAACTCGGCGTCGCTCTCGACGTTCGGGCATTCGGTGACCGGGCAGCGCTCGAAGCGGATGTCGCCGGAGGTGACCGAGGTGGGCTCGCCGAAGGCCAGGTCGATCACGTCCCAGCTCTCGGGGACGTCGGCGAGCCGGGTGTAGCCGGAGCCGTTGGCGAAGGAGGCGTGCAGGTAGCCGACGAGGGCGTGGTCGGGCAGGGCGCCGGAGCCGCCCTCGTTCCCGCCGCCGTCGCCGGGCGCGGCGGAGGTGGTCGCGGTGACCGCGGCGGACCGCGCGGACTCGCCGCCGGGGCCGACGGCGCTGACCTGGAAGGCGTACGCCGTCTCGGGGGCGAGGCCGGTCACGGTGGTGGAGGTGCCGGTGGCGGTGGCGACGCGGGTGCCGTCGCGGTAGACGCCGTAGCCGGTCGCGCCGTCCACGGGGGACCAGGACAGGGCGACGCTGGAGGAGGTGACGGTGCCGGCCGTCAGCCCCGAGGGGGCCGCCGGGACACCGCCCTGTTCGCCGGCCGGGCCGGTCAGGGAGATGTCGTCGGCGTGGTAGGGGCCGGTGCCGTACCAGCCGTGGGTGTAGATGGTGACCCGGGTGGTGGAGGGGCCGGTGCGGAAGGTGGTCGTCAGCCGCTGCCAGTCGGGGGCGGACGGGGTCCAGGTGGAGACGTCGGTGGTGCCGGTGCCGCTCGCGCCGAGGTAGACGTACTCGCCGCGGACGTGACCGGCCAGGGTGTAGGTGGAGTCGGGCCGTACCGTCACCGTCTGCGCGCAGCGCGCGTTGTCCGCGCCGGAGGGCGTGGCCGTCAGCGCCGAGGCGCCGCTGCGCACCGGCGAGGACGTGGTGGTGCCCGCCGTACAGGTCCAGCCGTCGAGGCCGGATTCGAAGCCGCCGTTGACCGCGAGGTCCGCGTCGGCCGCACGGGCGGCCGACGAGAGCGCGGCCTGACCGGGCACGGCGAGCGCCGCGGCGGTCAGCAGGGCGATCAGGGGTCGACGGACGAATGGTCTGGAGCGTTCCACAAGTGCCTCCGGACATGGGGGAGATGGGGAGGGTGGAGCGCGCTCAATTTGGTCCAGACCAATTCGGTTGTCAACCCCTCGGACGGCTCACCGCCCCTCCTCCCCCGTCGCCAGCGACGCCGCGGCCTCGTGCATCGCCAGTTCGAGCAGGGCCGGATCGGTGAGGGTGCCCGTGCCGTCCGGCGGGATCAGCCAGCGGATTCCGCCGGAGAGCGTCCGGCCGGGGTACGGCACCACGATCCAGGTGCCGAGGCCGGCCGTGCGGATGCCGGTACCGAGCCAGCGGGCGGCGGTGCCGGCCGGGACGAAGAAGCCCGTACGGGCGTCGCCGAAGTCGGCCAGGACCGGGCCGGGCTGGTCCAGCACCCGGCTGAGGACGTCGAGGGTCGGATAGCCGAGCCGGCTCGGCAGGATGAGCACGTCCCAGGCCCTCCCGGCGGGCAGCAGCGCGACCCCCCGCGGGTTGCGCTCCCACTCCTCGCGGCAGGACTCGGGGTCCGGTGCGACGGATGCCAGCCATGCGACCGCCGTCTTGACACCAGGCATGAGGGGACCTCCCTTTCACTCGTGACGCGCCGTGCGTCACAGGGGAGAGGGAGGTCCCCCACCGGGCATTACGCGGGTCGGGCCCACTCGTTGGGGTGAACCGGCTCACACCGGCCCGCCGCGCGGCTCAACTGTCGAAGCCCAGTCCGAACCGGTCCAGCGTCCGCAGCCACAGGTTGCGCCGCCCGCCGTGGGTGTCGGCGCGGGCCAGCGACCACTGGGTGAGCGCGATGCCGCTCCAGGCGAACGGCTCGGGCGGGAAGGGCAGCGGCCTGGCGCGCACCATCTCCAGCTCCGTGCGCTCGGTCCGCTCCCCCGCCAGCAGGTCGAGCATCACCTGCGCGCCGAACCGGGTCGCGCCCACCCCGAGCCCGGTGTAGCCCGCCGCGTAGGCGACCCGGCCGCGGTGGGCGGTGCCGAAGAACGCCGAGAAGCGGGTGCAGGTGTCGATGGCACCGCCCCAGGCGTGGGTGAAGCGCACGCCCTCCAGTTGCGGGAAGCAGGCGAAGAAGTGCCGGGCCAGCCTCGCGTACGTCTGGGGCCGGTGGTCGTACTCGGCGCGCACCCGGCCGCCGTAGGGGTAGACCGCGTCGAAACCGCCCCACAGGATGCGCCGGTCCCGGGTGAGCCGGAAGTAGTGGAAGCGGTTGGCGCTGTCCGCGAGCCCCTGGCGGCCCCGCCAGCCGATGGCGGCCATCCGGTCCTCGTCGAGCGGCTCGGTCATCAGCGCGTAGTCGTAGACGGGCACGGTGTACGGCCGCACCCGGCGCACCAGGCTCGGGAAGACGTTGGTGCCGAGGGCGACGGAGCGCGCCCGGACGGCGCCGTACGGGGTGCGTACGGCCATGCCCGCGCCGTGCGGGCGCAGGCCGAGCGCCGGGGTGTGTTCGTGGACGCGGACCCCGAGGGCGAGGCAGGCCCGCTTGAGGCCCCAGGCCAGCTTGGCCGGGTTCAGCATCGCCACGCCCCGCCGGTCGTACAGTCCGCCGAGGAAGGTGGGCGAGTCGACCTCGGCGCGGACCGCGTCGGCGTCCAGCCACTCCATGCCGTCGGCCAGCCCCCGGCGCCTGATCTCCCCGTACCAGTCCTCCAGTTCGCGCGCCTGGTGGGGGGCGGTGGCGACGTCGATCTCGCCGGTGCGCTCGAAGTCGCAGTCGATGCCGTGCCGTTGGACGGACTCCTCGATCTCGTCGAGGTTGCGCCGGCCCAGTTCCTCCAGCCGGGCGATCTCCCCGGGCCAGCGGGTGAGCCCGTTGGGCAGCCCGTGGGTGAGGGAGGCCGCGCAGAAGCCGCCGTTGCGTCCGGAGGCGGCCCAGCCGATCTCGCGGCCCTCCAGCAGGACGACGTCCCGGGCGGGGTCGCGCTCCTTGGCGAGCAGCGCGGTCCACAGTCCGCTGTAGCCGCCGCCGACGACCAGCAGGTCGCAGCTCTCGGCGCCGGTCAGGGCGGGCTCGGGCCGGGGCCGGGCGGGGTCGTCCAGCCAGTACGGGACGGGCAGGGCCTCGCGCAGGGCCCTCGTCCCGTCGTCGCCGCGGTGCTCGGCACTGCGGGCCATGGTCTCAACTCCCTCTGCGTACGGGATGCGTGCGGGGTGCGTACGGTGCGTGCGGATGCGTGCGGGGTGCGTGCCGGTCAGGCGACACGGCGCTTGCGACGGTTGCCGACGGCCATGGACACCAGCACGAACAGGACGGCGACGACGAACATGGCCGTGCCGATGACGTTGATCTGGACGGGCGTTCCGCGCTGGGCCGAGCCCCAGACGAACATGGGGAAGGTGACGGTCGAGCCCGCGTTGAAGTTGGTGATGATGAAGTCGTCGAAGGAGAGCGCGAAGGCGAGCAGCGCGCCGGCCGCGATCCCGGGGGCGGCGATGGGCAGGGTGACCCGCACGAAGGTCTGGAAGGGGCCCGCGTACAGGTCCTGCGCGGCCTGCTCCAGCCGCGGGTCCATCGACATCACCCGCGCCTTGACGGCGATCACCACGAAGCTGAGGCAGAACATGATGTGGGCGATGAGGACCGTCCAGAAGCCCAGCCGGGCCCCCATGTTGAGGAACAGGGTGAGCAGCGAGGCGGCCATCACGACCTCGGGCATCGCCATCGGCAGGAAGATCAGCGAGTTGACCGCGCCGCGCGCCCTGAAGCGGTAGCGGACCAGCGCGAAGGCGATCATCGTGCCGAGGGCGGTGGCGCCCAGCGTCGCCCACAGGGCGATCTGGAGGCTGAGTGCGAGCGAGTCGCACATCCCGGCGACCCCGCACGGGTCCTTCCAGGCGTCCGTGGAGAACCGCTGCCAGGTGTAGTTGAAGCGGCCGTTGGGCTTGTTGAAGGAGAAGACCGTGACGACGACGTTCGGCAGCAGCAGGTACCCGAGCGTCAGCAGTCCGGCGATGACGACCAGATTGCGCTTGAGCCAGTTGACGAAGGCCATTTACACCAGATCCTCCGTGCCGGACTTGCGGATGTAGAAGGTGACCATGACGAGGATCGCGGCCATCAGGACGAAGGAGAGCGCCGCGGCGGTCGGATAGTCGAGGACCCGCAGGAACTGGGTCTGGATGACGTTGCCGACCATGCGGGTGTCGGCCGAGCCGAGCAGGTCGGCGTTGACGTAGTCGCCGGTGGCCGGGATGAAGGTCAGCAGCGTGCCGGAGACCACCCCCGGCATCGACAGCGGGAAGGTCACCTTGCGGAAGGTGGTGACCGGCCGGGCGTAGAGGTCGCCGGCGGCCTCGTGCAGCCGCCCGTCGATCCGCTCCAGCGAGGAGTACAGCGGCAGGATCATGAAGGGCAGGAAGTTGTACGTCAGACCGCAGACCACCGCGAGCGGGGTGGCCAGCACCCGGTCCCCGGCGGTCCAGCCGAGCCAGCCGGTGACGTCCAGGACGTGCAGCGCGTTGAGCGCGCCGACCACCGGTCCGCCGTCGGCGAGGATCGTCTTCCAGGCGAGGGTGCGGATGAGGAAGCTGGTGAAGAACGGCGCGATCACCAGGATCATGATCAGGTTGCGCCAGCGGCCGGCCCGGAAGGCGATCAGGTAGGCGAGCGGATAGCCCAGCAGCAGGCAGAGCGTGGTCGCGGCGGCGGCGTAGGCGACCGAGCGCAGGAACTGCGGCCAGTACCCGGAGAGCGCGTCCCAGTAGGCGGCGACGTGCCAGGTGACCTCGTAGCCCTCCTCCAGGGAGCCCGTCTGCACGGAGGTGGACGCCTGGTAGACCATCGGCAGCGCGAAGAAGACGAGCAGCCACAGGATGCCGGGCAGCAGCAGCCAGTACGGGGTGAACCGGCCGCGCCGCCGCGGGCGCGCGGCGGGCGGCGGCGCGGCCGGGGCGGGAGGCGCCGGCGCCTCGGTGAGCGTCATCGGGCCGCCTCCTCCTCGGCGAGTCCGGCGTCGATGTCCTGGGCGGCGTCCAGGCCGAAGGTGTGGGCCGGGTTCCAGTGCAGGACGACGTCGGCGCCGGGCACCAGCCGCGGGTCGCGGTCGATGTTCTGGACGTAGACCTCGACGCCGGGACAGGCCTCGCAGTCCACCACGTACTGGGTGGAGACGCCGATGAAGCTGGTGGCGGCGATGGTGCCGGTGAGCCGGTTGCGGCCCTCGGGGACGGCGCCGGCCTCGTCGGCGTGGGCGATGCCGATCTTCTCCGGGCGGACGCCGACCAGGACCTTGCCGCCGGTGCCGGCCGGGGCCGAGCAGCGTCCGGCGGGCAGCAGCAGCTTGTCTCCGGCCGCCTTGACCACGAGGTCGTCGCCGTCGCGGGCGCCGACCTCGGCCTCGATGAGGTTGGAGGTGCCGAGGAAGTTGGCGACGAAGGTGGTCCGCGGGTTCTCGTACAGGTCGGCGGGGGCGCCCAGTTGCTCGACCCGGCCCCCGTTCATCACGGCGACCGTGTCGGCCATGGTCATGGCCTCCTCCTGGTCGTGGGTGACGTGCACGAAGGTGATGCCGACCTCGGTCTGGATGCGTTTGAGCTCCAGTTGCATCTGGCGGCGGAGCTTGAGGTCGAGGGCGCCGAGGGGTTCGTCGAGGAGCAGTACCTTCGGGTGGTTGATCAGGGCGCGGGCCACGGCGACGCGCTGCTGCTGGCCGCCGGAGAGCTGGTGCGGCTTCTTGCGGGCCTGCTCGCCCAGTTGTACGAGGTCGAGCATCTCCTCGACCTGCTTCTTGACGCTCTTGACGCCGCGCCGGCGCAGTCCGAAGGCGACGTTCTCGAAGATGTCCAGGTGCGGGAAGAGCGCGTAGGACTGGAAGACCGTGTTGACCGGCCGTTTGTACGGGGGCAGCGCGGTGACGTCCTGGTCGCCGAGGTGGACGGTGCCGGCGCTGGGCTCCTCCAGCCCGGCGATCATGCGCAGGGTGGTGGTCTTGCCGCAGCCGGAGGCGCCGAGCAGGGCGAAGAAGGAGCCCTGGGGCACGGTGAGGTCGAGCGGGTGCACGGCGGTGAAGGAGCCGTAGGTCTTGCTGATCCCGGCGAGGCGGACGTCCCCGCCGGGGCCGGTCGCGTTCGTGGTGGTCTTCATCGTCACGCCCCAGTGAGCTTTGCGAACTTCTCTTCGTAGACCGTCTCTTCCTTCGCGCTCAGCGAGCGGAAGGCGTGGGACTTGGCCCGCATCTCCTCGTCCGGGATGATCAGCGGGTTCTCCGCCGCATCCGGGTCGATCTTCGCCAGTTCCCGCTTCACGCCCTCGACCGGGCAGACGAAGTTGATGTAGGCGGCGAGCCGGGCGGCGGCCACGGGCTCGTAGTAGTAGTCGATGAGCCGTTCGGCGTTGGTCTTGTGCCGGGCCCGGTTGGGGATCAGCAGGTTGTCGCTGGAGGTGATGTAGCCGCTCTCCGGGATGACGAAGTCGACGTCCGGGCTGTCGGCCTTGAGCTGCACGATGTCCCCGGCCCAGGCGAGGCAGGCGGCGAGGTCGCCCTTGGTGAGGTCGGAGGTGTAGTCGTTGCCGTGGAAGCGGCGTATCTGCCCGGTGTCGACGCCCTTCTGGAGCCGGGCGACGGCCGCGTCGTAGTCGTCGTCGGTGAAGCGGGCGGGGTCCTTGCCCATGTCGAGCAGCATCATGCCGATGGTGTCGCGCATCTCCGTGAGGAAGCCGACCCGGCCCTTGAGCTTCTTGTTGTCGAGCAGGTCGGAGACCGAGCGGACCTCGATGCCGTTCAGCGCCTTCTTGTTGTAGGCGACGACGGTGGAGATGCCCTGCCAGGGGTAGGAGTACGCGCGGCCCGGGTCCCAGTCGGGGTTGCGGAACTGCGGCGACAGGTTGGTGAAGGCGTGCGGCAGGTTGGCCGGGTCGAGCTTCTGCACCCAGCCGAGCCGGATCAGCCGGGCGGCGAGCCAGTCGGTGAGGACCATGACGTCCCGGCCGGTCTCCTGGCCGGCGGCGAGCTGGGCCTGGATCTTGCCGAAGAACTCGCTGTTGTCGTTGATGTCCTCGGTGTAGGTGACCCGGATGCCGGTGCGCCGGGTGAACTCCTCCAGCGTCGGATGGCGCCGCCCGCCGCCGTCGTCGACGTCCATGTACTCGGTCCAGTTGGAGAAGTTGACCGTGCGGTCCTTCTCCGAGTGGTCCTCGGCCGGCACGCCGCCCTGTTCGGTGCCGGCCGGCGGGATGCCGCAGGCGCCCAGCGCCCCGAGTCCGCCGACCGCGAGCAGGCCGCCCGCGCCGGAGCGCAGCAGGGAGCGGCGGGTGAGGGCGGCCCGGCCGCCGCGGATACTGCGCCGCATGGCGGCCACTTGGGCCGGGGAGAGGCGGTCTGGCTGGAACTGCTCCATGCGCGTGTTGCCCTTCCGGGAGGCGGCGGCCGGGATCGGCGGCCTGTCGTGACGGCTATCGGTCCCCGAAGACCGTGCGGTGCCAGTCCTTGCGGACCACCGCCGTGTTGTCGAACATGACGTGCTTGACCTGCGTGTACTCCTCGAAGGAGTAGGCGGACATGTCCTTGCCGAAGCCGGAGGCCCCATAACCGCCGTGCGGCATCTCGCTGATGATCGGGATGTGGTCGTTGACCCACACGCACCCCGCCCGGATCTCGCGGGTGGCGCGGTTCGCCCGGTACACGTCGCGGGTCCAGGCGGAGGCGGCGAGCCCGTACGGGGTGTCGTTGGCGAGCCGGATGCCCTCGTCGTCGCCGTCGAAGGGCAAGGCGACGAGGACCGGCCCGAAGATCTCCGAGCGGACCGCCTCGCTGTCCTGGGCGGCGTCCGCGACGAGCGTCGGCAGGTAGTAGGCACCGTCGCTCAGCGCGCCCCCGGGCGCCGCGCCGCCGGTGACGACGCGGGCGGCGGAGCGGGCCCGGTCGACGAAGCCGGCGACGCGGTCGCGGTGGGCGTGGGAGACCAGCGGGCCGAGGTCGGTGTCCGGGGCGAAGGGGTCGCCCACCCGGACGGTCTCCATCAGCGCGGCGGTCCGCTCGACGAACGCCTCGTACAGCGGGCGCTGCACGTAGGCGCGGGTGGCGGCGGTGCAGTCCTGGCCGGTGTTGATCAGCGCGGCGGCCACCGCGCCGTGGACGGCGGCGTCGAGGTCGGCGTCGTCGAAGACGAGGAAGGGCGCCTTGCCGCCCAGCTCCAGGTGGAGCCGCTTGACGGTGGCGGTGGCGATCTCGGCGACGCGGCGGCCGACGGCGGTGGAGCCGGTGAAGGAGGTCATCGCCACGTCCGGGTGGCCGACGAGGTGTTCGCCGGCCTCGGGCCCGGTGCCGGCGACCACGTTGACCACCCCGTCAGGGACACCGGCGGCCGTGGCGGCCTCGGCGAAGAGCAGCGAGGTGAGCGGGGTGGTCTCGGCGGGCTTGAGGACGATGGTGTTGCCCGCGGCGATCGCCGGGAGGACCTTCCAGGCGGCCATCTGGAGCGGGTAGTTCCAGGGCGCGACGGAGCCGACGACGCCGACCGGCTCACGGCGCACGTACGAGGTGTGGTCGCCGGAGTACTCCCCCGCCGACTGGCCCTGGAGGTGCCGGGCGGCTCCGGCGAAGAAGGCCGCGTTGTCGACCGTGCCGGGCACGTCGAACTCGCGGGTCAGCTTCAGCGGCTTGCCGCACTGCGTCGACTCGGCCCGCGCGAACTCCTCGGCGCGTTCGGCGAGGACGGTGGCGAAACGGTACAGCGCGTCGGCGCGCTCGCCGGGGGTGGCGCCGGCCCAGCCCGGGAAGGCGGCCCGTGCGGCGGCGACGGCCGCGTCCACGTCGGCGGTGCCGGCCAGGGCGTAGGTCAGGACCTCCGTGCCGGTCGCCGGGTCGACGACGGTGTGGGTGCGTCCCGAGGTGCCCCGCGTCAGCCGGCCCGCGATGTACTGCGCCCCGTCCGCGAAACGCTCGGCGGCGGGGAACCTGTCGGGGGCGGTGGTGCCCGGGTGGTGCATCTCGTCTCTCCTCGTTGTCCCCGTGGGGCCCCGTGACGAAAAGTGTCCGCGACGGAAGCCCCCGTGCAGGGGGCCGGCGTGGCTCAGGCTCGATGTGAGTGCCGATCCTGACAGAGGAGCGCTTGCCCAACAAGTGATTCCGTTGTTTCCTTTTGGTTACGCGACGAAATCTGTCGACGGGCGGGTGAGGGGTCCCTGACCGGGCCGGCCGGGATGTCAGTGGCCCGTGCCACACTCCGGGCATGGAGGAGACGACTGCCGACGCGCCGGAGGTGGCCATGCCGGAGGGGGCCGTGGTGGAGGGGGCCGTGGCGCACAGCCGGGAGGCGCTGCTCGCGCGGGTCCGGGCGGGCGCGCGCGTGAGGTACCTGTGCTTCTGGGGACACCGGCCCCGGCCGGACGGGCGTCTCGGGCCGGGCTGCCTGAGCCAGTGGTGGCCGGCGCCGTTCACCGTCGACGGGGTGCGGTACGCGACGGCGGAGCACTGGATGATGGCCGCCAAGGCGCGGCTCTTCGAGGACGCGGAGGCCGAGCGGCGGGTGCTGGCGGCGGAGCATCCGGGCGCGGCCAAGAAGGCGGGGCGGCTGGTGCGCGGCTTCGAGGCGGGGGTGTGGGAGCGGGAGCGGTTCGGGATCGTGGTGGAGGGCAGCGTCCACAAGTTCGCCGCCGACCCCGGGCTGCGGGCGTTCCTCCTGGGCACGGGCGACCGGGTCCTGGTGGAGGCCAGCCCCGTGGACCGTATCTGGGGTATCGGCCTGGCCCCGGACGACGAGGCCGCTCTCGACCCGGCCCGCTGGCGGGGCCCCAACCTGCTGGGCTTCGCCCTGATGACGGCACGGGACCGGCTGGGCGGGGCGGAGCCGCCACGCGCGGGGCGACCTGAGGGGGCGGACGTGGGGTGAGGGGGGCGGAGGCGGCCGCGGCGGGGGTGCGGGGTGAGGGCGGCGGCCCGGGGACGACCGCGTGGCCGTACGTAGCGCCGGGGGCGGCGGGCCACGGTGTACGTACGCCCAGGTACGCCGGGGACGGCGGAGGGCCACGGCCGACGCGGAGGTACGGGTACGGACGGTGGGCGGCGCGTAGTCGCGGCGGCGCCCGCAGACGCCCGCGCGAGGCGCCCGTATGCCGACGGCGGAGCACCGCGGTCGGCGCGGACGCGCGGGCGAGGGCGGCCAACGGGGCGTAGCCGCCGGTAGCGCCCGGGGACGACCGGGCGAGCGCGCGTACGCCGAGGACAGCCGGGACTCCCACCCGGCATGGACGCGCGGTGCGCACCGGAGAACCGGAGCCGCGCGGGAGCGGCCCTGGCCACGTGGCCGGAGCCGGCCCGAGCGGGAGCGGTCTGGTCCCGTGGCCGCCCCGGTGCGCCGGACGTGCCCGCCCGCCGGCACCGGCCTGTCCCCGGCCGCCCGGGTCAGCGCGCCGTTCGCCGGTCCTAGAAGACCGTGACCACCGCGCCGAGGCAGCTCAGGACGACGCCGACGATGCCGCAGATCAGGCCGGCCAGCGCCTGGCCCCCGTTGTCGGCCTCGCCCCGGGCGGCCTTGGCCCGGCCCATCGAGCCGAAGATGATGCCGAGCACGCCGAGGACGATCGCCACCGGCCAGAGGCAGAAGATGACCGCCGAGACGATGCCGAGGACGAGGCCCGCGGTGCCCAGCCCGTTACTGGGCAGCGGCGGCATGCCGGACCAGCCGTAGTAGCCCTGCGGCGGCACGGAGCCGTAGCCGCCCTGGGCCGGGTGGGCGGGCCCGCCCGGGTAGCCGTAGGGCACCTGCCCGGTGGTGGCCGAGGGGCCCGGGTCGGGCGGCGGCCGGTCCTCGGGCGCCGCGAAGGGATTGGGCACGGTGGCGGGGGCGGACGGCGTGACCGGGCCGGACGGCACGGTGAAGGCACCCCCGGCGTCCGGTGCCGGGCCTGCGGCCGGGGCGGTCCACGGCCCAGGCGTCGTACCGCTGCCCGGGGAGGGCAGGGAGGTGATCGTCTGCTGGTCGTGCACGGAGGGGCCCGGCCAGGGGGGCATCGGGCCCGAGACGACGGTCTCGCCGGGGCCCCTGCCCGCACCGGCGTCGCTCGCGGGCGGCGCCCACGGATCGGGCTCGGCGGGGACTCCCGTCGTACCGCCCTTGCCCAGGTCGACCCGCGGGGCGGGCGCCGGCCCGAAGCCGTCACCGGGGCCTTCCGGGGTCTGCGCGTCGGCGTTCGGCGGCAGCGCGTCGTCGGACATGCGCGGGTTCCCCTCTGTCGAACGTCCCGTCATGCTACGGCCAGAGCCTTCCCCGCGGGGGCCGGGCCTACGATGATCCCCGCACCGCCGATCAGCCGATCACCGCGTCCCGCCGCCGGACGGCCCGGGACGCCGTTCCGGGGAGGAACCCTTGACCGAGCACCTCGTCGACCCCGAGGTCCCGCGCGACCTGCACGCCTTCATCGCCGGGCTGCCCAAGGCCGAGCTGCACGTCCACCACGTGGGCTCCGCCTCCCCCCGCATCGTCGCCGAACTCGCCGCCCGCCACCCGGACTCCAAGGTCCCCACCGACCCCGAGGCGCTGGCCGACTACTTCACGTTCACGGACTTCGCCCACTTCATCGACGTGTACCTGTCGGTGGTGGACCTGATCCGCACCCCGGAGGACGTCCGGCTGCTCACCTACGAGGTGGCCCGGGACATGGCCCGGCAGCAGGTGCGCTACGCCGAGCTGACCATCACCCCGTACTCCTCCACCCGGCGCGGCATCGACGAGGGCGCCTTCATGGACGCCATCGAGGACGCCCGCCGCTCGGCCGAGGCCGACTTCGGGACCGTGCTGCGCTGGTGCTTCGACATCCCCGGGGAGGCGGGCCTCGGCTCGGCCGAGGAGACGGCGCGGCTGGCCACCGACGACCGGGTGCGCCCGGAGGGGCTGGTGTCCTTCGGGCTCGGCGGGCCGGAGATCGGGGTGGGCCGGCCGCAGTTCAAGCCGTACTTCGACCGCGCGATCGCCGCCGGGCTGCACTCCGTCCCGCACGCGGGCGAGACGACCGGCCCGCAGACGGTGTGGGACGCGCTGCACGAGCTGCGCGCCGAGCGCATCGGCCACGGCACCAGCGCGGCCCGCGATCCGGAGCTGCTGGCGTACCTGGCCGAGCGGCGCATCCCGCTGGAGGTGTGCCCGACCTCGAACATCGCCACCCGCGCGGTGACCTCGCTGGACGAGCACCCGCTCAAGGAGTTCGCGCGCGCCGGGGTCCTGGTGACGATCAACTCCGACGATCCGCCGATGTTCGGCACCGACCTGAACAACGAGTACGCGGTCGCCGCGCGGCTGCTCGGCCTCGACGAGCGGGGCGTCGCCGGTCTGGCCCGCAACGCGGTGCACGCCTCCTTCCTCGACGAGGCGGGCAAGGCGCGCATCCTCGCGGAGATCGACGCGTACACCGACCGCTGGACCGCGTCCTGACCCGCCCCGCCCGGACGGCCGGCCCGAGGGAGAATGCCGCCATGCAGACCGTGACCGCCGTGGCCCACCGCGGCGACCCCTACCACGTCCGGGAGAACACCCTCGGCTCGCTGCGCTCCGCGCTCGCCCGGGGCGCGGACGCGGTGGAGATCGACGTCCGCCTGACCCGGGACGGCGTCCCGGTGCTGCTCCACGACGAGACGCTGAAGCGGCTGTGGGAGCACGACAGGCCGCTGCACTCGCTCTCCGCCGAGGAGGTGCGCGCGGTGACCGAGGGCGGGGTGCCCACGCTCGCCGAGGCCCTCGCCGCGACGGAGGGCAGCCGGGTGATGCTGGACCTGCCGGGCTCCCCCGGTCCGCGGTCGGTGCGCCGGATCGTCGAGGTGGTCGGCGCCTGCGGGGCGCGGGAGCGGGTGTACTACTGCGCGGGCGCCCGGACCATGCTCGCGGTGCGGGCCGCCGATCCGTCCGCCGAGATCGCCCTGACCTGGACGTCGCTCGCCCCGCCCCGGGCCGGTGTGCTGGAGGCGGTGCGTCCGCGCTGGCTCAACTACCGCTTCGGGCTGGTGGACTCGGACCTCGTCGACCGGGTCCACCGCGACGGGCTCCTGATGTCCGTCTGGACCCCCGACACCCGCCGCTCGCTGCGCCGCATGCTCCGCCTGGGTGTCGACTCCATCACCACCAACCGCATCCCCGTCCTCCAGACCCTCCGCACGCGCTGAACCCGCCGCCGGGGCCCGTCCGTCAGGGCCGGTCCCCGGCGCCGGGCAGGCTCTGCGCCACGGCGTGCGCGGCGAGCGCCACGGCGCCCGCGCCGCCGAGGGCGATCACGAGGTCGCGTGGCCGCGTGGGCCGCGACACCCCGGCGCGGCGCAGCCGTCCGCGCGCCCACAGGGTGAACGGGACGACCACCAGCGGCGAGGTCACCGAGCCCGGGGTGTAGCGGCGCAGGGCCGCCGCCTGTCCCATGTGGACCAGCCCGTGCAGCCCGAAGCCGTACAGCACGGACTGGTAGAAGGCCGAACTCCCGCCGCTCGCCCGGCCCGCCGCTCCGGCCGCGACGACGTACAGGCCCACCAGGGCGACGGCCACGGCGAATTCACGCCGGTCGACGGATTCGACCCGGCGCCACACCGCCTCCGGCACCGCCGGGTACCGCTCACGCAGTACGGGCGCGTTGCGCCGTACCCAGGCGGCCACGGTGGCCAGTTCCTCGGCGTCGTGCAGGGCCCAGGCCGCCACCAGCCCCCACGTGACGGCGCCGCCGACCTCTGCCGTCTCCGATGTGCTCGTCATCCGCTTCACACAGGAGAAGGACTCCTGACGGGCCCGTGAAGTTCCCCCCCGACCGCAACACCCCGCCCCCTGGGACCAGTTGGCGTCCGGGGGCGGGGTGGCGGCCGGGAAGGGGTCAGGCGTCGAGGGACGTCATCACGTGCTTGACGCGGGTGTAGTCCTCGAAGCCGTAGGCCGAGAGGTCCTTGCCGTAGCCGGACTTCTTGAAGCCGCCGTGGGGCATCTCGGCGACCAGCGGGATGTGGGTGTTGATCCAGACGCAGCCGAAGTCCAGCCTCTTGGACATCCGCATGGCGCGGCCGTGGTCCTTGGTCCACACCGAGGAGGCGAGGGCGTACTCGACGCCGTTGGCCCACGCGACGGCCTGGTCCTCGTCGGTGAAGGACTGGACGGTGATGACCGGGCCGAAGACCTCCTTCTGGATGATCTCGTCGTCCTGCTTGAGCCCCGAGACGACGGTCGGGGCGTAGAAGTAGCCCCGCTCGCCGACCCGGTGGCCGCCGGCCTCGACCTTGGCGTGGGCGGGCAGCCGCTCGACGAAGCCGGAGACCTGGGCGAGCTGGGCCGGGTTGTTGAGCGGGCCGTAGAGCACGTCCTCGTCGTCCGGCTGCCCGGTCCTGGTCTCGGCGGCGGCCTTGGCGAGCGCGGCGACGAACTCGTCGTGGACGGACTCCTGGACGAGGACGCGGGTGGCGGCGGTGCAGTCCTGGCCGGCGTTGAAGAACCCGGCGACGGAGATGTCCTCGACGGCCTTGGGGATGTCGGTGTCCTCGAAGACGACGACGGGCGCCTTGCCGCCCAGCTCCAGGTGGACCCGCTTGAGGTCCTTGGAGGCGGACTCGGCGACCGACATGCCGGCCCGGACCGAGCCGGTGATGGAGGCCATCGCCGGGGTCGGGTGCTCGACCATGAGGCGGCCGGTGTCGCGGTCGCCGCAGATCACGTTGAAGACGCCCCTGGGCAGCACCGAGCCGATGATGTCGGCGATGAGGACCGTGGAGGCCGGGGTGGTGTCGGACGGCTTGAGGACGACCGTGTTGCCCGCCGCGAGCGCCGGCGCGAACTTCCACACGGCCATCATCATCGGGTAGTTCCAGGGCGCGACCTGCGCGCAGACGCCGATCGGCTCGCGGCGGACGATGGAGGTCAGGCCCTCCATGTACTCGCCGGCGCTGCGGCCCTCCAGCATCCGGGCCGCGCCCGCGAAGAAGCGGATCTGGTCGACCATCGGCGGGATCTCCTCGGTGCGGGTCAGCCCGATGGGCTTGCCCGTGTTCTCCACCTCGGCCGCGATGAGTTCCTCGGCCCGCTCCTCGAACGCGTCGGCGATCTTCAGGAGGGCCTTCTGCCGCTCGGCGGGCGTGGTGTCGCGCCAGGCCGGGAAGGCCGCGGCGGCAGCCGCCATGGCGGCGTCGACGTCCGCCTGCCCGGAGAGCGGGGCGGTCGCGTACGCCTCGCCGGTGGCGGGGTTGACCACCTCGGTGGTCCGCCCGTCGGCGGCGTCCCGGAACTCGCCGTCGATGTGGTTGCGCAGTCGACGCAGCTCGGTGCTCACTGCCGGCCCTCCAAGTTCGGGGTGTCCATGGACTGAGACACCCACCCTAATCCGTGGCTCCACGTTTTCAACACCCCCACTCCCCCTGACGTTGCGAAATCCGCAGACTGAGGCACCTCATACAACGAATTTCATCGCAATCGGCTTGCGATACTGCCGATCCGTGGTGCACAGTGAGGCCGTGGCCAGTCGAAGCGCAGAGAAGAAGGACCCCCGCGAGTCCCGGAACGGCGGCCCCCCGCTGGACGCCGTCTCCCTCGCCATCATCGAGCAGCTCCAGGAGGACGGCCGCCGGCCGTACGCGGCCATCGGCAAGGCCGTGGGCCTGTCGGAGGCGGCCGTGCGCCAGCGCGTGCAGAAGCTGCTCGACCAGGGCGTGATGCAGATCGTCGCGGTCACGGACCCGCTCACCGTGGGCTTCCTGCGCCAGGCGATGGTCGGCGTCAACGTGGAGGGCGACGTCGACGCGGTCGCCGACGCGCTGGCCGCCATGTCGGAGTGCGAGTACGTGGTGATGACGGCGGGCTCGTTCGACCTGATGGTGGAGGTCGTCTGCGAGGACGACGACCACCTGCTGGACGTCATCAACAAACGCATCCGGGCCGTCCCCGGAGTGCGCTCCACCGAGAGCTTCGTCTACCTCAGGCTCAAGAAGCAGACCTACATGTGGGGAACCCGATAATCGTGAGCACCGACAAGGATCTCAGCCGGACCGCGTACGACCACTTGTGGATGCACTTCACCCGCATGTCGTCGTACGAGAAGGCGCCCGTCCCCACCATCGTGCGGGGCGAGGGCGTCCACATCTACGACGACCGGGGCAAGCGCTACCTCGACGGTCTCGCCGGCCTGTTCGTGGTCCAGGCCGGGCACGGCCGCACGGAGCTGGCCGAGACCGCCATGAAGCAGGCGCAGGAGCTGGCCTTCTTCCCGGTGTGGTCCTACGCCCACCCCAAGGCCGTCGAGCTGGCCGAGCGCCTGGCCCACGAGGCCCCCGGCGACCTCAACAAGGTCTTCTTCACCACCGGCGGCGGCGAGGCCGTCGAGACCGCCTGGAAGCTCGCCAAGCAGTACTTCAAGCTGGTCGGCAAGCCCACCAAGTACAAGGTCATCTCCCGCGCGGTCGCCTACCACGGCACCCCGCAGGGCGCCCTGTCCATCACCGGACTGCCCGCCCTGAAGGCCCCGTTCGAGCCGCTGGTCCCCGGCGCCCACAAGGTGCCGAACACCAACATCTACCGCGCCCCGATCCACGGCGACGACCCCGAGGCGTTCGGCCGCTGGGCCGCCGACCAGATCGAGCAGCAGATCCTCTTCGAGGGCCCGGAGACCGTCGCCGCCGTCTTCCTGGAGCCGGTGCAGAACGCGGGCGGCTGCTTCCCGCCCCCGCCCGGCTACTTCCGGCGGGTGCGCGAGATCTGCGACCAGTACGACGTGCTGCTCGTCTCGGACGAGGTCATCTGCGCCTTCGGCCGCCTCGGCACCACCTTCGCCTGCGACAAGTTCGACTACGTCCCGGACATGATCACCTGCGCCAAGGGCATGACCTCGGGGTACTCCCCCATCGGCGCGTGCGTCGTCTCCGACCGGCTCGCCGAGCCCTTCTACCGGGGCGACAACACCTTCCTGCACGGCTACACCTTCGGCGGCCACCCCGTCTCCGCCGCGGTCGGCCTCGCCAACCTCGACCTGTTCGAGCGCGAGGGCCTGAACCGGCACGTCCTCGACAACGAGGGCGCCTTCCGCTCCACCCTGGAGAAGCTGCACGACCTGCCCATCGTCGGCGACGTGCGCGGCAACGGCTTCTTCTACGGCATCGAACTCGTCAAGGACAAGACCACCAAGGAGTCCTTCGACGAGGAGGAGACCGAGCGCGTCCTGTACGGCTTCCTCTCCCGCAAGCTCTACGAGAACGGCCTGTACTGCCGGGCCGACGACCGCGGCGACCCGGTCATCCAGCTCGCGCCGCCGCTCATCTCCGACCAGGGGACCTTCGACGAGATCGAGCAGATCCTGCGCGCGACGCTGTCGGAGGCCTGGTCCCAGCTCTGACCCACCCGTCCACCCCGGTCCCGCGTTTCACGCGAACGAGGCTCCTCCGCGGCCCCGGTGTCGTCCTTTCGAGTGAGAAATGACGGCCCGGGGCCGCGTGCTGTCCGGCCTCCCCACGGTGACTGCCTAGCGTGCCGAGTGACCGATCGGCCCCGCCGTCGTTCACCCGAAAGGGGGGACGAACCCGGGAAACACGGATCAGAACCGAGGTGTACGCCCATGGAGGCCCCGCCGGACAACGACGTGCTCTGGGCCCGCGCCCTGCACTTCCAGCACCACGACGGCACTCCCGCGCTCAGCGGCGTCTCGCTCGGCGTCCGGGAGGGCGAGATCCTCGCCGTCAGCGGACCGCGCGGCAGCGGCAAGACGACCCTGCTGCGCTGCCTGTCCGGGATGATCCGCCCCCAGGAGGGCGAGGTCTGGTTCAACAGCGTGCCCGTCCACACCATGGGCCCGCTCAGCCGCGAGCGGCTGCGCCGCGACCGCTTCGGCTGGATCGACCCGGCCCCCGTGCTCGTCCCGGAACTCAACGCCTGGGAGAACACGGCCCTGCCGCTGATGCTGCGCGGCACCGGCCGCCGCCGGGCCAAGACCGCCGCCCTGGAGTGGCTGGAACGCCTCGACGTCGGCGACCGGGCCCGGCGCCGCCCGCACGAACTGCGGCAGTCCGAACGCCAGCGCGTCTGCATCGCCCGCGCCCTCGCCGTCGGCCCCTCGGTCCTCTTCGCCGACGAGCCGACGGCCCCCCTGCACCGCGCCGACCGCGCCCAGGTGCTGCGTACGCTCACCACGGCGGCCCGCTCGCACGGCATCACCGTCGTCCTCGCCACCCACGACGCGCGCACCGCCGCCCTCGCCGACCGCGCGGTGGCGCTGCTGGACGGGCGGCGCGTGAAGACGGTGCACCTGCCGCCGGTCGCCGAGACCACCACGGCCGCCGGGACCGCGGGGCCCTCCGGGACGGAAGGCCGGGCGGCGTGCTCGCTCTCCGTCTGAGCCGCGGCGCGCACCTCGCCGTCCAGGGGCGCCGCCTGCTCGTCGCGGCGGCCTCGGGGGGCACGGGCTTCCTGCTGCTGTGCGCCCTCGGCCACGCGCTGGGCCACCCCGACGCGCCCGGTTCCTCCGCGCTCCGGCTGGCCTGGTGCGCGGCCCCGCTCGCCGCCACCGTCTACCTCGCCGTCGCCGTGGCCCGTACCGACCCGGGCACCCGGCCGCGCGCCGGGCTGTCGGCGATCGGGCTGGGGCCCGGCCGGATGATGGCCGTCTCGGCGACGACCACCGCCCTCTCCGGCGTCCTCGGTTCGCTGCTGGCCCTCCTCTTCTTCCTGCACCTGCGCGGCGACCTGTCCGGCATGCCGTTCGACGGCGCCGCCGCCGACAGCCTCGCCGCCGGGCACCCGCTGCCCTTCCCGGCCGCGCTGACCCTGCTGGCGCTGGTGCCGGCGACCGCGTCCTGCGCGGTGGCCCTCGCGCTGCGGCCCCGTGAGGCGCCCCGGCCGACCGAGGCACCGGGCACCCGCCACCACGGCCGCTTCGGGGCGTACGGCTGGGGGGCGGCCCGCGAGACCTTCGGTGCCTACGGACGCTTCGGTGCCCGCCGCAGCGGTACGGGCGCCTCCGGCGGCGGGGCGACGGCGAGCGGGGCCGCGGTCACGGAGGGCTCGACGGCCACGGTGGTCACGGCGGGCCCGGAGGTGGCGCACAGCACGGTGACGCCGGGCGGGGTGCCGGCGGGTGCGGTGCCGGCGGGTGCGGTGTCCCCGGTCGCGCCCGTGCCGGGTGCGCCGGTCGCGCAGGGGGCGGAGGGTCCGGCGGGCGCGGTGGGTGCGGCAGGCGCGGTCGGCGCGGCGGGCACGCCCGGCGTGCAGGTCGCTCAGGCCGCCGATCCGGCCGCCGCGGGCGCCCCCGTCACCGCGCCGGCGGCGCCCCGGCCCGGGGCCGGCACGCTCCCCTGGGGCATCGCCGTCCTCGCCGCGGGCCTCGCCGTCGAGACGTACGCGGGCCGCACCACGGCCGGCACCTCCGGCACCGTCCCGTCCGCCGGGGTCCTCGCCGGCTGGGCGCTGACCGCCCTCGGCCTGGCGATGGCCGGGCCCGGCCTGACCCACCTGTGCGGCCGGCTCCTCCAGGCGGTGCGCCCCGGCGCCCTGCGGCTGCTGGCGGGCCGGGTCCTGATGGAGGAGGCGCACCGCGTCGGCCGCCCGCTCGGCGTCGTCTGCGCGGTCGCGTCGGCGGCCTACGCGGCGGCGGTGCTGTACGACGCGGACGGGCCGTCGTTCGGCCCGCTGAGCACCCTCGGTGCGGTCCTGGTGGCCGGCTGTGCGGTGGCCACTCTGCTCATCGCCGCGGTGGAGGCCAAGCACGACCGGGCCGAGACCACCGAGGCGCTGCTGCGGCTGGGGGCGCCCCCGGCGACGCTGCGGGCCGCGGCGGCGGTGCGGGCGGGGGCGCTGCTGGCCCTCTTCGGACCGCTGACGCTGCTCGTGGCGGCGCTGGCGGCGCTGCCGCTGGGCCGCTGATCCACCGGTTCGCCGCCGCCCCGGGAATCTCGCTCCCGGGGCGGCGATGACTTTCGGACTCCCGCCCGGTCTACCCCCATGTACGCACGACAACGGCACACCCCGACGGGAGACCCCCATGTACCAGCAGATGATCTTCGTGAACCTGGCCGTGCGCGACCTTGAGGCGTCGAAGGCGTTCTTCGAGGGGCTGGGTTTCCGCAACGACCCCCGGTTCAGCGACGAGACGGCGGCCTCTGTGGTGATCAGCGACACCATCGTGGCGATGCTGCTCACCCACGAGAAGTACGGGCAGTTCACGAAGAAGGAGATCGTGGACGCCACCAGGAGCAGTGAGGTGCTGCTGGCGCTGAGCGCGGAGAGCCGCGCGAAGGTCGACGAGATGGTCGAGCGGGCCGTCGCCGGGGGCGGGTCGGTCGCCGGTGAGACGCAGGATCTGGGGTTCATGTACGGCCGGGCCTTCGACGACCTGGACGGCCACACCTGGGAGGTCGTCTGGATGGACCCGGCGGCCGTCGAGGGCTGACCAACACGGCTCCGACGTGGGGGAGATCACGGTTGTCGGCCTGAACTCGTGCAACCTTCCGAAGTGTTGAAACGTCTCCGTGGTTAATAAGTGCGCAAAGCCCATGCCCCTGGCGGGCATATGCGTTGACACTGCTTATGCTCCGCTTATAGACCAGTGAGACTCGTGGGGCGCTGATGTCGCGTCAGCGCCCCATCCACCCCCCGCATCAGCGCTTCGTAAAGGACAAACGTGGCAGTCCTGTCCATACCCAGCCGCACGGCTTCTCGCCGTGGCCTCCGTGTCCTCGGCGTCGTCTCGGCCTCCGCGGCCCTGGCGTTCGGTGCCGCCGGCACCGCCCTCGCCTGTGACATCAGCGAGTTCTCCGCCGCCGCCGCCTGTGACGGCGACAAGGGCGTCATCACCGTCACCGACGTCGACCCGGCCGGCATCCCGGCCACGGTCACCGTCTACCTCCAGAACAACGGCGCCGACGCCCAGAAGATCGGCGAGCAGGTGGTCAAGGGCTCCAGGAAGGGCGAGACCATCACCTTCGCCACGGACTGGCAGCCCAACGCCGAGTACCGCATCCACGTCAAGGCCGACCGGTACGTCGACGAGGACATCAAGCCGAACCTCAAGACCCCGGGCACCGCCTGCAAGACGGAGGAGACGCCGACCCCGTCGCCGTCCGAGACCTCCTCCGCCCCCGCCGAGGAGTCCGAGTCCCCGGCCCCGGCTCCGTCCGAGTCGTCCCCGGCGGCCTCGGAGAGCGAGAGCACCGCCCCAGCCGGCGGCTCGAACAACGCCCCGTCCCCGGCGGTCGGCGAGTCCAACCTCGCCGAGACCGGCGCCGACTCCAACACCGGTCTGATCGCCGGCATCGCGGCCGCCCTGGTCGCCATCGGTGGCGGCGCCATCTTCTTCGGCCTCCGTCGCCGCGGCGCCAACAACGCCGGCTGACCCAGCCCCATCCGCATCACCCCGTGGCCCGTCCCCACCCAGGAGACGGGCCACGGGCCGTATCGGCCGGCGTGTCACCGGACGCTCAGTCCAGCACCACGGTTTCGGCCGGGTCGAACCGTACGCCGGTCTCGTCGCCGGGGGCCGGGGCCGAGCGGAGGGGGCAGGCCGCTTCCAGGCGGGGGGCGCCGGCGGGCTGGAGGTGGACGGTGACGTGGGTGCCGCGGAAGGTGCGGGCGGTGACGGTGCAGCGCAGGCCCTCCTCGACGGGGACCAGGCGGACGCCGGCCGGCCGGACCAGCAGCGTACGGGCGCCCTGCGGGGCGTCCTCGGGGACCGGTACCTTGCCCCACGGGGTGTCGGCGGCCTCGCCCACGACGGTCGCCTCGACCACGTTGTCGAAGCCGAGGAAGCGCGCGACGAAGGCGTCGGCCGGCCGCTGCCACACCTCCAGCGGGGTGCCCGACTGGGCGATCCGCCCGTCCCGCATCACCACGACCCGGTCGGCCAGCGCGAACGCCTCGCCCTGGTCGTGCGTCACGGCGAGCACGGTGGTGCCCAACCGGCCGAACAGCTCACGCAGTTCGACCACGAGCCGTTCGCGCAGGGAGCGGTCGAGCTGGCCCAGCGGTTCGTCCAGCATCAGCAGCCGGGGCCGGGGGGCGAGGGCGCGGGCCAGCGCCACCCGCTGCTGCTCGCCGCCGGACAGGGCGGCCACCGACCTGCGGGCGGCGCCGGGCAGACCGACCAGGTCCAGCAACTCCGCGGTCCGGGCGTGCTGTTCGGCACGGGACGCGCCCCGCATCCGGGGTCCGAAGGCGACGTTTCCGGCCACGTCCCGCTGTGGGAAGAGCTGGTGGTCCTGGAACATCAGCCCGACCTCGCGCCGGTGCGCGGGCACCCCCGACTGGTCCCGCCCGTCGAGCAGCACCCGCCCGGCGTCCAGCGGCTGGAGCCCGGCGACGGCCCGCAGCAGCGTCGACTTGCCGCTGCCGCTCGGCCCGAGCACGCACACCACCTGGTGTTCGGCGACGTCGAGGTCGACGGCGTCGAGCACGGCCCGCCCGCCGAAGCGGACGGTCGCCTCCCGCAGACTCAGCAGCATCCCTAGAACTCCCCGCCCCGATCGGTCCGCAGCCGCTCCAGCACCAGCAGGGCCACCGCGCACACCACCATCAGAATCGTCGAAAGGGCCATCGCCTGGCCGTAGTTCATCTGGCCGGGCCTGCCCAGCAGCCGGGCCACCGCGACCGGCAGCGTCGGATGGTCCGGCCGCGCGATGAACACGGTCGCGCCGAACTCCCCGAGCGACACGGCGAACGCGAAGCCGGCCGCGATCAGCAACGCCCGCCGTACCAGCGGCAGATCGACCTCGCGCCACACCCGCCACGGGGACGCGCCGAGGACCGCCGCCGCCTCCCGCAGCCGTCCGTCCACCGCGCGCAGCACCGGGAGCATCGTCCGTACCACGAAGGGCACACCGACCAGGGCCTGGGCGAGCGGCACCAGGAGCCAGGAGGAGCGCAGGTCCAGCGGGGGTTCGTCCAGCGCGATGAGGAAGCCGAAGCCGACGGTGACCGCGGAGACGCCGAGCGGCAGCATCAGCAGCGCGTCGAAGCCGCGGACGAGGCGGCCCGCGTCGCGCCGGGCGAGCGCGGCGGCGGCGAGCCCTCCGATCACCACGGCGATGGCGGTGGCGGCGAGGGCGTAGCGCAGGGAGTTGCCGACGGCGTCGATGGGCGGGACGAGGAAGGCGCCGCCGTCCTCGCGGGTGAGCGCCCGGTAGTAGCCGAAGCCGGGTGCCGCCAGCGACCGTTCGACCAGGACGGCGAGGGGCAGCACCAGCAGCAGGGCGATGGTGGCCAGTACCCCGCCGAGCAGCGCCCACTGGCCGGTGCCGCGCGGCCGGCGTGCGGTGCGGGCGGGGTCGACCAGCGTGAGGGCGCTCTCGCGGCGCCGTACCGTCCAGGCGTGCACGGCGAGGACGGCGCCGACCGCGGCGAACTGGACCAGGGTCAGCACGGCGGCCGTGGACAGGTCGAAGACCTGCGAGGTCTGCCGGTAGATCTCCACCTCCAGGGTGGAGAAGGTCGGCCCGCCGAGGATCTGGACGACGGCGAAGGAGGTGAAGGTGAACAGGAACACCATCAGCGCGGCGGCGGCCACGGCCGGGCCGAGCGCCGGGAGGGTGACCCGGCGCCAGGCGGTGAGCCGGGAGGCGCCGAGCATCCGCGCGGCCTCCTCCTGGCGGGGGTCGAGCTGGGACCAGAGTCCGCCGACGGTGCGGACGACGACGGCGTAGTTGAAGAAGACGTGCGCGAGCAGGATCGCCCACACGGTGGTGTCCAGGCGCACGCCCCACAGCTCGTCGAGGAGCCCGCCCCGCCCGACCAGGGCGAGGAACGCGGTCCCCACGACGACGGTCGGCAGCACGAACGGCACGGTGACCACGGCCCGCAGGACCTGTTTGCCGGGGAAGTCGAGGCGGGCGAAGGCGTAGGCGCCGGGCAGTGCGATCAGCAGCGTGAGCGCGGTGGAGACGAGCGCCTGCCAGGTGGTGAACCAGAGCACCTGCCGGATGCCGGGCTGGGCCAGCACCTCCGCGATCCGCCCGAACCGCCAGGTGCCGTCGGTCTCCAGGCCCCGGGCGACGATCGCGGCGACGGGGTAGGCGAAGAAGACCGCGAAGAACGCGGCGGGCCCGGCCATCAGGGCGAGCCGTGCCGCGTTCCCGCGTCGCCGGCGGGGGCCGGCGCTCACTTCAGGACGAGCGAGGTCCACGACTTGACCCACTGGTCACGGTGTTCGGCGATCTTCGCGGGGGCCATCGTCGCCGGGTCCTTGACCTCGGGGGCGAACTCGGTGAACTCCGCGGGCAGCTTGGCGTCCGGGTTCACCGGGTGGACGAACATGTTGAGCGGCATGTCCTCCTGGAACTCCCGGCCGACGAGGAAGTCGATGAGCGCCTTGCCGCCCTCCGGGTTCTCGGCGTTGGCCAGCAGCCCGGCGAACTCGATCTGCCGGAAGCAGGTGCCGGTCGCCACCCCGGTGGGCGCGGTGTCCGGGCGGGGCTCGGCGTAGATCACCTCGACGGGCGGGGAGGACGCGTAGGAGACGACGAGCGGGCGGTCGCCCTTGGCCTCCTTGCCGCCGGCCGATCCGGAGAACTCCTCGTTGTACGCCTGCTCCCAGCCGTCGACGACCTTGACGCCGTTGGCCTTGAGCTTCTTCCAGTACTCCGCCCAGCCCTGGTCGCCGTAGCGGGCGGCCGTGCCGAGCAGGAAGCCGAGGCCGGGCGAGGAGGTGGCGGCGTTCTCGGTGACGAGGAGGTTCTTGTACTCGGGCTTGACGAGGTCGTCGAGGGTCTGGGGCGGCGTCAGCTTCTCCCGCTCGAAGTACGCCTTGTCGTAGTTGACGCAGATGTCGCCGTAGTCGACGGGGGTGACCCGGTGCTTGTCGCCGTCGACCCGGTAGCGCTCGTCGATCCGGTCGAGGCCCTTGGCCGCGTACGGCTGGAACAGGCCGTTGTCCAGCGCGCGGGAGAGCAGGGTGTTGTCGACGCCGAAGAAGACGTCGCCCTGCGGGTTGTCCTTGGTGAGGATGGCCTTGTTGACGGCCTGTCCGGCCTCGCCGTCCTCCAGGACCCGGACCTTGTAGCCGGAGCTCTTCTCGAAGTCGGCGATGACGTCCTTCGAGGCGGCCCACGAGTCGTGGCTGACCAGGGTCACCGTCTTGGCGCCGCCGGAGCCGGAGCCGGAGCCGGCGTCCGGGCCGTCGGACGAACCGCACGCGGACAGCGTGACCAGGCCCAGCCCTGCGGCCAGGACGGTGACCTTGCGGGTGATGCTCACTGGATTCCTCCTGGGGTTCCAGAAGGAGACGCGGCCCTGCCCGGGTCCCTCGCGGGTCCCGGGCAGGACGCAGCAGCTTGAGTGGTGACCGATCTCCCTACCCAGAATGACCTGGGCGAGGTTCGGAGGGTCTGCGGCCGGTGCCGCACTCTCAGCGCTGTGGCGCTCCCCTGTCGGAATATGAAGATGTCGACGTATGAAGATGTCGGGATATGCAGTTGTACGGATGTGACGTTGTGAGGATGTGACGTTGTCGCGGTGGGACACCGCCCCGGCGCACGCACACCGCGGTCCGGCACTGTATGCCGTACACCGTATGTCATGAACCGTATGAAGATGTCCCCGCGCGGGCCAGACTACCTCTCGCTCGCCGCGAGCTGACCACAGGCCCCGTCGATCTCCTGGCCCCGGGTGTCCCGGATCGTCACCGGCACACCGTGCGCCGCGATCGCCTCCACGAACGCCTTCTCGTCCTCGGGCCGCGACGCGGTCCACTTCGAGCCGGGCGTCGGGTTGAGCGGGATCAGGTTGACGTGCACGGGCTTGCCCTTGAGCAGCCGGCCGAGCCGGTCACCGCGCCACGCCTGGTCGTTGATGTCCCGGATCAGCGCGTACTCGATGGAGAGCCGGCGCCCGGACCTCGCCGCGTACGCGAAGCCCGCGTCCAGCACCTCCCGCACCTTCCACCGGGTGTTGACCGGGACGAGGGTGTCACGCAGCTCGTCGTCGGGGGCGTGCAGCGAGATGGCGAGGCGGCACTTGAAGCCCTCGTCGGAGAAGCGGTGGATGGCGGGGACCAGGCCGACGGTGGAGACGGTGATGCCCCGCTGGGACAGGCCCAGACCGTCGGGCTCGGGGTCGGTGAGCCGGCGGATGGAGCCGACGACGCGCCGGTAGTTGGCGAGCGGCTCGCCCATGCCCATGAACACGATGTTGCTGAGCCGGGCCGGTCCGCCGGGGACCTCGCCGTCGCGCAGGGCGCGCATGCCGTCCACGATCTGGTGCACGATCTCGGCGGTCGACAGGTTCCGGTCCAGGCCCGCCTGGCCGGTCGCGCAGAACGGGCAGTTCATGCCGCAGCCCGCCTGGGAGCTGATGCACATGGTCACCCGGTCCGGGTAACGCATCAGGACGGACTCGACGAGGGTGCCGTCGAAGAGCCGCCACAGCGTCTTGCGGGTGGTGCCCTCGTCGGTGGACAGGTGCCGCACGACCGTCATCAGCTCGGGCAGCAGCGCCTCCTGGAGGCCCTGCCGGGAGCGGGCCGGGATGTCGGTCCACTGCTCCGGGTCGTGCGCGTAACGCGCGAAGTAGTGCTGGGAGAGCTGCCGGGCGCGGAACGGCTTCTCGCCGATCGCGGCGACGGCCTCCTTGCGCTCGGCGGGCGTGAGATCGGCGAGGTGACGCGGCGGACGCTGCGCCCCGCGGGGCGCGACGAAGGTGAGCTCACCGGGGACGGGACGGGCCACGGTCGGGCAACTCCTCAGGACGACGGCCTACGGCACCCCCGCGCACGGCGGGAAGACGGCAAGGCCATGCCGGAGCCAGGAGACCTCACTGGACCGTCCCCACCGACGGCACCGGCCACCGGAGCGGGGCCGGCGAGAGCGGCGGGGACACGGAAAAGGGCCCGCGGACAGCGCCACGGGCCCTTTCAGCGTACCCGATGCCTTGTCAACCCGAGCCGACGAAGAGCACCAGCAGCAGCCACACCACCGGCGCCGTCGGCAGCAGGGAGTCCAGGCGGTCCATGATGCCGCCGTGCCCCGGCAGCAGCGTGCCCATGTCCTTGATGCCCAGGTCCCGCTTGATCATGGACTCGCCGAGGTCGCCCAGCGTGGCGCTGGCCGCGACCGCGAGCCCCAGCAGCAGCCCCTGCCACCAGGAACCGCCGTCGATCAGGAACTGCGTGCACAGCGCGCCGGCCACCATCGCGAAGGCCACCGCGCCGATCAGCCCCTCGCGGGTCTTGCCGGGGCTGATGCGCGGGGCCAGCTTGGTCCGGCCGAACCGCCAGCCGACCGCGTACGCCCCGGTGTCGCTGACCACCGTCAGCAGCAGGAAGGTCAGCACACGCCAGGCGCCGTCGTCCGCGGCGAGCATCATCGTGACGAACGTGGCGAGGAACGGCACGTAGAACGCGGCGAACACGCCCGCCGTGACATCCCGCAGATAGTCCTGCGGCGGCCTCGCCATCCGCCACACCAGCACCGCCAGCGCCGTCAGCGCCATGGCGATCCAGGCGCCCTCGGCGCCCCCGACGTACCCGGCGACGACCATGGCCGCGCCACCCACCGCGAGCGGCACGAGGGGCGCCTTGATGCCCTTGCGCTCCTCCAGCCGCGAGGTCAGCTCCCACAGCCCCACGACCACGGCGACCGCGACCACGCCGACGAAGACGGCCTTGACGACGAAGAGCGACGCGACGATCACCACGCCGAGCCCGAGGCCGACCCCTATCGCGGACCCCAGGTCCCGCCCCGCGCTCTTCTTCTGCGGCGGCCCGGCGGCCGGCTGCGGAGTGTCGGGCATGGGCTCCGGATTCTGCGGCGCCGCCGGGTACGGCAGCGCCGGCGGGGTCTCGTCGCGGAAGAGGGGACCACCGTGCCCGGCGGCCCCCCGGTCGTCCTGGTCTGCGCCGTGTCCGGGTACGCCGGGCACGACGGGCATGGGGCGCGTCTGCTGGGCCTGGTGCGCATCGTGGGCGGGACCCGCCGGGGCGGCGGCCCCCTGGGCAGGCCCCTGGTCGGGCGGCCCCCCGTACCCGGCGTGTGGCGGCGCTCCCCAGGAAGAGTGGTTCATCAGACCTCGAGCAGTTCGGCTTCCTTGTGCTTCAGGAGCTCGTCCACCTGCGCCACGTACTTCGCGGTGGTGTCGTCGAGCTCCTTCTCCGCACGGCGGCCCTCGTCCTCGCCGACCTCGCCGTCCTTGACGAGCTTGTCGATGGCGTCCTTGGCCTTGCGGCGCACGGCGCGGATGGACACCTTGGCGTCCTCGCCCTTGGCCCGCGCGACCTTGATGAACTCGCGGCGGCGCTCCTCCGTCAGCTCCGGGAAGACCACCCGGATGATATTGCCGTCGTTGCTGGGGTTGACGCCCAGGTCGGAGTCGCGGATCGCCTGCTCGATGTTGCGCAGCGCGGTCTTGTCGAACGGCGTCACGACGGCCATGCGCGGCTCCGGCACGGAGAACGAGGCCAGTTGGTTGATCGGCGTCGGCGCTCCGTAGTAATCGGCCACGATCTTGTTGAACATCGCCGGGTGCGCACGACCGGTGCGGATCGCGGCGAAGTCCTCCTTGGCGACCACGACGGCCTTCTCCATCTTCTCCTCGGCTTCGAGGAGGCTCTCTTCGATCACCACTTGCTCCTGCGTGTCTTGAGTAGGCCCGGCCGCGCTCCCGTGGGGGCGGCCGGCTGCGTCGCGTCTTCTTCCTGCACGGTTCCCGACCGGCGGGACATTGTCCATCCCCCGGCCCGGCGCCGTCCCCGCCGTCGCCCGGACAGGTGGCGTCCGGCTACGGAGGGGGTGGTTCTCCGGTCAGTCCCGGCTGCCGTGGTCACCCACGAGCGTGCCGATCTTCTCACCCTTGACGGCGCGGGCGATATTGCCCTCCTTCACGAGTTCGAAGACGACGATGGGAAGGCGGTTGTCGCGGCAGAGCGTGACGGCCGTGGCGTCGGCGACCTTCAGATCACGGGTGATGACTTCGCCGTAGCCGAGCGAGTCGAACTTCACGGCGTCCGGGTTGGCCTTGGGGTCGGAGTCGTAGACCCCGTCCACCCCGTTCTTGCCCATGAGCAGTGCCTCGGCGTCGATCTCCAGGGCACGCTGGGCGGCGGTGGTGTCGGTGGAGAAGTACGGCATGCCCATGCCCGCGCCGAAGATGACGACACGGCCCTTCTCCAGGTGGCGCACGGCGCGCAGCGGGATGTAGGGCTCGGCCACCTGGCCCATGGTGATGGCGGTCTGCACCCGGCAGTCGACGCCTTCCTTCTCCAGGAAGTCCTGGAGGGCCAGGCAGTTCATCACGGTGCCCAGCATGCCCATGTAGTCGGAGCGGGCGCGGTCCATGCCGCGCAACTGCAGTTCGGCGCCGCGGAAGAAGTTGCCGCCGCCGATGACGATGGCGATCTGCGCGCCGTCGCGCACCACGGCGGCGATCTCGCGGGCGATGGCGTGCACCACGTCGGGGTCGACGCCGAGTCCCCCACCGCCGGAGAACGCCTCGCCGGACAACTTCAGCAGGAACCGGCCGCGTACTTTGCCGTCGTCGCTCTTCTCGGCCTTGGTGGTCATGGAGATCTCGCCTCTTTTACGTGGGTCACACACACGAAGAAGGCCATTGCCGGTGGGGGCGTGGTTCGCATCCCATGCTCGGCAATGGCCTCCTCGTCAGATCTGCTGTCGTCCCGCGCCGCGCGCGTGTGCGGCACGGCGTACGCGCGCGGTGCGGACGACTGCTGCCGACCCTACCGGGGTCGTGCGTCCGTCGCGGTACGGACTCAGATGCCGACCTTGATGCGCGAGAAGCGCTTCAGGGTGACACCGGCCTCGTCCAGCACCTGCTGGACCGACTTCTTGTTGTCCAGCGCGTAGGGCTGGCCGAGCAGCGTGGCCTCCTTGAAGAAGCCGTTGAGGCGACCCTCGACGATCTTCGGCAGGGCGGCCTCGGGCTTGCCCTCGGCGCGGGTGGTCTCCTCGGCGACGCGGCGCTCGCTCTCGACGACCTCGGCCGGCACGTCCTCCTTGGCGAGGTACTTCGGCGCGAAGGCGGCGATGTGCTGGGCGACGCCCTTGGCGACCTCGGCGTTCGGCTTGTCCAGCTCGACGAGGACACCGATCTGCGGGGGCAGGTCGGGCATCGTGCGGTGCATGTAGGCGGCGACGAAGCCGCCGGAGAACTGCGCGAAGCGGTCCAGGACGATCTTCTCGCCCAGGTTGGCGTTGGCCTCGTCCACGAACGCCTGGACGGTCTTGCCGGCCTCGATCTCGGAGGCGAGCAGCGCCTCGATGTCGGCCGGGGCGACCTTGGCGACGTGCTCGGCGATGGCCTGGGCCACGCTCTGGAACTTCTCGCCCTTGGCGACGAAGTCCGTCTCGCACTTCAGCTCGACGAGGACGCCGGAGGTGTTGTCGTCGGCGAGGAGGGAGACGACCGCGCCGTTCTCGGCGGAGCGGCCCTCGCGCTTGGCGACGCCCTTCTGGCCCTTGATGCGGAGCGCCTCGACGGCCTTGTCGACGTTGCCCTCGGCCTCGTCCAGCGCCTTCTTGCAGTCCATCATGCCGGCGCCCGTGAGCTCGCGGAGCTTCTTGACGTCGGCGGCGGTGTAGTTCGCCATGAGTCTGTGAGTCTTTCTCGAAGTCTGGAGGTTCGGAGATCTGCGGGGCCCGCGGACTCCACGGCCCATGGAGCCGTGGCCGCGTGACCGGCCGCCGACCTACGGGTGAACGGCGGGAGCGCCGAGCACACCTCCCCCGGCCCGAAGGCCGGGGGTCGGTGCGGTCCGTGCTCCCGCCGTCGACACCGACGGGAAGGTCAGCCCTGCTCGCCCTCGGCGGCGGGGGCCTCGGCGGGCTGCTCGGCGACGGGCTGCTCGGCCGCGGCGGGCTCCTCCGTGGCGGCAGGGGCCTCGGCGGCGGGCTCCTCCGTGGCGGCGGGCGCCTCGGCGGCGGGGGCCTCGGCGGCCTGCTCGGCGGCGGGGGCCTCGGCGGCGGGCTGCTCGGCCTTCTCGCCCTGGAGCAGGTCGCGCTCCCACTCGGCGAGCGGCTCGCCGGCGGCCTTCTCGCCCTTGTCACCGGCGGCGGCACCGGAACGGGCGATGAGGCCCTCGGCGACGGCGTCGGCGATCACGCGGGTGAGCAGGGTGACGGAGCGGATCGCGTCGTCGTTGCCCGGGATCTTGTAGTCGACCTCGTCGGGGTCGCAGTTGGTGTCGAGGATCGCGACGACCGGGATGTTGAGCTTGCGGGCCTCGCCGACCGCGATGTGCTCCTTCTTGGTGTCCACGATCCAGACGGCGCTGGGCACCTTGGACATCTCGCGGATACCGCCGAGGGTCTTCTCCAGCTTGGCCTTCTCGCGGGAGAGGACCAGCAGCTCCTTCTTGGTGAGGCCGGAGGCGGCCACGTCCTCGAAGTCGATCTGCTCAAGCTCCTTGAGGCGCTGCAGACGCTTGTAGACGGTCGAGAAGTTGGTGAGCATGCCGCCCAGCCAGCGCTGGTTGACGTAGGGCATGCCGACGCGGGTCGCCTGCTCGGCGATCGCCTCCTGCGCCTGCTTCTTCGTACCGACGAACATGACCGTGCCGCCGTGGGCGACGGTCTCCTTGACGAACTCGTAGGCGCGGTCGATGTACGACAGCGACTGGAGCAGGTCGATGATGTAGATGCCGTTGCGCTCGGTGAAGATGAAGCGCTTCATCTTCGGGTTCCAGCGACGGGTCTGGTGACCGAAGTGGACGCCGCTCTCCAGCAGCTCCCGCATCGTGACGACGGCCATGGCCGTTCTCCTTGATTTTCTCGGTTGTGCCGCGGGAACCGGACGGCTCCCGCGCCTGACGCCCGCGATGCGCCGTGCCACAAGGGACCGAGGGGCGCTGCTACCAGGACAGCGGCTGCTGCCGGCCCTGGTACCGGGGCGTGCGAAGTCGACCCGATGACCCGGGTCGCCATCAGAAGTGTACGGGACCGGAGGCCCACCGGGTGACGCGGTTGTCCACAACCGGACAGCCGTCCACAGGTCCGGACACGTCGGGTGCGGTGTACGGGAGAGTTCCGTCATGTGGACGCGAGAGCGGGTGTGGGTGTGGATGCGGGTGCCGGGGCGGGGGCCGGTGCGGGTGCCGGGGCGGGTGCGGGTGCCGGTGCCGGGGCGGGTGCCGGTGCCGGGGCGGGTGCCGGTGCCGGGGCGGGTTGAGGGTTGGGCGGGGGTGCGGGGCCGGGTGCCGGT
>NZ_JAGPNL010000013.1 GCF_018069565.1 Streptomyces tagetis | reverse complement strand
GCGCCCCCGCACGGCAGCGGCCCCGCGGCGCGGGCTCCGGGGACGCCGGGCAGCGGTCCCGGGCCCGGCGGCAGCCCGGCGGCGCGGCAGCGGCGGGCCCGGCCGCAGCCCGGCGGCGCGGCAGCGGCCCCGGCGCTCCGCCGGCCCCGGCACGGGCTCCGGACGTGCCCGGCGCCAGCCCCGGGGGCCGTCGTCCACGGCCCCCGGCGACCGGGTCCGCCCGGCGTGACACCATCTCCCCCGTGCTCGACATCGGCTACGCCCTCTCCACCCGCTTCCCGGACCCCCCGCAGACGGACTACCGCCGCGCGGACGTCCACGCGCTGCGGCACGACCTGTTCTGCGGCGACGTGTACCTCGCCGACACCGAGGCGGACCGGGAGATCTCCACAGCCTGGGGATGGGTGCCGGTGCTCGACTTCGCCTGGGCGCTGTGCGACATCGTGGAGCACGTCGACCGGGACCCGGCGGGTTCGCGGGCCGCCCGGCCGCAGCGGGCCGAACTGGACTTCACCGAGTCCACCGACCGCCTGCTCTTCGAGCGCCGCTTCGGCTGGGTCGACATCGACGCGGAGTGGCTGCCGGCCGACGAGCCGCCGCTCTCCTTCCCCCACGCCGGACTGCGCCGGGAGGCCCGGGACTTCCTCCACGACCTGCTCGCCGACCTCACCGACCTGCACGAGGACCTTGCGGAGAACCCGGCCGTCTGGACCCTCCAGGCCCGCTTCCCCCGCCTGCCCTGACCGGCCCCCGGCCAGGCACGACCGCGCCGTACCACCCCACCACCACGCCTCGGCCAGCCCGGCACGCCCCCGGCACCCCGACGGGACCGGCCCCCGGCCGGCACCCCGGCACGTCCCAACACCGCCGAACCCCGGCCCGGCGCACAGCGCGCCCCGGCCCCCGGTCCCGACGCACACCCGGCACCCCTACGGCATCACCCGCACCCCCAGTTCCGCCGCCAGTACCGGGGCCAGGTCCAGCAACTGGGTGTGGCTGATCACCGCCCCCGAGAGCCGGTCCACCCCTCGGGCCAGTTCCAGCGGAGCGGCCCCGCGCAGGTCCACGTCGACCAGCGTCGCCGCGCTCAGGTCGGCTCCCCGCACCGCGCAGTCCGCGAACGCCACCCGCTCCAGCCGGGCGCCCCCGAAGTCCGGCTCGACCAGCACACACCCCTCGAAGACCACGTCCTTGAGCCTCGCCCCCCGCAGATTGAGGAAGTCGATCTTCCCGCCCCGGATCACCACCCGCTCCAGTACGGCCCCGTGCGCCTGGACCCCGCCGAGGCGGGCGTCGGCCAGGATCACGTCGCGCAGGGTGGCCTCGCCGAGATCGGTGCCCACGCCCCGTACGCCGGTCAGGACCGTGTCGAGCAGCCGGGCCCGCCTGAGGGACGTCTCGTCCAGGACGCACCCGGTCAGCGCGCAGTCCATGAAGCGGGCGCCCGCGCCGTCCTGCCCGGCCAGGTCCGTCCCGTCGAAGTCCAGCCCGTCGTAGTCCCCATCCCGCTCCAGCCCGCCGTCGCCGTACGGCTCCAGGGGCGGCAGCCGCACCTCGGGCCGCCGCGCCGCCCGCAGCGCCGTACCGTCCGCCGTTCCCGCTCTCCTCGCCATGGACCCATGCTGCACCCCACCACCGACAGTCCCGCCCCGGGCACCCGGCGGGCTTGACCTCAAACGAGGTCGAGGCCGTCGGCCGGCACCCGGCCGCCGCACCCCCCGGCGCCGGCCTTCCGACGATCCAGCCGCCCAGACCACGGGGGACCCATGCCCGCCATCCGTCTGCACGCCTTCGGCCCCGCCGACAACCTGGTCCACCAGGAGCGAGGACCCGCGCCCCGGCCAGGTCCGCGTCGCCCTGCTCGGGCCGGGCGGCCGGCTCCTCGTCTTCGGCTGGTCGGCGCCGGGCATCCGCGACGGCCTTCCGTACCTCGTCGACGGCGTCTGCGAGGAGGTGCCCGGCCCGGCGATGATGAGGCGGGCCGGAGGGCATGACCACCGTCGGGAAGGTGGTCCTGGAGCCGTGAACGGCACGCCACGAGCGAGGATGCGATACATCCCGATCCGTGGTGTTCTGGGCCAATGAGTGCGGCCCGCACAGGTGACGCGAACACACCCCCACCCTCCGATCCCCGCCGCTGGTGGGGGCTGGTGGTGATCGCCCTGGCCCAGTTGATGGTCGTCCTGGACGCGACCATCGTGCAGATCGCGCTGCCCTCCGCGCAGCGCGATCTGGGCATGTCCGACGCCAACCGGCAATGGGTGATCACCGCGTACACCCTGGCCTTCGGCGGACTGCTGCTGCTCGGCGGCCGGATCGCGGACCTGGTGGGCCGCAAACGGACCTTCGTCATCGGCCTGATCGGCTTCGCCGGCGCCTCCGCGCTCGGCGGCGCCGCGCTCAGCTCCGGCATGCTCTTCGGCGCCCGCGCCCTCCAGGGCGTCTTCGCCGCGGTCCTCGCGCCCTCCGCGCTGTCCTTGCTCACCACCACCTTCACCGACCCGAGAGAGCGCGGGAAGGCGTTCGGCGTCTACGGCGCGCTGGCCGGCAGCGGCTCCGCCATCGGCTTCGTCGTCGGCGGCGTGCTCACCGAGTACCTCGACTGGCGCTGGTGCCTGTACGTCAACGTGCCCATCGCCGTCATCGCCGTCTTCGGCGCGCTCACCCTGCTGCACGACATCCCCGGCCACGCGGACGTCCGCCTCGACATCCCCGGCGTCGTCCTCGGCTGCGGCGGGCTCGTCTCCCTCGTCTACGGCTTCAGCGAGGCCCAGCCGCACGGCTGGAGCGACCCGCTGGTGCTCGCGCTCTTCGGCGCCGCCGTCGTACTCCTGGCCACCTTCGTGTGGTGGCAGACCCGGGCGCCCGTACCGCTGCTGCCGCTGCACGTCATCCGCGAGCGGAACCGGGCGGGCTGCTTCCTGACGATGATGCTGGCCGTCATCGGCATGTTCGGCCTGTTCCTGTTCATGACCTACTACCTCCAGGTCATCCTCAGCTACTCGCCGGTGAAGACCGGGCTGGCGTTCCTGCCGCTGACCGCCGGGATCATCGTCGGCTCCACCCAGATCTCGGCCCGGCTGCTGCGCCGGGTGGCACCGCGCATGCTGATGGTCCCCGGCATGGTGCTGGCCTCCGCCGGGATGGTGATCCTCACCCGGATCACGGTGCACTCGGAGTACACCACCGAGGTCATGCCGGCGCTGATCCTGATGGGCCTCGGCATGGGCCTGACCTTCATGCCGGTCTTCTCCACCGCCACCGCCGGGGTCGCCCCGCAGGACTCCGGGGTGACCTCGGCGACGGTCAACACCTCGCAGCAGGTGGGCGGCTCGATCGGCACGGCACTGCTCAACACCGTGGCCACCACGAGCAGCACGACCTTCATCGCCTCGCACCTGAAGAACCCGGCCCAGCGGGCGATGATCGTCAAGGAGGGCATCGTGCACGGCTACACGGTGGCGATCTGGGTGGCCGCCGGCGTGATGCTGCTGGCCGCACTGGTGGCGGGCCTGATGGTGACGGCCAAGGCCCCCCGCCACGGCACCCCCTCCGACACCCCCGTCCCGGAACCCGCCTCCTGACCGAGCCACCGTCCGCCCCTGCCCTCCTGGCCGATCGCCCCTCCCCGTGAGCGAGTGCGCGGTAGCGTCACGGAGGGAACCCACCGGGGAAGGGGCGATCACCGGATGCCGCACGGGACTGGTACTGCCGACAGGCGCGGCCTGATCCTCGACTTCGCCGGAGTGCTCACCGCCGGCCCCGGCCACGTCCATCGCGCCTGGTGTGTTTCCGAAGGGCTGAGCCCCGGGGCGTGGGCCGGCATCCTCGACGATCACCCCGAAGGGCGGCGCCTCTACACCGCGCTGGAGATCGGGGAGCTGGGGCAGGCCGAGTGGAACGCGGCCACGGCCGCTCTCCTCGGGCCGCACGTGGACCCGGTGAACCTGATGGGGCGGGCCTGGGCAGGGGTCCCCGTGGCTCGCCGGATGGTCGCGTTCGCCCGAGCCGCGCGTGCCGCCGGTCACCGGCTCGCGTTGCTGTCCAACAGCTTCGGCCTCGACCCGTTCAACCCGTACGAGCACGTCGGCGTCTGGGACCTGTTCGACGTGCACGTCGTGTCCGAGCTGGTGGGGATGGCCAAGCCCGACCCGGCGATCTACCGGCTCACCCTCGAACGCATCGGGGTCCCGGCCGAGCGGTGCGTGTTCGTGGACGATCACGCGATGAACCTGCCGCCGGCCGCCGAGCTGGGCATCACCACCGTTCACGCCACGGACGAGGACACGGCCGTGGCCGAACTGGAGGCGCTCCTCGGCGTGACGACGTCGCGCACGTGAGCACGGCTGCCGCCCGGGGCGAAGCTCACCGTCGCCGGAAGCGGTGCCCGGCTCGTGCCTCGCGCCCGCCACGCGGTGCTCACGCGAACGGCCCCGGACGGGATGTCCGGGGCCGAAGGGAGCCCTGCTCCGGGGGCAACCCCCAGCTCAGAGCCTTGCTCACAGAGCCCCCTGTCGGATTCGAACCGACGACCTTCGCTTTACAAGAGCGGCGCTCTGACCAACTGAGCTAAGGAGGCGGCGCGCGGCGGACCGCACGGAGGCTGCTCCACTGTACACAGAGGCGGTGAACGGGGGGATGCGCGCGTCCGCGGCGAAGTTCACCGGCCGGTAGGTGCTGACAGACCACGTGAACGCCAGGTAGCGTCCTGGCACGGTTCACTCGCGTGGACCACACCACCACCTTCCTACAACGGATCGTCCGGCACGTTCCTGCCGGTAGAAGGGGGCCCATCACCATGGCCACTGTCCAGTTCGACAAGGCGACCCGGATCTACCCCGGTTCCGACAAGCCCGCCGTCGACGGTCTCGACATCGACATCGCGGACGGGGAGTTCCTCGTCCTGGTCGGCCCGTCCGGCTGCGGCAAGTCCACCTCGCTCCGCATGCTCGCCGGACTGGAGGACGTCAACGGCGGCGCCATCCGCATCGGCGACCGCGACGTCACCCACCTCCCGCCCAAGGACCGGGACATCGCCATGGTGTTCCAGAACTACGCCCTGTACCCGCACATGAGCGTCGCGGACAACATGGGCTTCGCCCTCAAGATCGCGGGCGTGCCGAAGGCGGAGATCCGGCAGAAGGTCGAGGAGGCCGCCAAGATCCTCGACCTCAGCGAGTACCTGGACCGCAAGCCGAAGGCGCTCTCCGGCGGTCAGCGCCAGCGCGTCGCCATGGGCCGCGCCATCGTCCGCGAGCCGCAGGTCTTCCTCATGGACGAGCCGCTGTCCAACCTGGACGCCAAGCTCCGCGTCTCCACCCGTACGCAGATCGCCTCGCTCCAGCGCCGCCTGGGCATCACCACCGTCTACGTCACCCACGACCAGGTCGAGGCGATGACCATGGGCGACCGGGTGGCCGTGCTCAAGGACGGCCTGCTCCAGCAGGTCGACTCCCCGCGCAACATGTACGACAAGCCCGCCAACCTCTTCGTCGCCGGCTTCATCGGCTCCCCCGCCATGAACCTGGTCGAGGTGCCGATCACCGACGGCGGCGTGAAGTTCGGCAACAGCGTGGTCCCGGTCAGCCGGGAGGCCCTGAAGGCCGCCGCCGACAAGGGCGACCGCACGGTCACCGTCGGCGTCCGTCCCGAGCACTTCGACGTGGTCGAGCTGGGCGGCGGCGCCTCCGCCTCGCTGACGAAGGACGCCGACGACGCCCCGGCCGGCCTCGCGGTCTCGGTCAACGTCGTGGAGGAGACCGGCGCCGACGGCTACATCTTCGGCACCGCCGAGGTCGGCGGCGAGTCCAGGGACCTCGTCGTCCGCGTCAGCAGCCGCGCCGTGCCCGAGAAGGGCTCGACCGTGCACGTCGTCCCGCACCCGGGCGAGACCCACGTGTTCTCGACCTCCACGGGCGAGCGCCTCTCCGACTGAGAATTCACCCGCTCTGACGACATCGGGCCCCGCGGTTTGCCGCGGGGCCCGTTCCGTTCCCCGGCCCGAGACCGGCACTTCGGGACGTTTCGAGCCGCGTGCGTCAACCTGTTACCCATTTCGTGGCACCACTTCATCCCCCGAACCGGTGACTAAATGTCGCCAAATCATCACCGGACGCTACCCTCACTCGCGTGAAGCACTCCGTGAAGCACTCCGCCATCCCGCAGAGGCGCCACGGCCGGGGCCCCGCCCACCGCATCGGCCGCTCGCTCGCCTTCGTCCTGCCCGTCGTCCTGGTGCTCTCCGGCACCCTCGCCGTGACCCGGGTCGACTGGTCGGGAGACCCCTCGGACTCGGTGCTCACCGCGTCCGACGCCTCCTCCTCGCAGACCGGCGCGACCACCGCGCCCCGCGCCGCGCACGAGGTGTTGCGCGATCAGCTCCTGACCGAGTTGCAGGAGAAGGACCCGGGCATCGCCCTGACACACCTCCAGCAGGCCGTCAACGACCGGCCGTCGCTCGCCGGGCACTGCGCCTCCATCGCGCGGGCACTGGGCCGCGCCGCGGTCAAGGTGTACGGGCCCACGCGCGCCCAGTCGTTCGCCCGCCCCGTCTGCGACACCGCCTTCGCCTCGGGCGTGCTGGCCGCGCACGGCTGAGCACCGCACCTCGCTGCCACGGCGCCGGCGGGGCGCCCCGTACAGTTCGGGTCATGACCGATCCGAACGCCGCGTCCCGCCGCCCCGTTCAGGCCGTCGTCCTGGCCGGCGGACAGGGGTCCCGGCTCCGTCCGTACACCGACGACCGGCCCAAGCCGATGGTCGAGATCCCGGGCACCGGGACCCCGATCATCGGCCATCAGCTCTCCTGGCTCGCCGACGAGGGCGTGACCGACGTGGTGGTCTCCTGCGGCCACCTCGCCGAAGTGCTGCAGAAATGGCTGGAGACGGCCGATCTGCCGCTCTCCGTCAGCACCGTCGTGGAGACCGAGCCACTGGGCCGCGGCGGCGGCCTGAAGTACGCCGCCGCCCGCCTGCCCCACCCCGACCGGCCCTGGTACGCCACCAACGGCGACATCTGGACGCGCTTCTCGCTGCGCGACATGGCCGACTTCCACGCCGAGCGGGGCGCCGTGGCGACCCTCGCGCTGGCCCGCCCGCGGCTGCCCTGGGGTGCCGTGAAGACCGACGGCTTCGGGCACATCACGGACTTCATCGAGGCCCCGCCGTCGACCTTCGAGATCAACGCGGGCGTCTACGTCTTCTCGTCCGGTTTCGCGGAGTTGCTGCCGGAGCGCGGTGACCACGAGCGGACGACGTTCCCCCGGCTGGCCCGCGAACGCAAGCTGGCCGGCTTCACCATCCCGCAGGGCTCCTACTGGCGGGCGATCGACACCGCGAAGGACCTGACGGAGGCCGCCCGCGAACTCGCCGCCCAGCGCCGCTGACCGGTCTCCCCCGGCACCGCTGGACCGGCGCCCTTCTGATCCGGCTCCCGCCTTCCCGGCATCTCGTACGACGACGGGGTCCCGCACGTTTCTCGTGCGGGACCCCGTCGTCGTCAGGGCCGGTGGTCAGCCCAGGAGGCCGCCCACCAGGCGTCCGCCCGGCTGCCCGGTGGACGGTTCGCCTTCCTCGCCGCCTCCGCCGCCGGTGCCCCCGCCGGCCCCCGTGGAGCCGTCGGAGCCGGTGGTGGCGCCGCCGGAGGTCGGTCCGGCGCTGGTGCTCGGCGCCTGTCCGGCCGGGGCCTCCTGCTGCGGCGGGGCCTGGCCCGTGGTGCCCTGGGTCTGGCTCGGGGCACCGCCGGTGGTGACGCCGCCGCCCTGGGTCGCGCCCGGGGTGGTCGTGGCGCCCCCGGTGGCCGGGCCGGTGGTGGTGCCGCTGGTGGCGCCCTGGGTGGGCGAGGAGGACGCCTCCGGAGTGGTGGTCGCGGTGCGCTCGCCGGGCTCCTGGGGCAGCGGGGAGCCGGGCAGCACGTTGCGCGGGGCCTCGCCGGGCCCGGGGACGACCACGCGGTCGGCGTCGCGGACGGCACCGCCGAGCAGCGAGCCGACCAGCAGGGTGATGCCGGTGACGAGGAAGGTCACCACGGCACCGCGCCGCAGCACCCAGCGGCGCAGGTCCCAGATGTCGGCCCGGGGGCCGAGGCGGCGCCAGGCGCTGCCGGCCAGCCTGCCGTCGACGGAGTAGACCGGGGCGCCCGCGATGATCAGCGGGGACCAGGCGGCGAGGTAGATGATGTCCGGCGCGTCGTAGGCGGGGACGCTCTTCCAGCTCACGGTGACCAGCAGCGCGGCCGACAGCAGGGCGCCGATCCCGGCGGCCAGCCGCTGCCAGCAGCCCAGCACGGTCAGGACGCCGACGATCACCTGGAGGAAGGCGATGACCAGCCCGGAGCCGACCGGGTGGGCCAGGGCGAACTGGCGCAGCGGCTCGGCGACGTCCCACGGGTGCAGGGTGTTGAGCCACTTGACCATGGAGCCGCGCTCGCCGCCGTCGAAGTAGACGGGGTCGCAGAGCTTGCCCATGCCGGCGTAGATGGAGATGAAGCCGAGGAAGACGCGCAGCGGGAGCAGCACGACCCCGAGGTTCATCCGGCGGCCGGGGTAGTAGGCGTGCCGCGCCGGGTCGTCGCCGTGCCGCCGGGAGCCGGCGCCCTCGCCCGGGTACGCGCCCGGGTACGCGCCCGAGGTGACGTCGAAGTCGTCGTCGGCGTAGGCGAGTTCGTCGTAGGCGCTGCCGGAGGAGCGCATCGCGGGCAGCAGCCGGGTGCCGTCGCCGACGGGGCCGCGCGGGGCGCCGACGACCGGCGACTCCAGGGGCTGGGTGTCGGGGCCCTCGTCGTGGCCGTCCTCGTGGCCGGGGAGGCCGTGGCGGGGGGCGGCCGGCTCGCCGAAGCGGGGGATGACCTGGGTGGCGCCGGGGTCACCGGGGCCGTCGGACGGGGCCGCGACATGGTGGCCGGCCCCCGCCCGCACCGCCTGGAGCAGCCGGTGGGCTCCCGTGTCGTCCGGTTCGGACCGGCCGCTCCAGACGACGGGGCGGCGGCGGGCGGCCTGGCCCACGGCACCGGCCACGGGGAAGCGCGCGGTGTCCTGGGTGGCGCTCAGGTGCCGTGCGATCCGCGGGGACCGGGTCCGCCGCGCCGAGGCACCGAGCTGCACGCGGAAGCTCGCGTGGTTGACGATGACCTGAGCCGGATCGCTCGGCACCTTCACCATGCTCAGCGCGGGAGCGTCGTCGACCAGCGACGAGCGGTCCCCCGTGGGTGTGCGGGGTGTTCTGGTGTCCACACTCATCTAACCGAGTGACGTGACGTTAGGACACTGCCTTGACCCGCCGGATCTGTCCGGACCGCGTCAAGCATGTCCGGACCGTCCGGAACACCCCGTACGGGGGACGCGTCGAACGCCGGTTCACCCGTTCGGCGGGACCGGCGTCCGTACGCTCAAGCCCGCCTGCGGGCCGCCTCGTAGAGCACGATCCCCGCCGCCACACCGGCGTTGAGGGATTCGGCGCCGCCCGGCATCGGGATGCGCACCCGGACGTCGCAGGTCTCGCCGACCAGCCGGGACAGGCCCTTGCCCTCGCTGCCGACCACGATGACGACCGGCCCGCCGAGGGCGTCCAGGTCGCTCAGCTCGGCCTCCCCGTCGGCGGTGAGGCCGACGACGACGACCCCGGCCTTCTGGTACGTCTCCAGCGCCCGGGTGAGGTTGGTGGCGCGCGCGACCGGCGTGCGCGCCGCGGTGCCGGCCGACGTCTTCCAGGCGCCCGCCGTCATGCCGGCCGCCCGCCGCTCGGGCACGACCACGCCGTGGCCGCCGAAGGCGGAGACGGAGCGGACGACGGCCCCGAGGTTGCGCGGGTCGGTCACCCCGTCCAGGGCGACGATCAGCGGGGCCTCGCCCGCGTCGGCGGCGGCGTCGGCGAGGTCCTCCGGGTGCGCGTACTCGTACGGCGGGACCTGGAGGACGAGGCCCTGGTGGTTGAGGCCGTTGGTCATCCGGTCCAGCTCGGGGCGGGGCGCCTCCATGAGGTTGATGCCACCGCGGTCGGCGACGAGCTGGAGGGCCTCGCGCACCCGCTCGTCGTTGTCGATGAACTGCTGGACGTAGAGCGTGGAGGCGGGCACGCCCTCGCGCAGCGCCTCGACGACCGGGTTGCGGCCGACGACCAGTTCGGACGTGGACCGGCCGCCGCCGCGCCGCTGCTGCGGGCGGCCCTGGGCGCGGCGCGTCTTGGCGTGGGCGGCGCGCTGCTTGGCGTGCCCCTTGCGCATCTCGGCGGGAGGCGTGGGCCCCTTGCCCTCCAGGCCCCGGCGCCGCTTGCCGCCGCTGCCGACCTGCGCGCCCTTCTTGCCGGACATGCGGCGGTTGTTCGCGGCCATGAGTTCCCTGTCTCCACTCTGTTTCGCGTCGGTTCGCGTCTGTCTTCGCGTCTGTTCTCGCGTCTGGTGCGCGCTCGGTGCGCGCCTGTTCTCGCCGCGCGTCGTACGCGGTCGCCCGCGCCGTGCGGGGTCCGCGGGGTGGTACGCGGTCGTCGTGTCGTATGCAGTGTGCCGCCCGGGGGGCCGGGCGGCACAAGTGGATCTTCCGCGGCCGGGCCGGTCAGCGCGGGCCGAGGCTCCAGCGGGGGCCGTGCGCGCCGTCCTCGACGACCAGTCCGGACTCGCCCAGCCGGTCGCGGATGGCGTCCGCGGTGGGCCAGTCCTTGCGGGCCCGCGCGGCCTCGCGCTGGTCGAGGACGAGGCGGACGAGGCTGTCGACGACGCCGTGGAGGTCCTCGCCGCGGTCGGCCTCGCCGGCCCAGTGCGCGTCCAGCGGGTCGAGGCCGAGCACGCCGAGCATGGCGCGGACCTCGGCGAGCCGCGCGACGGCGGCCTCCTTGTCGTCGGCGGCCAGCGCGCTGTTGCCCTGCCGGACGGTGGTGTGCACGACGGCCAGCGCCTGGGGGACGCCGAGGTCGTCGTCCATCGCCTCGGCGAAGGCGGGCGGCACCTCGGCGGCGGGCTCGGCGGGCCCTCCGGCGAGTTCGGTGACGCGCTGCACGAAGCCCTCGATGCGGGCGAAGGCGGACTCCGCCTCGCGCAGGGCCTCCTCGCCGTACTCGATGGTGGAGCGGTAGTGCGGGGTGCCCAGGTAGTAGCGGAGCACGATCGGGCGCCAGCGCTTGACCATCTCGGAGACGAGCACGCTGTTGCCGAGCGACTTCGACATCTTCTCGCCGCTCATGGTGACCCAGGCGTTGTGCACCCAGTACTCGGCGAAGGTGTCGCCGAAGCCGCGGGCCTGGGCGATCTCGTTCTCGTGGTGCGGGAAGATCAGGTCGATCCCGCCGCCGTGGATGTCGAACGCGCTGCCCAGGTACTTGTGGGCCATCGCCGAGCACTCCAGGTGCCACCCCGGCCGGCCCCGGCCCCACGGCGTCTCCCAGCTCGGCTCGCCCGGCTTGACCGCCTTCCACATGGCGAAGTCCCGCGGGTCCCGCTTGCCGGTCTCGCCCTCCTCGGAGGGCTGGCGCAGGTCGTCCAGGTCCTGGTTGGACAGGGAGAGGTACCCGGGCAGGGAGCGCACGTCGAAGTAGACGTTGCCGTCGGCCTCGTAGGCGTGGCCGCGCTCGATCAGGCCGCGCATCATCTCGACCATCTCGGTGATGTGCCCGGTGGCGCGGGGCTCGTAGGTGGGGGGCAGGCAGCCGAGGGCCGAGTAGGCGTCGTCGAAGGCCCGTTCGTTCTCGTAGCCGATGGACCACCAGGGGCGGTTCTGCTCCGCCGCCTTGCGGATGATCTTGTCGTCGATGTCGGTGACGTTGCGGATGAACGTCACGTCGTAGCCGCGGTACGCGAACCAGCGGCGCATGATGTCGAAGTTGAGCCCCGACCGGACATGGCCGATGTGCGGGGCCGCCTGAACGGTGGCACCGCACAGGTAGATCGAGACACACCCGGGCGTGAGAGGGGCGAAGTCACGGATCTGCCGGGCGTTGGTGTCGTACAGGCGAATGGTCACGGCTCCAGGGTAGTGGGCCCCGGACAGTGCCTGGGGCCCACCGACCCCTTGACGCCCCCGACGGAGGCGGCCGGGGGTGCCGCGGGTGACCGGGGGCGGCGCGGAAGCGGCCGTTCCGCCGTACGCGGGCGGGGTGGAACCGGCCATTTCGGGGTGCGGGCGGGGGCCGCGTGGGTACGAGGCCCGGCTGACCCGCGGGCGCGGCCCGGCTGACCCGCGCGGCGCTCTCGTGAGGACACCGAGTGGGTCAGGAACGGATCAGGCGCGGATCAGGGACGGATCAGGAGGTGCGGGCGACCAGGGCCGTGGCCACGGCCATCAGCCCCTCGTCCCGGCCGGGGAAGCCGAGGCCGTCCGTGGTGGCGCCGGAGACGGAGACCGGGGCGCCGACCGCCTCGGAGAGCACCTTCTGGGCCTCTTCGCGGCGTTTGCCGATCTTCGGGCGTGCCCCCACGACCTGCACCGCGACGTTGCCGATCCGGAAGCCCGCCGCCCGGACGATCCGCGCGGCCTCCGTCAGCAGGGTCACCCCCGAGGCGCCGGACCACTCGGGGCGCCCGGTGCCGAAGTGCTGCCCCAGGTCACCGAGCCCGGCGGCGGAGAACAGCGCGTTGCACGCGGCGTGCGCGACCACGTCCGCGTCGGAGTGCCCGGCCAGCCCGGGGCCCTCGCCCTCCCACCTCAGGCCCGCGCACCACAGCTCGCGGCCCTCCTCGAAGGCGTGGATGTCGGTGCCGATGCCGACCTGCGGCAGGGCGGGGAAGTCCTCAGAAGCCATCGGTGTGCCTCCTGCGGGCCAGGACCGCCTCGGCGAGCACCAGGTCCAGCGGACGGGTCACCTTGAACGCCTCCTCGTGCCCCGGCACCACCACGACCGACAGCCCGAGCCGCTCGACCATGCTCGCGTCGTCGGTGACCTCGCCGGTCACGGTGGTGTGGGCGCGGACCAGCGTGTCGTGGTCGAAGCCCTGCGGCGTCTGCACCGCGCGCAGCAGGGACCGCTCCGGCGTGGCCACGACGGGCTCGGGCGTGCCGGGCACACCGGCCGGCTCGACCTGCTTGACGGTGTCGGCGAGCGGCAGTGCCGGCACGACGGCCGGGGCGCCCCGGCGCACCGCCTCGATCACGGCGTCCACCGTCTCCACCGGCACCAGGGGCCGGGCCGCGTCGTGCACGAGGACGACGTCGTACACGCCGGGCGGCAGCACCTCCAGGCCGCGCCGTACGGATTCCTGGCGGGTCTCGCCGCCGGGCACCACGAGCAGGTCGGTCCCCTCCGGCAGCGGGTGCGCGTCCAGGAGGCCCTTGACCTCGGTGGCGCCGTCGGGCGGGGCCACGACGACGACCAGGGAGACCGCGCGGGAGGCGGCCATCGCGCGGACCGCGTGGATCAGCATGGGAGTGCCGCCGAGCGCCCGGAGCGCCTTGGGGGCGCCGGGTCCGAGGCGTACGCCCCGCCCGGCGGCCGGGATGACCGCCGCGGTCCGGGCGGGCACGGGAGTCTCGGCGGGCCCGGGGGCCCCGGTGGGCGAGAGCCGCGATTCGTCAGACATCGGTTCCTGTCAGGTTTGTGTGCTCGACCTAGGTGGGTATGGCCTTCACCGTGCCGGGCGCTACGCCTTGACCGGACCCTTCCGTGACCCTGGTCGAGCCGCGGACCGAGCCCGGCACGCGAGGGACCGGGGGAGACCTCCCGGGAGGAGCCTACGAAGACCGGCGGCTCCCGTGGCCTCATCCCGGGGCCCGGCATCCCCGGGTGGGCCCGGCCGCTGGAACGAACATGCCGCGGCGCCCGGCGACAGAAGCTGTCATCGGGCACCACGGCATTTCCGTGCGCTGATTCCGAGCGTGCGGCGAGCGCGCCTCGCGTCAGGCCACGCGAGCGTCCCGCCTCAGGAAGCGAGAACCTCGTCGAGCAGGGCCTCGGCCTTGTCCTCGTTGGTGTTCTCCGCGAGGGCCAGCTCGCTCACCAGGATCTGGCGGGCCTTGGCGAGCATGCGCTTCTCACCGGCGGAGAGTCCGCGCTCGCGCTCGCGCCGCCAGAGATCGCGCACCACTTCCGCGACCCGGATGACGTCGCCGGAGGCGAGCTTCTCCAGGTTTGCCTTGTAACGACGCGACCAGTTCGTGGGCTCCTCGGCGTACGGCGCGCGCAGCACCTCGAAGACCCGGTCCAGCCCGTCCTGACCGACCACATCACGCACGCCGACGAACTCCGCATTGTCCGCTGGCACACGTACCGTCAGGTCACCCTGGGCGACCTTCAGCACCAAGTAGGTCTTGTCCACGCCTTTGATCTGGCGAGTTTCGATAGCCTCGATCAGCGCGGCCCCGTGATGGGGATAGACCACGGTGTCGCCAACCTTGAACGTCATGTGACAGGTACCCCTTCCGTGGCTATCCAGGGTAACACGGATACGGCGTCTACTGAATGGCGTTTTCGCAGGTCAGGGCATATCTCGGGGCTTGACAACAGTCACAGGAACGTGCTGCGCGAGGTCAGCGGAACCTCGTATTCGCAGGTCGGAGGGGCTCTTCGGGCCGGACGAAACACCCACGTCACACCCTCCGAGGGCCTCGCCACACCGACCAAACATCCCCATATGTCCGGTCCCTGACGTGCGACTTCCGCTACTCCGTTCGACACTCGGGGCGGGGTTCCGGTCGAATCCGGGAATTGATCACCTGCCGGACGGCCACCGGCCCACCGTGATCAATTCCCGGCCCGGGGACACATTCCTTCACATGCAATTCACGCGCCGACAGCGCGTCGGTATCGCGGGGCTTCTTATCGGAATGACGCACGGGACGGGTACTCCAAAGGCACCAAAGGCGGCCGGGAAGCGGCCCCGGGTGTGGCGTGAAAGTAACGGGAGCTGTGGAAGCTGCGGGAGCTGCGGGAGGGCTGCGGGAGGGAGTGGGCGGCGTGGGCGGACTGGACTTGGGGGAGGCTGTTCCGGCCGGCGTCCCGGCTCCGGGGTGGCCTCTGCGGGTGTCCCGCTCCGGGATGGCCGGTGCGGACGTCCAGGCTCCGGGGTGGCCTGTGCGGGTGTCCCGCTCCGGGATGGCCGGTGCGGCGGCGTCGTCGGCGGCGTGGCGAGGGGCTCGGCCCGTCCGGTCCGGCACCCACCGGTCGGCGCCCGCCCGCCCCGGACCGGTTTCCCGCCCCGGGCCCGTTTCCCGCCCCGGCTGCCGCCTGCCGGGCGAAGCCGCGGCCCCCGGGGGAGGGTCGGGTGCGGCGGCCCCGGGACGGCTCGGTAACCTATGGTCGCTGACCATCACTTAGGGCGGCTTTATCCCTTGCCGCCGCCTCGCTCGAGTCCTAGGAGTTGCCGCCGCCGTGAGCAGCAGCCTTCGACGCGGCGCCCTCGCCGCCGCCGCCATCGCGTTCTCGATCGCCTCGCTCGCCGCGTGCGGTGCCGGCCACAACGCCCAGTCACTGGAGATCCAGCCGGACCACGCGGCCACGGCCGTCGGCGACATCAAGATCCAGAACGCCGTCGTCATCACCCAGCCCGACCTCCAGTCGACCGGCCCGGCCGTGGTCGCCGCCACGCTCTTCAACGAAGGCCGCACCGACCAGACCCTGGAGTCCATCACCCTGCCCGGCACCGGCAAGAACGCCGAGCTGAAGCCCGCCAAGGGCAGCGGCGGCCTGGTCGTCCCGGCCGGGGGCTCCCTGATCATCGGCGGCAAGGACAACGCCTCCGCCGTCCTGCCCAGCAGCCGCGAGTCCGTCCAGGACGGCAACGCCCAGAAGGTCACCTTCACCTTCAGCAAGACCGGTGACGTGAACCTCCAGGCGTTCGTCGTGCCCGCCGAGAGCTTCTTCTCGTCCTGGGGCCCGAGCGAGACCCCGGCCGCCCCGGGCGCCCCGGCGGACGCCGCCGCCGAGCCGTCGGCCGACGCGAGCGCCTCGGCGAGCGCCGGCGCCTCCGAGCCGGCCGCCGGCTGAGCCGCCGTACGCGACCGCCGTATCCGGCCACGCGAAGGGCGGGACCTCCCAGGGAGGTCCCGCCCTTCGCGTGTCGTCCCGCCGGGCCGGCCTACGGCTCGAACTTGTAGCCGAGCCCCCGCACGGTCACCAGGTACCGCGGTGCGCCCGGGTCGGGCTCGATCTTGGCGCGCAGCCGCTTGACGTGGACGTCCAGGGTCTTGGTGTCGCCGACGTAGTCGGCGCCCCACACCCGGTCGATGAGCTGCATGCGGGTCAGCACCCGGCCCGCGTTGCGCAGCAACATCTCCAGCAGGTCGAACTCCTTCAGCGGCAGGTCGACCTTGGTGCCGCCGACGGTGACCACGTGCCGGTCCACGTCCATGCGGACCGGGCCGGCCTCCAGCGCGGCGGGGGCGACCTCCTCGGGCTCGCCGCGGCGGCGCAGCACGGCGCGGATACGGGCGACCAGCTCGCGGGAGGAGAAGGGCTTGGTGACGTAGTCGTCGGCCCCTATCTCCAGTCCCACGACCTTGTCGATCTCACTGTCCTTGGCCGTGACCATGATCACGGGGACGTTGGAACGGCCGCGCAGTTGGCGGCAGACCTCGGTGCCCGGCAGGCCGGGCAGCATCAGGTCGAGGAGGACGAGGTCGGCGCCGTTGCGCTCGAACTCGTCGAGTCCGTCGGGCCCCGTGGTCGCGACCGCGACCTCGAAGCCCTCCTTGCGGAGCATGTAGGACAGGGCGTCGGAGAAGGACTCCTCGTCCTCGACGACGAGCACACGGGTCACGGAAGGACCTCCGGAGCGGGAAGCGTTTCGTACGGGGATCGGTGGGAGGAAGCGGAGCCGGACCGTCCGGCCGCCCCCGTCTCCTCCGCGGGGGCCGCGGGTGCCGCGCGGTCCTCGTCCGCCGTGGTCGGGGCGGCGTCGGCGTGCGGTGCGGGGTCGATGACCCGGGCGGTGTCTCCGCGCGGGACGGGGTCGGGGTCGGGGTGGGAGACGGGGCCGGCGGGCTCCGGGGGGTGCACGGGCGCGGTGCGGTCCGTGGTGCCCCCGAGGTGTCCGGGCGCCGTACCACCGTGTGCGTCGTGTGGCGCGCGGTCGGTGGGGTCGGGGAGGTCTGTGGGACCGATGAGGTCTTCTGCGGGACCGGTGAGGTCGTCCGTGGGGCTGAGGGGACCGGCGAGGTCTCCGGAGTCACCGTAGACGGCGTCACCCGTGGCGGAGTGACCCGTGGCGTCACCATAAGGGGTGCCACCCATGGCGGAGTCACCATAAGCCGTCTCACCCGGGGCGGAGTCACCGTAAGCCGTGTCATCCGCGGCGGAGCCACCGTGGGCGGTGGCACCCGTGGCACCCGGGGCACCCGTGGCACCCGTGGCGGAGTGGCTGTGCTCGGTGGCACCCGGGGCGGCCGGGTCCCGGGGGGCGCGGTCGCCGGCCGGGCCCGATTCGGGCAGGCGCAGGGTGAAGGTGGACCCCTGTCCCTCGGCGCTCCACAGCGTGACGTCCCCGCCGTGCGAGGCGACCACGTGCTTGACGATGGCGAGGCCCAGCCCCGTACCGCCGGTGGCCCGGGAGCGGGCGGGGTCGACGCGGTAGAAGCGCTCGAAGACGCGCTCCCTGTCCTTCTCCGAGATGCCGATGCCCTGGTCGGTCACGGCGATCTCGATCATGGCGCCGCCGGACGCGGCGACCCGGCGGACCGCGATGCCGACGCGGGTCCGGGCGGGTGAGTAGTTGACGGCGTTCTCGACGAGGTTGCCGATCGCGGCGGCGAGCTGGCCGCGGTTGCCGTGCACCGACAGGCCCGCGGCACCGGCCGTCGCCATGGTGATCTGCTTGGTGCCGGCCGCGTGCCGGCACCGGTCGACGGCCTCGGCGACCAGCTCGTCCACCCGGACCGGCTCGGCGTCGTCGAGGGTGTCGTCGTTCTGCACCCGGGACAGGTCGATCAGCTCCTGCACCAGGTTGGTGAGCCGGGTCGCCTCGATCTGCATCCGCCCGGCGAAGCGCTCGACCGCCTCGGGGTCGTCGGAGGCGTCCATCACCGCCTCGGAGAGCAGGGACAACGCGCCCACCGGCGTCTTCAGCTCGTGGCTCACATTGGCGACGAAGTCGCGCCGGACCGCTTCGATACGGCGGGCCTCGGTGAGGTCCTCGACCAGCAGGAGCACCAGCCGGGAGCCGAGCGGCGCGACGCGCGCGGAGACGGCCAGCGCCTCGCCCCGCCCGCTGCGGCGCGGCAGGTCCAGCTCCACCTGGCGTATCTCTCCGTCGCGGCGCGTGTCACGGGCCATCTGGAGCATGGGGTCGACGGCGAGCCGTCCGCCCCGGACCAGACCGAGGGCGTACGCGGCCGAGCTGGCCTTGACCACGGCGTCGGCCTCGTCGAGGACGACCGCCGAGGACCGCAGCACCGACAGGACCGTGTCCACGCCGGGCGGGAGCACCGGGTCGGTGTGCAGGGAGGTGCGGGTGGGCCGGCTCTGGTCGCGCTCGCTCCAGCGGAACGCCAGCACGGCGATGACGCCGGTGAGCAATCCGGCCAGCGCCGCCACTGCGGCGACCGCCGCGTTCACGTCCATGCGTCCAGGTTAGGCATGAGGAACACGCTGCCCCCAGCCATCGGCGTGCGACCTCGAACACTCGTCGCCCAGAGTTCACCTGGGGGCCAGGGATGGTTCATTCCGGGTGCCGGAAACGGACGCGTACGGGCCGGACGGTGGGGCCGTGGGGCCGGGGCGGGGGAACCGAGCCCCCGCCACGACGTACGAGAGGGAACCTGATGCGGGACGCCTACCACGAGGAACTGGACTCGATCGGCGACAGTCTGGTGGAGATGGGCCGGCTGGTCGGTTCGGCGATCGGACGCGCCACGACCGCCATCCTCGACGCCGACCTGAAGCTCGCCGAGGAGGTGATCGAGGGCGACCAGAAGGTCGACGAGCTCCAGCACGACCTGGAGGCGCGGGCGATCACCCTGCTGGCCCGGCAGCAGCCGGTCGCCACTGACCTGCGCATCGTCGTCACGTCGCTGCGGATGTCGGCCGACCTGGAGCGTTCGGGCGACCTGGCCCAGCACGTGGCCAAGCTGGCCCGGCTGCGCTACCCGGCGCGGGCCGTCCCCCGCGACCTGCACGCCACCATCCTGGAGATGGGGCAGCTCGCCCAGCGGCTGATGGCCAAGGCGGCCGAGGTGATCATCACCAAGGACGTCGAGCTGGCCCTCCAGTTGGAGCAGGACGACGACGAGATGGACCTGCTGCACCGCGCCCTCTTCCAGCACCTGATGGACGACCGCTGGAAGCACGGCATCGAGACGGCCGTCGACGTGACCCTGCTGGGCCGCTACTACGAGCGGTACGCGGACCACGCCGTGGCGGTCGCCAAGCGGGTGGTGTACCTGGTCACCGGCGAACACGCGGACGAACTCCAGGCGGACGTGCCGACGGTGAGCCGGGGCGAGGCGCCGGAGGCGACGGAGGGGGCTGAGGGGGGCTGAGGGGCGGTCGGGGGCTGGGGGCCGGGCCGGGGGGCTCGGGCCCTCGGGGGCTCCGGGGCGCTCCGGGGGCCTCTGGGCCCTCGTGTTCCCGGGGCTCCCAGGGCTCCCAGGGCTCCCAGGGTTCTGAGCGCTCTGTGCGCTCTGGGAGTCCGGGCGCTCCGGGCGCTCCCGGTTGCTGGTGGCGGCGGCGGGCAGCGGACAGCGGGCGGCGGCCGAACCGGGACGGCCAAGGGCTCCGCGGCCGGGCGCCCAGGCCGGGACGGCCAGGCGGCTCGACGGCCGAGGGGGCGCACGTGATCACCGCATGCGCCGTTGATGCGACCGCCACTCGGGGCATCCAATGGTCACAGGCACCAGCCCCAAGGAGGGTCCCATGGCCGAATCCCCCGCTCAGCAGCCCGACCCCGCGCAGCAGCGCCCGACCGAGCAGCCCGCAGACCTCAAGAGCCTGCCCCTGATCGCCGCCTGCGGCTGCGGTTCGGGGTGCGGCTGCGGCTGCCAGTCCGGAAACCCCTGCCAGTGCGGCTGACCGCACGGTGAGGTGACGCGGTGCGGTGGCCGGGCCTCCCGGCCACCGCGGGCACGCACCGGGACGTGGGCGAGCTGAGTACGGGTACTCAGGACACGGACGGACCGCCGTCCGACCCTGGAACCACGACGCCGACCCATGGGGGAGATCCGATGAGCACCCGCCCGATACGTACGTTCACCCGCCGCGCCGTCACCAACCCCGTCTCCGCGGTCTACCTCTCGCTGGTGGGCGCGGCCATCGTCCTCGCCGCGACGGAGCCGCTGTACGCGAGCGGCCCGGACGCCTCGCTGATCTGGGTGTGGCCGGCCCTGCTGACCTTCCCGCTCTTCGGTTTCGTGGTCTGGCTCGTCGACAGCGGCTGGGCCGACGCGCCGGCCTGGTTCTTCATCGGCGGAATCGTGGTCTCCGCCCTGCTCCAGTCCTTCGTACTGGGCACGGTGTACACGTCCCTGCGCGGACGCCGCCGTCGCCACGCGCCGACGGCGTCGGTTCAGTAGTCGGCGTCCCACTCGCCCGCCGGCGTGCTCAGTGGCGTCGGCGTGGGCGCGGGCCGCTCGTGGACGGCGAACGGCCCCGCGCGGAAGACCATGAGCAGCATCACGACCCCGACGACCACGAGCGTCACGACGATCAGCGCGAAGCCGACGGGGTTGCGGGGGTTGTACGCGTAGCGGGTCGTGCCCCACTTGCTCCGTTTGAACACGGGTTCGTTCTCGTCGAAGTACACGCCACACGACGCTAGACGAGCACCCGGCCGGCCAGAAACCCTACGGACGGCAGCAGTTGCCCCCGCCTCCCGGCCGGAACGCAACAGCCGCGGGCAACGCCCGAAAGCGAACCCCGAGGCCACCGCTCCTCCCCCGGTACGCGCCCTCCCCACCCTCCTCCTCCCCTCGGAACCGGTCATTCCTCGTACACGGGTCCACAGGAGGTACGACGATGGGCGCACCACCGTGAGAGGCCATGTATGACCACCGATCTCGCCAAGGGCGGCAACGCGCCCCTGCCCACCGGGCTCTGCCACGTCACCCTCACCTCGGCGGGCACCGGCATCGACGTCTCGGCCGTGCTGCTCGGCGCGGACGACCGGGTCCGCGGCGACGACGACCTCGTCTTCTACAACCACCCGGCGCAGGACGGGGTCACCTTGACGGGGCAGACCATCGTCGCGGACCTGGCGGCGCTCCCGGCGTCGGTGGACCGGGTGGCGGTCGTGGCGAGCATCGATCCGGAGCTCTCGGCGACGCACTTCGACGCGGCGAACACGCCGTGGGCGGTGGTGGACTGCGGGGGCGAACGGGCGACGTTCACCCCGCCGCCGTTCACGCACCGGGAGACGGTGGCGGTCCTCCTCGAGCTGTACCGCAGGGCGGGCGGCTGGAAGGTACGGGCGGTGGGGCAGGGCTGGGACACCGGACTGGCCGGGCCGGCAACGGACTTCGGCATCGTGGTGGACGACCCGGGCCCTTCCCCGACGCCGCCCGCGCAGGCCGCCGTCCCCTCGCCGCCCCCGCCGTCCGCCCCGTTGGGCAAGGTCGCCCTGTCCAAGGCCGGCCAGGCGCTGATCTCGCTGCGCAAGGACGACCCGGACCTCGTCGTCACCGCCGGCCTGGAGTGGGACGGCGGCAGCAGGGCCCGGCGCGAGGCGGGTGCCGACCTCGACCTGTACGCCCTGCACGTCCCGGCGCACCTGGTCACCCCGAAGGGCAAGCGCCCCCTCAAGTCCGAGCAGGTCGTCTACTACCGCGACCTCGGCTCGGCCACGGACCCGCCGTACATCCGCCTGGACGGCGACTCCCGGGTGCCGGGCCGCGAGACGATCACGATCCGCCGGCCCGACCTCCAAGGCTACGTCCTCCTGTGCGCGTACAGCGCGGTCGAGAACGGCACCGGCTCCTTCAAGTCGTACGGTGCCCGCGCGGTCGTCACCGACCACCGCGGCTCCACGGTCACGGTCCCCCTCTTCAACAACCGGAACCTCTCCTACTGGGTCGCCATCGCCCTCATCGACTTCACGGTCCCCGGCGGCGTCGAGATCCGCCACGTCGAGAAGTACAGCGGCAACCACATCGAAGCCCGCCCCACCCTCTACACCAACGGCAACTTCCGCATGAGCACAGGCAAGATCGAGTTCAAGACGCTGGACGTGTGATGCCGACGGCGATCACGTACGAGTGGCGGGGCGACTTCGAGGACGCCGACCTCGACGCGCTGCACACCGACGGCTTCGGCCACCCCGTCACCCGCACCCCGTGGCGTGCCCGGCTGGAACGCCACAGCCTCGGCTGGGTCTGCGCCCGGGAAAACGGCTCCCTGGTCGGCTTCGTGAACGTCCTCTGGGACGGCGGAGTCCACGCCTTCCTGCTGGACACGGTGGTCGCCCGGCGCTGCCGGACGCGAGGGGTGGGCTCGGCCCTCGTCGTTACGGCCGCCGAGGAGGCCCGCGCCGCCCGGTGCGCGTGGTTCCACGTCGACTTCGAGGACCACCTGCGCCCGTTCTACCTCGACGCCTGCGGCCTCAAGGAGACGGCGGCGGGCCTGCTGGCCCTGTGACCACGACGCGCACCAGCACGGGACGCAAGCCGTTCACACGCTGCACCGGCAGTACAGGTGGGCCCCCGCCTCCCGTGCCCGCCGTGCCAGGCCGGCGAACAGGGAGACCGTCCTCTCCACGTCGAGAGGGCCGCCGAAATCGACCTCCTCGATCCCGTACCACCGTCCGGCGACCCCCGGTATCGAGTCCTCGGGAAGATCGGCGAGGACATCGCGCCAGCGATCGGGAACGTGCTGGAGTATCAACCCCGTGTCCCAAGGGGAGTCGGGCTCGACCTCACCCCGGGGATGCGGTTCCTCGGGCCAGACCACCACCGGGCCGTCCGGCAGATCACCGAAGGGAACACCCTCGGCGTAGGCGACCAGTTGCCCCAGGACAACGCTCGGCTCCAGATTCTTCGCGTCGACCCAGTCCACCCCGGCCCCCTCCAACGACCGGCCCTCCAGCCAGTCACCACCGGGCCCGATCCCCTGCTCCACCGCCGCGGCATGGTCCCCCGCGTGAAAGTAGTCGTACAACACACCCATCCCGGCCCCCCATCACCCAAAGCACCTGCCCCAAAGTAGAACAGAGGGCACTGACAGTCGGCCCCTTCCTAAGAGCCGATCGGCAGCTCCCTGGCTCGCCGGCGGGCTTGCGCCCGCAGTTCCTTCAGCCGACCGTGGAACGGATTGTGGCCGTTCTGGTCGAGGTTGAGCGGAAGATCGAGCCGGGAGATGAGCTGGGATTCCAGGACCCACGGATCGTCCCGCTCCACCCAGCAGACACGGGCGTTGTCCGCCATCCACTGCCCCAGGGCGGTCTCCCCTGCCTTGCCGAAGGTCATCCGCTTGCCGCTGCCCACGCGGCGCAGTTCCAGCCCGAGCAGGCACCCGAGGGTGAGCCGCAGCGTCGATCCGGCCGCGTTGCCCCGGTAGTGGTAGCGCACCCGCTTGCGCAGGTTCTGGGTGCTGGTCCGGTTCGCCATGTACCGCGGGGCTATTCCGACGTAGAGCAGGCGCCCGGTGTCCAGGTCCGGGTGGGGCGGCTGCTCGAAGTGCCACCCGTAGACCCCTGCCGCCGTCGGGACAGGACTCGGACGTACCAAGACCTCCTGCGCCGACCACAACCGGTCGGGACTGACGAGAGCAGCTTCCACGAACCCTCCAGACATGCCACGGCTGATCGTCGCAGGCTACTTCTCGGCACTGACAGAACGTCCCGAGCCGGGTAACCAGTGATACCGGCTTGCGAAGCTGGAGTACTGGAGCAACTGTAAAAAGCTGTGAATCAGTAGCTGTTCACGTTGTCTCGTGGTTCAGGTGGGTGAGCCCTTCGATGGAGTCCAGACCGGCCTGGAGGGCGGGGTGCGCGGTCGGTGTGGTAGTGAGCAACAGCACTTGGGCCGCCGCGTGTTCCGGGGCGTAGAGGTCGACTTCATCATCGTCGCCGGGGATCGGGTTGGGCTGGATCTCGATCCGCCCGTCGGGTATGCGGGCGAGGTGGTAGCTGCCCCGGAAATCGCTGTGGCGCTCGGTGAAGACCAGCCCGAGGCGGTCGCTGACGAGCCGGACCAACTCGCTGGCGGTGTGGGTACTGGTGCCGTAGGTGTGGTGGTCGGCCATGGTGCACCAGACTATGCCCTAGCGCTTGGCGGGGCGCCCGACCGTCCCGCCACGTTCGAAGCGGGCTCCGGCACGGACCAGGGCGACGAGGTGGGGGCGTTCACGGCCCGCCACCCGGGCCTCGGCGGACTCGACGAGCTTGAAGACCATCACCCGCTGAGCGAGCGCGCCGACCATGCCGAGGCCGCGCCCGTGTTCTGACTCCTGGCCCTGGTCCTGAACCTCGGGGGGGCCGCACCGTGCCTCCCTCGTCCGTGACCGACAGGGCGATCACCCGTGGCGACACCGCGAGAGCCAGGTGGAAACTGCCGTACGCCTTGCCGCTGGCCGTGTGCAGCACCGCGTTCGCGCTCAGCTCGCTGACGATCAGCCCGGCGTCCTCGGCCAACGGCGATCCCCGCAGAATGTCGCGGGTCCGGCGACGCGCCCTGCTGACGGTCAAAGGCACGGCGGAGACCGTCTTCCTGGCGTCCACGCCGGCGTGCGAGTGCCCACACGGCCAGAACTACCTGGTCCCGCACTGCCCCGAGCACCCGTTCCAGTTCTCCTACCGCCGGGGCGGCTTCCAGCAGTTGTACTTCAACCTGGGTGCGCGGAGGCAGTCACGGCGGGGCGGCGCGAAAGCAGATCTCCCTGCTCCGGGAATTCCTGGCAGCGGGCCTCTTGGACAGGGAGACCCCCGCGCTACGCGGAAGACCCGGACTCCAACGCGGACGGCGTGGTGACGCTGGGCATCACCGCCCACCAATTCGACCTGCCTTCACCGCCGTTGTGGGAATCAACGTAAGAGGCGACGAACCGGCGGTGGGTGCCGCACGGGGCCGCGGGCACGTCCGTCCATCCACACTCATGACAGCCGGGCGAGCTCAGCTCTTGGCTTCCCGCGCCACGCGTTCCAGCCGACCCCGATAGCCCTCCCACCACGCCTGATCCTCTGGCGGCATGTTGCCCTTGCCCTGCGAATATCCGGCAGATCCGTCGATGAGCTCTCGCAGGATGTCTGCGTGGCCGGCATGCCGCTGGGTATCAGAGATCACGCGCACCAGGATGTGGTGCAGCGTCACCGCTCGACGCTCCTCCGGCCACCACGGAACGTGACCGATCACGTCAAGCGTGAGCGCCGCGATCGTGCTGTCGGAGTGCTCCCACGCCTGGCGATACAGCCCAACGATCTGTTCCCGTGATTCGTCAGCCGTGGCCCACATGTCCGAGTTGGGTTCCGACTCCTCGGTATACCACCAGGACGGCGGCTCCTTGTCGAAGAACGGCCGTCCGAACGTGTCGCCGAAGTACCCCAGCTCCACGCCGGCAACATGCTTGACCAGCCCCAACAGGTTCGTGCCTGTGGGAGTCAGCGGCCGGCGGATGTCGTACTCCGAGAGCCCGTCAAGCTTCCAGACCAGGGCATCACGCGCCTCTTGCAAGTACCGGAGAAGGTCCGCTTTCGCATTCGCTTCGATCACGCCGGCCAGCTTCCCACCCGGCACTGACAGACGGAGCGACACCATAAAAGGCGGTCTCACGTGGGCAGTTCCGCGAGCTTCTTCAGTAGCTCGGGGCGGTGGCCATGGCCAGGCTTCGGCCCTGCCGGTCGTTGCGGTCCGCGTACGAGATCTTGAGGCCACAAGTAGCCCATGGCAGGCTCATGCCGCGTGATCGATGAATTCGCGAAGGGCACCCTGCACGGGAGACTGCGGCGGGACCGTAAGGCGCTGCTCTGGAAGCTCGACGGCCTGTCCGAATACGACGCCCGCCGACCTTTGACAGTGACCGGGACCAACCTCCTCGGCCTGGTCAAACACGTGGCCGGCGTCGAGGCCAGGTACTTGGGCGAGGTCTTCGACCGGCCGTCCCCAGAACCGCTGCCCCGGTGGCAGGACCACGACGGCAGCGATCTGTGGGCGGCTGAGGACGAGGCGCGCCATCAGATCATCGAGTCCTACCGGCGCACGTGGGAACATTCGGACGCGACGATCGACGAGCTTGCCCTCGATTCCCCTGGCCACGTGCCGTGGTGGCCGGAGCCTTATCCCAACACGAACCTGTTCGCCATCTTGGTCCACGTCCTCGGCGAGACCAACCGGCATGCCGGGCACGCCGACATCCTGCGCGAAGGCGTGGACGGCCGAACCGGGATGCGCCCCGAACACGAGATGGAGATCGATGAGGACGCCCGTATCGCCTACTGCGCGAAGATCGAGCAGGCCGCCAGATCGGCCACATCAATCCAGGCATAGAAGGCTGTCCCACGTGACGTGACGCCTGATCTCCGAGCGGCATGATGCCGACCGTAAGTACTGATCTGTCGAAGCATCTGGTTCCTGATGAGTTCTGGGAACTGGCCGCCCCGTTGCTGCCGTTGTCCATGGCTCGACCGCAAGGTGGCGGGACCGCTCCGCGTGAGAGCGGGCCGTGTTTCACCACAGTGGCGTACGTGCTGACCAGCGGCCGTGCCTGGCGGCATCCGCCGCCGACGTTCGGCACGCCCTCCGCCACCGCGCATCGCCGCTTCACGGTATGGACCGAGGCCGGCCTGTGACGTCGGCTGCATCGGGCGGTGCTGGACGTACTCGGGATTCGGGGCGAGGTGGACTGGACCTCGGTGACCGTCGACGCGGCCTCGGTTCGCGCCAAAAGGTGGATTGCTGACGGGGCCGAAGCCGGTTGCTCGCGACAAGAGGGGCCCTGGCCCGTCAAACCCCGCGCGGACAAGGCGCACTTCTCCGTCGCTCGCCTCAGCCGGCCGCGCGAGCGTGGGCTCATCGCGCGCATCGCGCGGCCAGGCATCGAGTCCGGTGAACAGCACGGTCGGCACCGCTGGTAGATCGCGTTCGATCGCTTGGCTCTTCGACTACCGCCCCCGGCCATCCGATACGAACACAAGGAAGGTCCCTGGACGACCTCGTCCACCAGCACCTACAACCCGGCATCCTCACCATCGCCAAGGAGGCTGACCGCGTCGAGTTCTTGACCCTCACCGGCGGAACCCCTCCCGCGCCTGAAGGTGCTGGAGGAATCGGCTCTGATCACCCTGGAGAAGAGCTACCCCGGTCGGCCCCCCGCACCTGGATCTCCCGCCCTCGACGGCGCGCAGGCACGGGACACCGAACTCGGTGCCCTGCGCCTCCTGGTACGCCGCCTGGAAACCCGTGCCCCACCCCTCCCCCACCGCCACCTGATCACGGCCTGCGGCACCATTCGGTCCCGAGCCTCAAAGGCGGCAGGGATCACATGACATACCGTTCGGCTGCGTCCTCCTGACGATAATCTGCCCGCCATGGTCACTCAGATCATCACCCTGGTCGGCGTCCTCATCGGCGCCCTGGCTTCCTTCGTGGCGACGACCGTGGCGGAACGCGCCAAGTTCAGACGGGAGATGGCCACACGGTGGGACGAGCGCAAGCTCGACGCCTACATTCAGTACACCTCGTGCGTGAAGGAGATACTGAGGGCTGCCAGGGTCGTGTTCGCGGCACGGGAAGCCGGGGAGGACCGATCCCCCGGGCTCGCTGCCATGGAGTCGGCGGAATCCAAGCGGTCGCTCCTCTTCGAAGGGCTCGTCCTCCTGGCCGACGAGGACGCGGCGAAGATCGCCAATCGGATCAACGAACGGACGTGGGCCGTTCTCCGGCAGGCTCGTGATCCTGAGGGTACGGATGGCACTCCGGAGGAGGCACGCCTTGCGGTCATCCACGCACTCAACGACTTCCACAAAGCGGCCAAGGCGGACCTGCTCATGGGAAACGCCTACCGGACCGGCCCACCCATGCGCCGTCGTTAGCGCCTGTACGTGAGCGGACGCGGCCCCTGGCGTCCTGGCTGCGCGGGGCTCAGGCGTCGAAGTCGTATTCCAGGATGTACGACGCGGCGTCCAGGGTCATTTCGTTGACCTCGACGGGGCGGCCTTCCTCCGTGAACGCGGTGCGGCAGATGAGGATGACCGGGGTGCCCGCGGACATGCTCAACTGGCGTGCCTCGTCCTGCGACGGCATACGTGAGCGGATCTCTTCGCGGAAGTGCACCGGCTCGTGGCCGAGTTCGGCGAGCCTGGCGTACGTCCCGCCCTGGCCGGTGTCCTCCTGGGTGACCGCGGACCCTGCGACCAGGGACATGGGCAGATAGCTCGTGGCGAGCAGGACAGGCTTGCCGTCCAGGACGAAGCGCCGGCGCCTCACGCACACCGTCTCGTCGTCGGCCAGGTCCAGGACCGTACCGACGCGGTCAGGCGCGGACTCCTCGGACACGGCGACCCGGTCGACATCGAGCCTGCGGTTCTCGATGTCCGCCGACCAGATGGACCGGCCGTTGCCCCATTGCTGGTGAGCCAGCCGCTGAATCCCTCGGCGCCGAAGCGGGCGGAACGCGGCGTTGGCCATCCCGTAGGTCTCCTCCCGCTCCATTCTCGACACCATAGGCGACGACCTCTCCGGAGATGTGGCGCAGAGCGTGTGGTTGCGGGGCCGGCTTCCACGGTGAGGGGTGCCGTATGGCACCTTCTCAGGGCGATCCCTCGACTGCCAGGGTGCCCACGGTGACCGTGCCGGAGCCCGATGACGAACGCCGTTGCCACGCTACGACGGAGAGACAGACCCTGGATGGTCCGGCCGAAGCAGTTCCACGAGGGGAGCCCTCCCTCCGAGCCATACGTCGGCCTCTGACCTGGTGCGAGCGTCCGCAGCCGTCCCCGCTCGTCGGCCGCTGTGCGTCGGCACCCTCGCCGGGTGTCGGGATAGCTCGGACCCGGGCCTCACACTCGGCGTGTACGCGTACCTCATGACGTCCGGCGAGGGGCCGGACCGGAGGAGCCGGCACCCCGGGCCGCGAGGCCGGGAGGGTGGTACGGCAGGATGCTCAGGCCCGGTTGCTTCGGGGAGGGAATACATGGGCTCTGCGGACGGCGTCATCGATCTGATCCATGTGGCCGACGGGCCCGGCACCAGTGGCCACACGGTCTCCGTGCGCGTCCTGGGGCGTTGTCAACCCGGAATCCTGACCGGCCACGACTTCCTCGATGCCGAGATCGTCATCAAGGCGGAATCCGTCAGCGCCACCTTCAGGGTGACCCTGCTCCCTGAGGATCTGGAGGACTGGGAGGAGTCTTTGTCGAGGTGGGAGGCTCGGCGGTCCGCCAGGTGGCTCACCTCCGGGCGCACTCCTTCCATGGCGTTCAAGCCCGGCGAGAGCGGTGGGCTGGAGGTGTCCGTGCACGACGGGCCGTCCACAGGGGTCACGGTCACCGTTCCGTTGTCCGCACCACCGCCGGCCTGGGTCGGCGAGCAGCGCGACCTTCTCGCACGGGTGCGTGAGGTCTACCCCCGCGAGGTCGTCGAGACGTCGCCCGGGGCCTACGAGTGGCGGCGTAACCACCACGCCCTGACGGCCCGGCCCGCCAAAAAGCCCCCGTCCCGCGGGGAAACCGCAGGGCGGGGGCTTCACGGTTAGGCGCTTACTTCTTCTTGCCCTGGGTCTGGCGGGCCCGATTCCCGGCCCTGGTCAGCGGGGTGCAGGCCCCAACTGACCTGCGATCGGGCTGTCATGAGTGGTCGTTGTTGGCCGTTGCTTGTCGCCCTCGGAGGGCCCAGAGAGGGCCCAGCGGCATCCGCCCCCTCAGGCCCTCACTCACGAAGAAGAGCAGTGGCTCACAGCTTGCGAACCGTTGGAGCTCAGAGGCAACCCGTCATGGGTGCCATGACAGCCACCCTTGCAGCCTCCGCGAAATCACCCCTCGAGGAGCAGTCGCATACTCCGCTCCTCCGATTTGAGCCCCAACAGATCATTGCGATCGACATAAAGGGAACGCAGTCCATCAATCGCTACGCGAATAGCTTTAACCCTCTGCTTATACGAGGCATCATCCAAGGGAAGCTCTTTTGCCCCGTGAACCAGCTTGCTTCGAGTGCTGTATATCTTGCTGAGCACCTTTTGAAATTCGCGCCGCGCTGCTTGATCACTTTCGACCAATTTAGCGAGAGATGCGGTCACGCGAAATGTGGTCTCCTGGGAGGTGCCGAACATATTTTCCCACGCAACCAGCGCATCAATCAGCGAGTCAGCGACTTCGTCGCGCGACGAGGCCGCCAAAAGAACCCTCCGCATCGCAATATCAAGCGAATCCGGATGCACATTTCGAACGATCCTATGTAGCTGTACCGCTTCAGAAATAATCTCGAAGGAGACGTCGTGGCAAACGATAGGACTCCCGCTCTCCACTGCGCTAATTCCGCCCAAACTTGTGGGGTCGGAAAAGAATCGCGAGTGCTCGCGCGTAGCGAGGAAATTTTCCCCTTCTGAACAAAGCAAGAGACTCAAACGGGCCTTGTCGATATCCGCATTAAAAGATCGATGCGCTTCCCTGGTTGCCGCATGCCACTTCTGGGAAGTAGCTTCGGGCACTGCCCTAAAATCGTTCTCAGTGATTGCATAAATACTGAGAGGGAACGATGTCTCATAAACAAGAGTGACATCCTTGCCAGCACCAAAAAGGAGGTCCCTCTCTACCGGACGCATAGACCTGAAGGTACCGTCCCCAAGCTCAACTGAAGCTCCGACAGGCAATCTGGCGCCACTGAAACCAACGATTGTTGGAACTCGCACCGACTCGCCATCGGCCAGCCTCCTTAGAGTGTCGATCGATTCTTCGAGATGGCGAGAAAGGGATTCGAAAGTGAGATGCTCGCCGCCCAATCTGGCCCTAACGCTCGCATCGAACATCAGCCCAGAAAGCAAACTGAGCGGGTCCTTGGTCCCGCTTATTCCGCCACTTACATACCAGATCGAGTCGCACCGAGAGATCTCCTCCATCGGAGCATCGGCCGCCACGTCGGGAAACAACTTAGCCAGTCTTGCATCTGACAAGAGTGCGCGGTAGGTGGCTTCGAGTCTAGGGTGCTGAATAACTCCTACCGGTGCCGCAGTGTAGAAGGTTCGAGCGCCCTCCGAGGGAGGGGGAAGAAGAAAATAGGAAGGCCACAAGTCCCGTGCAATTAGACGCATGCAGTTTACGAAATCATCCGAGCCTGCTGAGGGAATTTCAGGAAGGTCTCCTCCGTTTCGCATCCTCATGGCGTTGGCGCGACTCGTTTGATACTCCTCGGAATATCCTACGAGATAGCTATTTGCCTGCATCGTCCCAGAGACGCGATCCCCGTTGCCATGCAGACCGACCGCTATTTGGAATAGCTCATTGAGAACATCGAGATTCACGTTCCGGGCTTCAAGATTGACGCTCCCCCCTTCCGGGGTCGCCAAGACGTATCGTAGGAAGTCTGTCCCGAAAGCAGTTACGAGCATGCCGTAAGTAGAGTCCATCGGTCCCCTCGTGCCAAATTCAGAGCTAGCCCATCGGCTAGTACACTGCCCCAAGTGCACCCATCATTCCTGATGAGTGATTCCTTAGGAAGGCGTTTCAAAGATTTTCTACTCACGGCGATACATTTCGCCGCTGGGTGCCGACATACTCCAGCACGCTGTCGGCACCGATGCCGCCGGCGAGGTCCCTGACCCGAGCGACTCCCTCGTCGCCGCGCGGTGTACGCGCATGTGTGCCTGCCTCTTGGGCGGGAGCGGGCGCCGCCGGACGCCCGCTCCCGCCCGGAGGAGCGAAGCGACGACGGGTGCTTGATGAAGTAGAGAAAGTTGTACCGCGCTGGGAGCGCGACGGTTTTCAAGAGCGTTACCTTGCACGCGACTACGCGGGCGTTGACCTGTGCCGATGGCCAAAAGTGCGTCCAACTCCGCCCCCCTGGCCCACACATGGCCCACAACACCCCTGGCCCGCCGGACGACCAGACTTGCTGTGATCGACGCCACCAGACTGCAACTTCCCCTTTTCAGACCTCATCTGAGGTAAGATTTGGGGAAGTCGATCACGGAGGCTCGATGCTGAAGCGCCCTGCACAACCGCCCGACAGTTCCACCAAGATCACTCCCCCGGCTGAGGCAGACGCTCGCCTTCGGAAGTGGGGACTCTCCGCCGAACATTTTCGGAAGAGTGTCACGTATGGCGATGATGCCCGGAAGCGGGTCGATCAGCCCTGGTATCCGCGGACATACGCAGGCGTGGTCATGTGGGCGGAAACACTCGCAGGACTCCGTCGGCAACTGAAGAAGTTGCAGCAGGGCTGGAGCATAGGCCGGACGGGAAACTACGAAACTGTCTACTCTGAGGAGAAGCGCCTGGCCTTTGCTGTCGTAGCCGGCGACAAATACACTGGTACGCGAGGTAAGCGCCACCCAAAGCTGACCAGGAAGCGAGGGCCCAAGACCAGGGAGCGGGTAGAAAGGAACGCAGAATTCGTTCAACCGACTCTCTGGGGAGAGATCGAGGGCACCCGCTCTGCACGGCCACAAAGCTCCGACCTAACTCCTGACGAGGACTGCTCAACTTGGTTCCTCGTCGTCCACGCCGACGATGACGAGATTCGTTTGGAGGTCTCGCTGGCACGAGACCTTGGAGATGGTCTGGTTGGCGAGTGGGTGGAGCGCATCCTCATCCCGCCGATCCCTTCATCGGGAGCGGTAGCACCTATAGAGTCAGACGAGGATGACGACGATGACGGAGAATCAATGGTATTCCGGGCTACTTCATGATGAAGGGCCGTCATTTAATCCTGCAAGGCTGACATCAGCGAGAGAGCGGAGGGGACTCACGAAACAGGGGCTCGCCGAGCTGTGCAATGTTTCACGGCGTACTGTCACGGCCTGGGAATCCGGGCAGGTGGATTCGCCGCCGGTGGAACAGATCGCAGAAGCCCTGTCCCTTCCGCAGTCCTTCTTTATTTCTGATGACCCACCGCAGGTAAACGAGGAGTGGGTTACCTTTCGCGCCCTCTCGTCGATGACAGCTCGACAGTTGAGGAGGGTGCTTGCGGTCAGCTCCATGGCGATTGAGCTGAGCGGGTGGATCGACAAGCACTACGGCACGCCAATTGCCGACCTACCCGATGTCGCCGATCCATCCGACGTTCCCCCAGCAGTAGTCGCTGAACAACTGCGGTCGACCTGGGGATTGCACCAAAAGCCCATCAAGAGCATATTGGCCCTCCTTGAACGAAGGGGGGTTCGCGTCTTCTCACTCCCGGCTGCCGATCGCGAAATTGATGCCTTCTCCTTCAAATATGAGGGGCGACCTTTCGTATTCCTGAACACAAGCAAGACGGCCGAGCGGACGAGATTCGACCTAGCGCACGAACTAGGCCACTTGGTGCTGCATGAAGCCACGAGCATGAATCTCTCAAGGCAAATCGAGCAGGAAGCTCATGATTTCGCCGCAAGCTTTCTAGTACCAGCCGACGGCCTATACGCTCAAGTGGTAGGAAAGCTCCGCCTAGATGATGTATTCCAGCTAAAGAAGTACTGGAAAGTTTCAGCTCTCGCCATGGTTGAGCGTTTGTATAGGCTTGAGTTTATTTCGGAGTGGAACAGAAGGCAATGGCTGATCGAGCTATCCGAAAGAGGTTATCGAACCGATGAACCAGATGGAATTCAAGCTGAGCCTTCAAAGTTCTTGACCGACTTGTTCAAGCTAGCCAGGGAAGATGGTTGGACGTCCCGTGTAATTGCTGATCATCTGAGGGAAAGTGAGCAAGACCTCGATGCGCTGGTCTTCGGACTGGCCATGGCAGCCGTCCCTGGTGGAGGCCAAAAGAGCCCGGCAGTAACAGGACACCTGAAAGTCGTTAAGTAGCGACAACCTGCGGGCCGTGAGGTTTTCGCAAAGCAAAATCCGTTGGCACGGCGGCGGCAGGGTTCGCTACCGCCGTGCCTGGCATGCGCCATCAAGGAAGACAGCCAGCGCGAGACGTTCTAGCGATCACTGATGCTAGACACCATCTGTTCGGGGGTCGCCACACACCGGAATCCGGTGTCGTCGTCGTGCATCGTGTCGTTGGCGTCGTTGGGAACGGCAGGCACTCCCCGGAATAAGGGGCTTGTGAAGGCGCTGCCACGAAGTTCGTAGCGGCCTGGTGTGGTCGGCGTTGCGAGCCACTCCCACACGTTGCCCACCATGTCGTAGACGTCGTAAGGCGAGACACCGCTGTGGTAGCGAGAAACCGAAGTCGTGCGCTCCACACCCGTCTCCCTGACGTTGCACTTGGCGGCGGTCTTCTGATCCCCCCACGGGAAAGTACGCCCGGAGGTACCGCGCGCCGCCTTTTCCCACTGTTCGGCCGTCGGCAGCGACTTCCCCGCCCACGTCGCATACGCGTGCGCGTCGCGCCAAGTCACGTGTACGACAGGGTGGTCGTACAGGTCCCGAGGACATCGGCCGTTCTCCCAGTGCTCAGGCACAGGGTGCCGAGTGGCCGCACAGAATCGTGCGTAGTCGGCATTGGTGGTCGGGAACGTGTCTATGTGGAACTCGTCCACCCACACGGGGTCGTCACTCTCCCCCGCCAGAAAGATTCCCTCTGGGACGTAGGCCATGAGCTTCCCGTCTCCGGGATGCTTCACGTACTCGCCGCTGCTCGTGTGGTCGGTGTCAGGCTCGATTAGGGCGTGGGCAGGGACGTCGTCCATCGACAAGATGCCGACGAAGCGACCTTGGGCATCCTTGTCTGCCTTGGCAAGCAAGGTGTCTAAGGCGGCTTGGTTCACCATGCGAAGTGTGGCCCGCTCGCCGTCTGCCTCCCAGCGGGAGACGATGCGATCGGACACCCCGAGCTTCTCGGCGAACTCCATAAGGCTCATGCGTACGGCTTCACGCAGCGCCTTGACTTCGCGTCCGGTCCATTTCGTAACGAGTGGCATGGGCTACCTCTGTCGTGAGTCGCCGCCCCTGATGGGGCGGCGGCACGCGTCTACAGGCGCTCGCCGGCAATGCCGACGTAGGCGTTACGCAACGCTGCGAGCACGGGGTGGTCATGCGGAAACTGCACGTCATCGAGCGCACTGACTGAACGCACGCCGATCGTTACGTTCGTCGCGAATGCGGCTGCCATGCTCGGGACGTCGGCGAGCTGCACCGGAGCCGTGATCTGCTTCGGGGCGTCGAGGCCTCGCAGCAGCAGCATCGTCGTGCCCGGGAGTACAGGTGCTTCCGGCCAGATGACGGTTCCGTCCTGGTCGACGAAACCGAGGTTCCACGTGCCGCCCTCGGAGATTCGGCCGTCCGGCTCGACAAACACGGCGTCATCGAATCCGGCGAGCTGGGCATCACGGCGAAGCCGGAGCTGGGGGTGCAGGCCGATGTGCTTCACCTGCGCGTTGTCGCGGGTGAAGGTGAAGGTCTTGGCCGTAAGGGGTGGCGGCGACATGGCACCCCCAGGTCGCAGGTTGACCAAGATGTGTGGGTCCTTGGCGTCGCTAGGACGCCCCATGTCGATCCCAGGATCGAAGACGGTGACGCGGAGGCCGGCAACCCCAGTTACGCCGTCGGCTGCCTTCCGGATGTAGTTCAGTGTCCGCTCTCGGTCCAACTCGACACCGAAGACGATGCGGCAGTCGCGCACCAGGCGGTCCAGATGGAGCGACAGGCCCCGGACGGTGCCATCCTCCAGCCGCATTGACGTGAAGTGCCCATAGTTCGTGAGGGCAAGGCTCTGCAGGTCGTCGAGGGTGGCGGGTTTTCCGTTGAGTTCGGCCATACAGCCAGTCTTGCAGCCGTGCAGGCTGCGCCAACACCCCACCCAACGACGAAAGTTCGGATTAGTTCGGCGCGAAGGCAGGGGGAGTACGTACTCACCGCGCACTCACCGGGACACGCTTAGACCGTGTTCGCGCCTCCGAAGGGCGGCAAGCTCCGTGACGTCCCGCTGCCCGATCCCGTGGCGGAAGCGCTCAAGGAGCACATCAAGCAGTTCCCGCCCGTCGAGATCACGCTGCCTTGGATGCGGGCGAACGGCCAGCCCGTAACCAAGCGTCTGATCTTCACCGGGCCCAACGGTGGCCATGTCTGGCGTACCTCGCTGAATGAGGACCACTGGAAGCCCGCTTTGGCGTCCGTGGGCATCATCCCGAAGGCCAAGAGCCGGGAGCACACCGCCGCGCGCGAGCACGGCATGCACGCCCTAAGGCACTTCTACGCGTCGGTGCTGCTGGATGCAGGCGAGAGCATCAAGGCCGTCAGCGAGTACCTCGGGCACTCCGACCCGGGACTCACGCTGAAGGTGTACGCGCACCTCATGCCGAGCAGCCGCGAGCGCGCCCGGGATGCTTTGAGCAATGCTCTTCGCCCATCGACTCCACCCAACTGATCGGCCAGCTTGGGGCCCCTGACGCCGGCAACGTCGGGGCCCCGTCACATGCCTGCTCAAAAGTGGCTCAATTCTCGTTTCTGCGCCACACAGGCGGCACAAGACAGATTCATGAACGGGTTGGAATGGGGCACCGTCCCCGCATGGTTCAGCGCTGTCCTTACCGGCGGTTCTCTCCTCCTGGGCTTCTACATCCTTCTGCGTGACCGAAGGAAGGAAGAGCGGAACGAAGCCTTGAAAGTAGTCACGTGGACAGAACGGGGAGCCGACGACGAAGGTAGCTTCATCCGCATCCATGTGCGCAACACCGCCGATCGGCCCATCCTGTACGTCAACGCGCTCTACTCGAAGGGCGACGGGAGCGGGGAGATTCGTAGCTTGCCTGCGGCTGTGCCCTGGGTGCCAAAAGATGAAGAGATTGCCCTAGACGTGCCGCGGTATCAGGACGGCCGCCGCACACTTGCCCTTGGCCTGTCTTTCCAGGACGCGGATGGCTTCCGGTGGGTGAAGGACATCTCCTCACACGACGTCTACCGACAGACTCGGTATCGGCGGAGTGACCCATCCGTGCGGTTGCTGTTTACATCGTTCGGCACGTATCGGCTCTACTGGCAGCGGAAGAGGGATCTACGACGCGCGTGACGCAGTTGGACCGAACAACCGGAGAGAACCTATTGAGGGCCCAGTGCGGTCCCGAGCTGCAAAAATACCCCCGACCTGCGCCATATGGGCAGGTCGGGGGCATGATCACGGAACCTACTTCTTCTTGCCCTGGTTCTTGACCGCTTCGATCGCTGCTGCCGCTGCGTCCGGGTCGAGGTAGGTGCCGCCCGGGTTGAGGGGGCGGAACTCGGCGTCCAGGTTGTAGGAGAGCGGGATGCCCGTGGGGATGTTCAGGCCCGCGATGTCGGCGTCGGAGATGCCGTCGAGGTGCTTGATCAGGGCGCGGAGGCTGTTGCCGTGGGCGACGACGAGGACCGTGCGGCCGGTGAGCAGGTCGGGGACGATGCCGTCGAACCAGTAGGGCAGCATCCGGACGACGACGTCCTTGAGGCACTCCGTCCGCGGACGCAGCTCCGGCGGGAGCATGCCGTAGCGCGGGTCGGAGAACTGGGAGTACTCGGCGTCGCGGTCCAGGGCCGGCGGCGGGGTGTCGTAGGAGCGGCGCCAGAGCATGAACTGCTCCTCGCCGAACTCCGCGAGGGTCTGCGCCTTGTCCTTGCCCTGGAGGGCGCCGTAGTGACGCTCGTTCAGGCGCCAGCTCCGGTGGACGGGAATCCAGAGGCGGTCGGCGGTCTCCAGCGCGAGCTGGGCCGTGCGGATCGCGCGCTTCTGGACGGACGTGTGGACCACGTCGGGCAGCAGGCCGGCGTCCTTGAGCAGCTCGCCGCCGCGCGTCGCCTCCTTCTCGCCCTTCGGGGTGAGGTTGACGTCCACCCAGCCGGTGAACAGGTTCTTCTCGTTCCACTCGCTCTCGCCGTGGCGGAGGAGGATCAGCTTGTACGGTGCGTCGGCCATGCTCCCGAGCGTAATCGACCCGCCCCGGCGCCCGCGCGCCGCGCCCGAGGGTCGGACGCCGGGGCCGGTGACGTTTGACGGGTGTTGCTAAACGAGTGGCCTCCGCCAGGACCGCGTCCGTAAGGTCTGATCACCGCATCAGCCGCTTACACGCCGTTTCGTACGCCACGGGGGTCCGCCATGTCAGTCGCCGGTCTGCGACGCGCCGCACGCGAGTCCGTCTCCGGGCTCCCCCGCGCGTTCTGGTGGCTGTGGACGAGCACCCTGGTCAACCGGCTCGGCGCCTTCGTCGCCACCTTCATGGCGCTCTACCTGACCCTCGAACGCGGCTACTCCGCCTCCTACGCGGGTCTCGTCGTCGCCCTGCACGGGCTCGGCGGCGTCGTCTCGTCGCTCGGCGCCGGCGTGATGACCGACCGGCTCGGCCGGCGGCCCACGCTGCTCGTCGCGCAGAGTTCCACCGCCCTGTCGGTCGCGCTGCTCGGCTTCGTGCAGGACCCGGTCGCCATCGCGTCCGTCGCCTTCCTGGTCGGCATGGCGAGCAACGCCTCCCGGCCCGCGGTGCAGGCGATGATGGCGGACATCGTGCGGCCCGAGGACCGTATCCGGGCCTTCTCCCTCAACTACTGGGCGATCAACCTGGGCTTCGCCGTGTCGTCCATGGCGGCCGGTTTCATCGCCGAGGTCAGCTACCTCGCCGGGTTCCTGCTGGAGGCCGGGATGACGCTGGCCTGCGCGATCCTGGTCTTCGTCAAGCTGCCCGAGTCGCGCCCGGCCCGCGAGGAGGGCCCGTCCTCCGCCGCGTCGCAGGCGCCGGTCTCGCTCGGGACCGTGCTGCGCGACGGCCGTTACATGAGCGTCGTCGGGCTGTCCTTCCTCATCGCCGTCATCTTCCAGCAGGGGTCGATCGGGCTGCCGGTCGCCATGGGCGCGGCCGGGTTCACCCCCGCGGACTACGGCATGGCCATCGCCGTCAACGGCTTGCTGATCGTCGTCCTGCAGATCCCGGTCACCCGGTTCATCGAGCACCGCGATCCGCGCCGGCTGCTCGTCGTCTCGGCCCTGCTGGCCGGGTACGGGTTCGGGCTCACCGCGTTCGCCGGGTCGGTCGGCGTGTTCGCGCTCACCGTCTGCGTGTGGACGCTGGCGGAGATCGTCAACGCCCCGACGCAGACCGGTCTTGTCGTCCGGCTCTCGCCGGTGCACGGGCGGGGCCGCTACCAGGGCATGTACACCCTGTCCTGGGCCGTCGCCTCCCTCGTCGCCCCGCTGATGTCCGGCTTCGTCATCGACCGCTACGGCGCCGAGTGGCTGTGGGGGCTGTGCGCGCTCGTCGGTACGGTCGCGGCGGCCGGGTACGCGCTGCTCATGCGGCGGCTGCCGGAGGAGATGGGGGCGGGGGCGGGCGCGGGGGCGCCGACGGGGACGCCGGGAAAGGAGACGTCGGGGAAGGGGCTGCCTGGGGTGGAGGCTCCGGTGGCACATGCGGACGCCCAGGCCGACGCCAGTATCGAAGCCGAGGGGCCGGCCGACCGGGCGGAAGGGGTCGGCACGGGCTGAGGAGCCTCACCGGCCGTCCTCCCGGCTCCGTAGCCCTCGCCCGCCCCAGCGGCCCCACCCCTCACCCCCACCCCTCACCCGTGCATCCGCGCCCCCTTCAGCACCTTGTCCACCGCGTTCTTCGGTCCGTACACCGCCAGCCCCACCAGGTCCAGCCCGGCGGTCGGCACGGCCCGTACCGCCGCCCGGTTGTCGCGGTCGTTGCCCGTGGCGAAGAGGTCGGAGGTGAAGACCGCGCGGGGCAGCGCGCGGGCGAGGGCGCGGGTGTGGGCCGTGACCAGGGTCTCCTTGGTGCCCTCGAAGACCAGCACCGGCTGCCGGAACATCGGCAGGTACTCCACCGCGTCCGCGTCCTCGTACGGCTCCCCGATCACCTCCGGCAGGCGGGTGCCGAGGCCGCTGACGAGGAAGGCGGTCACATTGAGGCGCTGCCAGGTCTCCAGGTCGTCGCGGAGCAGGACAGCGATCTTGGTGTCGAAGCGAAGGGGCGCTGCGTCGTTCATACGGTGAGACTGCCGCCCGGTCCACGGCGGGGTCTTGTACGTTCTTTGCATGGCCGCCGCACGCCGACCGGCTCCGAAGGAGCGGACGAGGGAGCGGGAGCGCGTCACCGCCTGGCGTCCCCGCGTCCCGGGCGTCGTCGAGGTCTTCCACGCCCACTACACCCAGTACGCGTACCCCATGCACGTGCACGACGCCTGGACGCTGCTCATCGTGGACACCGGGGCCGTACGGTACGAACTGGACCGGCACCAGCACGGCACCCCGCACGACACCGTGTCGCTCCTCCCGCCCCACGTGCCCCACAACGGCTCCGCCGCCACGCCAGACGGCTTCCGCAAACGCGTCCTCTACCTGGACGCCTCCCGGCTCGGCGAGGAGCTGATCGGCGCCGCGGTCGACGGCCCCGACCTGCGTGATCCGCTGCTGCGCCGGCGTGTCGGCAGTGTGCACGCCACGCTGGAACGGCCCGGCGACGAGCTGGAGGCGGAGAGCCGGCTGACGCTGATCGGCGAGCGCCTCCGCGCCCACCTGCGCTCCCGTACGGAGCCCGCGCCCGTACGCCAGGACCCGGTGATCGCCCGCCGGCTGCGCGAACTGCTCGACGCGCGGGTCGTGGAGGGGCTCGGCCTCGCCGAGGCCACCGAGGTGCTGCACGCGCATCCGGCACACCTGGTGCGGTCGTTCAGCACGGCGTACGGCATCGCCCCGCACCAGTACCTGATGTCCCGGCGGGTGGACCGGGCCCGGCGGCTGCTGCTCGCGGGGCGGACACCGGCCGAGGTGGCGACGGCGACCGGCTTCTACGACCAGGCGCATCTGACCCGGCACTTCAAACGGCTCGTCGGCGTGCCGCCGGGGCGCTACCGGTCCGGCGCCGGACGCTGACACGCCCACACGGCGACACGGCGACCCCCGACCCCGACACACGGCAACACGCCGGCCTTCGACACTCCGACGCAACGACGGCGACACGCCGGCGCACCGGCATTCCGCCACGCCGACACGCCGACACGCCGAGCGGAGGAGCCGGAGCGACCACAGAGCCGCCCCGTATCAGCCCTCCCCAGACCCCGTATCAGCCCTCCCTGCGCTCCGCATCGGTCCCCGTGCGCTCGATCAGGTGGGTGAACGCCTCCAGGTTGCGCGTCGACTCGCCGCGCGAGGTCCGCCAGGCGTGCTCCTTGCGGATGGCGGTGGCGAAGCCCAGCTCCAGCAGTGTGTTGAAGGCGCCGTCGGCGGCCTCCAGGACCTGGCCGAGGAGGCGGTCGATCTCGTCGGGGGCGACGGCGGAGAGGGGGAGCTTGGCGGTGACGTAGACGTCGCCGAGCCGGTCGACGGCGTAGCTCACCCCGTAGAGCCTGAGGTTGCGTTCGAGGAGCCAGCGGTGGACGGCCGGTTCGTTCTCGTCGGGGTGGCGGATGACGAAGGCGTTGAGGGAGAGGGAGTGCCGGCCGAGGACGAGGGAGACCGTGGTCGACAGCTTCCGGGTGCCGGGGAGGGTGACGACGTACTTCCCGGGTTCGGCGGTCTCCCACTCCAGCCCGGCGTCGGCCAGGGCGCTCTCCAGGGTCCGCGCCGCCTGCCGTGCCTCCGCCGCCTTCTCTCCGTCAGCCATGGGGCGAGCGTACGCGACGGCGGTGGGCCTGGATCGCGGCCGAGTACACGTCGGCGGTGGCGGCCGCGGCACCGTCCCAGCCGAAGGCACGCGCGTGCCGGGCGGCGGCGGCGCCCATGCGGTCGGTGAGCGTCGGCTCGTCGGCGAAATCGGCGAGCACGCGCGCGTAGGCGGCGGGTTCGTGGCCGCGGACCAGGCGCCCGGTGTGTCCGTCGCGGACGGCGACGGGGAGGCCGCCGACGGCGGCGGCGAGGACCGGCGTGCCGGCCGCCTGCGCCTCGATGGCGACCAGGCCGAAGGACTCGCTGTAGGACGGCATGACCAGCACGGACGCGGCACGGAACCAGTCGGCTAGCTGCTCCTGCCCGACCGGCGGGCGGAACCGGACGACGTCGGCGATGCCGAGCCGCGCGGCGAGCTTCTGGAGGCCCTCCGGTTTGGCGAGGCCGCTGCCGCTGGGGCCGCCGACGACGGGGACGAGGATGCGCGAGCGCAGCTCGGGGCGTTCGTCGAGGAGGACGGCGACCGCGCGGAGCAGCACGTCGGGGGCTTTGAGGGGCTGTATCCGGCCGGCGAAGAGCGGGATCAGCGCGTCCTGCGGGAGGCCGAGGCGGGCGCGGGCGGCGGCGCGGCCGTCGGCGGGACGGAACCGTTCGAGGTTGACGCCCGGGTGGACGACGGCGACCTTGGCCGGATCGGCGGCGTAGTGCCGGACCAGCTCGTCGGCCTCCTCGGCGGTGTTGGCGATGAGGCGGTCGGAGGCGGAGACGATCTGGGTCTCCCCGATGACGCGCGCCGCCGGTTCGGGCGTGTCGCCCTCGGCCAGGTTGGCGTTCTTGACCTTGGCCATGGTGTGCATGGCGTGCACGAGGGGGGCGCCCCAGCGTTCGGCGGCGAGCCAGCCCACGTGGCCGGAGAGCCAGTAGTGGGAGTGGACGAGGTCGTAGTGGCCGGGACGGTGGCCGGCCCACGCCTGCATGACGCCGTGGGTGAAGGCGCAGAGCTGGGCCGGGAGGTCCTCTTTGGCCAGTCCCTCGTAGGGTCCGGCGTCGACGTGCCGGACGAGGACGCCGGGGGCCAGTTCGACGCTGGGCGGCAGGGCGGCCGTGGTGGCCCGGGTGAAGATCTCGACCTCGATGTTGATCGCGGCGAGCCGCTGGGCGAGTTCCACGATGTAGACGTTCATGCCGCCGGCGTCGCCGGTGCCGGGCTGGTGGAGCGGTGAGGTGTGCACGGAGAGCATCGCCACGCGGCGGGGCCTGCGGGACAGCCTCCGCAGAGGTGAGGCCGCCGGTGAGCGACGCCCGAGCCTGCCGACGTACTGGCTCACGAGCCGTTCCTCCTCGCTGCGGACATGCCGGTCGGAGGGCACGGCCTGCCCTCCGAGGAGTGGAACGCCGGACGGCAGTGCTCCATTTCCGGTTTCCGGGCCTTTGCCGAATCATTACGCATGTCGCTCAACCGTTCGAGCACTCCCGTGCGCTGGGGCCCGCGCGCCGGCGCGTCCCGCCGTGCCGCTTACCCTCGTAGGCATGCCCTCCCGCCCCACCGACCGCCCCCGTCCTCGGCTCCGCCCGAGCGGTGGGGCCCCCGTCGTGGGGACGGTCACACGGGGGACGACCAACCCGAACCGGCTGCGCCGCATGGACCGCTGGATCGCCGCCGTCCACGGCGCCGAACTGCGCCGCGCCGACGATCCCGTCGCCGTCGACCTCGGCTACGGCGCCGCCCCCTGGACCGCCGTCGAGCTGCTGCACCGCCTGCGCTCCGTCGCGCCGCGCACCCGCGTGGTCGGCGTCGAGATCGATCCGGAGCGGGTCGCGGGCGCCGCCGCGTACGCGCGCGAGGGGCTGGTCTTCCGGCACGGCGGCTTCGAGGTCCCTGTCACCCGCCGCCCCGCGCTGATCCGCGCGGCGAACGTCCTGCGCCAGTACGACGAGTCCGAGGTCGCCGCGGTCTGGCGGCGGCTGTGCGCGCGGCTCGCGCCGGCGACGGAGCACTCCCGGGGCGGGCTCCTGGTCGAGGGCACCTGCGACGAGATCGGGCGGCGGCACGTGTGGGTCGCGCTCGGCCCGGAAGGCCCCCGCACGGTGACCTTCGCCACCCGGCTCGGCTCGCTGGAGCGCCCCTCCGACCTCGCGGAACGGCTCCCGAAGGCGCTGATCCACCGCAACGTCCCCGGTGAACCGGTCCACGCCTTCCTGCGCGACTTCGACCGCGCCTGGGCCGCCGCCGCGCCGTACGCGTCCTACGGGGCCCGCCAGCACTGGCTGCGGACGGTACGGGACCTGGCCGCCGACTGGCCGGTGGCGGACGGGCCGGCGCGGTGGCGGCAGGGCGAAGTGACGGTGCGCTGGGCGGCGTTGGCGCCACGCGGCTGAAGCCGGCCGGGGCGGACCGGCCGCCCGAGGTGCGCCGGCGGGAGCCTCCCGCCCAGAACCCCACCCACTGCCACCACGCCGGGGTTCACCGCCCGGGAACGATCTCCGGGTCGTGTTCGTCCCCCCTGTGGGGGAAGCACCCCCTCTGTCGTTTCGCCGTCGCACGTGGCACGATCCCCCGAGCGACGCGATGTTACTGACGGGTTCGTCCATGGTGGGGGCGCCATATGCGTACGGGCAAGCACGGGCTGACGGCCGCCGCGGTGACCGTGGTCTGCGCGGTCACTCTGCTGGCGGCCCCGGGGGTGGCGTTCGCGGCCCCCGCGCCCACCCCGGCGCCCGCCCCACCCTCCGCACCCTCCGCACCCTCCGCACCCACCTCGCCCACCTCACCCGCCCCACCGGCCCCAAGCGCCACCGCCACCCCGGCCCGCGACCTGGAAGCCGTACGCAAGGAGCTGGAGTCCCTCTACCGGGCCGCGGCCTCCGCCACCGACGAGTACAACGCGGCGGAGGAGAAGGCCCGCAGGCAGTCCGCCGAACTCGCCGAGCTGGCCAAGAAGACCGCCCGGGGCCAGGAGAGGCTGGACCGGCTGCGCGACCGCGCCGGCGCCGCCGCCCGCGCCCAGTACCGCACCAACGGCCTGCCCGACGAGGCCAAGCTGATGCTGAGCAGGGACCCGGAGGAGTTCCTGGAGTCCGGCGGCCGGGTGCTCCAGGGCCAGCGCGCGGCCAAGGGCCTGCTCGGCGAACTCACCCGCACCCAGCAGGACCTGGAGACCTACGCCACCGACGCCGCCGTCCAGGCCAGGAGACTGGAGGCCAACCGCAGGGAGAAGGCGACCGCCCGCCAGAAGGTCGAGAAGCGCGTCGCCGAGGCCGAGAAGCTGGAATCCGAGCTGGAGAAGGAGGAGAAGGAGCGCCTCGCCCAGTTGGAACGGCAGGCCGCGCGCGAGGCCCAGGCCGCCTGGCTCCGCTCCGGCATCCTCAAGGAGCTCGACGGCAAGGCGACCGAGCGGGGTCGTGAGGCGGTGGAGTACGCCACCGCCCAGATCGGCAAACCGTACGTCTGGGGCGCCGCGGGCCCCTCCTCGTTCGACTGCTCCGGACTCACCTCGCGGGCGTGGGCCGCGGCCGGCCAGGGGATACCGCGCACCTCGCAGGAGCAGTGGCGGCAATTGCGGCAGGTCGACGTCGAGGACATGCGTCCCGGCGACCTGATCATCTACTTCGAGGACGCCAGCCACGTCGGGATGTACGTCGGCGACGGCTCCGTCGTGCACGCCCCGCGCCCGGGGCGCACGGTGACGATCGCCGGGGCCGGCACGATGCCGATCCTCGGGGTGGTACGTCCGGAGGCGTGAGCCGGGGGGGGCGCGGGGGGCGAGCGGGGGGCGAGCGGGGCGTGAGCCCTCCGGGCACCGGGCCTCGGGGGCGGACGCACACCGCGCGAGGGGAAGCCCGGCATCGTGACACCGGCCACAGGCAGTCGGTGGCACGGCGCCCCGGGCCACGCACACCCCACACCCCGGCGGAGCCGAAAACGGCCCCGCCCGTACAGCGTGGCCGAACCCCCGTGGCCGAACCCCCACCCCCCGGTGGCGTGATCCGGACCACGTGACGCAGTCCACGCGCGGCGCCCACCCCGCGTGACGTTCGTCATCCCCCGCACCCCGGCAACGTGTCCAACTGCGGGACAGACCACCGCATATGACAGCGTCCGGTGCCGTAGCCCGGCGGGGCCGACCATTCCGCGCCGGTGCCGTCACCCGCTATGGTCCCCGTCGGTGGGTCGAGGTCCCTCGCCCCACCGTGCCCTCGGGGGGAGGGAAGGAAACCCACGATCATGCCCGTACCCGTACCGCGGCAGAGGGCGATCCCGGCCGCCGAGTGCGGTCAGGCGCCCGCCGCGTCCCCGGACGGCGGCCCCCGCGAAGAGCGGGCCACCCCGGGGAAGAACCCGGCCGAGAACACCACCCGGTGCGCGAGCACCACGGACCCGCGTGACGCCACCGGCGCGCGCGGGCCCGCCACCCCGGACGGACCGAGCGCGTCCCCCACCGAGATGCGCGAGGACACCACGGACCACCCGGACATCACCCCGCCCACCAACCTGACGCTGCTGCTGATCGAGGACGATCCGGGCGGTTCCCCGATCGTGCCCGACCTGCTCGACCAGGCCGGCAAGCCGATCCGGGTCCGTACCGCCCGCAACCTCACCGAGGCCGGGCGGCTGCTGACCGACGACGTCCACTGCATCCTGCTGGACCTCGCCCTGCCCGGCCCGGCCCGCCCCGGCGACGGCGCCGACGAGGACGAGCTGGCGGTGCTCAGGCACGTGCTGGAGCTGGCGCCCCGGCACGCCGTGCTCGCCCTCACCTCGGCCGGTGACGCCGAGCGCGGCGCGGAGGCGGTGGCGGTGGGCGCCCAGGACTACCTGCTCCGCGACGAACTCGACGGCCGGCTGCTGAGCCGGGCGATCCGCTACGCCGTCGAGCGCAAGCGGTCCGACTGGGCGGAACGGCGGCTGGCCGAGGGCCGGCTGCACGCGCAGGAGAACGCCCGACTGGAGCGCGGGCTGCTGCCGACACCGCTCCTGGACGGCTCACCGCTGCGGTTCGCCGCGCGCTACCGTCCGGGCCGCTCCCGCGCCCTGCTCGGCGGGGACTTCTACGACGTCGTCCGCACCCCGGACGGAACCGTGCACGCCATGATCGGCGACGTCTGCGGGCACGGGCCGGACGAGGCGGCGCTCGGGGTGGAACTGCGCATCGCCTGGCGGGCGCTGACCCTGGCCGGGATGTGCGGGGACGAACTGCTCGCCACCCTCCAGCAGGTGCTGGAGCACGAGCGCTCGGACGAGGAGATCTTCGCGACGCTGTGCGCGGTGGACATCTCCCCGGACGGGACGCGGGCCGGCCTCTGCCTGGCCGGCCACCCGGCGCCGCTGCTCGCGGGACCGGACCGGCCCGCCCGGCTCCTCCCCCACGACGAGAACGGCCCGGCGCTCGGCCTGCTGTCGGCGGCCCGCTGGCCGCGGGTGGAGGTGGAACTCGGCGCCGAGTGGAGCCTGATGCTCTACACCGACGGCCTGATCGAGGGCCACGTCGGCGCGGGCCGGGAGCGGCTCGGCCAGGACGGCATGGTGGAGATGGTGCGCCGCCGTTTCGCCGACGGTCTGCGGGGCGAGCAGTTGCTCCAGACCGCGGTGAACGAGGTCCGCGACCTCAACGGCGGGGAGCTGACGGACGACGTCGCGGTCCTGCTCCTCGACCGCGTGCCCCAGGTGCCCTGAACCTGCCCGAGCCGCCCCGAGCGCGAGCGGGCGGCTCGGGGACGGGCGGCCTCGGGGCCACGCGGCCGTGGGGGTGGATCAGCCGACGGTCGTCGCCGCTCAGCGTCCGCCGTTCCAGGGGCCGTAGGGGCCGTCGCTGCTGGAGCCGCGGCGGGTGTCACGCCCGCCGCCCGACAGACCGCGCAGCGCGGGCCGTACGTCGACCATGTACACGATCGTCGCGATCAGGCCGATGATCGGCAGGAACGACAGGATGTTGAAGATCAGGTTCACCACGAAGGCGAGCCCGAGGACGATCAGCCAGAACGGCTTGGTCTTCTTGTCGGCCGCGCGGTAGGCGTCCTCGCGGCGCGTGGCGGCGTCGATCAACGCGAAGCCGCTGAAAAGGATCAGGGCCGTGCTCAGCAGCCACATCAAGCCTGCGAAACCCTGCATCAGCACAACGTCCACCACCAGATTCGGATCGTCCCTACGCGGTCACGGTACCCGGAGAACGAGCCGGGCATCCCCAGGGTGCCCGGCCCGTTCTCCGGTCGGTGCCGTCGTCGTCGCCGGGCGGGGTGCCCGGCGCCGGTCACTCGGCGGACGGCGGCGTCTTCTTCGGGCCGGTGCTCTTGCGGGCCGCGGGCTTCCGCGCGGCCGGGGCCTTCTTCGCCGAGGCGGGCTTCTCCTCGGTGACCTCGACCGGCTCGGGCTTCGGTTCGACGGCGACCGCCACGTCCTCGACACCCTCGGCGACGCTCTCGACACCCTCGGCGGTCTGTCCGCGCCAGGTGCGCACGGCCTGCTCGCCGCGCTCGGCGACCTTCTCGTAGGTCTCGCGGGCGCGGACGGCGTACTCGGCGGCGACGCCGACGCCGCGCAGGGCGAGGTCCTGGGCGGACTCGCCGAGCTTCTTGAAGTCGGCGTCCAGGGTGCCGACGAACTCGTTCACCTTGCTCTGCAGGGTGCCCTGCGTCTCACGGACGCGGGCGGCGGCCCGCTCCTGGACGGCCTTCGGGTCGGTGTTGCGTACGGCCTCGATCCGGGCCGGGGCCTCGGCGCGGAGCTGCTCGACCAGCACGGGCACCTTCTTGGCCTGCTGGAAGGCGAGGTCGGCGGTGCCCGCGGCGAAGTAGAGCAGGGTGGGGTCGCTGAAGGTCTTGCGCAGGTCTTCGGTGATCGGCATGGTGCTGGTCCTCCCGGTGTGCGTTCGGCTGGGGTTGTCGTACGGGTCCCGCGCCCGGCGGCCGGTCATCCGGCCGTCTCCCGCGGGCCGGCGCCGCCACCCTCCGCGACAGGGGGGCGGTCGTCCGGTATGGAGGTGCCGCCGGCATCCGCTCCGGCCCCGTACCCGTTCTCCTTGCGGAAGGACTCGTAGATCTGGAGCAGCACCTGCTTCTGCCGCTCGTCCAGGGTGGGATCGGCGAGGATCACCGCGCGGGTCTCCACCTCGTCCCGGTCCCGCTCCGCGTCGAGGATGCCGGCGCGCACGTACAGCGTCTCGGCGGAGATCCGCAGCGCCTTGGCGACCTGCTGCAACACGTCCGCGCTGGGCTTGCGCAGCCCGCGCTCGATCTGGCTCAGGTACGGATTGGACACCCCGGCGGCCTCCGCGAGCTGCCGCAGCGAGAGCTGCGCGTTGCGCCGCTGCTCGCGCAGGTACTCGCCGAGATTGCCGACGTTGAGCGATGCCATACCCCCAGCCTGCCCCCTCCCGCTAACTTTTGCAAGCACCCCGCTTGCAAAAGTGCACCCTGCACGCCCGGACGGGAGGGTGTTCGCGCGATGGGTGGTCAGGAGGGCTGGACTTGGTCGAAGAGGGCGAGGGCTGCGGCGGGGTCCGGGCTCACGAGGCGTTCCAGGCCGGCTGTCGTGATCTTCGCCCACCTGCCGGCCCGTGCCCACATCCGTTCCTCGAAGGCGCGGACGGTCTCGTCCAGGTCTTCAGGGCGGGCGGCGAGGGACTCGGCGAGTTCGGCGCCTTCCAGCATCGCGAGGTTCGCGCCCGCCCCCAAGGGGGGCATCAGGTGGGCGGCGTCGCCCAGGAGCGTCACCCCGGGGACGTGGGTCCAGGTGTGGGACACGGGCAGGACGTGGAGGGGGCGGTGGACGAACGCGGTGCCGTGACGGAGGAGGCCGAGGACGGGAGCGGCCCAGCCGTCGAACAGAGCCAGCAGGCTCGACCGCACGGCCTCGGCGTCGGCCGGGTCCAGGTTCGTGTGCCAGTCCAGCGGCGCGCGGAACTGGGCGTACACCTTGACGTGGCCGCCGCTGTTGCGCTGGGCGACGAGAGCCCGGTTCACGCCGTACGCGGCCACGGAACCGTCGCCGATCAGACGGGCGAGGTCAGGGTGGCGGGTGTCGACGTCGTCGAGGGAGGTCTCGACGTAGGTGACGCCGGTGTAGGTCGGTGTCGCCGACGAGACCGCCGGGCGGACCCGGGACCAGGCGCCGTCCGCGCCGACCACGAGGTCGAACGTCTCCTGCCGCCCGTCCGCGAAGTGGACCGGTACGCCGTCCCGGGCCCCCGGCACCACCCGCGTCACGCCCCGGCCCCACTGGACGTCGAGAGGGCCGAGCAGCAGGTCACGGAGTTGCCCGCGGTCGATCTCGGGATGGGCCCGGTCATCCGGCCGGGGCCGCCAGTCGCGCAGGACGGTCCCGTCCGCGTCCAGGATGCGCATGGCCTGCCCCTCGGGACGGGACAGGGCCCGGAACTCCGCCAGCAGCCCCGCCTTGTCCAGTGCGCGCTGGCCCAGCTCCTCGTGCAGGTCCAGCGTGCCGCCCAAAGGGCGGGCGTCCGGGGCGGGATCGCGTTCGAGGATGGTGACGGGGTGACCATGACGGCGCAGGACACGCGCGAAGGTAAGGCCGGCAGGACCGCCCCCGACTACTGCGATGCGGTATCTCATGTCGATACACTGTATTTCTTCGCTACGACGCATCGCAACGGTACGGTGTCGCCATGACTGTGTGGGACCGGCCGGAGCCGCCGACTCAACCCGTGCCGCTCGACCGGGAGCGGATCGTCGCCGCCGCGATCGCACTGGCCGACGAGGGCGGGCTGGAGGCGGTGTCGATGCGCAAGGTCGCGGCCCGTCTGGACGCCGGTCCGATGCGGCTGTACAGATACGTCTCCACCAAGGAGGAGCTGTTCGACCTCATGGTGGACGAGGTCCAGGCCGAGATGCTCCCCGAGGAACAGCCCGCTGACTGGCGGGAGGCACTGAGCGCCCTCGCCCACCGCACCAGGCGGACCACTCTCCGTCATGAATGGCTGGCCGACCTGCTCGGCGGTCGCCCGGCCCTGGGCCCGAACGGTCTCGCCATGACCGAGGCCACACTGGCCGCCCTCGACGACCTCGCCGATGTCAACACCGTCATGCGCGCCGTGGAGACCGTCAGCGCCTACTTCATCGGCGCGATCAGGCGCGAGATCGCGAACCTGCGGGCCGAGCGCGCCACGGGCCTGTCCAAGCACGACTGGCAGCGCGCCCACGGCCCGCGTGTGACGGGCCTGTTGGCCACGGGCCGCTTCCCGGCGCTGGCCAAGGCCGTGTACGACGGCACGGACGTGGACGCCGAGACGACCTTCACGACCGGCCTGGACTGGGTCCTCGACGCCGTGGCCGCCAAACTCACCCGGCCGACGGCGTGACGCTCAGCCGTAGGGCGGCGCGGTCGTCCGGCGTCGCCACCAACATGCTCTGGAGGCAGGCAATCCGCCACTTCCACGCCGGGGAGCAGCGGTGACGTCCGGCATCCGCATCACCTGGACGCTGGGAGCCCACGGATGGGCCGACTGCACCCTTGAGAATCACCACGCGAAGGCCGCCGGTGGATCTTCTACCGCGAAGGCGAGGACATCTGGTGCCGCGTGCTGGAACCGCGCGATGGCGGCGATCACGACAACAAGGGAACCGCGATCTGGTCGAGTCAGCTCGGCATCGACCAGCTCGCCCGCGCCGTGATCCGCTGCTTCGATGAGGTCGCACAGACCTACGGCGAGAGCGGCTGCCGAGGCAAGTGGGGTGAGCACTTCCCCCGAACCGAACTCGAAGCCCTCAGACGCCTCTGGCGCACTAGCCCGTCCCAAGACCCGTAGTCCAGTCGGCGCCGACCTCGTCGGCAACGGAGAAGCGCGTTTCGCACTCCGGGCACGCCGCGTGGCCGAATACGTAGGTCAGCGCGTGGGCGACCTCGTGCTGACCGTCGGAGAGCGCGAGGTCGTGGAGGCGCCGGCCGATGCCGTCCAGGTCCGCGGGGTTGGCCGGCAGCAGCGGCCTCGTCTCGAGATCGCTGTCCGCGAGCGCGTAGTCCTCGCTGGTGGAGAAGAATCCTCGCTCGCCGAAAACGACGAACAGGCCGGTCTGACAGCCGGGGCAGTCGACCTCGTACTCCTCGTTGCCCAGTCCCCAGGCCAGATCCTCACTCCAGCCCACGACGCCCTCGAAACCCAGCATGGCTTCCAGTAGGTGGATGTAGTCGGTGCGATCGGATGCCGTCCGGAGCTGCCGGTTCACTGCCGTCAGGAGGCGCTCGACCTCCGCGGCGTGCCGCGCGCGGACGTCACCGGCCCCGTGCGGCTGCTCGGCACCCGCCATGATCGCGCCTGCCAGGGCCAGCGCGTTCACCGCCTGGTCTCGGTCGTCACTGCCGGCCATGTCGGTCAGCCAGGGCAGCACCGCGAAGCTGGCCGAGTAGACGCTGCCCTGATGGCACAGCGCTGACCACAGGTCGCTCCATAGCCCGGACTTCGCTTCCCCTGCGATCCGGTCCAACAGGATGGGTATGTCTTCCGCCGAGCCGTAGGCGTGGCTGAGTTCCGACCAGTCCGTCATACAGGAATCCAACCAGTTGATACGCCGATCCTGGAGCCAGGAGTGCCCGCCCGACCTTCGTCGCGATCCGCACCGTCTCGCGGACGCCGGGGCGGGTCCGCGGCCATGAGCCGATGAGGCGCCCGCCGGCTCCGCAGGCGACGAAGGAGTCGAGGACGGCGAAGGCCCGGTCGGGGGCGGCACGGGTGTCGAAGTCCATTATGTCGAGGACGACTTGGGGTGCGGTGGGGTTCATGGGGTCCGGGCTCGGGTCTGGGTTGCGCTCGCTCCAGGGCGGGGGCCTGGGCTCGGCGGGCTTTGGTCCCGTTGTCAGTGGGGTGCGGGAGGGTGGGGGTGTGGCGGAGATGGTGGAGTGGGTGGACGGGTTCGGGCGCGTGTCGGGGGTGGTGTCGCGGGAACGGGCCGTCCGGGAAGGGTGGTTGCACCGGGTGGCCGTGACCGTGTGCCGGGACGGGCGGGGGCGGGTGCTGGTGCTGCGGCGGGCGGGGCACCTGGCGCGGTATCCCGGGCGTCACGAGGTGGGGGTCGGGGGTGCGGTACGGGTCGGGGAGTCGTACGAGGAGGCCGCGGCACGGGAGTTGGCGGAGGAGCTGGGGGTGCGGGCGCCGGTGCGACTGCTGGGCGCGTTCGTCAACCGCGTGGGGCTGAGCCCGCATTGACTCGGGGTGCACGAGGCCGTGGTGACCGGGGCCCTCGTGCCGGATGCGGCCGAGGTCGCCTGGTGCGGGTGGCTGAGCGGGGGCGAGCTGCGGGCGGCCTGGGGGGAGTGGGGGGAGTGGGGGTTCACCCCCGACAGCCGGGAGGTGCTTCGGCGGTACGTCGGGTTCAGGGGCGGCGGGCTATGACGACCAGTTCCCGGCCGGGGCGGTCGGGGGCGTCGCGGACCTCGTCCAGTACGTAGCCGTGGGCCGCGAGGTCGTCCTCGATCTCCCGGCGGGTGCGGAAGCGCAGGGTGGAGTCGGAGGTCAGCACGGCGCCGTCGGCGGCGAACACGATGGTCCAGCGGAAGGTCACCAGCGGTCCGTCCACCTCGCTCACCTCGACCCAGCTCTCGACCGCGCCGGTGCCGGGGACCTTTGTCACGCGGTGCGACGCGGCGCGGTTCCACTCCTCCCAGGCCCGCGCGGCCGGGTCCCGGGTCTCGAAGACCAGGCGGCCCCCGGGACGCAGCGCCGCGTGCACGCCTCGCAGGGTGCCGTGCCAGTCGTCGGGGCCGGCGATGGCCTGGGCGACGTTCGCCGTCATGGTCGCCAGGTCCACCCGCAGCGGCGGCAGCCGTGTCGCGTCGCCGTGCAGCCAGCGCACCCGTCCGGCGCCCGGCTTGCCGCGCGCCACGTCCAGGGAGGCTCCGGCCGGGTCGACGCCGGTGACCTCGATGCCGCGGTCCGCGAGGAGCAGGGCGAAGACGCCCGTCCCGCATCCCACGTCCAGGACCCGGCGGGCCCCGTACTCCTCCGCCATCCGGAGGTAGGCGTCCAGGTCGCCGCGGTCCGGGTCGAGGACGTCGTAGAGCGGGGCGAGGCGGGGGTGGCGGAAGCACTCGTCGGCCATGCCGCCCCACCCTAGCCAGGGCTCAGGGCAAGGGTCAGGGCGTGGGCTCAGGACAGTGTCATGTCCGTGGTGATGGTGTCCCACAGGGCGTCGAACCACTTCTGGGACTCGGTCACGAAGGCGGCGTCCCGGGGGGCCGCCTGGTTGCGGAAGGAGAACAGCAGGGACTGGGTGCCGAGGGCGTCGTACGTCTGGAAGGTCCGGTCCTCCCATTCCTCCTCGCGCCGGGCGATCAGGTAGTAACCGAGGAGCGCCTCCTCCCCGTTGAGGAGGTAGAGCTTCACCGGCGGGGTGAACGGCAGCGCCCGGAAGGAGACCTTGACGGCGATGCCGTGGGTGGAGCGGAGGGCGTGCAGGCTGTGCCGGAGCACGCGGGCCTGGGCGTTGCGCATCTGGAGCCAGCGCCGGTGGGCCGGGTCGTCCGGTTCCGGGACCGGCCCCTGCCCAGGCACCGGCTCCGCCTCCGCACCGGCCGTGGCGCTCTCCGGCGCCCCCGGCTCCGCCGGGTCGGCCAGGACCGGGAAGGCCAGGGCGATGTCCCGGGCCGGCATCAGGACGCGCAGGTCGAGGGAGTCCGGACGGACGCGGCCCTCGTGGATCTGGCGCAGCGGCTCGCTGAGCGCCAGCAGCAGGGACTCCGCGGTGTGGCACACCACGTCCAGCCGTACCCGAGGCTCCCGGAAGGCGTCCGACAGGCGGGGTCCGAGCACCACCAGGGCCGGCTGCGGTTCGCCGGGGTGCGGGGCGGGCTGGGCGATGCGGGGCGGGCTGCCCTTGCTGACGTTGGTGAGCAGGCCGTCGTCCTGGAGCGCGCGCAGGGCCTGCCGGACGGTGCCGCGCTCCACGCCGAACTCGTCGGCGAGTTCGGCCTGGGTGGGGAGGCGGTCGCCCGCCTTGAGCCGGCCTCCGCGGATGCGCTCCCGCAGGATCTCGGCGATCTCCTGGGGGGTGGGCCTTCTGCCGGTGTTCACGGACGCCTTCTCCTGGGTCACGACCAGAAACTACAACTCCTGCCTTCCAAGCAGGAGTTGACTGAAACATGTTTGCGAGGTGATGCCAACTGGGGACATCATAGTCATAGTTGGTTGCCAACTTTGCCCGGTTGGCGAGAGTTCGGCTGCCGAGACGCCCGAAGGGAGAAGACCATGCCCGTCCTCGCTCTGCTCACCGCGGCCTTCGCCGTCGGCTTCGAGCAGGCCGTCCAGTGGAAGTACGGCCTCACCGGCAGCGTCGGACTGCTGCTGCTCACCGTCGGGATCAAGGCCAAGAGCCCGTCCCTCAGCTCCGCCGGCGCGGTCCTGCTCGCGCTCCTGGTGGCGCGACCGGCCCTGTGAGGCGCCGGGAACACCGTCAACTTCTCGCCAACTTGGGGCGGTTCGGCACGATCTGGATGCACGACCCTTCCAAGTAGAGCCATCCCGGCGGTAAGTTGGCAACCAACTTGGACAACGTGGTTGCGCCTTCAGGAGGTTGGCCACCAGGAGAGAGTGTGGGGCCGGTCCCGGCCGGGGCGGCCCGAAGGGGGGCACCATGCCGTACATCGCCATCGTCATCGCCGCTCTGGCCGTCGGGTTCGAGCAGTTCGTCCAGGGGAAGTACGGGGCGATGGGCCTCATCGCCCTCGTCACGCTGACCGTCGGCGTCAAGGCGAGGAGCGGCGCGATCAGCGGCGTCGGCGCGGTCATCCTCGTCATGCTGCTCGCCCAGTCCGGCTGAGCCGGCCACGCCGCCGTCCGGGCTCCTCTCCGGAGGGGAGCCGGGAGCCCGGCCCGGCGGCCGGCCGGCCCGACCACCGGCACGACGGAGCGCACGCTACGGACACGCCCGCGCTCCGTCACCGGGGAAGGAGGACACCCGCACCTCACGGGGCCCCGCCCCTCAGAACATGTCCGGGCACCACGGGCGCCGGGGCGCACGCAGCAGGGCGTCGGCCGACAGGGCGGCGCCCGCTCGTTCTTCCGTCACCCGGCCCAGCGCCGCCAGTCGCGCGGCCGACTCGTCCCCGAGCCACAGCATCGCCAACGCCCCGGCGTCCAGCACGAGATCGGCGCTCTCGGTGGTCGGCACGCAGGACGCGCCGCCCTCCTCCGCCTCCAGTCGCCACCGCCCGGCGGCCGGCCCGCCCGGGTCCACGACCTCCAGCACCAGCGAGCCCCGCGCCGCGTACGTCCGCGCCTCCAGCGCCCGTACGACGTCCAGGACGCGGACCCACAGCCAGTCGGCCTGGGTGCTGATCCGGGCCGCGCGCGGGTCGGGCAGGTAGTGCGGGAGCAGATCGTCCGGGGAGCGCCAGCCGCTCTTGACCGTCGTGATCCAGTCGATGGAGCAGAGGTACCGCCACAGGGCGCGCTCGGCGGCCGGGGTGACGCCGATCAGCCAGTCGACGGTCGCCGTGTTGAGCGGCTGCTTCGCGTCGCCCCAGGTGTCGTCGGCCCGGTAGGCGGCCATGCCCTGCACCTCGCCGTCGGGCGAGCGGTACACCGCGTAGAACGGCTCGTGCCACGGGGTGGCGTGCATCCGGACGGCGCCGGTCCGCGCCTGCCACCACAGTTCGTCGCGGCTGACCGCGCCCGGCTGGGCCCGGCGCAGCCGCTCGTGCAGCTCGGGGCCGAGCTTGCGGACGTCCGCGCCGTCGGCCAGGTCGATGGTGCCGCCGTCCTCCGGGGCCGCCCAGCGCGGGTCGAGGCCGGCGCGGGGCACGTCCACCGTCCACTGGGTCATCGTGGTGGCCGGGCCGAAGCCGTGGCGGCCGTAGATCCGGTACTCGGCGGCGATGAGCGTGGCGACGACGTCCCCGCGCTCCCGGGCCGCCGCCAGGTCCGCGCCGATCATGCGGCTGAGCAGGCCGCGGCGCCGGTGCGTCGGGGTGACGGTGACGTTGGAGACCGCGTCGGCCGGCACCTCGGCGCCGCCGACGGCGGTGAGCCGCTGGTCGAAGGAGCGGTAGGTGGCGACGCACCGGCCGCGGTCGAACGCGCCGAGCAGCCGGCCCGGTACGAACTGCCTGGCACGGGCCCGGAGTTGCTCCTCGCCCAGGACGGGGTCCTGGAGGAAACCGGTGCTCAGGGCCCGGCTCCAGTCGGGGAACTCGGCCTCGGTGATGGGGTGTACGTCGATCTCGGCACGGCTCGTCATGCGCTCACGGTATGCGGCGCCCGGGGCGTGCGTCGCGGAAATTTCCGCGGCCACCCGACGGGCCCCACCAGCCCCGATGCCCCGCCGCCTGATGCCTCCCGCCCGACACCTCACGCGCCCCCGCGAAGGCGCCCCTCACCTCACGCGCGCCGCGAAGACCGCCCTCACCCCACGCGCCCCCGCAAAGGCCCCCTCGCTTCACGCGCCCCCGCAAGAGCCTCCTCACCCCACGCGCCCCCGCGAGCACCGCCCTCAGAACGCCGCCCGGATCTCCCCCACCTCCGCGCCCCCGCCCAGCAGCGGCGCGCGGCCGATGCGGCCGACCACGGGGCCGTCCACGCCGAGCAGGGTGAGCGCGCGGGCGAGGACCGGGCCGAGCGCCCGCGTCGCCCCGTCCTCGATCTTGAAGGCGAGGGCGCGGCCGTCCGGCAGGGCCACCGCCTGGACCGCCTCGGCGCCCATCTTGGAGAGCGTGCCCGGCACCTCGCGCATCAGCCAGGTGTCCGCGCGGCGGGTACCGGCGACGTACTCGGGGTGGGCGCGCATCGCGTCGGCGACCCGGCGTTCGGGCGTGCCGGGTTCGGCGCCGGCGAAGCCCTGGAAGGCGCGGGCCAGTCCGACCAGGCTGATCGCCATCAGCGGAGCCCCGCACCCGTCGGTGCCGACCGCGGCGACCGGCTCGCCCGCCGCCTCCTCCACGGTCCGGTGGACGAGCCGCTGGAGCGGGTGGCCGGGGTCGAGGTAGCCCTCCAGCGGCCAGCCGCGCAGCGCGCAGGCGGCGAGCATCGCGGTGTGCTTGCCGGAGCAGTTCATGGTGACCGGGTCGGCGACCTTCCCGGCGGCGAGGTAGAGGTCCCGCTCCTCGGCGTCCAGGGGCAGGTCGGGCGGGCACCGCAGCAGCCCGGCGTCGAGACCGAACTCGCCGAGCATGGTCCGTACGAGTGTGCGATGGAAGGTTTCTCCGGAGTGGCTGGCGGCGGCCAGCGCCAGCCGCTCCCCCGCCAGCTCCAGGCCGGCCCGCAGTACCGCCGCGGCCTGCATGGGCTTGTTGGAGGAGCGGGGGAAGACGGGTGCCGTCACGTCCCCGAGCGCCAGTTCCACCGCTCCGTCGGCGCCCAGGACGACCAGGCTGCCCCGGTGCCGCCCCTCGACGAAGCCGGACCGCACGACCTCGGCGAGGACGGGCGGCACGACGGGCGCGAGGGCGGCCGGCGGCGCCGGCGGGGTGGCCGGCGCGGGCGTGGACACGGGCTGGGACGCGGACATCGGCGGTGGCCTTCCGGAACAAGGACCCGTCACGGCGACGGCCCGGGATCACCGGGCCCCCAGGACGGCGTACAGCGGCTCCTGGCGTCACACGAGCAGGTCGTCGACTTGTGCTTCCCCCTCACGGTACCGGCGGGCGATCTCGGCGCTGGAGTCGTCGGCGGTGCGCTGGAGCCGGCGGCGCCGGCGCGAGACCCGCTGCTCGTGGCGGACCAGGCGGCCCATCGCGGCGATCAGCTCCGGATCGGTGAGCGCCGCCAGATCGGACAGCTCCACGTCCCCGAGCATCTCGGCGGCGAGCCTGCGGCCCTCCTCGCTGCGCGGGGTGCCCAGCGTGACATGGCGGGCGGAGGCCCGGTGCCGGACCGGGGCGTCGGCCAGGATCTCCGACAGCCGCTCGACCACGGACGCCTCCGCCGCGGCCGGCACGGACGCCGTACCCCGCCGTGCCTGCTCGGCGCGGAGGATGTCGATCCGCCCGTGCAGCAGCCGCCGTACGTAGCTGAGGTCGGCCTCCTCCCGCTGGGCGTCCCGGCGCAGCGTGCGCAGCTCCGGCAGGCTCAGCCCGGCCAGGTCGCGCCCCGCGCCCGGAGAGCCCGGGATGCCCGGTGCCGCGTCCACGGGCAGCTCTGGGCTGTCCGTCCGCTGCACGGGCGGTCTGGGCGCCTCCAGGCCGCCCGGGTGAGTCAACGCGACAGTCCCAAGCGGCTGCCCCGTACTCGGTGTGCTCATCTACCTCTACCGTCCCCTCGACCGGCGTCTGGGAGCATCGTGCCACCCCAAGTGGCCGCTATGTGACCGAGTGCCCCCGATCGGCCCCAGATGGGGGGTTACGGAGCGAAAAGAAGCCCCGTGTGGCAGTGCGCGGGCGCCCCGCGGCCCGCCCGTCGGCGTTCCGGTCCCGCACGGCATCATGGCGGGCATGCGTGCAGTGGTGCAGAGGGTGGACGGCGCGAGCGTCGTCGTGGACGGCGAGACGGTGGGGGCGATCGAGGGCGAGGGGCTGTGCGTCCTGGTCGGGGTGACGCACGACGACACCCCGGAGCAGGCGGACCGGCTCGCCCGCAAGCTGTGGTCGCTGCGGATGCTGCACGACGAGAAGTCGTGCGCCGACATCGGCGCCCCGCTGCTGGTGATCAGCCAGTTCACCCTGTACGGGGACGTCCGCAAGGGCCGCCGCCCCACGTGGAGCGCCGCCGCCCCCGGCGAGGTGGCCGAGCCGCTGGTCGACGAGGTGGTGGCCCGGCTGCGGGCGCTGGGGGCGACCGTGGCGACGGGCCGGTTCGGCGCGCGGATGCGGGTCGCGCTGACGAACGACGGCCCGTTCACGGTGCTCGTCGAGGTGTGAGGGACCCCGGCCTCACGGCTCGACGACGGTCTCCTGGGCGGCGGCGGTGTCCTCGGCGATCAGGCGGGCGTCGACGGGCACGTTGCGCTTGATCAGGGCGAGGGCGACCGGGCCCAGCTCGTGGTGGCGTACGGAGGTGGTGACGAAGCCGATCTTCCGGCCGTCGGGGCCGTCGTCGGCGACACGCACCGGGGCGCCGTGCCCGGGGAGGTGGACCTCGCTGCCGTCCAGGTGCAGGAAGACCAGGCGGCGCGGCGGCTTGCCCAGGTTCTGCACCCGGGCGACGGTCTCCTGGCCGCGGTAGCAGCCCTTCTGGAGGTGGACGGCGCTGCCGATCAGGCCCAGCTCGTGCGGGATGGTGCGGTGGTCGGTCTCGAAGCCGAGCCGGGGCCGGTGCCGCTCGACCCGGAGCGCCTCGTGGGCCAGGATGCCGGCCGGCGGACCGGCCTTGGCGGCGAAGTCCTCCAGCCCGGCGCGGGGCAGGAAGAGGTCGCGGCCGTACGGCGTCTCGCGGACCACGGCGCCCTCGGGGGCCTCGGCGATGGAGCCGGCCGGGAGGTACACGACGGCGGTGTCGGCGGTGCGGTCGGCCACCTCGACCCGGTAGAAGAACTTCATGGACTCCAGGTAGGCGATGAGCGCCTCCTGGGTGCCGGGTTCGACGTGCGCCCAGACCGTGGTCCCGTCGTCGACGAGGGAGAGGGCGTGCTCGATGTGGCCGTTGGCGGAGAGGACCAGGGCCTCGGTGGCCTCGCCGGGCGGCAGGTCGCTGACGTGCTGGGTGAGCAGCAGGTGCAGCCAGCTCAGCCGGTCCTCACCGGTGACGGCGAGGACGCCGCGGTGGGAGAGGTCGACGAATCCGGTGCCGTCGGCGAGGGCACGCTGCTCGCGGAACAGGTCGCCGTAGTGGGCGGCGACGCCTTCGTCCACGCCCTCGGCGGGGACGGCGCCGGGCAGGGACAGCAGAGGGCTCTTCATGGCCCCAGCCTACGACCCGGCGGACGCGCCCCCGGAGGTGCAGTCCGCACAGCGGCCGAAGATGGCGAAGTGCTTCATGTCGGTGTCGAAGCCGAACTGTTCCCGGAGCTTGGCGGTGAACTCGGCGGCCACCGACACATCGGCCTCGATCACGTCGGAGCAGTCCCGGCAGACCAGGTGGATGTGGTGGTGCCGGTCGGCGAGGTGGTACGTGGGCGCCCCGTGGCCGAGGTGGGCGTGCGAGACCAGCTCCAGCTCCTCCAGCAGCTCCAGGGTGCGGTACACGGTGGAGATGTTGACCCCGGATGCCGTCTTCCTCACCTCGATGAGGATCTCGTCCGGGGTGGCGTGCTCAAGGGTGTCCACAGCCTCCAGTACGAGCTGACGCTGGGGGGTCAGCCGGTAGCCGCGCTGTCTGAGGTCGCTCTTCCAGTCGGTGCTCACCACAGCCCCGAGTCTAGGGCCAGAACCCAGGTCACGGTTGGGCGGTCACCACGCCGGTCAGGAGCGCGTCCGCCAGCACCGCACGGTACTGGACGGTAGTCCGGGCGATCTCCGTGTGCGCTCTGATCTTCTCGTCGAGGGCCGCGAGGGTCGCGCCGATGGCCCGCTGCTCCGCCTGCGGCGGAAGCGGCACGGGCAGCTCGCCCAGCGTCCGTATGCTCACCGACGGGATCACCGAGCCGGCCGTCCGCGCACGGACCCAGTCCTGAGCGGTGCCCGAACTCAGGTAGGCGGCGAGGTAGGGGGCCTGCGCCGGGCCGGCGCCCGGGAGCCGCATCCTGACCAGGTTGGCGTGGAACAGCCAGCCGCTGTGTTCTCCCGTCACCAGGGCCAGGCGGCCGACGTTGCCCGTGCGGGTGATGAGGATGTCTCCCTCGGCCAGCAGGTGCTGCTCCAGTGCTCGCGCCCGCTCCCTGGGGACGGCGGGCACGAGGCCGGGCTCGGCGGTCGTGATCCGCTGCCCACCGAGATCACGAGGCAGGACGACGGGGACACCACCGTCCGCCTGTGTGTGTCCCTTGTCCTGGACACGCGACGCCGGGCCCGCCCGGAGGGAGGCACACAGGTCCCTCAGGGGAGCACACCGCCAGCCCTCAGGCAGATGAAGCCCGGTGTCAGATGCCTCCGTTCCCCCTCTTGTGCCCGTCACAGTCCATACCTCCTGAGCTGCCTCAACGCGTCGGCGTCGGCGTTCCTGGCCCGCGCCTGCAGGACCTCGATCTCCTGCGCCAGTCCGGCCAGCCGGCCACGTACCTCGGCCGAGTCCGTGACGGCCGGCTCAGGCATGGCTGTGCGTACGTACGTCGCCGGGTCGAGCCGGTGGTCGTGTGCGACGATCTCACCCGGCGCCACGGCCCGGCTCAGCCCCGGTGTTCCGGGGTACTCCCGTTCGCTGTCGGCGGCTGAACACCAGGAACCGTACTCTCGCACCAGCCGGGCGACGTCGTCGTCGAAAAGGGTTTGGCGAGTGCGGCTCACGACGTGCCCGAGGTCCTCACCGTCCACGAAAAGTACGTCGCGTACCGGCCCGGGTGTGGCTCTCAGGAACCAGATGTGCGTCTTGATCGCCGTCTGCCCGAAGAGCTGTCCGGGCAGCGCCATCACGCACTCGACGATCCCGGCCTCGACCAACCCGGCCCGGACCGTACGTGCCGCACCCGTGTGGAAGGCGGCTGCCGCGGGCATCAGGACGGCGGCCCGGCCCTCGGGGGCGAGGCGGGAGATGACGTACTGAAGCCAGTCGAATTCGACGCGCCGGGCGGGGCCGTACGTCCAGTAGGCGGGTGGGGGCCCGTCGTCACGGGTTCTGCCACCGAACGGCGGGTTGGTGAGAATCACGTCGAACATCCCGTCCGGGTCCGGCGGGGGTGCACCGGGCCCCAGGGCGAGTTCCGCGTCGTCCGCGCCGTGTACCCGGACGTTCATACGGGCGATGCGCAGCGCACGGTCATGGAGCACCCGCCCCCTCACCCTGCGGGGTCCCGGTCCGTCCCGTTCGGCGGTGGCGTCCAGGTAGGCGGCAAGCAGCTCGCCGGTACGGCAGAACGGGTCGTACGGTGTCGGCACGGCGGGTGCCACGGCAGCCAGTGCTCCGGCCATGACACGGCTCACCGACGGGGGGGTGAGAAAGTCACCGAACCCGCGGTCCTCGGCGTCGCGCAGGAGGGTGAGGACCAGGTCGAACGCCTGACGTCCGTCCTCCGGGGAGCTGGGCGGATTCCGGTCCAGAAGGTTCTGGAGGTCGGCCGGAAGTCCGCGCGGGTACTTCTCCTCCGGGACGGCGACGTCCCTCCCGGCCTGGGTCCGGCCCTGACTGCCCTCCTGCCCCCCGTCCGCCTCCACGATCGCGCGGAACACGAGGTACAGCAGCCAGTCGAGGTAGAGCGGCAGGGGGACCGGCCCGCGCATCCGCTCCGCCGCGGGTCCGGTGAGTTCCTTCACCGCCGCGAGCAGCCCGCCCGCTCTGCTCCCGGTCAGCCCGGCTCGAAACCGGTCGCCGTACGTCGTTCCCGACGGTTCGCCGGGCAGGAGGGCGTTGGCGGGAATGGGCCGTGCCGAGAGCCAGGCCAGTACCTCGTCGGCTCGGAACATCTCGGGGGCGGCACCGCGCGCGCCCTCGCTTCGAGGAAGCGGGGCAGGGTAATCCGCGTACCGTCGTTCCCAGTTGGTGACCGCGGGACGCTTCACCCCGGCCAGGCGGGCGATGTCGGGCCGCGAGACGAGCACACCGGCGAACTCCGGGTTGGCATCGCCACCCCGGGAGCGCACGTCGAAGTCGGTCACAGCGTCTCCTGACGGTCCGGTTTCAGAACTGAGGCGGCCTGGTGCCGCGAAGGGCATCGCCCCGCGACGCGAAGACGGCGGGGAACCTGTCCATGGCTCGTGCCTCCTTGGCCAGCTCGGGGCTGAGGTAGCCGAGCACGTCATAGAGCGTGGCGTGCCCACTCACCGGGTCCAGGTGCCAGCGGGGGCACCGCCGTCGGCACTGATGGTCGATCGGCTCATGGTGCATGACCCTGTTCCGCAGCCACAGGAGGAACATGAGGCTGTCATGCAGCTCCTTACGTCGCCCCGAGTAGTTCGGGAACGCCTTGTGGGTGGCGGGCACCCAGAACCCACGGTCGTAGCCGCGGGCGCCGCTCACCAGGGAGACCCAGAAGCCGAGGGTCAGTTCGGTGACGATGCCGTCGACGGGGGCCGAGGCCGTTCCGTTCCGTTCGCACTTCGCGCGCGCGTCGTCGACCAGGCGGAGGCCGTTCGGGCTCAGAGGCGCCCCCACCCACCAGTCCGGCCGGCCGTGATGCTGTTCGAGCACGCCGTGCAGGGCGTTGCGCAGCGTGACCTCCAGGCAGTTCAGTGGTCCGTACAGCGCGGCCGACGCCTCCATGTTCCACCAGTAGAGGCTGGCGGCCTTCTGGGCATCGCCCCTTGCCGCGCGCAGGTAGGAAGCCATGCGCGGCTTCGAGAAGGCTCGCAGCATCCACTCCGGCAGGTCACCGGCCACAGTCTCTCCCCCACTCGGTTTCCGCAGCGCGGCGCGCCCGCGGATGTGCTCTGCTATCGTGGCTTGCGTACGCCCTGGGTCCGCCTCTGCTTCGCATGCCGCCCAGAGCATGGCCTCCGAAGCCCCGACCGCAGACACATTACGGTCGGGGCTTCGCGCATCCGCGGGACGATGACATCGCCCACCACGAAGACAACCAAGACGGTATCCCCAGACCCCGGCGAGAAGCAAGCGCATTGCCATGCTGGGTCATCTGTTAACCCATGCCGGGGTACGGGGGACCTGGGGTTACCGCCCCACGAGAAGAACCGGAGCGCCGCCCATAAGAGGGCTGGCCTGCTGGAGGAACCGCGGTCTGCTGGGGCCGGGCTACTTGAAGAAGGCGATGCCGTCGTCCGGCATGTCGTCGGGGAGGGCCTTGGCCCAGCGCTCGACGTCCTCGGGGGTGACGACCTTCTTGAGGTGGGCGGACATGTAGGGGCGCAGCTCGACCTCGGGGGTCTGCTTCTCGCCGACCCACATGAGGTCGCTCTTGACGTAGCCGTACAGCCGCTTGCCGCCGGTGTAGGGGCGGGCGGCGGGGGTGCGGGCGACCGCGTCGGTGACCAGGTCGATCTGGGGCTTCTGGTCGGCCAGCTCGCCGTACCAGATCTCGATGACGCCGTCGTCGCGGACCATCGTGACCTCGACCTTGCGGTCGGCGTCGATCCGCCAGAAGCCGTGCTCGGTCTCCAGCGGGCGGAGCTTGTTCCCGTCGCCGTCCAGCACCCAGGTGCGGGAGCGGTACTCCAGGAAGTCCCGGCCGTCGTGGGTGAAGGCGACCTCCTGGCCGAAGTTGCACTTCTCGGCGCCGGGGAAGTCGTGCACGCCGGCGCCCGCCCACTCACCGAGCAGGAAGGCGAGCGGGACGAGGTCCTTGTGCAGGTCGGACGGAATCTCGATCATGAGCGGAACTTCCTGGCGAGGGGTCAGCGCTGGCCCTGGTACAGCTTCTTCACGGTCAGTCCGGCGAAGGCGAGGACGCCGACGCAGACCAGGACCAACAGGACTTCGAAGAAGATCTCCACGGGGTGCTCCTCGGTTGAGCGGGGTCGTACGTGCGCGGTGTGCACAGGGCCGGACACCAGCTTACGCGGCCGGGCCGGGCGGCACCCTGGGAGGTGGGCCCCGCCCGGCGCCGTACGATGCGGCCATGGCGAAGAAGCTGGTGATCAAGCTGACGGCGGGGGCCGACGCCCCCGAGCGGTGCTCGCAGGCGTTCACGGTCGCGGCGGTGGCCGTGGCCAGCGGTGTCGAGGTCTCCCTGTGGCTGACCGGCGAGGCGTCGTGGTTCGCGCTGCCGGGCCGGGCGGCCGAGTTCGAGCTGCCGCACGCCGCGCCCCTGCCCGACCTGCTGGACTCCGTGCTGGCCGGGGGCCGGCTGACGCTGTGCACGCAGTGCGCGGCCCGCCGGGAGATCACGGAGGGTGACGTGCTGGACGGGGTGCGGATCGCGGGCGCCCAGGTCTTCGTGCAGGAGGCCATGGGCGAGGAGACGCAGGCGCTCGTCTACTGAGACGGCGCGGGGGACGGCCGCCGTGGGTGCCGTAGCCGCCGTAGCAGGCGTTCAGTGGTGCTTCTTGCCGTCCAGCTCGTCCCACCACTCGTCGGACTTGGGATCGCCCGATGGGTCGTCCCACCAGCGGTCCTCGGGGCCGCGGCGGTTGGCGACCATCGCGGCGACCGGCGGGATGAGCATGGCCACCACGCACATGCCGACGGCGGCCGGCACCGACCAGATGCGCACCACGCCCCAGGCCAGGACGAAGAGCGCGAGGCACGTCCCCATCATGGCGAAGTACACGTGACGCCGCCGTGCGTACATACCTCCAGGGTAGTTCCGGACGGGCGAAGGGGCCGCGCCCCGGGTGTCCAACCCGTGGGGCGCGGCCCCTTCCGCGCGTGTGCCGTCAGACGGCGATCGCGACCTCCGCCAGCCCGCCCTGCCGGGCGACGACCGTGCGGTCGGCGGTGGCGCCCGGGACCAGCGCCCGGACGGTCCAGGTGCCCTCGGCCGCGTAGAAGCGGAACTGGCCCGTCGCGGAGGTGGGGACCTCCGCCGTGAACTCGCCGGTCGAGTCCAGCAGACGGACGTAGCCCGTCACCGGCTCGCCGTCGCGGGTCACCTGACCCTGGATGGTGGTCTCACCCGGCTTGATCGTCGAGGCGTCGGGGCCGCCGGCCTTCGCTCCGCACATGTCGTACTCCTGAGGTGTTGGGAAGGGTCGGTCGGCTTACTTGGCGGGGCCCAGCGCGATCGGCACGCCGACGAGCGAGCCGTACTCGGTCCAGGAGCCGTCGTAGTTCTTGACGTTCTCCACACCGAGCAGCTCGTGCAGGACGAACCAGCTCAGGGCCGAGCGCTCGCCGATGCGGCACAGGGCGATCGTGTCCTTGGAGAGGTCGATCTGCTCGGCCTCGTAGAGGGCCTTCAGCTCCTCGTCGGACTTGAAGGTGCCGTCGTCGTTGGCGTTCTTCGACCACGGGATGTTGCGGGAGGACGGCACGTGGCCAGGGCGCTGCGACTGCTCCTGCGGCAGGTGGGCCGGGGCGAGCAGCTTGCCGGAGAACTCGTCGGGCGAGCGCACGTCGACGATGTTCTGCACGCCGATCGCGGCGACGACCTCGTCGCGGAAGGCGCGGATCGAGGTGTCCTGCGGCTTGGCCTTGTAGTCGGTGGCGGCGCGCTCGGGCACCTCCTCGACCAGCTCGCGGGCGTCCAGCTCCCACTTCTTGCGGCCGCCGTCGAGCAGCTTGACGTTCTCGTGGCCGTAGAGCTTGAAGTACCAGTAGGCGTAGGACGCGAACCAGTTGTTGTTGCCGCCGTAGAGGATCACCAGCGTGTCGTTGGCGATGCCCTTGGCCGACAGGAGCTTCTCGAAGCCCTCCTGGTCCACGAAGTCGCGGCGCACCGGGTCCTGGAGGTCCTTGGTCCAGTCGATGCGGATCGCGTTCTTGATGTGGTTCTTCTCGTACGCGGACGTGTCCTCGTCCACCTCGACGATGGCGATGCTCGGGTCGTCCAGGTGGTCCTGGAGCCAGTCGGCGTCGACCAGGACGTCACTGCGGCTCATGTCTCTCCTCCGGGGCAGATGCGGCGGGGCCTGCGGAACGGGGTGAGGGGCGCGGCGCGGCGCGTGGCGGGCGCGGCACACGGACACCCCCCGGCGTGCGGGGTGGGGATGCGGAGGCGTGGCCTTCCGCTCAGAAAGTGCGACAGAGCATGGCGGCGACGCGGCACAGGTCCACTGCCCGCCGCTTCGTGAGATCCGCCTGTCCCCGCGAACGGAGGACGCTTGTCTGGCACTGCATGGGCCCGATCGTAGGGACGGAATGCCGGGTGTGTCACCGGCGGATCACATGGTGAGACACAATGGTCCGTGATGTGAGATGAGCGGCATGCGGGGAGGAATCCGGCCCGTCGGGCAAGCCCTCCGGTCCGGCCGGGTTTCTACGGAGCGGACGGCGCCGTCTCGCATCGCGGACGACAGCGCGGTCCGGGGGCCGCCGAGGGAGCGGGCGCCCGCCAAGGCGCCGGGGCGCCGGGGCGGGCTGCCGGGTCCGTCCGGGCGGGCCGGGGAGGCCGGAGAGGCTGGGGAAGTCCTACCCGGCCAGGCGGATGTCCGAACCCTTCACCGTGATCCGGACGCCGTCCTCGGCCGCCTCGACCTTGTCGATCGTGATGCCGCCGGGCAGTCCGTCGATCCGCTGGCGGAAGTCGGTGACGGCCCGCACCCGGGACTCGGGCAGCTTCACCCCGGCGACGGTGGGCAGACCGTCGGCGGCCACCTCGACTTCGTCGCCCTTGACCCGCACGGAGCTGAGCACGTGGACCGGCTCGGGCATCGGGGTGCCCAGCATGGTCACCTCCAGGGCCACCTTGATCTTGCCGTTGCCGCCGTCGGAGAGGCCCACGACCTTGGCCGTGACGCCCGGCGCTGCCTGGGTCGGCTCGGACTTGGCGGCCTTCAGCAGCTCGTCGTAGGAGATGGCCGCGCTGCCGTCGGCGCTGGACGCCGTGGCCGAGGAGAAGTCGCCGGAGAAGCCGACGCCCTTCATGCGGGCCCGCAGGTCGTCGATGCGGATCTTCTTGCCGCCGTCACCGGTGGCGGCCTCGTAGGAGTCGATGCCGATCTCGACGTCGTCCAGCTCGCCGCCGAGGAGCTGGGTGAGGAAGGGGAAGCCGTTGATCGACACGTCCGGGGTCTCGGCGAGGTCCTCGGAGGTCCGCAGCCGTTCGGCCACCTCGTTCTCGGCGAAGTTGACGGCGAGGCGGTCCGCGATGGCGAAGAGACCGCCCAGGATCACGACGATGATCAGCAGTATTCGCAATGCTCGCATGCGGTGTCTTTCCCACCCTTGGCGTCGACGACGGCGTTTCCCCCGACGACCGGGCGGCCGTCCAGCGCGAGGGTAGCGCGCGGGGGGACGGCCGCCGGATTCTGTCGATCACCTGTGACAGGAGGGACGGCTCAGCCGAGCAGCCGCCCGAGGACGTACACCGCCGGGGCCGCCGCCGCGAGCGGCAGGGCGACGCCCGCCGTGAAGTGGACGAACCGGGACGGGTAGTCGTAGGCCGCCGCGCGGTGGCCGATCAGCGCGCACACCGCGGCGCCCGCGCCGAGCAGCGCCCCCGAGGTGCCCAGCCCGGTCATCCCGCCGGCCGCGGCGCCCGCGCCCGCCGCCGCCAGGACCGCCGCGACCATCGCCGCCGGGGCGGGCAGCGGCAGGGCGCGGACCACGGCAGCCGCCGCCACCGCGATGCCGCCGACCGTCACGGCGTCGGTGTCCGCCGCGAGGTAGCCGCCCGCGATGATGGCGAGGGCCGCCGCGACGACGGTGGCCATCAGGCCGTACATCCGCTCGTCCGGGTCGGCGTGCGAGCGCAGTTGCAGGACGAGGGTGAGCAGCACCCACACGCCGAGGCTGCCGAGGAGCGCGGCCGGGGACCGGTCCGAGGCGAGCATCGCCACATCGGCGACGAGCGCGCCGAGGAAGCCCAGCGCGATGCCCTGGCGGGCCGGCCACATGCCGTTCAGCCGGAACCAGCCGGCCGCGGTGACCGCCTGGAGCGCGACCAGCGGCAGGAGCAGGGCGTAGGTGCCGATCGCCGCCGCCCCGGCCAGCAGCAGGCCGAGCAGGGCGGTGAGCAGGGCGGGCCGCATCCCCGGGTCGATGATCGGGGAGCGGCCCTCGGCGCGGGCGCGCTGCGCGTCGGTGATCCGGGCGTTGCCGGCGAGGGTCGCCGGACCGTACCCGGGCCCGTCACCGGCGGGGGGCGCGGGCTCCGGGGCGGCGGCGGGCTCGTGGGGCCGGGCCGCGGGGGCGGCGGCGTACGCGGCGGCGGCCTGGGGCTGCGGGTACGGCTGGGCCGCCTGCTGGTAGGGGTGGGGCGGGGCGGCGTACTGGTGCTCCGGCTGGGGCTGGGGCCGGCCGGGGTACGGCTGACCGGCCTGCGGGCCGCCCCCGTAGGACTGCCCGGCGTACGGCTGCCCCCCGTAGGGCGGCTGCCCGGCCTGGGGCTGGCCCGCGTAGGGCGGCTGCCCGGCCTGGGGCTCGCCCCCGTACGGCTGCCCCCCGTACGACGGTCCCGGCTGCGGCTGCCCCCCGTACCCCCCGCCCGGAGACGGCGACGGCGGTGGTGTGGTGGGGTCGATCGGGGGCTGGAGCCGGGTCTCCCAGGTCTGGCCCTGCCACTGCTGGGTCTGCTCGGCGGCGGACGGCTCCTCGAACCCCGGCGGGAAGCCCCGCCCAGGCTGCGCGGGCCACGCCGGGGGCTCCTGCCCCCCGTACGGCTGATGCGGCTGGTCGCTCATCTCACCCTCCTGCGAACGGCGGGAGCACCTCGACCGTGCCGCCCTCGGCCAGCCGTACCGTCTCCCGCGCGCGGGTCCCGGCCGGGTCACCGTCGACCAGGAACGAGCAGCGCGTCAGCACGCGGGTGAGTTCGCCGGGGTGGCGTTCGCGCACCGCGTCGAGCACCCCGGCGAGCGTGTCCGCCTCGTACGGTTCCTCGGCCACCCCCGCCGCGGCCTTCGCGGCCGCCCAGTAGCGCACCGTGACCTTTGCCATCTGGACCCTTCGTCGCCTGTCGTCGTTCGGCAGTGAACACCTCAGGCTAGCCCGCCCGCGACACCGCCCAGTCGCCGATCCGGTCCAGGAGTTCGCCGTCCGCGGCGTGCTCGGCGTGGCCCATGCCGGGCTCCAGCCAGAGTTCGCCCCGGTCACCGGCGGCCCCGGCCAGCATGCGGGGGTGGTCGAGGGGGAAGTAGGCGTCCCGGTCGCCGTGCACCAGCAGCAGCGGCACCCCGATCCGCGCCGCCGCCTCCACCGGGGAGAGCGGCACCGGGTCCCAGTCCCGGTGATGGACGCGGGTGCGCAGTCCCCAGCGGCTCACCAGGCGGCCGGCCGGGCGCATGACCAGCCAGTGCAGCCGGCGCATGGGCGCGGTCCCCCGGTAGTACCAGCGGGCGGGGGAACTCACCGAGACCACCGCGTCGGGCCCGGCGGCGTCCGCGCCGTACAGGGCGGCGTGCCGCAGGACCACCGAGCCGCCCATCGAGAAGCCGACCGTCACCAGGCGCGCGTGCCCGAAGCCGCGCGCCCAGGCGACCGCCGCCGCCAGGTCCAGCACCTCGCGGTCGCCGACCGTGGACCGGCCGCCGGAGGCGCCGTGCCCGCGGAAGGAGAAGGTGACGACGGCCCCGTGGCGGGCGAGGGCCGCCGCGACCCGGCGCACGTGCGGCCGGTCGGCGTCGCCCGTGAAGCCGTGCGCGACGACGAAGACCGGGGCGCCCGCGTCACCGGCGGCGGCACCGGGCGCGTAGACGGCGTCGACGCGCACGCCGTCGGCCGTACGGAGGAACGTGCGGGCGCCGGTGCGGGGCGGCGGGGACCCGGCGGGCTCCGGGGCGGACGCCGCGCGCGGTGCGCGGGCGGACGGACGAGAGGTGGCGCGTGCCACACGACCTGCCGGACCCTTGCTCATGTCGGCTATTCTGCTCGGCAGAGGACTCGGGCAGCGTAGCCCCCGGGTCCTTTCGTGCTTTCGGGGCCGGCCGGTTCCCGGACTCGCGGCGGGCCCCACGGGCACGGCCCGCACCGCCAGAAGCAGTGCCGCAGACGTCCTCGCAGGAACCGGAGAGGAATCCGACGTTATGGGCGAGCGAACCGCGCACGATCATCCGACGCCCCGGGCAGGTGGGGCGCGATGAGTTCCCTGCTGCTGCTGACCAACGCGCTCCAGCCCTCGGCGGAGGTGCTCCCCGCCCTCGGCCTCCTGCTGCACTCGGTCCGGGTCGCCCCGGCGGAGGGCCCCGCCCTGATCGACGCCCCGGGCGCCGACGTCGTCCTCGTCGACGGGCGCCACGACCTGCCCCAGGTGCGCGGGCTGTGCCGCCTGCTGCACTCCACCGGGCCGGGCTCCCCGCTGCTCCTCGTCGTCACCGAGGGCGGGCTCGCCGCCGTCACCGCCGACTGGGGCGTCGACGACGTGCTGCTGGACACCGCGGGCCCCGCGGAGGTCGAGGCGCGGCTGCGGCTGGCCCTGGGCCGCCGGCAGATCGTCGACGACTCCCCCACCGAGATCCGCAACGGCGACCTGTCGGTGGACGAGGCGACCTACTCCGCCAAGCTGAAGGGCCGGGTGCTCGACCTGACCTTCAAGGAGTTCGAGCTGCTGAAGTACCTCGCGCAGCATCCGGGCCGCGTCTTCACCCGCGCCCAGCTCCTCCAGGAGGTGTGGGGCTACGACTACTTCGGCGGCACCCGCACCGTCGACGTGCACGTGCGGCGGCTGCGCGCCAAGCTCGGCCCCGAGCACGAATCGCTGATCGGCACCGTCCGCAACGTCGGCTACCGCTTCGTCACGCCCGAGAAGGGCGAGCGGGCCGAGCGGGGTGCGAAGGGCGAGCGGCCCGCGCGGGGCGTCACCGGCGGACCCGCGGGAACGTCCAGGCCATCCAAGGTGTGATACGCCCTGCCCGGCGCGGGTCCATCCGCGTAGACTCCGCGCGTGGCCAAGGTGACTCGGGATGACGTGGCGCGGCTGGCGGGGACTTCCACCGCCGTCGTCAGCTATGTCATCAACAACGGACCCCGGCCGGTCGCCCCGGCCACGCGCGAGCGTGTCCTCGCCGCGATCAAGGAGCTGGGGTACCGGCCCGACCGGGTCGCCCAGGCCATGGCGTCGCGGCGCACGGACCTCATAGGGCTGATCGTGCCGGACGCGCGCCAGCCGTTCTTCGGGGAGATGGCGCACGCCGTCGAATGGGCCGCCTCCGAGCGCGGGAAGATGGTGCTCGTCGGCAACTCGGACTACGTCGGCGAGCGCGAGGTGCACTATCTGCGCGCCTTCCTCGGCATGCGGGTCTCGGGGCTGATCCTGGTCAGCCACGCGCTCAACGACATGGCCGCCGCCGAGATCGAGGCGTGGGACGCCCGGGTCGTCCTGCTGCACGAGCGGCCCGAGGCCATCGACGACGTCGCCGTCGTCACCGACGACCTGAACGGCGCCCAGGTCGCCGTCCGCCACCTGCTGGAGCACGGGTACGAGTACGTGGCCTGTGTCGGCGGCACCGCCGACACCCCGGCCGTCGGCGACCCGGTCTCCGACCACGTCGAGGGCTGGCGGCGCGCGATGAAGGAGGCCGGGCTCTCCACCGAGGGCCGGCTCTTCGAGGCGCCGTACAACCGGTACGACGCCTACCGGATCGCCCTCGACCTGCTCTCCGGCCCGCAGCGTCCGCCCGCGGTCTTCTGCTCCACCGACGACCAGGCGATCGGCCTGCTGCGCGCCGCCCGCGAGCTGCGCATCGACGTCCCCGGCGAGCTGGCGGTGGCCGGCTTCGACGACATCAAGGAAGCGGCGCTGGCCGATCCGCCGCTGACCACGGTGGCCTCGGACCGGTCGGCGATGGCGCGGGCCGCGGTCGACCTGGTCCTGGACGACGGGCTGCGGGTGGCCGGCTCGCGGCGCGAGCGCCTGAAGCAGTTCCCGTCCCAACTGGTGGTCCGCCAGTCCTGCGGCTGCGCGTGAGCGTCGGGGCGAGCGCGCCGTAGCGGCGCCGCGCCCTCGGGCTGCCGCCCTTATATCGGGCATACGCGGTTCTGCCGGGCTTCTCAGGCGTCCCTCAGGCGGCTCTCATGGACGGGCGGGAGGCTCATGGACATGACCGAGAGCCACCGCCGCAGCGGCGACGAGAACCCGTACGCGACGCCCTTCGAGGGCGACCGCTCGCACGTCTACGCTCCCCTGGGCACGGGCCCGGTGGACCCCGCCTGGCCGCCCCCGCCGAACCAGCCGCCCGCGGTTTCGTCTCCCGGAGCCGAGCAGCCGCCGGCACCGTCCGGTAAGCGGGCCGCCCGGCGGGGGCCCTTCGCCCTGCTCGCGGCGGTGGCCCTGGTCGCGGCGGCCGTCGGCGGCGGCACCGCGTACGGCATCCAGGAGCTGACCGGCACCACCGCCGTCACCTCCAGCTCCACCAGCACCGCCGTGGTGCCCGCCGGCCAGAAGGGCACCGTCGCCGGGGTGGCCCGCGCGGTCGGCCCGAGCATCGTCGAGATCAGCGCGGCCACCAACACCGGCACCTCCACCGGCTCCGGCGTGATCATCACGGGTGACGGCGAGATCGTCACCAACAACCACGTCGTCGCGGGCGCCTCCTCGATCACCGTACGCACCAGCGACGGCACGACGTACACCGCGCGGACCGTCGGCACCGACAGCTCCAAGGACCTGGCGCTGATCAAGCTGGAGAACGCCTCCGGGCTGACCGCCGCCACCCTCGGCGACTCCGACGGCCTCCAGGTCGGCGACCCGGTCGTGGCGATCGGCTCCCCCGAGGGCCTGACCGGCACCGTGACCAGCGGCATCGTCTCGGCACTCGACCGCGACGTCACCGTCGCCAAGGGCGGCGACGGGCAGCAGCAGCGGCAACAGCAGCAGGGCGGCGGCTGGCCCTTCTCCTACGGCGGGCGCCAGTTCAACGGCGACACCGGCTCCTCCACGACCACGTACCAGGCGATCCAGACGGACGCCTCCCTCAACCCGGGCAACTCCGGCGGGGCGCTGATCGACATGAACGGCAACATCGTCGGCATCAACTCGGCGATGTACTCGGCCGCCGGTTCCTCCTCGTCCGCCGACGCGGGCAGCGTGGGGCTCGGCTTCGCCATCCCCGTCAACACCGTCAAGGCCGACCTGGCCTCCCTGCGGGCGGGCGCGGACGGCTGACCCGGCCCGGCCGAGGCGGCCCCGTACCGCCCGCCCGGACCCCGCCGCCGCCCCGTACCGCATGCCCGGTCCCCCGCGGCTTTCCCGCACCCCCCACCGACGTGCGACGCTGAAGGACGTCCCGCCCCCGAGCCCACCGCACCCGAGGAACCCCGAGCCATGAGCCCCGCAGAAGGCGACCGTGACACCCAGCGCATCCTGATCGTCGACGACGAGCCGGCGGTCCGCGAAGCCCTCCAGCGCAGCCTCGCCTTCGAGGGGTACGGCACCGAGGTCGCCGTCGACGGCGCCGACGCGCTGGAGAAGGCGGCGGCCTACCGCCCCGATCTGGTCGTCCTCGACATCCAGATGCCCCGCATGGACGGACTGACCGCAGCCCGCCGCATCCGGGGCGCCGGCGACACCACCCCGATCCTCATGCTGACCGCCCGCGACACCGTCGGCGACCGGGTGACCGGGCTGGACGCCGGCGCCGACGACTACCTGGTCAAGCCCTTCGAGCTGGACGAGCTGTTCGCCCGCATCCGCGCGCTGCTGCGCCGCAGCTCCTACGCTGCGGCCCTCGCGGCGAGCACCGAGGACGACGACACCCTCTCCTTCGCCGGCCTCTCCATGAACCTGGCCACCCACGAGGTCACCCGGGGCGGGCGGCCGGTGGAGCTGACCCGCACCGAGTTCACGCTGCTGGAGATGTTCCTCGCCCACCCGCGCCAGGTCCTCACCCGGGAGCAGATCCTCAAGGCGGTCTGGGGCTTCGACTTCGAGCCCTCGTCCAACTCCCTGGACGTGTACGTCATGTACCTGCGCCGCAAGACCGAGGCGGGCGGCGAACCGCGCCTCGTGCACACCGTGCGGGGCGTGGGGTACGTCCTGCGCCAGGGCGGCGCGGAGTGAACCGGGCGGTCCGCCGCCTCCGTTCGCTGCCGCTGCGGTCGCGGCTGGCCCTGCTGGTGGCGGCGGCGGTGGCGTTCGCGGTGACCGCGGCGGCGGTGGCCTGCTGGTTCGTGGTGAAGAACGTGCTGGTGAACTCGCTGGACGACGCGCTGCGCGCCAACCGCATGACGACCCAGCAGGTCGCCGGGTACGTCGACCTCGCCACCGGTCTGTGCGCCCACGAGTCCACCCCGCGCGAACCCAACCTCTTCAACTCCAGCGTGCAGTTGCTGGACGACCAGGGGAAGAGCTGCCTCATCATCGGCACCGAGCGGGTCACGCTCACCGACGCCGACCGCGCCGTGGCCGAACGCCGGTCCGACGAGGCGCTGCACGACGCCACCGGCTCCGACGGCACCCCGTACCGCGTCTTCACCTACACCGTGCGCGGGCTGCCCAAGGTGGCGGTGTCCGCCGCCCGGCCGCTCAGCGAGGTCGACGGCTCGCTCAACAACCTCGCGCTGGTGCTCGTCTTCGTGGCGGGCGCCGGGGTGCTCGGCGCGGGCGCCGCCGGGCTGTGGGTGGCCCGCGCGGGGCTGCGCCCGGTGGACGAACTGACCCGCGCCGTCGAGCACGTGGCCCGCACCGAGGACCTCGCGGTGCGCATCCCGGTGGACGAGGACAGCGAGGACGAGATCGCCCGCCTCTCGCGCTCCTTCAACACCATGACCGCGTCGCTGGCCGGCTCACGGGACCTTCAGCAGCAGCTCATCGCGGACGCGGGGCACGAACTGCGCACCCCGCTCACCTCGTTGCGCACCAACATCGAGCTGCTCACCCGCAGCGAGGAGACCGGCCGTCCGCTGCCCGAGGCCGACCGGGCGGCGCTGCTCGCCTCGGTGAAGGCGCAGATGACCGAGTTGGCGACGCTCATCGGCGACCTCCAGGAGCTGTCCCGGCCGGACACCGGCCAGCACGCCGGGCGGACCCGCATCCTCGCCTGGCACGACGTGGTCGAGTCGGCGCTGCGCCGGGCCCGGCTGCGCGGGCCGGAGCTGACCTTCACGGCCGACGTGCGGCCCTGGTACGTACGGGCGGAACCGGCGGCGCTGGAGCGCGCGGTCGTCAACGTCCTCGACAACGCGGTGAAGTTCAGCCCCCGGGGCGGCACCGTCGACGTCCGGCTGGCCGACGGCGCCCTCACCGTCCGCGACCGCGGGCCCGGCGTCCCGGCCGAGGATCTCCCGTACGTCTTCGACCGGTTCTGGCGCTCGCCGCAGGCCCGCGCGCTGCCCGGCTCGGGGCTGGGCCTGTCCATCGTGGCCCGCACGGTGCACCAGGCGGGCGGGGAGGTGGCCCTGACCCGGGCCGGGGACCCGGAGGGCGGCACGGTGGCGACGATCCGCCTGCCGGGTGCGCCGACCCCGCCGCCCGGCCCGGCGGCGGACGGCGGGGCGTGAGGGCGCGCGGCCGGCTCAGTCCAGGATCGTGATCCGGTCGGCCTTGGGCGGGTCGAGCGGGGCGGTCGCACTGGAGTGGGCGGTCAGGTACTGCTCCAGGGCCGCCAGGTCGTCCGCGCCGACCAGCGGATCGGTGCCCTGGCCGAGGGTGGTGAAGCCGTCGCCGCCGCCCGCGAGGAAGCTGTTGGCCGCGACGCGGTAGGTGGCCGCCGGGTCGATCGGGGCGCCGTTCAGCCGGATCGAGCCGGCCACGACCCGGTCGGCGCCGGACTTGGTCAGGTCGAGGGTGTACGTGAGGCCGGAGGAGACCTGGAGGATCTTCGGCGCCGCCTCGTTCGCGCCGCTCACCTGCTCCTTGAGGACCTGGACGAGCTGGGCGCCCGTGTAGTCCTGGAGGTTCACGGTGTTGGCGAAGGGCTGGACGGTGAACGCCTCGGCGTAGGTCACCACGCCGTCGCCCTCCGCGCCCTGGGCCGCGTAGGTCAGCGGGGCGCGGATGCCGCCCGGGTTCATCAGCGCCAGGTCGGCCGAGGGGTCCAGGGACTTCGCGTGGTCGAGCTGGGCGTCGGCGATCAGGTCGCCGAGGGGGGACTCGGTGCCGGTGTTGCCGATGTCGCCGGAGATGTGGCCGACGGCGCGGTTGCCGATGGGGGCGGCCAGCGCGTCCCACCTGCCGATCAGCCGGGTCATGTCGGGGGCCTTGGGCACGTCGCGGGTGACGACGCGGTTGGCGGAGCGCACGGCCGTCCGGGCGATGTCGCCCGTACGGCGGTCGTAGGTGAGCGTGGTGTCCGTGTAGAGGCGGCCGAAGGAGGCGGCCGAGGTCACCATGCGGGGCTTGCCCGCCGGGTCCGGGATGGTGCACACGTACGCGTTGTGGGTGTGCCCGGTGACCAGCGCGTCGACCTGGGGCGAGATCTTCCGCGCGATGTCGACGATCGGGCCGGAGACGCCGGCGCCCGCGCCCGGGGCGTCGCAGTCGGCGTTGTAGGAGGCGGAGGCCGGGAAGCCGCCCTCGTGGATCAGCGCCACGATCGACTTCACGCCCTTGCGCTCCAGCTCCCGGGCGTACTTGTTGATCGTCTCGGCCTCGTCCTCGAAGGTCAGCCCCTTGACGCCCTCGGCGGAGACGATGTCCGGGGTCGACTCCAGGGTGACGCCGATGAAGCCGATCTTGACGTCCTTCTTCTGCCACACCCAGTACGGCTTCAGCAGCGGCTTGCCGGTGCGCTCGTCGAGGACGTTGGCGGCGAGGTAGGGGAAGTCGGCGCCCTTGAAGCGCTTGTCCGTGTAGCAGCCGTCGGTGGGGTGGCAGCCGCCCTTCTGGAGGCGGGCCAGCTCCCGGGCGCCCTCGTCGAACTCGTGGTTGCCGACGCTGGTGACGTCCAGGCCGAGCCCGTTCAGCGCCTCGATCGTCGGCTCGTCGTGGAAGAGGCCGGAGAGCAGCGGGGAGGCGCCGACCAGGTCGCCGCCGGCCGCGGTGACCGAGTAGGCGTGGCCCTTGCGGGCGGTGCGCAGGTGGGTGGCGAGGTACTCCACGCCGCCCGCGTCCAGGGTGCGCGTCGTGCCGTCCGGCAGGTCCTCGGTGACCCGGCCGGAGGAGCCGGCGGGCGGCTCCAGGTTGCCGTGCAGGTCGTTGAAGGAGAGCAGTTGGACGTCCTGGTAGCGGGCCGGGCCGTGGCCGCCGCCCCGCCCGCTCTCGCCCGCTCTCGCGGTCCCCGGCAGGGCCGCCGCGGCGAGCGCCCCGACGGTGACGGCACCGGCGGTGAGAGCGAGGAGCCGCGTCGTACGGCGCCTGCGGCGCAGCACCTGCGACTGTCCTGTGGATGGCATGCGTCCCCCTGTGGGTCTCGCGTCGTCGGGCGGCCGGGGTGTCCGGTCCACCGGCGCAGCCTAAGGTCAACGCGCGTAGCGCGACAGGGGGTTCCGGGTTACATCCTGGTGTATCCGCGTGTCCGGCTCCCGCCGCCGCCCGGGGTGCGCCCCGTACCCTCGTACGCATGAGCAGCGACGACACCGAGCGGCCCGGCCGCCCCCGTTCGATCGAGACCCACGCCGCACTCGGCGAGGAGCAGGCCGGGGCCGTCCTGGCCCTGCTCGCCGAGGCGGCCCGGCACGACGGGCAGCAGGCCGTGTCCGAACAGGGCCGGCTGCACCTGCGCGGCGCGGCCCGCGAGGGCGTCTCCCACCTGTTGCTGACCACGGACGGCGAACTCGTCGGCTACGCCCAACTGGAGGACACCGACCCGGTGGAGCCGCCCGCCGCCGAACTGGTCGTCCACCCCTCGCACCGGGGGCGGGGCCACGGACGGGCGCTGGGCTCCGCGCTGCTCGCCGCCTCCGGCAAGCGGCTGCGGCTCTGGGCGCACGGCGGCCACCCGGCGGCCCGGCACCTCGCCCAGGCCCTCGGCCTCGCGCTCTTCCGCGAACTGCGCCAGATGCGGCGCCCGCTGACCGGCCTGGACCTGCCCGAGCCGCGGCTGCCCGAGGGCGTGACGGTGCGTCCGTTCGTGCCCGGCGAGGACGACGCGGCCTGGCTCGCCGTCAACGCCGCCGCCTTCGCCCACCACCCCGAGCAGGGCTCGCTGACCCAGCGCGACCTCGACGACCGCGAGGCCGAGCCGTGGTTCGACCCGGCGGGCTTCTTCCTCGCCGAGCGGGACGGCGAGCTGATCGGCTTCCACTGGACCAAGGAGCACGCGGACGAGGGCCTCGGCGAGGTGTACGTCGTCGGCATCCGCCCGGACGCCCAGGGCGGCGGCCTCGGCAAGGCCCTCACCACCATCGGCCTGCGGCACCTGGAGCGGCGGGGGCTGCCCACGGCGATGCTGTACGTCGACGCCGACAACGAGGCGGCGGTCGCGGTCTACGAGCGGCTGGGCTTCACCACCCACGAGACGGACCTGATGTACCGCACGGAGACGTGAGCCCGGCGGGCCCGGGACCCTCCGCCCGCCGGGCCTGCCCGGCGTGGTCAAGCGCCGGGCCGGGTCACGCCTCGCACGCCTCGCCCTCCTCCGTCGGCTCGTCCGGCGCCGGGGCGCTCGCGCCGAGGAGTCCGGCGGCGTGCGCGGTCGTGACGCCGGGGGCGGTCAGCTCGGCCCAGTGTTCCCGGACCCGCTCGGCCACGCCGGGCGGCGGGGACTCCAGCAACTCCCGTACGACCTTGGTCTGAGCAGCCGTCATGGAGAGCGGTTCGGTGGGCGCGAGGACCGTCGCGGGGCCGCTGAGGCTGTCGTCGACGCGGACCCGGCGCAGGGCGTCCACCGGATCGTCCTGCCAGCTCAGCGAGAGCCACATGACGGTGACCATCCGCCCGTCGCACAGCTCGGCCCCGGCGCTCTCGCTGCCCGCGACGAACACGGCGGCGACAGCGGTGGAGAACTCGGGTACCCGGTTGCCGCCCCAGGAAGTGCCGACGGTCACCTGGTGCGGGGCCTCGGCGGGCGGGATCGCGGAGTCGTCGTACGGCCCGTACCGGGCTTCGACGCGCTGCCGCACGAGCAGCGGCGCCTCGCGGGCGGGTCCGCCGGTGCGGGAGCGGACCCGGTCCACGACCGCGGCCCAGGTGGCGGTGCGGGGCTCCCACTCGGGGAAGGCGCAGTACGTCGTCGTGCCCCGCCGCAGGCAGGTCTGCTCCTTCTCCGGGGCGAGCGTGGCGCGTTCGCGGGCCGCCGTCAGCTCCGGCGAGGGCGCCGCGCCGCGGGCCTGGAGGGTGCCGCCGGCGACGGCGGCGGCGAGGGACAGGGCGAGGCCGGCGCTGACGGCCCGGGTGCGTCCCCCGGCGGCGAACACGGCGAGGAGGGCCACGGTGAGGGCGAGACCGGCCAGGTAGAGGACGTGCCAGGCGGCGGGCCGCCCCAGCAGCTCGGAGGGGAAGGTGGTGGAGGCGCCCGTGGCGACGGACGGGGCCAGCCAGGAGAGCCCGTCGGTGCCGTCCGGTCCGGCGCCGAGGGCGACGACGCCCAGCAGGACGACGACCAGCCCCGGCGCGGCGAGCGGCGAACGCGCGAGCCGGGCCGACAGCACCCCGGCCGCCCCGAAGAGCAGCACCGACAGCGGGCCGACGGCCAGTTCGGCGGGCGAGCCGTGCCCGACCGCGCCCGGCTTGAGCGCCTCCCAGCCGAACTGGACGGCCACGCCCACCGCGGTGAGCAGCGCGGCCGGCACCACCGAGAGCAGGTGGGCGACGGTGCGGCGCCAGGGCGTGAGCGGCAGCACCCCGAAGTGCTCCTCGGTGCCGTGCCGGTGGGAGCGGAGCACGCCGAGGCTCGCGCCGAGCAGCACGGCGAGGCCGACGAGCAGCGGCGGGCCCTGGGCGGCGCGGTCGACGTCCTGGAGGGCGGGGTGGCCGTCCCAGGAGGAGGGGGTCCGCCACCCGATCCACAGCGCGTACCCGGCGAAGGCGAGGAGGACCGGGGCGGTCAGCAGCAGCCGGCGGGCCTCGAACCGGGCCAGGGCGAGCACGGCCCGGGGCCCGGCGCCGGGCGGCGCGTCGGCCGTGGCGGGCGGGGCGTCGGGGAGCGGGGCGTCGGGCAGCGGGGCGCTCATGCCGCCACCTCCGTGCCGGCCTCGTCGAGGGTCAGCAGGTAGCCGTCCTCCAGCGTGGGTTCCAGCAGGTCGGCGCCGGGTGGCGGGTCTCCGAGGTTGCGGTGGCCACCGGTGCCGGTGCGCCAGCCGGCACGGGCTCCGGGAGCGCGCTCGGCGCTGCTCCACACCCGGCCGGCCGCCCGCGCGGCCAGTTCGGCGGGGGTGCCGTCGAAGCGGACGGTGCCGTCGGCCAGCACCAGCACCCGGTGGCAGAGCATCGCCACGTCCTCGGTCTGGTGGGTGGAGAGCAGGACGGTACGGCCCTCGCCGGCGCCGGCGATCAGCTCCCGGAAGCGCATCCGCTGCTCGGGGTCGAGGCCGACGGTGGGCTCGTCCAGGACGAGGAACGCCGGTTCCCCGACGAGGGCGGCGGCGAGGGCGACCCGCCGGCGCGTGCCGCCGGACAGCTTGCCGACGCTGCGGGCGCGCACGTCCGCCAGGCCGACCTCGTCGAGCACGCGGCGCACCTCGCGGTGGCGGGCGGCGCGGTCGGTCAGCTCCTTGAGGATAGCCACGTAGTCGACGAACTCGAAGGCGGTGAAGTGCGGGTGCAGTCCGGGCGTCTGCGGCAGGTAGCCGAGCCGGCGGCGCACCTCGCGGCGCCCGGCGGCGCCGGACGGGTCGTGGCCGAGGACGGTGAAGGTGCCCCGGTCGGCGGGGGCGGCGGTGGCCAGCACCCGCAGCAGCGTGGTCTTGCCGGCGCCGTTGGGACCGAGCAGCCCGGTGACGCCGGGGGTGAGCCGCAGTGACACCTCGTCCAGGGCGCGGGTGCGCCCGTAGTGGAGGCTGAGCCCGAAGGCGGAGACGGTGGGGGTCATACGGCACTCCCGGTCGTGGGACGGAAAGGGCGGAGGACACGAGGGGCGCGGCGGGCCGGGCCGGGCCGTCGGCGGCTCACACCACACCCCGCGCGCAGACGTCGAAGCGGTCGCGGACGAGGAAGAGCAGCCCGGCGCCGAGCAGGGCCACGGCGGCCGAGACACCCTGCCCGGCCGCGGTGAACGGCGCGAGCGGGAGGCCCGGGGCGGCGCGGGCGGCGTCGGCGGCGAGCAGCACCGCCACCCACGCCCCGGCGACCGCCGAGGGGCCGCCGACCGGGCCCAGCCGGGGCGCCAGCGCGAGGCCGGCCGAGGTGAGCGCGAGCGCCGGCAGCAGCCAGCCGAGGGCGCGCAGCCCGTACCCGGGCAGGGCGAGGGTGGCGAGGCCGTTCACCCCGAGCCCGGCGGCGAGCACGGCCACCGTGCGGATCATCAGCAGCCGGAAGCCGTGCGTGGGCGTGACGACGGCCATCTCGTACGCCGGGTCCAGCGCGGGCCCGTAGGCCAGCGCCACCCCGGCCAGCGGGAGCAGCGGGGCGACGGCGAGGAAGGGGGTGGGCGTCCGGGTGGCGGCCGTGGAGAGGGCGGCGACGCAGGTCATCAGCAGGACCAGGCCGAGGGCGCCGAGCCAGGAGCGGCGCAGCAGCGCGGTGGCCGCGAGGAGGCGCGCGGTGTGGTCGGGGACGCCGCAGCGCACCAGCAGCGCCTCGCAGCGGCCCGGCCGGGGCGCGTCCAGCTCGGCGTCGAGCCGCTCCCACCCGGCGTCCAGCGCCGCCGGGTCGCCGGCCTCGGCGAGCAGCGCCCGGCACCGCGCGCAGGCGGCGAGGTGGGTGTCGGCGGACCAGAGCAGGGGGGCGGTGAGGGTGCCGCGGGCGTAGGCGCGCAGGTCCTCCTCGGCCACGTGCCAGGTGTCGTCGCTCATGCCAGCGCCTCCCGCAGTTGCCGGCGGGCCCGCATGGCCCGCGTCTTGACCGTGCCCGGCGGGATGCCGAGCAGGACGGCGGCCTCGCGGGTGGTCAGCCCGTCGACGACCGTGGCCTGGAGCACCGCGCGCAGCTCCGGGGAGAGCCTGACCAGGGCCCCGGCGAGGTCCCCGTGCTCGACGCCGGCCAGCACCCGGTCCTCGGCGGACGCCTCGTCGCGGTGGCGCAGCCGGGCCAGCGCCTGCCGCAGCCGGCCCCGCGCGCCGTCACCGCGGAGCGCGTCGATCAGCCGCCGCGAGCCGATCCGCCAGAGCCAGCCGGCCACGTCCCCGTCCTCGCGGTAGCGGGCGCCGCCCCGCCACACCGCGAGGAAGGTCTCCTGCACGACGTCGTCGACGACGCCCGGGTCGGCGCAGCGCCCGCGCAGCCGCGCGGTCAGCCAGGGCGCGTACCGGCGGTACAGCTCCTCGAAGGCGCGGCGGTCGGCGTCCGCCGCGACGGCGCGCAGCAGCTCCCCGTCGCTTCTCGTTTCGCTCACGTCTCCTCATCGGACGAGCCCCTCCCGCCGGTTCACGCGGCCCTCGCACGGGGGCGCGGGACCGGCGCCCGCCGGGGGCGGGCGGGGCGCGCGAAGCGGCGCTGGCGGGCGCCGTCGCACCGGTCCGTTCCGTCCCGTGGGCCCCGGCCCCCACACGTCATGTCGCCGTAACCGTCGATTCAGACAACCTTGCGACCCTCGCCGAATGAAGCCGAGCCTGCCAGAGCCCTCCGCGCCCTCGGACGCGCCCGTAACGGCCCCGGCGCGGAAGAATGGGTTCATGAGGCAGCCGAACAGCCAGGCACCGGCCGAGGGCCCGCAGCCACAGCCCTCCGTCGGCTCCATCGCCGCGCACCGCCCGCAGACCGTGGCAGCGGCCGTCCCCGACCTGGAACCGGACATCGACGCCGACCCCGACACCTACGAGGAGGCGGCGGACTCCGACCGGGCCCGGCTCCCCGGGGACCGCTTCCTGGACCGCGAGCGGAGCTGGCTCGCGTTCAACGAGCGGGTGCTCGAACTCGCCGAGGACCCGGCGACGCCCCTGCTGGAGCGCGCCAACTTCCTGGCGATCTTCGCCGGCAACCTGGACGAGTTCTTCATGGTCCGGGTGGCCGGGCTCAAGCGCCGCATCGCCACCGGCGTGGCCACCCGCTCCGCCTCCGGGCTCCAGCCCCGCGAGGTGCTGGAGATGATCTGGTCCCGCTCCCGGGAGCTGATGGCGCGGCACGCCGCCTGCTTCCACGAGGACGTCGCCCCCGCGCTGGCCGCCGAGGGCATCCATCTGGTCCGCTGGAACGAGCTGGCCGAGAAGGAGCAGGCCCGCCTCTTCACCCTGTTCCGGCAGCAGATCTTCCCGGTGCTCACCCCGCTCGCGGTGGACCCGGCGCACCCCTTCCCGTACATCTCGGGCCTCTCCCTGAACCTGGCGGTCGTCGTCCGCAACCCGGTCACCGGGCACCGGCACTTCGCCCGGGTGAAGGTGCCCCCGCTGCTCTCCCGCTTCCTGGAGGCGTCCCCGGGCCGCTACGTGCCCGTCGAGGACGTCATCGCCGCCCACCTGGAGGAGCTGTTCCCCGGGATGGAGGTGCTGGAGCACCACACCTTCCGCCTCACCCGCAACGAGGACCTGGAGGTCGAGGAGGACGACGCCGAGAACCTGCTCCAGGCGCTGGAGAAGGAGCTGACGCGGCGCCGCTTCGGGCCCCCGGTGCGGCTGGAGGTGGAGGAGTCCGTCGACCGGGAGGTCCTGGACCTGCTGGTGCGCGAGCTGAAGATCGGCGAGGCGGAGGTCTACCCGCTGCCCGGCCCGCTGGACCTCACCGGTCTCTTCCGCGTCCACGGACTCGACCGGCCGGAGCTGAAGTACCCGAAGTTCGTCGGCGCCATCCACCGCGACCTCGCGGAGGTCGAGTCGGCGTCGGCGCCGGACATCTTCGCCGCGCTGCGCGAACGGGACGTGCTCCTGCACCACCCGTACGACTCCTTCTCCACCTCCGTGCAGGCGTTCCTGGAGCAGGCGGCGGGCGACCCCGACGTGCTGGCGATCAAGCAGACGCTGTACCGGACCTCGGGCGACTCGCCGATAGTGGACGCCCTGATCGACGCCGCCGAGTCGGGCAAGCAGGTCCTCGTCCTGGTCGAGATCAAGGCCCGCTTCGACGAGCACGCCAACATCAAGTGGGCCCGCAAGCTGGAGGAGGCCGGCTGCCACGTGGTCTACGGGCTGGTCGGCCTGAAGACCCACTGCAAGCTCTCGCTCGTGGTGCGCCAGGAGGGCGAGACGCTCAGGCGCTACAGCCACGTCGGCACTGGCAACTACCACCCGAAGACCGCCCGCCTCTACGAGGACCTCGGTCTGCTCACCGCGGACCCGCAGGTCGGCGCGGACCTCTCCGACCTGTTCAACCGGCTCTCCGGCTACTCCCGCCGGGAGACCTACCGGCGCCTGCTGGTGGCCCCCAGGTCGCTGCGCGACGGGCTGGTCTCCCGGATACGCCAGGAGATCCGGCACCACCGCGCCGGACGCCCCGCCGCCATCCGCGTCAAGGTCAACTCGATGGTCGACGAGACGGTCGTCGACGCCCTCTACCGCGCCTCGCAGGCGGGCGTCCCCGTCGACGTGTGGGTGCGCGGGATCTGCGCGCTGCGCCCCGGGGTGCCGGGGCTGTCGGAGAACATCCGGGTCCGCTCGGTCCTCGGCCGCTTCCTGGAGCACTCGCGGGTCTTCGCCTTCGGCAACGGCGGGGAGCCCGAGGTGTGGATGGGCAGCGCCGACATGATGCACCGCAACCTCGACCGCCGTATCGAGGTCCTGGTGCGGGTCACCGACCCCGCGCACCGGGCCACCCTCAGCCGGCTGCTGGAGACCGGCATGTCCGACACCACCGCCTCCTGGCACCTCGGCCCGGACGGCGAGTGGACCCGGCACGCCGCCGACGCGGAGGGGCGGCCACTGCGCAACATCCAGGAGATGCTCATAGACGCCCGGAGGCGCCGGCGTGGCACAGCGACACCCTGACCCGACGGACCCCAGGGGGGAGCCGGTGCCCGCGGACGCCCTCGCGGCGTACCTGCGCGCCCAGGCCGTGGAGTTCCTCCGGGCCCTGCGCCTGCACCGGGAGGCGGGCACCCAGAGCGCCGCCCCCTGCGGCCCGGACGCGGAGGAGCCCGCCGACGCGGCCCTCGCCCTGCGCCGGTCGGCCCGCCGCATCAGCGGCACCCTGCACACCTACCAGCCGCTGCTGGACGCCGACTGGGCCGAGGCCATGCGCCCGGAGCTGGCGTGGCTGTCGGGCACGCTCTCGCGGGAGCACGCCTGCGCGTCCCGGCTGGAGCGCCTGCTGACCACCCTGCACCGGCTCTCCGGCACCCCGGCCTTCCCGGGCCCGGCGGCACCGGCGGGCCGGGCGGCCGTCGCCGCCCCGGCGAGCGGGCCGGCCGGGACCGCCGTGCCCGTCGCCCGCACCGCGCTCCCCGACCGGGGGCAGCTCACCGTGGGGGCGGCCAGGGCGGGCGCGCTCCTCGACCGCCGGCTCACCCTGGCCCGTACCCGGGCGCACTCGGCCGCGCTCCAGGCGCTGGGCAGCAGCCGCTTCCACGCGGTCGCCGACGCGGTCGCCCTGCTGGCCAGCGAGGTCCCGCTGCGGGCCGGCGCGGCCGGAGCCGACCTGCGCGCCCCGGCCGCGGCGGCCGAGGGCCGGCTCACCGACGCGGTGACGGCGCTGCCGCTGGCCTCCGCGGGGCACCCGTACAACGCGCAGGCGCTGGACCAGGGGCTCTCCCCGGACGCGGCGCCGCATCCGCAGGACGCCCCCTGGCTCCAGGTACGGCTGCTGCTGCGCCTGCACCGGTACGCGCGCGAGGTGCTGCTCGGGCCCGGCGGCACCGACCCCGACGCGGCGTGGCTCGGCGCCGCCGGGCAGGCCCTGGACCGGCACCGCGACGCCGCGGAGGCCGCCGCCGAGGCGGCGCAGGCGGCCCGCACCCCGCGCATCGCCCCGGCGACGGCGTACGCCCTCGGGGTGCTGCACGCCGCCCAGCGGCATGAGGTGGAGGCGGCGCGGTACGCGTTCCGGCACGGCCGGCAGCGCGCCGCCACCGGCACCCCGCGCTGAGCCCGCGCCGGGCGGGGCCCGGCACCCAGCCCCGCACGCAGCCGGGCCCGCCACCCCGGCCCGCCGCACGAGCCGGGCCCGAGCCTGGCCCCCCGGCCGCCGCCACCCGAGAGGACCCCGCCCATGCAGCCCACCCGGGACCCCGTCGTACGGGCGGCCGGCTGCGTCCTGTGGCGCCGCGCCCCGCGCACCGGCGAGCTCCAGCTCTGCCTGGTCCACCGGCCCAAGTACGACGACTGGTCGCACCCCAAGGGCAAGCTGAAGCGGGGCGAGGACCCGCTCGCCGGCGCCCTGCGCGAGGTCGCCGAGGAGACCGGGTACGCGGCCGTGCCGGGCGCGGCCCTGCCCACCGTGCGCTATCCGGCCGACGGCCGCCCCAAGGAGGTCCGCTACTGGGCCGCCGAGGCCGGCGACGGCGCCTTCGTCCCCTCCGACGAGGTCGACCGCGTCCTGTGGCTGCCGCCCGCCGACGCCCGCGCCCGCCTCAGCCACCCCCGGGACCGCGCCCTGGTCGACGCCCTGCTCCGGACGGGCCCGGCCGGGACCGCTCCGTGTCCTTGACGTGAGCCTTCCGTGACCTCACCGCACCGTCCTCAGGGGTTCACCCCGCGTTCACGCACGCCCATCGGCGCCTTCATCTGATCTGCCTAATTTCGGCCTTACCCGATACGGGACGCATCCCGGCGCAACCCCGCCGAAGCGACGCGGCCCTGTCGGCGCTGTCCGCAGCACCAGTCCTCGCACGCCGCCGAATTCAGGACGGCGGCTCCTGGAAGGAACTCCCTCAAGTGAAGCTTCAGCGCATGAACCGGCGGGCCCTCGCTCTCGGTGCTCTCGCCGTCTCCGGCGCCCTGGCCCTCACGGCGTGCGGCTCCGACGACACCGGCGACAAGACGGCCGGCGGCGACTCCTCCGCCTCCGCCGCCGCCGGCGGCTCGGTCCAGTGCGACGACGCCAAGGGCCGCCTCCAGGCCTCGGGCTCCTCGGCGCAGAAGAACGCGATCGACGCCTGGGTCAAGCAGTACGTCGCGGCCTGCAAGGACGTCCAGATCAACTACAACCCGACCGGCTCCGGTGCGGGCATCACCGCGTTCACCCAGGGCCAGACCGCCTTCGCCGGCTCCGACTCGGCCCTGAAGCCCGAAGAGGTCGAGGCGTCCAAGAAGGTCTGCACCGACGGCCAGGGCATCGACCTGCCCATGGTCGGCGGCCCGATCGCGGTCGGCTTCAACGTGTCCGGCGTCGACACCCTCGCCCTGGACGCCCCGACCCTGGCGAAGATCTTCGACAGCCGCATCACCAACTGGAACGACGCGGCCATCGCCAAGCTCAACCCCGACGCGAAGCTGCCCGACCTGAAGATCCAGGCGTTCCACCGCTCGGACGAGTCCGGCACCACGGACAACTTCACCAAGTACCTGAAGGCCGCCGCGCCCAAGGACTGGACGTACGAGCCGGGCAAGTCGTGGGAGGCCAAGGGCGGCCAGTCCGCGCAGGGCTCCTCCGGCCTCGCCCAGCAGGTCAAGCAGACCCCGGGCTCCATCTCCTACTTCGAGCTGTCCTACGCCAAGGACGGCGTCAAGACGGTCGACATCAAGACCGAGGCCGCCGAGCCGGTCAAGGCCACCGTCGAGAACGCCACCGCCGCCATCGGCGCCGCCGAGGTCGTCGGCACCGGCAAGGACCTCGCCCTGAAGCTGGACTACACCCCCTCCGCCGACGGCGCCTACCCGATCGTCCTGGTGACGTACGAGATCGTCTGCGACAAGGGCAACAAGGCCGAGACCCTGCCCGCCACCAAGTCCTTCCTCAACTACATCGCCTCCGAGGACGGCCAGGGCCTGCTGGCGGAGGCCGGCTACGCCCCGATGCCGCAGGAGATCATCACCAAGGTCCGCGAGACCGTCTCGGGCCTGAGCTGACCCGAGTGCGGTCCGGCCTCCCCCGCGGGGGCCGGACCGCACCGTCCGGTGCACCGCCGCCAGGAGCGCCCCGACCCGAGGGCGGCTCCGCCCGAGCCGCCCGTACGACGGAGCGGTTCCGCAGACCGGAGAACCCGATGGACACCACCACCGCCACCCACCAGCAGACGGAACCCCCCACACCCGAAGCCGGAGCCGAACGCGCCGCGCGCGGCGCCACCCGTCCCGGCGACCGGATCTTCCTGGGACTCTCCCGGGGGTCCGGCATCCTCGTGCTGATCGTCATGGCCGCCATCGCGGCCTTCCTCACCTACCGCTCCGTCCTCGCGCTCAGCGAGAACGAGGCCGACTTCCTCACCAGCTTCGAATGGGACCCGAGCGGCTCCCCGCCCCGGTTCGGCATCGCCGTCCTGGCCTTCGGCACCGTCGTCTCGTCGGTCATCGCCATGGCCATCGCCGTACCCGTCGCGGTCGGCATCGCCCTGTTCATCACGCACTACGCGCCGCGGAAGCTCGGCGGCACCATCGCGTACGTGATCGACCTGCTCGCCGCCGTGCCCTCCATCGTCTACGGCCTGTGGGGCGCCCTCGCCCTCGTCCCGCACCTCAACGGGCTCTACGGCTGGCTCGACGACTACTTCGGCTGGACCGGCGTCCTGTCCTGGAGCGGCGGCCCGGCGCGCTCGCTGTTCACCGTGGGCATCCTGCTGGCGATCATGATCCTGCCGATCATCACCAACGTCAGCCGCGAGGTCTTCCGCCAGGTCCCGCGCACGCACGAGGAGGCCGCCCTGGCCCTCGGCGCCACGCGCTGGGAGGTCATCCGCATGGCCGTGCTGCCCTTCGGCCGCTCCGGCGTCATCTCCGCCTCGATGCTGGGCCTCGGCCGCGCGCTCGGCGAGACGATGGCCGTCGCCATGGTGCTCTCCCCCGTCTTCGACATCCGCGCCAGCCTGCTCGAACCGGGCGGCGGCACCTTCGCCCAGAACATCGCCAGCAAGTTCAACGAGGCCACCGTGATGGGCCAGGACGCGCTGATCGCCTCCGGCCTGGTGCTCTTCGTCATCACCCTGCTGGTCAACGGCGCCGCGCGACTGATCATCGCCCGCCGCAAGGAGTACTCGGGGGCCAACGCATGAGCCACGCATCCCTCACGCCCCGGCGCAGCTCGCTGCGCGGCGCCACCCTGCCGAAGTGGTTCCCGTGGGCGGTCGCCGCCGCCTCCGTCGCCCTCGGCCTCGCCGTCAGCGCCGCCGCCGGGCTGCAGAGCAGCATCCAGTGGGCTTTGATCGCGGCCGTCTGCTTCGTCGGCGGCAACTACGGCGTCTCGGCCCGCGTCGAGGGCCGGCGCCAGGCCAAGGACCGGGTGGCGACCAGCCTGGTCTGGGTGGCCTTCCTGCTCGCCGTGATCCCGCTCGCCTCCCTGATCTGGGAGACCCTCAAGCGCGGCGTGAAGGTCCTCGACGGCTACTTCCTCTCCCACTCGATGGGCGTGGTCAGCGACACCGAGCCCGGCGGCGGCATCTACCACGCCCTCATCGGCACCCTGGAGCAGGTCGGCCTGGCCACCCTGTTCTCCGTGCCGGTCGGCGTGCTGACCGCGATCTACCTGGTCGAGTACGGGCGGGGCCGGCTGGCGAAGGCGGTCACCTTCTTCGTCGACGTCATGACGGGCATCCCGTCGATCGTCGCGGGCCTGTTCATCCTCAGCCTGTGGGTGCTCATCCTCGACATGGGCCCGTCCGGCATCGCCGGCTCCTTCGCCCTGAGCATCCTGATGATCCCGGTCGTCGTCCGCTCGACCGAGGAGATGCTGAAGCTCGTCCCGAACGAGCTGCGGGAGGCGTCGCTCGCGCTCGGCGTGCCGAAGTGGCGCACCATCCTGAAGGTGGTCCTGCCGACCTCGCTCGGCGGCATCACCACGGGCGTGATGCTCGCGATCGCCCGCATCACCGGCGAGACCGCCCCCGTACTGCTGCTGGTCTGGGGCACGAACTTCATCAACACGAACCCGCTCTCCGGACCGCAGGCGTCGCTGCCGATGTACATCTACCTCCAGTACGCCAACAGCGGCGGCGAGGGCGCGGCGTACGACCGCGCCTGGGCGGCGGCCCTGACGCTCATCGCGTTCATCATGATCCTCAACCTGGCGGCCCGCGCCATCGCCCGCTGGAAGGCCCCCCGCTGATCCGCGGCCCCGCCCGCGCGGCCGGCCGCCGCGATCCGGCCGGCCCCCACGACGTGAAAGAAGCAGTGATCCCCATGGCCAAGCGCATCGACGTCAGCGGACTCAATGCCTACTACGGCTCCTTCCTCGCCATCGAGGACATCTCGATGGCCGTCGAACCCCACTCGGTGACGGCCTTCATCGGCCCCTCCGGCTGCGGGAAGTCCACCTTCCTGCGCACCCTCAACCGCATGCACGAGGTCACGCCGGGCGGCCGGGTCGAGGGCAAGGTGATGCTCGACGACGAGAACCTCTACGGCGCCGGCATCGACCCGGTGGCCGTGCGCCGCGAGGTCGGCATGGTCTTCCAGCGGCCGAACCCGTTCCCGACCATGTCGGTCTACGACAACGTGGCGGCGGGTCTGCGTCTCAACGGCAGCCACCGCAAGGCGGCCCTGGACGACATCGTCGAGAAGTCGCTGCGCGGCGCGAACCTGTGGAACGAGGTCAAGGACCGCCTGAACAAGCCGGGCTCCGGCCTCTCCGGCGGTCAGCAGCAGCGGCTGTGCATCGCCCGCGCCATCGCCGTCGAGCCCGACGTGCTCCTCATGGACGAGCCCTGCTCCGCCCTGGACCCGATCTCCACGCTGGCGATCGAGGACCTGATCGGCGAGCTGAAGGAGCGGTTCACGATCGTCATCGTGACGCACAACATGCAGCAGGCGGCGCGCGTCTCGGACCGTACGGCCTTCTTCAACCTGGCGGCGGTCGGCCGGCCCGGCAAGCTGATCGAGATCGACGACACGGAGCGGATCTTCTCCAACCCGTCGGTGCAGGCGACCGAGGACTACATCTCCGGCCGCTTCGGCTGACCCACGATCCCCTCGCGGCGCTGCATGGCGGTGCCGCCGCGAGGCGAAAGGGCCCGCCCCCGTCCACCGGGGGCGGGCCCCTTCACGTCCGGGCCGGGGGCAGGCGCGCTCAGGGAGCGGCCAGGTACACGATCCCGTAGGAGGCGGCGGCGACCGCGGCGGCGGCGGGCATGGTGATGAACCAGCCCAGGATGATGTTCTTGGCGACGCCCCACCGCACGGCGTTGACCCGCTTCGTGGCGCCGACACCCATGATCGCCGAGGTGATGACGTGGGTCGTCGAGATCGGCGCCTTGAACAGGAAGGCCGTGGTGAACATGATCGACGCGCCGGTCGTCTCCGCCGCGAACCCCTGCGGCGGGTCCAGCTCGATGATCTTGCGGCCCAGGGTGCGCATGATGCGCCAGCCGCCCGCGTAGGTCCCGAGCGACAGCATCAGCGCGCAGGCGATCTTGACCCAGACCGGGATCGGGTCGCCGGCGTCCTCGACATCGGCGATGACCAGGGCCATCACGACGATGCCCATCGTCTTCTGGGCGTCCTGGAGGCCGTGGCCCAGTGCCATGCCGGCCGCCGACACCGTCTGGGCTATGCGGAAACCGCGCTTGGCCTTGTGCGGGTTGGCCCGCCGGAAGATCCACATGATGGCGGTCATCACCAGGTAGCCGACGATCAGGCCGACGACCGGGGAGATGAACATGGGCAGCACGATCTTGTCCAGCACCCCGTGCCAGTAGACCGTGGTGCCCCCGGCCAGGGCCGCGCCGACCATGCCGCCGAAGAGCGCGTGCGAGGAGGACGAGGGGAGACCGAAGTACCAGGTGACCAGGTTCCAGACGATCGCGCCGATCAGCGCGGCGAAGAGGATGCCCATCCCTTTGGACCCCTCGGGGGTCTCGATCAGGCCCTCGCTGACGGTCTTGGCGACCCCGGAACCGAGGAAGGCCCCGGCCATGTTCATGACCGCGGCCATGGCGAGCGCGGCCCGGGGGGTCAGCGCCCGCGTCGACACCGACGTCGCGATCGCGTTCGCCGAGTCGTGGAATCCGTTGGTGTACGTGAAGAAGAGCGCGACCCCGATGGTCACGACCAGAGCGAAGGTGTCCATGAAGGGGTCAGGACTCCTTGACCGCGATGGTCTCCACCGTGTTCGCCACGTGCTCGAAGGCGTCGGCCGCCTCTTCCAGCACATCCACGATCTGCTTGAGCTTCAGCACCTCGATGGCGTCGTAGGTGCCGTTGAAGAGGTGGGCGAGGAGCTTGCGGTGGATCTGGTCGGCCTGGTTCTCCAGCCGGTTGACCTCGATCCAGTACTCGGTGAGGTTGTCCATGGTCCGCAGGTTCGGCATGGCCTCGGCGGTCAGCTCGGCGGCCCGCGCCAGCACCTCGATCTGCTGCTCGACCCCCTTGGGCAGCTCCTCCACGTTGTAGAGGACGACCAGGTCGACGGCCTCCTCCATGAAGTCCATGATGTCGTCGAGCGAGGAGGCGAGGGAGTAGATGTCCTCGCGGTCGAAGGGCGTGATGAACGAGGAGTTGAGCTGGTGGAAGATCGCGTGCGTCGCGTCGTCACCCGCGTGTTCGGCGGCCCGCATACGCTCTGCGATCTCGGCTCGGGCGGGACCGTCCGCCCCGAGCAGTTCCATCAGGAGCTTGGAGCCCGTGACGATGTTGTCCGCGGACGCGGCGAACATGTCGTAGAAGCTCGTCTCCCTGGGGGTCAGACGAAAGCGCACGTGGGGTCCTCGGGGTGCATGGAATTCGGTCAGGCTGATGCTAGGCGCATCAACCGGCCACGGCTAACGGGCCGTCCCCCAGTGTCGCCCATCGGACACCGTGGCGAGCAGGGGGGCATCCCGGGGCCAACCGGCCCGGTCCCGACACACCGCGTCGGCCATGCGCTACCCAAGAAACGCCCGTGAACCACCAAAAAACGGGTCAAGATTCGGCCAAGGAGCCCGTGCGCGGCGAAGTTCGTTACCATATACCCGCTAGGGGTATATGTCCGCAATCTGTCCACCAGGAGGACGCGATGACGACCACCGAGGCCGGCGCGGGTGCGCCCTCCACCGCCGCCGTCGGCGCCCAGGACACCCAGGACACCCAGGACACCCAGGACACCCAGGACACACGGAACGCCCGGACCGCCCAGGGCACCGACCCGGTGGCGGACGTCCCCGTGACCGACCACGACCGCGGTGTGCACGGGTACCACCACCAGAAGGACCAGCACCTCAAACGCCTGCGCCGGATCGAGGGCCAGATCCGCGGCCTCCAGCGCATGGTCGACGAGGACGTCTACTGCATCGACATACTCACCCAGGTCTCCGCCTCCACCAAGGCCCTCCAGTCCTTCGCCCTGCAACTGCTGGAGGAGCACCTGCGCCACTGCGTCGCCGACGCGGCCCTCAAGGGCGGCGCGGAGATCGACGCGAAGGTCGAGGAGGCCACCAAGGCCATCGGCCGCCTGCTGCGCACCTGACACCGGGGAGCGGACCAGGGCCCTCAGCTCTCAGCTCTCAGCTCTCAGCTTTCAGGGACGGCGCTACCGGTCGGCGGTGCGCCGCTCCTCGGCCACCTTCAGCACCTCGTCGATGCTCTCCAGGCTCAGCCGCCCCCGGGCGGCGGAGGCCGCGATGATCAGCTCCCCGCACAGCTCGATCTCGGCGAGGGCCACGTGGTCCTGAATCGCCGTCCCGCCGACCGGAGCCACACCCGTCACCTCGTCCCTGCCGTAGCCGACTTCCTAGAGTAGGCAGCGGCTACGCAGCGCGCATGGCACGGAAGGGCTAGTCCTTACCGGCCGGTCCCTCGGCGATACGGCCCGCGTAGATGTCGCCCTCGGCCGGCAGCCGCACCCGGACCTCGGTGCCGAAGTCGTAGAGCAGCGTCGTGGAGGAGACCGCCACCGTTCCCTCGTACTGCCCGTTGACGAAGCTGAAGCGGTGCCGGAGCTTGCGGATGCGGCCCTCGTCGTCGAGGTAGACGTCGAAGGGCACCTCCGCGGTGGCGAACCCCTCGGCCGCGGCGGCCAGCTTCTCCCGGTTGTCCGGGGTCGCGTCCCGGGCGGCGCGGGCGAGGTCGGCGGTCCCCCGGTAGTGCCGCACGGCGGTGCCCGCGACCTCGGTGCGCCCCACGTACGCAGCCGTCCGCGTCCCGCGCAGCACCTCGGCGGCGGTGAAGGGGTCGGTGGCGCCGCCGGTGACCAGATTGCCGTCGGAGAGCGTGGCGGTCTCCACCCGCACCCACTTGTCGTCGGGCACGCCCGCGCCCCGGTTCTTCATGAACAGGGCGCCCGGGGTGAGCAGTTCGGTGATCGGCCGGTGGTCCCGGTTGCCCGCCGCGTCGGCCGGCAGCAGCACCTTGAGGCTCCCGCGCCGCTCCCGGAAGTCGTAGACACCCTCGCCGCGGATGGTCACCCGGGTCCCGCCGCTCGCCATCTCCATCGCCGTACGCGCCTTGGAGCTGCCCGCGGCGACCAGCCGGTCGGCGGCGCCGTGGAGCACGGCGACCGGATCGCCCGCGGCGGCGTCCCGCACGGCGGCCCCCTGGCCGGAGCACGCGCCGCCGCCCAGACAGGCGCCGAGGACCACGCTCCCGGCGAGGACCCCGCCGCCCGCCCTGCCGCCCCACCGCTCCCGCCGCCCTGCCATCGCCTTCCCTGCCCCCGTCCGTGCCGTCCGTCCCGGCCCCCTGCCGCCCGGTTAACGACGGGCGGGCGGCGCCGGTAACGTTGCGCCCGTGGCACAGCAGGACGGTACGGAGATCCGCCGGGACACCCCGGAACACCGCACGTCGACCGCCGAACGGGGGTCGTTCTGCCGGGCCCGCTGCACCTGCGGCTGGCAGGGCCCGGCCCGCCGGGCCAGATCGCAGGCCCGCACGGACGCCCACACCCACGCCCCGGGCTGATCCGGCACCTTCCGTCCGCCTTCTTCACCCGCACGGCCGACACCGCCGAGGGAACCCCCGCCCCCGCGTGTCCCGTCTTGCCTGACGACCCCACGTGAGGCGGAGGCGGACATGGACCGGCGCACGTTCCTCGGCGGCACGGCCGCCGCGGCGCTCACCGCGACGACGGCCGGCTGCGCCGGCACCGTCCCGGACGACCAGAGCGGCCCGCGCGAACCCGCGCGCCCGCCGTCCTCCTCGCCCCCGCAGGCCCGCGGCTCCGTCCCCGCCCCCGGCGGCGCACCGACCCCCGCCGACTGGAACGCGCTCGCCGCCTCCCTCGACGGCACCCTCGTACGCCCCGGCGACCGGAGCTGGACCACCGCCCGCCAGCTCTACAACACCCGCTTCGACACCCTGCGCCCCGCCGCCGTGGCCTACCCCGCGCACCCCGAGGACGTCCGCACCGCCCTCGGCCACGCCCGCGCCCACGGCGTCCCCGTCGCCCTGCGCAGCGGCGGCCACTCCTACGCCGGCTGGTCCTCCGGCGACGGCCGCCTGATCATCGACGTCTCCGCCCTCGACCGCGTCCGGGCGAGCGGCGACGAGGCGGTGATCGGCGCCGGCGCCAAGCTGATCGACGTCTACCGCGCCCTCGCCGCCCGGGGCACCACCCTCCCGGCCGGGTCGTGCCCCACCGTCGGCATCTCCGGGCTCGTCCTCGGCGGCGGCCACGGCGTCGTCTCCCGCGCCTACGGACTGACCTGCGACCACCTCACCGGCGCCACCCTGATCACCGCCGACGGACGGCGGCTCACCGCCGACGCCACCGAGAACCCGGACCTGTTCTGGGCGCTGCGCGGAGCGGGCAACGGCACCTTCGGCGTCGTCACCGAGCTGCGCTTCCGCACCCGTCCGGCCCCGCAGGCGGTCTCCGCGTACCTGACCTGGCCCTGGTCACGGGCGGGCCGGCTGGTCGCCGCCTGGCAGCGGTGGGGGCCCGACCAGCCCGACGAGATCTGGTCCTCCCTGCACCTGGAGGCCGTCGCGGGACGTGGCCCGGCCGTCTCCCTGGCCGCCTTCTCCCTCGGCACCCTCGGCGACCTCCAGAACGCCGTCGACCGGCTCGCCGCGCAGACCGGCGCCTCCGCGAGCCACGTCTCCTTCAAGCGCCGCAGCTACCGGGAGGCCATGGAGGTGTACGCGGGCTGCTCGTCCTTCCCCACCGACGCCCGCTGCCACCTCTCCGGGTCCACCCCCGGCCGCGCCCCCGAGGGCGGCCTCGCCCGCGAGACGTACGCCGCCCGCTCGGACTTCTTCGACCGCGACATCCCGGCGGCCGGCGTCACGGCCCTGCTGGACCGGCTCCGTACGGTGTCCGGCGGCGCCGGCAGCGTCTCGTTCACCGCGCTCGGCGGCGCGGTCAACCGCGTCGCGCCGACGGCCACCGCCTTCGTGCACCGCCGCTCCCGGACGCTGGCCCAGTACCTCGCCTCCTGGCCGGCGGGCGGCGACGGCGCGGCGTCCCGCAACTGGCTCGCCTCGGTGCACGGGGCCATGCGCCCGTACGCCTCGGGCGCCGCCTACCAGAACTACACCGACCCGGAGCTGAAGGACTGGCGGACGGCCTACTACGGCGACGCCGCGCCCCGCCTGACCGCCCTGAAGGACCGCTACGACCCGGACCGCGTCTTCACCTCACCGCAGGGGCTCTAACCGTGCCGGGGCCGGGTGTGACCGGCGCCGGATGTGACCGGGGCGAGGTGTGACCGGGGCGGGGCGGCGCGGGGCGCGGCCGGGGCGCGGTGTGACCGGCGCCCCCGGCCCGGCGGCCGTCCGCCCCTGACCGGGCGTCACCCGCCCCCGTCAGGCGGCCAGACCGCGTTCCTCGCTGCCGGGGCTCTCCTTGCGCGCCCCCGGGATCACCGCGTCCTGCCCGGCGGCCCGCCCCCGCGCGCTGACCAGCCCGCCCAGTCGCGGGGAACGCTCGACGGCCCGGGTCAGCGGCGTCAGCAGGGCCATGGCCACCGGCGACAGCAGCAGCGCGACCGCCGTACCGAGGGCGAAGCCGCCCACGACGTCGGTCGGGTAGTGCACCCCCATGTAGACCCGGCAGAACCCGCCGAACAGCGCCAGCACGATCCCCGCGACACCGAAGCGGCGGTCGGCCACGAACAGGGCGACGCCCATCGCCATGACCAGCGTCGCGTGATCGCTGACGAAGGAGTAGTCGGTCTTGCCCGCGACGAGCACCTCCAGCCCCTGGTGGTCGAAGAACGGCCGGGGGCGCTCGACGAAACCCCGTATCGGCACGTTGACCAGGACCGCCACGCCCGCCGCGAGCGGCGCCCACACCAGCGCGGCCACCGAGGAGGCCGCGTCCTCGCCGCCCCGCCGGCGCACCGACCACCAGCACCACACCACCAGCAGCAGGAGGGCGAACACCACCCCGTACTCGCCTACGAACTCCATGACCCGGTCGAACCAGTGCGGCGCGTCCTTGGCCAGGCCATTGATGTCGTAGAGCAGCTCGACGTCGGGGTTCGACCCGGATTCGGCGAGTCCAGCCATGGCGCTGCGGCCCCTTCGTCCCGTCCTCCGACGCGCGGTGCGCGCGTCTCTCCTGCCACCCCCGTGGTCGTAGATCACGCTCTACGCACACAGGAACGCACGGTCCCCGCCCATACGTTCCACACTCCACCGAACGATCACTCAGACGTTATCGAAGAGAGATAGATCGTCGCAGCTCAGGGCAGGGTTTCACGCTCGGTTCACACGGTCGTGGGGAGCGCGTTCGCGCCATCCTCGGTCACCCGCGTGGCGCCGAAGTAGTCGGGGGTGTCGACCGGGTCGAACCGGATCACCGCACCGGGCCGCGGCGCGTCGATCATGTACCCGCCACCCACGTAGATCCCCACGTGCCGGATGGCCCGCGAATCGGTCAGGTCGTCCGAGAAGAAGACCAGATCGCCCGGGAGCAGCTCGTCCCGCCCCGGATGCGGACCCGCGTTGTACTGGTCGTTCGCCACCCGGGGCAGCGTGATGCCGACGCTCTCGTAGGCCGCCTTGGTCAGCCCCGAGCAGTCGAAGCGCCCGCCCTGGTCCGCGGTGCCGTTGCCGCCCCAGAGATACGGCGTGCCGAGCTTCTTCTGCGCGTAGGCGATGGCGCCGGCGGCCTGCCGGGAGGGGGCGACCCGGCTGACTGGCTGGGCGAAGCTCTCCTCCAGCGACCGGATCACCTTGACGTAGTTCCGGGTCTCCTTGTAGGGCGGCACGCCCTGGTACCGGATCACCGCGTCCGGGCCCGCGTTGTAGGACGCCAGCATGTTCTCGGTCGGGTCCCCGGGCACGCTCTTCACGTACGAGGCCAACTGGCAGTCGTACGAGGCGGCCGAGGGGATCGCGTCCCGCGGGTCCCACACGTCCCGGACCCCGTCACCGTTCCCGTCGATGCCGTGCGCCGCCCAGGTGCCGGGGATGAACTGCGCGATCCCCTGCGCCGCCGCCGGGCTCTGCGCCTTCGGGTCGAAGCCGCTCTCCTGGTAGAGCTGGGCGGCCAGCAGCGCCGGGTTGATGGCGTCGCAGAGGTTGCCCCAGGTCTGCACCAGCTCCTGGTACGCGGCCGGAACCGTCCCCTTGGCGAGCCGCTTGGTCCCCCCGGCCACCCCGCCCGCCAGGTTCCCGGCGACCACGTAGACGCCCACGACGAGCAGCATCACGAAGGAGAGGCCGGCCCCCAGGACCACGGTCGCCAGGACCCACGCCTTACGCACCCTCAACCACCCCTCGCCGTCCAGGAGTACGCCGCCCACGTCAGTGTAGGGGCGCCACCGCCGCCCCGCCCGACCATCCGTCAGGAGCCGCCGACGGACGCGTAGAAGGGCCTAACGACCGAACCACACGACAGGTTCCGCACCCTCCTCGTTGCCCGGCGTGACCTGCCGTGATACACAGAGTGACGATACGACATCCCGGACACCGTCCCACGCCTGCCGCGAGCGCGCCGGCGCGGGGCGATGGCAAGCTGTTCTCACGAAACCAGCCAGGCAATGACGCCAAGTCGACATGCGACGGCGCCATCGTCGGCGACAATGAGGTCTGACCTCTGCACACCGCAGAGGGTGCGGAACTACCCAACAGGGGCGGTGACTTACATGCTCTTTGCGGCCGACAAGGGAGACATCAACACCATCATCGGCGGGATCGCTCCGGACTGGGGCCCCTTCGGCAGCCTGGGCAACGAGGCCAAGGTCATGATCGAGGTGGTCATGGCGGTCGCCATCCTCCTCTGCCTCGGCATCGCCATCTGGGGCGCCGCCAAGCAGCGCATCGGCGCCACCGCGCTCCGCGACACCTTCAGCGCGGAACAGGGCAAGGGCCTCATCGTCGCCGGGCTCACGGGCGTGTTCATCATCGGCTCGCTCGGCACGCTCTTCACCATCGTGTACGGCATGGCCGTGTAACCGGGCCCGCCCCACCGGCCCCTCCGGGCACGCCCGGTCCCCCTCCACCCACCCGCCCGCCGTGCCCACCGACCGAGGTTGCGTTTCCCTGATGCCGAGTCACCACACCGCGCCCGAGCGGGAACCAGCACGGCTACCGTCATACTTCTACGGCACGGAGTACGAGGTGTTCCCGCACGACGTCGAGGGGGCGTACGCGGCATGAGTCTCGGAGACGACCAGCAGACCTCCGGCGGCTACGGCGGCACAGGTCAGACGCGCACACGGCTGCCCGACAGCGGCCCCGAGGGGTACCCGGGCCCACGCCGCGGGGGCCGCTCGTCCTCGCGCAGCCTGGTCACGGTCGTCGGCGTCGTCGTCCTCCTCATCGCCGCGATCGCCTTCGCGAACCGTGGAGGCGGCGACTCCGCCCCCCGCGACGGCGCCTCCGGCGACAAGCCCCGCACCTCCCCGACCTCCCCCACCGGCGAACGCCCCGTCGACACCACCACCCACGGCATCCCCACGGGCCACCCCCACACCCAACAGGGGGCCCAGAGCGCGGCGGCGAACTACTCCGTCGCCCTGGGCTCGGCGGAGATGTTCGACAAGTCCAAGCGCGACGGCATCCTGCAGACCGTCATCGTGCCGTCGAGAGTGGCCGAGTTCTCGGCCGCCCTGGACAAGGCGTACAGCCCGGACTTCAACAAGAGCGTCGGTCTCGGGGAAGACGGGTCCACGCCGAAGGGCTACACCTTCGTGTCCCGCACGACTCCGATCGGCACCAAATTCGCCAAGGGCTCCGCCGACAGCGCGACCGTCGAAGTCTGGTGCAACGGGCTCCTCGGTCTCGCCGGGGAGAAATCCACGACACCCGTCACCAGCGGCTGGTTCACCATCACCATGGAGCTGCGGTGGACCGAGGGCGACTGGAAGATCGTGACGCACTCTCAGCAGGAAGGCCCTGCCCCGATTCCGGGGGACGACAGGGCCTCCAGTTCGGGCGAGATGGCGGAGGCCATCCAGGGGTACGGAGGGCTCACCTATGCGCGCTAACCGCCACGTACTCAAGCTGGCCGGTGCGGTCACGGTGGCACAGACAGCGCTGGTGCTCTTCGCCGGCCGGGCCTTCGCCGACCCCACCCCGTCGCCCACCACCAGCGACAACCCCTGTGATCTGATCCACGGCCCCGCCAAGGACTACTGCGAACGCGGCGGCTCCCGTCGAGGCGGCTCCGGCCCCGACACCCCCGTCTCCGCCCTCGACCCCCTCGCCTCCCTCGCCCAGGGCTGCGCCGACGCCGCCTCCTGGACCGTCGGCAAGCTCAGCGACGCCGTCCGCGAGACCGCCACCGTCGACTTCACCAACCCCAGGTTCCTCCAGCAGTACGCCGTCGTCTTCGCCGCCTCGACGATCCTGACGCTCCTGCTGTGGCTCCTGGCCGTCGCCAAGCGCGCCGTCCGCGGCGTCCCGCTCAGCACCGCCCTCTCCGAGGCCGTCGGCTTCCTCTGGCTCACCGTCCTCGCCTCCGCCTTCACCCCCCTGATCCTCTACACCGTCGTCTCCGCGACCGACGGCGTGACCGACGTCCTCGCGAAGGCCACCGGCGACCAGACGGACACCTTCTTCGGCACCTTCTCCGGCGCCCTGGAGAAGGGCAACGACATCGGCGGCGGACCGATCATGCTGATCGTCGTCTCCCTCGTCTCCATCCTCGCCGCCGGCGTCCTCTGGCTCGAACTCGTCATCCGCGCCGCCCTCCTCTACGTCGGCGCCCTCCTCGGCACCGTCGTCTACGCCGGCCTGGTCGACAAGAACCTGTGGGGCCACGTCCGCCGCTGGGCCGGCGTCATGATCGCCGTGATCCTGGTCAAGCCGGTCATCGTCATCGTCCTGGGCCTGGCCGGCGCCCTCTCCGCCGACGACGGCCCCAACGCCTTCTCCGCCGTCGTCTCCGGCCTGGCGATCATCCTGCTCGCCATCTTCGCCTCCGCGATGATCTACCGCTTCGTCCCCGGCTTCGGCGACGAGATCGCCGGCTCCCGCGACAACCGCCTCATGCGCGGCGCCGAGAACAAGGCCGCCGCCGTGATCAGCTCCCCGGCCAACCTCGTCGCCCAGGGCATCCGGACCCACAGCACCCGCCAGGGCGGTGACGGCGGCCAGTCCTCCGCCGCCCCCCGCCCCGCCAACCCCGCCTCCGGCGGAGTCGCCGCGCACAGCTCCCGCCCCGCCGGCGGCGGCCCCGCCCCCTCCGCCGCCCCCGCGCCCCGCGCCGGCAGCCCCGTCAACACGCCCCACGCCAGCAGCACCCGCACCAGCAACAAGAGCACGGGAGGTGAAGGGCGTTGACGACCGATTCCCATCTGGCCCATCCGGTCACGCCCCGCCGGACGTATCTGATCGGCCGCGCCCGGCCGAACGCGATCGTCGGACGCAACCGCGAGACCGGAGAGATCGCCCTCATCATCGCGGGCGCCTTCCTCGGCATGATGTCCGGACTCCTCGTCCCCGTCCTGTCCCTGCGCATCGTGCTGCTCACGGGCTTCCCCATGCTCGCGCTCGCCGCGGTCTACGTCCCGTACAAGCACCGCACCTTCTACAAGTGGTTCGAGATCAACCGCAGCTACAAGCGGACCCTGCGCCAGGGCACCGCCTACCGCTCCGGCGTCGTCGAGGCCGGCACCCGGCTCGACGGGCGCGAGGTCGAGATCGGCCCGCCGCCCGGCATCGGCCGCATCTCCTGGCTGGCCGCCCCCTTCGGGCCCGACGAGATCGCCGTCCTGCTCCACGCCGACCGCCGCACCGTCACCGCCGCCATCGAGATCGAGGGCCCCGGCGTCGGCCTGCGCGACTCCGAGGACCAGGAAGCCCTCGTCGACCGCTTCGGCACCCTGCTCAAGCACGTGGCCAACGGCGACGGCTTCGTCACCCGCCTCCAGATGCTCGCCCGCACCCTCCCCGCCGACCCCGACGCCCACGCCAAGGACGTCACCCTGCGCGGCGACGACAAGGCCGCCGTCTGGCTGCGCCAGTCCTACGACCAGCTCCAGTCCATGGTCTCCACCAGCAGCGAGCAGCACCGCGCCTACCTCGTCGCCTGTATGCACTACTCGCGCGAACTCGCCGCCGAGGCCCACGCCATGGCCCGCGCCGCCCGCCCGCACAACGGCCGCAAGGTCGACCGCGACGCCGGCCTCGCCGTCGTCATGGCCCGCGAGCTGACCGACATCTGCTCCCGCCTCCAGGAGGCCGACATCCGGGTCCGCCAGCCCCTCGGACAGGGCCGGCTCGCCTCCCTCATCCACTCCATGTACGACCCGGACCACCCCATCGACCACATCCAGGCGATGACCAAGCGCAACGCCTGGCCGGCCGAGCTGGACGCCATGGAGCCCACCTACCTCCAGGCCAAGACCCGCGAGTCCTCCACCCGCGCCCCCTGGTGCCACGCCACCGCCTGGGTCAAGGAGTGGCCCATGACCCCGGTCGGCGTGAACTTCCTCGCGCCGCTGCTCGTCCACACCCCGGACGTCATCCGCACCGTCGCCGTCACCATGGACCTCGAACCCACCGAGGTCGCCATCGAGCGCATGCTCACCGAGAAGACCAACGACGAGGCCGAGGCGTCCCGCGCCGCCAAGATGAACCGCACCGTCGACCCCCGCGACATCGCCGCCCACAGCCGGCTCGACCAGCGCGGCGAGGACCTCGCCAGCGGCGCGGCCGGCGTCAACCTCGTCGGCTACATCACCGTCTCCTCACGCTCCCCCGAGGCGCTGGCCCGCGACAAGCGGACCATCCGGGCCTCGGCCGGAAAGTCGTACCTGAAGCTGGAGTGGTGCGACCGCGAGCACCACCGCGCCTTCGTGAACACACTTCCGTTCGCCACCGGCATCCGAAGGTAGGGGCTGAGCCTGATGCGGGACCCGATGTCCGTCCTCACCGACGCCTTCACGTCGTTCCTGTTCGGGAAGGTGGAGACGACCCGCCTCCCGGTGCGCACCTCCACCGGCCAGGCCCAGGCCGTCTACCTGCCGACGGCCGCCCCCGGCCTCGGCGACTCCGGCGTGATCATCGGCCGCGAGGTGTACTCCGGCAAGGGCTACATCTACGACCCCTTCCAGCTCTACGGACAGCAGCTCCCCGCCCCGCACTGGCTGGTCCTCGGCGAGTCCGGCAACGGCAAGTCGGCACTGGAGAAGACGTACGTCCTGCGCCAGCTCCGCTTCCGCGACCGCCAGGTCGTCGTCCTGGACGCCCAGGGCGAGGACGGCGTCGGCGAGTGGAACCTGATCGCCGAGGAGCTGGGCATCACGCCCATCCGGCTGGACCCGCGGGCCGCCCTGGACCACGGCATCCGCCTCAACCCCCTGGACCCGTCGATCACCACGACCGGCCAGCTCGCCCTCTTGCGCACCATCATCGAGGTGGCCATGGGCCACGGCCTCGACGAACGGTCCGGCTTCGCCCTCAAGGTCGCGCACGCCTACGTCAACGAGACCATCGTCGACCGCCAGCCCGTCCTCACCGACATCGTCGAGCAGCTCCGCCACCCCGAGCCGGAGTCCGCGGAGGCGATGAACGTCGACATAGACGACGTACGGGCCTGGGGTCTGGACGTGGCGCTGGTACTGGACCGGCTGGTCGACGGCGACCTGCGGGGCATGTTCGACGGGCCGACGACGGTCGGCATCGACCTGGACGCGCCGCTGATCGTCTTCGACCTCTCTCACATCGACCGCAACTCGATCGCCATGCCGATCCTCATGGCCATCGTCGGCGTCTGGCTGGAGCACACCTGGATCCGCCCCGACCGCAAGAAGCGCATCTTCCTGGTCGAGGAGGCGTGGCACATCATCAACAGCCCCTTCGTGGCCCAGTTGTTCCAGCGGCTGCTGAAGTTCGGCCGCCGGCTCGGCCTCTCCTTCGTGGCGGTGGTGCACCACCTCTCCGACGTCGTCGACGGGGCGGCGGCGAAGGAGGCCGCGGCGATCCTCAAGATGGCCTCGACCCGCACCGTCTACGCGCAGAAGGCCGACGAGGCCCGCGCGACCGGACGGGTGCTGGGGCTGCCCCGGTGGGCGGTGGAGATCATCCCCTCCCTCACCCCCGGCATCGCCGTGTGGGACGTCAACGGCAACGTCCAGGTGGTCAAACACCTGATCACCGAGACCGAGCGCCCCCTCGTCTTCACCGACCGCGCGATGACCGAGTCCTCCGACGAACTCGCGGACGAGGCACTGCGGGCGGCCGAGCTGGAGGCGGAGGAGCGGGCGGCGGCCTTCATGGAACACCACCTGGGCGACTCCTCGACGGTGGCGTAGACGGAGCGAAGCGGGAGGCCGCATGAGACCTGACGACCGCCGCGAGGGCCGGCCCGACCACCGGGGCGGCGTCCCCGACGGTCTGCTGGTCGGCGTCCTCGCCTTCCTGCTCGGCATGACGGTGCTGGTGTGGACGGCGACCGGAGTGGCCGCGCTGTTCGCGCACGGGGCCTGGCCGGACGGCGTCACCTTCACGGGCACGCCGCGGGCGATGCGCGCCCTGATCACCGAACCGCACGACATCCCCGGCGCCTGGCCGGACGCCCCGGCGGCCGGCCTCTCCGGCTACGGCCTGTTCTGGGGGCTGTTCATCGGCCAGTTGATGGTGCTGGTGGTGCTGGCCGTGTTCGTGATGGGCACGCTGGCCCGCTGGAAGGCGGTACGGCAACGCCGCCGCACCGCGTACCCGGCCGAGGAGGCCCACCCCGTCGAGGCACCGCCCGTGCCGACGGAGCCCGCGCCCCGCCACGAGGTCCCGGCCCCGAGGCCGGCCCCCGTCCACGAGGCCGCGGAGACGCCCCCGGCGGACCGTACGACGCCGGAGTTCCCGGCCCTCGGGGGCGCAGCGCCCGTCTTCACCACCGCCGCGCGCACGGGCGGCTGGGGGAAGGTGCTGCTGGGCTCGCGGGAGGAGCGGCGTTCCCTGGCGGCGCGGGCCGTGCGGGAGGCCGAGGGCGCCGTCATCGTCGTCACCTCGCACCCCGGCCTCTGGCAGGACACGAAGGACGCCCGCGCCAAGCTGGGCCCGGTCCTGCTCTACGACCCCGCCCACCTCTGCGACACCCCGGCCCGCCTGCACTGGTCGCCCACGGCGGGGTGCGAGGACCGCGACACCGCCGTGGCACGGGCCGCCGCACTGCTGGCCCCGGTACGGCCCACCGCCCGGCTCGACCAGGCCCTCGGCGACACCGCGGCGACACTGCTGCGCAGCTACCTGCACGCCGCCGCCGTCGACGGCCGCACCCTGCGCCATGTGCACCGCTGGTCCCAGGGCGGCCAGGTCCAGGACGCGGTCCGCGTCCTCCGGACCCACCCGAAGGCGGCGCCGGGGTCCGCGGGCGAGCTGGAGGCGGCCCTGACGGCCCATCCGGAGCGCCGGGACATGGCCCAGCAGCTCACCACGCGGGCGCTGGCCGCACTCTCGACGGTGAACATCCGCGAGGCGTGCACTCCCCACCGAAGTGATGCGCTCGCCTTGGATTCCTTTCCGCACGAAGGGGGAAGCCTTTACGCGGTGGGGGAGTCCCTGGAGGACCCCCGCACCACTCCGGGCGCCATGCCCCTGCTCACGGCGCTCGTCTCCAGCGTGGTCGAGCGCGGCCGGCGCATGGCCGAACGGTCATCCTCCGGTCGCCTCGACCCACCAATGACCCTCGTCCTGGACGATGTCGCCGCCGTCGCCCCGCTCCCCCAGCTCCCGGAGCTGCTGGCCACCGGAGCCGGTCAGGGACTGCCCACGCTGGCCCTGCTCCGCTCCCGTGAACAGGCCCGCGCCCGCTGGCCGCACGCCGAACTTCCGGCCTGACCAGGCCGTCTCCACGGCGCTCAGGGACGTTCGAGGACGTACTCCACTTCCTCCACTTCCTCCATTTCCTCCACTTCGGACTCGGCCGAGCCGGCCGTCAGCGGCACGCTGACCCCGCTCGGCTGGAACCCGATCCTGCGGTAGAAGCGCAGCGCCCGCCCGTTGTCCTCGTGCACGATCAGCCGCACCCGCTCCACGCCGACGCCCCAGGCCCACTCCAGGGCCTCGTCGACCAGTACCTCGGTCAGCCCGCAACCGCGGTGCTCGGGCCGCACATAGACACCCACGAGGTGCCCCTGCCGCCGCTCGACCGGGAATCCGGCCCAGTCCGTCGTGCCGGCCTCCTCGACGAGCATGGTCACGCTTCCGACCCAGGCGCCGTCCGGCCCCTCCACGATGAACTGGCGGGCGCCGCCCGACCCCACGGAAGCCCCGCCCGTCCGCCCCTGCCAGTACGAGTCCGGCCTGGCCACGGCCTCGTCGTACGTCTCCAGAAAGGCGAGGTGCGCCACCGGGTCCTGGAGCGCGACCAGCCGCAGCGCCTTGACGGCCGGCCACTCCTCGGCGCGCACGGCGCGGACGACGTACTGCTCGGTGCTGCTGGTGCTGCTCATGGGGGCCACGGTAATGCACCAAAAAAGAAAGGGCCCACACCTTTTCGGTGTGGGCCCTCTCATCAATATTTGTTCGGCGGCGTCCTACTCTCCCACAGGGTCCCCCCTGCAGTACCATCGGCGCTGTAGAGCTTAGCTTCCGGGTTCGGAATGTAACCGGGCGTTTCCCCTACGCTATAACCACCG
>NZ_JAGPNL010000012.1 GCF_018069565.1 Streptomyces tagetis | reverse complement strand
GCCGCCGCGCCCGCGCCCGCCGCCGAGGCCCCCGAGACCACCGCACCGGCCGCCGCTCCCGCCGAGGACGCCGCCCCGCGCCGCGCGCGCCGCCGCGCCACCCGTAAGGCCGCAGGCGGTTTCGCCGCGCCCACGCACAGCTCCGCCTCCGCCTCCGGGTCCGAGGAGTCCGACACGCCGAAGCGTCCGGCCCGCCCCGCCGTCGCCCTCTTCCAGCCGCCCGTCTTCGCCGAGCCGCGCTTCCAGACGCCCGAGCGGGCCGCCGCGGAAGCCGCCGCCGAAGCCGCCGGCACCACGACGCCCGAGCGGGCCGAGGACCACGCCGAGGAGCCGGCCGCCGGATCGCGCCGCCGTCGCCGCCGCCGGGGCGCCGCCCCCGAGGAGAGCACCGAGGAGCGCACCACCGCGCCCGCCGCCGAGACCGGCCCCGCGCACGGCACCGACGCCGAGGCCGACACCGGCGACGACCACGACGACCACGAAGACACCGACGACCACGGCGACCACGGCGACCACGGCGACGACAGCGAGGAGTCCGGCTCCCGCCGCCGCCGTCGCCGGGGCGGACGCCGCCGCCGTCGCGGCGACTCGGCCGACGGCGACACCACCGACGGCACCGACACCACCGACGGCGAGGGCGCGGACGGCGCGGACTCCGACGCCGGTACCGGGCGCACCGCCGAACGGCAGGCCGAAGAGGACGCCGAGGACAGCGCCGAGCAGGCCGAAGAGGACACCGAGGACGACGACGCCTCCGGCGACAACGACCACGGGGGCGGCTCCAGCAGCAGCCGTCGCCGCCGTCGCCGTCGCCGCCGCGCCGGGGACGCCTCCGGCGAGGCCGAGCCGTCCGCCGACGACCCCGAGCGCACCGTCGTCAAGGTCCGCGAACCCCGCAAGGCCACCGAGCCCTCCGACGAGGTCCAGTCCATCAAGGGCTCCACCCGCCTGGAGGCCAAGAAGCAGCGCCGCCGGGAGGGCCGCGAGCAGGGCCGCCGCCGCGTCCCGATCATCACCGAGGCCGAGTTCCTCGCCCGCCGCGAGGCCGTCGAACGCGTCATGGTCGTCCGCCAGCACGGCGAGCGCACGCAGATCGGCGTCCTGGAGGACGACGTGCTCGTCGAGCACTACGTCAACAAGGAGCAGTCGACCTCGTACGTCGGCAACGTCTACCTCGGCAAGGTGCAGAACGTGCTGCCGTCGATGGAGGCCGCCTTCATCGACATCGGCAAGGGCCGCAACGCCGTCCTGTACGCCGGCGAGGTCAACTTCGAGGCGCTCGGCATGTCCGGCGGCCCGCGCCGCATCGAGTCCGCCCTGAAGTCCGGGCAGTCGGTGCTCGTGCAGGTCACCAAGGACCCGATCGGCCACAAGGGCGCCCGCCTCACCAGCCAGGTCTCCCTGCCCGGCCGCTACCTGGTCTACGTGCCCGAGGGCTCGATGACCGGCATCAGCCGCAAGCTCCCCGACACCGAGCGCTCCCGCCTCAAGTCGATCCTCAAGCGGATCGTCCCCGAGGACGCGGGCGTCATCGTGCGCACCGCCGCCGAGGGCGCCAGCGAGGACGAACTGCGCCGCGACGTCGAACGCCTCCAGGCGCAGTGGGAGGAGATCCGCAAGAAGGCCAAGGGCGGCAACGCCCCGACGCTGCTCTACGGCGAGCCGGACATGACCGTCCGGGTCGTGCGGGACATCTTCAACGAGGACTTCTCCAAGGTCGTCGTCAGCGGCGACGAAGCCTGGCAGACCATCCACGGATACGTCTCCCACGTCGCGCCGGACCTCGCCGAGCGGCTCTCCCGCTGGACCTCCGAGGTCGACGTCTTCGCCACGTACCGGATCGACGAGCAGCTCGCCAAGGCGCTGGACCGCAAGGTCTGGCTGCCCAGCGGCGGTTCGCTGGTGATCGACCGGACCGAGGCGATGGTCGTCATCGACGTCAACACCGGCAAGTTCACCGGCCAGGGCGGCAACCTGGAGGAGACGGTCACCAGGAACAACCTGGAGGCGGCCGAGGAGATCGTGCGCCAGCTCCGGCTGCGCGACCTCGGCGGCATCATCGTCATCGACTTCATCGACATGGTGCTGGAGTCCAACCGGGACCTGGTGCTGCGGCGCCTGCTGGAGTGCCTGGGCCGCGACCGCACCAAGCACCAGGTCGCCGAGGTCACCTCGCTGGGCCTGGTGCAGATGACCCGCAAGCGGGTCGGCCAGGGCCTGCTGGAGTCCTTCTCGGAGACCTGCGTCCACTGCAACGGCCGGGGTGTCATCGTCCACCTCGACCAGCCCTCCGCCGCGGGCGGCGGCAAGCGCCGCAAGCGGGCCCGTGCCGGGGCGGCCGAGCAGCCGCACGAGCACGAGGCCGTGGCCGGCGTCGAGACCGGCCCGACCGCGGAGCAGGAGGCGGAGAGCGAGGCCGAGCCGGCCGCCGAGGCGGCCGAACCGGTCGCCCTGCCGGCGCCCGACTTCAGCGCGGACGAGGAGCTGTACAACAGCGCCGCCGAGGCGGAGGCCGCCGCGACCCGCGGTCGTGGCCGGCGCCGGGCGAGCCGGCGCGCGTCGGCCCCGGCGGGCACCCCCGCCCGGGAGGCGGCGGCGCGGGCGGAGCGCCCGACCGCGCAGGACGTCACGGCCGCCGAGGAGGCGGAGCGTCCCGTCCGGCAGGAGCCCGCCGCCGAGGCGCTGGCCGAGCCGGCCGCCGTCGAGGACGCGGTCGTCGAGGCGCCCGCCCCCGAGGCCCCTGAGGCTCCCGAGGCTCCGGCCGCCGAGGCCGCCCCGAAGGGCCGTACCCGGCGCCGGGCCACCCGGAAGGCCACCGCGCCGGCCGGTTCGCCCGCCGGGTCCGAGGCCGCCGTGGTGACCGTCGCCGAGACGCCGCAGGCCCCGGCCGAGCCGGAGGAGGCCCCCGCGGCGTCCGAGGCCCCGGCCGAGCCCGCCGAGGAGGCTGCCCCGGCCGCCCCGGAGGCGTCCGAGCCGGCCGAGAGCGCGGCCCCGGCCCGCCCGCGGCGCCGGGCGGTGCGCAAGCCCACCACCTCCACCGCGTCCGAGGAGGCGGCCGTCGTGGTCGTCCCGTCGGCCGCCACCCCGGAGGCGGAGACCGAGGCGGCGGCCCCGGCCGCCCAGGCCCCCGCCGAGCCTGCGGAGGCCCCCGAGGCCGCCGCCGAGCCCGCGGAGCCCGCTGCCGAGGAGGCCACCGGGGCCGAGGAGGCCGCCGGGGCCGAGGAGCCCGCTGCCGAGGAGGCGCCGCCCGCCAAGAAGGCGGCGGCCCGCAAGACGGCCAAGAAGGCCACCGCGAAGAAGGCCGCCACCAAGAAGACGACCGCCACCAAGACGGCGGCCAAGAAGACCGCGGCGAAGAAGGCCACGGCCAAGAAGGCGGCGAAGACGACGACGGCCAAGACCACGGCCGCCAAGACGACGCCCGCCAAGACCGCCACCAAGAAGGCCACCACCAAGAAGACGGCCGCCAAGAAGACCGCGGCGGCCGAGAGCCAGGCACCGGCCACGGTCACCGCCACCGCCGACGAGGGCTGACCCGCCCCGCAGGCACCACCGTGTGGCCCCGTCCTCCCGAGGACGGGGCCACACGCCTTCCCGGACAACTTCCCGTGCCTTCCCGGCCACCCCCGCACCCGGACGGGGTCCCCCACGCCCGCGAGCGGCCATGATGACCCCTTTGGCGCCGGCGCCCGGCCGACGCCGCACGCGGGCGAGACGCCCCGGGACGGAGGCGCGGTGCCGGTCCTGTCACGGCTCATCCCCTCACCGGTCGCCGTGCACATCCGCCGCGGCGCCCTCGACGACCTCCCCGACCTCCTCGTCGACCAGCGCATCGCCCCCTCCGGCCGGGTCGCCGTCGCCGTCAGCGGCGGCTCCGGCACCGCCCTGCGCCGCCGGCTCGCGCCCGCGCTGCCCGGCGCCGCCTGGTTCGAGACCGGCGGCGCCGGCCTCGACGACGCCGTACGCCTCGCCGACCGCACCCGCGCCGGCCACCACGACGCCATCGTCGGCATCGGCGGCGGCCGGGTCATCGACTGCGCCAAATTCGCCGCCGCCCGCCTCGGACTGCCCATGGTCACCGTCGCCACCAGCCTCTCCCACGACGGGATCTGCTCCCCGGTCTCCGTCCTCGCCAACGACGCCGGACACGGCTCCTACGGGGTGCCCGCGCCCGTCGCCCTCCTCGTCGACCTCGCCGTGGTCCGCCAGGCCCCGCCCCGCTACGTGCGCTCCGGCATCGGCGACGCCCTCTCCAACCTCAGCGCCGTCGCCGACTGGGAACTCGCCCACCGGGTCCGCGGCGAACGCGTCGACGGCCTCGCCGCCGCCCTCGCCCGCCAGGCCGGCGAAAGCGTCCTGCGCCACCCCGGCGACTGCGACGACGACGCCTTCCTCACCGTGCTCGCCGAGGGACTGGTGCTCTCCGGCATCGCCATGACCACCGCCGGCCACAGCAGACCCGCCTCCGGCGCCTGCCACGAGATCGGCCACGCCCTCGACCTGCTCCACCCGCGCCGCCCCGCCTGCCACGGGGAGCAGGTCGGCATGGCCGCGGCCTTCGCCACCCACCTGCGCGGCGAAACCGGCCGCGCCCGGCTGATCGCCCGCACCCTGCGCCGCCACGGGCTGCCCGTACTCGCCCGGGAACTGGGCCTCGGCGACGACGAGTTCGTCCGCGCCGTCGCCTTCGCGCCGCGCACCCGGCCCGGCCGGTACACGATCCTGGAGCACCTGGACCTGCCGCCCGAGCGGATCGCCCGCGCGTACGCCGAATACGCCGAGCGCATTGCCTCCGTCGGCGGGCCGCCGGGGCCGGTTTGACCCCCGTCCGGCGGGCCCGTAATCTTGAGCGTCGGCGTGTCGACAGACGCGTCACATCCCCGTAAACCCTTTTCCTCCCGGACGCGGGCCGCGACCGGGAGAGGCCGTACGCGTCTGCCGCGGGGCGGCTGGACTGCGGGGGTGCCGTTCCCGAGCGAGAGAGTGAGATCCGCGTGTACGCCATCGTGCGCAGCGGTGGCCGCCAGCACAAGGTTGCTGTCGGCGACATCGTCGAGGTTGACAAGATTTCCACCGCCAAGGTCGGCGACACGGTCGAGCTCTCGACCCTGCTCGTCGTCGACGGCGACGCTGTGACCAGCGACCCGTGGGTGCTGGCCGGCATCAAGGTCCAGGCCGAGGTCGTGGACCACCACAAGGGCCAGAAGATCGACATTCTGCGCTACAAGAACAAGACCGGCTACCGTCGTCGTCAGGGCCACCGCCAGCAGTACACGGCGATCAAGGTCACTGAGATCCCCGCCGCCGCGAAGTAAGGGACTGAGAACTCATGGCACACAAGAAGGGCGCATCGTCCACCCGGAACGGGCGCGACTCCAATGCCCAGCGGCTCGGCGTGAAGCGCTTCGGCGGTCAGGTCGTCAACGCTGGTGAGATCCTGGTCCGTCAGCGCGGCACCCACTTCCACCCGGGCGCGGGCGTCGGCCGCGGCGGCGACGACACCCTGTTCGCGCTGCAGGCCGGCTCGGTGCAGTTCGGCACCAGCCGCGGCCGCAAGGTCGTCAACATCGTTCCGGTCGCCTGACCCTTCCCAGGGCACGGCTTCCGTACCGAGCGATGCGGCGAGGGCGGACCTCACTTCCCGGCACGGGAAGCAGGTCCGCCCTTTCCGCGTTACAGCTACACCCACCCCGTACGTCTCTGGAGGCACCACACCATGACCACCTTCGTGGACCGCGTCGAGCTGCACGTCGCCGCGGGTAACGGAGGCCACGGCTGTGCCTCCGTCCACCGTGAGAAGTTCAAGCCGCTGGGCGGCCCGGACGGCGGCAACGGCGGCCGGGGCGGCGACGTCGTCCTCACCGTCGACCAGTCCGTGACCACGCTCCTCGACTACCACCACTCCCCGCACCGCAAGGCCACCAACGGCAAGCCCGGCGAAGGCGGGCACCGCTCCGGCAAGGACGGGCAGGACCTGATCCTCCCCGTCCCCGACGGCACCGTCGTCCTCGCCGCGGACGGCACCGTCCTCGCCGACCTCGTCGGCCACGGCACCTCCTACGTCGCCGCCCAGGGCGGCCGGGGCGGCCTCGGCAACGCCGCACTGGCCTCCGCCCGCCGCAAGGCCCCCGGCTTTGCGCTGCTCGGCGTGCCCGGAGACCTCCGCGACGTCCACCTGGAGCTGAAGACCGTCGCCGACGTGGCACTCGTCGGCTACCCGAGCGCCGGCAAGTCCTCCCTGATCTCCGTGCTCAGCGCCGCCAAGCCGAAGATCGCCGACTACCCGTTCACCACGCTCGTCCCCAACCTCGGCGTGGTGACCGCCGGCGCCACCGTCTACACCATCGCCGACGTGCCCGGACTGATCCCCGGCGCCAGCCAGGGCCGGGGCCTCGGCCTGGAGTTCCTGCGCCACGTGGAGAGGTGCAGCGTCCTCGTGCACGTCCTCGACACGGCCACCCTGGAGTCCGACCGCGACCCGCTCAGCGACCTCGACGTCATCGAGGCGGAACTGCGCGCCTACGGCGGACTGGACGACCGGCCCCGCATCGTCGTCCTCAACAAGATCGACGTGCCCGACGGCAAGGACCTCGCCGAGATGGTCCGGCCCGACCTGGAGTCCCGCGGCTACCGCGTCTTCGAGGTGTCCGCCGTGGCCCGCACCGGACTGCGCGAACTCTCCTTCGCCCTCGCCGAACTGGTGGCAGCATCCCGCGCCGCTCGCCCCGCCGAGGAGTCCACCCGCATCGTCATCCGGCCCAAGGCCGTCGACGACGCCGGTTTCACCGTCACCCGCGAGGACGACGGACTCTTCCGGGTACGCGGCGAGAAGCCCGAACGCTGGGTCCGCCAGACCGACTTCAACAACGACGAGGCCGTCGGCTACCTCGCCGACCGGCTCAACCGCCTCGGCGTCGAGGACCGGCTGCTCAAGGCCGGCGCCCGCCCCGGCGACGGCGTCGCCATCGGCCCCGAGGAGAACGCGGTCGTCTTCGACTGGGAACCGTCCGTGACCGCCGGCGCCGAGATGCTCGGCCGCCGCGGCGAGGACCACCGCTTCGAGGCCCCGCGCCCCGCCGCCCAGCGCCGCCGCGAACGCGAGGCCCGCCGCGACGACTCCCAGCGCGAATACGACGGCTTCGAGCCCTTCTGACCGGGGCGCGGGCGCGCGGCCGGGTGCGGACCTGCCGGTGGCCTGCCCGCCGGGCCCGGCGTGTCGGAGGTGCCGACACGCCGGTTTCCGACGGGAGGGGGCGCCCCGACACGCCGGGTTCCGACACGGGGGTGTCCCCGACACGCCGGGTTTCCGGGCGGTAGGGGCGCCGACACGCCGGTCATGTCACGGGCGGCGAGGCCCGCGACATGACACGCCGGCACCCGCCATACGGAGCCCCCGACACGCCGGACCCCCGCCGTACGGAAGCCCGACACGCCGAGCCGGACGCACCGAGCCCGACACACCGAGGGGCCCTCCCGTATCGACACCATGCGACACCATGCGATACGAGAGGGCCCCTCGGCGTGTCCCGGGCCGGCCCCGCGTCAGCCGCGCGCCGACCGCCGCGGGCGGCCCTCCGGCAGCTCGACCGGAGGCACCTCCTGCCCCAGGAAGACCCGCCGCACCACCCGCTCGGCGGCCCGGCCGTCGTCGAACTCGCAGAACAGCCTGCGGAACTCCGTCCGCGCCTTCGCCGAGGTGTCGTCGCACCAGCGGCCCGACAGGAAGACGTCCAGGAGATCGCCCTCGGTGTCCACCACGTGGCCCGGCGGCTCGTCGTGGATGTCGAAGTACGTGCCCCGCGTGGCCCGGTAGACCTCCCAGTCGTTCGCGTAGACCACGATCGGCCGGTCCAGGAGCGCGTAGTCGAACATCAGCGACGAATAGTCCGTCAGCAGACAGTCCGCCGCCAGATACAGCTCCTCCACGCTCGGATGCCCGCTCACGTCCACGACACCCGCCCCCGCGAGCGCGCCCGAGCCGGACCCCAGGTTGAAGTAGTGCACCCGCGACAGCACCGTGAACTCCTCGCCCAGTCGCTCCGCGAAGTGCTCGACGTCCAGCAGCGGGCGCGGCGCCGCGTGGTAGTCACGGTGCGTCGGCGCGTACAGCACGACCGTCGTGCCGGGGGCGATACCGAGCGCCTCACGGACCCGTACCCGGTCCGCCTCGGTGGCGTTCACCAGGACGTCGTTACGCGGATAGCCGTAGTCCAGGGACGTGTACTCGGCCGGATAGGCACGGTCCCAGACAGCCGTGGAGAAACTGTTGGAGGAGACGCTGTAGTCCCAGCGGTCCACCCGCTCCATCAGCGACGTCATCTCCAACGTGCCCTGGCCCACCGGGAACTCGATCAGGTCGACACCCATCCGCTTGAGCGGCGTGCCGTGGTGCGTCTGCACGTGGACCTGGCCCGGCCGCTTCACCACGGCGGTCGGGAAGTTGACGTTGTTGACGAAGTACTTCCCCCGGGCCATCGCCCGCCAGAACCCGAACGACCCCGGACGGACCACGGTCGTGCCCTCGGGCGGACGGTTACGAGTGTCCGGCTTCAGCACCCACACCGTCTTCGTCTCCGGGGACAGCTCCAGCAGCTTGCGGTGGACCGCCGCCGGGTTGCACGCGTAGTCCGCGTTCCAGTAGGCGGCGAACACCGCGACGTCCTTCCGCACCGGCAGCACACGCTGCGCCCGGTAGTACGCGGCCAGCACCGACGCCCGCAGCGCCTTCCTGACCCGGCCCGGCACCCGCCGTACCCGGCGCGCGAGGGCACGCAACGGCGCCGGCAGCCGCCGCGCGGCCCGCCGGGCGGCCGAACCACCGCCACCGGTCTCCACCCAGCCCGCCGGACGGTACCTGCGCTCCACCTCCACCCGCCGGGCACGGAACTCGGCCCGCGCGTCCTCGGGCAGCCGGCCCGGACTCCGCTCGATCACCCGGAAGTGATGGCTCATCCGCTCGAACATCGCCGGCCGCCACCGGTCGAACCCGGGATGCGCATCGAGGAACGCGAAGACCAGCTCGTACTGGTCGAACACATCGAAGTGCTTACGACTGCGCGAACGCAGGATGCTGCCCTGACGCCGCTGCCGGTAGTGCACGCAGACCCGGTCCAGGACACACACCGACTCCGCCGCCACCAGCACCGGATACGTCCACGGCGTGTCCTCGTAATAGCCCGACGGATACGTGAAGCCCCAGCGCTCCACGAAGTCACGGCGATACGCCTTGTTCCACGCCACCTGGAGCAGCCCCACCAGCTCCGGGTGATCCTCCAGCCGGAAGACCCCCTCCGGGCTCGTGGTGAGCACCTTCCGCTTGGCGTTGGGCGTGATCCGCCCGTCCCAGTGGGTACGCGCGTAGTCGAAGACCAGCAGCTCCGGGTCGCCGTTCTCCTCCAGCCGGCGCGAGATTGCCTGCAACGCGCCCGGCAACAGCGTGTCGTCGCTGTCCAGGAAGACCAGATAGGTGCCGCGGGCCCGGGACATGCCCTCGTTCCGCGCCCGGCCCAGGCCCACGTTTTGTTCGAGCTGGACCGCCACCACACGCGGGTCCTTCGCCGCGTACTCGTCCATGATCAGACCGCAGGCGTCGGGAGAGGCGTCGTTGACCGCGATGACCTCGAAGTCCCGGAAGGACTGGCCGAGTACGGAGTCGAGGCAGTCGCGCAGATAACCCTCGACGCCGTACGCCGGCACGATGATGCTGAAGCGGGGCGCCGCGGCGGTCTGCGCGGCGGCGGGTGTGGCTGTCATGAGGGCGTGGACTTCCGGAGAGGGGCAGGGGGAGGGGGCGGCGCGGACCGGGACGGGCGGTGCCCGTGCGCTCCGCGCGCGGCGTTCATTCGGTTCTGTGCGGTACGTACCGGGGCGGGCGGGGCCGGGCGACGGCCCCCGGCGGCGCCGACCGACGCGCCCGGACGGGACGGGCCCCGCCGGCCGGGGTCAGCATCCACCACGTCACGCCGCGCTCCGGTGTCGATACGACTCAGGGACAGGCCCGACCGCTCTGCCAGGGGTGTACCCGGCGGTGGGCGGCCACCGGCGAAAGCCGCCGTGCCGCACCCACTGTCCACCACAAAGGCCACGAGAAGCCAAAGGCGGCGATCGTCCTATGAGTACACGGGTCGGCAGCCTACACGAGCCCCGATCCCACCCACCTGCGGGTGTCACCCCCCGCCCGCGGGGTGGCACGCTCCGCCGACACGCCGACACGCCGACACGCCGACACGCCGACACGCCGACACGCCGACACGCCGTTCACCGCGGTCCCGCCCCCACGCCTCACACCGGGAGCGCCGCCCTCCCCTTGAGCGGCTCCCACCAGGAACGGTGCTCCCGGTACCAGCGCACCGTGTCCGCCAGCCCCTCCTGGAAACCGACCAGCGGCTCGTATCCCAGCTCCTCCCGGATCTTCTCGAACGACAGGGAGTAGCGCAGATCGTGCCCCTTGCGGTCCGGAACGTGCTCCACCCGGTCCGGACCGGCCCCGCACGCCCGCAACAGCAGCCCGGTCAGCTCCCGGTTGGACAGCTCCGTACCGCCGCCGATGTGGTAGACCTCCCCGGCCCGCCCGCCGCGCAGCACCAGGTCGATGCCCCGGCAGTGGTCCAGCACGTGCAGCCAGTCCCGCACCTGGCGCCCGTCCCCGTACAGAGGCACCTTCCGGCCGTCCAGCAGGTTCGTCGTGAACAGCGGGATCATCTTCTCCGGGAAGTGGTAAGGCCCGTAATTGTTGGAGCAGCGCGTCACCACCACGTCCATCCCGTGCGTGCGGTGGTACGACAGCGCCAGCAGGTCCGCACCCGCCTTGGACGCCGCGTACGGCGAGTTCGGCGCCGGCGGGCTCCCCTCCGTCCAGGAGCCCGCCGCGATCGACCCGTACACCTCGTCCGTCGACACCTGCACGAAACGGCCCACCCCGTGGCGCCGCGCCGCCTCCAGCAGCACCTGGGTGCCCAGCACGTTCGTCGCCACGAACGGCGCCGCGTCCGCGATCGACCGGTCCACGTGCGACTCCGCGGCGAAGTGCACCACCGCGTCCTGGCCGCGCACCACCTCGTCCACCACCACCGGGTCCCGGACGTCGCCCCGCACGAACGCGTACCCCTCCCGGCCCGCCACCGGCGAAAGGTTCGCCTCGTTGCCCGCATACGTCAGGCTGTCGAGCACCGTGACCCGCGCCCCGGCCCCCGAGGCGAGCCGCCCCAGGAGCAGCGCCCGCACGAACTGCGAACCGACGAACCCCGCTCCGCCGGTGACGAGAATCCTCATGCCCGCCAGCATTCCACGGGCCCCGCACCCGCCCGCGACACCCCGGCCCCCTCCCTCCGGCCCCCTGTCCATCCCACGGAATGGACGCGCGGCCGTCCGCCGTCCTCCCGTAGATTGGCGCCGCCGCCACCGGACACGGCGGGGCGCGAGGACGGCCGAGTGAGGACGACGCAGGTGACAGTGGCAAGGCAGGACGTGAGCGAAGCGCGCAGGATCGTCGTGAAAGTCGGCTCCTCCTCGCTGACCACCGCCTCCGGCGGACTCGACGCCGACCGCGTCGACGCCCTCGTCGACGTCCTCGCCAAGGTCCGCAGCGGCGGAGAACGCGAGATCGTGCTCGTCTCCTCCGGCGCCATCGCCGCCGGACTCGCCCCCCTCGGCCTGCGCCGCCGCCCCCGCGACCTCGCCCGCCAGCAGGCCGCCGCCAGCGTCGGACAGGGCCTCCTCGTCGCCCGCTACACCGCCTCCCTCGCCCGCTACGGCGTCCGCGTCGGCCAGGTGCTGCTGACCTCCGACGACATGAGCCGCCGCTCCCAGCACCGCAACGCCTCCCGCACCCTCGACAAACTGCTCGCCATGGGCGCCCTCCCCGTCGTCAACGAGAACGACACCGTCGCCACCGACGAGATCCGCTTCGGCGACAACGACCGCCTCGCCGCCCTCGTCGCCCACCTCGTCCGCGCCGACCTCCTGGTGCTCCTCTCCGACGTGGACGGCGTCTACGACGGCGACCCCAGCCGCCCCGGCACCTCCCGTCTCGCCGAGATCCGCGGCCCCGCCGACCTGGCCGGCGTCGAGATCGGCAGCGCCGGCAAGGCCGGCGTCGGCACCGGCGGCATGGTCACCAAGGTCGAGGCGGCCCGCATCGCCGCCGCCGCCGGCATCCCCGTCGTCCTCACCAGTGCCGTCCACGCCGCCGACGCCCTCACCGGCGGCGACACCGGCACCTACTTCCACGCCACCGGCAAACGCTCCACCGACCGCCTCCTGTGGCTCCAGCACGCCTCCACCCCGCGCGGCGCCCTCGTCCTCGACGACGGAGCCGTCCGGGCCGTCGTCCAGGGCCGCAAATCACTCCTCCCGGCCGGCATCGCCGCCGTCGAGGGCGAATTCGGTGCCGGCGACCCCGTCGAACTCCGCGACCCCGCTGGACACGCCGTCGCCCGCGGACTCGTCGGATTCGACGCCAAGGAGATCCCCCGCCTCATCGGCCGCTCCACCCGGGAACTTGCGCGCGAACTCGGACCGGCGTACGAACGGGAAGTCGTACACAGGGACGATCTGGTGATCCTGCACCCGTAATGGGTCGAAACGTCCCCGAATCGGCGGTGGACGTTCCGCAAAACCGCCCCGCGATCTCCCGCGGCCTGCTCAACTTTCCTGAGGGATGGGCCCGGCCGACCACCGGGCCGGACCATGTGCGGAGGAGGCCGTCGTGAGCAGAGTGCGCCCTGGGACGCCGGCGTCCCGCTCCGGTACGTCCTCCAGGGGCGCCGCCGGAGCGCGCGGCGGCACAACGGCGCGTACCACCGGTGCCCGCGCCACCCGCGCCGGTGAGGATCGCGCCCTGACCAGCGTCGCCGCCGGCGACCGCTTCCGCGGCGACGAACCCGAACACACCCCCCGCCTGTGGCACGTCACCCTCAGCGTCTCCGGCGCCCGCGCCCCGCTGTCCGAGGTCCGCCGCGCGCTGGAACAGCTCGCCCACGACCACCCCTTCCTGCTGACCAGCAGATACGCCGACGACCACGCCGAGATCCGCTACTGGGAGGAGGCCCGCGACCTGCACGACGCCGCCGCCGTCGCCCTCCGCCTGTGGGGCGAGCACCGGCAGACCGCCGGCCTGCCGCCCTGGGAGATCGTCGGCCTGGAGGTCATCGACCGGGCCACCTACCACCAGCGCATCGCCGCCGGCTACGGCCCGGCCCCCGCCACACCTGTCGGCGTCCATCCGTTCTGAGACCCGGGTTTCCGGGGTCCGGGGTCCGGGTTTCTGGGCCTCTCGGGCTCCGGAATTTCCGGGGCTTCCTGGGTTTCCGGGGCCCGGGAAAGGCCCGTCCGCCGATTCCGCGGGTGCAGGCTGCCGGGCGCCGGAGCCGGGTGCCAGATGTCGGTTACCGGCGCGCCCGGCGAATCCCCGGGGACCGCGCCGCCCGGCGTTTCCACCGCAAAACAGACGTCTCGGGGTGTGGGACAGGCCCCGGACGCCCCGCTCCGGCGCACTACCCTGCCCCCATGACCACGCTCTCGCCGTACGACTCGATGTCCCCGGTCACCCAGGCCGCCTACCGGGCCAAGGCCGCCGCCGCCGACCTCGCGCCGCTGCCCCGAGCCCTCAAGGACGACGCGCTGCTCGCCGTGGCCGACGCCCTGGAGGTCCGCACCGGCGAGATCGTCGAGGCCAACGCCCAGGACGTGGCCAAGGCCCGTGCCGCCGGCACCGCCGACGCCATGATCGACCGGCTCACCCTCACCCCCGAGCGGGTCCGCGCCATCGCCTCCGACGTCCGCGACGTCGTCGCCCTCCCCGACCCCGTCGGCGAGGTCGTCCGCGGCTCCACCCTCCCCAACGGCATCGACCTGCGCCAGGTCCGCGTCCCCCTCGGCGTCGTCGGCATCATCTACGAAGGCCGCCCCAACGTCACCGTCGACGCCGCCGCCCTCTGCCTCAAGTCCGGCAACGCCGTCCTCCTGCGCGGCTCCTCCTCCGCCTACCGGTCCAACACCGCCCTCGTCCGCGTCGTCCGCGACGCCGTCGGCGGCGCCGGACTGCCCGCCGACGCCGTCCAGCTCGTACCCGGCGAGAGCCGCGAGAGCGTCCGCGAGCTGATGCGCGCCCGCGGCCTCGTCGACGTCCTCATCCCGCGCGGCGGCGCCTCCCTCATCCGGACCGTCATCCAGGAATCCACCGTCCCCGTCATCGAGACCGGCACCGGCAACTGCCACGTCTACGTCGACGCCCACGCCGACCTCGACACGGCCGTCGACATCCTCGTCAACTCCAAGGCGCACCGCGTCAGCGTCTGCAACGCCGCCGAGACCCTCCTCGTCCACCAGGACATCGCCCCCACGTTCCTGCCCCGCGCCCTGGACGCCCTCGCCGACGCCGGCATCACCGTCCACGCCGACGAACGCGTCCTCGCCCACGCCAAGGAGACCCGCGCCACCCTCGTCGAGGCCACCCCCGAGGACTGGGAGACCGAATACCTCTCCCACGACATCGCCGCCGCCGTCGTCGACTCCCTCGACAAGGCCGTCGAACACATCCGCCTGTGGACCTCCGGCCACACCGAGGCCATCGTCACCACCTCCCAGCAGGCGGCCCGCCGCTTCACCCAACTGGTCGACTCCACCACCGTCGCCGTCAACGCCTCCACCCGCTTCACCGACGGCGGCCAGTTCGGCTTCGGCGCCGAGATCGGCATCTCCACCCAGAAGCTGCACGCCCGCGGCCCCATGGGCCTGCCCGAGCTGACCAGCACCAAGTACATCGTCACCGGCGACGGACACGTACGCCGCTGAGGCGCACGCCGGGGGCATATGTCCCCGGCGTGCTCCGGCGCGTGCGCCATAGCGCCGAACGGGGCATCTCACCCAGCGGATGAATTTCCCCACCGTCTGCCCAAAACGACCCCCCGCCACTACTCTGGGAAGCGTGCCGGAGGACGTGGGGGGCACGCCGTTCCCGGACGGCTGGGAGCCCGACGACGACCACGACCACGGGGTGACGGACGAAGAGTTCGCCTCCGTGGTCTTCGACGAGGACTTCGTCCGCGCCGCGGCGATCCACGAGCCATCCGCCGTGGAACGCCTGCTCGCCGCAGCCGAGGCCAGAGCCGAAGCCTCCGAAGCGGAGGCCGCCCGCCGCACCCGCGCCCGCGGCGAACGCCACGACGACCCGTACACCGGATACGGCCACACCCCCGGCACCGACGACCCCGGCGACGACCTCGACCCGCTCGACCGCCCCTACGGCGCCCCCGGCGCCTACGGCCGGCAGGTCCGCTGGCACCGCCCCGTCGCCTGGGTCCTCGCCGTCGTCATGGGCGTCGGCATGGTCGCCCTCGCCTTCGCCGCCGTCTACCGCGGCTCCTCCTCCGGCTCCGGCAGCCCCCAGCAGGCCCCGCCCCCCGCCTCCACCGGCCCGGAACAGGGCGGCGACCGCACCGACCCCTCCGCCTCCGCCGACTACTCCACGCCCGCCGTCCCCGTCATCCCGCACGGCCCCTGACCAGGACCGCCCACCCGGCCGTCACCGCCCCAACTTGACGCACACGGGCGCGTTTACGCGGCCCCCCGCAGACCAACCCTGGAAGTATGGGAGCGCCCGGCGATCCGCCCGACGGGACACCCGAGGGTGCCCCCGGAGGCGGCGATGACGAATACCGGTCCGTCGTCTTCGACGAATCGTTCATCCGCGCTGCCCGCCTCCAGGAGTACTCCGCCGAGGAACGCGTCACCGACCACGCCCCCGCCGTCCGCCGCAGACCCCGCCGCCGCCGCGGACTGCCCCACCAGGCGCTCATCCTCGTCATGCTGGTCGCCGTCGCCTTCGGCACCGCCATCTACATGGGCGTACGCCACCCCTACCAAGGCCCCGCGGCCCAGCATTCCGGCGAACCCGCCCGGATGAGCGTCGTCCCCCTCGCCCCCCGCCACCCCGTCCCCGGCGCCGACGACCCCGACCGGCTCTACGCCCACAGCCCCGCCGCCCGCTTCCGCACCGGCGCCGACGGCATCACCCTCCCCGGCGGACGCCGCACCGCCCACTTCTCCGACGACCAGGTCCTCAGCGCCCTCGCCATCTCCAAGGACTACATCGTCCGCTCCTCCCTCGACCCCGACGTCCTCTCCGGCGGCCCCGTCCGCACCGTCCGCGTCCTCCTCGACCCCGACCAGCACGACCAGTTCGACCGCAGCTTCAGCCACCCCGCCGCCGACGGCCGCAACACCCCCACCGGATGGCTCGTGCGCTTCGACCCCGCCCGCGCCCGCCTCGCCGACGACCGGACCCGCGTCCAGGGCCACCTCACCATCAGCGAGAGCGACTCCTCCACCCTTGAGGTCACCGCCGACCACACCCTCGTCTACGCCCTGCGCCCCGGCGACGACCCACACGGCAAGGTCTCCCTCTTCACCGTCCGGCGCGAACTGCTGTTCCGCTTCGACCGCGAAGACCTGCGCCTGCACCGCACCCGCCTCGTCACCTCCTCCGTACGCGCCGGGCCCCTCTCCTGCGCCGAGAACCCCGCCGACCTCCTCCGCCCCCTCCTCGCCGGCCAGACCCCCAAGGACGGCACCCCCGCCGACACCGACCCCTACACCCCCGACGGCATCACCCACCTCTGCGGCACCCTCGCGGACCGGGCTCAGCCGACGGGGTGAGGCGGGCGGGCGGGTGTGTCGGGGCGTGGCGGGGGAGGGCGTGCGTGCGGGGAGGGGACGGGGGCGGGGGCGTGGGCGGGGTCGATACGGCGGTGGGGAGCCGCGAGAACGCCTCGGGCATGTCGCTCAGGCACCGCCGGGCGGTACGGATGTGCCATCGGCGTGTCGTGGCGCAGCGGGGAGGCGCGAAGAGACCCCGGGCGTGTCGCGCCCGGTCGCCGGGAGCCGTAGGCCACGCCGGGGGCTGTCGTGCCGGCCGTAGGGAGCCTTCAGGCCGCCTCGGGCGTGTCGCCCCGGTCGCGGGGCGCTCCGCAGCCGCCCTGAGCGCGCCGTGTCGGCCGCACGGAACCGTCAGAACACCCCGGGCGTGTCACATCGCCCCACCGCGCCCCTCCGGCGTGTCGCGCCCGCCCTGGGGCGTCTCCGAGGCGGCTCGGGCGTGTCACGGCTCGGCAAGCCGCCCCGCGCGGGGCCGGTACCCTCGCGCGGGGCGGCCGCATACGCCCAGCTCAGCCGTTCTCGCGCGGCGGCCCGTCGCCCGGCGCCTCCGGGTCCTCCGGCCGGTCACGGCCCTCCGCCGTCCCGCCACCCGGTCCCGCCCCGTCCTTCGGCGGCCTCGGAGCGGAGGACGTGAAACCGCCGAAACCCCGCCGCACCCGCTCCCCGAGATCCCCCGCACCACCGGCGATGTCGTTCACCAGCTTCATCAGCGGGTCCTTGGAACCGCGCACATGGCCGGCGTAGTGGGACGCCGACTCGCGGAAGGAGTCCCGCACGGACGCGTCCCCGTCCTCCTCGCGCCGCGGATAGTGCCCGTCCATGATCCGCTGGTAGTCGCGCGAAGCGGTCCACTTCCGCAGCTCGGCCGCGCGCACCGTGGTGAACGGGTGCGACCGGGGCAGCACATTCATGATCTTCAGTACGGAATCGCGCAGATCGCCGCCGGACTCGTACTCGTCGGCCTGCTCCAGGAACGCGTCCACGTTCATCTCGTGCAGATGATTACCACCGGCGATCTTCATCAGGCCCCGCATCGACGCCTGCGGGTCCTGACCGACCAGCAGACCCGCCCGGTCGGCCGACAGCTCCGACTTGCGGAACCACTCGCGCAGACCCGTGACGATCGCCATGATCGCCAAGTTGCCCAGCGGAATCCACGCCACCCGGACCGCGAGACTCGTCAGGAACAGCAACACGGTCCGGTACACCGAGTGACCGGACAGCGCGTGCCCGACCTCGTGCCCGACGACCGCGCGCATCTCCTCCTCGTCCAGCAGCTCGACGAGCCCCGTCGTCACCACGATGATCGGCTCGTCCAGACCGATGCACATCGCGTTCGGCACCGGGTCCTGCGTCACGTACATCGGCGGGACCTTCTCCAGGTCCAGGATGTAGCAGGCGTCCCGCAGCATCACGTTCAGATGCGCGAACTGCCGGTCCGAGACCCGCACCGAGTCCGACAGGAACAACAACCGGAGACTCCGCTCCGGCAACAGACCGCTCAACGCCTTGAAAACCGTGTCGAAACCGCTCAGCTTCCGCAATGCCACCAGAGCACTGCGATCCGCCGGATGCTCGTACGCCCGCGAGGAGATCCCGGGAAAACGCCGCCGTTGCCGGCCCGGCACCCGCTCCCGCCCGCTGTCGTCGTGGCCGTCGGACATGTCTTCCCCCAGGTACTCGAGCGGGCCCGCGCATCACCACGGCCCGGTGCGTAACCCACGCGCGTCGCGCGCGCATCCCCGAAGCAAGGCCCAGCCTAGGCGGAGATACCGTTGACGGGCAGTACAGCGAAGGAGCCCGCGCCATGGAGTACAGCCCCCACACCGTCCGGCTCGCCCAGGCCGTGACCGCCGCCGAACCCCAAGGGCCCGGAAACATGCTCCGGATCATCCTCCTCGTGATGATCGTGGGCTGCGCCCTGACCGCCTGGTTCCTCCTGCGGGGATACAAGCGCAAGGACGACTGAACCGGCCGAACGGTTCCCCTCCCGACCGCCGTCCGGCACGCGCGCGTGCCCAACGGCGGAGTCGGCGTGATCGCCCTCGGCGGCCCCGCATACGATGAGCCGGACGTCCATGTCCCGCCCACACGTGAATAGGTCCTGCCGAAGATGAGCATCCAGAGCACTGCTGCCCAGTTGGTCACCCTCGCTGCCGAGGGCGGAGGCAACCACGAAAGCCTCGAACCGATCCTCGTCGGAGGCGGCGCCCTGGCCGCCCTGCTGCTCCTGCTGTGGATCACCACACGCTTCAACCGCGACCGCTAGAACCCGGGAGGATCGTGGGGGTTCCTCCCGCTCCGCGAAGCCGCGGAACCGGAGGGGAGCCAGGGCTCCGCGACCGGGCCGGTAGGGTCTGCACGCATGGGAGAGCAGGACATGCCTACCGGCCCGGCGCACGACACCGGAGGCGGCACGACGCACCGTCCGGTGCCCGCCGGCCCCGGCAACGGCCCCTCACGGACGGGCAAACGCCGACTCGGCGTCATGGGCGGCACATTCGACCCGATCCACCACGGACACCTCGTGGCGGCCAGCGAAGTCGCCTCACAGTTCCACCTCGACGAAGTGGTCTTCGTCCCCACCGGGCAGCCCTGGCAGAAAAGCCACCGCACCGTCTCCGCGGCAGAGGACCGGTACCTGATGACCGTCGTCGCCACCGTCGAGAACCCGCAGTTCTCCGTCAGCCGCATCGACATCGACCGCGGCGGACCCACCTACACCGTGGACACCCTGCGCGACCTGAGCGCCCTCAACCCGGACACGGACCTGTTCTTCATCACCGGCGCCGACGCCCTCGCCCAGATCCTCACCTGGCGCGACAGTGAGGAACTGTTCTCCCTCGCCCACTTCATCGGCGTCACCCGGCCCGGCCACCACCTGACCGACGACGGACTCCCCGAAGGCGGCGTCTCGCTCGTCGAGGTTCCCGCCCTCGCCATCTCCTCGACGGACTGCCGGGCCAGAGTCGCCCAGGACGAACCCGTCTGGTACCTGGTGCCGGACGGCGTCGTGCGCTACATCGACAAACGTCAGCTGTACCGCGGCCAGTGAGCCGAGAGGGGCACCCGGTGAACGACCGATACGACGCGGGGTACGGGCCCGAACCGTACGAGCTGGTCGGCTACGACGACTACGGCCGGCCTGTCTACCGCCAGGCCCAGCCCCCGGCCGACCCCGCCCAGCAGCAGACGTACGACCCGTACGCACAGCACGAGGGACACTCCCAGGGCTACGCCTACGACCCGTACGGCACAGGCACGGACCGGCAGCAGCCCGCCCAGACCTACGACGCCTACGGCAACCCGACCGGCTACGACCCCGGCTACGGCACGTACGACACCCCCGGCACACCGAGGGGGCAACAGACGTACGACACGCGGCCCCCCGGCGTGTCGGGCCGGCAGACGTACGACACGCACACCCCCGGCACGCCGGGCGGACCACAGACGTACGACACGCCCAGCCCCGCCCCGCCGGACGGCCGGCAGACGTACGACACGCACGCCGAGTCCGCCCCCGGCCGCGGCACGACCCGCTCCCGGGTCGCCGAACAGACCGCCCACATCCCCCAGCAGGCCGGCCCGCCCGAGGAAACCGCGGCACCCGCCGACGACACCGACGGCGAGGCCGCGCCCGACTACCGCACCGAACAGTTCGCCTTCGTCGAAGAGCCCACCGACGACTCCGAAGACGTCATCGACTGGCTCACCTTCACCGAGAACCGCACCGAACGCCGCGAAGAGGCCCGCCGCCGCGCCCGCACCCGCCTCATCGCGCTGACCGTCGTCCTCGCCCTCCTCGCCGTCGGTGGCGTCGGCTACCTCTGGTACGCCGGAAAACTCCCCGGCATGTCCTCCTCCGACGGCGCAAACGGCGCCACCACCGCGACCGGCGCCCAGAAACGCGAGGTCATCGCCGTCCACCTGCACGACACCAAGAAGGGCACGACCTCCACCGTCCTCCTCGTCGACAACACCACCACCAAGCGCGGCACATCCGTCCTGCTCCCCAACGCGCTCGCCCTCAGCGCCGAGGACGGCAGCACCACCACGCTCGCCAAATCCGTCGACGACGCCGGCCCCGACACCACCCGTTCCGCCCTCGACTCCGTCCTCGGCACCGACATCGAAGGCACCTGGCGCCTGGACACCCCCTACCTCCAGATCCTCGTCGACCTCGTCGGCAACATCGAGATCGACACCGACACGGACGTGCCCGACCCCGACGCCGAGGACAAGGGCGAGGCCCCCCTCGTCCGCAAGGGAGAGGGCCAGACCCTCAGCGGCAAGATGGCCGTCGCCTACGCCACCCACACCGCCCCCGGCGAGACCGCCGACACCCAGCTCCAGCGCTTCGGACAGGTCGTGCAGGCAACCCTGCGCAAACTCTCCTCCGACCCGAAGGCCGCCACGCTCACCGTCCAGACCCTCGGCATGATCCTCGACCCGCCGCTCACCGAGAGCGACCTCGGCAGCTTCCTCGCCGGACTCGCCGACCGCGCCAAGGACGGCGACTTCTCGACCGTCCTCCTGCCCGTCCAGGCCGGCGGCCGACTCGGAGCCGAGGACGCCGACGGCATCGTCAAGGACATCCTCGGCGGCACCGCCAAGAGCCCCGACAAGGACGCCGCCGTCAGCGTCTCCGTCCGCGACGCCACCGGCGAGGACCGCGCCTCCAAGGCCCGCGTCACCCTCCTCAACGGCGGCTTCACCTACCTCGACGGAGGCACCGCCGCCGGCACCGCCTCCACCTCAGAGGTCCTCTACGCCGACGCCGCCGACAAGGAGAACGCCGTCGAGGTCGCCAAGACCCTCGGCCTGCCCGACAGCGCCGTCATCCAGGGCAAGGTCGCCGCCAACGCCGGCGTCTCCGTCCTCCTCGGCCGCGACTACACACCCCAGTCCTGACGGGAAGGGTCCCCCGGGCGGCACCGGGGGACCCGACCGGGCGAGCCGCCACCAGCGGCCGTGAGACCCTTGAAGTCAGCCCACCACCGACCGAAAGCCACGCAGTGACCGCGACCGACCGCTCCATCGAACTCATCACCACGGCCGCCCAGGCTGCCGCCGACAAGCTCGCGCACGACATCGTCGCCTACGACGTCAGCGACGTGCTGTCGATCACGGACGCCTTCCTGCTGGCCTCCGCGCCCAACGACCGCCAGGTCAAGTCCATCGTCGACGAGATCGAGGAACGCCTCGCCCGCGAACTCGGCGCCAAGCCCGTCCGCCGCGAAGGCGACCGCGAGGCCCGCTGGGTCCTCCTCGACTACGTCGACATCGTCGTCCACGTCCAGCACAGCGAGGAGCGCGTCTTCTACGCCCTGGAGCGGCTGTGGAAGGACTGCCCCGAGCTGGACCTGCCCGCCGACGCCGTGGCCACCCGCGGCAAGGCCGAGGAGCACGCCCGGCAGCAGACCGCCGACGACGCCGCCGGCACCGCCGGGGAACCTCGATGAGCACCACCGGCGAGGTGACCGCCGGACGCGCCGACCGCGGCCGGCGCGTCATCCTCTGGCGGCACGGCCAGACCGCCTGGAACGTGGAACGCCGCTTCCAGGGCTCCACCGACGTCCCCCTCACCGACACCGGCGTCGCCCAGGCCCGCCGCGCCGCCAAGCTGCTCGCCGGACTGCGGCCGGACGCGATCGTCTCCTCCGACCTCGCCCGCGCCGCCCACACCGCCGCCGAGCTGGCCACCCTCACCGGACTGCACGTGACCCCGGAGGAGGGCCTGCGGGAGACCTACGCGGGCGTCTGGCAGGGACTGACCCACGACGAGATCATCGCCCGCCACGGCGAGGAGTACGCGGCCTGGAAACGCGGCGAGCCCGTCCGCCGCGGCGGAGGCGAACTGGAGACCGAGGTCGCCGACCGCGCCGCCCCCGTCGTACTCCGCCACGCGGAGAAGCTCCCCGAGGACGGCACCCTCGTCGTCGTCAGCCACGGTGGCACGATCCGCACCACCATCGGCCGCCTCCTCGGCCTGGAACCGCCCACCTGGGAGAGCCTCGGCGGGCTCACCAACTGCTGCTGGTCCGTGCTGGGCGAGGGCGCGCGCGGCTGGCGCCTGCTGGAGCACAACGCCGGTACGCTGCCGGAACCGGTCCTCGGCGACGACGTCTGAACGGCCCGCGGGCGGCCCCGGACCCGGATTTCACTTTCCGGCAGGTCGCAGGCTAAAGTTCTTCTTGTTCGCCCCGCCGAGCGGGACCGGACGGAAACCATACGACCCGGTCGTGTGGCACCAGGGGCTATAGCTCAGTTGGTAGAGCGCCTGCATGGCATGCAGGAGGTCAGGAGTTCAATTCTCCTTAGCTCCACAGCACACGGACGAATCCCGTCCCCTCCGGGGGGCGGGATTTTTCGTCGCCTCGGCTTGAGCGGGGGAGCCCCGGCAGTCGTATACCCCTGTGAGGCTCCGTGTCCGGACTGGTACTGAGGCGTCGCTGACCGTGTCGGTCCGGTCGTGGCAGAATCAAACGACCGGAAGGGGGCGCGGCCCGACGGGAGGGAGAGACGATGCCTGGGAGCATCCTCGGGGAGGCCGGTGGCCTCTTCGGCGGAGCGGTGACACGGAAAACGGCCACCCGTCTCGACTGCCCTTCCTGTGGTTCGGCCCACGTGGCCCAGGTCCTCGGCGACAACGGCGGGATCTCGTACGTGTGCACCGCCTGCGGCCATAGCTGGAGCTGAACAATGGGTGCACACAGGCGAAAGTGCGACTGGTGCGGCAGCGGCACCCCCATCGTGCGCGACATGGAGCCGCTCAACCCCGACTACCAGTACTGGTGCGAGGAATGCGCGCGGGCGCTGATCATAAAAGGCGACCCCATCGAGACCTACCGGGAGCTGGAGGGGGAGCCGATCTACGGCCGGCTGCTGGAGGAGCACTGCACCCTCAAACGGTTCTACTCCTTCGTCACCGCCTGAGACACCTTCCCGGCCCGCCGGGGCACGTGATGGAGGTGCGGTCCGGGCCGCCGTCCCGGCGTGTCGGCCCGTAGACGACGTCACACCGGGCGCGACGGAATCGATTTGGTGTTGGACCCCGTCGACCGTGTAATGTTGGCGTCGCCGCCAGGGAAACCGGGCGGTGAGGAAGCGCGGAACACCGCGTGACCGGCCTGGGGCTATAGCTCAGTTGGTAGAGCGCCTGCATGGCATGCAGGAGGTCAGGAGTTCAATTCTCCTTAGCTCCACAGGGAAATCCCCCCGGATCATCAGATCCGGGGGGATTCTTCGTCATACCGGGCGAGCGGCCCGCTCAGCGGCCGAGCGCACGACGCCCCCGGCCCTGCGACAGCACGGGCAGGTTCGTCCGCGACGACGGCGACTGGCCCCGCGTGTCCTCCTCGATGCGCAGTGCCAGCGCCGGGCAACGACGCACCGCCCGCACCGCCTTGGCCTCCGCCAACCGCGGCACGTCCGCTTGCGCCACCGTCGGGAAACCGTCCGCGCCGAGCTGGAAGACCTCCGGCAGGAGATCCGCGCACAGCCCGTGGCCCCGGCACAGCGTCCAGTCGACGTAGATGCGCTGCCGGCTCGGGCCCTCCTCCTGGCCGCCACCGCCGGGGATGCCCGTCGGTGCCTTGCCGCCCTCGAAGAGCGGCAGTACGCCCTCCACGGGGCGTCCGCAGCCGTTGCCGAGGACATGGGCGGCCAGGTCGTCCGTGAACGCCTTCACGGTCGACTCCAGGAACATCGCCGAACCGTCCGGGTGCGAACAGGCGCCCCGCCGCTTCACGTTCTTGGCGACCTGCTTGACCGCCTCCAGGGCGGCCGGACCGCCCCCGTTGAGGATGTCCTCCATGCCGCGCGCGGCGGCCGGCAGACCGAGGTAGCACGGACCGCACTGGCCCGCGCTCTCCTCCGCCAGCCACTGCGCCACCCGCAGTGACTCGCCCAGCGGGCACGTCTCCTGACTGATCGGCAGGATCGCGCCCGCGCCGAGCGCGCCCCCCACCTGCTGGAGCGAGTTCCGGGAGATGATCGCCTCGTCGACGGTGGCCGAGTCGATCCACTTGCCGTGGTAGCCGCCGGTCAGCACACCCTGCGGCACCGGCGGGGCGCCCGCGAGCTGTAGCACGTAGCGCAGCGGCACCCCCGTCGGCACCTCGATCACCATCGGGCGGGCGACCGCGCCGGAGACCGTGAGCATGACGGTGCCCGGCTCGTCGTACAGGCCCGTGTTGCCGTAGCGCTCCGGGCCGATCCGGGCGGCGATCGCGAGCTGCGCGAACGTCTCGGCGTTCGACAGCAGGGTCGGTGCGCCGCCCACGCCGCTCCTGGAGGCGCTGACCTTGCGGCCCGGCGGGATCGCCGGGCCGCCGTCGATGGAACGGATCAGCGAGGCCGCCGCGCCGGTGACCATGCGCACCGGGTTGCGCTGTACGCGGGCGCGCAGTGCGGAGCGGCGCCCGTTGTTCAGCCCGCGTTCGGCGAGGGCGGCCTCCATGGAGCGCTGCGTGGACTCCCGGGTGACGCCGATGACCAGTGTGCGGGCGCCCATCGCCTCGGCGCACAGCAGGGCGCCGTCCAGGATGAGGTGCGGCGCACGGTTGATCAGCACCGTGTCCTTGCGGCAGGCCGGCTCGTCCTCGCTGCCGTTGACCACGACGACGGGCCGTACGCCGCGTTTGATCGCCGCTTCGGCGACCGAGCGCAGCTTCTTGTGGAAGGGGAAACCCGCGCCGCCGCGGCCTCTGAGGTTGATGCGTTCCGAGAGCTGGGCGAGTTGTTCGCCGCCCAGTGGTTCGAGCGGACCGTGCACCTTGAGGTGCATGGGCAGATCGAGTCGTTCGACAAGGTCGAAGCCCGACGTGAGCTGCGGAAGGCCGACCACGCGGACTTCTGGGACGTCGGGCAGGGCCTCGTTCACTTAAAGCCTCCGGAAGGCGTGTTCCAAGGTTCGCCCGAACCCGGTGCGCCGAAGTCGTAGGACACACCGGGGGTTGTTTCTGTGGCGGGACCGCTGTTGTACGTGTCGTTCGGGTTGTACGGGGCGTAGGCGCCGTTCGTCTCACCGGTGTCGTACACGTCACTCGGGCCCTGGGGCTGCGTGCCCGGATTGCCGTAGGCGGGGATGTTGTATCCCGTGTCGTTGAGCGGGTCGTACGCCGAGGGGGGCGCCTCGCCGACCGGCGGCGGGGACGGTATCGGCCAGTTTCCGGAGGTGCTGCCGCCCGTGTCGACGACGGGCATCGCCTCGGTGGGCCGCATGTCCGGCGGCATCTGCGCCGGCATGCCCTGGGGGGCTCCGGCCTGCTGCGGGGCGCGTGGGGGTGAGGAGACGGCGCGGTAGGCCGCCGCGAATCCGTCGGCGGGCTGTTCCGGCATGGGCGGGGCGACCCGCTCCGCGGTCTCGTACCGGGGCTGCGCGGCGGTGGGGGCCGCGGCGGGTGCGGCGGCGCGGGTCGCGGTGACGTCCTCGTAGCCGGGGAGCGCGGAGGAGCCGCCGGAGCGTCCGCGCTTCTCGCGGGGGGCCTCGCGGCCATCGGGGTCGCCGGTGCCGAGGAGGCGGGTGATGGCTTCGGCGGCCTGGCGCTTGACCCGCTGGGGCGCGACGCGCAGGGCGAGGGCGCCCATGACGCCGAGGAGGGACAGTCCGTACAGGATCAGGAAGATCGGCTTCGCGGCTCGACCCGCGTAGAGCCCGTGGATGAGGGCGGCGCACCAGGCCGGGTAGGCCAGCATGTGCATGGCCCGCCAGCGGGCGGCGACGGGGGCGGGCGAGGCGAATCGGTTGCGCAGGATGCCGGTGACGCCCACGAAGATCATGAGCAGGCTGGCGACGGTACCGAGGCCGATGAGGAAGCCCCGGCCGCCGAACGCCTCGTCCTCCGTGGCCAGCAGTCCGAACGGGATCACCGCGGCGACCCAGGTGGTGTGGTCCAGCACCAGTTTGATCGTGATGTGCACCAGGAGGAACACGATCGAGGCGACGGCGGTGCTCCGGTGCACCGCCTGGGCCATGATCCGCCGGCGGGTGTCGAGCACGACCCGGTCCTGGGCGACGAGGCCCCAGATCACCGAGCAACTGAGGAAGACCAGGGAGAGGACACCCGCGCCGAAGTTGAGGAACTCCGCGAAGGTGTCGCCCGCCGTGCTGCTGTCCGTCGTCACGGCGCCATCCCTCCCCACGTCGGGGCGGGGGCGGGGGTGGTGGTGACGGGGGTGGGCGTGGCGGCCCGGCGTGTCGGGGTGGCCGCGGGGGCGCCGGATATCGCGTCCGGGCGTGTCGTGGCCGGGGGAACGGCAGGTGGTGAGGACGCAGAGTGACTGCGCGGGTGGATCAGGGGAGGGTTCATGGGGGCAACTCCGAGCGGTTCGGGAAGGCGGTCCCGCAGCCGCACTCTAAGTGGCGCCATACCCATGGGTACCAGATTCGAGTTATTGCGCTGTTATGAAAGGACCATCTGTCCGTTGTGATGTCCCATAGTGGTCGTTACGCGAAGTAAACTTTGACCAAGATTCAGGTTTGGCGGGCTCGGAAGCGCGTCGCAGCGGTCTCGACGGCTGCGGTACCCTGACGCCATGCGTGCCGTACGCCTTCTGCTTAGCGAGCCGCGCTGATCAGTCCCGACCGCCGGTCGCAGTCCGGTGGCGGAATCGGCGCGGCGTCCCCTCCTGTGCGAGGGGATTTTTCGTTTTCCGGATGTCGCAGCCGCTGGCGAAGACGATCGATGGAGCTTTGAGGATCATGAGCGAGACGAACCCCGCGGCGACCGCCCCCGTGACGGCGGACGCCGCGCCGCACCGCTACACGGCCGCCCTGGCCGCCGAGATCGAGGCACGCTGGCAGGACTTCTGGGACGCCGAGGGCACGTACGACGCGCCGAACCCCTCGGGCGACCTGGCGGGCGACCCCGAGCTGGTCGCCCGGCCCAAGAAGTTCATCATGGACATGTTCCCGTATCCGTCCGGTGCGGGACTGCACGTCGGCCACCCCCTCGGCTACATCGCCACCGACGTCTACGCCCGTTTCCAGCGCATGACCGGCCACAACGTCCTGCACACCCTCGGCTTCGACGCCTTCGGTCTGCCCGCCGAGCAGTACGCCGTGCAGACCGGCACGCACCCGCGCGTGTCCACCGAGGCCAACATCAAGAACATGCAGATCCAGCTCCGCCGGCTGGGCCTGGGACACGACAGGCGCCGGTCGTTCGCCACGATCGACCCCGCGTACTACAAGTGGACCCAGTGGATCTTCCTGCAGATCTTCAACTCCTGGTACGACGACGAGGCCGGTAAGGCCCGCCCCATCGCCGAACTGATCGAGCGGTTCGCCTCCGGCGAGCGCGACGTACCGGGCCACACGCGCGCGTGGAGCGAGCTGACCGAAGCCGAGCGCGCCGACGTCCTCGGTGAATACCGCCTGGCCTACGCCTCCGACGCGCCCGTCAACTGGTGCCCCGGACTCGGCACCGTCCTGGCCAACGAGGAAGTCACCGCCGACGGCCGCTCCGAACGCGGGAACTTCCCCGTCTTCAAGTCCAAGCTGCGCCAGTGGAACATGCGCATCACCGCCTACGCCGACCGGCTGCTGGAGGACCTGGACGAGCTGGACTGGCCCGAGGCCATCAAGCTTCAGCAGCGCAACTGGATCGGCCGCTCCGAAGGCGCCCGCGTCGACTTCCCCATCGACGGCGAACGCATCACCGTCTTCACCACGCGCCCCGACACCCTCTTCGGAGCCACCTACATGGTGCTCGCCCCGGAACACCCCCTGGTGGAGAAGTTCACCGCGGACGCCTGGCCCGAGGGCACCCGCCCGGCCTGGACCGGCGGCCACGCCACCCCCGCCGAGGCCGTCGCCGCCTACCGCGCGCAGGCCGCCTCCAAGTCCGACGTCGAGCGCCAGGCCGAGGCCAAGGACAAGACCGGCGTCTTCATCGGCGCCCACGCCACCAACCCGGTCAACGGCGAGCAGATCCCCGTCTTCATCGCCGACTACGTGCTGATGGGCTACGGCACCGGCGCCATCATGGCCGTCCCCGCCGGCGACCAGCGCGACTTCGAGTTCGCCCGCGCCTTCGACCTGCCCGTCCACTGCATCGTCGAACCGACCGACGGACGCGGCACCGACACCGCCACCTGGGAGGACGCCTTCGCCTCCCACGACGCCAGGATCATCAACTCGTCCAACGACGACGTCAGCCTGGACGGCCTGGACGTCACCGACGCCAAGACCCGCATCACCGAATGGCTGGAACGCCGCGGCGTCGGCGAGGGCACCGTCAACTTCCGCCTCCGCGACTGGCTGTTCAGCCGCCAGCGCTACTGGGGCGAGCCCTTCCCGATCGTCTACGACGAGGACGGCATCGCCCACGCCCTGCCCGAGTCGATGCTCCCCCTGGAACTGCCCGAGGTCGAGGACTACTCCCCGCGCACCTTCGACCCCGACGACGCCGACACGCACCCGGAGACCCCCCTCTCCCGCAACGAGGACTGGGTCGACGTCACCCTGGACCTCGGCGACGGCCGCGGCCCGCGCCGCTACCGCCGCGAGACCAACACCATGCCCAACTGGGCCGGCTCCTGCTGGTACGAACTGCGCTACCTGGACCCGCACAACGACCGGCAACTCGTCGACCCGGAGATCGAGCGGTACTGGATGGGCCCCCGCGAGGGCCTGCCCCACGGCGGCGTCGACCTGTACGTCGGTGGCGCCGAACACGCCGTGCTCCACCTCCTGTACGCCCGCTTCTGGTCCAAGGTCCTCTTCGACCTGGGCCACGTCTCCTCCGCCGAGCCGTTCCACAAGCTGTTCAACCAGGGAATGATCCAGGCGTACGTCTACCGGGACGCCCGCGGCATCGCCGTACCCGCCGCCGAGGTCGAGGAACGCGACGGCGTCTACTACCACCAGGGCGAAAAGGTCTCCCGGCTGCTCGGCAAGATGGGCAAGTCCCTGAAGAACGCCGTCACCCCGGACGAGATCTGCGCCGAGTACGGTGCCGACACGCTGCGCCTGTACGAGATGGCGATGGGCCCGCTGGACGTCTCCCGGCCGTGGGACACGCGCGCGGTGGTGGGCCAGTTCAGGCTGCTCCAGCGGCTGTGGCGCAACATCGTCGACGAGGACAGCGGCGAGGTGACCGTCACCGACGCCGAGCCCGACGACGAGACCCTGCGCGCGCTGCACAAGGCCGTCGACGGGGTCCGCCAGGACCTGGAGGCCATGCGGTTCAACACCGCCATCGCCAAGGTCACCGAGCTGAACAACCACCTGACCAAGAGCGGCGGCGGCGTGCCGCGCGCGGTCGCCGAGCCGCTGGTGCTGCTGGCCGCCCCGCTCGCCCCGCACGTCGCCGAGGAACTGTGGCGCAAGCTCGGGCACACCGACTCCGTCGTCCACCGGGACTTCCCCGTCGCCGACCCTGCCTACGTCGTCGACGAGACCATCACCTGCGTCGTCCAGATCAAGGGCAAGGTGCGGGCCCGCCTGGAGGTCGCCCCGGGCATCTCCGACGAGGAGCTGGAGAAGGCCGCCCTGGCCGACGAGAAGGTCGTGGCGGCCCTGGACGGCGCCGGCATCCGCAAGGTCATCGTCCGCGCGCCGAAGCTGGTGAACATCGTCCCCGCCTGACCCGGCGGCCTCACAGGGGGGCACCCGCCCCGGGTGTCCCCCTTCCCATCCCCTAGGGGACGCGTACGGCAGGACCGGGGTCGAATGCGGGCCGGTTCCGGGTCCCGGAGGAACCACCGGCCCGCCCGCAGCGTTTACCGTTGAAGGGTGGCGCCCGGACACCGCGCACCGTCGACCCGATCCTGTCGGCGGCCCGACGTCCGAACCGCCCGCCCGACGCCCGGAAGAGGAGCTTCGTGGAAGCAGTGATCACCGTTTTCGCCGTGCTCTTCCTGCTCGCCGTCGTGGTCGGCGTCTACGCCACCGTCAAGGTGGTCGGCGCCGCCAAGCGCAGTGTGGACCGCGGCATCTCCCAGGCCCGCCGCACCGTCGAGGACCACACCCTGCGCGCCAAGTCCATCGTCCAGCCCGGACCGGCCGGCGAACTGGCCGAACTGCGGCTCTCCCTGCGCACCTCCATGCGTGCCACTCAGGACACGCTCCACGCGCGCGTGGCCGAGGACCACTCCCTCAAGGAATCCCTCGCCCTCTTCGAACGGCTCAGCGCCCACGGCTTGGAACTCGACGCCGAGCTGAGGCGGCTGGAGGCCGAACCCGACCGGACCAGGATCGCCGAGCTGCTGCCCGCGTTCCGCGCCCGCACCGAGCGCATCACCCGCTCGGCGGAGGAACTGCGCTGGGCCGCGCACGACCGCGCCCACCACTTGGTCGACGACGACCTGGAAGCACTCAGCGCCGAGATCGACGTCGAGGCCGGCGCACTGCGCCACTGGGCCCCCGTCGACCCCGCCACGACCCCGCAGCCCCCGCCGGCCACGCACTCCGGCAGGCAGCCCGGTTCCCGCTCCGGTGCCCCGGCCGAAGGACACCGCCGGCCGCAGCGCCCGTCGTCCAACGCCGACCCGCGCACGCCGCCCGCCATCACCCCGCCCGGCGTACGCCCCGCGTACCCGTGGCAGAAGAAGGCCCGCCCGGAGAACACGACCTGACCGCCGCGCCCGTCACCACCGGTCCCGGGGCCGGGCTGCCGTATGGGCACTACGCCAGGTAACCTCCAGCTCATGTCCCGCCATGTCGCGATCGTCACGGATTCAACGGCCTACCTACCGGACCGGACGATGGAACGGCACGGCATCATCGCGGTGCCCCTGACCGTGGTCCTCGGTGACCAGGCCCTGCGCGAGGGGACCGAGATCTCCACCCGCTCCCTCGCCCAGGCCCTCCAGAAGCGGCACCCCGTCACCACCTCCCGCCCCAGCCCCGCCCTCTTCGCCGAGACCTACCGCGATCTCGCAGCCGCCGGAGCCCAGAGCATCGTCTCCCTCCACCTGTCGTCCGAGCTGTCCGGCACGTACGACGCCGCCGTCGTCGCCGCCCGCGAGGCACCTGTCCCGGTACACGTCGTCGACACCGGCATGATCGCCATGGCCCTCGGCTTCTGCGCCCTCGCCGCCGCCGAGACCGCCGAGGCCGGCGGAACCGTCGACGAGGCCGTCGCCGCCGCCGAAAAACGCTCCTCGAACACCTCCGCCTACTTCTACGTCGACACCCTCGACTACCTGCGCCGCGGCGGCCGGATCGGCGCGGCCCAGGCGCTGCTCGGCTCCGCCCTCGCGGTGAAGCCGCTGCTCCAGCTCAGCGACGGCCGCATCGAACCGCTGGAGAAGGTGCGCACGGCGTCCAAGGCCATCGCCCGGCTGGAGGAGATCGTCGCCGACCGGGCGGGCAACGCCCCCGTCGACATCGCCGTCCACCACCTCGCCGCCCCCGAGCGGGCCTCGGCCCTCGCGGAACGGCTCCGCGAACGGGTGCCGGGGCTGGCCGACCTGCACGTGAGCGAGGTCGGCGCGGTGATCGGGGCCCACACGGGCCCGGGGCTGCTGGGGGCGGTGGTGTCACCCCGGTGAGGGGTGGGGCGATCGGGGCTGATGGTGCCGTCGGGGCTGGCAGACGGGGTGGCGTAGGCGGCGAGCGTGGGGCGTAGTCGGGGATACCGGGTGGCCGGAGTCCAGGCTGTGATGGCCACGTCCCTCGTGTGGGTGACGGAGATATCCACAACCGGGCAGTAATCCCCGGGAATCCACCATGATCATCGCGGAGACGGGGGAATGCCCCATCCTCGCCGCATGACTCTTCGATCACGTTTTCGCACAGTCTCCGCGAGCAGCGGACCGGGCCGGGCCCCGGGCTCCGACGGACGGACCCGACGGCACCGCAGGCCACCCGAGCGCGGCCGGTCCCGGCCGCCCCGGGCACCGGCCGAGGAATCCCTCCGCCGTGCCGAGACACTCCTCGCCCAACGCCCCGGGCCCGGAAGGGAGTCCGGCAAGGTCCCGCCCACCGGTGCGGCTACGGGGACGGCCTCCGGGCCGACCACGGGGTTGCCCCCGGCGTGGCGCGCGGCGGCCGGGCGCGCGGCCGGCCGGGCGGTGTACGGCGCCGGCATCGCGGGCGGACTGTGGAGCCGGCGGACGGCGGGCCCCTCCGGTGCCGGGCGGCCCGCGGCTTCCGTCGCCGGGCGCCCTGTGGCGGCGGGCGGCGGGCGGCACGCTCGCCCCGGGGTGTCGGCTCCGCATACGCGGTCGGGTCCTGTGGGGAACGGTGGTCCTGTCACCGTTCCGTACGCGGGTGGCGGTAACGGGCCGGGCACCGCTTTGTACGCGGGCTCGGGCATCGGTGCCGGCACGGCTCCCCACGGCGGGCCGGGCGCCGCTCGTCACGGCCGGTCCTCGGCCGGTGCTCCCGACCTGGTCGCCCCTCCCGGGGCGACCGGTGGTGTCGGCTTGCCCGGTGTTCCCCGCCCGACTGGCGCTCCCGGCCTGGCCGTTGGTGCTGAGAGGGTCCTGCGGAAGGAGACGTTGGCGGGGGTCGCCTCCGTGGGGGTGGTCTGGCGGGGGAGGGTCGGGTCGGCGCTGCGGGAGCGGATGCCGCTGTGGTTGCAGAACAGGTGTGGGCTGGAGCGGCGCGGGGTGGTCGCGCTCACCGTCGTGCTCGCGGTGGCGACGGCGTTCGCCGTGCACCACTTCAGGTCGGGTCGTGCCGAGTCGGTCGCGGCGCCCGAAGTGGTCCGGGAGGCGGCGGCGTTCGGCGCGGACGGGCGGAGCGAGGCGGAGGAGGGCAGCGGGGCGGGGGACCGGGGCGAGCAGGCGGGCGTACCTCGGGCCGGGGCGCCGACGGCCGGGGCCGAGATCGTGGTCGACGTGGGCGGCAAGGTGCGCCGTCCCGGCGTCCACCGGCTGCCGCCCGGCTCGCGCGTCGCGGACGCCCTGCACGCGGCCGGTGGAGTACGGCCCGGCACGGACACGGACACGCTCAACCGGGCCCGCTTCCTCGTGGACGGCGAACAGATCGTCGTCGGCGCCCCGGCCCCCGCCCCCGGCCCGGACGGCAGCGTGCCAGCGGGAGGGACGCCCGGCGGCCTGGTCTCCCTGAACACGGCGACCGCCGAGCAACTCGACACCCTGCCAGGCGTCGGCCCCGTGCTGGCCCGGCACATCATCGACTACCGCACCCGGCACGGCGGCTTCCGCTCGGTGGACGAGTTACGGGAGGTCAACGGCATCGGCGAGCGCCGCTTCGCCGACCTCCGCGACCTGGTACGACCATGACCCGGCGCCACGGCCCCCGGCCCATCCGCAGCGGGCCGGAACTCCCGATCACCCAGGGGACCGGGAACCCACCGGACACCTCCACCCTTCTCGGCACGGGGACGCCCTCAGCCTTCTCCGTAGTCCCCGGTCACGGCGGTGGCGCCGGCCACACCCCGGCAGTCACGGCGCCCACGCCCACCATCCTCACCGCCCCGACATCCCCCGACCACCCGGACGCGACGCGCCCTCTCCCCGAGCATCAACTCGGCGCCACGCGCCCCCGGCACGAGGGCCCCGTGGACCTGCGGTTGGTGGCGCCCGCGCTGGCGGCCTGGGTCACGGCGGCGCTGATGCTGCACGCCTCGCCGGGATGGGCCGCCGTCGTGGCGGTCGGGTGCCTCGCGGCGGGCGGCGCCCTGCTGCTGCCGGCGGCGGTCCGCCGTACCGGACGATGCGACCGGCCACGGCCTGCCGGTGGGTCCCGGCGGCCAGGGTCCACCGGAGGGCCCCAAGGTCCACGGCCCATCACAGGGCCCCGACGGCCGCGACCCGCCATAGAGCCTCCAGGACCACGGCCCACCGCAGAGCCTCCAGGACCACGGCCCACCGGAGAGCCCCCAGGACCACTCCCCGCCGGGCGGCCCCACAGGCCCCGGCGGCGTATGGCACTGCGGGTGTCGGTGGCCGCCGTACTGCTCTGCGTCGCCGCGTCCACCGCCTCGGCGGCGCTGCACGGGGCGGATCTGCGGCGGGGCCCGGTGCCTGAGCTGGCGGGTCGGTACGCCACGGTGACCGCCGAGGTGGAGGTGACCGCCGACCCGCGGGTGAGCCGTCCCCGGGTCCGGGGCAACCACGCGGCTTCGCCGACGGCCGTGATCCGGGCCGATGTGCGCCGGGTGGAGGAGGCGGGGAGGAGCACGGCGACGCGGACGCCGGTGCTGCTGCTCGTCGACCTGGCCGCCGGGCCGGTGCCCCGGGGCCCACCGGGCGGTGGCGGGGACGCCGGGGTGGCGGGCGAGGGGCCGGACACCTCGCCCTGGCTGGGGCTGCTGCCCAGTACGCGGCTGCGGGTCACCGCGCGGTCGGCGCCCGCGCGGGAGAGCGGGGACCGGGTCGCCGCCGTACTGCGGGTACGTGGCCAGGGGGCGCCGGAGGTGGTGAAGGGGCCGTCGGCTCCGCAGCGGCTGGCCGGGAGGCTGCGCGCGGGGCTGAGGGAGGCCACCGACGGCCTGCCCGCGGACGCGCGGGCGCTGTTGCCGGGCCTGGTCGTCGGGGACACCTCCCGGCTGACGCCGGAGCTGGACGAGGCGTTCAAGGCGACCGACCTCGCGCACACCCTCGCCGTGTCCGGTGCCAACCTCACCATCATGATCGCGTTGCTGCTCGGGCCGCCGGGGCTGGCCCAGCACAGCGGACGCCGGGGACTGGCCCCGCGCCTCGGTCTCTCGCTGCGGACGACCGCGTTGCTCGGTGGCGGGCTGGCGCTGGCCTTCGTGATCGTGTGCCGGCCCGATCCGAGTGTGCTGCGGGCGGCGGCCTGCGGGGCGATCGCTTTGCTCGCGCTGGCCACCGGACGCCGTAGATCGCTGCTGCCGGCCCTGGCCGCGGCGGTGCTCCTGCTGGTGCTCTACGACCCGTGGCTGGCGCGGAGTTACGGTTTCCTGCTCTCGGTGCTGGCCACCGGCGCCCTGCTGACCCTCGCCCCCCGGTGGAGCGGGGCACTGCTCCGGCGCGGGGTCCCGCCCCGGCTCGCGGAGGCGCTGGCGGCGGCGGGGGCCGCGCAGGCCGTGTGCGCGCCGGTCGTGGCCGTGTTGTCGTCCCGGGTGAGTCTGGTGGCGGTGCCGTGCAACCTGCTGGTGGAGTTCGCGGTCGCGCCGGCGACGGTGCTGGGGTTCGCGGTGCTGGCGGCGGCGCCGGTCGCGATGCCGGTGGCCGAGGCGCTGGCGTGGTGCGCGGGGTGGCCGGCCGGGTGGATCGCGGTGATCGCCCGTACCGGCGCGGCGTTGCCGGGCGCGGGGGTGGACTGGCCGGGCTCGTGGACGGGGGCGGCGCTGCTCGCCCTGCTGACGGTGGGGGTGCTGCTGGTCGGCCGGCGGCTGCTCGCGCATCCGTGGTGGTGCGGTGCCTGTGCGGTGCTGCTGGTGGTGGCGGTGGTGCGACCGGTGCCGTTGGCGCGGGTGGTCACGGGGTGGCCGCCGCCGGGCTGGCGGATGGTGATGTGTGACGTGGGGCAGGGGGACGCGCTGGTGCTGGCGGCGGGGTCGGGGGCCGGTGTGGTGGTGGACGCCGGGCCTGATCCGGTGCTGGTCGACCGTTGTCTGCGCTCGCTCGGGATCACCAGTGTCCCGCTGGTGCTGCTGACCCACTTCCATGCCGATCACGTGGCCGGGCTGCCCGGGGTGTTGCGGGGCCGCCGGGTGGGTGTGATCGAGACGACCGGGCTGGACGAGCCCGCCGACCAGGCGGAGTCAGTCCGCCGTCAGGCGAAGGCGCGGGGCGTTCCGGTGCGGCGGGCCCTCGCCGGGGAGGAGCGGCGCACCGGGGAGCTGTCCTGGCGGGTGCTGTGGCCGCCACCGGGGCCGGTGTCCGCCGCCGCCGGACCCAACGACGCGAGTGTCACCCTGCTGGTGCGGACGGCGGGCCTGCGGCTGCTGCTGCTCGGCGATCTCGAACCCCCGGCACAGCGGGAGCTGGACAGATCGCAGGCGGCGCTCCTGGCCGAGGTCGATGTGCTCAAGGTGGCCCACCACGGCTCGGCGCACCAGGACGCCGGACTCCTCCGCACGGCGTCGCCCCGGCTCGCCCTGGTCAGTTGCGGTGATCCGAACCCGTATGGGCACCCGTCCCCGGCGACGGTGGAGGCACTGCGTGCCCAGGGGGCGAGGGTCCTGCGCACGGACCGGGAGGGGGCCCTGGCGGTGACCGGTACGGCCACCGGCCTGCACGTGGCGACGGACTGACCTGTGACGGAGCACGGCCGGTCACGGCGGACGGACGGCCGGGACGGGACGAGACGAGACAGCACCGGCATCCCGGCCGTCAGCGCGGGCGCCGCCGCGAGTTCGTCGGGACGACGGACACCGGGCCACGGCCGCGTCACGGTCCCGCGCCACGGTCCCGCGCCACGGCTGGGCCACGGTTACGAGTTGTGGTTCCGAGCCACGGTTCCGGGCTGCGACCGGGCCGCAACCGGAATGCGTCCGGGAGGTGGGGACGGGACGGCGCGCACCACCGCGCACTGCGCCCCGTCCGCCGGGGACCACCTGTTCGACAAGGCATTTCCGGCCAGGGGAAGGGTCGGCGGGCCGTGTGAAATCGCCACGGAGGAAAGGAGCGAGCGTTGCTGAACGGAGTCCGGAGGGGGTGCGTGGGTAGCGTTCTGATGCCGAGTGCAGAACGGAGACCAGCTATGCCCCCGTCCCCCGAAGAGCACACGGGCGCGCGCATCAGGCACGCCCGTAAGATCCGCCGGCTGACACAGCGTGAGCTGGCAGACAGGTCGCACGTCTCCTACAGCACACTGACCAAGGTCGAGCAGGGCGCCATGCCCGCGAGCCCGTCCGTCATCGGGGCACTCGCCCGCGCCCTCTCCGTCCCCGTCGCCGAACTCCACGGGCAGCCCTACCTGGAGGAACTGCGGCAGGACCAGCTCGACGGCCTGATCAACCCCATCCGGGAGGCGCTGAACGTCTACGACCTCGGCCCTGACCCCGACGTCGTGCCGCGCCCGGTCGGGGAGTTGGAGCGGCACGCCGAGGAACTGTGCGCGCTGGTGCGGGTCACCAACATCAAGCAGGTCGCCGCCGACCTGCCCGGCCTGATCCGGGAGGCCACGTCGACGGTGCACACCGTGCCGTCCGGGCGGAGCTGGCGGCTGCTGGCCAGCACGTACCGGACCGCGTACGACGTGACGACGAAGCTCGGTTACCCGGATCTGTGCACGGTCGCGCTGGACCGGCTGGACTGGGCGGCGCAGAAGGCGTCCGATCCGGTGCTCGCCGGGATGCGCCAGTATCTGAGGGCGCTGGCGTATCTGCGGGCCAGCGACTACAAGACGGGGCGGCGGCTCATCGGTCTGGGCATGGCCACGTTGGAGCAGGCGGAGCCGGGGCGGGTGCTCGACGTGGTCACCGGGCAGATGCACCTGGGCGCTGCGGTGGTGGCCGGGCGGGACAAGGATCAGGACACGGCGCGGGAGCACCTCGACGAGGCGGCCCGTATCGCCAAGGTGACGGGGCCGGCGGAGAAGGTGCACTGGCTGTCGTTCGGGCCGACCAATGTCGGGGTGCACCGGGTCAGTGTCCTGACCGAGCTGGACCAGTACGCGAAGGCGGTGGACGAGGCGCGGCACCTCGTCGTCCCGGACGACTGGCCGCCGTCGCGGCTCGCCCACCACCATGCCGAGGTGGCGCGGGCGTATCTGTGGACGGGCCGGACGGACGCGGCGTTCAAGAGTCTCCTGACGGCGCGCAGGCTCGCGCCGCAGCAGACGAAGTACCACCCCACGGTACGGGAGACGTACACGGCGCTGGAGTCGGCGAAGCGGCGTATGCCGGACACGTTCACCAACTACGGTGCCTGGCTGGGCGGATGAGAGGTGACGCGTTGTGACATCGTGGGGCGGGACTATCAGTGAGGACTGATACTTCCGGCCCTGTGGGGTCGGCACTCTGAGAGGGGACAGGACCCTCGTAACCGCATGCCGGCCGGTTCGGGGGCGTGGCCCACGCTGGTCGAGGGAGCGCCGACGTCATGGAACCCACCGCCCGGGGAAAGCCCGGCGTCAAGATGACTCTGCGTGTGTACCGGATGGCCCGGGACGGCACGGTCACGGAGGACCGGGGCACCGTGCAGGTGCCGGAGGGCGAGGTGCCGCCGACGGCGCTCGACCCGTTGCCGCCGTGCGCGTGTCCGGTCCACCGGGCGGGGCGGGAGGCGGGGAGGTGAACGCGGTGGAGCGGGGTGAGGCGACGGAACCTCTGGACCTGGTGCTGATGCGGCGGACGGTGGCGATCCTGCTCGATCCGGACGCGGTGGCGGAGGCGTTGCCGCCGGCCGGCGCCGAACTGAACGCCGTGACCGGGTTGCTGCGCGGGCAGCTCCAGCTTCTCGTCCCGGAGGTCGAGCGGCTGGCGGGGCGGCTGCCGGGGGAGAGCGTGCCCCGGTACTGCGCGCTCGCCTGCGTCGGGGAGGCCCGCGACAGGCTGCGGGCCCGGCCGGCTCCGCGTCACGGCGGGCCTCTCGGCCGTGCCCGCCGTCTGGCCCGTACGTTGAACGCCCTCTGCGACCACTACGAGGCCCTGACCGGTTCCAGGACCGGTTCCAGGACCGGCTCCAGGACCGGCTCCAGGACTGGCTCCTGACCGGCCGCCGCCACCGGTCCGCCACCTGTCCCGGCCCCCCGCCCCGCCAGGTCCCCCCGCCCGGTCTCTCCCCCCAGCCAGGTCCCTTCCCCCGCCCAGTCCCTCCTCCCGGCCCGCGCCTCCCCCCAGCCCATCCCGTCCCCAACCCCTGGGTCGGGCGCTGTGAGAAATCACACCCGGATCGGTCAATGCGGGTCACTCGGGTCACTCGGGAGTTCCCCCTGCACATGGGCCTCTTTGGCGTGATGTGTGCTCAGGTTGCCTCGAAAGCCTCATTGGTGATCGAATGTTTCTTCGGTAATCAATGGTGCGCAGGGTGCGGAGGGTGTCGCGGATGATTGGCCGCTGGCTGGGAAACCGAACGAAGCGGATACAGCGGACGGGTCCTCTCGCGGCGGTGCACACCCCGCCGAGCGCCGGGGTGCTGAGCTGCCGCGTCCTCGACCCGGTCAGCGAACCGGTGCCGCACGCGGAACTGGCCGTCAGTGACGCCATGGGCCGCAAGGTGGTCGTCGGTGGCACCGACCCCTACGGTTCGTTCGTGGCGGCCGTGCCTGCCGGGGAGTACCGGCTCGCCGTCTCCGCCGAGGGCTACACCCCCTACCGGGCCATCGCGACGGTCACCGAGGACTCCCTCGCCTCGCTGGGCGACGTGACCCTCCAGCCGGCGCAGCCGCCGCAGTTGCCCGCCGTGGGCGACTGGGAGATCGAACCGGCCCACTCCTCCATCGGCTTCACCGCGCGCCACATCGGGCTGGCCCGTGTCCACGGCCGGTTCAACTCCTTCGCGGGCGTCGTGCGTATCGCCGACGACGTCGAACGCTCCGCGATGCACGTGGTGATCGACGCCGCGTCCATCGACACCAACGTGCGGATGCGCGACGACCATCTGCGGTCGGCGGACTTCCTGGACGTGGAGCGGTACCCGACCCTGGAGTTCTACAGCGACCGCTTCAGCCACCGCGGCGGCAACCGCTGGGCCGTCACCGGCGCCCTCTCCCTGCACGGCGTCACCCGCACCGTCACCCTGGACACCGAGTACTTCGGACTGGGCAACGGCATCGAGGGCGAGGTCCGCGCCGCCTGCCGGGCCACCACCGAACTCCACCGCGACGACTTCACGGTGAGCTGGCAGACCATGCTGGCCCGCGGCATCGCCGTCGTCGGCCCCAGCATCGGCATCGACCTGGACGTGCAGATCGTCCCCAAGGGCTGACCCGTCCGCGGCCCCCTCGCCCCGGTACCGCAGAATTGCCCCGTGAACGACGTGAGACACGTGCTGGTGCTGCCCGACCGCGACGCCGCGGAAGAGGCCGCCGAAGCACTCGGGGAACGCTTCGGGCTCGACGAGGAACCCCAGCTCGTACGGGACGCCCTGGCGGGTGAGGACGACGCGGAGGACGCCCAGTGGCTCCTCGTCGTGCGCGACGGCACCGACCGCCTGGACCCCCGGGAACTGGACGCGTTCGCCGGCGAGTGGGACGGCTGGCGCGAGGAGCCTTAGGCCGTGCCCGCCGGGCGCGCCGTGCCGCTGTGCTTGTCGCGCCGCCGCCGTGCCTGCCGGGCCGCCGTGCTTGTCGCCGTGCCTGCCGGGTCGCCGTGTCCGCCGGGCGTCCGGCGGAGGGCGTTGTCGGTGGTGCGTGCGATGCTTGTCGACGATGGCCAGGAAGAGTGCGAACGACGACGTCCTCGCCCCGGTGACCCTCGCCGTGGGCCAGGAGGACCTGCTGCTGGACCGTGCCGTGCAGGAGGTGGTGGCCGCCGCGCGCGCCGCCGACGCCGACACGGACGTGCGTGATCTGACCCCCGACCAGGTGCAGCCCGGCACCCTCGCCGAGCTGACCAGCCCCTCGCTCTTCGCCGAGCGCAAGGTCGTCGTGGTCCGGGACTCCCAGGACCTGAGCGCCGACACGGTCAAGGACGTCAAGTCCTACCTCGCCGCGCCCGCCGAGGAGATCACCCTCGTCCTGCTGCACGCGGGCGGCGCCAAGGGCAAGGGCCTGCTGGACGCCGCGCGCAAGGCGGGGGCGCGGGAGGTGGCCTGCCCGAAGATGACCAAGCCGGCCGACCGGCTGGCGTTCGTGCGGGCCGAGTTCCGTGCCGTCGGCCGCTCCGCCACCCCGGAGGCGTGCCAGACCCTGGTCGACGCGATCGGCAGCGACCTGCGCGAGCTGGCCTCGGCGGTCTCCCAGCTCACCGCCGACGTCGAGGGCACCATCGACGAGGCCGTCGTCGGCCGGTACTACACGGGGCGTGCCGAGGCGTCGAGCTTCACCGTCGCCGACCGGGCGGTCGAGGGCCGGACCGCGGAGGCCCTGGAGGCGCTGCGCTGGTCGCTGGCGACCGGGGTGGCGCCCGTACTGATCACCAGCGCCCTGGCACAGGGCGTACGGGCCATCGGGAAGCTGTCCTCCGCGCGCGGGGGGCGCCCCGCCGACCTGGCGCGGGAGCTGGGCATGCCGCCGTGGAAGATCGACCGGGTGCGGCAGCAGATGCGCGGCTGGACGCCGGACGGCGTCTCGGTGGCGCTGCGCGCCGTGGCCGAGGCGGACGCCGGGGTGAAGGGCGGGGGCGACGATCCCGAGTACGCCCTGGAGAAGGCGGTGGTGACCATCGCCGCGGCGGCCCGTTCACGGGGCCGGGCCTGAGCGCGTGGAGCGCGAGCGCGCCGGGGCGGGCCGTCCCGGGGGCCGGGCGTCCACCGACGCCCGCCTCCACACCCGTACCGGCCGGCGTCCGCCTCCACCCGTACCCCGGTCGGCGCCCGCCTCCACACCCGTACCCCGGTCGGCGCCCGCCTCCACACTCGTACCCGTACCCGGACCCCCGTCGGCCCCCGCCCGCACTCATGCCGAAGACCCCGGCGTCCGTCCCGGGGAGGGACGGGGGCCGGGGTCTTCGGATCGTGCTGGGGACCCATGCCCGCGTGGCGAACGCAGGCCGCGCATGGATCGTGGGTGCCGGTCGGGGGCGGATGAGAGAGGGCCCGCCCGGGTCCTTCCGGCGAGGTGGACCAGATGCGGGTCAGGCCTTGACGGCGGCGACCTTCTGAGCCAGGGCCGACTTCTTGTTGGCGGCCTGGTTCTTGTGGATGACGCCCTTGGAGACGGCCTTGTCGAGCTGACGCGCGGCGACGCGCTGGTACTCGGTGGCCTTCTCGGCGTCGCCCGCGGCGGCGGCCTCGCGAGCCTTGCGGATCGCGGTCTTCAGAGAGGACTTGACGGCCTTGTTGCGCAGCCGGGCCTTCTCGTTGGTCTTGTTCCGCTTGATCTGGGACTTGATGTTCGCCACGAATGAGCCTTTGCAGGTTCAGGCACGAGACCGCGAGGGGTCCCGTGCCGGTGAGTTCTTGTCTGGTGTGCCTCGCGCTGAGAGGGCAAGAGACACAGCCACCCACAGTAGCAGCGGCCCGCGGAGTGGCCCAAACCCGTCCCGGCTCTCCATACGTGGGACGATGGAAGCTGCGTAACGATCCGACCCGAGACCGCAGACACTGCGGACGCCTCAAGAATCAGGACCCTGCGTGCCCGCGATCCCTAGCCATGTGCCCGAGCCGAGCCGTACCGACCCGGCTCTGATCCGCAACTTCTGCATCATCGCGCACATCGACCACGGCAAGTCCACGCTCGCCGACCGGATGCTCCAGTTGACCGGTGTGGTGGAGCAGCGGCAGATGCGCGCCCAGTACCTCGACCGCATGGACATCGAGCGCGAGCGTGGCATCACGATCAAGTCCCAGGCGGTGCGTCTGCCGTGGGCGCCCACGCACGACGACAGCAACACGCACATCCTCAACATGATCGACACCCCGGGGCACGTCGACTTCACGTACGAGGTGTCGCGGTCGCTCGCGGCGTGCGAGGGCTGCATCCTCCTCGTCGACGCGGCCCAGGGCATCGAGGCGCAGACCCTCGCCAACCTCTACCTGGCGATGGAGAACGACCTCACGATCATCCCGGTGCTGAACAAGATCGACCTGCCGGCGGCGCAGCCGGAGAAGTTCGCCGGGGAGCTGGCGAACCTCATCGGCTGCGACCCCGCCGACGTGCTGCGCGTCTCCGCGAAGACCGGGCTCGGTGTCGAGGCGCTGCTGGACCGTGTCGTCGAGCGGGTCCCGGCGCCGGTCGGCAACGCGGACGCCCCCGCCCGCGCGATGATCTTCGACTCGGTGTACGACTCCTACCGGGGCGTCGTCACCTACGTCCGGGTCGTCGACGGCCAGCTCAACAAGCGCGAGCGCATCCGCATGATGTCCACGGGCGCCACGCACGAGCTGCTGGAGATCGGCACCAACTCGCCGGAGATGCTCTCCTCGGACGGACTGGGCGTCGGCGAGGTCGGCTACCTCATCACCGGGGTGAAGGACGTCCGCCAGTCCAAGGTCGGTGACACCGTCACCAGCCAGCACAAGGGCGCCGACGACGCGCTGGGCGGCTACAAGGAACCCAAGCCGATGGTGTTCTCGGGTCTGTACCCGCTGGACGGCTCGGACTACCCGGAGCTGCGCGAGGCGCTGGACAAGCTCCAGCTCAACGATGCCGCGCTGGTCTACGAGCCGGAGACCTCGGCGGCGCTCGGCTTCGGTTTCCGCGTCGGCTTCCTCGGGCTGCTGCACCTCGACGTGATCCGGGAGCGGCTGGAGCGCGAGTTCGGGCTCGACCTGATCGCCACCGCGCCGAACGTGGTCTACCGCGTGATCATGGAGGACGGCACCGAGGTCACCGTCACCAACCCGAGCGAGTTCCCCGAGGGCAAGCTCGACGAGGTCTTCGAGCCGGTCGTGCGGGCCACGATCCTGGCGCCCACGGAGTTCATCGGCGCGATCATGGAGCTGTGCCAGACGCGGCGCGGTTCGCTGCTCGGCATGGACTACCTGTCCGAGGACCGGGTCGAGATCCGTTACACGCTGCCCCTCGCGGAGATCGTCTTCGACTTCTTCGACCAGCTCAAGTCGAAGACGCGCGGTTACGCGTCCCTCGACTACGAGCCCACCGGCGAGCAGAGCAGCTCCCTGGTGAAGGTGGACATCCTCCTGCACGGCGACAAGGTGGACGCCTTCTCGGCGATCACCCACAAGGACCAGGCGTACGCGTACGGCGTGCGGCTCGTCGCCAAGCTGCGCGAGCTGATCCCGCGGCAGAACTTCGAGGTGCCGGTGCAGGCCGCGATCGGCTCCCGGGTGATCGCCCGCGAGACCATCCGCGCCATCCGCAAGGACGTCCTCGCCAAGTGCTACGGCGGTGACATCTCCCGTAAGCGGAAGCTGCTGGAGAAGCAGAAGGAGGGCAAGAAGCGGATGAAGATGGTGGGTTCGGTGGAGGTCCCCCAGGAGGCGTTCATCGCGGTGCTCTCCAGCGACGACGGCTCGGGCACGGCCAAGGGCAAGAAGTAGCGCGGAGGCGTCCCGGCCGTCCGCCGGCGAAACGGACACGAGGGGGCCTGTCGTACGGGAGTGCGGCGGGCCCCCTCGCGTCCCGGCGGCGGGCCCCCTCGCGTCCCGGCGGCGGGCCTCCTGGTGTCCCGGCGGCGGGCCTCCGCGCGACCCGGCGGCGGCGCCCGGCGGAAGTGGGCGGGCGCGGGCTCTTACGCGCGGGCCGATCGCCCCTTACCCTGATGCCTGCCCCATAGTTACTCATGAGTTAAACAACGTCCGAGAGCGAAAACCAGCCGCACCTGAGCCAGCCGCACCGTCGCGGGCCCGGAGGATGTCGTGAGCGACACACAGACCCTGATCGAGAATCGTCCGCCCTCCGTGGCGGGACTCTTCCTGGAGCGCGTGGCGGCCACGCCGGACGCCGAGGCATACCGCTACCCCGTACCACCCGCCTCGGGGGAGGGCCCCGACGACTGGAAGTCGCTGACCTGGGCGCAGGCCGCCGAGCGGGTCCACGCCATCGCCGCCGGACTGATCGAGCTCGGCGTCCGCCCCGAGGAGCGCGTCGCCCTCGCCTCCGCCACCCGGCTGGAGTGGATTCTCTGCGACCTCGGCATCATGTGCGCCGGCGCCGCCACGACCACGGTGTACCCGCAGACCAACGAGGAGGAGTCGGCGTACATCCTCTCCGACTCCGAGAGCCGGGTCCTCGTCGCCGAGGACGCCGCCCAGCTTGCCAAGGCCCGCGCCCGGCGCGCGGAGCTGCCCGACCTCACCCACGTGGTGCTGATCGACCCGGCCGGCGCCGACACCGGTGACGACGGCTGGGTGCTCACCCTCGACGAGCTGGAGCGCCGGGGCGCCGCCCGGCTGGAACGGGAACCGGGGCTGATCAAGGAGCGGGTCGGCGCGCTCACCAAGGAGCAGCTCGCCACCCTCATCTACACCTCCGGCACCACCGGCCGGCCCAAGGGCGTGCGCCTGCCGCACGACTGCTGGTCGTACATGGCGAAGGCGATCGCCGCGACCGGGCTGTGCACCGGCGAGGACGTGCAGTACCTGTGGCTGCCGCTCGCGCACGTCTTCGGCAAGGTGCTCACCTCCGGCCAGATCGAGGTCGGGCACGTCACCGCCGTCGACGGCCGCGTCGACAAGATCATCGAGAATCTGCCGGTCGTCCGGCCGACCTACATGGCGGCCGTGCCCCGGATCTTCGAGAAGGTCTACAACGGCGTCGCCGCCAAGGCCCGCGCGGGCGGCGCCGCCAAGTACAAGATCTTCCAGTGGGCGGCCGGGGTGGCCCGCGAGTACGCCAAGGCCACCCAGGACTCCTTCCGGCGCACCGGCGTCGCGAAGGCCCCCCTCGGCCTCGCCGCGAAGCACAGGGCCGCCGACGCCCTCGTCTACGCCAAGATCCGCGAGGCGTTCGGCGGGCGGCTGCGCGCCTGCGTCTCCGGCAGCGCGGCCCTCGCCCCCGAGATCGGCTACTTCTTCGCCGGCGCCGGCGTCCACATCCTGGAGGGCTACGGCCTCACCGAGTCCTCCGCCGCCTCCTTCGTCAACCCGGGCGAGGCGTACCGCACCGGCACGGTCGGCAAGCCGCTGCCCGGCACCGAGGTGCGCATCGCCGACGACGGGGAGATCCTGCTGCGCGGCCCCGGCATCATGGAGGGCTACCACAAGCTGCCCGAGCAGACCGCCGAGGTGCTGGAGGCCGACGGCTGGCTGCACACCGGCGACATCGGCGAACTCTCGCCCGACGGCTACCTGCGCATCACCGACCGCAAGAAGGACCTGATCAAGACCTCGGGCGGCAAGTACATCGCCCCGGCCGAGGTCGAGGGACGGTTCAAGGCGGTCTGCCCCTACGTCTCCAACATCCTGGTCCACGGCGCCGACCGGAACTACTGCACCGCCCTCATCGCCCTCGACGAGATCTCCCTGCGGGAGTGGGCCAGGGACAACGGCCTGGAGGGCCGGACGTACGCGGAGACCGTCGCGGCGCCGGCCACCGTCGAGATGATCGGCGGCTACGTCGAGCAGCTCAACGAGGGGCTCCAGCGCTGGCAGACGATCAAGAAGTTCCGCCTGCTCCCGCGCGACCTCGACGTGGAGCACGGCGAGATCACCCCGAGCCTCAAACTGAAGCGCCCGGTGGTGGAACGGCAGTACAAGCACCTGATCGACGAGATGTACGCGGGCGCGCGGGAGTCGTAGCCGCACGCGCGGCGGGGCGGCCCGCGCCGTCCCGCCGCGCGGGGGCACTCCCGGAAGCGCGGCGGTGGCCCGTCCGGGGCGGTGGCCGGTCACGGAAGGACGACCGGCCGCTCGCGCAGGTGTGCTCGAATCTGTCTGATTTTCGACCTTGTTCGGACGTCCGTGGGCCACGGTTCCACTCATGACGGCCTACTTCGGTAACTCCGTGCTGCGGTACGGGGTCGTTCTGCCACCCTGTCGGCAAACGACCGCGCGCGACCGCACGAACTGCCCGGGGAGCCGTCCATGGGGGCCATTCCTACGCAACGGGAGAACGCCTCCCGTGCCCTTGAGGCGCCCGCGCCCGCGGGTCAGGCCCCGGCATGGGAGTGCGCGCGGGCGCACACCACGCTGCTCGGAAGCTCCCTCGCGCCCGGCGCCGCCCGCGCACTGGTCCGGACGGCCCTCGCCGACTGGTCCGGCAGCGGACTGCCCGGCACCGAGCTGTTGACCGACCGCCTCGCCGCCGACGCCCTGGTGGTCGCCAGCGAACTGGTCACCAACGCCGTCGTGCACGCCGGCACCGACGTGGAGCTGGTCTGCCGGCTGGAGGAGACGGGCGCGATCGTTATCGAGGCCACCGACCGCCACCCCGCCCGCGCCCCGAGGGGCGGCGACGCCGAACCGCCGCCGGAGACCCCGGAGTACGGGCGCGGCCTGCGGCTCGTCGCCACCCTCTCCGAAGCGTGGGGCATCACCTACCGCACGGGCGCCAAGACCGTGTGGGCACGGCTGCCCGCCACCGGGAACGCCGGGCCCGCGGGGGCGTACGCCACGGGTGCCGGGTTACCGGACGGCGCGGAGGTGCCCGTCCCGCGGTCGCGGGCCGACGCCGACGCCGACGGCCGTCGGGTGCCGGGGGCGGGGGAACCGGCGGGTGCCTCCGGGCCCGGACCTGAGGTCGCCGGGGAGAGTGCCTTACCCGTGGGACCTGGGGGACCGGCGGCACCTGCGGCGGCACCCGCCGCGGCCGACCGACCGCCTCCGGCGCCCGGCCCGGACGGGGACACGGACCCGGACACCCCCACCGACGCCGACGCCGACGCGTACGCCCACATGCCCACGGAAACCGGCCCCGACCCCGCCCGGCTCGACCACCGCCCGCCCGTCGGCCGGGACCGCGAGTGGCTCGGCCGGGGCGCGCTCTCCTTCCTCGCCGAAGCCTCCGACCTGCTGGCCGGGCAGCTCGACGAGGACCTCATCGCCTCCCTCACCGGGCAACTGATCGTCCCCCGCCTCGCCGACTGGTGCGCGGTCTGGCTGGAGGACGAGTCGCTGGGCCGGGGCGCCTGGAGCGACGACACCGGCGCCACCGTCGGCGCCCGGCTGGCCCGCGTCTGGCACGGCAGCGAGCACCACGTCGAGGAACTGCGCCTGGCCCTGGAGAAGGAACCGCCGCGCGCCCGCGAACCCTGGCGTTCCGGCCCCGCCGAGCACCCCTGGCCGGCCGGCGCCCTCGGCCCGCGCGGCACGTACGGCACGGCGCTCGCCTACCGCCTCGTGGCCGGCGGCCGGCCCCTCGGCACCCTGGTCATCGGCCGCTGCGGCGCCGGCCGCTTCCCCGACGAGATCAGCGGCCTCGTCGAGGACCTCAGCCGCCGGGTCGCGCTCGCCATCGGCACCGCCCGCCAGTACGCGCGCCAGGCCACCATCAGCGCCGTCCTCCAGCGCGGGCTGCTGCCCGGCGCCGTCGCCGAGATCCCCGGCATGCGCAGCGCCCTCGTCTACGAACCCTGGGACAAGGGCGGCCCCAGCGGCGACTTCTACGACCTCTTCCCGGCCGGCGCGGGACGCTGGTGCTTCGCCGTCGGCGACGTCCAGGGCAAGGGCCCCGAGGCCGCCGTCGTCATCGGCCTCGCCCGGCCCTGGCTGCGCCTGCTCGCCCGCGAGGGCTACGACGTCCCGGACGTCCTCGACCGCCTCAACCAGCTCCTCCTGGACGACGCCACCGAGGCCGCCGACGCCGCCGCCCGCGCGCTGGTGGCCGTCGGCGGTCCACCGGTTGCCCCGGGCGACGGACCGCAGACCCGCTTCCTCTCCCTCCTCTACGGCGAACTCGTCCCCGTGGAGGACGGCGTCCGCTGCACCCTCGCCTCCGCCGGGCACCCGCTGCCGCTGCTCCTCGGCCCCGACGGCGGCGTCCGCGTGGTCGCCCGGCCGCAGACCCTGCTCGGCGTCGTCGAGGACGCCACGTACACCAGCGAGACCTTCGAGCTGCGCCGCGGCGAGACGCTGCTGTGCGTCACCGACGGGGTCACCGAGCGGCGCTCCGGCAGCCGCCAGTTCGACGACGGGGACGGTCTCGCCGCCGCCCTCGCCGGGTGCGCCGGGCTGGACGCCGCCGGGATCGCCGAGCGCATCAGACGCCTGGTGCACGAGTTCGGCGACCGCCCGCCCGAGGACGACCTGGCGCTCCTGGTGCTCCAGGCCGAGTGACGGCCGGCGTGCGGGACAATGGAGGACATGCCCTCCGCACTCCCCGACGGCGACCCCGTCCCCGCCGACGGCGCCCTGCCCGCGTCCGCGCTCGCCGGGGCCGCCGACCGCCCCCTCGGCTTCTACCTGCACGTCCCGTACTGCGCGACCCGCTGCGGCTACTGCGACTTCAACACCTACACCGCGTCCGAGCTGCGCGGCACCGGCGGCGTCCTCGCCTCCCGCGACACCTACGCCGCGACCCTCACCGACGAGGTCCGCCTCGCCCGCAAGGTCCTCGGCGACGACCCCCGCGAGGTCCGTACCGTCTTCGTCGGCGGCGGCACCCCCACCCTGCTGCCCGCCGCCGACCTCGTCCGCGTGCTGGGCGCGATCCGCGAGGAGTTCGGGCTGGCGGCGGACGCGGAGGTCACCACGGAGGCCAACCCGGAGTCCGTCGGCCCGGCCTACCTGGCCGAGCTGCGGGAGGGCGGCTTCGACCGGATCTCCTTCGGCATGCAGAGCGCCCGCCGGCACGTGCTGAAGGTGCTCGACCGCACCCACACCCCCGGCCGTCCCGAACAGTGCGTGGCCGAGGCCCGCGCGGCCGGTTTCGCGCACGTCAACCTCGACCTGATCTACGGCACCCCCGGCGAGTCCGACGACGACTGGCGGGCCTCGCTGGACGCCGCGCTCGGCGCCGGACCCGACCACGTGTCCGCGTACGCGCTCATCGTCGAGGAGGGCACGCGGCTCGCCCGGCGCATCCGGCGCGGCGAGGTCCCCATGACCGACGACGACGTCCACGCCGACCGGTACCTGATCGCCGAGGAGATGCTGTCGGCGGCCGGATTCGACTGGTACGAGGTGTCCAACTGGGCCACGTCCGAGGCGGGCCGCTGCCGCCACAACGAGCTGTACTGGACGGGCGCCGACTGGTGGGGCGCGGGCCCCGGCGCCCACAGCCACGTCGGCGGGGTCCGCTGGTGGAACGTGAAGCACCCCGCCGCCTACGCCGCCGCCCTCGCCGAGGGCCGCTCGCCCGGCGCCGGCCGCGAGCTGCTCACCGGCGAGGACCGGCGGGTGGAGCGCGTCCTGCTGGAGCTGCGGCTGCGCGAGGGCGTCCCGCTGGACCTGCTGCGGCCGGACGGGCTCGCCGCCGCCCGCCGCGCGCTCGCCGACGGACTCCTGCGGGGCGGCGCGTACGAGGAGGGGCGCGCGGCGCTCACCCTGCGCGGCCGTCTCCTGGCCGACGCGGTCGTCCGTGACCTGGTCGACTGAGCCGGCCGACGCGGGACGGCCGGGACTCCGGCGGCGCGGCCGGCTCGGGCTCGGCGCGCGGGGCGACCCGGTGCGGCCCCGTGGCCGGAAACCGCGGTCGGTCAGGGCGCCGTCACATGGTCGATGAGCCGTTCCACACTGCCCAGCAGAGCCGGCTCCAGGTCCTTGTACGAGCGCACCCGCCCGAGGATCGCCTGCCAGGCCGCGCCCGTGTTCTCCGGCCAGCCCAGGGCCCGGCACACCCCCGTCTTCCAGTCCTGGCCGCGCGGCACCCGGGGCCAGCCGGGGATGCCCAGCGAGGACGGCTTCACCGCCTCCCAGACGTCGACGTACGGGTGGCCCACCACGAGCGCGTGCTCGCTGGTGACCGCCTGCGCGATCCGCCACTCCTTGGTGCCCGGCACCAGGTGGTCCACCAGGACGCCGAGGCGGGCGTCGGGGCCGGGCGCGAAGGCGTCGACGATCGCGGGGAGGTCGTCCACGCCCTCCAGGTACTCCACGACCACGCCCTCGATACGCAGGTCGTCGCCCCAGACCCTCTCGACCAGCTCGGCGTCGTGCCGGCCCTCGACGTAGATGCGGCCGGCCCGCGCGACGCGGGCGCGGGCGCCGGGCACCGCCACCGAGCCGGACGCCGTCCGCGTGGGCCGGGTGGGGCCGGAGGGCGGCCGTACCAGCGTCACCGCCCTGCCCTCCAGCAGGAAGCCGCGCGGCTCCAGCGGGAAGACCCGGCGCTTGCCGAAACGGTCCTCCAGGGTCACCGTGCCCGCCTCGCAGCCGGTCACCGCGCCGCAGAAACCGGTGCCGGGCTCCTCGACCACGAGTCCGGGCTCGGCCGGCACCTCCGGCACGGGCTGCGGCTTCTTCCACGGCGGGGTCAGATCGGCGGAGTACTGGCGCATTCCGCCGACGATACGAGGAGCGGGCCGTACGTGATCACCCCGACACGCCGAACCGTACCGCCAGGGCGTCCCGCTGCGCGCGGACGAACGCCGCGTCCACCACCGCCCCGTGGCCCGGCACGTACCGCGCGTCCTCGCCGCCGAGCGCGAGCAGCCGGTCCAGGGCGGCCGGCCAGCGCGAGGGCACCGCGTCCGGGCCCGCCTGCGGTTCGCCGGACTCCTCGACGAGGTCCCCGCAGAAGACCACCGGCGGATCGCCCGGCACCAGTACCGCCAGGTCGTGGCCGGTGTGCCCCGGGCCCACGGCGGCCAGCACCGCCCGCCGCCCGCCCCCGAGGTCCAGCGTCAGCTCGCCGTCGGTCTCCTCCACGGCCCCCGGCAGCGCGTCGGCCGCCTCGCGCGCCGTGCGCGCGTCCAGACCGTGCGCCACCGCGTCCGCGACCAGTCCCTCCCGGCCCGCGGTCAGCGCCGCGCCCGCCCCCACGGCCCCGTACACCCGCGCGTCCGCGAACGCCGCCGCCCCGAGGACGTGGTCGAAGTGCGCGTGGGTCAGCGCGAGATGCGTCACACGCGCCCCCGCCAGCCGCTCCGCACGCGCCCGTACTCCTGCGCCCTCGGACACCCCGGAGCCCGCGTCCACCACGAGCGCGCCGCCCGCCCCGACGACCAGCCCCGCCGTGCAGTCCCAGCCGGGCAGCCGCAGCCGGCCCACCGCCGCGGTGATCCTCTCCCACCCCGGGTCTTCCCAAGTCACCGTCATGGGGCGACGCTAGCCCTCCGGCCGCCCTCGCGGCGGAGTGGGGCCCGGCCTTGCCCGGGGCGTACCCGACGGCCGTACACTGGGCGCGGGAAGACTGGCACTCGAACACGGTGAGTGCCAGGGGGAACACCGGGCGAAGGCATTCTGGAGGTGTGTTGCGCGATGCTCAGTGAACGCAGGCTCCAGGTGTTGCGCGCCATCGTCCAGGACTACGTGGGCACGGAGGAGCCGGTCGGCTCCAAGGCGCTCACCGAGCGGCACAACCTCGGCGTCTCCCCGGCCACCGTGCGCAACGACATGGCGGCCCTGGAGGACGAGGGGTTCATCGCCCAGCCGCACACCAGCGCCGGTCGCATCCCGACCGACAAGGGCTACCGGCTGTTCGTCGACAAGCTGGCCGGCGTCAAGCCGATGACCGCGCCCGAGCGGCGGGCCATCCAGGGCTTCCTGGACGGCGCCGTCGACCTCGACGACGTGGTGGCCCGCACCGTGCGGCTGCTGGCGCAGCTCACGCGGCAGGTCGCGGTCGTGCAGTACCCGTCCCTGACCCGTTCGACCGTGCGCCACGTGGAACTGCTCGCGATGGCGCCCGCGCGGCTGATGCTCGTGCTGATCACGGACACCGGCCGGGTCGAGCAGCGGATGGTCGACTGCCCGGCGCCCTTCGGGGAGACCTCCCTCGCCGATCTGCGGGCGCGGCTCAACAGCCGGGTCGCGGGCCGCCGGTTCACGGACGTGCCGAGCCTGGTCGAGGATCTGCCCGAGGCGTTCGAGGCCGAGGACCGCGGTACGGTCTCCACCGTGCTCTCCACTCTCCTGGAGACGCTGGTCGAGGAGAACGAGGAGCGGCTCATGATCGGCGGGACCGCCAATCTGACCCGCTTCGGGCACGATTTCCCCCTGGTGATCCGGCCCGTCCTGGAGGCGCTGGAGGAGCAGGTCGTGCTCCTCAAGCTGCTCGGCGAGGCGCAGGAACCGGGCGTCACCGTGCGCATCGGTCACGAGAACGCCCACGAAGGACTCAACTCCACGTCCGTCGTGTCGGTGGGCTACGGTTCGGGCGGCGAGGCGGTTGCCAAGCTCGGCGTGGTCGGTCCGACCCGCATGGACTACCCGGGAACGATGGGAGCGGTACGCGCAGTGGCACGGTACGTCGGACAGATCCTGGCGGAGTCTTAGGTGGCCACGGACTACTACGCCGTACTCGGCGTGCGACGCGACGCGTCCCAGGACGAGATCAAGAAGGCGTTCCGCCGGCTCGCGCGCGAGCTGCACCCGGACGTCAACCCCGATCCGAAGACGCAGGAGCGTTTCAAGGAGATCAACGCCGCCTACGAGGTGTTGTCGGACCCGCAGAAGAAGCAGGTCTACGACCTCGGCGGCGACCCCCTCTCGCAGGCCGGCGGCGCCGGTGGCGCGGGCGGCTTCGGCGCGGGCGGCTTCGGGAACTTCTCGGACATCATGGACGCCTTCTTCGGCACGGCGTCGCAGCGCGGTCCGCGCTCGCGCACCCGCCGCGGCCAGGACGCCATGATCCGTATCGAGGTCGAGCTGGACGAGGCGGCCTTCGGCACGACCAAGGACATCCAGGTCGACACGGCCGTCGTCTGCAACACCTGCAACGGTGAGGGCGCGGCGCCCGGCACCTCCGCGCAGACCTGCGACATGTGCCGCGGGCGGGGCGAGGTCTCCCAGGTCACCCGGTCCTTCCTGGGCCAGGTCATGACCTCGCGGCCCTGCCCGCAGTGCCAGGGGTTCGGCACCGTGGTCCCCACCCCGTGCCCCGAGTGCGCGGGCGACGGCCGCATCCGCTCCCGCCGCACCCTGACGGTGAAGATCCCGGCCGGTGTGGACAACGGCACCCGCATCCAGCTCGCCGGCGAGGGCGAGGTCGGCCCCGGCGGCGGCCCGGCCGGCGACCTGTACGTCGAGATCCACGAGCTGCCGCACCAGACCTTCCAGCGGCGCGGCGACGACCTGCACTGCACGGTCACCATCCCGATGACGGCGGCGGCCCTCGGCACCAAGGTGCCGCTGGAGACCCTGGACGGCCTGGAGGAGGTCGACATCCGGCCCGGCACCCAGTCCGGCCAGTCGATCCCGCTGCACGGCCGCGGCGTCACGCACCTGCGCGGCGGCGGCCGGGGCGACCTCATCGTCCACGTCGAGGTGACCACCCCCACCAAGCTCGACCCCGAACAGGAGCGCCTGCTGCGGGAGTTGTCGAAGCTGCGCGGGGAGGAACGGCCGCAGGGCCAGTTCCAGCCCGGCCAGCAGGGACTCTTCTCCCGGCTCAAGGACGCCTTCAACGGCCGCTGACCCGGGCCGCGCCGCTCCGCCCCGTGGATGACCACGGCATATGCCGACGGAAGGGTGGCTGCGAACCGGCGGGGAGGACGTGACACCATGCCGTCATGTCCTCCGCGCTGACCGGTCTCACCCCTTACCCGATCGTGCAGGCGCCCATGGCCGGCGGCGTCTCGCTGCCGCAGCTCGCCGGCGCGGTCTGCGAGGCGGGCGGACTGGGCTTCCTCGCGGCCGGGTACAAGACCGCGGACGGCATGTACCAGGAGATCAAACAGCTCCGCGGGCTGACCGGCCGTCCCTTCGGCGTCAACCTCTTCATGCCGCAGCCGGAGACCGCCGACCCCGCCGCCGTCGGCGTCTACGCCGACCAGCTCGCCGGTGAGGCCGCCTGGTACGAGACCGAGCTGGGCGACCCCGACAACGGCCGCGACGACAACTACGACGCCAAGCTCGCCGTGCTCCTCGACGATCCCGTCGCCGTCGTCTCCTTCCACTTCGGCGTGCCCGCCCCCGAGGTCCTCGACGCGCTGCGCCGGGCCGGCACCGTCACCCTGGTCTCGGCGACCACCGCCGACGAGGCGCGGGCCGTGGAGGAGGCCGGCGCCGACGCGGTGATCGCCCAGGGCGCCGAGGCCGGCGGCCACCAGGGCACCCACCGGGACAACCCGGAGACCGGCGGCGCCGGGACCGGGCTGCTCTCGCTGGTCGCGCAGGTCCGGGAGGCGGTCGCCCTGCCCGTCGTCGCCGCCGGGGGACTCATGCGGGGCGCCCAGATCGCCGCCGTCCTCGCCGCGGGCGCGAGCGCGGCCCAGCTCGGCACCGCCTTCCTCGCCACCCCCGAGTCCGGCGCCCACCCCCTGCACAAGGCCGCGCTGACCGACCCGCTCTACGTCCGCACCGAGCTGACCCGCGCCTTCTCCGGCCGTCCCGCCCGGGGCCTGGTCAACCGCTTCGTGCGCGAGCACGGCCCCTACGCCCCCGCCGCCTACCCCGAGGTCCACCACCTCACCGCCCCGCTGCGCAAGGCGGCGGCGAAGGCGGGCGACGCGCAGGGCATGGCCCTGTGGTCCGGACAGGGCCACCGCATGGCCCGGGACCTGCCCGCGGGCCGGCTGGTGGAGGTACTGGTGGAGGAACTCGCCTCCGCCCAGGCGGAGCTGACGGAATTCGTGACGGGAGGTTCGGGCCGATGACGGCACCGGTGTTCGTGGTCGACACCCTCGCCCCGGGGGAACCGGGCGGCGGGGAGTACGTCCTCGACGGCCCCGAGGGCCGGCACGCGGTCTCCGTGAAACGGCTGCGGCCCGGCGAGGCCGTCGTCCTCACCGACGGACGCGGACGCTGGACCGAGGGCGTGGTGAGCGCCGCCGAGGGCAAGGACCGCCTCGTCGTCGGGGAGTTGGCGCCCGTGCGCGAGGAGCCCGGCGAGCGGCCCCGCGTCACCGTCGTCCAGGCCCTCCCCAAGGGAGACCGCGGCGAAGTCGCCGTCGAGACCATGACGGAGGTCGGCGTCGACGCGATCGTGCCCTGGGCCGCGTCGCGCTGCGTCACGCAGTGGCGGGGCGACCGCGGCCTGAAGGCCCTCGCCAAGTGGCGGGCCACCGCCCGGGAGGCCGGCAAGCAGTCCCGCCGGGTCCGTTTCCCCGAGGTCGCGGACGCGGCGACGACCAAGGAGGTCGCCGCGCTCCTCGCCGGGGCGGACTTCGCGGGGGTGCTCCACGAGAGCGGGGACGCTCCGCTGGCCGGCGCGGAACTTCCCGAGGCCGGGGAGATCGTCCTGGTCGTGGGGCCCGAGGGCGGGGTGTCGCCGGAGGAACTGGCCCGGTTCGCGGAGGCGGGGGCGCGGCCGTACCGGCTGGGGCGGACGGTCCTGCGTACCTCCACGGCGGGCACGGCGGCGACGGCGGCCCTGTTGACCCGGACGGGGCGGTGGGGCGTGTGAACGGGGTTCACGCGGTGGGGGTATGAGCGGCGTTTACGCGGTGGGGGTATGAGCGGCGTTTACGCGGTGGGGGTGTGAGCGGGGTTCACGCGGCGGGGTTGTGAGCGGGGTTCACGGCGACTTGTGGGTGTGAACGGTGGGCGGTGGGTGCGGCGCATGTGGCGTTGTCGTAGCTGAGGGTGGCTGATGACGCTTCACGTGGGCGGTTTGCCTGTGAGCGCCGCTCACACCGGCAGTGGTCTCGGCCTCGCCCCGCGCGTGACACCACCTCTCTCTCGCCGAGCCTGTGAACTCGATTCACGCCACCACCAGTTCACACCGACCGCCACCGCCCCACCCGTCGCGCCTGTGAGCGCCGCTCACACCTAGCCTCGGCCCACCCCCACCCCCACCCCCGCCCCCACCCCCACCCGCACCCCGGAGCCGGCACGCGCACCCGGCGTGAAGCGGCCCGCCACGCGCGCCCTACCGTCGCGCCCCGCGCCGCTGGCATTCTGTCCTGTCATGAGGGCATTAAGACGGATTCAGTACGCGGCACCTGCGGCACCCGCAGCCCGCCCCCTGCGCCCACCGCGCCCACCGCGCCCACCACACCCCCCGCACCCGACAGCCCCTCAAGAGCCCCCGCGCGGGCTGCGGCACGCACCGGTCGTCGCCGTGCTCTGCGGGGTCGTCGCCGTCACGCTGTCCGCCTGCGACCCCGGCGGGCTCGGCTCGGCCTCCGTCGCGTACACCACCGACCGCACCGTGACCCGTGAACTCGACCGGCAGCAGGCCGACGTGCGGTGGCTGAGCTGCACCGCCACCGCCCAGGACACCACCGCCCAGGACACCATCGCCCAGGACGGCACCGGCGCGAGCACCCCCGCCGGTGAGCGGGCCGCCGCCTCCGTCGACTGCCGGGGCCGGACCGGCGACGGGCGGGACATCACCGTCTCCGGGCAGGTGACCCGCGTGGTCGACGGCGTCTGCGTCCGCGGGGACCTGAGCGCCGAGGTGGGCGGCGAGCGGCTGTTCCGCGTCGCCGGGCTCGGCGACTGCGACGCCACCACCGCCCCACCCGCCCCGCCGGCCCAACAACCCCAGGCCCCACAACCTCCAGCCCAACAACCCCCAGCCCTCACCTGGAGCCCCCCACCCCACCCCACCCCTCGCCTACACCCCCGCCTACACCCCCACCTCCGGCCCTGCCCCAACCCTCACCCCAACTCCAACCCCCACCCCCACCCCCACCGTGACCCGCACCCTCTGGTGCCCCGGGGACCCCCTCTGCCGCCCCGCCGAGGGCAAGTAGCCGACCCCGCCCCGCCCGCCGGGCAAGTGATCCAAACCCCTGTCCGCGAGGCCCCGCCCCTGCGTAGGCTGAAGGCGTGACACAGCCCGCAGCGCCTGCATACCTCCGCTTTCCGCACCCGCACGGCGAGTTGGTCGCCTTCACCGCCGAGGACGATGTCTGGCTGGCCCCGCTCGACGGTGGCCGGGCCTGGCGGGTCAGCGCCGACAACATGCCGGTGAACCACCCCCGGATCGCCCCCGACGGCACCACCGTCGCCTGGACCTCCACCCGGGACGGGGCCCCCGAGGTGCACACCGCACCCGTCGACGGCGGCCCCGCCACCCGCCTCACCCACTGGGGAAGCGCCAAGACCCAGGTCCGCGGCTGGACCCCCGAGGGGGAGGTCCTGGCCCTCAGCTCCCACGGCCAGGCCAGTCTGCGCCGCACCTGGGCGCGGGCCGTCCCGCTCGACGGCGGACCGGCGCGGACCCTTCCGTACGGGCCGGTCGGCGATGTGGTCCACGGTCCGCACACCGTGCTGCTCTCCGTGCCGATGGGCCGGGAGGCCGCCTGGTGGAAGCGGTACCGGGGCGGCACGGCCGGAAAGCTGTGGATCGACGCGCGGGACGACGGCGAGTTCGTCCGGCTGCACGAGGAGATCGACGGGAACATCGAGTACCCCCTCTGGGTGGGGGAGCGGATCGCGTTCCTCTCCGACCACGAGGGCACCGGCGCCCTCTACTCCTCCCTCGCCGACGGCGGCGACCTGCGCCGGCACACGCCGCTCGGCGGTTTCTACGCCCGGCACGCCGCCACCGACGGCACCCGCGTCGTCTACTCCAGCGCCGGCGAACTGTGGACGCTGGACGACCTGGACGGGGCCGAGCCGCGCCGGCTGGAGATCCGGCTCGGCGGGCCGCGGGTCGACCTCCAGCCGTTCCCGGTGAACGCGGCCCGCTGGTTCGGCTCCGCCTCCCCCGACCACACGGCGCGGGGCAGCGCGGTCGCCGTGCGCGGGGGCGTGCACTGGGTCACCCACCGCAACGGGCCCGCCCGCGCGCTCGCCGTGCACCCCGGCGTGCGCGCCCGGCTGCCGCGTACGTTCCGCGCCGACGGCGAGGAGTGGGTGGTGTGGGTGACGGACGCCGAGGGCGAGGACGCCCTGGAGTTCGCGCCCGCCACCGGTCTCGCGCCCGGCGCCACCCCGCGCCGGCTGGCCGTGGGCCGGCTGGGCCGGGTCCTGGCGCTCGCCGTGGCGCCGGACGGCAGCCGGGCCGCGGTCGCCTCGCACGACGGGCGGGTGCTCTTCGTCGAGCGGGAGAGCGGAGAGGTCCGCGAGGTGGACCGCAGTGAGGACGGCGACGTCTCCGGGCTGGTGTTCTCGCCGGACTCGGCGTGGCTCGCCTGGTCCCACCCCGGCCCCGACCCGCTGCGGCAGTTGAAGCTGGCCAACACCACCGACCTGTCGGTGACGGAGGCGACCCCGCTGCGGTTCCGGGACTACGCGCCGGCGTTCACGCTGGACGGGAAGCACCTGGCGTTCCTGTCCACCCGGTCCTTCGACCCGGTCTACGACGAGCACGTCTTCGACCTGGCGTTCGTGGAGGCGGCCCGCCCGTACCTGATCACGCTGGCGGCGACCACGCCGTCGCCGTTCGGGCCGCAGCGGCACGGGAGGCCCTTCGAGACGCCGGACCGCGAGGAGACCCCGGACAGCGAGGGCACCCCGGCCACCCGCATCGACCTGGAGGGCCTCGCCGACCGCATCGTGCCCTTCCCGGTGGAGGCCGCCCGGTACTCCCGGCTGCGCGCCGCCAAGGACGGCGTGCTGTGGCTGCGCCACCCGGTCACCGGGGTCCTCGGCGCCTCCCGCGCCACCCCCGACGAGCCGGAGCCCGGCACCGAGCTGGAGCGTTACGACCTCGCCCAGCAGCGGGTCGAGCATCTGGCGGGCGACGCCGACCACTTCGAGGTCAGCGGCGACGGCAAACGGGTGCTGATGTGGACCGACGGGCGGCTCAAGGTGGTGCCCAGCGACCGGCGGGCCTCCGGCGACGAGGACAGCGACACCAACATCACCGTGGACCTGGCCCGTGTCCGGCAGACCGTCGACCCGGCCGCGGAGTGGCGGCAGATGTTCGACGAGACCGGCCGCGTCATGCGGGACAACTTCTGGCGCCCGGACATGAACGGCGTCGACTGGGACGGCGTCCTCGACCGCTACCGGCCCGTCCTGGAGCGCCTCGCCACCCACGACGACCTCGTCGACCTGCTGTGGGAGGTGCACGGCGAACTCGGCACCTCGCACGCCTACGTCACCCCGCGCGGCGGGCCCGGCGGCAGCGCGCAGGGACTCCTCGGCGCCGACCTGTCCCGGCACGAGGACGGCGCCTGGCGCATCGACCGCATCCTGCCCTCGGAGACCTCCGACCCCGAGGCCCGTTCGCCGCTGGCCGCGCCGGGCGTGGCCGTGCGGGCGGGGGACGCGATCGTGGCGGTGGCCGGGGTGCCCGTCGACCCGGTCACCGGTCCGGGGCCGCTGCTGGTGGGCACGGCCGGCAAACCGGTCGAGCTGACCGTCTCCCCGGCCGGCGGCGGCGAGCCGCGGCACGCGGTCGTCGTCCCCCTCGCCGACGAGGAACCGCTGCGCTACCACGCGTGGGTCGCGGACCGGCGCGCGTACGTACGGGAGCGTTCGGGCGGGCGGCTGGGCTATCTGCACGTGCCCGACATGGTCGGCTCGGGCTGGGCGCAGCTCCACCGGGACCTGCGGGTGGAGGTGACCCGGGAGGGCCTCGTCGTCGACGTGCGGGAGAACCGCGGCGGCCACACCTCGCAGTTGGTGGTGGAGAAGCTGGCGCGGCGGATCGTCGGCTGGGACCTGCCGCGCGGCATGCGGCCGGTGAGTTACCCGCAGGACGCCCCGCGCGGGCCGGTCGTGGCGGTCGCCAACGAGTTCTCCGGTTCCGACGGCGACATCGTCAACGCGGCGATCAAGGCGCTCGGTATCGGCCCGGTCGTCGGCACCCGCACCTGGGGCGGGGTCGTCGGCATCGACAGCCGCTACCGGCTGGTCGACGGGACGCTGATCACGCAGCCCAAGTACGCGTTCTGGCTGGAGGGTTACGGCTGGGGCGTGGAGAACCACGGCGTCGACCCGGACGTCGAGGTCGAGCAGCGCCCGCAGGACCACGCGGCGGGCCGCGACCCGCAGCTCGACGAGGCGGTCCGGATCGCGCTCGCCGCCCTGGAGGAGACCCCGGCGAAGACCCCGCCGAGCCTGCCGGGGACACAGTGACCCGGCCGGTCGATACGATGCCGGTGGAAGATCACCGGCGTGAGGAGGGCCCCATGGCAGGGGAACCGCAGGACGACTGCCTGTTCTGCAAGATCGTCTCGGGGACGATCCCGGCGACCATCGTCCGCGAGACGGAGACGACCGTCGCCTTCCGGGACATCAACCCGCAGGCGCCCACGCACATCCTGGTGATCCCGAAGGCCCACCACCGGGACGCCGCCGCGCTGGCCGCCGCCGCGCCCGAGGTCGCCGCGGACGTGCTGCGCGAGACGCAGGCCGTCGCCGACGAGGAGAAGCTGGAGAGCTACCGGGTCGTCTTCAATACCGGCAGCGGCGCGGGCCAGACGGTGTGGCACGCGCACGCGCACGTCCTCGGTGGCCGCGGCCTGGAATGGCCCCCCGGGTAGTCCGCCGTGTCCGTACGCGAACTGGTGGTCCTCGGCACCGCCAGCCAGGTCCCGACCCGGCACCGCAACCACAACGGCTACCTGCTGCGCTGGGACGGCGAGGGCATCCTGTTCGACCCCGGCGAGGGCACGCAGCGCCAGATGCTGCGCGCCGGGGTCGCCGCCCACGACCTGAACCGGATCTGCGTCACCCACTTCCACGGCGACCACAGCCTGGGCCTGGCCGGCGTGATCCAGCGGATCAACCTGGACCGGGTGCCGCACCCCGTCACCGCCCACTACCCGCGTTCCGGGCAGCGCTTCTTCGACCGGCTGCGGTACGCGACCGCCTACCGGGAGACGGTCGGGATCACCGAGGCGCCGGTCGACACCGACGGCGTCCTCGCGCGGACCGCGGGGTACACGTTCGAGGCGCGGCGGCTGTCGCATCCGGTGGAGTCCTTCGGCTACCGGCTCACCGAGCCGGACGGCCGCCGCATGCTGCCGGAGCGGCTCGCCGAGTACGGCATCCGGGGCCCGGACGTGGGACGGCTCCAGCGGGAGGGCTCGCTCGGCGGCGTCACCCTCGACGAGGTGAGCGAGGTGCGCCGGGGCCAGCGGTTCGCGTTCGTCATGGACACCCGGCTCTGCGAGGGTGCGTACGCCCTCGCCGAGGGCTGCGACCTGCTGGTCATCGAGTCGACCTTCCTCGACGAGGACGAGGAACTCGCCGTGGAGCACGGCCACCTGACGGCCGCCCAGGCGGCGGGGGTGGCGCGGGAGGCGGGCGTGCGGCACCTGGTGCTGACGCACTTCAGCCAGCGCTACGGCGACCCGGAGGAGTTCGCCCGGCAGGCGCGGGCGGCCGGGTACGAGGGGGAGCTGACCGTCGCCCGTGACCTGCTCCGGGTCCCGGTTCCGAAACGCCGGTGAACCACCCGTACGATGCCCGGATGCCCCTGCCCAAAGCCGAACTGCACCTGCACATCGAAGGCACCCTGGAGCCCGAGCTGGCCTTCGAGCTGGCCGCCCGCAACGACGTGTCCCTGCCGTACGCGGACACGGAGGCGCTGCGGGACGCGTACCGCTTCACGGACCTCCAGTCCTTCCTGAACCTGTACTACGAGCTGATGACCGTCCTGCGCACCGAGCGGGACTTCGCCGACCTCGCCGACGCCTACCTCGCCCGCGCCGCCGCCCAGGGGGTGCGCCACGCGGAGATCTTCTTCGACCCGCAGGCCCACCTGGCCCGCGGGGTCGGCATGGACACGGTCGTGGACGGCCTGTGGCGGGCGCTGGGCACCAGCCGGGAGCGGCACGGCGTCTCCACCCGCCTCATCCTGTGCTTCCTGCGCGACGAGTCCGCCGAGTCGGCCCTCGCCACCCTCGACGCGGCCCGCCCCCACCTGGACCGCATCACCGGCGTCGGCCTGGACTCGGCCGAGGTCGGGCACCCCCCGGCGAAGTTCCGCGAGGTGTTCGAGGCCGCCGCCGCGCTCGGTCTGCGCCGGGTCGCGCACGCCGGTGAGGAGGGCCCGCCGGAGTACATCACCGAGGCGCTGGACGTCCTCGGCGTGGAGCGGATCGACCACGGGCTGCGCTGCCTGGAGGACCCGGCGCTGGTCGAGCGGCTGGCGCGGGAACGCATCCCGCTCACCCTGTGCCCGCTCTCCAACGTGCGGCTGCGCACCGTCGACACCCTCGCCGACCACCCGCTGCCGGCCCTGCTCGACGCGGGCCTGATGTGCACGCTCAACTCCGACGACCCGGCGTACTTCGGCGGCTACGTGGGCGACACCTTCGACGCGGTGCGCGAGGTGCTGGGCCTGGACGGCGAGCGGCTGCGGGAACTGGCCCGCAACTCCTTCCTCGCCTCCTTCCTGGAGGACGACGAGGAACTGCGGGCTCGCTGCCTGGCCGAGGTGGCCGCGTACGACCTGGGGTAGGACGCCCGGAGCGCCGTCGCTACCCCGCCGCGGACCCCGGTACGGCCGCCGCCTGCCGGGGTCCGGCCGTCCCGTAGGCGCCCCGCACGGTGGCGGCGGGGGTGTCGACGGGGATCTCCACGACGGGCTGCTCCGGGGCGCCGACCTCCGGGACCGCGCCGCTGGGCGTGCCGGTGGCCGCGGCGACCACGGCCGCCGGGGTGCCGCCGCGGCGGCGGACCGCGCCGGGCAGCAGCAGCCGGCGTCCGCCGGTGTGCAGGGCGACGGCGGTCATCGGCGCGGCGACCAGCAGCAGCCCCGCCCCCAGCACCAGGCCCATGCCGGCGAACCCGGCCCGCGCAGAGAGCACGCTGCCGGTCAGCGGTCCGGCCGCGGCGCCGAGCGAGGACGCCGAGCCGACCAGCACCGCCCAGCGGCCCCGCGGGTCGAGCGAGGCGGCGAGCCCGATGAGGTACGAGAGCACGACCGGGTAGAGGGCGTTCCAGGCGATCTCGCCGCCGGCGAAGGTGAGCGGGGTGGTCGCGGCGGCGCTCACCGCGATGCACCCGGCGATGAGCACGGTGCCGCCGCCGATCGGCATCGCCCGCCCGAGCCGGGAGCCGACCGCCCCGGCCGCGAGGATGCCGACGAGCCCGGCGCCGAGGGCCGCGGCGAAGACGGCGCCGAGGGCGGCGTCCCCCAGGTGCGCCTGGGTCAGCCCGATCCGGCCGCTCACGCCCCACAGGGAGTTCTGGGCGAGGGACCAGCAGAGCACGGTGACGGCGAGGACGGCGCCGGAGCGGCGGCGGGGGAGCGGGGCCGTCTCGTGCGGGGCGGGCGCGGCGCCGGCCCGGCCCGGCAGCCGGGCGGTGAGCGGCCACACGGCGAGCGCGGTGAGCGCGATCGCGCCGAGCGGCAGGCCGTGCCCCGGGCCCAGGTGCGGGACGGTCAGGTAGACGGCGCCGGCCAGCGCGGAGACGCTCAGCAGGCCCAGGGTGGAGGCGCGGTGCGGATCACGCGCGGCGGCGATCCGGGTGGCGGCGACCGTCATGGCCGTACCGGAGCCGAAACCGCCGACGACCGCGCCGAGGACGACGGCCGGGACGGTGCCGGCGAGCGCGGCGGCGCCGTAGCCGAGGACGGCCAGGGTGAGGCCGAGCCGGGCCAGGGCGCGGGCGCCGCTCCTCCGTACCCGGGAGGCGAGCAGGAAGCCCGCCGAGGCCGAACTCAGCAGCAGGGCACTGCCGATGGCGCCCGCCTGCGTGGCGCTCAGCGGGAGCCCGGTGTCGAGTCTGCCGACGGTGGTGGGGAGCAGATACGGGGGGAGGTACCCGGCCGTGAAGAGGGCGACGAGGGGCCAGGGTGAGGTGCGGGGGGCGAACACGGGCGTTCCCGGGGCGTGCGAAAGGGGAAGGGGAGAGCGCCGACCGCCGGAAGGTCACGGGATCGTGCGGGGCAATTTGTATCAAGCGCCGGGAGGGGCACGGGAGGCGAGTGGGTGTGATCTGAGACACATGTGTGTTTGGGGTCGGGGAGGCTGGGTAGCAGCGAGAGTTTCTGACGGGCCGTGGGGTGGGTGGAGTGCGGGGAAGTGCCCGTGTTCCGAACGGTGTTGGGGGTCCGGTGGGTGGTCTTCCGGGCGGGTCTCGGGGGAGGCGGGCCGTCCGGGTTGCGGGGGGAGGGGTTTGGGGGGCTCGGGGGCGTTCGGGGGGCTCCGGGTGTCAGTTCGCTGGATGTCCGTGCTGCCGGTGGGGGCGGGGGGTGCGGGTGGGGCGGTGTGGGTGCGGGTCGGGGCCGGGGGCCGGGGCGGGGTGGTGTGGGGGTGTCGGTGAGTGGGTGGCACCGTTGACGGCTGCTGTTCGTGTACCTAGCCTCCATTCCCATACGTGGACGCCTGGGCGGCGGCTCCTGACGGCGGCGCTCGATGGCGGCTCCTGACGACAGCTACCTAGGGAGATGAGCCCAGGGTGAGTCTCGACAGCGACACGGGCCCAGGCGCAGGCCCCGGCCCGGCGGGCGCGGTGGTGCGGCGGCTGCGGGACGGGATGGCGGGCGGGGTGCTCTCCTTCCCGCTGACCGCCTTCCGCGACGACGGATCACTGGACGCCGACGGCTACCGCGCCCACGTCGCCGGACGGCTCGCCGCCGGCCCCGGCGCCCTCTTCCCCGCCTGCGGCACCGGCGAGTTCTTCTCCCTCGACGAGGACGAGTACCGGCAGGCCGTCACCATCGCCGTCCGGGAGGCGGCCGGCCGCGTCCCCGTCGTCGCCGGCACCGGCTACGGCTGGGCCCAGGCCCTGCGCTTCGCCCGCCTCGCCGAGGACGCCGGCGCCGACGCCCTGCTGGTCCTGCCGCACTACCTCACCGCCGCCCCGCAGCACGGCCTCGCCGCCCACCTGGAACGCCTCGCCGCCGGCACCCGCCTCCCGCTCGTCGCCTACCAGCGCGGCCAGGTCGCCTACACCGCCGAGACGGTGCGCCGCATCGCCCGCCTCCCCGGCGTCGTCGGCCTCAAGGACGGCCACGGCGACCTCGACCGCCTCCAGCGCCTCGTCCTCGCCGCCCCCGGGGACTTCCTCTTCTTCAACGGCGCCGCCACCGCCGAGGTCCAGGCCCGCGCCTACACCGCCCTCGGCGTCCCGGCCTACTCCTCCGCCGCGCACGCCTTCGCCCCCGAGATCGCCAACGCCTTCCGCGCCGCCCTCGGCCGCGGCGACGACGCCACCGTCGACGCCCTGCTGCGCGGCTTCTACGTCCCCTTCGTCGAACTCCGCGACCGCGTCCCCGGCTACTCCGTCTCCCTCGTCAAGGCCGCCGCCCGCCTGCGCGGACAGCCCGTCGGCCCGGTCCGCGCCCCGCTCACCGACCCCGGCGCCGACGACCTCGCCGCCCTGCGCGCCCTGCTCACCGCCGGACTCGACCTCGTGGGAGCCACCCTGTGAGCCGCGACCTCGCCATCACCGCGATACGCCTCACCCCGATCCTCGTCGCCGACCCGCCCCTGCTCAACACCCAGGGCGTCCACCAGCCGTACACCCCGCGCCTGATCGTCGAGGTCGACACCGCGGGCGGCGTCACCGGCGTCGGCGAGACCTACGGCGACACCACCTACCTGGAACTCGCCCGCCCCCTCGCCGACCGCCTCACCGGCCACCGGGTCACGGACGTGAACGCCCTGCACGTCCTCGCCGACGCCGTGGCCGTCGACGCCGCCCGGGTCGACGGCCGCGCCGACGTCGGCGGACTGCGCGGTGTCCAGACCGCCGAGAAACTGCGCCTGTCCGTCGCCTCCGGCTTCGAGGTCGCCTGCCTCGACGCCCTCGGCAAGAGCCTCGGACTGCCGGTGCACGCCCTGCTCGGCGGCAAGGTGCGCGACGCGGTCGAGTACAGCGCGTACCTCTTCTACCGCTGGGCCGGCCACCCCGACGGCGTGGTGGCCGAGAAGGACGACTGGGGCGCCGCCCTCGACCCGGCCGGAGTGGTCGCGCAGGCCCGCGCGTTCACCGAACGGCACGGTTTCACCTCGTTCAAGCTCAAGGGCGGCGTCTTCCCGCCCGACGAGGAGATCGCCGCCGTCCGCGCCCTCGCCGACGCCTTCCCCGGACACCCCCTGCGGCTCGACCCGAACGGCGCCTGGTCGGTGGAGACCTCGATACGGGTCGCCCGGGAACTCGCCGGGGTCCTGGAGTACCTGGAGGACCCCGCCCTCGGCACCGACGCCATGGCCGAGGTCGCCGCGCGCACGGGGGTCCCGCTGGCGACCAACATGTGCGTGACGACGGCCGCCGAGATCCGGGAGGCGTTCACCCGGGGCGCCGTCCAGGTGCTGCTCTCCGACCACCACTACTGGGGCGGGCTGCGCAACACCGCTCACCTGGCCGCCGTCTGCCGTGCCTTCGGCGTCGGCGTCTCCATGCACTCCAACACCCACCTGGGCATCAGCCTCGCCGCGATGACCCACGTCGCCGCCACCGTCCCCGGACTGCGCCACGCCTGCGACACCCACTACCCCTGGCAGTCGGAGGACGTCCTCACCGAACGCCTCGCCTTCGACGGCGGCAGGATCGCCGTCTCCGACGCGCCGGGCCTCGGCGTCACCCTCGACCGCGACCGGCTCGACGCCCTCCACCGGCGCTGGCTCGACGACGACGGCACCCTCCGGGACCGCGACGACGCGGCGGCCATGCGCGTCGCCGACCCGTCGTGGGTCCCGCCCGCGGTGCCGCGCTGGTAGGGGCCTGGAGGGGCGGGAGGGGGCCGGCGGGGCCGGGTGCGGCCCGTCAGGCCGGCGGGGCGCCGACGGGTCACGTCGGAGGTCCGTGCGCCCCGGTGGGCCCGGCCCGCGGCCCGCCACCCGCGGGCGTGACACCGGCCGGGCACGGCCCCACCGGGCGCCTCACGTGGTGCACACTGGCCTGATCCGCACCACGCCAGGGAGCGCACCGTGACAGCGTCCACCGTGTCCACCGCGTCGACCTCGCCGGACGAGTCCGCCGGGGGACCGCCGCCCACCGGCGTGTCGACCCGGATTCCGGGCGACACGCGGGCGGGAGCGCCCGCCGGCGTGCCGGCCGGGGTGTCCGCCGCAGCGCCGCACGGCGTGTCGCCGGACGGGCCGTACGACGTGCCGGCGGAGGTGCCGTACGGCGCGTCGGCCGATGTCACGCACGACACGCCGTACGACCCGCCCGAGCCCCCGCCCACCGCGCCCTCCGCCGACACGCCGACCACCACACCCACCGGCCCCACCGCCCCCTCAGCCGACACGCCCGCGGGGCTCTCCGAGGTGCCGCCCGCCGAGGAGCGCACACACCGTCACCACCTGGACGAGGCATCCGGCCGCCACCCCCAGGCCGACCCCCTCGCCGCCCTGCGCACCCCCCAGGACCCGCCCTGGGACGTGTACCTGACCGGCACCGTCTTCCTCGACGTGATCTTCACCGGACTCGACTCCGCCCCCGTGCGCGGCACCGAGTCCTGGGCGCGCGGCATGGGATCGAGCCCCGGCGGCGTCGCCAACATGGCGACCGCCCTGGCCCGCCTCGGCCTGCGCACCTCGCTCGCCGCGGCCTTCGGCGACGACCACTACGGCGACTACTGCTGGGACGCCCTCGCGCAGGGCGAGGGCATCGACCTCACCCCCTCGCGGACCGTCCCCGGCTGGCACTCGCCGGTCACGGTCTCGATGGCGTACGAGGGGGAGCGCACGATGGTCTCCCACGGCCACGAGCCCCCGCCGCAGGAGCCCTCGCCGCAGTGCCCGCCCCGCGCCCGCGCGGCCATCGCCTCCCTCACCCCCGGCGTCCGCGCCCCCTGGATCGCGCAGGCCGCCACCCGCGGCACCCGGGTCTTCGCCGACGTCGGCTGGGACGAGACCGGTGCCTGGGACCTGGCGGGCCTGCCCGACCTCGCCCACTGCGAGGCGTTCCTGCCGAACGCCGCCGAGGCCATGCGCTACACCCGCGCCGCCTGCCCCCGCGCCGCCGCGCACGCCCTGACCGCCCACGTGCCGGTCGCCGTGGTCACCCTCGGCGCGGAGGGCGCGTACGCGGTCGACGGGCGGACCGGGGAGAGCGCCGAGGTGCCGGCGATCGAGGTGGAGGCGCTGGACCCGACCGGCGCCGGGGACGTGTTCGTCGCCGGTTTCGTCACCGGCACGCTGGCCGGCTGGCCGCTGGCCGACCGGCTCGCCTTCGCGGGGCTGACCGCGGCGCTCTCGGTGCAGGAGTTCGGCGGCTCGCTGTCGGCGCCGGGCTGGTCGGAGATCGCCGCCTGGTGGCGCCGGGTGCAGTCGGTGCCGGGGCAGGACCCGGAGGCACTGCGCCGGTACGCGTTCCTGGCGGACCTGGTCCGCGACGAACGGGCACGGCCCTGGCCGCTGCGCCGCGCCGTGCCCACCATCGGCTTCCGCCGGCCGGGCTGACCCGGGGCCGGACCCGAGCGGGCGGGCGCGAAAGGCAGGCGCGAAGGGCAGGCGGGGGCGATCCCGTCCGGCCGGGGCTCAGAAGCCGAGGCGGCGGAGCTGCTTGGGGTCGCGCTGCCAGTCCTTGGCGACCTTGACGTGCAGGTCGAGGAAGACGGGCGTGCCGAGCAGGGCCTCGATCTGCTTGCGGGACTTGATGCCGACGTCCTTCAGCCGCTTGCCCTTGGGGCCGATGACGATGCCCTTCTGGCTGGGGCGCTCGATGAACACGTTGGCGTGGATGTCGAGCAGCGGCTTGTCGGCCGGCCGGTCCTCGCGCGGCAGCATCTCCTCGACGACGACCGCGATGGAGTGCGGCAGCTCGTCGCGGACGCCCTCCAGGGCGGCCTCCCGGATCAGCTCGGCGACCATCACCAGCTCGGGCTCGTCGGTCAGGTCGCCCTCGGGGTAGAGGGCCGGGCCCTCCGGCATGAGCGGCACCAGCAGGTCGGCGAGGAGGCTCACCTGCTGGTTGCCGGTGGCCGACACGGGCACGATCTCGGCCCAGGCGAGGCCCAGCTCCGCGCCGAGCCGGTCGATGGCGATGAGCTGTTCGGCGAGGGCCTTGGAGTCGACGAGGTCCGTCTTGGTAACGATCGCCACCTTCGGGGTCTTCTTGATCCCGGCCAGCTCCTTGGCGATGAAACGGTCGCCGGGGCCGATCTTCTCGTTGGCGGGCAGACAGAAACCGATCACGTCGACCTCGGCCCACGTCGTGCGCACCACGTCGTTCAGCCGCTCGCCCAGCAGCGTGCGCGGTTTGTGCAGCCCGGGGGTGTCCACCAGGATGAGCTGGGCGTCCTCACGGTGCACGATGCCGCGCACGGTGTGCCGGGTGGTCTGCGGCCGGTTCGAGGTGATGGCCACCTTCTGCCCGACCAGAGCGTTCGTGAGGGTGGACTTGCCCGCGTTGGGGCGGCCCACGAAGCAGGCGAAGCCGGCCCGGTGGACAGCCTCGGCCGGCGTTTCGGATGACTGGGTACGCACGCTCATGGCGCCATTGTCCCCGATCCCGGACCCCCCACCGCACCACGCCCACCCGGAACACGGCACCACGCCCGCCCGGAACACGTTGCCACGCCGTCCCGGGACACGTTGCCACGCGCCCCGGGACACGGCACCGTGCCCGCCCGGAACACGGCACCGCCCGCCCCCGGCAGCGGGGGGCGGGCGGCGCCGGCGGTGGGGCCACCGGCCCCGCCCCCGGATCAGCCCATGGCCCTGACCGACCTCCAGTCCACGGTGAGCACGGTCTTCACCGGCGCCATGGCGTCGGTCCTGGACGGGTGGTAGACCCGCATCTGCCCGTCGGCGGCGTACCGGGCCCAGATGTCGGGGACGCCGTCCCCGTTGACGTCCGGGATGCCGAGGGCCGTCGAGATCACCGACTCCTTCCAGTTCGTGCCGTAGGACACATCCCCGTTGAGCGAACCGGTGGCCAGCTTGAGCGAGACGAGGTCGACACTGCCGCGCACGGGTCCGGGTTTGCCGTGGCGCACATTGAGCGCCCCGTTGTCCAGATTGCGCCAGAGCAGGTCGGGGGTGCCGTCCCCGTTGATGTCGGCGATGTTCACGATGTCCCGGCGGGCCCAGGCGTCGTCGTTCATCAGCGTGGCCGACTGGAAGGTGGCCCCGCTGTAGCCGGACAGGACCCAGAACTGGGTGCCGGCCCGCAGGGCGAGGTCCGCGTGCCCGTCACCGGTGATGTCCCCGACGGCCTTGATCTGCGCCCAGGTGGAGGGCGCGGGGACGCCCGAGGGCAGTCTGATCCGCAGCCGCTTGTCGACGTTGAAGCTGCCGTAGCCGTCGCCGGGGTAGAGCCAGAACCCGCCGTCGGGGGTGACGGCGAACAGGTCGGTGGCACCGTCGCCGGGATAGACGTCCTGGTAGTGGGTGATCAGCGCGGCCTTGCCGGTGGCCGGGTCGTACCAGTGCCCGGCCGGGTGCAGGGCGCGGTCCGAGGTGTACGAGCCGTCCAGGCAGCCGTACAGCTCGCCGCCGGGCGCCCCGACGCAGTTGAGCAGGTTGCCGTCCTCGTTCACGATCAGCAGGTCGGGGATGCCGTCGCCGCCCGTGTCGCCGGGGGCGTCGGCCTTGTCGCGCGGCGGGACGTAGAAGGCGTAGTCGGAGCGGGCGCTCTTGTTGCCGACCGCGTCGTAGGCGTACACGTTGAGCCAGTTGGGGCCGGCGTGCGGGGGCCGGAGTGCGGCCACGGTGGCGGTGCCGTCGGCGCCGGCCGTCACGACGGTCCAGTCCAGGCCCTCCACCGACCACTCGAACCTGGCCGCCCCCTCGGAGGCGAAGGTGACCTTGCCGGTGGCGCCGAACGGCGCGTTCGCCCAGGTCTGGCCGTCGGGGGTGGCCTCGGGGAAGTCGTCGCTGGTGATGACCGGCGGTGGCGGGGCGGAGCCGTCGACGGTGACGGTGCACCGGTTGCCGCTGGTGGGGTGGTAGGCGGAGACGAGGCCGCCGGAGTCCTCGGCGCGGACGTCCCAGTAGTACTTCGCCTTGTCCGTCAGGGACGTGGCCGGGACGGTCAGCGTGGCCTTGCCGCCGGACAGGCTGGTGACGAGGGTGCCCGCGGGCGTGGTCTCGCCGGCCTTCCAGAACCGGAAGCGCAGCCCCTTCAGGTTGCCGTCGGGGTCGGTGGCCTTCGCGGACAGGACCAGGCCGGTCTTGCCGATGGTGGCTCCCGCCGTACTGGTGGCGCAGGTCCCGCCGGGGGCGCTGGAGACGCCGGTGGGGACGGCGGGCGGCCGGTTGTAGACCACTTCGAGCGCGGCCGAGGTCGCCCGGAACTTCCGCCAGGTCTCGGTGTCGGTCTCGGTGGTCGCGCGCATGCCGAAGGTGATGTTGGCCCAGCCGCCGTCGGCGCCCTTCTGCGCGGCGGCCTTCACGTCGAACGACTCGTAGGCGTCCGGGCAGGAAGTGGAGGACCAGCCGTGCGCGAACGACTTGCGCTGGAGCTCCGTGGTCCAGCTCGGCTGCTTGTTCCAGGTGGTGCCGGACGAGATGGCGCCGGTGAGCCAGAACTGGAACTGCCGGGTGGTGCAGGACCAGGAGTGGTTGTTGAGCACCTTGAAGCTCGCGGAGGTGACCGTGGCGCCCTTCAGCGTGCTGTTGAAGTTCATCCGCCAGAAGGAGCGGGCGGTGCCGCCGGTGTCCTTCTCGTGGCCGACCCGGGCGTCGGAGGTGCCGGAGCTGAAGTTGGTGCCGTTCCAGAAGCTGCTGTTGGGGTACGGCTTGTACGCCACGGTCCAGGCGAGCCAGGCCCCGTTGAGGGTCGGGTCGAGGAAGAGCGGGAAGCGGGCCTCGGGGTCGGTGAGCAGGCCGGTGCCGGACATCCGCAGGCCGAGCCGGGCCGTCCCGGTGCCGTCGCCGTCCAGCCGGACGGGGATCGGGGCGCTGCGGGCGCCGGGCTCGACGCCGCTCAGGCCGGAGAGCCGCAGTACGTCGGCCGGGGTGCCGACCGCGGTGCGCGGCGCGGATTCGCCCTCGGGCAGTTCGGGGTCACGGCCGCCGGAGTCCCAGGCGAAGGGGGTGGGGACCGAGCCCACCTCCGTGCCGGAGCCGTCCAGCACCAGCACCCGGCCGGCCTCCTCGTCGTGGGTGAACACGGCCGTCGACGAGCGCAGTCCGTAGGTCACCGTCTGCAGAGCCTCGCCGCGCGCGGCGTCCCGGTCCTTGACGACGAGCAGTTGGCCGAAGCCGCCCTCCTCGCGGGCCACCAGGAGCAGGTCGACGCCCGGCAGCACCTCCGGGTAGAGGGCCCGGGGGCCGTCGAGCACCGGCTCGGGCAGCGGGCCCGGCCAGGTGTAGGCGACCGTGTGGCCGTCCAGGTCCATCTCGGCCAGTACGGAGTCCTTCGCGGTGCCGCCGTCCGAGGGCAGCCGGCGGGCGGCGGAGCGGCCGGCCCGCTCGTCCCGGCGGTCGGTGCCGCCGGAGAACCGGAGCGGCACCGGCGGGTTGGCGGGCCGTACGCCCAGTCCGCCGGCGTCCCGGCTCCGGCGCAGCCGGTTGTCGACCGGGGCCCAGACGCCGTCGGCGTTCTTCGCCCGCTCGGGGACCGCGGTGGTCCGGGTGCGCATCCGCCCGTCCGGCTGGGCCCAGGTGAGCGAGGTCTGGGTGGTGGCGGTGTCGACCGGCACCGGCTTCCCGGTGCGCCGGGCCTCGTCCGCGGCGGCGGCCTCGTCGCGGGACGCGGTCGCCGCCGGTTTCCTCCCGGCCGGTTCGCGGGCCTCGGGGGCCGGTGGGTCGCCGGGCAGCCACCAGGGCAGCAGGGCGGCGGTCAGTGCGGCCAGTACGAGGCCGAGGGTGAGGGTCAGCCGGGTGCGTGTGCGCACGAACGGACTGAGAAAACGAGGCGGCGCGAACACGGCGGCGGTCTACTCCCCTGCGGACCGGGCGGATGGGGCAGCACGAACGGCCCCGACGGCAGGCCGCGGGGCATGGGCGCGCACACGATCACACGTTCTTCACGGCCCGGTCCATGGGTGGAGAATTTATGAAGTTGTGACTATGCGTGCGGCACGTGTCGACTCTCGGTCGCCGGTGCCGGTCCTGTGGCATTTGGTCACCTGAACTACGCGCATAAGGGCGCGCTTTCACCGGAATCCGCGTTGGTCCCGAGGGTGCGCGGTGCCCCTGTTTGCGGCGTGAGGCAACTCACTACAACCTTTTCCGGCCCCACCTCGGCGATCTTGTGGCGTGTGGCGCTCATGACAGAGAGTCAGCGCGTTACGTACCGCCTGGGTGGGAGTCGACGCGCATGCGTGCTCAAGGTCCGCTGTCCTGGCTGGGGCGCAGTCGCCTCGCCCTGACGGAGTCTCAACGACGGCGCCGCCGGCGGGGTCGCATGGCGACCGTCCTCCTGCTGTCCTCGACGCTGACGGTGACCACCCTCGGCGCGGAGGCGTGGGCGATACCCGGCCCCGGCATGAGCCGCGAGCAGGAGGTCGACCTTCCCGACCTCCCGGAGAGCACCTCCGTCGAGGGCGACGAAGAGGCCGAGAAGAACCTGACGACCGCGCCCGAGGTCCCCGTCGACCCCTACGCGCCCGAGGCCGTCACCCCCTGGACCGAGAACAGCGGCACCGCGACGCTCACCTCCGCCACCGCCCCCGGCACCACCGTCCCGGTCTCCAACGGGCTGCCCGTCGCGCTCGGCGTGCCCGACGGCACCGACCCGGCCGCGATCGCCGGCGAGTGGAAGGTCGACCTCGCCGCGCCGGCCGCCTCCCAGGACGCCGGGGTCGCCGGGCTGATCATGCAGGTCACCCCGCCCGCCGGCGCCGACCCGGACGCCCAGGTCGCGCTCGCCGTCGACACCACCTCCTTCGCCGACCTCTACGGTCCCCAGGCCGCCGACCGCTTCGGCCTGGTGCTGCTGCCCGAGTGCGTGCTGACCTCACCCGACAGCGGCGACTGCGCCGCCGAGGGCGGCACCCAGACCATGTCGGGCACGCCGGACGGCGAGGGCGCCCGCCGCCTGCCCAGCACCGTGGAACTGGTGCCCGCCAAGGACGCGCCCACCGAGGCGAAGGCCCCCGGCGGCACCTCCACCCACCGGGTCTTGTCCGGCACCGTCCCCGTCGCCGGCCTGCTCGGCGGCGACCCGGCCCCCCGGACCGCCTCCGGCACGGAGGGTGCCTCCGCCCGTACTGCCTCCGTCCGTACCGCCTCCCGCACGGACGGTGCCTCCGCCCGTACTTCCCCCGGTACCGGCGGCGCCTCCGTCCGTACCGCCGCCCTCCAGGCCGTCGACGCCTCCGGCCCCCAGGTCGTCGGCGCCATGGACACCGGCGCCTCCGCCGCGGGCGACTTCACCGCCACCCCGCTGCTCTCCTCCGGCTCCTGGTCGGCCGGCGCCTCCTCGGGCGCCTTCACCTACGCCTACCAGGTCCAGGTCCCCGAGACCGCCGGCGGCCTGATGCCCACGGTCTCCCTCGGCTACTCCTCCCAGTCGGTCGACGGCCGCACCTCCGCCACCAACAACCAGGCGTCCTGGATCGGCGACGGCTGGGACTACCAGCCCGGCTCCATCACCCGCACCTACGCCAACTGCCGCGAGGACTCCAAGAAGCCGGGCGCCAACAACGCCACCCACCGCACGGCCGACCTGTGCTGGGGCTCCGACAACGCCACCCTCTCCCTCGGCGGCAGCACCACCGAACTGGTCTGGGACAAGGACCAGAAGAAGTGGTTCACCGCCAACGGCGACGGCTCCCGCGTCGAACGCGTCCAGAACTCCGCCACCGCCAACGGCGCGAAGGACGGCGAGTACTGGGTCGTCACCACCCGCGACGGCACCCGCTACCACTTCGGCCGGCACCGGCTCCCCGGCTGGACCGCCGGACAGCCCGTCACCGACTCCGTCCTCACCGTCCCCGTCTACGGCAACCACTCCGGCGAGGACTGCCACAAGGCCGGCGACTGGGCCGGCTCCTGGTGCACCCAGGCATGGCGCTGGAACCTCGACTACGTCGAGGACGTCCACGGCAACGCCATGTCCCTGTGGTGGAAGCGGGAACAGAACCACTACGCCCGCAACTTCAACTTCAAGGCGCCCGTCGTCTACGACCGCGGCGGCTACCTGAGCCACATCGACTACGGCCAGCGCGCCGGCACCCTCTTCACCGACACCGCCCCCGCCCGCGTCTCCTTCACCGTCGCCGAACGCTGCCTCGCGGAGTCCTCGCTCACCTGCTCCGAGGCGAACTTCACCGACAAGGACCCGGGCAAGTACCGCATCTGGTACGACACCCCGGCCGACCTGCGCTGCGAGGCCGGCAAGAAGTGCTGGAACGCCGGACCCACCTTCTGGTCCCGCAAGCGCCTGACCGAGATCACCACCTCGGCCCAGCGCACCACCGGCACCACCGCCCGGCACACCGTGGACACCTACCGGCTCAAGCAGAGCTTCCCCGTCCTGCGGACCGGCCCCAACACCGCCCTGTGGCTGGAGTCGGTCCAGCGCACCGGCCACGCCCGGCCGGGCGCCGACGGCGGCACCGTCACCCTCAACGCGGTGCGCTTCGAGTCCAACGCCGAGGACATGCCCAACCGGGTCACGCGGCCCGACGACGCCCGCCCCGGCTTCTCCCGGCTGCGCATGGCCCGCGTCATCAACGAGTACGGCGGCGAGACCGTCGTCACCTACCGGCCGCCCGCCGGCGACTGCGCCACCGGCACCGGACTGCCCGGCAAGACGAACACCGCCGCCCTCAGGTCCAACACGCGCCTGTGCTACCCGTCCTTCTGGCACCCCGACCCCGAGGTCGAGGACATCGACTGGTTCCACAAGTACGTCGTCGAGTCCATCGAGGAACTCCCCAACGTCGACGGCGCGTTCAGCACCCGCACCGCCTACGCCTACCAGAACGCCGGCTGGCGGCTCGCCGAGGCCGAGTTCACCAAGAAGGCCACCCGCACCTACTCGCAGTTCGCCGGCTTCGAACAGACCACGGTGATCACCGGGGCGAACGACGAGGCCATCGGCAGCAAGAAGTCCAAGGCCGTCACCCGCTACTTCCGCGGCATGGGCGACACCGTCCCGGTCAAGGACATCACCGGCGCCGAGATCGCCAAGGACCACGAGGCGTTCGCCGGCCGCGTCGCCGAGGAACTCACCTACACCGAAGCCTCCGACGCCGACACCGACTGGCTCTCCCGCAGCGTCACCGTCCCCGCCGCCACCGAACTGGCCCGCCGCGACCGCGACGACGGCCTGAGCCCGCTGCGCGCATGGCGCGTCACCGAACCCGGCGAGAGCGCCCACACCAAGTCCTCCGGCACCGGCGACGACGACCGCACCGAACGGGCCGTCAGGACCCACACCACCTACGACCCGGTCCACGGCCTGCCCACCCTCGTCGAGTCGCTCGGCGACACCGGCCGCGGCGGCGACGAGTCCTGCACCCGGCTGGAATACCTCCACCACACCGGCAAACACCTCATCGGCCTCACCAAGCAGGTCCTCGTCTCGCCCACCACCTGCGCCGACGCCGACTTCGCCGACCTGAGCACGCTCAGCGGCGCCACCCGCACCGCCTACGACGGCACGGGGTACGGCACCGCCCTCGGCGACGGCACCCGCGGCCTGGCCACTCAGACCTGGTCCCTCGACGGCGCCGGCACCGGCTTCCAGACCGACGGCACCAGCGCCTTCGACGCCATCGGCCGCGTGGTCAGGCAGACCGACCCGGACGGCAGGTCCGGCACCCTCGCCTACACCCCCGCCACCGGCCAGGTCTTCGAGATCACCGAGACCAACACCCTCGGCCACACCCAGAAGCAGGAACTCGACCCCGGCCGCTCCACCACCCTGAAGGCGACGGACGCCAACGGCCACGTCAGCGTGGCGGCGTACGACCCGCTGGGCCGCCTCGTCGAGGCGTGGGCCCCCGGCCGCACCCCGGCGAGCGGCACCGTCCCGGACTTCCGCGCCGTCTACACCATCCCGGCCTACGACCCGGACAACCCGGACCGCAAGCCGCCCCACGTCACCACCCTCACCCGCGGCCACCAGGACCGCGTCGAGACCACCGTCACCCTCTACGACGGCCTCGGCCGCGAACGCCAGACCCAGGAGGAAGCCGACGGCGGCGGCCACCTGATCACCGACACCCTCTACAACAGCTCCGGCGAGGTCTGGCAGACCAACAACGCCTACCTCACCCACGAGGCCACGCCCGGCGAACTCTTCGCCCCGCTCGCCGACACCGCCGTCCCCAACATCACCCGCTACGCCTACGACGGCATGGGCCGCGTGGTGCAGGAGACACCCGTCCTCAAGGTCGAGGACCCGCTGACCCGCGAGACCACCTCCCAGCCCGTCCCCGAGCGCGCCACCCGCTACGAGTACGGCCAGGACTGGTCCACGGTCCTCAACCCCTCCGGCGCCTCCTCCTACCGCGTCTACACCGACGCCCTCGGCCGCACCAGCCGCGTCGACACCTTCGACCCGGCCGCGCCCGGCGGCTTCACCTCCCTGCGCTACACGTACGACCGGCACGGCCAGTTGGTGAAGGCGACCGGCTCCGCCGACACCGCCCACCCGTGGAGCTGGGCCTACGACCACCGCGGCCGGCAGACCTCCGCCACCGACCCGGACACCGGTACCACCCGCGTCACCTACGACCACCTCGACCGGCCGCTGACCACCACCAACGCCCGCGGCATCACGGTCTGGAACGGCTACGACGCCCTCTCCCGCCCCACCCAGCAGCGCCTCGACGGCCCCACCGGCACCCTGCTGTCCGACCTCACCTACGACTCGGCCCCCGGCGGCAAGGGCATGCCGGCCCGCGCCACCCGCCACACCGACGGCGAGCCGTACACCCAGAGGATCGACGGCTACACCAAGGACTACCAGCCCACCTCCACCACGCTGACGCTGCCGCAGAGCATCACCGGCACCTGGGGCCTTCAGTCCTCGTACACCTACGGCTACACCTACGACGACACCGGCAAGCTGAAGGAGGCGTCGCTGCCGGCGATCGGCCGCTTCGCCGCCGAGAAACTCGTCGTCCGCTACAACAAGGACGGCAACCCCCTCTCCGTCTCCGGCAAGGACTGGTACGGCGCCGAGACCGTCTACGACTCCTACGGCCAGGTGCTGCGCTCGACACTCGGCGCGCAGCCGTACCGGGTGTGGACGCAGAACTCGTTCGACGAGTCCAGCGGCGAGCTGAGGGAACACTCCGTCCACCGCGAGCAGACCGGGGACAAGACCCTGGTCGGCGGCCACCTCGTCTCCCGCCGCTCCTACGCCTACGACCCCGCGGGCAACGTCACCTCGATCCGGGAGCACTCGACCGGCATCGAGGAACGGCAGTGCTTCGCGTACGACCCCCTCGGCCAGCTCAAGACGGCCTGGACAGCCAAGGACCAGACCGCCTGCACCGCCCCCAAGGGCAGCGACGGCACCCCGCGGGTCTCCGCCGGCAAGGACAACTCCGGCTACTGGCAGGAGTACGAGTACGACCTCGTCGGCAACCGCACCAAGCTCACCGAGAAGGACCTCACCGGCGACACCGCCAAGGACGCCACCACCGCCTACGCCTACGGCAAGGCCGACGGCACCCAGCCGCACACGCTGACCAAGGTCACCAGGGCCTACACCACCCTCCAGGGCGCCCAGATCACCGCCGAGGCGCGGCGCCTGTACGAACCCACCGGCGAGACCAGGTCCGTCACCTCCGCCGACAACGGCGACAAACAGGAACTGACCTGGACCTACGACGGCCAGGTCGACCGGATCAAGGGCCAGGGCACCGGCGGCCGGACCCCGTACGTCGGCCTCGCGGACAAGTGCCTCGACCTGAAGGGCGGCACGACGACCGCCGGGACCGTGGTCCAGCTCTACGGCTGCAACACCTCCCCGGCCCAGAACTGGCGCTTCACCGTCGGCCCCGGCCAGAACGACCCCGACCGGGGCACGCTCGCCATCTACGACAACTGGTGCGCCCAGCCGGTCGGCAACACCGCCGGGTCGGCGGTCCAGCTCCGCAAGTGCGACGGCTCGGCCGGGCAGGAGCTGAAGCGGAGCACCTCCGGCGAGCTGAAGCACCTCTCCTCCGGCCTGTGTTACGCGGTCAAGGGCGCCGACCCGGCGAACTCGACCCCGGTCGTGCTGGCCGCCTGCGACGCCACCAAGGCCGAGCAGCAGTGGGCGCCCCAGAACGACACCCGTCACCTCTACGGCCCCGACGGCTCACGCCTGCTGACCGTCAAGGGCAAGCAGGCCACGCTCCACCTGGGCGAGTCCGAGGTCACCGTCCAGCGCGGCGGCACCCTGGTCAACACCCAGCGCACCTACGCGGCCCCGGGCGGCGCGGTCATGCGCCACTCCTTCGGCACGGCGAGCGAGAGCCTCGTCGCGCTCGCCGGCGACCACCAGGGCAGCACCTACGCGGAAGTGGTGCTCAACGGCGAGATGCCGGTGCGCATCCGCAAGCAGGACCCGTTCGGCAACCAGCGCGGCGTCGACACCGCCGGCGTCAACTTCCAGAGCCACACCGGCTTCCTGGGCGCCACCCGGGACGACGCCTCCGGCTACCAGCCGCTGGGCGCCCGCCTGTACGACCCGGTCGTCGGGCGCTTCCTCTCCGCCGACCCGGTCCTGGACCTCAACGACCGCCTCCAGTCCAACGGGTACGCCTACGCGCACAACAACCCGGTGACGATGTCCGACCCGACGGGGCTGGCCATCTCCCTGACCGCCTCGGAACAGGCGGCGGCCCTGGCGGGCGCGGGCCTGTCCGCGGCCCAGGTCGCCCAGGCACACGCCACCATGGGCAAGTCGCTGACCTCGGTGATCCTCTCCGTCGCCTGGGCGACGCTGAAGGACTTCATCGGCATCAACGACGCGCTCGCCTGTTTCGGCGGCGACATGTGGTCCTGCGGCAGCCTCATCGTCGGCGCCATCCCGTGGGCCAAGCTCGGCAAGATCCCGTCGGTGCTGAAGGCCGTCAAGCGCACGATCAGCGCCATCCAGTCCTTCCGTACGGCGAAGAAGGCCGCGGAGGGCGTCCTCAAGGCCGCGAAGGCGGCCGAGGCGGCGGCGCTGAAGGCGAAGAAGGCGGCGATCGAGAAGGCGAAGAAGGAAGCCGCGCAACGCGCCAAGAAGAAGGCCGCCGAACAGGCGAAGAGAACCACCGACAAGGCGGTCGCCAAGACCAAGAAGACCGGCAGCCCGGTTCAGAAACAGGCCCAGGCCAAGGCAGCGCCGAAGGTCTCCTCCGCGTCCTCCGGCAAGAGTTCGGGAGGCGGCGGGAAGAGTTCGGGAGCCGCCAAACCGGGCGGCGATTCCGGGGGTTCCTCCCGCAACAAGGGCGGCTCCAGCGGAAGCGGTGGCGCCGGGAAGGTGGAGGACGGCCCGGGGTGCAACAGCTTCGTCCCCGGCACCAGGGTCCTGATGGCGGACGGCACCTCCAAGCCGATCGAAGAGGTCGAGGTGGGCGACAAGGTCGTCGCCACCGACCCGGAGAGCGGCGAGAAGCGCGTCGAGACGGTCACCGCCGAGATCAAGGGCGAGGGCCTGAAGCACCTGGTCAAGGTCACCATCGCCACCGACGCCCCGGCCGGCCCGAAAACGGCCGAGGTCACCGCGACCGACGGCCACCCGTTCTGGGTCCCGGAACTCGACGAGTGGATCGACGCGACAGACCTCCGCCCCGGCCAATGGCTCCAGACCAGCGCAGGCACCCACGTCCAAATCACCGCCATCGCCCGCTGGACAACCCCCACAACAGCAGTCCACAACCTCACCATCAGCGACCTCCACACGTACTATGTGCTGGCGGGGAGCGAAACGGTCCTCGTTCACAATTGCGGTGTCGGAAGTGTTGAGTCCAGCCTTCCGGTCCGTGGCGATCGCGATCCGACAGTGGGTCAGGTCGTCGACATCGCCGAGGATGGCACTGCGACTCCTGTAGGTCACCAGGTGCGGAGTGGTGGTGGTGCGATTGCAGATCAGATCGACGCATATCTTTCCTACGTCGCACCCGACTACCCTAGGTCTGGTGGTTTTAATGCGGCCACGCATGTGGAAGCCAAAATCGCCTGGCACATGGTGTCTCGAGGTAGAAGGTCGATGGACCTGGTGATTAATCACCGCAGTGGCCCCTGCGGGGGGCCGTACTCATGTCAGACTGCAGTTTCGCTCCTCCTGCCTGTTGGGTATGAGTTGCGAGTTCACTACCGAGGCGACGATGGCGTCATGACTATGACTCGACTGCGAGGTCGAGCTCAGGGATAAGTGCTACGAGCATTCAGGGGGGCGCTTGGCGAGGCGCTCCCCTGCAGCTTTCGTGAAATTCCAAGGAGTTTATCCGTGATTCTCAATGTTTTTATTGATCGAGCATGGCGCCACGCCGATAATTCAGGTGAAATGTCTAGATTGATTTCCCTGATTTTTGATGATGGTGGGCTCGGGTCGAGTGTGAGTAGTAATTCTTCGGTGACGGGGTTTAATGTTTCGCTATCCCTCTCTAAAACTCCTCATACCGACGAGAATCAGGTCGCAGATAACCTTCTCCAGGTGGCGATCAACAGGTCGACCGGCTTCGGGGCTCTTGTCTGGGGGGTAACGATGAAGAGTCCTAGGAAAGGGGGTATTTACGACTCCGTATGGATCTCGGACAATCCGCAGCCGCCCAACTTTGATCCGCAGCTCATCTCGGATCCAGGCTATCCGCTTTTCCATGATCCATATAGCGCCCTTCCACTTTCTCGGGTGCGCAAGGCATTGGAAGAATTCTGTGAAACTGGAACCGGAGACCGACCTGGGTGTGTCAACTGGATTGAGGGGTACTTCAATGGCCAGCGCTTGGATCGGGATCCCATAGTTAATAGGCTTGAGAGCGCGGAGGACAGCTCTCCGTTCTGAGGCACGAAATGAGGACAGTGGCTCCGTCAGCCCCGTCCGGTCCGCACACCGACGCAGCAGCACCGCCCCCGCATGCCAGATCAGTTTTTCCCGTCGGCTACCACCGACAGCCGACGGTCCCACCCTGTACGCTCAACCACCAGAAAGGTGCCTTGCTCTCTGCAGCGGATAGGACTTCGACACTCACATCCTTGCAGGTCAACGGCGGTCAACGGCACGTTTCTGCTATCGCGGCGTCAGGACCCCAATTCCGCTGAATACCCAGGGTTGCGGCAACGCCAGCGGACGAGGACGCTGCAGAAGGCCCTGTGACCACGCGAGAAGCTGGAAGCCGCACTGGCTCAGTCGAGGAAGCGGCGGCAACAGCGTCCTTCGGCAGTCCGGCAGATCGGCCGCTGGGCCGCACAGAGCGGGGGCCAGTGGGTGAGCTGTTCAGAGTTTTTTTACTGGATCAAGGCGGTCCGCTGCCGTGGGCCGCGCGCTCCGGCCCTGCGGGGCCGCCGCCCGCTCTTGTCTCCGCCCCGCTTGCCGTCGGCCCCGCCGGTCCGGGCGCACAATAGCCGTACAGCGAACCCATTTCAGGGGCTCCGCCCCAGACCCCACCCCGGCCCTCACTCCGAGGGGCAGGGGGCCGAATGTCGGGTGAGGCTTCGTCGTGGTGAGTGGTCGCGGGTCGCGGGTGGGGTCCCTCGCCGCCCGGTCACCGGAGGCGTACCAGGAACCCCCCGGGGGTCGCCAAGGTCGAGCGCACGCGTCACGAAGTGAGCCTTGGCGGCCCCCGGGGAACCCTGGTTCGGCGAAGCTGCCCGACCGACGAGGGACCCCTCCCGCTCAGGCCCCGGTCCTGCCGGAGCCTTGGCCTCGCCCGGGGTGGTGATCGCTCTGTGGCGGGTATCTGCCGGATAGCCACCGGTTGATACGTCCGTCCGGCGTGTTGTGGCGCTGGAGGTGGTGAGCAGGTGGCTACGGAACTCACGGAGCTGGCCGATAACGTCCGCAAGTACGGCGTCGGGCCGGGATGAGCCCGGAGGAACTGGCCCATGCCGCAGGCGCGTCACCGGGCACGGTGCGCAAGGTGGAGCAGGGCCGACGGTCCGCATGGAGACGCTGCACGCCCTCTCCCGCGCACTGGAGGTGACCACGGCAACGCTGTTGGCTCCGGATGCTCCGCAACCGGTGGGCCGAAGCGAGGATGCGAGCCGCGTTAACCTCATCGAACTGCGGGCCGCCCTGACCCCGCCGGTCGGGCTGGCCGAGACGGGCGGCGAGGCTGGCGAGGAAGAGCCGAACGTGCGCCGCTTCCGCCGGGCGGTGCATGACGGCGCGGTGCTGCACCACTCCGACAGCTACAAGAGCGTCGCCTCTCAACTTCCTGGCCTCCTACGAGACGCCAACAGTGCGGTCGCCTACTGCGACAACGGCGAGGAGCACCGCCAGGTGCTTCTGGCCCGAGCAGAAGCCCTGCAACTGGCAGGGCAGTACCTGACGCAGGCCCGGCAGTACGACCTCGGCTACACCGCTCTGGCCGGGGCGATCACCGACGCCCGCCGTGCCCGCAGACACCCGGACGGCAGCATCCGGCGTGATCGGCATGTGCTGGCTGCTCCTGTGCCAGGGACGCCTGGACGAGGCGGAAGCCCTCGCCGCCCACTGGAGCCTGGGCGACGTGGACCAACGCGACCTGAGGCCGGCGTCCCCCGAGGGGCTCTCCGGCATCGGTCGTTGGATGCACGAGACCGCCGTCCGTGATGGGAAAGCCGTGCTCGCCGACGGAATCACCCATCTCTTTGGACGGGCGGAATGTCCGCAATGTGCCAGTGTCTTCAACATCGCAGATGAGTACTCGGCGTCCAATCGCCCTCTCATGTAAGCGGTGTATTGGGAGCGAGCGACTCCGTCTCAGGTGCAGAGCCACAGCCGGATCGAGGCGACCGCGACGGTGCCATGGAATATGTCGGCTCGCCTGTCATAGCGGGTTGCGACCGCGCGGAAGGTCTTGAGCCGGTTGATCGTTCACTCCACTTCATTGCGACGCCTGTAGATGTCTTTGTTGAATCCGGTCGGACGACCACCCTTGCTGCCGCGGCGTTGTCGGTTAGCCCGCTGGTCTTTGGGTTCCGGAATGGTGTGCTTGATGTGGCGTCGCCGCAGGTAACGACGGTTGCGGCGCGACGAGTAGGCTTTGTCGCCCTCAAGGTGGTCGGGTCGAGTGCGTGGGTGTCCGCCGTCCGGCCGAGGCACACGGATTTCCTCCAGCACGGGAATCGGATGTGGGGCGTCACCCCGTAACCGCTTGAGCTGCGCCGTTGTGCGGCCGGAGTACGGCACCGAGTGGGCCGCGATGAAAGTGGCCGCCCAGAAACTGGGCATCGGCACGACCGAGACCCTGCGCAACGTGAGTAAGGCAGGACCAGATCGACGCCGGCACCCGGCTGGGCACCACGACGGAGGAGTCCTCAGGGGATCTCAGGGTTCTGCCTTTTGGCTGGGGCCTTGTGTGGGCGTGGTCGTGTTGGGGGTTCAGGGCAAGCCGCCGTTGGTTTGGAGGAGTTGGGCGTTGAGCCATTGGCCCTCCTGGGAGCAGAGGAAGGTGACCAGGTGGGCGGTGTCCTGGGGGGTGCCCAGGCGGCGTAGGGGGGTTTGGCGGGTGAGTTCGGCGCGGAGGTCCGCCGTCATCCAGCCGGTGTCCACCGGGCCCGGGTTGACCGCGTTGGCGGTGATGCCCAGGTGGGCGAGTTCGTGTGCGGCGGCCAGGGTGATGCGGTCCAGGGCGCCCTTGCTCGCGCCGTAGGGGAGGTTCCCCACGGTGTGGTCACTGGTCAGGCTGATGATCCGGCCGCTGCCCCACGTGCCCGAGAAGCGGCGGCCGAACTCGCGGATCAGCAGCCACGGCGCACGGGCGTTGACCGCGAAGTGCCGGTCGAAGCTGTCGACCGTCGTGTCCAGCAGGCCCGAGTCGACCGACTCGCAGTGGCACATCACCAGGGCCGTCACCGGGCCCAGGGCGCTTTCCACCTCGTCGAAGACGCGCGCCGGAGTCTCCGGGTCCGCGAGGTCGGCCTCGACGGCCAGCGTCGCCGCGCCGTGCCCGGCCAGTTCCCCGGCGATCGTCAGCCGGGCACCGGGTTCGCTGCCCCAGGTCATGCGGTCGTCGTAGGGCGTCCAGTAGGTGAAGGCGATGTCCCAGCCCGCCTCGGCCAGGCTCCGGGCGATGCCCGCGCCGATGCCCACCGTGCGGCCCACGCCGGTGATCAGGGCCAGGGGGCGGGGGGTGGGGTTATCGGGGGTGGAGTGATCGGGAGTGGGGTGAGTGGGGGCGGGGGGTCGTGTCGTCACAGAGGGAGATCGTCGGTGGAGGTGGGGCTTCGGGGCAACCGCTTTTCCGCGTGCCCGCTCCTCACCTGCGCCCGCCCGTCGGACCTCGTCCGGCCTGTCGACGCCTCGCCCCCGGCTCGTCAGCCCGCCGTCACGGTCTCCCGGACCGTGCCGTCCGGAGCGGCCAGGAGGACCGGGGTCTTCGCGCCGCCCAGGTCGCGGACCGCGGCCAGGTCCTCGGGGGACGCCGATTCCGCCTCCGTCACCACGGCCGCCGCCTCCAGGGACGTCGCGCCGGACGCCACCGCCATCGCCACGGCGGTACGCAGGGCGCTGAGCTTCAGGGAGTCCAGGGTGACGGTGCCGGCGACGTAGGTGCGGCCGGTCTCGTCGCGTACGGCGGCGCCCTCGGGCACGCCGTTGCGGGCCCGGGTGGTACGGGCCAGGGCGATGATCTTGCGGTCCTCGGGGTCGAGCGCGCTGCTGTCGGTCATGAGCCGAGCATACGTAGCGGACGGGAGGTCATCGCCCCGTGGGCCCGACCCCGCCCCGGCAAGCGGCAAGCGGCAAGCGTCCCTACCCCCGCCCCAGCCGGAGTCGTTCCCCGCGCGGCAGGCCCGCCACCACCAGGTCGTAGGAGTCCTCCGTCAGTTCGCGGACGAGGCGGTCGGGGAGCGCCCCGTCGGCCGTGACCGTGTTCCAGTGGCGCTTGCTCATGTGGTAGCCCGGCGCGATCAGGCCCTCGTACTCGGCGCGCAGCCGCACCGCGTCGTCCGGGTCGCACTTGAGGTTGACCGTCAGCGGGCGCGCGTCCAGGCGGGAGAGGGCGAACATCTTGCCCAGCACCTTGAAGACCGACGCCTCCGGTCCGAAGGGAAACTCCTCCACCGCCGCGTTGAACGACAGGCAGAACGCGCGCAGCCCCTCCGGTGTCACTCAGCCGCCTCCGCCGTCTCGGGGGCCGCCGTGCCGACCGGCTCCACCAGCACCGTCACGATCTTGTTCCGCCGGCCCGCCGCGGACTCCGCGGTCAGCCGCAGTTCCCGTCCGTCGGGCAGTTCGACCACGGCCGAGGCGCCCGCGATCGGCACCCGGCCGAGCGCCTTCGCCAGCAGGCCGCCGACCGTCTCCACGTCCTCGTCGTCGAACTCCAGGCCGTACAGCTCGCCCAGGTCGCCCAGGTCCAGCCGGGAGATGACCCGGAACCGGCCCTCGCCGAGGGCGTCCACCGGCGGCAGCTCCCGGTCGTACTCGTCGGTGATCTCGCCGACGATCTCCTCCAGGACGTCCTCGATGGTGACGATGCCGGCCGTGCCGCCGTACTCGTCGATGACGACGGCGACGTGCTTGTGCTCCTTCTGCATCTCGCGCAGCAGGTCGCCCGCGTTCTTGGTGTCCGGGACGAAGTACGCGGGCCGCATGGCCGTGGTGACCAGCTCGTTCTCCGCGTCGCGGTTGATGTGCGTGCGGCGGACCAGGTCCTTCAGGTACACGACGCCCACCACGTCGTCCTCGCTGTCGCCGGTCACCGGGATGCGGGAGAAACCGGAGCGCAGGGCGAGGGTGAGCGCCTGCCGGATGGTCTTGTACCGCTCGATGACCACGAGGTCGGTGCGCGGCACCATCACCTCGCGCACCAGCGTGTCACCCAGTTCGAAGACCGAGTGCACCATCTTGCGCTCCTCGGCCTCGATCAGCGACTCCTTCTCCGCGAGGTCGACCAGCGCCCGCAGCTCCGCCTCCGAGGCGAACGGCCCCCGGCGGAACCCCCGCCCGGGGGTGAACGCGTTGCCGAGGAGGATGAGCAGCGAGGGCACCGGGCCCATGATCCGGGCGAGCGGCACCAGGACGTACGCCGCCGCCGTCGCGGTGTTCAGCGGGTGCTGGCGGCCGATGGTGCGCGGGGAGACCCCGACGGCGACGTACGACACCAGCACCATCACCGCGATGGCGATCACCAGCGCCTTGCCGGTGCCGTCGAACTCGCGCAGGCAGGCGTAGGTGACCAGCGCGGCGGCGGCCATCTCGCAGGCCACCCGGACCAGCAGCGCCACGTTGAGGTAGCGGGTCGGGTCGGCGGCGACGCGGGCCAGCTTGGCGCTGCCGCGTCGCCCGGACCGTACGGCCTCCTCGGCGCGGAAGCTGGAGACCCGCGCGAGTCCCGCCTCCGCGCACGCGGCGAGCCAGGCGACCACCACCAGGGCGACCGCCCCGGCGATGAGGGACGGGCTCATGACACGGTCGGCGCCGGGGACGGGCCGGTCAGGCCCCGCTCCGCGCGCCAGCCGTCCACGATGGCGGCCTGGAGGCCGAACATCTCGGCCTTCTCGTCCGGCTCCTCGTGGTCGTAGCCGAGGAGGTGCAGCACACCGTGGACGGTGAGCAGTTGCAGCTCCTCGTCCATGGTGTGCCCGGTCGGCGCCTCCTCGCCCTGGCGGGCGGCGACCTCCGGGCACAGCACGATGTCGCCGAGGAGCCCCTGCGGGGGCTCCTCCTCGTCCTTGGCCGGCGGGCGCAGCTCGTCCATCGGGAAGGACATGACATCGGTGGGTCCGGGCAGGTCCATCCACTGGATGTGGAGCTGCTCCATGGCGTCGGCGTCCACGACGATCACCGAGAGTTCGGAGAGCGGGTGGATGCGCATCCGCGTGAGCGCGTAGCGGGCGATGTCGAGGATCGCCTGCTCGTCGACCTCGGTTCCGGATTCGTTGTTGACGTCGATCGACATGGTCGTGCTGGTCTACTTCCCCTTGGCCTTGGCACCGCGCCCCTGGGGGTGGGCGTCCGGCTGGACGCCGTCGCCGGTGCCGTTCCTGCTGTCGTACTGCTCGTAGGCGTCGACGATACGGCCCACCAGCCGGTGGCGTACGACGTCGTGCGACGAGAGCCGGGAGAAGTGGACGTCCTCGACGCCCTCCAGGATCTCCTGGACCTGGCGCAGACCGGACTTGGTGCCGCCGGGCAGGTCGACCTGGGTCACGTCACCGGTGATCACGATCTTCGAGTCGAAGCCGAGCCGGGTGAGGAACATCTTCATCTGCTCGGGGCTCGTGTTCTGGGCCTCGTCCAGGATGATGAAGGCGTCGTTGAGCGTCCGGCCGCGCATGTACGCCAGGGGGGCGACCTCGATGGTGCCCGCCGCCATCAGGCGGGGGATCGAGTCGGGGTCGATCATGTCGTGCAGCGCGTCGTAGAGCGGGCGCAGGTATGGGTCGATCTTCTCGTAGAGCGTGCCCGGCAGGAAGCCGAGGCGTTCGCCGGCCTCGACCGCGGGGCGGGTCAGGATGATGCGGTTGACCTGCTTGGACTGGAGGGCCTGCACGGCCTTGGCCATGGCCAGGTAGGTCTTGCCGGTGCCGGCGGGGCCGATGCCGAAGACGACGGTGTGCTTGTCGATCGCGTCGACGTACCGCTTCTGGTTGAGCGTCTTGGGGCGGATGGTGCGGCCCCGGGAGGAGAGGATGTTCTGGGTGAGCACCTCGGCCGGGCTCTCCTGGCCGTCGTTCTCCCCGTTCTCGCTCGCCTTGAGCATGGCGATCGACCGTTCCACCGCGTCCTCCGTCAGCGGCTGCCCGGTGCGCAGCACCAGCATCATCTCGTCGAAGACGCGCTGGACGAGCGCGACCTCGTGGGCGTCGCCGACGGCGCTGATCTCGTTGCCCCGGACGTGGATGTCGGTCGCGGGGAAGGACTTCTCGATCACGCGGAGCAGGGAGTCTCCGGACCCGAGGACGGTGACCATCGGGTGCCGTGCGGGGACGGTGATCTGTGCTCTGGCCTGCCCCTGCGCGGGGGTGTGGGCTGAGGGTGTCTGAGTCATGGGCCGGCGCGGTGGCCTGCGGTCCTCCTCTGCGGCGGTGGCCGCGTGACAGGTGTGGTCTCCACGTCCCAGCCTACGACTCCCCGCGGGAGGTGCCGAGGCGATTTTCCGGGGGGCCGGGGGCCGGTGGGCGCCGGCCCCCGGCGGGGCGCCGTGGGGGCCGGGCGTCGGGCCGCGGTGTGTGTCCGGGCGTCGGGTCGGGGTGGGCTCCCGGGCGTTCGCCGGGAGTCGGGTCGGGGTGGGCTCCCCGGCGTTCGCCGGGTGCCGGGGTGCGGTGGGCTCTCGGGCGTCGGCAGGCCACCGGGTCGGGGTGGGTTCCCGGGCGTTCGCCGGGTGCCGAGTCGCGGTGGGCTCCCGGGCGTCCGCCGGGCGGGCCTGGCCGACGCCCGGCCTGGGACGCCGGGGTCCCGGCCCGTTGCCCTCGCTCCCGCCTACGGTGCCCCGCCGGAGGCGTCACCGTCGGTGCTGGTCCGCGATCACCGTCCTGAGCCAGGCGTACGACGCCTTCGGGGTGCGGGTCTGGGTGGTGAAGTCGACGTGGACCAGGCCGAAGCGGCGGGCGTACCCCTCGGCCCACTCGAAGTTGTCCAGGAGGGACCAGACGAAGTAGCCCCGGGTGTCCACGCCCGCCTCCAGCGCCCGGTGCAGGGCGCGGAGGTGGCCGTCGAGGTAGGCGATGCGGTCCTGGTCGTCGAGGCCGTCGTAGGAGCAGCCGTTCTCGGTGACGAGGACGGGCGGCAGGCTCGCCCCGTAGCGGTCGCGCAGGCCGGTCAGGGTCTCGGTGAGTCCCTCGGGGACGACGGGCCAGCCGAAGTCGGTCCTCGGGCGGCCCTCGATCTCGCGCACCGAGAAGGGCAGCCCGGCCGGCACCCGCACCCCGCCGAGGTCGCTGCCGGTGCCGTCGGGGGCGCCGATCAGGGCCGGCGCGTAGTAGTTCACGCCGTACCAGTCGAGCGGTGCGCCGATGACGGCGAGGTCGGCCTCGGCGTCGCCCGGCATCAGCTCGGCGAGGCCCTCGGGGTAGCGGCCGGTCAGCACGGGGTCGGAGAAGAGCCGGTTCAGCAGGAGGTCGTAGAAGCCGGCCGCCTCCCGGTCGGCGGGGGCCTCGGAGGCGGGCCAGACCGGGCCGTGCGAGTTGGCGATGCCGATGTCGCGGGCACCGGCGGCGCGCAGTGCCCGGACGGCGAGGCCGTGGGCGAGGAGCTGGTGGTGGGCGGCGGGCAGGGCGTCGAAGAGCAGCTCCCGGCCGGGGGCGTGGACGCCGAGGGCGTGCCCGAGGAGGGTGTGTTCGGCGGGCTCGTTGAGGGTGATCCAGGTGCCGACGCGGTCGCCGAGCCGGTCGGCGACGGCGGAGACGTGGCCGGCGAAGCGGGCCGCGGTGTCCCGCTCCAGCCAGTCCAGGCCGAGGGGCAGGTCCCAGTGGAAGAGGGTGGGCACGGGCCGGACGCCGGCCGCGCACACCTCGTCGACCAGGCGGTCGTAGAAGTCGAGGCCGCCGGGGGAGTTCACCCGGGGCCAGGAGACCGAGAAGCGGTAGGCGTCCACGCCCAGGCCGGCCAGGAGGGCGACGTCCTCGCGGTAGCGGTGGTAGTGGTCGCAGGCCACCGCCGCCGTGGAGCCGTCCTTGATCCTGCCGGGGCGTTCGGCGAAGGCGTCCCAGACGGAGCGCTCGCGCAGGTCCGCGGCGCCCTCGATCTGGTGGGCCGAGGTGGACACGCCCCACAGGAAGCCGTCCGGGAACCGGGGCATCGGGTCGGGCGCCGTGCTGGGTCCAGTCACCATGCGCGGATCATCCGTACCGCCGGGTAATGAAGTCAACGCCCGTGCGCGGGAAGGGCGTCGAAACCGGCCGACGCCCTTCCCGCGCCCTCAGGCGCCCTCCCGCAGTACCCGGGAGATGAGCCGGCGCTGTTCGTCGGTGAGCCGGGGGTCGGCGGCGTAGACCGTCTTCCCGTCGACGGTGATCTGGTAGCTGAAACCGTCGGGGACCCCGACGGGCGGGGTGCCCCGGCCGTCGGCGAGCGCCCGTTCGACCAGCGTGTGCCACTCGGACGCGTCGGCCCGCCCGGTGGTCTCCACCTCCGCGAAGCGCTCGATGCCCGCGAAGCCTCCTGTACGCCTTACCTGAATCCGCATGGGTCCGTGTCTAGTACGCGATCAGAGCGTGCGCACCCCGACCTGCTCCCACGCCTTGGCGACGGCCTCCCTCTCGTCGCCGTCGCCGTACCGCTCGCGGGCGGCGCGCACCGTGGCGGTGGCGAAGTCGGTGAAGAGCGCGTCCTCCTTGAGCGCGCCGGAGGTGAGCACGTCGTACCAGATCTGTCCGGCCCGCTCCCAGGCGTGGCCGCCCAGTTCGGTGGCGAGGAGGTAGAAGGCGTGGTTGGGGATGCCGGAGTTGATGTGGACGCCGCCGTTGTCCCGGCCGGTGCGCACGTAGTCGTCCATCGTGGCGGGCTGGGGGTCCTTGCCGAGGACGTCGTCGTCGTACGCGGTGCCGGGGGCCTTCATCGAGCGCAGCGCCTCGCCGGTGACGCGCGGGGCGAGGAGCCCGGCGCCGATCAGCCAGTCGGCCTCGGCGGCGGTCTGGCCGAGGGTGTACTGCTTGATCAGGGAGCCGAAGACGTCCGACACCGACTCGTTGAGGGCGCCGGGCTGGCCGTAGTAGGTCAGGTTGGCGGTGTACTGGGTGACGCCGTGGGTCAGCTCGTGGCCGATGACGTCGATCGGGAGGGTGAAGTCGAGGAAGATCTCGCCGTCACCGTCGCCGAAGACCATCTGCTCGCCGTTCCAGAAGGCGTTGTTGTACTCGCGGTCGTAGTGCACGGTCGCGTCGAGCGGCATGCCGGTGCCGTCGATGGAGTCGCGGCCGTACGCCGTCAGGAACAGCTCGAAGGTGGCGCCCAGTCCGGTGTAGGCGCGGTTGACGGTGGCGTCCTTGCCGGGCTCCTGGCCCTCGGCGCGCACCTTGCGGCCGGGCAGGTCGGTGCCGTGCCGGGCGTCGTAGACGGTCCGGTGGGGCTTGCCGGGCTCGGCGCCGGCGCGGGGGGCGACGGCGGCGGCGCCCATGACGGTGGCCAGGTTGCGCTGGGTGCGCTCGATGGCGTCGCGCTGGATGGTGCGCCGGGCGGGGCCGGAGAGCACGGGGTCGCCGTGCCGGGCGAGCTTGTCGAGGACGTGGGGCGGCACGATGGCGCAGAAGACGGGCTCGGTGCCCCCGCCGGCGGCCGGCGAGGTCGGCTGTGTGGTCGGCATGGAACAATCGTCGCAGTGCGTGACGGCGCTGTCACCACCCGCGACCATGATGGATGAAATGCGGTGACAAGCGGGCCCGGCGGCCCCGTTGGGTGGTATACGGCACTTTGTGCCCAGGTGACCCCCCTGGTCCCGCATACTGATACGGACCCGCGTGACCGGCACGACTCCGCTACGCTGCGGACCATCATGTTTTTCGGGCTGCTTCTCCTTAGCTGCCGCGGCGAGGGCCTGTAGAGGCCGACTCCCTCCCCGCGGTGCTTGGTGGTGCGTCGTCGGCCGTCCTTCCGGACACGCGGACACCGCGGACATCAGAGGAGCCCACGCCACCATGGCCAACCGCCAGCAGCCCAGCACCATGCCCATCGCCAAGTACCGCGGCTACGACCAGGTCGACCTGGCCGACCGCTCCTGGCCCACCCGGCGGATCACCCAGGCCCCCCGCTGGCTCTCGACCGATCTGCGGGACGGCAACCAGGCCCTGATCGACCCCATGTCGCCCGCCCGCAAGCGCGCGATGTTCGACCTGCTGGTCGCCATGGGCTACAAGGAGATCGAGGTCGGCTTCCCGGCCTCCGGCCAGACCGACTACGACTTCGTCCGCTCGATCATCGAGGACCCGGACGCCATCCCGGACGATGTGACGATCTCGGTGCTGACGCAGGCCCGCGAGGACCTGATCGAGCGCACGGTGGAGTCCCTGAAGGGCGCCCGCCGGGCCACCGTCCACCTGTACAACGCCACCGCCCCGGTCTTCCGCCGGGTCGTCTTCCGCGGCTCCAGGGACGACATCAAGCAGATCGCCGTCGACGGCACCCGACTGGTGATGGAGTACGCGGAGAAGCTGCTGGGCCCGGAGACGGAGTTCGGCTACCAGTACAGCCCGGAGATCTTCACCGACACCGAGCTGGACTTCGCGCTGGAGGTCTGCGAGGCGGTGATGGACGTCTACCGGCCCGGACCGGGCCGCGAGATCATCCTCAACCTGCCCGCCACGGTGGAGCGTTCGACGCCGTCCACGCACGCCGACCGCTTCGAGTGGATGGGCCGCCGGCTCTCCCGCCGCGAGCACGTCTGCCTGTCGGTCCACCCGCACAACGACCGCGGCACCGCCGTCGCCGCCGCCGAGCTGGCGCTGATGGCCGGCGCCGACCGCGTCGAGGGCTGCCTGTTCGGGCAGGGCGAGCGCACCGGCAACGTCGACCTGGTCACCCTGGGCATGAACCTGTTCTCGCAGGGCGTCGACCCGCAGATCGACTTCTCGAACATCGACGAGATCCGCCGTACCTGGGAGTACTGCAACCAGATGGAGGTCCACCCGCGCCACCCGTACGTGGGCGACCTGGTCTACACCTCCTTCTCCGGCTCCCACCAGGACGCCATCAAGAAGGGCTTCGACGCCATGGAGGCCGACGCGAAGGCCCGGGGCGTCACCGTCGACGAGATCGAGTGGGCGGTCCCGTACCTGCCGATCGACCCGAAGGACGTCGGCCGTTCCTACGAGGCGGTCATCCGGGTCAACTCGCAGTCCGGCAAGGGCGGCATCGCCTACGTGCTGAAGAACGACCACAAGCTGGACCTGCCGCGCCGGATGCAGATCGAGTTCTCCAGGATCATCCAGGCGAAGACGGACGCCGAGGGCGGCGAGGTGACCCCCGCCGACATCTGGGCCGTCTTCCAGGACGAGTACCTGCCCAACCCGGAAAACCCGTGGGGGCGCATCCAGGTCAAGAACGGGCAGACCACGACTGACCGCGACGGCATCGACACGCTCACCGTGGAGGCCGCGGTGGACGGCGCCGACACCGTCCTGACCGGCACGGGCAACGGTCCGATCTCGGCCTTCTTCGACGCGCTGCAGTCCATCGGCGTGGACGTACGCCTGCTGGACTACCAGGAGCACACGATGAGCGAGGGCGCGTCCGCGCAGGCCGCCTCCTACATCGAGTGCGCGATCGGCGACAAGGTCCTGTGGGGGATCGGAATCGACGCGAACACGACACGAGCGTCGCTGAAGGCGGTCGTCTCGGCCGTCAACCGCGCGTCCCGCTGATCAGTCCGACCGGTGGTTTCGGGGCCCCGCACGCCGAGAACAGGCGGGCGGGGCCCCGTCGGATACCGGCCAGATATATGTGCAGGTCACGGAGAGGTCTCTTCCGGGGTACTGACTCCACGTCGACGATGTGGCTAACATCACGCCAGCGCGGCGATGTTGCCGCGCGGTTATGGAGGTGCGACGTGCTGCCTGGACGGAGACGACACGGCCGGGCTGCCCGGCTCCCGCGCATCCTGGGCACCCGCACCGCCTGGACCTGCGTCGGAGACGGGGAGTTCTTCTGCCCCGGCTGTGGCGGCGACCGCAATTACCAGCGGCTGTCGGGGCGCCGCCGCCTGGCCCTGCTCGGCGTCCCCGTGCTGTCGCGCGGCGCGTGCGCGCCGGCCGTCGAGTGCGCGGCCTGCAGCCGCCGCTTCGGCACCGACGTGCTCGACCACCCGACCACGACCCGCTTCTCGGCGATGCTGCGCGACGCCGTCCACACGGTCGCCCTCGCGGTGCTGGCCGCGGGCGGCACCGGCTCGCGCACGGCGCTGGAGACGGCGGCCTGCGCGGTGCGCGCGGCCGGCTTCGCCGACTGCGACGAGGAGCAGCTCGCCGCCCTCGTCGAGGCGCTGGAGGCGGACACCGGACGGGTCGCGGGGGAGCCCTGCGTACCGGGGCTCGCGATAGAGCTGCACGAGTCGCTGGACCCGCTGGCCCCGCACCTCGCCGCCGCCGGGCGGGAATCGATCCTGCTCCAGGGCGCCCGCATCGCGCTGGCCGACGGCCCCTACACCCCCGCCGAGCGGGACGCCCTGGCGACGGTGGGGGCGGCGCTGACCATCTGCTCGGCCGACGTGACCCGGCTCCTGGAGTCGGCCGGCACCCCCTCCTGACCGCGCCGCCGGGCGCCCGGGGAGGGGACGGGCGTCAGGCGGTGAGGTCCAGGCGCAGGATGCGCCGGTCCATGCCCGGACCGAAGTAGTCCCGGCGCAGCCCCGCGTCCGGGCCCTCGGGGGAGAAGCCCAGGGAGCGGTAGAGCAGCAGGGCGGCCCGGTTGGCCGGCTCGACGGTCAGCCGCACCCGTTCCACGCCGTCCCGGCGCAGCCGCTCCAGCACCTCGGTCATCAGCTCCCGCCCTAGCCCGCCGCGCCGCCGGTCCCGGGCCACGCACAGGCCGAGTATCCAACTGTCCGGGCCGAGCGCCGGGGTCCGGGTGGCGGCCAGCACGTAGCCGCGCAGCCGGCCCGCGCCGTCGTCGAGGACGAGGAAGTGCTCGGCGTACATGTCCCAGAGCTGGCGGAGCAGGAAGCCGGGGTAGGCGACCTCGCGGAACACCTCCCGGTCCAGCCGCCGCAGCTCGGGCAGGTCGCTCTCGCGGGCGGTGCGCAGGACGAGCGGTGGGGTGTCCGGTAAGGGCGCCGTCCTCCCGTAGCGCTCGTGGCGGCCCCAGGAGCGTTCCAGCGGTTCGGCGGTCATGCCACCCCCAGACAGACGGGACGTGCGTACGTCAACCGGACGGCCGCCGGCCCGGCCACACGATGGAATGAGCGCGCATCGGTGGCGGCGGTGCCGTCCCCTGGCTAGAGTGAGCGTCCAACTTCCGTCATGCAAGGGCGAGTTCGGGTGTACAACGGTGCGCCCGGCGTGCGCCCTGCCGATACGGACTGGCGGGTTCCCCGCTGTCCGGGTGTGTCCTGGTGGCTTACCTTGCGAACAACGCTGACGCCGCTCCGGAACGGGCGTCCAACGGGGCTCGCGCGCACGGCACACGGGCCGTCCACCACCGAATGGAACACGGCAGGGTGACTATGGACCGAAACGCCGACGCGCCCTGGTCGAAATTCGATCCAGAGGTGTACGTCGACAACAACTACCGGACACCGCTCGATGTCGACCTTCTCATCGTGCGGCTCATGCGCGACCACTTCGGCCGCTGCTTCGCGGACGGCGTCCCCGACTCGGTGCGGGGCGTCGACGTGGGCGCCGGCGCCAACCTCTACCCGGCGCTCTCCATGCTGCCGTGGTGCGAGAAGGTGCTGCTGCTGGAGTACGCACAGCCGAACGTCGAGTACCTGGAGCGCCAGGTGTCCCCCGAGGGGTACGACCCCGTCTGGGACGCCTTCTGGGAGGTGCTCCGCGAGGCCCCGGCCTACCGGGACGTCGACCCGCGCGCGCGGTGCGGGGAGATCGTCCGGGTGGAGCGGGGCAATCTGTTCGACCTGGACGGACAGCGGCGCTGGGAGATGGGCACGATGTTCTTCGTCGCCGACTCCATGTCCGAGTGCCCCGAGGAGTTCGCGCGCGGCGTGCGCTGCTTCATGAACGCGCTGGGCGAGGGTGCCCCCTTCGCCGCCGCCTTCATGAAGGAGTCCGTCGGGTACCGGGTCGGCGACCACACGTACCCGGCCTACCGGGTCAACGAGGAGCGCGTCAGGGAGAGCCTGGAAGCCTTCACGACCGACGTCGAGACCCACGACCTGCACCACATGGTGCGGCCGGGCCACGAAGGCATCCTGCTCGCCCTGGGCCGGCGGAACGGGGAGGTTGCCACCCCGTAGGAACGGGGACATGCAGTCCACAGGCAACGGGATCTGTGCGAAGGGTGCGGGGGATGCAGATCAAGCCACGCCAGCATCTGCTGGACATCTGGCAGGCCATGGCCCGTCATTCGTTCGACGACGGGAAGCTCGTCCGCGGGGAGACCGACGGACTGAGCAGCGTCGCCGACGCCGAGCGCCTGCTCTGCATCCTCTACCCGGCCACCGAGGTCCCCGCCTTCCGCCTCGACCAGCCGGACACCACCGAACGGGACGTGCTGCGCGCCCTGGAGCGCCTCGGCACCCGGCTGGAGATCCCGGCCAACCTGATCACCGCGCTGAGCCAGTTCATGCGCACCCACACCGGGCCCGACGACAGCCCCACCTTCGCCGGCGGCCACTACTTCCGCCCCAGCGGACCCGACGTCGAACTCACCCACGAGCAGGAGCAGTTGGGCGTAGTCGACTCCTACTCGATGTCCATCACGCTCTGCCTGGCCACCCTCGGCTTCCTCAAGGTCTACGAGGCCACCACCACCCGCCGCGAGATCCGCCGGGCCATCGGAGAGCTGCGCGAGGCCACCAACTCCCGGCTCACCGCCGCGATGATCAGCCTGCTGCGCTCCTTCACCGTGAACGTCTTCGACGCCGAGTCGGAGCAGGGCCGGCGCCTCATCCAGGTCATCGGCCAGGGCGGGCAGTCCGACCGGCAGGTGCTCCAGCAGTTCTCCCGCCGGCTGCGCCCGCTGCGTGCCACCATCATCGAGAGCCTCACCCGCGGCATCCAGGTCGACGAGGGCATCCGGGACGAGAGCCAGCTCTTCGAGTGCGGCTGGGCCTGGGGCGTCGTCCAGGACGCCCCCCGCGTCATCGACCTCGACACACAGGTCCACGGGCAGCCCGACGGCATCGCCGACCGGCTGCCCTACGTGTACTTCACCGTGGTCGCCCTCGACGGCATCCAGGACCTCTTCTCCGAGCGCACCCTCACCCTCGGACTGCTCGACGCCGACCAGCAGAAGCTGGCCGAGGCGCTGCGGCTGCGCTGGGAGCTGAGCCAGCAGTACTGGTCGGCCGTGGCCAGATTCGGCTCCGAGCGCTGGCCGCTGGAGGACCTGCCCTGGCAGACCACCGGACTGCGGCTGGAGTCCGAGTACTTCTCGCTGACCGTCGCCGCGATCCTCGTCCACGACCTGGTCCGCCGCAAGGCCACCGACGACGACCTCACCCGCACCGTCGCCATCATGGAGCGCCTCGCCGACCGGGGCCGGATCACCAGCCGGATGACCAAGGAGGACCCCACCATCCGGCTGCACAACCCCGGCGTCACCATGCCGCTCGCCGGCTCCCAGCGCTCCGGGAGCCTGCTGCTGTGGCGGATGACGGACTTCTCCGCGCAGCTCCTCAAGCGCAGCATCCAGCTCGCCGAGCTGTCGAGGAACATCGGCGCCCAGGACCGCCTGCTGCGGCTGGCCGAGCAGACCTTCGAGCACCTGTGGGACCGGCGGATCGAGGACGAGGACGCCGCCGGCCTCTGGGACAACGTCCGCGCCGTCTACCCGGACGCCCGGGGCGTCGGACGCCGCCTGTCGTGGAGCATCACCGAGCGCGTCACCGAATGCCTCGTCGCCGCCCGCAACCTGTACAAGCAGCAGCCCATCCGCAGCGCCGAACTGGCGGAGCTGGCCCGGGAACTGCTCAGCGAGGCCACCCACCTGTTCGGCAAGGAGCAGTTGGAGGGCGCCACCTCCCCGGACGGGAGCCGGGCGCGCACCATGCGGAGCATCGAGAGCCGCCTCGACCACGCCCGCAGCCTCATCGACGACCGCCCGGCGACGGCCTTCGCGCTGGCCCTGCCCGTGCTGAGGGAACTCGACACCCTGGCCCAGGCCAGGGGAGCCGCCGCCCAGGAGGTGTGAGCCGTGCTCGTCTTCGCCGCCTCCGACAAGGGGGGTACCGGGCGCTCCGTGACCAGCGCCAACCTGGCGTACCAGCGCGCGCTCACCGGCGATCACGTGGCCTACGTCGACTTCGACTTCGGCTCGCCCACCGCCGCCGCCGTCTTCGACGTGCCCGGCGCCCTGCGCGGCACCGAGGAGCCCGGCCTCCACTCCTACCTGGAGGGCGAGGCGCCCGAGCCGGCCCGGATCGACGTGTGGCGCCAGACTGAGCACCCCCAACTGCGCACCCGGCCCAACCAGTCGGGCCGCCTCGTCCTCTTCCCCGGTGACGCGGGCGGCGGCGAGTTCGCCACCGGCGCGGACGCCCTCGAACGCTGCGTCGACCTGCTGCTGCGCATCGACAACGAGTTCGACGTCACCCTCGTCGACCTGAGCGCCGGGCGCAGTTACGCGGTGGACATGGTCCTCGCCGCCACCGCCCACCCCCGGATGCGGTACGTGCCCTGCCGCTGGCTCGTCTTCCACCGCTGGACCCGCCAGCACGTCATCGCCGCCTCCGGGCTGGTCCACACCGACCACGGCATCCTGCGCGGCGGGGTGGAGCGCGGCCACGACGAGGAGACGCTGCGGGCCTCGATCCGCTTCGTACGGGCCGCCGTGCCCGACCCCGAGTCGCCGCTGTGGGCGCAGGGTTCGCCCGCCCAGGCCGCCTGGATGCAGGCGTGCGACGAGGCGCTGCGCCGGCTCGCCGCCGAACACCGCATCGGCGACAGCGTCGTGCTCGGCATTGTGCCGCTGGAGCCGATACTCCAGTGGCGCGAGCAGTTGATCACCGAGGAGGACGTGCTCTCCACGCAGATCGCCAACAAGGAGACCCTCGAAGCGCTGGAGGAGATCGCCCGGCGCCTGACGGACGACGCGCACTGGGGGCAGCCATGACGGACGCGGTGTTCCACGAGACCGCCGCCGCCCCCCGCACCCAGGCGGTGCCCCTCGCCCACCTCTCCCTGGAGCTGGGCCACCTCTACATGGAGGACTTCGAGGCCGGTCCCGGACGGCTGCGCCGCCACTTCGCCGAGGTCCGCCCCTGGGCCGAGGCGGCCCGCGCCGCCGCCACCGCCCGCGCCGCCGCCACCGCCCGCACCGGCGCCCAACGGGCCCGGATCAGCACCTGTTTCCTCGTCGACGACTACTTCACCCGGTTCTCCAGCCCCGCCGAGGTGGTCCCGATGCTCCTCGCCGAGGCGGACCGGGCCGGGCTCACCGTCGACTACCTGGCCCGCGAGTCCGGCTGCGCGGTCTTCGGGGAGGTGCCCGTCGCCGAGGCGGTGGCCGGCCGCATCGTCGAGTCACCGCCGCCCAGCAGCCACGGCATCCGCCCGCCCGCCGCCCAGACCGGCTGGCTGGCCAACGGGGAGCGCAGCCCCGCCGTCCGCGCCCCGCAGGCGATGAAACGGGCCCAGGTGTGGCGCCCGCCGAAGGAGACCGCGGCCCGCCGCCACTCCGTCTTCCTCGACACCGAACTCTTCAGCGACGGCCCCGACGGGCGCACCTGGTCCTGCCCCTTCCTCGCCGCCGTCTGGCAACTGGCCCGGCTCGGCCTCCTGCGCCACCAGGGCGAAGCCGTCCTCAGCCCCCGCCCGCACGGCGACGGCGGCTTCCCCGACGACTGGGACGACCTGCCGCCCCTGCTCCGCCTCAATCCGGACGCGGACCCCTTCACCGCCTACCGCACCTGCTCCGTCCTGCCCAACCGCTTCCTCCCCGTCGAGCACGCCGTCCGCGTGATCCTCGACCAGACCGAGGTGGACCCCGGCGCCCTCGGGCAGGTCGCGGTCCGTGCGCGGGGCGAGCGGGCGGAGCTGCCCGACTCGGTCGCCGACCGGGTCTCCTACGTGTTCTACGCGGGGCCGTGAGATGCGGCCGCCCGAGACCGGCCCGCCCACCGCCCTCCTCTGCGGCGAGATCCGCACCTGCCTGCTGCCCGCCCGCCAGGCCCTCGACATCCGCTCCGCCGCCCAGTTCCTCGCCCTGCGCGCCGACGAACGGGTCCTGCTCTCCGAACGCCCCACCCTCTACGCGCGCTCCCCCGACACCCTCACCGGCGTCGACTGCCCGCTGCCCGCCGCCGACGGCGCCCGCGTCCGCGCCGTCGGCACCGTCGCCGCGCACGCCGTGCTCACCGAGGGCCGGGTGCTCCAGACCTCCGCCCGCTTCCGCGCCCCCGCCTCCGGCCCCGACCAGCGGCGGCCCTGGGGCCAGTACCTGATACGGCCCGGCACGGTCGAACCCCTCGGCAAGCTGCCCCGGGAACCGGTCGCCCGCGGCGTGCTCGACGGGGGCCGCCAGGGCGACCTGGACGTCGGCCTCATCGCCGACGCGCTGCTGACCCGGCTGCTGCGCCACCCGCTGCTCGACCAGCGCCCGCCCATGCGGTCCCGGCCCACCCGGCTGCGCTGGGCCGCCCTGCCCGCGCCGAGCGGCGCCGGGCCGTCCCTGGAACGGTTCACGCTCGCCGAGGACGAACTGCGCACCGTCCGCCTCCGCGTCCCCGAGGACACCCCCGCCGACGAGATCGCCGGACTCTGCGCCGACCTCGCCCTGCACGACTGGCTGCTGACCACCGTGGTCCGCACCTTCGACGGCATCCGCCTCGGCACCGGGGCGGACCGTGACGGCTCGTCCGTCCTGCGCGCGCTCGGGCCCGCCGTCGATCATCTGCTGCACCTGTGGATGCCCCGGGCCCGGGTGACCCCCGCCCTGGCGCGGCTGTGGGACCCGCTGGAGGAGCGGCCCGGCTTCACCCGGCAGTGGGATGCCCTCGTCCACCGCATCCGCGACCAACTGGCCCTCCAGGCCATCGGCCCCGCCCGACGGGAGGTGGAACCGGCGCCCTGACCGGACGCCCTCCCCGCAGCGCCGCCCCGCACATCCCCGCACCGCCACGCACGTCCCGATCCGACGCGTATCCCAACGGGGGGAGAAGCGAGATGAACACGGCACAGTCACCCCGCCCCGACGAGACACTCCGTCCACCCGGCCACGCGGGCGCCCCGGCGCTCCCCGGCCCCAAGTCCCTCACGGGCGCCTCGCCCTGGCCGCGCCGGCTGTTGGCCGGCCTCGTCACCGGCGTCGCGCTCTGGGGCGCCGCCGCCCTGCTGAGCCCGGACAGCGGGCCGCTGCGGCAGTGCGCCACCGCCCTGCTCGGCGCCGGGGCCGTCGTGGCCCTGCACTGGCTGTACGGGCTGGACCGGCGGGCCCGGGAGGCGGCCCGCGGCCCCGACCTGCGGCTCGCCGAGCACACCCGGCGCGTCGAGCACGCCCTCGCCGAACACGTCGGCACGGTCCGCGACGGTCTCGACCGCTACGACCACGACCTCCGGGCCGGGCTGGCCCGCCACATCGAGGACGTACGGCAGCTCGTCGAGACCCACCTCGCGCAGACCGCCCGCGGCGAGCCCTACCCCCAGCTCGACCGGGCCCGCATCGACGGCGTCCCCGAGCTGGCCAAGAGCTTCGCCGAGGCGCTCGCGCCCGGACCGTCGATCCTCTACACCTTCGTCCGCCTGGAGATGAAGCGGGTCGTCGGCTACATGGCCGACCTCACCAACCTGACCGCCGAGTGCCCCGGCGAGAACCACGACTGGATGCTCGGCCTCACCCACGCCGCCGAGCAGACCATCTACGCCACCAGCACCAGCGTCGACCGCGAGTTCTGGAACAGCGAGCCCGCGAGCCGCTACCTCCAGGCCCAACAGGAGGCCATCGAGCACCAGGGCGTCTCCGTCCGCCGGCTCTTCCTGCTGGCGAGCGCCCGCGAACTCGACGACCGGCTGTTGCGGCTCTGCGAGGAGCAGGACCTGCTCCACATCGACGTCCGCGTCTCCGTCCTGCCCGAGCTGCCGCCCAACCTCCAGCGGGGCACCACGAACGACTTCATCGTCTACGACGAGCAGGTGTCGTTCGAGATCGAGCAGGACCTGCGGGACGTCAACGTCCGCACCCGGCTCATCGCCCGGCCGGACCACGTCCAGGACCGCCTGAAGCGGTTCCGGGAACTGTGGGAGGCGGGCATGGGCGTACGGGAGCTGGAGGTACGGGTCGACGCGGAGGAGGACGGGACGTGGATGGTGGACCAGACCTGACAGTGGCCGTCGGGGCCGCCCGCTTCTTTGTCAGTGTCGTGCCTCCGCGAGGCGAGTAAAGGGCGCTCCACTCCGCTGCGCTGCGTTCCGCGTCGGCTGCGCCGATGGCCCTTCGGGCCACCCTTGACTCGCCTCGCTCCAGCACGGGGGAGAAGCGAGCGGGCGGCCTGGGGAAACGGGTGGCCAGGCATACAGGGCCCCGAGGTGTCTCCCTACGTTCCCGGCGTTCGGTGCGCGTCAGCGTCTCGCAGGCACGCCGCGCCGTCTCGGCGGCCGACCGTGAGTGGGAGTGGTGGCAGAAGCCGCCGGGGGAAGGGGACCCCGGGAAAAGGGGCCCGGGAAAAGGGGCCCGGGAAAAGGGGAGGCCCGTGGCCCGGGAATGCCCGCTGAGCGAGCCGATGGCCCGAGATAGTGACCCGAGGCGATGGCCCGAGCCGATAGTCCGAGGTGGTGTCCCGAGGCGATGGACCGAGCCGATAGTCCGAGGTGGTGTCCCGAGGTGGTGGCCTGAGGTGTGATGCGGGCCCGACGGCCGGTGGTCGGGGGAGGGTAGGTCCGAAAAATGGTGGACAGGTGGGGGGAGGAGTGTCAGGCGGGCGCTCGGATGAGCGGTCGGATGACAGTCGGCGCCGAGGTGTTCACGTTTTTGCGGACCACTATGGGGTCGGGGGGCCGGGGGGTGGTGGTGCCACCGGCGGCCGGCCGCCGAGACGGCCCGGCGTGCAGGCGAGGCGCGAGCGCGCCCCCGACGCCGGGACGTGGGTGAGCGACGTGAGGGGACGGCATGCCTGGGCCACCGTTTTCCGGGCCGCCCGCTCGCTTCTTCCCCGTGCCGGAGCGCCCTTTACTCGCCTCGCGGAGGTACGACACTGGCAAGGCAGCGGGCGGCCCCGACGGCACCTACGAACTCCGTCCACGCCGCCGCCCTGACGACCAGCACAGGACCGGCATCCTGCTTACTGTCCCGGACAGGCACGATGCCGGGGACGCCGTCGCCGACCTCGACGCAGCTACCGCCCTCGCCGTTGCTGTAAGTGGTCTTGCGCCAGCGGGCGGCACCTGGGAAGTCGTACGCGACCTCGACACATGCCTCACCGCCGTTGCCGCCGCTGTAGCTGCTCTTGCGCCAGCGTGCGTTCGTCAGGTTGTACCTGCGCATGCTCTGTAACCTTCCGCCGTCGCTTCGATCATGTCCAGGGACGCCTTCCGCGAGAGGGCGTCGGCCCTCAGGAGATCGTAAGCCCCTCGCGCTACCTTCACGGTTGCCGGGTCATCCAGCAGGTTGCCGGAATTCACCCCCTCTGTATAGACAGTTGGAGGGGCGTCCTCGAACTCATGGAGCAGCATCAGCTTGCCCATGTGCGGGTGGGCTCCCGCGCTGAACGGCAGCACCTGCATCAGGGCCGTGCGACTCCGCACCATCTCGGCGAGATGGTCCAACTGCTTGGCCATCACATCCGGCGAACCTACCGGCACGCGAAGTGCTGTCTCGTGCAGGACCACCCAATACAAGGGCCGTGTAGCGTCGTTGAGGATCTTGGCTCGGTCCAGGCGGAGGTTGACCATGTCGTCGATCCACTCGTCCGTGGCCAGTGGGTTGTGCGACAAGTAGATCGCGCGGGCGTACTCGCGGGTCTGGAGGAGTCCCGGTACGACGGCTGGTGCCCACTCGTAGATACTGGTGGCCAGCCGCTCCAGTTCCGCTGTGTGGGCGAAGTAGTCGGCGAACCGCTGCTCCTTGATGAGCTTTCGCCAGAGCCGTTCGAAAAAGCCGTCGGTTTGCAGTGTCTCGTCGATCCGCTGGGCGACGTCCAACTGCGGTTTCCGAATCGCCTGTTCGAACTGGCCGATGTATCCGCCGGAGACGAATACCCGTGCGCCCAGCTCGACCTGGGTGATGCCCGCGTCCTCCCGTCGTCGCTTGAGTTCCGTGCCGAAGAACTCCCACGCCGCCTGCCGTGAACCGTTGGCCATAACCAACCCCCTTGCACTGACCCGCATTTGTAGGGCGCGGGTTGCAGACGAGTCTAGGCACGGAGAGGCATGGTGGGTGCACGAAGAGTGAAACCGGAAAAGCGAGGGGAACACGGTGAAGGCACGGCACTCGGCGCACTGCGTCGAAGAAGCGGAGGAAACGGTGAAAGAATTGCGCGCGGCACTCGCCAGGGCGGGAATCACCCTGCCCTCCCTCGGGCTCGACCCGGTGAGTCTTGCGCGTGAGGCCCCCTGCCCCCTGGTGGAGCTGGGCCGGTGCTCGGTCGAGACCGCCCGGCGGCTCGCGGCGGTCCTGCGATGATGCCGCCGGTCGGGGCCCACGCGGTGGACACGGGGACCGGCCGCGTCGGCGTCGTGATGGGCCACGAGGGGCCCTACGTGCAGTTGCGGCCCTACGGTGGCGGCCGGGAGTGGGACGCGGAGCCGCAGGCCGTACGGCGGGCCACGACCGCCGAGCGGCTGAGCGCGGCGACCGCGTACACGAACGCCCGGAGCCGGGGCGAGGTGCCCTGAGCGATGCGCGAGAATGGACGCCATGAGTCTGTTCCGCGACGACGGCATCGTGCTGCGCACCCAGAAGCTGGGTGAGGCGGACCGGATCATCACCCTGCTCACCCGCGGTCACGGCCGGGTACGCGCCGTGGCGCGGGGGGTGCGCCGCACGAAGTCGAAGTTCGGGGCGCGGCTGGAGCCGTTCTCCCACGTCGACGTGCAGTTCTTCGCCCGGGGCAGCGAGCTGGTCGGGCGGGGGCTGCCGCTGTGCACGCAGAGCGAGACCATCGCGCCGTACGGCGGTGCCATCGTGGCCGACTACGGGCGGTACACCGCCGGGACGGCCATGCTGGAGACCGCCGAGCGGTTCACCGACCACGAGGGCGAGCCGGCGGTGCAGCAGTACCTGCTGCTGGTGGGTGCGCTGCGGACGCTGGCCCGGGGCGAGCACGCGTCGGGCCTGGTCCTGGACGCGTTCCTGCTGCGCTCCCTCGCGGTCAACGGTTACGCGCCGACCTTCGGGGACTGCGCGCGGTGCGGCATGCCGGGACCGAACCGGTTCTTCTCGGTCGGTTCGGGCGGCACCGTCTGCGCGGAGTGCCGGGTGCCCGGCAGCGTCGTACCCTCGCCGCAGGCGCTGGAGCTGCTCGGCGCGCTGCTGGCGGGGGACTGGGCGACCGCGGACGCGTGCGAGCCGCGGTACGTCAGGGAGGGCAGCGGGCTGGTCTCCGCGTACCTCCACTGGCACCTGGAGCGCGGGCTGCGGTCGCTGCGGTACGTCGAGAAGTCCTAGCAAGCCCTGGTACACGATCCACAGCACGAGGAGACGAGAGACACATGGCCGTACGCGGGTTCCTGGGGCGGCAGCGCCGCGAGTACCGGACGCCGGAACCGCATCCGTCCGGCGCGCGGCCCCCGCGGCTCGGCGAGCTGGTGCCGGAGCATGTGGCGATCGTCATGGACGGCAACGGGCGCTGGGCGAAGGAGCGCGGGCTGCCGCGTACCGAGGGGCACAAGGTGGGGGCCGAGCGGGTGCTCGACGTGCTCCAGGGCGGGATCGAGATCGGTGTGCGGAACATCTCGCTGTACGCCTTCTCCACCGAGAACTGGAAGCGTTCCCCGGAGGAGGTCCGCTTCCTGATGAACTTCAACCGGGACTTCATCCGCGCCTCGCGGGACAGCCTCGACGAGCTGGGCGTGCGGGTCCGCTGGGTGGGGCGGATGCCCAAGCTGTGGAAGTCGGTCGCCAAGGAGTTGCAGATCGCCCAGGAGCAGACCCAGGACAACGACCGGCTGACCCTGTACTTCTGCATGAACTACGGCGGCCGGGCCGAGATCGCGGACGCGGCGCAGGCGATCGCCGAGGAGGTGCGGGCGGGCCGGCTCGACCCGGCCAAGGTCACCGAGAAGACGATCGCCAAGTACCTGTACTTCCCGGACATGCCGGACGTGGACCTGTTCCTGCGGCCCAGCGGTGAGCAGCGCACGTCGAACTACCTGCTGTGGCAGAGCGCCTACGCGGAGATGGTGTTCCAGGACGTGCTGTGGCCCGACTTCGACCGGCGGGACCTGTGGCGGGCGTGCCTGGAGTTCGCCTCGCGCGACCGGCGCTTCGGCGGGGCGATCCCCAACGAGGAGCTGCTCGCCATGGAGGGCCGCCAGCCGTAGCGGTTCCCGGGCGGGGGTGACGCGCGAAGGGCCGCGGACGCCGGACGGCGTCCGCGGCCCTCGTGGCCGGCGGGTGGCTCAGGCCGGCGGCGTCGCCTCGGCCGCCGCGCACTCCGCGCAGGTGCCGAAGATCTCCACGGTGTGCGCCACGTTGACGAAACCGTGCTCGGCGGCGACGGCCTCCGCCCACTTCTCCACCACCGGGCCCTCGACCTCCACGGCCTTGCCGCAGGTGCGGCAGACGAGGTGGTGGTGATGGTCGTCGGTGGAGCAGCGACGGTAGACGGACTCGCCCTCCGCGGTGCGCAGGACGTCGACCTCCCCGGCGTCGGCGAGGGATTGAAGTGTCCGGTAGACCGTGGTGAGCCCCACCGAGTCGCCCTTGTGTTTGAGCATGTCGTGGAGTTCCTGCGCGCTGCGGAATTCCTCGACCTCTTGGAGAGCCGCCGCCACGGCGGCCCGCTGCCGAGTGGCGCGGCCCTTCACGGGCGGTCCAGCGGTCGTCACGGGGATGCCTCCTCACGTCTGCACTGCCGGGCCCATTGTGCCAGTCCGGCCCGGCAGAGGTCAGATACCGCCTTCGTCGGCGGCCCCCCGGGTGGCAGGGATGCGGCACTCCGCCGGGTCCCCGGGGCTTTCCGCGCCGGCCCCGGCCCGCGCGCGTCGTCGGGCCAGCGGGGTCGCCAGCGCGGTCAGGGCGATGAAGGCGGCGATGGCGAGCAGCACGATCGTCGCGCCGGGCGGCACGTCCTGGTAGTACGAGGTGACCGTGCCGCCGAGGGTGACGCCGACGCCGATGGCGACGGCGATGGCGAAGGTGGCGGCGAAGCTGCGGCTGAGCTGCTGGGCGGCGGCGACCGGCACCACCATCAGCGCGGAGACCAGCAGCAGGCCGACGACGCGCATGGCGACGGTGACGGTCACGGCGGCCGTGACGGCGGTGAGCAGGTTCAGCGCGCGCACCGGCAGGCCGGTGACCCGGGCGAACTCCTCGTCCTGGCTGACCGCGAAGAGCTGCCGGCGCAGCCCCAGGGTGACCAGGAGCACGAAGGCGGCGAGTACGCAGATGGCGGTCACGTCGGAATCGGAGACCGTCGTCAGGGAGCCGAAGAGGTACGAGAGCAGGTTGGCGTTGGAGCCGGTCGGGGCGAGGCCCATGAGCATCACGCCGCCCGCCATGCCGCCGTAGAAGAGCATGGCGAGGGCGATGTCGCCGCGGGTCCTGCCGTACCAGCGGATCAGCTCCATGAGGACGGCGCCGAGGACGGAGACCGCGGCGGCCATCCACACGGGGGACCAGGAGAGCAGGAAGCCGAGGCCGACGCCGGTCATCGCCACGTGGCCGATGCCGTCGCCCATGAGGGCCTGGCGGCGCTGGACGAGGTAGATGCCGATGGCGGGCGCGGTGATGCCGACCAGGACGGCGGCCAGCAGGGCCCGCTGCATGAAGGCGTAGCTCAGGAGGGTCATCGGCTCAGCAGTCCCGTGCGCATCGGTGCGGTGTCCGCCGGCTCGTGCGGGTGGACGTGGTCGTGGCCGGGCAGGGCGTGCTGCCCGACGGCCTTCGGGGGCGGCCCGTCGTGCACGACGCAGCCGTCGCGCAGGACGACGGCCCGGTCGATGAGGGGCTCCAGGGGGCCCAGCTCGTGCAGGACGAGCAGGACGGTGGTGCCGGCCTCGACCTGGGTGCGCAGGGTGTGGGCCAGTATCTCCTGGCTGGCGAGGTCGACGCCGGCCATCGGCTCGTCCATGATCAGCAGTTCGGGTTCGGAGGCGAGCGCGCGGGCGATCAGGACCCGCTGGTGCTGTCCGCCGGAGAGGGCGTCCACGGAGTCCTTGGCCCGGTCCGCCATGCCGACCAGCTCCAGGGCGCGGGCGACGGCCGCGTGGTCGGCCTTGCGGAGCAGGCCGAGGCGGGTGCGGGAGAGCCGGCCGGAGGAGACGACCTCGGTGACCGTGGCGGGGACGCCGCCCGCGGCCGTGGTGCGCTGCGGGACGTAGCCGACGCGCGCCCAGTCGCGGAACCGGGCGCGGGGGACGCCGAAGAGGGCGGCCTCCCCGGCGGCGACCGGGACCTGGCCTATGAGGGTGCGCACGGCGGTGGACTTGCCGGAGCCGTTGGCCCCGAGCAGGGCGACCACCTCGCCGCGGCGCACGGTGAGGTCGATGCCGCGCAGCACCGTGCGGGCGCCGAGGTCGGCGCGGACGCCGCGCAGGGAGATCACGGCTTCTTTCGTGCCCTCGCTCATGCGGGCCTCCGGGTCGTCTCGTTCCGGGCGGTGGGTCATTTGGCTCCGAGGGCCGTCTGGAGGGCCTTGAGGTTGGCGTCCATGACCTGGAAGTAGTCGTCGCCGCGGGAGGCGTCGGTGATGCCCTCCAGGGGGTCGAGGACGTCGGTCTTCAGCCCGGTGTCGCGGGCGAGGGTCTTCGCGGTCTTGTCGCTGACCAGGGTCTCGTAGAAGACGGTGGTGACGCCGTCGGCCTTGGCGGTGTCGGAGAGTTCGCGGACCCGGGCGGCGCTGGGCTCGGACTCGGGGTCGAGGCCGCTGATGGCCTCCTGGGTCAGTCCGTAGCGCTCGGCGAGGTAGCCGAAGGCGGCGTGGGTGGTGATGAAGACCTTGGTCCTGGTGTCCTTGAGGCCGGTCTCGAAGCGGGTGTTCAGCTCGCCGAGGCGGGTGACGAGGTCGGCGGTGTTCTTCTCGTAGTCGGCCGCGTGGTCGGGGTCGGCCTTCCCGAGGGCCTTTCCGACGCCCTCGGCGACCTCGGCGTACTTGACCGGGTCGAGCCAGACGTGCGGGTCCTTGCCGCCGTGGTCGTGGTCGTGGCCGTCGTCGTGCCCGTGGTCGTCGTCGTGGTCGTCCGCGTGCTCGTCGTGCGCGTCGTGCTCGTCAGCGTCGTCGTGCTCGTCGTCGCCGTGCTCCTCCACGGTGGTCAGCGTGGCCGCGTCGATCTTCGTCTTGATGCCGGACTGGGCGATGGCCTCGTCGACGGAGGGCTGGAGGCCCTTGAGGAAGAGGGCCGCGTCCGAACTCTCCAGCCGCGCACGCTGCTTGGCGCTGATCTCCAGATCGTGCGGCTCCTGGCCGGGCTGCGTCAGACTGGTCACGTTGACGTGGTCGCGGCCTATCTGTTCGGCGAGGAAGGCCATCGGGTAGAACGACGCGACGACGTCGAACTTGTCGGTGTTGCCCGCGTTGTCCGTCGCGGAATCGCCGGTGGAGCAGGCGGAAAGGGTCCCGAGGCCGAGGAGAACGGTCGCGGTGACCGCTATGCCGGATATGGTGTGCCGTCGTGCGTTCATGACTCCCATTTTCAACGAAACTGGAAACCGTTGTCAACAAGGGGCCGATTTGGCCCGGGGGCCGTCCCCGCCGGTAACCTGGGCCATTCTCTGGAAGCATCTCGCTTCGTCGCCCGTCGTCGTAATGAAGAGAGCACCGTGGCCGCCGACAAGATCGACACCATCGTCAGCCTGAGCAAGCGCCGTGGCTTCGTATTCCCGTGCAGTGAGATCTACGGCGGACAGCGTGCCGCCTGGGACTACGGTCCGCTGGGTGTCGAGCTCAAGGAGAACCTGAAGCGCCAGTGGTGGCGCTACATGGTCACCTCGCGCGAGGACGTCGTCGGTATCGACTCGTCCGTCATCCTTGCCCCCGAGGTGTGGGTGGCCTCCGGCCATGTCGCCACCTTCACCGACCCGCTCACCGAGTGCACCGCCTGCCACAAGCGGTTCCGCGCGGACCACCTGGAGGAGGCGTACGAGGAGAAGAAGGGCCGCGCCCCCGAGAACGGCCTCGCGGACGTCAACTGCCCCAACTGCGGCAACAAGGGCCAGTTCACCGAGCCCAAGCAGTTCTCCGGTCTGCTCTCCACCCACCTCGGCCCCACCCAGGACTCCGGCTCGGTCGCCTACCTGCGCCCCGAGACCGCCCAGGGCATCTTCACCAACTTCGGCCAGGTGCAGACCACTTCGCGCCGCAAGCCGCCGTTCGGCATCGCCCAGATCGGCAAGTCCTTCCGCAACGAGATCACGCCCGGCAACTTCATCTTCCGCACCCGCGAGTTCGAGCAGATGGAGATGGAGTTCTTCGTCAAGCCGGGCGAGGACGAGGAGTGGCAGGAGTACTGGATGCAGCAGCGCTGGAACTGGTACACCGGTCTCGGCCTGCGCGAGGAGAACATGCGGTGGTTCGAGCACCCGAAGGAGAAGCTCTCCCACTACTCCAAGCGCACCGCTGACATCGAGTACCGCTTCCAGTTCGGCGGCAGCGAGTGGGGCGAGCTGGAGGGCGTCGCCAACCGCACCGACTACGACCTCGGCGCCCACTCCAAGGCGTCCGGCCAGGACCTCTCCTACTTCGACCAGGAGGCCGGCGAGCGCTGGACGCCGTACGTCATCGAGCCGGCGGCCGGTCTCGGCCGGGCGATGCTCGCCTTCCTGCTCGACGCCTACGTCGAGGACGAGGCGCCCAACGCCAAGGGCAAGCTGGAGAAGCGCGTCGTGCTGCGCCTGGACTACCGGCTCGCGCCGGTGAAGGTCGCCGTGCTCCCGCTCTCGCGCAACCCGGAGCTGTCGCCGAAGGCCAAGGGTCTCGCCCAGGCCCTGCGCCAGAACTGGAACATCGAGTTCGACGACGCGGGCGCCATCGGCCGCCGCTACCGCCGCCAGGACGAGATCGGCACGCCGTACTGCGTGACCGTCGACTTCGACACCCTGGAGGACAACGCCGTGACGGTGCGCGAGCGTGACTCCATGAAGCAGGAGCGCGTGTCGCTGGACCAGATCGAGGGCTACCTCGCCTCGCGTCTGGTCGGCTGCTAGGACCCCGTGCGGCGGGGGCCACGGTGCCCCCGCCGACGGCGGAACGCCGAACGCGCGACGCGCGACGCCGGACGGGCCACTGCGGCTCGTCCGGCGTCGCGCGTCCGCGGGGTCCGGGCCCTACGGGAGCCTCCGGACCAACGGCCCCGAAGGACCAACGGCCGCGAAGGATCAACGGCCCTGGAGAGCCTTGACGTTGTCGCCGAAGGTCCAGTTCTTCGAGCCGTCCCAGTTGACCGACCACGTCATGAGGCCCTTGAGGCTCGTGCCGTAGTGGTTCCACGCCTGGGCGACCTGGGCCGGGGTCATGTGGCCGCCGCCGGCGCCCGGCTGGGCGGGCAGGCCCGGGACCTGCTTGTCGTAGGGCACCCGGATCGTCGTGCCCTGGATGACCAGGCCCTTGTCCAGGCAGTCGGTCTGCGCGGTGAAGCCCTGGACGGTGCCGGCCGCGTAGGAGTCGCCGGAGCAGCCGTACATGCTGCCGTTGTAGTACTGCATGTTCAGCCACCACAGGCGGCCGTTGTCCGCGTACTTCTTGATGATGGGCAGGTACGCGCCCCAGATCGACCCGTAGACCACGCTGCCGCCGGTCACGTACGCGGTCTCCGGGGCCATGGTCAGGCCGAAGCCGGCCGGCATCCGCTCCAGCACGCCGTCGATGATGCGGATCAGGTTGGCCTGCGAGGGGGAGAGCTGGCCGATGTTCCCCGTGCCGGTCAGCCCGGTCTCGATGTCGATGTCGATGCCGTCGAAGTTGTACGTCTTCAGGATCGGCACGATCGTCTCGACGAACCGGTCGGCGACGGCGGTGGAGTTGAGGTCGATGCCGGCCGTCGCCCCGCCGATGGAGAGCAGGATCGTCTGCCCGGCCGCCTTCGCCGCGCACATCTCCGCCGGGGTCGCCACCTTCACGCCCGTGTCCATCCCGTCCTCCCACAGCGCCGTGCCGTCGGAGCGGATGACCGGGAAGGCCGCGTTGATCACGTTGTAGCCGTGCTGGGCGATGCGGGAGTCGGTGATCGGGGTCCAGCCGAAGGGCGGGTGGACGCCGTTGGAGGAGCCGTCCCAGTTCTCCCAGTAGCCCTGGAGGACCTTCCCGGCGGGCTTGGACTTCAGGGCGCAGGTGTCGGCGGCGGGGGCGGGCGCCGGGGCGGCCGAGGCGGCCGGGGCGGTGACGAGCGCGAGCGGCGCGAGGACGGCCGCGGTGAGCGCGGCGGCGAGCGAACGGACGGTGCGGCGGACCATGCGTGGCCTCCCGGTGGGGGTGCGGCGAGGGACTGGGGACATGCGGAACCCGGCGGTGTGGGGCCGCCGGTCGGTGTCGATGACATGACAGTCTTCGTCGGGGACGACAGTGCTCTGGTCCAGACCATTCGTCAAGAGGTCTGGACCAGAACTGCCGGGGGCGGGGGTGCCTGCGGCCGTTGACGGATCAAGTAATGACAGTGATGGAAACCTGTCATCTGTCATGCGACGGTGGGGGAATGACGATGAGCACCCGCTCCCTCGGAACCACCGGACCCCAGGTCTCCGCCCTCGGCCTCGGCTGCATGGGCATGTCCGCCCTCTACGGCGACGCCGACCGCGCCGAGTCGATCGCCACCGTCCACGCCGCCCTCGAAGCGGGCGTCACCCTGCTCGACACCGGCGACTTCTACGGCATGGGCCACAACGAGATGCTGATCGGCGAGGCGCTGCGCACCGCCCCCGCCGCCCGCCGCGAACAGGCCCTCGTCAGCGTCAAGTTCGGTGCCCTGCGCGGCCCCGGCGGCGACTGGCTCGGCTACGACGGCCGCCCCGACGCGGTGCGCACCTTCGCCGCGTACTCGCTGCGCCGCCTGGGCGTCGACCACATCGACGTCTACCGCATCGCCCGCCTCGACCCCGACGTCCCCGTCGAGGAGACGGTCGGCGCCATCGCCGGTCTCGTCGAGGAGGGACACGTCCGCCACATCGGCCTGAGCGAGGTCGGCGCCGCCACCCTGCGCCGGGCCGCCGCGACCGCCCCCGTCAGCGACCTCCAGATCGAGTACTCGCTCGTCTCCCGGGGCATCGAGGACGAGATCCTGCCGGCCGCCCGCGAACTGGGCATCGGCGTCACCGCGTACGGCGTCCTCTCCCGGGGGCTGATCTCCGGCCACTTCGCCCGCGACCGGCAACTCGCCGCGACCGACTTCCGCGCCCACGCGCCCCGCTTCCAGGGCGAGAACCTCCAGCGCAACCTGGACCTCGTCGACGCCCTGCGCGAGATCGCCGAAGGCAAGGGCGTCACCGTCGCCCAGACCGCCATCGCCTGGGTGCTCTCCCGGGGCGAGGACATCGTGCCGCTGATCGGCGCCCGCACCCGCGAACGGCTGGCCGAGGCGCTGGGCGCCCTGGACGTCACCCTGGACGAGGCCGACCTCGCCGCCATCGAGCGGGCGGTGCCCCCGGGAGCAGCCGCCGGCGACCGCTACCCCGAGGCCCAGATGGCCCACCTGGAGCGCTGAACCGGGCCGGGTACGGTCGGGGCATGGCACCGACGTCCGAGCCTCTGACCCCGAACGCATTCTCGAAGCCACCGAGGAGGTGCTGCGCCGGCACGGCCCGGTCAAGGCCACCGTGGTCGACGTGGCCCGCGCGCTCGGCGTCAGCCACGGCACCGTCTACCGCCACTTCCGCACCAAGGCGGCGCTGCGCGAGGCGGTCACGCGGCGGTGGCTGGACCGTGCCTGCGGGGAGCTGGCCCGGATCGCCGACGCCGGGGGCGATCCCGAGGAGCGGCTGCGGCAGTGGCTGCGGGCCCTGTTCGAGGCCAAGCGCCGCAAGGCGGGCGAGGACCCCGAGCTGTTCGCCACGTACACCGTGCTCGCCGGGGAGAACGGCGCCGTGGTCGGCGCCCACCTGGCCGAGCTGACCGGGCAGCTCACCCGGATCGTCCGGGCGGGGGCGGCGGGCGGCGCCTTCACCGTCGCCGATCCGGCGGGTGCCGCCCGCGCCGTCTTCCACGCCACCGCCCGCTTCCACCACCCCTGCCACGCCGGGGAGTGGGAACGGGCCGGTGTGGAGGAGGAGTTGGCGGCCGTCGTCGACCTCCTGGCGCGCGGGCTGCGCGGCTGAACGGGGGATGACCCCGGGGCCGGGTGAGGCCGTCGGGGCGAACGCTCGAAGTGCGGGAACCCGCGGAAGTGCGGAAGGTGAGGTTCCAGGGTTTCCAGTTCGCACAGGGCGAGGACAGTCATGGCTGAGCAGAAGTCGGCGCAGACACTCCCGCGGCCGTTGCACGCGGCGGCGTCGGCGCTGCGGAAGGTGCCGGGCGCCGGGACGGTCGGCAAGGCCGCCGAAGGGGCGCTGGACCGGATCGGCGCGGTGTCGCCGCGCGGCCGGCGCTTCGTCGTCTACACGGGCGCCGGGGTGCTGGGCGTCGCCGGTCTGGTCGAATGGCCGGTGGCGCTCACCGGAGCGGCCGTCGCCTGGCTGACCCAGCCCCGGCCCCACGAGGCCGACGGCGCCGCCGCGGCCGACGGGAACGGTGGCCGGGCGGTGCCGCGAACGGGCGGCGCCGCGGCGGGAGGTACGGCGACGGCCGGTACCGGGGCCCGGAAGACGGCCCCCTCGGGGACCGCCGGGACCGGCGCCGCCACCACGCGGCCCGCCTCCGCGGCGAAGAGCGCCGCCGCGGCCCGGCGTCCGGCGGGTGTGAAGAGCACCGCCGTGAAGAACGCCGCCGCGCGGAGCACCGCCGCCAGGAAGTCGGCCACCGCGAAGAAGACCACGGCCCGGAAGACGGCCGCCGCGAAGAAGACCACCGCCGCGCAGACCACCGCCGCACAGACCGCTGCCGCGCAGAAGACCGCCGCGCAGAAGACGGCCGCGCAGAAGACCGCCGCGCGGAAGTCCGCCGCCGCGCGGAAGGGCGCCGCCGGGAAGACGGCCACGCCCCGCACCGCCGCCGAGCAGACCAGCGCGGCCAGGAACGCCGCCGCCCGCCGCGCGGCCGGCCCGGCCCGTACCGGGAAGGCGGGCTGAGGACGCGCGATGACCACCGGTGGACTCCTGACGCGTTCCCCGGGCGCCGTCGCCGGGCTCGTCCTGGCCGGACCCCGGCTGCTCGCGCGCGGCACCGCGCCCGCCGTGGGCGCCGCCGCCGGCGCGGTCGCCGGCACCGTACGCGCCTCGGTGCGCGGCGCGGACTTCGCCGCCCGCGCGGCCCGCGTCGCCC
>NZ_JAGPNL010000011.1 GCF_018069565.1 Streptomyces tagetis | reverse complement strand
TAGTGTTTCGGTGGTTATAGCGTAGGGGAAACGCCCGGTTACATTCCGAACCCGGAAGCTAAGCTCTACAGCGCCGATGGTACTGCAGGGGGGACCCTGTGGGAGAGTAGGACGCCGCCGAACTCCTTTTACAGCTCCGGCTCTTGGGCGATATGCCCCGAGAGCCGGAGCTTTTTCGCGTTGAGGTAGGCTCGGCGGGCATCATCGGCTCATTTCCCCCAGGAGGCCCCCGCGTGGAGGTCCAGGAGACCCGCGTGCAGACCGACCGGGTCCTCACCATCCCGAACATTCTCAGCATGGCCCGCCTCGCCGGCGTACCGCTCTTCCTGTGGCTGATCCTCCGGCCGGAGTTCGGCGGCCCGCAGAGCGACGGCTGGGCCCTGCTCGTGCTGGCCCTCAGCGGAGTCAGTGACTACCTGGACGGGAAACTCGCCCGGCGCTGGAACCAGATCAGCAGCCTCGGCCGGCTCCTGGACCCCGCGGCCGACCGGCTGTACATCCTGTCCACCCTGCTCGGCCTCACCTGGCGCGAGATCCTGCCGCTCTGGCTCACCCTCGTCCTTCTCGCCCGCGAGGCCGTCCTGCTCGTGATGGTCGGCATCCTCCGGCGCCACGGCTATCCGCCGCCCCAGGTGAACTTCCTCGGGAAGGCCGCCACCTTCAACCTCATGTACGCCTTCCCGCTGCTTCTGCTGAGCGACGGAAGCGGATGGATCGCGTCACTCGCCGCTGTTTTCGGATGGGCGTTCGCAGGATGGGGTACAACGCTCTACTGGTGGGCAGGAGTTCTCTACGTGGTACAGGTCCGACGCTTGGTACGCGCGGACACCGAGGCCGATTGAACTCACCGATTGTGCGGCCGGAGCGGCCGGATGGCCCGTGCGGCAGAAGTGCGGGACAATCTGGAGGGGTGCAGGTCGGCCTGACCGTCGTCTCTCAGAGGAGGACGCTTCCGACATGAAGGCTGTCGTGATGGCCGGAGGCGAAGGCACACGCCTTCGCCCCATGACCTCGAGCATGCCCAAGCCGCTCCTGCCGGTGGTCAACCGGCCGATCATGGAGCACGTGCTGCGGCTGCTCAAGAAGCATGGGCTCAGCGAGACCGTCGTCACGGTCCAATTCCTGGCGTCCCTCGTCAAGAACTACTTCGGCGACGGCGAAGAGCTGGGCATGGAGCTCTCCTACGCGAACGAGGAGAAGCCGCTCGGTACCGCCGGCAGTGTCAAGAACGCCGAGGAGGCGCTCAAGGACGATGCCTTCCTCGTCATCTCCGGCGATGCCCTGACCGACTTCGACCTCACCGATCTGATCAATTTCCACAAGGAAAAGGGTGCGCTCGTCACCGTATGCCTGACACGTGTCCCCAATCCGCTGGAATTCGGCATCACCATCGTCGATGACGAAGGCAAGGTCGAACGGTTCCTGGAGAAGCCGACCTGGGGCCAGGTCTTCTCGGACACCGTGAACACGGGTATCTACGTCATGGAACCCGAGGTCTTCGACTACGTGGAGGCCGACGTCTCCGTCGACTGGTCCGGCGACGTCTTCCCGCAGTTGCTGAAGGACGGCAAGCCCATCTACGGCTATATCGCCGAGGGCTACTGGGAGGACGTCGGCACCCACGAGAGCTATGTGAAGGCCCAGGCCGACGTCCTCGAAGGCAAGGTCGACGTCGACATGGACGGTTTCGAGATCTCGCCCGGGGTGTGGGTCGCCGAAGGCGCCGAGGTGCACCCCGAAGCAGAACTGCGCGGCCCCCTCTACATCGGCGACTACGCCAAGGTCGAGGCCGGCGCCGAGATCCGCGAGCACACCGTCGTCGGCTCCAACGTCGTCGTCAAGAGCGGAGCCTTCCTCCACAAGGCCGTCGTCCACGACAACGTGTACGTTGGTCCGCACAGCAACCTGCGCGGCTGCGTCGTCGGCAAGAACACCGACATCATGCGGGCCGCGCGGATCGAGGACGGCGCGGTCATCGGCGACGAATGCCTCATCGGCGAGGAATCGATCGTCCAGGGCAACGTGCGGGTCTACCCGTTCAAGACCATCGAGGCCGGCGCCTTCGTCAACACCTCGGTCATCTGGGAGTCCCGCGGCCAGGCGCACCTCTTCGGCGCCCGCGGCGTCTCCGGCATCCTCAACGTCGAGATCACCCCGGAACTGGCCGTCCGGCTCGCGGGCGCCTACGCGACCACCCTCAAGAAGGGGTCCACGGTCACCACGGCCCGCGACCACTCGCGCGGCGCCCGCGCGCTGAAGCGGGCCGTGATCTCCGCCCTCCAGGCCAGCGCCATCGACGTGCGGGACCTGGAGAACGTCCCGCTGCCCGTGGCACGGCAGCAGACCGCGCGGGGCAGCGCCGGCGGCATCATGATCCGCACCACGCTCGGCGTGCCGGACTCGGTCGACATCATGTTCTTCGACAGTGAGGGCGCCGACCTGTCCCAGGGCAGCCAGCGCAAGCTGGACCGGGTCTTCGCGCGGCAGGAGTACCGGCGCGCGTTCCCCGGTGAGATCGGCGACCTGCACTTCCCGTCCAGCGTGTTCGACTCGTACACCGGCTCGCTGCTGCGGAACGTCGACATCGGCGGGATCGCCGAGTCGGGGCTCAAGGTGGTCGTGGACGCCTCCAACGGCAGCGCCGGGCTCGTCCTGCCCTCCCTCCTCGGGAAGCTGGGCGTCGACTCGCTGACCATCAACCCGGGCCTGGACGAGTCCCGGCCGACGGAGTCGGCCGACGTGCGCCGCTCCGGACTGGTACGGCTCGGCGAGATCGTCGCGTCCTCGCGGGCCGCGTTCGGCGTGCGCTTCGACCCGGTCGGCGAGCGGCTCTCCCTGGTGGACGAGAAGGGCCGCATCATCGAGGACGACCGGGCCCTGCTGGTGATGCTCGACCTGATCGCCGCCGAGCGGCGCAGCGGGCGGGTGGCGCTGCCCGTGACGACCACCAGGATCGCCGAACAGGTCGCCGCCTACCACGGCACCCAGGTCGAGTGGACGACGACGTCCCCGGACGATCTGACCCGCGTGGGCGGCGAGGAAGGGACCATCTTCGGCGGCGACGGCAAGGGCGGCTTCATCGTCCCCGAGTCCAGCCGCGTCTACGACGGCACCGCCGCCTTCGTCCGCCTGATCGGGCTTGTCGCCCGCACCCAGCTCACCCTGAGCCAGATCGACGCGCGCATCCCGCGGGCTCACGTCCTCAAGCGGGACCTGGCCACCCCGTGGGCCGTCAAGGGCCTGGTGATGCGGCGGGTCGTCGAGGCGGCCGGAGACCGCTTCGTGGACACCACCGACGGCGTCCGGGTCGTCGAGACCGACGGGCGCTGGGTGATGGTGCTGCCCGACCCGGCCGAGGCCGTCACCCACCTGTGGGCCGAGGGGCCCGACGACGCCTCCGCGCAGGCCCTGCTCGACGAGTGGTCGGCGGTCGTGGACAGCGCCGGACGGTAAAACCACCCTCCACGCGCGCGTGCCGGACAAGTGTCCCCAAGGGGGCCTGTCCGGCACGCCGGTGGGCCCGTTCGGAAGCAAGCGGCCGAAGCGTGCGACGATGTGCGGCATGCCGCAGCAACCCCCCGTTCGGAGCACATCCACGCGGCGGCCCGCACGCCCGGACGCCTCCATGTCGTTGATCACCAACGTGATGGACCACAGCCTCGACGAGGGCTACGCCGAGGCTGCCGCGCGGAAGAAGGCCGAGGGCACCGGCACACGGCCGAAGACGGTCCGCTCCCAGCTCGGGCTCGCGGCCGGACTGGTGCTCGCGGCCCTGGTCGTCACGGTCGGCGCGGCCCAGGCGCGGGTCGCCGCCCCCGTCGTCGCCAAGGAGCGCGAGGAGCTGATCGACCGCATCGCGGGGGAGACCGACGCCGCGGACAGGCTGGAGAAGGACGTCGACGAACTCCGCGACGACGTCGACGCGCGCCGGCGCGAGGCGCTGGAGAAGACCGGCGACAGCGATCCCTCCGACCTCGTCGGCATGCTCGCCGGCGCCGTCGCGGTGCACGGGCCCGGGGTGAGACTCGTCGTCGACGACGCCAAGGACACCACCGGCGGCGACGGACGGCCGCGCGGCACCTCCGGCTTCGCCGACACCGGCCGGCTCCGCGACCGCGACATGCAGCGCGTGGTCAACGGCCTGTGGGAGTCCGGGGCGGAGGCCGTCTCCATCAACGGGCAGCGGCTGACCGCCCTGTCGGCGATCAGGGCCGCCGGAGACGCGATACTGGTCGACAACAGGCCGCTGGTGCCGCCGTACACGGTGCTCGCGGTGGGGGACGGCAAGCGGCTCGCCACGGCCTTCCAGGACAGCGCCGACGGGCTGTACCTGCACGCCTTGCAGGAGAACTACGGCATCCGCACGGCCCTGTCCCAGGCGGGGGACCTCCGGCTGCCCGCCGCACCGAGTGTGATCGTACGAACCGCACAGCCGATAACCGGGAAGGGCACATAGTGATCGCCGTACTGGGCCTCGTCGTGGGAGTCGTGGCCGGCCTGTTGGTACAGCCCGAGGTGCCGGCGGCCGTCGAGCCGTACCTGCCGATCGCCGTCGTGGCGGCGCTCGACGCGGTCTTCGGCGGTCTGCGGGCCATGCTCGACGGCATCTTCGACGACAAGGTCTTCGTGGTGTCGTTCCTGTCCAACGTGGTGGTCGCCGCGCTGATCGTGTTCCTCGGCGACAAGCTCGGCGTGGGCGCCCAGCTCTCCACCGGCGTCGTGGTCGTGCTCGGCATCCGCATCTTCTCCAACGCCGCGGCGATCCGCCGGCACGTCTTCCGGGCGTGAGGCCGATGAGCGACCACGACGAGCGGCCCGACGACCGCCTCCGCAAGCCCCTCCCCCCGTGGGTGCCGCCGGCCGACCGGCCCGGGAAGAGCGAGCGGCCCGCCGAACCGGCGGAGGGCGCCCCCGGGGAGCCCACCGCGCCCCCGGACGCCCCGCCCCCGGCCCGGGACGACGCCCCGCTCCCGGCCTCGGACGACGCCCCGCCTCCGGCCCCGGACGCCCAGCCCCCGGCCCCGGACGACGCCCCGCCCCCGGACCCGGAGCCCCCGGCTCCGCTGACCGGCCGGGAGCGCCTGGTGAACGGCCTGTGGCCGCCCCGCGTCACCCGGGCCCAACTCATCGTCGCCCTGCTCCTGTTCGGCCTTGGCTTCGGCCTGGCCGTCCAGGTGGCCTCCAACAGCGGTGGCGACAGCGCGCTGCGCGGAGCCCGCCAGGAGGATCTGGTCCGCATCCTCGATGAACTCGACGACCGCACGGAGCGTCTGGAGGATGAGAGGCAGGGTCTGGAGAAGCAGCGCGAGGAGTTGGAGAACAGCTCCGACCAGGCGGAGGAGGCCCGCAGGCAGACGCTGGAGAAGGAGCGTCAACTCGGCATCCTCGCGGGCACCGTGGCCGCGCAGGGGCCCGGCATCACGGTGACGATCGAGGACACGATGGGGACGGTCGAGGCGGACATGCTGCTCGACGCCATCCAGGAGCTGCGCGCGGCGGGTGCCGAGGCGATCCAGGTGAACGGCGTGCGGATCGTGGCCGGCACCTATCTGACGGAATCAGGCAAGAGTGTGAGCGTCGACGGGAACAAGATCAACGCGCCCTATCGTTTCCAGGTCATCGGCAAGCCGCAGGACCTCGAACCGGCACTCAACATCCCTGGGGGCGTCGTGCAGACTCTCGAAAAGGAACAGGCCACCGTTACTGTGGAGCGGTCGAGCAAGATCGTCGTGGACGCCTTGCGAGCGGCGAAGCGGCCTGACTACGCTCGGTCGTCCTCCCGGTGAACCGGCGGTGCATGCGCGGCGACCGGCGAGGGCATGAGGTTGCGGGGGGTCGGCGCACCGATTGGGTGGTGCGTGGTGGAAACTGTCTGGTGGAGACGGACGTTGTGAAGGTGTCCGGGTCGGCCAGTACGTTCAGTCAGGGTTCGTCCTGCCCCACGGGCGGGTCTGTTTCGGTCAAGGGGAATCGCCCGTGAAGTTGTTTGCGAAGTTGTTCGGCAAGAGCCCGCGAGAGGGCCGCGACAACGCCACTGCCCGCCACCGCGCGGAGCAGTCCGAGGCGGACGGCCGGCGTCCGCTGTTCCGGGACCAGGTGGCTGGTCCGGGCGGTGACACTTCCGGTGGTCAGGGCGCGGCGTCCGTTGACCCCGCGCAGCCCGGAGGCATAGGTTTCGGGCAATCGCGGCAGGAGGACTCCATGTCGGCCCTGGTCTGTACGAGGTGCGGAAACCGCAACGGGGAGAACAGCCGCTTCTGCTCCCACTGCGGCGCTCCGCTGCGTGGCGGGGCGGCTCCGGAGCGCTCCTCCGAGACGACGTCCACGATCTCCATCTCCGGCCTGGAGGCGTACGACGCCGAGGTCACCGGACAGACGGCGATGCCGTCCCTGTCGCCCGAGGCGCAGGCGGCCGTCGACGCGCTGCCGCTGGGCTCCGCGCTCCTCGTGGTGCGCCGCGGTCCGAACTCGGGCAGCCGCTTCCTGCTGGACGGCGAGCTGACCACCGCGGGCCGTCATCCGCAGAGCGACATCTTCCTGGACGACGTGACGGTCTCGCGCCGGCACGTGGAGTTCCGCCGTGGCGCGGACGGCTCGTTCACGGTCGCCGACGTCGGCAGCCTGAACGGTACGTACGTCAACCGGGAGCGGATCGACCAGGTCGCGCTGTCCAACGGCGACGAGGTGCAGATCGGCAAGTACCGGCTGGTCTTCTACGCGAGCCAGCGGGGCTACTGACTCTCCCCCGGACCGGTCCGGGGGACCAGGGAAGGTCCATGCTTCAAACACCGAGCGGTGGTGCCGGACACGGCACCACCGCCGCGGACAGTGGGCTGATGAGCATCGGCACGGTGCTGCACGCGCTGCGCGACGAGTTCCCCGACATCACCATCTCCAAGATCCGTTTCCTGGAGGCGGAGGGGCTCGTCGAGCCGCGGCGGACCCCCGCCGGATACCGCAAGTTCAGCGCGGGCGACGTCGAGCGGCTCGGCCAGGTGCTGCGCATACAGCGGGACCACTACCTGCCGCTCAAGGCGATCCGGGAGCACCTGGACGCCGTGGAGCGCGGCGAGGCCGTGCGGCTGCCCTCCCTCGGCCGGCCGCGGGACGGAGAGTTCCCCGAGGTCACCGACGAGGGGCCGACGGCCGCCCGGCTCGGCCGCGACGAGCTGCTCGCCGCGGCCGGGATCGAGAGCGGCGACCTGGAGGAGTGGGAGTCCTACGGGCTCATCGCGCCGCTGCCCGACGGGGCGTACGACGCCGAGGCCGTCACCGTGGCCGCGCTCGTCACCGAGCTGGGGCGGTTCGGGATCGAGCCGCGCCACCTGCGGGTGATGAAGGCCGCCGCCGACCGGGAGGCCGGTCTGGTGGACCAGGTGGTGGCCCCGCTGAGGCGCCACCGCAACCCGCAGACCAGGGCACATGCCGAGGAGCGCACCAACGAGCTGGCGGGGCTGACGGTGCGGCTGCACGCGGCGCTGGTGCGGACCGCCCTCGGGGTGCGCCTGCCCTGAACCGGCCGGGCCCCGGGCCCGGATCTCTCCCACCCGTGCCCGGCCCGACTACCCAAAGGTCCCGGGCACGGCCTAGGGTTGCTGTGTGAACGAGCTCGATGTCGTAGGTGTCCGGGTCGAGATGCCCTCCAACCAACCGATCGTGCTGCTGCGCGAGGTGGGAGGCGACCGCTACCTTCCCATCTGGATCGGACCGGGCGAGGCGACGGCGATCGCCTTCGCCCAGCAGGGCATGGCTCCGGCACGGCCGCTGACCCACGACCTGTTCAAGGACGTGCTGGAAGCCGTCGGCCAGGAGCTCACGGAAGTACGCATCACGGACCTGCGTGAGGGGGTCTTCTACGCCGAGCTGGTCTTCGCGAGCGGAGTCGAGGTGAGCGCCCGGCCGTCCGACGCCATAGCGCTCGCCCTGCGCACCGGAACGCCGATCTACGGCAGCGACGAGGTACTCGACGACGCCGGCATCGCCATTCCGGACGAGCAGGAGGACGAAGTGGAGAAGTTCCGCGAGTTCCTCGACCAGATCTCGCCGGAGGACTTCGGCACCAGCAACCAGTGATCCGCGGGCCGCTCCGGAGCGGCCCCACCACCGGCCTCCGGGCACATTCGGCTAGCCTTTCCCCGCGGTGGGTCACGCGAAACCACTCGAAGGGTGATTATCACTCGGCGTGCCGAGTGTGGCGATCGTTGACGCACCCTTGGTGACTGCCTACCGTCGAGGAGGCAGGTCAAGGACGGAGGTCGGCGTGAGGATCAGCGGCGACGGTACGGCTGGGGATGGCGCCGGCGGCCTCGGGGCGGGCGGACCGTATCCGCCACCGGGTTCCAGGCTCCGGCCGGGCGGGGGACACGCCCCGCACGGTGGCAGGGCCGACCACGCTCCGCAGCGACCGACGGCCGTGCCCGGCGGCGGAGGAGCGAGGGCCATGGCGACCGAGCAGATCGGCTACCGCGGGCCGACGGCCTGCGCGGCGGCCGGCATCACCTACCGGCAACTCGACTACTGGGCCCGCACCGGGCTCGTGGAGCCCAGCGTGCGGCCCGCGCACGGCTCCGGGACCCAGCGCCTGTACAGCTTCCGCGACGTGGTCGTCCTGAAGGTCGTCAAGCGGTTCCTCGACACCGGCGTCTCCCTTCAGAACATCCGCACCACCGTCCGGCACCTGCGGGAGCAGGGCTTGGGCGACCTGGAGCGGATGACGCTGATGAGCGACGGCGCCACGGTCTACGAGTGCACCTCGCCCGACGAGGTGCACGCGCTGCTCCAGGGCGGCCAGGGCATCTTCGGCATCGCCGTCGGCGTGGTCTGGCGGGACGTCGAGAGCGCCCTGTCGCAGCTCCACGGCGAGCGGATCGACACGGGGGAGACCCTCGTCGGGCACAATCCGGCCGACGAGCTGGCCCGGCGCCGGAACAGGGCGGTCTGAGGCCCCTCGGCGGCCCGCTGGGGCCCGCGCGCCGCTGTGCCGTCGGCCAAAGCCCGGCCCAGGGCCCGCGGGCCCCAGCGCCGTTGTCAGTGGCGTAGGGCAGCATCGGAGACGTGAGAGCCGCGCCCACCATCCTGCACCTGGACATGGACGCCTTCTTCGCCTCGGTGGAGCAGGCGTCCAAGCCGAGTCTGCGCGGGAAGGCCGTCGTCGTGGGCGGGCTCGGGCCCCGGGGCGTGGTCGCCACCGCCTCCTACGAGGCCCGCGTCTTCGGGGTGCACTCCGCGATGCCGATGGGCCAGGCCCGCCGGCTCGCCCCGCATGCCGCCTGTCTGGTGCCGCGCTTCGGGCTGTACCGGTCGATCAGCGAGCAGGTGATGGGCCTGCTGCGGGCGCTGTCGCCGCTGGTGGAGCCGTTGAGCCTCGACGAGGCATTCGTCGACCTGGAGGCCGGCGGGGCCGCCTGGGACGCCGCCTCGGCGCGGCGGGCCGGGGCGCGGCTGCGGGCCTCGATCCGGGAGGCCACCGGTCTGACCGGCTCGGTGGGGCTGGCCGCGTCCAAGATGCTCGCCAAGATCGCCTCCGAGGAGGCCAAGCCCGACGGACTGGTGCTGATCGAGCCGGGCACCGAGCGGGAGCTGCTGGCCCCCCTGCCCGTGCGCACCCTGCCCGGCGTCGGTCCGGCCACCGGCGACCACCTGCGCCGGGCCGGCATCACCACCGTCGGCGAGATCGCCGAGGCGGGCGAGGACGAGCTGGTGCGGCTGGTCGGCAAGGCCCACGGTCACGGCTTGTACGCGATGGCGCTGGCCCACGACGACCGGCCGGTGGTCGCCGAGCGGGAGACCAAGTCGGTCTCGGTCGAGGACACCTACGACGTGGACATCCACGACCGGGTACGGGTGGGGGTGGAGGTGCGGCGGCTGGCCGACCGGTGCGTGCGGCGGCTGCGTGAGGCCGGGCTGTCCGGGCGGACCATCGTCCTCAAGGTCCGCCGTTACGACTTCTCCACGCTGACCCGCTCCGAGACGCTGCGCGGGCCCACGGACGATCCGGGCGTGGTCCGGGAGGCCGCCGGGCGGCTGCTGGACGCGGTGGACACCACGGGCGGGGTGCGGCTGCTCGGGGTCGGCGTCAGCGGTCTCGCCGACTACACGCAGGAGGACCTGTTCGCGCAGGCGGCGGGGGAGCGGGCCGCCGAACCGGCCGAGGAGCCCGCCGAGCCCGCCGGGCGGCGGACCGAGGAGCCGGCCGCGCGCCGGTGGCCCTCGGGGCACGATCTGCGGCACGCGCGGTTCGGGCACGGCTGGGCGCAGGGCAGCGGTCTGGGGCGGGTCACGGTGCGGTTCGAGACGCCGTACTCCGGGCCGGGCCGGGTGCGGACCTTCCCGGTGGACGATCCGGAGCTGGAACCGGCGGAGCCGCTGCCGCTGGTCCCGCCCGGCAAAGGCGAAGGAGAAGGCAAAGGAGAAGGCGAGGCCAAGGACGAGACCGGTGACGGCCCCGACGAGCCCGGCGCGTGACCGGCCCCGCGCCGAGGCGCCCCGGGGGCGGTACGGCCGGCGTGCGGCGCCCCCGGGCCCGGCTCCGTACCCCACCCGCCCGGCGGTGGGTCAGGTGTCCTCGCTGCCCTGGCCGGCCAGATTGCCGAAGTCGCGGTCGGGCGGCGGGGGAGGGGCGGCCACGTCGAGGCCGTAGTGGTGGTAGAGCTGGAGCTCCTGCTCCGGGGAGAGGTGGCGGCCGACGCCGAAGTCGGGGGCCTCCTTGACCAGGGCCCGGTCGAAGGGCACGCGCAGGGTGCCGTCCACGAGTTCGCTGGGCTCCAGCGGCACGAAGGCGTCGCGGCTGAAGAACCCGGTCCGTATGGCCGCCCACTCGGGGATGCCGGTGGCGTCGTCGAGATAGACCTCGTCGATGGTGCCGATCTTGGTGCCGTTGCGGTCGAACGCCTTGCGGCCGATCAGGTTGCGCGGGTCGATGTCGGTACGCACGGGCCCTCCACTGGGTCGCACAGCATCCGGCGAAATCACCGTAGCTCCTACAAAAGGGCACATCGGGTCGTACGGCCACTCGAAGCCCGGGGTGTCCACGGACCGGACCGGCCGGCGGCCTCGCTGGTAGGCTGGCAAACGGCTGACGATCCCGTGCGGGAGAGTCCTCCGGGGGTCTCCGGAGGCGCCGAAGGAGCAACTCCTCCCCGGAATCTCTCAGGCTCACGTACCGCACGGACGAGGTCACTCTGGAAAGCAGGGCGGGTGTCGACGGCTTCCGCTCTCACCGACGGTGAAAGCCGGCGCCCTCGGGCGGCCCGGTGAAGCTCTCAGGTCGAGATGACAGAGGGGGAGGCCGTCCGGGCACCCGCGCCGTGGTGCCCCTCGAAGGTCGCGCAGACCAGGAGGCCCCCGCCATGACCGTCCCCCGCACACCGCTCTCCGCGCTCGAAGCGGCCATGCCCTTCGAACAGCGCCATATCGGCCCCGACGCCGAGGCACGGGCCAAGATGCTCGCGCAGGTCGGTTACGGATCGCTCGACGAGCTGACGGCCGCCGCGGTCCCCGATGTGATCAAGAACGCCGACGCGCTGGACCTGCCGGACGCGCGCTCCGAGGCCGAGGTGCTGGCCGAGCTGCGCTCCCTCGCCGACCGCAACCAGGTCCTCGACTCGATGATCGGCCTTGGCTACCACGGGACCTTCACCCCGCCGGTCATCCTGCGCAACATCATGGAGAACCCGGCCTGGTACACCGCGTACACCCCGTACCAGCCCGAGATCTCGCAGGGCCGGCTGGAGGCCCTGCTCAACTTCCAGACCACGGTCGCCGACCTCACCGGCCTGCCGACCTCGGGCGCCTCGCTGCTCGACGAGGGCACCGCCGCCGCCGAGGCGATGGCCCTGTCCCGGCGCATGGGCAAGAACAAGAAGGGCCTGTTCCTCGTCGACGCGGACGCCCTGCCGCAGACCGTCGCCGTGATCCGCACCCGCGCCGAACCGACCGGCGTCGAGGTCGTCGTCGCCGACCTGAGCGAGGGCATCCCCGCCGAGGTCGCCGAGCGCGAGATCAACGGCGTGCTCGTCCAGTACCCGGGCGCCTCCGGTGCCGTACGCGACATCAGGCCGCTGATCGAGCAGGCGCACGGACTCGGCGCCCTCGTCACCGTCGCCGCCGACCTGCTCGCCCTCACCCTGATCACCTCGCCCGGCGAGCTGGGCGCCGACATCGCCGTCGGCACCACGCAGCGCTTCGGCGTGCCGATGGGCTTCGGCGGACCGCACGCCGGCTACATGGCCGTGCGCGAGCGGTTCGCGCGCAGCCTGCCCGGCCGCCTCGTCGGCGTCTCCGTGGACGCCGACGGCAACCGCGCCTACCGCCTCGCGCTCCAGACCCGCGAGCAGCACATCCGCCGCGAGAAGGCCACCAGCAACATCTGCACCGCGCAGGTGCTCCTCGCCGTCATGGCCGGCATGTACGCCGTCTACCACGGCCCCGAGGGGCTGCGGACCATCGCGCGGCGCACCCACCGCTACGCCCGTCTCCTCGCCGCGGGCCTGGCCGCCGGCGGCGTCGAGATCGTGCACGGCGCCTACTTCGACACCGTCACCGCCCAGGTGCCCGGCCGCGCCGCCGAGGTCGTCGCCGCCGCCCGCGAGAACGGCATCAACCTGCGGTTCGTCGACGCCGACCACGTCTCCGTCGCCTGCGACGAGACCACCACCCGCGCCCAGGTCGGCGGCGTCTGGCACGCCTTCGGCGTCGAGGGCGACCTCGACGTGCTGGACGCCTCGACCGACGACGCCCTGCCCGCGGCGCTGCTGCGCACCGACGAGTACCTGACGCACCCCGTCTTCCACCAGCACCGTTCCGAGACGGCGATGCTGCGCTATCTGCGCCGGCTCGCCGACCGCGACTACGCGCTGGACCGCGGCATGATCCCGCTCGGCTCGTGCACCATGAAGCTCAACGCCACCACCGAGATGGAGCCGGTGACCTGGCCCGAGTTCGGCGCCCTGCACCCCTTCGCGCCGGCCGAGCAGGCGCAGGGCTACCTCACCCTCATCCGGGAGCTGGAGGAGCGGCTGGCCGAGGTCACCGGGTACGACCGGGTCTCGCTCCAGCCCAACGCCGGCTCGCAGGGCGAGTTCGCCGGACTGCTCGCCGTCCGCGGCTACCACCGCGCCAACGGCGACGAGCAGCGCACCGTCTGCCTCATCCCGTCCTCCGCGCACGGCACCAACGCCGCCAGCGCGGTCATGGCCGGCATGAAGGTCGTCGTCGTCAGGACCGCCGAGGACGGCGAGGTCGACATCGACGACCTGCGCGCCAAGATCGAGCAGTACCGCGACGAGCTGGCCGTGCTGATGATCACCTACCCGTCGACGCACGGCGTCTTCGAGGAGCACGTCGCCGACATCTGCGCCCGGGTGCACGAGGCGGGCGGCCAGGTGTACGTGGACGGCGCCAACCTCAACGCCCTGGTCGGCCTCGCCAAGCCCGGCCACTTCGGCGGCGACGTCTCGCACCTGAACCTGCACAAGACCTTCTGCATCCCGCACGGCGGCGGCGGTCCCGGCGTCGGCCCGGTGGCCGTGCGCGAGCACCTGGCGCCGTACCTGCCCAACCACCCGCTCCAGCCCGGCGCCGGCCCGAGCACGGGCGTCGGACCGGTCTCCGCGGCCCCGTGGGGCTCGGCCGGCATCCTGCCGATCTCCTGGTCGTACGTCCGGCTCATGGGCGGCGAGGGGCTCAAGCGGGCCACGCAGGTGGCCGTGCTCTCCGCCAACTACATCGCCAAGCGCCTGGAGCCGCACTACCCGGTCCTCTACACCGGTCCCGGCGGGCTGGTCGCGCACGAGTGCATCATCGACCTGCGCCCGCTGACCAAGGCGACCGGCGTCAGCGTCGACGACGTCGCCAAGCGGCTGATCGACTACGGCTTCCACGCGCCGACCATGTCCTTCCCGGTGGCGGGGACGCTGATGATCGAGCCGACCGAGTCCGAGGACCTGGCCGAACTCGACCGGTTCTGCGACGCGATGATCGCCATCCGGGCGGAGATCGAGAAGACCGGCTCCGGGGAGTGGCCGGCCGACGACAACCCGCTGCACAACGCGCCGCACACCGCCGCCGCGCTGGCCGGCGACTGGGAGCACGCGTACACCCGCGAGGAGGCCGTCTTCCCGGCCGGGGCGCCGGCCGCGGACAAGTACTGGCCGCCGGTGCGCCGGATCGACCAGGCATTCGGCGACCGCAACCTCGTCTGCTCCTGCCCGCCGCTGGACGCGTACGAGGACTGATCCCGGCCCCCGAGGAGGGGCCCGTGCGAGGGGCTCCGTCCCGGCCGCGTGACGGCCGGGGCGGGGCCCTTCGCCGTCACCCGGTCGCCAGCGACACCTCGGTCGACTTGATCAGCGCCACGACCGGCACCCCGGCCGACAGGCCCAGTTCCTCCACGGCCTCCCGGGTGATCACGGCGGTGAGTCCGGCGCCCTCGGCGTCGACCTTGACCAGGGCCATGGCGGCGCCGGTGGTGACGCCGGTGACCGTGCCCGGGAGCACGTTGCGGATGGAGACGCCGTCGACGGGGGCGGTGGCCAGGGAGACCTCGGTCGACTTGACCAGCGCGCGCACGGCCGAGCCGGGGACCAGGCCCAGTTCCTCCACGGCCTCCCGGCTGATCGCCGCGGTGAGTTCCTGGCCGCCGGCCAGACGGACGCGGACCGTCGCCATGGCCGCGCCGGGGAGGACGGCGGTGACGGTGCCGGGAAGCTGGTTGCGGATGCTCAGGCTCATGGGGGCGCCTCGCTGACGAGTCAGTTCGGGGGACGTGGAGGAGATATCGGGCGGTATGTCCCGTAGGGCGCGCTCACCGTAACCCGCGCGGCGCGTCCGTCCCGGGACGTGCGGCGCCGCGTCGCCGGCCGGGGGCTCGCGTCCCGGCCGCGCGCCCGCCGCGGGCGTCACCCCTGCGCGCTCCCCGTCGTGGCGCACCCGGCCGGGAGCCGTCAGAGCGGTATCAAGGGCGGACAGGCCGCCGTAAGGGACACATCAACGGTGGTCGTTCCCGGTCCGGCAGCCGATTTCCTCGGACCGTACGCCTGTCCCCGCCGACCCGACCCCCCGGGAGCGCACGATGGCCGACGCCGCCTACCTCGCCCTCACGATCGCGGTCTTCGCGCTCGTGGCCCTCGTCGCGCGCGGGGTGACGAAGCTGTGAGCGCCGTGAGCGTCGAGACCGCCGAAGACGTCGTCGGCCTCATCGCCGCCGTCGCCCTGCTGGGCTACCTCGTCCTCGCCCTGATCTTCCCGGAGAGGTTCTGAGCGCCGCGATGGGTCCCGTCACCGCCGGCGTCCTCCAGGCGCTCGCCCTCCTGGGCGCCCTCGCGCTCGTGTACGTTCCCCTCGGCGACCACATGGCCCGCGTCTACTCCTCCGCCCGGCACCTGCGCGTCGAGCGGTGGATCTACCGGGCCGTCGGCGCCGACCCGGACACCCGGATGCGCTGGCCCGCCTACCTGCGCGCGCTCCTCGCCTTCTCCCTGGCCGGGGTCGTCCTGCTCTACGTGCTCCAGCGCCTCCAGGGCGTCCTGCCGGGCTCCCTCGGCTTCGCCTCCGTCCCGCCGCCGCAGGCGTTCAACACGGCCGCCTCCTTCGTGACCAACACCGACTGGCAGTCGTACGCCGGGGAGCAGACCCTCGGGCACGTCGTGCAGACCGGTGGCCTCGCGGTGCAGAACTTCGTCTCCGCCGCCGTCGGCATGGCCGTCGCCATCGCCCTCGTCCGGGGCTTCGCCCACACCCGCACCGCCGAACTCGGCAACTTCTGGGCCGACCTGGTGCGCGGCGTCGTCCGCGTCCTGCTCCCGCTCGCCGTCGTCGCCGCGCTCGTCCTCGCTGCCTGCGGGGTCGTCCAGAACTTCGCCGGCGTCCACGAGGTCGGCCAGTTCACCGGCGGCGCCCGGCAGTGGGACGGCGGCGCGGTCGCCTCCCAGGAGGCCATCAAGGTCCTCGGCACCAACGGGGGCGGCTACTTCAACGCCAACAGCGCCCACCCCTTCGAGAACCCGACGCCCTTCACCAACCTCTTCCAGGTCTTCCTGCTCCTCGTCATCCCGGTCGCCCTGACCCGCACCTTCGGCGTCCTGGCCGGCTCGGTGCGACAGGGCTACGCGATCCTGGCCGCCACGGCCGTCATCTGGGCCGGATTCCTCGCGCTGATGACGTGGACCGAGTTCGCCCACCGAGAGGGGGCCCTGCGGATCGCGGGCGGCGCCCTGGAGGGCAAGGAGGTGCGCTTCGGGGTCGCCGGGTCGGCCCTGTTCGCGGTGAGCACCACGCTCACCTCCACCGGCGCCGTCGACTCCGCGCACTCCTCGTACACCGGACTCGGCGGCGGGATCGCCCTGCTCGGCATGGCGCTCGGCGAGATCGCGCCCGGCGGCGCCGGCTCCGGCCTCTACGGCATGCTGATCATGGCGGTCATCGCCGTCTTCCTCGCCGGGCTGATGGTCGGCCGCACCCCGGAGTACCTGGGCAAGAAGATCGGCCCCCGCGAGATCAAACAGGCCGCGCTCTACCTCCTGGTCACCCCCGCGCTGGTGCTCGTCCTCACCGCCCTGTCCATGGCCCTGCCGACCCCGCGGCACTCGATGCTCAACCCGGGCGCGCACGGCTTCACCGAGGTGCTGTACGCCTTCACGTCCGCCGCCAACAACAACGGCTCCGCCTTCGCCGGGCTCGACGCCAACACCGACTGGTTCAACACCACGACCGGGCTCGCCATGCTCCTGGGTCGCTTCCTGCCGATCGTCTTCGTCCTCGCCCTGGCCGGATCGCTGGCGGGCCGCCGGCCGACCCCGGTCACCGCGGGCACCCTGCGCACCGAGAAACCCCTGTTCGCCGGTTTGCTGGTGGGCACCATCCTGATCGTCGGCGCGCTCACCTACGTCCCGGCGCTGGCCCTGGGCCCGCTGGCCGAGGGGCTGGCGCGATGACCGGCCCCCGAAGGAGGCCCGAGGAGAACATGACCGCTTCCGCGCCGGCCACCCCACCGCACCGCCGCAGGTCCCGCGCCCACCACGCCGCCCGGCGCCAGGCCGGCCCCGGCTCCTTCGGCCCGGCGCAGCTCGCCGCCGCGCTGCCCGACGCGCTGCGCAAGCTCGACCCGAGAGTGCTGCTCTCCTCGCCCGTGATCTTCGTGGTGTGGACCGGCTCGGTGCTGACCACCGTCTTCTCCTTCGCCGACCCGGGCGACTGGTTCGGCTGGACCATCAGCGCCTGGCTCTGGCTGACCGTGGTCTTCGCCAACCTCGCGGAGGCGGTCGCCGAGGGCCGCGGCAAGGCACAGGCCGACACCCTGCGCCAGGCCCGTACCGACACCGTGGCCCGCAAGGCCGACGGGAGCGTGGTGCCGGGCACCGAGCTACGGGTCGGGGACCTGGTCGTCTGCGAGGCCGGGGACGTGATCCCGGGCGACGGGGACGTGGCCGAGGGCGTCGCCTCGGTCGACGAGTCCGCGATCACCGGGGAGTCGGCGCCGGTCATCCGCGAGTCCGGCGGGGACCGCAGCGCCGTCACCGGCGGTACGCGGGTGCTCTCCGACCGGATCGTCGTCCGGATCACCACCCGGCCCGGCGAGACCTTCATCGACCGCATGATCGGCCTGGTCGAGGGCGCGGCCCGGCAGAAGACCCCGAACGAGATCGCGCTCAACATCCTGCTCGCCTCGCTGACCATCGTCTTCCTGCTGGCCTGCGCCACCCTCGCCCCGTTCGCCGCCTACGCGGGCACCCGGCTCACCCTGGTCGTGCTGGTCGCCCTGCTGGTCTGCCTGATCCCGACCACCATCGGCGCCCTGCTCTCCGCGATCGGCATCGCCGGCATGGACCGCCTGGTGCGCCGCAACGTGCTCGCCATGTCCGGCCGGGCGGTCGAGGCGGCCGGCGACGTCTCCACGCTGCTGCTGGACAAGACGGGCACGATCACGCTCGGAAACCGGCGGGCGGCCGGCTTCGTGCCGGTGCCCGGCGGTACGGAGGCGGAGGTGGCGGAGGCGGCGCTGCTCTCCTCGCTGGCCGACGAGACGCCCGAGGGCCGCTCCATCGTCTCCCTCGCCGAGGACGCGTACGGACTCGGCGACCGCTACCGGGAGCGGCCGGAGGGCGCCCGGTGGATCGCCTTCTCCGCGCAGACCCGCATGTCCGGTGTGGACCTCGCCGGACGCCGGGTCCGCAAGGGCGCGGCGGACGCCGTCACCGCCTGGGTGGGCCGGCTCGGCGGGCAGGTCTGCGAGGAATTGCGCGAGCCGGTCGAACGGATCGCCACGGCGGGCGGCACCCCCCTGCTGGTGGCGGTCGAGGACGAACACGGCGCCCGCGTGCTCGGCGTCATCCACCTCAAGGACGTCGTCAAACCCGGCATGTCCGAACGGTTCGCGGAACTGCGCCGGATGGGCATCCGCACCATCATGATCACGGGCGACAACCGGATGACCGCGGAGGCGATCGCCCGGGAGGCCGGTGTCGACGACTTCCTCGCGGAGGCCACCCCCGAGGACAAGATGACGCTGATCAAACAGGAGCAGGCGGCCGGGAAGCTGGTCGCCATGACCGGTGACGGCACCAACGACGCGCCCGCGCTCGCCCAGGCCGACGTCGGGGTGGCGATGAACAGCGGGACCTCCGCCGCCAAGGAGGCCGGCAACATGGTCGACCTCGACTCCGACCCGACCAAGCTCATCGAGGTCGTCGAGATCGGCAAGCAGCTCCTCATCACCCGGGGCGCGCTGACCACGTTCTCCGTCGCCAACGACGTCGCCAAGTACTTCGCGATCATCCCGGCGCTCTTCGCCGCGGTCCACCCCGGCCTGGAGAAGCTGAACGTGATGCGGCTGGCCTCGCCGGACTCGGCGATCCTCTCCGCGGTCGTCTTCAACGCGCTGGTCATCGTCGCCCTGGTGCCGCTCGCACTGCGGGGCGTCGCCTACCGGCCGGCGGGCGCGGACCGGATGCTCCGGCGCAACCTCGCCGTCTACGGACTCGGCGGGCTCGTCGCCCCCTTCGCCGGCATCAAACTCATCGACCTGCTCCTCTCCCTGTTCCCCGGGCTGTGACGGCCCCGAAAACGTGGTGATCTCCGTGAACGCCTCCGTCTCCTCCAACGCCCGCCTGCTCGGGGCGGCCCTGAAGGCGCTGCTCGCGCTGACCGCGCTGACCGGCGTCCTGTATCCGCTCGCCGTCACGGGCGTCGCCCAGGGCCTGTTCCCGGGCAGGGCCGACGGCTCGCAGGTGTCGGCCGGGGGCCGGGTCGTCGGCTCCTCGCTCATCGGGCAGCCGTACGACCTGCCGGGCGGTTCGCGGCCCGACCCCCGCTGGTTCCAGGGCCGGCCCGCCGACGGGCTGACCGAGAACACCCTCAACACCCGTTACCGGCTCCTGGTCTCCGGGGCGACCAACCTGGCGGCCGACAACCCCGTGCTCATCCGGCGGGTCGAGGACGCCCGCGCCGCCGTCGCCCGGTTCGACTCGGTGCCGGGCCACCCCGTCCGGCCGTCCGACGTCCCCGCCGACGCGGTCACCTCCTCCGGCTCCGGCCTGGACCCGGACATCTCCCCGCGGTACGCCCGCCTCCAGGTGCGCCGGGTGGCCCGGGAGAACGGCCTGCCCGTCGACCGGGTACGGGCGCTGGTCGACCGGCACACCGAGGGCCGCGACCTCGGCTTCATCGGGGAGCCGCGAGTGAACGTGCTCGCGCTCAACACCGCCCTCGGGGCGCTCGCGGCGAAGGGCTGAGCGGGCACGGGGGCGGGAGGGCCGAGGGGGCGATGCCGGCCGGACCGGCGTGAGGGCGGGCGGGGCCGAGCGTCGGAGGGCGGTGAACGGGCGCTCCCGGGGGCGGGCGGAGGCCGGCGGCAGCGGTGGGGAGCCACCGTCGCCGCCGGCCCGTCGCGTGGACGGGGTGCACGCAGAGTACCGCTTAACGTTCGCCGAAGCGGCCGAAAGTTTCGCCTTCGGGCACGCCCCTTCCGGGCTGCCGGGCCGCTCCTGTGGTGACCGGAGACAGATTCATCATGCCCAAGGGCTTGCCACGGTTTGCGGCCTGTCTCTAGGGTGCGGCAACAACGCAGCTTTCTGGATTTTCTCCGAAACTTTCGGAACGGATCAGCGGACGGCCGCAGCGACGCCGTCCCGTACTCAAGGAGCGCATGATGGGCGACCCGGCACTGTCCCGCCGCAACTTCATGGCGGCCTCCGCCGCGGCAGGTCTGGGCATGACCGCACTGAGCGGCTGCGGCGGCGACTCCGACGCGGGCTCGTCGGGGACGACGACCGTCGAGTGGTGGAACATCTCCACGACCCAGCCGACCAAGGACGTCTGGGACGCGCTCGCCAAGCAGTTCGAGGCGGAGAACCCCAAGGTCAAGATAAAGATCGTCCAGTTGGAGAACGACGCCTACAAGTCGAAGATGACCGCGCTGACCGCCTCCGGGAAGCTCCCCGACATCTTCCACACCTGGGGCGGCGGCGTCCTGAGGCAACAGGTCGACGCGGGCCTCGTCGAAGACCTCACCGAGCGGACGAAGCCGTGGGCCGACGGTCTGCTGCCGGTCGCCAAGGAGCCCTACCTCGTCGGCGACGCCGTGTACGGCATCCCCTTCGACATCGGCATGGTCGGCTTCTGGTACAACAAGGCGCACTTCGAGAAGGCCGGCATCACCACGCCGCCCACCACCTGGAGCGGCTTCCTCGACGCCGTACGCGCCCTCAAGTCCTCCGGCACCACCCCCATCGCCCTGGCCGGCAAGGAGAAGTGGCCCGGCATGTACTACTGGGCCTACCTGGCGATGCGCACCGCCGGCGCCGACGCCCTCCAGAAGGCCGGCGACGACAAGGACTTCACCGGCGAAGACTTCGTCCAGGCCGGACAGCACCTCCAGGAACTCGTCGACCTCCAGCCCTTCCAGAAGGGGTTCCTCGGCGCCGCCTACTCCACCCCCACCGGCCAGGCCGCCACCGTCGGAAACGGCAAGGCCGCCATGGAGCTGATGGGCCAGTGGGCCCCGGTCGTCGAGGCCGACGCCGGCAAGGGACTCGGCGACGGACTCGGCTTCTTCCCGTTCCCCGGCGTGGAGGGCGGCAAGGGCGCGATCACCGAGGTCTTCGGCGGAGGCGGCGGCCACGCGCTGCGCCGGGGCGCCCCGCAGGCCGCCGTCGACTTCCTGAAGTTCTTCGCCTCCGCCGCCACCGACCGCGAACTCGTCCGCAAGACGGGTGTCCTGCCCGTGGTCCCGGCCGCCGAGGACGCCCTCGCCGACCCCAACCTCCAGGCCGTCCAGAAGCAGCTCAAGGGCACCACCGGCTTCCAGCTCTACCTCGACCAGGCATACGCCCCCGCCGTCGGCCAGGAGGTCAACGACAGCGTCGCCGCGCTCATCGCCGGCTCCAAGTCCCCCCGGCAGGTCGCCGAGTCGATCACGAAGACCGCCAAGGAAGAGCAGTAGCCCGCGATGACCTCCACCTTCCTGCCGGACCGGCGGACCGGCCCCGGCGCCGCCGCCCCACCGCCCCCGGCCGCCGGCGCGGACCGGGGGCGGGCCCGGCGCCGCGCCGTCCACTGGCTCACCGCGGTCGGCTTCCAGATCCCCGCGCTGATCCTCTTCATGGTCCTGGTGCTGCTGCCGATCCTCTTCGCGCTGTACGCCGCGTTCTTCCGCTGGGGCGGCTTCGGCATGCCGTCCGACTACATCGGCACCGAGAACTTCAGCCGGCTCTTCGCCGACCCGGTCTTCCTCGGCGACCTGTGGCGCTGCCTGCTCCTGGTCGTCCTCTCCCTCGCCCTGCAACTGCCGTTCGCGCTGGCCATGGCCGTGCTGCTCAACCAGCGGATGCGCGGCCGGGCCGTGTACCGGATGCTGTTCTTCGCCCCGTACGTGCTCTCCGAGGCCATCACCGGCGTGCTCTTCAGCATGATCTTCGCGCCGGGCGACGGGCTCGCCGACCAGGTCCTCGGCAGCATCGGCCTGGGGGGAGTGGGCGGGGAGTGGTTCGCCGACCCCTCGATGGTGATGGCGACCCTCTTCCTGGTCATGACCTGGAAGTACTTCGGCTTCCACATGATGCTCTACCTGGCCGGACTCCAGTCCATCCCGAAGGAGTTGAACGAGGCGGCGCTCATCGACGGCGCCAACGCCTGGCAGCGCCTGCGCAGCGTCACCCTGCCCCTGCTCGCGCCCACCCTGCGGATCAGCGTCTTCCTGTCCGTCATCGGCGCGATCCAGCTCTTCGACCTGGTGTGGGTGATCACCCAGGGCGGCCCCGACCACCACTCCGAGACCATGGCCGTGACCCTCTTCCAGTTCGGGTTCAAGCGTTACCAGGTCGGCTACGCCAGCGCGATCAGCGTGGTCATGTTCGGCATCAGCCTCGTCTTCGCCCTCGCCTACCAGCGGTTCGTGCTCCGGCGCGACCTCCAGGGGGCCACCACGACCATGCGAGGAGGCGGCACGTGACGCTCGCCCACAAGACCCTGCCCGAGCGCCCCGCCCCGGCGCCCGCCGCGGGCACGCCGAAGCGCGGCCGGCGGACCGGCCGCTCCCTGCCGCTGCACGTGGTGCTGATCACCGTGGGCGCCGTGATGGCGGTCCCGCTGCTCTACGCGGTGCTCTCCGGCTTCAAGTCCACCGACCAGCTCTCCCGCAACCCCATCGGACTGCCCGACCCGTGGGTGACCTCCAACTACACCGACATCCTGGTCTCCGGCTCGTTCTGGCAACTGGTCGGCAGCAGCACGCTGATCGCCGTCTCCACCACGGTCCTCGTCGTCGCGGTCTCGGCACTGGCCGCCTTCTCCTTCGCCCGGTTCGCCTTCCGGGGACGGGAGTTGCTGTTCACGCTGTTCACGATGGGGCTGATGTTCCCCTTCGCGGTCGCGGCCCTGCCGCTCTTCCTGCTGCTGCGCTCCCTCGGGCTGCTGGACAACCCGCTGGGCGTGATCCTGCCGCAGGCCGCCTTCGGGCTGCCGATGACCATCATCATCCTGCGTGGTTTCTTCCGGGAGATCCCGGGAGAGCTGGAGGAGGCGGCCACGCTGGACGGCTGCGGGCCCTTCGGCTTCTTCTGGCGGGTGCTGCTGCCCATGGCACGGCCCGCCCTCGGCACGGTCTCCGTGCTGGCCGTGGTCACCAGTTGGAACAACTTCTTCCTGCCGTTGCTGGTCTTCACCGAGTCCACCTGGTGGACCATCCCGATCGGCGTGCAGCAGTTCCAGGGCCAGTACGCGGCCGACACCGCGCGGGTCTTCGCCTACCTGGTCCTCGCCATGGTGCCGGCCCTCGCCTTCTACTCCCTCGCCGAACGCCAGCTCGTGGGGGGCCTGGCGGCCGGGGCCACGAAGGGGTGAGGGCGCGGGGAGCCTGCGGCGGGGTCAGGCGGCGGGGGCCGGGCCGGTCGGGGTCAGGCGGTGGGGGCCGGGCGGTCGGGGTCAGCCGTCGGGTCAGCCGGTGGGCGGGGGTGCCGTGCTCGACCGGATCACCAGCTCCGTCCCCAGCTCCACCCGGGGCGCGTCCGGCTGCTCGTCGCGGGTCAGGCGCAGGACCGTGCGCGCGGCCAGCTTGCCCATGTCGGCCAGCGGCTGGCGCACGGTGGTCAGCGGCGGGGAGGACCAGCGCACTTCCGGAAGGTCGTCGAAACCGACCACGCTCATGTCCTGCGGCACCCTCCGGCCCCGCCGGCGCAGTGCCTCGATCGCGCCGAGCGCCATCTGGTCGCTGGCCGCGAACAGCGCCGTCGGCGGATCGGCCAGGTCCAGCAGTGTTTCGCAGCCCGCGCAGCCGGACTCGGCACGGAAGTCGCCGGGGACGATGAGCCGTTCGTCGACCGTGACACCGGCGCCCTCCAGGGCGGCCCGGTAGCCGTCCAGACGGGCCCGGGAGCAGAGCAGGCGCGGAGGACCGGCGATCAGGCCGATCCTGCGGTGGCCGAGGGCCAGCAGATGTTGCGTGGCCGCCAGCCCGCCCGCCCAGTTGGCGGCGCCGACCGTCGGCACGTCCAGCGAGGGCGAGCCCGCCGGGTCGACGACCACCAGCGGCACGCCGAGGATGCGCAACTCCTCGTGCAGCACCGGGTCCAGGGCGGAGGTGACGAGGACGACGCCGTCGGAGGCGCGTGCGCGCAGGTTGCGCATCCACTCGCGGGCGTCGCCGGAGCGTCCGTGGATCGCCGACACCACCGTGCCGACCCCGGCCGCGTGGCCGACCTCCTCCACGCCCCGGATGATCTCCACGGCCCAGGGGCTGTCGAGGTCGTTGAAGACCAGGTCGATCAGGGCGGCCCGGCGGCCGGGTGAGGCGGCGCGTCGCCGGTAGCCGTGCCGGCGCAGCAGGTCCTCCACGCGGGCCCGGGTCCCCGGCGCCACGTCCGAGCGTCCGTTGACCACCCGGGACACGGTCGGCACCGAGACGCCCGCGTGCCGGGCGATCTCCGTGATCGTGACCCTGCCCCGGCCTCCGGACGCCGCCCCGTCTGCCGTCACGTCCCGCACCTCCGTCGCCGCCCACCGGTGAAACTTCCAGGAGTCTTCCGGAAACCGGGCGCCGGGGGGAAGCGTTCCGGGGGAGAAACGGACGGAAGACCCGGGTGATGCGCGGCGCGATGTGGTGAGGGTCCGTCACCAGGCGTGCTGTCGAGGGGTGTTGGGGCGAGGCCGGGTGTGTTGTCGGGTACGTCGTCGGGGTGGCGTCGGATGCCGCGAGCGGGGAGCCCGTGCGCGGTGGGGGCGTACGGAGTGGGGCGTACGGAGCGGGGGCGTACGGAGTGGCCGCGGACGGCGTCGTCCGTACGGACTCGGTCTGCCCGGAGGTGAGGAGCCGCGCGTGCTCAGACCGAGGTGAGCGGGCGGTGCGGGGCGATGACCCGCCCGTCGGGCAGCAGTTCGCCGGTGTCCTCGAAGAGCACGACACCGTTGCAGAGCAGGCTCCAGCCCTGCTCCGGGTGGTGGGCCACGAGCCGGGCGGACTCCCGGTCGGGGGAGCCGGCGGAGGGGCACGGCGGCCGGTGCGGGCACCGGTGTCCGGCGCGATGCCCACCGTCACGGTCCTCGGCGGTGTGGGTCTCGTGGTGCGACGTGGTGGTGCCGTTCTCGCCACGCGGTGTGGTGGGGTCCGACGCGCGGTGTGACGCGGTGGGGTCCGACGCGCGGTGCGACGCGGTGGCGTCCGTCTCGCGGTGCGGTGTGGTGGTGCCCGTCTCGTGGTGTGCAGGGTCGTTCATGCTCGCCCCCGTGGTGGTGGGTCGGTCGCCACCAGTGTTGTCCCGGAGGACGGCGGTCCGCAGGTTTTTCGCGGTACCGCCGCCCGCCGGGGGGAGGGTGTCACCCGCGCGGGCGGCTCGTTCACCCTCCCCTGTCACTCGGGTGTCCCGGGGCCGGTCGCCCCGGGCCGCGCCGTCAGGCGGCGGGGGAACGGAGCAACTGGGCCGGGCGTACCCGGTGGGTCAGCACCGGGAGGAGTTCGGCGACCCGGTGGAGACGGTGGGCCGCGACGCCGGGCGGCGCCGGCGCGAGCGGTACCAGCAGGTCGCCGGCGTCCGGGTGGCCGCCCGCGGGGTCGGCCGTACGGTCGCCGTGCAGCCACAGCGCGAGCATGTACAGCCCCGGGATCGACAGCAGCCGGGCCTGGTAGGGCTGGCCCAGGGTCTCCGCCTGGCGCAGGGCGCGCTCGGTCGAGGCGATGTAGGGGCCCTCGAAGAAGCGGGAGAAGGCCCAGCCGTCGGGGGTCGGCATGGTGTCCGCCGCGGCGACCGCGCGGTCGCCGGAGCGGATCAGGAACCGCCAGCCGGTCAGGCGGGTGGCCGTCACGCCCTCGGGGGTCGTCGCGTCCAGGACGTGCACGGGGAGCGGCAGCTCGGGCGTGAGCGGCCCCTGTGCGGCCAGCAGGGACGGGGTGCGGGCCTCCCGGACCGCGGTGGGCGACGACAGGGCGGTCAGGACGGAACGCAGCGCGGGCGCGGGAGCCGGGGGGACATGCAGCGGCATGGTGGGTCGCCTCTCATTCGAAGCACGGTGGCGCGAGTGCGCGGGGCGGACGACGCTGTCAGCACACGGGGTCGCGGAGGCAGGGACCGGGGTCCGGGGACAGGCCGAGACGTGGACGGGTGCGCGCCGGTTGCCGGCTCGCCGGTGAAAACCTCGGCCGTGGGCACCGGTCCTCTGCCCTGCCCGGAGTTTATACGACATATGTTCAGGGCGTGTTTCGGCTAGCCGTTCCGGGCGGCCGGAACAAGGGCCCATCCGGTCGTCGATTTGCTGTAATAAATCCGGATTCCGCGCCGGCGGTACGGCGATGACCTCGGGAAATGACGGCGGGGCGGTCGGCCCATTCTCGTCGGTGTTTTTCACGAGTTTCCGCACTCCGTGACCCGCCGGCCACCGTCATGCCTAGTGAATGTGCCAGCGGTCACACCGACTCAGGGTAGCGGGTACCGGACCCCCGCGGGGACGTTATCGATCGCTTCCGCTGGGCATCATCCACCCTGACCGGCACATCGGCGGCCGGATCTTCCGCCCACCGCTTCGAGGAGGGACTCTTCCATGGGGGAGAAGGTCGTGGCAGGTCAGTTCGACCTGTCCGATCGCCAGCGCTACCGCGAAAAGCTCCAGCGATGCCTGACCGGCCTGGAGCGGCTTCTGGCGGAGAAGCGGTTCGACCGCCCGAAGAACCTGATGGGGCTGGAGATCGAATTGAATCTCGTCGGCGTCGACGGGATGCCGAAAATGCTGAATGCCCAAGTGCTGGAACGCATCGCCAGCCGCGACTTCCAGACAGAACTCGCCATGTTCAATCTGGAAGTGAACATAGCCCCACATCGTTTGGGCGGCCGGGTTTTCGACCGGCTCGCGGAGGAGATCCGTACGTCACTGGCATATGCCGACCGGAAAGCCGGGGAGCTGGACGCCGGAATCGCGATGATCGGTATTCTGCCGACCCTGGACCGCGACGACCTGGTCTCCTCCAACCTCTCCGCCGTCGACCGCTACGCGCTGCTCAACGCTCAGATCGTGGCCGCCCGCGGCGAGGACTTCACCCTCGACATCGACGGCGTCGAACACCTTGTCTGCACCTCCAAGTCCATCGCCCCCGAGGCCGCCTGCACCTCGGTGCAACTGCACCTCCAGGTCACACCGGAACGTTTCTCCGACGTATGGAACGCGGCCCAGGCCGTCGCCGCCGCGCAGATCGCCGTGGGCGCCAACGCCCCCTTCCTCTTCGGCCGCGAACTCTGGCGCGAGTCCCGGCCCCCGCTCTTCCAGCAGTCCACCGACACCCGCCCGCCCGAACTCCAGGCCCAGGGCGTCCGCCCGCGCACCTGGTTCGGGGAGCGGTGGGTGACCTCGGCGTACGACCTCTTCGAGGAGAACCGGCGCTACTACCCGGCGCTCCTGCCCATCTGCGACGACGAGGACCCGCTGGAGGTCCTGGACGCCGGCGGCGTGCCCCGGCTGGCCGAACTGGTCCTGCACAACGGCACCGTCTACCGCTGGAACCGCCCCGTCTACGACGTCGCCGACGGCGTCCCGCACCTGCGCGTGGAGAACCGCGTCCTGCCCGCCGGGCCCACCGTCACCGACGTCATCGCCAACGCGGCCTTCTACTACGGCGTCGTACGCGCGCTCGCCGAGGAGCCCCGGCCGCTGTGGACCCGGCTGCCCTTCGAGTCCGCCGCCGCCAACTTCGACGCCGCGTGCCGCCACGGCATCGAGGCCCGCTTCGCCTGGCCCCGGCGCGGCCGGCTGGGCGGCATGACCGAGGTCGACGCCGCCGACCTCGTCCGCGAGGAACTGCTCCCGCTGGCCGCGGCCGGGCTCGACGCGTGGGGCGTGGAGCCCGCCGACCGGGACCTGTACCTCGGCGTGATCGAGGAGCGCTGCCGGCGCCGGGTCAACGGCGCCACCTGGCAGGCGGACACCTTCCACGCGGCCCGCGAGGCCGGGCTGTCCCGGGAGGAGGCGCTGGCCGCCACGACCCGGCGCTACCGCGAGCTGATGAACCAGGGCGACCCCGTCCACCTGTGGCCCGCCGGCCTCCCCGAACCGGTGCCGCTCGGCTGACCGGACCGGAACCGGCGGGAGAGACGCGAGAGCGCGTGAGCGTGTGAGTGCGAGAGCGCGAGAGTGTGTGAGCGCGTGAGCACCAACGGCCCGGGAGGTCCGTTCGCGGCACCCCGGCGCGCACCCCCGCATACTGATCGGGCAAGCTCTGACGTCCCGGCAGAGATCAGGTGTGCATGGCGGAGGCGGGCCCGGTGGCCGATTCACTCCCTGAGGGCTCGACCCCCCAGGACCGTACGACCCCTTCGTCCGGGGCGACGCTCCCAAGAGAGCGGATCACCCGGCGGACGCTGCGCGACGAGACGCTGCTCGTCCTCGCCCTCTCGCTCGGCGCCAGTGGTGTCTCCGCGCTGATCAGCTTCATCGGCTCCGTCACCCGCCCCGGCGGGCTCAAGGACCAGGCGGCCACCCTCAACGCCTCCGCCGCGCCCGGCCGGCCCTGGCTCGACCTGGCCTGGCAGCTCTTCGGCATCACCACGGCGCTCGTCCCCGTCGCACTCGTCGCCCACCTGCTGCTCCGCGAGGGCGGCAGCCTGCGCACCCTCGGCTTCGACCGCACCCGCCCCTGGCCCGACCTCGGCCGCGGGGCCGTCGTCGCGGCCGTCATCGGCAGCACCGGCATCGCCTTCTACCTGGCCGTCCGCGCCCTCGGCTTCAACCTCACCGTGGTCCCCGAGGCGCTGCCCGGGGTGTGGTGGAAGTACCCCGTGCTGATCCTCTCGGCCGTGCAGAACGCGGTCGTCGAGGAGGTCATCGTCGTCGGCTACCTGCTGCGCCGGCTCGGCCAGACGGGCTGGACACCCGTCGCCGCGCTCGCCGGAAGCTCGCTGCTGCGCGGCTCGTACCACCTCTACCAGGGCATCGGCGGCTTCCTCGGCAACGTGGTCATGGGCGTCGTCTTCGTCCTCCTGTACCGGCGCTGGGGCCGGGTCGGCCCGCTGGTGGTGGCGCACGCGCTGCTCGACATCGGGGCCTTCGTGGGCTACGCGCTGCTCGCCGGCAAGGTCGGCTGGCTGCCCACCGCCTGACCCCCCGACGGAAGGGGGCGTACGGCAGCCCCGTACGCCCGCTTCCGCTCTGCCCCGCCCCGGGGAACGGAGCGGCTGCCCGCCCGCTACGCCAGCAGCTCGCCGTCGATCACCGTCACCGCGCGGCCCCCGAGCAGCGTGCGGTCGCCGCGCAGCTCGGTGCGGACGTGGCCGGAGCGGGGCGACGCCTGGAGGCCGGTGAGCACCGGCCGGCCCAGCCGCGCGGACCAGAACGGGGCGAGCGCGGTGTGCGCGCTGCCGGTGACCGGGTCCTCGTCGATGCCGAGGTTCGGGAAGAAGCAGCGGGAGACGTAGTCGTGGCCGAGGGCGGGGTCCTCGGCGGGGGCGGTGACGATGACGCCGCGCGTGGAGCAGGCGGCCAGCGCGCGGTGGTCCGGAGTCAGCGCGCGCACGGTGTGCTCGTCGGCCAGCTCGACCAGCAGGTCCCCGACCGACGGTCCGGTGTCGACGACCGCGCGGGGCTCGGCGCCCAGCGCGACGGCGACGCCGTCCGGGACATCGACCGGGGTGAGCGGGGCGGTCGGGAAGTCCAGGGTGACCGAGCCGTCCGCCTCCGGCGTGGCGATCAGGACGCCGCTGCGGGTGGCGAACCGGACCGGGCCCTCGTGAGCGCCGGTGGTGTGCAGCACGTGGGCGGTGGCCAGCGTGGCGTGGCCGCACATCGCGACCTCGGTGGCGGGGGTGAACCACCGCAGCGCCCAGTCGGCCCCGGCGCCCTCCGGCAGGGGGTGGGCGAACGCGGTCTCGGCGTGGTTGACCTCCAGGGCGATCTTCTGGAGGCGGTCGTCGTCCGGGAAGGCGTCGAGGAGCAGGACTCCCGCGGGGTTGCCGGCGAAGGGCCGGTCGGTGAAGGCGTCGACGATTCGGATGCGCATGCCCCGACGCTAAACGCTCCGCAACCCCCCGGCCCAAGGCCACCCGCACACCTCTGGCCCGGCTTCCCGGGTGCTGCCGTCACGCTGTCCGACGACGAGCCGGCCCGCCGATGGCGGGCACCCGGTTCTTCGGTCTCGGGCCGGTGTTCGGGAGGGGGTTGCCGGGTGGGCTGTTCCGATATATCGTTGAGGTATCGCGAATGGATCGCGACTGATCAACGAATGGATGGAGTGATGGTCATGCGCAGCCACGGATACGAGCGTGGACATGGTGGACACGGCCGCGGGCGCGGCACTGAAGGCCCCTTCGGCGGGGGTGGCCCCGGCGGCTTCGACAGCCGGCGTGCGGCGTTCGGGCCCTTCGGGCCGGGCGGTCACGGCGGCCCCTTCGGGCCGGGTGCCGGGCCCTGGGGCGGACGGGGGCGCGGCGGCCCCAGGGGCAGGGCGCGGCGCGGCGACGTGCGCGCCTCGATCCTCGCCCTCCTGAAGGACCGGCCGATGCACGGGTACGAGATGATCCAGGAGATCGCCGAGCGCAGCGGCGGGGCGTGGAAACCCAGCCCCGGTTCGGTGTACCCCACCCTCCAGCTCCTGGAGGACGAGGGCCTGATCGTCAGCGCGAGCGAGGGCGGCAAGAAGCTCTTCTCGCTCACCGAGACCGGCCGCACCGCCGCCGAGGAAGGCCCCGAGGCTCCCTGGGAGGACGCCGGCCGCGGCGTCGACTGGGAGGCCCTCAACGACATCCGGCAGGCAGGTTTCGGCCTGATGGAGGCGTTCGGGCAGGTCTGGAAGACGGGCAGCAAGGAGCAGCGCGAGAAGGCCCTCGCGGTCATCGGCGACGCCCGCAAGAAGCTGTACCTGATCCTCGCCGACGAGGACTGACCGGGCCCCGGCCCCCGTCCGGGCGCCCCGCGGACCGCTCCGCGGGGCGCCTTCGCGTGCCCGGCGGAGCGGCCGGCCTTTCCGGCGCAAGGCGGCTCGCCCGGGAGGAGGCGGAACGGCCTGATCTCCTCCGCAAGGAGGAGATTCCGTCCGCCGGGTCCACTTCGCGCGGGACGCCGGAATGCTCCCCTTCGGGGATGACCCGGCGCCGACGGTTTGATGGGGTGGAGGACGTGCGACCCCATATCCCCCGGCAGCCGGCCGGTGAGCAGGACGGCCGGAGCCCGGACCCCGCCGTCGCCGAGGCACGGCTCGGCGCGGACCTGGAGTACGTCCTCTCCGCCGCCCGTCGCCGCGCCCTGCGGGACGGTGACCGGCAGATCGACACCGCCCACCTGCTGCACTCGCTCCTGGAGCACGACGCCGAGGTGCGGGCCGTCCTCGGTGAGGGCCCGGTCATCGCCCGGCTGCTCGGCTACCTCGTCCAGCGCAGCATCGGCTACGGGCTGCGCTGGCAGAGCACCGTCGAGGACTCCGGCGCCCTGCCCGTGGTGAGCGAGACGGCGGGCTTCTCGCCGCTGGCCGCGGCGGCCGTGGAGGACGCCCTCGCCCGCGCCGACCGGCGCGGAGCGCCGCGGCCCCTCGGGCTCGACCTGCTCGCCGCCCTCGTCACCCACCCCGAGGCGCGCGCCGTGGAGGTGCTCGCCCGCGCCGCCCTCGACCCCCGTACCGTGCTCGCCCGCGCCGACGGGCTGACGGAACCGGCGCCCTGAGAGGTCCGCCGGGGCCGGTCGCCATCGCGGTCGCCGGTCGCTGTCGGCGGGCGTTGTGGCCGGTCGCCGGGTCCGTCCGCCTCGCCGGTCGGCTTCCGCCGGGGCCGGGCCGGGCGCCGGGTGCCGTACGGCCCGTTCACCCGGCAGGCCGTCCGCGCCGTCCGCGCCGCGGTCCATTCGATGAGACAGCAGCCATGAGGGGTGACGCTCATGTCGTCCCCTGTCATCATGTGCCGGTGCATACGACTGACAGCGCTCGCGGCAGCGCAGGAAGGGGCGTGGGACTGGGTCTCGCGCTCGTCTCCGCCCTCGCCTTCGGAGGCTCCGGCGTCGCGGCCAAGCCGCTGATCGAAGCGGGCCTCGACCCGCTCCACGTCGTCTGGCTGCGGGTGGCCGGTGCCGCCCTGGTCATGCTGCCGCTCGCCGTCCGCCACCGCGGCCTGCTGCGCCGCCGTCCCGGACTGCTGGCCGGCTTCGGCCTGTTCGCCGTCGCGGGCGTCCAGGCGTGCTACTTCGCCGCGATCTCCCGCATCCCCGTCGGCGTCGCCCTGCTGGTGGAGTACCTGGCGCCCGCGCTGGTGCTCGGCTGGGTGCGGTTCGTGCAGCGCCGGCCGGTCACCCGGGCCGCCGCGCTCGGCGTGGTCCTCGCGGTCGGCGGGCTCGCCTGCGTCGTCGAGGTCTGGGCGGGGCTCGGCTTCGACGCCCTCGGGCTGCTGCTCGCGCTCGGCGCCGCCTGCTGCCAGGTCGGCTATTTCGTCCTCTCCGACCAGGGCAGCGACGCCGGTGACGAGGCACCCGACCCGCTCGGCGTCATCGCGTACGGGCTGCTCGTCGGCACCGCCGTGCTCACCGTGGTCGCCCGCCCCTGGAGCATGGAGTGGTCGGTGCTGGCGCGGAGCGCGTCCATGGACGGCACGCCCGTCGCCGCCGGTCTGCTGCTGGCCTGGATCGTGCTCCTCGCCACCGTCCTCGCCTACGTCACCGGCGTGCTCTCCGTACGGCGGCTGTCGCCGCAGGTCGCGGGTGTCGTCGCGTGTCTGGAGGCGGTCATCGCCACCGTGCTGGCCTGGGTGCTGCTCGGCGAACACCTCTCCGCGCCGCAGATCCTCGGCGGACTGGTCGTCCTCGTCGGCGCCTTCATCGCGCAGTCCTCCGCACCGTCCAAGAGCCCCCCGGACCCGGTGGCGAGCGGCGGACCCGAAAGGGAGTTGTCCCGGCGGGGAACGGCCGCCTAGGGTGCCGGGCATGCATTCGGACCTGCTTCTCCTTTCGCCGCCGGCCGCCTGAGGCGGGCTCCCGGAACCGCCCGGCGGCGGGCTTTCGCCGGCCGGGCGTACGGCGTTGCCCGCGGACGCAGTCCCCGCGCCCCTCGGGGCGTTTTCGAGACCACCGCGCCCCGTGCGCGTCTGCGGAGTGAGAAACGTGTCGAACGCCCCCTCAGGTCTGCCCGTCGGGCGTGGCCTGCTCTATCTGATCGTCGCCGGTGTCGCCTGGGGCACCGCGGGAGCCGCCGCCTCGCTGGTCTACCGGACCAGTGACATGGGGCCCGTCTCCCTGTCCTTCTGGCGCTGCGCCCTCGGCCTGGTGCTGCTGGTCGCCGCCCGGCCGCCGCGCCCGCGCCGGAGGGCCGCCGTCCGCGAGCCGTTCGGCACCCGGGCGCTGCGGGCCGGGGTGACCGGAGTGGGCCTCGCGGTGTTCCAGACCGCCTACTTCGCCGCCGTGGCCTCCACCGGACTGGCCGTGGCCACCGTCGTCACCCTCGGCGCGGGACCCGTCCTGATCGCGCTCGGCGCCCGCCTGACGCTCGGCGAACGGCTGGGCCGGGGCGGGGCCGCCGCCGTGGCGGGCGCGCTCGGCGGGCTCGCGGTCCTGGTCCTCGGCGGCGCGGACACCACCGTCCGGCCGTGGGGCGTCGCCCTCGCGCTGCTCTCCGCGGCCGGGTACTCGGCGATGACGCTGTGCACACGGCACTGGGGCCGCGACGGCGGGGCGGACGCCTCCGCCACCTCCGTCGGCGCCTTCGCGGTGACGAGCCTCCTGCTGCTGCCCCTCGCCCTCGCCGAGGGACTGGTCCCGCACACCGAGGACCCCGTACGGCTGCTCTGGCTGCTGGCTTACGTCGCCGCCGTGCCGACCGCCCTCGCCTACGGCCTGTACTTCGCGGGCGCGGCCGTGGTCCGGTCGGCCACCGTCTCCGTGATCATGCTGCTGGAGCCGGTCAGCGCGGCGGTGCTGGCCGTCCTGCTGCTCGGCGAACACCTCACCGCGGCCACCGTGGCGGGCACCCTGCTGATGCTCGGCTCGGTCGCGGGGCTCGCGGTCACCGAGGCGCGCGGGGCCCGGTCCCGCCCGGCACCCGCCTGACCGGCGGCGGGCGGCTCGCCGGGCGCTCACGGTGGCGCCGGTCGCCGCGCCCCGGGTACGGACCGGCGTCAGCCCGCCGCCAGGTAGGCGGGCAGAGGCGTGCCCGGGGCGAGGCCGGGGTCGGGGACCGGCGCCTCGTACCCCTTGCGCAGCGGGACCAGCCCGGCCCAGTGGGGGAGGGCGAGGTCCTCGGGCTCGTCGTTGACCCCGCCCGTGCGCAGCTTGGCGGAGACCTCGGCCAGGTCGAGGCGGAGCACCGCGGTGGCGGCCAGCTCCTTCTTGTCGGCGGGCCGGGAGTCGCGGGAACGGCCCGGCACCGCGTGGTCGACCAGGGCGTCGAGGGCGGCGCGCTTCTCCTCGGCTCCGGTCACGTCGTAGGCCGTGCCGAGCACCACCACGGAGCGGTAGTTCATCGAGTGGTGGAAGGCGGACCGGGCCAGCACCAGTGCGTCCACGTGCGTGACCGTCAGGCACACCGGCAGTCCCCGCGCGGTCCCGGCCGCCATGCGCAGCGGGCGCGATCCCGTCGAACCGTGCACGTAGAGGCGTTCGCCGACCCGGGCGTACAACGTGGGCAGCACCACCGGGGCGCCGTCGCGGACGAAGCCGAGGTGGCACACGTACCCCTCGTCGAGGATCGCGTGCACCACGCTCCTGTCGTAGGCGGCCCGGCCGGCGGAGCGGGTGGGGACGGTGCGGCCGGTGGGCGCGTAGGACGGGGCCGTCGGTGGCGTGTCGCCGGGTCCCTGCATGGCGCTCTCCTTTGTATTAGTGCATACTGGGCTTTGTGCTAGGAGAGTATCGGATCAGTGGGCGGGGTGCGGCGGAGATTTCCGCGAGCATCGAGGACGCCGTCGGCGCGGGCCGGCTGGAGCCGGGTCAACCGCTGCCGCCCATGCGGGAGTTGGCCGCAGAGCTGGGGGTGAACCCGAACACCGTCGCCGCGGCCTACCGCACCCTGCGCGACCGCGGGGTCATCGAGACCGCCGGGCGCCGCGGCAGCCGGGTCCGGGCGAAACCGGCCACCACCGGACGCGAGTTCCTGCGGGTGGAGGTGCCCGAGGACGCCCGCGACCTGTCCGACGGCAACCCGGACCCGGCGCTGCTGCCCGCGCTCGGCCCGGCGTTCGCACAGGCGGCGGCGCGGGCCGACCGGGACCCCGTGCTCTACGGACACGCCTCCGTGGAGCCGGAGTTGCTGCGCCTGGCGCGGGCCGAACTGGAGGCCGACGGCGTGCCGGAGGGCCCCGTCGCCGTCACCTCCGGCTCACTGGACGCCATGGAACGGGTGCTCTCGGCCCACCTCAGACCCGGCGACGCGGTCGCCGTCGAGGACCCCGGCTGGGGCGGCCTGCTCGACCTCGTCCCCGCGCTCGGCCTGCGCCCCGTCGCCGTCGGCGTCGACGACGAGGGTCCCCTCCCCGACGACGTGCGCCGGGCGCTCGCCGCCGGTGCCCGCGCCCTGGTCGTCACCGACCGCGCGCAGAACCCGACGGGCGCCGCCCTGAGCGCCCCCCGCGCGGACGCCCTCCGGGCCGTGCTGCGGGACCACCCCCGGACCCTGCTCATCGAGGACGACCACGGGCACCGGATCGTCGACCTTCCGCTGCACACCCTCGCCGGCACCACCCCCGCCTGGGCCTTCGTCCGCTCCGCCGCCAAGGCCCACGGGCCCGACCTGCGGCTCGCCGTGCTCACCGGCGACGCCCGCACCCTCGACCGGGTGCGCGGACGCCAGCGGCTCGGGCCCGGCTGGGTCAGCCGCCTCACCCAGCGGGCCGTGGCCCGGCTGTGGGCCGACGGCGCGGTGGACACCCCGGCGGTGGCGGCGGCGTACGGGCGGCGCCGGGACGCGCTGATCGGCGCGCTCGCCCGGCGTGGGGTGAGCGCGTACGGGCGGACCGGCCTGAACGTGTGGGTGCCGGTGCCCGACGAGACCGGCGTCGTCGCCCGGCTGCTGGGGGAGGGCTGGGCGGTGGCGCCCGGCGCCCGCTTCCGGGTGCAGTCCCCGCCCGGCGTCCGGATCACCGTCTCGACGCTCACCGAGGACGAGACGGGGCCCCTCGCGGACGCGGTGGCCTCGGCGCTGGGGGCGGGGCGGGCGCACAGCCGCGCGTGAGCGGGCGCCGGGGGCCGGGGCGGCAGGCGGAGTTCGGGCGGGGCGCGCTCAGCGGAGTCCGCCCGCCACCTCGGGCTCGGACTTGGGCTCGGGCTCGGCGCATGGCCCGGCACTCTCCGGGCCCGCGCTCTCCGGGCTCCGGCTCCCCCGGCTCCGGCTCTCCGGGTCCCCGCTCTCCCGGCCCGCGCCCTCCGGCCCCGTGCCCTCCCGTCCGGCGTCTCCCGCCCCGGTCGGCCGGTCCGTGCGGGCGGCGCCCGGCCGTACCTGCGTCAGCGCGGCACCCGCGAGGACGATCAGCGCGCCGGCCGGTGTCGACCAGGACAGCGGCTCGCCGAGCAGGGCCACGCCCGCGACGGTGGCGATGACCGGGATGAAGTACGTGACCATCTGGGCCGTCGTCGGCCCGACCTCGGCCACCAGGTCGTACTGGATCAGGAAGGCGAGCCCCGTGCCGAGGACGCCCAGCGCCGCCACCGCCAGCAGCGGCACCGCCGGGAAACGGCCCGGCAGGCTGGTGAACAGCGGGGTCACCACCGCCAGTTGCCCGGTCGCCGCGAGCAACTGGCCGCCGGTCAGGGAGAGGTGGGAGTGGTGGGAGCCGGCCAGGGTGCGCCGGACGTAGATCCAGCCGACCGGGTAGCAGACCGAGGCGAGCAGGGCGTAGGCCGTGCCCGTGAAGTCCAGGCCGTGGAAGCCCTCCCAGACGCCCAGGACCGTCAGCACGCCGAGGAAGCCGATGCCGAGGCCGGCCACCCGTACCCGCGTCGGCCGGTCCTCGGAGAGCGCCACCAGCGACAGGACCATGCCCCACAGCGGCGAGGTCGCGTTGCAGATGCCGGCCAGCGAGGAGGGGATGGTCAGCTCCGCGTAGGCGAACAGCGTGAACGGCAGCGAGTTCAGCAGCAGCCCCGCCACCATCAGGTGCGCCCAGGTCCGCGCGCCGCGCGGCAGCCGCTCCCGCCGCAGTGCCATCACCGCGGCCAGCACGGCAGTCCCGAACACCAGCCGCCCCAGCGTGACCTGGAACGGGACGAACGCCTCCGTCCCCACCTTCATGAGCAGGAAACTGAACCCCCACACCAGGGCGAGGCACGCGAAGCGCAGCCTCCAGTCGAGGGCGCGGCGAGGGACGGCGGAGGGCGGGGCGCTGGTCATGGGGACACGATGCGGCACCGCATCCTCGTAGCACAATCGAGAATTCGAACGCGATATCTCGTAGCATCGCTTACATGTTGAACCTGGAGCGCCTGCGCACCCTCGACGCCCTCGCCCGGCACGGATCGGTCAGCGCCGCCGCCGAGGGACTGCACATCACCACCTCCGCCGTCTCCCAGCAACTGGCCAAGCTGGAACGCGAGGCCGGGCAGAAGCTGCTCGCCAAGAACGGCCGGGGCGTCCGCCTCACCGACGCCGGACGGCTCCTCGCCGAACACGCCGCCCGCATCCTCTCCCAGGTCGCCCTCGCCCAGTCCGAACTGGACGCGCACCGCGGCCAGGTCGTCGGTGAGCTGCGGCTGTCCGCCTTCCCGACCGCCGCCCGCGGAATCTTCCCCACCGCCCTCGCCGCCCTGCGCGCCGCCCACCCCGCGCTGCGCATCCGCTCCAGCGAACTCGAACCGGAGCGCGGCATCGCCGGCGTCGTGCGCGGCGACCTCGACCTGGCCGTCGTGCTCGACTGGTACAACAAGCCGATGCCGCTCCCCGACGGACTGGTCAAGGCGCCGCTCCTGGACGACCCCGCCGACGTGGCCCTGCCGGCCGGCCACCGGCTCGCCGGCCGCGAGGAGGTGGACCTCGCCGAGTTCGCCGAGGACGAGTGGATCACCTGGGGCGAGGGCGAGTTCTGCCACGAGTGGCTGATGTTCACCCTGCGCTCGCAGGGCATCGAGCCGATCGTCGGCCACCGCGCCGCCGAGACCCACACCCAGCTCGGGCTGGTCGCCGCCGGGCTCGGCGTCTGCATCGTCCCGGTGCTCGGCCGCCACCCGATGCCGCCCGGCGTGGTCACCGTGCCGGTACGCCGGCGGGTGCGCCGGCACGTGTACGTCGTCTGGCGCGCGGACGCCGACCGCCGCCCGTCGATCCGGGCGGCGGTGGAGGCCCTGCGCACCACGGCGGAACGCGTCGACGGCCCCCAGGAGCCTCCCCCCGGACCCGGTGGGGGTCTGGAGAAGGGCTCCGGGAGGCCGTCGACGGAGGCCACCGGCGAGAGGCCCGAGACCTCCGGGACTCCCGGGACGCGCGGGACTTCCGGGACGCTCAAGACGCGCGGGGCCTTCGAGACGCCCGAGACCCCCGGGACCTCCGAGATCCCCGGGACGCCCGAGACCCCCGAGGCCCCGCGACAGCGCGGCGCCTAGAGCGACGACAGCTTGCGGAAGTCCCAGGACACCGTCTTCTCCGGCGTCAGCCGCAGCCAGGCGTGCCGGCCGTCGTGCGGCATCTCCTCCATGCCGAAGTTCTTCCGGGCGAACAGCGCCTCCGGCAGGTCGAGTTCGGCACACAGCTCCCCGGTGCGGGGGGACTCGCCGACGAACTCCATCCGGCCGGAGAGTTCCGCGCCCCGCAGTTCGTGGTACTCCTCGCCCGTGTCGATCACGATCGCCACCCGCGGATCGCGCCGCAGGTCCTTCCAGCGCCGGCTGCGCACCACCGAGTACAGCCAGATCGAGGTCCCGTCCCACAGGAACCAGAGGGTGCTCACGTGCGGGGCGCCGTCGGCCGAGACCGTGGCGACCCGGCAGGTGCGCTGGGTGGTGAGGAACACGTCCAGCTCACCGGGGGTCATCATGATCTTCCGGCCCCGGCGCTGGGTGACGGTCATCGCTCTTCTCTTCCTCTCACTACAACGTCTCGTGGGTCCGGGCCGCCCGGTCCGGACCGGGCCCGGCTCAGGCGAGCAGGATGGAATCGCCGTCGACCGTGATGGCCACGGGCGGCAGCGGCTTGCGGGCGGGGCCGCCCTTCACACTGCCGTCGGAGATGGAGAAGTCGCTGTTGTGGCACGGGCAGTTGATGACGCCGTCCGCGACGCCGCCGACGGCACAGCCCTGGTGGGTGCAGGTCGCCGAGAACGCCTTGAACTCGCCCGCCGACGGCTGGGTCACCACCACCTTCCGGTCGGAGAAGACCTTCCCGCCGCCCTCGGGGATGTCGGCGGTCGCCGCGAGCACGCCCTTGGCCTTCCCGCCGCCCGCCGACGCGGACGCCCCGGCGGAGTCGTCCGCCGCCTCCTGATCGCCGCCGCACGCGCTCAGCGCGACGGTGAGCCCCGCCGCTCCGGCCGCCGCGAAGACGGTACGGCGGGCCGGCCCCTCGGCAGGGTGAAACGATGCGCTGCTCATGCCGGTTCCCTCCGGATGGACACCTGATGATCTGCCGACAGGTACGGCCCCGGACGACCCGGTGTTCAACGCGCCGCACCGTGCCGCACCCGCCCGCGCCGGCGCCTACGCCCCCAAGTCGTCGATCCGATGTCGACGAGCCGGGAAGCGCGCACCGCCTGGTTCGCCTCCCACAGTGTCAAGTGAACGGGTCTTGACCGACGACTTCCTGGCCTTACGGCAAGGGCGCCTGGCGAAAACCGGTTCAGCCCTTCGAGGGGCCACAGAGGGTGAATTCGAATGAGTGAGTTATATTCGAGTACATGTTCGTTGACTGGTGGCGGTCAATTGCTTCTCGGTGAAGTGCGGCGCAAGGGGCCTGACGGCGAACTGGGCACACCGATCGCCTCTTTGTGGGCGTGCGGTCATGACCTGATCGAAGCCCTTTCCGCGCTTGGCTCCTCGGCAGGAGATCTCCGGGGCGGAAACCTCGCGCCGGCAACGTTCGCCCTGGCTCCGGTGATGGTCCGGCCGGGCGGGGCACCCGAGTGCGGGCAGGTCAGAGTGGTGGTGGAGCCCGAGAGCGCGGTCGGTCGCCGTCCGCGTGAAGGCTTGTGCGGTGCGTCCCTTGTCCCGTTTCTCCTGGCTCGCCGCGGCGCGGAGAGCAGAGGGAACGCGGTATTCGGAGTGCGCCCTTCCTGAATTTCCCGCCGCATTCCAGGAGGTGTGTCACCGGGGGCGTGCGGCGATAGGGATTCCGCTTGATTCGCTCCCTTGTGCTTTCACTCTGCGCCGGTCGGCATCTCTGGGTGTCGCAGCACGCCCATGCGCCTGTCGGACCGACTTCACTCCGTCGGGGCCAAGTCATACCTTCTTACCGAAGGCATGGTTCAGCCGGTGGTCCTCGCCGTCGAGAGGGACATGAATGACGAGCCACGCAGCCGAAATAGACCTCGAAAACCTGCTCCGCCAGGCACTGTACGTCACCGGCGAGGGTCCGCGTTGGACCATCGACGCCGACGAGATGTGGTGCCGTCTCACGCCCCGGTCCGCCACGTCGCGCGAGCAGGGCTGGAAGCTGCATGTGTCGGCGACGTCCGTCTCCGCGCCGGAAGTCCTGGCGAAGGCGCTGGACGTGCTGCTGCGGGAGGAGTCGGTGTTCAAGTACGCCCGGTCCCTGGAACAGGTGAGGGCACTCAACTCCCGTGCCACGCCCCGGGGAAGCTCGGGGAAGTTCCTCACCGTCTATCCGCGCTCCGACGCCGACGCGGTCAGGATCGCGTGGGAGCTGCACAGGGCCACCGAGGGGCTGGCAGGCCCGCGCATCCTGTCGGACCAGCCCTACGCCGCGAACAGCCTGGTGCACTACCGCTACGGCGCCTTCGTGGGCCGGCGCCGGCTCTCCGGCGACGGTCTGCTCGTGTGGTTCATCGAGGACCCGGACGGCAACCCCGTCGAGGACAAACGCACCGGCCGGTACTCCCCGCCCGCCTGGGCGGTGAGTCCCTTTCCCGCCTCCGTACCGACCCCGCGGCAAGCGGGGAAGGCACCGAGCGGACCGGTGCTGCTGGGTGGCCGCTTCTCGGTACGGGAAGCGATCCGCCACACCAACAAGGGCGGCGTGTACCGGGGGACGGACGTCTCCACGGGCCGCCCCGTGGTCATCAAGGAGGCCCGGCCACACGTCGAGGCCGACGCGGCCGGCGACGTGCGCGACTGGCTGCGCGCCGAGGCCCGGACCCTGGAGAAGCTGAGCGGCACCGGGCTCGCACCCGAGCGCCTGGCGATGTTCGAGCACGGCGGGCACCTGTTCCTGGCCCAGGAGGAGATTCCGGGCATCCCGTTGCGGAACTGGGTCGCCGAGCATTTCCGTGACGTCGGCAGCGAGCGCTATCTCGCCGACGCCCTGGCCCAGACGGAGCGCCTGGTGGACCTCGTCGCCGCGGCCCACGCCCAGGGCTGCGTCCTGCGGGACTTCACACCCGGCAACATCATGGTCGGCCCCGACGGTGAACTGCGCCTCGTCGACCTGGAACTCGCCGTCCTGGAGGGCGACGCCGCCCTCCCGACGACGGTGGGGACGCCGGGCTTCAGCGCCCCCGAGCGGCTGTCGGACGCGCCCGTCGCGCCGAGCGCCGACTACTACAGCCTCGGTGCCACCGTGTGCTTCGTTCTCGCCGGGAAGGTGCCGAACCTCCTCGCCGAGGAGCCGGCCGGCCGGGCGGCGCAGTATCGTCTCGCCGGATGGCTGGACGCCTGCGCCGGTACGCTCGTCCTGCCGGACGGCATGGCCGAGATGATCCTCGGGCTGATGCGGGACGATCCCGCCGAACGCTGGGACCCGGCAGGGGCGCGCGCCGCCCTGCGCCGGATGCGGCGGGGCCTCGCCGCGCACCCCGTTGTCGTCCCGGCCCGCGAGGACAGACGGCACGACACGACGCAGGACGCGGTGGCGGGCATCGTCGACCACCTCGTCGACTCCATGACCCCGCAGGACGAACGGCGGCTGTGGCCCGTGTCCACCGTGGCGGGGGAGACCGACCCCTGCACCGTGCAGCAGGGCGCGGCCGGCGTCCTGGCGGTCCTGACACGGTACTTCGAGCTCACCGGCGACGAGCGACTGCCGGAGCTGATCTCCACCGCGGGCCACTGGACAGCAGCCCGTACCGACACCCGCTCCACTCGCCCCGGTCTGCACTTCGGCGGGCGTGGCACCGCCTGGGCGCTGTACGACGCCGGCCGCGCCGTCGGCGACCACGCCCTCATGGACCACGCGACGGCCCTCGCCCTGGCCCCGCAGGAGCCGACGCCCAGCTACGACATCACCCACGGCACCGCCGGCAGCGGATTCGCCGCCGCGCACCTGTGGCACCGCACCGGCGACCCGCGGTTCGCCGGACTCGTGACGGACGCGGCCGACCGCCTGGTCGCTGCCGCCCGACGCGACCCGACCGGCGTGAGCTGGCCGGTCCCCGCCGAAACCCTCTCCGGGGAAGCGGTCTCCGAGGAGGCCGGCAAACGCTATCTCGGCTTCGCGCACGGAACCGCCGGCATCGGATGCTTCCTCCTCGCCGCGGCGGCCGTCGCGGACCGCCGGGAGTACCTGGACCTGGCCGTGGCGGCGGGGGAGGGCCTGGTGGCCGCGGCCGTGCGGGTCGGCGAGGCCGCCCAGTGGCCGGCCCAGGCCGGTGACGTGCCCACGGCACCGTACTGGTGCCACGGCTCGGCGGGCATCGGCTCCTTCCTGCTCAGACTGTGGCAGACCACCGGGGACGACCGCTTCGGCCGGCTCGCCCGCCAGGCCACCCGCGCCGTGCTGGAGCGCGCCTCCCGAGCCCCCCTCACGCAATGCCACGGACTGGCGGGCAACGGCGACTTCCTCCTGGACATGGCCGCGGCCACGGGGGACTCCGCCTACCGCGCGTCGGCCCAGGACCTGGCCCGCCTCATCGTCTCCGAAGGGGCCCACCGCAACGGTCACGTCGTCTTCCCCAACGAGTACGGGGGAGTCTCGACCGGCTGGAGCGACGGGTCCGCGGGAATCCTGGCGTTCCTCCTGCGGACCCGACACACCGACTCCCGGCACTGGTTGATCCACCAGCCGGGCTGAGCGACGGGAACCCCCGCCGCCGACTCACAGAGAGGGAGACCACCATGGAAAACCGCGACCTCGAACTGCTGGCCGAACTGCACGCCCTTCCGGAGACCGACCCGGTCGGCGCCGACGGAGCGATCGCCGCGACCTGCGAGTGCATCGGCCTGCTGACGCTCCTCAACACCGTCTGTATCGGGATCAGCTGCGCCTGACCGGCCGGTGAGCCCTCTCGCTCCGGTACCGGCCGGCGGCCGGGACGACAGTGGTCGTACCGGGGACGCGCCGAGTACCGCTCCCAGCAGGAAGGGAGCACCCGGCTTCCCCACCACGACCTGATCCGGGGCGAGAAGAGAAGGGCTTGAACGTCTCCGGCCGGCGGCCCCTGGTGGCCGCCGGCCGGAGCACACCTCCGGTGGCGGGGGAGCAGTTCGCCGCGCCGAGCCCCGGCGGCCCGGCCGCGAACCGTTGCCCGCCGAGTCCGCAGACGACCCGCAGACGAGGACCCCACCATGCAGCCAAGATCCGGTGGCGACGCCCCGGCCCGGCCCCCCCTCCTGACCGCCGCCACCACGGAACCGGACGCCACAGGCCCCGCTCCCGAAGAGGCGTACGCCATCAGCGCCCGCGGCCTGGTCAAGACCTACTCGGGTCCCGACGGCACCACCACGCACGCCGTCCACGGCCTGGACCTCGACGTGCGGCCGGGCGAGACCTTCGCCTTCCTCGGCCCCAACGGTGCCGGGAAGTCCACCACCATCGCCCTGCTGTGCGCCCTGGCACGCCCCACCGCCGGCCGGGCCACGGTGGCCGGCGCCGACGTGGTCAGCCGGCCGGACCGGGTACGACAGCAGGTCGGAATACTCTTCCAGCACAGTGCTCTGGACATGGACCTGACGGCCGAACAGAACCTCCGCATCCACGCCCGCCTGTACGGGATGAGCCGCCGACACTCGCGCAGACGCACCACCGAGACGCTCGACGCCGTCGGACTGACCGACCGGCGGCGATCCCCGGTGCGTACCCTGTCGGGCGGTATGCGACGGCGCCTGGAACTGGCCCGCGGCCTGCTGCACGAGCCCCGTGTCCTGTTCCTCGACGAGCCGACCACCGGCCTCGACCCCCACGCCCGTGCCCAGGTCTGGGAGCACCTGCGCGACCTGCGAGACCGGTACGGCACCACCCTCTTCATCACCACCCACTACCTGGAGGAAGCGGAGAACTGCGACCGGCTCGCCATCATCGACCGTGGCCGCCTGGTGGCACAGGGCACGCCCTCCGCGCTGAAGGACGCGATCGGGGACGACCGGGTGGTGCTGCGCACCGGCGACGACCAGGCGGCCTGCCACATCGTGCGCCGCACAGTGCCCTCGGGTGTCTGCGTCACCGCGGACGCCGAGGGGGTCCACCTGCGTGTACCCGACGGCAGTTCATGGCTCCCCCGGTTGTGTGCGGTGCTCGAACTCCACGGCATCACCGTGCACGTCGCCTCCGCGACCCCGCCCACCCTCGACGACGTCTTCTTCCATCACACCGGCCGAAGCATCAACGCGGGACGGCCCGTTCCGCCGCCCACCCTCACCCGGCCGGACCGGGCCACGGAGACGCCGGCGTCCGTCTCCGCCGAGCCGGGCGGGGCCACGGCGACGGCCGAGGGGCGACCGTGAGCACATCCGCCCCTCGGGCCGAGGGTGTCGCGTACGCCTCGGACTCTTCCGACGGCCCGGCCGCGACGCGGCCGAACCGCCTGCGCCGTGAGTTGCGCGCGGTCCACGCACTGGTCCACCGCGATCTGCTGCGCCTCTCCTCCCAGCACACCCACACGGCCCTGATGCTGATCCAGCCGGTGCTCTACCTCTTCATCCTCGGTGGCGGGCTGGCCGCCCTCATCCCCGAGTCGAGGCTGGGCGTCGGCTACCAGGCATACCTGTTCCCCGGCATGCTGATGATGACGGTGCAGACCCCGGCCATCATGGTCGGCATCCGCCTGATCACCGACCGCCAGAGCGGCTATCTGCGCGAACTGCTGATGGCCCCGGTACGCCGCTCCACCCTGCTTCTGGGAAGCTGCGCCGGCGGCACCATCGTCGCCGCCGTCCAGGGCGCCGTGCTGCTCGCCCTCGCCGGGGTGGTCGGCCTGCCCTACGACCCGGTCCTCCTGGTGCTGCTCCTCGCCGGCATGATCCTCGCCTCCTTCACCATCACGGCTCTGTCCCTGGCCCTCGCCGTGACCCTGGGCCGCCCCGAGGTGTTCCACATGCTGCTGGGCTTGGTGATGATGCCGCTGCTGTTCCTCTCCGGCGGCTTCTTCCCTCTGCACGCCCTGCCGGGCTGGGCGCAGGCACTGGCCGCCGTCAACCCGCTCGCCTACGGCGTGGATCTGCTCCGGCGGAGCATCGAGCTCCAGGTGCCCGGTCATACGGCCGCGACGGGCATCGAATGGTTCGGCGGGCAGCCTCCCCTCCCGCTGGAAGCCGCCGCCCTCCTGGTGACGGGTGCCGCCGCCCTGCTCTGGGCCGCCCACCGCTTCGGGCGGCCGGAGTGACACCGGACGGGGTGGCACGCGGCGGACACCGGTGGCCGTCCGGCACCTCCAAGGCGACCGTCGGGACAAGCGGCCCGTCGGGAGGAGGCCGCGAATGATGAGGCCGGGAGGCCGCGCTCCCGGCCGCGATGTGCGGAACACCCCCATGCACGTGGGGAAGATGGGACTCATCACCCATGTACGGAACTATCGGCAGGAACACCCCCACGCACGTGGGGAAGACGGCAGTGTCCGGGACTGGCTGAACGTGATCGACGGAACACCCCCACGCAAGTGGGGAAGACCGCACCCGCAGTTCGTGCGCGACCATCGTGTTCGGAACACCCCCACGCACGTGGGGAAGACCGCCGCCGTAACTTGCAAACCGGCCCGAGCCACGGAACACCCCCACGCACGTGGGGAAGACCTCGCGGCGAGGTCGGAGACGACCGGCAGCACCGGAACACCCCCACGCACGTGGGGAAGACGCCGCCACCTACGTGCGCTGCGATCTGATCGATGGAACACCCCCACGCACGTGGGGAAGACCGTCCCACCCGCGTGAGCCACCGGCCGACCGTCGGAACACCCCCACGCACGTGGGGAAGACAAGGAGTTGAACAACCGGGCGTGCGCGGCCAACGGAACACCCCCACGCACGTGGGGAAGACGACGCGACCGGGGAGGCAGCGCCGTGCACCAGCGGAACACCCCCACGCACGTGGGGAAGACGTGCAACCACCCTGCGCCTCACCTCTCGACACCGGAACACCCCCACGCACGTGGGGAAGACCCTTTCTGACCTGCTGTTTAGCGGGGGGTTTGTTGTTTCTTTGCAGTGGTGGTGGTCCTGGGACGCTGGAGTGGTTGGTTCACGTCGATCACTTTAGTCGCGTTTGCGGTTCGGGGTGTTGTCAGTGGTAGGCGCCGTCCTCCCCGCCGGGGCGGGGGTGCCGGTCCGGCGGGCTGGCTGGTGGTGTGTGGGGGAGGGGCTCTCCGGCCTGGTGTGTACGGCGGTCTTGGACGGTGCTGCTGTTCGGGTTCGGGTCGGTTGGCCAGGTGGGGCGATCTTGCGGGGATGCGGGACGGGCTGGGCTGGGCTGGAGGGAGGCTGCGAGCGTCCGGTCAGCGGCCTCCGGTGCTTTCGGTGTCTTCGGTGTCGTCGGTGGGCGTCACCATGCCTGTTGGGTCAGGAAGAACCGTTGCCAGAAGTCGAGGCGGGGCGGGTCCGCGAGGGGTATCGGGGCGAAGGCGTTGCCCAGCTCCATGACCGACGGTGTGTCGGCGGACCACGCCGGCCACCGCGGCAGGCCCGGTCCGTTGGGGTCGCCGGTGGCCACGAAGTTGGCCCAGTAGCCGGTCATGGTCTCCGCGACGGCGTGGTCGTGGTCGGTCCACTCGCCGCGGTCGGGATGCAGGTTGCCGAACACGAAGTCGATCTCCGAGCCGTGCGAGGCGCGGCGGGGGTCCTGCCCCATCACCGGAGAGGCGTAGGTCCAGAAGTACGTGTACACGGGCCGGCCGGCCCGAGCGGTCCAGTCCTTCGCCCACAGCCAGGTGGAGATACGGGCGTTGTCGCGCACCGCGGCGCAGTGCGCGCGTCCGGCATCGTCGTCGGTGTCCGCCGGATAGAGCCGCAGGAACTCCTCCGCCATGGCTCCGAACTTCTCGCGGGAGGCGGTGACGAAGGCTTCCCGAGTGACGTGGACCGGTGGAGCGCCCGGCCGCCAGGTCCTCCGGCCCGCCGTACGGTAGACGGCGAAGGTGCTCTCGGGGACCGCGCCGCTCTCGTCGAGGTTGTTGCCCGCGAGGTACCCCACGTCGTTCTGCCGCCCCCGGGAGTACGTCTCCTCGTAGCCGCCCGGGATCACCCAGCCGTCGACGACCGGCCGGAACAGCGGTGGTTTGGCCGGGCCGCCCGTGTCGGCGGCGCTGTCGACGGCGGAGGCGTTGCCCTCCACCAGCCTCGGCCAGGGAAGTGACCGCAGCCGCCGCAGCGTCCGCGCCCCCCGCTCGGCCGCGTACCGGGTGCCGGCGGCCTCGGCGTCGGCCAGGGTGCGGTAGGAGGAGGCCAGGAACCGCAGTTCCGGGTCGCGGAAGTGGCGGGCGTGGCTCTGCGCGACGGCGCGGTGGAAGAGCCCCTCGGCCAAGGGGGACATGGCCAGGAAGTTGGCCGATCCGGCGCCGGCCGACTGCCCGGCGATCGTGACCCGCTCGGGGTCGCCGCCGAAGTGCGCGATGTTGCGACGCACCCATTCGAGCGCCGCCACCTGGTCGAGCAGCCCGTAGTTGCCGGAGGCGCGGTGCTCGGACTCGGCACTCAGCTCCGGTGTGGCGAGGAAACCCAAGGAGCCCAGCCGGTAGTTGAAGGTGACCACCACGATGCCCTTGCGGGCCAGCGCCTCCCCGTCGTAGCGGGGGTGCGCGCCCGTGCCGACGCGGAAGCCGCCGCCGTGTATCCACACCAGCACGGGACGCGCCCGCCGGTCGTCGGCGGTGGCGCCCGTCCACACGTTCAGGTACAGGCAGTCCTCGCTCATCGGCAGGTCGAGTCCGTCGAGTTCGGGTCCGGGTGCCTGGGGGCCCACCGGGCCGAAGGCGTTCGCCTTGCGGACCCCGGCCCACGGCGCCGGGGGCCGCGGTGGCCGCCAGCGCAGATCTCCGACCGGGGGAGCCGCGTAGGGGATGCCGCGGAAGACGGTGACCGAGCGGTCCCATCCCGGTATGCCCTCCACCAAGCCCGCTTCGGTCTTCACTGGCTGGCGCATGCTGTCTCTTTCTGCTGGATGGCGGGCGGTGCGTCAGGGGGCCGAGGGGTCGCCGGGAGGGTCGGCGCGCTCCCGCCGGGCCTGGAGCATCAGCGCCTGCCGCGCGGAGGCGACGTGGTGGCGCATGGCGGCGGTGGCGGCCTCGGGGTTGCGGGTGACGATGGCCAGGAAGATGGCCTGGTGCTCCTCCAGGGAACCGGTACGCGGGTGCGGAGCGGTGAGGTTGCGGTACTGGCGCATCACCAGGGGGTACAGCAGGGTGTCGTAGGCGCGCGCCAGGGTCTGCTGGTGCGCGGCCTCCTTGACCTGCTGGTGGAAGCGCCGGTTGCCCTGCGAGTATCCGGCCTGGTCCCCGCGCGTCTTGCACTCCTCCATCGTCCGCAGGGTCCGGCGCAGTTCGGCGATCTCCTCGTCGGTGGCCCGTTCGGCGGCCTTGCCCGCGAGGGCGGACTCCAGCGTCTCGCGGGCCTCCAGGATGTCGGCGGCCTCCTCGACGGAGAAACTGCGGGTCCGCACGCCGCGGTTGACCTCGCTGGTGACGTATCCCTCCTGGGCGAGCTGGACCAGGACCGCCCGCATGGTGCTGCGCGAGACGTTGAACATCCTGGTCAGGTCGGCCTCGGTCAGTCGCGTGCCCGGGGGGATGCTCCCCGACAGCAGCAGCGACCGCAGCCCGTCGTACGCCTGGCTCTGACGGGTCGCCGACGTCCGGCCGGCCTCCGTCTCGTCGAAGCCGTTGGAATCCACCGTGATCACCCTGTAGTTCTGCTGGGAGAGGACAACTGCTGACGGGAGTATGGCCGACACGCGGCGGCCCCCCGGGGCGGCGACGCGGCCGTGGTGGGCGGATCAGCCCCGGCCGGCGGCGAGTGCCGGATACAGGCGCCGGGCCGTGCCCGCGAGGATCTCCCGCAGGTCCCGCTCCGGCAGCACCGCGAGCACCTTCCGGGCCAGCGCGAGCAACTCCGGCAGGGACTGCTCGGCCGCCGGGAGGTTCGACCCCCAGGCGATCCGCTCGGCGCCGAACGCCTCGACGACCGGCGTGAGGAAGTCCTCCGCCTCCTCACCGGCGTCGTCGAGCCGTTCGAGGTTGCGGTGGGTGAGCTTGAGGTGCAGACCGGGGTGGGTTCCCAGCTCGGCCACCTCGGCGCCGGCGCGCGCGGGCGAGGCGGCGATGTCGGGGTAGCCGATGTGGTCGAGGAGCACCTTCACGTCGGGGAACCTCTCCAGCAGTTCCCGCAGTTGACCGGTCGCGGCGCCCAGGCGCATCTGGAGGCAGACGGGCAGCCCCAGTTCCGCGGCCTGTTCCCAGAACGGGAACGTCTCCGGGGCGACGAACCACTCGCCCTGGGTGGGCACCGTGCTGCCGCTGGTGAAGAGCCGTACCCCGGCGAGGCCGTCCTCGCCGGCCGCGGCCTTGAGGGAGGCGGCGGCGTCCGGGCGCAGCGGGTCGACGGTGCCGACGGCGACGAAGCGTTCCGGACGGAGCCGGGCGCTGTCGAGGACGTAGGAGTTGTCGTAGCCGTAGTTCGTGGTGGCCTGGACGAGGATGGCCTGGCCGATGCCCGTCTCGTCCATGCGGCTGATCATGCCCTCGGCCGTCACGGGCCGGGTCGCGGCCCACTCGGACTGCTTGCCGCCGATCGGGGCCCGGGGGTACCTCGCCGGGTCGTCGGAGATGATGTGGCAGTGCGCGTCGACGATGTCCACGGGGGATGCCTTTCCTCTGGGGGTGTCTGTCTTCGGTTCTGGTGCGGGCCGGCCGGGGTGCGGGCCGCCCGGCTCAGGCGTCCGGGTAGTCGCCGGGGGCGAAGAGCGCCGCCGGGTCGGAGGGGAAACCGGGGTCGAGCAGACCCTGGTCCTCGGCGAACCGCACCATCGCGGTGAGGCTCGGCTCGTTGGACTTGATGCCGTAGGGGACCGGGTCCGCGCCGATCTGCCGCTGCTGGCGGGCCAGTCGGGGGGTCGCGGCCCAGTCGGGCCGGTCGGCGAGATGGCGGCTCTTGCTCCGCGCGAACGCCGTGTACAGCCGGGTCGGCAGCTCGGGGTCGCGCGCCACCAGCTCGGAGCGGACCGAGACCACCGAGTGCAGCGGGTAGACGCCGGTCCGCAGGTAGCAGTCCACGGCGACGGTCGCGGCCTCGGGGAAGAGGGGGTACGGGCCGTCGTCGGCCGGCTCGGCTTCGGTCGCCGCCGACCAGCCCGCCCGGGGGGCGCCCGCCCGCCCGGTGCCGGCGTTGCCGGTCAGGGCGGCGTCGATCTCCCCGGTGCGCAGCAGCTCGGCCAGCGAGCGTCCGTCGGTGACCCGCTCGACGTTGGACGGGACGCGGCCCTCGACGTGGTCGTCGTCGTCCACCACCCAGGTGATGGTGTCGATGTCCACGCCGTACTCGTCGCGCAGCACGCCGCGCACCCACACCCCCGTGCTCACGGAGTACGCCCGGACGCCGATCCGGCGTCCCTCCAGGTCCTTCGGCACGCGGATGCCGGAGTGGGCGGCGCACTGCACGTCGCCGTGGTGGAAGCGCCGGTTGAGGAAGACCGGCACCGCGGTCAGTTCGACGCCTGCCTGGCGTGCCATCAGGTAGGACACCGGCGCCAGTTCGCACACGTCGAACTCCAGGTCGCGGATCATCCGGCGGTAGGCGCCGATGACCGGTGCGACCTCCACCGGCTCGACCGCGTACCCCTCCATCGTGATGTCGCCGTCCAGCAGCGGCCCGGCGTGCGGGTAGTCGCCCAGGACCATCGTGAGCTTGTCCGTCATCGTCTCTCCTCGTCTGTCTGCGGGGGTGGGGCCGTCCGTGCGCCGCCGGCTCAGCCGCCGAGGCGGGCCGGTGGTACGCCGAGCGCCGCGCAGGACCGGTCGACCAGTTCGTCGTAGTCCACGGCCCGCGGGATCACGCCCTGCTCCAGGGCGTAGGCGGCTGCCTTGGTGAAGGCGCCGCGCAGGGCCTCGAAGCCCACCGGGTGCAGGGGCACCGGTCCCGGCTCGGCCTCGGCCCGGAGCGTCGAGCGCAGGGCGTCGTAGGCGGCGAGGACGGCGGCGGGGTGTTCCGCGGCGGCCTGTCCGGAGACGCCGACCACATGGTTGACCGGGACGAACCCCTGGTCCCGGGACCACTGTTCGGCGCTCTCGCGGGCGTCGGCGACGGCCGTGCGGATGCGGTCGTCGGAGGGGAGCTCGTTGCCCATGATCCCGAAGTCGAGGCGGCCTTCCAGGAAGTCCGCCGGCAGCCTGGCCCCCTCCGGTGCCCGCCGGACCCAGGCCGGGTCGTGGGCTCCGTCGACGTGGCTGTCCTCGTACGTCGTCCACTGCGCCTTGCGCAGGTCGACGCCGTACTGCTCGGTGAGGAAGCCGCGCATCCACACGCCGGTGGTCTGGCTCCAGGAGCGGACCCCGACGCTGTGTCCCTCCACGTCGGCGACCGACAGCTTGCCGAGGGTCACCAGGGTCTGGTGCTGGTGGCGGCCGAGCGTGGTGACCGGCAGGAGCAGCACGGGCTTGTCGTGGGCGACGGCCTGGAGGACGGTCACGATGGCCACTTCGCACAGGTCCGCGCGGGACTCGTTCACGAAGCCTCGGGAGGCTTTGTGCACCGGTTTGACGGCGACCCGCTCCGGTTCCGTTCCCGTCTCGCGTACGGCCGCCACCGCGGCAGCCGCGAGGTCGTCGCGGCCGAGCACCAACTTCATCCGTCTCTCCTCGTCCGTGTGTTGCGGTGTCGTCGTGTTCGTCCGGCCGCGCTCACACGTCCTCGCCGTACTGGATGCGGCGGTACGGCGTGCTCAGCACCTGGCGGGTGATGCGGACGTCGATCACGGTGGGCCGGGGGTTGCTCACGTACTCCGCCAGCGCCTCCCGCAGTTCCCGCGCGGAGCGGACCGTGGCCCCGCCGCCGCCGAGCGCCTCGGCCACGCGGCCGAGTTCGGGTGTGGAGATGGTCGCCAGGTCCGGGTCCAGCTTCATCGCCTTGGCCTTGTGGTACTCGGCGCCGAGGCCCTGGTCGTTCATCACCACGACCAGCAGGGGGACGTCGTACCGGCACGCCGTCTCGAACTCGGACAGGTGCATGAGGAAGCTGGCGTCGCCCTCCACGACGAAGCCGGGCCGGTTGCCGTTGGCGATCATCTGGCCCAGGGCGATCAGCGGGGCCTGGCCGATGGCGCCGAACATGCCGTAGTTGGAGAGGACGTCGCGGGAGCGCTGGAAGAGCATGGTCCCGAAGTCGGTCTGGTGCCCGCTGCCCAGTACCAGGCCCATCTCGCCCGGGAGTTCGCGGTCGAGTATCCAGATCGCCTCCCGCGGGTCGAGCAGTCCGGGCTCGCGCACGTACTCGGCCGGCGGCTGGAGCCGGGCCGTCAGCCGCTGCCGGACGTCGTCGGTGTGGTAGCCCTCCAGCCGTACGGACCCTGCGTCGAGTTCCTCGGTCAGCAGGGCGAGCGCGGTGACCGCGTCGGCCTGGAGGTGGCAGTCGGCCGCCTTGCCGTTGCCCATCACCAGGTGCGGGGCGGTGTCGATGTGGACGTACTTGGCCTCGGGGTAGAGGTAGCCGCTCTCGATCGTGTAGTGGTTCAGGCTGGCGCCCACCGCGATGACGCAGTCGGCCTCCTGGAGCAGCTCCATGGACGCCTTGTCGCCGAACAGGCCGGAGAGCCCGACGTGGAAGTCGGTGCGGTCGCACAGCCAGTTCTTCGCCTGGAGGGTGGTGGCCAGCAGGGCGCCCGTCCGCTCCTGGAGGGCGAGGATCTCCTCGCCGGCGTCGGCCTTGCGCGCCCCGCGGCCCGCGATGATCACGACGCGCTCCGCGTTCTGGACCAGGTCGCGGGCGGCCCGCACGGCGTCCGGGTCGGGCAGCATCCGGGGGCGTGAGATCAGGGTGGTGGACGGCTCGTAGTCCTCGTCGTAGTCGTCGAGTTCGGCGAGCTGGACGTCGACGGGCGCGCTGATCATCACCGGCCTGGACTCGGTCCGGGCCAGGTAGAAGGCCCGCCGCACGGCCTCCTGGGCCGCTTCGGGCCGGGCCACGTGGATGAACTCGCACTCGATCGCCTCGGCGAAGCGCCGCTGGTCGAGGTATTGCACCGCGCTGTCGTCGCCGAGCGTCACCTCGCCGCAGAAGGCGACGAGGGGGGTGCCCGCCCGGCTGGCCACGATCATGGAGGTGGCCAGTTGCGCGACTCCGGGACCGCTGGTCGTGGTGACCACGCCGGGCTGCCCCGCTCCGCGGGCCCAGCCGTCCGCCATGCCGAGGCCGGAACCCTCGTGCCGCACCTCGTACAACCGGACGCCGCGCTCGGCGAGCGCGTTCATCCAGTGCATGTTGGCGTCGCCCATCATGCCGAAGACGTCGCTGGTGCCCTCCCGGACGAACGCCTCGGCGAGTGCTTCGTAGACCTTCACTTCTGCTCCTCCTTCACCGCTGCCGTGGCGGTCGTACGGGCCTTCAGGACACTGTCGAGACGGGAGAAGACCCGCAGCGCGTTGCCTCCGTAGACCGCCTGCCGGTCGGAGTCGCTCAGCGTGCCGAGGGAGTCGATCGTGAACTTGGTGTCGTCGAACCGCCGCCCGGTCTCCGGGTCCACGCTGCGCACCGCGCCGATCATCTCCGAGGCGAACAGGACGTTCCGGACGGGAACGTTGTCCAGCAGCAACTGCATGCCGCGCCGGTCGTACACGCAGGTGTCGAAGGAGACGTTGGGCAGGATCGACTCCTCCAGCGGCGGACGGCCCCGGTCCAGCATGACGCCCCGGTAGCGGCCCCAGTGGTAGGGAACGGCGCCCCCGCCGTGCGGCAGGACGAACTGCAGCTCGGGGAAGTCCGTGAACAGGTCCGAGAGGCAGAGCTGCATGAACGCGGCGGTGTCGCCGGCGAGGTAGTGGGCGCAGGTGCCGTGCAGCGCCGGGTTCCTCGACATCGCGACGTGGATCATGGCGGGGACACCGAGCTCGACCATCTTCTCGTACAGCGGGTAGTAGACGCGGTCGGTGAGCGGCGGGGCCTGGTAGTACCCGTCCGACGGATCGGGGTTGAGCAGGCAGCCGACGAAGCCCAGCTCCTCGACGCACCGCTCCAGTTCGGTGACGGAGTTGCGTACGGAGGCGGCGAGCGCGTCGCCCGGGGACTGCGGGAGCTGGCACACCCCCACGAACCGCCCGGGGAAGAGGCCGCACACCCGGGCGATCAGGTCGTTGGTCACCCGGGACCAGTCCAGGCTGGTCCGCTCGTCGCCGTAGTGGTGGGCCATCTTGCCCGCGCCCGGCGAGAAGAGCGTCAGATCGGTGCCGCGCTCCTTCTGCAACTTGAGCTGGCCGTTCTCGATGACCGCACGGATCTCGTCGTCGCCGATGCGCAGTTCGTCGGGCGAGACGCGGGCGCCGGTCTCCTCGTAGGCGCGGATCTGTCGGGTCCGCCACTCGCCCAGGGCGGGCGGCGCCGTGGTGAAGTGACCATGGCAGTCGATGATCATGGATTGCTCCGAAACTCGTGGTGACGCGGGGTGTGGTCGCGCGGACCCGGTCCGGTCCGATCCGGTCTGGTCCAGTCCGATTCGGCGTGGTTTAGTCCGATTCGGTCCGGTCTGATTCGGTCGGGTCCGGGCGTGCCGTCAGCCGCGGCCGGTCAGTTCCCGGCCCCTGTCCAGGCCGGGGTAGGTGCGTACGGGCGCCGACATCAGGAACCGGTAGCCGTCGTCGAGCACCCGCTCGACGTTGTCCGCGGTCACGTGGGGGTGGCCCACGGCGACGCCGCGCTCCCGGCAGATGTCGAGGATGCGCCGCTTGCATTCGAGGACGCGGGGGTGTTCGTACTGGCGGGGGACTCCCAGCTCCTGGCTCATGTCGCCCTCGCCGATGAGGATCAGGCCGATTCCCGGCACCCGGTCGAGGATGTCCGGCAGGTTCTCGATGCCGAGCTGGTCCTCGATCATGAGGCCGACGAGGATCTCGCCGTCGGGGGCGAGCGGCCACACGTCGGCCCGCGCGTAGTACTCGGTGTTCGGGATGCCCCAGTAGCGCGTCGCCGCGTGCGGGCCGTCGCCGCGCAGACCCGCCGGCTCGTACCGGGGGGCGTCGGGCAGCCGCGGGTAACGGCAGGCGGCGACGGCGTTGCGGGCCTCGTCCACGGTGGAGATGTGCGGCCAGACGATGCCGAACGCGCCGAGGTCGAGTGCCTGCTTGGCGTGCCACTGCGCCTTCTCGGCGCCGTTGGCGGGGATGCGGACCAGCGGGGTGACGGCCGGCGCGAGGCTGTCCGCCTCGAAGACGCGGCGCCGGTTGAGGAGGTACTGGAAGCTGTCCCGGAGCGCGTTGATGTCCCAGGGCTTGTGTTCCATCTCGAACACCACCGCGTCGTAGTCGGTGGTGCCGAGTTCGATGGCGGAAGCCGGGTCCGCGGCAGCGAACGTCGCGAAGACGTGCTTGCCCTCGGCGAGTGTGCCGATCACCTTGTTGAGCCTGGACGTCGTCATCGCCGGCCTCCTTGGCCTAGAGATTCGTCGGAGGGGTGGACCGGGTGGGACGCGGCCGGTGAGCGCCGGGCCCTGCGCTTCTCCCACCACGCGCGCAGACGGGCCAGCAGGCCGGCCGGGCGGGCCGGTGCCGGGTGCGAGGGGGCGGTCGCCGGCGCCGGTTCGGCGGGCGGGGCCGTGGGCGGCTCGCCCGGCCCGGCGCAGAGGCGGACGAGTTCGTCGGTGAACTCCTTGGTCATCTTGGAGACCACCACGCCCGCGCCCGACTCGATCAGCCTGGCGAGCTTGCCGTTGAGCTTGATCTCGCCGTCGCAGGCGACCAGCGAGGTGCCGGGTGCTTCTCCGGGGACGACCCGGAAGGTGGCCTGGGCGCTGAAGCGGGTGGCGCCCTGGCCGTCCTTGCCGCGGGCCGAGAGGCGGCCCTCACGCGCGGGTTCGTCGAGGTCCAGGGTGACCCGGGCGGCGAACTTGACCCGGATGCCCCCGAACCTGATGGCGAGCGTCGCGTCGAACGACCCGTCGTCGTGGGAGGCCCCCAGCTCGGCACCGCCGATGCAGGACACGACGTCCGAGGGGTTGGAGATGACCTCCCACACGCGGTCGGGAGGACTGGGTACGGCGATCTCTTCCGTGATCGATATCAAGGCATGAACCTCACTCGGCGGCGGGCGTGGCGTCGTGGGAAGGAGAGGACGGCGCGGCGGCGTGGCGGGCTGATGTGCCGGCCGGCGGTTCGTCGCGGGCCGGTCGGGGTGCCTGGACGGCCGCTGCCGTTCCGGATCAGTCGCCCTGCGACCAGGCGTCGCATGCATTGTCGGACAACCGGTGACGGGAACGTAACACCCTTGCCTCGTGCCGACAAGGTAGGTGCAGGAAATCCCTCTTCAGGGCACCGCCTCAACCTTGTGCGGCTCAGGATTGTTGGACAAACAGTGGATGGGTCCCTCAGGGTGCCCTCGTGGCCGCCCGGCTCGCACCATCTGCCGTACCAACGGGATCGCGCCGCATGCGCCGAAGCCCATGGTCCGGCCGGCCGCCCCGGTTGTCGAACAATCCACCGAGGGGGTGGCGACTGCTTCGGGGAAGTAGAGGTTATTTCTGCACACTTCTTGCAGCGCCAAGGTGGTGGTGTTACGTTCCCGGCACTGCTTGTCCGACAATCTCGGATCTCCCGCAGGTTGCCGGGTCCGCTTCAGCAGATGATTTCAGCCGACCACGATGCTCCACCAGGTGCATCGGGCGCACCACTGTCGCAGTTCAGCACTCACGCACCGCCCCGGACGAACCGCCGCCCCCCCCCCACGCGGCGCACGGCCTCCCCCCTCCCCTCCTCCTCGCGAGTGACCGCGCGGACGGGCGCGTCGACCGGACTGGTGCACCTCACAGACCTCGGAGGCAGCAGATGAGCACTTCCTGTTCGACCGGCGCCCGCGTGCGGGACGGACGGGGCGGGACGGTGCCCGCGTGAACCCGCTCAAGGTCGCGCTCCGCGACTACGCCCACACCCGGGCCCTCAAGGACGGCACGGTCGTACCGCAAGGATGCGCACTCGACTTCGCCGAAGTGGAGCCCATCCACCGGGCGTTCGCCCCGATGGTGCGCGAGCTGCGCTACGACGTGTGCGAACTCGCCCTGGCCACCCTGCTCCAGGCCGTCGAGGCCGGCCGGCCGGTGGTGGCCCTCCCCGTCGTGCTGCACGGCAACCACCACTACCGCTCGATCTGGACCTGGGAGGGCGGCATCGGCCCCGCCGATCTCCGGGGACGCCGCGTCGGGGTGCGCGCCTACAGCCAGACCACCGGGCTGTGGGTCCGGGGCCTGCTGAGCGACACGTACGGCGTCGCCTCACGGGACGTCACCTGGGTGACGACGGAGGAACCGCACGTCGCCTCCGTGGAGGAACCCGCGAACGTCGAGCGCACCGACGGCCGACTCGTCGACCTGCTGCGCGCCGGGGACCTCGCGGCCGTGGTGATGGGAGCGCGTTCGGCGGATCACGTCGACGGGCTCGTGCCGCTGATCCCCGACTGGCAGGCGCGGCAGGAGGAGCACGTCCGGGAGCACGGCTGGATTCCGGTCAACCACCTCGCCGTGGTCCCGCGCGACCTGGTGGAGGCGCGGCCCGACCTCGTCCGCTCGGTCTACGAGGCGCTGACGCGCGGCATCGACCTGGCCAGGACGGAGACGGGCGGGACGGTCCGCGAGGCGGTGGTCCGGTACGGCGTCACCGACACCCTGCTGGCCACCCTCGACACCGCGATCCGCCATGCCCGCGAGCAGGAGGTCATCCGCTCGGCGATGACCGCCGAGTCGCTCTTCGCCGACTTCACGGAGTACGTGGCGCGGGCCTGAACGGGCCCCGGACGGCCCGCCGTCCCGACGCCCGGCTCCGACACCCTCCCCAGGAGAATCGATGCACTACTTCGACACCCACACCCACGCCCTCTCCGCCGACACCGGAACCTACCCCTCGCAGCCGCTCGGCGGCACGCGCTCCCAGTGGTCCGAGCTGCGCCCCGTCGACGCCGACGGGCTGATCCGCAGCCTCGACGCGGCGGGCGTGGAGCACGCCGCGCTCGTGCAGGCGTCCACCGTCTACGGTTTCGACAACCGGTACGCCGCTGACGCCCTGGAGCGCCACCCCGACCGCCTGGTGGGTGTCTGCTCGGTGGACTTCCTCGCCGACTCGGCCGTCGACACCCTGCGGTACTGGATCGAGGAACGCGGCTTTCGCGGCGTCCGGATCAGGGTGTCCGACGGCACGACCAAGGTGCCCACACCCGGCGCCGGCGTCTCGGACGAGCGCATGGAGGCCGTCTGGGACTACGTGGCCTCCCACCACATCCCGGTCTGCATCCAGATGCACTCCAAGGACGTACCGAAACTCACCGACGTGCTGCGGACCCGCCCCGGCATGACGGTGCTGCTCGACCACGCCGGACGCCCCAACGCGGCCGGGGGCCCGCCCTACACGCACCTGGACGAGATCGGCCGGCTGGCCGGCTTCGAGGGTGTGCACCTCAAGGTGACCCCGCCCGCGCTGCGCCGGCTCGACGACGAGCCCGGCGCCGACGTCACCGAGGTGCTGCGCCGCCTCGTCGGCATGTTCGGCGCCCGGCGGGTGATGTGGGGCTCGAACTTCCCGGCCTCCGCGGGGGCGCTCGCCGAGCTGCGCGGGGCGATCGAGGACCGCCTGTCGTGGCTGGAGCCCGACGACCTCGCGGCGGTGCTCGGCGGCAACGCCGCGCGGGTCTACAGAGTGGCCGTAGGCACGCCATGACATCCCACCGGCGGCCCCCGGAACCGGTGGACGGCACGCACGCCGACCGGCCCACCGGCAGCGGCACGGGCTCTCCCCGGCCCCCGTCGGCGGCCCCCGCCCTCCTGTGCCGAGGCCGGCACGGCGCCCGGCCGCGGCGGTGCCGCTCGCCTCGATCCTCCGGCCGGACGAGGCCCGCGGAACGCCGGCACGGCTCGAAGCCCGGCGCCGACGCCGTCCTCCGGGCGGCCCGCGAGAAGGACATGACGCGGTCCGGCGCCAGGACCCCCGACCACCACCGGAACCGCACGAGCTTCTCCCCGACGGCCGGCAGGACGCTCGGCACCGATACGGGCCAGGACACGCGAGAGCCGCGAAGCGGCCGGAGCGGATCACCCACCAGGAAGGAACGATCATGAGGTACATCCGGACGAACAAGGCTGTGGGACCGTTCGACGCCGCCACCGGCCCGAAGCACCCGGCACGCGCCGGACGGCTCCGGCTCTCCGCGGCGGCGGGCGTCCTGCTCATCACCGCCGCCTCGCTCTCGGCGTGCGGAAACGGCTCCGACACCGAGAGCCTGCCGACGGAGATGAGCGACATCGTCAAGCAGGCCAAGAGCGAGGGCGAGGTCGCCTGGTCGGCCCCCAAGCCGCAGAACCAGATGCAGCCGGTGATCGACCTGTTCGAGAAGAAGTACCCCGGGATCAAGGTCAAGTACACCAACACCAAGGCCCCGGACCAGGTGAGCCAGCTCAAGATGGAGCAGGCCGCGCGGAAGGTGTCGATCGACGTCGCCAACGCCGGCGGGCTCACCGTCCTGCCCTCGCTGCAACTGGCCGACGACGTCGACTGGTCCCGCTACGACATCGGCAAGGAGAACGTCTTCGAGAAGAGCCTCGTCTACATCTGGTCGGTGCCGAAGGTCTGGGCCTACAACACGGACAAGGTCAAGCCCGAGGACCTGCCGAAGACCTGGGACGACCTGCTGAAGCCCCGCTGGAACGGCGGACAGGTCTCGGCCGAGTCCCGCGCGTCGTTCATGACCGTATGGGACCTGGACCCGGCGCTGGGCCAGACCGGGGCCATCGCCTGGGCCGAGAAGTTCACCGCGCAGAAGCCGCACTTCACCCCCAACACGACCCAGGCCGAGGCCCCGATCGAGTCGGGCCAGGTGAGCATCGGGACCAGCCTCATCAACCTCGTGCTGGAGGGCCGGGCGAAGGGCGCCCCGGTCGCGGTGGCACCGCTGTCGCCGACCAACGCCAACGAGTCCTACCTGTACGTGCCGAAGGGCGCACCGCACCCCGCCGCGGCGGTGCTGCTCACCTCGTTCCTCTCGTCCGACGAGGCCCAGAACCTGCTCGCGAAGACGTACAACTCCCGGATTCCGGTCGACACCGACTGCTCGAATCCCGGCGACAACGCCGTCCTCCAGGCGATCTGCGAGGCGAACCTGACGTGGTTCGGCACCAAGACCCTGGACGACTACAAGAGTTTTTCGGGGTTCTTCCCGAAGGTCGAGAAGGCGCTCGGGACAGATGTCGGCTGACCTGCCGGCCGTCGGACCGCGCCGCGCACCACACGGTCGCGGCGCCGGTTCGGCACGCAACGCGGACCAAGACGTTCTACGACGCGGGAGGTCGTGATGGAACTGACGTCAACCAAGGAGGACGACGCTCCGGCGGCCGGCGCCGGCGGACGCGACGCCCCCACCCCCGAGCGCCGCCCGCGCACGGAACGCCGTGCGGCGGGGACCCTCGTCAACCTCGCCATGATCCTCCTGGTGGGATACCTCGTTCTGGTCCCGCTGGCGATCCTGCTGTACAGCAGCCTGAAGGCGTCGACCACCGAACTGCCCTTCGAGGTGCCCGGGTTCTCCCTGGACAACTTCCGGGCGGTCCTCTCCTCCAGCCGGCTCGGCGAGGTCACGCTCAACACGGCCATCTACGTGGTCGGATCGCTGATCGTGGCGCTGGTGCTCAGCGTGAGCCTCGCCTATCTCTTCGAGCGGACGGACATCCCGGGACGCTCGTTCCTGGCCCCGCTCGCCCTCGCCCCCATGGCCGTCCCCGTGACCGTCATGGCGATCGCCTGGGCCCTGGTGGCCAACCCCGCGAACGGCCCCCTGGCCCTGCTCGTCCGCCGGGTCTTCGGCATCACCGTGGACGTCTACTCACTGCCGGGCATGATCCTCGTCATGGGCATCTTCGGCGTGCCCAGCATGTACCTGATGATCGCGCCGGCCTTCGCCCGGCTCAACCCCGAACTGGAGGAAGCCGCGGCGACCGTGGGAGCGCCCCTGTGGCGGCGACTGCGGCTGATCGTCTTCCCCCTCATCACGCCGGCCGTGTCGGCCGCGGGGATGCTGCTCGTCGTCGTCGCCCTGGAGGGATTCGCCATCCCGGCCATCCTGGGCCTGCCCAAGCAGATCTTCGTGTACAGCAGCTTCATCCAGTACTCGCTCCAACCGCCCAGCGGCGTCGCCAACTACGGGCAGGCGAGCACGTACGGCGTGATCGTGCTGGCACTCTCGCTCGTCATGCTGATGGTCTACCGGCGCCGCGTCCGGGACACCCACCGCTTCCGGGTGGTGGTCGGCAAGGGCTACCGCCCCCACCGGGTCTCCCTCGGCCGCTGGCGGATACCGCTCTTCCTGGTCGTCTCGGCCTACATGTTCGTGGCCATCGTGCTGCCCATCGTGGCCCTGATCTGGACGAGCCTGTCGCCCTATGCCCGGCCCTTCAGTTGGTCCGGCCTGAGTTCGATGACGCTGGAGAGCTACCGCCGCGTCCTCTCCTCCTCGGACATCGGCGAGGTCCTGCTCAACACCGGGCAGGTCGTGCTGATCACCGCGACCGTGACCACGGCCATGTCGGTCTGGATCGCCGTGGCCGCGACGCGGAACCGGTTCCGGGGCAGCACCATGCTCTTCGAGGCCACGTTCCTGGTCTTCGGCATCCCCAGCGTGGTCCTCGGCGCGGCCGTGCTCTTCCTCTACCTCTACCTCCCGGTGCCGATCTACGGAACGGTCTGGATCATCATCGTCGCGCTGACGACACGGTTCCTCCCCCGCGGTTCACGGATGGTGCACACCGCCCTGCTCCAACTCGACGACGGCCTCGTCGAGGCGGCGCGCGTCACGGGTGCGAGCCCCATGACGGTGACGCGGACGATCCTGCTGCCCCTTCTGCGGCCGGCCCTGTGGAAGTGCTGGCTGTGGGTCTTCGCGCACGCCCTGGGCGAGCTGCCGATCGCCCTGCTGCTGACGGGCGCGGACAACAGAACGCTGGTGGTGCTGCTGTGGGACACCTTCACCTCGAGTGTCGACTACCCGGAGGCCGGCGCCCTCGCAGTGATCATCCTGGCGATCTCCACGCTCGCGGTGTGGCTCGTCAACCGACACAGTGCGGAGAAGCAGGCATGACAGAGAGCAAGGGGAAAGTGATGGCCAGGGAAGCCAAGAACTCGATCACCATCAGCGGACTGCGCAAGTCCTACGAGCAGCCGTCGAAGGCCGGCTCGGCCTACGCGATCGACGACATCTCCTTCGAGGTCCCCCAGGGCCAGTTCGTCACCCTGCTGGGGCCGAGCGGATGCGGGAAGACGACCACCCTGCGCTGCGTCGCCGGCCTGGAGCAAGCCTCCGAGGGCCGGATCGAGATGGGCGGCGAGGTCATGTTCGACGCCCGGACGAAGCAGCACGTCAGGCCCGAGGACCGGCCCATCGCCATGGTGCCGCAGTCGTACGGCATCTGGCCACACATGCGCGTCATCGACAACGCCGCCTTCCCCCTGCGTCACGGGCGCAACCGGCGCAAGGGACCCGAGGTGCGTCAGCGCGCGCTGGAGATGCTGGAACAGGTGGGCCTCGCCGCGATGGCCGACCGCTGGGCGACCCAGCTCAGCGGCGGGCAGCAACAGCGCCTCGCCCTGGCGCGCGCGCTCCTCGGCGACCCCCAGGTCCTGCTGCTGGACGAGCCGTTGTCCAACCTCGACGCCAAGCTGAGGGCCAAGCTCCGGCAGGAACTGCGGTCCTTCCAGGAGCGGTTCGGTGTCGCCGCCCTGTACGTCACCCACGACCAGTCCGAGGCGCTGGCGCTGTCGGACACCGTGATCGTGATGAACCAGGGCCGCATCGAACAGATCGACCGGCCCGAGCGGCTCTACGACCACCCCCGCTCCTCCTTCGTCGCCGACTTCATCGGCAGCGCCAACCTGTTCCCGGTACGGGACGCCTCGTCGGGCCCGGGTGGCGGAGTGCTCACCAAGACCGACATCGGGCCGGTGCTCTGCGCCCGGACCGGCCAGGGCGAGGAGGTGCGGTACCACGACGGCGGGTTCGTCTGCGTGCGTCCCGAGGACGTCGGCGTGCGCACGGGCGGCACCGGCGCGACGCCGGGCGACAACGAGTTCGCCGGAGTGGTGGAGTCGGCCGAATACCTCGGTGACCGGCTCGAACTCGTCATCCGTACGGGAGACGTGGCCGTCACCGCGTCCACCCGGGCCGGTCAGAACCTGCGCCCCGGAGGGGAGGTCGTCATACGGCTGGACCCGGCCTCCACCAGCTACCTCGCGAGCTGAACAGCGGGCGGAGGTCCCGTGCCCCCCATGGACAGGCCGGCCCGGGGCGAGCCCCCGGCCGGCGCCGTACCGCAAGCCGCCGACGGGGACTCTCCCCGGGCACGGCGGCATCCGAGGTCCGAGCACGTCCCCCCGCTCCATCACCGCTTCGGCAGAGGCTGATACCCATCAAGCAAGCTGTGCCCCATCCGCCGGAATCGAAGAAAGACCCCGGAAACCGCCTCTGGCGGCAGTAAAACCCCAGACCATCCAGCCTGCTCCCCGCACCTGCGGGGATGGCCCCGGTCCGGGGCTCTCACCTCCGCGGGCTCCTGGGCGCGCACGGGGCCGGAAGGCACGGCCGCAGGGGCCGGTTCGGTATCGGCCGGTTCAGTGGCGGGCAGTGCCCGGCGAAATGTCCGCAGCGCCCGGACGACCGTGCAACTCGCCGACGTGTTGGCAGCCGTAGCGGTCGATGTGGTCGAAGGCGGCGCTGTGGTGCCTCATGTCCCGCACCCGCCAGTTGCGGACCTGCTCGCGGTCGGTTCCTGGAGGGGCGGTTCCTTGTCGTCGTCGACGGCGTCGGTCGGCTCCGGCTGTGGAGCGGGGACGACGGTGGCCGGCCGGGGCGCGGGCACCCCTGTAGGACTTGGTGAGCGAGGCGAAGAAGATGGGGACGACGCCAAGGGGCGTCATCCCCATGCTCGGCCGTTGATGTGAGACCAAGGTGTGGTTCCCCGGTCCCTCATCGCGTCTCACGCCCCGGCGACTCCGTCGATACGCTCTCGGACCAGATCGGCATGGCCGTTGTGACGAGCGTATTCCTCGATCATGTGAACCATGATCCAGCGCAGGGAAACTCCCTGATCGCCTACATGGCCGGCCTCCTGCTCGGACAGACGACCCGAGTCGTCCAGGGACGCGGCGGCAATCAACTCGCGGCCCCGAGCGATCTCCGCCTGCCAGGCAGCCGTCGCTTCGTCCAGTCCTCGGTCCGGATGAAGGGCGAAGCCGTCGCCGTTGCTCTCCCCGAATACCGGTGGCAGGTCCTGGCCCGCGAACACACGCTGGAACCAGTTGCGTTCCACCTCGGCCAGATGCTGGACGAGACCCAGCAGGGTCATCGACGACGGTGCCGCTGAGGCCAGCCGTAATTGCTCATCGTCGAGGCCCGAGCACTTGAGGGCGAGAGTCGCACGGTGAAAGTCGAGCCAGGCTTCCAGCATGGCCCGTTCGTCAGCATGCGCAGGCGGGATCGGGCGTCCATCCGGTGTCGTGGTCATAGTCGCACCCTGCCAGAAGCGGCCATGCGTGACCTCGGCAGCAGCCTTCGTCACGTACGGCTGCGTGTTCGTCGCCGGTGACGCGGGCTCCGTGAACCTGGGCGAGATGGACGGTGTGGTGGCCGGCTCCGGAGCCGATGTCCAGGGCCCGGCGGCCGGCGATGTCACCGAGGACTTCTGCTTCTGATCCGAACACGTGGAATACCTGCGCACTCCTCGCCGGCTGTCACGCTCGGTTACTATGCTCACTTCATGCCGGAGGCCGGGAGCAAGGGGCGTGCGGTCCTTGACGGATTGCTCGGGAGACAGGGAGATCAGTGTGCCAGCCGAAACTCCCCAGGTTCTCCCCAGGGCTGATCGTGCCCGACTCCCAAGCGTTGAGTGTCCAGGGCTGGTCATGGGTGGTAAGGCTGGCGGATCGGATGGCCTGGGAAAGTGTTGACCGAAGTCACCGCCACCCGCTACATCACCCCCCTGCGTGAAGGGGGTTCGCTGCCGGGGCTGGTCGAGGGGGACGACCTCGGGGTGTACGTCCTGAAGTTCACCGGGGCCGGGCAGGGGCGCAAGGCGCTCGTCGCCGAGGTGGTCGCCGGGGAGCTGGCCCGGCGGCTCGGCTTCCGGGTGCCCCGGCTGGTGACCCTCGACGTCGACCCCGTGCTCGGGCTCGGCGAGCCCGACCCGCAGGTGCAGGCCCTCCTCAAGTCCAGCGGCGGCACCAACCTCGGCATGGGCTTCCTCTCCGGCGCCCTCGGTTTCGACCCGCTCGCCTTCCCGGTGAGCGCCGAGGAGGCCGGGCGCATCGTCTGGTTCGACGCGCTGGTCAACAACGTCGACCGCTCCTGGCGCAACCCCAACCTGCTCTGGTGGCGGGGCGAGGTGTGGCTCGTCGACCACGGCGCCACCCTCATCTGGCACCACAACTGGCCCGGCGCCGACGCCTCCGCCGCCCGCCCCTACGACGCCCGCGACCACGCCCTCGCGCCGTTCGCGCCGGACGTCGCCGCCGCTGCCGCCACCCTCGCGCCGCTGGTCACCGAGGACCTCCTCGCCGAGGTCACCGCCGAGATCCCCGACGCCTGGCTGGAGGGCGAACCCGGCTTCGACACCCCGGACGACCTGCGACGCGCCCACGCCCGGCCGCTGCTCGCCCGAGCCGCCGCCGTCCACGAGCACATCCGGCACGTCCAGGAGGGGGACCGGTGAGCGACCGCCACGTCTTCGAGTACGCGCTGCTGCGGGTCGTCCCCCGCGTCGAGCGCGGCGAGCGGATCAACGCCGGGGTCCTCGTCTACTGCCGGGCCAAGGAGTACGTCGGCGCCCGCACCCACCTCGACGAGGCCCGGCTCCTCGCCCTCGACCCCGGCGTGGACCTGCCCGGGGTGCGGGCCGCGCTGCGCGCCGTCGAGGGCGTGTGCGGCGGCGGCGACCTCGCGGGGCAGGCCGCGCCGGACGAACCCGGCCGCCGTTTCCGCTGGCTGATCGCCCCCCGCTCCACGATCCTCCAGCCCGGCCCCGTCCACACCGGCCTCACGGCCGACCCCGCGGCCGAGGCGGACCGCCTCCTCGGCCTCCTCGTCCGCTGAACCCGGGGGCCGCAGCGCCTCCCACAGGGGCCTCAGCCCCCGCAGGGGCCCTCAGCGCCGCCAGCGCCGCCAGCGCCACCGGCACCCACAGGGCCCTCAGCGCCGACGGCGCCACCGGATCACGTACCCCGCCGCGAGTGCCGCGCCGAGCACGAAGGTGAGCCCGATCCCGACGTCGTGGTCGCTGGGCCCGCTGTTCGCGGCGCCCCCGACCCCGCCCCGTACACCGCGCGTCGGCGCCACCGGCCCGGACGCGTCCGGCGCGGGCACGGCGGGCGCGGGCGCGGTGGCGGTGGGCATCGGGCGGGAGGTGGCCGAGATGGTCGGCGGCGAGGTCTCCGCCGCCGCCGCGCACCGGGCTTCCCGCGCCGTGTCGCGGCACTCCGCGCCGTCCGCGTGGGCGGGGGCGGCCGACAACGCGAGGGCCGCGATCACGGCGGCGGTGCCGGCGGCTCCGGTACGACGGCGCATGGGCGTCTCCTCTCCGGCGGAAGGGCTCGCTCTGCCGACGCTAGGGGCGCGGTCCCCGGGCGGCTCGCGGCGTTGCGCCGACCGGGGGAGGGCGCGGGCGGGACCGCGCGCGTCGGCGGGCGCCCGGCGGCGCCAGCGGGGAGCCGTCCGCCGGGGGAATGGATCACACCCGCCAGGTGTCCCGTTGACACCGGGTGCCAGGGCTTCTAGCGTCACGTACGCGGAAGGTACTAAGCGGTCGCTCACCGCGGCGCCCGCTCCGCACGGCCGCATCCCCAGGACGAGGAGAAGCAGCGATGTCCACCACTGACCAGCGGGTCGCCGTCGTCACCGGAGCCGCGCGCGGCATCGGTGCCGCCACCGCCGTACGCCTGGCCGCCGAGGGCCGCGCCGTCGCCGTCCTCGACCTGGACGAGGCCGCCTGCCAGGACACCGTGGAGAAGATCACCGCGGCCGGCGGCACCGCTCTCGCGGTCGGCTGCGACGTCTCCGACGAGGCCCGGGTCGAGGCCGCCGTCGCCCGGATCGCCGCGGAACTGGGCGCCCCGGTGATCCTCGTCAACAACGCGGGCGTGCTCCGCGACAACCTGCTGTTCAAGATGAGCGCCGCCGACTGGGACACCGTCATGAACGTGCACCTGCGCGGCGCCTTCCTGATGACCAAGGCGTGTCAGAAGTACATGGTGGACGCCGGCTTCGGCCGGATCGTGAACCTTTCCTCCTCCTCCGCGCTCGGCAACCGCGGCCAGGTCAACTACTCCGCCGCCAAGGCCGGCCTCCAGGGCTTCACCAAGACCCTCGCCAAGGAACTCGGCAAGTTCGGCGTCACCGCCAACTCCGTCGCCCCCGGCTTCATCGCCACCGACATGACCGCCGCCACCGCCGGACGCATCGGCATGGGCTTCGAGGAGTTCAAGGCCGCCGCCGCCACCCAGATCCCGGTCCAGCGCGTCGGCGAGCCCGAGGACATCGCCAACGCCATCGCCTTCTTCACCGGCGAGGCGGCCGGCTTCGTCTCCGGCCAGGTGCTGTACGTGGCCGGCGGGCCGCTCGACTAGGGACTCCCCCCACGCCGCGACGGCCCCACGGGGCACGGGGCGTGGCCGGCAGCCGTATCCAGAGGGACTCACAGGACAGACGGGAACATGACTTCCGTGGAACTTTCGGGCAAGGTCGCCCTCGTCACCGGCGCCAGCCGCGGTATCGGCTACGGCGTCGCCGAGGCGTTCGTCGCACGCGGCGACCGCGTCTGCGTCACCGGCCGCAACGAGGACGCGCTGAAGGAGGCCGTCGACCGGCTCGGCGCCGACCGCGTCATCGGCATCGCCGGCAAGGCGCACGACGAGACACACCAGGCCGCCGCCGTCGAGCGCGTGATGGAGACGTTCGGGCGTGTCGACTACCTGGTCAACAACGCAGGCACCAACCCGGTGTTCGGGCCGATGGCCGACCTCGACCTCGGCGTCGCGCGCAAGGTCTTCGAGACCAACGTGATCTCGGCGCTCGGCTTCGCCCAGCGCACCTGGCACGCCTGGCAGAAGGAGAACGGCGGGGCCATCGTCAACATCGCCTCCGTCGCGGGCATCGCGCCCTCGCCCTTCATCGGCGCCTACGGCGTCAGCAAGGCCGCGATGATCAACCTCACCGCGCAGCTCGCGCACGAGTTCGCGCCCGGGGTGCGGGTCAACGCCATCGCCCCGGCGGTCGTCAAGACCAAGTTCGCCGCCGCCCTGTACGAGGGGCGCGAGGCGGAGGCCGCCGCCGGCTACCCGCTCGGACGGCTCGGCGTGCCCTCCGACATCGGCGGCGCCGCGGCCTTCCTCACCTCGGACCAGTCGGACTGGATCACCGGTCAGACGCTCGTCGTCGACGGTGGCGTCTTCCTCAACGCGGGCATCGGCTGACCCGCCGCGCCCCCGGACACGGGTGCCTCCGCTTCCCGCGGACGGCACCCGTGTCCGCCTATCGGACCCGCGTCACCGTGACAACGTAGTCATCTCAAAATGATCAAAACCCCTGTTCAGAGGGGGTCCAGGGCGCAAGGCGCTGCGGTATGGTCTGCCAACTCTTGGTACGGCCGATCGAGGAGCGTGCGCGTGTTCAACCGGAGCCGATGCCTGCGGCGGATGGCCGCCATCGTGTCCGTTGCGACGTTGGTCGGCGGCTGCGGCATGTTGTCCTCGGGCGACGCCGGCAGCGAGGAGCCCATCGTCGTCGGCACCACCAGTGCCCCCAGCACCCTGGACCCGGCCGCCTCGTGGGACGGCTCCTGGGAGCTGTTCCGCAACGTCTACCAGACGCTGCTGAGCTACCCCACCGGCGCGACCGTGCCCGAGCCGGACGCCGCCGAGGAGTGCGGCTTCTCCGACAACCGCAACCAGGTCTACCGCTGCCACCTGCGCGAGGGACTGACCTTCTCCGACGGGAAGCCGCTCGACGCGCGGGCCGTCAAGCACTCCATCGACCGCATCGGCAAGATCGACGTCAACGGCGGCCCCGCGGGACTGCTCGGCAGCCTGGACCGCGTGGAGGCCAACGGCGCCCGTGAGGTGGTCTTCCACCTCTCCAAGCCCGACGCCACCTTCCCGTTCGTCCTCGCCACCCCCGCGATGGCCATCGTCGAGCCCGGCGGCTACCCGGCGGGCCGGCTGCGCGAGGACGGCAAGGTGGTGGGCTCCGGCCCGTACGTCCTGACGGCGTACCAGGAGGGCCGACGCGCCGAACTCGTCCGCAACGACCGCTACAAGGGCTTCGCCAAGCTGCGCAACAAGGCGGTGACCATCCGGTACTTCAAGGACTCGGCCGAGATGGTGAAGGCGCTGCGCGAGCGGAGCATCCAGGTCACCTACCGCGGTCTGGCCGCCGACGACGTCGTCACCCTCCAGGGCCGGGCCGGCCGGGACGAGAACATCCAACTGGTCGAGGGCAGCGGGTCCGAGATCAACTACCTGGTCTTCAACCCCGAGGACCCCTGGGCGGGCCGCAAGTCCGTCCGCCAGGCCGTCGCCCAGGTCGTCGACCGGGCGCTGATCGCCCACGAGGTCTACCAGGACACCGTCGACCCGCTGTACTCGATGGTCCCCAAGGGGCTGACCGGCCACACCACCGGCTTCTTCGACGACTACGGCGACCCCAGCGTCGACAAGGCCCGCCGCATCCTCGCCGAGGACGGCATCACCGAGAAGGTCCCGCTCACCCTCTGGTACACCACCGACCGCTACGGCTCCGAGACCGCCCTGGAGTTCAAGGAACTCAAGCGCCAGCTCGACGCGTCGGACCTCTTCACGGTCACCCTGGAGAGCCGCCCCTGGAAGACGTACGTGGCGGGCTACCAGAAGGGCGAGTACCCGGTCTTCGGGCGCGGCTGGTCCGCGGACTTCCCGGACGCCGAGAACTTCATCGCGCCCTTCGTCGGCGAGCAGAACGCGCTCGGCACGCCCTACCTCGCCCCGGAGATCACCGACAAGCTGCTGCCCAGCTCCCGGCGCGAGAGCGACCGCGGCCTGGTGCACAAGTCGTTCCGGCGGGCGCAGGAGATCCTGGTGGACGACGCGCGGCTGCTGCCGCTGTGGCAGGGCAAGCAGTACGTGGCCGCCAACGGGGACATCTCCGGCGCCGAACGCGCCCTCGACCCCTCGACGATCATGACGATGTGGCAGCTCTACCGGAAGACGAGCTGGTAGCGGCGCGCTCGGGGCCGTCGGGCGGACCGGGCGGCGGATTGTCAGTGGCCGCCGGTAGGTTCGGGGCACCGGAAGCCACCGCACAGCGTAAGGAAGTTGACGTGACCGACATCGCCATGCTGCCCGAGTCCTGGCGCGAGGTGCTGGGCGGCGAGCTGCAGCAGCCCTACTTCAAGGAGCTGATGGAGTTCGTCGAGGAGGAGCGGGCGAACGGCCCCGTCTACCCGCCCCGCGAGGAGGTCTTCGCCGCGCTCGACGCCACGCCGTACGACCGGGTGAAGGTGCTGGTCCTCGGCCAGGACCCGTACCACGGCGAGGGGCAGGGCCACGGCCTGTGCTTCTCCGTCCGGCCGGGCGTCAAGGTGCCGCCCTCCCTGCGGAACATCTACAAGGAGCTCCACGCCGAGCTGGGCGTCCCCGTCCCGGACAACGGCTATCTGATGCCGTGGGCCGAGCAGGGCGTCCTGCTGCTCAACGCGGTGCTCACGGTCCGGGCCGGCGAGGCCAACTCGCACAAGTCGCGCGGCTGGGAGCTGTTCACCGACGCGGTGATCCGCGCGGTGGCGAACCGGCCCGACCCGGCGGTCTTCGTGCTGTGGGGCAACTACGCGCAGAAGAAGATGCCGTTGATCGACGCGACGCGGCACGTGGTGGTCAAGGGGGCACACCCCTCGCCGCTGTCGGCGAAGAAGTTCTTCGGGTCCCGCCCCTTCACGCAGATCGACGAGGCGGTCGCCCGGCAGGGCCACGAGCCGATCGACTGGACGATCCCGCACCTGGGCTGAGCCCCCGGGCGGGCCGGCATCCGGGCGTTCCCCGGGCCGGCCCGCCCTGCGCGTCGCGCGGTCGCCTGCCCTGGATCGCCCCCGCCTGCGGTTAGCGTCGTCGCAGACAGCGACGAGGGCACGGAGGACGCGGTGGCCAGGGGACAGGAGCAGTCGGCGCCCGATGCCGTGCTGACGCGGATCGGGCAGGTCGTCATGCTGCACCACGCGGGCGACCGCGAGGAGGCGCGCGACCGTCTCCTCGGCCTGTGGGCGGAGGTCGGCGAGCACGGCGACCCCCTGTACCGCTGCACCCTGGCCCACTACCTGGCCGACACCCAGGACGACCCGGGGGACGAACTGGCCTGGAACCTGCGCGCCCTGGCCGCCGCCGGGGAACTCGCCGAGGACCGGCCCGGCGGCCCGCACCAGGGCGCCTCGGCGGCCCGCGCCCTCTACCCCTCGCTCCACCTCGACCTGGCCGCCGACTACCTCCGCCTCGGCCGCCACGACGCCGCCCGCGGCCATCTCGGCCAGGCCCGCCGCACGGCCGCCGCCCTGCCGGGCGACCGGTACGGGGACCGGGTGCGCGCGGCGATCGACCGTCTGGAGGCCCGCCTCGACGACGAGGACCCCACCCCGGACGGTCCCTGGCGTCCGCCGCGACAGCGGCCCTGAGGCCGCGGAACCGGGTGCGCGGGGCTCGGGTTCGCGGGGCTCGGGTTCGCGGGGTCCGGGAGGACCGGTCCGGAGGGCTCAGTGGCCGTAGGCCCGGTCGCAGATGACCGCTTCCGGGCTGTCCGGCTGCCAGCCGCCGAACCGCTTGCCGAGCGCGCACAGGTCCGCCGAACCGCCGCCCTGACGCGGCAGGGCGGGGAGCGTCGCGCCCGGGGCCGGGGCGGCACCGCCCTGGTTCTGCGGCGCCGGTGACCGGGGGGCCCGGGGCTGTGGCACGGCGGCCGACGCCTCCCGGCCCGGCGGGGCCGCCGGGGCGGTGGTCCGCTTGGCGGCGGGGGAGTGGCCGGTCCCTTCCAGCGCCTCCAGGGCCGAAGCCTGTACGGGCCACGGTTCGGCGGAGCCGTCGGGACGCGGGGCGGTCGTGCGCGTGCCGGAACCCGAGGGGGAGCCGGACGGGGGCTGGACCGTCGTACAACCGGCGAGGGCCGAGACAGCCACGGTCACCAGAAGCGTTGCGGTGGTCGTCGTTCGATGCACCCGGGTCACTCTGGCGGCTCCGACGCCGCCCGCGCCGCTGGACAGGCGCACTGTGCCCCGCACGGGTGATGTCCGCCCCCGTACGGAGGGCGCCGCGACGACGAGGGGTGACGCGCGGGCTTGCCGGGGCCCTGCCGGGCGGATCAACGGACGGGCGGACGAGCGGATGAGCCGAGGGATGGGCCGACGGAGGGGCGGCTCGGGGTGGCTCCGGGGCGGCTGTGAGGTGGCTCTGAGGTGGCGTCCCCGGCTCTCGTACGGCGTGTCGGGGCGGGCTTTCGCGCGGGTGCGGGGTGTCGGCGGCGTGTCCCGCCGGGCTTGTGCTCGGGTGCGGCGTGTCCCCGGTGCGGCTCTCGGTGCGCGCGGCGTGTCCCGCCCGGCTTGTGCCTCGCATACGGCGTGTCCCAGCGCGCCTCTTCGCGTACCCGGCGTGTCCCGCCGGGCTTGTGCCCGCGTACGGCGTGTCGCACAGGCTTTCCGCCCGCGCACGGCGTGTCGCCTCGGGGGCGCCCCTGTCGCCGGGTCAGTCCGGTGTCATCGTGCCGAGCAGTTCCCGCAGGCCGGCGCGGAGTTCGTCCAGGGTGGGCGGGGTGGCGGCGAAGGAGCCGGCGACGCCGGAGAACATCAGGCCGTCCGCCCAGGCGACGAGGGAGCGCACGTGGCGGGCCGGGTCGGGGGAGCCCAGGGCCGTGACCATGGCCCCGAGCTGCTCGCGGAAGCGGGCGCCCGCCGCGTCGAAGTAGCTCCGCAGCTCGGGCCGGCGGGTGGCCTCCAGGGCCAGTTCGTAGCGGGCGAGCGTCAGCGCGCGGTTGCCGGTCATCGCGCGGTGCGTCGCCAGGGCGAGCGCCTCCGCCAGGGCGTCCACGCCGCCGCGCGGATCGGGCATCTCGTGCAGCGCCAGCACCCGGGCCTCCCGGTCCGCGAGCCGTCGTACCGCCAGTTCCAGCAGCGCCTGCCGGGTGCGCGCGACGTTGGAGGTCGAGCCCTGCGGGAACCCGGCCGCCTCGTCGACCGCCCGGTGCGTCAGCCCCCGCATGCCCCGCTCGGCCAGCAGGGCCAGCGCGGTGTCGGCGACGCGATCGGCGCGGGCGGGAGGTGCGGACATGGTCGTCAACCTATCCGACCTCCCGGCGTCACTACGTCCGTAGTACAGTCGGCGGTGAGGGCTACTACGCCTGTAGTGAAGGAGGAGCCATGGCACGCACCCGGCACGCCGTCGTGATCGGCGGCGGGATCGGCGGTCTGACCGCGGCGGCGGCCCTGCACGGCGCCGGCCTGCGGGTCACCGTCCTGGAGCGGGGCCCCTCCCTCCAGCCCCTCGGCGCCGGCATCTCCCTGTCGCCCAACGCCCTGCGCGCCCTGGACGTGATCGGCCTCGGCGACGAGATCCGCTCCCTCGCCGCCTGGCAGGGCGACGGCGGGCTGCGCACCCCCGGCGGGCGCTGGCTCTCGCGTTCCGACGCAGCCAAGGCGGCCGAGCGCTTCGGCGGACCGCTGGTGCTGCTCCACCGCTCCACCCTCGCCGGTCTCCTCGCCGACCGCCTGCCGCGCGACGCGGTCCGCACGAGCGCCGACGCCGCCGTCGCCGACCCTGGCGGCCCCGGCCGGCCCGCCCGGGTGCGCACCCCCGGCGGCGAGATCGAGGCCGACCTCGTGGTGGCCGCCGACGGCATCCGCTCCGCCGCCCGCGCCGTCCTCTTCCCCGGCCATCCCGGGCCCGTCTACTCCGGCTTCACCACCTGGCGCGTCGTCATCCCGCTGCCCGGCGTGGAGTTCGCCTCCCACGAGACCTGGGGACGCGGCCGGATCTGGGGCACCCACCCCCTCAAGGACGGCCGGGTCTACGCCTACGCCGCCGCCGTGACGCCCGCCGGCGGCCACGCCCCCGACGACGAGAAGAGCGAACTGCTGCGCCTCTTCGGCGACTGGCACGACCCGATCCCCGCCGTCCTCGCCGCCATCCGCCCCGAGGACATCCTGCGCCACGACGTCCACCACCTCGCCGAGCCCCTGCCCGCCCACCACCTCGGCCGGGTCGCGCTCGTCGGGGACGCCGCGCACGCCATGCCGCCCAACCTCGGCCAGGGCGGCAACCAGGCCATCGAGGACGCCGTCGTCCTCGCCCACCACCACGACGACCTCGCCGCCTACACCGCCGCCCGGCTGCCCCGGACGAGCGCCATCACCCGGCAGGCCGTCAGGGTCGCCCGCCTCAACCTGACGACCGGCCGCGCCCAGGTCGCCGTACGCGATGCCGCGATGCGGCTGCTGTCCCTGGCCGGACCCGCCCTGTTCCTGCGGAGTTTCGACAGCATCGCCGACTGGCGTCCCCCGCAGCCGCCGTATGCTTCCCAGCGGACCCAGGCCGGATAGCGTCGAAGGAGTACACCCCGTGAAGGTCGGCTGCATCGGACTCGGAGACATCGCGCAGAAGGCGTACCTGCCCGTGCTCGCCGTCCTGCCCGGGGTGGAACTGCACCTGCACACCCGCACCCCCGCGACGCTCACCCGCGTCGCCGACTCCCTGCACCTGCCGGACGCCCGGCGCCACACCGACCTCGACGCCATGACCGCCCAGGGACTCGACGCGGCCTTCGTGCACGCGCCGACCGACGCCCACCCCGAGATCGTCACCCGGCTCCTGGACGCCGGCGTCCCCACCTACGTCGACAAGCCCCTCGCCTACGAACTGGCGGACTCCCGGCGCCTGGTGGCCCTCGCCGAGGAGCGCGCCACCAGCCTCGCCGTCGGCTTCAACCGCCGCCACGCCCCCGCCTACGCGCAGTGCGCCGAGCAGCCCCGCGACCTGATCCTCCTCCAGAAGAACCGCACGGGCCTGCCCGAGGACCCCCGCACGATGGTCCTCGACGACTTCATCCACGTCGTCGACACCCTCCGCTTCCTGGTCCCCGGCACCGTCGACGACGTGACGGTGCGCGCCCGCGTCGAGGACGGCCTCCTGCACCACGTCGTCCTCCAGCTCGCCGGCGACGGCTTCACCGCGCTCGGTGTCATGAACCGGCTCAGCGGATCGGCCGAAGAGATCCTGGAGGTCTCCGGCCAGGACGCCAAACGCCAGGTGGTCAACCTCGCCGAGGTCATCGACCACAAGGGCCAGCCGAGTGTGCGGCGGCGCGGAGACTGGGTGCCGGTGGCCCGCCAGCGCGGTATCGAACAGGCGGTCCTCGCCTTCCTGGACGCCGTCCGCGCGGGCGAGGTGCTCAGCGCCCGGGACGCGCTGGAGACCCATGAGCTGTGCGAGCGGATGGTGCGGGAGGTGCTGGAGCCCGCCGCCTGACCCGCGCCGCCCCCTCCGCCGCGCCCCACACCGCCAGCGTCAGCAGCGCCCCGCCCACCGGCCAGGCGCCGAACCGTACGTACGGCGTGGTGCCGCCCCGCGCGAGCGGCACCTCGTAGACCTCGGCGGTGCTCGCCCCCGTCCCGAGCCACGGACCGACCCGCTCGCCACGCCCGTCGTAGACGGCGCTGACCCCGGTGAGCGTCGCGTGCACCATCGGGCGGCCGGTCTCGGCGGCGCGCAGCGCGGCGAGCGAGGCGTGCTGCGCGGGCGCCCAGGTGTCCTGGAACGTCGACGTGGACGACTGGGCGAGCAGCAGCGCGGCACCGTCCCGGGCGAGCCGGCGGCTCATGTCCGGGAAGGCGCTCTCGAAGCAGACCAGCGGGCCGATCCGCAGCCCGTCCCCGGTCTCCATCACCACCTGCCCGGTGCCGCGCCGGCGGTCCTCGTCGGCCGCCTTGCCGACGGAGGTGGCCCAGCCGAGCAGCGAACGCGCCGGGACGTACTCCCCGAACGGCACCAGCCGCATCTTGTCGTACCGGTCGCCGGTGGGGCCGCCCGGCCCGACGAGGAGCGAACTCTTGTAGATGCCGGGCCGGTCGGAGCGGCGCGCGTCCACGTTGACCAGGAGGTCCGCACCCGTCTCCCGGGACAGCGCGGCCAGCCGGCGGGCCAGGTCCGGCCGGTCCGCGAGGTCGTGGCCGACGCTGCTCTCGCCCCAGACGACCAGGTCCACGTCCCGGCCGGCCAGGTCCCGGGTCAGCCGCTCCTGCCGGTCGAAGCGGCGCTCGGCGCTGTCCGGCCCGGCGACGATCCCCGGCTGGACCACGGCGACCGAGGCCCGCGCCCCGTTCCCCGGGCCCGGCGACCACACCCACGCCGACGCCGTGGCGGCGCCGGTGGCGAGCAGCCCGGTCAGCGCGGCCACCCGCGCCCGGCGGTGGACGACGAGCACGGCGACCGCGGTGTTGACGGCGACCACCAGGAAACTGAGCAGCCACACCCCGCCCACCGAGGCCAGCCGCAGCGCGGGCGCGACCTCCCACTGACTGGCGCCGAGCATCCCCCAGGGCCCGCCGAGCCCCTGCCAGGAGCGGACCAGCTCCACCGCCAGCCAGCCCGACGGCACCACGACGAGCCCCGCCGCGACCCGGCCCGGCGTGGCCGATGCCCCGAGGAGACGGCGTACGAGCACGCCCCAGGGCGCCCACAGCGCGCCGAGCAGCGCGGCGATGACGAAGGTGAACACGTGCAGGCTGGGCAGCAGCCAGTGGTGCATGGCCAGCATGAACGCGAATCCGCCGAGCCAGCCCTCCCGGGCCGCCGCCCGGCCGTCCGGCGCGGACCGGACCAGCAGCAGCCACGGCACCAGGGTCACCCACGCCCACCACCACAGGCCCGGCGCCGGGAAGGCGAGCACCGGCAGGGCACCGGCGAGCACGGCGGCGGCCGGGCGGCGCCACGGGGAGGCGGAGGAGGGGCCGGACGTTCTCATGGGGCCTTCCTACACCGTAGTGCGCCCGGCGTGCGCCCACGGCACGAACCCACCCGGCCGGACGCCCCCGCGCCCCGGACCGGACCGGACCCGGACGCCGGCGCGAACCGCCCGGCCGGACGCCCCCGCGCTCCGGACCGGAGCGGACCGGACCCGGACGCCGGTACGAACCGGCCCGGCCGGTCGGCACTCCGGTACGAACCGGCCCGGCCGGACGACACTCCGGCCCGGCCCCGGGCGGGCTACTCCACCTCGACGCCGAAGTCCACGACGAGTTCCTCCAGACCGCCCCGGTAGCCCTTGCCGCCGAGGACGAAGTCCCAGTCGCCGCCGGCCCGGCGGCGGAACGAGCCGAGGACCAGCGCGGTCTCGCCGGGGCGCCCGTCGGAGACCTCCAGCGTGCCCAGCTCGGCCAGTCGCGGATCGAGCAGCCGGATGCGGGCGTCGGTGAAACCGGCCAGGTCGGCGTCCGGGTCGGCCTCGGGATCGATCGCGGCCACCAGCACCAGCCGGTCCGCCTCCGCCGGCAGCGTGTCGAAGGAGACGCAGACCGCCGCCTTGTCCGGCGCGGTGGCGGGCAGGGCGCGCACCGTGCCGTCGGGCGTGCGCGGGTTGTTGTAGAAGACGAAGTGGTCGTCGCCGAGGACGCGGTTGCCCCGGCAGACCAGCGCGCACACGTCCAGGGCGACACTCCCGGACCACGACATGCCCAGCACGTTGTACGCGTCCGGCAGCTCCGTGTCGTCCGCGCCCGGCGCCGAGGCCGAGGCCGCTGCCGGGGCCGTGTCGTCCGTGCCGCCGAGCCGTCCGCGCAGCCCGTGGCGGTGCAGCAGGTCGACGAGCTGGGCGCCGGAGATCAGCTCCAGCGGCTTGCCGTTGGCGAAGGTGTGCGAGCCGGGTCCGAACCCCGACGTGGTCACGAGGACGCCCTTGTTGGCACCGGCGTCCTGCACCGTCCCGTACAGGTCGCGGACCGCGGTGGGCGGCACCGTGGCGCGGTACCGCTTCACCTGGACGACGATCTCGCCGCCGCGTATCGGCGCCGGGTCGAGCGCCCGCACGTCCACCCCGCCGTCGTGGGAGCGCTGGGTCGTCACCGCCTGCATCCCCATCGCCTCGAACAACGCGGCCACCAGGTGCTCGAAGGCGATGGGGTCCATCGCGTACAGATCCGGCTCCTCCTCGCCGCCGTGCGCGACGACGCGGTGGCCCACGTCACCGGGCCGCCGGCCCGGTCGCACCTGGGTGAGCTGGTCGGGGCGGGCCGAGAGCTGGCCCCGCAGCGCGTCGGAGAGGCAACTGCACGGGTCCACCTGGGCCAGGTGCAGTTCCCGGAAGGCGGAGCGCCGCGCCATGACGGTGGCGAGGACGATGTGGTCGGGCCGGCCGGTCGTCGGGTCGTGGCCGTCGACGAAGCCGTTGAGGGCCACCGACTCCAGCGCGCCGGCCTCGTCGGCCGCGAACAGCTCGTGCAGGACCAGCAGCACGCACTGGGCGAGGACCTCCCGGTACAGGGCGCGGCGCTGCGTCACCGGCCGGGCGGTCTCCTTGAACTGGTCGGTGCCGTACATGTACCGCACCGCCTTGGCCTCGGGCACGATCTCGTAGGCGGGCAGCTCCCAGTCGAGGACGAGCTGGCGCGCGGCCGGGTCGTAGGCGGCGGCGACCCGGCGGGGGAACTCCTCCGGCCAGGAGGTCGACGCGTAGAGCGCGGCGGAGAAGAACTCGACGACGGCGTCGGGGTCCCCGCGCCGCACGCCCTCGGTCACGGCGGTGACCCCGGCGTTGTGCCGCCGGACCTCGGCGAGCTGGGCGTCGGTGCGCTGCCGGTGCTCGCGCTCGTAGGCGGCAAGCTGCCGCAGACGCCGGGCCTCCGCGTCCTGGGCCGCCCGCCGGTCCCTCTCGAAACGGGCCTGGGCCTCGGCCTGCGCCTGGGCCCGGCGGCCGGCCGTCCAGCCGCTCTGCGCCTGGTAGTGGCGGATGTCCGGCAGCGGCACCGGCTGGGCCAGCGGACCGGGGGCGAAGGGCTGGACCGTCTCGGGCCGCAGCAGGGAGGCGGCCCTGAAGGCGGGGGCCCGGCATCCCGCGGCGAGGAGACCGCGCAGCGCGTCGGCCCGCGCGTCCAGGGCCTCGGTGCGGCGCACCGCCTCCGCCTGCCGGTACTCCCGGTGGGTCTGCGCGGCCCGGCGCTGGTAGGCCCGCGCCTGCTGGGCCTCCTGCCGGTGCCGTCTGGCCTCGGCCTCCTGCTGGCGCTGCTGCTGCCGCTGCGCTTCGGCCCAGACGCCGACGAAACCCGTAGAGCGACGACTCATGTTGTTGCTGGCCCTCCCCAAGGCGCTCCGGTTGTCCCCACAACCAGGTGTAGCCAGACGACTCTATCCAGCAATCGCCATCGCGCATATCCGCGCGTCGCGGGCACCTCGGCCCGGGGAGGGCGGGCTGCCGGTGGCCGGAAGGCGTCGCGTGGTGGCGGAGTCCGGCCGGGCGCCTCTAGGGTGAGCGACGGCGATCGATGATCGATCAAATGTGACGGTGGAGCGCTCCCGGGTCTGCGGACGCCGCCCGTCCCCAACCGGTGTGGAGGTCGGACATGGCACGTCCCGTCACGGTGGTCACCGGCGGCAGCCGCGGGATCGGCGCCGCGACCTGCCGTCGTCTCGCGGCCGACGGACACGACGTCGCGGTCGGCTACGTCCGGGACGCGGCGGCGGCCGACGCGGTCGTGGCCGCCGTGGCCGAGGCCGGCGGACGCGCGCTCGCGGTACGGGCGGACACCTCCGCGGAGGCCGATGTCGAGCGGCTCTTCGACCTGGCGGAGGAACGGCTCGGCCCGGTGACCGGCCTGGTCAACAACGCCGCCGTCACCGGTCCGCTGGGCCGCCTCGCCGACACGGGCACCGACACCCTGCGCCGGGTCGTGGACGTCAACCTGTTCGGCGTGCTGCTGTGCGCGCGGCGGGCGGCGCGGCTCATGACGGCCCGGGGGAGCGGCGTGATCGTCAACGTCTCCTCGGGCGCCGCGACCCTCGGCAGCCCCGGCGAGTACGTCCACTACGCCGCGACCAAGGCCGCCGTCGACGCCCTCACCCTCGGCCTCGCCAAGGAACTCGGCCCGGACGGCGTGCGGGTCAACGCGGTCGCCCCGGGCCTCGTCGACACCGACATGCACGCGGCCATGGGCGATCCGGAGCGGCCCGCGCGGATGGCGCCGGGCGTTCCGCTGCGGCGTGCGGGGCGGGCGGAGGAGATCGCGGCGGCGATCGCGTGGCTGATGTCGCGCGAGGCGTCCTACACGACGGGCACGGTGCTCCGGGTGGCGGGTGGCCGCTGACGGACCGTCGGGAGCGGCGTGCGAGCGGGGCGGGCGCGGGGCGGGAGCCGCGGCGCGGCGGCGGTCGTACGGCGAACCGGCCGACGGGCGTACGACGGCGGGGCGCCGGCGCGGGCGAGGGCACGAGCCGGCGCGGGTGAGGCCGCGAGCCGGGGCCCCGTGCCCCGGGCCGGGTCAGGCCGCCTCGACGACCTCGCCGCGTATCGCCGCCGCCCACTCGACCACCAGCAACTCGTACTCCACGCGCTCGTGGGCGGAGAGGGACCCGCCCGCACGCCGCCACAGGGCGCGGATCTGATCGTTCAGCTCCGCGGCGGAGCGCACGGAACCAGGGGCCACGGAATCGGGGGACATGCGGACAAGCCTAGGGGCAAGCACTGACACTCCGCTACCGGACGGCTACGCGCCCCCGTGTCAGCCCGCGGACTCCGCCGCGTGCGGGCTGAGCACCCCCGCCGTGACCAGGATGATGATCAGAATGCCGAGGACGATCCGGTACCAGACGAACGGCATGAAGCTCTTGGTGGAGATGTAGCGCATGAACCAGGCGATGACCGCGTATCCGCTGGCGAAGGCGATGACCGTGGCGAAGATCGTCGGTCCCCAGGAGACGTGGTCGCTCTCCATGGCGTCCTTGAGCTCGAACAGGCCGGAGGCGAGCACCGCCGGGATCGCCAGCAGGAAGGAGTAGCGGGCCGCGGCCTCGCGCCGGTAGCCCATGAACAGGCCGCCGCTGATGGTCGCGCCGGAGCGGGAGACGCCGGGGATGAGGGCCATCGCCTGGCAGAGTCCGTAGATCAGGCCGTCGCGGACGCCCAGGTCCGACAGTTCCTTGCGCTGCTTGGGCGCGCGGTGCCGGCCGCCGCTCTCGTCGCGCGCCGCCATCCGGTCCGCGACGCCGATGATCACACCGACGACGATCAGCATCGTCGCGGTGATCCGCAGGTCCCGGAACGGCCCCTCGATCTGGTCCTTGAGCGTCAGGCCGAGGACACCGATCGGGATGGAGCCCACGATGACGAGCCAGCCCATCCGCGCGTCCGGGTCGTGACGCATCTCCTTGCTGGTGAACGAGCGGGTCCAGGCGGAGAGGATGCGGCCGATGTCCTTGCGGAAGTAGATGAGGACGGCGGCCTCCGTGCCGATCTGCGTGATCGCCGTGAAGGCCGCCCCGGGGTCGTGCCATCCGGAGAACGCCGCCGTCAGCCGCAGGTGGGCGCTGGAGGAGACGGGGAGGAACTCGGTCAGCCCCTGGACGAGTCCGAGGATGAGGGATTCAAACCAAGACATGAGGTTGTGGAGTCCAAGTGCCGATCGCGGAACGGTCGATGGACACACCTGTCCGGCGTATGCGGTGATCGCGGCCGAGCGTGTCGTGGGGCAGCGTAGCGCCCCAAAGTGACCAGAAGGTGACAGGGAAGATCGGGCCTGTACCGCTGTCCCGCCCGCCCCACCAGGGGCGGTGTCACGCCACGCCCGACCCGCACCGGGACGGCCCGTGGTGCGCCGGGGGCCTCGCCCGGGTGTGGCGTCAGGCGCCGGGCAGCCGGTGGCGCCTGCGCCAGGCCACCACCCCGCCCGCCAGCGCGGGCAGCGCGATCACGGCCAGCGCGATCAGGAAGGCGGGCGACCCCGGCGTCGAGGCACGGGCCCCGGCGACGGCGTAGGCGGCCGTGTTGGGCACCGAGCCCACCGCCGTGGCCAGCAGGAAGGGCACCAGGCCCATACGGGAGACGGCCGCGCAGTAGTTGGCGGCGGCGAACGGCACCCCCGGGAAGAGCCGCGCCGCCAGCATCGAGCGGAAGCCGTGCCGGCTGAGCTGCCCGTCCGCGGCCTTCAGCCATCTGCCGCGCAGCAGCGGACGCAGCGCGTCCTGGCCCAGCGCCCGGCCGAGGCAGAAGGCGAGCCCGGCCCCGAGCACCGTGCCCGCGAGCGCCGAGGAGAGACCCACCGAGGAGCCGAACAGGGCGCCGGCGGCGAGGTTCAGCAGCGGGCGCGGCACGAAGGCGACGGTGCACAGCCCGTACGCCAGCGCGTACGCGAGCGCCGCCGCCGCACCGCCGAGCTGCGGCTCCCGGCCGTCGGTCAGCATCCGCTGCGGCTGGAACACCAGCATCGCCGAGGCCGCCGCGGTGAGCAGCACCACCAGCAGCGCCAGACGGGACCAGGGGGAGAGCACGGCTCTCGTCACCCGGGCGGCGAAGCCGGCGGGCCCGGCCGGACGCCCGGCGGCGACGGCGAGTTCCGGTGCGGCGGCGCGGGGAGACGCCGTGACGGTGCCCCCAGAGCGGGTGTGGGCATCGAGCATTCGGCGACAGTAACCGACTCGTATGACTGATCGCCGTCGGGTGCGTCTCGGCGACGTGACGGAGCAGTGGCCGGGCGGGCCGCGCACCCCGGCACAATGGGCGCGTGAACGAGTCCCTGCCCGTCGTCCGCGCCGTCGACCACGGCACCGCCAAGCTCCTGCCCGACGTCGACCGCCGCCGGGCCTGGCTGCTCACCGTCGACGGGGCGGTGCAGTCCTACGTGGACCTGGACGACCCCGCGCACCTGGAGTTCGAGTACACGCAGCGGCTCGGGCACGTCCTCGACACCGCCGCCGGGCCGGGACAGCCGCTGGACGTGGTGCACCTCGGCGGGGGAGCGCTCACCCTGCCCCGGTACGTGGCCGTGACCCGGCCGGGCTCCCGGCAGGACGTCGTGGAGGCCGACCGGGGCCTGCTGGAGCTGGTCGCCGAGCACCTGCCGCTGCCGGACGGCGCGGGCATCGCCACCCACGCCGCCGACGCCCGCGCCTGGCTGGAGGCCGCGCCCGCCGACTCGGCCGACGTGCTGGTCGCGGACGTCTTCGGCGGCTCGCGGGTACCGGCCCATCTGGCCACCGCCGGTTACGCGCGTGAGGCCGAACGCGTGCTGCGGGCCGACGGCGTCTACGCGGCCAACCTGGCCGACGGGGCGCCCTTCGGCTTCCTGCGCTCGCAGCTCGCCGGGTTCGCCGCGCTCTTTCCGGAACTGGCGCTCATCGCCGAACCGGGCGTGCTGCGCGGGCGCCGGTTCGGCAACATGATCCTGCTCGCCTCGCACCGCCCGCTCGACACGGGGGCGCTGGCCCGGCGCACCGCCGCCGACGCGTTCCCGGCCCGGGTCGAGCACGGGGCCGCCCTGCGGAAGTTCATCGGCGACGCGCGGCCGGTGCCGGACGAGGAGGCCCGGCCGTCGCCCGAGCCGCCCGCCGGAGCGTTCGGCATCGGCTGACCGCCGGGCCTCCTCGGTGCGCCGGGGGCCGGTCAGGTGCCGGTCGGGAGTTCCTCGGTGAGGCGCACGGTGCTCAGGATCTTCTGCACCGTCTCCTCCGGGATCTCGTCCTTGACGCCCTTGGCGCCGTACAGGTTCCAGGTGACGAAGTCGCCCGCGCCGTTCTTGAAGGCGAAGGTGATCGCCTTGCCCTCGCTGTCGCACTTCCCCTTCTGGGGCGTGCCCTCGGAGTAGGCGGTGGCGACGCTGCCCTTGATGCCGGAGGCCGTGGTGTACGCCTTCGGCTTGTCGTGCTTCACGCTCTTCTTGTCGGGCTGGGTGTAGCCGCCGAAGATCCACCACGGGACGCGGGTCTCGGCCGCCATGTCCGTGTCCTTGGCACCGTTCTCCCCGCGCGTGCCGGCGGTGGCGAGGGCCGTGGTCTCCTTGCGGCCGTCCTTGTCGTCGTCGGAGGTGCACCACTCGGACTTGAGGTAGGCCGGCGCGGTGACACTGGTGCGGTCGAGCGTGCCGTCCTCCTCCTCCCACTCGAAGCCGACGCTGGTGCCGGGCTTCTCGATCTCCCAGTCGGCGGGGACGTCGAACATGGTGCCGAAACGCGGGTTGGCGACGACCTTCCAGCCCGGCACGGTCGCCTCCAGCTCCCCGTCGCCGCGCGGGTTGTCGTCGGAGCCGGAGCCGCTCGGCTCGGCCTCCGGGGACGCCGACCCGCTCGCGGACGCGCTGGTGCCGGGCTGGGCGTCCTTGCCGTCCGCCGTGTCGTCCTTGTCACCGCCGAGCACCAGGAAACCGGTCACCCCGGCCGTCACCACCACGGCGAGCGCCGCGACGATGGCGACCAGCTTCGTCCGGTTGCCGCCGCCGTCCCCGCCCCCGGGAAGCGGGGCCCCCGGCACCGTCGGAGCACCCCACTGCGGCTGCTGCCCGTACGGTCCGGGCTGTGGGTATCCCGGCTGCTGATACGGATTCGGCTGCTGGTACCCCGGCTGCTGGTACGGGTTGTTCCCCTGCGGGTTCTGCTCGCCCCCGGGCGGCTGCTGTCCTGGCCACATGAGCAGTCACCCTAGTGCGGCCCAGGACACGATTCGGTCACCGGGTCTTGTCAGGGACGTACCGAAACGGGGCGGTCCGCCCCGGACGCCCCACCGTTCCGGCCACCCGGACGCCCCCCCCCGCCGCCTGCCCGCACCGTCGCGTTTCGGCCACGTGCGGCCCCGGCCTCCCGGGTTCCTCGGCGGACGATCGTCCGGTGGCTCTGGCTCCCGCGATCTACTCGTGGGTAACATGCGGGCATGAGCGCAGACGAGATGTCGGTCGGCGAGCTGCTCGCCGCCACCGTGCCGATGGTCCGGACCCTGAACCTCGCCTACCTGGAGACCACCGCGGACAAGGCCGTCCTGCGCCTTCCGGACCAGAGCGAGTACCACAACCACGTCGGGGGACCGCACGCCGGAGCCATGTTCACGCTGGCCGAGTCCGCCAGCGGCGCCGTCGTCCTCGCCGCCTTCGGCGACCAGCTCTCACGCGCCGTGCCGCTGCCGGTGCACGCCGAGATCGCGTTCAGGAAGATCGCGCTGGGCCCGGTCACCGCGACCGCCACCCTGGGCCGCCCGGCCGCCGACGTGGTCGCCGAACTGGACGCCGGCAACCGCCCCGAGTTCCCCGTCGGCGTGACCATCCAGCGCGAGGACGGCGCGGTCACCGGCGAGGTCACCGTCGTCTGGACGCTGCGGCCCAACGGCTGAACACCGGCCGCCCCTCCCGCGCCCGCCCGGGGGCGACACTCCCGCGACCCGGTAGGCTTCCCGGGTGCGCCGCGGTCGCGGCGCACCCGGGAATCAGCAGGGACGCGAAGCGGAGGAAGCGGCGTTGCACGTCCAGGAGTGGCTCGACACGGTGCCCGCGGCGGCCGTCTACGCGGTGGTCGGCGTCGTCATCGGCCTGGAGAGCCTCGGTATCCCGCTGCCGGGTGAGATCGTCCTCGTCTCGGCCGCCCTGCTCTCCTCCCAGCACGGCGGCATCGACCCCGTGGTCCTCGGCACCTGCGCCACCGTCGGCGCGGTCGTCGGCGACTCGATCGGCTACGCCATCGGCCGCCGGGGCGGACGGCCGCTGCTGGCCTGGCTGGGCCGGAAGTTCCCCAGACACTTCGGTGAGGGGCACATCGCCACCGCCGAAGCGTCCTTCGACCGGTGGGGCATGTGGGCCGTGTTCTTCGGCCGGTTCGTCGCCCTGCTGCGCATCTTCGCGGGCCCGCTGGCGGGCGTGCTGCGCATGCCCTACTGGAAGTTCTTCATCGCCAACGTCTTCGGCGGCATCCTCTGGGCGGGCGGCACCACGGCCGTCATCTACTACCTCGGTGTGGTCGCCGAGTCCTGGCTCAAGCGCTTCTCGTGGCTGGGACTGGTGGCGGCCGTGCTCGTCGGCGTCGGCTCGATGCTGCTCGTCAAGCGCAAGGCCCAGCGCGCCGCGGCCGACCGGGAGGCGACGGCAGCGGCGGAACGGCAGGCCGAGCCCGAGCCGGCGGCCGGCGGCGAGAAGGTCGCCTCCTCCGACTGAGGACGGGGCCTCAGGGCCTCAGGGCCCCGAGACCGGCTGACCCGGCCGAGCGCCGGGGGCTCCCGGGCTTCGCCGGCCGGACAAGGGGCCGGGCCGCACCCCGCCTCGCGCCCGCACGCCGCTTCACGCTCGCGTCCGCACCCCGCCTCGCGCCCGCACGCCGCTTCACGCTCGCGTCCGCACCCCGCCTCGCGCCCGCACGCCGCTTCACGCTCGCGTCCGCACCCCGCCTCGCGCCCGCGCCCGCCTCACGCTCGCGTCCGCGCCCCGCGCCGCCTCACGTTCGCGCCCGCCTCACGCCCCGGCGTCGCCGCCCCCGGCCCCCTCGTGCACCTCGCGGTGGGCCTTCGCCAGCTCCGCGTACATCGTCCCGTTGAGGGTGATGCCCTGGCGCTCCTCCCCGGTCAGCTCCCGGCGCACCTTCGCCGGCACCCCCGCGACCAGCGAACCCGGCGGCACCCGCATGCCCTGCGGCACCAGCGCCTGCGCGGCGACCAGCGAGCCCGCGCCGATCACGGCGCCGTTGAGGACGGTGGCGCCCATGCCGATGAGGCAGTCGTCCTCGACCGTCGCGCCGTGCACGACCGCGTTGTGCCCGACGGAGACGCGGGCGCCGACCGTGACGGGGAAGCCCGGGTCGGCGTGGAGCGTGCAGTTGTCCTGGACGTTGCTGCTCTCCCCGACGGTGATCCGCTCGACGTCGCCGCGGAGCACCGCCCCGTACCAGACGCTCGCGCCGGCCCGCAGGGCCACGTCCCCGACGACCGAGGCGGTGGGGGCGACGAACGCCTCCCCGTCCACCTCGGGGTGCCTGCCGCCGATGCCCGTGATCAGCGCCGTACGCTCCATCTTCGCCTCCTGGTCCGGTGATGTACGGCACGGTACGCCACCGGGTGGGGTGAAGATCACAGAGCTCCGGCGCCGCCCCCGCACCGCCCGCGGACTACGGTGAGCGGGTGCCGAAGCGCAAGAACACGTTCTCGTCCCGGGCCGGCCGACTCGCGCAGCGGGCCGTGCACGCCGGCTGGGCGTGGGCGCAGCGCACCGGCTCCGTCACCGCCGCCCGCCCCGGGCGGTTCCGGTTCCGCGCCCTGGGCACCGGCACCCGGCTAGCCTTCCCGCTCGGCACGGTCTTCGGCGAGCCCTGGATCGAGATCGGCGCCCACTGCATCATCGGCGAGCAGGTCACCCTGACCGCCGGGCTCATGCCCGACCTGGACCTCGGCCCCGACCCCATCCTGCGCATCGGGGACGGCGTCGTCCTCGGCCGCGGCAGTCACGTCATCGCGGACACCACGGTCATCATCGGCAGCGACTGCTACGTCGGCCCGTACGTCTACGTCACCTCGACCAACCACTCCTACGACGACCCCCACCAGCCCATCGGCAAGCAGTGGCCGCGCATGGAGCCGGTGGAGATCGGCCCCGGCTGCTGGATCGGCACCGGCGCGGTCGTCCTGCCCGGTGCGCGGATCGGGCGGAACGTGGTGGTGGCCGCCGGCGCCGTGGTCCGCGGCACGGTGCCCGACCACGCCGTGGTCGCGGGGGCGCCGGCCCGGGTCGTCCGCCGCTGGACCTCCGCCGAGGGCTGGCAGCCGCCCCTGCGCACCCCGGCCCCGGTGCCGATACCCGAGGACGCCACCCCGGACCAACTGCGCGCCCTGTCAGCGCTGGACGACGAAGCCGTCGCCCACCTGGCCACCCTGTCCGACCCGCCCCCGGCCCGGCTCCCGGAACTGGAGACGGAGGGCTGAGGAGCGGCGCGCGGTCCAGCCTCCGGCGGCGAGGGGCGTGGGGCGGCACGCCGGTCTCGTGGCGTCCGCCCACGCCGAGCACCTGCGCGCCGGGGCTCCGGAGAACTCACGCGGTCTCGCGCCGGGCGGCGAAACCGGTCCGCCAGGTCGGCCACCCGGGCCGCCAACCCCGGCCGCGGGCCAGCGCGTTGAGGGCGCCGCGCTGCCACTCCTGCCGCCCCGTGACCGGGCCCGGCGCGGGTACGCCGAGCGCCTCGGCCAGCGCCGGAAGCCACACGCGGGCGGGGGCGGGTTCGTCGTCCACGATGTTGACCGGACCGCCCGGCCAGTCGAGCGCGGCCAGCGCCGCGCCCGCCGCGTCGGCGACGTGGACGAAGGAACTCACCGCGTCGTTCGCCACGGTGCTCCCCAGGAAGGGCACCGACGGGTCGCCCGCCAGGGCCGCGGCGACGGCACCGCCGGGCGCGTACCAGGTACCGGGCCCGTACAGCAGGCCGTAGCGCAGCACGACCGCCGTCTCCACCTCGGCGACCGTCTCCTCCAGGGCCCGGACGGCGGCCACCATCCCGGCGCGCGGCTGGTCGGCGGTGTCGTCGAGCGGTACCGCCTCCGCGGCCGGAGCCTCGCCCGGCGCGTACGCCCAGGAGATCGACTGCGCGACGATCCGGCGCACCCCGGCTTCCTTCGCGGCGTCCACCAGGTGCCGGGTGCCCTCGCGGCGTATCCGGCCGTTGGCGGCTCCGTCCGCGCCGGAGAGATCGGTGAGCTGGTGGACCACCGCCTCCGGTGCCGCCGCCAGGACCGCGCGCCGCACCGCGTCCGCGTCGAGCACGTCCGCCCGCACCCCCGTCGCGCCGAGGCCGCCGATCCGCTCGGCCCCCGCCCGGGTCCGTGAGATCCCGGTGACCTCGTGCCCGGCCGCGACCAGCAGCGGCACGAGCCGACTGCCGACCGCGCCGGTGGCACCGGCGACGAAGACGCGCATGAGACTCCCGTTTCCCCAGAGGCGGCGGTGTGCGCTCAGCCTAGAACGCAAGCGCCCCGCCCCTCGCCGGTTCGCCCGAAGCCGGGCCGCTCCCCGGGCCGACGGGCACGCCGATGCCGTGTCCCGGCCGAACCGTCGTCCCGGTGCGGGGCGGAAGGGGCGGGCGTAGATCAGTAGAGTGGACCGAGTCATCCACCACACTGGACGGAATGTGTCGGACCTCGATCTGCTGACCCAGTCCCTGGCCCGCAACGTGAAGCGCTGGCGCACCGAGCGCGGTTTCACCCTGGAGGCGCTCGCCGCGCGGGCGGGTGTCAGCCGCGGCATGCTCATCCAGATCGAGCAGGCGCGCACCAACCCCAGCCTCGGCACCGTCGTCAAGATCGGCGACGCCCTCGGCGTCAGCGTCACCACCCTGCTCGACTACGAACAAGGTCCCACCGTCCGCATCGTCCCCGCGGGTCAGGCCGTACGGCTCTGGGACACCGAGGCCGGCAGCTACAGCCGGCTGCTCGCGGGCGCCGAGGCCCCCGGACCGCTGGAGATGTGGGACTGGCGGCTCATGCCGGGCGAGAGCAGCCCCTCCGACCCGCACCCCGCCGGCACGGTCGAACTCGTGCACGTCACGGCCGGCGAACTCACCCTCACCCTCGACGGCGTACCGCACCGCGTCCCCGAAGGGGCCAGCGCCTCCTTCGGCGCCGACTCCCCGCACACGTACGGGAACGAGGGGCCCGAGCCGGTGCGGATGATCATGGCGGTCTCCGTCCCGCCCGTCCGCTGAGACGGACGCCCGTGCAGGCGCCCGGGGTTGTTAGCGTGCCGCCATGGACGCACCCCTCGGCGACTTCGACAGCGCCACCCCCGCCCCGGACTGCCTCGACACGCTGACCACCCCGGTCGCCGACGCCGTACGCCACTGGAGCGGTGCCGTCCCCGCCGACCGGATCGTCTACGTCGACACCGATCCGGAGTGGGCCGACACCGCCGTCTTCGTCGAGCACTACGGAGCCGGCCTCCTCCGGTCGTCCGCGAACTGCGTGGTGGTCTCCGCCAAGCGCGGCGGCGCCGCCACCCTCGCCGCGTGCCTCGTGCTCTCCACCACCCGCGTCGACGTCAACGGCGTCGTCCGCCGCCATCTCGGCGCCCGCAAGGCGTCGTTCGCCTCCATGGACACGGCGACCGGCGAGACCGGCATGGAGTACGGGGGCATCACCCCCATCGGCCTGCCCCGCGACTGGCCGCTCCTGGTCGACCCGGCCGTCGTCGACCTGCCCTACGTCCTCGTCGGCAGCGGACGGCGGCGCGGCAAGCTGCTCGTGCCCGGCAAGGCGCTCGCCGAACTGCCGGGCGCCGTCGTCTTGGAGGGCCTGGGCGTCGCCTGACGCTCACGCCACGCCGTGGTGGGCGAGTGCCAGATGCGGATCGGCCTCGCCCGCCGCGGGCGCCGGGTCGGCGTGGACCAGGGCCGCGGTGAGCCGGGGTACGGCGTGCAGCAGGGCGTGTTCGGCGGCGACGGCGACGTCATGGGCCTCGCGCACCGTGGCCTCGCCGTCCACCACGACCGCCACCTCGGCGCGCAGCCGGTGCCCGATCCAGCGCAGCCGCAGCTCACCCACCCCGTGCACGCCGGGGACCGTACGGAGCGCCTGTTCGGCGCGGTCGACGAGGGCCGGGTCGACGGCGTCCATCAGGCGCCGGAACACCTCGCGCGCCGCGTCCCGCAGCACCAGCACGATCGCGGCGGTGATCGCCAGCCCCACCACCGGGTCGGCGTACCGCCACCCCAGCGCCGCGCCTCCGGCGCCCAGCAGCACGGCCAGCGACGTGAATCCGTCGGTACGCGCGTGCAGGCCGTCGGCGACCAGCGCGGCCGAGCCGATCGACCGGCCCACGCGGATACGGTGACGGGCCACCCACTCGTTGCCGGCGAAGCCGACCACGGCCGCCGCCGCCACCGCGGGCAGGTGCTGCACCGGGCGCGGGTCCAGCAGCCGGTCCACCGCCGCCCACCCCGCGAGCAGCGCGGACGCGGCGATGGCGAGGACGATCACGACACCCGCCAGGTCCTCCGCCCGCCCGTACCCGTAGGTGAAACGCCGGGTCGCCGCGCGGCGGCCGAGCACGAAGGCGAGCGCCAGCGGCAGCGCGGTGAGCGCGTCCGCCGTGTTGTGCACGGTGTCGCCGAGCAGCGCCACCGACCCGGAGACCACCACCACGACCGCCTGCGCGAGCGCCGTCGCGCCGAGCACGGCCAGCGACACCCACAGCGCGCGCAGCCCCCGCGCCGAGGATTCCAGGGCGGGGTCCAGGCGGTCGCCGCCCGTGTGGGAGTGCAGGGTGAGGAGCCGGCGCAGGCGGCCGGAGGGGTGGTGGCCGTGGTCATGGCCGTGGTCACGGTCATGGTTGTGGTTGTGGGCGTCGTGGTCATGGCCGTGGGCGTGAACGGGGGAGTGGGGGTGGGGGTGGGGGTGTGCGGGATGGCCGTCGTCGTGGTGCCGGTGCGGGTCGCTCATGGGGTGCCCCTTCCGGTGTGCCGGTGCGATGGGTGGACGCCGGACGCCCACGGGGCCATTATGTGCGTATGAGCGCACGCACGCACCTGTCAACTGCGCACGATGCGCACCCGCGCACGCCGGGCGAGGAACAGGTGGCGCTCGCCGCCGAACTCCTCGCCCTGCTCGGCGACCGCACCCGGCTGACCCTGCTGCACGCCCTGACCGGCGGCGAGGCCGACGTCACCACCCTCACCGAGGCGTGCGGAGCGGCCCGGCCCGCGGTCAGCCAGCACCTGGCGCGGCTGCGGCTGGCCGGCCTCGTGGACACCCGGAAGGAAGGGCGCCGGGTGGTCTACTCGCTGCGCGACGGACACCTGCGCCGCCTGATCACCGAGGCGCTGAACGTGGCCGACCACCGGATCGCCGGCCGGCCGGCGCACGACTGACCCGGTACCCCGCGCCGCGGGAATCCCGCAGGCGCGCGGTCCGTTGACGAGACGGCGGGGCACACGCCCCGTCCACGAACCCGAGGAGGCCACCGGTGTACGGCGACGAGGCGACGGTCCGCAGGATTCTCACCGAACGGGGCGACACCTGGGCCGTGGTGGGCCTGTCGTCCAACCGGCAGCGCGCGGCGTACGGCGTCGCCGAGGTGCTCCAGCGCTTCGGCAAGCGCGTCGTGCCGGTCCACCCCAAGGCGGAGACCGTGCACGGCGAGCAGGGGTACGCGTCCCTCGCGGACATCCCCTTCGCCGTGGACGTCGTCGACGTCTTCGTCAACAGCGAACTGGCCGGTGAGGTCGCCGACGAGGCGGTGGCCAAGGGCGCCGAGGCGGTCTGGTTCCAGCTCGGCGTCGTCGACGAGGCGGCCTACGCGCGGACCCGGGAAGCGGGCCTGGACATGGTGATGGACCGCTGCCCCGCTATCGAGATCCCGCGCCTGGGGGCGTAGGGGAACGGCGGGGGCGTTCGGGGCCGGCCGCGCGTGTCGGGTGTTCCGAGGGCGTGGCCGGTGTCCGCCGCTCCCGCCGCTCCCGCTCCGCCGGGTGCGCGCGTTCGCCGTGCGGCCCGGCGGCGGTCGGCCTACGCTCGGCCCGTGCTGCGCATCATCGACGCCCGGACCGGAGAGCCGCTTCCCGCCACGTCCACCCGCAGGGGACCGGCGCGGGTCGAGGCGCACGCCGTGCGCCGGGACGCCACCCAGTTGCGGGTCCTGCTCGTCGCGGACCTGCTGGTGCGCGCCCTGGAGCTGGACGCCACGCCGGTGTGGTCCCTGCTGACCGGCCCCGAGGCGGGTGCCGACACCCGGGCCGACGCGGCGGCCCTCGGCGTCCGGCCCTTCGAGCCCGCCCGGGAGCCCGCCCCCGACCCGGCCGCCGTCGCCCGCACCCTCCACATCGTCCGCGAGGGTGAGCCGCTCCCGGACGCGCCGACGGTCGCGGTCGCCCCGGTCGCCTCCGACGACCTCGTCCTCCTCGGCTCCGCCGAGCCGTCCGTCGTCCGGCTCGCGCTGCTCGCACACCACCACCACGCGCGCGTGGCGCTCGACGACGCCGCCCTCGACGACGCCCGCGACACCCTGAAGCGCTGGCGCCGCGCGGTCGCCAACTGGGCCCGGCAGCCCTCCCGCCCGATCCCCGGCCCCGTACGCGACCGACTGCGGGGAGCCTGGGAGGACGACCTCGACGCCCCCGGTGTCCTGGACGTCCTGCGCCAGGTGGAGACCGACCCGGACCTCCCCGACGGCGCGCGCTTCGAGACCTACGCCCACACGGACCGCTTCCTCGGCCTGGACCTCGTCAGCGAACTCGGCTCCGTCTGACCGGCCCGGGTGCCCGGCCCGGCTCCCCGGCCGGCCCGACACGCCGACCCCGCACATCGCACGCCTCACGGAACCCCGACACGCCGCCGACACGCCCACCTCGCCCGCCACCCCGCCCCACGGCAGCCCGACACGCCGGCCGCGCGTCCCCGACAGGCCGACGGGCATACCGAAGACCACCCCAGGACGACGCCCCGGCCGGCCCCCGACGGCGACCGCATAGGCTGGCCCGATGCAGGACGAGTACCGGACGGTCGCCCGCGCGGGCGTGCACGAGACCGAGATCAACCGCTCGCGGTTCCTGTGCGCCCTGGCCCCGGCGGCCACCGAACGGGAGGCACAGGAGTTCATCGCGGGCGTGCGCAAGGAGCACGCGGACGCCACCCACAACTGCTGGGCGTACGTCATCGGCGCCGACGCCGCCGTACAGAAGGCCAACGACGACGGCGAACCCGGCGGAACGGCCGGCGTCCCCATGCTCCAGATGCTGCTCCGCCGCGACATGCGGTACGTCGTCGCCGTCGTCACCCGCTACTACGGCGGCGTCAAACTCGGCGCGGGCGGCCTGATCCGCGCCTACGGAGGGGCCGTCGGCGAGGCCCTGGACCACGTCGGCACCCTCACCCGGCGCCGCTTCCGGCTCGCCACCGTGACCGTCGACCACCAGCGCGCCGGCAGGCTGGAGAACGACCTGCGCGCCACCGGCCGCACCGTGCGCGAGGTGCGGTACGCCGAGGAGGTCACCATCGAGATCGGCCTGCCCGACGCCGAGGTGGACGCCTTCCGCGCCTGGCTCGCCGACACCACCGCGGGCACCGCCGTCCTCACCCTCGGCGGAGAGGCGTACGGAGACGCCTGACCGAGGGCCCACCGCGTACCGAGGGCCCCGGCGCGACGGCGTCCGGACGGAGGCCGGCTATGCGGGCACCGCCTCACGCCCGGCTGCCCACTCGGCGGCCCGGAGCGTGTTGACCAGGAGCATGGCGATGGTCATCGGGCCCACGCCGCCGGGTACGGGGGTGATGCGGCCGGCGATCCCGTCGAGTTCGGCGGCGCGGACGTCGCCGGTGAGGCCGTCGGGGGTGCGGTGGATGCCGACGTCGACGACGGTCGCGCCGGGCTTGATGTGTTCCGGACCGATGAGGCCCCGGACGCCGGTGGCGGCCACGACGACGTCGGCGGGCCGGGTGACGGCGGCGAGGTCGGCGGTGAACTCGTGGGCGACGGTCACCGTGGCGCCCCGGCGCAGCAGCAACTGGGCCAGAGGGCGGCCGACGAGTTCACCCCAGCCGACGACGGTGGCACAGGCGCCCTTCAGCTCGATGCCCTCGGCGTCGAGGAGTTCGATGACGCCGCTGGGTGTGCAGGGGCGCAGGCCGCGTTCGTTCCGGGCCAGGCGGCCGGCGCTGGCCGTGGTCAGGCCGTCGACGTCCTTGGCGACGGGGATGCGGTCGATCAGTGGGGCGGCGTCGAGGTGTGCGGGCAGCGGGAGTTGGAGGAGGATGCCGGAGACGTCCGGATCGGCGGCGAGTTCGTCGATGGCCGCCGCGACCGTACCGTGGGTGGCTTCCTCGGGCAGGTGGCGGTGGACGTCGCGCATCCCGGCCTCGCGGACGGCACGCCGTTTGACGGCGACGTACACGGCACTGGCCGCGTCGTCGCCGACGAGGATGGTCGCCAGTCCGGGCACCCGTCCGTCGGGCGTGAGCCGGGCGACCCGTTCCGCGACGCCGGCCCGGATCTCTCGGGCGATCCGGGCGCCGTCGATCGTGGTTGTCATGGTGGCGAACCGCTTTCTGTCGGTGAACGAATCGCCCGGTGGAGAGGGCTGTGTGCGGGGCCGCGCCCAGGCGTGACCGCGGTGCGCGGTGTCGGGGACCGGGGTCGACGGGCGAGTGCCGCCCGGCGTCGTGGACCGGGGCGACGGGCGAGTGCCGCCCGGCGTCGGGGACCGGGGCGACGGCGAGTGCCGCGGCGGACCCGCGCCGTCCGCCGCGGCGTTCGCCGCCGACCCCGGTGGCGTGTTCCGGCGCGCGACAAGACCACCTGTCCCGGTGCCGGGCGGTTTCCCCGCCGGGACAGGTGGCTGAACCGTGGTCCGGCCGGCCGGTCAGGCGAAGACGATGGTGTGGTTGCCGTTGCGGATGACCCGGTCCTCGGCGTGCCAGAGCACCGCGCGGGAGAGAACGGCGCGTTCGACGTCCGCGCCGCGCCGGGCGAGGTCGGCGGCCGTGTCGGCGTGGCTCACCCGGACGACGTCCTGCTCGATGATCGGACCCTCGTCCAGATCCTCGGTGACGTAGTGCGCGGTGGCGCCCACCAGCTTCACTCCGCGCTCCTTGGCCTTGGCGTACGGGCCGGCGCCGATGAACGCGGGCAGGAAGGAATGGTGGATGTTGATGATCGGTACGCCGGCCTCCTCGATGAAGCCGGCGGACAGGATCTGCATGTAGCGGGCGAGGACGACGAAGTCGACGTTGTCCTTGAGCAGCCGCAGGTGCTCCGCCTCGGCGGCGGACTTGTCCGCGCCCATGGACGGCACGTGAAAGAACGGGATGCCGAAACTCCGTACCGACTCGGCGACATCGGGGTGGTTGGAGATCACCATCGGGATGCTGATGGGCAGTTGGCCCTGGCGGTGGCGCCAGAGCAGGTCGAGCAGGCAGTGGTCCGATTTGGAGGCGAAGATCGCCGCCCGCCTGGGCACCGACAGGTCCCGCAGCGTGTAGGTGAGGCCGTACCGTTTCACCAGTTCCTCGTCGAAGTCGGCACGCAGCGCGGGCAGGTCGGCCTGGAGGCCGTCCAGACCGAAGACGGTGCGCTGGAAGAAGGCGCCGCCCTGCGGGTTGTCGGAGTACTGGTCGAGGGAGACGATGTTGGCGCCGTGCGTACTGAGCACCGAGGTCACGGCCGCGACGATGCCGGTGGCGTCGGCGCCCTGGACGATCAGCGACGCCTGGTGGCCGGTCCCCTTCCTCCTCGTTCCGGCGGTGACGGGGGCGGCCTGGGCGAGCGTCATGCGAGAGCTTCCTTCCTGAACCGGGCGATCCATTCGGACGTGGCCTTCAGCCCGCCGAACGTATAGAAGTGGATCTTCACCTGGCCGTGCCGTGCCGGGTCGTGGCCCTCGGTGAGAGCGCGCAGGAAGGCGTCCGGTCCCGCGGTGCCCATGAGGTTGGTGAGCGACAGCCCGTATTTCTTGGCGATGGAGGCACTGGTGCCGACGCCGAACCGTGCCGCGTACGCCATCAGCCGCCTGACCCCGGCCGGACCGGGGACACCGATACGGATCGGCAGGGTGACGCCGTGGCCCCGGACCTGCTCGATCCAGGCGAGGACGGCGTCCACGTCGAAACCGAACTGGGTGATGACGCTGCCGTCCAGACCCTGGGCGGCGATGGCCGCGCTCTTGTCCCGCAGCGCGGCCCACAGCACGTCACCGTCGATGGTGGGGTGCCCCTCCGGGTAGCCGCCGATGCCGACGTGCCTGACGCCGTACTCCGGGAGCAGGCCCGATTCGATCAGGGCGAGGGAGTCCTCGTACGGTCCTTCGGGCCGGGCCGGGTCGCCGCCGACGGTGAAGACGTCGGCGCCGGTGCCGTCCGCCTGCAGCGCGGCGAGGAACCGCTCGAAGTCGGCCCGGGATTCGAGGCGCCGGGCGGAGATGTGCGGCACCGGCGTGAAGCCGAGACGCTTCACGGCCCGCGCGGCGTCCAGGCGCATCCCCAGGTCCTCGTTGCCGAGGAAGGTGACGTTGACGCGGGTGCCCGGCGGGATGAGGCCGGCGGCCTCGTCGAGCTTGGGGACGTCCTTTGCGGTCATCTCCAGGGAGAAGTCCTTCAGCAGTGACGTACTCACCGCCGGGGTGGCTGTGCCGAGGGGGTTCATGATGCTCCTAGTGAAGGCGGGTGCGCCCTGGCGCCGGCGGTCCCGCCGCCCGCACACCGGCGACGGCGGCCGGGGAGGACGCCCGGGGCCGGGCCGGCCCGGGACGTCGTCCTCCGGCCGGCCGGGCTCGGTGGGGAACCGGCAGGACCACGGGGGCGCCCGTCAGGCGTTGCGGCGGTAGTCGGTGCGGGCGTGCCGGTCGAACGGGCTGGGCCGGACGGTGGCGCGGATGCGGGGGAACCCGAGGTCGGCCTCGGGATCGGTACCTCGGCCGGGGTGCTCGCCCCAGACCACTGTCACCTCGGTGCCGGGTGTGGCGTGGGCGGGGTCGAGCAGCGTCTGGGCGAGGACCGTGCCGACCGGGTCGATGGCCGCCGTCTGCATGGTGACGCCGGCCAGACCGGCGGAGGTCTCCACCCGGTGGCGGGCGTAGCTGAGCACGAAACCGGGGTCCTCTCCGCCCCCCAGCACCCGGCGCACGTCGTCGGGGTCGAAGACGAGGGTGATCTTCTTGCGCAGGCTGTCGTCCGCGTGGGCGGCGAGCAGGGCGTCCCGGCCGTGGAAGTCGTGTCCGAAGTGGATCATCTTTCCGTAGCCCAGCTCGTACGGGGAGACGTAGTAGTCCTCGATGTCCTCGGAGAAGTAGCTGCCGCTGAGCGGGCGCTTGCCCTCGATGCCGAACAGCGGGAGCCACGCGCGGTACTCCGCCAGCTCGGGGTCGGAGTAGACACCGGGTACCGGCGAGGGTATCCAGCCGCTCTCCACACTGGGCGTCGTGTACGCCAGCGCGCCGACCTGGACCAGGCCGAGCGGCTCACCGGCCTTCAGGAACGCCTCATGCACGTGAGCGGCGTGCTCCCAGGGCCCGATGAACTCGTACCCGGCCTGACCGGCCATGCCGTGGCGCAGCGCCTTGAAGGAGCGGCCGTCCAGCGTGACCGGCGTGGAGTGGAAGAACTTCGTCTCGGGGACCGGGCCGCCGAAGACCTTCCCGATCAGATCCAGCGCCAGCGGGCCCTGGATCTGATAGCGGAACAGCTTCGGGTCGCCGCCCCCGGGGCGGAACGCGGAGGACGGGTCGGTGGTGAAGCCGACGTCGTAACCGGCCTTCTCCGCGTGGTAGCGCACCCAGTGCTGCGACGCCGGAACACCGCTGAGGACGTAGGTGTTCTCGGCCTCGCGGGAGAGGATGCCGTCCGTGACGATGTGGCCGTGCCGGGTCACCGGCACGTACTGCTTGGCCTGGCCGATCGCGAACTTCTCGAAGTTGTTCGCGCCGTACTCGGCGAGGACACGCGTGGCGTCCGGGCCCTCGATCCACATGTCGAACATGTGGTGCGACAGGTTCAACAGCGCGACCCCCTCGTGCCAGGCGCGCTGCTCCTGCCTCCAGCCCACGTACTCACGGTCGACCACCTCGGGCGTCCACGGCTCGGCACCCGGCCGCCACAACAGGTCGATGGGCGAGCCGGCCTTGTCGATGCCGTCCTGAAGGCTGGGAGTTGTCATGCGGCTCTCTCTTTCATGGTGGGTGTGTACGGGCGTCGCGCCCGAGAGGGACCGGTGCGACACAGCGCCCGCTCGGTCCCGGACCGAGCCACCCGCACGGCCGCACCGAGCGGATGGCTCCGAGCGGATGGCTCCGAGCTAGAACGATCTAGTAAGTAGGCGATGGCCGCCGTGTGCCCGGACGTCCCGCAAGTCCGGCCGATGCCTGCCGAGGGTCGTCGGGAAGTGTCGGAGACGGCCGTACGGCGGCGGGTCGGGGCGCCGCGACGGCCGCCGGGCCGGCGCTCGCGGCCTCGCGCGCCAGTCCGGCGGTGACGTCGAGGATGCTCCTGGGTGATGCTGTGTCGGTCATCGCGGGAGATTCCTCCTCCGCCCGCAGGCCGTCGGCCGGCGTGCTGGACAAGCCGATTCGATGTGGCGGATACGCTACAGCCGCGAACTAAATCGTTCTAGCCTCCGTGTTCGCTTCTTGGCTACGCGGCGCGCAAGGTGACCTTGCACGCCGCGACGGGCCGGGGCGGTGGTGGCACGGGCGTCTCCGAAGGAGGCGCCCCCGCCCTGACGACCCCGTGGACAGGAGCGGTGATCCCCGGGGCGGCGGTGATCCGTCCCGGCCGGTCCGGCTTCCGTCCCGGCCGTCCGGTTTCCGTCCCGCCGGGGACGCGGACTCCGGCGGGCCGTGACCGGTGCGTCGCCGTACACCGGTCCGGCGTTGTTCCACCACCGGGGCATGCGCGCCAGTCGGCTCGTGCACCGGTGGCGGCCGGGTTCCCTAGAATGGCTGTGCGCCGGCCCACAGGGGTGCGGTGCGCGAACCGCATCGGAGCAGGGGTGATGGGCAATTCCGGCAGGGTCACGCTGAACGACGTGGCCGCGGCCAGCGGAGTCTCCCGCGCCACGGTGAGTTTCGTCCTCAACGACGACCCCCGCCAGACCATCTCCGCCGCCACCCGCGACCGGGTCAAGCAGGCCGCCCGGGAACTCGGTTACGTGCCGCACGGAGTGGCCAGGGCACTGCGCGAGGGTTCGTCCCGCGTCGTCGTCCTCAACATCGAGGCGGGCCTGGAGGGCCACTACTCGCACAGCTACATCCAGGGCCTCGACGCCGAACTCGCCGCACACGAGCACGTCCTGCTCGTCCGGCACGGCCACCACACCCCGCAGTCCACCCGGCAGGTCCTGGACGCCATCGCGCCTCGCGCCGTCATCCGCTTCGGCGAGACCTACCTCACCGGCCGCGAACTCGACGACCTCGGCGGCGGCTGGCGCGACGGCCTCGCCGCGCACTCCGCACTGCAACTGCGTCACCTGGTGGAACACGGCCACACCCATGTCGCCGTGGCCCTGCCCGACACCGAATCCCCGCTCGCCGCGACCCGTCTGAAGTTCACCGGGCACGCCGCGCGGAACCTGGGTGTCCCCGTACCCGACTCCTTCGCCACCCCGCTCGAACCCTCCGCCTGCGCCGAAGCCGTCGAGGCGTTCCTCACCGAAGCGCCCGAGGTGACCGCGATCGCGGGATTCAACGACGACGTGGCCCTGCGCGTCCTGATGGCCCTGCGCGACCTCGGCCGCCGGGTGCCGGACGACATGGCCGTCATCGGCTTCGACGACAACGGGTACGGCGCCTACACCACCCCCGGGCTGACCACCGTCCACGTCGACGCCGAAGCCCACGGCCGGCTCAGCGCCCGCCTCGCGCTCGGGCTCGGCACCGGTGCGCTCCGCCCGCTGCCCGCGCGCGTCGTCGTCCGGCAGTCGGTCTGACCTTCGCCTGGACCCCCGGCCAGGCTGTCGGGGCCGGGCGAATTCGGGGCCGCCGGGAGAAGGGCGAGAGGTGCGGTGGCGAGCCATGGACCGCGCACCCGCCGTGCAGCTTCTTCGCGAGCAGCGCCGTCGCGGGTGGCGTCCCCCCGGCCGCAGGCGCCGCCGCCGGAGGTGTCGGGGCGGCCCGGTCAGGCCGTCGTCCAGCCCCCCGCGCACATCCACGGACATCCGAGCCCGCTGCCGATGGCAGACTGAGGCCCGTGACGGACCAGGTACCGAGGGCGAAAGCGTGGTCGGTGCCGACAACGCCGACCGTGCAGGTTCGGTACCGGGACCAGGGTGACGTAGGGGGAGACATGCAGGTCGGAGGGGCGTCTTGAGAATTCTGCACACATCCGACTGGCACCTCGGCCGGTCCTTCCACCGGGTGAGCATGCTCGACGCCCAGGCCGCGTTCGTCGGTCACCTCGTGGCGACCGCGCGGGAGCGGGCCGTCGACGCCGTGGTCGTCTCGGGGGACGTGTACGACCGGGCGGTGCCGCCGCTGGCCGCCGTCGAGCTGTTCGACGACGCCCTGCACCGGCTCGCCGGCCTCGGCGTGCCCACGGTGATGATCTCCGGCAACCACGACTCCGCCCGCCGCCTCGGCGTCGGCTCCGGACTCCTCGACCGCGCGGGCGTCCACCTGCGCACCGACCCCGCCGGCTGCGGCACCCCCGTGGTCCTGGAGGACGCGCACGGACCGGTGGCCTTCTACGGACTGCCGTACCTGGAACCCGCCCTCGTGCGCGCCGAGTTCGGCGTGGAGAAGGCCGGGCACGAGGCCGTGCTCGGCGCCGCCATGGACCGGGTCCGCGCCGACCTCGCCGGCCGCCCCGCGGGCACCCGTTCCATCGTCCTCGCCCACGCCTTCGTCACCGGCGGCGAACCGAGCGACAGCGAACGGGACATCACCGTGGGCGGAGTGGCCGCCGTGCCCCGCGGCGTCTTCACCGGCGTCGACTACGTCGCCCTCGGCCACCTGCACGGCGCCCAGACCCTCACCGAGCGCGTCCGCTACTCCGGCTCCCCGCTGCCGTACTCCTTCTCCGAGGCCGCCCACCGCAAGAGCATGTGGCTCGTCGACCTGGACGCCGCCGGCACCGTCACCGCCGAGCGCGTCGACTGCCCGGTCCCGCGCCCGCTGGCCCGGCTGCGCGGCACCCTGGACGACCTCCTCGCCGACCCGGGGCTGGCCCGGTACGAGGACGCCTGGGTCGAGGCGACCCTCACCGACCCCGTCCGGCCCGCCGACCCCATGGCCCGCCTCACCACCCGCTTCCCGCACGCCCTCAGCCTCGTCTTCGCCCCCGAACGCGACCCCGGGGACCCCGACGTCTCCTACGCCCGGCGGCTGGCCGGCCGCAGCGACCAGCAGGTCGCCGAGGACTTCGTCGCCCATGTGCGGGGCGCCGGTCCCGACGACCGCGAACAGCGGGTCCTGCGCGACGCGTTCGACGCCGTCCGGGCCGACGAGACGCTGCGGGAGGTGGCCCTGTGAGGCTGCACCGGCTCGACCTGACCGCCTTCGGCCCCTTCGGCGGAACGCAGAGCGTCGACTTCGACGAGCTGTCCGCCGCCGGGCTCTTCCTGCTGCACGGCCCCACCGGTGCCGGCAAGACCTCCGTCCTCGACGCCGTCTGCTACGCGCTCTACGGTTCCGTCCCCGGCGCCCGGCAGTCGGGCCAGGGCGCCACCCTGCGCAGCGACCACGCCGCCGCCGGCACCCGTACCGAGGTGCGCCTCGACCTCACCGTCGCCGGACGGCGGCTGGAGGTCACCCGGCAGCCGCCCTTCGAACGCCCCAAGCGGCGCGGCACCGGCACGACGGTCGACAAGGCTCACAGCTCCCTCCGCGAGTACGACACCGCGGCCGGTACCTGGAAGGACCTCAGCCGCTCCCACCAGGAGATCGGCGAGGAGATCACTCAGCTCCTCGGCATGAGCCGCGAGCAGTTCTGCCAGGTCGTCCTGTTGCCCCAGGGCGACTTCGCCCGGTTCCTGCGCGCCGACGCCGAGGCCCGCGGCAGGCTGCTCGGCCGCCTCTTCGACACCCGGCGCTTCGCCGAGGTCGAAAAACGCCTCACCGAACGGCGCCGCGGCGCCGAGACCCGGGTACGGGAGGGCGACGCCGCGCTGCTGGCCGACGCCCACCGCATGCAGCAGGTCGCCGGCGACGCCATGGAGCTGCCCGAGGCGGCACCGGGCGAACCGGGGCTGGCCGAGGCCGTCCTCAGCGCCGCCGCCGTCGCCCGCAGCACCGCCCGCGAACAGCTCACCATCGCGGACCGGTGGCTCGCGGCGGCCGAGTCCGCGCAGGCCACCGCCGAACGCGACCTCGCCGACACGCGCGAACTGCACCGCCTCCAGCACCGGTACGCCGAGACACGCCGACGGGCCGCCCGACTCGCCGAACGCGCCGACGACCACCGCGAGGCGCGGGAACGCCGGGAGCGCGCCCGCCGCGCCGAGACCGTCGCCCCCGCGCTGGAGCTGCGGGACGCCACCGACACCGAACACCGGCGGGCCGCCACCGCCGAGACGCACGCGCGTGCCCGGCTCCCCGAAACCCTCGCGGACGCCGGGGCGGACGCACTGTCCGCCGCCGCCCGCCGCGCCGCCGAGGAACTGGGCGCCCTGGAGTCGGCCCGCCGCGCCGAGCGGCGCCTCACCGCCCTCGTCGCCGAACGCGCCACCCTCGACCGGCAGGACAGCGACGACGAAGACCTCCGGCACGACGCCGAGACCTGGCTCGACGACTGGGAACAGACCCGCGCCGACCTCCAGACCCGCGTCGACACCGCCCTGGCGGCGGTGACCCAGGCCGAACAGCTCGCGGCCCGGCGCGAATCCGCGCAACGGCGGCTGAAGGCCGCCCGGGACCGCGACCGGCTCACCGCCGACGCCGACGCGGCCCGGCAGCGCACGCTCACCGCCGCCGAAGAGGCCGTCACCGCCCGCGACCACTGGCTCCGCCTCAAGGAACAGCGGCTCCAGGGCATCGCCGCCGAACTCGCCGCCCACCTCACCGACGGCCGGCCCTGCGCGGTCTGCGGCGCCACCGAACACCCCGCGCCCGCCCGCAAGGACGCAGGTCACATCGACCGCGACGCCGAGGAAAGCGCCCTCGACACCAGCCGGCGTGCCGACGCCGCGCGTGCCGCCGCCGAACAGCACGAGGCCACCGTACGGACGGCCCTCGCCGCCGCCACCGAGGAGGCGGGCGACACCCCCACCGCCGAACTGGCCGATCACGCCGCCGACCTGGAGGGCCGGCACGCGCGGGCCAGGGCCCTCGCCTCCGGACTCCACGCCGCCCAGGAAGCCCTGCGCCGCGCCGAGGCGGAACGCGAACAGCGCGCCGAGGCCCGGCAGCAGGCCGCCCTCCGCGCCGCCGCCCGCGTCGGCACCCGCGACCGGCTCGACCGGGAACTGGCCACCCTGGAAGAGGAGTTGGCCCAGGCCCGCGCCGGCGCCGACAGTGTGGCCGAGCGCGCCGGACGGCTGGAGCGCCGGGCCGAGCTGCTCACCGAGGCCGCCGACGCCGTCCGTACCGCCGAGGACACCGCCCGGCGGCTCAAGGACGCCGACGCCCGCCTCGCCGACGCCGCCTTCCGGGCCGGCTTCGACACGCCCGGCGAGGCCGCCGCCGCACTCCTCGACGACACCGCCCACCGCGAACTGCAACGGCGCCTGGACGACTGGCAGAACGAGGAGGCCGCCGTCCGCGCCGGCCTCGCCGAGGAGGACGCCGCCGCCGCGTCCCGGCGCCCGGACGCCGACCTCCCCGCCGCCGAACGCGCCGCCGCCGACGCGGCCCGACGGCTGCGCGAGGCCGCCTCCGCGCGCGACGACGCCGCCCGGCGCGGCGCCGAACTCGACCGGCTGTCCGTACGCGTCACGGACGCCGTCCGTCGGCTCGCCCCGCTCCGCGAGGAGTACACGCGCGTCGCCCGGCTCGCCGCCCTCGCCGCGGGCACCTCGGCGGACAACGAACGCCGGATGCGACTGGAGTCGTACGTGCTGGCCGCCCGGCTGGAGCAGGTCGCCGCCGCCGCGACGGCCCGGCTGCGGCAGATGTCCTCCGGTCGCTACACCCTCGTCCACTCCGACGACCGCACCGGGCGCGGGCGCAGCGGCCTCGGCCTGCACGTCGTCGACGCCTGGACCGGCCGCGAACGGGACACGGCGACCCTCTCCGGGGGCGAGACCTTCTTCGCCTCCCTGGCCCTCGCGCTCGGCCTCGCCGACGTGGTCACCGACGAGGCCGGCGGGGTGCGGCTGGACACCCTCTTCATCGACGAGGGCTTCGGCAGCCTCGACGAACACACCCTCGACGAGGTCCTCGACGTCCTCGACTCGCTGCGCGAGCGGGACCGCAGCGTCGGCATCGTCAGCCACGTCGCCGACCTGCGGCGCCGCGTCCACGCCCAACTGGAGGTCGTCAAGGACCGGTCGGGCTCGACGCTGAGGCAGCGCGGAGCGGGCTGACGGCCCCCCGCCGTCGGCCGGCGGGTCGTCCCCGACCATGGCCGGGAGCCGTAGCCCGCGGGCGACTCGCCGACGGCCGGCACCAGCGCACGCCACGGAGCACCCCGGGCGTGTCCCGTACCGGCGGCGGCCCGCCGGGCTCCCTCGCGTGGCATCCCACGGACGGGGCACGACGGGCCGCCGCGCGGGCCGGTTCAGAGGCGGGACAACTCGTCCACCAGGTCGTCCAGGCCGAGGGAGCCCTGCGAGAGGGCCGCCATGTGCCATGCCTTCGGGTCGAAGGCGTCACCGTGCCGCGCCCGCGCCTTCTCCCGGCCCAGCAGCCAGGCGCGCTCACCGAGCTTGTAGCCGATCGCCTGTCCCGGGATCGTCAGGTAGCGGGTCAGCTCGCTCTCCACGAAGTCCGCCGGACGGCTGCTGTGCGCGCCGAAGAACTCCTGCGCCAGCTCCGGCGTCCACCGCTCGCCCGGGTGGAACGGCGAGTCCGCCGGGATCTCCAGCTCCAGGTGCATGCCGATGTCGACGATGACCCGCAGCGCCCGCATCATCTGCGCGTCCAGGTACCCGAGCCGCTGCTCCGCGTCCGTGAGGAAGCCCAGCTCGTCCATGAGCCGCTCCGCGTACAGCGCCCAGCCCTCGGCGTTGGCGCTGACCATGCCGACGGACGCCTGGTAGCGGGAGAGGTCGCCCGCCACGTGCGCCCACTGCGCGAGCTGGAGGTGGTGGCCCGGCACGCCCTCGTGGTACCAGGTCGACACCAGGTCGTAGACCGGGAAGCGGGTCTGGCCCATCGTGGGCAGCCAGGTCCGGCCGGGCCGGGAGAAGTCCTCCGACGGCGGCGTGTAGTACGGGGCCGCCGCACTGCCGGGCGGGGCGATGCGCGACTCCACCTTCCGCACCCGCTCGGCGAGTTCGAAGTGGGTGCCGTCCAGCGACTCGATCGCCTGGTCCATCAGGCCCTGGAGCCACTCGCGGACCTCGTCGACCCCCTCGATGTGCCGTCCGTGCTCGTCCAGGTGGGCGAGCGCCACCCACGGCGTCCCGGCGCCGGGCAGGACCTTCTCCGCCTCCTCCTTCATCTGAGCGAGGAGCCGGTGGTACTCGGCCCAGCCGTACGCGTACGCCTCGTCCAGGTCCAGGTCGGTGCCGTTGAAGTAACGCGACCAGCGCGCGTAACGCTCCCGGCCCACCGTGTCCGGGGCGCCGGCGATCGCGGGCGCGTACACGTCCCGCATCCAGTCCCGCAGCTCCACGACGGCCGCGGTCGCGCCCCGGGCCGCCTCGTCCAGCTCCGCGCGCAGCGCCTCGGGGCCGGCCGCCGCGAAGTCCTCGAACCAGCCGCGCCCCTCCCCGGTGTCCGCCCACTCGCCGAGCTGCCCGACGAAGGTGGCCGTCGGGCGGGGCGCCGCGTACAGCCCGCGCTCCAGACCCAGCGCGAGGGAGGCGCGGTAGCCCGCGAGCGCGTCCGGCACCGCGCGCAGCCGCTCGGCGATCCGCGACCAGTCCTCGTCCGTGGCCGTCGGCGTCACCGTGAACACCTCCCGCACCGAGTGCGCGGCGGTGCCCATGTTGCCGACCGAACGCAGCCCCTCGTCGGCCTCGTGCACGGCGAGTTCGGCGGTCAGCCGCTCGCGCAGCAGCCGGGCGCAACGGCGCTCCACGTCACTGTCGCCGCCGGGCCGGCGCTCCGCCTCGTCGAGCCGGGCGAGCGTGGTCCGGGCCAGTTCCGCCAGGGCCTCCTGCCCCGCCGGGGAGAAGTCGGGCAGCCGTCCGGAACTCTCCTGCACGCCGAGGTAGGTACCGGTGACCGGGTCGAGGGCGATGAGGTCGTCGACATAGGCGTCGGCGACCTCGCGGGGCAGCGGGCTTTTCGTCTCTGACATGCGGACATCCTCGTACGGATAGCGGTGCCGCGTCAGCCCGCCGGGTACGGCCGCGGCGCCCCGGTGCCCGGATTTCGCTCAGGGCGTGGCGGGCGGCGGCAGCAGCGGCCCGCACTCCCACTGCTGGAAGATCAGCCGCGTCTCCACCCGGGCCACCTCGCGCCGGGAGGTGAACTCGTCCAGTACCAGCCGCTGGAGGTCGGCCATGTCCGCGACGGCGACATGGACGAGGTAGTCGTCCGGCCCGGTCAGGTGGAAGACGGTCCGCGACTCCGGCAGCGCCCGGATGCGCTCGACGAACGGGCCGACCAGCTCCCGCCGGTGCGGGCGGACCTGCACCGACAGCAGGGCCTGGAGCCCGCGCCCCAGCTTCGCCGGGTCCAGCTCCAGCCGGTGGCCGAGGATCACCCCCGCCCGCCGCAGCCGGGTCACCCGGTCCAGGCAGGTCGACGGGGCGACCCCCACCTGCGCGGCGAGGTCCCGGTAGGTGGTCCGGGCGTCGTTCTGCAACAGCCGCAGCAGATGGAGATCGACCGGATCGAGTACGACGGAATCGGCCATCGGCCGAACGTAGCACGGCATCCCGTCCCGGAGATCCGGGCGCTGTTCACCCTTCGGCCATGGACACTGCGCGCACGCCCACGCCACCCGCCGCCGACGTACGCTCCACCGCGACCGCGACCCCGTCTCGGGGCCGGGCCCTGGCCACCGAGGCGGTGCACGCCGGGCGCGACGACCTCGCCGCCCAGGGAGTGCACGCCCCGCCCATCGACCTGTCGACCACGTACCCCTCGTACGACAGCCGCGGTGAGGCCGCCCGCATCGACGCCTTCGCCGCCACCGGCGCCGACCCCGACGGCCCGCCCGTCTACGGCCGGCTCGGCAACCCGACCGTCGCCCGCTTCGAGACCGCCCTCGCCCGGCTGGAGGGCACCGAGTCCGCGGTCGCCTTCGCCAGCGGCATGGCCGCGCTCAGCGCCGTCCTGCTCGCCCGCGCCGCCTCGGGACTGCGCCACGTCGTCGCCGTACGCCCCCTGTACGGGTGCAGCGACCACCTCCTGACCGCCGGCGTGCTCGGCACGGAGGTCACCTGGACCGACCCGGCCGGCATCACCGACGCGCTGCGCCCCGACACCGGGCTGGTGCTGGTGGAGTCCCCGGCCAACCCCACCCTCGCCGAGGTCGACCTGCGGGCCGTCGCCCACGCCTGTGGTTCGGTGCCGCTGCTCGTCGACAACACCTTCGCCACGCCCGTCCTCCAGCGGCCCGCCGAACACGGCGCCCGGATCGTGCTGCACAGCGCCACCAAGTACCTCGGCGGACACGGTGACGTGCTGGCCGGGGTAGTCGCCTGCGACGAGGAGTTCGCCGGGGCCCTGCGGCAGGTCCGCTTCGCCACGGGCGGCGTGCTCCACCCGCTCGCCGGTTACCTGCTGCTGCGCGGACTGTCCACGCTGCCGGTCCGGGTGCGCGCCGCCTCCGCCAACGCGGCCGACCTCGCCCGGCGCCTCGCCGGGGACCCGCGCGTGGCCCGCGTCCACTACCCGCGGCTCGGCGGGGCGATGGTCTCCTTCGAGGTCCACGGCGACCCGCACGAGGTGATCTCCCGGGTGCGCCTGATCACCCCGGCGGTGAGCCTGGGCAGCGTCGACACGCTCATCCAGCACCCCGCCTCCATCAGCCACCGCATCGTGGACGCCGACGACCGGCGGGGCGCCGGGGTGAGCGACCGGCTGCTGCGGCTGTCGGTGGGCCTGGAGGACGTCGACGACCTGTGGGCCGACCTGGACACCGCGCTCGGGGAACCGGGGGCGGCCGACGGGGGCGCCGGGGTTGCCGGGGTCGCTGGGGTTGCCGGGGGCTCAGGGGTCTCAGGGGGCGTCGAGGTCTCGGGGGACGTCGAGGCGGAGGCGCGGCCCGTCCTGGCCGAGTGACGTGAGCCCGGTCAGTCCCGGCCGACCCGCTCCCCGTGCGGGAGGCGCGGCGCGGCCGGGACCGCGTCCAGGCGGGCGGTGAGGACGAGGGTCCCCTCCTCGATCCGGTAGTCGAGGGGGAGGCCCAGCCCGCGCATCGCGGCGACCATCCCCGTGTTGGAGGCCCGCGTCACGGCGTACACGCTCGCGCAGCCCGCCTCGACGGCCATCTCCACCAGCCGGGCCAGCAGGGCGGTGCCGATGCCGCGCCGCTGCCAGGCGTCCTCGACGAGCAGCGCGACCTCCGTCTCGTCCCCGTCCCACAGCAGATGGCCGAGGGCGACGATCCGCCCCGAGCCGGTCCGCGCGGCGACGGTACGGCCGTGGTGCGGGCCGAGCAGGTGGCGCAGGTACCGGTCGGCCTCCTCGGCCGGGCCGTGGTAGCGCGTCCCGAGGGTCCGCGCCGAGCAGCGCCGGTGCATGGCCTGCGCCGCGTCGAGGTCCTGGGCGCCGGCCCCGCCCAGGGTGACGCCGGCCCGGGGCAGCGCCGTCGCCTCCCGGTCGGCCGGGGCCCGGGAGCCGAGCCGGGCGTCCAGCGCGACCAGGGCCCTGGCCCGCGCGAACTCGGCCGGGGTGAACGGCGGATGCGGCCGTTCCACGCTGATCACCCCGCCGTCCGGGGCGCGCAGCCGCAGCACCGTCTCCTCGAACACGCCCTCCTCCGGTACGTCTGCTTCCCCCGAGACGGGGGCGGGCCGGGTCCGTATACCGCACCGCCCGAGCAACTGACGCAGGGCCAGGGGGAGTTCCGCCGAGTCCAGCGCCGTACGGGCCGCGAGGCCGAGGACCCGGGCCGGGGTGTCCACCAGATCGTGCGCGTCGGCGCGCTCGGTCCAGGTGTCGGTGCCGCCCGCCGCCGACGCCACCCGGGCCAGTCCGTCCCCGGTCAGCGCTCCGGGCGCCCGGAGCAGGAACTCGTCCACCGTGCCCTCGGCCAGCGGGTGCGTCTGGAGGCTCAGGATGTCGACCCCCCGGTCGGCGAGTGCCGTGCACAGCGCGGCCAGCGACCCGGGCGTGTCACGTACGGTCGTCCGCATCCGCCACAGGGCCCCGTCCCCGTCCCGGACGCCGTTTCCGTGCCCGGTGCGGGTGCGGGTGCGGGTGTCGGCGGTGGGCGCGGTGGGCGCGGTGGCGGACGTGGCACCGGCGGTGGCGTCGGTCTTCCGGAGGCGGGAGAGCGGCCCGGAGCCGTCGCCGGTGCCGGTGCCCGCGCCGGTCACGTCCGCCGGGCCGGGGACGCCCGTGGGCCGGTCGGTCCGGGGGCGCCGGGCCCGCCGGGCGGAGCAGGCCGCCGTGGCGAGGAGCGCGAGCACCGAGGCCACGAGCATGACCGGTACACCGGGGCCGTACTCGACCGCGTGTGTCACGACGTCCGCCACCTCAGTCATGTCTGGGCTCATGCCTCCACGGTGAACGAACCGTGTTGCGTGATCGAGAACGCCCTGTGTCCGATGGGTTAAGAGCCTTTCCATGGCCTTTGCCGCACTTTGCGGTGTTACATGGCCCGGTGGCCCGGTGGCCCGGTGGCCCGGTGGCCCGGTGGCCCGGTGGCCCGGTGGCCCGGTGGCCCGGTGGCCCGGTGGCCCGGTGGCCTCGGCGCCGGGCCTCACACGGCCACCTCCTCGGCTCGCGCTCCGCCCGCCGGCGCACCGTCCGTCAGCGCGTGGCGCAGCCGCCGGGCCTGGGTGACCAGCCGGGACGCACCGCGCCGGTCCGCCGCCCGCGCCAGGTGGGGCAGGTCGCCGCGGGCCCCGGTCCGCTCGGCGCACTCGGCGGCCACGGCCAGCAGGTCCCCGAGCCCGCGGGCCGGTACCGACGCGTCGAGGTCCGCGAGCAGACCGGGCAGCGCCCGGCGGAGCACGAGCCACACAGTGCGGTGCGCCCCGGTCGCCGCGGCCGTCCGCAGCGCGTCGGCCGCCCGCAGCGGCTTGACGGCCTCGGACCGCACCAGCTCCCCGAGGTCGGCGCCCAGTTGGCCGTGGTCGAGTCCGCCGCGCGCCGCGAGCACCAGCAGGGCGTCCACGGTGGCGAGACGGTCCTCGGCGTGCCGCGCCCCCAGCCCGTACGCCAGGCACAGGTGGACGGACTCGCCCGCCGGCCCCTCCGCCTCCACGAGGCGGGGGAGTATCGCGCAGGGGCCCCGCTCGTCGTCCACGGCGGCCATCGACAGATCGCGCACCATGCGCGCCGCCACCAGCTCGGGCTGCTCGGGCAGCAGGGCGAGCCAGTGCTGACGGGCGCCGCTGTACCAGTGGTAGCAGTAGCCGCGGGCGCGGTCGGCGCCGAGCGGGGCGCGCAGTCGACGCAGCGGTTCGGGGAGGTCCTCCGGCAGCCCGGTGGCCGCCTCCGTCTCGACCAGGACGCGGGTGTCGGAGGTGAGGCGGCTGACCCGTGGCAGGGGCGCCTCGGGCGTGGTCAGCCAGGCCGCGAGGCGCGTGCCCTCCTCGGTGCCGAGCGCCGCCGCGCGTTCCGCCGCGGTCCCGGCCGCGCCGCGGTCGGTGCGGCGCACCCGCAGCAGGGCCTGTCCGAAGTCGACGGGGGCGATCCGCGTGCCGAGGCGCCGGCAGGTCTCCAGCCGGTCCACCAGCTCGCCGGGCTCCAGCACTCCGGTGCTCCAGGAAGGTGTGGCGAGCAGCAACGGCAAGGGGTCGTCGAGCAGCCGCCGCGCGATCTCCTCCAGCCGGGACTCGAAGGGCCGGGTCAGGGAGTCGTGCGCACAGGGGCCGGCCGGGGAATGACTGCCCCGGGCGCGCGCCGCACCGGTCAGGGTGGCCAGCAGCAGGTCGAACCCACCGCCCGTGTCGAGCGGGAAGTGGCGCCGCTCGAAGTAGGACGCCACCGCGTTCCGGTCCCGGAACCGCTGGGGGTCGGCCCACCAACGGCGGCTGATCACCGGTTCGAGCGCGGTCAGCAGCTCCTGCCGGTCCCGGTGCGCGTGCCGGACGAGGCCGTCCAGCGCGCGTTCGAAGGTGGCCACGTCCCCGCCGGACGCCAGCAGTGCGCTGATCTCCTCGGCGAGTTCGACGGCGGACCCGGGGGCCGGGGCGAGGCGGTCCGGCCGGGGGACGGGAGGCAGCACCTCCGTGTGCCCCGCCGGCTCCTGCGGCGCGGGCGTCACTCCCAGGGTGCGGGCCGCGCGGGTGCGCAGGGCGGGGACCAACTGTCCGGCGGCCTCGGCGAGACCGGCCCGCAGCTCCGGCGCGGCGGCCTCGCCGAGGTGCCGTTCGACCAGCTTGAGGGCGCGCTCCTGGAGGTCGGAGTCCTCGTGGCCGAAGCCCTGGGCCACGGCCGGCAGCACCTCCCCGGCCGCCGACGGGTCTCGGGTCAGCACCTTGCCGAGCAGCACGAGCTGGGCCCGTACCAGCTTCCGTTCCGGACGGAACAGCACCGCGTCCGTCAGCTCCGCCAGGTGACGCGGCGACACCTCCCCGTCCAGGGCGAGGGCACTAAGCACCGACTGGGCGTGCGCGGCGACCGGTGCCGGTCCGTCCGTGGCGAGGGCCAGCCAGTCGGAGACCCGCCCCCGCTCCTCCTCCCGGGTGAGCGCCAGCTCCCGCAGGAGCCGCAGGAAGATCCGCTGGTCGACGACGTTCCCGCCGCGCAGCAGCCGGGCCACGCAGGCGTCGACCGTCGCCGCCCGGTCGAGCGTGCCGTCGGCGACGAGCCGGTACAGCGCGCCGGTCCAGGTGTCGGGGCCGTCGCCGGACGGCCAGTCCAGCCAGGAGCCGAGGCCGTCGGTCCGGAAGAGCGCGGCCACCAGCTCCCTCAGGCGCGGCTCCGCGCGGAGCCGGTCGAGGATCGTGTCGTCGCGCCTCCTGGCGCGGTTCACCGAGTCGACCCAGGCCCGCACATACGCGTCCGTCGTCGGTATCGGGGCCCCGGAGAGCCGCGCCAGCCCGGACATCAGCTCGTAGGGGACCCGCGCGGTGAACGGCCGTGCGGCGAGCCGCTCCACCACGTCGGCGAGCCAGCGGGGGTCCCGGTCGCCCAGGAGGTCGATCAGCACCGCGGGCCGCGCCTGCGACCAGCGCATGTCGCTCGCCGCGAGCCAGCTCGCCACGGCCACCGCGCCCGTCTGGCAGGCGGCCCCGGCCGCGTGCAGCGCGGGATGGGCCCGGCGCACCTCCGCGGACCAGCGGGCCGCCCTCAGCTCCTTGCGCAGCTCCTTCAACGCGGGGAACAACGCCCGTCGTTCGGCGTCGGTCACGCCGTCGAGCAGGCGCACCACCTCGGCCGTCCGTCCGCCCCGCACCGCGTCCAGCACCGCCGCGGCCACCGGGGCCGGGGCTGCCGTCGTGGGCGCCGTCTTCGTCGCCGTCGTCATCACGCGTTCTCCTCGGTCCCGGTCGCCGTCTTCCGTGCCGCGGCACCGCGCCGCGCCATCCGCACCGCCAGCGCGTGCTTGCAGGGGCCGCGCCCGCCCCGGTACTTGGCCCACCAGAGGCAACTGCACGTCAGCACCCCGTCGGCCTCGCGCACCCGGTGCGCATGGCCGTCCTCGGCGGTCACCGTCCCCACCGGTCCGTCCAGGGCGACCGCGCCCGCTGAGACCAGGGCCTGGGCCGAGCGGAGCCGGGGGTTGTGCCGCTCCACGCGCTTCGCGTCGTACGGCAGCTCCCGGTGGAAGTAGGCCGCCTCCGCCGTGTCGTACCCGACCCGCCCCGAGGTGCCGAGGCGGACCAGCGCGGCGCGCACCCGCTCGGCGCTCAGGCCCGAGGCGGTGGCGAGGTCGGCGATGTCGATGCGGGGCTCCCAGGCGAGGAGCACCGAGACCAGCTCGGCGTCGTCGGCGGCCTCGTCGGTGGCGAGGGCGTCGAGCACCCCGCCCTCGCCGGAGAAGCCGCGCGAGGCGTCCGGGGACACGGTGAGCGTCAGCCGCATCCCGGGCAGGACCAGCTCCCACGCGGAGGCGGTGGCCGCCGAACCCTGGGTGGTATGGGGCCCGTAGACCCGCAGGGACGTCGCGTGGCGCAGGGCGCGGCGCAGGGCGATCAGCCGCTCGGGGCCGGGCAGGCAGACCGCGCCGGGGACGGCCCGGGTGGTCGGCCGCAGGGTGCGCCCGGACGGCACCACCCACCGCGGGGCCGCCGCCGTGCTCTTGCTGCCCCCGGGCAGCGAGCGCAGGAAGCGGACCGCCTCGGCGGCGTCCAGTTCGGCCCGCAGATCGAAGCCGGCCGCGATCACCTGGGCCTCCGCGAAACCGCGCAGCCACCGGTCCGGCAGCGGCACCTTCTTCTCCACGACCGGCCCGTCCAGGGTGGTGACGGCCAGTTCCTCCGGGCCGACCCGCAGGTGCAGCGGATCGTCGGCGCCTATGCGTGACAGGGCCTCGCGCAGGGGGTCGTTGACGTCGACGTTGGTCGTGCCGTGACCCACCTCGCCGCCGTCGAGGCCGGCCTCCAGCACGTCCAGGCGGGCGTACACCCCGCCGCAGCCGGAGAAGGACTCGAAGCGGAGCCGGTCGCCGTTGCCCGTCACCACCGGGTCCAGCGAGGCGCGCAACTGCGGCTGGTAGTAGCGGGCGGCGGCCACGTCGGCCACCGCGAGAAGGGCCGCCGACGCCTTCTGTGGAGACGTCAGGAAGCCCGCGAAGAACCGGGGATGGTCCACCGTCCCGGACGGTGTCGCCCCCTGGGAGGTCTCCAGCCCCAGGCGCTGTCCGCCCGCGGAGGACTCCAGCACGGAGGGTCGTCGATAGGCCACGGCCTGCACAGATCGCGTCATGGCAAAAACCGTAGGGGCGACCACTGACAACACGCTCCCACCAGCGGAAACATGCCCGGCGGAGGGGAGTTGAGACAGGCCGACAAACCGACGGGACGTCACCGGTCCGGGCCCCGCGACGGCCGCCCGGCCCGACCGCGCCGCCCACTGGCCAGGTGCACGGCGTGCCCGTCTAGTGACCTGAACATGCCGGACTCACAACACCCGCTCCCCGCCGACGTCGTCACCAGCCATGCCTCCGATGCAGCCACTTGCGACTGCGCCCGCCGCCTCGACGTCGGGCCCCCAGTGCCCGGCCGACGGCGACCGCGCGCCCCTGCGGCCAGGTGTACTGACGCCGCGTCGGCTCCCTAGAGTTGTAGCCCAGGGCCGGATCGAGAGAGGGCGAAGGATGGACGGGGAGATCACCCTTTTAGCGGGCACCGCCGGCACGACGCTTGCAGCGCTGCCGGCGACCGACAGGTGGAACGGTGTGCGGAACGGGGTGCTCGCGCTGGGGGGACGTGTCCGGTCGGACGGTCGGCAGCGAGTCGCCACCCGACCGCACACGCCGCGCCGGGACCTCCCGGACGCGCCGGCCGACGGTGACGAAGAGGCTCAGGGCGGGATCGCGGCGGAGCGGCGGGGAGGCATCCGCCCCCTCCTGGTCGCCCACCCCGAGCCGGCGGCGGAACCACCCTCCCTGTTGACCGAGCCCGCTTCCGGCACACGCACCACCGTGACCGTCACCCGACGTGCGACCGCCTCCGGCAGCTCACGCGTCTACCAGGCCGGCCGCGACCTGAACGTCGACCAGCGGTGACCGGCCGCAACGACGGCCGGGCCACGGACCAGGGGCGCGTCTACCAGGCTTCCGGTGATCAGCACATCGTCGAGCACCACCATCACGCCGCCGCCTGGAGTGGCCCGGACTCGGTACGGCGTCCGCCCGTCGGCCGGGCACCGGCGATTCTCCGGGATCGGAGCGAACTCGTCGGACGCCTCAAGGAGGCGGTCACCGGGGACGCCGGAAACACCGTGTTCGTCCTGCACGGCCTGGGAGGATGCGGCAAGACGGCCGTGGCGTGCGCACTCTTCGAACACGCCACCCGGGAAAGCGGCCGTCTGGGGTTGTGGGTCAACGCCTCTGACCAGGCGTCCCTGCGGGCCGGGATGCTCGCGGTGGCCGCCGACCGCGGCGCCAGGGACGGTGAACTGATGGCCGCGCGCAACGGTCTGCGTGCGGCCGCAGACTTGGTCTGGGACTGTCTCGACCGGTCCGACCTGCCATGGCTGCTGGTCCTGGACAACGCCGACGATCCGGCGGTGCTGCGGGACGGCGGATGGCTGCGCACCAGCCCGCGCGGAACCGTCCTCGTGACCACACGGCAGGCAGCCGGCCACTGGTGGCCCGCGGCCGAGCTGCTGTACGTAGGGGTCCTGCCGCGTGAGGATGCGGCCCAGGTCCTGTCCGATCTGGCCCCCGGAACGGGGTCCGCCGAGGACGCGGCCGCCATTGCCGACCGCCTCGGCCGCCTGCCGCTCGCCCTGACCCTGGCCGGCGGGTTCCTGGCCCACCAGGTGATCAACCCCTGGACGATGGAGGAGTACGGGCGCCGTCTGCAGGAGCGCCCGGACCCCATCGAACTCATCGACCAGGGCGCCACCGACACCGGCGACGACTCACGTCATCTGGTCAGCGGAACGTGGCAGCTCTCGCTGAACTCCCTGGTCGGACAGAATCTGCCCGAGGCCGTCACCCTGCTCCGCCTGCTGGCCTGCTGGTCGGGGGATCCGCTGCCCCTGTCGCTGCTCGCGGACGCCCGGCTCGACCTGCCCCTGCCCGCCGACCGGATGGAACTGGCGCTTCGGGGACTGATCAACCACTCGCTCGCCGAACTCGTTCCCGGCGATGTCCGCTGCCTGCGCACGCACGGGGTGCTGCTTGACAGCGTCGCGCGCGTCACCCCGGCCGACGAACGTGACCGACTCGCAACCGCGGCGGCCGGACTTCTGCTGCGCTCCCTGCCCGCCTCTCCGGAACGCGGCTTGCGGGACAGCCGGCTCGCCGTCCTCGCCCCGCACGTCCTGGCGCTGCTTCGCCGGGTGGTCACCTGGCCCGAGATCACGGTCGACACCGCCGAGTCCGTGGCCACCTGCGCCCTGCTTCTGGTGACGGCCCAGCATCGTTCCGGCGACTACGCCTCTGCCCTGGCCACGGCCGAACAAGCGACGGATCTCGCGCGACGGCGACTGGGCGACGATCACGTCCTGGTACTGCGCCTGCGGCAGCGGATCGGGAAGGCGACCGATCGTCTGGGACATCTGGAGAAGGCCGCGGGTTTCCACCGTGAGCTGCTCGACGACCTCGAACGGGTCTGCGGTCCCGAGGCGCCGGACACCCTGACCACCTGCCTTCACCTGTCCCGCCCGCTGACCTGGCTCGACCGGCCGGCGGAAGCGGTGCTGTTGATGCACCGGGCGGCGGAGGGACGAGCCGCGCTACTGGGCCCGTGGCACCCGCTGACCCTGGAGGCGAGGGCGTGTCTGCTCGAACTGCCTCCCGGACCGGAACTGGACCGCGAGGCCACGGCAGGACCTGCCCTGCTCACCGACTGTCACCGTGAGCTGGGGGCCGACCACCCGATCACGTTGTCAGCCGAACTCAACTGCGCGGGAGCGTTGTTCAACACGGGACAGTACTCCGAAGCGCTGCCGTTGGCCCGCCGTGCGCTGGCGGCGCACGAACACCGCTTCGGAGCGGACTACCCGATCACGCTGGCAGCGCGAAGTCTGCTCAGCAGCGTCCTGCACGCGGTCGGCGAGTACCGGGGAGCAGTCGAACAGGCGGAGGCGGTCAGGGAATGGCGCGAGCGGGTACTGGGCCCGGAGCACCCGTGGACGGTGGTGATCCGGGACAAGCTCGTGCGATACCGGCGTTCCCTGGCAGGGGAGACGTCACCCGGCCGGCTCTGACACGCGGCGGTTCGGCGTCCGTTTCAGGACGCGGAGTCCGGCACCGACGCGGACTCCGTGATCCACACGGGCCCGTCGCCGCACATCACTTCGATTCCGTCCGCCGGCTGCAACGACGTGCGCAGGACCCGCAGTCGGCGGTCGGTCACCATGGCAACCGGGCCGGATCTTCCCGAACTGCCGAACCGGATCGCGCGCACCTGGTTGTGGATCTCTTCTCTGGTGTCGCTCCAGTCGATCCGCGAGAACTCGGGTTCCATCCATCCCGCGTACGTGGCGGCCCCCTCCTCCTGCGGTGTACCGGGGGAACCGGCTTCGGCCCGCGAGAGCGCCAGAGGCAGAAGCCGCTCGATGTACCGGTCGACCTCTTCCCATAACAACCGGGGAACGACATCGTCGCTCAACGCGATCCCGGTCTCCTGAGCCAGAATCCCGCCGGAGTCGAATTCGCTCTCCATCCAGTGGATGCTCACACCGATTTCCTTGTCGCCGTTCCGGATCGCCCAATTGACCGGAATCGGGCCTCGGTATTTCGGCAGCGTGGACGTGTGTACGTTGATCGCGCCCAGGTTCGTCGACCGAAGGGCCGCCGGCGGCAGCTTCCAGGGGAAGCCGTAACAGACGATGAGATCGGCCCGGTACCCCGCGATGATGTGCGGCAACATGTTCTTCCGGCCCGGGATCAGCAGGTCCATGCCGTCCGGCAGCGCATCGACGATCTCGCCCACAACGTCACCTGCGCCGCCGCGCGTTGGCCCGCCCGGCCGCAGTGACCGCGCGTGCAGACAGGCGACGGGCAGATGCCCGGCCTGCTCACAGACGCCACGCAGGAGAGCGAACCCTTGTGCAGAGAATGAAATCAGGATGATGCGCATATGCTGCCTTTACACGGCGATTGCCAGTCGGCTGAAACTCTCATGCCCTCCCCCGGACACTTCGGCGAACGCCGGGGACGACACCTCAGACCTGCTCCCTGGTCAGGTCCGGCGGAGGCAACTGGGCGACGTGACTGCCGAAGAAGTCATCCAACGGCTCACCGGACCGATGCATCTCCTGGATCGTCTGTCGGCACTCGGAGACGGCATGTGGATCGTCGAAGCGGATGCCGCCGGCGAGCACCCCTTCGTCGTCGTAGAGCACCTCGTACATCACCCGGGAACCGAGGACGACGATCTCCGAAAGCGGGTGCCGCGCTTCGTATCGCCGGATTCCTTCCCCGGTGAGGACTCTCGTGTCCTCCCCGTACTGGGCCTTGAGGCGCAGCAGGTGGAGTTCCCACTGGAGGTACGGGGAGATGGGCTCCTCCACGCAGCGGACGCGGTGGAGGGCGAAGCCGCTTGCGGTGATTCGCCGGAAGTACTCCTCGTAATGACTTCGCTGTCCCTCGATCAGCGCCAGGGACTCGTCCCAGTGCCCACGGCGGAACGCTTCCCAGCTCTGCACCCCGGGCTCCTGGAAGCTTTGCTGCCGTTCGAGCTTCCAGAACCCCTCGGGGCCGGAACGCCAGAAATAGCGGTCGAAGTCCTCCATGTAGTCGTCCAGCCCGAGACGCAGACCAGGGCCGCGGGTCTGTGGGCTACGCATCAGGGAGGTCCGCCTTCGCTGCCGCCGCTGTCCTGCGGGGGATGACGACGATCCGCTCGTCCGGGGCGACGGCGAGTCCCGGTGGAAGGCGGGTCAGGTAGGCACAGGTGAGGTCACGGCCCACGACGGCGATGTCACCGTTCTCCAGTTCCCAGATATCCGGGCATCCCTGCTCACCGCCTGTGGTCCCGAGTTCGGCGGGTGATTTGCCCAGGCGGCGCACCAGTGGCGAAGAGGGATCGGCTTCCCAGCCCCGAGTCATCACGGTCCTCCGTTCCATTCCTCCGAAGGTAACGGAGATCACATCTGATGCGAGATCAATCAGTGACTTCCGGCCAGGTGAAACGCGGCGCCTCGCCGTCCCGGCATCGGCCGGAGGACCATGCGGTTCATGGCGAAGCCTCCCGGCCTGGCAGGAGGGAGGGGCCGGAATCACGCCGGAGCCGGCCGGACGGTGTACCGCATCCCTCGCAGGACGCCGAAGGCGTAGCGCCGCTCGGCGGGCGACCGGAAACCGGCCGGGGCAGCGCCGTCACCGATCGCGCGAGCCCGGCGCAGTCCAGCTCCAGGGCGAGGAGGCCGCTCGGCGAGTTGCCCGCCATGTGGGGCCGCGACACGCCGACCGCCTCGTCGGCAAGGGATACCGGCGGGCAGCCCCGGGCGGCGTCCTTTCCGGACTGGCTCGAACGGGCCCTGGGGCAACGGTGGTTCCTCCTGGACACGGTGGGGGCGATTCCGGTGGGATGGGAGCGTGACCACCGACACCGTGACCGACGTCTTCGAAGAGCACCGCCCCGTCCTGCTGGGTGTCGCCTACCGCATGCTGGGCCGTCTGGCCGACGCGGAGGACGTGGTCCAGGACGCCTGGCTGCGCTGGTCCGGAGCCGACCGCGGCGACGTCCGCGAACCGCGCGCCTACCTGGTGCGCGTCACCACCCGCCTCGCCATCGACCGGCTGCGCCAGGTCAAGGCCCGCGCCGAGACCTACGTCGGCCCCTGGCTGCCCGAGCCGTACGTCACCGACCTGGCGGCCACCGAGCCGGACGCGGCCGAGCGCGCCGTGCTCGCCGACTCGGTCTCCCTCGCCGTCCTCGTCGTCCTGGAGTCGCTGTCACCGCTGGAGCGGGCGGTGTTCGTGCTCAGGGAGGCGTTCGGCTACCCGTACGCCGAGATCGCCGCGATGCTGGAGCGGACCGAGGCCGCGGTGCGCCAGCTCGCCGGGCGGGCCCGCCGGCACGTGGACGAGCGCCGGCCCCGCTACGACGTCGACCCCGAGCAGCGCCGCGACCTCACCGAGCGGTTCCTCGTCGCGGCGGGCGGCGGCGACCTCGACGCCCTGATGGCGCTGCTCGCGCCGGACGCGCGCCTGGTGGGCGACAGCGGCGGCAAGAGGAAGGCGCCGGTACGCGCGCTGGAGAGCGCCGACAAGGTGGGCCGGTTCCTGATCGGCGTGACGGCCCGGGGCACCTGGGACACCCTCCGCCACCTGGAGATCAACGGTGGCCCGGCCGTGCTGGTGCTGTCCGGCGGGCAGCCTGACAGCGTTGTCCAACTGGACGTGGCGGACGGGCGCGTCCAGGCCGTGTACATCATCCGCAACCCGGACAAGCTCCGCTCCCTGCCCGTCGGCTGATCGTGCCGCCCCCGCCGCCCCTCGCCCCGTACGGCGGCGGCCAGGGGTGCCCGCGCGCGGGCGCGCGAGGGGCGTACGAACACCGTGTGAACACTGTGCAGCCGCGCGCGTACCCGGCCCGCACGGGATCGAGGATTGGTCTTGACCAAGGGTGTGGGCCGTCTTATCGTCACAGAGAACTGAAACAACCTTTAATAAACAAGGGCGCCAAAAACCAGCCGGACCACGGCGATTGCGGAGGACAGGGTGGGGACCACGCAGGTCGACTCGCTGCCGGAACCTAAGTACTGGCACCTCAGGACGGTGCTGACCGAAGCGCTGGACTCGGAGTTCACGGTGGGCGAGATCCTGCCCAACGAGCGGGACCTCGCCGCGCGTTTCGGCGTCGCCCGCGCCACGCTCCGCCAGGCCCTGGAGCAGCTCGAACTGGAAGGGCGGCTCCAGCGGCGGCGCGGGGTGGGCACCACCGTCGCCCCGCCCAGGATGGGCGTCGCCGTCGGCACCAGCCGGCACACCTGGCCCGGGACGCCCGACGACGCCTGGGACCCGGCCGACTGCGTGCTGGAGACCCCGCCCGCGAGCGTGGCCGGCGCCCTCGGCGTCCACCCCGGCGACGCCGTGTACACGGTCCGCCGGTCCCGGGTGACCGACGGCCAGCCGGTCGCCGCCGAGCAGCTCTACATCCTGCCGTCCTCGGTGCCCGGCCTCTCCGACGTCGACGCCCCGTCCGGCCCCGCCCGCGCGCGTGCCGTGCTGCGCGAGCTCCAGCGCCTGGAGCTGGAGCGGCAGGAGAGCGACGTGGAGCTGGGGTCGGCCCGCGCCGAGCACGCCAAGGCGCTGGACCGCCTCCCCGGAGCCCCCGTCCTCGTGGTCACCACCCGGTACCGCGCCGACGGCAGGACCACCGCCCTCTCCGTCGCCACCTACCGCGCGGACACCTGCCGGCTGACCTTCGGCGACCTCGGCGGCGTGGAGATCCACCACCAGGCCCACCCGCAGGCGTCCTGACCCGGGGCACCTGCTCGGTGCCCCGGGCGGCGGCGGGTCAGCGGCGTGCCGTGACGCCCTCCACCGCGAACAACTGCCCCTCCACGTGGTCGAGGGCCAGCCGCAGCGCGCCGGTGGCCACCGCGGCCTCGCCGAGCAGCGAGAGGGTCACCTTCGGCGGACGCAGGCAGTAGCGGGCCAGCTCCCGGCGCAGCGGCTCCAGCACGCCGTCCAGCCCGGCCGCCCAGCCGCCGACGACGACCAGTTCCGGATCGAGGGCCAGCACCAGCGCCGCCACGTCGTGCACCAGCCGCTGGATGAAGCGGTCGACGGCGGCACGGGCCCGCAGGTCGCCCTCCCTGGCCTGCTTGAACACCACCGCCACGGCCTGCTCGTCCAGCGGGTCCAGCGGCTGGTCGGTCGTGGACAGCAGCGTCTCCGGCGTCACGTCCCGGCCCAGCAGGTGCAGCGCGCCGATCTCGCCGGCCGCCCCGCCGAACCCCCGGTGCAGCCGGCCGCCGATCAGCGCGCCGGCCCCGGGACTGAGCCCCGCCAGCACGAACACCATGTCGTCGCAGTCGGTCGCCGATCCCTTCCAGTGCTCGGCGACCGCCGCCGCGTTGGCGTCGTTCTCCACCAGCACCGGGCACTTGAAGGAACGTCCCAGCCGTTCGCCCAGCCGCAGCCCCGTCCACTCGGGCAGGGCGGTGCTCAGCCGCACCGTGCCGTCCGCCTCGACGATGCCGGGCGTCGCGGCCCCCACGGCACGCAGCGAACCGCGTGCCACACCGGCCCGGCGCAGCAGCTCGGCGACGGCGGCGCGCAGCCGCTCCAGCCGCTCGTCGGCGGAGGCGGTCTCGTCGACGTCCTTGGCCTGGGCGCCGATCACCCGTCCGTCGAGGCCGGACAGGAGCGCGGCGACCCGGTGCGGCCCGATCTCCAGGCCCAGCAGGTGCCCCGCCTCGGCCCGGAACCGGAACCTGCGCGCCGGGCGTCCCTGCCGACGGGCCGCGCCCTCGTCGGCCGCCTTCTCGACGACGAGGCCGGCCGCGATGAGCCCTTCGACCACGCCCTCGACGGTGGGCCGGGACAGGCCCGTCACCCGGGTGATCTCGGTGAGCGTCGCGCAGTCCGTGGCACGCAGCGCGTGCAGCACCACCGCGGAGTTGATCCTCCGCAGCAGCGAGGGGTCCCCACCGGTCAGCCCGCCCACTGTCCGTCCTCCCAGTTGGTGCGCATGTTGGCCGGATCGTACTCGTCCGGCGGCACCCCGGCGAGCCGCGGTCCGCTCCCCGGTCCCGCCGCTCCTCCGGGACCGGGCCGGTACGGGACGATCACGTTCCCGGGACGGCGGGCTCTCCAACGTGGCCTGAAGCGTGCCCATATGGGGCGCCCTCCCGTCCCCGCGCGGGCCGGCGCAGGCGCTGACGCGACGCCAATTGTCAGTGGCGGCCGGTTTACTGGACGGCATGGACATCGCGCGGCATCTCGCCGCCATCGACGAGCTGTGCTTCCGGCCCTTACCGGCGGAGCACGGCAGCTCGCCGGACTCCGGGCACCCTGTCGCCGTCCTGGAGAGCACGCACGGAGTGCGCGGCGGGGGCCGGGAGGGGCGGTCGGTGACGCTGGAGCAGTACACGGCGTACCGGGACGCCCTCCACGAACGACTTGCCGCCCGCTGGGGCCCCTCGGACTTGTGGAACCTGGACACCGTCCTGCTGCGCACGGCGGAGGAGGAGATACCCGAGCCGTGGGCCGGCCTCGCCCACCGCGCCCGGGTGGCCTACCTCTGGGAGGCGGGGGACACCGGGCGCTGGGTCGCGCTGGCCGTCGCCGACCGGGACGACAGCGACGAGATCCGGCTCCTGGTCCTCGCCACCCCGACCGCGCCGCCCTGAAGGGGGCGTGGACCGGCCGAGGCGGGAGGCCCGCGTCGGCGCCCTCTCCCAGGACGCCCGGGGCCGGGCGGCAGGCACTCCGCTCGGGACCTGTGCGGACGACGGTTCCCGCGCCCCCGGGCCAGGCCGGAGACGAGGCGACCGCCCTCCGCTCGCGCCACGCGGGGCCCGAGCGGGGGCGGCGGCCGACGACCGGTCCGGCGGGGGAGCAGGCGTCAGAGGATGGCGCCGGGCGTGTACCCCGCGGCCTCCGGACGCTGCTTGACGATCTCCTCGACCCGGGCGACGACGGCGGCCACCTGGTCGGACGCCGCGCCGGTGAAGGAGAGCTTGTCGGCCATGAGCGCGTCGAGCCCGGCCCGGTCGAGCGGGATGCGCTCGTCGGCGGCGAGCTTGTCGAGGAGTTCGTTGCGCTCGGCGCCCCGCTCCCGCATGGCGAGCGCGGAGGCCACCGCGTTCTCCTTGATCGCCTCGTGGGCGACCTCGCGGCCGACGCCCGCGCGCACCGCGCCCATCAGTACCTTGGTGGTGGCGAGGAACGGCAGGTAGCGGTCCAGCTCCCGGGCGACGACGGCGGGGAAGGCACCGAACTCGTCGAGGACGGTCAGGAAGGTCTCCAGCAGCCCGTCCAGGGCGAAGAACGCGTCCGGCAGCGCGACCCGGCGCACCACCGAGCACGACACGTCGCCCTCGTTCCACTGGTCGCCCGCCAGCTCGCCGGTCATCGACGCGTAGCCGCGCAGGATCACCATCAGCCCGTTGACGCGCTCGCAGGAGCGGGTGTTCATCTTGTGCGGCATCGCCGAGGAACCGACCTGGCCCGGCTTGAAACCCTCCGTGACCAGCTCGTGCCCGGCCATCAGCCGGATCGTCTTCGCCAGCGAGGACGGCGCCGCCGCGAGCTGCACCAGCGCGGTGACGACCTCGTAGTCCAGCGAGCGCGGGTAGACCTGGCCGACGGAGGTGAAGGCACGGGAGAAGCCGAGGTGGCCGGCGATCCGCTGCTCCAGCTCCGCCAGCTTGCCCGCGTCGCCGCCGAGCAGGTCCAGCATGTCCTGGGCGGTGCCGACCGGGCCCTTGATGCCGCGCAGCGGGTAGCGGCCGAGCAGCTCCTCCACCCGGCCGTAGGCGACCAGCAGCTCGTCGGCGGCGGTGGCGAAGCGCTTGCCGAGCGTCGTGGCCTGCGCGGCCACGTTGTGCGAGCGGCCGGCCATGACCAGCTCGCCGTACTCCCCGGCGAGCTTCCCCAGCCGGGCCAGCACGGCCACCGTGCGGTCGCGGACCAGCTCCAGCGAGAGCCGGATCTGGAGCTGCTCGACGTTCTCGGTGAGGTCGCGGGAGGTCATGCCCTTGTGCACGTGCTCGTGCCCGGCGAGGTCGTTGAACTCCTCGATACGGGCCTTCACATCGTGCCGGGTGATCCGCTCCCGGTCGGCGATCGAGGCGAGGTCGACCTGGTCGAGGACGCGTTCGTAGTCGGCGAGCGCGGCGTCGGGCACGTCGATGCCAAGATCCTTCTGGGCCCGCAGCACGGCGAGCCAGAGCTGCCGCTCCAGCTTCACCTTCTGCTCGGGCGACCAGAGCGTGGCGAGCTCGGCGGAGGCGTAGCGTCCGGCGAGGACGTTCGGGATGCGGGGCTTGGCGGGCGCAGGAGTCACGTGTACGGAGTCTACTGGCGATTCGTGCAGGCCGGCGTCGCGGGCCCGTTCGTGGGAAGCTCCAAGGCGGGCCGCGGCCGGGCGGGGGTCAGGCCGGGTCCTCGTACGGGAGGAGTTCCGGGCGCTTGGGCGGCAGTCCGTCGCCGGAGGAGCGGCCGGTCAGCCGGCGGCCGATCCAGGGCAGCAGGTGCTGCCGGGCGAACCGGACGTCGGTGACCCGCCGCGCCACCCAGCCCGGGGGCGGGGTCGCCGGGGGCGGCGTCTGCCACCCGGGGTCCTCGGGCGTGTAGCCGAGCCCCTGCCACACGGCCTCCGCGACCCGCCGGTGCCCGTCGGCGGTCAGGTGCAGCCGGTCCACGTCCCACAGCCGGGGGTCGGAGAGCGCGGGCGCCCCGTACAGGTCGACGACGACGGCGCCGTGCCGGGCGGCCAGGTCGTCGACGCAGGCGAACAGCGCCTCCATGCGCGGCCGGAACCTGTCCAGTACGGGCCCCTGGCGGCCGGGGCTGCGCATCAGCACCAGTTGCCGGCAGCTCGGCGCCAGCCGCTCGACCGCCTCGGTCAGCCGGGCGCGCACCAGGCCCATGTCGCACTGGGGGCGCAGGGTGTCGTTGAGGCCGCCGACCAGGGTGATCACGTCGGCGCCCATGGCCGCGGCGACGTCCACCTGTTCGTCGACGATCTGGCCGATGAGCTTCCCGCGCACGGCGAGGTTGGCGTACCGGAATCCGGGGGCGCGGGCGGCCATCCGCGCCGCGAGGAGGTCCGCCCAGCCGCGGTAGGAACCGTCGGGCAGGAGGTCGGACATGCCCTCCGTGAAGGAGTCGCCGACGGCGACGAGGCTGCTGTGGGTGGGGTTCGTCTGCATGGCGCCACTGATGGTAACGCGGCTCCATACCCGCCGGTCGGTCACCCCGTCCCGGCCCCGGCAACACCCGCCGGAGCACCCGCCGGAGCGCCTGCCGGGCACGCCCGTGGGAGCGCCCGCCGGGAGCACCCGCCGGGAACGCCACGAGAGCGCCTGCCGGAGCACCCGCCGGGAAGGCCCACGGGAGTGCCCACGGGAGTCCCCGCCGGAGCCCCCGCGACCGCCCGCGGCGACGACCCGCCCGACCCTCAGACCCCCTGCCCGAACAGCTCCCGCAGCACGTCCTGCATCGTCACCAGCCCCGCCAGCCGCCCGTCCGAGCCCAGGACCGCCGCCAGATGGGTCCGGCTGCGCCGCATCGCCGTCAGGACGTCGTCCAGCGGCGTGCTCTCCCGGACCCGCGCGATCGGCCGCATCTCCCGCAGCGGGAACGGCACATCACGCGGCGAGGCGTCCAGCGCGTCCTTGACGTGCAGGTACCCCACGATCCGCCGTCCCTCGTCCACCACGGGGAAACGGGAGAACCCCGACTCGGCCGACAGCCGCTCCAGCCCCTCCGGCGTGATCCCCACGCGCGCGTGGACCACCTGTTCGAGCGGCAGCACCACGTCCCGCACCGGTCGCCGCCCCAGCTCCAGGGCGTCGTGCAGCCGTTCCCGCGCGCGGTCGTCGATCAGCCCCGCCTCGCCGGCGTCCTTGACGATCTCGGCCAGCTCCGTGTCGGTGAAGGTCGCCGCCACCTCGTTCCTCGTCTCCACCCGCAACAGCTTCAGCAGGGCGTTGGCGAAGGCGTTCACCGTGAAGATCACCGGGCGCAGCGCCCGGGAGAGCGCCACCAGCGGCGGACCGAGCAGCAGGGCGCTGCGCACCGGCTCGGCCAGCGCGATGTTCTTCGGCACCATCTCGCCGAGCAGCATGTGCAGATACGTCGCCAGGGCCAGCGCGATGACGAAGGAGACCGCGTGCCCGGCGCCGGAAGCCACGCCCATCGCGTGGAACACCGGCTCCAGCAGGTGCGCGATGGCCGGCTCGGCCACGATGCCGAGGACCAGCGTGCACAGCGTGATCCCGAGCTGGGCCGCCGCCAGCAGCGCCGACACGTGCTCCAGCCCCCACAGCACGCTCCGCGCACGCCGGTCGCCCTCCTCGGCGTACGGCTCCACCTGGCTGCGGCGTACGGAGATCAGCGCGAACTCGGCGCCCACGAAGAAGCCGTTGACGACCAGCGTCAACAGGCCGACCAGCAGTTGTACGGCGATCATCGTCCGCTCCCCTCCCCGTCGCCGTCCCCCTCGGTCACCGCCGGGGCGTGCAGCAGCACCCGGGCCGCCCGGTGCCCCGGAGCGTCCACGACGTCCAGCCGCCACCCGGCGACCTCCAGGCTGTCCCCGACCTCCGGGATGCGCCCGAGCACCGCCGCGACCAGCCCGGCGACCGTCTCGTACGGGCCGTCCGGCACCCGCAGCCCGAGGCGCGCGAGCCGGTCCACCCGTGCCGCGCCGTCGGCCCAGTACAGGGCGCGGCCCTGCTCGTCGGTGCCGGCCGGGTCCAGCTCGGGCGTCTCGTGCGGATCGTGCTCGTCGCGGACCTCGCCGACGACCTCCTCGACGATGTCCTCCAGGGTCGCCACGCCCGCCGTGCCGCCGTACTCGTCGACCACGACGGCCATCGTCCGCCGCCCGGAGAGCCGTTCCAGGAGCCGGTCCACGGTCAGCGTCCCCGGCACGAGGAGCGGTTCGCGCATCAGCTCGGCGACCGGCACCCGGGGCCGGCGCTCGGCGGGCACCGCCAGGACGTCCTTGACGTGCGCGGTGCCCACCACCATGTCCAGGCCGCCCCGGTAGACGGGGAACCGGGACAGCCCCGTGGCCCGCGTCGCGTCCGCCACGTCCTCGCAGGTCGCCCCCTCCTCCAGGGCCACCACCTGGACGCGCGGGGTCATCACGTTCTCCGCCGTCAGATCGGCCAGGTTCAGGGTCCGGACGAACAGCTCGGCCGTGTCCGGCTCCAGCGCGCCCTCCCTGGCGGAGTGCCGGGCGAGGGCCGCCAGCTCCTTCGGCCCCCGCGCCGAGGCCAGTTCCTCGGCGGGCTCCACGCCGAGCCGGCGCACCACACGGTTGGCCGTGTTGTTCAGGTGGGTGATGAACGGCCGGAACGCGGCGCTGAAGAAGCGCTGCCCAGGCCCCACACGTTTCGCCATGGCCAGCGGCGAGGAGATCGCCCAGTTCTTCGGCACCAGCTCGCCGACGATCATCAGGAAGACCGTCGACAGCGCCGTGCCCAGCACCAGCGCCAGCGAGGTCGCCGTCGAGCCGGTCGCGCCCAGTGCCGTCAGCGGGCCCCGGAGCAGGGCGGCGACCGAGGGCTCGGCGAGCATGCCGACGACCAGGTTGGTGACCGTGATGCCGAGCTGCGCCCCGGACAACTGGAACGTCAGGTGCCGTACCGCCTTCAGGGCACCGGCCGCGCCCCGCTCACCGCGCTCGGCGGCCCGCTCCAGCTCCCCGCGCCCGACCGTGGTCAGCGAGAACTCCGCGGCCACGAAGGCACCACAGGCCAGCGAGAGCAGGATCGCCACCAGCAACAGGAGCACTTCGGTCATCGGTCACCTCCGTCCCATGATCGGCCAGGACGCGGAGGTTCGCGCGGCGTCACGCCCCGGAGCCGCCCCGCGCCCGGCCCCTCAGCCGGTGAGCGGCTTCACCCAGCGGCGCCACTGCTCTTCCGGCGCGTACCCGGTGGCCCGCCACGCGTGCTGCGCCGACTCGTTGTGCCGCAGCACCATCGCGTCCGCGCGCCGCCCGCCGAGCCGTACGAAACGTTCCTCGGCGGCGGTGAGCAGGGCCGAGGCGATGCCGCGCCGCCGGTGGTCCGGGTGCACCGCCAGCCGGTAGAGGTGGCAGCGCCAGCCGTCGAAGCCGGCGATCACCGTGCCCACCAGCTCGCCGCCGCGCTCGGCCAGCAGCAGCGCCTCCGGGTCGCGGGCGACCAGCCGTTCCACGCCCTCGCGGTCGTCGCTGATGCTCGTCCCCTCGGCGGCCGTCTTCCAGAAGGCCAGCACGGTGTCCAGGTCCTCGGGCCCGGCGGCCCGTATCCGCAGTTCGCTCATGCGGTGATCCCACCACGGGCGGCGCCGGGCACCGGCGAATTTCCGGCATGTGGACGCCGGGCCTCGCGCACCCGCCGGCGAGGCCCGCCCGACACCGCTACGCCCGGTCCGCCGCCCGCCAGGCGGTGCCCAGCACGCAGTGCGAGGTGGGCAGCACCGGCCCCCGCTCCGGGACGAGCATCCGCCGGTAGGGGCCCAGCGTGAACCCGGCCGCCCGCAGCGGCGACCGGATCGCGGGCGAGGTGGCAGCCACCGGCCAGCACGGGCCACAGGGTCAGGTCCAGGGCGCGCTGGGTGAGCCGCATCGCGGGGCCGCCGCCCCGGCCGTGCTCGAAGAACCGCACCTCGCCACCGGGCCGCAGCACCCGCCGCACCTCCGCGAGCGCCCGCTCCACGTCACGGACGCTGCACAGCACCAGCGACACCACCACGGCGTCGAACGCCTCGCTCTTCACCGGCAGCGCCTCCGCCGCGCCCGGCACCACGTCGACCGGCACCCCGGCGCGCAGGGCGGCCCCGACGGCCAGCCGCCGCAGGAGGCGTTCGGGCTCGATGGCGACGACCTCCGAGACGGTGCGGGGGTAGTGCGCGAAGTTCAGGCCGTTGCCCGCGCCGATCTCGATCACCCGCCCCGACAGCCCGGCGAGCATCCGCTCCCGCACCCGGCCCAGACCCCACCGCGTCTCGGCCCGCACGCTCACCCGCGCGTAGCGGCGGGCGAACACGGGGTGGTGGACGGCGTCCCCCGGCGCGCGGGACCGTCCGGTACGCCACGCCATCGGCACTCCCTCCCGAACCGGGCCCTTCCTCCGGAGTGTCCCCCGGCGAGGGGGCCCGCACGCCCCCTGGAAGGGGGTGGAGGGCGCACACAACGCGCCCTCCACCCACCGAAGCGCCCCCTCGGCCGGTCAGCGCCCCTCCCGCTCCCGGAACACCCCCGCGTCCCACATGCCGTGGAGGCGGGGCGCCAGCCACCCCGGGGCCGCCGAGCGGAACGCGACCGGTGCCTGGGCACCCGCGCCCTCGGGGAGCGCCCCGAGGAGCGGGGCTCCGGCGACCTCGGGCAGGTCGGTGAGGTTGCAGCGCGCGGCGAGGTCCGGGCCGGCGGGCCAGCTCCCGATCACCAGCCCGGCCTGCTCCAGCCCCCGGCGGCCGAGTTCACGCGCCGTCAGCTCCGTGCTGTTCAGCGTGCCGAGCCCGGCCGCCACCACCACCAGGACGGGCGCCCGGAGCAGCGCGGCGGCGTCCGCCAGGGTCCCGCCCTGCGCGTCGAACCGGACGAGCAGCCCGCCCGCCCCCTCCACCAGCACCAGATCGTGCTCGGTGGCCAGCTTGGCCGCGGCCTCGGCCACGTCGCGCGGCCGTACCGGCGCCCGGCCCGCCCGCCGCGCGGCCGTACCCGGGGCCAGCGGTTCCGGATACCGGGCGACCTCGGCCGCCGTCACCGGCCCCGCCAGCCGCGCCGCCTCCCGGGCGTCCCCGGCCTCGCCGGGGCCCACGCCGGTCTGCGCCGCCTTCAGCACGGCCACCGACCGGCCCGCCGCCAGTGCCGCCGCGGCCAGCGCGGCCGTGACGACCGTCTTGCCGACCTCCGTGCCCGTGCCCGTCACCACCAGGAACGCCATCTCAGCCCTCCCGTGCCGCCGCGCGGACCGCCCGCGCGATCCGCGCCACGTCCTCGTCGCCGGTGACGTACGGCGGCATCGTGTACACCAGGTCGCGGAACGGCCGCAGCCACACTCCCTCGCGCACCGCCGCCGCGGTGGCCGCCCGCAGGTCCACCTCGTGGTCGAGCTGGACGACGCCGATCGCGCCGAGCACCCGGACGTCGCGCACGCCCGGCAGTTCCGCCGCGGGGGCCAGCCCCTCGCGCAGCCCCGCCTCGATGCGCTCGACCTCGGCCCGCCAGTCCTGGGCCAGCAGCAGTTCGACCGAGGCGCAGGCGACGGCCGCCGCCAGCGGGTTGCCCATGAACGTCGGCCCGTGGGCCAGCACCGGCACCTCGCCCCGCGCGATGCCCGCGGCCACCCCGGCGGTGCACAGCGTCGCCGCCATGGTGAGGTAGCCGCCGGTCAGCGCCTTGCCGACGCACATCACATCCGGCGTCACCCGCGCGTGCCCGGCCGCGAACAGGGCGCCGGTGCGCCCGAAGCCGGTGGCGATCTCGTCGAACACCAGCAGCACGCCGTGCGCGTCGCACGTCTCGCGCAGCACCCGCAGGTACGCGGGGGAGTGGAACCGCATCCCGCCCGCGCCCTGCACCACCGGCTCGACGATCACCGCGGCCAGCTCGTCGGCGTGCCGCTCGATCGCCGACCGCAGGTGCTCCGCGTACGCCTCCTCGTACTCCTCGGGCGGGGCGTCGGCGAACACCTGGCGGGGCAGCACGCCGCCCCACAGTTCGTGCATGCCTCCCTCGGGGTCGCACACCGACATGGGGTGCCACGTGTCGCCGTGGTAGCCGCCGCGCCAGGTCAGCAGCCGGCGCTTGGCCGGCCGGCCCAGCGAACGCCAGTACTGGAGGCACATCTTGACGGCGACCTCGACGGAGACCGACCCGGAGTCGGCGAGGAAGACGTGCTCCAGCCCCTCGGGCGCCACGTCGACCAGGAGCTTCGCCAGCCGTACGGCGGGTTCGTGGGTGAGCCCGCCGAACATCACGTGGCTCATCCGCTCCAACTGCTCGCGCGCGGCCTCGTTGAGCACCGGGTGGTTGTAGCCGTGGATCGCCGACCACCAGGACGCCATCGCGTCGACGAGTTCCGGGGAACCGTCGGCGGGCCGCAGCCGCACCCCGCTCGCCGACTCCACGACGAGCGGGTCCTGCCGGCCGGGCATGGGGCCGTACGGGTGCCAGACGTGCCGCCGGTCGAGGTCGAGCAGCTCGGCGACGGTGAGGTCAGGCATTGGGCGCGAGGTCCGTTCCGGCGCCCCGGCGGCGCACGGCGACCAAGTCCGTACGGGCCTCACCCGCCGCCCGCGCGGGACCGGGCGCGGCCTCGGCGGGAGGGGACTCCGCCTCCGCCGGACCGGAACCGCAGGGTCCGCAGCCCGCCCCGGAGCCGGACCCGGCCCCCGCCGCACCGGAACCGCACCCCGAGTCCGCCCCGGCGGAAGAGCCGCAGCCGCCCGTGCGGTGGGCGGGCAGCGTCGTCTCGCCGGCGCCCTCCACCTCGAAACCGGCGTCCGCGATCATCTCCAGGTCGGCCTTGCCGGCCTGCCCCTCACTGGTCAGGTAGTCGCCGAGGAAGAGGGAGTTGGCCAGGTGCAGGGCGAGCGGCTGGAGGCTGCGCAGATGCACCTCGCGCCCGCCCGCGATGCGCACCTCGACGTCGGGGCAGACGAACCGGGTCATCGCCAGGATGCGCAGGCACCGCTGCGGGGTGAGGTTCCACTCCTTGGCGAGCGGCGTGCCCTCGAACGGGATGAGGAAGTTGACCGGCACCGAGTCCGGGTCCAGCTCGCGCAGCGAGAAGACCACGTCGACGAGGTCCTCGTCGCTCTCGCCCATGCCCGCGATCAGCCCGGAGCAGGCGGAGAGCCCCGCCGCGTGCGCCCTGCGCACCGTGTCCACCCGGTCGGCGTAGGTGTGCGTGGTGGTGATGCCCGCGTAGGTCGCCTCGGAGGTGTTGAGGTTGTGGTTGTAGGCGTCGGCGCCGGCCTCCCGCAGCCGCTCGGCCTGTCCGTCGGAGAGCAGCCCGAGGCAGGCGCACACCTCCACGTCCTCGTGGTGGTCCTTGATGGCCCTGATCGTCTCGGAGACCCGGTCCACGTCCCGGTCGGTCGGACCGCGCCCGCTGGCCACCAGGCACACCCGCTTGGCGCCGCCGGAGACGCCCGTGGTGGCCGCCTCGGCCGCCTGGCCGGGCTTGAGCCAGGTGTACTTGAGGATGCCGGCCTCGGAACCGAGCCGCTGCGAGCAGTACGAGCAGTCCTCGGGGCACAGGCCCGACTTGAGGTTGACGAGGTAGTTGAGTTTCACCCGGCGGCCGAACCAGTGGCGGCGCACCTCGCCGGCCGCGGCCACCACGTGGAGCAGATCGTCGTCGGACGTGGCGAGGACGGCCAGCGCTTCCTCGCGGGTCGGCGTCTCGCGCCGAATTCCCTTGTCCACCAGCGTGTTCAGCAGGTCCATGAGAGCCGATCCTGTCGTACGGGGCGGCCCCGGGCCAAGGAGACTTCACACAACCCTGACCGATCACCCTGTGGGTATCGCCACACCTCGTACCCCTGTCCGGACCGCTAGTCTCTGTTCACTGCCTACAAAAACCGCCTGCTGAGCGCGGTGACGCGAGCCCGGAGGACCACCCATGGCGTTCGGCTGGATCGACGAGCGGCGCCGGGCGCGGCACCGGGCCGGACTGGTGCGCACGCTGCGGCCCCGCGCGCCCGGTTCCCCCCTGCTGGACCTGGCGGGCAACGACTACCTCGGTCTGTCGCACCACCCCGAGGTGGTGGAGGGCGCGGCGCGCGCCGCGCGGGTGTGGGGCGGCGGCGCCACCGGCTCCCGGCTGGTCACCGGCACCACCGAGCTGCACACCGAACTCGAACGCGAACTCGCCGCGTTCTGCGGGTTCGAGGCGGCGCTCGTCTTCTCCTCCGGGTACGCGGCCAACCTCGCCGCGGTCACCGCGCTGGCCCCGCACGGCTCCCTGATCGTCTCCGACGCGGGCAACCACGCCTCGCTGATCGACGGCTGCCGGCTGGCCCGCGGCACGACCCAGGTCGTCGCCCACGCCGACCCGGAGGCGGTCGGCAAGGCGCTGCGGAGCCACGAGGGGCCGGCCGTCGCGGTCTCGGACACGGTCTTCTCGGTCGACGGGGACGCCGCCCCGCTGGCCGCGCTCGCCGCGGTGTGCCGGGAGTACGGCGCCGGGCTGATCGTCGACGACGCCCACGGCTTCGGTGTCCTCGGCGAGGGCGGCCGGGGCGCCCCGCACGCGGCGGGGCTCGCGGGGGCCGGGGACGTGGTGGCGACGCTGACGCTCTCCAAGTCGCTCGGCAGCCAGGGCGGCGCGGTGCTCGGCCCGGCCCGGGTCGTCGACCATCTGGTCGACACGGCGCGGACGTTCATCTTCGACACCGGTCTGGCCCCGGCTTCGGTGGGGGCGGCGTTCGCGGCGCTGCGGTTGCTGCGGGGCGAACCGGAGCGCGCGGCACGGGTACGCGCCGTCGCGGGCGCCCTGCACGCCGGTCTCACGGCCGCGGGTCTGGAAGCGGTGCGTCCGGACGCGGCGGTCGTCTCCGTGCGCGCGCCCTCCCCGGAGCGGGCGGTGCGGTGGGCGGCGGAGTGCCGTGCGGCGGGCCTGGCCGTGGGGTGCTTCCGCCCTCCTTCCGTGCCCGACGGGGTCTCACGGCTCAGGCTGACCGCCCGTGCGGATCTCTCCGGGGAGCAGATCGAGCGTGCGGTGCGGGTGATCGGCGAAACGCGGCCATGAGTCGGCGCGCGGGGCCGTGCCTCGCCCGGCGGGGTGCCTAGGCACCGGCCCCCGGCAGGGTGCGGGCGGCGCCGGCGGTGAACGACGTCCAGCTCTCGGGGGAGAAGAGCAGGGCGGGTCCGGCCGGGGCCTTGGAGTCGCGCACGGCGAGCCGTCCGGCCCACGGGCCGGTCGACGGCCGGGCCGTCTCCACGCAGTTGTTCGCGCCGGTGCTGTAACTGCTGCGCAGCCACGACACGTCGTGCAGTGCGGTGCACTCCGTACTCGCGGTGCTGGTGGGGGTGTACCGAGGAAGTGCGGACATGGTGCCTCCTTACGCGCATGCCGCTGTCGCGGCGATGTAGTCCAACGAGTCCTCGGGCGAAAGGGCATGGGTGACCAGGGCGTCGAAAGCCCCTGAGTACGCCTCTAAGTCTTCTTTCCGGTCCAGATAGACGCTACTCGTCAAGTGGTCAAGAACGACCACGTCGAGATCGGATGTGCCCGAAAATGAAAAGATGACGAAAGGGCCGGTGACACCGATGTGCGCCCCGGCGGAAAACGGGAGCACCTGGAGCCTGACGTGCGGCAGACGCGCCGCCTCCACGAGCCTCGACAACTGGCGGGTCATCACGCCCGGACCGCCCACCTCCCGGCGTAGCACCGCCTCGTCCAGGACCGCGTTCAGGACGAGCGGCGGCTCCGACCGCAGTACGTCCTGCCGGGTGAGGCGCACCTCCACCAGCGTGTCGAGCCGGTCCTCCGGCTCCCCGTCCACCGCCGCGCGCGTCACGGCGCGGGCGTACTCCGGCGTCTGCAGCAGTCCCGGTACGACCGTGGTCTCCAGGGTGCGCATCGCGCTGGCCTGGGACTCCAGGCTGATGAAGTCCCGGTAGGCCGGCGGCAGCACGCCGCGGTAGGCGTGCCACCAGTGGTGCCGGCCCCCGGGGTCCTCGGAGCCGGCCAGCGTGGCCAGCAGCTCCCGCAGCCGCGGGTCGTCCACGCCGTACGCGTCCAGCAGCAACCGGACGTCGGCGGGCTTGGCCCCGCTCGTCCCGGTCTCGATGCGGCTGACCTTCGACTGGTGCCAGCCCACCAGGCCGGCCGCCTCACCGCTGGTGATCCCCGCCGATGTACGCAGGGCACGCAGTTCCGCACCCAGTTTACGGCGTCGCACCACGGGGCCGTGCTGCATGGGCCACTCCCTTACTTCTCAGGGGCCGCCCAAATACGCTCTGCCGTCGCAGAGTTCACCGCTTCGAGCGACAGATATATGCATAACTTGGTGGATCGGTGCCCTTGGCCGGTGCGTTGATGGCACTCTGGCGGCGAAGCACCAGTCCGGGACCGTACTCCAACCGTCCGCTCCGTGTCGGACCGCGGTCCCGTGGGAAAAGGACGGCGTCGCCATGGCAGACCATCTGGAAGCATCCGTCACTCTGCCGAGCGATGCCGCCTCGGTGGCCGCCGCGCGCACCTATGTGATGGGGACGCTCGCCGAGTGGGGCCTGCCGGCGGAGGCGGAGCTGGCCGACACGGTCCGGCTCGTCGTCTCCGAGCTGGCGACCAACGCGGTCCAGCACACGTTCGGGCAGTCGCCGACCTTCACGGTGGACCTCGGGCTCGACCAGGAGGGGTGGCTGCGGGTCGGTGTCACCGACAGCCACCCGCGGCTGCCCAAACGGCTGCCGGCCGCCGTCCAGCAGGACAACGGCCGGGGCCTGGTGATCATCCGCTCGCTCACGGCGGAGTACGGCGGCCGGTTCAGGGTCCGGCCCGCGCGCGAGGGCGGCAAGACCGTCCTCGTAGAACTGCCCTGGACGGCCCCGCTGGGCCCGGTGGAGACCGCCGCGGACGCCACGCCCGTAGGACAGGGCGCCGGCCGGGAGGCTGCGCGGGCCGCCGAGCCGCGGGGCTGAGGGGCGTAGGCGCGGGCAGCCGCGGGGCTGGGCGTACGCGCCGGCCGTCGAGCCCCCGCGCTGCGGACCGTACGCGTGGTGCGCCACCCCGGCGGCGGCGCGCTCGCGCTCCCGCGCGGGCCGCCGCCGAGGCGGTGCCGCGGTGGTGACGGCGGGTCAGGGGACCGCCACCACCGCGTGCCGGATCACTTGACCCGGCCGTACCAGACGCTCTTGGTCCAGATCTTCTGGAGGCGCACCACGTCCCCGGTCTTCGGGGCGTGCCAGATCTTGCCTCCTCCGGCGTAGATGCCGACGTGGTAGACGCTCCGTCCCGAGTGGAAGAAGACCAGGTCACCGGCCTTGCGGCTGCCGGAGGAGATGTGCCGGGTCTTGTTGTACTGCTGGGCGGCGGTACGCGGCAGCTTCTTGCCGGCCTTGTTGAAGGAGTACAGCGTCAGCCCGGAGCAGTCGAACCTGCCGGGACCCGTGGCGCCCCACTGGTAGGGGGAGCCCTTCTTGGAGGCGGCGATCTGCACCGCCTTGGCGGCGTGGGGCGCCGCGGCGGCCTCGGAGGCGGCGCCGGGTACCACGACGGAGCCGCCGACGGCGGCGATGGTCAGGGCCGAGGCCGTACCGGCACGGGCCATGAGCGACGGGACACGATTGAGCGCAGACATGCGCAACCCTTCGTCAGCCGCCTGTGAAGGATGACCTGTCGGATTCGGGCTGGCGAAGTTGCCCGGCCGCACGAGTGCGGCTTCACCCCAAGGGCTGCTCGGCCCGGCCGTGGCGCGACCGTACCGGCGACCCGTCGTGCTCGGGTCCTCCACTCCTGCCGATCCACTTCTGTCGACCGGTCATCCGGGCGGCGGCAGGACTCGGCGTCCGCCCGGATCGCCCCGCCGCGGTGGCGGGGGCTTGTCGTCCGTGACGGATCTTGTCCCATCGGCGGACCGAAATCTCATCGGACAGGTGTGGCTGTGTTGTTACTCACCGCTGGCCTGTTCGGGTGGACGGACCGGTGTACCGGGTGCCGCCGGGCCGGCCCGGGGGGCACGGACCTGGAACGGAACGCGCCTTTCCGTCCCATGGAGCGGTCCGTCGCGCAACCGCAAGGGGACGAAGAGGGGAGGTGATTCTCCACCGAAAGGGGGGAGACCGTTCGGTCCGTTCCACCACCGCGCCGGAGTAGGGCAGGCTCGGCCGGTCCCGGCCCGTGCGACCGACCCCCGGCCGCGTCGCGTGGCCGTGTCAGCCGTCGTCCGGTGGCAGGGCGACCCGTGCCGTGCGGCGTTCGCCGTCCAGTACCCGCAGGGCCCGGACCAGGGTGGCGGTGTGCAGCTCCGTCTCACCGCGCCGGTGCATCAGCGCCAGGGCGTCCCGCAGGCCGGCCGCCTTGCCGGCCAGCGCCTGGGCGGCGCGCAGCGCGCGGTAGGCGTCGCCGTCCCGCGCCGGGTTGACGCGGCCCAGCAGGTCGACGACGTCCAGGTAGCGGTCGATCACCTCGGCCTCGGCGCGCGTCAGCGCGGGCAGCGGCGGTGGTTCCGGGAACGGCATCCGCGCTCACCTCGCACCGGGGGCGCGGCGGAAGGTGGCGCGGGCGGGCGTGATCCGGTCCACCACCCCGTACTCCACGGCCTGGTGGGCGTCGAGGACGGTGGCGTGGTCGAGGTCCGCGCTCACCCGGTCCGGCGTGCGGCCGGTGTGCCGGACGAGGATCTCCTCCACGAGCGCGCGGAGCCTGCCGAACTCCCCGGCGTGCACGGCCAGGTCGCTCGCCGTGCCCCGGATGGGCTCCTCGGCCGCGGGCTGGCGGAGCAGTACCCGCGCCCCCGGCAGGACGGCCCGCTTGCCCGGGGTGCCGGCCGCGAGCAGCGGGGCGGCGGCCGGGCCGGCCTGGCCCAGGCAGACGGTCTCGATGTCGCAGCTCACGAAGCGGAGCGTGTCGTAGATGGCCGTCATGGCGGTGAAGGAGCCGCCGGGGGAGTTGACGTACAGCGCGATGTCCCGGTCGGGGGCGCGGTGCTCCAGCAGGAGGAGCTGGGCGATCACGTCCTGCGCCGAGGTCTCGTCGATCGGTGTCCCGAGCATGATCACCCGCTCGTCCAGGAGCTTCGCGTACGGGTCCGTCACCCGTTCTCCGAGGCTCGTGCGCTCGTGGAACTCCGGCAGGACGGTGCGGGCGGACGCTCGGGACATGGGAGAACCCCTCCTCGTGGCGGAACCGGGCGGCGCCCGGCGGAACCGGCTGCGACGCTGAGACCGTAAAAAATGTACAGGACGTACATTGTCGAGCGAGGGGGTTCGCCGTTCGCCCGCAGCGGAAGGGTGGGCGGGCGAACCGTAAGCTGGAGGCATGGCCTACGAGATTCCGGTGACGCGAGCCAGGGCCGAGCTGGCCGACCTGATCAACCGCGTGGTGTACGGCGGCGAGCGCGTCGTCGTGACGCGGCACGGCAAGCCCCTCGTCGCCCTGGTCTCCGCCGCCGATCTCGCACGGCTGGAGGAGCGGCAGGAGGAGCCGCGGGAGGAGCGGGAGGCGCCGGAGATCGTGAGTTCGGTCTCCACCGTGCGCGAACTCCCGGCCTCGGCGCCACGGGAACGGCGGCGCTTCGGCATCGCGGCGGAACACCGGGGGCCGACCCCGTCCTGACACCGGCCGCGGGCGTAGACGCCCGTCGCCCGCGTCGACTTCCGACTTCCGATTTCCGGCCGCGACGTCCGGCTGACGCCCGCCGGCCGGCGCGGCATGCCGACGCGCGCCGCGCCGCGGCCTCTTGGTCGGCCGTCGCCGCAAGCCGCCCCGAACGCGGACCCGTTGTCGCCCTCGCCTGGGCAGGCGCCCGCGGCGAGGCCCGAAAGGCATGTGTGAGGCGCGCGAAGGCCACGAGCCCATGCCGAAATGGGCCGACATCACCGTCATCGGAAGCTCGCCACGAAAGTGACTCGGCGGAAAGATTCTAGTCCGATCGACCACTGTGAATCCAACCGCGCTTTTTGAGCACGGGTGTGGCATTGAGGGTCATATTTGTGTGTTACATCTAGAGCCGTCGCGATGAACGCGGCAGCCGGGCCGGTCGGTCCGGCGTGATTTTTCTGTGAGGTGGTACGTGCAACTGACCCCGCACGAGCAGGAAAGACTTCTGATCCACGTGGCCGCGGACGTGGCCGCCAAACGCCGGGCGCGAGGCGTGCGGCTCAACCATCCCGAGGTGGTCGCCCTGATCACCTCGCACATCCTCGAAGGGGCCCGGGACGGCCGCACGGTCGGTGAACTCATGGCGTCCGGCCGCGAGGTGGTCGCCCGCCACGAGGTCATGGAGGGCATACCCGAGATGCTCCACGACGTGCAGGTGGAGGCCACCTTCCCGGACGGCACCAAGCTGGTCACCGTGCACGAGCCGATCGTGTGACGGGGAGGGCAGCGATGATTCCCGGAGAGATCCTCTTCGCCGACGGTCCGGTCGCCGTCAACGAGGGGCGCGAGACCACCCGCCTGACCGTGCTCAACACCGCCGACCGGCCCGTCCAGGTCGGCTCCCACTACCACTTCGCCGAGGTCAACCCCGCTCTCGACCTCGACCGCGGCCTCGCCCGCGGCAAGCGGCTCGACATCGCCGCGGGCACCGCCGTCCGGTTCGAGCCCGGCATCCCGGTCGACGTGGAACTGGTGCCGCTCGCCGGTGCCCGCGTCGTGGCGGGACTGCGCGGCGCGATCGGAGGTGCCCTCGATGGCTGAACTGTCCCGGGCGGCCTACGCCGACCTCTTCGGACCGACCACCGGCGACCGCGTCCGCCTCGCCGACACCGACCTCCTCGTCGAGATCGAGGAGGACCGCAGCGGCGGCCCCGGCCGCTCCGGCGACGAGGCCGTCTTCGGCGGCGGCAAGGTGCTGCGCGAGTCCATGGGTCAGTCCCGCGCCACGCGCGCCGACGGCGCCCCCGACACCGTGATCACCGGTGTCGTGATCCTCGACCACTGGGGCGTCGTCAAGGCGGACGTCGGCATCCGCGACGGCCGCGTCACCGGCATCGGCAAGGCCGGCAACCCGGAGACGATGGACGGCGTCCACCCCGACCTCGTCATCGGCCCCGAGACGGAGATCATCGCCGGCAACGGCAAGATCGTCACCGCCGGCGGCATCGACACGCACGTGCACTTCATCGCGCCGACCGTCGTCGACGCGGCCCTCGCCTCCGGCATCACCACCCTCATCGGCGGCGGCACCGGCCCCGCCGAGGGCAGCAAGGCGACCACCGTCACGCCCGGGGCGTGGCACCTGGCCCGGATGTTCGCGGCCCTGGAGACGAGCGCCGTCAACATCGGCTTCATGGGCAAGGGCAGCACCATGTCCAAGCGGTCGATGCGCGACCAACTGCGCGCCGGTGTCCTCGGGTTCAAGGTGCACGAGGACTGGGGCGCCACCCCCGCCGTCATCTCCGCCTGCCTGGACGTGTGCGACGAGTCCGGCGCCCAGCTCGCCCTCCACGCCGACACCCTCAACGAGGCCGGGTTCGTCGGCGACACCTTCGACGCGGTCGGCGGACGCACCCTGCACGCCTTCCACGTGGAGGGCGCCGGCGGCGGCCACGCGCCTGACATGATCACGGCGGTCTCGCTGCCGAACATGCTGCCCGCGTCGACCAACCCGACCCGGCCGCACACCGTCAACACGGTCGAGGAGCACCTCGACATGCTGATGGTCTGCCACCACCTGAACCCGGCCGTCCCCGAGGACCTGGCCTTCGCCGAGTCCCGCATCCGGCCCAGCACCATCGCGGCCGAGGACATCCTCCACGACATCGGGGCCATCTCCATCATGTCCTCGGACGCCCAGGCCATGGGCCGCATCGGCGAGGTGATCCTGCGGACCTGGCAGACCGCGCACGTGATGAAGCGGCGCCGCGGCCACCTCCCCGGCGACACCCGCGCCGACAACCACCGCGCCCGCCGCTACGTCGCCAAGTACACGATCAACCCGGCCGTCGCGCAGGGCATCGACCACGAGGTCGGCTCGGTGGAGACCGGCAAGCTCGCCGACCTCGTCCTGTGGGACCCGCGGTTCTTCGGCGTGAGGCCTCAGGTCGTGATCAAGGGCGGGCAGATCGCCTACGCGCAGGTGGGGGACCCGAACGCCTCCATCCCCACCCCGCAGCCGATCCTGCCGAGGCCCATGTACGCCACCCTCGGCCGGGCCCCCGCCGGCAACTCGGTCAACTTCGTGACCGAGGCGGCACTTGAGGACGGGCTGCCCGAACGGCTCGGCCTGGGAAAGGCGTTCGCGCCGATCCGCTCCACCCGCGGGCGCACCAAGGCCGACATGCGGGAGAACGACGCCCTGCCCCGGGTCGAGGTCGCCGCCGACTCCTTCGCGGTGACCATCGACGGGGAACTCGTCGAACCCGCCCCGGCCGCCGAACTACCGCTGGCCCAGCGGTACTTCCTGTTCTGAGCGCCGGCATGAACCGTGCCGCGCTCCTCGTCCTCGCGGACGGCCGCTTCCCCGCCGGCGGGTACGCCCACTCCGGCGGGGCGGAGGCCGCCGTCAAGGCGGGACGCCTCACCGACACCGCGAGCCTGGAGGAGTTCTGCCGGGGGCGGCTGCACACGAGCGGGGCCGTCGCGGCCTCGCTGGCCGCAGCCGCCGCGCTCGGCCTCGACCCCGGCGCGCTGGACCGGGCCGCCGACGCCCGCACGCCCTCGCCCGCCCTGCGCGCGGTGGCCCGCAGGCTCGGCCGGCAGCTCGTCCGGGCCGCCCGCGCCGCCTGGCCGCACCAGCGACTGGACGCCCTGGTACGGGACTTCCCCAAGGGCGCCCACCAGCCCGTGGTCCTCGGCGTCGCCGCCCACGCGGCCGGCCTCGGCCCCGAGGACGCGGCGTACTGCTCCGCCCACGAAGGCGTGAGCGGACCGGCGACGGCCGTGGTACGGCTGCTCGGACTCGACCCCTTCGAGGCCACCGCCGTCCTCGCCCGGCTCGCGCCCGACGTGGACCGCGTCGCCCGCGACGCCGTCGCCGCGGCCCACCGCGCCGCGCGGGAGGGCATCGACACCCTGCCCGCGCGCTCGGCGCCGCTCCTGGAGATCGGCGCCGAGGCCCACGCGGCCTGGCCCGTACGGCTGTTCGCGTCCTAGACCGGACCGCCGACGGCCCGCACCCACCCCGGGGCCCGGGATCTCTCCCGGGCCCCCACACCCCGGGCCCGCCCCCGCCCGCCGAAGGGCGGCACACGACGTGCCGCACCCCCGGCCCGCGGGGCCCGCCCCACGACAACCGGAGTCGCACCATGCACCTCGGCCACCACCACGACGGCCCCGCCGCCGTCTCCGCCGACGCCCACCGGCCCGACGGCACCCGCCGCGCCCTGCGCATCGGACTCGGCGGACCCGTCGGCACCGGCAAGACGGCCACCGTCGCCGCGCTCTGCCGCGCCCTGCGCCAGGAACTCTCCCTGGCCGTCGTCACCAACGACATCTACACCCGCGAGGACGCCCGGTTCCTGCTCCGCGAGGCGGTGCTGCCGCCCGAGCGGATCACCGCCGTGGAGACCGGTGCCTGCCCGCACACCGCCATCCGCGACGACATCTCCGCCAACCTGGAGGCCGTCGAGGACCTGGAGGACACGGTCGGGCCGCTCGACCTCGTCCTCGTCGAGTCCGGCGGCGACAACCTGACCGCCACCTTCTCCAGGGGCCTCGTCGACGCGCAGGTCTTCGTGATCGACGTGGCCGGCGGCGACGACATCCCCCGCAAGGGCGGCCCCGGCGTCACCACCGCCGACCTGCTCGTCGTCAACAAGACCGACCTCGCCCCCCACGTCGGCTCCGACCTGGAGCGGATGGCCGCCGACGCGCGGGCACAACGCGGCGACCTGCCCGTCGTCTTCCAGTCGCTGCGCGGCGAGGCCGGGGTCCGGGACGTGGCCGACTGGGTCCGCGCCCGGCTGGCCGCGTGGACGGCGTGACCCCGCCGGGCGGCGTACGGGCGAGGGCCGAGATCCTCGCCCGCGGCGACGGACACGGACGTACGGCGCTGCCGCTGCTCGCGGGGGAGGGGCCCCTCGCGGTGCGGCGGACCCGGGGCACCGGCACCGGGGCCCGGGTCCTGCTGGTCGGCGCCATGAGCGGCCCCCTCGGCGGCGACCACTTCACGGTGACCGCCCGCGCGGCGGCCGGCGCCCGGCTGAGCGTCGGCTCGGCCGCCGCCACCCTCGCCCTGCCGGGGCAGGACCGGGCCGGCGCCCGCCACGAGGTCCGGCTCGCCGTCGACGACGACGCCGAACTCCGCTGGCTGCCCGAGCAGTTGATCTCCGCCCACGGCAGCGACCTGGAGGTCGTCACCCGCGTCGACCTCGCGCCCACCGCCCGGCTGGTGCTGCGCGAGGAACAGGTACTGGGCCGGGCCGGTGAGGAACCGGGACGCCTCTCCAGCCGTCTCACCCTGCGGATCGGCGGACACTGCCTCCTCGACCAGGAACTGGCCTGCGGGCCGGGCGCCCCGGCGGGCTGGGACGGCCCGGCCGGACTCGGCGGCCACCGCGCCGTCGGACAACTCCTGGTCGCCCGGCCGGAGTTCGCAACGGAGCCACCGGTGACCCGGATGCTCGCGGAGGGCGCCGCCCTGCTGCCGCTGCCCGGACCCGCGGTGCTGGTGAGCGCCGTGGCCCCGGACGGGCTGCGACTGCGCCGTCTGCTGGACGCGGCCCTCGCGGCCCTGGGCTGAGGCCCACTGGACGCGGCCCTCGCGGCCCTGGGCTGAGGCCCACTCGCCGAACACGCCTCTCCGTTTATCGGATTGGCAAAGAAGTCGGGCCGCCCCTGTTCCCCGGGAACGCCCAGCCGCCAGGATCGGTCCCCGTACTTGTCATGTCAGCAACGTGCACGGGGAGAGTCACTTGAGGAAGACAAGGCTGCACCGGGGGACCGGCCGGGCCGGCGCCGTCGGAGCGCTCGTCGCCGCCACCCTGATAGCCGGGAGCGTCGTCGCGCCCGCCGCCGGCGCCGCCCCGGCCGCCACCGCGCAGGGACAGGGCCGGGACCGGGAGGCGCGCGGCGTCGAGATCGCCGCCGCCCGCGCCGCCAAGGCCGGCATCGACTGGCGGGACTGCCCCGCCGACTGGAACCTCCCCCGGCCGATCCAGTGCGGCTGGGTCACCGTCCCCGTCGACTACGCCCGGCCCGACGGCCGCCAGATCGACCTGGCCGTCGACCGGATCGCCGCCACCGGCACCAAGGCCGAGCGCCAGGGCGCGCTGGTCTACAACCCGGGCGGACCGGGCGGCTCCGGCCTCCGCTTCCCGACCCGGGTCACCGGCAAGAACGCGGTGTGGGCCAAGGCCGCCACCGCCTACGACTTCGTCGGCTTCGACCCGCGCGGCGTCGGCAAGTCGGCGCCCCTCTCCTGCGTCGACCCGCAGGAGTTCGCCCAGGCGCCCAAGCCCGACCCGGTGCCCGCCTCGGAGGCCGACAAGCGCGCCCAGCGCCAACGGGCCCGCGCCTACGCCGAGGGCTGCCGGCAGCGCGGCGGCGACCTGCTGCCGTACCTGACCACCCCGAACAGCGCCCGCGACCTGGACGTCATCCGCGCCGCCCTCGGGGAGCGGAGGCTCAACTTCCTCGGCGTCTCCTACGGCACCTACCTCGGCGCCGTCTACGGCACCCTCTTCCCCGGCCACGTACGCCGCATGGTCGTCGACAGCGTCGTCAACCCCTCCCGGGAGAAGATCTGGTACCAGGCCAACCTGGACCAGAACGTCGCCTTCGAGACCCGCTGGAAGGACTGGCAGGACTGGGTCGCCGCCCACGACGCCGCCTTCCACCTCGGCACCACCCGCGCCGAGGTCCAGCAGCACTGGCTCACCCTGCGCGCCACCGCCGCGAAGAAGCCCCTCGGCGGGGTCGTCGGCCCCTCCGAGCTGATCGACTTCTTCCAGAGCGCCCCGTACTACGACTCCGCGTGGGTGCCCGTCGCCACCGTCTTCTCCCGGTACGTCGCCGGGGACACCCAGGCGCTGATCGACGCCGCCGCCCCCGACCCCACCGACACCGCGGGCAACGCCGCCGCCGAGAACGGCAACGCCGTCTACACGGCCGTGGAGTGCACCGACGCCAAGTGGCCCACCGACTGGCGCACCTGGGACCGGGACACCACCCGGCTCCACCGCGACCACCCGTTCATGACCTGGGCCAACACCTGGATGAACCTGCCCTGCGCCACCTGGCCGGCCAAGCAGCGGACCCCGCTCGACGTGAGGACCGGCAAGGGGCTGCCGCCGGTCCTCATCGTCCAGGCCGAGCGGGACGCGGCCACCCCGTACGCGGGTGCCCTCGCCCTGCACCAGCGGTTCAAGGGCTCGCGCCTGATCACCGAGCGGAACGCCGGTTCCCACGGCGTCACCGGCCTGGTCAACCCCTGCGTCAACGACCGGGTCGACACCTACCTGCTCACCGGCGAGGTCGACGCCCGCGACGTGACCTGCGCCCCGCACGCCACGCCCAGGCCGTGACCCGAGTGGGTACGGGAGTCCGGTGACCGGGCAAGCGGAGGGGGCGGCCGGTCGCGTACCGGCCGCCCCCTCCCGCGTCCGTCTCAGGACCGCCGGCGCGGCACCCCCGGCAGCCGGGGCCCCTTCGCCGCGGCCTCCTCCGCCTTCACCTCGGCCGCGTACCGGTCCACGTACTCCTGGCCGGAGAGCGACATGACGGCGTACATGATCTCGTCGGTGACCGCGCGCAGCACCGCCTTCTCGCGCTCCATCCCGGCGTAGCGGGAGAAGTCCAGCGGCCGGCCGAAGCGGATGACCACGGGGTGCACCCGGGGCAGCACCCTGCCGGGCGGCTGCGCCTCGAAGGTACCGATCATGGCGCAGGGCACGACCGGGACGCCCGCCCGCAGCGCCATCACCGCGACGCCGACCTTGCCCTTGTAGAGCCGGCCGTCGTGCGAGCGGGTCCCCTCGGGGTAGATGCCGAGCAGCTCGCCCCGGTCCAGCACGCCCAGCCCCTCGCGGATCGCGGCCTGGCCCGCGTCCTTGCCCGAGCGGTCCACCGGGATCTGCCCGGCGCTGCGGAAGAAGAACGCGGTGAGCCGCCCCTTGACCCCGGGCCCGGTGAAGTACTCGGCCTTGGCCAGGAAGGTGATCCGGCGCCGGAGCACCGAGGGCATCAGGAAGTGGTCGGCGAAGGAGAGGTGGTTGCCGGCGACGATGGCCGCGCCCGACGCCGGCACGTGTGCGAGCCCCTCGATCCGGGGCCGGAAGACCAGCCTCAGCAGCGGCCCCAGGAGCACGTACTTGAGCAGGTGGTAGAACACGACTCGCCCCTCACTGCGCCGGCCCGGGAAGGCGGCAGCCCTTTCCGGGGTCACCCTACGCGCATCCGGGCGGCTGATGCGTACGCGCCAGAGGGGACCGGCGGCGGCCGGGGCCCTTCCGCCACGATGCGCCGGAAAGGCCCCGTAAGGGCAGGTCACGCCCGGGTCCCTAGAACTTCGGCGTGGGTGCCCGGGACTCGGCCAGCTCCGCCGCTTCCTCCTCCGTCTGGACCGAGGGCGGGGAGCCCTCCAGGGGGCGGCGCGCGGTCTCCTTCATGCAGGCCACCGCCACCACGCCGACCAGCGCCGCCGCCATGGCGTAGTAGGCCGGCATCATCGCGGAGCCCGTCGCGCTGATCAGCGCCGTGATGACCAGCGGGGTGGTGCCGCCGAAGAGCGAGGCCGACACGTTGTAGCCCACCGACAGGGAGCCGTAGCGCACGGAGGTCGGGAACATCGCGGGCAGCGCCGCCGACATCGTGCCCAGCAGGCAGACCAGGCAGAGGCCGAGGATCAGCATGCCGGCCGTGATGGCGAGGAGGCTGCCCCGGCGCACCAGCAGGAACGCGGGGGCGGCGAAGACGAGGAAGCCCAGCATCCCGGTCATCAGCACCGGCTTGCGCCCGAAGCGGTCGGAGAGCCGGCCCACCTGGTTGATGACCAGCATCAGCACGACCATCGTGGCGACCAGGACCAGCAGGCCGTGCGTCTCGGTGTAGTGCAGCTCGTCCGAGAGGTACGTCGGCATGTACGACAGCAGCATGTAGTCGGTGATGTTGTACGCGCCGACCAGCGCGACGCAGAGCAGCAGCGCCCGCCAGTGGGTGCGGAAGATGGCGGCGAGGTCGCCCCGGGCCGTGGTCTCCACCGCGTCGGCGGCCTCGGAGACGTGCACGTCGGCGTCGTCCAGCCTGAGGAACGCGGGGGTCTCGTCCAGCCGCAGCCGCAGGTGGATGCCGACGACGCCGAGCGGGGCCGCGAGCAGGAAGGGCACGCGCCAGCCCCAGGAGTCCATGCCGTCGGTGCCGAGCCAGGCGGTGAGGGCGGTCACCAGACCGGCCGCGCCGGTGTACCCGGCCAGCGTGCCCAGCTCCAGGAAGCTGCCGAAGTACCCCCGCCGCTTGTCCGGCGCGTACTCCGCGATGAAGGTGGACGCGCCGCCGTACTCGCCGCCCGTGGAGAAGCCCTGGAGCAGGCGGAAGAGGATCAGCAGCACCGGCGCCCAGAAGCCGATCGTGGCGTAGCCGGGGACGAGCCCGATGGCGGCCGTGCCGATCGCCATGAGGATCATCGTCAGCGCCAGCACCTTCTTGCGGCCGATCCTGTCGCCCATCGGCCCGAACACCATGCCGCCCAGCGGGCGCACCAGGAAGGCGACGGCGAAGGTGGCGAAGGACGACAGGAGCTGCACGGTCGGGTTGCCGGACGGGAAGAACACGCGGCCGATGGTGGCGGCCAGGTAGCTGTAGATGCCGAAGTCGAACCACTCCATGGCGTTGCCGAGCGAGGCGGCCCTCACCGCCCGCCGGACCGCGTTCTCGTCCGTCACCGTAATGTCCGACCTGCGCAGACGCGGATTCTGCCGCCGCCGGACGGCCCGGAAGAGGGCCGGGTGGCGGCGGAGCGCGGCGGAGTCGGGAACGGGATCGTTCTCGGGGGAGGACGTGGCGTACTTCCTTTCCGGGGGCATACCGCTCCGAAGCGACTCTTGTGGAGCTTCTGCGCGTACCTGCGGTTCTCAGGTCGTATGGTTCCCGGAACGCGCCGCGTATCGACGTGGCGTCAGTCGTGTGGATCAGTGCCCGCCGGCCACGCGCCCGTCAGGACGGCGCCGGCCGCCCGCGCTGCCTTCGCGCGAGCGGCCGGGGAGAGCGGGGCCGTGCGGCCCCTCAGGCGGTCAGGACCTTCTCCAGCGTGCCCAGTGCCTCCTCCAGCTCACCTCGGGTGATGGTGAGCGGCGGGGCCAGCCGGATGGTGGAGCCGTGGGTGTCCTTGACGAGGACGCCCTCGCGCATCAGCCGCTCGCTGATCTCGCGGCCGGTGCCGAGCGCCGGGTCGACGTCCACCCCGGCCCAGAGCCCGCGGGCCCGGAAGCCCACCACGCCGCGGCCGGTCAGCGCCTGGAGCCCGTCCCGCAGCACCGGGGCCAGCTCGGCCGCCCGGCGCTGGTACTCGCCGGTCTCCAGCAGCTCCACCACCGCCGTGCCGACCGCCGCGGCCAGCGGATTGCCGCCGAAGGTCGAGCCGTGCTCGCCCGGGTGCAGCACGCCCAGCACCTCGCGGCGGCCCACCACCGCGGAGACCGGCACGATGCCGCCGCCCAGCGCCTTGCCGAGCAGCACCACGTCCGGCCGCACCCGCTCGTGCTCGACCGCCAGGGTGTGCCCGGTGCGCCCCAGCCCGGACTGGATCTCGTCCGCGACGAACAGGCAGTTCGCGCGGCGGGTCAGCTCCCGCACGCCCGTCAGATAGCCGTCGTCCGGCACGATCACCCCGGCCTCGCCCTGCACCGGCTCGATCAGCACGGCGGCCGTCGTCTCGTCCACGGCCGCCTCCAGCGCGGCCAGGTCGTTGTACGGCACGACGCGGAAGCCGGGCGTGAAGGGGCCGAAACCGGCGCGGGCCGACTCGTCCGTGGAGAAGCTGACGATGGTCGTCGTCCGGCCGTGGAAGTTGTCCGCGGCCACCACGATCGTCGCCCGGCCGTCGGGGACGCCCTTGACGTCGTAGGCCCATTTGCGGGCCACCTTGATGCCGCTCTCCACCGCCTCGGCGCCGGTGTTCATCGGCAGCACCATGTCCGTGCCGGTCAGCGCGGCGAGCCGCTCGGCGAACCCGGCCAGCCGGTCGTTGTGGAAGGCCCGCGAGGTCAGCGTCAGCCGGTCGAGCTGGCGGTGGGCCGCCTCCACCAGCGCCGGATGGCGGTGGCCGAAGTTCAGCGCCGAGTAGCCGGCCAGCAGGTCGAGGTAGCGGCGGCCCTCCACGTCCTCCACCCAGCAGCCCTCGGCGCGGGCGACGACCACGGGCAGCGGGTGGTAGTTGTGGGCGAGGACGGGCTCCTCCGCGCGGATCAGCTCCTCGGAGCCGCGGGGTCGGGCCGGTGCGGTCATGAGCGGATCTCCCGGATCTCCTGGGTGCAGCACTTGATGCCGCCGCCCGCCTTGTGGAACTCGGACAGGTCGACGGGGACGGGGACGTAGCCGAGGCCGGCCAGCCGGTCCGCCAGCCCGGTCGCCTCCGGCGCGATGAAGACGTGCTTCCCGTCGGACACCGAGTTGAGCCCGAAGGCCATGGCGTCCTCACGGGTCGCCCGCACCGCCCGAGGATAGAGCCGGGCGAGCACCTCGCGGCTGCCCGGGGAGAACGCCTCCGGGTAGTACGCGATGTTCCCGTCGCCGCCCTGTGCCCCGTCGTCGAGGACGAACAGCGCCGTGTCCAGATGGTAGAAGTACGGGTCCACCAGGGTCAGCGAGACCACCGGCATCCCGAAGTGCTCCTGCGCCTCCCGATGGGCCTCCCGGGTGGTGCGGAAACCGGTCCCGGCGAGAATCCAGCGGCCCGCCGGCACGAGGTCGCCCTCGCCCTCGCAGACCGACTCGGGATGGTGCACCTCGAAGCCCGCCCCCTTGAACCAGGTCTCGTACGGGAGGGACTCGGGGCGGCGCTCGGGCGCGTGGAAGAGGGAGCCGAAGACCCGGCCCTCCACCACCAGCGCCGAGTTGGCGGCGAAGACCATGTCCGGCAGACCGGGCACGGGCGCCACCGTCTCGACGGTGTGGCCGTGGGACTCGTAGCTCTCCACCAGCGCCCGCCACTGGGCCTGCGCGAGGCCGGTGTCGACGGGGGCGTCGGGACGCATCCACGGATTGATCGCGTACTGCACGTCGAAGTGTCGGGGTTCGCAGACGAGGTAGCGCCGGCGACGCGGCACACGGGGGTCGGGCACGAAGGGGTTCCTCCGCTTCCTGACGGGGCGTGACTGAGGGATGACACCACGGTAAGAAGTGATCGAGACGGACGACAAGCGACAAAGGCTGCGTGTGGACGCAGGATCGCTGCGTCCTTCGGGCCCTCAGCGCATGTTCGCTGCGCGGTCCGGGGCGGGCTGGGTCGCCCCGGCCTCCGGACTGTCCGCGATCAGGTGGGACAGCACCATCACGCTGATCGTCTTGCGGATGAACGGCTCGGCACGAATGCGTTCCAGCACCTCCTCGAAGTGCTCCACGTCCCGCGCCCGCACGTGCAGCAGCGCGTCCGCGCCCCCCGTCACCGTCATCGCCGCCGTGATCTCCGGATGGTTGCGGACCACCTCCGCCAGCCGCCGCGGCGGCGCCGCCCCCACGCAGTACACCTCGACGTACGCCTCGGTCCGCCAGCCCAGCGCCGAGGGCCGCACCGTCGCCGTGAACCCGGTGATCACCCCGGTCTCCCGCAGCTTGTCCACCCGGCGCTTGACCGCCGTCGCCGACAGCCCGATCTCCGTGCCGATCTCGGCGAAGGACGTCCGGGCGTTCGCCATCAACGCGGTGACGATCTTCCGGTCGAGGTCGTCGAACGGCGTGGTCCTGCTGCTCATGCCCGCACTGTAACCACCGGCCGCCGCCGACCGTGTCCGGCACCGACGGGCACGCCGGACACGTGTCCAGACGTGCACATTGCACCTACACTCCACCTTCATGCTGCGCGCCCTCGCCGTCGACGACGAACGTCCCTCGCTGGAGGAACTGGTCTACCTCCTCAACGCCGACCCCCGCATCGCCGGCGCGGAGGGCGCCGGGGACGCCACCGAGGCGCTGCGCCGCATCAACCGGGCCCTGGAGTCCGGGCCCGCCGGTCCCGAGGCCATCGACGTGGTCTTCCTCGACATCCAGATGCCCGGCCTGGACGGGCTGGACCTCGCCCGGCTGCTCACCGGGTTCGCCCGGCCGCCGCTGGTCGTCTTCGTCACCGCCCACGAGGACTTCGCCGTCCAGGCGTTCGACCTCAAGGCCGTCGACTACGTCCTCAAACCCGTGCGCACGGAACGCCTCGCCGAGGCCGTCCGCCGGGTCGTCGAACGCCGCGCCGCCGAACAGCGCGACACCACCCCCGCGCCCCGCATACCCGTCCACGAACCCGACCCGGACCACATATCCGTCGAACTCGGCGGCGTCACCCGCTTCGTGGCCGTCGACGACATCACCCACGTCGAGGCCCAGGGCGACTACGCCCGCCTCCACACCGACAAGGGCAGCCACCTCGTCCGCATACCGCTCTCCACCCTGGAGGAGCGCTGGCGGGCCCGCGGCTTCGTCCGCATCCACCGCCGCCACCTCGTCGCCCTGCGCCACATCGGCGAACTCCGCCTGGACGCGGGCAGCGTGAGCGTCCTGGTCGGCACCGAGGAACTCCAGGTCAGCCGGCGCCACGCCCGCGAACTGCGGGACCTGCTCATGCGGAGGCCGTGACGATGGCCCAGGACCCCGCCGAACGCCGCGTCGTCGTCACCGGCCCGCCCCGCCGCACCGGCGGCCGGGCCTCCGGCTACTACCGCCCGCGCACCGAGATCGACGAGCAGACCACCCTCGGCCACACCTACGTCCGCTCCCTGATGCGCAGTCAGCTCCGCGCCGGGCTCACCGTCTTCGCCGTCCTCGCGCTGCTGGTCCTGCCGCTCCCGCTGCTCTTCGCGGTGCTGCCGGACGCCCGCCGCCTGGAGTGGGCCGTCCTCGGCTTCGGCGTCTACGGCCCCTTCGTCCTGCTCGCCCGCTGGTACGTACGCCGCGCCGAAGGCAACGAACGCGACTTCGTCCGCCTGGTCGAGGACCGCTGACCGCGCCGATGAACTCCGGTTACGCCGTCCCCGCCGTCGCCCTCGTCCTGGTGTCCACCGTCCTCGTCGGCGCCTTCGGCCTGCGCATCTCCCGCACCACCTCCGACTTCTACGTGGCCTCCCGCACCGTCGGCCCCCGCCTCAACGCCGCCGCCATCAGCGGCGAGTACCTCTCCGCCGCCTCCTTCCTCGGCATCGCCGGACTCGTCCTCGTCCAGGGCGCCGACATGCTCTGGTACCCGGTCGGCTACACCGCCGGCTACCTCGTCCTGCTGCTCTTCGTCGCCGCCCCGCTGCGCCGCTCCGGCGCCTACACGCTGCCCGACTTCGCCGAGGCCCGGCTCGCCTCCCAGGCCGTGCGGCGGCTCGCCGGGGCCTTCGTCGTCGGCGTCGGCTGGCTGTACCTGCTGCCCCAGCTCCAGGGCGCCGGACTGACGCTGACGGTGCTGACCGGGGCGCCCGACTGGCTCGGCGGTGTGATCGTCGCCGTCGTCGTCACCGCCATCGTCGCCGCCGGCGGCATGCGCAGCATCACCTTCGTCCAGGCGTTCCAGTACTGGCTGAAGCTGACCGCCCTCCTCGTCCCCGCGCTCTTCCTGGTGCTGGCCTGGCAGGGCGACGGCGCACCCGGCCGCGCCTTCGACGAGCCCGCCGCCTTCCGCGAGCAGCGCTCCGTACGGGTCCAGGACCCCCTCGCCCTCAGGCTCGACCGGCCGCTGACCGTCACCGTCGACGGCACCGTGGACGGCCGCGCCCACGACCACGCCGCCGTGCGCCTGGAGCCCGGCACCCACCGGATCGCCGCCGGCACCCACCTCACCTTCGCCGCCGGCACCCCCGTCCCCGCCGCCGGGCACGGCGCCGACGACGCCCTGTCGCCCTCCCGCGCGGAGAGCCGTACCGAACGCCCGCTGTACGCCACCTACGGCCTGATCCTCGCCACCTTCTTCGGCACCATGGGCCTGCCGCACGTCGTGGTCCGCTTCTACACCAGCCCGCACGGGGTGGCCGCCCGCCGCACCACCGTCGCCGTCCTCGCCCTGATCGGCGCCTTCTACCTGCTGCCCCCGGTCTACGGCGCCCTCGGCCGCCTCTACGCCCCCGAGCTGACCCTCACCGGGGACGCCGACGCCGCCGTCCTGCTGCTGCCGGGCCGGATGATCGGGGGCGTCGGCGGCGACCTGCTCGGCGCGCTGGTCGCGGGCGGCGCCTTCGCCGCGTTCCTGTCCACCGCCTCGGGGCTGACCATGGCCGTCGCGGGCGTCCTCACCCAGGACGTGCTGCCCTCCCGGGGCGTACGCCACTTCCGGCTCGGCACGGTCCTCGCCATGGCGGTGCCGCTCGCGGCGAGCGCCCTGGTCGGCGGGTTGCCGGTCGCCGACGCGGTCGGCCTCGCCTTCGCCGTCTCCGCCTCCTCCTTCTGCCCGCTGCTGGTCCTCGGCATCTGGTGGCGGCGGCTGACCCCGCCCGGCGCCGCCGCCGGGATGCTGGTGGGCGGCGGTTCCGCGCTGCTCGCCGTCGCCGCCACCATGGCGGGGTTCCCGGGCGGCGGGGGAGCCCTGCACGCGCTGCTGGCCTGGCCGGCGCTGTGGTCGGTGCCGCTGGGCTTCCTCACCATGATCCTGGTCTCGCTGGCCACGCCGGGCCGGGTGCCGGCCGGGACGGCGGCGATCCTGGCCCGGTTCCACCTGCCGGAGGAACTGCGCTCGGAGGTGACGCCGTGAGCGGATTCCTCGCCGGGCTCGTCGTCGCCGTGCTCCCGCTGCTGGCCGCGGGGTTCTGGCTGGGCCGGCGCACCGCCCGCCCCCAGCACCTGGGCGGGCTCGGCACCCCGGTCGAGCACGCCACCTTCCAGACCCTGCACACCGCCTCCCTCGCCACACCCCCGCTGCGGGCGGGGCTGACCGAGGAGACCGCCCGCAAGTCGGCCCGCAAGCTGCGCTCGCTGCTGGGCACGGACGCGCTGTGCCTGACCGACCTCACGGACGTGCTGGTCTGGGACGGGGCGGGCGCCCACCACCGCACCGAGATCATGGAACGGCTCGCCGGCCCGCTGGAGACCGGCCGCGGCGAGGCGTTCCCCCTGGTCTGCGACACCCCGGACTGCGCCGTGCGCTGGGCGGTGGTCGCCCCGCTCACCGTCGACGACCGGGTGCACGGGGCGCTCGTCGCGTGCGCGCCGAAGGAGTCCGCCGTGCTGGTGCGGGCCGCCGGGGAGGTGGCCCGCTGGGTCTCCGTCCAACTGGAGCTGGCCGACCTCGACCAGTCCCGCACCCGGCTCATCGAGGCCGAGATCAAGGCGCTGCGGGCGCAGATCTCCCCGCACTTCATCTTCAACTCGCTCGCGGTGATCGCGTCCTTCGTGCGCACCGACCCCGAGCGGGCCCGGGAGCTGCTGCTGGAGTTCGCCGACTTCACCCGCTACTCGTTCCGCCGGCACGGTGACTTCACCACCCTCGCCGACGAGCTGCACGCCATCGACCACTACCTCGCGCTGGTGCGGGCGCGTTTCGGCGACCGGCTCGCCGTCACCCTCCAGATCGCCCCCGAGGTGCTGCCGGTCGCCCTGCCCTTCCTGTGCCTCCAGCCCCTGGTGGAGAACGCCGTCAAACACGGGCTGGAGGGCAAGACCGACCGCTGTCACATCCGGATCAGCGCGCAGGACGAGGGCGCCGAGGCGCTGGTCGTCATCGAGGACGACGGCGCCGGGATGGACCCCGGCCTGCTGCGCCGCATCCTCGCGCGCGAGGTGAGCCCCTCGGGCGGCATCGGCCTGTCCAACGTCGACGACCGGCTCCGCCAGGTCTACGGCGACGACCACGGCCTCGTCATCGAGACCGCGGCCGGCGCCGGAATGAAGATCACCGTCCGGCTGCCGAAGTACCAGCCGGGCGTGCACTCGGCCGGCCGGATCGGACGCGGGTGAGGGCCGGGCCGCGCGGGCCCGGGGGAGGGCTCAGGTGCTGCTCGTGGCGATCATCCCCAGGGTGAGCAGGCCGAGGACGACCCAGCCGAACCACAGCCATCCGTTGCTGCCGAGCGCCACCGTGTAGGCCGTCACCGCGATCAGGCCGCCGACGGTGAGCACCCCCATCGCCTTCGTGGAACCGTCCGTGGAACCGGGCATCGTGACACCCTCCTCTGGTCCGTTCCCTCCATGGTGCCCCGGTTCCGCCCGTGTGCAGCCCGTACGGCGAGATCTGCGAGAAGTCCCGGTGCCCGCGCGGGCACCGGGACAGGGGTGCCGGAGGTCAGCCGCCGCGGGTGTTCAGGGAGGCCAGGTAGGCGTTGTACGCCTGCAGCTCCTTGTCGCCGTCGCGGTCGGCGGCCCGGTCGCCGCGGCGGGCCTGGCGCTGGTCGGAGGCGTGCCACTGGAAGAGCAGCGCGATCAGCACGAGGACGGAGGGGACCTCGCTGAACGCCCAGGCGATGCCGCCGGCCGCGTTCTGGTCGGAGAGCGGGTCGACGCCGAGCGAGGCGGGCGGGTTCAGGAAGGTGTCGACCATGGGGGAGGTGGCCATCATCAGGGCGATGCCGAAGAAGGCGTGGAACGGCATGCCCGCGAACAGCTCCAGCATCCGCATCAGGTGGTTGGGCCGGTGCGGGCCCGGGTCCACGCCCATGATCGGCCAGAAGAAGACCAGGCCGACCGCGAGGAAGTGGACCATCATCACGATGTGCCCGGTGGCCGAGCTCATCAGGAAGTCGAAGATCGGGGTGAAGTACAGCGCGTACAGGCTGGCGATGAACATCGGGATGGTGAACATCGGGTGCGTGACCACCCGCATGTAGCGGCTGTGCAGCAGCATCAGCAGCAGCTCACGCGGGCCCTTGCGGCCCCGGCCCGCCACCGGCAGCGCGCGCAGCGCCAGGGTGACCGGGGCACCGAGCAGCAGCAGGATCGGCGAGATCATGCTGATGACCATGTGCTGCACCATGTGCACGCTGAACATGACCATGCCGTAGTCGTTGAGCCCGGTGCACATCACCAGCAGGATGCTGAGCACCCCGAGGACGAAGGCGACGGTCCGCCCCACGGGCCAGGCGTCCCCGCGGCGCACCAGCCGCACGACGCCCCAGACGTAGAGCACCAGCCCGAGGAGGCAGGTGATCAGGAAGAAGGGGTCGGCCGACCACGCGAGCCCTCTCCCCAGCGTGAACGGCGGCAGGTCCATCATCATGCCGTGCCCGCTGTGGTCCATCCGCCGGCTCCGTTTCATGGGGGTTGAGCGCTGTCTGTCCGCACCCAGACTAGGACCGCCCCCGGCGACGCCTGTCACCGGGGGCGGGAGCCTCGGGTCACAGCACGCACTGCGCCTCGGCGAACCGCTGGGCCGGCACCGTCTTGAGCCGTTCCACCGCGTCGGCCAGCGGCACGGTGACGATCTCGGTGCCGCGCAGCGCGGTCATCCGCCCGAACTCCCCGCGGTGCGCGGCCTCCACCGCGTGCCAGCCGAACCGGGTCGCCAGCACCCGGTCGTACGGCGTCGGGGTGCCGCCGCGCTGGACGTGGCCGAGGATGACCGGCCGGGCCTCCTTGCCGAGGCGCCGCTCCAGCTCCAGGGAGAGCTGGCGGGCGATGCCGGCGAAGCGCTCGTGCCCGTAGACGTCCGTGCCGCCCTCGTCGAAGCGCATCGTGCCCGGCCGCGGCTTGGCGCCCTCGGCGGCGACCACGATGGCGAACCGCTTGCCGGCCGAGAAGCGGGCGCCGACCTGGGCGGCGAGTTCCTCTATGTCGAAGGGCCGCTCCGGGACGACGACGGCGTGCGCGCCGGCCGCCGTGCCCGAGTGCAGCGCGATCCAGCCGGTGTGGCGGCCCATGACCTCCACGATCAGCACCCGCTGGTGCGATTCGGCGGTGGTCTTGAGCCGGTCCAGGGCCTCGGTGGCCACGGTGACGGCGGTGTCGAAGCCGAAGGTGACGTCCGTGGCCGCTATGTCGTTGTCGATGGTCTTCGGCACGCCGACGATGGGCAGGCCGTTGTCCGAGAGCAGCCGGGCCGCCTTCAGCGTGCCCTCGCCGCCGATCGGGATGATCGCGTCCAGACCGAGGTCGGCGACGTGCCCGCGGGCCCGCTCCACACCGTCGCGCAGGTGCTCGGGGCGGACCCGGGAGGAGCCGAGGATGGTGCCGCCCCGGGCCAGGATGCCGGCCACCGCGTCCAGGTCGAGCTTGAGGTAGTCGCCGTCCAGGAGGCCCTTCCAGCCGTCCCGGAAACCGATGACCTCGTCGCCGTGGTCGACGACGGCCCGGTGCACGACGGATCGGATGACGGCGTTCAGGCCGGGGCAGTCGCCGCCGGACGTCAGGACACCAATGCGCATAGCCCGGAACACCTTCTCGATGGGCGCGGGGGCCGGACCGCGCTGTCCGGCTCGATTCCCGCCACCCTAGTGCCATCCGGGGCCCCCGACGCACCGCACGTCCGTCTACTGGACGTACCCGCTCACCTGTGCGTATGAGTCATCAGACGGGCCGTTGACGCTCCCGGTTGACGTGCCGGGAGCGCCCGGCGGGCGACGGGCCCGCGCCGGCTCAGGCGGGCTGCTGCGCGGCGGAGATGCGCTCGTTGCGCAGCGCCTCGTACCACCGGTCGTCGGTCGGCGGCAGCGCGTTCACGTCCAGCGCCAGCTTCAGCAGCAGGTCCGCGAGGAGCGGGTTGCGGGCGAGGACCGGACCGTGCATGTACGTGCCGAAGACCGTGTCGTTGTACGCGCCCTCCGTGCCGTCGCCCGATCCGTTGCCCTTGCCGATGCGGACCTGGGCCAGCGGACGGGAGCCGGGGCCCAGGTGGGTGACGCCCTGGTGGTTCTCGAAGCCGGTGAGCGGGGGCAGCCCGAGGCGGGAGTCGATGTCGCCGAGGACGTCGCCCACGCACCGCTCGCCCTCGCCGCGCACCGAGACGACGTCGAGCAGGCCGAGGCCCGGCTCGCGCTGGCCGAGGTCGTTGACGAACTCGTGGCCGAGGATCTGGTAGCCCGCGCAGACCGAGAAGACGATCGCGCCGTTCTCCACCGCCCGGGGCAGACCGCTGTCCCGGCGCAGCCGCTCGGCCGCCAGCCGCTGGGGCCGGTCCTCGCCGCCGCCGATGAGGTAGATGTCGCCGGAGGTCGGGATCGGCTGGTCGCTGCGCACGTCCAGCCGGGCCACGTCGAGACCGCGCTGGCGGGCCCGGCGCTCCACGACCAGGACGTTGCCCTGGTCGCCGTAGGTGCTCAGGAGGTCCGGGTAGACCCAGACGACCCGCAGTTGGTTGTCGCTCACTTCAAGTCCCCTGAGGTCTCGTGATCAGTTGCCGACACGACGGCGCAGGTCCTGGAACGCGGTGTAGTTGGCGATGACCTCGATCCGGCCGGGCGGGCAGAGCTGCACCGCCTGGTCCACCGTGTCGCACACCTGGAACTGCTGGTTGGCGACCTCCAGGCGGACCGCGAGGTCCAGCTTCCGGTCGCCGAGCACGAAGATCGGGTGGCCGCTCAGCCGCGTGTAGTCGACGTCCCAGAGCCAGGAGGTGTCGGTGCCGTCGGCGCCGCGCGCGTTCACCGAGAGGATCACCGGGGCCGGCGGCTGGTCGATCAGGGAGAAGGTCTCCAGCCAGCCCGCGGGGTTCTTGGCGAGCAGCAGCCGCAGGTCGCGGCCCTGGAACTGGACCACGTCGTAGCGTCCGGCGACCGCCTGCACCTGGTACATCCGCTCCAGGGCGACCTGCGGCGGCACCCCGAAGACGGCGGCGACCGCGGCCGAGGAGGCGGCGTTGGCCTTGTTGGCGCGGCCCGGGAGCTGGAGGTGGATCGGCCAGGCGGAGCCGTGCGGGTCGAGGACGTGGTCCCCGGACAGCGCCCAGCTCGGCGTCGGCCGGCGGAAGCCGCACTCGCCGCAGAACCAGTCGTCGCCGGGGCGCTGCATCACACCGCCGCAGGACGGGCAGGACCAGGCGTCGTCCTTCCACATCTGCCCGGCGGCGACCCAGATCACGTTGGGCGAGGAGGAGGCGGCCCACACGACCAGCGGGTCGTCGGCGTTGGCCACGATGACGGCCTTGGAACCGGCCAGGCCCTCGCGCCAGTTCTCCGCGAGCATCCGGGTCTCGGCGGCGCGGTCGAGCTGGTCGCGGGAGAGGTTGAGCAGCGCGATGCACTTCGGGTCGGTGTCCCGGGCGACCCCGGCGAGGTACTTCTCGTCGACCTCGATGACGCCGAACCGGGCGTCCGAGCCGCCGGCGAGCGCCGAGGTGATGCCGGCCGGCATGTTGGCGCCGAGCGCGTTGGAGACGACGGGGCCCGCGGCCCGCAGCGCCTCGGCGATCAGCCGGGTGGTGGTGGTCTTGCCGTTGGTCGCCGAGACCAGGGTCACGTCCAGGTGCTGGGCGAGCCGGGCGAGGAGGTCGGGGTCGAGTTTGAGCGCGACCCGGCCGCCGATCACCGAACCGCTGCCGCGTCCCGCGGCGCGTGACGCCGCCGCGACCGCCTTGCCCGCGGTCACGGCGATCTTGGCCCGCGGCGTGAGCGGGTCCGAGTTGCCTGCCATCAGTTCTCGATCCTCCTTGCGTACGCGCCGCGCCTGAAGCCTGACGGCCACGTGGTGTGAAGCTCAGCCTATCGAGATCGCTGCTCACTCCCGAATCGCGGCACCGCCGCGGAACCCCCGGCCGGTGGGCGCCGACCGCCCGGGGGACACAGGGACCTTACTCTTGCCGCCATGCGACACGGTTCCATCCCCGGCGTCCACGGGCGCGTACGGCCCCTGCGCCTCCTCGGCGATCCCGTCCTGCACGCGCCCTGCGAGGAGGTCACGGAGTTCGGTCCGGAACTCGCCGCGCTCGTGGAGGACTTGTTCGCCACCATGTACGCGGCCCACGGCGTGGGCCTGGCCGCCAACCAGATCGGCGAGCCGCTGAGGGTCTTCGTCTACGACTGTCCGGACGACGAGGACGTGCGCCACCTGGGTCATGTGGTCAACCCGCGGCTGGTCGAGGCCGGCGGGGTGGAGCTGCGCGGACCGGAGGGCTGCCTGTCGCTGCCGGGGCTGGAGGCGGGTACCGAGCGGTACGACGAGGCGGTGGTCGAGGGGTTCACGGCGGACGGGGAGCGGGTCAGGGTGCGCGGCACCGGGTTCTTCGCGCGCTGCCTCCAGCACGAGTGCGACCACCTGGAGGGCGGGGTGTACGCCGACCGCCTGACGGGATGGCGCCGGCGACGGGTGCTCCGGCAGGCCGCCAAGGCCCCCTGGGCCCGCCGGGAGACCGCGCCCCGGCCGGAGGCGGTCTAGAAGCCAGGTGGTCTAGAAGCCGGGCCCGCCGGCCCGGTCTCCGGCGACGGCGAGCCGGCCCCAGAGCAGGTCGGCCAGGCCGTGCACCAACTCGGCGCGGGAGCAGGGGCGTTCGCCCAGCCACCAGTCGCCGGCGGCGTGCATCATGCCGACGATGCCGTGGCCCCAGACGCGGGCGAGACGCTGGCCGGCGGGTCCGAGGTCGAGCCGCTCCTCGATGACCTGGGCCAGTTCCTCGCCCATCCGGCGCAGCAGCGGCGCGGAGTGCTTGCCGACGTCGAAGCCCTGCTCGCCCTGGTCACCGGGGGCCGGTGCGCCCTCCGCCGGATGCATCAGGAAGCGGTACACCTGCGGGCGTGCCTCGATGGCCGCGAGGTAGGTGTCGAGGGTGGCCTCCACGCGCCGGCGCCGCTCCGCCGGGGCGTCCAGCGCGGCCCGCAGCGAATCGAGGAGGGCGTCCGTGTGGCGCTGGGCGAGGGCGGCGTACAGTCCGCCCTTGTCGCCGAAGTGGCGGTAGAGGATGGGCTTGGTGATGCCGGCCTCGGCGGCGATGGCGTTCATCGAGGCGTGCGGGCCCTCGCGCAGCACCACCCGGTCGGCGGCCTCCAGCAGCTCGCGCCGTCGGCGGTCGGCGGACCGCTGCTGTTCGGTCCGCTGCGTGGTGTCCATGAACTCTCCCCACCCGTGGTGATTCGGTGACGCCTGCGCAAAGTAACACCCGGCACGTCAGGGCCACCGTACGGGCTCCGCGGGGTGCGGCCTGGAGTTGACTTTTCCTACCGGCCGGTAACAGACTCGGTGTTACCGTAAGTAACACCGGGTGCGTCACTGGAGGGGACATGGCCGAGTTCACGATGGAGCCGAACGACGAACAGAAGGAGGTCCGGGAGTGGCTGCACGGCTTCGCCGCCGACGTCATCCGCCCCGCGGCCGCCGAATGGGACGAGCGTGAGGAGACTCCCTGGCCGGTCATCCAGGAGGCCGCCAAGGTCGGCATCTACTCGCTCGACTTCTACGCCCAGCAGTACTTCGACCCCACCGGACTCGGCATCCCCATGGCGATGGAGGAGCTGTTCTGGGGCGACGCGGGCATCGCCCTCTCCATCGTCGGCACCGGCCTGGCCGCCGTCGGCGTCCTCGCCAACGGCACCGAGGAGCAGATCGGCACCTGGATACCCCAGATGTACGGCGACCCGGACGACGTGAAGGTCGCCGCCTTCTGCTCCTCCGAGCCCGACGCCGGCTCCGACGTCGCCTCGATGCGCACCCGCGCCGTCTACGACCAGGCCAAGGACGAGTGGGTGCTCAACGGCACCAAGACGTGGGCCACCAACGGCGGCATCGCCAACGTCCACGTGGTCGTCGCCGTCGTCGACGCGGACCTCGGCTCCAAGGGCCACGCCTCCTTCATCGTCCCGCCGGGCACCCCCGGCCTCTCCCAGGGCCAGAAGTTCAAGAAGCACGGCATCCGCGCCTCGCACACGGCCGAGGTCGTCCTGGAGGACGTCCGCGTCCCCGGCTCCTGCCTGCTCGGCGGCAAGGAGAAGCTCGACGAACGCCTCGCCCGCGCCCGGGAACGGGCCGGCAAGGGCGCCGAGCGGGTGAAGAACGCCGCGATGGCCACCTTCGAGGCGTCGCGCCCGGCGGTCGGCGCCATGGCCGTCGGCACCGCCCGCGCCGCCTACGAGGTCGCCCTCGACTACGCCCGCACCCGCGAGCAGTTCGGACGCCCCGTCATCGACAACCAGGGCGTCGCCTTCCAGCTCGCCGACATGCGCACCTCCATCGACGCCGCCCGGCTGCTGGTCTGGCGGGCCTCCTGGATGGCCGTGAACGGCCGGCCGTTCACCGCGGCCGAGGGCTCGATGTCGAAACTGTTCGCGAGTGAGACGGCGAAGAAGGTCACCGCGCAGGCCATCCAGATCCTCGGCGGCAACGGCTACACCCGGGAGTACCCGGTCGAGCGGATGCACCGGGACGCCGCGATCTACACGATTTTCGAGGGCACGAGCGAGATCCAGCGCCTGGTGATCGCCCGGACGCTGTCCGGGATGCCGATTCGCTGACGGTGCGGATGCGAACCGCCGGCCTCGCCGGGAGCGGGGCGGGCGGTCTCAGGAGGCGGGGCCGCTGCTGTGCGCGATGCAGGCCACGTCGATGCGGTCGGCGAGCTTCGCCAGCTCGATGGTGAGGGCCGCGACGGTGTCCTCGTCCAGGCCCTCCTCGCCGCTCTCCACCAGCCGCAGCCAGCGTCCGCCCACCGTGCGCAGCAGTTTGCTCACGTCGGCGGCGGCGACCTGGAGGGTGCCGTGGTCGTCGACGATCAGGGGCAGGGTCACTTCGCGGGTCACAGGAGGGGATCGTAGTGCCGAAAGCCTCACGCTCCGTGCCATACGGTGGTGATGTTGCAGAACTCGCGGATTCCGTGCCCGGACAGCTCACGTCCGTAACCCGACCGTTTGACCCCGCCGAACGGGAACGCCGGATGCGAGGCCGTCATCCCGTTCACGTACACCCCGCCCGCCTCCAGGTCCCGTACGAAGCGGTCCACCTCGGCGTCGTCCTGGGTCCACACGTTGGAACTCAGCCCGAAGTCGCTGTCGTTGGCGATGAGCACCGCCTCGTCCAGGTCGTCCGCCCGGTACACCGTGGCGACCGGCCCGAACGCCTCCTCCCGGTGGACGCGCATGTCCCGGGTGATGCCGGCCAGCACGGTCGGCGGGTAGTACCAGCCGGGCCCCCCGGGGCGCTCGCCGCCGCACAGCACCCGCGCCCCGCCGCGCACCGCGTCCTGGACCAGCTCCTCCAGATCGCGCACCCCCTGCTCGCTGGAGAGCGGCCCGACGTCCGTCTCCTCGTCCATCGGGTCGCCCATCCGCAGCGCCCGCATGCCCTCGGCGAAGCGCTCGGTGAAGGCGCCGTACACCGCCTCGTGCACGATGAACCGCTTGGCCGCGATGCAGGACTGCCCGGCGTTCTGCGTCCGCGCGGTCACCGCGACGCGCACCGCCCGGTCGAGGTCGGCGGAGGGCATGACGACGAACGGATCGCTGCCGCCCAGCTCCAGCACCGTCTTCTTGATCATCTCCCCGGAGGTGGCGGCGACCGCGCGGCCGGCCGGCTCGCTGCCGGTCAGCGTCGCGGCCCGCACCCGCTCGTCGCGCAGGACGCCGTCGACCGCCGCCGACCCGATCAGCAGCGTCTGGAAGCAGCCCTCCGGGAACCCCGCCCGGTGGAACAGGTCCTCCAGGTACAGCGCGGTCCCCGGCACGTTCGAGGCGTGCTTGAGCAGACCGACGTTGCCCGCCATCAGCGCGGGCGCCGCGAACCGCATCACCTGCCACAGCGGGAAGTTCCACGGCATCACCGCGAGCACCGGGCCGAGCGGCCGGTAGCGCACCAGGGCCCGGGAGGCGCCCGAGTCCTTCACGTCGGCCGCGTCCGGCTCCTCGTCGGCGAGGAGCGAGGCCGCCCGGTCCGCGTACCAGCGCATCGCCTTGGCGCACTTGGCGGCCTCCGCGCGGGACTGCGCGACCGGTTTGCCCATCTCGGTGGTGACGAGCGCCCCCAGCTCCTCCAGGTCCTCCTCCAGCAGGTCGGCGGCCTGCCGCAGCAGCCGCGCCCGCTCCTCGAACCCGGTCGTCCGGTACGTCCGGAAGGTGGCCTCCGCGAGCTGGAGCCGCCGCTCGATCTCCTCCTCGCCCATGGCCTCGTACGTCCTGAGCGTCTCGCCGGTCGCGGGGTTCACCGTCGCGATGGGCATGGCCGGCCTCCTCGGTGCGGACTCGTGCTTCGACCTTGGCCCGCACCGGTGCGTGCCGCAACGCGGACGGGCCTGTCAGTGCGAGTGCTCGCGGAGCCGGTCGAGAAACGCCCGCTGCGCCGGCACGATCACCTCGCGGGCCGCGTCGAGCGTGAACCACGCCACCCGGTCCAGCTCCGGGAACCGCGCCGTCCGTCCCGACCGCGGCGGCCACTCCATGCGGAAGGTGCCGGGCACCACCGCCGCCGGATCGAGGTCCGCCTCGACGGCCCACGCCGTCACCGTCTTGCCGCCCGCCTGCTGGACCTCGCCCAGCGGCACGGCCTCGCCCTCCGGCGGCGCCAGCCCCAGCTCCTCCGCGAACTCCCGCCGCGCCGCCTCCCAGGCCGTCTCGTCCGCCGCGTACTCGCCCTTCGGCAGCGTCCACGAACCCGCCCCGCGGCGCGCGTGGAAGGGGCCGCCCATGTGCCCGAGGAGCACCTCCGTCCCGGCGCCGGACCGGCGGAAGAGCAACAGGCCCGCGCTGCGCCTCACGGGGCGGCCCCCGGATGGGCGGCGAGCAGGGCCGCCACCGTGTCCGCCTCCTCGGGGCGCTTGTCCTCGCGGTAGCGCAGCACCCGGGCGAAGCGCAGCGTGACGCCGGCCGGATAGCGCGAGGAGCGCTGGAGCCCGTCGTAGGCGATCTCGACGACCAGCTCCGGGCGCACCGTCACCACGTGCCCGGACTCGGCGACCGCCAGCTCGCGCAGCCGCCGGGTCTGCCAGGTCAGCATCCGGTCCGTCATGCCCTTGAAGGTCTTGCCGAGCATCACGAACGAGCCGTCGGCGGCGCGCGCCCCCAGGTGCAGGTTGGAGAGCAGGCCGGTGCGCCGGCCGTGGCCCCACTCGGCGGCCAGCACCACCAGGTCCAGCGTGTGCACGGGTTTCACCTTCAGCCAGGCCGCGCCGCGCCGGCCCGCGCTGTACGCGGCGTCGAGCGCCTTGACCACGACGCCCTCGTGGCCGCGCGCCAGCGTCTCGGCGAGGAACGCCTCGGCCACCGCCGTCTCCCCGGGCCCCGGCACCACCACGCGCCGCACCCGCATCGGCTCCGGCACCAGCCTGGCCAGCTCCGCGTGCCGCCGGGCCAGCGGCAGGTCGAGCAGGTCCCGGCCGTCCACCGAGAGCGCGTCGAAGAAGACCACCGAGACGGGGAGCGACCGGGCCGCGGTGGCCACGTCGGTGCGCGAGCCGACCCGCCCGGCCGTCTCCTGGAACGAGCGGGGCCGCCCGTCCGCGTCGAGGGAGATCGCCTCGCCGTCCAGGATGAACCGCCCGCCCGGCAGGCCCCGGGCCGCCTCGGCCACCTCGGGCAGCCGGCCGGTGATGTCGTCCAGCGTGCGCGTGTGCACCCGTACCGTGCCGCCGTCGCGGTGCACCTGGACGCGGATGCCGTCCAGCTTCTCCTCGACCGCCGCGGCGCCCAGCCTGCCCACCGCCTCGGCGACCGAGGAGGCGCTGTGCGCGAGCATCGGCAGCACGGGCCGCCCGACGGTGAGCCGGAACCCCTCCAGCGCGGCGGGCCCCTCGGCGAGCAGCGCCCCGGCCACCGTCTGGAGCGAGCCCGCGAGCATCACCGCCCGCCGCACGTCCGCCGGGGGCGCCCCGGTCGCCGCCGCGAGCCCCTCGACGGCGGCGGCGTCCAGCGCGCCCTGGCGGACCTCGCCGGTCAGCAGCCCGAGCAGGAAGCGCTGTTCGTCGGCGGTGGCGGCGGCCAGCAGCTCGCCGGCCTGCCGGGTCCGTTCGGCCTGCGAGCCCGTGCCGGAGACCGCGGCGAGGCGGGTGAGCCGCTCGTCCACCTCGCGCACGGTCAGCGACGGGGAACCGGCCGGGGCGACCGGCCGGCCCAGCACCTTCCAGCCGACCCCGATGCGTCCCTGCGGCAGCCGCCCGGCGAGGTACGGGATGACGACCGGCACGTCGGCCGGCTCCGCCTCCCGGAACAACTCCGCGAGCAGGGCGGTCTTCCGGGACCGCGCCGAGGTGGCGGCGACCTCCCGGGACACCTGGGCCAGCCGGGCGAGCAGCATGCTGCCATGGTGCACCGGAGCGGGCCGCCTCACACCCGCTGCGCCGCCTCCTGCCCGGCGAGGTCCGCGTCCTGCCGGGCGAGGTCCGCGTCCTGCCGGGCGAGGGCCGCGTCGACCCCGGACATGATCAGGTCGCCGACGACCGCCGCGGCGGCCCGGTGGCCGGCGCCGGCCGCGTTGACGACCTGCTCGGCGAAGCCGGTCGCGTTGCCCGCCGCCCACACGCCGGGCACGCTGGTCCGGCCCGTCGCGTCGACCACCGGGTAGGTGCCGTTCGGGGTCTCGTGCGCTTCGGCGCCGAGCCGCTCCAGCAGGCCGGTGCCGGGCACCGCGCGCGGGGCGACGAAGAGCGCCGTCCGGTCGCGCACCGAGCCGTCCGCCAGCCGGACGCCGGTGAGCCGGTCGTCCTCGACGCGCAGACCGGTGACCTCGCCGCGCACCACCTCGACACCTGCCGCGGCGAGCCGCCGCAGGTCCGTGGCGGACGGCTCCCCGCCGGGGAGCGTGTGCGCGAAGAGGACCACGTCGTCCGACCAGCCGGAGACCATCAGCGCCTGGTGCACGGCGAGCGGGCCGGTGGCGAGCACCCCGAAGGCCCCGTCGCGCACCTCCCAGCCGTGGCAGAACGGGCAGTGCAGCACGTCCCGGCCGAACCGCGCGGCCACCCCGGGCACGCCGGGCAGCTCGTCCCGCAGCCCCGTGGCGACGATCAGCCGCCGGGCGCGCACGGTACGGCCCCCGGCCAGCCTCACCGCGAAGTCCCCGTCCCGTACGACGTCCACCGCGCGGTCGTGGACCAGCCCGACGCCGTACCGGGCGATCTCCGCGCGGCCGAGCGCCAGGAAATCGGCGGGCGGCATGCCGTCCCGGGTCAGATAGCCCTGCATGTGGTCCGAGGGCGCGTTGCGCGGCTCGCCCGCGTCGACGACGAGCACGCTCCGGCGCGACCGGCCGAGGACCAGCGCGGCCGACAGGCCCGCCGCGCCGCCTCCGACGACGACCACCTCGTAGGCGTCGGTGCTTGTCGCGTGTGTCGCGTGTGTCGCGTGCGTCGTGTGGGTGGTGTGTGTGGTGTGCGTCGCGTGTGTCGCGTCGCGCCGTCCGTTGCTCCGGGTCATGGCGACCACCTCCGCCGCCACGGTCGCCCGGGGCCTGCCGGGTTGACAAATGCGTTTGCCGGTTCTGCAATAAACGCATGACGGCGGACGAGGTGCTCGCGGGGGTCGGACCGAGGCTGCGCCAGGTGCGCAAGGAACGGCAGGTGACCCTCGCCGCGCTCTCCGAGGCGACCGGCATCTCCGTCAGCACCCTCTCCCGGCTGGAGTCGGGGCTGCGCAGACCGAGCCTGGAGCTGCTGCTGCCCATCGCCCGCGCCCACCAGGTGCCGCTGGACGAGCTGGTCGGCGCCCCGCCGGTCGGCGACCCCCGGGTGCGGTCCAAGCCGATCGTGCGCCACGGGCGCACCTACTGGCCGCTGACCCGCCAGCCGGGCGGACTCCAGGCGTTCAAGGTCCTCGAACCCCGGCGCCGCCAGGAGCCCGACCCCCGCACCCACGAGGGGTACGAATGGCTCTACGTCCTCTCCGGCCGGCTCCGCCTGGTCCTCGGCACCCACGACATGGTGCTGACGGCGGGGGAGGCCGTCGAGTTCGACACCCGGGTGCCGCACTGGTTCGGCTCGACGGGGGAGGGGCCGGCGGAGTTCCTCAGCCTCTTCGGTCCGCAGGGGGAGCGCATGCACGTGAGGGCGCGGCCGACGGGCTCGTGACGGCGGGCCGCCGTCACGGGTGAGCCGTACGTGCCGGGAGCGGTGACGGGGCAGGGGGCGGGGGGCGGGGCGGCAAGGGGCAAGGGGCACGCCGTGGCTGTTCCCCCGGCGGCAAGCGACCGCTTAGTATGCCGTCATCCCGTCCGACGGTCGCGTGGAGGCCCGCATGCAGGCATGGCAGGTGCACGAGAACGGCGAGCCGAGCGAGGTGATGCGGCTCGCGGAGGTGGCGCGGCCCGTCCCCGCCGACGGCCAGGTCCTGCTGAGGGTCCGCGCCGCGAACGTCAACTTCCCCGACGCCCTGCTCTGCCGGGGCGAGTACCAGGTCAGGCCCCCGCTGCCCTTCACCCCCGGGGTCGAGGTCTGCGGCGAGACCGAGGACGGCCGCCGCGTCCTCGCCACCCCGGCGCTGCCGCACGGCGGCTTCGCCGCGTACACGCTCGCCGACGCCGCCGCCCTGCTGGACGCGCCGGACTGCCTGGACGACGCCGAGGCCGCCGCGCTCCACATCGGCTACCAGACCGGCTGGTTCGGCCTGCACCGCCGGGCCCGCCTGGAGGCCGGCGAGACCCTGCTCGTGCACGCCGCCGCCGGCGGGGTCGGCAGCGCCGCCGTCCAGCTCGGCAAGGCCGCCGGCGCGACCGTCATCGGCGTCGTCGGCGGCGCCGAGAAGGCCGCCGTCGCCGACGGACTCGGCTGCGACCTCGTGATCGACCGGCGCACGGAGAACGTCGTCGCCGCCGTCAAGGACGCCACCGGCGGCCGGGGCGCGGACGTGGTCTACGACCCGGTCGGCGGCGACGCCTACACCCAGTCCGCCAAGGCCGTCGCCTTCGAGGGACGGATCGTGGTCGTCGGCTTCGCGAGCGGCACCGTCCCGCGCCCCGCCCTCCACCACGCCCTGGTCAAGAACTACGCCGTCCTCGGACTGCACTGGGGCCTGTACAACGCCAAGAACCCCGGCCTGGTCCGCGAGTGCCACGACCGGCTCACCGAACTGGCCGCCCGCGGCGCGATCAGACCGCTGGTCAGCGAGCGGGTGCCGCTCGACGAGGCCGCCGCGGCCGTCCAGCGGGTCGCCGACGGCACCACCACCGGCCGGGTGGCCGTCCTCCCCGGACAGGAGACCGCCGCATGACCGACGCCGACGACCTGCGCCGCCGCACCGCAGCCCTGCTCGCCGCCCACCCGCCGCGCACCACCGGCCGACGGGAGTTCCTGCGGGCCCGCTTCGACGCCGGGCTCGCCTGGGTGCACTTCCCCGACGGCCTCGGCGGCCTCGGCGCCCCCCGCACCCTCCAGAGCGTCGTCGACGCCGGACTCGCCGCCGCCGGCGCCCCCGACAACGACCCCCGGCGCATCGGCATCGGCCTCGGCATGGCCGCCCCGACCATCCTGCGCCACGGCACCGAGGAGCAGAAGCGGCGCTTCCTGCGCCCGCTGTGGACCGGCGAGGAGGTCTGGTGCCAGCTCTTCTCCGAACCCGGCGCCGGCTCCGACCTGGCCGCCCTCGGCACCCGGGCCCTCCGGCAGGGCGACGACTGGATCGTCGACGGGCAGAAGGTGTGGACCTCCAGCGCCCACCTCGCCCACTGGGCCATCCTCCTCGCCCGCACCGACCCGGACGCGCCCAAGCACCAGGGCATCACCTACTTCCTCTGCGACATGACCGACCCCGGCGTCGAGGTCCGGCCGCTGCGCCAGATCACCGGCGAGGCCGAGTTCAACGAGGTCTTCCTCACCGGCGTCCGCATCCCCGACTCCCGCCGCCTGGGCGCCGCCGGCGACGGCTGGCGGGTCGCCCGGACCACGCTGGAGAACGAGCGCGTCGCCATCGGCGGCACCCGGCTGCCCCGCGAGGGCGGCATGATCGGCCCGGTCGCCCGGACCTGGCGCGAACGCCCCGGCCTGCGCACCCACGACCTGCACCAGCGGCTGCTCGGCCTCTGGGTCGAGGCGGAGGTCGCCCGGCTCGCCGCCGAACGGCTCAGCCAGGGCCTCGCCACGGGCCGGCCCGGCCCCGAGGGTGCCGCCATGAAGCTCGGCTTCGCCCGCCTCAACCAGGAGATCAGCGGCCTGGAAGTCGAACTCCTCGGGGCCGAGGGCCTGTTGTACGACGACTGGACCATGCGCCGTCCCGAACTGGTGGACTTCACCGGCCGCGAGGCCGGCTACCGCTACCTGCGCTCCAAGGGCAACAGCATCGAGGGCGGCACCAGCGAGATCCTGCTCAACATCGTCGCCGAACGCGTCCTCGGCCTGCCCGCCGAACCCCGTACCGACAAGGACGCCGCCTGGAAGGACCTGGCCCGATGAGCGACCTGCTCTACTCCGCGGAGGAGGAGGCGCTGCGCGCCGCCGTCCGGGACCTGCTCGACGACCACTGCGAGGTGGCCGGCGTGATCGCGCGCGCCGACACGGCCGAGCCGCACGACCTCGCGCTGTGGCGGCGGCTCGCCGACGGCATGGCCCTGGCCGGGCTGCTGGTCCCCGAGGACCGGGGCGGACAGGGCGCCTCCCCGCGCGAGGCCGCCGTCGTCCTGGAGGAGCTGGGCCGCGCCATGGCCCCCGTGCCCTTCCTGACCAGCGCCGTCGTGGCCACCGAGGCGCTGCTCGCCTGCGAGGCCGGCGACCTCCTCGCCGAGCTGGCGGCAGGCCGCCGCACCGGGGCGCTGGCCGTACCGCTCCACGTGGGACCCGGCGCCGCCCACCCCCACGCCCGGCTCTCCGGCGGCACCCTGCACGGCGAGCTGACCGGTGTCGCGGATGCCACCGTCGCCGACCTGCTGCTGGTCCCCGCGGACGACGGCGCCCTGTACGCCGTGGACGCCGACGCGGTCACCGTGACGCCGCTGACCTGCCTGGACCCGACCCGGCCGCTCGCCACGCTCACCCTTGAGGGTGCGCCCGGAGAGCGGCTCGGCGCGTCCGGGCCCGCCGTGCGCCGGGCCCTCGGGACCGCGGCCGGACTGCTCGCCTCCGAACAACTCGGGCTCGCCTCCTGGTCGTTGGAGGAGACCGTGCGTTATTTGAAGGAGCGCCGCCAGTTCGGCCGGCCGGTCGGCGGCTTCCAGGCCGTCAAACACCGGCTCGCCCGGCTCTGGCTGGAGAACGTCAATCTGCGCGCCGCCGCCCGAGGCGCCGCCGACGCCCTCGCCACCGGCGAGGACACCGACACGGCCGTCGCCGTCGCCCAGGCGTACGCGAGCGGGGCCGCCGTCCACGCCGCCGAGGAGGCGCTGCAACTACACGGAGGCATCGGCATGACCTGGGAACACCCGGCCCACCTCTACCTCAAGCGGGCCAAGGCCGACTCCCTCGCCTACGGCACGGCGGGCGCCCACCGCGAGGCGCTGGCCGCGCTCGCGGACCTTCCCGCGCCCTGAGGGGGCACTCGAACGTGCGGACACCACACGTTCGGAGGACAGCCGAGCCGCACGGACGAACCCCCCGCTACGCCACACTTGCGGCCGAACGCCGCGAAGCGAACGTGGCGGAGGAGGTTCACGATGGCCATTTCCATCTCGGTGGTGCTGTTCCTGCTCGTCCTTGCGGTGATCTTCCTGCGCAACGGAGGACTGAAGATCTCGCACGCCCTGGTCTGCCTGCTGCTCGGCTTCTACCTGGCGAGCAGCAGCATCGCCCCCACCATCCACAGCGGCCTCACGGCCACCGCCGACCTCGTCGGCAGCCTCCGGCCCTGACGGGAGGGGCCCCGCCAGGCGCACGAGGGGGGGGCGACGTCAGGTCCCGAGAAGCCGGGAGCGGATGAGGAAGCGCACCCCCTCGGGCGCCTCCAGGGAGAAACCGCTGCCCCGGCCCGGGACCACGTCCACGATCAGCCGCGTATGGCTCCACACCTCGAACTGACTGCGCGACATCCAGAACGGCACCGGCTCCCCGACGCCCTCGACCGCCAGCTCGGCGAGGAGGACGTCCGAGGCGCCGGTACGGAACTCACCGGCGGGATAGCACATCGGCGCACTGCCGTCGCAGCACCCGCCGGACTGGTGGAACATCAGCGGACCGTGCGCCGCGCTCAGCCGCCGCAGCAGTCCGGCCGCCGCGCCGGTGACCTCGACGCGCGGGACCCCCTCGTGTGTGTCGTCCATGCTCGCCATACCAGCACGGCGAAGGTTGCGAGAGCGTTGCGCCGCGCGGCTCAGCCGGTGCCCGCCCCGTCGCGGGGCAGCACCGTCACCCGGTGCAGATTGCACCCGGACGGCTGCCCGGTGACCGGCTTCCTCTGGTGCGCCTGCAAGGCGATGCTGACCAGGCTCAGCAGCAGGTCGACATCGGTGTCGCAGTCCAGGTGGACCGTCACCCAGCGCGAACCCGGCACCAGCCGGATCGCGCTGGAGCCGCCCAGCCCCTCGTGGAAGCGCCGGATGGAGTCGAGGGTGAGGTGCAGGTCCGCGTCCCGGCCCGAGTGGAAGTGGACGATGTCGTCGTGGACGGAGCGGAGCGCCCGCCCCGTTCCGCAACTGGCCGGACCCACGGTGAGGTCGGGCCAGGCTTGCAGCCGGTCGAGGGCGCGCTGGGCCAGTGTCATGCCCCCCATCGTCGCCCGGTCCTCGCCTCGCAACCAGGGGTTGAGCGATTCGTAACCCGTGCGTGAGGACGGCACCGAGGACGGCACGCGGGACGGCCGGCGGCACGAGGCCACCGGCCGTCCCTCCGTTCAGGGGCGGGCGGCGCCGTGCGGGGCACGCGCGGCGCCGCCCGCCGGCCGCGTCACGGTGCGACGCAGCCGATGGTTCCCACCGGGAAGTCGTTTCCGGTGGAGGTGGCGGTGAAGCCGAAGGTGACACTGCCGTCCGGTGGGATGACCCGGTTGTGGTCCACGTTGCGGACCGTCACCGAGCCGTCCCCGTTGCCGGACAGGGCCCCGTTCCACACCCCGCCGATCGTCGTCCCGTTGCCGGGCTGCCAGCGCACGGCCCAGCCGTTCAGCGGCTGGGTGGAGTGGTTCATGACCTCGACGGAGCCCTGGAAGCCGCCGCTCCAGGAGTTCTGCACGGAGTACACGGCCATGCAGGACCCGGAGTGGTCCGGCGGGGTCGTCGGCGGCGGAGTGGTGGGCGGCGGGGTCGTCGGCGGAGGCGTGGTGGGAGGCGTCGTACCGCCGCCGGAGCCGCGGATGCCGGTCACCTCGCCCTTGCCGCCGTCGAAGACGATGTCGGAGCAGGAGAAGAAGTTCTCCTGGCTGTCCGACCGCACCCACTGGATGAAGAGCAGCGCGTCACCGGAGCGGCCCGAGGGCAGCGCCAGGTCCCAGTAGTAGTGACCCCCGTTGGTGCCCGGCGAGCCCTGCTGCGGCGGGTTGGACACCGTCTGGACGAGCTGGAGGTCGGCCCAGGCCAGCGGCGTGTTCGGAGACCAGCCCTGCTTGGTCAGGTACACCCGGAAGTCGCCCGGGTGGTGCGCCCAGTTGCTGTACTGCACCTTCATGGAGGACCCCGAGGTCAGGTGGGTCCGGGGCCAGTCGGAGCGGGCGGCGTTGTAGGCGGAGAAGTCGTACGGGGAGCGGTTGCCGGCGCTGCACAGGGTGCCGTCCGGCACGTAACCGGCGCCGCGCCCGCCCGCGTTGGAGTCGAGCACGGCGAACCAGTTGTAGAGCGCGTTGGCGCCGCTCTTGTTGAGGGCGTCCCGGCAGGCCGGGTTGGTCGGGTTCAGCGCGCCCGTTCCGGTGAGGCCGTCGAGCTGGCAGAGGTAGGTGCGCGAACCGGGCGTCATCGCGACGCCGTGTGCCTCGGCCTTTCCCTGACCGAGCAGGAAGGTCACGCCGAGCGCGCCGAGCAGCGTGGCCATCACCGCCGTCAGGGTGAGCAGTCTGCTGCGTCGAACCATGGGATCTCCTGTATTCCACTCGAATGCTGATCGGGGCATGACATTCAGGAGTCGTACGGTGGAGCCCCCGCCCGCCCGGGGAGGCGGTCCGACCGGACGGGCGGGGGGCCGAGGGGCCACACGGTCGCGCGCTCAGGCGGTCGCGCGATCGTGCGGCCGTGCGGTGGTGTGGCTGTGCGGTGGTGCGGCCGTGCGGTGGTGCCGTGGTGCGGCCGGGCCGCGGGGCGGTCAGGCCGTGGCGCAGGCGGCGTCGTTCAGCCGGAAGCCGGCCGGTGCGGTGAACGAGCCGGTGTAGGTCCCCTGGAAGCCGAAGGTCAGGGCGGCTCCGGGGGCGATCCGGGCGTTGTGCGCCAGCCCGGTGGCCGTGACGGCACCGGAGGCGGGGGTGACACCGGCGTTCCAGGCGTTGGTGATCCGCTGTCCCGAGGGCAGCGTGAAGGCCAGCCGCCAGGCGTCGACGGGCGAGGAGCCGGTGTTGGTGACGGTGACGTCGGCGGTGAAGCCGCCCGGCCAGACGTTGGTGGCGTAGGCGACCTTGCACGCCGCCGGGTCACCGGGACCCGGCTCCCCGGGACCGCCCGGGGTGCCGGAGGTGTCGATGCCGGCCGAGAACGAGGTCAGGGCCAGGCCCGCGCCCTTCTGCCACGGCTCGAAGCCCGCCTGGACGCTCGTCAGGTACCAGTCGTTCCCGGCGAGCCCGCGCGCGACGGCCTGCCGGACGAAGTCCATCACGTCGAAGTTCCAGCTCCCGATGGCCGACGGGGAGACGAAGGACAGCACGTCGTTGCTGCCGTTGCCGCCCGTCCACACCTCCCAGGTGCGTCCGGCCACCGTGGCGGTCCCCACCCGGGAGCCGACCGGCTGGATCGGGCCGACCCGGTTGAACCAGACCATGATCTCGGTCCGGTTGACCCCGTCGGTGCGCGGTGTCGGGTCGAGCCAGATGTCGTAGGCGGCGTCGTAGACGGCGTCGTCCACGTAGCCGAAGGAGACCGAGGTGGGCGCCGAGGTGATGCCGCCGACGCGCGCGGGCAGTTGCGTGCCGGGCGCGCAGACGGTGTAGTGGCAGCCGTCGAAGACGGACGGGTACGACTTCGGGGCCCCGTTGGTCGGTGCCGAGCCCTCGGCGCGGTCGATCCGGAAGCCCGAGTCGGTGACGGTGATGCACTGGGTCGCGCTGGTGCCCCAGCGGTTGTTCTGGACGACGTAGCGTCCCTGGATCGTGGTGGTCCCGAACGGTTCGCAGAGCGCGGTGTCCGCCTGGGCCGGTGCCGCCGCGGTCATGAGCGACGCGAGGACGGCGAGCGCCGCGAGCAGCGCTCCCAACAGGCCGTGCCGGGGGCGGACATGATGCCGTGACGGTCGCATGGGGAGCCTCTCCGGGAGGGTGCGGGGGGACAGGACCGGCGGCGGGAGCGCTCCCACCTCCCCACGGGTGGGAGCGCTCCCATTTACCGGTTGTGCTGGGGACTGTAGAAGCGGTTCATGTCCCTGACAAGGCTGTGCGCACGGATCGTGTCGAACGATTCCCGAAATCCCAGGTGGAGGGCGTCCCCGCGGTCCCGTCCGGCCGTGTGTCCACGGTGGCACCGGTTCAGTAGGCGGAACGGTGTGCCGCAGGATGACACCGGCACGGGTGGCCGAAACGCCCCGGGTGACGCCGGACGCGCACCCGTGCCCCGGGCCGGAGGGGGCCCGGGGCACGGGTGCGCGGGGACGGTCAGGCCGGGACCGGCCGGTCGCGCGGGGGCGCCGCGACGCCGGGACCATGGCCGCCCGCGGTGTACGGCCCGGGGTACGGGCCGTCCGGCAGCGGGTCGTGCAGGACGTTCCCGGCGGGCAGCCCGGCGTCGAGGAGCAGGCCGGTCACCGCGCGGACCATGGCCGGCGGCCCCGCGACCAGCGTCCGGCCGGACGCCGGGCCGGCGCCGTGGGCCACCGCGCGGGCCAGCCGGCCGTACGCGTCCTCGCCCGGGGCCCCGCCCGCCACCGTCACCACGCTCAGCCAGGGCCGGCGCCGCTCCAGCTCGGCCGCGTACCCGGTGTCGTAGAGCCCGGCCGGGGTGTCGGCGCCGAGGAAGAGCCGCACCCGGCGCTCGGCCGCGGGCCGGGCCCGCCGCTCCGCCTCCCGCAGCAGCGCCTTCATCGCCGCCCAGCCGGTGTCCCAGGCCACCAGGCGCACTTCGCCCTCCGGGCCGTCGCCGAGGGCGAGGCTGCCCTTGGGCGGGCCGAGCCGCACCCGGTCGCCGGCCCCGGTGCGGTGCACCAGCGCCTCGCTCACCCCGCCGGGCGCCGTGCACCGTACGTGGAACTCCAGCTCCCCGTCCCGGCCCGGCTCGCCGGCCACGTAGTACGGCCGCCAGGTGTGCGGCAGCAGCGCGTGCTCGACGGCCGTGTACTGCCCGGCCCGGTACCGGAAGGGCTCGTGCGGACGCGCGCGGAGCACCGCGAGGTCCGGCCCGCACCGCCGGTGCTCCGTCACCGTGGCGCTCCAGCACGCCGGTTCGCGCAACGCGGCCTCGGCGCCGCGGACCATGGCCGTGACGCCGAGGCGCAGCATCCGGACCCAGGCGTCCTCCAGCTCCGCGCTCCAGTGCTCGCCGGACCGGAACCGCAGGGCCTCGCACAGGGCCTGCTCGAAGGCCGTGTACTGGGCCGGGCGCACGCCCAGTTTGCGGTGGTCGCGGCCGAGCTGGGTGAAGGTCTCGGTGATCCGCTCGGGCTGGTCCAGATGCTCGATCAGGTACCAGAACGCCCGTGCCAGATGGGCCTGCTGGAACTCCATCCCGGACGGGAAGAGCGAGCGCAGCGCGGGGTGCCGGGTGAAGAGCGCCGCGTAGAGCTGGGTGATCAGCTCGTCGAAGGGTGCCACCAGGTCCAGTCGGCTCATGATCAGCCGTTGGTCGGCGGCCCCGTCGTACGGCTCCTGCGGCGCCGGGCGGGCGGTGTCGCCTGGTTCGGTGCCGCCGCCCGGGGAGAGGAGGTTTCGGCGCAGCCGCATCGCGTCGTGCCGGGCGAGGAGCGCGTGGTAGGTGCCGTCCTCGGCGCTCATGACCGGCCGCCTCCGCGCGTCCCGCCTCCGACGGTGGCCCGCGCGGCGCCCGGCGCGGGGGCGCACGGAGCGTGCAGGGCCGGTGCTCTGCCGGGAAGCGGGCGGATGACTGGACGCATGGAGGTGCTCCTGGAGACGTGTAGGGGTGGGCGACGCCGTGAACGGAAGGCGTCCGCCCGGTGAAACCGCAGGTCAGTATGGCATTACGGGCATTTGCCCCAACGTCCCTGGTTGCCGGGGCCGTTGGGCCCTGGACAGCTCCCCGCGCACCTGATCACGGCGGTGCGGACCCCGGCGCGGCCCGGGGCCCGGGATGCCGGGCCCCGGCCGGACTCCCGTCAGCCCGGCGGGTGTTCGTGTCCCGGGAGCCGGGTGAGGACGTCGTCGGGGCGGGGGATCTCGCCGAAGTCCTCGTCGGCGCAGTCGACGGGGAGGCCGTGGATGACCGCTTCGAGCCTCGGGGGCAGGGTCGGCCGCCGCCCCTCCCAGCAGCGGCTGATCAGCTCGCGGCGCACGCCCTCGGAGAGCAGCGGACGCTGCCGTCTCCTGGCCGGTGCCGGGTGTTCGGCGGGGGCGGCGGCGGTGCGCGCCTGCCCGCGCCAGTAGGCGGCGGCGCGGTGCTCGGCCCGCCCCTGGTGGAGCAGGTAGAGGCAGAAGGCGGCGGTGCGGTTGCCGGCGCCGGCGGCGAACTCGAACCAGAACTGCGCCTGGTCCCCGTACCCCGCCAGGCGCAGCAGCGCGGCGAAGACGAGGGCGCCCTCGGGCTCGATGCGGTCGAGGTCGACCAGGCGGGCGAGGCTCACGTGCGCCTGCGGGGAGTCCACGATCAGGGTGACCGCCAGGTCCAGGTCGTGCGCGGCCTGTTCGTGCGCCGTGGGGTAGGGGGCGGGGGGCTGGGCGCGGGTGGCGGGGTCGGTGGCGCGGCCGTCCGCGAGGGCCGTGACGCGCCGCAGCGCCCGGTCGGTGTCGTAGTCGTCGTAGGCGCTGGTGAGGGCCTGGGCCGCGCGCAGGGCGGCGTCGATACCGGGGGCGGGTTCCTGGTGCGTACGAGTCACTGCTGGGGGTCCGTCTCCTGGTAGGGGATGTGGAGTTCCCTGGCGAGGGAACGGCGGGCGTGGCGGATGTGGGAGCGCACGGTGGCGGCGTCGATGCCGAGGCACTCGGCGACCTCCTCGTCGTCCATGCCGAGCAGGAAGCGCAGGACGATCACGTCGTAACGGCGTTCGGGCAGGGCGGAGATGGCCGCGTACAGACCTATCTCCTGGGAGATGACGCGGAGTTCGTCGCGCATCTCGTGCAGGAGGAGCTTTTGCAGGGCGGTCAGGAAGGCGGCGTCGCCGACCTGGGGTTCCAGGTCGCGTTCGGCGAGCCAGCGGTGGACCTCCTCCTTGAGGACCATCCAGGCGTAGCGGGGCACCGACTCCTGGAGCAGCACCGTGGGCCAGTCGGCCTTGAGGCGGGCGCAGGCGGTGTCCACGACGCTCTCGGCGCTGGTGCTGCTGCCGACCTGGGTGTGGGCGTACCGCATCCAGAGCTTGCGGTGGTAGGCGTGGAAGGCGTCGAACGTCAACGCCAGCCGCCCGGGTCGGGCGGGGGAGGGGCGGGTGTGTCGCCCGCGCGAACCGTCGAGGGAGGGGGTCATCACGCCTCACTGTCACGGGTGGTGGCGTCCAAGGCGGGGGAAGGGGCGGCCGGGCCGCCCCGCTCCGGGAGGAGTCGGCCGACTTCGCCGCGCAGGGCGTCGGCGAGCAGGTGCCGGCCGGCCCGGCGCAGGTCGGGGGCGAAGATCCGGGCGGCGGTTCCCCAGACCGCCAGGCTCTCCAGATCGAGGTCCACTGGCGTCCTTTGACTGTGCACCGCGCCGCTCCCCGTTGGGGCGGAGTCGGTGTGGGACAAATGTTTCCCACTCGTCAGCCAACCGGATGACGGGCCGTCCTGTGCAAGCCGTACCTCAACTTTCTCGGCACGCCACATTAATGTGATTAATCATGCGTTGGAGGGAGGGGTATTCGACCATAGTTGACCTTTTCGTACGGGCGGTGGAGCCGGGCGTTGGCTGGTCCCCACGGTTGCCCGGAGGGTCCCCGGGGGAGGAAGCTCAGGTGGCGCGGGGTGGCGCAGCCCGGCGCGCAGGGTGGCGACCGGTGGGACGGCGCCGGTGCACGGCGACTGGGGGGAGACCGACGATGGCTGGGGGCGGCACCGCGGACGAGCGAGCCGATGTGGTGGACCTGGAACTCGACCGGGCGCACTCGGCCCGTATGTACGACTACTTCCTCGGCGGGATCACCAACTTCCCCGCCGACCGGGAGGCGGCCGGCCGGGCCATGGCGGCCTTCCCGTCGATCCTCATCGCGGCGCGCAGCAACCGCAGTTTCGTCCACCGTTCCACCCGCCACCTGGCGCAGATGGGCATCGGACAGTTCCTCGACATCGGCACCGGCATCCCCACCTCGCCGAACCTGCACGAGGTCGCCCAGGCCACCAACCCCCGGGCACGGGTGGTGTACACGGACAACGACCCGATCGTCCTGGCCCACGCCCGCGCGCTGCTGCGCAGCCATCCCGAGGGCGGCACCGCCTACATGCAGGCCGACGTGACCGACCCGAAGTCGCTCCTGGACCACCGGGTGCTCCGGGAGGAACTGGACTTCGAACGGCCCATCGCGCTCAGCCTCAACGCGCTGCTGCACTTCATCACCGACCGGGACGACGCCCACGGCATCGTCGCCCGGCTCAAGGACGCCCTGCCCTCCGGCAGCATCCTGACGATCAGTCATGTCACCCCCGACTTCGACCCCGAGGCGATCGCCCGCCTCACCACGATCTACGAGAGCGCGGGAACCCCCGGACAGGCCCGCACCCGGGACGAGATAGCGGCCTTCTTCGACGGCTGGGACCTCCTCGAACCCGGCCTGACCCCCGTCCTGCGCTGGCGTCCGGACCCCGACGAGCCGCACGCGAACGTCACCGACGCCGAGGCCGCCCTGTACGCGGGCATCGCCCGCAAACCCTGACAGGACCCCGCCTGCCTCCCCTCCCGCCGGACGAGCGCCCCTGAAGGGGCGGCTCCGGCGCGCGCCCCTTTTCCCCGGACGCCGGTACGCGTCCGCCGCACTCCGGACGGCCGAGGGGCCCGGGGTGCCCCTTCCACCCTTCCCGCCCCCGCCGGGGCCGACGGCCGGATGGCCTCTTTCGGGTGAACGGCACGCGGCACTGCCATCGCCCGGTGGACGCCGGTGGTATGAGCACACGGCGGCGTGGTGCCCGCCGTCCCGGTAGCGTCGATGGGACCCTGCTGGCGCGCGTGCACACGGGAGGTGGGATGAGCCAGAGCGAGAGGGTGCGTCCGGCCGCCCGGCCACGCACCGCCCTGCTGCCTGCCGCCGCGCTGCTGCCTGTCGCCGCGCTGCCGGCTGCCGCCGCCCTGGCGCGCACCGCCCCGCCGCCCGCCGCCGCCCTGCCCCGTGCCGCGCACCGCACGGCGTCGCCGGTCCGCCGTCCGGGGGACGCGGCTGCCGGTGTCTCCTCGGAGGCCGACGGCGCGAGCGAGGGCCGTACGGGCGACAGCCGTACGGGCGCCGGCGGCCCGGCCCTCCCCCCTCCCGGCCGTGTCCGCACCGGCCCCACCGGCTGCGCCGCCTCCCTTCCCGCCCGGCGTCCCCGGCCGGCTTCCCGGCGAATACGCGGAGCCGCTTCGTAGCACCGGCCCGTAGCCCGCCCGCCGTCCATCGGCGTCCATCAGGGAGAACCCGCGTGACCGCCCTCGACCAGCCGCCCGTGACCACCGCCGGACCGCCCCGCCGAAAGCCGGGGCAGGTCGTGGTCTCCTGGGTGACCAGCACCGATCACAAGACGATCGGCAGCCTCTACATGATCACGTCGTTCGTCTTCTTCATCGCCGGCGGCGTGATGGCCCTGGTGATCCGGGCCGAACTGGCCCGTCCCGGCCTCCAGATCGTCTCGAACGAGCAGTTCAACCAGGCGTTCACCATGCACGGCACGGTGATGCTGCTGATGTTCGCCACGCCGCTGTTCGCCGGTTTCGCCAACTGGATCATGCCGTTGCAGATCGGTGCGCCGGACGTGGCGTTCCCCCGCCTGAACATGTTCGCGTACTGGCTCTACCTCTTCGGCTCGATCATCGCCATGGGCGGCTTCCTCACCCCGGGCGGCGCCGCGGCCTTCGGCTGGTTCGCCTATTCGCCGCTGACCGACGCCTCCCACGCGCCGGGCCTCGGCCCCGACCTGTGGATCATGGGACTGGCCTTCTCCGGCTTCGGCACCATCCTCGGCTCGGTCAACTTCATCACCACGATCATCTGCATGCGCGCCCCCGGCATGACGATGTTCCGGATGCCGATCTTCACCTGGAACATCCTGCTCACCGCGGTCCTGGTCCTGATGGCCTTCCCGGTGCTGGCCGGGGCGCTGCTCACGCTGGAGGTGGACCGCAAGTTCGGCGCCCACGTCTTCGAGGCGGCCAACGGCGGGGCGCTGCTGTGGCAGCACCTCTTCTGGTTCTTCGGCCATCCCGAGGTGTACATCATCGCGGTGCCGTTCTTCGGCATCATCACGGAGATCATCCCGGTCTTCTCGCGCAAGCCGATCTTCGGCTACGTCGGCCTCATCGGGGCCACCATCGCCATCGCGGGTCTGTCCATCACCGTGTGGGCCCACCACATGTTCGTCACCGGGGGCGTGCTGCTGCCGTTCTTCTCCTTCATGTCCTTCCTGATCGCGGTCCCGACCGGGGTGAAGTTCTTCAACTGGATCGGCACCATGTGGCGCGGCTCGCTCTCCTTCGAGACGCCCATGCTGTGGGCCGCGGGCTTCCTCGTCACCTTCCTCTTCGGCGGGCTCAGTGGTGTCATCCTGGCCTCGCCGCCGCTCGACTTCCACGTCTCCGACTCGTACTTCGTGGTGGCCCACTTCCACTACGTGGTCTTCGGCACCGTCGTCTTCGCCATGTTCGCCGGCTTCTACTTCTGGTGGGCCAAGTTCACCGGGAAGATGCTCGACGAACGCCTCGGGAAGATCCACTTCTGGACGCTGTTCATCGGCTTCCACACCACCTTCCTCGTCCAGCACTGGCTCGGTACGGAAGGCATGCCCCGCCGGTACGCCGACTACCTGGCCTCCGACGGGTTCACCGCCCTCAACACCGTCTCCACCATCGGCTCCTTCCTGCTCGGCGCCTCGATGCTGCCCTTCGTCTACAACGTCTGGAAGACCGCCAAGTACGGCACGCCGGTGGGTGTGGACGACCCCTGGGGCTACGGCCGTTCGCTGGAGTGGGCCACGCCCTGCCCGCCGCCGCGCCACAACTTCGTCACCATGCCCCGCATCCGCTCGGAGTCCCCGGCGTTCGACCTGCACCACCCCGGACTGTCACAGATCGACCAGGAGGAGAACGTCGGCCGGCGCGACGCCGTCGAGCCGCACCCGGGCACGCCCGGTCTCCCGCGCGACGGTGACCGGTAGGGGGCAGGGCGGGCCGGACCCGGAGGAGGGGGCCGGCGACCCGGCCGGGGCCGGACTGCTCCGGCTGGAGGGGTACCTGCTGTGGCAGGCCGAGGTGGAGCAGGCCCGCAAGGAGGCGGAGGCCATGGCGGACCGCCTGGAGTGGCTCACCTCGGCGCAGCGCGAGGCGGTCGTCGACTGTTTCGCCGAACGGCAGTTGCAGCTCTCGCGCCGCTTCCTGGAGCGCACCGCGCTGCGGGCGCGGTCGCTGCGCGGCGAGTACGAGCAGCGTTACGCCCTGCTCCGGGCGCGGCTGTGCGCCCTGACCCTGCTCGGGTTCACCGCCGCGGTCCTGCTGCTCTGCCTCGTCGCCGGGCGCTGACCCGGGCCCGGCGCGGGGCAGGGGCGGAACCGGCGGTGCCGAATGGCCGGTGCGGAATCGGCGGTGCGGAATCGGCGGCGCCCCTCCACCCGGGTGCTCGGTCCGGGGGGAGGGGCGCCTTCGCGGGCGGGTCCGCCGCCGGCCGGCCGGGACCCCGTCCCGGTCCCGGTCCGCCGCGCCGCGGGCCCGCCGTCCTCGGCCGCTCACCGCCCGGTGGTGATCCCCTTGGGGTTGAGGTGGGCGATGTTGCCGCTCTCGGTCCCGTCGGCGGGGTCGATCACGCAGTCGATGAGCGCCGGAGCCCCCGCGGCCAGGGCGGCGCGCAGGCTGGTGGCGACCTCCTCGGGGGTGGTCGCCTGGACGCCCGTACCGCCGAACGCCTGGATCATGACGTCGTGCCGGGCCTTGAGCGCGGTCGGCGCCGGGTCCGAGGAGGTGGACGCCTCGTCACCGCGGTAGACGCCGCTGTTGTTGAGGACGACGGTGACGACGGGCAGGCCGTAGCGGCAGACCGTCTCCACCTCCATGCCGCTGAAGCCGAAGGCGCTGTCGCCCTCGATGGCGACGACCGGCCGGCCGGTCTCCACGGCGGCGGCGATCGCGTACCCCATGCCGATCCCCATGACGCCCCAGGTGCCGCTGTCCAGGCGGTGGCGGGGTACGCGCATGCCGATGGTGTTGCGTGCCAGGTCGAGCGCGTTCGCCCCCTCGTTGACGAGGTAGGTCTCCGGGTGCTCGTGGAGGATGTCGCGGATCACCTGGAGCGCGCCGAGGAACTTCATCGGGTGCGCGGTGCGCGCGGCGGCCAGACGCTCGGCCATCTTGGCGGAGTTGCGGGCGGAGCGGGCCGCCAGCTCCTCGCGCCAGGCCGCGGGGGCGGAGATCCGGCCCGGTTTGCTCCGCTCGGCCAGGGCCTCCATCACCGAGCCGATGTCGCCGACGAGCGGGGCCGCGATGGGCTGGTTGCTGTCCATCTCGGCGGCCTCGATGTCCACCTGGACGAAGGTGGCGTCGGGGTCCCACTGGGGAGCGTCGCCGTGCCCCAGCAGCCAGTTGAGCCGGGCGCCGACCAGGACGACGACGTCCGCCCGGCGCAGGGCGAGGGAGCGGGCGGTGGCCGCCGACTGCGGATGGTCGTCGGGCAGCAGGCCCTTCGCCATCGACATCGGCAGGTAGGGCACGCCGGTGCCCTCGACGAAGTCGCGGATGGACTCGTCCGCCTGGGCGTAGGCGGCGCCCTTGCCGAGGACGATCAGGGGCCGCTCGGCGTTGGCCAGCAGGTCGATCGCGCGGTCGACCACCTCGGGGTCGGGCAGTTGGCGCGGGGAGGGGTCGACGACCTGCCAGAGCGAGGCGGCGCCGCGCTCCGCGTCGATGACCTCGCCGAGCACCGCGGCCGGGATGTCGAGGTAGACCCCGCCCGGCCGGCCGGAGGCGGCGGTGCGGATGGCGCGGGCGATGCCCCGGCCGATGTCCTCGGCGCGGTGCACCCGGTAGGCCGCCTTGACGAACGGCCGGGCCGCCGCGAGCTGGTCCATCTCCTCGTAGTCGCCCCGCTGGAGGTCGACGAGGTGCCGCTCGCTGGAGCCGGAGATCTGCACCATCGGGAAGCAGTTGGTGGTGGCGTTGGCGAGCGCCACCAGTCCGTTGAGGAAGCCGGGGGCGGAGACCGTGAGGCAGATGCCCGGCTTCTTGGTGAGGAACCCGGCCGCCGCCGCGGCGTGTCCGGCGTTGCTCTCGTGGCGGAAGCCGATGTAGCGGATGCCCGAAGCCTGCGCGACGCGAGCCAGGTCGGTGATGGGGATGCCGACGACACCGTAGATCGTCTCCACGCCGTTGTTCTTGAGGGCGTCGACGACCAGATGGATTCCGTCGGTGAGGGCGGCCGGATCGGCAGTGCCCCCGACCTCGGTATCCGGCATCGGAGGAGCGTTGGTCATGGTCAGGACCCTCCTTGTGTCGCGCAAACTCGGGAATACTGTATGCAGTATCCCTCGGGTCGAGTGTGGGAGCAAGGGGCGGGCGGATCAGGTGCGCGGTGCGCGCGGAGGCGCCGGCCGGCCGGGCGTGCGCGGGTGGCCGCGCGGGCGGGCGGGGGCGAGGCCGGTAGACTGTAGACGAAAGCCGATGTCCGGCTCGCCGGGCCGCCGATCAGGGATGGAAGCGATGCTGTCCACGGAATTGCCGAAGGGGGCCGTGCCGAAGCTGGAGCGGCCGGGCCCGCTGCGCGAGCGGGTCTACGAAGCCCTCCTGGAGCTGATCATCACCAGGGTGCTCCAGCCCGGTCAGCATCTGGTCGAGACCGAACTCGCCGGACAGCTCGGCGTCTCCCGCCAGCCCGTCCGCGAGGCGCTCCAGCGGCTCGACACCGAGGGCTGGGTCGATCTGCGCCCCGCCCAGGGCGCCTTCGTGCACGAACCCACCGAGCAGGAGGCCGACCAGCTCCTCGCGGTACGCGGCCTGCTGGAGGCCGAGGCGGCGCGGCTCGCGGCGGCCAACACCACGCCGGAGGCGTCGAAGCGGCTGCGCGCCCTCTGCGACGAGGGCGAACGGGCCCTGCGCGCCGACGACATCGACGCCGTCGTCGCCACCAACGCCGCCTTCCACGCCCAGGTCATGGAGCTGGCGGCCAACTCCGTGCTCGCCGAACTCTCCGCCCAGGTGGACCGCCGTATGCGGTGGTTCTACACGCCGATCGCGCGGACCCGCGGCGCCCACTCCTGGGACGAGCACCGCGAGCTGATCGCGGCCATCGAGACGGGCGACGAAGAGCGCGCCCAGCAGGCGATGCGCGCGCACACCGAGCAGACCCGCGCCGCCTACCGCGAACACTCCGGCTCCGGCCACTGACCCGGACGGGCCGGTGCCGCGACGCCACCGGCCATCCCCGTACGGGGCGAGAACGGGCGCGAGAACGGGAACGGGAACGGGTCCGGTCCCGGCGCCGGGGCGCCCGGACCGGACCCGCCCGGCGGACCGCACCGCCGGGGCGGTCCGCGGCTCGGTCACCCCTTCGCGGGGAGCAGCCCGGCGGCCCTGGCCCAGCGGTACTTGGCGCCCAGCGCGGCCACCGGCTGCTCGGTGGTGTACGGGTAGGCGACGACCCCGTGCGCGAAGAGGTGGGCGCTGGCCGCCTCCACCTCGGTGTCCCCGGCGAGCGAGGCCACCACCGGCTTGTGGATGCCCTTGGCCCGCGCCTCGGCGACGACGCGCGCGGTCAGCTCGGCGAAGACCATCGGCGGGGTGACGATGGTGTGCCAGTAGCCCAGGATCAGGGCGTGCACCCGCGGGTCCTCCAGGCCGAGACGGATCGTCGCCTCGTAGGTGGACGGCGGCTCCCCACCGGTGATGTCGATCGGGTTGCCCGCCGCGCCGAACGGCGGGATGTACCGCATGAACGCCTCGTCCAGATCGGCCGGGATGTCCATCAGCGACAGCCCGTTGTCCACGCAGGCGTCCGAGAGCAGCACCCCGGAGCCGCCGGCACCGGTGATGATGACGACGTTCTCGCCCTGCGGGGTGGGCAGGACCGGCAGCGCCCGCGCGTACTCCAGCATCTCGTTGAGGCCCGGTGCGCGGATCACGCCGGCCTGGCGCAGGATGTCGTCGTACACGGCGTCGTCGCCGGCGAGCGCGCCGGTGTGCGAGCCGGCCGCCTTCGCCCCGGCGGAGGTGCGCCCCGCCTTGAGCACCACGATCGGCTTCTTCGGCACGGTGGCGCGGGCCGCCTCGACGAACGCCCGGCCGTCCTTGAGGTCCTCCAGGTGCATGGCGACGCACTTGGTGTGGGGGTCCTCGCCGAAGTAGGTCAGCAGGTCGTCCTCGTCGATGTCGGACTTGTTGCCCAGGCCGACGATGGCGGAGACACCGGTCTTGGTGGTGCGGGCGAAGCCGAGGATCGCCATGCCGATGCCGCCGGACTGCGAGGTCAGCGCCACCGGCCCCTTGACGTCGTACGGGGTGCAGAAGGTGGCGCACAGGTCCTGCCACGGCGAGTAGTAGCCGTAGATGTTGGGACCGAGCAGGCGGATGCCGCGCTCCTCGGCGATGGCGACGATCCGGTCCTGCAACTCGTGCTCGCCGGTCTCGGCGAAACCCGAGGGGATCAGCACCGCGTTGGGGATGTTCCTGGCGCCGACCTCCTCCAGCGCGGCGGGCACGAACTTCGCCGGGATGGCGAAGACGGCGACGTCCACCTCGCCGGGGACGTCGAGGACGGAGGCGTACGCCTTGCGGCCCTCGATCTCGTCGGCCTTGGGGTTGACCGGGTGGATGTCGCCCGCGAAGCCGCCGTCGATCAGGTTGCGCATGACCGAGTTGCCGATCTTGCCGGCCTCGGAGGAGGCGCCGATGACCGCCACCGACCGCGGCTGCATGAGCCGCGTCATCGACGAGAGGATCTCCTCGCGGGTGTGGGTCCGGCGCGGGGCCGGCACGCTCTCGGCGAGCAGGACGCGGATGTCCGCGGCGAGGGCGCCCTCGGGCGTGGCGATCACCGGGTTGAGGTCGACCTCGGCGATCTCCGGGAAGTCCGTGACCAGTTGGGAGACCCGGCGGATCTGTTCGGCCAGCGCCGCGCGGTCCACCGCCGGGGCCCCGCGCACCCCGCGCAGGATCTCGGCCGCGCCGATGGAGTCCAGCATGGAGGCGGCCTCGTCCTCGGTGACCGGGGCCAGCCGGAACGTCACGTCCTTGAGGACCTCGACCAGCACGCCGCCGAGCCCGAAGGCGACGACCTTGCCGAAGGTCGGGTCGGTGACCGCGCCGACGATGACCTCCTGGCCCGGCGGCAGCATCTGCTGCACCTGGACGCCGGTGATCCGGGCCCCCGCGTCGTACTCCCGGGCGTTGGCGACGATCCGGTCGTAGGCGGCGCGGACCTGCTCGGCCGACTCCACTCCGACGATCACCCCGCCCGCGTCCGTCTTGTGCAGGATGTCGGGGGAGACGATCTTCAGCACGACCGGTCCGTCGAAGGAGCCGGCGTGCGCCACCGCCTCGTCCGCGCTCGTGGCCAGGGCCTCGCCGGGGGTGGCGATCCCGTAGGCGTCCGCGATCCGCTTGCCCTCGGGCGCGGTCAGGGCGCTGCGGCCCTCGGCGCGCACGCCGGCGAGCACCTCGGTCACGGTGTCGCGGTCGACTGCGTCATGGTTCACGGGCATGCTCAGATCACTCCGTTCGACTTGAGGAGCTGGAGTTCGCCGGAGTCGAGACCCAGCTCCCCGACGTAGACCTCTTCGTTGTGCGCGCCGAGCAGGGGTGAACTGGTCACCTCGACGGGGGAGTCGGAGAGCTTGAGCGGGCTGCCCACGGTGGTGAACTCGCCCCGCTCGGGGTGCGGGACGCGGACGACCATCTCGTTGGCGGCCAGCGACTCGTCCTCGATGATCTCCTTGGTGGAGAGGATCGGCCCGCAGGGGATGCCGTGGGCGTTGAGCGCCTCCAGCACCTGCCACTTGGGCAGGGTGCTGCTCCACTCCTCGATGAGCTGGAACATCTTGTCCAGCTTGGACAGCCGTGCCTCGGGGGTGGCCCACTCGGGGTCCTCGGCCAGTTCCGGACGGCCCATCAGCTCGGCGATGGGCTGCCAGCCGACGGGCTGGACCACGATGTACACGTAGTCGTTGGGGCCGCCGGGCGCGCACCTGACCGCCCAGCCGGGCTGTCCGCCGCCGGAGGCGTTGCCCGAGCGCGGCACGGTGTCGCCGAAGTCCTCGTTCGGGTACTCCGCGAGCGGGCCGTGCGCCAGGCGCTGCTGGTCGCGCAGTTTCACCCGGCACAGGTTGAGCACCGCGTGCTGCATGGCGACGTTGACCCGCTGGCCGCGGCCGGTGCGCTCGCGCTGGAAGAGCGCGGCGAGGATGCCGGCGACCAGGTGGACGCCGGTGCCGGAGTCGCCGATCTGGGCGCCGGTCGCGGTGGGCGGACCCTCCTCGAAGCCGGTGGTGGCCATCGAGCCGCCCATCGCCTGGGCGACGACCTCGTACGCCTTGAAGTCGGTGTACGGGCCCTCGCCGAAGCCCTTGATGGAGGCGTAGACGAGGCGGGGGTTGATCTCCTGGACCCGCTCCCAGGTGAAGCCCATCCGGTCGACGGCGCCGGGGCCGAAGTTCTCGACCATGACGTCGGAGCGGCGGATCAGCTCGGTCAGGATCTCCTTGCCGCGCTCGGTCTTGGTGTTGAGGGTGATGCTCCGCTTGTTGCAGTTGAGCATCGTGAAGTACAGGGAGTCGACGTCCGGGAGGTCGCGCAACTGACGGCGCGTGATGTCGCCGGCCGGCGCCTCCAGCTTCACGACGTCCGCGCCGAGCCAGGCCAGCAACTGGGTGGCGGAGGGGCCGGACTGGACGTGGGTCATGTCGAGGACGCGCACGCCCTCAAGAGCCCTGGTCATGGGGTCACCTCGCTTGTACATGGTCGGATCGGGCGGCCTGCATACAGTCAACGGATACTGTATGCAATAAATCGTAGCCCTCCCGGGGTGGTGGCTGTCCAGGTGTGTGCGCGGGATTTCGCCGGGAGGCGGGCGATGTGCGTCGTACGGGGTGCCCGGCGGGGTTCGTCAGTATACTGTATGCAGTCTGCACCGCGAGGGTGTTCCGCCCTCGCGGCCGGGCCCCGGCCGCGAGGGCGGCGGGGCCGGCTGCGCCGCCCGGCGGCGGATCAGGGACCACTCCGACGCGACTTCAAGGGGCCGCCCCATGTCGTACCGCACCGCTCTCTCCCACGTCATGACGAGCGTCATCGGGCCCGGCGCCGAACGGGCCGGTGCCGACGCGCGGTTCCCGCGCGCCTCGGTCGCCGCCCTGGGGCGGGCCGGACTGCTGGCGCTCACCGTCTCCGCCGAACTCGGCGGCCAGGGGCGCGGCCTGGCGGAGGCCGCGGAGGTGGTGACCGAGGTGTCCCGGGCCTGCCCGGCCACCGGCGCCGTGCTCCGCTCGCACTACGCGGCCGTCGCCGTCATCGAGGCGCACGGCATCCCCTGGGTGCGCCGGCGGACCGCCGGCGGGCACCACCTCGGCACCCTCGCCCTGGGGGAGTCCGGCGGGGCCGGCGCGGTCCCGCCGCCGCACTCGACGGCGACCCGCGCCGGGGACGTGGTGGCCCTGCGGGGTCACAAGCGCGACGTGGTCGCCGCGGGGGAGGCCGACGGCTACGTCTGGTCCACCGGCCCGGCCGACGGCCAGGACGGGCTGACCCTGTGGCTGGTGCCGGCCGACGCCCCCGGACTCTTCGTGCCCGCCCGGCCGGACGGCCGGGGCCCCCGCGGCAGCGCGGCCTCCACCGTCCGCGCCGACCCCGTGCTGATCCCCGCCTGCGCGCGGCTCGGTCCGGACGGCGGCGGGCTCGACACCGTGCTCGGCACCATCCTGCCGTGGCTGGCCGCGCTGCCCGCCCCCCAGGCCGTCCGGCCGGTGGGCGCCGAGGCGCCGTGAGCGGCGGCGCGCAAGGCCCGGTCGCCGGGCCCTCACGGTGTGATCGCCGACACCGTGGGTATGTTGACGACTGTATACAACCAGCCGGGTGCGCGCCTATGCTGGCACGCGCCATCCGCGGTCCGGCCGGTACGCCGCGAGGCCGTGCCGCCGGTCACCGCCTTCGCGTATCCGCACGAGGAGGGCCGAGGATTCCCATGTCCGCGAGACGAGACGTGTACGACGGCGGCGAGAGCCTCGCGCCCGACGCCCGCCCGCGACGCCGAGTGGAGCCATCATGACGACCAGCGTGAGTGAGGTGGCCACCAAGGCCGTGATCGCCACGATCGTGGCCGCCCACCGCGGCCGGCGCGGCGCGCTGCTGCCCATCCTCCACGCCATCCAGGCCGAACTCGGCCACGTCCCCGAGGAGACCGCCGCCCTGCTCGCCCGGGAACTCAACCTCTCCCGGGCGGATGTGCACGGCGTGATCTCCTTCTACCACGACTTCCGCCGTGAGCCGCCGGGCCGTACGACGGTACGCATCTGTCGCGCCGAGGCATGCCAGGCACTCGGCTCCGAGGCCCTGGTGGCCCACGCCCGCGAACGGACGGGGATCTCCCCGGGCGAGACCACGGCGGACGGCTCGCTCACCCTGGAACAGGTCTTCTGCCTCGGCAACTGCGCGCTGGGACCGGCCGTCCAGGTCGGCGACCGGCTGCACGGGCGGATGGACCCGGACCGCCTGCGCGCCATACTCGACGAGGCGGTCTCCTCATGACGATGCCCGAGCCGACGATGTCCGGGGCGACGATGCCCGAGCCGAAGATGTCCGAGCCGACCATGTCCGAGCCGACGACGCCCGGGGACACCCCGGTGACGCTCTACGTCCCCCGCGACTCCGCGGCCCGCTCGGTCGGCGCCGACGCGGTCGCCGACGCCCTGCTGCGCGCCACGGCCCGCGGGGACCGCCCCGTCGAGCTGGTGCGCAACGGCTCCCGCGGCATGCTCTGGCTGGAGACCCTGGTCGAAGTCGCCACGCCCGAGGGCCGGGTGGGGTACGGGCCCGTGGCCCCCTCCGACGTGGAGGACCTGCTCGCCGCCGGCCTCCTCGACGGCGGGGACCACCCGCTGCGCCTCGGCCTCGTCGAGGAACTGCCCTGGCTGGCCCGGCAGAACCGGGTCACCTTCGCCCGGATCGGCGTCACCGACCCGCTCTCCACCGAGGACTACGTGCGCCACGGCGGACTCGAAGGACTGCGCACCGCGCTGCGGCTGCCGCCCGCCGAGGTGGTCGACACGGTCACCGAGTCCGGCCTGCGCGGCCGGGGCGGCGCCGGCTTCCCGGCCGGCGTCAAGTGGAAGACCGTCGCCGGCTGCGCCGACGAGCTGAAGTTCGTCTGCTGCAACGCCGACGAGGGCGACAGCGGCACCTTCGCCGACCGCATGGTCATGGAGGGCGACCCCTTCATGCTCATCGAGGGCATGACCATCGCCGCGCACGCGGTCGGCGCCCGCGAGGGGTACTTCTACATCCGCTCCGAATACCCCGACGCGGTCGCCACGATGCGCACCGCGATCGAGATCGCCCGCGCCCACAACTGGCTGGGGGAGGACATCCTCGGCTCCGGCCTCACCTTCGACCTCCACGTCCGGGTCGGCGCCGGCGCCTACATCTGCGGCGAGGAGACCTCCATGCTGGAGAGCCTGGAGGGCAAGCGCGGCACGGTCCGCCCCAAGCCGCCCATCCCCGCGGTGGAAGGGCTCTTCGGCAAGCCGACCGTCGTCAACAACGTCCTCACCCTCGCCACCGTGCCGGTGATCCTCGCCCACGGCGCCCGCGCCTACCAGGAGCTGGGCACGGGCCGCTCGCGGGGCACCCAGGTCTTCCAGCTCGGCGGCAACATCGCCCGCGGCGGCATCGTGGAGACCGCCTTCGGCATCACCCTGCGCGAACTCCTGGAGGAGTACGGCGGCGGCACCTTCTCCGGCCGGCCCGTGCGCACCGTCCAGGTCGGCGGCCCCCTCGGCGCCTACCTGCCGGAGTCCCAGTTCGACCTGCCGATGGACTACGAGGCGTTCGCGGAGGCCGGCGCCATGCTCGGCCACGGCGGTCTCGTGGTCTTCGACGACACCGTGGACATGGCCGCGCAGGCCCGCTTCGCCATGGAGTTCTGCTCCGTGGAGTCCTGCGGCAAGTGCACGCCCTGCCGGATCGGCTCGGTCCGCGGCGTCGAGGTGATCGACCGGATCGTCGCCGGCGAGGACCGCGACGACAACCTCGCGGTTCTGGAGGACCTCTGCGATCTGATGACCGACGGTTCGCTGTGCGCCATGGGCGGGCTGACCCCGATGCCGGTCCGCAGCGCCATCACCCACTTCTCTGACGACTTCCTCGTCCGTGACACGCGCGGAGCGGTGCACACCGCGCACCCGGGCGGCACGAGGACGGAGGGCACGACATGAGCCTTCTCAAGGAACCCGACTTCGGCACCCCCGAGCGGCCCGGCGAGGCGACGGTCTCGGTGGACGTCGACGGACTGAGCGTCGCCGTGCCCGAGGGCACGTCGGTGATGCGCGCGGCGGCCCTCGCCGGCGTCGACATCCCCAAACTGTGCGCCACCGACAGCCTGGAGGCGTTCGGCTCCTGCCGGCTGTGCGTGGTGGAGATCGACGGACGCAGGGGCACCCCCGCCTCCTGCACCACCCCGGTCGCCGACGGGATGCGGGTCCGCACCCAGACGCCCAAGGTGGCCAAGCTCCGCCAGGGCGTCATGGAGCTGTACCTCTCCGACCACCCGCTGGACTGCCTCACCTGCCCGGCCAACGGCGACTGCGAACTCCAGGACATGGCCGGCGTCGTCGGCCTGCGCCAGGTCCGGTACGGCTACGAGGGGGAGAACCACCTCGACGCCGAGACCGACCGGTCCAACCCCTACTTCGACTTCGACCCGTCCAAGTGCATCGTCTGCTCCCGCTGCGTGCGGGCCTGCGGCGAGGTGCAGGGCACCTTCGCGCTCACCATCGAGGGCCGCGGCTTCGACTCCAAGGTCTCGCCCGGCGCCGGCGAGCTGTTCATGGACTCCGAGTGCGTCTCGTGCGGCGCCTGCGTACAGGCGTGCCCGACCTCGACCCTCCAGGAGCGGTCGGTGGTCGAGCTGGGCATGCCGACCCGCTCGGTCGTCACGACCTGCGCCTACTGCGGGGTCGGCTGCTCCTTCAAGGCCGAGATGCGCGGCGACGAACTGGTGCGCATGGTGCCGTACAAGGACGGCGGCGCCAACGAGGGCCACTCCTGCGTGAAGGGCCGCTTCGCCTTCGGCTACGCCAGCCATCCCGACCGCATCCTCAAGCCCATGGTCCGCGACCGGATCACCGACCCCTGGCGCGAGGTCGGGTGGGACGAGGCCATCAGCACGGTGGCCACGCGGATGCGCGGCCTCCAGGAGCGGTACGGACCCGGCTCCATCGGCGCCATCAGCTCCTCGCGCTGCACCAACGAGGAGGTCTTCGTCGTCCAGAAGATGGTCCGGGCGGCCTTCGGCAACAACAACATCGACACCTGCGCCCGCGTCTGCCACTCCCCGACGGGGTACGGGCTGAAGCAGACCTTCGGCGAATCGGCCGGCACCCAGGACTTCCGCTCGGTCGCCCAGGCCGACGTGATCATGGTGATCGGCGCCAACCCCACCGACGGCCACCCGGTCTTCGCCTCCCGGATGAAGCGCCGGCTGCGCGAGGGCGCCCGGCTCGTCGTGATCGACCCGCGCCGCATCGACCTGGTGCGCTCGCCGCACATCGAGGCCGCCCACCACCTCCAGCTCCGGCCCAGCACCAACGTCGCGGTCGTCAACGCCATGGCGCACGTCGTGGTCACCGAGGGGCTGGTCGACCGGGAGTTCGTGGACGCCCGGTGCGAAGGGTTCGAGGAGTGGGAGGAGTTCGTCGCCCGGCCGGAGAACAGCCCGGAGGCGACCGAGTCCGTCACCGGCGTCCCCGCCGGGGAACTGCGGGCCGCCGCCCGGCTGTACGCCGAGGCTCCCAACGGGGCCATCTACTACGGCCTCGGCGTCACCGAGCACAGCCAGGGCTCCACCATGGTGATGGGCATGGCCAACCTCGCCATGGCCTGCGGCAACCTCGGCCGCGACGGTGTCGGCGTCAACCCGCTGCGCGGCCAGAACAACGTCCAGGGCTCGTGCGACATGGGCTCCTTCCCGCACGAACTCACCGGCTACCGCCATGTCTCCGACGACGCGGTGCGCACGGTGTTCGAGGAACTGTGGGGCCGCACGCTCCTGTCCGAGCCCGGACTGCGCATCCCCAACATGTTCGACGCCGCGATCGACGGGACCTTCCGGGGCCTGTTCGTGCACGGCGAGGACATCGCCCAGTCCGACCCGAACCTCCAGCACGTCACCGCCGCGCTGGAGTCCATGGAACTGGTCGTGGTCCAGGACCTGTTCCTCAACGAGACCGCCAAGTTCGCCCACGTCTTCCTGCCGGGCGCCTCCTTCCTGGAGAAGGACGGCACCTTCACCAACGCCGAACGCCGGGTCAACCGGGTCCGCTCGGTGATGAGGCCGAAGGCCGGCAAGCACGAGTGGGAGATCGTCTGCGACATCGCCACCGCCATGGGCTACCCCATGTCCTACGACCACCCCGGCCAGATCATGGACGAGATCGCGCAGGTCACCCCGACCTTCCGCGGCATCTCCTTCGAGACGCTGGACAAGCACGGCAGCATCCAGTGGCCGTGCAACGAGGACGCACCCGAGGGGACGCCGACCATGCACGTGGACTCCTTCGTCCGCGGCAAGGGCAGGTTCGTGGTCACCAACTACCTGCCGACCAACGAGCGGACCACCTCCCGCTTCCCGCTGGTCCTGACCACCGGGCGCATCCTGAGCCAGTACAACGTCGGCGCGCAGACCCGCCGCACCGGCAACGTGGCCTGGCACCCGGAGGACCTGCTCGAACTGCACCCGCACGACGCCGAGGTGCGCGGGGTCCAGGACGGCGACGAGGTGACGCTCGCCAGCCGGGTGGGGAAGACGACGCTGCGGGCCCAGATCTCCGACCGGATGCCGCCGGGTGTCGTCTACACCACGTTCCACCACCCGGTGACCGGCGCCAACGTGGTCACCACGGAGAACTCGGACTGGGCGACCAACTGCCCGGAGTACAAGGTCACCGCGGTACAGGTGGGGCTCGCCCATCCGCTGGGCGCGCGCGATGCCGACCCGGTCCGCGAGGGCCGGCCCGTGGGGGTGGAGTGACATGGCCGGCACCGTGCCGGCGGAGCGCCGGATGGTGAACGAGATCGCCGTCGCCTTCCAGCACCTGCCCGAGACGGAGGCCGCGGAGGCGGTCGCGCGGCACATCCGCTCCTTCTGGGACCCGAGGATGCGCGCGCGGCTGGCGGAGTTCGTCGCCTCGGGCGCGGAGGGGTTCAACCCCGTCGCGCTCGCCGCGGCCCGGATCGTGACCCGGCCGGACGGCGCCGCCGTCGGCTGACCCGGCCGCCGCCCCACCGCCCCGCCTCCCCGCGTACGCAGGCCGTACGGAGGGGAGGCGGGGCGGTGGCGTGTGCGGGTGGGGAGTCCGGCGGGCCCCGCGGCGCGGCCCGTGGGGGAGCGGAGCGGTCACGCGGGGCCGGCCGGGTGCCGGTGCGGGCCGGCCGCGTACCCGGTGGTCCGCCCGTGTCCGGGCATGCGTCGGCGGCCGTCGGCGAGGCCCGACGCGCGGGTGCGCACCTCGCCGACGACCGCCCCGGGGCCCGTGGAGCCCCGCCCTCCCCTGCGCGCGGAGCGGAGGGTACCCTGCCCTTCCGCCCCGCCCCCCCGGGTACGCGCGCGGCGGACAGGCGTTTCCGCCCCGCGCGTACGTCTCCTACGGCCGGACGTCCCGGAACCGCGCGGGCCCCGGAACGCCCGGCCGGCCCCGGCTCACGCGGGCACGGGCGCGGGGGCGGCGCGGTCCTGTCCGGCCCCCGGCGCGCCGCACCGCGCGAGCAGGTCGGTGGCCGCGTGGACGGCGCGCAGGGTCGTCGCCTCCGCCCCGGTGATGTCGGCCAGTTCCACCACCGCGGTCACGATGGCGTCCAGCTCCAACTGCTTGCCGGCCTCCAGGTCCTGGAGCATCGACGTCTTGTGGTGCCCGACCCCCTCGGCGCCGCGCAGCCGCTTCTCGATGGATATCCGGGGCCGGCTGCCGACCCGCTCCGCGATGTCGAGGGTCTCCTCCATCAACCGGACGACCAGCCGCCGGGTCTCGGGGTGCCGGCAGATCTCCACCATCGTCGCCCGGGTGAGCGCGCTGAGCGGATTGAAGACCACGTTGCCCATCAGCTTGATCCAGATGTCGTCGCGCAGGTTCTCCTCGACCGGCGCCTTCAGCCCCCCGGCGACCATCGCCTCGCTCAGCTCCGTGCAGCGCGAGGAGAGGGCGCCCGAGGGTTCGCCGAGGGAGAAGCGGGTGCCCTCCAGATGCCGGATCACCCCGGGGCTCTCGATGACGGTGGCCGGGTAGACGACGCAGCCGATCGCGCGTTCCGGCGGCAGCACGGCGCTGGTCGCGCCGCCCGGGTCGACGGCCTCGACCCGCCGGCCCTCATAGGGGCCGTCGAGCTGGTGGAAGTACCACCAGGGGATGCCGTTCTGGCCGGCCACGACGGCGGTGTGATCGGCGAGCAGCGGCTCGATGAGCGGGCCGCACGACGGGTAGGAGTGGGCCTTCAGCCCGAGGAAGACGTAGTCGACGGGACCGATCTCGGACGGATCGTCCGTGGCGTGCGGCCGGGCGACGAAGTCGCCGCGCGGGCTCCTCACCCGCACCCCGTCCGCCCGCATGGCCCGCAGGTGTTCTCCCCGGGCGACCAGGTGCACCTCGGCACCACCCCGGTGGAGCGCCGCTCCGACGTAGGCGCCGATCGCCCCGGCTCCGAGAACCGCGATCTTCACGATGGGACTCCTCTCGTGGCAGACTGAATACTGTATACAAAGCTGGCGGGCGCGGTCCAGGGTCGCGTCGCCCGCCGATCGGGTCGGGTCTCTCCGTCGGCGAGAAGGGCGATCCTTCCGCTCCAGGAGGGCCCTTCCGGGGTATTGCATACAGTATTCAGTTGACCTTATGGTCATTCTGCCGCAGACACATCCCCGCGTGAGCGGCGTCGTCTGGTTCCCACCGCGCGCTCCCGGCCGGTTTCTCCGTCCGGTCGGTCGCGCCAGTGCCCGGGAGGCACGTCTATGGACCTGTTCGAGCATCAAGCACGAGATCTCTTCGCCCGGCACGGTGTGCCGGTGATGGACGCCGAGGTCGTCGAACGTCCCGAGGCCGCCCGCGCGGCGGCCGAGCGGCTCGGCGGCCGGACCGTGGTCAAGGCTCAGGTGAAGGTCGGTGGCCGCGGCAAGGCCGGTGGCGTCAAGCTGGCCGGCACCCCGGACGAGGCCGTCGCGCGGGCGACGGACATCCTCGGCATGGACATCAAGGGCCACACCGTCCACAAGGTGATGCTGAGCCCCGCGGCCGAGATCCTCGACGAGTACTACGTCTCCTTCCTCCTCGACCGCGCCGCGCGCACCTTCCTCGCCATGGCCTCCGTCGAGGGCGGCATGGACATCGAGGAGGTCGCCGCGACCCGGCCCGACGCGCTGGCGAAGGTCCCGGTCGACGCGAACGAGGGGGTGACCGCCGAGAAGGCCCGCGAGATCGTCGAGGCCGCGAAGTTCCCGGCGGAGGTGGCCGGGGAGGTCGCCGACGTCCTTCGCGTGCTGTGGCGCTCCTTCGTCGCCGAGGACGCCCTGCTGGTCGAGGTCAACCCCCTGGTGAAGACCGGCGACGGCAGGATCATCGCCCTGGACGGGAAGGTGTCGCTGGACGACAACGCGGAGTTCCGTCACCCGGACTTCGAGGCGCTGCACGACAAGGAGGCGGCCGACCCGCTGGAGGCCGCTGCCAAGGAGAAGAACC
>NZ_JAGPNL010000010.1 GCF_018069565.1 Streptomyces tagetis | reverse complement strand
CCCGGCGGACGGCGGCAGCCCGGACCCGGCGCCCGGTCCCCCCGCGGCCCCGCCCGCCGCCCCGCCCCGCCCCGGCCCGCCGCCCCCCGCGCCCTGCGCCTCGGCCGCCCCCGGCCCCGGCTGCGCCTGGTCGGCCTCGCCTTCACCCTGGTCCTGTCCGCCTTCGTGGTGCGGCTGCTCCAGGTACAGGCCGTCGAGGCCGGCACGTACACCGCCAAGGCCGAGCAGAACCGCTACGTCGTCCACACCCTGACCGCCGAGCGCGGCGGCATCACCGACCGCAACGGCGTCGCCCTCGCCACCACCGAGGACGCCTACGACATCACCGCCGACCCCACGATGTTCACCCGCGACCAGCTCGGCGTCGACGACGGACCCGAGCAGGCGGCGGCGCTCCTCGCGCCCATCCTCGGCCGGGAGCAGGAGGAACTGGTCGCCCAGCTCCGCCCGAAGAACACCGAGCTGCGCTACGTACGCCTCGCCCGGCGGCAGACCCCCCAGGTCTGGAACCAGATCAAGGACCTGAAGAGCGCGCTGGCCAAGGAGGGCGAGGCGGACAAGTCCACCGTCAACGTCCTCGCCGGCGTCTTCGCCGACCCCAGCAGCAAGCGGGTCTACCCGGGCGGCGACCTCGCCGCCGGACTCATCGGCTGGGTCGACTCCGAGGGCAAGGGCGGCGGCGGCCTCGAACGCCAGCTCGACGAGACGCTGGCCGGGAAGGACGGCACGCTCCGCTACGCCCAGTCCGGCGGGCGCCACGTGCCCACCGCCGGCTCCACCGGGACGCCCGCCGTGCCCGGCAGCGACATCGAGCTGACCCTCGACCGGGACATCCAGTGGGCCGCCCAGCACGCCATCACCGAGCAGGTCGCCAAGTCCAAGGCCGACGGCGGCTACGTGATCGTCCAGGACACCCGCACCGGCGAGATCCTCGCCATGGCCAACTCACCCGGGTTCGACCCGGGCGACCTGGCCCACGCCGACCCGGCGGCGCTCGGCAACGGGGCGCTCCAGGACGCCTTCGAGCCCGGCTCCACCGCCAAGGTCATGTCGATGGCCGCCGTGCTGGAGGAGGAGGCCGCCACCCCGGGCACCCACGTCACCGTGCCCAACCGGCTGCACCGCGGCGACCGCTCCTTCAAGGACGACGTCGACCACCCCACCTGGTACCTCACGCTCAACGGGGTGCTCGCCAAGTCCAGCAACATCGGCACCATCCTGGCCACCGGCGAACTGGGCGAGACCCAGCGGGAGGCCAACGAGGTCCTCTACTCCTACCTGCGCAAGTTCGGGCTCGGCGAGTACAGCGGACTGGGCTTCCCGGGGGAGACCAAGGGCATCCTCGCCCCGCCCGGACAGTGGTCCACCTCGCAGCAGTACACGATTCCTTTCGGCCAGGGCGTGTCGCTGAACGCGCTCCAGGCGGCCTCCGTCTACTCGACGATCGCCAACGGCGGCACGCGCATCGAGCCCACCGTCGTGCGCGGCACCAAGGGCGCCGACGGGCGCTTCACCCCCGCCCCCGAGCCCAAGAAGACCCGTGTGGTCAGCGAGAAGACCGCCAAGACCCTCGCCAGGATGCTGGAGTCGGTGGTCGACGACGAGGAGGGCACCGGCACCAAGGCGCGCATCCCCGGCTACCGCGTGGCGGGCAAGACGGGCACCGCCAACCGCGTCGATCCGGCCACCGGCAAGTACCACGGCTACACCTCCTCGTTCGCCGGGTTCGCCCCCGCCGACCAGCCTCGCGTCACCGTCTACTGCGCCATCCAGAACGCCACCCAGGGCAGCTACTTCGGCGGCCAGATCTGCGGCCCCATCTACAAGGAGGTGATGGAGTTCGCGCTGAAGACCCTCCAGGTCCCGCCCACCGGCGCGGAACCCGCGAGGCTCCCGGTCGCCTTCAAGCCCTGACCCCGCACCGAGCCCGTACCGAGCCAGCACCGAGCCACCAGGAACCACCCGTGACAACGATCACCCCCGATCCGGGGAACCAGAACACCCCCCGGACCTCACTTCGCCCGGAGGCGGGTGGGCCCGGTACGCTCACCGCCGTGCCACACGCTGATCAGTCCCAAACCACCCAGAAGGGTCATCCCGTGACCTATCCGGGACCGCCCCGGCCGGTGCGGACCTCCGCGACATCCCTCGCGGAACTCGCCGGTCAACTGGGTGTCACCGCACCGCGAAGCACCGCCGGGATCACGGGGATCACCCACGACTCGCGCGCCGTCCGCCCCGGTGACCTGTACGCCGCGCTGCCCGGGGCCCGCCTCCACGGAGCCGACTTCGTCACCCAGGCCGCCGGCCTCGGTGCCGCCGCCGTGCTGACCGACCCGGCCGGCGCCGAGCGCGCCGCCGCGGCCGGACTGCCGGCCCTGGTCGTCGAGGACCCCCGCGCCCGGATGGGTGAACTGGCGGCCACCATCTACGGCCACCCCGGGCGCGACCTCCTCCAGATCGGCATCACCGGCACCTCCGGCAAGACCACCACCGCCTACCTCGTCGAGGGCGGGCTGCGCTCCACGAAGGCGACCGGGCTCATCGGCACGGTCGAGACGCGCATCGGCGACGAGCGCATCCCCTCCGAGCGCACCACCCCCGAGGCCACCGACCTCCAGGCGCTCTTCGGCGTCATGCGCGAACGCGGCACCGAGGCGGTCGCCATGGAGGTCTCCAGCCACGCCCTGGTGCTCGGCCGCGTCGACGGCTGCGTCTTCGACGTCGCCGTCTTCACCAACCTCAGCCCGGAGCACATGGACTTCCACTCCGGCATGGAGGACTACCACCAGGCCAAGGCGCAGCTCTTCACGCCCGCCCGCAGCCGCCTCGGCGTGGTCAACGCCGACGACGAGCACGGCCGCCGCATCGCCCGTGAGGCCACCGTCCCGGTCGTCACCTACTCCGCCGAGGGCCACCCCGACGCCGACTGGCGGGCCGAGGACGTCACGGTCGGCCCGCTCGACTCGACCTTCACCGCGGTCGGCCCGAAGGACGAGCGGATCGCGGCCACCTCGCCGCTGGCCGGCCCGTTCAACGTGGCCAACACCCTCGCCGCGATCGCCGCCCTCGCCGCCGCCGGGCTCGACCCGCAGACCGCCGCCGACGGCATCGCCGCCGTGCCGGGCGTGCCGGGCCGGCTGGAGCGCGTGGACGCCGGACAGCCCTACCTCGCGGTGGTCGACTACGCCCACAAGACCGACGCGGTCGAGTCGGTGCTGCGCGCCCTGCGCAAGGTCACCGAGGGCCGGCTGCACGTCGTCCTCGGCTGCGGCGGCGACCGCGACCGGAGCAAACGCGGCCCGATGGGCGCCGCCGTCGCCCGGCTCGCCGACACCGCCGTGCTGACCTCGGACAACCCCCGCTCCGAGGACCCCCTCGCCATCCTCGCGGCGATGCTGGAGGGCGCCGCCTCCGTACCCGCCCACGAACGGGGCGAGGTCCAGGTCTTCGAGGACCGGGCCGCCGCCGTGGCCGCCGCCGTCGCGCGGGCCGAGCCCGGCGACACCGTGCTGGTCGCGGGCAAGGGCCACGAGCAGGGCCAGGACATCGCCGGAGTGGTCCGTCCCTTCGACGACCGCCAGGTGCTTCGCGCAGCTATCCAGAAGACCCAGGGATGAACTTGTGATCGCCCTCTCCCTCGCCGAGATCGCAGAAGTCGTCGGCGGGCAGATGCACGACATACCGGACGCGTCCGCCGAGGTCACCGGAGCGGTCGTCCGGGACTCCCGGGAGGCGGGGCCCGGCTGCCTCTTCGTCGCCTTCGCCGGCGAGCGCGCCGACGGCCACGACTTCGCGCCGGCGGTCGTCGCGGCGGGAGCGGTGGCCGTGCTCGGCTCCCGCCCCGTCGGGGTGCCCGCGATCGTCGTCGACGACGTGCAGGCCGCCCTCGGCGCCCTCGCCCGGCACGTGGTCCGGCGGCTCGGCGCCACCCTCGTCGCGCTCACCGGCTCGGCCGGCAAGACCAGCACCAAGGACCTCATCGCCCAGGTGCTGCGGCGCAAGGCCCCCACGGTGTTCACGCCGGGCTCGCTCAACAACGAGATCGGGCTGCCGCTGACCGCCCTCACCGCCACCGAGGAGACCAGGTTCCTCGTGCTGGAGATGGGCGCCCGCGGCATCGGCCACATCCGCTACCTGGCCGGGCTCACCCCGCCGTCCGTCGGCCTCGTCCTCAACGTCGGCAGCGCCCACATCGGCGAGTTCGGCGGCCGGGAGCAGATCGCCGAGGCCAAGGGCGAGCTGGTGGAGGCGCTGCCCGAGGACGGCGTGGCCGTCCTCAACGCGGACGACCCCCTCGTACGGGCCATGGCCGCCCGTACGAAGGCGAAGGTGATCCTTTTCGGAGAGTCCGGCGAAGCGGACGTTCGCGCCGAGAACGTGAGACTCACGGACAGCGGACAGCCTTCCTTCAGGCTTCACACACCCTCCGGTGCACGTGATGTGACCATGCGCCTGTACGGTGAGCACCACGTGTCGAACGCGCTCGCCGCGGCCGCCGTCGCCCACGAGTTGGGCATGTCCGCAGACGAGATCGCCACCGCGCTCTCCGAGGCGGGCTCCCTCTCCCGCTGGCGGATGGAGGTCACCGAGCGCCCGGACGGCGTGACCGTCGTCAACGACGCCTACAACGCGAACCCCGAGTCCATGCGTGCCGCGCTGCGCGCGCTGGCGGCCATGGGCAAGGGACGTCGTACGTGGGCGGTGCTCGGCCAGATGGCCGAGCTCGGGGACGAGGCGCTCGCCGAGCACGACGCGGTCGGACGGCTCGCCGTCCGGCTCAACGTCAGCAAGCTCGTCGCGGTCGGGGGCAGGGAAGCCGCCTGGCTGCAACTGGGCGCATACAACGAGGGTTCGTGGGGTGAGGAGTCGGTGCACGTGTCCGACGCACAGGCGGCGGTCGACCTGTTGCGCAGCGAGTTGCGCCCGGGGGACGTCGTGCTCGTGAAGGCGTCCCGATCGGTGGGACTGGAGAGCGTCGCCGCGGCGCTGCTCGATGCCGGCGCCGAGGGTGAGGTCGCGGCCCGATGATGAAGCAGATCCTGTTCGCGGGAGTCATCGGCCTCTTCCTGACGCTGGTCGGCACCCCGCTGCTGATCAAGCTCCTTGCCCGCAAGGGGTACGGCCAGTACATCCGCGACGACGGCCCGCGCGAGCACGCCAGCAAGCGCGGTACGCCGACGATGGGCGGCATCGCCTTCATCCTGGCGACGATCGCCGCGTACTTCCTGGCGAAGGTGATCACGGGTTACGTCGACGAGAACGCCGACGCGACCCCGACCTTCTCGGGCCTGCTGGTGCTCGGTCTGATGGCGGGGATGGGCCTGGTCGGCTTCCTCGACGACTACATCAAGATCGTCAAACGGCGCTCACTGGGCCTGCGGGCCAAGGCGAAGATGGCCGGCCAGCTCATCGTCGGCATCGCCTTCGCGGTGCTCGCGCTCCAGTTCGCCGACAACCGGGGCAACACCCCGGCGTCCACCAAGCTGTCGTTCATCACCGACTTCGGCTGGACCATCGGACCGGTGCTGTTCGTGGTCTGGGCGCTGTTCATGATCCTGGCGATGTCGAACGGCGTGAACCTGACGGACGGTCTGGACGGCCTGGCCACCGGCGCCTCCGTGCTGGTCTTCGGCGCCTACACCTTCATCGGCGTCTGGCAGTACCAGGAGTCCTGTGCCAACGCGCAGACGCTGACCAACCCCAACGCCTGTTTCGAGGTACGGGACCCGCTGGACCTCGCGGTCGTCGCCTCCGCCCTGATGGGCGCCTGCCTTGGCTTCCTGTGGTGGAACACCTCGCCCGCCAAGATCTTCATGGGCGACACCGGTTCGCTGGCGCTCGGCGGCGTCCTCGCGGGTCTGGCCATCTGCTCCCGCACCGAGCTGCTGGTCGCCATCCTCGGCGGTCTGTTCGTCCTCATCACCATGTCGGTGGTCATCCAGGTCGGCTCCTTCCGGCTCACCGGCAAGCGGGTCTTCCGCATGGCACCGCTCCAGCACCACTTCGAACTCAAAGGCTGGTCCGAGGTCCTGGTCGTGGTCCGGTTCTGGATCATCCAGGGCATCTGCGTGATCGTCGGACTGGGACTCTTCTACGCGGGATGGGCAGCGGACAAGTGACCTCCTCGGTGCCTTCGGAATTCCAGGGCAAGCACGTCACCGTCGCGGGACTGGGCGTCTCCGGCGTCCCGGCGGCCAAGGTCCTCACCGGCCTCGGCGCGCGCGTCACCGTCGTCGACGACGGCGACGGCGAGCGCGCGCGGGCGCAGGCCGAGGAGTTGCGGGCGCTCGGCGTCACCGTGCGCCTCGGCGACGGCGCGACCCTGCCCGAGGGCACCGAGCTGATCGTCACGGCGCCCGGATGGCCGCCGGACAAGCCGCTGTTCGCCGCCGCCGAGGCCGCCGGCGTCCCCGTCTGGGGCGACGTCGAGCTGGCCTGGCGGCTGCGCGGACCGGACGCGGCCCCCTGGCTCGCCGTCACCGGCACCAACGGCAAGACCACCACCGTGCAGATGCTGGCCGCCATCCTGACCGCGGCCGGCCTGCGCACGGCGGCCGTCGGCAACATCGGCGTCTCCCTGCTGGACGCGGTCACCGGGGAGGAGGAGTACGACGTCCTCGCCGTGGAGCTGTCCAGCTACCAGCTCCACCGGGCGCCCTCGGTGCGCGCCCACTCGGCGGTGGTGCTCAACCTCGCCCCCGACCACCTCGACTGGCACGGCTCGATGGCCGCGTACGCCGCCGACAAGGGCCGCGTCTACGAGGGCAACCAGGTCGCCTGCGTCTACAACGCGGCCGACCCGGCCACCGAGGAACTGGTCCGCGCGGCCGACGTCGAGGAGGGGTGCCGGGCGATCGGCTTCACCCTCGGCACCCCCGGTCCCTCCCAACTCGGCGTCGTGGAGGGCATCCTGGTCGACCGCGCCTTCGTGGCCGACCGGCACCGGGCCGCCCAGGAGCTGGCCGAGGTCTCCGACGTGGTCCCGGCCGCCCCGCACAACGTCGCCAACGCCCTGGCCGCGGCGGCCCTCGCGCGCGCCTTCGGCGTCCCCGCCTCGGCGGTCCGCGACGGGCTGCGCGCCTTCACCCCCGACGCCCACCGCATCGCGCACGTCGCGGACGTGGACGAGGTGGCCTACGTCGACGACTCCAAGGCCACCAACACCCACGCCGCGTCGGCCTCCTTGGCCGCCTACGAGTCGATCGTGTGGATCGCCGGCGGGCTCGCCAAGGGCGCCACCTTCGACGAGCTGGTCGCCGCGGCGGCCGGGCGGCTGCGCGGCGCCGTCCTCATCGGCGCCGACCGCGCCCTGATCCGCGAAGCCCTGGCGCGACACGCCCCGCAGGTACCCGTGGTCGACCTCGACCGGACCGACACTGGGGCGATGCTCCAGGCGGTCCAGGAGGCGCGGCGGCTCGCCCGTCCGGGCGACACGGTGCTGCTGGCCCCGGCCTGTGCCTCCATGGACATGTTCACCAACTACAACCGGCGCGGCGAGTCCTTCGCACAGGCCGTGCGCGCACTCGGCGCCTGACCCGGCCGCCTGCGCCGGGCGACCTCGGGAGGGACGCGTGGGACGGTCCAGGCCGACGTACAGCGGAGGCACGGATGCCCGGTAGCCGTACCGGGCGTCCGCCCGTCCAGCGGGCCGTCAGGCGGCCGTCGGCGGCCCGTCCGGCCCGCCCGGGGCAGGAGAACGCGCTGCGCCGCCTGCACACCCGGCTGCGCCGCGCCTGGGACCGCCCGCTCACCGCGTACTACCTGATCCTCGGCGGCAGCCTGCTGATCACCGTGCTCGGCCTGGTGATGGTCTACTCGGCCTCGCAGATCACCGCGCTCCAGCTCTCGCTGCCCGGCTCGTACTTCTTCCGCAAGCAGTTCCTGGCCGCGCTGATCGGCGCCGGGCTGCTGGTGGCCGCCATGCGGATGCCGGTGAAGCTGCACCGGGCGCTCGCCTACCCGATCCTCGCGGTCGCCGTCTGCCTGATGGTCCTCGTGCAGGTGCCGGGGATCGGCGTGGCCGTCAACGGCAACCAGAACTGGATCTCGCTGGGCGGCTCGTACCTGGTCCAGCCCAGCGAGTTCGGCAAGCTTGCCCTGATCCTGTGGGGCGCCGACCTGCTCGCCCGCAAGGAGGACCGCAACCTGCTGGCCCAGTGGAAGCACATGCTGGTGCCGCTGGTGCCGGCCGCCTTCCTGCTGCTCGGCCTGATCATGATCGGGGGCGACATGGGCACCGCGGTCATCCTCACCATGATCCTCTTCGGTCTGCTCTGGCTGGCCGGGGCGCCCACCCGGCTCTTCGCCGGGGTCTTCTCGGTCGCCGCGCTGGTCGGCGCGTACCTGATCAAGACCAGCCCCAACCGCATGGACCGGATGAGCTGCATCGGCGCCACCGACCCCGGCCCGCAGGACATCTGCTGGCAGGCGGTGCACGGCCTCTACGCCCTCGCCTCGGGCGGCCTGTTCGGCTCCGGACTCGGCGCCAGTGTGGAGAAATGGGGACAACTCCCCGAAGCGCACACGGACTTCATCTTCGCCGTCACCGGGGAGGAACTGGGTCTGATGGGGACGCTGTCGGTACTCGCCCTGTTCGCGGCTCTAGGCTATGCGGGTATTCGCGTGGCCGGACGCACGGAGGACCCCTTCGTGAGGTATGCCGCGGGAGGCGTGACCACCTGGATCATGGCGCAGACCGTGATCAACCTCGGTGCGGTCCTCGGACTGCTGCCGATCGCCGGCGTCCCCCTCCCGCTGTTCTCCTACGGGGGCTCCGCCCTGCTGCCGACCATGTTCGCCATCGGGCTGCTGATCGCCTTCGCGCGGGACGAGCCCGGTGCGCGGGCGGCGCTTGCGTTGCGGCAACCCCGCTTTGGTAGAAAGCGGGGGACCGGGGGCACCGGGTCCAAACGGAATCCCCGGAGTTGGAACACGATGCGACGGCGTGCCTCGGCGGCGCGTTCGTCCGGAGAGCGGTGAATTTCGGTGCATGTCGTACTCGCCGGCGGAGGAACCGCGGGCCACATCGAGCCCGCGCTCGCCCTCGCGGACGCCCTGCGCAGGCAGGACCCGACCGTGGGCATCACGGCCCTGGGCACGGAACGCGGCCTGGAGACCCGGCTCGTCCCCGAGCGCGGTTACGAGCTGGCCCTGATCCCGGCCGTGCCGCTGCCCCGCAAGCCCACGCCCGAGCTGATCACCGTGCCGGGACGGCTGCGCGGCACCATCAAGGCGACCGAGCAGATCCTGGAGCGCACCAAGGCCGACGCCGTGGTCGGCTTCGGCGGCTACGTCGCGCTGCCCGGCTACCTGGCGGCCAAGCGGCTCGGTGTGCCGATCATCGTCCACGAGGCCAACGCGCGGCCCGGACTGGCCAACAAGATCGGTTCGCGGTACGCCAGCCAGGTCGCCGTCTCGACCCCGGACAGCAAGCTGCGCGACGCCCGCTACATCGGCATCCCGCTGCGCCGCGCCATCGCCACCCTGGACCGCGCCGCGGTGCGCCCCGAGGCGCGCGCCGCCTTCGGGCTCGACCCCAACCTGCCGACGCTGCTGGTCTCCGGCGGCTCGCAGGGCGCCCGGCGGCTCAACGAGGTGGTCCAGCAGGTCGCCCCCTGGCTCCAGCAGGCCGGCATCCAGATCCTGCACGCGGTCGGCCCCAAGAACGAACTGCCGCAGGTCCAGCAGATGCCGGGGATGCCCCCGTACATCCCGGTAAGTTACGTGGACCGGATGGACCTCGCGTACGCCGCGGCCGACATGATGCTCTGCCGCGCGGGCGCGATGACCGTGGCCGAACTCTCCGCCGTCGGGCTCCCGGCCGCCTACGTCCCGCTGCCCATCGGCAACGGCGAACAGCGGCTCAACGCCCAGCCGCTGGTGAAGGCCGGCGGCGGACTGCTGGTCGACGACGCGGAACTGACGCCCGAGTGGCTCCAGCAGAACGTCCTGCCCGTGCTCGCCGACCCGCACCGGCTGTACGAGATGTCCCGCGCCGCCGCCGAGTTCGGCCGCCGGGACGCCGACGACCTCCTCGTCGGCATGGTGTACGAGGCGATCGCCGCCCGCGCGCACCGCTAGGGACGGACGACGGAAGGCAGGGAGCGTGGCCGGAACGACCACCGCCGAACGCGGTGAAAGCCGACGGGAGTCGTCCGGCCCGCCCCCCGCGGGGCGTTTCCGGCCGCCCCGGCTCCGTACGATCATCATTTCGGTGGCGGGCCTCCTGCTCGCCACCGGCGCGGCACTCTGGCTGCTCTACGGTTCCCACTGGCTGCGGGTGGAACGGGTGTCGGTCTCCGGCACCCGTGTGCTGACCCCCGCCGAGGTCCGCGAGGCGGCCGGCGTGCCCCTCGGCGACCCGCTCGTCTCGGTCGACACCGGCGCCATCGCCGAACGGCTCGGCCGCGAACTGCCCCGCATCCGCACGGTCGACGTGGAGCGCTCCTGGCCGGACGGCATCGGGCTGAAGGTGACGGAGCGTACTCCCGTCCTGGTGGTGCGCAAGGGCGCCGAGTTCGTCGAGGTGGACGACGAGGGCGTCCGCTACGCCACCGTGCCGAGGGCCCCGAAGGGCGTGCCGGTGCTCCGGCTCGAACCCGCCCGGTCCGGCCCGGCCGCCGCCAGCGTCCGCCGCTTCGGCGAGGACCGGCTGGTGCGCGAGGCGGTGCGGGTCGCGCGCCGCATCCCGAAGCCCGTCGCCCGGGTGACCGGCGAGGTCGCGGTCCGTTCCTACGACGACATCGCGCTGGAGCTGACCGACGGCCGCACCGTGACGTGGGGCAGCGGTGAACTCGGCGAGGACAAGGCCCGGGTGCTCACCGCGCTCATGAAGGCGGCCCCGGACGCACGCCACTTCGACGTGAGCGTGCCCACCGCCCCGGCGTCATCAGCGAGTTGACGAGCATATGTGCAGGCCAGCACCCTGGCTGGGCAGCGCTATGGCTGATCACATAGGGTGAAAAGAAAAAAGGGAGGTTCGGCGTGTTCGTTGAACGCGCGCCGCTTGTCGACTTAGTGTCCTGTTCGGAAGACTCCAAGGAACGGACACACTGGTAACCCTAAACTTCAGCTTTAGGGTTCGGGTCGGGGCTACGGACCGTCCCATCGGCATCAGTCGTCGGGTCGCGGAGCGGCAGTACTCCGGCCGATCCGGCGACACGTAACTCGAGGCGAGAGGCCTTCGACGTGGCAGCACCGCAGAACTACCTCGCAGTCATCAAAGTCATCGGTGTCGGCGGCGGTGGTGTCAATGCCATCAACCGGATGATCGAGGTCGGTCTCAAGGGCGTCGAGTTCATCGCCATCAACACGGACGCGCAAGCTCTGTTGATGAGCGACGCCGACGTCAAGCTGGACGTCGGCCGCGAACTCACCCGCGGACTCGGCGCCGGAGCCAACCCGGCCGTCGGACGCAAGGCGGCCGAGGACCACCGCGAGGAGATCGAGGAGGTCCTCAAGGGGGCCGACATGGTCTTCGTGACAGCCGGTGAAGGCGGCGGCACCGGCACCGGCGGGGCGCCCGTCGTGGCCAACATCGCCCGCTCGCTGGGCGCCCTCACCATCGGCGTGGTCACCCGCCCGTTCACCTTCGAGGGACGGCGCCGCGCCAACCAGGCCGAGGACGGCATCGCCGAACTCCGCGAAGAGGTCGACACCCTCATCGTCATCCCCAACGACCGGCTGCTGTCCATCTCGGACCGCCAGGTCAGCGTGCTCGACGCCTTCAAGTCCGCGGACCAGGTGCTGCTCTCCGGTGTGCAGGGCATCACCGACCTCATCACCACCCCCGGCCTGATCAACCTGGACTTCGCCGACGTCAAGTCGGTCATGTCCGAGGCCGGTTCGGCCCTCATGGGCATCGGCTCGGCCCGCGGCGACGACCGCGCGGTGGCCGCGGCCGAGATGGCGATCTCCTCGCCGCTGCTGGAGGCGTCCATCGACGGCGCCCGGGGCGTGCTCCTCTCCATCTCCGGCGGCTCCGACCTCGGCCTGTTCGAGATCAACGAGGCCGCCCAGTTGGTCAGCGAGGCCGCCCACCCCGAGGCCAACATCATCTTCGGCGCGGTCATCGACGACGCCCTCGGCGACGAGGTGCGGGTCACCGTGATCGCCGCCGGCTTCGACGGGGGCCAGCCGCCCGCCAAGCGGGACAACGTCCTCGGCTCGTCCTCCGCCAAGCGCGAGGAGCAGCCCGCCCCGGTCCGGCAGCCCGAGGGCCGCCCCGCCTTCGGCTCGCTCGGCAGCGTCAAGCCCAAGGAGGACCCGGAGCCGGCCGTGCCGGAGCCGGTCGACGACCTCCCGCCGCTCTCCGGCCCGCCCGTGCCGTCCTCCCGTACCTACTCGGACAGCGCGGCCGAGGAACTGGACGTGCCGGACTTCCTGAAGTGATAGGCCGGCGCGACACCGTGAACGGCGCGCACTTCGGCTTCACCGACCGGTGGGGCGGGGTGAGCGCCGTTCCGCACGAGGAGCTGAACCTCGGCGGCGCGGTCGGCGACGACCCCGCCGCCGTCGTGGCCAACCGGCGGCTCGCCGCCGGGGCGCTCGGCCTCGACGCCGACCGCGTGGTCTGGATGGACCAGGTGCACGGCGCCGACGTGGCCGTGGTCGACGGGCCCTGGGGAGAGGGGCCGGTCCCGCCCGTCGACGCGGTCGTCACCGCGAGGCGCGGACTCCCGCTCGCCGTCCTCACCGCCGACTGCGTGCCCGTCCTGCTCGCCGACCCGGTGGCGGGCGTGGCCGGCGCGGCACACGCGGGCCGGCCCGGCATGGTCGCCGGCGTGGTCCCCGCCGCCGTACGGGCCATGACCGAACTCGGCGCCGACCCCGCCCGGATCGTCGCCCGCACCGGACCCGCCGTCTGCGGACGGTGCTACGAGGTGCCGGCCGGGATGCGCGACGAGGTCGCCGAGACGGAGCCGGCGGCGTACGCCGAGACCAGTTGGGGCACACCGGCCGTCGACGTGTGCGCCGGAGTGCACGCGCAACTGGAGCGCCTCGGAGTGCGCGACCGTACGCGCTCCCCGGTGTGCACCCGGGAGTCGCACGACCACTTCTCGTACCGCCGCGACCGGGTCACCGGACGGCTCGCGGGCTATGTCTGGCTGGACTGATGGGGCATGACGGACCGTAAGCACGAGATCGCCACGAACCTGACCGCGGTCGAGGAGCGCATCACCGCCGCCTGCGAGGCCGCGGGCCGCCGCCGCGACGAGGTGACCCTGATCGTGGTCACCAAGACCTACCCGGCCGAGGACGTCCGCGTCCTGTCCGGGCTCGGCGTGCGCCACGTCGCCGAGAACCGCGACCAGGACGCGGCGCCCAAGGCGACGGCCTGCGTGGACCTGCCGCTCTCCTGGCACTTCGTCGGGCAGTTGCAGACGAACAAGGTCCGCTCCGTGGTCGGTTACGCCGACGTGGTGCAGTCCGTCGACCGGGCGCGGCTCGTGACCGCCCTGTCGCGGGAGGCGGTACGGGCCGGCCGCGAGGTGCGCTGTCTGCTCCAGGTCGCCCTCGACGCGGACGCGGGCGGACGCGGCGAGCGCGGCGGCGTGGCGCCCTCGGGCGTCCCGGAGTTGGCCGACCTGGTCGCCGGGGCCGAGGGGCTGCGCCTGGACGGCCTGATGACGGTCGCGCCGCTCACCGGGGAGTACGCCGGACGTCAACGCGCCGCGTTCGATCACCTCATGGATTTGTCGACCGACCTGCGCCGGGCCCATCCGGCTGCGAACATGGTCTCCGCGGGGATGAGTGCGGACCTTGAGGAGGCCGTGGCGGCCGGGGCGACACATGTGCGCGTCGGTACGGCGGTACTCGGAGTCCGCCCCAGGCTCGGGTAACGTCGCCAAGAAGTCGGACCACAGCAGAAAATATGGTCATTACCGCCGAAAGGCGGAGGCAACGACCTCGTGGATCGCGGGCACTTGGCAGTCGTCAGCCGATCCACCACAGAGCGGAGGACTCAGAGCATGGCCGGCGCGATGCGCAAGATGGCGGTCTACCTCGGCCTCGTGGAGGACGATGGGTACGACGGCCGGGGATTCGACCCCGACGACGACTTCGAACCGGAACTCGACCCCGAGCCCGAGCGGGACCACCGGCGGCACGAGCCGCCTCACCAGTCGCACGGATCACACCAGCCCCAGCGGGACGAAGAGGTGCGCGTCGTGCAACCTCCGGCCCAGCGCGAGCCGGTGCCCCGATCCGCTTCGCTCGGGGCGGAATCCAGCCGTCCGGCGCGCATCGCGCCCGTGGCGTCCATCACACAAGAACGCGCAAGCCTGGAAAAGAGCGCACCCGTCATCATGCCCAAGGTCGTGTCGGAACGAGAGCCCTACCGGATCACCACCCTTCACCCGCGGACCTACAACGAGGCCCGTACCATCGGGGAACACTTCCGTGAGGGCACCCCGGTGATCATGAATCTGACTGAGATGGATGACACAGACGCGAAGCGACTTGTCGACTTTGCGGCGGGTTTGGTGTTTGGTCTTCACGGCAGTATCGAGCGGGTGACGCAGAAGGTGTTCCTGTTGTCGCCTGCTAACGTCGATGTCACGGCGGAGGACAAGGCCCGTATCGCAGAGGGCGGGTTCTTCAACCAGAGCTGAGACGCAGCACCGGTGAGCGCGGGCCCGAGGACGGGTCCGGGGGATGGTTCAGGGGAGAGGGAAGCACAGGTCATGAGCGTGGTTCTGGATGTCGTCTACATCGCGCTGATGTGCTTCCTCATCGTGCTCATCTTCCGGTTGGTCATGGACTACGTCTTCCAGTTCGCCCGCTCGTGGCATCCCGGCAAGGCGATGGTGGTCGTTCTGGAGGCCACCTACACTGTCACCGATCCACCGTTGAAGCTTCTGCGGCGGTTCATTCCGCCGTTGCGTCTCGGGGGCGTGGCGCTCGACCTGTCCTTCTTCGTGCTGATGATCATCGTTTACATCCTGATCTCGATCGTGAGCCGGCTGTGAACGATGAGAGAGATGCGGGCTTGCCGAATGCCGACGACTACGTTGAGGTGAAGAGATGCCGTTGACCCCTGAGGACGTGCGGAACAAGCAGTTCACGACCGTCCGCCTCCGAGAAGGCTATGACGAGGACGAGGTCGATGCCTTCCTCGACGAGGTCGAAGCCGAGCTGACCCGGCTGCTCCGCGAGAACGAGGACCTGCGGGCCAAACTGGCCGCGGCCACGCGCGCGGCTGCGCAGAACCAGCAGAACATGCGCAAGCCCCCCGAGCCGCCCCAGGATCAGCAGCATCAGCAGCACCCACCCCAGCAGGGGATGCCTCCGCAGCAGCAGGGCATGCGAGGACCCGGCGCTCCGGTGCCCGCCGGCATATCGGGCCCGCCGCAGCAGCAGATGGGCGGCCCCATGGGCGGCCCGCCCCAGCTGCCGAGCGGTGCACCGCAACTGCCCGCCGGTCCCGGTGGACAGGGCGGTCCGCAGGGCCCCGGTCAGATGGGCCAGGGTCCCGGTCCGATGGGTCAGGGCCCGATGGGCCAGGGGCCGATGGGCCAGGGCCAGATGGGTCAGGGCCCGATGGGCCAGGGTCCCGGTCCCATGGGTCAGGGTCCCGGCCCGATGGGCCAGGGTCCGATGCAGGGTCAGATGGGCCCCGGCCCGATGGGCATGGGCGGCCCCCAGGGTCCCGGTGGCCCGGGTGGTCCCGGCATGCCCGGTCAGGGCCCCGGCGGCGACAGCGCCGCCCGTGTCCTCTCGCTGGCCCAGCAGACCGCCGACCAGGCGATCGCCGAGGCACGTTCCGAGGCCAACAAGATCGTGGGCGAGGCGCGTTCGCGGGCCGAGGGCCTGGAGCGGGACGCTCGTGCCAAGGCCGACGCCCTGGAGCGGGACGCGCAGGAGAAGCACCGCGTCGCGATGGGCTCCCTGGAGTCCGCCCGCGCCACGCTGGAGCGCAAGGTCGAGGACCTGCGCGGCTTCGAGCGCGAGTACCGCACGCGGCTGAAGTCCTACCTGGAGTCGCAGCTCCGTCAACTGGAGACCCAGTCCGACGACTCGCTGGCCCCGCCGCGGGCCCCGGCGGCGGCGTCGCTGCCGCCGTCCCCGGCGCCCTCGATGGCCCCGGCCGGCGCGAGCGCCCCGTCCTACGGCGGCAACCCGTCGATGGGCGGCGGACCGAACCCGGCCGGCCCGTCGTACGGCGGCCAGCAGCAGATGTCGCCGGCGATGACCCAGCCGATGGCGCCGGTGCGTCCGCAGGGCCCCTCGCCGATGGGCCAGGCGCCGTCTCCGATGCGCGGTTTCCTGATCGACGAGGACGACAACTGACGGGCTCGTGACCGGTAGTACGGCCTAGCGGACGGCAGCGTTCAGAACGGGCCCCGGGTGACCACCCGGGGCCCGTTCCGCGTCTCCGGGGCCACGGGCGCCGGTCCGCGACGCACCAGGGCCCGGCCTCCCCCCCTGCGAAGGGGGGGAGGCCGGGCCCTGGTCGTGCTCCCGGGCGCGAGGCCCGGGGCGCGGATCAGACCTTGCGCAGGCGGAAGACGAGGCTCAGTCCCTCGTCGGTGAAGGCGTCGCCGAAGGTGCCGTCCGCCTCGCCCTGGGCGAAGTCCGTGGCGAGGACCTCGTCCGCGATGAGCCCGGCGTGCTCGCCCAGCGCGGCGACGGTCGCCGGGTCGGTGGCCGTCCAGCGCAGCGCGATCCGGTCGGCCACGTCCAGGCCGCTGTTCTTGCGGGCCTCCTGGATCAGGCGGATGGCGTCCCGGGCGAGGCCCGCCTGCCGCAGCTTCTCGGTGATCTCCAGGTCCAGGGCGACCGTGGCGCCCGAGTCGGAGGCGACCGACCAGCCCTCGCGCGGCGTCTCGGTGACGATCACCTCGTCGGGGGTGAGCGTGACCGTCTCCCCGTCGACGTCGACCGAGGCCGTGCCCTCGCGCAGGGCGAGGGAGAGCGCGGCGGCGTCCGTGGCGGCGATGGCCTTCGCCACGTCCTGGACGCGCTTGCCGAACCGCTTGCCGAGCGCCCGGAAGTTGGCCTTCGCCACCGTGTCGACCAGGGAGCCGCCGACCTCGCCGAGGGAGGCGAGCGACTCGACGTTCAGCTCCTCGGTGATCTGCGTGTGCAGCTCGGGGGAGAGGGTCTCGAAGCCCGACACGGCGACCAGGGCCCGGCTCAGCGGCTGCCGGGTCTTGACGCCGGACTCGGCACGGGTGGCCCGGCCCAGCTCGACCAGGCGGCGCACCAGCGCCATCTGCCGGGACAGCTCCGGGTCGACGGCGGCGAGGTCGGCCTCGGGCCAGGAGGAGAGGTGGACCGACTCCGGGGCGCCCGGGGTGACCGGGACGACCAGGTCCTGCCAGACCCGCTCGGTGATGAACGGGGTGAGCGGCGCCATGAGCTGGGTGACGGTCTCGACGACCTCGTGCAGGGTGCGCAGGGCCGCCTTGTCGCCCTGCCAGAAGCGGCGGCGCGAGCGGCGCACGTACCAGTTGGACAGGTCGTCGACGAACGCGGAGAGCAGCTTGCCGGCGCGCTGGGTGTCGTAGCCCTCCAGCGCCCGGGTCACCTGGTCGGTGAGGGCGTGCAGCTCGGACAGGAGCCAGCGGTCCAGCACCGGGCGGTCGGCCGGGGCCGGGTCGGCGGCGCTCGGGGACCAGCCGGTGGTGCGGGCGTACAGGGCCTGGAAGGCGACGGTGTTCCAGTAGGTGAGGAGCGTCTTGCGGACGACCTCCTGGATGGTGCCGTGGCCGACCCGGCGGGCCGCCCAGGGCGAGCCGCCGGCTGCCATGAACCAGCGGACGGCGTCGGCGCCGTGCTGGTCCATCAGCGGGATCGGCTGGAGGATGTTGCCGAGGTGCTTGGACATCTTGCGGCCGTCCTCGGCGAGGATGTGGCCGAGGCAGACCACGTTCTCGTAGGACGACCTGTCGAAGACCAGGGTGCCGACCGCCATCAGCGTGTAGAACCAGCCGCGGGTCTGGTCGATGGCCTCGCTGATGAACTGGGCCGGGTACCGGGACTCGAAGAGTTCCTTGTTCTTGTACGGGTAGCCCCACTGCGCGAACGGCATCGAGCCCGAGTCGTACCAGGCGTCGATGACCTCCGGGACGCGGGTGGCCGTCGCCCCGCACCCCTCCTGCGGGCAGGGGAAGGTGACCGCGTCGATGTAGGGGCGGTGCGGGTCGAGCGCGGACTGGTCGGTGCCGGTCAGCCCGGTCAGCTCGGCGCGGGAGCCGACGACGGTGAGGTGGTCCTGCTCGCAGCGCCAGATCGGCAGGGGGGTGCCCCAGTAGCGGTTGCGGGAGAGGGCCCAGTCGATGTTGTTGTTCAGCCAGTCGCCGTACCGGCCGTGCTTGACGGAGTCCGGGAACCAGTTGGTCTTCTCGTTCTCCGCCAGCAGCCGGTCCTTGATCGCGGTGGTGCGGATGTACCAGGAGGGCTGGGCGTAGTAGAGCAGCGCGGTGTGGCAGCGCCAGCAGTGCGGGTAGCTGTGCTCGTAGGGGACGTGCCGGAAGAGCAGGCCGCGCTCGCGCAGGTCCTCGGTGAGCTGTTCGTCGGCCTTCTTGAAGAAGACGCCGCCGACCAGCGGCAGGTCCTCCTCGAAGGTGCCGTCGGGGCGGACCGGGTTGACGACGGGCAGGCCGTAGGCGCGGCAGACGGCGAGGTCGTCCTCACCGAAGGCGGGGGACTGGTGGACGAGGCCGGTGCCGTCGCCGGTGGTGACGTACTCGGCGTTCACCACGTAGTGGGCGGGCTCGGGGAAGGCGACCAGGTCGAAGGGGCGCCGGTAGGTCCAGCGCTCCATCTCGGCGCCGGTGAAGGTCTGGCCGGTGGGCTCCCAGCCCTCGCCGAGGGCGCCGGCGACGAGCTGTTCGGCGACGACGAGCTTCTCGGTGCCGTCGGTGGCGACGACGTAGGTGACCTCGGGGTGGGCCGCGACGGCGGTGTTGGAGACCAGGGTCCAGGGCGTGGTCGTCCACACCAGGAGCGCGGCCTCGCCGGCCAGCGGGCCGGAGGTCAGCGGGAAGCGGACGAAGACGGAGGGGTCGACGACCGTCTCGTACCCCTGGGCCAGCTCGTGGTCGGAGAGGCCGGTGCCGCAGCGCGGGCACCAGGGGGCGACCCGGTGGTCCTGGACCAGCAGGCCCTTGTCGAAGATCTCCTTCAGCGACCACCAGACGGACTCGATGTACTCGGGCTCCATGGTGACGTACGCGTCGTCCATGTCGACCCAGTAGCCCATCCGGGTCGTCAGCTCGGCGAAGGCGTCGGTGTGCCGGAGCACCGACTCGCGGCACTTGTCGTTGAAGGCGGCGATGCCGTACGCCTCGATGTCCTTCTTGCCGGAGAAGCCCAGCTCCTTCTCCACGGCCAGCTCGACGGGGAGGCCGTGGCAGTCCCAGCCGGCCTTGCGGGCCACGTGGTAGCCGCGCATGGTGCGGAAGCGGGGGAAGACGTCCTTGAAGACGCGGGCCTCGATGTGGTGGGCGCCCGGCATGCCGTTGGCGGTGGGCGGGCCCTCGTAGAACACCCACTCGGGGCGGCCCTCGGACCGCTCCAGGCTCTTCGCGAAGATCTTCTGCTCGCGCCAGAAGTCGAGCACCGCGTGTTCGAGCGCGGGCAGGTCGACCTGGGCGGGTACCTGTCGGTACTGCGGCTGCGTGTTCAACGAGCTTCCTCCGGCGGACGTGCTGCCTTCCGTCGGAGGGACGAGAGCCGTAGAGGCTACGGACGCCGCTGTCTGCGGCGCGCTCCCGCGGTACCACCCTCCTTGGCCCCCGGTGCCTCGGGTGCACCGGCGAGCCCCCTCATTGGGGTCACGAGGCCGGTTCTACTCGCCGGGCCAGGGGGCTGCGGCTTTCTTCCGGCGGCTCCGGGGTGATCTTCACGACGCGCTCGCCCCCGGGCTCACACCGTCCCCGGGTCGCTCTGGGCCGCTCACGCCGCTACTCGTCCCCATCCACGCTTTTTCGCTCCGCCCAGTGTACGGCGCCGCGAGGGTGGCGGCCGACCGGTTTTCCGGGCCGCGGGGCCGGCCGGGCGCCCCGGGCCGGGACGTGGTGCGGTTTGGGGTGGGATGCCCCGAATGGCGCGGACGGGTGTCCGGGGCGCGCACGGGAGGGGTCCGGGACGGCTCGGCGGATTACCCGGCGGTGAGCTGGGCACAACGCATGCATGCCCGCCGCGAGCGGTGGACGAGGCGGGGCGAATCGGGCGGCGTGCCCCGTTGCCGCGGGACCGGAGTCGATTTATCGTCCCAGCACGATTCGGGAGCAAGATCACCACATGTGAAGGGACCGCGGCCATGGTGGCGAAGGAGACCGCCGCGAAGCAGTCCGCGGTGCGCGAGGACCCGCCCGGACCGGGCCCGGCCCAGGAGCCGGCGGCCGGGGAGGCCGCCGCGCGGAAGGCCCCGGCGAAGAAGGCGGCGGCCGGGAGGACCGCGGCGAAGAAGGCGGCGGGCGCGGCGAAGACCACGAAGAGCACGGCGAAGACCACGAAGACCACGAAGAGCACGAAGAGCACGGCGAAGAGCACGGCCAAGAAGGCGGGCGCGGCGCGGGCCGCGGAGCAGACGGGAGCCACGACAGTGGTTGCGAAGAAGACCCCCGGCACGGCCACGGCGGCCACGTCCGCCCTGCCCAAGGCACGCGACGCCGCCGACCCCGGCGACCTCCCCGTACGTCCCGGCGAGGACCCCTGGACGCGGGAGGAGGTCGAGGAGGCGCGCATCGGGCTCCAGAGCGAGGCCGACCGGCTCCGCACCGAGATCTCCTCCTCCGAACGCTCGCTCCAGGGGCTGATGCGCGACTCCGGCGACGGGGCGGGCGACGACGAGGCCGACACCGGCACCAAGAACATCACCCGCGAGCACGAGCTGGCCCTCGCCGCCAACGCGCGCGAGATGCTCGTCCAGACCGAGCGCGCCCTCGAACGCCTCGACGCGGGCACCTACGGCCTCTGCGAGAACTGCGGCAAACCCATCGGAAAGGCCAGGATGCAGGCGTTCCCCCGGGCCACGCTCTGCGTCGAGTGCAAGCAGAAACAGGAACGCCGCTCCTGACCGGCGGCCGGAGCACGCCTGAGCACGTGGGGCGCGCGGGGTGTGACGTACCCTCGTGCTCAGTCAGGCACCTAGGTTGAGGGACTCACGTGGCAGAGGCGGAGCGCATCATCGGTACGCCGGACACCCCGGACACGGCGGGGGACGGGCAGGAGCGGGAGCGGCCCGACGCCGGACAGGCCGAGGCCCCGGAGCGTCCCCGGGGCAAGCGGCGGGTGGCGGTGCTCTTCGTGGTCGCCGCCATCGCCTACGCGCTCGACCTGGCGAGCAAGATGATCGTGGTGGCCAAGCTGGAGCACCACGAGCCCATCGAGATCATCGGGGACTGGCTGCGGCTCGCGGCGATCCGCAACGCGGGCGCGGCCTTCGGCTTCGGCGAGGCGTTCACCGTGATCTTCACGGTGATCGCGGCGGCCGTGATCGTGGTGATCGCCCGGCTGGCGCGCAAGCTCTACAGCCTGCCCTGGGCGATCGCGCTCGGCATGCTGCTCGGCGGCGCCCTCGGCAACCTCACCGACCGGATCTTCCGCTCGCCGGGCGTCTTCGAGGGGGCGGTCGTCGACTTCATCGCGCCCAAGCACTTCGCCGTCTTCAACCTCGCCGACTCGGCGATCGTCTGCGGCGGCATCCTGATCGTGCTGCTCTCCTTCCGGGGCCTGGACCCGGACGGCACCGTCCACCGGGACTGAGCCGGGCGCGGGGACCCGCCGCCACCGGGCCGGGCGCCCGCCCGGCACCGGAGCCGGGGACCGGGCCTCGTACCAGGCGCCGGCGGGAGTCCGCCGTACGGGCCGGCGGACGGCCGGGGCCGCTCCGTCCGGCATACTCGACGGCGTGAGCACGCTTCCCGAGATCCGTACCCTGCCCGTTCCCGACGGCCTGGAGGGCGAGCGCGTCGACGCCGCCATCTCCCGCATGTTCGGCTTCTCCCGCACCAAGGCCGCCGAGCTGGCCGCGACGGGCAAGGTACAGGTCGACGGATCGGTGGTCGGCAAGTCCGAGCGGGTCCGCGGCGGCGCCTGGCTGGAGGTCGAGATGCCCCGGGCGCCCGCGCCGGTGCGGATCGTCGCCGAGCCGGTCGAGGGCATGGAGATCGTCCACGACGACGAGGACGTCGTCGTGATCGTCAAGCCGGTCGGCGTCGCCGCCCACCCCTCGCCCGGCTGGAGCGGCCCCACCGTCATCGGCGGGCTCGCCGCAGCCGGTTTCCGTGTCTCCACCTCCGGCGCCGCCGAGCGCCAGGGCATCGTGCACCGCCTCGACGTGGGCACCTCCGGGCTGATGGCGGTCGCCAAGTCGGAGCGCGCGTACACCTCGCTCAAGCGCCAGTTCAAGGAGCGCACGGTCGACAAGGGCTACCACACGCTGGTGCAGGGCCACCCCGACCCGACCAGCGGCACCATCGACGCCCCCATCGGCCGGCACCCGCAGCACGACTACAAGTGGGCGGTCACCGCCGACGGCAAGCCCTCCGTCACCCACTACGACCTCATCGAGGCGTTCCGCGCGGCCTCCCTGCTCGACGTGCGGCTGGAGACCGGCCGCACCCACCAGATCCGCGTCCACATGGCCGCCCACCGCCACCCCTGCGTCGGCGATCTCACCTACGGCGCCGACCCCACCCTCGCCAAGCGGCTGCGCCTGACCCGGCAGTGGCTGCACGCGGTGCGGCTCGGCTTCGACCACCCCGGCACCGGCGACCGGGTGGAGTTCGCCAGCGACTACCCGGCCGACCTCGCCCGCGCCCTCGACCAGGTCCGCGAGGAGACCTACGGCTGAGCCGCGCCCCCGGGGGACGCGCCGCCCGGCGTGTCCCCGGCGACCGGAGGGCCGCCCGGCGTGTCCCCCGGGACCGGAGCGCCGACCGGCTGATCACGACGGCCGGTGGCAGGCTGGGACCGCCGTGCCCGCCGAGACGCCACCGGAGCGCTGACCGTGGATCAGTTGGCCCTGCTCTTCGTGCTCCTGCTCGGGGCCCTGCTGAGCGTCCCCCTCGGAGACCGGGTCCGGCTGCCCGCCCCGGTGCTGATGACCGTCTTCGGGATCGTCCTGGCGCTGCTGGACTTCGTGCCGGACGTGGACATCCCGCCGGAGCTGATCCTGCCCACGCTGCTGCCGCCGCTGCTCTACGCGGCCGTGCGGCGCACCTCCTGGCGCCAGTTCGCGGCCAACCGGCGGCCGATCTTCCTGCTCGCGGTGGCCCTGGTCTTCGTCACCATGGCCTGCGTGGCCTCCGTGGCCCACGCGATCGTGCCCGGACTGCCGGTCGCCGCCGCCTTCGCGCTCGGCGCGCTGGTCGCCCCGCCCGACCCGGTCGCCGCGACCGCCGTGGCCGGACAGCTCGGGCTGCCGCGCCGCCTGGTCTCCATCCTGGAGGGCGAGGGCCTCTTCAACGACGTGACGGCCATCGTCCTCTACCACGTGGCCATCGCCGCCGCCGTAGGCGGCTCCTTCTCCCCGTGGCGGGCCGGGCTCGACCTGGTGCTCTCCGCCGTCGTCGCCGTCGCCGTGGGCCTCGCGCTCGGCTGGGGCGCGTACAAGCTCATCGACCTGCTGGAGGACGCCACCCTCCAGATCGGGCTGACCCTGCTGGTGCCGTACGTCTCCTACGTCCTCGCCGAGGAGCTGCACGGCTCCGGGGTGCTCGCGGTGCTGACCACCGCCATGTTCATCGCCGAGTACGCGGTCGGCGCCGACGACGTGATGACCCGGCTCACCGGGCAGACCGTCTGGGGCGTGGTCGACACCCTCGTCACCGGGGTCGCGTTCGGGCTGATCGGGCTGGAGCTGTCCAACGCGATCCGCACCACCTCCGCGCGCTGGGCCGAACTGCTCGGCTGGACGGCGGCGGTCGTCGGCGTGGTCGTCCTGGTCCGGCTGGTCTGGCTGCTGCCCGCCACCTGGCTGACCCGGTGGCTGCACGCCAAGCACGACCAGGACGAGGACATCCCCATGACCTGGCGGGAGACCGTCGTCATGTGGTGGGCGGGGATGCGGGGGGTCGCCTCGGTCGCGCTGGCGCTCGCCATCCCGCTGCGCACGGACGACGGCTCGCCCTTCCCCCACCGCGACGAGGTCGTCTTCATCGCCTTCGGGGTCATCATCGCCACCCTGCTGGTGCAGGGGCTGACCCTGCCCTGGCTGGTGGGCCGGCTCGGGGTGCGCGCGGACACCGAGCGGGAGAAGGAGTACGAGAAGCAGCTCGCCGTCCGTGCCGCGCGGGCGGCGAGGCTGCGGCTGCGGGAGATCGAGGCGGTCGAGGACCTGCCGGAGGAGCTGGCCGAGCAGATGCTGCGACGCGCCTTCGACATCGGCTACCGGATCAGCCCGGACATCGTCGACGAGGAGCGCCACGAGGCCCAGGAGCAGCGCTCCCGGCGGCTGCGCCGGGTCCGCCGCATCCAGGGCGAGATGCTGAGCGCCGCCCGGCACGAGGTGCTGGCCGCGCGCAGCGAGCCGGGGGCCGATCCGGAGATCGTGGACCGGGTGCTGCGCCACCTGGACGTGCGCAGCCTGCGCTGACGGCCACCGGGGGCGGCGGGGGGTGCGGGGGAAGGCGTCCGGCGGCCGGCTCAGTGGTGCCCGGCCGGCCGCTCGCCAGGGTGGTGCGCGTCCCCCGCCTCCCCGTTCCGTCCCGGGCGGGCGCGCGGCAGCACCCCCTCGTGGCCGGGGGCCGGCGCGGCGGTCGCGGTGGTGACGCGGGGCAGCGCGTAGGGGTGTTCGTCGGCCAGCCAGCGGATCATCCGCTCGCGCACCTCGACCCGGACCGTCCAGATGTCGTCGGCGTCCTTCGCGGTGACCAGCGCCCGCACCTGCATGGTGCTGGGGGTGGTGTCGGTGACGGTCAGGTTGCAGCTCCGGCCGTCCCAGGCGGGGCAGTCGCGCAGGATGTCCCGCAGCCGCTCGCGCATCGCGTCCAGCGGGGCCGAGTGGTCCAGGTACCAGTAGACCGTCCCGGACATCTGCGGGGTCCCCCGCGACCAGTTCTCGAACGGGTTCGCGGTGAAGTACGAGACCGGCATGGTGATCCGGCGCTCGTCCCAGGTGCGCACCGTCAGGAAGGTCAGCGTGATCTCCTCCACGGTGCCCCACTCGCCGTCCACCACGACCGTGTCGCCGAGGCGCACCATGTCGCCGAAGGCGATCTGGAGCCCGGCGAAGAGGTTGCCCAGCGTGGACTGGGCCGCGATGCCGGCGACGATGCCGAGGACGCCGGCCGAGGCCAGCAGCGAGGCGCCCGCGGCGCGCATCGCCGGGAAGGTCAGCAGCATCGAGGCCGCCGCGACCACGCCGACGACCGCCGTCACCACCCGCATGATCAGCGACACCTGGGTGCGCACCCGCCGGACCCGGGCCGGATCGGTCCGGGCGCGGGCGTGGGCGTAGCGCGAGTACGAGGTCTCCACGACCGCCGCCGCGACGCGGACCACCAGCCAGGCGACCGAGCCGATCAGCACCAGGGCCAGCGCCCGGCCGATGCCGACCCGGTGCCCCTCCAGCAGCCGCGCCTCGTCGTGGAAGCCGCTGAGCAGGGCCGCGCAGAGCACTAGCTGGTAGGGGACGCCGGCCCGGCGCAACAGGCCCCACAGCGGGGTCTCGTGATGCCGGGTGTCGGCCTTGCGCAGCAGCAGGTCGGTGGCCCAGCCGACGGCCAGGGTGAGCAGGACACAGCCGCCGACCACGATCAGCGGGCGGAGTACGTTCTCCATGACCACGAACGTAACCGGTGGGGCCGGGAGCGAACCTGTGAGGTGTGTCCCGTCCGGGGCGTCGCCCCGTGCCGCGCTGTCACACCCGGCTGGCACGATGGGCGCATGGACATCGTGCTCTTTCACTCGACCCACGGCCTGCGTCCGGCGGTCCGGGAGGCCGCCGACCGGCTGCGCGCGGCCGGACACCGGGTATGGACGCCGGACCTCTTCGAGGGGCGCACCTTCGAGTCGGTCGAGGAGGGCATGGCCCACCAGGAGGGCATCGGCCGGGAGGAGCTGCTGAGGCGGGCCGTGCTGGCGGCGGCCCCGCACGCGGACCGTGGCCTGGTCTACGCGGGGTTCTCGCTCGGCGCCTCCATCGCCCAGACCCTCGCCCTCGGCGACCACCAGGCGCGCGGCCTGCTGCTCCTGCACGGCACCTCGGACATCGCGCCCGACGCCTCGGTGGACGACCTGCCGGTGCAGTTGCACGTGGCCGAGCCGGACCCGTTCGAGACGGACGACTGGCTCAGCGCCTGGTACCTGCGGATGGGCCGGGCCGGCGCCGACGTGGAGGTGTACCGCTACGCGGGCGCCGGCCACCTCTACACCGACCCGGGCCTGCCCGACTACGACGAGGAGGCGGCCGAGGCCACCTGGCGGGTGGCGCTCGGCTTCCTCGACTCGCCGGCGGGGACCGGCGACGAGACGGACGAGACGGACGGGACGGGTGTGACCGGCGGGCCGGAGGGGGCGTAGGCCGGCTCCGCCGGGGCGTCACCGCCCGGTCCGGCCCGGCCCCGGGTCACTTGGTGACGCCGGCCTCCTTGAGCGCGGCCTGCCATCCCTCGACGCTGCCCGGGTTCTCGATCACCTTGTCGTTGATCTTGATGGTCGGGGTCGACTCGACGCCCTCGGCGGTGTCGAAGGACTTGCTCATCTTCATCGCCCAGGCGTCGTAGGTGCCCTTCTCCACGGCGTCCTGGAACTTCTGGTTGTCCTTGAGGGCGTCGACCGTGTTCGCCACCTTGAGCAGGTAGGAGTCCTTGGCGAACTCGTCGGTCGACTCCGAGGGGTGGTACTTCTCGGAGAACAGGGCGGCCTTGTACTCCAGGAAGGCGTCGGGGCCGACCTCCAGGGCGGCGCCGAGCGCGCTGAGCGCGTTCTTGGACCCCTCACCGGTGAGGTTGTTGTCCAGGAAGGTGCCGATGGTGAAGGAGAGCTTGTAGTCGCCGTCCTTCATGCCCTTGTTGACGGTCTCGCCGAGGCCCTGCTCGAAGGAGGCGCAGGCGGGGCAGCGCGGGTCCTCGTAGAGGTGCACGACGTTGTCCGTGGAGGAGTCGCCGAGGAGGACGGTGGTGCCGTCCTTGCCCGAGGTGTTGGCCGGGGCCACGACCTTGGCGTCGGCCGCCGCCTCCCACGCCGAGGGCTTGTTGCCCTGCACGACCGCGTAGCCGATGGCGCCGGCTATCGCCAGGACGCCGACGATGGAGCAGGCCACGACGACCTGGCGCTTGATCTTGTCGCGCTTGGCCTGGCGCTCGCGCTCCACGCGCAGCCGCTCACGTGCCGCCGTCTTCGCCGACTGACTGTTCCGCTTGCTCATGGTGATGTTCTCTCCGGGGACGCGCACACGAGGGGTGTGCGGGGTGGGTGGGGGATCTGCGGTGCTCGGAAGGTCACGCGAAGGCGACCGAGCACGGCGGTCCCCGCCGTCCCAGGGCGTGGGTGCGGATCAGCTCGCGGGCCAGGGCCGGCAGCCCCGTCGCGGGAGCCGGGCGGCCGGGCGCCGGGGCCTGCCGTACGGCGACGGCGGCGACGGCGACCAGCAGCGGCCGGAAGGTGGTGGCGGCCACGGCGCGCAGCAACTGGGCGAGCGCCCGCTCGCCCCGGCGCAGCCAGGCCGCCGCGAGCAGCCCGACCGCGACGTGCGCGCCGAGCAGCAGCCAGGCGGTGGCGGGGTCGGCGTGGGCGAGCAGGGCCGCCAGCCGTTCGCTCTCGGCCCCGGTCACCCGGGTCAGCGGGGAGGCGCCGAGGGCCCCCAGGCCGGTGCCGTCGCCGCACAGCACGTCGAGCCCGACGGAGCGCAGCGGGCCGGCGACGGGGCCGCCCACCGGTCCGTAGCAGAGGTGCTGGCCGGTGGTGAAGACCGTGTCGGCGGCCAGCTCCAGCGGGACCAGCAGGGCGGCGATCCGCCCGAAGCCGCGCTCGCGGCCGGCGAGCGCGTACGCGGTGACGAACACGGCGGCGGCGACCGCCGCCACCGTGCGCACCGGCAGCGGGACCCCGGACAGCAGCACGTGCGACGCGGTGCCGAGGGTCACGACGAGTGCCGTGAACAGCGCCGCGCGCGCGAGTCTGAGGGGGGTCCCGGAGATGTCCATAACGAGGTCCGAGTCTGTCATGCGGGCCGGTAAGAGGCCCCTAAAGGCTTCCTGTGACTTCTGTGAGGCGGGCCACGGTCACAGCCCGGGGATACGGCCGTTGCGGAAGAGGTCGACGAAGATCTGGTGGTCGGCCCGCGCGCGGGCCCCGTAGGCGTGGGCGAAGTCGACCAGCAGCGGGGCGAAGCCCTCCTCGTCGGCCGCGATCGCCGCGTCGATGGCCCGCTCGGTGGAGAAGGGCACCAGGGACTCCCCGGACTGGTCGTCGGCCGCCGCGTGCATGGTGGCGGTGGTCCGGCCCAGGTCGGCGACGACCTCGGCGATCTCCTCCGGGTCGTCGATGTCGTCCCAGTCCAGGTCGACCGCGTACGGCGAGACCTCGGCGACGAGCTGGCCCGCGCCGTCCAGCTCGGTCCAGCCCAGCCAGGGGTCGGCGTGCGCCTGGAGGGCCCGCTGGGAGATCACCGTGCGGTGCCCCTCGTGCCGGAAGTACTCGCGGATCGCCGGGTCGGTGATGTGCCGGGAGACCGCCGGGGTCTGGCCCTGCTTGATGTAGATCACGACGTCGTTCTCCAGGGCGTCGCTGTTGCCCTCCAGCAGGATGTTGTACGAGGGCAGGCCGGCCGAGCCGATGCCGATGCCCCGGCGCCCCACGACGTCCTTGACCCGGTAGGAGTCCGGGCGGGTCAGCGAGGACTCCGGCAGCGTCTCCAGGTACCCGTCGAAGGCGTCCAGCACCTTGTACCGCGTCGCCGCGTCCAGCTCGACGGAGCCGCCGCCGGGGGCGAAGCGGCGCTCGAAGTCACGGATCTCGGTCATCGAGTCCAGCAGCCCGAACCGGGTCAGCGAGCGGGCGTCGCGCAACACGTCCAGCAGCGGGCCCTCGGCGGTGTCCAGGGTGAAGGGCGGCACCTCGTCGCTCTTGGCGCCGGTGGCCAGCGCGTGGACGCGCTCCCGGTACGCCTCGGCGTAGACCCGTACCAGCTCGGAGATCTGCCCGTCGGAGAGCGCCTTCGCGTACCCGATCAGCGCGACGGAGGCGGCGAAGCGCTTGAGGTCCCAGGTGAAGGGGCCGACGTACGCCTCGTCGAAGTCGTTGACGTTGAAGACGAGGCGGCCGGTGGAGTCCATGTAGGTGCCGAAGTTCTCCGCGTGCAGATCGCCGTGGACCCACACCCGGGAGGTCCGCTCGTCCAGGTAGGGGCCGTGGTAGGTGCGGCCGGTGCCGCGGGGGACCTCCCGGTCCAGGTCGTGGTGGAAGAGGCACGCCGTGCCCCGGTAGAACGCGAAGGCCGAGGCCGCCATCTTCCGGAACTTGACCCGGAACGCGGCGGGGTCGGCGGCGAGCAGCTCGCCGAAGGCGGTGTCGAAGACGGCGAGGATCTCCTCGCCGCGGTGCTCGTCGTCGAGCTGCGGGGCCGACATCGCTGGGTGCCTCCTGATGCGGATGGTGCGTGACGAGTGGAGCGGAGCCTCCACGCGGAGCAACGTGCGAAGGGGAACGGGAGTGCCCGTGGTCCCCCGCAGGAAGGTACGCGGGGGAAGCCCCCCGGTGTCAGTCCCGCGGCATAGACTTCGACGCTGACCCCCCGGACTGTCCGCAGCCCGTCGCCCGCAGTTCTCCCAGGAGGCCGCCCGTGTCCAAGGCGCCGTTCACGCACCTGCACGTCCACACCCAGTACTCGCTGCTGGACGGTGCCGCGCGGCTGAAGGACATGTTCGACGCGTGCAACGAGATGGGCATGACGCACATCGCCATGTCCGACCACGGCAACCTGCACGGCGCGTACGACTTCTTCCACTCCGCCAAGAAGGCCGGGATCACCCCGATCATCGGCATCGAGGCGTACGTGGCGCCCGAGTCGCGCCGCAACAAGCGGAAGATCCAGTGGGGCCAGCCGCACCAGAAGCGCGACGACGTCTCCGGCTCCGGCGGTTACACCCACAAGACCATGTGGGCGGTGAACAGCACCGGACTGCACAACCTCTTCCGGCTCTCCTCGGACGCGTACGCCGAGGGCTGGCTCCAGAAGTGGCCCCGGATGGACAAGGAGACCATCGCGCAGTGGTCCGAGGGCATCGTCGCCTCCACCGGCTGCCCCTCCGGCGAGGTACAGACCCGGCTGCGCCTCGGCCACTTCGACGAGGCGCTGAAGGCGGCCTCCGACTACCAGGACATCTTCGGCAAGGACCGGTACTTCCTGGAGCTGATGGACCACGGCATCGACATCGAGCACCGGGTCCGCGACGGCCTCCTGGAGATCGGCAGGAAGCTCGGCATCCCGCCGCTGGTCACCAACGACTCGCACTACACGTACGCGCACGAGGCGACCGCCCACGACGCCCTGCTCTGCATCCAGACCGGCAAGAACCTCTCCGACCCGGACCGCTTCAAGTTCGACGGCACCGGCTACTACCTGAAGTCGACGGACGAGATGTACGCCATCGACTCCTCCGACGCCTGGCAGCAGGGGTGCGCCAACACGCGCCTGATCGCCGAGATGGTCGACACCGACGGCATGTTCGACAAGCGCGACCTCATGCCGAAGTTCGACATCCCCGACGGCCACACCGAGGTCACCTGGTTCCAGGAGGAGGTCCGCCGCGGGATGGCCCGCCGCTTCCCCGGCGGCGTCCCCGAGGACCGCCAGCGGCAGGCCGAGTACGAGATGGACGTCATCATCCAGATGGGCTTCCCGGGGTACTTCCTCGTGGTCGCCGACTTCATCATGTGGGCGAAGAACCAGGGCATCGCGGTCGGCCCCGGCCGGGGCTCCGCGGCCGGCTCGATCGTGGCGTACGCGATGGGCATCACCGACCTCGACCCCATCCCGCACGGACTGATCTTCGAGCGGTTCCTCAACCCCGAGCGCGTCTCCATGCCCGACGTCGACATCGACTTCGACGAGCGCAGGCGCGTCGAGGTGATCCGGTACGTGACCGAGAAGTACGGCGCCGACAAGGTCGCCATGATCGGCACCTACGGCACCATCAAGGCGAAGAACGCCATCAAGGACTCCGCGCGCGTGCTGGGCTACCCGTACGCGATGGGCGACCGCATCACCAAGGCCATGCCCGCCGACGTCCTCGGCAAGGGCATCCCGCTCTCCGGCATCACCGACCCCAAGCACCCCCGGTACTCGGAGGCCGGCGAGGTCCGCGGCATGTACGAGAACGAGCCGGACGTCAAGAAGGTCATCGACACCGCGCGGGGCGTGGAGGGCCTGGTCCGGCAGATGGGCGTGCACGCCGCCGGCGTCATCATGTCCAGCGAGACCATCACCGACCACGTCCCGGTCTGGGTGCGGCACACCGACGGCGTCACCATCACGCAGTGGGACTACCCGAGTTGCGAGTCGCTCGGCCTGCTGAAGATGGACTTCCTCGGCCTGCGCAACCTCACGATCATGGACGACGCCGTCAAGATGGTGAAGGCCAACAAGGGGATCGACATCGATCTCCTCAGCCTCCCGCTCGACGACCCGACCACCTTCGACCTGCTCCAGCGCGGCGACACCCTCGGCGTCTTCCAGTTCGACGGCGGACCCATGCGCTCCCTGCTGCGCATGATGAAGCCCGACAACTTCGAGGACATCTCCGCCGTCTCCGCCCTGTACCGGCCGGGCCCGATGGGCATGAACTCGCACATCAACTACGCCCTGCGCAAGAACGGCCAGCAGGAGATCACGCCCATCCACCCGGAGCTGGAGGAGCCGCTCAAGGAGGTCCTGGACGTCACCTACGGCCTGATCGTCTACCAGGAGCAGGTGCAGAAGGCCGCCCAGATCATCGCCGGTTACTCGCTCGGCGAGGCCGACATCCTCCGCCGCGTGATGGGCAAGAAGAAGCCGGAGGAACTGGAGAAGAACTTCGTCATCTTCCAGTCCGGCGCCCGCAAGAACGGCTACAGCGACGGAGCCATCCAGGGGCTCTGGGACGTGCTGGTCCCCTTCGCCGGATACGCCTTCAACAAGGCCCACTCGGCCGCGTACGGACTGGTCTCCTACTGGACCGCCTACCTGAAGGCCAACCACCCGGCCGAGTACATGGCCGCGCTGCTCACCTCGGTCAAGGACGACAAGGACAAGTCGGCGGTCTACCTCAACGAGTGCCGGCACATGGGCATCCGGGTGCTCCCGCCCAACGTCAACGAGTCCGAGTCCAACTTCGCCGCCCAGGGCGACGACGTGATCCTCTTCGGCCTCTCCGCCGTGCGCAACGTCGGCACCAACGTCGTCGAGTCGATCATCCGCTGCCGCAAGGCCAAGGGGAAGTACTCCTCGTTCCCCGACTACCTGGACAAGGTCGACGCCGTGGTCTGCAACAAGCGGACCACCGAATCGCTGATCAAGGCCGGCGCCTTCGACACCATGGGGCACACCCGCAAGGGCCTCACCGCGCAGTACGAGCCGATGATCGACAACGTGGTGGCGGTCAAGCGCAAGGAGGCCGAGGGGCAGTTCGACCTCTTCGGCGGCATGGGTGACGAGCAGGGCGACGAACCGGGCTTCGGGCTGGACGTCGTCTTCGGCGACGACGAGTGGGAGAAGACCTATCTCCTCGCCCAGGAGCGGGAGATGCTCGGCCTCTACGTCTCCAACCACCCGCTCTTCGGACTGGAGCACGTGCTCGCCGACAAGGCCGACGCGGGCATCTCCCAGCTCACCGGCGGCGACTTCGGCGACGGCGCGGTGGTCACCATCGGCGGCATCATCTCCGGCCTCCAGCGCAAGATGACCAAGCAGGGCAACGCCTGGGCCATCGCCACCGTCGAGGACCTCGCCGGCGCCATCGAGTGCATGTTCTTCCCGGCCACCTACCAGTTGGTCTCCACCCAACTCGTCGAGGACGCCGTGGTCTTCGTCAAGGGGCGCCTCGACAAGCGCGAGGACGTGCCGCGGCTGGTCGCCATGGAACTCCAGGTCCCCGACCTGTCGAACGCCGGCACCAACGCCCCCGTGGTCCTCACCATCCCCGCCACCCGGGTCACCCCGCCCATGGTCAGCCGCCTCGGCGAGATCCTCACCCACCACCGGGGCGACAGCGAGGTCCGGATCAGGCTCCAGGGCCCGACCAAGACGACCGTGCTGCGCCTGGACCGCCACCGGGTGAAGCCGGACCCGGCGCTCTTCGGCGACCTCAAGGTGCTGCTCGGCCCGTCCTGCCTGGCGGGCTGAGCCGCGCCGACGGCGAAGGGGCGCACCCGGCACCGGGTGCGCCCCTTCGCCGTCTCCGGACGGTCACCGTCCGTGACGGGGTGATCAGTTGTGCCCGAAGCGCTTCTGCCGCTTGCGGGAGGCCATGTCGCCGGGGGTCACCTGCGGCGTGTGCTCGTCCGTCTCGCGGCCGGCCGGCCGGTCCTGCGGCGCGCTGCGTTCGGTCTGCGGCTGCTTACGATCACGATTCTTGTTCTTGGCCATGGTGATCTGCCTCCTGAGGGGGATCTAGGGGCCAGGGCCGCGACCAGATTCACATAACCTGATAAGAAGCGCATGTTGGACAATTACCGTGCGTGACACGGCCGGTCGGAGCGTACGCGTTCGCACACGCCACGCCGAAGATCGAGTTCGGACACGTTAACCCCCGCACGGTCGGGCAGACTCGAAGGAAGCCCGAAGCAAACCTCCCGGAAAGAGGGTGGACCGCGTGGACCGCTGCATCGTCCTGGTGGACGCCGGGTATCTGCTGGGGGCCGCCGCCAGTCTCCTCGCCGGTGAGCCGTCGCGTTCCCGCATCACCGTCGACCACACCGCCCTCGTCCAGGGGCTGCGCGAGCGCGCCGAGTCGGACACCCGGCAGCCGCTGCTGCGCATCTACTGGTTCGACGGCGCCCCCGACCGCGTCCCGCAGCCCGAACACCGCCGGCTGCGCGTCATGCCCCGGGTCACCGTCCGGCTCGGCGCCCTCACCCGCAGTGACGGACGCTGGGCGCAGAAGGGCGTCGACGCCGCCATGCACGCCGAGCTGACCGAGCTGGCCCGCAACCGCGCCTGCTCCGACATCGTCCTGGTCACCGGCGACGGCGACCTGCTGCCGGGCATGATGGCCGCCAAGGAGCACGGCGTCGCCGTCCACCTCTGGGCCGTGCAGGCCGCCGACGGCGACTACAACCAGTCCGAGGACCTGGTCGCCGAGGCCGACGAGCGCCGCGTCCTGGACCGCGCCTGGATCACCGGCGCCGTCCGCGCCAAGGAACTCGGCGGCGTCTGCGCCCCGCCCCCGGTGCCCCGCCCCGAGATCGCCGCGATCCTCTCCGCGCCGCTGCCCGAGTCCGCCCTCCCCGGCACCGCCGAACGCCCCGCCGAGGAGCGCCCCCACCCCCATCCCCACCCCGCGGCCCCCGCCGCCGCGCGCAACGGCACCGAGGAGCGCGTACCGCCCGCCAAGGGCGTCCCCACCCCCAAGGACCTCGCCGCGCTGCGCGCCCCCGGCGGCCACCCCGCCCCGCACCCCCCGACCGCCACCCTGCGCTGGTCCTCCGACAAAGGCTGGGTCGACCGGCCCGCGGCCGAGCCGCCCGAGGCGCTCTCCATGCCGACCCTCGCCCAGCTCACCACCGCCGAGCAGCGCTGGGCCGACCGCGAGGAGGACATCACCACCGTCGGCGGCGACCCCTACGAGGTCGGCCAGGTCTTCGCCCGCCGCTGGGTCGAACGCCTCGGCGACCAGGGCCACCTCCAGCGGCTCTCCGGCATGTACCCCCGCATCCCGCACCGCGTCGACGGGGAACTGCTGCGCTACGCGGCCCGCTTCGGCCTGCTCGCCCACAAGGACGACCAGATCGACGAGCACGACCGGTACGCGATCCGGGCCGGCTTCTGGCGCGAGATCGACCAGCGCACGGCAACCGAACGCACGCCCGCCGCCGAGTGACCCCCGGGCCCCGGCGACCCGTCCCGCCGGACCCGAAGGCGGACCGGACCGGCCGACCCCGTAGTCTCGTCCCTTGTGAGTACGCGCATCCCTCAGGCTCCCCGGTCCGGTGGCGATGCCGTGTGCCGGGTGCGCGGACTGGCCAAGACCTATCCGGCGGTACGCGGCCGGCGCGGCGTCCCCGCCACCCCCGAGGTCCGCGCCACCGACGACGTCTCCCTGGACATCCACCGCGGTGAGATCTTCGGACTGCTCGGGCCCAACGGCGCCGGCAAGTCCACCCTCGTCCGCCAGCTCACCGGGCTGATGCGGCCCGACCGCGGCCAGGTGGGCATCCTCGGGCACGACATCGTCCGCCACCCCGAGCGCGCCGCCCGCCTCCTCGCCTACCTCGGCCAGGAGTCCACCGCCCTGGACGAGCTGACCGTCTCCCTCGCCGCCGAGACCACCGGACGGCTGCGCGGGCTGGACGTCCGCGCGGCCCGCGCCGAGCGGGACGCCGTCCTCGACGAACTGGGCCTCGCCCCGCTCGCCGCCCGCCCGCTGAAGAAGCTCTCCGGCGGACAGCGCCGGCTGGCCTGCTTCGCCGCCGCCCTGGTGGGGGAGCGGCCCCTGCTCGTCCTGGACGAGCCCACCACCGGCATGGACCCCGTCGCCCGCCGCGCCGTCTGGTCCGCCGTCGACCGCCGCCGCGCCGAGCACGGCACGACGGTGCTGCTCGTCACCCACAACGTCATCGAGGCCGAGACCGTCCTCGACCGGGTCGCCGTCCTCGACCGGGGCCGCGTGATCGCCTGCGACACGCCGTCCGGGCTCAAGGAGAAGGTCGCCGGCGAGGTCCGCGTCGACCTGGTGTGGCGCGAGAGCGCCCCGCTGCACGTCCCCGAGGTCGCCGCCCTGCGCGACCGGGCCGTCGCCTCGGGCCGCCGCTGGACGCTGCGGCTCGCCCCGGAGGAGGCCCGCGCGGTCGTCGCCACCGTCACCGGCGGTGCCGCCTTCGCCGCCCTGGACGACTTCACCCTCGCCACGCCCAGCCTGGAGGACGTCTACCTGGCGCTGGGCGGCGCCGCGCGGCAGGGGCTGGTGAGGGCTTGAACACGGGAGCGGTGAGACCCCGGCCCGCCGTGTCCGTACCGGACGGGGGGAGCGCCCCCATCCGGTGGGGACCGGAGGAGACCGGCCCGGTGACGCCTGGGGAACAGGCCGGCTCAGCGACGACTGGTGAAGGGGAGCAGCGCGACGTGAGTGTCGTACCCGCCGATGTCCTGCCGGGCGGAGCCCTGGCCGCCGACGAGCGCGGCGCCGACGGCGCGGCCGAGCTGGGCCCGCGCGCCCGGCTGTGGCCCTCGCTGGCCGCCGTCTACCGGGCACAGCTCTCCCGCGCCCGGGTCGCCCGCATCCCCCTGCTCTTCGTGGCCACCTTCCAGTCCGTCGGCATCATGATCCTCATGCGCGGCGTGGTGGACGGCGGCGGCGAGGCGCGGGCCGTGGTCGCCGGCTCCTCGGTGCTGGTCGTCGCCTTCGTCGCGCTCAACCTGCTCGCCCAGTACTTCGGCCAGCTCCGGGCCAGCGGCGGACTCGACCACTACGCCACCCTGCCGGTGCCGCCGGCCGCCGTGGTGCTGGGCGCGGCGGGCGCGTACGCGTCCTTCACCGTGCCGGGGACCGTGGTGACCGCGGTCTTCGGCTGTCTGCTCTTCGGGCTGCCGCTGACCCACCTGTGGGTGCTGGCCGCCGTGATCCCGCTGGCGGGCGCCGCGCTCGCCGGTCTGGGCGCGGCGCTCGGCCTGCTGGCGCCCCGGCCGGAACTGGCCACGCTCCTCGGCCAGCTCGGCATGTCGGCGGCGCTGCTGCTCGGCGTGCTGCCGGCCGAGCGGATGCCGGAGGTGGTCCGGCTCGCCCGCGACCTGCTGCCCTCCACCTACGGCGTGGAAGCCTTCGCGCGGACCTTCGCCGAGCGGCCCGACTGGGCGTTCGTCCTCGGCGACCTCGCCGTCTGCGCGGTGGTCGGCGTGATCTCGCTGGCCGTCGCCACCTGGGCGTACCGCCGGGCGGCCGTCCGGTGACGCGCGGCACCCGCGAGTTTGGCACCATGTCCGGGTGACCGCGCCTCTGACTCCGCCGCCGCCTTCGAACGGACACTCGTCGTACCCGGACGGCCCGGTGCCGCCACCGGCCGGTGACCCCGTTCCCGGCACCGCGTACGACCCCGACGGCGAACAGGACGGCCCAGGGATGTTGACCGAAGTACGCCAGGCCGTGGTGGCCGGGGTGGCCGTGGTGCTCTCCGGCGCGCTGCTGGGCGTCCTGTGGTGGCGCCTGGCCCCGACCCTGCCCCTGGTCGGCGACGAGTCCGGCGGCAACTGGGTGGTCTACGTCAAGGACTCCGAGGGCGAGCAGGCCATCGGCGTCGACGCCACCTTCATCCTGCTCGCGCTCGCCTTCGGGGCGCTCTGCGGGGCCGTCGTCTTCCTGCTGCGCCGGCGCGGCGGGGTGCCGCTCGTGGTGTCGCTCGGCGTCGGCGGGCTGCTCGCCTCGCTGCTGGCCTGGCGGGTCGGGGTGTGGCTCGGGCCCACCCAGGACCTGATCGCGCACGCCCGGCAGGCGGGCAAAGGGGTGACCTTCGCGGCGCCGCTCAAGCTGCGGGCGAAGGGCGCCCTGCTGGTCTGGCCGGTGGCCGCGCTCCTGGTCCACCTCGGGCTGACCGGGCTCTTCGGCCCCCGGGACCCCGACCCGTTCCCGCCCTACCCGACCACCCTGGACGAGGCCCGGGGGCAGGGACCGTACGGGGACACGCCCGCGTAGGCCCCGCCCCGGGACGGTGGGCGTACGGGGGTCAGGTCCGGCCGATCGGGGCGAGGACCGCGTCCGTCAGCCGGGCCAGGTCGGCCGGGGACAGCTCGATCTCCAGGCCCCGGCGCCCCGCCGAGACACAGATCGTCGCGTGCCGTGATGCCGAGTCGTCCAGCACCGTCGGCAGCCGCTTGCGCTGCCCCAGCGGTGAGATGCCGCCCCGTACGTACCCCGTGGTGCGCTCGGCCAGCGCCGGGTCGGCCATCGCCGCCCGCTTGCCGCCCACCGCCGAGGCCAGCGCCTTCAGGTCGAGCTTGCCCGCCACCGGCACCACGGCGACCGTCAGCGCCCCGTCGACCTCGGCGACCAGCGTCTTGAACACCCGCTCCGGGGGGACCCCCATCGCCTCGGCCGCCTCCTCCCCGTAGGACGGGTGGGCGGGGTCGTGGTCGTAGGAGTGCACGGTGCCGGGCACCCCGGCCGCCGCCAGCGCGACCGTCGCGGGCGTGCCGCCCTGCTGCCGTCTGTTCGCCTTCTTCGCCATCCGGTGTGGCCCCCTCGGTCGTACTCGTCGCTGGAAACCCGTCGCGCGGGACGCGTCAGTTGTGGCTCGTCGGCCCGTGTGTCAGGTTCGCCGCCGGCAGGGACGGCAGATGGCGGATGATCGCCGTCTCGGACCGCAGCAGCCGCAGTTCGTCGCGGAGCCGGGAGGCGGTGTCGGGCGCCTGGAGCAGCCGCTGCTTGGTCGGCGTGTCGAGCATCATCGCGGCGGCCACCAGGTACGAGACCACGCCCGGGTCGTCCGGGAGGTCCCCGCTGGTCGCGAGGGTCCGCTCGCGCGCCCCGGCCAGCCGCTTCTGGTACTGCCGGAAGGAGCGCAGCACGCCCTCGGCGAGCGCCCCCGACTCGTCGCCGGGGTCCTCGGCCAGCGGTTCCAGGCCGGCCGTGAGGAAGTCGCCCGAGGCGTCCACGGAGGCCAGCCGCACCCGGGTCGTCCCGGTCGCCAGCACCTCGAAGGTGCCGTCGGGCCGCTCGCGGATCGTCGCCGCGTCCGCCACGCAGCCGACCTTGTGGAAGGCGCCGGTGGGGTCGGTGCCGAAGCCGGCCGCCGGACCGCGCTCGGGCCGGGCCGTGGGATCGGGCATACCGGGGGCGCTGGGGGCCACCTCGTGGCCGTCGCGGATCGCCACGACGGCGAACCGGCGCTCGTCCTCGGGCGCCTTCAGCAGCTCGCGCATCATGGCGCGATAGCGCTCCTCGAAGATGTTGAGCGGGAGCACCAGTCCCGGGAAGAGCACCGAGTTGAGGGGGAAGAGGGGGAGCCGGACGGTGGTCACGACGTAGAAGCCTAATGCTCGCCGGGGCCGCGGCGAGAGCCGCGCCCCCTCCGGGGATGTCCGGAACCCGCCGTCACCCGCCTGCCGGGCGCCGTCGCCTGGAGGTTCGCCCGTACCTGGAGGAACCGGCCGAGGGGGTCGTCCGTCTCCCGGTCCCAGGGGAACGAGGTGGCGTACGGGCCGGTCAGCCGCAGTTGCTCCGCCGCCTCCCGGCGCCGGCCCAGGCGCACCAGGACGTACGCCAGCGCGTTGCGCAGCTCCGCCGGCCAGGGGTCGGCCGCGGGATAGGCCGCGGAGAGGGCGATGGCCCGGTCGGCCGCCGCGTCCAGCCGCGTCCGCTCCACGCCGGGGCCGCCGCGGTCGGTGAGGCAGCCGAGGGCGGCCCGCACGGGCAGGGTGCGTACGAGCGCGTCCTCGGGCGCGTCCTGCGCGGCGGTCTCGGCGAAGTCCAGGCATTCGCGGTGGGCGCCGGGGGAGGCGGCGGCCAGGTACTCCAGGGCGGCGACGTGGCAGCCGTAGTGGTGCGGGGAGCGGCGCACGGCCTGCGCCCACAGCCGGGCGAACTCCGTGTGCCCGGCGTGCGCGCCGCGCGCGGTGTCCAGCACGATCCGCCACGGCACCGGGTCGCGTCCGCCCGCCTCGGCGACGGCGGCGACGGCGGGGCCGGCCTGGCGCAGCAGTTCGGCGCGGGCGGGGGAGTCCCAGCAGCGGTCCACCGTGAGGCGGGCCTCGACCAGCAGGGCGTCCGGGTCGTCCGGCGCGGCGGCCCGCCACTCCCGCAGCCACTCGGCCCGCGAGCGCGCGAAGGCGGCCAGCCTGCCCGCGTACCGGTCGCGGTGCTCCCACTCGGCGTGCGCGCGGGTCGCGGCGAGCAGCTCCGCCGCCGGCCCGTACGCGCCGCGCGCCGCGGCCACCAGGGCGGGGCCCAGCCGGTCGTCGGGGGCGTCGAGGAACACGTCGTCGTCGGCACCGGCCCCGCGGACCCGGCCCGCCGCCGGTCCACCCCGGAGAAACGCACGCAACATGGCCAGTACGACGGCCGACCCCACCGGAAGGTTGTGCCCACCGCGGTCCCCTTCCGGGGCCGTGCGGTACGGGCGCGACGGCGCAGGGCCTGCCTCCCGGGCCGCCGGCCCCCCCGCCGGCCCCCGGGATGGGCCGGGCGCCTCCGGGCCCGGCGCACGTCGGCCGTGTCGGCGTTGTTCGTCCGGGCGGTCAGCCCCCCTTGGTCAGTTGCGGCGGAGGAGGCGGGTGGCGCCGGCGGTGACGGTGGTGGCGAGGACCCAGCCGAGGAGGATCAGGGCCGCCGCCAGCCACTGCCAGCCGCCGCGCAACTGCCAGAAGCCCACCTGGCCCAGGTCGATCACCGGCAGCAGGAGGTCCAGGGCGTACAGGGCCGGATTCCAGTCCGGGTGCTCGTCGCTCTTGAGCGGCGGATGCTCGGCGCGCGAGAAGGCGACCGTGCCCGCCGCCCACAGCACCGCCATCCACACCGCCGCCCGCCCCGGCCGGTACCCGTAGGCGACCGTCCAGTCCTGCGCGTACCCCACCAGCTTGGCGGCGAGCGGCAGGGTCTCGCGGCGCCGGCGGTGCTTGGCGAGGAGCACCTCCCGGGCGTCCTCGTCCTCCCCGCCCGCCCGCAGCACCGCGGCGAGCCGCTCGTACGGCTCCGGGTGGTACTCGGCCGTCGCCGCCCCCACCCAGCGCAGCCGCTTCTCCAGCGGGAACGGGCCGCGCGGCACCAGCGTCTCGTAGGCGAAGCCGCCCATGTGCAGCCGGCCGGGGCCGGGCCAGCTATCGGCGCGGTCCATGAGGTTGACCACCCGCGCACCCGACAGGACCACCCGCCCCCGAGCCGGGCGCTCGCCCAGGAAGCGCAGCTCCGGCGTCTGCACCCGGCGCAGCGACAGCTCCTGGTCGTCGGCGAAGGAGAACCGGGCCTGCTCGAAGTCGACCGCGTCGCCGAACCGCCCGTCGTCCAGCCGCACCCCGCCCCGGCACTCGAACCGCTGCACCCGCGTCCCCTGCGGCGGCGTCGTGCCCCGCAGCAGCGGGCCCCCGAGACCCGCCGGGGTGAAGTACAGCGTGCGCTCCACCGTCAGCCGGGGCGCGTTGAGCGCGTACCGCGTGTACGGGTTGAGCAGCCGGGCGCCGCGCAGGCTCAGCGACACGCCGACCTGGGCGCTGCGCAGGCTCACCTCGCCGTGCGACTCCAGCATCTCCGCCTGGAGGTCCTGCCCGACGGTGAGCCCGTCCGCGGCGATGGACCGGCCGCTGCGGTCGCGGTGCACCACCGCCTGGCTGAGCAGCAGGTCGGTGCCTATCTGCGCGTCGGTCAGCCGGATGCCCCGCAGGAAGCGGCAGCGCGGCAGGTGCAGGTCGCCCTCGGTGTGCAGCCGGGCCGCCTCCAGCCGCGGGAGCGCGCAGTCCACCATCCGCAGCGTCGTGAACCGGGTCTCCGGCAGCAGCACCTCCCGCTCGAAACGGCACCGGCGCAGCTCCACGTAGGGCACCACCGTGCCGCCGGCGAGGTCGAAGGAGTCCTCGATGCGGACCCCCACCAGTTGCAGCGAGGAGACGCGGCCCGCGAGCGCCGGTGGCCCGTCGAGCAGCAGCCGGCACACCACACGGGCCCGCACCGACCGCTCCGGCCCCCACGGGTGGCCCCCGTGCGGGTCGTCGACCAGCGCGTCCCCGTGGCTCAGGTCGTACACGCTGCCGTTGCGGAACGCCTCCCACATGCCGGTCTCGACGGCGGTCAGATCGTCCGGCAGCTCCGCGGCGCGCGGTCCGGCCCCCTGGGTCACGGCGTGTCACTCCCTCCTCGGCCACTGGCGAGTCGGTGCCTCCGTTTCCCGGTTCATGCCCGCTGCGTGACGGGTCGAACACTCAACGTGAGGACGGACTTTCGTGACGCACGCGCACGGCGCGACGGAACGCGACCGGCCGTGGCGTTCCGTATCAGCAACTGATACGCGGGAACGGCCCGCGACGCGGGTCTGAGAGAATTGGTTCCGTGATCTCCCGAATCGATCTGCGCGGCGACGCCCTGCCCCAGGGACCCGCCCTGCGCGACCTGCTGCCCCGAGCCGACTTCGACGTCGAGGCCGCCCTGGAGAAGGTGCGCCCGATCTGCGAGGCCGTGCATCATCGGGGCGACGCGGCGCTGATCGACTTCGCCGAGCGGTTCGACGGCGTCACGCTCGACCGGGTCCGGGTCCCCGCCGAGGCCCTCGCCGGCGCCCTCGACGGCCTCGACCCGGCCGTCCGCGCGGCCCTGGAGGAGTCGATCCGCCGCGCCCGGCTCGTCCACCGTGCCCAGCGCCGCGAGACCCACACCACCCAGGTGGTGCCCGGCGGCACCGTCACCGAGAAGTGGGTGCCCGTCCAGCGGGTCGGCCTCTACGCCCCCGGCGGCCGGTCCGTCTACCCGTCCTCCGTGGTGATGAACGCCGTACCCGCCCAGGAGGCCGGCGTCGAGTCGATCGCGCTCGCCTCGCCGCCCCAGGCGGAGTTCGGCGGCCTGCCCCACCCGACGATCCTCGCCGCCTGCGCCCTGCTCGGCGTCGACGAGGTGTACGCGGCCGGCGGCGCCACCGCCGTCGCCATGTTCGCGTACGGCACCGAGTCCTGCCCGCCCGCCAACATGGTCACCGGCCCCGGCAACATCTGGGTCGCCGCCGCCAAGCGCTTCTTCACCGGCCGTATCGGCATCGACGCCGAGGCGGGCCCGACCGAGATCGCGATCCTCGCCGACGACACCGCCGACCCGGTGCACCTCGCCTCCGACCTGATCAGCCAGGCCGAGCACGACCCGCTCGCGGCGGCCGTCCTGGTCACCGACTCCCCCCGGCTCGCCGACGCGGTCGAGAAGGAGCTGGTCGGGCAGGTCGAGGCCACCAAGCACGTCGAGGACCGCATCCGCCCGGCGCTGGCCGGCCGCCAGTCCGCGATCGTCCTGGTCGACGGGGTGGAGGAGGGGCTGCGCGTGGTCGACGCCTACGGCGCCGAGCACCTGGAGGTCCAGACCGCCGACGCCGCCGCGGTCGCCGCCCGGGTCCGCAACGCCGGCGCGATCTTCGTCGGCCCCTGGTCCCCGGTCTCCCTGGGCGACTACGCGGCCGGCTCCAACCACGTCCTGCCCACCGGAGGGTGCGCCTGCCACTCCTCCGGGCTCTCCGTCCAGTCCTTCCTGCGCGGCATCCACGTCGTCGACTACACGAAGGACGCGCTCGCCGAGGTCGCCCACCACGTGGTCACCCTGGCGGAGGCGGAGGACCTGCCCGCCCACGGCGCGGCGGTCAAGGCACGGTTCGAGTGGAAGGTACCCGACGGCACGTGACCGGCACCACACCCCCGACCCCCTGGGACACCCTCCCCGTCCGCGCGGAGCTGCGGGGCAAGTCCCCCTACGGAGCGCCCCAACTGGACGTGCCCGTACGGCTGAACACCAACGAGAACCCCTACCCGCTCCCCGAGGAGCTGGTCGAGCGGATCACCGAGCGGGTCCGCGAGGCCGCCCGCGGCCTCAACCGCTACCCCGACCGGGACGCGGTCGAGCTGCGCACCCGGCTCGCCGCCTACCTCACCGAGACCACCGGCCACCGGGTCGGCCCCACCGAGGTCTGGGCGGCCAACGGCTCCAACGAGGTCATCCAGCAGCTCCTCCAGACCTTCGGCGGCCCCGGCCGCACCGCGATCGGCTTCGAGCCCTCGTACTCCATGCACGCGCTGATCGCGCGCGGCACCGGCACGGGGTGGATCTCCGGCCCGCGCCACGAGGACTTCACCATCGACGTGCCCGCCGCAGAGCGCGCGATCGCCGAGCACCGCCCGGACGTCGTCTTCGTCACCACCCCCAACAACCCCACCGGCAACTCCGTCCCGGCCGAGACCGTCCTCGCCCTGTACGAGGCCGCGCAGGCCGCGAAGCCGTCCATGGTCGTCGTCGACGAGGCGTACGTGGAGTTCAGCCACGGCGGTTCGCTGCTGCCGCTGCTGGAGGGACGGCCGCACCTGGTCGTCTCCCGCACCATGTCGAAGGCGTTCGGCGCGGCGGGCCTGCGGCTCGGCTACCTCGCCGCGCACCCCGCGGTCGTCGACGCCGTCCAGCTCGTACGGTTGCCGTACCACCTGTCGGCCGTGACCCAGGCGACCGCGCTGGCCGCCCTGGAGCACACCGGCACCCTGCTGCGGTACGTCGAGCGGCTCAAGACCGAACGGGACCGGCTCGTCACCGAACTGCGCGCCATCGGCTACGAGGTGACGGAGTCCGACGCGAACTTCGTCCAGTTCGGCAGGTTCGACGACGCGCGGGCCGTCTGGCGGAAGATCCTCGACCGGGGCGTCCTGGTCCGGGACAACGGCGTACCGGGGTGGCTGCGGGTGACCGCCGGCACCCCGCAGGAGAACGACGCGTTCCTCGACGCGGTCCGTGAACTGAAGAAGGAGCAGAGCGCATGACTCGCGAGGGTCGCACCGGAAGAATCGAACGCACCACCAAGGAGACCTCGGTCCTGGTCGAGATCGACCTCGACGGCACCGGCCGTACGGAGATCTCCACCGGCGTGGGCTTCTACGACCACATGCTGGACCAGATCGGCCGCCACGGGCTCTTCGACCTGACCGTCAAGACCGAGGGCGACCTGCACATCGACTCCCACCACACCATCGAGGACACCGCCCTCGCGCTGGGCGGCGCCTTCCGGCAGGCCCTCGGCGACAAGTCGGGCATCTACCGCTTCGGCAACTGCACCGTGCCGCTGGACGAGTCGCTCGCCCAGGTCACCGTCGACCTCTCCGGCCGCCCCTACCTCGTGCACACCGAGCCCGAGAAGATGGCGCCGATGATCGGCGAGTACGACACCACGATGACCCGGCACATCCTGGAGTCCTTCGTCGCCCAGGCCCAGATCGCGCTGCACGTGCACGTGCCCTACGGGCGCAACGCGCACCACATCGTGGAGTGCCAGTTCAAGGCGCTGGCGCGGGCCCTGCGCTACGCGTGCGAGCGGGACCCGCGCGCGGAGGGCATCATCCCGTCCACGAAGGGCGCCCTGTAACGCCATGAACGGTTCGTCCACCGCCCTGATCGTCGTGGGCCTCTTCTTCCTCGGCGGGGTCATCTCCTTCGCCCGGCAGAAGATGCCCAAGGGGCTCATCGTGCTGCTGTCCATCGGCGCGGGGATGTGCCTGGTCGCCGGCGCGCTGCGGCTGGAGGTGTGGAATTGAGCACCGCCGCGACGCCCGCGCCCCGCGCGGGCACCGCGAAGGCGGCGAAGAAGGTGGTCGTCTTCGACTACGGCTTCGGCAACGTCCGCTCCGCCGAGCGCGCCCTCGCCCGCGCGGGTGCCGACGTCGAGATCACCCGTGACTTCGACGCGGCCATGAACGCCGACGGACTCCTCGTCCCCGGCGTCGGCGCCTTCGCCGCCTGCATGCGCGGGCTGAAGGAGGCCCGCGGCGACTGGGTCGTCGACCGCCGGCTCGCCGGCGGACGCCCGGTCCTCGGCATCTGCGTCGGCATGCAGGTCCTCTTCGCCCGCGGCATCGAGCACGGCGAGGAGACGGAGGGCCTGGACGAGTGGCCCGGCACGGTCGGACCGCTGCGCGCCGACGTCGTGCCCCACATGGGCTGGAACACGGTCGAGGCACCCGCCGGCTCCCGGCTCTTCGCCGGGGTGGACCCCGGTGCCCGCTTCTACTTCGTGCACTCCTACGCCGTCCACGACTGGACCCTCCGGACGCACAACCCCGCCTTCGCCGCCCCCGAGGTCGCCTGGACCACCCACGGCGAGCCGTTCGTCGCCGCCGTGGAGAACGGCGCCCTGTGGGCCACCCAGTTCCACCCCGAGAAGTCCGGCGACGCCGGAGCCCAGCTCCTCACCAACTGGATCGAGACCCTGTAGAGATGAGCACGCTCGAACTCCTCCCCGCCGTCGACGTCCGCGACGGCCAGGCCGTCCGCCTCGTGCACGGCGAGTCCGGCACCGAGACCTCGTACGGCTCCCCGCTGGACGCGGCCCTGGCCTGGCAGCGCTCCGGCGCCGAGTGGCTGCACCTCGTCGACCTGGACGCCGCCTTCGGCACCGGCGACAACCGCGAGCTGATCGCCGAGGTCGCGCGGGCGATGGACATCAAGGTCGAGCTGTCCGGCGGCATCCGCGACGACGACACCCTCGCCGCCGCCCTCGCCACCGGCTGCACCCGCGTCAACCTCGGCACCGCCGCCCTGGAGACCCCGGAGTGGGTCGCCCGGATCATCGCCGAGCACGGCGACAAGATCGCCGTCGGCCTCGACGTGCGCGGCACCACCCTGCGCGGACGCGGCTGGACCCGCGACGGCGGCGACCTCTACGAGACGCTGGAGCGCCTCGACAAGGAGGGCTGCGCCCGCTACGTCGTCACCGACATCGCCAAGGACGGCACCCTCCAGGGCCCCAACCTGGAGCTGCTGAAGAACGTCTGCGCGGCCACCGACCGCCCCGTCGTCGCCTCCGGCGGCGTCTCCTCCCTCGACGACCTGCGCGCCATCGCCGCGCTCGTCCCCCTGGGTGTCGAGGGCGCCATCGTCGGGAAGGCCCTGTACGCGAAGGCGTTCACCCTGGAAGAGGCCCTGGAGGCTGTGTCCCGATGACGTCCGAGGCCGTACGGCGCGTGCAGGGCCAGAGCCCCTGGGAGGAGTCCTTCGGTTTCGCGCGCGCCGTCGCGGCGGGCGACCGCGTCCTGGTGGCCGGCACCACGGCCTTCCGGGGCGACGTGCTCTACGGCGAGGGCGACCCGTACGAGCAGACCAAGGTGGCCTTCGCCACCGCCGTCGAGGCGATCGGCGAGTTCGGGCTCGGCATCGAGGCCGTGATCCGGACCCGCCTGTACCTGGCACACGCCCGCGACGTCGGCGAGGTGGGCCGCGCCCACAAGGAGTTGTTCGACTCCGTGCGCCCGGCCGCGACCCTGCTGGTCGTGGAGGGCTTCGTCGACTCCCGGGTCCTGGTGTCGGTAGAAGTCGAAGCATTCAGAGGAGCCGTGAACCCATGACCCTGGCGGTCCGAGTCATCCCCTGCCTGGACGTCGACAACGGCCGGGTCGTCAAGGGGGTCAACTTCCAGAACCTGCGCGACGCGGGCGACCCGGTCGAGATGGCGAAGGTCTACGACGCCGAGGGCGCCGACGAGCTGACCTTCCTGGACATCACCGCCTCGTCCGGCGACCGCGAGACCACCTACGACGTGGTGCGCCGCACCGCCGAGCAGGTCTTCATCCCGCTCACCGTCGGCGGCGGCGTGCGCACCGCCGACGACGTCGACCGGCTGCTGCGCTCCGGCGCGGACAAGGTCGGCGTCAACACGGCCGCCATCGGCCGCCCCGACCTGATCCGCGAGATCGCCGAGCGCTTCGGCCGGCAGGTCCTCGTCCTCTCGGTCGACGCCCGGCGCACCGAGGCGGGCACCTTCGAGGTGACCACCCACGGAGGCCGCCGCGGCACCGGCATCGACGCGGTCGAGTGGGCGCACCGCGCCGCCGAACTGGGCGCCGGCGAGATCCTGCTCAACTCGATGGACGCCGACGGCACCAAGGACGGCTACGACCTGGAGATGATCGCGGCCGTACGCGAGCACGTCTCCGTCCCGGTCATCGCCTCCGGCGGCGCCGGCAGGCTCGCCGACTTCGCGCCGGCGGTCGCCGCGGGCGCGGACGCGGTCCTCGCCGCCTCCGTCTTCCACTTCGGCGACCTGCGCATCGGCCAGGTCAAGGAGGCCCTGCGCGAGGCGGGCCACCCGGTCCGCTAGGACCTGCCCCGCCCGCACCACGGGCCCCGGCCGCGGAACCGGCCGGGGCCCGCTCCGGCCGCGTACGGGTGCGCCGTACGCGCCCCCACCCCGTGTCTGAGAGGACCGCGTCCGTGCCGGACACGCTGACCGCCCCGGCGGCCCCCGCCGCCCGGCCCGCCCACCGCGACGCCAACGTGCTGCGCTGGGTCGCCGCCTACACCGCCTCCATGCTGGGCGACACCGTCTTCTTCCTCGCCCTCGCCTGGGCCGCCGTGCGCCACGGCAGCCCGGCCCAGGCCGGACTGGTCATGGCGGTGAGCGCGGTGCCCCGGGCACTGCTCATGCTCGGCGGCGGGGTGATCGTCGACCGGCTGGGACCGCGCCGGGTCGTCATCGGCAGCGACGCCGTGCGCTGCGTGGCCGTCCTCACCGTCGCCGCGCTGCTCTGGGCCACCGACCCGGGGCTGTGGCTGCTCGCCCTGCTCGCGGTCGTCTTCGGCACGGTGGACGCGCTCTTCCTGCCCGCCGTCGGCGCGCTGCCGCCCCGTATCACCGGCAGGGACCAACTCGCCCGCGTCCAGGGCATGCGCGGCCTCGCCGTCCGCTTCGCCTCCGTCGTCGGCGCCCCGCTCGGCGGCCTCGCCGTGGCGACCGGCGGCGCGGCGGCGGCCTTCGCCTGCGCCGGGCTGCTGATCGCGCTCTCCGTCCCGCTGCTGGTCTCCGTACGGACGCGCCCCCTGCCGCCCCCGGAGACCGGTGCCGACGCCGGGTCCGCCGGGGTGGCGGCCCCCGAGGGCGGCTCCGCGTGGCGGGAGCTGCGGGCCGGACTGGTCTACGTCCGCCGGCACCGCATCCTCGGCCCGCTCATGCTGGCCATCGCCCTCGGCGACCTCGGCTTCGCCGGCCCGCTCAGCGTCGGGCTCGCCCTCCTCGCCGACGAACGCGGCTGGGGCGCCTTCGGCATGGGCTGGGTGCTGGGCGGCTTCGGGGCCGGGGCGGGCGCCGCCGCCCTGCTGCTGACCGTCCGGGGGCGCGTGCCCCGCGCCGGGTACGCCGTCGCGGGTGCGATCATCCCCGGCGCCGTCGCCATCGGGGCGCTGGCCCACGCTCCCGGCCTGCCCCTCGCCGTCGGCACCGCGCTCCTGGTCGGCCTGCTCGCCGGGCTCAGCGGCGCGCTCTGCGGGGCCCTGCTCCAGACCCAGTCGGACCCGGCCTACCTGGGACGCGTCACCGCGGTCGGCGGCATCGTCAGCCTGGGCGTCGCCCCGCTGGGCATGCCGGTCTCCGCCGCCGCCATCGGCCTGTGGGGCACCGGCCCGGTCTTCGCCGTCAGCGCCGCGGTCTGCGGGCTCGGCGGCGTCGTCGTCCTGTGCGCCCCGGCCCTGCGCCGGGCCGAACTGCCGGGGTAGGGCCCGCCCGTCAGATGCCGAGTTGTCTCGTCTCCCGCAGCCGGGCGATCGCCTCCTCGTCGCCCGCCAGCTCCACCGTCGCCGCGCTCTGCCGCCCGGAGGAGAAGAGCAGCAGCTCGGACGGCTCGCCGGTCGCCGTCACCACCGGCGTGCCGCGATGGGCGACGGCCGTCTGGCCGTTCGGGCGGCGCAGCACCAGCCCCGTCGGGATGCCACGGCCCATCAGCCGCGCCACCTTCTCCAGCCGCGACCACAGCGCGTCCTGGAAGACCGGGTCCAGCTCGCGCGGCGACCACTGCGGCTGCGCCCGGCGCACGTCCTCGGCGTGGACGTAGAACTCCACGGTGTTCGCCGCCTCGTCGACCTGCTTGAGCGAGAACGGCGAGAACCGCGGCGGACCGCTGCGGATCAGCCGGATCAGCTCCGCGTACGGCCGCGCCCGGTACTCCTCGCTCACCCGGTCCAGCCGGGCGGCCAGCGGCTTGACCAGGGCACCGCCCGCCGCGTCGGGCCGCCGCTCGCGCACCACCACGTGCACGGCGAGATCCAGCGTCCGCCAGCCCTCGCACAGCGTCGGGGCGTCCGGACCCGCCGTCTCCAACAGGTCGGCCAGCAGAAGGCGTTCACGCTTGGCGAAAGTCGACATGGGCCCAGACTACGACCGCCGCCCGGGTCCGCCCAGTGGACGGTGCCGGGCCACGCGCCCCGGGCGCGGCACAATGGCCCCATGACCAGCAGCTCCCCCCGGCGGCCCAGCCCGCTCGACCCGGAGATCGCCGCGCGCCTGAGGCGCAGCCCCGACGGCCTCCTGCCCGCCATCGCCCAGCAGTACGACACCGGCGAGGTGCTCATGCTCGGCTGGATGGACGACGAGGCCCTGCACCGCACGCTGACCACGGGCCGCTGCACCTACTGGTCGCGCAGCCGCGCGGAGTACTGGGTCAAGGGCGACACCTCCGGGCACGTCCAGTGGGTGAAGTCCGTCGCCCTGGACTGCGACGCGGACACCGTCCTGGTCCGGGTCGACCAGGTCGGCGCCGCCTGCCACACCGGCGCCCGCACCTGCTTCGACGCCGACGTGCTCCTCGACGCCCGGACGGCCGGCGGCGCGCACGCCGGTCCCGCCGCGGCGGATCAGTAGGGTCGGCCGTCATGGACCTCGACACCTTCCGCAAGCTCGCCGGCGACCGCCGGGTCGTCCCGGTCACCCGCAAGCTCCTCGCCGACGGCGACACGCCGGTCGCGCTCTACCGCAAGCTCGCCGCCGAACGCCCCGGCACCTTCCTTCTGGAGTCCGCGGAGAACGGTGACACCTGGTCCCGGTACTCCTTCGTCGGCGTCCGCAGCGCCGCCACCCTCACCGAACGGGACGGACAGGCCCATTGGCAGGGCACCCCGCCCGTCGGCATTCCCGTCGGCGGCGATCCGCTCGCCGCGCTGCGGGCGACCGTCGAGGCCCTGCACACCCCGCGCGACCTCGCCCACGACCTCGGCCTGCCGCCCTTCACCGGCGGCATGGTCGGCTACCTCGGCTACGACATCGTGCGCCGCCTGGAGAAGGTCGGCCCCGGGGGGCGGGACGACCTGCGCCTGCCCGAGCTGACCATGCTGCTCACCAGCGACCTCGCCGTCATGGACCACTGGGAGGGCTCGGTCCTGCTGATCGCCAACGCGATCAACCACAACGACCTGTCCACCGGCGTCGACGAGGCGTACGCCGACGCCGTGGCCCGCCTGGACGCCATGGAGGCCGACCTCACCCGCGCCGTCGCCCAGCCCCCGGCCGCGCTGCCGCCCTCCGAACTGCCCGAGTACACCGCCCGCTGGGGCGGCAGCGACTTCCAGGCGGCCGTCGAGGACATCAAGGAGCGCATCCGCGCCGGAGAGGCGTTCCAGGTCGTCCCCTCCCAGCGGTTCGAGACCCCGTGCACGGCGAGCGCCCTCGACGTCTACCGGGTGCTGCGCGCCACCAACCCGTCCCCGTACATGTACCTGTTCCGCTTCGACGGCTTCGACGTCGTCGGCTCCTCGCCCGAGGCCCTGGTCAAGGTCGAGGACGGACGGGCCATGGTCCACCCCATCGCCGGCACCCGGCACCGCGGCGCCACCCCGCAGGAGGACCAGGCCCTCGCCGACGAACTCCTCGCCGACCCCAAGGAGCGCGCCGAGCACCTCATGCTCGTCGACCTGGGCCGCAACGACCTGGGGCGGGTCTGCGAGCCCGGCTCGGTCGAGGTCGTCGACTTCATGTCCATCGAGCGGTACTCGCACGTCATGCACATCGTCTCCACGGTCACCGGACGGGTGGCCGAGGGACGGACCGCCTTCGACGTCCTCACCGCCTGCTTCCCGGCCGGCACCCTCTCCGGCGCCCCCAAGCCGCGTGCCCTGCAGATCATCGACGAACTCGAACCGGCCCGGCGCGGCCTGTACGGCGGCTGCGTCGGCTACCTCGACTTCGCCGGCGACTCCGACACGGCCATCGCCATCCGCACCGCGCTGCTGCGCGACGGCACCGCCTACGTCCAGGCGGGCGCCGGCGTCGTCGCCGACTCCGACCCGGTCGCCGAGGACACCGAGTGCCGCAACAAGGCCGCGGCGGTGCTCCGGGCGGTGCACATGGCCAACCGGCTCGGTCGATAGGGCGTTTCTCACGCCCTTCCCACGGAACCCCGGGTGCCGCCGCACCCGGGGTCCGGGTGATAGTGGAGTACGTGACTGCCGTACCCCCTTCCCCCGCCCCCGCCGCCGCCCCCGCCCGCAGCGGGCGCCGGAGCCTCGCCGCCGCCCTGCTGAGCGGCGCGCTCGGCGCGGCCGTCGCCCTGCTCGCCACCCGGCAGAAGTGGTCGGAGGGCACCGCCACCGTGGCCGGCGGCGCCTTCCCCCTGACCGCCAGCGGCAGCGACGTCACGGGCGTCCCGGCCGCCCTCGCCGTCGTGGGCCTCGCCGCGCTCGTCGCCGTCTTCGCCGTGCGCCGCGCCGGCCGCCTCGCCGTCGCCACGCTGCTCGCGCTCTCCGGCGCCGGCACCATCGCCGCGGCCCTGCTCGGCGCCTCCGACGCCTCCGCGCTCGACGAGAAGGCCGCGCGGGCCGCCGGCGACACCTCCGCCACCGTCGACGCCCTCACCCACACCGCCTGGCCCTACGCCGCCGCCGTCGGCGGCGTCCTGCTGCTCCTCGCCGGGCTGCTCGCGCTGCGCTACGGCCGGCTGTGGCCCGCCATGTCCGGCCGCTACGAGCGCGGCGGCACCGCCCGGCCCCGGCGCACCGCCCCCCGCGTCGACCCGGACCGCCCCGAGGACCTGTGGAAGGCGCTCGACCGGGGCGAGGACCCGACCGGCGCCTGAACCCCGTACGCCCCACGCCCGCACACGCCGCCTCGCGCCGGGCCCGCGCCACCGCCCGTGCGCCGGGCCGGGGGCCCCGGGGTGGGCCACCCGCGTGCCCGGGGCTCGCGTACGGCCCGCCCGTGCCCGGAGAGCCCGTGCCGGGCCGGGGCGCGCGGAGGAGCACCCCCGCTCACGGCGCGCGCGCCGGTGCGGGACAATGGGCACGAGCATCCTGCTCAGACAGGCACACAGCAACGAGGAGCAAGCAATGGCGGGCAGCAGCCACGGTCACACCCCGGCCGCCTGGACCGGTGTCATCATCGCCTTCATCGGGTTCTGCGTCGCGGGCATGTTCATGGTGATGGCCGAGCCGGTGGGCTTCTGGGTCAGCATGGGCATCGTGCTCCTCGGCGCCGTCGTGGGCGGCATCATGCGGATGATGGGTCTCGGCCAGCAGAAGCACGAGCACCCGGCGAACCGCCCCGCCGAGCCGGCCGGCGCCAAGAGCTGACCCCCACGCGCGGGCGACCCCGCGGGACCCGAAGGGGCGGACCGGCCGTCACGGTGCCGGGACCGCCCCTCACGTGTCCGCCCCGCCCGCCCTGACCCCCGCGGACGGGCGCCCCTCGGATGCGCCCGGGGAGCGTGCCGGGCAGAATGCGGGCGTGGACGCCGAGAGCCGCACGCCGGCGCAGCACCCGACCGCCGCCCCGCCGCACCCCGGGGCCCCGCCGCACCCCGGGGCCGAGGCCCCGCCGCGCCCCGCCCTCCCGCCGGACCACCCCGGCCACCGGGGCCACCCGGGCCACGCCCCGCGCCGGGGCCCGCGCGGCGCCGTCTCCCGGGCGGCCGTACCGGCCGGGGTGCTCGCCGCCGTCGTCGGCGCCTTCGCCTACGTGGGCGCCGTCGACCCCAACGAACCCGGCCACTACCCCGTCTGCCCCCTGCTCCGGGTGACCGGGATCTACTGCCCCGGCTGCGGCGGCCTGCGCAGCGCCCACGCCGTCGTCCACGGCGACCTCGTGACCGCCCTGCACGCCAACGCGCTCGCCGTCCTCGCCTACGCCGGCTTCGCCGTGCTGTGGACCGTCTGGGTGATCCGCGCGGTGCGCGGACGCCCGTTCCGGATCGCGCTCGGTCCGGCGCACCTGTGGACCCTGGGCACGTTGCTGCTGGTCTTCGGTGTTGTCCGGAACCTGCCCTTCGGTGGCCGGCTGCTGCCTTGATCATTTGGGGAACGTCCAGGTAGTGGGACCGGCGACGACCGGATGCCGGTCCCGTGCCCGGCTGCGGATACCATCACAGTGACCCAAGGTTTCCGCCGTCTGAAAGGGGGCCGCTCGCGTGAGTGTGCTCGACGAGATCATCGACGGAGTCCGTGCCGACCTCGCGGAGCGGCAGGCGCGCGTCAGCCTCGACGAGCTCAAGGAGCGCGCGGCCGAGGCACGCCCCGCCCTGGACGGGGTGAGCGCCCTGCGCGGCGACGCGGTCAAGGTCATCTGCGAGGTCAAGCGCTCCAGCCCGTCCAAGGGCGCGCTGGCCGCCATCGCCGACCCGGCCGGACTCGCCGCCGACTACGAGGCGGGCGGCGCCTCCGTCATCTCCGTCCTCACCGAGGAGCGCCGCTTCGGCGGCTCGCTGGCCGACCTGGACGCCGTCCGGGCCCGCGTGGACGTCCCGGTCCTGCGCAAGGACTTCGTGGTCACCTCGTACCAGCTCTGGGAGGCCCGCGCGCACGGCGCCGACCTGGTGCTGCTCATCGTCGCCGCCCTCGACCAGCCGGCCCTGGAGTCGCTGGTCGAGCGTGCCGAGTCCATCGGCCTCACCCCGCTCGTCGAGGTCCACGACGAGGAGGAGGTCGAGCGCGCGGTCGCCGTCGGCGCCAAGGTGATCGGCGTCAACGCGCGCAACCTGAAGACGCTGACGGTCGACCGCGGCACCTTCGAGCGGGTCGCCCCCGAGATCCCCGCGGGCATCGTCAAGGTCGCCGAGTCCGGCGTCCGCGGCCCGCACGACCTCATCGCCTACGCCAACGAGGGCGCCGACGCCGTCCTGGTCGGCGAGTCCCTCGTCACCGGGCGCGACCCGAAGACCGCCGTCTCCGACCTGGTGGCCGCGGGCGAGCACCCCGCGCTGCGGCACGGCCGGAGCTGACCGGCGATGGGCCCGGCCCCGATGGCGCTCCCGATCACCCTGGCGGCCAGGGACGCGTACGCGCACCTGGCCCGGGGCTGCCGCCCGCGCGGCTGCCGGGCCCCCGCGCGCCGCGTCCACGGCCGCCGGGTGCGCTATCACATCGGAGCCGAGCCCGGCCAGGTCAACGGGCGGCGATGGCAGCGCCCCTCGTGAGGTCTTCCGTCCCGATCAGGCCCGAGCCCGCCGAGGCACCCCGCCGCGGCTGAGCCGGTCCGGTGGCTCCCGCCGTGCGGCGCGGGGCCGGCGCCGACGCGCCGGTACCCCGGTGTCCCGCGGCGCACCAGGCCGCCGGACCGGGAGTGCGGCATGATCCGACGGACCGGCTCCCGGGGCGCGGGGAACCGCGCGACGGCCGGCCCCGGCCCGCCGCTGCCCACCCCACGCCCCACGGCGATCAGCGCACACCACCCACACCGTGAGGTTTCCGCATGCCCAGCGAGTTCTTCATTCCCGACCCCGAGGGCCAGGTGCCCAGCGCCGAGGGGTACTTCGGCGCGTTCGGCGGCAAGTTCATCCCGGAGGCGCTCGTCGCCGCCGTGGACGAGGTCGCCGTCGCCTACGACAAGGCCAAGGCCGACCCCGAGTTCGCCCGCGAACTCGACGACCTGCTGGCCCACTACACCGGCCGCCCCAGCGCCCTGACCGAGGTGCCCCGGTTCGCCGGGCACGCCGGCGGCGCCCGGATCTTCCTCAAGCGCGAGGACCTCAACCACACCGGCTCGCACAAGATCAACAACGTGCTCGGCCAGGCCCTGCTGACCAAGCGCATGGGCAAGACCCGGGTCATCGCCGAGACCGGCGCCGGCCAGCACGGCGTCGCCACCGCCACCGCCTGCGCCCTCTTCGGCCTCGACTGCACCATCTACATGGGCGAGGTCGACACCCGGCGCCAGGCGCTGAACGTGGCCCGGATGCGGATGCTCGGCGCCGAGGTCGTCTCCGTGAAGTCCGGCAGCCGCACCCTCAAGGACGCCATCAACGAGGCGTTCCGCGACTGGGTCGCCAACGTCGACCGCACCCACTACCTCTTCGGCACCGTCGCCGGTCCCCACCCCTTCCCCGGCATGGTCCGCGACTTCCACCGCGTCATCGGCGTCGAGGCCCGGCGCCAGCTCCTGGAGCGCGCCGGACGCCTGCCCGACGCCGCGATCGCCTGCGTCGGCGGCGGCTCCAACGCCATCGGCCTCTTCCACGCCTTCCTCCCGGACGCCTCGGTGCGCCTGATCGGCTGCGAGCCGGCCGGGCACGGCCTGGACAGCGGCGAGCACGCGGCCACCCTGACCGCGGGCGAGCCCGGCATCCTGCACGGCTCGCGCTCCTACGTGCTCCAGGACGAGGAGGGCCAGATCACCGAGCCCTACTCGATCTCGGCCGGCCTGGACTACCCCGGCATCGGCCCCGAGCACTCCTACCTCAAGGACACCGGCCGCGGCGAGTACCGCGCGGTCACCGACGACGCGGCGATGCAGGCCCTGCGCCTGCTCTCGCGCACCGAGGGCATCATCCCGGCCATCGAGAGCGCCCACGCCCTGGCCGGCGCCCTGGAGGTCGGCCGCGAGCTGGGCCCGGACGGGCTGATCGTGGTCAACCTCTCCGGCCGCGGCGACAAGGACATGGACACCGCCGCCCGCTACTTCGGGCTGTACGACACCGACGCCCAGGTCGCCGCCGACGAGGCCGGCGGGGCCGCCGAGATCGAGGGGGACGCCAAGTGAGCGGCAACGTGCGACTGCTGGAGGAGACCCTCGCCGGGGCCCGCGCCGAGGGCCGTTCCGCCCTGGTCGCCTACCTCCCGGCCGGGTTCCCGACCGTGGACGGCGGCATCGAGGCGATGAAGGCCGTGCTGGAGGGCGGCGCCGACGTCGTCGAGGTCGGCCTCCCGCACAGCGACCCGGTCCTGGACGGGCCGGTCATCCAGACCGCCGACGACATCGCCCTGCGCGGCGGCGTGCGGATCGCCGACGTGCTGCGCACGGTCCGCGAGGTCCACCGGGCCACCGGCAAGCCGATCCTCGTCATGACGTACTGGAACCCCGTCGACCGCTACGGCGTCGAGCGCTTCGCCGCCGAGCTGGCCGAGGCCGGCGGCGCCGGGTGCATCCTGCCCGACCTGCCGGTGCAGGAGTCGGGGCCGTGGAGGGAGCACGCCGGCAAGCACGGGCTCGCCACGGTCTTCGTGGTCGCGCCCAGCAGCCGGGACGCGCGGCTCGCCGAGATCACCGCGGTGGGCAGCGGCTTCGTCTACGCGGCCTCCCTCATGGGCGTCACCGGTACCCGCGAATCGGTCGGCTCCGAGGCCGAGGACCTGGTCCGGCGCACCCGCGCCACCACCGACCTGCCGGTCTGCGTCGGCCTCGGCGTCTCCAACGCCGAGCAGGCCGCGGAGGTCGCCCGCTTCGCCGACGGGGTCATCGTCGGCTCGGCGTTCGTCAAGCGGATGCTCGACGCCCCCGACGCCGCCACCGGCGTGGAGGACGTGCGCGCGCTCGCCGGCGAACTGGCGAAGGGCGTCCGCGCACGGGGCTGACGGTCACCTGTCGTACGGGTCCCTCTTACGGGTGGACCTGGGGCCGGGGAGGCGCTGTGCGCCTCCCCGGTTCGTTCTGCGGGGTGTGAGCGAGAAGAACCAAGACGGAAAGCGCACCGCCCGCCAGCGGCTGGCGGCCGAGCGCGAGAAGCAGAAGTCCCGGGACAAACGCCGCCGCGGCCTGATCGTCGGCGCGACCGTCGTCGGCGTCCTCGGCCTCGCCGCCGTGGTCGGCGTGGTCGCCGCGAACGTGGGCCGGGACGACGGGAGCGAGTCGGCCGGCCCGGTGGTGGCGCCCTCGGGGGCGCTGGGCAAGGACAGCCTCGCCCTCCCGGCCGGGCCCGAGAGCGCCCCGTCGACGCTCACCGTCTGGGAGGACTTCCGCTGCCCGGCCTGCCAGGGCTTCGAGCAGGCGTACCGCTCCACGATCCACGAGCTGACCGGTGCCGGGAAGCTCAAGGTCGAGTACCACCTGGCGACGATCATCGACGGCAACATGGGCGGCACCGGCTCCCGCAAGGCGGCCAACGCGGCGGCCTGCGCCCAGGACGCCGGCAAGTTCCCGCAGTACCACGACGTGCTCTACGAGAACCAGCCGCCGGAGACGGACGACGCCTTCGCCGACACCGGCACGCTGATCAAGCTCGCGGGCACGGTCGACGGGCTCGACACGCCCGGGTTCCGGAGCTGCGTCAAGGACGGCACGCACAACGGCTGGGTGGAGAAGTCCAACAGGGCCTTCCAGAACGGAGGCTTCAGCGGCACCCCCACCGTCCTGCTGAACGGCGAGAACATCTACCAGGACCGCTCCATGACCCCGGCCAAGCTGAAGCAGATGGTGCTGGACGCCGACCGGTAGGAGGACCGGGCGGACCCGCCGCCGCCCGGACGCGGGACCCCCGCCCGTTACGGACCCGTAGCCGGGCTGCCCGGCACGGGTCCCGCCCGACACGGTAGCGTCGACCCTGCCATGGAACTTGCCTTCATTCCCAGCCCGTCGCGCGGGGTGCTCCACCTCGGTCCCGTCCCGCTGCGCGGCTACGCCTTCTGCATCATCATCGGCGTCTTCGTCGCCGTCTGGCTCGGCAACAAGCGCTGGGTCGCCCGTGGCGGGCGGGCCGGCACGGTCGCCGACATCGCGATCTGGGCCGTTCCCTTCGGCCTGGTCGGCGGACGGCTCTACCACGTGATCACGGACTACCAGCTCTACTTCGGTGAGGGCCGTGACTGGGTGGACGCCTTCAAGGTGTGGGAGGGCGGCCTCGGCATCTGGGGCGCGATCGCGCTCGGGGCGCTGGGCGCCTGGATCGGCGCCCGGCGCCGCGGCATCCCCATGCCCGCCTACGCCGACGCCGTCGCCCCGGGCATCGCCCTCGCGCAGGCCATCGGCCGCTGGGGCAACTGGTTCAACCAGGAGCTGTACGGACGGGCCACCGACCTGCCCTGGGCGCTGGAGATCACCTCCGGCGCCGACGGACGGACGCCGGGCACCTACCACCCGACGTTCCTGTACGAGTCGCTGTGGTGCGTGGGCGTCGCCCTGCTGGTCATCTGGGCGGACCGCCGCTTCACGCTGGGCCACGGCCGGGCCTTCGCGCTGTACGTCGCCGCGTACTGCGCGGGCCGCTTCTGGATCGAGTACATGCGCGTCGACGACGCCCACCACCTCCTGGGCCTGCGGCTGAACAACTGGACCGCGCTCCTGGTGTTCCTGCTCGCCGTGGTCTACATGGTGGTCTCCGCGCGGACCCGTCCCGGCCGGGAGGCCGTGGTCGAGCCCGGCGCGGAGGCGCTCGGCGAGGGGTCCGGGGACGGCACCGGCGAGACCGGTGAGACCAGCGAGACGGGTGCGGCGGGGGAGACGGCCGAGGCAGCCGGGGCCGCCGAGGACGATTCCTCCGACGGGAAGACCGTGAAGACGGCCAAGACGGCGAAGACCGCGAAGACCGCCAAGACCGCGGAGGCCGCGAACCGCGCCCCCGAGGCGAACGGGGCCGGCCCGGCGCAGAAGGGCTGACGCCCCGGCCCGCCGGCCACACCACACCACGCCCGAGGGCGCCCGGAAAGACTCCGGGCGCCCTCGGGCGTTGTCGTATCCCTACACCGTCCGGGCGCCGCGCGGAGATCACCCACCCCGTCCGAGGGTCCCCCGCGCGATCTGTGACACCGTGCACATGGCTGTGCGGAAACGGTGAAACCGCAGGTTAGCCCAGCCTTTCCTTGCTGGCACGTTGATCCGGAGCGGCGTACATTGGTTGGTGTAAAAATATAGAACGTGTCTAACTTGGGGGAGTGGAGATGGCTATCATCGACAACGAGGCGGCACTGCACGAGGCCCACCGCGACAACCACACCCACCGGGACGTCAACGGCGGCTGGCTGCGCCCCGCCGTCTTCGGCGCGATGGACGGCCTGGTGTCCAACCTCGCGCTGATGACCGGTGTCGCGGGCGGTGCCCTGGACCGGCAGGTCGTCATCCTGACCGGACTGGCGGGGCTGGCCGCCGGTGCCTTCTCGATGGCCGCCGGGGAGTACACCTCCGTCGCCTCCCAGCGCGAGCTGGTCGAGGCCGAGCTGGCCGTCGAGCGCCGTGAGCTGCGCAAGTACCCGAAGGACGAGGAGGCGGAGCTGGCCGCGCTCTACGTCTCGCGCGGCGTCGAACCCGCGCTGGCGAGCGAGGTCGCCCGGCAGATGTCCCGCGACCCGGAGCAGGCCCTGGAGATCCACGCCCGCGAGGAACTGGGCGTCGACCCCGGCGACCTGCCGTCCCCGACGGTCGCGGCCGTCTCCTCGTTCGGCTCCTTCGCGGTGGGCGCCCTGCTCCCCGTCCTGCCCTACCTGCTGGGCGCCGCCTCGCTGTGGCCCGCCGTGCTGACCGCGCTGGCCGGGCTCTTCCTGTGCGGCGCGGTGGTGGCCAAGGTGACCGCCCGCACCTGGTGGTACAGCGGACTGCGCCAGCTCCTGCTGGGCGGCGCCGCGGCCGGCGTGACGTACGCGCTGGGCAGCCTGTTCGGGACCGCCGTCGGCTGACCGGAGGCCCCTTGCGGAGCGGGCGCCGGCCGGTCCGGCACCCGCTCCGGCGCGGGCCGGTGCTCAGATGGGCGTCCTCGACTGGTTTCGAGCGGGGGAGCGCTGGGCATGAGCCGTACGCGCTGCGGACGACGATGCCTGCCGCGTGACCGCGAGGCGGGCGACGGCGCCCCCTCCGCTCCGGGCCCACGGGCGTCGATCCGCCCTCCCGGCCCCCCAGGGCTTCCGCCCCCCGGGCACGGCGTCCCCGCCGAGGCCCCCCATCATCCGCATGGTGGAACCGGGTGCCCCAACGCCCGAGAAGCGTTTCATCATGTACTCTGCACCAACTTTTCCGACCCCCAGCAGAGGGCCAGCGTCGTCCCTCGGCATCCCACCTGCCACATGACGACGACGGGAGAGCCGATGCGTATGCCGCGTCAGCCGTGCCAGCATCCCGAGGAGGGCCGCCGCCGGCCGTCCACGGACCCCCGCCCTGCCGCCCAGGGCCTGTACGACCCCGCCTACGAGCACGACGCCTGCGGCGTCGGATTCGTCGCCACCCTCACCGGCGAGCCCTCCCACACCCTCGTCGAGCAGGCCCTCACCGTCCTGCGCAACCTGGAGCACCGCGGCGCCACCGGCTCCGAGCCCGACTCGGGCGACGGCGCGGGCATCCTCTGCCAGGTCCCGGACGCCTTCTTCCGCGAGGTGACCGGCTTCCCCCTGCCCGCCGCCGGGACGTACGCCGTCGGCACCGCCTTCCTGCCCCGGCGGGCCGCCGAGGACACCGGGGACGGCGCGGACAGCGCCGCGCGGATCGAGGCGATCGCGGCCGAGGAAGGGCTGACCGTCCTCGGCTGGCGCGACGTCCCCGTCGCCCCGCAGCTCCTCGGCGCCGCCGCCCGCTCCACCCTGCCGGTCTTCCGCCAGCTCTTCGTCACCGACGGCACCAGCGCGGGCATCGCCCTGGACCGCCGGGCCTTCGTCCTGCGCAAGCGCGCCGAGCGCGAGGCCGGCGTCTACTTCCCCTCGCTCTCCGCGCGGACCGTGGTCTACAAGGGCATGCTCACCACCGGGCAGCTCGAACCGTTCTTCCCGGACCTCTCCGACCGCCGCTTCGCCAGCGCGATCGCCCTGGTCCACTCCCGGTTCTCGACCAACACCTTCCCGTCCTGGCCGCTCGCCCACCCGTACCGGTTCGTCGCCCACAACGGCGAGATCAACACCGTCCGGGGCAACCGCAACTGGATGCGCGCCCGCGAGTCCCAGCTCGCCTCCGGGCTCTTCGGCCCCGCCGACCGCCTCGACCGGATCTTCCCGGTCTGCACGCCCGACGCCTCCGACTCCGCCTCCTTCGACGAGGTCCTCGAACTGCTGCACCTGGGCGGCCGGCCGCTGCCGCACGCCGTGCTGATGATGATCCCGGAGGCGTGGGAGAACCACGACGCGATGGACCCGGCCCGGCGGGCCTTCTACCAGTACCACTCCACGATGATGGAGCCCTGGGACGGCCCCGCCTGCGTCACCTTCACCGACGGCATCCAGGCCGGCGCCGTCCTCGACCGCAACGGGCTGCGCCCCGGCCGCTACTGGGTCACCGACGACGGCCTCGTCGTCCTCGGCTCCGAGGTCGGCGTCCTCGACATCGACCCCGCCCGCGTCGTCCGCAAGGGCCGCCTCCAGCCCGGCCGCATGTTCCTCGTCGACACCGCCGAGCACCGCATCGTCGAGGACGACGAGATCAAGGCCCGCCTCGCCGCCGAGCAGCCCTACGCCGAGTGGCTCCAGGCCGGCGAGATCGACCTCGGCGACCTGCCCGAGCGCGAACACGTCGTCCACACCCACGCCTCCGTCACCCGCCGCCAGCAGACCTTCGGCTACACCGAGGAGGAACTGCGCGTCCTCCTCGCCCCGATGGCCGCCTCCGCCGCCGAGCCGATCGGCTCCATGGGCACCGACACGCCCATCGCCGTGCTCTCCGCGCGCCCGCGGCTGCTCTTCGACTACTTCACCCAGCTCTTCGCGCAGGTCACCAACCCGCCGCTGGACGCCATCCGCGAGGAACTGGTCACCTCGCTGCGCAGCTCCCTCGGCCCCCAGGGCAACCTGCTGGAGCCCACGGCCGCCTCCTGCCGCAGCGTCCTGCTGCCCTTCCCGGTGATCGACAACGACGAGCTGGCCAAGCTCATCCACATCAACGCCGACGGCGACATGGCCGGCTTCAAGGCCGCCACGCTCTCCGGGCTCTACCGGGTGCACGGCGGCGGCGACGCGCTCGCCGCCCGGATCGAGGAGATCTGCGCCGAGGCCGACGCCGCCATCGGCAACGGCGCCCGCCTGATCGTCCTCTCCGACCGGCACTCCGACGCCGAGCACGCCCCGATCCCCTCGCTGCTGCTCACCGCCGCCGTCCACCACCACCTCATCCGCACCCGGCAGCGCACCCAGGTGGGGCTGCTGGTCGAGGCCGGCGACGTCCGCGAGGTCCACCACGTCGCCCTGCTCATCGGCTACGGCGCCGCCGCCGTCAACCCGTACCTGGCCATGGAGTCCGTCGAGGACCTGGTCCGGGCCGGCACCTTCCTGCGGGGCGCCGACCCCGAGCAGGCCATCCGCAACCTCATCCACGCCCTCGGCAAGGGCGTCCTGAAGGTGATGTCCAAGATGGGCATCTCCACCGTCGCCTCCTACCGCGGCGCCCAGGTCTTCGAGGCCGTCGGCCTGGACCGGGAGTTCGTCGCCGCGTACTTCGACGGCACCGCCACCAAGATCGGCGGCGTGGGCATCGACGTGATCGCCTCGGAGGTCGCCGCCCGCCACGCGAAGGCGTACCCGGCCTCCGGCATCGCCCCCGCCCACCGCACGCTGGAGATCGGCGGCGAGTACCAGTGGCGCCGCGAGGGCGAACCGCACCTCTTCGACCCGGAGACCGTCTTCCGCCTCCAGCACGCCACGCGCACCGGCCGCTACGAGGTCTTCAAGCAGTACACCGAGCGCGTCGACGAGCAGTCCGAGCGCCTCATGACGCTGCGCGGACTCTTCGGCTTCGCCTCCGGGCGCGAGCCGGTGCCGCCGGCCGAGGTCGAGCCGGTCTCCGAGATCGTCAAGCGGTTCTCCACCGGCGCCATGTCCTACGGCTCCATCTCCCGCGAGGCCCACGAGACGCTCGCCCTCGCCATGAACCGGCTGGGCGGCAAGTCCAACACCGGCGAGGGCGGCGAGGACCCGGAGCGCCTGCACGACCCGGCCCGCCGCTCCGCGATCAAGCAGGTCGCCTCCGGCCGCTTCGGCGTCACCTCCGAGTACCTGGTCAACGCCGACGACATCCAGATCAAGATGGCCCAGGGCGCCAAGCCCGGCGAGGGCGGCCAGCTCCCCGGGCCCAAGGTCTACCCGTGGGTGGCGAAGACCCGGCACAGCACGCCCGGCGTCGGCCTGATCTCCCCGCCGCCGCACCACGACATCTACTCCATCGAGGACCTGGCCCAGCTCATCCACGACCTGAAGAACGCCAACCCGGCCGCCCGCGTCCACGTGAAGCTGGTCTCCGAGGTCGGCGTCGGCACCGTCGCCGCCGGCGTCTCCAAGGCCCACGCCGACGTGGTGCTCGTCTCCGGCCACGACGGCGGCACCGGCGCCTCCCCGCTCACCTCGCTCAAGCACGCGGGCGGACCGTGGGAGCTGGGCCTCGCCGAGACCCAGCAGACCCTGCTCCTCAACGGCCTGCGCGACCGCATCGTCGTGCAGACCGACGGCCAGCTCAAGACCGGCCGGGACGTGGTCGTCGCCGCGCTGCTCGGCGCCGAGGAGTTCGGCTTCGCCACCGCGCCGCTGGTCGTCTCCGGCTGCGTCATGATGCGCGTCTGCCACCTGGACACCTGCCCGGTCGGCATCGCCACCCAGAACCCGGTCCTCAGGGAGCGGTTCTCCGGACAGGCCGAGTATGTGGAGAACTTCTTCCGGTTCGTCGCCGAGGAGGTCCGCGAACTCCTCGCCGGGCTCGGCTTCCGCTCCGTCGAGGAGGCCGTCGGCCACGCCGAGGTCCTCGACATCACCCGCGCCGTCGACCACTGGAAGGCCCGCGGGCTGGACCTCGCGCCGCTGCTGCACGTGCCGGACCTGCCCGAGGGCGCCGTCCGCCACCAGGCGGTCGGCCAGGACCACGGGCTGGAGAAGGCCCTCGACAACGAGCTGATCCGGCTCGCCGCCGACGCCCTCTCCGCGCCCACGGCCGCCGAGGCGGCCCCGGTCCGCGCCCGGGTGGCCATCCGCAACGTCAACCGCACCGTCGGCACCATGCTCGGCCACGAGGTCACCCGCCGCTTCGGCGGCGCCGGGCTCCCCGACGACACCGTCGACCTCACCTTCACCGGCTCGGCCGGCCAGTCCTTCGGCGCCTTCCTGCCGCGCGGCATCACCCTGCGCCTGGAGGGCGACGCCAACGACTACGTCGGCAAGGGGCTGTCCGGCGGCCGGATCGTGGTCCGCCCGGACCGCGGCGCCGACCACCTCGCCGAGTACAGCGTCATCGCCGGCAACACCCTCGGCTACGGCGCCACCGGCGGCGAGATGTTCCTGCGCGGCCGGACCGGCGAACGCTTCTGCGTCCGCAACTCCGGCGCGCTGGTCGTCTCCGAGGGCGTCGGCGACCACGGCTGCGAGTACATGACCGGCGGCCACGCGGTCGTCCTCGGCGAGACCGGGCGCAACTTCGCGGCCGGCATGTCCGGCGGCACCGCCTACGTCGTCGACCTCGACCCCGCCGACGTCAACCCCGGCAACCGGGGCGCCGTCGAACCGCTGGACGAGGCCGACCGGGAGTGGCTGCGCGAGGTGGTGCGCCGCCACGCCGAGGAGACCGGCTCCACGGTCGCCGCGCGGCTGCTCGCCGACTGGCCGGCCGCCGCAGAACGCTTCAGCAAGATCATCCCCACTACGTACAAGGCAGTGCTCGCCGCCAAGGACGCCGCCGAGCGGGCCGGTCTCCCCGAGACCGAGATCACCGAGAAGATGATGGAGGCGGCGGTCCATGGCTGATCCGAAGGGCTTTCTCCACCACGGCCGCGAGACGGCCGTGTCCCGTCCGGTCGAGGAACGCCTCGGCGACTGGAACGAGGTCCACGTCCCCGGCTCCCTGCTGCCGGTCGTCGGCCGGCAGGCCGGCCGGTGCATGGACTGCGGCATCCCGTTCTGCCACAACGGCTGCCCGCTCGGGAACCTGATCCCCGAGTGGAACGACTACGTCTGGCGCGGGGACTGGGCGGCGGCCTCCGAGCGGCTGCACGCCACCAACAACTTCCCCGAGTTCACCGGCCGGCTCTGCCCGGCCCCCTGCGAGTCGGCGTGCGTGCTCGGCATCGGCCGGGCGCCGGTCACCATCAAGAACGTCGAGGTCTCCATCGCCGACCGGGCCTGGGAGAGCGGCGACATCGCCCCGCGCGTCCCCGAACGGCTCTCCGGCAAGACCGTCGCCGTGGTCGGCTCGGGCCCCGCCGGGCTCGCCGCCGCCCAGCAGCTCACCCGGGCCGGCCACACGGTCGCCGTCTACGAGCGCGCCGACCGCGTCGGCGGCCTGCTGCGGTACGGCATCCCGGAGTTCAAGATGGAGAAGCGGCACGTCAACCGCCGTATCGAGCAGATGCGCGCCGAGGGCACCCGCTTCCGCACCGGGATCGAGATCGGCCGCGACCTGAGCGCCGCCGACCTGCGCAAGCGCCACGACGCCGTCGTCCTCGCGGCCGGCGCCACCACCCCGCGCGACCTGCCGCTGCCCGGCCGCGGACTGCGGGGCGTCCACCAGGCGATGGAGTACCTGCCGCTGGCCAACAAGGTGCAGGAGGGCGACTACGTCACCCCGCCGATCACCGCCGAGGGCAAGCACGTCGTCGTCATCGGCGGCGGCGACACCGGCGCCGACTGCGTGGGCACCGCCCACCGCCAGGGCGCCGCCTCCGTCACCCAACTGGAGATCATGCCCCGGCCCGGGGAGGAGCGGGACCCGGTGACCCAGCCGTGGCCGACCTTCCCGCCGCTCTACAAGGTCACCTCGGCCCACGAGGAGGGCGGCGAGCGGCTCTACGCCGTCTCCACCACCCGCTTCGAGGGCGACGCGGACGGCAACGTCCAGTGGCTGCACCTGACCGAGGTCGAGACCGGCGGGGGCGGCTTCACGCCGAAGCCGGGCACCGAGCGCAAGATCCCGGCCCAGCTCGTCACCCTCGCCCTCGGCTTCACCGGCACCGACCGGGAGAACGGTCTGGTCGAACAGTTCGGACTGGAGCTGGACGCACGGGGTAACATCGCCCGGGACGCCGACTTCCAGACCGGTGTGCCGGGTGTGTTCGTCGCCGGTGACGCCGGCCGCGGCCAGTCGCTCATCGTCTGGGCGATCGCGGAGGGCCGTTCCGCGGCCCGTGCCGCGGACCGCTTCCTGACCGGGGCCAGTGACCTGCCGGCCCCGATCCGCCCCACGGACCGCTCGCTGGCCGTCTGAGCCCGCGTGCGCCGGCGGTCGGCCCGACCGCCGCCGATGCGTCCCGTACAACGGCGTACGGAACACAGACGGTGTCCGCCCCCGTCCCCGACCGGACCCTGGGGCGGGCGCCGTCACGGCGCTCACGGCACCCGGTAGAGGTCCCCGTACACCCGCCACTCCAGCGGCGTGTCCAGGTTCAGGTTGCCCGCCCTCAGGAAACGGCGCTGGGCGGTGTCGACGCGGGTGGTGTCGCCGCCCGGACGCTTGTCCTGCATCGCCCGGTGGCGCACGTCCAGGAAGACGTCCAGGAACGCCTTCTCCGAACCGCCCTCGGCGGGCGTCCTCGCCTTCTTCTTCGCCCGCTCGCGCAGGTCGTAGAAGCCGTTCGGGTCGGGGTCCGGGCCGTGGAAGACCATCGCGTCGAAGTAGACGAACTGGCCGAGCGTGCCGAGGCCGTCCAGTTTGGCCAGCCGCACCGACGGCTCGAAGTACACGTGGTCGCGCTCGTACTCCTGCGCCTCGCGGAACTCCGGCAGCTCGGACTCGGCACGCCACGCCTCGGTGAAGCCGGGGTCCAGGCCCTCGTGCGAGTCGGTGCCGTCGACCCGGCGCAGGGCGGGCAGGTAGGCGGCCAGTCCGTTGTCCGGGTGGGAGCGGGTGTAGCGCTCCACCAGGTTGAGCAGGTCGTGGGTGCCGGTGCAGAAGCCGATGATGCCCGCCGTGTAGCCCTGGCCGTCGTCGAGGTCCTCGATGTTCCCGTACGAGGTGCGCCAGTCGGTGGTCGAGTTCTCGGCGCTCGCCACCAGCTTCTGCGCCAGCTCCTTCTTGTCCGGCGCGGCCAGTCCCGGCGGCAGGGCGGCGATCACCGCGTCGTCCGCCTCCCGCTCCTGCTCCGCCCGGTCCTTGGCCTCCGCGCGCGCCGACTGGGCGGCGACCGGGGGAGGCCCCACGGGGGCGTCGGCCCCGTCGGACGGCAGGACGAAGTACACCCCCGTGGCGATCACGGGGACGGCCGCGAGGAGCAGCACACCGGCACGTTTCACTGGGTAATACCTCCACCCGTCAGTACGGACACCTTGATCGCCGACGCCACCGCCAGCAGGAGCAGCAGCCCCACGCACGCGCCCGCCTGCACGGCCGTGCGGCGCCCGTCGCGGGGCGCGTGCGCGTACGCCGCCGCCACCGCGCCGCCCGCCAGCAGCCCGCCGAGGTGGCCCTGCCAGGAGGTCATCCCGGCGGAGACCACCAGCCACAGCAGCAACAGGCCCATGAAGCGGTTGACCGGACGCATGTCGGCACCGATACGGCGGGCCAGGACGTAGTACGCGGCCCCGAGGCCGAAGATCGCGCCCGAGGCGCCGACCGTGGCCTGCCCGGGGTCGTCGAGGAGCAGGATGAGGACGGAGCCGCCGAGCGCCGAGAGCAGGTAGAGCACCGCGTGCCGGACCCGGCCGAGCATCGGTTCCACGACCCGCCCGAGCCGCCACAGGGCGGCCATGTTCATCGCGATGTGCAGCAGGCCGAACACGCCCTCGGTGGGCGGCAGATGGAGGAAGGAGCCGGTGAGCATCCGCTCCCACTCGCCCGCGACGACACCCTCGGCGCGAAAGCCCTCCGGGAAGCGGTCCTGGTAGACGTACCAGCCGCCGTCCGGACCGGCCAGCCGCGCGCCGACCAGCGCGAACCGGTCCACGATCCCCGGGCGCACCAGCTCGCCCAGGTAGGCGAGGACGTTGAGGCCGATCAGGGCGTACGTCACCACCGGCGTCGTCGACACCCGCCCGCCGACCAGGGTGCGGGCCCGGCGCACCGACCGCGTGCCCTCCCGCACGCACTCCGGGCACTGGTGGCCCACGGCCGCCTCGCGCATGCAGTCCGGGCAGATGGAACGGTCGCAGCGGACACACCGCACCCGGCACTCCACCGCGGCGTGGCGATAGCAGGTGGGGACGGTGGACTCGGAATCCACGAGCCGGCTCCTCGGGTGCGGGACGGACGGTGAGCCGGTGGGTGCGGCGCCGAACAAAATAGCGAACATCGGTGGTCCTGCCGAGCGGCGGGGTCCGCGGGGCCTCCCGACACGCCCGGTACGCCCGACACGCCCGACACGCCCGGCCCGGCGGGTCCGCGGCACCGCCCGACACGCCCGGCCCGTCCCGGACCCGCACGGCGGTCACGGACACGCCCGGCCCGGCGCCCCGGCACCCGGCCCGGTGTCCGCCCTCGCGCCCTCGCGCGGCCGTGCTACGTGTCGCACTCCAGGACCGTCCGGCACAGGCCGCACCGGGCCCGTACCCGGCCGCTGACCGGCACCCGGAGCCGCTGGTGGCAGGTCGGGCACGGGAACGACACCCGCAGCGGCCCCTCGCCCGGCGACGTGAAGGAGTACGGCGTGTCTCCGGCGAGTCCGGCCCCGTACCCGTCCCGGGCCTGACGGCGATCACGCGCGTACCGGTGCCGGCCCGCCCAGCCCGCCGCCGTCAGCGGCGGCTGCCGCTCCTCCCGGAAGGCCCGGTCCCGGCCCCGTACGTACGCCGAGTACGCCTGCGGACTGGTGAACCACACCCCCGGGTCCTCGCCGAAGAGCGCCGCCCGCTTGGCCAGGACGTAGCCGAACTCCTCCGGCGTCAGGTACCCCAGCTTCTGCGACGAGGTCGCGTCCTCCCGGAAGGCGTCCAGCAGCAGCCACCCCGCGCCCAGGTACGCCGCCACCGTGTCCGTGAGGATCTCGTTGGCCCGCGTACCGGGGAAGGAGAGGTCCAGCCGGTGCAGGTAGACGTGCGCCACCTCGTGCGCGAGCGCCGCGCCGATGTCCCGGCGGTGCGTACGGAAGCGGTCGTTCAGCTCCACGAAGTACTCCGGGCCCGCCGCCAGTTCCACGTTGGCCGCGTGGGTCATCTCCCGGAAGGAGACGATCAGCCGCGCGTCGGGCAGCCGGTAGTGCGACACCAGCTCGCCCGCGACCCGCTGCGCCCCCAGGTACAGGTCGTCGGTGTCGCGGAACGCCACGTCGGCCGGGGCCACGCTGGCCGAGAAGGTGCGCACGGTGTCGGGGGACAACCGCCGGTACAGCGCGGTGAGGGCGGCCCGCACCGTCTCCAGGTGCGGGAACCCGTGCTCGACCGGTCCGCCGTTCGCCACGCCCGACCCCCAAGCCGCTCGACCCTGCCTCCACTGTACGAGCGGCGCCGGGACCGGGCGGGGCCCAGCGCCTGAGACGGTGTGCGGCGCCGCGGCCACCGCCCGTAGGGTGATCGCCCATGACCACCAGCCCCACCGGCGCCGACGCCGTCGACCCCGCCGTCCGCGAGGAACTGGACCGGCTGCGCAAGAGCATCGACAACATCGACGCGGCCGTCGTCCACCTGCTCGCCGAGCGCTTCTCCCGCACCCAGCAGGTCGGCCACCTCAAGGCCCGCCACCGGCTCCCGCCCGCCGACCCGGCCCGCGAGGCCCGGCAGATCGAGCGGCTGCGCGCCCTCGCCGAGGACGCCGAACTGGACCCCGCCTTCGCCGAGAAGTTCCTGACCTTCATCATCGCCGAGGTGATCCGCCACCACGAGCGCATCGCGGAGACCGGCGGCACGGGAACCACCCCGTCCGGCACCTGAGCCCGCTGCCCGGCGCGGCACCCGGCCCGGCCCCCGGGGGCGCACGGCGGGGAGCGCGCCGGACGCCCCGCGCGGCGGCCGGCGGAGCGGGAGCGGACGGGGCGGGCCCCGCGTACCGGTCCGCCCCTGTGCCCCGCCCACCGCATCGGGCAGCATGGCGGGCATGTCCGTACTGACGCGCGACGAAGCGCAGACCCGTGCCCGGCTCCTCGACGTCCACCACTACGCGATCGACCTCGATCTCACCGGTGGGGACGAGACCTTCGACTCCCGCACCACCATCCGGTTCACCGTCCTCGGCGACCGGAGCGGTACGGACACCTTCATCGAGGTCAAGCCCGCCGAGCTGCGCTCCGTCACCCTCGACGGACACCCCCTCGACCCGGAGGCCCTCGACGGCAACCGGCTGCCGCTGACGGGCCTCGCCCCCGGCACCCACGAACTGCGCGTCGAGGCGGCCATGCGCTACTCCCGCACCGGCGAGGGCATGCACCGCTTCACCGACCCCGCCGACGGCGAGACCTACGTCTACACCCAGCTTTTCCTGGACGACGTGCAGCGCGTCTTCCCCGCCTTCGACCAGCCCGACCTCAAGGCCGTCTTCGACCTCGCCGTCACCGCCCCCGAGGGCTGGACCGTCCTGTCCAACGGCGTCACCGAGCACACCGGAGACGGCCACTGGAAGGCCGCCACCACCCCGCCGGTCTCCACCTACCTGGTCGCCGTCGCCGCCGGACCCTGGCACTCGGTCCGCACCGAGCACCGCGGACTGCCCTTCGGCATCCACTGCCGCCGCTCGCTCGCCCCCCACCTGGACGCCGACGCCGACGAGATCCTCGACGTCACCCGCGCCTGCTTCGACCGCTACCACGAGAAGTTCGCCGAGCCCTACCCCTTCGACTCCTACGACCAGGCGTTCGTCCCCGAGTTCAACGCCGGTGCCATGGAGAACCCCGGACTGGTCACCTTCCGCGACGAGTTCGTCTTCCGCTCCGCCGTCACCGACACCGAGCGGCAGACCCGCGCCATGGTCATCGCCCACGAGATGGCCCACATGTGGTTCGGCGACCTCGTCACCCTGCGCTGGTGGGACGACATCTGGCTCAACGAGTCCTTCGCCGAGTACATGGGCTACCAGACCACCGCCGAGGCCACCCGCTTCACCGGCACCTGGACCGACTTCGGCGTCGCCCGCAAGCCCTGGGGCTACGACGCCGACCAGCGCCCCTCCACCCACCCCGTCGCCCCCGAGCACGTCCCGGACACCGCCTCCGCGCTCCTCAACTTCGACGGCATCTCCTACGCCAAGGGCGCCTCCGCCCTGCGCCAGCTCGTCGCCTGGCTCGGCGAGAAGGACTTCCTGGCCGGCATCAACACCCACATCGACCGGCACAAGTTCGCCAACGCGACCCTCGCCGACTTCATCGACTCCCTCGCCGCCGCCACCGACCGCGACGTCCACGCCTGGGCCGACGCCTGGCTGCGGACCACGGGCGTGGACACGCTCACGCCCCGCCTCACCCCCGGCGAGAACGGCACCTGCGCCCTCACCCTCGACCGCGCCGGCAGCCGCCCCCACCGCGTCGCCGTCGGCCTCTACGACCGGGACGTGGCCGGCGACGGCCGCCTCACCCTGCGCGAACGCGTCCACGTCGACGTCCCCCAGGACGGGCCCCGGCCGCTCGGCAAGCGCCCCGCCCTGCTGGTGCCCAACGACGGCGACCTCACCTACGCCAAGGTCCGCTTCGACGCCGGCTCCGCCGCCGCGGTGGGCGCGCACCTGTCCGCCCTGCCCGACCCGCTCACCCGCGCCGTCGTCTGGAACGCCCTGCGCGACGCCGTCCGCGACGGCGACCTGGCGGCCGGCGCCTACCTGGAGACCGCCCGCGCCCACCTGCCGCACGAGACCGACCTCGCCCTGGTGGACGGCGTCCTGACCTTCGCCGCCGCCCACGTCGCCGACCGCTACGTCACGCCCGACCGGCGGCCCGCCGCCCTGGCCACCCTCGCCGGCCTGTGCCGCGACCTCATCCGCCGCACCGAGGACGGCGACCACCCCGGGCTGCGCCTGATCGCCGTGCGCCACGTCATCGACGTCGCCGCCCACCCGGACACCCTCGCCGCCTGGCTCGCCGAGGGCACCGTCCCCGGCGGCCCCGAACTCGACCCGGAGCTGCGCTGGCGCGTTCTCGGCCGCCTCGCCGTCCTCGGCGCCGTCGACGAGGCCGCCATCGCCGGGGAACTCGACCGCGACCCCTCCGCCACCGGCCAGGAGGGCGCCGCCCGCTGCCGGGCCGCGCTCCCCGACGCCGGGGCCAAGTCGGCGGCCTGGGAGGCCATGTTCGCCTCCGACGGCCTCTCCAACTACCTCTTCACCGCGACCGCCCGGGGCTTCTGGCAGCCCGAGCAGGCCGGCCTGGTCGGCGACTACGTGGAGCGCTACTTCGCCGAGGCACCCGCCGTCGCCGAGCGGCGCGGCCCCGCCATCGCCGAGGCCGCCGGCCGCTGGGCCTTCCCGGCCCACGCCGTCGACGCCGGCACCCTGGAGCTGGGCCGGCGCTGCCTCGACGAGGCCGGCCCGGTCCCGGCCCTGCGGCGCAGGCTCGCCGACCAGCTCGACGACCTGGCCCGCGCCCTGCGGGTGCGGGAGTCCGCCGCGCGCTGATCCGGCCCGGCGGGGCCCCGGCGTACGGCGCCGGGGCCCCGGCCGGTCAGAACACCGGCGTGCCCTCGCGGGTCAGGACCCAGTCCGCCGACGCGAAGTCCCGCGGGTCCAGCACGCCCTTCGCGGTGACCCACTCCGCGATCCGGGTGCGGATCTCCGTCGACTCCGACCACAGCTCGGGGGCGGTCGCCACGTGCGGGAAGGCGCCGCCGCCGTTGGCCCGGTAGTTGTTCACCGCCAGCACGAAACGCTGGTCGTCCGCCACCTCGGCGCCCGCGTGGCGCAGAGCGGAGATCCGGGAGCCGGCCGGGCGGGCGACGTCGATCTCGTAGGTGAGCCCGGAGACGTAGTCGTAGTTGTAGTCCGGGCGCCCGTTCGCGTTGGTCAGCTTCTCCGGGTCGACCGGGGCTCCGGGGGCCGTCCGCGTGTAGTACTCCGCCGAGAACTCCAGGTAGGCCCGCAGTTGGGCGCCCGTGAGAACCTTGGCGACCAGCGTGTTGTCGTACACGTACAGGCTCGACAGGTCCCGGATCGTCACGTCCCCGGCCGGGATCTCCGAGGTCCGCGAGAACGGCGACGCCTGCGCCAGCACCGGCAGCGAGGCGTGCTCCGTGCCCGCCAGCGCCTCCCGGACCACGTCCTCCTGGACCGTGGTGATCAGGTCGATGATCGGGGCGTCCTTGTACCGTGCCTCGGCCGTGGTCAGCGTCTCGGTCGCGGTGCCGACCACCTGGTTGACGTACGCCACCACCCGGGCGTGCTCGTCCGCCAGCAGCCGGGTGATCGCCGGGTCGTCGGGGACGTCGGCGGAGTCCCGCAGCGAGGCCCGCACCGACTCCACCTGCCAGCGGCCCCGGTCGAGGACGAGGGCGATGTCGAAGAGGGTGAGCCGTTCGGCGTGGCACAGCGGCTCCGAGAGGACGACGGTGCGGCCGGTCTCCTCGTTGACGACCTTCAGCTCCGCGATCTCCTCGTGGGCGTGGCCGACCAGGATCGCGTCGATGCCGGGCACCTTGCGGGCCACCTCGGCCGCCGCGTTCTCCACGTACGGCAGTTGGTCGCCGTAGGAGGAGGTGCCCGAGGAGCCGGAGTGGGCGGAGACGACGACCACGTCGGCGCCCATCGAGCGCAGCCTCGGCACCCACCGGGCGGCCTGCTCCTCCAGACCGGGGAAGGCGAGCCGGCCCCGCACGTACGCCTTGTCCCAGATGGCGATGCCCGGGTTGGTCAGCCCCAGCACCGCCACCTTCACCGGCGGCCCGGCCGGCGGGCGGAACGTCTTCATGAGGTACGGCGGGAAGGCGGGCCGCAGCGTGCGGGCGTCCACGGCGTTGGCGCCGAGCAGCGGGAAGCGGCACTGCCTCTCGAAGGCGCGCAGCGTCTCGATGCCGTAGTTGAACTCGTGGTTGCCGAGCGCCACCGCGTCGTACCCGATGGCGTTCATCGCCTGCGCCATGGGGTGCACCGGGCCGCCCTCGGCGGTGATCGGGTCCACCTTCGCGTAGTAGTACGTCAGCGGAGTGCCCTGGATGGTGTCGCCCGCGTCCAGCAGCAGCGTGTGGTGCCGGCCGCGCTCCCGGCGGACGCGGTTCACCAGGGTCGAGATCCGGGCCAGGCCCTTCGCGTTGCCGTCCGCGTCGGCGTACTCGGCGTCCTTGAAGTAGTCCCAGTTGAAGACGTGCCCGTGCAGGTCGGTGGTGCCCATCACGGTCAGCTCGTACCGCTTCGGGTGCCGGGGGCCCCTGCCCCGCTCGCCTGCCGCGGCCACCGGAGCCGCCGCGCCGGCCAGGGCGACCCCCGCCCCGGTCACGGCGGACCCCTCCAGAAACATCCGGCGGTTCAACGGCATGGTGACTCCCTCGGGAACGAACGACTGACGGACCAGCGGACGGGCCCCGCGGGCGGCGGCCGTCCGGCAACGCGCGTAGATTCTGTCTTGGGAAGGGTGCATGTCAACAGTGCGCGCGGGTTTCGTTCCGGTGGCCGCACGGTGGCGCGGGCCGCCGCTCCGTCCGGGAACGGGCTCGTACAGGCGACCGGAAAAGCGAAAGGAAATCCGGCCGGAAATCGCTCATCGGAGCACTCCGCCGCACATCCTGACAGCGGGCAACAACCTTTCACCCAACGGTGGTTGACTCGTCATGTGGGGCCAATTCACTACCGATCGGTACGGCATAGGCTCGGACCCATGCGCCGAGCAAAGATCGTCTGTACCCTGGGGCCCGCCACCGACTCGTACGACCAGATCAAGGACCTGGTCGAGGCCGGAATGGATGTCGCCCGGTTCAATTTCAGCCACGGCACCCACGCCGAGCACGAGGAGCGTTACCGGCGGGTCCGCAAGGCGTCCGACGAGAGCGGGCGCAGCGTCGGCACCCTCGCCGACCTCCAGGGTCCGAAGATCCGGCTCGGCCGTTTCGCCGAAGGCCCCGTCCTGCTGGAGCGCGGCGACACCTTCACGCTCACCGTCGAGGAGGGCGTGGCCGGCGACCGCCACCAGTGCGGCACCACCTACGCCGGACTCGCCGGCGACGTCGCCCCCGGTGAACGCGTCCTCGTCGACGACGGCCGGGTCTGCCTGGAGGTCACCGCCGTCGACGGCCCCCGGGTGCGCACCACGGTGGTGGAGGGCGGCGTGGTCTCCGACCACAAGGGCCTCAACCTGCCCGGCGTCGCCGTCTCCGTCCCCGCCCTGTCCAAGAAGGACGAGGACGACCTGCGCTGGGCCCTGCGCAACGGATTCGACGTCATCGCCCTCTCCTTCGTCCGCGGCGGACGCGACGTCGTGGACGTCCACCGCATCATGGACGAGGAGGGCCGCCGCCTCCCCGTCATCGCCAAGGTGGAGAAACCGCAGGCCGTCGAGAACATCGAGGAGATCGTCGCCGCCTTCGACGGCATCATGGTCGCCCGCGGCGACCTCGGCGTCGAAATGCCCCTGGAACAGGTGCCGATCGTCCAGAAGCGCGCCGTCGCCCTGGCCAGGCGCAACGCCAAGCCGGTCATCGTCGCCACCCAGATGCTCGACTCGATGATCGACCACTCCCGCCCCACCCGCGCCGAGGCGTCGGACGTCGCCAACGCCGTCATCGACGGCACGGACGCGGTGATGCTCTCCGGCGAGACCAGCGTCGGCCGGCACGCCGTCGACGCCGTGCGCACCATGGCGCGCATCGTCGAGGCGGCCGAGGAGGACCTCCTCGCCGAGGGCCTGCCCCCGCTGACCGGCCGCGACAAGCCCCGTACCCAGGGCGGCGCGGTGGCCCGCGCGGCGGCGGAGACCGGCGACTTCCTCGGCGCCCGGTTCCTGGTCGCCTTCACCCAGTCCGGCGACACCGCCCGGCGCCTGTCGCGCTACCGCTCGCCGATCCCGCTGCTCGCCTTCACCCCGGAACCGGCCACCCGCTCCCAGCTCAGCCTGACCTGGGGCGTGGAGACCTTCCTCGGTCCGCACGCGGGCACCACCGACGGGATGGTCGAGCAGGTGGACGAGTTGCTGACGCGCTACGGCCGGTGCGAGAAGGGCGACGTCGTCGTCATCACCGCCGGCTCCCCGCCCGGCGTCTCGGGCACCACGAACATGGTCCGGGTGCACCGGATCGGCGAGGACGACACCGCGCACGGGGAGTCGTAGGCGGCGGCGGTCCGCGGGAGACGCCCGGAAGGGGGCGCCGGGGGCGGGTGTCCGTCCAGTATGCGGAAAGCGGATGTCCGGGATACGGACATCCGCTTGCGGTATTCCCTGACCCACCTTGGAAACAAAGGCAAGTGCCCCGGGTGGGACTCGAACCCACACTGAATGCCTTTTGAGGGCATCGTCTCTGCCGATTGGACTACCGGAGCCTCTTCGAACCGAAGGTCAGTGTAGCCCCTCGGTGACTCAAACATACAGGAGCTAGGTAGGCTCTTGTCAGCAGTGCCCCTGCCCCCCATGAGGAGCCCACGTGACCGCCCCCGAGTCGCCCCAGCCCGCCGACGCGCCCGAGGAGGGCTCGTCACACGTGCCTCCCCTGACGACCCGGGTCGTCATCGCCGAGGACGAGGCCCTGATCCGGCTCGACCTCAAAGAGATGCTGGAGGAAGAGGGGTACACGGTCGTCGGCGAGGCGGGCGACGGGGAGCGGGCGGTGGAACTGGCCCGCGAGCACCGGCCGGACCTCGTGATCCTCGATGTGAAGATGCCCAAGCTGGACGGCATCTCCGCGGCCGAGAAGATCGCCGAGGAGAGCATCGCGCCGGTGCTGATGCTGACCGCCTTCTCCCAGCGCGACCTGGTCGAGCGGGCCCGGGACGCCGGCGCGATGGCGTACCTCGTCAAGCCGTTCAGCAAGAGCGACGTCGTCCCGGCCATCGAGATGGCCGTCTCGCGCTTCACGGAACTGAAGGCCCTGGAGCAGGAGGTCGCCGACCTCAGCCAGCGGCTGGAGACCCGCAAGCTGGTCGACCGCGCCAAGTCGGTGCTCCAGACGGAGTACGGACTGACCGAGCCCGCCGCCTTCCGGTGGATTCAGAAGACCTCCATGGACCGGCGGATGTCCATGCAGCAGGTGGCCGAGGCCGTCATCCAGGACGCCGAGGAGAAGAAGGCCGCCAAGGGCTGACCCCGCCCCGCGCCCCCGTACACGCGGGCGCGCGCACGGTGTCCGTACCGCGTACGCACGAGGCCCGCGCCCCCCGTCACGGGGGCGCGGGCCTCTTCCGCGGGGACCGGGCCCTGTCCGGCCCCCGCCGCGAGCCTCTCAGTCCTCGCCGAGGTACGCCTTGCGGACGGACTCGTCGTGCAGCAGTTCCCGGCCCGATCCGGACAGGACGATGTTGCCGACCTCCATCACATGACCCTGGTCGGCCAGGGACAGTGCCGCCTGGGCGTTCTGCTCGACCAGCAGGATCGTGGTGCCCTGCTCCTTCAGCTCGGCGATCGTCGCCATGATCTTCTGCATCATGATCGGCGACAGGCCCATGGACGGCTCGTCCAGCATCAGCAACTGCGGCTGGGACATCAGGGCCCGGCCCATGGCGAGCATCTGCTGCTCACCGCCGGACAGGGTGCCCGCCGCCTGCTTGCGGCGCTCCCCGAGGATCGGGAAGAGACCGTAGGCGCGCTGGATGTCCTTCTCGATGCCCGCCTTGTCGCTGCGCAGGAACGCGCCGAGCCGCAGGTTGTCCTCGATCGACATGCGCGGGAAGATGTGCCGCCCCTCGGGGGAGTGGGCGAGCCCCAGTGAGACGATCTCGTGCGCCGGGATCTTCTTCAGCGACTTGCCCCGGAACCGGATCTGCCCGCCGACCGGCTTGAGCAGGCCGGACAGGGTGCGCAGGGTGGTGGTCTTGCCGGCGCCGTTGGTGCCGATCAGGGTGACCACCTCGCCGGCGTCGACCGTGAAGGAGATGCCCTTCACGGCCTGGATCTTGCCGTAGGCGACGCGGAGGTCCTCGACCTCTAGCAGTGCGGTCATCGGTCGTTCTCCTTGCCGGCCGCGGTGTCGGTCGGGTTCTCGGCCTGTGCGCCGGCTGCTTCCGCGTCGGTGGCCTGTGCCTCGGCTGCTTCCGCGTCGGTGGCCTGTGCGCCGGCGGCCTGCGCTTCCGCGTCGGCGGCCTCCGCCTCGGCGGCGTGCGCCTCCGCGGCCTCCACCTCGGCGGCCTCGGCCGCGCCCGGGTCGTTCTCCAGCGGCTCGCCGAGGTAGGCCGCGACGACGCGCTCGTCGCCCTGGACGGTGGCGCTGTCGCCCTCGATCAGCTTCTGTCCCTGCACGAGGACGGCGACGCGGTCGCACAGGTTGAAGATGAAGCGCATGTCGTGCTCGATGACGAGGACGGCGATGCCCCGGTCGCGGATGGCGAAGACCAGTTCCTCCGTGGCCCGCGTCTCCTGCGGGTTCATCCCTGCCGTCGGCTCGTCCAGGAGCAGCAGCCCCGGCTCGCTGGCGAGCGCGCGGGCGATCTCCAGCTTGCGCTGCTCGCCGTAGGGCAGGTTCCGCGAGAGGTGGTCGGCCTTGTGACCGAGCCCCACGAACTCCAGGAGTTCCATGGCCCGTTCGCGGGAGGTCGCCTCCGCCCGGTGGAAACCGGGGCCGCGCAGGACGGCCGACCAGAAGCCCTCCTTGGTCCGGGTGTGCCGGCCCACGAGGACGTTCTCCAGGACCGTCATGTTGGCGAACAGCCGGATGTTCTGGAAGGTGCGGGCGATGCCGGCGGCGGTCACCTTGAACGACTTGGGCGGCAGCACCTTGTCGCGGAAGCGGACCTCGCCCTCGGTCGGGACGTACAGCCCCGTCAGGCAGTTGAAGAACGTGGTCTTGCCGGCGCCGTTGGGGCCGATCAGGCCGACGATCTCCCCGCTGTTCACGGTGAGGTCGACGCCGCGGACGGCGGTGAGGCCGCCGAAGCGCATGGTGACGCCGCGCGCGTCGAGCAGCGGGGTGCCGGAGCCGGGCGCCGCGGGCGCCGTGTCCGTGGTCGTGGTGTCGGTGGTCATCGTGGTCAGGCCCCTGTCTTGCTCAGGACGTCGGGCGCTGCCGCCTCTTCGTGGAATTCGAGCTGGCGGCGCCGGTTCGGGACGAGGCCCTCCGGGCGGAAGCGCATCAGCAGGACGAGCGCGAGTCCGAAGGCGAAGAGCTGGTAGTTGCCGAGGAACTGGAGCTTGTTGGGGATCAGGAAGAGCAGCGCCGCGCCGATCAGGGGCCCGCCGATGGTCCCCATGCCGCCGAGGACGACCGCGGCCAGCAGGAAGGCGGAGTTCGGCGGGATCGCGCCGGCGAAGAGGTACTGCTCGGGCGTGACGGTGTACGTCACGTGCGCCTGCACGGTGCCCGCCAGACCGGCCAGGGTGGCGCCGACCGCGAACGCGATCAGCTTGACCCGGAAGCCGTGGATGCCCATGGCCAGCGCCGCCGTCTCGTCCTCCCGGATCGCCACCCACGCCCGGCCGATGCGGGAGTCGCCGCTGCGCCGGAAGACCAGGACGACGACGGCCGTGATGAGGAGCATCAGGAAGAAGTAGTTGGCGAAGCGGCCGATGGTGACCCCGCCGATGACGTGGTGGACGCCCAGGTCGAAACCGAGGATCTCCAGGTCGGGGACGGAGGAGACGCCGTTGGAGCCGTTGGTGAGGTCCGGGCCCGAGGTGCCGTCCAGGTTGTTGGCCGCGATCCGGAAGATCTCGCCGAAGCCGAGGGTGACGATGGCGAGGTAGTCGCCGCGCAGCCTGAGGGTCGGGGCGCCGATGAGGACGCCGAAGACCAGCGAGGCGAGGGCGCCGACCAGCACGGCGGCCCAGAACGGGAAGTGCACGTCGAACGGGGAGCTGGGCGAGCCGGAGACCAGGGCGGCGGCGTAGGCGCCGACACCGAGGAAGGCGACGTAACCGAGGTCGAGCAGGCCGGCGAGGCCGACGACGATGTTCAGGCCGAGGGCGACCGTGGCGAAGATCAGGATGTAGACGCCGATCGTCGCGTACTGGTCGTCGGTCTGGGTGAAGGGGAAGCAGGCCGCCGCGACGAACGCGCCGCAGATGGTGATGTTCTGGTGCCGGGCCGTGATCCGGGTGGCGTGGGCGATCAGACCGGCCTTGTGCAGCGCGGCGAAGCAGAACCCGGCCGTGATCAGGAAGCCGATGAACAGCTCGTCGTACTCGGTGCCGATGCCGTACGTGAAGACCAGCAGGCAGACGGCGAGGATGCCGACGATGACGAGGATCTCCAGCGAGGCGGGCAGCCGGCGCAGGGGGCGCGGGGTGCCGGCGGCGAAGGACGCCTTGACGACGTGCCAGCCGTGCGCGGCGTCGTGCCGGAAGCGCTCCCCGCGGCTCGCCTCGGGGTCGATCGGGTCGGGCTCGGGCCGCTCGAAGGGCAGCGCCAGGGCGCCGAGGACCCCGGCCAGGGTGACGACGGCGACGACGTAGCCGCCCGGCTCCAGGTTGACCACGCCGCCGAGCCGGAAGCTGATGGCGAGGACGGTGTACCAGGCGGTGGCGAAGGTGGCCAGGGAGGTGAGCTTGAGCGCCGCGTCACCGCCCGCGGGGGTGAGCCAGCCGAGCCCCTTGACCCCGTAGGTCGCCAGGCCGAACAGCGCGGTGAGGGCGCCGCCGATCAGGACCAGGACCTGGAGTCCGCCCGGGTAGCCGTAGAAGGTGAGGTCGCCGGGGAACTCGTCCGTCCAGGTCCAGGCGAGGAAGGTGGAGACGACGGCCAGGACGCCGCCGCCGGTGGCGAGGGCGCGGGCGATGCGCTCGGGGATGCCGATGAGGCCGGCGGGGGCGCCCGCCGCGGGGATGTCGGGGCTCTTGGGAGGGGTGGTCTGTGTGGTCATCGGTGTCACGCCCTGTCCGCAACGCGCTCGCCGAGCAGGCCCTGTGGCCGGAACAGCAGTACGAGGATGAGGAGGATGAAGGCCCAGACGTCCGCCCAGGACTGGCTGCCGAACTGGCCCATGCCGGGGATGTCGGAGATGTAGGCGGTGGCCAGGGTCTCGGCGATGCCGAGGACGACCCCGCCGATCATGGCGCCGTAGATGTTGCCGATGCCGCCGAGCACGGCCGCGGTGAACGCCTTGAGGCCGAGGATGAAGCCCATACGGAAGTCGATCTGGCCGTACTTCAGGCCGTTGGCGAGGGCTCCGACCGCGGCGAACGTGGCGCCGAGGGCGAAGGCGACCACGATGATGCGGTCCGTGTTGACGCCCATCAGCTTGGCGGTGTCCGGGTCCTGCGCGGTGGCCTGCATGCCGCGCCCGGTGCGGGTGCGCATCACGAAGTAGCCGAGGAACGCCATGCTCACCGGCGCCGCGATCAGCAGGAAGACGTCACCGGTCTGGATGGTGACGCTGCCGATCTGGAAGGGGCCGCCCGGGATCTGCGGGAAGGTCCGGGCGGACTTCGCCTCCGGGTACCAGGCCCACACCGCCTGCTGGAGGGCGAGGGAGAGGCCGATGGCCGTGATGAGGGGGGCGAGGCGGGGGCCCCCGCGCAGCGGACGGTAGGCGAACCGTTCCGCCCCGACGGCCACCGTGACGGCCACGATCATGGCGCCGACCAGCATCAGGGGCAGGGCGATCCACATGGAGGTGCCGTCGGGCAGGATGTACACGTAGACCGTGAGGGCGCCGAAGGCCCCGGTCATGAAGATCTCGCCGTGGGCGAAGTTGATGAGCTGGACGATGCCGTAGACCATCGTGTAGCCAATGGCGATCAGCCCGTACATGGATCCCAGTAGCAGGCCGTTGACCAGCTGCTGCGGCAGTTCGTTCACCGCATGTCCTCCGAGACGTTCGGATGTTGACGGATGTGGCCCGGATGCGAGTCCGCGCGGGGCGCCTGTGGAACAGCGCCCCGCGCGGCTCGTGGGCAGTGGTGCGGTGGGGTCAGCCGGTGTAGGTGCCCGAGTCGACGGCCTCGAAGACCCCGTTCTTGACGGCGTACACGGTGAGCTGCTTGTTGGTGGCGTCACCGAACTCGTCGAAGGAGACCTTGCCGGTCACTCCGTCGAAGGAGACGTTCTGCATGGCCTCGGTGACCTTGGCCCGCGCGTCGGAGGGCAGCTTCCCGCCGTTGTCCTCGACGACCTTCTTGACGGCCTCGATGACCGCCCAGGCGGAGTCGTAGGAGTATCCGCCGTAAGCGGCGTAGTCCTCCTTGTAACCGGCCGCCTTGTAGTCCTCGACGAACTTCTTGGCCGAATCCAGTTCCTCGACCGGGGCGCCGACGGAAGTCGACAGGTCACCCGTGCTCTGCGCGCCGGCGAGCTTGATGAACGTGTCGTCCTTGATTCCGTCTCCGCCGACCAGCGGAATCTTGGCGCCGGCGTCCTTGATCTGCTTGCTCAGCGGTCCGGCCTGCGGGTATTCACCGCCGTAGTAGACGACATCGGCGCCGGAGTTCTTGACCTTGGTGGCGACCGAGGAGAAGTCCTTGGTGTCCGGATTGATGTGTTCGGTGCCGACCACCTTGCCGCCGAGCTTCTTGAACTCGTCGGTGAAGGTGCCGGCGAGTCCGGCGCCGTAGGTCTTCTTGTCGTCGATGACGAAGACCTTGGTCTTCTTGGCCTTGTTGAAGACGTACTGCGCGGCGAAGGGACCCTGGATCGCGTCCGTGGTCGCGGTGCGGAAGTACGACGTGTACGGGCGGACCTTCTTGGTGCGCCAGTCCGGGCCCTGGGTGAGGGACGGGCCGGTGTTGGCCGGCGAGACCTCGACCAGCTTGGCCGAGTCGAAGACCTTCTGCATGGACTCGCCGACCGAGGAGTTCAGGGGGCCGACGACGCCGAGGACGTCCTTGTTGGCGACGAACTTGGCGGCGTTCTGCTGGCCGGCGGAGGGCTGGCCCTGGTCGTCGAGGGCCTGCACCTCGAAGGTGATGCCCTTGACGAACTCCTGCTTGTTGGCCGTCTTGGCGGCGAGGTCGGCCGAGTTCTTGATGCCCAGGCCGAGCGCGGACAGGTCGCCGGTCAGCGGGGCGTCGACGCCGATGACGACGGTGGTGCCCTTGGAACCGCCGTTCCCGGAGTCGGAACCGCCGTCGTCGTCGCGTGAGCCGCAGGCGGTGAGGGTGAGGGCTCCGGCCGCCAGAGCGGCGGTGATGGCGATGAGCGAACGTTGACGCACGATCAGTCCTTTCCCTGGCACAGCCGCTTCCCCGTGTGGATACGGCCGAGTCGAGCGCTGCGCCGAAGTGACATTCCGACTGCGCCGTGACTGGCCGTGACTCTAAGCGCGGGTAGTGAAGGTCGAGGAGGGTCTGACAGAGGCTGTGACTCTCTTGTTATGACACGGGGTATTGCAGAGCGGTGACAGTGGGGAAGAAGGGCTGAATTCCGGCTGATTCGCCCGGTCCGCATCTTGAGAACCCGCAGGACCGAGGGGGCATGTTCAGGCGTCTCGGGCGTTTTGGTGATTACGCGGAATCGTTGCTGTAGGCGACCTGTGGGGCCTCGGAGAGGTGTCGGGCATAGCGCGTACTCGGGGTGAAACTGTTCACGTGTATTACACATGCATTACGCAGCGTGACGCCCCGAGAATAGGAGTCCGGCATTCCGCGAGATCTTTCCGTATTTCGCCACCTGGAACGCGGGAATGATCTTGCGGGTGGAATGCGGTTATGTCTGGAAAGGTGCCGCGGGGATCGCGGACACCGAGAGCGCCCCGGGCCCGGGACCCGAGGCCGAGAGGCGGGGCGCTGCGGGGGCGGGGGCGACGGCGGTGTGGTGCCGCGACGGTGACGCCGACTCAGGAGGGCTGCGGCGAGGGGGAGTTGGCGGGCGGCGGGCCTCGTGGGGTCCGTGAGGGAGGTGGGGGAGCCCCCGGACGGCCGGGGGCTCCCCCACGGACGGCCGGGGCTGAGGAGAGGGTCCGGGCCACCCCTCGTGGGGCCCAAGGCGTCCCCTTTATAGGGGAGTTGGCTGAACGGCCGGCGGCTGGGGCCGGAACGGCGGAGGGCCGGACGGGTGTCCGCACCCGCCCGGCCCTCCGCCCAGGGGCGCCGCACCGGCGGCGCCCCCCGGCTCACCCCGCCGCGCCGGCCGGCGCCCCGCCGGGGGACACGTCCCGCAGCAGGCACGTCAGCCGCGCGGTGCACACCCGCCGGTCCTCCTCGTCGCTGATGACGATCTCGTACGTCGCCGTCGAGCGGCCCCGGTGCACCGGCGTGGCCACACCCGTGACCAGACCGGAACGGACCCCGCGGTGGTGGGTGCAGTTCAGGTCGACCCCGACGGCGATCTTGGAACTGCCGCCGTGCAGCATCGAGCCGACCGACCCGAGCGTCTCCGCCAGCACCGCCGAGGCGCCGCCGTGCAGCAGCCCGTACGGCTGCGTGTTGCCCTCCACCGGCATCGTGCCGACGACCCGCTCGGCCGATGCCTCGACGATCTCCACACCCATCCGCGTCCCGAGGTGCCCGGCGGAGAACAACGCCGGCAGGTCGACGCCGAGCGCGGCGTACTCGTCGACGATCTCCTGCGGGAACTGCACCTGCTGCCGCTCACCCATGAGCCGGCTCCAATCGTCGTGATCCGTCGGCCCGATCCGTACGTCGGCCTGCCGAGCGAACGCTCAGCCGGCCGTCGATTGTTCCAGACGGACCACGACCGACTTGCTGGCCGGGGTGTTGCTGGTGTCCGCCGTGGCGTCCAGCGGCACCAGCACGTTGGTCTCCGGGTAGTACGCCGCCGCGCACCCCCGCGCCGTCGGGTAGTACACGACCCGGAAGCCCGGCGCCCGCCGCTCCACGCCGTCCGACCACTCGCCGACCAGGTCCACGTAGGAGCCGTCCAGCACGTCCAGGTCGCGGGCGTCCGACGGGTTGACCAGGACCACCCGGCGGCCGTTCTTGATACCCCGGTAGCGGTCGTCCAGCCCGTAGATCGTGGTGTTGTACTGGTCGTGCGAGCGCAGCGTCTGGAGCAGCAGCCGCCCCTCGGGCAGCTCCGGGAACTCCACCGGCGCCGCCGTGAAGTTGGCCTTGCCGGTCGCCGTCGGGAAGCGGCGCTCGTCGCGCGGGGCGTGCGGCAGGGTGAAGCCGCCGGGGTGCGCCACGCGCGCGTTGAAGTCCTCGAAACCGGGGACCACGCGCCCGATGCGGTCACGGATCGCCCCGTAGTCCCGCTCGAACTCCTCCCACGGCACCGTGCTCTTCTCCCCGAGCACCCGCCGGGCCAGCCGGCACACGATGGCCGGCTCGGAGAGCAGGTGCCGGCTCGCCGGGTCCAGCCGCCCGCGCGAGGAGTGCACCATGCCCATCGAGTCCTCGACCGTCACGAACTGGTCGCCGCCCGCCTGCGTGTCCCGCTCGGTGCGCCCGAGGGTCGGCAGGATCAGCGCCCGCGCGCCCGTGACCGCGTGGGAGCGGTTCAGCTTGGTCGACACGTGCACCGTGAGCCGCGCCCGCCGCATGGCCGCCTCGGTGACCTCCGTGTCGGGGGAGGCCGACACGAAGTTGCCGCCCATCGCGAAGAACACCTTCGCCGCGCCGTCGCGCAGCGCCCGGATGCCGCGCACCACGTCGTACCCGTGCTCGCGCGGCATCGCGAAGCCGAACTCCTTCTCCATGGCGTCCAGGAACGCCGGGTCGGGACGCTCGAAGATGCCCATCGTGCGGTCGCCCTGCACGTTGGAGTGACCGCGCACCGGGCAGACGCCGGCGCCGGGGCGGCCGATGTTGCCGCGCAGCAGCAGGAAGTTCACGACCTCGCGGATCGTGGGCACCGAGTGCTTGTGCTGGGTGAGCCCCATCGCCCAGCAGACGATGGTGCGCTCGGAGGCGAGCACCATGCGCAGCGTCGCCTCGATGTCCTCGCGGCTCAGGCCGGTCGCCGTGAGGGTCTCGTCCCAGTCCGCCTCGCGCGCGGCCTTGGCGAACTCCTCGAATCCGTGGGTGTGTTCGCTGACGAAGCTCTCGTCGACCGCGCCCTCGGTCTCCAGGATCAGCTTGTTCAGCAGCCGGAACAGGGCCTGGTCGCCGCCGAGCCGTATCTGGAGGAACAGGTCGGTGAGCGAGGCGCCGGTGGTGAGCCCCTTGGGCGTCTGCGGGTTCTTGAACCGCTCCAGCCCGGCCTCGGGCAGCGGGTTGACGCTGATCACCTTCGCGCCGTTGGCCTTCGCCTTCTCCAGGGCGGAGAGCATGCGCGGGTGGTTGGTGCCCGGGTTCTGCCCGGCGACGATGATCAGGTCGGACTTGTACAGGTCCTCCAGCAGGACGCTGCCCTTGCCGACGCCGATCGTCTCCGACAGCGCCGAGCCGGACGACTCGTGGCACATGTTGGAGCAGTCCGGCAGGTTGTTGGTGCCCAGTTCGCGGGCGAAGAGCTGGTAAAGGAAGGCGGCCTCGTTGCTGGTGCGGCCGGAGGTGTAGAAGAGGGCCTCGTCCGGCGAGTCCAGGGCGGTGATCTCCTCGGCGACGATGTCGAAGGCGCGCTCCCAGGTGACCGGCTCGTAGTGCTCACCGCCCTCGGGCAGGTACACGGGGTGGGTGAGGCGGCCCTGCTGCCCGAGCCAGTAGCCGCTGCGGGTCGCCAGATCGGCCACCGAGTGCTCGGCGAAGAACGCCGGTGTCACCCGGCGCAGCGTGGCCTCCTCGGCCACGGCCTTCGCGCCGTTCTCGCAGAACTCCGCCGTGTGCCGGTGCTCCGGCTCCGGCCAGGCGCAGCCCGGACAGTCGAAACCTTTCTTCTGGTTGACGTTCAGCAGTGTCAGCGCCGTCCGCTTCACACCCATCTGCGCCTGTGCCATGCGCAGGCTGTGGCCGATGGCCGTCAGACCCGCCGCCGCGTGCTTGGGCTCGGCGACCTGCGGCGCGTCCTGCACCGGATCACTCTTGGGCGGCTTGCTGGCCATCGCTCGCTCCTTCGCTTTCACGTGTGAGGTACGTCTCCGATCCTCGCACGGGCCGCCGCCGGCCCGGCCGTCCGGCCGTGGGGGGATGCGGTGGCGGTCGTGAAGACGGTGGTTGCGCAGCCGTGCCGGAACCCGCCGGGGGAGGGGCCGGGCACCCGCTCGGAGGGCGTACGCCTGTACCGCCGCGCCCGGCGGCGGGAGCGGGCCGCGCGCCGGACCGGGCCGGGGCGGGCCCGGCTGTCGGTGGCACGTGGGAGGATCGGGGACGTGGCAGAGACAGCATCGAAGAAGACCGACAGCACCCCCGGCGGCGGCCGTCCGCGCCTCATGCTCATGGACGGGCACTCCCTGGCCTACCGCGCGTTCTTCGCGCTCCCCGCGGAGAACTTCACGACCGCGACGGGCCAGCCGACCAACGCGATCTACGGCTTCGCGTCGATGCTCGCCAACACGTTGCGTGACGAGGCGCCCACGCACTTCGCGGTGGCCTTCGACGTGTCCCGCAAGACCTGGCGCTCCGAGGAGTTCACGGAGTACAAGGCGAACCGCTCCAAGACCCCGGACGAGTTCAAGGGCCAGGTCGAGCTGATCTGCGAACTCCTCGACGTGATGCACGTCTCCCGCTTCGCCGTCGAGGGCTTCGAGGCGGACGACGTGATCGCCACCCTCGCCACCGAGGCCGAGGCCGAGGGCTTCGAGGTGCTGATCGTCACCGGCGACCGGGACTCCTTCCAGCTCGTCAGCGACCACACCACCGTGCTCTACCCGACCAAGGGCGTCTCCGAGCTGACCCGGTTCACCCCGGCGAAGGTCGTCGAGAAGTACGGACTGACCCCCGCCCAGTACCCGGACTTCGCCGCCCTGCGCGGCGACCCCTCGGACAACCTGCCCGGCATCCCCGGCGTCGGCGAGAAGACCGCCGCGAAGTGGATCAACCAGTTCGGCTCCTTCGCGGACCTGGTCGAGCGCGTCGACGAGGTCAAGGGCAAGGCCGGGCAGAACCTCCGCGACCACCTGGAGTCCGTCAAGCTCAACCGCCGCCTCACCGAGCTGGACCGCCGGGTCGCGCTGCCGAAGGCCGTCACCGACCTGGAGCGCACCGCCTACGACCGCAAGGGCGTCGCCCTGGTCCTGGACACCCTGGAGATCCGCAACCCGTCGCTGCGCGAGCGGCTCTACGCCGTCGACCCCGGCGCCCAGGAGGCGGAGGCCACCCCGGTCGTCGCCGACGGCGTCGAACTGGACGGCACCGTCCTCGGCACCGGCGAACTGGCCGGCTGGCTCGCCGGGCACGCCGCCGAGCCGCTCGGTGTCGCGCTGGTCGGCACCTGGGCGCTGGGCGCCGGCTCGGTGGCCGAGGTGGCCCTCGCCACGGGGGCGGGACCGGCCGCCTGGTTCGACCCGGCGCAGCTCGACGAGGCCGACGAGCGGGCCTTCGCCGGCTGGCTGTCCGACCCGGAGCGGCCCAAGGTCCTCCACGACGCCAAGAGCGCCATGCGGGTCCTCGCCGAGCACGGCTGGAGCGTCGCCGGCGTCGGCATGGACACCGCCCTCGCCGCGTACCTGGTCAAGCCGGGCCGCCGCTCCTTCGACCTGGACGCCCTCTCCCTGGAGTACCTGCACCGCGAGCTGGCCCCGGCCGCCGCGGCCGACGGGCAGCTCGCCTTCGGAGCGGACGAGGAGGCGGAGGCCGAGGCGCTCATGGTGCAGGCCCGTGCCGTCCTCGATCTGGGCGAGGCGTTCGAGGACCGGCTGCGCGAGGTCGGCGCCGCGGACCTGCTGCGCGACATGGAGCTGCCCACCTCGGCCCTGCTCGCCCGCATGGAGCGGCACGGCATCGCCGCCGACCGGGCCCACCTGGAGACCATGGAGCAGATGTTCGCCGGCGCCGTGCAGCAGGCGGTGAAGGAGGCCCACGCCGCGGCCGGACGCGAGTTCAACCTCGGCTCGCCCAAGCAGCTCCAGGAGGTCCTCTTCGGCGAGCTGAACCTGCCGAAGACCAAGAAGACCAAGACCGGCTACACCACCGACGCCGACGCCCTCGCCTGGCTCGCCGGCCAGACCGAGAACGAACTCCCGGTGATCATGCTCCGCCACCGTGAGCAGGCCAAGCTGCGCGTCACCGTCGAGGGCCTGATCAAGACCATCGCCGCGGACGGCCGCATCCACACCACGTTCAACCAGACCGTCGCCGCGACCGGCCGCCTCTCCTCCACCGACCCGAACCTCCAGAACATCCCGGTGCGCACCGACGAGGGCCGGGCCATCCGCCGCGGCTTCGTCGTCGGCGAGGGCTTCGAGTCCCTGATGACCGCCGACTACAGCCAGATCGAACTGCGGGTGATGGCCCACCTCTCCGAGGACGCGGGGCTCATCGAGGCGTTCACCTCCGGCGAGGACCTGCACACCACCGCCGCCGCGCAGGTCTTCTCCGTCGAGCCCGGCGCGGTCGACGCGGAGATGCGCCGCAAGATCAAGGCCATGTCGTACGGCCTCGCCTACGGGCTGTCGGCCTTCGGCCTCTCCCAGCAGCTCAACATCGAGGCGGCCGAGGCCCGCGGCCTCATGGACGCCTACTTCGAGCGGTTCGGCGGAGTCCGCGACTATCTGCGCCGGGTCGTCGACGAGGCGCGGGCCACCGGGTACACGGAGACGGTCTTCGGCCGCCGCCGGTACCTGCCCGACCTCAACAGCGACAACCGCCAGCGGCGCGAGATGGCCGAGCGCATGGCCCTCAACGCGCCCATCCAGGGCACGGCCGCCGACATCGTCAAGATCGCCATGCTCAACCTGGACAAGGCGCTGCGCGAGGCCGGCCACACCTCCCGCATGCTGCTCCAGGTCCACGACGAAATCGTCCTGGAGATCGCCCCCGGCGAGCGGTCCGCCGTGGAAGCCCTGGTCCGCCGCGAAATGGCCGACGCGGTGACCCTCAAGGTCCCCCTCGGCGTCTCGGTCGGCGTGGGCGACGACTGGGAATCCGCGGCGCACTAGCCTCCGGCGGGTGCGGGTGCGGGTGCGGGTGCGGGTGCGGGTGCGGGGCCCGGGGGAGGGCCGGGCCGGCGGTGCCCCCTCCTCCGGGGGCCTTGCCGCCCCGCCCGCCCCACGGGGGCGCACGAGAGCGCCGTCACTCAGGTGGCCCCCGCGAAAGGGGCATCACCACGAGGCGGCCCTGAGGATGCGGGCATGGGTATACGCCTGCTGCTCCTGCGACGGACCGCACCCGCACGGACGCGGACCGGCGGCCCCGGCCGTCCGTCCCTCTCACCGGTCCGGGCCGTCGCGCCCAGGGCGAGCACCCTCCGCGTCCCCCTCACCCTCGCCACGGCCCCCCGCCGCACGGCCGGCGCCCTGCGCCGCCTCGCCCGCCGGGCCCCTGACCTCCGCCGCCGGGCCCCGGCCTCCCGCCGCCGGGAGCCGGCCGGCTCACCCCCGCGAGACCGGGCCGCACCGGCCCCTCCGTCCGGGGCATCGCCCACCGTGCCCCCACGCCGGGCGGCGCCGGGGCGCTGGACCGGGCTGGCCCGTGCGGGCCGGGTGTTCGCCGACGGTCTGCGGGCGCGGGCCCGGACCGTACGGACGACGGCCTCCGGCGCCCTCGGCGCGCGCCCGAACCCCGCCCCCGCCTCGCCTCCCGCTCCCCGCCCGGCCGGACCGGACGCCGCGCCCTGAACCCGAGGCCGATCACGTGGGCCGTCGGCGCCGGGGGCGAGGCGTACGGACGAGGGCGGGGCCGACGCGCCCCTCACCGCACCGCCGTCCCCCTCGCCCCCGCCGCCTCCGCCTCTCCGTCCACGTCCTCGCCGCCCCCCACCGGACGCCTCGCCCGTACCGCCACCGCGTACAGCAGCAGCGCCGGGGCCAGCCCCGCGCCCGCGCCGAAGCAGAGGGACGGGACCAGCTCCCACGGGGCCGCGACCGCGCCCCAGACCTCCCACCACCGGTCCGCCCGCCGTACCGCGCCCGCCACCGCGCAGCCGCCGAGCAGCACCCCGGCCCAGACCCGGTCCCGTACGGACAGGTCCGGAACGCCCGCCGCCCGGCCCGCCGGCACGCGGCGCAGCGCCCGCACCAGGAAGGCGCCGATCGCCACCGCGGCCACGGCGGAACTGCCGTACTGCACCCACCAGTACAGCGGTGAGCCCGCGACGTCCCGGGCGAGTGCCGGGACCACCCGCGTCCCCCACCGGCCGGGGTGGGTGAAGGCGTCCCACACCACGTGCGTCAGCGCGCCCAGCACCGCCGAGCCGTACCACCACGCCACCAGCGACGCCCGAGGGCGCGCACGCGGCGCCCCGCACCGGACCAGCGCCGCCACGCGGCCCCGGCAGGACCCGGGGACCAGGGCCACCAGCGGTTCCCGCAGCAGCAGCCAGAGCCCCACCAGGGCCCAGGCGAGGAGGACGTCGACGGTGAGGACCCCCGGCAGGGAGTGCGTCACGTCCCCGAACCCCATCGCCCCGGAGACGAAACTGGCCGCGTAATAGGTCAGGTCCGGAGCGAAGGAGCCCGCCACGAGAACGGCCGGAACCAGTCGTCCCCGTCCCGTCCCGTCGGCCCGCACTCCGGGCAGCACGGCGGCGGCATGACTGAGCGTGAACGGCAACGCGGGCTCCTCATAGGGGCAAGTGGTGAAAATCGGACATGAACGGGTGCCCGCGCAAAGGAAGTTGCCGTAGGGTCGCCTGCGGGCACCGTACTGGTCGAACAGACGAACACCACGGCGCGGACGGCGTGGTGCAACCCCCGGCGCGGACCGAGCGTCACCCCCAGGGCGGAGAGGCTCGGCGACCACCGCGGCCGGGACGGACGGACGAGGGCGCGAGGGCGTCCACGGGAGGGGTTCACTCTATGGCGGCGCAATTCGGCAGGCGACTCCGCAAGGGCGCGGTCACCACCACCGTGGCGGCGGTCGCGGTCGCGGCGCTGTCCGCGTCCCAGGCCCCCGACGTGGCCGCCGGCGGACCCGGCACGGGTACCACCTCCGACACCGCCGCCCCAGGCGGCCCGGACGGCGACGACAGCGCCACCGGCAACTCGCCCTACTACACCGAACTGCCGCCGCTCAACAGCCCGAAACCCGCACCGGCCACCGGCACCCCCGAATCCCGGGGGCCGGCCGAGGCGGGGATACCCGCGACCGTCCTCGACGCCTACAAGAAGGCCGAGGCGGCGCTGCGCCGGGACAAGCCCGGCTGCAACCTCCCGTGGCAACTCCTCGCCGCCATCGGCAAGGTGGAATCCGGCCACGCCGGCGGCGGGCGCCTCGGCGCCGACGGGACCACCCTCACCCGGATCATCGGCCCCCAGCTCGACGGCAACGGCTTCGCGCTCATCAAGGACACCGACGGCGGCCGGTACGACGGCAACAGCCGGTACGACAACGCGGTCGGCCCCATGCAGTTCATTCCGTCGACCTGGGCCTGGGCGGGCCGCGACGGCAACGGCGACGGCGTCGAGGACCCGAACAACATCTACGACGCCACCCTCGCCGCCGGCCACTACCTGTGCCGCAACGGCTGGGACCTCTCCCGGCAAGCCGACCTCCGCCGCGCCGTACTCAGCTACAACGGCTCCGAGGACTACTACCGCACGGTCCTGTCCTGGCTGGAGTACTACCGCAAGAACACCCACGAGATCCCGGACGGCACCGGCCCGCTGCCCGGCGCCCGCAGCGACTCCGGCCGCGGCACGACCCGGCCCGGACCGACCACCCCCGGCACCGGCACCGGCGGCTCCACCGGCCCCCGGGCGCCGGGCGCCACCCCCGGCACCACCCCGAGCCCGTCGGCCCCCGCCCCCGGCACGCCGCCCCGGCCCACCGAGCCCACCCCGCCCGGCACCGGCTCCCCGAAGCCCGAACCGAGCGACCCGCCGACCGGGACGCCCACGCCCACACCCACGCCCACCGACACGGTGCACCACCTGGAGAACGCCGGCACGCCACGGCTCACCGCCACCGCGGGCGACGCCTTCGCCCAGCGCATCGGCACCCGGGCCGTGACAGAGGACGGCGAGGCCGTCGCCGGCGTCCGGGTCCGCTTCACCGTCACCGGCGACACCGACGCCGTCTTCGCCGACGGGGAGGCCGTCGCCACGGTCCGCACCGACGCCTCCGGCGTCGCCCACGCCCCCGAACTGCGGGCGGGCGAGAAGACCGGCGCCTTCACCGTCCGCGCCACCGTCGTCGGCCGCCTGATACCCGGCCTCTCCTACCGGGCCACCGTCACCGAACGCACCGCCGACACCCTCGTCCGCACCGCCGACACGCCGCTCACCTGCGTGCCCGGCGAGCGGTTCGAGGACCGGGTCCGGGTCAAGGCCACCCGCGAGGGCGAAGCCGCCGGCAAGGTCGCCGTCACCGCCACGCTCGTCACCTCCGAGGAGGACCCGGCCGAGAACGACAAGGGCCCCCACTTCAAGGACGCCGACGGCAACCCCGTCCGCACCCTCACCGGGCTGCGCACCGACGCCGACGGCCTGCTGACCCTGCCCGAGCTGTACGCCGACGACACCACCGGCACCTTCGTGCTCCGCCTCACCACCGCGGGCGGCGCCACGCTCGACGTCCTCCTGGAGGTCGCCGAGCCCGAGGCGGAACCGTCCCCCGGCCCGTCCACCGGCACCGACGCGCCCTGACCGGCCTCGCGCCGGGCGTGTCGCCCGCACCGGGGCGCCCCTGACGGTGTCCCGGGCGGGTCACCGCCCCAGCCGCGCCTTGGTGTGCCGGGTCGGCTCCGCCGACGCCGGGTCCTCGGGCCAGGGGTGCTTCGGATACCGGCCGCGCAGCTCCGCGCGCACACCGCGGTAGCCCTCCCGCCAGAAGGACGCCAGGTCCGCGGTGACCGCGGCCGGACGACCGGCCGGGGAGAGCAGGTGCACCAGGAGCGGGACGCCCGCCACCTCCGGCGAGCGCTGGAGCCCGAACATCTCCTGGAGCTTCACCGCGAGCACCGGCCGCTCCGGATCGCCGTAGTCGACCCGGACCCGGGAGCCGCTGGGCACGGTGATCCGCTCCGGTGCGAGCGCGTCGAGCCGCCCCGCCTCGCCCGACGCCCACGGCAGCAGCCGCGCCAGCGCCTGCCCGGCGTCGATCCGCGCCAGGTCCGCCCGCCGCCGCGCCCGGCTCAGCTCCGGCTCCAGCCACTGATCCACCCGCGCGTGCAGCGCCTCCTCGCCGACGTCCGGCCACGGCTCGCCCCGGTGCAGCCGCAGGAACGCCAGCCGCTGCCGCAGCACCCGCGCCTCGGCCGACCAGCGCAGCAGCCCGAACCCCTCCCGCCGCAACCCCTCCAGCAGCGCCTGCCGCACGAGCGCGGGGTCCGCGTCGCGCAGGGGCCGCGCGGCCAGCTCGACCGCGCCCAGCGCCTCGACCCGCCGGGCGACCACGTCGCCGTCCGCCCAGCGCACCTCGTCCCGCTCCGTCAGCAGCGCCCCCGCGGCGAGCCGGGCCGTCTCCTCGTCGACCGCGGCGGCGAGCCGCACGCGCGCGTGCCCCCGGCCCACCGGCCGGTCGGCCACCGCCACGGCGATCCACGGCGCGTCCCGCAGCCCCGACCCCTCCGGCAGCTCCGCCCGCGTCCCGGACGCCATCAGGTGCGAGCCGCCGTCCTTCCTCGCCACCCGCTCGGGGTACGCCAGCGCCGCCACGAGCCCCGCGAGCGCGTCCCCGGCCGACGGCACCACCACGCCCGGCGCCGGTCCGCCCGCCCCGCCCGCCGCCGACCGCAGCCGGCGCACCTCGGTCCGCCACCGGGCCCCGTAGGCGTCCCCGCCCCGCCGGGCCGCCCGTACGGCGGACGCCAGATCGTCCCCGTACTCGCGCGGCGGCTCCTCGCCGAGCAGCGCCACCACCTCGGCCACCGCCTCCGCGCCCCCGGCGTCGAGCAGCGCCCGCCCCAGCCGGGGATGCAGCCCCAGCCGCGCCAGCCGGACACCCCGCGCGGTGGCCCGCCCGGCGGGGTCCACCGCGCCCACGGCCGCCAGCACCGACCGCGCCGCGGCCATCGCCCCGGCCGGCGGCGCGTCCAGCAGCGCCAGACCGGAGGCGTCCGGATCACCCCAGCAGGCCGCCTGGAGCGCGAACGCCGTCAGATCGGCCACCTTGATCTCCGGCGCCGGGAACCGCGTCAGCCGCGCGTCCTCCGCCTCCGTCCAGCACCGGTACACCACGCCCGGCGCCTCCCGCCCCGCGCGCCCGGCCCGCTGCCGCGCCGACGCCCGCGAGACGCGCACCGTGGTCAGCGCGCTCAGCCCCCGCGCGTGGTCCACCCGCGGCTCCCGCGCCAGCCCCGCGTCCACCACCACCCGTACGCCCGGCACCGTCAGGGACGACTCCGCCACCGAGGTCGCCAGCACCACCCGGCGCCGCGCGGCCGGGCTCAGCACCGCGTCCTGCACCGCGGCGGGCGCCCGCCCGTGCACCTGGAGCACGTCCACGCCGCCGAGGTCCCCGAGGGCCCCCGCCACCCGGGCGATCTCCCCGACGCCGGGCAGGAAACAGAGCACGTCACCGTCGCGTTCGGACAGGGCCACGCGGATCACCGTCGCCACGTGGGCGGGGAGCGCCGGGTCCACGCGCGTGCCGTGCGGCGGCCGGAAGGGGCGGGCCGGCGGCGCCCACACCACCTCGACCGGGTACGACACGCCCGGAGCCTCGACCACCGGCGCGTCGCCCAGCAGCCGGGACCAGCCCTGCGCGTCCGTCGTCGCGGAGGCGGCCACCAGCCGCAAATCCGGCCGCAGCGTCTGCCGCACGTCCCACAGGAAGGCGGCCGTCGTGTCCGCGTCCAGATGCCGTTCGTGGCACTCGTCGAGCACCACCGCGTCGACACCGGTCAACTCCTGGTCGCGCTGGAGCCGCTGGAGCAGCACGCCGGTCGTGACGACCTCCACGCGCGTGTCCCGCCCCACGGCCCGTTCGCCGCGCACGGTGTAGCCGACACGCCCGCCCGGCCGTTCGCCCAGCAGCCATGCGATGCGCCGGGCCGCCGCGCGCGCCGCGATCCGCCGGGGCTCGGCCACGATCACCCGCCGCGGCGGCCCGTCGCCGAACAGGCCCGCCAGGGCCGGCGGCACCAGCGTGGTCTTCCCGGTGCCGGGCGGCGCGACCAGCACGGCCGTGCCGTGGTCCGCGAGGGCGTCGCGCAACGCCGGAAGGGCGGCGCGTACGGGCAGGGCGTCCAGGGCGTCGTCACGGATCACGCCCCCAGTGTCGTACGCCGCCCGGGGTGCCCCGTACGGCCAGGGTGCCGGGGGCCGTTCCCTACGCGCGCGTGGCGCGCGGCGAGGCGGGGGTGCGCGACGCGCGCGTGGCCGGCGGCCGGGCGTGCCGGGGAACGCGCGCGTGGCGGACGCCGGGGCGCGCGGGGTGGCTCAGTCGCGCTCGCAGACGAAGATCGCCGTCCCGGGGATGAGGTGCCCGCGCAGCGGGGACCAGCCGCCCCACTCGGAGGTGTTCCACTCCGGCCACTCCGGCTCCACCAGGTCCACCAGCCGGAACCCGGACGTGGCGACGTCCCGGACCCGGTCGCCGATCGTCCTGTGGTGCTCCACGTAGACCGCGCGGCCCTCCTCGTCCTGCTCGACGTAGGGCGTGCGGTCGAAGTAGGAGCCGGAGACCGACAGCCCCTCGGGGCCCGGCTCGTCCGGGAAGGCCCAGCGCAGCGGATGCGTCACCGAGAAGACGAACCGCCCGCCGGGCCGCAGCACCCGGCGCACCTCCCGCAGCACCAGCCGCGGATCGGCGACGAAGGGCAGCGCCCCGTAGGCCGAGCACGCCAGGTCGAAGGAGCCGTCCGCGAAGGGCAGGACGGAGGCGTCGGCGCAGACCAGCGGGAAGGAGCCGCCGATCCGCAGCGCGTGCTGGAGCTGGCGGTGGGAGAGGTCCAGGGCGACCGGGCGGGCGCCCTGGGCGGCCAGCCAGCGCGCGCACTGGGCGGCGCCGGCGCCGATCTCCAGGACGTCCTTGCCCGTCAGCTCCTCCGACGGGCCGAGCAGCTCCGCCTCGACCTCGTCCAGCCCCTCGGGGCACCACACGAAACGCGCGTCGCCGAGGAAGGTGCCGTGCTCGGTCTGGTACTCGTCCGCGTTCCTGTCCCACCAGCCGCGGTTGGCGCGGGAACTCTCCGTGACCCCCGCGGCGCGGCGGGTGGCCTCGGGCTCGGGCACCTCGGTCCGGGGTCCTTCGGGCTCTTGGATGGCGGGCTCCCTCGTACTAGTCTTCGGCTCTTCCGAAGGTCTTTCGGCTCGTGCGACACGCCGGGTCCGGACGTCGCGCACGGGGCGCGGAAGCGTCCCTGTGGCTTCCGGAGACGACTCGTCCGCCGGGTATGCGAGGATCTGTCCCGGGTGTGCGGCTTCGCGCATTGACCCTGCCCGGCTGCCCACGTATGCTACAAGTTGCGCTGCGGGCCTGCGCACCTCAGACGTAGCAGGTCGCGCTCGCATCTGTTGTATGTCCCCTCGGTTCTTGAGGCGCCACTGATTTTCGGGGCGCTTCCTTGGCTGTCCGGCTTCTTCAGAGCGAAAAGGGCTCCCGGCGCAAGCAGTGCCTACGACTTCAATGTCCGTACCGGAGCCCTTTCCCACATGACGAGCAGCACCGAGACCACCGCCACCACCCCGCAGGTAGCGGTCAACGACATCGGTAACGAGGAAGCCTTCCTCGCCGCGATCGACGAGACGATCAAGTACTTCAACGACGGCGACATCGTCGACGGCGTCATCGTGAAGGTCGACCGGGACGAGGTCCTGCTCGACATCGGTTACAAGACCGAAGGTGTCATCCCGAGCCGCGAGCTCTCGATCAAGCACGACGTCGACCCCAATGAGGTCGTTGCCGTCGGCGACGAGATCGAGGCCCTGGTCCTTCAGAAGGAGGACAAGGAAGGCCGCCTGATCCTCTCGAAGAAGCGCGCCCAGTACGAGCGTGCCTGGGGCACCATCGAGAAGATCAAGGAAGAGGACGGCATCGTCACCGGTACCGTCATCGAGGTCGTCAAGGGTGGTCTCATCCTCGACATCGGCCTCCGCGGCTTCCTCCCGGCCTCCCTGGTCGAGATGCGCCGCGTCCGCGACCTCCAGCCCTACGTGGGCAAGGAGCTCGAGGCGAAGATCATCGAGCTGGACAAGAACCGCAACAACGTGGTCCTGTCCCGCCGTGCCTGGCTGGAGCAGACCCAGTCCGAGGTCCGCCAGACCTTCCTCACCACCCTCCAGAAGGGTCAGGTGCGGTCCGGCGTCGTCTCCTCGATCGTCAACTTCGGTGCCTTCGTGGACCTGGGTGGCGTCGACGGTCTGGTCCACGTCTCCGAGCTGTCCTGGAAGCACATCGACCACCCCTCCGAAGTCGTCGAGGTCGGCCAGGAGGTCACGGTCGAGGTCCTCGACGTCGACATGGACCGCGAGCGCGTCTCCCTGTCGCTGAAGGCGACCCAGGAAGACCCGTGGCAGCAGTTCGCCCGGACCCACCAGATCGGCCAGGTCGTCCCCGGCAAGGTCACGAAGCTGGTTCCGTTCGGTGCGTTCGTCCGCGTCGACGAGGGCATCGAGGGCCTGGTCCACATCTCCGAGCTGGCCGAGCGCCACGTGGAGATCCCGGAGCAGGTCGTCCAGGTCAACGACGAGATCTTCGTCAAGGTCATCGACATCGACCTCGAGCGCCGCCGCATCAGCCTCTCGCTGAAGCAGGCCAACGAGGCGTTCGGTGCCGACCCGTCCGCGGTCGAGTTCGACCCGACCCTGTACGGCATGGCCGCGTCCTACGACGACCAGGGCAACTACATCTACCCCGAGGGCTTCGACCCCGAGACCAACGACTGGCTCGAGGGGTACGAGACCCAGCGCGAGGCGTGGGAGACCCAGTACGCCGAGGCGCAGCAGCGCTTCGAGCAGCACCAGGCGCAGGTCATCAAGTCCCGCGAGGCGGACGAGAAGGCCGCTGCCGAGGGTGGCGAGGCCGCCGCTCCGGCCGCGTCCGGTGGCGGTTCGTACTCGTCCGAGGGCGGCGACAACTCCGGCGCCCTGGCGTCGGACGAGGCGCTGGCCGCGCTGCGCGAGAAGCTGGCCGGCGGCCAGAGCTGAGCGCGCGCTGAGCAGAGGCTCCACGGCGAGCCGTAGCTCGTGAAGCGAGGGCCCGCACCCCGATCGGGGTGCGGGCCCTCGCCGCGTCCGCCGAGGGGACCCGGGCCCGCGAGGGGAGCACCTGTTCGGCGGCGCCCACGGGGAATGTCCGGGCAGGGGCCCGCGTTGTGAGTGACGAACACGAGGAGGGGAGCGGTCACGTGCTTGATCCGCGGGAGCTGTACGCATGGGAGCCGAAGGGCCTGGCGGTCGTCGACCTGGCGCTGGCCCAGGAGTCGGCCGGACTGGTCATGCTCTACCACTTCGACGGCTACATCGACGCCGGCGAGACCGGCGACCAGATCGTCGACCAGGTGCTGGACTCGCTGCCCCACCAGGTCGTCGCCCGGTTCGACCACGACCGGCTCGTCGACTACCGCGCCCGCCGTCCCCTGCTGACCTTCAAGCGGGACACCTGGACGGAGTACGAGGACCCCGTCATCGAGGTGCGGATGGTCCAGGACACCACCGGGGCACCCTTCCTGCTGCTCTCCGGCCCCGAACCGGACGTCGAGTGGGAGCGCTTCGCCGCGGCCGTCGGGCAGATCGTGGAACGCCTCGGCGTCCGCCTCGCCGTGAACTTCCACGGCATCCCCATGGGCGTCCCCCACACCCGTCCCGTCGGCATCACCCCGCACGGCAACCGCACCGACCTCGTCCCCGGTCACCGCAGCCCCTTCGAGGAGGCCCAGGTCCCCGGCAGCGCCGAGGCGCTGGTCGAGTACCGGCTGATGCAGGCCGGCCACGAGGTCCTCGGCGTCGCCGCGCACGTGCCGCACTACATCGCCCGCTCCCCGTACCCGGACGCGGCGCTGACCGTCCTGGAGACCATCACGGCCGCGACCGGCCTGGTCCTGCCCGGCATCGCGCATTCCCTGCGCACCGAGGCCCACCGCACCCAGACCGAGATCGACCGCCAGGTCCAGGAGGGCGACGAGGAGCTGACCGCCCTCATCCAGGGCCTGGAGCACCAGTACGACGCCGCCGCCGGCGCCGAGAGCCGGGGCAACATGCTCGCCGAGCCCGTCGAGATCCCCTCGGCGGACGAGATCGGCCGCGAGTTCGAACGGTTCCTGGCCGAGCGGGAGGGCGAGGGCTGACGTGCCCGGCGGGACGTTGCCGCCGGAGGCGGGCCCCGTCTCAGGGCGGTGTGAGGGGCAGGGCCTAAGCTGCCGTCCATGCTGACGGTGGGCCTGACCGGTGGAATCGGCGCCGGCAAGAGCGAGGTGTCGCGGCTGCTCGTCGAGTACGGGGCCGTACTCGTCGACGCGGACCGCATCGCGCGCGAGGTGGTCGAGCCGGGGACGCCCGGACTCGCCGCCGTCGTCGAGGCGTTCGGCGACGGCGTCCTCACCGCGGACGGCCGCCTCGACCGGCCGAAACTCGGCTCCCTGGTCTTCGCCGACCCGGAGAAGCTCGCCGTCCTCAACGGTATCGTCCACCCGCTGGTCGGCGCCCGCTCCCGTGAGCTGGAGGCCGCCGCTCCGCGTGACGCCGTCGTCGTCCACGACGTCCCCCTCCTCACCGAGAACGGGCTCGCCCCCCTCTACGACGTGGTCGTCGTCGTCGACACCGACCCCGCCACCCAGCTCGACCGGCTGGTGCGGCTGCGCGGCATGACCGAGGCGGATGCCCGCGCCCGCATGAACGCGCAGGCCACCCGGGAGGAGCGCCGGGCGGTCGCGGACATCGTCATCGACAACGACGTACCCCTGGACCAACTGCGGCGCCGCGTACGCGAGGTGTGGGACGAACTGGCCCGCCGGGCCCACACCACCGCCTGAGGACGACCCGGTTCCGGCCGCCCCCGGGAATACCGGCCGGCGTACGGGCGTTGACCGCTGTTTCCGGCGAAGGAAGGACTCTGTCGTGGCCGAGAACCGCGGTTCGACCGGACGCACTCCGGAAACGGACGTCATCGACTTCCGCGCCGCCGAGCAGTTGCTCGCGGCCCGGGACCCACGGGGAGCGGTGAAACTGCTCGACGGGGTCATCGCCGCCCACCCGGAGAACACCGCGGCCCGGCTGCTGCGCGCACGGGCCTTCTTCGCGGCGGCGCAGCTCCGGCCGGCGGAGCTGGAGTTCACCATCGTCCTGGAACGCGAGCCGGACAACGCCTTCGCGCACTTCGCCCTGGCCCGTACCTACGAACGCCGGGGCTGTCCCGACCAGGCCCGACGCCACTTCCGGCTGGCCGCGGCCCTGGACCCGAACCCGGAGTACGTGCAGCAGGCACGGTTCGACGGGTGAGGGCGATGGTGAGGACGGGGTGAGGGTGCGGACGGCGTGGGGCGGGGCGAGCGCTGCCTGAGACCGCCGAGGGTTCTGACGGGGCTTGTCTACGGATGGTCCCGCGGGGGCCGGTAGGGCGGGATGTCGCGGCCGGGCTGGTAGTGCGGGCCCTGCCGGATGTGCCGGACGATCACGCCCAGGTCGACCATGACGATCACCCACAGCACACCGCACGCGGCGGCCCAGCCGGGACGCCCGGTGAGCGCGAAGACGGTCGTGCCGAAGACCGCCCAGACCAGGCCCCACAGGCTCAGCCAGAACCGCGCCCGCAGCGCACTGCGCGCGGTGGCCGGTTCACTGCCTGTACGCATGGCTACCACCCACTCCTACGGCCACGGTACTGCGGACGTGTCGGGGACGTCGGTGGGCCGGTCTCTGCCCCGACCCGGTCGGCGGGCCGGCCCTGACCGAGGACCTTCCGCCGTGTACCGGTCACGCGAAGCTCCCCGGGAAACGCGCCGCAGGCCATCGCGTTCTCGTTCGAGTGAATCGGTTCGGAGGGGGAACGGCTGTGCGGACCCGGCCCGTTGGACGGGCATGGAGGCGAAGACGAGAGCGGGACACGAGGGGACAGGACCCGGAGCCATCACCCCGGACGGCTGCGCCGTGGAGGTGTACGCGCGGCTGTCCGTCGGCCCGGAGCCGGACATCGTCGAGGCGGCGGTGCCCGCGGGCGCGCGCATCCTCGAACTGGGCTGCGGAGTGGGCCGCGTGACCCACCCGCTGCTGGAGCGCGGATTCACCGTCACGGCGGTCGACGAATCCGCCGAGATGCTGGAACGCGTGCGCGGCGCACGGACCATACGGGCGGCCATCGAGGACCTGGACCTGGCCGAGACCTTCGACGCGGTGATGCTGGCCTCGTGCCTCGTCCACACCGGCGACACCGAGTTGCGGCGCCGCCTGCTGCGGAGCTGCGTCCGCCATGTCGCGGAGGGCGGCTGCGTCCTGATCCAGCGCGAGAGGGCCGACGCCCACACCGACGTCCCGCGCGAACGCCCGGACCCGGCCGGCTTCACCATACGCATCGCGTCGGTGGAGCCGGAGGGCGACGGCGTCGACCGCGTCCGCGCGGAGTACGTGTTCCCGGAGACGGTCTGGACGCAGACCTTCCGCTCCCGGGCACTGACGCGGGAACAGTTCGAGACGGCGCTCGAAGAGGCGGGGCTGCGCGTGGACCGGTATCTGACCGACGACGAGACCTGGGTGCGGGCGGTGCCGATGACCTGACCTGACCGGCCCGGCTCAGCGGATGGAGGCGGGTGCGGGCGGCCGTGCCCGGCGCCGTGGAGTCAGTGCCCTTCCGGGTGGCCGGGGGCGTGCAGTCCGCGCAGGCGCTCCATCTCCCGGCGGTCGCGCTTGGTGGGGCGTCCCGTGCCGCGGTCCCGGATACCGGCCGGGGCGACGGCCTCCCGGGGCGGGGGCGGCGGGGAGTTGTCGAGGTAGCACTGGACGGCGACGGGGGCGCCGACCCGCTTGCGGATCAGCCGCTTCACGACGACGACCCGCTCCCGACCGTCGTGCCGCAGGCGCACCTCGTCACCGACGCGCAGGGCGTACGCGGGCTTGACGCGCTCCCCGTTCACCCGGACGTGGCCGCCCCGGCAGGCGGTCGCGCCGAGCGAACGCGTCTTGATCAGGCGGACGGCCCAGATCCAACTGTCGACGCGGACGGTCTCGCCGTGCTGCGGCCGGGCCGCCTCGGCGGCGGCGACGGCGGTGGTCGTCTTCGGATCGGGGGTCTCCCCGCCGGGGGCACCGGCGTCGCGCCCGCCCTCGTCATGCTCGGAAGCCATGCTCCGACCTTAGCCGTCCGGCCCCGCACACGGGAGCGGCTTTCCTGCCGCCTCGCTCGCGCCGCCAGGGCCGTCGTGGCGGTCATGCCACGCCGGGTCCCGGAGGGGGGAGGGGCGGGGGCGGGGCGGGGCGACAAGGATGGCACCCGACGCTACCGGCACCGGCGGGCGGCCCGTCCCACCCGCGTCCTACCGTGGAGGCATGGAGACCAGCGGCCTCGCCCGACTCGACCGGCGGATCACGGGGTGCCGTGCCTGTCCACGGCTGGTCGCCTGGCGGGAGGAGGTGGCCCGGACCAGACGGCCGGCCTTCGCCGACTGGACGTACTGGGGCCGCCCGGTGCCGGGCTTCGGCCCGCCGGACGCACGCCTGCTGATCATCGGCCTCGCCCCCGCCGCCCACGGCGGCAACCGTACGGGCCGGATGTTCACCGGCGACCGCTCCGGCGATGTCCTGTACCGGGTGCTGTACGAGCTGGGCCTCGCCTCGCAGCCCACCTCCGTGACCGCCGACGACGGCCTGGCGCTGCACGGCGTACGCGTCACCTCGCCCGTGCACTGCGCCCCGCCCGCCAACAAGCCGACGCCCGCCGAACGCGACACCTGCCGGCCCTGGCTGGTCCGGGAACTGGGGCTGCTCCGGCCGACCCTGCGGGCCGTGGTGGTGCTCGGCGCCTTCGGCTGGCAGGCCACGCTGCCCGTGTTCACGGCGGCCGGCTGGACCGTGCCCCGGCCCCGGCCGGCCTTCGGACACGGCGCGCACGTCCTGCTGGACGCCCCCGACGAGGAGCCCCTGCACCTCTTCGGCTGCTACCACGTCAGCCAGCGCAACACCTTCACCGGCCGTCTCACCCCCGACATGCTCCGCGACGTCCTGCGCACCGCGGCCGGCGCCGCCGGCCTGCCCACGACGGACGAGAGCGGCACCGCGGAAATCCGATGAGCGGTCCGGGCCCGCGGCGCTAGGGTGCCCCGATGGGCCTTCATCCACCGATCGAGCCGTACGACCACGGCCTCCTCGACGTCGGCGACGGCAACCGGGTGTACTGGGAGACCTGCGGAAACCCGGACGGCAAACCGGCCGTGGTCCTGCACGGCGGCCCCGGTTCGGGCACCAGCGCCAACCACCGGCGGTACTTCGACCCCGCCGCCTACCGGATCGTGCTGCTCGACCAGCGCGGCGCCGGACGGTCGCGGCCCCGCGCGAGCGACCACGACACCGACATGAGCGTCAACACGACCGCCCACGTGATGGCCGACCTGGAGCGGCTGCGCGGGCACCTGGGCATCGAACGGTGGCTGGTGTGGGGCGTGTCCTGGGGGTCCGTGCTCGCGCTGCGGTACGCGCAGACCCACCCCGGCGTCGTCTCCGAACTGGTGCTGACCGGCGTCGCCACCGGCTCCCGCGCCGAGGTGGAACTGCTGACCCGCGGACTGGGCAAGATCTTCCCGGCGGCCCACGAACGGTTCCTGGCCGAGCTGCCCGAGGGCGAGCGCGAGGACCCGGTCGCCGCCTACCACCGCCTGCTGGAGTCGCCCGACCCGCGGGTCCGGGCCCGTGCCGCGCGGGCGTGGACCGACTGGGAGACCGCGACCATCCCCGCGCCGCCCGGCTCGGTCGCCCGGTACGAGGACCCGGAGTTCCGCCTCGGCTTCGCCCGCACCGTCACGCACTACTGGGCCCACGACCACTTCCTCGGCGAGGGCGGCGACCAGGGCGTGGTCCTGCGCGACGCCCACCTGCTGGAGGGCGTCCCCGGCACCCTCGTGCAGGGCAGCCTCGACTTCGGCAACCTGCTCGGCATCGTCTGGCGGCTCCACCACGCCTGGCCCGGCAGCCGCCTGGTGATCGTCGACGAGGCCGGACACGACGCAGGCGCCGTCGGCGACGACGCCCTGCTGCGAGCGACGGACACCTACGCGCGCCCCACCACCTGACCGGCCTTCTCCGTACGGCGCTCGCTGCCGCCGCCGACTAACCGGGGCGCCTTCGACCCGGCCGGCGTACGCGCCCTCGGCCGGCCCGGAGAGGTCGGCGAGATCGGCTCCTGGGGCGGCGGTGTCTTCAACGGGGGAGCGTGACGGGCCAACGCCGAGGCGGGCCGCTCACGTTCCACCTGGCCGGCATCCCCACCTGTCTGCCGGTCGCCTCTGCCGGTCGCCGAACTCGCCGTCAACGAGGTACCGCGCGGCACGCTCCCGCGCCCCGCCTACCCGGACGCCCTGCGTGCCACCGCCCCCGAGCGCCGGCACGGCATGGCCACCGCCACCCTCGCCCACGCCAAGGCGGGCCACGCTCCCCGGGGCGCCGTCACCCAGGTCGCGGGCGCCCTGGTGCTCGCCGCGGCACAGACCGCCCACGCCGTCCTCGCCGCACGCGGGGAGTGGGTGACCAAGGAGAAGGGGCTCCTCGCCCGAGCCGGCCTGGCGGACGCCGTCGACGCACTGACGACCGGTCTGACCTCCGACCCGGAGATCCTTATCCGGACCCCGACGGAAGCGGAGCGGCTGACTCACTTCCCGGCCCGTGACATGTCCTGACCGGTGAGGCCGGAGGCTGTCCGCGGTGGAGCTCCTGTGCCGGCACGACGGCGTGGGGTCCGTTCTTCCCGTCGGCCCGTCGGTCACTGCCGCTGACGGGCCGTCGCACAGGAGGAACCCCTGTCGCTCCCCGAGATCGTTTCGCGTGCCGACCCGCGGGGGTGCTACACCGTGTGAGCGAGAGGAGCGGTGGGTGACGTACTGAACGCGCTGTGCGGTGAACGGGTGTCGGGTATGTCTCAGTCCCGTCACGTCACGAGACGTTCCCTCCCTGATGGGCGTTTAACTCTACGAGTACAGCGCTACAGGGAGGTGCCGGGTGAACGGGCGGAGGGTGCTCGAACGCTTTCCCGCCGGCGGGCCGCGCGGGTCCTGGCCGGCGGAGGAGTTCGCCCACGCGCGGCGTCAGGAGGGCCTGCCCGCCGAGGTCGTGATGGACCTCGCGTCGGACATGTTCCTGGTCGTCGTCCGCGGTGGTGGCGAGGCGGCCGGCGACGCCGCCGCCTGATTCGCGCGTGTCGGCGGTGTGCCGACACGCCGTCGCGGCTCCGCGTGCCGTGTCGCCCTGTGGCGCCTGTTCACGGTCCCGGGCGTGTCGGTCTCCCGCCGCTCCGCATACCCGAGAGATCCCCCTGCCGCCCCCTACGGCATGTCGGTCAGGCGCTCACCGGACGCGACCACGTCGGCGTCGTCCCGGTCAGCCGGCACAGCGCCAGGTAGAGCGGGATCGGCGGGGTGTACGGAACCGTGTCGTCCGGCCGGTGGATCAGGCCGGGCACGGCCGGTGTGTCGGGGACGACCGCGCCGGTGGCGTACCGGGCGGGCGCGGGCCACTCCAGCGCGTAGTCGGAATCGGACGGGACGATCCACCACCAGTGCGCCTCGTCGGCGTAGACGCACCCGACCCGCGGCAGCCGCGGCATCACCAGGGGACCGAACCGAGCGGGCACCGCCACCGCGTCGCAGCCCAGCGGGGCCGTCATGCCGTCCGGCACGGGCAGCCGGCGGGGTGCCGCGGGTGCGCGCCGGCCGCGTTGCAGCCGGACCAGAGTGTCCAGGCCGAGCGGACGGCCGCCCGACGCCGTACTCATCGCCACGGGGCCCCCGTCCCGGGAGGCGGCGTCCGGCGGCGGCCCTCCGCGGTGCCCCCGTTCTCCGTACCGTCGGCCGGGCCGGGCTTCGGACGCGCGCCCCAGCCCAGATCGTTCCGCGGCTCGGAGCCGTCACGCGGCGTGTCGTCCTTGTACGGCAGCTCGGCCCAGACCAGCAGGCCCGGACCGTGCTCGTGCGCGCCCCATGCCCCGCACAGGGCGTCGACGAGCAGGAGACCCCGGCCGTGCTCGTCCTCGGGCTGCTGGTCGGCCGACGGATGCGGCTGACCCGGCGCGCAGCCCTCGTCGCGGACGGCTATCCGGACGAGATCGGCACCGTCGTGCAGCTCGCACACTATGTGGCGGCTCGCGGTGTGCACGATCGCGTTCGTCACCAGCTCGGAGATGACCAGGGCCGCGGTGTCACAGATGTCCTCGCACACCGACCAGCCGGTCAACCGGGCTCTTGTCAGGCGTCTGGCCTGCGCGGGAGAGCCTGGGTGTGCGGCCAGCTCGAAACGGAACCGGCGCTCGGCGGCCATGGCCCCCGAGGGGCCGGCTGCCAGAGCCGCGCCACGGCCCAGGCGGCCCGCGGTGGCGTCTGTTCCTAAAGGCGGGGACGGAATCACGCTTGCCACTATCGCCCCGCCGTGAACACTTGGCAAGTGTCACTCTGAAAATTGCAGAGTGCTGTGTGACGGTCTGGACGGACATGGCACACTGCTCGCAACAGCACGTCGAGCGGCGCCACTTCAGACCATCGAACATCCACCCGGAGATTCGAAAAGGTCTTCGAATGGCGCCGCAGGGCTGTCCGCACACCGCGGCCGGACCCGCACGAACCGTGATCACAGGACTTTCAGCACTCTTCGGGAGGTGGGGCGGGTGAGCGAGCCCAGATCCGCGCCGACGGTCGGCCAGGTCGTCCTCGGCCGGCGCCTGCTGGACCTGCGGGAACGCGCGGGCCTCAAACGCGAGGAGGCCGCCCGCATCCTGCACGTCGCCCCGGCGACGGTCCGCCGCATGGAGATGGCCGAGGTCGCGCTCAAGATCCCGTACCTCCAGCTCCTGCTGAAGGCGTACGGCGTCGCCGACGACGAGGCCGTCGCCTTCGTCCGGCTGGCCGAGGACGCCAACAAGCCCGGGTGGTGGCAGCGCTTCCACGACATCCTCCCCGGCTGGTTCTCGATGTACGTCAGCCTGGAGGGCGCCGCCGCCCTCATCCGCTCCTACGAGCCCCACTTCGTCCCCGGCCTGCTCCAGACCGAGGACTACGCGCGCGGGGTGCTCCGCTCCGGTGCCGTAGGCCAGACCCGGCCCGAGGACATCGAGCGCCACGTCGACCTGCGCATGCGGCGTCAGGAACTCCTGGCCCGCAAGGACGCGCCCAGGCTCTGGGCCGTCATGGACGAGACCGCGCTGCGCCGGCCGGTCGGCGACCCGGAGGTGATGCGGGCCCAGATCGACAAACTGCTCGACGCCACGAAGCTGCCCAACGTGACGCTTCAGGTGGCCCCGTTCGCCAACGGGCCGCACCCCGGCACGTACGGGCCCTTCGTGCTGTTCCGATTCGCCGTGCCGGAACTCCCGGACATGGTCTACAGCGAGTACCTGACCGGCGCCGTCTACCTGGACGCGCGCGCCGAGGTGGCCACTCACCTCGAGGTCATGGACCGCATGGCGGCGCAGGCCGCCACGGCACATCGCACGAAGGAGATCCTCCGGGATCTCCGCAAGGAGCTGTGAATGAACCAGATCACGACCCAGCGTTCCCCGAGGACGCGCGGTCAGCGGATATACAACGGCATGCCGGCACGCGAGCTGGGAAGCGAGGGCTGGCACAAGCCGTGGAGCGGCGGGAACGGAGGCAACTGCCTGGAGGCGATGAAGCTCTCCGACGGCCGCATCGCGGTACGGCAGTCCACCGACCCCGACGGACCCGCGCTGATCTACACCTCCGCCGAGATGACGGCGTTCATCCAAGGAGCCAAGGCCGGAGAGGCGGATTTCCTGCTCTCCTGAAACGCGCGCCCTGTTAAGCCTTGTTTTTTGAGCAGCTTTTCTTGACGTAACACCGTTTCCGTCCCTTCTCCCTCTCCTTCTCCTTCGGTCCCGGTCCACCCGCTTCCCTCCCGTCCCCCCGTTCCGTTCCGTCGCTCCGCCGCCTTCCCTCACCGGGAGGGCGGGGGAACGCCGGGAGGTGATCACCGCCCGTTCCCCGACCCTCCGGCCTCCGCAGACCCCCCGACGCCCCGCCGTGCCGGGACCCGGCCTTCCCGGCCGCGGACCCGTACGTCGGGGTGCGCGGGGCGCTCGGCGGCGGCCCGGGACGGGGCGCGGCCGGTGGGCGTGGGGCCGGAGGAGGGGGAGCGGGGGAAGCCTCAGGCCGTCATCGGACGGTCCGAGGGGCCGATGGGTGCCGGCAGCCGCGAGTCCCCGCCCGTCAGACGGCGGTCGACGGCCGCCGCCACCGCCCGTCCCTCGGCGATCGCCCACACGATGAGCGACTGCCCGCGAGCGGCGTCCCCGGCGGCGAACACGCCGGGGACGTTGGTCTCGAAGTCCTCGTCGCGGGCGATCGTCCCGCGCGGGTCCAGCGCCGGCCCCAGCCGGTCGATCAAGCCGTCGCCGCGGTCCGGCCCCGAGAAGCCCAGCGCGAGCAGCACCAGATCGGCGGGGAGCGTCCGCTCGGTCCCCGGCACCGGACGCCGTGCCGCGTCCACCCCCACCAGCCGTATCTCCCGCACGTGCCCCCGGGCATCCCCGGTGAGACGCAGTGCCGACGCCGCGAACAGACGCGCGTCCGCGTCCGCCTCCGGAGCCGACCGCAGGTGCTCCGCCTCCTCGTGCGCGACCGAGAGCCGGTACACCTTCGGATACGTCGGCCACGGCTCGGCCCCCTGGTCGCGGTAGGCGCCCGGCCGTCCGTAGATGTCCAGTTGGGTCACGGAGGCGGGCCCCTCGCGCACCACCGTGCCGAGGCAGTCCGCGCCCGTGTCACCACCGCCGACGATCACCACGTGCTTCCCGGCCGCCGACAGCGGGGACACATCCAGGTCGCCCTCGCACACCCGGTTGGCCAGCGGCAGGTACTCCATCGCCTGGTGGACCCCGGCCAACTCCCGCCCCGGCACGTCCAGTTCCCGCCAGGCGGCGGCGCCGGTGGCGATCAGCACCGCGTCGTTGCAAGCCCGCAGCCCGGCGGCGTCGACGTCCCGCCCGATCTCCGTCGACGTACGGAACACGGTGCCCTCGTCCCGCATCTGGCCGATGCGCCGGTCCAGTTGGTGCTTCTCCATCTTGAACGCGGGTATCCCGTACCGCATCAGGCCGCCGAGCCGGTCCGCCCGCTCGTAGACGACGACCGTGTGCCCGGCCCGGGTGAGCTGCTGGGCCGCCGCCAGCCCGGCGGGACCCGAGCCGATCACCGCCACCCTCTGACCGGTGAGCCGGTCCGGCGGACGCGGGGGCAGGAAGCCCTCCTCCCACGCCTTGTCGGCGATCGCGCACTCGACGTTCTTGATGGTGACCGCCGGCTGGTTGATGGCCAGCACACACCCCGTCTCGCAGGGTGCCGGACACAACCGGCCCGTGAACTCCGGGAAGTTGTTCGTCGCGTGCAGCCGCTCGCTCGCCGCCCGCCAGTCGCCCCGGGCGACCAGGACGTTCCATTCCGGGATCAGGTTGCCCAGCGGGCAGGCGTCGTGACAGAAGGGGATGCCACAGTCCATGCAGCGGCCGGCCTGCCGGCCGACGAGGGGCAGCAGCGCACCCGGTACGTACACTTCGTGCCAGTCCCGGACGCGCTCCCCGGGAGGTCTGCGGGGCCACTCCTCGCGGGGGGTGCTCATGAATCCCTGGGGATCGGCCATGGCCGTCTCCCTTGCGTGCGCGGATGGCAGGCCGTGCGTCGGCGTGCGGCGCTCCTGCGGCCACGATACGTCCGTCCGGCCCGGCCCGCAGGACGCGGGACGGGGCCGTCCCGGCCGCATCGCCGCAGGACAGCGGCACGAATACCCGACCACGGGCCCTCGCGACCGCGGCTCCCTCGGCGCCCGTGGGCCCGCCGGCACCGGCTCTCGGGGGCTCGGCTCGCTTGGCGCCCGTGCGCCTGCCGGCACCGGCCCTCGCGGACCCGGCTCCCTCGGTGCCCGTGGGCCTGCCGCCCTTGGCATCCGTGGGTCCGCCGCCATCGGCCCTCGCGGGTCTCCCACCGTCGGCACTCGGGGGCGCCTCATGGTGGTGGTCGCCCGACCGGCACGGATCAGGGCGTCCGTCGGCCGCCCGGCCGGTCCGCGCCGGACCCCGGATGAACGGCACGCCCCGGCGACGGCGGGCGACCGTGCGCGGCCCTCCGGGCAGCCGGTCCGGGGGACGGCGCATCATGGGCCTGTGCGACTGGAAGCGATCACCTGGGACCGGCTCGGCGACCGCCTCGCCGACAGGCTGCTCGACCTGGAGCCGGCCGACGCCGCCCCCTGGCGCCGCGTCGCCGTCGACGGCGCCCCCGCCGCCCGCCCCGGCGACCTCGCCGAACGGGTCGCCGAGGCGCTGCGGCTGCGCGGACGCCCCAGCCTCGTCGTCGGCGCGGACGGCTTCCTGCGCCCCGCCTCGGTCCGCCTGGAGTACGGCCACCAGGACGTCGACGCCTACTACGACGGCTGGTACGACACCGGCGCCCTGTGGCGCGAGGTCTTCGATCCCCTCCAGCCGGGCGAGAGCGGGCGGGTGCTGCCGGACCTGTGGGACCCGGTCACCGACCGCGCCACCCGGAGCCCCTACACCCACCTCCCGCCGGGAGGCGTTCTGCTGCTGCACGGTCCCCTCCTGCTGCGTCACTGGTTCCCCTTCGACCTGAGCGTGCATCTCCTCCTCACCCCGGCCGCCCTGCGCCGCCGCACGCCCGACGGCGAACACTGGACCCTGCCCGCCTTCGAACGCTACGAACGGGAGGCCGACCCCTCCGGCACCGCCGACGTCCTGGTGCGCGCCGACGACCCCCGCCGTCCGGCGTGGAACGGCTGAGCCATGCCCTGCCCGGCCCTGAGGCGGCGCCGGGCCCGGCGGTTCCCGCGGTACGGACCCGGCAGCGCGGCGCCCACGGGACGGGTCCGGCGGCACGGTGGCGGGGCCGGGGGAGCGAGGCGGTCCCGTCGGTGAGGTGCCCGGTGTGGGCGGACCCGTCGGCCGGTCAGAGCCAGCCGTTGCGCTTGAAGCCGCGGTGCAGTGTCAGGCAGGCGGCGGCGATCACGCCGAGGGCGAGGCCGTACCCGTACCGCCAGGGCAGTTCCGGCATGGGGTCGAAGTTCATCCCGTACACCCCGCAGACCATGGTGGGCACCGCGACGATCGCCGCCCAGGCGGTGATCTTCCGCAGGTCCTCGTTCTGCGCGACCCTGATCCGGGCGAGGTGTGCCTGGAGGATCGAGTTGAGCAGATCGTCGAAGGCGGATATCTGCTCGGTGGCCCGCGACACGTGGTCGGACACGTCGCGGAAGTAGGGCCGTATCTCCGCCGCCACCACCGGGTAGGGCCGCGCCGCCAGCAGGTGCAGCGGGTGCCCCAGCGGGACCACCGCCCGTCTCAGCTCCAGGAGTTCCCGCTTGAGCGGATAGATCCTGCCCGGCTCGACCCGGGTCCCGTTCTCCGCGAAGACCTCCGCCTCGATCTGCTCGATGTCCGCCTCCAGCTCCTCGATGACGTGCAGGATGTCGTCGACCACGTGGTCCGCGATCCCGTGCAGCACCGCGGACGGCCCCTTCGCGAGCCGCGCGGGCTGGGATTCCAGATGCTCACGCACCGGTCCCAGCGAGCCGTGCCGGCCGTGCCGCACCGTGACCACGAAGTCCTCGCCGGCGAACACCATGATCTCGCCGGTGCTCACCACCTCCCCGCCCGCCGCGAACTCCTCCCGCTCGACGTGGCGGACCGTCTTGAACACCGCGAAGAGCGTCTCCCCGTACCGCTCCACCTTCGGGCGCTGGTGCGCCTCCACCGCGTCCTCGACCGCCAGCGGATGCAGGTGGAACAAGTCCGCGATGCCCGCGAACTCCTCGTCCGTCGGCTCGTGCAGGCCCAGCCAGAGGAACCCGGAGCCCTTGTGCCGCATCCGCTCCACGGCCTCGGCGGGGTCGCCGCCGCCGTCGTGGACCCGTACCCCGTCGCGGTAGACCACGCAGTCCACCACCGAGGAACCGAGGGGCGAGCGGGCGTGATGACTCAGGTCGACGGGGGGACGCCGACGGGTCAGCCGTGCCACCCCGCGCAGCCCCCTGACCCGCCCGAGCTGCGTGACTCTCCGTACATTGCCGGCCATCGGCATCCGCGTACTCCTTGCGTGGGTCCCCTCGCGCCGTGCCTCCCGCGCCTGACTCGTCAGTCTGCCAGGTCGCCCCGATCCCCGTCCGGGCCTGTGGAAAGGGGGAATTCCGCTTGGTTCCCGGCTGTGGAGAACCATCGGTAACTGGGATGATCCCCGCATGACGCGAGCCGACGGGTACCTCCTCGACAACCGGCGGGCCGAGGCGGCGGAGCGCTTCGACGCCTTCGCCACCCTCTTCGACCCCATCACGTTCCGTCACCTCGAAGCGCTCGGCGCCGGACCGGACCGGCGCTACTGGGAAGTCGGTGCGGGAGGCACCTCCGTGGTGTCCTGGCTGGCCGCGAAGGTGGGACCGGCCGGCCGCGTCCTGGCGACCGACATCGACACCACGCACGTCGCCCCGGCCGGCCGGCCGCCCGTCGAGGTGCGGGTGCACGACGTGGGCGCGGAGGACCTCCCGGAGGACGGCTTCGACCTGGTGCACGCCCGGCTCGTCCTGGTCCATGTCCCCGACCGCGAACGGGCGTTGCGCTCCATGATCCAGGCGCTGCGCCCCGGCGGGCACCTGCTGGTCGAGGATGCCGACCCCTCCTTGCAGCCCCTGCTCTGCCCCGACGAGCACGGGCCCGCGGAGGAACTGGCGAACCGGCTGCGGCGCGGCTTTCGCCACCTGCTCGCCGAGCGCGGCGCCGACCTCGCCTACGGCCGCCGGCTCCCGAGGCTGCTACGGGAGGCCGGGCTGCTCGGGGTGGAGGCCGACGCCTACTTCCCGGTGACCTCACCCGCCTGCACGGCCCTGGAGAGCGCCACGGTCCGGCAGATCCGCGATCAGCTCGTCGCGGCGGGACTGGCGACCCACGAGGACATCGACCGCCACCTCGCCAACGTCGCCACCGGCACCATGGACCTGGCGACCGCCCCGATGATCTCCGCCTGGGGGCGGAAGGGGTAGCGGCCCACCGCCTGTCACCTGCCGCAAGCCCTGCCTGCCGCCTGCCGCCCGCTGCCTGCTACCCGCCGCCCGCGCGCCCCGGGCCCCAGCCGCCCGCAGCGCCACGCCACCGGGGGACCGCCTTCCCCATCCCCACCACCCGGGCCGCCCCGGGCGCTCACTCCGCCGTCCCCACGGTCTCCCGGCGCTCCCCTCCCGCAGGGGGCCGTCCGCCCACCCGGGCGACGGCCAGCGCCCCTGCCCGGCAGCCCTCCGCCGCAGCCTCCTCGGCCCCCGCCCCAGCGAGCAGCGCGGCGAGGAACGCCCCCGTGAAGGCGTCACCCGCGCCCGTGCTGTCCCGGGCGACGGCGGGAACGGCGGGCACCCGCGCGCACACCGCGCCGGAGCGGGCCACCAGCGCCCCCTGGGCACCCCGCGTGACCACGACCAGCGGAACGTGCCGGCTCAGCTCGGCCGCCGCCTCGGCCGCGTCGGACCGGCCGGTGAGCAGGCACGCCTCGCCATCGCTGGGCAGCAGGACGTCCACCGCCCCCACCAGGCTCAGAAAGCGGTCGGAACCCAGCTCCGTGAGGAAGCCCGCCGACGCCGGATCGAGACTGACCGGCACCCCGCGCGCGTGCGCCCCGGCCAGAGCGTCCGCCACCAGGGCACGGCTCGACGCGGAGAACAGGAGGTACCCCGACAGATGCAGCCGGGCCACACCGTCGAGCAGCGCCTCCGACCAGTCGCCGGGGCCGAGCCGCAGCGACGCCCCGCTGTCCGCCAGGAACGTCCGCTCCGCCCCGGCCCCCGCGTCGACCAGGCAGATCACCGTCCCCGTCGGCGCCTCGGCGTCGACGGCCAGCAAGGGGCGCACCCCGTGCGCCTCCAGCTCCCGCGCGTGCCGGCGTGCCTCGTCCGCGCCGACCCGCCCCAGCAGCCGTACGTCCCCGCGCCCGGAGTACGCCGCCCAGCAGGCCACGTTGGCGCCCGCGCCGCCGGGCAGCCGCAGGATCGAGGCGGCCGTGTCCGTGCCCACGGCCAGCGGCCCCCGGTGCCGGGCCACGACATCCGTGATCACGTCCCCGACGACCAGCAGCGCCCCGCCCGGCCCGGCGGTCACGGCCCGGCCCAGGCCGCCGCGACACGCCCCGCCAGCCGCACGTTGCCCCGCACGGCGGCCAGGTTCGCGCTCAGCGAGGCACCGTCGGTGTGGCGCACCAGATGGGCGAGGAGGAAGGGCGTGACCGCCTGGCCGGTGACACCCTCCCGTTCGCACGCCCGCAGCGCGTCGGCGAGCACGCGCGCGTGGAGGTCCGGATCGAGCTGCTCCGCCTCGGGGACCGGGTTGGCGACGACCAGCGCCGACCGCGCACCGCCCAGCGCGTCCTGCGCCCGCATGACCTCGGCCACCTGCTCCGGGGTGTCCAGCGTCCAGTCGACCGGATGTCCCGAGTCGGACAGGTAGAAGCCGGGGAAGCGGTCCGTGCCGTACCCCGCCACCGCGACGCCCAGCGTCTCCAGCCGTTGGAGCGTCGCCGCCACGTCCAGGATCGACTTCACACCGGCGCACACCACCGTGACGCGGGTGCGCGCCAGCAGGCCGAGGTCGGCCGACTCGTCCTGCGTCACGGTCCACTGCCGGTGCACCCCGCCGAGTCCGCCGGTCGCGAACACCCGCACGCCCGCGCGGGCCGCCAGCAGGGCGGTCGCCGAGACCGTGGTCGCGCCGCTGTCCCCGGCGGCCACCGCCAGGGGCAGATCGCGGTGGCCCAGCTTGCGGATGCCGTCCTCGTACGCGATCCGCTCCAGTTGTGCCGGATCGAGCCCCACATGCGGTCTGCCGTCCAGTACGGCGATCGTCGCCGGTACGGCGCCCTCCCGCCGTACCGTCTCCTCCAGCTCGCGCGCGACCGCGAGATTGCGCGGGCGCGGCAGTCCGTGCGCGATGATCGTGGACTCCAGGGCCACCACGGGACGGTGTGCGTCGACCGTCTCCCGTACCTCTTCCGACACCATCAGCACCACGCGTCTGCCTCCTGCCCGTCGGCGTCCGTCGGCTCCCCCTCATCCCTGGCGGGCCGGCCCCGGCGCCAAACCCCGTGACCGGCCCCCGCCGGCCCCGGCAGAACCACGAGAGCCCGGACGCCCCACGCGCCGGCACAGGCCCCGGCCCCGGCCCGCCCCGGCCTCTTGCGCCGCTCCCCGCTCGCGACCAGCCTGGGAGCCATGACGGACAACACGACACGTCTCGACCACGTCGTCCTGTGGGTGCGCGACCCGGTCGCCGCCGCCGACTTCTACGAGAAGGCCGTCGGTCTGGAGCCCCTGCGCGTCGCCGAGTACACCGAGGGCGCGGTGAGCTTCCCCTCCGTGCGCGTCAACGAGGAGACGATCATCGACCTGGCGCCGCTGACGATGGCCGAAGGCATGGGGATGCTGCCCGGCGCCGCCGACGCCGCCGGACACCCGGTCAACCACGTGTGCCTGGCTCTGACCGAGCACGGCTTCGACGCCCTGCGTGCCCGGCTGGAGGAGCGGTCGGTCCCCGTCACCGGCTACACCCACGACGCCTACGGCGCCCGCGGCCCGGCCCGGCGCGGCTTCTACTTCCAGGACCCCGACGGGAACGTCTTCGAGGCCCGGCACTACGCGTAGGCGGGAGCCGTGGGCGCTCCGCCCGTCAGAACAGGGGCTCGGGCAGCACGCCCTCCAGCGCGAGCAGCCGCCGCTTGGTCTCCACCCCGCCGCCGAACCCGCCGATGCCGCCGTCCCTCTCGACGACCCGGTGGCACGGCACGACGACCGGCAGCGGGTTGGCGCCCATCGCCATGCCCACGGCCTGCGCCGCGCCCGGCTGCCCCACCCGCCCGGCGAGATCGCCGTAGCCGACGACCGAGCCATAGGGGACACCGGCGGCCAGCTCCCGCAGCACCTCCCGGTTGAACCCCGATATCAGCGACCAGTCCAGCGGCAGGTCGAAGTCGTGCCGCTCGCCCGCCAGGTACGCCTCCACCTGCCGTATCGCCTCCGCCAGCCGCGGGGAGCCGGGCGCCTCGACCAGGCGGGCGCCCAGCCGGGACGCCAGCCGGTCCAGCGCGCGGTCCCGCACCGCGTCCGTGGCGTGGAACACGACGTTGACCAGGCCCTTGCCGGTCGTGGCCAGCAGCAGGGGGCCGATGCCGGTGCCGACGACGGCCCAGTCGACCTGCTGCTGGCACTGCCCATGGCTGTCCATGCGCACCACGGTACGGCCCGCCACCGACAACGCCCGGGGCCCGACGGCCCCGCCCGGGTCACCGGCCGGCCGGCACCGCCGTCCGTACGGCGTCCCGCACCACGTCGGGCTTGTTGGTGATGATCCCGTCGACGCCGTGCCCGGCGACCCGGCGGGCGGTCTCCGCGTCGTCGACCGTCCAGACGAAGACCTCCATCGGCCGGCCGTGCGGCCCGGTCAGGGACCGGACGGCGGAGACGTACGCGGCGGTGAGGGAGCCGTGCGAGGGGTTGATCTGATCGGCGAACTCGGCGTAGCCGGGCAGCTCGGACGTGGCCGGGGCGCCGAGGAACCCGGTCTTGACGGCCGGCTTCAGCTCGTGGACGGTGCGCACGCTGTCCGCGCTGAAGCTCTGCACGATCAGCCGGCCGTCCACGTGCCGGCGGTCGAGCCAGCCCTCGTTGGAGAGCACCTTGAGGGTCTCCCGCTCGATGCCCGGATACAGCTCCGGACTCTTCAGTTCCAGCAGCAGCCTCTGATGGTGGCGCTCCACCCGGTGCACGTACTGCCTGAGCGTCGGCACGCGCGCGCCCGCGTACTGCGCGCCGAACCAACTGCCGGCGTCCAGTCGCGCGATCTCCGCGGAGGTGAAGTCCTTCACCTTCCAGGGGGCGCGGTCGGGGAAGACCTCCTCGACGTCGGTGGTGCGCGCGAGGCTGTCGTCGTGGATGACGACGAGTTCGCCGTCCTTGGTGCGCTGTACGTCGTTCTCCACCCAGCGGATGCCCAGCTCGGCGGCCTTGTCGACGGCGGCCAGGGTGTTCTCCGGCGCGTACGCGGAGGCGCCCCGGTGGGCGACGACCGTGGGCGTGTCGTCGCCGGGGCCGGTCAGGGCGTGCGAGACGGGGGCCAGCAGGGCGACCGTCACCAGCGCGGTGGTCGTGACGGCGGCTGCGCGCGCGTGCATGCGTACTCCTCGCGTCTGTCGATCACGGACAGCACCACTGTGACAGCAGGCGGTCAACATTAAGGGGTGGCGGGATGGCCATGTGCTGAATGGAGTCGCTCATCTCCGATCACGAGGGCTGCACAACTGGGTCAAGGGCGTGATTCTTTGCCGGAGAATCGTTCGGCCATTCCGGTGAGGGCCGTAGCCTCTGGCCCAACCCTGACCGTCACGCGGACCTGGGAGGGGTCTCGCACAGCACAGCGTTCCAGGACGCACGAGGGCGGAGGGGCAGCCGCGCATGCACCACACGGTCGAGGGATTCGGCTACGAGATCGTCACCCCGCTGGTGGCCTACCTCATGGCCTGCCTGGGCAGCGCCCTCGGTCTGCGCTGCACCACCCGGTCGATGCTGGTCACCCGCTCCGGACGCCCCTGGTGGCTCGCCCTCGGCTCCGCCGCGATCGGCTCCGGGATATGGACCATGCACTTCGTCGCGATGACCGGGTTCACCGTCGAGGACACCCCGATCCGCTACGACTGGGCGATGACCTTCGCCAGCCTGGCCGTCGCCATCGTCATGGTGGGCGTGGGGATCTTCATCGTCGGCTACCGGGGCGCCCGCGGCGCGGCCCTGTTCACCGGCGGCACCGTCACCGGGCTCGGCATCGCCTCCATGCACTACCTGGGCATGGCCGGAATGAGCCTGGAGGGGCGGGTGGACTACAACACGTTCACCGTCGCCCTCTCGGTCGTCATCGCCATGGCCTCCTCCGCCGCTGCCCTGTGGGCCGCCGGCCAGGTCCGGGGCCTGCGCTGGAGCATGGGCGCCGGCCTGGTGCTCGGCCTCGGGGTCACCGGCACGCACTACACCGGCATGGCCGCCCTCCGGGTCCACGTCCACGGCGGCGCCGGGCCCGCCGGAGGCACGCCCGCCGAACTCCTCGGCCCCATGCTGATCGGCCCGCTCGCCCTCCTCGTGCTCGCCGCGGCCGTGGTGATGTTCGACCCGCTCATGGTCACGAGCCGGCCCGCCCAGCCCCCCGCCGAGCCCCGGCCCGGCGTCCCCGCCCACCCCGCCCGCACCACGCGTCACCAGGCATTCCGCGTCCAGCGTCATCCGCGCCGTCCCCCCGCCCGACGCCGCCCCCACGTGGCGCACGAGCGCTGACCGCGGCCCGTTGTCGGTGCGGGGTCGTACCGTGGAAACATGCGGCCCGTTTCCCAGATCGAACGCACGGTGGCGCCCTTCGAGGTCGTCAGCCCCTACCAGCCGAGTGGCGACCAGCCCGCGGCCATCGCCGAACTCGCCCGGCGCATCGAAGCAGGCGAGAAGGACGTCGTGCTCCTCGGCGCGACCGGCACCGGCAAGTCGGCCACCACCGCGTGGATGATCGAGAAGCTCCAGCGGCCCACCCTCGTGATGGCACCCAACAAGACACTGGCCGCCCAGTTGGCGAACGAGTTCCGCGAGCTGCTGCCGAACAACGCCGTCGAGTACTTCGTCTCGTACTACGACTACTACCAGCCCGAGGCGTACGTCCCGCAGTCGGACACCTACATCGAGAAGGACTCCTCGATCAACGAGGAGGTGGAGCGCCTGCGCCACTCCGCCACCAACTCGCTGCTCACCCGCCGCGACGTCGTCGTGGTCGCCTCCGTCTCCTGCATCTACGGCCTCGGCACACCCCAGGAGTACGTGGACCGGATGGTCCCGCTCCGGGTCGGCGACGAGTTCGACCGCGACGAGCTGCTGCGCCGCTTCGTCGACATCCAGTACACGCGCAACGACATGGCGTTCACCCGCGGCACCTTCCGGGTGCGCGGCGACACCATCGAGATCTTCCCGGTCTACGAGGAGCTGGCCGTCCGCATCGAGATGTTCGGTGACGAGATCGAGGCCCTCTCCTTGCTGCACCCGCTCACCGGCGAGATCGTCAGCGACGACCAGCAGCTCTACGTCTTCCCCGCCTCCCACTACGTGGCCGGCCCCGAGCGTATGGAGCGGGCCGTCAACGACATCGAGAAGGAGCTGGCCGAGCGCCTGGCCGACCTGGAGAGGCAGGGCAAGCTCCTGGAGGCCCAGCGCCTGCGGATGCGCACCACCTACGACATCGAGATGCTCCGCCAGATCGGCTCCTGCTCCGGCGTGGAGAACTACTCGATGCACTTCGACGGCCGCTCGCCCGGCTCCCCGCCGAACACCCTGCTGGACTACTTCCCGGACGACTTCCTGCTGGTCATCGACGAGTCGCACGTCACCGTGCCACAGATCGGCGCCATGTACGAGGGCGACGCCTCGCGCAAGCGGACCCTCGTCGACCACGGCTTCCGGCTGCCCTCCGCGCTGGACAACCGTCCGCTGAAGTGGGAGGAGTTCCAGGAGCGCGTCGACCAGGCCGTCTACCTGTCGGCCACCCCCGGCACCTACGAACTCTCGCGCTCCGACGGCGCCGTGGAACAGATCATCCGCCCGACCGGTCTCGTCGACCCGCAGGTCGTCGTCAAGCCCACCGAGGGCCAGATCGACGACCTGGTGCACGAGATCCGCGAGCGGACCGAGAAGGACGAGCGCGTCCTCGTCACCACCCTCACCAAGAAGATGGCCGAGGACCTCACCGACTACTTCGTCGAACTCGGCATCCAGGTCCGCTACCTGCACAGCGACGTCGACACCCTGCGCCGCGTGGAACTCCTGCGCGAACTGCGCACCGGCGAGTACGACGTGCTGGTCGGCATCAACCTCCTGCGCGAGGGCCTCGACCTGCCCGAGGTCTCCCTGGTGGCGATCCTCGACGCCGACAAGGAGGGCTTCCTGCGCTCCGGCACCTCCCTCATCCAGACCATCGGCCGCGCCGCGCGCAACGTCTCCGGCCAGGTCCACATGTACGCGGACAAGATCACGCCCGCGATGGAGAAGGCCATCGACGAGACCAACCGCCGCCGTGAGAAGCAGATCGCCTTCAACCGGGCGAACGGCATCGACCCGCAGCCGCTCCGCAAGAAGATCAACGACATCGTCGCCCAGATCGCCCGCGAGGACGTCGACACCGAGCAACTCCTCGGCTCCGGCTACCGCCAGTCCCTGGACGGCAAGGCACCCAAGGCACCCGTTCCCGCCCTCGGCGGTCAGCAGACGGCCACGAAGACCAGGGGCCGGGGCCGGGTCAAGGAGACCGTGCCGACCGACCGGCCCGCCGCGGAGCTGGCCGAGCAGATCGAGGAACTGACCACACGGATGCGGGCCGCCGCCGCGGACCTCCAGTTCGAGATCGCGGCCCGCCTGCGCGACGAGGTCTCCGAGATGAAGAAGGAGCTGCGCCAGATGAGGGAGGCGGGCCTCGCCTGACCCGCCGGCCACCCCGGACACACCCTGTGTTGCAAGAACGACACAAAGCGGGGTCCGGGGTGGGGCGCTGTCAGTGGCCCTGCGTAGGGTTCTGGACAACCGCGGGTGCCGCGGCAACAGGGGAAGTCCGAGAGGGGAATCAGCGCGTGACCGTCAACATGACCAAGGGTCAGGCCATCAGTCTGCAGAAGAGCGACGGCGGCAGCCTGACGTCGGTGCGCATGGGTCTCGGCTGGCAGGCGGCTCCCCGGCGCGGCCTGTTCGGCTCGCGCACCCGGGAGATCGACCTGGACGCCTCCGCCGTCCTGTTCGCGGACAAGCAGCCGGTCGACGTCGTTTTCTTCCGCCACCTGGTGAGCGACGACGGCTCCGTGCGCCACACCGGCGACAACCTCGTCGGCGGCGTCGGCCAGGGCGGCGACGACGAGTCGATCCTCGTCGACCTCCAGCGCGTGCCGGTCCACATCGACCAGATCGTCTTCACCGTGAACTCCTTCACGGGCCAGACCTTCCAGGAGGTGCAGAACGCGTTCTGCCGTCTCGTCGACGAGACCAACGGACAGGAACTCGCCCGCTACACGCTGGCCGGCGGCGGCCCCGTCACGGCCCAGATCATGGCCAAGGTGCACCGCGCGGGCCAGGGCTGGTCGATGACCGCCCTCGGCACCCCGGCCAACGGCCGCACCTTCCAGGACCTGATGCCGGCCATCCTGCCGGTCCTGTAGGCACGACCCGTCCGCCGCCTGCCCGGCGCGGGGGAGCGGGCGGCACCCGCACAGCACGAGCAGGACACGAAGGGCACAGGGGGAACAGGCGATGACGGCCGAGCTGGTGCGGGGGCAGAACCACCCGCTTTCCCGGACCCGTCTGGAGATCCGGGTCTCGGCCGGCACGCCGGTCGTGGCGGGCGCCACCGTCGGCGACGAGAACGGCCGGGTCCCGGGCATCGACGGGGTGGCCCATCCGGGCACCCCCTCGATGCCCGGCCTGGAGGTCTCCCGGCAGGCCGCCGCCGGCCACCGCCTCGCCGTGGACCTCGACGCCCTGCCGGACACCGTGCACCGCGTCAGCGTCCTGCTCGCCCTGCCCGACGCGGGCGGCCCGGCCCGCTTCGGCGCCGTCGCCGCACCCTTCGTCGCCGTCACCGGCCTCGACGGCACCGAGATCGCCAGCTACACCCTCACCGGTCTGGAGAGCGAGACCGCCGTCGTCGCCGTCGAGCTGTACCGACGCCAGGGAGCCTGGAAGGTACGGGCCGTCGGCCAGGGGTACGCGGGCGGCCTCGCCGAACTCCTCGCCGACCAGGGGCTGGCCGAGGCCCACCGGCTCGCCGGGAACATCCAGGAGGCCGTGGCCGGCGGCCTCGCCCGCTCCGTCGCCGCGCCCCCGCCCCGTACGGACGACACCGACCGCTCCCGCCGGCCCGTGGCCCCCGGCCCCGACCACGGAGCCACCGCACCCCGTCCGGCCGCCGACCCCGTACCGCAGCCGCCGCTCGGAGCCGGCCCCGCGGACCCGCCGACCACCGCCGGACCGTCGACCACCGCCGGACCGCCGACCCTGCCCTCCGCCGACGGGCCCGTCGACTACCGGCACCCGCGCCGGCAGCACGCGGCACCCCCCGCGCCCCCGCCGGCCGCGCCCCCGTCCGCACCCGGCGAGCCCGCGCGCCCCGTCGCGGGGGACGCCACCGGCTGGTCCATGGACGAGCGCCTCTACAACCAGGTCTGGGGCATGTTCGAGGACCTGGCCCGCAGTGTCGCCGCGTACCGCAGCGCCGTCGACTTCGCCGAATCGCGCCGGGAGAAGGAGGTCGACCAGGCCCTGTCCGACCCGCGCAACCGGATCGGCGGCGGGAGCGACGCCGCCCGGGACGCGGCCCGCGCCCGGCACGCCCAGCTCGTCGCCCAGGCCCGCGAGGTCCTGGACCGGGACGTCACCCAGCTCGCCGCCGAGGCCGACGTCGTCGAACCGGCCCTCCCCGCGGCCTACGCCCGCTGGGACAACCCGGTCTGGCACGCCTACCGCGTCCCCATGGAGATCCCCATGGCCCTGCGCCTGGGCGACCTCCACCTGCCCGAGGCCGACGGGGTGAGCATCCCGATGCTGGTCCGGCTGCCCCTGGAACGCGGCCTGTGGATCGACAGTGGGCGCTCCGGTGCCTTCGACGACACGTTCGCCGACCCCCGGCAGCGGGCGCACCTGGCGGTGGAGACGGCGGTCGCGCACGCGGCCCGGATGCTCGCCGTCTACCCGCCGGGCGAGTTCACGGTGCACGTCGTCGACGCCGCCGGGGCGGGCGCGTCGGCGCTGGCCCCGCTGGCCGACCACGATGTGCTCGCCGCGCCGCCCGCCCGGGGCGCCGCGGGCACGGCGGAGTCGCTGACCCGGCTCACCCAGCGCGTCGACCTGGTGCAGATGGCCCTGCGGGGCGGCGCCCCCGACGCGCTGCCGCCCGGTTTCGACACGTCCCAGCAGCTCTTGATCGTCAACGACTTCCCGCACGGTTTCGACGACCGGGCCGTGAACCAGCTCCGGTACCTCGCGGACGAGGGACCCTCCGTCGGGGTCCACCTGATGATGGTCGCCGACCGCGAGGAGTCCGCCGCCTACGGCCCGCTGCTCGACCCCCTGTGGCGGTCGCTGCTGCGGCTGACGCCGGTGCCCGACGACCACCTCGCCGACCCGTGGGTGGGCCACGCCTGGACGTATGATCCCGCGGTCGTGCCGCCGGGCAGCCGGGTGCTTCACGACGTGCTCGCCCGGGTCGCCGCCGCCCGCCGCGGCGACGGCCGCTGAGGGCCCGGGGCCGCCCGGCCCACCGGCGGCCCGCCAGGGGCGCGTGACCGCTCGCCGGGCGTCGTGGGACCGTCCGCCGCAGCGTCGCACCAAGTCCTCGTAAAGCCATCCCCACCAGGCCCTTTGGCTGTTTCTTTACCCAGCCCTTTACTGTTCCTTGGTGATTGCGGTACTGTTTTTCGTGCGGAGGGGAGTACTCCCGGTCTGCTGCGGCGTACCCGTCAATACGGATCAGGCCAGATCCCGGGGCGCCGGCCCGTGGGTTCCGGACGCGTCACGCGTCCCGGAGACCCGGGTGGAAGAGACCTCCGGCGGCGAACGCTGACTTTTTCCGTCTGACGCACTGCCGGAGGCGTAGTGGATGTTTCCGCGACCCTGTGGGTCCTGACCATCGGGGGCCTCGCCGCCCTCATCGCGGTCGACTTCTTCATCGGCCGCAAACCGCACGACGTATCGATCAAGGAAGCCGGGATCTGGACCGTCGTCTGGGTCGCCCTGGCCGGGCTCTTCGGACTCGGCCTCTTCCTCTTCGGCGGCGGCGGACCCGCCGGCGAGTTCTTCGCGGGCTTCATCACCGAGAAGTCGCTGAGCGTGGACAACCTCTTCGTCTTCGTGCTGATCATGGCGAAGTTCGCGGTGCCGACGCAGTACCAGCAGCGCGTGCTCCTCGTCGGCGTGCTGATCGCCCTGGTCCTCAGAGCCGTCTTCATCGTCGCGGGCGCGGCGATCCTCGCCAGCTTCTCCTGGGTCTTCTACCTCTTCGGCGCCTTCCTCATCTGGACGGCCTGGAAGCTCATCCAGGAGGCACGGGTCGACGAGGAGGACGAGGACTTCGAGGAGAACCGGCTGCTCAAGGCCGCCGAACGCCGCTTCGGCGTGGCCGACCGCTACCACGGCACCAAGCTGTGGATCACGGAGAACGGCAAGCGGATCATGACCCCGATGCTGGTCGTGATGCTCGCGATCGGCACCACCGACGTGCTCTTCGCGCTCGACTCCATCCCGGCGATCTTCGGCCTGACCCAGGACCCGTACATCGTCTTCACCGCCAACGCGTTCGCCCTCATGGGCCTGCGCCAGCTCTACTTCCTCATCGGCGGCCTGCTGAAGAAACTGGTCCACCTCTCCTACGGGCTCTCCGTCATCCTCGGCTTCATCGGCGTCAAGCTGGTGCTGCACGCGCTGCACGAGTCCGGCGTCCCCGTCCCCGAGATCGGGATACCCGTCTCCCTCGGCGTGATCTGCACCGTCCTCGTCGTCACCACCGTCACCAGCCTCCGGGCCTCCCGCAAGCAGGCCCTGGCGGAGGCGGCGGCCGACCGCGACGACGACAGGCCCAGGGACAGCGTCGACGCCTGACGGCCCGGCGCCCGGGGGCCCGGCCTCCGCGCTCCCCGGGTGCGCCCGGCCCGTGGCACCCGCCCGGTCACGCGACCCCCGGTCCGCGTGACCGGGCGTGCGGGGCCCTTCGCGCTCTGTGACGATCGCTGCATGATCAGTCGGACCAGGGCGCTCGTGACGCAGTGGACCGCCGCGACGCCCGTGGTGGCGGTCCTGCTGCCGGCCTTCACCTGGGGGCGCTCCCTGCCCGCCGGGATCGTCGTCCTGCCGACACTGGTCCTCGCGGTGTCCGTCCTGGCCGCCGTCCACCACGCCGAGGTCGTCGCCCACCGGGTCGGCGAACCCTTCGGCTCCCTCGTCCTCGCCGTTGCCGTCACGGTCATCGAGGTCGCCCTCATCGTCACCCTGATGATCGACGGCGGCGACAAGAGCGCCACGCTCGCCCGGGACACCGTCTTCGCCGCCGTGATGATCACCTGTAACGGCGTCGTCGGCCTCAGCCTCCTCGTCGGCTCGCTGCGGCACGGCACGGCGGTCTTCAACCCCGAGGGCACCGGCGCCGCCCTCGCCACCGTCGCGACCCTGGCCACGCTCAGCCTCGTCCTGCCGACCTTCACCACCAGCGCGCGCGGCCCCGAGTTCTCCACCGTGCAACTGACCTTCGCCGCGGTCTCCTCCCTGATCCTCTACGGCCTCTTCATCACGACCCTGACCGTCCGGCACCGCGACTACTTCCTCCCGATCACCCGGCAGGGCGAGGTGATCACCAGCGAGGGCCACGCCCACGCCCCCTCCGCCCGCACCGCCCTGCTCGGGCTGGGACTGCTCGGCATGGCCCTGATCGGCGTGGTCGGCCTGGCCGAAGGGGTCTCGCCCACCGTCGAGAGCGCGTGGAGGCCGCCGGACTGCACCACGCGGTCGTCGGTGTGATCATCGCCCTGCTGGTGCTGCTCGGAACGCGTCCCGGACCGGCCGCGACGGCCCGGCGGCGGCGTGATACACCGGGGGCGGGCGGCCGGTCCCGGGCCGCTCGTGTCACGAACGGACCGGAGGAACCGTGCCCCGCACCCTGGCCCAAGCCCCGATCATGATTCTCAACGGCCCCAACCTGAACCTGCTCGGTCAGCGGCAGCCGGAGATCTACGGCTCCGACACCCTCGCCGACGTCGAGGCCCTGTGCGCCGAGGCGGCGGCGGCCCACGGCGGCACCGTGGACTTCCGGCAGTCCAACCACGAAGGGGAACTGGTCGACTGGATTCACGAGGCCCGGCTGCACCACTCGGGCATCGTGATCAACCCGGCCGCCTACTCGCACACGTCCGTGGCGATCCTGGACGCGCTCAACACCTGCGACGGGCTGCCCGTGGTGGAGGTCCACATCTCCAACATCCACCAGCGCGAGCCGTTCCGGCACCACTCCTACGTCTCCCAGCGGGCCGACGGCGTCATCGCGGGGTGCGGTGTCCAGGGGTACGCGTTCGGTGTGGAGCGCGTCGCGGCACTGGCGGGGGCGGGCCGCGCCGCGACCTGAGCCCGCGCGTCGCGCCACTGGGCCGCCCCGCCCGCGCCCGTGCGCCCCCCACGATGACCAGCCGCGCCCGGCGGTCGCCGTCGCCTCGCGCCCGGCGCGTTCCGCGGTCACCGCCGCCTCGTCCGGCCGGGGCTCACCACCCGCGCGCGTGCCACTCCGGAAGGTGAGGCCGCTCGGCGCCCAGCGTGGTGTCGTTGCCGTGGCCCGGGTAGACCCAGGTCTCGTCGGGCAGCGCGTCGAAGATCTTGGTCTCGACGTCCCGGATCAGGCTGGCGAACGCCTCCGGGTCCTTGCGGGTGTTGCCCACCCCGCCCGGGAAGAGGCAGTCGCCCGTGAAGACGTGGGGGTGGCCGTGGGGGTCGTCGTAGACCAGGGCGATGGAGCCGGGGGTGTGGCCGACCAGGTGGCGGGCGGTGAGTTCCACCCGGCCGACCCGGATCGTGTCGCCGTCGTCGACGGGCACGTCGGTCGCCACGGGGATGCCCTCGGCGTCGTACCGGCCCGCGTAGGTGCGGGCGCCGGTGGCCGCGACGACCTCCGCGAGGGCCTGCCAGTGGTCGCCGTGCCGGTGGGTGGTGACGACGGAGGCCACCCCGTCGGCACCGATCGTGCCGAGCAGGGTCTCGGCGTCGTTGGCGGCGTCGATCAGCAGTTGCTCGTCGGTGGCCCGGCAGCGCAGCAGATAGGCGTTGTTGTCCATCGGGCCGACCGCGACCTTGGTGATCATCAGGTCCTTGAGTTCGTGCACGTCGGCGGGGCCGCCGACCCGCACCTCTCCGCTGTACGTCATGACCGCCAGCCTACGGGCTACAGCGGCGGCAGGGACGGCAGTTCGCCCCCCGCCACCGTCAGCGCGGTCCCGGGACGGCGGCCGGCGAGCCAGCCGACGAGGTCCGCCGGGGTGCCGGAGACGGTGCGCTCGGGCTCCGCCGCCTCCCGGCCCGTGCTCCACGCGCGCGTGCCGTCCGTCAGCCGTGTCGCCGGGACGTCCGGGTTGCCCGAGAAGCGGGCGGCGAGGAAGGCGGTCTCCCGCTCCGCGAACTCCGCCGAGAGGTCCTCCAGCTCGTATCCGATCCCCAGGTCCACGTGGTGCAGCTCGACCTCGACCCAGCGGCGGAAGGGGACCCGGGACGCGGAGTCCGTGACGCCGTTGCGCAGCTCCACCGTGCGTGACCAGTCCGCCGGCGCGGCGGCGGACCGCTGGAAGCGGTCGGCGCTCTCGCGCACGTCGGCGACCTGGACGTCCAGGGGGCGCGGGGCGTCCCGCTCGATGTCGCCCTCCCGGGCCTCGGGGGAGGCGTACATGGGCCGGCCTTCGAGGACGTTCACGAGGGCGTCCGCGTTGCGGGCGAGATGGGCGAGGACGTGGCCGCGGCTCCAGCCGGGAAGCCGTGACGGTACGGCCGCGGACGCGTTGTCCAGGGTGCCGACCGCGTTGAGCAGCCGTTCGGTGGCGGTGTGTACAGCCGCCAGGTCACGCGCGTGATCAATCATGGCGCCGACCCTAGACCTCGCCACACCTTCGGGTGAAGGTGACGAAGCACTCCGTTAAATCGAATGCACGTGCTATATGGTCGGGTGCGGCGTCGGGCATGCTGGGGAGTCGGGGTTTGTTGACTACCGGTGAAACCGACCGGCGTTGTCAGTGGCTCCCCCTAGTCTGAGATAGACGGGGGCCCCGCCCCTGTCACTTCTCTCAAGAAAGGTGCGGACCGGCGTGGCCGACCGTCTCATCGTCCGTGGCGCGCGCGAGCACAACCTGAAGAACGTCTCGCTCGACCTGCCTCGTGACGCGCTCATCGTCTTCACGGGCCTGTCCGGGTCGGGCAAGTCCTCCCTGGCCTTCGACACCATCTTCGCCGAGGGCCAGCGGCGCTACGTGGAGTCGCTCTCCAGCTACGCCCGGCAGTTCCTCGGCCAGATGGACAAGCCGGACGTCGACTTCATCGAGGGACTCTCCCCGGCGGTCTCCATCGACCAGAAGTCGACCTCGCGCAACCCGCGCTCCACGGTCGGCACCATCACCGAGGTCTACGACTACCTGCGCCTGCTCTTCGCCCGCATCGGCAAGCCGCACTGCCCCCAGTGCGGCCGGCCGATCTCGCGCCAGTCGCCGCAGGCCATCGTCGACCGGGTCCTGGAACTGCCCGAGGGCAGCCGCTTCCAGGTGCTCTCGCCGCTGGTGCGCGAGCGCAAGGGCGAGTTCGTCGACCTCTTCGCCGACCTCCAGACCAAGGGCTACTCCCGCGCGCGCGTGGACGGCGAGACGATCCAGCTCTCCCAGCCGCCCACGCTCAAGAAGCAGGAGAAGCACACCATCGAGGTGGTCGTCGACCGCCTCACGGTGAAGGACTCCGCCAAGCGCCGCCTCACCGACTCCGTGGAGACCGCGCTCGGCCTCTCCGGCGGCATGGTCGTGCTCGACTTCGTCGACCTGCCCGAGGACGACCCCGAGCGCGAGCGCATGTACTCGGAGCACCTGTACTGCGCCTACGACGACCTGTCCTTCGAAGAGCTGGAGCCGCGCTCCTTCTCCTTCAACTCGCCCTTCGGCGCCTGCCCCGACTGCACCGGCATCGGCACGCGCATGGAGGTCGACCCGGAGCTGATCGTGCCGGACGAGGAGAAGTCCCTCGACGACGGCGCCATCCACCCCTGGTCGCACGGCCACACCAAGGACTACTTCGGCCGCCTCATCGGCGCCCTCGCGGACGCGCTCGGCTTCCGCACCGACATCCCCTTCGCGGGCCTGCCCCAGCGCGCCCGCAAAGCGCTGCTGTACGGGCACAAGACCCAGGTCGAGGTCCGCTACCGCAACCGGTACGGGCGCGAGCGCCGGTACACCACGGCGTTCGAGGGGGCCGTCCCCTTCGTCAAGCGCCGGCACAGCGAGGCCGAGAGCGACGCCAGCCGCGAGCGCTTCGAGGGCTACATGCGCGAGGTGCCCTGCCCGAGCTGTCAGGGCACCCGCCTCAAGCCCGTCGTCCTCGCGGTCACCGTCATGGGCAAGTCGATCGCCGAGGTCTCCGCGATGTCGATCAGCGACTGCGCGGACTTCCTGGGCGAGCTGAAGCTCACCGACCGCGACAAGAAGATCGCCGAGCGCGTGCTCAAGGAGGTCAACGAGCGGCTCCGCTTCCTCGTCGACGTCGGCCTCGACTACCTCTCGCTGAACCGCGCGGCCGGCACCCTCTCCGGCGGCGAGGCCCAGCGCATCCGCCTGGCCACCCAGATCGGCTCCGGACTCGTCGGCGTGCTCTACGTCCTCGACGAGCCCTCCATCGGTCTGCACCAGCGGGACAACCACCGGCTGATCGAGACCCTCGTCCGGCTCCGCGACATGGGCAACACCCTGATCGTGGTCGAGCACGACGAGGACACCATCAAGGTCGCCGACTGGATCGTCGACATCGGCCCCGGCGCCGGCGAGCACGGCGGCAAGGTGGTGCACAGCGGCGGACTCAAGGAGCTGCTGGCCAACGCCGAATCGCAGACCGGTCTCTACCTGGCCGGCAAGAAGGCCATCCCGCTGCCCGAGATCCGGCGCCCGCTGGACCCCGCCCGCCGGCTCACCGTGCACGGCGCCCGGGAGAACAACCTGAAGGACATCGACGTGTCCTTCCCGCTCGGCGTGTTCACGGCCGTCACCGGTGTCTCCGGCTCCGGCAAGTCGACCCTGGTCAACGACATCCTGTACACCCACCTCGCCCGCGAACTGAACGGCGCGCGGACCGTGCCCGGCCGGCACACGCGCGTGGAGGGCGACGACCTGGTCGACAAGGTCGTCCACGTCGACCAGTCGCCCATCGGCCGCACCCCGCGGTCGAACCCGGCGACGTACACCGGTGTCTTCGACCACATCCGCAAGCTGTTCGCCGAGACCACCGAGGCGAAGGTCCGCGGGTACATGCCCGGCCGGTTCTCCTTCAACGTCAAGGGTGGCCGCTGCGAGAACTGCGCGGGCGACGGCACCATCAAGATCGAGATGAACTTCCTCCCGGACGTCTACGTCCCGTGCGAGGTCTGCCACGGGGCCCGTTACAACCGGGAGACCCTGGAGGTCCACTACAAGGGCAAGTCCATCGCCGACGTGCTGAACATGCCGATCGAGGAGGCCACGGACTTCTTCGAGGCGGTCCCCTCGATCGCCCGGCACATGAGGACCCTCAAGGACGTCGGCCTCGGCTACGTCCGGCTCGGCCAGTCCGCGACCACCCTGTCCGGCGGCGAGGCGCAGCGGGTGAAGCTCGCCAGCGAACTCCAGAAGCGCTCCACCGGCCGCACGGTCTACGTCCTCGACGAGCCGACCACCGGTCTGCACTTCGAGGACATCAGCAAGCTGCTGACGGTCCTGTCCGGCCTGGTCGACAAGGGCAACACGGTCATCGTCATCGAGCACAACCTCGACGTGATCAAGACGGCCGACTGGGTCGTCGACATGGGCCCCGAAGGCGGCGCCGGCGGTGGCCTGGTGGTCGCCGAGGGCACGCCCGAGCAGGTCGCGGGCGTCCCGGCCAGCCACACCGGCAAGTTCCTGCGGGACGTCCTCGGCGCGGACCGGGTCAGCGACGCCGAGCCGATCCCGGCACCGCGCAGGGCGGCGAAGGCGGCGGCCAAGACCACCGCCAAGAAGACCGCCGCCCGGAAGACCCCCGCGCAGAAGACCGAGACCAAGACCGCCAAGACCACCAGGAAGACGGCCAAGACGGCGAAGACCGCCAAGCCGGCCGCGAAGTAGGCGGCCGGCAGGGCCAGGCTTCCGCGGGACTGCCCGCGGAACGGGCGAAGCGGCGTGCGCCACGGGAATCCCCCCGTGGCGCACGCCGCTTCGCGGTGCTCCCCGCGCGCGGGGCGATGTCTCAGCCGGCCACCTCGTGGGCGTACGGCGGCTGCGCTCCCGCCCGCGAGCAGGTGACCGCCGCTGCGCGCGCGGCGAAGCCGAGCAGGTCCGTCCAGCCCTGTGGTCCCAGTGTGGCCAGCTCCCGGTCGCCGAGGGCGTTGCGCACCGCGAGACCGTGCAGCAGCGCCGCGTTGACGGTGTCACCCGCGCCGATCGTGTCCACCACCCTGACCTGCTCGCCGGGAACCGTGTACACGCCGCCGTCCCGGGTGTACGCGGTCAGCCCGTCGCCGCCCTGGGTGATCACGACCGCCGACGGGCCCGCGGCCAGCCACTCTCGGGGCGTCCCGCCCAGCCACTCGGCGTCCTCGGCGGAGAGCTTCAGCAGCGACACCGACGGCAGCCAGCTCTTGAACCGGGTCCGGTAGGCGTCCGGGGCCGGGATCAGCCCGGCCCGGATGTTCGGGTCCAGGGCGGTGAAGACGCCCCGCGCCGCCGAATCGCGCAGCAGCCCCTCGTACGCGCTCGCCCCCGGCTCCAGCACCAGCGAACAGGTGCCGAAGGACACCGCCCTGGTCCCCACGGGCAGCGTCGAAGGGGCCGTGAACAGCCGGTCGGCGGTCCCCTCCACATAGAACGAGTAGGCGGCCGAACCGTCCGTGCCGACCGACGCCACCGCGAGGGTCGTGGGCTCGGGCCCGCGCTGCACCGGGGACACGTCCACGCCGGTCTCCCGCAGCCGCTCCAGCAGAGCCTCCCCGAAGGCGTCCCGGGACACCCGCGAGCAGAAGGCGGTGGGGGAGCCGAGGCGGCCCAGCGCGACGGCCGTGTTGTACGGGCCGCCGCCGAGCGCGGGGCGCAGCGGGGCCAGGGCACCGGTGCCCTGCGGTACCAGGTCGATCAGTGCCTCACCGGCGACGACGATCACGGGCAGTCCTTTCGTGGGCCTCGGCGGAGGCCGTCCGGGTAACGCGAGGGGAGGGAAGGAGGGAAGGCAAGGACGGGGAGTGCGCTAAGAGGTGGTCGAGGGGGACACGGTGGTCCCTCCCGGGCCGGGTGGCCCGGGAGGCTCCGGCCGCTCGGGGCAGCCGCACGAGGTGCGGTGGGCCAGGGAACAGTCCAGCCGGACCGTCCGCGCCGGCCGGTCCGGGGCGTCCAGGCGCTCCAGCAGCAGCCGCACGGCCCGCGCGCCCAGCTCCCGGCTCGGCTGCGCGACGGCGGTGAGCCGCGGGGAGAAGAGGTCCGCCCAGGCGAAGTCGTCGAAGCAGCACAGTGCGAGATCGCCGGGAACGGACAGGCCCCGCCGCCGCAGGGCGCGCAGCGCGCCGATGGTCATCGTGTTGTTGGCCGTGATCAGCCCGGTCGGCGGCACCGCGAGGGACAGCAGGGCGTCGGTGGCGCGTTCTCCACCGGCCGTCTCGGAGTCGCCGTGCACCACCAGGCGCTCGTCGAAGGGCAGACCGGCGGTGGCCAGTCCGTGCCGGTAGCCGGTGAGCCGCTCGCGGGTCGTGCTGAACCCCGGCCGGCCCGCGACCAGGCCGATCCGGCGGTGCCCCAGCTCGGCAAGATGGGTGACCAGACCGGCCGTCGGCTCGCAGCCGTCGGCGCAGACCTGGTCGAAGCGCCAGTCGTCCGTCTCCGGCGCGTCGACCAGCCGGTCGAGGAAGACCGCCGGCACCCGGTGGCGGGCCAGGTAGGCGAGGAGGGCGCCCGGATCGGCCGAAGGGGCGACGATCATGCCGTCCACCCGCCGCTCGTGCAGCAACTGGACGACCGTGTGCTCATGCTCCGGATCATCGTGCGGGTCCGCGATGAGCAGGCTGTAGCCGTGCTCCAGGGCACCGGCCTCGACCCCCTGGAGGATCTCCGTGAAGTACGGGTTGCTGATCGCCGACACCGCGAGCCCGATGGAACGGGTACGCGCCGTCACCAGGGAGCGTGCCGGCCCGTTCGGGGTGTAGCCGAGCTGTTCGATCGCGTCCAGGACGGCCTGCCGGGTGTGCGGCAGCACCGGGCGGGTGCTGTTCAGCACGTGGGAGACGGTCGCCACGGAGACTCCGGCGCTCCGTGCGACATCGGCCATGGTGGTCATCGGCGCCCCCTTTCTCTCCCCGGAAAACGGCACGGAACGGCTCATCGGCACGGCACGGGCGGAAACGCGCCATGCGCTGGCCGGGACCGTACCCCACGGAGGGGGTGGACGTAAACGCTTGCGCAACCGCTCGCGTAAGCGTTTACGCGAGCGGTTGCCGGAAGCGACTGCGTAAGCGCTTACGCCAGCGCTTACGCCAGCCCCCTCGCCCCGCCCCCGCGCCCCGGCCCCCGCATCCACCCGATCCGCCCGCTCGCCCCCCACCTTCGGCGCCCACGCCGGCGCCCACCCCCACACCTCCGGCACTCACCGCGCCGCCCACCCACACCTCCGGCACCCACCCCGCCGCCCGTCCCGCCCCGCCCGATATCGTCGCTCCTGCACGCCCCGGTCCCGCGCGGCGGCCGTCGCGTGCCGCGGTGCCCGCGCGCCGCAACCGCAGCCGTACCGCGCAGCGGACGACCGGTGCCGCGCCCCGCCCGTCCGGCCGCCCGCTCCACCCTGACCCGTGGAGACACCATGCCCGGCCGTCCCGCCCCGAGCCGCCGTACCGTCCTGCGCACGGCGGCGCTCACTCCCGTCGCCGGTATCGGCCTGGCCGCCTGCGCCCCGGGCGACGACCGCGCCGATACCGTCGGACCGACGGCACCCGTCGACCTCGGCGCGGAGGGCGATGTCGCCGAGGGCGGCGCCAAGCTCTACCAGGACCAGAAGATCGTGGTCGGCCGGACGGACGACGGCGCGCTGAAGGCGCACAGCACGATCTGCACGCACGCGCGGTGCCCCATCAACAAGCTGGTCGGGACGAAGCTGGTCTGCCCGTGCCACGGCAGCGAGTTCGACGCCCGCACCGGCGAGGTGCTGAAGTCCCCGGCCTCCGTGCCGCTGGCGGAACTCCCGGTCGAGGTCGAGCAGGGCCGGATCGTCGTCGGCCCCTACGAGGGCTGACCCCCGGGCGGGCGAGGCCGGCCCCGCTCACTCCCAGTCCCCCAGGCGGGCCGGGTCCCGCTCACTCCCAGTCCCACCCGATGCCCAGCACGCCCGACCGCACCCGGGACTCGACGAGGTGCACGGAGTGGTGCGGTCCGCTCAGTTCCAGCTCGCGCAGGCCGCCGCGCGGCGCCGCCGCCGAGTACTGCGTGAACCGGTGGCAGCGCGCGGGGAGCGCCGCCGGGTCGAAGCGCACCTGGAGGGCGTACTGCCCGCCCGCCCCGCCGAAGCCGCGCACGTACTCGCGCGACACGCCGGCGGTGCCGTCCTCGACGGCGTAGCGGAACAGGTGCGTGTCGCCGGCCCGCAGGCGGGTGTCGAAGAGCAGCTCGGCCACGAGGACGCCGGTGTCGTGGTGGGTGCGGACGCGTCCCGTGCGGCAGTTCTCCAGCGCGCGGACGGTCATCCGCGCGGGGACGCAGCCCGGGTCGCCGTGGTGGACGGCGAGGAAGCGGTCGACGCCGTCGCGGTGGGCGCGGACGATGTGCTGCGATTCGCGGCCCGCCAGCGCGCGGTCGGCTCCGACGCGCACGCGTTCGTGGTGCCCGAGGGTGTGCAGCCCGGAGTCGGACGGGGTGTGGCCCAGCTCGGCCAGGAGCCGCTCCAGGACGCCGGAGGCGGCCACCAGGGCGCGGTAGGAGCGGGTGGTGTGGTGTGCGCCGGAGGGGCTCTCCTCGGGCTCCACGAGCAGGCGTATCAGCGACTCCTCGGGGAGCTGGAGTATCTCCTCCAGGGCCCGTACGGCGCGCAGGGACTCGGGGCGCTGCGGGCGGCGGGCACCCTGCTGCCAGTAGCTGAGGCTGGTGACGCCCACCTTCACCCCGCGGCGCGACAGGTGGTGCTGCACGCGCTGGAGCGGCAGTCCGCGCGCGGCGATCGCCGCGCGCAGGGCCACGTGGAAGGGGCCGCCGCGCAGGGCCGCGTCGAGTTCGGTGGGGGCGGTGTCCGCGTGCTGAGCGGCGTGCGGCATGCAGGGGCCTTTCTGTGGAGGTCCACGACGGCTGGTCAGACCGTTCGGCGCGAATCCGCGGGGCCGCCCCCGACGCGGCGCAGGGGGGTCCTCGTCTCCGTACGCCGCGCTTCATGGCCCCGAGTTCCCCCGCATTGAAGCGTGTTGACCAAGTCCCGACAACACTTGGCGCGGGACCGCCGTGGACTCCTGGCCGAGAACACACGGGCCCGCCCGCCACCCGGACTCTCCGCCCGGCCCCGGGCCCGCCCCACCACCGACGCCCCGCCCCGGCCCACCGACCCCACTGACTCCACCAACCCCACTAACGCCACTAACCCCACCAACCCCGCCCCGGCCCGCCGCACCGCCCGCCGAGCGGCCCCGACCGGACCCGCCGGCGAGCCGCCGCAACCGCCCTCGCGTGGTGATCCACAACCCTGCCGGCCGCTGTCCACAGCCCCCGCGACGGCTGTCCACAGCCCCGGCGCTCTGTCGGCCCCCGACAGTAGGGTGTGAGACATGGCCGACCCCTCCAGCTACCGCCCCAGGCCGGGTGAGATCCCGGACTCCCCGGGGGTGTACAGGTTCCGTGACGAGCACCGACGGGTGATCTACGTCGGAAAGGCGAAGAGCCTGCGCCAGCGCCTGGCGAACTACTTCCAGGACCTCTCCGGCCTGCACCCGCGCACCCGCACCATGGTCACCACGGCCGCCTCCGTGGAGTGGACGGTGGTGTCCACGGAGGTCGAGGCGCTCCAGCTCGAGTACTCCTGGATCAAGGAGTACGACCCCCGGTTCAACGTCAAGTACCGCGACGACAAGAGCTACCCGTACCTCGCGGTGACGATGAACGAGGAGATCCCCCGCGTGCAGGTCATGCGGGGCCACAAGAAGAAGGGCGTGCGCTACTTCGGGCCGTACGGGCACGCCTGGGCGATCCGCGACACCGTCGACCTGCTGCTGCGGGTGTTCCCGGTGCGCACCTGCTCGGCCGGCGTCTTCAGGAACGCCGAGCGCACCGGCCGCCCCTGCCTCCTCGGCTACATCGGCAAGTGCTCGGCGCCCTGCGTGGAGCGGATCTCCGCCGAGGACCACCGGGAGCTGGCGGAGGAGTTCTGCGACTTCATGGCCGGCCGTACCGGCACCTACCTGCGCCGGCTGGAGGCGCGGATGGGGGAGGCGGCCGAGGAACTGGAGTACGAGCGGGCGGCCCGCCTGCGCGACGACATCGGTGCCCTCAGGAAGGCCATGGAGAAGAGCGCGGTCGTGCTCGCCGACGCGACCGACGCCGACCTGATCGCCGTCGCCGAGGACGAGCTGGAGGCGGCGGTCCAGATCTTCCACGTGCGCGGCGGACGCGTCCGCGGCCAGCGCGGCTGGGTCACCGACAAGGTCGAGGAGGTCACCACCGCCGCCCTCGTCGAACACGCCCTCCAGCAGCTCTACGGGGAGGAGAGCGGCGACGCCGTGCCCCGCGAGGTGCTGGTCCCGGCGCTGCCCGACCCGGTGGAGCCGGTGCAGGAGTGGCTGACGGACCGGCGCGGTTCGGGCGTGTCGCTGCGCATCCCGCAGCGCGGCGACAAGAAGGCCCTCATGGAGACGGTGCAGCGCAACGCGCAGCAGGCGCTCGTCCTGCACAAGACCAAGCGCGCCTCCGACCTCACCACGCGCTCGCGCGCCCTGGAGGAGATCGCCGACGCCCTGGGCCTGGACAGCGCGCCGCTGCGGATCGAGTGCTACGACGTCTCGCACCTCCAGGGCGACGACGTGGTCGCCTCCATGGTCGTCTTCGAGGACGGGCTGGCCCGCAAGAGCGAGTACCGGCGGTTCCAGATCAAGGGCTTCCGGGGGCAGGACGACGTCCGCTCCATGCACGAGGTGGTCACCCGCCGTTTCCGCCGCTACCTCGCCGAGAAGGAGCGGACCGGGGAGTGGGCCGGGCAGGAGCCCGCCGAGGACGGCACCGGGGGCGGGGCCGGGGATGCGCACGGCCACCCGGCCGGCCCGCCCGCCGCCGCGCCCGCACCGACCGTCCCCGTCGCCCCGCCCGTCGCCCCGTCCACCGCCTCCACCCCGCCCGGGGACACGCCCGCCGCGCCCGCCACGTTCCCCGGGACTCCACCGGCCCGGGGCCCCGGCGAGGGCCCCGGCGAGGGCCACGGCCCGGAGAACGGCCCGCAGAGCGGTCAGGACGGGTTCAAGGACGAGGACGGGCGGCCCCGGCGGTTCGCCTACCCGCCCCAGCTCGTCGTCGTCGACGGCGGGCAGCCGCAGGTCGCGGCGGCGCGGCGGGCCCTGGACGAGCTGGGCATCGACGACATCGCCGTGTGCGGGCTGGCCAAGCGGCTGGAGGAGGTCTGGCTGCCCGGCGACGACGACCCGGTCGTCCTGCCCCGCACCAGCGAGGGCCTCTACCTGCTCCAGCGGGTCCGCGACGAGGCCCACCGCTTCGCCATCGCCTACCAGCGCGCCAAACGCGCCAAGCGTTTCCGTTCCGGCCCTCTAGACGACGTGCCCGGACTCGGGGAGACCCGTAAGCAGGCGCTCATCAAGCACTTCGGTTCGGTGAAGAAAATCCGGTCGGCGACGATCGACCAGATCTGCGAGGTACCCGGTATAGGACGCAAGACGGCCGAGACCGTCGCGGTGGCCCTCGCGGGGGCCGCCCCGGCCGCGCCCGCCGTGAACACGGCGACCGGAGAGATCATGGATGACGAGGACGGGGCACCCGAGACGACGGCGGATGCCCCGGGGGAGCCCGTGTCCGCGGGCACCCCGGACGAACGACGGGGGCAGGAGAGATGACCGAGCACGACACACAGCCCACACCGGAGCGGACCCCGGGCACGACCGGCGAGGACGCGGGTCCCGGGACCGCCCGGACCGACGGGCGCCACGACAACGGAGCACACGTGAGTACGGGCAACGAGACAGCCGGGACGCACGACACGGGCATCCCCGAGCTGGTGATCATCTCCGGCATGTCCGGAGCGGGCCGCTCCACGGCGGCCAAGTGTCTGGAGGACCTCGGCTGGTTCGTCGTCGACAACCTGCCACCCGCGCTGATCCCCACCATGGTGGAGCTGGGCGCCCGCTCGCAGGGCAACGTGGCCCGCATCGCGGTCGTCGTCGACGTCCGCGGCCGGCGCTTCTTCGACAACCTGCGCGAGTCCCTCGCCGACCTCGACTCCCGCGGAGTCACCCGGCGGATCGTTTTCCTGGAGTCCTCCGACGAGGCGCTGGTGCGCCGTTTCGAGTCGGTGCGCCGCCCGCACCCCCTCCAGGGCGACGGCCGCATCGTCGACGGTATCGCCGCCGAACGGGAGCTGCTGCGCGAGCTGCGCGGCGACGCCGACCTGGTGATCGACACCTCCAGCCTCAACGTGCACGAGCTGCGCGCCAAGATGGACGCCCAGTTCGCGGGCGACGAGGAGCCCGAGCTGCGGGCCACCGTCATGTCCTTCGGCTTCAAGTACGGCCTCCCGGTCGACGCCGACCTCGTCGTGGACATGCGCTTCCTGCCCAACCCCCACTGGGTCCCGGAACTGCGCCCCTACACCGGTCTGAACGAGGAGGTGTCGGCCTACGTCCTCAACCAGCCCGGGGCCAAGGAGTTCCTCGACCGCTATGCCGAGCTGCTCCAGTTGATCGCGGCGGGCTACCGTCGTGAGGGCAAGCGCTATGTGACCGTCGCCGTCGGCTGCACCGGCGGCAAGCACCGGTCCGTGGCCATGTCGGAGAAGCTCGCCGCCCGGCTCGCCGCCGAGGGCGTGGAGACGGTGGTCGTCCACCGGGACATGGGACGGGAATGACAGGACGTACTCCGCGGCTGAGCAGGCTGCGCCGGGTGGTGCCGGAGGGACGCGGCGGCAGATCCGCCGAGTCCCGCACCGCCCGCCCCGCCGAGGCGCGCGGCGGCAAGCCGCGCCGCCGCGGCACCCAGCCCAAGGTCGTCGCCCTCGGCGGCGGCATGGGGCTGTCCGCCTCGCTCGCCGCACTGCGCCGGATCACCGGCGACCTCACCGCCGTCGTCACCGTGGCCGACGACGGCGGCTCCAGCGGGCGCCTCCGCGACGAACTGGGCGTCCTGCCCCCGGGCGACCTGCGCAAGGCGCTGGCCGCGCTGTGCGGGGACGACGAGTGGGGCCAGACCTGGGCGCGGGTGATCCAGCACCGCTTCCAGTCCCAGGGCGACCTGCACGAACACGCGGTCGGCAATCTGCTGATCGTCGCCCTGTGGGAGCAGCTCGGCGACCATGTCCAGGCCCTGGACCTGGTCGGCCGGCTGCTCGGCGCGCACGGGCGGGTGCTGCCCATGTCCGCCGTCCCGCTGGAGCTCCAGGCCCTGGTCAAGGGCCACGACCCGGAGCGGCCCGAGGACGTGGAGACGGTGCGCGGACAGGCCACGGTCGCGCTCACCCCCGGCGAGGTGCAGTCCGTGCACCTGGTGCCGCACGACCCGCCGGCCGTGCCGGACGCGGTCGAGGCGGTCCTCGACGCGGACTGGGTCGTGCTCGGTCCGGGCTCCTGGTTCTCCTCCGTCATCCCGCACCTGCTCGTGCCCGAACTGCTCGACGCGCTCACCCAGACCAAGGCCCGCAGGGTGCTCTCGCTGAACCTCGCACCCCAGCCCGGCGAAACGGAAGGCTTCTCTCCGCAGCGTCATTTGGAGGTTTTGGGACGACACGCCCCTAAACTCGCCCTGGACGTGGTGCTGGCCGACGAGGCCGCCGTGCCCGACCGTGACTCGCTCACCGACGCCGCCAAGGGGTTCGGCGCCGCGGTCGAGCTGGCTCCGGTCGCCCGGACCGACGGGACCCCGAGGCACGATCCGGAACTGTTGGCCGCCGCGTACGACCGTATTTTTCGGATGCATGGAAGGATCGGCCCATGGCGATGACGCCAGCGGTGAAGGACGAGGTCTCCCGGCTTCCCGTCACCCGTACCTGCTGCCGGAAGGCGGAGGTCTCCTCCGTCCTGCGGTTCGCCGGCGGCCTCCACCTGGTGAGTGGGCGCATCGTGATCGAGGCGGAGCTGGACACCGCGATGGCGGCCCGGCGCCTCAAGCGGGACGTCCTGGAGATCTTCGGCCACAGCTCGGAACTGATCGTGATGGCGCCCGGCGGGCTGCGCCGCGGCTCGCGCTACGTGGTGCGGGTGGTCGCGGGAGGTGACCAGCTCGCCCGCCAGACCGGCCTGGTGGACGGCCGGGGCCGACCCATCCGGGGACTGCCCCCGCAGGTGGTCTCCGGCGCCACCTGCGACGCCGAGGCGGCCTGGCGCGGCGCCTTCCTGGCACACGGCTCGCTCACCGAGCCCGGCCGGTCCTCCTCCCTGGAGGTGACCTGCCCCGGCCCCGAGGCCGCCCTCGCCCTGGTCGGCGCCGCCCGCAGACTGTCGATCGCCGCCAAGGCCCGCGAGGTGCGGGGCGTGGACCGGGTCGTGGTCCGTGACGGCGACGCGATCGGCGCCCTGCTCACCCGGCTCGGCGCGCACGAGTCCGTCCTGGCGTGGGAGGAGCGGCGGATGCGCCGCGAGGTCCGCGCCACGGCGAACCGTCTCGCCAACTTCGACGACGCCAACCTGCGCCGTTCGGCCCGCGCGGCCGTCGCCGCGGGCGCCCGGGTGCAGCGGGCGCTGGAGATCCTCGCCGACGACGTGCCCGAGCACCTCGCCGCCGCGGGCCGGCTGCGCATGGACCACAAGCAGGCATCGCTGGAGGAACTGGGCGCTCTCGCCGACCCGCCGCTGACCAAGGACGCGGTCGCCGGGCGCATCCGCCGCCTGCTGGCCATGGCCGACAAGCGCGCCTCGGACCTCGGCATCCCGGGCACCGAGGCCAACCTCGGCGAGGAACTGGCGGACAACCTCGTGGGCTGATCCGCCGCCCGCGCCTGACAGGCCGTCAACATGCCGGTGCCGGTACCCGAACGGGTACCGGCACCGGTTTTTTCACCCTTCCGGGGAAGAAACATCCGACGCCCGCCGCGCGCCCCCTCCGGCCGGGCGCCGCGCACCCGCCGGGCCCCGCGCCCCACCCCCGGACCGGCCGGCCGCCGCCGTCGCCGCCCGGCGTCCCGAACGCCGGATTCCGGCCGTCGCGGCCCCGCGGGAGCGCCTTCGGAATCCCCCCTCGGACACCCTCCGGAACCCCCCGTGAACAGTGCGTACCCCTGCCCGGAACGAGTGACGGCTCCGGTCAACGAACCGCCTCTCGGCGTCCCGAAATCAGGTGATCCGTCCCCGGAATCGGGGTGGTCCGTACCCCTAGCTACGGGTACCGGCCACCGTGCCGGGTATGCGTCGTCTCGATGTCACTCCGCCTGCCTCCGGGAGGTAGGGTCGAGGGTGGTCGGGGACATCCCATACAGCTCGCCGGCACACAGCCGGCGTACCAACGAGGAGATCGGTTCGTGACGATCCGCGTAGGCATCAACGGCTTTGGCCGCATCGGTCGTAACTACTTCCGCGCGCTGCTGGAGCAGGGTGCAGACATCGAGATCGTGGCTGTCAACGACCTGGGTGACACCGCGACCACCGCCCACCTGCTGAAGTACGACACCATCCTCGGCCGCCTCAAGCAGGAGGTCTCGCACACCGAGGACACCATCACCGTCGGCGGCAAGACCATCAAGGTCCTCTCCGAGCGCAACCCGGCCGAGATCCCCTGGGGCGAGCTGGGTGTCGACATCGTGATCGAGTCGACCGGCATCTTCACCAAGAAGGAAGACGCCGAGAAGCACATCGCCGGCGGCGCCAAGAAGGTCATCATCTCCGCCCCGGCGAAGAACGAGGACGTCACCGTCGTCATGGGCGTCAACCAGGACGACTACGACCCGGCGAACCACACGGTCATCTCCAACGCCTCCTGCACCACCAACTGCGTGGCGCCGATGGCGAAGGTCCTCGACGAGAACTTCGGCATCGTGCGCGGTCTGATGACCACGGTGCACGCCTACACGAACGACCAGCGCATCCTGGACTTCCCGCACAAGGACCTGCGCCGCGCGCGGGCCGCCGCGGAGAACATCATCCCGACCACCACCGGCGCCGCCAAGGCGACCGCCCTGGTCCTGCCGCAGCTCAAGGGCAAGCTGGACGGCATCGCCATGCGCGTCCCGGTCCCCACCGGCTCGGTGACCGACCTCGTGGTCGAGCTGAGCCGCGAGGTCACCAAGGAAGAGGTCAACGCCGCCTTCCAGAAGGCCGCGGAGGGCGAGCTGAAGGGCATCCTCGAGTACACCGAGGACGCCATCGTCTCCTCGGACATCGTCAACGCCCCGGCGTCCTGCACCTTCGACTCCTCCCTGACCATGGTCCAGGAGGGCAAGAACGTGAAGATCATCGGGTGGTACGACAACGAGTGGGGCTACTCCAACCGCCTCGTCGACCTCACGGTCTTCGTCGGCAACCAGCTCTGATCGACCGGAGCGGACACTCCATGTGAGAGCAGGGCTCGGGCGGCGTACGGTCACGCCGTCCGGGCCCTGACCCACGTCCGGCACCACCCGTCCTCGTAGGATCACGAGCGATCAAGAGCCCCAGGAGCCGCTGTTATGAAGACGATCGACGAACTGCTCTCGGAAGGCGTGGCCGGCAAGCGCGTCTTCGTCCGTGCCGACCTCAACGTGCCGCTGGCCGGCACCACCATCACCGACGACGGCCGCATCCGCGCCGTGCTGCCCACCGTCGAGGCCCTGGCCGACGCGGGCGCGCGCGTCGTCGTCGCCTCGCACCTGGGCCGCCCCAAGGGCGCCCCGGACCCCGCCTTCTCCCTGGCCCCGGCCGCCGCCCGCCTCGGCGAACTCCTCGACGCCGAGGTCGCGTTCGCCCAGGACACGGTCGGCGAGTCCGCCGCCTCCACCGTCGCCGGCCTCGCCGACGGCCAGGTGGCCGTCCTGGAGAACCTGCGCTTCAACCCGGGCGAGACCAGCAAGGACGACGCCGAGCGCGCCGCCTTCGCCGACCGGCTGGCCGGCCTCGCGGACGTCTACGTCGGCGACGGCTTCGGCGCCGTGCACCGCAAGCACGCCTCCGTCTACGACCTGCCGAGGCGCCTGCCGCACTACGCCGGCCACCTCATCGCCACCGAGGTCGGCGTCCTGCGCAAGCTCACCGACGAGGTCCGGCGCCCCTACGTGGTCGCGCTCGGCGGCGCCAAGGTCTCCGACAAGCTCGCCGTCATCGACGAACTGCTCGGCCGCGCCGACCGCATCCTGATCGGCGGCGGCATGGCCTACACCTTCCTCAAGGCCCAGGGCCACGAGATCGGCACCTCGCTGCTCCAGGAGGACCAGCTCCCGGCCGTCCGCGAGTACATGGAGCGCGCCGAGAAGAACGGCGTCGAACTGGTCCTCCCCGTGGACGTGCGGGTCTCCCCGGAGTTCCCGGACCTCAAGGCGAAGGCCCCCACCCACCCCACCACCGTCGCCGCGGACGCCATCCCGGCCGACCAGCAGGGCCTGGACATCGGCCCCGAGACCGACAAGCTGTACGCATCCAAGCTCGCCGACGCGGCCACCGTCTTCTGGAACGGCCCCATGGGCGTCTTCGAGCACCCCGACTACGCCGAGGGCACCAAGGCGGTCGCCCAGGCACTCGTCGACGCCCCCGGCTTCACCGTGGTCGGCGGCGGCGACTCCGCCGCGGCCGTGCGCACGCTCGGCTTCGACGAGAACGCATTCGGCCACATCTCGACCGGAGGCGGCGCCTCCCTCGAATACCTCGAGGGCAAGACGCTCCCCGGCCTCGCCGCACTGGAGGACTGACCCCGCATGACCACCCGCACACCGCTGATGGCCGGCAACTGGAAGATGAACCTCAACCACCTGGAGGCCATCGCCCACGTCCAGAAGCTCGCCTTCGCCCTCGCCGACAAGGACTACGAGGCCGTCGAGGTCGCCGTCCTCGCGCCCTTCACCGACCTGCGCTCCGTGCAGACCCTCGTCGAGGGGGACAAGCTCAAGATCAAGTACGGTGCCCAGGACATCTCCGCCCACGACGGCGGCGCCTACACCGGCGAGATCTCCGGACCGATGCTGGCCAAGCTGAAGTGCGCCTTCGTGGCCGTCGGCCACTCCGAGCGCCGGCAGTACCACGCCGAGACCGACGAGCAGGTCAACGCCAAGGTCAAGGCCGCCTACAAGCACGGCCTCACCCCGATCCTGTGCGTCGGCGAGGAACTGGAGGTCCGCGAGGCGGGCAACCACGTCGCCCACACCCTCGCCCAGGTCGAGGGCGGTCTGAAGGAGCTGCCGGCCGAGCAGGCCGAGACCGTCGTCGTCGCCTACGAGCCCGTCTGGGCCATCGGCACCGGCAAGGTCTGCGGCGCCGAGGAGGCCCAGGAGGTCTGCGCGGCGATCCGCGGCAAGATCGCCGAGCTGTACTCGCAGGAGCTGGCGGACAAGGTCCGCATCCAGTACGGCGGCTCGGTCAAGTCCGGCAACGTCGCCGAGATCATGGCCCAACCCGACATCGACGGCGCCCTCGTCGGAGGTGCCTCACTGGACGCCGACGAGTTCGTCAAGATCGTCCGCTTCCGCGACCAGTGAGTATGCGGTAGCCGCGATACGTCGTACTCTTGCGGGGGCATGGTAGTGCGTCCCTGTGCGGCCCCGCCGCTCAGGCGTCACCATGCCCCCGTCATTCATCCGAGTCCGAGGAAGTTGGTCCAGCCGTGGTTTTGGGGTTCTCGATCGCCCTGATCGTCTTCAGCCTGCTGCTGATGCTGCTGGTGCTGATGCACAAGGGGAAGGGCGGCGGCCTCTCCGACATGTTCGGTGGCGGCATGCAGTCGTCCGTCGGCGGCTCCTCGGTCGCCGAGCGCAACCTCGACCGGATCACCGTCGTGATCGGTCTGCTGTGGTTCGCGTGCATCATCGCGCTCGGACTGCTGATGAAGTCGAACGGCTGATCACGCCGACCGGCCGGCCGGTCCCGGGCGGCGGCACACCGCGCACCACGGGCCCCATGTCCGGTACGCGCCGCTCGGCGCGGCCTATCATGGGGCTTGCGTCTGGGCGCTTGGGCTTGTAACTCCAATCACTGGACGCGCGTTGGGCCTTTCGTAGACTGAGGCGCTCGCGGCGAAGCGGAACGCCGACTCGCTTCGCGGCACCATCACGCAGGGAGTTACGACCGTGGCAAGTGGCAACGCGATCCGGGGAAGCCGGGTCGGGGCGGGGCCGATGGGCGAGGCCGAGCGCGGCGAGTCAGCGCCGCGTCTGCGCATCTCCTTCTGGTGCTCCAACGGACACGAGACACAGCCGAGCTTCGCGAGCGACGCACAGGTCCCGGAGACCTGGGACTGCCCGCGCTGCGGCTTCCCCGCCGGACAGGACCGGGAGAACCCGCCGGACCCGCCGCGCACCGAGCCCTACAAGACGCACCTGGCATACGTGCGCGAGCGTCGCAGCGACGCGGACGGCGAGGCGATCCTCGCCGAGGCACTCGCCAAGCTGCGCGGCGAGATCTAGCCAGAGAAAACCGGCCGGACACCCCAGGGGTGCCTGGCCGGAGTCGTTCGACACCCTTCTTCCGTGCTGATCGCTTAGGTTGGATCGGCGGGGACGCTGCCACACGCAAGGAAGAAGGCTGAAGTCCGACATGAACGCAGACGGCCGTATCAGGCTCCACCAGACGCCCGAATGGACCGCGCTGGCCAAGCACCACCAGGAACTCGGGGAGGTGCGCCTGCGCGAGCTGTTCGCCGCCGACCCGGAGCGCGGCAGCACCTGGACCCTGCGGGTGGGCGACCTCTACGTCGACTACTCCAAGCACCTACTCACCGGCGAGACGCTGCGCCTGCTGCGTGACCTGGCCGCCGCCACCGGCGTGTTCGAGCTGCGGGACGCCATGTTCCGCGGCGAGCGCATCAACACGACCGAGGACCGCGCCGTCCTGCACACCGCGCTGCGCGCCCCGCGGGACGCGGTGATCGAGGTGGACGGGGAGAACGTGGTCCCCGAGGTGCACGCGGTGCTCGACAAGATGGCCGGCTTCGCCGACCGGGTCCGCTCCGGCGAGTGGACCGGCCACACCGGCCGGCGCATCCGTACCGTCGTCAACATCGGCATCGGCGGCTCCGACCTCGGCCCCGCCATGGCCTACGAGGCACTGCGCGACGTCACCGACCGCGCGCTCGCCGTCCGGTTCGTCTCCAACGTCGACGGCGCCGACCTGTACGAGGCGACCCGCGACCTGGACCCGGCGGAGACGCTGTTCGTCATCGCCTCCAAGACGTTCACGACGATCGAGACCCTCACCAACGCCACCTCCGCGCGGAGCTGGCTGCTGGACGCCCTCGGCGACGAGGCCGCGGTCGCCCGGCACTTCGTCGCGCTGTCGACCAACGCGGAGAAGGTCGCCGAGTTCGGCATCGACACGGCCAACATGTTCGCGTTCTGGGACTGGGTCGGCGGACGATACTCCTTCGACTCGGCCATCGGCCTCTCCCTGATGATCGCCATCGGCCCGGACCGCTTCCGCGAGCTGCTTGACGGCTTCCACCTTGTCGACGAGCACTTCCGCACCGCGCCCCCCGAGTCCAACGTGCCGCTGCTGATGGGGCTGCTGGGCATCTGGTACGGCAACTTCGCGGGCGCCCAGTCGCACGCGGTGCTGCCCTACAGCCACTACCTCTCCCGCTTCACCGCCTACCTCCAGCAACTCGACATGGAGTCCAACGGCAAGTCCGTCGACCGCGACGGGCAGCCGGTGGAGTGGCAGACGGGCCCGGTGGTGTGGGGCACCCCGGGCACCAACGGGCAGCACGCCTACTACCAGTTGATCCACCAGGGCACCAAGCTGATCCCGGCGGACTTCCTCGGCTTCGCCCGCCCGGTCGCCGGACTCGACGACACCCTCGCCGCCCAGCACGACCTGCTGATGGCCAACTTCTTCGCGCAGACCCAGGCCCTCGCCTTCGGCAAGACGCCGGACGAGGTGCGGGAGGAGGGTGTGCCGGAGGAACTGGTGCCGCACAAGACGTTCCGCGGCGACCACCCGACCACCACCATCCTCGCCACCGAACTGACGCCCTCCGTCCTCGGCCAGCTCATCGCGCTCTACGAGCACAAGGTCTTCGTCCAGGGCGCCGTCTGGAACATCGACTCCTTCGACCAGTGGGGCGTTGAACTCGGCAAGGTGCTGGCCAAGCGGGTCGAACCGGCCCTCACCGAGGGCGCCGAGGTGCCCGGCCTCGACCCCTCCACCCGCGCGCTGGTCGCCGCCTACCGGGAGCTGCGCGGCCGGCGGTGACACCCTCAGCGCCGTTCTTCGGGGAAGTGGGCGGCGGCCCGCCGCCCGCTTCCCGTAGACTCCCGTGATCATCCGGACCATGACTCGGGGGAGTTCACCATGGCGCGTGCGCCGGGGAGTTGGACGGGCGGTGGACTGACGGCGCGGGACGCGCTGCGGCCCAAACGGCTGGCGCGCGCGGTGTTCCACCCGGCGTGGATACCGCCCTCCGTCGACGCCTCGGTCGAACGGCTCAAGCGGGTCCGGCTCATCGCCGGCACGGTCGCCGCGCTCGGCGTCTACACCGTCTTCCAGGGCGGGTTCACCTTCGACGAAGTGCTGGAGAACATGCTGACGGCCTCCGCCGTCCTGCTCTTCCTCACCCCGCTCACGGTCGGCGTCATGCTCTGGGTGTGGCGCCACGGCGGCCCGGTCCGCACGCTCAAAGTGCCGCTGCTCAACTCGGCCAAGCTGCTGCTGCTCTTCGTGGGGTCGATCGTGCTCACGGTCTACCTGCTGAAGTCGGCGGCCGGCTCACCGCTGCTCGTCCTGTTCCTCGGGCCGCCGGCGCTGTGGATGGCGGTGGTCGTGGTCCGCGGCGCCGTGCACGTCTCCGGCAACTTCTTCGGCACGGCGGGCGTCCACCGCTGTCTGCCGCCCCTGCTGGCGACCGTGACGACCTGGCTGATCGCCCTCTTCGACCTCGCCACGGGCGATCTGCACGGGCTCAGCCTCACCATGGGCGTCGTCTTCATCCTCGGGGCGCCCGTGACGGTCACCTCGATCGCGCTGGTGGAGATGGGCCGGCTGCGCCGCCGGCACGGCATCCGGCTCACCCGGCACCCGGCGGCCCCCCGGCCGCCCGGCACGCCGTCCGTCCCGCCGCAGGCGCCGCCGTACGCCCCGCCGCGGGCCACCCCGTACCCGCCGTCTCCGCCGGGGCGGCCCCCGTACGGCCCCGGTGGTCCCTACGGCACCGGCAACCCCTACGCGCCCCCGCCGCGGCCCCACCACCCCGGCAACCCGTACGCCCCGCACCCCGGCAACCCGTACGCCCCCGGCCCCGGCGGCTCCTGACGCCCGCCCGGCGCCCGGCGACGGGCAACGCCCCGTCCGCCTCCGGGGACGGCGATGACCAGCCCTCGCCCGGGAACGGCAACGCCCCGCGTCCGGGTACGGCAACGTCCCGCCCGCGCCCGGCGACGGGCAACGCCCCGCCCGCGTCCGGGAACGGCGACGCCGGGCCCCGGCACACGGGACCCGGCGTCCTGCCGCGCGGGTACTACGCCGACGCGGGCGGATACATCGACCGGGGCAGCCCGGAGGCCGCCGCCGCGTCCAGCAGCCACAGGGTGCGGGAGCGGCCCCGCGCCCCCGCCGCCGGCGCCTGGATCTCGCCGGCGCCGGAGAGCGCGACCGCCACGGCCTTCGCCTTGTCCTCCCCGGCCGCCAGCAGCCACACCTCACGGGCCGCCCGGATCGCCGGCAGGGTCAGCGACACCCGGGTCGGCGGCGGCTTGGGGGCGCCGTGGACGCCGACCACCGTCCGCTCGGTCTCCCGCACCGCGGGCAGCTCCGGGAAGAGCGAGGCCACATGGGTGTCGGGTCCGACGCCCAGCAGCAGCACGTCGAACGAGGGCACCGCGGCGTGGTCCTCGGGACCGGCGGCCTCCGCCAGTCGCCGCGCGTAGGCCGCCGCGGCGGCCTCCACGTCCGTGCCGTGAGGGCCGTCCGAGGCGGGCATCGCCCGCACCCGCGCCGGGTCGACCGGCACCGCGTCCAGCAGCGCCTCGCGCGCCTGGGTCACGTTGCGCTCCGGATCGCCCTCGGGCAGGAACCGCTCGTCGCCCCACCACAGGTCCAGCCGCGACCAGTCGACGGCGTCCCGGGCGGGCGACCCCGCCAGGGCGGCCAGCAGGCCGTTGCCGTTGCGGCCCCCGGTCAGCACCACGGACGCCGAGCCCCGGGACGCCTGCGCGTCCACGATCCTCGTGATCAGCCGGGCCGCGGCGGCCTCGGCCATCAGCTCCTTGTCCCGGTGCACGACCAACTGGGGTGTGCTCACGTCGTCGCCGCCTTCCTCACCGGTTCCTCCTCCCGCGCCGTGTCCCGTGCGGGAGCTTGCGCAGTCGCCTCGACGGGAGCGCCTGTCCCGAGGGACCGCCCCCCGGCTCCTTTGGGGGGCGTGCTCAGCCGGTTGACGCCGTAGCGCAGCGCCGAGGCGTAGGTGTCGTCCGGGTCGAGCCGGCGCAGCTCCTCCGCCATCAGCTCGGCGGTCTCCCGGCGCTTGAGCGCCACCGCGCGGGCCGGCTGGCCCTGGATGGACAGGGTCGCCAGCGAACCGTCCGCCCGGTCCAGGACGACCGGACCGCAGTCCGTCTCCATCCGGACCGCCGTCAGCCCCGGCCCGCTGGAGGCGGAGCGTTCCACCGGGACGTCCAGCCGGTCCGCGAGCCACATCGCCAGCAGCTCGCAGCTCGGGTTGAACGCCTCGCCCTCCACCTCGACCGACTGCACCCGGCAGTCGACCTGGTCCAGGGCCGCCGCCAGCATCGAACGCCAGGGCGTGATCCGGGTCCACGACAGGTCGGTGTCCCCGGGCGTGTACGACTCCGCGCGGGCGACCAGCTCGCGTACCGGCTCCTCGCAGGCGTAGGTGTCGGTGACCCGGCGCTGGGCGAGCGCCCCGAGCGGGTCGTTGGCCGGGTCCAGCGGCGCGTTCACCGGCCACCAGACCACCACCGGGGCGTCCGGCAGCAGCAGCGGCAGCACCACCGACTGGGCGTGGTCGACGACCTCGCCGTACAGCCGGAGCACCACCGTCTCGCCGGTGCCCGCGTCCGCGCCGATGCGCACCTCGGCGTCGAGCCGGGACTGCGTGCGCTCCCGGGGCGAGCGCGAGACCCGCTTGATGACGACGAGGGTGCGCGAGGGGTGCTCGTGCGCGGCGTCGCTCGCCGCCCTCAGCGCGTCGTAGGCGTTCTCCTCGTCGGTGACGATGACCAGGGTGAGCACCATGCCGACGGCGGGGGTGCCGCTGGCCCGGCGGCCCTGCACCAGCGCCTTGTTGATCTTGCTGGCCGTGGTGTCCGTGAGGTCTGTCTTCATGGCCGGCGCCAGCTCCGTCCGTCTCGCTCCAGCATGTCGTCGGCCTCGACCGGCCCCCAGGTACCCGCCGGGTACTGGGCCGGGGTGCCGTTCTCGTCCCAGTAGCGCTCGATCGGGTCGAGGATCTTCCAGGACAGCTCGACCTCCTCGGTGCGCGGGAAGAGGTTGGCGTCGCCGAGCAGGACGTCGAGGATGAGCCGCTCGTACGCCTCCGGGCTGGACTCGGTGAAGGACTCGCCGTAGGCGAAGTCCATGGACACGTCCCGGATCTCCATGGAGGTGCCGGGCACCTTGGAGCCGAAGCGGACCGTGACGCCCTCGTCGGGCTGGACGCGGATGACGATCGCGTTCTGGCCCAGCTCCTCCGTCGCGCTGGTGTCGAAGGGGGAGTGCGGGGCCCGCTGGAAGACCACGGCGATCTCCGTGACCCGGCGGCCGAGCCGTTTCCCGGTGCGCAGGTAGAAGGGGACGCCCGCCCAGCGGCGGTTGTCGATGCCGACCTTGATCGCCGCGTAGGTGTCGGTGGTGGACTTCGGGTCGATGCCCTCTTCCTCCAGGTAACCGACCGCCTTCGCGCCGCCCTGCCAGCCCGCCGCGTACTGGCCGCGCACGGTGTCGCGGCCGAGGTCCTTGGGGAGCCGGACGGCGCCGAGCACCTTGGTCTTCTCCGCGGCCAGCGCGTCCGCGTCGAAGGAGGCGGGCTCCTCCATCGCGGTCAGGGCGAGGAGTTGCAGCAGGTGGTTCTGGATGACGTCGCGGGCGGCGCCGATGCCGTCGTAGTAGCCGGCCCGGCCGCCGATGCCGATGTCCTCGGCCATGGTGATCTGCACGTGGTCCACGTAGGACCGGTTCCAGATCGGTTCGAACATGGTGTTGGCGAAGCGCAGCGCCAGGATGTTCTGGACGGTCTCCTTGCCCAGGTAGTGGTCGATGCGGAAGACCTGGTCCGGGGCGAAGACCTCGTGGACGATCGCGTTCAGCTCCTCGGCCGACCGCAGGTCGTGGCCGAAGGGCTTCTCGATCACCGCACGCCGCCAGGACCCGCCGGACTGGTCCGCCAGTCCGTGCCTGCGGAGCTGCTGGATCACCACCGGGAAGGACTTCGGCGGCACCGAGAGGTAGAAGGCGAAGTTGCCGCCCGTGCCCTGCGCCTTGTCCAGCTCGTCGATCGTGTCGCGCAGCCGCTCGAAGGAGTCGTCGTCGTCGAAGGTGCCCTGGACGAAGCGCATGCCCTGGATGAGCTGCTGCCAGACCTCCTCGCGGAACGTCGTGCGCGCGTGCTCCTTGACGGCGTCGTGCACGACCTGCGTGAAGTCCTCGTTCTCCCAGTCCCGGCGGGCGAAGCCCACCAGGGAGAAGCCCGGCGGCAGCAGACCGCGGTTGGCCAGGTCGTAGACGGCGGGCATGAGCTTCTTGCGGGAGAGGTCGCCCGTGACGCCGAAGATGACCAGACCCGACGGCCCCGCGATGCGCGGGAGCCGTCGGTCTGCGGGGTCACGCAGCGGGTTGCTGCTCGACAATGTCCTAGCCCTCCGAGGGGGCGAGGCGCCGGAGCTCCGCCTCGGTCGACTTCAGCAGGTCGTTCCAGGACGCCTCGAACTTGTCGACGCCCTCGTCCTCCAGGAGCTGCACCACCTCGTCGTAGGAGATGCCGAGCTTCTCGACCGCGTCCAGGTCGGCGCGGGCCTGCTCGTAGGTGCCCGAGACGGTGTCGCCGGTGATCCGCCCGTGGTCCTCGGTGGCCTCCAGCGTCGCCTCCGGCATGGTGTTGACCGTGTTCGGCGCGACCAGGTCGGTGACGTACATCGTGTCCGCGTACGCCGGGTCCTTGACGCCGGTCGACGCCCACAGCGGGCGCTGACGGTTGGCGCCCTCGCGCTCCAGCGCGTTCCAGCGGTCGGAGGAGAAGACCTCCTCGTACGCCTGGTAGGCGAGGCGGGCGTTGGCCACGGCGGCCTTGCCGCGCAGCGCCTTGGCCTCGTCGGTGCCGAGCGCGTCGAGCCGCTTGTCGATCTCGGTGTCCACGCGGGAGACGAAGAAGGACGCCACCGAGTGGATCAGCGACAGGTCCAGTCCGCGCTCCCGGGCCTTCTCCAGGCCGGTCAGGAAGGCGTCCATCACCTTGCGGTAGCGCTCCAGGGAGAAGATCAGCGTGACGTTGACGCTGATGCCCAGGCCGATGGTCTCGGCGATCGCCGGAAGGCCGGCCTCGGTCGCCGGGATCTTGATCAGCGTGTTGGGCCGGTCCACCAGCCAGGCGAGCTGCTTGGCCTCGGCGACCGTCGCCTCGGTGTGGTGGGCGAGGCGCGGGTCGACCTCGATGGAGACCCGGCCGTCCTTGCCGCCGGTGGCGTCGAAGACGGGGCGCAGGATGTCGGCGGCGTCGCGGACGTCCGCCGTGGTGATCATCCGGATCGCCTCCTCGACGGTCACCTTGCGGACCGCGAGGTCGGCGAGCTGACGGTCGTAGCCGTCACCCTGCGAGATCGCCTTCTGGAAGATCGACGGGTTGGTGGTGACGCCCACGACGTGCTGCTGGTCGATCAGCTCGGCGAGGTTGCCGGACGTGATCCGCTTGCGCGACAGGTCGTCCAGCCAGATCGCGACGCCCTCCTCGGAGAGGCGCTTGAGTGCGTCTGTCATGGAAATTGCATCTCCTATGTTCCTGTGTGCCGTGTACGAGCGTCAGCGCCGGCCGGCGGCCAGCGATTCCTGGGCGGCGGCGACCACGTTCTCGGGGGTGAAACCGAACTCGCGGAAGAGGGTCGGACCGTCGGCCGAGGCACCGAAGTGCTCCAGGGAGACGATGCGGCCGGCGTCCCCGACGTACTTGTGCCAGGTCAGTCCCACCCCCGCCTCCACCGCGACGCGGGCCTTGACGGAGGGCGGCAGGACGCTGTCCCGGTACCCCTGGTCCTGCTCCTCGAACCACTCCACGGACGGCATCGACACCACCCGGGTGGGCACGCCGCCGGCCTGGAGCCGCTCGCGCGCCTCGACGGCGAGGTGCACCTCGGAGCCGGTGGCGATGAGGACGACCTGCGGCTCGCCGCCCTCGGCCTCGAACAGCACGTAGCCGCCCTTGGCCGCGTCGTCGTTCGGCTCGTAGACCGGCACGCCCTGGCGGGTGAGGGCCAGACCGTGCGGGGCGCCCTTGCCGAACTCCTTCGTCCAGCGGCGCATGATCTCGCGCCAGGCGATCGCCGTCTCGTTGGCGTCGGCCGGACGGACCACGTTCAGGCCCGGGATGGCGCGCAGCGAGGCCAGGTGCTCGACCGGCTGGTGGGTCGGGCCGTCCTCGCCCAGGCCGACGGAGTCGTGCGTCCACACGTACGTCACCGGCAGGTGCATCAGCGCCGAGAGCCGCACCGCGTTGCGCATGTAGTCGGAGAACACCAGGAAGGTGCCGCCGTAGATGCGCGTGTTGCCGTGCAGGGCGATGCCGTTCATCTCCGCGGCCATCGCGTGCTCGCGGATGCCGTAGTGGATGGTGCGGCCGTAGGGGTCCGCCTCGGGCAGCGGGTTGCCCTCGGGGAGGAAGGAGCTGGTCTTGTCGATCGTCGTGTTGTTCGAGCCGGCGAGGTCGGCGGAGCCGCCCCACAGCTCGGGCACGATCGCGCCGAGCGCCTGGAGCACCTTGCCGGAGGCGGCGCGGGTGGCGACGCCCTTGCCCGTCTCGAAGACCGGGATCGTCTCTTCCCAGCCCTTGGGCAGCTCGCCCTTGGCGATCCGGTCGTACTCGGCGGCACGCTCCGGGTTGTCGTCCCGCCACTGCCGGAAGGACTTCTCCCACACCGCGCGGGCGGCCTGGCCGCGCTCCAGCGCCTTGCGGGTGTGCGCGATGACCTCGTCGGAGACCTCGAAGGTGCGCTCCGGGTCGAAGCCCAGCACGCGCTTGGTGGCGGCGACCTCCTCGTCGCCGAGGGCCGAGCCGTGGGACGCCTCGGTGTTCTGCGCGTTGGGGGCGGGCCAGGCGATGATCGACCGCATGGCGATGAAGGACGGCCGGTCGGTGACCTTCCGGGCCTCCTCGACCGCGCGGTGGATGGCGTGCGGGTCCAGGTCGCCGTTGTCCTGGGGGGCCACGCGCTGCACGTGCCAGCCGTAGGACTCGTACCGCTTGACGGTGTCCTCGGAGACCGCGGTCTCCGTGTCGCCCTCGATCGAGATGTGGTTGTCGTCCCAGAGCAGGACCAGGTTGCCCAGCTTCTGGTGGCCCGCGAGGGAGGACGCCTCGGCGGAGATGCCCTCCTGGAGGCAGCCGTCACCGGCGACGCAGTAGACGAAGTGGTCGAAGGGGGACTCGCCCGCCGGGGCCTCGGGGTCGAACAGCCCGCGCTCGTAGCGGGCGGCCATCGCCATGCCCACCGCGTTGGCGACGCCCTGGCCGAGCGGGCCGGTCGTCGTCTCCACACCCACCGTGTGGCCGTACTCGGGGTGCCCCGGGGTCTTCGAGCCCCAGGTGCGGAACGCCTTCAGGTCGTCCAGCTCCAGGCCGAAGCCGGCCAGGTAGAGCTGGGTGTAGAGGGTCAGGGACGAGTGTCCGGCGGACAGCACGAAGCGGTCACGCCCGACCCAGTCCGCGTCGGCGGGGTCGTGCCGCATCACCTTCTGGAAGAGGGTGTAGGCGGCGGGAGCCAGGCTCATCGCCGTACCGGGATGGCCGTTGCCAACCTTCTGTACGGCATCGGCGGCCAGGACGCGGGCGGTGTCCACGGCCCGCTGGTCCAGCTCGGTCCACTCGAGGTCTGCGGTGGTCGGCTTGGTGCTCACCCTGAGTCAGGGCTCCTCTCCGGTGTCGGAAGCCGGTGTACATGACGCTCACCGGGTGCCGGCGTATCCGTACGCGGCCGGCCATTGCCGAGCCTACCCCCGTAAGTACGTGCGTTTTTCCCCGGAAACCAGACTGCCGGGACTCTTCTCGATCCGCCTGCCGACCGGGGGAAACGGCATTTGGACAAGTGAATACGCAGCCGCTCATCCGACTGCTCAATCGACTCCGCGTACGCACGTCGGAGCGTCCTCTTTCTCCGCGTTTCCGCGCGACCCCACCCCCCGCGAAGAGCCGGGGTATGGGCAACGTCTAAAGTGGCGTGGTACGCGCGAGCCTTTACCGGCACTTCACACGGAGGGCTTGCTGGGATGTCTCTGTCAGGGGTGTGCGTGACGGCCGTTGAATCCCGTCCTGCGGGGGTTATCGGGACGAGCCAGAGCCCGAGTCACCGGCCGTTCGGGGCCCGTGTCAAGGCGTTCGTGGCGCTGACCAAGCCGCGGATCATCGAGCTTCTGCTGATCACCACGGTTCCGGTGATGTTCCTCGCCGAGCAGGGCGTCCCCGACCTGCGGCTGGTGCTGCTCACCTGTGTCGGCGGCTACCTCTCCGCGGGCGGCGCCAACGCGCTGAACATGTACATCGACCGCGACATCGACGCGCTCATGGACCGCACCTCGCAGCGCCCGCTCGTCACCGGCATGGTCAGCCCGCGCGAGTGCCTCGCCTTCGGCATCACCCTGGCGATCGTCTCGACGCTGATGTTCGGCCTCACCGTCAACTGGCTCTCCGCCTGGCTCGCCCTCGGCGCGCTCCTCTTCTACGTGGTCGTCTACACGATGATCCTCAAGCGGCGCACCTCGCAGAACATCGTGTGGGGCGGCATCGCCGGCTGTCTGCCGGTGCTGATCGGCTGGTCCTCGGTGACCAACTCGATGTCCTGGGCGCCGGTCATCCTCTTCCTGGTGATGTTCTTCTGGACGCCGCCGCACTACTGGCCGCTGTCCATGAAGGTCAAGGAGGACTACGCGCGCGTGGGCGTGCCCATGCTCCCGGTCATCGCCTCCAACAAGGTCGTCGCCCGCCAGATCGTGATCTACAGCTGGGTGATGGTCGTCGTCTCGCTGCTGCTGACGCCGCTGGGCTACACCGGCTGGTTCTACACGGCGGTCGCCCTGCTGGCCGGCGGCATGTGGCTGTGGGAGGCGCACGGGCTCCAGAACCGGGCCAAGGCCGAGGTCACCGGCGTCAAGCTCAAGGAGATGCGGCTCTTCCACTGGTCCATCACCTACGTCTCGGTGCTCTTCCTCGCCATCGCGGTCGACCCCTTCCTGCGGTAGCCGGAGTCCTGCGCGCCTTTGACGGGCGGGGTGCGTGGCCCAGGCCACGCACCCCGCCCGTCGCCGTTCGCACTACCCGTCGGTAGCATTCTGGGCATGGCAGACACGCAGCAGGTTGACGCGAAGGCCGGCGCCCGGCACGGACGCCAGGTGACCCGGCTCGCCCGGTGGATCGACACCTTCGCCAAGGCGCACGGCGGCGCCGAGGGCCAGGTCTCCTACGTCGGGGAGCGCGGGGCGCGCATCGTGCTCGTCGGCGCGGACGGCACCTGGGGCGACCTCATGGCCCCCACGTACGAGAGCGCCGAGAAGGCCGTCGCGAAGTCCGGGATCACCGTCCACGACGCCTTCGACGGCGAGTTCGCGGCGCGGGTGAGGACGGGCCCCTACGAGTGGTCCCGCATGGCGGGTCTCCAGGTCGGCGGCCCGAAGAACGGCTGACGCGCCTTGGACGCGCCCCGGGTGACGCTCTCCGGCGCCCCCGGCGTCGCCTGATGTTCCCCGGGCGCCGCCCGGCGGACCGGCGTGCCCCGGCCCCGGCGGCGCTCCCCGTCGGCGGAACCGTCCCACCACGCGCGCGTGCCGCGTGGCCCGCCTGAGGGTGGCGGACGACGCGGCACGGGGGTGTTGTACGGGACGGCGTGAGCCGTGCTCAGGCGGGGGTCAGCGAGGGCTCCTCGGCCGGACCGGGCGCGTCGGCCTCCGCGAGCGGACGCTCCCGCAGCGCGAGCAGCACCCGGACCGTGGCGATCCACACCAGGCACGAGCCGAGCATGTGCAGGCCGACCAGGACCTCGGGCAGGTCGGTGAAGAACTGCACGTAGCCGACGACGCCCTGGAGCAGCAGGATGACGAACAGGTCCCGGGTGCGGGCCGAGGGGCCGGGCGGCGCGTCGACCGCCCTGAGCACGAACCACAGGGCGAAGGTCAGCGTCACCACGATCCACGCCAGCACCGCGTGCAGCTTGGAGACCATCTCCCAGTCGAGCGGCATCCGCGCCACCTCGCTGGAGTCGCCCGCGTGCGGCCCGGCGCCGGTGACCACCGTGCCCACCGCGATCAGCAGCACGCAGACGGCGACGAGCACCCACACCAGTTGGCGCACGGCCGCGCCGACCAGGGGGCGCGGTGCCGCGTCGCCCTCCCCGGCGCGCTGCCACATCACCGTCGCCACCGCGATCAGGGCGGTCGACAGCATGAAGTGCGCGGCCACCGTGTACGGGTTGAGGCCGACCAGCACGACGATGCCGCCGAGGACCGCGTTGCCCATGACGACCCAGAACTGGAGCCAGCCCAGCCGGACCAGGTCCCGCCGGTAGGGCTTCTGCGAGCGGGCGGCGACGATCGCCCAGCCGACCGCCGCGCACAGCACGTAGGTCAGCAGGCGGTTGCCGAACTCGATGATCCCGTGCAGGCCCATCTCGCGGGTGGTGGTGAGCGAGTCGTCGGTGCACTTCGGCCAGGTCGGGCAGCCCAGTCCGGAGCCGGTCAGCCGGACGGCGCCGCCGGTGACCACGATGACCACCGCCATGACGAGCGCGGCGAGGGCCGCCCGCCGGACCGTCCGGGGGTCCGGGGTCCAGCGTGCGGCGATGAAGGCGAGCGGATTGCGCACGGCGGCGGTGGCGTCGGCACGGGTCACGTTTGGCACGCCGTCCATGGTAGGGGGCCGCTTGTGCACGCTTTCACGAGGGTCCCGGCTTGCGCCCGGAGCCCGGCTCCCCGGTCACTCCCAGCGGAAGAACCTGCCGGCCGCGGCGAGCCCCGCGACCGCCCACACGGCGAGGACGCCCAGGTCGCCCCAGGGGATCGACGCGCCGTGCTGGAGCACGTCCCGCAGCCCGCCCGAGAGCGCGGCGATGGGCAGCAGCCCCAGGACCGCCTGCGCGGCGTCCGGGAAGCGGTCCAGCGGCACGATGACCCCGCCGCCCACGAGCAGCAGCAGGAAGACCAGGTTGGCGGCGGCGAGCGTGGCCTCCGCCTTCAGCGTGCCCGCCATCAGCAGCCCGAGGCCGGAGAAGGCGGCCGTGCCGAGGGCCAGGAGCAGCACCACGGCGACCGGGTTGCCGTGCGGCGACCAGCCCAGGGCGAAGGCGATCACCGTCAGCAGGATCACCTGGAGCACCTCGGTGACCAGGACGGCCAGCGTCTTGGCGGTCATCAGGCCCCAGCGCGGCAGCGGTGAGACGGCGAGGCGCTTCAGCACCCCGTAGCGGCGTTCGAAGCCGGTGGCGATGGCCTGGCCGGTGAACGCGGTGGAGAGCACGGCGAGCGCGAGGATGCCGGGGGCGAGGAAGTCGACGGCCGCGCCCTCGCCCGTGTCGACGATGTCCACGGAGCCGAACAGCACCAGCAGCAGCGCCGGGATGATCACCGTGAGCAGCAGTTGCTCGCCGTTGCGCAGCAGCATCCGCGTCTCCAGCAGCGCCTGGGCGGCGATCATGCGGGGGAGCGGCGCGGCCCCGGGCCGGGGCGTGAAGGTGCCGGGGGTCGTGGTGGTCATGCGCGCAGCTCCTTGCCGGTCAGCTCCAGGAAGACGTCCTCCAGGGTGTGCCGTTCCACCGAGATGCGGTCCGGCATGACCCCGTTCTGGGCGCACCAGGAGGTCACCGTGGCGAGCAGTTGGGGATCGATGGTGCCGGTCACCCGGTAGGAACCGGGCGCCGGCTCGACGGCCGAGGTGTTCGCGGGGAGCGCCTTGAGGAGCGAGCCGACGTCGAGCCCGGGGCGTCCGGTGAAGCGCAGCGTGTTCTCCGCGCCGCCCCGGCACAGCTCCTCGGGCGAGCCCTGGGCGACGACCCGGCCGGCGTCGATGACGGCGACGTCGTCGGCGAGTTGCTCGGCCTCGTCCATGTGGTGGGTGGTGAGGATCACCGACACGCCGTCGGCGCGCAGATCGCGCACCAGGTCCCAGGTGGCGCGTCGCGCCTGCGGGTCGAGCCCGGCGCCGGGCTCGTCGAGGAAGACCAGCTCGGGGCGGCCGACCACGGCCATGGCGAGGGCGAGCCGCCGCTGCTGGCCGCCGGAGAGCCGGCGGTAGGTGGTCCGGCCGCAGGAACCGAGCCCCAGGCGCTCGATGAGCCCGTCGACGTCCAGGGGGTGGGCGTGCAGCGCGGCGACGTGCCGCAGCATCTCGTCGGCGCGGGCGCCGGAGTAGACGCCGCCCGACTGGAGCATCACGCCGATCCGGGGCCGCAGCGCGGGGCCCTGGGTCACCGGGTCGAGGCCCAGGACGCGTACCGTGCCGGAGTCCGGTCTCCGGTACCCCTCGCAGATCTCGACCGTGGTCGTCTTGCCGGCGCCGTTGGGGCCGAGGACGGCGGTCACACCCGTTCGGGCCACCAGGTCGAGGCCGTCCACCGCGGTCTTCGTGCCGTACCGCTTCACCAGGGCCTGGACCTGGACCACGGGCTCGCTTCGCATGGGTCCAGAGTCTAGGGACGCGCCGGGTGCCCCCGGCGGGCGGGTATGGGAACTCCCGCGCGCGGGGACGACGCTCCCCGGGGCCGCAGGAGTCCGTCCGGAGGGTCGTCCGGCGTGTCGTCCGGGAACGGCGTGCGGGGCGGTGCGGGCCGGTCGGAGGGGGTGCGCGGGGGCGAGGCGGGGGGCGCGCGGGGAACCCGCGGACCGGCCCGGAACGATCGATCAAAGATCGTTTCCGCAGGTCAGCTTAGGTATACCTAAGTGACGCAGGGCACCACCCGGTGATCCGTTCGCGGGTTGCCGGGCCCGGATGAATTACGCAACAATGGCGTTGTGAAAAACGTTGGCGAGGCTCCGCAGGAGGAACTCGCGACCGGTGAGCGATCCACACGCAACCGCGTCGCGCGCTCCATCCTGGTCCACGGGCCGTCGACGGTGACCGCGCTGGCCGGGCGTCTCGGCCTCACCCAGGCCGCCGTACGCAGGCACCTGGACGCGCTGGCCGCCGACGACGTCGTCGAAGCCCGTGAGCAGCGGGTCTACGGCGCGCGCACGCGCGGGCGGCCCGCGAAGGTCTTCGCGCTCACCGACTGCGGGCGCGACGCTTTCGACCAGTCGTACGACAAGCTCGCGGCGGACGCGCTGCGCTGGATCGCCGAGCGCGAGGGCGGGCAGCAGGCGGTCGCCGCCTTCGCCCGCGCCCGCTTCGCGGCCCTCGCGGGCTCCTACCGCAAGGCGGTGGAGGCCGCCCCTCCGCACCAGCGGACCGCGGCGCTGGCCAAGGCCCTGAGCGCGGACGGGTACGCTGCCACGGCGCGCAGCGCGCCTCCTCCGCAGCAGGGCGAGCAGCTCTGCCAGCACCACTGCCCGGTCGCCCACGTCGCCGGAGAGTTCCCGCAGATCTGCGAGGCGGAGACGGAGTTCTTCGCCGAACTGCTCGGCACGCACGTGCAGCGGCTGGCGACCATCGCGCACGGCGACGGTGTCTGCACCACCTTCGTTCCCCAGACTTCCACGAACACCGACAACGCATCCGCACGCACGGCCGGGAGGAACCCCGCATGACTCTCCCCACGGAGACTGCCCACCCCGAACTCGAGGGCCTGGGCAAGTACGAGTACGGCTGGGCCGACTCCGACACGGCCGGCGCCTCCGCCAGGCGCGGCATCAACGAGGACGTCGTCCGGGACATCTCCGGGAAGAAGTCCGAGCCGGAGTGGATGACCAAGCTCCGCCTCAAGGGCCTGCGGCTCTTCGAGAAGAAGCCCATGCCGAACTGGGGCTCGGATCTGTCGGGGATCGACTTCGACAACATCAAGTACTTCGTGCGGTCCACGGAGAAGCAGGCGCAGTCCTGGGAGGACCTGCCCGAGGACATCAAGAACACGTACGACAAGCTCGGCATCCCGGAGGCGGAGAAGCAGCGCCTGGTCGCCGGTGTCGCCGCGCAGTACGAGTCGGAGGTCGTCTACCACCAGATCCGCGAGGACCTGGAGGAGCAGGGCGTCATCTTCCTCGACACCGACACCGCGCTCAAGGAGCACCCGGAGCTCTTCAAGGAGTACTTCGGCACCGTCATCCCGGTCGGCGACAACAAGTTCGCCGCGCTGAACACCGCCGTGTGGTCCGGCGGCTCCTTCATCTACGTGCCCCCGGGCGTGCACGTGGAGATCCCGCTCCAGGCCTACTTCCGGATCAACACCGAGAACATGGGCCAGTTCGAGCGGACCCTGATCATCGTCGACGAGGGCGCGTACGTGCACTACGTCGAGGGCTGCACCGCCCCGATCTACAAGTCGGACTCGCTGCACTCCGCGGTCGTCGAGATCATCGTCAAGAAGAACGCCCGCTGCCGCTACACGACCATCCAGAACTGGTCGAACAACGTCTACAACCTGGTCACCAAGCGCGCCGTCGCCTACGAGGGCGCCACCATGGAGTGGGTCGACGGCAACATCGGCTCCAAGGTGACCATGAAGTACCCGGCCGTCTACCTGATGGGCGAGCACGCCAAGGGCGAGACCCTGTCCATCGCCTTCGCGGGCGAGGGCCAGCACCAGGACGCCGGCGCCAAGATGGTCCACATGGCCCCGAACACGTCCTCCAACATCGTCTCCAAGTCGGTGGCGCGCGGCGGCGGACGCACCTCCTACCGCGGGCTGATCGAGATCGGCGAGGGCGCCCCGGGCTCCAAGTCCAACGTCCTGTGCGACGCGCTGCTCGTCGACACGATCTCCCGCTCGGACACCTACCCCTACGTGGACGTCCGCGAGGACGACGTGTCCATGGGCCACGAGGCGACCGTCTCCAAGGTCTCCGAGGACCAGCTCTTCTACCTGATGAGCCGCGGTCTCTCCGAGGACGAGGCCATGGCGATGATCGTGCGCGGCTTCGTCGAGCCGATCGCCAAGGAGCTGCCGATGGAGTACGCGCTCGAACTCAACCGGCTGATCGAGCTCCAGATGGAAGGCGCGGTCGGCTGACCCGGCCGCCCGCCGTCCCCCGTCACGCCACTTACGCAAAGGAAAGCGAGCACCACGACAGCCATGGCTGAGGCTCAGAACTCCCCCACGTCCTCGAACGCGCCGGGGCAGGGGGGACCCCCGCCGGCGGGTTCCACCACCGCCGGCGCGATCGCGGTGGCCGCCGAGGCGTCCTCGACGGTCGCCACCCGCATGAGCGCGCCCCCGTCCTACGACGTGGCGGACTTCCCCGTCCCCCACGGCCGTGAGGAGGAGTGGCGGTTCACGCCGCTGGAGCGGCTGCGCGGACTGCACGACGGCACCGCGGTGGCGTCCGGCGAGGCCGTGAAGATCGCCGTCGAGGCGCCGGAGGGCGTCACCGTCGAGACCGTGGGCCGCGACGACGCCCGGCTCGGCCGGACCGGCGCCCCGGTGGACCGCGTCGCCGCCCAGGCGTACTCCGCGTTCACCGAGGCCGGCGTGATCACCGTGGCCAAGGAGGCGGTGCTCACCGAGCCGATCCGCATCGCCGTGCACGGCGAGGGCGGCGTCGCCTACGGCCACCAGGTGGTCGAGCTGGGCGCCTTCGCCGAGGCCGTCGTCGTCATCGACCACACCGGTGACGCGGTGCTCGCCGCCAACGTCGAGTTCGTCCTCGGCGACGGCGCCAAGCTCACCGTCGTCTCGGTCCAGGACTGGGACGAGCGCGCCGTGCACGTGGGCCAGCACAACACCCTCGTGGGCCGCGACGCCTCGTTCAAGTCCGTCGTCGTCACCTTCGGCGGCGACGTGGTCCGCCTCCACCCGCGCGTGGCGTACGCCGGCCCCGGCGGCGAGGCCGAGCTGTTCGGCCTCTACTTCACCGACGCCGGCCAGCACCAGGAGCACCGTCTCCTGGTCGACCACAACGTGCCGCACTGCAAGTCCAACGTCGTCTACAAGGGCGCGCTCCAGGGCGACGACGCGCACGCGGTGTGGATCGGCGACGTGCTCATCGAGGCCAAGGCCGAGGGCACCGACACCTACGAGATGAACCGCAACCTGGTGCTCTCCGACGGCGCCCGGGTCGACTCCGTGCCCAACCTGGAGATCGAGACCGGCGAGATCGTCGGTGCCGGACACGCCTCCGCGACCGGCCGGTTCGACGACGAGCAGCTCTTCTACCTGATGGCGCGCGGCATCCCCGAGAAGGACGCCCGCCGCCTGGTGGTCCGGGGCTTCTTCGCCGAACTGGTCCAGCAGATCGGCGTCCCGGACATCGAGGAGCGCCTCATCGCCAAGATCGAAGAGGAGCTGGAGGCCGCGGTCGCATGACCTTCGTACGCGTCTGTGGACTGGGCGAGCTGGAGGAGGACACCCCCAAGCGGGTGGAACTCGACGGCACGCCGGTCTCCGTCGTGCGCACCGAGGGCGAGGTCTTCGCGATCAACGACATCTGCTCGCACGCGAACGTCTCGCTGTCCGAGGGCGAGGTCGACGACTGCCACATCGAGTGCTGGCTGCACGGCTCGCGCTTCGACCTCCGCTCGGGCAAGCCCGACAGCCTTCCGGCGACGCGCCCCGTCCCCGTATACCCCGTAAAGATCGAAGGGGACGACGTGCTCGTCTCCGTCACCCAGGAGTCCTGAGGCACCCATGGCAACGCTTGAAATCCGAGACCTGCACGTCACCGTCGAGGCAGACAACGCCACGAAGGAAATCCTCAAGGGCGTCGACCTCACCGTGAAGCAGGGCGAGACGCACGCCATCATGGGCCCCAACGGCTCGGGCAAGTCGACCCTCGCCTACGCCCTGGCCGGCCACCCCAAGTACACCGTCTCCGGCGGTACCGTCACCCTCGACGGCGAGGACGTCCTGGAGATGTCCGTCGACGAGCGCGCCCGCGCCGGCCTCTTCCTCGCCATGCAGTACCCGGTCGAGGTCCCCGGCGTCTCCGTCTCCAACTTCCTGCGCACCTCCGCCACCGCCATCCGCGGCGAGGCCCCCAAGCTGCGGCACTGGGTGAAGGAGGTCAAGGAGACCATGGAGCGGCTCCACATGGACCCCGCCTTCGCCGAGCGCAATGTCAACGAGGGCTTCTCCGGCGGTGAGAAGAAGCGCCACGAGATCCTCCAGCTCGAACTGCTCAAGCCGAAGATCGCGGTTCTCGACGAGACCGACTCCGGCCTGGACGTCGACGCCCTGCGCGTCGTCTCCGAGGGCGTCAACCGGGTCCGCGAGAGCGGCGAGGTCGGCACCCTGCTGATCACGCACTACACGCGCATCCTGCGCTACATCAAGCCCGACCACGTCCACGTCTTCGCCGACGGCCGGATCGCCGAGTCCGGCGGTCCCGAGCTGGCCGACACCCTGGAGAACGAGGGCTACGAGGCGTACACGAAGGGTGGCGTATCCGCGTGACACATCTGCCGGGCCTCCTCGACACCGAGGCGATCCGCAAGGACTTCCCGATCCTGGACCGCCGGGTCCACGACGGGAAGACGCTCGTCTACCTCGACAACGCCGCGACCTCGCAGACCCCGCGCCAGGTCATCGACGCGCTCGACGAGTACTACGAGCAGCACAACGCCAACGTCCACCGTGGCGTGCACGTCCTCGCCGAGGAGGCCACGGCACTGTACGAGGGGGCGCGCGACAAGGTCGCGGAGTTCATCAACGCGCCCAGCCGCGACGAGGTCATCTTCACGAAGAACGCCTCGGAGTCGCTGAACCTCGTGGCGAACATGCTCGGCTGGGCCGACGAGCCCTACCGCGTGGACCACGAGACCGAGATCGTCATCACGGAGATGGAGCACCACTCCAACATCGTGCCGTGGCAGTTGCTCGCGCAGCGCACCGGCGCGAAGCTCCGCTGGTTCGGCCTGACCGACGACGGCCGCCTCGACCTCTCCGACCTGGAAGAGGTCATCAACGAGAAGACGAAGATCGTCTCCTTCGTGCTGGTCTCCAACATCCTGGGCACCCAGAACCCGGTCGAGGCGATCGTGCGCCGCGCCCAGGAGGTCGGCGCGCTGGTCTGCATCGACGCCTCCCAGGCCGCGCCGCACATGCCGATGGACGTCCAGGCCCTCCAGGCCGACTTCGTGGCCTTCACCGGCCACAAGATGTGCGGTCCGACCGGCATCGGCGTCCTCTGGGGCCGCCAGGAGCTGCTGGAGGACCTGCCTCCGTTCCTCGGCGGCGGCGAGATGATCGAGACCGTGTCGATGCACTCCTCGACGTACGCCCCCGCGCCGCACAAGTTCGAGGCGGGCACGCCGCCGGTCGCGCAGGCGGTCGGTCTGGGCGCGGCCATCGACTACCTGAACTCGATCGGCATGGACCGCATCCTCGCCCACGAGCACGCCCTCACCGAGTACGCGATGAAGCGGCTGCTGGAAGTCCCCGACCTGCGCGTCATCGGCCCCGCCACGGCCGAGGACCGCGGCGCGGCGATCTCCTTCACGCTCGGCGACATCCACCCGCACGACGTGGGCCAGGTCCTCGACGAGCAGGGCATCGCCGTCCGGGTCGGGCACCACTGCGCGCGGCCGGTCTGCCTGCGCTACGGAATTCCTGCGACCACGCGAGCGTCGTTCTATCTGTACTCCACGCCGGCCGAGATCGACGCACTGGTCGACGGCCTGGAGCACGTACGGAACTTCTTCGGCTGACGGGACGAGCGATCGCATGAAGCTGGACTCCATGTACCAGGAAGTGATCCTGGACCACTACAAGAACCCGCAGGGCCGGGGCCTGCGGGACGGCGACGCCGAGGTGCACCACGTCAACCCGACGTGCGGCGACGAGATCACCCTGCGCGTGAAGTACGACGGCACGACGGTCAAAGACGTCTCCTACGAGGGGCAGGGCTGTTCCATCAGCCAGGCGTCGGCCTCCGTGCTGAACGAGCTGCTGGTCGGCAAGGACCTGGCCGAGGCGCGTCGCATCCAGGAGACCTTCCTGGAGCTGATGCAGTCCAAGGGCAGGATCGAGCCCGACGAGGCGATGGAGGAGGTCCTGGAGGACGCCGTGGCGTTCGCCGGGGTGTCCAAGTACCCGGCCCGGGTCAAGTGCGCCCTGCTGAGCTGGATGGCCTGGAAGGACGCGACGGCCCAGGCGCTGGAAGGCGCCGGCGCCGAGAAGGAGACGGCATGAGCGAGACCGTGGAGATGAAGCCGGCCTCGGAGGAGGAGATCCGCGAGGCCCTGATGGACGTCGTCGACCCCGAACTGGGCATCGACGTGGTCAACCTGGGTCTCATCTACGGCATCCACGTCGACGAGTCGAACATTGCGACCATCGACATGACCCTGACGTCGGCGGCGTGCCCGCTGACCGACGTGATCGAGGACCAGGCGAAGTCAGTCACCGACGGCATCGTCAACGAGCTGCGGATCAACTGGGTCTGGATGCCGCCGTGGGGCCCGGACAAGATCACGGACGACGGCCGCGAGCAGTTGCGGGCCCTCGGCTTCAACGTCTGAGCCTCCCCGCCGGCCGCCGGGCCGCGGTGCTCCGCGTACCGGCGCGTGCCGGGCACCACCCCGTGTCACCGAGACGGCGACGCCCCGTGCGGGCGTCGCCGTCTCCGTGTGCGCGCGGCCGGGGACCGCGCGGGCGAGGAGCGTGCGGAGGGGGACCGCGCGGCCGGGGACCGCGCGGAGGCGCCCGGCCCGTTCCCGCGCACCCCGCCGCTATGTACGCTCGTACACATGGGATACCTGCTGCTCGCCGCAGCCATCGCCGCCGAGGTCGCCGGGACCACCGCCATGAAGTACAGCGAGGGCTTCAGCCGGCTCGGGCCGTCGCTGCTGACCCTCCTCGGCTACGTCGTCTCCTTCGCCCTGCTGGCCCAGACCCTCAAGACCCTCTCCGTCGGCACCGCCTACGCCATCTGGTCGGGCATCGGCACCGCCGCCATCGCCGCCATCGGGGTGATGTTCATGGGCGAGGGGGTGACCGCCGCCAAGGCCGCCGGCATCGCGCTGATCATCGTCGGCGTGGTGGTGCTCAACATGGGCGGCGCGCACTGATGGCCCGGCGCCACGACCCCGGCCGGCGGCAGCGGATCATCGACGCGGCGATCCGGGTCGTCGGACGCAAGGGCATCGCCGGGCTCAGTCACCGCACCGTCGCCGCCGAGGCCGACGTGCCGCTCGGCTCCACGACGTACCACTTCGCCACCCTGGACGAACTGCTGGTCGCCGCCCTGCGGCAGGCCAACGAGGGGTTCGCCACCGTGGTCGCCGAGCACCCCGCCCTCGCCGACCCGCACTCCGACCTGGCCGGGGCGCTCGCCGGGATGCTCGGCGACTGGCTGGCGGGCGACCGCACCGGCGTGGAGCTGGAGTACGAGCTGTACCTCGCCGCGCTGCGCCGCCCCGCCCTGCGCCCGGTCGCCGCCGAATGGGCCGAGGACGTGTCCGCGCTGCTCTCCCACCGCACCGAACCGGCGACGGCACGGGCGCTGGTCGCCCTCATGGACGGCATCTGCCTCCAGGTGCTGCTGACGGACGCCCCGTACGACGAGGAGTACGCGCGCGGGGCGCTGGCCCGGCTGCTGGGCTGAGGGGGGCGCGGCCGGGGCGGTGAGGGCGCCGGGCGGCGGGGCGCGGGCGGTTCGGGCGTGTCCCCGGGCGTGTCCCCGGGCGTGTCCTGGACTGTTCGGCGCGCGCTCGGCGAGTCGTGGGCCGTGCGGGGGCGCATCCCGCGCGTGTCGTGGTCGTGCGGGCGCGCGCTCGGCGTGTCGTAGGCCACGGGGGGCGGGCCCCCGGCGCGTCCCGGGCCGTCCGGGCGTGTATCTCCGTGTGTCCCGGGCCCGTGCGGCGCACATCCCGCGTGTCCCGGGCCCGTCCGGGCGCACCCCGCGTGTCCCGGGGCCGCCACCTGGCGAGACGTCCCGGCGACCGGTTCGCACCCGGTGCCCCCGGCCGGTTAGGTTGCCCTCATGACCGACACGACTGCTCCCCGCGCCACCGGCGCCGTTGCCGCCGGCCTTGCCACGATCGCCGCCGACGGAACCGTCCTCGACACCTGGTTCCCGGCCCCCGAACTCTCCGCCGAACCCGGCCCGGCCGGCACCGAGCGGCTCTCCGCCGAGCGCGCCGCCGAACTGCTCGGCGGCGGCGCGACCGCGGCGACCGGCCCGGACGCCCGCCGCGGGGTCGAGGTCGTCGCGGTCCGCACGGTCATCGCCTCCCTCGACGAGAAGCCGATCGACGCGCACGACGCCTACCTGCGCCTGCACCTGCTCTCGCACCGTCTGGTCAAGCCGCACGGCCAGAACCTGGACGGCATCTTCGGCCACCTGGCCAACGTCGCCTGGACCTCGCTGGGCCCCGTCGCCGTCGCCGACATCGAGAAGGTCCGCCTCAACGCCCGCGCCGAGGGCCACCACCTCCAGGTGACCTCCATCGACAAGTTCCCGCGCATGACGGACTACGTCGCCCCCAAGGGCGTGCGCATCGCCGACGCCGACCGGGTACGCCTGGGCGCCCACCTCGCCGAGGGCACCACGGTCATGCACGAGGGCTTCGTCAACTTCAACGCGGGCACGCTCGGCACCTCCATGGTCGAGGGCCGCATCTCGGCCGGCGTCGTGGTCGGCGACGGCTCGGACATCGGCGGCGGCGCCTCCACCATGGGCACCCTCTCCGGCGGCGGCAACGTGATCATCGCCATCGGCGAGCGCTGCCTGGTCGGCGCCGAGGCGGGCGTCGGCATCGCGCTGGGCGACGAGTGCGTGGTCGAGGCCGGCCTGTACGTCACCGCGGGCACCCGCGTGACCATGCCCGACGGCCAGGTGGTCAAGGCCCGTGAGCTGTCCGGCGCCTCCCACATCCTCTTCCGCCGCAACTCGGTCACCGGCACCGTCGAGGCCCGCCCCAACAACGCCGTCTGGAACGGCCTCAACGAGATCCTCCACAGCCACAACTGACGACGTGTCGGCGCACTGCCGGGCGCCCTCCCGAGGCGGGGAGGGCGCCCGTCGGCGTGCGGGGCTCAGCGGAGGGCGGCGTACGCGCCGAGGAGCCTCGCCGTCGTCTCCGCGGGGGCCGGGCGGAGTGGGGCGCGGGGCGGCCCGGCGGGGAGGCCGAGGGCGGTCAGGAGGGCCTTGGTGGTCACCGTGCCGGGCAGGGGCGTCGCCATCACCGCCTCGATCAGCGGCAGCAGCCCGCGCTGGCGGCGGGCCGCCTGTGCCGTGTCCCCGGCGTCGAAGGCGTCCAGGACGGCGCGGAGCAGCTCCGGCACGGCGTTGGCGACGGTGCTGACGTAGCCGGCGGCGCCGATCGCGTACAGCGGGAGGATCTGCTCCTCGCACCCCGCGTAGTAGGCCAGATCGGTGCGGGAGAGCACCCGCTGGGTGCCGAGGAGGTCGTACGCGCAGTCCTTGACGGCGACGATCCGCGGGTGCCCGGCGAGGCGGACCAGGGTGTCGGGCTCGATGCGGACGCCGGTGCGGGCGGGGATGTCGTACAGGACGAGCGGCAGGCCGCAGCCGTCGGCGACCTCCCGGAAGTGCGCCTCCAGTGCCTCCTGCGGTGGCCTGCTGTAGGAGGGCGCGGCCACCAGCAGGCCGTCCGCGCCCGCCCTCTCGGCCGCGCGGGCCAGCTCCACGGTGTGCCGGGTGTCCGCCGTGCCGACCCCGGCGATCAGCGTCGCCCGCCCCCCGACCGCCTCCCGCACCGCCGTGACCAGCGCCGCCTTCTCCGCGTCCGTCGTGGTCGGCGACTCGCCCGTCGTGCCGGAGAGCACCAGCCCGTCGCAGCCGCCCGAGACCAGGCGGTCGGCGAGGCGCCGGGCGCCGTCGAGGTCGAGGGCGCCCGAGGCGGTGAAGGGCGTGACCATCGCGCACAGGGCGCGGCCGAAGGGGCTGGTGGGGTGGGCGCCGGTCGTCCGGGGCGGCTGGGCCGTTCGGGACGTTGAGGGCGTTTGGGACGGCAAGGGCGGCAGTGGCGTCATGGACGCAGTCTCCGCCGCCCGATCGTGAAGCTCTACTTAATTCCGCTACAGGGTATCCGTAAGCCGCGCTGAGAAGTCCTGATCGGCGGCGCGCGCGGATAGGGCGCCGCGGCCGGGGGTACCCGGGGTGTCCCGAACCGAGAGGAGGCGGACCGTGACCGGGACCCTGCACACCCGGCCCGTGCGCGACGAGCACCACTCCGTGGGCGAACTCGTCGGGCAGGCCACCGAACAGCTCTCCCGGCTCGTGCGCCAGGAAATCGCCCTCGCCAGGATGGAAATGGCCGAGAAGGGGCGACGCGCCGGCCGGGGCGGCGGCATGCTGGGGGCCGCGGGCGCCCTCGCGTACGTCGGCCTGATCGCCCTGGCCGGCGCGGCCGTCGCCGCGCTCTGGCTGGTGCTGCCCGTCTGGGCCGCGGCACTCGTCGTGACCGGGGCGCTCTTCCTGATCGCGGGCGTGCTGGCGCTCGTCGGCCGCGCACAGCTCCGGCGTGCCGTACCCCCGAAACCCGAGGAGACCCTCGGCAGTGTCAGGGCCGACGTCGACGAGATCAGGGAAAGGGCGCACCGATGACGGACTCCACCGACGGGGCGGACGCCGCCCGCGCCGGCTCCACCGCCGAGCCGGCCACCGGGGCCAAGGGGCCCGACGAACTGCGCCGCCAGATCGAGCGGACCCGCCGTCAGCTCGGCGACACCGTCGAGGAACTGGCCGGGAAGGCCGATGTGAAGGGCCGCGCCAAGACCCGTGCCGCCGACCTGCGGGACAAGGCCGGCGCCGCGACCGTGCAACTGCGCAGCTCGGCCGCGCACGCCGGGCACGGCGCGCGCGGCCGAGCCCACCGGGCCGGGGGCGCCGCCCGGGAACGGGCGCCGGGGCCGGTCACCGAGGGCGAGGTCCGTTCCGGGCGGCGCCCTCCGCCTCCCGTGCTGGTCGCGGGGGCCGTGGCGGGCGCCGCCGTCGCCGCCGGGGTGCTGCGCCGCCGCCACGGCCCGCACCCGCACCACTGAGACCGGCCCGGTACCGAAAGGGACCGGCACGCGGAACACCGCGCCGCGCGCCCCGCCCTCGGGCGGGACCGCGCGGCGCGGTGCGGCGCTCTACGGGCGGTACCGCAGCACCTGCGGGTCGTGGTCGCTGATCTGGTCGTGGAACTCGGCGTTGATGTGCACGCTGTCGTACGACAGGTGCCCGCCGCGCCGGATCGACGGGCTCACCAGGATCTGGTCGAGCACCTGGCTGTTGCCCTGGTAGACGTACGAGTAACGCTCGCCCGGCGGCAGCGACCTGACCGCCGACCAGAGCGCGCCGCCGGCCTCCAGGCGCCGGGTCGTGCCGGAGAACTCGAAGTCGTTGATGTCGCCGAGGGCGATGACGTCCGCGTTCTTCTCGACGGCCAGGATCTCCTTGACGAAGGTGTTCACGGCCGTCGCCTGGAGGTGGCGCTGCGTCTCCGAACTCCGGGCCGGCGGCTGGTACGCGGACGTCAGCCCCTGGTCTCCGCCCTTGGACGCGAAGTGGTTGGCGATGACGAAGACCGTACGTCCGCGGAAGGCGAACTCGCCGGCCAGCGGCTTGCGGCTGTTCCGCCACGCCGGGTTCGCGGGGTCGATTCGGCCGGGGGAGTGGGTCAGCGCGGCCTTGCCGCGCGCCTTCACCACCCCGGTCGCGGTGACCGCGTCCCCGCCGGGACGGTCGGTGAAGGAGACCCGCCGCGGGTCGAAGAGGAACGCCTGGCGGATGTTGCCGCCCGGCTCCCCGCCGTCCGCCTTGTCGAGGGGGTCCACCGAGCGCCAGTCGTAGCGCGGGCCGCCGGCCGCGACGATCGCGTCGATCAGCTTGCCCACCGTCACGCCGGCGGTCACCGTGCCGTCGTCCACGGCGCCGTTGTCGTCCTGGATCTCCTCCAGGGAGACGATGTCGGGCGAGCGCAGGTTCCGCACGATCGCCTCCGCGTGCGCGGCGAAGGTTCCGTCGGACGGGTCGAGGTTCTCGACGTTGTAGGTGGCCACCGACAGCTCGTCGCGCCGCTGCTCGCGGGTGGTCTCCCGGGCGAGCCCGCCGGCGGTGAGCGTGCCCAGCGTACGGGCGACCAGCGTGTATCCGCCGAACTGGTTGTAGTCGAGCGGGCCGGTGGTGGCGCCCGCGAGGGTGTCGCCCACGTCGGCGGCGGGGAAGCCGGCCGGCTCGCCCAGCGTCTGGACCTGGAGCCGCCCGGTGTTCTGGGCCTCGTAGGAGCCGTAGACGGTGCCGCCCCGGGGGCTCGCGTTCTCGCCGGGCCTCACCGTCACCCACAGCTCGGTGTACGGGTCGCTCGCGCCGACCACGCGGGCGTCGGCGACCTGGACGTTCATGCCCTCCAGGGACTCGTAGTAGTCCAGGGCGTAGCGGCCCGGCCGCAGCGGCAGGGCGTTGACCGAGCCGCCCGCGTCGGCGTCGCCCGCGGGGGCGTAGGCGCGGGGCACGGAGCGGGCGGAGACGACGACCGGGGCCGGTACCGGATTGCCGTGGGAGACGACGGTGACCGTGGGCCGGGTGATCTCGGTCAGCGACTGGTTGCCGGAGGCGGTGCCGCCGGGCACGAACTCCGAGACCGTGCCGGAGACGGTGACCGCGTCGCCTACCGCGACCTGGGGGGCCGAGCTGGTGAAGACGAACACGCCCTCGCTGGTGGCGGGGTCGGCGTCCGGCCGCGGGTCCTGGAACCAGAAGCCCCGCGAGGAGCCCTGGTCGCGGACGCCGGTGACGATGCCGGGCACGTCGGCGACCTGCCGGCCGGCGTACGGGGAGATCCGGGTGGTGCCCTGGATGTCGTGGATGCGCACGGAATCGGCGTGCGCGGGCGGGCCGAGGACGACGAGGGACGCCGCCGAGCAGGCGGTGGCGACGGTGAGCGCGGCGAGGCGCGTGACGGACTGGCTGGCCAACGGGGGCTCCTCCGGGGAGGTGACGGACGCCGGGACGGGGACGGTACGGACACGCGATGCGGGAGGACGGTCGTGCGGGCCTCGGTGTACGGCTGTCCCCCCGTTTTCTACGCGCGTCAATCTCCTGCCTGGCCAAGGGCGTTGTCAAGGTTCGGACCCTGTACGCGAGGGGTCGGGGAGGTGAACCGGGCGGTCCGGGGGGAAATCCGTCTAGGCTGAGCGGTTGAGCCGTACGGCGGAGGATGGCCGTGCGGCGGACGAGGTGCGCGAGGAGAAACAGCCGATGTCAGACCGCTCCACCCTGCCGCCCGTACGCCTGCGCCCCGAGGCGGAGCTGGCCCGCGACGCGCTCTCCGCGCCGCTGCTCTCCCGGGCCGTCCGGATCGCCCGCTGGGCGGGCCCGGACACCCGCGTCGACGCCGGGGGCGGGCTCGTCGAGGAGCAGATCCCGGCCGCGGCGCGGGCACTGGCGCTGACCGGCGACGACGCGGCGGCGGAGGCGAGCGAGGCGTGGCGGGTCGCGGTGGACACCGGACTCGTCGAGATCGTCGACGAGGACGAGGGCACCGTCGCGGCCGGCGAGGAGATGGCGCTGCTCACCGGGGGCTCCCCGCAGGACGTCCTCGCCGTGTGGCTCACCGCGCTGGAGACGGTCCTCGCCGACGCGAGCGTGCCCGACCTGGACGATCTGGTGGACCTGGTCGCCGAGGGCGGCGCGGTCGACCTCTCGGGCCTGGACTGGGACCCCGAGGCCGAGGCCGAGTTCCTGGACGGCGTGCTCGCCAACCTCTACCTGCTCACCGTCAGCGAGAACACCCCCGGCGACGCCCCGGTGCCGCTGCCCGCGCTGGCCGCCTCCGTGCTGGTCCCCGGCGACATGAACGAGCCCACCGACGACGTGCTGGAGCAGATCTCCGACGCGATGATGCGGCTCGACGACCAGTTCCGGATGCTGGAGCCCATCGGCCTGGTCGCGTACCGGCCCGTCGACGAGGCCCTGATGGCCGACGCGGACGAGGAGCCCGGGGCGCCCGTCGACGAGAGCGACGTCGCCCGCTACGGCATGGTGCGGCTCACCCCGCTCGGCCTGTACGGGCTCCGCGCCCGCCTGCTGGAGGCCGGTTTCACCGCCCCGGCCGTCGGCGACCTCGCGGACAAGGGCGCCGACGCCCTGCTCGACGGCACGGCCGGTTTCCCGCCGCTCGCCGCGCACGCCGAGACCGAGCGGTGGCTCGCCGGCCGGGAGCCCCTGGCCGCGGCGCGCGAGCTGCTGGCCGCCGCGCGCGGCACCGACGCGGGCGCCCCGCTGCGCCGGCTGCGCTGCCAGCAGGCGCTGTCCCTGCTCGGCCCGGAGGCCGAACCGGCGCTGCGGGACGTCCTCGACGACGCCGAACTGGGCGGGCTGGCCCGTGTCTGGCTGACCGAGCACGGCGCCCGGGACGTGCCCGCGCCGCCGGAGGCGATGGTCTTCTGGCTGACCGTGGACACGCTCGCCGCGCAGCTCGCCGCGGAGGGCGACTCCGAGGAGCTGCGCGCCCTGGTCCAGGGCCTGGCCCGGCAGCACAGCGGCTTCTTCGAGACGGTCTGGCGGGTCGCCCACCCGGCCACCGCGGAGGTGCTGGAGGCGGTGGGCCGGCTCCACCCGGACAAGCGGGCGGCCAAGGAGGCGCGCAAGGCCGCGTTCAAGGCACGCTCGCAGCGGGGCGAGCAGCCCGGCTGAGACGGGCGCGCTCCCGAGGAGCGCCGAGCGGAGCGAGGGGGCCGTGCCGGGCCGCAGGGCACGGCCCCTTGTTCCGGGGCGGCTCTGACATCTAACATTTCAGTCGTGGCCATCCGACCCGTACCCCGCACCCTGCTCCGGGACCGTGCCTACGAGGCGATCCGCGACGCGATCGTCGCCGGGGAGATCGAGCCCGGCGCCGTCGTGCGGGACGCCGACCTCGCCGAGCGGCTGGCGCTCTCCCGGGCGCCGGTGCGCGAGGCGTTCTCCCGGCTGGTGGACGAAGGGCTGCTGGAGAGCAAGCCGCAGAGCTACACCCGGGTCACCCCGGTCGTCGCCGCCGAGGTGCGCAACGCCGCCGCCGTGGTCGGCGCCATGCACGAACTGGTCACCCGTGTCGCCGTGCCCCGGCTGCGCGCCGCCGACCTCGACGAGATGCGCGCCGCCAACGACCGCTTCTCCGCCGCCGTGGGCACCGGGGACGTGGACGGCGCCCTGCGCGCCGACGACGAACTGCACCACGTCCTCGTCCGCGCCGCCGGCAACGGCGCCGCGGCGGCGACCATCGCCCGCTACACCCCGCTCATCCGCCGGCTGGAACGCCGCCGCTTCGGCGAGGGCGGCACCTGCCGCTCGGCCGGACTGCACGGGCAACTGATCGACGCCTGCGCGGCCGGGGACACGGAGACGGCGCTCCGTGTCACGGCGGACATCTGGCGCAGCCTGGAAGGGCTCGCCGACCCCGAGTGATCCGGAGGACCCTCCCATGTCCCTTTCCTCGTACGCCCGTTACCCGCTGCTCCTCGGGCCCTCGCCCGTGCACCCGCTGGAGCGGCTCACCGAGCACCTCGGCGGTGCCGCGCTGTGGGCCAAGCGGGAGGACCTCAACTCCGGCATCGCCTACGGCGGCAACAAGACCCGCAAACTGGAGTACCTGGTCGCCGACGCCCTCGCCCAGGGCTGCGACACCCTCGTCTCCATCGGCGGCGTGCAGTCCAACCACACCCGTCAGGTCGCGGCCGTCGCCGCCCGCGCCGGGCTCAAGTGCGTGCTGGTGCAGGAGAGCTGGGTGGACTGGCCCGACGCGGTGTACGACAAGGTCGGCAACATCCTGATCTCCCGGCTGGCCGGCGCCGACGTACGGCTGGTGAGGGCCGGCTTCGGCATCGGCTTCAAGGAGAGCTGGGAGCAGGCGCTGCGCGAGGTGGAGGAGGGCGGCGGCAAGCCGTACGCCATCCCCGCCGGCGCCTCCGACCACCCGCTCGGCGGGCTCGGCTTCGCCGGCTGGGCCCACGAGGTGGCCGAGCAGGAGCGCGCCGCGGGCGTCTTCTTCGACACCGTCGTCGTCTGCTCGGTGACCGGCTCCACCCAGGCCGGCATGATCGCCGGCTTCCGCGCCCTGGAGGAGGCGGGCGGGCGGCCCCGCCGGGTGCTCGGCATCGACGCCTCCGCCGAACCGGCCCGCACCCGCGAGCAGATCGCCCGCATCGCCCAGGGCACCGCCCGGCTCATCGGCGTCACTGGCGAACTCACCGAGGCCGACGTGGAACTGGACGAGCGGTACCACGCCGGGATCTACGGTGTGCCCGACGAGACGACCCTCGACGCGATGCGGCTCGCCGCCCGCACCGAGGGCATGGTCACCGACCCCGTCTACGAGGGGAAGTCGATGGCCGGCCTCGTCGATCTGGTCGGCCGGGGCGAGATCCCCCGCGACGCGACCGTGCTCTACGCCCACCTCGGTGGCCAGCCCGCGCTGAACGCCTACAGCGCGCTCTTCTAGACGGCGCCGTCGCCCCGGCCGGGACCGGTGTCCGCGTCCGGACCGGCCGGGTACTCCTCCGGGACCGGGACGTCCGGCCGGGGCGCCCGCGCCGTAGAATCGTCCGCCATGACCGCTGGTGACCTGACGCCCCGCCGACCGTCCGACCCCGACCGGAACCTGCGGGTCGCCGACACCGACCGGGAGGCCGTCGCCGAGCGGCTGCGCGACGCCATGGGGGAGGGGCGGCTCTCCCTGGACGAACTGGAGGAACGGCTGGACAGGGCGTTCGCCGCCAAGACCTTCGGCGACCTCGAACCCCTCGTCGCGGACCTCCCCGAGGCGGCGCAGGCGGCGGGGTGGCCGGACCCGCTCGTCCTGGACGCGGGCAGCGGCAGCCTGCGCCAGACCGGCTACTGGGTGGTGCCGACGACGATCGTGGCCACCACCGGCATGGGCAACATCAAGGTCGACTTCACCGGTGCCGAGTGCCGGCAGCGCCAGGTCAGCGTCGAGGTGACCGTCGGCATGGGCAACATGGTCGTCGTCGTCCCGCGCGGCTGGGAGGTCCGCACCAGCGAGGTGAGCACCGGCCTCGGCCACGTCGTCAACCGCGCCACGGACCGCCCGGAGGCGGGCGCCCCGGTCCTGCGCTTCACGGGCCGTGTGCGCATGGGCAACCTCAAGGTCCGCTACCCGAGCCGCTTCGAACTGGCCCGCGCCCGCCGCACCGGCCGCTGAAACGACGGGCGACCGGCCCGGGGACGGCCCGGGGACGGCGTGGGGATGGCGTGGGGATGGCGTGGGGACGGCCCGGGGACGGCGTGGGGGCGCTGTCCGCGGTGCGGACCGGCGCCCCCTGCCCGCGGGCGGTGGCTACAGCGCCGCGGCGGCGGGCTTCACCATGCCGCGCACCGTACGGGACTTGACGAAGTCGCCCATCGCGGTCATCTCCCACTCGCCGGTGAACTGGCGGATCAGCTTCGCCATCATCACACCGGTCTGCGGCTCGGCGGAGGTGAGGTCGAAGCGGGCCAGCTCCTCCCCGCTCGCGGCGTCCACGAGACGGCAGTACGCCTTGGCGACCTCGGTGAACTTCTGGCCGGAGAAGGAGTTCACCGTGAAGACCAGCCCGCTGACCTCCTGCGGGAGCCGGCCGAGGTCGACGGTGATCGTCTCGTCGTCGCCGCTGCCCTCGCCGGTGAGGTTGTCCCCGGAGTGCCGCACGGCGCCGCCCAGGATCTGGAGCTTGCCGAAGTAGCAACTGTCGACGTGGTCGCGCTGCGGTCCGTACGCGATGACCGACGCGTCCAGGTCGATGTCCTTGCCCCGGTAGGCGGGCTCCCAGCCGAGGCCCATGCGGACCTGCGAGAGCACCGGACGGCCGCCCTTGACCAGCGACACCGTCTGGTTCTTGGTGAGGCTGACCCGGCCCTTGTCCAGGTTGATCTTCCCGGCGCCCGGGGCCGGGGCGGGCGGGGCGGCCGGCGGCGCGGGCGGGGCGGCGGGCATGGCCGGCGCGTTGACCGGGGGCGGCGGGAAGACCGGGGCCCGGTCGGGGGCCGGCGGTGCGGCGGGGGCGGCCGGTGCGACGGGTGCGGCCGGTGCGGCCGGCTCCTCCACGCTGACGCCGAAGTCGGTGGCGATGCCCGCGAGTCCGTCGGCGTACCCCTGGCCGACCGCGCGGGCCTTCCAGGCGCCGTTGCGCCGGTAGACCTCCACGACGACGAGGGCCGTCTCGGTGCCGAGCCGGGGCGGGGTGAAGGTGGCGAGGACGGTCCCGGTGTCCGCGTCGCGCAGGGTCGCGGTCGGCTCGATGCCCTGGAAGGACTGCCCGGCCGCGTCCGGGCTGGCGGTCACGACGATCTTCTCGATGGCCGGGGGGACGGCCGCGGTGTCGACGGTGACGGCGTCCGGGGCGGTGCCGCCGCCGGAACGGTACGTAACGCCCGGCCCGGAGGGCTGGTTGTAGAAGATGAAGTCGTCGTCGGAGCGCACCTTGCCGTCGGCGGTGAGCAGCAGGCCCGAGACATCGAGCCGCACGGGAGCGGCCACGTCCACCGCCACGCGGGCGGCGGACAACGGGATGTTCGAACCGGGGGTCATAGCGGTCATGCCGGGTGAACGAGCGACACCGTTTTGCCGTTCCCTTACCCTTCGGCCGATCGGGTCGGGCCGTCGCGGCGTCCGCAGGACGGCCCGGCCGGCCTTTTCAGCGCCGGCCGCGCGGCCGGTTGCGGGGGTGGTCGCGGGCGGTGCGCTCGTTGCCGCGCCGGTGGTTGCCGGTCCGGCGCGCCATGACGAGCTGGGGGTCGCCGGCGGCCACCTCGTCGAGGAACCGGGCGGCCCGCGGCCCGTTCAGGGTGGCCGCGGGGTGCCCGTGGTGGGTGATGCGGACGGTGCCGCTCTCGTACGCCTCGTAGGCGAAACCGTGGGGTCGGGGCATGCGGGGAGGGCAGGGCGCGAAGGCAGCGGCGGCCCACCGGTTTTCCCCCGGGGCTCCGGCCCGGCGCCCCCCGGCGCCGGCCCGCCCCCGCGTCGGCCGCCGCCGGTCCGCCCGGCCCCCCCTCGGGCCGCTGTCTACGGGATGACCACGATCTTCCGGCCGACGCCCGACGCGAACTGGTCCAGCGCCTGCGGGTACTGGTCCAGCGGCACCCGGTCGCTGATGAAGACGTCCGGGTCCAGCACCCCGTTGGCGAACAGCTCCGCCGCCCGCTCGTAGCTGTGCAGGACCGCCATCGACCCGGTGATGGTGATCTCCTGGTTGTAGATGCGGTACGGGTCGATCGTCACGCGCGTCGCGTAGTCGGCGACGCCGAACTGGAGGAAGGTGCCGGCCTTGGCCACCCGGCCCAGACCGTCCTGGATCGCCGCCGCGTTGCCGGTGGCGTCGATGACCAGGTCCCAGCCCTGCGGCCGGTCCAGCTCGTCCGCGTCGGCCGCCGAGCCCGAGACGCCGAGGGTGCGGGCCGTCTCCAGCCGCGTCGGGTTGACGTCGACCACGTCGACGCTGGCCGCGCCGGTCTTCTTGGCCAGCTCCAGCATCATCAGGCCCATGGTGCCGGAACCGTAGATCAGGACGTGGGCGCCGAGCCGGGACTGGAGGACGTCGTAGCCGCGGACCGCGCAGGACAGCGGCTCGATCAGGGCGGCGTCCGCGGTGCGCACGTGCTCGGGCAGCTTGACGCAGTTGGCCACCGGGGCGACCGCGTACTGCGCGGCCCCGCCCGCCGTGGTGACGCCGATCGCGGCCCAGCTCTCGCACATGTTGTTCTGGCCGTTGCGGCAGAAGCGGCACTCGTAGCAGTACAGGGACGGGTCCACCGCGACCTGGTCGCCGACGGCCACCTCGGTGACCTGGGTGCCGACGCCGACCACCTCGCCCGCGAACTCGTGGCCCGGCACGATGGGCAGCGTGGGAGCGAACTCGCCCTGGAGGATGTGCAGGTCGGTGCCGCACAGGCCGCAGGCCGCGACCTCGACGACGACCTCGCGCGGCCCTGGCGTCGGGTCCGGGACCTCGGCGACGACGGCCTTGCCCACGGACTCGATGACGGCGGCCTTCATTTCACGGCTCCCAACGACAGGCCCTGGACCAGCTTGTCCTGGGCGGCGAACCCTGCGGCGAGCACCGGCAGGGAGATGACGAGCGACGCGGCGCACACCTTGGCCAGGAAGAGGCCCTGGCTGGTGATGAACGTGGTGAGGAAGACGGGGGCCGTCTCCGCGACCACGCCCGTGAGCACGCGGGCGAACATCAGCTCGTTCCAACTGAAGATGAAACAGATCAGGGCGGTCGCCGCGATGCCCGGCAGGGCGATCGGCGCGACCACGCGGCCCAGCACGGTGGGCAGGCGGGCGCCGTCGATCTGGGCCGCCTCGATGATCGCCACCGGGACCTCGGCGAGGAAGGACTGCATCATCCAGACGGCGATCGGCAGGTTCATCGCCGTGTAGAGGATGACGAGCATCCAGATGTTGTCGAGCAGACCGGTGTTCTTGGCGAACAGGTAGATCGGCAGCAGCGCGGCGACCAGCGGCAGCATCTTGGTCGACAGGAAGAAGAAGAGGACGTCGGTCCACTTCTTCACCGGCCGGATGGACAGCGCGTACGCGGCCGGCAGCGCCAGGAGCAGCGTCAGCAGGGTGGAGACGAGCGAGGCGGTGAGGGAGTTGATCAGCGCGGGCCAGGGGCTGGCGCCGCCGGTCAGGCCGAAGAACTCGCGGTACCCGTCCAGGGTGAGGGAGGCGGCGACCGACGGCGGATTGGTCGCCGCGTCCGTCTCCGAATGGAAGGACGTCAGCACCATCCAGAGCAGCGGCATCACGAACACGAGCCCGGCGAGCCAGGCGACGACGCCCAGGACGGCCCCCTGGACGCGGCCCTTGCGCGGGGCGGCGCCGGTGGTCCGGGCCGCGGTGGCGGTGGCGGTGGCCATCAGCGGGACACCTCCTCACGGAACAGCGACGACACCACGCGCAGCGCGAAGGTCGCCAGGATGAGCGAGCCGATCACGACGATGACGCCGGCCGCGGAGGCGAGCCCGTTCTCGTGCGCCTGGTAGAACGTCTGGTAGATCGTGTACGGCAGGTTGGCGGTGCCCAGTCCACCGGAGGTGATGGTGAACACCGCGTCGAAGTTCTGCACGATGTAGATCGAGCCGAGCAGCACGCCGAGTTCGAGGTAGCGGCGCATGTGCGGCAGCGTGATGTGCACGAAGATCTGCCATCCGCTCGCGCCGTCCATCCGGGCCGCCTCGATCAGTTCCGAGTCGCGGCTTTGCAGGCCGGCCAGCAGGATCAGCATCATGAACGGGGTCCACTGCCAGATCAGCGCGGCCTCGACCGCCAGCAGCGGCATCTCGGAGATCCAGTCCGGCTGGATCGCCCCTTCCCCGCCGATGGCGTTGAGGATGCCGTTGAACAGCCCGTACTCCGGGTTGAACAGCAGGTGCTTCCACATCAGCGCGGCGGCGATCGGCACCAGCAGGAACGGCGCGATGAGCATGGTGCGCACCACGGCCCGGCCGCGGAAGCGGCGGTCCAGCAGCAGCGCCAGCAGCAGGCCCAGCACCAGGCTGACCAGCACCACGGTGACCGTCAGCAGGATCGTCGTCCCCACCGACTTGCGCAGCTCGGGGTTGGTCAGCACCTCGCCGTAGTTGGCGAAGGCGGCGAAGCGGCGCTGGTCGGGGTAGAGCGCGTTCCAGTCGAAGAACGAGATCACCAGCGTGGCCACGAAGGGGAGCTGGGTGACGATGATCATGAAGATCAGCGCCGGCAGCAGGGGCGCCCGGGTGGCCCAGGCGCGCATGCGGTTCGGCCGCCGGGCCGCCGGCCGTCCGGAGACGGTGGCGGCGGCCCGGGGCGGGGACGTCAAGGTCATGATCCCTCGTACTTATCGGCGACGGCCTCGGCGAGCTTCTGGGCCTTCTTCAGTGCCTCGTCCACCGACTGGCGTCCGGCGATCGCGGAGCTGATCTCCTGGGAGACCTTGGTGCCCAGGTCGGTGAACTCGGGGATGCCGACGAACTGGATGCCGGGCGCGGGCCGCGGCTGCACGCCCGGGTTCTCGGGCTTGGCGTCGGCGATGGCGTCCCGGGTGACGTCGGCGAAGGCGGCGGCCTCCTTGCGGTACTCCGGGATGTCGTAGGTCGAGGCGCGCTTGCCGGCGGGGACGTTGGACCAGCCGGCCTTCTCGCCGACGAGCTTCTCGTACTCCTTGCCGGAGGCCCAGGAGATGAACTTCCAGGCGTCGTCGGAGTTCTTGGACGCCTTCTGGATGCCCCACGCCCAGGTGTAGAGCCAGCCCGAGCCGTCGGTCTTCTCGACCGGCGCCGGCACGTAGCCGATCTTGCCCGCGACGGGCGAGCCCTTCGCCTCCAGGGAACCGGCGCCGGCGGTGGCGTCGTACCACATGGCCGTCTTGCCCTGGGTCATGTTGTTCAGGCACTCCGCGTAACCGGCCTGGGCGGCGCCCGACTCGCCGTGCTTGCGGACCAGGTCGACGTAGAACTGCGTGGCCTGCTTGAACTCCTTGGAGTCGAGCTGGGCCTTCCAGTTCTCGTCGAACCAGGTGCCGCCGTAGGTGTTGACCACGGTGGTCAGCGGCGCGATGACCTCGCCCCAGCCGGGCAGGCCGCGCAGGCAGATGCCCTTCATGCCGGGCGTCGAGCCGTCGATCTTGGCGGCCAGCTCGGCGACCTCCTTCCAGGTGGGCTTCTCCGGCATGGAGAGCCCCTCCTTCTCCAGGACGTCCTTGCGGTACATCAGGAAGGAGGACTCGCCGTAGAACGGCTCGCCGTAGAGCTTGCCGTCCTCCGCGGTGAGCGCCTTGGTCATGGAGGGGAGGATGTCGCCCTGGTCGAAGGCGGTGTCCTTCTTGACGTGGTCGTCCAGGGAGTGCAGCCACCCGTTCTTGGCGTAGATCGGGATCTCGTAGTTGCTCAGGGTGGCGACGTCGTACTGACCGGCCTGGTTGGCGAAGTCCTGGCTGATCTTGTCGCGGACGTCGTTCTCCGGCAGGACGGTGAAGTTCACCTCGATGCCGGTCTCCTTGGTGAAGTTGGCCGCGGTCTGCTTCTGCAACTCCACCATCTGCGGGTTGTTCACCATCAGGACGTTGATGGATCTCGCGCCGTCGGACCCTCCGGACCCGCCGGCGCCCGAGCAGGCGGCGAGCGGAGCGATCAGCGTCCCAATCGCGGCCACGGTGACGAGGGACCGTGGCGAGCGTCGGCTCTGGGTTCGCATGGGTACTCCAGAATCTGTCGGTACTTACGGGGACTTGTGCGACGTGTGGGGGTGTCTTGGGATGCGGGGGGACGGGGGTACGGAGGGGACGGGGGTACGGGGTTCGGGGCCGTCGGACCCGTCGTCAGACCCGGAGGACCTGCGGCCCGAGCAGGGAGTAGCGGTGGGCCTCGGCCGCCGGGAGCAGGGTGCTCGTGACGATCGCCTCCAGTGCGCCGATGTCGGCGAACCGGCAGAAGCTGACCGCTCCGAACTTGGTGTGGGCCCCCGCGAACACCACCCGGCGCGCGGCCCGGACCGCCTGGGTCTTGACCTCGCTGACCGCCGGGTCGGGCGTGGTCAGACCGTGCTCGCGTGAGATGCCGTTGGCGCCGATGAACGCCAGGTCGATGACGAAGCCGGCGAGCATCTTCGTCGTCCAGTGGTCCACGGTGGCGAGGGTGCCGGAGCGGACCCTCCCGCCGAGCAGCAGGACATGGATGGTGCCGGTCTCGGCGAGCGCCCCGGCGACCGGCAGGGAGGCGGTGACCACTGTGAGCGGCCGGTCCCGGGGCAGGGCCTCCGCGATGAGCTGCGGGGTGAAGCCCTCATCGACGAAGACCGTCTCGGCGTCCCCGAGGAGTTCCGCGGCGGCGTTGGCCACCCGGCGCTTCTCCGGGACGTGACTGGTGGCGCGGAAGGCGAGGGTCGTCTCGAAGCCGGCGCTCTCCACGGGGTAGGCGCCACCATGGGTGCGGCGCACCAGACCGTGGTCCTCCAGGGCGCGCAGGTCCCGTCGTACGGTCTCCTTCGCCACGCCCAGGTCGGCGGCGAGCGCGGTGACGTCGACCGAGCCGGTGGCGCGTGCCATGCGCACGATCTCGCGCTGGCGCTCCTCGGCCGTCCCGTGACCCATGGGTCGACCACCTGCTTCCTGATCTCGCTGCCCGTTCGGGCCCTGTGCGGCCCTTGCAGGATGTTCTACAGGCGGTATGAGGTTCTGACCAGGCTTGTTATAGCTTCGCTATTGCCCGTTTATGCCCGTTCGGCTTCGGTGATGACCGTCGCGGACCTGCATGGGGGCGGGTCGGCGCGGGAGAGCGGGCGATACGGATGCCCGAATGGGCGGTGGGCGGGCCCGATCGATGCCCGACCGGCGCCGGGGGCGTCGGTTTTCCGCCGTTCCGGCCGCCGCCGGCGCCCCGGTACAGACGAATCGCCTGGTCGGCGCCGGGTGGTCTGGTCCACCCGGTCCGACCGGTCGGTCTGGACGGCCGGTTCCGGGCGTCGGCCCGGTGCGGCCCAGAGCCCCGGCACGGGGTGCCAGGAGCCCGTTATCGGGGTGCCGGACGGGGGGCGGGCGCCGTTCGGGCGCCCGGTGCGGGCAGGAGCGGGCGCCCGCGACGGGCATACCGCCGCTCCGGACCGGAACGGGCGCCCGGAGCGGGACGAAGAGGGCGCCGGAGGCGGGCGGGGCGGGCGGAGGCGGGCGCCCTCGGCGGGCGGAAGCGGGCGCCGGGACGGGGAGGGGGTACCAGGAGGCAGGAGGGAAGGGGCGGGTGCCCGGAGGGAAGGGGGCGGGCGGTCAGGGGGACCAGACCGGCGGGTCGGTCACGAAGTGGCCGCCCAGGCGCGACTGAGCCGGGTCGTCCGGGTCGAGTTCCCCCTGCTCCGCGAGGAGCCGGGCCGCGTACGGCTCGGAGTCGTCCCGCGGTTCGTAGCCGAGGGCGCGCGCGGAGGTGAGGTCCCACCACAGGCGGGTGTTGGCGGAGGAGCCGTAGACCACGGTGTGGCCGACGTCCTCGGCGGTCAGGGCGGCGTGCAGCAGGCGGGCGCAGTCGGCCGGGCTCAGCCACAGCGAGAGCGCGCGCACGCCGGCCGGCTCGGGGAAGCAGGAGCCGATGCGGACGGAGACGGTCTCCACCCCGTGCTTGTCCCAGTAGAGCTGGGCGAGGTCCTCGCCGAAGGACTTGGACAGGCCGTAGAAGGTGTCCGGGCGGTGCGGGGTGTCGACGGGGATGAGGGGATCACCCGGGCGCGGGCACGGGGTGTAGCCGACGGCGTGGTTGGAGGAGGCGAAGACGACCCGCCGGACGCCCTCCTCGCGGGCGGCCTCGTACAGGTGGTGGACGCCGTGGATGTTGGCCCGCACGATCTCCTCGAACGGGGCCTCCAGGGAGATGCCCGCGAGGTGCACGATCGCGTCGACGCCCCGGACCGCCTCGCGTACGGCCGCCGCGTCGGCGAGGTCGGCGACGATCGCCTCCGGCTCGCCCTCCACCGGCCGCACGTCGAACAGGCGCAGCGCGTGTCCGTACGCGGGCAGCAGCTCCCGCATCAGGGTGCCGAGGCCGCCGGCGGCGCCGGTGAGCAGGACGGTGCGGGGTGCGGGCATCCTCGGGACTCCTCGGGTCACCTGCGAATCGGCAGCCGTGCGCCGGGCGCACCGCGTTCATGTGGATGGACACGCTAAAGATCTCGTACCCGGCCCGTCAAGAGCCGCCGCTCCCGAACCCGCCGTGCGGGCTGGACCGCAGGTGAGGGGAGGTCGGCTCCTTGACCGGCCTGCGGGCGCGGCCTAGCGTGTGCGCGTTCAGCGACCTGGACATCGGACATGGACGTGGAGCGTGCTCCCGCTCCCGCCGCGGGGTCGGCCACGCCCCCCCGGGGCGCCGCGGCCCGCCCGCCCGGCCGGGCGCGGGGGCCGCGCCGCCGGAGGAGGGCATGTGAAGGCGTCGGCATTCGTCTACCCCTGGGACGTCAACGGCGACCCCGCCGCGGCGGACTTCGTCGCGGGTCTCGGCGTGCGGCAGGCCACGCTCGCCGCCGCCTACCACTCCACCCGCGCCCTCACCCCCCGCCACCCGCGCCACCGGATCGTCACCGCGGAGCACTCCGCCGTGCTCTACCCGCCGGACCCCGCCCGCTGGGCCGGCCGCGCCCCGCGCCCGTACCCGGCCGGCGACTGGGCGCCCGGCGACGCCTGGGGCGAGGCCGCGGGCGCGCTGGCGGGCGCGGGGCTCGCCGTGCACACCTGGGTCGTCCTCGCCCACAACTCCCGCCTGGGCGCCGAGCATCCGGCGACCGGCGTCCGCAACGCCCACGGCGACCGCTACCCCTGGGCCCCCTGCATCGCCCAACCCGCCACCCGCGCCTACCTCACCGGCCTCGCCGCCGAGGCGGCCGTGCGGCCCGGCGCCCTCGGCACCGAACTGGAGTCCTGCGGCTGGTACGGCCTGGCCCACCCGCACGCCCACGACAAGACGGGCGGCGTCGCGCTCGGGGACGCCGGGCAGTACCTGATGTCCCTGTGCTTCTGCCCGGAGTGCGGCGAGGGCTACGGCCGCCACGGACTGGACGCCGACGCGCTGGCCGCCCGCGTCCGGCGGGCGCTGGAGCCGGTGTGGCGCGGGGCGCCCTCCGGCGGCGGCCGGGCGGGCATCGCCCGCCTGCTCGGCGAGGACACGGCGCGGGCCACCCTCGCCTGGCGCGAGGAGGCCGCCCGCACCCTCCAGGAGGAGGCCGTGGCCGCCGTACGGGCCGCCGCGCCCGAGGGCTTCCAGGTGCTCCTGCACGCCGACCCCGTCCCCTGGCACTGCGGCGCCAACGCGGGCGTCGACCCCGCGCACGTCCTGTCCGTCGCCGACGGCGTGGTGGTGCCCTGCACCGGCGGGCCGGAGGCGCTGGAGCCCTTCGCCGCGCGGGGCGTCGAGGGCGCCGTCCTCGCCGCCAACCTCACCGTGGTCTCCGGCATGGGCGGCAGCCCCGGCACCCTCGCCGCCGACGCGGCCCGCGCCCGGGACCGGGGGGCGACCGAACTGCGCCTGTACCACGCCGGGCTGGCCTCCGACGACGACCTGGACGCGGTGCGCTCGGCGCTGGCCCGCCGCTGAACCGGCGATCCGGCGGCCCACGGCGGGGCGGAGCCACAGGACCGCCGGCGTCATGCCTGGTCATCGCGGGTCCGGTCCCCCGCGGCCGGCACCGGGAACCCGCCCGGCTCCCGGCCGGCCGGGCGGGCGCGGACCCCCGTGCGCAGTAAGCGGTTTCGAATTCCTCTGCCGGAAGCGTTGACGAAACCCCGCGCCCCTCCTACCTTCTGACGCGTCGTACTTCGTACGTCATATATGAGACGCGATATGCGAGATCCGAGAGGCGCGCATGACCTCTGTGCCCACCCCGATCCCCTCCCGCACGCAGTACGTGCAGGAGGAGATCAAACGCCGCATCCTCACCGGCCGGCTCACCCCCGGCCAGGCCCTCGTCGAGGCCGACCTCGCCGCGCGGTTCGGGGTCTCCAAGACCCCCGTGCGCGAGGCGCTGAAGACCCTGGCCGGCACCGGACTGGTGGTGATGAACCAGTACAAGGGCGTCACGGTGCGCAGGGTGGACGCGGACATGGCACGCGAGGTCTACGACGTGCGGCTGCTCCTGGAACCCGAGGCGCTGCGCCGCGCGGTGGGCCGGGGAGCCTCCCTGGACGCCGCGCGCGAGGCCCTGGAACGGGCGGAGCTCGCCGGTGACACGGCCGAACGCTCCCTCGCCAACCGCGAGTTCCACCGCGCGCTGTACCTGCCCTGCGGCAACCCGCTGCTCGGCCGGATGCTCGACGAGGTCCGCGACCAGGCGGCCCTCGTCTCCGCCGTGGCCTGGGCCGCGGACCCCTCCTGGCAACGGGAGGCGGACGAGCACCAGGAGATCCTGCGCCTCGCCCTCGCGGGCGACGCGGACGGCGCGGCGCGCGCCCTCCACGCGCACATCGCGTCGTTCGTCGAGCGGGCCTTCCCGGGAACCGGGTCCGGCGACCGGCAGGCCCAGGGAGAGGACGGTCCGGCATGACAACCACCTTCGAGCCCCAGCGGGCGGCACTGGCCGACGTGGTGGCGATCCCGGTGACCCCGTTCGCCGAGGACGGCTCCGTCGACTCCGCCACCTACCGGGCCCTGGTGCGCCGGCTCCTCGACGGCGGCGTCACCACCCTCACCCCGGGCGGCAACACCGGCGAGTTCTACGCGCTCTCCCCGGCCGAGCGCCGCCTCGTCGCCGAACTCGCCGTCGAGGAGGCCGGCGACGGGGGAGCGATCCTCGTCGGCGTCGGCCACGACGTGCCCACCGCCGTCGCCTCCGCCCGGCACGCCCGCGACCTGGGCGCCGGGATGGTGATGGTCCACCAGCCCGTCCACCCCTACGTCTCCCAGGGCGGCTGGGTCGACTACCACCGCGCCATCGCCGAGGCCGTGCCCGACCTCGGCGTCGTCCCCTACGTCCGCAACGAACGCCTCGGCGGCACCCGCCTCGCCGAACTCGCCGACGCCTGCCCCAACGTGATCGGCGTCAAGTACGCGGTCCCGGACGCGGCCCGCTTCGCCGCCTTCGCCCGGGACGCCGGCCTGGAGCGGTTCGTCTGGGTCGCGGGACTCGCCGAGCCGTACGCGCCCTCCTACTTCTCCGCGGGCGCCACCGGCTTCACCTCGGGGCTCGTCAACGTCGCCCCCGCCGTCTCCCTCAACATGATCGAGGCGCTGCGGGCCGGGGACTACACGGCGGCCATGAAGGTCTGGGAGCAGATCCGCCGCTTCGAGGAACTGCGTGCCGCCAACGGCTCCGCCGACAACGTCACCGTCGTCAAGGAGGCCCTCGCCTCCCTCGGCCTGTGCCGCCGGGAGGTCCGCCCGCCGAGCAAGCCCCTCGGCGAGGCCGCCCGCGCCGACGTCGCCGCCATCGCCGCCGGGTGGTCGATATGACCGGGCCGGTCCGGCGCCCCGAGGAGCTGCGCAGCCACCAGTGGTACGGCACCGACGGACTGCGCTCCTTCAGCCACCGCGCCCGCACCCGCCAGCTCGGCTACCTGCCCGAGGAACACCTCGGCAAGCCCGTCGTCGCCGTCCTCAACACCTGGTCCGACATCAACCCCTGCCACGTCCACCTGCGCGAGCGGGCCCAGGCGGTCAAGCGCGGGGTGTGGCAGGCGGGCGGCTTCCCGCTGGAGTTCCCGGTCTCCACGCTCAGCGAGACCTTCCAGAAGCCGACCCCGATGCTCTACCGCAACCTCCTCGCCCTGGAGACGGAGGAGCTGCTGCGCTCCTACCCCGTCGACGGCGCCGTCCTGCTCGGCGGCTGCGACAAGTCGACGCCCGCCCTGCTCATGGGCGCCGCCTCCGCCGACCTGCCCGCGGTCTTCGTACCGGCCGGCCCCATGCTCCCCGGCCACTGGCGCGGCGAGACCCTGGGCTCCGGCACCGACATGTGGAAGTACTGGGACGAGCGGCGGGCCGGCCTCATCGGCGACTGCGAGATGCAGGAGCTGGAGAGCGGACTGGCGCGCTCGCCGGGCCACTGCATGACGATGGGCACCGCCTCCACGCTGACCGCCGCCGCCGAGGCGCTCGGCGTCACCGTCCCGGGTGCCTCCAGCATCCCGGCCGTGGACTCCGGGCACGAGCGGATGGCCGCCGCGGCCGGCCGGTGCGCCGTCGGCCTCGTCCACCGGGACCGGCGGCTGAGCCAGATCCTCACCGCGGAGGCGTTCCAGGACGCGGTCACCACCGTGCTCGGCCTCGGCGGCTCCACCAACGCCGTGATCCACCTGATCGCCATGGCCGGCCGGGCGGGGGTGCGGCTCACCCTCGACGACTTCGACCGGGCCGCCCGCACCGTCCCGGTGCTGGCCAACGTCCGCCCCGGCGGCCGGACCCACCTCATGGAGGACTTCCACTTCGCCGGCGGGGTGCCCGGGTTCCTCTCCCGCATCCCCGACCTGCTCCACCTGGACCGGCCCACCGTCGCCCACGACACGCTGCGCGAGCAGATCGCCGGGGCCCGGGTCCACCACGACGACGTCATCCGGCCCCGCGACAACCCGGTGGCGGCCGAGGGCGGCGTCGCGGTGCTGCGCGGCAACCTCTGTCCGGACGGCGCGGTCATCAAGCACATCGCCGCCGAACCGCGCCTGCTCCGGCACACCGGCCCCGCCGTCGTCTTCGACGACTACCGGACCATGCAGCGCACGATCGACGACCCGGCGCTCGGCATCACCGCCGACAGCGTGCTGGTGCTGCGCAACGCCGGCCCCAAGGGCGGGCCCGGCATGCCCGAGTACGGCATGCTGCCGATCCCCGAGTACCTGCTCAAGCAGGGTGTGCGGGACATGGTGCGGATCTCCGACGCCCGGATGAGCGGCACCAGTTACGGCGCCTGCGTCCTGCACGTGGCCCCCGAGTCGTACGTCGGCGGGCCGCTGGCACTGGTCCGCACCGGGGACACCATCACCCTGGACGTCGGGGCCCGCGGCCTCCACCTGCACGTGGACGACGCCGAGCTGGAGCGGCGCCGGGCCGCGTGGACCCCGCCGCCCGTGCCCTACCGGCGCGGCTACGGCGCCCTGTACTTCGACCAGATCACGCAGGCCGACACCGGCTGCGACTTCGCCTTCCTGGCCCGCCCCGGCGAGGTGCCGGACCCCTACGCGGGCTGACCGCCGCCGGGTGGCGGTCCGGGGCCCGTCCCGCCCGTGGGGAAAGCGCTTCCTGCGCCGCTCGTACCACCGCACGCGCACCACCGCACCCGCCCCGCACCCGCATCACCGCCCGCGCACCACCGCACCACCCGTACGCGCACCACCGCACCGCCCGTACGCGTCCCACCGCACCCCCGGGCGTCCGAGCCGCACCAGGCGACCGCGCACCCGGACGAGCCGCACCGCACGCACCAGAACGGAGACCAGTCATGGCCCAAGCCGCAGCCGTGGCGAAACCGCCCGCGCCACCCCGGCGGCGCCGTGCCTCCCACGCGCCGCGCGGGCTGCCCTACCTGCTGATCGGACCCGCCCTCCTGCTGATGCTGGGCTTCATCGCCTACCCGGTCCTCAGCGTCTTCTACTACAGCCTCCAGGACTACAACCCCACCAAGCCCTGGCGGAACGGCTACGCGGGCCTCGGCAACTTCGTCCGCGTCTTCACCGAGGACCCCCAGTTCTGGGACACCCTCGTCTTCAGCGCCCAGTGGGTCTTCGTCGAGGTCGGGCTGCAACTCCTCTTCGGCCTCGCCCTGGCGCTCATCGTCAACCAGACCTTCGTCGGCCGCGGCATCGGACGCGCCCTGGTCTTCTCCCCCTGGGCCGTCTCCGGCGTCCTGACCTCCGCCATCTGGGTCCTGCTCTACAACTCCCAGACCGGCGTCAGCCGTTACCTCGCCGACCTGGGCCTCGGCGAGTACGGCACGAGCTGGCTGTCGGACCCCGCGACCGTCTTCCCGGCGGCGATCGTCGCCGACCTGTGGCGCGGCGTCCCCTTCTTCGCCATCCTCCTCCTCGCCGACCTCCAGTCCGTCCCGAAGGACCTGTACGAGGCCGCCGAGGTCGACGGGGCCAGCCGCTTGCAGCAGTTCCGGCACATCACGCTGCCCCACCTCAAGGACGCCATCATCCTCTCCACGCTGCTGCGCGCGGTGTGGGAGTTCAACAACGTCGACCTGCTCTACACCCTGACCGGCGGCGGACCCGCGGGCGAGACCACGACCCTGCCGCTCTACATCGCCAACACCAGCGTCGACGCCCACGACTTCGGCTACGCGTCGGCCCTGACCACGGTCGCGTTCGTGATCCTGCTCTTCTGCTCGATCGCCTACCTGCGGCTGAGCAAGTTCGGAGGCGAGAAGAAGTGATCACCAAAGAGGCCGCCGCCACGGCCGCGCCGGCCGCCCCGCGCGCCGCCGCCCCGCCGCCCCCGCGCCCGGCACCGAGGCGCCGCCCCTGGGACGAGGTGCCCCGCTGGCAGATCTACCTGCCGCTCGGCGGCTACCTGGTCTTCACCCTGATCCCCTTCTACTGGATTCTGCTCTTCTCGCTGCGCCCCGCCGGATCGACCTCGCTGGTGCCCTGGCCGGTCACCTTCGAGCACTTCGAGAAGGTGTGGACCGAGCGGAACTTCGCGGTCTTCTTCCAGAACAGCGTGCTGGTCGGCCTCGCCACCCTGGTGATGACCACCCTCGTCGCGCTGGCCGGCGGCTACGCCCTCGCCCGGTTCGACTTCCGCGCCAAGCAGGGCTTCCTGCTCGCCCTGCTCTGCTCCCAGTTCGTGCCGGGCGCGCTGCTGCTGGTGCCGCTCTTCGAGATCTTCGCCGGACTGCGGATGATCAACTCGCTGGGCAGCGTCATCCTCGCCGAGACCGTCTTCCAGTTGCCGCTGTCGATGATCCTCATCAGCAACTTCATCAAGAACGTGCCGTACTCCCTGGAGGAGGCGGCCTGGGTGGACGGCTGCGGGCGTCTGCGGGCCTTCCGGATCGTCGTCCTGCCGCTGCTGCGGCCGGGTCTGATCGCCGTCGGCTCCTTCGCCTTCGTGCACTCCTGGAACCACTTCCTCTTCGCCCTGATGTTCCTCAACAACCAGGACAAGCAGACGATCCCGGTCGGCCTCAACACCCTGATGAGCGCGGACAGCGTCGACCTGGGCGCGCTCGCCGCGGGCGGCATCGTCGCCGCCGTCCCGGTCGTGATCGTCTTCGCCTTCATCCAGAAGTGGCTGATCACCGGCTTCAGCGCGGGGGCGGTGAAGGGATGAGCGAGACGACCGCGCTGCCCGTCGTCCTCGTGGGCGCCCGCGGCCACGGCCGCTGGCACCTCGCCAACATCCGCCGGCTGGAGCGGGCGGGAGCCGTCCGGCTGGCCGGGGTCTGCGAGACCGCGCCGCTGAGCGAGGAGGAGTTCGGCGGCGCCCTCCCGCCGCACTCCGCCGACCTGGGCGCCCTGCTGGACTCCACCGGCGCCCGGATCGCCGTGATCTGCACGCCGATCCCCACCCACACCGACCTCGCGCTGACCGCCGCACGGCGCGGCGTCCACGTCCTGCTGGAGAAGCCGCCGGCCCCCTCGTACGCGGAGTTCCGGCGGATGGCCGACGGGGTCGCCGAGGCCGGTGTCGCCTGCCAGACCGGCTTCCAGTCGCTGGGCTCGCACGCCCTGCCCGCCATCCGCGAGCTGGCCGCCTCGGGCGCGATCGGGGAGGTGACGGGGATCGGCGGCGCCGGCGCCTGGGTGCGCGACGAGGCGTACTTCCGCCGTTCCCCCTGGGCTGGCCGGCGCCGGATGAACGGCGTGGACGTGATCGACGGGGCGCTCACCAACCCCCTCGCGCACGCCGTCGCCACCGCCCTCGCCCTCGGCGGCGCCGACCGCGCCGAGGACGTCACCGGGGTGGAGACCGAGCTGGGCCGGGCCAACGACATCGAGGCCGACGACACCTCCTGCGTACGGATCACCACCGCGCGCGGACCGGGGATCACCGTCGCCGCCACCCTGTGCGCCGAGCGGGCCGCCGAGCCCTACGTCCTGGTGCACGGCCGCAGCGGCCGGATCACCTTCTGGTACAAGCAGGACCGGGTGCTGCTCCAGCGCGCCGGGCACGGCCCGCAGGAGTACGAGTACGGCCGTACCGACCTGCTGGAGAACCTGGTCGCCCACGTCGGGGACGGCGCCCCGCTGCTGGTCCCGCCGGCGGCCACGGGCGGCTTCATGAAGGTCGTCGAGGCGATCCGCCGGGCCCCCGACCCGGCCCCGCTGCCCGAGGGGACCTGGCGCCGCGTGCCCGGCGAGGAGCGCCGCGTGGTCCCCGGCGTCGACGGCCTGGTGGCCGCCGCCGCCGAGACCCTCTCCCTCTACTCCGAGCTGGGCGCCCCCTGGGCCCCGCGTACGGAACACCCGCTGAAAGGGGTGAGCACCCCGTGAACGGCGCCGAAGCCCCGGTGCTGAGCCTGGCCGGCCGCCCCGTCGCCCGGTACGTCACCCGGCCCGAGCTGCCCGCCCGGCTCTCCCCCCGCCCCCATCTGCACCCCGTCACCACCCTGGCCGGCACGGCGGTCACCGAGTCCGCCCCCGCCGACCACCTCCACCACCTCGGCGTCGGTGTCGCCGTTCCCGACGTCGAGGGGCACAACTTCTGGGGCGGGCGCACCTACGTCCGCGACCGGGGCCCGACCGAGCTGGACAACCACGGTGCCCAGCGCCACCTGTCCTTCCCCCACCGTGATCCGGCCGGCTTCACCGAGGAGCTGCGCTGGGTCGCCGCCGGCCGGGAGCTGCTCCGGGAGCACCGCACGGTCAGGGCGGTCCGGCTCACCCCCGCCGCCTGGGCGCTGGACCTCACCTTCGCGCTGACCAACGTCACCGGGGCCCCGCTCGGTCTCGGCAGCCCCGCCACCAACGGGCGCCCCGGCGCCGCCTACGGGGGTTTCTTCTGGCGGGCCCGCAAGGAGCGGGAGGCCCCGGACGTCTTCACCGCCGGGGCAACGGGCGAGGCGGCGGTGCACGGCAGCCGCGCCGACTGGCTGGCCCTGGCCGGCCCGTCCTGGACGCTGGTCTTCGCCGGGGGCGACGAACGCACCCGCCGCGACCCGTGGTTCGTCCGCACCGCCGAGTACCCGGGGGCCGGCTCCTCGCTCGCCCACGACGCCCGGCTGCCCCTCGCGCCCGGTGCCACCGAGACCCGCCGGATCGTCACCGTGGTCGCCGACGGCCGCCTCGACGCGGCCGGTGCCGCGGCCCTGGCCCGCGAGGCGGTGGGAGCCCAGGCCGGCACCCCGGCACCCCCACGTGTTCCGCACCCCCACCCCTCAACGGATCACCCTCCAGGTGATCACCCGCCACGGGACCGGAAGAAGAGAGCCGACCAATGAAGATCAGCAATCGCACCAGCACCACCGGCAGGCGCCGGACCACGGCCGCCGTCGCCCTGGGGGCCGTGCTCGCGCTGACCGTCACCGCCTGCGGCGACGACGGCAGCGGGGCGGGCGGCGACAAGGGCGCCGAGGGCAGCGGCACCGGCAAGATCGTCTTCTGGGACAACAACGGGGGCGTGCGCACCGACGTCTGGAAGGAGATCATCGCCGCCTTCGAGAAGGAACACCCCGACATCGACGTCGAGTACGTGGGCATCGCGGCCACCGAGTACCAGTCCAAGGTGGACACCGCCATCCAGGGCGGGGGCCTGCCGGACGTGGGCGGGGTGGGCGCGGCGATGCTCGCCGGGTTCGCCGCCCAGGACGCCCTGGAGCCGCTCGACGAGAGGCTCGCCGGCTCGCCCCTGGACGGCAGGCTCAACAAGGACATGGTGGAGTCGCTGAAGGCCGCGGGCGGCGGCGACGGCACCCTCTACTCGGTGCCGACCTCCGCCAACAACGGCGTCCTCTACTACCGCACCGACCTGTTCGACAAGGCGGGCCTCGCCGAGCCGACGACCTGGGACGCCTTCTACGAGGCGGCGGGGAAGCTGACCCGGTCCGGCAGGAACGAGTTCGGCTACACCATCCGGGGCGGGGCCGGGTCCATCGCCCAGGCCCTGGACGCGATGTACGGGCAGTCCGGCATCACGTCCTTCTGGGACGAGGGCCGCGAGAAGACCACGGTCAACGACCCGCGCAACGTCGAGGCGCTGGAGAAGTACGCGGCCCTCTACAAGAAGGCCACGCCGGCCGCCGACGTCAACAACGACTTCACCAAGATGGTGGCCCAGTGGGACTCGGGCACCATCGGCATGGTCAACCACAACCTGGGCTCCTACCAGGACCACGTCAAGGCGCTCGGCGCCGACAAGTTCCGCGGCATCCCGCAGCCGACCGGCGCCTCGGGCAAGCGGGTCCAGGTCTCCAACCCGGTCGACGGACTGGGGGTGTTCAAGAGCTCCAAGAACAAGGAGGCGGCCTGGACCTTCGTCGAGTTCGCCCTCTCGCGGGCGCAGAACTCGCGGTTCAACGAGTCGGCGGGCCAGGTGCCGTCCCACACGGACGCGGCGAAGGACGAGTGGATCTCGCGGGCGGAGCCGACGAAGCTCGCCGCGCAGGCGCTGAACGACGGGTCGACGACGATCGTGCAGCTCCCGTACTACCTGCCGGACTGGAACACGATCTCGAAGGCGGACAACGAGCCGAACTTCCAGAAGGTCCTGCTCGGGAAGATGTCCGCGAAGGCGTTCCTGGACACGATGGCCAAGCAGCTCGACGCGGCGCAGGCCGAGTGGAACGAGCACAAGGGCTGAGGAGCGGCCCGGCCCGGCCCCGCCGCGCACACCGGCCGCCGGGCCCCCGCCCGTCCCGCACCACCACCCCCCGACCGCAGAAGGAGACCGGACCACATGAGCATTTTCGGATGGCATGCGCATGACACGAACACCCGCGGTGCCGCCGGTGCCGCCGGCACCGCCGGCCCGCCCCGGACCCGAACCCGCCCGCGCGGCAGAGCCGCCAGAGCCGTCGCGCCGGCCGTCGGCGCCGCCCTGCTGCTGACCCTGACCCTGACCGGGACCGGCGCCGCCGAGGCCCGCCCGCACCACCCCGACCCCGCCCGGCAGACCCTGCCCGCCCGCGACGGCTGGGCCTCCCACACCACCGGCACCACCGGCGGCTCCGCCGCCGACGCCCGGCACGTCTTCACCGTCACCACCTGGGCCGGTTTCAAGGCCGCCCTCACCGCGGGCGGCACCGCGCCGCGCATCATCAAGGTGAAGGGCACCATCGACGCCGTCACCGGCGGCTGCGACACCTTCGCCGCCCCCGGCTACGACTTTGGCGCCTACCTGGAGGCGTACGCGCCCGAGACCTGGGGGCTCGACACCGACCTGGAGGGCGAGAGCGACGACAGCCCCGAGGGGCTGCGCCGCGTCTCCGCCGCCCGGCAGGCCCAGGCGGTGCGGGCGAACGTGCCCGCCGACACGACCATCATCGGCGTCGGCCGCGACGCCGGCTTCAAGGGCGCCAGCCTCCAGATCAAGGGCGTCGACAACGTCATCGTCCGCAACCTGACCTTCGAGAGCCCCGTCGACTGCTTCCCGCAGTGGGACCCCACCGACGGCGACCGGGGCAACTGGAACTCCGAGTACGACAGCGCCGTCGTCCACGGCTCCACCCACGTCTGGCTGGACCACAACACCTTCACCGACGGCGACCACCCCGACAGCGCCGCGCCGACCCACTTCGGCATGCTCTACCAGCAGCACGACGGCCAACTGGACATCGTCCGCGGCGCCGACCTCGTCACCGCCTCCTGGAACGTCTTCACCGAGCACGACAAGACGATCCTCATCGGCAACAGCGACAGCGAGTCCACCGCCGCCGACGACCGGGGCAGGCTGCGCTCCACCTTCCACCACAACCTCTTCGCCGGTCTCGTCGAACGCGCGCCCCGCGTCCGCTTCGGCCAGGTCGACGTCTACGACAACCACTTCGTGGCCGGGGCGGACTACGGCTACAGCCTCGGCGTCGGCAAGGAGTCCGCGATCGTCGCCGAGCACAACGCCTTCACCCTCCCGGCCGGCACCAGCCCCGCCGCGGTGCTGAAGAAGTGGAGCGAGGCCCCGCTGACCGCCGCCCACAACCTGGTCAACGGCCGCCCCCTGGACCTGATCGCCGTGCACAACGCGGAGATCCCGCAGGAGACCCTCCAGCGCGGCGCCGGCTGGACGCCGACCCTGCGCACCACGGTCCACCCGGCGCGCGCCGTCCCCGCCCTCGTCGCCCAGGGCGCGGGCGCCGGCCGCCTGCGCTGACCCGCCCGGGGCCGGGACCGCCCACGCCGTCCCGGCCCCCGTGGCCCGCCCTCACCGAAGGAGCACCCCGCATGGACCGGGACCCGCACCCGCCCTCGCCGAGCACCGCGGCACCGGGCCCGGCGCCCGCGTCGCCGTCCCCGCCGACCGGCCGCGGCTCATCCGCGCCGGGGCGGGCGGCGTCAGGCGGGCAGGCGCAGCACGACCTCGTCGATCTCCGCGCCCCGGGCACGGGCGAACCCGCGCGCACGGGCGGTCCGTTCGAAGCCGCACTTCTCCAGCACGCGCAGCGACCCGGCGTTGTCCGCCGCCGCCCGCGCGTACAGCGGGCGCTCCGGCACCTCGGCCAGCAGCGCGCGCAGCGCCCCCGTCGCCACGCCCCGGCCCCAGTACGCCCGGTCCACCCAGTAGGTGACCTCCCGCTCGCCCGGCTCCCCGTAGACCGCGGCGCTGCCGAGCACGTCGCCGTCGCCCAGGATGGTGCGCACCACGTCCCCCGAGGAGCGCAACCGCCGCCACTGCGCCGCGAAGGCGTCCCAGTCGGCCGGGTCACGCGGGGTGAAGGCCGCCATGAGCAGGGCCTCAGGATCGTTCAACTGCCGGAAGAAGACGGGCAGGTCGCTGTCGTGGACCTCGCGCAGGGCGATGTGCACGGCTCAGAGCCTCCGGGTCGCCAGGGTCAGCCGGTCCCGCGCGTCGAACAGGGCGTCCTTCACCATCTGCTCGTGGGCGGGCGTCAGCCGGGCCACCGGCACCGAGCAGCTCACCGCGTCCCGCGCCGGGGTGCGGTAGGGGATCGCCACGCCGAAGCAGCGCAGCCCCAGCGTGTTCTCCTCGCGGTCCACCGCGAAGCCCTGCTCCCGGACCTGGCGCAGCTCCTCGATGAGCCGCTCGCGGTCGGTGATGGTGTTCTCGGTCAGCGCGGGCAGCGTCTCCGGCAGCATCTTGCGCACCTGCTCGTCGGAGTAGGTGCTCAGCAGCGCCTTGCCCAGCGAGGTCGAGTGGGCCGGCAGCCGGCGGCCGACCCGGGTGAAGGGCCGCAGGTAGTGCTGGGACTGGCGGGTCGCCAGGTAGACCACGTTGGTGCCGTCGAGCCGGGCGAGGTGGATGGTCTCCGTGGTGTCGTCGGAGAGCCGGTCCAGCGTCGGCCGCGCCGCCGCCACCACCTCGTCGCCGTCGATGTACGACGTCCCCACCAGCAGCGCCCGTACGCCGATGCCGTACCGCGTGCCGGTCGCGTCCGTCTCCACCCAGCCCAGCTCCACCAGGGTGCGCAGCAGCATGTAGAGGCTGGACTTGGGGTAGCCCACGGCCTCCTGGACCGAGGCCAGGGAGTGCATGCCGGGACGCCCGGCGAAGTACTCCAGCAGTTCCACCGTCCGCACGGCGGACTTGACCTGCGCTCCGCCCCCCGTCTCGCCAGCCGGCATCGCCCTTGACCCTTTCGTCCGTCGGGAAATAATCTCCCACATGTTCACGATCTGAGACAGTGTTCAGTATATCGAACGACCCCGAGACCGAGCACGTGGAGGGACCCGCGGTGGCAGCAGCACCAGTCTGGAGTGTCGACCCCCGTACCGGGAAGCGGCGCGAACAGGTCGCCAGGGAGGCCACGGCGGGGGAGGTGGACACCGCCGTCCGCGCCGCGCACGCCGCGCGGGGCGCCCTCGCCGACCGCGCCGTACGCGCCGCCTTCCTGCGCACCGCCGCCGACGGGCTCCAGGCGGACGGGGACGCGCTGGTCGAGGCCGCCGACGCCGAGACCGCGCTCGGGACGGCCCGGCTCACCGGCGAACTCGCCCGCACCTGCTACCAGTTGCGCGCCTTCGCCGCCCTGGTCGACGAGGGCGCCTTCCTCGACGTCGTCATCGACCACCCCGACGACACCGCGACCCCGCCCGTCCCGGACCTGCGCCGCCTCAAGGTGCCGCTCGGCGTCGTCGCCGTCTACGCGGCCTCCAACTTCCCCTTCGCCTTCTCCGTCGCCGGCGGCGACACGGCCAGCGCGCTCGCGGCCGGCTGCCCGGTCGTGGTCAAGGCCCACCCCGACCACCCCGCCCTCTCCGCGCTGGTCGCCGGGGTGCTGCGCCGCGCCGCCGCCCGGCACGGGGTGCCCGAGGGCGTCCTCGGCCTGGTGCACGGCTTCGACGCCGGCCTCGCACTGATCCGGCACCCGCTGGTCGCCGCGGCCGGCTTCACCGGGTCGGTGCGCGGCGGACGCGCCCTGTTCGACGAGGCGGTGGCCCGGCCGGTCCCGATCCCCTTCCACGGCGAACTGGGCTCGCTGAACCCGGTCGTCGTCACCGAGGCGGCGGCGGCCGAACGGGCCGCGGAGATAGGCGCCGGGCTGGCCGCCTCGATGACCCTCGGCGTCGGCCAGTTCTGCGTCAAGCCGGGCCTGGTCCTGGTGCCGTCCACCGCGGCGGGCGACGCCCTGGTCGAGGCCCTCGCCGCCGCGGTCGCCGCCGCCGCGCCCGGCGTCCTGCTCGACCACCGCATGCGGGACGCCTACGCCGCCGGGGTCGCCGAGCGCGCCGCGCTGCCCGGCGTCCGGGCCCCGGTCGTCCCGGGGGCCGACGGCGAGCACGAGGTCCGCGCCGGGGTCCTCACCGTGCCGGCCGCCCGGCTCGCCGACGGGGACGGGCACGCGCCGCTGCTGGAGGAGTGCTTCGGCCCGGTCACCGTCGTGGCCCGCTACGCGGACGACGCCGAGGTGACGGACGTGCTGTCCCGGCTGCCGGGCAACCTCACGGCGACCGCCCAGCTCTCCGCCGACGAGGCCGCCGGCAAGGGCCGCGGCGCGGACCTCCTCGCGGAGCTGACCCCGCTGGCGGGCCGGGTCTTGGTCAACGGCTGGCCCACCGGCGTCGCGGTGGCCCCGGCCCAGCACCACGGCGGCCCCTACCCGGCGACCACCTCCACCTCCACCTCGGTCGGCGCCACCGCCGTGGAGCGCTGGCTGCGGCCGGTCGCGTACCAGAACACCCCCGAGGCCCTGCTCCCGCCCGAGCTGCGCGACGACAACCCGCTGGGCCTGCCGCGCCGCTTCAACGGCCGCCTCGAACGCTGACCACCCCGGCCCGCGGGGAAATCCGCCCCCGCGGGCCACGGCCGGTCCCGTAACCGGGCAACGCGCCCCGCTCCGCCCCCGGCCCGTGCCGCGCCCCGCTCGGCCCCCGGCCCGTGCCGTGCCGGGGAATGCGTGCCGCCGTCCGGACGTTCCCGCTGCGGGCGGAGAAGGTCTCCGTACCCGTACGAGCCGGAGAAGAGCCGAGACATGCGCGTCGAGATCTGGAGCGACATCGCCTGCCCCTGGTGCTACGTGGGCAAGGCCCGCTTCGAGAAGGCGCTGGCGGCCTTCCCGCACCGCGACGGTGTCGAGGTCGTCCACCGCTCCTTCGAGCTGGACCCCGGGCGGGCCAAGGGCGACGTCGAGCCCGTCCTCGCCATGCTGACCGCCAAGTACGGGATGAGCGAGGCCCAGGCGCTGGCCGGCGAGGACCGCCTCGCCGCCCAGGCCGCCGCCGAGGGGCTGGCCTACCGCAGCCGGGGCCGCGACCACGGCTCCACCTTCGACCTCCACCGGCTGCTGCACCTGGCCGCGGACCACGGCCGCCAGGAGGCGCTGCTCGACGCCTTCTACCGCGCCAACTTCGCCGAGGAGCGCTCCGTCTTCGGCGACGACGACCACCTCGTCGGCCTGGCCGTCGCCGCCGGTCTCGACGAGGACGCCGTCCGCGCCGTGCTCGCCGACCCCACGGCCTACGCCGAGCGGGTCCGCGCCGACCAGCGCGAGGCCGCGGCCCTCGGCGCCACCGGCGTCCCCTTCTTCGTCATCGACCGCGCCTACGGCGTCTCCGGGGCCCAGCCCGCCGAGGTCTTCACCGAGGCGCTGACCCGGGCCTGGCAGGAGCACGCCCCGGCCCCCGAGGCAGGCCCCGACGCCGGGGTCTGCGGCCCGGACGGGTGCGCGGTGCCGGGGGACGCGGCCTCCGCGGGCGGCTGAACGGGCCGCCGCCGGGGACCGGCACCGTGGACGGGGCGCCCCCGGACCCGCACAGTGGTGCCATGGAACGCTTCGAGAACCTCGTCCGGGCCGAGTTCGCCCCGAAGACCACGTACCTGAACACCGCGAGCACCGGCCTGCTGCCGGCCCGGTCCGCCGCCGCGATGCGCGAGGCCCTGGACCGCGCGGCGGAGGGGCGGCCCGGCGACATGTTCGCCGACGTCGAGGCGAGCCGCGCGGCCTACGCCCGGCTCGTGGGCGTGCCCGCCGCCCGAGTGGCGACCGGAGCCTCGGTCGCCACCTACTGCGGACTGATCGCCGCCTCGCTGCCCGAGGGCGCCGAAGTCCTCACCGTCGACGGCGACTTCAGCTCCCTGGTCAACCCGTTCCACATGCGCCCGGACCTGGTGGTGCGCGCCGCGCCGCTGGAGCGCGTCGCCGACGCCGTCGGCCCGCGCACCGCGCTCGTCGCCCTCAGCTCCGTCCAGTCCGCCGACGGCCGCCTCGCCGACCTCCCGGCGGTGCGGGAGGCGGCCCGGACGCACGGGGCGCGGACGCTGGTCGACCTCTCCCAGTCCGCCGGGTGGCTGCCGCACGCCGCGGACGAGGACGACTTCACCGTCGCCGTCACCTACAAGTGGGGGCTGTGCCCGCGCGGCGTCGCCTTCCTGACCGTGCCCGAGGACCCGGGCGCGCTCACCCCGCTCTTCGCCGGCTGGTGCACCGGCGAGGACCCCTGGGAGAGCTGCTACGGACCGGTCACCGAACTCGCCCGCTCCGCGCGCCGGTACGACGAGAGCCCGGCCGTGCTCTCCTTCACCGGCGCCCGCCACGCCCTGGAACTCATCGGGGAACTCGGCGCGGACACGGTGCACGCCCACGACACCGCCCTCGCCGAACGGTTCCGGCGCGGCATGGAGGGGCTGGGACACGAACCGCTCCCGGCGCCGGGCTCCGCCGTCGTCTCCGTGCCGGGACTGGGCCGGCGGCAGGCGGCGCTGAGCCGGGCGGGCATAGAGGTGTCCGACCGGGCGGGCCGGCTGCGCGCCGCCTTCCACGTGTACAACACGGCCGCGGACGTCGACCGGCTGCTGGACGAGCTGTCCGCCCCGGCACTCTGAGCCGGTCCGGGGACGGCACCGGGCCGGGACCTCCCGTCCCACACGACGAGGTCCCGGCCCGCTGCGACCGCGGGTGTCACCGCACGGGGGTGAAGTCCCGCGCGCCGATGTAGTCGGGCCGGCGGACCGGCGCCGCGAACGGCTCCACCGCCGTGTTCTCCACGCTGTTGAAGACGATGAAGACGTTGCTGCGCGGGAACGGCGTGATGTTGTCACCGGACCCGTGCATGGCGTTGCAGTCGAACCAGGTCGCCGAACCGGCCTTGCCGGTGAAGAGGCGGATGCCGTGTTCCGAGGCCATCCGCGTCAGCGCCTCGTCGGAGGGCGTGCCCGCGTCCTGCATCTGGAGGGACTTCTTGTAGTTGTCCTTCGGCGTGGCCCCCGCACACCCGAGGAACGTCTTGTGCGACCCCGGCATGATCATGAGCCCGCCGTTGGTGTCGTGGTTCTCGGTGAGCGCGATCGACACCGAGACCGTGCGCATGCGCGGCAGGCCGTCCTCGGCGTGCCAGGTCTCGAAGTCGGAGTGCCAGTAGAAGCCGCTGGCGCCGAAGCCGGGCTTGACGTTGATCCGCGACTGGTGGACGTAGACGTCCGAGCCGAGGATCTGGCGGGCCCGGCCCACCACCCGTTCGTCGCGCACCAGGGCGGCGAAGACCTCGCTGATCCGGTGCACCTCGAAGACGGACCGGATCTCCTTGGACTTCGGCTCCACGATGGAGCGTTCGTCGGCACGGATCTCCGGGTCGCTGGTGAGCCGTTCCAGCTCGCGGTGGTACACGGCGACCTCGTCCGGACCGATCAGCCGGTCGATGGCGAGGAAGCCGTCGCGGTCGAAGGCCCGCAGGCCGTCGGGGGCGATGGGGCCGGGGGCGTCGAGGTCACTCCAGACCGCGGGGTCCAGCCGGGGGGTGGCCACCTCGGTGGCCCCGCGGGTGGGGTAGAGATCGGTGTCGGTGGTGATGGTCACGGTCACTCACACCTCCTCGGTGAGCAGCGGGTAGACGCCGTTCTCGTCGTGGTCCTCCCGTCCGGTCACGGGCGGGTTGAAGACACAGATGCAGCGGAAGTCCTCCTTGACCTTGAGCGTGTGCCGCTCGTGGCCGTCCAGGAGGTACATGGTGCCGGGGGTGATGTGGTACGTCTTCCCGGTCTCGCGGTCGGTCAGCTCGGCGTCGCCCTCCACGCAGACGACGGCCTCGATGTGGTTGGCGTACCACATCGACGTCTCCGTACCCGCGTACAGGATCGTCTCGTGGACGGAGAAGCCGACCTTCTCCTTGGCGAGGACGATGCGCTTGCTCTCCCAGGTGCCGGACGCGGACTTCACGTGCCGGTCGGTGCCTTCGATCTCCTTGAACGAACGGACGATCACGGTGGTGCGATGCCTCCTCGGTGAGGGATGTGCGGGTGGGACCGGAGCCCGCGGCCGCGGGGGCCGCGGGCACCGGAGCGCGGGGCGCCGGGCGGGTCAGACGGTCTCGCGCACGGCGCGGGCGAGGATCTTGAGACCCTCGTCCAGTTCGTCGGGGGTGATGGTGAGGGCCGGCAGCAGCTTGACCACCTCGCTCTCGGGGCCGGAGGTCTCGATGAGCAGACCCAGCTCGAAGGCGCGGCGCGCGATGCGGGTGGCGCGTTCCTTGTCGTGGAACTCCATGCCCCACACCAGGCCGCGGCCCCGGTACTCGCGGATGTCGGCGAGGTTCTCCTCGGTGATGGAGATCAGTTGCTGCTCGATCTGCTCGCCGCGGGCCCGGGTCTGCTTCTCCATCGCCGACCCGTCGGCCCAGTAGGTCTCCAGCGCGGCGGTCGCGGTGACGAAGGCCGGGTTGTTGCCGCGGAAGGTGCCGTTGTGCTCGCCCGGCTCCCACACGTCCAGCTCCGGCTTGAACAGGCACAGCGACATGGGCAGGCCGTAGCCGCTGATCGACTTGGAGACGGTGACGATGTCCGGGGTGATGCCCGCCTCCTCGAAGGAGAAGAAGGCCCCGGTGCGGCCACAGCCCATCTGGATGTCGTCGACGATGAGCAGCATGTCCTGGCGTTCGCACAGGTCGGCCAGGGCGCGCAGCCACTCGGGCCGGGCGACGTTGATGCCGCCCTCGCCCTGGACCGTCTCGACGATCACGGCGGCGGGCTGGTTGAGGCCGGAGCCCTGGTCCTCCAGCAGCCGCTCGAACCAGAGGAAGTCCTCGACCTTGCCGTCGAAGTAGTTGTCGAACGGCATCGGCGTGCCGTGGACCAGCGGGATGCCGGCCCCGGCCCGCTTGAAGGCGTTGCCGGTGACGGCGAGCGAGCCCAGCGACATGCCGTGGAAGGCGTTGGTGAAGGAGACGATCGCCTCGCGGCCCTTGACCTTCCGGGCCAGCTTGAGCGCCGACTCCACGGCGTTGGTGCCGGTCGGGCCCGGGAACATGACCTTGTACGGAAGGTCACGGGGGCGCAGCACCAGGTTCTGGAAGGTCTCCAGGAAGCGGCGCTTGGCGGTGGTCGACATGTCGAGACCGTGCGTGACGCCGTCGCGCTCCAGGTAGTCGATGAGCGCCCGTTTCAGTACGGCGTTGTTGTGGCCGTAGTTGAGCGAGCCCGCTCCGGCGAAGAAGTCGAGGTACTCGTGGCCGTCCTCGTCGTACATGCGGCTGCCGAGCGCACGGTCGAAGACAGTGGGCCAGCCGCGGCAGTAGCTGCGTACCTCGGACTCCAGGGTCTCGAAGACACTCAGGTCGGGCTGGGTGATGGTCACGACGAATCGCTCCTCGGTGCGTGAGGTTCGGTGAGAGGGGAGGCCGGACGGGTGCCGGGGGACCGGGGGACCGGTGCGCTCCCGGGGGCCGTCGGGGCGGCGGGGGCCCGGCGCGGTGATCCGGCCGGGGGCCGGCGCCGGGGGAGGGGTCAGGGGGCCGGCGGGGGAGTGCCGGTCGCGCTGGTCAGGGGGCCGATGCGGTACAGGACCTCGGGGTCGTGCGGTCCGTCGGGGAAGAGGCCGGCGTCGAACAGCACCTCGCGCTCCAGCCGTGCGCCGTGCCGCTCGGCGAACGAGGTGAACAGTCGCCGGGAGGCGCTGTTGTCCGGCGCGATGGTCGTCTCCACAGTGTGCACCGCGGGCCGCTCGGCGGCCACGCGGGCGAACAGGGCGTCCAGCATCGCGGCGGCGATCCGGCGTCCGCGGTACGCCTCGTCCACCGCCACCTGCCAGATCAGCAGGGTGTCGGGACGCTCCGGCCGGAGGTAGCCGGTGACGAAGCCGAAGGGGTCGCCGTGCTCGTCACGGGCCACGGCCGACGTGGCGGCGAAGTCGCGGCACCAGAGCAGATAGCTGTAGGACGAGTTCAGGTCGAGGACCCGGGAATCCCTCGCCAGCCGCCACAGGGCGGCCCCGTCGGCCACTCGCGGACGGTCGATTTGCAGGTCTGCTTGTGCGGCGGTCATGCGAATTGAATTTACCCAGCGAAATGCGAAATTGCATCGCCGGACGGGGTTACGGATGCAGGTGTCGTGTGTTATCACGCCCGCGCGTGCCGCCGCGCGAGGGATCGGCAATATGAACAGCTTTGTCCCGGTTAAAACACGCAAAACGGGCACCATGTGCAACGGGTCACAATCACGTAACCGATGCGCGCGGCGCCCGGACGGCCCCCTCGGAGGTCCGTCGAATCTCTGCGTTTAGCCTCGGAGAAAGCGGGCAGGAGAATACGGGAAGCTGTTGTGAAGAGAATTCGTTAATTCTATTTGTGTGAGCTTTGGAAATTACGCCGAATTCACGCGTTCGACAGACCGGCGCCGGCCGCCTCGTCCCAGGCCGCGCCAAGGGCCCGGGTGGCCGCCTCCGGATCTGCCGCCAGGCCCTCGTCCGCCAGTGCCGCCCCGAGGGCCGCCAGGCACGCCGCCACGGACGCCCGGCCGGCGTGCGGGCCGTAGTGGTTGACGCGGATCATCTCGCCGGCGAGCGCGCCCCCGCCCGCGGCCAGCGGCAGCGCCGGATCGGCGGCCAGGGCGCGGGCCACCAGGGCGGAGGCGTCGGTGCCGGCCGGGGCCCGCAGCGTCGTCGCCACCGGGGCCGCCTCCCGCGCGTCGCGCACCCAGGGCTCCAGACCGCCGCCCAGCGCGAGCACCCCGGCCCGGGTGGCCGCCGCCGCGCGGGCGTGCCGCGCCATCACCGCGTCGGCGCCCGCCTCCTCGACGCGCTCCAGGCACGCCTCCAGCGCCACCATCTCCACCTGCGCCGGAGCGTGCGGCAGCGCGGTGCGCCCCGCGTCCGTCCAGCGCTCCTTCCAGTCCAGCAGCGAGAGGTACGAGCGGCGCGGCGCCCCCGGGTTCGCCGCCATGCGCGCCCACGCCCGCTCGCTGACCGACACCGCCGACACCCCGGCGGGGCCGCCCATCGCCTTCTGGGCGCCGATCACGCACAGGTCCACGCCCCAGGCGTCCGGCAGCACCGGCTCGGCGCCCACGGAGGCGACCGCGTCCAGGTAGAACAGCGCGCCGTGCTCCCGTACCACGTCGCCGATCTCCGCGACCGGGTTGGTGTTGCCGGTCGCCGCCTCCGCGTGCACGAGGGAGACGAAGCCGATCTCCGGGTGCGCGGCGAAGGCGTCCCGGACCTGGGCGGCGGTGACCGCCGTGTCGAAGGGCACGGCGAGGTCGTGGACGGTCGCGCCGCACTCCCGCAGCCAGTCGCCGAAGGTCTGCCCGTAGGGCCCGGTGACGATGTTCAGCGCGACGGTGTCAGGACCGGCCGTCCCGCGGATCGCGGCCTCCAGCGGCAGCAGCGCCTCGCCCTGCATGATCACCACGTCCTGCCGGGTGTCCAGCAGCCGCGCCACCCGGTCCTCGATCGCGGCGAAGTGGCCGGCGGTCATCGGTGCCAGGTCCAGGAAGGGGTGGGTCACGGCGGTGCTCTCCTCAGTCGGCGGCGGACGGGACCGTACGAGGCGGACGGGACGGGTCCGAGCGTAGTGCCCGGCCCGCGCGCGCCGCCGGGGGCGCCGGTCTCCGTTGCCACACCCCCACGGGCGGAATTATCACCTCCGCCTCGGTGGAACCGTCCATCGGGCCCGTCGCCCACGGGTCCCCGGCGGCCCCTCGAAACGCCCCGGGACCACCGTCTAGGGTGCCGCACATGAGGGATCGCGCGGTGCTGCACGTCAGGGGTCGGGTGCTCGTCGGACCGGAGGACGGGGACGTCCGCGACGAGGTGTGGGTGATCGACGGCCGGATCTCGTACGACCGTCCCGCCGGCGCCCGCGACGTCCGCACCGTCGAGGGCTGGGCGCTGCCCGGACTGGTCGACGCGCACTGCCACGTCGGTCTCGACGCGCACGGCGCGGTGCCCGCCGAGACGGCCGAGAAGCAGGCGCTCACCGACCGGGACGCGGGCACGCTGCTGCTGCGCGACGCGGGCTCGCCCTCCGACACCCGCTGGATCGACGACCGCGAGGACCTGCCGAAGATCATCCGGGCGGGCCGGCACATCGCCCGCACCCGCCGGTACATCCGGGGCTACGCCTGGGAGGTCGAGCCCGAGGACCTGGTCGCCCACGTCGCCCGGGAGGCCCGGCGCGGCGACGGCTGGGTCAAGCTGGTCGGCGACTGGATCGACCGCGACCTCGGCGACCTGTCCGCCTGCTGGCCGCGCGGGGCCGTCGAGGCGGCGATCGCCGAGGCCCACCGGCTGGGCGCCCGCGTCACCGCGCACTGCTTCGCCGAGGACTCCCTGCGGGACCTGGTCGAGGCCGGCATCGACTGCGTCGAGCACGCGACCGGGCTCACCGACGACACCATCCCGCTCTTCGCCGAGCGGGGCGTCGCCATCGTGCCGACCCTCGTCAACATCGCCACCTTCCCGCTCCTCGCCGACGGCGGCGAGAAGCGCTACCCCGGCTGGGCCGCCCACATGCGCCGGCTCCACGCCCGCCGCTACGACACCGTGCGCAACGCCTACGACGCCGGTGTCCCGGTCTTCGTCGGCACCGACGCCGGCGGCACCCTGGCGCACGGGCTGGCCGCGGCGGAGGTGGCCGAACTGGTCACCGCGGGCATCCCGCCCGTCGAGGCCCTCGCCGCGACCACCTGGGCCGCCCGGCGCTGGCTCGGCCGCCCCGGGCTGGAGGAGGGCGCACCGGCGGACCTGGTGGTGTACGAGAGCGACCCGCGCGCGGACGTCCGCGTGCTCGGCGCTCCGCGCCGGGTGGTGCTCAACGGACGGGTCGTCGGGTAACCGTGGGGGGTGAAGCGTCCGAACACCCGTGCAGGGAAGATTCGAAAAAGCGCGCGGAAACCCCTCGATGGAGTGAAGTAACCCAGGAACACTGACGGTTGGCGGGCGGGCGGGGACATCCTTTCCGGGTCCCAAGCATGTCGCTCATGCGTGTCCCACACGCATGTCTTTCTGGGGGTCCCACCACCTTGAACGGCAACACCTTCCGCATGCCCGCACGCCGCCTCGTCACCGTCGCGGCGGCCACGGCCCTGGCCGCGGGTCCCGCGGTCCTGGCCGGGGCGGGCACCGCCCACGCCACCGAGGAGCAGGGGCGCGCGAGCGCCGTCGTCCTGCGCACCGGCCTCGACGTGGCCCTGCTCAACAAGACCGTCCACCTCCCGCTCGCCGTCACCCTCAACGAGGTCCAGGCGCCCGAGAGCGCGCGGCAGACCGCGCTCACCGCCAAGCTGGACGGCGTCGACGGCGGCAAGCCCTTCAACGTCCTGCGGGCCGACGTGGCCGACGCCAAGGCCACCGTGACCGAGACCAAGGCCGAGGGGTACACCAACCTGGTCCGGGCCAGGGTGCACGTGCCCGGCCTGCCGGTGCTCTCGGTCATCGAGGTGGAACAGGTCACCTCCAAGGCGACCTGCGAGGCCGGCGAGAAGCCGGTCGCCTCGTCCAACGTGCTCGGCTCGGTGACGGTCCTCGGCAAGAAGGTCACCCTGACCGCCGGGGGCACCACGGAGGTGAAGGTGCCCGGCGTCGGCGAGGTCCGCCTCGACCTGTCCCGCTCCGAGACCACCTCCCGTACGGCGGCGGCCACCGCCCTCGAACTCAAGGTCGCCGTCAACCCGCTCGACCTCAACGTGGCCGAGGTCGACGGCACGGTGACGCTGGCCAAGGCCACCTGCGAGAGCCCGGCCGCGCCCGCCCCCGCCGAGAAGGAGCCGGAGGCCGCCGAGTCGGCCCCCGCCACCACGCCCGCCGACGACGACAAGCCGGCGGACAAGCCGGCGGAGAAGCCCGCGGACGAGGCGGTCGCCGACGTGAAGCCGCAGGGCGCCCCGGCGGCCACGGCCGACCTCGCGGCGACCGGCGGCAACTCGGCGACGCCGTACATCGCGGGCGGCGCCTGCGCGCTGGTGCTGGCCGGCGGCGGCGCCCTCTACCTGGCGCGGCGCCGCCACGGCTAGAGCGGCCCACCCCGACGGCCCGGTCCCGGCCGCACGACGGGACCGGGCCGGCGAGGGACGGAGCGCCCCTCCGGGCCGTGGACACGTCCCGGAGGGGGGAACGACACCGGGGCCCCGGCGTCCGGACGCCGGGGCCCCCGCGCGTGGCGCCTCGTGGGGGCTCAGGCCCCCGCCGTCACCGCGTCCCGCAGGGCGCGGACGAAGGCGTCGGTCGTCGCGCGGTCCCGTACCGCCACCCGCAGCCACTCCGCGTCCAGCCCGGGGAAGGTGTCCCCGCGCCGGACCGCGTACCCGGCGAGGCGCAGCCGCCGCCGCACCGCCGCCGCCCCGGGGAGCCGGAGCAGCACGAAGGGGCCCCGCGGCGGCTCCACGACCCGCAGCCCCGCCGATGCCAGCCCGCGCACCCCGGCGACCAGGTGCTCCCGGTCCGCGGCGATCCGCCGGGCCGCCTCCTCGGCCTCCGCCAGCGCCCGCGGGCCCACGCACGCCTCGGCCGCCACCAGCGCCGGCGTCGACACCGGCCACAGCGGCTGGGCCCGCTCCAGCCTCGCCACCGTCCCCGGCGCCGCCAGCACGTACCCGATCCGCAGCCCCGCCAGCCCCCATGTCTTGGTCAGGCTGCGCAGCACCACCAGCCCCGGCAGGTCCGTCCGCCCGGCCAGCGCCTCCCGCTCGCCCGGCACCGCGTCCATGAACGCCTCGTCCACCACCAGCGTCCGCCCCGGGCGGGCCAGCGCCGCGACGGCCCCCGCCGGATGCAGCACCGAGGTCGGATTGGTGGGGTTCCCGATCACCACGAGGTCGGCGTCGGCGGGCACCGCCGCCGGATCGAGCCGGAAACCGTCGGCCGCGCTCAGCACCACCCGCCCGACCGCGTGCCCCGCGTCCGCGAGCGCCGCCTCCGGCTCCGTGAACTGCGGGTGCACCACCACCGGCCGGCGCACGTCGAGCGCGCGGGCCAGCAGCACGAACGCCTCCGCCGCGCCCGCCGTCAGCAGCACCCGCTCCGCCTCCAGCCCGTGCCGCGCCGCCACCGCCGCCCGCGCCGCCCGGCCGTCCGGGTAGGCGGCGAGGGAGCCGAGCGAGTCCGCGAGGCGCTCGCGCAGCCAGGCGGGCGGCGTGCCGGTCCGCACGTTGACCGCGAGGTCGACCAGGGCCGAGCCGTCGCCCCGGACCTCGGCGTCCCCGTGGTGGCGCAGATCGTGCCCGCCGCCGCTGCCGGGAAGGCCCGGCCCGGCGGCGGGGGGATCAGTGCGCGTGCGAGTGTGCGTGTCCATGGCCGTGATGGTGCCCGTGGTGGTGATGGCCGTCGTCGTCGGGGTGGTAGTGCGGCTGCTGCGGCAGCCCCACCTTGTCCTCGAAACCGGGCAGCGCGATCCGGTACACGCAACTGTCGCAGTTCATCCGCAGATCGCCCCCGACGGCCTCCTCGTACCGCTCCCACACCAGGTCCAGGAGTTCCGGCTCGGGGCCGATGACGTCCGCCGAGCGGACCTCGGCCTCGGGGTGCGAGGCCGCCCACTCCTCGGTCTGGCGCCGCACCCGGTCCGGCAGGATGCCGGTGAACAGGAAGTACGGCAGGACCACGATCCGCCGCGCGCCCAGCCTCAGGCACCGGTCCAGCCCGCTCGCCACGTCCGGCCGCGCCAGCGACACGAACGCCGTCTCCACGCCCGCGTGGTCGCGCCCCTCCCACAGCAGCCGGGCCGCCTTGAACACCTCGGCGTTGGCGTCCGGATCGGTCGAGCCGCGCCCGACCAGCAGCACGGTCACCTCGGCGGGGTCCCAGGACGGGTCGGCCGCCTGGGCGAGCCGCCGCTCCAGCACCCGCAGCAGCGAGGGGTGCGGGCCCAGCGGACGGCCGTACGTGTACGTGATGCCGGGGTGGCGTTCCTTCTCGCGGGCCAGCGCGGCCGGGATGTCGCCCTTGGCGTGACCGGCGGAGACCAGCATCAGCGGCACGGCCGCGAACCGGCGCGCACCGCGCTCGACCAGGCCGGCGACGGCCTCGCCGAGCGGTGGCGGGGACAGCTCGATGAAGCCGCCCGCGACGGGCAGCTCGGGGTGGCGGCGGCCCAGTTCGCGGACGAAGTCGCGGAACGCCTCGGCTCCGGCCTCGTCCCGGGTGCCGTGGCCGGCGATGAGCAGGGCGGGCGGGGTGGTCACAGTGTCTCCTCGGGTTTCCCGGACGGGGTGCCGTCCGGAGCGGGGTGGTACAGCAGGGCGTTGAGCGCGGCGGCGGCCACCGCCGAACCGCCCTTCTCGGACACGTTGCTGACGGCGGGCAGCCCGCTCTCGCGCAGTGCTGCCTTGGACTCGGCGGCCCCGACGAAACCGACGGGGAGTCCGATCACGAGCGCGGGGGAGGCGTCCAGGGCGAGCAGTTCCTCCAGGGCGGTCGGCGCGCAGCCGATCACCCACAGGGCGCCCGGCCCGACCTGTGCGTGGGCGAGCCGCACCGCGTGCGCCGAGCGGGTCAGCCCGGGGCCGGCGACGGCGTCCCGCAGCCGGCACACCGTCTCCCGGCGGGTGATGCCGGCCGCGACCATCTCGACGTCCACGACGACGGGCGCCCCGGCGTGCAGCGCCGCGTGCGCCCGCACCAGGTCGGCCTCGTCCATGACCAGGTCGGAGGCGTACTCCAGGTCGGCGGCGGAGTGGATGACCCGCTCGACGACCGCCCGGGTCAGCGGCGGGAAGGGCGAGGTGTCCAGCCGGGCGCGCAGCCGCCGGAAGGACTCCTCCTCGATGGGGTGGACCACACGGTTCACTGCGCCGCCTCCCGGCCGTCCTGCCAGCGGTAGCCGCGCGGGGTCACCATGCGCCCGGCGATCCGCCGGGTCGCGGTGTTGCCCACCGTCACGACCGTCATCATGTCGACCGTCGCCGGGTCGAGCGCGGCCAGCGTCGTCAGCCGGCTCGACTCGTCCGCGCGCGAGGCGTTGCGCACCACGCCGACCGGGGTGCCGGGCTCCCGGTGCTCCGCGAGGAGCGACAGCGCCTTCGGGAGCTGCCAGTCACGGCCCCGGCTGCGCGGGTTGTAGAAGGTCACCACGAGATCGGCCTCGGCCGCCGCGCGCACCCGCCGTTCGATGACCTCCCACGGCGTGTGCAGGTCGGACAGGCTGATCGAGACGTGGTCGTGGCCCAGCGGCGCCCCGAGGATCGCCCCGGCCGCCAGGGCCGCCGTCACCCCGGGCACGCCGACCACGTCGATGTCGTCGGACGCCTCGGCCAGCGCGGGCGAGGCCATCGCGTAGACCCCGGCGTCGCCGCTGCCGATCAGGGCGACGGCGTGCCCGCGCCGGGCCTCGGCCACGGCCGTGCGGGCGCGTTCCTCCTCGGCGCCGAGCCCGGACTCCAGCACCCGGGTGCCGGGGCGCAGCAGGTCGCGGATCTGGTCCACGTACTGGTCGAGGCCGACCAGGACGGAGGCCCGCCGCAGCTCCTCGCGGGCGCGGGGCGTGAGCAGGTCCCGGGCGCCCGGCCCGAGGCCGACCACCGCGAGCCGGCCGCGGCCCAGCCGCCGGACCACCGCGCAGGTGGCCATCGCGGGCCGCCCGTCCGCGCGCCGCGACTTCCGCTTGGGCACGAGGAGTTCACCGCCCCGGGCCAGCGCCGCGGCCTCCGCGACCGAGGGGGTGCCGACGGCGGCCAGCGGGGCGTCGGAGGGGTGCGGGACCTCGATGCCGGCCAGTTCCCCGGCCGGGTACGTCACCAGCGGTACGCCGAGCCGCGCGGCGGCGGCGACGATGCCGGGCTCACCGGCCTTGGCGTCGACGGTGGCCACCTCGGCGATCGAGGCGGGGGAGAGCCCGGCGCCGGCCAGGGCCTCGCCGACCAGGCCCAGGACCTCGTCGGCGGGCACGCCCCTGGAGCCGCCGACCCCGACGACCAGCGTCGGCGGGCGCAGCACCGCCTCCCGCCCGGCCGACTCCACCACACGGTCCGTCAGCCGGATCGCGTACGGTCCCTCCGCGGCGAGCGGCAGCGGCGGCAGCGGCCAGGCGACGTCGGCCCGCAGCGCCACCGCCTCGCCGTCCAGCAGGGCCCGGGAGACCCCGGCGACGTCGCCCTCGACGGGCAGGCCGAGCGTGTCCAGGCCCGGCAGCCCGACGGCGTCCGTGGCCGTGGTCACCACCGGCCGGGCGCCCAGCACCTCGCCGACCGCGCGGGCCAGGTCGTTGGCGCCGCCGCCGTGCCCGCCGACCAGCGAGACGGCGAACCGGCCGCCCTCGTCGACGCAGACCACGCCCGGGTCGGTGCGCTTGTCGTCCAGCAGCGGTGCCACGAGCCGGACGACGGCGCCGGTGGCGAGGAAGCACACCAGCCCCTCGCACTCGGCGAACGCGGTCCGTACGGCGTCCGCGACCGGACCGTCGTAGACGCGGGTGCGCTCCGGCCAGGCCGCGGCCAGCCGGTCCCGGGCCGCCGCCCCCGCCGCGGTGGCGGAAATCAGGCCGATCACTGGGTCACTCCTTCACTGTCGGTGTCCCCGCCGGCCGAGCCGCGCGGGATGGTGGCGGGGGCGGCGGGGCGCAGGCCCCACAGCAGGAAGACCGGGTTGCCGGCGGCGAGCCGCGTCACGTCCCCGGGCAGCGGTGCCAGCCGCGAGGACTGGAGGAGCACCCCGCCGCACTCCAGCCCCGCCCCCGCCAGCGCCTCGCGCGCCGCCGGGACCCGGTCCAGCGCGGCCACGGCGACCACCACCGAGCGCCGGGCCCGCCGCGCGCAGGCCGCGACGATCGCGGGCAGGTCCCGCCCGCCGCCGCCCACGAACACCGCGTCGGGATCGTCCAGCGCGGCGAGCGCCCCGGGCGCCGTGCCGCGCACGACGTGGACCGCGACGCCGTGCGCGGCGGCGTTGGCACCGATCCGGGCGACGCCGTCCGGGCTCTTCTCCACGGCGGTGACGGCCGCGCCGAGGCGGGCGCACTCCACCGCCACCGAGCCGGAGCCCGCGCCGACGTCCCACACCAGGTCGCCGGGGCGCGGACCGAGCCGGGCCAGCGCCAGCGCCCGCACCTCGAACTTGGTGATCATCGAGTCGCGGTGGGCGAACTCCGCCTCGTCCAGGGCCCATCCGGCAGGCCGCCGGGCCGGTCCCGCGACCGTGCGCACGGCGCCCACCGCGCGCGTCTCGTCCAGGCAGAGCACGACGTTCACCGCCGGGCCCCACTCCCGGGCGGCGGCCTCGGCGGGCGTCACCCGTTCCACGCGCTCCGCGCCGGAGCCGAGCGCCGAGGCGACGACCAGCACCCGGGGCAGGTCCCCGAGGGCGGCGCCCAGCTCGGCGGGACCGGCGCCCGGCCCGGTCAGCACGGCCACCTTGGGGTGCGCGCGGCACAGGTTGGCCGCGGTGCGCGGGTCCCGCCCGTGGGCGCTGGCCACCACGGCGTCGTCCCAGGGCAGCCCGGCCCGCGCGAAGGCGGCGGCGACGGACGACACCCCGGGCCGCACGTCGAGCAGGTCCGGTCCGAACCGCTCGGCCAGCACCCGCACGATCCCGAAGAACCCGGGGTCGCCCGAGGCCAGCACCACCACCGGCCGCCCGCCGGCCAGGTGCTCCGCGATCGCGTCCAGGGCGGGCGCGAGCGGGCCGAGGACGATCCGCTCCGCCCCCTCGGGCAGCGTCACGGCGTCCAGGTGGCGCCGGCCGCCCACGACGAGCCGCGCACCGGCCAGGACGCCGGCCGGAAGGGGCGCCCCGACGCCCGTGCCGACGACGGTGACCGGCGCGCTCACGCGCCCGCCCCGTCGCCCGCCCCCGGCCCGGCCGCACCCGGCACGGAGTGCGCCCCGCGTTCGCGCAGCGCCCGCCGGGCCTCGGGGTCGGCCCTGCGGTAGCCGTGGAAATGGCCCGGGTGGTACAGGTGCGAGCGGGTGCCGTGCGCGTCGAGCGCCGGGCCGACCAGGAAGAGCGTGTGCTTCCAGAGCCGGTGCTCCTTGACCGTCTCCTCCAGCGTGCCGACCGTGCACCGGACGATCAGCTCCTCCGGCCAGGTGGCCTGGTACGCCACCACCACCGGGGTGCCGGTCGGGTAGCCGCCCTCCAGCAGCTCCCGTACGAGCTGCCCGCTGCGGGCCGCCGAGAGGAAGACGGCCATGGTGGTGCCGTGCCGGGCGAACTCGCGGACCTCCTCCCCGGGCGGCATCGGCGTCTTGCCGCCGCCGAGCCGGGTGAGGATCACCGACTGCGCCACCTCCGGGATGGTCAGCTCCCGGCCCGCGAGCGCCGCGACCGCCGAGAACGCGGACACGCCCGGCACCACCTCGGTGGCGATGCCGATCGCGGCGCACCGGTCGAGCTGCTCCTGCGTGCCGCCCCACAGGGCGGGGTCGCCGGAGTGGACGCGGGCCACCCGCAGGCCGTGCTCGTGGGCACGCCGGTAGACGGCCACGACGTCCTCCAGGGACATCGTGGCCGAGTCCAGCACCTCGGCCCCGGGGCGGGCGTGCTCCAGCACCTCGGCCTGGACCAGGCTCGCCGCCCAGATCACGACGTCGGCCTCGGCGATGGCGCGCGCGGCGCGGAAGGTCAGCAGATCGGCGGCGCCGGGCCCGGCCCCGACGAAGGTCACCTTGCCGGCGGATGCATCGGCCATGGGAATGGGTCCTCTCCTGCACACGGGTACTGCGGTCGCTGCCGTCCCCCGCGCGGGCACCCGCGCCGATCGGATAGCAAGGGGTCATGGCGGTCTTCGTCGCGCTCGGCGCGTTCCTGATGACGCTGGCCGGCGGCTGGACGGCCCAGCGGGTGACCGACCGGCGCCATCTGGTCCTGGGGCTGGCCGGCGGCCTGATGCTGGGCGTGGCCGGCCTCGACCTGCTGCCGGAGGCCCTGGACGCCGCCGACGGCGAGGTCTTCGGCGTCCCCACGGCGCTGCTGCTCTTCGTCGCCGGGTTCCTCCTCGCCCATCTGGGCGAACGCCTGCTCGCCGCCCGGCGCGCGGCGCACGGGGCGGACGAGGGCGGGCGGCACTCGCCCGAGGTGGGGCTGACGGCCGCAGCCGCGATGGTCGCGCACAGCGCCATGGACGGGGTGGCCATCGGCGCCGCCTTCCAGGTGGGCGGCGGCATGGGCGCGGCCGTGGCGACGGCCGTGGTGGCCCACGACTTCGCGGACGGCTTCAACACCTACACACTGACGAGCCTGTACGGCAACGCCCGCCGCCGGGCCGTCGCCATGCTGGCCGCCGACGCCGTCGCCCCGGTGCTCGGCGCCGCGTCCACGCTGCTCTTCACCATCCCCGAGGCGGCACTCGGCGGCTATCTCGGCCTCTTCGGCGGTGTGCTGCTCTACCTCGCCGCCGCGGAGATCCTGCCCGAGGCCCACCACGAGCACCCGGCCCGCTCGACCCTGCTGTGCACGGTCGCGGGGGCCGCGTTCATCTGGCTGGTGGTGGGCGTCGCCGACTGAGGAGCCGGCCCCCGGTCCGCTCACAGCTTGCCGCCCCGCCCGTCGGTGCGCCGGGCCGGCGCGATCAGCGTCGACAGGTAGGGCAGCGGGCCGCCGTCCAGTTCGGCGGCGGGGCGTACGGACTCCCCGGGCAGCCCGAGCGCCGAGCCCCACACGGCGCCCTCCAGCCGCCCGGTCTCCCGCAGCGCCTCGGCGACCTCGGCCGCCTGCCTGCCGAACTTGTAGGCGACGACCGTCCCCGGCCCCTCCAGCGCCTCCCGGAGCACCGCCGCCCCGGCCGTCACCGGCACCAGGGTCAGCGGCTCGGTGCCCTCGGTCAGCACGGCACCGGAGCGGGCGGCGAGGTCCTGCATGGCGGTGATGCCGGGCACGGTCTCCACGACGACGGAGGGCACCAGGGCGCCGACGGTCTGCGCGAGGTAGGTGAAGGTCGAGTACACGTTGGGGTCGCCGATGGTGGCGAAGGCGACCCGGGCGTGGGCGCGCAGCAGACCGGCCACGCGCTCCCCGGCCGCGTCCCACGCCGCCTCGCGCCGGGCGCGGTCGCTCCGCTCGTTCAGGGCGAACACCACCCGCACCACCTTCTCGGCGGGCACGTAGTGCAGCACCGTCGCCTCGGCCCGGCCGCGCTCCCCGGTGTCCATCACCGGGACGACGACGACGTCCGCCGCGCGCAGCGCGTCGACCCCCTTCACCGTGACCAGTTCGGGGTCCCCCGGGCCGACCCCGACCCCGATCAGTCTGCTGCTCATGACGTCCGGCACCTCTCCACGAACCGACGGGCCACACCGGGCTCGGACGCCCAGTGGGTGTGCAGAAAACTCGCGTGCACGCCGCGCCGCACGAACCCCTCGACGCGCCGCTCGGGGGTCCGCAGGCCCCAGGCGGGGGCGGGCCCGGCGCCCGGCTCCACGACGGTGCGGTGGAACTCGTGGCCCCGCATCCGCGTACCGGCCGGGGCGAGGACGCTGTCGCCCACGGCCACGGCGTCGCGGTAGCCCAGGGTCAGGTGCTCCGACATGCGGGCGGAGGCGTCCAGGACGCCGCAGAGCGGGAGCCCGTCCAGCTCCCGGCACAGGTAGAGCAGCCCGGCGCACTCGGCGGCGACCGGGGCCCCGCTCCCGGCGAGGGCGGCGACGGCCGCGCGCAGCGGCGCGTTGGCGGAGAGTTCGGCGGCGTACACCTCGGGGAAGCCGCCGCCGACCACGAGCCCGCGGGTGCCCTCGGGCAGCGCCTCCTCGCGCAGCGGGTCGAAGGGGACGACCTCGGCGCCGGCGGCGGTGAGCAGTTCGGCGTGCTCGGCGTAGGAGAAGGTGAAGGCGGGTCCGCCCGCCACGGCGACCACCGGCGCCCCGCCCGCTCCCGCCGCGCCACGGGCGGGCGCTCCCGTTCCCGCCGCGTCACCGGCCGGCGTTCCCGGTCCCGGGAGGCCGGCCAGCGCGTCCGCCGGGTCCCAGGCCGGGCCCGGCAGCGGACCGGCGCCCCGGGCCAGCGCGGCGAGCGCGTCCAGGTCGCACCCCGCGGCCACCTGGGCGCCCATCGCGGCCACCGCCGCCACGGCCGCCTCCCGGCGCTCGGCGACCGGCACCAGCCCCAGGTGCCGGGAGGGCGTCCCGGCCTGCGGGGCGCGGCGCAGCACACCGAGCACCGGCACGCCGGACGCGTCCAGCGCCTCCCGCAGCAGCGCCTCGTGCCGGTCCGAGCCGACCTTGTTGAGGATCACGCCGCCGATCCGCACCCGCGGGTCCCAGGAGGCGAAGCCGTGCACCAGCGCGGCCACCGACCGCGACTGCGCCGAGGCGTCCACGACCAGGACGACGGGGGCCCGCAGCACCGTGGCGACCTGGGCCGTGGAGGCCAGTTCGCCCTCCCCGGCGGCCCCGTCGTACAGCCCCATCACGCCCTCGACGACGGCGAGGTCGCAGCCCCGCGCCCCGTGCAGGAACAGCGGCCCGAGCAGCTCGGGCCCGCACAGGTACGCGTCGAGGTTGCGCCCCGGCCGTCCGGTGGCGAGCGCGTGGTAGCCGGGGTCGATGTAGTCCGGTCCCACCTTGTGCGGGGAGACGGCGAGCCCCCGCGCGGCGAACGCGGCCATCAGCCCCGTGGCCACGGTGGTCTTGCCGCTGCCCGAGGAGGGCGCGGCGACGACCAGCCGGGGCGGCGCGGACATCACCACTCGATGCCCCTCTGGCCCTTCTGCCCGGCGTCCATCGGGTGCTTGACCTTCGACATGTCGGTCACCAGGTCGGCGAGGTCCACCAGCTTCTCCGGCGCGTTCCGGCCGGTGATCACCACGTGCTGGGTGCCGGGACGGGTCCGCAGCACCTCCACGACCTCGTCCGTGTCCACCCAGCCCCAGTGCATCGGGTAGGCGAACTCGTCGAGCACGTACAGCCGGTACGTCTCGGCGGCCAGGTCCCGCTTCACCTGCTCCCAGCCCTCGCGGGCCTTCTCCTCGTTGTCCATCTGGGCGTCGCGCTGCACCCACGACCAGCCCTCGCCCATCTTGTGCCAGTCGACGGTGCCGCCCTCGCCGGAGGCGCCGAGCACGCGCAGCGCGTGCTCCTCGCCCACCTTCCACTTGGCCGACTTGACGAACTGGAACACCCCGACCGGCCACCCCTGGTTCCAGGCGCGCAGCGCCAGCCCGAAGGCGGCCGTCGACTTGCCCTTGCCGATCCCGGTGTGCACGATCACCAGCGGACGGTTACGCCGCTGACGGGTCGTCAGCCCGTCGTCCGGCACCACGCTCGGCTGCCCCTTCGGCATTACGCGGCCCTCCTCGTCCCGGCGTCCCGCACGTCCTTGACCAGCCCCGCGACGGTGTCCGCGCGCAGCTCGTCCAGCGTCACCGCCGTACCGCCCAGATCCTGTGCGAGCCGGGCGGCCAGCCCGAGCCGCACCGGACCCGACTCGCAGTCCACGACCACCGAGGCGGTGCCCTCGGCGGCGAGGAGCCGCGCCGCCCGCGAGGCGAGCGCGACCGGCTCGACGCCGCCGGTGGCCCGGCCGTCGGTCACCACCACGATCAGCGCCCGGCGGGCCGGATCGCGCAGCCGCTCCACCCGCAGCACCTCGTGGGCCCGCAGCAGCCCGGCGGCGAGCGGGGTCCGCCCGCCGGTCGGCAGCGACTCCAGCCGGACCGCCGCCGTGTCCACCGACGAGGTCGGCGGCAGGGCGACGTCGGCGGCCGAGCCGCGGAAGGTCACCAGGCCCACCTTGTCCCGGCGCTGGTAGGCGTCGAGCAGCAGCGACAGCACGGCGCCCTTGACGGCGCTCATCCGCTGCCGCGCCGCCATCGACCCGGAGGCGTCGACGACGAACAGCACGAGGTTGGACTCGCGGCCCTCGCGCACCGCCTGCCGCAGATCGTCCCGGCGCACCACCAGCCCGCGGCCCGACCGGCCCCGCGCCCGCTGGTGCGGCGCCGCCGCCCGCACGGTCGCCGCCAGGTGCAGCTTGGTCAGCGCGCCCCGGGGCCGCCGGGCCCCGGTGGTGCGGCCCTGTTCGGTCCGCGCCCGCGACCGGCGCCCCGCGGCGCCCTCACCGACGCCGGGCACGTGCAGCACCCGGGTGCGGAACGGCTCCGCGGCCCCCACCGGGGCCCGCTCGCCGGCGCCGGAGGGCCGGGGCTCGCCGTGCCGGTCGTCCGGCGCGTCCGGCGCGTCGGCCGGGGATTCGGCACGGCCGCCGGCGTCCCCGTCGCCGGGGCCGTCCTCCGGCTCCGGCCGCCCGCCGGGACCGCCGGGCCCCGGATCGGGATCGTCGTCACCGCCGTCGTCGTCACCGCCGTCGTCGTCGGGGCCGCGGTCGTCCGGATCGCCCGGCTCCGGCCCGGCGTACTGCTCCAGCGTCTCGTCGAGCTTCTCCTCGTCCAGCCCCGGCGCGTCGAAGGGGTTGCGGCGCCGCCGGTGCGGCAGGGCGAGCAGCGCCGCCTGCCGCACGTCCTCGGCGAGCACGTCGGTGCGCCCCGCCCAGGCCGCCAGCGCCGTCGCCGTCCGCGCCATCACGATGTCGGCGCGCATGCCGTCCACCTCGAAGGCGGCACAGGTCGCCGCGATCTGCCGCAGCGGCCCGTCGCCCAGCTTCACCGACGGCAGCAGGGCGCGCGCCGCCGCGATCCGCTCCCGTACGGCCGCCTCCTCGGCGGCCCAGCGCGCGGCGAAGGCGGCCGGGTCGTCGTCGTGGGCGAGGCGGCGGCGGACCACCTCCACCCGCTCGTCGGGCTCGCGGGAGGCGGTGACCTCCACGGTCAGCCCGAACCGGTCCAGGAGCTGCGGACGCAGCTCGCCCTCCTCCGGGTTCATGGTGCCGACCAGCAGGAAACGCGCCGCGTGCCGGACGGAGACGCCCTCGCGCTCGACGTAGGAGGCGCCCATCGCGGCGGCGTCCAGCAACAGGTCGACCAGGTGGTCGTGGAGGAGGTTGACCTCGTCGACGTAGAGGATGCCGCGGTGGGCGTCGGCGAGGAGCCCCGGCTCGAACGCCTTGACGCCCTCCGCGAGGGCCCGCTCGATGTCGAGGGCGCCCACCAGCCGGTCCTCGGAGGCGCCGACGGGCAGCTCCACCATCCGCGCCGCGCGGTCCTCCCCGGCCGCGTCCGGCGCGTGCGGCCCGTCGGGGCAGGAGGGGTCGAGGGAGGCGGGGTCGCAGGAGAAGCGGCATCCGGGGACGACGCCGACCCGCGGCAGCAGCGCCGACAGGGCGCGCACCGCCGTGCTCTTCGCGGTGCCCTTCTCGCCGCGCACCAGGACTCCGCCGACCGCGGGGCTCACGGCGTTGAGCAGCAGGGCCAGCCGCAGGTCGTCCTGACCCACGACGGCCGTGAACGGGAACGGGGTGGTCACTTCTCCTCGCCCTCCAAGTCGCCTTCCAGCTCCAGATAGGTGGCGCGCAGCCGCTCCAGGGTCCGCGCGTCCGGCTCCGCCCACAGGCCGCGGTCCGCGGCCTCCAGCAGGCGTTCGGTGATGCCCCGCAGCGCCCACGGGTTGGACGCGCGCATGAAGTCCCGGTTCTCCGGGTCGAAGACGTACTCGGCGCTGAGCTTCTCGTACATCCAGTCGTCGACGACCCCGGCCGTGGCGTCGTACCCGAAGAGGTAGTCCACGGTGGCCGCCATCTCGAAGGCGCCCTTGTAGCCGTGCCGGCGCATCGCCGCCATCCAGCGCGGGTTGACCACCCGGGCACGGAAGACGCGGTGCGTCTCCTCGCCCAGCGTGCGGGTCTTCACCTGGTCCGGTACGGCGCTGTCGCCCACGTACGCCTCCGGGGAGGCGCCCGTCAGGTGCCGCACCATGGCGACCATGCCGCCGTGGTACTGGAAGTAGTCGTCGGCGTCGACGAGGTCGTGCTCGCGGGTGTCGACGTTCTTCGCCGCCACCGCGATCCGCCGGAACGCCGTCTCCATGTCGCCGCGCGCCGCGCGCCCGTCGAGCCCGCGCCCGTAGGCGTAGCCGCCCCACACCGCGTACACCTCGGCGAGGTCCGCGTCGGAGCGCCAGTTCCGGGCGTCGATCAGCGGCAGCAGGCCCGCCCCGTACGCGCCCGGCTTGGAGCCGAAGACGCGGGCCGTGGCCCGGCGCCGGTCGCCGTGCTCGGCGGTGTCCTCGTCGGCGTGCGCCCGTACGTAGTTGGCCTCGGCCGGCTCGTCCAGCTCGGCCACCGTCCGCACCGCGTCGTCGATCAACCCGATGACGTGCGGGAACGCGTCCCGGAAGAAGCCCGAGATGCGCACCGTCACGTCGATGCGCGGCCGGCCCAGCTCCTCGGGCGGCACCACCTCGAAGCCGGTGACCCGGCGCGAGGCGTCGTCCCACACCGGGCGGCAGCCGAGCAGCGCCAGGATCTCGGCGATGTCGTCGCCCTGGGTGCGCATCGCGGAGGTGCCCCACACGGTGAGGCCGACGGACTTCGGGTAGGCGCCGGTGTCCTGGAGGTAGCGCTGCACCAGGGAGTCGGCGAGGGACTGGCCGACCTCCCAGCTCAGCCGGGACGGGATCGCCTTGGGGTCGACCGAGTAGAAGTTCCGCCCGGTCGGCAGGACGTTGACCAGCCCCCGGGTGGGGGAGCCGGACGGCCCGGCGGGGACGTAGCCGCCGTCCAGGGCGTGCAGGATGTTGCCGATCTCGTCGCCGGTGCGGGCCAGCCGGGGCACCACCTCGGTACAGGCGAACTCCAGCACCGCGACCGCGTCGGCGAGTTCGGTGCCGAGCACCTCGCGGACCAGGGGCGCGCAGCCGGCCGGCGCCCAGCCGCGCTCCTCCATGCCCTCGGCGAAGCGCCGGCACACCGTCTCCAGCAGGTCGATCGCGTCGGCGCCCGAGCGGGCGGGACCGTCGACCAGGGCGGTCAGCTCCGCCGGCACCTTCACCGGGGCGCCCGGCTCGGCCAGCAGCTCCTTCTCCACCAGCCCGAAGTGCTCGGCCAGGGCGGCCCGCAGACCCGGCAGGGCGTTCGCCTGCCCGCCCCACACCTGGGAGGCCCGCAGCACCGCCAGCACCAGGTTGACCCGCGGCTCGCCCACCGGACCGCCGCCCAGGATGTGCAGTCCGTCGCGGATCTGCACGTCCTTGATCTCGCAGAGGTAGCCGTCGACGTGCATGACGAACGCGTCGAAGGCGTCGTCGTCCGGCTGGTCGTCCACGCGCAGGTCGTGGTGGAGTTCGGCCGCCTTGACCAGGGTCCAGATCTGCGCTCGCACCGTCGGCGCCTTCGCCGGGTCCAGATCGGAGACGAGCGCGTACTCGTCGAGGAGCTGCTCCAGTTTGGCCAGGTCGCCGTAGGTGTCGGCGCGGGCCATCGGCGGCACCAGGTGGTCGACGACGGTGGCGTGGCCGCGCCGCTTGGCCTGGGTGCCCTCGCCGGGGTCGTTGACGATGAACGGGTAGACCAGCGGCAGGTCGCCGAGGACCGCGTCGGGCGCGCACCCGGCGCCCAGCCCGAGCCCCTTGCCGGGCAGCCACTCCATCGTGCCGTGCTTGCCCATGTGGACGACCGCGTCGGCGCCGAAGGTGTTCTCCAGCCACCGGTAGGCCGCCAGGTAGTGGTGCGAGGGCGGCATGTCCGGGTCGTGGTAGATGGCGATCGGGTTCTCCCCGAATCCGCGCGGCGGCTGGATCATCACGACGACGTTCCCGAACCGCAGCGAGGCGAGCACGATCTCGTCGCCGTCGACGTACAGCGAGCCCGGCGGCTCGCCCCACGCCTCGGTCATCGCCTCCCGCAGCCCCGGGTCCAGCGTGGCGAACCAGGACCGGTAGTCGGCGAGCGGCACCCGCGCGGGCGCGGCGGCGAGCTGGTCCTCCGTCAGCCACTCCACGTCGTGGCCGCCGGCCTCGATCAGCCGGTGGATCAGCTCGTCCCCGTTGTCGGGGTAGCCGTCGACCGCGTACCCGGCCTCCCGCAGCGCGTCCAGCACCCGCACCGCCGAGGCGGGGGTGTCCAGGCCGACCGCGTTGCCGACCCGGGAGTGCTTGGTCGGGTAGGCGGTGAAGACCAGCGCGACCTTCTTCTCCGCGTTCGGCTTGTGCCGCAGCCGGGCGTGCCGCACCGCGATGCCGGCCACCCGCCCCGCCCGCTCCGGGTCGGCGGCGTAGACCGGTACGTCGTCCGGGCCCTGCTCCTTGAAGGAGAACGGCACCGTGATCAGCCGGCCGTCGAACTCGGGGATGGCGACCTGCATCGCCGCGTCCATGGGGGACAGGGCGGCGTCGGAGGCGTCCCAGGCGGCCCGCGAGGTGGTCAGGCAGAGTCCCTGGAGCACGGGCACGTCGAGGTCGGCGAGCGCGCCGATGTCCCACGCCTCCTCGTCGCCGCCGGCCGACGCCTGCGAGGCGTGGGTGCCGCCGGAGGCGAGGACGGTGGCGACCAGGGCGTCGGCCCGGCCCAGGATCTCGTAGAGCCCCGGGTCGGCGCCGCGCAGCGAACCGCAGTACACCGGCAGGGCGTTGGCGCCGCGCGCCTCGATCGCCTCGCAGAGCGTGTCGACGAAGGCGGTGTTGCCGCTGAGCTGGTGGGCGCGGTAGAAGAGCACGCCCACCGTCGGGCGGCCGTCGACGAGGGGGCGTTCGCCGCGCACCCCGTACTCGGGCATCTTCCGCGGCTCGTCGAAGCCCTCGCCGGTCAGCAGCACCGTGTCCGAGAGGAACCGGGCGAGCTGGGTGAGGTTCTCCGGGCCGCCCTCGACGAGGTAGCGCAGCGCCTCCGCCACCACCCCGGCCGGCACCGACGACTCGGCCATCAGCTCGGCGTCCGGCACGCTCTCGCCGCCGAGCAGCACGGTCGGCACCCCGGCCGCCTTCAGCGCGGCGAGCCCGTCCTCCCAGGCCCGCTTGCCGCCCAGCAGGCGGACTACGGCGAGGTCGGCGCCGTCCAGCAGGGCCGGCAGCTCCTCCTGGACGTCGACCCGGGACGGGTTGCCGATCCGGTAGGCGGCGTCCGAGGCGCGCGCCGCCAGAAGGTCCGTGTCGGCGGTCGACAACAACAACACAGTGCTCATGCGGGCGCTCCCGGGGGGATGAAGGGAAGTCCTTGCGGTGTGCCGGACTCGACGAGCCGCCACAGCGCGTCGGTGTCCGCGTGCCGTTCGATCAGGTCGCCGAGCCGGTCGAGCCGTTCCTCGCGCAGCGCGGCGAAGGAGGTGGCGGGGGCCGGTACGAAGCGGCGGCCCGCGGCGGCGGCCACCTCGCGCAGGAAGGCCCGCCGGAAGCCGTCCGACTCCAGCGCGCCGTGCCAGTGGGTGCCCAGGGTCGCGCCGGACCGGCAGCCGTCCAGGGCGTTGCCCCGGTCGTCGCGGACGAAGGTCTCCGCGCCGAGGACCTCGGCGACGCCGTGGTGGATCTCGTAGCCCTCGACGGGCTCGCCGAGGGCGGTGCCCACCGGGCGGGCGAGGGTCTTCTCGCGGGCGAACCGCACCCGTACGGGCAGCAGGCCGAGCCCCTCGACCCGTCCCCGGCGGCTCTCCACGTCGTCCTCGATCTCCTCGCCGAGGAGCTGGTAGCCGCCGCAGATCCCGAACACCGGCCGGCCGTCCCGGTGCCGGCGTGCCAGCGCGTCGGCGAGCCCGCGCCGGCGCAGCCAGTCCAGGGCGCGGACGGTGCCCCGGGTGCCGGGGACGACGACGAGGTCGGCGTCGGCCACCTCCTCGGGCCGGTCGGTGAAGCGGACCACGACGCCCGGCTCGGCGGCGAGCGCGTCCAGGTCCGTGAAGTTGGACATCAGCGGCAGCGCGCACACCGCGACCCGCAGCACGTCCTCGCCGTGCGGCGGCGCGGTCTCCGGCTCCCGCCCCGCGCCGGGCGCGGCGAGGCTCATGCCGTCCTCCTCGTCGATGCCGAGCCCGTGCCGGAAGGGCAGGACGCCGTACGTACGCCGCCCGGTGAGGCCGCGCAGCATGTCGAGGCCGGGTTCCAGCAGGCTCACGTCGCCGCGGAACTTGTTGACGAGGAACCCGGCGACCAGCGCCTGGTCCTCGGGGGAGAGCAGCGCCACCGTGCCGAAGAAGGAGGCGAAGACGCCGCCCCGGTCGATGTCGCCGACGACGAGGACGGGGAAGCCGGCGCCCCGGGCGATCCCCATGTTGACGATGTCGGTGCGGCGCAGGTTGATCTCGGCGGGGCTGCCGGCGCCCTCGCAGATCACCGCGTCGTGGTCGGCGCGCAGTTCGGCCAGGCACTCCAGCACCGTCCCGAGCAGGGCCGCCTGCCGTCCGCCGTGGTAGCCGCGGGCGCTCATCTCGCCGACCGGCCTGCCGAGCAGCACGACCTGGCTGCTGCGCTCGCCGCCCGGCTTGAGCAGCACCGGGTTCATCAGCGCGCTCGGCTCGATGCGGCACGCCTGGGCCTGCATGGCCTGCGCCCGCCCGATCTCGGCGCCCTCGCGGGTGACGAAGGAGTTCAGGGACATGTTCTGCGCCTTGAACGGCGCGACCCGCACCCCCTGCCGCGCCAGCCACCGGCAGATCCCGGCGGTGACCACGCTCTTGCCGGCGTCGGAGGTGGTACCGGCGACGAGAAGACCCCCGCTCACGCCACCCACCCCCTGCCCCGAAGGACGCCCGCGAGCGGCCGGGACCGCGCGAGCAGGGCACCGGCGAGCGGCCGGGACCGCGCCGCGAGGAAGCCGGCCGGCAGCCGGGCCCGCGCCGTGAAGGCACGGCCGAGCAGCGGGGCCCGTGTGGGGAGGGTGCCGGTGAGGGGCCGGGCCTGTGTGCGGAGGACGCCCGCGAGCGGCCGGGCCTGGGCCGGGTGGGTGGCGGTGACGGGGCCGGCCGCGAGGGCGAGCCCGGCCTTCGCGGCGCGGGCGCCGAGTTGCCCTTGCGCCCGGCCGGCGCCGGCCGGCGGTCGCCCCTCCGTTCCCGGGCGGGCGGAGCCCACGAGCAGCCGCGCCCCGGCGCACACGCCGAGCGCGAGCAGGCCCACGCGCCGGGAGAGCCGTACGGCCCGTTCGATGTCGGCCGCCCCGACCGGGCGCCCCGCGGCCTCGTTGAGCACCGGCCGGTGCTCGACGCGTCCGCCGTAGGAGAGCGTGCCGCCCAGCCGGACGCCGAGGGCGCCCGCGAAGGCCGCCTCGACGGGGCCGGCGTTGGGGCTCGGGTGCCGGGAGGCGTCGGCCCGCCAGGCCCGTACCGCGCCCCGGGGGTCCGGGCCGCCGACCGTGGCGAGGACGGCGGTCAGCCGGGCGCCCGGCCAGCCCGCGAGGTCGTCGAGCCGGGCCGCGGCCCAGCCGTAGCGCCGGTACCGGGGCGACCTGTGCCCGATCATGGCGTCGAGGGTGTTCACCGCGCGGAAGCCGAGCAGCCCCGGCACCCCGGCCACGGCGCCCCACACCAGCGCGCCCACCACGGCGTCCGAGGTGTTCTCGGCGACGGACTCCACCACGGCCCGCGCGATCCCGTCGGCGTCGAGGGCCCGCGGGTCCCGTCCGCACAGGTGCGGCAGCCGCTCCCGCGCCGCCGCCACCTCCCCGGCCTCCAGCGCCCGCCCGATGGCCCGCGCCTCACGCGCCAGCGAGGTGCCGCCGACGACGGCCCAGGTGGCGGCGGAGGTCAGCGCGACGGAGGCGACGGGACGGGAACGGACGGCCCGCGCGGCGACGGCCCCGAGGGCCACGGCGCCGCCGGCGCAGACGAGGGTGTGCAGCGCGCCCCGGCCCCGGTGGTCCCGCCACAGCACCCGTTCCACGGCCCCGGCGGCCCGCCCGAAGGCGGCGACGGGGTGCCCGCGGCGCGGATCGCCGAGGAGGAGGTCACCGAGGAGGCCGGCGGCGGCGCCGTACGCGAAGACGCGTTCGGCCCGCACGGCGCTCAGCCGGCCGGAGGGGCGGGGGGAACGTCGTGGGTGTACCTCGAACGGCAGCCGCGCATGGCGATGGGTCCTCACTCAGGGTGTCCGCGCCCTGGCTCGACGAGACCGGCGGCGAGAGTTCCTGGCTCCCGGGGCATGACGCCCCGGTGACAGTGGCGGGACCGCGCCGGATTCGCACCGGCTTCCTCTCCTGCCGCCGTGATGGCTCCGGCAGTCCACCACGCTCCGCGAAGACCCGTCAACCTGCCGTTGACCTGCGGAGGAGGAGTGTGCGAAGGCCCACAGGGCGCGGGTGCGCGCCGGCACACGAAGAGCGCGGGGCGCGGGACGGTGCTTCCCGTCCCGCGCCCCGCGCACGGTCTTCCCCGAGGGCGCCCTCCCGGAGCCCGGAGGATGCTTCCCGGAGGGTGCCTTTCCGGACGGAGGGTGCCTTCCGGAGGGTCAGGCGACGATCATGTAGATCCCGTACGCCACCGCCGCGGCGCAGGCCGCGAAGCAGGCGTACGCGCCCGTGACGGCGAGCGCCGCCGACTCGCCCCGGGCGACGGCCCGCTCCTGGCGGGAGAGGCCGGCGATGCCGAGGGTGAAGAGGGCCACGAGGCCCAGGGTGGCCACGAGGCTGACTCCGAAGACGGAGCCGAGGGCAGCCCAGTCGATGTTCATGACGGTTCTCTTCCTTCGTACCCGGGCAGGCGGGCCCGGCGTCCGGTGCGGGAGCCGGGGCCCGGCGGACTCAGACGGGGGTGGCGGCCGGCGTCGGCGGCGCGTCGGGCGCGCTCGCGGTCACCACGGGGACCGGGGCCGGGACGGTGACCTTCAGCTCCTCGCCCAGGGCGGGCGGCGGGGTCACGGCGGCCATCGCCGCGGTCACCACACCGGCCGGCTCCGGCTCGGGCTGCGGCGTGGCGGCCGGCTCGTCGTCGCCGTTGACGTTGGTGTGGTCGACCACCTCGCGGCGGGAGACCTTCCAGATCGCGGCGCTGGAGACCACCAGGAAGACCGCGACGAGGGCCGTGCCCCAGTCGCCGAGCTTGGTGACCCACTCGGCGAGCGCGCCGACGAAGGCGGCGGCCGGCAGCGTCAGTCCCCAGGCGACGAACATCCGGGTCGCGGTCGACCAGCGGACCACGCCGCCCTTGCGGCCGATGCCCGAGCCCATCACGGCGCCGGAGACGGAGTGCGTGGTGGAGAGGGAGAAGCCGAGGTGCGAGGAGGCGAGGATGACCGTGGCGGCACTGGTCTGGGCGGCGAAGCCCTGCTGCGGCTGGAGGTCGGTCAGGCCCCGGCCCATGGTGCGGATGATGCGCCAGCCGCCGAGGTAGGTGCCGAGCGCGATCGCCAGGCCCGCGGAGAGGATGACCCACAGGGGCGGGTCGGAGGCGGGGGCGAGGGCACCGCCGGCGATCAGGGCGAGGGTGATGATGCCCATCGTCTTCTGGGCGTCGTTGGTGCCGTGGGCCAGCGAGACCAGGCCGGCCGAGGCGATCTGACCGGCGCGGTAGCCCTTCTCGGCGGCGCGGCCGTCGGCCTTGCGGCCGAGGCGGTAGGTGAGCCGGGTGCCGACCAGCGCCGCGACGCCGGCCACGACCGGGGCGGCGACGGCGGGCAGCAGCACCTTGGTCAGGAGCACCCCGCCGTGGACGGCGCCGACGCCGGCGGAGGCGACCGCGGCACCGATCAGACCGCCCATCAGGGCGTGCGAGGAGCTGGAGGGGAGTCCGACCAGCCAGGTCAGCAGGTTCCAGAGGATCGCGCCGACCAGGGCGGCGAAGATGACCTCGGGCCGGATGCCGGTCTCGTCGACGAGACCCTTGGAGATCGTGTTGGCGACCTCCACGGAGAGGAAGGCGCCCACGAGGTTCAGTACGGCGGACATGGCCACCGCGACCTTGGGCTTGAGCGCACCGGTCGAAATGGTTGTTGCCATCGCGTTCGCGGTGTCGTGGAAACCGTTCGTGAAATCGAACGCGAGTGCGGTTACCACCACAATCGCGAGGATCAGCGAGAAGCTTTCCATTTACCCAGGCAATCGTTCGAGGTCATTGGCGCGTCGAACGTAGGTAACCCGGGTGAACGGAAGATGAACGTGATCGGGCCTCATGGTGACCGGAAACGGGGACGTCCGCTCCCGGCGGTGCTGGCGCTCCGTACCCGCCCCGCTGCGCTCCGGAGACGTCCCTGGCAGGATCGGCGCGGCGACGCGCCGGGAGGCTCCCGGCGCCCGGAAAGGGGGACCGGACATGACGGAGAACAGACCCGATCGGGTGACTACACCTCAAGCGTGGGAGACACTTGTCACCACCGCCCGGCGCACGGTCGCCGACGGACTGGTCGTCGGCACCTCGGGGAACGTCTCGGTCCGGGTCGGTGACACCGTGCTCGTCACCCCCTCCGGCGTTCCCTACGACCGGCTCACCCCCGAGGACGTGACCGGCGTCGACCTCGACGGACGCCAGGTCCTCGGCACGCTGGTCCCCACCAGCGAACTCCCCCTCCACCTGGCCGTCTACCGCACCACCGACGCCCGCGCCGTCGTCCACACCCACGCCCTGCACGCCACCGCGGTCTCCACCCTCGTCACCGAACTCCCCCCGGTCCACTACATGGCCGCCGCGCTCGGCGGCCCCGTCCGCGTCGCCCCCTACGCCCCCTACGGCACCGGCGAACTGGCCCGCGTGATGCTCGCCGCCCTCGACGGCCGCTCCGGCTGCCTGCTGGGCAACCACGGCACGATCACCCACGGCGCCGACCTCGACGAGGCGTACGACCGCACCGCCCAGTTGGAGTGGATGTGCCGCCTCTGGCTCACGGCCTCCGCCCTCCCCGGCCGCACCCCCGCCCTCCTGACCGAGGCCCAGCTCGCCGACGCCGCGAGACGCCTGCGGGGGTACGGCCAACGGTGACCGGGGGCGCCCGGGAGGGCCACCCCCACCGGGCCCCGCCGCACCCCCCCGGGCGGGCCTACCCCACACCTTCCCGGGCACCGGTGGCGACACCGGCGCCCCGGACGCCCCGACGGCCGGGGCCGACCCGCGTCACCCCCCGCCGTCCGTCCACTGGCCGCCCTCCGACTCCACCGGGAGACTGGCCCCATGCGCACAGTCACAGCCACGGCCGCCGCCCTCACCGCAGCCCTGGCGGCCGGCGCAGCGAGCGTCGCCGCCGGCCGGTTCGCCAGCGACGCGGCGCTCAAGGCGTCCCCCGGCCGGCCGCTGCCCACCGAACCCCGGCTCACCGTGCACGGCACCGCCGCCGGCCGGATCACCCTCACCCGGGACCTGGCCGCGCTCCGCCCCGGCCGATACGGACTCGCCGGCGACGGCACCCACGCGGTCGTCGGAGGGGTCCTGAGCGGCACCCGGCACCGCGCCGACACCGTCGTCCGCCGCCTGGAAGGCGTCACCCACGGCACCCTCACCGCCGGCGACCACGTCTGGTTCACCCCCAACCTGTACGTCGGCACCCCGCGCACCGCCCTCGGCCTCGACCACACCGACGTCCAGGTGCCCGGCGAACTCGGCCCGCTCCCCGCCTGGTTCCTGCCCGGGGCCCGCACCATCTGGCTCATCGCCGTGCACGGACTCGGCGCCACCCGCGAGCACGCCCTCAACCTCATGGCCGCCCTGCACCGCCGCCACCTGCCCGTGCTCGCCCTCGCCTACCGGGGCGACGTCGGCGCCCCGCGCTCCCCGGACGGACTCCAGCACTTCGGTGAGACCGAGTGGCGCGACGTGGACGCCGCCGTCCGCTACGCCGTCGACCACGGCGCCCGCCAGGTGGTGCTGCTCGGCTGGTCCACCGGCGCCACCATGGCCCTGCGCGCCGCCGCCCTCTCCGACCTGCGCGACCGCGTCGCCGGCCTGATCCTCGACTCCCCGGTGCTGAGCTGGGAGGCGACCCTGCGCTCCCTCGCCGCCGCCCGCCACACCCCCGCCCCGCTGCTGCCGCTCGCCGTCCGCGCCGCCCAGGGCCGCGCCGGGCTCCACGCCGACCGGGACCGCCACGAGGCCGGCCTGTACCGCCCCGCCGTCCCCACCCTGATCTTCCACGGTCCGGGCGACGAGGTGGCCCCCTGGGGACCCTCCCGCCGGCTGGCCGAAACCCACCCCCGCCTGGTCTCCCTCCACACCGTCCGCTCCGCCCCGCACGCGGCCATGTGGAACGCCGCCCCCGAGCCCTACGAAGAGGCCGTGCGCCGCTTCCTCACCCCCCTGGTCTGACCCGGCCGGGCCGCCGCTCCGGCCCCCGGCGGGCCCGTTCCGTTTCGGGGCGTACCACTGGCCTGATCCGAGCGAGGAGCGCCCTCGCGGACGCGCGCCCCGGCCTCCCCGGAACCGGGCGGGGCGTTCCGTTTGGGTTTTCGGACCGTCAAACGGAAGACTGCACCCGTGACGTCCCGTATCCCGCGCGACTCCAGGCTCCGACTCGTCCGCCCGCGACCCCTGGCCGCCGCCCCCAGAGCGATGACCCAGCGCCGCCCACACCGCTCCGCGCCGCGCCCCCCGGAAGGCACCCCGGCCCGCTCGGAGCTGGCCGGGATGGCTCGCTCCGGCCTGGCCGGTGCGGCCCGGGTCGCCCGCTGGGCCGACACGGCCCTCGGCCCCGGCCGGGGCAGCGCCACCACCGACGGCAAGGCCACCCTCTCCGACGCGACCGCCGAACACGCCGCCCTCGAACTGGGCCTGACGGTGGACCGGGTCCGCGCCGACTGGGACACCGCCCGCCTCGCCGGCCTCGTCGAGGTGCACGGCGACACCGCCCGCCCCGGCTGGCGGCTGCGCGCCTGGGACCGCGACGACAGCGCCGTGCTGCGCGGCTGGGTCGCCCTCTTCGACGCCTGGTCCCTCGCCCACCCCGAACCCCCGGGACAGGAGCCCTCCGCCGTCGCCGAGGTGGTCTCCGCGATGCCCCAGGTGCTCTCCTTCCTCCAGCTCTCCGCCGGACCCGTCCCCGTCACGCAGCTCCTGGACCTGCTGGAGCAGCGCGTCACCGAACTGCGCACCGAGCGCTGCGAGGTGCCCTACGGACCCCGGCTCGAACCCGGCCCCCCGGCCCCCCGCACCCCCGAGGAGGAGCCGCCGGCCCCGCAGCCCCCCGGCCCCGACACCCCGCTCGACCCCCTCCTCGACTGGGCCCTGCACGCCCTCGCCTCCGTCGGCGCCCTCACCTGCGGCGACGGACAGGCCACGCTCACCCCGCTGGGGAGCTGGGCGGTCTGGGTCAAGCTGGAGCAGATCTGCGTCGCCGCGCAGAGCCCCGCCGGCAACATCGAGCAGGGCGCCGAGGACATGCTGCGCGGCTGCGCCCAGCTCCGCCCCAACGCCGCCCGCGCCGAATACCGGGCCTGGCTGGCCGCCCGCCCCGTCGGCAGCGCCGTCACCGAGCTGCTCGCCGCCGCCCGGGGCGAGGACGCCCTGCTGCGGGGTCTCGCCTTCGACGCGCTGCGCGTGGTCGGCGCCCCCGCCGAGCCCGACGTCCGCTCCGTGCTCGACGAGCCCACGCTGCGGCCGTACGCCCTGCTGTGGCTGGCCGAGCACGACGGCGACGACCCCGAGGACGCCCACCACGTCCTCACCCGGCAGGAGGCGACCTGGCTGTGGGTCGACACCGCCGCCGCCGTCGCCGACCACGGCGAGGCCCCGCTGCTCGTGCGCCACCTGGAGGCCGCGGTGCAGCCCACCGTCCCGGCCCTGCTCGACGAGGTCCGCGCCGTCGGCCACCCCCGTACCGTCCAGGTGCTGGTCGCGCTGGCCGCCGCCCACCCCGACCCGGCGCTCGCCAAAGCGGTGCGCCGCGCCGCCTTCCAGGTGCACACGGGAGGCAACTGACCGCGCCCCGGGCGCGCGGCGCACGGCCGCCCGCCCGGCAGGACCCTCAGCCCGGCAGCGCGGGGGAGTAGGTGCCGAAGCTCCACACGTTGCCCTCCAGATCGCGGGCCATGTAGTCCCGCGAGCCGTACTCCTGGTCGGTGGGCGGCATCAGGATCTCCGCGCCGTGCTCGGCGGCCCGCCGGTGGTGCGCGTCGACGTCGTCCACCACGATGTACACCCCCGTCGGGCCCGCGTTGCGCATCGCCTCGTCGAACCGGCCGCCCGTGCCCTTCGAACCGAGCATCACCGCGCCCCGGCCCTGCACCAGCTCGGCGTGGGCCACCGACCCGTCCTCCCCCTCGTACACGGCCAGTTCGGTGAAGCCGAAAGCCTGGGTGAGCTGCCGGATCGCCGCCTTGGCGTCCGCGTACAGCAGTGTCGGGAAGACGCTCGGGCGCCCGCTGTCCTTGTCTGCCATGCCGATCACTCCCTGCGCGTCGGGGTCGGGGCGCGGGACGCCGAAACGGCCGGAATCCCGTGTGACGACAGTCTCGCACCCACCACCGACAACGCCCCGCGCCCACGCCCCGCACCCCGCCGTCCGGCGGACCCGCGGCGCGCAGCGCACGCCACGACCGAGCAAAACCGCTTGCACGGCCCCGTTAGACTGGCCCCATGGCCATTCTCCTCGCGCATTAGCCGGCGGGACCCGTCCTCGACCGCCCATCCCGCCCCTCATATCCGCCCTGGAGTCTGTCCGTGATCTCCGCCTCCGGCATCGAGCTGCGCGCCGGTGCCCGCATCCTCATCGAGAGCGCCACCTTCCGCGTCGCCAAGGGCGACCGCATCGGCCTGGTCGGCCGCAACGGCGCCGGCAAGACCACCCTCACCAAGGTCCTCGCCGGCGAGGGCCAGCCCGCCGGCGGCACCGTCACCCGCTCCGGCGACGTCGGCTACCTCCCGCAGGACCCGCGCACCGGCGACCTCGACGTGCTCGCCCGCGACCGCGTCCTCTCCGCCCGCGGACTGGACGTGCTGATCCGCAAGATGCGCGAGAACGAGGAGCGCATCGCCACCGGCCGCGGCGCCACCCGCGAGAAGGCCCTGCGGCAGTACGAGCGCCAGGAGACCGAGTTCCTCACCAAGGGCGGGTACGCCGCCGAGGCCGAGGCCGCCACCATCGCCGCCGCGCTCAACCTCCCCGACCGGGTCCTCGCCCAGCCCCTGCACACCCTCTCCGGCGGCCAGCGCCGCCGCATCGAGCTGGCCCGCATCCTCTTCTCGGACGCCGACACCCTGCTCCTGGACGAGCCGACGAACCACCTGGACGCCGACTCGATCGTCTGGCTGCGCGACTACCTCAAGAGCTACCGCGGCGGCTTCATCGTCATCTCCCACGACGTCGACCTGGTCGAGACGGTCGTCAACAAGGTCTTCTACCTGGACGCCAACCGCGCCGCCATCGACGTCTACAACATGGGCTGGAAGCTCTACCAGCAGCAGCGCGAGGCCGACGAGAAGCGCCGCAAGCGCGAGCGCGCCAACGCCGAGAAGAAGGCCGCCGCGCTCAACGCCCAGGCCGACAAGATGCGCGCCAAGGCCACCAAGACCGTCGCCGCGCAGAACATGGCCCGCCGCGCCGACCGGCTGCTCAGCGGCCTGGACGCGGTGCGCCAGTCCGACAAGGTCGCCAAGCTCCGCTTCCCCGAGCCCGCGTCCTGCGGCAAGACCCCGCTGACCGCCGAGGGCCTGTCCAAGTCGTACGGCTCGCTGGAGATCTTCACCGACGTCGACCTGGCCATCGACAAGGGCTCCCGCGTGGTCATCCTCGGCCTCAACGGCGCCGGCAAGACCACGCTGCTGAGGCTCCTCGGCGGCGTGGAGAAGCCCGACACCGGCCAGGTCGTCGAGGGCCACGGACTCAAGCTCGGCTACTACGCCCAGGAGCACGAGACCCTCGACCCCGAGCGCACCGTCCTGGAGAACATGCGCTCCGCCGCGCCCGACATGGACCTCGTCGAGGTCCGCAAGGTGCTCGGCTCGTTCCTCTTCTCCGGGGACGACGTGGACAAGCCGGCCAGGGTGCTCTCCGGCGGCGAGAAGACCCGTCTCGCCCTCGCCACCCTCGTCGTCTCCTCGGCCAACGTGCTCCTGCTCGACGAGCCCACCAACAACCTCGACCCGGCCAGCCGGGAGGAGATCCTCGGCGCGCTGCGCACCTACAAGGGCGCGGTCGTCCTCGTCACCCACGACGAGGGCGCCGTCGAGGCGCTCCAGCCGGAGCGGATCATCCTGCTGCCGGACGGCGTCGAGGACCTGTGGGGCGCGGACTACGCGGACCTCGTCGCCCTTGCTTGATCGAATGGATGATCCACTGGGTATGGATCATTCGGCCGATCCGTGATCCACCATCTGAGTGAGATCTCCTCATCAAGAGGTGTGTCCTACACCCACATCACGGCCGGGCCCTCCCTTTCCGGAGGCCCGGCCGTGACGCCGTTCTGACCAGGAACTTCGTGCGGGAACCCGTTCGGCGGTACGCCCACGATCCTGTGGAATTCGGGGTTCCGTATGTGCGGATGCACTCCTGTCGTCACATCCCGGTCTCACCGACCTTGCCGAATGGGTGGCCATGCAGCCCTGGAGGGGTGATCATGAGGAGACCAGAGCGCACTTCCCATGAGGAGGCACGGGTGGCCGAGACTCTGAAGAAGGGCAGCCGGGTGACCGGCGCCGCGCGCGACAAGCTCGCGGCAGACCTGAAGAAGAAGTACGACGCCGGTGCGAGCATCCGGGCGTTGGCCGAGGAAACCGGCCGCTCGTATGGCTTCGTGCACCGCATGCTCAGCGAGTCGGGCGTCACGCTGCGAGGGCGTGGCGGGGCGACCCGGGGCAAGAAGGCCCCATCGGCCTGACCGCCCCGGGCGGCCCCATGGCTCCGATGGTGGCCACCCGGTCGGTCTTCCGGCCGACCGGGTGGTTACTGTGCAGTCACTTAGCTCTGCCGTCGCGCGGAACACGCGCCCGGCAGGGACGACGACCGCACCCCTCGGAGGCGCCCCATGGCCACGCCCGCCCACGATCACGGTCCCGTTCTCGACCGGGACGGCGTGCGGCTCACCGTCGACGACGCCATCGCCACGGTGACGCTGACCAACCCGGCCAAGCGCAACGTGCAGGGCCCCGCCCTGTGGCGGGCGCTGATCGAGGCCGGCCGGCTGCTGCCGGGTTCCGTCCGGATCGTCGTGCTGCGCGCCGAGGGGAAGTCCTTCTCGGCGGGGCTCGACCGGAAGGCGTTCACGCCGGAGGGCTTCGACGGCGAGCTGTCGTTCCTCAGCCTCGCGCGCGAGGCCGACGCCGAGCTGGACGCGACCATCGCCCTGTACCAGGGGGCGTTCACCTGGTGGCGGCGGAGCGACATCGTGTCGATCGCCGCCGTCCAGGGGCACGCCATCGGGGCCGGTTTCCAGCTCGCCCTCGCCTGCGACCTGCGGGTCGTCGCCGAGGACGCGCAGTTCGCCATGCGCGAGACCAGCCTCGGCCTGGTGCCGGACCTCACGGGCACCCACCCCCTGGTGGGCCTCGTCGGGTACGCCCGCGCGCTGGAGATCTGCCTCACGGGGCGCTTCGTCCCGGCCGAGGAGGCCGTCACCACGGGCCTGGCCAACGTCGCCGTGCCCGCCGACCAGCTCGACGGCGCCGTCCAGGACCTCGCCGCGGCGGTGCTGTCCGCGCCGCGCGACGCCGTCGTCGAGACCAAGGCGCTGCTCCAGGGCGCCCGTGACCGGGACTACGACGCCCAGCGGGCCGCCGAGCGCGCCGCCCAGGCCCGCCGCCTACGCGACCTGGCGGGCCTCGGCGAGTGACGCGGCCCGACGGGGGCGTCGGTCCCGGGTGCGTGACGGGTGGCCGATCCGAGGGGCCGTCGGTCCCGGGTGCGTTATGGGCGCCTGATCCGTGTGTCGCTGGTGCTGGCTGGGTGAGGGCCGGCGCTTGATCCGAGGGGCCGTCGGTCCTCGGCGAGTGACCGGTGCCTGGTCCGAGGGCCGCCGGTACTGGGCGGGTGACCGGTGCCTGATCCCAGGGCCGCCGGTACTGGGTGCGTGACCGGTGCCTGATCGGCGTGCCGTCGGTGCTGGGCAGGTGGCGGGCGGTGGTGGCGGGCGGTGCCTGATCCGAGGGGCCCGGTCCTCGGCGAGTGACGGGCATCCGGTCACCGGCTCGTCAGGAGCGGGCGGTCGGCGGGCGCCCCGGCGTGCTCAGCCGACCGCCGTCACCAGTACGGCCACCGTCGGGTGGTCCGGCAGCGCGTCCGACACCGCGGCGCGCACCCGCAGGGCCACCTCCAGCGGCGGGTGATCCGCGCCGACCGCCAACTCCACCCGGACGTGCCGCCGTGCCAGGGCCGCCGGCCCCGGCGCGGACTCGGAGAGGTGCACGGCGCGGCCGAGCGTACCCGTCAGCCGGTCCACCCCGGCCACGCCGAGCACGACCCCGGCCACCCGTTCCTCGTCCGTTGCCGGGACGTCCGCGCTCCCCGGGGAGGCGGGGCCATCGGTCCCCGGTGTCCGCGGGCCCCGCGCCGGCCCGCCCGTCGCCCGTACGGACGCGTCCGATCCGGTGTTCTCCGGCCGCCCGTCCGCCGCCCCCGCCTCCCCGCTTCCCGCGCCCGCCCGCCCGTCCCCCGGCGCTCCGCCTCGCCCGCTTCCGACGCCCTCCCCGGGCTCCCCAGGCTCCCCGGGCCGCCCTTCGTCCGACGGGTCCAGCAGGTCCGTCGCCCGCAGGTCCACCTCCGTCACCGCCAGCCCGAACCGACCGGCCGCCGCGGCCAGCGCCTGGCGCAGCCGGTCCGCCGTCTCCGGCAGCGGACGCGCCGCCGTCGCCGCGAAGTCGGCCGTCACCCGCAGCGGACCGGGCGGCAGCCCGCTCGGCGGCGCCGGGACGACCGGCTCTCGCACGTCCCCCTCCTCGGCCGGCCCCACGCGCAGCGTCCCCGGCCGCGCGCCGGGCACCTCCCCGGCCGCCGCCAGCAGCACGCCCCGCGCCGCCCGTTCGGTGATCCACACACCGTCGAGCGGACCTCCCAGGGGCAGGAACCTGCCGTGCCCCAACTGCTCCCGTACCGTCCGCGTCCACCGTTGCGCCGTCGTCATTCCTCCACCCTGCCGTATCCGCGGCGCGGGATCGGGGAACCCTGCTTACGGTGGTCACAGGAGGACGACCGAAGGGACGTACGACCATGAGCGAGACGATGGCCGAGAGCGCGGCCAAGCAGGTCGGTCGGCGCGGCGGCGGCGACCCCGGCACCCGGGGCCGGACCACCATCGCCGACGGAGTGGTGGAGAAGATCACCGGAATGGCCGCACGCGATGTCGACGGCGTGCACGCCATGGGCAGCGGACTGTCGCGGACCTTCGGAGCCGTGCGGGAGAAGGTCCCCGGCGGCGCCAAGTCCGTGACGCGCGGGGTGAAGGCCGAGGTCGGCGAGAAGCAGACCGCCCTCGATCTGGAGATCGTCATCGAATACGGCGTGTCGATCTCCGACGTCGCCCGCGACGTGCGGGAGAACGTGGTGGCGGCGGTTGAGCGGATGACCGGTCTCGAAGTCGTCGAGGTCAACATCGCGGTCAGCGACGTGAAGCTGCCCGACGAGGAGGACGAGGAACCGGAGCCGCGCATCCAGTGACCGGGCGCGGACCTGAGGGGAGCACACCATGAGCATGGCCGTGGTCGGCATGATCGCCGGCATGGCACTGGGGTTCGCCGGGTACTTCGGCGGGTTCGGCGCCTTTCTGCTGGTGGCTGCCCTGGGCGCCGTCGGCTTCATCGCCGGGCGGTTCCTGGAAGGGGACATGGAACTCGGCGACTTCTTCCGCAGCCGCGACGACCGGCGCCGGTGACCGGCGTGAGCAGTGGGGCCGGTGACCAGGCCGAGAGCCCGTCCGCCGTGCCGCCGGGCGAGCGCGGCGCCACCCGGATCGCCGACCGGGTCGTCGCCAAGATCGCCGCCCAGGCGGCGCGGGAGGCGGTCGGCCCGCTCCCGCCCGACGCGGAACGCCCGCATGCCACCGTCGTCGTCCACCACGACACCGCCCGCATCCGCGTCCACCTCGAACTGGACTACCCGAGCGACCTCGGCGCCCGCTGCGGACGGGTCCGGCACCAGGTCGTCCAGCGGGTGAGCGGCTACGTGGGGATGGCGGTGCCGGAGGTCGCCGTCCAGGTGGAACGGCTGCACCCGCCGGTGCGGTACGGCGGGGCCCAGCGGAGGACGCGATGAGCGAACGCCACGAGCACGAGCCCGAGCACGAGGGTGCCACCCGCTCGATGCCCGTCCTGGAGAAGGAGGGCCCCGAGCCCGCGCCGCCCCCCGCCGACGGCGGCGGCCGGGCCGGACGCCTCTGGTCGGCCCGCCGCTTCCCCGCCGGCCTCGTCGCCCTGGTCCTGCTGGGCCTCGCGGGCCTCTTCCTCTACGACATCGTCTCCGTCCGCGCCGGCCGGCGGGGGATGTACTGGCGCCGGGAGCTGGCCGACCAGCTCGCCCACCGGCACCTGGACGACATCTGGGTGCTGATCGGCGCGGGCGTCGCCGCCGCCCTCGGACTGTGGCTGCTCGCCCTCGCTCTCACCCCGGGACTGCGGGCGCTGCTGCCGATGCGGCGCACCCATCCGGACGTCCGCGCCGTACTGGACCGGCGGGCCGCCGAGACCGTGCTGCGCGACCGGGCCGTGGAGGTTCCCGGGGTGCAGTCGGCACGGGTGCGGGTGCGACGCCGCAAGGCGAAGGTGCGGGCGGTGTCGCACTTCAGGGAGGTGGACGAGGTGCGCGGCGATCTGGCCGGCGTCCTCGACGACGCGGCCCGGGGACTGGGACTGGCCCGCACGCCCGCCGTGGCGGTACGGGTCGCGCGGCCGGGACGGAAGGGGTGAGGGCGGTGCTCAGAACCGTCAACCGGGTGCTGCTGGCCCTCGTCGGCCTGATCCTGATCGCCCTCGGCGGCTCCGTGCTCGCCGTCGGCTACGACGTGTCGCCGCCGTCCTGGTGGGTGCACCAGGGCCCGCACGACGTACTGCTCAGCGACGCCGAGCGGACCCGGTGGCGGGACGCCGGCTGGTGGTGGCCGGTGGTCATCGCCGCCCTCGCCCTCCTGCTGCTGCTCGCCCTGTGGTGGCTGGTGTCGGTGCTGCGCCGCCGCCGGCTCGCGGAGGTCCTGATCGACTCGGGCGACGGCGAGGGCGCCGTGGTCCGCGGCCGGGCCCTGGAGGACGGGCTCGCCGAGGAGGCCGGCCGCGTCGACGGGGTGGAGCGGGCCCGCGCCCGTCTCCTCGGCCGGCGCGGCGCCCCGCGCGCCCGGCTCCGGCTGCTGCTGGCCCCGCACGTGGACCCGGGGACCGCGCTGGACGACCTCACCACCGGCCCGCTCGCACATGCCCGCGACTCGGCGGGCCTCGACTCCCTCCCGGCGGAGGTACGTCTGCGGGGCGTCAAGCACGGCGCCGAACGGGTGAACTGAGACCGCCCGGACCGCCGGGCGGTCGGCCAAGCCGAGCCGGGCCTCCGCCGGGGCCCTTGCGGGGCCTGGACCGGAGGGGCCCGCCGAGGTCGGCTGAGGTCCGACCAGGTCCGTACCGGACCACCGGGACCGGCGGGGACCCGCTGAATGCCCGTTCCGGCCGGCTAGAAGCCGTGGCGGACGCCGCCGTCCACCGGGACCATCACCCCGGTCAGGTACGAGGCGGCCGGCGACAGCAGGAACGCCGCCGTGCGGCCGAACTCCTCCGGGGCGCCGTAGCGGCGCAGCGGGATGCGGGACTCGGCCGCCGCCCTGGTCGCCTCCGGATCGGCGGACAGGGCGTCCAGCTCGCGTACCCGGTCGGTGTCGATGCGGCCCGGGAGCACGCCCACGACCCGGATGCCGCGCGGGCCCAGCTCGTCGGCGAGGGACTTGGCGAAGCCCGCGAGCCCCGGCCGGAGCCCGTTGGAGATGGTCAGGCCGGGGAGGGGCTCGTACACCGAACCGGAGAGCACGAAGCCGATGACGCCGCCGTCCTCCAGCCCGGCCGCCGCCGTGCGGGCCAGCCGCACCGCGCCGAGGAACACCGACTCGAACGCCGTCTGCCACTGCTCGTCCGTGGTGTCGGCGACGAACCCGGGCGGCGGCCCGCCCACGCTGATCAGTACGCCGTCGAAACGCCCGAAGCGCTCCCGCGCGGCCGTGATCAGCCGTTCGGCGGTGGCGGGGTCGGCGTTGTCCGCGGCCACGCCGACGGCCCCCGGACCCAGGGCGGACGCCGCCCGCGCGGCGCTCTCCTCGTCCCGCCCCGTCATGACCACCTTCGCCCCGTCGGCGACCAGCTCGCGCGCGACGGCGTTGCCCAGGCCGCGGGTGGCCCCCGTGACGACGTACACCCGGTCCTTCAGTCCAAGATCCATGGCCCTATCCTGCCTCCTCGCGCCCGGCTGGGGCGAGGGCGGTACGGGAGAGCGGGGCCGCTGGGCGGCCGGGCCGGCGGGGTCAGACCCCGGCCGTCTCGGGCGCCGCGCCGGAGGTCTCCCGGGCGGCGGCGGCCGAGCGGTCCCGGACCTCGCGGCGGACCAGGACGACCCAGCCGACCGGGACGCCCGCGCAGAACAGCCACCACTGGATGGCGTACGCCATGTGGGGGCCGATGTCGCCGTGGTTCGGGGCGGTGATCTGCTGCGGGGTGCGGCCCTCGGGCTCGGGCGAGGTGAGTTCGACGTAGCCGCCGAGGACCTGCCTGCCGAGGCGCTCGGCCTCGTGGGCGCTGTTGATCAGCATGACCTGGCGGTCCGGCAGGCCGTCGACGTTCTTGATGCCGCTGGACGCGGTGGTCTCGTCGGGCATCAGCCGGCCGGTGACGGTGATCTCGCCCTCGGGCGGCGCGGGGACCTCGGGGAACGCGAACTGGCTCGGGCCGTCCGCCGGGACCCAGCCCCGGTTGACCACGAGCACCTTGCCGTCGTCCAGGACGAAGGGGGTGAGGACGTGGTAGCCGATCTTGTCGTCCGCGTTGGTGCGGCGCCGCACGACCACCTCGTCGGCGGTGTCGAAGCGGCCCGTCGCCGTCACGCGGCGGTAGCGGTGCTCGGCCGGGATCTTCGCCCCCGGCGAGGTCAGGGACTCCGCCGGGACGGGCTCCGCCGCCAGGGACCGCGCGATCGCCTCGTTCAGCGTGACCTTGTGCTCGTGGCGGTGTAGCTGCCAGAAGCCCAGCTCGATCATCGTCGGGATGAGCGCGAGCGCCACGAGGGTGAGGATCACCCACTGGCGGGACAACAGGAAGCGGTACACGCCACGAACGGTACAACGCGGGCGTCCCCCTCCTTCGCGGAGGGTCCGGCGGCGGGGCCGGGGGAAGTCCGCCCGGCCGGCCCCGCGCACGGGTCACACCCTGTCGACGATGCCCACCCTCCCCTCGGCGCGGGCGCAGTGGGCGCCGCAGTAGAAGTGGCCGTCGGCCTCGACGCCCTGGCCGATGATCTGCACCCGGCAGTGCTCGCAGACCGGGGCCATCCGGTGGATCGCGCAGGAGAAGCAGTCGAAGACGTGCACCGATCCCTGGGCGTGGACCTCGAAGGTCATTCCGTAGGTGTTTCCGCAGACCTCACATGTCGCCATGGGTGACAGGGTGCGCCGTCGCCCCGGCGCGGGCGAGCGGTCGCGGGGCGGGTCGCCGGGAATCACCCGTCCGTACGGCTACCCGCCGGCGGGCTCGACGTCGGCCAGGAGCTGTCCGAAGGCGGCCTCGTCCACCACCGGGGTGCCGAACTGCCGGGCCTTGACCGTCTTGGACGTGCCCGAGTCCGGGTCGTTGGTGACGAGGAGGCTGGTCAGCCGGGAGAGGCTGGTGGCGATGTGCAGCCCGGCGTCCACCGCCCGGTCCTCCAGCAGCTCCCGCTCGACGGACGTGTCACCCGAAAAGGCCACCCGCATGCCCTGCTTGAGAGGTTTGCCTGGTTCGTACCGGCCCGGGTTGGGGTACGGGCAGGCCGGCCGCTTGCGTGAGGGGCGCCAGCCGCTCTGCGCGGACCCGCCGTAGCCGCCCTGCCGGCCGATGCGCGGGGAGGGCCGGTCCGACCACTCCGTCAGCGGCCGGCACTCGTGCAGCGGCAGCCGTACCCCGCTCACCGCCGCGGCCAGCAGGCTCGGCCGGAACGCCTCCGCCAGCACCCGGGCGTCGTCGAGGGCGTGGTGCGCGCGCTGCTGGACGACGCCGAAGTGGGCGGCGAGCGACTCCAGCTTGTGGTTGGGCAGCGGCAGGCCCAGCTCCTTGGAGAGCGCGATGGTGCACAGCCGCTGGCGCACGGGCGGCTCGCTGCGGGCGCGGGCGTACTCCCGGGCGATCATCTGCCAGTCGAAGACCGCGTTGTGCGCGACCAGGACCCGGCCGTCGAGCCGCTCCGCGAACTCCCCGGCGACGTCCCCGAAGAGGGGCGCGTCGCCGAGCACGTCACTGGTGAGCCCGTGTATCCACACCGGGCCGGGGTCGCGCTGGGGGTTGACCAGCGTGTACCAGTGGTCCTCGACCTCACCGCGCGCGTCCAGCCGGTAGACGGCGGCCGAGATGATGCGGTCGTCGCGGGCCAGGCCGGTGGTCTCCACGTCGACGACCGCGTACCCCTGCGGATACGCGGCCGGCCACGGCGTGGCCGAGGAGGCTGCGGTCGTACGGTCTTCGAGCATGGTCAATGAGGATACGGGCCCTCTCCGGCAGGCGGGCCCCGCAGGTCCCCTCCGGCAGCGGTCCGCCGCGCCGCCCCGTCAGTTTCCCGCCTGGGCACCGGCGTTGTGACCCGGTCCGTCCGGCCGTTCGGGCGCGGGGGAGGGGCGGCGGGTGTGCGAGGACGCGGCAAGCGCCCTTGACGGCTCCCGGGCGACGGGGCGACGGGGCCGGCACGCCCGTGCCGTTCACGTGCCGCCGTGGGGTCCGGTGCGGGGGTGCTCGGCGTGTCGGGGGACACGCCGGGGCGGTGCCGTGCGGCACGGGAGCGTCGCCCACGGCGTGTCACCGGCGGCGCGGCGCCGCCGGGCTGGGGCGTGCCGGCCGGGACGCGCCCCCGCACGGCATCGGGCGGACCGGCGCCGTACCGGCCCCCGTCACCACCGGATCGGCAGCGGAAGCGCCGTCAGGAGCCCTGATACGGCCACCACCAGACCCAGGAGGACGACCTCGGCGCGGGCGGGGGAGGAGGCGGTCAGGGGGTCCTCGGCGCGGCTCAGCCGGACCCGGGCCCACAGGGCGAGCGCGGCGACCGCCACCATGAGGATCACCTTGGCGAGCAGCACGCGCCCGTAGGCCGTCTCCGTCAACTGCTCCAGGATCGTGCCGGCGGGCATCCGGCGCAGCGAACTGCACAGGCCCGTCGCCGTGACACCGGCGAGCAGCACCGCCGCCACGCGCGCGTAGCGGCCGAGCAGCGCGGCGCCGGCCGGCGAGTCGCGCCACCGCCGCATCGTCCGCAGGGCGTGGACCAGTCCGCCGACCCACAGCGAGGCGCAGACCAGGTGGACGACGGTCAGGCCGGAGCCGATCAGCGGCGTCTGCTCGGTGGTGGGGTGCGCGCGCAGCGCCTCGGCGACCACCACGACGGCCAGCGGCCAGACCTGGGTGCGGGGCCGGCCGGAGAGGGCGCAGAGCCCGGCCGCGAGGAACGCGTTGATCTCCAGCAGCGCGAGCCGGCCGTCGCGGGAGGCGTAGAGGCCGCCCACGTCGATCTCGGCGATGCCGCCCGGGACCAGGTTGCCGGTGGCGACGACGGAGGCGAGGCCCAGCGCGGCGACGAGGCCGGCCGCCGCCGCGGGGACGGACCAACTCCGGGGCCGGTCCGGCGGAGCGCCCGGCAGGACGCGGGCCATGCGGTCGATGAACAGTTCGCCGACGGGTACGGCCAGCGCGGCGAAGAGCACCGTCCGCAGCAGGGCTATGCCCCCGGTGCCGGGGGCGGTGGACTCCCCGGTGCCGCTCAGCGCGGGGGCGGGACCGAGCACGGGTATGAGCGCGCCGAGCGCCACGAGGACGAGGAGCGCGACGGCCCGGCCGGCGCCGGAGGAGGAGGGCCGGGCATGGCGAGCGGAGCGGGCCGACGGGGACGTGGGTCTTGTCAAGGTCACCCCGAGATCTTCACCAGCTCTCCCAGAACCGGGCAAGCCCAGGAAAACACGGGGCGGTCCATCATTCCGCCCATGGCGACGGTTTCCGGCCGCCGTCCCTGCCCATGTCCCGGCCCCCGCCCGCCACATGAGCCCGTCCGGCCCCGCCCGCTACCCCGTTACGCCCCACCCACCGCGACCACCGAGGCCGCGCCGCCTTACGACCCTGACGGCCCCACCGAGGCCGCCCCCCACGACCCCGACACCCCCCACCGAGGCCCCCCACGCCCCCGACACCCGCCACCGCCCCCGACAACCCCCTACCCCCACCCCGCCGTGTCCGCCCCCGCCGGGCCCGGTGGCCGGGGCCAGTCCGTCGGGCCGCCCGTGAAGGAGACCGCGGGCAGGGCGTACCGCAGCCGCCCGAGCCGGCTGTCCCGCTCGGCGAGCCACCGCTCCGGCCCGGTGTACGCGCCGCCCTCGGACCGGCGCGCGCCCCCGTCCTCGGTACTGCCCTCCGTGCCGCCCGCCGGGTCGCCGCCCAGCAGCCAGGCCGCCGTCCGCGCCAGCGACACGCGCACCGTCCGGCTCCCGCCCTCGCGCATCCGCTCGGTCAGCGCCCGCAGCACACCCGCCGCCAGCAGGTAGCCCGAGCCGTGGTCCAGGGCCTGCGCCGGCAGCGCCCCCGGCCGCCCGGCGGCGCCCTCGACGTGGGCGATCCCGGTGGCCACCTGCACCAGGCTGTCGAAACCGCGCCGCCCGGCCCACGGCCCCTCCGGCCCCCAGGCCGTCAGCCGCGCCACGACCAGACCGGGCCGGCGCTCCGCCAGTGCCCGGGGCGAGAGCCCGAACCGGTCGAGGGCGCCGGGCCGGTACCCGGTGACGACGACGTCCGCCGAGGCGAGCAGCTCCTCGAAGACGTCCCGGTCGGCGCCGAGGTCCAGCACCGCCGACCGCTTCCCGAAGCCGGTCTCGGCGTGCAGGTCGGCGAGTTCCGGCAGGCCGGGCGGTTCCAGGCGCAGCACGTCCGCGCCGAGCAGGGCGAGGGTGCGGGTGGCGACCGGTCCGGCGAGGACCCGGGTGAGGTCCAGGACGCGTACCCCGGCGGCCGGCAGTGACGGGGACGAGCCCGGCGGGGTGACGGGCGCGGGGGCCGGGTCCGGCGTGCCGCGCTCGACCAGAGGAAGGCGGGCCACCGCCGCGCCCTGCGCGGACGCCGCCCACCGGTCCGGGGTGCGCAGGGCGACCGCGAGTCCGCCGGCCGCGGACACGGCCTCCTCGACGTCGGGCGCGGACCGTCCGGCGAGCGCGGAGGCCACCGCGTCCGGGTCCGGGTCCACCTCCAGCACGCGCAGCAACCGCTCCCGGTGGTGCGGGTAGTTGGCGTGGGTGCGCAGCCATCCGTCCGCCGTCCGCCACAGCCGCGACAGCGGCGCGAACGCCACCGGTTCCCGGCCGTCGACGCGCAGCAGCCGTTCGCCGGTGAAGGCGGCGGCGACGGCCCCGTCGTCCACCCGTACCGCCGGGACCGGTCCCGAGCCGGCCCGTGCCGCCGCCAGTTCGGCGGCGGCCAGCGCGCAGGCGGCGACGCAGGCCCGCGCCGTCCGTCGTACCGGAAGCCGGGCGTCGAGCGCGCCGGGGCGCTCGACGGCCGACACGCGGGACGTCAGGGCCGGGTCGCCGCCCAGCGCGGACCACACGTACGCGATGTCTTCCATGGGAGAACTATGCGGGCCGGGCCGGCAGGCCCGCGGGCGACCGGCCGGCCCGGCCCGCGGGGGGTGCCTAGCGGGTGACGGCGTCCAGCGCGTCCGCCATGCCCCAGCCGTAGAACCCGTTGAGGTTCTTGGTGCCCTGGCACACCGCGTCCACCTTGCCGTCGCCGTTGATGTCGTACGGCTTGGTGCACGGCATCGGGTCGGCCTGCGCGTACAGCAGGGCCTTGACCAGGGCCGGCGGGGCGTACGGGTGCTTCGACTTGATCAGCGCGGCGACGCCCGCGACGTGCGGCGCGGCCATGGAGGTGCCCGCCATGTAGCCCCAGGAGCCGCCGGGCAGGGTGCCCAGGATGAGGCCGCTGGTGGCCGGCGGGGCGGGCGTCTGGTAGGCCGTCGAGTCGCCGCCGGGCGCGGCGATGTCGATGACGCCCAGACCGTGGTTGGAGAAGGACGACTTGATGCCCTTGGCGCCGGTCGAGGCGACCGTGACGACACCCGGGAGCTGGGTCGGGATGTCGTAGCACTTCGAGGTGTCGATCACCCGGTCGCCGGGGGTGCCGTCGTTGGGGGAGGACGAGTCGGAGAGGCGCTTGGAGGCCAGGTCGTAGTTCTCGTTGCCGGCCGCGGCGACGTTCACCGCGCCCTTCTTCTCCGCGTAGCGGGTGGCCCGGGTGACGGCCTCGACGAGCGCCTTCTGGTCGGCGTCGTCGGTGCAGTTGAAGTACCACGGGTCCACGTAGTAGCTGTTGTTGGTCACGTCGACGCCGTGGTCGGCCGCCCACATGAAGCCGCACACCACGGCCTCGGCGTAGAAGTAGCCGTCCGGGTTGGACACCTTGATGCCGGCGACCTTCACACCCGGCGCCACCCCGGTCATGCCGATGCCGTTCTTGGCGGCGGCGATCTCGCCGGCCACGTGGGTGCCGTGCGGGCTCTCGCCGGCGCCCGGACGCCAGGCGCCCTCGCTGGTGTCGGGCTTGCCCGCGACGCAGTTGACCGAGGCGCGGCGGTCGAAGTTGGGCGCGAGGTCGGGGTGGGTGTCGTCGACGCCGGTGTCGATCACGGCGACCGTCACCTTGCTGCTGCCCAGCGACTTCTGGTGCGCCTTGTCGGCCTTGATGGCGGGCAGGTCCCACTGGAGGGACTCCAGCGGGTCCTTGCCGTCGGCCTGGACGGCGGCCTCGGCGGCGGCGACCTCCTCCAGGGTGAGCACCTTGGGCGTGCCCACGTCGGTGGTGGCGGCCGAGGGCAGCGGGGCGGTGCGGGTGGCGCCGGCCGAGTGGACACCGGGCGTCCTGCGCACCGACGCGGCGAAGTCCGGGGCGGTGGAGTGGACGACGACCACGCCGATCCGGTCGTACGACGTGACGATCGTGCCGCCCGCCTTGGCTATCGCCTTCTTCACCTGAGCCGAGGGGGCCGTGCCGGACTTGACGTTGACGACGTAGCTGTACGCGTCGGCGTCCGCGGTGACGGCGGTCGGGGCCGGTTCCGCGGCGGCGGCCTGCACGTTGGGCAGGAAGGCCAGGGCGGTGGCGAGGGCCATGCCGGCCGGGATGGCGATGGCGCGGCGGTGGCGCGGGGTGGTCACGGTCATGGGCGATGACTCCAGTTCGTTCGGACGGCCGGTGTGCGGCGGCCGGAAGGTACGGAGGGTGCGGAAGGTGCGCGTGGCACCGGCGGCACGCGAGGGGCGGGGGAGGGGCGCGCGGCGGGCGCCGGTCACTTCACCGCGCGCAGCGCGTCGACGATGCCGTGGCCGTAGAAGCCGTTGACCCGCTTGCCGCCCTCGCAGAGGGCGTCCGGCGTGCCGTCGCCGTTCTGGTCGTAGGAGGCCGGGCAGCCCGGGTTGACGGCCTGTGCCTTCAGCAGCGCCCGCAACTGGGCCGGAGTGGCGCGCGGGTGCTTCGACTTGAGCAGCGCGGCGACGCCCGCGGCGTGCGGCGAGGCCATCGAGGTGCCCTGGAGGTAGGCGTACTGGTTGTTCGGCATCGTCGACAGGACGCGGCCGTCCTTCGACGGCGTGTCGGGAATCTGGTAGAGCCGGTCACCGCCGGGCGCGGCGACGTCGATGACGTTCTTGCCGTAGGACGAGTAGTACGACTTGAGGTTCTGCACGCCCGTCGCGCTCACCGTCACGACGCCCGGGAGCTGGGTGGGCAGGTCGAGGCAGGTGCGCGGGTCGATGGTGCGCGGCACCGGCGTGGTGTCGTTGGGGCTGGAGCCGTCCACGATGGCGCGCGAGGCCAGGTCGTGGTTGGAGTTGCCCGCCGAGGCGAAGTGCAGGGTGCCCTTGCGCTGGGCGTAGAGCTGGGCCCGGTTCACCGCGTCGACGATCGCCCGCTGGTCGGGGTCGTCCATGCAGTTGTACATCCACGGGTCCACGTAATAGCTGTTGTTGGTGATCTGCACGCCGTGGTCGGCGGCGAACACGAAGGCGCAGACGACGTTCTCCGCGTAGAAGAGGCCGTTGTCCGGGTCGCTCACCTTGATGCCGGCGACCTTGACACCGGGGGCGACCCCGGCGACGCCTATCCCGTTGCGGGCCGCGGCTATCTCCCCGGCGACGTGCGTGCCGTGGTAGTCGCCGGAGGTGTACGGGCGCCAGGCGCCCGGACTGGTGTCCGCCGTGCCGCCCACGCAGTTGGCGGACTGGCGGGCGGAGAAGTTCGGGGCGAGGTCCGGGTGGGTGTCGTCGACGCCGGTGTCGATCACGGCGACGGTGACCTTGGGACTGCCCGGGTTGATCTTCGCGGCCTTGTCGGCGCCTATCGCGCGCAGGTCCCACTGGTCCGCCTCCAGGGGCTCCCCGGCCCCCCGGGCGGCGGAGGCGCGCGCCGTCCGCTCGGCCTGCTCGGCGGAGAGCATCTCCACCGAGCCCTCCTCGGTGGTGCCCGCGGGGGCCAGCGGCGCGGTGCGGGTGGCGCCCGCCGACTGCACGCCGCGCACCGAGCGCATCGCCGAGGCGAACCCCGGGTCGGAGGCGTGCACGACGAACACGCCGATCTTCTCGTGCGTCTCGACCACCGTGCCGCCGGCCCGGGTGATCGCGCGCCGCACGGAGGTGAGCGTGGCGCGGTCCGTCTTCGTGTTGACGACGTACGCCAGGGCCGGCGCGTCCGCGGCGGTCCGCGCGGCGGCCCGTCCGTCCGGGGCCGCCGACGCGGTCGCGGGCAGGAAGCCGAGCGACACGGTCAGGGAGAGCGCGACGGGCACGGCGAGGGCAAGCCGGCGTCTGGAACGCAGATGAACCATGGGGTCTCCACATCATCCGGAAAGAGAACCGGCCCGGACACAGGTGGCGTCGGGCAGGTACATGACGGAAGTGGTGCAGAGCGAAGCTATCTCCCGAAGTCGCTGGCCAGCAATGACTTCCCGCAACCGAGTTGGGAAAGTCGGACGGGTGTTGAACCGGTCCCCGAGGGGCGCCGTGTCGTTGGACAGGGAAGCCGGGGCACGAGCCGCCCCGGCCTCCGAACGAGGTACAAGCCGTCATGACCGTCGTACGAGGAGACTCCGTGGCCACCGACGCACCGCCCCCCTCGAAAGAGGAACACCGACTTCCCTCCGCCGAGGAGTTCTCCGAGGTGCAGAACAGTGCGGACTTCGGTGAACTGCGCCGTTCCTTCCGCTCCTTCGCCTTCCCGCTGACGATCGCCTTCGTCCTCTGGTACCTGCTCTACGTGCTGCTGTCGAACTACGCCGGCGGCTTCATGGGCACCAGACTCTTCGGCAACATCAACGTCGCGCTCGTCTTCGGCCTCGCCCAGTTCGTCACGACCTTCCTCATCGCCTGGTGGTACTCGCGGCACGCCGCCGCGCAGCTCGACCCCAAGGCCGAGGCCATCAAGTCCCGGATGGAGGGCGACGCATGAGCACCGCACAGCACACGGTCCTCGCCGTGAACGAGGCCGGCGAGCACCGGCCGCTGATCATCACCCTGTTCGCGCTGTTCGTCCTTGCGACGCTCGGCATCACCATCTGGGCGGGCCGCCAGACCAAGGACGCCGCCGACTTCTACGCGGGCGGACGGCAGTTCAGCGCCCTGCAGAACGGACTCGCCGTCTCCGGCGACTACATGTCCGCCGCGTCCTTCCTCGGAATCGCCGGCGCCATCGCCATCTTCGGCTACGACGGCTTCCTGTACTCGATCGGCTTCCTGGTCGCCTGGCTCGTCGCCCTGCTCCTGGTGGCCGAGCCGCTGCGCAACTCCGGCCGCTACACCATGGGCGACGTCCTCGCCTACCGGATGCGCCAGCGGCCCGTGCGCACCGCCGCCGGCACCTCCACCATCGTCGTCTCGATCTTCTACCTGCTGGCCCAGATGGCCGGCGCGGGCGTCCTCGTCTCCCTGCTCCTCGGCATCACCTCCGACGCGGGCAAGGTCCTCATCGTCGCCCTGGTCGGCGTCCTGATGATCGTGTACGTCTCCATCGGCGGCATGAAGGGCACCACCTGGGTCCAGATGGTCAAGGCCGTCCTCCTCATCGGCGGCACGATCCTCATCACCTTCCTGGTGCTGCTCAAGTTCAACTTCAACGTCTCCGACCTGCTCGGCCAGGCCGCCGAGAACAGCGGCAAGGGCGCCGCCTTCCTGGAGCCCGGCCTCCAGTACGGGGCGACCGGCACCACCAAGCTGGACTTCATCTCCCTCGGCATCGCGCTGGTGCTCGGCACCGCCGGCCTGCCGCACATCCTGATCCGCTTCTACACGGTGCCCAACGCCAAGGCCGCCCGGAAGTCCGTGAACTGGGCCATCGGCATCATCGGCGCCTTCTACCTGATGACCATCGCGCTCGGTTTCGGAGCCGCCGCGCTCATCTCCCAGGACGAGATCAAGGCGTCCAACCCGTCCGGCAACACCGCGGCGCCCCTGCTCGCCCTGCACATCGGCGGCGTCGACTCGGCCTGGGGCGCGATCCTGCTCGCCACCATCTCCGCGGTCGCCTTCGCCACGATCCTCGCCGTGGTCGCCGGACTCACCCTCGCCTCGTCCTCCTCCTTCGCCCACGACATCTACGCCAACGTCATCCGCAAGGGGCAGGCCACCGGCCGCGAGGAGGTCCGCGCCGCCCGCTGGGCGACCGTCTTCATCGGCGTCGTCTCCATCGGCCTCGGCACCCTCGCCCGCGACCTGAACGTGGCCGGCCTGGTCGCGCTGGCCTTCGCGGTCGCCGCCTCGGCCAACCTGCCGACCATCCTCTACAGCCTCTTCTGGAAGCGGTTCACCACCCAGGGCGCCCTGTGGTCGATCTACGGCGGCCTCGTCGTCGCCGTCGGACTGGTGCTCTTCTCGCCCGTGGTCTCCGGCGACCCCACCGCGATGTTCCCCGACGCGGACTTCGCCTGGTTCCCGCTGAAGAACCCGGGCCTGATCTCCATCCCGTTCGGCTTCCTCATGGGCTGGCTCGGCACCCTCCTGTCCAAGGAGGAGCCCGACGCCGCCAAGTACGCCGAGCTGGAGGTCCGCTCCCTGACCGGCACCGGCGCGCACTGAGCCGACCGCCGCACGAGCGTCGCGGCCGCGTCGCGGGCACCCTGGAGGTGTCCACGACGCGGCCGCTTCCGGTGCCCCGGCAACGGCCGATCCACCGGCCCCGCGAGGGTCACGTAGGCTCACAGATGTCGGAGGAGACAAGGAGCGCTCCGCCGTCCCATGCCGAGGGAGGGGGCCCATGCTCATCGACACCTACGGACGCGTGGCCACCGACCTGAGGGTCTCGCTCACCGACCGCTGCAACCTGCGCTGCACCTACTGCATGCCCGAGGAAGGGCTCCAGTGGCTCGCCAAGCCGGACCTGCTCACCGACGACGAGATCGTCCGCCTCGTCGGCATAGCGGTCACCTCGCTCGGCGTCGAGGAGGTCCGCTTCACCGGCGGAGAGCCCCTGCTCCGCCCCGGACTGCCCGGCATCGTCGCCCGCGTCGCCGCCCTGGAACCGCGCCCCCAGACCTCCCTGACCACCAACGGCATAGGTCTCGGCCGTATCGCGCGGGCCCTCAAGGACGCCGGACTGGACCGGGTCAACGTCTCCCTGGACACCCTGCGCCCCGACGTCTTCAAGGCACTCACCCGCCGGGACCGGCACAAGGACGTCCTGGAGGGGCTGCGCGCCGCCCGCGAGGCCGGACTGACCCCCGTCAAGGTCAACACGGTCCTCATGCCCGGCCTCAACGCCGACGAGGCCCCCGACCTGCTCGCCTGGGCCATCGAGCACGGCTACGAGCTGCGCTTCATCGAGCAGATGCCCCTCGACGCCCAGCACGGCTGGAAGCGCGAGGGCATGGTCACCGCCGGCGACATCCTCGCCGCGCTGCGCACCCGCTTCGCGCTGGCCCCCGAGGGCGCCGAGGAGCGCGGCTCGGCCCCCGCCGAGCGCTGGATCGTGGACGGCGGCCCGCACACCGTCGGCGTCATCGCCTCCGTCACCCGCCCGTTCTGCTCGGCCTGCGACCGCACCCGCCTGACCGCCGACGGCCAGGTGCGCACCTGCCTCTTCGCCCGCGAGGAGACCGACCTGCGCGCGGCCCTGCGCTCGGAGGCGCCCGACGAGGAGATCGCCCGGCTGTGGCGGCAGGCGATGTGGGGCAAGAAGGCCGGCGCGGGCCTCGACGACCCGTCCTTCGTCCAGCCCGACCGGCCGATGTCCGCGATCGGCGGCTGACCCCGGGCCCCGCAGCGGCCCCTGTGCCGCGGGGGCCGCCTCACGGAGGGTTACGCGCCCTCGGCGGACCGCCACTCCTCGAAGGCCACGACGTCCTTCAGGAAACCGCGCATCCCGAGGAACTGGGACAGGTGCTCGCGGTGCTCCTCGCACGCGACCCACGTCTTGCGCCGCTCGGGCGTATGGATCTTGGGGTTGTTCCAGGCCAGCACCCACACGGCCGTCGCACGGCAGCCCTTGGCGGAACAGATCGGAAGCGTCTCGTCACTCACGGGTTCGTCTCACAGCCCCCGGAACGGGCGCGGCACCCGGCCGCGGAAAAGGCGACGCCGAGCAGCCACGGGGGGAGCTGCCCGGCGTCGGTCCGTCGCTCCGACGGGGGATGCGGAGCGCCTACGAAGTATGTCACGGGTCCCCCGCCGCCCGGCACCGGAACAACACGATTGATCTGAGCCGCCCGCGGCGCTGGCGTGGAATCGACGCCCGCCCCGCCGGGCCGGACCGTCACGGACGGCCGTGCGGCTCGTGTGCCGCCCCGGCGGTGGGGGCCTTCGCCCCGTCCTCCGCGTCGGATTCCGCCCCGTCCTCGCCGGACTCGGGAGTGGTGATCATCGTGCGCGTGGGCGCGGTCACGAACGTCGACGGCAGCCCCGGCGCGTTCTCCCGCCCGGCGTTGGCGATCACCACCGCGATGTACGGCAGGACCGCGCCGAACACCAGGGCCACGATCGCGACGTACCGTTCCACACCCCACAGGCACGCGGCGAGGATGACCGAAACCGTCCTGATCGACATGGAGATCACATATCGGCGCTGCCGCGCGCGGACATCCTCCTGGAGGCCCGCTCGGGCTCCGGTGATCCGGAACACCTCGGCGCCGCCGCCATTCCGCTTCCGCATCACATTCCACCAACCGCCCGCATCGGTCCTTCCCCGCCCCGCTGCCGTCCGCGACCGCTCGGGGTCCCGGTCCCGGACCCTCCCCACGGTACGCCGCGCCTCCCGCGCCGACGAGACCGGGTCGCCCCGGCCCGCCCGCCCCGCGTACGCCGGGCACCGTGGCGCCGTACCCCGTCCGGCCGTACCCGGCATGCGCCGTTCGCGGTACGACCGGAGACTTCCCGTAGTGCTCCGAGCCGAATGAGCCAAGCCGAGTGAGCCAAATGAGGAGGCAGACATGGGCTGGTTGTGGGCGATCATCGTCGGTTTCGTGCTGGGCCTGATCGCCAAGGCGATCATTCCGGGGAAGCAGCACAGCCCCCTGTGGCTGATCACCATCTTCGGCATGCTCGGCGCCATCGTCGGCAACGCGGTCGCCCGAGCGGCCGGTGTGGCGGCCACCTCCGGCATCGACTGGTGGCGGCACCTGTTCCAGCTCGTGGCGGCCATCATCATCGTCGCCGTCGGCGACGCGCTCTACATGGCGGTACGCGGCAGGCGACGCCGCGAACGGGCCTGAGCCCCCGCCGACACGCCGTGCGCACGGACACGCGACCGCGGTGACACGCCGGTACACCGACGCGACACGCCGAAGGGGCGGTCCCGGAGCCCGAGAGCACCGGAACCGCCCCTCCGGCGTGTCTCAGCCCGCGGCGACCTCCACCGCGGCCAGGTTCCGCTTGCCGCGGCGCAGCACGAGCCACCGCCCGTGCAGCAGGTCATCCGGACCGGGCACCGCGTCCTCGGCGGCCACCTTCACGTTGTTCACGTACGCGCCGCCCTCCTTGACGGTGCGCCGCGCGGCGGACTTGCTGGCCACCAGGCCGACCTCGGCGAACAGGTCCACGACCGGGGCGAACTCCGCCACCCGCGCGCGCGGCAGCTCGGAGAGGGCCGCCGTCAGCGTCCGCTCGTCCAGCGCGGCGAGATCGCCCTGCCCGAACAGCGCCCGCGAGGCGCCGATCACGGCGGCCGTCTGCTCCGCGCCGTGCACCAGCGTGGTCAGCTCCTCCGCCAGCGCCCGCTGCGCCGCCCGCGCCTGCGGACGCTCCTCGGTCTGCTTCTCCAGCTCCTCCAGCTCCGCGCGGGACCGGAAGGACAGGATGCGCATGTACCGCGAGATGTCCCGGTCGTCCACGTTCAGCCAGAACTGGTAGAAGGCGTACGGCGTCGTCATCTCCGGGTCGAGCCAGACGGCGCCGCCCTCGGTCTTGCCGAACTTCGTGCCGTCCGCCTTCGTCATCAGCGGCGTCGCGTACGCGTGCGTGGTGGCGTCCGGCTCCAGCCGGTGCAGCAGGTCCAGGCCGGCCGTGAGGTTGCCCCACTGGTCGCTGCCGCCCTGCTGGAGCACGCAGCCGTACCTCCGGTAGAGCTGGAGGAAGTCCATGGCCTGGAGGAGCTGGTAGCTGAACTCCGTGTAGCTGATGCCCTCGGACGACTCCAGCCGGCGGGCGACGGAGTCCTTGGTCAGCATCTTGTTGACCCGGAAGTGCTTGCCGATGTCCCGCAGGAACTCGATCGCGGACAGGTTCTGCGTCCAGTCGAGGTTGTTGACCATCACGGCCGCGTTCTCGCCCTCGAAGGACAGGAACGGCTCGATCTGCCCGCGCAGCCGCTCCACCCAGCCGGCCACGGTCTCCGGCGAGTTCAGCGTGCGCTCCGCCGTCGGACGCGGGTCCCCGATCTGCCCCGTCGCCCCGCCGACCAGCGCCAGCGGCCGGTGACCGGCCTGCTGGAGCCGCCGCACCGTGAGCACCTGCACCAGGTGCCCCACGTGCAACGAGGGGGCGGTCGGGTCGAAACCGCAATAGAACGTCACGGGACCGTCCGCGAGCGCCTTGCGCAAGGCGTCCTCGTCGGTGGACTGGGCGAACAGCCCGCGCCACTTCAGCTCGTCGACGATGTCCGTCACGGTTCTCGCGTCTCCTCGGTGATGCCGCTACTGCGAATCGGTGCCCATGCGGCCGTCCGGGGGACGGCCTGGGTCAGTGCCTACGAGGTTATACGCCCCGGCTGACCGAGCTCATGTTGAAGTCGGGCACCCGCAGCGGGGGCATCGCGGCCCGCGTGAACCAGTCCGCCCACTCCCGCGGCAGCGTCCTGCCGGTGCGCCCCGCCTCCGTGGCCCGGCCCAGCAGGTCCACCGGCGACTCGTTGAACCGGAAGTTGTTGACCTCCCCCGTCACCTCGCCGTCCTCGACGAGGTAGACGCCGTCCCGGGTGAGCCCGGTCAGCAGCAGCGTCGCCGGGTCCACCTCACGGATGTACCACAGGCAGGTCAGCAGCAGCCCGCGCCGGGTCCCCGCGACCATCTCCTCCAGCGACCGGTCGTCGCCGCCCTCCAGCACCAGGTTCCCGACCGGCGGGCGCACCGGCAGCCCGGTCAGCTCCGCCCCGTGCCGGGTCGTCGACAGATGGGCCAGCTCGCCGTCGCGGACCCAGTCGGTCGCCTCCAGCGGCAGCCCGTTGTCGAAGACCGACTGGTCGCCGCCCGAGGAGTGCGCGATCACGAAGGGCGCGCTCTCCAGCCCCGGCTCCCGCGGGTCGCCGCGCAGCGTCAGCGGCAGGGCGGCGATCCGGTCGCCCACGCGCGTGCCGCCGCCCGGCCGGGAGAACACGGTGCGCCCCTCGGCCGCGTCCCGGCCCGAGGACGACCACATCTGGTAGATCAGCAGGTCGGCGACGGCGGTCGGCGGCAACAGCGTCTCGTAGCGCCCCGCGGGCAGCTCCACCCGCCGGGACGCCCAGCCCAGGCGCACGCCCAGCTCCGCGTCGAGCGCGACCGGGTCGACGTCCCGGAAGTCCCGGGTGGCGCGGCCCGCCCACGCCGACCGGGTCCGGTCCGGCGACTTGGCGTTCACCTCCAGCGTCCCGTTCGGCTGGTCGTGCCGCAGCCGCAGCCCCGTCGACGTCCCCAGGTACGTCGAGGACACCTCGTGGTGGGCGAAACCGTACAGCTCGCGCCCGCCCGCCCGCGCGCGGGCGAACGCCTCCCCGAGGGCCGGCGCGAACTCCGCGAACACCGCCGACGACGTCTCCGCCGGCCCCTGCGTGAACTCCGCGGACACCGGCACGTCCCGGACCAGCGGACCCGCGTCCTCCGCGGGCCCGGCGCTCCGCGCGGCCTCCTCCGCGGCCCGCACCAGCGGCTCCAGGTCGTCGGCGGTCACGGCGGACCGCGACACCACGCCGGACGCGGTGCCCTCCCGGCCGTCGACGGTGGCGACGACCGTGAGCGTGCGCCCGCGCGTGACGCCGTTGGTGGTGAGCGCGTTGCCCGCCCAGCGCAGGTTGGCGGTGGAGTGCTCCTCGGCGAGGACGACGCACCCGTCGGCCCGGGAGAGGTCCAGCGCCCGTTCGACGACCTCGTGCGGCTTGTCGGTACGCGCGCTCATCGGCCGGCCTCCTGCGTGGTGTTCAGAATGGTGACGCCCTTGAAGAGGGCGGACGGGCAGCCGTGCGACACCGCCGCCACCTGCCCCGGCTGGGCCTTGCCGCAGTTGAAGGCGCCGCCCAGGACATAGGTCTGCGGACCGCCGACGGCCGCCAGGGAACCCCAGAAGTCGGTGGTGCTCGCCTGGTACGCCACGTCCCGCACCTGGCCGGCCAGCCGCCCGTTCTCGATCCGGAAGAACCGCTGCCCGGTGAACTGGAAGTTGTACCGCTGCATGTCGATGGACCACGAGCGGTCCCCGACCACGTAGATGCCCCGCTCCACGCCCCCGATCAGGTCCTCGGTGGACAGCCCGCCCGGATCGGGCAGCAGCGAGACGTTGGCCATGCGCTGCACCGGCACGTGCGCGGGGGAGTCGGCGAAGGCGCACCCGTTGGACCGCTCGAACCCGGTCAGGCGGGCGATCCGCCGGTCGAGCTGGTAGCCCACGAGCGTGCCGTCGCGCACCAGGTCCCAGGACTGCGCCTCGACGCCCTCGTCGTCGTAGCCGACGGTCGCCAGTCCGTGTTCGGCGGTGCGGTCGCCGGTGACGTTCATCAACTCCGAGCCGTAGCGCAGGGCGCCCAGTTGGTCGAAGGTGGCGAAGGAGGTGCCCGCGTACGCCGCCTCGTAGCCGAGGGCGCGGTCCAGCTCGGTGGCGTGGCCGACCGACTCGTGGATGGTCAGCCACAGGTTGGACGGGTCGACGACCAGGTCGTACCGCCCGGCCTCGACGCTCGGCGCCCGCATCTTCTCGGCCAGCAGCTCCGGCAGCTCCGCCAGCTCCGCGTCCCAGTCCCAGCCGGTGCCGGTGAGGTACTCCCAGCCCCGCCCGACCGGGGGCGCGAGGGTGCGCATCGAGTCGAACTCGCCGCCGGCCCCGTCCACCGACACGGCCGTCAGCACCGGATGCAGCCGGACCCGCTGCTGCGTGGTCACCGTCCCCGCGGTGTCCGCGTAGAACTTGTTCTCGCGCACGGTGAGCAGCGAGGCGTCCACGTGGTCCACCCCGTCCGCGGCGAGCAGCCGCCCGCTGAACTCGGCCAGCAGCCCCGCCTTCTCCTCGCCCGGCACGTCGAAGGGATCGGTCTCGTACGAGGAGACCCACGTCCGGTCGGCGTGCACCGGCTCGTCGGCCAGCTCCACGTACCCCCACCGCCCGTGCGGCGTGGCGGGGGCGGCGTCCGGCCCGGCCGCCTTGATGACCCGGGCGGAGAGCCGCGCCATCGCCACCGCCTGCGAGGCGACCTTGGCGGCGGCGTCCAGGGTGAGGTCCACGCCCGCGGCGAAGCCCCACGCGCCCTCGTGCACGACCCGCACCGCGTATCCCAGGTCGGTGCTGTCGGAGGACCCGGCGGGCCTGGCGTCCCTCAGCCGCCAGGAGGCGCTGCGCACCCGCTCCAGCCGGAAGTCCGCGTGCGACGCGCCGAGCGAACGCGCCCGCGCGAGGGCGGCGTCGGCGAGGGCGCGCAGGGGGAGTGCCGTGAAGGCTTCGTCGATGCTGTGCGGCACGGGGGAGATCCCTTCGGGGGCCTGGGACGACCGTCGAAGGCAGTGAACCACGTCTCACCCATCGGGCTCACGGAAGCCGCGAGGACGGCGACGGACGGCCCGGCGTGCGCGGACCGACGGGCGGGCACGGGACCGACCCCGTGCCCGCCCGTGAGCGTCCCTACGACGTGGACTCAGTCGTTCGGGGACGAGTTGCCCGCGAGTGCAGTGAACGCCGTCCAGGCGGTCGGCGTGACGGCGAGTGGGCGGATGCGCTTGTCCTTGGAGTCGCGGACGTGGACGACCTCGGGGCGCACGGCGACCTCGACGCAGTTGCCGCCGCCACTTCCGCTGTAGCTGCTCTTGAACCAGGCCGGTTCGGTGCTCATAGCGCTCCTTGCATCTCCCTCGGCGGGTCCACGGTGGCCATACGACTCAGGGTCGGCCTGTGAGCGTCCTACGACGTGGACTCAGTCGTCCGGGGACGAGTCGGCCGCGAGTGCCGTGAACGCCGTCCAGGCGGTCGGCGTGACGGCGAGTGGGCGGATGCGCTTGTCCTTGGAGTCGCGGACGTGGACGACCTCGGGGCGCACGGCGACCTCGACGCAGTTGTCGTTCTCGCTGCCGCTGTAGCTGCTCTTGAACCAGCTCAGCTCGTAGACGGTAGTCATAGCGCTCCTCGCATCTGTTCCAGCAGCATCACGGTAGCCCGACAGTCCAGGGCTTGGGAACGGAGCTTGCCGTAGCGCTGGAGCAGCACACTTACATCCTCGGGAGCGGAGATCAGGCTGCTTGACCGCTGGCCCTCGGTGTAGCCGAGCCACTGATGACCAGTTGTCTCCGCGAGGTACATCTGACCATCGATGCCGCAGTGATCCTCCTGGACGGTGGCCATGATCTGGATCTCGACGTTGCGCCGCGCGCTCATCTCGAGAAGACGATCGATGACTCGCCTCGTGACATCGCGCCCTCCCATGCGCCGGGCTACGACGCTCTCTTCGATGACGAAGCTGAACGCGGTGTTCTGGTTGGCGGAGACGAGCTGTTGCCTGTCCAGCCGAGACGCGACCTCACGTTCGATCTGCTCCTCGGACGCAGGCGGCAGCCGTCGGTCGAAGATTGCCCGGATGTATGTCTCAGGTTGCAGCAGCCCTGGAATCGCCCGGCACTCGTACGCGTACAGAGAGACCGCATCCTCCTCGATCTCAGCCCACTGCCGAAACCAGGACGCCAATACCGCCCTCCGCGTCAGGCTCTTCGCCGCTGCCGTGAGGACCTTGAGCGCGACCGGTCCGAGGACTTCCTCCGCCCGTGCGGGCAGGTCCGCCGGAGGGAACCGCTTCCCCTGCTCGATCTTGGCGACGTACGCGGCCGAGTACCGCACCCGCAGCGCGAACTCCTCCTGGGTCAGGCGTGATTCCTCGCGCAGCGCCTTGAGGACCGCACCGAAGGTCTTGAGACTGTCGGAGAGCTCCGTCTCCGTGCCGTTGGTGCCGCCGCCTCCGCCGTGGTCCACCCTCATCGCCGCGTGCCTCCCGTGTTCGCGTTCTCACGCCTCACCCAACCCCGCCCGAACCGCCCATGGTCACGGGGAGTTACCCACCCAGTCCAGAGTGTGCACCGATACAGCCGCGCTTGTATGGGCGTCGTCCCTGTCGGGGGCGGGTGGCGTGCCGGAACGCTGGGCGCATGCCAGCACCACGGGCCCAAGAGGCCGTTACCGTAAGTGTGTTCGCCCAGCGGTTCTCCGCCACGCGCCGGGGCGCGCGTCTCGCCCGCAGACTCGCCACTCACCGGCTCGACCTGTGGCACCTGCCCTACGGCAGCCCGGTCTCCGACACCGTCACCCTCGTCGTGGCCGAACTCGCTGCCAACGCGGTTCTCCACGGCCGCGTCCCGGGGCGCGACTTCGAGTTGCGGCTCACGTACGACCGGACGGTGGGAGTCGTCCGCGTCGAGGTGTCCGACACCCACCCGGCGCACCCGGAACCCCCCGAACCGGCGGGCCACCCCGAGGTGGCCGACGGCGGAAGAGGTCTCCTCCTCGTCGAGGCCGTCGCCGACCGCTGGGGCGTGACCGGCCGGACGGGTCCGGGCAAAATCGTATGGGCCGAGTGCGCGGTCCGAGGGCCCCTTCTGTAGGGACCCGACAGTCTGTCCGGTGTGCCACTGTGGGTGCCCGATTCTCCGGGACGGGGCGGGGACCGATAGGTTTTCGAGGAAGCCGCCTGTCGTCGCCACTGGTCATCCGGGTGCTCGGGCGGAGTACCAGCTAGGGAAAGGGTGATCCGATGAGCCGCTCGGTTCTCGTCACCGGAGGCAACCGGGGCATCGGCCTCGCCATCGCCCGCGCGTTCGCCGACGCCGGCGACAAGGTTGCGATCACGTACCGCTCGGGGGAGCCGCCGGCCGTCCTCAAGGAACTGGGCTGCCTCGCCGTCAGGTGCGACATCACCGACAGCGAGCAGGTGGAGCGTGCCTACAAGGAGATCGAGGAAGCGCACGGTCCCGTCGAGGTGCTGATCGCCAACGCCGGCGTCACCAAGGACCAGCTCCTGATGCGCATGTCCGAGGAGGACTTCACCTCCGTCGTCGACACCAACCTCACCGGCACCTTCCGCGTCGTCAAGCGCGCCAACCGCGCCATGCTGCGCGCCAAGAAGGGCCGCGTCGTCCTCATCTCCTCGGTCGTCGGGCTGCTCGGCTCCGCGGGGCAGGCGAACTACGCCGCCTCCAAGGCCGCCCTGGTCGGCTTCGCGCGCTCCCTCGCCCGTGAGCTGGGCTCGCGCAACATCACCTTCAACGTCGTCGCGCCCGGCTTCGTCGACACCGACATGACCAAGGTCCTCACCGACGAGCAGCGCGCGGGCATCGTCTCGCAGGTGCCGCTCGGCCGGTACGCGCAGCCGGAGGAGATCGCCGCGACGGTGCGGTTCCTCGCCTCGGACGACGCCTCGTACATCACTGGAGCCGTCATCCCCGTTGACGGCGGACTGGGAATGGGTCACTGATCACCATGAGCGGAATTCTCGAAGGCAAGCGCATCCTGATCACCGGTGTGCTGACGGAGGCCTCCATCGCCTTCCACACGGCCAAGCTGGCCCAGGAGCAGGGCGCCGAGATCATCCTTACCGCCTTCCCGCGGCCCACGCTGACCGAGCGCATCGCCAAGAAGCTGCCCAAGCCCACCAAGGTCATCGAGCTGGACGTCACCAACGACGAGCACCTCGCACGCCTGGCCGACGTGGTCGGCGAGGAGCTGGGCGGCCTCGACGGCGTCGTGCACTCCATCGGCTTCGCGCCACAGGACGCGCTCGGCGGCAACTTCCTGAACACGCCCTTCGAGTCGGTCGCCACGGCCATGCACGTCTCGGCGTACTCCCTGAAGTCGCTGACCATGGCCTGCCTGCCGCTGATGCAGAACGGCGGCTCGGTCGTCGGCCTCACCTTCGACGCCCAGTTCGCCTGGCCGCAGTACGACTGGATGGGCCCGGCCAAGGCCGCCCTGGAGGCCACCAGCCGCTACATGGCCCGCGACCTCGGCAAGCAGAACATCCGCTGCAACCTCGTCTCCGCCGGCCCGCTCGGCTCCATGGCCGCCAAGTCCATCCCGGGCTTCAGCGAGCTGGCCTCCGTCTGGGACACCCGCTCCCCCCTGGAGTGGGACCTGAAGGACCCGGAGCCGGCCGGCCGCGGCATCGTCGCCCTGCTGAGCGACTGGTTCCCGAAGACGACGGGCGAGATCGTCCACGTCGACGGCGGTCTGCACGCCATCGGCGCCTGACCGACCCGCCTTTGGGGCCCGCGTCCGACCGGGACGCGGGCCCTCGGCGTTCCCCTCCATGCGCCCGAGGCCGTCCGAGGCCGTCCGGGGCCGCTACGAGACCGCCTCCGGGCCGCCCCCGGGCCGCGCGGGGCCTGGGCGTTCACCCGAGCGGCGCAGCCGGCCGGGCGGGCGGGGCGTGCCCGGCGCAGGCTGGAGTCCGGACTCCCCCCGCGCGCTTCCCCCCTCCCCAGCCTGGCCGAGGAGGTCCCCTTGTGCGGCTTTCCCCACCGCCCGGCCTCAGCGGCCCTCGCCGTCGTCTGCCTCGCGGTCCTGTCGCACCCCGTGCACGCCGCCGCCCCCGTGACCCGCGTACACCGCATGACCTCCGTACACCGCATGACCTCCGTACACCCCGTGACCCCCGCGCACCCCGAGCGGGACGGCTCCCGGACGTCCCCGGCCCCGACGCGCCCGTCCGGCGCCGAGTGCCGGGTCCGTGTCGACGGGTCCCAGGTCACCGCCTACTGCCACAACCCGTACCCCGTGCCGGACCGCGTCTCGCTCCACGTCGAGTGCGCCCGCTGGTGGGACGTCGACACCGACGGCACCCCGGCGGAGGCCGCCCCCAGCCGCACCGTCAAACTCACCGGACGCTGCTGGAAGGAGGTCGAATCCGCCTGGATCACTCACGAACCGGCGCGCTGACCCGCCCCGGCCGGCACACGAACGGGTACCCCGCCGCCTCCGTCTCCGCCGTCCCCGCGTCCCCCGAGCGGATCGCCTCGACCAGCCGCGTGTGGTCCATGTGGGTCTCCGGCGTCATCTCCTCGCCGATGTCGTCCCGCAGCCACTGCCGCATCACCTCGCCGAGGTCCGCGTACAGCGCGGTCAGCACGTCGTTGTGGGACGCGGCCACCACGGCCAGGTGGAAGGTCGCGTCCGCCGTCACGAACGCCTCGGTGTCACCCGACCTCCACGCCTCCTCGCGGCTCACCATCAGCGCGTCGAGCTGCCTGAGGTCCTTCTCGGTGCGCCGCCGGGCGGCGAGCCGGGCGGCGGCCGACTCCAGCGTCGAGCGCAGTTCGGCGACGTGCCGGGGGTCGGCGTCCGCGAACCGGCGGTGCATCACGCCCGCCAGTTCGCTGGTGGCCGCGACGTACGTGCCGGAGCCCTGCCGGATGTCCAGGAGGCCGTTGTGGGCGAGCGCGCGGACCGCTTCCCGGACCGTGTTCCGTGCCACACCCAGTTGCCCGACCAGCTCCGGCTCGGTCGGGATGCGGGAGCCGACGGGCCACTCGCCGGAGGCGATCTGCTGCCGCAGCATCGCGATGACCTGCTCGGACAGGGCGGCACGACGGGGATGGGCCAGAGTCATGACTCACCTTCGCAACGGTTCTTCGCAACGGGTCTGCGCAACGGATCTTCGCAACGGGTCCGGACGGCGCCTGAGCGCAGTGGACAACCAATCATCCCATGATTCTATGATGGGTCCCATGGCCAGTGAGGAAACCCGGACGCTGCACTCCACCACCGCCGGCACCCCGGCCGAGCCCGGTGCCCGGGTACCCGACGGGCCCAGCGGCCCGGCGGGGAGCGCCGCACCCGCGTGGACGCGCTGGACGACCCGGCTGCTCATCGTCGGCATCGTGCTGGCCGCGCTCAACCTGCGTCCGGCCATCACCAGCCTCGGCGCCCTCCTGGAGGAGGTCCGCGTCGGGCTCGGCATGAGCGGCAGCGTGGCCGGACTGCTCACCTCCGTGCCCGCGCTGTGCTTCGCCGTCTTCGGTGTCGCCGCCCCGCGGCTGGCCCGCCGCTTCGGACCCGGCGCGGTGGTCTGCCTCGGCATGGCCGCCATCGCCGCCGGTCTGGCGATCCGGCCCTACGCCGGCGGCACCGCCGGTTTCCTGGCGGCCACCGCCCTCGCGCTGATGGGCATCGCGGTCAGCAACGTCCTGATGCCGGTCATCGTCAAGCGTTACTTCCCCGACCGCGTCGGCACCATGACCGGCCTGTACTCGATGGCCCTGGCCTGCGGCACCTCGGCCGCCGCCGCGGTCACCGTGCCGCTGACCGGCTGGATGGGCGGCGGCTGGCGCCCCGGCCTCGCGGTGTGGGCGGTCCTCGGCGTGGCCGCCGTCCTGCCCTGGCTGCCCTTCGTCCGGGAACGCGGCGGCGGCTCCGCCCGGCCGGAGTCCGCCCCCGAGCCCTCCGCGGCGCGCTCCGCCCGCGAGCCCTCCGCCGTACGTCCCGCTCCAGAGGCCGGGGAGGGGCCGGCCGCCGAGGTGCCGGTGCTGCGGATCGCCCGCAGCGGCACGGCCTGGGCGCTTGCCGGCTTCTTCGGCCTCCAGGCCACCGCCGCCTACATCACCATGGGCTGGATGGCGCAGGTCTACCGGGACGCGGGGGTCCCCGCCGGCACCGCCGGACTGCTCCTCGCCGTGATCATGGTGATGGGCGTGCCGCTGGCCTTCGTCATCCCGAGGGTGGCCTCGCGCCTGCCCCACCAGGGCCCCATCGTGGTGCTGCTGGGCGTGTGCGGACTCGCCGGCTACACCGGGATGTACCTGGCCCCGGCGGCCGGCGCGTGGGCCTGGGCCCTGCTCCTCGGCGTCGCCAACTGCGCCTTCCCGCTGGCCCTGACCATGGTCGGCATGCGGGCCCGGACCGGCGCGGGCGTCGCCCAGCTCTCGGCGTTCGCGCAGAGCACCGGCTACCTGATCTCCATCCCCGGCCCGCTCCTGGTGGGCGTCCTCTACCAGCACAGCGGCGGCTGGGGCCTGCCGCTCGCGCTGATGGCCGCGTTGATGGTGCCGCAGATGCTCTTCGGCGTCCTGGCCGGCCGCAACCGTACGGTGGAGGACGAGGCGACCCGCTGACCCGGCCCGCCCGCCCATCGCACGGTGAAGGCGGCCCCCCGGACCGGTCGCGCGGGGGGAGATGGGAGACTGGCGGCATGCTCGATCCGAACCCCCCGAACGGCCAGAAGAAGATGCTGCTCGTCTTCGGCGGCTTCCTTGCGATCTTCGTGGTCATCGGCATCATCGCCACGATCGTCTCCCCCTGACCTTCCGGGGGACCGTACGGCCGGCCTGCCGCCTCCGGCCCTGCCTGCGGGTGAATCGTTCCCTCGGGGTCCGGGGTAGGGCTGGCCCCCCATCCCCTAGGGGGCCAGGCTCAGGGTCGAGTGGGTGGATCACCGGATGGGCCGGGGCCCGTGCGTTCCGTAGCGTCGATACGTACCGCGAGAAGAGCGGTACGCGCGGCACGCGCCAGGACGCCCGAAGACACCGGAGGCACTCATGTCGGCCCCTCTGTACCCCCGGCCCCGGCAGGCCGCCCGGGGCGGCGCCGGGACACGGCTGCCCTGGTGGGCGCTGGCCCTGCCCGTGCTCACCTTCCTCGTCCTGCTGCTGATGATGCTCAACCCGTCGCAGGCCCGAGCCGCCGCCGGCGAACCGGTCCTCGCCCACTTCCTGGACTGGGCCCGGCACCTCACCCTCCGCTGACCCCCGCCGCACCCCGGGCGGGCCGGGCGCCGCGACCGGCCCCGGTCCGGTGAACCCGCATGTCAACTCCCTGCGCCCCATGGCCTGTTTCATGCGAAGCTGGGGTGCATGAGCGTCGCAGAACCCCGCAGGATCACACTCTTCCGGCATGCGAAAGCCGACTGGCCCCAGATGAGCGACCACGAGCGGCCGCTCGCCGAACGGGGACGCAAGGAGGCCGCGGAGGCCGGGCGCCGGCTGGCGGACACCGGCATCTCCTTCGACCAGGCCCTGTGCTCCACCGCGCACCGCACGCGCGAGACCTGGAAGCTCGCCGTCCACGAGTTCCCGCGGCGGCCGAAAACGGTCTACGAGGAGCGCATCTACGAGGCCACCCCCGGCGAGCTGATCGCCGTGCTCAACGAGACCCCCGACGACCTGCGCAACGTGCTGGTGATCGGGCACAACCCGGGGATGCAGGGGCTCGCCGAGATCCTGGCCGGCGACGCCGAGGACGAGGCCCGTGAGCACATGAACCGGCGCGGCTTCCCGACCGCGGCGTTCGCGGTGCTGACCTTCACCGGGTCCTGGAAGTCCGTGGAGCCCGGCGTGGCCACGCTGGCCGACTACTGGACGCCGACCGACTGAGCACCGGCCGTCCACAGCCGCGCCGAGGGCCCGGTGCCCGGGGAGAAACCACCCGGCACCGGGCCCTCGGCCGTACGCACAGCGGACGGGGCCGGTCACGGGGCGATCACACCGGCCGGTCATGGGGCCGGTCACTGCCGGTCACGGGGCCGGCCGGTCACACGGAACGGTCACCCTGCCGGTCACGCGGGGCTGGTCACCCGCCGGTCACACAGTCCGCGGTCACACGGGTCCGCGGTCGCACGGGCCCGCGCCCCCAGCGGCCCTAGCCCTGGTCGGGGTCGACGGTGTCCGCCGCCTCGACCTCCTCGCGGGTGATGCCCAGCAGGTAGAGCACGGTGTCCAGGAAGGGCACGTTCACCGCGGTGTAGGCGGCCTGGCGCACCACCGGCTTGGCGTTGAAGGCGACGCCGAGCCCGGCCGCGTTCAGCATGTCCAGGTCGTTGGCGCCGTCACCGATCGCCACCGTCTGCGACAGCGGGACCCCCGCCTCGGCGGCGAAGCGGCGCAGCAGCCGGGCCTTGCCCGCGCGGTCGACGATCTCGCCGGTGACCCGGCCGGTCAGCCGCCCGTCGACGATCTCCAAGGTGTTGGCCTGCGCGAAGTCCAGTCCGAGCCGTTCCTTCAGGTCGTCGGTGACCTGCGTGAACCCGCCGGAGACCACCCCGACCTGGTAGCCGAGTCGCTTCAGCGTGCGGATCAGGGTGCGGGCGCCCGGCGTCAGCCGCACCTCGCCGCGCACCTTCTCGACCACGGAGGCGTCCAGCCCTTCGAGGAGCGCCACGCGCGCGTGCAGGGACTGCTCGAAGTCCAGCTCCCCGCGCATCGCCGCCGCCGTCACCTCGGCGACCTTGTCCTCGCAGCCGGCGTGCGCGGCGAAGAGCTCGATCACCTCGTCCTGGATCAGGGTGGAGTCGACGTCCATCACGACCAGGCGCTGGGCCCGCCGCTGGAGTCCGGCGCCGACGACCGCGACGTCCACGCCGAGCGCCGCGGCCTCGGTGGCCAGCGCGGTGCGCAGCGTCTCGGTCTCCACGCCGGAGACGGCGAACTCGACGGCGGTGACGGGGTACTTCGCCAGGCGGAAGATGCGGTCGATGTTGCCGGAGGCCCCGGTGATCCGGGCCGCTATGGCTGCCGCCGCCTCGGCGGTGAGCGGGTGTCCGAGCACGGTGACCAGGGAGCGGCCCAGGCCGCGGGGCCGGTTGTCGCCGATGCCGGAGATGATCTCGGCCTGGAGCTTCAGTGACTCCGCCCAACTGTGGACGGTCGCCCGGAGGTCGCCTTCCAGCCCCTGGGGCGGCTCGGTCACGAGCGCGCACAGCACGATACGGCCACGGGTGACGACCTGCTCGATGTCGACCACGTCGACGGAGTAGGCGGCGAGGGTGTCGAACAGACCGGCCGTGATGCCGGGCCGGTCCTTGCCGAAGATCTTGACGAGAAGCGTGGGAACGTCAGAGGTCTGCGAAGCGCTCATGGTGTTCCCACCGTATCCGGCACCCGGTGCCTCCCGCCTGCGAGGTCCGCCTGACGGACACGGAGCGGGCGGCTCCGGCCGGGGCCGCGCGGACGCCCGGGACGCCCGGGTCCGTCCCCTGTCCACTCAGGCCCGTCCGGTCCCAGTCCGGTGCCAGTCCGGTGCCAGTCCGGTCCCCGTCCGGTGCCTCTCCGGCCCCCGGGAAGCCGTCGCCGGGTGTCGAACACCGCCCCCGGCATCCGCCTCGCGGACCTGCCTCGGACCTGCCCCGGACCTGCCTCGGACCCGCCTCGGACCCGCTCCGGACCTGCCTCGCACCTGCCTGGGACCCTCCTCGCACCCGCCCGGTTCCGCCCCCGCCGGGTCCCGCGCCAGTACCATCCGTACGGTTTTCGCAAGGCCCGGCTTTCGGTCAGGGGGCCGAGCCTGAAATAGTGCCCACCGATGTTCGACATCCCTAGACTCCCCGCGACGGGGGCAAATTCGGGGGACAACTCAGTGGGGCGTGGAGTGCCGGAACTCGTACTGGAATCTCAAGGACGGACCTGGACGCTCGATCCGTCCCGGTCTTACGCGCTCGGACGCGATCCGCAGGGGGAGGTCGTCTTCGACGACGCGAGAGTCTCCTGGCGGCACGCCACGGTCCGCTTCGACGGCCGGACCTGGGTCATCGAGGACCACGGCAGCACCAACGGCACCTTCGTGCACGGGCAGCGCGTCCAGAGCACGGAGCTGGGCGACGGCTCGGTGGTGAACCTGGGCAACGCGACCGACGGTCCGCGCGTCACGCTGACCGGCGCGCACTCCCCGGTCGGCACCCCGCAGGGCGGAGCGTCGCAGCAGCCGTACGCCGGTCAGGGCGCCGACGGCTGGACGCCGCAGCCGCAGACGACGCCCCCGGCGCAGCAGCAGCCGGGGCACGAGCCGCCGCGGCAGCAGACCGCGCCGCACGTCCCGCACCAGCAGGGGCACGGGGGAGCGGCGCAGGGGGCACCGGCGTACGGCGACCGCAGCCCGACCACGTTCCACCAGTTGTCGCTGGGCCGGGTCATGCGCATCGGCCGTGCCCTGGAGAACGACCTGGTCGTCTCCGACCTCCAGGTCTCCCGCAACCACGCCGAGTTCCGCGCGACGCCCGACGGCCGCATGGAGATCCGCGACCTCGGTTCGCACAACGGCACCTACGTCAACGGCCAGCCGATCCCCAAGGGCGGCACCCAGACGCTGGGCCCGCCCGACATCGTGGGCGTCGGCCACTCGACGTTCCGCATCGTCGGCGACCGGCTGGAGGAGTTCGTCGACACCGGCGAGGTGTCCTTCTCCGCCCGCCACCTGACGGTCACGGTCGACGGCGGCAAGCAGATCCTCCGGGACGTCTCCTTCGGCGCCCCCGAGAAGTCGCTGATCGGCGTCATCGGCCCCTCCGGCTCCGGCAAGTCGACCCTGCTCAAGGCACTCACCGGCTACCGGCCCGCCGACCGCGGCGAGGTCCTCTACGACAACCGGGACCTGTACAAGCAGTTCGCCGAGCTGCGCCAGCGCATCGGCCTGGTTCCGCAGGAAGACATCCTGCACAAGGAACTCACGGTCAAGAAGGCCCTGAAGTACGCGGCCAAGCTGCGCTTCCCCGCCGACACCACGGCCGCCGAGCGCGACGCCCGCATCGACGAGGTGCTGCGCGAGCTGAAGCTCGACGTCCACAAGGACAAGAAGGTCACGTCGCTCTCCGGCGGCCAGCGCAAGCGCGTCTCGGTCGCCCTGGAGCTGCTCACCAAGCCGTCGCTGATCTTCCTGGACGAGCCGACCTCCGGCCTCGACCCGGGCATGGACCGCGACGTCATGAAGCTGCTGCGGGAGCTGGCCGACGACGGCCGTACGGTCCTCGTCGTCACGCACTCGGTGGCCGAGCTGGCGCTCTGCAACAAGCTGCTGGTCATGGCGCCGGGCGGTGCGGTCGCCTACTTCGGCCCGCCCGAGGAGGCGCTGAACTTCTTCGGCTACGAGACCTGGGCCGACGTCTTCTCCGCCTTCGAGAGCTACCGCGACTACGACTGGGCGGGCCGCTGGAAGGGCTCGCAGCACTACCAGATGTACGCCGCCGAGGTCGACGCCGTCGCGCCGCAGCCGGTCACGGTGGCGCCGATGCAGGCGATGAAGCCGCCGAAGCCGCAGGGCTGGATGTCGCAGTTCGTCACGCTGGTGCGCCGCTACGTGTCGGTGATCGCCTCCGACAAGGGCTTCCTCGGCCTGATGGTGATCCTGCCCGCCGTGCTCGGCGCGGTGAGCCTGCTGATCAACTCCGACCGGGGACTGCTGCCCAACCCGGTCAACCCGCAGACCGGCCGCCTCGTCCCGAACGGCACCGCCACCACGGTCCTGCTGATCCTCGCGGTCGGCGCCTGCTTCGCCGGCGCGGCCAACTCCGTCCGCGAGCTGATCAAGGAACGGGTCATCTACGAGCGGGAGCGCGCGACGGGCCTGTCACGCTCCGCGTACCTGATGTCGAAGGTGTTCGTGCTCGGCATGATCACCATGTTCCAGGGCCTGATGGTCGGCGTGATCGGCTTCTCCAGCCGTGAGCTGCCCTCCGAGGGACTGATCCTGGGCGGCGCCACGCTGGTCGAGATGTGCCTGCCGATCATGGCGCTGGGCTTCACCTCGATGATGTTCGGCCTGGTCATCTCGTCGCTGGTGAAGACGGCCGAGAAGACCATGCCGCTGCTGGTGATGTTCGCGATCATTCAGGTCGTGTTCACCGGATGCCTCTTCACGCTGCACGGCACGGTCGGCGTCAACGAGTTCTCGTACCTGATGCCCTCGCGCTGGGCGGTGGCCGCGGCCGGTGCCACGCTGGACTTCAACAAGATCAGCCCGCCCGAGCCGGGCGCCGGCACGGACCCGCTGTGGGACCACTCGGCGGGCGCCTGGGGCCTGGACATGGCCGCGCTGATCGCCCTCGGGGTGGTCTGCGGCTTCTTCGTGGCCCGCTTCCTGCGCCGCCACGAACCCGAGGTCATGCGGAAGTGACCCTGGGCCGAACGGCCCCGAAGGGCGGCACCCCGTCAGGAGGGTGCCGCCCTTCGGCGTTCGGTGCACGGTCGCGTACGTCAGCGGGGAGAGGTCCGCGCCGTCCTCAGTACGCGCTGTTGACGTTGTCGATCGTGCCGTACTTGTCGGCCGCGTAGTTGGCGGCGGCGGTGATGTTGGCGACCGGGTCGTAGATGTCCATGGAGGTGCCCTTGACGTGGTACGCGGCGAACGTCGGCGGGATCACCTGGAGCAGGCCCTTGGACGGGATGCCGTTGATGGCGTTGATGTCCCAGTCGTTGATGGCCTTCGGGTTGCCGGAGGACTCGCGGATGATGTTCTTGTGCAGGCCGTGGTAGCTGCCGGGTATGCCCTTGGCCTTCATGATGTCCAGGGACTCACGAATCCAGCCGTCGAGGTTGTTGGTGTAGCTCTTGCCGGCGACCTCCTGGACCTGCGAGCGCGGGGCGGAGCGAGTCGTGCTCTTACCGGCCGCGCGCTTCTTCGCGGCGGACTCGGCGGACGCCTTCTTCTCGGCCGCGGCGGACTTCTTCGCGGCCTCCTGCTTCGCCTCGACGGAGGCGGCCTTCTGGCTCGCGCCGGCGAGCTGACCGGTGATGCCGGCCTCGACGTCCTTGATCTGCTCCTTGCTGTACGCCACCTTCGCCGTGGGAGCGGCCTCGCTCGTGCTCGTCTGCCCGCTCGCCGGGACCGCGGCGAACGCGACGGCGGCGGCGCTGAGCGTACCCACACCGGCGATCGCGATCTTCTGGGTGCGGTTCAGGCTGAGGTTCAGGCTCAGGCTCTCGGCCCGGTTGCGGACGACCGTCTCGGCCCGGTTGCGCACCGTCTCGGCACGGTTGCGAACCTGCTCGGCACGGTCACGGACACGGTTGAGGATGTTCTTCGACATGGCGGGATAGACCTCTTCGTTAGCGCGGAGGTCGCTCTCGTCCGGTGGGGACAGGGGGGTGATTCCGGTGCAAACGCCGCGGGGGAGAACCCACGGCGCTGAGCGACGAGAGCCATTCTTAGCGGCCGCAAAATGCCGTGGCAAAGGTGTGACGTACGATCCCGGGTAGTGGATCAGGGAAGGGCGAATCAGGACAGATTGGACCATCCGCCCCGCTCAAAACGGACGAGTCGTCCTCCTACTCCCCTTCGTACGTGACGTGCACCCTATGCGCGGGCTCACATCCCGCCCATGTGGACCTCACCCTCGGTTGCTGGAGCAATGCGATGGGTGAGGGGAAACGGGCGTCCGGCGCAGGCGTACTCCCCGGGCCCGGAGGCGTCCTCCTGGAGGCCCTCTCCCATAGGGGGTCCATAGAGGGAAGGAGCGTCCTCATATAGAGGGCGGGGACGTCTCTACGGAGGGCGGGGAAGGTCTCTACGGAGGGCGGGGGCGTCTCTACGGCACGACGGCGGGGACGTCTTCTCACGACGGCGGACGTCCTCTTACGACGGCGGGGACGTCTTCTCACGACGGCGGGGACCCCCTTCGCGCGTGCTGGAGGAGGGGGCGCGGGACCAACGGCCTAGGTCCGCGGCACGGCCCGGCGGCCCCCGTCGGCCCGATCCGCGGCCCACCCCCCGCCGGTACCGTGAGGTCATGAGTCACGGCCCCCGGTCCGGCCTCGCCGCGGTGAGTTCCGCGCTGCTGGCCATGAGCAGGCACCTGGAGGTGCGCGACGTCCTCGGGACGATCGTCGCCTCGGCCCGCGAACTGCTCGACGCCCAGTACGCCGCCCTCGGCGTCCCCGACGACCACGGCGGCTTCGCCCAGTTCGTCGTCGACGGGGTCACCGAGGCCCAGTGGAAGGCCATCGGCCCTCTGCCCCGCCAGCACGGCATCCTCGCCGCCATGCTCAGCGAGGCCCGGCCGCAGCGCCTCGCCGACGTCCGCCAGGACCCCCGCTTCGAGGGCTGGCCCGAGGCCCACCCCGACCTGGCCGACTTCCTCGGCCTGCCCATCCGCGACGGGGACGAGGTCATCGGCGCCCTCTTCCTCGCCAACAAGAACCACCCCCGGCCCGGCGGCGGCTGCGGCTTCACCGAGGACGACGAGGAACTGCTCGGCATCCTCGCCCAGCACGCCGCGATCGCCCTCACCAACGCCCGCCTCTACGAGCGCAGCCGCGAGCTGACCATCGCCGAGGAGCGCTCCCGCCTTGCCCACGAGCTGCACGACGCGGTCAGCCAGAAGCTCTTCTCGCTGCGCCTGACCGCCCAGGCCGCCGCCACCCTCGTCGACCGCGACCCCGCCCGCGCCAAGGGCGAGCTCCAGCAGATCGCCGTCCTCGCCGCCGAAGCCGTCGACGAGCTGCGCGCCGCCGTCGTCGAGCTGCGCCCCGCGGCCCTGGACGAGGACGGGCTCGTCGCCACCCTGCGCACCCAGATCCAGGTGCTCGACCGCGCCCACACCGCGCGCGTGACCTTCGACGCCCGCGGCGTCAGGGCCCTGCCGGCCGCCCAGGAGGAGGCCCTGCTGCGCGTCGCCCAGGAGGCCCTGCACAACGCCCTGCGGCACGCCGCGGCCGACCGCGTCGACGTGACCCTGCGGCGGCGCGGACCGGGAGCCGTCCTGCGGGTCGCCGACGACGGGCGCGGTTTCGACCCGCACGCGGTGCGCCACGCCGGCCGCCACCTGGGCCTCGTCTCGATGCGGGACCGGGCGAACGGGGTCGGCGGCGGGCTGACCGTGGAGTCCGGGCCCGGCGAGGGCACCGTGATCGAGATGGAGGTCCCCGGTGGCTGAGGCAATCAAGGTGCTGCTCGTCGACGACCACCAGGTGGTCCGCCGGGGCCTGCGCACCTTCCTGGAGGTCCAGGACGACATCGAGGTGGTCGGCGAGGCCGCCGACGGCGCGGAAGGCGTCGAGCGCGCCCGCGAGCTGCGGCCCGACGTGATCCTCATGGACATCCGGATGCCCGGCATGGACGGCGTCGAGGCGCTGCGCCGGCTCCGCGAGCTGGACCACCCCGCGCGCGTGCTCATCGTCACCAGCTTCACGGAGCGCCGCACGGTCGTCCCGGCCCTGCGCGCGGGCGCGGCCGGCTACGTGTACAAGGACGTCGACCCCGAGGCGCTGGCCGGCGCCATCCGCTCCGTCCACGCCGGGCACATCCTGCTCCAGCCCGAGGTCGCCGGGGCACTGCTCTCCCAGGAGGAGACCGGCTCCGGCCAGGGCCGGGCGGGCTCCCTCACGGACCGGGAGCGCGAGGTGCTGGGCCTGATCGCGGACGGCCGGTCCAACCGGGAGATCGCCCGCTCCCTGGTCCTCTCCGAGAAGACCGTGAAGACCCACGTCTCGAACATCCTCATGAAGCTCGACCTGGCGGACCGCACCCAGGCCGCCCTGTGGGCCGTACGGCACGGCATGGCGGAGTGAGACGCATGACGCACGACGGGGTGAGCCAGGGGCGTACGCCGGAGCGCTCCGCGGAGTTCCCCTACGGACTGAGATTCATACCGTCGTGGGAATGTCACCCGGACGGCGCACCCCTCCCCGGGCCCCGCCGTTGACCAGTGCGTGCCGCGGTGACTGCCGCGGTGATCGCTAGGAGGGTCTGCAAGTGAAGAACCTGAAGAAGGCCGCGGCCGTGACGATGGTGGCCGGCGGGCTGATCGCCGCCGGCGCGGGCATGGCCTCGGCCACCGACGGTGCCGCCGCGCAGGGCAAGGCCGTCGGCTCGCCGGGCGTGGTCTCGGGCAACGCCGTCCAGGCGCCGGTGCACGTCCCGGTCAACGTCGTGGGCGACAGCGTCAACGTCATCGGCCTGCTGAACCCGGCCTTCGGCAACCTGGGCCTCAACGGCTGACCCAGGTCACCGGCGCTCCGCGCCCCGGCCCCCCGGCCCCTCCGGGAGACCGGGGCGCGGCACGTGACGGGGCGCCTCGGCCCCCTGTGCCCAGCCCCGTACGTATTCCGGTATCCGGCGGGGGCACTCCGTCCCGCCCTACAGCGCCCCGCCCGGGTCCCGCTGGTCGTACGCCCGCACAGCGCCCCGGCGCGGGTGACCCCGCCCGGCCCCCAGCCCAGCGCCCCCGGCGCACGCACCGCCCCGCACCCCCGCCCCGCACCCCCGCGACGCGCGGGCGCCCCCGCCGGCCCTGCCCGCCCGGAGCACCCCGGGCCACCCCCGAGGGCCACGCCGTCACCGCGCCCCCCGCTCCCTCTCCTCCACGAACGCGTTGTACGCCGCGACCTGCGCCCGCCGCGCCGTCCGCTCCACGGGACGCAGCGCCTCGCCCCGCGCCGCCATCGCGGACGCGCTCACCGCGCCCCCGTGCCCGTTCTCCGCCGCCACCGCCACCAGCGCCCCCACCCGCCGCGCCAGCTCCAGCACCCGTACCGCCCGCGCCGGATACCCCGGCGCCAGCACCTCGCCCCCGCGCTCCGCCCGCGCCCGGTACGCCTCCACCGCCGCCGCGGCCACCGGACCCGACCCGGCCACGTCCAGCCGCGTCAGCGCCTCCGTCGCCTCCCGCAGCGCCTCCGCCAGCTCCCGCTCCGCCTCCCCGAGCGAAGGCACGTCCGCCGGCGGAGCCTCCCGTACCGGCAGGCAGTGCCAGACCACCTCGGCGTGCACGTCCCCCTCCGGTCCGGCCTCCCACACCTGGGGCACCAGCCCCAGCGCCGCCCCGTGGCAGACCACCGCCTCGCCCGCCTCCACGGCCCGCGCGTTGAACTCCGGCGGACCGCTCAGCCCCAGCGGATGCCCCGGCGCCGGCAGCGCCACCCGCAGCCCGGCCACCCCCAGCGCCCGCAGCCGGCCGAGCGCCAGCGTCAGCCCCACGGGCGCGGGTTCACCCGGCAACCCCGCCACGCGGTGTACCGCGTCCTCCCCGACCACGGCCATCGCGGCGTCGTCCGGGGCGGCAAATCCGGCAAGAAGGGCATTTCCCCAGGCGGCCAGTCGGCCTGAGCGCGGTTCCGAGAGCATGTCCCCACCCTAGGAGCGGACCGAGGGAACGGCGGCCCCGGCCGGTGGCGTAGATTTCTAGTGGGCTGCGCCCATCGGCGTGGCGCCCGAGCCACAGGCGTAAGCGACAGCCGAGACCGGCCACACTGCTAAGGGGAGACACTGCGCTCATGAGCGATGTTCTGGAGCTTCAGGACGTATCCGTGGTCCGGGAGGGCCGGGCTCTGGTGGACCAGGTCTCCTGGTCGGTGAAGGAGGGCGAGCGCTGGGTCATCCTCGGACCGAACGGCGCCGGCAAGACCACCCTGCTCAACCTCGCGTCGAGCTACCTCTACCCGAGCGAGGGCACCGCCACCATCCTCGGCGAGACCCTCGGCAAGCCCGGCACCGACGTCTTCGAACTGCGCCCCCGCATCGGCATGGCCGGCATCGCCATGGCCGACAAGCTGCCCAAGAGGCAGACGGTCCTGCAGACCGTGCTCACCGCCGCCTACGGCATGACCGCGGGCTGGCAGGAGGAGTACGAGGACATCGACGAGCAGCGCGCCCGCGCCTTCCTTGACCGCCTCGGCATGACCGAGTACCTCGACCGGAGGTTCGGCACCCTCTCCGAGGGCGAGCGCAAGCGCACCCTCATCGCCCGCGCCCTGATGACCGACCCCGAGTTGCTCCTCCTCGACGAGCCGGCCGCCGGTCTCGACCTCGGAGGCCGCGAGGACCTGGTCCGCCGCCTCGGCCGCCTCGCCCGCGACCCCATCGCCCCGTCGATGATCATGGTCACCCACCACGTCGAGGAGATCGCCCCGGGCTTCACCCACGTCCTGATGATCCGCCAGGGCAAGGTGCTCGCCGCCGGACCGCTCGAACTCGAACTCACCTCCCGCAACCTCTCCCTCTGCTTCGGCCTGCCCCTCGTCGTCGAGCAGGTCGGCGACCGCTGGACGGCCCAGGGACTCCCGATGTCCTGATCCCGCCCCGCACCCCGCCGCACCCTGTCCCTGTCACCCGTCCGCACCTACCATGACCCGTGTGAACGACATCGACGCATGGGTGTGGTGGCTCGTCGTCGCGGCAGCGCTCGGAATCCCGCTCGTCGTGACCGCGATGCCGGAATTCGGGATGTTCGCCGTCGGCGCCGTCGCCGCCGCCATCGCCTCAGGGTTCGGTGCCGGCCTCGTCGTCCAAGTCCTCGTCTTCGTCGTCGTGTCCGTCGCCCTCATCGCCGTCGTCCGGCCCATCGCCAGCCGGCACCGCTCACAACGGCCGCAACTGGCCTCGGGAATCGACGCCCTGAAGGGACGACAGGCCGTCGTGCTGGAGCGGGTCGACGGCTCCGGCGGACGCATCAAGCTCGCCGGGGAGATCTGGTCGGCGCGCGCCCTCGACAGCGGACGCACCTACGAGGCGGGCCAGGAAGTGGACGTCGTCGAGATCGAAGGAGCCACGGCGATCGTCATGTGACCGCGCGCCCGGCACAACCAGGCCGAAAACGGCCCCCACGGCACCCGACGGTCTGTCAGACTCGACCAGCAAGATCCTGAAAACCGGAGGCCCCCGACAGGCGGCCTCCCGACGGCTCCGAGGCGGAGAAGGGTACGGGGAACCGATGCAACCGGTCATCATCGTCCTGATCATCCTGGTGGTGTTGGTCTTCATCGCCCTGATCAAGACCATCCAGGTCATCCCGCAGGCCAGCGCGGCGATCGTCGAACGCTTCGGCCGCTACACGCGCACCCTCAACGCGGGACTCAACATCGTCGTCCCGTTCATCGACACCATCCGCAACCGCATCGACCTGCGCGAGCAGGTCGTCCCCTTCCCGCCGCAGCCCGTCATCACCCAGGACAACCTGGTCGTCAACATCGACACCGTCATCTACTACCAGGTGACCGACGCGCGCGCCGCCACCTACGAGGTCGCCAGCTACATCCAGGCCATCGAGCAGCTCACCGTCACCACCCTGCGCAACATCATCGGCGGCATGGACCTGGAGCGCACCCTCACCTCCCGCGAGGAGATCAACGCGGCCCTGCGCGGCGTCCTCGACGAGGCCACCGGCAAGTGGGGCATCCGCGTCAACCGCGTCGAGCTGAAGGCCATCGAGCCGCCCACCTCCATCCAGGACTCGATGGAGAAGCAGATGCGCGCCGACCGCGACAAGCGCGCCGCGATCCTCCAGGCCGAGGGCGTCCGGCAGTCCGAGATCCTGCGCGCCGAGGGCGAGAAGCAGTCCCAGATCCTGCGCGCCGAGGGCGAGTCCAAGGCCGCCGCCCTGCGCGCCGAGGGCGAGGCGCAGGCCATCCGCACCGTCTTCGAGTCCATCCACGCCGGCGACCCGGACCAGAAGCTGCTCTCCTACCAGTACCTCCAGATGCTTCCGAAGATCGCCGAGGGCGACGCCAACAAGCTCTGGATCGTCCCCAGCGAGATCGGCGACGCCCTCAAGGGCCTCTCCGGAGCCATCGGCAACTTCGGCCCCATGGGCGGTGGCGGCGCGGCGAACACCGGGGGCAACGGCGTACCGGCCCAGGAGCGCCGCGAGAAGCCGTCCATCGACTGACCGGCCCGGCCCGGACCGGCAGACCCCGCCGACACCGCCCGCCCGGCGCACGGCACGACGCATTCCGTACGACACACGCACGTACGGCACACACACGTACGACACGCGGACGGGGGCGCACCTCCACCAGGAGGTGCGCCCCCGTCCGTACGGGCGGCGAGAGCCGGAGACCTACGCGGCCGACCGCGCCAGCCACCCCGGCAGCGCGTCGAAGTCGTCCTGCCCCAGCGCCAGCAGCATCGCGTCCGCCGGTGTCGGCTCGAACGGCGTCCGCAACAGCGGCATCCCCGCCTGCTCCGGCGTCCGGTTGGCCTTGCGGTGGTTGTCCTCCGAACAGGAGGCCACCGTATTCAGCCAGGTGTCCTGCCCGCCGTGCGAACGCGGCACCACGTGGTCCACGGTCGTCGCCCGCCGCCCGCAGTACGCGCACCGGTGCCGGTCGCGCACCAGCACGCCCCGCCTGGACCACGGGGCGCGTCTTCGGAACGGCACCCGTACGTAGTGGCAGAGCCTGATCACCCGGGGCGCCGGTATGTCGACGGCGGCTCCGCGCATCCGCAGTTCGGGGTGGGCCTGCTCCACGACGGCCTTGTCCTGGAGGACCAGGACCACGGCACGACGCAGCGTCACCGTCGACAGCGGCTCGAAGCTCGCGTTGAGTACCAGCGTGTCCCGCATACCAGCCCACCTTCCGTGTGCACCGGCCCACCCCGTGGCGGGCTGAGGTCAACTCTGGCCGGGCACGCCGCGATGGACAACGCAATATCCGTGCTCCCACAAGGGGCGCCCCCACGCCCCGGGAACAAAAATGCCCGCCCCTGATCACTTCCAAGACCAGGGGCGGGCAAACGTTCCGTGAACGCCCGGTTGCTCAGCCGCCCGCCGGCACCTCGTACTCGCCGACGAGCTGCGCCCGCGCGATCGCGTGGAACCGCAGGTTGAACCCGACGAAGGCGGGCGTCGCCTCCGCGTCCGGGCCGAGCTTCTCCCGGTCCACGGCGTACACCGTGAACACGTACCGGTGCGGACCGTCCCCGGCGGGCGGCGCGGCGCCGCCGAAGTCGCGGCTGCCGTAGTCGTTGCGCGCGTGGACGGCGCCCTCGGGCAGCCCCGGGAAGGCGCCGGTGCCCGCACCCGCCGGCAGCTCGGTCACCGAGGCGGGGATGTCGAACACCACCCAGTGCCAGAATCCGCTGCCGGTCGGGGCGTCCGGGTCGTAGCAGGTCACGGCGAAACTCTCGGTCCCGGCGGGGAAACCCTCCCACCGCAGGTGCGGCGAGGTGTTCCCGGCCGCGTAGACCTGGGCGTCCTTGAGGGGCGCCCCCTCCCGGACGTCCTCGCTCGTCACCGTGAACGACGGAACGGGCGGGTGGAAGTCATGGGGGAGCGGGCGCCGCTTCTGCTCGGCCACCTCGGTACCTCCTGATCGTCGGTGCAGTACGGGTGCAGTACGGACCGAGCCTAGATCGTCTAGAACCAGTTGCGCCTGCTGCCGACCTCGGACAGCCACTGGTTGAGGTAGCCGGCCCAGTCGGTGCCGTGGAAGTCGTGCAGCCCCACCGTGAAGGAGCGGAAGGTGTCGCTGCCCTCGCTGAACAGCCCGCCCTTCTTGTCCATCTCCAGGACGACGTCCATCGCCTGCCCGTCGGCCACGAAGCTCAGCTCGACCTGGTTCAGCCCCCGGTACTGCTGTGGCGGGTAGAACTCGATCTCCTGGTAGAACGGCAGCCGCTGCCGGGTGCCGCGGATGTGACCGCGCTCCATGTCGGCGTTCTTGAAACGGAAACCGAGCTGGATGAACGCGTCCAGGATCGCCTTCTGCGCCGGCAGCGGATGCACGTTGACCGGGTCCAGGTCACCGGAGTCCACCGCCCGCGCGATCGCCAGTTCGGTGGTGACCCCGATGTGCATCCCGCGCAGCGCCTGCCCGTCGATCATCGTGACCGGCGTCTCCCAGGGCACCTCCAGCCCGAACGGCACCGTGTGCGCGGCACCCGCCCGCAGCTCGAAGGCGCCACCGAGCCGCACCTTCGTGAACTCGATGTCCTGCTTGTACTCCTGGTCGCCGCTCTCCACCTCGACCTTGGCCTGGAGTCCGACCGACAGTCCCTCGATCCGCTGGTCGACGGAGCCGCCCTGGATGTGCACCTCGCCCTGGACGACGCCCCCCGGTACGACGTTGTCCTCGCTCAGCACGGTCTCGACGGACGCTCCGCCGGCCCCGAGGCTCGCGAGCAGCTTCTTGAACGCCATGTGTCTCCCTCTCCAGGCTTTCGAGTGAACCCTCGATCCCTACAAACGCGATCCCCCGGTGGCCGGTTCCACCCGCCGCACCCCGGCGGGGACCGCCCGCCTGCGTTACGCTCGGACGGCATGATCACGAGCCCCGACCGTACGCCGCTGCCCAGGGACTTCTTCGACCGGCCCATCCTCGACGTGGCCCCCGACCTGCTGGGCCGCGTCCTCGTGCGTACCACGCCGGACGGCCCGATCGCCCTGCGGCTGACGGAGGTCGAGGCGTACGACGGCCAGAACGACCCGGGCTCCCACGCCTACCGGGGACGCACCCCCCGCAACGAGGTCATGTTCGGCCCGCCCGGCCACGTGTACGTCTACTTCACCTACGGCATGTGGTTCTGCATGAACATCGTCTGCGGTGCCGAGGGGCGGGCGAGCGGGGTCCTGCTCCGTGCCGGCGAGATCGTCGAGGGCGCCGAACTGGCCCGCACCCGCCGGGTCTCGGCCCGCAACGACAAGGAACTGGCCAAGGGCCCGGCCCGCCTGGCCACCGCCCTCGGCGTCGACCGCGCCCTCAACGGCACGGACGCGTGCGCCACCCAGGACACCCCGCTGCGCATCCTGGCCGGCACCGCCGTACCCCGTGATCAGGTACGCAACGGTCCGCGCACCGGAGTCGCCGGCGAGGGCGGCGTCCACCCCTGGCGCTTCTGGATCGCCGACGACCCGACGGTGAGCCCGTACCGGGCTCATGTGCCGCGCAGGCGCCGAAGTTGACGCGGTGCCTGCCGGGGAGTAATGTCTTCCAAGCCGCCTGACCCGGGCAAGGCGATCGCCTGCCAACGGAAGAGCGGCCAACCCACTACGACGATTCCCCACAGCGGGGCGACCTCCGGCGTGCTCGCATGCCTGAATTCGACTCGCACGACTCGATTATGAGCCGGTGAAGGAATGGGCTAGCGTAGTGAATGTCGAAAGGCCGACAGGCGAAAGCCGGAGCCGACGACAATCCCGCCGACAGGGAATCGGGCCGGAAACGGTCTGATAGAGTCGGAAACGCAAGACCGAAGGGAAAGCGCCCGGAGGAAAGCCGGAGACAGTGTCTCGGGTGAGTACAAAGGAAGCGTCCGTTCCTTGAGAACTCAACAGCGTGCCAAAAGTCA
>NZ_JAGPNL010000001.1 GCF_018069565.1 Streptomyces tagetis | reverse complement strand
ACCAACACCAACACCGGCGCCGCCACCACACAACGACACCCCAACCACCACGGGCCCACACCAACACACTAGAAAACAAACCCGCATGCCTGTACTTTACCACCCACAGCACACCCACCCACCAGAAAGGCCACACCCATGACCGGCTAGCCACCCAGGCCGGCGCCGCGCACCCGTCCCGCTCCCTCAGCGGATCGTCCAGCCTCCGTCGACCGGGACCGTGGCACCGACCACGAACGAGGCTCGGTCGCTCGCCAGCCAGGCAGCCGCCTCCGCGATCTCCTCCGGTCCCGCTATGCGGGGCAGCGGGGCCGACGCGCACAGCAGTTCCTCACCGCCAGGAACCTTTCCGAGCCAGTCCTCGACCATTTCCGTACGTGTCGAACCAGGCGCCAGCGCGTTGATCCGAATACCACGCGCCGCGTATTCAGCAGCAGCCGCCTTCGTCAGTCCCACCACCGCATGCTTGGCCGCCACATAGGGCGCCGCCACCGGAGTGGCGACCAATCCCGCGGTACTGCTCGTATTCACGATCGCACCACCGTGCGGCAACATCGCCGTGATCTCATGACGCATGCAATTCCATACACCACGCACGTTGGTGTCCATGATCGTGTCGTACAGTTCATCCGCCATCACATGCAACGGAACCTGCTCGGCTCCCACGCCGGCATTGTTGAAGGCGACGTCCACCCGCCCGAAGGCTCCCACCGTCCTCTCCAGTGCTGCGGCCACCTCGTCATCGCGCACCACATCGGCCGTCACGAAGTCCGCCACGAACCCCCCACCACGCAACTCGCCCACCAGCTCGGCCAGTCTCTCCTCCCGACGGGCCACCAGCATCACGCTCGCGCCCTCGCGGCAAAAAACCCGGGCAGCCGCCGCTCCAATCCCACTGCTCGCACCCGTAATGAAAGCGCACTTACCCGCAAGAAGTCCCTCGCTTACCATGCTCCCACGCTACCCGGACACCACCTCCCCCTACCGTTCCGACAAACACCCGGCCAAAAACCACCCCCGTCCTTCCCCTTGTATCTGACGTACCCCCGGGGCCATTCACCCAACCCCGCTCTCAGACCTGACACACACATCTGAAAACCGCCCCCTTCCAATCCCTGTGCCACAAGAAACCTTTCCCACCTGACGGGACAGGAACGCCGATAAACTCACCGCAAAGGATGAATTCATGGCAGCCCACCGCATACTGATCACCGGCAGCACCGGTTTCGTCGGTGCCCGGGTGACCGCGCGGCTCACCGCCTCCGACCACACCCCCCGGCCTCAACTCAGGCTCCTCGCCCACCGCTCCCGGCCCGAGCCTCCCGGCACCGACCAGATCGAGGTCCACCACGGGAGCCTCAGCGACCCGGAGTCACTGCACGGACTCTGCGAAGGCGTCACCACCGTGCTCCACCTCGCCTCGCACATCAGCGGCGACCCCCGGCAGTGCCGCGCGGTCAACGACACCGGCACCGCGGCACTGCTCGCCGAGGCCGAACGCTGCGGTGTGCGGCGGGTGATCCAACTCGGCACCACGGCGGTCTACCGTGACGGCCGCCACCTGAACGCCATGGAAGGCGCGTTACCGCTCGGTCCCTCATCCCCGACCAGCGTCACCCGGCTCGCCGGCGAACAACGCGTGCTGAAGGCGGGCGGACTCGTCCTGCGCCCCCATCTCATCCACGGCCGCGGCGATGTGTGGGTCGTGCCCGCACTGGCCCGGTTCATGACCACCCTGCCGCACTGGGTGGACGGGGGCCGCGCCCTCATCTCACTGATCAGCGCCGACGACCTCGCGCACGTCGTCGCCACGCTCGCCCTGCGGCCACACCTGCCCCAGGGGGAAGTGCTCCACGTGGCCCGCCCCCGACCGGTCAGCGGACGCGAGTTGTTCACCACCGCCGCCCGCGCCCTCCGACTGCCCCTACCCACGGGAGAGGTGACGCACGCTCAGGCCAGCACCTGGCCCGGCGGCCACACCGACGCGGGCTGGCAGCGGCGGCTGTCCCTGCTGACGGTGGACCACTGGTACGACACCTCCCGGCTGTGGCGGCTCCTGGGCACCCCCGCGCCTCACACCGGCTTCACCGAGGAGTTCGCGGCGGGCGCCTCCTGGTACCGGTCCCACCTGGCCGCGCAGTACCCCGGTGCCCGTGCCCGGCCGGCTCCGGCCGGCGCGTAGATCCGGTCGGTCCGGTCCCCCTACAACCGCGTTGACCAGCACGGTCAACGCGCTCAGCGCGACACCGGCGCCCCGATGCGGCTCCCGGGGAAAATGAGTCGAGCGGGGGAAATCGTGCCTGCTACGGTGGGCCGCATGAGCTTCTGAGTGCCCTTTTCCGCCTGCGTCCGAGGCCGTGCCCGGCAGGTTTCCTCGTGGTGATCGGGTCTTCATGCTTGCTGCTCACTCTTCGTCGTTCTCCGATTCCTCCGCGCATCTGCGCGTCGACGGTCTCTCCAAGTCGTTCGGGGGCCGGCGCGTGCTCACCGACATCTCCTTCGTGGTCTCCGCCGGTGACCGGGTGGGGCTGATCGGGGAGAACGGATCAGGGAAGTCCACGTTGCTGCACATCGTCGCCGGGCGTACGGCCGCGGATGCCGGTGGTGTGCGGGCCGTCGCTCCTGGCGGCGGCGTACCGCGGATCGGGCTGCTGCACCAGGAGCCGCCCTTCGCCACCTCCGTGTCGGTCGCCGAGGCGCTGGAGTCCGCGATCGCGCCCGTCCGCGATGCCTCGGACGACATCGACCGGCAGGCGCGTGCCCTGGCGAAGGCGCCGGACGATGCGGAGGCCGCCGATGCCTACGCGCGGGCGCTGGACACCGCCGAGCGGCTGGGGGCGTGGGAGATCGACGCCCGGGTGGACGCCATGCTGTCCGGACTCGGACTGGACGGGGTCTCCCGTGAGCGGGCGACGGGGGCGCTGTCCGGCGGGCAGCGGGCCCGGTTGTCGCTGGCGTGGCTGCTGCTGAACGCTCCGGACGTACTGCTGCTCGACGAGCCGACCAACCACCTCGACGACCAGGCCACCGATCACCTGAGCCGGGTGCTCCGGGCGTGGCGGGGACCGGTGCTGTTCGCCAGCCATGACCGGGACTTCCTCGACGAGACGGTCACCTCGTTGATCGACCTCGATCCGGCGCCGCAGCCCCACGTGGCGGCGGTCGCCCTCGTCCAGGACGGCACGGGTACCGGGATCGGGGTGACCCGGTTCACCGGCGGCTACACCGAGTACCTCGCCTCGCGGGCCGGGGCACGGAGCCGGTGGGAGCAGCAGTACCGGGACGAGCAGGCGGAGTTGTCGCGGCTGCGCGCGGCAGTCGGGGACCACCAGAGTGTGGGGCACGTGGACTGGAAGCCGCGTACCGAGGTGCGGGCGGCGCAGAAGTTCTACGCGGACCGCAACGCGAAGGTCGTCTCGCGGCGGGTGAACGACGCGCGTGCCCGGCTGGAGGACCTGGAGCGGCGGCAGGTCCGCAAGCCGCCGGCCGAGTTGCGCTTCGCGGGACTCCCCGGGCGGCACGCGCGGACAGCGCTGGGCGACCCGTGCGGGCCCGTGCTGGCCGCGACCGGGCTGGGGGTCACCGGGCGGTTGTCGCCGGTGGACCTGGCGGTGAGCCATGGTGAGAAGTGGCTGGTCACCGGCCCCAACGGGGTGGGCAAGTCGACCCTTTTGCATGTGCTCGCGGGGCGGGCGGAGCCGACGCGCGGTCAGGTCCACACCCACCCGGCGACGCGGGTCGGTCTGCTGGACCAGATGGTCGTGCTGCCCGACCCGTACGAGCGTGGACCGGATCGCACCGCACGCGAGGTCTACGCCGACGGCGTCGGCCGCGCGAGGGCAGAGGACGTGCCGCTGTCGGCCTTCGGGCTCCTCGCCGGGCGGGACGAGAACCGGCCCGTCACCCGGCTCAGCGTCGGCCAGCAGCGGCGACTCGCCCTGGCGATCCTGCTCGCCGACCCGCCCGAGATCCTGCTGCTGGACGAGCCGACGAACCACCTCTCGCTCGTGCTGGTGAACGCCCTCGAAGACGCGCTCGTGGAGTATCCCGGGACCGTCCTCATCGCCTCCCACGACCGCCGGCTCCGCCGTGGCTGGCGCGGCCGGCATCTCGACCTCGGACCGAAGTGAGCCCGATTCCACGGCTGGACCGACTGCCAAGTGGGTCAGAAGGGCAGACCCCGAAGGTCAACTCCGGTGGTGGGCTGGGGCAGTTCGGCCAGGTCGTAGGTCAGGGTGCGCAGCGGGCAGGGCTGGGGGCCGTCAGGCTGCCGGACGGTGACCGGCACGGTCGTCCGGTGCCATCCGAGTGGTACGTAGAACGGGACCAGCTCCGGTCGGCACAACGTCATCGCCGTCTCGGCCCCGGACGCCCGTGCGTGTTCGACCGCGACGCTGAGCATGGTCCTGGCGATGCCCCGGCCCCGGTGGGCGGAGTGCACCGCCACACCGCCCAGCCCGGCGACGCGACGCGGTTCCCCGTCGAACACCATCTCCCGGAGCAGCCACCCCAGGGAAGCCACCCGCCGGCCGTCATGGACGGCCGTGAGCGTGTGTTCCTTGTCCGCCCTGACCAGGTGAGGTCCGTTGTCTCCGGCAGGGTCGGGCAGACCCTCACCGAGCGCGGCGCCGTCCTCCCGGTCGCCGGGGCCGGGCGCATAGCGCAGGTGGAGGCCCGCGGCGCCGTCGTCCACCGTGTACTCCGCCGCCGTCGGAGCGGCCGTGGGGTCGAAGCGGTACCGCAGGCAGTGCAGGCCGCTGGAGTGGGTGGCCCCGTCCTCCTGAGCGCCCAAGCGGCGCAGCACCGCGATCGAGGCGGTGTTGCCGGGGAGGACGAACGCGAAGACGGCCGGGAGCGCGAGTCGGCGAAACGCCAGGTCCAGGCAGGCGCGGCCGGCCTCCCCCGCGATGCCGCGCCCCTGCGCCCGTGGATGCAGGGCGAAGCCGAGGTCGGCTCCGTACCGGGCCCGGTTGCGCAGTCCCACCCGTCCGAGGAAGGAGTGCGTCGCCGCGTCCCTGACCGCGAAGTCGCCGTAGCCGTGCCTGGCCCAGTGCGCGACGTGGGCGTCACACATGGCCTCGGCCGCGGAGCGGCTGTCCGCCTGGCCGGTCGCCAGCCATCGCATCACGCTGTCCTGACTGACCACAGCCTCGAAGAGATCGTCGCTGTCCTCGCGGCGGATCGGCTCCAGCACCAGTCTCCGAGTGCGCAGAACAGGTCCATGTGACCGAACCACCCGACAACTCCCCTCAGCCGACGACGGGAGGAGAGTATCCGGCGGCCTGTGGTGTGCACTCGACGGCAGCCAGTGGACCTTATGGGCGTCCCATGGCGTGATCTGTACCGGTTCCGGGGTCCCCCGGGCCGATGGGCGGAAGGCCCCGGTCCCGCCCCGATCAGCGGCGACAAGGCATGCGGTTCCTGCCGCAACCGCCCCTACCCTGGCTTCGACCGCGAGCACTGCCGGCGTAGCAACGAACCGAACGAACCATCAATCGGCTCAGAACTACGCGGCCGTAGCAACCCGTTACGACCAGCGGGCCTATGGATTCCACGGCACGCTCACGGATGCGGCGATCCGGCTCTGGCTCCAGCCCATGGTCACGGGATAGATGCCCGCGCTCCACGGTTGCGGCACGACCTTCCCTGCGGCAACCGCCAATATCGCGAGCGGAATCCAGCTCACGACCAGCCACGGGCGCTTGACCAGCGTCCTCCCCACGAAGGCCGAACGGCTCCGGAAGCTATCCCCCATCGACCCCATGGGCAGACCCCAACCTCAGCGGAAAGCGACCGTCCATGATCTGCCGGACAAAACCGTAGGCCCGTATGTCGCAGGTGACCGATTCAGGCCGGTCATTGGTCGGTGTGTGAGTTGAGGGGCCGTTGCATCAGCACGGTGTCGATCCAGCGGCCATGCTTGTAGCCGACGGCCGCCAGCCGGCCCACGTCGGTGAAGCCGAGACTGCGGTGCAGTGCGACCGAGGCATCGGTGCCGGTGTCGGCGATGAGGGCGATCATCTGCCGCAAGTGAGTCCGAGTACAGGCGGTCAGCAGGGCTTGCAGCAGGGTGCCGCCAAGACCCCGGCCCGTCCGGCCGGGGGCGAGGTAGATCGAGTTCTCGGCGGTGTGCCGATAGGCGGGCTTGGGCCGCCAAGGGGCCGCGTAGGCGTAGCCGACGACTTCGCCGGACGATTCGGCGACCAGAAAGGGCAGTTCCTGGGCGGCGAGGTCGTCGAGCCGCTGGTGCCAGGCGGCTGCGGGTGGAGGGATCTCCTCGAAGGTGATCACTGTGTGGCGGACGTAGTGTGTGAAGATCTCGGCCACGGCGTCCAGGTCGGCCGGGGCCGCCGGGCGGATCACTGGCTCCGTGGCTGTCACAACGGAGAGTGTAGGCCGTGCCGGACAGGTCACCGGCTCAGGCCCGGGCTGTCCGGCTGGAATGAACCAACACTGCCCGGAAGGGTCGAACAGGGCGTTCAGGCAGAGGCGTTGACCACCGATACCGCGCCGGGCGGCGGCATCGTGCGGCTCGTACCGTCCGTCGTGCACGGGCTCTCGGGTGGGGGCCGATCTCCCCATGCCTCGCCCACTCGTTGGTCCGCCAGAGCACCGTCTCCCGTACCCCGGGACTGGCAGGGCGCTCGGGCTCCTGGGGGTGGGCACCAGGGGCCCGAGCGCCTCGTTTGGGTGGGTGGGTCAGATCAGGTCGCGTCCGTTGCGGCGGGCCTCCGCCCACTCGCGGAAGAAGCCGCGGCTGATGACGAACAGCACGACCGCCACCAGTACGGGCCACATCAGGACGTAGGCGCTCAGGAGTACGGTGCTCACGACGGCTCCTCGGGGATCACTTGGTTCCGGCGGGTTCGGGGTCGTTGCCGGTGTCCGCCGCCCGGCCTGGGACGGCCGTACCGACGGCCGCCGCGTCGTCGTCGTCGAAGTCGCCGGTGCGCTGGGCGATGACGGCGAAGTCGAACTCCTCGCGCCGGCGTACCGACATGGCCCAGCACAGGATGGTGGAGACCGAGTAGGCGACGAGCGAGCCGCTCAGCGTCGCGTACTCGTGGAGCGAGCCGATGGCGAAGGGCGCGGTGACCACGGCCGCCGCGATGCCCGCGACCTTCGCCGGGCGCGGGCCGAAGAAGCCGAAGACCATCAGGCCGATGACGACACCGACGCCGACGATCGAGAGCAGGTCCACCACGAAGCCGAGCACGCCGCCCAGGGGCAGCCAGCCGAAGCGGACCGGCAGGAACACCGCGAGGGCCGCGAGCACCGAGGTGGTGAACGCCCGTCCGGTGACCTTGCCCCAGTAGAAGCTGGCGAGGACGGGGAAGACGAGCGCGCCCCAGAGCGCGCCGACGAAGACCAGCAGGTCGAGGATGTTCAGTTGCAGGCTGGCGAAGGCCACGGCCACTGCGGTCGCCACCACCATGGTGATGCGGCCGACGAGCAGCATCGTCTTCGGGTCGGCCTTCTCCTTGCCGGCGACGTTCTGGCCGTAGACGTCGGCCATCATGATCGAGGAGAGGGCCGCGAGGTCCGAGTCGGCGGTGGAGGAGAGCGCGCCGACGATCATGATGAAGAACAGGGCGAGCAGGACGGGCGGCAGGTACTCGGAGGCCATGCCCGGGATGATGTTGTTCGGGTCGCCGCCGCTCGGCTCGAAGCCGAGGTAGAGGGCGAGGACGCCGAGCATGCCGACGCCGATGACCATGGCGCCGTAGCCGATGGTCGCGGTGATGAAGGTCGGCTTGATCAGGCTCTCCTTCACCGCGAAGAGCCGCTGGGCGATGGTCTGGTTCCCAATCGCGTAGGCGAGGACGGCCGCGATGTACGGGGCGCCCTGCTCCATGAAGGCGGTGCTGGAGAAGAAGTCGCCCTGCTCGGCGGTGAGGTTGCCCGCGCCGGTCTCGAAGGCGGCCGGGAAGCCGGCGGCGAAGAAGATGAAGGGGACGATGATGGCCACCGCGCCGAGCATCGCCACGACCTGCACGAAGTCGGTGAGCACCGAGGCGCGGAAGCCGGACCACAGGGTGTAGAGCAGCACGCCCGCCGCGACGGCGAAGACGCCCTGGGTGAAGTTGAAGGGCGACAGCAGGGAGATCAGCACGCCGCCGGCGATGAAGTTGGACATCAGGCTGATCAGGCTGCCGACGATGTTGGAGCCGGCGAGCATCAACTGGCTGGAGCGGCCGTGCCGTACGTAGAGGACTTCGGCCAGGGTGTGCGCCTTGGGCGCGATGGCACGGATGCGTTTGCCGAAGGGGTAGATGAAGAGGATCATCAACGCGCCCCACAGTCCGTAATGGATGGGGCCGGAGATCCCGTAGGTGTAACCGGACGTCGCGGAGGCGTACATCGAGGCCGCCCAGATCCACGTCGCCGTCATGCTGGCCGCGGAGATTCCGAAGCCCAGGTTGTTGCCGGCGGTCATGTAGCCGTCGGCGTTCTCCTCCTTCTTGCCGATACGGGTCGAGATGAGGAAGGTCCCTCCGTAGAAGAGGACCAGCAGACCCACTACCACCAGGACGTTGAATTGCGCTGTGTCCATTTCGACCACACACGCCACCTCCTTCCGACTCATGGAGCCCGGCACCAGCCGCGACGCTGCGTGTCGACCGACAGGCGGGCGGATCGTCCCGCGCGGCGCGCTGCGGGAAGGGCTCCGGCCTGACAGCTCTTCGCTGCACAGGGAACGTTCACAAAGAGGCGGGCTCTTTGAGCCCGCAAACATTGGGCACCGTAACAGCACTTTCGAGCCAGGGCGCCGGAAGGCGATCCCCGCGCCGCAACACTCTCACCTGGAATCCCGTCTGAGTTGCGCAATTTGACGACTATCTGGCGGAGTGATTTGTCGGGGTTACGGCCCTTTCGCCCTCACCCTTCACCAAATCTCTTTACTCGTTGCGATTGCGACGCATGCTGTTTTGTTACGGCAAAGAGATCAAGGAGGTGCCTCAATATGGAGCAATACCGGCTTCGTGCGCGATTGTCTTGCATATGGGGACAAAGGGTCGGACCCGGGCGCCGTCCGGGAGGGTCGGAGCACCGGGTCCTGAGGGCGGGAGCGCGCCCGTCACCCACGGAGTGTCATGGGGTCCGGCACGGCGGCGAGGACGCGCCGCGCCCCGCGCACCACCGCCTCGTCGATCATGCGGCCGGACTCGTCGCGCGTGGCGCCCGCGCCCGCCGCCTCGAACCGTGCCACCAGCGCGCGGGCCCGCTCGATCTCCGCGGGGCTCGGTGTGAACACCTCCTCGACGACGGGGATCTGTGCGGGATGGATGCACGAACGGCCGCCGAAACCGAGGCGTTTGAGCGCCTGGGTCGAGGTGCGGAGCGCTTCGAGGTCGCGGAAGTCGGTGCTGACGGGGGCGAGGGGCGGGGCGAGTCCGGCCGCCGCGCAGGCCAGGACGAGCTGGGTCCTCGGCCAGAGCAGTTCCCGTTCGTCGGGTCCGGGGGCGATGCCGGTGTCGGCGCACAGGTCGGCCTCGCCCAGGTGCATGCGGGTCACCCGGGGGCCGCGGCCGATCAGGGGCGCGGAGAGCAGGGCGGAGGCGCTCTCCAGGAGCGGGCACAGGGCGATCCACGGGGCCGCCGTCAGCTCTCCGGCGACGGCCACGAGGTCGCCGACCCGTTCCGTCTTGGCGACCATGAGCCCGCTCACGGCGGGCAGCGCCACCGCCCGCGCGTCGGCGAGTCCGGGCCGGCCCGGGTTGATGCGGACCCAGACCCGCGGTCCCGGGCGCTCCCCGGCGGGCGCGAGGCCCGCCAGCCACTGGGCGCAGATGCTCCGGGCGCGTTCCTTGGCGGACGGGGCGACCGCGTCCTCCAGGTCCACGATCACCCCGTCGGCTCCCCTGCCGAGCGCCTTCGCCAGCATGTCCGGGCGGTCGGCCGGCACGTAGAGGGCGGATCTCACGTGGGGGTTCTCCTTCCGGTCGCGGCGACCGGGCGGGGCGGGGCCGCCCCGGTCCGGTCGCCGCGGTGGGTGTGGGCGCCCGCTCAGCCGCCGGTCGGGCGGTGCAGGTAGGAGCCGAGGGGGTCTCCGCAGACCTTGCCGTCGGCGTAGACGTGGTGGCCGCGCAGGAAGGTGTCGGTGACGCGGGCGGTCAGTTCGAAGCCCTCGAAGGGCGTGTACTCCTGCGTGGACTCCGAGTCGGCCGCCCGCACGGTCCAGGTGTGGCCGTCGTCGACGAGGGCGATGTCCGCGTCGTATCCGGCGGCGATCCGGCCCTTGGTGGGCAGGCCGTAGCGCCGGGCCGGGTTCCAGGCGGTCAGCGCGGCGACGCGGCCGAGGGAGAGTCCGCGCCGGGTGCCCTCGGTCACCATCCCGGCGAGGAGGTACTCGGCGCCGCCGAAGCCGGACTTGGCGAGGAACACGTCGTCCTCCGGGTCGCCGAACTTGGCCTCCTCGCGGCAGCAGGCGTGGTCGGAGACGACCCAGTCGACGGTGCCGTCCAGGACGTACTCCCACAGCGCCTCGACGTCCTCGCGCGGGCGCAGCGGCGGGTTGACCTTGCCGCCGATCCCGTGGGCGGTGTCGATGTCGGCGAGGAGGTGGCCGACGGTGACCTCGCGGCGGAAGTCGATGTGCGGGAACGCCCTGCCCATGCGCACGGCCGCGTCGACCGCCTTGCGGGAGGTGAGGTGGAGCAGGTTGATGGTGGGCAGGCCCGTCTCGTGGGCCAGGTAGGAGGCGATGGAGACGGCGAGGCCCTCGGAGTGCTGGGGGCGGGAGGCGCTGTAGGCGGCGAGGCCGCTCAGTTCGCCCGCCTCCTCGACGAGTCTGGTGTACGCGGTCATGATCTCGGCGGTCTCGCAGTGCAGCGAGAGCGAGATCTGGTCCGCGAGGCCGGGGAACTCCTCGCGGACCGCCTGGACTCCGCGCATCACGAACTCGAAGTGGGCGTAGTCGTAGCGTTCGCCCTCGGGGGTCATGAGGAAGGAGCTCTGGTCGGCGGAGCGGCCGTGCAGTCCGTGGCCGCCGTAGAACATGAACACCTTGAACGAGGTGACGCCGTGGTCGCGGACGAGCGCGGGTATCTCGTCGATGTGCGCGGTGGACATGGGGGCGAGGTGGTAGGCGTAGTCGACGTGGGCGCGGCCGGCGGTGCGTTCCAGTACCTCGGGGAAGAAGTCGGCGTACGGGCCGCCCTTGTTGAGGTAGTAGCGGCCGGTGCGCATGTAGCTGAGGACGGAGGTGACGCCGCCCTGGGCGCAGGCGCGGCTCTCGGTGGCGGCGTCCTCGTCGAGGGGGTTGTAGATGCCCCAGTGCTGGTGGGCGTCGACGACTCCGGGGAAGGCCAGCTTCCCGCCGCCGTCGACCACGCGGGCGGCGCGGGCCGGGTCCACGCCGGGGGCGACCAGGGCGATCCTGCCGTCGCGTACGGCGATGTCCGCGGCCTGCGGTTCGTCCTGTTCGTCGGTGACGACACGGACGTTGGTCAGCACGAGGTCGTAGTCAGTCACGGGGGCCTCCAGCCACGTTCTTCAGCTCGGCCAAGGGGCGGAGCAGGTCTTGGATGCGGTCCGTCTCACCGAGGCGCAGGGCCCGGTCCATGACGAGGCCGGCGTCGGCGTCCGCCAGCCGTCCCGCGGTGTTGTCACGGAACTTGAGTTCCAGTTCGGCGTCGGAGAGGGGGCGTTCGCTGCCGCCGCGGTTGGTGAGGACCTCCCGCCGCCAGACGCGGCCGTCGGTGTCGTGGGCGGTGAGCACGGCGGGGAACTGCTCGGGGAAGATGGCGGTCGCCCTCTCGTCGGCCACCACCTCGACCTTGGCCATCAGCGCGCGGCGGGCCGGGTCCCGGGCGAGTTCGTCGGTGAAGTCGTCGAGTCCGAGGCCGAGTCCCCCGCCGCCGCCGAGGAGTCCGGCGGCGACCATGTAGGGGCCGGAGAACTGGGCCTGGTAGCCGGTCTCGGGGGCGCGTTTGTTCTCGATGGGCTGGCCGATGGTACGGATCACGGGGGCCGGTACGCCGAGCACGAGCCGTTCCACCCGGGCGGGGTCCAGGCCCTGTTCACGCAGGGCCATGGCGGCGTCGGCGGCGGTGTGGGTGAAGTGGTTGGCGGGGTAGGGCTTGAAGAAGATGCCGGGGACGGCCCACTCGGTGCCGAGGCCCTCGGTGATGGCCGCCGGGTCGTACACGCCGTGCAGGAACGCCTCGAAGAAGCCGAAGCGCCCTTCCAGGACGGTGGGCGGTCCGGTGAAGCCGCGGCGCACCAACTGGGCGGCGGTGACCGCTGATTGGGCGGCGAGTCCGCAGTGCAGGCGTTTGACGGTGCCGCCGGTCCGGTTGGCCTCGATGATGCCGGCGGCCATGGAGGCGGCGATGCCGAGCGCGCTCTGCACCGCGTCCTCGTCGAGGCCGAGGAGGAGTCCGGCGGCGACGGCGCCGCCGAGGGCGCCGCAGATCGAGGTGGCGTGCTGGCCGTGTTCGAAGAAGGTGGAGTTGCCGGCGGCGCGGTCGTAGCCCGCCATGCCGAGCCGTACGCACACCTCCAGTCCGACGGCGACGGCGTGGACGGTGCGGGCGCCGTCGGCTCCGGACGCCTCGGCCGCGGCGAGGGCGGCGGGGACGACGGAGGCGCTGGGGTGCAGGACGGAGGGCAGGTGGGTGTCGTCGTAGTCGAGGGAGTGGGCGAGCACCCCGTTGGCGAGGGCGGCGAGCGGTGCCGGGACGGGCGGGCCGCCGCCGATCACGGTGGAGTGGGCCGCCCCGCCCTGTTCCCGTACGTGCGCGATGATCGCCGTCGAGGTGGGCAGCCGGTGGGCGGCCACGCACAGGCCGAGGACGTCGACGATCCGCCGGCGGACGCTGTCGGCGACCTCGGCCGGGAGTGTGTCGTACCCGGTGCCGGCGGCGAACCGGGCGAGGTGCCGGGCGAGGGTGTGCTCAGCCATGGTCCGCGTCCTCGGCCGGGGTGCCGGTGACGGCGAGGGGGCGTACCGGGGAGCCGGTCGCGCCGAACAGGGGCAGCGGGGCGAGGACGAAGGTGAACTCGTGGACGCGTTCGGCGGCGATCTGCTCCAGGTCCAGCGTCTCGATGATGTAGATGCCGGCCTCGACGAGCAGCACGCGGTGGGCGGGGAGAGTGGCGTGTCCGGCGCCGGGGGCGAGGCGTTCGAAAGCGATGGTGTCGGCGCCGGCGGCGTGGACCTCGCGGGCGGCGAGCCACTGGGCGCCGGCTTCGCCGATGCCGGGGACGCCGGTGTCGTGGCCGATGTAGGTGTCGTGGCCGGGGGCGTCGAAGCGGCGGCCCCAGCCGCTGCGGAGGAGGACGACGTCACCGCGTCCGACCGGGGTGCCCTGGAGCCGTTCGGTGGCCTCCAGGTCGGCGACGGTGATCTCGTAGCCGGGTTCGCAGACGTCGGTGCCGAGGGCGGCGGGCACGTCGAGGAGGACGCCGCGGCAGACCATCGGGGCGATGGTGTGGACGCCGTGGTCGGGGTAGACCCCGTCCCGGACCGCGGCGCGGGCGTCGGCCCCGCCGTGCAGTTTGCCGTCGTGGGAGACGTGGGCGAGGGCGTCGATGTGGGTGCCGACGTGGGTGCCCATGACGAGCATGTCGTTGGCCGCGGAGCCGCCGTCGGCCCGGATGCGGTCGCCGTGGCGGCGCGGCAGGGTGTGCCGGTAGGCGGGGTGGTTGGGCGACTGGGGCATGCCGGTGTAGAGCCGCCGGCCGAGGTCCAGGACGCGCACCCCCCGGCGTACCTCCGCCAGGAGCGGGTCCCGTGCCCGGGTCGGGGAGGGTCCGGTGATCGATGCCGTGCTGCTCATGTGGGTGCCGTCCTTCGCTCGGTGGTTCGGTGCGCTGGTGCCGCTCGTGGTGGTCAGGAGACGACCTGGTCCCCCCGGAGTTCGGCGATCTCCCGCGGGTCGACGCCCAGTTCGCCGACGAGGATGTCGTCGGTGTCGGCGCCGCGGGCGCGGCCGGTGAACCGGATGCGGCCGGGGGTGCCGGACATCCGCCACATGACGTTGTGCATGAGCAGGGGTCCGAAGTCCTCGTCGTCGACCGTGACGAGCATGTCGGTGGCCCGGATGTGCGGGTCCTCGACGATGTCCCGCGCGTCGTAGACGGGCGCCACCGCGGCGCCGGCCTCGGTGAACTCGGCGATGACCTTCTCGCGGGTGCGCTCGGCGATCCAGCCGCCGACGAGGTCGTCGAGGAGGTCGGCGTGGGCGGCGCGGCCCTGGCCGGTGGCGAACCACTCCTCCTCGGTGATCTCGGGGTGGCCCACCAGGCGCAGGACGCGTTCGGCGATGCGCTGGGCGCTGGTGGAGACGGCCACCCAGTGGCCGTCGCAGGTGCGGTAGGTGTTGCGGGGGGCGTTGTTGGTGGAGCGGTTGCCGTGGCGGCTGCCGACGGTGCCGAGCTGGTCGAAGACGGTCGGGGAGGGGCCGACGGCGGCCATGATCGGTTCGATCAGGCTCATGTCGACGACCTGGCCGCGCCGGTGCGGGTCGCGGTCGCGGTGGTACAGGGCCATGACGGTGGCCGAGGAGGCCGCGATGCCGCAGATGGTGTCGGCGAGGCCGAAGGCGGGGAGGGTGGGCGGGCCGTCCGGTTCGCCGGTCAGGTGGGCGAAGCCGCTCATCGCCTCGGCGAGGGTGCCGAAGCCCGCGCGGGAGGCGTACGGACCGCTCTGGCCGAAGCCGGTGATGCGGACGAGGACGAGGCCGGGGTTGATCTCGTGGAGGACGTCGGGTCCGAGGCCCCAGCGTTCCAGGGTGCCGGGGCGGAAGTTCTCGATCAGGACGTCGGCCCGCCGCACCATCCGGCGCAGGAGGGCGGCTCCGCGCGGGTCGGAGAGGCTGAGGCCGACGGTGCGCTTGTTGCGGGAGAGTTCCTTCCACCAGAGCGGGACGCCGTTCTTGGACTCGCCGTGGCCGCGCATCCCGTCCCCGGCGACGGGGTGCTCGATCTTGACGACGTCGGCGCCGAAGTCGCCGAGGAGCTGGGCGCAGAGCGGTCCGGCCAGGATGGTGGAGGCGTCGATGACGCGGAGCCCGTCGAGGGGGCCGGGGGCCGGGTCGGGGGCCTGGGGCGCCGGTGGGGTCATGGCGTGTCCTTTCGTTTCGGGGCGGTGTCCCGCACCGCGCCGAGGTCGGCGGAGATGTCGGCGGCGGCCGTGGCCACCTGCTCGCCGAGCCGGCCGCTGCTGGTCTCGCCGAACATCGCCTTCGTCCCGCAGATGGAGACCGATCCGATGACCTGGCCCATCGGCCCGTGCACGCAGGCCGCCACGCTGGCCGCCTCGACCTGCCGTTCGCCGACGCTGACCGCGTAGCCGGCCTTGCGGATGGCGCCGATCTCCTCGCGCAGGGTCGTCGCCGAGGTGATGGTGGCGTCGGTGACGCCGTCCAGGCGGTGGTGGGCGATGTAGTCCTCCACCTCGCTGTCGGGCAGGGCGGCGAGGATCGCCTTGGAGGAGGAGCCCGCGTGCAGGGGGTGGCTGGTGCCGAGGGCCACCGACATCCGGATCTCCTGGCGGGAGAGGACCTGGTCGACGTAGACCCGCGACCAGCCCTGGCGCAGGGAGAGCGTCGTCGTCTGGCCGGTCAGCTCGGACAGGGCCACCAGGTGGCGGTGGGCGATGGCGGCGACGTCCAGTTCGCGCATGGCCGCGAGTCCGATGCTCAGGGCGCCGGGGCCCATCCGGTACGCCTTGGTGGCGTCGTCGAAGGCGAGGAAGTTCTCCGCCACGAGTTCGCGCAGGATGCGGTGGACCACGGCCTTGGGCAGTCCGGTCTCCCGTGCGATCACCGAGACGCCCTGGGCGTGCGGGCCGCGCGCGATGGCGTCGATGACGGAGAGCGCCCTGGAGATCCCGGAGCGGCTGGGAGTGGCCGAGTCGGCGGAGTCGGCGGGGTCGATGGTCATGGGAACCTCGGTCGGTCGGCCGGCCCGGGTGCGCGGGCCGGCGGGATGGGGTCGTTCACCGGGGGCCGGCGGCGTCAAGTGCCGCCGTGTGTCTCGGTGATGACCTCGATGTTGCCCCGGACCGCCTGGGAGTAGGGACAGAGGGTGTGGGTGGTCTCCACGAGTTCCTCCAGAAGGTGCTGCGGGCACTCGGGTGCCTTGACGACCAGCCGTGCGGCGATGCCGTAGGTGCCGCCGGGCAGGGTGCCGAGGGTGACGGACGCGGTGACGGTGAGGGGGCCGACGGTGGCGCGGCGGCGGCGTGCGGCGACGGCGAGGGCGCTGCTGAAGCAGGCCGCGTATCCGGCGGCGAAGAGTTCCTCGGGGTCGGTGCCGGTGGTGTCCGCGGTGCGTTCGGCGGGGCGGGTCAGCGGCAGGTCGAGGGTGCCGGTGCGGGAGGTGGCGTGTCCGGCGCGTCCGCCGCTCACGTCGACGGTGGCGGTGTAGAGGGGGGTGAAGGGGTCCGGGCCGGCGGTGCTGTGGGCCAGGACGTGGGCGGCGACGGCGTCCGCGAACGCGTCCGGTTGCTCCTGGGCGACGAAGTCGGTGCCGCCGTCGATGCGGACCAGGGGCGCGTCGGGGAACGCCGCGGTGACGACGTCGTTCATGCGGTCGAGGACGTCCTCGCTGCCGTGCAGCAGCAGGGTGGGCAGTCCGGCGAGGGGCGCGGTGTCCAGGTGGTGGGCGAAGACGGCGCGGTAGGCGACGCCGTAGTCGGGGCCGACGCTGAGGTACTCGGTGACCTGGCGGGTGCAGGATTCGGCGGAGATGCCCGGGTAGAGGCCGCGGACGCGGTCCCAGACGACCCGGAGGTGGCCGCCGTCGAGGACGGGGGTGTAGCCGGGGGCGTATCCCTCGGCCTTCTCCTCGCGTTCCCGCTCGGTGTAGAGCGGGATGCCCTGGAAGGTCAGGCTCTTCACGCGGTCGCGCCGGCCGAGCGCGGCCTCGGCGCAGATGATCGCGCCGGTGTGCTGGCCGAGGAGGTGCACCGCGCCGAGGCCGAGGGCGTCGACGGTCTGCCAGAGGGCGTCGGCGTACCGGGGGATGGTCCACGGCTCGGGTGCGGGGTCGGACATGCCGAAGCCGGGGATGTCGAGGGCGACGGTGTTCAGTCCGTGGGCGCCGAGGGCGGCCATGGCCTCCTCGTAGGTGGCGGAGGAGAGCGGCGACTGGTGGACGACGACCAGCGCGGGGCCCTCGGGGTCGCCGGAGCGGCGGTAGTGGACCTGGCCCCAGGGCAGGTCGAGGTAGCCGCGGTGGGAGGTCCCTCTCAGGTGGGTGGCGGGGGTGGTCACTCGGCCACCGCCAGGGCGGCCATGACGGCGACCACGTGCTTGATGCCCATGCGGTAGTCCTCCAGGCGGATGTGTTCGTTGGGGCCGTCGATGCCGGCGTCGGCGCGGGAGACGCCGACGCCCACGATGGGCACTCCGGCGAGGACGCCCTGGTTGCCGATCCACTGGGTGTACGGCTCGACGAGCGGTTCGGCGCCGTAGGCGGTGCGGGCGGTGTCGGCGACGAGGGCGACGAACGGGTCGGTGTGGTCGGTGTGGTGGGGGCGGCTCATGGCCATCACGTCGACGGTGATGTCCTCGAAGCCCTCCTTCACCAGGTGGGCGCGGACGGCCTGGAGCACCCGTTCGGGGTCCTGGCCGGGGACGAGGCGGATCTCGACCTTGGCGGTGGCGGTGGCGGGGATGCCGAGGGTGACGTCGTCCGTGGTGTCGCCGCCCTCGATGCCGGCGAGGGTGAGGGTGGGGACGGTGCGCAGCGCGACGGCGGCCTCGGTGTCGGTGAGTCCGCCGGTGAAGGCGTCGACGCCGGCGCGCTGTCTCAGGAACGCGCCGTCGAACGGCATCCGCTCCAGCAGGGCGCGTTCGGCGTCGGTGGGGACGCGGGCGTCGTCCGCGAAGCCCTCGACGGCGGGGGTGCCGTCGGGGTGGACCAGGGTGGCCAGGGCCGTGGTGAGCCGGGTGGTGGCGGACGGCAGCAGAACTGTGTTCTGGCTGGTCAGGTCCCGGGTGAGGGTGCGGGAGGTGAGCTTCAGGTAGAGGACGCCCTTCTCGCCGAGCTTGAGCAGGGGGCGGCCCTCGCCGTCGGTCCAGGAGTTCTCCCACAGGGCGGCGTCCGCGGCCAGCCGGTCGGCGTGCGCCTCGACGACGCCGCCCAGCCCGGGGCTGTGCAGCCACTGCTTGCCCTCCATGATGTACCGGCTGGTGACCGGGGGTTCCTGGCCCGACAGGCGCCAGGCCGCCGCGGCGTGCACGCGGGACATCAGGGCGCCCTTGTCGTCGGCGACGCCGCGGGCGTAGAGCCGGCCGTCGTGGATCTCGGCCGCGTAGGGCGGGCTGATCCACTCGGCGTCGTCGCCGGTCGGTTCGACCTCGACGTCGTAGTGGTTGAAGTGGAGCAGGCGCCGTTCGCCGCCGGCGATCTCGGCGAGGACGTAGGGGTGGGACTGTTCCCAGGGGACGATGTCGGCGGTGCCGCCCCAGCGTTCGACCGAGTTCTTGAGGAAGTCGGCGGTGGCGGCCATCTGGTCGGGTTCCTGGCGTCTGCTGCGCAGCCGGCACAGCTCCCGGAGTTCGGTGACGAAGGTGTCGAAGTGCTGGTCGACCGCGTCGAGGGCGGCTTGCAGATCGGGCTGGGGCACGGGGGTGCTCCCCTCTCGCGTGGACGGGACGACTGGGGTACGGGGGGCCGGCCGGGGCCGGCTAGTGGATGAGGACGCCGCCGTCGACGAAGACGGTCTGGCCGGTCGTCATGGCGGCGGCCGGGCTGAGCAGGTGGGCGACGGTCAGGGCGACGTCGCGCGGGGCGGCCATCCGGCCGAGCGGGATGCCGGCCATCTTGTCGGCCATGTACGCGTCGTCCGCGCGGACGTCCCGTGTCATGTCGGTCGGCACGATGGTCGGGCCGACGGCGTTGACGCGGATGCCGTCCGGTGCCCACTCCAGCGCGAGCACGCGGGCCATGTGCATGACGCCGGCCTTGCTGACGCAGTAGGCGAGGGTGTCGAGGACGGCGATGTGGCCGTTGGTCGAGCCGATGTTGACGACGCTGGCCGCCTCGGCGGCGCGGAGGGCGGGGTAGGCGGCCTGTGACATGCGGAAGGTGCCGGTGAGGTTGACGTCGATGACGCGGCGGAAGTCCTCCTCGGTGGTGGTGGCCGCCGGTCCCCTGGCGACGACGCCGGCGTTGTTGACGAGGTGGTCCAGGTGTCCGTGGACCGCGAGGACCTCCTCGACGGTGCGCCGGCAGGAGTCGCCGGAGGTGATGTCGAGGTGGTGGCGGGTGTGCGGGCCGCCGGCGGGGAGGGCGTCCTGCTCCCACCGGTGGTGGGGCAGGATGTCGGCGGCGGCGACGGTGGCGCCCAGTTCGGCCAGGCGCACGGCTATGGCGGCGCCGATGCCGCGGGCGGCCCCGGTGACCAGGGCCACCCTGCCGTCGAACCGTACGGGGTCGGTGGAGTGGGTGCTCATGCGCCGATCACCGTGTTGTCCTCGGCCCAGAAGGCGAAGCGCTTCTGGGCGGCGCGGATGATGAAGTGGGCGATCAGTCCGAGCACCGACAGGACCACGAGCACCGCGAACATCCCGGCGATGTCGAAGTTGTAGTTGGTCTGGAGCAGCAGGTAGCCCAGTCCCTCCTTGGCGCCGATGAACTCGCCGACGACCGCGCCGAGGATGGCGAAGACGATGCCGATGTCGAGGCCGGCGAAGATGAACGGCAGTGCGCCGGGCAGCCGCACCCGGCGGAAGACGTCGAACTTGCTCGCGCCGAAGACGGTCAGCATCTGCACCCGGTCGGCGTCCGCGGAGCGCAGGCCCTCGATCACGTTGACGAGCATCGGGAAGAAGGAGATGACCGCGGCCATCACGACCTTGCTGGTCATGCCGAAGCCGAACCACACGACGAAGAGCGGGGCGAGGGCCACCTTGGGGACCGTCTGGAAGGCCACGATGTACGGCATCAGGGTCTTCTCGACCAGCCGGATCTGGGAGATCAGGGTGCCGAGCAGGAGCGCCGCGCCGACGCCGAGGACGAAGCCGTAGAGCGACTCCAGCAGGGTCACCTTCATATGGGTCCAGAACAGCGCGTCGGACAACTGCGTCAGCAGCGCCTCGGCGATGCTGGACGGCCGCGGCAGCACGTACTCGTCGACGCCGAGGACGGGGACGAGGTACTCCCACAGCAGCAGGACGACCACGAAGACCCCGGGGACGAGCACCCACTCGGGGTGGTCGCGCAGGTCCCGGCGGCGGGCGGGCTTGGCCTTCGGGGGTGCCGGGGGTGCGGTGCCGGGCGGGGTGGTGCCCGGCTCCGGGCCGCCGTCCTCCGGGCCCTTCTCGGTCATCGTCATGAGCGGCCCCATCAGTCGATCACGCCTTGGGCGTTGAAGAAGGTGCGGATGCGCTCGACGTGGACGCCGGCCCGGTCGGAGGCCATGACGCTCAGGTCGCGCGGACGGTCCAGGTCGATGTCGATCACCTCGGCGATCCGGCCGGGGCGGGGGCTGAGCACGACGACCCGGTCGGAGAGGAACACCGCCTCGGGGATGGAGTGGGTGACGAGGACGACGGTCTTGCCGCTCTCCCGCCAGATGCGCAGCAGCTCCAGGTTCATGTACTCGCGCGTCATGGCGTCCAGCGCGCCGAACGGCTCGTCCATGAGGAGGACCGCCGGGTCGTGGACCAGGGCCCGGCAGATCCCGGCCCGCTGCTGCATCCCGCCGCTCAGCTCGTCGGGGTACTTGTCCTCGAACCCGCCGAGCCCGACCATCTCCAGGAGCTGGTCGGCCCGTTCGCGGTAGACGGTCCGGTCGAGGCGCTGGACCTCGACCGGGACCATCACGTTCTGCCGGATGGTGCGCCAGGGCAGGAGGGTGGCGGCCTGGAAGACCATGCCGATCTCGGGCAGCGGACCGTCCACGTCGCGGCCGGCCACCCGGACGGTGCCCTCGCTGCGGGGGATGAGCCCGGCGAGGATCTTCAGCAGGGTCGTCTTGCCGCACCCGGAGGGCCCGACGACCGAGACGAACTCACCGCGTCCGACCGTGAGGTTGATGTCGGACAGCGCGTGGGTCGGTTCGGACTTGCGCGGGCGGTAGACCTTGTGCAGCCCGCTCAGCTCGATCCAGCGCTCGTGGTCGGCTTCCGCGGCTGCCGCCGCGCGCGGGCGGCGCCCGAGGGTCCTGATGGCCATCGTGGCCTCCTTGCCTTCCTGCTCCTGGCGTCGCCGCCGGTTACTTGGTGGCGCTCTCGGCCTTGCCGATGACGGCGGCGGCGTCGAAGTCGTTGGCGTCCTTCAGCAGGCTGTCGTTCCACAGGGCCTTGAGGTCGGGGTCCTTGGTGATGGTCCCGGCGGACTTCATGTAGTCGCCCGTCCTGGTCCATGCCTCGTCGCCGATGGCGCCCCAGTCCTTGAAGGAGGCGGGTTCGCCGGTGGCGGGGGTGGCCGTCGCCACCCAGGTCCTGAGGATCTCGGTGTCGTTCTCGATCCGGTCCTCGGCCTTCTGGCCGGAGAGGATGGCCGGGAAGACGGCGTACCCGTCGCGCATGGCCGCCTCGGGGTTCACGGCGGAGAAGAGCATGCCCTTGTACGAGGCGCGCAGGAAGCGGGTGATCTCGTCCTTCCTGTCGCGCAGGGTGTCCTCGCGCACCACGTAGGTCAGGGAGCGGATGCCGTCGAAGCGTTCGCCGTTCTCCAGGTAGGAGAACTTCTTCCCGGTGAGTTCGAGGGTGGTGTACGCCTGCGTGTAGAGGGCCAGGGCGTCCACCTTGCCGCTCTCCAGGGCCGACAGCGCCTGGCTGCCGACGCCGACCGGCACGAGGTCGACGTCCTTGTCCGGGTCGAGTCCGCCGTCCTCGGCGAAGGCGCGGGCGTACGGGGCGGAGCCGGACGCCAGGCTGATGACGCCGATCTTCTTGCCCTTGAGGTCCGCGGCGTTCTTGACCGGGCTGTCCGGCTTGGTGGCGATGCGCCAGGGCCAGTTCTGCACGAGGCCGCCGACGGCGACGACGGGGACGCCCTTCTCGCGGGCGGCGAGGATGGCGCCGGCGTCGGAGGGGGTGATGTCGGCGCTGCCGGACGCGACCGCCTGCACCGCGGCGACCGAGCCGTCGGTGTTGATGGTCTCGACCTTGAGGTTCTCCTCGTCGAGGAAACCTTCCCGCTTGGCGACGGAGTAGGTGGCGACCTCCTCTTTGGGGCCGATGACGGCGGAGGCGATGGCCAGTTGGATCGTGGCGGCCTTCTTCCCCGAGCCGGAGTCGGCGGACCCGGCGGAGTCGGAGGCCCCGCCGCAGGCGGAGAGGGCGATCATGGCGGACAGCGTCAGGGCGCCTGCGCCGGCTCTCAGGGCGTGCTTCATGGTGCGTACCTCTGCTGTTCGGTGGAGGAGACGGTCAGCCGCTGACCGGGGTGCTGACCCCGCTGTCGGCGAGGTCGTTGTAGACGTGCTGCTCGGCGATGAGTCCGTCGCGCAGGACGAACACGTCGGCGTAGCGCACGCCCTCGAAGGGACGGCCGCTCAGGTCCTCGCCGTAGAGGGTGCCGAGCGAGGTGACGGCGACGAGGCCGTCGTGGGTGGTGCCGACGTGGTAGCGGTCTCGGCGCTTGCGCACCCACCGGTACCGGCCGCGCTGGCCGGCGGCCATCTCGGGCAGCGAGCCGTAGACGGCGCCGCCGGGGAAGACGATGCGGGCGCCGGGCGCGAGCATCCGCTGCGCCTCGTCCAGCCGGCGGTCCTCGCAGAGCTGGAGGAAGAGGTCGACCGCGTCGGCGTGCGGGAGCCGGGCGGTGTTCATCGGCCGGTCTCGCGCAGGGTCGACTCCCACTGGTCGCGCAGCGGGTGTTCGGCGGGGCCGCTCTCGGTGATGACGCGGACGAGGCGGGCGAGGACGGCGTCGCGCTGGTGGTCCAAGACGCGCTGTTCCTCCTCGGTGGGCTCCAGGGCGTCGAGTTCGCCGGCGGTGAGCACGCCGTGGCGGACGAGGAGCGCCTCCATGGCGTGCAACCGCTGGTGGGTGACGTGGAGTTCGGTGCTGCTCTGGAGCACGAGGTCGAAAAGCTTGCCGATGTTGCGGTCGCGGAAGTAGTCGAACTCTTCGGACACGGCGGGCCTCAGTTCTGCGGCTTGGTGGCGGTCAGGACGGCCCAGGGGAAGTGCCATTCGCGGCGTTCCCCCCAGCCCTCGGGACGGACTCCGTCGCGGCGTTCGTCGAACGGGGTCCAGCCGGCGCCGGTCAGACCGGCCTCGGCGCAGACCGCCGGGAGGTCCGCGGCGAACAGGTCGCGGAAGAAGGGCTCGTTGTTGCGTTCGGCGTGCTCGTGGATGGTGGCGTCACGGAAGGCGTCGCCGGTGGGGTGGAACTCCAGGAAGCTCATGGTGCCGCCGGGCTTGAGCAGCCGGGCCGCCTCGGCGACGGTCTCGCGGACCGCCTCGGCGGGCATCTCGTGGAGCACCATGGTGCCGGTGACGACGTCGCAGGAGCCCGCCTCCAGGCCGGTGGCGCGGCCGTCGCCCTGGACGTAGTGGATGGCGGCGCCGTCGGCCTCGGCCTCGGCGTGCGCCAGGCGCAGTCCGGGGGCGGCGAAGTCGATGCCGATGACCTCGGCCGCCGGGTACCGGTCGGCCAGCGGGCGGGTGCTCTTGCCGAAGCCGCAGCCGATGTCCACGACGCGGGAGGCCGCGGGCAGTTCGGGCAGCGCGGTCTCGGTGAAGAGCCGGTGGAACTTGTAGCCGTCGTTGTCGCGGAGCATGACGATCCGCGCGCCCAGCTCGTACACGTAGGCGCTCAGGTCGTCGGAGTGGAAGCTGCCGGGCTGGATGTGGATGTCGTAGTCGGTGTACCAGGCGGGCAGTTCGGTCTCCGGGGCGAGCCGCAGGTCGCCCTTGGGGTGGTCCGGGAGGTCGTGGAGCTGCCGGCGCAGGGTCTCGGCGCGGCCGAGGACGGCCTCGCCGACGGTCTTCCACAGCATCTTCTGCTGGACGCGCTCCAGGTGGCTGTACCAGGGGTACAGGCTGAGCCGGTGGAGGCGTTCCACGGCGCCGTCGATGTCGTCGGCGGCGGGGCCGGTCGAGCGGTACTCCTCGGCGAGGGCCGGGTAGACGGTGTCGGCCCAGCGCTTGCGCAGGGCGAGGACGAAGTCCACGCGGGAGCGTTCGTCGAGCGTGAGCTGGTTCTCGATGTCGATCACGTGTCTCTCCTGTTCGGGCATGTCTGCGGTCGTGCGGTGGCGGGCCCCGGGGTGGGGACGGGGTGGTCGTCCGGGGGGTGGGGGCCGGTGCGGGGTACGACCGGAGGCGCCGGGCCGGTGCGGGGACGCGGCGTCGGCGCCGGGCGGACGAGCGGTCCTGGGGACGGGGTACGTCGAGGAGCGCCCGGGTGGGGAGAGGGGCCGGCGGACCGGCCTGCCCGTCGTCGTGCCGGGGAGTGGGGCACGGGGCGGACGGGCGGGAAGAACTCTGTTGTCCCGACCGGCTGTCGGCGGCCGGTCACGTGGTGCGGGTGGCGCGTCAGGGGGTGTGGGCGAGGAGTTCCGCGCCGGTGACGGCGTCGGTCAGGAAGGTTCCGGCGAGCCGGCCTTCGTACACGGCCTCCAGCGCGGTGCGCGGGGCGTTGGCGTCGCCGACGACGTGGACGCGCGGGGCGTCGTCCCGGGCGTCCAGCTCCCGGTAGAGCCCGTCGTCGGCCACCGGCAGTGCCACGTCCACGACGGCCGTGACGCCGGTGAGTTCTTCGGTGTGGCCGCTGAGCGTGTCCCGCAGGACGACGGTGTCCCCGCGTGCCGTGTGGACGTCCCGCATGACGTGGGAGCGGGTCCCGAGTTCCCCGAGGCGCCGGGTGAGCGCCAGCCGGGAGTACGTGGTGATCTTGGAGGCGAAGGAGGCCGTCGGGGACAGGACGTGGACGCGGGCACCGGCGCGGGCGAGGGCCTCGGCGAGGCAGGCGGCGGTCCACGTGCCCTGGTCGTCGCGGACGAGGACCGTGCCGCGCAGCGGGGAGGTGTCGTCCCCGAGGGCGGCGACCGTCTCCAGGACGTCGAACACAGGGGGTCCGCCGGGCAGTTCGCGTCTGCCGGGGCGGGCGCCGGTGGCCACGACCACGTCGTCGTACCCGTCGAGCCGGCCGCCGGGCAGCAGATCGGCCGTGCTCACCCGCTCCCCGAACCGTATGTCGACGGCGCTGTCGGCGAGTTCGCGGGCCAGGTCGGTGACCATCAGGGCGAGCCGTTCCCGGCCGGGCACGGTGGCCGCGACGGCGATCCCTCCGCCGAGGGCCGCTCCGGCCTCCGCGAGGGTGACCTCGTGTCCGGCGCGGTGGGCGGAGAGGGCGGCTTCCATGCCGGAGGGTCCGGCGCCGACGACCAGGACGCGCCGGGTGCCGGCGGGGCGGGCCGAGCGGAGCCGCGCCCAGGCGCCTTCGTCGCCGACCTCCGGGTTGACGACGCAGGCGATCGGCAGGCTGGCCTCCAGGCGTCCGACGCAGCCCTGGTTGCAGGCGATGCAGCCGCGGACCTCGTGGGCGCGTCCCTCCTCGGCCCGGCGGACGAGGTGGGGGTCGGCGATGTGCGGGCGGGCGAGTCCGACGAGGTCCGCTTCTCCGGACGCGACGAGTTCGGCGGCCTCGGGGAGGCTGTCCAGCCGGCACACGGCGAGTACGGGGAGGGCGGGGATCTCCTTCTTGAACAGGGCGGCGTGGTGCCGGAAGTGGGCGTGCCGGAAGCTCATGTCCGCCATCTGCGTGGCGAGGGAGTAGCTGCCGTGGTAGGCGGCGTGGCTGGCGTGGACGTAGAGGAGCGGGAACTCCTGCCGCAGCCGGTCGACGATCCCGACCATGTCGGGCGGGGTGAGTCCGCCGGGCAGGAACTCGTCGGTGCTGACGCGGATGCCCAGGGGCAGGCCGGGCGCCTGGGCCACGACCTCGGCCAGCACCTCGCGGGCGAAGCGGAGCCGTCCGTCGGCGCTGCCGCCGTAGGCGTCGGTGCGGGTGTTGGTGAAGGGGGACAGGAACTGTTCGATCAGGTGGCCGTGGCCGAGGTGGATCTCGACGCCGTCGTAGCCGGCCTGCCGCATGCGCCGGGCCGCGGCGCCGAAGGAGCGGACGACCAGGGCGATGTCCGAGCGGCCCATGGCGTGCGGGATGTGGGTGCCGGCGGCCCACGGTGTGGTCCCAGGCGACCAGGCGGCGGTGCGGGTGGCGTCGCCGTTGGCCTGGCGGCCGGTGTGCAGCAACTGGGCGAAGAGCCGTGTGCCGTGGGCCTGGACGGCCTCGGCGACGGCCGCGTAGGCGGGTATGGAGTCGTCGTCGAAGCTGCCGAGGCTGATGTGGCGGCCGGCGCTGGTGGGGTGGACGCGGATGCCCTCGGTGATGATGAGCCCCACTCCGCCCCTGGCCCGCTCGGCGTGGTAGGCGGCGTGACGTTCCGTCGGGTGGTTGGCGTGGCCGAAATTCGTGGTGTGGCCGGGGACGAAGACCCGGTTCCGCAAGCGGACGGGGCCGAGGTCGACCGGTGAGAGCAGGGCCGTGATGTCCGAGCTTGTCACGCGTGATCCCCTCCCCATTCGAGGGCCGGAGCCCATCGGCGTTCCATTGGCCGGTACGCCGTTCGATTGGGTGGAACAGTAGGAAGGGTCCACGACCCCGTCAATCATTACTTCACGGTAACTTGGAATCTCGACATCCTGCCGATTCCCGGCACTCGATCCCTCACGTTCCGGCCAGGGGGAACGGGGGTTGGGGGGCGGATGGGGCGGCAGTGGCCGGCGCGGCGGGTGGCCGGGGTGGCAGCCGCTCACGGCATCGGCAAGGGGGCACCCCTGGCTTAGCGCTCCCGTCACCGCTCGCCACCTCTGCCGGTCAGAGCCGCCTTCTCGAGTCTCTGCGACTGCCGTGGCGACAGCACCCCGAAGGGGCCGGCGGTCGGCGGCCGGGCCGTCGTGGCGTGCCGGGCGGCGAAGCCGGCCCCCCGAGGAACCCACAAGCCCCTCCCGTGTGACGTGGATCACCTAACCCGCCGACCGCTTGGGGCGTCTCAGAGGTGACCCTGACCGCGTTTCCGTCAGTCCACCGAGGAGACCGAAGTTGAGACTTCGACGACGACATGCCACCACACCAGCGGTGAGTCCTCGCATGCCGCAGGAGCGGAAGACCCGGGGAGAGCGCCTGATCCCCCACCCGCGCACCGCTCGGCAGCACGGCCGGGCACCGTTGCGCCGGCTGCTGGCGGTCGCGGCGGGGGTGCTTCTCATCGCCGGTACCGTCGAGCCGGCCGTCGCATCGTCCGATCCCCTGACATGGGCACCGTGCGCCGACCGCCCTGAATTCGAGTGCGGCACACTGATCAGGCCGATCGACCCCGACCGCCCCGATGGTGGCACTTTCCCCATGGCCCTGGCCCGCCACCGTGCGACCGAGCCCGACCGCCGCATCGGTGTACTGGTGGTCAACCCGGGCGGACCTGGCGAATCCGGCGTCGACTTCACGTTCGGCGCGCAGTTCTCTTTCACCCCGGAGGTGCTGGCGCGTTTCGACATCGTCGGTTTCGACCCGCGAGGCGTCGGACTCAGCCAACCGGTGCGCTGCTCCACCGAACTGTACTTCGGCGGACCCACGACACATCCCGCCGACCGGGCCGGGTTCGAGAGGCTGCGCGAGCACGGCCGGCAGGTTCGCGAGGACTGCGCCCGGCGCTCCGGGCCGATCGTGGACCACCTCTCCACCGACGACGTCGTGCGCGACATCGACGCCCTGCGCCAGGCGCTGGGAGAGCGGAAGATCAGCTACTACGGGCTGTCCTACGGCACGGTCATCGGCCAACGCTACGCCGAACGCTACGGCGACGACCTGCGCGCGACGCTGCTGGATTCGGTGGTGGACCGGGGCCTGAACGCTCACGACTACGTGGCGGTGTCCGCCCGAGCCGCCGGGGACGTGTTCGAGGAGTGGGTGCGGTGGAACGCCCGCACCCACTCCTCACCGCTGCACGGGCAGGACGTCGAAGCCCTGTGGGACGGCCTGATGGCCAGGGCGGCCCGGGGCGAACTCGCCGATCCGGACGCTCCGGAGAGCCTGATCACCCCGTACGACCTCGGCGGCACCCTGACCACGGCGGGCTACGGTCCGGACTGGGCCGACCTCAGCTCGTGGGTACTGTCACTGCACGAGGGCGGTGCAACAACCCGGCGGTCCGCGCGTGCGGATGCCCTGGACGACACCCCGTCGTACGCCACCGCGTTCAGGGCCGTCTCCTGTGCCGATCTGGGCTTCCGCGTGCGCGACTTCGCCGAGTACGACGCGCTGACGCGGGTGGAGAAGCAGATCTCCCCGCGCACTGTCGGCTCGACCCGCGGCAACGCGGCGCTGACCAACTGCCTCGGCAGCCCCGAAGCCCGTAACCCCCAACGACCGGGCACCATGCGGACGCGAGTGCCCACCCTGCTCCTCAACAGCAGGCACGACCCCGCAACCCCGCACGAGAACGCGACCGCCGTGCAGCGCCAGCAGGGCGAGGCGGCCGTACTCGCGACCTACGAGGGGGCCGGGCACGGCGCGTACGACCGCAGCGACTGCACCCGGCAGGTCGGCGACAACTACCTGCTGAAGCTGACAGTGCCGCGCAACGGGTTCTCGTGCCCTTCAGCAGACCAGTGACACCCACACCGACAAGGGGACATATCGACATGCGATTCGGCAGGCTGAGAATCCTGGGGCTCGCCGTGGCCATCATGACCGCCCTGATCACCACCCCGGCGCCGGCCGCGACGGGCGCCGCGCAAGACGGCACCTCTCGGATCGAGTACACGCTGGGAGACACGGCCTTCACCGTTCCCGGATTCCTCGACGAGGAAAGGGAGAAGGAGGCCCGGATCGAGTTGACCGCTGTCGTCCACTATCCGCGGTCCTCACGAGGCCCACACCCGGTGGTGATGCTCGCGCACGGCTTATGGACCACATGCGACGACGACGCATGGCTGGGCTGGCCCTGCCCGGCGGGAATACCGCCGACCCGGAGCCACATCGGCTACGACTACCTTGCGAAAGCCCTCGCGGAACAGGGGTTCGTCGCCGTTTCCGTAGGCGTGAACGGCATCAACGCGGGTGAGCTGGGAACACCCGCGGACATGGCGCGCGCCGCGCTGGTCAACAAGCACCTGGAGATGCTCCGTGACGCGAACGACGGCCGAGGACCGCTGGCCGAGCACGTGCGGGCGTTGCGTGGCAAGCTCGACCTGACCAACGTCGGGCTGATGGGACACTCCCGCGGCGGCAGGGGCGTGGTCTGGCAGGCAGCCGACATCCACGCGGCTGACCTCCCCCGCGGAGTCCGCCTGCGGGCAGTGGTCCCCCTCGCTCCTGCCGACTACCACGTTCCCGATCCGGATTCACCCGAGCACCTCGACTACCGCATCACAAAGATCCCGTTCGCCGTGCTGGCCGGGGACTGCGACGGGGGCGCGGCCATGAACCGCCGCACTTTCGCGAAGAACGCGGCCGGGCGGAACACGGCCCCCTTCTACGAGGTGGACCTCGCCGGCGCGAACCACAATTTCTTCAACTCCGAATGGGCATACGACAACGACACCAGTTGCGCCCCGCAGGACACCTGGAACGCGCCCCAGGTGCAGGACGCCACGAGCCGGTACATCGTGTCCTTCTTCCGGTTCCACATCCTCGGTGACCAATCCGTCGAAGACACCGTCCTCCACGGATTTCCGGGGGTCCGGGTCACCACCCATCAGCCGGTGGGCCGACTGACCTCCGGGAGGTGACCGCGGAGCCCGCCGCCTCTCCGGACACGATCTGACACGCACCTCGTTCCCGACCGGCCCCGACCTGCCCCGGCGCCTTGCCGTCGGCGGTCCGTTCCCACGCCGAACCGGGCCGCCTTGGGTGCGTGAGGACGTGCGGGGGTACGTCGCCGGGAGGCCCGGGAAGCCGGACGGTGTTCACAGACGACACCGGTTTCTTGAAGAGGGAGCGGTCTCGGCCGGTGTCCCGCCACGGCAGCCGGACAGTCGGGACAAGCAAGAGGAACCGAGCGGTGGTCTCCTCCGAGACCGGAGGAGACCACCGCCGACCGGACGGCGGGGACGGTCAGTTGACCGTCAGGACCGCCGTGTTGTTCGAGTCGTCCGGGTCGTGGGTGAAGTCACCGAACGCGGGGTGGATGCTCACGGCACCGGTCGCGCCGGGGATGACGGAGTCGATGCGCAGCGAGAAGTCGTAGGAGCGCTCCGTGTCCTCCAGCACCCAGAACCGCAGGGCGCAGTCGTAGCGCGGGGCGCCCGTCTGCCGGGGGAGGTAGGTGCCGTCGAGGGAGCGCGGGGAGCAGCCGTCCGGGACGCCGGTGACGGTGGTGCCCTCGGGGACGATCAGCCGGACCTTGGCGACCGGGTCGCCGGAGACGCTGTCGCCGAGCCAGCCGGGTCCGTTGTTCCTGAAGGTGAGCCGGGCCCTGACGGTCTGGCCCGCCTCCCCGGAGACCGCGTCGCCGGTGACCGAGAAGTCGGCGGTGCTGTCGGCCCCGATCAGCAGCGCCAGGTAGTTGTCCTCTCCCCGCAGGTCCTCGGCGCCGTCGCCCGGGTCGACGATGATGTCGAGCCGCTCCTCCAGGGCGTGCCGGGTGAGGGTCACCTTCAGCGGCTCGGGCAGCTCGAAGGTGTCGCCCGGCGCCAGTTCCCGGTCGAAGAAGCACTCGGCGCGGGTCATCGGCGCGTAGTCGTCGCCGCTCGTCCGGGAGTACGTGCAGGCGTCGTACCGGGTCAGCTCCTCCAGCCCGTACGAGGCCCTCATCGTCACGGTGATGCCGTGCGCGGTCGCGTCGCCGTGGTTGGCCAGCTCGAAGGGGAGGGTCTTCTCGTCGCCGGGCTCGGCGTGCCGGATCGGGGCGACGTCGGTGATCGCCAGGTCGGGGCCGCTGGCGACGGTGAGGGTGGTGTCGAAGCTGTGGTGAGGTGCGACGAGCGTGCCGGAGGGGCCGCCGGTGGCGGTCGCCTCGTAGGTGATCCGGCCCTCTGCACCGGCCGCCGCTCCGTCGGCCGCGCGGACCATGAGGCGGATCTGCGCGGTGTAGTCGGGCCCGATGACGGGCACCACGGGCACGTCGCACACGGCGGTCGTCCCGCTCGGCGCGCAGTTGTCCGGCCAGGTCACCTCGGCGACGCCGGCGAGCCCGGAGACGTCGACGGTGACCTTGCCGTCGGTGATCGTGAAGTTGCCGTTGTCGTGGTAGAGGCCGATGTCGAGCGGGCGGGTCTGCGGTCCGCCGCCGTCCGCCCCGAGCGGCAGGGCCTGCCGGTACGGCGGGTTGATCCACAACTGGTCGGTCTGCGGCTCGTCCGCGAACGCCGGTGCGGCGAGTGAGGCCGTGAGCAGACCGGCCACGGCGACGGCACCGGCTCCGCGGCGCGGCGAGCGCCCGGCAGAGACACGTCTCATGTTTCCCCCCAGGGGTGTGAGCGGATGACGGGCGCACCGGGGTTCCCGAGGCGCCGGTTACCTGATCAACGAGAGGCACGGAAGGTTGTACTGCCTTTTCCGACAAGGGAGTTGGCGCTACGTGGCCGGATACCGCGTCCTCTGCCGGCGCCGGGTCGACCTCCGCCGGTGCCGTCGAGGATCATGAGGCATGCGAGCGGACGGATGGCACCAGGACGATGACGTCGACGCGTTCCTCGGGCGGGCCGGAGGCTTCCTGCGAGCGCGGCCGGTGTGGCACATCGTGCAGTTGACCGCGCTGGCGCGGCTGCGCTCGCCCATGGCGGCCATGTACGGCGAGGGTCCGCACGTCTTCGGCCGGCTGGAGCACGCGGGCGAGGTGCGGGCGACGTTCCACCGGCTCTCCCGCGGCGGGCTGGTGCTCACACCGCTCGGCACGAAGCAGGCCGACGACCTCGCCGCCCACCTCGTGGCCCAGGGGCACGCGCCGCCCTATGTCAGCGCCGCCCAGGAGACCGCCCTCGCCTTCGCCGACGCCTGGCGACGGCACACGGGGGCGACGGCCACGCTGCGGGTCCGGCTGCGCCTGCACCGCCTCGGCGCGCTCACCCCGCCCGAGCCCTTCCCGGCGGGCCGGGCGCGACCGGCCGGGGACGGCGACGAGGAGCAGGTCATGCGCTGGTGCCGGGAATTCGCCGCGGACGTCGGGGAGTCCGTCTCGCTCACCGCCGCGTCGTGGGCCCGCACCCGGTTCGCCGACAAGCGGTACACCTTCTGGGAGACCCCGGACGGCACGCCCGTCTCCATGGCGGGCGTGAACCCGACGATCGCCGGGCAGGCCCAGGTGGACCCCGTCTACACCCCGGCCGGCCTACGGGGGCGCGGTTACGCCGCCGCCGTGACCGTCGAGGTGAGCCGCGCCGCACTGGCCTCGGGCGCCGAAGGGGCCGTGCTGTTCACCAACGCGGCGAACCCCACCAGCAACGCCCTCTACCGGCGGATCGGGTACCGCCCCGTCACCGACTGGGCGGTGTACGACTTCACGTAGGCCACGGAGCGCATCGGGGCCGCCTCTCCGTGCTGCGCCGCCGCTCCCCCTCCCCCCGCCGCTCCCCCGTCGGTCACCCGGCCGGCGCCCGGGGGAAGCCCGCCCAGGCGGCGATGGCGAATCCGTCGCCCTGGCGCCGGACTTCGGCGCCCCCGTGTCCGGGCCAGTGGGCCGGGATGACGAGTTCGCGCTGCTCGGCGGCGCGGGAGAGGTAGGCGCGGCGGGTCCGGGCGGCGAGTGCGGGGTCCTCGCAGAAGCAACTGCTCCACTCGGGGTGGAGGACCTGGACGGGGCTGTGCAGCATGTCCCCGACGAAGACGGCCCGGTCGGTGCCGGAGCGGAGGGTGAGGACGCTGGAGCCGGGGGTGTGGCCCGGTGCCGCCTCCAGTCTCAGGTTGCGGTCGATGCGGTGGCTGCCCTCCCACACCACCGCCTGCCCGGACCGGTGCACGGGCTCGATGCTGTCGCGGAACACCAACTCGGCGCCCTCCCGCCGCAGTCGCTCGAAGGCGTCACGCGGGGGCCTGCGCCGGTCCTCCCTGGCCGGGTCGAAGTACACGTCGTCCAGGCGCGGGACGAGGTACGTCGCCTCGGGGAAGGTCGGCACCCAACGGCCGTCGCACCAGCGGGTGTTCCAGCCGACGTGGTCGTAGTGGATGTGGGTGTTGACGACGATGTCGACGTCCTCGGGGGCGACACCGGCCGCGCGCAGCCGGTCGAGGAACGGGGTGTCCAGCCCGGCGAACTCCGGGACCTGCGGCCGGTCGCGGCCGTTGCCGATGCCGGTGTCGACCAGGATGGTCTGGCCCTCACTGCGCAGGACCCAGGTCTGGACGTGGCAGCGGTAGGCGTCGTCGTCCGGCGTCCAGAAGTCGGGGGCCAGCCACCACTCGTTGCGCCGCCAGGTCTCCGCGTCGCTGTCCGGGACGATGAAGCGGGCCGTGCGGACAGGGCCCGACCACTCGACGACGCGGGTGACCTCGACGTCGCCGAGGACGATGGTGTCCGGGGGCACGGCGGGGTCCTCCTGTCGGCCGGCTCGATGCGGTAGGGGTGCGCGCGGCGGGTGCCTCCCGTCGCTGTCCGGCGCGCGCTGTTCTCCCTCCACTCTCCCTCCACTCTCCTTCAACTCTCCCTCAACTCTGCCTCTCGGATGCCGGATACGGAGCGGCGTGCGGGCGCAGCGCGTCGACGACGAGGTCGAGGAGCCGGCCGGTCCGTTCCGGCGTGTCGCGGCTGCCCGGGGACGAGAGGACGCCCAGGAGCAGGGCGACCGCGTCGTCGGCGTCGACGTCCCGGCGGAGCGCGCCGGTCCGCGCTCCGGCAGCGAGGAAGAGCGTGACGGTGCCGGTGACCCGTACCCTTCCGGCTTCGGTGACGGCGCCGTCGGGCACCGTACCGGCCGGGCCGCTCCTGGCCGCGGCGAACCGCGCGTACCGGTCCAGCCAGGCGCGCAGGGCCGCGTCGGGCGGCAGGGCGGCGAGCAGCGCGGGCGCCTCGGCGGTGACCTCGTCCAGTTCGGCGGCGTAGACGGCCTCGACGAGCGCCCGGCGGTGGGGGAAGTGCCGGTAGAGCGTGCCGATCCCGACCCCCGCCGCTCGGGCGATGGTTTCGAGGGGGACGACGGTGTCCGTGGGGACGGTGAAGGCGGAGCGGGCGGCGGCGAGGAGTTTCTCCCGATTGCGTCGCGCGTCGGCTCGGGCGGGAATGCGGGGAGTGACGAAGGGGCCGGGACGGCGGGGAAGGCCGGGATGGGGGTGTGCCGGGGCGGGCGCGATCACAGCGGAGGGACCTCCGTCGAAAGGACGCTGATATGACGGTCGGCCGATGAAGGGGCCTCCGTTTCGGTCATCGTCCCACGTCACGGCCGCTTTTCACGGCGCCGCGCCCGGCGACGGCAGGGTCCCGAAAGCGAAGTTTCCCGAGAGCGAGGGGACCGGAAGGCAAGGGGTCGGGAAAACGAGGGGACCGGAATGCGGTCCGGGAAATGAAAAAAGGAAAGGGACGGCCTCGCCGTTCCTTTCCACTCTCAACTTATAGCGCACCGGGGGGCTTGCCGCAAGGCCCCCTCCGTGCCGCAGAATCACCGGCCTACGACGGACCCGAGGTGGGGACATTGACGATGTACGACGTGATCGTCGCGGGCGGCGGGCCGACCGGGCTGATGCTCGCCGCCGAGCTGAGGCTCGCCGGTGTGCGGACGGTCGTGCTGGAGAAGGCGGCGGAGCCGGCCACGTACTCCCGGGCGCTCGGCCTGCACGTGCGCAGTGTCGAGGTGATGGACCAGCGGGGGCTGCTGGAGCGGTTCCTCGCGGCCGGTGAGCGGTTTCAGGTCGGCGGCCCGTTCGCCGGGGTGGCGCTGGCCTGGCCGGAGCGGATGGACACGGCGCACCCGTACGGGCTGGCCATCCCGCAGGTGACGACGGAGCGGCTGCTCGCCGAGCACGCCGTGGGGCTGGGTGCCGAGATCCGGCGCGGCTGCGAAGTGGTCGCTCTGCGCCAGGACGCGCAAGGGGTGGACGTCGAGGTGGCGGACGGCACGCGGCTGCGGTCCCGGTACCTCGTCGGCTGCGACGGCGGGCGCAGTACGGTGCGCCGGCTGCTCGGGGTGGGGTTCCCCGGGGAGCCCGCGCGGGTCGAGACGCTCCTCGGCGACATGGAGCTGACCGCCTCCGCGCGGACGCTGGCGGAGGTGGTGGCCGAGGTGCGCCGGACGCAGTTGCGGTTCGGCGCGGTGCCGCTCGGCGACGGGGTGTACCGGGTCATCGTCCCCGCCCGGGGCCCGGCCGGGAGCGGGGCGCCCGCACCGACCCTGGAGGAGTTCAGGGAGCGGCTGCGGGAGGTGGCGGGGACCGACTTCGGCGTGCACACACCGCGCCGGCTCTCCCGCTTCGGGGACGCCACCCGGCTGGCGGAGCGGTACCGGACGGGCCGGGTGCTGCTGGCGGGCGACGCGGCGCACATCCACCCGCCGACCGGCGGCCAGGGGCTCAACCTCGGTATCCAGGACGCGTTCAACCTGGGCTGGAAGCTCGCCGCCGAGGTGCGCGGAGACGCGCCCGAGGGTCTGCTGGACACCTACCACGCCGAGCGGCACCCGGTGGGCGCGCGGGTGCTGGCCAACACGCGGGCGCAGATGACGCTGCTGGGGACCGATCCGGGGGCGGTGGCGATGCGGGAGCTGTTCGCGGAGTTGGTGGCCTTCCCGGACGTCACCCGGTACCTGACGGAGACGATCACCGCCGTCGGGGTCCGCTACGACGTCGGCGCGGACGGCGAACCGCTCGGCCGGCGGATGCGTGACCTCCCGCTGAAGCGGGGCCGCCTGTACGGGCTGATGCACCACGGACGGGGGCTGCTCCTCGACCAGACCGGCCGGCTCTCGGTGGCGGGGTGGCAGGACCGGGTGGACCTGGTCGCCGACGTCAGCGAGGAGCTGGACCTTCCCGCGGTGCTGCTGCGGCCGGACGGCCACGTGGTGTGGGCCGGTGAGGACCAGGAGGACCTGGCCCGGTGCCTGCGGCGGTGGTTCGGCGCCGCCGGGTAGGGCGTCATCCGCGGGGCTCGTCGCGGGGAGCGGGGTCGCGGGCCGGCACGTACGTCCGCCAGGGCGCCGCCGCCCGCCCGCTCTCCGGAGCCCCGGGCAGGTCCGGTCGGTCCTCCGTGGCCGGAAGGGCGTACAGGTGGGGCAGGTTCACCACGATCGCCTCCTGGGTCGAGCGGGCGATGACCACGACGGCCTCCTCGGTGGGGTCGGGGTTCTCCTCCCGGTGCGGCACGAAGGGCGGGACGAAGATGTAGTCGCCGGGCGAGGTGCGCAGGCGCACCTCCCGGGGCCCGTCGCCCGAGTCGTCCAGGAAGACGAACTCCGGGTGCCCGCTGACCACGTGGATGGCGGTCTCGGAGTCTCCGTGGTGGTGGTCGGAGGAGGAGGTCTCGGGCGCCACGTGGGTCTGTCCCATCCACAGCTTCTCGGAGCCGGTGGTCTTCCCGCTGACGGCCGCGAACCGGCGCATCCCCCCGGTCTGCGCCGTGTCGCCGTCCAGGGCGTCGGCGCGGATGTGGTGCAGGCGGGTGTGCGGGGGCGCCGCCGGGCGGTCGTCCGCGGCGGCGTGGAGGTGCGGGTGGAAGCCTTCGCCGGCGGTGGTCAGGGGCTCGCTCATGGCCGGGACGCTAGGGCGGCGCGGAAAAGGATGTCAAGAGGTGTCCTATGGGGTTCATCTGCGGCAATGTTGCCGCAACAGAAAGCGGGTTCGAGTGGAGGCGGCACTCGCGCGGGGCCGGTCGGGCATGATGGACGCCATGCAGATCTCCGCGAAGGCGGACTACGCCACGCGGGCCCTCCTGGAGCTCGCCCGTGAACCCGGCCGTCCGCTCACCTGCGAAGCCATCGCCTCCGCGCAGGAGATTCCCTACCGTTTCCTGAAGTCCGTGGTGGGCGAGTTGCGCAGAGCGGGCCTCGTCCGCAGCCGGCGCGGCTGCGAGGGGGGTTACTGGCTGGGCCGGCCCGCCGACGAGGTCACCCTCCTGGACGTGGTGCGCGCCGTCGACGGCGAGGTCCTGAGCCTGCGCGGCCGGCCGCTGGACACGCTGAGCTACCCCGGCGCCGCCGCTCCCCTGCCCGGTGTGTGGCGGCAACTGGAAGCGGGTGCGGCGGCGGTCCTCGGCGGGCTGACGCTGGCCTCGCTGCTGCCCTCGGGCGCACAGGACCGGCGGCCCGAGGTGGGCGCCGCGTGACCCGCGCTCCGGACCGGCCGCCGCCACCCGGGCGGGACGCCCCACGGCCGGCGTGCGCGGGGGCGCCGTCCGACGCGGACCGGGGCGGTGCCGGCGAGGTGGTCACGCTGGAGGTGGTGGAGTACACCGATCCGCTCTGCCCCTGGGCCTGGGGCTCCGAGCCGGTCTTCCGCGGGCTCCGGGCGGCGCTGGCCGGACGTGCCCGGTGGCGGCGGGTGTACGCCGTCCTCTTCGACGACGGCGACGACCCCCCGCCCGACCCGGCGGCCGAAACCGCCTGGTACGCACGCCACGTGGCGGAGATCGGCGCGCACACCCTGGCCCCCCGCGCGCGCTCGCTGCGCCGGGTCGCGGCGAGTTCCTGGCCGTCCTCGCTGGCCGCCAAGGCGGCCGAGTCGCAGGGCCGGGACGTCGCGGAGCGGGTGCTGCGGCGGCTGCGGGAGAGCGCCTTCGTCCTCGGCGAACCGGCGGACACCCCGGAGCTGGCGCTGCGGTGCGTGCGGGGCGTGCCCGGCCTGGACCCCGTCGCGCTGGCCCGGGACGCCGCCTCCCCAAAGGTGCGGGAGCGGGTGCTCGCGGACCGCGCGGAGGCCCGTCGCCCGGTCCCCGAGGTGCTCTCCGTGCGCGGGCGGTCGCCGCATCCCGGCGCGGCCAAGGAGACCGCCGACGGGGAACTGCGGTACGCGTTGCCGACGTTGCTGTTCCGCACCGCGGCCGGACACCGGGCGGTGCCCGGCTGGCGGCCGTTCACGGCGTACGCCGCCGCCGTCGAGGAGCTGGGCCAGGGGCCGGTGGAGGAGGCCGCGCCGCTCGGTCCCGCCGCCGCGCTGGAGCGGTACCGGAGCCTGACGGAGCCCGAGCGCCTGGTGCTCGCCGAGGGCGTCTGGCCGCCGCCGGGGGCGGTGCGGGTGGACACCGGCCAGGGCCCGCTGTGGCTCCACCCGGACGAGGCCCGCCGGCACCCCGCCGCCCTGTCCGGCCCCCCTTCACCTCGCTGAGCTGCGGCCGAGCGCCGTTCCACCGAATGAGACACCAAAAGGTGTCCATTGACATCCGGCGCCGGCTGCCACCAGGATGTGCCGCATGCTCACGACGCACCCCGGCGTGATGTGCCGTTACGTGGACCTGCGGCGCACCTCCAGCGCCCTCTGTCGCTGACCGACCGCCACTTCGGCTCCCCGGCCTCCGCCGACCGACGACGACGGCACCGCCGCCGTCCGCCACCGCGCTGAACGGCCCGCCCGCGTCCTCCTCGCGCACTCCCCTCCGGCCCGCGCCGGTCCCGTTCGTGTCCCCGTCGACATCCGGCGGGGGCGAACTCCGCCCGCCCGAAGGCGTATCGAGGCTCCCGTCGCCCTGCCCGCGTGTCCGCGCACGGCTCCGGCGCGGGCGCCGGACCGCCCCGGTCCCGCCCGCCCTTGTCCCGCGGCGGGCCGGTGACCCCTTTCACAGAGAGAACACCGAGATGTCCGCACGACCGACGACCTTCCCCCGGAGACTCCGTCTCCGGCCCGCCCGGCGCCCCTTCGGCCCGCGGGCCGCCGCGCTCGGGGCCGTCGCCGCCCTCCTCGTCCCCGCCCTCACCGCCTGCGGGGGCGCCGCCTCCCCGGCCACCGGCGACGCCACGCTGAAGTGGGCCTCCTCCTACTTCCCGGCCCACTGGGACCCGGTGGTCTCGGGCAGCGGCGCCCAGTTCCGCCAACTCTCCCTCGTATACGCCTCGTTGACACGCACCGACGAGGACGGCAAGGCGGTCCCCGACCTCGCCGAGAGCTGGTCCTACAACGACAGGGGCGATCGCATCACCTTCACCCTGCGCCCGGGTCAGAGGTTCAGCGACGGCGAACCGGTCGACGCCGCCGCGGTGAAGGCCGCCATCGAGCGCGCCCAGAAGCAGGAGAACTCCGCGCTCTTCGGCGACCTGACCTCGATCGGCAAGGTGGAGGCGAACGGGCTGGAGGCGACGCTGCACCTCACCCAGGTCGACTACCAGATACCGCAGTTGCTCGGACAGCGCGTCCTCCAGATCGCCAGCCCCAAGGCGGCCGAGGACCCCGCGAAGCTCGACCAGCACCCGGTCGGCGCCGGGCCGTTCGTGATCGAGCAACTGGTCCCGGGCACCAAGGCGGTCCTCAGGAAGAACCCCGGCTACTGGGACGCGGCCGACATCCACATCGACCACGTCGAGCTGGTCTCCGCCCCCGACGCCTCGACGGTCGTCTCGGGCCTGCGCACCGGCGTCTACAACTTCGCCGACATCGACCCCAGTCAGGCGGACGCCGCGAAGAAGGCGGGCCTCGACGTCTTCGTCCAGCCCGGCTTCAACGCCGCCAACCTCAGCCTCAACGTCAACAAGGCGCCCTTCGACGACGACCGGGTCGTCGACGCGGTGCGGCACGCGGTCGACCGCCGGGAGTTCGTCGACAAGCTCACCTTCGGCTACGGCGAGGCGACCGACCAGCCCTTCCCGAAGGGATACGTGGCCTACGACCCGGAGTCCGAGAACGCCTACCCCCACGACCCCGCGAGGGCGAGGAAGCTCCTCGCCGAGGCGGGGCACCGGCCCGGCGACCTCAGGCTGGACCTCGTCATCCCCTCGGAGGACCCCCAGGCCGAGATCGTGCAGTCGCAACTGGCCGCGGTCGGCATCACCGTGACGATCCGGATCGACAAGAACTGGGCCACCCCGTTCTTCGCCAAGGACCTCACCTTCTCGCTCTACGGGACCACCGGCCGCGACTCCGCCGTCCAGACCCTCACCGCGCACTTCGGCCCCGACGGCCCGCTCAACCTCTCCACCCCGTACGAGCCGGATGGGTTCGAGGAGGCGGTGGCCAAGGTCCGGCAGACGCCGCTCGACGCGCCCGGGTACGCCGGGACGCTGCGGGCCGCGACCCGGGCGGGGCTGAAGAGCAGGGCGCTGGTGTTCACGTACGCCTCCCCGAACCTCTTCGCCAAGACGCGGGCGGTGTCCGGCCTGCCGAAGAACCCGGGGCACGTCGACTGGACCGGCGTGACCGTCTCCGGTGGCAACTGACCCGCGTCCGGGGCCGGTCGGAGCGAGCGGCCCCGTCACCGTCCATCCACCCATCGCACAGAGAGGGGGCAGCCCCGTGACGACGACCGCACCGCCGGTCACCCCTGTCCGCCGCCGGGTCGCCGTGGCCGGGGTCCGGCACGCGGCGGGCCGGGTCCTGGCCGTCCTCGCCCGGTCGGCCGCCGTCTTCGCGCCGGTCTTCCTGGTGGCGACCTTCGTGACCTTCGCCCTCCGCTCGCTGAGCGGACTCAGCCCGGCCCGCGTCCAGTTGGGAGAGGAGGCCACCCCCGAGGCCATCGAACGGGTCGAGGCCCAGTGGGGACTCGACCGGCCCTTCCTCACCCAGTACGGGGACTGGTTCACCTCGGTGCTCCACGGTGACCTCGGCACGAGCTGGGTCAACGGGGCCGACATCTCCACCCTCATCGGGCTCGGCCTGGGCGTGAGCCTCTCGGTCGCGACGTTCGCCCTGATCATCGGAGTGTTCGCCGGCTTCCTGCTCGGCACGGTCGCGGCGCTCCGGCGGACCACGGTGATCGACCGGACGATCACCGGCTTCGTCACCGTGATCTCGGTGATGCCCGCCTTCGTCGTCGGCATCGTGCTGGTCTCGGTCCTCGCCGTCGGGCTGGGGTTGTTCCCCTCGGCCGGCTACGTCCCGGCGGAGCAGGGTGCCGGCGCCTGGCTCGCCCACATCACGCTGCCCGCCCTGGCCCTCAGCTTCGACGTCGTCGCCGACGTGGCACGCCAGCTCCGCTCCAGCCTCGTCGGCGCCTACCAGGAGAACTACGTGACCGGCGCGGTGGTACGCGGACTGAGCCCGCGGCGGATCTTCTTCACCCACGTGCTGCGCAACGCCCTCGGGCCGACGCTCGCCACCCTCGGGCAGAAGTTCCCCGCCCTGGTCGGCGCCTCCGTCGTCACCGAGTGGATCTTCGGTCTGCAGGGCTTCGGCAGGTTCGCCAACGACTCCGCCCAGGCCGGTGACGTACCCGCCGTACAGGGCGTCCTGGTGGTCTCGATCGCCCTGGTCGTCTCCTTCAACCTCGTCGTCAACCTGGTGCTGGCCCACGTGACGCCGGCCTCCCGGCGGGGGGTGTGACCATGGTGCGCCGCGTCCTCGCGCTCACCTCCGGACGGATCGCCGTCGTCATCCTCGCCGTGATCGCGCTCCTCGCGCTGCTCGGCCCCTGGCTCGCACCGCAGGACCCCCTCGCCACCGGCGACCACGCGCTCGCCGCCTACTCGGCCGGCCACTGGATGGGCACGGACCACCTCGGCCGCGACGTGCTCAGCCGTCTGCTCGACGGCTCCCGGGTCAGCGTCCTCGGCTCGCTGGAGGTCGCCCTCGTGGCGCTCGTGGCGGGCGCGGTCCCCGGCATCCTGTCGGTCCACCTCGGCCGGGTCTTCGAATGGCTGACCCTGCGCATCGCCGACACCCTGGTCGCCCTGCCCTTCCTGCTCTTCGCCATCGCGGTGATCGCCCTGCTCGGCAACGGCATCACCCAGGCCATGCTGGTGACCGGCACCCTGGTCTCGCCGCTCTTCTACCGGGTCTCCCGCGCCGCCACCCTGGCCGTCGCCCGCTCCGCCTACGTGGAGGCGGCGATCGTCTCCGGCGCCTCCATCGGCTGGATCGTGCGCCGCCACGTCTGGGCCAAGGTGCTCCCGCCGATCGCCGTCGCGCTCGCCCAGACCGTCGGCGTCGGCTTCGTGATCGTCTCCAGCCTGACCTTCCTCGGGATCGGCGTCCAGCCGCCCGAGCCCACCTGGGGCGGGCTGCTCGCCTCCGACCTGGGCTACCTCGGCCACCGTCCCTGGGCACCGGTGGCACCCGCTCTGCTGATCATGATCACCGTCTGGGCCTGCAACCTCCTCGCCGACGCGATCCGTGACGTCTCCGGAGAGGCCGGCCGGGCGCCGGCCAACGACCGCAAGGCCCGCGCCCACCGCCGCGAGGCGGCCGGACCCCATCCCGCCGGAGGTTCCCGATGAGCCCGCTCTCCCCCGACACCCTCACTCCCCGTCCCGAAAGGCCCCGCCCCGAAAGGGCCCGCCCCGAGACGGCCCGCCCCACCGACGACGGCGGCTCCCCGGAGGCCGCGCCCGTACTGGCGCTCCACGACGTCCGCGTCACCGACCGGGCCGGCGACCGGGAGATCGTCCACGGCGTCACCTTCACGCTGACCCCCGGCAAGGCGGTCGGCATCGTCGGGGAGTCCGGCAGCGGCAAGACCCTCACCTGCCGTGCCGTGCTCGGCATCCTGCCGCCGCACTTCGAGGTCTCCGGCGGACGCGTCGACCTCATGGGCGAGGACACCGCGACGAAGACGCCCCGGCAGTGGACGGACCTCAGGGGCTCCACCATCGGCGCCGTCTTCCAGGACCCCGCCTCCTACCTCAACCCGGCGATCACCGTCGGCGCGCAGATCGCCGAGGTCCTGCGGGTCAAACGGGGACTGAGCCGCCGCGCCGCCCGCCGACGCGCCGTCGAACTGCTCGCGGCCGTACGGCTGCGCGACCCCGGACGCGTCCACGGCCAGTACGTCCACGAACTCTCCGGAGGCATGCTCCAGCGCGTCCTGATCGCCGCCGCCGTCGCGGTCGAGCCCCGGGCCCTCATCGCCGACGAGGCCACCACCGCGCTCGACGTGACCGTGCAGGCCGAGATCCTCGACCTCCTCGCCGATCTGCGCGAACGGACCGGACTGGCCCTCGTCGTGGTCTCCCACGACCTCGCCGTCGTCGCCCACCTCTGCGACGAGGTCCTGGTGATGCGGCGGGGCGAGGTGGTCGAGCAGGGCGAGACCCGCTCGGTGCTCCACCACCCGCGGCACCCCTACACCCGCCTGCTCGTCGCCGAGCACGAGCAGTACGGGCTGGACCGGTTCCGTCACCCCTCGGGAGGCGTCATGACCACCCCGGCCGTGAAGGCCGCGCGCGAGGCGGAGCCGGGGGCCGTCCTGGAGGTGACCGGCCTCGACGTGCACCACGGCCGGGGGCGCGCACGCCGACGGGTCCTGCGCGACGTCACCCTGGGCATCGCGCCCGGCGAGATCGTCGGCCTCATCGGCGAGACGGGCTCCGGCAAGTCGACCCTGGCCCGCGCCGTCCTCGGCCTGGTCCCCCCGTCGGCCGGCTCGATCCGCGTGGCCGGGGAGGACGTGGGCGCGTACGGGCCCCGCCAGTGGCGTGCGCTGCGCCGCCGGGGCGTGATCCAGTACGTCTTCCAGGACCCGCTGCGCAGCCTCGACCCGGACCTCACCATCGAGGACTCGCTCGTCGAACCGCTGCTCATCCAGGGCGTGCGGCGCAAGGAGGCCGCCCCGCGCGTCCGTTCCTTCCTCGACCGGGTCCGCCTCACGCCCGACCTGCTCGAACGGCTGCCCGCGGAGCTGTCCGGCGGACAGCGCCAACGTGTCGCCGTGGCCCGCGCCCTGGTCACCGGGCCCCGGCTCGTCGTCCTCGACGAACCGGTCAGCGCCCTGGACTCCGCCAACCGCGTCCAGGTCCTGGAGATCCTCAAGGAACTCCGCGCCTCGGGGGTCGCGCTCCTCCTCATCTCCCACGACCTCGGCTCCGTCGCGGGGACCGCCGACCGCGTCGCCGTCCTCCACCGGGGCGAGCTGGTCGAGACGGGCGCCGCCCGCGACATCGTCAACCACCCGGTCCACCCCTACACCCGCCTGCTGCTCGGCTCCGCGCCCACCCTGCGGGGCCGCCCCGCCGGCCGCGCCGAACGCGAGGCGCTGCGCGCCCTGCCGGCCGACTGAACCAACCCCCTCCACGCCACGCCCCCACCCCCACCCCCGCTTTCGCTTTCGCTTTCGAGAGGAACAGCCATGTCCCGCGGAATCCACCTCGCCCTGCACCCGTACGGTGTAGGCGGTCCCGGTCAGCACGGCCTCTGGAAGGACCCGCGCGTCGCCAAGAACGCGAGCATCGACATCGGTTACTACATCCGGCAGGCGCAGGCGGCCGAACACGCCCTCTTCGACGCCCTGTTCATCGTCGACAGCCAGTTCATCAACGCCACCTACCCCGCCCACTACCTCAACCGGCTGGAGCCGCTGACCCTGTTGTCGGCGGTCGCCACCCACACCCGGCACATCGGCCTGGTCGGCACCGCCAGTTCGACGTACAACTCCCCGTTCAACCTGGCCCGCCGCTTCGCCTCCCTCGACCTCATCAGCGGGGGCCGGGCCGGCTGGAACGTGGTGACGAGCTTCGACACCGGCACGTCGAGGAACTTCGGCCTCGACGAACACCTCGACTACGCCACCCGCTACGGCCGCGCCCTGGAGTTCGTCCAGGTCGCCCGGGGGCTGTGGGACTCCTACGAGGACGACGCCTTCCCCGCCGACGTGGAGCGGGGCGTCTTCCTCGACCCGCGGCGGCTGCACGCGCTGGACCACGTGGGTGAGCACTTCAGGGTCGCCGGGCCGCTGAACGTCTCGCGCTCGCCGCAGGGGCAGCCCGTCATCTTCCAGGCCGGGGTCTCCGCCGAGGGCCGCGACCTCGCCGCCCGGGTCGCCGAGGGCGTCTACGCGCCCGGCGGCACCCTGGAACAGGCCCGGGAGTACTACGCGGACGTCAAGCGGCGTGCCGCCGCCCACGGCCGCGACCCCGAGCACCTCAAGGTCTTCCTCCACGGCGGACCGGTCGTCGCCGCCACGGACGCGCGGGCCCGGCGCCGTGAGCGGGAGATCTTCGAGGAGGACAACGACTTCGACCGCAACCTGGCGCTCCTGGGCCGCTCCTTCGGCGCGTACGACTTCGGCGTCCACGACCTGGACGCCCCCTTCCCGGACGTCGCCCACCTGGCGGAGAAGGGCGGACGCACCGGCGCGGCACAGATCATCCGGCGTGCCCGCGAGCAGGAGCTGACGCTACGTCAAGTCGTGGAGAGCGTGGCCGCGTTCCGTGAGTCCCCGTTCGTCGGTTCCCCCACGACCGTCGCGGACACCATCGAGGAGTGGTTCGCGGCGGGCACCCTGGACGGCATCAACCTCGCCTTTCGGACCGACGACGACCTCGAACTCTTCGTCGACGGCGTGGTGCCGCTCCTCCGGGAGCGCGGCCTGTTCCGCACCGCGTACGAGGCCGACACCCTGCGGGGCCACCTCGGCCTGCCGGTCCCCGCGAACCGCCACACCCGCGTGCGCGAACGCGCGGGCGGGTGAGGGGGCGGGTGAGGGGGCCCGCCACGAGCCCGCCCAGCGAGTACGCGGCCTCGCTCAGCCCCCGTCCACTCCCCGGTCGACGCCGCCCCCCCTTCCCCGTTTCCCGCCAGGAGCCCGAGATGACCGAGCACGCCGCCTACACCGACCACCACGCTCCCGAAGGGCCGGCCCTCCGCGGCACGGTCGTCGTGGTGCCGGGCCGGGGAGAGACCCGGGCGACCTACCACCGGCTGGGCCGCCGGCTGGCCGCCGACGCCTACCGCGTCCGGGTCGTCGACGCGGCACGCCTCGACGCCGACGACCCGGCCGGCCGGCTGACCGCCTTCGGCGCCCGGATCGCCGAGGCCGTCGGGGGCACCGCGGGCCCCGACGGTGTCGTCGGCCCCGTGGTCCTGGTGGGCGCCGACACCGGAGCCGTGGCGGTGGCCGCGCTCCTCGCAACGGCGAGCGGGGAGGGGCCCGCCGGGCTCCGCGCGGACGCCGCCGTCCTCGCCGGGCTCCCCGCGCGCACCGCGGCCTCCGGCACCTGGGACGACGAGTTGGCCGTCCGCACCTCCTGCCCCGCCCACCGGGGCACGCTCCGCGCCGACGCCGCATTCCGCCGGGGCGCGCTCGGCGAGCCGGTCCCCGGCGCCCTGCTCGCGCTCGCCCACGAGAGCGGGGCGGGCGTCCCGGTGCTGATCCTCGCCGGGGAGGCCGATCCGCTCGCGGACCGCGACGCCCTCGCCCGGATGGCGAAGTCCCTGCCCCGGGCCCGCCTCTCGGTCGTCCGGGGCGCCCACCACGACGTCCTCAACGACCTCCAGCACCGCTCGGTCGCCGCCGAGATCGTCACCTTCCTGGAAGCGCTGCGCAACGGACTCCTGCCGCCGGTCACGGTGGAGTCGAGCGCCTGGTGAGCGCCCCCGGGGACCAGTCCCCGGCCCGCCCGCGCCGCGGCGGCCCGCACCCCTCCCGCACACCGAAACCGAAAGGTCTCCCCATGGCCACCGTCCTCTCCGTCTCCGCAAGCCCCTCCCCCGCCTCCCGCACCGCACGGCTCCTCGCTCACCTCGACGACCGGCTCCGGGACCAGGGCCACGACGTGGTCTCCCTGGAGGTGCGCGACCTGCCCGCCCGCGCCCTGCTCGGCGCCGACCTCCGCCATCCGGCCGTCGTCGAGGCCGCCTCGCTGTTCGAGCGGGTGGACGGCGTGGTGATCGGCACCCCCATCTACAAGGCCGCCTACTCCGGGCTGCTCAAGTCGCTGCTCGATCTGCTCCCGCAGTACGCGCTGGCCGGCAAGACCGTGCTGCCGCTCGCCACCGGCGGCAGCACGGCCCACGTCCTGGCCATCGACTACGCCCTGCGGCCGGTGCTCACCTCGATGGGCGCCACGCACGTCGTCCCGGGCTGGTTCACGCTCGACACGGACATCACCGTCGGCGAGGACGGGACGGTCGGCCTCCCGGTGGGCACGGCGGAGGCGCTGGCCGAGGTCACGGACCGGTTCTCCGCCGCCCTGCGCGGCCGTACGGCGGTGCTGGAAGCCGGCGCCTGAGACACGGCCGTTCCGGCCGGCGGACCCCGCGTGCCCGGCGCCGGCAAGACCGGCGCGGCGGTGGGCCTCCCGTCAGGTCACCAGCCCGCGCCGGTAGGCGTAGACGACGGCCTGGACGCGGTCGCGCAGGCCCAGCTTGGCGAGCATGCGGGAGACGAACGTCTTCACGGTCTCCTGGCTGATGAGCAGGGTCGCGGCGATCTCGCTGTTGGAGAGGCCGTCGGCGATGAGGCGGAGGACCTCCAGTTCGCGCGGCGTCAGCGGCACGTCCCCCGTGGAGTCCTCCGCCGGGCGGATGCGGGCCGCGTACCGGCCGACGAGCTGCCGGGTGACCTCCGGGTCGAGCAGCGCGGCGCCGGAGGCCACGGTCCGGATGCCGTGGAGGAGCTGGGCCGGCGGGGCGTCCTTGAGCAGGAACCCCCCGGCGCCGGCGCGCAGCGCCTCGTAGACGTACTCGTCCAGGTTGAACGTGGTGACCACGAGCACCTTGACGGGGTGGGGCACGCCCGCGCCGGCCAGGAGGCGGGTCGCCTCGATGCCGTCGAGCACGGGCATGCGGACGTCCATGACCACCACGTCGGGCCGTAATCGGGCCGCGAGGTCGACCGCCGTGCGGCCGTCCCCGCACTCCCCCGCCACCTCCAGGTCGGGCTGCGCGTCGATGATCGTCACCAGTCCGGTGCGGACGAGCATCTGGTCGTCGCAGACGAGGACCCGGAGCGGCGCCGTCACGAGGGGTTCCCCGCCGGTATGCGCGCCTGTACGAGGAAGCCGCCGCCGGTGCCGCGGCCGGCGCTGAAGTCGCCGCCGAGGACGTCGACGCGTTCGCGCAGTCCGGCGAGTCCGCGTCCGCTGCCGCCCGGGGAGGCGGTGCGCTCGCCGGCGCCGTCGGTGCCGACCTCGACGCTGATCTCCCGTTCCCCGTGCCGCACCCGGACCGAAGTGCGGCTGCCGTGGGCGTACTTGAGGGCGTTGGTGAGCGCCTCCTGTACGACGCGGTAGGCGACCAGGTCGGCGCTGCCGGTCGATTCGGCCGGGGTGCCCTCCTCGGTGAACTCCACGGGCTGTCCGGCCCGCCGGGTCTGTTCCACGAGGGTGAGGAACCGGCCGACGGGCGGTGTCCTCGCTTCGCGGCCGTGGTCGGGCTGGAGCAGGTCGAGCAGGTGGCGCAGGTCGGTGATGGCCCGCCGGCCGGTGTCGGTGACGGCGGTGAGGGTCTGGTCGAGGCGGTCCGGCGCGGCGGTCAGGTAGCGGGCCGCCTCGGCCTGGACGACCATCGCGGTCACGTGGTGGGTCACCACGTCGTGGAGTTCGCGGGCGATGCGGGCGCGTTCGGCGGCACGGGTCTCCTCGGCGACGCGGTGCCGGCGCTCCTCCTCGGCGGCTCGGGCCGCGCGCAGTCCGGTGCCGAGGCCCCAGGCGAGCCCCAACGCCAGGTAGAGCAGGAGCATTTCACCGACCGGCTCGCCGGAGCCGATCCGGTGGAGGACCACCGCGAACAGGAGGAACGCTCCGGTGAAGGCGAGCGCCGTGGCCCGTCGGTACCGCTCCGTCAGTGAGGCGACGCTCACCAGCGCGATGGGCAGCGCGGTGCCGGCGAGCGAGTGGTACCCGCGGAGCTGGTCGACGGCGAACCCGGCGGACACCAGGGCGAGGCAGACGACCGGCCACCGGCGGCGCACCGCGAGCGGCAGGCACTCCAGCGCGATCGCGGCCACGGCCAGGGCGTCGTACGGACGGTGCGGGACCCCGCCGACCTGGGTGCCGTGGCTCTGGAAGGAGGGCAGCAGCGAGGCGGCGAAGAGGACCAGCGCGAGCGGGACGTACCACATCCGCACGTCGCACCGTCGGACCAGCTCCCGGGCCCGGCGCAGTGCGTTCACCGGGGCAGTGTAGCGACGTCGGCGAGCCGCCCGGAGCGGCGTCCGCCGAGCGGGACCAGCGTGCCGCGCCGGCGGGCCAGCCAGAGGAACGCGATCGTGACCAGCGCGCCGAACACCACGGCGTAGACGCTGCCTTCGGGGCCGAAGTCGCCGCCGGTGACGAGCGGCGAACCGGAGGTGGTGGCGTCGAGCAGCCCCGGCGGGGTGTCGTTGCCCGAGACCTCGGTGCCGAAGATTCCGGCGGCGGCGAAGTTCCAGCCGAAGTGCAGGCCGATCGGCACCCACAGGTTGCGGGTGGCGGCGTAGGCGGCGGCGAGCGCGCCGCCCGCCTCGACCGCGATGGCGACGGCGCCCCACGCACTGGCGTTCGGGTTGAGCAGGTGGACACCGCCGAAGAGGAGACCGGTCAGGGCGAGGGCGATCCAGGTGCCCCAGCGTTCCTCGACGATGCGGAACAGGACGCCGCGGTAAAGGACTTCCTCCGTCACCGCGGCGGCGGCCATGAAGCCGAAGAGGCCCGCGGCGCCGGACGGGGAGTCGATGCCGTGCACGTGATAACCGCCGAGGAAGGCGATGTTGGCGATGACCGCGCCGAACCAGACCAGGCCGATGACCAGTCCGCGCAGGATCGCGGGGACGGCGCCCTCGCGGGCGGTCTCGGTGACCGCCCGGTGTTCGGTGCGGCGCACCACCCATCCGTAGACGAGCACCGTGAGCACGGCGGTCAGGAGGCCGAGGGCGAGGGTCGGCCAGGGGTGTCCGTCGACCGCCTTCGTCGCCACACTGCAGACGACGGTGATCGCCATCACGGCGAGGAATTGCCAGACCAGCCTCATGGAGCGTCCTTCGGGGGAGTCGCGGCAGGGGTGCCGCGGGATGTCTCGAACGCTACGGACCCCGGGGTGCCGGATCGTCACCGTACGGAGGACACCTGCGTGTAGCTCTCCCGGGGGACAGGCCGGGTCCGGGGCGGGGAGCGCGGTGGTTTGCCGGGTGGTTTCGGGGTCGGTTAGGTTTCCCGGGCCGGTTCGCGTACCGGCCGGCCGCCGTCTCCCCCGACCGCGCCGTCGCGGGGTGGGCCCGTCCGAGGGAGCCGCCTGACATGTCCGCCGACCGGTTCGCCGTCCTCCGGCCGGCCGCGCTGCTCGCGGTGGCCGCCGTCCTGACCGCGTGCACGGGCACCGGGGGCTCGTCCGGCGGCGGCGACGGCACGCCCCGGGACGCCTTGAGGGTGACGCCTCCTCCGGCGCACGCCGGGTTCGACTACCAGCTCGGCGGCGCCTATCCCCCGCCCGAGGGCGTGGAGGTCGTCGTCCGCGACCACACGGCCTCGCCCGCCCCCGGCCTGTACAACGTCTGTTACGTCAACGCCTTCCAGGCCCAGCCCGACGCGGAGGACACCTGGGAGCCCGGCCTCTTGCTGCGCGAACGCGGCGGCGACGGCGGCGATGGCGGCGGTGGCGGGAAGGTCGTGATGGACACGGACTGGGACGAGGCGCTGCTCGACATCGGCAGCGAGGACAAGCGCGAGCGGATCGCCGAGAAGGTCCGTGGCTGGATCGACACCTGTGCCGACAAGGGCTTCGACGCCGTCGAGCCCGACAACTACGACAGCTACACCCGCGCCCCGAAGGGCCTCCTCGACGCGGACGACGCGAAGGCGTTCCTCACCCTGCTCGCCGCCCACGCCCACGACCGCGGTCTGGCCATCGCCCAGAAGAACACCCCCGAACTGGCCTCCGCCCGTGGGGAGGTGGGCGCCGACTTCGCCGTGGTGGAGGAGTGCGGACGCTACGAGGAATGCGGCGACTACACCGACGCGTTCGGCGACCGCGTCCTGGTCGTCGAGTACGACGCGGCCGGACTGGACCGGGCCTGCGCGGGGTGGGGAGACCAACTCTCCATCGTACGGCGGGACCTGGACGTCACGCCCGAGGGCGACCCCGGCCACGTACGGGAGACGTGCGGGGACGGGTGAGGCGGCCGGGGGCCAAAGGGGCCCCGTTGACAGAAGACGGGCGTGATCACAGAATCGTCGCCATGACCACGTACTGGTTCGTCAGGATGTCGGGGGCTCCGCGCGTCCCGGACCGAACCGGCTGCGAACGCTCCGGCCGATAGCGGCCTCACCCTCAGAGCCCGGCCCGGTCCTCTGACCCCGCCACCGCTCTCCCCCCGCCTCCCCCTTCCCGGTCGACGGCCCCCGCGCAGAGGCGCGTTCCGGTCCGCCGCCCCGGCGTGTTCCGCGTACCCGCTGCCGGCGGGTGCGCTCCTCGGCGTACGCGGTCCTGCCACGGTCCGCGTCCCGTCACCTCCCCTCACCCCCGCGACCCCGTTCGAACCCCCGTGTGCAGAGGAAGGACGTCCCATGACCGTCACCAACACCGCACCGGCCCCCGCCCTGCGTGAGGCGCGTATCCCCGGCGACGGCATCCACGAAGGACGGCGCGTCCTGCGCCGCGTGCCCGAGGGATGGCAGGAGCGGCCCTACGAGCTGTTCGCCGTCGAGCCGCAGGCCCGCACGATCGGCGCCGTGATCAGCGGTGTCGACCTGTCCCGCCCGCTCGCCCCGGAGCTGCGCGCCGAACTCCACCGGGCCCTGCTGGAGTGGAAGGTCCTCTTCTTCCGGGCCCAGCACCTCACCTCCGAACGGCAACGCGCCTTCGCCCGCCACTGGGGCGAGCTGGAGACCAACCCGCTGCTCGCCGCCGGGTCCGCCGAGGACGTGGTCCGCTTCGACAAGGGCGGCGGCTCCACGCCGACCTTCGAGAACGTCTGGCACGCCGACGTCACCTTCCGCGAACGCCCGGCGCTCGGGGCGGTCCTCCAGTTGCGGGAAGTGCCGCCGGCCGGTGGCGACACCCTGTGGGCCGACATGGCCGCCGCCTACGACAACCTCCCGCGGGAGGTGCGCGACCGCGTCGACGGGGCCCGCGCGGTGCACGACTTCATCCCCGGGTTCGCCCGGTTCTACGGGCCCGAGCGGCTCGCCCCGCACCAGGACCGGTTCCCGCCGGTGGAACACCCGGTGGTGCGCACGCACCCCGACACCGGGCGGCGCCTGCTCTTCGTGAACGCGTCGTTCACCACGCACATCACCGGCATGCCGCGCGAGGAGAGCGACCGGCTGCTGCGCCACCTCTTCCAGCAGGCGCACGTCCCCGAGTACCAGGTCCGCTTCCGCTGGCAGCCGGGTGACGTGGCGTTCTGGGACAACCGGGCCACCCAGCACTACGCGGCCTACGACTACGGCACGCACCGCCGGGTCGCCGAACGCGTCGCCATCGCGGGCGACCGCCCCGTCTGACCCGGCCGGCGGCGCACGGCCGCGCGGGGTCCGTCACCCCGCCCGGCCGTGCGCCGGGACGGCCCCGCTACAGGGTGCGCTCCAGCCGGTCGGCGACCAGCGACACGAACCGGGCCGGTTCCTTCGGCCGGCCGCCCTCGGCGAGCACCGCGAGGGCGTGGAGCAGGTCGGTGGTCTCGGTCAGCTCGGTGCGGTCCTCGCGTTCCGTGTAGGCGCGGTTGAGGGCCTTCACGAGTTGGTGCTCCGGGTTGAGTTCGAGGATGCGCTTGGCCCGCGGCACCTCCTGGCCCATCGCGCGGTACATGTTCTCCAGCGCGGGGGTGAGTTCGTCGGCGTCGGAGACGACGCAGGCCGGGGAGACGGTGAGGCGGGAGGAGAGGCGGACCTCCTTGACGTCGTCGGCGAGGTGCTCCGTCATCCAGCCGAGCAGAGCGGCGTACGCCTCGCCCTGCTTGTCCTTCTCCTCGTCGGCGGTGCCGTCCTCGTCGCCGCCGAGGTCGATCTCGCCCTTGGCGATGGACCGCAGCCGCTTGCCCTCGTACTCGCCGACCGCGTCGACCCACACCTCGTCGACGGGGTCGGTGAGCAGCAGGACCTCGACGCCCTTGGCGCGGAAGGTCTCCATGTGCGGGGAGTTCTCGATGGCCTCGCGGGACTCGCCGGTCATGAAGTAGATGTCGTCCTGGCCCTCCTTCATCCGCTCCGTGTACGCGCGAAGGCCGGTCGGCGCCCCGGCGTCGTGGGTGCTGGCGAAGGAGGCGGCGGCGAGGAGGGCGTCACGGTTCTCGGAGTCGGTGACCAGGCCCTCCTTGAGGACCGCGCCGAACTCGCGCCAGAAGGTGGCGTAACGCTCGGGCGCGGACTCCCGCATCTCCTTGACGGTGGAGAGGACCTTCTTCGTCAGGCGCCGCCGCATCATGCGGATGTGCCGGTCCTGCTGGAGGATCTCGCGGGAGACGTTGAGCGAGAGGTCCTGCGCGTCGACGACGCCCTTGACGAAGCGCAGGTAGGGCGGGAGCAGTTCCTCGCAGTCGTCCATGATGAAGACGCGCTTGACGTAGAGCTGCACACCGCGCTGGTAGCCCTGGGTGAACAGGTCGTGCGGCGCGTGGGAGGGGAGGAAGAGCAGGGCCTGGTACTCGAAGGTGCCCTCCGCCTGGAGGCGGATCGTCTCCAGGGGTTCGCGCCAGTCGTGGCCGATGTGCTGGTACAGCTCGCGGTACTCGTCCTCGGAGACCTCCTCGCGCGGGCGGGCCCACAGCGCCTTCATCGAGTTGAGCGTCTCGGGCTCGGGCGTGTCCTCGCCCTCGCGCGGCTCGGGGACGAGCCGGATCGGCCAGGTGATGAAGTCCGAGTACCGCTTGACGATCTCCCGCACCTTCCAGGGGGCGGCGTAGTCGTGGAGCTGGTTCTCGGCGTCGGCCGGCTTGAGGTGCAGGGTGACGGAGGTGCCCTGGGGCGCCTCCGCGACGGTCTCCAGGGTGTACGTGCCCTCGCCCCGCGACGACCAGCGGGTGCCCTCGCTCTCGCCCGCGCGCCGGGTGAGGAGGGTGACCTCGTCCGCCACCATGAACCCGGAGTAGAAGCCGACGCCGAACTGGCCGATCAGCCCGTCGGCCCCGGCGGCGTCGCCCGCCTCGCGCAGCTCCCGCAGGAAGGCGGCGGTGCCCGAGTTGGCGATGGTGCCGATGAGCCGGGTGACCTCCTCGTGCGACATGCCGATGCCGTTGTCCCGCACGGTGAGGGTACGGGCCTCGGCGTCGATGTCGATCTCGATGTGCAGGTCGCTCGTGTCGGCGTCGAGGGTGTCGTCGCGGAGCACGGCCAGACGCAGCTTGTCGAGTGCGTCGGAGGCGTTGGAGACGAGCTCCCGCAGGAAGACGTCCTTGTTCGAGTAGACCGAATGGATCATCAGCTTGAGGAGCTGACGGGCCTCTACCTGGAACTCAAACGTTTCGGTCGGCATGGTGGGTGATTACCTCACAGGTCCGGGCTTCTGCACTGGCCAGGTCACTCTAGGACAGGCCGGGCGGGTGGCGGAGGCGATCGGGGGCGACCCGCTCCGGACGGGCGGCGGGGGTGGCGCGGGGGTGCGGGCCGGGAGGCGGCGGGGCGTCAGTACGTCCAGTCGTGGGGGCCTCCGCCGCGCCATTCGACCCACGGCGCGGCCTCGACGTCGGAAGCCTCGACGTCCTCCACTCCGGCGCGGCGCAGGAACTCGGCGATGTCCAGGAGGGTGTAGGCAAGGCCGACGAAGGAGCCGTCGAAGCGGACGCGGCGTCCTCCGTCCTCGCCGGGCGGGTAGACGACGACGGACAGGTCTTGGGCCATGCCCTCAGCATGTGGGGCCGGGCCGCCGGGCGCACGCCGTGGGGCGCGGGGGGCGCGGGGGCGCGGGAGGCGGGGGGCGCGGGAGGCGGGGGGGGCGGGGCGCGGGGCGCGCTCGCCCACGGTGGCTCAGTCGCCGTCCTGGCCGGGCTGTCTGCGTCCGGAGCCGGCGGAGAGGTGTTGCAGCGCCTCGACCAGTTCCTGGCAGGCGCGTTCGACCGAGCGCCGGGTGTTGTGCTGCTCGGTGATGACGGAGGAGAGCAGAAGCGCCGTCAGGCCGATGGCGCCGTTGAACGCCTGGAGCTTGATCATCACCTGGTCCGGGGAGAGCCGCCCGAAGGAGCCGGAGCCGGTGCTGGCGGTGATGGTCACCAAAACGGAGGCGAGCAGGGCGCAGGGCATGCTCCCGGCGAGTTCGAAGCGCAGCGCGGCCCAGATGAGGAGGGGGAAGACCAGGAACATCAGGCCGATGGAGCTGCGGGTGACCAGCGGTACGAGGACGCAGAGGGCGAGGGTGAGGCCGACCGCCTCCCGCCAGCGTCCGGTCGGAGGCGGGAGGCGTGCCCGGTACAGCAGGAGCAGCAGCGGGGTGACGATGACGACGCCCATCGCGTCCCCGGCCCACCAGGCGAGCCACACGGTCCAGAAGTGGGCGGTGTCGAGGCGGCCGGTGGAGAGGATGACGCCGACGCCGACGCCGGAGCTGATCACCATGGCGGTGAGCGCCCCGAGGAAGACGAGGGCCAGTCCGTCGCGGAGCCGGCTGAGGTCGAGCCGGAAGCCGACGGCGCGCAGCAGGACGTAGGCGCAGGCGGGGGCGGCCGTGTTCCCGGCAACGATGCCGACGGCCGTGGGGCGCAGGGTGGTGAGGGACATGACGACCAGGAGGGAGCCGAGGGCGATGCCGGGCAGGCAGCGCGGGCCGCGGATGAGCAGGCAGGCGACGGCGACTCCGGTGGGCGGCCACAGGGGGGTGACCACGGCCCCCTCCACGACCAACTGGAGCAACAGGCCCAGGCGTCCCGCCCCGTAGTAGCAGCCGGCGACGAGCAGCGTCTCGACGAGGAGAGCCACCGGCCGCGGCCAACCATGTATGCGCACCACAGCAGCCATGAGACACCGGTACGGTGCGGTCGGCCACGCGAGACCGGGTGCGGGCGGCCTTCCGGGCTACCCCGTGTCCCCCGGGGCGGTGCCGTCCGGCCGGTGGGCGGCGTGGCCGTCGTGACCGTCGTGGCCGACGACGAGGACGGCGGCGTCGTCCTCGTGACCGACCGTCGTGGCGTTCTTGATCACGGAGGACGCGAGCGAGTCGGCCTCCATACCGGCGACCGCGGCGACGCCCGCGAGCCGGACGACGTGGTCGAGGCCGTCGTCGATGCTCAGTGACGGTCCCTCGACCACGCCGTCGGTGAGCAGGACGAGGACGCCGCCGGTGGTGAGCCGGTGCGGGGTGACCGGGTACTCGGCGCCCTCCATGACGCCGAGGGGCGGTCCGCCCTCGTCGTCGAAGACCCCGGCCTCGCCGTCGGCGGTGGCCCAGACGCAGGGCACGTGTCCGGCGCGGGCGCTGTACAGGATGCCGGTGGCGGGGTCGAAGCGCATGAAGGTGCAGGTGGCGAAGAGGTCGCCGCCGAGGGCGAGCAGCAGGTCGTTGGTGCGGGCGAGGAGGTCGCCGGGCTCGCTGGTGACGGAGGCGAGGGCGCGCAGGCCGACCCGGATCTGGCCCATGAAGGCGGCGGCGTCGATGGTGTGCCCCTGGACGTCGCCGACGGAGAACCCGAGGGAGCCGTCGGGCAGGAGGAAGGCGTCGTACCAGTCGCCGCCGACGTTGAGTCCGGCGTAGGCGGGCGAGTAGCGGGCGGCCAGCCGGAAGCCGGGGACGGCGGGCATGTCGGCGGGGAGCATGCCGCGTTGCAGGGCGATGGCCAGCTCCACCTGGGACCGTTGCAGCTCCGCCAGCTCGCGTGCCTGGGCGGTCAGCGAGGCGAGCCTGGCCAGCAGCTCGTCGGCGTCTTGTACGGGTTGCTTGCGGAACATCGACCGCTCCCGGGTGGTCGGCGGTGCCCCGGGCGGGCGGCCGGCGCCGGGGCGCCCGCGCCGGGGACGGCCTGGCAGGGGTGTGGGGTCCGGGGGCCGGGCCCCGGGACGGGGGCTGGGGTGGAGGTGGGGGCGGTCAGGGGCCGGCGAGGCCGTACGGCAGGGCGGGGTCGGCGTCGGCGATGGCGAGGAGCCGGTTGTACTTGGCGATCCGCTCGCCGCGTGCCGGGGCGCCGGACTTGATCTGGCCGGTCCCGGCGCCGACGGCGAGGTCGGCGATGAAGGTGTCCTCGGTCTCGCCGGAACGGTGGGAGACCATCTGCGCCCAGCCCGCCTCGCGGCAGACCCGGAGGGCCTCCAGCGTCTCGGTGACCGTGCCGATCTGGTTGACCTTGATGAGGGCGGAGGTGGCGGCCCGCCGGGCGACGGCCTCGGCGATGAGGGCGGGGTCGGTGACGAAGACGTCGTCGCCCATGATCTGGACGCGGTCGCCGAGGCGGGCGGTGAGACGGACCCAGCCGTCCCCGTCGTCCTCGGCGAGACCGTCCTCCAGGGACCACACGGGGAAGCGGTCGACGATCTCCTCGTAGCGGTCGATGAGCGCGTCGCTGGTCAGCGCCTCGCCGTCGATCAGGTAGCGGCCGTCGGCCGGGCGGCGGAACTGCCCCGCGGCCGGGTCGAGGGCGATGGCGACACCGTCCCGGCCGGGGGTGTACCCGGCGTCGGTGATCGCCTCCACGAGCAGGGTCAGGACGTCCTCGGGCCGCCGGATCGCCGGGGCGAACCCGCCCTCGTCGCCGAGGCCGGTGGAGTGCCCGGCGGCGGACAGGCGGGCCTTGAGCCGGGCGTAGACCTCGGCGCCGGCGCGGACCGCCTCGGGGAAGTCCGGTGCCCCGAGCGGAGCGAGCATGAACTCCTGGATGTCCGGTCCGCCGGTGGCGTGGGCGCCCCCGTTGACGACGTTGAAGTGGGGCACCGGGAGGCGGGGCGTGGTCCCGGCGGTGCGGGCGAGGTGCTGCCAGGGACCGCGTCCGGCGCGGGCGGCCTCGGCGTACCAGGCGGCGAGGGAGACGCCGACGACGGCGTTGGCGCCCAGCCGGGACTTGGTGCCGGTGCCGTCCAGGTCGATGAGGGCGCGGTCGATCTCCGTGGCCGAGGCGAAGTCGCGGGCCGCGAGGGAACGGGCGATCTCGCCGTTGACCTGGCCGGCCGCGGTGAGCACGCCCTGGCCTCCGTAGCGGCCGGGGTCCGCGTCCCGCAGCTCGACGGCCTCCCGGGTGCCGGTGGAGGCGCCGGCCGGGACCCCGGCGCGGACGCGGATGCCGTCCTCGGTGGTGAGGCTGACGGCGAGGGTGGGGCGGGCACGGGAGTCGAGGATCTCGACGGCGTGCAGCTCGGTGATCCGCAGGGGCATGGGGGGCGGTCCCTCCGGTCGGGGCGGGGGCGGGGTGACAGGTGACAGGGGCAGGGGCAGGGGTCAGGCAGGGGCAGGGGGCGGCGGACGGTTCAGCCGTGCGAGGGGGGCTTTCGCGCGCGGACCCGGGACGCCTCGATCTCCGCGTACGCCTCTTCGCGGCCCTCCCAGTGGGAGCCCTCGACGGACTTGCCGGGTTCGAGGTCCTTGTAGACGTCGAAGAAGTGGGTGATCTCCAGGCGGTCGAAGTCCGGCAGGTCGCCGATGTCCTGCACGGCCGCGTGGCGCGGATCGCCCGCGGGCACGCACAGCACCTTCTCGTCCGGGCCGTTCTCGTCCCGCATGAGGTACATGCCGACCGCCCGGCACCGGATGACGCACCCCGGGAAGGTCGGGTCGCCGGTGAGCACCAGCGCGTCGAGCGGTTCGCCGTCGCGGCCCAGGGTGCCGTCGACGTAGCCGTAGTCCGCCGGGTACTGGGTGGACGTGAAGAGCATCCGGTCCAGCCGGATGCGGTGCAGGGCGTGGTCCATCTCGTACTTGTTGCGGGACCCCTGGGGGATCTCCACGATCACGTCGAACTCCACCGTGTGCTCCTCGTCCGTCGCGTCGGCCGCGCCGGGGACCGGCGGTGCGGGCCGCGGTCCCGGTGGCGGCCCCCGTCGGCGGCGCGTCCGGCGCTCTCACAGTCTCGCCCCCACGCCGCCCGCCCGGCGTCCGGACCGCGGGCCGGACTGGGCCGTCCGGGTGAACGGGTGCCGTGGCGGGCGACGGCGGGCGGGGTGCCCGCGGCGTGGTTGGCCCCGTCCCGGGGCGGGCACACTGGAGGTGACGAGGGCGATGGGGCCCGCCGCGACCGCACGAGCGAGACGGCACCGTGCTGATGGCCTCTACGTGGATGACGGACGACCACGGGAGGTGCCCGCGGTGGAGGTGACGGTGGTGGTGGAGGCGACGGTGGGAGCACCGTTCGCCCCGGCGGACGGATCGGACGGCTGGACCCAGGCGTCGGCGGGGTCGACCCGGGTCACGGGGTACCCGGTCGGCGCCGGCCTCATCGACGCGACGCTCACCGAGGACGGCGAGCCGACGGCCGCCCTGGTCCTGATGGAGGAGCCCGCGCTGCCCGGCCGTTCGGTGCGCGCCCGGCCGGTCGCACTGGTCCACGCCCTGGTGGACGGACGGCCGCGGGCCGAGGTGATGTGCGTGCCGGCGCACGATCCCAACTTCGCCGCGCTGACCGGACCGGTGGCGCTGCGCGAATGGCACGCGGACGAGGAGACCCTCGCCGTCGTCCTGCACCGGCTCGACCCGGACCACCACTGGCGGGTGGAGCACTGCGAGGGCCCGGTGGCGGCCGAGGCCCTCCTCGACGAGGCCCGGGACGCCTACGAGCGGTTCACCGGCCGCCCGGAGTGACCGGTGGCGCCGCCGGGCGCGGCGGCCGGGTTCAGGTGATGTGCAGCCAGACGCCGATCCAGGTCACCGCCACTCCCCCGCAGCCCAGCACGACCGCCCACCGCAGCGAGCTGCCCGCGAACAGGCGGCCCAGCGCGGCCCCCAGCGCGGCGAGGGTGCCCACCGCCAGGACCACCACCATCCAGGAGAGTCCGGGCAGCGCGGCCCCCACCAGCAGCGGCACCACGGCGCCGGTGAAGCTCGCGGTGCAGGCGATCGCGGTGGCCAGCGCCGACCGTGCCATCGCCTGCCGGCCCAGCCGGGTCGCGGCGAGCTGCCCCGGCTGGGTCATGTTCAACTGCCGGGACGCCCGCATCAGGTGGGACCGCCGGTCGGCGTAGTCGGCGACGAACACGGCGAAGGCCGCGGTCGTCAGCGAGGCCAGTCCCACCCGGACCGCCAGGTGGTAGCCGACCGGTGCCCCTTTGCCGACCAGCGAGGCCGCGGCGAGGGTCAGCGCGTTGAGGAGGCCGTCCACCAGTCCCAGCACCAGCGGCAGGGTGGAGCCCGCGGCCAGGCTCCGCAGCAGCCTGGGCATCGTCGCCGTCATCGTGACCGCGGCGTGTTCTCCAGGGTGAACGCGCCCGCCACGACCTCGTCGATGCTGTGCACCACGGCGCCGGTCCGCTCGATGGCCCGGGTCAGGGCCTCGACGTCGATGCCGTCGCCCTCCACGGTGACGTTGGTGCCGACGGTCTCGATGTCGATCTCGGTGACGGCGATGTTCACGGCCTCGACGCCGGGCACGGCCTCGATCACCAGGGCCAGCTCGACCAGACCGGGTTCGTTGACGGTCTTGTCGACGTCCAGGACCAGCCGCCGCACGCCCATGAGCCGATTCCTCCTCCGCTCGTCTGCGCCCAGCGTGCCCGGAACCCGTGCTCCACCGCACGCGCAGAGCGCCGTACGGGCTCCGGGCGGGGGCGCCGGGCCGGGCGGGGGCGCCTGCGCCCGGCCCGGCGGGGGCGGGGCCCGCGCCCGTGCGGGCGGCCGTCCGCGCGGGACGCGTTGTGGCGCGCGCGACCGGCGGGGCGCCGGGGACCGGACGCCCGGCACGCGGCACGCGTCCGGGATTGCACGTGTCGCGTGCCGGGGAACAATGGGCGTACGGCGGTGCCGCGGCTCGCCGGGACACGCCCCGCGGACCGCGCGACACGCCGGCGACACGCCGGGCGGTGTCCGTGGTGCGGTGCTGTACGGCGGTCGGCGTGTCGCGCGTCGCCGGAGGCGACGCCCGGTACCGGCTCCGGCCGCGTGGGCCTCGTGGCGCCGCCGCGAGGGCTCCGTGCCGCCGCGCACGCGGGTTCCGACGCGCCGACGGACGCGGCGACGACGTAGCGCAAGGACGACGTATGACGAAGAGGGAGTCCGGGCGGCCGGAGGGGCCGGTGTCACCGTCCTCGCCGGAGGTCTCCGCGGCCCGTCTGCGCCTGCTCGCCGAGGCGACCCGGGCGCTGGCGTCGAGCCTGGACGCGGCGGAGTCGCTGCGCCGGCTGGCCCGGCTGGTCGTGCCGCATCTGGCCGACGCCTGCGTCGTCGACGTCCTCGAGGGCGACGGACTGCGGCGGCTGACCGTCACGGACCGCGATCCGGAGCGGGCGCTGCGCGTGCTGCCGGGCGGTTTCCTCCCCGGGCCGGACGACTCGTCGGCCCCGCTGGCGCGGGTGCTGCGGGGCGGGGGGCCGATGATCGTGACCGAGTTCCACACCTCCGACCCGGTCGGCTCGCTCCAGGCCGCGCAGTGGGCGCTGTACCGCACGCTGGGCGCCGGGTCCGCGCTGATCGTGCCCATGCGCGTACGGCAGCAGACGCTCGGCGCGCTCACCTTCGTGCGGCACGCCCCGGCGGCGCCGTTCGACGAGCAGGAGCAGGCGCTCGCCGCCGACCTGGGGCACCGGGCGGGCCTCGCGCTGGACAACGCCCGGCTGTACGCGCTCCAGCAGTACACGGCCGAACAGCTCCAGCTCTCGCTGCTGCCGGACCTGACGGGCCTGGCCCACCTCCAGCTCGCCGCGAGTTACGTGGCGGCGCGGGAGCGGGCCGAGGTGGGGGGCGACTGGTACGACGCGTTCCCGCTGCCGGACGGTTCGGCGGTCCTCGCCATCGGGGACGTGATCGGGCACGATCTGGCGGCTGCCGTCCGCATGGGCCAGTTGCGGAACATGCTGCGCGCCCTCGCCTACGACAGCGGCGACGACCCGGCCGGGGTGATGAGCCGCCTGGACAACGTCATGCAGGGGCTGACCACCATCGAACTGGTCACCGCGATCATCGCCCGGCTGGAGACGCCGGAGCGCGGCCCCTGGCGGCTGCGCTGGACCAACGCGGGCCATCTGCCGCCCCTGCTGGCCCAGCCGAACGGGCGGACCCTGCTGCTGGAGGAGGGGCACGCGCCCATCCTGGGCGTCGATCCCGGACTCGACCGGACGACGGCGTGCGTCACGCTGCCCGCCGGGTCGACGCTGCTGTTCTACACGGACGGGCTGATCGAGCGGCCCGGCGAGGACATCGGGCGCGGGCTGACCCGGCTGCGGCAGCAGGCCGCCGCGCTGGCCCGGCAGCCGCTGGCCGTCTTCCGCGACGAGTTGCTGGACCGGTTCAGCAACGACCAGCAGGACGACATCGCGGTCCTCGCCCTGCGCGTCCCCTGACGACCGGGACCTCAGGACCGCGTCCCCCGGACTGCCCGCACCACAGGACCGCGTCCCCGGACGGCCCGGACCACACGACGGTGGCAGCCCAGGGCCGCCGCCGTCAGGGGTGCGCCGGGTGGAGGCCGAGGCCGTGTCGATGACCTCGTCCAGCAGGGCCCGGGAGCGCCGCAGGTCCTCGAATCACGCGGTCGATCCGGTCCCGCTCCGCCTCCGGCTCGCGCGAGGAGCGCTCGCTCACCGTACTCCCGGCGGAAGTTGAAGGGAGGGCGCGGGATTCCGGCCGGTGCCGGTTCACCCTTCGAAAGGAACACGCCGACCACACCTCCCCCGCTCCCCGCATCTTGACGTGTCTGGTTCAGACCTTTAAGTTCATCGGTCACAAGGATGCTTCAGACACACATCCATGGTTCACATCCATGAACGGGCATCCGTGTTCCGGCACCGCACCCCCCACCCAGCCCGCCCAGCGCGAAAGGCTGTGCCCTGCCCATGACCAGACTCCCCCTCACCCGTCCGCCCGTGCTGCGCGCCGGGCTCACCGTCGCCGCCCTCTCCCTCGCCGCCGGGGCCCTGACGGCCGCCCCGGCCTCGGCCGCCACCGGCCAGATCACCGGCCTCGGCGGCAAGTGCGTGGACGTCGCCGGCGCGAACAGCGCCAACGGCACACCCGTCCAGCTCTACGACTGCAACGGCACCGCCGCCCAGCAGTGGACGGCCGGCGCGGACGGGAGCCTGCGGGCCCTCGGCAAGTGCCTGGACGTCGTCGACCGGTCCACCGCCAACGGCGCCAAGCTCCAGTTGTGGGACTGCACCGGCTCGGCGAACCAGCGGTGGACGCTGACCGCGGCGCGGGACATCGTCAACCCGCAGGCCGACAAGTGCCTCGACGCCACCGACCAGTCCTCGGCGAACGGCACCCGCCTCCAGATCTGGAGCTGCACCGGCGCCGCCAACCAGAAGTGGAACGCACCCGCTCCCGACGGGCCGGGAGGGGGCGCCCCGATGGCCGTCGCGCCGTACCTCTACAACGGGTGGGGCAGCCCCCCGAGCCCGACCACCGTCACCAACGCGACCGGCGTCACCTGGTACACGCTCGCCTTCGTCCTCAGCAACGGCTACTGCAACCCGCAGTGGGACGGCAGCCGCCCGCTGACCGGCGGGGTCGACCAGCAGACGGTCACCACCGTGCGCGCCAACGGCGGGGACGTCATCCCCTCCTTCGGCGGCTGGAGCGGCAACAAGCTGGAGAGCTCCTGTGCCAGTGCCGGGGAACTGGCCGCCGCGTACCAGAAGGTGATCAACGCCTACGGGCTCAAGGCCATCGACATCGACATCGAGGCCGCCGCCTACGACAGCCCGGCCGTCCAGCAGCGGACCGTGGACGCGCTGAAGACCGTCAAGGCGAACAACCCCGGCATCAAGGTGTACGTCACCTTCGGCACCGGGCAGAACGGCCCCGACACCAGCCTGATCAACCGGGCGGCGGCGGCCGGGCTCACGGTCGACGCCTGGACCATCATGCCGTTCAACTTCGGCGGCAACGGCCAGAACATGGGCACCCTCACCACCCGCGCCGCCGAGGGTCTGAAGACCGCGGTGAAGAACGCGTACGGGTACGGCGACGACCAGGCGTACCGGCACATGGGCATCTCGTCGATGAACGGCGTCACCGACGTCGGCGAGGTCATCACGGTCGCCGACTTCCGCACCATCCTGGCCTACGCCCAGCAGCACCACCTCGCCCGGCTGACGTTCTGGTCCGTCAACCGCGACCGGCCGTGCTCCGGCGGCGGCGCCGACACCTGCTCGGGCGTCTCCCAGCAGCCGTGGGACTTCACCCGCGTCCTCGCCCAGTACCGCGGCTGATCCGGGCCCTTCCCGCCCCGCGGCTCGTCCACGGCACCACCACCCCGACCCCCCACGCACCGTGTCGAGAAGGGCATTCCCCATGACGAGATCCACGCGAAGGCCGGCCGGAACGGTCCTCCGGCTGGCCCGGGTGCTCCTGGCCGGAGCGCTCGCCGCGACCGGCCTGTCGGCCGCCGCCGCGCCCGCGCGGGCCGCGGGCGAACAGGTCACGGTCTGGCTCACGACCACCGACGACGGCGGCGGCCGGCACGTCACCCGCGGACTGGAACGGCAGACCCCGTTCTCCTTCCAGTCCGGCACCGGTGGCGGCGGCACCGGCATCACCGTCGACGAGAACACCCGCCACCAGACCTTCACCGGCGGCGGAGCCTCCTTCACGGACACCGCGGCCTGGCTGATGAAGGGCTCCGGGGCACTCTCCCAGGCCACCCGGGACGAGACGATGCGCAAGCTCTTCTCCCCCACCGACGGCATCGGCCTGTCCTTCGTCCGCAATCCGATGGGCGGCTCCGACCTCGCCCGCTTCGGCTACACCTACGACGACCTGCCGGACGGGCAGACCGACCCCACGCTGGCCAGGTTCTCCCTCGCCCACGACCTCCAGGACGTCCTGCCCCTGACCAGGCAGGCCAAGCAGCTCAACCCCGCCCTCACCACGGCCGCCTCCCCGTGGACCGCGCCCGCCTGGATGAAGGACAGCGGACAGCTCAACGGGGGCTGGCTGAAGGCCGAGCACTACGGCACGTACGCCGACTACTTCGTGAAGTACCTCCAGGGCTGGCGCGACCAGGGCGTGCCCGTCGACTACGTCACCGTGCAGAACGAGCCGACCTGCTGTTCGGGTTACCCGTCCATGAGCTGGAACGCCTCCGGGCTCGCCTACTTCACCAAGAGCGAGCTGCTGCCCAGGCTGCGGTCGGCCGGGCTGGGCGCCAAGGTGCTGGCGCACGACTGGAACTGGGACACCTACGACGCGTACGCCGCGCAGACGGTGGACGACCCGGCGGTCCGCGACCATCCGAACTTCGGCGGCATCGCCTGGCACGGCTACGGCGGCGACGTCGCCAAGCAGACCGAGATCCACAACAGGTACCCGGCGCTGGACGCCTTCCAGACCGAGCACTCCGGTGGCACCTGGATCGGCCACCAGCAGCGCGAGGACATGATGAACATCATCGACTACACCCGCAACTGGGCGAAGTCGGTGACCAAGTGGTCCCTCGCCGTGGACCAGAACCGGGGCCCGCACAACGGCGGTTGCGGCACCTGCGACGGGCTGATCACCGTGCACAACGGGGACGCGCGGCACGGCCAGGTCGACTACACCGTCGAGTACTACACGATGGGCCACCTCACCAAGTTCGTGAAGCCGGGCGCCCACCGGATCGCCTCGACGGCGAGTTCGGCCGTGCCGAACGTGGCCTGGCGCAACCCCGACGGGTCGAAGGCGCTGATCGCCTACAACGACTCGACGAGCGCCCGGCAGACCACCGTCACCTGGGGCGGACAGCACTTCACGTACACGCTGCCGGGCCGGACGTCGGCCACCTTCACCTGGTCGGGCACGCAGAGCGGTGGCCCGCAGACCTCGGGCACGCTGGTCGGGCTCGGCGGCAAGTGCCTGGACGTGGCGGGCGGGTCGAGCGCCGACGGCACCCCGGTCCAGCTCTGGGAGTGCAACGGGTCGCAGGCGCAGCGCTGGACGCTCCAGGCGGACGGTTCGGTGCAGGCGCTGGGCAAGTGCCTGGACGTGACGGCGGGTTCGACGGCCGACGGCGCGCAGGTCCAGCTCTATACGTGCAACGGCACGGGCGCCCAGCGCTGGCGGTACGAGACGGCGGCCGGTGACCTGGTGAACACCGCGGCCGACAAGTGCCTGGACGCCACCGGCAATTCCTCCGCCGACGGCACCCGGGCACAGATCTGGACGTGCACGGGCAACGCCAACCAGAAGTGGCAGGTGCGCTGACGGACGTCACCGCGCCCCCGGTCCTGTCCCGTCAGGCCGGGGGCATGGTGCGTTCGGCGTCGGCCGCCGACTCCCGGGCGTCCCGGGCGAGTTCCCTGGTTCGGGGGTCGGCGTCGGCGGCGAGCAGGGCGTCGGCCAGCTTCACCGTCTGGCGCAGGTGGGCGTGGAGCGTGGTGCGCAGCAGCCGGTCGAAGGCGGGGCCGCGGGCCGTCTCCAGTTCGCGGAGGGCGGCGGCGCTCGCCATGCCGGGCATCTCGTGCCCCTCGTGGGGGTTGCCGTCCGGCAGGCCGGCCTCGGCCGACAGGGCGCGCAGGGCGGTCAGTTCGGTGCGGTGGTGGGCGGCGAGGCGGGCCGCCCAGTCCGCGAGGGCGGGGTCTCCGGCGCGGTCGGGTGCCCGTTCCAGGATGTCCCGGGCCTGGTCGTCCATGGCGATCGTCAACTGGAGCCAGCCGATGTCGGTGCCGCTGAGCCCGCCCGCCAGGCCGGTGCCGGTGTTGCCCGTACCGGTGTCGCCCGTATCCGTGCCGGTCTTCGGGCCGGTGGCGGCGCCGGACGCGCCGGCGGAGGCCGGTGCGGACGGGGTGTCCGTCGTGGCCGGGGCGGAGCACCCCGGTACGGCGAGCGCGCAGAGCAGGGCGGTCGTGGTGAGGGCCCGCCGGACCGCTCCGGCCGGCCGTGCCGTGTCCGCCCTGTCGGTGGTGTCGGCCATGTCGGCCCCTCCGCTCGGTTCGCCGTTCCGGGGTGATCGTGGTGCTCGTGGTGCTGTTCATGCCGGTGGTGCCGCAGGGTCAGGACGGGGTGCCGTCCGCGCCGCACTTGACGATGACGTTGATGCAGTTGGTGACCCGTCGGGCGAGTTCGGCCTCGGGCCACGCGTTGAAGAAGTCACCGTGCATCGTGTAGCCGGGCCCGGAGGCGAGGCGCAGGCCCTGGGTGCCGCCGGAGACCGGGTAGCGCAGGACCTGGCGCAGCTTGGGCACGGGTACGGGGTGGCTGGCGGGGCAGGTGCCGGCCACCGGGTAGGACATGTGGCTCTGGTGGTCGGCGGAGTCCAGGTCCTTGCCGTTCCAGCACTGCGGGAAGTCCAGGTAGGACTCCAGCATCGAGCCGGCCGGGCAGGTGACGAAGTCCTTCGAGGGGGCGACCTCGCCGTGGTGCAGGCAGGACCAGCGGGCCACGGAGCTGGGGTCGTTGACGCCGGTGGCCTTGGCGTTGCCGGCGACGACGCGCAGGCCCTGCGGGAAGGGCCGGATGCGCTGGATGACGTCGTCGTGGACGCCTTCGCCGAGGTAGTAGAAGGTGGTTCCGGTCGGTTCGACCGGCTGGTCGTCGCGGTAGAGGGTGGGGACCCAGTAGGACGAGGTGTCCACGGCCGGGGCGCAGGTGGTCTGGGAGCCCAGCAGGTCGGTGACGCGGGTGTGGGCGTTGGTCACGCGGCTGCCGAAGAAGCTGTGCATGTGGGAGGCGCCGGGCAGCCCGGGGAAGACGATCGGGTCGTCGGGCAGACGGTGGCTGTAGGGGCATTCGGCGAGGAACTCCGCCACCCGGACGACCTCGGCGCCCTGGGGGACGGCGTCGATCCGGGTGCCGTCACGGCCGGTTCCGGCGGGCGCGGTGCCCGCGTAGAGGGTGGCGAACAGCAGGCCGAGGGCCGCCAGGGCGGTCGTCCAGGCGCGGCGTGCTCGGGGGCGCCGGGTGGGGGGTCGGGGGAAGCGTACGGACACAGCACTCCTCCTGGGGAAGTGGTGGGGACTGTTCTTCCCGGAACCGGTTCCGGTACCGGTTCCGGCCTTGCCGAGTGAGTGAACCTATATGACATGTATCCGTCAATACTGTGCGCCGTGATCGGTACGTTCCGGAGGCCGCCGGGGCTTCCGCCCGGGGGAGACCGGGCCTGCCGCCCACGCCTCGCGGGCCCACTCCCCCGTGGGGCACGGGGTGTTGACGCTCCCGGGACGTTGCTGTTTCACTCGGTCGTCGCGCGCCGGAAGCGGTTCCGCCGCGGGTGGTCGCGGCCCCCGGCCCTGCACAGCGGAGGTTGCGATGCGAGTCACCATCGCCGACGTGGCCCGAGCGGCCGGGGTGAGCAAGACGACCGTCTCGCGGGTGCTCAACACCCGTGGGGAGGTGGACCGTTCGACGGCCGCACGGGTACGTGACGTGATCGACCGGCTGGGTTACGTACCCAGTTCCGGGGCGGTGGGGCTGGCCCGGGGGCACAGCCGCACCATCGGCATGCTCGTCCCGTCGCTGACCTGGCCGTGGATGGGCGAGGTCGTCCAGGGGGTCGTCGACACGGTGGAGGCGGCCGAGTTCGGGCTGCTGCTCTTCACTTGCAACCGGGGTGCCGAATCGGTGGAGCGGTTCACCGGCCAGGTGTCGGCGGGCGCCTTCGACGGGCTGCTGGTGGTGGAGCCGGAGGACACCCTCGACACGCTGACGGCCCTGCACCGCAAGGGACTTCCGGTGGTGCTCATCGACGACCGGGGCCATCATCCCGAGTTCCCGTACGTCACCGCCGCCAACCGCGAGGGGGGTGCCGCGGCGGCACGCCACCTGCTGTCCACGGGCCGCCACCGGCCGCTCGTCCTCGCCGGACCGACGCGGTTCGGCTGCGTACGGGACCGGGTCGCCGGCTTCCGCGAGGTCTACGCGGCCCATGGCCGGAAGCCGGGCCCCATGGCGGTGGCCGAGAGCGACTTCACCGAGGCCGACGGCCGCGAGGTGGTGCGCCGGCTGCTGGCCCGGGGGCGGGAGTTCGACGCCGTGTTCGCGCTCAACGACCTGGCGGCGGTGGGCGCCATGGCCGCCGTGCACGCGGCGGGGCTGCGGGTGCCGGAGGACGTCGCGGTGATCGGGTTCGACGACATCCCGGCGGCCCGTCTCACCCGGCCCGCGCTGACCACCGTCCGGCAGCCGATGCGGCTGATGGGCGAGACCGCCGCCCGCCTGCTCCTCGCCCGCCTGACCGGGGGCGCCTCCCCCTCCGCGCCGGTGGTGCTGCCCACCTCGGTGGTGGTCCGCGAGTCCGCCCCGAGCCGGGCGGAGGGCCCCCTCCCGCGCGGGGGCCTCGTCGACTCCCGCGCGACGGAAGGCTGATCACGGGCGAGCGGGGCGCCTCCTCCGCCGGGGCCCCCTGCGAGCACCGCCCCGCCACGCGCGGGGCGCTCCCGGGCACATCGTCGGCGTTTCGGCCATGTCGGGACATGAGGCCGGCTGTGCGGCGCAAGGGCCGGCTTGGCCGCGGTCCGCGCGATGCGCTCTGTCCCGGGGGTCGGCACACGGCCGAAACACATGTGTTCGAAACCTGGCTCGGCCTCGTTGAGCCGCACGAAGGAGAAGGAGCCCCGCTCCCGGAGGAGTCCCCGGACCGGACCGGACGGTCCCGGACCGCCGTGACCGCCGCGGACCCCCGCGGACCCCCTGCGGCCCCCCGTGGACGGCCGCGGACCCCCGGGCCGCTCCGGGCTCCCGTGCCAGGAAGGACACCACTGTGAAGCGACCCCCCGGCGCACCGCGCGCCCCGCTGACCCGCCCTCCGTCCCGCCGGCGCCGGGACGGCTCCCGGACCGCCCCCTCGTCACGGACCGCCCCGTACGCCCCGTACGACCGCTCCCGGAGCACCGCGTCGGGGCGGTGCCGCCCGTGAGGCCGCGGGGGAGGCGCCAGGAGCCGTCGGGCACCATCTCCGAGGCCGAACAGGAGCTGTACGGGGGCCGGCTGCGCTGGGACCAGTCCTTCGTGCACCACGCGGGCGCGCTGACCCGGATGGGGTTCGGGCAGATGGCCGCCGCCCTGCCCCGTATGGCGGGCATGGTGCTGCGCACGGGCTGGGAGGCGGACCCGCGGGCGCTCACCGGGGTCGTGCTCGCGCAGATCGGACAGGGCGTCACCGCGGCCTGGGGCCTGGTCGCGGTCAACGGCATCCTCACCCGGCTTTTCGCCGACGGCCCCACCGCCGACAAGCTGCGAGAGGCGCTGCCCTCGCTGACCGTCCTGGCGGCCGTGTCGGTGGCGGCGGCGGTCCTGGCCGCCTGGTCCACGGCGCTGTCCGGCCGGCTGGAACCGCAGGTGGAGCGGGCCATCTCCGCCCGCTACCACGAGGCCGTCACCCGCGTCGAGGTCGCCGCCACCGAGCGCCCCGAGGTCCAGCGCATCCTGGAGGCGGGGAAGTTCGGCACCGACTCGGCGCGGCACATGCTCCGGCTGTCGGTGGGCGTGGGCAACGTCCTCATCGGCATGGTCGCCGCGGCGGTGGTGCTGGCCACCCTGCACTGGACCCTGCTGCCGATGCTGCTGACCATCGCCCTGCCCAAGGGCTGGGGCGCGGTCCGCTCCGCCCGCCGCGAGTACTCCTCGCGGCTGCACTGGGTCGACCACCGGCGCGCGGTCGCCTCGCTGCTCGCCTACCTCACCCGCCCGCACGCCGCCGGCGAGATCCGCGCGCACGGGGCCGGGACGAAACTGCTGCGCGGCTACGAGGAGATGTCCCGCCAGATGGAGGGCGAGCAGCGCCGCCTCGCGCGGGCGCAGGCCCACACCGACCTGGTCGCCGGCGCCTTCTCCGGGATCGCCTCGCTCGGCTGCTACGGGATGCTGTGGTGGCTGCTGACCACCGGCGGGCTCCCGCTCGCCGTGGGCGGCACGGCCGTCATCGCGATCCGCACCTCCACCGCCCGGCTCACCTCCCTGGTCCAGCAGGTAAACCGGCTGTACGAGGAGATGCTGTTCCTCACCGACACGAAGAACGCGACCGACGTGGCGGCCCGGCACGCCATCCCCCGGACCGGACGGGACCTGCCCGCCCTGGTGCGGTCCGTCGTCGTCGAGGACGTGTCGTTCACCTACCCCGGCGCCGCCTCCCCCTCCCTCAAGGGCGTCAGCCTCAGGGTGCGCCGCGGCGAGGTGACCGCCCTGGTCGGCGCCAACGGCTCGGGCAAGACCACCCTCACCAAGGTCCTGGCCGGACTGCTGCTGCCGACCGAGGGGCAGGTGTGGTGGCAGGGGGCGGGCGGCGAGCGGGTGGAGCTGCGGGAGGCCGACCGCGCCCAGGTGTTCGGCTGCGTCGGGCTGCTCTCCCAGGACTTCCCGCAGTGGGAGATGACCGCCGCGACCAACGTGGCCATCGGCGCCGGCGAACGCCCCCGCGACATGGAGCGGGTCAAGGCCGCCGCCGAGGCGGCGGACGTGCGCACCCTGGTCGAAGGGCTGCCGCACGCCTGGGACTCGATCGTCTTCAAGGGGTACGAGCGGGGCGTCCAGCTCAGCGGCGGACAGTGGCAGAAGCTGGGCAACGCCCGCAGCCGCTACCGCGACGCGCCCTTCTTCCTCGTCGACGAGCCCACCTCCGCCCTCGATCCGCGCGCCGAGATCGAGGCGTTCGACGGGCTGTGGGCCCTCGCCGCCGAGGACCACGCCGTCGTCCTCGTCACCCACCGGCTCGCGGCGACCGCGAAGGCCGACCGCATCTACGTGATCGACGGCGGGACCATCGCCGAGGAGGGCGACCACGACCAGCTCATGGCGCGTACCGGCGGGCTGTACCGCGAGATGTTCGAGGCCCAGGCCGCGCAGTACGGGCTCACCGCGCCGCCCGCCGACGGCATCCCGTCCCCGCGCCGCGGCGCCGGGCCCCGGCGCGAGGAGAGCCGGTGACGGGCGCCCGGCCGCTCCCCGCGGGCTCCCTCCCCCGCCCGGCCGGACCCCCCTCCCCGGAACCGGAACAGGAACAGGGGCCGGGGACCCCGGGCCCGAGGCCGGGGCCGGGGCCGGGGCCGGGGACAGGGAAGGGGAACGGGTGGCTGCCGCCCGAGGAGTACGCCGAGACCCTGATGAAGGCCACCGGCTTCGCCTGCGTCTACTTCACCGACGAACGGGACCGGCCCCTGCAACTCCACTCCGTCTACAGCCCGGCGCACCCGTGGCAGCCGCCCGGCGGCACCATGGAGCCCGGCGAGCGGCCCTGGCAGACGGCGGTCCGCGAGTGCCGGGAGGAGACCGGCATCACCGTCGCCGGGCCGCCCCGGCTGCTGGCGGCGGTCTACGGGCTGCCCGGCGACGAGTGGCCGTACAGCACGGTGGGGCTGGTCTTCGACGGGGGCCGGCTCGACGAGGAGCAGATCCGGGGCATCGCCCTGGACCCCGAGGAGCACGACGAGGTCCGTGTCCTCGGCATGGAGGAGTGGCGGCCGCTGATGCCGGCGCGGGACTTCGCCCGGCTCCGCGCGATCGCCGGCGCCCGGCGCACCGGCGTGGCCGCGTACTTCGACACGTGGGACTGGGGCGCCGGATGAGGTCAGAGCCCGAGGCCGCCGGCGACCGACAGCTCCTGCTTGGTGAAGTCCCCCGTCAGCATCGGCATGGCGCGGCCGATGGCGGTCCTGGCGTCGGTGCGGGTCAGCGAGGCGTCGTGGTGCTCCTTGGAGCGCCACACCTCGGTCACCCAGATCGTCACCTCGTCGTCGTCCGCGAGGCCCACGAGGTAGAGGTCGCAGCCGGCCCCGCGCAGGCCGTCGGCGGCGCCGAGGAGCAGGGAGGCCACCTCGTCGCGGAAGCCGGGCTTGGTCTTCATCGACGCGATGCAGCCGTACGTCATCAGGTTCGCTCCTCCCGGGGCGGGACCGGGCGCCCGCACGGCGCAGTACCCTGCCACCCCCGGCGTGCGGACTCAACGTCCCGGCGCGGACCCGGTCACCCGCGCCGGGGGACGGTCCCCGGTCCGGCCGAGCGGAGGGCCCGGCGCCCCTGACGTGACGCGCCGCCCGGTGTCCGGCCGGGCGGCGCGTCACGTCGTCGGCGTCCCGGGTCAGCCCGGACGCTGTTCGTCGCCCGGGGGTCCGGGGTCCACCCCGGTGAAGGCGGAGTCGTCCTTGGTGCCGCTGGGACGTCCGGACCGGCCGCGGCGGCCGGTGTCCCGCATCCCTTCCTCCCGGCGGCCCGATCGCCGCTCACCGCGCCGGGAGCGGCTCTCGCTCCGGTCCCCGGTGACCGGCGTGTCCTCTTCCCGGGAGCGTTCGCGTCCCCGGCCCTTGGGCGGCGCGTGTTCCCCGGCGTGGAACGACCGGTGCGCGCTCGGATTGTCCTGCTGCCGCGTCTCGTCGACGTCCGGGGACCAGCCGTGGTGTCCGGCCCCCTGGTGACGGCTGCCGGGGCGGCCTTGCACCGGCTTCGACGGCTTGTGTTCCCTGGCCATGTCGGCCCACCTGTCCGTCGTAGGAGGGCACGCGCGAGGCGGTGCCCCGTACCCTTGCGATTTTCCCACCCCCGGGCCGCGCGGTCATCTCGGGTGTCCGCCGGGGCGGGGTCCCCCGGGTGGGGGCGGCGGGGTTCCGACGGGCGCCCACCATGTGGCGGGAACCGTCATCCCGAGGGGTGAGGAGCGGGATTCGCGGCGCGGCCCGGCGACCGGCATGCCGGACCATCGCAGGCAGCCGGTCGCCTCACCGCCGGCGGCGGCAGCACCCCCGGAAGGGTCGTCATGCGCATCCTGCTCATCGCCAGCGCCTTCAACAGCCTCACCCAGCGCGTCCACGCCGAACTGCGCGAACACGGGCACACCGTCGCGGCCGAGGTCACGCCCCGGCCGGCCGACGTGGTCGACGCGGTGGACCGGCACGCGCCCGACCTGGTCATCGCCCCGATGCTGAGGACGGTGGTGCCGCCGGAGGTGTGGACGCGGCTGACCTGCCTGATCGTCCACCCCGGTCCGGTCGGCGACCGCGGGCCCTCCTCCCTGGACTGGGCGATCCAGCAGGGCATCGCGCAGTGGGGCGTCACCGTCCTGGAGGCCCGGGAGGAGATGGACGCGGGTCCGGTCTGGGCGACGGCGGCGTGCCGGCTGCCCCGGACGGGCAAGAGCGACGCCTACCGCAACGAGGTCTCCGACGCGGCCCTGGAGGCGGTGCTGAGCGCGGTCGCCCGCTTCGCCTCCGGCACCCACGTGCCCGACGACCAGAGCACCCTGGCGGCCGTGCCGGGCGCCCGGACCCGGCCGGTGATGCGGCAGGCGGCCCGGCGTATCGACTGGGCGGCCGACGCCACCGGGAAGGTGCTGCGCACCCTGCGCGCCGCCGACTCCCAGCCCGGTGTCCTGGACCGGCTGCTGGGCCGCGAGTGGTACCTGCACGGCGGCCATCCCGAGCACCGGCTGCGCGGACGCCCCGGCGACCTGCTCGCCACCCGGGCCGGCGCGGTCTGCCGGGCCACCGCCGACGGCGCGGTCTGGCTGCCCGAGCTGCGCGAACGCACCGGCCCCGGCGCCCCGCGCGCCTGCAAGCTGCCCGCCGTGACCGCCCTGGGCGCGGACCTGCCGCCGCTGCCCGATCTGCCGCCGCCCGTACTGCCCGGCGCGGACGACCCCGACTGGTGCGACATCCGGTACCGGGAGCGGGGCCCGGTCGGCGTGCTGTCGTTCCGCTTCCCGGGCGGCGCGATGTCCCCCGGCCACTGCCGGCGGCTGCTGGCCGCCTACCGGGCCGCGTGCGAGCGGCCCACCTCGGTACTGGTGCTCGGCGGGGACCGTGACTTCTTCTCCAACGGCATCCACCTCGGCGTCATCGAGGCCGCCGCCGATCCGGCCGCCGAGTCCTGGGCCGCCATCAACGCGATGGACGACCTGGTGGAGGCCGTGCTGACCACCGCCGACCGCCTCGTGGTCGCCGCGATCGGGGGCAACGCGGCGGCCGGCGGCGTGATGCTGGCGCTCGCGGCCGACGAGGTCTGGTGCCGTTCCGGTTCGGTGCTCAACCCGCACTACCGGCACATGGGCCTGTACGGCTCCGAGTTCTGGACGTACTCGCTGCCGCGCCGGGTCGGCGACGCGACGGCGGACCGTCTCGTCCGGGAGGCGCTTCCGGTCGGGGCGGTACGGGCGCGGGAGATCGGGCTCGTCGACCGCGTCGTGTCCTGCCCGCCCGGCCGTTTCCCCGCGGACGTCACCCGCCTGGCCGAAGGGCTGGCCGGGTCCGGGGCGGCGCAGGAACGCCTCGCGGCGAAGAAGGCGGAGATCGAGCGACGCGAGTCCGTCACCCCGCTGGCCGCGGTACGCGGGCGCGAGCTGGATCGCATGCGCAGGATTTTCTACGACCCCCACGCGCCGTACCACGCGCTGCGCCGGGCCTTCGCCCGCAAGGAACCCGGCGCCGGCGCGACGGCCGCCGCCGGTGCGGCGAGCACCGCGCTGCCCGACTCTTAGCAGGGACCGGAGCCGCCTCACCGGCTCCACCACACCTCCCCGGGAGGCACCGATGAACGCAGCAACCCCGGCCACGCGCGGGGAGCCGGACACCTCCGCGGCTCCCGGCACCGACGAGAAGCCGATCCACATCCTCTGGATCAACGCGGGACTCAGTTGCGACGGCGACTCGGTCGCCCTGACGGCCGCGATGCAGCCCAGCATCGAGGAGATCGCCCTGGGCGGACTGCCCGGCCTGCCGAGGATCGCGGTGCACTGGCCGCTGATCGACTTCGAGTGCGGGCCGGTCGGCGGCGCCGACACGTTCATCGAGTGGTTCTTCAAGGGCGAGCGCGGCGAGATCGACCCGTTCGTCCTGGTGATCGAGGGCTCGATCCCCAACGAGTCCATCAAGCAGGAGGGTTACTGGTGCGGGTTCGGGGACGACCCGGAGACCGGCCAGCCCATCACGACCAGCGAGTGGATCGACCGGCTCGCCCCGAAGGCCCTCGCCGTGGTGGCCATCGGCACCTGTGCCACCTACGGCGGCATCCACGCCATGGCGGGGAACCCGACCGGCGCCATGGGCGTGCCGGACTACCTGGGCTGGGACTGGACCTCGCAGGCGGGCATCCCGATCGTCTGCGTGCCGGGCTGCCCCATCCAGCCCGACAACTTCGCCGAGACCCTCACGTACCTGCTCTACCAGGCGGTGGGGTCGGCGCCGATGATCCCGCTCGACGACAAGCTGCGCCCGTCCTGGCTCTTCGGGGCCACCGTGCACGAGGGCTGCGACCGGGCGGGCTACTACGAGCAGGGCCAGTTCGCCACCGAGTACGACTCCCCCAAGTGCCTGGTGAAGCTGGGCTGCTGGGGTCCGGTCGTCAAGTGCAACGTGCCCAAGCGCGGCTGGATGAACGGGATCGGCGGCTGTCCGAACGTGGGCGGCATCTGCATCGCCTGCACCATGCCGGGCTTCCCCGACAAGTTCATGCCGTTCATGGACGAACCCCCCGGCGGAAAGATCTCCAGCACCGCTAGCGGTGCCTACGGGGCGGTGATCCGCAGGCTGCGCACCATCACGGCCAGGACCGTGGACAAGGAACCGAAGTGGCGGCACACGGGCGAGAAGATCACCACCGGCTACCGGCCGCCCTGGTGAGACGCGCCCCGCTCCCCCGCCCCGCGGACGCGACGTGCCGCGCACCCACCCGACCGACCGAAGGGCAGCACAGACACCATGGCGACCTCGACGACCGGTGACGACACCGGCCTGGTGGAGATGGCGTGGGACCCGATCACCCGGATCGTGGGCAGCCTCGGCATCCACACGAAGATCGACTTCAAGCAGAAGCGGGTCGCCGAGTGCTACAGCACCTCGTCGGTCTTCCGCGGCTACAGCGTCTTCATGCGGGGCAAGGACCCGCGTGACGCGCACTTCATCACCAGCCGCATCTGCGGCATCTGCGGCGACAACCACGCCACCTGCTCGGTGTACGCGCAGAACATGGCGTACGGGGTGAAGCCGCCCCACCTCGGCGAGTGGATCATCAACCTCGGCGAGGCCGCGGAGTACATGTTCGACCACAACATCTTCCAGGAGAACCTGGTCGGGGTCGACTACTGCGAGAAGATGGTCCGCGAGACCAACCCGGGCGTGCTGGAGCTGGCCGAGCGCACCGAGGCCCCGCACGCGGCCGAGCACGGCTACCGCACGATCGCCGACATCATGCGCTCGCTCAACCCGCTGGAGGGCGAGTTCTACCGGGAGGCCCTCCAGGTCAGCCGGTACACGCGGGAGATGTTCTGCCTGATGGAGGGGCGCCATGTGCACCCCTCCACGCTGTACCCGGGCGGCGTCGGCACCATCGGCTCGGTCCAGCTCTTCACGGACTACCTGTCCCGCCTCATGCGCTACGTGGAGTTCATGAAGCGCGTCGTCCCGCTCCACGACGACCTGTTCGACTTCTTCTACGAGGCGCTGCCCGGGTACGAGGAGGTCGGGCGCCGGCGGGTGCTGCTCGGCTGCTGGGGCGCGCTCAACGACCCGGAGCACTGCGACTTCACCTACGCCAACATGTCCGACTGGGGCCGGCGCATGTTCGTCACCCCGGGCGTGATCGTCGACGGCAAGCTGGTCACCAACGACCTCACCGAGATCAACCTCGGCATCCGCATCCTGCTGGGCAGTTCGTACTACGAGGACTGGGCGGGGCAGGAGCGGTTCGTCACCCACGACCCGCTCGGCAACCCGGTCGACGCGCGCCACCCGTGGAACCAGCACACCATCCCGCAGCCGCAGAAGCGGGACTTCGACGACAAATACAGTTGGGTGATGTCGCCGCGCTGGTTCGACGGCAAGGACCACCTGCCGCTGGACACCGGCGGCGGCCCCCTCGCCCGCCTGTGGTCCACCGCCCTGTCCGGGCTGGTCGACGTCGGCTACGTCAAGGCCACCGGGCACAGCGTCGTCATCAACCTGCCGCGCACCCTCACCAAGCCGGAGACCACCTTCGAGTGGAAGATCCCGCGGTGGAGCAACGCCCTGGAGCGCAACCGGGCCCGCACCTACTTCCAGGCGTACGCCGCCGCCATCGCCCTGCACTGCGCGGAGCAGGGCCTCGCGGAGGTGCGGGCGGGGCGCACCCAGACCTGGGAGAAGTTCGAGGTGCCGCAGGAGTCCATCGGGGTCGGCTTCACCGAGGCGGTGCGCGGCGTGCTCTCGCACCACATGGTGATCCGGGACGGGAAGATCGCCAACTACCATCCGTATCCGCCGACTCCGTGGAACGCCTCCACCCGCGACAGCTACGGCACCCCCGGCCCGTACGAGGACGCGGTGCAGAACACGCCGATCTTCGAGGAGAACCCGCCGGAGAACTTCAAGGGCATCGACATCATGCGCGCGGTGCGCAGCTTCGACCCGTGTCTGCCGTGCGGGGTGCACATGTACGTGGGCGGCGGCAAGACGGTCAAGTCGATGCACGTGCCCACCGGTCTGAGCGGTCTGGCCGGATGAGCGGGGCGCGGAGCGGGTCCGACGCGGAGCGGGCCGGGCGGATGGTCGAGGAGGTCCTGGACCGGCTGACGGCCTCCGGGGACCGGGCGGCGGTCGAGGCGGCCGAGGAACTGGTGCGGCTGCTCATGGAGTTCTACGGCGCCGGGCTGGCCCGGACGATGGAGCTGCTGGGCCGCGATCCCGGGGCGCGGGCCGGCGGGGTCCGGGAGGCGCTGCTCTCCGACGAGCTGGTCGCCGGGCTCCTGGTGCTGCACGGGCTGCATCCGCAGGAGGTGCCCGAGCGCATCGCGCGGGCCCTGGACGGGCTGGGGCAGCCGGTGGAGAACGCCGGTTTCGACGCGGCCACGGGCGAACTGCGGCTGCGGACCTCCGGTTCGGGCGGCTGCGGCTGCGGCGGGTCGCTCGCCGCGGTCGAGCAGGCGGCGCGGGACGCGCTGGCGTGCCTGGTGCCGGAGGTCACGCGGGTGGTGCTGGAGGAGGAGGCGGGGGCTCCGGTCCTGCTCCAGATCGGCGCGGCCCCGCCGGCCGCGTCCGGGACGTGCGGCCGGCCGCCGGCCCCCGCGGCGTGGTGAGCCCGCGCGTGGCCGGGCCGCCCACCGCCCCGCGCGGGCTGGCCCGGTTCACGGCGCCCCGGGCGCCGCGCGAGGAGCGCTGCGAGCTGTGCGGGGTGGCGGTGGCCGCCGGGGGACACCGCCACCTCGTCGACACCGAGCGGCGCTCGCTGGCCTGTGCCTGCGCTCCGTGCGCGACGCTGCTGGAGCGGCCGGAGGCGGCGGCGGGCCGGTTCCGGGCGGTGCCCGGCCGGTACCTGCGCGATCCCGGGCACGGCATCGACGGGGTGACCTGGGAGCGGCTGCGCATCCCGGTCGGCGTCGCCTTCTTCTTCCACGACTCGGCGCTGGGCCGCCCGGTCGCCTTCTATCCGAGCCCGGCCGGTGCCACCGAGGGCGAACCGGACGCCGGGGCCTGGCAGTCGGTGCGGGACGCGTCCGCGCTGGCGGGGCTGCTCGCGCCCGACGTGGAGGCGCTGCTGCTGCGCCGGCACGAGGGGCTCGTGGAGTGCTTCCTGGTGCCGGTCGACGTCTGTTACGAACTGGTGGGCCGGATGCGGCTGCGCTGGCAGGGGTTCGACGGGGGCGCCGAGGCCCGCGCGGACCTGGACGCCTTCTTCGCCCGGGTGCGCGAACGGGCCCGCGACCACCGAGGGGGCCGGCCGTGACCGAGTTCGCCTTCACCTGCACCGGGGTGCGCGCCGATCCGTACGCCGCGGGGCCGACGCTGGTCTTCGGGCTGCGGATCACGGCCTCCCCCGGGGTGCGGGTGCACGCGCTGGCGCTGCGCTGCCAGATCCGTATCGAGCCCGCCCGCCGGGGCTACGACGACGCCGAGGCGGCGGCCCTGGCCGACCTGTTCGGTGAACGGTCCCGCTGGGGCAGCAGCCTCAACCCGGTGCAGTTCGCCCATGTGCCGTTGATGGTGCGGGGGTTCACCGGGGAGACGGAGGCGGAGGTGACCGTGGGCTGTACGTACGACATGGACGTCGCCTCCACCCGGTACTTCCACGCCCTGGCGGAGGGCGAGGTGCCGCTGCTGATGCTGTTCTCTGGTACCGCCTTCACCGGGGCGGGCGGCTTCCACGTGGAGCCCGTGCCGTGGGACCGGGAGGCGGTCTGCCGGATGCCGGTGTCGACGTGGCGGGAGATGGTCGAGCAGCACTTCCCGGGCCAGGGCTGGATCAGGCTGCCCCGGGACGCGATGGACGCGCTGCTCGCCTACCGCTCGCGGCGGGCGCTGCCCTCGTGGGAGGCGGCCGTCGGGGAACTGCTGGACTCTGCCGGGGAGAGGACACCGTGACCGCGACGACCTTCACCGCCGCGACCGAGGCCCGGCTGTCGGCCGCCCGCGAGGTCGCCGACGCCGTGCTCTTCGAGGGGTACGTGCTCTACCCGTACCGGGCGTCGGCGGCGAAGAACCGGCTGCGCTGGCAGTTCGGGGTGCTGGTGCCGCCGTCCTGGGCGGCGGCCGAGTCGGAACATGACTTCCAGCACACCGAGTTGCTGATGGAGCCGCGCCGGGGCGCGACGCTCGCCGTCGAGGTGCGCTTCCTGCACGCGCGGCGGCGCACCGTGCAACGGGCGCTGCCGGACGGCGGCTTCACCACCGTGGACGAACTGGCCCTGGCGGACCGGGTGCTGGTGCCCTGGGACGAGGGGCACGAGGAGCGGGTGCGGGTCACCGTCCCGGTGGACGCGCTCCGGGGCGAGGGCATCGTCGTCCCGTTCGGCCGCCCGGCCGGCGAGGAGAGCGAGCCGGTGACCGACGAGGACGGCCGGGTGGTGGGCCGGCTGCTGCGGCGCCGCGAGGAGGTCGGCGGCGTACTGCGCCTGTCGGCCCATCCGTTGGACGGCCCGTACGCCACGCAGCGGCTCCGCGTGGTGGTGGAGAACACCTCCGGATGGGTGGCCGGTGACGGGGCGGCGCGGGACGCGGCGCTGCCGAGGTCGCTGGTGGCCACGCACACGCTGCTGTGCCTGAGCGCCGGGGGTTTCCTGTCGCCGACCGACCCGCCCGAGTGGGCGCGGGGTGCCGTCGCCGCCTGCCGCAACCTGCACACCTGGCCGGTGCTGGCGGGCGAGCCGGGCGCCCGCGATCTGGTGCTCTCCTCGCCGATCATCCTGGAGGACCATCCGGCGATCGCTCCGGAGAGCCCCGGCGCGCTGTACGACGCCACGGAGATCGACGAGATCCTGGCGCTGCGCACGGCCGCCCTCACCGAGGACGAGAAGCGGGAGGCCCGGGGCACGGACGATCGGGCGGCGGCGGTGATCGAGCTGACCGAGGCGATGCCGGTGGAGGTCCTGGAGCGGCTGCACGGCGCGATCCGGGGGCTGCGCGAGGGCGGGGTGCCGCGGGCGCCGGACGTCCCGGGGCTGCCCGGGGCCGCGGCGCAGCCCGGCGCGGGCCCGGCGGCCTCCGCCTCCGGTTTCGGTCCGCAAGGTCCGCTGCGGCCCGAGGTGCCCTGGTGGGACCCGGGCGCCGACGCCTCGGTGGACCCGGCCCGCGACCACGTCCTGGTCGACGGGCAGGCGGTGCGCGCGGGCAGCCGGGTCGTGCTGCGGCCCCAACTGCGGCGCAGCGACGCCCAGGACCTCTTCCTGCGGGGCCGGCGGGCGCTGGTGGAGGCGGTGCTGCACGACGTGGACGGGGGCGTGCACATCGCGGTCACCGTCGACGACGACCCGGGCGCCGACATCCGGCGCGAACAGGGCCGGTTCCTCTACTTCCAGCCCGACGAGGTCGAGGTGTGCGCCCTGGCGGACCGGCCCGCCGAGGCGACCGGCGCCGCCGGGGAGGCGCCGTGAGCGCGGGGCCGGCCACCCGGCCGCGGACCCTGATCGCCGGGGTCGGCAACGTGTTCCTCGGCGACGACGGTTTCGGCGTCGAGGTCGCCCGGCACCTGGCCGGTACGGAGCTGCCCGAGGGCGTCGAGGTGGCCGACATCGGCATCCGCGGCGTCCACCTCGCCTACCGGCTGCTCGACGGGTACGACACCCTGGTCCTCGTCGACGCGACGGCCCGGGGCGGCGAACCGGGCACCCTCTACCTGATCGACGCCGCCTCGGACACCGGCCGGCCGGCGCCCGCCGGGGCCGCCCTGGACGGCCACGGCATGTCCCCGGACGCGGTGCTGGCCCTGCTGCACACGCTCTGTACCGGGACCGGGGCGACGCCCCCGCGGCGCGTCCTGGTGGTGGGCTGCGAGCCGCAGACCCTCGACGAGGGCATCGGGCTGAGCCCGCCGGTCGCGGCGGCGGTCCCGCACGCGGCGGGCATGGCCGCCGACCTCGTCCGCGACCCCGCCGCCCTCCCTTCCGACCCGCCCGTACGGACGTTCCGATCCGTACGGCGAACCACCCTCCACGGAGAGGCGCCATGAAGAGACGTCTGATCGGCGGGGCCGCTGCCGCCGCCACCGCCACCGGGATCGCCCTGATCGCCGCCAACGTCTGGCCGGACCTGCTGCGTTACCTGCGCATCCGCCGCATGTGACCCGGCGTCGGCGAGGCCCGGCGGCACCGCGGCGACCGAACGGGGTACGCGCCCGCGCCGTACCGGCGTGCCGGTCGGCGCGGTGCCGCCGCGCCCCCTGTAATGGCCGGGACCGCACCGGCCCGAGGACGGAGAGGCGATGCACGAGATGTCCGTCGCCCTGTCCGTGGCCGACCAGGTCGAGCAGGCCGCGCGGGCCCACGGCGCCACCGGTGTCGAGCGGGTCCGACTCGACATCGGCGAACTGGCCGGCGTGGTCCCGGACTCCCTCCACTTCTGCTTCGAACTGGTCTGTGCCGGAACGCTGCTGGACGGCGCCGAACTGCTGGTCCGGGCGGTACCCGGCCGGGCCTCCTGTACGCCGTGCGGCCGGGAGTGGGCGACGGGCATGCCCCCGGACCTGACCTGTCCCGGGTGCCGCTCGGCCGCCACCGCACTGCCGGCGGGCCGGGAACTGACCATCACCGAGGTGCGCTGGGCCCGGCCGCCCGCACCCGCGCCCGCCCCCATCCCGCACCGCGAGGAGAACTGACGATGTGCCGCACAGTCGACCTCAAGCAGGCCGTGCTCGCCAAGAACTCGATGGCGGCACGCATCCTGCGCACCGAACTGACCGCCCGGGGCACCACGGTGGTCAACCTCCTGTCCAGCCCCGGCAGCGGCAAGACGGCCCTGCTGGAGCGTGAGCTGCGCCTCGCCCGGGAGCGCGGGACGTCCGTCGCCGCCCTCACCGCGGACCTCGCCACCGAGAACGACGCGGTCCGCCTGGCCCGTTCGGGCGTGCCGGTCAAGCAGGTGCTCACCGACGGGCTGTGCCACCTGGAGGCGGACATGCTCGCCGGGCACCTGCACGACTGGCTGCCGGAGGAGACCCGGCTGCTCTTCGTGGAGAACGTGGGCAACCTCGTCTGCCCCGCCTCCTACGACCTCGGCGAGTCGCTGCGCGTCGTCCTCGCCTCCGTCACCGAGGGCGAGGACAAGCCCCTCAAGTACCCGGCCGCCTTCGGCCTGGCCCATCTGGTGATCGTCACCAAGTCCGACCTGGCCGCTCCGGCCGAGTTCGACGAGGACGCCTTCCGCGCCCACGTGGAGCGCGTCAACCCGGGCGTGGAGGTGGTGCTGACCTCCGTACGCACCGGGGAGGGCGCCGGGGTCCTGGTGGACCGGGCGCTGCGGGCCGCCGAGGGGGACGCCGTGCACGCCCCGGTGATGGCGCGGGCGTGAGCACCGCCCCCGATACCGCCGCCCCGCCCGGGGAGGCGGCGCCCGGTGTGCGCCGGGCCCGCGTCGTGGTGCGGGGCGTCGTGCAGGGCGTGGGTTTCCGCCCGTTCGTGTACGGGCTGGCGACCGGGCTGGGCCTCGCCGGGCACGTCACCAACACCGGTGACGGCGTGGTCGTCGAGGTGCAGGGGACGCCGGCGGACGTGGAGGGGTTCCGGGCGAGGCTCGCCGCCGAGGCGCCGCCGCTCGCGGTGGTCGAGTCGGTGGAGTCGAGCGAGCTGCCGCCCGCCGAGGAGAGCGGCTTCGCCATCGTCGCCTCGCGCGGCGGCGGCCCGGTGCGCACACTGGTGTCGCCCGACACCGCGACCTGCGACGCCTGTCTGGCCGAACTCGCCGACCCCGGGGACCGGCGCCACGGCCACCCGTTCATCACCTGCACCCACTGCGGTCCGCGGTTCACCATCGTCACCGGTCTGCCCTACGACCGTGAGCACACCACGATGGCGGGGTTCCCGCTCTGTCCGGAGTGCGCCCGCGAGTACCACGACCCGGCCGACCGCCGCTTCCACGCGCAACCGGTCGCCTGTCCGTCCTGCGGTCCGCGGCTGCGGCTCGTCACGGCGGACGGGCGGGAGGCGGGCGCGGGCGGCGATCCGGTGGCGGCGGCGCGGGCGCTGCTCGCCGCCGGTGCCGTCCTCGCGGTCAAGGGCCTCGGCGGCTACCACCTCGCCTGCGACGCCACCCGGCAGGACGCGGTCGCGGAATTGCGCCGGCGCAAGGCCCGCGGCGACAAGCCGTTCGCGCTGATGGCGGCCGGGCTGCGGGACGTCGAGCACCTGGTGTACCTCGACGAGCGGGAACGGGAGCTGCTCACGGGGCGGGTGCGGCCCGTGGTGCTGCTCAGGCGCCGCGGCGGGGTACGGGCCACGCCCGGTGCCCCCGTGCCGGCCGAGGCGGTGGCGCCGGGCTCCCCGGACCTCGGCGTGATGCTGCCGTACACCCCCGTGCACCACCTGCTGCTGGCCACGGACGCGGGCGGGCCGCGGCTGCTGGTGATGACGAGCGGCAACCTGTCCGGCGAGCCCATCGTGACCGACGACGCCGAGGCGCTGGAGCGGCTCTCCGCGCTGGCCGACGCCTTCCTGGTGCACGACCGGCCGATCCACGTGCCCTGCGACGACTCGGTGGTCCGCGTCCTGGACGGCGAGCCGCTGGTGCTGCGCCGCTCGCGCGGTTACGCGCCGCTGCCGCTCACGCTGCCCGTGCCGGTGCGGCCGGTCCTCGCGGTGGGCGGGGACCTGAAGAACGCCTTCTGCCTCGCCGAGGGCGGCCGGGCCTGGCTCTCGGCCCACGTCGGGGACATGGACGACCTGGCCACACAGGTGCAGTTCGGCCGCGCCGTCGGGCAGTTGGAGTCCGTCACCGGGGTACGGCCGGGCCTGCTCGCCGCCGACGCGCACCCCGGGTACCGGTCGGGTGCCTGGGCGCGGCGGCACCGCGCGGGCCGCCCGCTGGCGCGGGTCCAGCACCATCACGCGCACGTGGCCGCCCTGCTCGCCGAGCACGGGGTGGCGGACGGCGGCCGGGTGATCGGGGTCGCCTTCGACGGCACCGGGCACGGGGAGGACGGCGCGGTGTGGGGCGGGGAGTTCCTGCTCGCGGGGTACGGCGGGTTCCGGCGGTTCGCGCACCTGGCGTACGTGCCGCTGCCCGGCGGGGACGCGGCGGTGCGCCGGCCGTACCGGATGGCGCTGGCCCACCTGTACGCCGCCGGGATCGCCCCGGACCCCGGCCTGCCCCCGGTGGCCGCCTGCCCGGACGGGGAACTGCCGTTGCTGCGGGCGCAGTTGGAGCGCGGGCTGAACTGCGCGCCCACCTCCAGCATGGGCCGGCTCTTCGACGCCGTCTCCTCCCTGGCGGGCCTGTGCCACCACGCGGGTCACGAGGCGCAGGCCGCGATCGCGCTGGAGGCGGCGGCGGTGCGGGCCGGCGGCGCGGACGCGGACCCGCGCTACCGCTTCCGGCTCGGCGACGGCGCCCCGCTGACGGCGGACGCGGGTCCGCTGCTGGCCGCGGTCGCCGAGGACGTACGGCGCCATGTCGCCCCGGAGTCGATCGCCGTCCGCTTCCACCTGGCCGTGGCCGAACTGGTGCGGAGCGTGTGCCGGCGGGCCCGCGAGGCGTCGGGCCTGTCGACGGTGGCGCTGACCGGCGGCGTGTTCGCCAACACGCTGCTGGCCTCGGCCTGCCTGCGCGGTCTGGAGGCGGACGGGTTCACCGTGCTGCGCCACCGCGCCGTCCCGCCGAACGACGGCGGGCTGGCGCTCGGCCAGGCCGTCGTGGCCGCCCGCGCACCGGAGGGCCCCGGCCAAACGGGCGCGGTCCCGGCGATCCCGGCGTACGACAAGTGAGGAGACGAGCGATGTGCCTGGCGGTACCCGGCAGAGTGCTGGAGATCGAGGAGAAGGACGGGACACGGATGGCCACCGTCGACTTCGGCGGGGTGGTCAAGGAGGTGTGCCTGGAGTACCTGCCCGATCTGCGGGTGGGTGAGTACGCGATCGTGCACGTCGGCTTCGCCCTCCAGCGGCTGGACGAGGAGTCGGCCCGCAGGACGCTCGACCTGTTCGAGAACCTGGGGCTGCTCCAGGAGGAGTTCGGCGACCCATGGGAGCAGGCCGCCGCGGAGGCGGCCGACGGCGGGCCGGAGCCGCGGGGCTCGGCCACGGGAGAGGTGCTGCGGTGAAGTACAGCGACGAGTTCCAGAACCCGCAGTTGGCGGCGCGGCTGCTGGACGAGATCCGGGCCACGGTCACCCGGCCGTGGGCGCTGATGGAGGTGTGCGGTGGGCAGACGCACACCATCATCCGGCACGGGATCGACCAACTCCTCCCCGAGGAGGTCGAGTTGATCCATGGTCCGGGGTGCCCGGTCTGTGTGACGCCGCTGGAGGTGATCGACAAGGCGCTGGAGATCGCCTCCCGGCCCGAGGTGATCTTCTGTTCCTTCGGCGACATGCTGCGCGTGCCGGGCACCGGCCGCGACCTCTTCCAGGTGCGCGGCGCGGGCGGTGACGTCCGGGTGGTGTACTCGCCGCTGGACGCGCTGCGGATCGCGGAGGAGAACCCGGACCGGCAGGTCGTGTTCTTCGGCATCGGCTTCGAGACCACCGCCCCGCCCAACGCGATGACGGTGCACCAGGCCCGCAAGCGGTCCATCCCCAACTTCAGCCTGCTCGTCTCGCACGTGCGGGTGCCGCCCGCGATCGAGGCGATCATGGAGTCCCCGGACTGCCGGGTGCAGGGCTTCCTCGCCGCCGGGCACGTGTGCAGCGTGATGGGGACGCGGGAGTACCCGGGGCTGGCCGAGCGGTTCGGGGTGCCCATCGTGGTCACCGGGTTCGAGCCGCTGGACATCCTGGAGGGCGTGCGGCGCACCGTGCGGCAACTGGAGCGCGGCGAGCACGTGGTGGAGAACGCCTATCCTCGGGTCGTACGGCCCGAGGGCAACCCCGCGGCGCAGGCCATGCTCGACGACGTCTTCGAGGTGAGCGACCGGGCCTGGCGCGGTATCGGGGTCATCCCCGACAGCGGCTGGCGGCTGGCCGAGCGCTACCGGGACTTCGACGCGGAGTACCGCTTCCGGGTCGAGGACCTCACCACCGTGGAGCCGCCGGAGTGCCGCAGCGGCGAGGTGCTCCAGGGGCTGCTGAAGCCGCACGAGTGCGAGGTCTTCGGCACGGCCTGCACCCCGCGCACGCCGTTCGGGGCGACGATGGTCTCCAGCGAGGGCGCGTGCGCCGCCTACTACCTGTACCGGCGGCTCGACCTGCCGGCCCCGTCGGCGAAGGCCACCCCGGCGGCAATCCCCGCCACGCCGTCTGCCACCCCGGCCGCCGGCCCGGCCCACGCCACGCAGAGCCTGGAGGGCAGCGGCGTTGTCTGAGACCTCCGTACGCCCGGACATGCTGGCCTGGACCTGCCCCGCCCCGCTGCGCGACGGACCGCGTGTGGTGATGGGGCACGGCGGGGGCGGCGCCCTCTCGGCCGAACTGCTGGAGCAGGTGGTGCTGCCGGGGCTGGGCGAGGCCGGGCCCGGTGCGCTGACCGACGCCGCGGCGGTCGAACTCGGCGGCGCGCGGCTCGCGTTCTCCACCGACTCCTTCGTGGTGCGGCCCCTCTTCTTCCCCGGCGGCAGCATCGGGGACCTCGCGGTCAACGGCACCGTCAACGACCTGGCGATGAGCGGGGCGCGGGCCGCCTTCCTGTCCTGCGGGATGATCCTGGAGGAGGGCGTCGAGATCGACACCGTCTCCCGGGTGGCCGCGGCGCTGGGCGAGGCCGCGCGCACCGCCGGGGTCCGGGTGGTGACCGGCGACACGAAGGTGGTCGAGTCCGGGCACGGCGACGGCGTCTACCTCACCACCTCGGGCATCGGGCTCATCCCGGACGGTGTCGACCTGCGTCCCGAGCGGGTGGTCCCCGGCGACGTCGTCATCGTCAGCGGGAGCATCGGCGCCCACGGCGTGGCGATCCTGAGCGAGCGGGAGAACCTGCGGTTCGGCGTCGAGATCGAGAGCGACTGCGCGGCCCTGGGCGGACTGGTGCGGGACATGCTGGCGGTCACGCCCGACCTGCACGTGCTGCGGGACCCGACCCGGGGCGGGCTGGCGGCCTCGCTCAACGAGATCGCCGCCGCCTCCGGGACGGGCGTGGTGATCCGGGAGGGCGCGGTGCCGGTGCCGGAGCCGGTGGCCAACGCCTGTGCCGTGCTGGGCCTGGACCCGATGTACGTGGCGAACGAGGGCAAGCTCGTCGCGTTCGTGCCCCGGGAGCACGCCGACGCCGTCCTGGCCGCGATGCGGGCCCACCCGCTCGGGGCGGAGGCGGCGGTGGTCGGCGAGGCGGTGCCGGAGCACCCCGGGATGGTGGTGGCCCGTACCGGGCTGGGCGGTACCCGGGTGGTGGACCTGCCGCTCGGCGAGCAGTTGCCCCGGATCTGCTGAGCGCGGGGGCCGGGCCGCGCGGGGCCGCTCAGGCGCCTGGGCGGCGCCGGCCCGGCCGGGTGTCCAGGGCCCAGGTGTGGGTGCAGCCGGGGCACTGGAGGTGGACCGTGGGCCCCTCGTTGGCGATGAGGTAGCGCCAGTGCGCCGCGCAGTTGCGCCGCTCGGCGCAGCTCACGCAGTCGCGGGCGTCGTCGCAGGCGGGGCAGGGCACCCAGGCGCGGCGGGCGCGGTCCGCCTGGGGGTCAATGGGCAGCCGCATCGCCCGTGTCCCGTCCCGGCAGCACCCCGGCCTCGACCAGCATCGCGTAGGTCCGCTCCTGGTCGGCGTCGAGCCCCGAGTAGAGCAGGTCCCGGGCGGCCTCCTCGGCGCGGAGGGCGGCGACGGGGTCCCAGTCGGGGCCGAGCGCGGCGATCACCTCGGCCCGGCGGCGGGCCTCCTCCAGGGTGAGGTCGAGGGTGAAGGCCAGGTGGCCGGAGCGGTCGTCCATGGGGCGGTGCTTTCACGGGGGAACGGGCGGTCACCGCCACGTGTACCAGAGCGGGCCGCCGGGCCGGAAGGCGCTGTGACGGACCTCATTCCGGGAGGTTCCCGGCATCCGGCGCCGCGGTCCCTCAACTCCGGTGCCCGGGGGCGGCGGAGGGCTTCCCGCGCGGCCCGGCCTACTTTTCACACACCGGTGACAAAGTATGGACATGTCAAGCAGAAGTCTCCTACCTTGGCGGCGGAACCGCAGTCCAGCCGCGGACGACCGGAGCGACATCCGGCACGGTCCGGTCCCCATCCCAGGAGGACCCTTGCCCCACCGTCTGTTCCCCCGCTCCAGAAGACTCCTCATACCCCTGCTGACGGCGGGCGTCCTGGCGGGCGGCGCGCTGACCGCCCCGGCCGCCGGCGCCGCCTCCGCCGCCCCCTCGACCGCCTCCGCCGCCCCCTCGCCCGCCTTCGCCGACCTCCCGCCGCAGGAGCCCGGCGTCACCCTGCGCGTGTACGACATGCAGACCCCGCTGAGCGCCCTGTGCACGCTCAAGCCGGGCCAGACCCCCAACCACGACCGGCTGATGCCGACGGTCGACTGGTCCACCCCCGCCGACTTCGGCGGCTTCTCCGCCAACTTCGTGAGCGAGGCGACCGGTTACCTCGTCGCGCCCAGCGAGGGCTCGTACACCTTCCGTCTCACCAGCGACGACGGCTCCCGGCTCCGTCTGGACGGCAGCACCGTCGTCGACCACGACGGACTGCACGGCGCCGAACCGAAGGACGGCACCGTCCACCTCACCGCCGGAGCGCACCCGCTGCGCATCGACCACTTCGAACGCGACGGCGACGAACGCCTCCAGCTCGCCTGGAAACCGCCCGGCGAGAGCCAGTTCAGCGTCGTGCCCCGCGAGGCGCTGAGCACCGACGCCGGGGTCGTCCGGGTCACCGCGCCGGGCCGCAAGGAGTGCGAGGCGTCCGGCGACTCCCCCGGCGACGGTCTGCCGCTCACCTCCGTACGTCCCGACCTCACCCTCACCGACCTGCGCCCCCAGGGCTTCGAACCGCAGGTCAGCGGCATGGACTGGCTGCCCGACGGGCGCCTGGCGATCACCACGTGGGGCGGCAGCGACAACGTTGCCGGGGAGGTGTACCTGCTCGACCACGTCACCGGCGCCACCAGCCGGGACAAGGTCACCGTGAAGAAGGTGGCGAGCGGGCTGCGCGAGCCGATGGGCATCGCGTACGTCGACGGTTCGCTGTACGTGTCGCAGAAGCACGAGCTGACCCGCCTGGTCGACCGCGACGGCGACGGCGTGACGGACGAGTACCGCACGGTGGCGACCTGGCCCTACGGCGGCAACTTCCACGAGTTCGCCTTCGGGCTGCTCCACCGCGACGGCTACTTCTACGTGAACCTGTCGGTCGCCATCGACCTGGGCGGCGCGACCACCGTCCCGCAGCCCGCGCCGGGCCGCGGCACCACGTACAAGGTGCACGCAAGGACGGGCAAGATCAGTCCGATCGCGGGCGGTCTGCGCACGCCCAACGGGATCGGCTGGGGGCCTGAGGGCGGCCTGTTCGCCACCGACAACCAGGGCGGCTGGCTCCCCTCGTCCAAGCTGGTCCAGATCAAGCAGGACCGCTTCTTCAACCACTACACCGAGCCCGCCGGGCCGTTCGAGGACTCCCCCGTCACCGAGCCGGTGCTGTGGCTGCCGCAGAACGAGATCGCCAACTCGCCCTCCACGCCGCTGTACCTGACCAAGGGCCGGTTCGCGGGACAGATGCTGATCGGCGACGTCACCTACGGCGGCCTCCAGCGGGCCTACCTGGAGAAGGTCAAGGGCCAGTACCAGGGCGCCGTCTTCCGCTACACCCAGGGCCTGGAGGCCGGCGTCAACCGGATCACCCTGGGCCCCGACGGCGCGGTCTACGCCGGCGGGCTGGGCGCCGACGGCAACTGGGGCCAGGAGGGCAAGCTGCGGTTCGGGCTCCAGAAGCTCACGCCCAACGGCGGCGACACCTTCGACATCCTGAGCATGAAGGCCGTCTCCGGCGGCTTCGACCTGACGTACACGCAGCCGCTCTCCGCCGAGACGGCGGCGGAGTTGGCCAAGCGCTACCGCGCCGAGCAGTGGCGGTACACGCCGACCGCGTCCTACGGCGGCCCCAAGATCGCCCAGGAGTCGCTGGCCGTACGGTCGGCGACGCTCGCCAAGGACGGCCGCACCGTCCGGGTGCTGCTGGACGGGCTGAAGCCGGGCCGGGTCGTGCACCTGCGCTCGCCGCGCCCCTTCGCCTCGGCCTCCGGCGAGAGCCTGTGGAGCACCGAAGCCTGGTACACGCTGAACGCCGTGCCCGGCACCCAGCCGCAGCCCGGCCCGCTCTACGAGGCGGAGGAGGCCCGGCTGACCGGGACCGCCGGCGTCAACACCGACCACTCCGGCTACTCCGGCAGCGGTTTCGTGGACCGCTACTCCACCGAGGGCAAGGGCGCCACCACGTTCGACGTGACGGTGCCCCGGGCCGGCTCCTACGACGTGAACCTGCGCTACTCCAACGGGCCGAACCCCTTCCAGGGCACCAAGTCCCTGTCCCTGTACGCCAACGGGAAGAAGGTGCGCCAGACGGAACTGCCCTCCACCGGCGACTGGGACACCTGGTCGACGCGGACCGAGCGGGTGACGCTCCGGGCGGGCGCCAACACGCTCTCCTACCGGTACGACCCCGGTGACACCGGCCACGTCAACCTCGACCTGATCACCGTCCGCCCGCAGGGCGCCGAGACGGTCCTCTTCGACGGATCGGACGCCTCGCGGGAGCAGTGGCAGCACACGGACGGCCGGCCGCTCGCCTGGCCGGCCGCCGAGGAGCGGTCCATGGAGGTGTGCTGCGGCGACATCCGCACCAAGGACGCCTACCAGGACTTCGCGCTGCACCTGGAGTTCCGGGTGCCGCTGCTGCCGCCGGAGGTGACCGGGCAGGACCGGGGCAACAGCGGCGTCTTCCTCCAGGACCGCTACGAGTTGCAGATCCTCGACTCCCACGGCGCCCCCGCCCCGGCGCTCGACGGGGCCGGGGCGCTGTACCTGAAGAAGGCGGCGGACGTGAACGCGGCGCGGGCGCCGGAGACCTGGCAGACGTACGACGTGGTCTTCCGGTCCGCCCGTTACGGTGCCGACGGCCGCAAGACGGCCGACGCCCGGGTGAGCGTGGTGTGGAACGGCGTCACGGTCCACGACGACGTGGTGCTCGACGGGCCCACCGCCTCGGGCCGGGCCGAGACGCCCATGGCCGGGGCGATCCGGTTGCAGGACCACGGGAACAAGGTGCGGTTCCGCGACATCCGCGTCAAGCCGCTGGGCTGAGCCCGGCGCCGGGCCGGCCGAGTCGTGCGCCCGCACGGCCGGCCGGCCCGGTCGCCGTTCAGGACGGGGGGTGGGTCCAGGTACCGGCGACCATCGTGGCGTGCACCGGCATGGCGCGCAGGGTGTCCGGGTCCGCGGTGAGCGGGTCGGCGTCGGTGACGACCAGGTCGGCCGGGTCCCCGACGCGGACCAGGCGCCGGCCGCGGCAGGAGGCGGTGAGCGCCGCCCGGACGGGGATGCGCTGCTCGGGGTGCCAGGGCGGGCGTCCGTCGCCGGTCCGGGTGACGGCCGAGGCGATGGTCAGCCAGGGGTCGAGCGGGGCGACGGGGGCGTCGGAGCCGAGTTCCAGCTCGGCCCCGGCGGCGAGCAGGTCGGCGAAGGCGTAGGCCCGGTGGGTGCGGCCGGCCCAGTGCCGGTCGGCGATGTCCCGGTCGTCCACGGCGTGGGTGGGCTGGACGCCGACGGTGACGCCGAGTTCCGCGAAGCGCGGCACGTCCTTGGCGGCGAGCAACTGGCCGTGTTCGATCCGGCCGGGGCAGCGGACCGCCTCGAAGGCGTCCAGGGCGGCCTCGTTGGCGCGGTCCCCGATGGCGTGCACGGCGGGGACGAGGCCGTGGGCGGCGGCGCGGCGCAGCAGCGCGACGAGGTCGGCGAGGGGCACCTCCTCCAGACCGTGGGAGGCGGGGTCCGCGGGGTCGAGGCCCGGATAGGGGTCGTGGCAGAGCGCGGTACGGGTGTTGAGGGAGCCGTCGGAGAGCACCTTGAGCGGGCCGACCTGCACCAGGCCGTCCCCGGCGGGCAGCGGGGTCCCGGTGCGCAGTCCGCGGGCGAGCACGGCGTCGAGGTCGCGGGGCCAGACGGCGGCGGCGACGCGGAGCGGGACGGGCCGGGCGGCGGCGCGGCGGGTCCAGTCGGTGACGTTGTCGGCGTACTCGAAGTCGACGACGCCGGTGACGCCGCGGGCGGCGGCGGCCCGGCAGGCTTCGTCGACCCAGCGGTCGGTCGTCTCGGGGGTGGTCCGGGTGACCTCGGCGATGGCCCGCATGCAGGCGTCCTCGCGGAGCAGGCCGGTGGGGTGGTCGCCGTGTCCGGCGGCGGCGAGGGCGGGCGAGTTGAGCCAGGCGGTGTGCAGGTCGGCGCCGATGAGCAGGGCGGGCCGGTCCGGTACGACGGCGTCCAGCAGGCGTTTGTGGGGCGTGTCGGGCCACAGTCCGTCGCGGAAGCCGTAGCCGACGAGCGGTTCGCCCGGGGGCAGGCCGGCGGCGCGGACGGCGGCGGCACCGGCGGCGGCGCGGGCCGAGCCGGCGGCGGAGAGGTCGAGGCGGCGGCGGAGGCCGGCCCACTGGACCATGTGGACGTGGCGGTCCCAGAGTCCGGGCAGCAGGGTGCGGCCGTCGAGGTCGAGGCGCGGGCCCGGGGCGCGGGGCGCCGTTCCGGCCGGGTGGACGGCTATGACGCGCCCGTCCTCGACGCGGACGTCGCTGGGCGGGCCGCCCGCGCCGAGGCGCACGTCGAGCAGGGTGACGGGTGGCGCGGGGGTACGGGGGTCGGTCACGGCGTCCTCCGGGGGGTCACGGGGTGCGCGGGCCGGCCGAGGGCGGTCGGCCACGGGCCCCGGAGGTCATGCCCGGTCCTCGGCGAAGAAGTCCAGGAGGGCGGCGTTGACTTCGGCGGGGCGTTCGAGGTGGCCGTAGTGTCCGCAGTCGGCCAGTTCGGTGTAGCGGGCGTGGGGCAGGCAGGCGGCGAGTTCCCGGGTGGCGGCGGCCGGGATGGCGACGTCGTCGCGGTAGCCGACGCAGAGGGCGGGGGTGCGGATGGCGCGGTAGGCGTCCCGCCGGTCGCCGTGTTCCTCCAGGGCGAGGCGCTGGAGGTGGCCGGCGCCGGGCGGTGGCGGGGCGAACCGGAAGAGGTCCAGCCAGTCGGTGACGGCCCGTTCGTCGCGGAGGGTGGCGGGCGAGAGGTAGCGCAGGGCGGAGTGGACGGCGTGCACGTCGGGGGGAAGGGCGAGTCCGGTGCGGGCGAGTTCGGCCTCGGCGCGGGTGACGGCGCGGCTGAAGGCGTCGGGCCGGGCGCAGCCGGCCAGGAAGACGGCCTGGCGGGCGACGCCGGGCCGGGCGAGCAGGGCCTCGGCGACGATGGTGGCGCCGAGGGAGAAGCCGACGAGGCGGCAGGGGGCGAGGCCGAGGTGGTCGACGAGGGCGAGCACGTCGCCGGCCATGGCGGCGAGGGTGAGGGTGCCGGGCGGCTGTCCGTCGCCGGTCATGCCCCGGTTGTCGAGGGTGACGACGCGGTGTCCGGCGGCGGTCAGGGCGGGCACCTGGTGCAGGTGCCAGGTGCGGCGGGAGGCCCCGGCGCCCATCACGAGGACGACGGGGTCGCCGGTGCCCTGGTCGTCGTAGGAGAGTTCCCGGCCGTCGTGGGAGAGGGTGGGCATGCGGTGGGTCTCGCTGTTCGGGTTGCCGCCGCGCGGCGGCGGGCGGGGTGAGCGGGGGGCCGGCCCGGGGCGCGGGCCGGCCCTGGCGAGGCGGGTCCCAGGCGGCTGGGTCTCGGGCGGGGCGGGTCTCAGGCGGGGTCGGCGGCGACGCTCTCGCGCAGGCTGCGGGGGCGCAGGTCGGTCCAGTTCTTCTCGACGTACTCCAGGCAGGCGGCGCGGGTGTCCTCGCCGTGGACGACGGTCCATCCGGTGGGGACGTCCGCGAAGGCGGGCCACAGGGAGTGCTGGTCCTCGTCGTTGGCGAGGACCAGGTAGACGCCGTCCTCGTCCTCGAAGGGGTTGGTCACGAGTCCTCCTCGATCGGTGCGGCCGGCCGGAGCGGGGCGGGCCGTGGGCAGGGGCGCGGCGGGCCGTGGGCCCCGGGTTCGTCCCGGGTCCGGCCCGCCGCGGGTGAGGGTGGGTCAGGGGTGCCGGGTGAGGTAGCCGCCCATGGCGGTGAAGTAGTCGGCGGCGGCCAGTTCGCGGCCGTCCTCGGTACGGACCCGGGTGAGGGCGAGGCCGTGGTTGCGGCCGGTGCGGGCGTCGGCACCGGCGACGATGACCACGCCGTCGCCCTCGCGGTAGAAGACGCGGCCGGGGGTGCCGCCGTAGCGGCCCTCGGAGACGCGGGCGGCGAGGATCTCCAGCCGCTTGCCCCGGTGGTGGGTGTAGGCGCTGGGGTAGGGCTCGGACTGGGCGCGGACCAGGCGTTCGAGGTCGGCGGCGGGCCAGTTCCAGTCGATGCGGCTGTCCTCGTCGGAGCGCTTGTGGAAGAAGCTGGCCTCCGAGCGGTCCTGCCGGGTGAACTCGCTCTGCCCGGCGGCGATGAGGCCGAGGGCGCCGATGGTGACCGGGGCGATGAGGTCGACGGTCTTGTGGAAGAGGTCGGTGGCGGTGTCCGACGGGCCGACGGGCACGGCCTCCTGACGGACGATGTCGCCGGCGTCCAGTTCGTCGTTCATGAGGTGGGCGGTGACGCCGACCTCGCTCTCGCCGTTGATGAGGGCCCAGATCAGCGGGGAGAAGCCGGCGTACTTCGGCAGCAGGGAGTCGTGCACGTTCAGGGTGCCGTGGCGCGGCAGGCGGAAGACGCGCGGCGGAATCCAGGTGCGCCAGTTGTTGGCCACGATGATGTCGGGGTCCGCTTCGGTGAGGCGCGCGAACAGCTCCTCGTCGTCGGGGCGGTGGCGCAGCAGGACGGGGATGCCGTGTTCCTCGGCGAGGTCGGCGACCGAGTCGTCCCAGATCTTCTCGTAGGCGTGGTCGCTTCTGGGGTGGGTCACGACGAGGACCACGTCGTGTTCGGACTCCAGCAGGGCCTGCAGGGTGCGGTGACCCCAGGTCTGGTAACCGAACATGACGACCCGCATACGGGTTCCTCCTCGGGGCGGACGGCCTCGGACAGACAGCGACGCCAGTAAAGCAAGCCTTACCTAAGCGTGCAATGCCCTCTGACCTGCGCCCTGTTGGGGGGCCGTCGGCGCCGGGCCGCCCCGGACGGGCCCGGCCGGGCGAGGGCACCGGCCGGGCGTGCGCCGTGCGGCGTCCCCACCGGGCGTCAGCCGGCCCCTGCCGTCACGCGCTCCGGGACCCCGTCCAGCAGCTCGCGCACCAGCGCGGAGACCTCGCCGGTCTCGACGAGGAACCCGTCGTGCCCGAACGGCGAGGCGATCATGCGGACCGCGTCGGCGGAGGGGATGCCGGCGGCCAGCTCCTTCTGCTGCTCGGGCGGATAGAGGCGGTCGGTGTCGATGCCCGCGACCAGCGTCCTGGCCCGTACCCGGCCCAGGGCGGCGCGGATGCCGCCGCGGCCCCGGCCGACGTCGTGGGCGTTCATCGCCTCGGCGAGGACCACGTAGCTCGCGGCGTCGAAGCGCCGGACCAGCTTGGCCGCGTGGTGGTCGAGGTACGACTCGACCTGGTACCGGCCGCCCCGCCAGGGGTCCTCGCCCTGCTGGGGGCGGTTGCCGAAGCGGGTCTCCAGCTCCTCGGCGCCCCGGTAGGTGATGTGGGCCATGCGGCGGGCGATGCCGAGCCCCGCGTGGGGGCCCTGCCCCGGTCCGGCGTCGTGGTAGTCGCCCCCGCGCCAGTGCGGGTCGGCGCGGATCGCGTGGACCTGCGCCGTGGCCCACGCGATCTGGTCGGCGCCGGCGGCGGCCGGGCAGGCGAGCAGCAGCAGCGCCTCCACGCGGTCCGGGAGGGAGACGGCCCACTCCAGGGCGCGCATCCCGCCCATGGAGCCGCCGACCACCAGCGCCCAGCGGTCGATGCCGAGCGCGTCGGCGAGCCCCGCCTCGGCGCGCACCTGGTCGCGCTGGGTCAGCCGCGGAAACGATCCGCCCCAGCGGCGGCGGTCGGGGCGCAGCGAGGCCGGTCCCGTACTGCCCTGACAGCCGCCGAGCACGTTCGGCGCGACGACGAACCAGCGGTCGGTGTCCAGGGCCCGGCCCGGTCCGATCAGCGCGTCCCACCAGCCGGCGGTGGGGTGTCCGGGAGCGGCCGGACCGGCGACGTGGCTGTCGCCGGTCAGCGCGTGCAGGACGAGGACCGCGTTGGAGCCGTCGGGCGCGAGCCGCCCCCAGGTCTCGTACGCGATCCGTACCTCCGGGAGTGTTCCGCCCGCCTCCAGCGGCAGGGCGCCGGCCTGGTGGTACCAGCGCCGGCGCCCTGGGGGGTCCCCCTCCCGCCACGCACCGGTGGCGGGAGGGAGGAGAGCCTCCGGAGTGGGCGCTCCGGTGATGTTCAGGACGCCTCCTTCGCCGCGCGGAAGCCCGCCTCCAGGTCCGCCTTGAGGTCGGCCAGGTTCTCGATGCCGACGGAGAGCCGGACCAGGCCCGGGGAGGCGCCGGTGGCGGCGAGCTGCTCCTCGTCGAGCTGGCTGTGCGTGGTGGAGGCGGGGTGGATGATGAGGCTGCGCACGTCGCCGATGTTGGCGAGGTGGCTGAACAGCTCCACCCCGTCCACGAACCGCTTGCCGGCCTCGGCGCCGCCGCGCAGCTCGAAGGAGAGCACCGCCCCGGCGCCGCGCGGCAGGTAGCGGCGCCCGGCCTCGTACCAGCGGTTGGAGGGCAGTCCGGGGTAGTGGACGGCGGAGACCTCGTCGCGCTGCTCCAGCCACTCGGCGAGGGCCTGGGCGTTGGAGGAGTGCCGCTCCATGCGCAGGCTCAGCGTCTCCACGCCCTGGAGCAGCAGGAAGGCGGAGTTCGGGGAGATGGCGGGGCCGAGGTCGCGCAGGAGCTGCACGCGCAGCTTGATGGCGTACGCGCCGGGGCCGAGCGCCGGCCAGTAGCGCAGGCCGTGGTAGCTGGGGTCGGGCTCGTTGAAGTCGGGGAACCGCTCGGGGTCGGCGCCGAAGTCGAAGGTGCCCGCGTCGACGACGACACCGCCGATGGTGGTGCCGTGGCCGCCGATGAACTTGGTCGCCGAGTGGACGACGACGTCCGCGCCGTGCTCGATGGGGCGCAGCAGGTACGGGGTGGGCACGGTGTTGTCGACGATCAGCGGGACGCCGGCCTCGTGGGCGACGTCGGCGATGGAGCGGATGTCGAGGACGTTGCCGCGCGGGTTGCCGAGGGTCTCGGCGAACAGGGCCTTGGTGTTGGGCCGGACGGCGGCCCGCCAGGCGTCCACGTCGTCCGGGTCGTCGACGAAGGTCACCTCCAGGCCGAACTTCGGCAGGGTGTGGCGCAGGAGGTTGTACGTGCCGCCGTACAGGGAGGAGCTGGAGACGATGTGGTCGCCGGCGCTCGCCACGGTGAGCAGGGCGAGGGTCTCGGCGGCCTGTCCGGAGGCGAGGGCGACGGCGGCGGCACCGCCTTCGAGGGCGGCGACGCGCTGCTCGAAGGCGTCCTGGGTGGGGTTGTGGATGCGGGTGTAGATGTTCCCGGGCTCGGCCAGCGAGAAGAGGTCGGCGGCGTGCTGGGTGTCGCGGAAGACGAACGAGGTGGTCTGGTAGATCGGGACCGCCCGCGCGCCGGTGGCCGTGTCGGGGGCACTGCCGGCGTGGAGCTGCTTGGTCTCGAAGGACCACGCGGAGGTGTCGGGCGCGGCGCCCTCGTCCTCGGGGGTGTGACCGGCGGTGACGGCGTCGATCGGCTGGCTCATGGTTCTCCTTGGTACGCGTGCGATGCCCGGGAAGGGCAGGTGGGGTGGTCCGGTGAGCGGGCGTGGGAAAGCGGCGTACGGCAGGCTCCCGGGGAGCGGGTACGCCGCGGTCGTCGCGCAGCGGGCGGGGTCCCGGGGGCGCGGGCGCCCCGTCGGCGGACGGGGCGGGCCGGCGCGGCGCGCGCCGGAGCGCGCGAGAAGGGGCCGGGACCGTGGCGCCGGGTCAGCGGGCGGTGGGACACCCCATGGTCGTGACACGCAGGTAGTCCACGTGGCGACGGGTCACGAGAACAATCATGACCTCAGGTAACCACAAGCGACCGACGATCACCAGGCTTTCTCGACCAGTGAGAAAACGGGCACCCCAGGCCGGCGCGCGGGCCGGTCCGCCGGGCCCGCGCGCCGGTTCCGCGGGCACCCGGGGGGCGGTGTCCGCGCTGGTCATCGGCGTGGGCGCGGCCTGCCGGGGCGCCGTCGGCCGCGCCGGGGGCGCACGTACGCTGGAGCGGTGTCGTCCGAGCCTTCCGCGCCCGCCCCGGCGGGCCCCCGACTGCGCCGGGTCGCCGTCCTCGTCCTGGAGGGCGCCAAGCCCCTGGACGTGGGTATCCCCGCACAGGTGTTCACGACCCGGGCGAGCATGCCGTACGAGGTACGGATGTGCGGGTCGTCCCCCGGACTGGTGACGGGGGGTGACGGGCTCTCGTACCACGTGGCGCACGGGCTGGACGCGCTCGGCTGGGCCGATCTGGTCTTCGTCCCCGGCTACCGCTTCCCGGACCGCGAGAGCCCGCCGGCGGACGTGGTCGCGGCGCTGGTCGCCGCCCGCAGCCGGGGCGCGCGGCTCGCGGCCATCTCGACGGGGGCCTTCGCGCTGGCGGCCACGGGGCTGCTCGACGGGCGGCGGGCCACCACGCACTGGCACTACGCCCGCGCGCTGGCGGAGCGGCATCCGCGGGTGCGGGTCGACGAGAACGTGCTCTTCGTCGACGAGGGCGGGGTGCTGACGTCGGCGGGGGCGGCCTCGGGGATCGACCTGTGCCTGCACATCCTCCGCGGCGACCTCGGCGTGGCCGCCTCCAACCACGCGGCCCGGCGGCTGGTCGCCGCCCCGTACCGCAGCGGCGGCCAGGCCCAGTACGTGCCGCGCAGCGTGCCCGAGCCGCTGGGCGAGCGGTTCGCCGCGACCCGCGAGTGGGCGCTGCGCCGGCTCGGCGAGCACCTCACCCTTCAGGTGCTGGCCCGGCACGCCGCCGTGTCGCCGCGCACCCTGTCCCGGCGGTTCGTGGAGGACACCGGGTACACGCCGATGCAGTGGGTGATGCGCGCCCGGGTCGACGTGGCCCGCGAACTGCTGGAGCGCTCCGAGCGCGGGGTCGAGCAGATCGCCGCCGACGTGGGCCTGGGCACCGGCGCGAACCTGCGGCTGCACTTCCAGCGCATCCTGGGCACCACGCCGAGCGAGTACCGGCGCACCTTCGCGCGGGGCGAGTAGCCCCCGCCGCGGGCCCGTGCGAAAGAAGGCGGCGCGGGCCTGGCGTGATCCTTGCGAACCGTGGCACCCGCGCCGCTGCCGCCCGCGCACGGGACGCGGGAGCCTGGTGGCGAACCGAAGGGACACCACTCATGACTCGCATCGCCGTCAACGGATTCGGCCGCATCGGACGCAACGTGCTGCGCGCCCTGCTGGAGCGCGACAGCGAACTGGAGGTCGTCGCCGTCAACGACCTCACGGAGCCCGCCACGCTCGCGCGGCTGCTCGCCTACGACACGACGGCCGGCCGCCTCGGCCGCCCGGTGACCGTCGACGGGGACACCCTGATCGTCGACGGCCGCCGCATCCGGGTGCTCGCCGAGCGCGAGCCGGCCCGGCTGCCGTGGGCCGAGCTGGAGGTCGACATCGTCCTGGAGGCGACCGGCCGCTTCACCGCGGCCAAGGCCGCCGCCGTCCACCTGGACGCGGGTGCCAGGAAGGTGCTGGTCAGCGCGCCGTCGGACGGTGCCGACGTCACCCTGGCCTACGGCGTCAACACGGACGCGTACGACCCGGCCGCGCACACGATCGTCTCGAACGCCTCGTGCACGACCAACGCGCTGGCGCCGCTGGCCTCGGTCCTGGACGACCTGGCCGGCATCGAGCACGGCTTCATGACCACGGTGCACGCCTACACCCAGGAGCAGAACCTCCAGGACGGCCCGCACCGCGACGCCCGCCGGGCCCGCGCCGCCGCCGTCAACATCGTGCCGACCACCACGGGCGCCGCCAAGGCGATCGGCCTGGTCCTGCCCCGCCTCGACGGCAGGCTCTCCGGCGACTCGATCCGCGTACCGGTGCCGGTGGGCTCCATCGTCGAGCTGAACACGACGGTCGAGCGGGACGTGACCCGCGAGGACGTGCTGGCCGCCTACCGGGCCGCGGCCGAGGGCCCGCTCGCCGGTGTCCTGGAGTACTCCGAGGACCCCCTGGTCTCCTCGGACATCACCGGCAACCCGGCCTCGTCGATCTTCGACGCGGCGCTCACCCGGGTCGACGGCCGGCACGTCAAGGTCGTCGCCTGGTACGACAACGAGTGGGGCTTCTCGCACCGGGTGATCGACACCCTGGAGCTGCTCGCGGCCGGCTGACCCGGCGGGGCGTCCGGCCCCACCACGTGTCACTCCGATGGCGCAGCGGGCGCCGGCGGTGCCGCTTCGGCACCCGTCGGCGCCCGCCGCCGTACGCGCCCCCGCGGGCCCCCGCCGTCCCGCCTGGTCGGCCGCGCCAGGTGGTGCGAGGGTGGAAGGGAGTGCGGCCGCGGAGGCGAACCCCGGGAGGGCCGATGGGACGAGACGTCCCGGAGCTGGTCTTCACCCGCGAGGACCGGCGCCGGTACCGCATCAAGATGCAGGAGTGCCTCGACGCGTTCGCCCAGATGCTGCGCGAGTCACGGTTCGAGACCGAGCGGCCCCAGGTGGGCCTGGAGATCGAACTCAACCTGGTCGACGGGCGGGCCGAGCCGGCGATGCGCAACGCGGACGCGCTGGAGGCCATCGCCGATCCGGCGTGGTCCACCGAGCTGGGCCGGTTCAACCTGGAGATCAACATCCCGCCGCGGCGGCTGACCGCGGGCGGCCCCGACGCCTGGGAGACCGAGATCCGCGCCGCGCTGAACCACGCGGAGGACAGCGCCCGCTCGGTCGGCGCCCACCTGATCATGATCGGCATCCTGCCCACGCTGCGCCGCGCCGACGTCGACGAGGCCGGCCTGTCGGAGAACCCGCGCTACCGGCTCCTCAACGACCAGGTGTTCGCGGCGCGCGGCGAGGACCTGCGCATCGAGGTGGACGGCGTGGACCGGCTGCGGACCTACGCGGACACCATCACCCCGGAGGCGGCGTGCACCAGCACGCAGTTCCACCTCCAGGTCTCGCCGGAGGACTTCGCCGGGTACTGGAACGCGGCGCAGGCGATCGCCGGGGTGCAGGTCGCGCTGGCCGCCAACGCGCCCTTCGTGCTGGGCAAGGAGCTGTGGCACGAGAGCCGGGTGCCGCTGTTCGAGCAGGCCACGGACACCCGGCCGCAGGAGATCAAGGCACAGGGGGTGCGGCCCCGGGTGTGGTTCGGGGAACGGTGGATCAACAGCGTCTTCGACCTCTTCGAGGAGAACCTGCGCTACTTCCCGGCGCTGCTGCCGCTCTGCGACGAGCAGGACCCCATCGAGACCCTGGACCGCGGCGACATCCCCGACCTCGGCGAACTCACCCTGCACAACGGCACGATCTACCGCTGGAACCGGCCGGTGTACGCCGTCTCCCACGACAAGCCGCACGTGCGGGTGGAGAACCGGGTGCTGCCCGCCGGTCCGACGGTGGCCGACACCCTCGCCAACGGCGCCTTCTACTACGGGCTCACCCGCGCCCTGGTGGAGGAGGACCGGCCGGTGTGGTCGCGGATGTCGTTCTCGGTCGCCGAGGACAACCTGCACACGGCGGCCCGGCACGGCATCGAGGCGCGGCTGTACTGGCCCGGCGTGGGCGAGGTGCCGGTGGCCGAGCTGGTGCTGCGGCGGCTGCTGCCCCTGGCCCACCGGGGGCTGGAGCTGTCCGGGATGGACGCGGCCTGGCGGGAACCGCTGCTGGGCATCATCGAGCAGCGCTGCGTCACGGTCCGCAACGGGGCGGTGTGGCAGAAGGAGATGTTCCACCACATCGACGCCACGACCCACGCGGGACGGCACGAGTGCCTGCGCCGGATGACGCAGCAGTACATGGAGTACATGCACCTCAACGCCCCGGTCCACACCTGGCCGGTCGACTGACGATCGACGCCCCGCACCGCTCGGCGCGGGGCCAGGGAGGCGGCAGACGATGTGCCGATGGCTTGCCTACTCCGGGACGCCGGTCCTGCTGGAGTCACTGCTCTACGAGCCGGAGCACTCACTGATCGACCAGAGCCTGCACGCCAGGATGGGCGTGGAGACGACCAACGGGGACGGGTTCGGCGTCGGCTGGTTCGGGCCGGAGATGCGGACGCCCGCGGTGGTCCGGGAGATCGGCCCGGCGTGGAGCAACCGCTCGCTGCGGGAGATCGCCGGGCACGTCCGCTCGCCGCTCTTCTTCGCGCACATCCGCGCCTCGACGGGCAGCGCCGTGCAGCAGACCAACTGCCACCCCTTCCGGCACGGCCGCTGGATGTGGATGCACAACGGCGCCGTGGAGGGCTTCGACCGGGTCCGGCGGGATCTGGCCCTGGCGGTCGATCCGCGGCTCTTCACCGGCATCGAGGGGTCGACCGACTCGGAGCTGATGTTCTTCCTGGCGCTCACCTTCGGGCTGGAGGAGGACCCGCCGGGGGCCGTGGCGCGGATGGCGGGACTGGTGGAGCGGACCGGCCGGGAGCGCGGGGTGCGCGATCCGCTCCAGATGACGGTGGCGGTGACGGACGGGGTGCGGCTCTGGGCGTTCCGCTACTCCAGCCGGGGCGCCTCGCGTTCGCTGTACTACAGCAGCCGGGTGGAGACGCTGCGGGCGCTGCATCCCGGGACCGCGTTCCTGCGGGAGGCGTCGCCCCGGACCCGGCTCGTCGTGTCGGAGCCGCTGGGCGATCTGCCGGGCGTGTGGAACGAGGTCCCCGAGGGCAGTTGCGGCGTCGTCCGGCCGGAGGGCGACGCCCTCCTGCCCTTCGCCCCGCTGCCCGTCTGAGCCGGACGGACGGGGGGGAGTGCGGGCCGGTCACCAGGTCCGGAACTGTCCGATGACGAAGATCACGGCGGCCAGCAGGAGGACCCAGCGGGCGAACCCGGGCACGGGCCGGCTCTGTCCGGCGGGGCGCAGGCGGGGGTGTTCGGCCATGACGGTGATCAGGTCGGCGGCCTCGGCGCCGGTGCCTCCGGTGCGGCGGGCCAGCCAGGGCGGGGCGAAGAGGCCCGCCATCGGCTCGGGAGTGTCCGGGCCGAAGAACTCCAGGCTGCCGTCGTGCCGCAGCTCCACGTGCCGGATCTCGGACCACGACAGGAGCCGGGTGCGCCACATCCGCCGCAGGTGGACCCCGTCGCGGTCGGCGGTGATCCGCCAGATGCCGACGCGGCAGGAGAACCAGGCGAGGGCGAAGGGCGTCCACAGGGCGAACACGAGGGCGCTGGGCCGGGGTTCGGCGAGGCTCGCGCCCTCGGGGTATGCCGACAGGGTGACGAAGCCCAGGCACAGCACGGCCCCGAGCGCCTTGCCGCGCCATCCGGCCCGCCAGGTCAGGGGAGCCGCCGGTGCCTCCAGGACGGCGGCCAGCTCCGCCCTGCGCGCCCGGCGCTCCCTGCGCGCCAGGCGTGCTCTCTCCCCGGCCCTCGCCGTCGGCATCGCGCCCCCGCCCTCCCTCGTGTCCCGGCCGCCGACGCGCCGCGGCGGAACCGGGGTGGGACGACCGCGGGCGCCGCGCCCGCGGCACCGCGAACCCAGGCTGCACGACGAGGGCGCGGCGGCGCACTGCCGTTTTCCGGCAGTGATGGGCGTCGGTCGGTGCCGGAAACGCACCGCGGCACGGTGGCCGGGAAGCGTGGCTTCCGCGGGCACCGTGCCGCGTTCGGCGGATCGCCGGGTCAGGCGGGGGTGATGTTCTCCGCCTGCGGGCCCTTCTGGCCCTGCGTGACGTCGAACGTGACGGCCTGGCCTTCCTGGAGCTCGCGGTAACCGCTGGCGTTGATGTTGGAGTAGTGCGCGAAGACGTCCGGGCCGCCGCCGTCCTGCGCGATGAAGCCGAAGCCCTTTTCCGAGTTGAACCACTTCACGGTTCCGCTGGCCATGCCTTTTGCCTTTCAGCCGTAGTCGGACCCGCACCGTGCGGGTCCGGAGGTGGTCGTCCTGGTCCTCAGGCAGTGCACAGCGAACCGCCCGCACCACGGCGCGGGCGGGTCCGGTCGAACCACGACATCTGCCGCTGACGCTACACGGCATCACCGCACCCCACCAGTGAGTAAGGGGTGTCGATGGGAACGGTGTTGCGACCGGGCGAACGCACGGACCCCCGAATACGCGCCTTTCCGGGCGCCCTCGCGCCGCCGTGGCCGCCCCCTTCTGCGCCATCCGGGCGAGAGGTGCCGGGCGGCGCACAACCGGTTGCGGAAGCGGTCAAGCAATGAGTAGTCGACGCAGCGAGCCGGAGGATGAGATGACCGTCAGCAAGGCCCTGGCCCTGGCGATCGGCGCCGTGGTGTGCGCCGGCGCGCTCGGCACCGGGTGTGCCCCGGGGCAGCCGGCCGCCGCGCCCCCGTCGCCGTCGGTGGCGTCCGCGCGCCCGGGGCCCTCGGCGGCCCCGGCCCCGCGCCCGCTTCCCGGGCTGGGCCCGGTCACGCGGGCCCGGGTGCCGGACGAGGCCCGGCAGGCCCTGGTGGTCACGGGGCCGGGCGAGGACACGTTCCGGGCGCGGGCGGTGCTCTACGAGCGGTTCCCCGAGGAGGGCTGGCGGGCGGTGGCCGGCCCGTGGCCCGCCCACAACGGGCTGCGGGGCTGGTCGGAGGAGCACCGGGCGGGTGATCTGCGCACGCCCGTCGGGGTGTTCGGGCTGAGCGACGCGGGCGGCCGGCTGCCCGACCCGGGGACCCGGATGCCGTACGACGAGGACCCGGACTTCGAGGTGACGGGCACCGGGCACCTCGGCGAGGACCTGGAGGGCTCCTTCGACTACGTGGTGGCGATCGACTACAACCGGGTGCCGGGCACCACCCCGCTGGACGACACCCGGCCGATGGGCGCGGAACTGGGCGGCGGGGTGTGGCTGCACGTGGACCACGAGGGGCCCACCAACGCCTGTGTCTCCCTGCGCGAGGAGCACATGCGCGAACTGCTGCTGGCGCTGGACCCGGAGCGCTCCCCGGTGGTGGTGATGGGACCGGCGCCGGTGCTGGCGAGCTGAGCCCCGGGGCGCCCCCCGGCCGGCCCGGGGTCAGAAGAGCCGCTGCTGGGCGGTCGAGGGGGCGGTCACCCCGCGTCGGCGGTCACGTCGCGGGACCGGGCGGGAGGGGGCCGAGTCGCCGAACAGGGGCGCGGTGCCGTACGCGTCGGGCTCGGCCGGAACGGCGGTCGGGCCGGTCCCCACGTTCAGCCGCAGCGGGGCCTCCCGGTCGAAGTCGCCCGGGGTCATCGCCACCCAGTCACGGTCCTGACGTCCGCCCAACGCACCGACACCTCTCTCGCGCCGCACCTCGCGGCCAGGCGACGCTACCAGCCGTGTGATCACGGCTTCCGGCCCGCCTCGCCCCGGCGCCCGCGGACCGCACTGGTGTGGCCCCGCGCACGGGGGAGAACGCGGGGCCACGCGAGCAAGCTATCGGAGTAATCCCCCGCCTGCCAGCCCTCGGGCCCCCGCGGGCCCCGGGTCCCCGTCCCCCGCTCACCCGGTCGGGGGACGCCGCTCGTCCTTTCGTACGACCCCGTCTCGTGACCGTGTCCACGCGCGGCGCCCGCATCCGGTCTGCGGCGGTTTGCCCGGCGGGCGCCGCGGGCACTCGGCGCGACATGATCCGTAGCTTCCTGCGCGGCTGCGCGGCGGGAGCCGCCGGCACGACCGCGCTGAACACCCTGACCTACGCCGACATGGCGCTGCGCGGCAGAGCCGCCAGCGGCGTCCCCGAGACCGTGGTGGACACCCTCACCGAGCGGGCCGGGCACCCCCTCCCGTACACGGAGGGCCGCGACAACCGGCTCTCCGGGCTCGGGGCGCTGTCCGGCATCGCCGTCGGGACCGGCACGGGCGTCGTCGTGTCGCTGCTGCGCCGGGCGGGCGTCCGGATGCCGCTGTGGCTGGGTGCCGCCGTCACCGGGGCCCTCGCCATGGCCGCGACCGACACGCCGATCGCCCGCCTCGGGGTCGGCGACCCCCGTTCCTGGTCGCCTGCCGACTGGGTCTCCGACGTGCTCCCGCACCTCGCGTACGGGGTGGTCACGTACGGCGTCGTCGTGGCCGACACGGACCGGGAGCGTGCGTCGTGAGCCGCGCGGTCCGCGCGCTGACCCGCGCCGCCCTGATCGGCGCCGCGGGCGGTCTGCGCAGTACGTGGGGTGCGGCGGCCCTCTCCTGGACGGCCGGGTCCGCCACCGGCCCGCCCGGCGAGCCGCCCTGGCTCGCGCGGCCCGCGGTGCGGGGGCTCCTGGCCGCCGCCGCGGCGGGCGAGTTCGTCGCGGACAAGAACCCGGCCACCCCCAGCCGCCTCCGGCCCGGCGGGCTGGTGCCGCGGCTCGCCTTCGGGGGCCTCACCGGCGTCGCCGTCGCCCTCCGGGACGATCCCCTGGCATCCCCGACGGACCCGGAGACACCGCTGTCCCCGGTCGCCGGGGCGGTGGGGGCCGGGGCGGCGCTGGCGGCGGCGCTCGCGGGAGCGCGCTGGCGGACGACGGGCCCCCGGCGCCGGCCCTCGGTCGCGCCGGTGGCCGCCGCCGTCGAGGACCTGGTCGCCGCGGCCCTGGCCCTGGCCGCCTGCGCCCTCTGCACCCCCGGCGCCCCGGAACGCCACTCGGGGCCCGACGAGGAGACGGCGCGGCCGGAGAGCGGGGACGGCGCACCCGGCGACGTCGCGGGCTGACGGCAGGCGCACCGCTCCCCCGAGGAAGGACGACGTCCCCATGCAGCACGACGAGATGATCGGGAAGGTCCAGTCGCTGGCCGGGCTGCCGAGCCGCGGGCCGGCCGAACGGGCCACGCTGGCCGTGCTGACGACGCTCGCCGAGCGGCTGCCGTCGGGGCTCGCCGGTCACGTGGCGGCGCAGTTGCCGCCGGAGCTGGCCGCGCCGATGCGGCAGGCGGCGGACTCCCCCGGCCAGGGGCACGCGCAGCCCGTCTCCGGCCGGTTCGGCCTGACCACGTTCACCGGCCGGGTCGCCGGCCGGGCCGGGACCGACGAGGACGCGGCGGTGCGCGAGTCCGCCGCCGTCCTGGAGGTGCTCGACGCCGCGGTCTCCCCGGAGTTGATGGAGAAGGTGGCCGGGGCGCTGCCCGCGGACATCCGCGAGCTGCTGCCCGCGGGCCGCGCGACGGACGACACGGGCTGACCGGCCCGTAGGGTCCGGGAGCGGGTACGCTCCCCGAGCCCGTACGCGCTCTCGGGCCGTACGTCCTCGCGGCCCGCACGCACTCTCGGCCCGCACGGACTCTCGGCTCCGTACGCCTCCCCGGCCCGTGCTCGCCCGGCCGGTGTGCCGGGGCAGGGCGGAGCCGGGCCGCGGGCTGCGCCTCCCGCGTCCCGTGCGTCGGCAGACCGGGGACCGGCCGGTCCTCCGGGCATGCCGGACGCGGCCGTTCGGGCCAGGCCGCGCCTCCGTACCGCTCTTGCCGCTCCGTCCCTTCCCGACGTGCCGTGCGTCCTCACGCGCCCGCCGCGGCGCCCTTCTCCCTCCGGCGGCGTCTCAGGCCGCGTGGGCCCACCGCTGGGCCGCGCGCGCGGACGCCGCCGTGGGTATCTCCGTGGCCCGCACCCGGTAGGTCGTCCTGGACGGATCGGTGACCGGCTCGCCCAGCTCTATCCGCCCGGTGGCGTACAGCTCGTCGCACTCGGGGGTGGGCAGGGCGACGTAGCACCCTCCCCGGCCGGTACGGGAGTCCAGGGGCCGCCAGTACCCGTACCGGCGCCGGCCGCTGGTGTGGACGGTGGCGAAGACCGGGGTGCGGCGGTCGGCGACGATCTGCAGCACGGCGGTGGCGACCGGGCCGAGCGGCGGGCACGGACGCGCGCTGGACACACGCGGGGGAAGCTCTGCGGTGAGGGGCATCAGCGGGGCCTTTCCAGGGACAGGGACGTGAGAGCACCTACCCGGTCCACCCGGGAATGATCTCTCGTCACGGCATTCTTCCGTACGACACTGACAATCGGCTACGTCCGAGGTCTTGCCGAGAAGAAGCCTCATCACTTAAATCACACCTTGAACTAAGCCACACCGCAGTCGCGTTGGGTTTTCGGATCATCCGTCACCCCATCATCCCACCCCACCTGGCAGAAAGCCGGTCGCATGAGACATCGCATGAGACTCAGAGCCCTGGGTGTCGCGCTCACCGCCACGGCGGCGCTCCTCGCCCTCCCCTCCTCGCCCCCGGCCACCGCCGCCGAGACCCCGCTGTCGCAGGGCCGTTCGGCGACCTCCTCGTCGGCCGAGAACGCCGGCACCCCCGCCTCCGCCGCCGTCGACGGCGACCTGTCCACCCGCTGGTCCTCCGCCGCGGGCGACGACCAGTGGCTCCAGGTCGACCTGGGCGCGACGGCCTCCGTCACCCGGATCGTCCTGGAGTGGGAGGCCGCGTACGGCAAGGACTACAAGATCCAGCTCTCGCCGGACGCGAGCACCTGGACCGACGCCCGCACCGTCACCGGCGGCGACGGCGGCACCGACACCCTGGAACTCTCCGGACAGGGCCGGTACGTGCGGATGCAGGGCGTCCACCGGGCCACCTCCTGGGGCTACTCGCTCTGGGAGTTCCAGGTCTTCGGCAGCTTCGGCGGCACCGCGCCCGGCGGCTGCGACGCGGCCGACGCCGCGCGCGGCCGGCCCGCCACCGCCTCCTCCACCGAGAACGCCGGCACCCCGGCCTCCGCCGCCTTCGACGGCGACCCGGCCACCCGCTGGTCCAGCCAGGCGTCCGACCCGCAGTGGCTCCGCGTCGACCTCGGCTCCGTGCGCGACCTGTGCCGGGTGGACCTCGACTGGGAGGCCGCGTACGGGAAGGACTTCCGGATCGAGGCGTCCTCGGACGGGAACTCCTGGCAGACCCTGCGCACCGTCACCGGCGCCACCGGCGGCAAGACCTCCTACGACGTGAGCGGTTCGGGCCGCTACGTGCGGATCTACGGCACCGCGCGCGGCACCGCCTACGGCTACTCGCTCTGGGAGGTGGCCGTGCACACCGGAACCACCGGGACTCCCCCGGTGCAGGGCGGCGGCGACCTGGGGCCGAACGTCATCGTGGTGGACCCCTCGACGCCGGGCCTCCAGCAGAAGTTCGACCAGGTCTTCGCCCAGCAGGAGGCGAACCACTTCGGCTCCGGGCGCTACCAGTTCCTGCTGAAGCCGGGCACCTACAACAACATCAACGCCCAACTCGGTTTCTACACCTCCGTCTCGGGCCTCGGGCTCAACCCGGACGACACCCAGATCAACGGTGACATCACCGTGGACGCGGGCTGGTTCAACGGCAACGCGACCCAGAACTTCTGGCGTTCGGCGGAGAACCTCGCCATCCGGCCGGTCAACGGCACCAACCGCTGGGCGGTGGCGCAGGCCGCGCCGTTCCGCCGCATCCACGTGCAGGGCGGCCTCAACCTGGCGCCCGACGGCTACGGCTGGGCCTCCGGCGGCTACATCGCCGACTCGAAGATCGACGGCACGGTGGGCCCGTACTCGCAGCAGCAGTGGTACACCCGCGACAGCTCGGTCGGCGGCTGGACCAACGGCGTCTGGAACATGACCTTCACCGGGGTCCAGGGGGCGCCCGCGACCAACTTCGACACCGGCCCGTACACCACCCTCGACACCACGCCGATCTCGCGCGAGAAGCCGTTCCTGTACCTGGACGGCAGCGAGTACAAGGTGTTCGTGCCCGCCAAGCGGACCAACGCGCGGGGCGTGTCCTGGCCGGCCAACGCGGGCGGCACCTCGCTGCCGCTCAGCCAGTTCTACGTGGTCAAGCCCGGCGCGACGGCGACCACCATCAACGCGGCGCTCGCCCAGGGCCTGCACCTGCTCTTCACCCCGGGCGTGTACCACCTGGACCGCACCATCGAGGTGAACCGTGCCAACACGGTCGTCCTCGGTCTGGGGCTGGCCACGATCGTCCCGGACGGCGGCGTCGACGCCATGCACGTGGGCGACGTCGACGGCGTGCGGCTGGCCGGCTTCCTCATCGACGCCGGCCCGGTCAACTCCGACACCCTGCTGCGGATCGGCACGCCCGGCGCGAGCGCCGACCACTCGGCCAACCCGACCAGCATGCAGGACGTGTTCATCCGGGTCGGCGGCGCGGGCCCCGGTCTCGCCACCAACTCCGTGGTGATCGAGAGCGACGACGTGCTCGTCGACCACACCTGGATCTGGCGCGCGGACCACGGCGCGGGCGTCGGCTGGAACACCAACCGGGCCGACTACGGCATGCTCGTCAAGGGCGACGACGTGCTCGTGACCGGACTGTTCGTGGAGCACTTCAACAAGTACGACGTGGTGTGGAGCGGCGAACGCGGACGGACCATCTTCTTCCAGAACGAGAAGGCGTACGACGCCCCGAACGCCGCCGCCATCACCCACGACGGCATCGTCGGGTACGCGGCCTACAAGGTCGCCGACTCGGTGCAGCAGCACGAGGCGTGGGCGCTGGGCAGCTACTGCAACTTCACCTCGGACCCGTCGATCGTCCAGCACCACGGCTTCCAGGTGCCGGTGAAACCGGGGATCACCATGCGCCACCTGATGGTGATCTCCCTCGGCGGCATGGGCCAGTACGCCCACGTGATCAACGACACGGGCGCCCCCACCTCGGGGTCGGACACCATCCCGTCCAAGATCACCCGCTTCCCCTGACCGGGCCGTCCCCCGGTCACGGGCCCGCACCACGCCCCTGACCGGCCGGACGGGCACCACGGCGGGCACGACGCCAGGCACCACGCCGGGCACCACGGCCGCGTGCGCCCGGGAGGTCCACGGATCTCCCGGGCGTACGGGGTCTCCCCGGGCGTACGGGCTCTCCCGGGCAATGGCGGCCTCCCCGGCGTACGCGGGCGGAATCCGCCATTGCCGCCCAGCGCCCGCCGCGCGTACGGCGGGACGCGGCGGTCCCGGGGGCCGCGGCGGCGCACCCGCGCCCTGCGGTGCGGGAACAGGCCCCCCGCCCCCGTCGGTGAACACCCGGCCACGACTCCTTCACCGGGCGGGCACTTCCGGCCGAAGCGCTCCGCGGGGGGTCCCGGCGGTGCAGACGGGGCGCCGGGGGCCTGCCTAGTCTCCCGGGCCATGCGATCCACACGAACGAGACGCCTCGGTCTCGCCACGCTCATCGCGCTCGCCCTCGCCCTGTTCGGCCTGGCGCCCTCCGCCAGCGCCGCCGGCCCGGAGCAGGCCGAGCTGACCTTCGCCACCGACACGGCCACGACCCTGCCCGGCGGCACGGTGAACCTGTCGATGACGCTCACCAACCACCACAGCCACGACGTCTGGTTCGTGTACCAGACGATCGACCCGACCTGGCTGACCACCCAACGCCCCGACCTCGCGTACGCGTTCACCGGATGCGCGCTGACCACGGCCGGGGGCGCCGTCCCGTGCTCGGGCACCGGGCCCGCCGACCTCGGGGCCAACTACGGCACCACGGTCCCGCCCGGCCAGAGCCGCACCGTCACCCTGACGCTGGAGGTCGCCGAGGACTCCGGCTGCAACGGGAACATCGGCTTCTACTCGTACTACTACGCCGAGTTCGGCGACGGCACCAGTGTCAGCGCCGGGCCGGTGCACACGCCCGAGGTGCGCGTGGTCTGCGCCTGACCGCCCCTCCCGTCTCCGCCTGGGGCGGCCCTGGGTGACCTGATCTCGCACCGGGGCCGGACGGGCGGGCCGTGCGGTCCGTACGGGCGGGCCCCCCGTGCGGACCGCGGCGTTCCGGGCACCGGCCCGGCGGACCTCCGCAGGACACGGGCGTACCGGCGGTTTCCGCCCGCGTACGCCCGCTGTTCGCGGCCGACCGGAACGGTGCGCTTCGGGCCCGAATGGACACCTGTGCTTTTTCGTCAAGTTCCGCAGCAGGCACACAAAAGCTCCACACAGACCTCACCATGTGACACGACGGATACGTCGACGACCGCGCGTCTTTGGGGGGCGGCGGCGTCGGCGAGGGGGTGGGCTCCCACGGGGGCCGGTCCACCCCTGCCCTGGGGGAGGAATTCGACCGCATGAAGCGGACCATGCGCACGGCGGCGCTCGCCGCCGCCGTCCTGCTCGCCACGCTCGTGGCGCCGGCCGGGGCGGCCCACGCCGACGCCCCGGCGCCCCGCGTCGACCTGCGGGTCCTGGTCGTGAGCGACGGCGGGCCCGCCACCGAGGCGATCGCCGCCGAGCTGGAGACCGCGGGCACGCCCTACACGCGGGTCGACCTGGCGGACGCCGGACGGCCCGTGATCGACTCCGGGTTCCTCGCCGGCACGGTGGACGGCCGGCCGCACGCCCGGTTCCAGGCCGTCGTCCTGCCCGACGACAACCCGTTCCCGGCGGGCTCCGCCGAGATGGCGGCCCTCGCCGACTACGAACGGACCTTCGCGGTACCGCAGGTCGACGCCTACACCTACGCCCGTCCGGAGGTCGGGCTCCGGTACGCGGTCGGCGACGGCTGGGCCGGCAGCGTGGACGGCGTCCGCGCCGAGGTGACGCCGGCCGGTCTCGCGGGCCCCTTCGGCTACCTGGCCGGGGAGGTCCCCTTCGAGGACAACTCCCCCGCCGTGGACGAGTCCTACGCCTACCTGTCGGCGCCCGCGCCGGGCGCCGACTTCGTGCCGTACGTGGAGGCGTCCATACCCGGGCGGCCGTCGAAGGGCTCGCTGGTGGGCGAGTACCGGCACGACGGCCGCCGTGAACTCGTGGTCACCTTCGTCTACAACCGACACCAGCGGCAGTTCCGGCTGCTGGCCCGCGGCATCGTGGAGTGGATGACCGACGGGGTGCACCTGGGGGAGGACCGCAACTACCTCGCGGTCCACGTCGACGACGTCCTCGCCGCCGACGACCGCTGGGACACCGAGCTGAACTGCACCCCCGGCGACGTGGACTGCCCGCCGGGCGAGGGCACACCGGACCCGATCCGCATGGTCCCGGCCGACGTCGACCACGCCACCGACTGGCAGGACCGGCGCGGTTTCACCCTCGACCTGGCCTACAACGCCTTCGGCAGCGTCGGCCACCGCGAGGAGAACGGCGGCGCGGACGCCCTCGCCGACAAGTTCGTCGCCGAACGCGACCGGTTCCGCTGGGTCAACCACACCTACACGCACGCCTTCCTCGGCTGCCGCCAGGACACCAGCGTGGTCCCATGGACCTGCGCGACCCTCCCGGGCGGCGGCACCGACTGGGTCGGCGAGGACGAGATCTCCGACGAGATCGCCACCAACCGCGCCTGGGGCCATGCGGCCCAACTGCCCCTGCGCGACGACGAACTGGTCACCGGTGAGCACTCCGGCCTGCGGATCTCCCCGCAGCAGCCCGAGGACAACCCGCATCTGGGCCCCGCCCTCACCGGCAACGGCATCGCCTGGCTCGCCTCGGACCACTCGCGCGACCCCGCCCAGCGCCGGGTCGGCAGCGCCACCACGGTCTCCCGCTACCCGATGAACGTCTTCTACAACGCCGGCCGGGCCGCCGAACAGGTCGACGAGTACAACTGGATCTACACCAGCCGCGCCCAGGGCGGCAGCGGCATCTGCGAGGACAACCCGGCCACCACCACCTGCCTGCCCGAGCCGCTGGACACCGCCACCGGCTACGCGGAGCACATCGTGCCGCTGGAGACGCGCATCGCGCTCGGGCACGTCCTCGCCAACGATCCGCGGCCCCACTTCATCCACCAGTCGAACCTGGCCGAGGAGCGCATCGCCTACCCGGTCCTCGACGGCGTCCTCGACTCCTACGAGGACCTGTTCGCCGCCGGCACCCCCGTGGTGAACCTGCGCATGGCCGACATCGGCACCGAGCTGAGCCGCCGCGCCGCGTGGCGGACCGCGCTCGACGCCGGGCAGGTCACCGCGTACCGGATCGGCACCTCGGTCACCGTCGAGACGCCCGGCGGCCTCGCCGTCCCGGCGACCGTGCCCACGGGCACCCTGCACGGCACCACCGCCTACGGGAGCGCCTACGCCGGCGCCCGCTCCGGCTGGGCCACCTCCGGCGGCACCCTCACGCTGGCCCTGCCCGCCCCGGCCACCGCGCCGGACGTCGCCGCGCCGGGCGGCAGCAGGCACGCGCCGACGGCGCCCGCGCCGCGCACCCGCGTCCCGCGCGCGGTGAGCGCGCCGGCGCCGCAGGGCCCGGCGGGCTGAGCCGCACCGGCGATCCCGCGTACCGGCCGGGCCCGACGGGGCCCGGCCACCCCTCCTCGGCCGTGGAGCCCATCGATGCACCCTCCCCACGGCGCGCGGCACCGCGACGCGCCGCGTGTCACCCTGCTCACCGAAGGCACCTATCCGCACAGTCACGGCGGCGTCAGCGTCTGGTGCGACCAACTCGTCGGCGGCATGAGCAACGTCGACTTCACCGTGCTCGCGGTCACCGGCACCGGCCGCGAACCCCTCGTCTGGGACCTCCCGCCGCACGTCCTGCACGTGCGCACGGTGCCGCTGTGGGGGCCCGCGCCGCCGGGCCGCGCGCCCCGGGGACGCGAGCGGCACCGGCTCGCCGCGGCATACGAGCGGTTCCTCGCCGCCCTGCTCGATCCGCGCGCCGAGGACGGCTTCGGCCCGGCGCTGTACCGGCTGGCGCACGCCGCGGCGGACGGCCGGCTCGGCCCGTTCCTGCGCGGGGACCGGGCGATCACCGTCCTGACCTCGGTGTGGAACCGGCCCGGACCGGTCCGCGAGGCCCGGCCCACCCTGCACGACGCGGTCACCGCGACCGGGCTGCTGGAGCACGCCCTGCGCCCGCTGGCCGCGCCGGGTCCCCGCGACGGCGTGGCACACGCGGTCAGCGGCGGGCTCGCGGCCCTGCCGGGGCTGGTGGCACGGGAGCGGTACGGGGTGCCGCTGCTCCTCACCGAGCACGGCGTCTACCTGCGCGAGCGCTACCTCGGCTACCGCACCGCCGCCTACCGCTGGCCGGTGAAGGCGCTGATGCTGGGCTTCTTCCGGCTGCTGGCCGAGGAGACCTACCGGCGGGCCTCCCTCATCACCCCGGGCAACCGCTACAACCGGCTGTGGGAGGAGCGCGGCGGCGCGGCCCCGGAGGCGATCCGCACCGTCTACAACGGGGTGGACCCGGCCGCCTTCCCGCCCGCCGGGCCCGAGCCGGGCGGGCCGGTGCTGAGCTGGGCCGGGCGAGTCGACCCGATCAAGGACTTGGAGACCCTGATCCGGGCCTTCGCCCTGGTCCGGGCCGAACTCCCCACCGCCAGGCTGCGGTTGTTCGGCGGCACCCCGCGCGGCGGGGAGGCGTACCGGGAGCGGTGCCGGGCGCTGGCGGCGGAGCTGGGGCACGGGGAGGCGGTCGTCTTCGAGGGCCGGGTGGAGGACATCCGGGACGCGTACGCCGCCGGGAGCGTCGTCATGCTCTCCAGCATCAGCGAGGGCTTCCCCTTCACCCTGATCGAGGCCATGTCCTGCGGCCGGGCCACCGTCTCCACGGACGTCGGCGGGGTCCGCGAGGCGGTCGGCGACACCGGCCTGGTGGTGCCGCCGCGCGATCCGGCCGCGATGGCCGCGGCGGCGCTGGAACTGCTGCGCGACGCGGAGCGGCGCCGGGCGATGGGCGAGGCGGCCCGGCTGCGGGTGATCGAGCAGTTCACGCTGCGCCGCACCATCGACACCTTCCGCGCCGTCTACCGGGAGCTGTCGGACCCCGCGACGCCGGCCGCCCCGGGCGCGCGGGTGCCGGGCGTCCGGGCGGCGGGCGGCACGCGGGTGGGGAGCGCGGCCGGATGAGCGGACCCATGGCCCTGGAGCCCGGCGGACCCGGCGGCACCCGGGAGGACACCCTCTCGCTGCGGCTCGCCGACGCGCGCACCCTCACCCTGGCCCTGCCAGGCGCCGGGCCGCGGCAAGAGGCGGTGGACCGGCTGGCGGCGGACCTCGCCGACCGGATCGCGCCCGCCGTCCACCCGTACGAGGTGGCCGCGCTGCTGGAGTCGGAGGGGCTGACCGGGGAGACGGTCCGGGACCGGTACGGCCACCCCGACCTGTTCTCCCTCGCCGCGGCGCTCTTCGCCTCCGTGCCGCGCGCCCACCCCGAGCCGCCGCGCCCCGCCGACCCGTGGCGACCCGACCACGTGCGCTGCGCGTTGCGCGGGGCGCTGTTCGCGCTGCCCGGACTGGGCTACGCGCTGGCCGGCCGGCTGCTGCCTCCCGACGGCGCGCTGCGGGCGCTGGTGGCGGCCGGGCTCGTCTCCTGGGCGTGGAACCAGGCGCTGGGCCACCGCGCCCACCTGCGTCTGGCGGCCGGGCGCCGGGAGGCGGGCCGCACGCTGCTGAAGGGGGCTCCGCTCGGGGCCGTCGCGGCCGGCTCCGCCGGGGCCCTGCTCGCCGGGCCGGGCCCGGTCGCGGCCGCGGTGGCGGTCCAGTCGGCGTACCTCGCGGCGGCCGGGGTGCTGCTGGTCCTGGGCCGGGAGCGGCTGCTGCTGGCGGCGCTGGTCCCGGTGGCCGCCGGTGCCGCCGTGCTGCCCTGGTGGGAGCCGGGGACCCTGGTGCGGGCGGGGCTGCCGCCGCTGTCGTCGGCCGGCGCGGTCGCCGCCGCGCTCTGGGCGCTGCGCGGCGCGCTCGCTGCGCCGCCGGCGCCGGGCGCGGTCCGGCCGCGTCCGCTGCCGTCGCTGCCGTACGGGCTCTTCGGGCTGGCCGCCGGGGTGCTGGTACTACTGGCGGGACGTCACCAGCCCTGGTCGGTGGTGGTGCTGACGGTGAGCATGGGCCCGGCCGAGTGGCTGCTGTACCGGTGCCGGGGGCTGACGGTGGCCGCGCTCCGGGCCACCCGTACCGCCGCCGGGTTCCGGCTGCGCGCGGGCGCCGTCCTCGCCGGCTGCCTGCTCTGCTACGTGGGCCCGCTGGTGCCCGCGGCGCTGCTGACCGGCGCCGATCCCCTCGTCCTGGCGGCGCTCGCGGCGACCCTGTGGACCGCGCTGCTGCTCCAGGCGTTCGGGGTGGCCTGGCCGCCGGCCCTGCTCTGTCTGGCGGTGGCCGGCGCCGTCGCGTGGGCGGGCTCCGACCCGGGCGTGCTCGCCGCCGGCTGCGCGGTGGCCGCGCTCTGTCTCACGGGGTGCGCGCTGTGGCTGCTGGGGCGGCCCTCCGCCCATGCCTGACCCCGCCGGACACCGCCGTCCGGCACCCCGTCACCGACCCGCGCGGACCGCCGCGCGCCCGACCGGAAGGACCCCCGCGTGACCACCGCACCGCTCGCCGCCGTCACCGGAGCCGAGGGCTTCATCGGCTCCCACCTCACCGAGGCGCTGGTCGCCTCGGGGCACCGGGTGAGGGCCATGGCCCAGTACAACTCCTTCTCCTCCTACGGCTGGCTGGAGACCCTCCCCGGGGACGTCCTGGACCAGGTCGAGATCGTCCTCGGGGACGTCCGCGACCCCGGCTCGGTCCGGCAGTTCGCCGAGGGCGCCGACTGCGTCTACCACCTGGCCGCCCTCATCGCCATCCCGTACTCCTACCGGGCCCCGCACAGCTACGTGGACACCAACGTCACCGGCACGCTGAACGTGCTGGAGGCCGTGCGCGCCCTCGGCACGCCCCGGCTGGTGCACACCTCCACCAGCGAGACCTACGGCACCGCGCGGACCGTGCCGATCACCGAGGACCACCCGGTCCAGACCCAGTCGCCGTACGCGGCGTCCAAGGCGGGCGGGGACCGGCTCGCCGACTCCTACCACGCCAGTTTCGCCACCCCCGTGGTGACGCTGCGCCCCTTCAACACCTACGGCCCCCGGCAGTCGATGCGGGCCGTGATCCCCACCGTGATCGGCCAGGTCGCCGCCGGGGAGCGCGTCCTGACCCTGGGGGACCTGCGCCCGACCCGCGACTTCACCTACGCCGCGGACACCGCGCGGGCGTTCCTCGCGGTCGGCACGGCGCCGGCCGAGCGGGTGGTGGGCCGCACCTTCAACGCCGGGACCGGCGGCGAGATCTCCGTCGGGGACCTGGTGGCGCTGATCGGCAAGGTGATGGGCACCGCGCTCGACGTACGGGAGGACCCCGAGCGGCTGCGGCCCGCCGCCTCCGAGGTGATGCGGCTGGTCGCGGACGCGAGCCGGCTGCGGGAGGCGACCGGGTGGCGGCCGGCGCACGATCTGGAGGAGGGCCTCGCCCACACGGTGGAGTTCTTCCGCGACCCGGCCAACCTCGCCCGGTACAAGACCGGCATCTACAACATCTGACCACGACCGGCACGTCCACCGAGGGGAAACCCATGCACGCAGTGATCCTGGCCGGAGGCAAGGGCGTCCGGCTGCGGCCCTACACCACCGCGCTGCCCAAGCCGCTGGTGCCCATCGGCGACCAGCACGCGATCCTGGAGATCGTGCTGCGCCAGCTCGCCGGGGCCGGATTCACCGGTTGCACGCTCGCCATCGGCCATCTCGGGGAGATCATCCGCGCCTACGTCGGCGACGGCTCCCAGTGGGGCCTGACCGTCGACTACGCCGTGGAGGAGAGCCCGCTGGGCACGATGGGGCCGCTGCTGACGATGCGCGAGCGGCTGCCGGAGTCCTTCCTGGTGATGAACGGCGACATCCTCACCGACCTCGACTACGCCGACGTGCTGCGCCGCCACCGCGCGGCCGGCGCCCCGCTGACCATCGCCACCTACGCGCGCCGGGTCCACATCGACTTCGGGGTGCTCACCACCGACGCGAACCGGGTGGTGGACTTCACCGAGAAACCCAGCCTGGACTACCGGGTCTCGATGGGCGTGTACGGGCTCTCCCGCGCGACCCTGGAGGGGTACACGGCCGGGCTGCCCCTCGGCTTCGACGAACTGGTGCTGGACCTGCTGCGGGCCGGTGATCCGCCGTACGCCTACGCCTTCGACGGGTACTGGCTCGACATCGGCCGGCCCGACGACTACGACCGGGCCAACGCCGAGTTCACCAGCCGCAAGTCCCTGCTGCTCAAGGGGGCCTGAGCCGGTATGCGCATCCTCGTCCTGGGCGCCGGCGGCCATCTCGGCGGCCACGTCGCCGAGCGGCTCGGCTCCCTGCCGGGCACCCGGGTCCTCACCGGGGGCCGCTCCGCGGGCTGCGACGTCCGCGTCGACCTCGCCGCCGGCTCCCCCGCGCTGCTCGCGCAGGCGCTGGCGACGGCGGCGCCGGACGCCGTCGTCAACTGCGCGGGCGCCACCGGGGGCGATCCGGTGACGCTCGCCGAGGCCAACGCCCGCGGCCCGGCCGCCCTGTGCGCGGCCCTCGGCCGGGCCCTGCCCGCGGCCCGGCTGGTCCACCTCGGCTCCGCCGCCGAGTACGGTCCGGGCGCCCCGGGCGAGCGCACCCCCGAGTCGGCGCCGACCCGCCCGCTCGCCCCGTACGGGGCGACGAAGCTGGCCGGCACGGTCGCGGTGACCTCCTCGGGCCTGGACGCGGTGGTCCTGCGGGTGGGCAACCCGGTGGGGCCGGGCTCACCGCGCTCCGGGCTGCCGGGCCGGGTCGCGGCGCTGCTGCGGGAGGCGGGCGACGGCCCGGACGCGGTGGTGCGGCTCGGCGACCTGTCGGCCTACCGGGACTTCGTCGACGTACGGGACGTGGCCCGCGCGGTGGAAGGGGCGGTGACCGCGCCCGGCCCGCTGCCGCCCGTCCTCAACGTCGGCGGCGGGCGGGCCGTGCGCGTCCGCACCCTGGTCCGGGCGCTCGCCGGCACCGCGGGCTTCGCCGGGCGCGTGGAGGAGAGCGGGGCCGGCTCCGCCCGCTCGGAGCGGGTCTCCTGGCAGTGCTCCGACATCCGGGCCGCCCGCGACGCGCTCGGCTGGCGGCCCGCGTACGGACTGCACGACTCGCTGGCCGCCCTGTGGGCCGCCGTCCCGCCCGTCCCGACCGCACCCCGAGGCGAGGCCGCGCCGTGAGCCTGCTGATCCCGCTCTACGTCCACCCGGCCGAGGACCCGGGCGCCTGGCACCGGCTGATCCGGGCCGCCGACCGCACCTACGCGGTGGTGCTCAACCCGGCGAGCGGTCCCGGCCCGGAGCCCGATCCGGCCTTCGCCGCGGCGGCCGGGGCGCTGCGCTCGGCCGGCGCCCGGCTGCTCGGCTACGTCGACACCGACTACGGCACGCGCCCGGCGGCGGACATCGCCGAGGACGCCCGCCGGCACCGGGACTGGTACGCGGCCGACGGCTGCTTCCTGGACCGGGTGAGCGCCGCCGCGGCCGGACTGCCCGCCTGCCGGGCGCTGGTGCGCGCGCTGCGCCGGCGGGGCACCGCGCCGGTGGTGCTGAACCCTGGCGTCCATCCGGCGCCGGGGTACGCCCGGATCGCCGACCTCCTCGTCACCTTCGAGGGCCCGTGGTCCGCCTACGTGTCGGCGTTCAGCAGACCGGCGTGGACGCTGCGCCATCCGCCGGAGCGGTTCTGCCACCTGGTGTACGGGGTGCCCGCCGCGCTGACCCCGCTCGCGGTGCGCACGGCCCGCGAGCGGGGGGCCGCGGTGTCGGGTCCGGTGACCGGTGAGCCGCCCAATCCGTGGGCGGCCCTCTCCCCCGCGCTGGCCGGGGAGCGGTGATGGCGCGCGGGAGGTGGGCGGCGGCGGCCGTGCTGGCGGTCGCGGTGGTGGCCGGGTGCTCGGGGCCGGGGCCCGGGGACGGCGCGCGGGAGACGGGCTCCGGCGGCGGTGCGGGGCGGTGGCGGCCCCGCCCCGGGTCGGCGTGGCAGTGGCAGCTCGACGGCAGGGTCGATCCCTCCGCCGACGTGCCCGTCTACGACATCGACGGCTTCGAGAACAGCGCGGCGGACGTGGCCCGGCTGCACCGCGACGGCCGCAAGGTGATCTGTTACGTCAACGTCGGCGCCTGGGAGGAGTTCCGGCCGGACCGGGAGGACTTCCCCGGCTCGGTGCTGGGCCGGGCCAACGGCTGGGACGGGGAGCGCTGGCTCGACATCCGCCGGATCGACGTCCTTCGGCCGATCATGGAGCGGCGTTTCGACATGTGCCGGGACAAGGGCTTCGACGCGGTCGAACCGGATCTGGTGGACGCCTACGACGAGGACACCGGCTTCCCGCTGACCGCCGGGGACCAGCTCGCCTACAACCGGATGATCGCCCGGATCGCCCACGAGCGCGGGCTCGCGGTCGGCCTCAAGAACGACCTGCCGCAGATCCCCCAGTTGGTCGCCGACTTCGACTTCGCCGTCAACGAGCAGTGCGCCGAGTTCGGCGAGTGCGAGCGGCTCACGCCGTTCGTCGAGGCGGGCAAGGCGGTCTTCCACGTGGAGTACAGCGAGCGCCCCGGCGATTTCTGCGCGCAGTCGCGCCGGCTGCGGCTCTCCTCGATGGTCAAGGAACCGGAGCTGGGGGTGTGGCGCGAGCCGTGCTGAGCACGGGGTGCGGGCGAGCCGCCGCGGGCGGTGGTGCAGGATGGGGACATGAGCGTAGTCAAGATCAACGTACTGACCGTTCCGGCCGAGCAGCGCGAGACGCTGGAGAAGCGCTTCGCCTCCCGCGCCCACGCGGTGGAGAACTCCGACGGCTTCGAGTGGTTCGAGCTGCTGCGCCCCCTGGAGGGCACCGACACCTACCTCGTCTACACCCGCTGGCGTGACGAGGCGTCCTTCACGGCCTGGATGGAGGGCCCGATGCGCTCCTCGCACCAGGGCGGCGGGGAGGGCGCCGAGCGTCCGAAGCCGGCGGCGAGCGGATCGACGCTGTGGTCCTTCGAGGTCGTGCAGCAGGCGGGCCCGGCCGGCGCCTGAGCGGCGCCGGTCCGGTACCCGGGCGGACGGTGCGGGGAGGAGCGCCCCTCCCCGCACCCACGTGCCCGACCGGACGGCTGTGCGCCCTAGTCGAGCCGGACCAGGAGGTCGCCGCCCTCGACCTGCTGGACGCGGTTGATGGCGAGCCGGGCCACCGTGCCGGCCTTCGGCGCGGTGATCGCGGCCTCCATCTTCATCGCCTCGATGGTGGCCACCGTGGCGCCGGCCTCGACCCGGTCGCCCTCGGCGACGGCGAGGGTCACCACGCCCGCGAACGGCGCCGCGACCTGCCCGGGGTCGGACCGGTCGGCCTTCTCGGTGGCCGGCACCTCGGAGGCCGCCGCCCGGTCGCGGACCTGGATGGGCCGCAACTGGCCGTTGAGGGACGACATCACCGTGCGCATGCCGCGCTCGTCGGCGTCGCCGACGGCCTGCAACTCGATCAGCAGCCGCACGCCCGGGTCGAGGTCGACCGTGTACTCGGTGCCGGGGCGCAGCCCGTAGAAGAAGTCCTTGCTGTCCAGGACGCTGGTGTCGCCGTAGCTGCCCCGGTGGGAGGCGAACTCGCGGGCCGGGCCGGGGAAGAGCAGCCGGTTGAGCGTGGCCCGGCGGTCCTTGGCGAGCCCGGCGCGGTCGTCGGCGCTCAGCTCGGGTACCGGCTTGGCCTCGCCGCGTCCGCGCAGCGCCTTGGTGCGGAACGGCTCGGGCCAGCCGCCCGGCGGGGTGCCCAGTTCACCGCGGAGGAAGCCGACCACCGAGTCGGGGATGTCGAACCGGTCCGGCGACTCCTCGAAGTCCGCGGGCGCGACCCCGGCGCCGACCAGGTGCAGCGCGAGGTCGCCGACGACCTTCGAGGAGGGGGTGACCTTCACCAGCCGGCCGAGCATGCGGTCGGCGGCGGCGTACATCGCCTCGATCTCCTCGAACCGGTCGCCGAGGCCGAGGGCGATGGCCTGGGTGCGCAGGTTGGAGAGCTGCCCGCCGGGGATCTCGTGGTGGTAGACGCGGCCGGTGGGCGCGGCGAGCCCGGCCTCGAAGGGGGCGTAGACCTTGCGGACGCTCTCCCAGTACGGCTCCAGGTCGCCGACGGCCTGGAGGTCGAGCCCGGTGGGCCGGGCGGTGTGGTCGGTGGCGGCCACGATCGCCGACAGGGAGGGCTGGGAGGTGGTGCCGGCCATGGAGGCCACGGCCCCGTCGACGGCGTCCGCGCCGGCCTGCACGGCGGCGAGGTAGGTGGCGAGCTGTCCGCCGGTGGTGTCGTGGGTGTGCAGGTGCACGGGGAGGTCGAACTCGCGGCGCAGCGCGGACACGAGCGTCGCCGCGGCCGGTGCCCGCAGCAGGCCGGCCATGTCCTTGACGGCGAGGACGTGCGCGCCCGCCTCGACGATCCGCTCGGCCAGGCGCAGGTAGTAGTCGAGGGTGTAGAGCCGCTCGCCGGGGTCGGAGAGGTCGGCGGTGTAGCACAGGGCCACCTCGGCGACGGCGGTCCCGGTCTGCCGTACGGCGTCGATGGCGGGCCGCATCTGGCCGACGTCGTTGAGGGCGTCGAAGATGCGGAAGATGTCGATGCCGGTGGCCGCGGCCTCCTCGACGAAGGCGTCGGTGACCTCGGTGGGGTACGGGGTGTAGCCCACGGTGTTCCGGCCGCGCAGCAGCATCTGGAGGCAGATGTTGGGCACCGCCTCGCGCAGGGCGGCCAGCCGCTCCCACGGGTCCTCCGCGAGGAAGCGCAGGGCGACGTCGTAGGTGGCGCCGCCCCAGCACTCCAGCGAGAGCAGTTGCGGCAGGGTGTGGGCGACCGTGGGGGCGACGGCGAGCAGGTCCTTGGTGCGGACCCGGGTGGCGAGCAGCGACTGGTGGGCGTCGCGGAAGGTGGTGTCGGTGACGCCGATGGTGGGCGATTCGCGCAGCCACCGGGCGAAGCCCTCGGGGCCGAGTTCGGCCAGCCGCTGCCGGGAGCCGGCCGGCGGGGTGCCCTCCGGCGGGGCGGCCAGCTTGGTCAGCGGGTCGATCAGCGCGGGCCGCTCGCCGTGCGGCTTGTTGACGGTGACGTCGGCGAGGTAGGTGAGGAGCTTGGTGCCGCGGTCGGCGGAGTGCCGGGCGGTCAGCAGGTGCGGGCGCTGTTCGATGAACGAGGTGGTGACCTGGCCGGCCCGGAAGTCGGGGTCGTCCAGCACGGCCTGGAGGAACGGGATGTTGGTGGCGACGCCGCGGATGCGGAACTCGGCGACCGCGCGCCGGGCCCGGCTGACCGCGGCGGCGAAGTCCCGGCCCCGGCAGGTCAGCTTGACCAGCATCGAGTCGAAGTGGGCGCTGATCTCGGTGCCGGCGTGGGTGGTGCCGCCGTCGAGCCGGATGCCGGAGCCGCCCGGGGAACGGTACGCGCTGATGCGGCCGGTGTCGGGGCGGAAGCCGTTGGCGGGGTCCTCGGTGGTGATGCGGCACTGGAGGGCGGCGCCGCGCAGGGTGATGTTCTCCTGGGCGAGGCCGAGGTCCGCGAGGGTCTGACCGGCGGCGATGCGCAGTTGGGCCTGGACGAGGTCGACGTCGGTGACCTCCTCGGTCACCGTGTGCTCGACCTGGATGCGCGGGTTCATCTCGATGAAGACGTGCCGGCCCGCGCGGTCGACGAGGAACTCGACGGTGCCGGCGTTGCGGTAGCCGATCTGCCGGGCGAAGCGGACGGCGTCGGCGCAGATCCGGTCGCGCAGCTCCGGGTCGAGGTTGGGGGCGGGCGCCAGCTCGATCACCTTCTGGTGCCGGCGCTGCACCGAGCAGTCCCGCTCGTAGAGGTGGATCACGTCGCCCTGCCCGTCGGCGAGGATCTGCACCTCGATGTGGCGGGGTTCGACGACGGCCTTCTCCAGGAAGACGGTCGGGTCGCCGAAGGCGGAGGCGGCCTCCCGCGAGGCGGCCTCGACGGCCTCCCGGAGCTGGGCGGGCTCCTCGACGCGGCGCATGCCGCGCCCGCCGCCTCCCGCGACCGCCTTGACGAAGACGGGGAAGCCGATGTCGTCGGCGGCGCGCACGAGTTCGTCGACGTCGGTGGAGGGCGCCGAGGAGCCGAGGACGGGGACGCCGGCCTCGCGGGCGGCGGCGACGGCGCGGGCCTTGTTGCCGGTCAGTTCCAGGATCTGGGCGCTGGGGCCGACGAAGGTGATGCCGGCCGCCTCGCAGGCCCGTGCCAGTTCCGGGTTCTCCGAGAGGAATCCGTACCCCGGGTAGACGGCGTCGGCTCCCGCGCGCCGGGCCGCCGCGACGATCTCGTCCACGGAGAGGTAGGCGCGCACGGGGTGCCCGGGTTCGCCGATCTCGTACGCCTCGTCGGCCTTGAGCCGGTGCAGCGAGTTGCGGTCCTCGTGCGGGAAGACGGCGACGGTCCGGGCGCCGAGTTCGTAACCCGCGCGGAACGCCCGGATCGCGATCTCACCGCGGTTGGCGACGAGCACCTTGCGGAACATTGATTGATCCCTTCAGCCCTGCCGGTGACGAAAGACCATGGTGTCGGTGGTGTCCCCGGTGCGCCATGTGAGCCGGACCACTCCCGGCCCGCCGGGTCCGCTGTCCTACGGTTACCCGGCGGGCGTCCTTCCGTCCCCTCCCGGCAACCTCCCGGCCGCCATGTGCGCGGGCCGGGGGACCGGAAAAAGGGGGGGGCGAGGGGGGCGGGAGTGGTGCGGGCGGGATCAGGTGGTGGCGCAGGCGGTGCCGTCGAGGGTGAAGGCGGCCGGCGCGGTGTTGGCGGTGCCCTTGGCGGCGGTGAAGCCGAGGGAGACCGAGCCGCCGGCGGGGATGGTGGCCGTGTAGGGGGCGGGGGTGACGCGGACGGCGGCGCCGTTCTGGGAGGGGGTGCCGCCCCACAGGTTGGTGAGGGTCTGTCCGTCGGGGAAGGCGAAGGCGAGCGTCCAGGAGTGGAGGGGCGCGGTGCCGGTGTTGCGGAGGGTGATCTCGCCCTGGAAGCCGCCGGGCCACTCCCCCACGATCCGGTAGGCGACGGAGCAGGCGGCGGCGGGGGTGCCCGGGGTGCCGGGGTCGCCGTAGACGGTGGCCTCGCGGGAGGTCGCGGCGATGCCGTCGGGGCCGTGGAAGACGCGCTCGCCCCAGGCGCTGAGGCGGCCGGGGTCGAAGCCGGTGGCCAGGTCGAGGACCGGGTCGGTGTTGCCGCTCCAGGACCAGGCGAGCCAGCCGAGCCCGCGCCGCTGGGCGGCGGTGATCATGGTGTTCTCGTCCGGGTCGCCGTACTGGTCGGCGGGGCCGCCGAACTCGCCGATGACGAGGGGCAGTCCGGCGGCGACGAAGGTGTCGAGGTAGTCGGTGACCTTCTGGGCGGTGTCGAAGACGCTGTACATGTGGATCGAGAAGATCAGGTTGCCGGTGGGGTCGGCGTCGCGGACGGTGCGAGCCTGGGCCTTCATGACGCCCTGCCAGTCCTGGCCCCAGTTGGGCGCGTCGACCATGAGCGTGTGGGCGAGACCGGCGGCGCGCAGTTTCCGGACGGCGGCGAGGGTCGGGGCGGTCCATCCGGCGGGGTCGGTGTTGCCCCAGGGCTCGTTGCCGATGTTGACGATGACGTGGCCCTCCTGGCCGGCGAGGACGTCCTTGAGGCCGATCCAGTAGTCGGCGGCGTGGTCGAGGGTGCCGGCGGCGCCGTCCTCGCCGTATCCGGTCGTGTCGTGCACCTCCAGGACGCAGATCAGCCGGTTGGCCTTGCAGCGCTCGATGACGGCGGCGACGTCGGCCGGGGTGTCGCGGGTCCAGCGGTGCCCGTCGGAGAGGACGACGCGGACGGTGTTGGCGCCGAGCGCCTTGATGTCGGCGAAGGACCCGGTCCGGCCGGGGTACCAGGTGTGGGCGTGGTTGACGCCGCGCATGACGAAGTCGTTGCCGTTGCCCTCCAGCAGCCGGCCCCCGCTGATGTGCAGCCCGGGGGCGGCGGCGGGGGGCGCGGCCTCCCGGGCGCTCGCCCCGGCCGGGCACAGGGCCCCGGCGAGGACGAGCCCGACCAGGGCGGCGAGGCCGGCCGTCAGGCGGGCCAGGGGGTTCCGCCGCGGGGCGCGCGCCGCGGAGGGCCGGGGGGTCTCGGGGGTCTCGCGGGTCCGGGGGGTCTCGGAGGTCTGGGTTTTCCCGGGGTTCTCGGCTGTTTCACGTGCATCACGTCCGGTGGTTCGCACGGCGGCTCCAGAGAGAGGGAGGAGGAGCTACGGGGGCGCCTCGGGGTGCTCCCGGCAGAGGCATGGGAGCGCTCCCATAGCATCGGTGCGCCGTGCGCATGTCAAGGTGTGGTCCCGGCCGTCCTTCGCCCCCGCCCTTCTCCTCCCCGTCCGTGGCCCCTTGGACCGCGCACGCGAGCCGGGCGGACCGCGCGCCGGTGTGCCTACGGAAGGTCGCCGCGCCAGTCGAAGCGGCGGGCGTCGCCCGGCCGGGGCACGTAGAGCGCCGAGCCGCCGGGACCGTAGCGGCCCAGCTCCGTCGCCAGGGCCACCCCGCGCCCGGAATCCCGGGCGGGGCCGTCGCCGCCGAGGTCCAGGAGCAGGCCGTCCAGCGGTCCGCCGACCAACTGGGCGTAGTCGCGTCCGGCGCGCGGGCCCGGGTCCTCGTGGTCGGCGCCGTAGACCCGCCCCCGCATGAACTCCTCCTCATCCATGCCCCGCACTCTCGCACCCGCCACTGACAACGGGCGCCGCCTGCGGACCCGGACGCCCGGCGCGGCGGGCGGCCCACTCGGCCCGGCCGGTGACGGCGTCGCGCCCCTCGAAGGTGGTGCGATCACACGACCGGAAAGCGCCGCCCCGAGGGTGCGGCGCGGAGGCAGGGGCGTGATAGACAACGGTGGTGGGCGCCGGGCAGGGGGCCCGCGCGGCCGACGTGACGACAGGAATGGGCTGCCCGTGCTGCTGAGGACGTTCCGCTGGGCCTTCGCCGTCACCGCGCTCGGCCTGGTCGCGGCGGTCTTCTACGGGGGGTGGGCCGCGCTCGGCGTGGTGGCCATCCTCTCCGTGCTGGAGATCTCGCTGTCGTTCGACAACGCGGTGGTCAACGCCGGGGTCCTGAAGAAGATGAACGCCTTCTGGCAGAAGATCTTCCTCACCATCGGCATCCTCATCGCCGTCTTCGGCATGCGGCTGGTCTTCCCGGTGGTCATCGTGGCGGTCACCGCCCGGCTGGGTCCCTGGGAGGCGGTGCACCTCGCGCTGACCGACAAGGACCGCTATCAGGAGCTGGTGACCGACGCGCATCCGGCGATCGCGGCGTTCGGCGGCATGTTCCTGCTGATGATCTTCCTGAACTTCGTCTTCGAGGACCGGGACGTCAAGTGGCTGGCCCGGCTGGAACGTCCGCTGGCCAAGCTGGGCAGGGTCGACATGCTGTCGGTCTGCGTGGCGCTGGTCGTGCTGCTGGTCTCGGCGATGACCTTCGCCGCCAACGCCCACCAGCACGGCGGGGCCACGGTCGACAAGGCCGAGACCGTCCTGACCGCGGGTGTGGCCGGTCTGATCACCTACATGATCGTCGGGGGGCTCTCCGGGTACTTCGAGGACAAGCTCGAAGAGGAGGAGGAACGCGAGCACGAGGCCGAGGAGGCCGCCGAGCGCTCGGGCAAGCCGCGTTCGGCCGTCGCCCTGGCCGGCAAGGCCGCCTTCTTCATGTTCCTGTACCTGGAGGTGCTGGACGCCTCCTTCTCCTTCGATGGCGTGATCGGCGCCTTCGCCATCACCAACGACATCGTCCTGATGGCGCTCGGCCTGGGCATCGGCGCGATGTACGTGCGGTCGCTCACCGTCTACCTGGTCCGCCAGGGCACCCTGGACGACTACGTCTACCTGGAGCACGGCGCCCACTACGCCATCGGCGCCCTCGCCGTGATCCTCCTGGTGACCATCCAGTACCAGATCAACGAGATCATCACGGGCCTGGTCGGCGTCGTCCTCATCGGCTGGTCCTTCTGGTCCTCCGTGCGCCGCAACCGCGCCCTCGCCGACGCCGAACAGGCGGGCGACGCCGGCGGCGGCGAACAGGCGTAGGGCCGGCCGGGGAGAGCCCCCGCCCGGCCGGCCCGGGAACGGTCCCCGCCCCACCGGCCGCCCCGGGCACGGCTCCTCTCCCCGCACATCCGTCCCGCCCGGATACGCAAGTACGCACATCCGGCCGTCGGCGCGGGGTGCCGCTCGGGCGCCCGGCGCCTCGCGGCACCGTCCCCGCGCCCCCCTTCACCGGCCCGTCCCGGGGCAAACCGCGCCACACCACCCCGACCCCCCTCCCCTTGGTTGCGTGTTCATGTCAGATTTGTTGACGGCCTTACAACTCCCTTGTCTGGCAGGCCATTTGCCATGACGCTGGTCCACGACCGCGGACGCAAAGGCGTCCGCGGCCGTGTGCGCGGCCCCGTGCACACCCCCACAGTCGCGCGCCCCACCCCGGCGCGCGCCGCCAGGAGGAGGACCCCTCGTCATGGCACGACTGCGCAGCAAGAGATTCCGGCTCGGCACCCTCGCCGGTGCGGCCGTCCTGGCCCTCGGCGGCGGGCTCACCGCCCTGCCCGCCCACGCCGCCCCCGCCGAAGGCACCGTCCTCGCGGCCGGATCGCCCACGGCTGTCAAGGACAGCTACATCGTCACCCTCCGCACGGACGCCGGGCTGAAGGCGTCGTCGACGGCCGGCCAGGACCTGGTCGAGCGGTACGGCGGCACGGTGCGCAAGGCGTTCGGCAGCGCGCTCAACGGCTACACCGCCACCCTCTCCGCGACCGAGGCCCGGCGGCTCGCCGCCGACCCGGCCGTGGCCTCCGTCGAGCAGGACCAGCGCGTCCGCCTCGCCGACACCACCCAGTCCAACGCCCCCTGGGGGCTGGACCGCATCGACCAGACCTCCCTGCCGCTGTCCGGCACCTACACCTACCCGGACAGTGCCGGCACCGGCGTGACCGCGTACGTCATCGACACCGGTGTGCGCATCACCCACCAGCAGATCAGCGGCCGTGCCTCCTACGGGTACGACGCCGTCGACGGTGACACCATCGCCTCCGACGGCAACGGCCACGGCACCCACGTGGCCACCACCATCGCGGGGTCGACCTACGGCGTCGCCAAGAAGGCCAAGGTCGTGGCCGTGCGCGTGCTCGACAACAACGGTTCGGGCACCACCGCCGGGGTCATCGCCGGCATCGACTGGGTGACCGCCAACCACTCCGGCCCCTCGGTCGCCAACCTCTCGCTCGGCGGCGGCGCCTCCGCCACCCTGGACACCGCCGTGCGCAACTCCATAGCCAGCGGCGTGACCTACGCCATCGCCGCGGGCAACAGCAACGCCAACGCCTCCTCCTACTCCCCCGCCCGGGTCACGGAGGCCATCACCGTCGGCGCCACCACCAACACCGACGCGCGGGCGAGCTACTCGAACTACGGGGCCGTCCTGGACCTCTTCGCCCCCGGCTCCTCCATCACGGCCGGCTGGCACACCAGTGACACGGCGACCAACACCATCTCCGGCACCTCGATGGCGACCCCGCACGTCGCCGGAGCCGCCGCGGTCTACCTCGCCAACCACACCTCCGCCACCCCGGCGCAGGTCGCCACCGCCCTGGTGAACGGCTCGACCAGCGGCAAGGTGACGAGCCCCGGCACCGGCTCCCCCAACCTGCTGCTGAAGCTCGTCCCGTGACCCGCTGACGGCAGGCGCACCCCGTACCCGCTCCACCGTGCCCCGGGACCCCGCGTCCCGGGGCACGTCCGTCTCCCCGGCCCGCGCCCCGTGTGGCGCAACAGCACCGGCGGGAGCACCGTGCCGCGTGCCAGGGTGAGATCCGGACACCGGAATCCGGCCGGTCCGCGCCGACCGGCCCCGGAGAGAGCGGAGACAGCGATGCTGCTCAGCCTTCAGGAGCGCGAGCGCCTGATGATCTACACGGCGGCCAGACTCGCCCAGGAACGCCGGGAGCGCGGCCTGAAACTGAACCTTCCGGAGGCCACGGCGCTCATCTCCGCCTTCCTCCTCGAAGGGGCCCGTGACGGGCGCACCAAGGCCGACCTCCAGGACGCCGGGCGCGGGGTGCTGCGCCGGGACGAGGTGATGGACGGGGTCGCCGACATGCTGTCGCAGGTACAGGTGGAGGCGACGTTCCTGGACGGGACGAAGCTGATCGCGGTGCAGGGGCCGATCCAGTGAGCGAGCGCCGGCAACGGCCGGGCAGCGGCAGGTCACTGGTCCCCGGATCGGGCAAGGGCGACGCGACGGGGCTGGTGCAGCCCGGCGCCGACTCGGCGGAGCTGCCCGGTTCCCCGGGCCAGATCATCCACGGCAGCGGCACGGTCACCATCAACGCGGGCCGGCCGGTGACCCGGCTCCCGGTGGTCAACACCGCGGACCGCCCGGTCAGCGTCGGCTCCCACTACCACTTCGCCGAGGTCAACCCGGCGCTCCGGTTCGACCGGGAGCGGGCCTGGGGGCAGCGGCTGAACATCCTGGCCGGGGGCATGGTGCGCTTCGACCCGGGCGCCACCGTCGAGGTCGAACTCGTCCCCCTCGGCGGCCGGCGTATCGTGCGCGGGCTGCGCGGCGAGTGCGGAGGTCCGCTCGATGGCTGAGATCGACCGCCGCGCCTACGTGGCCTCGCTGGGGCCGACCACGGGCGACCGGATCAGGCTCGCGGACACCGACATCCTGATCGAGGTGGAGGAGGACCGGTGCGTCGGCGGGGACGAGACGGTCTTCGGCGGCGGCAAGTCGGGGCGGGAGTCGCAGGGCCAGTCCCACGCCACCCGTGCCGAGGGCACCCCCGACCTCGTGATCGGCGGGGTGGTGGTGCTGGACCACTGGGGTGTGGTCAAGGCCGACGTGGGCATCCGCGACGGGCGCATCGTGGCGCTCGGCAAGTGCGGCAACCCCGACATCATGGACGGTGTCCACCCGGATCTGGTGATCGGCCCGTCCACGGAGATGGTCAACGGCAGCGGGCTGATCCTGACGGCCGGCACCGTCGACACCCATGTGCACTTCGTCTCCCCCGACATGTCGGTCGTGGCGCTGGAGGCCGGCACCACGACCCTGGTCGGCGGCGGCACCGGGCCCACCGACGGTTCGAAGGCGGCCCTGGCCACGCCGGGCGGCTGGTGGATGGAGCGGATGCTGGAGGGGTTCGAGCCGTGGCCGGTCAACCTGCTCTTCCTGGGCCGGGGCAGCACCGTCTCCGAGGAGTCGCTGTGGGAGCAACTGCGCTCGGGGATGGGCGGCTTCAAGTGCCATGAGGACTGGGGCGCCACCCCGGCCGTCATCGACACGGCGCTGCGCGTCGCGGACGCGGCCGGGGTGCAGGTGGCGATCCACAGCGACACGCTGAACGAGGCCGGGTTCGTGGAGGACCTGCTGCGCACGGTCGGCGGCCGGACCTTCCACGCCTTCCACACCGAGGGCGCGGGCGGCGGGCACGCCCCGGACATCATCCGCATCGCGGGCGAGCCGTGCGTCCTGCCGTCCTCGACGACGCCGACCCGCCCGTTCACCGTCAACACGGCCGACGAGCAGCTCGACATCTGCCTGATCGCCCATCACCTCAATCCGAACGTGCCGGCCGAGCTGGCGTTCGCGGAGAGCCGGGTGCGCGCCTCGACGATGGCGGCGGAGGACATCCTCCAGGACATGGGCGCGATCTCCGCGATGACCTCCGACGCCCAGGCGATGGGCCGGCTCGGCGAGGTGGTGCGGCGGACCTGGCAGACCGCGCACGTGATGAAGCGGCTGCGCGGTTCCCTGCCCGGCGACGGCCGGGCCGACAACCGGCGGGCCCGCCGCTACGTCGCCAAGTACACGATCGTCCCCGCCACCATCCACGGTCTGGAGCGCGAGATCGGGTCGGTGGAGCCGGGCAAACTGGCCGACCTGGTGCTGTGGGAGCCCGCGCTCTTCGGGGTGCGCCCGACGGCGGTCTACAAGTCGGGCATGGCGGCGATGGCCCTGCTCGGCGACCCCAACGCGGCCGTGCCCACGCCGCAGCCGGTGCTGCCGAGGCTCGGCTACAACGTGCACACCAGGGCCGCCGCGGCGACCAGCGTGGCGTTCGTCGCGCCCGCCGCGATCGAGGACGGGCTCGCCGACCGGCTGAACATCGAACGGCGGCTGGTCCCGGTGGAGAGCGTGCGCGGGCGGACCAAGGCGGACCTGCCGGAGAACGACGCGCTGCCGCACATCGAGGTCGACCCCGACACGTACACCGTCCGCATCGACGGTCAGGTCGTCGACCACGAGCCGGCCACGGAACTGCCCATGAACCACCGGTACTTCCTCTTTTGACCGGGACCCGGCCCCCGGCCGTCGGCGCGGCGGGGCTCCTCATGCTGGCGGACGGCCGCTTCCCGGCGGGCGGCCACGCCCACTCCGGCGGTCTGGAGGCGGCCGTGGCGGCCGGACGGGTGCGGGACACCGACGGCCTGGAGGCGTTCCTGCGGGGCCGCCTCGCCACCACCGGGGCCACCACCGCCGCCTTCGCCGCCGCCGCGTGCGCCGCGTTCGACGACGGCACGGCGGCCGACGGGCGCGGCACGGCGGCGGACGGAAGCGGCACGGCAGGGGGCGGTGACGGCACGGCAGCCGACGGGCGTGGCCGGCTCGGCGCGCTGGACGGCGAGTTCGAGGCCCGTACCCCCTCGCCCGCGCTGCGCGCCACCTCCCGCCGGCTCGGCCGCCAGATGCTGCGTGCCGCCCGGAGCGTCCGGCCGCACCCGGGGCTGGACGCGCTGGCCGGGGCGCTGCCCGGTGGCTGGCATCAGCCGGTCGCGCTCGGCGCGGCGGCCCGCGCCCTGGGGCTCGGGCCGGGCGAGGCGGCCTCGGCCGCCCTGCACGACGCCGCGACGGGTCCCGCGACGGCGGCGGTCCGCCTGCTGGGCCTCGACCCGTTCGCCGTGCACGCGGTCCTCGCCGGGCTGGTGCCGGAACTGGACCGGCTCGCCGTCCGGGCCGCCGGCGAGGCGGACACCCCGGCCGCCCGGCTCCCCTCGTACGGCGCTCCGCTGCTCGACATCGCCGCCGAACTCCACGCCACCTGGGAGGTGCGTCTCTTTGCGTCCTGATCCGCACGAGAGGGAGGAAGTGTCCGCCGGGGGCGGGCGCCCGCACGACCACGCGGCGCCCACCGCCGCCGGCCGGCTGCCGCGGACCCCGGGGCGCCCGCTGCGCATCGGCCTCGGCGGGCCGGTCGGCTCGGGCAAGACCGCGCTGGTGGCGGCGCTCTGCCGGTCCCTGGCCGGCGAGACCCGACTGGCCGTGGTCACCAACGACATCTACACCACCGAGGACGCCGACTTCCTGCTGCGCAACGGGGTGCTGCCCGCCGAGCGGGTCCGGGCGGTGGAGACCGGCTGCTGTCCGCACACCGCGATCCGCGACGACATCTCCGCCAACCTGGAGGCCGTGGAGGACCTGGAGCGGAGCCTGCCGCCGCTGGACCTGGTCCTCGTGGAGAGCGGCGGGGACAACCTCACCGCCACCTTCAGCCACGGGCTGGTGCACCACCAGATCTTCGTGGTGGACGTCTCCGGCGGCGACAAGGTGCCCCGCAAGGGCGGCCCCGGTGTCATCGCCTCCGATCTGCTCGTCGTCAACAAGACGGACCTCGCCCGGCAGGTGGGCGCCGATCTGTCGGTGATGGCGCGGGACGCCGAGGAGAAGCGCGGCGACCGGCCCGTGCGCTTCCTCTCCCTCGTCGAGGACCCCTCCGCGCGGGAGGTCACGACCTGGGTGCGCGAACGCCTGGCCGAGGGCGGCTGAGGGGACGGCCGTGACCGCCGCGACGGCCCTGCTGGCCACCGAACGCGCCCCCGCCCGTGCACCGGGCCGGGCGGGCACCCGCGTCTCGGTGCTGCGCTCGGGGTGGCCCCTGATGCTGCGCACCACCGCCCCGCTCGCCCCCACGCCGGTCACCGACTGGGCCGGCCGGTGCGCCGAGCCCGCCCGCGTCCATCTGGCGGCCGGGGCGGCGGGCCCGCTCGGCGGCGACCTGCTCCGTCTGGAGGTGCGGGTCGGGGCGGGCAGCGCGCTGGTGCTGGGCGAGATCGCGCCGACCCTGCTGCTGCCGGGGACGTACGGCGAGGAGTCCCGGCTCGACGTGCGGGTGCGGGTCGGCGCCGGGGCGTGCCTGGCCTGGCTGCCCGAGCTGGTGATCGCCGGGCGGGGCTGCCGGCACCGCACCGATGTGCGGATCGCGCTGGCGGAGGGGGCCCGGCTCGTGGTGCGCGAGGAGGTGCTGTTCGGCCGGCACGGGGAGGCGCCGGGCCGCTACCGGCAGCGGGTCCGCGTGGAGACCCCGGCCGGCCCGCTCCACGACCAGGAGCTGGCGGTGGGTCCCGGGGCGCCGGGGTGGGACGGGCCGGCGGTCACCGGCGGGCACCGTACGGCCGGGACCTTGCTGGTCGTCGACCCGGGCGCGGTCCGCGCGGAGCGGGCGGGCGGCGCGCTCGCCGGTCCGGGCACCGCCGTGATGGAGCTGGGCGGCGGGGTGCTGGTCGGTGCCCTCGCTCCGGACACGGCGGAGCTGCGGCGCAGGCTGGAGGGGGCGGCGGCGCTCCTGCTCACCGGCGCGGAGGCGCCCGTACCGGCCGCCGCCGGGTGAGGCTCCCCGGTCAGCGGGTGCGTTCGACGCTCCACAGCGGCACGTTCTCGAAGAAGGCGACGGCGTCCTCGCGCCAGCGCGGGCGCCAGCCGGCGGCGAGGGCGCGGGCCCGCTCGGCGTGCCGGCGCATCTCGCGTTCCATCGCGGCGCCGACCCCGAGGCGTTCGCCGATCTCGCGGACGGCGGCGACCGTCTCCGGGGTGCAGTGCGGGTCGCCGAGGGCGTCCTCGACCACCCGGCGTCCGGTGCCGCTCGCGGCCTCCAGCAGGCGGACGACGGTGTAGCTGCGCCGGCCCTCGCGGAGGTCGGCGCCGGTCGGCTTGCCGAGCACGGCCGCGTCGCCGAAGAGGTCGAGGTGGTCGTCGCGCATCTGGCCGCAGATGCCGACGAGGCGCGCGTAGGCGCGCAGTTCCTCCTCGTACGGGGCCGGGTCGGTGCCCGCGGCGAGGAGGCCGAGGCGCAGCGGGGCGAGGACGGAGTAGCGGGCCGTCTTGTGGTCGGCCACCTGGTGGAGGACGTCCTCGGAGACGGGGCCGGTGAAGTCCCGTTCCAGGTCGGTGATCTGGCCGACGAAGGTGTCGGCGGCGGCCCGGGTCTGCACCTCGGCCATGGCCCGGCGCAGCTCGGCGGGGAGGTCGGCGTCGAGCAGGACGCGCAGGGAGAGGGCGAGGGCGAGGTCCCCGGCGAGGACGGTGAGGCCGAGCGCGGCGCGGGGGTGGTCGGGGTACCGCGCGCGGTAGGCGTGGTAGGTGGAGGGGCCGCCGCGGCGGGTGGCGCCGTCGTCGATGAGGTCGTCGTGGACCAGGCCGTGGGTCTGGAGCAGTTCGATGCTGAGCGCGGCGGCGTCGAGTCCGTCGACGGGGGCGTCGGTGACCAGGCGGGCGGCCTCGTGCAGCAGGACGACCCGCATCCGCTTGCCGCCGCGCAGGGAGAGGTCGCGCAGCAGCTCCAGGCACTCGGGGGTGAAGCGGCTGAAGGCGGGGGCGTCCAGGGTGGTGCCGAGGGTGTCGAAGAACTCCTCGAAGACCGCGCTGAAGCGCCGCTCGTACCCGGCGGCGCGGGCCGCGAACTGCTCGGTCATGGCGGGGGCCTCCTGGTCCGGGGTGCGGTGGCGCCCGTGCAGTGTGCCAGGCGGCGCTCCGGGTCCCGGCGCGGGCCCCCGGGGACGGGTCCGGCCCGGCCCCGTGGTGCGGGGCCGGGCCGGTGTACGGGGCGGGCGGCGCGGGTCAGCGTTCCTCGCGGAAGGGGACGTGCGCGTCCGCCACCGGGTCGTACTTGGTGAGGACGAGCCGGTCGGGGTGGGTGAGCCGGTTCTTGCGCGTCACGTAGGTGACGCCGGTCCCGGCGGTCGACCTCAGCCGGACGATTGGGCGTGCGGTGCTGCGGGGCATGAGTGCTCCTTCCCGTCCGGTGCGCGGGCCTCGGTGCCGGTTTGCGCGGCGCCGGACGGGGTGGTCAACGCCGCCGGCCGGTCCCGCATTCCCGGGCCGGGGGCGTGGCGTCGTCCCTGGTCAGCAGCTCTGCCAGAGCCGGGTCATGACCCGTACGCCGAAGCGCAGCCCCTCCAGCGGGACCCGCTCGTCGACGCCGTGGAAGAGCCGGCCGTAGTCCAGGTCGTGCGGCAGCCTGAGGCCCTTGAAGCCGAAGCAGCGGATACCGAGCTTGGTGAACGCCTTGGCGTCGGTGCCGCCCGGGTTGCAGTAGGGCACCGGGTGCCCGTCCGGGTCCTCGGCGCGCACCGCGTCGCACATGGCGTCGACGAGGGGGCCCTCGAAGGCGGTCTCCATGGCGATGTCGTGGTTGACCCAGCGGCGGGTGACGGAGGGGGCGAGCAGGGCGTCGATGGTGTCGGTCAGTTCCTGTTCGTGTCCGGGCAGGAAGCGGCCGTCGACGCGGGCGGTGGCCTTGCCGGGGATGACGTTGGTCTGGTAGCCAGCCGAGAACATGGTCGGGTTGGCCGAGTTGCGGAGCACGACCTGCGTGAAGTCGGCGACGTGGCCGAGCTTGGCCAGTTCGGCGTCGAGGGCGTCCGGGTCCTCGGTGTCCAGGTCGACGTCGACGCCCTGGAGGCGGGCGGCCTCCGTGAGCAGGGCGCGTACGGGTTCGATCAGGCGGACGGGGAAGGTGTGGCGGCCGATGCGGGTGAGGGACTCGGCGAGGTCGGTGACGGCGTTCTCGTCGTTCGGGGAGGAGCCGTGCCCGGCCCGGCCGGTGGCCGTCAGCTCCATCCAGGCCATCCCGCGCTGGGCGTTCTCGATGGGGTACAGGCGCCGGCGCTCGTCGAGGGCGTAGCTGAAGCCGCCGCCCTCGCCGATGGCCTCGGTGACCCCGGCGAAGAGGTCGGGCCGGTGCTCGACCAGCCAGTGGGCGCCGTACGCGCCGCCCGCCTCCTCGTCGGCGAGGAAGGCGAGGACGAGGTCGCGGGTGGGCCGGGTGCCGGTGCGGGCGAAGTGCCGGGCGGTGGCCAGCATGACGGCCACCGTGTCCTTCATGTCGATGGCGCCGCGGCCCCACAGGTACCCGTCGCGGATCTCGCCGGAGAAGGGCGGGACCCGCCATTCGGCGGGGTCGGCGGGGACCACGTCGAGGTGGCCGTGGACGAGCAGGGCGCCGCGGTCCGGGTCCGCGCCGGCGATGCGGGCGACGACGTTGGCGCGGCCGGGGGCGCTCTCGACCAGTTCGGAGGCGATGCCGGCCTCGGCGAGGCGGGCCACGACCCAGTCGGCGCAGTCCCGCTCGTCGCCGGTGGGGTTGGAGGTGTCGAAGCGGATCAGTTCGGCGCACAACTCGACGACCTCGCGCTGCGCCTCCTCGGAGGCGGTGACGGGGGCGGGTGCGGTGGTGCTCATGGTGCTCCTACGGTGGCCGTGCCGGGGGCGGCGGCCGGGTCCGGGCCGGCGGTGCCGTCGTCGTCGAGGGTCGAGGTGCCGTAGGTCCTGACCAGGCCCGCGAAGCCGAGGACGCAGTACAGGACGAAGGCGGTCAGCAGGGAGTTGAGGGCGGGGATGCCGCCGTCGTAGAACTTGCCGACGCAGAAGGCGGCGGCCCAGATGACCAGGGACATCGGCACCCAGGTCGGCGACGTGGCGGGCAGGGTGCCGGCCTCGCGGGTGGCGTCCAGCGGGGCGCGCATGCGGCGCACCACCCAGTACTCGGCGACGATGATTCCGCCGATGGGCGGGATGGCCACGCCCAGCACCGAGAGGAAGTCGGTGAAGTGGGTCATGATGCCGACCGCGGAGAGCAGGGTGCCGGCGATGCCGAGGACGATGGTGACGGCGCCGCGGTGCAGGCGCTTGCCGAAGACGACCTGGAAGAAGTTGACGACGCCGAGGGAGGAGCCGTACAGGTTCCAGTCGTTGATCTTCGCGGTGGACATCAGGACGACGAGGACGCCGAAGACGCCCGAGGTCGACAGGACGATCTGGGAGACCTGGCCGCTGCCGACCATGTGGCCGAGCAGGACGCCGGTGAGGCCGACGATGTACTCGGAGAGGATCATCGACGAGGCACTCTGCAGGAAGACGTGGCTGCTCCTGCTGTTGTAGCGGGTCATCTCCGGGGAGACGATCGCGCCGGTCATGTAGCCGCCGGCGATGGCGGTCGCGGCGACCGAGAGCGGGATGGCCTGGCCGGGGGCCGGGGAGTGGATCAGCTCGGAGAGCGAGTGGTCGCTCAGCGCGTCCGTGACCGACCAGGCGACCATGGCGAAGAAGAGCGGGGTGACGATCTTGGCGAAGACGGCCATGTACCGGAAGCCGAAGATGACCAGGACCGTGATGGCGAAGCCCGCGATGGCGCACCACATCCAGGACGGGCCGCCGACGAGCGCGGAGACGCTGTCACCGAAGATCGTGTTCTGGACGCCGAACCAGCCGACGAGGCTGATGGCGATGACCAGGCTGACCAGGGCCGAGCCGTTGCGGCCGAAGCCGACCCAGCGGGTGAGCAGCGGGGTCGCCAGGCCCTCGCGCATACCGGCCAGGCCGATGGCGAAGATCACGACCTCCAGGATCACCGCGCCGAGGGTGAAGGCGAGGAAGGCGTCCCCGAAGGACATGCCGACGCCGATGGTGGCGCCCAGGGTGAACTGGGAGATCGAGCCCGACTGGGCGAGCCACTGGAGCAGCATGGTCCAGAAGCCGAGGCGCTGGTCGCGCGGGACCCGGGAGAGGGCGTAGTCGTCGCTGCCGACGGCTCTCGCGCCGCCCTCGGGCGCGGTGGTGTTCTCGTGCCGAGTCACGATCACGACTCCTTGGGGACGCGGCCGAAGGTCTGGAGGTGGGCCAGTGAGCCGTAGCGGCTCACCAGCGCGTCGAACTCCACGGCGTCGTGGAAGTCGAGGAGGCCGCCGCCGTACGCCTTGGCGGTCTCGACGGCGAACCGGGCCGCCGCCGCGATGTCCGTCTCGTGGCTCGCGCCCGTCTGGCAGCCGGGGACCGCCGCCGCGGAGGTGATCGCGAGGCCGACGACCGGGGACGCGGTCGCCGTGGCCGGCTGGAGGATCGAATTGATGTGATGTACACCGTTACCGTACGGGGTGATGTCCTGGGTGGTCACCGGGTACGTGACCAACGGCTCACCGGTCACCACCGCGAGCAGCTCCCCCAGCCGCTCGCCGACCCTGAGCACCCAGCCCTCCTTCACGGTGGGCGACAGGGCGAGGCCCTTGTGGTTGATGATCCGGTTGCCCTTGGTGGTGTCGATGGAGAGCACCGCCTCCATGTCGGCGGTGACCTCGTGCCGGTTCATGGTGGCGATGTCGACCGGGGAGTCCATGAAGGGCACCGGGTCGTGCGGCGCGGTGGGGGCGTCCGGGCAGATGTGCGTGGCGACGACCACGTCGCCCTCCAGGACGTCGCCGCGACGGCGCATGTCGAGCAGCTTGGCGGCGGTGGCGAGGGCGGCGACGGCGCCGTCGGCGTCGGAGACCAGACCGAGCGCCTGGGGGCGGGCACCGATGCCGCCGAGGCGGCCGACCACGCCGAGGGTGCGGGCGGTGCCGCCGCTCGCGCGTCCGTTGCGGCCCGGGACGCGTACCAGCACGAAGTCCGTGGAGCCGCGCTCGCCGGTGACGGTGGTGACCTGGGCGCCGGAGCCCTCCGGCCCCGCGAGGGTGTCGAGGTGGGCGGCGACGCGCTTGCCGTCGACGTCGGGATCGTCGAGCAGATCCACGAGATCCAGGACGTACTTCAACATGGGGCAGTTCTCCTGATCCGCACCGGGGGCGGTGCTGACAAGCAGGTTCGGGACCCGTTAAGGTGCTGCGCAACTGTTTCCCGTTATCTGCAATTCATGTCTGCATGGCGAGATGGACGGGGCAGTGGCGTACGTCCGGGACGGAAGGAGCCGCCATGACCGCGCATCCCGCGGACCGCAGGACCCCGGCGGGGGCCCTGCAGACCGTCGACCGCGCCCTGCTGGTCCTGCTGGCGTTCGAGCGCTCGCGGCCCGACTGGGGCGTGACGGAGATCGCCGGGGAGTTCGGCTGGGACACCTCGGTCGCCCAGCGCCTGCTGTCGACCCTCGCGGGCCGCGGCTTCCTCGTCTCCGACCCGGCGACCCGCCGCTACCGCATCGGCCCGGCCGCGCTGCGGCTCGGCCGGCTCTGGGAGCGCTCGGGGACCCTGGAGATGCTGGCCGAGCCGGTCCTCCAGGAGCTGCGCGCGGCCACCGGCGACACGGTGCTGTTCTGCCTGCCCGACAGCTTCCACATGCGGTGCGTGGCGGCGGTCGAGGGCGAGGAGGGACCGCTGCGGTACTACCCGCTGGTCGGCGAGTTGTACCCGGCGCACGCCGGGGCGACCAGCAAGTCGTTCTACGCCTTCCTCCCCGACGAGCAGCGGCACCGGCTCTTCCGCGGCCGGCCGATGGCCCGCTTCACCGAGCGGACCGTCACCGACCCCGACGAGTTGGAGCGCGAGTTCCGCACGGTGCGGGCGAACGGCCACGCCTGGACGGTCGGCGAGTACGACGCCGGGATCGGCACCGTGGCGATGCCCGTCTTCCTCGGCTCCGAGCCGTACGGCAGCCTCAGCCTGGGCGGGCCCGGGGAGCGCTTCCCCCAGGGCCCCGAGGACCGGCTCGACGTCCTGCGCCGTGCCGTACGCCTGCTGGAACAGCGCCTGACCCAGCCGCCGCAGCACCACCGCCGCCCCCGCTCCCGCACGGCCTGACAGACCGACCCACCCGATGAGGACCACCCCGTGAGACTGCTGCTCCTGTCCAACTCCACCCAGTACGGCCGCGGCTACCTGGAACACGCCCTCGCCACCGTGACCGGCTTCCTGCCCGAGGGGGCGCGGCTGGCCTTCGTGCCGTACGCCCTCGCCGACCACGACACCTACACCGCCCGGGTGCGCGGGGCGCTCGCCCCGAGCGGCATCGAGGTGCGGGGCGTGCACGAGGACGGCGACCCGCTCGCCGCGCTCGGGGCGGCGGACGCGGTGTTCGTCGGCGGCGGCAACTCCTTCCGGCTGCTCTGCGCGCTGTACCGCACCGGTCTGCGGGAGGCGCTGGCCGAGGCCGTGCGGGGCGGGCTGCCGTACATGGGCGCGAGCGCGGGGACCAACATGGCGGCGCCCTCACTGCGCACCACCAACGACATGCCGATCGTGCAGCCGCCGTCCTTCGCGGCGCTCGGGCTGGTCCCCTTCCAGATCAACCCGCACTACCTCGACCCGGACCCGGACTCCACCCACAAGGGAGAGACGCGCGAGGAGCGGCTGACGGAGTTCCTGGAGGAGAACGACGTCCCCGTGCTCGGCCTGCGCGAGGGGAGCTGGCTGCGGGTCGCCGACGGCCGCGCCGGACTCGGCGGGGAGCGGCCGGCCCGGCTGTTTTGCCGGGGTGAGGCGCCGCGCGAGCTGGCCCCCGGCACGGACGTCTCGGAGCTGCTCGCGGTGCGGGCGGAGTTCGACATCCGGGGCTGAGCCGGCTCGGGGGACGGGGTCTGTCGAGTTCGACGGTTCGTCAATAGCCTTGTCCGAAAAGGACGTTGCCGACCGAGGAGCCCCCATGTCCACTGCGCAGCAGGTCCCCGACATCCTCTCCCCCGAGTTCGCCGCCGACCCCTACCCGGCCTACCGGGTGATGCGGGAGACCGCCCCGCTCCTCTGGCACGAGGCCACCCGGAGCTGGATCGTCTCCCGCTACGAGGACGTGGAGCGCGTCTTCAAGGACCGGGAGGGGCGGTTCACCACCGACAACTACGACTGGCAGATCGAGCCGGTCCACGGCCGGACGATCCTCCAGATGAGCGGCCGGGAGCACGCGGTGCGGCGGGCGCTGATCGCCCCCGCCTTCCGCGGCGCGGAGCTGCGGGAGAAGTTCCTCCCGGTGATCGAGCGCAACGCGCGGGAGCTGATCGACGCGTTCCGGCACACGGGCCGCGCCGAGCTGGTGGCCGACTTCGCCACCCGCCTGCCGGTCGACGTCATCGCGGACATGCTGGGCCTGGACAAGGCCGACCACGACCGCTTCCACCGCTGGTACACCTCGGTCATCGCCTTCCTCGGCAACCTCTCGGGCGATCCGGTGGTGGCCGAGGAGGGTGCGCGCACCCGGGTGGAGTTCGCCGAGTACATGATCCCGATCATCCGGGAGCGCCGGGAGAACCCGGGCGACGACCTGCTGTCCACCCTCTGCGCCGCCGAGGTCGACGGGGTGCGGATGAGCGACGAGGACATCAAGGCGTTCTGCAGCCTGCTGCTCGCGGCGGGCGGCGAGACCACCGACAAGGCGATAGCCGGCATCTTCGCCAACCTGCTGGCCCACCCCGAGCAACTGGCGGCCGTACGGGAGGACCGCTCGCTAATCGCCCGCGCCTTCGCGGAGACCCTGCGGTACACCCCGCCGGTGCACATGATCATGCGCCAGGCGGCGGCCGACGTGACGCTGAGCGGCGGCACGATACCCGCCGGCGCCACCGTCACCTGCCTGATCGGGGCGGCCAACCGGGACGAGAGCCGATACCGGGACCCGGACCGCTTCGACATCCTCCGCGACGACCTCACCTCGTCGACCGCCTTCTCGGCCGCCGCCGACCACCTGGCCTTCGCACTCGGCCGCCACTTCTGCGTCGGCGCGCTGCTGGCCAAGGCGGAGGTGGAGATCGGGGTCGGCCGACTCCTGGACGCCATGCCCGGCCTGCGGCCCGCCGACGGCTTCGACCCGGTGGAGGAGGGCGTGTTCACCCGGGGGCCGCGGTCGCTGCCGGTGCGCTTCACGCCCGCCGTCTGATCCGGCGCGCGGCGCCGGTCAGGGCGCCACCGGGGTGAAGAGGACCGGCAGGTCGTTCAGTCCGCGCATCCAGATGGAGGGCCGCCAGGTCAGCTCGCCGGGCTCCACCTCCAGCACCAGGTCGGGCAGCCGCTCCAGCAGTGTCTCGATCGCGGTGCGGGCGATGACGTCGGCGAGCAGCGGCGCCGGGTACGGGCAGCGGTGCTCGCCGTTGCTGAAGGAGAGGTGGGCCGAGTTCTCGGCGCCGACGTGGGCCTCGGGCCAGATCTGCGGGTCGGTGTTGGCCGCGGCCAGGCCGAGGACGAGGCAGTCGCCGGCCCGGATCTGACGGCCGCCGAGCTGGGTGTCGTGGACGGCCCAGCGTCCGATGAAGTTCTGGGTGGGGGTGTCCAGCCACAGCACCTCGTTCAGGGCCTCGCCGACGCTGAGCCGTCCGCCGGAGACGTTCACGGCGAAGCGCTCGTCGGTGAGCAGGAGCCGCAGGGTGTTGCCGATCCAGTTCGCGGTGGGCTGCTGGGCGGCGGCGATGACCGAGATGAGGTCCTGGACGGTCTCCTCGTCGCTCAGCCCGGCCGGGTGCGTCAGCATCCGCGAGGTGACGTCCGGTCCGGGACGCTCCCGTTTCTCCCGGACCAGCCGGTGGATGCGCTCGCCGACCCGGGTGTACGCGGCGACCGGGTCGTCGCCCTCCGCGGCGTCGAGCGAGATCCGCAGGTCCTCGACGAGGCCCTGGGTCTCGGGGCTGCCGTCCGGCATGCCGCAGAAGCGCACCGCGGCGCGCATCGGCAGGGCGTGCGCGTACCCGCTCATCAGCTCGGCCCGGCCGCTGCCGGCGAAGCCGGCGATGAGCCGGCCGGCGAGTTGGCGGCAGTCCCGGGCCAGTTCGAACTGGTCGATGCCCGCGAGCGCCTGGGTGATCACCCCGGCCCGGCGCCGGTGTTCCTCGCCCTCGGCGAACAGGACGGAGGGCTGGTGTCCGACGTAGGGCAGGAGCGGCCAGTCCGCGGGGATGGCGTGCCACTGGTTCCAGCGCCGGGAGTCCCGGGCGAACAGGTCGTCGTGGCTGGTGACGTAGGTGACCTCGGTGTAGCCGAGGACCAGCCAGGCCGGGATGTCCCCGTCGAGCAGCACGGGGGCGACGGGGCCGTGCCGCCGGCGCAGGCTGCGGTACAGCTCGGACGGCGTCTGCTGGTACTCCAGTCCGGCCAGCGGCACGGCGTCGGGGTACGCGGGGCAGCCGGGCGCGGTGAGGGTGTCCGGGGCGGGGTCGATGTCGGTCACGAGGCGCTCTCCTGGGCCAGAGCCATGTGGTAGAGGTGGTCCACGAGGGTGACCAGGACGTGTTTGCCCGACGTCCGTACCCGGGCGTCGCACTCGATCAGCGGGACCCCTTCGGGCAGCGCGAGCGCCTGGCGGATCTCGTCCAGGGAGTGGGCGGCGGTGTCCTCGTCGAACCGGTTGACGGCGACCACGAACGGCGTGCCGTGGTGTTCGAGGCGGTCTATCGCGTACCAGGAGTCGTCCATGCGCCGGGTGTCGACGAGGACGACGGCGCCGAGCGTGCCGGTGAAGAGCCGGTCCCACAGGAACCAGAACCGCTCCTGGCCGGGGGCGCCGAACAGGTAGAGCACCAGGCGCTCGTTGAGGCTGATCCGGCCGAAGTCGAAGGCGACGGTGGTGGTGGTCTTCGCGGCGACCCCGCCGAGGTCGTCGACGCCGATCCCGGCCTGTGTCATCACCTCTTCGGTGTTGAGCGGCCGGATCTCGCTGACCGAGCGGACCAGGGTGGTCTTGCCGACGCCGAACCCGCCCACGACGACGATCTTGAGGCCGGTCTCGGCGGCGTCGCCCAGGGGCGTGCGGGTGGCGGGCAGCGCGGAGGCTTCAGAGGTTGCGGAGCCCATGGAGCACCTCCTGGAGAAGGGTGGTATCGGGGTGCGCGGCGGCGGACTGCCCCAGTCGGGGGTGGCGGGCGGTGATCTTGCCGGTGGCGTGGAGGTCGCCGAGGAGGATGCGGACCACGGTGATGGGCAGGGCCAGTTCCGCGGCGAGTTCGACGAGGGCCGTGGGGTGCCGGCACAGGTCGAGGATTCTGACGTGTTCCGACTGCATCCCGGCCGTCGGCTCGCACTCGCTGACCACGAGGGTGACCAGGTCGAAGGAGTCGTCGGCGCGGCTGCGTCCGCCCGTGACGGTGTAGAGCCGGTCGGGGGCGCCGGTGTCCACGGGCTTGCGTGTCACGACGTGGTGCTCCCGGGGACGGCGGCGTGGCGCGGTTCGGCCCGCAGGTGTTCGCCGATCTGCTCGACCATCTCGGTCATCTGGTGGCCGACGACGCCGGGGTCGGCGTCCTCGGCGGCGACGACGGCGAGGTGGGCGCCCTGGCCGGCCTCGATGATGAAGAGGAGTCCGCCGTGGAACTCGGTCATCGAGTGCCGGACGCCGCCGGAGCCGTTGCCGAACTCGACGGAGGCGCCCTGGGCGAGGGCCTGGATGCCGGAGCAGATGGCGGAGAGCTGGTCGGCCCGGTCCAGGGTGAGGTGTTCGGTCCAGCACAGCTTGAGGCCGTCGCGGGAGAGGACCAGGGCGTGGCGGGTGCCGGGGGTGCGGTCCAGGAGGTTCTGCAGGAGCCAGGTGAGGCTGTTGTCGGTGGTCTGCATGGCGGGTGGTGGGCCGGTGGCTCCCGGATCTGTGGTCACCGGCCCCTTCCTCCAATCTCACGAGCGGGAAGGGCGAGGGGCGCCGGGGCACGGGCGCCGTGGGGGGATGCGTCGTGCCGGCGGTGCCCTACGCCGGGGCCGGCGGATCGGTGTCCGCGGCCCCGCCGGTGGTGGGGCCGGCCGCTCCGGCGCGACGGCCTCGGTGGAAGGCCCCGAAGCTGGTTCCGGCGTCGCGGGGTGCGGCGGGCTCCTGTGCCGCCGGGCCGTCGGTGCGGGAGAGGTGCTGGTCGTGGCGTTCGCGTTCGGCCTGGGCCATGGTGCGGCCGGGGGCGCGGACGGGCAGTCCGTTCCGGGTGGCCGCCGCCGCTCGCCTGGCCGGGCGCTCGGCCGGTTCGGTACGCAGGGCGTGCCGGGCCTCCGGGATGCGCCGGGCGGGGGCGGGGGTCTCGGCGGTGGGCGCGGGTCCGGGGGTGGCGGGGGCCGGGGCGGGGCGGGTGGCCCTGGTGTGCGGGACGGGTTCGCGCTGCTGGGCGAGGAGCTGGGGCGGCAGCAGGACGACGACGCCGGTGCCGCCGCGGGAGGAGGGCCGGTAGCTCACGCCGATGCGGTACTTGGCGGCGAGGCGTCCGACCACGGCGAGTCCGAGGCGGGTGCCCTGGAGAAGGGCCAGGTCGGTGCTGCGTCCGGAGACCGCCTCCTCGGCGTGGCGCATGGCGGCGTCGGCCATCTTGAGCCCGCTGTCCTCGATGGTGACGACGATCCCGGCGGTACGTTCCTCCACGTAGACGTGGACCTCGTCGATGGGGGGCGAGAAGTTGGCGGCGTTGTCCATGAGTTCGGCCAGCAGGTGCATGACGCCCTCGGCGGCGTACCCGGAGATGGCGGCGGTGGTGGAGCAGTGCATGCGGACCCGCTGGTAGGCGGCGATGCGGCCGACGGCGCCGCGCAGGATGCTCTCCATGACGATCGGCCTGTTCCAGGCGCGGCTGGAGCGTCCGCCCATCAGGAGGGCGAGCCGGTCGGTGATGAGGCCGAGCTGGGAGGTGGCGTGGTCCAGGCGCAGCAGGTCGCCGAGAACGTCCTCGCCGTGGCGGTCCTGCATCTCCCTGAGGTCGGCGAGCATGCTGACGGCCTTGGCCTGGACGCGGCTGAGGGATTTGGCGGAGGCGGCCTGGGCGGCGGCGGTGCGGCGCTCGCTGAGGGCGAGTTCGCGGACGAAGCGCTCGCCGAGGGTGCGCAGGGGCGGGCTCTCGGGCCACTCCAGTTCGGCGAGGACGTGGTCGGCGGAGGTGCCCTCGCGCAGTCGGCCGACGGCGGTGGGCAGGAGGGTGCCGCCGAGCTGGTCCAGGCCGGTGCCGAGGCGGTGCAGCTCGTGCTGGGCGCGCTGGTGGCGGGCCTCGGCGTCGGCGGCGTGGCGTACGGCCTCGTCGAGTTGGGCGGCGAAGCCGCGGGCGGCCTGGTGCAGGTGGGAACCGGCGACGGGGGTCGCGCCCGCCACGGCCTCGTCGGCGCCGGCGCCGTCGCGCAGCCGGCGGGCGATGTCGGGGAGCACGACGTTGACCAGGTGGAGGCAGCCGGCGTTCTCGTGGGCCATGCGGGCGCGCAGGGCGCTGGTCTCGGCGGCCTGTTCGGCGGCGGTGCGGCGGGCCCTGCGGACCAGGAGGTGGCCGGTGACGACGGCGGTGACGACGCAGACCCAGGCGACCAGGGCGACGGCCGCGGTCCAGCCCCGGGCCGCCTCGGGCGCCACCGCCCACGCGGCGCCGGCCGCCGCGGCGGCGATGACCGGCACGGCGAGCGGGAGCGCCGGGGCCGGCCGGCGCGGCCGGGTGGTCCGGGGTGGGCTGGGCGGTGCAGACACTGACATTCCGCGGTCCCTCTGGTCCTTGAGAGCGGGGAAGGGGGCCGGCCGACGGGCGTCGGCCGCGGGTCGGAGACGTCCCGCCGGACGCGTGGTGATCACTCCGGCGGGGGATGCGGTTCATGCTAGTTCTCGCTCCCGGTCTGGAGGCCGCACCAGCCGGAGACCCCGCGCAGGAGCGAATTTCCTTCGAATTCCACTACTCGAACTCAGCGATGTGATACAGGCGTTCTGGCGTGGACGTGGGGGTACACGATGTACGGCGGGTGCGGAGCGGAACATCCCGTTCGAGGTGCTCTCCTCCCCCTTTCGGGGAGAGGTGTGCGGCCGTCCGGGGGACTGGGCGGTGGACGGGGGCCGGGCGGCGGCATGCATGAGGGCATGCGCAGACCCATAGCCGTGGCCTCCAGCCACTCACGCCTGCTCAGGGCAGGCATCGTTCTCGCCGCGTCGCTCCTCCTCCCGTCCCTGGCCGCCGCTCCGGCCTCGGCCGGCGGTGACGACGGGCCGTCGGTACGCGGTACCGCCTCGATGGGCGGGGGTGTCCTCGCCCACGAAGGGGTACGGGGGCGGCCCGCCGCCGGCACCCGGGTCGTCCAGACCGAGGGTGTCGACGTCTCCAGCCACCAGGGCAACGTCGCCTGGACGACCCTCTGGAACAGCGGAGTCAAATGGGCCTATGTGAAGGCCACCGAGGGGACGTCCTACCGCAACCCCTACTACGCCCAGCAGTACAACGGCTCGTACGACGTCGGCATGGTCCGGGGTGCGTACCACTTCGCGACCCCGGACACCGCCGGCGGCGCCGCCCAGGCCGACTACTTCGTCGACAACGGCGGCGGCTGGTCCAAGGACGGCAGCACCCTTCCGGGCGTCCTGGACATCGAGTACAACCCGTACGGCGCGACCTGCTACGGCCGCACGGCCGATCAGATGGTCGACTGGATCCGCGCGTTCCTCGACCGGTACAAGGTCCGTACCGGCCGGGACGCGGTGATCTACACCTCCACCAACTGGTGGCAGCAGTGCACCGGGGACTACAGCGGCTTCGGCGACAGGAACCCGCTGTGGATCGCCCGGTACGCCTCCACGGTGGGACCGCTGCCCGCGGGATGGTCCTTCCACACGATGTGGCAGTACACCTCGTCGGGCCCGACGGTCGGGGACCACGACCTGTTCAACGGGGGGCTGGACCGGGTGGTCCAGTTGGCGAACGGCTGACCGGGGGCCTCCTGGCGGGGCTCACCGGCCGGTGTGTCAGCGGCCGGTGAGCCCCGCCAGGACGTCGCGGACCTGACCGCGGACCACGTCCCGGGCCTCGGCCGGCAGCGCGCCGACATCGGTGCGCGCGAGGCCGTCGAGGGCCTGGCCGGCGCCCTCGTCGCAGGGGGCGGCGCCGCCGACGACGTCGTACCCCTCGCGCACGGCGATCCTCAGTTCCCGCTCTCCCCCGGGGCCCTCGTGCACGGCGGTGGCGACGACCAGGGGCGGCGGTCCGCCGGCCTCGGCCGGCTCCTTGCGGTAGCCGCTGGCCAGGGGGGTGCGCCAGCGCAGGCTGAGCAGCAGGTGCCGCTTGGCGAGGAGTTCGGCCAGGTCGGTCTCGTAGGCGCGGTCCTGGGCGAGGACGGTGGGGCGGGCGTCCAGCACGAGGGCGGCGGGGAGCAGGCAGCGCAGGGTGCTGCCGACGATGTTGCCGCCGACGGTCGCGGTCCGGCGCACGGCGCCGGTGCCGACGGAGGCCGCCGCGCGCCGCAGCACCTCCGGTACGCGGTCGTCGATGCGGTGCAGGACGACGGCACCGCCGAGGGAGTCCGCCTCGACGGCGGTGGCCTCGGGGAGACCTCGCAGGGAGACGGCGCGCTCCGGGAAGCCGTCGCGTTGCCACGTGGCCCACACGAGGGTGGCTCCGCCGATGGGCACGGCGCCCTCGGCCAGGCACTCCTGAGCTTCGGTCACGGTAGTGGGCAGACGCAACAGCACGGCGATCGACCTGCTTTCCCCGGAAGTCGGCGGGTGGACGACGACGAGTCTCCGCCGCGTGATCACGGTCTCGACGCATTGTCCGTACCGCCGAGGGGGCGCGTATAGGGCTCACTTACGTGTCGCGTGCGCCCCTCGCGCGCCGGTCCACTCCCTCGGCGGGGCTGTACTCCGCGGGTCCGGCGGGCTCCGTGGGCTCGGCGGGCTCCGTCGACTCGGCGGGCTCGGTGACGAGTCCGTCCGCGATGTCGGCGCGGAGCCGGCCGGCGTCCTGGCGGAGCAGTGCGGGCAGCCGTGCGTTCCACTCCCGGGCGGCGTCGTCGAGCCGGGCGGCGAAGTCCGTGCGCAGGCGGCGGCCCAGGAAGAGCAGGACGAGGGGCAGCAGCGGGCGGGCGAAGGAGCGGCCCCGGAGGCGGACCCGGACGGTCACGCTCCAGTCCCCGTCGTCGGCCGGGCGCGGCACGACGGTCACGGTGGCGTGGGCGAGCGCGTGGGTGAGGGTCCCGCGCAACGGCGGGCCGCCGAGGAGGGGGCCGCGGCCGGCCGCCGCCGACCACCACCGGTCGAGGTCGACGCGCGCCTCCGCCCCGCCGCCCAGGTACCGGGCGCCCTTGCCGCTCGACCGGAGGCTCCCGGAGAGCCACGCGTCCCGGGGGCGGTCGGCCGCGCGGAGCCCGGCCTCGCCGGCGAACACGGTGCGGCGTCCCCCGTCCTCCTCGACGACGACGGCCTCCACCGCGGTCTCCCGGCGCCGGTCCCAGGCGGTCAGGGTGACGACCGGGTCGCCGTCGGCGGGGCGGACACCGTCCTCGCCAGGGGTCCGGTAGCGGGCGCCGGGGCGCAGGTGGCGGCCCTCGGTCAGCAGCAGGTCGGCCGGGCGCCCGTCGGGCAGCCGCATCCGCTCCCCGTCCGCCTCCAGGCTCTCCGCGACATCGTGGAAGGCGGCCACCAGCGAGACGAACCAGGGCCGGGGCAGGGGCGTGAGCGTCACGGTGTGCTGGAGGCGGGCCATGCCGTCCAGGGTGCCCGCCCGAGGCCGCCGGGTCAGGGGCGGCGCACGGCAGTGACGGGGCGGTGGTCGTTGCCGGAGTACGACGTAGCCGGCCGGGGTGCCCCGGCCGGCGGCACGGATGGTCACGGACGCGGGCGTTCCCGGGGCCGCGCGTGCCCGACCTCGGCGTTGTCCTCGCCGGGGCGGCCGGCGTGCCGCCCCGGCGGGGGATCAGGGGCCGGGGTCAGCGGCGGGCGAGCCGGCGTTCGCCCCGGCTGCCCTGCTCGTAGGGCAGGTCGTAGTGGGTGAAGACGTCCCGCTCGGCCTCGGCGAAGAGTTCTCCGTCGATGTCGATGCCGGGGGCGTCCTTGACCCGGGAACGGTCGTAGACCACCTTCAGGTAGCCCGGTCCGACGGTGGACCGGTCCAGGGGGACGAAGACCAGCCGGCGACGGGTCGGTATACCGATGGTGACCGCGGCGAACGCGGGCCGGTCGGTCGCCGTGTCCACGTAGATGGACTCCAGGCTGCCGATCTTCTTGCCCTCGCTGTCGACGACGTCGTGGCCACGCCACTCGCGGATGTTGTCAGCCTCGAACATGTCTCGTCTTCCCTTCTCGGAGCGCGCACCCCCTTCCAGCTTCCCCCTTTTGTCCGGATTCCGTCGCTTTGCCCCCCCGCCTGTTCTCCGTCTGTTCTCCGTTTCGCCCCCGCTCCGGCGTATCCGTGCGGGCCGGGGCCGGCGGACGCGGGGCATGCCCGGGGTCGGGCGGGGTAGGCGCAGCGTCGTCGGCGGCCGGTGACAGCGCCGACGGGATCGGGAGGGAAGACGATGACGACGACCGCGCAGGCGAGCACAGAGGTGACCACCACCCGGGTGACCACCGTGGTACCGGAGATCGCCGATCCGTCGAAGGTGGCGCCCGGTGACGCCCGCGCGCTGTCCCGGCGGTTCTTCGACCGGCTGGCGGTGCTGGAGGAGGGCACGGCCGAGTACCAGTACGTGCGCAACACGCTGATCGAGATGAACATGTCCCTGGTCCGCTTCGCGGCCGGCCGGTTCCGCAGCCGCGGTCCGGAGGAGATGGAGGACATCGTCCAGGTCGGCATGATCGGTCTGATCAAGGCGATCGACCGGTTCGAGCTCTCCCGCGAGGTGGAGTTCACCTCCTTCGCGGTGCCGTACATCGTGGGCGAGATCAAGCGGTTCTTCCGGGACACCTCCTGGGCGGTGCACGTGCCGCGCCGGCTCCAGGAGGCGCGCGTGCACCTCGCCCGCGCCACCGAGGAACTCCGCTCCCGGCTGGGCCGCAACCCCACCACCCGGGAGCTGTCCGAGCTGATGAGCCTGCCGGAGGACGAGGTCGTGGAGGCCCGGCTGGCGGCCAACGGCTACAACTCCTCGTCGCTGGACGCGGCCATCGGCAACAGCGAGGACGGCGAGTCGGTCCTCGCGGACTTCATCGGCGCCGACGACGCCACGCTCGCGCTGGTCGACGACTTCCACGCCCTGGCGCCGATCATCGCCGGGCTGGGCGAGCGCGACCGGCGGATCATCCACTGGCGGTTCGTCGAGGAACTCACCCAGAAGGAGATCGGCGAACGGCTCGGCGTCTCGCAGATGCACGTGTCCCGGCTGATCTCGCGGCTGCTGCGGCGCCTGCGCGAGGGCATGCTCGACCCCCGCTGACCCGGTCGGTGTCCGTCCCACCCGCCCGCCCGCCGAGGGGGCCGTCCGGGGGCCTTCGGCCGGACGGCCCCCTCGAACAGCCGGTAGCCCGCGCGGTTTCGCCGCGGCCGGTATTCCCTGGTGGGGGTGGAGGGCGGTGGGTCCGTCGGCCGCCAGGCGGATCGGACATCACCGGACACGGAGGGCACCACGTATGAGCCACGAGCTGAAGGCGATCACCCGCGAGGAGCACCTGCGCTTCATCGCGGACCGGCCCTCCGTCAGCCCCCTCCAGGTCCCCGCCTGGGGCGAGGTCAAGCCGGAGTGGCGGGCGGAGAGCCTCGGCTGGTTCGACCGGGCGGGCCGCCTCACCGGCGCCGGGCTGGTGCTGCTGCGCCCGCTGCCGCTGCCCGGCCCCAAGCGGTACCTCGCCTATCTGCCCGAGGGCCCGGACCTCCACTGGGGGACGGTGGACCTGGCCGGCCTGCTGCGGCCCATGCTGGCGTACCTGAAGGGGCAGGGGGCGTTCGCGGTGCGGATGGGGCCCCCGGTGGTGGCGCGGTGCTGGAGCGCCGACGCGGTCAAGGCGGCCATCGCCGATCCCCGGGTCCGCCGGCTGGGCGACGTCACCCCCACGGCGAAGGACCCGGGCGCGGCCCGGATCGCCGGGCGGCTGCGGGCCCTGGGCTGGCGCCGGCCGGGGGACGGCGGCGGGGACGGCTTCGCCTCCGGCCAGCCGCGCCACGTGTGCCGGGTGCCGCTGGCCGGGCGGTCGCTGGAGGACGTGCAGGGCGGCTTCAACCAGCAGTGGCGGCGCAACATCAAGAAGGCGGAGCGGGCCGGGGTCAAGGTCGTGCGCGGCGACCAGGAGGACCTGCGCGCCTTCCACGAGTTGTACGTCGAGACCGCGGAGCGGGACCGGTTCACGCCGCGCCCGCTGTCGTACTTCCGGCGGATGTGGACGGCGCTGACCGCCGAGCACCCGGACCGCATGCGCCTCTACCTCGCCCATCACGACGGGGACGTGCTGGCCGCGGCGACGATGCTGACCGTCGGGGACCACGTCTGGTACTCCTACGGCGCCTCCACGAGCCGGGGGCGCGACGTGCGGCCGAGCAACGCCCTCCAGTGGCGGATGATGTCCGACGCCCACGAACTGGGCGCGTCCGTCTACGACTTCCGCGGTATCGGGGACCGTCTGGACGCGGACGACCCGCTGCTCGGGCTGCTCCGGTTCAAGATCGGGGCGGGCGGTGAGGCCGTCGAGTACCTCGGCGAGTGGGAGTACCCGCTCAACCGGCTGCTGCACCGCGCGCTCGGCGTGTACCTGTCCCGCCGCTGAGCCGGCGGGCCTCGCCGGGGCGGGCTCAGCCGGCCGGTTTCTCCCAGACGGAGACGTGCCCGGGGCTCTCGTGGGTGAACGGCTCCCGCGCCCACCCCTCCCACCGGTCGCGCAGCCGCAGTCCGGCGATCCGGGCCATCAGGTCCAGTTCGGAGGGCCACACGTACCGGAACGGGATGGACTCGTGGGTGACGTGTCCGCCGGACCGCGTGACGTAGTGCGAACTCATCGCCTGGGTGGCGGTGTCGATGGTGTCGAACGCCCAGTGGTCGGCCTCGGTGCGGAAGGGGACCGCCCGCTGCCCCGGCGGCAGCAGCCGCAGCGGGGGCACGCCCACCTCGACGACGAACCGGCCGCCGGGGGCGAGGTGGGCGGCGGCGTTGCGGAAGCACTCCACCTGGGCGTCCTGCGTGGTCAGGTTGTTGATGGTGTTAAAGACGAGGTAGGCCAGGGTGAACGTGCCCGGCACCCGGGTCGTGGCGAAGTCGCCGATGGTGACGGCGACGGCGTCGCCGCCGGGTTTGGCGCGCAGCCGGGCGGTCATCGCCCGGGACAGGTCGATGCCGTGCACCGGGACACCGCGACGGGACAGCGGCAGCGCGATGCGGCCGGTGCCGACGCCCAGTTCGAGCGCGGGCCCCTCGCCGGCCAGTCCGGCGAGCAGGTCGACCGCCGGGTCCACCGCTTCCGGCGCCGATCTGTCCGCGTGCGTCTCGTCGTAGCGTGCGGCGACGCCCTCTGCGAAGTACCCGTCCTCGTCCGGCATGCGGGAGACCGTAGCGGGCGGGGGTGGTGGGCACCCCTGGTTTTCCGCCTCCCCCGCCCGGCTCAGGCCGCGAAGGCTCCCTCGCCGGTGAAGGCCAGGCGGGCGAAGCGCTCGCCGATGCGGCGGTGGGTGGCGGCGTCCGGGTGGAGGCCGTCGGGCAGGGGGAGTTCGGCGGCGTCGGCCGGGCCGTACAGGGCGCGGCCGTCGAGGTGGTGGAGGTGGGGATCGTCGGCGGCGCGCTGCTCGACGATGCGCGCCAGCTCGTCGCGGATGGCGTTGAGGGTGAGCTTTCCGCTCGCGCGTTCCGCCGGGTCGCCCAGGGCCACGAAGCGCAGCCGCCCGTCGGCGAGGCCGTCGAGGTCCGGGGCGCTGGGGCCGGGCGTGTCCTCGTGCAGGGGGCACAGGATCGGGGAGACGACCAGCAGCGGCGTGGTCGGGTGGCCCTCCCTGATCGTGTCGAGGAAGCCGTGCACGGCGGGCGTGAAGGCGCGCAGGCGCATCACGTCGGCGTTGACCAGGTTGATGCCCAGCTTGAGGCTGATCAGGTCGGCGGGGGTGTCGCGCAGCGCGCGGGCGGTGAACGGGTCCAGCAGGGCGCCGCCGCCGAAGCCGAGGTTGATCAGGTGCACGCCGCCGAGCGAGGCGGCGAGGGCGGGCCAGATGGTGGTGGGGGTCGCGGCGTCGGAGCCGTGGCTGATGGAGCTGCCGTGGTGCAGCCACACCCGCGGGCCGCGGTCGGGGGCGGGTTCGACGGGGGCGTCGGTGCGCAGGGCGACCAGTTCGGTGGTCTCGTTGTGCGGCAGCCAGATCTCGACGTCCTTGGCGTGCCCGGGGAGGCCGTCGAAGCGCAGGGTGCCGACCGGTCCGGGGGTGAGGGTGGTCTCGCCGGTGGTCAGGTCGAGGGTGAGGGTGTTGCCGCCCGCCACGGTGCCGAGGCCGGCCGGGCGGCCGTCGACGAGCAGTTCGTAGACGCCGTCGGGACGGGGCGGGGCGCCGGGGTAGGCGCGTTTGGTGGGCAGGGTGTCCAGTTCGACGGCGGTGGCCCGGGTGCGGAAGGCCAGGCGTACGCCGCTGGGCTGGGACTCGGCCATGGCGAGCTGTCCGTCGGTGTTCTGGGCACGGGCGCGGGCGGGCAGCCGGTGCGGGAGGACGCCGTGTCCGGTGACTTCCAGGTCGAGGGCGCCGCGCAGCAGCCCGGCGGTGATCGGGGTGGTGGTCCAGTGGTCGTGGGCGCGCATGGCGTCTCCGTGGTGGTGCGGGGGGTCTGGGGTGCGGGGAGGGTGCGGTCAGGGGGCGGGCCAGTTGCGCAGGAGGGCGTCCAGCGCGTCGACGACGCGCGCCCAACTGGTGTCGCTGTCGGGGGCGCTGTGGTCGAAGCCGCCGGAGAGTTCGAGGCTGACGTAGCCGTGGAAGACGCTGCCGAGGAGCCGTACGGCGTGGGTCTGGTCGGGTTCGGCCAGGTCGTAGCCGCGCAGGATGGCGCGGGTCATCTGGGCGTGCCGGACGCCCGCGCCGGCGGCGGCGGTCTCGGGGTCGAGCCGGAACCGTGCGGCGGCGTAGCGGCCGGGGTGCTCGCGCGCGTAGTCGCGGTAGACGTCGGCGAAGGCGGCGAGGGCGTCCTTGCCGGCGCGGCCGGCGAGCGCGAGGGCGGCCCGGTCGGCGAGTTCGGCGAGGGCCAGCAGGGCGATTCGGGTCTTGAGATCCTGGGAGTTGCGCAGGTGGGAGTAGAGGCTGGCGGCCTTGACGTCGAAGCGCCGGGCCAGGGCCGAGACGGTCACCTGGTCGAAGCCGACCTCGTCGGCCAGCTCCGCGCCCGCCCGCACCAGGCGTTCCGTGGTCAGTCCCGCACGCGCCATCCTCGTCCTCCCGCCGCTCTGTGCCGACACCGGCACCGACACCGATTATGCGGCTACCTAAAGGGTGTAGGCAAATGCCTGTGCCCCGATGGCCAGTGGCATGCTCGCCCGCCCTCAGCCCGCCTGTCGTGAATGCCGATGACCGACGAAATCACGCCACGCGCCGTGACAAGCCCACGACCAGGCACATCGAGGGAACCCAGGGCTCCGGCGCTCCCCTGTGGGCGGGTAGGTTCGCGCCATGCACACCGTCGCCGTTCTCGCGCTGGACCACGTGATCCCGTTCGATCTGTCCACCCCGATCGAGGTCTTCTCCCGTACCCGGCTCCCCGACGGGCGGCCCGGCTACCGGGTCCGGGTGTGCGCCGAGCGCCCGGAGGTCGCCGCAGGCGCCTTCACCCTGCGGGCGCCCTGGGGGCTGGAGGGCCTGCGGGACGCGGACACGGTGATCGTGCCCGGCACGGCCACGCCCGGCCACGGACCCTCGCCCGCCGTCCACGAGGCGCTGCGCACGGCCGCCGCCGAGGGCACCCGGATCGCCTCCATCTGCTCCGGCACCTTCACGCTGGCCGCCACCGGGCTCCTCGACGGACTGCGGGCCACCACCCACTGGGCCGCCGCCGGGCTGCTGGCCCGCGCCCACCCGGCCGTCGAGGTGGACCCGGACGTGCTCTACGTCGACAACGGGCAGATCCTCACCTCGGCGGGGGCCGCCGCCGGACTGGACCTGTGCCTGTACATGATCCGCCGCGACCACGGCTCGGCGGTCGCCGCCCATGCCGCCCGGCTCTCCGTCATGCCCCTCGAACGCGAGGGCGGGCAGGCCCAGTTCATCGTCCACGACTACCCGCCCACCCCGCGGGGCGGCGCCCTGGAACCCCTCCTCGACTGGCTGCGCGACAACCTGGGCCGCGACCTCACCCTCGCCGAGATCGCCGCGCACGCCGGGATGAGCACCCGCACCCTGATCCGCCGCTTCCGCGAGCAGACCGGCACCACCCCGCTCCAGTGGCTGCACCGCGCCCGCGTCCACCAGGCGCAGCACCTGCTGGAGACCACCGAGCACACGGTGGAGCGCATCGCCGCGCAGGTCGGCTTCGGCTCGCCCACCGCCTTCCGGGACCGTTTCAAACGCACCACGGGCGTCAGCCCCCGCGCCTACCGGCGCACCTTCGCCTGACCGGCCCCCGCCCCGACGCGGCGGCCGGTGGCATGGGCCGGGCCGGCGGGGGGACCTGGACGGCATGGCCCAGCCCCCTCTGGTCACCGTCGGGCACGGCAGCGCGGACCGCGCGACGCTGGCCGCGCTGCTGCGCGGGGCCGGTGTCGAGGCCGTGACCGACGTGCGCACCGCCCCCGGCAGCCGCCGCGACGCCGATCTGCTGCGCGACCGGCTCGCCCGGTGGATGCCGGAGGAGGGCATCGCCTACCGGTGGGAACCGCGCCTGGGCGGATTCCGCCGCACCCCGCCGGACTCCCCGGACACCGTGTGGCGCAACGCCTCCTTCCGGGGCTACGCCGCCCACACCCGCACCCCGGAGTTCCTGGCCGCGATGGACGAGCTGCTGGAGCGGGCGGCGCGCGAACGCACCGCCGTGATGTGCGCCGAGTCGCTGTGGTGGCGCTGTCACCGCCGCATCATCGCGGACGTCGCCGTCGTCGCCCACGGGGTGCCCGCCGACCACCTCTGGCACGACGGCCGGCTGACACCCCACTCCCCCACCCCGGGCGTACGGCTGCGGCCCGACGGGCTCCTCGTCTACGACGACGAACGGACGACGGCCAAGGCGGCGCGCGGGCGGCGCGGAACAGGGTGACGATCGGTTCATGAAGTTCCTGCTGCCGGTGGTCTTCGCCCTCCTCGCCGCGTTCAGCAACGCGCTGGCCACGGTGCTGCAACGACGGGCCGCGCTGACGGTGCCGCAGGCCCGGGGCTTCCGTCCGGGGCTCGTCCTCGACCTGCTGCGCCGCCCGGTCTGGCTCGGCGGCATGCTGGCCGTGGTCGTCGCGGGGGTCGGGCAGGCGGCGGCGCTGGCGACCGGGCCGCTCTCCCTCGTCCAGCCGCTGTTCGTGCTGGAACTCCCCCTCGCCCTCCTGCTGGCCTCGTTCTTCACCGGCAACCGGATGCCGCAGGGCCTGTGGCTCGCCGTGGGCGGTGTGGTGGCCGGGCTGGGGATCGCGCTCGCGGCGGCGGCACCGGACAGCGGTCACATCCACGTCTCCATGGACCGCTGGGTGCCCGCGCTCGGCGCCTGTGCCGGGGCCGCCGTCCTGCTGGCCGCGGCCGGGCTGAGGCGCCCCGTCGGCAAGGCCCGCGCCGGCTGCCTGGGCGCCGCCACCGCCGTGTGCTTCGCGCTGACCGCCGGGCTGATGAAGGACTCGATGCGCGTCCTCGGCCAGGACGGGGTGACCGGCTTCCTGACCACCTGGCAGACGTACGGGTTCGCCGCGTCCGGGCTCTGCGCGGTGCTCCTGCTGGAGCACGCCATGCAGGGCGGGCCGCTGGTCGCCTCGCAGCCGGCCCTCACCCTCGGGGACGCGACGGTGAGCCTGCTGCTCGGCGTGGTCCTGTACCAGGAGGAGATCCGGACCGGCTGGTGGGTCCTGCCCCAGTTGCTCGGCGTGACGCTGGTCGTGGCCGGGGTCCTCACCCTGGCCCGGCGCGGCGTCGACCTGCGCACCGGGAGCTGAGCCAGGCCCCTTGGACGGGCGTGCGGGTGGCGCAGCTCCCCGTTCCCCGTACGACCGCGCAGGTCAGACGTTTCCGCAGGTCAGCATGGGTGGCGTAACACCGGCGAAACCTGCGGCGGTCTACCGTGTGCGGCATGGAGCACCAGGCGGGGCGTCCCCGCGCCGAGCGGGCCCGGCGGATGGCCGACGTCCTGCGGCAGCAGATCACCGACGGCCGGTTCGACGGGGGCCGGCTGCCCGGCGAGCACGACCTCGGCCGGCAGTTCGGTGCCTCCCGCAACGCGGTCCGCGAGGCCCTGGCACTGCTCTGCCGGGAGGGCCTCATCACCCGGCGGCGCGGGGTCGGGACCGTGGTGGTGCTGCCGAAGTACGGGCACGGGCTGGACCGGCTGACCGGGCTCGCCGAGGAGCTGACGGGCCACGGCACCGTCACCAACGAGGTCCGGGCCGCCGAGGAGGTGGCGGTGCTGCCCGCCGCGATCGCGGCCCGGCTGGAGGTGCCCGCGACGGCCGGCGGGGTGTACGTGGAGCGGCTGCGGTGGCTCGACGGGCTGCCGCTGTCGCTGGACACCAGCTATCTGACGCTGCCGCTCGGCCGGGCGGTGATCGCCGGTGACCTGGTGGGCCGGGACGTCTTCGCGCTGATCGAGGAGGCGGCGGGCGGCCCGCTCGGCCGGGCGGAGGTGGCCGTGCACGCGGTGGGCGCGGACCCGGACACGGCGGCGCTGCTGGGGGTCGGGGCGGGCGCGGCGGTCTTCGCGCTGGAGCGGCTGACCCGGCTGCCGGACGGCCGTCCCGTGGACGTCGAGTCGATCCGGGTCCGCGCCGACCGGATGACCCTGCGCGCCACCCTCCACCGCACCGCCGCGCCGGGCCCCGGCGTCTGAGACCCGCTCCGCCCGCGCCATCCCCTCACGAGAAGGAGACCGCCGATGTCCGGGGCGAGCCTGCCCGTCCTGATCGCCCTGGGCCTGCTCGGGCTGGCCGGGGGCGTCGGGATCACCGCCGTCGGTCCGGGCGGGGTGCTGCCGACGATCGGCCTGTTCGCCCTGACCGGGCTGACCCCGGCCGAGGTGGCGGGGACGGCGATCGTCACCCATGTCGCCACCGGCGCGCTGGGCACCGCCGCCTACACCCGCTCGGGGCAGTTGCGCGAGCCCGCCACCCGGCGTACGGCGCTCGTCCTGGCCGCGACCGCGGTCGCCGGCACGCCGCTGGGCGTCCTGGTCAACTCGGCGGTGTCCCAGCGGGCGTTCGGGCTGGTGCTGGGGGTGTTCGTCGCGGGGGTGGCCGCGCTGGTCTGGTGCCGCGAGCGGCGCCGCCCGGCCGGGGCGCGGTCCCATCCGCCGGTGCCGGTGGTGGCCGTCCTGGGGTTCGCGGTGGCGGTCGCCTCCGGGCTGGTCGGCATCGGCGGGCCGATGCTGACCGTGCCGCTGCTGGTCGCGCTGGGTGTGCCGGTGCTGGAGTCACTGGCCGCGGCGCAGGCGCAGTCGGTGGTCGTGGCCGGTGTGGGGACGCTCGGCTACGTGGCCCAGGGCGCCGTCGACTGGCCGCTGGCCGCCCTGGTCGGCGTGCCCGAGCTGGCCGGGGTGCTGCTCGGCTGGCGGCTCGCGCACGCGCTGCCGGCCCGGCACCTCACCTGGGCGCTGATCGTGACCCTGCTGGCGGTCGCGCCCTACCTCGCCCTGAGCGGCTGAGCCTCCGGGCCGGCCGTCGGCACCGGAGGGCGGGGCGGCGCGACCGCCGGATCAGGCGAGGCCGGGCCCTTCACATGCCTGTTCGAGCCAGCGGCGCAGGGCCGCGTGGACGTTGCCGGGGAGCCGGCTGATCTGCTCGATGGCCTCCAGGTCGCCGGGCGAGGGGGCGATGCCCGCCGCCGTCAGCAGCGCGTGCAGGTCCAGTCTGCGCAGGTCGACGGGGTCGATCCGGCACGGGACGCGTTCGACCGGATGGGGCGGCCGGAGCAGGAAATCGCCGTCGGTGTCGGCTTCGTAGGAGTGGTACGGGTTGTACGGTCCGTACCCGCCGCCGGGGAGGGCGGGTGAGGGGACGCTCGGGGTCGTCATGGTGTGCATACCGCTGTCCTTCGCTCGGGGGGAGCGGTTCCTGGCGCTTATGAGACACCCGCTCGGGGATCGGAGTTGCGGCCTGGACCGCAGGACCACACGGTGGATGCAATCGGCGCGTTATCGGACGAACCGCCGTACGCGGCAACGTCGGTGGACCGCGTACCCACATCGGGGCACGGCGGCTTCCGGGCCGGGCGCACGAGAAGGGCCCCGTCTTCCGCTTCCGCGGCGACGGGGCCCTTCTTCCGAGCGCTGGGCAGGTCTCGCACCTGCATTTCCCCGCAGGAAGCGGGGCGTCTTGCCTTGGACCACCAACGCGTGGGGCCGGACCCGGTACCGGGCGGCTCCTTGCATGATGATCATAGCGCAGCCCACGCGGCTCCCGCCACCACCGTCGGTGACCAGGGGGATACTCCGCACGAGTGGTGCGATCCGGGACACAGTCGTACGGTCGGTACGTCAACGGACGGCACAGACGGATGATCACGAGACGGCTGGGAGCAGACATGGTCGGACACCTGGCGAGGACGGCGGTCACCCTGTGTGCCGCCGCCGCGCTCGCAGCGCCCCTGGGCACCGCGTCCGCCGCCCCGTCGGCGGACCGGGACCCCACCCCCCGACACCGCACCCCACAACCCGTGCTGATCGACTGCGCGCAGCGGCCCGAGGTGCGCCCCGAGGCGTTCATCATCGCCTGCGGCGACGGCAACAGCGTCCTGACCTCGTTGCAGTGGTCGCGCTGGGACGCGCGGGCGGCGGTGGCCACCGGCGTCAACGACGTCAACGACTGCGACCCCGACTGCGCGGCGGGCACCTTCCTCGCGTACCCCGTGACCGTGCGGCTCGACCGGGCGCGCGTCGCGGAACAGGACGCGGGCCAGACCCGGTTCACCCGGCTGAGCCTCACCTACACCGACGGCCGGCCGGACGGCTACCCGGCCGTGGTGACCTACCCCCTGCCGGGCTAGCACAGCCGGGCCACGGCCCCGCCGGCGCCGCGAACGGCGTCGGCGGGGCCGTTCACTCCGGGAGGACCAGGCGGCAGGTGTCGCCGGGCTGGAGTGCCAGGGTGCGGTCGGGCAGCCGTACCTCGATCGGCGGCAGGTCGGAGGCGGGTACGGCGATCTCCAGCCGCCCGTGCTCCAGCCGGAACCGCACGCCCCAGTGGCCCTGGTAGCGGATGGAGAAACCGTACGAGGACAGCTCCGGCAGCGGTACCGGGTCGAGCCAGAGGGCGCCCTCGCGCGTCTCCAGACCGGTCAGTCCGCGCTGGACGAGGTCGAGGGTGCCGGCCATGGCGCCGAGGTGGATGCCCTCCCCCGTGGTCCCGCCCTGGAGGTCGGCGACGTCGCCCTTCAGCGCCTCCTGGCAGTACGTCCACGCCTCGGCGCGGCGGGCGCGGGCCAGGATGCGGCCGTGGACGAGTCCGCTGAGCGTGGAGCCGTGGCTGGTGCGGGCCAGGTAGTGGTCGACGGTGCGGCGCCAGGTCTCCTCGTCCAGCCGGTACCCGAGCCGCTCGAAGAGGCGGCGCAGTTCGGCGGGTGAGAAGAGGTGGCCGAGCATGAGGACGTCGGCCTGCTTGGACGCCTGGTAGTCGTTGACGCTGTCGCCCTCGGCCTCCAGGATGCGGTCCAGCCGCCGGATGTCCCCGTAGCGGGCGCGGTAGCCCGCCCAGTCCAGCTCGGCGAGGTCCCCGTACCCCTCGAACTGGCTGATGACGCCCGCGTGGAAGGGGACGTGCAGGGTGCGGGAGACGTCCTCCCACTGTTCGAGTTCGCTGTCGTCCAGGCCGGTGCGCTCGACGAGTTCGCGGCGGCGGGGACCGGGCAGGGCGCGCAGCACCTCCAGGGTGCGCTGGAGCACCCAGGCGGCGGTGACGTTGGTGTACGCGTTGTCGTCGAGGCCGGGGGCGGCGGCGCCGGGGTAGGCGTCGTGGTACTCGTCGGGGCCGACGACGCCGCGGATGCGGTGGCGGCCCAGGCGCTCGTCCCAGGTGGCGGTGGAGGCCCAGAACCGGGCGATCTGGAGCAGCATCTCGGCGCCCTTGGTGTGCAGGAACTCGGCGTCGCCGCCGGCCTCGCAGTACTGCACCACGTTGTAGGCGACGGCCGAGCCGACGTGCCATTGCAGGTGGGTGTGGTCCGGCAGCCAGCGGCCGGAGCGCGGGTTGAGGTGGAGCCGCTGGCTCTCCTCGCGTCCGTCGCTGCCGCTCTGCCACGGGTACAGGGCGCCGCGCCGGCCGATCTCGCGGGCCGAGGCGCGGGCCCGTTCCAGGCGGCGGTGGCGGTAGTGGAGGAGGGCGCGGGACACCTCGGGGAAGTGGAGGTTGAGGTAGGGCAGGACGAACAGCTCGTCCCAGAAGACGTGGCCCCGGTACGCCTCGCCGTGCAGGCCGCGGGCGGGGACGCCCACGTCGAGTTCGGCGGTGTGCGGGGAGAGGGTCTGCAGGACGTGGAAGAGGTGCAGGCGCAGGATGGCGCCGGCCTCGCCGGGGACCTCCAGTCCGGCGCGGCGCCAGAGCTGGCCCCAGGCGGTGCGGTGGCCGGCGAGCAGTTCCCCGAAACCGGGCGCGGCGGCCACCCGGTCCACGGCGGCCTGGAGCGGGTCGCTGATCGCCGGGTCGTGGGAGGTGTGCAGGGCCACGATCTTGTCGAGGGTGGTGGTGCGGCCCGGTTCCAGGCGCAGGGTGGTGTGCTGGGAGATGCGGCGCGGTTCGCGGCGCGGGGTGAGGGGTTCGCCGGCGGTGGTGCGGGCGGCCAGGCCGATCCGGATGTCCGAGGTGCGGGTGCGGCAGCGCAGCCACACCGTGCCGTCGCCGTCGCCGCCGGTGTGCACGTGGGTGAGGTGGCGGCCCGCCAGCTCCCGGTAACGGGGCACGCCGGAGTTGGTGACGCCGCCGTCGAGGGCGGCCTCCACGTCGAGGTCCGCGATGCCCTCCGAGACGGTGAACTCGGTGCGCAGCGCGGCGAGATGGGGGTCGCCCATGTGGACGAGGCGGAGTTGGCGCACGGACAGGACGCGGCCGGCGCTCAGCCCGTAGCGGGTGCGGCGCTCCAGTACGCCGTCGTCCAGGTGGACGGTCTGGCGGTGGTCGAGGACCTTGCCGGTGTCGGGGGTGAGCCACTCCTCGCCGGGCAGGCGGAAGCGCAGCGGCAGCCAGTTGGGCAGGTTGACCATGTCCTCGTTCTCCACCTCGCGTCCGGCGACGGCGGAGGTGAGCCGGTTGTAGCAGCCGGCGGCGTAGGTGCCCGGGTAGTGGATGTCGTCGGCGGCGCACTCGGGCAGGGCGCCGCGGGTGGCGAAGTAGCCGTTGCCCAGGGTGCACAGGGACTCGCGCAGCCGTTCCTCCGCGGGGTCGTAGTGGACGTAGTCCCAGGTCGAGGCGGTTGCGGTCACGAATCTCCCTCCGCGGGCCGGCGGGGTGCGGCGGGTCAGCCGTCCCAGGACCAGTCGGCCACCTCGGGCAGGTCCACGCCGTGTTCGCGGACCCAGTCGTGGTGGCGCAGCCGGGTGTCCTCCATCCGCTGCCGTACGGCGGCTGCGCGCACGGCGAGTCCGGGCACCCGGTCGATGACGTCCATGACCAGGCGGTAGCGGTCCATGTCGTTGCCGACGACCATGTCGAAGGGCGTGGTCGTGGTGCCGATCTCCTTGTAGCCGCGCACGTGCAGGTGGGGGTGGCCGGTGCGGCGGTAGGCCAGGCGGTGGATGAGCCAGGGGTAGCCGTGGTAGGCGAAGATCACCGGCTTGTCGGTGGTGAACAGCCCGTCGTACTCGAAGTCGCTCATGCCGTGCGGGTGTTCGCCGCTGGGCAGCAGCCGGGCGATGTCGACGACGTTGACGACGCGGACGGCGAGTCCGGGCAGGTGGCGGCGGAGCAACTGGGCGGCGGCCAGCACCTCCTGGGTGGGCACGTCGCCGGCGCAGGCGAGGACCACGTCGGGTTCGCGGGTGCCGTCCTCCGTGCCGGCCCACTCCCAGACGCCGGCGCCCCGCGCGCAGTGCGTCCGGGCCTCCTCCAGGGTGAGCCAGTCGAAGCAGGGCTGTTTGCCGGCGACGACGACGTTGACGTAGTCGCGGCTGCGCAGGGCGTGGTCGGCGACGGAGAGCAGGGTGTTGGCGTCCGGCGGCAGGTAGACGCGGACCGCCTCGGGGCTCTTGTTGAGGATGTGGTCGACGAAGCCGGGGTCCTGGTGGGAGAAGCCGTTGTGGTCCTGGCGCCAGACGTGTGAGGTGAGGAGGTAGTTGAGGGAGGCGATGGGGGCCCGCCAGGGCAGCTTGCGGGTGACGCGCAGCCATTTGATGTGCTGGTTGACCATCGAGTCGACGATGTGGACGAACGCCTCGTAGCAGGAGAAGAGTCCGTGCCGGCCGGTGAGGAGGTAGCCCTCCAGCCAGCCCTGGCAGGTGTGTTCGGAGAGGATCTCCATGACCCTGCCGTGCCGGTCGAGGTCCTCGTCGACGGGGAGGGTGCGTTCCTGCCACGCCTTGCCGCTGGCGGCGTAGACGGCCTGGAGCCGGTTGGAGGCGGTCTCGTCGGGGCCGACGAGGCGGAAGTCGCGGCGGTCCGCGGTGGCGGCCATGACGTCGCGGAGCAGGTCGCCGAGGACGCGGGTCGGTTCGTGCAGGGTGGCGCCGGGCCGCTCGACGGGGACGGCGTACTCCTCCAGCGGCGGCAGGGGCAGTTCGCGGAGCATGAGCCCGCCGTTGGCGTACGGGGTCGCGCCGAGGCGGCGGTCTCCGTCGGGGACGCACCTCAGCACGGCGGGGCGCGGGGCGCCCTGGGCGTCGAAGAGGTCCTCGGGCCGGTAGGAGCGCAGCCACTCCTCCAGCCGGCGCAGGTGGTCCGGGTCGGTCCGCACGCCCGACAGCGGCACCTGATGGGCCCGCCAGGTGCCCTCGACGGGGACGCCGTCGACCTCGTGGGGGCCGGTCCAGCCCTTGGGGGTGCGCAGCACGATCGCCGGCCAGCGGGGCCGTCCGTCGGCGCCCTCCTCACGGGCGGCGCGCTGGAGGGAGGCGATGCGGTCCAGGGCGGTGTCCAGGGCGTACGCCATCGCGCGGTGGACGGCGGCGGGGTCGTCACCGGCGACGTGGATGGGGTCGTGGCCGTAGCCGCGCAGCAGGTCGTCGAGTTCGGCCTCGGGGAGACGGGCCAGGACCGCCGGGTTGGCGATCTTGTAGCCGTTGAGGTGCAGGATGGGCAGGACGGCGCCGTCGTGCACGGGGTCGAGGAACTTGTTGGAGTGCCAGGAGGCGGCCAGCGGGCCGGTCTCCGCCTCGCCGTCGCCGATCACGCAGGCGACCAGCAGTTCCGGGTGGTCGAAGGCGGCGCCGTAGGCGTGCGCGAGGGAGTAGCCGAGTTCGCCGCCCTCGTGGATGGAGCCGGGCGTCTCGGGGGCCACGTGGCTCGGCACGCCGCCCGGGAACGAGAACTGCCGGAAGAGCCGGGCCATGCCGTCCGCGTCCCGGGTGACGTCCGGATAGGTGCGGGTGTACGAGCCGTCGAGCCAGGAGTTGGCGAGGACGGCGGGCCCGCCGTGGCCGGGTCCCCACACGCACAGCGCGTCCAGGCCGCGGTCCTTGATCACCCGGTTGAGGTGGGTGTGGACCAGGTTGAGGCCGGGCGCCGTGCCCCAGTGGCCGAGCAGCCGGGGTTTGACGTGCTCGGGGCGGAGCGGTTCCGTCAGCAGCGGGTTGGCCAGGAGGTAGATCTGGCCGGCGGAGAGGTAGTTCGCCGCGCGCCAGTGGGCGTCCAGGCCGGCCAGCTCCCCGTCGGTGAGACCGGGGGGCGCCTGCTGCGTGTCGACGGACATCGGGGGTCCTTTCCGGGTCGGGGCGCCGGCCGGGCCTGGATGGCTCCCGGTGGCCATCCCACCACCCTGCGCGTGCGGGCCGGGTACCCGGCAGGGCCGTTCGGGTCACCCGCGGCGCCGAACGGGGGCGGGAAGGGGCGGGCGGGGGGCGGCTGGGGCGGGTTCCCCGGGGAGGGGCGCGGGCCCGAGCCCCTCCCCGGAGATACCCCCCTGGGTATCTTTGCTACGCTGGCCGACGAGATACCCCCGGGGGTAATTCGGAGAGGAGAGTGTGCCGTGTTCTTTGTCGACGTCCTGGAGACCGAGGGGCTGGGCAACCGCAGCCACCTGGCCGGAGGCGCCCGCTCGGCCGTCGTGGTGGACCCGCCTCGGGACATCGACCGCGTGATCGCCGCCGCCGCCGGGCGCGGGGTCCGTATCGTCGCCGTCGCCGAGACCCACGTCCACAACGACTACGTCACCGGTGGCCTGGAGCTGGCCCGGCTGACCGGCGCGCGCTATCTGGTGCCGGCCGGTGCCGAGGTGTCGTACGCGCGGGTGGCGGTGGCCGACGGGGACGTGGAGTTCGTCGAGGACGGTCTCGCGCTGCGCGCGGTGGCGACCCCGGGCCACACCCCGCACCACACCTCGTACGTCCTGGAGGAGGACGGGCGCGCGGTGGCCGCCTTCACCGGCGGCTCGCTGCTGATCGGCGGCGTGGGCCGGCCCGACCTCGTGGACCCGCGCCTGACCGCCCCGCTGGCCCGCGCGCAGCACGCCTCGGCGCACCGCCTCGCGGCGGAGCTGGACGACGGGGTGGCGGTGCTGCCCACGCACGGCTTCGGCAGCTTCTGCTCCTCCGGCCCGTCCGGCGGCGCGCACAGCACCATAGGCGCCGAGAAGGCGGCCAACCCGGCGCTCCTGAAGAACGTGGACTCCTTCGTCGCCGAGCTGCTGGCGGGGCTGGACGACGTCCCCGCGTACTACGCGCACATGGGCCCGGTGAACGCCGGGGGCCCGGCGCCGCTGGACCTCACCGCGCCGCGGCGGGCGGACGCCGCCGAGATCGCCCGGCGGCTCGCGGCCGGCGAGTGGGTGGTGGACCTGCGCGGCCGGGTCTCCTTCGCCGCCGGGCACGTCGCCGGGTCGCTGAACTTCGAGGTCGAGGGGCAGCTCGCCACCTACCTGGCCTGGATGATCCCGTGGGGCAAGCCGGTCACGCTGCTCGCGGGCAGCGCCGAGGACCTGGCCCGCGCCCAGCGGGAGCTGGCCCGGGTGGGCGTGGACCGGCCGGCCGCGGCGTCGGTGGGCTCCCCGGCGGACTGGCTCCCCGAGGGGACCGCGCCCGCCTCCTTCCCGCGGGCGACCTTCGCGGATCTGGCCGCGGCGCGGGCGCGGGGCGAGGACGTGGTCGTGGTCGACGTGCGCCGGGAGAACGAGCGCGCGGCCGACGGCTGGGTCGAGGGCAGCGCGCACCTGCCGGTCCACGAGATCCGCGGGCGCCTGGACGAGGTGGAGCCGGGGACGGTGTGGGTGCACTGTGCCGGCGGGATGCGGGCGGCCATCGCCGCCTCCGTGCTGGACGCCGCCGGACGCGACGTGGTGGCCGTCGACGACGGGTTCGCGGCGGCGGCCGGGGCCGGCCTCACCGTCGTCCTCCCGGCCACCGCCCCGGCGGACACCCCGGCCGACACCCCGGCGGACACCCGGGCCGGCCGTCCGGCCGGCGCGCGGGCGGGCGTCGGCGCCGCATGACCGCGCTCCTCCTCGCCCTGGCGGCCGGCGCGGTGGCCGGGGTGGCCCTCGGCGCGCTGGGCGCCGGGGGCAGCGTCCTCACCGTGCCGGCGCTGGTCTGGCTGCTCGGCTTCACCCCGGCGGCGGCGACCACCGCGAGCCTGGTCGTGGTGATCGTCACCTCGGTCACCGCGCTGGCCGGCCACGCCCGCGCGGGCACGGTGCGCTGGCGGTCCGGGCTGCTCTTCGCGGCGGCCGGGGTGGTGCCCGCCGCCGTGGCCGGCGCGCTGTCGGCGCGCGTCCCGGAGCAGGTGCTGACGCTGATGTTCGCGGTACTGGCGGGGGCCGCCGCCCTCGCCATGCTGCGCCGGCGCGCGCCCCGCGCCGGCACCACGGCGTCGGCCCCCCGGGCCGCGGGCGCCGGGGCCGCGGGCGCCGGGGCCGGGCTCGGCGCGGTGACCGGGTTCCTCGGCGTCGGCGGCGGCTTCCTGGCGGTGCCTGCGCTGGTGTCGGTCCTGGCCGTGCCGATGGGCGCGGCGGTCGGCACCAGCCTCCTGGTGGTCCTCGTCAACGCCGTGGTGGCGCTCGGGGCACGGGCGGGCACCGCCGCGCACCTCGACCTGGCGCCGCTGCTGCCCTTCCTCGCGGCGGCGGTCCTCGGCGCCTGGGACGGGCGGCGGCTGGCGGCGAGGGTCTCCGCGGGCACGCTGCGGCGGATCTTCGGTTCCGTGCTGCTGGCCGTCGCCGTGGCGATGGCCGCCACGGCGGTGCGGTGAACGGCCGGGCGGGTCAGGCCAGGGAGAGGAAGAGCTTCTCCAGCCGGGCCCGCATCTGCGCCGAGTCCCGCATCTCGGGGTCCTCGCCGGTCATGCACTGTTGCAGACCGGTGGCGATGATCGAGAACCCGGCGCGGTCCAGGGCCCGGGAGACCGCGGCGAGCTGGGTGACCACCTCTTCGCAGTCCCGCCCCTCCTCGATCATCCGGATGACCCCCGCGAGCTGCCCCTGAGCACGCCGCAGCCGGTTGAGCGCCGACTTCAGCTCGGCGGCCGACATGTCGAGTTCCACACATCCTCCTCCATATACCCCCGCGGGTATCGTACCGTGCGGGTGACCCGTCCTGAGCATTCCCGAGAAAGGTCCGGTTCCGTGACCAGCACCATCGCAACGCCCACCGCCCTGACCGCCGACGAGGCCGCGGCCCGGCTCGGCGAGTTCACCGTCGTGGACGTGCGCTCCCCCGGCGAGTACGCCGGGGGCCACCTTCCCGGCGCCCACAACGTGCCGCTGGACCGGCTGGACGAGGCCGCCGTGGCCCTGACGGCCGCCGCCGCCCGCCGTCCGCTGCTCCTCGTCTGCGCCTCCGGCAACCGCTCCGCCACGGGCTGCGACCGGCTCGCCTCCCTCGGTGTGGAGGCCGCCGGGCTGGAGGGCGGCACCGGCGCCTGGACGGCCGCCGGGCATCCGGTCGAGCGCGAGCGGCAGGGCCGTACGGTGTGGCCCATGGACCGCCAGGTGCGGTTCGCGGCCGGTTCGCTGGTCGCCGCGGGGTTCGTGGCCGGCCGGTTCTGGCGTCCGGCGCACTGGCTCTCCGCCGCGATCGGCGGGGGCCTGGTCTTCTCCGGGGTCACCGGCCACTGCGGCATGGCGATCGCCCTGGCCAAGCTGCCGCACAACAACCGTCCCGCCGAGGGCGCGGTCTCCTTCGAGGAGACCCTGATACGGCTCGCGGCCTGACCCGCGGTGGTCGCCGTACGGCCGTACGGCGACCACCGCGTACGGCCGGACGCCCGGCCTCGTCCCGGTCCCCCGCACACGGCGGGCGGCCGGGACCTCTCATTTTGCAGAGCGTGCATCTTTGCATACCATGCAACCCATGTCGGAGAACGGTGCCGCGGGGGGCGGCCTGCGCGAGCGGAAGAAGCGGGCCACCAGGGCCGCCCTCGCCGAAGCCGCGATCCGGCTCGCCGCCGAGCACGGGGCCGAGAAGGTCACCGTCGAGGCCATCAGCGCCGCGGCCGGCGTCTCCGTCCGCACCTTCTTCAACTACTTCGACACCCGCGACGACGCCTTCGTGGTGATCGACGCGGATGCGGGCGCCCGCATCCGGCAGGCCCTGCTCGACGCCCCGGCCGGGCTCGGCCCGATGGAGGCCCTGCGCGAGGCGATCAGCGCCGAACTGGCCGAGGCGGAGCAGCAGCGGGAGCTGTGGCGGCTGCACACCGACGTGCTGAACGCCTCTCCGCACCTCCTGGTCCGCAACCTCGGCGCCCACATGGCCGACGAGACCGCGCTGGCCGAGGCCATCGCCGCGCGCCTGCGCCCCGGTGAGCCGGTCGCCGCGCCGGGCACGGGCGCCGAGGAGCGGCGCCGGGCCCTGGAGCTGTACCCGCGCCTGCTGGCCGCGCTGGCGGGGACCGCGGTGCGGGTCAGTGTCGAGCACTGGTGCTCCCGCGAGCAGGAGACGGCCTTCCCGGACGTCTTCCGGGAGGTGTTCGCCCTCCTGGCCGCCGGTCTCCCGGCGCCCTCCGCCTGACCCCGCCCCGGGCCCGCCGCCCGGCCCGTGGTCGCCCGCGCTCCACCCGCGCGGTCGCCCGCCCCGCCCGCACCACCCGCCACACCCTCGCCTGCCCCGCCCCGGGCCCGCCGACGCCGGTCGGCGCCCAGGCCGCGCGCACCAGCCGATCACCACCGAAAGAGACGAAGAAAGCCCGTGACCGCAGCCCAGGCGCCCGCCGACGCGCCTCCCACCTCCATGACCCACCGGCAGATACTCCAGGCCATGTCCGGCCTGATGGCCGGCATGTTCGTCGCCATCCTGGCCGGCACGGTGGTCTCCAACGCCCTGCCGACGATCATCGCCGACCTGGGCGCCAGCCAGTCGTCCTACACCTGGGTCGTCACCTCCGAACTGCTCGCCATGACGGCGACGGTGCCCCTGTGGGGCAAGCTGTCCGACCTCTTCAACAAGAAGCTGCTGCTCCAGCTCTCGCTGGGCCTCTTCGTCGTCGGCTCGCTGCTGGCGGGCTTCTCGCACGGCGTCGAGCTGCTGATCTTCAGCCGGGTGGTGCAGGGCGTCGGCGCGGGTGGTCTGACGGCCCTCGCGCAGGTCGTGATGGCCTCCGTGATCCCGCCCCGCCGGCTCGGCAAGTACGCCGGCATCTTCGGTGCCGTCTTCGCCGTGGGCACGGTGGCCGGTCCGCTGGTGGGCGGCGTGCTGGTCGACACCTCGTGGCTGGGCTGGCGCTGGTGCTTCTTCATCGGCGTGCCGTTCGCGCTGCTCGCCATCGCGCTGCTCCAGCGCACGCTGCGGCTGCCCACGGTCAGGCGCGAGGTGCGCATCGACTGGCTCGGCGCCTTCCTGATCGTGGCCGGCGTCTGCGCGCTGCTCATCTGGGTCTCGCTGGCAGGCAACGAGTTCGACTGGGCGTCCTGGCAGACCGCGGCCCTGGCCGGTGGCGGTGTCGTCCTGCTGGTCGGCGCGGTCTTCGTCGAGTCCCGTGCCGCGGAGCCGGTCATCCCGCTCGGCATCTTCCGCAACCGCACGGTGACGCTGACCACCGTGGCGAGCCTCTTCGTCGGTGTCGCCATGTTCGGCGGGACCGTCTTCCTCTCGCAGTACTTCCAGATCTCCCTGGGCAAGACGCCGACCGCCGCGGGTCTGATGAGCCTGCCGATGATCCTCGGCCTGCTGGTCTCCTCCACCGTCGCCGGGCAGGTCATCAGCCGGACCGGCAAGTGGAAGCGGTACCTGGTGGCCGGCGCGATCACCATGGCCGTCGGCCTGGCGCTGCTCTCCACGATCGACGCCGGTACGGACTTCGCCGTGCTGAGCCTCTTCATGGCCATCCTCGGCGTCGGCGTCGGCATGCTGATGCAGAACCTGGTGCTGGCCGCGCAGAACGACGTGCCCGCCGCCGAGCTGGGCACCGCGACCTCCGTGCTGTCCTTCTTCCGCAGCATGGGCGGCACCATCGGCACCAGCGTCCTCGGCGCGATCCTCGCCAACCGGGTCGCCGACGAGATGGCCCGCGGTCTGCGGGAGGCCGGCATGGCCGCCCCGGCAGGGGACGGCGAGACCCGGGTGCCCGACATGTCGACGCTGCCCGCGCCGATGCGGGCCCTGGTCGAGCACGCCTACGGGGTCGCCACCGCCGACCTGTTCCTGATCGCCACGCCGTTCGCGCTGCTGGCGCTGGTCGCCGTGGTCTTCCTCAAGGAGAAGCCGCTGAAGACCACCAGCGGCATGGAGCGCCTCGCCGAGGAGTCGGCCGCCGCGCGGCCGGCGGACGGCGAGGGCCCGGCCGCCGGCAAGGACGCGGTGGCGCCGGTCGCCTGACGGCACCACGGCGTCGTACGGGCGCGTACGACCGCGGTCACGAGGGGCCGCCTCCCGCTTCGGGGGGCGGCCCCTCGGCATGGCCCCGCCCCGCGGCCCGCCGCCTCCCCCGCCCCGCGGCCCGGCGCTTGGTTGCGGTCCGCGGGGCCGGACGGCAGGCTCTCGGGTGTGGCCACCTTGCTGATCGTGCATCACACCCCGTCCCCGAACTGCCAGGCGCTGCTCGAAGCCGTCGTGAACGGGGCGACCGCGCCCGAGATCGAGGGCGTACGGGTGGTGCGGCGCGCGGCGCTCGCCGCGACGGCCGTCGACGTGCTGGAGGCCGACGGCTACCTCCTCGGCACCCCTGCCAACCTGGGCTACATGTCCGGCGCCCTCAAGCACTTCTTCGACCAGGTCTACTACCCGTGCCTGGACGAGACGCGCGGCCGGCCCTTCGGCTCCTGGGTGCACGGCGGCAACGACACGACCGGCGCGCTGCGCGCCCTGGAGACGGTCACCACCGGGCTGGGCTGGCAGCGGGCGGCCCCCGCGGTGAGCGTGACGGGGGAGCCCGCCAAAGCGGACCTGGAGGCGTGCTGGGAGCTGGGCGCGACCGTGGCCGCCGGGCTGACGGAGTGACCCGGAGCCCCCTGCGGGGGTCGTACGGCGGCCCCGAGCCAATTTCTACAGTGCTGTAGATTAAATGAAGGGGTCCGCGAGGGGCGGGCCCGCAGCGCAGTCCCGACGAAGGAGTACGCAGTGGGAGTTTCCCTGTCCAAGGGCGGCAACGTCTCGCTCAGCAAGGCGGCGCCCGGTCTGACCGCGGTGCTGATCGGCCTCGGCTGGGACGTGCGCACCACCACCGGCACCGACTACGACCTGGACGCCTCCGCGCTGCTCCTGAACGCCACCGGAAAGGTGCCCGGCGACGGGCACTTCGTCTTCTACAACAACCTCACCAGCCCGGACGGCTCGGTCCACCACACCGGTGACAACCTCACCGGCGAGGGCGAGGGCGACGACGAGTCGATCAAGGTGAACCTGGCCGGGGTGCCCGCCGACATCGACAAGATCGTCTTCCCGGTCTCGATCCACGACGCGGAGAACCGGGGCCAGAGCTTCGGCCAGGTCCGCAACGCCTTCATCCGGGTCGTGAACCAGGCGGACAACCAGGAGATCGCCCGCTACGACCTCTCCGAGGACGCGGCGACCGAGACCGCCATGATCTTCGGCGAGCTGTACCGGCACGGCGCCGAGTGGAAGTTCCGCGCGGTCGGCCAGGGGTACGCCTCCGGTCTCGCCGGGATCGCCGCCGACTTCGGCGTCAACGTCTGAGCGGTACGGCCGGCACGCGGACGGGCGGGCGGGAACCAGAGGGTTCCCGCCCGCCCGTCGTCATGCCGGTGCCGGGCCGTGGGCCGGCGTCAGGCGGTCTGGCGCCTGGTGCGGATCAGCAGCACGCATCCGGCGGCGAACAGGACGCCACCGGCCACCGCGGGCCACAGTCCGAGGCCCGCGCCGGTCTCGGCGAGGTCGCCCTGCACACCCTGCGCCTGGGGCGCCGCGCCGGCGATGCCGCCCGGCGTGGTCTGACCGGCCTCGGGCGTGGCGACGGCGCTGCCGACGTCGCCGGTGGTGTCCGGCGCGGTCGTGGCGGCGCGGGGCTCGGCGTCCGGGGAGGCGGCGGCACCGTCACGGTCGGCGGGTGCGGCCTCCTTGCCGTCCCCGTCCTTGCCGTTCCCGTCCTGCCCGGCGGGGGCGGAGGCGGCGTCGGAGGGCGCGGCGGTGGCGTCGCCGCCCTGGTCCTTGCCGTCCTTGCCGGCGTCGTCCTTGCCGCCCTGGTCCTTGCCGCCGTCCTTGCCGTCGGCGTCCTTGCCGTCCTTGCCGCCGTCCTTACCGCCGCCGTCCTTGCCGCCGTCGGCCGGGGGCTGGGTGGCGCCGGGCTGCTCCTTGGGCTGCTCCTTGGGCTCCTCGCCCTGGCCCGGCTCCTCGGCGGGCGGGGCGTCGGCGCCACAGGTGCGGCCGGTGTTGATGCAGTCGGCCACCTCCCGCATCAGGCCCTCGTCGAAGAGGTTGATGAAGTCGCCGTGGTCGGTGACCGGCTTGTGGAGCTGCTCGGGGAAGGAGTCCACCGCGAACAGCGGCGTGGTCTTGCCCCCGTCGGCCAGGCTCGGCGCGTCGACGTCGTAGACGATGCGCTGCACGAGGCGCGGGATGGGCTGGAAGCCGTCGGGGCAGGTGCCGTCGGCGCCGGGGAAGGCCACGTGGGTGCGGTGGTTGGCGCTGTCGATGTTCCGGCCGTCCCAGCAGCTCTGGAACGTGAAGGTGCGCACCACGTCGCTGCCCTGCGGGCAGAGCGGGTACTTGTCCTTGAGCTGGCGGTCCTCCAGGCCGGTGCAGCTCCAGGAGGCGTTGGCGTTGGCGACGCCGTTGACAAACGCCTTGGCGTCACCGGTGATGATGCGCAGCAGCTTCGGCATCTCGGTGACCTTGCCGCGCTCGTTGCCGACGAAGGTCAGGGTGACCTCCTTGGCGGTGAGGATCTGACCGGCGTTGCCCTCGATGCCGCCGCCGGGCGATTCGGCGTCCTTCTCGGTGGTGCCGTTCTGGAGCCGCAGCACGGGCCAGTAGTACGAGGACTTGTCGCCCTGGTCGGCGCAGCTCGTGGCGGCGGCGGCCAGGTCGTCGTCGCTGGCGAAGGCGTTGTTGGCCTGGTTGCCGATGTAGTCGTGGAAGTGGTGGGCGCCGTTGCCGACGCCGGGGGCGACGATGATGTTGTCCGAGTTGTAGAGCCCCTCGGCGTTGACGCCGCAACTGCTGCTGAAGGTGCCGCGCGAAGCCTTCTTGCCCTGGGCCGGCTCGGCGGCGGGCTCGACGGACATGATGTCGGCGAAGTCGGCGGCGACCGGGCCGTTGCCCGCCTGGCCGCCGTTGCCGGGCTCCTGCGGCGCGTTCTCGCCCGCGCCGGCGCCGTCCTGGCCGCCGTCCGCGCCCTCGCTCGCCGCCGGGGTGACCTCGGTGCGCAGCAGGGCGCACTGGGCCAGCGCCTCCAGTCCCTCGGGGCGCTCGCCGGCCCCCTCCATGGCGGCGGTGATGCGCTCGATGCCGGCGGCCCGCTCCTTGTTCAACGGGCCGAGCAGGGCGGCCTCGTCGAGGGTGCCGTCGTCCGCGGTGCGGGCGGCTTCCTGGAGCTGGCGGTAGGCGGTGGCGATCTGCTCGTCCATGCGGGCGAGTTCGGTGTCGACGTCGGCCCTGGCCCCGTCGGGCACCGTCGTCAGCCGCTCGCTCAGGTCGGGGCAGTCGACGGTGGCGGCGATGCCGGAACTGCCCAGGGGCACGGCCGCGTTCGAGGACTCGGTCGCGGAGGCGATGACGTTCACGGCGACCAGGCCGCCGCCTCCCAAGATCAGTGCGAACGCTCCGAAGGTCGCGCGCCGCGCCCCGGTCGGGCGTCTGCGCCTGTTGTGTCCCAAGGCGTGCTCCTACGTCGTGACGGACTCGGGGCATGGAATGCCCCCGGCTTCATACGGACGCGGCGGCCGGTGTGTTCAACAGGCGTACGAATTCTCATCGTTCACTCAGGCCCCGGGCACGGGAGCGGCGTCGCGGGGTCCTGTTCCGCCCGCCCCGGCCCGCCTCCGCCCGCCCCCGCCCGGCGGGAGGGGCACCCTTGCCGGGGCCTCCCGGCGGTGGAACGATGCCGGTGCCACCGGAGCCCGCCCGGCGAAGGGACCGCCGTGACCGACGCACGACGACGCGCCCCGGTCCCTCCGGTACGACGCGACAGGCCGGCCGCATGAGCGGCCCGCGCCCGCCCCTGCCGTTCGCCCTGCCCGCCGAGGACCGCGCGGTGAGTCCGTACACCGGGTGGACCCGCGCGCACTGGGAGGCGGTGGCGGACGGCCTGCTCGGCGCGGCCTGGCGGTGGAGCACGCCTGGCGGGGCGCTGCTGGACCTGCCCGGCCGGCCCTCGCGTTCGGGGGTGCGCTCGGACGGGCTGGAGGGCTACGCGCGCACCTTCCTCGCGGCGGCCTTCCGCGTCGCCGGGGCCCGGGGCGCGGACCCGCGGGGCTGGCTGGAGCGGTACGCGCGGGGGCTCGCCGCCGGGACGCGCACGCCGGGCCGCGAGGACGCCGAGTCGTGGCCGCCGGTCCTCGGGCACGACGCGCTGGGCCAGCCGATGGTCGAGTCGGCGTCCGTCGCGCTCGGGCTGCGGCTGACCGCGCCCTGGCTCTGGGACCGGCTGGACGCCGACGTGCGGGACCGGGCGGAGGCGTGGCTGCGCGGGGCGCTGCGGCACGTGCCGGCGCCGAACAACTGGTACCTGTTCCCGTACACGGTCGCCGGGTTCCTGGAGTCGGTGGGGCGGGGCGACGCGGAGACGGCCGCCGCCCGGCGCCGGGCGGCGGAGCTGCTGGAGGGGTGGTACCGGGGCGAGGGCTGGTACTCCGACGGGGACGGCCGCGCCTTCGACCACTACAACAGCTGGGCCCTGCACCTGTACCCGCTGCTCGACGCCCACCTCGGCGGTGACGAGGTGGCGGGGAGGCGGTACGGGGAGCGGTTGCGCCGCCATCTGGAGGGGTTCGCGGCGATGTTCGGGGCGGACGGGGCGCCGCCGCACTTCGGCCGGTCGCTGACCTACCGTTTCGCCGCCGTCTCGGCGGTGGGCCTGGGCGCGGTGACGGGGTGGACGCCGCTGACGCCGGGGGCCTCGCGGCGGCTGGCCGGCGGCAGTCTGCGCCACTTCCTGGAGCGCGGGGCGCTGACCGGGGACGGGCTGCTGAGCGGGGGGTGGCACGGCCCGCACGAGCCGACGCTCCAGTCGTACTCGGGCCCGGCGTCGCCGTACTGGGCGTCGAAGGCGTTCGTCGCGCTGCTGGCGCCCGCCGGGCATCCGCTGTGGACCGACCGGGAGGAGCCCGCGCCGGTCGAGGAGGGCGACCGGGTGCTGGCGCTGCCGGTGCCCGGACTGCTGGTGCACTCCACGTGCGGCGACGGCATCGTCCGGGTGCACAACCACGGCAGCGACCACGTCCGGCCGCACGAGGGCGAGTCGGCGGCCGGGGACGATCCGCACTACGGGCGGCTGGCCTACTCGACGCGGACCGGGCCGACGGCGCCCGGCAACGTGGCGGACAACCACCTCGGCGTCGAGGTGGACGGCCGGCCCGGCGTGCGGCGCCGCATCCGGCCGCTCGGCGCGGGGCACGGCGACGGGTGGGGCTGGGCCGCCTCGTGGCACCGGCCGGTCTTCGCCACCGGTCCGCCGATGGTGCCGGGGCTGCGGGTGGAGAGCGTGACGGTGGCGCGCGGCCCGTACGAGCTGCGGGTGCACCGGGTGACCGGGGCGCCGCCGGGGACGCGGGTCACGCACACCGGCTGGGCCACCGGCCCCGACGAGCCGCTGGTCTCCGCCCTGCACCCGCTGTACAACTGGCCGGGCGGGCCCGAGCCGGTGCGCGCCCCGGCGGGCACCGCCTTCACCCGCTGGGCCGAGGTGCCGCGGCTGACCGGGGAGTCGGAGGGCGTCTCGCTCCACGTCTGCCTGGCCGTGCTCGCCGCCGCCGCGGGACCGGTGCCGCCGGGGCCGTCCGCCGTCGCGGAGGTCACGGCGGACCCGGAGCACGGTCGCGGGGTGACGGTGCGCTGGGCGGACGGCCCGCGCACCCGGGTCCGCTTCGCTCCGGTACGGGTGACCCAGGAACACGCTTAGGGCCCCTTGCCCGGGTGTCCGGGCGGGCTCGGCGGCGGGGAGGGGCGCTCCTCCCCCGTGCGCCCGTCTCCGGTGGCGGCTCGTACCCGGGCCGGTGAGGCTGGTTCCGCACCCGTGAGAAGGAGCCCGGTCATGCCCCAGCCGCCGCGCGCCGCGGCACCGGCCGGTCCCGCCCGCCCCGAAGGCACCCTCACGGAACCGGCCCGCGACGGGGGGACGGTCGTGCGAACGGAGACTCCCCCGTCACACCCGCCCCTCACTTCCCGGCTGCCCCCCCGCCCCGCCGACGCCGACACGCTCACGCATGCCTTGCCGTCCGGCACCCGGGTACGCGGACACGGCCCCGACGACGGCAGCCGGTACCCGAGTCCATCCGGCCGCGCGCAGCGGCCCGCGCAGAACGGAGACAAGGCAAATGAGCGAGGACAATCCCCTCAAGCGGGCGGCCCGCCGGGTCGCCGAGGAACTGCGAGGCGGTGACACCGGACCGGCGGACGGCATCCCCGGCAAGCCCTCCCCCGAGTCCCCGCCGCTCGCCGAGCCCACCGACCCCCGGGAGCCGCTGCCCCCGAAGCCCGACCAGAGCGGTCCGGCCACCGTGTCGCCGACCGGGCAGCCGACCGGGGCCGAGCAGGCCCGGGTGGCCCAGTCCGGGAACTACCTGACGACCGCGCAGGGCGTCCGGCTGTACGACACCGACCACTCGCTGAAGGCCGGGCCGCGCGGGCCGGTGCTGCTCCAGGACCACCATCTGCGCGAGAAGGTCATGCACTTCGACCACGAGCGCATCCCCGAGCGCGTCGTCCACGCGCGCGGCGCGGCGGCGCACGGGGTGTTCCGCAGCTACGGCACGGCGGCCTCGGTGACCAAGGCGGCCTTCCTCGCGGAGGACGAGGAGACGCCGGTCTTCGTGCGGTTCTCCACGGTGCTGGGTTCGCGCGGCTCCGCGGACGCGGTGCGCGACACCCGCGGTTTCGCCACCAAGTTCTACACCAGCGAGGGCGTCTTCGACCTGGTGGGCAACAACATCCCGGTCTTCTTCATCCAGGACGCGATCAAGTTCCCGGACGTCATCCACGCCGGGAAGCCGCATCCGGACCGGGAGATCCCGCAGGCGCAGAGCGCCCACGACACCTTCTGGGACTTCGTGACGCTGCACACGGAGGCGACCCACCACACCCTGTGGACCATGTCCGGCCGGGGCATCCCGCGCTCCTACCGGATGATGGAGGGCTTCGGCGTCCACACCTTCCGGCTGGTCGACGCGGAGGGCGCGACGACGCTGGTCAAGTTCCACTGGAAGCCCCGGCTGGGCGTGCACTCGCTGGTCTGGGAGGAGGCGCAGATCATCAACGGCGTCGACCCCGACTTCCACCGCCGGGACCTCGCCGACGCCATCGAGGCGGGCGCCTACCCGCAGTGGGAGCTGGGCATCCAGACCTTCCCCGACACCCCGGAGCAGACCTTCGAGGGCATCGACCTGCTGGACCCGACCAACATCGTGCCCGAGGAACTGGCGCCGGTGCAGCCGGTCGGCCTGCTGACGCTGAACCGGAACCCGTCGAACTACTTCGCCGAGACCGAGCAGGTCGCCTTCCACGCCGGTCATCTGGTGCCGGGCGTCGACATCACCGACGACCCGCTGCTCGCCGGGCGGCTCTTCTCCTACCTGGACACCCAGATCACGCGGCTGGGCGGGCCCAACTTCCCGCAACTGCCCATCAACCGGCCGCACGCTCCGGTCAACGACATGCTGCGCGACGGCATGCACCAGACGGCCGTGCACCGCGGCGTCGCCCCGTACCGCCCCAACTCGCTGGACGGGGGCTGCCCGTTCGTGGCGGGCGCGGACGCCGGGGCGTACGTCGAGACGCCGGTGCGGGTGCCGGAGGCGGCCAAGGTCCGTGAGGCGCCGGAGTCGTTCGCGGACCACTTCAGCCAGCCGCGCCGGTTCTGGCTGAGCATGACCCGGGTGGAGCGCGAGCACATCATCGGCGCGTACACCTTCGAGCTGGGCAAGTGCTACGAACAAGCGGTCAGGGAACGCGGGCTGCGGGTGCTGGCCAACATCGACGCCGAGCTGTGCGCGGCCGTCGCCGAGGGGCTGGGCCTGCCCGCGCCGCGGCCGACCGAGCCGCTCGCCGAGGTCACGCCGAGCCCGGCCCTGTCCCAACTGGGCCGCTCCTGGCCCGCCGACGGGCGGGTGGTCGCCATCGTCACCGGCGCCGACGGCGACCTGGACGGGGTGCGGGCGGTGCGGGAGGCGGTGCTGAACGCGGGCATGGTCCCGCTGGTCGTCGCCCCCGTCGGCGGCGCCCTGGGCTCGGGCCCGGAGGCGCTGACGGTGCAGCGGACCTACGCCACCGCGCGGTCCGTCGAGTTCGACGCGGTCCTGCTGGCCGGTACGCCGGGTCCGGGCGCCGACGCCTACACCGCGCGGGACGCCAAGTCGACGCCGAGGCCGACCGGTTCGGCGGCCGTGGACCCGCGGGTGGGGCTGCTGGTGTCGGAGGCGTTCCGGCACGGGAAGGCGATCGGCGTCTGGGCGGGCGGCGAGGCGGCCCTCGCCGGGGCGGGCGTCCCCGCCGACGCCCCCGGCGTGGTCGTCGCCGGCTCGGGCACCGACGCGCTGAGCCGGGTCGCGGAGCTGTTGAGCGTGCACCGGGTCTGGGAGCGGTTCACGCCCTGATCCCGGCGCCCGCCGGACCGGACGCCGCCCCACGGCGTCCGGTCCGGCGGCGTGTCCGGGCCCCGTCGTGCCGGGGAGCGGCGCGGCGGTCAGTACAGGACGCGCAGCGCCCCCGGCAGGACCCGCGCGGTGACGGGGACGGCGGCCTCGACCTCGCCGTCGGCGCCGTACGGTACCGGCCGGTCGGCCTCGATCCGCACCTGCCGTCCGCGCACCACCCGTACCTGGGGCCGGTGGACGTGGGCGCCGGTGCCCAGCTCGTTCATCAGGGCGAAGAACAGCCGGCGCGGGGCGTGGTGGATCATCACGACCTCCAGCAGCCCGTCGTCGACCCGGGCGGCGGGGGCGATGTGGCGGTCGGAGCCGTAGTAACCGGAGTTGGCGGCCACGACGGTGTAGCCGGCGAAGGCGTGCTCCTGCCCGTCGACGGTGACCCGGTAGCGGGTGGTGCGCCAGGTGGTGACCGCGCGCAGCGCGCCCGCGTAGTAGGAGGCGGTGCCGCGCAGCAGCCGGGACCGGTTGGCGTGGTGGTTGGCGAGCGCGTCGACCCCGGCGTAGACGCTGCCGAGGACGACGGCGCGGTCGTGGACGGCCGAGGTGACCTCGATGGTGTCGACGGGGCGCGGCTCGGCCCGCAGCAGGATCGCTGCGAGGGCGGCGGGTTCGGCGGGGAGTCCGAGGGCGCGGGCGAAGTCGTTGCCGCGGCCGGCGGGGACGAGGCCGAGCGGGGTGCCGGTGCCGCTGAGGGCGCCGCCGATCCCGCCGGCCATGCCGTCCCCGCCGACGGCGAGCACGACCCGGCCGCGCTCGCCGGCCCGCCGGGCGAGGTCCCGGGCGTGGTCGAGGCTGCGGCTGTACTCGGTCTCCAGTCCGGCGCCGGCCTCGCGGAGCGGCCGGGCCACGCGGAGCAGGGCGGCGGCAGCGGTGGCGCCGCCCGCGGTGGGGTTGACGACGGCGGTGAACTGTCGCATCGGGGTGCCTCCGGGCTGGCGGGCGGTGCCGGGCTGGGGTCTCACGGGGCGGGGGGACACCGGTCGGCGTGGTCGCCGGAGCCGGATTGCTCCCCGGCGGCGGGGGCGGCCACCGGGGTCCCGGCCGCCGACGGCCCGCCGGACGAGGCACCGGGCAGCAGGACGCCCGGGTTGAGGAGGCCGGCCGGGTCGAGGCGCCGTTTGACGGCGCGCAGGGCGTCGATGGCGAGGGCGCCGGCCTCGCGGACGTACCAGTCGCGGTGGTCGGTGCCGACGGCGTGGTGGTGGGTGATGGTGCCGCCGGCCGTGAGGATCGCCTCGTTGGCGGCGTGCTTGGCCCGGGTCCAGTGGGCGACGGCGTCCTCGCCCTGGGCGCTGACGACGGTGAAGTACAGGGAGGCGCCGTTCTCGTAGACGTGCGAGATGTGGCACATGACCAGCGGCGGGGTGCCCGCCTCGGTGAGCGTGCCGGTGAGCGCGTCGCGGACGGCGGCGTACAGGCCGGGCAACCGGGACCAGTAGGCGGCGGTCTCCAGGGTCTCGGCGAGCGCCCCGGCGTCGAGCAGCGCGTCCCGCAGGTAGGGCGCGTCGAAGCGGCCCCGCGCCCAGCGCTCGCCCGGTTCGTCCCCGGCGAAGGTGCCGCCCGCGTCGCGGAGCACGGCGGCGGCCTCCTCGCGGCGCCGGGCGATGCCCTCCTCGGTGCCCTCGAAGCCGACGACGGCCAGGCAGCCGGCGGCGGGCCGGTCCGGGGAGGCGCCGATGGCGTCGGGCTGGGCGAGGCCGATCAGCGTCTCGGTCTCGTCGGAGAGCCGCAGCACGGTCGGCCGGGGTCCGTCCTGGGCGAGCCGGCGCAGCGCGGTGGCGCCCGCCTCGAAGGAGTCGAAGCGCCACCCCTCGTGGCGGCGCGCGCGGGGGCGCGGGCGGACGCGGACGGTGACGGAGGTGATGACGCCGAAGGCGCCCTCCGAGCCCAGCAGGAGCTGGCGCAGGTCGGGTCCGGCGGCGGAGCGGGGCGCCCGGCCGGTGTCGAGGGTGCCCTCGGGGGTGGCGAGGGTGAGGCCGAGGACCATCTCGTCGAAGCGGCCGTACCCGGCGGACGCCTGTCCGCTGGAGCGGGTCGCGGCGAAGCCGCCGAGGGTGGCCCATTCGTAGGACTGCGGGAAGTGGCCGAGCGTGTACCCCTCGGCGGCGAGCAGCGCCTCGGCCTCGGGGGCGCGCAGGCCCGCTTGCAGGGTGGCGGTGCGGGAGACCCGGTCGAGCGCCAGCAGGCGGTTCATGTGCCGCAGGTCCAGGGCGGCGAAGGGGCGGCGGCCTTCGGGGGCGAGTCCGCCGACGACGGAGGTGCCGCCGCCGAAGGGCACGAGGGCCACGCCGTGGGTGGCGCAGGCGCGCAGGACGGCGAGGACCTCGTCGTGGCTCTCCGGCAGGACGACGGCGGCCGGGGCGTCGGCCGCGTCACCGGCGCGCATGCGCAGCAGGTCGGGGGTGGACTTGCCCCGGGTGTGGCGCAGCCGGGCCTCCGCGTCGGTGCGCACGCGGCCGGCGCGGTCGCCGACGGCGGCGCGCAGCGCGCGCAGGGCCTCCGCGGTGAGCGGGCCGGCGGGCAGGGCGACCTCGTCCGGGCGGACGGAGGGGGTCTCGCGGGGGGTGACGCCGAGCAGGTCGCGCAGGAGCGCGGTCACCGTGCCGGGCAGCGGTGCCGCCCGGTCCGGGTCGCCCCAGCCGTTCCACAGCATGTCCATGGCCTGTCGTCCTCATCGGTCGTCGCGGGCGATGCCGTCTGCACGGCCTCACGGGGCGTTACACTGTTACACATGACGCCTAACCGTCACAACCACAGTGGCCGACCCGGGCCCGCGGACGACGACGCCGTGCTCGACGCGGTACGCGACTGCGTCCTCGCCGTCGGCGTCCGCCGCACCACCATGACCGACGTGGCCCGCCGCGCGGGCGTCTCGCGCATGACGCTCTACCGGCGCCGGCCGGACGTGCGGTCGCTGGTCGGGGACCTGATGACCCGGGAGTGGATCGCCGTGGCCACCGGGGCCGTCCCCGCTCCCCGGCCGGGCACCGACACCCGGTCGCGGATCGTCGAGGGGCTGGCCAGGGGCGTGGAGGCGTTCCGCGCGCACCCGCTCTTCCGGAAGATCGTCGACGTCGACCCCGAACTGCTCCTGCCCTACGTGCTCGACCGGCGCGGGGCGAGCCAGGACGCGATGCTGGCGCTGCTGGCCGACATCCTGCGGGAGGGCCACGCCGACGGGTCGGTGCGCGCCGCGCACCCCGGGCGGCAGGCACGGTCCGTGCTGCTGGTCGTCCAGTCCTTCGCCCTGTCGCTGCGGACCATGACCGACGAGGACGACACCGACCTGACCTCCGCGGCCCTCCTCGGGGAGCTGCGGACCATCCTGGAGAGGACCCTCACCCCATGAGCCCCGCCTCCGCCGCCCCCGACCGCTTCTCCCTCAGCGCCGCCCGGCGCTCGCGCGAGCTGTCCCGGACCGTCGGCGGCCGGGCCGTGGACGTCCTGGTGGTCGGCCTCGGCGCGACCGGCGCGGGCGCCGCCCTGGACGCCGCCGCGCGTGGACTGGACGTCGTCGCCGTGGACGCCCACGACCTCGCCTTCGGCACCTCGCGCTGGAGCTCCAAGCTGGTCCACGGCGGGCTGCGCTACCTGGCCTCCGCCCAGTTCGACGTCGCCCACGAGAGCGCGGTGGAGCGCGGGGTGCTGATGGAGCGCACCGCGCCGCACCTGGTGCGCGCCCAGCCCTTCGTCCTGCCGCTGACGCCGCTGGTCTCGCGGGGGCAGGCCGCGCTGGCCTGGGCCGGGTTCCGGGCCGGGGACGCGCTGCGGCTCACGGCGCGCACGCCCCGGGGCACGCTGCCGGCGCCGCGCCGGCTCTCCGCGGTGGAGACCCGCCACCTCGCCCCGGCGCTGCGCCCGCAGCGGCTGCGCGGCGGGCTGCTCTCCTGGGACGGGCGGCTCACCGACGACGCCCGCCTGGTGACCGCGCTGGCCCGTACCGCCGCCGGGCACGGGGCGCGGGTGCTGACCCGGGTGCGGGCGCTGGAGCTGACCGGGTCCGGCGCGCGGGTGCGGGACGAGCTGACCGGCGAGGAGGGCGAGATCCGGGCCCGCGCGGTGATCAACGCCTCCGGGGTGTGGGCGGGCGGGCTGGTGGACGGCATCCGGGTCCGGCCCTCCCGCGGCACCCACCTGGTGCTGCGCTCCGAGCGCCTCGGCCCGCTGCCCGCGGGACTGCACGTGCCGGTCCCCGGGGAGACCAACCGCTTCGTCCTGGTGCTCCCCCAGGGCGACGGCCGGGTCTACGTGGGGCTGACCGACGAGCCGGTGGACGAGGTCCCGGACGTGCCCGAGGCTCCCGAGGCGGACATCGGCTTCCTCCTCGACGTCCTCGGCTCGGTGCTGGACGTGCCGCCGCGCCGGGAGGACGTGGTGGGGGCCTTCGCCGGGCTGCGCCCCCTGCTGGACGCCGGCGGGGGCCGGGGCGCGGGCGCCGCGCCGCGCACGGCGGACGTCTCCCGGCGGCACGCCGTGCTCACCTCGTCCCAGGGCGTGGTCACGGTGGTCGGCGGCAAGCTCACCACGTACCGGCGGATGGCCGAGGACGCCGTGGACGCCGCGATCGCCGCCCGCGGCCTGCCGGCCGGGCCCTCCCCCACCGCCGCGCTGCCGCTGGTCGGGGCCGCCGGTCCGCGCGCGCTGGCCGCGCTGCGGGCCCCGCGCCGGCTGGTGGGCCGCTACGGCACCGAGGCACCGGCCGTGTACGCGCAGGCGGCACGCGACCCCCGGCTCGCCGAGCCGGTTCTGCCGGGCCACCCGGTGACCGGGGCGGAGGTGCTGTGGGCGCTGCGCCACGAAGGGGCGCTGGACGAGGCCGACCTGCTGGACCGGCGGACCCGGATCGGGCTGGTGCCCGAGGACCGGGCCGCCGCGCTGGACGCCGTCCGCGCGCTGCTGGCCGGGGCCCCGGACTGCCGGGGGGCGTGAGGTACGGGTGCGGGGGCCGGGGACCCGGGCGGGCCGGAACCGGTGCGGACCGGAACCGGGGCGGGGCCGGAACCGGGGCCCCGCCGTCCAGGCCGTCCAAGCCGTCCAAGCCGTCCAGGCGCCCCAGCGCCCGCCACCGAGGCCGGGGCCCGCCGTCCGGGCCGGAACCCCGCCGCCGGACTCGCCGTCAGGGCACCGTCCCGCCCGGTCAGGCGCCCGGTCCGGTGCGGCCGGCGGCCCTGCCGACCTCCTCCTCGATCGACTCGATGCTCTGGCGGGCGCCGTCCTCCTCTTCCTTCACGTACTCGGTCATCGCCGTCCGCACGTCCCGGTCCAGATCGCGCCAGGCCCGCAGCGCGGTCTCGTACGTGTGCGACTGCCGTGCGGTCCACTGCTGCTGGGTAGGGGGCCCGTAGGAGTCGCGCAGTTCCTCGACCCGGTGGTACGCCTGGTCCGCCGCGCGACGCTTGTGCACGAGTTCCTCGAATGTGTGTGCCACACAAAACGAGGTTAGCCAGCACTCCGCGATCGCGCGCGTCGAGCCGTCCGGGACCTTCCCGGCGCCTTGTCCACAGGGGGCACCGGCGGGCCCGAAGGGCCGTACGATGTCGACCCACCGGTGCGAGGGCCGGGCGGTCGGGAGGGGCGGGGGAAGCGTGGCGGACCACTTCGAGCGGGCGGCGTTGCCGGAGCGGCTGCTGATCACCCGCAGTACGACGGGCGGCGGCGTCTGCCTGGTCACTCTCGCCGGGGAGGTCGACCTCGACGGCTGCCGGCAGCTCCGGGACGTCCTGCTCTCCTCGGTGGGGTCGGCGCCGGGCACGGTGGTCGACTTGGGCGAGGTGGCCTTCCTCGACTCCAGCGGGATCAACGTGCTGATATCCGCCCACCGGGCCGCGACGGAGCGCGGCGTCTGGCTGCGGCTGGCCGCGCCCCGCAAGCCGGTGCGGCGCGTCCTCGCGCTGGTGGGCGTGGACGCGCTCATCGCCTGCTACCCGAGCGTCGACGAGGCCCTGGCCGGCTGAGGCGGCCCGGTCAGCGCAGCGGCAGGCGGGCGTAGACCGTCTTGCCGGTGGCGTGCGGGCGGGTGATCAGTTCGTCGCAGAGCCGGGTCACGATCTCCAGTCCGTGCCGGCCGACCCGCCGCGGGTCGCGGGGCAGGAAGGTGGGGAAGCCCTCCCCGGTGTCCGACACGGCGATCTGCACGTCCTCGTCGAGGAGGGTCAGCTCCAGCCGGCACGGGCCGGGCGCGTGCCGCAGCGCGTTGGTGACCAGCTCGCTGACGATGAGCCGCGCGGCGTCGAGGAAGGCGTCGGTCGCGGCCACGCCCGCCTCGCCGAGCCGGGCGACGAAGCCCTGGACGACGTCCCGGGAGGCCGGGATCATCGCCGTCCCGCCTCTGAACTCCACCACCGTGGTCACGGTGGTGTCCGCGGCGTCGGGTCCGTGCGCCGGAGTCATACAGAGCCTCACCGTCCGGTCCGGGGCCAGGAGTGGAAGCGCTGCCCCACGGCACCTCACCATACGCACCGCGGCGGCCCGCGCCCTTCGCTTGCCCCAACTTCCGCCGGACCCCGTCCCTTTCGGCCCCTCCCACCGCGGCACCGGACGGCGCGCGGGAGCGGAGGCCGTGGGACCCGGCCCCGTGCCCGTGCCTTGGGGGCGGACGGACGCGGGGCCGGGAGTCGCGCGCGCGGGTGGGTCAGGAGGCGGTGCAGGCCCCGACGACGGGGGCGGCGTTGCTGCCGTTCTTGCCGACGGTGAACCCGAAGCTGGTCGAGGCCCCGGCGGCCAGGGAGCCGTTCCAGGTCGGCCGGACCGTCATCACGTTGCCGGCGGCGTCCCAGGTGGGCGAGCCGTTCCAGACGGACTGGGTCTTCTGCGGCGGGGTCAGGGTGACGGTGGTCTGCCAGGAGCTGATCGCCCGGTCCCCGGCGGTGATGGTGACCTCGCCGTTGTAGCCGCCGTCCCAGTCCGCGGTGCGGGTGTACGTGGCCTTGCAGGTGGCCGTACCGCCGCCCGGGGTGCCGCCGTCACCGCCGCCGGGGGTGCCGCCGAGGGCGGCGATGACGGCGTCGTAGGCGGGCTTCTTGGTGTAGTTGCCGTCGAAGAGGAGCGGGGTGCCGCCGCTGCGCCAGGAGTACTTGTCGGTGACGCCCCACACGGTCAGGCCGGTGCAGCGGCTGACGGCCATGCACGCCTTGACGACGTTGGCGTAGTTGGTGGCCTGGGCGCTGCCGGAGCCCTCGATGTCCAGCTCGGTGATCTGCACGTCGACGCCGAGGTCGGCGAAGCGCTGGAGGTTGGCCTGGTAGTCCGAGGGGACCGGGGAGGCGGGGTTGAAGTGGGACTGGAAGCCCACGCAGTCGATGGGCACGCCGCGGGCCTTGAAGTCCTTGACCATGGCGTAGACGGCATTGCTCTTCGCGTTGACGCCGTCGGTGTTGTAGTCGTTGTAGCAGAGCTTGGCGGCCGGGTCGGCGGTGCGGGCGGTGCGGAACGCCTCCTCGATGAAGCCGTTGCCCAGCTTGTCCTGGAAGGGCGAGCTGCGGCGGGCACCGCTCCCGCCGTCCTGGAACGCCTCGTTGACGACGTCCCAACTGTGGATCTTGCCCTTGTAGTGGTCCATGAGCCGGGTGATGTGGTTGTTCATCGCCGAGCGCAGGTCGGAGGCGCCCAGGCCGCCCACCCAGGAGGGCAGTTGGGAGTGCCAGACGAGGGTGTGGCCGCGTACGTCCATGCCCTTGCCCTGTGCGTGGGTGACGATCTGGTCGGCGGAGCCGAAGGTGAAGGTGTTCCGGCTCGGCTCGATCGCGTCCCACTTCATCTCGTTCTCCGGCGTCACGGAGGAGAACTCGCGGTCCAGGGTGGCCGTGTACGCGGACTCGCCCAGGTGGTTCGCGGCGACGGCGGTGCCGAAGTAGAGCCCCTTGCCGGCCGCCGCCGAGCCGAGCGTGTCGGCGGCGGCGGCACCGTGCGCGGCGGCCGTCAGCGCGGTCGCGGCGACGAAGCCGGCCGTGACGGCTCTCGCCAGCCGCCTCCGGACCAGTTCAGTCATGCCCATGTCAGTCCTTTCCTCGGTGTGCTCCACGGGGTGGTACGGGAGGGCAGGAAACGCGAAACTTTCGGCGCGGTTTCGGAATGTCGCGGAGGAGGTTACGGACTCGCACCCCGGAGGTCAACGGCCGTGACAGCGTGGCCGATAATGCCCGTCCGACGGACGACGGTGGCGACGACGGAGGCAAGGTCACGGGGAGCGGCAGCGAAACTTTCGAGCCGGGCGCCGGGCAGGCGGCACGGGACACGAGGGCCGCCGGGACAACCGCGCCATCCACCGCCCTCCACCCGGACGGCCGTACGCCGGCGGGAGAATCACCCGCCGTCCGCCCGGCGGGACCGCGCGTCCCGGCCCGGCACGGCTCGCCCCGACCACACCCACCAGGGGTTCCCCGGACCACCCGCTTCCCGTGGGCGCCTCTCGCCTCACGCGGCGCGGCGGTGTAGACATGGGCTCATGGTCCGACTGAGGGGTCGATCGGGAGATCGGTCGTCCCGTCGTCCCAGCGGTTGGCGCGCTCGGGGGCGGTGGGACGAGGACCGGCCACGGCGGACTGGGGCCGCGGGGCGGCCGGGGCGTGCCGCCGCACTGCGCCAGGTGCTGAGCGGACGCAGCGTGGCCGGTCAGGTCTTCGTGCTCAACATCGCCATCGTGGTGCTGCTCGTCGCCGCGGCGGCCGTCTCGCTCCTGCTCCAGGTGCGCCGCGACAGCACCGCCGACGCCCGCCACCGCTCCCTCGCCGTCGCCTCGTCCTTCGCCAACTCCCCCGGCGTGCGCGAGTCCCTGAGCGCCCCCGATCCCACGGCGGTGCTCCAGCCACGGGCCGAGGCGGTGCGCAAGGCCACCGGCGTGGACTTCGTCGTCGTCCTCAACCCCGAGGGCATCCGCTACACCCACCCCAAGCCCGACCGCATCGGCAAGCACTTCGTGGGCGACATCGCGCCGGCGCTCGCGGGACGGACCGTCACCGAGGAGGTCAACGGGACCCTGGGACGGCTCGTGCAGGCCATCGCGCCCGTCGAGGCGCCCGACGGCAGGGTGGTCGGCATGGTGTCCGCCGGCATCACCACGAAGAACGTGGGCGGCGCCACCGAGCGGCAACTGCCCCTGGTGCTGATCGCCGCCGGCGTCGGCCTCGTCCTGGCGACCGCCGGAACCGCCCTGGTCAGCCGGCGCCTGCTCCGCCAGACACACGGCCTCGGGCCGAACGAGATGACCCGGATGTACGAACACCACGACGCGGTGCTGCACGCCGTCCGCGAGGGCGTCCTCATCGTCGGCGGCGAGGGCCGCCTGCTGCTCGCCAACGACGAGGCGCGGCGCCTGCTGGACCTGCCCGACGACGCCGAGGGCCGCCACGTGCGCGGGCTCGGTCTCCCGGGGGACATCGCCGGTCTGCTGGAGTCCGGGCGGGCCGCCACCGACGAGGTGCACCTCGTGCGGGAACGGCTGCTCGCCGTCAGCCAGCGCTCCACCGGCGCCCGCGGCGGACCGCCCGGCAGCGTCGCCACCCTGCGCGACTCCACGGAGCTGCGCGCCCTCTCCGGCCGGGCCGAGACCGCCCGGGAACGGCTGGACATGCTGTACGACGCGGGCGTGGGCATCGGCACCAGTCTCGACGTGACCCGCACCGCCGAGGAGCTGGCCCGGCTCGCCGTCCCCCGGTTCGCGGACTACAGCACCGTCGACCTCTACGACTCCGTCCTGGAGGGCGGCCGGCCCGAGTCGGTCACGCCGCTGCGCCGCACCGCGCGCAGCGGCGTGACCGACTCGGGCGGGGACGTGCCCCTCTACCCGGTGGGACGGCAGATCCGCTTCGTGGACGTCTCCCCGCAGGGCGAGTCGCTGCGCACCGGCCGGGCCGTCCTCGAACCCCGCCTCGACCTGGCCCCGGGCTGGCACGAGCAGGACGCGGAGCGGGCGGCGCGGGTGGTGGAGTACGGCGTCCACTCGCTGATCACCGTGCCGCTGCGGGCGGGCTCCCTGATGCTCGGGGTGGTGAGCTTCTGGCGGTCGCGCAACCCCGAGCCGTTCGACACCGACGACCTGGCCCTCGCCGAGGAGCTGGTGGCGCGGGCCGCCGTCTCCATCGACAACGCGCGCCGCTACACCCGCGAGCACAGCATGGCGGTCGCCCTCCAGCGCAGTCTGCTGCCGCGCAGCCTGCCCGAGCAGAACGCGCTGGACATCGCCTACCGCTACCTGCCCGCGCAGGCGGGCGTCGGCGGCGACTGGTTCGACGTGCTGCCGCTGTCCGGCGCGCGGGTCGCCCTGGTCGTCGGCGACGTGGTCGGGCACGGGCTGCACGCCGCGGCCACCATGGGGCGGCTGCGGACCGCGGTGCACAACTTCTCCGCGCTGGACCTGCCGCCCGACGAGCTGCTCGGCCTCCTGGACGAGCTGGTCGCCCGCATCGACCAGCAGGAGAACGGCGACCCCGCCGGCGCCCCGGTCACCGGGGCGACCTGTCTGTACGCCGTCTACGATCCGGTCGCCGGGACCTGCGAGGTGGCGCGGGCCGGGCATCCGCCGCCGGTGGTGGTCGGGCCCGACGGCGTCGTGGACTTCCCCGAGGTGCCCGCCGGCGTGCCGCTGGGCGTGGGCGGCCTGCCGTTCGAGACGGCCGAGCTGCGGCTCGCCGCGGGCAGCCGGCTGGTGCTCTACACGGACGGCCTGCTGGAGGACCGGGAGCACGACATCGACGCGGGCCTGGCGCGGGTGCGCCGGGCGCTGGAGGAGTCGGGCGACTCGCCCGAGGAGACCTGCCGGGCCATCCTCGACGCGCAACTGCCGAAGCGGCCGACCGACGACATCGCCCTGCTGGTCGCCCGGACCCGGGTGCTCGGCGCCGACCGGGTCGCCGAGTGGGGGGTGCCGTCCGACCCCGCGGCGGTCGCCGAGGTGCGTTCCCGGGTGACCCGGCGGCTGACGGAGTGGGGGCTGGACGAGCTGGCGTTCGCCACGGAGCTGATCCTGAGCGAGCTGGTCACCAACGCGATCCGGTACGGCGGGGAGACCGTGCACGTCCGGGTGGTGCGGGACACGAGCCTGATCTGCGAGGTCTTCGACAGCAGCAGCACCTCACCGCACCTGCGGTACGCGGCGATGACCGACGAGGGCGGGCGCGGGCTGTTCCTGGTCGCCCAGCTCGCCGAACGCTGGGGCACCCGCTACACACCGGCCGGCAAGGTCATCTGGGCGGAGCAGCCGCTGCCCTGAGCGGTGCGCGCGGGGCGGCGGCCGGACGGGGGCGGGGCTTCCGGTGCGCGTACGCATCCAGGCCCGCGGTGGGACAGCCGATGTCCGTACGTGTCCGGCCGCGTCCGGATTGCCGGCGGTACGGGCGGGTATCCCTTCCCGACGGGGGCGGCCCCCGCGTCCGTCCCCGTGGCACCTCGCCCGTCCGCACCTTGGAGTTCCCGTGCACCACCCGTCCCCCGATCCGGCACACCCCGCGGGCGGTCCGCGCCGCGCTCTGCTCACCCTGGTCTGCGCCTCGCTGGCCGCGTTCCCGTTCGTGAGGGCGCCGAGAGCCTCGGCGGACGGGAGGACGGGGCAGGCGGCGTTGTCGCAGAAGGAGATCGCGCTGCGGCTGGTGTCCAGCGCGGAGAACTCCTCGCTGGACTGGGCGGCGCAGTACGGGTACGTGGAGGACATCGACGACGGCCGCGGCTACACCGCCGGTGTCGTCGGCTTCTGCTCCGGCACCGGGGACATGCTCCGCCTGGTCGAGCTGTACGCGCGGCGCCGTCCCGGCAACGTGCTCGCCCCGTACCTGCCCGCGCTGCGCGAGCTGGTCGGCTCGGACTCGCACGAGGGGCTGGACCCGGGGTTCCCGGACGACTGGCGGCGGGCCGCGCGCGACGCGGCCTTCCGCACGGCGCAGGACGACGAGCGGGACCGCGTCTACTTCGACCCCGCCGTCCGGCAGGGCCGCGAGGACGGGCTGCGGGCGCTGGGGCGGTTCGCCTACTTCGACGCCTTGGTCATGCACGGCGCGGGCGGCGCCACCGGTTTCCGCGCCATCCGGGAACGGGCGCTGGAGCGGGCGGGCACGCCGGCCCGGGGCGGTGACGAGACCGCGTACCTGGACGCCTTCCTGGACGCGCGGGTGTGGGCGATGCGGCGGGAGCGGGGGCACCACGACACCAGCCGGGTCGACACGGCCCAGCGGGTCTTCCTGCGCGAGGGCAACCTGGACCTCGATCCACCGCTGGAGTGGCGGGTCTACGGGGACCGGTACCGCATCGGCTGAGCTGCCGGGGTGGACCATCGGACGGGCGGCACGCCGGGTGGGAGCGGCGCGGGCGCGGACACGTCGCGGGCCGCGGGACCGGTCGTACGCCGGTCCCGCGGCCCGCGTGGTGTTCCGTGGGCCCCTCCCGGGGAGGGGTCAGTGCCGGAACGTGTCCTTGCCCTTCTCCTTCGCCTGGCGGGCGTCGCCCTTCGCCTGCTCGGCGCGGCCCTCGGCCGTCATGCGCTCGTTGCCGACGACACGGCCGGCGGCTTCCTTGGCCTTGCCCTTGACCTGCTCCATCCGGGACTTGGACTTCTCGTTGCCCGCCACAGTCGCTCACCTCTCGGTGTTGGCTTCGCTTGACGGATGGCGAGTCACCCGTCCCGGCCACCTCAAACATGGCCTGTTCCCGTCTAGCCGTGACTGGCGTGGGTGTGGCTGTGGGAGGTCTCGGGCGGGCAGTGGCGGTGGTCGGCGGTACGGTCCCGGCGCCAGTCGAGGACGGCGACGGCGAAGGCGCACACCATGGCCGCCAGCCCGCAGCCGATGGCCAGTGCCACGGCGTCGTGGTAGTCGTCGCGGGTGGCGCTCAGGGTCAGGTAGAAGAGCCCCGGCAGGGCCGCCGTCCCCACGGCGCCGCCGAGCCGCTGCCCGGTCTGGAGGGCGCCGCCCGCCGCGCCCGCCATGCGTACCGGCACGTCGCGCAGTGTCATGGTGACGTTCGGGGAGATCACGAAGCCGCTGCCGAGGCCGCCGACGAGCAGGGCCGGGGCGGCGTACCAGGCGGCCCGGTCCGCGGGGGCGAGCCAGAGCACCACGGCGGTGGAGCCGAGCCCGGCCATGACGGCGACGAGCCCCCAGACGGTGAGGAGCCGCCCGAAGCGTTCGACGAGCCGCCCCGCGACGGCCGCGGCGACGGCGGACCCGACGGCGAAGGGGGTCACCGCGAGGCCCGACATGAGCGGCGAGAAACCCAGCCCGTTCTGGAAGAACAGGGCGAAGACCAGCCACACGCCGCTGAAGCCGACGAAGTAGAGGGAGCCGAGTCCCGCGCCGGTCGCGTAACCGCGGGTCTCGGTCAGCAGCCCGGGGTCCAGCAGGGGCGCCCCGCCGCGCCGTACGGTCCGCCGCTCCCAGCCGGCGAAGAGGAGCAGGACGAGCAGCCCGACGGGGAACAGCCACCACAGGCGCCGCACCCCGCCCGCGTCGGCGAGGACCAGCGGCAGCATCAGCGCGAGGATGCCGGCGCCGAGCAGGCAGACGCCGACGGGGTCCAGGCGTCCCCGGCCGCCGGGGGCGACGCGGGGCAGGAGGCGGCTGCCGAGCAGGAGCGCGACGACGCCGATGGGGACGTTGACGTAGAAGATCCACCGCCAGCCGTGGGCTCCGTGGGCCAGGGCGAGGATGAGGCCGCCGACGACCGGGCCGACTGCGCTGGAGACGCCGACGGTGGCGCCGAAGAGCCCGAAGGCCCGGCCGCGCTCCTCGCCCCGGAAGAGCTGCTGGATCAGGGCGGAGTTCTGCGGGGCGAGGCAGCCGGCGGCCACGCCCTGGGTGAGGCGGGCGACGACGAGGAGTTCGATGGTGGGGGCGGCGCCCGCGCCGGCGCTGCACACCACGAAGGCGGCGAGGGAGAGCAGGAAGACCCGGCGTCTGCCGAAGGTGTCGCCGATCCGGCCGGCGGTGACCAGGATCAGGGCGAAAGCCAGGGCGTAGCCGGAGACGACCCACTGGACGGCGGCGGCCGAGGCGTGCAGTTCGCGTTGCATGGACGGCAGGGCGACGGCGACGATGGTGACGTCGAGGAGGATCATGAACCCGGCGACCAGGGTCACCCACAGGGCCCGCCAGCGGTGGGGATCGGGGCCCTCCCCTTGCGGCGCCTGACCGCGCCCGCCTCCGCCCGCCCGGGTGCCGAGGTCCACGAGGACTCCCTTCGCCGCCGCCGGCGCGGCCACCGCGCCTCACGCCTGCGTCACCCGGGGCCGCCGCTTCAAACGTCAAACGCGAACGGAGAGAACCCATAAGCTGGCCTTATGGGGCCATAGACCGGACCCGCGTACCGACTTAGGCTTGCCTTAGTTTAAGATTTCCTCCGAGATCGCTCTGTCATCGATCGCATTGTCATCGCTCGAAGGGAACCTGACCATGCCCCGCCCTCTGCGGGTAGCCATCGTGGGCTCCGGCCCGGCCGGGATCTACGCCGCCGACGCCCTGCTCAAGTCCGAGGTGGCCGCCGCACCTGGTGTTTCCATCGACATCTTCGAGCGCATGCCCGCCCCGTTCGGGCTCATCCGCTACGGCGTCGCCCCCGACCACCCCCGGATCAAGGGCATCATCACCGCCCTGCACCAGGTGCTCGACAAGCCGCAGATCCGCCTCTTCGGCAATGTGGACTATCCGACCGACATCAGCCTGGACGACCTCAGGGCCTTCTACGACGGTGTGATCTTCGCCACCGGCGCCATGGACGACCGCGCGATGTCCGTCCCGGGCATCGACCTGGACGGTTCGTACGGCGCGGCCGACTTCGTGTCCTGGTACGACGGCCACCCGGACGTGCCGCGCACCTGGCCGCTGGAGGCGGAGAAGGTCGCCGTGCTCGGCGTCGGCAACGTGGCCCTGGACGTGGCCCGCGTGCTCGCCAAGACGGCCGACGAGCTGCTGCCCACCGAGATCCCGGGCAATGTGTACGAGGGCCTCAAGGCGAACCGGGCGCGGGAGATCCACGTCTTCGGCCGGCGCGGTCCGGCGCAGGCGAAGTTCAGCCCGATGGAGCTGCGGGAGCTGGACCACTCCCCCAGCATCGAGGTGATCGTCGACCCCGAGGACATCGACTACGACGAGGGCTCGATCGCGACCCGGCGCGGCAACAAGCAGGCCGACATGGTCGCCAAGACCCTGGAGAACTGGGCGATCCGCGACGTCGGCGACCGGCCGCACAAGCTGTACCTGCACTTCTTCGAGTCGCCGACCGAGATCCTCGGCGAGGACGGGAAGGTCGTGGGCCTGCGCACCGAGCGCACGGAGCTGGACGGCACGGGCAACGTCCGGGGCACCGGCACCTTCAAGGACTGGGACGTCAGCGCCGTCTACCGCGCCGTCGGCTACCTCTCCGACCCGCTGCCCAAGCTGCCGTGGGACCTCGACTCGGGCACCGTCCCGGACGAGGGCGGGCGCGTCATCGAGGAGACCGGCGAGCACCTGCGGTCGACGTACGTCACCGGCTGGATCAGGCGCGGTCCGGTGGGCCTGATCGGGCACACCAAGGGCGACGCCAACGAGACGGTCGCCAGTCTGCTGGACGACTACGCCAACGAGCGGCTGCTGACCCCGGCCTCGCCCGCCCCGGAGGCGGTGGACGCCTTCCTGGCCGAGCGCAAGGTCCGCTACACCACGTGGGACGGCTGGTACCGGCTGGACGCCGCGGAGAAGGCCCTCGGCGAGCCGCAGGGCCGCGCCCGCGTCAAGCTCGTCGAGCGTGAGGACATGCTGCGGGAGAGCGGCGCCTGAGGCACCGGCTCGCTCCGACGGCGACGGCCGGGGGCCCGGCGGGAGAGATCCCGCCGGGCCCCCGGCCGTCGGGGTTCCGGCTCAGACCTCCAGCTCGCTCTCGATGCGGCGCATCTGGTGGCGGGCCATCGCCAGGTTGGCGCGGTTGGAGTCGAGCACCAGGTACAGGAAGAGCCCGTTGCCGCCGCGGCCCTTGAGCAGGCGGATCAGGTGGTACTGGTTGCTCAGGGTGATGAGGATGTCCTCGATCTCCTCCTTCAGGCCGAGGTGCTCCATGGTGCGCAGCTTGGAGCGCACGACGTCGGTGTTGCCGGCGGCGGCGACCTCCAGGTTGAATTCCTTGCCGCCGCCGAGGGTGCCGAGCGCCATGCCGCTGGTGTAGTCGACCAGGGCGGCGGCGGTGGCTCCGTCGATGGAGCTGAGGCATTCCTTGAGCGAGGTCTCCAGGTTGGCCATGCGTGGTCTTCCTTTCCTACGTGATCAGTACATGACGGTGCGTGATCGGTGGAACGCGTGCTGAACCCCGCCCGCGAACGCGCGGCGGTGGGATGGCTCAGGTCGGCCGGCGGTGACCGTCGGCCTGGGGAAGGGGCTGGTGGGCGGGGTGCGCCGGGGTGCGCACCGGCAGGGTGCCGATGGGCCGGGCGGGGTCCGGGGGCAGGGGCGTGCCGTTGGCGTGCGGCTGCGGTGACCGGCGTTCGAGGGCCGCGCCGCGTTCGGGGGCGAGGCGGGCCGCGACGAGTTCGCCGATACGGGCGCCGCTGCGCCGGCCCTCCAGGTGGAGGCGGCCCACGTTGACCCGGCCTTCGGCGAGCAGGGTGAGCACGGCGGCCGGACCGGCGGCGTAGGTGGCGACGTAGCCGTCGGCGCCGCGCAGCAGCAGTTCGCGGAACCCGCCGCGCGCGGTGGCCTCGGCCATGCGGTGGGAGACGCCGAGCGCGGCGGCGGTGAGCGCGGCGAGCCCCTCCGGTTCGGTGCCGGGCGCGTCGGCGGCCACCACGAGCCCGTCGACGGTGGCGGCGAGCGAGCCGGTGAGCTGGGGCACGCGGCTGCGCAGTCGGTGCAGTTCCTCCAGGACGTCGCTCTCGACGGCCATGATGAGCAGTCTCCTTTCGGCACGCTGGCGACGCGCGCGGATCACAGGGCCTCCAAGGCGTCTCGTAGCCGTCGCAGCAGGGCCGCGTCCGGGTCGTCCCACGCGACGGGCGGCGCACCGGGGCCCGGTGGGGCCGGCGCGGGAGGCGGCGGAGCGGCGGTGACGAGTCCCGCGGCGGCGAGTCGACGCAATTCGACGAGCGTGTGGTACGTGTGGCAGCCGAGCGCGGCGGCGATGTCCGCGGCGGTCCGGACGCCGTCCACCTGGGTCAGGGTCCGCCCGCGCCGGGCCGGGAGGTCGGCGGGGTCGGCGTCGGGGACCCGGGTGAGCGGCACGGTGTCCAGGGCCGGGTCCGGCCAGATGCGTTCCAGCAGGTCGCGGCGGCGCCGGGATTCCCGTACGACGCTGTCGACCGGCACGGAGCGGACCGCGCCGAGCCAGTGCACCGCTCCGGACCGGAAGCGGTGCGCGCGGCTGTCGCGGGCGAGGACGAAGTACGCGGCGTCGAACAGCGCCCCCAGGTGGCAGACCTCCAGGGCACCGGCGGCGAGCCGGCCGCTGTCCACCAGGCGGTCGCCGACCCGGTGCCGGGTCCCGCCGCCGTCGACCGCCTCCCACCAGCCGTCCGGCGCGAGGGCGCCGCTCTGGGTGAGCAGCGCGCCGAGGCCCGGGGTGAAGGCCGACTCGACGTGCACGACCCGGCCGGAGGCGAGGTAGACGATGCCCCGCTCGCCGGAGAGGGCACCGGTCGCGCCCTCCCTGGCCAGCGCGCCGAGGGCGTCCGAGGTGGTCTCGTGCGCGGTCCAGGCCGTGGTCACCCCGGTCATCCGAGCACCAGACGGTCCGCCAGCTCGGCCAGCCGGATGCGGGCCAGGGCCAGGTTCCCGTCGTTGCGGTCCAGCCACAGATGGAGGAAGACGGTGCTGTCGAAGGGCGTGCTCACGTATCTGAGCAGGTGGTAGGCGTCCGGTGTGGTGACGATCAGGTCCTCCACCGGAGGTTCCTTCTCGGGCACGGCACCGTCGCCGCCGACGGCCAGCGAACCGCTTTCGGCGACGTGGCGTGCGAGTTCGGCGGTCTCGGCGGCCGTGGCCTCCGGATCGCCGCCCGGTGCCTCGCCCACGGCACCGAGGGCGAGACCGCTGATCCAGTCCACCAGGGATGCGCCCCGCGCGCCGGGCAGTCGCATGGCTTCCAGCAGACTCTCGTCGATTCCGGGCACGCCGGATTCCCCCTCCCCTGTCACGGCTGTACCGCGAACGTGACAGCGAGACTACGGAAAGTGCCCGTGCGAGGTGAGTCCTTTGGCATTTTCCAGAGGAACGTGCGTGCGATGCGGCATACTGACGGGTTTCGGCCGTGTATCGGCCGGTTCACCACGGATCGCGGAGGCGGGGTGCGGACAGGCCCCGTCCCTGGGCGGATGACGGACGGGGCCTGTCCGCGCGGACCATGGTGGCGGGCGGCCGGACGGGCCCGCCACGGGTGGACGGGAACGTCCTCGGGTGGCCGCCGCACACCCCGGGGGCGCGGAACGCCCCCCGTGCGCGGAGGGCGCACCCCCGAAGCGAGCGACGGCGCGGGCGCCGGTACTTCGTGGGGGGCCGGTGGCGGAGTCCCGATGGCGCCGGGTGCCACATGGGCCGTACGGGCAGGGGTACTCGGCGGTCATGACTGGCAACACCCCCGAACCGCAAGAGAACCGGAACGACCGGGACGACCGGCGCGACGGCTCGCCCATGGAACGCCGCGAGCGGGAGCGCGCGGAGTCCCGCCCCTTCACGTACCGGTATCCGGAACGCCGCGCCAACGTGCGGGCCACACGCCGGGTGAGCCGGGCGCGGGCCGACGCGGACCGGGTGCCGGGTGTCCCCGGCGGCTACGGCTCCACCGGCGGTGGACAGCCCGGCGGCGGCAGTACGCCCCGGGCGGGCGAGGACACGGCCGACGAGTCCGGTGTCACGGACATCGTCGGCGGCCGTCCGGACCGCCCCTCCCCCCGGCGGGGCGGGGGCCGCTGAGCGCCGGGCCGGGCGGGGCGTTCGCCCGTCCGGGGGAGGCGCGCGGACGCCGCGCGTGGTGGCGGTCCGGTGGCCCGGGGGCCGGGCGGGTCCGGCCCGCGCAGGTCACCGGGGTGGGCGGGCGCGATGACGGCCGGGGGCCCTGGACCGCGACACGCCCGGATGGCGGCCCCCCGCGTGGGGGACGCTGATCACGGGCGACGATACTGGACATTCACCCTGCCCCTGCCTCCCCTTGGACTCATGCCCACCTCTCGTACTGCCCGCCCCACGACTCCGCCGACGCTGTGGACGGCTCGTGGCCGCCATGTCGGATCGGCCGCGGAGGACACCGTCCGGCACACCCTGGAGCGCCTCGGGGAAAGCCACGCGCTCGACGACTTCAAGGAGCTGCCCGAGGAGCCCCGGGAGGACGGCGGCCCCGGCCCCCGCGTCTTCGAGGCGCGCTGGCGGGCCCCCGGCGCCGTCACCGTACGGGCCCGGCTCGTGCTGGAACCGGCGTCCGCGGGCGGTCAGGAGTGGACGCTGCTGGCGGAGGCCGAGGAGCCCTGGGACCCCGAGTGGCCCTCGCCCGCGACGATGTTCTGGCCGGACGACCCGGACGTCACCTGGGACCGGGACATCGCGACGGGGCTGCGGCTGCGCGGGATCAACAGCCTCCCCGAGGACGACAAGACCGCCCGGCGGCTGCTCAAGGACGCCGCGCGCAGCCCGTGGAACATCCACGTCGTCGTGCACGAGGCGATGACCCCCGACCACCGGGGCCGGGTGCCGCTGGCCGGCCGGCTGCCGGCGAGCCTGCGCCACCGCGTGGTCGAGCACCGCGCCGCCCCGCAGCAGTTGCGGGTGGTCAACTGGGCGCTGGAGGACCGCGGCGTCGAGGTGCCGCGCGGCGGTGCGGCCGTCCTGCCCGGCTCCCCCGTGCCCGAGGGGTACGCGGCCCCGGACTTCCGGGTGCGCAGCGTCTTCCTGGACGGCAGCGAGCCCACCGAGCTGATCGCGGCGGTGACGGCGTTCGCCGCGCTGCCCCGGCCGCTGACCGAGGACGTGCGGGTGGCCCTCACCGGGCTCCGGGAGGACTGGCGGCTGCTGACGCTGGAGGAGGAACTGGTCCGCGAGCGCAAGCTGGTGGCCATGTACGCGGAGGCGCTGGAGGCGATGACGCAGTCCCGGGACCTGTACCGGGAGGCGGCCGAGCGCGCGGGCGAGGCCCTGGCCGCCTACCGGGAGTCCGCCGGGGCCGCCCCCGGCGCGGCCCGGACCCCGGCGCTGCCGGCCGGGTCCCCGTTCAAGCAGCTCGGCCGCGCCCTGGAGCGGTTCCGCCTCCCCGGCAAGGCGGGCCGCTCCGCCCCCGGGCGGCTCCCGGCCGCCCCCGACGAGCCGTACGGACCAGGCGGACCAGGCGGGTTCCCATCCCGGGCCGAGGGCGGGGACCGGGACGGCCGGGGCGAGCCGGACGCTACGGCCGGCTGACGCTCCCCTGCCGTACGGTCCGCCCCGGCACGGCGCGGGCCGCCGGGACGGGTCGGCGAGGGCCTGGGCGCCCTGCCCGGCAAGCCCCGAGGGCGCCCGCGGCACCGGCCCCTGGGCTCCGGCCCAGCCGGGAGCCACCCCAAGGCAACCCCACGGCCACTCCACAGCCTCCCCTCAGCGCCCCCCGGCCGCGCCCGCTGAGGGCACCCTCACGTGTCAGCCGGGGCTCGGTGGATACGCGGACGGGACAGCCGCACGGCCCGTCCCGGAAGGTCACCGACGCCATGGACAGCCAGCACCCCAGCGCCGCCCCCGCATCCCGCCCCGCCGAGGCCGCCCCGCACTCGGAGACGACCCTCCGGGTCGACGGCAAGCCCCACACGCTCACCGTCGACCACCGACGGGTCCTGCTGGACCTCCTGCGTGAGGATCTGGGGCTGGTCGGCGCCAAGAAGGGCTGCGACCACGGCCAGTGCGGCGCCTGCACGGTCCTGGTCGACGGCCGCCGGGTCAACAGTTGCCTCCAGCTCGCCGTGGCCCTGGACGGCAGCGAGATCACCACCGTCGAGGGGCTCGGTACGGACGGCGAGGAACTGCACCCGCTCCAGCGGTCGTTCCTGGAGCGGGACGCCTTCCAGTGCGGCTACTGCACCCCCGGCCAGATCTGTTCCGCCGTCGGCGCGCTCGCCGAGGCCGCGTCCGGGCACCCCTCGCACGTCACGGACCCGGCGGCGCCCTCCGGCGAGCCCGTACCGCTGGACCGCGCCGAGATCCGGGAGCGGATGAGCGGCAACCTGTGCCGGTGCGGCGCCTATCCGCGCATCGCCGACGCCATCGAGGACGTGATCCCGTGAAGCCCTTCGCCTACGTACGCGCGGGCAGCGTCGAGGAGGCCACCGACGCGTACGCCGCCCACCCCGGCGCCCGCTACCTCGGCGGCGGCACCAACCTCGTGGACCTGATGAAGCTCGGCGTGGAGACGCCCGCCGCGCTCGTCGACGTCGGCCGGCTCCCGCTGGAGTCGGTGGAGGAGCTGCCCGACGGGGCGCTGCGCGTCGGGGCGATGGTCCGCAACAGCGACCTCGCCGCCCACCCCGCCGTCCGCGACCGCTACCCGGTGCTCTCCCAGGCGCTGCTGGCGGGCGCCTCGGGGCAGTTGCGCAACGCGGCCACCACCGGCGGGAACCTGCTCCAGCGCACCCGGTGCCCGTACTTCCAGGACCCGTCCAAGCCGTGCAACAAGCGGGTGCCCGGCAGCGGCTGCGGCGCGCTGGAGGGCGTCCACCGCGACCACGCCGTCCTCGGCTACTCGGGGAGCTGTATCGCCACCAACCCCTCCGACCTGGCGGTCGCGCTGGCCGCCCTCGACGCCCGCGTGGAGCTGTACGGCGACCGGGGCGCCCGTACCCTGCCCGCCACGGAGTTCCACCGGCTGCCCGGCAACCATCCGGAGTGGGACACGGAGATCCGCCCCGGCGAGCTGATCACGGGCGTGCTGCTGCCGGCCGCGACGGCGGGGCTGCCCTCGGCGTACCGCAAGGCGCGCGACCGGGCGTCGTACGCCTTCGCGCTGGCCTCCGTCGCCGCCGTGCTGCACCTGTCCGACGGGGTGGTGGAGCGGGTGGGCCTCGCCTTCGGGGCGCTCGCGCACCGGCCCTGGCGGGCCCGGCGGGCGGAGGCCGCGCTGCTGGGCGCCGCTCCCACCCGGGCCGCGTTCGAGCACGCCCTCGAACTGGAGCTGGCGGACGCGGAACCGCTGCGGGACAACGCCTACAAGGTGCCGCTGGCCCGGCGGCTCGCCCTGGACGTCCTGGGCCGGCTGGCCCGGCCCGCCACGTACTGAACCGGCGTCCCCGAGGAGGACCCCATGACCGGTACCGACACGGTGCTGGGCGCACCCGCCGAGCGCCGGGAGGGGCGGGAGAAGGTCACCGGCGCCGCCCGCTACGCCGCCGAGTACGACCATCCGGGCCGCGCCCTGGCGTGGCCGGTGCCGGCGACGGTCGCCCGCGGACGCGTGACCGGCGTCGACGCCCGGCCCGCCCTGGAGCTGCCGGGCGTGCTCGCGGTGCTCACCCACGAGAACGCGCCACGGCTCGGCGAGCCGGACGACCCCGCGCTCTCCGTTCTCCAGGACCCGCGGGTGCCGCACCGGGGCTGGTTCGTGGCGCTGGTGGTCGCCGAGACCCTGGAGGCGGCGCGGGACGGCGCCGCCGCGGTGCGGGTGCTCTACGAGGCGGAGGAGCACCACGTGACGCTGTCCGCCGCCGACCCGGAGGCGTACGTCCCCGAGACGGCGAACGGCGGGTATCCGGCCGTCACCGAGCACGGCGACCCGGACGGCGCGTTCGCCGCGGCGCCGGTCCGGCTGGAGTGCGCGTACCGGGTGCCGCCGTTGCACAACCATCCGATGGAGCCGCACACCACCACCGCCCGCTGGGACGACGGCCTTCTGACCGTGCACACCTCCAGCCAGGGCACCAGTGCCGTCCGCGCCGAACTGGTCCGGCTGTTCGGGCTGCCCGAGGACCGGGTCACGGTCCTGGCCGAGCACGTGGGCGGCGGCTTCGGCTCCAAGGGCACGCCCCGGTGCGACGTGGTGCTGGCGGCGATGGCGGCCCGGCACACCGGACGGCCGGTGACGCTCGCGCTGCCGCGCCGCGCCCTGCCCGCCGTGGTCGGGCACCGGGCGACGACCCTGCACCAACTGCGCCTGGGGGCCGACGCGGAGGGCCGGATCTCCGCGCTGACGCACGAGGTGACGACGTACAGCTCGCGGGTGAGGGAGTTCGTGGAGCAGGCGGCGGTGCCCGCCCGCGTGATGTACGCGGCGCCGGACAGCCTGACCCGGCACCGGCTGGTGCGGCTGGACGTGCCCACGCCGTCCTGGATGCGCGCGCCGGGTGAGGCGCCCGGCATGTTCGCGCTGGAGTCGGCCCTCGACGAACTGGCCTGTGCGACGGGCGTGGACCCGGTGGAGCTGCGCGTGCGCAACGAGCCGGAGACCGAGCCGGACAGCGGGAGGCCGTTCAGCAGCCGGCACCTGGTGGAGTGCCTGCGCGAGGGGGCCCGCCGGTTCGGGTGGGCCGGCCGCGATCCGCGCCCGCGCTCGGGTGCCGCCGGGCCGCTGCTGGTGGGCACCGGTGTGGCCGCGGCGACGTACCCGGTGCTGGTGTCGCCGTGCGTGGCGTCGGCGCGGGCGCTGCCCGACGGGAGCTTCCTGGTACGGGTCAACGCCACCGACATCGGTACGGGGGCCCGGACGGTCTGCGCGCAGGTCGCGGCCGACGCCCTCGGCGTGCCGCCGGAGCGGGTGCGGATCGAGATCGGCGACAGCCGCATCGGATTCGCCCCGATGGCCGGGGGGTCGGCGGGCACCGCGTCCTGGGGCTGGGCGGTGCACGAGGCGTGCGTCCGGCTCACCCGGAAGCTCGCCGGGCACACCGGCGGCCTGCCGGAGGAGGGGCTCGCGGCGGGCGCCGACACCTCGGACGCGGCGGGCGCGAAGAGCCCGTGGTCCCGGCACGCGTTCGGCGCGCACTTCGCCGAGGTGGCGGTCGACACGGTGACCGGGGAGGTGCGGGTGACACGCCTGCTGGGGGTGTTCGCCGCCGGCCGCATCCTCAACCCCCGTACGGCGCGCTCGCAGTTGGTCGGCGGGATGACGATGGGGCTCGGGATGGCGCTGACCGAGGGCAGCACGATGGACCCGGCCTTCGGCGACTTCGTCGAATCGGACCTGGCCTCGTACCACGTGCCGGCGCACGCGGACGTGGCGTCGGTGGAGGCGTACTGGGTCGAGGAGGACGATCCGCACCTCAACCCGATGGGCAGCAAGGGGATCGGCGAGATCGGCATCGTGGGCTCCGCGGCGGCCGTCGGCAACGCCGTCCACCACGCCACCGGCGTCCGCTTCCGGGAACTGCCGCTCACCCCGGACCGGGTCCTCACCGGCCTGCTCGACCACGCGCATCCCCCGGGCACGCTGGGCGTGTGAGCGCGCGCCGGCGCCGGGCCGCCTCGGGTGAGAGGGCCCGGCGCGGGTCGGTCAGCCGGCGGGGCGGACCGTGCGGGCCCACAGGGCGGTGAGCGCGGTCAGCGAGGCAGCGGCGGCGAGCGCGGAGGCCGCCCAGGCGGGCGCGAGCGTCAGCTCCAGCGCCCGGGACACGGACCCCGAGGGGTGGACGTTCCCGTACAGGCCGGCCGCGGCCGGCGCCGCGGGGAGCAGGGCCGCCAGCAGGAGCACCGGGCCGGAGGGGCGGACGGTCAGCAGCAGCGCGAGGGCCAGGCTGAGCGCCGACAGCGCCAGCACGACGGCGAAGGCGCGCACGGACATGCCGTGCCGGTGCAGCGGGAAATGGGCCACTCCGCACGCGGCGAGGGCCGTCACGGCCCGGACCGCCTGGCGCGCGCCGTCCGTTGCGGGCAGCGTCCGGGCGGCCCCCCGTGGTCCGGCGGTATCCCGCGGTCCGGCGGTATCCCGTGGTCCGGCCTCCGCGTCGGGGTCGGGTCCGGGGGCCGGCAGCGGGTGGGTGCCGGTGCCCGAGGTGGTGGCCCCGGACGGCGGACCGTCCTGCGCCATGAGGCATCCGGTGGTGCGGGGGGCTGTCGAGCCGGTGGTCATGTGCTCTCCGTGGGATGGGAACCTGCGGCCGCTTCCTGCGTCCCCGATGCGCGACACGCCTTGCGTGGCCCATTACGGGCGTGTCCGGCGCCGCGCGCCAGCCGGGAGGGGCCGGGCGGATGAGAGACTCGAAAAGCACCCATGACGCGGGCCGGACCGGGAATGCGCCGGATGACGCGTGTGCCGGGCACCGTGAGGAGGGGTGGGGTGGATACGACCACAGTGGTGATCGCGGTCGCGGTGGTGCTCGCCGTGGCGGCCCTGGCGGCGGCTGTGGCCGTGCTGGTACGGCTGGTCCGCACCCGGCGCGACCTCCTGCGGGCCGGGCTGCCCACCGGCCCCCGCTGGGTGTTCTGGGGTGCCGTCCTCTATCTGGTCCTCCCCACCGACCTGATGCCCGATCCGGTCTATCTGGACGACATCGGCGTGCTGCTCCTCGCCCTGCGCTCGATGCGCGGTTCCCTCGGCGAACGGGGCGGGCTCACGGCCGGGCGGCGGGGCGGCGGCAAGGAGACGGGCGCGGAACCGCCCCACGACTACGCTCCGTGAGGAAACCATTCACCCGTTCGACTCGTATAAGTCTCTGGGAGCCGAAGCAAGTCGGCGAACCGGGCGACGGCGCACCAGGGACCATCGCTTGCTCGGCGCGGCACCGACAAGGGAGAGACGATGCAACCGTTCGCGCTCAACTACGCACGACCGGCGGTGGAGTCGGACGCCACCACTCCGTATGTCTACGACTGCGGGCTGCAGTTGAACGTGCTCCGTGACGGCCGGGTCGCCGCCCGCGACCACTCGCTGTTGCGGGAGTTGGGGACCACGGTCTCCACCGCGGGGTCGAAGACCCACTTCGACGACTGACCACGGACCGCGCACGATGACCGTGTTGATCCTCACCTGTGAAGAGGACGTCACCGCCGACATGGTGGTGGTTCATCTGAACGCGTCGGGCATGCCGGTGGTGCGGCTCGATCCGGCCGATCTGACGGTGTCGGCCGGGCTCTCCGGCGAGTTCGCGCACGGCTCCTTCCGGGGCCATCTCGCCGCGGGCGGGCGGCTGGTGAACCTCGCCGCGCTGCGCTCGGTGTGGGTGCGACGGCCGGGCGGGGCGGCGAGCGGGGCCGTCCATCCGTCCCCGTGGCTGGCGGAGGAGTCCTCGCAGGCACTGTACGGGATGCTCCGGGGCAGCGGGGCCCGGTGGATGAACGATCCGGACGCGGCGCACCGGGCCCGTCACAAGCCCTGGCAGTTGCGGCTGGCCCAGCGGTGCGGGCTGCCGGTGCCGCCCACGCTGATCACGACGTTCCCGGGGGCGGCGCGGGAGTTCGCCGGCCGTTATCCGGATCTGGTGGTCAAGCCGGTCTCGGGGGCGCATCCGCAGGACCCGCCGAGGGCGGTGCCGACGAGCAGGGTGCCGCCGGGGGCGGACTTCTCCGCCGTCGCCCACGGTCCGACGCTGCTGCAACGCCGGGTCGTCAAGCGGGCGGACATCCGGCTGACCGCCGTCGGCAAGCGGCTGCTCGCGGCCCGCAAGGCGGTGCTGTCGCCGGGCGATCCGGAGGAGGTGGACGTCCGGTTCGCCGCGTCGCGCGAGCCGTGGCGGCGTACCGCGGTGCCGCGGTACGTGGCCGACGGGGTCCGCGCCTACCTGCGCGAGGCGCGACTGGCCTACGGGGCCTTCGACTTCGCCGAGGACGGCGAGGGCACCTGGTGGTTCCTGGAGTGCAACCAGTCGGGCCAGTTCGGTTTCGTGGAGGTGGACACGGGCCAGCCGATCGCCCGCTCGATCGCCGAGTGGCTGTCCCGTCCGGGTGCGGAGCAGCCGGTGGCCGCTCCCCGTACCCGGACGACGGCGTGCTGATCCGGGGCGCCGGGCCCCGGGCGGCGCCGCCGTCCGGGGCCGGTCAGGCGGGACGCGGGCCGGGCAGCAGGGCGGTGCGCTGCCAGCCGGCGCCCGGGGAGGGAGGGCGGTCGGTGCCGGGCAGGTGACCGGGGGCGTGCGGTGATCGCAGGACGACCTCCAGTTCCCGGGTCACGCGCTCGGCCTCCCGGCGCACCTGCGTGGGCACATCGCCGCATTCGGCGACGAGTCGGTCGTAGATGGGGGAATCCTGGAACACCCGTCAACGCGCCTTTCGTGTCGTTCGCCCCCGCTCGGAGGCGCGACTGAGCAGTCTAGGCGTCCCGCTGGGCGGTCGCGCCCATTCCGCCGAGGTGCGGGGGCGGTTCAGGCGCCGGTCGTGGAGCCGGGGCGGACGACCATGAGCACGGTGACGGTGGCCCAGAGCAGGTTGAACAGCCCGGTGAACAGGGCGAGCCGGGCGGTGCGGGCGCGTTCGACGGCCTGTCCGCCGGCCAGTTGCTCCAGCAGTTCCTCCTGGCGGGGCAGGACGAAGGCGATCAGGAGGCCGGCGGCGGCCGTGGTGAGGGCGATGGAGGTGATGAGCCAGCCGTCCCCGAGGACGCCCATGGCGGCGCCGGTGGCGAGGCCGAGGACGGGGACGCTCACGCCGAGGGCGGCGTAGACGCGGCAGATGCGGTGCAGCAGGCGTACGGTGCCGGTCCCGTCCGGGTCCGTCCCGGCGCCGTCGGGCAGGGCCGCCCGGCGGGCGGCGGGCGGGAACATGCTGGCCGCGACGGTGACGGGGCCGATGGCCACGATGGCGGCCAGGACGTGGAGGGACAGCAGGAGCTTGGTCATCGGGGGTGGGGCTCCGGAACGGATCGGGCGGTGCGGCAGGCACGGCGGGGCGGGTCGGCGGGCGAGCGCGGCGCCCCGTGGGAAGGGGCGCCCGATGTCGCCGGAGCCAGGCTAGGAAACGTCCCGTGTCCGTCCCAGAGGCGGAAACGACAGCTTCCGCCGGAATCGTGCCAGGGCCGCCGCCGGCGCGTCCGCGGCCCCCGTGGCGCCGCGCGCCGCCCCCGCGCGGGCCGGGGCCGCGCCGGGGCGCGTCACTGGCCGACGCGTCCGTCGACGCACTCGCGCAGCAGGTCGGCGTGGCCGCAGTGGCGGGCGTACTCGTCGATGCGGTGCACGTGCAGCTCGCGGACGGCGATGCCCTGCTCGCCGAGCCGTGTGCCCAGGTCCGCGTGGGCGGCCAGCGCGGCGTCGGTGGCGGCCTGCTCGCGCTCCAGGTCGGCGTGGGCGGCGTCGACGAGGGCCTGGTCGGCGACGGCTCCGTGGAAGTCGGCGTCCCGCGCTCCGTACAGCTTGGGCAGGGGGTCGCCGTCGCTGATCCAGTTGCGCCAGTCGCGTTCTGCCTCGGCGAGGTGGCGCAGGAGGCCGAGGAGGGACATGGTCGACGGCGGGACCGAGCGGCGGGCCAGTTGGCCGGCGTCCAGGCCCTCGCACTTCATCCGCAGGGTCAGGCGGTAGTTGGTCAGGCACTCCAGGAGGGTGGCGAGTTCGCCGTCGGGGCCGGGGCCCTCGTTGTCACGGGGGTCCTTGTCCGGGTCGGTCCACATGTCGGGGTGGACGGTGGCCTCGGTCCATCGTTCGGGTCGGTCGCTCATGCGTGCCATGCTGACGGCCCGGCGCCCGGGGGCGCCACCGGGTTTCCGGGGCGCGGGCGGCCCGGACGGCGGTGGGGGGAGCCGCGCCGCGCGCGTCTCCCCCCGTCGATCCGGTGCGGCGGTCTCAGACCGCCAGTGACAGGTCGCTCTCCCCGCCCGCGTCCGCCGCGTGGGCGGCGGTCGGCGGGCGTCCCTTGGCCAGCAGCTCGTCCGCCTTGGCCACCGCGTCGTGGATGCCGGTCGTCGCCATCATCACGCAGAGCGTGTAGCTGACGTCCGCCAGTTCGCGGGCCGCGGCCGGCCGCTCCCTCTCCGCCTGAGCGATGCGCAGTGACGCGTACCGCGTCAGCAACTCCCTGACGACCTTTGGGTCCGGTTCGAGCACGAAGCGCCCCTCTCTCGATTTGCGCTGCGTATGCCCGAACCCGGCAGAAACATTCACACCATGCACGCCACTGCACACAATTGACCAAAACCCGCTGCCTTTTGACCAGACGACAGCGAAATCACCTGGCGAACTGGCGGAAAAAGGGCGGAATCTCAGAGTGCGATCAACGGACGGACATACCGCGGGTGTTCCGGACGGTGAGGCCGCGCAGCGTCCCCTATATATAAGGACAGAGAAACGGCGCGCGGACACGGCCGCGCGTTCCGGCGGGGACGGGCGGGCGCACCCGCGCCGCCGTCCCCGCCGGACCGCTCCCCCCCTTCGCCCGGCCGTCCGGGACGGGCGGGCGGGAGACCCGCGCCTTCTCCCCCGTGGAGGGCGCGGGTCAGTCTCCGATCGTGCGGGCCAGCTCCGACGTGGCACGGCTGATCTCGCTGTCGCCCTCCGCCAGGAGCCGCGGCAGGGCCTCGCGCCGGGCGCGGACCGCCTGCCGCGCCGCACGCTCCCAGGCCACCGGGTTGTCCCGGTGGTTGAGGAGCTTGGGATAGGCGCTGGCGGTGGTCTCCCACTGCCGGGCGTCGGCGATGTTCTTCAGGAGCCGGATGATCTGCGCCCGGCAACTCACCTGGGGCCGCTGTGCCAGCTCCCACAGGAAGGGCACGGTCGCGGCGGTCGCCTGCTCGACGACGAAACCGTACTGGCAGATACGCTTCCGCAGATCGCGGAGGGCGGCGCCGGCGGTCTCCGGGTCGCCTCCGGCCACCTTTTGCAGGAGGCGCGGGATGGCGGCGGCGGAACCGCTGGAGTCCTTGATCTCGTTCCAGGGGACCCGGTCCAGCCCCGTCAGGGGTGCGGTCCGGGCCGGTCCGGTCGGTGCTGTGGTGCGGCCGGTGCGCTCGGTGCTCGGCCGTGGTGTCTGAGCGCTGCGCATGGTGTGGGGCCCTTCCGCGGCAGTCGGGTCAAGTCAGGGGACGAGTGGGCAGCTTGGCCCAGACGGTCTTGCCGGCCGGAGACCTCGGGGTCCAGCCCCACACCTCCGACAGCGCGTCGACGATGCCCAGCCCGCGTCCGTGCTCCCGCAGGGCCGACTCGTCGGACGGGAGGAACACGGGCGCGTCCTCCCCGGGGTCCGAGACGGTCAGCGTCAGGTAGCCGGGGTCGAGGACGAGGCCGAGCCGGACCTCGGGGGACCCGGACGCCCCCGCCGGGGGGACGGCGTGCGCGACGGCGTTGGTGGCGAGTTCGGTGAGGACCAGGACGGCGTCGTCGCCGCGGTGCTCCAGCGACCAGGCGCGCAACGTGTCCCGGGTGAAGGCCCTGGCGCGGGCGAATCCCTCCCTGGTGCAGGTGATGCGGAGCGCCGCCGAGGTGGGCCGGGCGGCGGGCGGATGGTGCTTGGCACGGTGATCGGGGGACGGCCACGCGCCCGGCCGCACCGCGTGCGGAGGGCCACCGAACCGGCTCGCCACACCTGTCCCCGAAGCGGGGTCGCCGGGTGACCGGAGCGTTCGGTGCGCAGATGACGACACGACAACTCCCTGATACGACGTCAGGACGGGGCGCCGAACCAGGGGTTGACGCCACGGCTATTATCCACGCTGACAGCGCTCGCGTGCAATTGCACGAGAAATTGCGCGAAAAAATCGGCTGGGAGCGTGCGAGGGCCGGCGCGGTACGGCCCGCTCCCCCGAACGGCAAGGAGAACTGCGGTGCCACCAGTGCGCAACGGAGTGCAGGCCAGTTCGCTGGACGCCTGCTGGATGAAGAGTCGGCACAGCAACGCGGAGGGCAACTGTGTCGAGGTCGCCCTCGTCGACGGGGGGATAGCCCTGCGCAACTCCCGCGATCCCGACGGCCCCGCCCTCGTCTACACCTCCGCGGAGGTCGCCGCCTTCGTCGCCGGGGCCAAGGACGGGGAGTTCGACCACCTGCTGTAGTCCCACGCCGCACTGGCGCCACCCGGGTTGCCGCCGAGGCAAGCGGAGCCCAACTAGCCTGTTCCTACGGGCTGATGCGCTGCGGACCGGTGGAGTGAGATAGTGTGATTCTCAAGTCTGCCGGTCTGCTGGGAGCAACGGATGTCCACCACATCGCCTCGCATCTCCCGTCTCGAACCCTACCTCGACCGGGTCGAGCCGGCTCCCACTCTGCTGAAGATGCTCGTCGGTGTGCAGTTGGCGGGTTTCCGCGAGGACGCCGGCCTCTCGCAGGACCAGGCGGCGCGCAAGCTGGGCTTCAGCGGGGCCAAGCTCTCCCGCATCGAGTCGGGCAAGGGCCGCAGGCCCCCGACCGAGAAGGACGTCCGCGCCCTCCTCAAGCTCTACGGCACGGACGTCTACGAGGCGTCGGTGCTGCTCAAGCTGCTGGGCCGGGCCGGTGAGCCCGGCTGGTGGCAGCGGTACGACAAGCGCCTGATGCCGGAGTGGTTCGAGCGCCTGGTCGGCCTCCAGGAGGCCGCGGCGACCATCCGTACCTTCGAGATCCAGTACGTGCCGGGCCTGCTCCAGACCGCCGCGTACACCCGTGCCGTGGTCGAGCGGGGTCTGCCCAACGCGCCCGCCTGTGAGGTGGAACGCCGCGTCGAGCTGCGGATGCGCCGTGCCGAGCTGCTGCGCCGGACGGACGCCCCGCAACTGTGGGCGATCATCGACGAGTCGGTGCTGCTGCGCGTGCTGGGCAGCCGCGAGGTCATGCGCGAGCAGTTGGAGCACCTGGTGGCGATGGCGGAGCAGCCCCATGTGACGCTCCAGGTCGTGCCGCTGGACGTGACGAACGCGTCGGCGCCCGCGATCCCCATCACCTACCTGCGTTTCGGCGGCGTGGACCTGCCCGACGTGGTCTACCTGGAGCACATCAGGAGCGCCAACTTCCTGGAGGACCAGGACGAGACCGAGGAGTACCGGGTCGCGCTGGACCGGCTGGCCGACGAGGCGCTGACGCCGCGGGAGTCCGTGCGGATACTGCGCGAGACGATGGCGCGACGCTACCCCGCCGGCTGAGCACGCGGTCCCGGGGAAGCAGGGTCCACGGCTACGACCGCGCGGTGGACGGCCTCGGGCCGCGCCCGGCGTGTGCCGGTGCGCGGCCCGAGGCCGTTCTCCGTCAGCGCAGGCGGCCGACGCCGCCGAACTCGATCCACTCCTGGGTGAGCTGACGCGGCGCCACCTCGCTGTCCGGGCGCCAGGTGGAGACCTCCACCAGTCCCGGCTCCAGGATGTCCATGCCCTCGAACCACACCTCGACGTCCCGGGGTTCGCGCACGCGGCCCCAGTGGCCCCGCGTCGCCTGGTCCATGAACTCCGTCACCGACCGGCGCACCTCGGCGTCCTCGCTGACGAGCTGGCACATGACGGCGTAACTGCCGGGGGCTATCCGCTCGGTGACCCGGCGCACGACGGCCTCGGGGCCGTCGGTGTCGCTGTCGGGGATGCAGTGGAAGACCGAGTTGAAGAGCACGGCCACCGGCTGCGAGAAGTCGATCAGGCGCTGGGTGTCCGGATGGGAGAAGATCTCCTCGGTGGAGCGCATGTCGGCGTGTATCACGGCCGTGCGGTCGTTCTGGTCGAGCAGCGCCCGGCCGTGCACCAGCACCATCGGGTCGTTGTCGACGTAGATCACGCGCGAGTCGGGGGCGACGCGCTGGGCGACCTGGTGCACGTTGTCCTGCGTGGGCAGGCCGGAGCCGTGGTCGAGGAACTGGCGTATCCCGTAGTCCTCGACGAGGGTGCGGACCACGCGCTGGAGGAAGCGGCGGTTGTTGAGCGCCAGCCGCCGGGTGCTGGGGACGACCTTGTCCAGTTCCCCGACCGCCGCCCGGTCCGCCGCGTAATTGTCCTTGCCGCCCAGGTAGAAGTCGTACATACGCGCGGCGGTCGGCACGTTGGCGTCGATCTCCGTGGACAGCTGCTTTTCGGCTTGCATCATTCCCCCAGCTCCGTATCGCGCCAACTGGTCTGGCCTGACTGAGAGTACATCGTAGGGATCAGGTCCTCAGCAGAACCAGGGGCCCCGGGTAACAAGATCCCAACGGCCTTTTCGGGGACGGGATCTGACGCCGCGTCCGGTGCCGGCGCGGACCTGCCGGGCGGGCGTGCGCCGGTCGCGTCCAGGGTCCGGCGGCGGGGCCGGAAGGCGGCTTAAGCGGACCTTAAACGCCGGTTAAGGCTGCCCGGGTCCCGTTCCGGTTCGCCGAGGACAGGCGGGTGCGAGGGGTGGGGAGGGGGCCGGGACGGTTGGCCGCGCCACCCGTTCTGCGTACCATCGGCCCACGGCTTGAGAGCGCTCTCAGGCTGTCATGTCTCGTTCACACAGGAGGCCCCCCACATGACTCCTCGTCACCAGCGGAACCTCGGCCGCCGCAAGCTCCTCTTCGCCCTCGGCGGCGCGGCCGTCGCCGCCCCCGCCATCGCCGCCCTCGCCCCCCACGCGCTCGCGGAGACCAGCCCCGGCACCGGCACCGGCGACTCGGCCAAGGCGGGCGGCGCCCTGCCCGTGACCATCGTCAACAACACCGGCTCCTTCGGCAACGGCGACATCCACGTCTACGTCGTCGGCAACGAGGGCGGCCGGCAGGTCCGGCTCACCCCCGAGGGCACCCTCGCCCCCATCGCCCTCTCCGACAACGGCGCCGACGGCTTCACCGACTACGCCATCGGCCTCACCGGCACCGAGACCCGGCTCTCCCTCCCCCACATGTCCGGCCGCATCTACGTGGCGCTCGGCGAGAAGCTGAGGTTCAAGGCGGTCACCGACGGCAACGGCGACGCCGCGCTCCAGTACCCGGCGGGGTGGGTCACCTCCGACCCGAGCTACGGGGTGCTGCACGACAGCGCCGAGTTCACCTACAACGCCGACGGCATGTTCTGCAACACCACCATGGTCGACATGTTCAGCGTGCCGCTGAGCATCCGGCTGACCGGCTCGCAGGACCAGACCACGGGCACCGTGCGCCCCGGCGGCCGGGCCGCGGTCTTCGCCGCGCTGCGGGAGATCGAGGAGTTCGCGCCGCTGATCGTGGACGACACCCGCGTCATCGCCCCCGGCCACGGACTGGACGCGGGCCTGTTCCCGAAGGACTACCTCGCCCCGTACATCGACGAGGTCTGGAGCACCTACACCGGCAGGGACCTCACCGTCACCACCAACGCCGGCACCTTCACCGGCCGGGTCCGCGGCGACCGGCTCACCTTCGACGGCCCCGCCCAGGTCTCCTTCGCCAAGCCGTCCACCCGGGACGTGCTCTTCTGCGACGGGAACCTCGCCGCGCCCAACGACGGCACCACCGGACCGGTCGCGGCGATCCTCGGCGCCGGTTTCAACCGCTCCACGCTGCTCTCCTCGGACCGGCAGCCGACGACCGACCCCGCCGCCTTCTACGGCACCGCCCTGACCAACCACTACGCCAAGGCGGTGCACACGGCCACCGAGGACGGCCGGGCCTACGGCTTCGCCTTCGACGACGTGGCCGACTTCGCCTCCTACATCCAGGACACGGCCCCCACCGGCTTCCGGCTGACCCTCTCCCCCCTCTGAGCGGCGGCCCGGCGTGCGGGCGGCGCGGCACCGTAGGAGCGTGGGGATGTGCTGCCGAAGGTGTCCGTCGTACCGCCACGCCGGGACGAGGACCGGCGCGGGTGGCTGCGGGGGGCACCGCCGCCCCGCTGGGTCCGGGTCCTGCCGCTCGCCATGGTCGCCGCGATCTGCGTGGCGACGCTGCTCAGCCCCGATCCGCTCGACATCGGTTTCCTGCTCGGGGCCATCCCGCCGATGGCCGTGCTGTCGTACAGCCCGCTGGCGACCGCGGCCCTCGGCGCCACCGCCATCGCCCTGCTGAACATCCCGGACCTGCGGCTGGACCGGCCGGGCAACACCGATCTGCTGACCGTCTCCTTCGTCGCCCTGCTCAGCGTCTTCGTCTCCTTCGTCCGCAGCCGCCGCGACGCACAGCTCACTCTGGCCAGCACGGTCGCCGAGGCCGCGCAGCTCGCCGTGCTCTCCCCGCTGCCCGAGCGGGTCGGGCCGGTGCGCTGCGCGGGCCTGTACCGGGCGGCGCAGCGCGGCACCCTGGTCGGCGGCGACTTCTTCGACGTGCGCGAGGGGCCCTTCGGGGTGCGCGTGGTGATGGGCGACGTCCAGGGGCACGGCCTGGCGGCGGTGGCCACCGTCGCCTCGCTGCTCGGGGCCTTCCGGGAGGCGGTGCTCGACGAACGGGACCTCGCCTCGGTCGCCGCCCGGCTCGACCGGCGGCTGCTGGTGGACGCGGCGGACGCCCGGCTGGACGAGCTGTTCGCCACGGCCGCGCTGCTGGAGTTCTCCGCGGACGCCCGGCAGGTGCGGGTCGTGCTCTGCGGCAGTCCGCCGCCGCTGCTGCTGCGCGGGGCGGCCGTCACCGGCCTGGAGGCGCCTCCGTGGACACCGCTCGGGGTGGGCCTCGCGGACCCCGCCGCCATCGAGACGCGTACGGTGCCGCTGCTCCCCGGCGACCGGCTGCTGCTGGCCTCCGACGGCGTGATGGAGGCCCGCGACCGCTCGGGGGAGTTCTATCCGCTGGCCGGCCGGGTGGCCGCCCTGGCGGGCGGTGACGGCGATCCGGACACGCTCGTCCAGCGGGTCTGGGCCGATCTGCGGGCCTTCGGCCCGACGGTGCGCGACGACGTCAGCCTGCTGGTGCTCACGCCCTCGTCCCCGGCGCGGGGGTGAGCCCCGCGCGCGCCGCCCCCTGGCACCGTCCCCTGGCACACCTCCCCCCGGAGCGGAATAGTGTTATGGAAGGGTGTTTCGGGATATTCGGGAGCGATAGCCACGAACCGACCCGTACGAGCATGAACAGCGACCACCGCACCGGCCCGAGCGGCGATCCGGCAGCAGAGGAGCAGTCATCATGTCGACGTCACAGCCCGACGCCTCCCAGCCCTCCGACGCCCGCGCGAGCGAGGACCGCGCCACCCCGGACGACCGGCTCCACGCCCGCAACGGCACCGACGTCTCCCCCGAGGACCTGGTCCTCGCGGCCGGCCGGGACGTCACCCCCGGCAACCTGGAATGGGCCCGGCGCAAGCTGGCCGACGAGGGCCCCGCCGCCCTCGACAAGCTGCTGCCCTGACCCCGTACGCCGCCCCGGCCCCTCCTCCACGGGAGCGGCCGGGGCGGCGTGCGGTCGCGCCGCGGGGCCCTCAGGGCCGCTCAGGGCCGCTCAGGGTTGTCGTCCACGACGTGCACGGCGGCCTCCTCGGCGCCCGCGGCGCCCGCGTCGACGCCCACGTCGTCCGCGACGGTCTCCTCGGTGGTGTCGGAGCGGACCCCCTCGTCGGGGGCGACCAGGCGGCCGGAGCGCGCGTCGCCCGCCTCGGGGTCGACCGGCTCGCCCTCGCCGCCCGGGGCGTCGCCCACCCCGTCGCCGTCGGGGGCGGCGACGTCGGGCACCTCCTGCTCCAGGCGTTCGTCCAGGCTCTCGCCGTCGTGCTGCTCCGCGGCGGTCGTGCCGTGCCGGGTGACGCCGAGGGGCTTCTCCGGCGGGGAGTAGCCCTCGTCCAGGGTCTCGTCGTAGTCGCGCTCGTCGACGGCGTCCTCCAGGTCGAGGGGCGCGGCGTCCTGCTGCTCCTCGTTGCCCCCGGTGGGCTGGTAGGCGTCGTCGGCCATCGGGTCCGTGCCCATCGCTGCCTCCCTCTCGCTGCGGCGGCCGGGCCGGCCCGGCCGGCTCGGTCCCTACGATCACCGCTGTCGCGTTTCCCGATCCGCGCTCCCTAACCTCCGCCGTGCCGCATGCTCCGCCGTGCCGCGCGCACCCGCCGCGGCCGGACGGGCCGGGCCCCGGTGGCACGCCCCGGCGCTCTACGGCGCGGTGGCCCGCCCGTGCCCGGTCGGCGGGGGCGCGACGCGGGCGGTCAGCTCGCCGACCCGGTACGGGGTCCAGTCGCGGGCGTAGCCGGGCGCGGCCTCCCCCGGGCCGAGCAGGACGGCGACGGGCCGTTCCCGGGCGGTGCCGGTGATCTCCTCGGGGGTGGTGTTCTCGTTGTTGCCGCTGGTGGCCCCGGAGGAGCAGCCGGTGTAGTAGCCGATCGGGATGGACTCGTACCCGGTGAGCAGGCAGGGCGGGCGGACCCCGATGCCGTGCAGTTCCCCGGCCGTGCGGGCCCAGGCACGGCGGGACTCGGTGGTGTTGCCGACGGTGTGCGCGAGGACGGCGAACTGCACGGCCAGATGCCCCGTGAGGGCGAGCGCGACCAGCGGGGCGCCCACCGGCCGCCACCGGCCGCGCGGCGACCGGGCGAGGTACCACAGCGCGTCGGCGACCGGGAGGGCGAGCAGCGCGTAGGCGGGCTGGAGGAAGCGGGGCGCCGCGTAGCCGATGAGGAAGAGGTACGGCACCGCCGCCGTCACCGCGCAGGCCAGCGGGATCAGGGTGCGGGCGGTGCGCCGGGCCCGGACGGCGAGGACCAGGCCGAGGGCGGCGACGAGGGGCAAGAGGTACCACCACAGGGTGATGACGGGGTGCGGCATCGGCCCGGTGCACGGGCGGCACAGGGCGCGTCCGCCGAGGCTGCGGAGCTGGTCGGCGACGGCGAGGTGCCGGCCCAGGCCGCCCTGGACGCGGGATGCCTCCGCGAGCCGCTCCGCGAGGCCGCCGTACCAGACGTACGCCTCCACCACCCACTCCGCCGCCCCGGCCACGAGCCCTCCGGCCAGGGCGAGGAGCAGGGGGCCTCGGCGGCGGACCAGGGCGAGGACGAGGAGCGGCACGCTCACCCAGACGGCGTCGGTGGGCCGCATCCACGCCATCAGCGCGGCCCCGGCGACCACGCCCCGGACGCAGGCGCGGCCGGCGTCGCGGCGCAGGTGGAGGCGGGTGAAGCAGCCGGTGGTGATGAGGGCGCCGATCGCCACCCAGTAGTTGGGCATCGCCTGGGGGCCGTAGAAGAGGGTCACCCACAGGGTGGCGAAGAAGGCGGCGGCCGTGGCCCGCACCCTTGGCGGGAAAAGGCCCCGCCAGGTGCGCAGCGCCAGGTAGAGGGCGAGTCCGGACAGGACGGCCAGGTAGACGCGGAGCAGGACGGTGGAGGTGGACCAGGAGGCGATCGGTGCCACCAGCAGGGAGACGCCGCGCGAGCGGGGCGCGCTGAAGAAGGCGGCGGGGTGGTGGGTGGTGACCTGGCTGACGTAGACCGTCTCGTCCCAGCCGAGGCCGAGCGCGGGGCCGACCAGGAGGAGCTGGGCCAGGGTGAAGACGGCGGCCACCGCGGCGAGCGGCGCCTCGACCCGCCCGTACCAACGGCGGCCGGCGCCGGTCGCCGGGGCGCGGCGGCGGCCGGCGAGCATCGCGTGTGCGCCGTCGGCCATGGTCACCCCTCGCCCCGCCGGTCCGGGGCCGTTCGGTCGTGCCCGCCCGCGGTCGGCGGGCGGTGGGCGGATCACGGCCAAGCTAACCCGCGACGCGAGCGGACGCAGAGCCTTGTTCCGGCCGCCCGCACCCGGCGGGGCCCGCCACGCCGGGGCTTCAGCGGCTGCTGTTGGGGACGCGGTGCGGCGGCTGTTCGGGGGTGGGGCGGCGCTTCGGCTCCGGTACGGCGAGGGTCACGGGGGTGGCGTCGTCGAGCGGGACCGGGACGCCGTGGTGCCGGATGGTGAGCGGTTCGCCGTCGAGCAGCGTGTACGTCGCCTTGTCGGCGGCGACCTCCACCCGTACGCACCGGCCGCGGAACTGGAGCCGGAAGGCGAGCCGGCTGAACTTCTCCGGCAGGCGGGGGGCGAAGGAGAGGCTCTCGCCCTCGCGGCGGGTGCCGCCGAAGCCGGCGACCAGCGCCATCCAGGTGCCGGCCAGCGAGGCGATGTGCAGCCCGTCGCGGGTGTTGTGCTCCAGGTCGGCCAGGTCCATGAGGGCGGCCTCGGCGGCGTAGTCGTAGGCGAGGCGCAGGTGGCCGGTCTGGGCGGCGACGACGGCCTGGCAGCAGGCGGAGAGGGAGGAGTCCCGTACGGTCAGCGGCTCGTAGTAGGCGAAGTTGCGGGCGAGCTGCTCCTCGTCGCAGGTGTCGTCGAACCAGCGTCCGCAGGTGTACATGGCGAGGACCAGGTCGGCCTGTTTGACGACCTGCTTGCGGTACAGGTCGAAGTAGGGGAAGTGCAGCAGCAGCGGGTACTGGTCGGCGCGGGTGCCGGCGAAGTCCCAGCGCTGGTGGCGGGTGAAGCCGGAGTGCTGTTCGTGGACGCCGGCCTCCTCGTCGTAGGGGATGTGCACGGACTCGGCGGCGTCCCGCCAGGCGGCGGCCTCCTCGTCGTCGACGCCGAGCAGTTCGGCCCGGTCGGGGTGGCGTTCGCAGACGTCGGCGGCGGCGAGCAGGTTCGCCCGCGCCATGAGGTTGGTGTACGTGTTGTCGTCGACGACGGCGCTGTACTCGTCCGGTCCGGTGACACCGTCGATGTGGAAGACGCCGTGGTGGTCGTGGTGGCCCAGGGAGCGCCACAGCCGGGCGGTCTCCACCAGGAGTTCCAGGCCGGTGTCGCGTTCGAAGCCGGTGTCGCCGGTGGCGGCGGTGTAGCGGACGACGGCGTGCGCGATGTCGGCGCCGACGTGGAAGGCGGCGGTGCCGGCGGGCCAGTACGCGGAGCCCTCCGAGCCGTCGATGGTCCGCCAGGGGAACGCGGCGCCTTCGAGGCCGAGCTGGGCGGCGCGGTCGCGGGCGGCGGGAAGGGTGTCCTGGCGCCAGCGCAGCGCCTCGGCGACGGCCGTCGGCTCGGTGTAGGTCAGGACGGGCAGCACGAACATCTCGGTGTCCCAGAAGGCGTGTCCGTCGTAGCCGGAGCCGGTCAGGCCCTTGGCGGGCAGTGCCCGCTGTTCGGCGCGGGCGCCGGCCTGGAGCACGTGGAACAGGGCGAAGCGGACGGCCTGCTGGATCTCCTCGTCGCCGTGCACCTCGACGTCGGCGCGGGCCCAGAAGTCGTCGAGGTAGGCCCGCTGTTCGTCGACGAGTCCCTCCCAGCCGCCGTGCGCGGCGGCGGCGAGCGCGGCCTCGACCTGATCGCTCATGGCGGGCCGGGAACGGGCGCCGGACCAGCCGTGGGCGACCGTCTTCTGCACCCGCAGCGACTGTCCGGGGGCGAGTACGGAGGTGATCGTCAGCCGGGCCACGTCCGCGTCGCTCTCGGCGGCGGTCGTGGTGTGCTCGGGTCCGTCGACGACGTGGTCGGCGGCGACCGCGACCCTGAGGCCGCTGCGCCGGGTGCAGTGGACCAGGCGCAGCCGCAGCCCGCGCGCGGCGTGCTCCTCCGGTTCCAGCGGGGACTGGAGGGCCTTGGCGGCGCGGGGGTCGCCGTCGGGGTCGGGCAGGCTCTCGTTGGCGACCAGCTCCGACTGGATGACGACCCGGGTACGGCTGTCGACGGGCTCGATCCGGTACTCGACGGCGGCGATGGCCCGCTGGGTGAGGGAGACCAGGCGGGTGGAGCGCACCCGGATGGTCGTGCCGGCCGGGGAGGTCCACTCGCAGCTCCGCTCCAGCACCCCGCGGCGCAGGTCCAGGACCCGTTCGTGGCTGTGCAGGCGTCCGTAGCGCAGGTCGAAGGGCTCGTCGTCGACGAGGAGCCGCAGCAGCTTGCCGTTGGTGACGTTGATGACGGTCTGCCCGGACTCGGGGTTGCCGTAGCCGGCCTCGGCGTAGGGCAGCGGGTGGAGTTCGTGGACGCCGTTGAGGTAGCTGCCCGGCAGTCCGTGGGGTTCGCCCTCGTCGAGGTTGCCGCGCCAGCCGACGTGGCCGTTGGACAGGGCGAAGACGGACTCGCTCTGGGCGAGCAGGTCGAGGCTGAGCGCGGTCTCGCGCACGGACCAGGGCTCGACGGCGTACGTCCGGTTGGTGATCACGCGTGTCCTCCGAGTTCGGCGAGGTCCTCGACCACGCGGTCGGCGCCGTGGGCGTAGAGGGCGTCCGTCTGGCCGACGCGGTCGACGCCGACGACGTAGCCGAAGCCGCCCAGGCGGCCGGCGTCCATGCCGGCGAGGGCGTCCTCGAAGACGGCGGCCCGGGACGCCGGGACACCGAGGTCGCGGGCGGCGGCGAGGAAGGTGTCCGGGCGCGGTTTGCCCGGCAGGTTCCGCTCCCGGGCCACCACCCCGTCGATCCGCACGTCGAAGAGCCGCTCGGCGTCGATGGAGCGCAGGACGTCGGCGGTGTTGGCGCTGGAGGAGACGATGGCGGTGCGCAGTCCGGCGGCGCGGACGGCGTCGATGTAGCGCAGCGTGCCCTCGTACGCCTCCACGCCGTCGGTGTGGATCTTCTCCAGCAGCAGCACGTTCTTCCGGTTGCCGACGCCGTTGACGGTGGGGGCGCCCGGGGGGTCGTCGGGGTCGCCCTCGGGCAGGTCGACGCCGCGCGAGTGGAGGAAGGAGCGCACGCCGTCGGCGCGGGGGCGGCCGTCGACGTACTCGTCGTAGTCGGCGTCGGTGAAGGGGCGGAAACCGGCGCCGTCGCGCTCGCGCAGGAAGGCGTCGAAGGTCTCCTTCCAGGCGGCGGCGTGGACCACGGCGGTCCTGGTGACGACCCCGTCGAGGTCGAAGAGGCACGCCTGGATGTCGTCGGGAAGGCCGAGCTGCGTCGTCATACCCGAACCAGTTCCCCGCCGGAGCGTTTCCCATCGTCGGCATCGGTCACGGAATCGACGGAATCACGGGGTTCGCCCGGGTTCCGCCCCGCCTCCGCGGCGTCCCGGGCGCCGTGCGGCGGGTGGCAGACTCTGCGGTGTGCCCGTGCCCTTCGACGACCTCCTCGCCCGCGCCCGCCGCCTGCCCCGAGGGGGCCGCCGCGCCGTCCTCGGCATCGCCGGCTCCCCCGGCTCGGGCAAGTCGACCCTCGCCGCCCGCCTGGTGCGGGAGCTGAACGGGGCCGGCGGCACCTGGGCGGCGCACGTGCCCATGGACGGCTTCCACCTCGCCGACGTGGAGCTGGACCGGCTGGGCCGGCGCGGGCGCAAGGGGGCGCCCGACACCTTCGACGCCGCCGGGTACGCGGCCCTGCTGCGCCGGCTGCGCGAGGAGGGCGACGGGGAGACCGTGTACGCGCCCGGTTTCGAACGGGAGCTGGAGCAGCCCCTCGCCGGTGCCGTGCCGGTGCCGCCACAGGCCCGGCTGGTCGTGACCGAGGGCAACTACCTGCTGCTGGGCACCGGTGCCTGGGCGCGGGTCCGGGACCACCTCGACGAGGTGTGGTTCTGCCGGCTCGACGAGGGGGAGCGGCTGCGCCGCCTGGTGGCGCGGCACGAGGAGTTCGGCAAGGCGCACGCGGACGCCGTCGCCTGGGCGCTCGGCACCGACCAGCGCAACGCGGCCCTGGTCGCGGCCACCGAGGACCGCGCCGACCTGGTCGTGGTCACGGGGTGAGCCCGGCGGGACCGGGCGGGGGCGCCGCGTGCGGGAAGGCGTCGGCGCTCACGTGCGGCATCACCCGGCTCGCCACCCGGTAGCGGCCGTTCGGCGGCTCGTCGCAGATGCCGACGTGCACGGTGAGGGGGCCCGCCCACTCGTAGCCGTGCCGCTCGGCGTGGCGCGCGAGGCTGTCGGTGAGCGTCTGGCCCACCCGGCCGGCGCGGCGGCCCAGCTCCTCGTGGACCTCCCGGGCGAGCGCGACGTCGTAGGCGTTGGGGACCAGGACCCGGCCGCCGGGGGCGACGACGGCGTTGCCGTCGCACTCGCGGCGCAGCGCGTCGAGCAGTTCGACGGGGTGCCGGCCGCGCAGCCGCGCCCACAGCGCTTCCCATCGGTCTTCGAGCGCCTTCTCCAGAGCGCTGAGAGCGCCCATGCGTCATCACCTGCCGGAGGGTCGGGGGGCGGGGGGGTCGGGGGTGCGGGGGGGCGTCGGGGGTACGGGTTCTCGGGGCGGGGTGCCCGTAAGGGCGGGGTGCCCGTGGGGGGCGCGGCGCGGGCCGGGCGGCCGGGGCGTGCGCTGTGGTCACGCGGGCCGGTGTCTCACGCGGGGTGTGCGGCCGGGGCGCGGCGGCGTCCGCCGCCGGGGCGCGGGGTGGGCCGGGTCACTTCTCCTCGAAGTCGTCCGGGGTGACCCGTGCCTCCTCCAGTGCCTCGCGCAGGGTCCGGCCGGTGCCGCCCGGCGGGCGGGAGGCGTTCTCCTCGCGCTGTCCGAGCACCTCGTCGGTGGTCTCGGTCTTCGGCCGGTTCTCTTCCGGGACGGTCATGTCGGATGCTCCTCGTGCCGGTCGCGTCGTGGGTGCTCCCACGGGGCGGCGGGTTCCCGCACCGCGCCGGGCTATCCCCCGCGGGCGGCGCGGACCGGGCCCGCGGGCGCCGGCCGGTTCCGTGCGGGCGACGGAATGTGCAGGGGCGGTGAGTTATGTTGACCCGCGTGGGAGACAGAGGAGGCGCGTCGGTGCCGTCGTCGCAGCGGGCCCGCGCCCAGGCGTCGGCGATCACCTCGGGACGGGCTCCGGAGGCGGAGCCCTCCGCCACGTCCCAGCTCAGGGCCCTGTTCGACCGGCCCCGCCTCTCCCCCGGCCAGCGGCGCATCGCGCAGTACCTGATCGAGCACCTGACCGAGGCGGCGTTCCTGTCGATCACCGACCTCGCCGACCGGGTCGGGGTGAGCCAGCCGTCGGTGACCCGGTTCGCCTCGGCCGTCGGCTTCACGGGATACCCGGCGCTGCGGGAGCGGCTCCAGGCGATGGCCCTGGGCGGCCGGGCCGCCGCCGGCCCCGAGGAGCACCGCGGCAACGAACTCCAGGCCGCCATCGACGCCGAGATCACCAACCTGGAGGAGCTGCGCCGCGACTTCGCCGATCCCGACCGGGTCATCGGCGTCGGCCGCGAACTCGCCGCGTCCACCCCGCTCACCGTGCTCGGCCTGCGCATCTCCGTCTCGCTCGCCGAGTACTTCGCGTACGCCGCCCGCCGGGTCCACCCCGATGTGCGGCTGGTGACCCGGGGCGGCAGCGTCGCCTACGACGCGCTGCTCCAGTCCCGGGAGGCCGGCGGCACCTGGGTGCTGGCGTTCTCCATGCCGCGCCACGCCCACGAGACCCTGGAGGCGGTGCGGATGGCACGCGACGCCGGGCTGAAGGTCGCCCTCATCACCGACCTCGCGCTCGGCCCGGTGGTCGACGAGGCCGACGTCACCTTCGCCACCGGCACCGGCTCCCGGCTGGTCTTCGACTCCTACGCGGCCCCCGGCGTCATGTGCGCGGCCCTGCTCCAGGCGATGACCGACGCCGATCCGGAGCGGACCCAGGCCCGGCTGGAGGACTACGAGCGGGCCGCCGACCGGCACCAGTTCTTCCTGCGCGACTGAGCCGGACCCCTGTCCCGGGGGGAGGAGAGCGGGATTGGCCGGAACGTATCGGTCATTTGACCCCGGACCCGGCAGGGATGAATGTTTTCATCCGTCTTGCCAACCGCAACGCATATATAAATACTGCTCACGGGTCGCATCCCTGCCTACCGGATCGCGCCCGCACCTGCGCGAACATCCCCGGCCGCCGATTCCCACCCGATCCGGCGTACCTGGGCTGTTCGGGTCGGGCATCGCCTGCGCGAGCGCCCGTGGTGGTCCCGGCCGTCCCCTGGGCCGGGGCCGCCTCACCCGTCGCACCACCCCCGACGACGCCGCACACCCGAAGGCGATGAACATGCCCGTGATGTCCACCCGCATCGGCCCGGACTGGCCGTGTCAGGTCAAGGCCCCCGGCAGCTACGACTGGGAGCGCTCGGCGATCAGATGGCTGCGTGATCTGGTGCCCGCCCGCTACGGCGGCTATCCGGCGCTGATGCGCCACCCCGTACTGCTCGCCCGTCACGCCCAGCTCCAGGTACAGCAGGAGATCAGGGTGGCGCGCACCGCGCTCCAGACCGCGCGGGCCGACCTGCCCCGGATGGGGCTGACCGAGGCGGTCATCGAGCACACGATCAAGCTCTACGCGGCGGAGATACGGCAGTTGCAGCACATCGCGCGCAGTGTGCGGGCGGTCACCGAGGCGCTGGCCGCCCAGCGCACGGCGGTGCGCTGACCCGGCGGGGACGGTGGGCCCGCCCGGTCAGTCACCCGGTGGTTCCACCGGGTGGCCGGGCCGGATGGCGCGGGCGTCGCCGAGCCGCAGCAGCGGCGTCCCGGACGGCTCGCGCCCGCCCCACTCCACCGGGTCGAGGACGAACCCCACGTGGTCGCCGCCGGGCACCCGCCCGGTGATCCGCCCGACGAACCACGCCTCGGCGTCCTCCAGCACGGCGGCGCCGCTGTGCCCCGGGCGCCAGCGCACCCGGCGGAACTTGTCCACCTCGTCGCCCGTCTCGCCGCCGAAGATCTCGGCGAGGGCGAGTTGGTGGCGACCGAGCAGGTGGACGGCGAGGAGACCGGCGCCCCGGGCCACCCGGTAGGTCCGGTTCACCTCGGAGAGCCACACCACGAACCGCACCGGCTCGATGGAGCACTGGGAGGAGAAGCCGACCAGGCACCCCGCCCGCTCCCCGTCCCCGGTGGCCGTGACGACGACCATGTCGGGGTCGAGGCGGTGCAGGAAGGCGTCCATGCCGGCCATGCTAGGCGCCGCCCCGCCGGACGGCCGGGCCCGGCGCGGGGCTCACGCCGGGCGGCCGGGCCGGCTCACGCCGCTAGCAGGCGGTGCAGGGCCGCCGTCAGGGCGTCGACGAAGGCGTCCCGCCGCTCCTCGGTGAGGGCGTCCAGCGACAGGTAGGGGTTGAGGTCCTCCAGTTCGACCAGGAGCAGTGCGCCGTCGGGCGCGCGGCAGGCGTCGACGCGCTGGATGCCGTGGTCGAGGGCGTTCCACTCGACGAACCGGCGGGCGAAGGCGAGGTCCTCGCCGGTGGGCTCGTAGGTCTTCAGCTCCCAGCGCCGGTCCGGGTCGGGCGCGTGGAGGGCGTACTGGAAGTCGTGGTCGACGAAGTAGAAGGAGACCTCGTAGGCGAAGTCGACGCGCGGCTGGACGAGGAGGTCCCCGGCGGCGCCGGACAGTTCCCGCTCCAGCGCGTCGGCGGGGACGAAGCGCAGGCCCTCGGAGTCGGCGCCCAGCTTCGGCTTGACGGCGTACTCGGCCGCCTCGGGCAGCCTGCCGAGGTCCGCCGCCCGGTCGACGGTCGGTATGACCGGGTACCCGGCCGCGGTGAGGTCGAGGAGGTACTGCTTGCCGGCCATGTCCCCGCGGCCGGTGAGCTGGTTGTAGACGCGGGCGCCGGTGGCGAGCGCCCGCGCGCGGAACTCCTCGTACGCCTCGGGGTAGCCGAGGACGGGCCCGGAGTTGCGGACCACGACGGCGTCGAAGGCGTCCAGGAGGGCCGCCGCGTCCCGCGGGTGGCACAGGGCGATGTCGGCGTGGGCGCGCAGCCGGGAGGTGAGGAAGATGTCCTCGTCGCAGTAGCGCCGTCCCCGCGCCGGGTAGGCCAGGTCGGTGACGTAGAGGACGCGGGGGCGGGCGGCGGGCATGGCGGCTCCTGGGTACGTGCGGGAGGGGATCGTACGTGACGTGGGTGCCGCACCGGGAGGGGGGCGCGGTTCCGCGGCCCGGCCCCCCTGCCGGAGGGGCCGTCAGGAGCCGCTGCCCCGCACGAAGGGGATACGGAGTGCCTTTACGGGTGACACTGCGTGCCATACCCTGACGGAGTGCCGCACGGTGGCGCCTGCCGCGCACCCGCGTGTCCCGGCCGACCGCGCCGGGGATGTCCGGCCCGAGTGCAGGGAGTTGACCAGCGTGTACCACCCCTCAGGAAGTGCCGCCCGACAGGCCGCCGGCTCGGTGACGGGCCTGCTCGACTCCACGGCCCCGGAGTCCGAGACCCTCGTCTTCCAGCGGTGCGCCTGGTGCCGCACCGCGATGTACCACCGCCTGATCTGTCCCGTCTGCCGCGGCAGCGATCTGCGTACCGAGCGCAGCGCGGGGCTGGGCACGGTGCGCCACGCCACGGTGGTGCACCGCAACACCCCCGCGGCGCGCAATGTGTCCCTGATCGAGATGGCCGAGGGCTTCGTGCTGCGCGGCCGGGTGGTGGGCCCGCTGATCGGCATTCACGGCGGGGACCGGGTACGGCTGTCCACGGCGAAGGACCCGGTCCGCGGCGAACCGGTCTTCCAGTTGGTCGACGAGCCGTACCGGGCCTGGACCTGAGGACCGGTCAGGGTCCGTCTGCCCCCAGCGTGACGGTGATGCCCACCGTGCCGGCCGTGCCCCGGCGCAGCCGGCTGCCCAGCAGGGTGAGCCGTCCGACGACGCCGTACTTGCGGGCGATGAGCCGCCGGTAGCGGGCGACGGTCTCCGCGTCGGCGATCCGCGCGGTCGCCGGGATCTGGTCGCCGGTCGGATGGCCGCGCACGTCGCAGGGGCCGACCAGGACGTCGGGCCGGCCGCGCACCCGGCGCACCTTCCCGGAGGCCGCCGCCGTCCAGACCCCGAGCGCGTCCCCCTCCCGCACGACCCAGACCGGGGTGGCGACCGGGGTGCCGTTCTTGCGGAAGGTCGTGAGCAGCAGATAGGAGCCGGCGCCGAGCCGGGCCAGGGTCGCGTCCTCGTCCATGCTCCGGGAGTGTAGGCCCGCTCACGCCGTGCGACGAGGGCGCCTTCCGGGCTCTTCCCGGCCGGATCGCGGCCGGATCACACCGGTGGGTGAACGGCGCGGCGCCCGGCTCCGTATGGAGGCGGGGGTGCCGACGACCGAGGCGCCTTCGCGGCGGTGGCGCCGCGTGTCGGGTTCGGGAGCGCAGGCATGAGGCACGCACGACGACGGATCGTCCGGCGAGTGGCACGGCTGGCGGCCGTCGGCGGACTCCTGCTCGGGGGGACGATGGTCACCCGGGCGGTGGCGAGCGAGCCCCCCGGCGCGGAGGCCGCCCCGGCCCCCTCGGCGGCGCCCGTGTCCGCCGCCGGCGCCGCCCTGGTGGAGCGGCTGGGCACCTCCCGTACGGGAGGGCACTGGGTGGACTCCGAGGGACGTACGGTCGTCGCGGTCACCGACGAGGAGACGGCGAAGGAGGTGCGCGGCGCGGGCGCCGAGGCCAGGACGGTCCGGCACGGTCTGGACGAACTGCGGTCGGCGGCCACGGCGTTGCGGGCGGCGCCCCGGGTCGCCGGCACCTCGTGGGCGTTCGACTACGCGGCCAACGAGGTGGTGGTGCGCGGCGACAGCACCGTCTCGGGCGCCGACTGGTCCCGGCTCACGGACGTCGCGCGGAAGATCGGCGGCTTCGTCCGGATGGAGCGTACCGAGGGCACCTTCACCACCCGCCTCAACGGCGCGCGGCCGATCCTGTCCACGGCGGGCCGCTGCTCGGCGGGGTTCAACGTGTCCGACGGGCGGAGCGACTTCATCCTGACCGCCGGGCACTGCGGGCCCACCGGGTCGGTGTGGTTCGGCGGCGACGGGAGCGGCGAGCAGGTCGGCCGGACCATCGCGGGGAGCTTCCCGGGCGACGACTTCTCGCTGGTGGAGTACGCCGACGGCAAGGCGGGCGACGGCGCCGACGTGGTCGCGGTCGGCGACGGCAAGGGCGTGCGCATCACCGGGGCGGGGGACGCGGCGGTCGGGCAGCGGGTGTTCCGCAGCGGCAGCACCAGCGGGCTGCGCGACGGCCGGGTGACGGCGCTGGACGCGACGGTGAACTACCCGGAGGGCACGGTGTCCGGGCTGATCGAGACGGACGTGTGCGCCGAGCCCGGGGACAGCGGGGGCCCGATGTTCTCCGAGGGGATCGCCCTCGGGGTCACCTCGGGCGGCAGCGGCGACTGCTCCCGGGGCGGGACGACGTTCTTCCAGCCGGTCACGGAGGCGCTGACCTCGCTCGGCGTCAACATGATCGTCGCGGCGCCGGACGGGTCCCGGCAGGAGGCGGCGCCCTCGCCCTCGGCCGCCGCGCGGGGCGCCGCCGCGGCGGACACCTCGCCGGGGGCGTCGGCCGCGCCGGGCGGGGTCGCGGGGCCGGCACTGCTGTCGCGCCTGGCCGACCGGCGGACCGTGGGCCCGGGTCTGCTGGTCATCGGGGGGAGCCTGGCGATGCTGGTGGCCACCCGGTGGCTGCGCGCGGAGCAGGACCGCAAGGCGTACCAGAGGCAGTACTCGGCACTGTGGGGCTGAGCGCCCCGGCGCCGGAGGGGGGGCCGGCCCGGCGGACGCGGGCCGGCCCGGGAGAGCCGGGAAGGGGCCGGTCAGGCGGCCGTCGCCCGCTCGGGGGCCGCGGAGGCCCACTCCAGGACCAGCCGCTGGTACTCCTCGCGCTGCTCGACGCTCAGTGTCCCGCCCGATCGGAGCCACAGAGCGCGGATCTCCTCGTTGACCTCGGCAGCCGATCGCTCGGAAGACGGTTCAACAGTGGTGGACATGGTGTGAAGCATACGGGTCCGGACGTGAAGACCAGGTGAGTAATCACGCGCCAAACAGACATTTCCGACCGTGTTACTGATCACGTCCATCTCCCCATCTGTCAAGATCTGGCAGCAAGTTCGCCCCACGCTCTCGGCGAACACGCCCCGTACCCACCCGGGCGCACCCCGCGCCCCGTCAGCCGCCGTCGGCCCCGTCGTCCACCGCCCGCACCGCGGCACGGAACCCGGCGTGCACCGCGGTGAGCCCGCCGTCGACGACCAGGGTCGTACCGGTGATCCAGGACGCGTCGCGCGAGGCGAGGAAGGCGACGGCCGCCGCGATGTCCCCGGGCTCCCCCACCCGTCCCAGCGGATACAGCGGCCGTACCGCCTCCAGTGCCGCCTCCCGCCCCTCCCAGGCCGTGGTGCGCACCGTCCCCGGTGCCACGAGGTTGGCCCGCACCCCGCGCGGGGCGCCGTGCCCGGCGAGGGTGCGGGTCAGGGAGGCGAGACCGGCCTTGGCGGCGCTGTAGGCGTGGTTGCCGAAGTCCTGGATGCCGTTGACCGAGCCGATGCTCACGATCGCGCCGCGTCCGGAGGCCGCCAGGTGGGGCAGGGCGGCGCGGCTGCACCGGTAGGCGCCGGTCAGGGTGACGTCCAGGTCCCGCGCCCAGGTCTCCTCCGCCTCCTCCTCAACGAGCGGGGCGTCGGGCGCGCAGGAGCAGGCGTTGTTGACCAGCACGTCCAGGGTGCCGAGGGCGTCCACGGCGTGGGCGACGGCCGCCGCCACGGAGTCCCGGTCGGCGACGTCACAGCCGTACGCCTCGACGGCGAGCCCCTCGGCGCGCAGGTCCGCCGCCGTGCGGCGCGCGGCGGGCAGGTCGGCGTCGGTGAGCAGCACGCGGGCCCCCTCGGCGGCGAGCCTGCGGACGGTGGCGGCGCCGATGCCGCGCGCCGCTCCCGTGACGAGCACCCCGTGGTCCGTGAAACGCCCTGTCTCCGTCATGGGCACCGACCGTACCGCCGCCGCGTCCGTCCGGGCAGGGGCCGTACGTCACCGGTAGCCGGTGGTGTCCGCGGGCCGGCCCGCCTCCTGGACCTCGGTCAGGTAGCGCCAGGCGTCGGGGCGGCTGCCGTCCAGGTCGGTGAAGCCGTACTCGCGGGCCAGGGCGCCGCTGGAGAGCGACCGCCCGTTGAAGCGGGCCACCTCGGGGTCGGCGGCGAGCGCGGCGACGGCGCGGCCGGTGTAGCAGGGCGTCTCGGAGATGGCGAAGTGCGGTTCACCGGCCAGGGCGTCGCGCCAGGTGGCCTCGGTCACGCCGAAGTGGTCGAGCATGATCTCCGAGCGCATCCAGCCGGGCGTCAGCGCGAGCGCGGTGGCTCCGCGCGGGCCGAGTTCCCGGCCGAGGGCGAAGGCCATGCGCAGGACGGACGTCTTGGCGAGGTCGTAGAAGAAGGAGACCCGGTAGTGGTCGCGGTTGTACTCGGCGGTGCCGTCGGTCATCTCGACCACCAGTCCGCCGGGGCGGCGCAGCAGCAGCGGCAGGGCGTGGTGACTGGTGATGGCGTGGGTGTCGACGGCCAGCCTCAGGAGCCGCAGCCCGTCGTCGAGGTCGTGCTCCCACAGGGGGCGGTCCCAGGAGAAGAGGTGCTCGCCGCCCCAGATGTCGTTGACGAGCAGGTCGAGCCGGTCCTGTTCGCGGGCGATGCGGTCGACCACCGCGCGCACCCGGTCCGGGTCGAGGTGGTCGGCGGCGACGGCGATGCCGTGGCCGCCGGCGGCGGTGACGAGGTCGGCGGTGTCCTCGATCGTCTCGGGCCGGTCGTACTCCGAGCGGCGGGCGCGGGTGCTGCGGCCGGTGACGTAGACGGTGGCACCGGCCGCGCCGAGTTCGACGGCGATGCCGCGTCCGGCGCCCCGGGTCGCCCCGGCGACCAGCGCGACCTTCCCCGTCAGCGCCCCCGGCGCCCCTGTCGTCCCCGTCATCCCCGTCCGCCGCGGTGCCTCGCGCATGTCCGGTCTCCCGTTCCTCTCGACCACGTGGTGTCCTCGTGGTCGAGAGTGCCCGGGAAACCGGACATCCTCTGTCGCCTTTTCTCCGCGAGGCGGGACCGTGCGGGATCAGTGCCCGCGCTTGACCCATTCCTCCAGGTTCGGGGCCTCGGCCCCGATCGTGGTCTCGTCGCCGTGACCGGTGAGGACCCTCGTCTCGGCCGGGAGCGTGAGCAGCCGGTCCCGGATCGAGTCGATGATCGTCGGGAAGCTGGAGTACGAGCGTCCGGTGGCGCCGGGGCCGCCCTGGAAGAGGGTGTCCCCGGTGAACACGGCGCCCAGCCCGGGGTCGTGCAGGCAGACGGCGCCCGGGGCGTGGCCCGGCGTGTGCAGGACCGTCAGGTCGGCGCCGGCGGCCTCGATGACCTGGCCGTCGGTGAGCCAGGCGTCGGGCTCCCGCTCCGGGTGGGTCATCCGCCACAGGGGCAGGTCGTCGCGGTGCAGCCAGATGACGGCGCCGGTGCGCTCGGCGAGCGCGGGGGCGGCGTTCACGTGGTCGTTGTGCGCGTGGGTGCAGACGATCGCGGCGAGCCTGCGGTCGCCGACGGCCTCGGCGATGGCGTCCGCGTCGTGCGCGGCGTCGATGACGATCACCTCGTGGTCGTCGCCGACGATCCAGACGTTGTTGTCGACGTCCCAGGTGCCGCCGTCCAGGCTGAACTGGCCGGAGGTGACGAGGCGTTCGATGCGGGCGGCCATCAGAGCACCACCACCGAGCGCAGCACGTCGCCGGAGTGCATCCGCTCGAACGCCTTCTCCACCTCGTCGAGCCGGATGGTCTCCGTGACGAACTTGGAGAGGTCCAGGCGGCCCTGGAGGTGCAGGTCGACCAGCATCGGGAAGTCCCGCGAGGGCAGGCAGTCCCCGTACCAGGACGACTTGAGCGAGCCGCCGCGTCCGAAGACGTCCAGCAGCGGCAGTTCCAGCTTCATCTCCGGGGTCGGGACGCCGACCAGGACGACGGTGCCGGCCAGGTCGCGGGCGTAGAACGCCTGCCGGTAGGTCTCCGGGCGGCCGACCGCCTCGATGACGACGTCGGCGCCGAAGCCGCCGGTCAGCTCGCGGATCGCCTCGACGGGGTCGTTCTCGCGGGAGTTGACGGTGTGGGTGGCGCCCATGCCGCGGGCGGTCTCCAGCTTGCGGTCGTCGATGTCCACGGCGATGACCTTCGCCGCGCCCGCCAGGTGGGAGCCGGCGATGGCCGCGTCGCCGACGCCGCCGCAGCCGATGACGGCGACCGTGTCGCCGCGGCCCACGTTCCCGGTGTTGATGGCGGCGCCGATGCCGGCCATCACGCCGCAGCCGAGGAGTCCGGCCACCTCGGGGGCGACGGCCGGGTCGACCTTGGTGCACTGCCCGGCGGCGACGAGCGTCTTCTCGGCGAAGGCGCCGATGCCGAGCGCCGGGGAGAGCTCCTGCCCGGTGGAGGCGAGCGTCATCTTCTGCTCGGCGTTGTGGGTGTCGAAGCAGTACCAGGGGCGTCCGCGCAGACACGCACGGCACTTCCCGCACACCGCGCGCCAGTTGAGGATCACGAAGTCACCGGGGGCGACGTCGGTGACCCCGGCGCCGACCGACTCCACGACACCCGCGGCCTCGTGGCCGAGCAGGAAGGGGAAGTCGTCGCTGATGCCGCCCTGCTTGTAGTGCAGGTCGGTGTGGCAGACCCCGCACGCCTGCACTCGCACCACGGCCTCGCCGGGTCCGGGATCGGGCACGACGATCGTCTCGATCCGCACCGGCTCGTCCTTGCCCGGTGCGATCACGCCGCGTACTTCCTGCGCCATGGTGCTGGCCCCTTCTTCACGACCATCGTGGTTCACCCCGACCCTACGCTGAACCGATCGGCAAAGGGCAAGGTGGCGGGCGGGTTCCGGTCCCCGGCGGCCGGTTCGCGCCCACGGTGGTCCGCCGGTCCGGGCGCGCGGCGCGGCGCCGGTCCGCCTCCCGGACACCCGCGCCGCCCGGCCCCCGCCGCACGACGCGCGAGCGGGCCGCGCCCGCTCCCGGCGCGGCCCGCCGCGGGCGGGGGACGGCGGGCCCGTCAGGTCTGGATGGCGGGGATGGCGCCGAAGACCGGGGAGACCAGGCCGGTGACCTGTCCGAGCTGGTTGAGGTCGTTGAGCTTGCCGATCTGTTCGGACGGCCGGGGCAGTCCGGCCCGGTGCTCGGTGGGCACCTCGCCCACGGCGAGCGAGTCGAGCGCGGAGACCGGGCTGAGCCCGCCGGAGTTCCGCGGGCCCGCTTCGGCCGCGCCGGCCACGGGCGCGGCGAGACCGGCGACACCGACGGCGAGACCGACGGCGGCGGCGATACGTCGAGTTGAGATCATGTATCCGCCAACGCGGCGGGCCCGCCGGCGGACACGGCCGGGCCGCGCGCCTCACCCGTCAGGAGCAGTCGCCCGATCGCCTTGCCCACCGCGCGCCGGTGGAGCAGTCTCGAAAGAGAGGGCCCGTCGGCCCGTGTCCCCCTCGGGCCGAGGCCCCGGCTCTCGGAGGAGGTCATCATGGGCACCGCCACAACCCCCGGCTTCGACACCGAGGCGCTGCGCCGGGGTATCGAGGAAGGCACCCCGCAGACCATCGTGTCGCTCTACGCCGACGACGCGCGCATCCGCATCGTGGACCGCCACACCCAGCCCAGTACCCCCAAGGTGCTGTACGGCCGGGACGAGATCGCCGCGATGCTCGACGACGTGTACAGCCGCGACATGACCCACACGGTGGAGGAGTGCGTCGTGCAGGGCGACCGGGCCGCCTTCAGCGAGGCGTGCACGTACCCCGACGGCGTCCGGGTCCTCGCGGAGTCGATGCTGTCGCTGCGGGACGGGAAGATCGCCGAACAGACCATGATCCAGGTCTGGGACGAGGAGGAGACCACGGGCTGACGGCTCCGCCGCGCACGGGTCAGTCCTCGCCGCGGACGATGTGCGATTCGGCGCCGGGGAGCGTCACGCGGAGCCGGTCGTCGTCGGCGGCCGGTGTCCAGGTGCCGTCCTCGACGGCCGGCAGCCAGATACGCGGCGCTCCGCCGCCGAGCCGGCCGCGCGCCTGTGACCAGCCCGTCTCCGGAGGGCGGACGACGGGCTGCGCGCGGCGGGCGGCGGATTCCTCGGGAAGGTCCATGGTCACGGGGCATCATCTTCTTCCTGCCGAGCATGGGGATGATCCGTGGCCACCCGGGTCCCCGGGGACGCCGCCGTGAAACGCACCGCGTGCGCCCTGTCGCCGGGCGTGGCGGGGGGCGGGTCCACCGTGCGCGGGTGGCCGTCAGGGGGGAGATTGGGAACAAAGGGGGAGATTGGGAACAGGGGACGACGCGTGCGGCCGGGAGAGGAGGTGGTCGGTGGTGTCCGAGGATCTGTCGGCCCCCGAGACCGGCCCCACCACCGGGCAGCCGCCCGGCGGCCGGGTCCTGTCGCCCGCGCTCACCGCGATGATGGACGAGGCGCACGCCCAGTCCGGAGCGGTCTACCTGATGGGCTCCGACCCGCCCGCGCTGGAGATGGCGGTGATGGCGGGGCTGCCGCGGACCTTCGCGGCGCCCTGGGAGCGGATCTCGCCGCACGCGCGGGTCCCGGTGGCCGACGCGGTGCGCGAGCGGCGCCCGGTCTGGGTCCGTGACGGGCAGGAGATGGCACGGCGCTACCCGCGGATCGCGGTCGTGCTCCCCTATCCGTTCGCCCTGCTCGCCATGCCCCTGGTCACCGAGAACGCCACCTACGGGGCGGTCTTCCTGTCCTGGCCCGGAACCGGCTCCCCGGATCTGGCCCAGCCGGAGCGCGACCGGCTCATGGCCGCCTGCGCCCGGCTCGCCGGCGAGCTGGAGCGGGCGGTACGGGCGAGCGTGCCGCTGGGTCCGGAACCCGACCTGCTCGCCGGTCCGCGGGGCGGCGGCGCCCCGGGCACGCTCGGCGCGGCCGAGGCGGTGCGGATGCTCTCCCGGCTGCCGTACGGGCTGTGCTCGCTCGATCTGCACGGGCGGGTCGGCTTCGCCAACCCGGCCGCGGCCGAGCTGCTGGGCATCCCGGCGGCCGAGCTGGTCGGCACCCCGCTCTGGCGCGCGGCGCCCTGGCTCGACGACCCCGTCTACGAGGACCGCTACCGGGGCGCGCTGATCAGCCAGCACACCACCTCCTTCGTGGCGCTGCGCCCGCCGGGCGACTGGCTGTCCTTCCGGCTCTACCCGGGCACCAGCGGGCTCAGCGTGCGCATCAGCCGGGCCCGGGAGGTGGCGGGGCGGGGCGAGGGCACCGGCGGGGGAACGACGGTGCCGGAGGAGACGCCGTCCCGGCTGGTCACCATCTCCCAGGTGGCGAGCCTGACCGGCGCGCTGTCCGAGGCCGTCGGCGTGCAGGACGTCATCCAGCTCATCGCGGACGAGATCGCGCCGACCATGGGCAGCCAGGCGCTGGTCGTCCTCGCCTCGCGGGCCGGGCGGCTGGACGTGCTCGGGCACCACGGGTACGACAACCCGGAGATCGTGGAACTGTTCAACGGGGTCCCGCTGTCCACGCCGCTGCCGGGCACGCAGGTGCTGCGGACCGGGGTGCCGGCCTTCTTCGAGTCCTTCGAGGAGTTGCGCCGCCTCTACCCGATCCACGGAGAGGTGAGCGACGGCTACGCGGCCTGGGCGTTCCTGCCGCTGATCGCGTCCGGGCGGCCGGTGGGCACCTGTGTGCTCGCCTACTCCCGGCCGCACACCTTCACCACGGAGGAGCGGGCGGTGCTGACCAGCCTGGCCGGCCTGATCGCGCAGGCACTGGACCGCGCCCTGGTCTACGACGCCAAGCACCGGCTGGCGCACGGGCTCCAGCAGGCGCTGCTGCCGCGTTCGCTGCCGTCGGTGCCGGGCGTGGAGACCGCCGCGCGGTACCTGCCCGCGACCCGGGGCATGCAGATCGGCGGCGACTTCTACGACCTGGCGCCGGCCGGGGACATGTCGGTCGCGGTGATCGGGGACGTCCAGGGCCACAACGTGACGGCGGCCGGGCTGATGGGGCAGATCCGTACCGCCGTACGCGCCTACACGGCGGTCGGCCAGGCGCCCGAGGAGGTGATGCGCAGCTCCAACCGGCTGCTGATCGACCTGGGCACCGAACTCTTCGCGAGCTGTCTCTACCTGCGGCTCGATCCGGCCCGGGGCCGGGCCGTGATGGCCCGCGCGGGGCATCCGCCGCCGCTGCTGCGCGACCCGGACGGGCGGGTGCGGGTGCTCGACCTGGCGGGCGGCCCGCTGCTCGGCGTCACCGCGTCGGCCACGTACCCCCGTACGGAGGTGGAGCTGGCCCCCGGTTGCCTGCTGGCCCTCTACACCGACGGCCTGGTGGAGTCGCCGGGCGTCGATCTGGAGGACGCGCTGGCCGACCTGGGGCGCCGGCTCGGCGAGGTCGGGCACCTGCCGCTGGACGAGGTCGCCGACCGGCTCGTCCAGGAGTACGCGGACGCGGACGAGCGCAGCGACGACATCGCCCTGCTGCTCCTGCGCACCACCGGCTGACCGGCCGCCTCGGCCGCCTCCTCGCCCGGAGCGTGCCCGGGAAGCGCGCGGGCGCTCCCCGGGCGGCTCACCTCGGTGTCAGTGGCCGTTGGCGGGGACGCCGTGCCGTCCGCCGCCCTGGCGGGCGTTGCCGGTGCCGGTGCCGTCGGCTCCGGTGCCCAAGGCCGCGCCGTCCGCGCCGAGCGTGGCGCCGACCGCCTCCAGGGCGGTGGTGACGGGCTGAAAGAAGGTCTGGCCGCCGACCGTGCAGTCGCCGCTGCCGCCCGAGGTCAGCCCGACCGCGAGGCCGTCGCGGGTGAAGAGGGAGCCGCCGCTGTCGCCGGGCTCGGCGCAGACGTCGGTCTGGATGAGGCCGCTGACCCTGCCCTCGGGGTAGTTCACGGTGGCGTCGAGGCCGAGCACGCGGCCGTCGGAGAGCCCCGTGGTGCTGCCCATCCGAAAGACCTCCTGGCCGACGGTGGCCTCGGCGGCGCGGCTGATCGCCAGGGTCTGGTTGCCGAGGTTGACCTCGCTGGGCGCGACGGTCGCCGGGTCGTCGTAGGTGACGAGCGCGAAGTCGCCCGCGCCGGGGAAGACGGCCTGGTCGACGGTGCCGATCGGCCGGCCGCCCTGGGCGTCCGACCACCGGGCGGCGCCGACGCCGCAGTGACCGGCCGTCAGGAAGGCGGGGGCGCCGTCGCCCGCAGTGACGTTGAAGCCGAGCGAGCAGCGGGCACCGCCGCCGAATATCGCGTCGCCGCCGGAGGCGAAGGTCTTGAAGGTGCCGGCCGACTTCTTCAGGGTGGCCATGCCGGAGCCGAGCCGTTCGACGGTGGACTCCAGCCGGTCCCAGCGGTCGCCGGTGACGGTGCTGTCGGCGGTGACGAGGATCTTGTTGGTGCGCGGGTCGATGGCCCAGGCGGTGCCCGGGATGCTCGCCTCGGAGGTCAGCGTCCGTGCCCCGCCCTTCAGTTCGGCGATGCTGTTGCCGACCTCGCGGACGGCCGCGCCCGCCTGCCGGGCCCGGTCGGCGGCGCCGCGGTCGCCGCCCGGCGCGACGTTGACGACGAGCTGCTGCTTGCCCGCGTCGTAGTAGGAGCCCGCGAAGGACTCGCCGAGCATTCCGGCGACCCGGCCGGCGAGGTCCGGCGCGTCCGCCGCCTTCAGGGTCCGCGGCGCCGCCGCCTCGTCCGCGGGAGCGGCGTCCTGCGAGGCGTTGGCGTTCGGCAGCAGGAGCGCCGCCGCGCCGAGCGCGGCCACACCTCCCGCCGCGATCGCGGCCTTGCGCTTCGGCATTCGCTTGTGACTCAACCTTCTCGACCTCCTGGGGACGGGGTCCGTGCCGCCGGTCGGCAGCTTCTCGGGGCGCCTGGACGGCTGTTGGTACGCACCGGCCTGACGGACCGTTCAATTCCGCGGGCAAGGGCACGCTCCGCGTCCGCCCGGGGACCTTCCGTCACCGCCGCGAGGGGAATCGCCGCTTCGGTGAATCTGCACATCCCGCGCCCAGGCCGGTCACGGCCGTTGGAGGATTCACACAAGTCCGAAGCGGCGTACACGCCTTTGGTACGGGTGTGCCCGATCCGCCTCGGCGGGGGCGGGGGACGGTGCGTGCCCCGCGCGAGCGGGGTGTGAAGAAGTCGCCGCGATGCGGTGGCCGGACCTGCACGGTTGGTTGCCTGGCCTTCGTAAGTGCCCAGGTAGGGGCGGGGTTTGAGTGGAGCGGCGGATGCGGTGCGTGCTTTGATCCATCGCGTCGCGGGGCCCGCGGCGAACCCCTGAACCGGGTTCGCCGGGTCCGCGTCGGCGGCCTTGCCCTGTCCGCGGGGCGGCCGTTCCCCCCTTGTGAAGTAGCTCTATGAAGGGAAGTCCCCCCATGAACCCCACCCCCCGGGTCGAGACCGCCGAGATCTCCGACGCCGAGCTGGACAACGTCTCCGGCGGCCTGAACGTGAACGCCGTCGGCACCGTCACCGGCCTGGTGGACGGTGTCGCCCCGGTCTCGGGTCTGGCCGGCACCGCCGTCGGCACCGTCGAGGGCGTGACCGGTCTGAACACCGCCCCGGTGACCGGCCTCGTCGCCGGTCTCTGACCACGTCCTCGTGCCGACGGGTCCCGGAGCCGCCCCACCGGCTCCGGGGCTCTTCGGCCTCCGCTTCCAGGAAGACTCCGGGATCGTCCGCCGTGCAGTTCCGCCGACAGGCCCTCACCAAACTCCAGTCGCCCGAGGATCTCGACCTCCCGGTGCGCCTCGCCCGCCCCCGGGGCCGGCTGGTGCTGTCCGTGACCGTCCTCGCCATGGCCGCCGCGTCCGTGTGGGCGGTGGCCGGCCGGGTGACGCCGACGGTCCGGGCGCCCGCCATCCTCACCCACGGGCAGGGCGGTTACCTCCTCCAGAGCCCCGTCTCCGGCCAGGTCACCGCGGTCCTCGCCCGGCAGGGCGAACGGCTGGAGGCGGGCGCCCCGGTGCTGCGGGTCCGTACCGCCGAGGGCGAGTCGGTGGTCCGCGCCATCGACGCGGGCCGGGTCGGCGCGCTCGGCGCCACCGTCGGCCAGATCGTGCGGACCGGGGCCGACGTCGCCTCGGTCGAGAAGGTCGCGCACCCCGGCGATCCGCTGCACGCCACCGTGTACGTGCCCGCCGAGAGCGCCGCCGGCATCCCCGCGCGGGCCGCCGTCGACCTCACCGTCCAGTCGGTGCCCGCCCAGGAGTACGGCGTGCTGCGCGGCCGGGTGACCTCGGTGGACCGCGCGGCCCAGTCGGCCGAATCCATCGCCGCCTTCCTCGGGGACGCCCGGCTCGGCGAGCAGTACACCGCCGGGGGCCGTCCGGTCGCCGTGACCGTCCGACTGGAGACCTCCTCCGCCACCGCGAGCGGCTACGCGTGGTCGTCCGCGGCCGGGCCCCCGTTCGCGCTGACCTCGATGACGCAGGCCACCGGATCGATCCGGCTGGCCGACCGGCGCCCCGTCGACTGGCTGCTGCCGTGAGCGGCGAACGCGGCAGGCGCCGGGCCACCCCGCCCCGGCGCCGAGGGCCCGCGAGCCGGGTGAAGGCGGGCCGGATGAAGGCGGGCCGGGTGAAGGCGGTCCGCTCCCCCACCGTGCTCCAGATGGAGGCCGTGGAGTGCGGTGCCGCCTCCCTCGCCATGGTCCTCGGCCACCACGGGCGGCACGTCCCGCTGGAGGAACTGCGCATCGCCTGCGGCGTCTCCCGCGACGGGTCGCGCGCGAGCAACCTGCTGAAGGCGGCGCGCGGTCACGGGCTGACCGCCAAGGGCATGCAGATGGACCTGGCCGCCCTCGCCGGGGTACGGGCGCCGGCCATCCTGTTCTGGGAGTTCAACCACTACGTCGTCTACGACGGCATGGGCCGCCGTTTCGGCCGCCGCGGCGTCTTCGTCAACGACCCCGGCAAGGGGCGCCGTTTCGTCTCCCTGGAGGAGTTCGACGGCAGCTTCACCGGGGTCGTGCTCACCATGGAACCCGGCGAGGACTTCACCCGGGGCGGGCGCCGGCCCGGCGTGCTCGGGGCGATGCCGGCCCGGCTGCGCGGCACCGCGGGCGCGCTGCCCGCGGCGGTGCTGGCGAGCCTGCTGCTGGTGGCGGTCGGCGCGGCGGTGCCCGCGCTCAGCCGCGCCTACATCGACACCTTCCTGATCGGCGGCCAGAGTTCGCTGCTCGGCGTGGTGTTCGCGGCGATGGCGGCGTGCGTCCTGCTGACGCTGGTGCTGACCTGGCTCCAGCAGGCCAACCTGCTGCACGGGCGGATCATCTCCTCCACCCTCTCCAGCGCCCGCTTCCTGCGCCACCTGCTGCGGCTGCCGGTGACCTTCTTCTCCCAGCGCGGCCCGGCCGATCTGGTGCAGCGGCTCCAGTCCAACGACGCCGTCGCCGAGACCCTCGCCCGCGACCTCGCCGCCGCGGGGGTCGACGCGGTGGTCGTCGTGGTGTACGCGGTGCTGCTGTACACGTACGACCCCCAGCTCACCTTCGTCGGTGTCGGCGTGGCGCTGCTGAACATCGTGGCGGTGCGGGTGGTGATCCGGCTGCGGGCGACCCGCACGGCGAAGCTGCGCGCGGACACCGCCCGGCTGACCAACACGGCGTACACGGGCCTCCAGTCGATCGAGACGCTGAAGGCGACCGGCGGCGAGGACGGCTACTTCCGCACCTGGGCCGGGCAGCACGCCACCACGCTGGAGGAGCAGCAGCGGCTCGGGGTGCCGGGCGCCTGGCTCGGCGTGGTCGCCCCGGCGCTCGCCACCGTCAACAGCGCGCTCATCCTGTGGATCGGCGGCCTGCGCGCGATCGAGGGGCATCTGTCGGTGGGGCTGCTGGTCGCCTTCCAGGCGCTGGTGACCCGCTTCACCGCCCCGCTGACCCGGCTGAACGGCGTCGCGGGACGCATCCAGGACTTCGCGGCGGACGTGGCCCGGCTCAAGGACGTGGAGAGCTTCCGCGCGGACCCGCTCTACGACCGGCGCGAGGGCGACTCCACCCGCCGTCTGCGCGGCCACGTCGAGCTGGAGGACGTCTCCTTCGGCTACAGCCCGCTCGACCGGCCGCTGCTGACCGGCTTCGACCTGACCGTCGGGCCGGGCCGGCAGGTGGCGCTGGTGGGCGGGTCGGGCAGCGGCAAGTCCACGGTGTCACGGCTGATCGCCGGGCTGTACACGCCATGGGAGGGCGTGATCCGCATCGACGGGCGGCGGCTGGAGGACATCCCGCGCGGGGCGCTGGCGGCCTCCGTCTCCTTCGTCGACCAGGACGTCTTCCTCTTCGAGGGCACCGTCCGCGACAACGTGGCGCTGTGGGACCCCTCGATCCCGGACGAGGCCGTGGTGGAGGCGCTGCGGGACGCGGCGCTGCACGACGTGGTGACGCGCCGGCCGGGCGGCATCCACGGCCGGGTCGAGCAGGACGGCCGCAACTTCTCCGGCGGGCAGCGCCAGCGGCTGGAGATCGCGCGGGCCCTGGTGCGCCGGCCGAGCGTCCTCGTCCTCGACGAGGTCACCAGTGCCCTGGACGCGGAGACCGAGCAGGTGGTGATGGACAACCTGCGCCGGCGCGGCTGTGCCTGCGTGGTGATCGCGCACCGGCTGAGCACCGTGCGCGACAGCGACGAGATCGTCGTCCTGCGGCACGGCACGGTCGTGGAGCGGGGACGGCACGAGGAACTGGTGGCGCGCGGCGGAGCCTACGCGGCGCTGGTCGGGGAGGGGTGAGATGACGGCCGACGTGCGCGAAGGGCAGGGCGACCTCGTCCTCGGGGCGCTCGCCGCGCTGGGCTCGCGGGTCGCGGGCACCGGGTCCGGGCCATTGGAGCTGGAGGGGCCGCAGGTGCTGTGGCTGGTGGTCTCCGGCGCGGTGGACCTCTTCGCGGTCGACGCCGCCGAGCGGGGGCTCTGGCACCATCTGGGCCGGCTGGAGGCGGGCGCGGCGCTGCTCGGGCCGGTCTCCGGCCCCCGCCACACGCTTCTCGCCCGGCCGCTGCGGGACGCGGTGGTGCGCCGGATCGGGCTGGGCGAGCTGCACCGGCCGGGGAACACGACGTGGTCGTACGACGAGCACGGCACCCCGCGCTACCTGCCGCCGGAGACCGGCGCGCTGGAGTACGCGCTCGCGCTGGGCGTCGGCCGCGGGCTCTCCGTGCTGGTCCAGGCGCCTACGGCCGGGGAACGGGCCGGGGCGCCGGCCGACGACGACGTGTTCTGGATGCGGGTCCCGCCCGGCAGCGTCGGGTACGGGGCGCCGTACGGCGAGGAGGCGGCGGCCGGCCTGCTGATGGACCCCGAGCTGTGGCGGAGCCTGGTCGACCAGCAGTACCGGCTGCTGACCACGCTGGACCGGTGGATCGAGCACCTGGAGCGCGCCCACGAGACGCGGACCGCGGCCGGTATCGAGGCCGGGGAGGCGGTGCGCGTACGGGCCGACCGGGCGCTGCTGGCGTCCATCGGGCGGCGTCCGGGCCGGGGGGCGACGGCGGCCGACGCCGACGCCACCCACGCGGCCTGTGCGCTGGTGGCCCGCGCGGCCGGGATCGCGCCGGCGGAGCCGGCCCGGCGGGGCCCGGAGGGCGGGCGGCTCGATGCGGTGGAGCGCGTCGCCCTGGCCGCCCGGGTGCGGACCCGCACGGTGCGGCTGGAGGGCCGCTGGTGGCGGGAGGACGTCGGGCCGCTGGTCGGGCACCGGGCCCGGTCGGGGGCGCCGGTGGCACTGCTGTGGCGGCGCGGCGGCTACGTGGCCGTGCATCCGGCGACCGGCCGGGAGACGCCGGTGGGGAAGGCGAACGCCGGGGAGTTCGCGCCGCGCGGGGTGATGTTCTACCGTCCGCTGCCCGAGCGGGGGCTCGGTCCGCTGGGGCTGCTGCGGTTCTGTCTGCGGGGCACCCGCCCGGACCTGACCCGGCTGTTGCTCAGCGGCCTGGTGACGGTGGCGGTCGGCGCGCTGGTGCCGCTGGCGACCGGCCGGGTGCTGGGCGAGTTCGTGCCGCGGGCCGAGACCGGGCCGATCGCCCGGGTGTGCCTGGCGGTCATGGTGAGCGGTGTGGTCGCGGCGGCCTTCACGCTCTTGCAGAACCTCTCCGTCCTGCGGCTGGAGGGCCGGATCGAGGCGGCCCTCCAGCCGGCGGTGTGGGACCGGCTGCTGCGGCTGCCGACACGGTTCTTCACCGAGCGCTCCACCGGCGAGCTGGCGAGCGCGGCGATGGGCGTCAGCGCGATCCGGCGGCTGCTGGCCGGCGTCGGCCCGACGGTGGCGCAGTCGGTGACGGTGGCCGGGGTGAACCTGGGGCTGCTGCTCTGGTTGAGCGTGCCGATGGCGCTGGCGGCCCTGGCGATGCTCGGGGTGGTCGCGGGGGTGTTCCTCGCGCTGGGCCTGTGGCAGGTGCGCCGGCAGCGCCGGCTGGTGAAGCTCACCAACAAGCTGAACAACCAGGCGTTCCAGACCCTGCGCGGGCTGCCCAAGCTGCGGGTCGCCGCCGCCGAGAACTACGCGTACGCGGCCTGGGCGGAGCGGTTCGCGCACAGCCGCTCGCTCCAGCAGCGGGTGGGCCGGGTGAAGAACCTCAACGCGGTACTGGGCGCGGTCTACCTGCCGCTGTGCACGCTGCTGATGTTCATGCTGCTGGCCGGTCCGGCGCGCGGCACGATGTCGGCGCCGGCGTTCCTCGCGTTCAACACCTCGGTGACGATGCTGCTCACCTCCGTGACACAGGTGACCGGCGCGTTCGTGTCGGCGGTGGCGGCGCTGCCGCTGCTGGAGGAGATCCGCCCGGTGCTGGACGCCACGCCGGAGGTACGGGCGGGGAGCACCCCGCCGGGGCCGCTGTCGGGCGCCGTCGAGGCGCGGCGGCTGTCGTTCCGGTACACCGACGACGGGCCGCTGGTCCTGGACGACGTGTCGTTCACGGTGCGGCCCGGCGAGTTCGTCGCCGTGGTCGGGCCGAGCGGCTGCGGCAAGTCGACGCTGCTGCGGCTGCTGATCGGCTTCGACCGGCCGCTGTCGGGCAGCGTCCTGTACGACGGCCAGGACCTGGCCGCGCTCGACGCCTCGGCGGTGCGCCGGCAGTGCGGGGTGGTGCTCCAGCACGCCCAGCCGTTCACCGGCTCGATCCTGGACGTCATCCGCGGCACCGAGCCGTACACGCCGGAGGAGGTGATGGCGGCGGCCGAGATGGCGGGGCTCGCGGAGGACATCGCGCGGATGCCGATGGGGCTGCACACCATCGTCTCGGGCGGCGGGGCGGTCTCCGGGGGCCAGCGGCAGCGGCTGATGATCGCGCAGGCGCTGATCCGCAGGCCCCGGGTGCTCTTCTTCGACGAGGCGACCAGCGCCCTGGACAACGCGACGCAGCGCACGGTGATCGAGTCGACGAAGGCGCTCGACGCCACCCGGATCGTCATCGCGCACCGGCTGTCGACCGTGACGGACGCCGACCGGGTCATCGTGCTGGAGGAGGGCCGGATCGTCCAGCAGGGCCCGCCGGACCGCCTGCTCGCGGAGGCCGGTGGCCGCCTGCGCGAACTGGTGCGGCGCCAGCTCGCCTGAGCGGCGCGCGGGGGTACCGGCCGCGGGGGCCGGGGGGTACCCGCCGCGGGGGCCGGGTACTCGCGGTCCCATGGACCACGAGCGCGCAGGACCGCACCTGCCCCCGGCCCGGGGACCGCTCTCCGCGGCCGTCGCCTCCCGCCTGCGCGGGACCGGCCCGCCGCCCCCGCCCGGCGCCGCCGACGCCGCCGATCCGTACGGCGACGACCTCCAGCTCGCCCTGTACCTCTGCTACGAGCCGCACTACCGGGGGTTCGCCGGGGTCCCCGCCGAGCGCGAGTGGGACCCGGAGCTGCTGCGCGCCCGCGCGGGGCTGGAGCGGCGTTTCCTGGCCGCGCTGCGCGCCGGTGTCCCGGCCCGCGACGACGTGGCCGGGGCCGTCGGGGAACTCCTCGTGGAGCCCGTGGACGGCCGGGGCGTGAGCCACTTCCTGCGGGACGAGGGCGAGCTGTGGCACCTGCGCGAGTACGCGGCCCAGCGGTCCCTGTACCACCTCAAGGAGGCGGACCCCCACGCCTGGGTGCTGCCCCGGCTGTGGGGGCGGGCGAAGGCGGCGATGGCGGCGGTGGAGTTCGACGAGTACGGCGGCGGCCGGGCCGACCGGGTGCACGCGCGCCTGTTCGCCGGCCTGATGGCGGACCTGGGCCTGGACACCGCGTACGGACGCCACCTGGACGCCGCCTCGGCACAGTGCCTGGCCACGGTGAACCTGATGTCCCTGTTCGGCCTGCACCGGGCCCTGCGCGGCGCCCTGGTGGGCCATTTCGCGGCGGTCGAGATCACCTCCTCGCCCGGTTCGCGGCGGCTCGCCGAGGCGATGCGCCGCACCGGCGCGGGCCCGGCCGCCGAGCACTTCTACGACGAGCACGTGGAGGCCGACGCGGTCCACGAGCAGATCGTGCGGCACGAGGTGATCGGCGGGCTGCTGGAGGAGGAACCGTGGCTCGCGGCCGACGTGGCCTTCGGTGTCGACGCCACCGGCCACGTCGAGGACCTCTTCTCCGCCCGGACGCTGGCCGACTGGCGGGCCGGCCGCTCCTCCCTGCGGACCCCGCTGCCGCCCGCCCCGGAGCGCGCCGTCCCGTGAGCCTCCTTACATCGGCTCCCATGAGACGCGGCGACGTGGGTACTTGGTGCCCCGTGCACTTCACGACGGCTTGGGGCGTCTACGCCCCCCAGGACGACACCGCCCTGCTGGAACGGGCCCTGTCCGACGAACCGCTGCCGCCCGGCGCGGCCGTCCTCGACGTGGGCACCGGCTCCGGCGCCCTCGCGCTGGCCGCCGCGCGGCGCGGCGCCCGGGTGACGGCGGTGGACGTGTCCTGGCGCGCGGTGTGCGTGACGCGGCTCAACGCGGCCCGCTCCGGGCACCGCGTCCGGGTCCGCCACGGCAACCTCTTCACCCCGGTGCGCGGCGAGCGCTTCGACCTCGTCCTCACCAACCCGCCCTACGTCCCCGCCCCGGGCGGCGCCCGCCCGCCGCGCGGCGCCGCGCGGGCCTGGGACGCCGGGCACGACGGCCGGCTGGTCCTGGACCGGATCTGCCGGCAGGCGCCGGAGCTGCTGCTCCCCGGGGGCGTGCTGCTGCTGGTGCAGTCGGGGCTGAGCCATCCCGGGCGGACCGTGGATCACCTGCGCGAGGCGGGGCTGAAGGCGGCGGTGACCCGGCGGCGCCGGATCGCGTTCGGGCCCGTGGTCAACGGCCGGGCGCACTGGCTGCGGCAGCGGGGTCTGCTGCCCCTGGGCGAGAACGAGGAAGAGCTGGTGGTGGTCCGTGCCGAACTCCCCGTCTGACGGCCCGCCGCGCCGCGTCACCGTCCAGCGCCGGGGCCCCCTGCTGGTGGAGGGCCCGGTGGAGGTCGAGCTGGAGGACGGGACGACCGTCTCCTCCGACCGCTTCCGGGTCGCGCTGTGCACCTGCCGGCGCAGCCGCCGCTTCCCGTGGTGCGACACCAGCCACCGCGCCCGGACCGGGCACGGACCGGGCCCCCGGGAGCCCAGGGACTGAGCGCCGGGGGCCCGGCGGGGTTCCGGGGGCGGCGGACGGCCCCACTCCGTCCGCCGCCCCCGGTGCGGGACCGCGCCCACGCGCCGCTGCGCTCGCCCTCCCCAGCGGCGAGCGGCCGGTCGTGCGGCGCGGTGCGTACGGTCCCGGTCCGTGGCGGGGCGCGACCGCGCGCGCCCGGCGGGGGTGCTCGTGCCGCTAGAAGGCGAGGACTCCCGCGCCGCGGGCGTCCTTGACGCAGTCGTTGGGGAAGGTCCGCTCGACGGAGACGCGGCGCCCCTCCCAGACGCCGTCGAGGGTGACGACGACGGGTGCGTACTGCTGGGTGCAGAAGGCGGCGCCGCCGTCCCCGAGGGCGTCGACGTCGCCGCCCGCGCCCCGCAGTTCGGCACAGGCGCGGGCGGCGTCCGGGTGGTTTCCGGAGGGCCCCGGGGCGCAGGCCAGGGTGACCGCGCGGACCGGGGCGGTGGTGGCAGCGCTCTCTCCGTGCCCGACGGTCAGTACGAGGGCCGAGGGGGCGTGGAGCGACGCGGGGGCGGGGTCCGGGGAGGCGGGTGCCGCCCCGGCGAGGGGCCCGCAGACGGCGGTGGCCGTCAGGCCCAGAGTCGCTGCCCAGCGCGCGGTCTTCCGCATGGTGTGCTTCCTTCCGCTCGTCACAGGGGTGTGCCGGCCCGGCCCGGTCGGGTGCCGGGGCGGCGAGCGCGAGTCTGCCGAGTCCGCCGCCGGAACTCATCCCGACCCCACGGGTTTCGGTAACCTTGCGTATTGAATCAGTGGCGTGAAGTCACCAACAGTGGCCGCCCCGGGACCGCAACGGTGGGGTTCTTGATCACGCGGGGCGGCCGGATGGCGTGATCGGCGCGTTCGCCGATCGACCGGAAACACCCCGCGATCGGGGGCCGTGCCACGGCGGGCGCCGGGTGGCCGGGCGCGGTCACCGGGCCGACGCGCCGCCGGAGGCCGTGGCGGCGGGAGCGGCTCACGGTGCCGTTCGACGGCGGGGCGCGTACCGGGGACGCCCGGGGACGACGTCACCAGGGCGCCCGCGCCCGGCGCGGAGCGGTGGCGCTCGGCCGGGACGACGGCCACGGCCTCGGCCCGGAGCACCTGGCGGAGCGGCCCGCCCCCGGAGGGCCGGGTGTCAGGCGACCGGCTGGTCGGCGGAGCGGCCGGCCGGGACGACGTGCTCGGAGAAGGAGAGCGGCCCCTCCCCCGCCGGCGCGGGCTCGATCCGCCAGAGCTGTCCGTCGCCGCCGTCCCGGACGCCGACGACGACGTCCGCCTCCGCGGTCGGCGCGCTCGCGGCGAGGGCCAGTCCGCTCCGGCGGCGCGGCACGAACTCGCCCTGGGCGGAGACGTCGTAGCGCACGTCGTCGCCGCGTTCGCCGCCCGGCTCGACGCAGGCGCCGAGGATGACGACCCCGGCGTCGGCCTTCGAGTCGAGGCAGAGTCCGGGGTCGGCGACGCTGCGCAGCAGCCCGTCCTCCTCGTACGTCCACTGCTGGGTCCACGCCTCGGAGCAGGGGGCCAGCCGGGCGCCCGCACCGGCCTCGGGCTCGCCCCGCAGGTCGAGGCAGAGGCCGGCGGCGACGTTGCGCAGGCGGCTGCGGTCGGCGGCGGCGGGCAGCTTGGCGGCGCCGGGCGGCTTGGGCCGGCTCGTCGCCGAGGTGGTGCCGCTGCCGCCGACGGCGCTGGTGGAGGCGGCCGGGTCGGCGGCGCCGCCGTCGTACGACCAGACGGTGACCACGAGCACGATCGCCAGCACCCCGGCCGAGGCGGCGCCGACCCCGCGCAGCGCCGACCGCACGGAGCGCGGTCCCGACGCGACGCGCGACAGCGGCAGGGGGACGCGGGCCAGCAGACCGGCGCGGCGGCCCCGGGAGCGTCCGCCGCCCTTGGCGGTGGACTGGCCCGTCCGGCCGGGGCGGGAGTCGAGGTAGCGGCGGGCGCCCCAGCCGAGCACCGACTCGGCGATCAGCGTGCCCAGCCGGCCGTCGAAGTGGCCGAGCTGGTCGGCGGCGTGGCGGCAGTGGGGGCACTCCGCGAGGTGTTCGCGCACCTCGGGCAGGAGGGTGCCGCCGCGGCGGATGGAGACGTCGAGGAGGCGGTTGTGGTAGCGGCAGTCGCGGGTGGGCGCGTGGTGCAGATGGGCCTGGACGCACGCCTCGCGGAACTTCTCCCGCGCCTGCTCCAGGGTGGCCGCCGCCGTGTCGGCGTCCGTGCCGAGCAGTTGGGCCGGGACGCCGAGGGGTTCGCCCTCGACCTCGGTGTGCCAGAGCAGGGTGCGGGCGGCGCCGGGCAGGGCGGCGAAGGCGCGGGCGGCGAGCAGGCGGTTGTCCGGGGTGAGGGTGGTGGCCGCGCGCATGCCGCGCCCCCCGGCGGGCTTGAGCACCTGCGGCAGGACCGCGGTGGTCCGGTCGTCGGCGGCCCACTGACGGACCGTGTCCCGCACCGCCACCAGCAGCCGCGGGCGCAGCGCGGTGGCCGTCTCGTCGCGGGCGAGGGTGTCCAGGACGCCGTGCCAGGCGGCGGCGGTGACCATGGCGGTGACGCGCCCGGAGGTGGCGAGGCAGACGGCGGCGTAGTCGTGGGCCGGCTGCCAGTGCCGCGCCATCAGCAGCGCGGCGGCACGGGCGGCCTCGCTCTCCGGACCGTCCCGGAGCAGGGCGGCCAGGAACTCGTCGGATTCGCCGGGGAGCACGCCCGGGGGCGGTCCGGCGGGACGAGGGGGCTGAGGGGTGGGCACTGAGCGATTTCCTTCCCACGCGCGGGGGCACGGAGAGTCCGGTGCGCCACGCGGGGCGTCCGGATCGGTTTCACGTTCTGGCGTGGTGAGGGGAGGGCGCGTGCGCCGCGGCGGCACCGGACCCGGTCCATGGGGGCCCGTGCGAGACCCGTTCTTCATCCCCCCCGCACGAGAGCTTCACTCTCGCACAAACCACTCCTGGTCAACAAGGTGACCAGGTGGCCCGGCCCAGGCTTTGAAAGAAGGTCAGAATCCGTGTCCGGACAAGGGAGCCGATGTGACGCCGCGCCGGGCGGTCCGTGCCGTGCGGGCGCTGCGCGCGGGCGCCGCGCGGGAGTTGGCCCGGGGCGCCGCGTGAGCAGGGGTGCGCGGGACCGGCGCGGGGTCAGATCTGCCAGGAGCGCAGCCGGTCGGCCGCCGCGTACACGTCGGCGTCGGCCGCCATCAGATCCCGCGCGAGGTCGACCAGGGCGCCGTAGGGCGGGTCGATACCGACGCCGCTGGCGTACATGTAGGCGACGGCCGTGGCGCAGGCGAAGCGGGCGTTGGCCGCGGGCAGGGGCCGCAGCAGGGCGAGGGTGTGCAGCAGGGCGGCGGCCCGCCAGGCCGGGTCGGAGTCGACGCCGAGCCGGGGCGGGTCGACGCGGTGCCGGGCGACGGCGGCGACCAGCGCCGAGAAGTCGTTGATCGCCGGCTGCTCCGGCAGCACCTCCTCGTGCCGCTGGAGCAGCCAGGGGACGTCGATGTGGAGGTCGGGCGGCATGGGTCAGGCGGCCCGTCCCTCGCCCCGGGCGGGGGGAGGTTCGTCGTCGGGGAAGGCGGCGGCGAACTCCTCGGCGTGCGCGGAGAAGAACCGGCGGAACTCCTCCGCGCCCTCCTGGAGCGCCCGGTGGCGGGCTATGTCGGCGGCGGCGGCCTCCCGCACCAGGGCCTTCATGGACGTACCCCGCTCCTTGGCGATCTGCCGCAGGTCTTCGAGTTCGCGGTCGCTGAACTCCACGTTCAGGGCTGGCATGCCCCCACGGTACCGCCTGGGTACTGGACCGTAAATACGCGCAGATCACAGCGCTGGTACGACGGTACCGCGGGGGCGTTCGCGATCAGCCCTGGTCCGCCACGAAGGAGGCCAGGCGGGTCAGCGCGGCGTTCCAGTTGACGGTGTGTTCGTTGGTCGCCCAGGACTCGATGTCGTCGATGTAGCAGAACTGGCCGACGCAGCCTTGCAGGAGGCTCTGCGCCACCGGGTCCTGGATGCTCGAGTTGGGTCCGCCGGCGAGGGTGCCGTCGGGCGGGGCGGGCAGGGAGGGGTCGAGCTGGTGGGCGTACCAGCGGCTGTGCTGGTTGTGGGCGTTCACCTCTCCGTAGCCGGTGACGTAGGAGATGTTCAGCGCGTTGCGGCCGAGGATGTAGTCCATGGTCTGGAGTGCGCCGTCGCGGTAGGCGGTCTTGCCGGTGAGGTCGTGGGCGGTGGCGAGGACGACCGCGTTGTTGAGGACCTGCGCGCTGGAGCCCCAGTCGTAGACGTTGCGGTCGGGTGCGTAGGGCAGGCCGTAGGGGTGGGCCTTCAGGGTGGCCAGGTAGCGGTCGGCGCCCTGGACGACGGAGCGGCGCACGGCGTCCCGGCCGGGCAGGGCGCTGGGCACGGTGGCGAGGTCCAGGCGTCCGGCGGCGGCGGTGCGGGCCCAGTCGAAGCCGAGCGGGCCGAAGATGTCCGCCGTGTGCACCGGGGAGCGCAGGAGGTACGTCTCGAAGCTCTTCTCGCCGGTGGTCAGGTACAGCTCGGCCGCGGCCCAGTAGAACTCGTCCTCGACCCGGTCGTCGGGGTAGGCGCCGCCGCCGATGCCGTCGCTCTCGTCGGCGAGCAGGTCCGGGTGGGCGAGCGCGGCCGACCAGGCGGTGCGGGCCGCCGCCAGGGCCTTCGCGGCGAAGGCCCGGTCGTGGGGGCGGTAGAGGCGGGCCGCCTGGGCCGCGGTGGCGGCCAGGTTGAGGGTGGCGGCGGTGGTCGGCGGGTGGAGCTGCCTGCGCTGCGGGTCGGCGCTGGGCAGCAGCGGCAGTCCGGTCCACTGCTCGTCGTGGATCTTGTGGTGGGCCATGCCGGCCAGCGGCTGTCCGGCGGGAACCTGCATCTTCAGCAGGAACTCCAGCTCCCAGCGGGCCTCGTCGAGGAGGTCGGGCACCTTGTTGCCGCTCTCGGGGATGGCGAGGGTGCCGTCGCCGAGCTTCGCCGGGCGGCCGGTGCGGGCGTGCAGCGCGCGCTCGTAGGTGCTCAGCAGCTCCCAGGTGGAGATGCCGCCGTTGACGACGTACTTGCCGTGGTCGCCGGCGTCGTACCAGCCGCCGGAGACGTCGAGGGTGTAGGCGCACTCGCCGGGCCGGCAGGGCACCTTGGTGTCGCCCTGGTTGGGGGCGACGCCGACGTGGCCGGCGGGGCGGCCGTAGCCGGGCCGCAGGTCGTCGCGGATGGCGGTGCCGCTGCGCTGCGTGTAGTAGTACTTCGCCGCGTCGAGGCGCAGCCGCTCGTAGGCGGCGGTGCCGATGGCGAAGGGGTGGCTGGTCTCCCCGTCGGCGACCAGGGTGTACCCCTCGCCGCGGCGGGTGAAGGAGCCGAAGTCGATGGAGTGCACCTTCTGTCCGGAGGAGGCGTCCATGCCGCGCGGCACGCTGCGGCCCTCGGCGACCGACCGCCCCCGGGCGTCCCGCAGCCGCCAGCGCAGCGGGCCGGTGGCGTCGGTGACCAGGGTGGCGTTCTTCGGTCCGGTGGGCAGGTAGCCGACCTGGTTGACGCGGACCCGGGGGCCGGTGTCGGGGACGTAGGGCTCGGGGGCCACCCCGCCCAGCAGGGAGACGTCGTCGAGGCAGAACCGCCAGGGCTCGGCGCTGCCGCCGAGCTGGAAGGCGACCTGGCCGCGGGTGGTGTCCACGGGCGCGGTGAAGGTGTAGGCGTAGGTGTCGCCGGAGACGCTGAGCTGCGGGCTGACCTCGTGGTAGGTGTCGTACGGCTCCACGGACAGCCCCACGACGGCGCGCACCACGTGGCCTGCGGGGGTGCCGTCGGCGGTGAAGGAGAGGCGGTAGGACTCCCCCGCGACGAGGGTGAGGTCGTTCTGGCCGACGGCGGCGTCCCAGCGCTGGCCGGTGCCGCCGGGGACGTCGGCGCAGAGCCGGCCGCCGTCCGGGCCCGCGGTGACGTTGGGCGTGGACCACCAGGGGTCCGTGCCGCCGTCGAAGGTGCCGTTCCTGATCTGCTCGGTCTCGTCGGCGCCGGCCGGGGCGGCGGGCAGCGCGGTGACGGCCGCGGCCAGCAGGGCCGTCAGGCAGACGAGCGCGGTTCTGCGTCGTTTCACGTCCGGGCTCCTCGGGTGGAGGGGCGGGCGGCACTCCAGGGGACCTCACGGAACTCCACGGGACGTCACGGAACTCCACAGGGCTCCATGGGAGCGCTCCCAAAGACAGGGGGAGCCCCATGCTTGTAGCAGACATGACACCGCGTCAACGGTGCGGACCGGACTTGTCACCCTCCCGTGGCGGCCGGTTTCCGCCCTGTACGGGGCCCGGTCGACGGCTTCCGGGGGCCTTTCGCGGGGGCCGGTCCGGGCCCGCGCGAGGCCCGGAGACACTAGTCTGGAAACCCAAGTGACGCGCCTGTTCACTGTGAGTGTGCGCAATGGAGTGGCGAGGATGAGCCCGGTCAACCCGTTCGACGATGCCACCGCGGCCCGTGCCGTCGTCGACGCCTCCGGCACCCTGCGCGCGTGGAACGAGGGCGCCCGGCTGCTGCTGGGCCACACCGCCGCCGAGGTCGTCGCGGGCCCCGCCGCCGCCCTGCTGGCCGACGGACCCGCCGCCGCTCCCCCGCCCCCCGGCGAGGACCGCTGGAGCGGCACGCTGGAGCTGCGCCACCGCGACGGACACCGGGTGCCGGTGTGGGTGCTGGCCCACCGCAGACCGGCCGAGCAGGGCGAGGCGGGCGACTGGCTCGTCGTCTCCCCGCTGGACCACGGCCCCCAACAGCCCGACGACCCGCTCGTGCGGGCGGCGCTGACGCAGTCGCCCTGCGCCACCATGATCTTCGACGAGTCGCTGCGGCTGCGCGGCATCAACGACGCGATGGCCCGGCTGACCGAGCTGCCGCCGGACCGCCTGCGCGGGCTGCGCCCCACCGACATCGGCGGCCGGCCGCAGAACGCCGAGCTGGAGAAGCGGATGCGGGAGGTCCTCGCCTCCGGCCGCGCGGCCGACCTCCAGACGTACTACCAGGCGCCCGGCGAGACCCGCGCCCACGCCTGGCAGGCCCAGATCTCCCCGCTCACCGACTCCGCCGGCCGGGTGCGCGGGGTCTGCGTGAGCGCCCACGACTTCACCGAGCAGCACCTCGCCCGCGAGCGGCTGCAACTGGTCAACCAGGCCAGCGTGCGCATCGGCAGCACCCTCGACGTCACCCGCACGGCACAGGAGCTGGCCGACGTCTGCGTGCCCACGCTCGCCGACTTCGTCAGCGTCGACCTCCTCGACGCCCTGGAGCACGGCGAGTCGGCCGGGCTGCCCGGACCGCCGGTCCCGCTGCGCCGCGCCGCCCACCGGTCCATCACCCCGGGCTGTCCCGAGGCGGTGGCGCGGCCGGGCCGCCTGGACCACTATCCGGCCGGCTCCCCGCAGGCCGAGTCGCTGCTCACCGGCCGTACCGTCGTCTCCGCGGTGCCCTCCGGCGACCTCGACCGGTGGCGGGCCTGGGACCCGATCCGGGTCTCCCGCATCGAGGAGTACGGCATCCACTCGACGATGTCCGTACCGCTCCAGGCCCGCGGCACCACCCTCGGCATCGCCGTCTTCGCCCGCTACCGCCACCCCTGCGCCTTCACCCACGACGACGCCCTGCTGGCCGAGGAGGTCACCGCCCGCGCCGCCGTCTGCATCGACAACGCCCGCCGCTACTCCCGCGAGCGGGAGACGACGCTGACCCTCCAGCGCAGCCTGCTCCCCCGGACGCTGCCCGCCAGCCCCGCCGTCGAGACCGCCTCCCGCTACCTGCCGGCGGCCCGCTCCGGGGTCGGCGGCGACTGGTTCGACGTCATCCCGCTCTCCGGGATGCGGGTCGCCATGGTCGTCGGGGACGTCGTCGGCCACGGCATCCAGGCATCCGCGACCATGGGCCGGCTGCGCACCGCCGTCCGTACCCTCGCCGACATCGACCTCACTCCCGACGAGTTGCTCACCCACCTCGACGATCTGGTGGTCCGGCTCTCCGAGGAGAGCGGCGACGACGGCGCGGGCGAGACCGGCGCCACCTGTCTGTACGCGGTCTACGACCCGGTGTCGCGGCGCTGCGCGCTGGCGCGGGCCGGACATCCGCCGCCGGTCCTGGTGCCGCCGGACGGCCCGCCCGAGCTGGTCGAGATGGCCTCGGGACCGCCGCTGGGCGTGGGCGGGCTACCGTACGAGTCGGCCGAGCTGGAGCTGCGCGAGGGCAGTGTGCTCGCCTTCTACACCGACGGGCTGACAGGCGGCGGCGAGAGCGGCTACGCCGGACTGCCCGCCGGCGGCACCGGCGCGTCGGACGGCCTGACGCGGCTGCGCGAGGCGCTGGCGCGGCCCGGCGGCTCGCTGGAGGCCGCCTGCGACCGGGTGCTGGACACGCTGCTGCCGCCGGGCGGCATCGAGGACGACGTGGCCCTGCTGCTGGCCCGCACCCGCGGGCTGACCGCGTCCCAGGTGGCGACCTGGGACGTCCCGGCCGATCCGGCGCTGGTGGCCCCGATCCGCAAGCAGGTCGTCGAGCAGCTTGCCGCCTGGGCGCTGGTGGAGACGTCGTTCACCGCGGAGCTGGTGGTGAGCGAACTGGTCACCAACGCCATCCGGTACGGCTCTCCGCCGATCAGGCTGCGGCTGATCCACGACGCGGTCACGCTGATCTGCGAGGTCTCCGACGCCAGCCACACCGCCCCGCACCTGCGCCGGGCCCGGACCTGGGACGAGGGCGGGCGCGGTCTGCTGCTGGTCGCCCAGCTCACCCAGCGCTGGGGCAGCCGGCACACCCCGGAGGGCAAGACCATCTGGGCGGAGCTGGACCTGCTCGGCGAGACCTGACCGCCGTTTCCCCGCCGTGTCGCGGGACACCCGAAGGGAACGGGTGTACGCCCTGCGCACAGGTACCCGGGAGCGCGGCTGCCCGGGGAGCGCCGGTGCCGGGACCGTACCCGACCGACCCACGACAGTGTGGAGGAGCCATGGCGAAGACGTCCCCGTCCGCCCGCCGGACGGCGTTGATCGCGAGCGCCGTCGCCGTGCTGGGCGCGCTGACCGCCTGCGGCGCGGCCGGCGGCACGGCGAGCGCGGCACCGTCCGGTACGGCCGGACGCCCGTCCGGCACCGCCGGTACCTCAGCGGGCCGGAGCGCCCCGCCGGCCGGTGCGGTGCCCGGTGACACCGCGGCGTCGGCCTCCGCCTCCGGGCGGACCGGCGACCGCTGTCACACGGCGCAGTTGCGGGCCTCGGTCGGCCGCGACGACCCGGGCGCCGGACAGCGCAACTTCCCGGTCGTGCTGACCAACGTCTCGCAGCGCGCCTGCACGGTGCACGGCTACCCGGGCGCCGCCTTCGTGGACGCCTCCGGCAGGCAGCTCGGCCCGGACCCGGTGCGGACGCCCGCCTCGCCGGTGACGCTGACCCTGGCGCCGGGCGCGAGCGCCTGGTCGGGGCTGTCGTTCTCCAGCCCGCGGATCAGCGGGGCCCGGACGGCCATCCCGGCGTCGCTGCTGGTCACCCCGCCGGACGAGCGGGACTCGCTCACGGTGCGGTGGACGGGCGGTGAGGTCCCGGTGGGCGGCAACGCCTCGGCGGTGCGGCTGGGCCCGCTGGAGGCGGGCACGGGACCCTGAGGCGCGGTCGTGAGCCGGTTCTCGTACGGCCCTGAGACCGGGCACCCTCGGGCCCCCGGGGCGGCGCGGGCCGTCCCGGGGGCGTGCCCGTTCAGTGACCGGCGACGGGGTGCGGGTGGTAGGGCCGCTCCAGTTCCCCGATCTCCTCGGCGTCCAGGGCGAGGCCGACCGCGGCCACGGCGTCCTCCAGGTGCCCCGGCCGGGAGGCGCCGACGAGGGGTGCCGTCACCACGTCCTGGTGCAGGAGCCAGGCCAGGGCCACCTGGGCGCGCGGCACACCGCGCCGGGCGGCGATGCGGCCGACGGTCTCGACGACGGCGCGGTCGCCCTCCTGGTAGAGGGTCTCCCCGAAGGTGTCGGTGGCGCTGCGCGGGGTGGCGGTGTCCCAGTCCCGGGTGAGGCGTCCGCGTGCCAGCGGGCTCCAGGGCAGGACGCCGACGCCCTGGTCCGCGCAGAGCGGCAGCATCTCGCGCTCCTCCTCGCGGTAGATCAGGTTGTAGTGGTTCTGCATGGACACGAAGCGGGTCCAGCCGTGCCGCTCGGCGGTGTACTGGGCCTTGGAGAACTGCCAGGCGTACATCGAACTGGCCCCGATGTAGCGGGCCTTGCCCGCCTTCACCACGTCGTGCAGGGCCTCCATCGTCTCCTCGACGGGGGTGTCCGGGTCGTAGCGGTGGATCTGGTAGAGGTCGACGTAGTCGGTGCCCAGCCGCCGGAGGCTGTGGTCGATCTCGGTCATGATCGCCTTGCGGGAGAGCCCCGCGCCGTTGGGTCCGGGGCGCATCCGGCCGTGCACCTTGGTGGCGAGGACGATCTCGTCGCGGCGGGCGAAGTCGCGCAGCGCCCGGCCGACGATCTCCTCGCTGGTGCCGTCGGAGTAGACGTTGGCCGTGTCGAAGAAGGTGACGCCCGCCTCCAGCGCCTGCCGGATCAGCGGGCGCGAGGCGTCCTCGTCGAGGGTCCACTCGTGCGGGCCGCGGCCGGGGACGCCGTAGGTCATGCAGCCCAGACAGATACGCGACACGTCCAGGCCCGTCGAACCGAGCTTCACATACTCCACGTTGCTGCTCCTGCCCTCGGGATCACTTCCAGGGAGGGTACGCCGTGGTCCTCCGGCGAGGGCGGGAGCAGCCCTGTGGGGGTCAGCCGGCGCGGGGCGTGACGGTGATGGCGCCCACCGGGCAGGCGCGTGCCGCCTCCCGCACCAGGGGGCTCCCGCCGCCGTCCTCACGGCCGGGCACCAGGGCGCTGACCCCGTCGTCGTCCTGGGTGAAGACGGCGGGGGCGGTCAGCGCGCACTGGCCCGCGCCGATGCACAGGTCGTGGTCGATGCCGATGTCGTGCCGCATGGTCGGGCCCCTCCTACCAGGCCACGGGGAGTTCCAGCATCCCCTGGATCGTGTCGCCGGGCTTGAAGGGGATCTCCTCGGCCGGGACGGCCAGGCGCAGTCCGGGCAGCCGCGTGAAGAGGGCGCGCAGGGCGATCTCCAGTTCGGCGCGGGCCAGGTTCTGGCCGAGGCACTGGTGGATGCCGAAGCCGAAGGAGACGTGGTGGCGGGCCGGGCGGTGCCAGTCGAGGGCGTCCGGGTCGGGGTAGACGCTCTCGTCGCGGTTGATGACGGAGCCGGCGAAGACGACGCCCTCGCCGGCCCGGATGGTCTCGCCGTCGACCTCGATGTCCTCGGTGGCGAGCCGGAGCAGTCCGTCCGCGATGGACAGGACGCGCATCAGTTCCTCGACGGCGCCCGGCAGCAGCGAGGGGTCCGCGCGGAGTTCGGCCAGGCGCTCGGGGTGGCAGAGCAGGGTGTAGGTGCCGAGCGAGATCATGTTGGCGGTGGTCTCGTGGCCGGCGATCAGGAGGATGACCGCGAGGGCGACGGTCTGCTCGCGGTCGACGCCCTGGCAGACGAGGTCGTCGAGCAGGCCGTGGCCGGGGTGTTCCCGTTTGCGGTCGACGAGGTCGCCGAGGTAGTCCTCCAGCCGGTCCCGGGCATCGGCGACGTCGGCGGAGTCGGGGCCGCGCAGCAGCCGGCGGGACTGCTCCTCGAAGAAGTCGTGGTCGGCGTAGGGGACGCCGAGCAGGGCGCAGATCACCATGGAGGGCACCGGCAGCGCGAAGGCGCTCACCAGCTCGGCGGGCGAGCCGCCGGCGATCATGGCGTCGAGCCGGGCGTCGACGATCTCCTGGATGCGCGGGCGCAGGGCGGCGGCGCGTTTGAGGGTGAACTCGGGAAGGACCAGTTTGCGCTGGGCGCGGTGTTCGGGGTCGTCGACACCGAGCAGGGCGGTGGTGCGGCGGACCAGGCCGGCCAGGCGTGCGGTGGTGACCGGGAAGCCGTCGCGGGTGCGGTCGGTGGAGAGCCGCCGGTCGGCGAGCAGGCGCCGGGCGGTGCCGTGGCCGCTGACCAGCCAGGCGGGGCTGCCGTCGAAGAGGGTGACGCGGGCCAGCGGCCGGGCCTCGCGCAGGGGCCGGTATCCGGGGGGCGGCTGGTAGGGGCAGGTCCGGTCCTGGGGGAAGGCGACGGGCTGCGCCGTGTCCGTCATGGATGACCTCGCAGACGAAGGGTGCGTCGTGACGCCCGCCATTAGATGCCTTGGGCATCCAAGCGGCGACGCGAAGTTCGGCCAGATGCGTTGCGGGAGCGAACTGGCCGGGGATCGCCGTCACCGGCGGCGGCCCAGGGCGCCCGTACGACGCGGGGGCCGGTCGGCGCGGCGGTCGCCTCGCCCGTACGGCGGACGGGGCGGCGCTCCCGGCCGCGCGGGGCGTGGCCTGATCGGTTCGCCCGCCGGCGGCCCCGCTCCGCCGGATCTCGCCGGGGCGCGCGGCTCCCCGGCGCGCGCCGCCGTGGTGGCGGAGGGCGGCGCTCCCCCGTGTTCCCCGTGCTCCTGCGGCGGTTCCCGGTGCCGGTGGGGTTCGCGGACGGGACGGGTGCGGTAGGGATGGAACGGGCACCGCGGGACGGGGGCGGCGGTGCCGGTCAGCCGTAGGAGACGACGAGGGGACGGATGCCATGCCTCTTGAGGGCGAGTACGAGCCCAGCCCGACGCAGTGGGTGCGCGAGCAGGTCGAGCTGTACGAGAGTTCCGGCGGTACGCGGGGGACGACTCTGCGGGACACGGGGCTGCCCGTGATCCTGCTGACCACCCGGGGCGCCCGCAGCGGGAAGCTCCGCAAGACGCCGCTGATGCGCGTCGAGCACGACGGCCGGTACGCGGTGGTCGCCTCCCTGGGCGGGGCGCCGAAGCACCCGGTCTGGTACTTCAACGTGAAGGCCGATCCCCACGTGGAACTGCGGGACGGCCCCGTCCGGCAGGACATGACGGCCCGTGAGGTCACCGGCGCGGAGAAGGCCGAGTGGTGGGAGCGGGCGGTCGCGGCCTTCCCGTCGTACGCCGACTACCAGCGCAAGACGGAGCGGGAGATCCCGGTCTTCGTCCTGGAGCCGGCCGGGCAGATCTGACCCTCGGACCCGGCGGGGCGGCGGGCGCCCCCTCGCGGGAACGGGCCGGGAATGGACCCGGGCCGGGGCGGGCAGACGTGGGTCAGGCCCCGCCGCGTTCCCCCGTCGCGGCGGGGCCGTCCGCCGCCTCCGCCCGCCCCGGCACACCCGCCCCCCTCGGGACGCCCCCTTCTCTCCCCTGGTCGCGGTCCGTCCGTGCCGGGCGGCGAAAAAGGGGAACGTGTCCACCAGGCACCACCACAGGGAGGCAGCACCGATGAGCGGCGACGGCGGCACGCCCGGCAACAGCGCGTACGGCAGGAAGTCCTTCAAACGGTCCCGGAGCCACTTCGCCGACCGGATCACGGCGGACGGCCGGGACGGCTGGCCCGTGGAGGCCGGCCGTTACCGGCTGGTGGTGAGCCGGGCCTGTCCCTGGGCGAGCCGGGCCCTGGTCTCACGGCGGCTGCTCGGGCTGGAGGACGCGCTGTCCCTGGCGGTCGCCGACCCGGTCCAGGACGACCGGAGCTGGCGCTTCACCCTGGACCCGGGCGGGCGCGACCCGGTCCTCGGCATCCGCTACCTCAGCGAGGCGTACGACCGGCGGGAGACCGGCTACCCGGGCGGGGTGAGCGTCCCCGCGGTGGTGGACGTGCCCAGCGGGCGACTGGTCACCAACGACTTCCAGCAGATCACCCTCGACCTCGCCACCGAGTGGAGCGCGCTGCACCGGCCCGGGGCGCCCGACCTGTACCCGTCACGGCGGCGCGAGGAGATCGACGAGGTGATGGCGGGCGTCTACCAGGACGTCAACAACGGGGTGTACCGGGCGGGCTTCGCCACCGGCCAGGAGGAGTACGAGGCCGCCTGCACGGACGTCTTCCGGCGTCTGGAGCTGCTGGTGCCCCGGCTGGAGCGGCAGCGCTACCTGGTCGGCGACACGATCACCGAGGCCGACATCCGGCTCTTCACCACGCTGGTCCGCTTCGACGCCGTCTACCACGGCCATTTCAAGTGCAACCGCTGGAAGCTGGCGGAGAACCCGGTGCTGTGGGCGTACGTCCGGGACCTGTTCCAGACGCCGGGCTTCGGCGACACCGTCGACTTCGACCACATCAAACGGCACTACTACCAGGTGCACACCGGCATCAACCCGAGCGGCATCGTGCCGCTCGGCCCGGACCTGGGCGGCTGGCTCACCCCGCACCACCGCGAGGAGCTGGGCGGCCGTCCGTTCGGCGACGGGACGCCGCCGGGGCCGGTCCCGGCCGGCGAGGAGGTGCCGGCCGCCGGCCGGCCCTGACCCGGGGCGCCGCCCGGCCCCCGGCCCGGCCGCTCCCGGGCGGGCCACCGCACCGCGGCACCACCGGCACCACCGGCACTACCGAAGGAGACCGACGTGGGCAAGAAGAAGAAGCAGAAGCTGCCCCTCGCCTACCAGCCCGCCGGCCTGGTGCTGGGCTGGGTGGGCGGCGCCCTGGCCGGGCTGGCGTTCCAGCGGACCTGGAAGCTGATCCGGCACGAGGACGACGCCCCCGAGCCCCTGGACCCGGACCGGAGCTGGGGCGAGATCCTGCTCGCCGCGGCGGTGCAGGGCGCCATCTTCGCGGTGGTGCGCAGCGCCGTGGACCGGACCGGCGCCAAGGCCATCGCCCGCTCCACGGGCACCTGGCCGGTGAGCCAGAAGAAGTCCGCCGAGGAGAAGGGCGCCGTCAAGGCACAGTGAGCCCGCCCCCGCCGACGTCGGCTCGGCCCCGCCGGGGCGCCGTCGGCGGGGTGCCCCGGCGCGCAGCGCGACGGAGCGGGCCGCCGGACCGCTGGAACCGCGCTCCTCCCGCGGGCCGTACGCGTCCCCCGCCTCCGCCGGGCGTCCGCCCGGCGCCACCACCTGACGCTCCGCCGCGTCGAGATGCTCCGCGCGGACGTCCGGGTGGGCCAGGAGGGAGTCCTCCGGGCGGGGCCGGCTCGGCCGTCCGTGCGGACATCCCCAACCGGCGGAAACGGCCCGGCCGTCGGGCAAAAGGCCCGAAGCCTAGCGGCCACGTCGGGAGCACACAGTAACGAAGATCACCACCGAGAGTTGTGTAGATCATTTACGGTGGGGGCAGCCTGCTACCGCTTCGCGGTTCAACTTATCGACCGCGAAGCCCAGTTCGAGTGTGCGTGCGGTCCCCGGGCCGCCCGCTCGCAGGGCGGGGGGACTCTGCGCCAATCGTCTCCCGAAAGGAAACCCATGCCTCAGGACGTCCGCTTCGACATGCCCTTCGACACCCCTGTCAGCCCGCATCTGGCGACCGCCCGCGAGCGCCATCTGCGCTGGGTGCGCGAGACAGGGCTGGTACGCAGCCGGGCCGGATTCGAGGAATACCAATCCTGGGACCTCTCCGAGGCGGCGGCCCGCACCTATCCGCACGCCTCGGCGGACGACATGGTCGTCCTGATGAACTGGTTCTCCCTCGCCTTCCTCTTCGACGACCAGTTCGACGCGAGCCGGCCGGACCGCGCCGAGCGCATAGCCGAGGTGGCCCGCGAGCTGATCGCGACCCCGCTGCGCCCCGCGGGCACCGCGCCCCGCGTGGTCTGCCCCATCACCCTGGCCTGGGCTGAGGTCTGGGAACAGCTCTCGGATGGCATGTCCCTGACTTGGCAGACCCGGTTCGCGGCCTCCTGGGGCCGGTTCCTCGTGGCCCACTGCGAGGAGGTGGACCTGGCCGCCCAGGGGCTGGAGGGCAAGCTCGGCCTCGACGAGTACGCCGTCTTCCGCCGCCGCACGGTCGGCATCCACCACAGCATCGACGCGGGCGAGCGCAGCCGCCGCTTCGAGGTGCCGCCCGCGGTGATGGGCCACCCCCTGATGGAGCGGATGCGGGACCTGGCCGCCGACACCATCGGCTTCATGAACGACATCCACTCCTTCGAGCGCGAGCGGCGCCGCGGCGACGGCCACAACCTCATCGCCGTGCTGCACCGGGAGCGCGACTGCTCCTGGGAGGAGGCGGCCGACGAGGCGTACCGGATGACCAGGACGGCCCTGGACGAGTACCTCGCGCGGGAGGCCGAGGTCCCGCGGATGTGCGACGAGCTGGGGCTCGGCGCCGAGGAGCGGGAGCTGGTGCGGATGGGCGTGGAGGCCATCCGGCACTGGATCAACGGCAACTACGAATGGGCCCTGACCAGCGGCCGGTACGCGGCGGCGAAGGAGGGCCCGGTGGCCACGGCCGAACAGGCCGGGCGGGGGTCGGTGGACGACCTGCTGACGGTGTGAGACGCGCGCCGCCCGGCCGGGGGACCGGCCGGGCGGCGGTATCAGACGGCGAACTCGACCGGAAGGTGGTCCAGCTTCGACTCCCAGGTGGAGGCGGTGGACGTGAGTTCGGCCGGCGGGACGGCGAGCCGCAGTCCCGGCAGACGGTGGATCAGGACGTCCACCGCCGTCTCGATGATGGCCTGGCCGATGTTCTGCGCGGGGCACTCGTGCGGGCCCGCGCTGAAGGCCAGGTGCGAGGCGTTGCCCTGGACCGAGACCTCCGGGTCCGGGCGGATCTCGGGGTCGTGGTTGCCGGCCGCGAGGCCCAGCACCAGCAGGTCCCCCTCCTTGACCGGGCAGCCGCCCAGCTCCAGGTCGGCGGTGGCGAACCGCCCCGGCAGCACGGTGAGCGGCGGCTGGTTCCACATCACCTCCTCGACCACGCTGGCCAGCGTGAGCTGGCCGCTGACCAGCCCGGAGAGCCACGAGGTGTCGGTGAGGACCATTTGCAGCACCCGCGCCAGCACGTTGCTGGTCATGGTGTGGGCGGTGATCAGCACCAGCCGCAGGTGGTTGACGATCTCGTCCTCGTCGAGCCCGGCCTGGTGCTCGATGAGCCCGGTGGTGAAGTCCGAACCGGGCTCGTCCCGCTTGCGGGCGGCGAGTTCGCCGAGGATCGCCATGATGCGGTCGTTGTGCGTGAGGGCGTCCGCCCCGCCCTTGAGGACCAGGCTGCTGGACTCGGCCAGGCTGCGGCCCTCCCGCTCGGCCAGGCCGAAGACCCGGGTGAGCACCAGCATCGGCAGGTACTCGGCGAAGTCCTCGACCAGGTCGGCGCGGCCGGAGACGGCGAACGCGTCGATCAGCTTGTTGGCGAAGTGGGTGGCGTGGCGGCGGATGCCCCGCCCGGCGACCGCGTAGATGTTGTCGGTGACGGCCCCGCGCAGCCGGCGGTGCGGTTCGCCGTCCTGCGAGACGCAGTCCGGCCGCCAGCCCACCATCTGCATGAGCGGGGACGTCGGCTCCACCCGTCCTTCGGCGAAGTCCCGCCAGATCCGCGAGTCCCGGCTGAACTGGAGCGGGTTGTCCAGCACCCGCCGGTTCTCCCGGTAGCCGAGGACCAGCCAGGCGGGGACGTCGCCCTCCAGCAGCACGGGGGCGACCGTGCCGTGCTCCTTGCGCAGCCGCGCGTAGATGCCGTGGGGGTCGGTCGACGCCTCCGGGCCGTAGAGCCGGGTGGCTCCGTCGCCGTGGGCGACGGGGCACCGGCCGCCGGAGGGCTCGGGCGGGGTCTGGTCGTTCATCGGGACTCCAGTGCGGCGGCCGACCGGTCCTTCAGGTGCCGGATGAGGGTGACGAGCACATCGCGGCTCGCCGACCGGTCACGGGCGTCGAAGGCGACCACCGGGGTGTGCGGGGGAATGTCCAGGGCGTCCCGGATCTCGTCCACCGGGTACTCCTCGGAGTCCGGGAAGACGTTGAGGGCGATGACGAAGGGCACGTTCTGCCGTTCCATCTCCTCGATCGCCCGGAAGCTGGAGGCCAGCCGCCGGGTGTCCACCAGGACGACCGCGCCGAGCGCGCCCTTGAAGAGGCCGTTCCACAGGAACCAGAAGCGTTCCTGGCCCGGCGTTCCGAACAGGTACAGCATCAGTGTGTCGTTGAGGCTGATCTTGCCGAAGTCCAGGCTGACCGTGGTCTGCGTCTTGTCGGCGACCCCGATCAGGTGGTCGACGTCGGCGCTGGCCTGGGTGAGCGTCTCCTCGGTGGTCAGCGGCTTGATGTCGCTGACCGAGCGCACCATGGTGGTCTTGCCCGTACCGAACCCTCCGGCGATCATCACTTTCACCGAGCGGGTGTCCCCGGCCTCCGGCCGCCCGGATCGGTCAAAGCCTTTGAAGTCCACTGAGTACCTCCTCAAGGAGCGCGAGGTCGGGCCCGCGACCGGCGTCGTGTGCCGGGATGGGATCACGGGCTTCGACGCGGCCGGCCTGCAAGAGGTCCGACAGCAGCACCGCGAGAATGTTGAAGGGCAGGTGGAGGTGGGCGCCGAGCTCGGCCACCGACAGCGGGTCACGGCAGCGGCGGAGGATCTCCGTGTGTTCGTGCTGCATGCCCGGTAAGGGAACGGCACGGGCGACGACGAGGGTCGCCACGTCGAGGGTCGACGCCGATCCGCCCGGCCCGCTGCGCCCACCAGTGAGGACGTAGTAGCGCTCGAGCCCGGACGGATCGGACGGTCGGCGGGGAGCACTCATCCAGAGTGCTCCTCCAGACGCGGCGTGGTGCCGAGGAGTTCACCCATCCGGCGTGCCAGGTCCCGCATCTGATGGCCGAGCAGCCCCTGGTCGAGGCCCTCGCGGGCAAGGACGCCGAGGTACGTCTCCATACCGGCGCGGACCACGAAGAGGTGCCCGCCGTCCACCTCGATCATCGCCAGCCGGAGCTGCCCCGCGTGCTGCGGGAACTGCTCGGCGACCGGTTGGGCCAGTGCCTGGAGGCCGGCCACCACGGCGGCGAACCGGTCCACGTCGTCGGGGTCTTCGGCGCCGTAGGAGGTGATGGCCTTGCCGTCGCTGGAGGCCACGAGCGCGAAGCGGATCTCCTGGATGCTCTCCACAAGGTCGCGGAGCGCCCAGCTCACGTCTGTTCCCTGGTGCGTCATGGGGACTAGTCGCTCTCTTCAGTGCGGTGCTCGGTGGACGCGCCACCGGGGTTCGGTTCGCGGTCTTCCACGGTCTCGGGCGTGGGGGACGTACCGCCCGCCGCGCCGGAGTCACGTCCGGCGGTGGCGAAGGCGGCGAGACCGGAGAAGGATGCGTCCGGCGGCACCGCGGAGACGGCTGTCCCCTCGGTCCGGCCGGTACGGTCGGGGCTCCCGGAGCGCTCCGGCCGCGCGCCGGGCGCCGGTGCGCTCCGGCTGCGCCGGCGGGGCAGGCCCCCGGGCGTCGTGTCGACGGCCTCCTCGGCGGGGTCGGGGTGCGGGGTGTCCGCCGGGCCGCCGAAGGCACCGGCGTCGGCGAGGCCGCCGAGACCGGCCGGGGCCGGCGGGGCCGCGGGGACGGCGGGGGCGCTCGGCGCGGCGGGGGCGGCGGGCGGGGTGGCCGCCGTGGGCAGCGGGCTGAAGTACTTGTGCGGTACGACCACCACGACCGAGGTGCCCAGCCAGGGCGAGTCGGCGAAGGTGACGCGGATGCCGTAGCGGCGGGCGAGGGTGCCGACGACCCGGAGGCCGATGTTGGCGTCCTCGGAGATGCCGCCGAGACCCGCTCCGGGGGCGGTGCCCGCGAGGGCGTGCTCGGCCTCGCGCTTCTTCTCCTCGTTGAGGCCCTTGCCGGAGTCCTGGATCTCGATGCCGACGCCGTTGGGGACCTCCTTGCCGGAGATCACCACGGGTTCGGTGGGCGGCGAGTAGCGCGCCGCGTTGTCCAGCAGGTGCGCGAAGATCAGCGTGAGGTGGTCCACCAGGCCGCCGTCGACGCCCAGTTCGGGCAGGTGGCTGAGTTGGACGCGGTGGAAGTCCTTGATCCGGCCGATGCCGCCGCGCACCACGCTGAGCAGGCGCTGCGGCTCCTGCCACTGGCGGCCGGGGCGGTCGGAGCCGCCGAGCACGCCGATGCTGGCGGCGAGACAGTCGGCGGGGCCGATCGCCTGGTCCAGCTCCATGAGGCCGCGGGCGACCGCGGGCAGACGCCCGTGCTCGCCCTGCATCTCGTGCAGCCGGCCGCGGAGTTTGCTGGTCAGAACGTGGATACGGTTGCCCACGCTGATGACCGCCTGCTCGGCCGACGTGGAGCGGTCGAACTCCGCCTCCAGGCCGATGAGCGCCGTCCGCAGGACTTTGCGCAGTTCGGTCTGGAGCTCGGCGCCGATCTCCGCACCCCGCTCGATGTCGGGCAGGATGTCGTCGATGGCGTCGCCGGCCCGCAGCCGGCGCATCGCGCCGGGAAGCTGCTCGTCGGCGAGCCGGGCGACCGCGGCGAGCTGCCGCTCGACCTGCTCCCGCCACGCCTCGACCTGCTCGGCGCCCCGGGTCTCGTAGGCGGCGGCCTGTTCGGCCAGCCGTGCCTCGTAGGCCCGGGAGACCTCGGTGAGCTGGGTCTCGTACCCCTGCGTCCGCTCGGCGAGCAGCTCCTCCTGGGAGGCGCGTTCGGCCGCGAACTTCCGTTCCAGGCCGGCCACGTGCTGCTGCCACTGCTGGGAGTGCTCGGTCTGCGCGGCGCGGTGGGCCGCCTCGGCCCGGCCGAGCTGGGCACGGGTGCGCAGCAGGAGCCGTACGCACGCGGTGCCGGCAGCCGTCGCCACCGCGCCGGCCACGGCGGTGGATATTCGCTCCGAGCTCATGAATGTAGCGGCCACCGTTCCGCCGCCCAGACCCAGTGGCATGAGCCACCAGCTGTGCCAGGCGACAGGGGCCCGCGCCGCCGGTGGCGGAGTGGCGAGTTCCATCTGCGTCCTTCGAAGCAAACCAGTCGAACAAGGGGGTTGTGGCAAGGGCACCGCACTCATGAGTACGCACCACGGATCGACCCGTCATACGACGTGTCAACTCGCGGCGCCGGTCCGGAGCTTATCGGTTGCGAAGCGGAAAAGATCAATTCCGCAGATCATGGGATGTGAGGATTCCGTCACGCTCCGCCATGGGGCGCAAGACCGGAAAGTCGGTTACATCAGCCCACCGGGAGCGTTCGTTCGCTCGCCGGGCGAGAGAGTTCTAGGCTCTGGGGACCGGCCGGGCCGACCCCGGCCGGTGCGTCGCCGGCGCTTCGCGCCGGGGTCGCGCTCCCGGCGTCTCCCCTGCCCGCGGGAGGCGTTCCCCTTCCCCCCGGCCGCGGCCGGGGGCGTTTCGGAGGCCCTGGATGAACACGATGCGCGCCATCAGTCAGGACACCCTCGGCGGACCCGAGGTGCTGCGGGAAATCCGGCTGGAACGGTCCGAACCGCGCGCCAACGAGGTGCTGGTGCGGGTGCGCGCCGCCGGGGTGAACCCGACCGACTGGAAGCACCGGGCGACCGGGGGCTTCCTGGGCGAGCCGCCCTACGTGCTGGGCTGGGACGTCGCGGGCACGGTGGAGGCGGTGGGGATCGGCGTCGCCGCCTTCCGGCCGGGCGACGAGGTGTTCGGCATGCTGTCCTACCCGTACGGCCACGGCTCCCACGCGGAGTACGTGACCGCGCCGGCGCGGGTGTTCGCGCCGAGGCCGGCGGGGATCGACCACGTCCAGGCGGGCGCGCTGCCGCTGGTCTCGCTCACCGCCTGGCAGGCCCTGGTCGAGCGGGCGGGGCTGGAGCCGGGGCAGCGGGTGCTGATCCACGCGGCGGCCGGCGGGGTCGGTCACGTGGCGGCGCAGATCGCGAAGGCGCGCGGCGCCCACGTGATCGGCACGGCGAGCGCCGCCAACCACGACTTCCTGCGCTCCCTCGGCGTGGACGAACCGCTCGACTACCGCGAGAGCGACTTCGCCGAGGTGGTGAAGGACGTCGACGTGGTCCTGGACACCATCGGCGGCGACACCGGCATGCGCTCGCTGCGGGTGCTGCGCCCCGGCGGGATCGTGGTGTCGATCCTGCCCGTCGGCCCGGACGCCTTCCTGGAGGAGGCCGACCGGCTCGGCGTGCGGGCGGTGCGGATGCTGGTCGACTCCGACCGCGCCGGACTGCGGGAGATCACCGGCCTGGTCGAGTCGGGGCGGCTGCGGGCCACGATCGCGGGGACCTTCCCCCTCGCCGAGGCGGCCGAGGCTCACCGGCGGGGCGAGACCGGCCGGACGCGGGGCAAGCTGGTCCTCGTCATGGAGTGACCGTGGCCATGGAGTGACCGTGCTGACCGTGCCCATGGGATGACCGTTCTCATGGGATGACCGTTCTTGACGGACTCCCCACGATGTGAAAATCCGGCGACATATGTCGGCCGAACATGCTCAAATTTTCCTCAACAAGGGTAACTTGCTGAACAGCAAAGACCGTTGGGGCAGTCCCGCCCCCACGGAGCCCATCCGTGGAGCATGCTGGAGGCGGTGGCGTCGTGCGGCGGGAATCCGTGTCGCTCACCCAACACCTGCGGGTCCACCAGGACCGGGGTCACACCGTGCTGGAGTTCCGCGGCGAGATCGACATCGCCTCCGCCGCGGAGATCGGCCCGCTCCTGGACCGGGAGACGGGACGGCCCGGCGCCCTGGTCGTGCTCGACCTCGGCCGTGTCGAGTTCTTCGACTGTTCAGGGCTGCGGCTGCTGCACCGGGCCCGCAGACGGGTGCTCGCCGGCGGCGGGCAGGTGCACCTGGTGTGCGCCCACCCGCTGACGCTGCGGATGCTGCGGATCACCGGTCTGTCCTCGGTGCTGCCGCCGCGGCCGGACCTGGAGACGGCGCTCGGCCCCGGCCGGCCGCAGGCGGACCGGACGGAGCGCTGACCGACTCGCCCCCGCGCGCGCCCCCTCGTGCCCCCGCTCCTCCCCCCGAGGCTTCAACCGGCTTGCCTGGGACGGGAGATGACGGGCATTCGGTCAGGAGGAAGGAGGGCCGTCGCCATGACGTCTCCGATCAAGCGCCTCCCTCGCCGCGTGCCCGGCTGGGTCAAGGCGGTCAGCGCCGTCGTGCTGGTGCTCGCCGTGCTCTTCGCGGGGCTCCGGCTCAGCGTCGTACCGGGACTGAAGGACCTGTTCGGCAGCGAGAGCCACGACCGCTCCGGCCCGGCGCTGCTCCAGTCCGTCCGGGACATCTCCCGGTACGAGGCGGCCTCCGGCACCTTCCAGGTCGTCGTCGACCTGGAGAAGGACGCCCGGTTCCTGCCCGACGCGCTCCGCGGCACCCGCACCCTGTACGTCGGGGCGGGCACCGTCGACGCCTACGTCGACCTCGGCGCGGTCGGGGAGGACGACGTGAGCGTCGACGCCGAGCGCACCTCGGCCACGCTCCGCCTGCCGCACGCGACACTCGGCAAGCCCGCCCTCGACCCCGACCACTCCTACGCCGTCTCCAAGCAGCGCGGACTGCTGGACCGGCTCGGCGACCTGTTCTCCGACAACCCCAACGGCGAGCAGGCGGTGCAGAAGCTCGCGGCACGACACATCGCCGAGGCGGCGGCCGAGAGCGAGCTGAAGACCCGCGCCGAGAGCAACACCACGGCGATGCTCCAGGGACTGCTGCGTTCCCTCGGCTTCGAGGAGGTACGGGTGACCTACGGTTCCTGAGCCGGTACCGGGCCGGCATCCCCGCGGCTTCGCCGGGTAACCGCTTTACCACGCGGGGGAGTCGACGACCGGAGGGCCGATCCATGCGTACCGTTCCACGTCCGCGCCTCCTCTCCCGCTCCCGCGACGCCCGCGCGGGCGAGGAGGCCGTCCGGCCCGAACGGCGGCCCGCCGCCCTCGCGTTACGGCTGCTGGTGACGGCCTGCGCCTTCGTGGTGATGGTGGCGTTCGCCGTCGTCCTGGCCCGGCTGACCCTGCACCCCTCCCCCGCCTCGGAGGCGCTGGTCCACACGAACCTGCGGCCGGGCCGTTCGCTGCGCGCCTACCTGGACCAGCCCGCGCTGCGCGACGCGGCCAAGCAGGTCGGCGGCAACCTGCTGCTGGGGGTGCCCTTCGGCGTGCTGGTCCCGCTGGTCGCCCCGGGGGCGCGCGGCGCGCTGCGCCTACTGCTGCTGACGGCCGCCGTGATGCTGCTGGTGGAGTTCGCGCAGGGCGCGCTGGTCACCGGGCGGGCCTTCGACATCGACGACGTCATCCTCAACAGCACGGGCGCGCTGGCCGGTTACCTGCTCCTGGGCCGGCGGATGAGCCGGGCGGTGCACGCGCGGCGGCGCCGTACGTAACGGAATGACAGGTGGTATGGACCAAGGTATTGACGGGCCCTTATCTCACTTCTTAAATCAAGGGCGTCACCCTTACCCCCCACCTCGGTCGGCGCCCCCGGACAGCGGGGCGCCGTACGGAAGGGAGAGCCGTGGCCCGTCCACGCCTGCTCCGCAGATGTCTCCTCGCCGCCCTGTCCGCCGGGCTGGCCGCCTCCGTCGTGACCGGTCCCGCCCAGGCGGAGACCCGGCCGGAGACCCAGGCCGCCGCCGCGCCCGCCGCGGTGACGTTCTCCGACACCTTCGACGGTCCGGCCGGTGCCGCCGTGGACTCCTCCAAGTGGCAGTTGGAGACCGGCGACAACGTCAACAACCACGAGCGGCAGTACTACACCTCCGGCAACAAGAACGCCGCCCTGGACGGCCAGGGCCACCTGGTCATCACGGCCCGCCGCGAGAACCCGTCCAACTACCAGTGCTGGTACGGCACCTGCCAGTACACCTCGGCCCGGCTGAACACGGCCGGCAAGTTCACCGCGCAGTACGGGCACGTGGAGGCCCGGATGAAGGTGCCGCGCGGGCAGGGCATGTGGCCGGCGTTCTGGATGCTCGGCAACGACCTGGGCCAGGTCGGCTGGCCGAACTCCGGTGAGATCGACGTGATGGAGAACGTCGGCTTCGAACCGTCCACCGTGCACGGCACGATCCACGGCCCGGGGTACTCCGGCGCGGACGGGATCGGCGCGGGCTACACCCTGCCGGGCGGTCAGGCGTTCGCGGACGGCTTCCACACCTTCGCCGTCGACTGGGCGCCGGACTCGATCACGTGGTCGGTGGACGGGAACGTCTACCAGCGCCGCACCCCCGCCGACCTGGGCGGCCGGCAGTGGGCGTTCAACAAGCCGTTCTTCCTCATCCTCAACCTGGCGGTCGGCGGCTACTGGCCCGGCGACCCGGACGGCTCCACCTCCTTCCCGCAGACCCTGGTCGTGGACCACGTCTCCGTGACGACGGGCGACTCGCCCGCCGGCGGGGCGATCCGGGGCCTGGCGGGCAAGTGCGTGGACGTGGCCGCCGCGAACTCCGCGAACGGCACGCCCGTCCAGCTCTACGACTGCAACGGCACCGCGGCCCAGCAGTGGGCGGTGGGTTCGGACGGCACGATCCGGGCGCTCGGCAAGTGCCTGGACGTGGCGAGCGGCGGCACGGCCGACGGCACCCCGGTCCAGTTGTGGGACTGCAACGGGTCGGCCGCCCAGCGCTGGGTGGTGACCGGGGCCCGGACCGGCCTCGCCTAGCGCGGGGTCCAGGTGAACTTGTCCCCGCCCACCCAGCGCACCACGTCCGGGTCGTCGAGGTCGTGGACCACGATGCCGAAGGCGGCGGCGGTCTCCAGTACGTCGACGACGGTCCGCGCCTCGCCGACCACCTGTCCGTCGATCTCCATGATCCGGAACGGCGGCGTGCCGGGCTGCACCCCGAGCACGAGAATCCGCGGACTGCCGATGTGCGGGCTCGCGATTTCGGTCATGCCTAGAGGGTAGGCCGCAACCGGCCGCGACGGCCTCGTGAGCGGTCCGGCGGCGGGGAACGGCACCCCCGCATTCGAACAGTTCGAACCAGGGGCCGGGACGCACGCTCCGGCCCCTCGGCATGTCCACGAGGCCGCGGGCCCTCGGGGCGCACCGGGTCCCCGAACGGTGGCGGGTCCCCGGACGGTGGCGGGTCCTCGGCGGTGGCGGTCCCCGGACGGTGGCGGGTCCCCGGCGGTGGCGGGTCCCCGGACGGTGGCGGGTCCCCGGCGGTGGCGGTCCGGTCGTCGTGCGGTCCGCCGGGTGCTGGGCAACGCTGGAGGTGCCGAGCGAGGAGGTGGCGATGGACCCCGTCGAGGCGCTGGAGCGGATCGCCTTCCTGCTGGAGCGCTCCCAGGAGCCCACCTACCGCGTCCGGGCCTTCCGCACCGCGGCCCGGGTGCTGGGCGCGCTGCCCGACGGCGAGGTGGCCGAGCGGGCGCGCACCGGGGCGCTGGAGACCCTCAAGGGCGTCGGCCCGAAGACGGCCCAAGTGGTGCGGGAGGCGCTGGACGGGCGGGTGCCCGGCTATCTGGAGCGGCTGGAGGGCGAGGCGACCGCCCCGCTCGCCCGGGGCGGGGAGCGGCTGCGGTCCCTGCTGCGCGGCGACTGCCACCTGCACTCGGAGTGGTCCGACGGCGGCAGCCCGATCGAGGAGATGGGCCGGACCGCGGCGGCGCTCGGGCACGAGTGGGCGGCGCTGACCGACCATTCGCCCCGGCTCACGGTGGCGCGCGGGCTCTCCCCGGCCCGGCTGCGCGAGCAACTGGACGTGGTGGCCCGGCTCAACGAGACGTGGGCCCCGTTCCGCCTGCTGACCGGCATCGAGTGCGACATCCTGGAGGACGGCTCCCTCGACCAGGAGCCGGAACTGCTGGACCGGCTCGACGTGGTCGTGGTCTCGGTCCACTCCAAGCTGCGCATGGACGCCCGTGCGATGACCCGGCGGATGGTGGCCGCCGTCCGCCATCCCCGTGCCGACGTGCTCGGGCACTGCACGGGGCGGCTGCTGACCGGGAGGGGCAGGCCCCCGTCGGAGTTCGACGCGGACGAGGTCTTCGCGGCCTGCGCGGAGTCCGGCACCGCCCTGGAGATCAACAGCCGCCCGGAGCGGCTGGACCCGCCGCGCCGGCTGCTGCGCCGGGCGGTGTCGGCGGGGGTGCTGTTCTCCGTCGACACCGACGCGCACGCCCCGGGCCAGCTCGACTGGCAGATCCACGGCTGTGCGCGGGCGGAGGAGTGCGGGGTGCCCCCGGAGCGGGTGGTGACGACCTGGCCGCTGCCCGACCTGCTGGCCTGGACCCGGGAGGGACGCACACCGCCCGGAGTGACGGCGCCCTGAGGACGGCGCAAGGGACGGGAAACCCGGCAATCGGTGTGCGAGTGAGACGGATCACCGCAGATCCCCGCAGACAGGGAACACCCACGGCCGCCGGTCCGTTGAAAGGGATGTGGGTGCGGATGGAGCAGTGTCCTCGGGCCTCACCTTTCCGCCCACGGGGACGATCGTCCGGCTGAAGCCCCGTGGAGCCCTTCGCCGGGAGGCGACCGCCATCCGTATCCACCCCGGACCGCCCCGGCCGTGATCCCCCCATCCGGTCGGGGCTCTTCTTTGCCCGGAGCCGGACGGGGTACCCGGTGGCCCGCGAGGAGCACCCGGCGAGAGGAGCGCACGGTGAGCGGCACGACGGGCGGACGGATCGTGGTCACGGGCGCCACCGGCAACGTCGGCACCAGCGTGGTGCGGCTGCTGGCGGAGGACCCCGAGGTGGCATCGGTGCTGGGGCTGGCCCGGCGGCTGCCGGACCGGGCGCCGCCGAGGACGGAGTGGGCCTCGGTCGACCTGGCCGCCGAGCACGACGACCTCGCCGGGCACTTCGCGGGCGCCGACGCGGTGATCCACCTCGCCTGGGCCTTCCAGCCGACGCACGATCCGGCCACGACGTGGCGGACCAACGTGCTCGGCTCGCTGCGCGTCTTCGAGGCGGCGGCCTCGGCCGGGGTGACGGCGCTCGTGCACGCCTCCTCGGTCGGCGCGTACTCACCGGGCCCGAAGGACCACGCCGTGGACGAGTCGTGGCCGACGCACGGCTGGCCGGACGCGGCCTACTGCCGGGAGAAGGCGTACCTGGAACGCGTCCTGGACACCTACGAGCACGACCATCCCGGCATGCGCGTGGTGCGGATGCGGCCGGCCTTCCTCTTCAAGCGGGAGTCGGCGAGCGAGCAGCGCCGGATCTTCGCCGGCCGGTTCCTGCCGGGCCCGATGGCCCGCCCCGACCTGCTCCCCGTCCTGCCGGACGTGCCGGGGCTGCGGGTGCAGGTGCTGCACACCGACGACGCGGCCCACGCGTACCGGCTCGCGGTGCGCTCGGCGAACGCGCGGGGTCCGTTCAACCTGGCGACGGAGCCGCCGGTGGACGCGGGGACGCTGGCCGCGATGACCGGCGGGCGGCCGGTGCGGCTGCCGCGCGCGGCGGCCCGTACGGCGATGGCCGCCGCGTGGGGGCTGCGGCTGCTGCCCGCCTCCCCGCACCTGTTCGACGCGGTGCTGCGGCTGCCGCTGCTGGACTGCACCCGGGCGCGGGAGGAACTGGGCTGGCGGTCGGAGCGTACGGCCCCGCAGGTGCTGGAGGAGTTCCTGGAGGGACTGCGCCGGGGCGCGGGCGCGGAGACGGCGCCGCTGCGGGGCCGCAGGGCGAGCTGAGCCGAGCGGCACGAGCGGCACGCCCGCGACCCGGCCGGAGGGGTACTCCGCCGGGCCGCGGGCGGTGCTCGGAAGCCGGGCCGCAGGCGGGTGCCGGAGGCCGCGGGGGCCGTCAGCCCGGGGACTCGTCCGGCACCGGGTGTTCGGGGTGTACGGCGCCGGAGTGCGGGGCGCCCTGGCGGCCGGTCCCCGCCTCGTCCGTGTCGGGGACATCCGGCCCATCGGGAACAGGGGGACCAGGAGCAGGACCGGGACCGGTATCGCTCCCGGGATCGGGATCGGGATCACCGGGTCCACCGGCCGTAGGGGACTCGTCCGCCCCCTCGGACTCGTCCGTCACACCGGGCTCACCGGGCTCGCCCCGCTCCTCCCGTTCGCCCTGCTCGTCGGGGTGCGGCTCGCTCTCCTCCGTCCGCGCGCGCCGGGTGGGCGCCGCGCGCTTCGGGGCGGCCTCCCACGGGTCCTCGCCGCTGCCGGCCTGCTGGTCCTGCATGTCCCGGGGGACGGGGGAGCCGTTCTCGCCGGGTCCTTCGAGGCGGTGATCGGTCACGGCGGTCTCCCTTCCGTCGGCATCCCCGCGTTGGTCCAGCGGTACCGGGTAACCGGGACCCGGTCCGGCCAAACATCAGCGCGGGGCCCGTTCCTTCAGGGCTGTGCTCCAGGCCGGGGGCGGGTTCCTCGGCTCCGGGTCGGGACGCCGGCCGCCCCGGGCGAAGAAGTCGGCCAGCGGCAGGATCGCGGCGCCGACGGTGACCGCGTCGGGGCCGAGCCGCCCGAGGTCGACGGTGACCTTCTCGGCGGGGTGGCGCAGGGCGTAGGAGACGGCGTGGCGGCGGACGGCGGGCAGGAAGCGGGTGCCGAGCTGGAGTCCGGCCCAGCCGCCGATGAGGATGCGCTCGGGCTGGAAGAGGTTGATCAGGTCGGAGAGCCCGGCGCCCAGGTACTCGGCGGTCTCCTCCAGCACGGAGAGCGCGACCGGGTCGGCGGCGGTCCCCTCGGGCGGATAGGCGGCGGCGAGCATCCCGGTCAGCGCGGTCTCCTCGTCGGTGTCCCGCGGCACCACGCCGCCCGCCTCGCGCCAGCGGGCCAGCAGCGATTCCGCGCCCGCGTACGCCTCCAGGCAGCCGAGCGCCCCGCAGCGGCAGCGGCGTCCGCGGACCCGTACGGTCAGGTGTCCCCACTCGACCGCCCGGCCCTGCTCGACCTCGGGGGTGACCAGGCTGGCGCCGACGCCGGAGCCGAAGAGGACCACGACCGCGTTGTCGGCTCCGCGGCCGGCGCCGAACCACATCTCGGCCTGGCCGAGGGTGCGGGCGCCGTTGTCGATGAAGCAGGGGACGGTCTCGGGCAGCGGGGAGCCGGCGCGCAGCAGCCGCTCCAGCGGCACCGCGTCCCAGCCGATGGTCTGGCCGTGCACGACGGCCCCGTCCTCGGGGGTGTGCTCGACGATGCCGGGGACGCCGATCCCGACGCCGAGCAGCCGCTCGGGGGCGAGTCCGGCGGCGGCGAGCACCTCGGCCACGCCGTCGCGGATGTGGCCGACGATGGCCTCGACCTCGTGGCCGCGCCGGGTCAGCGGGCGTTCCGCGCGGGCGAGTTCGGTGAGGGTGAGGTCGAACAGCTCGATGCGCACCCGGGTCTCGCCGACGTCGACGCCGATCATGTGGCCGCTGCCGGGCACCACCTTGAGCAGGGTGCGGGGCCGCCCGCCGTCGGAGTCGACGCTGCCGGCCTCCTGGACCAGGCCGTCGGCGACCAGGTCGGCGACGACGTTGCTGACCGAGCCGGAACTCAGCCCGGTCGCCGGGCCCAGTTCGAAGCGGCTGAGCGGTCCTTCGAAGTAGAGCCGCTGGAGTACGGCCGTGCGGTTGGCCCTCCTGAGGTCGCGTACCGTACGTCCGTTGCGCCCCGCCATATGGCTCCTCCCGAACCGGGTCCGGCTGGCAACATACCTCTGCCCCCGGACCGGCCGCGACTTTCCTCCGCCCTTAATTCATGCTCTGAAACTCCCGGTGCCCTGATCGCCGGGCGGAAAACCGGTCGCCCGGCCCTCCGCCGCCTCCTTAGGCTGGGCGACCGCCCCGGGACCCCGGGCGCCGTCGCATCCGGAGACACCCCACCATGAGACCACTCACCGAGCCCGACATCCGCGCGTCCTTCGTCAACTGCTCCAAGGGTGAGACGAAGCGGCTGTCGCTCCCCCGCGACCTCGCCGAACACCCCTGGGAGTCGCTCGACTTCCTGGGCTGGCGCGATCCGGGGGCGCCCGAGCGGGCCCATCTGGTCACCGAGCACGGCGGGCGCCTGGTCGGCGTGGCCCTGCGGGTGCCGCCCGCCCGGCGCGGGTTCCTGCACCGCAGCATGTGCTCGCTGTGTCTGACCACCCACCCGCGGGGCGGCGTCGCGCTGATGACCGCGCGCAAGGCGGGCCCGGCCGGCCGCGAGGGCAACTCGGTGGGGCTGTACATCTGCGCCGACCTGGCGTGCTCCCTCTACCTGCGCGGGCTGCGGGTGTCGCAGTCCGGGGCCCGGTTCGAGGAGAGCCTGACCCTGGAGCAGCAGATAGCCCGGACGACGGACCACCTCGCCGCCTTCCTCGCCAAACTGACGGCCTGACGGCCTGACGGACCGCGCCTTCCCCTTCTCCCGCCCCTCCCCCTGCGCCCGCCCCCTCCTTCTCACCGCCCGTCTCCGCGCCCCCGGCTTCCCGGCGGGTGGTGCCGGACCCGTCCGGCGGTGTGCGGCGCGTGCAGACGTGTGGTCCGCCCGTGTCCGGTTACCGTCCTGTCCGGACACGTTCGAGGCCCCGGGGAAGGGGAACGGACCGAGGATGCTGGATGTACGGGAGACCGCGGCGTGGATGGCACGCCTGGCGAAGTGGCACCGGGACCCCATGGTGGTGCAGGCGCTGCGCTCGGCTGCCGCGGCGTCGATCGCCTATGTCATCGCCCTGCGGCTGAGCCCCGAGGCGGCCCCGCTCACCGCTCCCCTGACCGCGCTGCTGGTCGTCCAGGTCACCCTGTACGCGACGCTCAAGATGAGCTTCCGCCGGGTCAACGCGGTGGTCGCGGGCGTGCTGGTCGCCATCGCCTTCAGCCAGTTGGTCGGCCTGTCCTGGTGGAGCCTGGCCCTGGTGATCGTGGCGGCGCTGGGCGTCGGGCATCTGGTGCGGGCCGAGGAGTTCGTGGCCGAGGTGGCGATCAGCGCCATGCTCGTCCTCGGCGTCACCTCGCACGAGACGCTGGCCTGGGCGCGGGTGGTGGAGACCCTCATCGGCGCCGTCGTCGGGCTCACCTTCAACCTGGTGCTGGCCCCTCCGGTCTGGGTGGAGCAGGCCGGCGAGTCGATCGAGGGCCTGGCCCGCCGCGTGCGGCAGCTCCTGCTGCGCCTGGGTGAGCAGGCGGCCGGGCACACCCGGTACCACGAGGCGGCGGCCCGGCTGCACGAGGCCCGGCAACTGGACCACGACATCGCCGCGGTCGACGAGGACCTGCGGCAGGCCGAGGACAGCCTGCGGCTGAACCCGCGGGTGCGCGAGGGGCTGCTGCACCGGGTGGTGCTGCGCACCGGGCTGGACACCCTGGAGATCAGCACGGTGGTGCTGCGCGTGCTCGCCCGCAGCCTCACCGACCTGGCGAAGGTACGCGAGCCGGACCCGCTCTTCCCCGCCCGGTCCGGGGAGGCGCTGGAGCGGCTGCTGTCGGAGGTGGCGGACGCGGTGGTCAGCTTCTCGGTGCTGGTCACCACGAGCGCCAGCGAGAACGCCGAGTCCGCGGAGGAACGGCTCACCGCCGAGCTGCGGCAGGCCGCGCTCACCCGGGACCGACTGGCCGAACTGCTGCTGGAGGACGTACGGCGGGACCCCCGGCAGTGGCAGTTGCAGGGCGCGGTGCTGACCGAGGTGGACCGCATCCTCGACGAGCTGGACACCGAGCACCGTTCGCGCCGGCTGCTGGAGGAGCTGGACCGGCACACGCGCGAGCAGCGCGAACGCCGGCCCCGGCTGACCGGGCTGCGGGACCGGATCTGGCCGCACCTGCCGAAGCGCCCCCGCCGGCTGCGCGAGCGCGGCCGGCGGTGAGGGGCGCCGCCGTCGGCCGGCCAGGCGTCACCGGGTGGCGGGTACGGGCGGCGCGTACGGCGGCGGACTGGTAGACACGGGGCGGACGGAGAGCGGTGGGCGACGGGAGCGCGCGGGGCATGAGCGGTGAGGGCTGGAGCAGGCGCCGGTTCGTGGGGCTGGCGTGGCGGACGGCCGCCGTGGCGGCGGTGCTCCCGGCGGCGGGCTGCGGCGAGGCCCGGGACCCCGAGGCGTCCGGGTCCGGCACTCCGGCGCCCCGGGCGAGCGGCGGGGCGGCGGGCCGGGACGCGGCGCCCTCCGGTCCGCGCCCGCTCTTCCTCGGCACCTACACCTCGGCACAGGACGGCGGCGAGGGGGTCGGCCTGGCCGCGTACGACCCCGCCACGGGCGAGATCACCGCCACCGGGACCCTCACCGGCGTCGCCGACCCCTCGTTCCTGGCCGTCCATCCCGACGGGCGCACGGTCTACGCCGTCGGCGAGCGGGAGGAGGGTACGGTGACCGCCTTCCGGGCGGACGGTCCCCGGGTGCTGGGCAGCCGGAGCGCGGGCGGGTCGGCCCCGTGCCACCTCTCGGTCCATCCCGACGGGCGCTGGCTGCTGAGCGCGCACTACGGTTCGGGCAGCGTCGCCGTGCACCCCATCGACGCCTCGGGCGCCCTCGGCGAGCGCGCCGCACTGGTCCGGCACACCTCTCCCCCGCCCGGTCCGGGACAGGCCGGGCCCCACGCCCACCAGGTCGTCACCGGCCCCGGCGGCCATGTGCTCGCCGTGGACCTGGGCACGGACACCGTGTACACGTACCGTCTCGACGGCGAGCGCGGCACGCTCACGGAGACCTCGCGGGCCCGGGTACGGCCCGGCACCGGACCGCGCCACCTCGCCTTCCACCCCGGGGGACGGCACGCCTACCTCGTCGGCGAACTGGACGACACGGTCACCGTCTGCGGCTACGACCCACAGACCGGCCGACTCGACCCGGGCACCCCGCAGTCCACGGGCACGGCGGCGGACGCGGCGGCGGGCGCGGCGACGGGCACCAATCATCCGGCGCAGCTCCTCGTCACCGCGGACGAGTCCCACGCCTACCTCGCCAACCGGGGGCGGGACACCCTCACGCGGTACGCGGTGGAGGACGGCGGCGCGCGGCTCAGGCTGGTGGACGAGGTGCCGGCGGGCGGGGAGTTCCCGCGCCAGATCGCCTTCTCCCCGGACGGCGCGCTGCTGTTCGCGGCGAACCAGCGGTCCGGCACGGTGAGCGTCTTCCACGTCGACCGCGCCGGTGGCCGACTGCGTCCGGCCGGTGCGCCGTTCGCCTCACCGGTCGCGGTCTGTGCGCTGCCGCTGTAGGGCGCGGGGGCAGGAAGCCGCGCTCGCCTGGGCCAGCAGGACGTGCATGCGCTCGGTGAGCTGGGCGAGGTCGTCGGCGGGGGTGTGGAAGGGCAGCCGGACGTCACCGTGGGAGCGGAGGCGTTCGATACGCAGGGTCAGTCCGTGCCGGTCCACGGCGAGCGGGCGGACCCGGACCGCGCCGTGCAGGCTGTCGGCGTCGACGAGGCGGGTGAGGCGCTCCACCGCGTCGCCGTGGCAGTCGGCGAGGTGGGTCAGCAGCCGGGCCTCGGCGGTGGCGAGCGGGTCGGGGCGGGCGGCGGCGAACTCGTCGGGGTCGACCACCACGGCGCCGGAGGGCCTGCGCAGCACCACCCTCGTCGGCTCGAAGAAGAGGTGGTCCTCCCCGGGGGTGAACCGGCCGGCGAGCCAGAGCCGGGCGCGGACGCGTCCCCGTACGGGGACGGGGGCGACGTCGGCGAACTCCAGCACGCCGGACGGCTCCCCGCGGGGCGCGCAGACCACCACCGCGGACAGGACGCTGTCCTCGGGCACGCACAGGCGCACCCGGCCGTCGTCGGACACGGTGTGCGCGCCGACGTACTCCTCGCGTCCGCCTTCCGCGGTCACCGCGCAGGACCACGCGGCGGCGAGCACGGAGCGGGCCTGCTCCGCCGCGGCAGGCGCGGCCGTCCAGGTGTGGCTGTCACCCATCCCCAACCTCCGTCATCAGTTCATTAGGTAAGGCTTGCCTAACCTATAGGAGATCGGGGTGCGCGCCAACCGGGACGCGTGATCTTTGCGAGACCTTTCCGGGCGGGTCGTCCGCGTTCACGCGGACTTCTCCCGTCCCGTGACCGGGGCCGCGGCCACGGGGAAGCGCGCGGACGAGGGGCGGTCCCCGCTCAGGGGGTCAGGGCGCCCAGCAGGGCGCGGGCGCACAGGTCGCGCACCTGCTCGCGGCCTGGCTCCCCCTCGCTCAGCCACTCCAGGCAGACCGCGGTGGTGAAGGCCAGCCAGCCGCGCACCGCGAGCCGCACACCGGCCCGCGCCGCGACGCCGGGACCGAACTCGGGGTCGGCGGCGAGCACGGCGAGGATCTGCCGTTCCTGTGCGGCCAGCGCCGCGCGGTAGACCCGGCGCACGGCCTGGTCCCCCGCCGCCTCGGCGCGGTGGAAGGCGCCGAAGCCGTCCGCGTTCGTGCGGACGTACTCCAGGAACGCGTCGAGCACGGAGGTCAGTTGCTCGCGCACCGGGAGGCCGGGCACCGCGGCCGTCAGGCGCAGCATGTGCTCGCTCTCGCGCTCGACGACGGCCGCGAAGAACTCCCGCTTGCCCGGGAAGTAGTGGTACAGCAGCCCGCGCGAGACACCCGCGATCTCCGCGACCCGCTCGATCCACACCTCGTCGTAGGGGCTCTCGGAGAACAGCCGCGCGCCCACCGAGAGCAACTGCTCCCGGCGCTCCTCGGTGCTCATCCGGCGCCGTGTGCGCCCGCGCTCGTCCACGGTCATGCACCGGACCTTACTTGACGCCGGTTCAGCACCGGGGCGAGACTGGACGCGTTGTTGAACCGACGTACAACATGCTCCAACACGCCGCCGCGTCAAGGGAGATCACGTCATGACGGAGACGACGGACCGACCGGCGGGGCCGAGCCTGCCCCGCGGGTTCCGCGGAGCCGAACAGGGCTGGCCGGAGTTGCACCGCATCCCCCGCCCGCCGTACCGGGTGCCTCTGCTCGGGGACGTGGTGGGGGCGAGCCGGCACACACCGCTCCAGGACTCGCTGGCCCTGGCCCGGAAGCTGGGGCCGATCTTCCGGCGGCGGGCCTTCGGCAAGGAGTTCGTGCTCGTGTGGGGGGCCGGTCTCGTCGCCGACCTGGCCGACGAGGCGCGCTTCGCCAAACACGTGGGGCTCGGGGTGGCCAACCTGCGGCCGCTCGCCGGGGACGGGCTGTTCACGGCGTACAACGACGAGCCGAACTGGCAGACGGCGCACGACGTGCTCGCGCCCGCCTTCGGCCGGGACGCGATGGCCGGCTACCACCCGATGATGCTCGACGTGGCCGAGCGGCTGACGGACCGCTGGGACCGGGCCGCGGCGGCGGGGCGGGCGGTGGACGTGCCCGGCGACATGACCCGGCTGACGCTGGAGACCATCGCCCGCACCGGGTTCGGCCACGACTTCGGCTCCTTCGAGCGCGCCCGCCCGCACCCCTTCGTGACGGCGATGGTGGGCGCCCTCGCCCACGCCCAGCGGCTGAACACCGTGCCCGCGCCGCTCGCCCCCTGGCTGCTGCGCGGGGCGAGCCGCCGCAACGCCGCCGACATCGCCCACCTCAACCGCACCGTCGACGACCTGGTCCGCGCCCGCCGCGAGGCCCCCGGCAAAGGTCCGGCCGACCTGCTCGGCCGGATGCTGGAGACCGCCCACCCGGAGACCGGGGAGCGGCTGTCGGCGCGGAACGTGCGCCGGCAGGTCATCACCTTCCTGGTGGCCGGTCACGAGACCACCTCGGGCGCGCTCTCCTTCGCCCTGCACTACCTCTCCCGGCACCCCGGGGTGGCGGCCCGCGCCCGCGCCGAGGTGGACCGCGTGTGGGGCCCCACCGCGACCCCGGGCTACGAGCAGGTGGCCAAGCTGCGCTACGTGCGCCGGGTGCTGGACGAGTCCCTGCGCCTGTGGCCGACCGCGCCCGCCTTCGCCCGGGAGGCCCGCGCCGACACGGTGCTGGCCGGCACCCACCCCATGCGGCGCGGGGCCTGGACCCTGGTGCTCACCCCGATGCTGCACCGGGACCCGGGGGTGTGGGGGCCGGACGCCGAGCGGTTCGACCCGGACCGCTTCGAGCCGAAGGCCGTACGGTCCCGGCCGGCCCACGTCTTCAAGCCGTTCGGGACGGGCTCGCGGGCGTGCATCGGGCGGCAGTTCGCGCTGCACGAGGCCACCCTCGTCCTCGGGCTGCTGCTGCGCCGCTACGAGCTGCGGCCCGAGGAGGGCTACCAACTGAGCGTGACGGAACGGCTCACCGTGATGCCGCGGGACCTCAGGCTCCACCCGGAGCGGCGCACCGCACCGGCGGCCCCCGCCGCGGCCGGGCCCGAGGACGGCGGACCGGACCCGGCCGGGCACTGCCCCGCGCACCGCACGGGCGGATGACGCGCGCCGGTGCGCCCCGCGCGGTCAGCGGGGGAAGAGCTCGAAGGCGACCGCGGGCCGGCCCCCGAAGCGCTTCCCCGTCTCCTCGGCGCTGCGGGTGAGGAAACCGCGCACGTACGCCTCCGGGTCCTCGTCGGTCAGCACCTCGATGTAGGTGCGGTGGGCGAGCAGGGAGCGCACGGCGCGTTCCAGTCCCGCCGTCGCGTCCACGGCGTGGGTGGGCGTGGTGGAACCGGCGACCGCGACCCAGCGGACCCCGTCCCAGGGTTCGAGGCCCTGTTCGGCCAGTTCGGGGAAGATCCAGCGGTTCCCGGCGTCGGCCGCCGCGTCGAGCGTGGCCCGGCCGACGGCGACGTGGTCGGGGGTGTTCCAGAAGCCGCTGCTCCCCCAGGTCTCGCGGTGGTTGAGGGTGACGACCAGTTCGGGGCGGTGACGGCGGATCGCGGCGGCGATGTCCCGGCGCAGCGGGATGCCGTACTCGACGACGCCGTCCCGGTGGTCGAGGAACTCGACGCGCTCCACCCCCACCTCGGCGGCGCTCGCCCGCTGCTCGCGCTCCCTGAGCGCGCCGCACTCCTCGGGCGCGAGGGTGTCGATGCCGGCCTCGCCCCGGGTGGCGAGCAGATACGTCACCTCCCGTCCCTCGTCGGTCCAGGAGGCGACGGCCGCGGAGCAGCCGTACTCCAGGTCGTCGGGGTGGGCGACGACGGCGAGGGCCCGGCGCCAGTCGCCGGGCAGGGGCTCCAGGGGGGTGCCTGCGGACTCGGTCATGACGGCACAGTAACCCGGCCGCGGGCGCGGCACAGGGCCTTCGGCGCGGCCCGCGGCCGGGGCGGGACTCAGGTCTCGTCGCGGACGAGGGCGAGCAGCCGGTCCAGGACGCGGGGGCCGCCGGCGCGGACGCCGTCGTGCTCGAACTCGTCGGTGACCCAGGTGCGCAGGCCGCGGATGGAGCGGGCGGTGGCCAGCGCGTGGGTGGTCTCCACGTACATGTCGTCGTGGTAGACGGCCGCGGCGGCGGGCACCTCGTTGGCGGCGAGCCGGGCCGGGTCGTACAGCGGCGTCCAGCCGGTGCGAGCGGCGAGGAGTTCGGCGGTCTCGCGCAGCGGGCGCAGCGCCGGGTCGCAGTCGAACATCCAGGGGTGGATGGTCTCGCCGGTGAGCAGTACCGGTTCGTCGCCGGCGAGGGCCTTGGCCGCGTCGAAGCGGGGGAACTCGGCGCGGACCCGTTCGGCCGACCAGGCGGTGGGGCGCTCGTCCTGGGCGTAGATCGCCTCGTGGACCAGGGCGTACAGCGGGTGGCCGGCGAACGACAGGAGGCCCTGGACCTGTTCCTGGAAGGCGTCGGACAGCTCCGCTCCGGACGGGGTGCGCACGAAGGCGTCCTCCAGCAGGAAGTGCAGGCGGTGGCTGCCGTCGCCGCTGCCGAGGAGGATGCCGAGGGACTGGAACGCCTCGACGGTGAGCCGGTAGCCGCTGGGCAGGACCACGTCGTGGGTGAGCAGGTGCTCGGCGATCCGGCGGACGCGTTCGACGTCCTGGGGGTAGCGGGCGTAGTGCGCGGCGACCTTGCGTTCGACGCGCGGGTAGGCGGCCCGGTAGACGTCGTCGGCGTGGGCGTCCAGGGAGGGCAGCCCGCCGGTGACGAGGGCGGTGCTCAGCCCCTCGGGGGCGAGGGAGAGGTAGGCGACGGTGCAGAAGCCGCCGAAGCTCTGGCCGAGGACGGTCCAGGGGGCGCCGCCGGTGACCTGGGGGCGGATCGCCTCGCAGTCGCGGACGATGGAGTCGGAGCGGAAGAGGGCGAGGTGGTCGGCCTGTTCGGCGGGGCCGCCGCGCAGCGGGAGCGTCTGCCGGTTGGCGGGGGTGGAGGCGCCCGTGCCGCGCTGGTCCAGGAGGAGGACGCGGTACTCCTCAAGGGCCCGGCCGAGCCAGGCGGGGCGGCCGACGAAACGGTTCGCCCCGAAGCCGGGGCCACCCTGGAGGTAGACCAGCCACGGCAGGTCCCGGTCCGCCTTGTCGCTCGCGACGGCCTCGCGGGCGTACAGCTCGATCGTCTCCCCCGCGGGATCGTCGTGATCGAGGGGGACGGTGAACCGGCGGTCGGTGAGGACGACGCCGGGCTGGCGGTAGCTGACGCTCAACGGTGGCTCCTGGGACGGACGGATTTTCGGCCGGACCCCAGTTCAGCACATGGTCCTGCGGCCGTCCTCCCCCGGGACCGGAACATCTGGGGGTCAGCGGGCGGCGAGGCTGGAGCGGCGCACCACCAGTTCGGGCTGGAGGACGACCCGGCGGTGGGCGTGCGGGCGGTCGGTCCCCGCCGACTCGGTCTCCTCCAGGAGGAGTTCGGCGGCGAGGGCGCCCATGGTGACGGCGGGCTGGCGCACCGAGGTGAGGGGGACGGCAGCGGCGGCGGCGAACTCGATGTCGTCGTAGCCGACGATGGCGAGGTCGTCGGGGACGCCGACCCCGGCGGCGTACATGGCCTGGAGGACGCCGAGGGCGAGCAGGTCGTTGGCGCAGAAGACGGCGGTGGGCCGGTCGGCGAGGCCCAGCAGGCGGGCCCCGGCGTCCCGGCCGGCGGCGACGTCGAGGCGGTCGGTGGGCAGCTCGCGCAGGGCGCCGGGGCCGAGCCCGGCCTCGGCGAGGGCGTTCAGGGCGCCGGTGCGGCGGTCGCGCACCTGGTGGAGGCCGGGCGGTCCGCTGACGTAGGCGAGGCTGCGGTGCCCGGCGTCGACGAGGTGGCGGACGGCGAGCGCGCCGCCGGCGACGTCGTCGACGGAGACGGAGCACTCGGTGGTGCCCTCGGCGACCCGGTCGACGAGGACGAAGGGGATGCGGTGGCGGCGGAAGGCGGCGATGTTGCGGCCGGTGGCGTCGGCGGGGGTGAGCAGGACGCCGCGCACCCGCTGTTCGGCGAAGAGCGCCAGGTAGTCGGCCTCCTCGCCGGGGTCCTGGGCGCTGTTGCAGACCATCACGCCGAGCCCGGCGTCCCGCGCGGCCCGCTCGGCGCCGCGCGCCACGTCGACGAAGAAGGGGTTGCCCATGTCGAGGACGAGCAGCCCCATAATCCGGCTGCGTCCGGCCCGGAGCTGGCGGGCGGACTCGCTGCGGACGTAGCCGAGCCGGTCGATGGCGGCGAGCACGCGCGCGCGGGTGCCGGCGGCGACGGTGTCCGGGCGGTTGATGACGTTGGAGACCGTGCCCACGGAGACTCCGGCGGCGCGGGCGACGTCCTTGATACCCACCGAACGGGCCATCGGGCAGGGACCTCCAGGGTGGGGCGGGGGACGGGGCGGCCGGAAACCTTCACATTACCCGCCGCCCCGCGGGGGCTCGGGCGGCGGCGCCGCCGGGCCGGGCGCGTCCGCCGGGGTCAGAAGTCGTACCGGTCGACGTTGCCCGCGTCGAAGACGGTGGGCTCGCCGAGGTCGATGACGCCGTTCTCCCCGATGGTGTACTCGCCCAGTTCGCCGGCGTCGAGGGTCTCCCCCGGGGCTCCGGTGACGCGGCCGGAGGCGAGGGCGACGGCGGTGTGCGCGGCGAGGGCGCCGAGCTTGGCGGGGTCCCACAGCTCGAACGCCTCGATGGTGCCGTTCTTGACGTAGCTGCGCAGGTCGTTGGGGGTGCCGAGGCCGGTCAGCCGGACCTTGCCCTTGTAGCGGGAGCCGGAGAGGTACTGGGCGGCGGCCTTGATGCCGACGGTGGTCGGGGAGACGATCCCCTTGAGGTCGGGGAACTCCTGGAGCAGGCCCTGGGTCTGCTGGAAGGACTGCTGGGCGTCGTCGTTGCCGTAGGCGACCTTGACCAGCTTCACGTCCTTGTACTTGGGGTCTTTCAGCTCGTCCTTCATGTACGTGATCCAGGTGTTCTGGTTGGTCGCGGTCTGGGCGGCGGACAGGACGGCGATCTTGCCCCGGTAGCCGATCTGCTCGGCGAGCAGCCGGACCTGGGTGCGGCCGAGGTTCTCGGCGGACGCCTGCGAGACGAAGGCGTGGCGGCACTCGGGCTTGGTGTCGGAGTCGTAGGTGACGACCTTGACGCCGTTCTTCATGGCCTGGGTGAGCGCGGTGCACAGGGCGCCCGGGTCCTGGGCGGAGACGGCCATCGCGTCGACGCGCTGCTGGGTGAGGGTGTTGACGTAGGAGACCTGGCCGGCGGTGTCGGTGGCGCTGGAGGGGCCGACCTCCTTGTAGGTGGAGCCCAGTTCGCGCAGGGCCTGCTCGCCGCCCTTGCCGGCGGTGGTGAAGTACGGGTTGTTGACCTGCTTGGGCAGGAAGCCGACGGTCAGCCCCTTGCGGAGTGCGGCGTCCGGGTCGGCGGTGCCGCCGGCGGCGGCCGAGGCGGCGGTGGCGTCTTCCTTCCCGACGTCCTTCTTGGTGGTGCCGGAGCAGGCGCCGGCCGCCAGGGCGAGGGAGGTGACGGCGGCGAGGGCCGCCGCGGCGCGGCGGAGGGATGACGTACGCATGGCGGGGTCCTTACGGGGTGAGGGGCGGGGAACCGGGCGGGCTTCAGGGGGAGGGCGCCGGAGCCTGGGCGGGGTCGGGCGGCCCGGCGGCCGGGGCGGGTCCGGGGGGCGGGGCGGCGCGGCGGCGGGCGCGGGCGTCCGCGACCTGGCGGGCGACGCGGGGGCCGAGCACGGAGACGACCAGGAGGACGCCGGTGACGAGGATCTGCGACTGGGCGGAGACGTTGGCGAGGCTCATCACGTTCTGTAGTGCGCCGAGGAGGAAGACGCCCGCGACGGCGCCGCCGAGGGTGCCCTTGCCGCCGTCGAAGTCGACGCCGCCGAGCAGGACGGCGGCCACGACGGAGAGTTCGAGGCCGGTGGCGTTGTCGTAGCGGGCGCTGGCGTAGTGCAGGGCCCAGAAGACGCCGGTGAGGGCGGACATCAGGCCGGTGACGGTGAAGAGGACCAGCTTGTGCCGCCGGACGCGGATGCCGGCGAACCGGGCGGCCTCCTCGCCGGCGCCGATGGCGAACAGGGAGCGGCCGAAGGGCGTGGCGTGCAGGGCGAGCGCGGCGAGGACGAGCAGCACCAGGAAGGGCGGCAGGGCGTACGGCACGAAGGTGCCGCCGACGCGCCCGGCGGCGAAGTCGAGCCAGGCGCCGGGGAAGTCGGTGACCGCGTCGGAGCCGAGCACGATCTGCGCGATGCCCCGGTAGGCGGCCAGGGTGCCGATGGTGACGGCGAGGGAGGGCAGGCCGAGCCGGGTCACGAGGAGCCCGTTGACGAGGCCGCAGGCCGTGCCGAGCAGCAGGCAGAGCGGGACGATCGCCTCGATGGCCAGGCCCTGGTTCCACAGGGCGCCCATCACGGCGCCGGAGAGCCCCGCGGTGGAGGCGACCGACAGGTCGATCTCGCCGGAGACCACGAGCAGGGTCATGGGCAGGGCGATCAGGGCGATCGGCAGGGTGTTGCCGATGAGGAAGGACAGGTTGAGGGCGTTGCCGAAGCCGTCGACGAGGCCGAAGGAGAGCAGCAGCACCACGACGAGGAGGGCGCCGACGACGTGGTCCCAGCGCAGGGCGGCGCCGCGGCGCGCGGGACGCGGGATGTCAGCCATGGCGGGCGTTCCTCTTCTTCAGGGCGGCGGCCAGCCGCAGGGCGACGATCCGGTCGGCCGCGATGGCGAGGACGAGCAGGGTGCCGTGGATCGCGAGCACCCACACGGAGCTGACGCCGAGGGCGGGCAGCACGCTGCCGACGGAGGTGAGCAGCAGCGCGCCGAGGGCGGCGCCCCAGACGCTGCCGGAGCCGCCGGTGAAGACCACGCCGCCGACCACGACGGCGCTGACGACGGTCAGTTCGTACCCGGTGCCGGTGCCGGAGTCGACGTTGCCGAAGCGGGCCAGGTAGAGGGCGCCGGCGAGTCCGGCGAGGGCGCCGCAGAGGGTGTACGCGGTCAGGACACGTCTGCGGACGGGGATGCCGGCGAGCCGGGCGGCCTCGGGGTGGGAGCCGAGCGCGTACAGTTCGCGCCCGGCGGGGAAGTGCCGTAGCCAGTAGGCCGTGGCCACCAGCACGGCGAGGGCGATCAGCGCGGGCCAGGGCGCCGCCCAGGGGCCGCCGGAGCCGAAGCCGGTGAAGGCGTCGGGCAGGTCGGCGGCGGTGATCTGGCGGGAGCCGACCCAGAGGGAGTCGAGTCCGCGGACGATGTAGAGGGTGCCGAGGGTGACGACGAGCGCGGGCACCCGGCCGAGGCTCACCAGCGCGCCGTTGAGCAGGCCGAAGGCGACGCCGGTGAGGACGGCGAGGAGCACCGCGGTGACCGGGGCGCCGCCGTCCTTGAGGTGGCTGCCGGCGGCGAAGGCGCTGATGCCGAGGACGGAGCCGACCGAGAGGTCGACGTTGCGGGTGACGACGACGAGGGACTGGCCGGTGGCGACCAGGACCAGGAGGGTCGCGTTGAGCAGGAGGTCCTTGACGCCCTGGGCGGAGAGGAAGGCGCTGTTGCCGGCCTGGGCGACGGCGAGCATCGCCAGGAGGACGACGAGGATGGCGAGTTCGCGCATGCGGGCGATGCGCTCGACGAGCCGGGTGGCGCCGCCGGCGGCCCGGGAGGCGGCGGGGGCGTGGTCGGGTGCGGTGACCGTCATGCGGCGGCCCTCCCGGTGGCCGCGGCCATCACGGTCTCCTCGGTGGCGTCGGCGCGGGGGATGTCGGCGGTGAGCCGGCCCTCGTGCATGACCAGCACGCGGTCGGCCATGCCGAGGACTTCGGGCAGGTCGGAGGAGACCATGAGGACGGCGACGCCGTCGGCGGCCAGTTCGCCGAGGAGCCGGTGCACCTCGGCCTTGGTGCCGACGTCGATGCCGCGGGTGGGTTCGTCGACGATGAGCACCTTGGGGCCGGTGGCCAGCCATTTGGCGAGGACGACCTTCTGCTGGTTGCCGCCCGACAGGGTGGAGACGGCGTCGGCGATCCGGGCGTACTTGACCTGGAGCCTCATGGCCCAGTCGAGGGCGCGGTCGCGTTCGGCGCCGCGGTCCATCAGGCCGGCCCGCACGGTTGCGCGCAGGCCGGTGAGGCCGATGTTGCGTTCGACGGACAGGCTCATCACCAGGCCCTGGGCCCGCCGGTCCTCGGGGACGAGGGCGAGGCCGGCGGCCATCGCGGCGGACGGGGAGCCGTGGGGCAGCGCTCTGCCGTCGACCTCCACGGAGCCGGCGTCCCGGCGGTCGACGCCGAAGACGCTGCGGGCGACCTCGGTGCGGCCGGCGCCGACCAGTCCGGCCAGGGCGACGATCTCGCCGCGCCGCACCTCGAAGGAGACGTCGGTGAAGACGCCCTCGCGGGTGAGGCGGCGCACGCTCAGCGCGACCTCGCCGGGGGTGATCTCCCGTTTGGGGTACAGCTCGGCGAGGTCGCGGCCGACCATGCGGCGCACGAGGTCGTCCTCGGTCATGCCGGCCAGCGGTTCGGCGGCGATCAGGGCGCCGTCGCGCAGGGTGGTGACGCGGGTGCAGACGCGGAAGATCTCCTCCAGGCGGTGGGAGACGAAGAGCACGGCGGCGCCCTGGTCGCGCAGGGCGCGCACGACGCCGAAGAGGCGGGCCACCTCGCCGCCGGTGAGGGCGGCGGTGGGCTCGTCCATGACGAGGACGCGGGCGTCGAAGGAGAGCGCCTTGGCGATCTCCACGATCTGCTGGTCCGCGATGGAGAGTCCGCGGGCGGGCCGCTCGGGGTCGAGGTCGACGCCGAGGCGTTCCATGAGGGCGGCGGTGGCGGCGCGGGCGGCCCGGTGGTCGACGCGGCCGAGGGAGCGGCGGGGCTGACGGCCCGTGAAGATGTTTTCGGCGACGGACAGGTCGGGGAAGAGGGTCGGTTCCTGGTAGATGACGGCGATGCCGGCGTCGCGGGCGTCGCCGGGTCCCTGGAAGACGACCGGCACGCCGTCGAGCAGCACCTGGCCGGCGTCCGGCCGGTGCACTCCGGCGAGCGTCTTGATGAGGGTCGACTTGCCGGCGCCGTTCTCCCCGGCGAGGGCGTGCACCTCGCCGGGGAGCAGCTCCAGACGGACGTCCCGCAGGGCGCGGACCGCGCCGAAGGACTTGGAGACGTCCCTGAGCGCCAGGACCGGGGCCGGACCCGTGTCGGACGGGTGGGTCATGGGGGCTCCTCGACGACGCCGGCGGGGCGGCCCTCACCGCGTCGTGAAAGGTTTCAAATCGGTTGCCGGGACGGTAGGCAGCCCCGGTGGGTGGCGTCAATGGGTGCGGATCGAAAAAGTACGGGCGGGAGATGGCCGCGTCCGGTGCACCGCGATCCGGGCCGGCCGGGAGGGTTGACACCCTTCGGGGCGGCTCATAGCTTCGCGTTCTGAATCGTTTCACGCTTGGCCGTGCCGCAGGGCGGAAACGGCCCGACGTCACAGGAGCGCCGAAGTGACCGATCTCGCCGCGGTGAAGGCCGCGCTCAGGACCCAGGCCGTCGAGACGCCGTCGTGGGCGTACGGGAACTCGGGCACCCGCTTCAAGGTGTTCGCCCAGCCGGGCGTGCCCCGCGACCCCTTCGAGAAGGTGGCGGACGCGGCGAAGGTGCACGAGACGACGGGGGTGGCCCCGTCCGTCGCCCTGCACATCCCGTGGGACCGGGTGGCGGACTACGCCGCGCTGGCCCGGCACGCCGCGGACCTCGGCCTGCGGATCGGCACCGTCAACTCCAACACCTTCCAGGACGACGACTACAGGCTGGGCAGCGTGTGCCATCCGGACGCCGCGGTGCGCCGCAAGGCGGTCGGCCACCTGCTGGAGTGCGTGGACATCATGGACGCCACCGGCTCGCGGGACCTGAAGCTGTGGTTCGCCGACGGCACCAACTACCCGGGCCAGGACGACGTGCGGGCACGTCAGGAGCGGCTGGCCGAGGCGCTGGCACAGGTGTACGGCCGGCTCGGCGAGGGGCAGCGGATGCTGCTGGAGTACAAGCTGTTCGAGCCGTCCTTCTACACGACGGACGTACCCGACTGGGGTACGGCCTTCGCGCACTGCCTGAGGCTGGGCGAGCGGGCGCGGGTGGTGGTGGACACCGGGCACCACGCGCCGGGCACCAACATCGAGTTCATCGTGGCGGTGCTGATGCGGGAGGGGCGGCTCGGCGGCTTCGATTTCAACTCCCGCTTCTACGCGGACGACGACCTGATGGCCGGGGCCGCGGACCCCTTCCAGCTCTTCCGGATCATGCACGAGGTGGTGGGCGCCGGCGGGCTGGCCTCCGACGTGGCGTTCATGCTCGACCAGTGCCACAACATCGAGGCGAAGATCCCGGCGATCATCCGGTCGGTGATGAACGTGCAGGAGGCCACGGCGAAGGCGCTGCTGGTCGACCGGCCGGCGCTGGCGCGGGCCCAGGCCGCCGGGGACGTGCTGGCCGCGAACGCGGTGCTGATGGACGCCTACGCCACCGACGTACGGCCGTTGCTGCGCGAGGTGCGCGAGGAGAGCGGGCTGCACCCCGATCCGGTGGCCGCCTACGCGGCGTCCGGGTGGGCCGGGCGGATCGTCGCCGAACGGGTCGGCGGCCGTCCGGCGGGCTGGGACGCCTGAGCACCCGTCGACCGGCGCCGCGCCGCCCCGCCGCCCCTTCTTCCCTCCCCGCCCGCGCTCTTCCCGTGAAGGACTGACATGGCATCCCACCCCGAGGCCGAGGCGCTCCTCGCCCGGTCGCACCGGCTCGGTTCCGATCCGCGCGTCACCAACTACGCCGGCGGCAACACCTCCGCCAAGGGCACCGCGACCGACCCCGTCACCGGCGGCGACGTCGAGCTGATGTGGGTCAAGGGCTCCGGCGGCGACCTCGGGACGCTGACCGGGGACGGGCTCGCCGTGCTGCGGCTGGACCGGCTGCGCGCGCTGCGGGACGTCTACCCGGGCGTCGGCCGCGAGGACGAGATGGCCGGCGCCTTCGACTACTGCCGCCACGGCCCCGGCGGCGCCGCGCCCTCCATCGACACGGCGATGCACGCCCTGGTGGACGCCGCCCACGTCGACCACCTGCACCCCGACTCCGGGATCGCGCTGGCCTGCGCGGCGGACGGCGAGCGGCTCACCGCCGAGTGCTTCGGCGAGACGGTGGTGTGGGTGCCGTGGCGGCGGCCCGGCTTCCAGCTCGGCCTGGACATCGCGGCGGTGAAGGCGGCCCACCCCCGGGCCGTGGGCTGTGTGCTGGGCGGGCACGGCATCACCGCCTGGGGCGACACCTCCGAGGAGTGCGAGCGCAACTCGCTGCACATCGTCCGCACCGCCGAGCGTTTCCTCGCCGAGCGGGGCAGGCCCGACCCATTCGGCGGGCGGCTCGACGGCCACGGCCCGCTGCCCGAGGCGGAGCGGCGGGCGCGGGCGGCGGCGCTGGCCCCGTACGTCCGTGCCCTCGCCTCCCGGGACACGCCGCAGGTGGGGCACTTCAGCGACGACGACGTCGTCCTCGACTTCCTCGCCCGCGAGGAGCACCCGCGCCTCGCCGCGCTCGGCACCTCCTGCCCCGACCACTTCCTGCGCACCAAGGTCCGCCCCCTCGTCCTCGACCTGCCGCCGGCCGCCCCGCTCGACGAGGCCGTGGCCCGGCTCGGCACGCTCCACGCCGCCTACCGGGAGGAGTACGCCGCCTACTACGCGCGGCACGCCGGGCCCGGCTCCCCCGCGATGCGCGGCGCCGACCCGGCGATCGTGCTGGTGCCGGGGGTGGGCATGTTCAGCTTCGGCCGGGACAAGCAGACGGCGCGGGTCGCCGGGGAGTTCTACGTCAACGCGGTCAACGTGATGCGCGGGGCCGAGTCGGTCTCCACGTACACGCCGATCGCGGAGGAGGAGAAGTTCCGCATCGAGTACTGGGCGCTGGAGGAGGCCAAGCTGCGGCGGATGCCGGCGCCCCGGCCGCTGGCGACGCGGATCGCCCTCGTCACCGGCGCCGGCAGCGGCATCGGGCGGGCGATCGCGCACCGGCTGTCCGCCGAGGGGGCCTCGGTCGTCGTCGCGGACCGGGACGGCGAGCGGGCCGCCGCCGTCGCCGGGGAGCTGGGCGGGCCGGACCGGGCGGTCGCCGTGACCGTGGACGTGACCCGCGAGGAGGAGGTCCGCGCCGCGCTCGACGCGGCCGTGCTCGCCTTCGGCGGGGTCGACCTGGTGGTCAACAACGCGGGCCTCTCGCTCTCCCGGCCGCTGCTGGAGACCTCCACCGACGACTGGGACCGCCAGCACGCCGTGATGGCCCGCGGCTCCTTCCTCGTCTCGCGCGAGGCGGCCCGGGTGATGACGGCGCAGGGCCTGGGCGGCGACATCGTCTACGTGGTGTCGAAGAACGCGGTGTTCGCCGGTCCCAGCAACATCGCGTACTCGGCCGCCAAGGCCGACCAGGCCCACCAGGTGCGGCTGCTCGCCGCCGAACTCGGCGCCCACGGCATCCGCGTCAACGGCGTCAACCCGGACGGGGTGGTGCGCGGTTCGGGCATCTTCGCCGGGGGCTGGGGCGCCGAGCGGGCCGCCGTCTACGGGGTGCCCGAGGAGCGGCTCGGCGAGTTCTACGCGCAGCGCACGCTCCTCAAGCGGGAGGTGCTGCCCGAGCACGTCGCCAACGCGGTGTTCGCGCTGACCGGCGGCGATCTCTCCCACACCACAGGCCTGCTCGTGCCGGTCGACGCCGGCGTCGCCGCCGCCTTCCTGCGGTGAGCGGCGGTACGGCGGTGTGCGCCGCGGTGGACCTGGGGGCGTCCGGCGGGCGGGTCATGACCGTCCGGGCCGGCGCGGACACCCTGGACCTCGCCGAGGCGCACCGCTTCCCCAACCGGCCCGTGCGCACCCCCGAGGGCCTGCACTGGGACGTCCTCGCCCTGTACGCGGGGGTCCTGGACGGGCTGCGGGCGGCCGGGCCGGTGGACTCGGTGGGCATCGACGGCTGGGCCGTGGACCACGGGCTGCTGGACGCGGACGGCGCCCTGCTCGGCAACCCCGCGCACTACCGCGACAGCCGCACCGAGGGCGTCGCGGAACAGGTGTGGGCCACGGTCCCGGCCCGGGAGCTGTACGCGGCGACCGGCATCCAGTACGCGCCGTTCAACACCCTCTACCAACTGGTCGCCGCCCGCTCGACGGCCCGGTTCCGGCAGGCGCGGCGGCTGCTGCTCATCCCGGACCTGCTGACGTACTGGCTCACCGGGGAGCAGGGCACGGAGCTGACCAACGCCTCCACCACGCAGTTGCTCGACCCGCGCACCGGCGACTGGGCGTACGGCCTCGCGGACCGGCTCGGCATCGACCTCGGCCTCTTCGCACCGCTGCGCCGACCGGGCGATCCGGCGGGGGTGCTGCGCCCCGAGGTGCTGGAGGAGACCGGCCTTCGGGGGCCGGTGCCGGTGACGGCGGTCGCCTCGCACGACACGGCGTCGGCGGTGGCCGCGGTCCCGGCGACGGGCGAGCGGTTCGCGTACCTGTGCACCGGCACCTGGTCGCTGGCGGGGCTGGAGCTGCCGGCGCCGGTGCTGACGGAGGAGAGCCGCGCCGCCAACTTCACCAACGAACTGGGGCTGGACGGCACCGTCCGCCACCTGCGCAACATCGCCGGGCTGTGGCTGCTCCAGGAGTGCCTGCGGGCCTGGGGCGACCCGGACCTCGGCGCCCTGCTCGCGTCGGCGGCCCGGGTGCCGGAGCTGCGGTCGGTGGTGGACGCGGGTGACGCCGCGTTCCTCGCGCCGGGCCGGATGCCGGAGCGGATCGCCGGGGCCTGCCGGGCGTCGGGGCAGCCGGTGCCGCAGACGCCCGCGGAGGTGACGCGGTGCGTCCTGGACTCGCTGGCGCTGGCCCACCGGGCGGCCGTCCTCGACGCGCAGCGGCTGGCCGGCCGCGCGGTCGACGTGGTGCACGTGGTGGGCGGGGGCGCGCGCAACGCGCTGCTGTGCCAGTCCACCGCCGACGCGCTGGGGCTGCCCGTGGTGGCCGGGCCGGCGGAGGCGGCGGCGCTGGGCAACGGGCTGGTGCAGGCCCGCGCCCTCGGACACGTGGGCGACCTCGCCGCCATGCGCGCGCTGCTGCGCCGCACCCGGCGCACGGTCCGCTACGCGCCGCGCGGCACCACGGCGCGGTGGCGGGCCGCGGCGGACCGACTCGCCGGACCGTGAACGGGGTCTCCCGCTCGCCCGCGCACCCCCACTACCCTGCGTTCATCAGTTGATCACACCGAGGAGCCGCGATGCGTGTCGCCCTGTTCCTGACCTGCGTCAACGACACGCTCTATCCCGACACCGGCCGCGCCGTGGTGAGACTGCTGACCAGACTCGGCGTCGAGGTCGACTTCCCGATGGGGCAGACCTGTTGCGGCCAGGCCCACTACAACACCGGGTACCGGCACGAGGCGGAGCCCCTCGCCGTCCGCTTCGCCGAGGTCTTCCGGGGGTACGAGGCGATCGTGACGCCGTCCGGCTCGTGCGGGGCGATGGTGCGGGAGCTGTACCCGCGGCTCGGCGAACGGGCCCGCGCCGAGGGCCGCGGCGACACGCTCGCCGCGACGCTGGCACCGGTGGTGCCGAAGACGTACGAGCTGACGGAGTTCCTGGTGGACGTGGTGGGGGTGACGGACGTGGGGGCGTACTACCCGCACACGGTGACCTACCACCCGACCTGCCACGGGCTGCGCTCCCTCGGTCTGGGCGACCGGCCGCGGCGGCTGCTGGAGGCGGTGCGGGGGCTGGAGCTGGTCGAGTTGCCGGGCGCCGAGGAGTGCTGCGGTTTCGGCGGCACCTTCGCCGTGAAGAACCCGGACGTGTCGGCGGCGATGGGCGCGGACAAGGTGCGCCACGCCGTGTCGACGGGGGCCGAGGTGCTGTGCGCGGCGGACAACTCGTGCCTGATGCACCTCGGCGGGACCATGGCACGGCTGCGGACGGGGCTACGGCCGGTGCACATCGCGGAGATCCTGGCGAGCACGGAAGGCGAGGCGCGCGGATGAGCGGGACCTACCTGGGGATGCCGGCCTTCCCGGAGGCGGCGCGCACGGCGGTGCGCGACGCGACGCTGCGCGGCAACCTGCGCCACGCCACGCACACCATCCGCGCCAAGCGGGCCGCGGCGGTGGCCGAGGTCTCCGACTGGGCGGCGCTGCGCGAGGCCGGCCGGCGGATCAAGGACCACACGCTGCGCCACCTCGACCGCTATCTGGAGCAGGTGGAGGCGTCCGTGACGGCGGCCGGCGGCATCGTGCACTGGGCCGCCGACGCTGACGAGGCGAACCGGATCGTCGCCCGGCTGGTGCGGGAGACCGGCGAGTCGGAGGTGGTCAAGGTCAAGTCCATGGCCACCCAGGAGACCGGTCTCAACGAGGCCCTCGCCGAGGAGGGCATCCGCGCCTACGAGACCGATCTCGCCGAGCTGATCGTGCAGTTGGGCCGGGACCGCCCCTCGCACATCCTGGTGCCGGCGATCCACCGCAACCGGGGCGAGATCCGCGACGTCTTCCGCGCCGAGATGGGCGCGTGGGGGCGGCCCGCCCCCGAGGGGCTCACCGACACGCCCGCGCAGCTCGCCGAGGCGGCCCGGCTGCACCTGCGGGAGAAGTTCCTGCGCGCCAAGGTGGGCGTCTCGGGCGCCAACTTCGTGGTCGCCGAGACCGGCACGCTGGTCGTGGTGGAGTCGGAGGGCAACGGGCGGATGTGCCTGACCCTGCCCGAGACGCTGATCTCCGTGGTCGGCATCGAGAAGGTGGTGCCCACCTGGCGGGACCTGGAGGTCTTCCTCCAGACCCTCCCCCGCTCCTCGACCGCCGAGCGCATGAACCCGTACACGTCGATGTGGACCGGCACCACCGAGGGGGACGGCCCGCGCGTCTTCCACCTGGTGCTGCTGGACAACGGGCGCACCGACACCCTCGCGGACGAGGTGGGCCGCCAGGCGCTGCGCTGCATCCGCTGCTCGGCCTGCCTGAACGTCTGCCCGGTCTACGAGCGGGCGGGCGGGCACGCCTACGGCTCGGTGTACCCGGGCCCGATCGGCGCGATCCTCAGCCCCCAGTTGCGCGGCACGGGCAGCGCGGTCGACGCGTCCCTGCCGTACGCCTCCTCGCTCTGCGGCGCCTGCTACGAGGTGTGCCCGGTCGCCATCGACATCCCCGAGGTGCTGGTGCACCTGCGGGAGCGGGTGGTGCAGGGCGGTCCGGCGGTCCGGGGCGGCAACCGGGTGGTGCTGCGGCCGGCCCGGGGTCACGCGGCGGAGCGGGCGGCGATGCGGGCGGCGCGGTGGGCGTTCGCCCGGCCGGGGGTGCTGCGGACGGGCCAGCGGCTGGCCTCGCGGACCCGCCGCTTCCATCCGCGGACGCTGCCCGGTCCGGGCCGGGCGTGGAGCGCCACCCGGGATCTGCCCCCGGTGCCGGCGGAACCCTTCCGGGACTGGTGGCGGCGGACGGGCGGCGGGGCGGACGAGACGAAGGGAGCCGCGAGGTGAGCGGCAGGGAACGGGTCCTGGGCCGGGTGCGGCGCGCGCTCGCGGACGTACCGCGCGACGAACGCCCCTACGAGGAGGTGATCGCCCGGGACTACCTGCGCGAGCACGGGCAGCGCACCCCCGCGAAAACGGCGGACCTCCTCGCCCGGAACCTGGCCGACTACCGGGCCCTGGTGCACCGCTGCGCGCCCGGCGAGGTGGCGGCCACGATCGCCGGGCTGCTGGCGGCACGCGGCGCGCGGACGGTGCTGGTCCCGGCGGGGCTGGACCCGGCGTGGCTCGCGGAATCCGGCGCGGAGCGGGTCGAGGACCGGGCGGAGAGCACGCCGGGCGAACTGGACCTGGTCGACAGCGTGGTCACCGGGTGCGCCGTGGCGATCGCGGAGACCGGCACGCTCGTCCTGGACGGCTCCGCCGGGCAGGGGCGCCGCCGCGTCACCCTCGTCCCCGACCACCACATCTGTGTGGTGCGGGTGCCGGACCAGGTGGTCGCCTCGGTTCCGCTGGCGCTGCCGCGTCTCGATCCGGCCCGCCCGCTGACCTGGATCTCCGGCCCGTCGGCCACCAGCGACATCGAGCTGAGCCGCGTCGAGGGGGTGCACGGGCCCCGCACGCTGGAGGTGGTCCTGGCCGGGGCGGAGTAGGCGACACGCCCGGTAGCGGCCCCGTCCCGCACAGTGCCGACGCGCGGCACCTCCCGCGCGCCCGGCGTACGGCGCGGCACCGGGCGCGCGGGCCCGGTGCCGCCCTCGTTCCCTAGTCGGCCTTGGCGTACTCCTGGGCCATGCCGCCGGCGAAGTCGTAGACCACGCACTGTTCGTCGCCCACGGTCCAGGCGTCGTGTCCGGGCGGGCAGACGAAGACGTCGCCGGCGCCCACCTCGCTCTCGGCGCCGTCGTCCATGCGGATGCGCATCCGGCCCGCGACGACGTAGCCGTTGTGGTGGATGCGGCAACTGTCGGTGCCCGCGATGGGCGCCACCGACTCCGACCAGCGCCAGCCCGGTTCGAAGGTGGCGACGGCGAAGTCGAGTCCGCCGAGGTGCACGGCCTCGATGTGGCCGCGAGGGAAATCGCGCCGCTCGTCGGGCTTGTCGAGCGTCTTGATCTCCAGCATGACGCTCCTCCTTCCCTGGTTTCCCTCCCCTCCATGGTCCGTCCGCCGGGACCCTGCCGCCAACCCCGGGCGGGATTCGGTCCCGGTGGGCGCCCGCAGGGTCAGCCGCCGGTGCCGCAGAGCCGGGCGAAACGCGCGGCGTCGACGTTGCCGCCGGAGAGGATCAGCCCGATGCGGCGGGGCAGCGGCCCGGCCCGGCCGCTCAGGAGCGCGGCGAGCGGCGTGGCGCCGCTCGGTTCCAGGACGATCTTCAGCCGTTCGAAGGCGAAGCGCATGGCGTCCCGGATCTCGTCGTCGCCGACGAGCACGATCCCGTCGAGCAGCCGCCGGTTGACGGAGAAGGTCAGCTCCCCGGGGGTGTCCACGGCCTGGCCGTCGGCGATGGTGCGGGGCACCGGCACCCGCACCCGGCGGCCCGCCCGCAGGGAGCGCAGGGTGTCGTCCCCCGCCTCCGGTTCGACCCCGGTCACCCGGAGCCCGGGGTGGAGGCCGGTGGCCGCGACGGCGCTCCCGGCGATCAGTCCCCCGCCGCCGACCGGGACGATCAGCGCGTCCAGCGCGCCGACGTCGTCGAGGAGTTCGAGGGCGGCGGTGCCCTGTCCGGCGATGACGTCGGGGTGCTCGTAGGGCGGGATGAGGGTCAGGCCGCGGTCGGCGGCCAGGGCCTCGGCGAGGGCGACCCGGTCGGCGCCGTAGCGGTCGTAGGGGACGATCTCGGCGCCGTAGGCGGCGGTGGCCTCCCGTTTGGAGGGCGGCGCGTCCTCGGGCATGACGATGACGGCGGTGGTGCCGAGTTCCCGGGCGGCGAGGGCGACGGCCTGGGCGTGGTTGCCGGAGGAGTAGGCGGCGATGCCCCGGGCGAGCCGGTCGGGCGGCAGGCGGGAGGCGGCGTGGTAGGCGCCGCGGAACTTGAAGGCGCCCACCCGCTGGAAGTTCTCGCACTTGAGGAAGGTCTCCGCGCCGACGAGGGCGTCCAGGGTGCGGGAGCGCAGGACCGGGGTGCGGTGGGCGACGCCCGCCAGGCGCGCGGCGGCGGCCCGGACGTCGTCGAGGGTGACGGGCAGCGGGTCGGTGGTGGGCACGCGGGTCCTCCAGCTCTGGTCCGTGCGGCGGTCCGGCGGCCCTCCGGCAGGGGTCCGCCTCGTGTCCGGTCGTCGTCGCGCTGCCGTCGAGGCTACGCGGCGCGCGGTCCCGGCACCGTCCCCCGCCTCTCGGCATCGCCCCCGCCTTTCGGCATCGCCCCCGCCTTTCGGCACCGCCCTCGGCTTTCGGCACCGCCCCCGCCTTTCGGCACCGCCCTCGGCTTCCGCCGCCGCGCTCGGGCCCTGTCCGTACCGCCCCCGCGGACCCACGGGAGCGGGTACCCCACCCCCGTACCGCCTCTTGTGCGATCATCTCGGCGCTCGCCCCGCAAGTCCTCCCTCTTCCAGGCGGTTTGTCTGTTTAGCATGCGGAGTCCGCGCAGCACGGGCCGTCGGCGCCACCGCGCGACGGGGGCCCGGCGTGGACGGCGTACCCCGGCTCCCGCGAGGCGAACACCCCGTGCCGGTGTGCGCGGGACGACCGTCCGGGACCACGCCGCCCCCGCGCCGCTCGCCCCGGGACCCGCCCGCCCGTACGAGAGGACACCCGATGGCGCCCAGCGGCCGTCACCGCGCACCGGCCGGCCACGCCTTCTCCCCCCACGACGCCGTGCTCCGGGCCGCCGCCCACCACCTCGGCCGCCGGCGCTTCCTCACGGTGACCGCTGCCGCCGCCGCGCTGGCCTTCGCCACCAACCTGCCGGACCGCGGCGCCTTCGCCGCCCCCGCCCGGGGCGCCGCGCGGATCGCCACCGACCCCTTCACCCTCGGCGTCGCCTCCGGGGACCCGCTGCCCGACTCGGTCCTGCTGTGGACGCGGCTGGCGCCCGAGCCGTTCGCCGTCGACGGCGGGCTGGGCGAGGAGCGGATCACCGTCGACTGGGAGGTGGCGCTCGACGAGCGCTTCGCCACCGTAGTCCGCCGCGGCCGGGCCCTCGCCCACGCCGCGTACCGGCACAGCGTCCACGTCGACGTGCGGGGGCTGGCGCCCGGCACCGTCCACCACTACCGCTTCCGCGCCGGCCCCTGGATCAGCCCCGTGGGCCGCACCCGCACCGCGCCCGCCGCCGGCACCCCCGCGGCGTCCCTGCGGCTCGCGGCCGTCGCCTGCCAGGCGTACCAGGACGGTTACTTCACCGTCCACCGCCACCTCGCCGAGGACGACGTCGACGTCGTCTTCCACCTCGGCGACTACCTGTACGAGTACGCGGTGAACTCGTCCGGCGGGGAGCGCCGCCACCCCTCCGGCACCCTGCCCGGCGTCTTCGACCACGAGACGATGACGCTGGCGGACTACCGGCTGCGCTACTCCCTCTACAAGAGCGACCCGGACCTGCGGGCGGCGCACGCCGCGCACCCCTTCGTCGTCACCTGGGACGACCACGAGACGGAGAACAACTACGCGGGCGCCGTGCCCGAGAACGACGTGCCGCCCGAGGAGTTCCTGCTGCGCCGGGCCGCCGCGTACCGCGCCTGCTGGGAGCACCAGCCGCTGCGCGCGGCGCAGTCGCCGAGGGGGCCCGACGCGCGGATGTACCGCCGGCTGCACTGGGGCACCCTGGCCCAGTTCGACGTCCTGGACACCCGCCAGTACCGCTCCGACCAAGTCTACGACGACCGGCCGCACCCGCCCGGACCGGAGTCCGACGATCCGGCGCGCACCCTCACGGGGGCCGCGCAGGAGCGCTGGCTGCTCGACGGCTGGCACGCCTCGACGGCGCTGTGGAACGTGATGCCGCAGCAGGTCTGCTTCTCCCAGCGCAAGTTCGCCGCCGGGGCGGACGCGGACATGTCGATGGACGCCTGGGACGGCTACCGCGCCTCGCGGGACCGCGTCGTCGCCGGTGCCAAGGCGGCCGGCCTCGACAACTGGCTCGTCCTCACCGGTGACGTGCACGTGGCCTACGCCTTCGACGTCCTGGACGACTTCGACGACCCGGACTCCCGGACGCTGGGCACGGAGATCGCCTGCACCTCGGTGGCCAGCGGCCGGGACGGCCAGGAGAAGCCGGCCACCTGGGACACGTACATGCGGGCCAATCCGCACCTGCGCTTCTACCACGGCAAGCGCGGCTACGCCCGGGTCGAGCTGGGCCGGGCGGCGGCCCGCGTCGACTTCCGCGCCGTCTCCGCCGTCACCACGCCGGGCGCCCCCGTCACCACGGCCGCCTCCTTCGTCACCGAGGCCGGCGCCCCGGGCCTGAAACCGGCCTGAGCCCGCCCGGAACCGGCCCCCGCCTACTGCACCTGCCGCCCGGAGGGTCCCCCATCGCGCGAACGACGCCTTCGTACGGCATCGTCCGGGGCCCTTCCGGCAAGGTCTGTGGCTTCCGGCCGGCACCGCTGCCCCGCCCCCCCCACTCACCCGTCGCCGCCGTGCCGGACGGCGGCCGAAGGAGGCATCCCGCATGGTCGGCAAAGACGCCGTGTACGGCCGCCGCGCCGCCTGGGCCGCGCTGGGCGCGCTGGCCCTGGCCGCACTCCCCCCGACGGCCTCGGCCGCGCCGCCGCCCGCCCCCTCGCCGGCCGCCGCACGGCCCTCCGGCGCCGAAGGGGCGCCCGCGGCGCTGCTGCGGGCGATGGAACGGGACCTGGGGCTCGCGCCCGGCCGGGCGGCGGAGCGGCTGGTCAACGAGGCGGAGGCGGGCACCCGCGCGGGCCTGCTGCGCAACCGCCTCGGCGACCGCTTCGCCGGTGCCTGGGTGAGCGGCGAGACCTCCGCCGAACTGACCGTCGCCACCACGGACGCCGCCGACACGGACGCCATCGAGGCGCAGGGCGCGCGGGCGGCCGTCGTCGCGCGGGGCCTGGGCGAACTCACCGGCGTCAAGGAGCGCCTGGACGCCGCCGCCGCCCGCGTGTCCACCGCCGCCACGCCGGTCTGGTACGTCGACGTGCGCGCCAACCGGGTCGTGGTCCAGGCCACCGGCGAACCTGCCGCGACCGCCTTCGCCGAGGCCGCCGGTGTGGACCGCGCGGACCTCGGCGTACGGATCTCGGCGGACCGGCCCCGGCCGCTGACGGACCTGGTGGGCGGCGACGCTTACCACATCGACGACGGGGCCCGCTGCTCGATCGGCTTCTCCGTCACCCAGGACGGGCAGGAGGGCTTCGCCACCGCCGGTCACTGCGGCACCCCGGGCGCGTCCACCACCGGGTACGACGAGAGCGCGCAGGGCACCTTCCGGCAGTCCGTCTTCCCCGGCCGGGACATGGCGTGGGTGGCGGTCGGCGAGGGCTGGACCGCCACGCCGGACGTCAGGGCGCGGGACGGCGCGGTCACCCAGGTCGCCGGTTCGGTAGAGGCCCTGGCGGGGGCGTCGGTCTGCCGCTCGGGCTCCACCACGGGCTGGCACTGCGGCACCATCCGGCAGCACGACACGAGCGTCGGCTACCCGGAGGGCACCGTCCAGGGCGTCACCGAGACCACGGTGTGCGCGGAGCCCGGCGACTCCGGCGGCCCCTTCCTCGCGGGCGCCCAGGCACAGGGCACCACCTCCGGCGGCTCCGGCGACTGCACGCGGGGCGGGACCACGTTCTACCAGCCGGTCAACGACACGCTCTCCGCGTTCGGGCTGACGCTGCGGACCACGTCCGCCACGACGAAGACGCCCGTGCCGCAGGAGGGCGCGGGGGACGCGTGGGCCGCCGGCCGCGTCTACGCGGCCGGGACCTCGGTGACCCACGGGGGCGTGCGCTACCGGTGCCTCCAGAAGCACCAGGCACAGGACGCCTCCTCGCCCGAGGCCACGCCGTCCCTGTGGCAGCGGGCCTGACGGTCCCTCGCTCCGTTCACGGCCCCGGAGCCGGGGCGTTGACGCCCCCGGTGCCGGGGCCGTGCGGTGTCCGCCCCGGGGTGCTCAGTGGCGGCGCAGACGCCACACGTGGTCCTCGCGGAAGCCCTCGGCGCCCTCGGGAGAGGTACTGGGGCGGCGCACCGTCTCCCGTGTGACGAGGGTCCACACGTCGTCGGGCAGGGCGAGTTCGGCGAGGAGCCCGTCGAGGGTGGGGAAGGCCGCGTCGAAGGGCGGCTCGGTCTGCCAGGAGGGCCAGGCGGCGTGCAGGACGATCAGCAGTGTGCCGCCCTCCGCCACCGCGCGCGCGGCGGAGCGCAGGACACCGCGCTGGTCGAGGGCGACGGGCGACTGGAGGTAGTGGGCGCTCACCAGGTCGAAGACGCCCTCGGGGAAAGTGCGGCCCAGTTCGTGGCGCTCCCAGGCGGTCCGCTCGCCCACCCCGGCCTCGGCGGCGTGGTCGGCGGCGCGTTCGAGGGCCGTGGCGGAGATGTCGACGCCGGTCACCCGCCAGCCCCGCGAGGCCAGCCAGACGGCGTCCGCGCCCTCGCCGCAGCCCAGGTCGAGGGCGGTGCCGGGGGTGAGGTCCGCGGCCTCGCGGACCAGCAGGCCGTTCGGGCGTCCGCTCCAGACACGCCCGGCGTCCCGGTAGCGTGCCTCCCAGAAGTCGGCGGGCTGCGTCGGCGTGTCGGTCATGGGTGCCTCCCCGGGGACGGTGTGCTGCTGCCGGTGGCGCGCGGCGGGCCGGGCGCCTTGTCCGCAGGCTGCACCGGGGGCGGGCCGGGTGACAAACGCCGTTGCCGTTCCGGCAAAAGCGGGCTTCCCGGTCACCTGTGAGCGGGCCGCCCGGTCACCTGTGGGGGCCGGCGGTGGCGCCGCTGTCGTCGTCCTCGCCGCGCGCGAGGCGGGCGCGCTGCGGGAAGGCGAGGTCGACGCCGGCCGCCTCCAGGGCCTCCTTGACCCGGCGGCGCAGCTCCCGGGTGACGCCCCACTGCTGGAGCGGCACGGTCTTGACGGCGACGCGCACCAGGACGCCCTCGGCGTCGAGGGACTGCACGCCCCACACCGCGAGGTCCTCCAGGAGCAGGTCCGCGAAGTCGGGGTCCTCGCGCAGGCCGCGTCCGGCCTCCTCCAGGGCCCGGTAGACGGTGTCGAGGTCGTCGTCGTAGGAGACGGCGACGTCCAGGACGGCGCGGGCCCACTCCTGGCTGTCGTTGCGCACGCGCCGGATCTCGCCGTTGCGGATGTGCCACAGGCCGCCGTTGAGGTCGCGGACGTGGGTGAGGCGCAGACCGACGTGCTCCACCTCGCCGACGGCCTCGCCGAGGTCGACGGAGTCACCGACGCCGTACTGGTCCTCGATCATGATGAGCAGTCCGGACAGGTAGTCGGCGACCAGGCTCTGGGCGCCGAAGCCGATGGCGAGGCCGACGACGCCGGCGCTGGCCAGGAGCGGGCCCAGGGCGATGCCGACCTGGTCGAGGACCATGGCCACGCCGACCATGAAGAGCACGATGGTCACGATGCTGCCGAGTACGGAGCCGATGGTGCGGGCCCGCTGTTCACGGCGCTGCCGGGCGCGGGAGCGGTCGCGGTGGAGCACGGCGGGCCCCCGGCGCGAACGGCCGCGGTCGGGCTCGGTGCCGTTGGGTTCCAGGACGCGCTGCACGATCCGGGTGATGGCCCGTCGGGCGGCGGCCCGTACGACGAACAGGACGGCGACGATGAGCGCGATGCGCAGGGGTATCCCGATCAGTGCGGCGGTGTGGTCGCCCACCCAGCCCGACCAGTCGGCCGCCGTGGTGACCTCGGCGGCCGGGGCGGTGTGTGCGGTTGCGTGCGTCATCGGCTCGCGTGCTCCCTCTCTCGGTGTTCCCGGGGTGGTCGGCGGTCGCGGGCCCGCCGCGGCGCGTCCTGGCACACCGCCGTGGTGTGCCTCCGGACGGCTGCCCGCCGGCGCGGCCGTCACCGCCGTCGGCGACACCTACCCACGGCCGCCCCGAACATGACGGAACCGCACCACGGGCCCGCCCCGGGCTCCCTTCCTGGAGGCCCGGCTCCGCTACGGGACCGGGCCCGCCCGGCACGGCCGGCGCCGTCTGTGCCGGGTCCCGGGCGGCGGCCGGGGACGGCACGCGGTGGCGGAGGCCGGCACGCGGTGGCGGAGGCCGGCCGGGAGGAGCGGCACGCCGCCTGACGGGCGCGGGGCCGGCGGGGCCGCGTAGGGTCCTCACGGTGTGGCCGTACCGGTGCCCCGGGGCCGGTCTCGGGGGGCCACGCCGTGAGCGACGGACCCCGCGCGGGAGGAGAGCGATGACCACCGAGGAGCCCGACGGGGCGGACGCCGCGTTCGTACGGTTCTGGCGGGAGCGCCGGGTGTGCTTCCTGGCCACCCCGCGCGCCGACGGGAGCCCGCACCTGGTGCCGGTGGGCGTGACGTACGACCACGCCGCCCGTACGGCACGGGTCATCACTGGCCGGGACACCGCGAAGGTCCGCAACGTCCTGCGGGCGGTGGAGGCCGGGCGGGCGACGGTCGCCGTGAGCCAGGTGGACGGCCGGCGCTGGTCCACCCTGGAGGGCACGGCGGCGGTCCGGGACGATCCCGAGGCGGTGCGCGACGCGGAGGAGCGGTACGCGGCGCGCTACCGGCAGCCCCGGGAGAACCCGCGGCGGGTCGTCATCGAGATCTCCGTCCGGCGTTTCCTCGGCACGGTGCGCCCCGGCCCGGACGCGCCCGGCGCCGGGTGAACGGGGCGCGTCCTGCGCCGGGTTACGCGCGCGGTGCCGGGTGACGCGCCCGGGGCAGACCGGAGAGGGCCACCCGTCCCCCGGTGACGGGTCGCCCCCCGGTCACCGTCCGGCGGAGTCGCCTCCCGCGTCGGCCGGCGGCGGGGTCTCGCGGCCGAGGCGGCCGGGCCACCAGGCGACGGGGCCGATCTCGCGGGCGAGGGCCGGGACCAGCAGCGAGCGCACCACCAGCGTGTCCAGCAGGACCCCGAAGGCGACGATGAACGCGATCTGCACCAGGAAGGCCAGCGGGATCACCGCGAGGGCGGCGAAGGTGGCGGCGAGCACCACCCCGGCGGAGGTGATCACGCCTCCGGTGACGGTCAGTCCGCGCAGGATGCCCTGCCGGACCCCGTGGTGCAGCGCCTCCTGGCGGACCCGGGACATCAGGAAGATGTTGTAGTCGACGCCGAGCGCCACCAGGAACACGAAGCCGTACAGCGGTACGGAGGCGTCGGTGCCGGTGAAGCCGAGGACGTGCCGGAAGACGAGGGCGGCGACGCCCAGGGTGGCGAGGAAGTTCAGCGCCACCGTCGCCACCAGCACCACGGGCATGAGCAGCGAGCGCAGCAGGGCGATCAGGATGACCAGGATGATGGCGAGGACGACGGGCACGATGACGGTCCGGTCGTGCTCGGCGGTGTGCTGGGTGTCGTACTGCTGGGCGGTGTAGCCGCCGACCAGGGCGTCGGCGCCGGGCACCGCGTGGACGGCGGAGCGCAGCCGGGCCACGGTGGCCTTGGCCGCGTCGCTGTCGGCGGGGTCGCGCAGGGTCGCGTCGATACGGACCCGTCCGTCGACGACACGCGGGGCGCCGCCACCGGGCCTGCCCGTGTCGGACACCGGGTCGGCGGAGGCGACGCCGGGCGTGTCGCGGGCCGCCGCGAGGACCCGGTCGGTCCGGCCGGCGTCCGCGATGATCACGGCGGGGTTGCCGGAGCCGCCGGGGAAGTGCCGGGCCAGAGTGCGCTGGGCGGTGACGGACGGGACGTCCTTGACGAAGATCTCGTCGAGCGGGACGCCCCGGGAGGTGAACGTGGGCGAGAAGGCGGCGCAGGCGAGGAGCGCGATCAGGCAGACGGACCAGACACGGCGCGGCGAGCGGTCCACGGCCGCCGCGACGCGGTGCCACACGGGGTGCCCGGCCGGGGTGTCGTCTGCGCCGGCCGGGTCCCCGGCACCTCCGCCGGGGGCGGGGGCGGGCGCGGACGGCCAGTAGGCGGCGCGGCCGAGCAGGACCAGCACGGCGGGCAGGAAGGTGAGGGTGCTCAGCACGGCGCAGACGATGCCGATGGCGCCGACGGGGCCGAGGGCCCGGTTGTTGGTCAGGTCGCTGAGCAGCAGCGCGAGCAGGCCGAGGGCGACGGTCGCGGCGCTGGCGACCACGGTGGACCAGGAGGAGCGCAGGGCGGCGCGGGCGGCGGGGAACCGGTCCTCGTGCCGGACGAGTTCCTCGCGGTAGCGGGCGGTCAGGAGCAGGGCGTAGTCGGTGGCGGCGCCGATGACCAGGATGGACAGGATGCCCTGGACCTGGCCGTCGACGCGGACCACGCCGTGGTCGGCGAGGACGTAGACGATCGCGCAGGCGAGGCCGAGGGCGAAGACGGCGCCGAGGATGATGACCAGCGGCAGCAGGACGCTGCGGTAGACGAGCAGCAGGATCACCAGGACGGTGACGAGGGCGACCCCGAGCAGGAGTCCGTCGATGCCGGAGAAGGCGTGCGAGAGGTCGGCCTGGGTGGCGGCGGGGCCGGCCAGGTGCGCCGTGGTCCCGGGGACCGTCTCCGCGGCGTCGCGGATGCGGTCCAGCGTGCCGGGGAGGCGGTCGCCGAGGTCGGGTTCGACCTGGACGACGGCCTGGAGCGCCCTGCCGTCCTTCGAGGGCAGGGCCGGGGAGGCGGGGCCGACGGTCCCCGCCGTACCGCGGAGGTCCGCGACCGCCTCGGTGGCCGCCGCGCGCCGGTCGACGACGGCGCCGCCGTCGTCGGCGGTCCACACGACGATGACCGGCAGCGTCTCCTGCGGCTGGAACGCCTTCTGCGCGTCGATGACCCGCGTGGACTCGGCGCCGCGGGGCAGGAAGGACGCCTGGTCGTTGGTGGCGACCTCGCCCAGCTTCCCGGCGTAGGGGCCGAGGGTCCCGCCGATGCCGAGCCAGACCAGGAGCAGGAGGACGGGGACGAGCCAGCGGGCCCGCCGGGTGGTGGTGGTCATCGGGGCGAGGTTCTCCGGGGATCGGGGGTGCGGTCCGGCAGGGCCGCGGTGTCCTGGGGTCGGGGTGGGGGGTGGTCGGTCCTGCCGTTCGAAAGTGAACCGGCCGGGCGGGGCCGCGCCGAAGGCGACGCGCCGGACAGCCGCTCGATCATAAACAATCTCGATGATCGAGTTACATCACAGCCGAGGAACAATCGGACGCGAGCCCGGCGCGGGGAGCGGCAGGCGGGTGCCCGCGAGCCCGGCGCGGCGGGGCAGGGGTCCGCGGTCCGCGGTCCGCGGTCCGCGCTCCGGTGCGGGGCTCAGCGGTCGGTGGGGCGCGCGGCGCGCAGTTCCTCGTTGACCGCCGTCAGGAAGCGCGCCACGGTGGCGAGTTCGTCCGCGTCGAAGCGGTCCCGGGCGGCTGCCGCCGCCTCGGCCAGCGGCCGGAAGTACAGCCGGGCCGACTCCCGGGCGTCCGGCGCGTAGTGCAGGTGGACCACGCGCCGGTCGGCGCTCTCGCGTACCCGGCGCACGTGCCCGGCGCGTTCCAGCCGGTCCACGCAGGCCGTGACCGCGCCGGAGGTCAGCCCCAGGTGCTCGCCCAGCCGTTTGGGTGTCATGGGCCCCTGGGAGTCCAGGATCGCGGCGAGCGCCTGGACATCGGTGGCGTGCAGCCCGTGGGCGTTGGCGAAGCCCTGGACGAGTCGGTTGATCTCCCCGTTCATCCGTCTGAGCTGGGCGGCGACGGTCTGGAGGTCGTCGGTCCGGGGTGCGGCCGGGGTCTGCCGCTCGTGCTGCGCGCGCGGTCCGCGCTGGTTCGCTGTCGCCACGCGGTCAGCGTATAGAAGGGTCACGTTCGGGCATGCCGCGTCCACCGCGGGCAACCCCGGGGGAAGGGATGACCGGACACGGGTCCGGCGCGAGGCGGGAGACGAGGGCACCATGAGCGAAGCACACGGCACGGCGCCGGAGGACGGCGGAGCGGGGCTGCGCTGCCTGGTCACCGGGGCCACCGGGTACATCGGGGGCCGGCTGGTGCCGGAACTCCTCGCCGCCGGCCACCGGGTGCGGTGCCTGGCGCGGTCGCCGGAGAAGCTGCGCGACCACCCCTGGGCGGGCGAGGTGGAGACGGTCCGGGCGGACGTGACGGACGCCGGTTCGCTGGACGTCGCGCTGGAGGGCGTGGACGTCGCCTACTACCTGGTGCACGCGCTGGGCAGCGGCAAGGACTTCGAGGAGACGGACCGGCGCGCGGCGCGCACCTTCGCCGAGCGGGCCCGCGCGGCCGGGGTCCGGCGGATCGTCTACCTCGGCGGTCTCACCCCGCCGGGCGTGCCGGAACGGCGGCTCTCGCCGCACCTGCGCTCCCGCGCGGAGGTCGGGCGGGTCTTCCTGGACTCCGGGGTGCCCACGACGGTCCTGCGGGCCGCGGTGATCATCGGTTCCGGTTCGGCCTCCTTCGAGATGCTGCGCTACCTCACCGAACGGCTGCCGGTGATGGTCACGCCGAGCTGGGTCCACACCCGTATCCAGCCGGTCGCCGTGCGGGACGTGCTGCGCGCGCTCGTCGGCAGCGCGCGGATGCCGAACCATGTGAACCGTGCTTTCGACGTCGGCGGTCCCGACGTCCTCACATACCGGGACATGATGCTGGGGTACGCCGAGGTTGCCGAGCTGCCGCGGCGGCTGATCCTCCCGCTGCCGGTGCTGACGCCGGGCCTGTCGAGCCACTGGGTGGGGCTGATCACCCCGGTCCCCGCCTCCATCGCGCGCCCGCTCACCGAGTCGCTGCGGTACGAGGTGGTCTGCCGGGAGCACGACATCGACCGGTACGTGCCCGCGCCGCCCGGCGGCGCGCTCGGCTTCGACGAGGCGGTCCGGCTGGCCCTGCGCCGGGTGCGCGAGGCGCAGGTCAGCACGCGCTGGTCGTCGGCGTCCGTGCCGGGTGCCCCGAGCGATCCGCTGCCCACCGACCCGGACTGGGCGGGCGGCAGCCTCTACACCGACCGCCGGTCGCTGGAGGTGGACGCCTCGCGGGAGGCGCTGTGGCAGGTCATCGAGGGGATCGGCGGTGACAACGGCTGGTATTCGTTCCCGCTCGCCTGGGCGGTGCGCGGCCGACTGGACCGGCTGGTGGGCGGGGTCGGGCTGCGCCGGGGGCGCCGGGACGCGGCCCGGCTGCGGGCGGGTGACTCGCTGGACTTCTGGCGGGTCGAGGAGGTGCGGCCGGGCCGGCTGCTGCGGCTGCGCGCCGAGATGCGGCTGCCGGGGCTGGCCTGGCTGGAGATGTACGCCGAGACGGACGAGGCCGGGCGGACCCGTTACCGGCAGCGGGCCCTCTTCCACCCGCACGGGCTGGCGGGCCACGCCTACTGGTGGAGCGTGTGGCCCTTCCACTCCGTGGTCTTCGGCGGCATGGCCCGCAACATCGCCCGCGCCGCTGCCCGCCGCCCCGCCCAGGCTCCGGTGACGGCGGCGAGCGACGGGGGCGCCTGAGGACCCGTCCGCCGCGCCGGATCACGGGCCCGCCGTCCGCCACCGGGCGCCCGTTCCCGCGCCGAGGGGGCGAACTATCCTGAGCGGCGCCGGTCCCGGCACCGCCGGTCCGGCCGCGCCTGCCCTGCCGCCGCCTAGGGAGAAGCCTGTTGACCACCAGCACATCGACGCCGGACAGCTACTACGAGCGCATCGACGAGCACCGCTACAAGCCCACCGCGCACGCCGGGGGCGCGTGGAGCACGGACGAGCAGCATTTCAGTCCGCTCGGCGGGCTGATCGTCCACGCCCTGGACCGGCATCTGGCCGGGCGGCCCGGCGCGGAGATGGCCCTCGGCCGGATGAGCTTCGACATCCTGGGCCGGCTCGCGCTCGACGAGTGCGAGACGCGGGTGGAGGTCCTCCGCCCCGGCCGCACCATCGAGCTGGTCGAGGTCACGGTGGTGATCGGCGGCCGTGCGGTGGTCCGGGCGCGGGCGTGGCTGCTGGCCACCCTCGACACGAGCGCCGTGGCCGGCGGCGGCGCCGGCCGGCTCACCGATCCCGCCTCCCTCGCGCCGTGGGACATGGCGTCCCGGTGGCCCGGCGGTTACATCGCCTCCCTGGACGTCCGGCCGCTCGCCCCGCCGCTGCCGGGGCGCACCACCGCGTGGATCTCCACGGGGCTCGATCTGGTCGCCGGGGAGGCGGCGAGCCCGCGGGCGTCCTTCGTCACGCTCGTCGACACCGCGAACGGCATCGCGGTGCGGGAGTCGCCGACGGAGTGGATGTTCCCCAACGTCGACCTGACGCTCCACTTCCACCGCGCGCCTCGGGGTGACTGGACCGGCCTGGACACCACCGTGGTCTTCGGCCCCACCGGCCAGGGCATCACCAGTACCGTCCTGCACGACGTCGACGGCCCGGTCGGGCACGCGCAGCAACTCCTCACCGTCCGCCCGCAGCCCTGACCGGAGCCGGGTACGTCACCGGGCGTTCCCGGAATTCCCCGGCGCATTCCGACACCGTTCGCGGGTACGGCAATTCAGCGAAATGGGCGGGCGCCGCGCCGGAACGATTCCGGGCGCTTCCCGGGCGGCATACGGAACAGAGCGGGCCCACCGGACGATCGCCGGTGAGCCCGCTCCGTTCCCCGTGCGCTCACGCCGCACTCACCAGCGGTACCAGCGCCCCCGGCGACCGCCGCCGCCCGCCGGGCGGACGAGGAAGCCCAGCAGCCACACCACCAGGACGATGACGGCGATCCACCACAGCGCCTTGAGCGCGAATCCCGCACCGAAAAGAATCAGGGCCAGCAGAAGAACGAGAAGCAAGGGAACCATTGTTTATCCACCTCCGCTCCTTCTGGTGCCCCCACTTCTCCTCCATACGCCGGGCAATCACGGGAAAAGAATCAGACGCCCCTTCACCTCACCACTTTCCAGCCGCCGGTGAGCGCCCACCGCCATCGACAACGACACCCGGCCGGCGCCGCGCGGGCAAGGGCGAGGGGAAGCACAGGCCGCGGGTGCTTGCCCTATGCGACTGGAGGTATATGCCGTTGATCGCGGCGCCCCGTGAGCCGTACTCTCCCCACCTGAGCAGCAAGTTCCGAGGGACGAGGAGACGTGAGGCCGTGGAGTACGACCAGGAGTACGTCGACGCGCGGCTGGCCGGTGATCTCGGGCAGGCGGTCTACGACCGTCGGGTCGAACTGGGCCTGTCCCAGGCCGAGCTGGCCGAGCGGGCCGGGATGACGCAGCCCCAGGTGTCCCGTATGGAGGGCGGCGACACCGTGCCGACGCTCCCGCTGCTGCGACGCCTGGCCAAGGCCCTGGACGGCACCCTGAACCTGGCCATCGACGAGGGCGACTCCCGCGTCACCTTCACCCCGCACGCCGCCTGACCAGCGCGTACCCGTCGCCCCCGCAGCCGGCGGCGCGGGCGGCGCCGCGCCCGGTGGGGGGCCGGGGCGGCGCCGTGCTCGCACGGGTCAGACGGCGGTGCGGGGCGCGGGGGCGCGCTCCGCCTCGTCCAGCCACTTGATCAGCGCGGTCCGGGCGCGGGCCACCCGGGAACGGACCGTGCCGATGGGACAGTCGCTGACGGCCGCCGCCTCCGCGTAGGGCAGCCCCAGCAACTGGGTGAGGACGAACGCCTCCCGGCGGTCGGCGGGCAGCGTGTCCAGCAGTTCGCCGAGGGCGATGCCGTCGTCGAAGCCGGGCAGTCCGCGCGGCTGGACGCGTTCGGCGGCACCCTCCCAGTCGTCCGTGTCCGCGAGGCGGGGACGGCAGGAGGTGTGCCGGATGCTGTCGATGACGGCGCGTCGGGCGATGGAGAGCAGCCAGGTCCGGGCCGAGGAGCGGCCCTCGAACCGGTGCAGGCTCCCCAGGGCCCGCAGGAACGTGTCCTGCGCCAGATCGTCGGCGCTCTGCGGGTCGGCGCCGAGGAACGTGACGTAGTGGCGTACGTCGCGGTGGAGGGCGCGGACGAACCGTTCGGTGGCCTCGGTGTCTCCGCCGCGGGCGGCGAGGGCCCAGGCGGTGATCGACTCCTCTCGGGTGGGGGTACGGGCGGGCGGCAGGGCGGCTGTGGTCACCAGCGTGTCCTTCCGGGGTTCCGGGCACCGGTCCGCCACCGGACGCGTGCGCGCGTACGACGCCGCGGCGGCGCGGGTGGGGCGGTGCCGGTGAGACAGGGGGCGGCCGGGCACGGTCGTGCGCGGCCGGTGCCCGAGGCGGCGGGCGCGACACGGGGTCGGCTCCGGGCGGCCTCGGGGAGCCGGCTGTCGTCAGGCGACAGCGACCACGGCGGGCGGCCCCCGGGAGGTGATGGCGTGGGCGAGCAGCAGGCGGCGCGGACAGCGGACGTCGCCGGTCCGGCGCGCGTGCGGATCGGCGGGCGGTGGCGGCAGCGCCGGGCGCAGCAGGGGGCGCAGGGGCGCGACGAACCAGCCGGCCAGGGCCCGTACGATCCGGAACGCGGCGCGTTCGCCGTGGGCGAGCCACAGCCCGCACAGCAGCGCGGCGAGCAGGTGGGCGGCGAGCATCCCGGCCGGGGAGAGTCCGCCCATGGTGTGCTGCGCGGCGGCGGCCGGGTCCGCCGCGCCGCCCGCCCCGGACAGGGCGGAGGAGACGCCGTGGTGCGCGTGGTGGTCCATGGGCGCCGCGGACGCCGCCATCCCGTCGTGGGCGGCGCACAGGAGGTGGTCCCGCCACCGTCCGGCGAGCGCGCCGGGGTCGGACGGGCCCGGGGAGGCGAGCGCCTGGGCGAGGGAGAAGGCGGTGTGCAGCGCCGTCTGCGCGGCCACCGTGACCGAGCCGACCAGCAGCCGTCCCCGCTCACGGCCGGCGAGCCGCCAGGCCGCGCCGCCGGTCGCCGCGGTCCCGGCGGTCAGCGCCCACCAGGGCACGGGCGTCCCCGACATGAGGACGTGGCCCAGGGCGGCGAGCAGCACGCACACGGCCGCGAAGACCGCGGCCCGCACCGTGCGTGAAGCCCACCCTGCGGTCATGGCGCCCTCATCCTCGCATCCGGGTCTCACGCGTCACCGGAGGGTACGGGGCTCCTCCCGGCCTCCGACTCAATGCGGTCGGCATGATGCACGTCACAGGCGGCCACGGGAACCCCGCGGGCCACGCGACCGACAATTGTTCCTGGCCCGGTGGCACGTCCGGGCGCGGTTCGAGGGAGGGGTGCCGGTGACGCGGGAGACGGACGAGGCCCACGGGGCGCGGGCCGGTGCGGGGCTGACGGCCCTTCTGACCTGTGCGATGGCCTTCTCGATGCTCCAGTTGTTCCTGCTCGGCGCGCTCGGGCCCCGGCTCGTGGACGACCTCGGCCTCTCGGTGACGACGCTCGGGCTGACCACGACGGCCGGTTTCGGCGCGGCGGCGCTGCTGTCGCCGCTCGGTGGGCGGGTGGTGGACCGGTTCGGGCCGCGTACGTGCCTGGTCGGGCTGCTCCTCGCCTCGGCCGCGGCGCTGACGCTGATCGGGGCCGCGCCGGGGGCCGGGGTGCTGCTGGCGGCGGTGGCGCTGGGCGGGCTGCCGCAGGCGCTGGCCAACCCGGCGACCAACAAGGCGATCCTGGCCGTCGTCCCGGTGGCGCGGCGCGGCGCGGTGACCGGGACGAAGCAGTCGGGCGTGCAGCTCGGCGCGTTCGCCGCGGGGCTGCCGCTCGCGGCGCTGGCCTCGGCGGCCGGGTGGCGGCCCGCGGTGTGGACGGCCGCCGCCGCGGCGGTGGCGGCGGCGCTGTGGGCGGCCCTGACGCTGCCCGCCGATCCCCCGCCGAAGGCGTCGGCGGCGTCGTGGGTGCCGCGCGGCATGATCGCCTGGCTGGCGGGCTTCTCGCTGCTGCTGGGCTGCGGTATCGCCTCCGTCAACACGTATCTGGCGCTGTACGGGGCGCGGGAGCTGGGCCTCGGTGCCACGGCGGCGGGGGCCTTGGTGGCGGTGCTGGGCGTGGCGGGGATCGCCGGGCGGATCGGCTGGTCCCGGCTGGCCGACCGGCCGGAACGGGCCGCGCGGCTGCCGGGGCTGTTGGCGGCGGGCGCGGTGGGGGCGGCGCTGCTGCTGGCCGCGTCGGCGGCGGTGCCCGCCCTGGCCTGGGTGGCGGCGGTGGCCGTCGGGGTCTTCGCGGTGTCGGCGAACGCGGTGTCGATGGTGCTGGTGTTGCAGCGTGCGGTACCGGGGCGGGCCGGTCAGGACTCGGCGCTGGTGTCGGCGGGCTTCTTCGCCGGGTTCGCCCTCGGCCCGCCCCTGTTCGGCCTCGCGGCCTCGGCCGGCCGGTACGGGACGGGCTGGCTGCTGGTGGCCGCCGAGTTCGCGGCGGCGGGCGCGGTGGCGGTGGCGTGGTCGGTACGGGACCGCCGGGCGGCGGCCCACCGGTGACCGGGACGCCTGGACACCGGGAGGACGGGGACGCGTCCGGACGGCCGGGACCGGCACCGGCACCGGAGGGCGACGGGATACGCGGCGCAGCGAAGGGCGGCGGCAAACCCGAGCGGGCGGGGACCACGCCGGAAGCCGCCACCGCACCCGCGTCGACCGGACCGGGCCTGGAGACCGACGGCGTACACCGGTCAGCGGAGGCCACCGGCCCACTGCCACCGACGCACCCCGCGCCGAAGGCCGACACCACACGCCGGTCGACCGGACCAGGCCCGGAGACCGACGGCCTACGCCGGTCCGCGAAGGCCACCGGCCCACTGCCACCGGCCCACCCCGCGCCAAAGGCCGACACCACACCCCGGTCGACCGGACCGAGCCCGGCGCCCAGCCCCGCACCCCGGTCGACCGGACCAGGCCCGGCGCCCCGCCCCGCGCCCTCGTCAGCGCACCCCGCCCCCGGCGCCCCCGCCTGGGCGCGCTCCGCGCTGGAGGCCGTCCTGAACCGTGTGGCCGTGACCCGGGCCGAGGCCGGCGACCGGTTCCCGCTCTTCGCCGGTCCGGACGGGGGCCGGTGGACGACGACCGGGCGGGGCTCCTGGACCGGCGGTTTCTGGGCCGGGCTGCTCTGGCTGCGCGCCCGGCACACCGGCTCCGGCGACGACCGCGAGGCCGCGCTCCGGTGCACCGCGCGGCTCGCCCCCTGGGTGGACGCCGACACGGCCACGCGCGGCCTGATCCTCTGGTACGGCACCGCCCTCGCCGACCATCCCGCCGCGAGCGCGCTACGGGACCGGGCGGCACGCGCCTGCCGGGCCGCGTTCGATCCCGGGCTCGGCCTGGTGCCGTGGGGCGGGGCGTTCGGCGGGCCCCGGCTGCTGGCCCGGGTCGACGGCGTACCGGGCCTCGTACCGCTGCTGGCCCCGGTCGATCCGGCGGCGGCCGGCGCGCATCTGCGCCGCCATCTGGAACTCTGCGCGGGCGAGGGCTCGTTCGTCTGGTCCTGGCAGTACGAGGAGGCCACCGGGTGGGTGCCGCGCGACGATCCGCCGCCCACCTGGACCCGGGGCCGGGCCTGGCTGCTGCTCGCCGTCGCCGACGCGGTGCACCGGCTGGGCCACGCCGGCCTCGCCCCGGCGGCGGACAGCCCGGTCCCGTGGCGGACCGTGCCCCCGGCCGTCGGAGAACAGGCCCGCCCCACAGCCCTCGTCGACACCGTCGCCGACGCGGTGCACCGACTGGGCCGCCCCGGCCTCGCCCCGGTGGCCGACGGTCTCGTCCCGTGGCGGACCGTGCCCCCGGCCGTCGAAGGGAAAACCGGCTCCCCCGTCGACACCTCCGCCGCCGCCATCGCCGCCGTCGCCCTGCTCAAGCTGGGCCGCCGTGACCAGGCCCTCGACCTCCTCGACGACCTGGTCCGTCACCATCTCACCCCCGACGGCCGCCTCCTGGACGGCTGCTACGACCTGGCGACCGACGCCGCGCCCCGCCACGAGCTGGTCTGGGGCACCTTCTTCCTGGCGTACGCCCTCGCCGCGCTGACCGGCCTCGTCGGCCCCCACGCCGCCTGACGCGCGGTCAGCCGCCCGCGCCGCTCCCCCGCTCCCCCGCTCCCCGCCACCCCGCACGCCCAGCACGCGCCGGGCCACCGAGGTGATGTGGAGTTCGTCGGGGCCGTCGAGGAGGCGGGCCGCGCGGCCGGTGCGGAAGAGGGCGGGCAGGGCGGTGTCGGGGCCGAGGCCCGCCGCGCCGTGCACCTGGATCGCCGCGTCGGCGACCTGCTGGAGGGTGCGGGCGGCGGCGACCTTCGCCAGGCCGACCTCCACATGGGCGTCCTGTCCGGCGGCCAGCCGGGCGACGGCCTCGTGGACCAGGGGCCGGGTGGTGCGCAGCGCGAGCAGGGACTCGAAGACGTGGGCCTGCACCAGTTGGTGCCCGGCGAGCGGTCCGCGGGAGCCGGTGCGGGAGGCGGCGCGGTCCCGCATCAGGTCGAAGGCCCGCCGGGCCTGCCCCAGCCAGCGCAGGCAGCGCAGGGTGCGGCCGAGCTGGAGCCGTTCCGCGGCGACGGTGAGCGCCCGGCCGCGTTCGCCGACGAGGTGGTCCGGGCCGACCCGGACGCCGTCGAGGGCGATCTCCCCCTGGCCGGCCGCCCCGAGCACCGGCAGCTCCCGCACCAGGCGGAAGCCGGGCGCGTCGGTGGGCACCAGCAGCAGGGAGAGCCCGTCGCGCTCCGGTGGGTCGCCGTCGGTGCGGGCGAGGACGGTGACGAGGTCGGCGTCGGCGGCTCCGCTGGTGAACCACTTGCGTCCGCTGATCCGCCAGCCGCCGTCCGGCGTGGGGGTGGCGCGGGTCGCGGTGAGGAAGGGGTCGGTGCCGGGCGTGTCCGGTTCGGTCATGGCGTAGCAGGCGCGCAGGTCGCCCGAGGTCAGGCGGGCCGCGTACCGCTCGCGGACCTCGCCCCGGCCGTGCCGCGACAGCATCAGCGCGTCGAGCAGGGAGGCCGAGCCGAGCGCCGCCGGTCCGTGGTCGCTGGCGCCCTCCGCCTCGGCGACGTGGGCGTAGGCGCCGAGCGGCATGCCCCGGCCGCCGAGCGCGGTGGGGTGCGGCAGCGCCCACAGGCCGGCGCCCCGAGCATCGCGGCGCAACTCCCGCAGCCGTTCGGCGGCTTGTGGTCCGCCGGCGTCCAGGAGCGGTTCGGCCGGCATCACCCGGTCGCGGACGAAAGCCGCCACGCGATCGCGGATCTCCCGGGTACCGGGCGGGCACGCGGGTGTGCCGGCGGTCTCGTCCATGGTGCTGCCTCACTTTCCGGGCGGGGGCGGGAACCCCGCCCACCGGCCGTCCGACTCCCTCTTGCGTGGAACTGGTCGGGGGCAGCCGCCCCCGGGTTCCCGGGCGTCAAGGAAGGAGAGGCATGGCGACTCCAGCCACACCGGCCGCCGTACGGACGGCCGGTCCCCTCGACGGGCTCCGGTGGGAGCGCTCGGGTCCACGGGGCCCGGGGGACGATCTGGTGGCCCGGCACCTGGACCTGCTGGGCGCCGTGCCCGGCCGGGGCGAGACCGAGCGGCCCGCCCCCGCCGCCACGGGCACCTCCTGGCACCCGGAGGACGTCACCGCCGCCGCCCCGCGCGAGGAGGGCGCGCGCCTGACCCTCGGCGGCCCGGAGGGCGAGGTCACCGCGGTCACCTCGTGGGGCGAGGGCGTCGTGGACGAGGCGACGGCGCAGGCGGCGACCGGGATCATGGCGGTGCACGGCCGCCGTGACGGCGGGCCGCGCGGTCTCGCCGTCGACTACGCGGCCACGGCCACCGGTGTTCTGGCCGTGCAGGGGCTGCTCGCGGCGCTGCTGGCGCGGGCCCGGGGTGACGGCCGGTTCACGCGGGTCGGCGTCGACGCGCGGAGCGCGGGGCTGCTCACCGTCTCGCAGTACCTGGCCGCCGCCGGGGCCGAGGAGCCGGAGGCGGCCGAACTCGCCCCGGGCGGGCCGCCGTTCACCTCGGCGGAGGGCACGTTGTTCGAGCTGGAGACGCTCGATCCGGGGGCCTGGGCGCTGTTCTGGCGGGCCGTCGGCGCGGACGAGGAGGCGATACGCCGGGGCTGGCGGCCCTTCCAGTTCCGTTACGCCACCGCCTGTGCTCCCCTGCCGGATGCCCTGCACGCGGCGGCGCGGGCGACGCCGTGGCGGCGGCTTCGGGAGGCGGCGGACGTCTCGGGCGCCGAGGTGTGCGCGCTCGCGTCGACGGCCGGGCGGGCGGCCGAGTACGACGGGGCGCCACCGTGGACGCTGACCCCGGGGCCCCCGGCGGACCCGGTCCGCGCCGAGGCGCTCGGCGGGGCGCTGCCGCTGGCCGGGTTCACGGTGCTGGAGGCGGGCCGCCGCATCCAGGCGCCCCTGGCCACGCACCTGCTCGGGCTGCTGGGTGCCCGGGTGGTGCGGATCGAGCCGCCCGGCGGGGACCCGCTGCGGGGCATGCCGCCCGCCTGTTCCGGCGTGTCCGCGCGGTGGCTGGCGCTGAACCGGGGCAAGGAGGCCGTCGAGGTCGACATCAAGTCCCCCGCCGGTCAACGGCGGTTGCGGGAACTGGCCGCCACCGCGGACGTTTTTTTGCACAACTGGGCACCGGGCCGGGCCGCCCGGCTCGGGCTGGACCACGAGCACCTGTCGGCGGCCAACCCGGGCCTGGTGTACGCGTACACGAGCGGGTGGGCGGACCGGCTGCCGGGGGCGCCGATGGGCACCGACTTCATGGTGCAAGCCCGTACGGGGGTGGGCGAGGCGGTGCGTCCGGCGGACGAGCCGCCCGCGCCGTCGCTGATGACGCTGCTCGACGTGCTCGGCGGGCTGCTCGGGGCGGAGGCGGTCCTCGCCGGGCTGCTGCTGCGGGAGCGGACCGGGAGCGGGGTACGGGTGGACTCCTCGCTGCTCGGCGCGGCCGACGTGCTCACCGAGGCGGCCCGGGAGCGGGCGGCGCGGGGGCTCGATCCGCGCCGACCCGCCGGGTTCCGCCGCCCGCTGCGCACCGCCGACGGGTGGCTCGCGCCCGCCGGGGGCCACGGCGGACTCCCCGACGTACGGGGGCTGTCCACCGCTCGGGCTGTGGAGCGGCTCCGCGCGGAACGGGTCCCCGCCGTCCCGGTCGTCGCCGACCTGAGCGGCCTGCTCGCGGCCGGGGCCATCGGGCGCGACGCGCACGGTGCCCCCGCCGTCCCGACCCCCTGGAGCTTCGCATGAGCGTGGACCTGCCCGATCTGCTGCCGGCCGCGCTGCGCCGTGCCTGGGCCGCCGACGGCACCTGTCCCGACCTGGACCTGTACAGCCTGTACCGGGCCCGCCGGATCGCCCATCCGGAGCGGACCGCGCTCGTCGACGCCGAGGGGGCGCTGACGTACGCGGCGCTCGACGACCGGGCGCGGCGGCTGGCGGCCGGGCTGGCCGGGCTCGGGGTGGGGCCCGGGGACGTGGTCGGCGCGCAGCTCGCCAACGGGCGGGACGCCGTCGCCGCCGACCTCGCCCTGGCGGCGCTCGGCGCGGTCGCGCTGCCCTTCCCGGCCGGGCGGGGACGGCGGGAGGCGGTGTCGCTGCTGGGCCGGGCGCGGGCGGTGGCGGTGATCGCCGCCGCCGAGCACCGCGGCGACCGGCACGCGGCCGAACTCCTCGGGGCGGCGGGGGAACTGCCCGCCCTGCGCCATGTGGTCGCCGCCGGCCCGGGGCCCGTACCGGAGGGGGCCGTGGCGCTGTCGGCGCTGCTGGAGTGCGATCCGGCGGCCTTCCGGCCGGAGCGCCCGGACCCCGACGACGCCGCCCGCATCCTGGTCTCCTCGGGGTCGGAGGCCGAGCCGAAGATGGTGGCGTACTCGCACAACGCGCTGGCCGGCGGGCGGGGCAACTTCCTCGGCTCGCTCCTGCCGGACGGGCGGGCGCCGCGCTGCCTGTTCCTGGTGCCGCTGGCCTCCGCGTTCGGCAGCAACGGCACGCCGGTCACGCTGGCGCGGCACGGCGGCACGCTGGTGCTGCCGGGGCACTTCACGCCGGACGCGGCGCTGGCGGCGCTCGCCGCGCACGGGCCGAGCCATGTGCTGGGCGTGCCGACGATGATCCGGATGGTGCTGGACCGGATCGCGCGGGGCGGTGCGGAACCGTTCCCGGCGCCGACGGCCGTGGTCGTCGGGGGCTCGCCGCTGGACGCGGCGACGGCGCGGGAGGCGCGGCGGGTCTTCGGCTGCCCGGTCGTCAACCTCTACGGGTCGGCGGACGGCGTCAACTGCCACACGGGCCTGTCCGACGGGCCGCCCGCCGCTCCGGGGCCCGGGATCGTCGCGGGCCGCCCGGACCCGCGGGTGGCGGACATCCGCATCGCCGTCCCGGACGTGCCGGGGCTGCGGGAGGCGCCGCGCGGCGCGGTCGGGGAGATCGTCGCCCGCGGCCCCATGACACCGCTGTGCTACGTCGCCGCGCCCGAGTTGGACGCCCGGTACCGCACCGGGGACGGCTGGGTGCGCACGGGCGACCTCGGGGTGCTCGGGGAGGACGGCACGCTGCGGGTGGTGGGCCGGCTGAAGGACGTGGTGATCCGGGGCGGGGCCAACATCAGCCCGGCCGAGGTGGAGATCGAGCTGGCCGCGCATCCGGGGGTGCGGGACGTGGTGTGCGTGGGGGTGCCGGACGCGCTGATGGGCGAGCGGCTGGCGGCCTGCGTGGTGCCCCGGGCGGGGGCGCTGTCGCTGGCGGAGCTGTGCGCGCACCTGGACGGCCGGGGTCTGGAGCGCGGCAGGCATCCCGAACACCTGTTGCTGGTGGAGGAGTTGCCGCTGACTCCGGCGGGCAAGCCGGACCGGGCGGCGCTGCGGGAGCGGTGCGCGGGCCAGGGTCCGTTCGCACGGGCGGGCTGAGCGGCACACGGCCGGGGCCGCCGGGAAGCGCTCGGCGGCGCACGGCCGGGGCCGCCGGGAACGCTCCCGGCGGCCCCCTCGGCGCGGGTCGTCAGGAGGCGAGGGCGCGGCCGATGGCGTCTGCGGCGTCCTTGTAGACCGTCATCAGGTCCAGGTCGGTGCCGGGGTAGTTGACGATGTCCACCTGGCGGGCGCCGGAGTCGGGCAGCACCTTGCCGGTGGTCATGTGTGCGTTGTCGAGGACCAGCGCGGGCTTCTTCCCGGACAGGTCGGAGAGCTGCTTCGCCGTCACCGCGTCGGGTCCGTAGGTGCCGCGCACGTCGGCGCCCGCCATGGTGGCCGCCCACACGGTGTAGACCTGGGCGACGACGGCCGGGGCCCGGTCCTCGGGCCACTGCGCCCGCAGTTCGCCGCGGAGGGCGCCGTACTCGGTCATGAAGGAGCGGTTCCAGCGCCGCGCGGAGTCCTCGGTGCCGAACAGCTTTCCCAGGCGGGTGACTTCGGCGCTCACCTTGTCGGCGTCGTTGTCGAGTTCGACCTCGACGAGTTCGGCGTCCGAACCGGCGGCCTCCTTGATCTTGGCCGCGTACGGTTCGAAGGGCGCGTAGAGCACGAAGTCGGCGTCGGCGACGGCGGTGAGGTCGGAGGGGCGCGGGTCGTAGTCGGGGGCGTGCTGCGCGGAGGAGGGCACGATGACCCGGACGTCCTCGGCGCCGGCGGCCCGCGCGAAGGCCCCCTCCCAGGTGGTGGTGGCCACGACGACGAGGCCACCGTCCTTCCCGTCCGATTCACCGCCCGTCCCGGTCGAGCCGCAGGCGGTGGTGGCCGACAGCGCGAGCGCGGTGCTCAGGGCGAGGACGGTGGTGCGGGGGAGGGTACGGACGCGGATGCGCGCCATGGAAGGGTTCTCCGTTCGGGAACGAGGTGGGCGGCCAGGGCGACGGCCCCGGCGGTGAGGACGAGGACGGGACCGGGCGGCCAGTCGAGGCTGAGCGCGACGAGGAACCCGGTGAGGTTCACGGCGACGCCGATGCCGACGGCCCAGGCGGTGATGGTCTTCAGGCAGGTGCCCAGGCGCCGCGCGGCGAGCGCGGGCAGCAGGGTGAGCGCGTCGACGAGGAGGGCGCCGGTCAGCCGGATCGCCCCGGCGACGGAGACCGCGACCAGGACGAGCAGCAGCAGCGTGAGCAGTTCGACGCGGACCCCGGAGGCGAGGGCGAGTTCCCGGTCGTACAGGAGCAGGGCGAGATCGCGGCGGCGCCACCAGAAGAGGGCCGGGACGACGGCGGCGAGCGCGCCGAGCAGCCACAGGTCGCCCTCGCCGACGGAGAGGATCGAACCCCACAGCAGTGCGAAGGCGCCCTGCGCGTTGACGCCGGAGACGGACAGGACCAGCAGGGCGGCGGCGATGGCGAGGCTCATCAGGAGGCCCATGGCGCCGGAGAGGCCGTCGGGGGTGCGGGCGAGCGGGGCGACGCCCGCGCCGGCCAGCGCGCAGGCGACCAGCGCGCACAGCATGGGGTCGATTCCGGTGAGCAGCCCGACGGCGATGCCGAGCAGCGCCACGTGCATCATGGCGAACCGCACCGGCATGATGTCCAGGCCGACGATCACGACGCCGACGACGGGCAGCGCGATCGCCGCGAGCAGCAGGGCGAGGCCGGCCCGGCGGACGGGCATCAGGTCGAGGAGCTGCCCGAGGTCGGCGGCGGCGAGGTGGGTCACCGCACCTCCCGCAGCCGGCCCGCGGCCATCTCCAGCACCCGGTCGCAGCGTTCGGCCAGGGCCCGGTCGTGGGTGACGACCACGACGGTCACCGGCAGCGCGAGCAGCACGTCGGCGGCCTCCTCCTGACCGGCGAAGTCGAGGGCGGCCGTGGGCTCGTCGGCGAGGAGCACCCCGGCGCCGGCGGCGACGCAGCCGACCGCGCGGGCCAGGTACATGCGCTGGAGCTGTCCGCCGGAGAGGGTGTGCAGCGGGCGCCGGGTCAGCGCTCCCACGCCGAGCCGGGCGGCGGCCCGGTGCGCCTCCTCGGGGGCGCCGCCGGCGGCGAGGAGTTCGCGCGCGGGCAGGGGGAAGCGGCCGGTCGCCGGTTTCTGCGGAATCCAGGCGCAGGCCCGGCGCCGCCACGCCCACTCGGCGGCCGTGGCGGTGTCCCGGCCGCCGACGAGGATGTCCCCGCCGGCCCGGCGGTGCAGGCCCAGCACCGCGCGGACCAGGGTGGTCTTGCCCGATCCGTTGGTGCCGGTCAGCGCGACCCGTTCGCCCGCCGCGATGTCGAGGTCCACCCCGCGCACCGCCTCGACGCGTCCGTGCCGGCACTCCACCCGGCGCATCCGCACGTCCAGTCCGCCCATCCGGCCTCCGCCGCCTCTCCCGCTCGTCCCCCGGAGAGCAGTCGGACCGCGGCGGCTCCCGGTTCCCGGCCGGGGGCGGGAATTTCCGGTCCCGGCTCACCCCCATCACCTGGGAGAACGTACGATCGTCGGGTCATCGCCGCGACGGGAGACAGGAAGCCGGTGTGAATCCGGCACGGTCCCGCCACTGTGACCGGGGAGTGCAACCCTTCGACATGCCACTGCGCGCCGCGCGGGAAGGCGGGGGGAACGTCGATCCGGGAGTCAGGACACTGGCCTGTCGCGGGCCCGTTCCGAGGAGCGCGGACTCCCCAGGAGGCTTCACGTGTATACCGGCATGCCCCGTGCCCCGCGACCGTCCACCCCTGCCCGCCGGCGCCGCCCGGCCCGCGCCGCCGGCGCGTTCGCCCTGGCGGCCGTCCTGCTCACCGCGGGCTGCGGCGCCTCGCCCGGCACCGACAAGGACGCGAAGGCCACGGCGTCCGCCCCCGCGGGCTTCCCCGTGACCGTCGACAACTGCGGTGTCAAGACCACGTACGACAGACCGCCCTCCCGGGTGGTCACCATCCATCAGCACCCGGCGGAGCTGATGCTCTCCCTCGGGCTGAAGGACCGCATGGTGGGAACCGCCTTCCCCGACTCCGCCGTCCTGCCCGAACTGCGCGAGGACTTCGCCTCCGTCCCCGAACTGGCGAAGCGGGAGCCGTCCTTCGAAGCGATCCTGGAGGCCGAACCGGACTTCGTCTACGGCGGTTACGGCAGCGCGTTCGCGGAGAAGGAGGGCCGCTCCCGCAAGGCGTTCGCGGACGCCGGGATCGACACCCACCTCAACCGCGAGTACTGCGGCCGGGACAAGGTGACGATGGAGGACACCTACGAGGAGATCCGCGTCATCGGCCGGATCTTCGGGGTGTCCGAGCGTGCCGGCCGGCTCGTCGCCGACCTCGGCGCCCGCGTGGACAAGGCCGCCGCCGCGGTCGAGGACGCGCCCGCCGTGCCCGTCTTCGTGTACGACAGCGGCGACAAGAGCGCCTTCACCGCCGGTGGCAAGGGCCTCGGCACCGACCTGATCCGGCTGGCCGGCGGGAAGAACGTCTTCTCCGACCTGGACGAGGTCTTCGGCGACGTCTCCTGGGAGCAGGTCGTCGAGCGCCGGCCCGAGGTCATCGCCATCTACGACTACGCCGGTGCCGGCAGCGTCGAGGAGAAGAAGAAGTTCCTGCTGTCGCAGCCCGCCCTCGCGGACGTGCCCGCCGTGCGCGAGAAGCGGTTCGTGGTCCTGCCGCTGACCGCGACGCTGGTCGGGGTCCGTTCCGCGTACATCGTCGAGGACCTGGCCCGCGGGCTGCACCCCGCGAGCTTCCGGTGACGGCGCCGGCCCCCGGCACACCCACCACGGCGCCCGTGCCCGTCCGGCCCCCGGGCCGGACGGGCCTGGCGGCGACGGTGGCGGTCCTCGTCGTGCTGCTGCTGGCCTCCGTCACGGCGGGGCTGGCGATCGGCTCGGTACGGGTGCCGCCCGGCCAGGTGTGGGGCATCGTGACGCACGCGCTCGGCGCCGACTGGGGGGTGCCCGACTGGACCCGGGCCCGGGAGACGATCGTCCTCGACGTCCGGGCGCCGCGCGTGGTGCTCGGGGCCGTGACCGGCGCCGGGCTGGCGGTGGTGGGCACCGCCCTCCAGGCGCTGGTGCGCAATCCGCTGGCCGAGCCGTACCTGCTGGGCGTCTCCTCCGGGGCGTCCCTCGGGGCGGTCGCGGTGATCGTGTTCGGGGTCTCCCTCTTCGGCCCGGCGTCCCTGCCGGTCTCCGCGTTCGCGGGCGCGCTGGGCGCGCTGGTCCTCGTCTACGCCACCGCCCGCACCGGCGGACGCATCACCTCCGTACGGCTGGTGCTCTCCGGCGTGGCGATCGCCGCGGTGCTCACCGCCGTCCTCAACCTGCTGCTGCTCACCTCCGACCGGGGTCACGAGGCCCGCCACGTGCTCGCCTGGACCCTCGGCGGCCTCGGCGGCGTCGACTGGGGCACCCTCGCCCTGCCGAGCGCGGCCCTGCTGGTGGGTGTCGGCGTCCTCCTGACGCAGGCCCGCAACCTCAACCTGCTGCTGGCCGGCGAGGAGGCCGCCACCACCATGGGCCTGGACGTGGCGCGGTTCCGGGCCCGGATGTTCGTACTGCTCTCGCTGGTGACGGGCGTGCTGGTCGCGGCGGCCGGGCCGATCGGCTTCGTCGGCCTGATGCTGCCGCACGTGGTACGGCTCCTGGTCGGCGGCGACCACCGCCGGGTGCTGCCGACGGCCGCGCTCGCCGGGGCGGTCTTCCTCGTGTGGGCCGACATCGCCGCGCGCACCGTCGCCGCGCCGATGGAGATCCCGGTCGGCGTGCTCACCGCGCTGTGCGGGGGCCCGTTCTTCCTGTGGCTGCTGCGCCGGGACGCGCGCCGGCACCGGGAGGGGGGTGCCGCGTGACCGCCGCCGGTCTCTCCGTCGAGGGTGTCACCCTCACCGCGGGCGCCCGCCGTCTGGTGGAAGACGTGTCGCTGACCGCCCGGCCGGGCGAGACCATCGGCCTGGTCGGTCCCAACGGCAGCGGCAAGTCCAGTCTGCTGCGCGCCGTCTACCGGGTGCTGCGCCCCCGGGAGGGCCACGTCCGCGTCGACGACGCCGACGTGTGGTCCCTGACGGTGCGCCGGCTGGCCCGCACGGTGGCGGCGGTGGTCCAGGAGGGCGGCGCCGACTTCGACCTGACGGTGCGCGAGGTGGTCGCCATGGGCCGCACCCCGCACCAGCGGCTGCTGGCCGGGGACACCGCCGAGGACGGCGCGCTCATCGACCGGGCGCTCGACGCGGTGGACGGGACCGCGCTGGCCGCCCGGTCCTTCGACCGGCTCTCCGGCGGGGAGCGGCAACGCGTCCTGATCGCCCGCGCGCTCGCCCAGCAGCCCTCGCTGCTCGTCCTGGACGAGCCGACCAACCACCTGGACATCCGGCACCAGCTCGACGTCCTCGACACGCTGCGCCGGCTCTCCGCCACGGTCCTCGTCGCCCTGCACGACCTCAATCTGGCCGCGTACTACTGCGACCGCCTCTACGTCCTGCGGGAGGGCCGGGTCACCGCCTCGGGCCCGCCCGCCGACGTCCTCACCCCCGGGCTGCTGGCCGAGGTGTACGGCGTGTCGGCCGAGGTCGCGGTCCACCCGCGCACCGGGGCCCCGCAGGTGACGTTCCTGCCGGGCGAGCGGTGCGCGCCGAAGGCGACGGAGCGGACCGGACCGGACGCGTCCGTGCGCTGAGCACGCCGGGGGGGCGGGCCACCGAGCCCGCCCCCACCCGGGGGTGAACGCGGTGAGGCGCGGGACCTTTCTGCGAGCCGTGTGCAATAGCGTGTCCTCCGTCGCGGAAGCCCGGCCCCCCGCAGGAAGGCACGCCCATGACGACGACCACCGCCGCGTCCGAGCGGCAGCACTGGCAGCGCTGGCAGCGCTGGCAGCGGAGCTGGGACCGCCAGCAGGAGTGGTACATGCCCGACCGGGAGGAACGCTTCCGGGTCATGGCCGACACCGTGGAGGCGGTGGCGGGCCGCGCCCCCCGCGTCCTCGACCTGGCCTGCGGCACCGGCAGCGTCACGGACCGCCTGCTGCGCCGGCTCCCCGAGGCCCGCAGCACCTGCCTGGACCTCGACCCCGCGCTGCTGACCATCGCCCGGGGCCACTTCGCCGGGGACGACCGGGTCGCCTTCGTCGAGGCCGACCTCACCGACCCGGCGTGGCCCGCACGCCTCCCCCACCCCTCGTACGACGCGGTGGTGACCGCCACCGCGCTGCACTGGCTGGAGACGGAGCCGCTGCGCCGCCTGTACGGGACGCTGGCCGGCGTGGTCCGCGAGGGCGGGGTGTTCCTCAACGCCGACCATATGGAGGACGCCTCCGCTCCCCGGATCAACGCCGCCCTGGGCGCGCTGCACGCCGAGCGGCGGGAGCGGGAGCGCGAGCGGGGCCGCCTGGACTGGGCGGGCTGGTGGCGGGAGGCGGCCCGCGATCCGCTCCTCGCCGAGGCGGCGGCCCGGCGCTTCGCGCTGCTCGGCGACGCCCGGCAGCCCCGCCCGGACGGGCCCCCGCGCGACCGGCCCACGACGACGGCCTGGCATCTGGAGACGCTGCTCGCACAGGGTTTCGGCCAGGCCCGCCAGGTGTGGTGCTCGGCGAGCGACGCGGTGGTGGCCGCCCTGCGGTGACCGCCTCGGAGCACGCCTGGGCACGCCCACCGCTCACGGGCCACGCTCCGCGCACATTCGTTTACTAGTAAAACACCTGCTAAAATCGGTCTCCATGACCAGCACCGCCCCGGAATCCGCCACCCGACAGCCTCCCGTCCGCAGACTCCCGCTGTCCGGCGTGCTCCGGGTGAACCGGCCCTCCGACATCTGGTTCAAGCCCGCCACCAGCGTCGCGGTCGCCGTCGCCCTGGTCCTGGCCCCCCTGCTGCTCACCGGCCGCACCGGCCTGGCGATGTACGTGATGCCCGGCGCCTTCTGCGCGCTGTACGCCCACCACCTCCCCTACGCGGCCCGGGTCCGGGCCACCGCCGGGGTGGTGGCGGGCATGACGGCGAGCATGGGAGCCGCGCTGCTCGGAGCCGCCCTCGTCGACGACGTACCGGTGCTGATCGCCCTCGCCGCCCTCCTCGCCGGTGTCCAGAAGGCCGTCTGCGACGCGACCCGCATCGGCCCGCCCGGCCACACGATCCTCGTCTTCGTCTCCTCCGGCACGCTCTTCCTGCCCCAGCGGCTCTCGGACATCCCCTTCCACCTCGCCCTGACCCTCGGCGCCGGAGTCGTCGGCGGCCTCGTCACCCTCGCCCCCGCCCTGGTCCGGCGTGAGGGGCCGGAGCGCCGGGCCACCGCGCGCGCCCTGGAGGCCGCCGCCGGTTTCCTCGACGCCGGGGACGAGCCCGCGCGCGCCCGCGCCCGGCACGCCGCCGCCTCCGCCGTGCACGGCGCCTGGCAGTCGCTGTCGGCGGGCGGCAGGCGCACCCCGGTCCGGCGCACCCTGGAACGCCTCGTGCTCTGCGCCGAGGACGCGCTCGTCGCCGCGCCCGGCGGGACCGGCCCCGCGCGACTGCGCGCCTGGGCCCGCCAGGTGCGCGGACACGGACCGCTGCCCGAGGTGGCGGTCCCGGCGGGCGGCGACGCCGAACTCCTCGGCATCGACACCGAACGCCGGGCCCGGCGCGACCGGCGCCGCACGGGCGCGTCGCGCCGGTTCCTCACGCCCGGCGCACCCCTGCTCCCCCTCGCCGTGCGCTGCGCGGTCGGCTGCGCCCTGGCCGGGTACGCCGGGCTGGCGCTCGGCGTCGGCCACCCGTACTGGGCGATCGTCTCGGCCGCCTCGATCTACCAGGCGAACGTCACCCTGACCTGGCACCGGGTGCTCCAGCGCACGGTCGGCAACCTGTGCGGGGTGGCGGTCTTCGCGGCGGTCGTCCCGCTGGCCCGGACCGGGATCGTGGCCCTGGCGGCGCTGTGCGTGGCGTTCAGTTTCTGCAACGAGATGCTGATCAGCCGCAACTACTGGCTCGGCACCGTGTCGGTGACGCCGCTGGCACTGCTGATCACCGAGTTCGGCGCCGTCCGGCCGGTCAGCGAGCTGATCACGGACCGGGTGCTGGACACCGTGGCCGGGGTCGCGGTGGGCATGCTCGCCGCCGTCCTCGTCACCAGCCGCCGCACCGGCGGCCGGCTGGAGCGGGCGCTGACCGCGGTCGACCTGGCGGCCGGGGAGGCCGAGCGGGCCCTGTCGGCCGTCCCGGGGTCGGCCGCCGAGCTGGCAGGTGCCCGCCACCGGCTCACCGCCGGGCTGGTGGAGCTGCGCGACGCGGCCGACACGGCGGCCGGCGAGTGGTGGCAGCGCGCCCTGCCGGAGGAGCGGCTGCTGCGCACCGAGCGCCGGGCGCACCGCACACTCGCCGCGACGCTCCGGCACCGGGCGGCGACCGTGGCGGCGACCCCGGCGGGGACGCCGTAGCGCGTGGTGCCGCCGGGGCGCGGGGTGCTGCCGTAGCGCGTGGTGTCGCCGGAGCGCGGCGGGACGACGGAGCAAGGCGCGGCGCCGGGGCACGGCGGGCGCGACCCGGCCAGGGGGTGTGGCATGCGCCACGTGCGGGCGTCCCGGGCCGTCCGGGCGGGTCCGGCTCGTGCATGATCGGTGAGCCCTTCGACCTTCATGGCGGGGAGGCATCTGACCGAACACGAAGGAGATGGCGTTGTCCATCTGGGAGTCACTGGCCGTCTTCGCCGCCGGGATCGGCGCGGGCACGATCAACACCATCGTCGGCTCGGGAACGCTGATCACGTTCCCCGTGCTGCTCTCCACCGGGCTGCCCCCGGTCACCGCGACCGTGTCCAACGCCCTCGGCCTGATCCCGGGGTCCGTCAGCGGCGCCATCGGCTACCGCGCGGAACTCAAGGGCCAGCGGCCCCTGGTGCTGCGGCTCGGCGCCATCGCCGCGACCGGCGGACTCTGCGGCGCGGTGCTGCTGCTGACGCTCCCGGCGACCGCCTTCGAGACGATCGTCCCGGTGCTGGTCGCGCTCGCCCTCGTCCTCGTCGTGCTCCAGCCCCGCATCTCCGCGCGGGTGCAGCGGCGCCGGGAGCGCAAGGGCACCGTCGCCCGCGCGCACGGCGGGCCGGTCCTCCTCGGCGGCATCCTCCTGGCCAGCGTCTACGGCGGCTACTTCACGGCGGCTCAGGGGATCATCTACCTGTCGCTGATGGGCATGCTGCTCACCGACTCCCTCCAGCGCCTCAACGCCGTCAAGAACGTCCTCGCCGCCATCGTCAACACCATCGCGGCGCTCTTCTTCCTCTTCGTCGCCCACTTCGACTGGACGGCCGTCGTCCTCATCGCCGTCGGCTCGGCGATCGGCGGGCAGATCGGCGCGAAGGTGGGGCGCCGGCTCCCGCCGTTCGCGCTACGGATCTTCATCGTGGTCGTCGGCAGCTTCGCCATCGTCCAGCTCCTGCTGCGCTGACCCGGCGCGCGCCGCCCGTCCGGCGGACGGCCCGGTCGTCGCCGGGCGCGGGCCCGTCGTCTATCGTGGCGTGACCTCCACAGGGAAGGCGGGCGGTACGAATGCGGCGAGCGGCGGACCTCGTGGCGACCAGGGTCGCCCTGCGAGGCGTGTTCGCGCTGCTGTTCGCCGTGGTGGCCGTGGTGTGCGTGTCGGCCCGCGCCGCCCACCACGACTCCGCCGCCCCCGTCACCCCGGCGTCCTCGACCGTGACCGTGTCGCACTCGGCACCGGTCCAGGGAGCCGCGGCCGAGGCGGAGCCCGCGGGGGACGACGACGCCGCGCCCTGCGGCAAGAAGGCGGTCACCGACCACGGCGCGCAGCGCGCCGAAGCCGGGGCGCACCCGCCGCTCGTCCCCTCCCCGCTCCAGCCGGACCCCCTGACGGCCCCGACGACGGCCCACGGCGGACCGGGCTCCTCCTCGGCCGGACCGGCGCCGCCCCCGGCATCCCCCTCCCCCTCCGTTCTGCGGCTGTAGGCCGGACCGCGCGGTCTCGTCCTGCCTCTCCCGCTCTTCCGCTTCCGCGTGAACGGAGTTCGTCCGCATGTCCTCTTCCCGGCGTTCCCTCGTCCGGGCGGGCCGGTCGCTGCGCGCGTGGCGGGCCGGACAGTGGTGGGTGGCGGGCCTCGGCGCCCTGGCCACGGCCGTCGCCGTCGGCGTGCCCACCGCCGTGGTCCCCAACCCGCTCTTCGCCCGCTCGGTCCCCGTCCAGTGGTGGAACCACCCCGCCCTGGCCCTCACCTCCGTCCTGGCCGGCCTCGTGCTGAGCACCTACGTCCGCCCGCCGGTCCCGGAAGACGCCGGCACCGCCGGCCTGGGCGACGCGCGGGCCGGGCGGCTGGGCGCGGTCGGCGGGGTGCTGTCGTTCCTCGCCGTGGGCTGCCCGGTCTGCAACAAGCTCGTCCTCGTGCTGCTCGGCGCCTCCGGGGCCCTCGCCTACTGGGCTCCCCTCCAGCCGCTGGTGGCCCTCCTGTCCCTCGCCCTGCTGGCGGAGGCGGCGCTGCGGCGGCTCTCCACGCAGGCCGCGTGCCCGGTCGTGCCCGCCGCCTGAGCGCGCGGCCCGGCCACTCGCTCGCTCCGCCCGCGTCTCTCCCGACACGACCGTCCGACACGTTCGTCCGACACGTTCGAAGGTTTCCTTCCCATGACCGCATCCACGCCCTCCCCCTCCCGTCGCCGCCGCACGTACACCGCCGTCGCGGTGCTCCTCGCCGCCGCCCTCACGGCCTCCCTCGCCCTCACGCTGGACGGCTCCGGCGACGGGAACACGACGCGCCGCGACGCCGCGACGGCCGGGACCGCACCGGCCGACCCGGGGCCGGCCGACGAGAGCCTGCTCGCCCTCGCCCGCCGCGACGCCTCCGACCCGCTCGCGGTCGGCCGGGCCGACGCCCCGGTGGTGATGATCGAGTACTCGGACTTCCAGTGCCCCTTCTGCGGCCGGTTCGCGCGCGAGACCAAGCCGAGGCTGCTGCGCTCCTACGTGGAGAAGGGGGTGCTGCGCATCGAGTGGCGCAACTACCCCGTCTTCGGCGAGGAGTCCGACCGCGCGGCACGCGCCGGCTGGGCCGCTGGCCGCCAGAAGAGGTTCTGGGAGTTCCACGACGTCGTCTACGGCACCGAGCGCGAGCGCAACTCCGGTGCCTTCGCCGCCGAGAAGCTGGTCGCCATGGCCCGCGAGGCGGGCGTCCCCGACCTCGACGCCTTCCGCGCGGACCTGGAGTCGGACGAGGCCGGGGCGGCCGTCGAGCGGGACGCGTACGAGGGGTACGGCCTCGGCGTCAGCAGTACCCCGGCGTTCCTCGTCAACGGCCGGCCGATCCTCGGGGCGCAGCCGACCGAGACCTTCGAGGCGGCCGTGGACGCGGCGGCCCGAGCGGCCGAGGCGGCCGGGAAGTGAGCGACGTCGGCCTGCTCGTGGCCTTCCTCGGCGGGTTGCTGGCGCTGCTCAGCCCGTGCAGCGCGCTGTTGCTGCCCGCGTTCTTCGCCTACTCCTTCACCGGGCGGACCCGCCTGGTGGCCCGTACCGGCGTCTTCTACACCGGGCTGTGCACGACCCTGGTCCCGCTCGGCGTGGCGGGCTCGTTCGCCGCCCGGCTCTTCCACGGCCACCGCGACCTGCTGATCACGGTGGGCGGCTGGACGCTGATCGCGCTCGGCGCGGCGCAGGCCGCCGGGTTCGGCTTCGGCTCCCGGAAGCTGGCGCGCGCGGCGGGCGCCCGGCGCTCCGGCTCGGCCCTGTCGGTCTTCGCGCTCGGCGCGGTGTACGGACTGGCCGGGTTCTGCGCGGGGCCGATCCTCGGCGGTGTGCTGACCGTCGCGGCGCTCGACGGCGACCCGGTGCGCGGCGGGGTGCTGCTGGCCGTGTACGCGCTGGGCATGGCGGCGCCGGTCTTCGTACTGGCCCTGCTCTGGGACCGGTTCGACCTCGGGCGCCGGCCGTGGCTGCGCGGCCGGGCGGTGGCCCTCGGGCCCGTGACGGTGCACAGCACCTCGGCGGTGGGCGGGGCGCTCTTCGTCCTGCTCGGCGTGGCCTTCCTGGTGTTCGACGGCGCGGCGGCGCTGCCGTCGCCGCTGAGCACGGACGCCGAGTTCGCCTTGGAGGAGCGGATCTCGGCGCTGGGCTCGGCCGTCTCCGACCGGACGCTGCTGCTGGTGCCGGCCGGGGTCGCGGCGCTCGGCGCGGTGGCCGCCCTCCTCCGCGGCGGCGGACGGGACGGCGCCCCACCGGACGGCGCCCCTCCGGACGACGGCTCGACGCCGGACAGCGACTCGGCGCCGGACAACGGCTCGACGCCGGACGACGGCCCGACGCCGGACGGCGGGGCCCCGGCCGCGCGGTACACCGGCCCCGGCGAAGGGCGCCCGGCATCCGGTGTCGACGGGACCCCCGACGCCCGCTCCCCCTCGGGCGGGCCGGGCTCCTGAGGGTCCGAGGCAGGGCCCGGCCCCCGTACCTGACGCGGCCCGTCACCCGGCCGGTGTCACGCCCGCCGCAGAGCCTCCGTCGCGGCCGGCGCCGCGGCGACGCTGCCCGTGACCACGCGGGAGCGGCTGTGCAGCTTCAGCGAGACGACGACGAGGACGATCGCCACCGCGGTCATCGCCGCTCCCGCCCAGGCGGTGGAGGCGAAGCCGAGGCCCGCGTCGATCACGGTGCCGCCGAGCCACGGTCCGCCGGTGTTGCCCAGGTTGAACGCGGCGGTCGTCGTCGCGCCCGCCAGCGTGGGCGCGGCGCCGGCGACGTTGAACATGCGCGCGTTGAGCGCCGGGGCCGTGTAGAAGGCGGAGACGCCGAGGAGGAAGGAGAGCAGGACCACGGCGACCGGGCTGGACGCGGTCAGCGCCAGCACGGCCAGCAGCACGGTCGAGACGGTGATGCCCGAGAGCAGCACGCCGAACAGATGGGCGTCGGCGACCCGGCCGCCGATGGTCGTGCCGATCAGCGCGCCGAGCCCGAACAGCGCGAGCACGGTCGGCACCCAGCCGTCCGCCAGCCCGGCCACGTCGGTCAGGAGCGGCGCGAGGTAGGAGAAGGCGCAGAAGACACCGCCCGCGGCGAGCGCGGTCACGCCGATGGAGAGCCAGACCTGGCGGTCGCGGTAGATGGCCAGTTCGCCCCGGAGCCGGGGCGGGCGCTCGGGCAGCGGGATGCGCGGGATGAGGGCCACCACCCCGGCGAGGGCGAGCGCGGACGCCAGGCCCACCGCCCAGAACGCGGACCGCCAGCCCAGGTGCTCGCCGAGGAAGGCGCCCGCCGGGACGCCGAGCACGTTGGCGATGGACAGGCCGCCGATCATCACGGCCATCGCACGGGCCCGCGCGGTCCGCGGCACCATGGCGATGGCCACGGCGGCGCCCACCGCCCAGAACCCCGCGCAGGCCAGCGCGCTCACCACGCGGGAGGTGAACAGGACGGCGTACGTGGGCGCGAGGGCGCCGGCGACCTGGCCGAGGCCGAAGAGGGAGATGAGCGCGACCAGCGTGGTCTTGCGGGGCAGTTTGAGGGTGGCCACCGCGAGCAGCGGGGCGCCGACGACCATGCCGATGGCGAACGCCGATATCAGCAGGCCCGCTTGCGGGATGGTGACGTCCAGGTCGTCGGCGATGGGCGGCAGCAGGCCGGAGAGCATGAACTCGCTGGTGCCGAGCGCGAAGACGGAGAGTCCGAGGACGTAGACGGCGAGCGGCATGCGGGCAGCCGGTGGCCGTGCGGTGGTTTCCTGCATGACACCTTGCAACAGGGCCGCCGCTCGCCGTCATTCCCGTACGGGATGTGATCTCTTCCGTCGCACGAAGGCGCCCCCCTCACTCGTCGCCCTCGCTGAGCTGCGGGTCCAGGTCGTCGCGGAGCAGGCCCCGGCTGCCGGTCTGCCCGGTGCGGTAGGCGGAGCGGGCCACCAGGTGGGAGGCGACCGGGCTGGTGAGGAACTGGAAGAAGACGATGAGCCCGAGCGTGCCCAGGTCGATCGGATCGCGCAGGCGCAGCGTCACCCCGGCGAGGGCGAGCAGCACGCCGATGGTCTGGGGTTTGGTCGCGGCGTGGGAGCGGGTCAGGACGTCGGGGAAGCGGACCATGCCGATCACCCCGATGAGGCACTGCACGCAGCCGAGCAGCAGCAGGACCGCGCCGAGCAGGTCGGCCGCCTCCAGCCAGGGGTTCACCGGTGCTCCTCCGTGCCGTCCGGGCGGATCGCGGGCCGGTCGCGTACGGCGATGAAGCGGGCGATGCCCACCGATCCGGTGAAGCCGAGGAAGGCGAGGACGAGCATCACCGGGTAGTAGAAGGGGTCGCCGCTCAGGGCGGCCTTGGCACCGATCCCGGCGATGATGAGCGCCGCCGCGACGTCGAGGGCCACGGCGCGGTCCAGCATGGAGGGGCCCCTCCAGATGCGGTAGAGGAGCAGGGCGCCCGCGACGAGGATCACCACGACGGAGGCGACCAGCAGGGCGTCCTCGACGGTGTGCAGGGTGGTCATGACGGTCCGTTCCCTTCCGGTACGGGGCCGCGGGCCCGTTCGATGTCCGCCGCCGTGCCGAAGGCCCCGGCGACGAGTTCCTCCATCCGCCACACGGAGCGCTTGGCCTTGTCGACCGCGCCCGGGTCGTCGGCGTCCAGGACGTGCAGGAACACGGTGGACGTCGCCCGGCGCACCTCGATGACGGAGCCGCCGGGGACGTTGGAGACGGCGACCGCGGTGGCGGTCAGCATGAGGTCGCCGCGGCAGCGCAGCGGTACGGCGACGACGGCCGCCGGGTAGGGGCCCCGGGCCTGGATCTGCCGGGTGACCTCGACGCTGGAGGAGACCATGTCGTACACGAGGTAGACCAGGAGCCGCAGGATGCCCAGGGGGTGCAGGCGCAGGCCCAGTTCCACGGCGGGCAGCGGGAAGGCGAGGCTCACGCAGAGGGCGACGATCACCCCGTTGACGAGGTTGCCCCAGGAGAGCGTGCCCCACAGCAGGACCCAGATGACGGTGAGCCAGGCGATGAGCGGCAGGTCGGGGACGCGGCGGCGGCGCGGGGAGAAGTTCCTGACGGTGTGGCTCACGGTCCGAGCACCGCCTCGATGTAGGGGGTACGGGCGAGGAGTTCGGCGGCGGCGTGCCCGGTGAAGGTGGTGAGGGGGCCGCCCAGCACCGTGTAGAGGAGGCCGAGGGCGACGGCGGCGCCGGTCGCCAGGAGCATGGGCCAGGGCAGGCGCGTGGTGGTGGTGATGGACTGGCCCAGCAGGCCCGCGGCGACGACCGCGCCGGCCGGGGCGGGACGCCGGCCGCGGCGGCGCCGGTCGCCACGGGCCCCGCGCTCGCCACCGGCGTCGCGGTCGCCACGGGCGTCCCTGTCACGGTCGTCACCCTCGCTCCCGCCCTCGCCCTCGCCCCCGCCCGCGTCACCGTCACCGTCACCGTCACCGTCACCGTCGCCGCTGTCGTCGTCCTCGGCGGATTCCAGGACGACCCCCTCCCCCGCGGCGCCCGGCGGGGCCTCGCGCCAGAAGGCGAGGTTCCACACCTTCGCCATGACGTACAGGGTGAGCAGGCTGGTCGCGGCGGCCCCCGCCACCAGCGCCCAGGCCCAGCCGCCGCCGTCCTCGACGCCCGCCCGCATCAGGCCGAGCTTGCCGAGGAAACCGGAGAGCGGCGGGATGCCGCCGAGGTTCATCGCCGGTACGAAGAAGAGCACGGCGACCAGCGGCGCCGACTTCGCCAGGCCGCCGAGGCGGGTGAGTTCCGTGGTGCCGTCGCGCCGCTCGATGAGCCCGGCGACGAGGAAGAGGGTGGTCTGCACGGTGATGTGGTGGGCCACGTACACGATCGCGCCGCTGAGCGCGTCGCGGCCGGCGAGGGCGATACCGAAGACCATGTAGCCGATGTGGCTGATGAGGGTGAAGGACAGCACCCGCTTGAGGTCGGTCTGGGCCACCGCGCCGAGGATGCCGACGACCATCGAGGCGAGCGCGGCCAGCATCAGCGGGGCGGCGAGGCGGTGGCCGGGGAAGAGCAGGGTCTCCGTACGCAGCATCGAGTAGACGCCGACCTTGGTGAGCAGGCCCGCGAAGACCGCGGTGACCGGGGCCGGCGCGGTCGGGTAGGAGTCGGGCAGCCAGGCCGCGAGCGGGAAGACCGCCGCCTTGATGGCGAAGACGGTCAGCAGCATCGCCTCCAGCAGGGTCCGCACCCCCACCGGCACCTCCTGGAGCCGCCCGGCGAGCTGCGCGAAGTTGACCGTCCCCGCCACCGAGTAGGTCATGGCGACCGCGACGAGGAACAGCATCGACGAGAAGAGCGAGATGATCACGTACGTGGAGCCGGCGCGGACGCGGGTCGCGGTGCCGCCGATGGTGAGCAGCACGAAGCTGGCGACGAGCATGATCTCGAAGCCGACGTAGAGGTTGACGAGGTCTCCGGAGAGGAAGGTGCAGGAGACCCCGGCGACGAGGATGAGGTAGGCGGGGTGGAAGACGCCGAAGGGGGTCTCGTCGTCGCGGTCGGCCATGCCCTGGCCCAGCGAGTACAGGTGCACGAGCAGGGTGACGGCGCTGGAGACCGTGAGCATGAGGCCCGCCAGCCGGTCGGCGACGAGGGTGATGCCGAGCGGCGGCGCGAAGTCGCCGAGGTGGACGGAGAGCGGGCCGTGCCGGTCCGCGGCCACCATGAGGGCGACGGAGAGCACCAGGACCGCGCCGAGCACGGCGAGGCTCACGAACCGCTGGGCGCGCTGGAAGCGCGGGCCCATGGCGAGTTCGAGGCCCGCCGCGCACAGCGGCAGCAGGACGGGGAGGGGGACGAGCGCGTTCACCTGGGTCCTTCCTGGCCGGGGTCGTCGGGGCCGTCGGGGCCGTCGGGCCGCCCGGTGCCTTCCGCGCCGGGCGCGTCCTGGTCCCCGTCCGGCTCCCGGCCGGTCTCCTCCGGGTCGTTGGTGGGCCCGGCGTCGTGGGCGGGGGCGGGGCCGGGGCGGCCCGCCGCGTCGGTGGAACCCCGCTCCGCGCCGACCCGGTAGTCCTCCGGGTCGGCGCCCAGGATGTCGTTCCACAGGTTTCCGGAGACGTCCCTCGCCCGTGCCTGGTAGGCGCGTTCCTCCCGCATCCGTTCCCGCAGCCGGCGGCGTCCGGCGCGGTAGCGGGCGCGTTCGTCGCCGGTGGAGCCGCTGCCGGTGCGGGCCTGCCGGTAGCGGGCGCGCAGTTCGCTGCGCCGGCGCAGGACGTCGGCGCGCAGCGCCACGAGCCGGTCCTCGGTGTCGTCGCTGATCTCGTCGGAGCCGGTGACCTGGTGGCTGCGGTAGGCCAGGGAGAGCAGGAACGCGGTGGTGGCGAGGGTGATGACGATCGCGGTGAGCGCGATGGCCTGGGGCAGCGGGTCGGTGAGCCGGTTGCGGATGACGTGCGGGTGGAGCAGCGGGGCGGAGCCGGCCCGGCCGGTCGAGGCCAGCACCAGCAGGTTGATGCCGTTGCCGAGCACGACGGCGCCGATCAGGATGCGGGTCAGGGAGCGGGTCAGCAGCAGTACCGCGCCCACCGCGTTGAGGACGGCGGCGGTGACCAGGAGCGTCAGGCTCACCGTCACGCGACACCGCCCTCGGGGCGTCCGGCGCGGTGGGCGGCGGACCGTTCGATGTGCCGGTCGATACGGGCGCCGAGGGCGCGGACGATGTCGAGGACGACGCCGAGCACCAGCAGGTAGACGCCGCAGTCGAAGAGGACGGAGGTGGACAGGTGGGACTCGCCCCACACGGGGAGCCGGCCGTGCCAGGTCCAGCCGTGCAGCACCGTTCCGTGGGCCAGCCCGCCGAGCGCCACGCCGGTGGAGAGGGTCAGGCCGAGCCCGGTGAAGAGCCCGGGGGCGAAGGGCGCGGCGTCGGCGAACTCGTGGCGTCCGCCGGCGAGGTAGCGGGTGATGAAGGCGACGCCCGCGACGAGTCCGCCGACGAAGCCGCCGCCCGGCAGGTTCTCGGCGCACATGAGCAGGTAGACGGAGAGGACGAGGATCGGGTGGAAGATCAGCCGGGCGACGACCTCCAGGACGATGGAGCGCCGTTCGGGGGCGAGGGTGGCGCCGCCCGCGATCCAGGTCCGTTCGGGGGCGCCCTCGTCGCCGCTGGGCAGTCCGGCGAGCCGGTGCGCGGTCAGGCTCCAGGTGGTGCTGAGCGCCGTCTCCGGCCGGTCCCCGGGCAGCGGTGCCGCGGGCGGTTCGGCGTCGGTGCGGCGGTGCAGGTAGAGCAGGCTGGTCACGCCGATCGCGGCGGCGGCGAGTACGGCGGACTCCCCCATGGTGTCCCAGGCGCGCAGGTCGACGAGGATCGTGGCGACGACGTCCTTGAGCCCGTGGTCGGCGACCTCGGCCACCATCGCCTCGCCCGCCGTGGGGCCGCGCCGGTGCCCGGCCATGATCCAGACGACGACGGCGACGGCGGCCCCGCCCGCGAGCGCCGCCGGCATCCGCAGGGCCCGCCGCAGGGAGCTGTAGCTCTCCTCGAAGTGGACGGGCATCCGGCGCAGCACCAGCACGAAGACGATCATCGAGACGGTCTCCACGCAGAACTGGGTGAGCGCCAGGTCCGGGGCGCCCTGCACCACGAAGAGCAGCGCGGTCCCGTAGCCGGTGAGCCCGGCGAGCACGACGGCCTTCATCCGGCGCCGCACGCCGAGGCAGAGCAGGGCGGCGGCGCAGGTCAAGGCGGCGACGCCGACCTGGACGGGGGTGTCCCACAGGTGGGGTGCCGGGGTGCCGGCCCAGGGTTCGTCGGCGACGAGGACGGCGATCTGCCCGGCCAGGACCACGCCGAGGGCCGTCACCAGGTACCCGGAGAGGGAGCCGCGCTGCACGAACCCGGTGCACTGCAGGGCGGTGCGTTCGAGGCCGAGCACGAGCCTGCCGAAGGTGCGGTCGGCGCTGCGCCAGGCGAGGGCGGTGCCGACGCGGATCACGCGGTCGCTCCCCAGGAAGAGCAGGACACCGCCGGTCCAGGCCACCGCGGACAGGAGCAGGGCGGTGCCCACGCCGTGCCACAGGGACACGTGGTACGGGTGCGCGGGCACCGGGAACTGCGCGGCGTACGCGCCGAGGAGCCCCTGGAGCGAGCGGGCGCCGATGCCGAGGCCGAGGCAGCCGAGGGCGAGCAGGGCGGGTGCCGTGAGGAAGGCGGCCGGCACCCGGTGGGCGGGGGTGTCGGGGACGCCGGGTTTGCGGGCGAAGGCACCCCACAGGAACCGCAGGGTGTACGCGGTGGTGAGCGCCGATCCGGCGACGGTCGCGGCGAGCGCGCACCGTTCGGCGGTGCCGCCGGCCAGCAGCGCCTGGAAGGCGGCCTCCTTCGCGGCGAAGCCGAGCAGCGGCGGTACGGCGGCCATGGAGAGCCCGGCGAGGACGGCGACCGCGAGGACGGCGGGCAGCCGCCGCCCGACCCCGGACAGGCGCCGCAGGTCGCGGGTGCCGGTGGCGTGGTCGACGATCCCGGTGACGAGGAAGAGGGGGGCCTTGAACAGGGCGTGGCCGAGGAGCATGGCGAGGGCGGCGAGCCCTGTGTCGTAGCCTCCGGACCCGGCCAGGACCAGGAGGAAGCCGAGCTGGCTGACGGTGCCGGAGGCGAGGACCAGTTTCAGGTCGTGCAGGCGCAGCGCCCGCCAGCCGCCGAGGAGCATGGTGAGTGCGCCGAGGACGAGCAGGAGGGGCCGCCAGGGGGTGACGTCGGCGAAGGCGGGGGAGAGGCGGGCCACGAGGTAGATGCCGGCCTTGACCATCGCGGCGGCGTGCAGGTAGGCGCTGACCGGGGTGGGGGCGGCCATGGCGTTGGGCAGCCAGAGGCTGAACGGCCAGATCGCCGACTTGGTCAGGGCGCCGACGAGGATCAGCACGATGGCGGTGGTCAGGGCCGGGGAGGCGGGCGGCGGGTCGGCGAGGATGTGCGAGAGGCGGTAGGTGCCGGCGGCCTGGCCGAGCGTCAGGAAGCCGACGAGCATGGTCAGTCCGCCGAGCGCGGTGACGGTGAGCGATTGCAGGGCGCTGCGCCTGTTCTGCTTGCGTTCGCTGTTCTGGCCGATCAGCAGGTACGAGAAGACGGTGGTCAGTTCCCAGAAGACGTAGAGCAGGACGAGGTCGTCGGCGAGGACGAGGCCGAGCATCGCCCCGGCGAAGGCGAGCAGGTTCCCGGCGAACCTGCCGAGGCCCGGCTCGTGGTCGTCGAAGTAGGAGACGCAGTAGAGCAGGACGAGGCAGCCGACTCCGGCGGCGAGGAGCACCATCGTCTCGGCGAGGGCGTCCAGCCGCAGGGCCCAGTCGACGTGGTAGTCGGGCAGCCAGGTCCACACGGTGGTGTCGGCGCCGCCCGCCGCCGCGGTGCTCCAGCGGCCGGCCGCCCAGGCGGTGGCGGCGGCGGGCGGCAGGGCCAGGACGAGGAAGGCCCGGGTGCCGCACCACCGCACGAGGGGCGCGGCGAACAGGGCCAGCGCGAAGTGAGCGAGGACGAGCGTGGTCACACGGTCTCGCGGAGCGGGGCGACGGAGGGACGGCAGGGCACCCGATAGGGATATATCGGGCGCCCCGTCCGGTGTGCCAGGCTCGCCGCGTTGGCCGGAATCCGACCACAGCGTCCCCGGCCGCCCCCGCGTACCCGGTGGGTGCGCGGGGCGGCGGTCCGTCCGTGCTCGGGACGGCGGCCGGTCGGCGCACGGGGGCGGCGGCCCGTCAGTTCGCGGGCGGGCCGGTCTCGGTGAGCAGGCCGTCGGCCAGCCGGAGCCGGCGCACGACGCCGGTCTCGGCGAGGAACCGCTCGTCGTGGCTGACCACCACGAACGCCCCGCGGTAGGCGCCGAGGGCGCTGGTGAGCTGGGCGGTGCCGGCCAGGTCCAGGTTGTTGGTCGGCTCGTCCAGGAGCAGCAGCCGGGGGGCGGGTTCGGCGCACAGGACGCAGGCGAGGGTGGCCCGCAGCCGTTCGCCGCCGGAGAGGACGCCGGCCGGCAGATGAGCGCGGGCGCCGCGGAAGAGGAACCGGGCGAGCAGGTTCATCCGTTCGGCCTCCGGCAGCCGGGGCGCGAAGGCGGCGAGGTTCTCCGCGACAGTCCGCTCCTCGTCGAGCAGATCGAGCCGCTGCGAGAGGTACGCGACGCGGCCGTCGGCCCTCCGGATCTCGCCCGCGTCGGGGGCGAGTCCGCCGTGCAGCAGGCGCAGCAGGGTGGACTTTCCCGCCCCGTTGGGGCCGGTGAGGGCGATGCGCTCGGGGCCCCGGACGGACAGGGTGACGCCCTCGGCGCCGAACAGGTCGCGTCCGCCGCGGCGCACCCGCAGCCCCTCGCCGTGGACCAGGGTGCGCCCGGCGGGCACGTCGGTCTCCGGGAGGTCCAGGACGAGGCGCTGTTCGTCGCGCAGGGACCGCTCCGCCTCGTCGAGCCGGGCCCTGGCATCGCCGACCCGGGCGGCGTGGGTCTGCCCGGCCCGTCCGGCGGACTCCTGCGCGCCGCGCTTCATGGCGCCGGCGACGATCCGGGGCAGACCGGCGCTCCCCAGGTTGCGGGCGGCGTTGTGGGCGCGGCGTTCGGCGCGTTCACGGGCCTGCTGCATCTCCCGTTTCTCGCGCCGCAGTTCGGCTTCGGCCGTGCGGATGTTCTTCTCGGCGGTCTCCCGCGCGGCGCGCACCGCCTCCTCGTAGGCGGTGAAGTCCCCTCCGTACATGCGTAGTTCACCGGCGTGCAGTTCGGCGATGCGGTCCATGCGGCCGAGCAGGGCGCGGTCGTGGCTGACCAGGAGCAGGCAGCCGGTGAAGTCGTCCAGGACGTCGTGGAGACGATGGCGGGCGTCGAGGTCGAGGTTGTTGGTGGGTTCGTCCAGGAGCAGTACGTCGGGGCGGCGCAGGAGGTGGGCGGCGAGGCCGAGGGAGACGGTCTGGCCGCCGCTGAGGGTGTCCAGGCGCCGGTCGAGGGCGAGTCCGCCGAGGCCGAGGCGGTCGAGCTGGGCGTGGGTGCGCTCCTCGATGTCCCAGTCGTCGCCGATGGCGGTGAAGTGCTCCTCGGCCACGTCGCCGGACTCGACCGCGTCGAGGGCGCGGACGACGGCGTCGATGCCGAGGACCTCGGCGACGGTGAGGTCACCGGTGAGCGGCAGGGTCTGCGGGAGGTGGCCGAGCGTGCCCAAGACCCGGACGGAGCCGGCGGTGGGCCGCAGTTCGCCGGCGATCAGCCGGAGCAGGGTGGACTTGCCGGAGCCGTTGGGGGCCACCAGGCCGGTGCGGCCGGACGGCACGGTGAAGGAGAGGCCGTCGAAGACGGGGGTGTCGTCGGGCCAGGAGAAGGACAGGCCGGAACAGACGACGCGGGCGTCGGACATGGAGGTGCCTTCGCGGGAAGGGAGGCGGCCGGGACGGCGCCTCGGCAGGCGGGGAAAAGGGGACGACGAGACGGCCACCGCGTCGGCGCTCTCCGCGCCCGCCGTGGCCTGTCAGGGCCGGGTATCACCCGATGACGTCGTCGTCACCCACCATGTCCGCGCGTTCCTCACTCGACAGCGGCCGAAGAGACCGGCGTCGAGTTTATCAGCCGGGTCCGGGGCGGTGACGGAGGAAAAGGGGACGGGCCTCGCGGGCGGTGACGGAGGAAAAGGGGACGGGCCTCGGGCGGTGGCGGGCGAGGCGCGGGGGCCGCAGAGGTCGCCGTCGGCGAAATGGGGGGTGAGGCACTCTGGCGTACGCGCGTAGACCTCGGGCACCATCGTCTCGCACCTCATGCTCAACCACCCCACAGGCAGCATGACGCACGCATGGAGGTTCCCATGACGTCTTCCACGGCCCCGCTCTCCCCCCGTACGGCGGTGCGCGGTTCACGGCGCTCCCGGGGCACGCGCATCCGCTCGCTCGTCACGGCGCTGGCCCTGGTGGCGGCGCCCGGCGCGGTCGTCCTCGGCAGCGCCGGCGACGCCGCCGCGGCCACCAAGATCAGCCACGCCACCGCGACATCCATGTTCCGCGACGCGGGCGTCACCTGGTCGTCCTCGGGCAACTGCTCCGACCGCAACACCTCGACCTGCACCTCCTTCGAGCAGCTCAACCTCGCCACCGCGCAGGGCGCCCAGACGCTCAAGCGGGCCAGCGGGTGCGCGCTGAACATCACCGGCGGGACCGAGACCGGGCACGCCTCGGGCACCTACTCGCACTGGAACGGCTACAAGCTGGACTTCGGCAAGTCCACCTGTCTCAACAACTACGTCAAGAACAGCTTCAGCTACATCGGCGTACGCGGTGACGGCGCCCAGCAGTGGCAGTCCGCCTCGGGCAACGTCTACGCCGACGAGGGCAACCACTGGGACGTCACCTACTACAACTGCGGCGGCTGCTGACCCGCCGGCCCCCGACGGCGCGAGCCGTACCCGGGCGGCGCGGGGCCCACCGCCCCACGCCGCCCGCACGCCCCCTGCTCTCCGCACACGCCCCCTGCTCTCCCCGAAGGAGTGAACGCGGCCGAGTTCCGCGCGGCCGGGGCGGCCGTACCGGCACTCTGCTGGCCGGGGAACGAGCAACGGAGAAGGGGGCCTTTCTGAGCACGGACGAGACCGTCGCCGCCGCGCCCGGCGCGGCACCGGGCGAGCCCGGCGCGCACCCCACCGCGGCCGGCGCACCGCTGCGGGGCGCACCACAGCGCGGCGTACCGCGCCACGTGGCCTGCGTGATGGACGGCAACGGCCGCTGGGCGAGCCGGCGTTCCCTGCCGCGCAGCTCCGGCCACAGCGCGGCGGAGGCCACCGTGATCGAGGTGATCGAGGCGGCCCGCCGGGCGGGGGTCGAGTGGCTGAGCCTGTACGCGTTCTCCACGGAGAACTGGCGCCGGCCGCGCGACGAGATCGCCGCCCTGATGCTGCTGGTCCGCCGGGTGGTGCGCAAGCACGCGCCGCTGCTGCACGCCCGCGGCGTCCGCTGCCGCTTCCTCGGCGTGTCGGACTCGCGCGTCCCGGCGCCGCTGGCCCGCGACTTCGCCGACCTGACCCTGCTGACCGGCGCCAACCGGGGCATGACGCTGACCGTGGCGTTCGACCACGGCGGACGCCGGGACATCGTCGAGGCGGCCCGGTCCCTGCTGCGGGCCGGCGTGCCGCCCGAGGCGGTCGACGAGCGGACCTTCGCCGCGCACCTCCCCTTCCCGGACACTCCCGACGTGGACCTCGTCATCCGCACCTCCGGCGAACAGCGCATCTCCAACTTCATGCTCTGGCAGGTCGCGTACGCCGAACTCGTCTTCCCCCCGGTGCTCTGGCCCGATTTCCGGGCGGCGCACTTCGTGGAGTGCCTGCACACCTACCGGCAGCGCGACCGCCGTTTCGGCGGCGTCGCACCGCACGCGAACGGAGAGACGTGACCGACAGCCGCGCCCCGTACCCCGGCCCCCGTGTCCCCCGCCCCTCGGCCCCGGCGGACGACCGCGCGCCCGGCCCGTCGGCCCCCGAGGAGGAGGGGCCGCCCCTGTTCGGACCGGGATCGCACTTCCACCGGTTCTTCGACGACCCGCGCTGGGCGCTCGCCATGATCCGGGCGACGGTCCTGGAGGCGGCACACCCCCAGGTCGGCGCGGCGCTGGCCGGCAACTCCACCTTCGTGACGCACCCCTGGCGGCGGCTGCGCAACACCTTCCTCAGCCTCCAGCGGATGTTCGGCGCGGACGAGGCGGTACGGCAGCGGGAGGCGACGCGCCTCAACCGGCTGCACGCCCGCATCCGGGGCACCGACGCCGAGGGCCGTCCGTACGACGCGATGGACCCGGGGGCCCGCGCCTGGGTGGTGGCGACCCTGTTCGAGACCACGGTCACCATGTGCCGGCTCGGCGGACAGCCCCTCGACCAGGCCACCCTGCGGGGGCTGTACACCGAGTTCCGCGCCTATCTGGCGGTCCTCGGCGGGGCGGACGACGACCTTCCGGCGACGGTGGAGGAGTTCTGGCCGTACTTCGACCGGGTGGTGGAGGAGGAGCTGGAGGGCACCGAGGCGGTGCGCGTCATCCTCTACAAGCTCTTCGACCACCTGCCCGCTCCCCCGGTCCTGGAGGAGCTGGCGCCCCTGTGGGCGGCGGGCCGGTCGCTGGCCGGGCCGGTGATCGGCGCGATCACCATCGCCTCGCTGCCGGAGTCCCTGCGCCGCCGGGCCGGGCTGCCGGACGTGCCCGGCGGGCAGGCGCTGGCCCAGAGCGCGTACCTCGCCGTCGGTCTGGCCCGTTTCCTGCCGGACGGCTGGAGCAGTACGGACGGCCTCGCCGGACTGCTGCTGCTCTCCCCCGACGGGGACGATCCCCGGGCCCGCGCGGTCACCGCGGTGCGCGACGGGCTCAAGCGGGCCGGCGCCCTGCTGCGGCTGCTCGCCCCGCTGCCGCCGGAGGCGGAGGAGAGGGCGCCGGGCGGTGTGGGGCGCGATGCCGAGGAGTTCTTCCGTACGGTGCTGGACCAGACCGGCGACGGCCATCTGGACTGGCCCGATCTGGCGGCGATGGCCCGCGAGGTCGCCGGCCGCCTCGACCTGGACGAACCGGAGGAGACCCGGCTCTACGACGCGTTCGCGCTCTGGTGGCGGGAGCTCCAGCAGGCGCTGGACACCGACGGCGACGGCCGGGTGAGCGCCGCGGAGTACGCCGCCGGCGTGCCCTCCCTCGCCGGGCCCGCGCTGATCCGGGTCGCCGAGGTCCTCTTCGACGTCACCGACCGGGACGGCAACGGGACCATCGACGAGGAGGAGTACCGGACGCTGTTCCGCACCGGTTTCCGGCGCGAGATGGCCGAGGCCGGGGTGAGTTACGCGCGGAGCGCGTTCGTCGCGGACTTCGTCGCCTTCATGACCGGCCGCCGCGGCTCCGACGCCTATGACGGCCTGCTCGCGGAGGCGTGAGGGGGCCGTCGCGGTCAGTGGGACCCGGCGGGCCAGGCCAGGGGTTCGGAGACGGTGTCGGTGCTCCACTCCGCGAGGCGCTCGGCGAAGGCCGCGAGTTCGCCGGCCGCGTAGTGGGCGGGGTCCCAGGCCGCGTAGAGGCTGATGGTCAGGCGTTTCCCGCCGAGGGTGAGGCGGGCGCCGTCCAGGCCGAAGCGCACCGGTTCGATGATGACGGCGGGCCCCTGTCCGGCGCGGGCCGCGGCCTGGGCGACGGGCGCGCTGGTCACCTCGCGGACGGTGACGTCGAGCCCGGACCGGCGGACCGCGGCGTCGAAGACCGCGCGCACGGCGCTGCCCCGGCCGGGGATCACCACGCGCCGGCCGCGCAGTTCCCGCAGCTCCATCTCCTCCCGGCCCGACCAGGGTCCGCCGGGCGGGCCCTGCACGTTGAGCGGCACCTCGGCGAGCCGGCGTTCGGTGAGTTCGACGGGGGCCGGCCGTGAGTTGACGGCGATGTCGGCGGTCCCGTCCGACACCTGCCCGTAGACCAGGTCGGGGACGGTGTCGCGGACGTCGACGAGGGGTGCCCCGGTCTGGGCGAGGAAGGGGCACAGGACGTAGTGCATGGTGGTCGTCGGGGCCACCGCGGTGATGCCGAAGTGCCGGCCGACGTCCACCGCCCGCACCAGTTCGGCGCCCCGCTCCATGCGGGTGAGGATGTCGCGGGCGGCGGGCAGGAAGCTCCGCCCGGCGGGGGTCAGCTCCAGGCCGGTCGAGGTGCGGGTGAAGAGCCGGGCGCCGAGTTCCTTCTCCAGCGAGGCCAGTTGCCTTGAGACGGTCGGCTGGGTCACCGCGAGCCGTTCGGCGGCCTTGGACACGCTGCCGAGCACGGCGACGTTCAAAAAGTATTGGAGCACCGTCTGTTTCATCTTCACCCTACTGTCTGCGGAAATACGGTTCAGGCATAGCCGGCATGCACTCCTTCTATTTGACCGGGCATATCCCAGCGGAGTGAATACATCCAACCTCGTTTCGCCGCGCTCGACCCGTGTGCGGCGAAGCACCACAGTGGTGAGGTTTGATCTCCGAGGAAACGCCCATGTCCCACACTCCCCCGTCGGCCTCCGCCCGGTCGTCCCGCAGAGCCACGACCGCCGCGTTCGTCGGCACCGCCATCGAGTGGTACGACTTCTACATCTTCGGCACCGCCGCCGCACTCGTCTTCGGCAAGGTCTTCTACCCGGACATCGCGCCCGGCGCCGGGGTCCTCGCCTCCTTCGCCACGATGTGGGTCGGCTTCCTCGCCCGGCCCCTCGGCGGCATCGTCTTCGGCCACATGGGCGACCGGGTGGGCCGGAAGAACACGCTGGTCATCACGTTGGTGATGATGGGCGTGGCGACCTTCTGCATCGGCCTGCTGCCCACCTACGGGCAGATCGGCTTCGCCGCGCCGGCCCTGCTGGTGCTGCTGCGCGCCGTGCAGGGCCTGGCCGTCGGCGGCGAGTGGGGCGGCGCCGTGCTGATGGCGACCGAGAACGCCTCCGAGAAGAAGAAGGGCTCGGCCGGCATGTGGGTCCAGCAGGGCTCGCCGGCCGGCTCCATCCTGGCCACGCTGATGTTCCTGCTGGTCGGCACCTTGCCCGACCAGGCGTTTTTGACCTGGGGCTGGCGGGTGCCGTTCCTGCTCTCCGCGCTCCTGGTGGTGGTCGGCCTGGTGATCCGGCTGAAGGTCGAGGAGTCCGCCGACTTCGAGCGGGCCAAGGAGCGCGACGACGTCGTCAAGATGCCGCTCATGGAGGTGCTGCGCACCGCGCCGGGCGTGGTCGCCCTCGGCATGGGCGCGTCCATCATGGGCATCGCCGCGGCCTACTTCAACAACACCTTCGTGCTGTCCTGGACCACCACCGAACTCGGTGTCGGCCGGCAGACGATGCTCAACATCCTGCTGGTCATCGCGGTGCTCCAGTTCCTGCTGCAACCGCTCGCGGCCCGGCTCTCGCAACGCTTCGGCGCGGTCCGGGTCATGGCGGGCGGTCTGACGCTCTCGGTGCTGATCGTGGTGCCGATGTTCTTGCTGATCTCCACGGCGAACCCGCTGCTGATCACGGTGGGCCTGATCCTGCCGACGCTCGGCACCGTCCTGTACTACGCGATGCTCTCCAGCTTCCTGGCCTCGGTCTTCCCCGCGAACGTCCGCTACACCGGCGTCTCCCTCGCCTACCAGCTCTGCTCGTCCCTGATCGGCGGCGCGACCCCGCTGATCGCCCAGACCGTGCTGATCAACACGGGCGTGGCGGGCATCGGGATCTTCTACGGCGTGATGCTGGTCGTCACCCTGGCCTGTGTCCTCGGCCTCGCCCGGCTGGCCGCGAAGCGCGCCGCGGTGTCCGGCTCCGCCGGGTCCGGTACGCGGGTCCCCGAGACCGTCTGAGCCCGCCCGGCCGGCTCCCCCTCCCCCTCGCCTTTCCTCCTCCTTCTGCCCCTCCGCCCCTCCACCTCCCCCGCCTTTCTCTCCGTACCTCCCGCATCCCTAGGAGCGCACGTCCTCATGCAGATCGACGCGATATTCGTCAACAGCCGTATCCGGACCATGGACCCGGCCCGGCCCACCGCCACCCGCCTCGGGGTGCTGAACGGGCGCGTCGTCGGGCTGGACGAGGAGCTGGACGGGGTGAGCGCCGCCGTCACTCACGACCTCGGCGGCGCCCCGGTGCTGCCCGGCTTCCACGACGCGCACTTCCACACCCATCTGCTGGGCCGCCGCCTGGCCTGGCTCGACCTGCGCGCCTCGGCCGTGGGGGACCTCGACGAGCTGTACCGGGCGGTGGCCGAGCGGGCCGCCGGCCTCGGTCCGGACGAGTGGGTCTTCGGTTCGGGCTACGACCAGAACAAGACCGGCGGCCACCCGGTCGCCCGCGCGCTGGACGAGGCCGCGGGGGGCCGGCCGGTGTGGCTGGAGCACGTCTCCGGGCACATGGGCGTGGCCAACACCGAGGCGTTCCGCCGGATCGGGTACGCGGACGGCCGGGGCGTGCCCGACGTGGACGGCGGGCACGTGGCCCGGTTGGCGGACGGGACCGCGGAGGGCCTGCTCCAGGAGCGGGCCATGCAGCTCGTCTACTCGGTGATCCGGCCGCTGCCCACGCAGGAGGTCCTGGACCATGTGCGGCTGGCCTCGGACAAGGCCCTGTCGCAGGGGCTGACCAGCGTCACCGAGCCGGGCCTCGGGGCCCACGAGATGATCGGCGCCTCCCCGTCCGACGTCCACACCTACCAGCTCGCCCGGGAGCGGGGGCTGCTGCGGCTGCGGACCACGCTGATGCCGTACATCACCAAGCTGCACTACCTGGAGGGGTTCCGGAACCCGCGCGAGTGGTTCGGCCTCGATCTGGGCATCCGGACCGGCTTCGGCGACGACCGCATGCGGCTGGGGCCGGTGAAGATCGTCACGGACGGGTCGCTGATCGGCAAGTCGGCGGCGATGCACACGTGTTACCACGGTGAGCCGTCCAACAAGGGCTTCATGCAGTTCACCGCGGAGGAGGTGCGCGACTTCGTGGTCGACGCGCACCGGGCCGGCTGGTCCGTCGCGGCGCACGCCATCGGGGACTCGGCGGTGGACGCCGCGCTGGACGCCTTCGAGGCGGCCCAGCTCCGGGCGCCCCGGGGCGACGCGCGGCACCGCATCGAGCACTTCGGTGTGGCGAGCGACGAGCAGGTGGCCCGTCTGGTGCGGCTCGGTGTGGTGCCGGTGCCGCAGGGGGCGTTCGTCTCGGAACTGGGGGACGGCATGCTGCGGGCGCTCGGCCCCGAGCGGGCCCGCCTGTGCTACCGGATGAAGTCGCTGCTGGAGGCCGGCGCGGTGCTGCCGGGTTCCTCCGACGCTCCGGTCGCCGACGGGAACCCGCTGGTGAACATCCACGACATGGTCAACCGGGTCACCGCGGGCGGTGAGGTCTTCAACGCCGACGAGCGGCTGACCGTGGCGGAGGCGGTGCGCGCCTACACCTACGGGTCGGCGTACGCGGTCGGCGAGGAGGGCGACAAGGGCGTGCTGGCCCGGGGCATGCTCGCGGACCTGGTGGTCCTCTCCGACGACCTCTTCGCCGTCGACCCGTCCCGCATCCGGGACGTCACCGTGGGCGCCACGGTGGTGGGCGGCGCCGTCGAGTTCGACGGCGGTGCGGTGAGGACGCTCTGACCGCCTCGCCGGCCGCCGGGGACGGTGGCCGAGCCGCTGGGGTGGAGGTCCGTGCGCGCGGCCGGGCCTCCACCGGCATTCTCGGGCCCGGCTTTCCCTCCGGAATCCGGTCCGGAAAAGGACCGGCGCCATATCGATTTCTATGCTGCCTTCCCTGGGAACGTGTATGGGAAAGGCCCTCATTCCCCGCGCCGTCGATTCCGGAACGACACCCCATGACGGTGACCTGCGTCACACCGAGAGGGGGTCTGTCGCCTCTCGCCTCTCAACTCCCGGGCCAAAGCGCCAGTTCAGAGGCGTGTACCCGGTCCGCCGGCCCTCCATGAGGATGTCCACGGCGGGTGAACCGGCGGTTCACCGGCCTTTCCCGCTCCTCTTGCTCCGGCCGGAAAAGCCGTGTCAGTCTTCGCCGCGATTCGACGCCGACGGCACCTCCGGGCGATCCCCGCATTCTCACACCGGTGCCCGGCGGATTCCCCGAAACGGCGTCCTCACCATCCTTCACCCTCACTCTCACCAAGGCGGATGACCATGTGCAACCTGTGCGATGCCACGCCTTTGGCCGGCACCGGCGAAGCGTCCTTGGAGACCGGCGGCGGGCTCGGCCGCCGGTCCGTGCTGACCGCCCTCGGCATCACCCCGGTGGCCGTCGGCCTCTCCGGCGTCGCGGCCCCGGCCGCCGCCGCGGCCCCCGGCACCGGGCCCGCCGCCAGGAAGCCCGGCAGGAACCGCTGGGGCAAGCTCGACCTCGTCCTGCTCGGCACCAAGGCGGGCCCGCCCGTCGACCCGCTGCGGACCGGCATCTCCACCGCGCTCGTCGTCGACGGGGCCACCTACGTGATCGACTGCGGGCGTGCAGCCGCCACCCAGTACGTGCGCGCGGGCCTGACGATGTCCTCCCTGAGCGGCATCTTCATCACCCACCTGCACGCCGACCACGTCGCCGACTACTACAACTTCTTCCTGCTCGGCGGCAGCGTCCCCAACCAGGAGAAGGACAACATCACCCGCCCGGTGCCCGTCTACGGCCCGGGGCCGGCCGGTGGGCTGCCGCCGAAGTTCGGCGGTGGCCAGGCGCCGACGGTCAGCCCGGAGAACCCGACGCCGGGCATCCGGCAGCTCACCGAGGACTGCCACGCCGCCTACGCGTACAGCAGCAACGTCTTCCTGCGGGACATGGGCATCCAGGACGTCCGCGATCTCGCCGACGTCCACGAGATCCGCGTCCCCGAGGTGGGCGCCGGCTTCGAGAACACCGCGCCGCCGATGAAGCCGTTCCTGGTGATGGAGGACGACCGGGTCAGGGTGAGCGCCGTGCTGGTGCCGCACGGGCCGGTCTTCCCCGCCTTCGCCTTCCGCTTCGACACCGACCACGGTTCGGTCACCTTCTCCGGCGACACCACGTACAGCGACAACCTGGTCCGCCTCGCCAAGGGGTCGGACGTCCTCGTCCACGAGGCGATCAGCGTGGAGGGGCTCGACGCGCCCGCGGTCTTCGTCGACCACCTCCTCCAGTCCCACGTCGAGGTGCAGAAGGTCGGCCCGATCGCCCGGCGGGCCGGCGTCGACATGCTGGTGCTGTCGCACATCTCCGAGGTCGCCCGCAACCCGATCGACGCGCGGCAGTGGAAGAAGTGGGCGCAGAAGGGGTACGGCGGCAAGGTCGTGGTCGGTGAGGACCTCCAGCGGATCAAGCTGGCCTGACCGGCGCCCCGGGAACGACGCGTCCGCCCGGCACGGCCTCACGGGGCCGGGCCGGGCGGACGGCGTCCGTCTTCGGGCGCGGGTCAGACGATCGGCGTGGACACCGTGCCGATACCGTCGACGCTCACCGCGACCAGGTCCCCGGGCCCCAGGTACCGCTGCGGGGTGCGGGCCCTGCCGACACCGCCGGGGGTGCCGGTGAGGATCAGGTCCCCGGGGTGCAGCGGCACCATGGTGGACACGTACGCCAGCAGGTGGGCCGGGCTGAACAGCAGGTCCGCGACGGCGTGTTCCTGCACGACCTCGCCGTTGAGCGTGGTGCGCAGCACCGCCGTGTCCGCGTCGAACTCGTCCGGTGTGACCAGCACCGGCCCGACCGGGGTGGAGCGGGCCCAGATCTTGCCCTGGAGCCACTCCGTGGTGCGGTATTGCCAGCCGCGCATCGAGATGTCGTTGGCGACGGTGTAGCCGGCGATGTGGGCGCCGGCCTCCTCCTCGCTCACCCGGTGGGCGGTGCGGCCGACGACGAGGGCCAGCTCTCCCTCCCAGTCCATCTCCGGGTCCTCCGCCACGGCCTCCACGGCGTCGTAGGGGCCGGTCAGGGTGTCCGCGAACTTGGCGAACAGGGTGGGGTGGGCGGGGAGTTCGCGGCCCATCTCCCGGATGTGGCTGGTGTAGTTGAGGCCGGCGCACAGCACCTTCGAGGGGCGTGGCACGACGGTCCGCTCCTCGACGCCGGAGCGGTGGTGGCGGGGTCCTTCGGCGTCCTTGGCGATCCGCCGCCACTCCTCGTCCGCCAGCAGGGAGCCGAGGTCGGCGTGGCCGGGGAGGACGGTGTACTCCTCGCCGTCCAGCCGGGCGGCGTGGGTGGTCCCCTCGGGGGTGCGCACGGTTGCCAGTCTCACGTGGTTCCTTTCCTCTCGCCCCGCGTGCCGCGCCGCCGCCGTCGTCGGGACGGCGGCGGCGCGGGGGCAGGGTCTCTGTCAGGCGGCGGCCGGTTCGGGGATCACGAGGTCGAAGAAGCCCCAGTGCGATCCGGTGGGCAGGGTGCCCGAGAGCATCCGCCCGCATTTCTGCGTCACGATGTGCGAGGAGCCGCGGTGCTGGCTGCCGGCGTGGCTGTCGCGGAAGAAGCGCTGGAGGGCGCCGTCCCGCATGACCTGGGCGCCGGCGAAGCGGTGCACCAACTGGCCGATCTCCAGCGCGGTCCGGGTGGCCAGGCCGCACGCGAGCCGGGACATCGTCTCCTGCTCGTCGGTGAGCGGCCGTCCGGTGGCGAGCGTCGCCTCGTTCTCCTGCCAGGTCTCGCGGAGCAGGGCGAGTGTGCCGCGCACGTGGGAGTAGTGGCGGGCGTACTCGGCGAAGAACTCGTCGCTGGTGACCGGCGAGCCCCCGGCCGGGTCCCGGTGGCGGGTCAGGTCGCGCAGTTCGTCGAGCATGCGGCGGCCGACCCCCTGGGACCAGGCGGCCTGCTGGAGTCCGGCCATCAGGGCGGGGCTGAGGCCGCGTGTCGCGGAGCCGCGCCGGACGTCGTGCGGGCCGATGGCGAAGACGTGCTTGTCCGCCACCCGCAGCTCCTCGGCGCGGTAGTCGAGGCTCGCGGTGGCGCGCAGCCCGAGCATGTCCCAGGTGTCGCTGATCCGCAGGGCCGCGCGGGGGGCGAGGCAGACCAGCCGCTCGCCGGTGCCCTCGACCGTGACCCCGAGGTGGAGGTGGGTGGCCATGGAGACGCCGGGGGCGAACTGCCAGGTGCCGGTGACCCGGTAGCCGCCGGGCTCGCGCACCGCGTGTCCGGTGTAGGAGGTGGACTGGCCGGCCACCAGGGGGTGGCGGCCCTCGCCGAACAGTTCGGCCACGGCCTCGTCACCGAGGTGGGCGGCGGCCGTGGCGGTCTCGCTCGCCACCGCCCGCACCAGCCAGCCGAGCGAGGCGTCGGCGTGGGACAGTTCCTCCGTCACCCGCAGGATCTGGAGCGGGGAGGCGTCCATGCCGCCCAGTTCGGCGGGGATCATCAGCCGGAAGACACCGCTGTCGCGGAGCGCGTCCTGCACCGCCGGGGTGGGCCGCCGCAGGCGTTCGCTCTCCGGGGCCTCCTCCCGCAGCAGCGGCCCGATGGCGGCGAGCCGGGCCAGCAGCGCGTCGACGTCGGCGGCGCCCGGGTGCGTGTGTCCGCTCACGACCGGCTCCTTCCCGGCTCGGCCCCGTCGGCCTCGCGGGCCAGGGCGCTCCACCGGCCGCGGTAGAAGAGCAGGGGGCTGGTGTCGTCCCGCTGGCCGTACGCCATGACGCGGCCGAGGACCAGGACGTGGTCGCCGCCGTCGTAGCCGGCCCAGGGGGTGCACTGGAAGTACGCCAGGGAGCCGTCGAGGCGGGGGGCGATGTCGTCGCCGGCCCACTCGACGAGGTGCCCCTCCTGGGGCTTGCCGGCGAAGTGGAGGGCGGTGGCGAGCTGGTCGTCGCCGAGCACGTTGACCGTGAACGGCCGTTCCAGCAGGTACGTCAGGGCCCGCGAGGTCCGCTGCATCGAGACGAGCACGAGCGGCGGGTCGAGGGAGACGGAGGTGAAGGAGTTCACCGTGACGCCGTAGTGGCTGTCGCCGGACCGGTACGTGAGCACGACGACGCCGGTGGCGAAGTTGCCCAGCGTGTCGCGGAGCCGGCGGGGGTCGGCGAGCGGGGGGCCGGCGTCGCTCGGCGCGAGGGGCTTCGTGTCGAGCGCCCTCTCGTAGATCTCGGAGTCCCACATGATGTCGGTCATCCCGAACCTCCTGTACGTCGTGGGTTCGGCCCCTGCGGGCCGGGGCGGGTCCGGCGGCCGGCCGCTGGGCCGGCCGCCGGCGTGGGGTCAGTGGGCCTCGGCCGCGGCCTCCTCACCCGCGACGAAGGTGGTGCCGGTGCCCTCGGGGAGCCGGCGGCGCAGCACCGGGTAGAGGGCGATGGCCAGCACGAGGGAGACGAGGAAGCCGAGGGCGAAGACGTCCGTGGCCATGAGGACGATGCCGGTGACGGCGGAGACGACCAGGGTGATGACGCCGGCCCAGTTGCACTTCTCCACCCGCTGGGCGGAGCCGTCGTAGCGCCGGCGGCGGACCAGGTAGTAGTCGGCGATCATCACGCCGCACATGCCCAGCGTCATGGCGCCGAGGTAGGCGAGGTAGGAGCTGAACTGCTCCAGGATGCCCGCGGCGATCATGCCGAGGGCGATCACGTTGCCGACGACGACCATCACGGCGCGGCCGGGCTTCTTCCCGGTGAGCGAGTCGGCCAGGTTGACCAGGGAGAGCGAGCCCGAGTAGGCGTTGATGGCCTGGGCCTTCGCCTGGGCCGCGTAGATGGTCACGAAGCCCGCCCAGCCGGCGAAGATGACGAAGAAGGCGCCGGTGTTCTGCATGACGAAGGTGCTGCCCGCGGCGTTGGCCGCCTCGGGGCCGAGGCCGGGGTCGTGGGCCATGAGGTAGCGCACGACCTCCGGCATGCCGCCGATGACCACGAGCGATCCCAGGACGGTCATGACGAGGTTCTGGGTGATCGGTCCGGCGGCGGCCAGGATCGTCACGTCGCGGCGGGTCCGGCAGTACCGGGCGAAGTCCGTCGTGACCAGGGCGATCGTGCCCGCCGTGGCGCCCATCACGGAGAACGCGGCCTCGAAGCGGGGCCAGACGCCGCCGGGGACGACGCCGCCGTAGGTGAAGACGTCCATGGGGCTGGCGCCCTCGATCACGTAGATGTGCACGATCATGTAGACCGTGACCAGGAGCGTGACGGCGGTGAGGACTCCGGAGGCGCGCAGGGCGGGCTTCAGGCCGAAGATGGCCAGCGCGATCCACAGCAGTGTCATGGCGCCGTAGAGCAGGACGCGCACGGGCCAGCTGTCGGGCAGGTCGAGCATGAGCAGGGTGCCCTGGTAGAGCAGGGCCGACTCGATGGCGAGGAAGCCGAGGATCATGAAGGCGAAGATGACCGAGCCGATCGCCGAGCCCATGTGCCCGAATCCGAAGAAGCGGGAGGTGAGGGTGCTCGACATGCCGGTCTCGAAGGCCATCCGTCCCAGGGACCTGCCGAGGAAGACGGCGAGTCCCGCGACGAGGGCGCCGACGAGCATGCCCACCGCGAAACCGGCGAGCACCACGGTGAAGCCCGCGATGGCGAAGACGACGAGCGCGGTCGCCACGCTGACCGGGCTCAGGGCGAGCTGGTAGCCGCTCTTGCGATCGGCCGCCGGCACGCTGACCAGGGCGTGGTCCTCCGCCGCGACGGACAGGGCGGAGTCGGTGGAGCTGGGTCCGGGTCTTTTGGTGTGTGTGGTCACGAGGTCCTACCCATGTGAGTTGGGGCGCCCACGGCCGCCTGCGGGAAACAGGACACGCCTGGTGTCGCTGGGAGCGGTCAGTCCGCGCTGCAACCGGCCACCGCGATGGCCTCGATCTCGATGAGGATCTCCGGCTTGGCGAGGGCGGAGACCTCGACCAGGGAGCACGCCGGGAAGTCGCCGGAGAAGAACTCCTGGCGGGCCTTCCACACCTCGGCGTTGTCGCCCATGTCCGTGACGAAGATCGTCATCTTGACGACGTCGTCCATGACGGCGCCGGCCGCCTCGACCAGGTGCCTGATCTTCCCGAAGACGGTCCGGGCCTGCTCGTAGGCGGTGTCCCCGAGGACCGACTCGCCGTCCTGGGCGCGGGCGGTCATGCCGGAGATCATGATCAGGTCGTCGACGCGCAGGCAGTTCGACCACATCCGGTCGGCCGGTTCCCGCACGGCGTCGGAGATGAAACGTTCCTTCTTCATGGCTGTGCCGTCCTCAGAGGTCGATCCGGTTGTCCCAGGCGGAGGTTCCGCCCCAGTTCACGCACACGCTCTGGCGGCGCATGAAGCCCTTCCAGGCGTCCGAGCCGGCGGTGCGCCCGCCGCCGGTCTCCTTCTCGCCGCCGAAGGCCGCGCCGACGTCGGCGCCGGTGGTGCCCATGTTCACGCGCACGATGCCGCAGTCGCTGCCGCGGGCGGACAGGAAGGTCTCGATGTGGTTCAGGTCGGTGCTGTGCATGCCCGAGGCCAGGCCCTGGGCGACCCCGTTGTGGATCTCGATGGCCTCGTCCAGCTCCTCGTAGGTGAGGACGGAGACGATCGGGACGAAGGTCTCCGACCGGGCGATGGCGAAGTGCGGCCGGACGCCGGTGACGATGGCCGGCTCGACGTACTGGCCGGGCCTGTCGAGCACCTTCCCGCCGTGGACGACGGTGGCGCCCTCGCGTTCGGCGGCGGCGAGCACCTCGCGGTAGTCCTCGACGGCCTGCCGGTCGATCAGCGGGCCGACGACCGTGCCGGGGTCCCGGGGGTCGCCGATGGTGATCTGGTCGAAGGACTTCTTCATCAGCTCGACCAGTTCGTCGGCGATGCTGACGTGGGCGATCACCCGGCGGGTGCTCGTACAGCGCTGCCCGGTCGTGCCGAGGACGCCGAACGTCAGTGCCTTCGCGGCGAGTTCGAGGTCGGCGGTCTCGTCGACTATGCAGCCGTTGTTGCCCGAGCACTCCAACTGGTAGCGGCGGCCGAGCGTCGAGCCGACGACCTCCGCGACCTTGCGGCCCACGGTCGTGGAGCCGGTGAAGGAGATCATGGCGACCCTGGTGTCGGCCACCAGCCGTCCGGCGTCGGCGTCCTCGGGAACGAAGAGCGAGAAGACGCCCTCGCAGCCCAGCTCCGCCGCCGCCCGGTTGACCAGCTTCTGCACGGCGATCGCGGTGAGCGGCACCTTGGGACTCGGCTTCCAGATCACCGTGTTGCCGGCGATCGCGGACAGGAAGCCGTTCTGCGCCCACACGGCGGCCGGGAAGTTGTACGCGCTGATCAGCCCGACGACGCCGAGCGGCAGCCACTGGTCGTACATGCGGTGCTCGGCGCGCTGCGACTGCTGCGTGTAGCCGTAGAGCATCCGCGCCTGGCCGGCCGCGAGGGTGGACATGTCGACGGCCTCGCGCAGTTCGCCCTTGGCCTCCATCGTGGACTTGCCGGTGTCGAGGCAGACCACGGCGGCGAGCGCGTCGAGGTTCTCCTCGATCAACTGGCCGATGCGGCGCACGAATTCGCCGCGCCGGGGCGGCGGGACCATCCGCCACCTCTTCTGCGTCTCCACGGCGGCGGCGACCAGCGCCTCGTAGTCGTCGGCGTTCGAGGCCGCGACGCGGCCGACGAGTTCGCCGTCGGCGGGGCAGTGCGCCTCGATGACCGGGCGGCCCTCGGTCTCGCCCCAGCCGAGGGCGTCCGCGTAGGTGCCGGAATGCACCCCGTGCAGGCCGAACGTGGCCAGCACCTCGTCGGTGTCGAACAGCTTCGTGGTGGTCTGGGTCATCTTCACTCCCCAACGGCAGGGTGCGGGCGGCGGGTTCGGGCGGGGCGGACGGGCGCCTCACTCCTTCGCAAGGAAGTCCCCGATGGTCTCGTCGGTGTGGTACTCGGGCTTCTCGTAGTAGTGCGGGCCGTCGTAGATCTCGATCAGCACGCTGCGCTCGTGGGCCAGGGTCGGGCCGTGCGGGTGGTCCTTCGGGTTCATGTAGAAGGAGCCGGGGCGCAGCCGGAGGCCGGAGTCGGTGTACTCGTAGTCGCCTTCGAGGCAGTACATGAACTGGTTCGAGGCGTGGGTGTGCTTGGTGGGGATGGTGCCGCCCTTCTCGTACTCCAGGAGGGCGATGCTGGCGCCGGTCTCGGGGTTCTTGTGCAGGAAGTACTGGCGGAACCCGTAGTCCGGGTAGTCGATCCACTCCTCTTCCCTGAGGTCGGTGGCGTGGATCAGGATCTCGAGCGACTTCAGGGCCGCGGGGTCGATGGTCACGCGTTCACTTCCTTCCGGGGCGGCCTCGGGCCACCCACTGGTCGTATTCCCGCCGGCTCTCGGGGGTGGCGGGGAACAGTCCGAACAGGGACCGGCCCCGGGCGATCTCCAGCGCGGCGAACTCCTCGTACGCGGCGGCGTCGGCCGCCTCCTCGGCGACCTCGGCGGCGAGTTCGCGGGGGATGACGACGACGCCGTCCTCGTCGCCGAGCAGCACGTCGCCGGGGTAGACGGCGACGCCGCCGCAGCCGACGGGTTCGTCGAGGGCGACCGGGTGCAGGGCGATGGGCGTCGCCTTGGGCGCGTTGCCCCGGTGGTGGCAGGGCAGGCCGGTCGCCCTGATCGCCTCCGCGTCGCGGTAGCCGCCGTCGGTGACGACACCGGCGACGCCGCGGTACCGCAGCCGGGCCGCCATCATGTCGCCCATGGAGGCGGCGGCCGTGGAGCCGAAGGCGTCGATCACGAGGACCGCGCCGGGCGGGCACTCCTCGATCGCGCGCCGGTGGAGGTTCTCGCTGCTCGCGTATCCGGCGAGGGTGTCGAGGTCCTCGCGGGCCGGGATGAACCGCAGGGTGCGGGCGGGCCCGGCCATGGGCGGGGCGCCGGCCGCGAGCGGGACGACGCCGGCCATGACGGTGTTGCGCAGTCCCCGCCTGAGCAGCATGTTGGCGACGGTGGCCGAGCCGGCCCGAATCAGCCGCTCCCGGACGCTCTCGGGCAGGGCGTCGTCGGGGGCGGGGCCGGTGGTGGCCGTGGCGGGGGCGGGGCCGGTGGTGGTCATCGGAAGAACTCCAGGGGCGGCCGGTTCCCCCACTGGGTGGTGTCACTGGCGGTGCCGTTGAACTTGGTGGGGCGGTGCCGGTGGTCGACGACGTCGCCGTCGGTGTAGTGCTCGATACGGAAGCCGAAGGGGTCCTTCCAGTAGTCGAAGATCTGGCTGCCGAGCAGGTGGCGGCCGACCCCGACGTCGAGGGAGTAGCCGCGCCCGACGAGGTAGTCGTGCGAGGACATGACGGCGTCCATGTCGGTGACCTCGAAGGCGCTGTGGTGGACGCCGACCCAGTCGGACTGCAGGACGAGCATGAAGTGGTGGTCCACGAGCTGTTCGCCCAGGTCGAGGCGGACGAAGGTGCCGACGACGGGCCCCTCCTCGCCCGGCGGGACGAAGTAGTCCGAGGGGAGGAAGTTGAAGCGCTCGGTGAGCCAGGCCATGGTCGCGTCGTGGTCGCGCACGTGGAGCACGAAGTGGCCCAGGCGGGCGATGGTGCAGGGGGCGACGGGCTGGCGCACGGGGGCGTTGACCCGGTTCTTGTCGCGGAGGTTGTTCATGACGAACGGTTCGCGGTCCGCGAGGGGTTCCACCCGGCGCCGGCCGTGGATCGCCCGGATCTCGACGCCGTCGGGCGTGTGCATCACGACCTCGTGGCCACCGCCGGGCTCGGTCGACTCCCGGACCGGCGAGGAGCCGGGCAGTGCGGCGAGTTCGACCAGGTCGGCGTGGTCGGCGACCTCGATCGCGGCACCGGCGAAACGCTGCCTGGCGGCCTTGCGGGTGACGTGGATGTGGTGCTGGGTGCCGGTCCCCCGCATGTACAGGGTCCGGTCGTCGCTCCCTTCGGCGCGCACCATGCCGAAGGCGGTGAGGAACTCCTCCATCACCGTGAGGTCCGGTGCTTCGTAGGTGACGTGGGCAGCGTCGATCGCCGTGGCCACGGGTCCTCCTCGACTGGGGTGAGAGCACGGCGGCGTGCGCGGAGGGCGCCGCCGGGTGAGGGGGCGGCTCCCCGCCGAGGGGGAGCCGCGGACGGTCAGCGCTTGAGGATGCTGACGTCGTCGGGGTTGCGCAGGTCCGGCACGGTCCAGCCGTCCAGGTCGTACTCGTCCATGGCGCTCTGGGCGAAGTCCCGGCAGAAGTCGAGCAGGCCGCTGCCGCGGGCGCCGAACAGGTTGGTCTGGCGCGTCACGTCGTTGCTGCCGATGTAGTTGATCTCGTACAGCTCGTGGCGGGCGCCGAACTCGGTGCCGATGGAGTCCCACAGCATCTTCATGACCTTGACCCGTTCCTCGGCGTCGATGCCGCCGGTGCCGCGCAGGTAGGTGTCCAGGTAGCCCCGGATCTCCTCGGTCTTGAAGTCGTTGGCGTGGGAGTTGAGGTAGATCAGGCCGCTCGCCACGACCTGCTCGATGATGTTCTTGATCTTCGGCATGGCGAGCTGGTTCATGACGCGGTAGGCGCCGGCGAACTGCGGGTCGGGCTGGATCATGCCGCCCTTCCACGGAACGGCGCTCTTGGCCATCGCGTCGGACAGGGCCCAGAAGGTGTTGCGCCAGGCGATGACCTCGCCGAGCTGGGACATCACGCCGTGGAACTGTCCGGCGCCGGTGACGTCGAGGGCGCGGGAGAGCATGCCGACGAGGAAGTCCATCTTGACGGCGAACCGGGTGCAGCCGTGCAGGGAGGCGCGCTCCAGGTAGCCGGAGTGGATGTTGTACTTGTTGGCCTGCTCCAGGTCGTTGTAGATGAACGCGTTCTCCCAGGGGACGAACACGTTGTCCAGGACGAGGATGGCGTCGTTCTCGTCCAGGCGGCTGGAGAGGGGGTAGTCGAAGGGGCTGCCCAGGACGGCCGCGCGGTACTCGTTGGAGGTGCGGCAGAGCAGCTTCACGCCGGGGGCGTTGGTGGGCGTGATGAAGACCGGGGAGAAGGCCGGGTCCTGTACGGCGACCTGGCCGACGTGGCCGACGAAGGTGTGGTGGGTGAGGGCGGACCCGGTGGCCACCACCTTGGCGCCGGTGACGTAGAAACCGGCGTCGGTCTCCTTGGTGACCCGGATGAACACGTCCTTGCCCGCGTCCGCGCCGAGCCCGCGGTCGACCGGCGGGTTCATGATGGCGTGGTTGATGTACCAGGTCTTCTCCTGCGCCTTGCGGTACCAGGCGCGGGCGTTGTCCTCGAAGCCGCGGTAGAACTCGGCGTTGGCGCCGAGGGTGCCGAGGAAGCAGCCCTTGTAGTCGGGCGAGCGGCCCATCCAGCCCCAGGTGATGCGCTGCCATGCGGCGATGGCGTCCCGGGAGGCCACCTGCTCCTCGACGGTCCGCGGCGCCTGGTAGAAGCGGTGGGTGAAGCCTCCCCACTCGGTGGGGGCGGTGAGGACGTCCTTGCGCGCGGGGTCGTGCAGGGCGTCGTACATGCGGGCGATCATGCGGGCGGAGTTGCGGAATGCCGGGTGTTCGGCAACGTTCTCCACCCGCTCCCCGTAGATCCAGATCTCGCGGCCGTCGTCGAGGCTTTCGAGATATTCATCTCCGGTGAAAGGGAGATGGTCACGTCCGACAGGACTCCGTGCCGGCTGGTTCGCGCTTTCCGCCGTCATTGTCCGGCCCCTCCTCGTCGTTCACGGAACCGGGTCAGGCCATCGGTTCGCCACAGTGAGAACGCGGGCAGCCGTGGCGGGAACATTCCCTCTTCGGCCCGGGGCTGCCGCGTCGTCGAATTGCCGGGAAGACTTGCACGGTGGAAGGTCGCGGGCAATAGAGGTCCGAAGTCCCCGGGAACCGACGGATGGAGGGGCCATCCATCGGCCCGGCGGCCGGACCGGAAGCCGCGAACCGTCGCTGACCAGCGGCTTCCCGGGCCGGCGCGGGAATCGGCAGCGCAGACGGAAACAGGCGGATGTGACGCGCATCACGTGAAATGGCGACTCTTCACGGCGCGGAAAGATCGATGTCGTACCGGCTTTCCATATAGGCCGCAGGAGAGGGGTGCATAGTTCCCGGTATGGCCGCCGTCAGTGGGCGAGGGTCCGGCGGTGGTCGGCGACGGTCCGGGTCGCCTGGAGCCAGCGCTCCATGAGCGGGGTGACCTCTCCCCCGCGCTTCCACAACAGCGTGGCCTGCATGGGGCGCAGCCATTCCGGCGGGTCCAGCAGGGCGACGGAGTCGCTGCGTCCGGCGAGGCGCTGGGTGACGGGCGCGACGCCCAGCCCGGCGGCGACAAAGGCGACGGCGGTCTGCGGGGTGGAGACTTCGAGGACGTCGAAGGTCTCGTCGCCGGAAAGGGCCTTCTCCGCGACCTCCGGCATACCGGAGAACGCCGGAATGCGGGAGGGGAGAATCCACCGGCCCCACCCCTTTCCGTCCGGGTGGGATTCGGCGGCGCGATAGCGTGGCACGGCGAGCTTGAGGTCGATGTCGATAATCGGGTACCAGTCGCAGGTGGCCTCGACGAACCCCGCGAATTGTGTGGCACCGAAGGGAATACAGCCCATGTCCAGCTCCCCGGAGAGCACGCGCTGCACGATGAGGTCCGGCGTGACGTCCACCAGACTGACCCGCGCCTTGGGCGCCTGGTCGAGGAACTCGGCCAGCACGTCGGCGATGATCTCGTTGATCACCATGGGCTCGACGCCGATGTAGAGGTCGCCGATCGCGCCCCCGCCCATGAGCCGCAGCGTCTCCACGACCCGCTTGCGGTCGGCTATCAGGCGCTCCGCCTTGGAGAGGAGGTGCAGCCCGGCCTGGGTGGGACGGACGCCCTTGGCCGTCCGCTCCAGCAGGCTCACTCCGACTTCCCGCTCCAGCTTGGTGATGGCATGGCTCAGGGGCGGCTGGGTCATGTGAAGGTTCTTGGCGGCCTGCGACACCGAGCCGGCGGCGACGACGGCTCCGAAGTACTCGAGCTGGCGAAAGTCCATACCCTCTGAATGTCACGACTTCTCAGGCATGTCAATACATGACCTGACCAGGGAGAAGGGGGTAGGACTCCGCCACGGCCCGGTCCGTGGACACGGTGGGCCCGACCCGGGCGGGGTGCCGTCAGGCGGTGCTCCCGGAGAAGAAGGACCCAGGCCGCCGACCGGAGGAAGAGGGGCTGATCACGGCGTGCTCCGGGGTCGGCGCCCCTCGGTGAGGTCGACGCCGAGCTGACGCAGGAAGCCGACGTTGTCGTACTGGACCCACTCCTCGGCCAGCCGGCCGTCCTCGTCGTAGCGGAAGACGTTGATCAGTTCGAGTCGCATCGGCCGCCCGGTCGGCGCGATCGTGCCGACCGGGGACGCCTCGAAGGGCGCGGTGAAACGCCCCGACATACAGGTACGCACACCGATGTACTCACCCTCGCCGGTGATGGTGCGCCGCTCGCACGCGAACCCCTCGAACGCGGCGCGCATGGCCGCGAAGAAGGAACGGAGCTGCGCGTACGTCATGTCGCCGTCGGGGCCGTGGAAGACGAAGTCATCCGCGAAGTAGGCGTCCAGTTTCTCGTCGTCGGCCACGGCGATCGCCTCGCGGCCGATTCGCACCAGGGCGCGCGCCCGCTCGTCGTAACGGGTGTCGTCAGGGGATATGAAATCGCTCACCAGGAAATCCTTTCAGGGGGCGTGGCATTGCCGCCGCTTTCGACACTAGACCCTGAGAACTCCTTTCCGGCCCTGCGTGACATGCAATTATCGGCCCGTTCCCATGACGACTGTGCATGGCTCGGCCGCCTACGATGGTGCCGTGCCCGAACTCAGCGTCACCGCTCTCCGCGTCGTGCGCGCGGTGGCCGCGCACGGCTCCCTGAGCCGCGCGGCGCGCGCCCTCGGCTACTCCCAGCCGGCCATCTCGCGCCAGGTCGCCGCCGCCGAGAAAGCCGCGGGGCAGCCCCTCTTCGTACGCGGCGCGCGCGGCGTCAGGACGACGCGCGCGGGGGAGCTCGTCGCCCGGTTCGCCACCGAGACCCTCGTCGGCCTCGACCGACTCGACGAACGGCTCAACGAGCTGACCCACGGACCCGAGGTGCGGGTCCGGGTGGGGGCCTTCCCCGCCGCGAACGCCGCTCTGCTCCCCTTCGCGCTGGCCAGGGCAGTGCGGCAGCAGCCCAGGCTGACGTTCGCGCTCACCGAGGCGTCCTCGCCGCAGCTCGTGCACCAGGTCATCGGCAAGCGGCTGGACGTCGCGGTCGTGGCCTCCGGGCCGGGCCTGCCGCAGCCGGCCCTGGAGGGGCTGCGGACCGCCCCGCTGCCGGGCGGCGACCTGACGGTGGGCGTGCCACGCGGGCACCCTCTCGCCGCGATGGAGGGCCCCGTCCCGGTGCGTGAACTCGCCCACGCGTCATGGATCGTGGGCAAGGGTGCCCGTGACGAGCCACAGTTCGGCGCCTGGCCCACGCTGACCGATCCGCTCATCGCCTTCCGTACGCGGACCTGGCCCAGCCGCTTCGGACTCGTCGCCGCCGGTCTCGGGATCTGCGTCATTCCCGACATCCTCGCCCCGGTCGTCCCGGAGAACATCGCCCTGGTGCGTGTGGAAGACCCGAACTGGCTCGGCCGGAGCATTCTCGCGGTCACCAGGAATGAGGTCACCAGGAATGACGGGGTGGAAACACACGCCATCATTCTCCGGGCCCTGCGGGAACCCTTCGCGGATCGGCAGGGGCGCTGACGGGGGTGGAAGGCGAGGAATTCCCCTGGCGGGTTCCGGCCGACGCGTCCGTATGCCGACCACGAACCGATACGCGCCCCGGCAGGCCGTATCGTGGGCGTCACCTCGACATCCTCGGCCCCACCGAGCACGCCCCCGATACCGGCCGGGCGGCCCGGCCTCGGCCCGCACCGGGTGCCGCGTGAACGGCGTCATCCGCCGGGGCGCGGACCGGGACGCCTCCGCTCTCGCCCTGTCGGTCCACGCGGTGAGAGCGGCCCCCAACCGCTGTGAAGGAGCCTGCTCGTGACCACGCAACCGGTACTGGAGGCACGGGACGTGGACGTCGTCCGTGACGGCACCCCGATCCTGAGCGAGGTGTCGCTGACCGTCCGCCCCGGCGAGCACTGGGCACTGCTCGGCCCCAACGGAGCGGGCAAGACCACCCTGCTCGGTCTCCTCGGGGCGCTGACCCACCCCACCCGCGGCACCGTCGAGGTGCTGGGCCACCGACTGGGCCGCGTCGACCTGCGCCAACTGCGCTCGTACGTGGGCCACGTCAACCCGCGTCACGACCTGCGCTCGGCGCTCACGGTCCGGGACGTCGTGCTGACCGGCGCCACCAACACCCTCGAACGCGTCCCCCGCTGGACCCCGGCCCCCGAGCAGGCGGCCCAGGCGGACCACCTCGTCGACCTGCTCGGCCTCCGCGACCGCCGCGCGGCACGGTGGCCGACCCTGTCCCAGGGCGAGCGGGGCCGTACGCTGATCGCCCGGTCGCTGATGCCCAGTCCGCGGCTGCTGCTCCTCGACGAACCCGCGACGGGCCTGGACGTCGCCGGCCGCGAACAGCTCATCGAGCGACTGGACACCCTGCAACTCACCTATCCGAAGCTGGCGTCGGTCCTGGTCACCCATCACCTGGAGGAACTGCCGCCCGGGACCACCCACGTGATGCTGCTGCGCGAAGGCCGCCGGCTGGCCTCCGGCCCCGCCGACGAGGTCCTCACCAGCGACCAGGTCAGCAAGTGCTTCGACCACCCCATCCACCTCACCCGTACCGACGGCCGCTGGGCGGTGACGGCCCGCCGCGGGGCCCGGCGGAGCGCCGGGTGAGGCCGGGGCGCGGGCCGTGGGCCCAGGCAGTACGCGGGGACCGCGCCGGGGGCCCGAGCCGGGCGAAGCCGGTGTCACCGGTCTGTCCGGCATGACACCGCAATGGCCGAGGGTGCGTCTAGTGTGGCTTTCCGTAGCGAAAATGTATGGGGGAGCACATGCGCAGCGAGGGTACGGCGGGCCGGGGCGACGGGCCGGACATGGTGATCGCGGGACGTTACAGACTGCAACGCCAGCTCGGGCGGGGCGGCATGGGCGTCGTCTGGGAGGCCCTCGACACGAGCCTGGACCGGAAGGTGGCCGTGAAGGGCCTGCTGTACCCGGGCGCCGCGGACCCCGAGGCGCAGGCGAAGTGGGTGCAGAGGGCTCGCCGCGAGGCACAGGCCATCGCCCGGATCGGGCATCAGAACGTCGTCGCCGTGCACGATGTCATCGAGGACGGCAATCAGGTCTGGATCGTGATGGAGTTGCTCAACTCCCGCTCGCTGGCCGACCTGTTGCGCGAGCAGCGGCAGTTGTCCGTGCCGCACGCGGCGCGGATCGGCCTCCAGGTGCTGCGCGGGCTGGCCGCCGTGCACGAGTCCGGCGTCCTGCACCGCGACGTGAAGCCCCACAACATCCTGTTCCGCCCGGACGGGCGGGCGCTTCTGATGGACTTCGGGATCGCCACCTTCGAGGGCGCCACGCAGGTCACCCGGTCCCACGAGATCATCGGCACACCGCAGTACCTGGCGCCGGAGCTGCTCAGCCACACGCCGGCCAACCCGCGTCCGGCGTCCGCCGCGTCCGACCTGTGGGCGCTCGGCGTCACGCTGTACGAGATGGTCGAGGGCCGGCGCCCCTTCGACGGGGCGACGAGCTTCGAGGTCTTCGTCGCCGTGCGGGAGGCGCCGGCGCCGCCCCTGAAGTACGCGGGGCCGCTCGGCGCGCTGATCGAGGCGCTCCTGCGGAAGGACCCGGGTCGGCGGCCCGACGCCGCCGAGGCGGACCGGATGCTCCAGGCCGTCACCGAGGACGCGGCCCTGGACACCCCGGCCGCGCGGCAGGCCGCGGTCTCCCCCGTCCCGAAGCCGGAGCCGGCGACGTCCGGGGCGCCCGGGACGGACGCAGGGCCCGCGGATGCCGGGGGCTCCGGTGAGGCGGCGGGGAGCGGGGCCCCGGCCGGGCCGGTGTCCGGCGGGGCGAGACGCGAGAGACGCGCCGGTCGCCGGGACCGCTGGAAGGTGCCGGTGGCCGTCCTCTGTACGGCGCTGCTCGCGGGCGCGGCGTGGTTCACCTGGGGGAACATGAACGACGGCTCCGATGCGGCGAGTTCGGGAAAGGGGGGCGTGGCGCGGGACAAGGACGGGGGCGCCGCGGCCGGCGGCGGTGACAGGGAACTGCGGATCGGCGTCAAGAAGGACCAGCCCGGACTGAGCGTGGCGGTCGACGGCACCTACCGCGGCTTCGAGGTCGACCTCGCCCGGGAGATCGGCCACGAGATGGGCTTCGAGGACGACCGGATCAGGTTCGTCGAGGTCAACTCGGAGAACCGCGGCGGCTTCCTGGAGACGGGCCGGGTCCACCTCGTGCTGGCCTCGTACAGCATCAGCGAGGAGCGCGAGAAGAAGGACGGGGTGCGGTTCGCCGGCCCCTACTACAGCGCGCTCAAGGGGCTGCTGGTCCGCAAGAACCGGCCGTTCAACGACCTCAGCGACCTGAAGCGGACGAGCTGGGCCGAGATCTGCACCGCCCGGAACTCGGTCTACGAACCGTGGATCGAGAAGCAGGGGCTCGGCGGCCAGATGACCCTCCGGGCGGGCTACGACGACTGCGTCAAGGCGTTGCTGGACCCGAACACCAACGTCTACGCGGTGGCCACCGACGACGTCATCGTCGCCGGGCTCGCCGCCAAGTACTCCGCGAAGACCAAGGCCCTGGAGAGCCTCGGCGGTTCGGAGGGCTACGGCGTGGCGATGAAGGCCGGCGACCGGGAGCTGCACGACAAGGTGTGCTCGGCCCTGTCCACCATCATGGCGAAGCCCTCCGGGCAGCCGTCACGCTGGGCCGGCATCTACGACCGCCACCTCAAGCCCCTGATGGGCGACTCCGGCCCGGAACCCGACCTCACCTCCTGCTGACCCCCGGCCCGTCAGGGCACCCGCCCCGGCCCCACCCGGTCCCCCTGCCGTCGCTCCAGGCGGCAGGGCCCGACCGGGCAGTGATCACCGCGACACCGGGCGGACTGCGCACGGCCGGGGTCGCGTGCGTCGACGTCACCGTGGGCCGGGCCGGAATCTGGTCGGTGGTGTGCCGAAGGCGCGGGTGAAGGCGGCGGTGAACGCCGCGGGGGAGGCGTAGCGCAGGCGGCCGGAGACCTCGGTGACGGAGGCCGATCGCAGCATGGGGACGGCCGCCAGCAGCCGCGCCCGCGCCCGCCAGCTTGCCGGGCTCTGCCCCGTCTCCCTGCGAAAACGCCGGGTGAAGGCGCGTTCGCTCATGGCCGTCCGTGCGGCCCAGGCGGTGTTGGTGACGGTGACGTCGGGCGTCGCCAGGTAGGCGCGGCAGAGCGCCGCGAGGTCGTCGGAGGCCGGCAGGCCGATGTGGAACGGCAGTGGTGAGAGCGCCGCGATCTCGTGCATGAGCAGCGCCGCGATGTGTCCCGCACGCCCGGACAGGTCGTACTGGGGCTCGAACTCGACTGCGGCCAGGAGCAGTTCGCGCAGCAGCGGCGGTACGTCCACGACCGTGCAGGTGGCGGGCCACCACGGCACGGTCTTCGGCTCGATGTACAGGCTCCGCGTGCTCACCTGGAGCATCCGGACGCGGTGGCGGGTCGCGGCCGGGATCAGGAGCGCGCGCTCGGGCGGGACGGTCCACGATCCGTCGGCGGTGTCGACGACCATGACCCCGGTGGCGCCGTAGAGGAACTGCGCGCGCCGGTGCTCGTGCCAGTCCAGGAGCTGACCGGGCGCGTAGTCGGTGCCGATCGGCAGGACGGCCCGGTCCACGTGGTCCACGTCGTCGAGGGGGATGTTCTTCACCCCTCGCATGCTAGGGGCCGGAACTCGATGGAATGACGCCGACCATCGCATGCGGGAAGGGGCGCGGGGCTGGTGGGGTGGACTCCGTGGATCTCGCACTCTTGCTCGGTATCGGCGTCCTGACCGGAGTCACGACGGTGCTCTTCGGATTCGGCGGGGGGTTCGTCACCGTCCCGGTGGTCATGTGGGTGGACGCCGGCCTCGGTCCGGACGCGATGCGGGTGGCCACGGCCACCTCGGCGGTGGTCATGGTGGTGAACGCCGGCTTCGCCACGGCCGTCACCCCGCGGCACGTCCTCGACCGGCTGCGGGGAGGCGGTGGGCTGGTCCCGCTGCTGGCGGCCGGCGCCTCGGCCGGCGCGTTCGTCGCCCTGCGCGCGCCCTCCGGGCCGGTCAGGTGGGCGTTCGTCGGGTACGTCGCCGTCACCCTCGCCGACCTGCTCCTGCGCCCGGGGTTCCTGCGCCCCCGCGCCGAGACGACGGCCGGCGGGCCGAAGCCGCTGCCGGCCTGGGTGGGGCCGCCGATCGGCGCGGTGGCCGCCTTCCTCGGCGTGGGCGGGAGCGTGCTGACGGTTCCGGCGATGAGGCGGGCCGGGCACACCATGCGGGTGGCGACGGTCCTGGCCAACCCGCTCACCCTGGCGATCGCGCTGCCGGCCACCGTGGTCTCCCTGGGCGGTTCCGCGGCTCCCGTCACCGCGCACCTCCCGGCGCACCTGGTCGGCACCGTCGACCTCCGCGCCGCCGCGCTCCTGCTGCTCGGCGCGCTGCCCGTGATCGCCGTACTGCGCCGCCGGCCACCGCGGATCGCCGACCGCACCCACGCCTGGGCCTACGCGGCGCTGCTCGCGGCCGTCATCATGGCGATGGCGCTGTCCGGCTGACTGGACGTGGCCCGAGGTGGGGCCCGCGCGCCGTGACCGTCGCCCGGCGGCATCGTGAGCCGGGTTCACCACCCCGGGCTACTCCATTCAGGTGACCCAGAATTCTGGGACTTGAGGCGGATGCCGAGACCCTGAGTTACTGGACATATCCAATCAATGGGCAGCCCGTTCCGTTCGGGGTGCGTGGTATCGGTGTGCACTGCCGGCCTTCACACGTGGGGAGGGCGCAGACAGCCGCGATCACGATGGGCATCCCCGAGGGGTTGGATGGCCGGCCGGTGCCACTTGTGGCGCCGGCCGGTCTCTTTACGCGCCGGGCGAAGACCGTGAGCGCACGCCGGTGGTACGCGGCCACCCCGGTACACACCTTGCCTTCCGAAGGATGCGGCGGACGTCTTGTCAGAACCGCCGTGTCATGGGCTACTTGAAGCAGCGAACCGGTGGGCCGCCCATCCCATGACCGGGGATCACGGCAAAGGGCGGCGTCTGCCGGTTCTTCTTCTGTGCGCCCAGGAGTGAACTCCTTCGGCACGCGGCACGGTCGAGCCGCCTCTCCTTCCGCGAGGGTCCTCCTCGAAGGCCCGCCCGGCGTACTCCCGGTTCCGCCATGTCCCCTGTCTCCCTCCTGTCAGCGAGGAGTCTCTCCATGCCCATCTCTCCGAACCAGGGTTCCACCGGCGGTGGCACGCTGGTGACCATCACCGGCACGAACCTGACCGGCACGACCGCCGTCACCTTCGGCACCAAGCCGGCGAGCAACGTCACCAACGTCTCACCGACCCAGGTCACCGCCGTCTCCCCCTCGGGCACCGGCACCGTCGGGGTCACGGTGACCACGGCGGGCGGGACGAGCAACCCGGTTCCGTTCTTCTACGTCGGAGCCCCGTTCAAGTCGTCGCTCGCGCCGACCTCCGGTCCTCTGGCGGGCGGGAACACGGTCACCATCAACGGTGTCGGGCTGGCCACGGCCACCAGCGTGTCCTTCGGCGCCAACACCGCCACGCCGACGGTCGTCTCCGACACCCAGCTCACCGTCGCCGTCCCGGCGGGCGCGGCGGCGGGCCCCGTCGGGGTGAGCGTGACCACCGCGGGCGGGACCAACAACGGCCTGTCCTACACCTACGTGGACGTGCCCACCGTCACCTCCGTCACCCCCTCCTCCGGGCCGGCGTCGGGCGGTACCGGTGTCACCATCATCGGCACCAACCTCGACACCACCGAATCGGTCACCTTCGACGGCACCCCGGCACCGTTCTCCGTGGTGAACACCACCACGCTCTCGGCGGTGACCCCGCCCGGCACCCCCGGCGCGGTCGACGTGGTGGTGACCAACGCGGCCGGCTCCGACACGGCCACCGGCGCCTTCACCTACGTCGCCGCCCCCGGCATCTGATCCGCACCCGCTGCCGCCCGGTGTCCGCCGGGCGGCAGCCCTGCCTCGACCACCGCTCTTCGAGCGACGGTTCCCGCCCTGCCCGCCGCCCGGCCACGAGATCCGCAGCCGGCGGACGGCCCTGGGCCACGGTGACTCCCCCGGCCCGGTCGGCGCCGGTGCCGGCGTCGGAGCGGGCTTCGCCCAGGCTGCCCAAGGAGCAACCTCATGCCGCCCACGATCAGCAGCATCAACCCCACGCAGGGGCCCACCACCGGGGGCACCACCGTCACCCTGACCGGTACCGGGATGACGGGGTCCACCGCCGTACGGTTCGGCAGCACCAACGCCACCTCCTTCACCGTCAACTCGGCCACCCAGATCACCGCCGTGAGCCCCCCGCACGCCGCGGGCGCGGCAGCGGTGACCATCGTCCATCCCACCGGCAACAGCAACTCGGTGACGTTCACCTACGTGGTGGCGCAGGTGCCGGTGGTCACGGCGGTGACGCCCACCAGCGGCCCGACGGCGGGCGGCACCGGGGTCGTCCTCACGGGTTCCGGGTTCACCGGGGCCACGGCGGTCGCCTTCGGCGGAGTCCCGGCGGCGTCGTTCCTGGTGAACTCGGCCACCCAGATCACCGCCGTGACACCCGCCGGCGCTCCCGGGGCCGCCGTGGTGACGGTGACGGCACCGGGCGGCACCAGCGCCCCCGACGCCTTCTTCTTCTACGCCGCGCCTCCCGTGCTCACCGCCATCAGCCCGGCCCAGGGCCCGGCCGCCGGTGGCACGGTGGTCGCCCTGACCGGGAGCGACCTGCTCAACGCCACCGCCGTCCGGTTCGGTTCCACCGACGCCACCTCCTTCACCGTGGTCTCGGCAACCCAGATCACCGCCACCGCCCCGCCGGGTACGGGCAGTTCACCGGTCACGGTGATCACCCCGGGCGGTACGAGCAACCCCGTCGCCTTCGGCTACGTCGCCGCGCCCACGCTGACGGCGCTGGTGCCCAGCAGCGGCCCGACGGCCGCGGGCACGGTGGTCACCCTCATCGGCACGCATCTGGCCTCCGCCTCGGCCGTCACCTTCGGCGGCACGGCCGCCTCGTTCACCGTCGTGTCGGACACGCAGATCACCGCGGTCGCCCCCGCGGGCCCTGCGGGGCCGGTCACGGTGACCGTCACCACCGCGGGCGGCACGAGCCCCGGGGCGGTCTACACCCGGGTCGCCGCCCCCGGCATCTGACCCCGGCGGCGGGAAGCGACCGCCCCGTACACCCCGTGGCCTGTCCCCCACTCAGTCGGCCGACGACCGGTCCGGGCCGCTGATCCAGCCAGGTTACTTGTGGGCGCCGCGTCCCTGGAGGGCCGGGGAGCCCGCCATAGCGTGAAGCTCCGCCCGCGCCCCCGCGGGCGCGTCGACAGAAGCAAGGAGCCGAACAGGTGAGCATGAAACCCCGCAGAGCGCGACTGGTCGTCGCCACAGCCCTGGCCGCCGTCGTGGGACTGGCCTCGCCCGCATGGGCCGTACCGTCGAGCACCACGGTGACGGCCACTCCCCCGTCGGCCGAGGTCGACACGCCGGTGCAGCTCGCGGCCACCGTCGACTGTCCCGCCGACCCCACCGGCGGCCTCGGCGTCACGTTCTTCGACGGCAGCGACCTGCTCGACACCGTGCCGGTGAACGCCAACGGCCAGGCGTCCTACACCGCCACCTTCACCACGACCGGCACCCACACCATCACCGCCGCCTACAACGGCAACGCCGACTGCGACGCCTCCAACAACACCACGACCGTCCAGGTCACGGCGGCTCCTCCCACTCCCCCCACCCCGTCCCCCGGTTTCTGCTTCCTCGTCTGCGGCGGACTGTTCGGCTTCAACGTCGGCGACATCAACAACAACATCAACACCTCCACCAACACCTACAACTTCCACAACGGGTGGCACCGGCGCTGATCTCCTGAGCCGGGAGATCGTACGAGCGGCCAGCCAGGGAGACGGCGGTCTCGGCACCAGTGCGCCGGGGCCGCCCGTCATGTGCCGTGACCGGGGGGTGCGGGCCGCGGGGCGGGCTCCCGCCCGCCGGTGGCCGGCCGGACGCGCGGGCCGGGCCACGGGTCTTCCCGCGGACATGATCCACGCCATGTGCGGAGGGAGATCCGCGGCAGGACTTAGGTATACCTAAGTTTTTCTTGCGACACAACATGTGGGTGGTGCACGTCCATCGAGATCCAGATGTAGTGTTGGCCGTGCTGGTGGTTCGCCGGATGCCTCTGTGTCCGGCGTCGCAAGAGGGAACCCGGTGGGAATCCGGGACTGCCCCGCAGCGGTGAGCGGGAACGACCGCCGTCACACGCACTGGGCCCACGACGGGCCTGGGAAGCGACGGCCGGTAGGAGCCTCGTACGACACGAGGCACGCCCGCGAGTCCGAAGACCTGCCACCGGTGCGCACACCGGACCGCGGTGCGCGCGCTCCGAGGCCCCGAGGGAGGGCCAGGTGGCAGACGCACGGCCCCGGGTGCGGCGTATCGGTTTTCTCCGCGCCGCCGGGTCTCCCGCCGCGCGCGTCCCGCCGCTCCTCCCCTCCCGGTCCTCGGACGGAGACGGGAACGAGCGAGAGGAGGGGCGACCGGTGAGCGGTCTCGTCTATTTCTCCAGCGTCTCGGAGAACACCGAGCGCTTCGTACGGAGGCTGGGCCTGCCGGCCACGCGCATCCCCCTGCGCCCGCACCGCGACGGCATGCCGCGGGCGACCGAGCCGTACGTGCTGATCACCCCGACCTACGGCGGCGGCGAACGCGCCGGCGCGGTACCCAAGCAGGTGATCCGCTTCCTGAACGTCGAGGCCAACCGCGCCCTGCTGCGCGGGGTCATCGCCTCCGGCAACACCAACTTCGGCGCGGACTACTGCCTGGCCGGCCGGGTCATCGCGGCGAAGTGCCGGGTCCCGGAGCTGTACCGATTCGAACTGCTGGGCACGGACCGCGACGTCCGTGCCGTGAGGGAAGGACTGCAGAGGTTTTGGACACGACACTCATCGACGGCGACGGGACGACCGGCGGCATGAACACCCTCGTCAGCGCGGCCACGGAGGCCGCCCCGCGCGAGTCGGTCGGCACGCGCAAGGACTACCACGCCCTGAACGCCCTGCTGAACATGTACGACTGCGACGGCCGCATCCAGTTCGACAAGGACCGCGAGGCCGTCCGCCAGTTCTTCCTCCAGCACGTCAACCCGAACACGGTGGTGTTCGGTTCGCTGAAGGAGAAGGTCGACCACCTGATCGAGAACGACTACTACGAGGAGGAGCCGATCCGGCGCTACGACTGGGAGTTCGTCGAAGCGCTGTACCGTCAGGCGTACGCCCACGAGCACCGCTTCCGCACCTTCCTGGGCGCGTTCAAGTACTACACGTCGTACACCCTCAAGACCTTCGACGGCTCCCGCTACCTGGAGCGGTACGAGGACCGGGTGGTCGCCACCGCGCTCCTGCTCGGCGCGGGCGACGAGGCGCTGGCCTCCCGGCTGGTGGACGAGATGATGACCGGCCGCTTCCAGCCCGCGACCCCCACCTTCCTCAACGCGGGCAAGGCCCAGCGCGGCGAACTGGTCTCCTGCTTCCTGCTGCGCGTCGAGGACAACCTGGAGTCCATCGGCCGCGGCGTCAACTCCGCGCTCCAGCTCTCCAAGCGCGGCGGCGGCGTCGCGCTGCTGCTGACCAACCTGCGCGAACAGGGCGCCCCCATCAAGAAGATCCGGAACCAGTCCTCCGGGGTGGTGCCCGTGATGAAGCTGCTGGAGGACTCCTTCTCCTACGCCAACCAGCTCGGCGCGCGGCAGGGCGCGGGCGCGGTCTACCTGCACGCGCACCACCCGGACATCATGCGGTTCCTGGACACCAAGCGGGAGAACGCCGACGAGAAGATCCGCATCAAGACGCTCTCCCTCGGCGTCGTCGTCCCCGACGTCACCTTCGAACTCGCCAAGCGCGACGAGGACATGCACCTGTTCTCGCCGTACGACGTGGAGCGCGAGTACGGCAGGCCGCTCGCCGACCTGTCCGTCAGCGAGCACTACGACGACCTGGTCGCCAACCCGCGCGTCCGCAAGACCACGCTGAGCGCCCGGGAGTTCTTCAAGACGGTCGCGGAGCTGCAGTTCGAGTCGGGGTACCCGTACCTGCTGTTCGAGGACACCGTGAACCGGGCCAACCCGATCCCCGGCTGGATCAACATGTCCAACCTGTGCTCGGAGATCCTCCAGGTGAACACGGCGAGCACGTACGACGCGGCACTCGGCTACGAGACGGTCGGCAAGGACATCTCCTGCAACCTCGGCTCCCTCAACATCGCCGCCGCGATGGCCTCCCCGAACCTCGGCGCGACCGTCGAGACCGCGGTCCGCGGACTGACCTCCGTCTCCGACCAGTCGGACATCGACGCCGTGCCCTCCGTGGCCCACGGCAACCGGCTGTCGCACTCCATCGGCCTCGGCCAGATGAACCTGCACGGCTACCTCGCCTCGCGGCGCGTCCACTACGGCAGCGAGGAGGGCGTGGACTTCACGAACATGTACTTCCACGCCGTCGCCTACCACGCGGTGCGCGCCTCCAACCGGATCGCCATCGAGCGCGGCACGGCCTTCGACGGCTTCGAGAAGTCGGCGTACGCGGACGGCTCGTACTTCGACAAGTACACCGAGCGGGCGTGGGAGCCGGCCACCGAGCGGGTGCGGGAGCTGTTCGCGGAGGCGGGGATCGTCCTGCCCACCCAGGCCGACTGGCGTGAGCTGAAGCGGTCCGTGCGGGAGCACGGCATCTACAACCAGTACCTCCAGGCGGTGCCGCCCACCGGGTCCATCAGCTACATCAACGACGCCACCGCCTCCCTCCACCCCGTCGCCGCCAAGGTGGAGATCCGCAAGGAGGGCAGGCTCGGCCGCGTCTACTACCCGGCGCCGCACATGGACGACGACAACCTGGAGTACTTCCGGGACGCGTACGAGATCGGCTACGAGAAGATCATCGACACGTACGCCGCGGCCACCCAGCACGTCGACCAGGGGCTGAGCTGCACGCTCTTCTTCCGTGACACCGCCACCACCCGTGACCTGAACAAGGCGCAGATCCACGCGTGGCGCAAGGGCATCAAGACCCTCTACTACATCCGCCTGCGCCAAGAGGCCCTGGAGGGCACCGAGATAGAGAACTGCCTCTCGTGCGCCCTGTGAAGCCGACCGCCCCCGACCCCCTGGAACCACGCGCCATGACCACCGCCCCCGCCCCGCTGACCGAGGTCTCGGTCACGCCCCCGTCCTTCCGCCACGACCCGGCCGCCCGGCTGCGGCCGGTGAACTGGAACCGGGTCACCGACGAGAAGGACCTGGAGGTGTGGAACCGCCTCACCGCCAACTTCTGGCTGCCCGAGAAGGTGCCGCTCTCCAACGACGTGAACGCCTGGCAGCAGCGGCTGTCCGCCGGGGAACGCACGCTCACCATGCGGGTGTTCACGGGTCTGACGATGCTCGACACCGTGCAGGCCACGGTCGGGGAGATCGTGCAGATCCAGGACGCGCGCACCGAGCACGAGGAGGCCGTCTACACCAACATCGCCTTCATGCAGGCCGTCCACGCCCGCAGCTACTCCTCGGTCTTCTCCACGCTCTCCACCACCCCGGAGATCGACGACGCCTACCGCTGGGCCGTCGGCAACGACGTCCTCCAGGAACGGTGCAAGACCGTCCTGCGCCACTACTACGGCGACGACCCGCTGAAGCGGAAGGTCGCCTCCACGCTGCTGTCCTCCCTGCTGCTCTACGCGGGTTTCTACCTCCCGCTGCACTTCTCCACCCACGCCCTGCTCACCAACACCGCCGACATGATCCGCCTGATCCTGCGCGACAAGGCCGTGCACGGCTACTACTCCGGCTACAAGTACCAGCGCGGCCTGGAGCGGCGCACGCCCGCGGAGCGGGAGGAGATGCGGGAGTTCACGTACGGCCTGCTGGAGGAGTTGTACCGCCTGGAACTGCGGTACTCGGGCGAGCTGTACGAGCCGCTCGGGCTCATGGACGACGTGGCGGTCTTCGTCCGGTACAACGCGAACAAGGCGCTGATGAACCTCGGTTACGCGGCGCGCTTCGGCGCGGAGGAGACCGAGGTCAACCCGGAGATCCTGGCGGCGCTGTCGCCGGGGGCGGACGAGAACCACGACTTCTTCTCCGGGTCCGGTTCCTCCTACGTCATGGGCAAGGCCGAGGACACCTCCGACGACGACTGGGACTTCTGAGGGCGGGGACGGCGGAGGTGCCGTACGGCCGGCGGCCGTTCGGCACCTCCCCGGTCCGGGCTCACGCGGCTCCCGGCACCGCCCGCTGGTCCCGTCCGTCGTAGGAGGCCAGCGGGCGGATCAGCGCGTTGTGGGCGAGTTGCTCGGTGATGTGCGCGGTCCAGCCGGTGATCCGGCTCATCACGAAGATCGGCGTGAAGACCGGGATGTCGAAGCCCATCAGGTGGTAGGCGAGCCCGGCCGGGTAGTCCAGGTTCGGGTGGATGCCCTTGCGGTTGGCCATGGCGTGCCGCAGGGCCGCGTGCAGGGTGGCCAGCCGGGTCACCTCGGGGTCGGCTGCGCGTGCCACCAGCCGGTCGAGGGCGTCCTGCATGATCGGGACGCGGGAGTCGCCGTGCTTGTACACGCGGTGGCCGAAGCCCATGATCTTCCGCTTGGCCGCCAGCGCCTCGTCCAGCCACGCCTCGGCCCGGCGCGGGTCGCCGATCTCCAGCAGCATGTGCATCACGGCCTCGTTGGCGCCGCCGTGCAGCGGACCCTTGAGCGCGCCGACGGCCGCGGTGACGGCGCTGTAGAGGTCGGAGAGGGTGGAGGTGACCACGCGGGCGGTGAACGTCGAGGCGTTGAAGCTGTGTTCGGCGTAGAGGGTGAGGGAGATCTCGAAGCAGCGGACCACGTCGGGGTCGGGCACGTTGCCGAAGCACATGTGGAAGAAGTTCTCCGCGTACCCGAGGCCGGGGTCGGGCGGGATCGGGGCGAGGCCCCGGCGGCGTCGCTGTTCGGCGGCGACCACGGTCGGCAGCTTGGCCAGCAGGGTCAGGGACTTGGCGCGGTTGGCGGCGGGGCTGCCGTCGTCCTCGGTGGGGTCCTCGGCGCCGAAGAAGCTGACGGCCGTGCGCAGGACGTCCATCGGGTGGCAGGTCTCGGGCAGCCTGGCGAGCAGTTCCAGCGTGGTGCGGTCCAGCGGGCGCAGGGCGCGTTCGCGGGCTTGGAAGTCGCGGAGCTGTCCCTCGTCGGGGAGTTCGCCGAACCAGAGGAGGTGGGCGACCTCCTCGAAGGAGCGGCGGGCGGCCAGGTCCTGCACCGGGTAGCCGCGGTAGGTCAGGGAGTTGGTCTCCTGGATGACGGTGGAGATCTCGGTGGTGTCGACGACGACACCGGCGAGGCCGCGGTGGATCTCGGGTGCGGTGGCGCTCATGGGTTCCTGCCTTCGTGGGTCAGGTGCCGGGTCGGTTGCCGGGCGGGAGGGTGAAGTCGAAGACGGCCGAGTCGAAGGCCGAGTACGCCTCGTAGTCGAGGAGTTCGTAGAGGCGGGAGCGGGTCTGCATGCGGGGCAGCAGGGACTCCTGGGTGCCCTCCGCGGCGATCGCGCGCAGTCCGTCCTCGACCGCGCCCATGGCGAGGCGCAGCAGCGTCACCGGGTAGAGGGCGATGTCGTAGCCGAGGTTCTCCAGGGTGGCCGCGTCGAGGAGGGGGGTCTTGCCGAACTCGGTGAGGTTCGCCAGCAGCGGCACGTCCACCGCCTGTCGGAACGCCTCGTACTCGGAGACGTCCGTGAGGGCTTCGGGGAAGATCGCGTCGGCGCCGGCGTCGACGTACGCCTTCGCCCGCGCGATGGCCGCGTCCAGGCCCTCCACCGAGCGGGCGTCGGTGCGTGCCATCAGCAGGAAGTCCGGGTCCCGGCGCGCGTCGACGGCGCCCCTGATCCGGCGGGCCATCTCCTCGCGGGGCGTGATGGTCTTGCCGTCCAGGTGGCCGCAGCGCTTGGGGTTGACCTGGTCCTCCAGGTGCAGTCCCGCCAGGCCCGCGTCCTCCATGAGCTGCACGGTGCGGGCCGCGTTCATCGGTTCGCCGAAGCCGGTGTCGGCGTCGATGAGGACGGGCAGGTCGGTGACCCGGGTCGTCTGCTGGGCGCGGGCCGCGATCTCGGTGGAGGTGGTCAGGCCGATGTCGGGCAGGCCCAGGTCGGCGGCGAGGACCGCGCCGGAGAGGTAGACGGCCTCGAAACCGGTGTCCTGGATCAGCCGGGCCGACAGCGGATTGACCGCGCCGGGCATGCGCAGCAGCCGCCCGGAGCCCAGGCGCTCGCGGAAGGCCCGGCGGCGTTCGGCGGGTGTGGTCCGCGTGTGCAGCACCATCAGAACAGCCCCTTCGGCAGGGTCGCGTCGTAGGCGGCGACGGCGTCCGTGTCGACGGCCGGGAAGAGCCCGTCCAGATCGGCCGCCGGCAGTTCGGCGAGGCGGGCTGCGGTGTCCAGGAACGCGTCCTGCGCGGGCCCGGTGACGATGCCCTCGGCGAGCGCGCGGAACTTGCCGACGTACCCGGGCCGCTCGAAGGGGCGGGCGCCGGCCGGGTGGGCGTCGGCGACGGCGAGTTCGTCCTCGATGACCGAACCGTCGTCCAGCGTGATCACCGCGCGTCCGCCGAAGGCCCGGCGGTCCGGGTCGGGGTCGTGGTAGCGGCGCGTCCACTCCGGGTCCTCGACCGTGGTGATCTTCTGCCACAGCTCGACCGTCCCGGGGCGGGCGGCGCGCTCGGGGGCGTAGGAGCGCTCGTGGTGCCAGCTCCCGTCCTCCAGGGCGACGGCGAGGATGTACGGCACCGAGTGGTCGAGGGTCTCCCGGCTCGCGGCCGGGTCGTACTTCTGCGGATCGTTGGCGCCGGAGCCGATCACGTGGTGGGTGTGGTGGCTGGTGTGCAGGACGATCGAGCGCACGTTCCGCAGCGGTCCGGTCTTCTCCCGCAGCTTCCGGGCCAGGTCGATGACCGCCTGGGCCTGGTACTCGGCGGAGTGCTCCTTGGTGTACGTGTCGAGGATCGCGCGGCGCGGCTCGCCGGGCTCGGGCAGCCGGACCGTGTACTCCGACTCCGGTCCGTCCAGCATCCAGGCCAGGAAGCCGTCCTCGCCCTCGTAGATCGGCGAGGGGGAGGTCTCGCCGCGCATCGCCCGGTCGACGGCCTCGATGGCGGCCTTGCCGGCGAAGGCGGGCGCGAACGCCTTCCAACTGGAGATCTCGCCCTTGCGGGACTGCCGGGTCGCGGTGGTGGTGTGCACGGCCTGCTGGACGGCCTGGTACACCGTCTCGGTCGGCAGCCGCAGCAGGGCGCCCAGGCCGCCCGCGGTGGCGGCGCTGAGGTGCGCCACGTGGTCGATGCGGTGCGCGTGCAGGCAGATCCCCTTCACCAGGGCGACGTGGATCTCGTACGCGGCGACGACCCCGCGCAGCAGGTCGGCGCCGGTGCGGCCGGTGTGCTGGGCGACGGCGAGCAGCGGGGGGATGTTGTCGCCGGGGTGGGAGTAGTCGGCGGCGAGGTAGGTGTCGTGGAAGTCCAGCTCGCGCACGGCGGTGCCGTTCGCCCAGGCGGCCCACTCGGGCGAGACCCGGACGCGGCTGCCGAAGACGCGGGCGCCGGGCTCGGCGGCGCCGTGGGCGGTGGCCTGCGCGCGGGCCACGGCGACCGGACGGCGCAGCAGGGAGGCGACGGCGACCGAGGCGTTGTCGATCACTCGGTTGACGGCCATGGCGGCGCTGTCGGCGTCCGGTTCCTCGGTGCCGGTGGCCACGGCCGCCAGTTTCCAGGCGAGCTGTTCCTCGCGCGGAAGCCGGTCGGCGCTGGGGTGGACACGGACGGGGTGCTCGATCACGGGACTCCTCGCGGATGGACGGACGGGGGGATGGGCGGATGGGCGGATGGGCGGTCGGTCCGGTGGGCCCGGACGGTGCGTACGGTGCGTACGGCCCGGTCGGCCCGGTCGGTGCCTACGTGATCGACAGTGCCCGTTCCGCGGCCTCGCGGACACTCCTCCAATCTGCGGATTTCCGCCCTCCCGGAGCTGCGAATCTGCGAATTCTGCGAAGGTCGCGGATGCTATGTTCGCAACCAGGCCCCGCGGAATGTCCCCCCGCTTCCCGGCTTGCGACAAGGAGGTGCGCCGTGGCCCGAGGAGCGGCCGACCGCAAGATCTACGCCCACGCCAAGCTCCGCCGGCTGCGCCGTGAGCACGGCATGAACCAGGTCGACATGGCCCGCGCCCTCTCCATCTCCACCAGCTACGCCAACCAGATCGAGCAGAGCCGGCGCCCGCTGACCGCGTCCGTGCTGCTGCGGATCGCGGAGGTCTTCGGGGTGGACGCGGAGTTCTTCTCCGACGCCGACGAGGACCGGCTCGCCACCGATCTGCGGGCGGCGCTCGCGGACGAGGCGTGCGGGGGGCCGCTGCCCGCCGCCGAGGAGGTCGCCGAGGCCGCCCGTGACCACCCCGACGTGGCCCGCGCCCTGGTCGCCCTGCACCGCCGCTACCGCGACACGGCCGAACAGGCCGCCGCGCTCGGCGCTCCCGGGGCGGTGGGCGGCCTGCTGCCTCCCGCCGAGCCGCACGACGAGGTGCGGGACTTCTTCTACACCCACCACAACCACTTCGAACCACTCGACGCCGAGGCCGAGCGGACCGCCGACGCCCTGGATCTGCGTCCGGGCAAGGCGGCCGACCCCCTCACGGCGCTCCTCGCCGAGCGCCACCACGTCCGCGTCGTCCAGGCCGCCGCGGGCCGGACCGGCGACTCGCGGCGCTTCGCCCCCGAGACCGGGCTCCTGTTCCTCTCCCCCTGGCTCAGCGACGGCCAGCGCGCCTTCCAGCTCGCCACCCAGCTCGCCCTGCTGGAGCACGGCCCGCTCCTCGGCCAACTGGCGGACAGCGCCGCGGGGCTGACCTCGCCGGAGTCCACGGCACTGGCCCGGATCGGCCTGGCGAACTACTTCGCGGGCGCGCTCCTCATGCCGTACACCGCCTTCCACGCGGTGGCCGAGGAGGTGCGCTACGACATCGAACTGCTCTCCGCCCGCTTCGGCGTCGGCTTCGAGACCGTCTGCCACCGCCTCAGCACCCTCCAGCGCACCGGACGGCGGGGCGTGCCCTTCTCCTTCCTGCGCGTCGACCGGGCCGGCAACATCTCCAAGCGGCAGTCTGCCACCGACTTCCACTTCTCCCGGCTCGGCGGCACCTGCCCGCTGTGGACGGTGTACGAGGCGTTCTCCGCGCCCGGCAGAATCCTCACCCAGGTCGCCGAGATGCCGGACGGCAAACGGTACTTCTGGATCGCCCGCACCATCACCCGCGGCGGCTTCGGCCATCACGCGCCGCGCGCCGAGTTCGCCGTCGCCCTCGGCTGCGAACTGCGCCACGCCCACCGGCTGGTCTACGCCGAGGGCGTGGCCCTGGACGACCCCCGGGCCGCCACGCCGATCGGACTCGGCTGCCGGATCTGCGAGCGCCGTGACTGCGCCCAGCGCGCCCGCCCCCCGGCGGGCGGACGCCTGGCCGTCGACCCCGACCGTCGGACCTACGTGCCGTATCCGGTGGAGAGCACCGGACGGTGACGGGCTCCGGACCTCGGGATCGCGGAGCCACGTCCGTCCATGCGGCTCAGCGGTGCCGGAAGGCGGGGGGCCGCTTGTCGGTGAAGGCGGCCATGCCCTCCTTCTGGTCCTCGGTGGCGAACACCGCGTGGAAGAGGCGGCGTTCGAAGCGGACCCCCTCGGCGAGCGTGGTCTCGAAGGCGCGGCCGACGGCCTCCTTGGCCATCATCGCCACCGGCAGCGACATGCCCGCCACGGTCTCCGCGACGGCCATCGCCTCCCCGACCAGTTCGCCGGCGGGCACGACCCGCGAGACCAGCCCGGCCCGCTCGGCCTCGGCCGCGTCCATGGTGCGCCCGGTCAGGCACATCTCCATGGCCTTCGCCTTGCCCACCGCCCGGGTCAGCCGCTGGGAGCCGCCGATCCCGGGGATCACGCCGAGCTTGATCTCGGGCTGGCCGAAGACGGCGGTGTCGGCGGCGAGCAGGATGTCGCAGAGCATGGCGAGTTCGCAGCCGCCGCCCAGGGCGTAGCCGGCGACGGCCGCGACGGTCGGGGTACGGAGCCGCCCGAGCCGGTCCCAGGCGGCGAACCAGTCGGCGAGGTACATGTCCAGGTACCCCCGCGGCCGCATCTCCTTGATGTCGGCGCCCGCGGCGAACGCCTTCGGCGAGCCGGTGATCACGATGCAGCCGCACTCCGGGTCCCGGTCGAGGGCCTCGGTGGCGGCCACGACCTCGTTCATCACCTGGAGGTTCAGCGCGTTGAGGGCCTTCGGCCGGTCGAGGGTGAGCAGGGCGGTGCGGCCCCTGCGTTCGACCACGAGGGTCTCGTACGCGACGGTCGGTTCGGTGGTCATGCGTCCTGTTCTCCGCTCTGCTCCCTGATGAGACGTACGATGCCGGAGAAGTCCTCCGTGTCACCGGCGCGTTCGGCGTAGGCCGCGTACAACTCGGCAGCGCGCATGCCCAGTTCGGCGTGGACGCCGCCCTTGCGGACGGCGTTGGCGGCCAGGCGCAGGTCCTTGGCCATGAGGGAGGCGGCGAAGCCCGGCCGGTAGCCGTGGCCGGCCGGACTGGAGGGCACGGGGCCGGGGACCGGGCAGTTGACGCTGAGCGCCCAGCACTGGCCGGACGCCGTCGAGGCCACGTCGTAGAGGGCCTGGTGGGAGAGGCCCAGGCTCTCGCCGAGCACGAACGCCTCGCTGACCGCGATCATGGAGATGCCGAGGATCATGTTGTTGCAGATCTTGGCGGCCTGTCCGGCGCCGGGCCCGCCGCAGTGCACGGCCTTCTTGCCCATGGCCTCCAGCAGGGGCCGCGCCTCGGCGAACTCCGCCGCTCCCCCGCCGGCCATGAAGGTGAGCGTGGCGGCCTCGGCGCCGACCACCCCGCCGGAGACGGGCGCGTCCAGGGCACGCATGCCGGCGGCGAGGGCCCGCTCGTGGGCGGTGCGGGCGTCGGCGACGTCGATGGTGGAGCAGTCGGCGAAGAGGGTGCCGGGGCGGGCGGCGGTGAGGAGGTCGTCGTACAGGCCCAGTACGTGGCGGCCGGCGGGCAGCATGCTGACGACCACGTCGGCCTCGGCGACGGCCCGCGCGGCGGAGGCGGCGGGCTCCACCCCCGCGACGGCGGCGGTCTCCACGGCCGAGGGCACGAGGTCGTGGCCGATGACCCGGTGGCCGGCCTTGACCAGGTTGGCGGCCATGGGTCCGCCCATGTGTCCGAGTCCGACGAACGCGACGGTCCGGTTCACCGGGCCACCTCCCCGGTGGTGCCGGCTTCGGCGGCGAGGCCGAGTTCGCGCTCGCCGAGGGGGGCGAAGTAGCGCTCGACGTCGGCGTCGGTGACCTCGGCGAGGGTCGGCGGGGACCAGCGCGGGGCGCGGTCCTTGTCGACGACCTGGGCGCGGATGCCCTCCACCAGGTCGGGGGCGTCCAGGGCGGCGAGGGAGACGCGGTACTCCTGGTCGAGGACCCTCTCCAGCGAGCCGAGGCGGCGGGCGCGGCGCAGGGACGCCAGGGTGACCTTGAGCGCGGTGGGCGACCGCGTGAGCAGGGTCCCGGCGGTCTCCTTGGCGGCCGGGTCGCCGTGGTCGAGGAGCCGCCGGACGATCTCCTCGACGGTGTCGGCGCGGTAGCAGGCGTCGATCCACTCCCGGGCGGCGGCGAGATCGCCCCCGGGCGCGGGCCGCGCGTGGCGGGCGACGGCGTCGGCGGCGGGGAGCGCGGCGAGGTCGGCGAGGAGGTCCGGCAGGGCCGCGGAGGGGATGTAATGGTCGGCGAGCCCGCACAGCAGGGCGTCGGCGGCGCCGATGCGGGCGCCGGTCAGCGCGAGGTGGGTGCCGAGTTCGCCGGGGGCGCGGGAGAGCAGGTGGGTGCCGCCGACGTCGGGGACGAAGCCGATCCCGGTCTCGGGCATGGCGATCACCGACCGCTCCGTGACGATCCGGACGCCGCCGTGGGCGGAGACGCCGACACCGCCGCCCATGACGATCCCGTCCATGACGGCCACGTACGGCTTGGGATAGCGGGCGATGCGGGCGTTGAGCCGGTACTCGTCGCGCCAGAACGCGGCCGAGGCACTGCCGTCGCCGTCCCGGGCATCGGCGTGCACGACGCGGATGTCGCCCCCCGCGCACAGCCCCCGCTCCCCCGCGCCGGTGAGGACGACCGTCTCGACGGCCGGGTCGGACTCCCACGCCGTCAGGGCCTCACCGAGGCGCAGCACCATCTCGTGGTTGAGGGCGTTCAGCGCCCGGGGCCGGTCGAGGACGAGGTGGGCGGCCCGGCCCGTGGTGTGGACGCGGACGCCGCTCATCCGAACGCCTCCGTCAGGCCGCGGGCCACGATGACACGCATGATCTCGTTGGTTCCTTCCAGGATCTGGTGGACCCGCAGATCGCGGACGATCTTCTCGATGCCGTACTCGCTGAGGTAGCCGTAGCCGCCGTGCAGTTGGAGGGCCCGGTCGGCCACGGTGTAGCCGGTGTCGGTGGCGAACCTCTTCGCCATCGCGCACAGGTACGGTGCCTGCGCGTCACCCCGGTCCAGGGCCTCGGCGGCCTGGCGGACCAGGGCGCGGGCGGCGGCCAGTTCGGTCGCCATGTCGGCGAGGCGGAAGCGCAGCGCCTCGGCGTCCAGGAGCCGCCGGCCGAACGCCTCGCGGTCGGCGAGGTGGGCGAGGCTGCGGTCGAGGGCGCTGCGGGCGCCGCCGAGGGAGCAGGCGGCGATGCCGAGCCGTCCGCCGTTGAGGCCGTTCATGGCGATGCGGAAGCCGTCGCCCTCCCGGCCGAGGAGCCGGCCGGCGGGCAGGCGGACCGCGTCCAGGACGACCTGGCGGGTGGGCTGGGCGTTCCAGCCCATCTTGCGCTCGTCCGGCCCGAAGCCGACGCCGGGGTCGTCCCGGTCGACGAGGAAGGCGGAGACCCCGCCCGGCCCGTCGCCGCCGGTGCGGGCCATGACGACGTACGTCTGGGAGGCGCCGGCACCGGAGATGAACTGCTTGACGCCGGTGAGCACCCAGTGGCCGCCGTCGGGGACGGCGCGGGTGGTGAGGGCGGCGGCGTCCGAGCCGGCGCCCGGTTCGGTCAGGCAGTAGCTGGCGAGGTCGTCCATGGCGCACAGGCGCGGCAGCAGGCGCTCGCGCTGGGCGTCGTCGCCGTAGTGGTCGATCATCCAGGCGACCATGTTGTGGATGGAGAGGTACCCGGCGATGGAGGGGCAGGCCGAGGCGAGGCACTCGAAGACGAGGACGCCGTCCGCACGGGAGAGGCCGCAGCCGCCGGCCTCCTCCCGGACGTAGACGCCCCCGAGCCCGAGCCCGGCCGCCTTGCGGAGCACGTCGACGGGGAAGTGCTTGTCGCGGTCCCAGTCGAGGGCGTTGGGAGCGAGGTGGTCCCGGGCGAAGTCGAGGGTGGTCTCGACGAGCGCCTTCTGGTCGTCGGTGAGCAGGGTGCCGGTCATGGCCGTTCAGCCCATCACGGGGATCGTGAAGCTGGCCCCTTCACGCCGGCCGGCGGGCCAGCGCGAGGTCACCGTCTTGGTCCGGGTGTAGAAGCGGACGGCGTCGGGGCCGTGCTGGTTGAGGTCGCCGAAGCCGGAGCGCTTCCAGCCGCCGAAGGTGTGGTAGGCGACGGGGACCGGGATGGGCACGTTGACGCCGACCATGCCGGTGTCGACCCGCCGGGTGAAGTCGCGGGCGGTGTCACCGTCGCGGGTGAAGATGGCGACGCCGTTGCCGTAGAGGTGCTCGCTGGGCAGGCGCAGGGCCTCCTCGTAGTCGGCGGCGCGCACGACGCACACGACCGGGCCGAAGATCTCCTCCTGGTAGATGCGCATGGCAGGGGTCACCCGGTCGAAGAGGGAGGCACCGGCGAAGAAGCCGTCCTCGTGGCCGGGCAGGGTGAAGTCCCGTCCGTCGACCACGAGTTCCGCGCCCTCCTGGACGCCGAGGTCCACGTACGAGCGGACCCGGTCGAGGGCGTCCCGGCCGACCAGGGGGCCGAAGTCGGCCTCGGGGTCGTCGCTGCGGCCGATGCGCAGGGCGGCGATGCGCTCTCGCAGCCGGGCGACGAGGGCGTCCGCGGTCTCCTCGCCGACGGGGACGGCGACCGAGATCGCCATGCACCGCTCCCCCGCCGAGCCGTACCCGGCGCCGATCAGCGCGTCGACCGCCTGGTCCAGGTCGGCGTCCGGCATCACGATCATGTGGTTCTTGGCGCCGCCGAAACACTGGGCGCGCTTGCCGTGGGCGGCGGCGGTGGCGTAGACGTGCGCGGCGACGGGGGTGGAGCCGACGAAGCCCAGGGCGGCCACCCTGGGGTCCTCCAGGAGGGTGTCGACGGCCTCGCGGGCGCCGTGGACGACGTTGAGGACGCCGGGCGGCAGGCCCGCTTCCAGGAAGAGTTCGGCGAGCCGCAGCGGGACGGAGGGTGCCCGTTCCGACGGCTTGAGAATGACGGCGTTGCCGCAGGCCAGGGCCGGGGCCGCCTTCCAGAGGGGGATCATCGCGGGGAAGTTGAACGGGGTGATCCCGGCGACGACGCCGAGGGGCGCGCGCAGGGAGTGGACATCGATGCCGGTGCCGGCGTTGTCGGTGAACTCGCCCTTGAGCAGGTGCGGGATGCCCGCGGCGAACTCCACGACGTCCAGACCGCGCCGGATGTCGCCGTGCGCGTCGGCGATCGTCTTGCCGTGCTCCGAGGAGAGCAGCCGGGCCAGTTCGTCCTCGTCCCGCTCGACCAGGCGCAGGAAGCGCGTCAGGACGCGGGCACGCCGCTGCGGGTTCCACTCGGCCCACTCCCGCTGGGCCTGGACGGCGACGGCGACGGCCGCCTCCGTCTCCGTCCGGTCGGCGAGGGGCACCAGGGCCTGGACCTCGCCGGTGTTGGGGTCGTACACGTCGCCGTGGGCCCCGGAGGTTCCCGGGGTGTGCTTGCCGCCGACGAAGTGCGTCAACTCGCGCACGGGGGCGCGTTCGTGCTCACGGACCATGACTGCCTGCTCTCGTCAGGAGGTGTCCGGGGATGGCGCACCGAGCCGGACACGGGCACACGGACATGCCGCGCGCGGGTGCCGCAGGGCGCGAGATCGCAGAGGCCGGATGCCCGTCAGACGGCGGGCTCGCCGGGGTCGTGGGTACACACCGGTGCCATGCGTGTCAGCTCCATCCTCGTGGACAACACGGAACATCCCGCGGCCGGTATCCTGACTCCCGGATCTGCGCGCGCCGTCCGCCTTCCCGACATGGTGCTCGTCAGTGGCGTACCGCTCGACGGCGTACTCCCCGGTCACAGTGGCGGGACCGTGCCGGAATCACACCGGCTTCCCTGCACCGCGGGCCTTGCCGCGACTATATAGTCGGACGTCCTAGTAAATCCAGGGACACGGCGGGCCTCCCCGGAGAACGGGCCCCGCACACGCCGTTCAGCCCTTGCGGGTCTTGATCTCCTCGGTGAGCCGCGGGACGAAGACATCGGACAGCCGACGCAAGGTCCGACATCTACCAGGTGGGTCTTCGTCGGTCCGTCCTCTCCGGGGGACCGGCGGCACACGGTCGCGGTGCGGGCGGTGGGCTCTTCCCGGAGTGGCGCCGGGAGATGACGCGTTCGTGGCCCGTTACCGGGGCGGTCACGGGCCACGAACGGGTGGGGTGCCTACTTGGCCTGGAGGTCCTTCAGCGCGTCCTCGACGCGGTCGAGGGTGTAGTTGGCGTCGGTGTAGCCGGCCACCGTGTTCTTGCCGCCCACGTAGACGTGGCCGTCCTTCACCGCCGGCAGTTGCCTGTAGAGCGAGGTGGCCTGGAGGTCCTTCATGAAGGCGTTGATCTCGCCGCGCAGGTTGGAGTCGAGGAAGAGGACGTCGGCGTCGCCGATCGCGGACGCCAGCTTCTCGTGGGAGAGGGTGGCCTCCGGCTCCTTCTGGTCCTTGACGATGTCGCTCTCCTGCTTGGAGTAGGTGAAGCCGAGCGGCACCAGCAGCGAGCCCTGCATGTTCTTCTCGCCCCAGGCGTAGAAGTTGTTCTCCTCGTAGGAGCCGATGACGCCGACCGTGCGGCCCTTGATGACGTCCGCGTACTTCGTCGCGATGCCCTTCTGGCGCTCGGTGAAGGCGGTCTGCAGCTCGTCGGCCTTCTCGGGCACGCCGAGGGCCTCGGCGACCTCCTCCGTCCGCTGCGTCCACTTGGCCCGGTCGCCGCCGCGGAGCGTGAAGGTGTAGACGGGCGCGATCTCCTTCAGCGCCTTGGTGGTCTCCTCGTCGTACACGTTGGGCGCGAAGATCAGGTCCGGTTCGAGGGCGGCGATCTCCTCCAGCTTGGGCTCCTGCTGGGCGACGACCGGGACCTTCTCCGCCGCGGCGGCCTGGTCCTCGGGGATGATGCCCTTCTCGAAGACGCCCTGGCCGACCAGTTCGAAGCCGAGGTCGAGGACGGGCTGGGTGGCGGCGTAGTGCAGGGTGACGATGCGCTTCGGGGTGTCCGGCACCTCGACCTCGGCGCCGGTGGCGTCGGTGACGACGCGGGTGGTGGACTTCGCGTCCTTGGTGCCCTTCGTGTCGGCGGAACCGGTTTCGCCCGAGGAGGAGCAGCCGGTCAGGGCGAGCGTCAGGACGGCGGCGCCCGCGACGAGCGTGACGGGGATGGACTTCATGGTGCGACCTTCCGGAGATGCGGCACAGCGGGCGCCGTGTGGCGGCCCTGGTGCCGGGTGATGATGTGAGGACCGCCGTTGACCGGGTCCTCGATGATGGTGGCCTGGATGTCGAAGACGTCGGCGAGGAGTTCGGTGGTGAGCACCTCGGCCGGGGGTCCCTGCGCGACGATGCGCCCGGCGGACATCACGATGAGGTGTCCGGCGTAGCGGGCCGCGTGGTTGATGTCGTGGAGCACGGCGACGATCGTGCGGCCGGCGGTGCGGTTCAGATCGGCGAACAGGTCCAGCAGGGAGATCTGGTGCGAGACGTCGAGGAACGTCGTCGGCTCGTCGAGCAGCAGGATCGGGCTCTCCTGCGCGAGCGCCATGGCGACCCAGGCGCGCTGGCGCTGGCCGCCCGACAGTTCGTCGACCGGGCGGGTCGTCAGTTCCGTGATCCCGGTCTGCTCCAGGGCCCGGCGGACGCTGTGCTCGTCCTCCCGGCTCCACCGGGACAGGACCGACTGGTGCGGGTAGCGGCCCCGGCGTACGAGGTCGAGGACGGGGATGCCGGCCGGGGTCACCGCCGACTGGGGCAGCAGGCCGAGCCGGGTGGCCAGGTCCTTGGCCCGCATCCGGTGGATGTCCTTGCCGTCGAGGTACACGGTGCCCTCGCGCGGTTTGAGCAGCCGGGACAGCGAGCGCAGCAGCGTGGACTTGCCGCAGGCGTTGGGGCCGAGGATCACCGTGAACTCGCCGTCGGGGATGCCGACGCTCAGGTGGTCGCCGATGACCCGGCCGTCGTAGGCCATGGTGATGTCGTCGGCGCGCAGCGAGGTGGCCGGCGACGGACGGGCGGGGGTGTTCACAGGGTTCCCTTCCGGTTCTCCCGGACGAGCAGCGTCAGGAGGTAGAGGCCGCCGACCGCGACGGTGACCACGCCGACGGGGAGGGCGACCCCCGGTACGGCGTGCTGGGCCACCAGGTCGGCGCTGGCGAGGATGAGGGCCCCGGCGCAGGCGGCGGGCGCGAGAGCGGTGCCGGACGCGCCCGCGAGCCGCCGGCCGACGTGCGGTGCGGCCAGCGCGACGAAGGAGATGGGCCCGGCGGCGGCGGTGACCACCGCGACGAGGACCACGCCGCCGAGGACGAGCAGCAGCCGCAGCCGGGCGGGCCGGACACCGAGCGCGGCGGCGACGTCCTCTCCCAGGTCGAACAGGGGCAGGGCCCGCTGGAGCCCGGCGCAGACGACGAGCGTCGCGACGGCGCCCACGAGGAGGGCGGGGCCGGTGTGGCTGAAGCTGACGGCGTTGAGGGTACCGGCGCCCCAGACCGCGGCGATCTGGGAGATGTCGGAGTCGGCGACGAGGTAGAGGTAGGTCTCCAGCGCCACCAGCATGGCGTTCAGGCCGATGCCGACGATCACCAGGCGGAAGCCGGCGGTGCCGCCGCCGCGGGAGAGGAGCACCACGAGCACGGTCACGACGAGGCCGCCGGCCAGGGCGCCGCCCGTGACCGCCGCGAGGCCCGAGCCGACGAAGGTGATCACCGCGACGCCGCCGGCCGACGCGCCGGCGGTGAAGCCGATGACGTCGGGGCTGCCGAGCGGGTTGCGGGTGATGCACTGGAAGAGCGCGCCGGCCACGCCGAGCATCGCCCCGAGCACGACGGCGGCCACGGCGCGCGGCAACCGCCATCGCACGACGAAGAGTTCGCTGACGCGCGTGCCGTTGCCGGTCAGCGCCCGCAGGACCTCCGCCGGGGAGTAGGTCACCTTGCCGAGCATGAGGGCGGCCACGGTCACGGCCGCGGTGAGGGCGAGCAGCGCGGCACACACGGCGACGGAGCGCACGGGCACCCGCGCGGAGATCCGTACGCGGCCGGGCGCACGGACGATCAGGTCGCCCTGGTCGGTCGACATCCACGCGGTCACTGGGTGTGCACCTTCCGGTGGGAGATCAGCCGGATCAGCACGGGGGCGCCGACGAACGCGGTCACGACGCCGACGGGCATCTCCCGCAGCGGCAGCGCCACCCGGGCCACGATGTCGGAGGCGAGCAGGACGACGGGGGCGGCCAGCGCCGACAGGGGAATGATCCGGCGCTGGTCGTTGCCGACGAGCAGCCGGCAGACGTGCGGCACCATCAGCCCCAGGAAGGTGATGGGTCCGGCGATGGCGGTGGCCGCGCCGGCGAGCAGGGCCACGGAGACGATGGTCAGCAGCCGTACGCGCCGGGTGTCGACGCCGAGGGAGGCGGCCGTGTCCTCGCCGAGCGCGACCGCGTTGAGCGGGCGCACCAGGGTGAGCGCGATCAGCAGTCCGACGACGAGGTATCCGGTGACTCCGGCGAGGTCGGTGAGCGAGCGCCCGGCCACCGACCCGGCGGCCCAGGAGCGGTACCCGTCGAAGGTGGTGACGTCGAAGAGGCGGATGGCGGTGGTGAAGCCGCCGAGCACGGCGGCGAGCGCCACACCGGCGAGGACCATACGGACCGGGGTCGCCGGTCCCTTGCCCGCGGAGGCGAGCAGCAGCAGGGCGACGGTGGCCAGCAGCGCGCCGGCCAGCGCGGGCAGCACCAGGGCGCTGGTCGAGGTGGAGACCCCGGCCCACAGCGCGAGGGTCACGCCGAGCGCCGCGCCGCCGTTGACGCCGAGGATGCCGGGGTCGGCGAGCGGGTTGCGGGTGAACGCCTGGATGAGGGAGCCGGCGACGCCGAGCGCGGTGCCGACGGCGATGGCCACGACGGTGCGCGGCAGCCGCGAGTCGAGGACGAGGGCGTCGGCCTGCGCGTCGCCGCGGCCGAGGACGGAGTCGACGACCCGGCCGGGGGCGATGCTCTCGGCGCCGATGAGGAGACTGGCCGCGACGCACAGCAGGAGGGCGAGGGCGAGTCCGGCGAGGACGAGGGGCATACGCGCCGACGACTCGGGGTCCGCGGCGGAGTCCGGCGCGGTCCCGGCGTGTCCCGTACCGGACGCGGAGGCGTCGTGCCCCGTACCGGACGCGGAGGCGTCCTGGGCGATGGCGGCCCGGGTGGGCTCAGACATGCGCGACGGTGACGGTTCCGAAGGGGCCGAAGCCCCAGCCGAGCACGGTGCGTTCGACGGTGCGGGCACCGGCCTCGCGCAGCAGGCCGGCGATGTCGTCGCTGGAGCGCAGCGGGAAGCCGGTGACGGCCAGGCCGGTGAGCACCTGTTCGGCGGCGTGGTCGTCGACGGCGGCCTTGTCGCTGGTGCGCTCGAACAGGACGAGGGCGCGGCCCGCCGACAGCGCCGCGCGCAGCAGGTCGCGGCACTCGTCGTCGGGGCGGCCCTCCAGGGCGGCGACCAGGACCGCGCAGTCGTGTCCTGGCCAGCGGGCCACGTCCGTGCCCGGCAGGTGCACGGTACGGCCCCGGGCGATCCGCTCGGCCACATGGGCCGCGGCCTCCCCGCCGACGGCGAGGGTGCCGGCGTCGCGCACGGCGGGGACCTCGGGCAGCAGGTCGAGGACGTACGCCAACTGCTCGGCGGCCCGGTCGTGGTGGGCGGCGTCGAGGGCGGGGTCGGCCGCGCGCCGCGCGCGCCAGGGCACGGTGCCCAGGCGCTCCGCGTGGCCGCCGGCGCGCAGCACGTCCAGGAGGTCGACGAAGGCCAGCGCCTCCCGGTTGGCCGGGTTGTCGAGGGAGAGGTCGTCGTGGGCGGAGTCCTCGCACAGCACCGCGCCGAGCGGGGTGTTGCGGAAGTGGTCGCCGTCCCGCTCCAGGAGGCCGAGGGCCGTCATGCCGTCCAGCAGCGGGGCGAGCCGGGCGGCGGGGACGCCGGTGTCGGCGGCGAGACCGTCCAGGGTGGTCACGCCGTACGAGACGGCCGGGTTGACGCCGAGCGTGACGGCGACCCGGGTGATGACGGGCGGGGCGAGTTCGGTCATCTCGTGGATCTGAAGCAGGAGATCGGCGGACGTCCCCTCGCCCTCGTCGGCGGAGACCGGCACCAGTCGCTCGGCGTCGTCCCGCGGGGCCTCCTCGGCCGCCGTCGTGGTCTTCGGGCGCCGCCAGTAGCCGACGACCTCGACGTCCTCCTTGGGCAGTCCCCGCTCGTCGCGCAGGTAGCGGCGGATCGGGGCGATGGTCATGGCCTCGCCGGCGACCCAGGCGTAGACGCGTCCTGCGGGCAGTTCCACGCGGCGCACCGCGTCGAAGAGCCGGGTGCCGGTGCCGGCGGGTTCGCCGTCGCGGACCAGCCACTCGACGCGCACGTCGGCCCGGGTCCCGATCTCCTGGCGGTCCGCCTCGGCGGGGACCTCGATCACGACGTGGCCCCGGGTGCCCTCGGGGGCCTCCTCCAGCCAGCGGGCGATGGCGGGCAGCGCGGTCTCGTCCCCGGCGAGCAGGTGCCAGTCGGCGTCGGTGTTGATCAGGGCGCAGGACTTCGGCCCCGCGACGTGGATCTCGTCGCCCGGCCGGGCACCGAACGCCCAGGAGGCGGCGAGGCCGTGGTCGTGGCGGACCACGTCGACGGCGAAGGAGCGGGTCGCCGGGTCCCAGGAACGGACCGTGTAGTCACGGGTGTTGCCGAGCACCTCGGGATTCCACGCGAAACGGTTCTCCTCCTGGGTGCCGATGCGCGGCAGTTCGCCGTCGGCGGGGGGAACGACGAGCTTGACGTGGTCGTCGAAGCCGTCGGAGCGGAACGCGGGCCGGTGGTGCCCCTCCCCCATGACGCCCTCGGCCAACTCGTCGCCGGTCAGCGTGATCCGCCGCATGTTCGGCGTGACGTCGACGACTCCGGCCACCGTCACGCGGCGCATGACGATCGGATGGATACGGAGGGGGCGGGACGAGCGAGACATGGGCACTCCGTGAAGATCAGTACAAGTTAGGCAAGGCTAACCTAATGCCTGTCGGCCCCGCACGGCCGTGACGCATTCGCAACCCTCGGGGCCGGGGGCGGGCGGCCTGAGCGGCCTGCCGGAGAGGTCCGGAGCCCGTCCCAAGCGGCGCTGCCGGAGCGGGCCGTGGTCCGCCCCGACGGGCCCTGCCGGAGCGGGGTCATGCTCCGGCCGGAGAGCGCCATGGACCCGGCCCGGCGGGCCCGGGAACGGCGATGACGCTCCCCGGCCGGGCTCAGCGGGGCGCCGGGACGGAGGGCCGGGGGCCGTCTTCGGGACCGGGCGACGGTGTGCCTTCGGGACCGGGGCTCGGGGCGGCTTCCGGGGTGCGGCTCGGTGCGCCTTCCGGGGTGGGCTGCGCCCCGACGGCCGGGTCGGGCTGCGGTGCGTCGTCCGGGGTGGGGCCCGGCACGCCTTCCGGGGTGGGGCCCGGCACGCCTTCCGGGCCGGGCCGCGGTCGGGCCTCCGGGCCGGGCCGCAGTCGCGCCTCCGGGCCGGGCCGCAGTCGCGCCTCCGGGCCGGGCCGCGGCACGACGGCCGGGGCGGGCCGCGGTCCGCCGTCCGGGACGGGTTGCCGCTGGTCCTCGGGGGCGGGTCGCAGGCCCGTCCAGCTCCACCACAGTTCGGCGTACCGCCCGCGCGCCGCGAGCAGTTCGGCGTGCGATCCGCTCTCCACCACGGCGCCCTGATCGAGCACCAGAATCCGGTCGGCCCGCTCGGCCTGCGTCAGGCGGTGCGCGACCAGCAACGTGGTCCGGCCACGGGTCGCCGCCTCTGCCGCCTCCTCCAGCATCCGGGCCCCGGCACTGCCCGCCTCGGCCGTCGCCTCGTCCAGCACCGCGACCGCCGGATCGGCCAGGGCCAGCCGCGCCAGCGCCAGGTGTCCGGCCTGCGCGGCCGTCAGCGGGTGGGCGCCCTCGCCGACCCGGGTCCGCGCGCCGTCCGGCAGGGCACGTACCCACTCCAGGGCACCGACGGCACCGAGCGCGGCCAGGAGCTGTTCGTCGTCGGCCGTGGGCCGGGCGAGACGCAGGTTGTCGAGGACGGAGCCGTGGAAGACGTGCAGTTCCTGGCTGAGCAGGGCGACATGACGCCCCAGCCGGCCCTCGCCGATCCGTTCGAGTCGCGCGCCGCCCAGCCGTACCTCGCCGGCCGTCGGCCGCAGCACCCCGGCGGCGACGGAGGCGAGCGTGGTCTTGCCCGCACCGGTGGCGCCCACCAGTGCCACGCGTTCACCGGGCTCGACCCGCAGCGTCACCTCGCGCACCACCGTACGGTCGCCGTAGGCGTGCGTGACACCGCGCAGTTCCAGGCTCGCGTCGGCCGGCGTCTCGGGGGCCTCCGGCTCCTGCGGCGGGCTCATGGTGGCGACCCCGGCCAGCCGGGCCAGACTCGCCCCGGCCTCCTGGACGTCGTCGAACTGCGTGACCAGGAAGCCGACCGGGTTGAACAGCCGGTGGAAGTAGAGCGCCGCCGCCGTCACCGCGCCCACCGTCACCGTGTCGGCCCGCACCAGGGCGAAGCCCGTGACGAGGACGGCGGTGAGGCCGATGAACTCCGCGAGGTTGAGCCGCGAGCTGAACCGGGTGAACAGCCGGAACACCGTCAGGGACACGTCGCGGGCGACCGCCGACCGCCGGTCCACGCGGCCCACGTGCTCCGCCTCCCACCGGTAGGCGCGCAGGGTGGACGCCCCGCGCAGGGAGGTCACCAGCGCCTGGGTGCGCACACCGGTCGCCACCCGCTGCTCGGCGTAGAGCGGGCCCGAACGCGGCAGGTACCAGCGCAGCGCCAGTACGTACACCGGCGCCGCCGCCAGGCCGGCGAGGCCGAGCCGCCAGTCCAGGGCGAACAGCCCGCCGATGGTGAGCACCACGGTGAACACGGCGTTCACGAGGGGTGGTACGACGCCGGAGACGGCCGCGGTGACGACGGCGACGTCGTCGCCCGTACGGGCGAGCAGGTCGCCGGTGCCGGCCCGCTCCAGCGTCGCCGACGGCAGGTGCAGCGCGCGGTCGAGCACCCGGTCCCGTACCCGGGCCAGGACGGTCTCGCCCACCCGCGCGACCAGGGCGGCGCCGACCCCGGTGAGCACCCCGGCGGCCACCGCGGCGGTCCCGAGGGCCACGATCACCGGCGGCAGCCGGTCGGTCCCGGCGCCCGCCCGTACGTCGTCGACGAGCCCGCCGAGCACCCAGGGGGCGACGAGTCCCGCGACGCCGGCCAGCAGCGTCACGACCGCGGCAGCCGCCGTGATCCCCCGGTGACCGGACAGCTCGGCCCGCAGCAGCGCCCAGGTCCGGCGCGGCGAGGCGACGGGCAGCAACTCGTGCGCGTCGTCCGCTCCGTACTCGCCGTCCCGCCCGTCCGTCGCGGCCCCGCCGGACCGCTCCTCGGTCACAACCCCGCCGGACCGCTCGTCCCTCCCGGCCGCGCCGCCCGGCTCGTCCGTCGCGGCCACGCCCGTCCGCTCGCTCATCGCAGGACCGCCTTCCGGTACGCCGGGTCCGACGCGGCGAGCAGGGTGTGGGTGCCGGTACGCACCGCGCGACCGCCCTCGATCACGACCACCCGGTCGGCGCGGGCCAGCAGCGCGGGACTGCTGGTGATCACGACGGTGCAGTGCCCCCGGCGGTGGGCGGCGAGCCGCTGTGCCATCGCCTCCTCGGTCACCGCGTCGACGGCGGTGGTCGGCTCGTGCAGGACGAGCACGGGAGGCGAGGCCAGCAGCGCGCGGGCCAGGCCGATGCGCTGGCGTTGCCCTCCGGACAGGGAACCGCCCCGCTCGGTCACCCGGTGCTCCAGGCCCGCGGGGTGGAGGGCGACGATGTCGTCGGCCACGGCCGCGGCCACCGCCCCGGCGATCGCCTCGTCGCCGTGGGCGCCGCCGGCCGTCAGGTTCTCCCGGAGGCTCCCCTCGAACAGCGCGACGTCGTGCTGTTCGACGAGGACCGTGCCGCGCCGGGCGCCGAGGGCGAGTTCCCCGGCCGGCACACCGCCGACCAGGACCTCTCCCCCGTGTCCCGCGGCCTGACCGCCGATCACCGCGAGCAGCGCGTCGGCGTCGCGCGGGTCGTGGGCGACGACGGCGGTGAACTCTCCGTGCGGGGCGTGCAGGTCGAGGCCGTCCAGCGTCCGGTGGACCACGTCACGCAGCGTCAGGCCGGCCTGTTCCGGCGCGGTCTCGCGGGTGCCGGAGGGCATCTCGGGGACGGCGTCCACGGCAGCGGCCCAGCGCCGGGCGGAGGCACGGGCCCGCGCGGTGATCTGGCCGCAGAAACCCAGGGTGCGCAGCGGCTCGGCGATGAACTGGGCCAGGCCGACGACCGTCACCAACTGCCCCACCGTGAGCCGTCCGGTCAGCGCCGACCAGCCGGCGAACCCGGCGACCGCGGCGAGGAACAGTCCGCTGCTCGCCACCGTCACCCCCTGGTACAGCCCGGTGGTCGTGGCGGCGCGCAGCCCGGCTCGAAGCGCCTCCTGGCCGACCACGTGGTAGCGGTCGGAGGCGGCGGTCCGGGCACCGATCCCGCGCAGGGTGCGTACCCCGCCGAGCAGGTCCGCGGCCATCGCCGTGACGCGCCCGGTGGCCTGTTGCAGGACGGCGCTGTGCCGGGTGAGCCGGGGGCCCACCCGCCCGTTGAGCAGCACCGACAGCGTCACCCCGGCCAGCACGCCGAGGCCGAGGGGTACGTCGATGACGAGCAGGGCCACGGAGGAGACGACGATCGCGGCGACCGCCCCGATGCCGATGGACACCGCCCGGATGATCAGCGCGGTCTTCTGCGCGTCCGACGAGGCCACCGTCAGCATCTCGCCGGTGCGCAGACCCGTACGGCGCCCGCGCGGGTCCAGCCCGGCACGGGCCACGTCGACGCGCAGCAGGTGCGCCTCCCGCTCCAGCGAGGTCACGCCCTGCCGGGCTCCGTGGCGCCAGGCCAGGGCCAGCACGGTGAAGAGCACGGCGAGGCCGGCCACCGACCGGGCCAGCGCCGTGAGGTCGCCGGTGGCCACGGCGCGGTCGATGATCAGGCCGATGGCGATGGGGACGGCGGCCTCCGCCGTCTGGTGCAGCGCGAGCAGCAGCCAGCCGGCCGTCAGCCGCCCGGAGTTGCGTCGCAGGGACGCCGCGAACACCGTCCGGGGCAAGCGGGGTGCGGGCGGTTCCGGCAGGGGGGCCGGCGAGGCCGGGGCGCCCGCGGCCGGCGGACGGTTCGGGGTCCGCGTACTCCCGGACGAGGGCGGGCTGCCAGGCATACGGGGGCCCTTCACGATCAGGTGCCAGGAGCGACGACAACGTAACAGGTCAGGTTAGGGTAGGCAAACCTTACCCATAACGCCATGTCGGCCGGTCCCAACGGAACGTCGGCCCGCTCCGGGCAGGAGGCCGGCGGCACGGATCGCGGCGCGCGCCCGCCGGGCCACCGTATGCGGAGGTCACGGGCGGGCGCCGGGCCCCGTGGGCGGCCCGCTCCGGCGGCTTTCGCCGCCTCGGCCGCCGGGACCGCGTTTTGCCCGTGCACCCGTGGTGACTCGACTGGAGGACACCCCCATGCAACGAGGTGAGAAACATGCTGGTGCTGGGTCTTCTGCTCATGGCGTGCGCCGCCGCCTTCGCAGGTCTCCTGATCGCGTACAACCTGTCCGGTGGTCCGGACTACACCGTGACCCTGCTCGGGAGCACTCCATTCACGATCAATACGCTCGGTGCGTTTCTCGGCGGTATCGCCCTGACGCTGATCTTCGGCCTGGGCATGTGGATGCTCCTGGCCGGAACGGCGCTGGCGCGTCACCGCAGCAAGAAGGGCCGCCGACAGCGTGAGACCGCCAGGCAGGCCACGGCGGAGCGCGACATGATGGCCGACCGCCTCGACGAGCGGGGCGGCAGCACCGTGGACGAGGCGGCAGGACACCGCCGCCCCGCCATGCACCGGCCGCAGTGGATGCGCTCGCACGGGCACTGACCGGGGCGCGGACGGTACTCCGCCGCGCCCTGCCACGGGCCCGTCCCGGGCGTTCCCGAACCGAAGCGTCGCAGCCCTCGGCAGGCTGGTGTGCGCACCGCCCCCGCGACCTCCCGGCCGCGGGGGCGGTGTGCGCGCTCAGTCCCCGGCGACCACGCCCGACAGTTCGTTGGTGCTCTCCGGCAGGGTCACGGAGGTGATCTTCTCGCCGGTCTCCAGGTCGACGGCGTGCAGGGCCTTCTTCCCGGGGTCGGAGACGTACGCCGTCGCGCCGCGCACGAACAGCGTGGGCCGGGCCTGCTGCCAGTCCAGCGGCTCCTGCCACCCGCCGATGACCGGGATCTTCTTCTCGGTCTCGCCGCTGTTCTGGTCGACGACGTGCAGGGCGCCGTCGGTGCCGAGGACGAGGGCCTCGCCCTCGGGGCCCCGGGCCAGCGAGCGGAAGGAGTAGCTGGTGCCCAGGTCGACCAGGCGCAGCGTCTTCTTCGCGGTGTCGATGAGGGAGATGCGGGTGGGCCGCTCCAACTCGGCCTCCGGGTCGGTCTTGTAGTCGCCCAGGAGGACCGGGGACGCCTCGCTGCCGGCCTGGTTGCCGATGCGTCCGTACGCGTCGGGGGCGTCGACCTTGGTGAACTCGCCGTGGTGGTAGATGAGTACGCCGTCCTCGCAGCCGACGGCGACGGCCTCGTCCTGGGCCGCCGCCTCGCCGTGCACGCCGGGGCACTTCTCGTTGCGCGCGATCTCCTGGTTCCTCCGGTCCAGGACGAGGGCGCCGGTTCGCTTCTCCTCGGTGCCCAGCGTGCTGAGGAGCCGGCCGTCGGCCAGTTCGATGGCGACGCCGTGGTGGGGTTCCGCGGAGGTGTACGTGCGTCCCTTCGGCTTCTCGCCGGAGCTCAGGTCGGCGGGATCGAAGACGTTGACCTCTCCGGTGCCGTCGGTGAACAGCACCGTCCTGCCCGCGTGGCGGACGACGTGGCCGGGCTTGGCGCCCGGGTAGGCGATGTCGGTGAGGGTCTGTCCGGTGGCGTTCAGGACGCGGAAGCCGGTCTCGGTGGAGACGACGACGTGGTCGGCGTCACCGGCGGGGCTGACGCGGTTGAAGCCGGGCAGCTCGATCGTCGCGGCCGGCTTCAGGCTCTCGCCGTCCAGGATGTACAGGCCGCCGTCGAAGGTGGCGACCAGCGGGTCCCTGACCTCGGTGGCGGGTGTGGCGCTCGCGGTGCCCTCGGCCTTGGCCGCGGACGAGGAGTCCTGTGTTCCGCAGGCGGTCAGTACGGTGGAGACCGCCAGGGCGAGTGCCGTGCCGGTGAGGGCCCTGCTGCGTATCGACGTGTTCATCGGTGTGTTCCGTGTTCCTTTCGGTGCCGCCCGGTGGCGGCGGTGGAGACGTGAGGCGTACGGCCCGGACGGCCGGTGTCCCGGGGAGGCCGGGAGGGCCAGGAAGTTCAGGAAGTTCTAGGCAGTTCAGGGATGCCGGGGAGGGCCGGGCAGGGTCGGGCCGGGGGGACCGGGGAGGTCCCGCGACGTCAGTCGCCGTCGGCGCCCGCCGTCAGGCCGTCGGTCATGGCGGCGGTGTTGGCGCGCATCATCCGCAGGTAGGTGTCCGCGCCCCCGCCCTCGGCGGTCAGCGACTCCGAGTGGAGCCGTACGACCCGGACCCGGCCGCCCAGTTCCGTGCGCAGGACCTCGGCGAGCCGGGTCGGCTGGGAGGAGTCGGCGAACACGGTGCGTACACCGGCCTGTTCCATCGCCTCGGTGAGCGAGCGGAGGTCGGAGGAGCTGGGTGAGGCCAGGGTGGTGCCGCTCGGGACGACGGCGCCGATCACGCGGAGGCCGAAGCGGTCGGCGAGGTAGCCGAAGACGTGGTGGTTGGTCACCAGAGCGCGCCGCTCCTCGGGGACGCGCTCGAAGGATCTCTCCATCCACGCGGTGAGGTCGGCGAGTTCACCGGCGTAGCGGCCTGCCTGGGCGCGTATCGTGCCCTCGTCCACGCCGCCGACGTGCTCGATCACCTGGTCGGCCAGGAGTCCGGTGGCCCTGCGCACCCGGTCGGGGTCGGTCCAGAAGTGCGGGTCGGGTTGCCCCTCCCCCACCGTGGGTCCGCCGTCGTCGGACGTCCGGAAGGTGAGCGGGCCGACCGCCTCGCCGACCGCGAAGGTGGCGACGCCGGACTCGCGGGCCGCGTCCACGTGCCGGAGGACGTTCTCCTCCAGCCCCAGGCCGTTGTGGACGACGAGGTCGGCGCGTTCCAGCGCGGCGGCCTGCACCGCCGACAGGCCGAAGGAGTGCGGATCGGCGCCGGGTTTCATCAGGACCGTGACGTCGGCCTCGTCACCGACGATCCGCCGGGTGATGTCGCCGAGGATGTTGGTCGTGACGACGATACGGGGCCGGTCCTCGCCGGTCGTGCAGCCGGAGGCGGCGGCGACCGTGACCAGCGCGAGCAGGCCCACGATCAGCCGGCGCAGCCGGGCCACGCCCACCCGCACGCGCCGGTGCGCGGCGTTCCGGCTCATCGGCCGGTCTCCGCCATCAGGACCGGCGCGATGTCCAGGGCGAGGGTGCGCGCGACGCGCAGGCCGTCGTTGTAGTCGATCTCGAACACCCTCCTGCCCTCGGCGTCGTTGACGTAGGCGCGGCTGCGGTCGACCTCGATGACGGGGGCGCTGCCGTCGGTCCGGGCCCGCTGGTGCGCGGTCAGGAGCGGCTTGGTCCGCGCGGTCTGCCTCCCGGTGGCGACGTCGTAGCCGTGCAGCGCGCCGTCGGTCTCCAGGACGAGCAGCGGGGAGCCCTTTCCGGCGGTGTTGGCGGCGACCACGGGCCCGGTCTCCACGCGCGTCCAGGTCCGTTCGGTGACGTCCAGGACCCATACGGCGGCGTCTCCGGCCGGCGCGGTGAGGGTGTCGCCGCCGGGGCGCTGCCGGAAGGAGGCGGCCCGTTCCGCCGCCGGCACGTCCTCGCCGTACGGGATGCGCTCGGCGGTGAAGGCGCCCTTCTCCTCGCGGACGAGCAGGGCGCCGTCGGCGCAGCCCAGGACCACGCCGCGCCGGGTGACGGCGTCGCCGCGCGGCTCCTCGCAGTCGGCCTCGGGGGAGGCGACGCGCCGACCGGTCCGGTCGAGCACGGCGAGCCGCGCGGTGCCGCCCTCGTCCTCGAACGCCAGCAGGTGTTCCCCGTACGGCACGACGGCACCGGTGTGGGTACCCGTCAGGGTCCGGGAAGGGGCGATCGTGCCCTTCTCCAGCTCGCCCCGGTCGTAGAGGACGGTGCGGCCGTCCTCGCCGGTCACGGCGGTCACGGCGGCGTCGCTGCGCACCTGGGCCCCGCGGCCCGCGGGGAGTCCGCCCACGTCGCGTATGGCGGCGCTGTAGTAGTGGACGTGGTCCCCGTGGTCCACCATCCAGGCGCCGCCGTCGATCACGTGTGTGCCGCCGGAGGAGTGGAGGTAGCCGAACCGGCCGTCCGTGCCCAGCCGTACGGCGCCTTTCACCGAGGCCGTCTCGTGCGCCGTGCCGCTGACGAGGTCGAGAACCCGGCTGTCGCCGCCGCGGGGGTCGTTGAGGAGGAGACGGGACTGCTGCTCGGCGGCCTCCCGCGCTCCCTCGACGTACCCGTGCGGAGTACCGGAGGCCGAACTCATCGGGGTGCGGGGGCTGTTGTCCTTCTCCCCCGCACAACCCACGGTGAGCAGCGCGGTGAGCACCAGGACGGCCGAAGCCCGGGGGGTGACGTTTCCAGGGACGGTCATGACGATCGCCTCCAACTTCCTTCAGTCGACTTCGACGGCGGGGACGGGAGCCGGGCGCGTACGGCGGTGACGCAGGCCGGATGCCACGTGGGAGAGGAAGAACAGGCTCACCGCGAGGGCCGAGACGGTGGCGCCGGCGGCGGTGCCCAGGTGCCAGGACAGGAGCAGACCGCCGAACGTGGCCGCGCCGCCGAGGAGCGCGGCGAGCGCCATGACCCCGTGGACTCCGCGCGCCCACGGGAGGGCGGCCGCCGGCGGGGCGAGGAGCAGGCCGAGGACCAGCAGCGTGCCCACGATGTGGAACGAGGCCACGATGGCCAGACCGAGCAGGCCGAGCAGTACGGCGTGGGCCAGGCGCGGGCGCAGGCCCAGTGTCCGCGCCTTGCGCGCGTCGAACGCCAGGGCGAGGAAGGCGCGGTGGCCGAGGGCCGACACCACCAGCGCCGCGGACAGCGCCGCCGCGAGCAGGTGGAGGTCCTGTCGCCGGACGGCGAGGACGTCGCCGAAGAGGAAGCCGGTCAGGTCCACGGCGAACGACTGCGAGCGGGACACGATGATCACGCCGAGCGAGAGCATGCCGACGAAGAGCAGTCCGATGCCGGTGTCCTGGGACAGTCTCGGCGTACGTCCGAGCGCGGTGACGCCCGCCGTCATGACGGCGGCGCTGGCCACCGCGCCCACCAGCAGGTTCCCGCCGCACAGCGCGGCCAGCGCGACCCCCGGCAGCAGACCGTGGGACATCGCGTCGCCGAGGAAGGCCATCCCCCGCAGAACCACCCACGTGCCCGCCAGGGCACAGATCGCGGACACGAGCATCCCGCCCCACAGGGCACGCTGCACGAAGGTCGCCTCGAACGGGGCCGTCAACCATTCCATGGCGACGACACTACAATGACAATCATGTTCAACAAACCACCCTCCTCACCTCCCGCACCCCCCGAGCGGGCTCCTCATGTCCGTTTCACGGAGCTGTGCGCCGGCTACCCGGGGCGCCCCGTCCTCCGCCAACTCACCGCGGAGATACCGGCCTTGGCGACGACGGCGCTCGTCGGCCCGAACGGCAGCGGCAAGTCGACCCTCCTCGGCGTGCTCGCCGGTGTGATCCCTCCGACATCCGGCGCACTGCGCCACCACGGGGCACGGCCGCCCGCCTTCGTTCCGCAGCGCGGGGCCGTCGGCGACGCCCTGCCGCTCACCGTCCGGCAGACCGTGGAGATGGGGCGCTGGGGTGAGCGGGGACCCTGGCGCCGGCTGACCCGCCGGGACCACGCGACCGTCGACCGCGCACTCGACCGGCTCGGCATCGGCGACCTCGCCGCACGCCAACTGGGAGAGCTGTCGGGCGGACAGCGTCAACGCGCGCTCATCGCCCAGGGGTTGGCACAGGAATCGGACCTGCTGCTTCTCGACGAACCGACCACGGGCCTGGACCCGGAGGCGAGGCGACGGATCGGTGCGCTGCTGACGGCACTCGTCGCGGACGGGGTGACGGTCGTCCAGGCCACCCACGACCTCGATGCGGCACGCGCGGCGGACAGGTGCCTCCTGCTCCGGGACGGTCGCCTCGCCGCACAGGGACACCCGGACCGGGTACTCACTCCGTCGACGCTGACCGACCTCTGGCAGCCACGCTGAACCACCGGTCCGCCACGCGCCGCCGCGATCGGTGACGGACACCGGCGAACCGGACGAATGCCCTGCTCAGGGGGTGCGGAGGTGGGGATATCCCCCTGGGAGGTCGGGGGTCCGGCCCCCCGCGGGCCCTCAGGCTGACCGGCTGGTGGCGGCGGGTCGGCCGCCGCCAGACTCACCGGTATGACGATCACCCCCGACACCACTGCCACGACCGGCCCGGCCACCGTACGGCCGCGCGGACCCCGCCCCGACGCCGGCAGCGACTTCGCCGGGCTGTCGCGGCGCATCACCGAGGCGGGTCTCCTGCGACGGCGCCCCGGGTACTACACGGTGCGGCTCGGTCTGGTGATCGGGCTGCTGGCGGCGGGCTGGGCGGCCTTCGTCGCGCTGGGCGACACGTGGTGGCAGTTGGCGACCGCCGCCTTCATGGCCCTGATGTTCGGCCAGGTCGCCCTGGTGGCCCACGACCTGGCGCACCGGCAGGTGTTCCGGAAACGCCGCGCGAGCGCGGTCTGGGGCCGTCTCTTCGGCAACCTCGGCATCGGCATGAGCTACGGCTGGTGGATGAACAAGCACACCCGCCACCACGCCAACCCCAACCACGAGGAACTCGACCCCGACGTCGCCCCGGACATCCTGGTGTGGTCCACCGACCAGGCCCGCGCCAGCAAGGGAGTGGCCCGGTTCATCGGCGGTCACCAGGCGTTCCTGTTCTTCCCGCTGCTGACGCTGGAGGGCTTCAACCTGCACGTGTCGAGCGTGCGGGCGCTGCGCTCCCCGGCGCTGAAGAACCGCCTGCTGGAGGGTGCCCTGCTCTTCCTGCACATGGCGGCCTACGTCTCCGCGCTCTTCCTGGTGCTCTCCCCCGGCAAGGCCGTGGCGTTCCTCGCCGTGCACCAGTGCCTGTTCGGCGTGTACCTCGGCTGCACGTTCGCCCCGAACCACAAGGGCATGCCGACCTTCACCGGCGACGACCGCCCCGACTTCCTGCGCCGCCAGGTGCTCACCTCCCGCAACGTGCGGGGCGGCCCGCTCACCGACGTGCTGCTCGGCGGGCTCAACTACCAGATCGAGCACCACCTCTTCCCCGGCATGCCCACCCCTCACCTCCGGCGGGCCCAGGTCGTGGTCCGCGCCTACTGCGCGGAGATCGACGTGCCGTACCACGAGACCGGCCTGCTCCAGTCCTACCGCGAGGCCCTCACCCACCTGCACCGAGTGGGCGAGCCCATCAGGCAGCGACGCAAGGCGGCGTGACGGCGGGACACCGAGAGCAGGGAGGCGGCCCTTCCGGGGGACGCGCTCCCCGGGAGGGACCCGTGGATGCGGACTCCTTCGCCACCCTGGACAGCAGGAACCGGTACGCGATTCCGTACCGCGTGCCGAGCGCCGGGAAGTCGAGGCCGCGATCGCGACGGTGAGGCCGGTGCCGACCCCCGGCACCGGCCTCACCGTCGCGCGGAACGCCGGGGCGGCCGGACGCGGACACCTCGCGGGAGAACTCTCAGCCCTTCTTCACGACGCCGGACTTGAGCCGCATCGCCCCGAAACCCTCGACCTTGCAGTCGATGTCGTGACCGTCGACACCGTCGATCAGCCGGATGTTGCGCACCTTGGTGCCCGCCTTGATGCCCGACGGGCTGCCCTTCACCTTGAGCGTCTTGACGACGACCACGGTGTCGCCGTCCCGCAGCACGTTCCCGACGGCGTCCTTGACGACGCGCTCCCCGGCGCCCGCGTCCTCCGCGCCGCTCTCGGGGTTCCATTCGTGCGCGCATTCCGGGCACACCGCGAGGGAATTCATCTCATAGGTGTACTCACAGGCACACTCGGGACAGGGGGGAAGGTTCTCCATCACCCGTCGAGCGTATCCGGACATCAGTGCGGTCGGCGAATACCCGGGGCGGCCGGGCCCGCCGGCCTGCCGGACGGCCGGGGCTGCCGGCCCGCCGGACGAGGCGGCCCGGCACGCGGCCCGGCACGCGGCCCGGACCGGCCGGCGGGGCCTCGGTCAGCGTGCTGGAGGGCGCCCACCGTCCTCCGTGCGGGCCACCTTCAGCCCGACCCCCTCGGCGAGCAGCGCCTCGCGGACGGCCGGGGGCAGCGCGTCGTCGGTGATCACCGTGTCGAACGCCGTCAGGGCGGCGACGCGGTACATGCCGAAGGTGTCGTACTTGGCGCTGCCCGCCAGCAGCACCGAGCGGGAGGCGCTGCTCATGGCCGCCTGTTTGACCTCCACCTTCGGCGCCGACGGCGTGGTCACCCCGCGCCGGACGTCCCAGGAGCTGGTGGAGATGAAGGCCATGTCCAGGGCGAGTTGCTGGAGGGTGAGGGCCGCCAGCCGGCCCACGGTGGACCGGTTGGCGTGCTCGGTGCGCCCGCCGGTGTGGATCACCTCGATGTCGGGGTTGTCGATCAGCACGTCGGCGGTGGTGAAGTCGTTGGTGACCACGGTCATCCCCTTCCGCCGCGCCAGGTGCGGCACCAGCCCCTGACAGGTGGTGCCGGCGTCCACATAGACCGTGGTGTGGTCCCGTAGCAGCTCACCGGCCTCCCGGGTGATGGCCAGCTTGGCGGGCTGGTCCATCATCGATTTGTCGCCCCTGCTGGGTTCGTGGTGCAACTGCCGCCCGGCCAGGCGCACTCCGCCGGTCACCGAGACGGCGCGGCCCTGCGCCTCCAGTGCCGCGATGTCCCTGCGGACGGTCATGTGGGAGACGCCCAGCATCTCGGTGAGCTGGTGGACGCTGAGCACCGAATGCCCCCGCAGCAGCTCGATCAGCCGTTCCCGGCGCTGGTCGGGGATGAGGGGGGTGTCGTCGCTGGTCACCCTGGTCTCCTTCACTCGTGTCTTCCTCGCGCGTCTCCGGTGTGCTTCCCGTGCCACCGGCCGCCCGCCAGGGGCGGGCGGCCGGAGTGTGACGGTACCCCGGGCCGGCGGCGTGCCCGTCCGGTCAGACCAGGCCCATCGCGTACAGGACGTAGAGGATGGCGAAACCGGTCACGCCGGAGATCGCGGAGGCAACCCCGATGGACCTGATTCCCTGTCCCACGGTCATGTTGGAGAGGGTCGTGGTCACCCAGAAGCCCGACGAGTTGGCGTGCTTCATGATCTGCGCGCCGGTGCCGCAGGCCAGGTAGACGGCGAGTGCGGAGATGCCCAGCCCGGCCATGAGCGGCTCCATGATCGCGGCGGCGGTCATCACGCCCAGGATGTTCGAACCGGTGATCGTGCAGATGGCCGCGGCCACCAGGAACGGCACGATGATCGGCGACAGTCCCATGTCCCGGATCACGTCGGCGGCGCCGTCGGCGACCTTGGTGTCCCGGATGATCAGGGCCAGCGCGCCGCCGACCCCGGTGAGGGCGAGGGGGAGGGCCGCCAGCTTCAGTCCGGCTTCGAAGAGGTCGTTGAGCGTGCTCTTGCGGCGCCAGTCCCGGCCGAACAGCGGCAGGGCGGTGAGACAGCCGATGAACAGGGCCATCAGCGGGGCACCGAGGAAGTGCAGCACCCCGCCCAGTGAGGACTTCTCGCCGACCATGTCCACGACGTACGAGTCGAGCATGATGAGCAGGATCGGGACGAAGATCGGGACGAGCGAGAGGCGCAGGCTCGGCAGCCGGCCCGCCCCGGTATCGGTGCCGGTGGCCTCCTGGGTGAGGGTCGTACCGCCGGTGCCCGCGCTCTCCTGGGTACCGGGCGTGCCGTCGGCGTCCTGCGTGCCGCCCGTACCGGTGCCACGGCCGGCAAGGCCGGCGCGGCCCTCGGCGGCGGGCAGGTGGTCGACGTACTCGGCCTTGGGCGCGACGTACGTCCTGATGGTCAGCAGGTCCAGGGTGGCGACGATGATGCCGGGGATGCCGACCAGCGCGCCGTAGAGCATCGCCTGTCCCAGGTCCACGCCCAGCAGGGCGGAGGCCGCCAGCGGGCCTGGGCCCGGCGGGACCAGCGAGGTCATCACGTAGGCGCCGATGTAGAGGATGGGCCCCAGCCGCATCATCGACATGCCGCTGCGCATCGCGATGGCGGAGACGACCGGGATCAGCATCAGCACGACGGTGTCGGCGATCAGCGGGATGCCGACGACGGCCGAGGCGAGTGCGATCGCCCAGGGGATCTTCCGGCCGGAGAACCAGCGCAGCGCCTCCTCGGTGATGCGCAGCGCGGCGCCGCTCAGCTCCAGCATCTTGCCGAGCACGCAGCCGAAGACGATCAGCAGGCCGACACTCGACATGGTCGAGCCGAACCCCTCGGTGACCAGTTTCAGTGTCTTCTCGCCGCCCAGCCCGAGGACCAGCCCGAGCGTGGTGACGATGACGAAGAGGGTGGCGACCGGATGGACCTTGAACTTGGCGATCAGCAGCACCAGCGCGACGATCGCGCCGCCGAACACGACCAGCGTGTAGGCGTCGGACATGGAATACCTCTTTGTACTCGGTCGGAGCGGCTCAGCGCGTCGGCGGGGCGGGGTCCGCGCCGGCGTGCCAGGCGGCGAGCAGGTCGGGATCGTGGCCGTCGATGTCCGGCAGGGTGATCAGGGCGCCCTTCGGGACGTCCCGTACGAGGCGGGCGTGGGCGGCGAGATAGAAGGGGGCGGTGTCGGCGGGCGCCTCGGGGGCGGGCAGCAGGACGGGGGCGACCCCGTCGATCTCGTGGTGGTGGCCGCCCATGGCGAGGAGGGTTCCGGCGGGCAGGTCACGGGCGGCGCGTCCCGCGAGCACGGCGTACCGGCCGGGTGCGGAGGCGCCGGTGGGGACGCCGTCGCGTACGGCGGCCAGCAGGGTGAGCGGTGTCTCCACGCCCATCAGGTGGTACGGCAGGTAGAGGCAGGCGTACCGGCCGTTTCGGCTGACGACGTGGCCCTTCCGCGCGAGGACCTCCCAGGTGACCGGGTCGTGGGTGCGTACGACCGCGAAGACGCCGCCCGCGAAGCTGGCCTCCTCCGGCAGCCGGAGCACACTGAACACGTCGATGACACCGGCTCTGCCGAGCACGCCGCCGTCCTCCCGAAGGGCGTAGACGTCGGCGAGTTCGGCGATGCGGGCGACCGGGTAGTGCAGGTCCTCGCGGTCGGGTACGAAGCCGGTTCCGGCCGCCACCACGGCCATCTCGCAGTAGTCGGCCGCGGCGGCGCGCTTGAGCGGGGCGACGGCGCGGGCGCGGGCGGCGAGTGTGGCGGGCACGTCGTCGCCGAGCCCGAGCAGTTCGCCGAGCCCGGGGGCGTGCAGCGTCTGGTCGAGCTGGCGCACCTCGCCGGTGGCCGGGTCGAAGACCAGGTCGTACTCACCGGACTTGCCGATGGCGACGATCTCCAGACCGAGGAGGCGGACCCGGTCGTACCACGCGATCAGGTTGGCGGGCTGGTCTCCGGCGGCGGGGGTGTAGACGACACCGTGCAGGCGGGCGAGCCGGTCCAGTTCGACGCCGGCGACGGAGTCGACCTCCTTGCTGACCATCGCCACGTGGTGGCGGCCCTCGATCGCCTGCCGGGCGGCGCGGAACCCGGCCGAGGGGCTGCCGGTGGCCTCCACGAGGATGTCGTACGCGGCGTCGGCCAGCAGCGCGATGTCGGCGACGACGGCGGTGTGCCCGGCGGCGCGCGCCGCCCGCAGCCCGTCCGCGTCGGACACGACGGACAGCGTGGCCGGGTCGTAGCCGAGCCGTGCGCACAGGGCGAGCACCGCGTCGGGGTCCAGATCGCAGAGCACGGCCGGACGGAGTCCGGGCATCAGCAGCGATTGCGCCAGCAGGGTGCGGGCGAAACCGCCCCCCGCACCGGTGAGCGCGTAGGTCACGGGGCCCGCCGTGAGCGGATCGCCCGGCGCGTCGACGTTCATGAGCCCTCCTGGGAAAGCGGCCCGTGCGGGGCCGGTGTGTTGCCATGCGGTTCCCCGCTTCGCAGCGTGAACGTAACGTGGATTAACATGAGCGTCAACGTACGTAACATTGATTCACAGATCTCGATCGTGTGACGGTCGAGACGGCCGGATGGTCCGGGACAAGCCCGGGTAACGGGGCCTTCTCGGGCGTGTTCACGACACAAGGACGGGTGGCAGACGGTGCGCAGAGCACACACAGCACTCCGATGGGGCGGTATCGCCGACGACTTCACCGGCGCCACCGATCTCGCGACGAACTGGGTGGCCAGAGGGGTTCGGACCAGCGTCACCCTCGGCGTGCCCACCGAAGCCGAGCTGGCCGGGCTGGCGGAGATGGACGCCGTGGTGGTGGCGTTGAAATCGCGCACGGCGCCGGTCGCCGAGGCCGTCGGCGAGAGCGTGGCCGCGCTCGCCGCCCTGCGCCGGCTGGGCTGTGAGCGGATCTACGACAAGTACTGCTCGACCTTCGACTCCACCCCGCGCGGCAACATCGGCCCGGTCGCCGACGCGCTGATGGCCGAGATGGGCACCCGGACCGCGGTGGTGGTGCCGTCCTTCCCGGCCACCGGGCGCACCGTCTACCGGGGCCATCTCTTCGTGGGCGACCAGTTGCTCGGCGACAGCCCCATGCGCCACCACCCGCTGACCCCGATGACCGACTCCCGTCTGGTGCGGCTGCTCTCCCCGCAGACCGTCCACCCCGTCCGGGCCGTCGGCCTGGACGTGGTCCGGGGCGATCCGGGCGCGCTGCGCGCGGCTCTGGACGCCTCGTCGGACGACGGACCGTGCTACGTGGTGGTCGACGCCATCGACGACGAGGACCTCACCAGGATCGCGGCCGCCACCGCTCACCACCCGCTGGTCACCGGGGGTTCCGGGCTCGCGCTCGGGCTGCCGTCGCGGGGCGCCCCGGCCACCGCGGCCATGCCCGTGGTCCCCGGACACCGCGCGGTGCTGGCCGGCAGCGCGTCGGCGGCCACCCGCGCCCAGACCGAGGCCGCGCTCCCGGACCTGCCGAGCACGCGGCTCGACCTGGCCGCCCTGCGCGCCGACGCGGCGGCGGAGGTCGCCCGGCTCACCGACTGGGCCCGTGCGCACTGGTCCGCCGCACCCGGCCGGCCGGTCCTCGTCTACGCCGTCGGCTCGCTCTCGGACATCGAGCGCGACCCGCCCGAGGGGCAGCGGCCCGCCGCCGAACTGGTGGAGGAGGCCCTCGCCGACTGCGCGGTGGCCTTCGCCGGGGCGGGCGCCCGGCAGTTCGTCGTGGCCGGCGGCGAGACCTCGGGCAGCGTGGTGCGCGCCCTCGGCGTACGCCGCCTCGAACTCGGGCCCGCCCTGGCCCCCGGAGTCTCCTGGGCACATGGCTCGGCGCCGGACGGGGCCTCGTACAACCTCGCGCTGAAGTCGGGGAACTTCGGCGGACGGTCCCTGTTCACCGGCGCCTGGGGAGACCTCGGATGAGCGACGCCCGTCACGAACTCGTCGCGGCCGGACGCGAACTGGCGGCGGCCGGACTGAGCCCGGGAGCCTCCGGCAACCTCAGTGTCCGCGTCGGCGACCGCATCTACATGACGCCCACCGGGGCCCGGCTGGAGGCCCTGGACCCCGACCGGCTCGCGGTGCTGGACGCGCGGGCGCCGCTGCACGACGGGCATACGGCCGGTCCGCCGCCGTCCAAGGAGTTCCCGCTCCACCGGGCCTTCTACCGGCGCGACCCCGGCACCCGGGCCGTCGTCCATCTGCACAGCGCCCACGCCGCCGCCTGCTCCTGCCTGCCGGCCTGGTCCCGGCGCAGCGCGCTCGCCCCCCTCACGCCGTACTTCGTCATGCGCGTGGGGCAGACCCCGCTCATCCCGTACGCGGCCCCCGGCGACCTCGGCCAGGCACGCCGCATGGAGGCCCTCGGCTTCCCCTTCCGCGCCGCCCTCCTGCAAAACCACGGCCCCGTCACCGCCGGTGACACGCTGGCGCGAGCCGTGGACGCCGCCGTCGAGCTGGAGGAGGTCGCACGTCTCACCCTGCTCCTCAAGGACACCGCCCCACGCCTGCTCACCACCGAGGAGGCGACGGCCCTGGCCGACCGCTACGGCAGCTTCTGGGAGGGCGCGGCGGACTGAGGCACGGCGACGCCGGGGCCCGGCCACCGGCCCCACCCCCCTGGCAGTGGCCCGGCCTCCGGGCACACGTCCCGAGATGCCGGTGCCGGCCGTGACCCCGCCGGGGCACGGCCGGCACCTCCTCCCGTAGCGCGAGCGGCAGCGCTACCAGGAGGACTTGGTGACTCCGGGAAGGAAGCCGGCGTGGGCCTGTTCCCGCAGGCGCACCCGCGAGAGGCCGAACTTCCGCAGGTGGCCGCGCGGTCGCCCGTCCACGCTGTCCCGGTTCCGCACCCGGGTGGCACTCGCGTCGCGGGGCTGACGGCGCAACTCCTCGGCGGCGGACCGGCGTTCGGCGTCGGTCGAGGACGGCCGGCGGATGACCTCCTTCAACTCCGCGCGCCGGGCCGCGTACCGCTCGACGGTCGCCTTGCGCTTCTCGTTCTGCGCGATCTTGCTCTTCTTGGCCATCAGACCTTCCCCCCTCGGGCGCGGATACGGGCCACTGCGGCCTCGATGCCGATGCCGTCGACGGTCTTGATCGCCTTCGCGCTGAGGGTCAGCCGGACGTGCCGCCCCTCGCTCGGCAGCCAGTAGCGCTTGCGCTGGATGTTGGGGTCGAAACGGCGCGAGGTGCGCCGGTGCGAGTGGGAGATGGTGTTGCCGAAGCCCGGCTGGGCGCCGGTCAGTTGGCAGTGGGCGGACAAGGTCTTACCTGCCTCTCGTCGGACGGCTGCTTTTGGTAATGACAACCATTCCCATATAGTACCCCTCATGGCACGCAACGAGGTACGCCCGATCATCAAGCTCCGCTCCACCGCGGGAACCGGCTACACGTACGTCACCCGCAAGAACCGCCGCAACGACCCCGACCGCCTGGTCCTGCGCAAGTACGACCCCGTCGCCCGGCGCCACGTCGACTTCCGCGAGGAACGCTGACCTCCCCCGCGCCCCACCGCCGCCGGCCCTCACCCCAAGGACACCCATGAAGCCCGGAATCCACCCCGCGTACGGCCCCGTCGTCTTCCGCGACCGCGCCGCGAACCACGCCTTCCTCACCCGCTCCACCATGACCAGCGACAAGACGATCGACTGGGAGGACGGCAACACCTACCCGGTCGTCGACGTCGAGACCTCCGACGTGAGCCACCCCTTCTACACGGGGACCGCCCGAGTCCTGGACACCGCCGGGCGGGTCGAGCGCTTCGAGCGCCGCTACGGCCGGCCGGGAGCCAACTGATGCCGGACGAGGCCGCACTGCCCGTCGTCATCGTCGGCGGGCTCCACTCCGAGGCACGCCGGAAGGTCGTGGACCACCTCCTGCGCGCCGTACCCGGCAGCGTCGCCCTCCACCACGACCTGTCCACGGCGGCCGACGGCACCGTCGTGCGCCAGGTGCGCGACGCCTCGGGCGAGTTGTCCCGGGGCGATGCCCCGCTGGTCAACGACTGCGCGTGCTGCGCGCTGCGCGAAGACCTGGTTCCCGAGCTGGAACGGCTCGCGGCTGCCGGCCTCACCCGGCTCGCCGTCGTCGAGCTGTGGGACTCCGTCGAGCCCAAGGGGATGGCCGAGGTGGTCGTCCATCACGGCGGCGACGCGGTCCGGCTCACCAACGTGATCACGGCGGTCGACCCGGCTCTCGTACTCCCCTGTCTCGGCAACGGCGACGACCTCGCCGAGGCGGGCCTCGCGGCTGCCGCCGGCGACCAGCGCACCGTGGGCGACACCTGGGCCAGGCAACTGGAGTACGCCCCCGTCCTCGCCCTCGTGGAGAGCGACGACGCCGACGACGAGGACCGCGCGCTCCTCACCCAACTCCACCCCACCGCCCGCCAGGTGGACGCCGGCTCCGCGGAACTCGCGCGGCTGGCGTTCGCCGGCTTCGACGTCGAGGCGGCGGCCTCGGCCCAGCATCCGGCCTGCGCCCTGCTCCCCCAGGAAGCCGACGCGGCCGGCGTCACCACCTTCGTCTGGCGCCGGCACCGCCCCTTCCACCCCGAACGCCTCTACCAGGCGCTGGAGGACCTCTGCTGCGCCGCCGCCCGCAGCCGGGGACGGTTCTGGCTCGCCGACCGCCCCGACACCCTGCTCTCCTGGGACGCCGCGGGCGGAGCCCTGTGCGTGGAGAGCGCCGGGCCGTGGCTCGCCTCCCTGCCGGACGCCGCCTGGGAGATGGTCGCGCCGGTACGCCGGGCCGCCGCCGCGCTGGACTGGCATCCCGAGCACGGCGACCGCTGCCAGCACCTCGTCTTCACCTCACCCGGCCTGGACCGCGACGGGCTCGCCCGGGTGCTGGAGTCCTGCCTGCTCACCGACGCCGAGTACGCGGCGGGACCGGAGGCGTGGAGACACCTCCCGGCCGCGTTCGACTCCCTCCTCGACCCCGCCGTATGACCCCGCCCCCTCCGCAGCATCACCGAAGGAGCACCCATGGCACCCCGCCAAGGCCCCCGCAAGCCCCTGAAGCCCCGCCCCAACCCGCTGGACGCGGCCGGGATCACCTACATCGACTACAAGGACACCGACCTGCTGCGGAAGTTCCTCTCCGACCGCGGCAAGATCCGCAGCCGCCGCGTCACCCGCGTCACCGCCCGGCAGCAACGACAGCTCGCCACGGCGATCAAGAACGCCCGCGAGATGGCGCTCCTGCCGTACGCGAGCCGGTAGGGAGCGACACCTCGCGCGCGGCTCCCCCGGAGCAGCACTCCTGAACGGCCCGAACTCGCGGTACGGGCGGGGCAGGTGGGCGGGTGCGTACGGGAAGAACCGTCAGTCCTTCAGCGCCACCAGCACCGAGCTGTCTCCCACCTGCCACACCGGCGCCACATGGCTGAAGCCCGCCTGGCGCAGCAGTTCGGCGTGCCGGTGGACGGAGAGATGGTGGTTGGCGCCGTCGTCGCCGGAGGACGGACCGCTCCGCCCCCGCCGCTCGAAGAGGTCCGCCAGTTCGGGGTCGGCCGCCGCGGCACGCCACCAGGACTCCCAGTCCTCGTGGCGGTGGTCCCCCGTCCGCTCGGCGCGACGGCGCCCCACATGCGCGGTCAGATACGAGCAGGGGCCCAGGTCCGGAGGGAAGTGGTCCCCGTTGACCAGCGCCCCGCCGGGGCGCAGGAGGGCCGCGAGAGCGCGGTAGGTCTCCAGCAGGACGGGGGCGGGCAGGTAGTGCAGGGCGGTCGTCGACACGGCCGCGTCCGCACCGCGGCGCAGCCCGAGACCGTCGGTCCAGCCGTCCTCGCCGATCACCGCGTCCACGTAGCGGGCGGCGTCCCCGTGGTGCGCGCGCGCCAGTTCCAGGAGCACGGGGTCCCTGTCGACCGCGACGGTCTCCGCGCCCGGCAGGCGGCGGGCGAGCCGGGCGGAGAGGGAGCCGGGTCCGCAGCCCAGGTCGAGCAGGAGGGGGCGGGCGCGGCCGGCGCAGACGTGCTCCACGACGTCGCAGATCACGGTGAAACGCTCCTCGCGTTCCACGGCGTACCGCTGCTGCTGCCGTTCCCAGCGCTCCACCCACGTCCTGGCCGCTGCCGTGCTCACGCCCATGCGGTCACGCCACCTCTTCCGTCTCTCCGTCCACCGCGAACAGCGCACAGCCTACAGATGGAAACGGTTATCAGTAGCACGATGATCGCACGCGCGGCCGAGGTCACCCCAATGAGGCAAGTACGGTCAGCAGGCGGTCGATCTCCTCCGCGGTGTTGTACACGTGCAGGCTCACCCGCACGGAACCGTCCTCGTCATCGGTCCCCGCCTGGCACAGGCTGTCGGCTCGGACCATGAAGCCGTGGCTGAAGAGGATGAAGCCGAGGTCGTCCGACCGGATGTCGCGGTGCCGGAAGGTGACGATGCCGTGCCGGCGCTGCGCCGCGGGCAGGGCGGTGTCCGACGCCAGGCTGGCGGGACAGCCGACGATCTCGTACGCCTTCAGGCGGCGCAGCCGGTCGGTCAGGCGGGTGGCCAGAGCACTGACGTGGGCGCCGACCCGGTCGACGCCGACCGTGTCCAGCCAGTCGAGCGCCGCCAGCAGCGAGACGACGCCCACGGTGTTGGGGGTGCCCTGCCATCCGGTGGGCCGCAGCAGGGGGCCGCGGGTGTTGCGTGCCCACACCGCGCCGGTGCCGGGCAGCGCGAACGCCTTGTGCCCGGAGAAGACGACGAAGTCGACGTCCAGGGCCGGATCGCCGACGCGCAGGGGGAGGTGGCCCACGCTCTGGGCGGCGTCCAGGCAGATCGGCACGCGCGGGCCGACGGCGGCGCGCAGCCGCTGCACGTTCATGTCGCCGCCGTAGACGTGGTGGACGTGGGTGGCGGCGACGAAACGGGTACGGGGACCGACGGCGGAGGCGAGCGCGCGGTGGTCGTAGTCGCCGGAGACCTCCTGGTACGGCAGGGCACGGACGCGCACCTCGACGCCGCGCGCGGCGAGCAGGTCCCGGGCCTCGAACCACGGTTCGAGGTTGGCCCGGTGGTCGGCGAACGGGACCAGGATCTCGTCGCCGTCGGTCAGGTACCCGGTGAGCCAGTCGCGGGCGACCGTGCGCAGGCCCTCGGTGGTGCCGCTGGTGAAGTGGACGGCGGAGTGGTGCGGCTCCGGGTCGCCGAGGAACTCCTTGACCCGGTCACGGGCCCGCTCGATCGCCTCCGTGGTCCGGTTGGCCCACGGGTAGGTGCCGCGGCCCGCGTTGGCGTTGGAGGTCGTGAGGTAGGTCTGCACGGCGTCCAGGACGGCCCGGGGCTTCTGGGAGGTCGCCGCGCTGTCCAGGTACGCCAGTTCCGGGTGGGCCACGATGATCGGGAACTGCTCCCGCACCGTACGCTGCCAGGCCGCTTCCGCTTCGCGGGCTCCCGCGCTCATCGGCTCACTCCCTCACCAGCGGTGCGCCCGCGTCCCGCCAGGCGACGACGCCGCCCGCCAGGCTGCGCACGTCCGGGTGGCCCATGCGGGCCAGCAACGCGGCGTAGCGCAGCGACTTCTCCCCCACGGGACAGGCCAGCAGCACCGGCGTCCGCTTGCTGAACGGCAGCCCGGTCCGCACCAGTTCCTCGAACAGCTCGTCGACGATGTTGACCGAGCCCTCGATGTGCAGCGCCGCGTAGGCGTGCGGTCCGCGCAGGTCGACCACGAGCGGACGGGGGTCGCCCTCGGCCATCCAGCGCCGGGCGTCGTCGACGCCGACGACCCGGGCCCCGGCGCGGACCTCGCTGTCGGTGAGCGAGGTGACCAGGTGACCGCGGCGCGTTCCTCCCAGCAGCTCCGGGCGCCGCGCGCGTACGTAGCTGAGATAGCTCTCGGCCCGGTCGCAGACGATGAACACCGCGGTGCGGCGGCTTCCGGTGCCCGTCAGTCCGGCGTCGACGGACGCCAGGTGCCGGACGGCGCCCTGGTAGGCGGCGCCACCGGTCGGGCCCGAGAGCAGCCCGCAGCGGCGGATGAGGGTGACCATTCCGTCGATGGCCTCCTGGGAGGTGACCGACGCGAGGGAGTCGTACGTCGCCGGGTCGAACAGGCCGACCTGGTGGACCTCGTCGATGGTGCGGATGCCGGGGATGAAGTCGGCCTTGTCGGCGACCAGCCCGAGGACGCGCACCCCCGGATCGTGCTCGCGCAGCACCCTGGCGACACCGGTCGAGGAGCCGGCGGTGCCCACGCAGGCGATGAACCAGTCGGGTACCCGGCCGTCCAGGTCCTTGACGATCTCGGGTCCGGTCCCGGCGGCGTGGGCCTCGACGTTGCGCGGGTTGAAGTACTGATCGGTGTGCAGGTACGTGCTGTCGGGCTCCGAGAGCGCCTGGTGGAACCGGGTCAGCGGATCGTCGGTGTCCGTCGGGTCCAGGCACTCGCTCTGTCCCGGCAGTTCCTCGATCTCCGCCCCGAGCAGGAGCAGCAGCTCCTTGATCTCGGGGACGCGCATCCGGTTGGTCACGCTCTTGAACCTGAGCCCGTGCATGCCGGCCAGCAGGGCGAGGGCCTTGGCGGTGTTGCCGCTGGAGAGTTCCACGACCGTGCCGCCGCCGTCGGCCGCCGCCTCCTGAAGGTGCGGGCGGGCCATGTGCCAGGCGGGCCTGTCCTTGACGGACCCGAAGGGGTTGAGCATCTCCAGCTTGGCGTACAGATCGATGTGGCGCAGTCCGTGAACGGCCGGGTCGATGCGGACGAGGGGTGTGTTGCCGATCGCCTCGGTGATGTTGTCGTACCTCATGACGGCACTCCCTGCGGGTCGGTGAGCGGCCAGTAGTCCTCGTCGGGGCACCAGCGCCAGGCACCGTCCTCCTCCGTGACCGCCACCGTCCGCGCGGCCGGCTGGCGCTGGGCGTGGTGGGCGTGGAAGTCCATGGCGTATCCGGCCGTGTTCACGAAGGCCAGCAGGTCCCCGGCGCACGGCAGCCGGGGCAGGTGCACCAGCCGGCGGGTGATCAGGTCGGCCTCCAGGCAGAGGTTGCCGACCAGATGGACCCCGACGGGCCCGTCACCGGCCCGGTCGCCATCGCCGCCGCCGCGCGGCAGCAGCACGGGGTCGACGAGGACGCCGTGCTCCTCCAGGCTCACGTCCCCGGCGTTCATGCCCAGGCGCACCAGGTGGCGGGTGGGGTCGTCCCCCGTGGGCCGCACGTCCAGCACCCGGGCCAGCGACAGCCCGCACTGGTCGACGAGGGCACGTCCCGGTTCGACGTACAGATCGTTCAGGTGCTCCAGCAGCAGCGTGGCGGGCGGCCGGCCCAGGACGGGCGCGGGACGGGAGAGGAGGGCGTCGAGGTATCCGGGCCCGGCGACGGGACGGTGGGCGGGGTAGAGCGCGGCCGTACCGCGCACGGTGCCGCCCTCGTTGCGCAGCCCGTAGCCGTGGCCGCGCCAGGTCAGGGGCGGGCGCACGCCGAGCACCGCCTCGCTGAGCGCCGTGGTCCACCGCTCCCACTCACCGGCGTCGGCGACGTATCCGACTCCGAAACCGCCGCCGATGTCGACGGCTCGCGGCCTCAGACCCCTCGCCCGGCACTCGTCCATCAGCAGCACACACCGCTCCAGCGCCCTGGCCTTCTCCTCCAGCCCGGTGGTGTCCAAGTGGTATGCCAGTCCGGCGAGTTCGACGGCGTCCCCGTGCCGTTCCAGCGCGTCCCACAGCTCGTCGGCCCCGGCTACGGGGGTGCCGAAGCGGCTGCGGCGCGAGAGCACCCGCGTGCCGGCTCCCGCGTGCCCGTCGTCCGACTCGAACTCCGACAGCCGCACCAGCACGTCCACCCGGCCCAGTCCGTGCGTCCGGACGAGACGCGCCAGTCGTTCCAGCTCACCGGCCGAGTCCAGGTTGACCGTCGCTCCCACCCGGGCCGCCAGCCACAGGAACTCCCGGTCCTTGGGACCGGTGGCCATCACCCGATCCCCCGTGAACCCGCAGCTCAGCGCGTGCCGTAACTCTCCCAGCGAGGCCACGTCGACCCCGACGGCCGCGGGGTCGCAGGCGGCCAGCCTGCGCACCAGGGCGCTGGAACGATTCGCCTTGTGAGCGAAGTACACACGGCCGGCGAGGTGATGACGCCGGTAGACGGACCGGAAGCGCGCGGCGTTCTCGGCGACGGCCTCCGGAAGCAGCACGTTCAGCGGCGATCCGAGCGCGTCGCACAGCGAGTGCAGGAACGGCGCGTCCCGAAGAAGCGAAGCGAGCGGCGCCTCCACCCGCGGGCGCAGATACAACGGCGCGTCCTTCACCAGTACCCCCCTGGTCAACCGGTCGCCGCGTCGTGGTCACGACGGCCGCTCCGCAGTAGTCGTTTCCCAATACACGTGCCGCTAAGCCCAGAAGGTCCGGGAGAGGCGGGATCGACGGCAACCGCGGCAGCCCCGCCGGCTCGTGCCCGCCGCGGCTGGGGCCTTCCCCCAGCCGGGGCCGTCGGCTACGTCTCACCCGCAACGCGCGCAGGGGGATGCGCGCGTTGCGGGCCACGGCACGGGACGCGCGGGCGGGCGGCGCTCAGCGGGCCGCCCTGGTGGCCGGGTCGCGCTCAGCGGGCCTGCCTGGTGGCCGGGTCGCGCTCAGCGGGCCTGCCTGGTGGCCGGGGCGCGCTCAGCGGGCCGGCCGAGCGGCCGGGTCCGCGGGACTGATCGACTCAGCCACCGCTCTTCCGCCGGAACGACCGCTGGCTCGCGGCCGGGCCGTGCGCGGCGCGCACCTTCGACGCGTCCGGGTTGGCGGCGACGTCGGCGGCCTCCGCCTGCGCACCGCGCTTGCGCGCGAGGGCCTCGCGGAACTTGGCCTTGAGGTCGTAGTTGCCGTCGCCGTCCGGCGCCACGGCGGGCGTCTCGGAGGCGGTCGGCTCCGAACCTTCCGCGGGTACGGGCTCTGCGGTCATGGTGACCTCCTGGGTTCGGGGGTTGGGGCAAACACAGCTTGTCATGCCGGAAGCGGTGCGCGGCACCGGCGACATCATCCCGCGCCGTCCCGGCGGGCTTCCCTGCGCGCGGCCGGGGCGTCCGCTTCGTGGGCGGGGGCGGCGCGGGACGGGCTTCGGGCGGGGCCGGGGGCCATCGATCCCGTGGCGGGGAGATTCGCCGCCGGCGCAATCGCTCTCAGCCGTTGCGGCGCACGAGGGCGGCCTTGCGGGCCTCGGCGAGCTTGCGGGCCTCCGCCGACCTGCGGGACTTGCCGCCGGCGCCGCGGGAGGTGTCCTTGCTGGTGCCGAGGCCCCGGAAGGGAGTGTTGGTGTTCTTGGGCCGGGGGACGGCGGGCCCGCCGTCCAGCGGGACGCCGGAGGGAGCCTTGGCGCCGGTGATCCGGCTCAGCTCCGCCTCGCCCGAGCGCACCTTGGTGACGGTCGCCTCGATACCGGCCGCGGCCAGCATGCCGCTCGTCTCGCGGCGCCGGCCCGACGTCACGAGCGTGACCACGCTGCCGGACTCACCGGCGCGGGCGGTGCGGCCCGCCCGGTGCACATAGTCCTTGGGGTCGGTGGGCGGGTCGACGTTGACGACGAGGTCGAGGTCGTCGACGTGCAGGCCACGGGCCGCGACATTGGTCGCCACCAGTACGGTGATCTTGCCGTTCTTGAACTGCGCCAGGGTCCGGGTGCGCTGTGGCTGGGACTTGCCGCTGTGCAGGGCCCCGGCGTGCACGCCACTGGCCCGCAGATGCCGGGTGAGCTGGTCGACGGCGTGCTTGGTGTCGAGGAAGAGCAGTACGCGGCCGTCGCGGGCGGCGATCTCGGTGGTGACGGCGTAGAGGTCCGGACCGTGGACGACCAGGACGTGGTGCTCCATCGTCGTGACCGTGCCCGCGGACGGGTCGACCGAGTGGACGACGGGGTCGTGGAGGTAGCGGCGGACCAGCAGATCGACGTCGTGATCGAGCGTGGCCGAGAAGAGCATCCGCTGACCGTCGGGGCGCACCTGGTCGAGCGCGTCGGTGACCTGCGGCAGGAATCCCAGGTCGCACATCTGGTCGGCCTCGTCCAGCACGGTGATCCGCACCCGTCCCAGACGGCAGGCGTTGCGCTCGATCAGGTCGTGCAGGCGTCCGGGGGTGGCGACGACCACCTCGGCTCCCTGGCGCACTTCGGTGACCTGCCGGCCGATCGACATGCCGCCGACGACCGTGGCCATCCGCAGCCGCAGCGCCTCGGCGTACGGCGCCAGCGCCTGGGTGACCTGTTGGGCCAGCTCCCGGGTGGGTACGAGGATCAGGGCGAGGGGCTGCTTGGGTTCGGCACGCCGCCCGGCCGTACGGGTCAGCAGCGGCAGGCCGAAGGCGAGCGTCTTGCCCGAGCCGGTGCGCCCGCGCCCCAGGACGTCGCGCCCCTTCAGGGCGTCGGGCAGTGTGGCGGCCTGGATCGGAAAGGGCTCGCTCACCCCGAGTCCGTCCAGTGTGCGCAGCACCTCCGCGGGCAGCCCCAGACCGGCGAAGGAGACGGCGGGGGGCGGCGCCGGAGTCGTGTCCCCGGGCCGGCCGGGCCGGTCGGGACCGCCGTGGGCGATGCCGGAGTCATCGGTGTGCTTCATGAAGAGCCTTCCGCAGAGGAACGTACCGAGGAAGGCCCGGCAGGATGGATCAGCCCGCGCACAAGCGAAACCGAACAGGCACCATCGCCCACCGCGACGACCACGCAAACGTATGACGTTAACACGGCGGGCCGCATGGTGGTGCCCGTCGGCCGTCACGCGGTGGGGGTGGGCCGGGTCCCGGCGAGGAGGGTGGCGACCATGTGCCTGGCGTCGGCCTGGTCGTAGTCGGGGCCGGTGATGCAGAGGTTTCCGATGGCGCGCATGAGCGTATAGGCGGTGATGCCGGGCCTGACTTCGCCGGCGGCGTCGCACGCCTCCAGCAGCATCGCGCCGGCCGGGAGCAGGGTGTCGAGCATGAGGGTGTGGAGGTTCTCCAGCCCCGGATCGCCGGACCCCAGTGCCGCGCCGAGGCCGTGCTTGGTCACCAGGAACTCCACGAACGCGTCCACCCAGCGGGTCAGGGCGATGAACGGGGAGGCCGATTCCGCCAGGAGCCGGGGCGCGAGTGCGACGCAGGTGTCGATCTGGTGCCGGTAGACGGCGGTGACGAGGTCCGCCCGGGTCGGGAAGTTCCGGTAGATCGTGCCGATGCCGACACCGGCGCGCTCGGCGATGTCGCGGATGGGCGCCTGGACCCCCTGCTCCACGAAGACCGCCGCCGCGGCCGCCAGCACGCCGCTCCGGGTGCGCTGCGCCTGTGCCTGGCGTACTCCGACCGGTTCCCGCACGGGCTCCTCCTTTACTCGCGGAACAATGTTCCGCTAGATTGGCGGAACAACGCTCCGCCAAAGTATGGCAGAGCGACCCCATGGAGAAAGCGCAGGCCCCCCCATGCCTTCCCACCACCGTGACCAGCGGATCGTCTCGGTCAAGCCCCTCACCGTCCCCGCGCCCGGCCGCGGCGTCGACCTGCTGGTGAAGGTCACCGCCCCGGTCTCGGGCCAGGACCTTCCCGTCATCGTCTTCTCGCACGGCAACGCATGGTCCATGGACGGATACGAGCCCCTCGTCGACCGGTGGGCCGCGGCCGGTTTCGTCGTGGTACAGCCCACCCACCTGGACTCCCGCCGCCACGGCATCGGGTGGGACGACCCGCGCTTCGACACCATCTGGCGCGTGCGGATCGCCGACCTCCACGCGGTCCTCGACGGCCTCGGCGACATCCTTCGCCAGGCGGGCGGCCTGGAGACCCGCGCCGACCACGAGCGCGTCGCCGTCGCCGGCCACTCCTGGGGCGCCCAGACGGCCGGCGCGGTCCTCGGCGCGCGCGTGCTCGACGCCGACGGCACGCCCGGAGAGGACTTCTCCCACCCCGCGGTCTCGGCCGGCGCACTGATCGCCGCGACCGGAACCGGCGACACGCTCACCCCGTTCGCCGCGGAGCACCTTCCGTTCATGAGGCCGGACTACTCCACGATGACCACCCCGGCCCTGGTCGTCGCGGGCGGCCGGGACCAGTCGCAGCTCTCCACCCGGGGGCCGGAGTGGTTCACCGACGCCTACCACCTCAGCCCGTCCCCGAAGAGCCTGCTCGTCATCGCCGAGGGCGAGCACGGCCTGGGCGGCATCGTCGGCGAGATGGCCGCCGAAACCACCGACGAGGACCCCGCCCGCGCCGCCCTCGTCGCCGACGCGGTCTCCGCCTACCTCCTCGCCGCCCTCAAGCTCGACGACACCGCGTGGACCGCCCTTGACGAAACCGCCACGACCGGCGACGGCACGTGGAGCATCACCGGCAAGTGAACCCGGCCGGACCACACCGCCGACCGATCGTGGGGTGGCAGGGGCGGGGCCCTGGGGGCGGCCTGAACGAGGAGCGTGCCGGCAGTTTCCCTCTCGTCGACTCGGTCGTCGGGGTGCCACGGCCGCCGCGTGTGGGGCCCGTCATTTCCGATATCGCTGCGCCACTGCCGCGAAGGCGGCCTTGGGTTCCCAGTCCATGTCGGGGTAGGTCTTCCCCCGGCGCCCTTCGAGGAGTTTGACGATGCCCAGGCCGGCCCGGTCCAGATCGTCCCTGGGGTCGCCGTCCGGGCGGTACGGGTAGCCAGGCAAGGCGAACAAGAACACGAACGCGCTGTCCACGCCCTCGGTCTCGAAGATCTCCAGCAGTTCGCTCAGATACGCGGCCTGGCCGGCCTCGTCCCGCTCGTACGTGCCGTTCAGGCGTACAGGGGCCCTGGTCTCCGGGTCGTGCTCGACCACTTCCAGCACCCGCCCGCCGCGGTCTCCCGCGCCCCGGTAGGCCGCTGTGCCGAACCCGGTGACGGCGAGCGGCTTGGGGCCCTGGGCCAAGGTGCGCACCGCGTCCCGGAACCGGTCGGCGACCTCGGCGGAGCGGATCAGCTCGAACGTCACGATGTCGAAGGGAGCCCAGTCGACCTGCTCGAACTGGATGGATGCGTAGGTGAGCCTGCCCTGGAAGCGCTCGCGGACCGTGGCCGCGGCGTCGTGGAGGAACGCGTTGACGCGCAGGCCGAGTTCGCGCATCGCTTCGGCGCGCCGCTCGGGTCGGCTCATCAACCGCTCGACCCGCTCCTCGGGGCTCTCGCCGGGCAGGAACCCGCGGTTCATGACGCTCAGTTCGACCCCTGCGACGAACACGACGGTGGCCCCCTGCCGCCGGAGCCGTTCCGCCCGCTCGGCGCAGTCGCGGAAGAGCGTGAGGATCTGCTCCGGTTCCAGCTCCAGCGGGTAGGGCGAGAACCAGACCTCCAGGCCGAGTCCGGCGGCGGCACCGGCGGCCAGCTCCAGCCGGTCCGGGTCGCCGCCGATGATCTGGACCGCGTCGCAGTGCAGGTCGTCGCGGATGATGGCGAGTTCGCGCCGGACCACCGCGGGGTCGAGGTCCTCGCGGGATATCCGGCCGTGCACGACGAACCCGGTGTCGTAGGTCATTCCTCTTGCTCGCATGGTGACGCCCTCTCTGTCAGGTCTCGGGCGGGTCCCTGTCGGGTCTCGGGCGGCCGAGACTGCCAAGGAAACTGCGTGCACGCAAGTTTGCGTGCACGCAGTTCTATGTGGGACGCTGACACCGTGACGACACCACCACCAGGGCTGCGGGAGCGGAAGAAGCAGGCCACGCGCGAGGCGCTACGCAGGGCGGCCCTGCGCCTGGCCGTGGAGCGCGGCCCCGACCAGGTCCGGGTCGAGGACATCGCCGAAGCGGCCGGGGTTTCGCCGCGCACCTACAACAACTACTTCGCCAGCCGCGAGCAGGCGATCGTCTCCGCTGTCACCGCGGACCGGGAGGCGCGGATCGCGGCGGCGGTCGCGGCCCGGCCCGCAGGTGTGCGCCTGACTGACGCCGTCACCGAAGCAGTGGTCGAGCAGTACACCGACACCGGTGAGCGCGCACACGAGGCACTGCTGCTGATCACCACCCGGACCGCGTTGCGCGACGCGTTCCTCGACACCACCGCCGACATCGAGCCCCCTCTCACGGCGGTGATCGCCGAACGCCTGGGTGACGCCGGAGCGCACACGGCCCGCGTTCTCGCGGCGAGCGTGGCCGCGGCGGTTCGCATCGCGCTGGAAGGCTGGCTCCGGCCGACTGGGAACGCGGGGACCGCCGGGCGTTCCGGTGCCGGAGAACTGGTCCTGCCCTCCGGCTCACTGCCCGACCGACTCCGCGCGGCACTGGCTCCGCTCGCGCCCGCGTTCGACGCCGCCGAGCAACGCACCCGGCCGTGAAGTCACCCCGACCGGGGTAGGAGTGGGCGTTCCGCGGATCGATCACGTGGCTGAAGTGCATCGTGGTCGCTTGTGGTTCCCCGTAGCACCGGCGGTCTCCGCCGTAAGAAGGTGGCCTGGTTCGGCGTTGGGACGGACCGCCGACGGCAAGGCGCCGGGGCAGATCGGGGCCGGCCGGGAACGAGGCGCGTCTCAGAGCGTGCCTGGAGAGGCGACGGGCTCCGCGGTCACCTTCCGGAGGTCAGTCGGCCCACCGGCTGATGGGTGGTGACCCGGACCCCCGGAAATCCGTGGAGGACGGTGTCTTCGACGGATTGGCCACCGAGGATGTGGAACCGGAAGAAAGAGACGATGTACCGGCTCGTGGCGTCCTGCACCTGGGTCGGGCTCCAGGTGTCCTGCGGGGCACAACTGGCGTCGTTGTCGTATGCCCATTCGGAGTTGAAGAAATTGTGGTTCGCGCCGGCGAGGTCCACCTCGTAGAAGGGGGCCGTGTTCCGCCCGGCCGCGTTCTTCGCGAAAGTGCGGCGGTTCATGGCCGCGCCCCCGTCGCAGCCCCCGGCCAGCACGGCGAACGGGATCTTTGTGATGCGGTAGTCGAGGTGCTCGGGTGAATCCGGATCGGGAACGTGGTAGTCGGCAGGAGCGAGGGGGACCACCGCGCGCAGGCGGACTCCGCGGGGGAGGTCAGCCGCGTGGATGTCGGCTGCCTGCCAGACCAGGGTCTGTCAAACAAGCGGTGTAACTGGGGTTGTTGAGGGTTACTGACGGGCTGCGGAGAGACGCCGCGTCGATCCCAGCGAGGTGACCCGCACCGTCGTGCCCGGTTCCGCACGCCGGGCCCATGTGGAGGCCGGGCCGGCCGGCTCGTGCAGCACGAAGTCCACCGCGAACTCCCCCGTGGCGGGGTCCGCCTCCGCGAGCGTGTACCCGCGCTGGTGCTCGATCTCGGGATCGTCCGGGTCCGGCATCCAGAACCGCAGATAGGCCGCCGGGGCGACCACCGCGTCCTGCAACAGCGTCGGCGAGGCCATCCGGACACGCAGGAAATGGGGCGCGAGCAACTCCGTCCCGGTGACCGTCGCCTCGTGGTCCCGCGCACCGTAGGCACGCGTGATCACCCCGTTCACGCCACGCTTGGCCATCACTGGTCCTCTCCGGCGGCACGCAGCGCCACCCTGATCTCGTCCACCGGGCGTCCCGGCGGCGCGGCCTCCACGAACCCGCGGATCGCGGCCCCCAGCCACAGCCGTACGTATTCGTCGGCGGCGATCACGGGCAGCGTGCGATGCGCGTCCCCGAGACGGGAGTCCGCGAGGAGCCCCTCCTCGACGCCCCGCCGCTGCTCGTCGAGGTCCTCGGACCGCTCGGCCTGCGCTTCCTCGGTGGCCGCGTAGCCGATGACCACGGAGGCGACCGCGGCGGAGAGCACGATCGCCGCGTCCGTGGAGTACCCGCGCCGTACGAGCGACTCGGCCGCCGCGGCCAGCAGGCGCCGGCCACCGTCGCCGCGGGGGAACAGGGTCTGCACGTAGTGGGTCAGGCCGGGGTGCCGCAGCAGGAAGGACCGCAACTGCAGTGCGGTGGACAGCAGGTGGGGAACGGGGCCGTCAGCCGGGGAGTCGTGGAAGTCGAGTTCCGCCAGGATGCTCTCCCCCACCAGCCGCTCCAGTCCCCACCTGCCCTCCACGTGGCGGTAGAGCGCGGTGGACGAGACTCCCAGCGCCGCCGCCACCGCGTTCATGCTCAGGTTCCGCAGGCCCAGTTCTCGGCCGGCCCGGACGATGTCGGCCGGTCCGATCTGACGCGGCCGGCCACCCACACGCGCCACACGCCACCCCCACAAGCGAAGTTACCCCTAGCAACTAAAGGTACCCTAAGTTGTGGCGGCGGCGAGGGCAAGCTTCCGGGCTACCTCGTCAGGCGCGAGGACTCGGCCTCCCCCCGGTCGAGGCGCACCACGCGGGGCAGGCGGGCGATGGTGGCCTCCCGGTGGGCGATGGTGATCAGGGTGCGGTCGGTGCGCAGGGCGTCGAGGGCGGTCTCCAGTCGGGCCGCGGTGTCCGGGTCGATGTCCGCGGTGGCCTCGTCGAGGACGAGGACGGCCGGGTCCAGCAGGGCCGCGCGGACCAGGCCGACGATCTGGAGCTCCCCGGCGGAGAGCCGTCCCCGGTCGCCTCCCAGCGGGGTGTGCAGCCCGCCGGGGAGGGCGTCGGTCCAGTCGGTCAGCCCGAGGTGTTCCACGGCGCGGCGGACCGCCCTCTCGTCCGGATCACCGGGGACGAGGCCGAGGTTGTCCAGGAGCGATCCGGTGATCAGGTGCACCCGTTGGGGGACGAGGACCACCCGGTTGCGCAGTTCGTCCGGGGGGAGTTCGGCGAGGTCGACTCCGTCGTACCGGACCCGGCCGCGGTCGGGGGTGTAGAGGCCGGTGAGGAGCTTGGCCAGGGTGGTCTTGCCGGCGCCGGTCGGGCCGGCAAGACCCACCCGCTCCCCCGCCTCCACCCGCAGGGAGAGCCCGCGCAGGACCTCGGTGCCGTGGGTGTACGCGTAGTGCACGGCCTCCGCTTCCAGGGGCCCGCGTGCCGAGGTGCGCCGGGCCGCGTGTGCCGTGGCCCGTGGCGCGGGGACCGGGGTGGCGGCGTCGGGGCCGGTGACGGCCAGCAGGTCGAGCAGGCGCGCGAGGCCGGTGACGGTGTGCTGGACCTGGCCGACGAGGTTGGACGCCTGGGTCGCGGAGTCGAAGAGCTGGCGGGTGGCGAGGACGAACACCACGACGACGCCGACACTGACCCGGCCCTCGGAGACCAGCAGGCCGCCGACGAGGAGCAGGGCGGCGGTGGTGAGGCCCTGCACGATCCTGGACAGGCTGATCACGAACAGCGTGCGCTGGGTGCGCCGCGCGGCCCGGTAGCGGGCTTCGTTGTCCCGGACGAAGCGCTGCCGCCAGTAGGGGGTGCCGCCGTGGGTGAACAGCATCTCGCGGGCGGCCACGAGTTCCTGGTACGTGGCGGCGACCCGGCCGGCGGCGGCGGCCTCGGCGGCGAAGGCGGGCGGGGCCGCCTTCTTGAACCGGCGCAGCACCCACAGCAGCGCCGGGACGAAGACGAGGAGCAGGGCGAGGGTCATGAGCCAGGACTGGCTGAGCAGCAGGACGAGGGTGAAGAGCAGGTAGCCGGCGACGTTCAGGACGTCGGGCAACTGTCCGCGGACGAAGCCGGCGAGGTCGGCGATCTCGGTGGTGGCGCGGCGCAGCAGGTCGCCCGCGGGCTGCGCCTCCAGGAACCGCAGGGGTGCCCGGGAGAGCCGTCGGACGGCGAGTTCCCTCAGCCGGCGCACCACCCGCTCGCCGGCCTCGATCAGCAGGATCTCCGACTGCCGGAAGAGCGCCAGCCGCAGCAGTGCGAGCACGGCCAGGGCCCCGGCCGCGGTGAGGAGGCCGTCGCGGTCGCCCTGGAGGAGCCGGTCGACGCCGAGGCCGATGACGGCGGGGACCGCCACGGTGGTGAGGGTGGCGGCGGTGCTGGTGGCGAGGGCGAGGGCGACGAGGCGGCGGTGGCCCTCGGTGTGGCTCCAGGCCCGCCGCAGGACCCGGCGGCCGTCGGGGGACGCGCTCAGGAGCTTCTGTTCAGCCACCGGTCCTCACCTCTGCTTCCCGGCCGGCCGGCGCACCGGCGGGTTCCAGTTTCAGGACGCGGTCGGCCGCGTCGAGGAGGGCCGGGCGGTGGGTCGCCACGACCAGGGCGGTCTGCCCGGCCCAGGCCCGCAGCCGGTCGACGATGAGGCGTTCGGTGCCGGTGTCGACGGCGGACGTGACGTCGTCGAGGAGCAGGACCGCCGGGCGGCGCAGCAGCGCGCGGGCGAGCGCCAGGCGTTGCAGTTGCCCGCCGGACAGGGTGGTGCCGCCCTCGCCGACCTCCGTGTCCAGGCCGTCGGGCAGGGAGCGGACGTGTTCGTCGAGGGCGGCGGTGTGCAGGGCGGCGTGGAGTTCGTCGTCGGTGTGGGCGGCCCCCAGGCGCAGGTTGTCGGCGAGGGTGCCGGAGAGGGTGACGGGGCGCTGCGGGACGAAGCCGATGCGCCGGTGGACCTCCCCGGGGTCGGCCCCGTCGAGGGGTACGCCGCCGTAGCGGACGGTGCCTTCGTCGGCGGGGGTGAGGTGGGCGAGGACGCGTAACAGGGTGGTCTTGCCGGAGGCCGTCGGGCCGGTGAGGGCGACGAACTCGCCCGGCCGGACCGTGAGCCGGGTGGGCGGGAGCACGGTCCTGGCGCCGGCGCGGACGCTCACCCGGTCGGCGACGAGGTCGCCGGCGGCGGGGAGCGGGAGGGCGGGGGCGGTGCCGTCCCGTTCACCGGGGCCGGGCCGGAGCACCTCCTGGAGCCGGCGGGCCGCGGTGGTGGCCTGGCTGAGCTGGCCGAGGCGCATGGTCAGGACGCCGACCCACAGGACGAGCATGCTCATCCAACTGGTGAAGGCGACGATGCCGCCGACGGACATGGTGCCGCGCAGCACGGCGAGTCCGCCGAAGGCGAGTCCGGCGCCGATGGCGAGGGCGGGCACGAACGGGGAGAGTGCCGCCCAGTCGGCGGAGATCCGGGCGGTGACCAGGGTGTGCCGGGTGACGTCGGCGCTGCGGGCGTCGTGGCGGCGTACCAGGGCGCTCTCGCCGCCGAGGCCGCGGACGGCCGCTTGGGCGGAGAGGAGTTCCTCGACGGCGTCGGCGCGGGCGGCGTGGGCGGCCGAGAGGGCGGCGTTGGCCTTTCCGAAACGCCGGGGGAACCAGTAGGTGTTGAGGAACACCAGGGGCGGGACGCACAGCAGGCAGACCACCGCGAGGAGGGGGTCGAGGCGCACGATGGCGACGATCATCAGGACGAAGCCGCCGACACCGGTGACGAACGAGGCGAAGCCCATGAGCCAGGTGCGGACGAGGTCGATGTCCCGGGTGCCGCGCATGCCGAGGTCTCCCTCGCCGAAGTGGGCGAGTCGCCGGGGGCCGGGGGCGGCGACGCGGTCGGCGAGGGCGGTGTAGAGGCGGTTGCCCTCCAGGGTGGCCGCCAGCGTGGAGAACCAGCCGAGGACCATCTCCGCGAGGGCGGCGACGGCACCGGCCGCGAGGACCGCCAGTGCCCAGGTGCGCAGGGTGTCGCCGTCGCCTTCGACGAGGCCCTGGTCGACGGCGCGTTCGACGCACCAGGGGATGGCGATGAGTGCCGCCTGGTAGAGGAGTCCGCCGCCTGCGGCGAGGGTGAGCAGGCCGGTCCGCTCGCGCAGGCAGCCGCCGAGGAGGCGGAGCGCGTCGGCGGTGCCGGAGTGCTCCGCCCGCGTCGGGGTGGGGGGTGTGGTCGTCATGCCTCACTTCCGGCGAAGAAGTCCAGCAGGGCGGCGTTGACCTCGGCGGGGCGTTCGAGGTGGCCGTAGTGTCCGCAGTCGGGCAGTTCGAGGTACCGGGCGCCGGGCAGGCAGTCGGCGAGTTCCCGGGTCGCGGCGGCGGGTACGGCGGTGTCGTCGCGGAAGCCGACGCAGAGCGCGGGGGTACGGATGGTGCGGTACTCCGCGCGCCGGTCGCCGGCGTCGTCCAGGTCGAGTTGGGCGAGCAGGCCGGGTCCGGCGGGCTGCGCCGCGTGCTGGAAGAGGTCCAGCCAGTCCTGGACGGCCTGGTCGTCGCGGAGGGTGGTGGGCGAGAGGTAGCGCAGGGCGCTGTGCACGGCGTGGTGGGCCGGGGGGAGGGGGAGGCCGCTGTCGGCGAGGGCGCGTTCGGCGCGGGTGATCGCGCGGCCGAAGGCGTCGGTCCGGGCGCGTCCGGCCAGCAGGACGGCCTGGCGGACCGCCTCGGGCCGGGTGAGCAGGACTTCCGCGACGACCGACGCGCCGAGTGAGTAGCCGACGAGGCGGCAGGGGGGCAGGCGCAGGTGGTCGATGAGGGCGAGGACGTCGCCGGCCATGGCGGCGAGGGTGATGCCGCCGGCCGGCTTCTCGTTCGGGGGCATGCCCCGGTTGTCGAGGGTGACGACGCGGTGTCCGGCGGCGGTCAGCGCCGGCACCTGATGCAGGTGCCAGAGGCGGCGGGAGGCGCCGGAGCCCATGACCAGGACGACGGGGTCGCCCGTTCCCTGGTCGTCGTAGGAGAGGTCGATGCCGTTGAGGGGGACGGTGGGCACGCGCCTCAGACCTCGCTGTCCTGGGTCTCGCCGCGCGTCCAGTAGGCGGTGAGGTGGGTGTCGGAGCGGTCCATGCCGAGGGTCCGGGTGAAGTGGCCGCGCAGGGTGCGGATCACCTCGCGTTCGGCGCCGCCCCAGACCCGGCCGCGGCCGGGTGGTGTGCGCAGGGCACGGGCGTGCCGGACGAGGAGTTCCCCTGCCGGGCGTCGCCGGCGGTGCAGCCAGCGCACCCGGGCGTCGGCGCGGGTGGGGAGCGGGAGTTCCTCCTCGGCGTCGGCGACTTCGGCGAGGACGGTCACGGGGTGGCCGGCGGGCAGCTCTTCGAGGATGACGGCGATGGCCGGCAGGGCGGTCTCGTCGCCGAGCAGGACGGTCCAGGCGGCTTCGGTGTCGAGCGGGTGGGCGGGGCTGGGGCCGAACCAGATGGCCTCGTCACCGGGCCGGGCGCGCTCGGCCCAGCCGGAGGCGAGCTGGTCGGCGCCGTGCAGCACGAAGTCCATGTCGACCTCGCCGCTGTGCGGACGGTGGTGCCGGATGGTGTAGCGGCGCAGCCGGGGGCGGGCCTCGGGGAGCAGCGCGCGGGCCGTCTCGGTGGTGAAGGGGCGGGGCAGGGTGACGTGGGGTTCGTAGAAGTACATCGCCACGTGCTGGTCGGTGCCGTTGCTGAGGAAGCCGGTCAGTTCCGGGTCGGTGAAGGTGATGCGCCTCATCCGGGGGGTGAGGTCGCGGACCGCGCCGACCCGGGTGACGTGGAGCCGTCCCGGCCTGCGGCTCGTTCGGGGAGTTTCCTGGGCTGACCGGCCGATCATGTCAACTTCTCCTCGTCGCTGGCGAGTTGGGCGTGTCACCTGTATCTCGATCGCCCGCACAGCCTATAGGTTAGGCAAGGCTAACCTTGGCTCATCCGGGTGTGGGTCCTCCGCCCCTGCCCGAAACCCCCGAAGGAGAAACGGACATGACGCGTTCGCGCACCCTGCCGGTCGCCCTCGACCGCAGAAGGTTCCTCGGCGGGCTGGCGGGAGCCGGAGCGGCACTCGCGCTGACCGCCTGCGGCGTGAACGGATCGGACGACGACGCCGGGAAGGACACGGCGAAGGACGGCGCACCCGGAGCCACCCGGCAGCTCAAGACCGACAACGGCACGGTCACCGTGCCGGAGAACCCCCGGCGGGTCGTCGCCACCGTCAACTACGACGCCCTGATGCTGCTCGACCTCGGCCTCGTCCCCGTCGGAGTCCCGGACGGCACCGCCGTACCGACCCTCATGCCCGCCGACTCCTACGACAAGCTCAAGGACGTCAGGACGATCGGCGCCCCCGGCACCCCCAACGCCCAGGCCATCGCGGCCCTGAAGCCCGACCTGATCCTCGACCAGTTCTACAAGGACAAGACGGAGCCGCTGGCGAAGATCGCCCCCGTCGCCTATTTCGAATGGGGCACCAGCGGCGCCCTGTGGCACGAGCAGGTCGCCAAGATCGCCAAGGCGGTGAACCGCGAGGACCGGCTCACCGAGGCCAGGAAGGCGTACGAGGAGCGGGTCGCGCAGGTGCGCAAGACCTACGAGAAGCAGATCGCCTCCTCGACCTGGGCCTCCCTGAGCGGCGGGCAGAGCGGCAAGTTCTACCTCGGCTCCCCGTTGCTGACGGTGATGCGGGACCTCGGGCTGAGGATCGGCGCGGGCATCCCCGCCGACGAGGCCGGTTTCGTCGAGAAGAGCTACGAGCAGCTCGACGTCCTCGACGACTGCACCGTGCTGCTCTACGTCGGCCAGTTCGACGGCTCCGTGCCGCCGCCCACCCGGGAACTCCTCGGGAACAAGCTGTGGAAGGGCGTCCCCGCCGTGAAGGCCGGCCACGCCTACCCCGTCAAGCACTACGGGGTGTGCACGTACTCCTTCGCCAACGGCGCCGTCGACGAGATCGAGGCCGTGCTGAAGCGGCTCTGAGCCGGCCGGTGTGCGCCGGTCGCCGGCCGGCGCACACCGCCGTCCCCTCACTCCCCCGGGCCTGCCTCCGTGCGGGCCCGTACCGTTTCCCGCAGCGCCGCCAGCCAGTCCCGGGCGAACGCCTCCACCTCCTGCCGTGGCAGTGCCGCGCCCGGCCACACGATGCCGGTGCCCAGCACGGGACCGTCCGGTCCGTCGACCGCCGACACCGTGATGTCGAGCAGGTACCCGACCGGCATGTCCGGATCGCGCCCGCCGCTGAAACCGCTGGTCTCCGGGGCCGTCGACCAGTCCCCGTCCGGCCCGGCGGCCCCGTCCGCGGACGCCCCGGCCGGCGAGCCGAAGCGGCCGAGGTGGTTGAACTGCACCTGGGGTGCGCCCAGGGCCGCCAGTGCCGGACCCGTACGCGGGTTGAGGTGGCGCAGCATGCCGTAGCCGATCCCCTTGTCGGGCACGGCCGCCAGGGCGCGGGCCGCGCGGTCGGCGAGCACCGGCAGCGCGTCGGGGGCGTCCAGGTCGACGCCCTCGGCGTCCAGCAGGACCGGGTACACCGAGGTGAACCAGCCGACCGTGCGCGACGGATCGGTGCCCGGGACGGCGTCGGGCTCGCGGCCGTGCCCCTCCATGGCGATCACGGTGCGGGCCGCCGTCCCCGTGCCGGACCGGCGGGAGCGCAGGCGGGCGAGGGCGTGAGTGAGGGCGCCCAGCAGGACGGCGTCGACGGTGCTCCCGGTGCCGGCTGCCACGGCGCCCAGGAGGGGCCCGGTGATCTCCGGGGGCAGTTCGACGCGCAGGTGGTCGAGGGTGCGTACGGTGTCCGTGGCCGGGTCGAGCGGACGGTCCCCCAGGCCGCCGGGGTCGGCGGCCAGCGTCCGCCGCCAGTGGTCCAGCTCCGCCTCCCGCTCGGGTGTCCCGGCGGCGCGGGCGAGTTCCCGCGCCCAGGTGGCGAACGAGGTGGGTACGGGCGGCAGTTCGGGCGTGCGTCCGGCCCGTGCCTGTTCCCAGGCGTCCTTGAGGTCGGGGTGCAGGACGCGCCACGAGTAGCCGTCCACGACCAGGTGGTGCAGGAGCAGCAGCAGGCGTCCGGGCCGCCGGGGCCCCGCGTCGAACCAGACGGCCCGCAGCATCCGGCCTCCGTCGGGGTCGAGCGCGCCCGTGGTGGCGAGCAGCTTCCCGCCCATCACGCGGGCCAGTTCGCGCCCGGCCGGGACGTCGGTGACGTCCACCCGTTCGATCAGCCCGGCCGCGTCGACCGTGCCCGGCTCGGGGACGAGGAAGGACCACGCTCCCCCTCCGGAGCGGTCCAGGCGGGACCGCAGCAGGTGGTGGCGGTCCAGGAGGGCCTGGAGCGCGGCGTCCAGTTCGCGGCGCCGGAGCGCGGCGGGTACCTGGACCACCGTGGCCTGCGAGTACGCGCCCAGCGGGCCGCCGAGTTCCCGCAGCCACTCGACGACCGGTGTCACCGGTACCCGTCCGCGGCGGCCCGCCGGATCGTCCGTGCGGGCCGGGGCGTCCCGCTTCAGCTCGGCCGCGAGGGCCGCCGGGGTGCGCAGGGCGAAGACCTGGCGCGGCGACACCTGCCAGCCCTCGGCGCGCAGCCGCCCCACGAGCTGCATGGAGACGATGCTGTCGCCGCCGAGGGCGAAGAAGTCGGCGTCCGCGGCGATCGAGGGCAGGTTCAGCACCGTGGCCATGGCGGCGCACAGCGCGGTCTCCGCCGCACCGCGCGGGGCCCGTCCGCCGGCCGCCGCGCGGGAGAAGTCGGGTGCCGGCAGCCGGTCCCGGTCGAGTTTGCCGTTGGCGGTGACCGGCAGGGCGTCCAGCACCACCACGGCCGCGGGCACCAGATGGTCCGGGAGCGTGGCGGCCAGGTGGCCGCGCAGGGCCTCGGGGTCCGGTGCGGCGCCCTCGCGGCCGGCGGCGTATCCGACGAGCCGGCGGACACCGCCGTCCTCGCGGGCCACGACGGCCGCCTGGGCGACGCCGGGGTGGGCGAGCAGGGCGGTCTCGATCTCGCCGGGCTCGACGCGGAAGCCGCGGATCTTCACCTGGTCGTCGGTACGGCCGAGGAACTCCACGGCGCCCCCGGGCGTCCGGCGGGCGAGGTCTCCGGTGCGGTAGAGCCGTCCGCCGTCCCCGCCGAAGGGGTCGGCGACGAAGCGCCCGGCGGTCAGGCCCGGCCGCCCCAGGTAGCCGCGGGCCAGGCCCGCACCCGCCACGTACAGCTCCCCCGGCACGCCGGGCGGCACCGGGCGCAGCGCGGCGTCGAGCAGGTGGACCCGGGCGTTGTCCACGGGGTGCCCGACGACCTGCCGGTCGCTGTCGCGGACGAACGCCTGGAGGGAGTCGACCGTGCACTCGGTGGGCCCGTACAGGTTCACCACCTCGGTGGTGGTCAGCGCGCGCAGCCGGGACCACTGGGTGTCGGGGACGGCCTCGCCGCCGACGCCGAGCAGGGGCACCGGGCAGTCGCCGCCGGCGGTGAGCCCGGCCTGTTCGAGCTGGGCGAGCAGGGAGGGGGCCAGTTCCACGAAGTCGATCCGGTGGTCCCCGAGGTACCGGTGGAGCGCTTCGGGGTCGTGTCGCAGGTCGTCGGAGAGGATGTGGACGCAGTGCCCGTCCAGGAGCCAGAGCTGCGGCTGCCAGGAGGCGTCGAACGAGAACGACCAGGCGTGCCCGACGCGCAGCCGCTCCCGTCCCGTGCGCTCGGCGAGCGGGGTGTACAGGGTCCGGCGGTGGCTGTGGAAGAGGTTGACGAGGTTGGCGTGGCTGACCACGACGCCCTTGGGGGTGCCGGTGGACCCGGAGGTGTGGATGACGTAGGCCGGGTGGCCGGGGCGCAGGGGGCGCAGGCGTTCCGCATCGCCGGGGTCGGTGGACGGGCGGGCGGCCAGCCGGGCGCGGGTGGCGGGGTCGTCGAGGACGAGGACGCCGGCCGCGTGGCGGTCGGGCACCCGGGTCCGCAGTGCCCGGGTGGTCAGCAGGACGCCGGGGGCCGCGTCGTCCAGCGTGAAGGCGAGCCGTTCGTCGGGGTGGGCGGGGTCCAGCGGGAGGTAGGCGGCGCCGGCCTTGAGCACGGCCAGGATCGCCACCAGCATCTCCTCGGTGCGCGGCAGCATGAGCGCGACGACGTCCTCGGGACCGGCACCGCGGGCGATCAGTTCGTGGGCGAGGCGGGCGGAGCGTTCGGCGAGTCCGGCGAAGGTGAGGGTGGTCCCGCCGTGGACCACGGCGGGCCGCGCGGGTCCGCGTGCGGTCGCGGCGGCGAGCAGGTCGGGCAGGGTGCGCTCCGGATGCGGGCGGGCCGTGGCGTTCCGCTCCCCGAGCAGGGTGTGGCGTTCCCCGGGGGTCAGCGCCTCGATCCGGTGGGCGGGGGCGCCGGGGTCGGCGGCGAGCGTGCCGAGCAGGTGCACCAGCCGCCGCAGCAGCGCGGCGGCCCGCTCCTCGTCGAACAGGTCGGGGCGGTACTCCAGGGTGAGGCGTCCGGCGTCCGGCACCACGGCGAGGGTGAGGGGGTAGTGGGTGGCGTCGGCGCTCTCGCCGCCGGTGACGGCCAGGGCGCCGGAGCGCTCGGCGCGGCGCAGCCCGTCGGCGTCCACCGGATAGTTCTCGAACACCAGGAGGGTGTCGAAGAGTTCGCCGGTTCCGGCGATCCGCTGGAGGTGGGAGAGGCCGAGGTGCTGGTGGGCGGAGAGCCGGGACTGCTCGTCCTGGAGGCGGGCCAGGGCCTGCCGCACGCTCTCGCCGCGCTCCTCGCGGACCCGGACCGGGAGGGTGTTGATGAACAGGCCCGCCATGTCGTGCGCGCCGTCCAGCTCCGGCGGGCGGCCGGAGACGGTGGCCCCGAAGACGACGTCGGCGCGGCCGGTGTGCCGGGCGAGCAGCACCCCCCAGGCGTACTGGACGACCGTGTTGCGGGTGACGTCGGCGGTGCGCGCCAGGGTGTCCAGGCCGGTGCGCAGCTCCTCGTCGAGGACGACCGACAGCCGGCGCGAGAGCGCGGTGCCGTCGGCGCCGGAGGGCGGGGCGAGCAGGGTGGGCTCGGTGACGCCGTCGAGCGCCCGCCGCCAGGCCCGTTCGGCCGCCCCGGGTTCCTGCCGGGCGAGCCAGGCCAGGAAGTCCCGGAAGGGGCGGCGCCGGGGCGGTGGCGGGGCCCCCGCCGTGCGGGTGGCGTACAGCTCCAGGACCTCCCTGACCAGGAGCGGTACCGACCAGCCGTCGAGTACGGCGTGGTGGTTGGTGAGGACGAGGACCGTCTCGTCCGGGCCGAGCCGTACCAGGCGCAGTCGCAGGAGCGGGGGTACCGCGAGGTCGAAGCGGCGGGTGCGGTCCTCGTGCAGCAGGGCGCGCAGGGCCTCTTCTCGCTCTTCGGCCGCGAGGCCGGACAGGTCGGTGTCGGTCCAGTCGGGGGTCACCGCGGCGGCGTCCAGGACGACCTGGACGGGTGTCCCGGAGGGGGTGGCGACGAAGGCCGTCCGCAGGTTGTCGTGGCGTGAGAGCAGTTCCGTGGCGGCGGCGTGCAGGGCGGCGGAGTCGACCGCGCCGTCCAGGCGGAGCGCGAGCTGCATGGTGTAGACGTCGAGTTCCTCGTCCGCGTACGCGCTCAGGAAGTACAGGCCCTCCTGGAGCGGGGTGAGCGGCCAGACGTCGGTGAGGGCGGGCAGCCGGTGGTGCAGCGCGTCGACGTCCGCGGGGCTCAGGGTGACGAGCGGGAAGTCGGACGGGGTGTGCGCGGGGGCGGCACGGTGTTGGGCGAAGGCTTCCAGCGTCCGGCTCCACAGCCCGGCCAGGGCGTGGGCGTCCTCCTCGGCGAGGAGCCCCTCGGCGTACGCCCACCGTGCGGTGAGGACGGGTCCGTCCTCCCCCTCGACGGTGGAGGCGATGACTTCGAGCGGGAAGAGGACGGGTGCCGCGGCGGGGTGCGCGAGGTGCGGCGCCGGCAGCGGCTCGGGTGCGTGGCGCCAGGGCGTGGCCGCTTCGGCGTCCGCCGCCGGGGTTGCCGGCCCTCCGGCGCGGTCGAGGCGTCCGAGGTAGTTGAGGACGATCTCCGGGTCGTGGGAGCCGTGCGGGCGCCCCCGGGACTGGCGCAGCAGTCCGTGTCCGATGCCCGAGTCCGGGGTCCGGCGCAGGTGTTCCTTGACCGTGGCCAGGAGCCGCCGGGCGGCGACGGGGTCGGTCAGGGCCTGGTCCGGGGAGACGTCGCCGGTGTCGAGGACCACCGGGTACCAACTGGTGAACCAGCCGACGGTGGTGGACAGGTCGCTGCCGGGCAGCAGCGCCTCTTCCCGGCCGTGGCCCTCGACGGCGGCGACGTCGGCGGGTTCGCCGCCCTGCCCGCGCTCGTGCCGCCAGGTGGCGAGGGCCACGGCGAGGGCGGCCACGAGGACGTCCTGCACGGTGCCGTGGACCAGGGCGGGCGTCTCGGTGAGCAGGGCGCGGGTGGTGGCGCCGTCCAGGGTGCGGGTCAGGGTGCGTACGGTCTCCCGGGTGTCGCGGGCGGGGTCGAAGGGCCGGTCTCCGAGGAGCCGCCGGGCCCGTTCGTCCCGCTCGCGCCACACCTCGGCCTCGGCGCTCCTCGCCCGTGCGCGCCCGGCGTCGGCGAGGGCGAGGGTCCACTGCCGGAAGGAGGTGCCGGGGGCCGGGGCCTGCCAGGCGCGGCCGTCGCGGGCGGCCTGGTGGGCGGCGGCGAGTTCGGGGAGCAGGACGCGCCAGGAGACGCCGTCCACGGCGAGGTGGTGCACGGCGAGCAGCAGCCGCCCCTCGCGGCCGGGTCCGCGGTCGCACCACAGGGCCCGGACCATCCGTCCGTGGGCGGGGTCGAGCCCGGCGACGGCGCGGGCGGCGTGCTCGGCGAGCAGCTTTGGCAGGGCGTCGTCGGCGGTGCCCGAGAGGTCGGCGTAAAGCAGGACGCCGGCGCCGTCCGGGGTGCCGGGTGCGGGGAGGTCGAGGGCGTGTTCCCCGCCGGTGGTGACGAGGCGGGCGCGCAGGGCGGGGTGCCGGGCCAGCAGCGCGTCCAGGGCGGCGGTCAGCGTGGCGCGGGTGGTGCCGGGCGGTGTGACGAGGTGCTGGTACTGGAACACGCCGTCCAGCGGGCCGCGGTCCAGGGCCCAGCGCATCAGGGGGGTGAGGGGGGCGCGTCCGGTGGCGGGCACGGGCGGTGGGGCGCTGTGCGCGCCGTCGCCGGCGACGCGGGCGAGGGCGGCCGGCGTCCGGTGTGCGAAGACGTCCCTCGGGGTGAGGAGGAGGCCGTCGCGGCGGGCGCGGGCGACCAGTTGGAGGGAGAGGATGCTGTCGCCGCCGAGGGCGAAGAAGCTGTCCTCGGCACCGGCCCCGGGGACGCCGAGGAGTTCGGCGAAGAGGCCGGTGAGCAGGGCCTCGCGCATGCCGCGCGGGGCGGTGCCGGTGGCGTCGGCGGCGAGGTCGGGGGCGGGCAGCGCGGCGCGGTCGAGCTTGCCGCTGGGGGTCAGGGGCAGTCGGTCCAGGGCCACGAGGGCGGTGGGCACCATGTGCTCCGGCAGGTGCTCCGCCAGGTGCCGCCGGATGTCGGCCTGTTCCCGGCCGGCGTCGTCCGGTACCAGATAGCCGACGAGGACACGCCGGTCCGGCCGGTCCTCGCGGACCACGACCGCGCACGCGGTGACCTCCGGGTGGGCGGCGAGCACCGCCTCGATCTCGCCGGTCTCCACGCGCAGTCCGCGCAGCTTGACCTGGCCGTCGGCCCGGCCGGCGAAGACGAGGGCGCCGCCGGGCCCCCGGCGCACCAGATCCCCGGTGCGGTACATGCGGCTGCCCGGCGGCCCCCACGGGTGGGCGGGGAACCGTTCGGCGGTCAGCGCCGGGCGCGCGTGGTAGCCGCGGGCGAGCTGGACGCCGGTGAGGTACAGCTCGCCGGTGACGCCGTCGGGCACGGGGCGCAGCCACGGGTCGAGCACGAGGGTGCCCGTGTTCCACACGGGGTGTCCGATGGGCACGGCGGCCGGTACGGGTCCCGTCCCGACGGGCCAGGCGGTGACGTCGACGGCGGCCTCGGTGGGTCCGTACAGGTTGTGGAGGCGGACGCCGGGCAGGGCGGTGAGCAGGGCCCGCGCGACGGGTCCGGGCAGGGCCTCGCCGCTGGCGAAGACGGTGCGCAGGCCGGTGCGGCCGGCGGTCTCCTCGGCGGCGAAGGCGGCCAGCATGGACGGCACGAAGTGGGCGACGGTGACCCGGTGGCGGCGTATCGCGGCGGCCACCCGGGCCGGGTCGCGGTGGGCGCCGTCGGCGAGGACGACCAGGGGCACCCCGGCGAGCGCCGGCCAGAAGAACTCCCAGACGGAGACGTCGAATCCGGCCGGGGTCTTCTGGAGCACCCGGTCGTCCGCGGCGAGCGGGTGGGCGGCGTCCATCCACAGCAGCCGGTTGAGGACGGCGCGGTGGCTGACGTCCACGCCCTTGGGGCGGCCGGTGGAGCCGGAGGTGTACAGGACGTAGGCGGGGTCGTCGCCCCGCTGGGCGGGGTGCGGGCCGGCCGGTTCGGCCGCCGCGAGTTCCGCGCGGGTGGCGGGGTCGTCGAGCAGCAGGAGCCGTACGCCCGCCGGGACGGGCAGCGGGGCGGCGTGCGCGCCGTCGGTGAGCAGCACCTCGGGCGCGCTGTCGGTGAGCTGGTGGGCGAGGCGTGCGGCGGGGTGTCCGGAGTCGACGGGGACGTAGGCGCCGCCGGCCCGGTGGACGGCGTGCAGGGCGACGACGAGGTCGGTGGAGCGGGGCAGGGCGACGGCGACGCGGACGCCGGGGCCCACGCCCCGGTCGCGGAGCAGGCGGGCCAGCCGGCCGGTGCGGTCGGCGAGGGCCGCCCGGTCGAGGCTGCCGGTGTCGTCGACGAGGGCGGTGCGGCGGGGGTCCTCGGCCAGCCGGGCGGCGATCAGGTGCGGGAGGGTGGTGTCGGGCAGGGGGCGCGACGCGCCGGTGCTCACGGCGCGCAGTCGCGCCAGTTCCCCGTCATCGAGCAGGGGGACGCGCCAGAAGGGCACGTCGGGGGCGTCGGCGAGGGCGCCGAGCAGGGTCGCGTACCGGTCGGCGAGGGAGCGGGCGGTGGCCGCGTCGAACAGGGCGGTGCGGTAGGTGAGCAGGCCGGTGAGGCCGTCGGCGCCGGCGCGTTCGGCGAGGGTGAAGGCGAGGTCGAACTTGGCCGTGCCGGGGTCCGCGCCGAGGGTGCTCACCTCGACGCCCGGGAGGGACGGGGCCTCGCCGGTGAGGCTCTGGAAGGCCAGCATCACCTGGAACAGGGGGTGCCGGGCGAGTACCCGCTCCGGGGAGAGCAGTTCCACGAGCCGTTCGAAGGGCAGGTCGGCGTGGTCGAAGGCGGCCAGGTCGGTTTCCCGTACGCGGCCCAGGAGTTCGCGGAAGGTGGGGTTCCCGGAGAGGTCGGTGCGGAGCACGAGGGTGTTGACGAAGAGCCCGACGAGATCGTCGAGAGCGGCGTCGGTGCGGCCGGCGACCGGTGTGCCGATCGGCAGGTCGGTCCCGGCGCCGTGCCCGGCCAGCAGGGCGCCCAGTGCGGCCTGGGCGGCCATGAAGAGGCTGGTGCCGGTCTCGGCGGTCAGGGCGCGCAGCGCGCGGTGCGCCCGCGCGGGCACCGTGAACTCCACGGTGGCGCCCGCCGGATCGTCCGCGACGGGGCGGGGGCGGTCGTAGGGGAGGGCGAGTTCCCCGGGGGCGCCGGCGAGCACGGTGCGCCAGTGGGCGGCCTGGATCGCCGCGGGGCTGCCGGGGGTGTCCTCGTCGCCGAGGACCTCCCGCTGCCACAGGGCGTAGTCGCCGTAGGTGACGGGGAGTTCGGGCCAGTCGGGGGCCCGGCCCTCGGCACGTGCGGCGTAGGCGGTGCGCAGGTCGGCCGTGAGGGGGCGCATCGACCACTCGTCGCCGGCGATGTGGTGCAGCATCACGGTCAGCACGTGGTCGGGGCCGGCCCGCAGCAGCCGGACCCGCAGGGGGATCTCCCGTGTCAGGTCGACGGCGGCGGTCGCCTCGGCGCGCAGGGCCTCGGGCAGGGCGTCCTCCGGCACCGGGCGGGGGTCCAGGCGCAGGGCGCGCAGCGCGCTATCGGTGTCGAGGACGTGCTGGTAGGGGGTGCCCTCGTCCTCGGGGAAGACGGTGCGCAGGCTCGTGTGGCGCCGTACCAGGTCGCCGACGGCGGCGCGCAGGGCGGCCACGTCGAGCCCGCGGCCCAGCCGCAGCGCGAAGAAGAGGTTGTAGGTGGCGCCGGGGCCCTCCAGCCGGTGCAGGAACCACAGCCGGAGCTGGGCGGAGGAGAGCGGCAGCCGGGTCCCGGGCTCCAGGGTGCGCCGGGCCGGGGGGAGGCGGTCGCCGGGCCGGGGCAGGACGGCCGCGGCGAGCGCGGCCGGCGTGGGGTGGTCGAAGACGTCGCGCAGGGCGACGCCGGTGCCGAGGGCGGACCGGACGCGGTTGGCGAGGCGCATGGCGAGCAGGGAGTGTCCGCCGAGGGCGAAGAAGTCGTCGTCGGGGCCGGCCGACGGCAGGCCGAGCACGTCGGCGAAGAGCCCGGTCAGCACCTCCTCCCGCGCATCGCGCGGGGCCCGCGACGGCGCGGAGAGGGACCCGGGGCCGGGCAGCCGGGCCCGGTCGACCTTGCCGTTGGCGGTGAGCGGCAGTTCGGCCAGCGGCACCAGCACCGACGGCACCAGGTACTCCGGCAGCCGGGCGGCGAGGTGTTCGCGCAGCCCCTCGGTGTCGCCCGTGACGTGGGCGACGAGCCGTACGGCTCCGGTGGCGTCGGGCCGCCCGGTGACGACGGCGTCGCCGACGCCGGGGTGGGCGCGGAGCGCGGCCTCGATCTCGCCGGGTTCGACGCGGTGGCCGCGCACCTTGAGCTGGTGGTCGGCGCGGCCGAGGACGCGCAGGGTGCCGTCCGGGCGCCAGGCGGCGATGTCGCCGGTCCGGTAGAGGCGTTCGCCCGGGGGGCCGTAGGGGTCGGCGACGAACCGTCCGGCGGTCTGGCCGGGCCTGCCGAGGTAGCCGGCGGCGACTCCGGCCCCGCCGATGTACAGCTCACCGGGTGTGCCCTGCGGCACGGGCCGCAGCCAGCCGTCGAGGACGTGCAGGGTGGTGTTGCGCAGGGGCGTGCCCACGTGGGGGTCGGTGGCGGGGTGCGGGAGTTCGGCGGCGGTGGACCAGACGGTGGTCTCCGTCGGGCCGTAGAGGTTGACGAGCCGGGCGCCGTCCCCGGCGAGGCGGGCGGCGAGGTCGGGGGCGAGGGGTTCGCCGCCGCTCAGCACGGTCAGGCCGGGCAGGATCTGCGGTGCGCTCTCCGCCACCGCCCGCCACAGGGAGGGGGTGGCCTGGAGGACGCGGGCGCCGGTGCGGGCGGCCAGCGCCGCCAGGAGCCTCGGGTCGCGGGCCTGGTCGTGGTCGGCGAGGACGACGGTGGCCCCGGTGACCAGCGGGGTGAACAGCTCCAGTACGGCGATGTCGAAGCTGACCGTGGTGACGGCGAGGAGCCGGTCCGTGGGGCCGGTCCCGGTCACGTCGGCCATGGCGTCCAGCAGGTTGGCCAGGTTGCGGTGGGTGACGGCGACGCCCTTGGGGGTTCCGGTGGAGCCGGAGGTGTGGATGACGTACGCGGTGCCGTGCGGGTGGGGGCGGACCGGTGTGAAGGGTGCGGGCCCGGCCGCCGGGCCGTCGTCGAGGAGCGGTGAGCCGGGTTCGAGGAGCAGCAGCGGCCGGGCGTCGTCCAGCAGGAAGGCGATGCGGTCTGCGGGGAAGCCGGGGTCGACCGGCAGGTACGCGGCGCCGGTGGCGGCGACCGCGAGCAGCGCGGCGACCAGGTCGGCGCCGCGGGGCAGGGCGACGCCGACCAGGGTCCCCGGGCGCGCGCCGCGGGCGGTCAGCCGCTCGGCGAGGACGCCGACGCGGTCGGCGAGCCGCCGGTAGGTCCACTCCTGTCCGCCGGTCACCAGCGCGGTCGCGGACGGGGCAGCCGCCGCCCGTGCGAGGAAGCGCTCGGCGAGGGATGCCTCGGTGATCTCCTGGCGCGGGCCGCGCAGGGTGTACGGCCGGGCCCCGCCCGGACGCAGGGTGTGCACCGGACGGTCCGGCGCGTCGACGATGCCGGCGAGGATGTCGCTCAGGAGGCGCGCGAGGCGCTCGGTGGCCGCGCGGTCGAGGAGTTCCGGCCGGTGGTCGAGGGCGAGTGCGAGCCGGTCCGTGCCGGGCAGCGCGACGAGGACGAGCGGGTAGTGGGTGGCGTCGTGGCCCTCGGCGGCGGTGACGCGCACTCCGGCGCGGGCCTCGGAGCGGCGCAGTCGCTCGCCGTCGACCGGGTAGTTCTCGAACAGGACGAGGGTGTCGAAGAGTTCGCGGTGTCCGCAGGCGCGCAGGATCTCGCTGAGCGACTCGTCCTGGTGGTCCATGAGCGCCGCCTGCCGGGCCGCCACGTCGGCCACCAGCGCCGCCGGGGTGTCGTCCGGGCGGGCCGTGACCCGGGCGGGCACGGTGTTGATGAAGAGTCCGATCATGGACTCGGCGCCGTCGAGGTCGGCGGGGCGGCCGGAGACGGTGACGCCGAAGACGACGTCGTCGCCCCCGGTGAGCAGGCCGAGGAGCAGGCCCCACGCCGTCTGGAGCACGGCGTTGACGGTGACCTGCCGCTCGCGGGCGAAGGCGGTCAGCCGTCCGGCGAGACCGTCGGGCAGCTCCACCTCGACGCGTTCGGGCACGCCCGCGGGCATGCCCGCCGCCGTGGGCACGAGCCGGGTCGGTCCGTCGAGTCCGGCCAGCGCCTCGCGCCAGGCGCGGGCCGTGCCCTCCCGGTCGCGTCCGGCGAGCCGGCGCAGGTGGTCTCGGTAGGGACGCGGCGCGGGCTCGGGCTCGCCGTGGTACAGCCCGAGCAGATCGCGTACGAGGAGCGGCCCCGACCAGCCGTCGAGCAGGATGTGGTGCGAGGTGATCGCGAGGAGCCGGCGGTCCTCGCCGAGGCGGACGACGGTGAGCCGCATCAGCGGGGGGCGGGCGAGGTCGAAGGGGCGGGCGCGTTCCTCCGCGAGCAGGGAGCGGGCCTCCTGCTCCTGGTCGGGGCCGAGCCGGTGTTCGGCGAAGGGCATGTGGTCGTGGGCGGGCACGGCCTGTACGGGGTCGCCGCCGGGCCGGGTGTGGAAGCCCGCCCGCAGGTTGGGGTGGCGGCGCAGCAGGTGCCGGGCAGCCGCGCGCAGCCGCTCGGCGTCGAGGTCGCCCTCGATGTCGAGGACGAGCTGCGTGGTGTAGACGTCGGGCCCCTCCCCTTCGGCGCCCAGCCCGGCGAGGAAGAAGAGGCCCTCCTGGAGCGGGGAGAGCGGCAGCAGGTCGTCGAGCGGGCCGTGTTCCTCCAGGGCGTCGATCTCGTGCTGGTCCACGGTCACGAGCGGGAAGTCGGAGGGGGTGTGTCCGCCGGACGCCGGGTCCTCGGCGAGGCGCCCCAGGGTGCGCAGGGCCTCCAGCCACAGGCGGGCGAGGCGTTCCACGGTGGCGGTGTCCAGGAGGCGTTCGGGGAAGCGGAATGCGGCGTGCAGGACGGGGCCGTCCGGGGTGTCCACGACGGAGGCGTCGAGCTGGAGGGTGTGCGAGGCGGGCAGGCCGGGGTCGGCGCCGCCGCCGAGGGAGCCGGTCCGGGCCGGGCTCCAGGGCCGGGGCCCGGCACCCGTGGGGTCGTCGGGCGTGCCGAAGCGGCCGAGGTAGTTGTAGCCGATCTCCGGCTGGGGCAGCGCGGCGAGTCCGGCGTCGGTGCCGGGGGCGAGGTGGCGCAGCAGTCCGTGGCCGATGCCGTGGTCCGGGGCCTGCCGGAGCTGCTCCTTGACCCGCTTGAGGGCGGTGTCGTGGGAGCCGGACGCGCCGGTGAGGTCCAGGAGTACGGGGTGGAGGCTGGTGAACCAGCCGACGGTGCGGGACAGGTCGGCGCCGGGCACCGCCTCCTCCACGCGTCCGTGGCCCTCCACGTCGACCGTCACGGGCGCCCGGCGACCGCGCAGGGTGTCCAGGGCGAGGGCGAGCGCGGTGAGCAGGACGGCGTCGGGTCCGGTGTGGTAGCGCGCGGTGAGGGGGCCGAGCAGGGTACCGGCGGTGCCGGGCTCCAGTCGTACGGAGACGGTGCGCAGGGTGGCGTGGGTGTCCACGCCGGGGTCGAGGGGCGCGGCCAGCCGGTCGGTGGCGCCGGTGAGGACGGAGTGCCAGTGCCCGGCCTCCGCCCGTCGCTCCGGCCGGGCGGCGGCCTCGGTGAGCCCGGCGGCCCAGGTGCGCCACGGGGTGCCGACCGGGGGCAGGGCGGCCGGGGTACCGGTGCGGGCGGCCTCGAAGGCGGTGGCGAGGTCCTCGGTCAGCACCCGCCAGGAGACGCCGTCGACGACGGCGTGGTGGACGAGGACGGCCAGCAGGCCGTCGCGGTCGGGGCCCGCGTCGAGCCACACGGCGCGCACCATGGTCCCCGCGTACGGGTCCAGGGCCGCGGCGGCCGGGGCGGCGTGCTCGCCGAGCGCGGCGCGGAGTCCGGCCCCGGGCAGCGCGACGGCGTCGACCCGGGTGAGGAGGGTGGCCGCGTCCGGGGTGCCGGGCGGCGGGATGTCCAGACCGTCGGCGGTCAGGCGGGCGCGCAGGGCCGCGTGGTGGGCGAGGACCTGGGCGAGACCGGCGCGCAGGTGGGCGGCGCGGGTGCCGGGCGGCGTGTACAGAACCGTGGACTGGTGGTAGCCGGTGATCGGGCCGCCGCCTTCCACCAGCCTGCGCAGGACCGGGGTGAGCGGGGCGTGCCCGGTCTCGTCGCCCGAGGGCGGCCGGCTCCGCGTGGCGGTGGGGCGGGCGAGCCGGGCCAGGGCCTCGACCGTGCGGCCCTCGAAGACGTCCCGCGGGCGCAGCAGCAGCCCCTTGCGGCGGGCGGCGCCGACGAGCTGGATGGAGGAGATGCTGTCGCCGCCGAGCGCGAAGAAGCCGTCCTGGACGCCGACGTCCGGGATGCCGAGGACCTCGGTGAACAGGGCGGCGAGCACCCGCTCGGTCTCGGTACGGGGCGGGGTGGTGCCGGTGGCGGTGGTGAACTCGGGGGCGGGCAGCGCCGCCCGGTCGATCTTGTTGGCACGGGTCAGCGGCAGGGCGTCCAGGACGACGAGGGCGGAGGGCACCATGTGCTCGGGCAGCGACCCTCCCGCCCAGGCGGCCACGTCGGCGAGGGCGGGCCGCCGCTCACCGGCCGGGACGACGTGGGCGACGAGCCGCTTCACGCCGCGGTCGTCCCGGTGCCCGGTGACCACGGCGCGGGCGATGTCCGGGTGCCGGGTCAGTACGGCCTCCACCTCGGCCGGCTCGATCCGGAACCCGCGGATCTTGAGCTGGTGGTCGGTGCGGCCCGCGTACTCCAGCTCCCCGGCCGCGTTCCAGCGGGCCAGGTCCCCGGTGCGGTACATGCGCGTGCCGGGCCCGGCGAAGGGGCAGGCGACGAAGCGGTCGGCGGTGGTGCCGGGGCGGCCGAGGTAGCCGCGGGCCAGGCCGGCGCCGGCGAGGTACAGCTCGCCCAGGACGCCGGGGGCGACCGGGCGCAGGTGGCGGTCGAGGACGTAGGCGCGCTTGTTGACGTCCGGCGGGCCGATGGGGACGGGGCCGCCGCTCCAGTCGCGGGGCACGGGCCAGGTGGCGGAGTTCACCACGGCCTCGGTGGGGCCGTAGGCGTTGTACATGCGGTGGCGCGCGGCCCAGGCGCGGACGGTCTCGGGCGGCAACGCCTCGGTGCCGACGATCAGTTCCATGCCGGCGGGGAGACCGGCGTCGGCCGGGAGGCTGGCGACGACGGAGGGCGGGATGACCGCGAGGTCGATGTCCGCCTCGCGCAGGAAGGAGGTCAGCGGTTCCCCGGCCCGCCGTTCCTCGGGGACGACGACGAGGGTGGCGCCGGAGAACAGGGAGTTGGCCAGCTCGCAGAAGGTGACGTCGAAGACGGGCGAGGCGAACTGGGTGACCCTGTCGCCGGGTCGGGTGCGGAAGCGGGCGTTGGCCCAGGCGACGAGGTCGGCGAGCGGGCGGTGCGGGATCACCACGCCCTTGGGCTCGCCGGTGGAGCCGGAGGTGAAGATGACGTAGGCGCTGTTGTCCAGTCGCAGCGGGGCCCGGCGGTCGTGGTCGTCGGGGTCGTGCGTGGGTCCCTCGTCGACGAGGTCGGGGTGGACGACGGTGGCGCCCGGGGCCCACTCCTCGGCGGTGGTCCCGGCGGGGGTGAGGACGACGCGGGCGTCCAGGGAACGGACGAGCCGGGCGAGGCGCTTCGCGGGGTGGTCCGGGTCGAGCGGGGCGAAGACCCCGCCGGCCTTGGCGATGGCCAGCATGGCGACCTCGGTGTGCACACCGCGCGGCAGCGCGCAGCCGACCGCGTCCTCGGGGCCCACTCCCAGGCCGATCAGGTGGTGCGCCAACCGGTTTGCGCGGGTGTTGAGTTCGGCGTAGGTGAGGGTGGCCGGACCGTCCACGACGGCCGGCAGGCCGGGGTGGGCGGCGGCCTGCCGTTCGAAGAGGCGGCCGAGGGTGGCGGGTTCGACGTCGGTGGTGTCGGAGTTGAAGGCGCGCAGGACCTGTTCGCGCTCGTCGGCGGTGAGCAGGTCCAGTCGCGCCAGGGGGCGTTCGGGGTCGCGGACGAGTTCCTCGGCGGCGCGGCGCAGGCGGGCGGCGATCCGTTCGGCGTCGGCGGCCGTGAAGAGGTCCTGCCGGTAGCGCAGCCGCAGGGCGACTGCGTCGTCGGGGGTCTGGGCGGCGACCAGGGTGAGCGGGTAGTGCGTGGCGTCCCGGCCGGTGACGGCGGCGACGCGGAGGCCGTCGCCCTTCCTGCCCTCGCCGCCGTCCACCCAGTAGTTCTCGAAGACGCACAGGGTGTCGAAGAGCGGACCGCCCGAGCCGGCCAGCCGCTGCACGTCGGCGAGCGGGATGTGGTGGTGGGGCAGCAGGGCGGTCTGCTCCCGCGCGAGACGGCGCAGCAGCTCCGCGAGGGCGAGGCCCGGGTCGGTGTCCAGGCGCACCCGGAACGGCAGGGTGTTGATGAACAGCCCCACCATGTGCTCGACGCCGGGCAGTTCGGCGGGGCGGCCGGAGACGGTGGTGCCGCAGACCACGTCCTCGCGTCCGGTGAGAGCGGCGACGGCCAGCGCCCAGAGGGTCTGTACGACGACCGGTACGGTCACGTCGAGGCGGCGGGCGGTGGCGGTGAGGGCGGCGCCGAGGTCCGGGTCCAGGGCGACGTCCAGGGTGGCGGGTTCGGCCGCCGGGGTGCCGGAGAGGGCGGGGGCGACGACGGTGGGGCCGTCGAGTCCGTCCAGGGCGTGCCGCCAGGCGGCCTCGTCGGCGGCCCGGTCGCGGCGGGCGGCCCAGGCGAGGTAGTCCCGGAAGGGCGGGACGGACGGCAGGGCGGCGGGGTCGCCGTCCGCGTCGTAGAGGGCGAACAGCTCCTGCAGGACGCGGGCGGTGGACCAGCCGTCGAGCAGCAGGTGGTGGTGGCTGAAGAGCAGCCTGTGGTGCTCCTCCCCCGTCCTGACCAGGGTGAGGCGGATCAGCGGGGGCGTGGCCAGGTCGAACCGGGCGAGCCGGTCGGCGTCGGTGAGCCGGCCGAGACGGTCCGCGGCTTCCTCCGGGTCCGTGCGGGAGAGGTCGACCTCGGTCCAGGGCAGGTCGACCCGGTGCGGGATCAGCGTGACGGGCTCGCCGTTGCCGCGCTGCCGGAAGGCGGCCATCAGGTTGGGGTGCCGCTGGAGCAGGGCCTCGGCGGCACGGCGCAGCCGAGGGGTGTCCAGGGGGCCGCGCAGCTCCACCGCGATCTGCACGGTGTAGACGTCCGGCGCGCTGTCGTCGTAGGACGACAGGAAGTACAACCCCTGCTGGAGCGGGGAGAGCGGGAGCATGTCTCGCAGCCCCGAGGGCACGCCGGTGGTCACTGGGTCCTCCACTCGTCTTCGAATGCGTCGATCTCGTCCTGGCCGATGGTGAGCAGGTCGAGGTCGGACGGGGTGTGTCCGCCCGCCGCGGAGCGGGCCGCGGCCACGAGGGCGTCCAGGGCCCGCCGCCAGTCGGCGGCGAGGGCGGCCAGGCGCTCGGCGGGCACGATCCGTTCGGCGTACTGCCAGGTCACCGAGAGTTCGGTGCCCGAGGTGCGGCGCAGTGCCGCCATGTTCAGGTCGACGGCGAGGTCGACGCCGAGGGCCGCGGGTTCGCGCCACAGGGCTGCGGATTCCGGGGCGGGCGTCCAGGCGCGCTCGCCGTCGGCCGGGGCGGGCGCGTCGTCGGACACGTCGTCGGACACGTCGTGACGGCCGAGGTAGTTGAAGCCGATACGCGGCTCGGGCAGGGCGGCGAGCACCGGGCCGGACTCCGCGTCGAGGTGGCGGAGCCGGCCGTACCCCGCGCCGTGGCCGGGGACGGACCGCAGCACCTCCTTGACGTGCTTCAGCGCGCGTCCGGCCTCGGCCGGGTCGTCGAGCGCGCGGGCCGGGTCGGCGCCGCCCAGGCCGAGCCGCACGGGGTGGACGGTGGTGAACCAGCCCACGGTGCGGAAGGGTTCGCGCTCGCCGAGGACGCCGGCGTCGCGGCCGTGGCCCTCCAGGCGTACGAGGGGGTCGCCGCCGCCCTGCCAGGCGCCGACGGCGAGGGCGAGGGCGGTCAGCAGCACGTCCTGGTCGGCGCAGTGGAAGGCGGCGGTCACCTCGCCGAGCACCGCCTCGGTGGTCTCGGCGGGGACCGTCGTGACGTGCCGTCGGACCGTGTCGGGGGTGTCCCGCAGCGGGTCGGGGGCGGGCGGGCCGGATGGTTCACCGCTCAGCACCCCGGTCCAGTACGGCAGTTCGCCTCGGCAGTCGGACGCGGTCGCGGCGAGCGCGCGGGCCCAGGCGCGGAACGAGACCTCGACCGGCGGCAGGGGGCCGTCGGGCCGGTCCGCGGCGCACGCCTGCTCCAGGTCGGGCAGGAGCACCCGCCAGGACACGGCGTCCACGACCAGGTGGTGGGCGAGCAGCAGCAGCCTGCCCGCGCGTGACCGGCCCCGGTCGAGGAAGACGGCCCGCAGCATCTCGCCCCGCTCGGGGTCGAGTTCGCGCACGGCGCGGGCGGACTCGCGGCGCACCGCCTCGGTCAGCTCGGTGTCGTCGCCGCTCACCTCCACCGTGCGCAGGATGGAGACGGCCGGGGTCTCCTCGGGAACGCGCAGCGACCAGCCGCCCGAGGTGTCCAGCCGGGCGCGGAGCATCGCGTGGTGCTCCCTGAGCCGGAGCAGGGCCGTCTCCAGCCGGTCGGCGGTGACCTCGGCGGGGACGGTGACCAGCGTCGACTGGCTGAACCGCCGGTGGTCGCCGCCGCGTTCGCGCAGCGCGTGCATGACGGGGGTCGGCGGCACCTCGCCGGTGCCGGGGTCGTGGACGGCCCGCTCCTCGCGCACCGGCCGGGCGACGGCGGCCAGCGCCGCCGGGGTGCGCTGTTCGAAGACCTGACGCGGGGTCAGCAGGAGACCGCGCCGTCGTGCGGCGCCGACCAGTTGGATGGAGGAGATGCTGTCGCCGCCGAGGGCGAAGAAGCTGTCGTGGGGGCCGGCCGCGGGGAGTCGGAGCAGCTCGGCGAAGAGTGCGCACAGGATCGTCTCCGCGGCGCCGGTGGGTGCCGGGTCGGTGGCCTTCGCGCGCGGCTCGGGTGCGGGCAGCGCGGCCCGGTCGAGCTTGCCGGCGGCGGTGAGCGGGAGCGCGTCGAGGACCAGCACGTCCGCGGGGACCGCCGACGAGGGCAGTCGGGCGGCCAGGTGGCCGATCAGGTCGGTGCCGGACAGGGCCGCGGAGCCGGTGGTGACGTAGCCGAGCAGCCGTCCGTCGCGGACGAGTACGGCGGCCTCCCGCACGTCGGGATGGGCGAGGAGCGCGGCGCGCGCCTCGCCGGGTTCCACGCGGACCCCGGCCAGCTTCACCTGGTCGTCGGCGCGGCCACGGAACTCCAGCTCGCCGTCCCGGTTCCAGCGGGCGAGGTCGCCGGTCCGGTAGAGCCGGGTGCCGGGCGGCCCGAAGGGGTCGGCGACGAACCGTTCGGCGCTCTCCCCGGGCCGCCCGAGGTAGCCGAGGGCGAGCTGTGCGCCGGCCAGGTACAACTCACCGGTCACTGCGGGGAGTACGGGGCGCAGGGCGGTGTCGAGGACGTAGGCGCGGGTGCCGGCGCCGGGCCGGCCGAGCGGGACCGTGGTGTGCTCGCCGAGGGCGGCGGGGCGGGCGGTGACGTCGACGGCGGCCTCGGCGGGGCCGTACTGGTTGACGACGGTGGCGGGCAGCCGGTCGGCGCAGGCGCGCACGAGGGCGTCGTCCAGGGCCTCACCGCCGCTGAAGATCCACCTGAGGCCGGTGCAGCGGGCCGCCTCCGGCTCGGCGGCGAACAGGGCGAGCAGGGAGGGCACGAAGTGGGCGGCCGTGACGTCGTGGCGCCGGATCAGCGCGGCCACGTACGCCGGGTCGAGGTGCTTCTCGGGCGGTACGACGACCACCGCGGCTCCGTCGAGCAGCGGGCCGAAGATCTCCCAGACCGAGACGTCGAAGCCGGGAGCGGCCTTCAGCAGCATGCGGTCCCCCGGGCCCAGCGGGTGGTTCCGCCGGGTCCAGCCCAGCCGGTTGGCCAGCGCGCCGTGCGGCACGAGGACCGGCTTGGGCTCGCCGGTGGAGCCGGAGGTGTGGATGACGTACGCGGACTGTGCCGGACGCGGCGCCGGGGGGAGCGCCTCGCCGGTGAGCGGGAGTTCCTCGGTCCGGAGCACCCGCCAGGGGCCCTCGGCGGGCAGCAGCGCGCGGGTCGCCCGGTCGGTGATGACCACGCGGGGCGGGTTGGCGGCCAGCATGCGGGCCAGGCGGGGCGCCGGGTGCGCGGGGTCCAGGGGCATGTGGGCGGCCCCGGCGTGGTGCGCGGCGTGGGCGGCGACCACCAGCTCCGGCGAACGCGGCAGCAGGACCGCAACCAGGTCGCCGTCCGTGACCCCGGCGGCGCGCAGCGCGTCGGCCGCGCCCCGCACCCGGTCCAGGAGGGTGCCGTAGGTGAGGACCGCCTCGTCGGTGACGACCGCGGGTGCGTCGGGGGTGCGGGCCGCCTGCGCGGCGAAGTCCCGGGGCAGGCACGGCGGTTCGGCGACGGGCGGTTCGGCGCTGTTCCACGCGACGAGGACCCGGTCGCGCTCGGGCCCGTCGCAGGGGTCGAGGGTGCTCAGCGGTGCGTCGGGGCGGGCGGCGAAGCCGGCGAGGACGCGCAGGAAGCGGGAGGCCAGCGCCTCGGCGGTCTCGTGGTCGAAGAGGTCGGTGCGGTAGGTGATGCCGCCGCCGAGAGCGCCGTCGGGTCCCTCCTCCCGCACCATCGTGAAGGTCAGGTCGAACTTGGCGGTGCCGGTCCGCACGGGGAACGGGGTGCTGTCCAGGCCCGCGAAGGAGGGGCCCCGGGCCACCCGGGTCTGGAGGTTGAGCATCACCTGGAACAGCGGGTGGCGGGAGAGCGAGCGTTCCCCGTCCAGGAGGTCGACGAGGCGTTCGAAGGGCACGTCGGCGTGGTCGAAGTCGTCCAGGTCCCGGTCCCTGACGCGGCGCACCAGCGCGGCCGGGGTGGGATCGCCGCTCACGTCGGTGCGCAGCACGAGCGTGTTGACGAAGAAGCCCACCATGTCGTGCAGGGCGGCCTCCTCGCGTCCGGCGACGAGGGTGCCCACGGGCACGTCGTCGCCCGCGCCCAGTTGCCGGAGCAGGACCGCCAGGGCGGCGTGGGCGACCGTGAACGGGGTCGCCCCGGTCCGCACGGCCAGGTCGGCCAGGCCCCGGCGGACGTCCTCGGGGACCTCGAACTCGACGACGCCGCCGTCGTGTCCGGCGCGCGGGCCCCGCGGGCGGTCGGCCGGCAGCGGCAGTTCGGGGGGTGCGCCGTCGAGCCGCTCGCGCCAGTGGGCGAGTTGCCGGGCGACCGCGCTGTCCCCGGTGCTCTCCTCGCCGAGGACCTCGCGCTGCCAGAGGGTGTGGTCGGCGTACTGCACCGGCAGGGCGGGCATCCGGGGCGCCCGGCCCGCGGACCGGGCGGCGTAGGCGGTCGAGAGGTCGTCGAGCAGGGGACGCAACGACCACTCGTCGCCCGCGATGTGGTGCAGCACGAGCAGCAGCACGTCGCCGTCCGGGACGCGCAGGCACAGGGCGCGCAGCGGGAGGTCGCGGGCCAGGTCGAAGGGCCGGGCGGCCTCGCTCTCCAGGGCGGTGACGGCCGCCGGGTCGTCGGCCGCGAGGGCGGACACCACCCGTGTCTCCACCCGCGCGCCGGCCGGGTCCAGCACCTTCTGGTACGGCACCCCGTCGTGGTCCGGGTAGACGGTGCGCAGCACCTCGTGCCGGGTGACGAGGTCGGTGAGCGCCTCGCGCAGGACGGCGGCGTCGAGCGCTCCGGTCAGGCGCAGGGCGACGGGCACGTTGTACGCGGCGGAGGGTTCGCTCTCCAGTTGGTCGAGGAACCACAGCCGCCGCTGGGCGGGCGACAGCGGCACCCTGTCCGGGCGCGCGGTGCCCCCTCGCGCCGTCAGGGGCGGCAGGGAGCGGCTGCCGGGCCGCAGCAGGGCGGCGGTGGCGGCGGGCGTGCGCGCCGCGAACAGGTCGCGCACGCTCAGAGCGGTGTCCAGGGCGGTGCGGACGGTGCCCACGAGGCGCATGGCGAGCAGGGAGTGGCCGCCGAGGGCGAAGAAGTCGTCGTGCGGACCGACGCTCTCCAGGCCGAGGGCCGTGGCGAACAGGCGGCAGAGCAGTTCCTCGCGCGGGCCGCCGCCCGTGCCGGGCCCGCCGCCGCCCGTCCGCCGTCCGTCCGGGGCGGGGAGGGCCGCTCGGTCGGTCTTGCCGTTGGCGGTGAGCGGGATGTCGTCGACGGTGACCAGGGCCGCGGGCACGAGGTAGGCGGGCAGCCGGGACCGCAGCGCGGCGAGGAGTTCCGCCGCCGGTCGCGGCGGACCGGCGGGAACGGTGTAGCCGACCAGCGCCGGGCCGGTGGGCAGGTCCTCGCGGAGGACGACGGCGGCGCGGGCGACGCCGTCCAGGGCGGCGAGCGCCGCCTCGGCCTCGCCGGGTTCGACGCGGTGGCCGCGCAGTTTGACCTGGTCGTCGGCGCGGCCGAGGAAGTCCAGCGCCCCGTCGGGCCGCGTGCGGACGACGTCGCCGGTGCGGTACATGCGTCCGCCGGGCGGGCCGAAGGGATCGGCGACGAAGCGTTCGGCGGTCGGCTCCGGCCGGCCCAGGTAACCGCGGGCCACTCCGGCGCCGGCGAGGTACAGCTCGCCGGGCACGCCGGGGGCGACCGGGCGCAGCGCCGGGCCGAGGACACGCGGGGCGATGCCGTCCAGGGGCCGGCCGATCGGCAGGGGGCCGTCGAGGGCGGCGGGGTCCACGGGTCCCGCGGTGGCGAAGGTGGTCGTCTCGGTGGGCCCGTAGCCGTTGACGATCCGCAGGCCGGGCGCGGCGGCCAGGACGGCGCGCACCGCGGTCGGTGGCACCACGGCGCCGCCGGTCCACACCTCGCGCAGGCCGGTGAACGCCTCCGGGACCTCCTGGGCGAGCAGGTCGAACAGGCCGGCGGTGAACCAGGCCGCGTCGGCGAGGCCCCGGCGGAGCAGTTCCCGCCAGCGGTGCGGGTCCATCACCCCGACGGGGGCCAGGACGATCTCGCCGCCGCGCAGCAGCGGCACCCACAGCTCGTAGGTCGAGGCGTCGAAGGAGTGCGGGGAGTGGAGCAGCACCCGGCGGTGCGCGTCCGGGCCGAACCGGGAATCGGCGGCGAGCGTCCGGATGTCGTCCTGGGTGACGGCCACGCCCTTGGGTTCGCCGGTGGACCCGGAGGTGTACATCACGTACGCGAGTGCCGTGCCGGGGACGCGGACGGGTGCCGTGGCGGCGCCCGGGGCCGTGTCCTGACCCGCCTCCTCGGCGAGTACGGGGCACCCGGCCGGGACGGCGTCGGCGTCGGCGTCGTGGGCGATCAGGGCGACGGCCCCGGCGGCGTCCAGGACGGCGCGGCGGCGGGCGGCGGGCCAGTCCGGATGGAGCGGCAGGTAGGCGGCGCCGGCCCAGTTCACGGCGAGCAGCGCGACGACCAGTTCGGGCGAGCGCGGTGCCAGGATGCCCACCGGCGTCTCGGGACCGGCGCCGACGGCACGCAGGCGGTCCGCGAACACCGCCGCCCGGCGGGCCAGTTCGGCGTAGGTCAGGAGCGGAGTGCCGTCCGGGCCGCGTACCGCGACGGCTCCGGGGTCCGCCGCGGCGTGGCGGGCGACCACACCGGCCGGCGTGAGTCCGGCGTCCGCGACGGGGACGGGACGGGGCGCGGCGGGCGCCGGTGCCACGGGCAGGACGTCCAGCGTGCCGCAGGGGCGGTGGAGGCCGGCGGCGAGGGCTTCGAGCGCGGTGACCAGCCCGTCCAGCAGGCGGCGGGACACCTCCTCGTCGAACAGGTCGGCGCGGTGCTTGAGCAGCAGCCGGACGCGTCCGCCGTGCGCGGTGACGGAGAGGGTGAGCGGGTAGTGCGTGGCGTCCCGGCCGCCGACACCGCGGACCGTGAGCCCGGCCGCCGCCTCGCTCGCGGCGAGCGCGTCCTCGTCGAACGGGTAGTTCTCGAACACGGTCATGGTGTCGAACAGGACCGGCAGGCCCGACGCGCGCTGAAGCTCCGCGAGCCCGAGGTGCCGGTGGTCGAGCAGGGCCGCCTGGCGGTCGTGCAGGGCGGTGACGATGTCGTGCAGGCTCCTCCCGGGTGCCGTGTCCACGCGTACGGGAACGGTGTTGACGAACAGGCCGAGCATGGCGTCGGCACCGGGGAGGTCGGCGGGGCGGCCGGAGACGGCGGCGCCGAACACCACGTCGGTGCGTCCGGTCAGCCGGGACAGGACCAGTGCCCAGCCGGTCTGCACGAGGGTGTTGAGGGTGGTGCCGGTGGCACGGGCCGTCTGCGTCAGCGCGTCGTGGAGGCGCGGCGGCAGGACGTGTGCGGTCTCGCCGGGCTCGTGGGCGCCCGAGGCGGCCCGGCCGTCGGCGACGAGCGTGGGCGCCTCCACTCCCCGCAGCTCCCGGCGCCATGCCTCCAGCGCCGTGTCACGGTCCTGGCGCGCGAGCCAGGCCAGGTAATCCGCGTACGGCCGGCGGGCCGCCGGGGTGCCGCCCGCGTACGCGGTGAACAGGTCGGTGAGGAGCAGCGGCGAGGACCAGCCGTCGAGGAGCAGGTGGTGGCTGGTGAACAGCAGGTGCCAGGTGTCGTCGGTGAGCCGGGCCAGCGTGAAGCGGACCAGGGGCGGGGCGTCGAGGTCGAAGCGCCGGGTCCGGTCCTCCCGGGCGAGCCGGGCCAGGTCGTCCCGGTGGCCGCGCAGGTCGGCCTCGCGCCACTCCACGGGCACCGCGTCGGCCACGTACTGCACGAGGCGGCCGGTCGACACCTGGCGAAAGCCCGCCCGCAGCACCTCGTGCCGGTCCACGACGGACTGTGCCGCGCGGCGCAGCCGCTCGCCGTGCAGGTCGCCGGTCAGTTCCAGTTCGAGCTGGACCAGGTAGACGTCCGGTGCGTCGGGGTCGGACAGCGCGTGGTAGGCCAGGCCCTCCTGGAGCGGGCCGAGCGGCAGGAGGGTGCGCGGCACGGGGCCGGCCGCCGCGATCTCGGCGAGTTCGGCGGGGGTGGGCGCGAGCAGGGGGAAGTCGCCGGGTGTGGGGCCCGCGAAGCCCGGTTCGGCGGCGCGTGCGGCCAGTTCGGACAGGTGGCCGGTGAAGCGCCGGGCCAGTTCCGCCACCCGGCGCCGGTCCAGCGCACCCGCGTCGTACGTCCAGCGCAGGGTCAGCACCGGCCCGTCGGCACCGTCGAGGGTGGAGGCGTGCAGGTCGAGGACGTGGCCGTCGGTCAGTACGGGCAGGGCGCCGCCGTCGACGGCGTCCGACTCGGGGGCCGGGGCCCAGTGGCCGTCTTCGTCCCCCGAACCGAAACGTCCCAGGTAGTTGAAGGAGAGTTGGGCTCCGCTCGCGGCCTGGTCGTACAGGAGCCCGTAGCCCGTGCCGTGCCGGGGCACCGCGCGCAGGCTCTCCTTGACGCTCTTCACCGTCTCGCCGACGTGACCGTCGCCCGGTGCGAGGCGGACGGGGTACTGGGTGGTGAACCAGCCGACGGTGCGGGAGAGTTCCGCGCCCTCGACCAGATCCTCGTGACGGCCGTGGGACTCCAGGTCCACCAGGACGCCGCCCTCCCGCACGTCCAGCGCGTGGGCCAGGGCGCCGAGGAGGATCTCGTCGGGGCCCGCGCGGAAGGCGGAGGCGACCCGGGTGAGCAGGTCGCCGGTGAGGGCGGAGGGCACGACCGTGCGCAGCTCGGCGGGTTCCCCGGTGGCGGCCGGGGCGGGGAACGGCGGCCGTGCCGCGGCCAGTTCGCCCTCCCAGTGGGCGCGCTCCGCGGCGTGGGCCCCGGCCGTCTCGCCCAGGTCGCGGGACCAGCGTCCGAAGCTCGTCCCCGTCGGCGGCGGCACCTCGGCTCCCCGGGCCGCGCCCTCCAGGTCGGCCACGAGGATGCGCCAGGACACCGCGTCGACCACCAAGTGGTGCGCGACCAGCAGCAGCCGCCCGTCCCTCCCGTCGCCGCGCGGGAAGTACACCGCCTGCGTCATCCGGCCCTCGTCCGGGTCGAGGCGCCGGACCGCGGCGCCCGAGTGCCGGGCGATCAGCTCGCGCAGGGCGCGCTCGTCGGTGCCGGCCGCGTCGGCCACGGTCATCTCGTACGCGGGCTCCTGCGCCCTCACCAGGACCCTCCGGCCGTCCGGGCCGGTGGCGGTACGGGTGCGCAGCATGCCGTGCGCGGCCACCACGGCGTCCAGGGCGCCGCGCAGCGCGCTCTCCCCGAGGTCCGCGGGGACGGTGAGCAGCACGGCCTGGTGGAAGGTGCGCCAGTGCCCGGGACGGCGTTCGAGCCAGCGCATGAGCGGCGTGAGCGGGACCGGCCCGCGGTCCTCGGCGGTGTCGGCGTGGCCGCGCAGTGGCCGGACGGCCGCGCCGAGCGCCCGCGGGGTGCGCAGTTCGAAGACCTGGCGGGCGGTGAGGTCGAGTCCCGCGGCGCGGGCGCGGGCGACGAGCTGGATGGAGGAGATGCTGTCGCCGCCGAGGGCGAAGAAGGAGTCGTCGGCCGAGACGGTGCCGAGGCGCAGTATCTCGCCGAAGAGCGCGGCCAGTTCGCCGGCCGGGCCGTCCGCGGCCGGGACGGTGCCGGTGGTGCGGGCCGGTGCGGGCAGCGCCGTGCGGTCGACCTTGCCGTTGGGGCTGAGCGGGAGGGTGTCCAGGAGGACCAGCCGGGAGGGCACCAGATAGTCGGGGAGTTCCCGCCCGAGGCTCTCCAGCAGTGCCTGTTCGGTGGGCCGGGCGCCGGGCTCGGGCACCGCGTAGCCGACCAGCATCGGACGCCCGGGGACGTCCTCGCGCAGGACGGCGGCGGCCTGCCGGAGGCCGGGCAGCGCGGCCAGGCTGCGCTCCACCTCGCCGAGTTCGATGCGGAACCCGCGCAGTTTGACCTGGTTGTCGGCGCGGCCCAGGTACTCCAGCTCCCCTGCGGCGTTGCGGCGGGCCAGGTCGCCGGTGCGGTACATGCGGGTGCCGGGCGGGCCGTAGGGGTCGGCGACGAACCGGCCGGCGGTGAGCGCGTGCCGGCCGAGGTAGCCGCGGGCCAGTCCGGTTCCGGCGACGTACAGTTCGCCGACCGTGCCGGGCGGGACCAACCGGAGGCGGCCGTCGAGCAGGTACACGGCGGTGCCGTCGACCGGCCGGCCGATGGGGGCGGGCCCGCGCAGGCCGTCCGCCGCGCAGCGCCACAGGGTGGCGTCGACCGTGGTCTCGGTGGGGCCGTAGGAGTTGAACATGCGGGTGCGGCCGGCCCACTCCCGGATGAGGTCGGGCGAGCACGCCTCGCCCGCGACGATCAGGGTGCTGCCCGGTGCGACGGCGGTGGGCGGCAGCGCGGCGAGCACCGCGGGCGGCACCGTGAGGTGGGTGACGGAGTGCGCGGTGAGGAAGTCCGCGAGCGGGGCGCCGAGCCGCCGGTCGGCGGGGACGATCTCCAGGGCGGCGCCGGACGTCAGCGCCATGACGATCTCCCAGACGGAGGTGTCGAAGCTGAGCGAGGCGAACTGGAGCACCCGGGAGCCGGGACCGGCGCCGAAGCCGTGGCGCAGGGTGGCGGCGAGGTCGGGCAGTCCGGCGTGGGAGACGACGACGCCCTTGGGGCGGCCGGTGGAGCCGGAGGTGTAGATGACGTAGGCGGCCGAGGTGGAGGTCAGGGTCGCCCACCCCGGTGGCCCGGGTACGGGGCCGTCGGCGGTCAGGAAGCCGGCGTCCAGCTCCAGGCAGTCGGTGCCGTCGAGGGCGGCGCCGGGGGCGGTCAGGGTGAGGACCGGGGCGGAGTCGGTGAGCATGTGGGCGATGCGCTCGCCGGGGTAGCCGGGGTCGACCGGGACGTAGACCGCGCCGGCCTTCGTCACCGCGAGCATGGCGACGACGGCCTCGACGGTGCGGGGCAGGGCGACGGCGACGCGGTCCTCGGGCCGGGCGCCGTGCGCGGTCAGCAGGGCGGCCAGGCGGTCGGCCGCCTCGTCGGCCTGCCGGTAGGTCAGTTCGACGCGGGTGTCGCCGGCCAGGGTCGGCCCGGCGAGCGCGGGCCGCGCGCCGTGTGCGGCGGCCTGTCGGGCGAAGAGGGCGGGCAGGGTGCCCGAGGCGTCGGGAAGCGGGGGCCGGGCGGCGCGGGGCGCGGCGAGGAGCGCGGCGCGTTCGGCGGCGTCCAGGAGGTCGATCCGGTGCAGGGGGGCGGCGGGGTCCTCGGCCACCGCGGTCAGCAGCCGGACGTAGCGCCGGGCGAGCGCCTCGGCGGTGGCGGGTGCGAAGAGGTCGCGGGCGTACTCCAGGACGCCTTCGAGGCCGTCGGCGCCGTCGCGCTCCACGAGGGTGAAGGTGAGGTCGAACTTGGCGGCCCCGGCGCCGGAGCGGATCGCGGTGGTGGTGAGGCCGGGCAGGCCGATCTCGTCGGCGGCCCGGTTCTCGTAGGCGAGCATCACCTGGAAGAGCGGGTGGCGGGAGAGCGAGCGGTGCGGGCTCAGCTCGTTCACGAGGGTCTCGAAGGGCACGTCGGCGTGGGCGTAGGCGGCCAGGTCGGTACGGCGCACCCGCTCCAGGAGGGTGGCGAAGTCCGGGTCGCCGGAGGTGTCCGTACGCAGGACGAGGTTGTTGACGAAGAAGCCGACCAGGTCGTCCAGGGCGCTGTCGTGCCGTCCGGCGACGGGGGTGCCGATCACCACGTCGGTGCCGGCGCCGGTCCGGGTGAGCAGGGCGGCGAGGGCGGCGTGGCTCACCATGAACAGGGAGCCGGCGGCGGAGCGCGCGAGGGCGCGCAGGGCCCGGTGTGTCCCGGGGGGCACGGTGAAGCGGGCGAAGCCGCCGCGGAAGCTGGGGGCCGCGGGGCGCGGCCGGTCGGCGGGCAGCGCGGTCTCCTCGGGGGAGCCGGCCAACTGCTTCTTCCAGTAGTCCAGTTGCCCGGCGAGTGGGCCGGTGCCCTCCCCGTCGTCCGTGTCCTCCGTGTCCTCCGTGTCCTGGCCCAGTTGTTCGCGCCGCCACAGGGTCCAGTCGGCGTACTGCACGGGCAGCGGGTCGAGCGGTGGTGCCTCGCCCCGGGTGCGGGCGGCGTAGGCGGTGGCCAGGTCGGAGAGGAGAGGCCGGGCGGACCACTGGTCGGCGGCGATGTGGTGCACGACCAGGGCGACGACGTGCTGGTGTTCGCCGAGCCGGAGCAGGGTGGCGCGCAGGGGCGGCCGGTGCTCCACGTCGAAGGGGGCGGTGACGGCTTCGGTGACCGCGGTGTCCAGGTCCCGGCCGCCGGCGTCCAGGACGGTCAGCGGGTCGTCGAGGTCGTCCGGGGCCAGGACGTGCTGGCGGGGCGTGCCCGCGGTCGACGGGAAGACGGTGCGCAGGCTCTCGTGGCGGAGCTGGACGTCGCGCAGCGCCTGCCGCAGCGCGGCGACGTCGAGGGGGCCGGTGAGCCTCGCCACGAAGGGGATGTTGTACTCGGCTCCGGGGCCGTGGAGCTGCTGGAGGAACCACAGCCGGCGCTGGGCCGGGGAGAGCGGGACGTGCGCGGGGCGCTCGCGGGGGGTCAGCGGCGGCCCGCCGGCCGCGGGGCCGTCTGCGGCGCGGTGGGCGAGTCCGGCGACGGTGGGTGTCTCGAACACGTCGCGTACGGAGAGCGCGGTGCCGAAGGCGGACCGCATCCGGGAGGCGAGCCGGGTGGCCAGCAGGGAGTGGCCGCCGAGGGCGAAGAAGTCGTCGTCGGCGCCGACGCGGCGGCGTCCGAGGAGTTCCGCGAAGAGGCCCGCGACGATCTCCTCGTGCCAGGTGGCGGGGGCACGGCCGGCCCCGGCCGTACGGTCCTCCGGTTCGGGGAGCGCGGCCCGGTCGAGCTTTCCGTTGCCGGTCAGGGGCCAGCCGTCGACCGGGACGACGGCGGCGGGGACGAGGTGGTCCGGCAGGCGTTCGCGCAGGGCGCGGCGCAGCCGCGCGGGGTCCACCGGGTCCCCGGCGGGGACGACCCAGGCGACGAGCCGGGTGGCGCCGTCGGGACCCGGGCGGGCCAGCACCACCGCGTCGGCGACCTCGTCCAGGTCGGCGAGGGCCGCGCGGGCCTCGCCGGGCTCCACCCGGAACCCGCGGATCTGCACCTGCTCGTCGGCGCGTCCGAGGTAGTCGAGGTCGCCGTCCCCGGTCCAGCGGGCGAGGTCGCCGCTGCGGTACATACGGGTGCCGGGCGGACCGTAGGGGTCGGCGACGAACCGGCCGGCGGTGAGCGCGTGCCGGCCGAGGTAGCCGTGGGCGAGGCCCGGTCCGGCCACGTAGATCTCACCGGTGAGCCCGGGGCCGACCGGGCGGAGCGCGGTGTCCAGGAGGCGGATCGCGAGGTCGTCCAGGGGCCGTCCGATGGGGCGGGCGGGACCCCCCGGGGCCGGTGCGTCCTCCAGCACGTGGTGGGTGACGTGGACGGTCGTCTCGGTGATGCCGTACATGTTGACGAGTTCGGGCCCGCCCGCGCCCGCGGCGCGCTGCCAGTCGCGCAGCCGGTCCGGCTCCAGGGCCTCGCCGCCGAAGACCACGACGCGCAGGGCGAGCCCCTCGGGTCCGCCGTCGGCCAGGATCGCGTCGGTGAGCTGGTGGAAGGCGGAGGGGGTCTGGTTGAGCACCGTGACGGCCTCGCGGCGCAGCAGCGCGGCGAACTCCTCCGGGGCCCGGGTCGTGGCGGGGGGTACGACGACGAGCCGGCCGCCGGTCAGCAGCGCGCCGAAGATCTCCCAGACGGAGAAGTCGAAGGCGTAGGAGTGGAAGAGGGTCCACACGTCGTCGCCGTCGAAGCCGAACGCCTCGTCGGTGGTGTCGAGCAGCCGCAGGACCTGCCGGTGTCCGACGACGACGCCCTTGGGGGTGCCGGTGGAGCCGGAGGTGTGGATGACGTAGGCGGGGGCCGCGGCGGGCACGGCGACCGGGGCGGTGGGGGCGGATTCCGCCAGGCGGGCGGTGACGGCGGGGTCGTCCAGCGCGATCCAGGCGGTTCCGGTGTCCGCCGGCAGGTGGGCGCGCGGGGCCGTGGTGGTGAGCCCGGCGACCGGGCGGGCGGTACGGAGCTGGGCCGCGGCGCGGCCCTCGGGGAGGCCGGAGGGCAGCGGCAGGTAGGCGGCGCCCGTCCTGAGGATGCCGAGCAGGGCGCTGACCTGCTCGAAGGACGGGTCGAGGCGGACGGCGACGAAGGTGCCGGGCCCGGCGCCGTGCTCGCTCAGGAGCCGGGCGAGGCGCCCCGAGTGCGCGTCGAGGTCGCGGTAGGTGTGCGCGCCGCGGGCGTCGGTGACGGCGACGGCGTCCGGGGTGCGGGCGGCCGTCCTGGCGAAGCGCGCGGTGATGCTGTCCTCGGGCGGAGCCTCCTCGTCCAGGGCGGCGCCGTCCTCCAGGGCGCGGCGTCGCTCGTGCGCCGCGAGGAGTTCGACGGCGCCCACGGGGGTGTCGGGCCGGTCGGCGAGGGCGGTCAGGACCCGGACGTAGGCGGCGCCCAGTGCCCGTGCCTGCTCCTCGGGGACCAGCTCGGGGCGGTGCCGCAGGGTGATGCGGGGTTCGGGGCCGGGGTGGACGACGACGGTCACCGGGTAGTGGGTGGCGTCCTCCCCCGTCGCGGAGGTCACGGTGAGGCCGCCGGCCGCCTGGGCCTCGGCGAGGGCCCCGGAGTCCACGCCGAAGTTCTCCACGACGATCAGGGTGTCGAAGAGCGGACCGAGTCCGGCGAGCCGCTGGATGTCGGCGAGCCCCAGGTGCTCGTGGTCCAGGAGCCGGGTGCGCTCCCGCTGGAGGCCGGCGGCGGTCGCGGCGAGCGAACGCCACGGGGACGCCCGGACCACCACGGGCAGGGTGTTGATGAACAGGCCGATCATGGACTCGGCGCCGTCGAGGTCGGCGGGCCGGCCGGAGACCGTGGTGCCGAAGACGACGTCGTGGCGGCCGGTCAGCCGGGCCAGGGTGATGCCCCAGGCCGCCTGGTACGCGGTGGCGGCGGTGAGCCGGTGGCCGGCGGCCAGGGCGCCGAGCCCCGCCGCGGTGCCGGGTGGCACCCGCAGGTCGGTGCTCCGGGGCGCCCCGGGCGCGGCGGCGGTGGGGGCCGGGGCCGCGAGCAGGGTGGGCTCGTCCAGGTCCGCCAGGGCCTCGCGCCAGGCGGCTTCGGCGGCGGCGCGGTCCCGTGTGGCGAGGTGGGCGAGGAAGTCCCGGTAGGGGCGGACCTCGGGCAGCGGGGCGGCGCCGGGCGCGCGGGTGTGCAGGGCGTAGGCGGCGAACAGCTCCCGGGCGAACAGCGGCATGGACCAGCCGTCGAGCAGGGCGTGGTGGGCGGTGACGACGAGCCGGTGGGCGCTGTCGCCGAGCCGGAGCAGGGTGAGGCGCAGCAGCGGGGGGTCGGCCGGGTCGAAGCGGTGGGCCCGTTCCTCCTCCAGGAACCGCCCGGCCTCCCGCGCCCGGCGGTCGGGGTCGAGTTCCCGCAGGTCCGCCTCCCGGAAGGGCACCGACCAGGAGGACGGTACAACCTGCACCGGCCGGTCGAGGCCCTCGTCGACGAAGGCGGCCCGCAGGTTCGGGTGGCGGCGCAGCACGGTGTCGACGGCCTGCCGCAGGGCGGCGCCGTCCAGCGCACCGGTCAGGTCGAGGACGAGCCGCAGGGTGTACACGTCCGGGCCCGAGGGGTCGAGGCCGGAGTGGAACAGCAGCCCTTCTTGCAGGGGTGTCAGCGGAAGGATGTCGTCCAGGCCGTGGTCGGGGCCGTTCTCGGCGCTCACCGGTTCCTCCATCGGGCTGCGAGCCGTGCGGTCTGTTCGGGGGTGAGGGGTGACAGGGCCGCCGCCCCGGGTGCCGGGCGTGCGGGGCTCTCGGGCGACGGGCGTGCGGGGGTCTCGGGTGCCGGGGTACGGGCCTGGCGGGCCGCCGTGCGCAGGGCGTCGAGCCAGCGGGCCCCGAGGTTCTCGGCATCGGCGTCGTCGACGGCGGAGGGCGCCCAGGTGAGGCGGGTGTGCAGGCGCGGCCCGTGCGGGGTGTCGCGGGTGACGGCGTTGATCTCCAGTGCGTGGGCCATGGGCAGGTCCGGGTCGATGGAGCCGCCGAGCACCGGGGCCTCGGCCGCCGCCGTCCAGGGCGCGGCGTGGTCCGTGGGGGTGCCGAAGCGGCCCAGGTAGTTGAAGGACAGGACCGGTGCGGGCCGGCCCGCGAGCGGTGCGTCGGCTTCGGCTTCGGCGCCGGCGTCGGCTTCGGCTTCGGCTTCGGCTTCGGGCGACAGGTGGCGCAGCAGGCCGTAGCCGATGCCGCTGTCGGGCAGGGCGAGCAGGTCGGCGCGTACCCGGGCGACGGTGTCCGCGAAGCTCTCGCCCGCGACCGCTTCGAGGGCGACCGGGTACAGGGAGGTGAACCAGCCGACCGTGCGGGAGAGGTCGAACCCCTCGCGGATCTGCTGCTCCCTGCCGTGGCCCTCGACGTGGGTGAGGAAGCGGACCGTGGGGCCGCCGTCGACGGCGTGGACGGCGGTGGCGAGGGCGGCGAGCAGGAGGTGCTGCACCGACGCCTCGAACCGTTCCACGGCCCGGGTCAGCAGGGGCGCGGTGTCCTCGGGCGACAGGACGAAGGTCCGGTGGCGGGCCTGGGCCACGGTGCCCCACGGCGCGTCGGGCCGGACGCCGGGCAGGCCGGCGGGGGCCTCCAGGACGCTGTGCCAGAGCGGGAGTTCGCTCCGGCGCGCGGCGGCCAGCCGGGGCAGTTCCCGCGCCCAGCGTCGGAAGGGGGTGGGCACGCCGGCCAGTGCGGGCGGGCGGCCCGCGCGTACGGCCTGCCACGCCCGGTCCAGGTCGTCGAGGAGGATGCGCCAGGAGACGCCGTCCACGACCAGGTGGTGCGCGACGAGGAGGAGGCGGCCGGCGCCCGCGCCCGGCGCCGGGTACCAGCGGGTGCGGAGCATGTGTCCGGCGCCCGGGTCGAGTTCGGCGGCCAGGTCGTCCACGTCGCGGCCGAGCGACGCCGCGTCCGGTGGTGCGCCGGTCTCCCGGCGGTCGGGCAGGTGGAAGCGGTCGCCGTCGTCGGGGCCGGGGCCGGGGCCGGGGACAAGGAGAGTGGCGGCCTCGGTGTCGACGCGGGCGCGCAGCACCTCGTGCCGTCGCACCACGGCGTCCAGGACCGTGTCCAGCTCGGCGGCGTCGATGCCGTCGGGGAGCGTCAGCACCATGGACTGGCTGAACCTGCCGATGGGGCCGCCGCGTTCGAGGAGCCAGCGCATGACGGGGGTGAGCGGTGCGCTGCCGTGCGCGCCGGGCGTCTCGCCGCCGTCGGCGATCGTGCCGCGGCCGGCCAGCAGCCCGGCGAGCGCGCGCACGGTGGGGTGCTCGAAGACGTCGCGCGGCGTCATGCGCAGCCCCTCCTCCCGTGCCCGGGAGACGAGTTGGAGGGAGAGGATGCTGTCGCCGCCGAGGCCGAAGAAGCCGTCCTCCGCGCCCACCTCGGGCACGCCCAGCACCTGGGCGAAGACCTCGGCGAGCGTGGCCTCCAGGGGCCCTTCCGGGGCGGTGTGCCCGACGACGGCGGTGAAGTCCGGCTCGGGCAGGGCCTTGCGGTCCAGCTTGCCGTTGGGCGTGAGCGGCAGCGCGGGCAGGGTGACGAACGCGGCCGGCACCATGTGGTCGGGGAGGGTGCGGGCCAGGTCGGCGCGTACGCGTTCGGTGTCGACCGACTCCGCTTGCCCGGGGACGAGGTAGCCGACCAGCCGGCGGAGCCCGTCGGAGGCGTCCCCGGGTGCGGCGCGGACGACGACGGCCGCCGAGCGGATCTCGGGGCGGGCCTCCAGGAGGGAGGTGATCTCGCCGGGCTCGACCCGGAAGCCCCGGATCTTGACCTGGTCGTCGGCGCGGCCGTGGTGGTGGAGCCGGCCGTCGGCGTCGCGGGAGACCAGGTCGCCGGTGCGGTACATGCGGGCTCCCGGCGGGCCGTACGGGTCCGCGGTGAAGCGGCTCGCGGTGAGGCCCGGCCGGCCCAGGTATCCCATGGCGACGCCGCGCCCGGCGGCGTACAGCTCGCCGGTGGCGCCCGTCGGGACGTGCCGCAGCATGCTGTCCAGGACGTGCAGCCGCACGCCGTGCAGGGGCGTGCCGATGGGGGGCGTGGCACGGCCGTCGAGCGGGGCGCTCATGGTGACGCAGGCGGTGGTCTCGGTGGGCCCGTAGGCGTTGACCATGCGGCGGCCGGGTGCCCAGCGGGCGGCGAGCGCCGTGGTGCACGCCTCGCCGCCGACGACGAGGGTGCGCAGGGTGGCGGCGTCCTCGGGGGCGAGTCCGGTCAGGGCGGTCGGCGGGATCAGCGCGTGGGTGACACGGCGTGCGGTCAGGGTCTCGCCGAGGAGTTCCCCGGCGAGCGGTCCGGGTTCCGGGATGACCAGGGTGGCGCCGGTGGCCAGGGCCATGAGGCTCTCCATGACGGAGGCGTCGAAGGAGGGCGAGGCGAGCTGGAGGACCCGGCCGGCGGGGTCGATGCCGAGCCGTTCGGCCTGCGCGGTGGCGAGGGCGGCCAGTCCGGCGTGGGTGCTGACGACGCCCTTGGGGCGTCCGGTGGAGCCGGAGGTGTAGATGACGTAGGCGGGGTGGCCGGGGGTGACGCGGACCGGGAGGGAGGGCCGGTCGTCGGGGGTGGGGGCCGGCTCCGCCGGGGTGTCGTCGACGAGGAGGGCGTCCGGGAAGCGGTCGGCCAGTTCCCGGCAGCTCACCACCAGGGCGGGGGCCGCGTCGTCGAGCATGTACCGTACGCGCTCGGCCGGGTAGCCGGGGTCGACCGGCAGATGGGCGGCACCGGCCTGCTGGACGGCGAGCTGGGCGACGACCAGGTCCACCGAGCGGGGCAGCGCCACCGCGGCGATCGCGCCGGGGCGCAGTCCGGCGGCGATCAGCCGGGCCGCCAGCGACCGGGCGCGGGAGTCGAGTTCGGCGTAGGTCAGGGTCTCCCGCGGGCCTTCGACGGCGGGCGCCGCGGGCCGCGCCGCCACCTGGCGGGCGACCAGTTCGGCCCAGGTCGCCGGTGCGGGCGCGGCCGGTCCGTGCCCGTGGGCGCCGAGGGCGGCGCGTTCGGCGGGCAGCAGCGGGTCGAGGGCGGCGACGGGGGTGTCGGGTGCCTCGGTGAACAGCCGCAGCACGTGCAGGGCCCGCTCGGCGTACCGTTCGGCCTCGGCGGCGGTGAAGCGGCCCGGCTGGTACGCGACGCGCAGGGTGAGTTCGTCCCCCGGTACGGCGACGAAGGTGAGCGGGTAGTGCGTGGCGTCGCGGCCCCGCACCTCGGCGACACCGATCCCGGCGGCCTGGGCGAGGGCGTCCGGCGGGTCGGCGGGGTAGTTCTCCAGCGCGGTGAGGGTGTCGAAGAGCGTGCCGTGGCCGGTGGCCCGCTGGATGTCGGCGAGACCGAGATGGTGGTGGGGCAGCAGCCCGGTGAAGGCGTCCCGGACGTCGGTGAGGAGTTCGCCGAGGGTCTGTCCGGGCCGCGTACGGACCCGGACCGGGACGGTGTTGACGAACAGGCCGATCATCTCGTCGACGTGGGGCACCTCGGCCGGGCGGCCGGAGACGACGTTGCCGAAGACGACGTCCCGGCGGCCGGTGGCGGCGGACAGGACGAGGCCCCAGGCGGCCTGGAGGAGGGTGGCCAGGGTCAGGTCCCGGCTCCGGGCGAAGGCGGTCAGGCGCGCGGTCAGGGCGGTGCCCGCGCGGCGGACGCACTCCTCGGGCAGTTCGGTCTCGTGCCGCGTGTCCGGGGCGAGAAGGGTGGGACCGTCCAGGCCCGCCAGGGCCGTGCGCCAGGCGGCCTCGGCGGCGGGTCGGTCCCGGGTGCGCAGCCACCTCAGGTGGGCGAGGTGGTCGGGCCCGGTGCCGGGGAGTTCGCCGCCTCCGTAAGAGCGCAGCAGTTCCCGGACGAGCAGGGGCAGGGACCAGCCGTCGAGGACCAGGTGGTGCCCGGTCAGGACGAGGTCGGTGCGGGTGGCGTCGCGGCGCACCAGCAGGCAGCGCAGCAGGGGCGGTGCGTCCAGGTCGAAGCGGCGTACGCGTTCGTCCTCGACGCGGCGCCGGGCGCGGCGCTCGGTCTCGCGCGGGCCACGGCGGGTGAGGTCGAGTTCGGTGACGTCCGCGCGGGCCGGCCGCACCCGCCGCGCCCAGCCCGTGCCGGTCCGGGTGAAGCCGGTGCGCAGGGGTGTGTGCCGCTCCACCACCCGCTGGAGCGCCGCCCGCAGCCGTTCGGCGTCGACCGGGCCGGTGAGGGCGAGGACGACCTGCACGTGGTAGACGTCGAGCGCGGCGGCGCCGTCGCCCCGGGCGTCGTACCGGGAGAGGAAGAGCAGGCCCTCCTGGAGCGGGGTGAGGGGCCACGGCCCCTGAGGGTCGAGCCCGGCGGGCGCGTCCGGGGGGTCGGCGGGTTCGCCGGGGCGGGCGGCGGCGAGCAGGCCGCGTACGGTGCGGTGCCGGAAGACGTCCTGCGGGGTGATGAGGATGCCGGAGGTGCGGGCGGCGGCGACGAGCCGGATGGACAGGATGCTGTCGCCGCCCAGGGCGAAGAAGCTGTCGTCTACGCCGACCCGTTCGGTGTGCAGCAGGTCGGCGAAGAGCCCGGCGAGCCGCTTCTCCCCGGGCGTGGCGGGCTCGGCTCCCGCCGGGTCCGCGCCGAGCCGGGGTGCGGGCAGCGCGGACCGGTCGAGCTTGCCGTTGGCGGTGACCGGCAGCGCCTCCAGCGGGTCGACGGCGCTGGGCACCAGGTGGGCGGGGAGGCGCTCGGCGAGGTACGGCGTGAGGTCGGGCAGCGGTGTGCCCGGGTGGGCGGGGACGACGTGGGCGACGAGGTGTCCGGCGCCGGTCGCCGGGTCGGTCCACACGGTGACGGCGCTGTGCGCGACGGCCGGGTGGGCGTCCAGGGCGGCCTGGACCTCGCCCGGTTCGATGCGCCGGCCGCGCAGCTTGACCTGGTCGTCGGCACGCCCGAGGTGGTCCAGTTGCCCGTCGTGCCTCCATCGGGCGAGGTCGCCGGTGCGGTAGAGGCGGGTCCCGGGCGGTCCGTACGGGTCGGCGGTGAAGCGTTCGGCGGTGAGCGCGGCGCGTCGGTGGTAGCCGAGGGCGAGTTGGGCGCCGGCCAGGTACAACTCGCCGGGTACGCCGGGCGGCACGGGGCGCAGGCGGGCGTCGAGGACCAGGGCCCGGGTGTTCCACACCGGCCGGCCGATGGGCACGGCGGTCCGCGTGGCGTCCGCCGCGGTGGTGTGCCGGGCGGTGACGTCGACGGCAGCCTCGGTGGGGCCGTAGAGGTTGTGCAGTTCGGCGTGCGGGGCGAGGCGGGCGACGGCGGTGACGGCGGCGGGCGGCAGTGTCTCGCCGCTGGCGATGACGCGGCGCAGTCCCCGGCAGTCGGCGGGGTCGGCGACGGCGGTGAAGGCGGCGAGCATGGACGGCACGAAGTGCACGGTGGTGACGGAGTGTTCGCGGATGGTCCGGGCGAGGGCCGCCGGGTCGCGGTGGTCGTCGGGGGCCGCGGTGACGAGGGTGGCCCCGGCCAGCAGCGGCCAGAACAGCTCCCACACCGAGACGTCGAAGCTCGCGGGCGTCTTGAACAGGACCCGGTCGTCCGCGCCGAGGGCGTGGGTGTCCTGCGCCCACAGCAGCCGGTTCACGATCGCGGTGTGCTGCACGACGACGCCCTTGGGCCGCCCGGTGGAGCCCGAGGTGAAGAGCAGGTACGCGGGGTCCGCGGGCCGGGGGCCGGGCGGTCGGGGCACGTCACCGGCCGGCGTGCCGGTCGTGGTGGGGTCGAGTACGGGAAGACCGGCCGGGGCGACCCGGCCGGCGAGGGCGCCGGTGGTCACGACGCAGTGCGCGGCGGAGTCGGCGAGCAGGTCCCCGATGCGGGCGGGCGGCAGGTCGGGGTCGATGGGCACGTACGCGGCCCCGGCGCGCTGTACGGCGTGGACGGCGAGGACCAGTTCGGGCGAGCGGGGCAGGGCGACGGCGACCACCCGGCCGCGGCCCGCCCCGAGACCGGCGAGACGGCGGGCGAGACGGTCCGCCTCGTCGTCGAACTCCGCGTAGGACCAAGTGCGTTCGCCGTCCGTCAGGGCTTGCCGCCCGGGTGTGCGGCGGGCCTGGCGGCGGACCAGGTCCGGCAGTGTGGTCTCCGGCAGGGCGCGGGCCTCGCCGGTGGCGGCGGCGAGCACCGCGCGCCGTTCCCGGGCGTCCGCCAGGACGGGCGCCTCGGCAAGGGGCAGGTCGGGGTGGGCGGCGCACCAGCCGAGCAGGGCGGTGAACCGGCGCCCCAGCGCTGCCACGGTCGCGGCGTCGAAGAGGGCGGTGCGGTAGGTGAACGCGGCGAGCAGGTGCGGCTCGCCCGGTCGTTCGACCACCGCCAGTGTCAGGTCGAACTTGGCCCCCTTGGTCTCGACCGGTTCCACGTCCACCGGCACGCCGTCGAAGTCGGCGCCGCGTCCGGGGGCCCGCTGGTGCACCAGGGCCACCTGGAAGAGCGGGTGGCGGGAGAGGGAGCGCTCCGGTTCCAGGGCGTCGACCAGGCGCTCGAAGGGCAGCTCACCGTGGTCGAAGGCGTCCAGGTCGGTGGCGCGGACCCGGTCCAGGAGTTCCCGGAAGGTGGGGTCGCCGGAGGTGTCGGTGCGCAGCACGACCGTGTTGGCCATCAGTCCCGGCACCTCTTCCAGGGCCCGGTCGGTGCGTCCGCTCAGCACGGTGCCGATCGGCAGGTCGGTGCCCGCGCCGTGCGCGGTGAGCAGGGCGGCGAGGGCGGCGTGCACCACCATGAACAGCGTGGAGCCGGTGTCGGTGGCCAGCGCTTCGGCGGCCCGGCGGATGTCACCGGGCACGGTGAACTCCACCGCGTCGCCCCGCTGGTCGACCCCGGCGGGGCGGGGCCGGTCGAGCGGCAGCGGGATCTCGGCGGGGGCGCCGGCCAGGCGCTCGCGCCAGTGGTCGAGCAGGTGCCGCTCGCGGGCGGCCGGTGTCCGTGACTGCCGGAGGCTGTAGTCGGCGTACTGGTGGCGCGGGGGCGGCGGGGTGCCGGTGCCGCGCAGCCGGGCCGTGTAGAGGCGGGCCAGGTCGTCGACGAGCGGGGTGAGGGACCATTCGTCGAAGGCGATGTGGTGCAGGACGAGCAGCAGGGCGCGCTCCTGCCCGGGGCCGTGGAGCGGGTGGACCCGCAGGGGCGGCTCGGACTCCAGGTCGAACTCCTGGCCGGCGAGGGCGCGGGCCGTGGCGACCGGGTCGGCGGTGCGGACCGGGGGGCCGACGGGTGTCCCGGCGGCGGGCAGCACCCGCTGCACGGGGTGTCCGTCGGGCGCGGGATAGACGGTGCGCAGGATCTCGTGCCGCTCCACGAGGTCCTGGACGGCGCCGGTCAGGGCCTCGGTGTCCAGGGGCGCCGCGGGCCGCAGCAGCAGCGGCACGGTGTAGGTGGGGGCGGAGCCGCCGAGCCGGTGCAGGAACCACAGGCGGGCCTGGGCGGGCGAGAGCGGCGGCGTGGCCGGCCGTTCGGCGGCCGTGAGCGGGGCGATGGGCGCCCGGGTGGTGTCGCCCGCGGCGGCGGTCAGGTGTGCGGCGAGCGCGGCCACGGTCCGGGCCTCGAACAGCGTCCGGACGGAGACCTCGACGCCGAGTGCGGCCCGGATGCGGTTGGCGAGGCGGGTGACGAGCAGCGAGTGTCCGCCCAGGGCGAAGAAGTCGTCGTCGACGCCGACGGCCGGGACGCCGAGGACGCTGCCGTACAGCTCGCCGAGGATCTTCTCCCGTTCGGTGCGAGGGGCCCCTCCCCCGGCCGGCCGGGGTGTCCTCGGGGCGGGCAGGGCGGCCCGGTCGAGCTTGCCGTTGGCGGTGAGCGGCAGCGCGTCGACGGTGACGAAGGCGGTGGGCACCATGTGTTCGGGCAGGTCGGCGGCGCAGGCCCCGCGCAGTGCCTCGGCCGAGGCGGTGCCGGTGGTGTAGGCGACGAGTCCGGGACCCGCGGGCAGGTCGGTGCGCAGGACGACCGCCGCCGTGCCCGCGCCCGGGTGACGCCCGAGCACCGCCTCGATCTCGCCGGTCTCCACCCGGAAGCCGCGCAGGGAGACCTGGTCGTCCGCCCGCCCCAGGTACTGGAGCCGACCGGTCGCGGACCAGCGGGCGAGGTCGCCGCTGCGGTACATGCGGCTGCCGGGCGGGCCGAAGGGGTCGGCGACGAAGCGGGTGGCGGTCAGCGCGGGCAGGCCGTGGTAGCCGCGGGCGAGTCCGCCGCCGGCGACGTGGAGTTCGCCCGTCACGCCGGGCGGGACCGGGCGCAGTCCGCCGTCCAGGACGTACAGGCGCAGGTCGTCGATGGCGCGGCCGACGGGGCTCACCCCCCGGCGCGCGGCGTCCTCGGCGCGGGCGCGGGTGAGTTCGTACGCGGTGACGTGGACGGTGGTCTCGGTGATGCCGTACATGTTCACCAGCCGCGGCGGGCGGGGGCCGGTGAGCCAGGGCAGGGTGCGGCCCGGTTCCAGGGCCTCGCCGCCGAAGACGATCCAGCGCAGCGAGGGGGGCACGCCCCGGCCGGGCAGGGACTCGGTGAGCTGGCCGAAGGCGGCGGGGGTCTGGTTGAGGACGGTGACGCGCTCCTCGTGCAGCAGGCGCAGGAAGTCCGGTCCCGACCGGGTCGTCTCGTGCGGGACGACGACGAGCCGGCCGCCGTGCAGGAGCGCGCCCCACATCTCCCAGACGGAGAAGTCGAAGGCGTAGGAGTGGAAGAGGGTCCACACGTCGTCGGGGCCGAAGCCGAAGAGGGCGCGGGTGGCGTCGAAGAGGCGGGTGAGGTTGCGTCGGGTGACCACGACGCCCTTGGGGGTGCCCGTGGAGCCGGAGGTGTAGATGAGGTAGGCGGCGTGGTCCGGGTGCACGGGTGCGGTGCGTTCGGCGTCGGTGACGGGACCGTCCGGGGCACCGGCGAGCGCGTCGCGGACCAGGGGGTCGTCGAGGTCGAGCACCGGGACGCCGGCGGGTGCCTCGGTGCCGCCCGCGGTGACGACGAGCGCGGGTGCGGCGTCCCGGACGGTGTGCGCGATACGGGCGGCCGGGTACCGGGGGTCCACCGGCACGTGGGCGGCACCGGCCTTGGTCACCGCGAGCACGGCCTCCACCAGGGCCGTGGAGCGCGGCAGCAGCAGGGCGACCCGGTCCTCGGGGCCGATGCCGCGGGCGATGAGCGTGCGGGCCAGGGCGTTGGTGCGCCGGTCCAGGGTGCCGTGGTCGACGCTGTGCCCGCCGCAGGTGACGGCGGTGCGCCCGGCGTACGCGGTGACGGCCGCGCCGAGGCGGTCGAGCAGGTCGGGGCCGGGTTCCGGACCGCCGGCCGGGTTCCAGCCGGTGAGCACGGTCCGGCGTTCCTCGTCGTCGAGGACCGGGAGCCGGTGCACGGGCGTGTCGGGGGCGGCGACCGCCGCGCCCAGCAGCCGGACCAGGCGGGCGGCGAGGCGCTCGGCGGTGGCGCGGTCGAAGAGGTCGGCGCTGTAGTTGACGGCGCCGTCCAGGCGGTGCGAGCCGAGGTGCTCGGTGAGGCCCACCACGAGGTCGAACTTGGCGGTCTCGGTCTCCCGCAGCGCGAAGCCGGCCGCCACGCCCGGCGCCGAGAAGGGCACCGCGCCACGCTTGCGGTAGGTGAGCATGACCTGGAACAGCGGGTTGTGCGCGGCCCGTTCGGGCCGGACCGCCTCGACGACCCGTTCGAAGGGCACCCTGGCGTGGTCGAAGGCGTCGAGCGTGGTGGCCCGGACCCGGTCGAGCAGGTCCCGGAAGGTGGGGGCGCCGGTCAGGTCGGTGCGCAGGACGAGGGTGTTGACGAAGAAGCCGACCAGGTCTTCGGTGTGCCGCTCCTCCCGGCCGGCGGTGGGCACGCCGAGGGGGATGTCCTCGCCCGCGCCGAGCGCGCTCAGCAGCGCGGCGAGCGCCGCCTGCACCACCATGAACGGCGTGGTGCCGGTGTCCCGGGCCACTTCGCGCAGGGCGGCGGCCGTGGCGTCCGGGACGGTGAAGGGGACGAATCCGCCGCGGCCGGTGGGGCGGGCGGGCCGGGGCCGGTCGGCGGGCAGTTCCAGGGTCGCCGGGACGCCGCTCAACGCTTCACGCCAGTAGGCGAGTTCGGGTTCGAGGTGGCCGTCGTCCAGCAACTCCCGCTGCCACAGCGCGTAGTCGGTGTGGTCGACGGGGAGCGGGTCCCAGTCGGGCGCCCGCCCGGCGTGGCGCGCGGCGTAGGCGGTGGACAGGTCGGTGAGCAGCGGGGCGACGGACCACTCGTCGCCCGCGATGTGGTGCAGCAGGAGCAGTACGGTCACCCGGCCGGCGCCGGTGAGGACCGTGACCCGCAGGGGCGGGTCGGCGGCCAGGTCGAAGGGGCGCGCGCTCAACTCCGTGAGGCGCTGCTCCAGTTCGGCTTCGTCGCGCACCCGCGCCTGCTCGACGGGCGGCGCCGTGTCCAGGACCCGCTGGTAGGGTCCGTCGCCGTCGTCGGGGAAGACGGTGCGCAGCACCTCGTGGCGTCCGGTCAGGTCGGTGAGGGCGGCGCGCAGGGCGGCCAGGTCCACGTCCCCGGTGAGGGTGAGCACGAACGGCAGGTGGTAGGAGGTGCCGGTGCCGCCGAGGGAGTCGAGGAAGCGCAGCCGGTCCTGGGCCGGGGAGAGCGGGGGCCGGGCGGGGCGTTCGCGCCGGGTCAGGGGCGGGAGGCTCCGGGGTGCGGTGCCGTTGCGGGCGGCGAGTCCGGCGACGGTCGGGGTGTCGAAGACGTGCCGGACGGTGAGGTCGTCGCCGAGCAGCGGCCGGGCCCCGGACACGAGCCGGGCGGCGAGCAGGGAGTGGCCGCCGAGGGCGAAGAAGTCGTCGTCGGCGCCGGGTTCGACACCGCCCAGCACCTCGGCGAAGAGGGCGGCGAGGGCTTCCTCGCGCGGGCCGTGCGGCGCCCGGGAGGTGCGGGCGGCGGGCACGGGGGCGGGCAGGGCCGCCCGGTCCAGTTTGCCGTTGGGGGTCCGCGGGAGCGCGTCGAGCGTCAGGCACAGGGAGGGCACCAGGTGGGCGGGGAGCCGGTCCGTGACGTCCTCGCGGACCTGCCGGGCCTCCTCCTGGTCACGCGGGCCCACGAGATAGGCGACGAGCCGGGGCGCGGGATCGCCCGGCGCGGTGTGGGCGGTCACGGCGGCGTCACGTACCCGCGGGTCGGCGCGCAGGGCGGCGGCGACCTCGCCGGGCTCGATCCGGTGACCGCGGATCTTCACCTGGTGGTCGGCGCGGCCCAGCACCTCCAGCGTGCCGTCCCGCCGCCACCGGGCGAGGTCACCCGTGCGGTACATCCGCTCCCCCGCCGGACCGTACGGATCGGCCGTGAACCGCTCCGCCGTCAGCGCCGCACGCCCCAGGTACCCCTGGGCGAGCCCGGTCCCGGCGAGGTACAGCTCACCGGGAACGCCCGCGGGAACGGGGGCGAGGAAGCGGTCGAGGACGTGGGCGCGGGTGTTCCACAGGGGCCGGCCGGCGTGCGGGGCGGTGGCGTCCCGCCGGTCCAGGGGCGCCGACGTGGACCAGATGGTGGTCTCGGTGGGCCCGTACAGGTTGGTCAGGTCGGCGCCGAGCCCGGCGAGGGCGGTGGCCAGGTCGGGGGCGAGCGCCTCGCCCCCGCACAGGATGCGCACTCCGCGCAGGGCTTCGGGGGCCTCCTCCACCAGGGCACGCCAGAGGGAGGGGGTGGCCTGCATGACGGTGGCCGCGCTGCGGCCGAGGAGGGCGGCGAGCAGCGCGGGATCGCGGACCTCCTCGCGTCCGGCGAGGATCACGGTGCCGCCGGTGACCAGCGGCAGGAAGAGTTCCAGTACGGCGATGTCGAAGCCGACGGTGGTGACGGCGAGGAGCCGTTCGTCGCCGGTGAAGGCGAGCGTGTCCGCCGTGCACAGCAGGAAGTTGGTCAGGGCTGCCTCGGTGACCACCACGCCCTTGGGGGTGCCGGTGGAGCCGGAGGTGTGGATGACGTAGGCCGGGTGGGCGCCGTGCCGGGGCGCGGGCGGGGGCAGTTCGCCGGCGGCCTCCACCCGGGCGCGGAAGGCGGGGTCGTCCGGGTCGAGCAGTCGTTCCGGTGGCAGGGCGCCCTCGGGTGCCCGGGTGGTGATCAGCAGGGCGGGGCCTGCGTCGGCGAGCAGGAGGCGGACGCGTTCGCCGGGGAAGCCGGGGTCGACGGGCAGGTAGGCGGCGCCGGTGCGGGCCAGGGCGAGGAGGGTGACGAGGAGCGTGGTGCCGCGCGGGAGACTGACGCCGACGAGGGTGCCGGGGCCGGCTCCGTGTTCGGCGAGCACGGTCGCCAGCCGGGCGGCGCGGGACTCCAGCCGGCGGTAGGTCAGTTCCTCCGTGCCGCTGACGAGGGCGAGCTTGTCGGGGGTGCGGGCCGCCTGCTCGGCGAAGAGCAGGGCGGGGCCGGTGGCGGGGAGGGTACGGGTGGTGGCCTCGCGTGCCTCCTCGTGTTCGTCGCCGGGCGGCATCCGGAGCGCGGACAGCGGGCGCGTGGGATGGGCGGTCAGCCGGTCGATCACGTGCACGAGGGCGTCGGCGAAGCGCTCCGCGTCCGGCGCCTGCCACAGGGCGGTGCGGTACTCCAGGAGCCCTGCCGCCGTGCCGGACTCCCGGTCCTCGCTGAAGGTGACCTGGAGGTCGAACTTGGCGTCCCCGGTCCGCACCAGCCGGGGCCTGCCGCTCTGGCCGGGCAGCGCCGCGGCGTCGCCGAACTCCTCACGGAGGGCGAAGAGCACCTGGAAGAGCGGGGACACACCGGCGATCCGGGCCGGGTTGACCGCCTCGACGACCCGCTCGAAGGGCAGCTCCTGGTGGGAGAACGCCTCCAGGTCCGTGTCCCGGACGCGTTCCATGAGTTGCTCGGCGCTCGGGTTGCCGCTCAGGTCGGTGCGCAGGGCGAGGGTGTTGATGAAGAAGCCGGGCGCGTCCCGCAGTGCCTCGTCGTCGCGGCCCGCGACCGGGGCGCCGAGGACGATGTCGTCGCCCGCGCCGAGCCGGGACAGGGTCACCGCGAGGGCGGCGTGCAGCACCATGAAGGTGCTGGTGCGGGTGCGGCGGGCCAGGTCGGCCACACGGCCGTAGCGGCGGGTGTCGAGGGTGAAGGCGTGGGTGGCGGCGGCACCGCCGGCCTCGGGCGGCCGGGGCCGGGCCCAGGGCAGCTCGGTCTGTTCCGGCGCGTCGCGCAGTCGTTCCCGCCAGTACGCCAGGTGCTCGGCCTCGTCGCGGCGGGCGGTGCGCCGCTGCCAGAGGGTGTAGTCGGCGTACTGCGCGGGCGGGGGCGTGAAGTCCGGGGCGCGGCCCGTGCCGCGTGCGGCCAGTGCCGCGCCGAGGTCGCGCAGGAGCGGTGTCAGCGACCATTCGTCGGCGGCGATGTGGTGCAGCACCAGAAGCAGGGTGCGGGCGGCGTCGGTTTCGGTGTCGGTGTCGGTGTCGGCGTCGGTTTCGGTTTCGGTTTCGGTTTCGAACAGGTGGACGCGCAGCGGGGGTTCGTGGGCGAGGTCGAAGGGTTCCGCGGCGGCTTCGGCGAGGGCCCCGTCGTGCTCCCGCGGCGTCACGCGGTGCAGGCGTACGGGCGGCTCCAGTGCGGCGGGGTCCAGTATCCGCTGGCAGGGCTCCCCGTCGGTGACCGGGAAGACGGTGCGCAGCACCTCGTGCCGCAGCAACAGGTCCTTCACGGCGGCGGTGAGGACGCCCGGGTCCGGCGCCTCGGTGAGGCGGACCGCGAGCGGGATGTTGTAGGCGGCGCCCGCCCCTTCGGCCTGGTGCAGGAACCACAGGCGGCGCTGTCCGGGCGAGAGCGGCAGCCGGTGCGGCCGGGGCTGCGGCACCAGGGGCTCGCGGGCGCCCCGGGCGGCTTCGACGGCACCGGCGAGCCGGGCCGGTGTCGGGTGGTCGAAGAGGGCGCGCACCGCCAGTTCGACCCCGGCCTCGGCGCGCAGGGCGGTGGTGAGGCGGGCGGCGCTCAGCGAGTGGCCGCCGAGGGCGAAGAAGTCGTCGTCGGCCCCGGCCTCCGGGATGCCGAGCACCCGGGCGAACAGGCGGCAGAGCGACTCCTCCGTGGCCGTCGCCGGCGCGCGTCGCCGTTCGTCGGTCGCGGCACCGGCCTGTGGCAGTGCGCCGAGGTCGGTCTTGCCGTTGGGGGTGCGCGGCAGGGCGGGCAGGGCGTGGAAGCGGGCCGGCACCAGGTGGGCGGGGAGCAGGCGGGCGAGGTGGGCGCGGAGTTCGGGCTCCTTCGCGGTGCCGGCGTGGAAGGCGACGAGGGACGGTTCGGCGGCGGCGCCCGTCGTCCGGGCGACCACGGCGGCCTCCCGTACCCCGGGGTGCCCGGCCAGGGCGGCGGCGACCTCGCCGGGCTCGACCCGGTGACCGCGGATCTTCACCTGGTGGTCGGCGCGGCCCAGCACCTCCAGCGTGCCGTCCTCCCGCCACCGGGCCACGTCCCCCGTGCGGTACATCCGCTCCCCCGCCGGACCGTACGGATCGGCCGTGAACCGCTCCGCCGTCAGCGCCGCCCGCCCCAGGTAGCCGTCGGCCACGGAGTCCCCGGCGAGGTACAACTCGCCCGCGACGCCCGCCGGGAGGGGGGTGAGCCGGGTGCCGAGGACGTAGGCGCGGGTGTGCCGCAGCGGGCGGCCCACGTGTGGGAGGGCGCCCTCGTCGAGGACGGCGGCGGTCGACCAGACGGTGGTCTCGGTGGGTCCGTACAGGTTGGTCAGGTCCGCGCCGAGTCCGGCGAGACGGCGGGCGAGGTCCGGTGGCAGGGCCTCGCCGCCGCACAGGACGCGCACTCCCGACAGGGCACCGGGGTCGGCCTCCGCGAGGACGCGCCACAGGGAGGGCGTGGCCTGGACGAGGTCCGGCCGGTGGGTCCGTACCAGGGCGGCGAGCGCGAAGGGGTCCCGTACGTCCTCCCGGGCGGCGAGGATCACGGTGCCCCCGGTGACCAGTGGAAGGAAGAGTTCCAGCGCGGCGATGTCGAAGGACACCGTCGTCACCGCGAGGAGCCGGTCACCGGGGCGGGGGTCCAGCGTCCCCCGCACCGCCGCGAGGAAGTTGGCGAGCGCGCCGTGGGAGACGACGACGCCCTTGGGCCGCCCGGTGGAGCCGGAGGTGTAGATGACGTAGGCGGTGTCCCCGGGGGCGTGCCGGGGCGTCGGGCCGCCCACGGGGCCGTGGCCGTCCGGGGCGCCGTCGTCCCGGGTGACCTCGTCGTCCCGGGCACCGTGGTCGTCCCGGGCACCGTGGTCGTCCCGGGCACCGTGGCCGTCCGGAGGGCCTTGATCGTCCGGAGCGCCGTCGTCGTCCCGGGCGCCGTCGGGCGTGCCGTCGGGGGCGACCGCCACCTCGGGTACGCCGCTGTCCCGCGCGCCCGGGGCGTCGGTGAGCAGCAGCACCGGCTCGCTGTCGGTCAGCATCTGCCGCAGCCGGTCGTCCGGGTAGGCGGGATCGAGCGGTACGTAGCCGGCGCCCGCGCGGACGACGGCGAGCAGGGCGATCACGAGTGCCTCGGTGCGCGGCAGGCAGACGGCGACGAGGGTGCCGCGGCCGGCGCCGCGGGAGCGCAGCAGGCGGCTCAGCGTCTCCACCCGCCGGTCGAGTTCCGCGTAGGTCAGCTCGCGGTCGCCGCTGCGCAGGGCGGGTGCTCCGGGGGTGCGGAGGACCTGTGCGGCGAAGGCGCGGTCCAGGACGGGTGCCCGGTCGGGTGCGTCGGGCCCGTGTGCCCAAGTCCCGGTGAGGAGGTGCCGTTCCCGTTCGCTCGCCAGGGCGAGCCGCCCGGCGGGGGTGTGCGCCGGGGTGTCCGGGAGCCGGCGGAGCAGGTCGGTGAACCGGTCGGCGTGCGCGGTGAGTTCGGCGTCGGTGTAGCGGGCCGGGTGAGCGTCGAACGTGAGGTCGAGGCCGCTGGTGCCGGGCTGTCCGCTGACGCTGACGGTGAGGTCCTCGACCGCGCCGGCCGCGAGGGAGTGCACGGTGCCGGTGCACCGGCCGAAGGAGAGCACGGCGGGGAAGGGCTTGATGTTGACCTGCGGTCCGGCGAGACGCCTGCCGTCTCCGAAGAGGCCGAGGTCGCGCCGGAGTTGTTCGCCCCGGTAGCGCTGGTGCCGGCGCACGGCGCGCATCGCCAGGGTCACGCGGCGCAGCAGCTCCGCCGGCGTCTCGCGGTCGTCGACCGGTACGCGCAGCGGGACGACGTTGACCGCGGTGGTGGGGACGCGGAGCAGGGCTCCCTTGGTCCGGTTGCTGACGGGCAGGCCGATCACCGCCTCGCGGGTGCCGGTGAGGCCGGTCAGGTAGAGCGCCCACGCGGACAGCACGGCCTCCGGCCAGGTGGCCTTGGCCCGCTGGGCGAACCCGGCCAGCGCGTCGGCCGCCGAGGCCGGCAGGGCACGTCGCCGGCGCCGGAAACCGTGCGCGGCGCCGGGGAGGGGTGCCTCGCCGAAGGTGACCGGGTGGGGCCGGTCGGCGAGTCGGCCGCGCCACCATCGCCCGTCGGCGCGCTCCTCCTCGGAGCCCGTGTACGCCCGGTCCTCGGCGACCGCCTCGCGCAGCGAGGCGCTTGTGCGCGCGGGGGGTTCGGTCCCCGTGTCCAGGGCGTGGTAGAGGCGGGCGACGCGGTCGGCGAGGAGATGGAAGCCGTAGCCGTCCAGGAGGATGTGGTGGCAGCGGTGGTACCACAGCCAGGTCGTCTCGCCGGTGCGCAGGAGGGCGTGCCGGTGGAGCCTGCCGTGTTCGAGGTCGACGGGGACGGAGCGTTCCCGCTCCATCCAGGCCAGGGCGGCGGACCGGGGATCGTCCTCGCCGGTGAGATCGAGGACGTCGGGTTGCCGCGGGGGGACGGCGCCCGGCCGCTGCCAGACCCGTTCCCCGTCGTCGTCCGCCTCGACGAGGAAGCGCACTGTGAGTCCGTCCGTCTCCGCCACGGCGTCCGTCACGGCCCGGCACAGCAGTCTCGCGTCGAGCGGGCCGGTCAACTCCACGTATTCGGCGGTGAGGTGGGCGGGGCTGGCGGGGTCGAGCCGCTGGGCGGTCCACAGGCCCTGCTGGGCCGCGGTGAGCGGCAGACGGTCGAGGTCGGTGGTCATGCGCATTCTCCCGGCGTGCGGTCTCACCGTGGTCCGGCGGTGAGGGGCTGCGGAGGGGACCGGTCACCGGGGCCGGGGGCATGCCCGGCACCACCCGGGCGGGGAGCGCGGGTGGTGGGGCCTCGGGCGCGTCGTGCCCGGTCCGGTGGTGTGCGGGGGGTCAGTGCTGTCCGTGCCGCGCGGCGGACGTGCCGCCGGAGGGTGGCGTGCCGTGGGCGCCGTGCGGGGCGAGGGCGATGACCTGTCTCGGCTGCACCACGAAGGGGCGCATCATCATCATGTCCTCGTGCTCGTAGATGTGGCAGTGGTGCATGAAGCGGCCGGGCACGTCCTGGAACTCGGCGGCCACGGTGATCATCTCCGCGGGGTACAGGGCGATGGTGTCCTTCGGGCCCTTCTCCGCGGGCGTCAGTGCGCGGGCCGCCTTCCGTCTCAGCGGGGCGGAGGTGCCGGCTCCGTAGCCGCCGCCCTCGCGCTCGAAGAAGGTGAAGGTGCTGACGTCGTACAGGTCGCGGCTGAGGCCCTGGAAGGCGGTGGCGTGCAGGTGCATGGGGTGGGGGTAGGAGCCCTCGGACTGTTCCAGGCTGAGGAAGGTCCAGCGTTCGGTGGAGCCCGCCGGGACGGTGAAGGCGACGGGGTCGTCGTAGGTGGACGACACGCGCCGGAAGGTGCGCACCCGGCCGAGGGCGTCCTCGAACTGGACGATGCCGTCGATGGGCAGTTCGCCCTGGGGGGCCTCGGTCTCCTCCATCTCCCACAGTTCGGGGTCCTTGGGGTAGACGGGGGTCACCATCACCATCCGCTCCCGGGTCCCGGCGAGTTTCCCCCGGTCGACGGGGCGGAAGGAGCGGGCGAGCCTTCCCGGTACGGAGTAGCCGCCGCCCTCGGCGCGTGAGCCGACCCGGAACTCCAGCACCTCGGCGCGGATGCCCGGTTCCGGCAGGGTGTTGGCCAGCCGCAGCCGCTGCCCGCGATAGCGGGAGAAGTCCACGAGGACGTCGGCCCGTTCGGCGGGGGTGAGGGAGACGCCGTCCTTGAGCGGCGCGGGCGCGGGCAGCAGTCCGGCGTCGGTGCCGATCTGCACGAACGCCTCGGGGGGCACCTGGCGGCCCTCCTCGTCGAGGAGTTTCAGCAGGTAGGGCCGGTTGTTGGAGGCGTTGAGCAGCCGGAGGCGGTACCAGCCGGCGTCGACCTCCTGGTACGGCCAGATCTTCCCGTTGACGAGCGTGAAGGGGCCGGTGAAGGGGCGTACCAGTTCGTAGGGGTCGTCGACGACCACGATCCCCTTGTAGAGCAGGCCCCCGGTGAACCCGCCGTCCGCGTCCAGGTCGAGGTTGCGGTCGAAGAGGACCAGGGGCAGTTCGCGTTCGCCCCGGGGCAGCCGCAGGCCGGCCTCCTCGTCGTCGCGGACGAGGTACTGGCCCGCGGCCAGGCCGGTCATCACGTTGAGGTGGGTGATGTGCATGGCGTGGTCGTGGTACCACAGGCCGCTCGCGCGCTGCTGGTTGCGGTACTCGGAGAGCTGGGCGTCGGCGGGCAGGACGGCGTTCTCCGCCCAGCCGTCGTTGCCGCCGCCGGTCACCGCCCCGTGCAGGTGCACGGCGGTCCAGGGCGGCAGGGCGGCGACGTCCTCGCGCGGGGTGCCGCCCTCGCGTCCGGGGCGGTCCCACATCAGCGGCCGGCCCTCCTCGTAGGAGAAGGGGACGCGGACCGCGGGGACGGGGAAGGCACCGGTCAGGTCGTTCTCCCAGGCCACGCGGAGCCGGCTGCCGCTGCGCGCCTCGATGGTGGGGCCGAGGTGGGACCCTTCGTACGTCCACAGGCGGGTGGCGGGCAGGTCCCGGTGCAGCCGCACGCTCGCGGTGCGCAGGGAGACGGTCAGGGCGCCGTCACGGCCGCGCAGCACCGGGGGCACCGGCAGCCGGTCGACGAAGGGCCTGAGTGCCGTGGCCGCCGCCGCGGCCCGGCCGGCGGCGCCGCCGGCCCGGTTCCCGGCCGCGCGGGCCTGTTCGACGGCGTGCGGGAGGGTGGCGAGCGGGGTGCCGAGCGCGGCGGTCATGAGGGCGGGCCGGGGCGGGACGGGCCCGGCCGCGGGGCCGCCCCGGGTGAGCAGGACGCCCGTTCCCAGGGCGGCACCCGTGCCGGCCGTGCCGACGCCGACGAGGAAGCCGCGTCTGCCGAGCAGGTCCCGGCCGGATGTCGACGAGGTGGTCATGAGGCGTCGGCAGCCATGCTCTCGATCAGGCTCTTGGGCCGGAGATCGGTCCAGTTCTTCTCGACGTACTCCAGGCACCCGGTGCGGGTGTCCTCGCCGTGGACCACGGTCCATCCGGCGGGAACCTCCGCGAAAGAGGGCCAGAGAGAGTGCTGTCCTTCGTCGTTGACGAGTACCAGGTACACGCCGTCCTCGTCCTCGAACGGGTTGGTCACAACTCCTCCTTCGAGTCAACTTAGGTAAGCCTAGCCTTAGTTATTCGAGGGGAGCAATACCACACCACCCGCCACTTCAGGCCATCAACTCCCGTACGGAACAAGCCCCTTGGGGCCTCACGGGACCGGCCCGGAAGGGGCTCGCCGACCGACGTGCCCCTTCCCCCCGGACCGGTGTCAGACCGCCCCGGCACGGCGCCGGTGGAAGAGCACCCAGGCGAGGTAGGCACCGCCGAGCACGCCGGTCGTGACGCCTACCGGCAACTGCCCGTCGCGCTGCGTCTCCGCGACCAGATGGAGACGGGCGAGCAGCGGAAGGAACTGGTGGGAGACGAGATGCGCACCCGACAGGAGGGCGGCCCCCGTGACGCCCGCGGCGATCACGCTCACCGGTCCCCGGGTGAGCATCAGCGCGATCTGCGGCGCGGCGAGCGCCACGAACGGCACCGGTCCGGCGCTCGCCACCGCGACACCGCACAGCCCCACCCCGAGCAGGGTGAGGGCCAGCCGCGCCCGGATCACCCGGACACCGAGCCCGTGGGCCAGGTCGTCGCCCATCTCCAGTATCCGCAACTGCCGGTTGAGGACGACGGAGGCCGGCAGCAGAGCGGCGAGCGCCACCGCCATGATCTGGACGGAACTCCAGGAGCGGCCGTTGAACGTGCCGATCAGCCAGACGTGCGCGTTCTGCGCGTTGTGCAGGGTGGAGCGCGTGAGCAGGTAGGAGTTGACGGAACCGAGCATGGCCGTGACGCCGAGCCCGATCAGGACCAGCCGCACCCCGTTGAACCCCCCGCTGCCGGCGAGCAGGAACACGACCGCCGCCGTGGCGAGGCCCCCGCCGATCGCGCCGGCGGCGGTCGCGGCGGCGCCGCCGCCGAACACGATGGCCGTGATGGCGCCGGTCGCGGCACCGCTGTTGAAGCCGATGACGTCGGGACTGGCCAGCGGGTTGCGGGAGACGTTCTGGAAGATGGCGCCGCTGATGCCGAGCGCGCAGCCGACGAGGACGGCGAGCAGCGCCTGGGGCAGCCGCTCCTGGTTGACGAAGTGCACCGCCAGCCGTTCGCCGGTGCCGAAGAACAGGGCCCGCGCGACGTCCCCGGGCGCCACCGCGTAGGCGCCGGTGCACAGGCTCACCGCGAGGAGCAGCGCCGACACCGCCAGGGAGGCCGCCCCCACCGCGGCCGTACGGCGGTGCAGGCGGAAGGAGAGCCGGCCCCAGCGCACCGACAGCACGGGCCGGGCGGACCCGGACGTCTTCGCCGGCTTCGTCTGCGTCACCGTCACAGGGACACCTTCTTGAACCGTCGCACCATCGCGATGAACACCGGCGCCCCGACGACCGCCGTCACCGCGCCGACCTCCAGCTCGCCCGTCGGCAGGACCACCCGGCCCACGATGTCGGAGACCAGCACGAGGACCGGCCCCATGAGCACGCAGTACGGCAGCGACCAGCGAAGGTCGGGGCCGGTGAGCCGGCGTGCGATCAGGGGGACCACGAGACCGACGAAGCCGATCGGCCCGGCCGCGGCGGTCGCCGCCCCGCAGAGCAGGGTGACGGTGACCACGGTCCCGGCGCGGACCCGGCCGAGATGGACGCCGAGCCCCCTGCCCAGCTCGTCGCCGAGGGCGAGCGCGTTCAGGGAGGGCGCGAGGACCATCGCGGCCACCACCCCGACGAGGACGAACGGCACGAGTTCCAGGACGAGTTCGGGACTGCGTCCGGCGAGCGAGCCGACCATCCAGAACCGCAGGAAGTCGTAGGTCGCCGCGTCGAACACGGTCAGCCCCGCGATCACTCCCCCGAGGCTGGCGCTGATGGCCGCGCCCGCCAGCGTCAGCCGCACCGGCGTCGGCCCGCCCCGGCCCGAGGCGCCCAGGACGTAGACCACGACGCTCGCGAAGGCCGCGCCGAGGAACGAGAACCAGACCAGGGACGTGAAGTCGCCGAGCCCGATGACCCCGATCGCGAACACCACCGCCGCCGAGGCCCCGGCGTTGACCCCGAGGATGCCCGGGTCGGCGAGCGGATTGCGGGTGACGGTCTGCATCAGCGCCCCGGCGACGCCGAGGGAGGCACCGACCAGAAGCCCCACCAGCGTGCGCGGCAGCCGCAGTTCACGGATGACGCCGGTGGCGTACGAGCCGTCGTCCCCCCACAGCGCGCTCCACACCTGCGCGAGGGAGGTGTCCTTGGTGCCCAGCCAGGTGCTCAGCAGCACCAGCAGGAAGAGCACGCAGCCGAGACCGAGAAGACCGCCGCCGCGGAACAGGACCCGGACGGGGGCCGGTTGGGACGCGACGGCAGCCGCCGACGGCGGAGACGTTTCCTGCGCCATGGGGCCGCTCACCGGGCCGCGGCAGCCGGGCCGGCGCACGCGGGAGAGCCGGTGGACCCGCCGGACACCGCGGCGATGCGGGGTCCCGGCCTTCCGCCGCCCTCCGGACGTAACGCCCGTGGTCGCTCCCTTCCGGAAAGTCCCCGCGCCCTCACCACACGCCGTCCATCCGCCCGCCCCACACCACTTGACACCCTCTCGGGCCCGCTCGGCAGCCCGATCAACATAGGCAAGGCTAAACTAACAAGCGGGGGCCTTGGGAAGCCATCGCGGACGTCGCCGCCCGGCCGCCCGTCACCGGCAGCCCGAGTGCCGACGGTTCCCGCGCGGCATCCGCTGACGTGAAGTCCCGCCATCGGGCGGTGAGTTCGCGGACAGGGAGTCCTCTTGGCCGTCCTGCTGTACTACCCGCTGGTCAAGCCGCCGACGGAGATCCTGCACCAAGCGCTGCTCTACTGGGACGGCATCGCGTCCATCGTGCCGCAGGGTCACCGGGAGTACCGCTTCGCCGTGCCCGCGGAGCTGAACGAGCTGCGGGAACAGCGCCTGTACACGCCCCTCACCTTTGACCGGGACAGCATGGAGGAGCTGGAAGACCCTGAATGGGGCCACGGCCAGGCTTCCCGGTTCCTGGTGCAGGAGCTGCGCAGGATGGCTGCCTACCCGAACCGCCGACAGCTTTCCTTCCCGGACGCGTACCTCTACAACTCGAAGACGAGCCTTTGGCTGTAGCGGGAACTCCTCTCACTCGGCCTGGCCTGGCCGAACAGGCGGGGCCCCTGGAGCCTCGTCGTCCCGCCGGAGGTCCAACAACTGGTCATCGGCACCCTGGCCCGCGAGATCGCCGCCGACCGCCGGGTCTCGTACGTCCCCTGCACCGACCGCGCGGACGCGTACGCCTGGGCCCTGAGCCCCGCCGGCGAGGACCGGCTGCCCGCCTGGGAGCTGGAGCTAGGCAAGTTGCTGCCCGTGCCCGCCCCCGGCACCCCGACCGTCGACGTCGTCGCCTTCCGTGAGCGATACGCCGACGAGCGGCACCGCCTGATGCGGGCTCTACACCGCATGCTCGGGGACCTCCGTCGCCACTACGAGCACCCCGCCGACGTCCTGGCCCAGTTGCACCGGGAGATCGAAGAGTCCGTCGAGGACTACCGGGCGGCGGCCAGGAGCAGCCGGATGGTGTGGGTCAACCGGTCCGTGATGGTGACCCTGGCCCTCGCGGCCGCCGCCGGAAGCGTGGTGCAGCCTGGCCTGACCTGGGTGCTGGGAGCGGTGGGCGGCTACGCGCTGAACGTGGCCACTCGCGAGATCCGCCCGATCAGCAGGGCCCGCCGGGACCACGACTTCAGCTACCTGCACCGGGCCGGCGGAACCCTGGCCTGACGCACGTACAGGATCGGGAAACTCTGATCCGGCTGCTCATGCCGCGTGCCCGTTGGTTGCCCGAGTCGGCGTCTCGCCCGGGGGACGGCGGAGGCGGCATGGTGATCGGCCGTGCTGTTGAGACTGACGTACCCGTGCATGACGAGCGCGTTCCCAATGCGGCGGCTGCTACCAACGAGCGACTGGGAGAAGGACATCAAAATCCTTGCCCTGCGCCATCAGATCGCCGTCCTGGAGCGGCGGCTGGGCGGGCAGCGGGTCCGGTTCGACGTCGGCGACCAGGCGTTCCCGGCGTCGTTGCTCCACAGCGTGTCCCGCGAGGTGCTACGCCGGATGCGATCTGATCCGGCCGGACACGGTCCTGCGCCAGCACCGCGACCTCATCGTCTGCCGGCACGCCACCCGGCCCCGGCCCCAGGGCGGCGGCCGGCCGCGCACCGTGCGCTCACTCCGCGCTCGCCCGCTTCTCGTCGTCTGATGCCGAGGTGGCTGCGGTCAGTCGGTTGGTGATCTCTTCGGTGGTCGGTACGAGCGCGAAACCCTGCCGCAGCACAGCGAGTTCCGGTTCCTGTCGCGACTCGTCATCGGTGGCCGTGACATCGGACCCGAAGACGACCTTGTAGCCGCGTTCGTATGCCTGCCGGGCCGTGGTGCCGCAGCAGTAGTTGGTAAGCGTTCCCGTGACGATGACCGTGTCGCGGTCGAGGTTGCGCAGCATTGTGTCGAGGGGGGTGTCGTAGAACGCCCCGTAGGAGGGCTTACGGATCAGGGCTTCATCGGGACGACGGCCCATCCGGCCCCACACCTCGGCAGGGCCCGGTCGGTGCCAGTCGCGGTCGGCGTGCGGGAGGAAGCGCAGGGCGTGCGGCCGGTCCAGACCGAGCACCGTGCCGCCGCGCAGCCCTCGGAAGGATCAGAAGTGCCGTTCTCAAGACCGTCCGCGCTATTCGACGGGCGACCCTGACATTCGCCCGATATACAACTGATGTCATTCTGACCATCTGAACGGGGCGAGCGTCCGGTTGCCCCGTTGGTCTTTTGACGGTGTCTCGGCACCGGGGGCGGGAAACGCCGGTTGTCCAGAAAAGAACGGCTAACGCGCGCGTGAGCGGGCATTGTGTGTGGAGGGCCGACCGGGCCAGGTCGGGCGGACGGTGAAGACATGCAGACCAACGCCCTGCAAGCCCATGTCAGCATGGCTGCGGCACCGATTGCGTGCTCTCGAACCGGATCGTCCGACCCCTCGGCTGGCCACGCACCCGACCGGCTACCGGTTGACTCTGGCCCCTGGGGAACTCGACGCGATGAAATTCGTCAGAGTCGTGAGTGAGGTCGAAGCCCGCCCCGATATTCCTCCCCCTGAATTAGCCGGACTACTGCGGGCGGCCCTCGTGAGGTGGCGCGGCCCAGTCTTCGGTGGATTCGTGGAGACCGATTTATGCAGGCAGGCAGCCGCCCGCTACGAAGCGTACCGCGTAAGGACTCTCGAGACTCATGTTCGACGCCGAGCTGGCTGCCGGAAACCACTCGGGCGTGATCCCTGCTTTCATGTCCTGAACGCGCCGTACGGGACAGACCGGTCAACGGCCCGCCCCGTACGCCGCGTTCACGAATCGGCAGATGAGTGCCGGGAACGGCTCGGTGCTCGCCCCCCTGTCGCACCGTCGCCGTCAGCCCAGTACGCGCAGCCACGGCAGGACCACGGTGGCGATCTCCTTGAGCTGGTTCTCCGGCCTCAACGAGCCGACGCGGATGATCAGTTGACGGGCACCGGCCCGTACGTACTGGGCGAGCCACCGGGCGCACGCCTCGGCGCTGCGCCAGCAGGACGTCTGGATCGCGGACATCTGGTCGAGGGTGCGCCCGTGGTAATGGAGGATGTAGTCCTCCATCACGGCGCGCGCCCGTGCGGGGTCCGGGTCGACGGTGAGCGTGTCGTACAGGGCGGGCGTGACGGCGTCCGCCGGCCGGCCGCCTCCCGCGTCCGCTGGACGCGGTCCCGCGCCTCGCCGTAGGCACGGGCGTACGGCAGGAACGGCATCCAGCCGTCGTAGTGGCGGGCCACTCGCTCCACGACGCGCGGGGTGCCGCTGCCCGCCAGCCACAGGGGCGGCCCGCCCGGCCCGTGCGGCGGCGGCAGCCGGTCCAGGCCCTCGGCCTGGAAGTGCCGCCCGGTGAAGTCGACGCTGCCGCCGTCTTCCGGCCGCTGCCAGGCGGTGTGCCACAGGGCGACGGTCCCATCCAGGCGGCCCGCGCGGCCGGAGAACTCCGCCCTCACCGCACGGAACTCCTCCTCGGTCTCCGGCACGGAAAAGCCCGAACCGAGACCGAGAACCAGGCGTGATCCGCACACGTGGTCCAGTGCGACGATCGTGTTGGCGCCGATCAGCGGATGGCGTAGGGCGGGCGTGAGTGCCGCGGGTGCCCAGGACGATGCGGGAGGTGACCGCCCCGGCGGCGGCCAGCACCACCAGGGGATCCAGTCGCGGCCGGGCGGTCAGCGAGTCGCCCGTCCACAGTGAGTCGAAGCCGAGGGACTCGGCCTGACGGGCGAAGTCCAGCAGGGGGAAGGCGGCGACGCTGTCGGAGATGGCCTGCTCCCGGGTGGGGAGGAGGATGCCGACGCGCAGGGGTGTTGTTCAGCGGCCATGGCTGCTTACCTTCCGGTCGGAGAGACGTACGTGAGGGTGCGGCGTGGCCGCCCGGCCGAAAGGGACGCGGGCGCCGCCGTCCCCGTGTACGGGTCAGCCCCTGGCGCCATCCTTCGGGGCGAGCACGATCTGGGTCTGGGTGGTCTGCCCGACGAGGCGGTCCTTGTCATCGCGCAGGTCGGTCTGGACGACGACCAGGGTGCCGCCGACGTGCAGCGGGCGGGCCGTCGCATGGACCCGCCCGGAGGCCACTCCGCGCAGGAAGTTGGTCTTCGACTCCACCGTGGACGTGCCCGCGCCCGGCGGAAGGTTGAGATAGGCGCAGACGGCTCCGACCGAGTCGGCCAGCGCCATCAGCGCGCCCCCGTGCAGCACGCCGCCCACGGTGCAGGACTCCGGGGACCAGCCCAGGCTGCCCACGGCCCGGTCGGGGACAGCCTCGTGGAGTTCCACGCCCAGGCGGGCCGCGAAGGGCATCGCCGCCAAGAGATCGGCGAGGGCGGGGGCTGATGTCTCGGAAGGGGACATGGTGTGCTTCCTTTCCTATGCGGGTGAGTGGTTCGTTACATGCGGTGAGGATCGTGCCATCGCGGCACCGGGGTGTCGACGCCGCCGTGGCGAGAACGGATCCCACGTACGAGAACAGGTCACATCCCGGGGATGGGTGTCGCGCACCGCCGCTCGACGAGGAGGCCACCGGGCGCGACCCCTGACTCCCGTCGGCCGGGTCACGCTCGAGCCACGGCCAGCACGGCATTCTGTCGCCCGAATCCACAGGAGTTGCTGAGCGTCAGGTCGACGGCGACGGCCTCGGCCGAACGCGCCACGTCGACGTCGACGCGCGGTCCAGTTGGCTGAGATTTGCCGTGGGCGGCACCAGACCGTGCTCCACCGACAGCACGGTGAACGCGGCCTCCACCGCACCCGCGGCCCCCATCAGGTGTCCGGTCACCCCCTTGGTGGAGGTGGCCAGCGGTCGCTGCGGCAGGAGCCGTCCGACGACTTGGGCCTCCACCAGGTCGTTGAGAGGCGTGGAGGTGCCGTGGGCGTTGACGTGGCCGACGTCTCGCGGGCCCGCCCCCGCGTCCGCGAGGGCCGAGCGCATCGCCAGCGACAGCCCGGTACCGTCCGGATCAGGCGAGGTGATGTGGTGGGCGTCGGCGCTGGCCCCGTAGCCCACGATCCGGGCGCGGAGCCGGGCCCCGCAGGCCCGCGCGTCCCGGCTCCGTTCCAGCACCAGCACGCCCGCGCCCTCCGCCGCGACGAAGCCGTCCCGGTCGGCTTCGTCGCGGCGGGAGGCGCCCGCCGGGTCGTCGAGCCGCCGCGACAGCGCCTTCATCTTGGCGAACCCGGCCATGACGAGCGGAGTGACCAGGGCCTCGCTGCCGCCGGTGAGCACGATGTCACAACGGTCGAGGGTCAGCAGGTCCGCGCGGTGCCGATGGCGCTCGCCCCGGAGCCGCAGGCGGTGGCGACCACCAGATTGGACCCGCGCGCGGCGAACTCGATCGCCACTTACCCCGCCACCATGTTGGGCAGTTGCATGGGCAGCAGCAGCGGCGAGACCAGGCCCAGCCCCTTCTCCCGCAGCACCCGGTGCTGTTCCTCCACGGTCCCCGATCCGCCGCCCGTCGAGCCCAGCACCACCCCCACCCGGGCACCGTCCCAGGTACCGGGGTCCAGTCCGGCATCGGCGACCGACTCGCCCCCCGCCACCAGGGCGAACTGCACGAACCGGTCGAGGCGGTGGGCCCGCCGGGCCCCGAGCAGCCGCTCGGCATCGAATCCGGGTACTCGGCAGGAGATCCGTACGGGCTGGTCGTGCAGGACGGGATCCGGCGCGGCGGCCGGCTTGCCCGCGCGGACGGTGCCCCAGCAGGTCTCCACGCCGATGCCCGCGGGGGTCACCAGTCCCAGCCCTGTGACCGCGATGTCCGAGCCCGACATCAGGCCGCAGCGCTCCGTTCCTCCATCAGCCGCACCTCGCCGCCGACGGTCGGGGTCTCCGGTATTCGCTGCGGTGCAGCAAGGCGGTCCGCGGTGTCGAAAGGATTGGCCTGATCCATCGATTCAGCTCCTCGGGGAAGAAGGGGAGAGGGGACGAGGCGGGACGGAGGCGCGGAGCGATCACGGGGCCTCGGGCCGGGGCGGCGGCCAGATCGGCTTCCCCGAGAATCTCCGCACGGGTGAACAACCCGGTCAGCGCCCAGGCGACGCTTTTCTTCAGGACGCGCTCCGGCAAGGAGATCGACAACGTCGGGCACGTGCGGATTCGTCTCCCCGAGAGTCTTCAGATCCGGCCGACCGTGAAGAAAGTGTGAGCGTGGACCGGTCGACCACTCCCGCACACCCTCTCGCAGAGCTGTGGCCCGCGGTCCAGCACGGGGACCTCACGGCATCCCGGTACGGGAAAAACCAGGGCCCGAATCCGAGAAGTCGGCCCCCTTCTGACCTGCACGTTTGCCAGATCAGCAACGTGGTGGCATATCACCCGCTACACGTTGAAGCCAAACGTCTGAAGCCAGATCCTGACCTGCGACAGAGCCTCGCGCATGGCCCTGACCTGGGATTCCTCGTTGGCATGCGTTGGCTCCCGACGGCCGTTTACGGGTGTCCTGCGGACTGGCTGCGGACTGGCCGGGCGGGCGGAAGCCAAGAAAACCATGGCGCACCGGCGGAACCGGCAAGGAGACTGCCCAGGTGAGCGACCGCTACCCCTGTCCCTGCTGCGGGCACCCCGTGCTGGACGCGATGCCCGGCTCGTACGAGATCTGCCCCGTCTGCTTCTGGGAGGACGACGGGGTCCAGTTCCGCTGGCCGACCATGGGCGGCGGCGCGAACCAGGTCTCCCTGATCAAGGCCCAGCGGAACTACCAGGAATTCGGCGCCTGCGACGAGTTTATCCATTGCACACGGAATAGCACCGACGCTGCCACGCACGCTCTCTGGGATGGCCCAAATACTCAGAGGTAGCCGGCTGCTCCGAGAAGAGATTCCACAAAATCGGAACGCTTCGCGATCTTGTCCTGCGTGTCGCCAGTACGGCTGGCGTGCTCCTCAAAGTGACCACGAAGAAATCGCAGCTGCCCCAAAAGGAGCTCCGGGGTACTGTGCTGATCATCAGCGGCAAGTTGCTTGAGCTGCTTCGGGCTACGGACCCGTCGACCCATCAGTTCAGCCACAGCCAGCATGGCCAAGTGAAAGCGCAGATTGGTTCGCTCGGCCGCAGGAGCACCGGCGGCCTCAGACGAGAGGAAGGAATCTACCTCGCTCTGAGTTCGCGCAAGCCATAGGTAAACGTTGAGGGGAATGCCGGCGGAGAAGATTCGCTTATATTCGGTATCATCCTTGAGCAAACTGGATGGCCGAGAGCGAGAGTTATGTGACTGGCTGAGCCCCATCGCCATAACAGCCTGAGCCAGCAGCGGGATACTCACCACTCGACCTGCAGGTCGACCCTGATTCCGGTAGTAATTCTTACGGCGATCATAGAACCAGTCATTTTCCAGGAAAAATTTCTCGATCTGGCGCTGAATTTCATCCGTGGCATGCAATGAAGCAACCGGAACGCTGGTCTGACGGTTCGTGGCTCGAATTACCTTGTCACGGACGCTGGCATCCTCCGTCACCAGCACCCGGACCTGGAGCAAGCGTTCGAGTGCAGGGTGTTCTGCGTCACTAACAGCCAGTTCTTCTAGCGTTCGGTGCAAGGTGTGAGAGGTCTGCAAGCCATTGACAATTTGCACGTCATCGAGAGAGTGCTCCTTACCCACGGTGGAAACCCGGGAACACACGATGGTGACACCGTTATTAAGCCACCAGAACTGAGGAGCGTTATCATCTACTAGCGAAGCTCGAATCTCGCGATTTACTTCGACTTCGCCCTGGTAGTCACGCACATTCCAGTCAAAGATATGGCGCCGCAGAGAACCATCCTCATCACGCAAGAATGCCAGGTAGTCTCGAATCTTGACGAGCACGATATGGCTAGTACCATGCGTGATACTTTCCTGGAAGGGGAGTGTCAAAGTGTAGGAGGGTGCAGAGTTGGCGCGCTTCCAGAGTTCTGCCGCCCCCAGAAGCTCCACTTTCCCCACTGCACCGGCCATAACCCTGGAGAATTGCGACTCCAAGTCACGCACCTTGATTAGGACTTTAGCATTAACCGTTTCAGCTTCCCCGCGCGTTACATACGAGAACCGAATTTCAATTTTCGGATGCCTCGTGGCCAGCGCCCGCAATGCGGTACGGAACCGCCCAACCCGCTCAACAACAGAATCATTATAGAGCTGACGCAAGTCCTCTTCAGACGCGGACAAGTCGAGAAGGCGACGAGCAGACGAGGAAACCAGATCGAGGGCAGTTTCCGTAAATGACGGAGTAGTCTTGGCCTGAACCATCCAAAGCGTCAGCCGCGTGCCGCGCTCAACAGTCGTCGCCTTGAAATCTTCCGTGAGGACTTCGCTATCTTCCATCAGCAGTTGTTCACCCAGGAAGACATAGACCCCGTCGATAGCCCCGTCGTCACCACCTCCGAGAACTCCTGCCTCGATTTCCTCCAGCGACAGCTCTCCGAGAGTCACCGCCTGTTCGCAAGCAAAAACTTCAAATGCTTTGTCATCGGCGAGCGGGGTCACTCGCTCCTGCTGTCGCTGCTTGAGGAGCTGATCGATGAGAACCAGGTCATTGCTAGTCATAGCTCCGCCGTCCTTGAAATCTGTTTTAGGGGATAGCATTTCGGTGCGTCTGCTTGTTTTCGGCCTATCGAGAGGTCAACCCTCGTTCTTTCTGCTCGCTACATCTGCAGCCAGCCATCAAGTGAAACTTGTGCGCCTCCATCCAGGTAGTGGCTGAGAGCACTTGCCGTGGTATCTACGAAGGCGTCGGGGATGGCGTTGGCGTCGACCCAGCGGACTTGGGAGTGCTTGCGGGGCTCGCGGTTTTCGGGTTCGCCGGTCCATTCGTGGGCGGCGAAGACGACCGTGAGGAAGCCGTTGGGGGCTTCGACGCCCCGGGCGCCGTGGATGATGTGGGCGACCTTGAGGGACTCGGGCTTCACTGTGAGGCCGGTCTCCTCGTAGAGCTCGCGGACCGCGGTTTCGGTGATGGGCTCGCCCGGTTCGCTCTTGCCGACCGGGAGGTCCCACATGCCCTGGGCGAACTTGGCGTTCTCGCTGCGCTGGAGGAGGACGACGCGGTTGGTGGCCTTGTCGTGGACGATGACAGCGGCAACCAGCAGGGTCATCGATTCGAGCGCCGGCTTGAGGGCCTTCGGCTGGTCGTCGGTCTGCTGGGCCACGGTGTTCCCTTCGTCGGGCGGGTTGTTGGGCATGTTAGGCGAGGGCCTCGCGGGCGCGGCGGGCGAGATCGGCGGCGCCAGGCACCTTGCGGCGCTGGTAGACCGCGAGCGTGGAGCGGATTGAGGTGATCGCCTTGCGGGTGCGGTCGGAGGTCATGCCCTCCATGAGGATCAGGGCCTGAGTCCAGGCGGCGACGGCTTCGTCGGCGCGGGCCTGAGCGGCGAGGCTGTCGCCGAGGTCGGCGTGGGTGAGCGCGTGAACCCGCTTGTACTTCTCGGGGTCCCAGCGAGTGAGGGCGTCGCGGTGCTGTTGTTCGGTGCCGATGTGGTCGGCGAGGTCGGTCAGGGTGCGGGCGGTGTGGCTGGCCACGGTGCCGGCGGCGGGGCCGCTAACGCGGGAGTAGCTGGGCTGGGGACCGTCGTCGCGGAGGAGGGCGTCCTCGGCGGCGAGCAGGGCGCGCGCGGCCAAGGAGTTCTCGTCGGTGGCGGCGTAGGCGCGGGCGTGGGTGATGTGGAGGAGGGCCTCGGTCTGGCCGTCGACGTGGCCGAGACCCGTGCGTAGGGCGCCTTCGACGAGGTCTACGCAGTGGTGGGGCTGCTTGAGGCTGAGGGCCTGGTGGGCGAGGGCCCGCATCATCCAGGCGGCATGGCCATAGGGGTCTGCTTCGCACGCGAGCTTGTAGCCGACCTGGTAGTAGCGCTGAGCCGCGCCTTCCTGGCCGAGGTCGTGGTGCTTCCAGCCTGCGAGGTAGGCGAGTTCGGCGACGGCGCCGAAGGCGGCCCGGCGTAAGGCTTCGCTGGGGAAGCGTCCGCGCAGCATGGGGGCGGCGGTGTCGGCGAGGTACGCGGTGACGGTGGTCAGGCCGTGCCCGCCGCCGAGGCGCTCGTCGGCGGCGCTGAAGGCCGCAGTGATCTGGCGTACGACGTCCACGTCCTCCGCTCCGACCAGGGACGTGCCGGTGCGGGCGCGGAGCATGCGGGCGGTGCCCTCATGGTCGTAGCCAAGCGGCATGGCGACGCCGGCGGTGGTGAAGGCCGCGATGGCGAGGAAGCGGCGGCGCTCGACGTCGGCCCGGCCCAGGTCGGTGACCGCGAGGACGGGGTCGGATTCCGCCGACTCTTCGTCATCACCGGCCTGGAGGCCGATCTCGGTCTGGGTGACCGTGCGCCCCGCTCGGCGGGACAGCGCCTCGGCCAGGTACTGGCCTACCCGGCCCGACGGGGCACGGGTGCCGTTCACCCAGTGCGAGATGGCCGACTTGTTGGTCTGGAGGATCTCGCCGTTCTCGGCGGCGACACGTCGCACGTCCCGGGCGAGGGCCTCGTAGGTGCAGTCGGCCGCGTCGATGACTTCGCGCAGACGGGAGTTGGGGCCTCTCTGCGCCGCCACGATCGCCTCCACTCCGGTGCTGTAAACCGCGTATACCGCTTCAACTGCCTTCCACCGTACCCACTGAGCGTGACCACCGGTTCACTTATCAGCAGCCGCCCGGAACGGCGCGACCGTGATCCAGGCTCCCCTTTGGTCCGGGCGGCACCCCGAAGTTCCGTACGCCCACACCGGGCTCGGGCATTCCTGTGCCCGAACCCGGCCGATCAGAGACGGAGACACCGTGACCACCATCGACACCACGGCCATCACGGTCGAGCTGCCCAAGGCGTTCGACCCGCGCTGGAGCCGCCTGTCCGACATCCAAGCCGACGGCCGGCGCATCACGATCGAACCAGCCAAGTACTTCTTCCGCTTCGAGTCGAGCACCTGACTCGTCGCCAACTGGGAGCTGGTCAAGTCCCAGCTCCTGGACGTGGACGAGACGACCGAGAGCGCGGTCGAGCAGCTCGCGCTCGACTTCATCAAGCAGCACAGCGAGTCCACCTCCGACGCGGCCCGCGTCCTGGCCACCGCGTACGAGGTGTACGCCTACCTCTTCCGCGAGGAGCACCTCGCCAGCTGGCACGGCACCATCGAGCCCCCGCACCCCGTCCGCCTGCGCGTCTTCCTGGAGCAGTACGTCACCGCCGGCGGCACCCCCGACGCCCTCGCCCCGCGCGGCGGGCTCACCGCCGAGAGCTGGGCCCTGGGCTGGCACCGCATGTGGGCCGTCGAGTGGTTCATGGAACAGTCCATCCGCTGGATCAACGACCCGGCCACCGACCCCGCCTACATCAAGGTCGTCCGCCGCCACCTCACCGACGTCCTCCACCTCCTGGAGATCTGACGTGCTCGCCCAGGCTTCCCCATGGCACGCCCATGCCCTCCAGCGCACCGCCGCCGGACTCGCCGAACCCCTCTCCGTACCCGCCCGGATGGAATGGACCACGAGACCCGGCCAAGGACCCGGCGCCGAGATCCTCAGCCCCGACCTGCGCGGCAAGCGACTCCTGGAACTCGGCTGCGGCCCCGGCCACAACGCCGCCCACCTCGCCACCCGCCACGGCGCCCATGTCACCGGCGTCGACCTGGTCGGCCTCCAGGTCCGCCGCGCCCGCTCCCACTACGGACGGCTGAACAACCTCACCTTCGTCGCAGGCCACGCCCTGCACTACCTGCACGCTTCCGACGAAAAGTTCGACGCGATCTACTCCGTCTTCGGCGCCGTCGGCCTCGTCGCCCCCGAACTCCTGCTCCCGGCCATAGCCCAGCACCTCACGCCCGGACGAGTGCTGGCCTTCTCTGTCCCCCACCCGCAGCGCGGCGGCCGAAGCCCCTCCGGCGACGACCGGCCTCGTCGCGACCACGTCACTCTTCCTGATCGCACCCGTCTACCCGTTGCCCGCTGGGAGTTCTCCACGGGCCGCTGGGAGAAGCACCTCAGCCGGGCGGGTTTCTGGCCTACCTCGGCCCAGGAGTTCCACGACCCCCGCATGGGCCACTGGCCCACCACCCTGCTGATCCGCGCCCGCAAGCTCTGACCAGCCATTCACCCCGGCTTCCCCGGAGGAACCGATGCGCTTGCCCTACCTGCTCCTCGACATCGATGGCGTCCTCATACCCTTCCCCAACGCGGACGGCTCGCCCCCGGCCACCCACGCCCGCCACGACGTCGTCCCCACCGGCCGGAGCGCCGACAACCCGGTCACCGTCTGGCTCAATCCCGACCATGGCCGCCTTCTCATGGATGTCATCCGCACCGGCTTGGTCACCCCGGCCTGGTGCACCAGTTGGCGCGAGGACTCCACCACCCTCATCGGGCCCCTTCTGGGCCTCCCGACGCTGCCGTACGTCGATCTCCCGCGTCTGCAGATCACCACAAGCCACCCCAACGGCTACCTCTGGAAGCGCGACCACGTCGACGCATGGCTCGGCGACGCTCCCACCGTCTGGATCGACGACGACTTCACCGATCTCGACCACGCCTGGGCGAAGGAACGCACCGCCCGCGGAACGGCGACCCTCCTCATCCAGCCCGACCCGCACCTCGGGCTGCAGCCCGAGCACCTGACTGAGGTCACGAAGTGGGTCTTGCAGCTACCCACAGACCGCGCCACCTGACGACTGATGCCCTCGCTGCCATGAGCAGCGAGGGCATCAGGGTGGCCGTGGGCTCTGCCTGCATGAGCGGGGTGCTTCTCCCGTGCGGGCCGCCTGTTCCTCGCGGAGCCCGTCCAGCGCCTCTTGGAGTCCACCGCGTTCCTTCTCGACCTCGTCCAGCCGAAAGACGTCGATAGGGGCCACAGCTACAGGCGCACCGTGAACGGCCAACACCCTAGCCAAGGCGCAACGCCGCCTCAGCGCCCTGGCTACACTCCGACTTCATGACGACGATCTACAGGACCCAGGAGTGGGAAGGCCACGGGAAGCAGAACTATTACTGGAACGAGTACAGGCTCGAAGGCGACACCGTCGTCAAGTACAAGTGTCACCGGCAGAAGTTCTTCGACGGCGATGAGAACACCTGGCAGGAGGACGAATCGTTCCAGGAGTCCTGGGGACTTGACGAGCCGAGCATGCCCGACTGGCTGAGGCGATATCTCTGATCGTCGGCCTGACGGACTGCCGTGCCCGCGCCATCGGAGAAGGCACTCCGTGACTTGCGCCGAATCCTCGGGGCGGCACCAGTGAGCACCATCTTGAAGCTTGGCCCTTGAACCCGGCCCCATACCGTTATTGGTGCCGACTGCGCTCATCGGGTCGTGTGGCCCCGGTCTGTCAAACGAGCGGTGTAACCAGGGTGTTTGGAGCTACTGACGGGCTGCTGAGAGGCGGCCGTCGAAGGTGATGTCGAAGGCGTTCAGCGCGGTCTTCCAGCGCATGGTCCAGCGGGCCTGGCCCTTGCCGGTGGGGTCGAGCGACGTGATCGCCATGTAGACGGACTTCAGCGCGGCCTGCTCGTTCGGGAAGTGGCCGCGGGTCTTGACCGCCCGGCGGATCCGCGCGTTGACCGATTCGATGGCATTGGTGGTGCAGACGATGCGGCGGATCTCGGTGTCGAACCGCAGGAACGGGGTGAGTTCCGCCCAGGCGTTTTCCCACAGTTTCACGATCGCCGGGTACTTCCGGGCCCAGGCATCGGCGAACTCGGCGAACCGGTCCAGGGCGGCCTCTTCGGTGGCGGCGGTGCAGACGGGCTTGAGGAGCTTGGCGGCCTTGTCCCAGTCCTGGCGGGCGGCATAGCGGAAGGAGTTCCGCAGCAGGTGCACCACGCGGGTCTGCACGATCGTCCTCGGCCAGACCGTCTCGACCGCCTCGGGCAGGCCCTTGAGCCCGTCGCGGACCAGCATCAGCACGTCGTTCACGCCGCGGTTCTTGATCTCGGTGAGGATGTGCATCCAGTGCTTGGCGCCGTCGCCGCTGTCCCCGGCCCACAGTCCCAGGATCTCCCGCCGGCCCTCGGCCGTGACGGCCAGGGCCACGTAGATGGGCCTGTTGGCGACGGCCCCGTCGCGGATCTTCACGTGGATGGCGTCGATGAAGACCACTGGATAGACGACGTCGAGGGGGCGGTTCTGCCATTCCGCCATGCCCTCCAGGACCTTGTCGGTGATGGTGGAGGTCGTCTGCCGGGACACCTCGGCGCCATAGACCTCCGCCAGGTGGGCCTGTACCTCGCCCGTCGTCAGCCCTTTCGCGGACAGCGAGATGACCATCTCGCCGACACCGGTCAGGCGTTTCTGCCGCTTCTTGACGATCTTCGGCTCGAAGGAACCCTCCCGGTCGCGGGGCACGGTCATCTCCACCGGCCCGACGTCGGTGAGCACGGTCTTGGAGCGTTTGCCGTTGCGGGAGTTGCCGCTGTTCTTGCCCGCCAGGTCGTGCTTGTCATAGCCGAGGTGGTCGGTGATCTCTCCCTCGAGGGCGGACTCCAGGAGCCGCTTGGTCAGCTGCTGCAGCAGCCCGCCTTCTCCGGTCAGCTGCAGGCCCTCGGCCTGGGCCCGGCCCACCAGCTCGTCGATCAGATGGTCGTCCACGGCCTTCGCCGGCACCGCCGCTGCCGGCTCGACGGCCTCGTGCCCGGTCACGTTCTCACCGGTCATCGATGCATCCTCCATGATCGGGGGTTACACCGAACGTCTTACAGTCCCCGACCTCGACGGCAAGGAACACGCCCGCCACTTCGACCGCAAGATCGACGCCCAGCGGTGGATTGACGAGGTCACGGCCAGCCTGGTCACCGGTCAGTACGTCGACCCGCGCTCGGCGAAGAAGCCCTTCAAGGAGTACGCGGAGGAATGGCGGTCCATCCAGCCGCACCGGCCTTCCACGGCCAAGGCGGTGGCCCAGCACCTGCGCTGCTACGTCTACCCGGCCTGGGAGAAGCGGGCACTCGGCGCCATCAAGCCTGGCGACGTACAGAGCTGGGTCACCAGCCTGACCACCTCGCACGGGCTGGCCGCCAGCACCTCACGGACGGTCTTCAACACAGTCAACGCTGTCTTCCGGGCGGCTGTCCGTGACCGGATGATCCCCCACAACCCGTGCGCCGAGGCGAAACTGCCCTCGGTGCCCCGGAAGAAGATCGTGCCCTTGGCCGTCGAGCAGGTACGGACGCTGTCCGACGAGATACCCGCCCGATACAAGGGCCTCGTGCTGCTCGGAGCGGCCACCGGGCTCCGCCCCGGCGAGCTCTTCGGCCTCCAGCTCCGGCACGTGGACCTGCTGCACGCGACCGTCTCGGTCGAGCAGCAGATCCAGCAGACCGCCAAGCACGACGTGTACGTCTGCCCGCCCAAGACCGCTCGCTCGCACCGCACGGTCCCGCTCCCCCGCATGGCGGTGGATGCGATGAAGGCCCACCTGCGGGACTTTCCCGCCGATGGGCCCGAGGGCTGGATGTTCACGGCGCCGCAGGGCGGACCCGTGGTCTACACGCACTTCATGGACGGATCCTGGCGGCCCGCCTGCGCGAAGGCCGGCATAGCGAAGGGCACCGGACCCCACGCCCTCCGGCACCACTACGCCAGCCTGCTGATCAAGCACGGCGAGTCCGTGAAGACGGTCTCCGAGCGTCTCGGCCACACCAACGCGGCCATGACGCTGAACATCTACACCCACCTGTGGCCCGACTCCGAGGAGCGGACCCGGGCCGCCGTCGACAAGGCGTACGCGGACTAGTCCGCCATCGCCGGCACCCGACCATGGCCGGGTGCCGCCCACGGTCCCCTCGTAGTCGGGCAGCGGCCCGGTGCTGACGGTGACGCTGGTGAAGAGCGAGATGCGGAAGGCGCCGGGCTCGACGATCAGCACCCCGACGCCCAGCGGCGCCACTTCGTCCGCGAGCGCCTCGGACGTGCCCGCCAGAGCGAACGTGGTACCGCTGTAAGCGGAGAACCCGACGGCGGGCGTCTGACCACCCATACCGCTCATCTGCACAATCGCGCCGGACCGGCGGTCCCGCATGCACGGCAGCACCTCACGGGTCATTGCCGCGGACCCGAAGACTGCACCTCGAAGAGGGAGCGCAGCGCGACGTCCGTCCTCCTCCATTGGCCCCACTTGGGTGCGGCCCGCGTTGTTGACCAGCACGTCAATCCACCCGTGCCGCTCGACCACCCCGGCGACGACGGCGTCCATCCGGGCCCTGTCGTGACGTCGAGTGCGAGCGCCTCGATCTGTCCGAGCTGGGCGGCGAGGGCGTGAGCGACTCGACCTAGCGCGCCGGGGCGACAACGGTCTCCCCGCTGCCACCGCTGCCACCGCTGCCACCGCTGCCACCGCTGCCACGATGCTGGCCCGCCCGAACCCACCGCTCGCCCCGGTGACCAGCCAGACCCTGCTCATGACGGACTCCTCCTCGTTGACGGACCGTGATCCGCTGGGCGCCGCCGACGGAGACGCCAGGCCGGCACACCGCATGCCGCGGGGCAGTGCCGCGCACCGGACTGCACGCAGGGCTGGCCCAACTGGGTGCCTCTCCTCCCAACACGTCACCCGCGCCCTCGGCCTCATGCCGGCGGGGACGGTGATGGAGGGCGAGGTGCGGTGAGTGCAGGAGGCGGGGTAGCGGGGCGCACCTCTCCGACCTCCACACGTCCAGCGGCGTGGGCCCGCCCCAGCGCCGACTCGGTGCTGATCCGTCCGCCTCCTACACTGTCGTACCTGGAGAACGTGGATAGCGGAGGACGGGAACTTTGCACCAAACGGTACGGCTGGACCTTCTCGGGCTCGCCGACTCCCACGATGACGAACTACTGCGTCTACGAGGTCAGCTACGCCGCCTCATCGCGGACGTGGACGTGGTAGACGTGCAGTCTGGACGCTCCGCGGGCGGCGTCCCGGAGGGAGCCAAGAGCGGCGAGTTGATCGCCGCCGGGTCGCTCGTCGTCACGGCCACTTCCTTCATCCTGCGCCAGCTTCTGCTCCTCGCCGACACATGGCTGAAGAACCGGCCCGTGCGGGGAATCAGGGTGGAGCGGGAGGGCCACGTCATCGAGTTGACCGACGCCACGACCACGGAGCGGGCGCGGCTGATCGACGAGTTCCTCGCCCACCACGAGGTTCCGCCTCGTGGTGGGTCCGAAGATCGCTCCTCTGGGCGGCCCTGACCGTATGGCCACTCAGCCGTTCGGCGACGGTACCCGCCGGGCACTCCTCATCGGCACGGGAACCTACGACCACCCTGAACTGTCGGCACTCCGCTCACCCGAGGTGGACTGCACGCGCCTGGAGGCCCTGTTGGGCGACACGCGGATCGGCGCCTTCGAGGTACGGACACTCATCGACGCCGACCGTTCCACGGTAGAGCAGGCGATCGCCGACCTCTTCCTCGGCGCCCGGGGAGACGACGTGCGCCTCCTCTACCTCTCTGGTCACGGGGTCCAGAGCCCGCTCGGCGGCAAGCTTCACTTCGCCCTCCGCGAGACGAATCCGAACCGGCCCGACTTCACCACGATCTCCGCGACCTCCCTACACGAGATCATGGACGAATGCCGTGCGCGGAGCATCGTCGTGATCCTCGACTGCTGCTACAGCGGCCTCTTCCTTCCCGGTGCGAAGGGCGATGCGTCGCCGCGGTTCGCGGAGGCGCTGGCAGGCCGGGGCCGCGTGATCATTACTGCGGGTACTCGTGCGCAGGCAGCCTGGGAAGGGCCGCATCTCGACACCGGTACGCCCGCACCGTCCCTCTTCACGGGGACGCTCATCGACGGGATCTCCACCGGGACCGCCGATCTCGACGGCGACGGCGTCGTCGGCCTCCAAGAGCTCTACCGGTTCGCCTGCGAACGCCTCCATCACGAGGGAGCCGCGCAGACCCCTTGTTTGGGCGGCGAGGTGCATTACGACATCGCACTGGCCAAGGTACGGAGGAAGCGGAAGCCACGATCCTCACCGACCGGTGGTACGGGCAGCCGGAGTCGTGGGGCTGCGGCGCCCCGGTCACCGCAGCGGCCTGAACCCTGGCGGACTCGCGCAGCCGAGGGCCCCGCTCGGCAGCCCGTCCTGTCCGACGGCGTGCTCGTGGTACACGCGCCCTACAGGCTGCACGCGATCGACCTCGCTTCTCGGCGACGGTCTCCCCTGATCAAGATGTGGTACCCGAGCAGCCCCGCCCTTCACGGGGACGCCGCCTACATCACTGACAAGGAAGGTCACGTGCAGATGACCGACCTGCGGACCGGAAGGCGCCGAAGGTCTTCTGCCGTTGCCGTACGCGACGGTCTGCTGGGAATTTCCCAGGGGGTGCTGTACGCCCCCACTCAGGATGGCGCTGTCCGCACCTTCACCCCCTCGACGTTGGAGCCGCTTGCCCCTCTCACCCTGGAAGGAATCACCGTCACCTCCGCGCCCCGGGAGGCCGCCGGGTACACGCTGTTCACTGCGGCGTCTTCTCGGATGCGAGGTGACCCGGCGGACTTCGACTCGGATCGCGTCGTGGCCGTCTCCGAAGGGAGGGTGGTCTGGTCCTACACGGCAGGGACTGCCCTGTCTCCGGACTGGTCGGCCACGAGCCTGGGAATCTACGTGGCGCTGCGGCCAGAAGGAAGTTCGCCGTCGCAGAGGATCGTGGCGGTGAGCCCTGAGAACGGAGAGGTGCTGTGGTCGTTCGACACCACGGCCCGCCTCACCTCGACCCCGGTCGCCACCGATGGCGTGATGGTCTTCGGTGACATGGACAACCGACTCGTGGCTCTCGACACCAGGACCGGCATCCCCTTGTGGGACAAGGAGATAAGGACCGACGGCCGTCTTCTCACCGGACCATCCCTTGCAGATGGAGCCCTTTTCACGGCTGACCGCGCCGCGAAATTGGTCAAACGGGACCTGCTGACAGGTCGGAGGATCCGCTCACACGACCTGCTGGTGGGTCCGGACCGCCAGGGCTCGCTCACGGTCTCCAAAGGTGTCGTCTATGCCACTGATGCCCGAGGCGACGTCCATGCGGTGCCCATGTGAGCCCGCCCGTTCCCCGATAGACGGGACGCGGATCCGCGACCCATTTCGCTCCCAGGAGAGTGGGCGTCAACCACCATCCTCCGGATCAGGCTGGTTCGGGGAGCTTCGGCGCCGTTACCGCGGAGGAAGCCTCGGATGCCCGTCCCACGGAAGAAACAGCCCCTCTCCAACCAGCATGCTGCGGACTCCGTGCGGACCGAAAAGGCCGCCCAACCCGCCCCCCGCAGGTCAGACGGCCTTCAGCTGAACGTCTCAGACGCTGAAGCGGAATGACTCGACCCGATCCTGACCTGCGGCGGAGCTGCTTGCGGTGCGCTGAGCAGGCGTTTCTCCGTTGATGTGCGTTGGACTCCGACGGACGTCTACGGGTGTCATGCGGACTGGCGGGGGACCGGGTGGCCTGAACGTCAAGTCGCCCGCTCCATAGGCCGCGCGGCGGATGACCTTGCGCACCGGAGGGCCGCGTGCAGCCCAGGCCGTCGTGGCGGCAGCCACCGGACAGGAACTAGTACGGCAACGGTGCTTGCGGTGAGTGCCGGCAAGTCCCCCTCGACCGTGCAGGGAGCGTGCACGGGTCGGGTGCTCTTCCCGCGGTTCCTCCCCTCTATCAAGTGACCGTGTCTCCGGTCCCGGACGCGTCGGCACCGTCCCTTGGTAGCAAGAGCGCGACCAGCCGGTTCCTCGAAAAGACACACCCGGCGCCGTACCTTCGCGCTCGTCGCCGCCGCGACCACTCCGCTCCTTCCCACCTCCGCCCATGCCGCACCCCCCAGGTCGCCGCAGCACCCAGGGGCGCCGTCACCCTGACCGTCCGCAAAGCGCTGGACGCACTGGCCGTCGCGCCCGAGGACAGCACCGCGTACAAGCGCAGCGCCTACGAGGACACCTACATCGGCGGAGCTCGCCCGATAGTCACCGGCAGGATCAGGAGCCACCCGTCCCGGCACCGCCAATGACAGCCGGGTCCGCTCGCCCCAGCGGCGGAACCGGGAGAGCCAGGCGCCGCCGACCGTCTGCTCGGGCACGGCCTGGTCGTGCTCCTGGTGCTCGTGCCCGGCCAGCTCGACGTGGCTTTCGGCGGTGACGGCCTGCTGCTTGCAGTCGTCGCACACGTGCGGGTGGATCTCGCGCGGGGCATCCCACTCGGCGGGCTCGATGGCTTCCACCATTCGTCGGTGAACCGCGTGCCGCAGCCGGCGCACACCCGACGGCGAGCCTCTCACTCTGCCTTCTCCTGTGCGGCGATGCGGCTACAGGGAGGCACCGCTCTTGTAGAACCCTTACAAAACGACAGTCTGAACAGCAAGTTCGTGCGTCAGCCATCGCGACAGAGGTGAGTGAGCAAAGGGTTGGGACGACATAGGACGGCCGACCGACTGGCCATCATCAGCCCGTCAGACGTAACCGCGGGTCAGCGCACCCTCCCCCGTGGCTTCAGACGGGTCGGGGGGAGCTTCGGGGCCGGTAGCGGGGCGCCGGCGTAGCCCTTCACCTCGCCGAAGCGGGTGCCTTCCGTCCAGTCGCGGCGGGCCTGTTCGATCTCCTCCTGGGAGCGGCCGATCCAGTTCCAGAACATGATCAGTTCTTCTTCGAAGGGCTCGCCGCCGAGCAGCATCAGGCCCGCGTCGGACTCGGCGCGCAAGGGGAGTTCGTCGCGTCCGCAGCCCAGGTAGAGCATCGAGCCCGGCAGTACCGGCACGCCGTCGACGTGGACCTCGCCGGACATGGCCAGGACGGCGTACTCGAAGTCCGGCTCCAGCGGGAGGCGGACGTCCGCGCCGCCGCTCAGCACCAGGTCGGCGCCGATGATCGGCGTGTACGTGGTGCCCGGCGAGGCCGCGCCGTCCAGTTCGCCGAGAAGCAGGGTGACCGTCAGCCCCGGTGCCGTCACCTGGGGCAGCTCGGAGTGGAACTCGAAGTGCGGGTCGGTGTGGCGGTGGCCGTCCGGCAGGGCGACCCAGAGCTGGGCGCCGTGCAGGTAACGGGCGTGCGAGCGCGGGCTCTCCTCCGAGTGGCTGATCGCCCGGCCGGAGGTCATCAGGCCGAGCTGGCGCGGGCGGATCGTCTGGAGGCTGCCGGTGGAGTCCCGGTGCAGGACCTCGCCCTCGTGCAGCCAGCTCACCGTCTGCAGGCCCATGTGCGGGTGGGGCGGCACCTGCATGCCGGGCTCGTCGGCGATGTCGTCCGGGCCGTAGTGATCGACGAAGCACCAGGCGCCGACCATGCGCCGGCCCAGGTTGGGCAGAAGCCGCCGGACCTCGGTGGACTCGCCGAGCTGGACGTGACGGGGGCTGAGGAGTTCCCGTACGGGCTCGGCCACCACGAAGCCGCGGCCTCCGCACAGGGCGGGAACCGCCTCGCGATCGAGATTGCTCATGGCGCCGACCCTAGCCCCGGTCCGGCCCCCGCGTCAGTTTCGCCGGGCGTCGCCGTTTCCCCTCTCCTGCCCCGCGTCCGGCCGGGCCTCGCCGCGTGCCCGAGGGGCGCCGGGGGCGGCGGGGCCGGGCGAGGTGATGGAATATTCAACCAACTTTGGCGGTTGCCGGTCGTACGCGAAGGAGGTCGGGAGTGGACACGACGTACTACGAGCACGGAACGCCCGCCGAGCGCTGGGAGCGCGCGCGGCAGTTCTTCGACGCATCGGACTACGCCGCCGCCGCGCGGGTCCTGGGCGGGCTCGTCGACGAGGTGCCCGGCGAGACCGGGCCGCGGCTGCTGCTGGCGCGCGCCTACTACCACTCGGCCCAGTTGCGGCGCGCGGAGGCCGAGCTGCGCGTCATCGTCGAGCGCGATCCGGTCGAGCACTACGCCCGGCTGATGCTGGGCCGCACCCTCGAACGGCAGGGGCGGCAGGCGGAGGCGGAGACGCACCTGCGGATCGCCGCCGCGTTCACCGGGGACTTCCCCGAGAACACGCCGGCGACCGCCTGAACAACCGCCGGGCGCACGCCCGAGCACGGCCCTCGTGGGACGCGCGCGCCGGCCGTCCGGTTCCGGCCGCACACCGGACGGACGCGCCGGTGCGCCGCGCGGGCCGTGCCATGCTGAGGCGCATGGGAACTCCGATGCATCGCGCGTCTCTCGCCGAACGGGTCGAGGCGCTGGTCGGCGCGGGTGGGCCGGTGCCGATCGTCGCGGCCGGCGATCCGGTGCTGCGGCGCCCCGCCGAGCCGTACGACGGGCAACTGGGGCCGGACCTGCTGGCCCGGTTCGTCGAGGCCCTGCGGGTCACCATGCACGCGGCGCCGGGCGTGGGCCTGGCCGCGCCGCAGGTGGGCGTGGGGCTCAGGATCGCGGTGATCGAGGACCCGGCGACGGTCCCGGACGAGGTGCGGACGGCGCGCGGGCGCGTGCCGGTGCCCTTCCGGGTGCTGGTCAACCCGGTGTACGAGCCGGTCGGCGGGGCTCGGGCGGCGTTCTACGAGGGCTGCCTGAGCGTGCCGGGCTGGCAGGCGGTCGTGGCGCGGCCGGCGTCGGTGCGGCTGACCGGGGTGGACGAGCGCGGACGCCCGCTGGACGAGGTGGTCACCGGCTGGCCGGCGCGGATCGTGCAGCACGAGACGGACCACCTGGACGGCACGCTGTACGTGGACCGGGCGGAGCCGCGCTCGCTCGCCTCGAACCAGGCGGTGGCCGAGCGCTGGGCCCAGCCCACGCCGGGGCGGGCCGCCGCCGCCCTCGGCTTCGACCTGCCCTGAGACACCCGGCCGGGGAGCCGCGCCCGGAGCCCCCGCCCACCCCTCCGGCGCCCTCCGGCGTCCTCCGGACCCGGCCCCCGCCCCCTACGTGTCCCGGTACGTCTCCAGCAGCCGGAGCCAGACCTCGCTGATCGTCGGGTAGGACGGGACCGCGTGCCAGAGGCGGTCGACCGGCACGCGGCCGGCGACGGCGATCGTGGCGGAGTGGATCAGTTCCCCGACGCCCGGCCCGACGAAGGTCACCCCGCGGACGATCTCGTCCTCCAGGTCGACCACCATGCGGGCCCGGCCCGTGTAACCGTCGCGGTACAGGCTCGCGCCGGCCACCGTGGACAGGTCCACGTCGACGGCGCGGACCCGGTGCCCGGCCTGCTCGGCCTCGGCGAGGGAGAGGCCGACGGCCGCCGCCTCCGGGTCGGTGAAGACCACCTGCGGCACGGCCTCGTGGTCGGCGGTCGCGGCATGGGCGCCCCACGGCTCGGACTCCAGGGGGGAGTCCCCGGCGGCGCGGGCGGCGATGGCGGCGCCCGCGATCCGCGCCTGGTACTTGCCCTGGTGGGTGAGGAGGGCGCGGTGGTTGACGTCGCCGACGGCGTAGAGCCAGTCGTGGCCGTCGACGAGGAGGCTGTCGTCGACGGGGAGCCAGGAGCCCGGTTCCAGGCCGACGGTCTCCAGGCCGATGTCGTCGGTGCGCGGGGCGCGGCCGGTGGCGAAGAGGATCTCGTCGGCCTCGACCCGGTCGCCCGCGTCGGTGACGGCGACGACCGTGCCGTTCTCGCGGGTGACGGAGTCGACGGAGGTGCCGGTGCGGATCTCGACGCCGGCCCCGGTGAGGGCCTCGGCGACCAGTTCCCCGGCGAACGGCTCCATGCGGGCGAGGAGCCCCTTGCCGCGCACCAGGAGCGTCACCCGGGCGCCGAGGGCCTGCCAGGCGGTGGCCATCTCGACGGCGACGACCCCGCCGCCGACCACGATCAGCCGGCCCGGCGCGCTGCGGGCGCTGGTGGCCTCGCGGCTGGTCCAGGGGCGTACGGCGTCGAGTCCGGGCAGGCCGGGGAGGGCGGCGCGGCTGCCGGTGCAGACGGCCACCGCGTGCCGGGCGGTGAGGGTGAGGGCCGCGCCGCCGGGCCCGGTGACCTCCACGGTGCGGGGTCCGGCGAGCCGGCCCTGTCCTCGGTACAGGTCGGCGCCGATGCCCTCGACCCACGCGACCTGGCCGTCGTCCTTCCAGTGCGAGGTGAAGTCGTCGCGGTGGGCGAGGACCGCGGTGGTGTCGAGGGGGCCGCGGACCGCCCGGTCCAGGCCGGGGGTGTGGCGGGCGTCGTCGCGGGTGATGACGGGGCGCAGCAGGGCTTTGCTGGGCATGCAGGCCCAGTAGGAGCATTCGCCGCCGACCAGCTCGCTCTCCACGATCGCGGTGGAGAGTCCGGCCGCGCGGGTGCGGTCGGCGACGTTCTCGCCCACGGGGCCCGCGCCGATCACGACGACGTCGTACGCGTTGGATTCCGTTTGCGTCATGGGGCCAGTGTGGGGGGTGGTGTGCGGCCCGGCCACAGGGGTACGTGCGCGGAATAGCCACCGGTTCGGCCGCGTTGTGCGGACGGCTTCCGCCGACGGCGGGGACCGACCACAGGAAGAGGGATGACGTCATGAGCAGCACCGTGGAGCTGACGAAGGACAACTTCGACCAGACGGTCACGGACAACGAGTTCGTCCTGATCGACTTCTGGGCGTCCTGGTGCGGCCCGTGCCGTCAGTTCGCCCCGGTCTACGAGAAGGCCGCCGAGCAGAACCCCGACCTGGTGTTCGGCAAGGTGGACACCGAGGCGCAGCCGGAGCTGGCCGCGGCCTTCGGCATCCAGTCGATCCCGACGCTGATGATCGTCCGGGATCAGGTGGCCGTGTTCGCGCAGCCGGGCGCGCTGCCGGAGGAGGCGTTGACCGACGTGATCGGGCAGGCCCGGCGGCTGGACATGGACGAGGTCCGCAAGTCGGTGGCGGAGCAGCAGGCGCAGGCCGGGCAGGCGGGCACCGACGGGCAGGCGGGCTGAGGCACGCCCTCGGAGCGGGTCGTACGGGCCGGGTGGACGGCGGGAGACGCCGCCCACCCGGCCCGCTCACGTCGGGGCCCGTACGGCACCGGGCCTTCGCCGTACGGCCTTCGTCGTACGGACCCCGCCCGCTCCCCGCGTCAGCTCGACTCGCGGTGGACCACCTGGGCGCCCAGCACGGTGTGCCGTTCGGGTGGGGCGGCGGGGTCGCGGACCGCGCGGTCGACGAGGGCGGCGAGGTCCCGGCCGGAGGGCAGTTCCAGGTGGACGGTGCTGAGGCGGGGCCGCAGCAGGCGGCCGAGCATCAGGTCGTCGGCGCCGAGCAGGGCGACGTCCTCGGGGACGCCCAGGCCCTCGTCCTGGAGGGCGCGCATCAGCAGCATGGCGTACTCGTCGTTGTACGCGAAGACCGCGTCGAGGCCGAGCGGGCCCCAGTCGGCGGCGAGCCGGGCGGCGTCGCCCTCGGCGTAGGCGAGGGGCAGTTCGGTGACGGTGGCGGTGGTGCCGGCGACGGCGCGGCGGACACCGGCGAGGCGGGGAGTGGCGAAGACCTCGTGGCCGGGTTCGGTGGGGACGACGACGCCGATGCGGCGCCGTCCGCGGTCGTGGAGGTGGCGGCCGGCGCGGTGGCCGACGGCCTCGTGGTCGGTGAGCAGGGCGTGGGCGCCCGGGACGGTCTCCGGGCCGAGGGTGAGGACGGCGCGGGCGCCGGAGCGTCTGAGCAGGTCGACGGCGTCGGGGCGCAGGCCGGAGCCGGGCACCAGGACGGCGACCGGGCGGAGTTCGGCCCAGGTGCGGGCGGCGTCGTCGCTGTAAGGACCGCGGGCGCCGTGGCGGGGGGCGGTGCCGTGCTGGACGACGGTGTAGCCGAGCCGGCCGAGCGCCCACTGGAGTTCGTCGAGGAACCGGTGGTAGATCGGTCCGGCCGGGTAGGAGGGGGCGGTCACCAGGACCATGCGGCTGTGCCCCGAGCGCAGGGCGCGGGCGGCGGCGTGGGGGACGTAGCCGAGTTCCCGGGCGGCCTGCTGGACGCGGCGGCGGGTCGGTTCGCTGATCCGGACGGTGCCGCTGCCGTTGAGGACGTAGGAGACGGTCGCGCGGGAGACGCCGGCCCGGCGGGCCACGTCGGTGCTCGTGGGGACGGGGAGCGGCGCCGGGGGCGCGGGGTCGGGTGTTCTCGGAATCTGCACCATGACGTACGGCATCTTGGCAGAGCCGGGCGGACCCGGGGCCGGGTGGGTGAACTCGGCCTCTTCCGGGGGTCGTTCACCCGTCCGGTGCGATGCGCGGGGGCGGTCGGCGGGGCCGGTGCGCGGGGCGCCGCTCAGCAGGGCGGGAGGAGACAGCCGTCCTGCTCGGAGCAGCCGGGCGGCTCCTCGCGGCCTCCGGCGGGCTCGGGCGCCGGCGCCTCCTCCTCGTACGGGGTGCGGGTCACGCGGGCGACGAGATCCAGCCAGCCCGCCTCCAGCCGCTCCAGGGGCATGCCGCACTGCGCGGTGAGGTGGTGGACGAGGGCCGGGTCGAGGTGGGCCATCAGCGTGTGGGAGAGGATCTCCGCGTCCGCGTCCGGGGCGGCCTCCCGCAGCAGCAGGACGAGGTGTCCGCGCAGGAAGCGGCGGGGCGGGGAGGTGTAGCGGCGCTCGGGGACCGGCTCGGCGGCGAGCTGGAGGGCGAGTCCGTCCACGCAGCGGCGCAGCGAGGCGCGGCCGAAGGCCCGCAGGCGTGCCTCCGGCGGCGCTCCGGGGCCGAGCGGGGGCGGCCCGGCGAGCAGCGCGGCCTGGAACTTCTTCTCGGAGTGGTCGAGCAGTGCCGTCAGCAGGCCGGTGCGGTCGCCGAAGCGGCGGAAGACGGTGCCCTTGCCCACCGAGGCCGCCGTGGCCACCGCCTCCATGGTGAGGCCGGCCGCGCCGTGCTCGGCCACCAGCCGGGCGGCGGCCTCCAGCAGCCGGGCGCGGTTGCGCGCGGCGTCGGCGCGCAGGCAGGGCTCGTCCGCCGGGGGCAGGGCGCCGAGCCGTAGCAGCTCGGCCTCGGGGTGGTCGGCGTCCCGGGGCTCGGAAGAGGGCGACAGGGCGGCGGACATGAAGCCAGCGTAAAGCATCGGGAAGAAACTGGACCCTGGTCCGCTTAAGATGCTAGAAAGTTAAACGGACCTCGGTCCGGATCATTGTCGCCATGTTTCAGCAGTCCCCTGGGAGTGACTCATGTCTGTCCGCATCCTTGCGCTCGTCGGCAGCCTTCGCGCCGGTTCGCACAACCGTCAGCTCGCCGAGGCCGCCGTCGGGCTCGCCCCCGAGGGCGCGGAGGTCCAGGTGTACGAGGGGCTGGCCGACATCCCCTTCTACAACGAGGACCTCGACGTCGAGGGCCAGGTACCGGCCGCCGCGGCCCGCCTGCGCGAGGTCGCCGGCTCCGCCGACGCCTTCCTGCTCTTCTCGCCCGAGTACAACGGCACCATTCCGGCCGTCCTGAAGAACGCCATCGACTGGCTGTCCCGCCCGTTCGGCGCCGGCGCCTTCGGCGGCAAGCCCGTCGCCGTGATCGGCACCGCCTTCGGCCAGTACGGCGGCGTGTGGGCGCAGGACGAGACCCGCAAGGCCGTGGGCATCGCCGGCGGCAAGGTCCTCGACGACGTCAAGCTGTCCATCCCCAGCTCGGTGACCCGTTTCGCCGAGACCCACCCGGCCGACGACGCCGAGGTCGCGGGGCAGCTCTCCGAGGTGGTCGCCCGCCTGCACGGCCACGCCGCCGAGACCGTCGCCGCCTGACCGGCACCCCGACGCCCCGTGCCGGACGGGACCGCGGCGCACCGCCCCACGGTCCCGTCCGGCGTGTGTACGGACCCGTCCGGTCTGTGTACGGTCCCGTCCGGTCTGTGTACGGACCCGTCCGGTCTGTGTACGGACCCGTGAGACCCCGTGAGACTCCGCGGGACTCCCCGAGCCCCCGCGCGAACACCGCACGAGCCCCCGTCCGGCCCCGCCCGGCCCCGCCCGGCTCAGGGCGAGGGCGAGGGGGTGCCGCGTTCGCGGCGCAGACGGCGCAGGACGACCATCAGATCCGCCGCGGCGAGCAGGGCGAGCGCCGCGCACACGATGGCGAAGACGACGAGGGCCCCGCGGCTCGGGGTGTCACGGGCACCGGAGTCCGCGGCCCACACCGCGAAGTAGGCGGCGCCCGCCACGAAGAGCGGCAGGAAGACGGCGGACAGCAGCAGGCGCAGACCGAGCGGGCTCTGCGCCGTGACCGGCTCGGTGCCGGTGCGCGGGAAGCGGCGGCCGATCACGCCGGAGCGGGCGCGGGGTACCGGGTCCGTGGCGCCGTGGGGGCGTCGGTCGCTCATGGTTCCTCCGTCAGTGGTCGGGGGCGGCCCTGCTGATGTCCGCCAGCGCCGAGCCGGGGTCCTCCGAGACGACGAGGTCGCCGAGGGAGACGACGCCGACCGGGACGCCGCCCCGCTCCACCACCGGGAGCCGGCGGACGGCGTGGCGCCGCATCAGGTCGGCCGCGTGGTCGGTGGTGTCCTCGGGGGCGAGGGTCACCACGGGCGGCGGCGTGCAGACCGCGCCGACCGTGGTGGTGCCGGGGTCGCGGCCCTCGGCGACGGCGCGCAGCACGATGTCGCGGTCGGTGACCACGCCGAACAGGTCGCAGTCGTAGGTGACCAGGAGGTCCCCGACGTCCTCCTCGCGCATCAGCAGGGCCGCCCGCGCCACCGTGGTCATGGGTTCGACGGCCGATGCCGCCGGTGACATCACGTCCCGTATCCGCCGTGTCATGGGGGCCTCCGTGGATGGGCTGCCGTGGGACTTCGTGCGGGCCGCGTAGCCCGTACCCGGCCCGGTAAACCGCCCCGGCGCCGCTCAGCCGAGGTCGATCAGGGCGAGGCCGAGGTCGGGGCGGTGGGTCTTGGCGAGTTCGGCGGGGCTGTCCCGGACGATGACCTCCAGGGTCGGCCAGACCCGGCCGGAGAGCAGGTGGCCGCCGCGGGTGGTGCCGTCGGGGAGTCCGAGGACGGCGTGCAGGTGCGGGACGGGTCCGCCGGGGCCGACGGCGACGTCCCCGAGGAGCGACAGCACCTCGCACTGCTCGCCGACGGGCAGGGGGCGGTAGTCGCGCTCCGCCCGGTCGAACCAGCCGACGACCGCCTGGGAGAAGGCGCCCACCGCGGTCACCTGGGAGGCGCCGAGCGACCGGTCCCGGGCGAAGGCGGTGAGCCGGTCGACGGCCTCCTCGCCGGGGTCGAGCACCACCACGTACACGGCCGACGGGCCGTCCTGCACCTGTCGCCACTTCATGGCCGCCGGGTACCCGGCGGCCACCACGGCAACCCGGGGTCGGGCCGTACCGCCCCCGGCCCGCGGCTCACCCCGACGCCTGGTCGCTGTCCTTCAGGGAGCCCCAGCCGTGCCAGCGCTCGACCTCGACGAGGGCGCTGACCCGGCTCCGGTCCCGTACGGGGTAGGGCTTGCCGCCGTAGTGGAGGGAGAGCCGGTCGATGTCCACGAGGCCGGTGTCGTCGCGGAGTTCGGCGACGCGGCCGATGAGGGTGACGTGGGTGTACCAGGAGTCCGCGTCGAGCACGGTGAGCGTCACCCGGGGGTCCCGGCGCAGGTGCCCGAGGCGTACGCGGCCCTCGTCGAGGTTGACCAGGACCCGGCCGTCGTCCTCCCACAGGTACCAGGTGGGGGTGGAGACGGGGGCGCCGTCGGAGCGGAGGGTGGCCATGACGCAGGGGTTGGGGCGGCGCAGCAGGGCGACGGCCTCGGGCGGCAGCGGCGGCCTGGACATGGGGGTTCCTCCCGGTGTGGTGGCTGGTCGGTCCGGTCTTCCGTTCTCCCGCTTCCCCGCCGGGGCGGGAGTCATGTCCGGCGCCGGGGCGGGGGGCGTTTCCGGCGCCGGGGCCGGGGGCGTTTCCGGCGCCGGGTAGGAGTCATGTCCGGCGCCGAGGCGGAAGCCGTGTCCGGTGCCGGGCGGGGGTCGTGTTCAGCGGGAGGGGCCGCCGTCGAAGCTGGCGTAGTAGGAGGCGGCCATGTCCTCGTCGCCGTGGCCCTGCCGGGCGGCCCGTTCCAGGCGCCCGGCGCCGGCCTCGGCGACGTCGCGGCGGAGCCCGTGGCGGGTGCCGGCCTCGACGATGAGGCGGGCGTCCTTGGCGGCGGTGGCGACCGCGAACTGGGGCGGCGACAGGGCGCCGTCGCGGATCAGCTTGGCCTTGGCGTGCAGGTAGCCCATGTCGAGCGGTCCGCCGGAGATGGCGTCGAAGAAGCGGTCCGGGTCCACCTCCAGCGCCCCCGCGAGGGCGAGGATCTCGCCGAGGGCGTTGGTGGCGGCGATGAGCCAGCTGTTGGCGACGAGTTTGAGCCGGGTGGCGCTGCCGGCGGCGCCGTCCTCGCCGGTCCACACGGTGCGGGAGCCGATGGCGTCGAAGACGGACGTGACCGCGTCGCGGACCTTGGTGGGCCCGGCGGCGAGGACGAGGAGCCGGCCCGCCTCGGCGGGCTCCTTCGTGCCGAGCACGGGGGCGTCGAAGAAGACCAGGCCGTGGGCGCGGGCGAAATCGGCCAGTTCGCCGATGGCGTCGATACCGGCGGTGGCCGACTGCACCCACGCCGCGCCGGGCCGCAGTCCGGGCGCCGCCCGGCGCATGACGTCCAGGGCGGCCGGGCCGTCGTAGAGCATGGTCAGGACGGTGTCGGCGCCCCGGACGGCGTCCTCGGGGGTGTCGGCGATCCGGACGCCGTCGGCGGCGAGCGGTTCGGCCTTGGCGCGGCTGCGGTTCCACGCGGTCACGGAGTGTCCGGCGCGGGCGAGGTTGCGGGCCATGGCGGCGCCCATGATGCCGGTGCCCAGGACGGTCACGGCGGGTTTCTCGGTCATGACGTCGGCTTTCTGCGCTCGTGCGGGCCGGGGCGGCGGGCCTGCGGTCCGGGGAGTCGCGGGTGGGGTCCGGTGGTCCTGCGTTGCATGCTGGCCGTTCGGGGCGGGCGGTGCCACTCGGGTCGGCCCGCGCGCGGTGCGGGCGTCCCGGACCGCCGCGGGGGGACCTTGATCACCCGGACGGCGGTGTCCCGTACCGTACGGCCGTGAGTGCCTTCATGCCTGAGACGTCAGACCCCTACGAGAACGTGCCCGGCCGCGACGGCCCGGCCGCCACCACCGAGGCCGACCCCCGCGAGGTGGGCCGGGTGCGTACCGAGTACTCCCCCGCGCACGACGGGGACCCCGATCCCGGCGAGATCGTCTGGACATGGGTGCCCTTCGAGGAGAACGACGGCCGGGGCAAGGACCGGCCGGTGCTGGTCGTCGCCCGCGAGCCCGCCGGGACCGTGCTGGCCGTGCAGCTCTCCAGCAAGCGGCACGACGGCGACCGGGAGTGGGTGCCGATCGGCAGCGGCCCCTGGGACCGGTCGGGGCGCGATTCCTGGGTCGACGTGGACCGGGTGCTGCGGCTCCACGACGACGGCATGCGGCGGGAGGCGTGCGCCCTGGACCGGATGCGGTTCGGCCTCGTCCGCGACCGGCTGCGGCAGCGGTACGGCTGGAGCTGACGCCGGCCGGCCGGAGCGCGGAGCCCGGGGTCACGCCCGGCGCTCCCGCCCGGACCGGTCCGCCGTGCCCACGCGGGAAACCTGAGTGATCCTGGTGGGGCGGTGCCCCGGATTCCCCCCGGACCCGGCCCTGCCGGGACCGTCCGGAGCCTCGCGGAACCATGGAGAGAACCGAGGCGAATCGCCCCGATACGCATCCTTGTGCCGAGCGGCACGAGGGTCTTGGCTGGGGTGAGCGCACCACTCCGGCCCGGCGGACCCCGGGCCGGGGCTGGTGGAATCTCAGGGAGGAAGATCCCGACATGTCAGATTCGTTACGTGGCCCGGCAGGGTCACGCACCGCCATCGGGGAGGCCGAGGCCGAGGCCCTGGTCCAGGGCATCTGCTTCAAGACCGGGCCACCGCGGCGCCTCGGCGTCGAGGTGGAATGGCTCGTCCACGACCGGGCCGCCCCCCGCCGCCCCGTCCCCCACGACCGGCTCGACGCGGTCTACGCGACCTTGCGGACCGTGTCCCTGAACTCGGCCCTCACCATCGAACCCGGCGGCCAGCTCGAACTCAGCTCGCTCCCCGCCACCTCCCTCATGGAGTGCGTCGGCGCCGTCTCCGCCGACCTCGACGCCGTCCGCGCGGTGCTGCGCGAGGAGGGACTGGCCCTCGTCGGCATCGGCCACGACCCCTGGCACCCGCCCCGGCGCTATCTGCGCCGGCCTCGCTACGACGCCATGGAGGCGTGCCTCGACCGCACCGGGCCGGCCGGCCGCGCCATGATGTGCACCTCGGCCTCGGTGCAGGTGTGCGTGGACGCGGGCCACGAGGAGCCGGGGCCGCTCGGGCACGTGCGGCGCTGGTGGCTGGCGCACCACCTCGGCGCCGTCCTGGTGGCCGCCTTCGCCAACTCCCCGGTCGTCGCCGGCCGGCCCACCGGCTGGCGCTCCACCCGGCAGCTCCGGTGGACGCAGCTCGGTGTCGGCCGGGCCGGCGGCGCACCGCTGGACGCCGCGCCGCGCCGTTCGTGGGCCCGGCACGTGCTGGACGCCCCGGTGATGTGCGTACGCGCCGAGGACGAGGGGCCCTGGCAGGTGCCGGAGGGGCTGAGCTTTCGGGAGTGGGCCCGCTCCCGCTCGCCCAGGGCGCCGACCCGGGACGACCTCGACTACCACCTGACCACGGTCTTCCCGCCGGTCCGGCCGCGCGGCCACCTGGAGCTGCGCATGATCGACGCGCAGCCCGGGGACGACGGCTGGATCGTGCCGCTGGCCGTGGCGGCGGCGCTGTTCGACGATCCGCAGGCGTCCGAGACCGCCTACCGGGCGGTGAAGCCCCTCACGGAGCGCACCCTCGGCCTGCCCGCCCCGCACAATCCGCTGTGGCGGGACGCGGCACGCGCCGCTCTCGCCGACCCCGAGCTGCGGGAGGCGGCCGGCGTCTGCTTCGCGGCGGCGATCGACGCGCTGCCCCGGCTCGGCGCCACCACCGCCGTGACCGACGCCGTCACGGGGTATCTGGACCGCTATGTCGTGCGCGGCCGGTGCCCGGCCGACGATCTGCTGGACCGGCCCGACGGCACGCTCCGTCATCCGCACGGGAAGGACATCCGCCCATGACCGACCCCGTCACCGACCCCGAGGCGGTGCGCGAACGCGCCCTCGCCACCCTCGTCGCCGCCCGCGACCGCACGGCGCTGCTCACCGGCTGCGTCGAGGAGCCCGACCTGATCGCGCAGCACTCGCCACTGATGTCGCCGCTGGTGTGGGACCTGGCGCACATCGGCAACCAGGAGGAGCTGTGGCTGCTGCGGGCGGTCGCCGGGCAGGAGGCGATCCGCCCCGAGATCGACAGCCTCTACGACGCCTTCGAACACCCCCGCGCCGAACGGCCCCGGCTGCCGCTGCTGCCGCCCGAGGAGGCCCGCCGGTACGCGGCCGAGGTGCGCTCTCGCGCGCTGGACGTGCTGGAGGCCGCCGCGTTCCGCGGGAGCCGGCTGACCGAGGCGGGCTTCGCCTTCGGGATGGTCGCCCAGCACGAGCAGCAGCACGACGAGACGATGCTCATCACCCACCAGTTGCGCACCGGCCCGCCCGCGCTGACCGCGCCCGCCCCCGATCCGGTGGAACCGTTCACGGGGCCGGCCGAAGTGCTGGTGCCGGGCGGCCCGTTCACGATGGGCACCTCCACCGAGCCGTGGGCGCTGGACAACGAGCGGCCCGCGCACCGGCGTGAGGTGGACGCCTTCTTCCTCGACACCACGCCGGTGACGAACGCGGCCTACCTGCGGTTCATCGAGGACGGCGGCTACACGGAGCCGCGCTGGTGGGCGCCCGAGGGGTGGGACCACGTCCGCCGGCACGGGCTGAGCGCCCCGCTGTACTGGCGCCGGGACGGCGGGCAGTGGCTGCGGCGCCGTTTCGGCGTCACGGAGGTGGTGCCGCCCGGGGAGCCGGTGGTCCATGTGAGCTGGTACGAGGCGGACGCCTACGCCCGCTGGGCCGGGCGGCGGCTGCCCACCGAGGCCGAGTGGGAGAAGGCCGCCCGGCACGACCCGGCCTCCGGCCGCTCGGCCCGTTTCCCGTGGGGCGACGCCGATCCGGGCCCGGACCACGCCAACCTGGGCCAGCGGCACCTGCGCCCGGCGCCCGTGGGCAGCTATCCGGCGGGGCGCTCCCCGCTCGGGGTACGGCAGTTGATCGGCGACGTGTGGGAGTGGACGTCGAGCGACTTCGCCCCGTACCCGGGCTTCCGGGCCTTCCCGTACCGGGAGTACTCGGAGGTGTTCTTCGGGCCGGGGCACAAGGTGCTGCGCGGCGGTTCGTTCGCGGTGGACGCGGTGGCCTGCCGCGGCACCTTCCGCAACTGGGACCTTCCCGTCCGGCGGCAGATCTTCTCCGGTTTCCGCACCGCCCGGTCGGCGGAGGTCGCCTGATGTGCCGTCACATCGCCTACCTGGGGCCCGTCGAGCCGCTGGGCCGGCTGCTCGTGGAGCCCCCGCAGGGGCTGTACCGCCAGTCCTGGGCGCCCGGCCGGCAGCGGTACGGGACGGTCAACGCCGACGGGTTCGGCGTCGGCTGGTACGCCCCGTACGATCCGGTGCCGGCCCGCTACCGGCGCGCGGGGCCGATCTGGGCGGACCAGTCCTTCGCCGACCTGGCCCGGGTGGTGCGCACCCGGGCGCTGCTGGCGGCCGTCCGGGACGCGACCTTGACGGGTGCGGACGCGGAGGCCGCGGCGGCGCCGTTCACCGCCGGGACCTGGCTGTTCAGCCACAACGGCGCGGTGACCGGCTGGCCCGGTTCGCTGGCGCGGGCGGCGGCGCTGCTGCCGACGCGGGAACTGCTGTCGCTGGAGGCGCGCAACGACTCGGCGCTGGTGTGGGCGCTGGTCCTGCACCGGCTGCGCGCCGGGGCCGCGCGGGAGCCGGGGCGGGGCACGGCCGTCGTGCCGACCCCCGGGGCCGGCGGGCGGCGCACCGGCCCCGGTCACACGGCGGGCCGGGCCCTGGCGGACACGGTCCGGGAGGTCGCCGCGGCGGCCCCCGGCTCGCGGCTGAACCTGCTGCTGACCGACGGCGAGGCGATCGCCGCCACCGCCTGGGGCGACACCCTGTGGTACCTGGCCCGGCCCCGCGGCGGCACGGTCGTCGCCTCGGAGCCGTACGACGAGGACCCGCGCTGGCGGGAGGTGCCCGACCGCACCCTGCTCGTCGCGAGCCGCACGACGGTGCGGCTCACCCCGCTGGAGGAGCCGGGCGGCGCCGCGCCCGCGCCCGCCCCGGCCTCCCCGTCCGCCGCCGTGAAGGAGTCCCGTACGTGAGCCCGTTCCGCCTCACCCGCACGCTGCCCGAGGACGCCACGGAGGCGGCGCTGCGCGCCGACGTCCTGCGGGGTCTGACCGCGACCCCGAAGTGGCTGCCGCCCAAGTGGTTCTACGACGCCCGGGGCAGCGAGCTGTTCGAGGAGATCACCGCGCTCCCCGAGTACTACCCCACCCGGGCCGAGCGCGAGATCCTCGCGGACCGGGCCGGGGAGATCGCCGCCGCGACCGGCGCCCGCACCCTGGTGGAACTGGGCTCGGGTTCCTCGGAGAAGACGCGGTACCTGCTCGACGCGCTCACCGCGCTGCGCGCCTATGTGCCGGTGGACGTCAGCGAGAGCGCGCTGACCGGGGCCGGGCGGGCGCTCGCGGCCGAGCGGCCCGGCCTTGAGGTGCACGCGCTGCTCGCCGACTTCACCTCGGCGCTGACGCTGCCGGTGACGCCGGGTCCGCGTCTGGTGGCGTTCCTCGGCGGCACCATCGGCAACCTGCTGCCAGCCGAACGCGCCGCGTTCCTCGCCTCGGTGCGGGCGATGCTCGCCCCCGGCGACGCCCTGCTGCTCGGTACGGACCTGGTGAAGGACCCGGGGGTGCTGGTGCGGGCGTACGACGACGCGGCCGGGGTGACGGCCGCGTTCGACAAGAACGTGCTGGCGGTGGTCAACCGCGAACTCGGCGCCGACTTCGTCCTCGACGCCTTCGACCACGTGGCGCTGTGGGACGCCGGACGGGAGTGGATCGAGATGCGGCTGCGGGCGCGCACCGCGCAGACGGTGAAGGTCGGCGCACTCGGGCTGGCGGTGCACTTCGCCGCCGGGGAGGAGCTGCGGACCGAGGTGTCCGCGAAGTTCCGGCGCGAGGGGGTGGGCGCCGAACTCGCGGAGGCCGGGCTGGAGTTGTTCCACTGGTGGACGGACGGCGAGGGGCGGTTCGCCCTGTCGCTGAGCGTGGTGCGCTGAGCCGGCCGGCCGGGGACGCGGTGGCGCGGGGTGTCGCGCCGCCGCGTCAGCGCGCGTTGAGGTCGAGCAGTTCGGTGATGCGCTCGGAGTGACGGCGGGCCTCCTCCCGGGGGTCGCCGCCGGTGAGCACCTTGGTCATGTACTCCTTGATCGGGTTGTCCGCCTCGACCGCGCCCCAGCGGGGTGTGCCGGGGGTGGCGCGGCCGTGTGCGGCGCCGGCCGCCATGGCCGCGACGCCCTCCTCGCCGGCGACGGCGTCGGCGAGGGACTCCTTGTTGGGGACGTAGTTCATGGCGCGGGCCAGTTCGGTGTTCCACTTGGCGCCGGCGAGGGCCTCGATCACCTGGACGGCGCCCTCCAGGTTGTCGGTGTTCTTGGGGACGACGAGGTCGGAGCCGCCGGTGAAGACGGCGCCGGGCCGGTCGGCGGTCTTGCCGGGGACGGGGAAGAAGCCCAGCTTGCCCTTGAGTTCGGGGTTCTCGCGCACGATGCTCTGGGCGACGCCGGGCACGGCGATGATCTGGCCGACCCGTCCCTTGGCGAAGACCCCGGCCTGCGGCGGGTGTTCCTCGTCGGCGTCGGCGGGGCCCCGGCCGAGGGCGTGCAGTTCGCGGTAGAACTCCATGCCGCGCAGGGCGGCGGCGCTGTCGAGGGAGCCCTTCCAGATGCCGCCGTCCTGCCGGGCGAGTTCGCCGCCCTCGTCCCAGATGAAGCCGGAGAGGGTGTACCAGTCCTGTCCGGCCAGGTAGATGCCCTGGGCGCCGGCGGTGTCGAGCTTCTCGGTGGCGGTGATCCACTCCTCGCGGGTGCGGGGCGGCTCGCCGATCCCGGCCTCCTCGAAGAGGTCCTTGCGGTAGATGACGACGCGGTTGGCGGCGTACCAGGGGATGCCGAACTGCTGGGACATGTACTGGCCCGGTTCGGCGAGGCCGGGCAGCCATTCGCGGATGCCCCAGTCGCGCATGGCCTCCAGTGTGAGGTCCTGGAGGCGGCCCCCTTCGGCGTACTGGGGGACCTGGGTGTTGCCGACCTCGACGACGTCCGGGCCGTCGTCCCCGCCGTCGGCCTTGAGCGCGGCCTGCACCTTCTCGCCGATGCCGGTCCACTCCTGGATGCGGATGTCGAGGGAGAGCCGCGGGTGCTCGCGCTCGAACTCCTCGGTGAAGCGGCGCAGGAAGTCCTGCGAGGCGCTGTTCTTCATCAGCCACACGGTCACGGAACGCCGGTCGTCGGCGCCGCCTTCGGACATGAGGCCGCAGCCGCCGAGCAGGGAGGCGGAGACACAGACAAGGGCGAGCAGGCGACGACGTCTCACGAGGGGGTCTTTCTGTCTGGCGGACAGGGGGGCGGCGGGCGGACCGGAGTCCTGCGCACGCGAAGGGAGACCCGACGTGGGGGACGAGCCAATGGCTCGAACGGGTGACTGGGATTTTGGTATGGACCAATCGGAAGGTCAAGACCAATGCGAAGGTCATGGCGCTTTGGCCGGTCCGCCGGCCGCCCCGTCGCCGCCTCGCGCCCGGCGCCGGGGTGGGGCACCGTGGAGTGACGTACGGCGCGGGCGGGACCGCCGCCGCCGTGCCCGCGCGGAAGGGAGCACCGGCATGTCGAACCACACCTACCGGGTCACGGAGATCGTCGGCACCTCGCCCGACGGCGTCGACCAGGCCGTCCGCAACGGGATCGCCCGTGCCTCGCAGACCCTGCGCAACCTGGACTGGTTCGAGGTGACGCAGGTGCGCGGCCAGATCGAGGAGGGGCAGGTGGCGCACTGGCAGGTGTGCCTGAAGGTCGGCTTCCGCCTGGAGGGCACCGAGGACTGACGTCCGGACGGGGCCGGGGCGTGCCGGGCCCGCCGGTCCGTCAGGTGCGGCCCTGGCGTTCCTGCGCGTCCCTCAGTGCCGCCGAGGGGATCGCCCAGTCCGCCCGGACCACGGTGAACCCGGCCCGGCGGGCGTCCTCGCAGACCAGGGCGTCGTCGTCGACGAGGACCCGGACCTCGCGGGTACGGGCGAGCCGGCGCAGCACCTCCAGCTTGGTGAGCCGGGCCGGCCTGCGGTCGGCGTCGCGCCGCATGTGCACGGGCCCCTCGGGCAGTCCGTGCGCGGACAGCCAGTCGTGGGTGTCCCGCCGGCAGCGCTCGGGCCGCCCGGTCAGGTAGACCACCTCGCAGACGCGGGCGCTCTCGCGCACCAGGGCGATGCCCTCGGCGAGCGGCGGATCGTCGGGCGCGGCGGCGAAGAAGGCGTCCCAGTCGCGCGGCCGGCGCTCCAGGAAGTGCTGGCGGTGCGCGGTGGAGGCGAGGGTGTTGTCGAGGTCGAACACGGCCAGGGGGCGCGCGAGGCGGTCGGTCACGCCCCCACCGTAGGCGAGCCCGGAACGGCGCGGGGAATCCCGGCGGCGCGCGGGCGTTGAACCTGATGTGAGCTCCGTGATCGCCTCCACCCCGTTCTCCGTCCTCGACCGTTCCCGCGTCCGGGAGGGCCACGACGCCGCGCGGGCGCTGCGCGACACCGTGGCGCTGGCCCGGGAGGCGGAACGGCTCGGCTTCCACCGCTTCTGGGTGGCGGAACACCACGGGGTGCCCGGGGTGGCCGGTTCGGCGCCGACCGTGCTGGCCGCCGCCGTGGCCGGGGCGACCCGCCGCATCCGGGTCGGTACCGGGGGCGTGATGCTGCCCAACCACCGGACGCTGGTCGTCGCCGAGCAGTTCGGCGTGCTGGAGTCGCTCTTCCCGGGGCGGATCGACATGGGGCTCGGCCGCTCGGTGGGCTTCACCGACGGGGTGCGCCGGGCGCTGGGCCGGGACAAGGAGGACGCGGAGGACTTCGAGGGACAGCTCGCGGAGCTGCTGGGCTGGTTCCGGGGCACCTCCCCCACGGGCGTGCGGGCCCGCCCCGCCGAGGGGCTGCGCGTCCCGCCGTTCGTGCTGGCGATGGGCGAGGGCGCGGAGGTGGCCGCGCGGGCGGGGCTGCCGATGGTCATCGGGGACCTGCGCGGCCGGGACCGGATGCTGCGCGGCATCGAGCGCTACCGCGCCGGGTTCCGCCCCTCCCCCTGGAGCGCGGAGCCGTACGTCGTCGTGTCGGGGACCGTCGCCGTGGCCGGGACGCCCGAGGAGGCGCGGCGGCTGCTGGTGCCGGAGGCGTGGTCGATGGCGCACGCCCGCACCCGCGGCTCCTTCCCGCCGCTCGCCCCGCCCGAGGCGGTCGAGGCCCGCACGATGACCGCGAAGGAGCGCGAGCTGTACGACGCCGGTCTCCAGGGGCACATCGCGGGCACCGAGGAGCAGGTCGCGCGGGAGCTGGAGGCGCTGCTGCGCGCCACGGGCGCCCAGGAGGTCCTGGTGACGACGAGTACGTACGACCGGACGGCCCTGCTGGACTCCTACCGCGGGCTGGCCCGGATCGTCGGAGCCGGCCCGGCGCGGGACGCCGCGGTTTGTCCCGGGGGCGCGGACGGCGGACGATGACGACGGAGCGTCACGGCCCTCCGCGACGGCGACCACCGTGACCTCCGCCCCCGTCCTCCGCCCTCCGTCCTCCGCCCCCTGTCCTCCTCCGTCCTCCGTCGCCGACCGAGCCCCCGCCCGCCCGACCGCACCCGACCCCACCCCGTACGGAGCCCCCATGCACAGCCCCCACGACCCCTACGTCCGGGTGCGCGGCGCCCGTGAGCACAACCTCCAGGGCGTGGACGTCGACGTCCCGCGCGACGTCGTGGCCGTCTTCACCGGGGTGTCGGGCTCCGGCAAGTCCTCGCTGGCCTTCGGCACCGTCTACGCGGAGGCGCAGCGGCGCTACTTCGAGTCGGTCGCCCCCTACGCGCGCCGGCTGATCCAGCAGGTGGGGGCGCCGAAGGTGGGCGAGATCACCGGCCTGCCGCCCGCCGTCTCGCTCCAGCAGCGCCGGGCGGCGCCGACCTCGCGCTCCTCGGTCGGCACGGTCACCACCCTCTCCAACTCGCTGCGGATGCTCTTCTCGCGCGCCGGGACGTATCCGCCGGGGGCGCCGCGGCTGGACTCGGACGCCTTCTCCCCGCACACGGCGGCCGGGGCGTGCCCGGAGTGCGAGGGGCTGGGCCGGGTGCACCGCGTGACCGAGGAGTCGCTCGTCCCCGACCCGTCGCTCTCGATCCGCGAGGGTGCCGTGGCGGCCTGGCCGGGTGCCTGGCAGGGCAAGAACCTGCGGGACGTCCTGGACGCGCTCGGCCACGACGTGGACCGGCCCTGGCGGGAGCTGCCGGCGCGGGAGCGGGAGTGGATCCTGTTCACGGACGAGCAGCCGGTGGTGACGGTGCACCCGGTCCGGGAGGCGGGCCGCGTCCAGCGCCCGTACCAGGGGATGTACACCAGTGCCCGCCGCCATGTCCTGAAGACCTTCGCGCAGTCCCGGAGCGCGGCGCTCAGGGCGCGGGCGGAGCGCCATCTGACCAGCGAGCCCTGCCCGGTGTGCGGCGGGGCCCGGCTGCGGCCGGAGGCGCTGGCGGTGACCGTCGGCGGGCGGACCGTCGCCGAGCTGGCCGCGCTGCCGCTCGCGGACCTCACCGGCGTGCTGCCCACCGAGGGCGAGACGGCGCGGGTGCTCACCGCCGACCTCGTCTCCCGGGTGGCGCCCATCGTCGAACTGGGCCTCGGCTACCTGAGCCTGGACCGGCCGGCGCCGTCGCTGTCGGCGGGCGAACTCCAGCGGCTGCGGCTGGCGACCCAGTTGCGCTCGGGGCTGTTCGGCGTGGTCTACGTCCTCGACGAGCCGTCGGCGGGGCTGCATCCGGCGGACACGGAGGCGCTGCTGACGATCCTGGAGCGGCTGAAGGCGGCCGGGAACTCGGTGTTCGTGGTCGAGCACCACCTCGGCGTGGTCCGCGCGGCCGACTGGATCGTCGACGTCGGCCCGGGGGCGGGGGAGCACGGCGGCCGGGTGCTGTACAGCGGCCCGGTGGACGGGCTGGCCCAGGCGGCGGGGTCGGCGACGGCCCGGTACCTCTTCGGCGGCCGGACCGCGCCCGCCCGGCCGGTGCGCGAGGCCCGGGGCACGCTGACGGTGGGCCCGGTGACCCGGCACAACCTGCGCGGGGTGCGGGCCGAGGTGCCGCTCGGCGTGCTCACCGCCGTGACCGGTGTGTCGGGCTCCGGGAAGTCGACGCTCATCGGCGCGATCACCGAGGACCTGCCGGGCGTGGGACGGCTGGTCCGCGTCGACCAGAAACCCATCGGGCGCACCCCGCGCTCCAACCTGGCCACGTACACGGGGCTGTTCGACGTGGTGCGCCGGCTCTTCGCCGACACCGACGCGGCCCGCGAGCGCGGTTGGGGCGCCGGCCGGTTCTCCTTCAACACCGCCTCCGGCGGGCGCTGCGAGACCTGCCAGGGCGAGGGGTTCGTCAGCGTGGAGCTGCTGTTCCTGCCGAGCACGTACGCGCCCTGCCCGGACTGCGGCGGGGCGCGCTACGAACCGGCGACGCTGGAGGTGGCGTACCGGGGGCGGAACATCGCCCAGGTGCTCGACCTGACGGTGGAGGAGGCGGCGGTGTTCTTCGCCGACCGGCCGGCGGTGGCGCGCGGTCTGTCCGCGCTGCTGGCGGTCGGCCTCGGCTACCTGCGCCTGGGCCGGTCCGCGACCGAGCTGTCCGGCGGGGAGGCGCAGCGCGTCAAGCTGGCGAACGAGTTGCAGCGGGGCCGGCGCGGGCACACGCTCTACCTGCTGGACGAGCCGACCGCGGGGCTGCACCCGGCCGACGTCGAGGTGCTGATGGGCCAGGTGCACGGGCTGGTCGACGCCGGGCACACCGTGGTCGTCGTCGAGCACGACATGAGCGTGGTGGCGGGCGCGGACCGGGTGATCGACCTGGGTCCGGGCGGCGGCGACGCCGGGGGCCGGATCGTCGCGGCCGGGACGCCGGCCGAGGTGGCGCGGGCGGCGGAGAGCGCGACGGCGCCCTATCTGGCGCGGGCGCTGGCGGACGGCGGCACGCGCCGGTGAAGCGCCTTCACCGGCGCGTGCCGGGGTGGTGACGGCCGCCGCCACTCACTCGCGGCCCCGCCACGTGTCGCCTTCCTCGTCGGACATGGTCTCCGCCTCGATCCGCTCCTTGCGCACCCGGCCCCGTACGGTCTCCTCCTCGGTGTGCTGCTCGGTGGTGAGCCGGACCCGCTCGACGGGGACCGTCTCGGTCTCCACCACGGGGCGTTCCTCGTGCAGGACGACCTCGTGCTCGGCCTCGCCGATGTCGGTCCCGGACAGGGCCGCCTCGCGGTTGGCCTCGGTGATCGGCTCCCGTTCCACGCGGACTTCCTCGTGGCTGATGGGGACGGTCTGCTGGACGTCCTCGGTGACGACGTACTTGCGCAGCCGGGCCCGTCCGCTCTCGCGCCGCTCGACCCGGACGCGTATCTGCTCCTCGGAGCGGGTCATGGCGTCGTCGCCCGGTCCGGTCCGCCCGGCCTCGCCCCGGCGTCCGGCGGTGTCCGCGGTCCCGGCCAGGCCCGCCGCTCCGGCGGCGCCCGCGGCCATGCCGGTGCCCATGCCGGTGCCGGTACCGGTGTCCATGCCGGTGTCGGTCCCGGCCGCGGTCCCGGCGGCGGTGGTGTCGTCCGGGGCGGGCCGCTCGGCCTCGCTCAGCACGCTGTCCCAGTTGATGCCGTAGTAGTCGTAGAGCCGGTGTTCCTCGCTCTCCGACAGATGGCCGCCCGCGTCGACGTCGACGCTGGGTGCGCCCTTGACCTGGTCCTTGCGGTACGGGACCTCCAGGTGGTCCTGGACGAGCGAGGCGTCGTGGACGGGCACGAACGACTCGTTGGAGCCGAGGAGGCCCGTCCTGACGGTCACCCACTCGGGTCGCCCGGTCATGTCGTCGAAGAACACGTGCTTGGCGTCGCCGATCTTGTTGCCGTCGCCGTCGTAGACCGGCTGGTCCAGAACGTTGGCGATCTCTTCACGGGTGATCATCTGTCATCACCCTCCTTCCGGTGCCTGCCCTCCGGTTGTCCGTATCGGCAACAAGAAAACGGAACATCTGTCACAAAAGACACATATTCTGCGACTCCGCCGCGCCGTGATGACCGAGCGTGGCGGCCGGGACCCCCGCGTGTCCGGACCGGGCCGCCGCGCACAGGGAGCGGCGGTCGCGGTGACGGCCGGGCGGGAGGGCGGGGAGGACGTCCACCTCGGCGCTCAGGTGCCGCGCCGAGACCACCCGCCAGACGGAGGCGAGCAGGGTGTCCTCGCCGACGAACGCGGCGGCCGTGGCGGTCGCCCCGGCGCCGGTGCGGTAGCGGACGCGGACCGGCTGGACCGGCACCCCGGCGTCCAGGGCGGACTGGAAGACGGCCCGGCGGTAGCGCCCCCGGGCGAGGCCGCACCAGGTGCTGCCCTCGGGGAAGACCGCGACGGCGGCCCCCGCGCGCAGTACCCCGGCGATCCGGGCGACGGTGCCGGGCAGGGCGCGCGGCCGGTCCCGCTCGATGAAGAGGGTGCCCGCGCGCGCGGCGAGCGCCCCCGCCACCGGCCAGCGGCGGATCTCGCTCTTGGCGACCATGCGGGCCGGGCGCACGGCGGCGAGCAGCGGGATGTCCAGCCAGGAGACGTGGTCGGCGACGAGCAGCAGCCCGCCGGCGGGCGCGGCGGCGCCGCTGATCCGGACCCGGACGCCGGCGGCGCGGACCAGCGCCCGGCACCAGCGCCGCACCCAGGCGTCCGGGACGAGGCGGCGCAGTGGCGCCAGGGCGGCTCCGGCGGCCAGCACGGCGGTGACCGCGACGAGCCGCGCCAGGGCGCGCGGGAGCGCCGCCGGGCCCGCTCCCCGGCGCACGCAGGCGGCGGGGGTGCAGGGCGCGGTGGGCGACCAGGTGTCCATCAGGCGGGGAGGAGCGAGAGGAAGTGCCGCAGGTAGCGGGGGTCGACCCGGTTCATCGGCAGCAGGACGTACAGGTCGGCGACGCCGAAGTCGGGATCGTGCGCGGGCTCGCCGCAGACCCAGGCGCCGAGGCGGAGGTAGCCGCGCAGCAGGGCGGGCACGTCGGTGCGGCCGGCGGGCACGGCGGTCCGCGGCTGCCAGGGCAGCAGCGGCCGGACGCGGTACTCCTCGGGGGCCAGGTGCCGGTCCCGTACCCGCTCCCAGGTGGCGGCGGCGACGCGTCCGCCGTCGGCGAGCGGGAGGGAGCAGCAGCCGGCGAGCCAGGCGTGGCCGCGCTCGGCCATGTAGCGGGCGAGGCCCGCCCATATGAGGCCGATGACGGCGCCGTCGCGGTGGTCGGGGTGGACGCAGGACCGGCCGACCTCGACCAGGCCGGGCCGGATCGGGGCGAGCGGGGCGAGGTCGAACTCGCCCTCCGCGTAGAGCCGTCCGGCGACGGCGGCGCGCTCGGGCGGCAGCAGCCGGTAGGTGCCGACGACCTGCCCGGTGATCTCCTCGCGGACCAGGAGGTGGTCGCAGTGGGCGTCGAAGGGGTCGATGTCGAGTCCGGGCTGCGGGGTGGCGAGCAGGGCGCCCATCTCCCCGGCGAAGACGTCGTACCGCAGCCGCTGCGCGGCCCGTACGTCCTCCTCGTCGCGGGCGAGGGAGACGGTGTAGCGGGTGGGCGCGGGGGGCTGCGGGGGACGGTCGAGGGCCAGTACGCCGGTCATGGCGGGTCTCCTGACTGGGGGCCGGTGCGGCGGCAGCGGGCGGCGGGCCGTGGGGTACGGTCCCGTCGCTCCTGTTCTTCCGTTGCCGGTTGGCGTCCGCGTGACCTGGGCCGGGAGACGGGATGAGGGGAGGGTGAGGGGATGCTGAACGACGCCGGTCCGGGAATGCGAGACGGGGCCGGGAATGAGCACCACACCCGGCCCCGCCCGTCCGCACCTTCCCGGCGAACGACTGTCGTGGCCCCGGGGGCTGGGGCCCGCGTCAACAGCGCTGAGGGTCAGTACACCTAGCGCTTGGCCACCTTGCGGGTGGCGCGCAGCCACTCCTTGTTCATGCTGGTGATGGACATGAGCGGGATGCCCTTCGGGCAGGCGGTGGCGCACTCCCCGGCGAGGGTGCAGCCGCCGAAGCCCTCCTCGTCCATCTGCGCCACCATGTCGAGCACCCGGGTCTCCCGCTCGGGGGCGCCCTGCGGGAGCACGTTGAGGTGGTTGATCTTCGCGGAGGTGAAGAGCATCGCCGCGCCGTTCGGGCAGGCCGCGACGCAGGCGCCGCAGCCGATGCACTCGGCGTGCTCGAAGGCGAAGTCGGCGTCCGGCTTCGGCACCGGCGTGGCGTGGGCCTCCGGCGCGGCACCGGTCGGCACGGAGACGTAGCCGCCGGCCTGGATGATGCGGTCGAAGGACGAGCGGTCGACGACGAGGTCCTTCACGACCGGGAAGGCGGAGGCCCGCCACGGCTCGATGTCGATCGTGTCGCCGTCCGAGAAGGACCGCATGTGCAACTGGCAGGTGGTGGTGCGCTCGGGGCCGTGCGCGTCGCCGTTGATGACGAGCGAGCACGCGCCGCAGATGCCCTCACGGCAGTCGTGGTCGAAGGCGACCGGGTCCTCGCCCTTGAGGATCAGCTCCTCGTTGAGGGTGTCGAGCATCTCCAGGAAGGACATGTCGGGCGAGATGCCGTCCACCTCGTACGTGGACATGGCACCGTCGGCGCCGGCGTTCTTCTGCCGCCAGACGCGCAGGGTGAGCTTCATGCGTAGCTCCGCTGAGTGGGGTGGACGTACTCGAAGACCAGGTCTTCCTTGTGCAGGGCCGGGGCCTCGCCCGTACCCGTGAACTCCCAGGCGGCGGCGTAGGAGAACCGGTCGTCCCTGCGCTCGGCCTCGCCGTCGGCGGTCTGGGACTCCTCGCGGAAGTGACCGCCGCAGGACTCGGAGCGGTGCAGGGCGTCGAGGCACATCAGCTCGGCCAGCTCCAGGTAGTCGACGATGCGGTTGGCCTTCTCCAGCGACTGGTTGAACTCCTCGCCGGTGCCCGGCACCTTGATGCGGCGCCAGAACTCCTCGCGGATCGCCGGGAGCGACTCCAGGGCCTTGCGCAGACCGGACTCGGTACGCGCCATCCCGCAGAACTCCCACATCAGCTCGCCGATCTGGCGGTGGAAGGAGTCCGGGGTGCGGTCGCCGTCGACGGACAGCAGCAGGTTGAGCCGGTCCTCGGTCTCGGCCAGCACCTCCTGCACCTGGGGGTGGGAGGTGTCCACCTCGTCCTTGTGCGGGTTGCGGGCCAGGTAGTCGTTGATGGTGGCCGGCAGCACGAAGTAGCCGTCGGCCAGGCCCTGCATCAGCGCGGAGGCGCCGAGCCGGTTGGCCCCGTGGTCGGAGAAGTTGGCCTCGCCGATGGCGAAGAGGCCGGGGACGGTGGTCTGGAGGTCGTAGTCGACCCAGAGCCCGCCCATCGTGTAGTGCACGGCGGGGTAGATGCGCATCGGCACCCGGTAGGGGTCCTCGTCGGTGATGCGCTGGTACATGTCGAAGAGGTTGCCGTACTTGGCCTCGACCGCCTCGCGGCCCATCCGCGCGATGGCGTCGGCGAAGTCCAGGTAGACGCCCTGGCCGCCGGGGCCGACGCCGCGGCCCTCGTCGCAGACGTTCTTCGCGGCGCGGGAGGCGATGTCGCGGGGGACGAGGTTGCCGAAGGAGGGGTAGATGCGCTCCAGGTAGTAGTCGCGCTCGTCCTCGGGGATCTCGTTCGGCGGCCGGTCGTCGCCCTTGCGCTTCGGCACCCAGATACGGCCGTCGTTGCGCAGCGACTCGCTCATCAGCGTCAGCTTGGACTGGTGGTCGCCGGTGCGCGGGATGCAGGTGGGGTGGATCTGGGTGAAGCAGGGGTTGGCGAAGTAGGCGCCGCGCCGGTGCGCCCGCCAGACGGCGGTCGCGTTGGAGTTCATGGCGTTCGTCGACAGGTAGAAGACGTTGCCGTAGCCGCCGGTGGCGAGGACCACGGCGTCCGCGAAGTAGGTGTCGATCTTGCCGGTGACCAGGTCGCGGGCGACGATGCCGCGGGCCCGGCCGTCGACGACGATCAGGTCGAGCATCTCGGTGCGGGCGTGCATCTCGATGGTGCCGGCCGCGATCTGCCGGGACAGCGCCTGGTAGGCGCCGAGCAGGAGCTGCTGGCCCGTCTGGCCGCGGGCGTAGAAGGTGCGCGAGACCTGGACGCCGCCGAAGGAGCGGGTGTCGAGCAGGCCGCCGTACTCGCGGGCGAAGGGCACGCCCTGCGCCACGCACTGGTCGATGATCTCCACGGAGATCTGCGCCAGCCGGTGCACGTTGGACTCGCGGGAGCGGAAGTCGCCGCCCTTGACGGTGTCGTAGAAGAGGCGGTGGATCGAGTCGCCGTCGTTGCGGTAGTTCTTCGCGGCGTTGATGCCGCCCTGCGCGGCGATGGAGTGGGCGCGGCGCGGGGAGTCCTGGTAGCAGAACTGGACGACGTGGTAGCCCTGTTCGGCGAGGGTGGCACCGGCGGAGCCGCCGGCGAGCCCGGTGCCGACGACGATGACGGTCTGCTTGCGCCGGTTGGCGGGGTTGACCAGCTTCGCCTCGAAGCGGCGCGTGTCCCAGCGCTCGTTGATCGGTCCGCCGGGGGCCTTGGTGTCGGTGACCGGGGCACCGGTCGTGTAGTCGGCGTAGGAAGTCATCTTCAGCTCACCACTCCGGTCATGACGCCCACGGGCACGGCGATGAAACCGGCCGTGAGCAGCAGCGCGAGGACGTTGGCGACGGTCTTCAGGGCGCGGTCGCGGGTGCGGCTGCCGGCGCCGAGGGTCTGGGCGGCGCTCCAGAAGCCGTGCCGGATGTGCAGGCCGAGCGCGAGCATGGCGACGAGGTAGATGACGTTGCCGTACCAGGTGGAGAAGGTGTCCACGACGTTCTGGTAGGGCTTGCCGGCCTCGAAGCCGCCGGTGTGCACGGTGCCGGTGGTCAGGTCGAGGATGTGCCACACGATGAAGAGGCCGAGGATGATCCCGCCCCAGCGCATGGTGCGCGTGGCGTAGCTCGCCCGCGCCTTCTTGTGCACGTACTTGCTGGGCCGGGCCTTGATGTCCCGGCGGCTGAGCTGGTACGCGGAGACGGCGTGCGCGACCACGGCGACGACCAGGACGACGCGGACCAGCCACAGGGTCCACTCGTAGTGCATGATCGGCTCGCCGAGCGTGCGCAGCCAGTGGGCGTAGCGGTTGAACTCCTCGGCGCCGAAGTAGATCTTCAGGTTCCCGATCATGTGGGCGACCAGGTAGAGGAGCATGACGAGTCCGCTGACCGCCATCACCGTCTTCTTGCCGACGGTCGAGTCCCACACGGTGCGCGCCATGGACGGCCGTCGGTCCGTCCGCGTTGCCAGAGCCATGTCACAGGACGTTACGGGCACCAGGGCCTATCGGTCCAAGACATGGTCCCGGTCGTTTCCATAGGGCTTTCCTATCAGCAACGTATGATTGCGGTATGCAGTTGCAGCAGCTCCAGTACTTCGTGGCGGTGGCCGAGACCCGGCACTTCACGCGGGCGGCGGAGGCCGTGCACGTGGCGCAGCCCTCGCTGTCGCAGCAGATCAAGGCGCTGGAGCGGGAGTTGGGCGCCGATCTCTTCCTGCGGGCGCGGGGCAACATCACGCTCACGGACGCCGGGGAGGCGCTGCTGCCGCTGGCCCGGCGCATCCTCGCCGACGCGGACACCGCCCGGTACGAGGTGCAGGAACTGGTGCAGTTGCGGCGGGGCCGGGTGCGGCTGGGGGCCACCCCGAGCCTGTGCACGGGTCTGCTGCCGGACGTGCTCCGCGCCTTCCACGACCGCTATCCCGGTATCCGCCTGCTGATCGAGGAGGGCGGCTCCCACGACCTGGTGCGGGGGCTGGCCCGGGGGGCGCTCGACCTGGCGCTGGTGGTCCTGCCGCTGCCGACCGCGTCCCCCGCGCTGACCACGGTGGAGCTGCTGCGGGAGGACCTGGTGGTGGTGTCGTCGCCGGAGGCGCCGGCGCCCGGGGCGGGGCGGCGGGCGGTGCGGATCGCCGATCTGGAGGGCGAGCGCATGGTGATGTTCCGGCACGGCTACGACCTGCGGGAACTGACCGTGGCGGCGTGCCGCGCGGAGGGCTTCGAGCCGGACTTCGCGGTGGAGGGCGGGGAGATGGACGCGGTGCTGGGCTTCGTCCGGGCGGGGCTCGGGGTGGCGGTGGTGCCGCGGATGGTGGCCACCCGCGCGGGGCGGGGGCTGCGGGTCACCCCGCTGGCCCGGCCGGGGCTGTACCGGACGATCGCGCTGGCCCACCGCAGCGACGTGGCACCGCCGCGCGCGGCCCGGGAGCTCCAGCGGATGCTGCTCGAACGCTGACCCCGCCGGGCCGGGCGGGCGGCGCGGGGCCCCGGCCCCCCCGGCGTGGCGGCGCCGTGGGGACCGGGTCCCGCGCGACCGGACGCCCCGGCCGCGCGGGACCCGGCGGTCAGGGCCCGCACGACCGGGCGGTCGGGCCCCGCGGGACCCGGTGGTCAGGCCGTCGCGTCGACCAGGGCCAGGTCGTGCAGCCGTTCCGGCGGGCCGGGACGGGCGTAGTACCAGCCCTGGGCCGTGTCACAGCCCAGGACCCGCAGTTGCTCGGCCTGCGCGCCGGTCTCGACGCCCTCCACGGTCACCGTGAGGTCCAGGCTGTGGGCGAGCGCCACGATCCCCTCGACGATCTTGAGGTCGACGGGGTCGGCCGGGAACCGCTGCATGCTCTGGGTGAAGGAGCGGTCCAGCTTGAGGATGCTCACCGGCAGCCGGCGCAGGTTGGCCAGGTTGGAGTAGCCGGTGCCGAAGTCGTCCAGGGCGATGTCGACGCCCATCTCGGCGAGCCGGCGCAGCGGCTTGAGCAGGTCGTCGTCGGCGCCGATCAGCGCCGACTCGGTCACCTCCAGGCAGAGCGCGTCGGGTTCGACGCCCGCCCGCTCCAGGATCTCCACGGTGTCCCGCACCAGCCCGGGGTGCGTGAGCTGGCAGGGCGAGAGGTTGACGTTGATGCGCAGCGGGGCGGGCGCCCCGCCGGTGCCGTACCGCTCCCGCCAGGTGCGGGCCTGGCGTACGGACTGCTCCAGCACCCAGCGCCCGAGCGGCACGATCAGTCCGGTGTGCTCGGCGAGCGGGATGAACCGGTCGGGGCCGAGCACCCCGTGCTGCGGGTGCAGCCAGCGCACCAGCGCCTCGGCGCCGCGCACCCCGCCGTCGCCGAGGTGCACCAGCGGCTGGTACTCGATGAAGAACTCGCCCCGCTCCAGCGCCGCCGGGAGCGCGGTGGTCAGTCCGTGCCGGGTGATGACCCGCGCGTCGGCCTCCGGGTCGGCCAGCTCGTAGCGGTTGCCGCCGGCCGACTTGGCCCGGTACATGGTGATGTCGGCGCTGCGCAGCACCTCCGCCGGGCTGCGCTCCCCCGCCGGTCCCTCGACGACGCCGATGCTGCCGCGCACGGTCAGCTCCCGGCCGTCGACGCTGATCGGCGCCAGCAGCGCGTTCATGATGCGGGTGGCGAGGGCGTCGACGCCGGGCCCGGTGTCGGGTCCGGCGGTGAGGGCGACGAACTCGTCGCCGCCGAGGCGGGCCACCATCTCGCCGGGCGCGGTGGCGCACGCCTGGAGCCGGTCGGCGACCTCGACCAGCAGCCGGTCGCCGGCCGCGTGGCCGAGGCTGTCGTTGACGGTCTTGAAACCGTCGAGGTCGAGGTAGCACAGGCCGAAGCGGTGGCCGGGGCCGGCCGCGAGGGCCTTCTCCAGGCGTTCGAAGAAGAAGCTGCGGTTGGGCAGGCCGGTCAGCGCGTCGTGCGTGGCCTCGTAGCGCAGCCGCAGGTTGAGCAGCCGGCGTTCGGTGGTGTCCTCCATCAGCGCGAGCTGGTACTGCGGGCTGCCGTCGGCGTCGCGCAGCAGGGAGACGGTGAGGTTGGTCCACAGGACGGTGCCGTCGGGCCGGTAGAAAGCCTTCTCCACGTGGTAATGCTCGCGTTCGCCGCGCACCAGCTCGTCGTGGAGCCGCCAGGTCTGCGGGGCGTCGTCGGGGTGGGTCCAGTCGCGGACCCGGCGGGCGCGCAGCCCCGTGTCGCTGAGGCCGAACATGCGGGTGAGCGCCCCGTTGACCTGGAGGATGTTGCCCTCCAGGTCGGCGATGCCGATGCCTATGGCCGCGCCCTCGAAGACCGCCCGGAAGCGGGCCTCGCTGGCGTGCAGCGCCTCGGCCACCACGCCCTGCGCCTTCAGCGCGGCCTGGGCGATCGCCTCCTGTTCGGCCAGGGTCCTCTCGCGCAGCGCGGCGGCGAACCCGGCCGCCACGGCGTGCTGCAACCGGGCCGAACGGGCCCGCAGGTGCTCGGGGTCGCCTTCCTCCGCGCAGTACAGCACCAGGTAGGCGTCGACGCAGTCCAGCGTGCGGGCGAGGGTGTCGGGGTCGGTGCAGTGGGCGTCGACGAGGGCGGCGCCGACCGCGCGGGCCTCGGGCGCGTCGAAGCCGCGGGCCCGCAGGACCTCGCGCAGCCGGCGGGCCAGCGGCAGCAGTTCCCGCTCGAACTCCGGCCGGGTGGACGAGGTGGAGGCCACCGGGTAGACCGCGCGGCTCCAGATCGTCGCGAACCGGCGCAGTCTGTCCTCCGGCCCGCCCGGCTCCGCGGTCATGCTGTACGCCCCACGCCGGCGAGGCCGGAGAACGCGTACGGGTCGTCGTCCTCCGCCGCCTCGGGCCGCCACCGCCCCATCGCCACCACTCCGGGCTCCACCATGTCGTACCCCTCGAAGAACCGCGCGACGTCCTCGCGCGAGCGCATGATCAGCGGGTTGCGGATGTCCCGGTACACGCCTGCGGCGCCGTCGCCGCGCGCGGCGAGCGACGGGGCACCGTCGAAGGAGGCGTGGGTGAGGACGAGCAGGCTGCCGGGGGCGAGCGCGTCGCGCAGCCCGGCGACGGCCGCGTACGGGTCGTCCGCGTCTTCCACGAAGTGCAGTACCGCGACGAGCAGGAGCGCCACCGGCCGGTTCAGGTCGAGGAGCCGCTCCACCGGGGCGCTGGAGAGGATCTCCGCGGGTTTGCGGAGGTCGGCGGCGACGACGTCCGCGTCCTCGTTCCCGGCCAGGACCGCCTGGCTGTGCGCGACGGCCACCGGGTCGTGGTCGACGTAGACCACGCGCGCGCCGGGCCGGCTGCGCTGGGCCACCTCGTGCACGTTGCCGAAGGTGGGGATGCCGGAGCCGATGTCGAGGAACTGGGCTATGCCCTCCTCCTCGGCGGCGTAGCGCACGGCCCGCCGTAAGAACGCCCGGTTGGCCCGCATGATCCCGGGAAGTCCCGGCAGGAACTCCATCGCCTTGCGGGCGGCTTCGCGGTCGACCTCGAAGTTGTGCGAACCGCCCAGGTAGAAGTCGTAGATGCGGGACACGCTCGGCACCGTGATGTCGATGCTCCGAGGGGCCCAGGCGGGACGCTCCATCCAGCTCTCCAAGGCATAGGCGATCCGGTGTTCGAGCCGAGGCTACTGATCGTCCGCCAAAGGGGCGAGCCCAAACGGAAATTGACCGTCCGTTCCCGGTCACTGCCCCCGGCACGTGCCCCGCGCCATCCTGGGGCAAGGCGTGGCAAAGGCATGTGAAACGGGCCGCCCCCGCCGCCGGTCGGCGGTGGGGGCGGCCCAAAGGTCGTACGCCCGGTGGTGCTGTGGTGCTGCCGCCCGCCTCGGACCTCCCTTCGCGTGGGCGGTGGTGTCGGGGCGGGCGCCGCGTCGGCCCCGGGGAGGGGAGCCGTCGTCCCGCTACGGAGCGCCGACCGGCTTTCCGTCCGGGGCGACGGCGTACCACGTGCCGCCGACACCCTGGCCGTTGGTGTCGCCGGGCTTCTCGTCACCGACGAAGGTGTAGATGGGCCAGCAGCTCACCGTCTGCTGGTTGGCGCCGTCGGGCCGGGTGAAGGTCATCAGGTTCTTCTTCACGACGCCCTTGGTGTCGCCCTCCTCGACGGGAGCGACGACCGGCCACTTCTCCAGGCACTCCCCGGTGCACGCCGAGACCGGCTTGGGCCACGCCTCGTCCTTCATGAAGCGGTAGACGGTCATGCCGTTCTTGTCGACGACGATCTCGCCCAGCTTCGGGTCCTTACGGGTGGAGAGCCCGGGGGCCTTGGCCTTCTTGCCGTCGGGGGCGAGCGCGAACCACTTGTCGTTGACGCCCTGGCCCTTGACGTCGCCGGCGGCGCCGTCCTTGGCGTAGCGGTACGCGGGCCAGCCGGCGATGGTGAGCTGCTTGGTGCCGTCGGCGCGGGTGACCTCGCCGAGCAGCGCCTTGTCGATGCCCTCGCCGGCGAGGGCGTCGTCGGCGGCGACGGGCGGCCAGGCGGTGGCGCAGTCGGCCTCGCACGTCGTCTTGGGCGGCTTGGCGGTGTCCTGGTCGAACCGGTAGAGGGTGTGGCCGGTGCCGTCGGTGACCAGCTTGCCGATCACGGCGTCCGTGGAGACGGACAGCTTTCCGGCGGGCACGGCCGGGCTCGCCTCGGCCGGCGCGCTCGCGCCGATCCCGGCGCCCGTGCCGATCTCGCCGACGTCGCCGGGGGCCGCCGTGGCGCCCACGCTCTGGGCGGCACCGCCGCCGTCCTGGCCGCAGGCCGTCGTCAGCGCCAGCACCGACACGGCGATCGCCGCGAGCGAGGCGCTCCGCCAGGAGGTCTTCATCGTCAATCCCCGATCATCGCAAAGGTGTTGCAGCGCCCTGCTGCGCCGCGGCACGACCCTGGGTACGCACACGGGTGCCGGTTGTGTTCAACTCCGGCGAGGATTTCTTTCGGCCCGCCGCGCTGCCGGGCCGCCGTCCGGTCGGGCCGCCGTCCCGGCGACCCGCCACTCGGCCGACCCGCCGCCCTGGCGACCCTGCCGATACGCGGGCGCCGCCCGCTGATGCGCCGGGCGCCCCCACTGATGCGCCGGGCGCCCGCGTCCCCCCGCGCGCCCCTCGTTCGTACGCGGGTACGAGGGACGTGGGTGCGGGTGTCGGTGCGGCGGGGTGGGCGGGCCGCAAACCGGGGGCGGGGCAGGTTCCCTCATTAGGGGCAATCGCCGGGTACTCCGGCGCGGCCCGGCCCGGCGCCCTCCATGATCTGCGTCGTGCCTGCACCCGAATCGCCCCGATCCCCCGCCGCCTTACGGGCGTTGACCCTGGTGACGCTGGTGTTCGCGTTCGCCGGCGCCCCCGCCGATCCGGCGCGGGCCGACGCCTGCGCGTGGGCCGTGACCGGCCCCGGCGGCACCGAGGCGGTGGCGGTCGCCGGGAGCCCCCCGTGGCCCGGTTTCCCGCCGTGCCCCGCGCCGACGCCGACGCCCACCCCGACTCCTCCTCCGCCACCTCCACCCCCACCCCCGCCGCCGCCTCCCCCGCCCGAACCGAAGCCGGTGCCTCCGAAGCCGGCGCCCGCACCGACGCCCACGCCCACGCCGCCGCCCGCGGCGAAACCGCCCGCGCCGCCCCGGCCCGTCCCGGAGCGGCCCGCCCCGCCCCGGACGGAGCCGCCTCCCCCGCCCGCGCCGCCAAGTCCGGCGCCGTCGTCCGTCCCGTCGGCCGCACCGGCGCCCCGCCCCTCGCTGACGCCGGTGCACTACCCGCGCCACCGGGCCGCCCCGGCGCCGCGGCGCTCCCCGCGCGGGGCCACCTCGCCCGTCGTCTTCGTCCTGCTCATCACGGTGCCCGCGGTGGTCGCCGTCGCCGCGCTGCGCGCCCGCTGACCCCTGGAGGAATCCGTGCCGGAATGGCTTGTTCTGACCCTCGCGATGCTGGCCGCCGGGGTTGTCGTCATCATCGTCACCCTGCTGCGGCAGCGCACCGCCTCCGACGACGAGGACATCACCGAGACCCCCGACGTCATCGAGTACATGACCATGTGGATCGGTGTCGTGTACGCCATCGTCCTGGGCCTGGCCATCGCCGGGGTCTGGGAGGCGCGCAGCGCCGCCGAGGACCACGTACAGGCAGAGGCCGTCGCGCTGCACGAGGTCTCCGAGCGGGTCCGGATCTATCCGCCCGAGGTCCGCGACCGCATCCGCGCGGATGTCGACGCCTATGTCGGACACGTGGTGACCACCGAGTGGAAGACCATGGCCGACGAGGACCGGCTGACCGAGCGCGGCACCGAACTCCTCGCCCGGGTCCGCGCGGACGTCACCGACTACGAGCCGAAGAACGACTTCGAGGCCCAGGCGTACCAGCCGCTCGTCGACCAGGTCGCCGCGGCGGACCAGGCACGCAACGCCCGTGCCGACGCGACCGGGGCCACCATGCCGGGGGTGGTGTGGTTCGGGCTGATCGTGGGCGCGGTCATCACCGTCGGGATGGTCTTCGCGCTCCAGATCCGGCGCACGGCCCGCGAACTCGTGCTCGCCGGGCTGTTCTCCGCGCTGATCGCCTTCCTGCTCTTCCTGATCTGGGACTTCGACGCGCCCTACAGCCGGGGCGTCGCCGCGACGACGGAGCCGTTCCTGAACCTGTTCCCGGGCGCCGGGGGCTGACCGGAGGGGGTGATCCGGCCGGACGGGGCGGGCCGCGTCCCCCGCGCGGCCCACCCGGTTGACCCGTTCGCGCGACTGGAATCGCGCCACCCGGCGTGTCTTCCTAGCGTTTCGGGCATCGAGGTGCTTTCCCGGCGCGAGCGGAAGAGGTCCGCGGCCACTCCTCGACCCCCGGAGGCTCACCATGCGCGCGCTACCCGTCGCCTCGGCCGCCCTGCTGGGCGCCGGCGTCCTCGCTTCCTGCGCCCCGGCCGCCGGAGCCGGCGGCGGCGTCACGCCGTTCGGCTTCAGCGTCCATCCGGCCACCGTCGCGCCCGGCGGGGAGGTCACCCTGCGCGTGGAACGCGACCGGGGCGGCTGCCGGGGCCGGGCGACGGTGGAGTCCCGGGTGTTCGACACGGTGACCATCCCGCGCACCGAGTCCTCGGCGAAGGCCGTGGTCTACCGGGACGCGCGGCCCGGAACGAGTTACGAGGTCACGTTCACCTGTGACGGCGCGCGCGGCACCACCCGGATCACGATCGCGGGCGGCGGCCACACCTATCCGCCGTCGCCGACGCACCACCCCAAGGGCGTGCACGCGGGCGAGGGCGGCAGCATCGCCGGCCTCGACCCGGCCCGGATCGGCCTGGGCGCGCTGCTCGTGGCGGGCTCGCTCGGCGCCGCCCACCGCCTCACCCGCCGCCGCTCCGCCGGGGACGGCTCCTGACGGCGCCCGGACCCGGACGGCGTTCGCCCGGACCCCTCGGGGAGGTCCGGGCGAAGCGCCGTGCGGGGCGGGGTGGGACGGACCGGCCGTGCGACACCGGTCCGCGTTCCGGAGGGAAGAAGCCCGCGGGCCCGCCTCCCCGGGGGCCGGGCCGTACGGGCCGGCGGCGGGGCTCAGATCCGCCGCTCGGCCCGGCGGCGCATCCAGAACAGGCCGGCGCCGGCGACGGCCGCGGTCACCAGTCCGCCGCCGATCGCCATGTCGGCGGGCGTCGCGCCGGTGATGCTGCTGCCGCCCAGACCGCCGCGGACCCCGCCGATGACGGTGAAGGCGGCCGGCCGGGTCAGCCGCCGGCCCGAGCAGTTGACAGTGATGTCGTACGAGCCCGGACGGGCGTCCTCGTCGATGGTGGCGGTGCCCCGGGAGGTCTCGTTGGCGCCCCGGACCGGCGTCAGATGGGTGGTCCGGAAGGCGTCCGAGGTCATCGTGCCGCCCTGCGGGCAGCCGTCCACGGTGACGGTGAGCTGGCCGCCGCGGGCGATGACGCTGGGCAGCGCCACGATGTTGCTCGGGGTGTCGTGGTGGTCGCCGCCGGCGGTGGCCGTGGGTGCCGCCAGCCCGAGGACGGCGACCGCGGCTCCGGCAGCCGCCAGGGCACGAGTCTTGCGCATGTGATCCTCCGCGAAAGACGCCCCGGGACCCGTCCCCGGTCGATCGGCGAGTAAGCGTCTTCGGCAAAACCCTCAGTTCCCGGGCACCGCACCGCATGTCGGCGCTGGTCCGTCCTGGTGAGCGGCGTTCCGGGCGGGCACCGCGCCGCCGGTCATCACCGCAGGTCACACACTGTCACCCGCGTCCGGCCGGGGGAAATCCCGTGGCCTGCGCGGAAGAGGGGGCACGCCACCCGTTCGCATCCGCCCCCGTCGCCGCCCGGGTGCGCCGCGCTTAGCGTTCTCGTATGCGCGAACGCCCCGGCGACGGCCGGGTCGAGAGGGGATGGCGAATGTCTGCGTCGGAGCTGGCCGAAGAGGAGGAGCGGCGGCGCAAGCGCGCCCCCTGGGGCGTAATAGCGCTGGTCCTGCTGACCGGCCTCGCGCTCATCCGCAACGGCTCCGGGGAGTTCGACGAGGGCCCGCCGCAGCCCGCCTCCGCGGCGGCCTCGGACACCCGCGCCGCCGAGGCCCTGCTCCCCGCCGCGGGGCCCGCCCCGCTGCCGTACGGGCTCCCCGACCGGGTCACCATCCCCGCCATCCAGGTCGACGCGCCGGTCATGCCGGTCGGTCTGGACGCCGACGGCTGGGTGGACGCCCCGCCGCCGGAGGACCCGAACCTGGCGGGCTGGTTCTCGGGCGCCGTCACCCCCGGCGAGAAGGGCACCTCGGTCGTCGTCGGCCACGTCGACAACAAGCAGGGCCCCGCCGTCTTCTACGGCCTCGGGGCCCTCAAGAAGGGGAACCGCGTCGAGGTCTCCCGGCAGGACGGGAAGACCGCGGTGTTCGAGATCTACGGCATCGAGGTGTTCGCCAAGGACGACTTCCCCGGCGACCGGGTCTACGCCTCCAAGGGCGCCCCGGAGCTGCGGGTGATCACCTGCGGCGGCGGCTTCTCCCAGCAGAACGGCTACGAGGGCAACGTCGTCGCCTTCGCCCGCCTGGTCGAGGTCCGCTGAGCGGTCCGGCCGGACGGGCGGGCGGGCGGCGGGTCAGGTGAACTGCCGTCGGGGCACGGTGAGGTGGTAGCCGGAGTCGAGCAGGCGCGGCAGGTAGGAGCGCAGGGCGTCGACGCTCTGCGAACGGTCGCCCCCGGCGTCGTGCGAGAGCACCACGACGCCGGGGGCGGCGCCTTTCTCGATCCGCTCGATGATGGTGCCGGTGCCGGGGGTGGTCCAGTCGAGGCTGTCCACGGTCCAGGCCAGCGGCTCCATGCCGAGGTCGGCGCCGAGCTGGAAGACGGAGCGGTTCCACGCCCCGTAGGGCGCCCGGAACCACTGGGGGCGCTTCCCGTAGACCTTCTCGACGATCTCGCTGGTGCGTTCCATCTCGGAGCGGATGCGTCCGTGCCGCAGGCTGGTCAGGAGCGGGTGGGTCCAGGTGTGGTTGCCGACGATGTGACCGTCCTCGGCCATCCGCGCCACCAGGGCGGGGTGCGCCTCGGCCATCTCCCCGCAGACGAAGAAGGTGGCGCGGACCTCGTACTCGGCCAGCGTGTCCAGGATCTGGGGGGTGTAGCGGGGGTGGGGGCCGTCGTCGAAGGTGAGCAGCATGGTGCGCCCGCGGCCGGTCATGCTCAGCAGGGGTTCGCTGCGCACCGGGGGGCGGTGGGGCGCGGGCCGGGGGGCGCCGTAGCCGGTGAGGGGGTCGAGCCGGTAGGCGGAGGGCTTCAGGGGGCGGGACGGCACGGTGCCCGGGGCGGGTGCGGAGACGGGCGGCCGGGCGGGCGGCGCTCCCCGGCCCAGCGCGAGCGCCCCGGCGGTGCCGGCGGCCGTCACCGCCGCCGCGCCGGCGAGGAGCGCCCGGCGCCGTGTGAGCAACTGGTCCTTCGTCATGTCTCATGACTCGCCCGGGGGGACACCGGCGCACCTGAGCAACACCGGGGCGGCGGTGCGATTCCACCCGCCCGGCCGAGCGGCCGGACCCGCGCCGGCGCGCGCGAGGGGGCTCGGGGCGGTCGGCGCGAGCCGGTGCGGAGATCCCGTGCCGGGTGCGGGGAACGTCTTTCGCGCTCGGCCACTCTGCGCCATCCTGATCCCCCGTCAGCCGTTTGCCGACCACGAAGAGGTGAGGCGCATGGCCCGGCTCCGCATGGGCGAGGGCATCCTGCGGCGCAAACCCATCGAGAGCATCGAGGAGACGGAGGCGGGCGAGGGCACCGGACTGGTGCGTTCGCTCGGGCTGTGGCAGCTCACCGCGATCGGCGTGGGCGGCATCATCGGGGCGGGCATCTTCACCCTGGCCGGGACGGTCGCCAACGGCACCGCGGGTCCGGCGGTCCTGGTCTCGTTCCTGATCGCGGGTGCGGCGAGCGCGGCGGCGGCGCTGTCGTACGCGGAGTTCGCCGGGATGATCCCGAAGGCCGGTTCGGCCTACACGTACGGCTATGTGGTGCTCGGCGAGTTCGCGGGCTGGTTCATCGGCTGGGACCTGCTGCTGGAGTACACCGCGATCGTGGCGGTGGTCGCCATCGGCATCTCCGGCTACTTCGGCTTCCTGGTCGGCGAGATGGGCGTGGACCTGCCGCGGTGGATGCTGGGCGCCCCGGGCACCGGCGAGGGGCACCGGGTCGACCTGTTCGCGGCGGTGCTCTGCCTGCTGATCGCGTATCTGCTGACCCTCGGCATCCGCAACGCGGCACGGTTCGAGATGGTCGTGGTCGTGCTCAAGGTGCTGGTGGTGCTGCTGGTGATCGCGGTGGGCGTCTTCCACATCGACACCTCGCACTACGACCCGTTCTTCCCCTACGGGGTCGGCGGGGCGTTCACGGGCGCGGCGACGGTGTTCTTCGCCGTCTTCGGCTACGACGCCATGTCGACGGCGGCCGAGGAGTCCAAGGACGCGCAGCGGCACATGCCGAAGGCGATCATCTACTCGCTGGTGATCTCGATGGTGCTGTACGTGGCGGCCTGCCTGGTGCTGACGGGCATGCAGGACTACCGGAGCATCGACAAGGAGAGCGGCTTCTCGACGGCGTTCAAGTCGGTGGGGCTGGGCGGTCTCGCCGACGTCATCGCGGTGGGCGCCATCATCGGCATCCTGACGGTGATGTTCACCTTCATGCTGGGCGTGACCCGGGTGTGGTTCAGCATGAGCCGGGACGGGCTGCTGCCCAGGTGGTTCGCCAAGACGCACCCGACGCGGCACGTGCCGACCCGGGTCACCTGGATCGTGGGGGCGGCGTCGGCACTGATCGCCGGTTTCCTGCCGATCGGCGAGGCGGCCGAGCTGACCAACATCGGCATCCTGCTCGCCTTCGTGGTGGTGTGCACGGCGGTGATCGTGCTGCGCTACCGGCGGCCGGACCTGCCGCGGTCCTTCCGTACCCCGTGGATGCCGGTGGTGCCGGCGCTGGGGGTGGTCTTCTCGGTCTGGCTGATCACCTTCCTCCAGTGGCAGACGTGGGTGCGGTTCGCCGTCTGGTTCGCCCTCGGTGTGGTGATCTACTTCGCCTACTCCTACCGGCGCTCCGAACTGGCGCGTTCCCAGCGGGCGGCGGACGGTTCCGGCCGCGGCTGACGTCTTCCCCGCCGGGTGGGCCGGCCGGGCCGGTCACCGCGCCATCACGAGTCCGTCGCGCGCCGCGCCCCGGGCGAGCACCACGTCGCGGACGCGGTCGCGCACGGCGCGCACGTCGGCGCCCTCGTCCAGGACGCGGTTGAGGTCCACCACCCGGCCGGCGTCCACGTCGAAGAGGAGCGGGAGGAACTCGGCCCTGGTCACCCGCCAGCGCTCCCCCGGCTTCCCGGGCGGGGCGAAGGTGAAGCGGGCGAGGGAGGACTGGTTGGCGCGCGGGTCGCGCCGCCCCCGGTCGTCGGCCGTCTCGCCGGCGATCTGGTCGCCCATGCCGTAGACCACCCAGGTGCCGTTGACCTTCTCGTACGCCTGCGGGACGTGGGCGTGGGTGCCGAGGATCAGGTCGACGGCGGGGAGCGTGCCGGAGCGGGCCGCGGTGAGGGAGCGGGCGAGGGCGGCCTGCCGCTCGTCGGGCTCGTCCTGCCACTCGGTGCCCCAGTGGAGGGAGACGACCACGACGTCGGCTCCGGCGGCGCGGGCGGCCCGCGCGTCCTCGATGATCCGCGCCTCGTCGAGGAGGCCGACGGCCCAGGGCCGGCCCGGTGGCAGGGGGTGACCGTCGGTGTGCGTGGTGTAGGAGAGGTGGGCGACCTGGGCGGTGCCCGCGTGCAGGACGCCGGCGGTGTGGGCCTCGGCCTCGGTGCGGGCGGTGCCGGCGTGCCGGATGCCGGCCCGGTCGAGGGCGTCCAGGGTGCGGGCGATGCCCTCGGCGCCGTCGTCGAGGCTGTGGCCGGAGGCGGTGGCACAGCCGTCGTAGCCGGTGGCGGCGAGCGCCTCGGCCATCTGCGGCGGGGAGCCGAAGGCCGGGCGGCCCGCGTGGTCGCCGTCGGCGCCGTACACGGTGTCCAGGTGGCACAGGGCGAGGTCGGCGGCGGCGACGACGGGCCGGACGCCGGCGAGCATGGGGCGGAAGTCGTGGCCGGTGCCGCCCGCGTCGAAGCGGGCCCGTTCGAGGACCGAGTCGTGCGGCAGGACGTCGCCGGTGGCGACCAGGGTGAAGGCGCCGGTGTCCGCGGCGGGCGGTGCGGGGCGGGCGTCGGGCTGGTGTCCGCGCGCCTGGCAGGCGGCACCGGCGGCGAGGAGGGCGGTCAGGGCCAGGGCCACCTGGCGGCTGCGTGTGATCATCCGTTCACTCCGCTGTGGTCGGACTCACCGAAAACTAGTCACATTTACGCACGAACAGGTAAGGAGGCTCCCGCCGTCACCGGCGGTACCGACACGCTCATTAGCCCGACCGGCGTGCGCGAACGGGGTGCGCCGACCGTTCGTCGAACCGTTCGTCGACGCGATCGACCGTCCGTCGCACGCCGCTGCGCGCGCCCTGTCCCCGGAGGGCACCCTGCGATGCCATACGGCCATGACGGCCGGAATCACCCTCCCCACCCTGACCACCGCCGAGCACGAGCTCGCCGCCCTCCAGCGCGAGCACGGCCGGCCGCTCTTCGCGCTGCTGCTGCGGCTCTGCGACGGAGACCGGCAGCGCGCCGAGGATCTCGTGCAGGAGACCCTGGTCCGCGCCTGGCAGCACCCCGAGGCCCTGCGCGCCGACGACTTCGACTCCGTACGGCCCTGGCTGCTCACCGTCGCCCGGCGCCTCGCCATCGACGCGCGCCGGGCCCGGCAGGCGCGGCCCGCCGAGGTCGGCGACGCGGTGCTGGAGAACGCCCGGGTCTCGGCCGACCACGCCGAACGGGCCGCCGCCGCCCTCGACGTACGCCGGGCTGTGAAGACCCTCACTCCGCGCCACCGTGAAGTCCTGGTGCTCGTGTACTTCCAGGGGGCGAGTGTGGCGGAGGCCGCGGCGACCCTCGGCATCCCGCCCGGTACCGTGAAGTCCCGCGCGTACTACGCGCTGCGCGCCCTGCGCCGGGTGCTGCCGGGATACGCCGCCGACCTGCGGTGAAACCGACTGCCGGGTCAAGCCTCCGTAAAGCGCCTTGCCTGGGACCCCGGTTGGGTAATCGGCTGTCCTCGTCCGTGTCCGGACGGGGCCCACGCCCCCGTCGGGCGACGCGCGCACCGGAGGAGGGCAGGAAGGGATGCTGCACAGAGGTCACGAGGGCACGGAGGGGCCGGACGGGGACGAACTCACCGTCCCCATGGCCTGGTTGTACGCCGAGTACATCGCCGACGAACTGCTGCGCACCGGGGATCTGATGCCGCCGACGTCCTTCGAGTTCCGGGCGGGACGGGACGCGCTGGCGCTGACCGTCTTCCTCTCCGGCAGCGACGAGGACCTGTGCGGCATCCGGGTCGTCACCCGGCTGGAGACCTGGCTCGACCTGACCGCCTACGACCAGCCCTGGCACACCTGGGTGGACCGGCGCCTGGCCGAGGCCGAGGCCGCTACCCCGGCGGGCGGGCGGACCGCACCCGATCTCGCCCTGGCCCGCGCCGCCTGGCGCTGGCTGCGGGAGACCGAGCTGCTCGCCCCGGACCTGAACGCGGTACCCGGCGGGATGCCGGCCACCGGCGAGGACGACGGCCCGAAGGTGTGGACCCCGGCCTGGCGCCTGGGACTCCCCCTCGGCCACCTCGCCATCCACCTCTTCTAGACACCACGCCTTCCGGGAGACCGGCGTCTTCCGGGGACCGGTGCGGCGGTTTTCGGTCTCCTCGGGCCCGCGGCCGTCGTCCGCCGGACATTTCCTCGACCGGCGACCAATCCGCGGAGCGAACCGCTCCGAAGGTCTTGATTACCGTCTGGTTTCGATTCGGTACGTGGCTTGAGTGATTCGGAGGTGCGCTGCGTACGGGTGGGAGCACGGAGTAACCCCACCCGCACCCAACGGCACGAGGATTCGGCATGAGGTCCCTGGAAAGGCATCGCGACGTCGGCGCCTACGCGCTCGGCGTGCTGGACGAGGCGGAAGCGTTCCGTTTCGAGGACCACCTCATGGAGTGCCCCCGGTGCGCCGCGCAGGTGACCGAGTTCGGCCCGGCCGCACGGCAGTTGATGCTGTTCCGGGAGGCCACGCCGCGGCTCGTGCCGCCGCTGGCCCGGCCCGCGCCGAGGATGCTGGACCGGCTGGTGGCCGCGGTGGCGGCCCGCCGCCGGGCCGGACGGCGGCGGATGCTGTACGTCGTGGCCGCCGCGGTGGTGTGCGCCGTGGCCGGCCCGGCCGTGGTGCTCTTCGCCGCCCCGGCCGGCGATCCGGAGGTGCGCTTCGCGGCGACGGACGAGCGGACCGGCGTGTGGGCGCGGCTGACCACCGAGGACCGGGCCTGGGGCACCGACGTGGAGATCGAGGTCAAGGACGCGGCGGGGCCGCGCACCTGCCGGCTGATCGCGATCGGCGGCGACGGCTCGGAACAGACGGTGGCCAGTTGGAGCGTCCCCGACCACGACGCCCGGCCCAACACCCTGCGCGGCGGGGCGGCGCTGCACCCCCGCGACATCGTCCGCTACGAGGTGCGCACGGCGGAGGGCGACCGGCTGGTGACGCTGGACCCGAAGGCGACGGACGGGCCGTGATCCCGGGTCCGCCCGCTACTTGATGAGCCGGGAGAGCCGCCGGTCGGCGAGCGGCCGGCCGCCGGTCTGGCAGGTGGGGCAGTACTGGAGGGAGGAGTCGCTGAAGGAGACCTCCCGGATGGTGTCCCCGCAGACCGGGCAGGGCTCGCCGGTGCGGCCGTGGACCCGCAGCCCGCTCTTCTTCTCGGCCTTCAGCCGCCCCGCCGCCAGGCCCCGGGAGCGCTCGACCGCCTCGGTGAGCGTGGTGCGCAGGGCCGTGTGGAGGCGGGTGGTCTCCTCCGGGGTGAGGGAGGCGGCCAGTTTGAACGGGGACATCCTCGCGGCGTGCAGGATCTCGTCGCTGTAGGCGTTGCCGATGCCCGCGATCAGGCTCTGGTCGCGCAGGGCGCCCTTGAGCTGCCGGCGCTCGTCCCGCAGCAGGGCGGCGAAGCGGGCCTCGTCGAAGTCGTCGGCGAGCGGGTCGGGGCCGAGCCGGGCGACGCCGGGCACCAGCGTCGGGTCGGTGACGACGTACACGGCGAGCCGCTTCTGGGTGCCGGCCTCCGTCAGGTCGAAGCCCGCGCCGGTCTCCAGGGCGACGCGCAGGGCGAGGGGGCCCTTGCCGGGGCGGGGCACGCCGTCGGGCAGGGGGTCCTTCCAGCGCAGCCAGCCGGCGCGGGCCAGGTGGGTCACCAGGTGCGGGCCGCCCTCGGTCGCCACGTCGAGGAACTTGCCGTACCGCTGGACGGCGGTGACCCGGCGCCCCTCCAGGGCGGCGGGCGCGGGGTCGTACGTCTTCAGGACGCTGATCGCCACGGGCAGCACCCGGACGATCTCACGCCCGGTGAGGTGCTCGGTCAGGAAGTCCCTGAGCGCCTCGACCTCGGGCAGTTCGGGCATGGCTCCAGGGTGCCACCCCGCGCGGGAGTCCGCCGGGCTCAGCCGTCCCGGGGCGGCAGCACGAACTCGGCCCAGACGCATTTGCCGCCGCCGCGCGCCTCCATGCCCCAGGCGTCGGCCAGCGAGTCGACCAGCATCAGCCCGCGCCCGGAGACCCCGGACTCCCCGGCGTCGCGGCGGCGGGGCAGGGCGCTGGAGGTGTCCTCGACCTCGACGCGCAGCCGTCGCTCCTCTCCGGTGAGGATGCGCAGGGTGACGTCTGCGGCGCCCTCCGTGTGCACGAGGGCGTTGGTGGTCAGCTCGTCGGCGACGAGTTCGATCTCGTCGGACCGGTCGTCGGCGCCCCAGGCGCGCAGCGCGGAGCGGATCAGGTGCCGGGCGTCGGTGAGGGCGTCGGCGTCGCCGGGCGGCACGTGCCGGCGCCGCCGGTCGCTGGTGCGGGGCGCGTCGAGTCCGCGGCGGCGCAGCAGGAGCAGGGCGACGTCGTCGTCGCCGCGGCGTTCCTCGGCGACGTCGATGAGCCGGTCGGCGAGGTCGCGCACGTCCGGCGGGCCGGCGTCGACGAGCGCGGTGAGCACGCGCAGGCCCTCGTCGAGGTCGACGCCGGGCTGTTCGACGAGTCCGTCGGTGCAGAGCAGGAGGGTGTGGCCCGGGTCCAGATCGAGGGTGGCGACCGGGTAGGCGAGCCGGTCGAACTCGGCGGAGAGCCCGAGCGGCAGCCCGCCCTCGACGGGGACCCGGCGGCAGACGCCGTCGCCGTCCCGTACGAGGGGGTCGAGGTGCCCGGCGCGGACCGCCTGGACGACCCCGGTGGCGAGGTCGATCTCGGTGTAGAGGCAGGTGGCGAAGCGGTCGGTGTCGAGTTCGTGCAGGAAGACCGAGGCCCGTGCCATCACCACGGCCGGGGGGTGGCCCTCGGCGGCGTAGGCGCGGAGCACGATGCGGAGCTGGCCCATGACGGCGGCGGCGTGCGTGTCGTGCCCCTGGACGTCGCCGATGACGGCGCCGACCCGGCCGCCGGGCAGCGGGATCACGTCGTACCAGTCGCCGCCGATGTCGCGGCCGAGGGAGCCGTTCATCCCGGCGGCGCGGTAGCGGACGGCGACGTCGCAGCCGGGCACGCTGGGGATGGTGCGCGGCAGCATGGCCTGCTGGAGCCCCTCGGCGAGGTCCGTCTCCTGCTCGTAGAGCATGGCGCGCTGGAGGCTCTGGGCGATGCTGCTGCCGAGGGCGACCAGGACGTTGCGTTCCTCGGGGGAGAAGCCGTGCCGGTCGCTGTAGAGCAGGCCGAGGGCGCCGAGCGGCTGGGCCTGGGCGATGAGCGGCAGGTAGGCGGCGGAGGTGACGCGCAGGCCGGTGAGGTGCGGCCACAGGATGGGGTAGCGCTCGGCGAACTCCTGCGGCGACTCGATGAAGCAGGGGCTGAGGGTGCGCACCGCCTCGCTCATCGGGTAGGGCTCGTCGACCCGGGTGACGCGGGTGCCGGGCACGAAGCTGCCCTCGGGGCCCTCGGCGACCAGGAGGATGCGGTCGGCCTCCACCAGGCCCATCACGACGCTGGCGGCGCCGAGGTGGGTGAGGCCCTGGGTGTCCTTGAGGACGTCGATGACGTCGTCGACGGTACGGGCGTGGGCGAGGGCGGCCGTGGTGAGCTGCACGACGTTGGTCTGGCGGCGGGCCTCGTCGAGGGCGGCCCGGTCGCGGCGGGCCTCGATGTCGCCGAGTTCCGCGGTGGCGTCGCGGAGGATGCCGATGATGCGGCGGGGGCGGCCGTCCGCGTCGCGCCGGATGCAGCCCTGGGTGTGGCTCCAGCGCAGGGTGCCGTCGCGGCGCCGCGTGCGGAAGTAGGTGCCGTAGTTCTCCCTGCCGTCCTTCATCGCCCGGGTGACCAGGGTGTCCAGGCGCCTGCCCTCCGCGCCGGGCACCCGTGGGGCCAGCGACGTGGGGCGTCCGTCGTACTCCCCCGCGCGCAGGTCGAACACCTCCAGGGCCTGGGCGTCCAGGTGCAGCACCCCGGAGTCCAGGTCCCAGTCGAAGGTGCCCATGCGGTTGAGCGCCAGGATCGGGTCCGGATGGGCCGGCCGCTCGTCCGGGAGTGACGGGGCGCTCGCTCCCCGATCAGCCATGGCCCCACCTTGCCAGGATTTATCCGAATCCTCGACTCCGACGGCGCCGCCCGGATCGCCCAGGGGGCCACCGCTCCGGTCGGGGTACCCGGGGCCGGCAGGAGAGGAGCGGCGTGTGGAGTGGTTCACCGCACCGGAGTACTGGCTGAGCCGGCTGGTCTTCCAGCGGGCGCTGGCCGTCGTGTATCTGGTCGCGTTCCTGACGGCAGTGCGGCAGTTCCGGGCGCTGATCGGCGAGCGCGGGATGCTGCCGGTGCCCCGGTACACGGCGAGGGTGCCGTTCCGGCGGGCGCCGAGCCTGTTCCACCTGCGCTATTCGGACCGCCTCTTCGCGGGCTGTGCCTGGGCGGGGTGCGCGGTGTCGGCGGGGCTGGTGGCGGGGGTGGACGCCCTGGTGCCGCTCTGGGCGGCGATGCTGCTGTGGCTGGTGCCGTGGCTGCTGTACCTGTCGGTGGTCAACGTGGGGCAGACCTGGTACGCGTTCGGCTGGGAGTCGCTGCTGCTGGAGACCGGGTTCCTCGCGGTCTTCCTCGGCAACGACGAGGTGGCGCCACCCGTCCTGGTGCTGTTCCTGCTGCGCTGGCTGCTCTTCCGGGTGGAGTTCGGGGCGGGGCTGATCAAGATGCGCGGCGACGAGTGCTGGCGGCGGCTGACCTGTCTGGACCACCACCACGAGACCCAGCCGATGCCGGGCCCGCTGAGCCGCTTCTTCCACCTGCTGCCGCGGCCGGTGCACCGGGTGGAGGTGGCCGCGAACCACGTCACGCAGCTCGTGGTGCCCTTCCTGCTGTTCGCCCCGCAGCCCGTGGCGACGGCCGCCGCCGGGCTGATGGCCGCGACCCAGTTGTGGCTGGTGCTGTCGGGGAACTTCGCCTGGCTGAACTGGCTCACGATCGTGCTGGCCCTGTCGGCCGTACGCTTCCCCGGCTCCGCGCCGTCGCTTCCCGGGGCGCCGCTCTGGTACGAGGCCCTGGTCCTCGCGGTGGCGGCGCTGCTGGTGTTCCTCAGCCACCGCCCGGTGCTCAACATGGTCTCCCGCCGCCAGGTGATGAACCGCTCCTTCGACCCGCTGCACCTGGTCAACACCTATGGCGCCTTCGGCAGCGTGAACCGGGTGCGGTACGAGGTGGTGATCGAGGGCACGGCCGACGCGGTGGCCCGGGAGGACTCCGACTGGCGGGAGTACGAGTTCCGGGGCAAGCCCGGCGATCCACGGCGCCGGCCGCGCCAGTTCGCCCCGTACCACCTGCGGCTGGACTGGCTGATGTGGTTCGCCGCGCTGTCCCCGGCGTACGCCGCGTCCTGGTTCGGGGCGCTGGTGGAACGGCTGCTGGAGAACGACCGGGACACGCTGCGGCTGCTGCGCCGCTCGCCGTTCCCGGCGGACGCGCCGCCGCGCTACGTACGGGCCCGGCTGTTCCGGTACCGGTTCACCCACCGGGACGAGCGGCGGGCGACGGGGGCGTGGTGGGAGCGGACGGTCGTCCGGGAGTACCTGCCGCCGACCCGGCTGGCCGGGCCCGAGCCGGGTTCCGAGCCGGGGGCGGGGCCGGGTCCCGAGCCGGGTTCCGAGCCGGGGCAGGACGGGCCCGCCCCGCGCTGACCCGCCGGGGGCGCGCGGCCCCGACCCCGGTGCGCCCCCGCTCGGCGGTCCGCTCAGCCGGGGTCCCCCGGGACCGGCGCCCGGGGCGGCAGGAGGCCCTCGTCCCGCAGCTCCTGCCAGAACGCGGCGGGCACCGCCTCGGCGAACCGGTCGGCGCAGTCGTGCGCCTCGGCCGCCGACCGCGCCCCGGCCAGCACGCACGCGACGGCCGGGTGGGCGGCGCAGAAGGCGAGGGCGGCGGCGCGCAGGGAGGTGCCGTGCCGCTCGGCGAGCCCCTTCAGACGAAGGGCGCGCTCCAGGAGCCCGGCCGGCGGCGCGGCGTAGTCGTACGTGGCGCGCGGGCCCGGGTCGGCGAGGAGCCCGGAGTTGAAGGCGCCGCCGACCACCACGGAGGTGCCGCGGTCGAGCGCGGCGGGCAGCAGCCTTGCCAGCGCGCTCTGGTCGAGGAGGGTGTAGCGGCCGGCACACAGCACCACGTCGACGTCGGTGTCGCGGACGAACCGGGTGAGCATCGCGGTCTGGTTCATGCCGGCGCCGATCGCCCGGACGGTGCCTTCGGCACGGAGCCGTTCCAGGGCGGGGTACCCCTCGCGGAACGCCTCCTCGGCGTGGTCGTCGGGGTCGTGGAGGTAGACGAGGTCGACCCGGTCCAGGCCGAGGCGTTCGAGGCTCGCCTCCAGGGAGCGGCGTACGCCGTCGGCGCTGAAGTCCCACACCCGGCGGTGGGTGGCGGGCACGGCGAAGCCTCCGGCGAGGTCGTCGCCGGGCCCCGCGCCGCCCGGCAGCGGCTCCAGGAGCCGGCCCACCTTGGTGGAAAGGGTGTACGCGTCCCGGGGCCGGGTGCGCAGGGCGGCGCCGAGCCGGCGTTCGGACAGGCCCAGTCCGTAGTGCGGGGCGGTGTCGAAGTAGCGGATGCCGCGGTCCCAGGCGGCGTCGACGGCCCGGTGCGCCTGCTCCTCGGGGACCTCGGTGTACAGGCCCGCGATGGCGGCGGCGCCGAAGCCGAGGGGTCCGACCTCGACGGGCCCGGCGCCGAGCCGGGTGCGGGGGGCCGGGTCCTGGGGTGTGCCCGTCATGCGGTCCCCTCCTGTGCCGTGGCGGTCGCCGGGCGGGTCAGCCGCAGCGTCATGAGCTGGAAGGGCCGTAGTGCGACGGCGATCCGGTCGCCGTCGAGCCGGGGCGCCGGGGTCCGCGGCAGCGGGCGCTCCAGCAGGTCGGTCTCCTGGACGCCGTCGGCCCCGAAGCCGGAGGTGAGCGTGGCCCGGACCCGGCCGCCGTGCGCCTCGTGGAAGCGCACCACCACGTCACCGCTGCCGTCGTCGGCGAGCTTGACGGCGGTGACCACGACCGCGTCCCGGTCCACCGTGATCAGCGGGGCGACGGCGCCCGCGCCCGTACGGCGGCGCTCCGGCAGGTTGATCCGCCAGCCCTCGCGGACCGCGTCGCCGATCTCCGCGCCCGGCACCAGCGCGTGCCGGAAGCGGTGGACGCCCTGGTCGGTGTGGGGGTCGGGGAAGCGCGGCGCGCGCAGCAGGGAGACGCGGACCGTGGTCGTCGTCCCGAGGTCGCCGTCGGCGCGCACGGAGCGGGTGACGTCGTGGCCGTACGTCGCGTCGTTGACGACCGCCACGCCCCAGCCGGGTTCGCCGACGTGGACGAAGCGGTGGTTGCACGCCTCGAAACGGGCCGCGTCCCAGCTCGTGTTGGTGTGGGTGGGACGGTGGACGTGCCCGAACTGGGTCTCGGAGGCGTACTGTTCGGCGCGCACGTCGAGCGGGAAGGCCAGCTTGAGGAACTTCTCCGTCTCGTGCCAGTCGACCTCGGTCTCCACCTCCAGCCGGCGCTCCCCCTCGGTGAGGGAGAGGAGTTGGGTGACGCGGGAGGCGCCGAAGGAGCGGACGACGCGCACCGAGGACCCGTCGGCGCCGGGGGCGACCTCGTCGGCGTCGGTGAGGTCGGTGACGGTGTTGCGGTAGAAGGCGTCGACGTCCCAGGCGTCCCACATGTTCGGGAAGTCGGCGTGGAGTTGGAGGAGGTTGGCCGCCTGCCCGGGGGCGATGGTCTCGCGGCCGGCGGCGGTGTCGTGGACGGAGACGACCAGGCCGCGGGCGTCGATCTCGACGCGCAGCAGCCCGTTGTCCAGGACGTGTCCGCCGCCGGGGCGGGGCCGCGGGCGGGTGCGGCGCGGCGGATCGGCGGCGCCGGCGGCGCCGGCGGGGACGCCGTCGCGGGGGTGCGGGGCGGCGTTGAAGAGGAGCGGGGTGGTGCCCTCGCCGGCCAGGGCGCGCTGGGCGGCGTCGACGATGCCGCCGAGTTCCGCCGCCAGACGGGCGTAGGCGGCGCGGGCCTCGCGGTGCACCCAGGCGATGGAGGAGCCGGGCAGGATGTCGTGGAACTGGTGGAGCAGGACCGTCTTCCAGATGCGGTCCAGTGCCTCGTACGGGTAGGGGAAGCCGGTGCGCACGGCGGCCGTGGCGGCCCACAGCTCGGCCTCCCGCAGCAGGTGCTCGCTGTGGCGGTTGCCGCGCTTGGTGGCGGCCTGGCTGGTGAGGGTGGCGCGGTGCAGTTCGAGGTACAGCTCCCCCGCCCAGACCGGCGGGTGGGGGTACTCGGCCTCGGCCGTGCGGAAGAAGTCGTGCGGGGTCCGCCAGGTCACGGTCGCCGACCCCTCCAGGTCGCGCAGCCGGGCCGCCCTGCCGATCATCTCGCGGGTGGTGCCGCCGCCCCCGTCGCCCCAGCCGGTCGGGGCGAGGGAGTGGCGGGCGACGCCCTTCTCGCGGAAGGTGCGGACGGCGTGCGCGATCTCGGCGCCCCGCATCGAGCAGGTGTAGGTGTCGACGGGCGGGAAGTGGGTGAAGACCCGGGAGCCGTCGATGCCCTCCCACAGGAAGGTGTGGTGCGGGAAGGTGTTCGTACGCGACCAGGACATCTTCTGGGTGAGCAGGTACCGGCAGCCGGCCGCGCGGACGATCTGCGGGAGCCCGGCGGCGAAGCCGAAGGTGTCCGGCAGCCACACCTCGTCGTTCTCGATGCCGAACTCGTCGAGGAAGAACCGCTTGCCGTGCACGCACTGGCGGGCCATCGCCTCGGAGCCGGGCATGTTGGTGTCCGACTCCACCCACATGCCGCCGGTCGGCACGAACCGCCCGCCGGCGACCGCCTCCCGCATCCGCGCCCACACGTCGGGCCGGTGGTCGCGCATCCACGCCCACTGCTGGGCCTGCGACATGGCGAACACGAACTCCGGCTCGTCCGCCAGGAGCGCGGTCATGCCCGTGACGGTACGGGCCACTTTGCGCACCGTCTCGCGCAGCGGCCACAGCCACGCCGAGTCGATGTGCGCGTGGCCGACGGCGCTGACGCGGTGCGCGGAGGGCACGGCGGGCGCGGAGAGGACGCCGGTGAGCCGCTCGCGGGCCCGGCCGGCGGTGCCGCCGACGTCCTGGAGGTCGAGGGCGTCCAGGGCGGTGTCCACGGCGCGCAGGATCTCCCAGCGGCGGGGCGCGTCCACCGGCAGTTCGGCCATCAGCTCGCCCAGCACCTCCAGGTCGAGGGTGAGGTTCCAGACCGTCTCGTCGAAGACGGCGAGGTCCATGCGGCCGAGCCGGTACTGGGGCGCGTCACCGGCGGTCGCCGGGTCGCCGAGCGGGGTGGGGGCGAAGCCGCGCGGGCCGAGGACGACGGGGTTGGAGGCGGCCTCGACGTACAGGCGCACGGCCTCGCCGCCACGGGCGGGGGCGGCGACGCGCACCCACTGGCTGAGCGGGTTGAGGCCCTTGAGCGGGGCTCCGTCGGCCCCGTGGACCAGGCCCTCGCACTGGAAGCCGGGCTCGGAGTCGTCGAAGCCGAGGTCGAGCAGGGCCTCGACGCTGCGGCCGGCCCACGCCGTCGGGACGGTGCCGGTCACCCGGAACCAACTGGTGCCCCAGGGGGCGCCCCAGGCGGTGCCGGGGGCGATGGGCTCGGGGGTGGCCGCCAGTGCCTCGGCGACCGGGACGGGCTCGCCGGGCGCGTGCCACACCGCCACCTCCAGGGGCACGGTCTCGGGGTGGACGGCGGGGCGGACGCGCTCGTCGAGGACGCGCCTGAGGCGGCCTTCGACGAGGCTGCGGTCGTCGTGCATGGGGGCGCTCCGGGGTCGGGGAGGGCGGCCTGCGGGACGGCCGGGCCCCTCCGGGCGCGGGGGCGCGGCGGAAGGGACCGACGAGGAGTACAGCTCCCCCGCCCCGGGCCCCGCGAACCCCGCGCCGGACCACGGACCTCACGCGCGGACCGGTCCGGGGCGGGCCGGGGCGGGCCAGGGCGCTTCGGAGCAGCCCGCGCTCGACGTGGGGGCGGTCCGCGGGGCAGAGTGCTGGGGCACAGGTGTCCCCCATCCCCAGGTGGCCCGTCCACCGCACAGCGAGGAGCCCTCCGTGACCGACTGGGCCGGCCGGACCGCCGCCGAGATCGCCGCCGCCGTACGCGAGAAGCGCGCCACGCCCCGCGAGGTGGTGGCCGCCCACCTCGCCCGGATCGAGCGGCTCGACGGCCGGATCGGCGCCTTCCGGACGGTACGCGCCGAGGCCGCGCTCGCCGAGGCCGACGAGGTCGGCGCCCGTGGCGATCTGGCCGAACTGCCGCTGGCCGGCGTGCCGGTGGCCATCAAGGACAACGTGGCGGTCGGCGGCGAGCCGCTGCGCGTCGGCTCCGCCGCGACCCCCGGGGCGCCCGCCGGGGCGGATCACGTGACCGTGGCCCGGCTGCGGGCGGCCGGCGCGGTGGTGGTGGGCCTGACCAACGTGCCCGAGCTGTGTGTCTTCGGCACCACCGACGGCGTGTACGGCATCACCCGCAACCCGTGGGACCCGTCCCGTTCGGCGGGCGGCTCCTCGGGCGGCAGCGCCGCCGCGGTCGCCGCCGGAATGGTGCCGCTGGCGCTGGGCAACGACGGCATGGGCTCGCTGCGCATCCCGGCCGCCAACTGCGGTCTGGTCACCATCAAGCCGGGGCACGGGGTGGTGCCCGCGGGCATCGGCGAGGGCGACTGGTTCGGCATGTCGGAGAACGGTCCGATGGCCACGACGGTCGAGGACACGCGGCTGATGCTGGACGTCCTCGCGGACGGGCGGCCCGGCGGCGGGGAGCCCGGCGGCAGTCTGCGCGTCGCGGCGTCCCTGCGCAGCCCGATGGCCGGTGTCACGGTCTCCGCGCCGTACCGGCAGGCGCTGCGGGAGGCGGCCGGGGTGCTGATGCGCGCCGGTCACCAGGTGCGGCGGGCCGATCCGCCCTACCCGTCCTCGCTCGGGGTGACGGCGCTGCGCCACTGGTCGGCCGGTACGTCGGTGGACGCGCGGGAGCTGGACCCGCGCCGGCTGGTGCGGCGGACCCGGGTGCACGCGGCGATCGGCCGGCGCTTCGCCCGCTCGGCCGCCGCCGGGAAGGGGCGCGAGGAGCTGCGCGGGCGGCTGGAGCCGTTCTTCACCGAGTACGACGTGCTGCTCACCCCGGCGCTGGCCCGCCGCTCCCCCCTGGCCGGGCCGTGGCACGAGCGGGGCTGGCTGCGGAACGTGATGGCCAACTCGTCGTATTCGCCGTTCACTCCGCCGTGGAACCTGACGGGCTGGCCCGCGATGGCGGTGCCGTTCGGCGTGCTGCCCTCGGGTGCGCCGTGTGCCGTGCAACTGGTGGGGCGTCCGGGGTCGGAGACGGTGCTGCTCGGGCTGGCCGAGCGGATCGAGGAGCTGCGCCCGTGGCGGCGGACGGCGCCGCTGTAGCCGGCGGGCGGGCTGGGCCGGGCCGGGCCGGCTGCATGGGCGTGGGCGGGGGCACGCCCATGCGGTCACCGCGCTCCGCGGGCTCCTGTGGCGGGGTCAGTCCACGCTGGGCAGGATGTGGGGCTCGGCGAGGTCGTCCTCGTACCCCGCGAGGCGGATGGGGGCGGACCGGGCCCACACGTCGAGACTGCCCAGCTCGCCGGGCCGGCGGGTGGCGCGCTCGACGCGCTCCAGGGTGAGTTGATCGGGGTTGGTCGTCTCCGGTGTCACCGCGCACTCCTTATGTGTCGGGTCACCCTTGGGGCCCGTCGGCCGGTCTGCCACCGGCACCCGGCGCCCGTCGGGTCTGGTTCGTTCGGTTCGGACGCGGTGGCGCCGGCATCTCGCAGGAGAGAGCAGGCCGTGGTGAACCGGCTTGTCCCATGACGGACCGTGGGTGTGGGTGGGACCCCGTGTTGCCGCCCGTCCGGTCCAGATTAACCAAATGAGCGGCCGTGCGCTCTATAGGGCTCAAAAGATGGGGGAAGCATTGCCTGCCATTCTGTGGCCAGTTGAGCCCATTTTGACCGAGTTCGACCACTTTTACACCGTGCCCGGTCTCACCCGTTCGGCGGATGTCCCGATCGTCCCTGCGATGACGGTCCGTGTTTGATCGCGTGGGCCGCACGGACGCTCGCGGCCCGCACATCCGCCCGGGACGGGTGCGGGCCCCGGGTCCGGGACGCCCCGAGGGGCGTCAACCGGGCCCGGGGCCCGCCGCGTCGGCCCGCGCTCGCGGGGCCGGGGTCACCACTTGCCGGGCGCGTAGTCCTTGAGGAAGACGCCGTACAGCTCCTCGCCCGCCTCGCCGCGCACGATCGGGTCGTAGACGCGGGCGGCGCCGTCGACCAGGTCGAGCGGGGCGTGGAAGCCGGCCTCCGCGAGGCGCACCTTGTCCGGGTGCGGGCGCTCGTCGGTGATCCAGCCGGTGTCCACGGCGGTCATCAGGATGCGGTCCTTGTCGAACATCTCCTGGGCGCTGGTGCGGGTCAGCATGTTCAGCGCGGCCTTGGCCATGTTGGTGTGCGGGTGCCCGGCGCCCTTGTAGCCGCGGGCGAAGACGCCCTCCATGGCGGAGACGTTCACGATGTACGCGCGTCCCGCCGCCGTCGCGGCCATCGCCGGGCGCAGCCGGCTGATCAGGATGAAGGGCGCCGTCGAGTTGCAGAGCTGGACCTCCAGCAGCTCGACCGGCGTCACCTCCTCCACCGTCTGGACCCAGCTATTGGTGTCGTGCAGGTCGGGGACGAGTCCGCCCGCGTCGATGGCGGTGCCGGAGGCGATGCGCTCCAGCGACGCCGAGCCGGAGACCAGCGCGAGGCCGGTGACGTCCTGGGCGCTCAGCGCGCCGCCGCCCGCGACGGGCAGCTCGGCCACGGCGCCGGAGCCGTAGGTGCCGATCACCTCGGAGGCGGGCAGTTCCCCGGCGGGCAGCGGGGCGGACTCGGCGGCGAGCAGCTCGCTGTAGGCCCGCGGGGAGCGCCGTACCGTCTGGGCGGCGTTGTTGATCAGGATGTCGAGCGGGCCCTCGGCGGCGACCGAGTCGGCGAGGGCGACGGCCTGGGCGGGGTCGCGCAGGTCGATGCCGACGACCTTGAGCCGGTGGACCCACTCGGCGCTGTCCGGCTGGGCCTTGAAGCGGCGGATCGCGTCGTTGGGGAAGCGGGTGGTGACCGTGGTGTGGGCGCCGTCGCGCAGCAGCCGGAGCGCGATGTACATGCCGATCTTGGCCCGGCCGCCGGTGAGCAGCGCGCGCCGGCCGGTGAGGTCGGTGCGGGCCTCGCGCCGGGTGCGGTTCTCGGCGGCGCACTCCCGGCAGAGCTGGTGGTAGAAGTAGTCGACCTCGACGTACCGGGCCTTGCAGACGTAGCAGGAGCGCGGGCGCCGGAGTATCCCGGCGAGCCGCCCCTCCTCGGTGCGCGAGGAGGGCAGGATGCCCTCGGTCTCGTCGTCGATGCGCTCGGCGGAGCCGGTGGCGGTGGCCTCGGTGACCGCCTTGTCGTGGGCGGTCTTGGCGGCCCGGCGCTCCTGGCGGCGGCGCTGCTTGACCATGCGGTAGACGTGCGAGGTGGCACGGCGCACCGCGATGGCGTCGGGGTGGTCGACGTCCAGCGCGTCCAGCTCCTCCAGGACGCCGAGGCAGACGGCGAGCCGCTCCGGGTCGATCCCGGGGCCGTACGCCACCTCGTCCGTGGTCCCCGAACCGTCCTGTGTCACCGTCATCGCCGCTGCCGTCCCTGGTCCCGCGCGGCGCTCCGTTCGCGCCCGCCGTCGAACGGGGGATTTTACGGAGCGCCGGGCCCGCGGCCAAACCCGCGGGGGTCAGGAGGCGCAGGCCGTGAGCAAGGTCTCGGCCTCCTCGGTGAGGGCGAGGGCGAGCCGGTCGAGGTCCAGCACGGCGCGCGCGTCGGCGACCAGGCCGTAGTGGACGCGCCCCCGGTACGTGGAGACCGCGACCGCGAGGGCGTGGCCGGGGGCGAGCGGGGCCAGGGGGTAGACCTCGGTGAGCGGGTGGCCGTCGAGCCGCAGGCCGAGGCTGGGCAGGGGCACGCTGGTGACCAGGACGTCGAACCAGAGCCGGGCCGCCTGGCCGACCAGGGGCCCGCCGAGCCGGTGGCCGAGGGCGGGCACGTGGTCGGCGAGCAGGGCGACGGCGCCGGCGCCCCGGCCGGGTCCGGCCTCCTTGTTGCGGTCCATCGCCGAGCGGACCGCGGCGAGGCGGGAGAGCGGGTCGGGATCGCCGACGGGCAGCCGCGTCAGATAGCCGGAGAGCCGGTTGCCGGGCGGCTGGGCGGTGCGGGGACGGCGGGTGGAGACGGGGATCAGGGCGCGCGGGGCGACGCCCTCGCTGCCGTCGCCGCGCTCGTCGAGCCAGCGGCGCAGCCCCCCGGCGACGACGGCGATCAGCACGTCGTTGACGGTGCCGCCGGCGGTCTTGCGGACCACGTGCACGTCGTCGAGGTCGAGGACGGCGCCGGCGGTGCGGCGGGTGCCGGAGGAGGCGGCGGTGAAGGCGGGCGAGGAGCGCACGTCGAGGGTGGACAGGGCGGCGGCGGCCCCGATGTCCAGGGCGCGGCCGGCGTCGGACAGGGCGCCGCGCAGCAGCTCCGGCAGGCGCCGCACGCCGGGCACGAGGGCGCGCGCGGGCGGGTCGGGCCGGGGGCGCGGCGGGGGCATGTCGACGGGGTCGAGGACGCCCGCGGCCAGGGTCAGCGCCCGCAGTCCGTCGGCGAGGGCGTGGTGGAACTTGAAGAGGACGGCGAAGGAGGTGCCGTCCGCGCCGGGGAGCACGTGCGCCTCCCACGGGGGCCGGGCGCGGTCCAGGGGGCGTTCCAGGAGGCGGCCGGCGCGGGCGTGGAACTCCTCGGCGGGGGCGTGCAGCCGGACGTGGTGGTCCGGGTCGAAGGCGGGGTCGGGTTCGCGGCCGGCGCCGCCGAAGGAGAAGGGCCTGCGCACCGCGAGGGGTGGCCGCCACGCGTCCCGGATGCGCATCCGCAGTCCGGGTACGCCGGGCGCGCGCGCCGCGAGCAGGTCCGCCGCGCGGGCGGCGGCGGAGGGCGACCCGGCGGGGAAGACGCCGAGCGCGCCCAGGTGCATGGGGTGCTCGGGGGAGTCGATGTTCCAGAAGGCCAGGTCGAGGGGGGCGAGCAGGTCGGAAGTCACGGGCGGGCCTCGCAGGGGTGACGGATGTAGCGGCAGTCAATCCCTCTCGGCCGATTACGGTCAAGTACGATCACGTTACGCACAGTTAACATCAGACGAAAATCCCGGCCCGGGGAGAGGGGCGGGGCGCACGGGACTCATGGGGCGCCTGCGGTCGGGTGGGCGCGGGGCCGCCGGGCCGTGCCGGGGCGGCCCGGCGGGGCCCCACCCGGACGGCCGCGGGCCGACCGTGGCACGGGCCCGCACCGTGGCCCCGGGACGGTGGCCGGCCGGGTTCGCCGGCACCGCCCCGGGGCCCCGCTCAGGCGGCCGGGCAGCCCGCCGGGACGGCCCGGGAGGCGTCGCGGATCAGCGCCTCGTGGGCGGCCTTCGTCCGGGCGACGTCCGGTTTGAGGACCGCGCGGTCGTAGGTCGTCAGTCCGTTCAGCTCGCCCTCCACGTCGGTGATCTGGGTGTAGACGGCGCCGTTGCCGCCCTTGCAGACCAGTGCGCGCACCTCACCGAGCTTGGCCACGTAGTCGTCGGTGTAGGTGGCCGGGTCGACGTCGACGTACGACTGCTGCACGGACCAGGCGTGGCCGGGCACCGCGAGGCCGAGGCCGCCGTACTCGCCGCTGACCAGGGCACGCCGCCCGTCCGGGCGCGGCGGCAGGGCCGGGCTCGGATAGCCGTGCTCGTCCATGATGTCGCCGGTGCCGCCGTCGGCCCCGAGGTTCAGCCCCGACTGGTTGTTGACCAGGCGGGTCGGGTCCCAGCTCTTGGCCAGGGAGGCGATCCGGCCGACGTCGTACTGGCCCCAGCCCTCGTTGAAGGTGACCCACATGACGATCGACGGGCTGCTGACGTGCTCGTCGATCATCTCCTTCAGCTCCCGCTCGAACTCCGCCCGCGCGGCGGCGGTCGGGTTGACGCCCGCCGTCATCGACGGCATGTCCTGCCAGACCATCAGGCCGAGCCGGTCGGCCCAGTAGAACCAGCGGTCGGGCTCGACCTTGATGTGCTTGCGCACCGAGTTGAAGCCGAGTTGCTTGTGCAGCCTCAGGTCGTACGCCAGGGCCTCGTCGGTGGGCGCGGTGTGCAGTCCGTCGGGCCAGAAGCCCTGGTCGAGGGTGGCCATCAGGAAGACCGGCTCGCCGTTGAGCATGGTGCGCGGGACGCCGTTCACCTGCTGCACGGAGACCGAGCGCATCCCGAAGTAGCTGCCCACCCGGTCGGAGCCGACGGTCACCTTCAGGTCGTACAGGAAGGGGTCGTCGGGCGACCACAGGCGCGGGTCGCGGATCTTCAGGGTGAGCGGCTTGCCGGTGCGCCCGCTCACGGTGGCCACGGCGCGCTTGCCCGCGTACGCCGTCGCCGTGACCTGCACGCCGTCGCGCACGCCCCGCGGTTCCACCGTCAGCGTGCCCGCCGCGGCGTCCGGGACGAGCTTGAGGGAGTCGACGTGGTCGCGGGCGACCGGCTCCATCCAGACCGTCTGCCAGATGCCGGAGCTGGGCGTGTACCAGATGCCGCTCGGGTCCAGGCGCTGCTTGCCCAGCGGCTGGTTCTCGCCGTTCGCCGCGTCGGTCGGGTCGTAGACGCCGACGATCAGCTCCTGGGTGCGGCCGGGCTTCAGCGCGTCGGTGACGTCCGCGCTGAACTTGTCGTAGCCGCCCTGGTGCTCGGTGACCTTGGTGCCGTTGACGTAGACCTCGGCCCGCCAGTCGACGGCGCCGAAGTTGAGCCGCAGCCGCCGGTCGGAGCCGATCCGCCAGTCGGCGGGCACGGTGAAGGTGCGGCGGTACCACATGCGGTCCTCGTGCCGCTGGACGCCGGAGAGCCGCGACTCCACCGGGTACGGGACGAGGATGCGCTCCTTGAGGTCCTTGCCGACCGGGGGACGCTCGCCCGCGGTGGCGGCGGCGAACTGCCACCGGCCGTTGAGGTTGCGCCAGGCGTCCCGGGTGAGCTGCGGGCGCGGGTACTCCGGGAGGGCGTTGTCCGGGCCCACCTCGTCCGCCCAGCGGGTGCTCAGCTCATGGGTGGAGCGGTTCGCGCCGCTGCTCCAGAACGCCTTGACAACGTTGCCGTCGGTTCCGGTGAGGCCGCCTCGTCCGTCGTAGCGGACGTCGGCGGTGCCGGGCGCGTCGCCGGCCTTGTTGCCGACGACGGGCTCGTCGAGGGCGACGAGGAGCGCGGTGGGGTCGGCGGGGTCGACCTTCGCCGCACCGAGCGGCCAGGCCGCGCCGCCGATCACCGCTTCGAGGTGGTCGGTGAGTCCGGCCGGGACCGCGGCGAGCGGGCGGACGAAGTCGAGCTTCAGGGTGCGGCCGGTGCCGAGGACCGTGGTCGCCACCGCCCCGTCGTAGTCGAAGCCGTCGGGCAGGCGGAAGGCCGACTGCGGCACGGGCTGCTTGGTGCCGCCGGGCGGGGTCCAGCGCAGGTGGAGGTTGGAGCCGCCGTAGTGCTCGAAGTACTCCAGCTTGACGTCGTAGGACTCTCCGGCGGTGAGGGCGACGGGCTCGCCGGTCTGCTCGCGGTCCCAGTCGTCGACCCAGTGGTCGATGACGAGCCGGCCGCCGACCCAGAGGCGGAAGCCGTTGTCGCCGATGATCGAGAACGTGTGGGCGCCGGTCTTCTCCGGTACGAGCTTGCCGGTCCAGCGGACGCTGACGTCGTCGGACTGTCCGGTGGCGAACTTCAGTCGCGGCTCCAGGGTGGCGAAGTCGATCTGCGGGTCGAAACCGGTCGCCTTCAGCTCGTGGAAGTCGAAGGCGCCCGGTGCCGAATGGGTGTAGTACTCGCCCTTCAGACCGTGGATCTCCACGGTGTCACCGGCCGCTTGGGCGCTCGGCGAGGCGGAGATCCCCGCGATGCCGAGCGCCGCGGCGAGCAGTAACGCCAGGCGGTCTCTGAGTCGTTTGATGCGCACTGACCCTCTCCTCCGAGGACGGGTGGCGGCTCGTGCTCAGGTCTGTACAACGTTGTTATCAACGGCAGTTGGCATGACAGCACGGATTCGACGCGGGGTCCAGGGACATGACAACAGCCCTGGAGTGGGGGCGCGGGGGCACGGTGGCGGGCTGGGGGTGTGAATGGCCGACGGGTGGTGTGAAGCGGGGCGGTGTGGGCCGGTCAGGCGGGGAGTGGGTGTGGGGCCGGTCAGGCGCGGGGGCGGGCGCGAGCCGGTCAGGCGCGGGGGCCCGGTGGGCTCGGGAAGCAGCAGTCGCCGCAGACGCCCGCGCCGGGGGCGCGGTAGTAGAGGCAGCAGCTCCGGCGCCGGAAGGCGGTGCCCGTGAGGGTGCCGGTGCCGGCCAGCGCGGGGTGCGCGAGCAGGGCGGCGGTCAGGTCCCGGGCGCGGGCGGCGGTGTCCGTACGGCCGTGGCGGCGGGCCCAGCGGTCCAGTTCGCGGCAGGCCCCGGCCAGCGCGGAGGCGGCGTTGCCCCACAGCAGCCCGGTGGCGACCCGGTGCCGGGCGTGCAGCAGCGCGGCGAGCGGCACCAGGTGGGCGTCGATCACGGTCGCCGCGAGGGCGTCGGTGTCGGCCGGCCGGGTCCGTACCCCGGTGAGCCACAGGTCGTCGGGGGCGCTGCCGTCCGGGTCCCAGCACAGCCGCCCCGGGTCCAGGTCGGGGACGCGGCCGTCGAGGGCGGCGCAGCCCAGCGCCACCGACCAGAGCCGGGCCGCGAGGCCCTGGTGGGCGACGGAGGCGGCGACCCGGGGCTCGGGGGTGCGCAGGGCACCCGCGACCTTGCGCACCCGGAAGGCGAGGGGGTCGGCGTGGGGGTCCCCGTCGGGGCGCGGGTTCCCGTCGGGCTCCGGGGCCCGGTCCGCGCCCGCCGCGTAGGCGCGGGCGAGGGCGGGCAGGGGCCGGGGTGGTGCGCCGGTGCGCAGGGCGAAGAAGCCGCCGAGGGCGCGGGGCGCGGTGAGGCCGGGGTCCAGGTCCACGGGAAGCAGTCCTATCAGGCGCCGGCGCACCCGTCGGCCGGGGGCGTGCCGTGCGCCCCTGGTCGCACAACCCCGGGATGACGGGCGTCCCGTCGTACTCCATCGGCAGTACGACGCAATGAGTGCTCCGGGACGACGACGGGAAGATCCCGGCACGGCATCGTGTTCTCCATGGAAGAGGACCGTTCGCCGCGCCGGGCCACGCGCCCCCGTCCCACGCAGAGGAGCTGCCGATGAGCGCCCTCGCGTTCTCCGTCGTCCTGTCACTCGTCTCCGCCGTCGCCTACGCGGGCGGGGCGATCGTGCAGGAGCGGGTCGCGGCGTCCTCCCCCGGCGTGCGGTACGCCCCGGTGCGCCGCCCCGGCTGGTGGGCGGCGGTCGGACTGAACGGCCTCGGTGCCCTGCTGCACGTCGTGGCGCTCGCCTACGGTCCGCTGAGTCTCGTGCAGCCGCTGGGGGCGCTCACCATCGTGTTCGCCCTGCCGATGGCGGCCCTGTTCGTCGGCCGCCGGGCCGGCGGCACCGCCTGGCGGGGCGCGATCATGGCGACGGCCGGTCTGGCGGGGCTGCTCGCCCTGGTGGGCACGGCCCCGGCGCGGACGCTCGCCCTGCCCGAACGGACGCTGCTGTCCCTGGTCACCGCGGGCGCGCTGATCGCGCTGACGGTCGCCGGACGGGCGGCGCACCGGCATCCGGCGGTACGGAGCGTGCTGCTGGCGACGGGGTCCGGCATCGCGTTCGGCATGGCCTCGGTCTTCACCAAGACGGTGGCGGTCGACTGGAGCGGCGGGATGACGGAGCTGCCGTCGCTCGCCGCGATCGGCGTCTTCGCCACGGCCGGGGTGCTGCTCTCCCAGGCGTCCTACCGGGGCGCGGGCCTCGCCGCGCCGCTGGCCACGCTGACGGTGGTCAACCCGGTGGTGGCGGCGGCCGTCGGGATCACCCTCTTCGGCGAGACCTTCCGCCACGGCACCACGGGCACCGCCCTCGCCCTCGGCTCCGGCGTGGTCGCGGCGGGCGGCCTGATCCTGCTGACGACGGAACGGATCACGCGGCAGGCCGGGACGCGTACGCGGCCGGCGCGCGTCGGCGCGGAGTCCGGGGAGTCCCGGGGGTCCGGACCGCCGCCGGACGGGGAGTCTCCCGCCCGGGACGCCGGAAGGCCACACGCCGGAAAGGCGCACGCCGGGGAGCCGCACGGTGCCTCGGCCCTCGCTCCGGGCGGCAAGGTGTCCGCCCTCGGCCGCGGTCCGTACCCCGGCTCGCTCTACGTACCGGGGCCCGTCCTCGACCGGCACCGGGTCCGTATCAGATCGTGACCCCGCCGGCGCGCAGGTACGCCACCGGGTCGACGTCGGAGCCGAAGCCGGGCCCGGTCCGCACCTCGAAGTGCAGGTGCGGCCCCGTGCTGTTGCCGGTGGACCCGGAGCGGCCGATGCGCTGCCCGGACCCCACCGACTGGCCCTCCTTCACGGAGATCGCCGACAGGTGGGCGTACTGCGAGTAACGGCCGTCGGCGTGCCGGACCACCACCTGGTAGCCGAAGGAACCGCCCCATCCCGCGCTGACCACCCGGCCCGCGGCGACGGCCTTGACGGAGGTGCCGGTGGGGACGGGGAAGTCGACGCCGGTGTGGTAGCCCTTCGACCAGGAGGAGCCGGAGCTGCGGTAGGACGTGCCCGTGGGGGCGTCGACGGGGGCGACGAGGGCGTGCGTGGAGGAGCGGCTGCCGGATGCGTTCCGCGAGGTCTTCGGCTGCTCCTTCTCTTTGCGCTGCTCCTTGCGCTTCTCCCCCGCGCCCGGCGACTTGGTGCCGGTCGCCGCCTTCCCGCCGCGCAGCGAGAGGCGCTGGCCGGGCAGGATCAGGTCGGGATCGGTGCCGATGGCGGCGCGGTTGGCCTCGTAGAGGCGCTGCCAGCCGCCCGCGACCCGCTCCGCGTCGGCGATGCCGGAGAGGGTGTCCCCGGTGACGACGGTGTACATGCGCGCGCTGCCGGCCCGGGACTGGGGGGTGGTCTGGGGCCGTACGTCGACGGCGTGTCCGGATGCGGCCGTGCTCTTGCTCCGCGCCGTGCTCTTCTTCTCCACCGGGACCGCTGACTCCGGCTTCCCCGCGGGGTGGATGTCGGGACTCGCGCCGCCCCGGGTCAGTCCGGCGCGCGCCGAGCACACCGGCCAGGCGCCGGGCCCCTGGCCGTCGAGGACCTTCTCGGCGACGGCGATCTGCTGGTCCTTGGTGGCCAGGTCGGCGCGCGGCGCGTAGGCGGTGCCGCCGAACGCGGCCCAGGTCGACCGGGTGAACTGGAGGCCGCCGAAGTAGCCGTTGCCGGTGTTGATGTCCCAGTCGCCGCTCGCCTCGCAGGCGGCGACCTTGTCCCAGGTACCCACGTCGGCCGCGAGGGCCGTACCGCCGCCGATGAACGGGAGCGCCATGCCGGCGCCGCCCGCGGTGACGGTCAGAGAGGCTCGGTTGATCCTGTTCGGCTGGTACCGGCGGTGCCGGCCGCGTGCGGCCATGGAGGTCCCCCTAGACAACGCGTCAGGAGCGGCAAAAGTACGGGCTGTGAACCGGCCACCACAAGAGCGCAATCGGCCGGTTGGTCATGACAAGTGGCGGAAAGCGGACGCCCCTTGTCCGCCCGGCCGTCCCGCACACTGAGCGCGGGGGCCCTTCCCGCGCGTACTGGAGAGCACCCGGCCAGGAGGTGCGACGGGCGTACCGGCACGTCAGGATGGTCCAGCGGCCATACTGGCGGGCACGACCGGCACCACAGACACCAAGGTCACTAGGAGCCAACAGCAATGAGCAGCACAGCGCAGATCGGCGTGACGGGTCTCGCGGTCATGGGCCGCAACCTCGCCCGCAACTTCGCCCGCAACGGCTACACCGTCGCCGTGCACAACCGCACAGCGGCACGTACGCACGCGCTGGTGGAGGAGTTCGGGAGCGAGGGCGACTTCGTCGCGGCCGAGACCGCCAAGGAGTTCGTGGCGGCGCTGGAGCGCCCGCGGCGCCTGGTCGTCATGGTGAAGGCGGGTGACCCGACGGACGCCGTGATCCAGGAGTTCGCGCCGCTGCTGGAGCCCGGCGACATGATCATCGACGGGGGCAACGCCCACTTCGCGGACACCCGGCGCCGGGAGCGCGAGCTGCGCGAGCACGGCATCCACTTCGTCGGCACCGGCATCTCCGGCGGCGAGGAGGGCGCGCTGCACGGCCCGAGCATCATGCCGGGCGGTTCGCCGGAGTCGTACGCCTCGCTCGGCCCGATGCTGGAGAAGATCTCCGCGAAGGCGGCCGACGGGGCGCCCTGCGTGACCCACGTGGGCCCGGACGGCGCCGGCCACTTCGTGAAGATGGTGCACAACGGCATCGAGTACGCCGACATGCAGCTCATCGGCGAGGCGTACCAGTTGCTCCGCGACGTCGCCGGGTACTCCCCCGCGCGGATCGCGGAGATCTTCCGCACCTGGAACACCGGCCGCCTGGACTCGTACCTGATCGAGATCACGGCCGAGGTGCTGGCGCACGTGGACGCGGCGACGGGCAAGCCGTTCGTGGACGTCGTGGTCGACCAGGCCGAGCAGAAGGGCACCGGCCGCTGGACCGTGCAGATCGCGCTCGACCTGGGCGTTCCGGTCTCCGGGATCGCCGAGGCCGTCTTCGCCCGGTCGCTCTCCGGGCACGCGGCGCTGCGGGACGCCTCGCGCGGGCTGGCCGGCCCGAAGGCCAAGGCGCTGAGCGAGGAGGAGGCCGCCGCCTTCGCCGACCGGGTGGAGCAGGCGCTGTACGCCTCGAAGATCGTCTCGTACACGCAGGGCTTCCACGAGATCGCGGCGGGCGGCGAGGAGTACGGCTGGGACATCGACCTGGGCGCGGTCTCCGCGATCTGGCGGGGCGGCTGCATCATCCGCGCGGCCTTCCTCGACCGCATCCGCGCCGCGTACGACGCCCGGCCGGACCTGCCGAGCCTGCTCTCGGACGAGACGTTCGCGCGGGAGATCGCCGAGGCGCAGGACGACTGGCGCGAGGTCCTGGTCGCCGCGACCCGGCAGGGCGTGCCGACCCCGGGCTTCGCCGCGGCCCTCGCCTACTACGACGCGCTGCGCGCGGAGCGGCTGCCGGCCGCGCTGACGCAGGGGCAGCGGGACTACTTCGGCGCGCACACCTACCGCCGCACCGACCGGGACGGCGCGTTCCACACGCTGTGGGGCGGGGACCGCTCGGAGGTTTCCGCGTAGCGGGGCGCCGGGGGCCGGTCGGCCGGCTGGGGCTCCGGTCGCGGCGGTGACGGGCCCGGGTCGCCGGTCGCGGTGACGGCTCTGTGGGGGCGGTGATCCGGCCGGTGCGGCCGGATCACCGCCCCCTGGTCGTCGATCGCCCCTCGTCGTCGGTCGCCCGGGACCGTCCCTCAGGTGAGCGGCGGTCCCGGTTCGGGACTGGGTACGGGCTCGGGGCCCGGCGGAATCGGCGAGGGGGACGGCTCGGGCGGGCCGGGGGGCGGCTGGGGACCGGGCCCCGGCGGGCCGGGCGGGCCCGGAGGCGGAGGGGTGGGGCCGGGCCCGGGACCGGGCGGCGGGGGCGTCGGCTGCGGGCCGGGGCCCGGAGGCTGGGGCGTCGGCTCCGGGCCGGGGCCAGGCGGCCGGGGTGGGGGCGTGGGCTCGGGGCCGGGTTCCGGGCCCGGGGGCGGTGAGGTGGGCTCCGGTACGGGAGCGGGCCCGGGGGTGGGTCCCGGAGGGGCCGGGTCCGGATGGACGGGGTCCGGGAACTGGTTCGTCATGGCGCTGTCCTCCGGCCAGTCGGTCGGCATCGGCTCTGGACTTGCCCCCCGCCTACCCGTGCGCCGCCGGAGCACTCACGGGGGCCAGAACCAGACTCGGGATCAGGCTCCCGACGATCAGAACCGGTCGGGATGCGCCCGCAGCCACTCCTTCGCCGCGCTGAGCAGCCCGGGGTCGGCTGCGGGGGCCTCGTCGGGATGGCGCTCGGCCCACTTGACGACGTACGGGCACAGCGGCGCCACGGCGACGCCCTCGCGCCCGGCGAGGGCGTACACCTCGCGGGCGAGGGAGCCGGCGATGCCCTTCCCCTCGTGGGCGGGCTCGACCAGGGTGTGCACGGGGACGAGGGCCCGCCCGGGGCTCTCCAGCACGAAGTACTCGATACGGCCGACGACCTCGCCGTCGCCGAACGCCGCCAGGCGGCCCGCCGCCCGGTCGTCGCGGATCTCGATGTCGCTCACGGCCACGCTCCTGGTCCGAGGGCCCGCAGGTCCGGGGAAAACGGGGTCAGGCCGTCACGGCCCGCGGGCTCCGCTCCTGGTCCGAGCCGGGTACGGGCTCGGAGGGGTCGGCGCCCAGAGCGACGATACGGTTCTCCCCGTCCACGTGCACCACGCGGGGACGCATCTTTCGCGCCTCGGCGTCGTCGACCTGGGCATAGCTGATGATGATCACGAGGTCGCCGGGGTGGACGAGGTGGGCGGCGGCCCCGTTGATCCCGACGACGCCGGACCCGCGCTCGCCCTCGATGACGTACGTCTCCAGCCGGGCACCGTTGGTGATGTCCACGATGTGCACCAGCTCCCCGGGCAGCAGATCGGCCGCCTCCAGCAAGGCGGCGTCGATCGTCACGGACCCCACATAGTGCAGGTCAGCCTGGGTGACAGTGGCCCGATGGATCTTGGACTTGAACATGGTACGCAGCATCGAGGTACTCCCAAAAGTAGGCTCCCTGCCTGCGTTTTGGCAGGTCAAGGGCTATTTCCATACCATACAACCAGTCGCATGTTCGGGCAGCATTCCCCAGGTTTCTCAGGACTCATGCTGACCACTTGCTGACTTTCCTGACACACCGTCAGGCAACTACGGGAGAGCTTCACCTACTCTCCCGGACCTCACCGCGACGACGGGCCTAGCCTATGCAGCCACCCTCCGAAGGACGTCCGTGATCACCATCACTCGGGCGTTCTGGACGGCAGTCAGGAGCGAGGGCGGTCGACCAGGAGTCGGGCCGCGCGCCAGCGTGGATCAACTCGCCCAGACCCCTCGCATTCCGACTCAGAGGTCGTTTTCTCCCGTTGTTTCATCCCGGAATCTGCTATTTGGTGTGCGGTGTCGGGTCGCGCCGGAGTGCGGCCTGGACCAGTACGAGGTCCGCCGCTACGTGGGCTGGTACCGGCACATCACCCTGGCCATGCTCGCCCACGCGTTCCTTGCGGTGATGGCCGTCCAGGAACGCGAAAAAGGGGTGACGAGGCCGACACACCCGACCTCGTGGACCTCACACCAGCCGAAATCCGTCGTCTGCTGGCAGCTCAACCCCACCGCGCTCCTGCACGCCGCGACCACGCGGTGAACTGGTCCCGATGGCGGCGCCGCCATCAAGCACGCGCCCGACGCTGTCACTACATGCGGCGTGGGCACACGATCGTGGGACGGCCGGCCCAAGACCGTCCCACACCTGCCGCACCCCCGCTACACTCCCCACCTCCAGGCCGTTGACCAGGAGAAATACAGAAGTCCGGCTGGAGTACTAGACGTTGCCGCCATTGGCCCAGGTCCACAACCATTGCCGCAGTGACGCGGTCGCATGGCGCAGACCGTCATGGGGGCCCTCGCCCCAACTTGGCACCCAGCCGTCTGCGTCATAGAGCAGCACAGGGTTGCCGACTGCGAGCAATGACAGATGCCACTGCATCGTGCAACCGCCCGACGCCAGGTACAACCATGACCCGGGCAGGCCTGCCGCACAGTCGCGTTCGTGTCTGGTGACCGAGCAGGGCCAGTCGATCAGGTCCCCCGACGCGCGCCGACCGTCGGTGAGCGAGGCCAGACCGCTGTCGGGCCCGAAGCCGCCGTCGCCGACCTCGGTGTAAACCCTCCGAAGGAGTGTCGGCAGCGGACTTCCGATGATCTCCTCGGCAGCCTCGACTTCAGGTGGCGTGGCTGGCGGAAACAACGGTCCGCGCGGAGCATCAGCGAAGTAGGCCGCCACCTCCTCGGCTTGCGACTTGAGCACGATCATCCCGTTGCTGCTGGAGCCGACCGTCTGGTTCCGAATGTGCTCCAGATGCTCCGGGCCAAAGCGTTCCTCGATCCACGCCCGTGGGACCGGCGCCGTGTCGAACCGCCGGCTCGGGTCCATGGCCTGGAACGCAACGAACACGTGACGCACCCACCCCCGACCCCGGCCCGCCCCCGTCACACACGCGCGAGGACACACCGGTGGGCTCCGCTGACCCACCGAGGCAGAGGAACCCGGCAGACCAGGGAGCCGTTGGCCACCGAAGGCCCACGCACCGCCAACGCCTCAAAGATTCCCGGCCCCTCGCGTCACGGCTGCGCACAGCGGCTCTCCCTCACCGGCCATCGGTCATCGGGCAACGGGGCCGAACGCCGGAAACCAGCCGCATCCCGTACGCACCATGGACGACCGGCGCATGCTCTCGCTACGCTCACCGAGCGATTGACAACGATGTCCAAGTCCGGGCGCAGCAGCTACGGAAAGCGGAGATCATCGATGGTCACACGGAGAGATCTGCTGCGGACGGGCAGCGCGGCTGTAGCGGCGGGCGGGCTGGGACTCGTACGGCCACCACGGGCCGGGGCCACCCCGGTGCCCCGCCTCCTTCCGTCTTTCGGTCGCCCCACCCGCCTCGACGTGGCCGACGTCAGCGCCCTCGACGGCCACGACCAACTGCTTCTCACGACTCTCCAGGGCGTCGTCAACCGCCGCGAACCACGCCTCTACTTCCGTTACGACACCGGGGACGCCGACCTGCGCTGGCTGGCCGGCACCGGCGCGGGCATCACCCCTCACGACCACGCCCTGGACCTGGTGAACCGGTACCGCCGCGAGGTGCACGGCGCCGTGCTGATCGACCCGGAGGTGCCCGACTCGGTCAATGTCGCCACCACCCTGGCCGGTCTGACCGACGCGGTGGCGGCCACCGCGGAACAGGCCGACCGTCACGGCCTCAGAACGGTCACCGACCTGCGCGGCCGCTTCGACCCCGACGACGTGCCCGCCACCTACCGCTGGCAGCTCCGCCACCTCTTCCCACGCTGCGCCCACACCCTGGTGGCCGGACTGCCGCCGGTCCGCACCGTGCCCGCCACGGGGGTGCGGTGGCGGGAGATCGCGAGGGAGACGGAGCGTGTGCGCGACAGTTCCAACCGCCGTACCCGCACGCTGGACCTGAGCCCGGAGCTGAGCGACGGCGGCAACGGCGGCGCCGTGTATCTGCGGTTCCAGGACTCCTTCGGCGACGACGGCTGGGGGGCGTCCGTGGGCTCCGTCGCCCTGTACGCCGACGGGGTGCAGACCGTCGGCTTCACCCCGGGCACCGAGGCCGAGAAGCCCTACCTCTTCGACGGCCTCAACTCCTCCATCGGCGGCGACGCCAACCGGTTCGGCGACGGCAACGGCGGCTACTTCGTCTACCGTTTCACCGTCCCGGGCGGCACGGAGCGGCTGGTCGCCGAGGTCGACCTGTGGAACCAGTTCCTCGTCACCGCCACCACCACGGCCCCGACCCGACTCGAACCGTTCCCCCACTTCCGTGACTACGCGGTCGCGAGCAGGGCCATGGTCCTGTGGCTGCCGCCCGTCGGTGAGACCGGTGACCTGCTCGACGACGCGCTGAGCCGGCTCGCGCCGACCACGCCCTACACCGGCTGGTTCCCCAACGACGTGGCCGGTGAATGGGGCGGCGTCGACCGCGCCTCGCGGCATGGCGTCGAGGTCGTCGCCACGGACTTCTTCATGAACGGGACGGTCCACGCGGGCGTGCCCGCGCGCGTCTCCAGCCGTGTCCGCACACGGCCGAAAGCGAGGCTCCGCAACCGCGTCTACGTCACTTTCACCGTCGGCGAGGGCGACAACGTGCAGTACTGCCAGCGTCGTATGCGGGACATCTGGGACGACCCGGCACGCGGCACCGTCCCCGTCAACTGGACCGTCAGCCCCCTGCTCGCCGACCTCGGCCCCGCGCTGCTCGCCCACTACCAGCGCACCGCCACCGACAACGACCTCCTCGTCTGCGGCCCGTCCGGCGCCGGTTACACCTACCCCGCCTCCTGGCCCGAGGAGCACCTGGCCGCCTACACCGAACTGACCGGCCGCTATCTGCGCCGCACGGGCATGGATCTCGCGTATGCATACAACCCGCGCAACGCGGCGGGCGACGGCTGGACCCCCTTCGACGAACGCGTCGTCTCCTCGTACGCCCGCTACACACCGCTGCGCGGCATCATCCAGTCCTGGGAGACCGGCGACCTCCAGACCCGCGCCGGCGGCATCCCGGTGATCGGCAACTTCTTTCCGCAGGGCAAGGGCCCGGAATTCCGGGACGCACTGCTGAAGCACATCGAGCACCGGGACCCGTCCCGCCCCCTGTTCATCGCCGCGGCCATCAACGCCTGGACCTGGGCACCGAACGACATCGCAGCCCTCGCGGCACTCCTGGACGACCCGTTCGAGGTGGTGCGCGGTGACGTCTTCTTCGAGTTGCTGAACAGGACCCACAACCGCAACTGACACCCCCGGACCACACTCCGGGGATGCCTCGGGACGGCCAACGCCGAGTACGCGTGCGACGAGCGCTTGTGCCATGCGACCCGCCGACCGGGCAGACAGCGCCCACATCCTCCACCGCGTCTGTCTGCGGGCAACCGCCGACAGGCCACCACGTCTCCGGCATCACGGATTTCCGTACTCCTCCACCAGGTTGCCGATAAGCGAGAGCAGCACGTCGACACGGTGGCGGTCCTCACGCTGGGCGCGCAGGGCCCGGTGGGTCTCCCGGAGCCGGGCCAGGGCGGCCGGTTTGCGGTCCTCGACCGCTTCGAGCGACGGATCGGTGATCAGATCCAGGTAGGCACTGAGCGTATTCCGTCACCGTCTTCTGCCCCAGCTCGCGACGCGCCTCTGCCACAGATGGCGCCGTACGCTTTTTCTCCGTGTAGATCTGCGTCAGGCGCTCGATCGCATCGTCCTGCGTGCCGAAGCCGCTCTCCTCGGACTGCCTTCCCAGCCCGTTCCGGAAACGGATCGTGTACGGATGCGGACACCGGGACGGCCGGGCACAGCCGCAGTCCTTGAAGAACGACCCCATCCCCCGGGCGAGCTGACGAGCCAAGAGACGCAACCTCCAAACGAGAGCCGGACATTCGCGCCCAGGCCCCGCCACGGCGGCTGTCAGGTCAGCAAGTCAGGACGCTCCCGCGTCCGATGCTGACCATTTGCTGACCTGAGCGGCCCCATCATGCCTCTGACCTGCACAAATGCCCAGATGCTAGATCTTGGACTTGAACATGGTGCGCAGCATCGAGGTACTCCTGGAGCTAGGCTCCCTGCCTGCGTTCTTGCAGGTCAAGGGCTGTTTCCCTACCTTACAACGAGTCGCGTGTCCGGTCAGCTCTCACCAGGTTTTTGACGACTGCACAAGCCTACGCAGCAGCCTCCGAAGGGTGTCCGTGATCACCGTCACTCTGGCCGTCTGCGCCGAGGTCAGGAGCCGAACCAGCGATTCTCATGACCATGGCTATAGCTCGTCTGGTGACTCCTGGCGGTGGCACAGGGCAGACGTCAAAGATGTTGGGGCCCCCGGCCCCGCGCGCTGGACGGTGGCCGGGCCTCCTCGCTCCGGATACACGAGGAGAGGTGCCCGAGCCAGAAGAGCGGCTCGTCCAAGAGCCCGGCCTGGTACGTGACATGATACGTGAGGGGACCACCGTCGTAATCCGCTATCCGGGCAGGATGCAGGTCTGCGCTGTTCATCACGGAGGACATCCTGCCGCCCTGGCTCCGCGTCCTTGGGACCGGGCGCACCAGCCGATCATTGCCGAACGGGACAGCGGTGCCCGCTACCGCGCCTCGGGCGCCAACGGGCACCGCCATGGGTTCCGATACGGGACCGACGTCAGGGCTTCATCGCGACGGCGCCGTACATGGCTATGTCGCGGCCGTCGATACCTTCCTGTTCAGGACCCGGACGCCAGAGGTGCACCTGGGTGACCCCCGGCTCCTGGATCTCCAGTCCGTCGAAGAACGACGTGGCGGTGGGAAGATCGCGTAAGGCCATCGGCATGTCCTGCCGCCGGTACTCCTCCGCCACGCGGTTCACTTCCTCGGGCGCGAAGTCGGCTGTGCCGATGGTCATCGCCAGGTAGCTGCCGGACGGCAACGGGGCCAGGAGCCGCTGGACCAACTGGCGGTCCGCGGGAGGCATGATGAAGTGCATGATGCCGATCACCATCAGACCGACCGGTCGATCGAGGTCGATCAGCTCGCGGAAGTCGCGGCTGCCCAGAATGGCGTCGGGGTCGTGCATATCGGCCTCGATGTAGGCCGTCGCACCCTCGGGCGTGCCGTGCAGCAGCGCGCGGGCGTGGGCGAGGACGATGGGGTCGTTGTCGACGTACACCACATGTGACTCCGGCGCCACCGCCTGCACGACCTCGTGGATGTTGGGCGAGGTGGGCAGCCCGGTCCCGATGTCGAGGAACTGTCGGATGCCCCGTTCCTCGGCAAGGTAGCGGGCCGCCCGGTGCATGAACCTACGGTTTTCCAGCATGTGGACCGGAAGGGCGGGCCAGTGCCGGCACATGGCATCGCCCGCCTCCGCGTCGACCGGATAGTTGTCCTTGCCGCCGAGGATGTAGTCGTAGACGCGGGCCGAGTGCGCCCGTGTGGTGACGATCCTGCTTTCGTGACCGTGAGGAGTGTTCATGCGGCACCTTCCTTGCGTTGGCACATCGGTGTGTTCCTCATATCCCCTGGCTCCGTTCACGAGAACGTGGCGTCGATCGTCCGGATGAGGACGTCTCGGATCAGGGCTTCGCGCGCCTCGGGCTCGGCGTCGTCGAGAGCGTTGGCGAAGTCCGCGGCGGTGTCGTTGTGGAAGGGACCGGTATCCTTCGCACCCCGATCCACCTCGATGCTGATCAGCCGTCCCTTGCCCGAACGATGCCGCAGTTGCAGGTCGAGACGCCCGGTCCGGTTCTGCCGAGTGGCGGTGGGCGGCTTTGCCTCCCGCTGGGCTTCATATCCCTGGTCGGTCGCCCAGTCGGCCACCGAGTCGGTGAAGAAGGCGGTCACCTCGGGGGTGGACAGGTCGCTGAACTGCTGTCGATTGAGCCAGGCCCGCAGGGAGCGGGCTGCGGCGTCGAGCCCGGCTTCTGTCATGACCGACAGTCTGCCCTGTGGGCCTGACAGCCCGTCACACGTTCGCCCGTTCCTCGCTCTGGCCGTCCGGCGGACGGGTACACGAGGGGCGTCTCCCGGAGCGGTGAACACCTGCCGGCAACTCGTGCTCATCGCCGTGGCCGGTCTCGGCGTGGTCGGCGGGCTGCTGGGTGTGCCGGCGGGGGCACCTGCTGCACGGCGTGGTCATGCCGCTGACGGGGCGCGCGGTGGGCACCGGTATCCGTCGCCGGTCGTCGATGTGTACGGGCCGGTCGAGCTGCTCCTGCTGGGGCTGGGCGGCGTCGTGCCGGCGATGCTGGGCGCGATGGTCCGGGCGGGTGGGCGGCCAGGGCCCGTACGGCCACGGCCCCGCACACCGAGTTCCGCATAGCAGAGTCCCGGTTGCGCCCACCCCAGGGATACGGGTCAGGGGCCCGCAGCGGAGGCTGCTGGGCCCCTGGACCGTAGTGGGGTCGATCCCCTGCCCGGGGAGTTACGCCGCCGCTCTGCGCTCGGCGAGCTGCGGCGTCCTGGCGGGGACTTCGGCGAGGTAGCGCTCGATCGAGTCGTCGAGTTCCTCAAGCCACGGTGTGTGATGCCGGGCGGCCAGGGTTCCCGTCATGACCGAGCGGTAGACACGGTCGCGGTAGCCCATGATGTCGGCCTTCTTGTCGCGCTTCCACGCGAGGAAGATCTCGACGACCCGGTCGAGGTCGAACTCGGGGTAGTCCGTCTGCCGCAGCAGATCACGCACGTAGTCGGCCTGGAAGCGGATCTCTTCGGCGTCCGAGGAGATCTCCTCGAAACGTTTCCGCCACTCGGCGATGGACGCGGAGCGTTCGGCCTCCGACGGCAGCTCGGCGCGGCCCAGGATGAGGTCGCGTACGTACCATGCCTGCGCGTCGAACATGTTGAAGGTGAACCACTGGTCCTGCGCGCCGAGGTAGGCCAGACGCGGGTTGTCCTGCCACACGACACCGCGGTAAAGACCGTCCGGGTACACGTTGTTCGGGGAGGTCAGCGCGAGGTCGTCGGGCAGGAACGAGTACTTGTGCAGGTAGCCGGTGCACAGGATGACGGCGTCGATGTGCTTGGAGGTGCCGTCGGCGAAGTGGACCGTGTTGCCGTCGATGCGCTCGATGGTGGGACGTTCCTCGAAGCCGTCGGGCCAGTCGTACCCCATCGGCGCGGAACGATAGCTCGCCGTCACCGAGCGCGCGCCCATCTTGAACGCCTGGCTGCCGATGTCCTCGGCCGAGTAACTGGAGCCGACGACGAGGATGTCCTGCCCCTGGAGGCCCTCCGCGCCGCGGAAGTCGTGCGCGTGGACGATGAGCCCGGGGAAGGTCTCGATGCCAGGGAATTGCGGCACGTTGGGGAAAGTGAAATGACCGCTGGCGACGACCACGTGGTCGAACTCCTCGGTCGTCGTTTCCCCGGTGGGGAGATGCTCGACCGAGACTGTGAAGATCTCACGCTCGGCGTCGTATTCCGTCCAGCGCACGACGGTCTGGAAACGGATGAAATCGCGCACGTTCGTCTTCTTCAGCCGGCCGGCGATGTAGTCCCACAGGACCGGGCGCGGCGGGTACGAGGAGACGGCGCGACCGAAGTGCTCGTCGAAGGTGTAGTCGGCGAACTCCAGCGCTTCCTTGGGCCCGTTCGACCACAGATTGCGGTACATGCTCGAGTGCACGGGCTCGCCGTACTCGTCGAGTCCGGTGCGCCAGGTGAAGTTCCACTGGCCGCCCCAGTCGGCCTGTTTCTCAAAACAGACGATCTCGGGGATGTCCGCCCCCGCGCGCGCTGCGGTCTCGAACGCCCTTAGCTGAGCCATACCCGAGGGGCCGGCACCGACAATCGCTACTCTTTTTCCGTTCGCCACGAATGTTCCTTTATTTTCACCTTGCAGCCCCGCACCCACCCTTACGGGCAGGACAGGGCCATCCGGTCGCCAGAATCCGCACGTATCGACCGGTCCAGAGAGGCGGATTTCTTTTGACTGTAGCAGGATTGGCTAAATTTAGCTAATTTGCTCTCGCAATCACCAGTGCCAGCCGGTCGGGAGTGCCGACCCCGGCAGCCGGTCCGGCCATGCCGCCGCAGGCCGCCATCAAGCCTCACTCTCGCCGGATGAACTGCGGAATCATCCCCCCGCCAGGCGTGACGGGGGTCGCCCCTCGGGCGGCCACGAAGATCGTCAACCTGCATGCCTTCACCCCTTTGAACTTCACATCGGCAACGCAACAGAAAGGGTGAATGGCGCCCTGGAAGAAATGTGCCCGACGAGAGCTCCTTCCCGGTCTGCGCGATCTCATTCCTCCTAGACGCGGAAGGAAGCGGAGCCGCGATCTGGTTCTCCGTCCTGTCCGGGTGAAGGCGTGTCAGGGGCGCCCCAGGGATCGGCCCACCTGCCCCGGGCCGTCGCCTGCCGGAGGCGGGTGGGGGCAAGGCCGATGACGCCCGCTGCTCCTTCCCGCCACACCGTCGCGCACCCGCCACACCGGCGCGGCCGACGATCACCTGGCACGCCTGGAGAAGCGCAACGACCTGTTCGTCTCCCGGGTCGGCCTGGGCCCACGGCCGGGTCCGGGTGACCGATGACTGTGCCGCGGTGGCCGTGTGGAGCACACCCGAGACCGCCGACGCCGGAGACGTGTTCGCCGAGCCGGGACCGCGGATCGCCGGGATCACCGGGCTCGCCGGGGACCGTGCGCGGGCATCGGCCGAGGCGGGGGCCGCCCTGCGGCAGCACAGGCCCTCCGGGCCGGTGTGGTTCCTCGACTCGCCGGCCCGTGGACGGCCGGTGGGCGGTGGTGATCGCCGCGCCCCGGGAGGCGGCCTGGGGCCGGCCGGTGACGGCGCCGACCGGATGCCCGTCAGGAAGGACGGCGTGTGCCCGAGTCCACCGGCGGCCCCGACTCGCTCCTGGCCGTCGGCGGCCCGCACCGGGACCGGGACCCGGTGGCGGCGTGGCGCATCACGACGATCGGCCGGAGCGCGGCCACGCGCCCAGCGGTCCGGCGCGCACGCCGCGTGGCGGCGGAAACGCCGCTGTCGCCGGGGTCAGTAGTAGACCGCGATTCTGCCCCGGGGGCCGTCGACGACCTCGACGGGGGTGTCGAAGATGTCCGTGAGGACGTCGTCGCGCATGATCTCGTCCGGGCCGCCGAAGTGGCGCACGGTCCCGTCCTTCACCGCGCAGATGCGGTCGGCGTAGTGGCCGGCGAAGTTGATGTCGTGGAGCACGATCACGATCGTGCGTCCCAGTTCGGTGGCCGCGCGGCGCAGGTGCCGCATCATCTGCACGGAGTGCCGCATGTCTAGGTTGTTGAGGGGTTCGTCCAGCAGCAGGTAATCGGTGTCCTGCGCGAGCACCATGGCGACGTAGGCGCGTTGGCGCTGGCCGCCGGAGAGCTGGTCGAGGTAGCGGCCTTCCAGTTCGCGCAGTCCCAGGAAGTCGATGGAACGGCTGACGATCTCTTCGTCCTGGCGGGTGAGGCGTCCTCGGGAGTGGGGGAACCGTCCGAATCCGACGAGTTGACGCACGGTGAGGCGGGTGACGAAGTGGTTCTCCTGGCGCAGGATCGAGACGATCTTGGCGAGGTCCTTCGAGTCCGTGGCGGCGATGTCGTAGCCGGCGATCTCGATGGCTCCCGAGTCGATGCCCAGCAGTCGGCCGATCATGGTCAGCAGGGTCGACTTGCCGGCGCCGTTGGGGCCGACGAGGGCGGTGAGGCCGCCGGCGGGGATGGTGAGGTCGACGGGGCCGATCGCGACCTCGCTGGTGTAGCGCTTGGCGACCTGCCTGAGGGTGATCACAGCCGTCCCTTTCTCAGGATGTGGACGAGGAAGAACGTGCCACCGACGATCTCGATGATGACGCCGACCGAACCGGCCGCGTAGAAGATGTTCTTGAGGACGAAGTAGGCGCCGCCCAGGACGACGATGCCGGTGAGCCAGGCGACGGGGAACACGTAGCGGTGGTCGTGGGTGTCGGCGAGCTGGTAGGAAAGCATCGCGACGAGGAAACCGAAGAACGTCATCGGGCCGATGAGCGAGGTGGAGACGGCCATCAGCAGCGAGACGAGCAGCAGCACGACGATCGTCTCGCGCCGGTGGTTCACGCCGAGGTTGGTGGCGGCCTCGCGGCCGAGCGCGAGGACGTTGAGGCGACGGCCCCCGGCCCACAGCATCCCGCCGGCCACCGCGGCGATCGGGAGCGAGACGGTGAGGTAACTGGCGTCGGCGTTGGCGATGCTGCCGATCAGGCGTGCGGTGAGCACGTCGAACTCGGTGGGCGTCAGCAGCCGTTGCATGAAGGTCGACAGCGCCCCGAGACCGCCGCCGAGAACGATCCCGATCAGCAGCATGAGCTGGATGTTGCCGTGCTTGCCGGACAGCAGCCCGCCGTAGAGCACGGCGGCGAAGGCGACCATGAGCACGACCTGGGCGACGAACTGCCACACGCCCTGGACGAGGGTGGCCCCGGCGACGCCGAGGAAGAAGACCGCGCCGGTCTGGATCACCCGGTAGAGGGACTCGAACCCCATGATCGAGGGGGTGATGATGCGGTTGTTCGTCACGGTCTGGAACGCGACCGTCGCCAGTGCCTGGCAGAACGCGACGACGACGATGATGACGACGCTCGTCGCCCGCAGTTCGGCGATGCGCCAGAACCCGGTGGTGCCGAAGGGCATCGGGTTGTCCCAGGCGAGGCTGCCGACGACGACGAGCGCGCTGAGCACGGCCAGTGCGGTGAGAACGGCCCAGTACCGGCGGTGCGTTCGCGCGGTCGGCAGGGCGCCGGAGTGGCGGACCGCGCGCGGGGCGGCGGGGGTGACGGTCTGTTCAGGCATGGCGGCGCTGTCTCAGCAGGAGGGTGATGAACACGAACGAGCCGAAGACCGCCAGGATCAGGGCGACCGGCACTTCGAAGGGCATGACGACCAGGCGGCCGATGATGTCGCAGACCGTGACCGTCGCGATGCCGGCCAGGCATACCCAGGGCAGGTTCGACCGGAGGTCGTCGCCGCGGAACAGGGAGACGATGTTGGGCACGATGAGCCCGAGGAAGGGCAGGTTGCCGACGACGACCGTGACGATGCCGGTGGCGATGGCGATGAGTCCGGTGCCCAGCAGCACGACCCTGTTGTAGTTCAGGCCGACGTTGGTGGCGATGTCCTGGCCGAGGCCGGCCACGGTGAAGCGGTCGGCGGCGACGAACACGGCCACGACGACGATCGCCACCGCCCACAGCGGCTCGTACTGGCCGCGCAGCACCGAGGTGAACGAGCCGAGGAACCACACGCCCATGCTCTGGAGCATGTTCGTGGACAGCGCGACGTAGGAGGAGACCGCGCCGACGACGGCGCCGAGCATCATGCCCACGATGGGGACGATGATCGAGGAGCGCAGGGTGATCCGGCGCAGGAACAGGAAGAAGACCATCGTCCCGGCGAAGGCGGTGACGACCGCTCCGGTCATCTTCACCAGCAGCGGCGCCCCCGGCACGAGGACCGTGATCAGCAGCAGCCCGAGCCCGGCCCATTCGGTCGTGCCGGTGGTGGTCGGTTCCACGAAGCGGTTCTGCGTGAGTTGCTGCATCACCAGGCCCGACATCGCCATCGCCGCTCCGGCGAGCACGAGCGCGATGGTGCGGGGGACGCGGGTGATGACGAACATCTCGGCCCCGTCCTCCCCGCCGAAGATGTCGTAGACCCCGACGAAGAGGGACAGCACGACGAGTCCCGCCGTGACGACGAGGCCGATCAGCAGCGGCCAGGTGAACAGGCGGGCCTCGGGCACACGGGCGCGGGCGGACGCGGCATCCGGGTGCGGCGGTCGCTCGGCTGCCGGGATGCCGGTGGGCGGGACGGTCATGCGGGTGCGCTCTCGGTCGACGACGGGGGTGATGCGGGCGGCGTCGGTGGTGTCACGACGCCACGACGGGGGCCCGCGGGCCGGGCCGGGGGCGCCGGCTCGGCCCGCAGGCCCGACAGGTCCTGCCCGTCACCTCAGGCGTTCGCCTCAAGCTTGTCGGCGAGGTCGTTGAAGAAGGTCGTGTAGGTCTGGATGCCCTCGTTCACGTAGGTGAGCTGCGGGAAGTACATGATGTTGCCGTTCTTGACGGCGGGGACGTTCCGCAACGCCTCGGAGTTCGCCAGCAGTTCGTTGGCCGGAACGTAGGAGTCCGAAGAGCCCTTGCTGACGGCCGCGTCGCGGTCGAGTGCGATGATCAGGTCGGGCTTGGCCGCGGCGATCGCCTCGACGGAGATGTCGTCGCCCTGGTGGTCGCCGGAGCCGTCGGTCTTGATCGCGGGCGTCAGTCCGAGGATGTCGAAGACCGGGCCGACCGTGCGACCGGTGCCGGGCGCCGCGTAGTTGATCTCGCCGCCCGAGGTGATCACCCCGATGACGCTGCTCTTCGGGTCGTAGGCGTCCTTGGCGCGCGCGATCGCGGCGTCGAAGTCGTCGATGAGCTTCCGCGCGTCCTTCTCGTGCCCGAAGATCCGTCCCAGGCCCTCCACCTGCCGCTTCAGCTCCTCGTCGAAGGGCTTGCCCTCCCGCGGGTCGAGCTCGACGATCGTCGCGTCGGGGGCGAGCTTCTTGAAGTCCTTGTAGTACGAGGCGAAGCGCTGCCCGTTGATGATCAGATCGGGGTCGGCCGCGACGACCGCCTCCAGGTCGGGTTCGTTGTGCGTCCCGAGGTTCACGATCGACTTGTCGGTCTTGTAGGGGTTGTCGGCCGCGATCAGGTCGACGGGTGCGGCGCTGAGTTCGACACCCCAGTCGGACAGGGTCTGGAACGTACGGTTGTCGGTGGCGACGACGCTCTTCGCCGGCAGCTTGACCTTCTGCGTGCCGTGGTTGTCCTCGACCTCGACCGACGACGCGGCAGCCGCCTTCGCGGCGTTGTCGGCCGACCCCTTCCCGTCGGAGTCACCGCCCGCGCATCCGACAAGTCCGAACGCCAGGACGGTCGATACCGCGGTGGCGGCGAGGAGGTGGCGGCGCTGCGTGAGCATGGTGCGGGAACTCCATTCCAGCGGGTGGCGTCCGCGCACGGCGCGGCGCCGACGGAAGTCGGGATCGATGTGGGCGTTCCGGCACGGAAGAGGCCCACACCGAGGTAAGCGTAGCCTTACCTTACATACGCCTCATTCGGCCGGTACCTGGGGTTCCGTTTCTCGCAGCCACCGCCCGCGCGTTCATGGGCCCGGCCCCGTACGGCACCGGCCCGCGGAGCGAGCGGCCCGGGGGCCGGCGGGGGCCCCGGATACACTCGTCCGCATGGTCCGACCGTCCCCTGGTGAGGCGAGCCCCGGGATGTGGCGGCGCGAAGCGGGCACCGTGGTGCGCCGGGACGTGGGGCTCCCGGAACGGCCGGCGGCCCCTTTCGCCATCACCGCCGGGTTCCGGATTCCCCGCGTCCCCACGGAGTGGGCACCGCACTCACACCCCTTGCACGAACTCGTCTGGGTACGCGGGGGAACGCTGACGTCCCGCGTCGAGGACCGCGTCTTCACCGTGTCCCGGGGGTACGGGCTGTGGATGCCCGCCGGAGTGGTGCACGGGGGCCGGGCCACGGCGGGGGCCCGGTTCCACGACGCCTTCTTCGTCCCCGACCGCACGCCGTTCGCGTTCGGGGAACCGAAGGCGATCGCGATGACGCCGCTGCTCGAATCGCTGCTGACCCATCTGTCCCGCACGGACCTCGCCGCGGCGGCCAGGGCGCGGGCGGAGTCGGTCGTGTTCGACGTACTCGAACCGTCGAAGCGTCAGTTCGCCCTGCACCTGCCCGCCGACCCCCGGATCGACGCGATCGCCGAAGCGCTGCTGGACGATCCCGCCGACCGCCGTTCGCTGGACGAGTGGGCGCGGTGGCTGGGGACCAGCGACCGCACGATCACCCGCGCCTTCCGTCAGACGACCGGTCTCTCCTTCGCGCAGTGGCGGCAGATGCTGCGTGTGCACCGGGCGCTCACGCTCCTGTCCGAGGGCTTCGACGTGACGACCGTCTCCGAGACGCTCGGCTACGCGCAGCCCAGCACCTTCATCACCGCTTTCCGGCGGGTCATGGGGACCACGCCGGGCGCGTTCTTCGACTCGGCCGACGGCGACGGCGACGGCGACGGCGACGGCGACGGCGACAGCGACGGCGACGGCGACGGCGACAGCAACGGCGACGGCGACAGCAACGGTGTCCGGAATCCCGTATCGGGCGTCCAGAACTCCTGATTGTCGACATGGCGAGCGGAATGTAGCCTCTTCGAAGTTAGGTAACCCTTAGTTGCTGCGCGCCGCGACAGCTCTGCCCGTGCGGGGAAGAGCGTCGCGGCCCGGCCGGTGCAGCCCGGCCGGAGGGTGCCGCATTCCTCGCCCCTCCGACCACCGGACTCACCCATGTTCACCAGCCCCTCCCGGCACACCGGTCGCCCGGTGACCGACCCCGCCACCCCGGCGCCCGCCCTCAGCGGGCACCACCTCGTCCTGCGGTACGGCGGCGAGCCGGTCGTCCACCATGTCTCGATCGCCCTGGAACCGGGCCGCGCGACCGCCCTGGTGGGGCCCAACGGCAGTGGCAAGTCCACGTTGCTGCGCGCGCTCTGCCGACTCCATCGGCTGGACGGCGGCCGGGTGACGCTCGGCGCCCCCGACGGACGGCCCGAACGGGACGCGGCCCTGCTCAGCGCCCGCCGGTTCGCCCGGGAGGTCACCCTGTTCTCCCAGTCGAGGCCCGCGCCCCAAGGTCTCACCGTCACGGAGGTCGTGGCGTTCGGGCGCCACCCCTACCGGCGTGGCTTCGCCGGGCCGACCGCCGCGGACCGGACCGCCATCGACCGCGCCATGGACGTCACGGGCGTGCGGGACATGGCCGGACGGCCCGTCGGGGAACTCTCCGGCGGGGAGATGCAGCGCGTCTGGCTCGCGGCCTGCCTGGCCCAGGACACCGGCGTCGTGCTGCTGGACGAACCGACCAACCACCTGGACCTGCGCTACCAGATCGAGACGCTCGACCTGGTGCGCGACCTCGTCGAGGAGCACGGCATCGCGGTCGGGATCGTGCTGCACGACCTCGACCAGGCGGCCCGGGTCGCGGACACGCTGGTCCTGATGCGCGCCGGCCGCGTGCACGCGACGGGCGCCCCCCTCGACGTCCTCACCGCCGAGAACATCGGCGAGGTCTACGACATCCGTGTCGACGTCGGCGTCGATCCCCGCACGGGCCGCCTTCGCATCGACCCGATCGGCCGACACCCCGCCTGAGGCGGCGCGTCGAGCCCCTCCCCCTCACTTCCACGCACCGCAAGAAAGAGGAACCCTCATGAACCGAGCCCGTACCCTGGCGGCGGCAGCCTCCACGGGACTCCTCCTCCTCGCCGCGACGGCCTGCGGCACGACCGACGTCGACACGACCGAGGCCGGCGGCGGCACCAACGCGGCGCCCGCGTCGCAGAGTTGCGCCGAGGACACCACGACCACCTCGACGAAGCCGGTTTCCCTCACGGACGGCGTCGGCCGGCAGGTGAAGCTCGACAAGCCCGCCGAGCGGATCGCGGTCCTGGAATGGCAGCAGGTCGAGGACGCGCTGACCCTCTGCGTCACCCCCACCGCGGTCTCCGACGCCAAGGGCTACAGCACCTGGGTCAGCGCGGAGAAGCTGCCCGACGGGGTGACGGACATCGGCACCCGTGAGGAGCCCGACCTCGACACCCTCTACGCGGCCAAGCCCGACCTCATCGTCGTCGAGGCGTTCGACGCCGACGACGAGACCATCGTGAAGCTGGAGAAGCGCGGCGTCCCCGTGATGGCCACGCGGGGTGCCGACCCGGACGACCCGATCGGGAACATGCGGAACGTGTTCAGCATGATCGGCAAGGCGACGGGGCGCACCGAGCGGGCCGACCGGGTACTCCAGGAGTTCGACGAGCACCTGGCGACGGCGAAGAAGCGCGTCACCGACGCCGGCCTGCCGACCGACGACTTCCTCTTCTTCGACGGATGGCTCCAGGGGAACAACCTCACGATCCGCCCCTACAGCGACGGCGCCCTGTTCACCGAGATAGGCAAGGAACTCGGCATGAACCCCGCGTGGACCGACGACGTCGACAAGGCTCACGGCGACGGCGGCGTCGACCCCGCCTACGGCCTCGCGCAGACCGACGTCGAGGGCCTCACCGCGGTGGGGAACGCCAACCTCTTCTACGCCAACGACGAGGGAGCGGGCGGCTACGTCGCGGCGCTGGCCAAGAACCCGATCTGGAAGACCCTGCCGGCCGTGAAGGAAGGCCGCGCGCACGCCTTCCCGGCGCGGGTGTGGGGCGCCGGCGGTCCGCGCTCCTGCGCGCAGGCGATCGACGCGTACGTCGACGTACTCGAAAAGAAGTGAGGACACCGCGGACACCGGCACCCGCGGCGGGACCGCTGCCGCGCGCCGGGCGCGGTGGCGGCCCCGCCGGGGTGGCCGTCCTGGCACTCCTGCTCGCCGTGACCGCCCTGGTGGGGATGTGGCACCTGACGCAGGGGACCTCGGGCGTCGGCGTCGGCGACCTGGTACGCCACCTCGCCGGACGGCGGGAGGAAACCGGTGGTGCGCCGGTCGGCGAGATCCTCACCGGCTCGCGCCTGCCCCGTCTGCTCGCGGGCGTGGCGGTGGGCTTCGCCCTCGGCTGCGCCGGCGCGCTGCTCCAGTCCGTCACCCACAACGCGCTCGCCTCCCCCGACACCCTCGCGGTCACGGCCGGGGCCTACTTCACCGTCACGCTCGTCGCCGCCTTCGGCCTCGCCGTCCCACTGTGGGCGTCGGGCGCCGTGGCCTTCGCCGGTGGACTGGTCGCGGCGGCACTCGTGCTGGTGCTGGCGGGCCGCGCGGCGGGTACGGCGGGCACCCGTCTCATCCTCGCCGGATCAGCGACGGCGATGGCCCTGGACGCGGCGACCGGGATGCTCCTCATCCTGTTCGACCAGAACACGACCGGGCTCTACGCCTGGGGAAGCGGTTCGCTCGCCCAGCTCGACATCGACGCGTCGGTACGTGCCCTGCCCCTGCTGGCCGTGGTGTTGTGCGTGGCTCTGGCGCTGTCCCGCCGGCTGGACGTGATGAACCTCGGCGACGACACCGCGTCCACCCTCGGCGTGCCGATCCGGACCACCCGCGTCGTCGCCGTGGTCTGCGCGGTGCTCCTGACCAGCACGGCGGTGACACTCGCGGGCCCGATCTCCTTCGTCGGCCTCGGCGCCCCGGTCCTGGCCCGCCTGATCGCGGGACGGGTCCGGGCCTGGCGCCGGCACCTCCACTCGGTGCCGGCGGCCGGGCTGCTCGGCGCGCTGCTCATCCTGCTCGCGGATGTGTCGCTGCGCGCGGTGCGGGGCGCGGACGGGGCCGCGGCCATTCCCACCGGTGTGCCGACGGCGCTGCTCGGCTCCGTCGTGATCGTGGTCCTCGCGCTCCGGCTGCGCGACACGGGCCAGGTCCGGCAGCCACCGCGCTCGCGGGTCGCCACCCGCTCACGCCGCGCGTTCCTCCTCGTCGTGTGCGGTGCGGTGGCACTCCTGGCCGTGGCGGTCCTGGTGGCGGTCCTGGCGGGGAGCCTCTGGCTGCGGACCGGGGACCTCGCGCTCTGGGTCCGGGGCGCCGCCCCGGGGCTGATCGGCCAGGCGCTCGACGACCGGGTCCCGCGCGTGATCGCCGCGGTCCTCGCCGGCGCGGCGCTCGGACTGGCCGGCTGCGTCGTGCAGGGCGCGGTACGCAACCCGCTGGCGGAGCCGGGAGTGCTCGGCATCACGGCGGGCGCCGGGCTGGGCGCGGCCGGCGTCGTGACCTCGGGGCTGCCCGGCGGACGGCCCGTGCTCATCGCGGTGGCGGTCGCGGCGGGGCTCGCCACGTTCGCGCTGATCGCCCTGTTGTCGTGGCGCGGCGGCTTCCTGCCCGACCGGTTCGTCCTGGTCGGCATCGGCTGCCGGTACGGCCTCAGCTCGGTGACCACCTTCCTGCTGCTGCGTGCCGACCCGTACAACACGCCCCGGATCTTCACCTGGCTCTCCGGTACGACCTACGGCCGCACGCTGTCGGACGTCGTACCGGTCGCGGTGGCCCTGGCGGTGGCCCTGCCCGTGCTGCTCGCCCTGCGCGGCCGGCTCGACCTGCTCGCCGTCGACGAGGACACCCCGCGCATCGTCGGTGTCAGGGTCGAACGCACCCGCTTCGCCGCCCTGGCGATCGCCGCGGTGCTGGCGGCGCTCAGCGTGATCGCCGTCGGCGTCGTCGGCTTCGTGGGGCTCGTCGCCCCGCACCTCGCCCGGTCGCTGGTGGGCGCCCGGCACGGCCGCGCGATCCCGGTCGCGATGCTGCTCGGCGGAGTGCTGGTCTGCGTGGCCGACGCGCTCGGCCGCACGCTGGTCGCGCCCGCCCAGGTGCCGGCGGGCCTCATGATCGCGCTGGTCGGAGCCCCGTACTTCGTCTGGGTGCTCCGGCAGTCCCGCGCATGACGCCGGGCCGCGGCACGACCGCGCCGTCGTGGGCTTGGCGGCACCGGCGCGTCGACCGGCCCCTCGTCCCCGCCGAGCCGTCCGGGGAGCACCCGAACGCCCTCCCAGAAGGAAGAGACCGTGCAGAGCACCGTGGTCCCGTTCACCTCCGATACGTCAACGACCCTGCTGGGGCGGCTCGGACACCATGAGGTGCCGGAGCGCTGGCACACGGTCGACCGTTCCGCCCACGCCCCTCACCTCGTCGCCGTCGCCGGAGACGACGGCGAGGAGTGGACCGCTGCCGCGCTCGTGTCGGCACGCCCGCACACGGCCTATCTGAAGATCGTCGACGCCGTCGGCGACCTGGCGGCGGCCGTCGCGGCCGTCGTCGCCCACGCGCGCCGCCGGGGGCTCGCGCAGGTCAAGTGGGAAGGGTGGACGGCAAGTCCCGAGGACGCCGCCGCCCTCGGCTTCGCCCCGTTGCGTCCCCCGCTCACACCGGCCGGGCACACGGCCGGGCCCGACGCCGGTTACGTGCGCTGGCTCCACGACGACGTACCGGCCGAACCCGCGTACTACGGCCAGACCACGCACTTCACGTGCGGTGCCGTCACCGCCCTGGTCGCGCAGGCGCACGCGGGGGCGCGGCCCTGGGAGGCGCTCGACCGCGAGGCGGAGCTGACGCTGTGGCGCGACGCGACCAACTTCCCCGCCTGCGAGCCCGTCGGACTGGGCGTCGCCGTACGCCGGGCCTGGCCGTCGTCCCCCGTCACCGTCCACCTCGACGTGGACCGGCCCGTCCTGCTCGACCACCACCCGGAGAACGACCGGGAGTGGCGTGCCCTGCTCCAACGCGCGTCACGCGCGCGGGCCGGGTCGCTCGGCGTCCCGATCGACCCGCGCCGCCTCTCCGTGACGGCGATCCGTGGCGCGATCGGCCGCCGGGAACACGTGCTGCTGCTGGTCTCGCTCGACGGGATGCAGGGCTTCGACGTACCGCACTGGGTCCTGTGCCACGGCGCCGTCCCCGGCGCGGTCGTCGTCGAGGACCCGTGGGCCAACGCGGTGGCGGGTGACACCTGGGTCGACGCCCATCTGCTGCCCGTCCCCGACCGGTCGCTCGACACGATGGCGGCCGTCTCGGCAGACCGCTTCCGCGGTGCCGTGACCATCGGTCCGCCGCCACCACGCGGTGCGCCCGCGGGGGAACGGGCGACGGGTGGACCCGACGAGATCAGTTCTCGTGCCGGCGGCGCACCATTTCGGTGATCCAGACGGGCGCGAAGGGAGACGTGCAGCCCGGGGGCGTCGGGTAGTCCTTGAGCACCTGGAGGCGCTCGCCGATCCCGATGGCACGGGAGCGGTGCTCGGCGTGCTCGATCCCGATCTGCGCGAGGCAGTGGTTCATCGCCCACTGCAGGCGGTCCGGGGCGTCCTTCAGCTCCGCCTCGATGACGTCGAGCAGCCCCGCCAGATCGAGGCCCTCCGGGTTCTTCGCCACCCGTTCGGTGGTCAGCGCCCAGCCGGCACTGGCGACCACCGGACCCGGGTCGGCGGACCAGGCGAGACGCAGCTCTTCGGAGTGCGGGTTCTTCTTCACCACGTAGTTCACGAGCCAGTCGTGCACCTTGGGGGTGCGCGCCTCGCGCAGCATGACGTCCAACTCGGCGCCCTCGAACTCCTTCGGTCGGCAGATCAGGATCGCCAGCAGCCTCGCCGCGCTGTCGCCCGTCTCCCACAGCCGGCCCGCGAGCGCCTGCTGCTTCTTCAGCCGTTTCGCGAGCGCGCGCAGCTTGCCCAGGTTCACACCGTGGTCGTCACCGTGGTTCTCGTTCACCTGGCGTGTCTTCGGGTCCGCGAGCTCGGCGAGCTCGGCCATCACCTCGGCCACGGTCGCTTCGGGCATCTCGGCCTCCTGTCCGGCGCATGAGCGCTTCAGCCTACGACGACGAGCCGGCCGCCCCTCATAGATACCAGCGCGGTATCATCACCGTATGGCGATGACACTCCGGCTCCCCGAGGACCTTGACGCGAAGCTCACCGAGCGTGCTCGTCGCGAGGGCCGCAGCAAGCAGGAACTCGCCATCGAGGCCATCCGTGACGCCCAGGCGCGAGCCGAGCTGAAGGTCGACGACGTCCTGGCCGAGCTGATGGAGAGCGATGCGGAGATCCTGGACTACCTGAAGTGACCGCGGTGCGCTACGTCCAGATCGACGAGATCCTGGCCATCGCCCGCGCGGTCAACGGTACCGAGCACAGCGTGCGCGACATGGGACTCCTGGTCTCCGCGATCGAACGGCCCCGGACCGACGTGTTCGGGTCCGAGCTGTATCCCACGGTGCACGAGAAGGCGGCGGCGCTGCTGCACTCCGTCGCCCGCAATCACGCGCTGGTCGACGGCAACAAGCCCATCGCCTGGCTCGCCATGCGCGTCTTCCTGCGGTTCAACGGCGTGAGCGCCGGTACGGTCCCGCCGCCCGTCCACCTCGCCGGCCCGTTCGTCGAGGACGTCGCGCAGGACCACCTCGACGTGCCGGTCATCGCGAAACGGCTGTCGGTCTGGTTCCCCCTCGCCTGACACGCGGCCCGGACCCTCAGCGGGGCGGCGCGACCAGCCGTCCCTGGTAGACGAGCGAGGCGGCCTTCTTGAGGGTGCGCAGCCGGACGCTGATCGTGTAGGCGGTGATCCCGGGCACCGTCGCCAGCCGGCGGCTGAGCCAGTCGTAGAAGTCGGCGGTGTCCGTGCACATGACGATCGCCATGAGGTTCTGCGCCCCGGCCGTGGCGCAGGCGAAGAGGACCCGGGGAAGCGCGGCGAGCGCCGAGCCCGTCTCGTGGAGCAGTGCGGGAGTGGTCTCCAGCCAGAGCGCGGCGCTGAAGGGGTAGCCCAGCTTCTCCAGGGCCAGGTCCACGTCGTAGAAGAGCGTGCCCGAGCGCTCCAGCGCCTCCAGACGCCGCGCGACCCGGCCCGTGGTCCAGCCGGTGCGGTCGGCGAGCGTGGCCTGACTCGCCCGGCCGTCCTCGGCGAGCGCGGCGAGCAGTGCGGCGTCCTCCTCGTCCGGTTCGACCGGCGGGCCCTGCGGTGTCGTACGCGGGTGGTGCCGGTGGAGGGAGGTCACCGCCTCCTCGGGGAGCGAGGGGCCGAGCCGTCCCCAGGCGGCGCCGGGCGGGGAGTAGCTGTGCAGCGTCATACGGGTGTCGACCTCCAGCACCCCCGGCGTGCGGGCGAGTTGGCGCAGCACCTCCGGCATCCGCCCCTCGTGGGGTGTCGCCATCGAGCACACGATCTCCGAGCCGCCGAAGGAGATGTGCGCGAAGGAGACCTCGGGAAGCCGCGTCAGCGCCTCGGCGCACGCGTCGATCCGGTCGGGGCGCAGCGAGATCCGGACGACGCTCGCCACCAGGCCCTGCACCGCGGGGTCGACGAGCCCCACCACCCGTACCGTCCCCGTGCGGCGCATCGCCCGGTAGCGGCGCGCGACGGTCTGTTCCGAGGCCCCCACCACCTCTCCGACCAGCCGGAACGGTGCCCGGGGTGCGATGTGCAGCGCGTGGAGGATATGGCTGTCCAGGGTGTCGAGCATGGAGCAAGTATGGGGTGAGACGCCTTGGTGTGCAGGTTTCCTTCGGTTCTGCGGGCTTGGTTTGATGGAAAGAGCCCTGTCGGTGGAGGCTGGACAGGCTCGATGTCCGTTCATCGGGCCCCCGGCCGACGGCGTCCGGCACGGCCCGGTTCGTACGGCCCGGTTCGTACGGGCTCCCGCTCATATGGTTTCTGGCCCGTGCCGTTCCCGGCTCGTGCGGCCGGACACCGGCCCCGAGGTCCCCTGTCGGCCCGTCTGTCTGTTCCCCGCGCCGGTCCTCGGCGCCGCTAAGGAGTCGTGTTGTCCCAGTCACCGCCCTCAACCGTGCCTCGTCGGGGGACGACCATCGTCCTGGCCTGCCTCGGGGTCTTCGTCGCCTACCTGCCGGTGACCAGCGTCTCGGTGAGCCTGACCGCCATCCAGTCGGCGCTGTCCACGACGACCTCGCAGTTGGCCTGGGTGTCGGACGCCTTCGTGCTGCCGATGGCGGCCTTCATCCTCACCGCCGGGATCTTCGGCGACGTACACGGCCGGCGCAAGGTCTTCGTCACCGGGCTGCTGCTCTCCGCCGTCGGCGCGGCCACGTCGCTCACCGCGCACTCGATCGGCCAACTGTGGGCCGGGCAGGCGCTGTCCGGGCTCGGCGCCGCCGCGCTGCTGCCCACGACGCTGGCCCTCATCAGCCACGCCGTACCCGACCACCGTGAGCGCGGGAAGTTCATCGGCATCTGGGCGATGTGCCTGCTGGGCGCGCTCGCCGTCGGCGGTGTGCTGGCCGGATCGATCCTCGGCCACGTCGGCTGGCGCTGGATCTTCCTCGTACCGCTCCCCGTCGCGCTCGTCGCCGTCGTCATCTCGCTGCGGGCCCTGCCCGAGTCGCGCGCGCCGCGCGCCGGTCGGCTCGACTGGCCCGGACAGATCACGGCCGCGCTCGCCATCACCGCGCTCGTCTACGGCGTCATCGAGGGGGGCGCCGGTTCCTTCGGTGACCTACAGGTGGTCGTCGCGCTCGCCGTCGCCGTCGTCAGCGGTGTGCTCTTCGTCGTGACCGAGCGGCGCTCCGCCCACCCGATGCTCGACCTCGCGCTCTTCCGCAGCCCGGGTTTCACCGCCACCACCCTCGTCGCCATGATCATGTTCCTGGGCATGATCGGCTTCTTCTTCGTGCTGAGCCTCTACTTCGGCATGGTCCAGCGGCTCGACACCCTGGGCATCGCCTGGCGGCTGCTCGTGATCACCGGGGCCGCGCTGGTCGTCAGCGGTATCGCCGGGCGCGTCATGCACCGGCTCTCGCCCCGCTTCATGATCACCACGGGTCTGCTCCTGGTGACGGCGTCCCTGCTCACCCTGCTCGGCGCCGATGCCGGTACCTCCTTCGGCGCGCTCTCCTGGCGGCTGCTCCTGCTGGGGCTGGGCATGGGGCTGGTGACGACGCCGATGACGGCCACCGCCGTCGCCTCCGTACCGCATCCGCTGGCCGGGATGGCGGCCGCCGGCAACAACGCCTTCCGGCAGGTCGGCGGAGCGCTCGGTCCCGCCGTGCTCGGCGCGCTGCTCACCAGTCGTGCCGTCTCCTCCCTCCCCGGCCACCTCGCCGACGCGGGGGTGCACGGTGCGCTGGCCGACCGGATCACCGCCGCGTCGCGTGACGCGGGCCTCGGCGCGGTGGGCTCGATGGACCTCGGTCCCCGGGCCGGCCAGGTCTGGGGCGCGGTCGGTGAGGCATTCCTCGACGGCATGCGCCTGTGCCTGATCGTTTCGGCGGGCCTGACGTTCCTGGCGGCGGTCCTCGCCTTCGCCCTCGTTCCTCCCGGCACGGGACGCAAGCGCTCGGTGAGGGTCGCCGGCGAACCGGCCGCGCGGGTGCCCGCCGTCCCGGACCGGCGTGAGGTCGAGACGGAGACGCCCGCCTGACGGGCGCCTTCCCGAGGAAGGTGAACCCGGCGAGGTCCGTGCCCGCCGCAGTGCCCCGGATACACTGCTCCCCTCCCCCACCTGACCGGAGGTCACCGGAGTGTTCCGCCCACGGATACTCGCCGCCGCTCCGTCGGCTCTGGTGGTTCTCGCCCTGTCCGGCTGCTCCTCCCTCTGGAGCTGCGCCGACACGATCGCGGAGCGCGGCGAGGCCGGGGTCAGGGTGCGGGTCGAGGGCGTTTCCGGACGGCCTCTCGACGTCACCGCCGAGGTCGTCGACTGGCGTCTCGAACCCCACCCGCAGGTGCCCTCCCACGGCGACAGGGTCCACTTCCACTACCGCTTCGACGGGCCCGACCACAGCTCCGGCCCTGCCGTGGACGCCTGCGCGGTCGACGTGGAGCGCGTGGCGCTGATGTGTCAGACGGTCTACTCGTCCGAGGCGTTCGGGCCGGACGGTGCCCGCACGGGCGACTCCTGGCTCTCCGTGGACCACCCCGAGCAGGTGGCCGGAGTGCTGTTGATCCCCAATGACCAGTCCTCCAAGGGACGCACCTGCGAGCAGGACGTCAAGGACGGTGGCGGGCCGCATCCTCCGGAACACGCCGGCGTCGGAGACCGGCTGTAGGCCGTCAGTCGGTCGGTGAGCCGGCGGCGGGAACGCCTCCGGCTGCCGTACCGGTGGTGGCGAAGCGTTGGCGGTAGGCGGTGGGCGTGATGCCCAGGTGGCGGACGAGGACGCGGCGGAGGGTCTCGTCGCTGCCGAGTCCGCTGTGCCGGGCCGCCGAGGTGACGCTGTGCCCGTCGAGGAGGAGTTGCCGGGCGCGGTCGAGACGGACCCGCTCGACCCAGCGGGCGGGGGTGGTGCCCAGTTCGGTGTGGAACAGCCGGGTCAGGTGCCGGGGGCTGACGGCCGCGGCGCGGGCCATGGACGGCAGAGAGTGATCGGCGGCCGGGTCGGCCAGCACGGAGTCGATGAGGGTGCGCAGCAGGTCGTTGCGCGGGGGCGGAGCGGTGTCCGTGGTGAACTGCGACTGTCCGCCCGGACGTCGCAGGAAGACGACCAGTTCGCGGGCGATGCGGCGGGCCGCGTCGGCTCCGTGGTCGTCCTCGACGAGGGCCAGGGTCAGGTCGATGCCCGCGCTGATGCCCGCGGAGGTGATGAACCGCCCGTCGCGTACATGGATCGCGTCCGGCTCGACGCGTACCCCGGGGTGACGGCGGGCGAGGACGTCGGCGTGCCGCCAGTGCGTGGTCGCCCGGCGCCCGTCGAGCAGGCCGAGTTCGGCCAGGACGAAGGCACCGGTGCACACCGAGGCGACCCGCGTCGCCCGCGCGGCCACGGCGCGGGTCGTCTCCAGCAGCTCCGCGTCCCCCGGCCGCTCGGGCAGGCGGTCGCCCCCGGCCACGAGCACCGTGTCGACCCGGCCGGCCTCGGTGGCCGTCACGGTGCCGCTCAGCGGCATCCCGGTCGAGGTTCCGACCTCTCCACCACGCGGGGAGATCAGGACCAGGTCGTAGGGGAGGCCGAGCCGGTTCGCCTGGTGGAGGACCTCCGCGGGGCCGCTGACGTCCAGCAGGGTCACACCGTCGAACACCACGAAGCCCACACGATGCGTCATGTCCGTATCTGTGGTTTCTCTGTCAGGAAGGACATGGCGCCAGGGTACGTGCCCGGCGACACTGGAAGCAGAACCACCGACACGAGGAGAGAGAGGCGAGAGCGGCATGAGCGAGTCGATCGCGGACGTGCGGGTCCCGGACAGTGCTCTGGCGCGGGAGGCGACCGAGCTGGTCCGCGAGGCGGCCTCACCGCTGCTGTTCGACCACTCCCGGCGCGTGTTCCTCTGGGGAGCGCTGCGCGGGCGCGAACAGGGGCTCCGGTTCGATCCGGAGCTGCTGTACGTCGGGGCGATGTTCCACGACCTGGGGCTGACCGAGCGGTTCCGCCGCACCGACCAGCGTTTCGAGATCGACGGTGCCGACGAGGCACGGCGGTTCCTGCGCGCCCACGGCATCACCGGCGAGGGGGCCGACCGGGTCTGGACGGCGATCGCCCTGCACACCACGCCGGAGATCCCGCTGCACATGGCCCCCGAGATCGCCCTGGTCACCCGAGGGGTGGAACTGGACGTCCTGGGCATCGGCTACCACGCGGTCTCCGACGAGCAGCGGGCGGCCGTGGTGGAGGCCCACCCCCGCCCGGACTTCAAGAACCGCATCCTGGCCGCGTTCACCGAGGGTGTCCAGGACCGCCCCGAGACGACGTTCGGCAACATCAAGGCCGACGTACTCGCCCACTACGTGCCCGGATTCGTCCGCGGGGACTTCGTCGAGGTCGTCAAGAACTCCGCCTGGCCCGAATGACCCGGGCTCCCGGCCGACGGGGACCGGCCGGCGCCGCGAGCGCGGTGCCGGCATCGTCGTCCGACCCCGCCTCGGCGGGTTCGCCCGCTGTGCGTACGGTGGTACGCACTCGCCCTCCCGATCCCGTCGAGGTCACCCATGTCCGCTCAGCGGCCTAGCACCGCCGTTGCCAACGGGCCGTCCCCGATCCCGCCCCGCCGCGACAGCGGCGAAACGGCCGGGGTCGCCCGCGAGGGAGTCTCGGCTCCGGCGGAGGCCCACCCGTCGGTCTGGCGTGTGGTCGGTGATCCGCTGGTCGCGGCGGAGCGGAGGGGCGTGCTGTCCGGCTCCCGGGTCGCGGTGAAGGACCTCTTCGCCGTCGCGGGCCACGCGATCGGGGCGGGGAACCCGGCATGGCTGCGCGAGGCGCCGGTCGAGTCCGCTCACGCCGCGGCCGTCCAGGCGCTGCTGCGGGCAGGGGCGGACGTCACCGGTATCGCACGGACCGACGAGCTGGCCTACGGCCTGTCCGGGCTCAACACGCACTACGGGATGCCACCGAATCCCGCGGCACCCGGGCGGGTCCCCGGAGGGTCCTCCAGCGGCTCGGCCAGCGCCGTGGCCCTGGGGCTGGCCGACATCGGTCTGGGCACCGACACGGCGGGCTCGGTACGGGTGCCGACCTCCTACTGCGGGCTGTACAGCCTGCGTCCGACACACGGTCTGGTTCCGGACACCGGACAGATCGGCCTCGCGCCCTCGTTCGACACCGTGAGCTGGCTCACCCGGACACCGCGGCTGCTCAGCCGGGTGTCCGACGTGCTGCTCCCGCGCCGCACCGCTCAGCCGATCGAACAACTGCTCCTGGCCACGGACCTGTTCGACCTGGCGGACCCGGCACTGCGTACGCCGCTGAAGGACGCGGCCCACGCGTGGGCGGACCGGCTGGGCGTCCCGCTGCGTGGGAGGAGCAGCACCTGCGCCGCCCATCTGGAGGAGTGGGCGCAGGCGTTGGGTGTCCTCCAGGCAGTGGAGATGTGGCGCCTGCACGGAAGCTGGCTGCGGGCGAACCGCGAGGCCGTCTCGCCCCTCGTCGCGGACGCCATCGCCGCCGGCGAGGATATGCCGGCCGACTACCTCGCGTGGGCCCGGGACACCGTGGGCCGGGCGCGTGGCGCGCTCGCCGAACTGATCCCGCCCGGGACCGCGCTCGTACAGCCGGCGACCCCCACCGCGGCTCCCCCGCCCGGCCCGGCCGTCACCGGCATGGCGCTGCGTACCGCGACCGTGCACCTGATCTGCGCCGCGAGCGTGGCGGGCCTGCCGGTCCTGACCCTGCCCGGGGTGCGGGGCCCGGCCGGCCCCGTGGGGCTCAGCCTCGTCGCGGCCTCCGGAAGCGATCGCGCCCTGACCGCCGCCCTCGCCGGTCACACCGCCGACTCACGGCCCTGACACCCACCCGCCGCCGCGGACCGACCACATCGACGGGAACGTCGTGCCGGCCGAGGACGTCGACCCCGGGTACGACCCGCGTGAGCGCGCGGCGCAGGTCCGGGCGGCGGCACCCGGTCGTCCACGGCGGTCGGCTCGGCGGAGGAGAGGGTGCTGAATCCTCGCCGTCGCGGGCCCGGTCGCCGGCGGTGCTCGGTAGTCGTACGCCGAGCCCCGGTACCACCCTTCGTCGAGCGGGCCGCTTCGTAAGCGCCCCCGTGTGGCCTGCCGGGCCATCCCGCCGCTCGTCCTCACTTGGCGTCCGGCGGCACCTGTTCCATCCCCACCGCCCTTTGGTATAATGGTCTGACATTAACAGTCGAGAGGGGTCACGGGATGCCGGGCGGAACGCTCATCGTCGGCGCCAGTCAGGCCGGACTCCAACTTGCCGTGTCACTGAGGCAGTTGGGAGACACCGAGCCGATCACCCTGGTGGGTGAGGAGGTCCATCCGCCGTACCAGCGACCACCGCTGTCCAAGGAGTTCCTGGCCGGGAAGGCGGGTCCGGAGTCGCTGGACCTGCGCACCCCCTCCTACTACGCCGAGGCGGCCATCGGCCTCGTCGTCGGCGAGCGCGTCACCGACGTCGCCCTCTCCCCCACCGGCCCGCCCGGCTCCGGTACCGCGGTGACCGCGAGCGGACGGTCCTTCGCCTTCGACCGCCTCGCCCTGACGGTCGGGGCCGGGCCCCGGCGGCTCACCGTGCCCGGCGCCGGTCTCGACGGCATCCGCTGTCTGCGCGACCGGGACGACGCCGCGGAGCTGCGGCGACGCCTCGGCTCCGCGTCCCGGGTGGTGGTCGTGGGCGGCGGTTTCATCGGACTGGAGGCGGCCTCGGTCGCCCGCGCGCTCGGCAAGGACGTCACCGTCGTGGAAGCCGCCGACCGGCTCCTCTCGCGCGCGGTGGCGCCCGTGCTCTCGGAGTTCTACCGGCGGGCGCACCTCCGCCGCGGCACCCGCGTCCTGCTCTCCGCCGCCGTCGCGGGGTTCGACGGCACCCACGGAAAGGTCACCGGGGTGCGCCTCGCGGACGGCACGAGCCTGCCGGCCGACCTCGTCCTCGTCGGTGTCGGCGTGCTCCCGCGCACCGAACTCGCCGAACGGCTCGGGCTGGAGTGCGACCACGGCATCGTCGTCGACGGACAGGCCCGCACCAGCGATCCGCGCGTCGTGGCGGCCGGGGACTGCACCGTGCGGCCCCACCCCGTGACGGGACTCGGCCGGGTCCGGCTGGAATCCGTGCAGAACGCCGTCGCCCAGGCCACCGCGGCCGCCGCGTCCCTGCTCGGCCGAGCGGCGCCGCCGGCCCCGGTGCCCTGGTTCTGGTCGCACCAGGGCGACCTCAGGCTCCAGATCGCCGGTCTGTCGGGCGGCTACGACCGGCATGTCGTGCGGGGCGAGCCGGACAGCGAGCGGTTCTCCGTCCTCTACTACCGGCAGGGCGAGCTGCTGGCGATCGACGCCGTGAACAGCCCCGCCGACTACATGGCGGTACGCAAGGCCCTCACCCAGGGGACGAACGTCCCGGCGAGCCTCGCGGGGGACCAGGACACGCCCCTGAAGGCCCTGCTCACCACCAGGCCGACCGCGGTGCCCTCCACCTGAACGGCGGGGCGCCCCCGATACGGAGCGGAGGAGGCGTGAGGCCCCGTGCCTCACGCCTCCTCCGCTTCGACGACGGCCGTCAGATCACGGCGGATTCCAGCGACTCGGGGGCGAACAGCTCCTCGGGGCGCCACAACCGCTCGGACAGCCCCTGTTCATGGTGGTAGCGCAGGAACGCCGACAGTGTCCCGTGGTTGCCCTCCAGGCCGTAGGACCAGAAGTCCTGCCCCAACAAGGCGCGGGCCTCCTCCAGTTGGGGTGTGAGCCAGGGCAGCGTGAAGCGCAGGGCGGAGGTGTCGTACAGGTTCCGGTACGCCACCTCCTTCGCCTCCAGCAGCGCCTTGTAGAGCGACTGCGCCACCCAGGGGTGACGCTCGTGGACATCCCGCCGGATCACCACCACGTGCATGATCGGGAAGATGCCGGTGTCGGCGTGGTACGCCTTCTCGGCGGCGACGACGTCCGGGAAGACCCGGCGCACCCTCGGGTCCCCCGCGACGAAGGGGCTCGGCACCCGTGGTGTGCACAACGCGTCGATCTCGCCCTCGGCGAGCATCTCGGAGAGGGTCCGGTCCCGCGGGGCGGGGCCGATGCGCAGCGAGTCCGGCAGGGTGACGCCCGCCTTCTCGATCCGGCCGGGGCTCTCCTGGCCGCCGGTGACGTAGGTGACCGAGTCGACGGGCACCCCGTGCCGGTCGGCCAGGATGCCCCGCATCCAGACGCAGGCGGTGAGCTGGTACTCCGGGGTGCCGACGCGCTTGCCCCGCAGGTCCTCGGGTGAGGAGACGCCCGCGTCGGCGTGGCAGTAGAGCGCCCCGTGCCGGAACATCCGCGAGGTGTAGACCGGCAGCGCCACGAAGGGGGACGGGTCGGCGCGCAGCGACAGGACGTACGAGGACAGCGACAGTTCCGCCACCTCGAACTCCTGGTGCCGCATCATCCGGAAGAAGGTCTCCTCGACGGGCAGCCGCAGGTAGGTGAGGTCGATGCCGTCGGGGCGGACGGTGCCCTCCTCGACGGCGCGGGTGCGGTCGTAGTCGCCGCAGGCGAAGGTGAGGTGCAGCCGGGACATGGGCGCCGGTCACCTGCCTTCCGCGGTCAGGCGGGCGTCCAGGCGCGGGTAGACGCGCCGGGCGTTGGCCTCGTAGACCTTGTGCCGTTGTTCGTCGGTGAGCCCCGCCCGGTCGACGTAGCTCTTGGTGTCGTCCCAGGCGATGCCGGTCTCCGGGTCGGTGCCGCGCACGGCGCCGAGCATCTCCGAGGCGAACAGGACGTTGTCCTCGCCGATCACCCGGTGCAGCAGGTCGATGCCCGGCTGGTGGTAGACGCAGGTGTCGAAGAAGACGTTGTCCGTCAGGGCCTCGGCGGGGTCGGGCCGGCCCAGCCGTACGGCCAGTCCGCGGTAGCGGCCCCAGTGGTAGGGCACGGCGCCGCCGCCGTGCGGGATGACGATCCGCAGCGTGGGGAAGCGGGAGAAGAGGTCGCCCTCGACGAACTGCATGAACGCGGAGGTGTCGGCGTTGAGGTAATGGGCGCCCAGGGTGTGGAAGTTGGGGTTGCAGGAGGTCGAGACGTGGACCATCGCGGGGACGTCCAGCTCGGTCATGGCCTCGTACACGGGGAACCAGTACGGGTCGGTGAGCGGCGGCGCGGTCCAGTGGCCGCCGGACGGGTCGGGGTTGAGGTTGCAGCCGACGAAGCCCAGTTCGCCGACGCAGCGGCGCAGTTCGGCGACGGCGTCGTCGAGGGTGCCGCCGGGGGTCTGCGGCAACTGGCAGACGCCCGCGAAGTTGCGCGGGAAGAGGCCGACGGCCCGGTGCACCAGGTCGTTGGCGGCGCGTGCCCAGGCGCGCGCGGTGGGCGCGTCCGGTACGTGGTGTTCCATCCCGGACGCCTTGGGCGAGAAGAGCATCAGGTCCCCGCCGCGTTCCCGCAACAGCTTGAGCTGGTTGTTCTCCACGCTCTCGCGGATGGCGTCGTCGCTGATCCCGGCGGGCGCCGGGGGCGGCAGCGAGGGGTCGGCGAGCCGGGCCAACTGCGCGTCTCTGAAAGCCTGGTGGGGCCGGGGTGCCGTGGTGTAGTGACCGTGCACATCAATGATCATCGGTGGGCTCCCGGTCGGTGTAGGTCAGGCCCTTGCGGGCGAGGCGCTCGCGCATCGCGTTGACGTCGAGGCCCAGCTCACCGCGGGCGTAGCGGGCGCGGTTGGCGGCCTCCTTCTCCTCCCGCGTCCGGCACGCGCCGAGCAGGGCCGGTGCGGAGCGGCGTGGCACGACCACCACCCCGTCGTCGTCGGCGACGACGACATCGCCCGGTTCGACGCGTTGACCGGCGCACACGATCGGGGTGTTGACCTCGCCGAGGGTCTCCTTGACGGTGCCGAAGGCGCAGATGTGCCGTGCCCAGACGGGGAATCCCATCCGCCGCAGGTCGGCCACGTCGCGGCAGCCCGCGTCGACCACCACGCCCCGCACGCCCCGCGCGGCGACCGCGGTGGCGAGCAGGTCGCCGAAGTAGCCGGCCTGGGAGGGGGAGGTGGGGGCGATCACGAGGACGTCGCCCTCCCGGCACTGCTCCACGGCGACGTGGATCATCCAGTTGTCGCCGGGCGGCACGCTGACGGTCACGGCGGTGCCGGCGATGTGCGCGCCGGGCCAGACGGGGCGCAGGGCGGGGTCGAGGAGCCCGGTGCGGTGCTGGGCCTCGTGGACGGTGGCCACGCCGAAGGCGGCGAAGGCGTCGGCGGTGGCGCGGTCGGTGCGGTGCGGGTCGCGGACGACGATGCTCATGCCGCCGCCCAGGGCAGGAGGGAGACGTGGACGGCGTCCTCGCCGCTCTCGCCGCCGACCGTGCGGATGGCGCGGTCGACCTCGGTGAGGGGGAAGCTGTGGGTGCTCAGCCTCTCCAGCGGGAAGCGGCCCGACGCGAGCTGTTCCAGGGCCAGTTCGCAGGAGCGGTAGCTGTGGCCGCGCGCGCTCTTGAGGGCGATCGACTTCTCCGTCAGCTTCTTCATGGGGAAGTCGGGGAAGGCGGCCAGTTCGCCCTGGGCCACCAGCGTGCCTTCGCGCCGCTTGAGGGCGTCGATGCCGAGCAGGACGGGGGCGGTGCCCGCGCCTGCGGTGCAGTCCAGGACGACGTCGACCCCACGGCCTCCGGTGAGGTCCATGATCCGGGTGAGCGCGTCCTCGCGCGTCACGTCGACGACGTGGTCGGCGCCCAGTTCGCGCGCGAGGGAGAGGCGGGCCGCGTCGCGGGTGGTGCCGGTGACGATGACGAGACGGGCGCCGGCCTGCTTGCAGGCGACGACCTGGGAGAGGCCCTGCTGTCCGGGGCCCTGGATGAGCACGGTGGAGGCGTATCCGACGCCCGCGGTGACCAGCGCCCATTCGATGCCGTTCGACAACGGCGTGACCAGACCGGCCAGTTCGGCCGACACCCCGTCGGGCACGCGGTGGGTGACCGAGTTCCACGGCAGGTAGAGGTACTGGGAGAAGCCGCCCCACAGGTGGTGGGGGTGGTTCGCCGAGGTGTAGCCGTAGCGGCGGGCGTCGGGGTTGGTGCGCCAGTCGGTGGCCTCGCAGTGGCGGTACTCGCCCTGGTGGCACCACGCGCAGCGGAAGCAGCCGACGTAGTGCTCGACGAAGACCCGGTCGCCCTCGGCCAGGCCCTTGCGCTCGGTGAAGGTGCGGCCGGCCTTCGCGATGACGCCCACGTTCTCGTGACCCATGATCACGGGGTCGGCGAACGGCGGCTTCCCGTACATCTTCACGTCGGTGCCGCAGATTCCGGCCACCTCCACCTTCAGCAGGGCCCCGTCGTCCGGTATCTCCGGCATCGGGAATTCCCGCAGTTCCGTCCGGCCGGGCGCCGTGCGCACCGCTGCCAGTACCTGTTCCGCCATGACGTCGTCTCCTCACGTTCGGGGATGTCCCGCCGGGGCGACAGTCTATGGACTTATGGACTGACCATGCTACCTTTCCGCACCATGGTCCTCCCTCAGCTCACGACAGTGACCCGCACCCAGGGCAACAACGAGGCGCTCAAGACGGGGGCGGTCACGCCCCGCGGCTTCCGCTTCGAGTTCGAGGAAGTCCCCGTACTCGTCCATGCCTTCCGGCGCATGGTGCGGGGGCTGGAGTTCGACGTCAGCGAGATGGCACTGACCACCTATCTGGTCGCCAAGGCGCACGGGGCGCGGTTCACCGCCGTCCCCGCCTTCCTGGTGCGCGGCTTCCACCACGGTGCGATCCACCACGACCCCGCCTCCGGCCTGCGCGGTCCCCAGGACCTGGAGGGCCGCCGGGTCGGGGTCAGCCGGGGCTACACGGTGACCACCGGAGTCTGGGCGCGGGCCGTCCTCCAGGAGGAGTACGGCGTCGACCTCGACAAGGTCACCTGGGTGCTCTCGGGCGACGAGCACGTGGCGGCGTACCGGCCGCCGGCCAACGTGGTCCCCATGGGGCCCGGCGGTTCGCTGGAGGAGAGGGTGCTCTCCGGTGAGCTGGCCGCGGTGATCGGACCCCGGCCGGCGTCCCCGGCCCTGGTCCCGCTGATCCCGGACGCCGAGGAGGCGGGCTTCGCCGCGCTGCGCGAGCGCGCGCTGTACCCGGTCAACCACCTGATCGTCATCCGCGACGAACTGCTCGCCCACCAGCCCGAGTTGGCGGAGCTGGTCTTCGACGCCTTCGCCCGCGCCAAGCAGCTCTACGTGGACCGGCTGCGCGCCGGGGACGTCGGCTCCCCCACCGCCACGGACCTCATGTACCGGCGGGTCCTGGAGACGACCGGCGCGGACCCGCTGCCGTACGGCATGGAGCCGAACCGGGCCGTACTGGAGCAGCTCATGCGCCACGCCGTGGACCAGCGGATCATCGAACGGCCGCTGCCGCTGGAGGAGTTGTTCGCCGAGGGCACGCACACCCTGGTCGCCTGACCGGGCGCATCTCCTCCGTCTCGTCCTGCCCCGAAGGGACCCCGTATGCACATCGCCATCGCCGCCGACCACAACGGACACGCCCTCAAGGCCCGGCTCACCGCCTGGCTGACGGCGCACGGGCACACCGTCGACGACCGCGGGAGCCACACCGAGGAGACGGTCGACTATCCGCCGCTCTGCGCGGACGTGTGCCGGCGGGTGACCGGGGGACGGGCCGAGCGCGGGATCGTCCTCGGGGGGAGCGGTCTCGGGGAGACCGTCGCCTGCAACAAGATCCGCGGGATACGGGCGGGGCTCTGCCACGACCTGTGGAGCGCCCGTATCTCCCGTGGCAACAACGACTCCAACGTCCTCGTCCTCGCCGCGAAGGTCCTCGCGCCGCGGGAGGCGGAGGAGATCGTGGCGACCTGGCTGACCACCCCCTTCAACGGCGGCGCGCACGCCCGGCGGCTGGAGCAGATCGCCGCGCTGGAACGGGAGTCGGCCGAGCGCTGAGCCTCGCTGGAACGGGAGTCGGCCAGGCACTGAGCCTCGCTGGACCAGGGACCCGGCCGGGCACCGGCCCGGGGCACCGGGCCGCAACCGAGCCAGGGGCCCGGCCGCGACTCCCCGCGCGGCCGGGCCCCTGCCCTACTTCCGTCTCCCCTACTTCCGTCTCCCCTACTTCCGCCTCCGCTACTTCCGCCTCCGCTTCGCCGTCCCCGCCAGGAACTCCAGGATGCGGGCCGGCGCGGTCTCCTCCGTCTGCCCGGCGACCGGCACGTCCCAGTACTCGGTGTCGGGCAGGCACTCCTGGAGGTACCGGGCGGCCGACGGCGCGTGCGAGGTGTCCTGCCCGGGGACGATCAGCGCCGGTACGTCCAGGCGCAGCAGGTCCTCCGGTTCGGGGCCCGGCACGGTGTCCCGGTCGAAGAGCAGCCTCGCCATGCCGGTCACCGTCACCCGGTAGCGGCCGGGGTCGGTCCGGGCGTAGGCGTCGGCGAACGCGGCGTCGCCGCGGATCACCCGGGCCCAGGGGCCGACCCGGGCGTCCTGGGTGAAGCCCGCCTCCGTGCCGCGCGCGAGGGAGACCACCCGCTCCAGGCCGTGTTCCTCGGCGTAGGCCACGTGGCGCCGGAAGCGGTCCTCCTGCTTCATCCGGTACTTCACCCCGCCCGCGGGCGAGTACAGCACCATGCTCAGCACCCGCTCCGGGCGTTCGACCGCGAGCGCCGCGACCGCGGAGCAGCCGACGCACCCTCCCATCAGGTGCGCCCGCTCGATGCCCAGGTGGTCGAGGAGGCCGACCGCCTGGCGCACGTAGTCGCCCCAGGAGATCCGCTCCAGCCGTCCTCCCGACCGGCCGGACTCGCGCCGGTCGAAGGCGACGCAGGTGTACTCCCGGCCGAGGCGCTCCAGCAGGTCCAGGCGCCGGTAGACGCCCACCGTCCGCCAGCTCTCCAGGCTGGAGTCGAAGCCTCCGGGGGAGAACATCAGCAGGGGCGGTCCCGAGCCGGTCACCTCGTAGTGGGTCGTGATTCCGTCGATGTCGGCGCTGGGCACGGTCGTTGGCTCCTCTCGCGTCAAGTCGGCCGGCTCTCGCGCCGGCCGGCGGTCAGGTCGTCGGCGGGACGGGCACACCGCCGGCGATCTGGCGGGCCGCGCGCACGTCGGCGGCGTAGGCGGTGATCGCGTCGAGCGTGATCCGGGCGACGTTGGCGTAGGTGTCTGGCGGATCGTCCAGGGACGAGGCGGCGTAGCCGATGGCGGCGTGGGCCATGCGCATTCGGCCGTCGAGCCAGGGGCCGCCGCCGAATCCGCCGACCACGGGGACGGAGACGGCCTCGGCCACGGCGGCCCCCACCACGGGCCCGGAGTTGGTGAAGTTCAGCAGGGCGGCCCCGGCCTCCTCCAGCATTCTGGCCTCGGCAACCAGGGCGTCCTTCATCTCCACGGGCACCTGGTCGGCGCCGGAGGGGACCGCGCGGTACTCGACGCCGTAGCGCAGGGCGGTCTGCGGGGTGATCCCGAACTGGGCGAAGACGGGGATGCCGGCGCGGGTGATGGCGGCGACGGCGTCGGGGTGGTCGGAGGCCGCGTCCACCTTGACCATGTCGACCCCGGCCTCCTTGACGAACCGGATGGCCGCCCGGACCGCGCTGTCCGTGCCCTCCTGCACCGGGCCGTAGGGGAAGTCGGCGCTCACCAGGGCCCGTCGCACGCCCCGGCGTACTGCCCGGGTGACGGTGATCATCTGGTCCATCGTCACTTCGAAGGGGTTGTTCTGGCCCCACAGGTTGACGCCGACGGTGTCGCCGACGGAGACCAGTTCGACGCCGGCGCGGTCGACGACGCGCGCGATCTGGTGGTCCCAGGCCACGACACCGACGATCTTTTGACCCTCGTCCTTCATGCGCCGCAGTGTGCGCGGGGTGACCTTCTCCATCATGCGGTCCTCCTAGACCCTGAGGGCCGTGAGCAGTTCGAAGGCGTCGCCCTCGTCGGCGGAGAGGAGCAGTACGCGGGCGTAGGGCCGCAGGGCGGCGGTGGCGTCGTCGGCCTCGTAGCCGTCGCCCAGGATCACGCCCGCCGTGGTGATGCCGCGCCGGCGGCAGATCCTGCCGATCTCGGCCGCGGCGGCCCGGCCGCCGTCCTCGGTGGCGAGGACGACGACCACGTCGGTGCCGGTGAGGACCTCGTCGAGCGGGAGGGTCGCCCCGTCCAGCTCGTGCAGCAGGCCCTCGCCCTCCCGGATCTCGCCGGGGGTGTAGAAGCGGGCGTGGGCCCAGGGCCGTCCGGCGAGGCGGCGGGCCACCCCCACCGCCCGTTCGTCCAGCGCGACGACCCGGGCGGCCCGTGCCGGGGCGATGGGGACGTCGATCCGGAACCGGGACTCGCTCGCCGAGGCGGCTCGGGCGCTCTCGCTCAGGTACATCCCTGCCGTCGTCATGTCAGACCGAGGTCTGTGCGACGCCGGGGTTCACCTTGACCGCGTCGCGGCAGGAGTCGAGGAAGGACTCGGCCTGCGGCAGCACCACCGCCGCGGACCGCACCCGGTGGTGCTCCGGGTCCACTCCGGGCGGGGTGACCCCCTGGTCCCGCAGGGCGATGACGGCCTTGCGCAGCTTCTGACGGGCCTTGATGATCCCGCTGTCGGCGGGGACCAGCCGTTCCTTGGAGCGGTCGACGATGGGGCCCATGCTCTCCTGGAGGGAGGCGTCCTGCATGGCGATGCCCGCGACGCCGGAGTAGGTCTCGCCGCGCTTCTGCGCCTCGCGGTCGATCAGGTAGTCGTTGTCCATGTTGGCCATGGGCCGGTAGGTGCCGGGGATGTTCTTGCTGTGGACGCCGTGGCCGTCGATCATGGCCTGCCGCTCGGTCTCGGTGAGGGGGCGCACGGGGTGGTAGTCGAAGGAGTAGGTCCAGCAGTTCTCGTCGTCGATGGGCACCCAGAAGTGGCCGTGCACCGGGTGGTCGCCGCGCGGCGGGACCATCGTGAAGGACGGCATGACCCAGGGCGTGATCCGCCAGTAGTACCGCCCCTCCTCGGCGTTGCGGCGGGCGCCGACGAAGAGTCCGCCCTCGCTGTCGGCGACCTCGAAGAAGGGCTTGGTGTCGTTCAGGTTGTACTCGTTGCCCTTGGCGCCCTTGAAGAGGGGGTCGGTCTTCAGGCCGCCGGAGTGCAGGAAGGTGACGTGGCTGGAGTCGATGCCGCCCTCGAACGCCTGGAGCCAGTTGCACTGCTGCCAGCGCTTGGAGGTGTACGTCTGCTCGGCCGGGACGTGGACCCACTCGAAGTCGGGGAGCGGGGGCCGGGTGGCCGCGTCGCCCATGTGCGTCCACAGCACGTCCCCTATCTTCACCAGGGGGTACGCCGTGAGCTGGACGTTCCGGCAGAAGCTGCTGTTGTCGGCCTCGGAGGGGACCTCGACGCACTGGCCGGTGACGTCGTACTTCCAGCCGTGGTACGGGCAGCGCAGACCGGACCCCTCGTTGCGGCCGAACCACAGGGAGGCGCCGCGGTGCGCGCAGAACTCGTCGACGAGGCCGTAGCGTCCCTCGCTGTCGCGGAAGGCGACCATGCGCTCGGACAGCAGCTTGACGCGTACCGGGGGGCAGTCGTCCTCCGGGAGTTCCTCCGCGAGCAGTGCGGGAATCCAGTACTGGCGGAAGAGTTCGCCCATGGGCGTCCCCGGTCCGGTCTGGGTGAGCAGCTCGTTGATGTCTTTTCTGAGCACGGCCATATCCCTTTCAGGTACTGACCCGCCGGCGGGTCGTGGACGTCGGTGCTGCGCTCGGTGCCGGACGGCGCGTCGGGCGTCCGGACGTCAGGGCTGGTCCGGCGGGATGTCGACGGTGAGCCCGTCGAGTTCGCGGGTGAGGCGGATCTGGCACGACAGGCGGCTGGTGTCCCGGCGTTCGGCCACGGCCAGGTCGAGCAGGTCGTCCTCCATGTCGCCGGGGGCTCCGGTCAGCGGCGCGAACTCCTCGCGCACCCACACGTGGCAGGTGGCGCAGGACTGGTTGCCGCCGCATTCGGCGACGATCCCGGGAACGCCGTTCTTCACCGCTGCCGCCATGACCGAGTCCCCGACCGTCGCGTCGACGGTGTACTCGGGACCGTCACTGCCGACGAAGATCACCTTGGGCAAGGTCCCTGTTCCTCTCACGATGGGCGGTGTCCACTGCGAGCGGGCAGGCCGCTGGGGCCACACCCCCGCTTGGTGGTCTGTCCATTAGACCAGAAGGAGGAAAGCCTGAACAAGAGAGGGGACGCGCGATCACAATCGGCGGCATGAGGACGCTGATCCTGCTCCGCCACGGCGAGAGCACATGGAACGCCAGGAACCTGTTCACCGGCTGGGCCGACGTCGGCCTGTCACCGCGCGGCGCCCGCCAGGCCGAAGAGTGCGGCGAACTGCTGCGCGCCGCGCGCCTGGTCCCCGAGGCGGTGCACAGCTCGGTCCTGACCCGGGCACTCGACACCGCCACCCTGGCCGTGCGGGGCGCCGGCTGCCGCGGGGTGCCGGTCCACGCCCACTGGCGGCTCAACGAACGCCACTACGGGGTCTTGCAGGGCCGGGAGAAGAGCGAGGTCCGCGAGGAGTTCGGTGAGGAGCGCTTCCTGCTCTGGCGCCGTTCCCACGACGCGGCCCCGCCGCCCGTCGCCGAGGGCGCCCCGGGGGACGTGTCGGACGACCCGCGGTACGCGGGGGTGCCCCGCGACCTCCTGCCGCGCACCGAGTCCCTCGCCGACGTCACCGCCCGGCTGCTGCCGTACTGGAACGACGCCGTGGTGCCGGACCTGCGCGCGGGCCGCACCACGCTGGTCGTCGCGCACAGCAATTCACTGCGTGCCCTCGTCGCCCATCTGGACCGGCTCGGCCGCGAGGAGGTGCCCGCCCTGAACATCCCCACGGCCATGCCCCTGCGGTACGACCTCGGCGAGGACCTGGTGCCACTGGTGCGCGGAGGCGGCTACCTGGACCCGCGGGCGGCCTCCGCGGCAGCCGCGGAGGTGGCCGCCGAGGGATTCCGATCATCGCGTACGAGTCGTTGACGCCCTCTCACAGTGGACTTATGGTTCTACCAATCCACAACCCCCCACGCCCTGTCAGTGCACGTCATGTCGCATCAGCCGACCAGGAAGGGCCGCCCTATGGCCAAGGATGCACTCGTCAACGACTCCCTGGCGGCGAAGTTCGCCACGGAGAAGGACTCTCCCTACACCCGGTGGGTCGCCGCCGAGGGGCTGGACATCATCGCGGCCCACTACGTTCCCGATCTGCGCACCGTCGAGCTGAAGCCGTGGGAACGGCGCGGCGGCCGGGGCGTCTTCATCAACCACGAGGCCACCCGCACCTCCAACGACTGCTACGTCTGCGAGATACCGGCGGGCGGCGCCCTCGCGCCGCAGCGCCAGCTCTTCGAGGAGATGATCCTCATCCTCGAAGGCCAGGGGTCGACGAAGGTCTGGAACGACTCGGGGGCCGAGGTCACGTTCGAGTGGCAGGCCGGCTCGATGTTCGCCATCCCGCTCAACGCCCGGCACCAGCACTTCAACGGCTCCGGACGCAAGGCGGCCCGCTTCGTCTCCTCGACGAACATGCCTCCCGTCCTCAACCTCTACGACGACCCGGAGTTCGTCTTCGACACCCCGAGGGACTTCCCGGACCGCTTCAACGGCGAGCCCGACTACTTCTCCCCCCGGGGCGAGCAGAAGGGCCTGCTCCTCGACACCAACTTCGTCGCGGACGCCGTCAACCTGCCGCTGATCGAGGCGAAGGAGCGGGGCGCGGGCGGCGGGCACATCCGCTTCGCCATGGCCAAGGGGTCGATGAACAGCCACATCTCCCAATTCCCCACGGCCACCTACAAGAAGGGGCACCGGCACGGCCCCGGCGCCCACGTCATCATCCTCTCCGGCGAGGGCTACAGCCTGATGTGGCCGGAGGGCGAGGAGCCCCGCCGCTACGAGTGGGGGCCGGGCACGCTAATCGTCCCGCCCAACATGTGGTTCCACCAGCACTTCAACACCGGTACCGAGCCCGGCCGTTACCTCGCCTTCAAGCACGAGGTGGTCTCCGTGCGCAACGCGCAGGGCGTGCCCAAGGCATGGATCAGCCGGCGCGTCGGCGGCGACCAGATCGACTACGCCGACGAGTCCGCGTACGTGCGCGAGACGTTCCGCGAGGCCCTGGCCAAGCACGGCATGGAGCCCGAGATGGACGCCGTCTACGAGGCGGAGCTGGCCACGCTCCCGCCGAAGCCGGAGCACTCCACCGCCTGACACCGCACATCGACGTCTGCAAGGAGCGGGGAACCGTGCGACACGCCGAAGAACACGATCACGACGACGGAGTGCGCACGGTTCATTCGGCGTACCTCCCCGACCACGACCACGATCACGACCACGACCCGGCGGGAACGCTCCAGGACAACCCGATCTGGCAGCAGGACAACGTCACCCTGCACAGCGTCGGCATCGACATCGGCTCCTCCGGAACACAGGTGGTCTTCTCCCGCCTGCTTCTGCGGCGCATCGGGGAGGACCTCACGAGCCGGTACCTCGTGGTGCGGCGGGAGACCCTGCACCGCTCCCCGGTGGAACTGACGCCCTACGCGAGCGACGAGCACATCGACGCGGAGGCGCTGGGCGCGATCATCGACGCGGCGTACGAGGAGGCGGGCGCCGATCCGGCCGCCGTGGACACCGGCGTCGTGATCCTCACCGGGGAGGCGCTGCGCCGCCGCAACGCGCGGGCGATCGCCCGCGTCCTCGCCGAGCGCGGGGGCGAGCTGGTCAACGCGAGCGCGGGCCACCACATGGAGGCCATGCTCGCCGCCTACGGGTCGGGCGCGGCGAAGGCGTCGTACGACACCGGGCGGCGCATCCTCAACGTCGACATCGGCGGCGGGACCACCAAACTCGCCGTGGTGGAGCAGGGCCGCGTGGTGGCCACCGCCGCCGTGCACATCGGCGGCCGGCTCCAGGTGGTCGACGCCGGGGGACGCCTCGTGCGGCTCGATCCGGCCGGCCGGCTGCACGCCGAGCGCGCCGGGCTGCCGGGCCGCGCGACCGGCGACACGGTCCGGGACGACGAACTGGACCGGGTGGCACGGGCGATGGCCGACGCGCTGGTCCTGGCCGTCACCGCGGACCCGCTCCCCGACGACGTCCGGGCGCTCTTCCTCACCGATCCGCTGCCGGAACTCGCCCCGGTCGACGGGGTGATGTTCTCCGGCGGGGTCGCGGAGTACGTGTACGGCCGGGAGGACACGGACTTCGGCGACCTCGGCCGGCGGCTGGGCCGCGCGGTGCGGCGGCGGGTGGACGACGGCGCGCTGCCGTATCCGCTGCTGCCGCCGGGCGAGTGCATCCGCGCCACGGCCCTCGGCGCCTCGGAGTACAGCGTCCAGCTCAGCGGCAACACCGGGTTCGTCTCCGATCCCGACGCGCTGCTGCCACGCCGCAACCTCCAGGTGCTCAGGCCGGTGTACGACCTCGGGGAGAGCGTCGACCCGGCGATGATCGAAGCCGCGATCCGGCAGCGACTCGTCGCCCTCGACGTGGCACAGACGGGCGCCGACATCGCCCTGGCCCTGACGTGGAGCGGGCCGCCGAGCCACGCCCGGCTGCTGCCCTTCGCCCGTGGCGTCCGGGACGCGCTCGCCGAACGGTTCGCGCGGGGACGGCCGTTGTACGTGGTGCTCGACGGGGACGTGGCCCTCACGCTCGGCCGGCTGCTGCGCGAGGAGCTGGACGTCACCGCGGATCTCCTCGTCATCGACGGGCTGAGCCTGCGGGACTTCGACTACGTCGACATCGGGCGGGTCCGCTTCCCCTCCCGCACGGTGCCGGTCACGATCAAGTCCCTCGTCTTCGGCATGGACGACCCCGGCCGGCATCCCGCGTCGGCGTGAGGCCGGTGTGACGCCAGGGGCGCGGCCGCTCCGTTCCGCGCCGTAACAGTAGAGTAAAGCTCCTGTCCGATGGTTAGACCATCATACCCAACTGCTGTTTCATGCAGGGACCCGGCACTCGGACGGAAGCGAACGCGGCCACGCGCCGCCTGGCCGACGACGCGACACCCCACCGTCGGCGCGAGCACACCTCCCCCACCGCCTGTGCCCCTCCGTCCGCCCCACGAGCCATCCGCCTCGTCCAAGGAGTGTGCGATGCGTCAAGGTGCTCTCCCCGTCGGCCTCCTGGCCGGCGCCCTCCTGCTCGGCGGCTGCGGCACCTCGCCGACGGCGGGCACGACGGGCTCCGCGCCCGGCGACAACCCCTACGCCGCCTACGAGACCCTCACCGGAAAGGAACGCACGGACACACTGCTCGCCGCCGCCCGCAGCGAGGGCGGGGCGGTGGACCTCTACACCTCCAACACCGACATCCAGGATCTCGTCGACGGGTTCCGGAACGCCTACCCGGGCATCGAGGTCAACGCCTTCCGCGCCAATTCGGAAACGGTTCTTCAGCGGGCCTCGCAGGAGAACCAGGCGAACAAGCCGCAGAACGACGTCATGGACACCAACGACCTCGAACTGCGGGCCCTGGACGCGCAGCACCTGCTCCACCCCTACCAGGGGCCCGCCGAGGCCGGCCTGAAGGACGCCGCGAAGAACCTCGGCGGCTGGACGGCCGAACGGTTCAACGCCTTCGTGGTGGGCTGGAACACCGACCAGGTCCGGGCGGGCGAGGAGCCCCGCGACATCACCGACTTCGCCGACCCGAAGTGGAAGGGCAGGCTCTCCGTCGAGGTCGGCGACTGGGACTGGTACGCCTCGATCCACACCTACCTCACCGAGGAGAAGGGCATGAGCCCTTCCGACGCGGACGACCTCTTCAAGAAGATCGCCGCCAATGTCAAGGTGGTCAAGGGCCACACGGTCCAGGGCGAACTGCTCAGCGCGGGCCAGTTCGCCGTGGCCCTCTCGGTCTACAGCCACACCGTCGACAAGGCGGCGAAGAAGGGGGCGCCCGTGGCGTGGCGGCCCGCCGTCGAGCCGGTGATCCTGCGCCCCAACGGCGTCGCGCTGATGGCCCACCCCCGCCATCCGGCCGCGGCCCTGCTGTGGACCGACTGGGTGCTCACCGAGGGCCAGAAGATCATCGCCCGTTCGCTGCGCATCCCGGCGGCCGAGGACGTGCCCGGCTACGAGGAGCCCGTCCCGGCGGGCACCACCACCTACAGCCTCTCGAAGACCGCCGAGAACGACACCGTGAAATGGAACACCGCCTACGACGCGCTCCTGCGCGGCGTGCCCACGGCGGGTTGACCGCACTTCCCTTCCCGCCCCTTCCCAGGAGCACCACATGAGGACCCGTAACACCACCCTCGCCCTGGCCGGCCTGCTCGTCGCGGCCGCCACCACCGGGTGCGGCAGCGCCGTCACCGCAGCGTCCGAGCCCCAGGCCGACGGAACCTACGCGCAGATCGCCGCCCTCCCCAAGGACCAACAGGTCGACAAGGCCCGGGAACTCGCCCGGAAGGAGGGCAGAACCCTCTCGCTGTACACCTCGATGACCGCGGACATCGCCACACCGATCGCGCAGGCATTCGAGAAGAAGTACGGCATCCGCGTCAGCGTCTTCCGCGGCAACTCCGAGACCGTGCTGCAACGGGCCCTCCAGGAGTCGCAGGCCGGCAAGGCCGGCGCCGACACGGTGGAGACCAACTTCGCGGAGATGGCCGTCCTGGCCGACAACGGCCTCCTCGCGGACTTCAACGGCTCGGCCCTCGACAAGGTCGGCTCCGCCCACAAGTTCCCGCAGTGGACGGCGAGCCGCCTCAACGTCTTCCAGCCCGCCTGGAACACCGAGCTGATCAAACCGGCCGACGAGCCGCAGAGCTGGGAGGACCTCGCACTGCCCAAGTACAAGGGCAAGCTCACCCTGGAGGTCAGCGACAGCGACTGGTACGCGAACGTCACCAAGTACTGGCTGGCCCACGGCAAGTCGCAGGCGGAGGTGGACGCGCTGTGGAAGGACATCGCGGCCAACTCCAAGGTGGCCAAGGGCCATACGACGATGATCCAGTTCCTCTCCGCCGGCCAGTCGGCGATCGAGGCGATGAACTACACGTACATCACGGACCGCGCCGCCGATAAGGGCGCCCCCGTCACGCACCTGCCCCGCGGCGGGGTGTCGAAGATACCGGCCTTCGCCCGGCCCAACGGCGTCGGCATGGTCAAGAACGCCAAGCACCCCGCCGCCGCCTGGCTCTTCTACCACTGGCTGCTCACCGACGGGCAGAAGGAACTGGTCAAGCTCAAGCTCACCCCGTCGACGAAGGTGCCCGGCGACGAGAGCCTGCGCGGCCTGACCCTCGCCCCCTTCGACGTCGAGGGCCTCAGCGACGAAGCCGCCACCTGGGACAAGAAGTACGACGCGCTGCTGCGCGGCGCCGGCACGGCGGGGAAGTGACCGCCGATGACCCTCGCCTCCACGTCCACGACCTCGCGGGACGACGACCCCGCGTCCCGGCCGGGACCCGCGCCGCGACCGGGTGAGAACAAACCGGTCGACCGGCTTCTGCGCCTGCTGCGGCGGCCGTTGTCCTTCCAGGGCCTGCTGGTCGGCGTCGCGGTGGTCGTGGTCGGCTACCTCGCCCTCGTGCCCCTGGGCTACCTGGTCCACGACACCTTCCTCGGCTCCGGCGGGAGCGGCGTCTCCCTCGACGCCTTCGCACGGGCCTACGGCGGCAACTCCCAGGCCGGCCAGATGCTGCTCAACTCGCTCTGGTTCGCCGTCGGTTCGGCGGCCCTGGCGCTCACCCTGGGCACCGCTCTGGCCTATGTGCAGGTACGGACGGACACCCCGTTCAAGGGGCTGTTCTTCGCGGCGTCGCTGGTACCGCTCATCGTGCCCGGCATCCTCTACTCGACATCGTGGATCTTCCTCGGCGACCCGTCGACCGGGCTGCTCAACTCCCTCCTCTTCAAGCCCCTGTTCGGCTCCTCCCCCATCAACATCTACAGCGTCTGGGGCATGATCTGGGTGCAGGGACTGCACCTCGCCCCGGTGACGTTCCTGCTGATGGTGGCCGCCTTCCGGGCGATGGACCCCTCGCTGGAGGAGTCCGCCGCCATGTCGGGGGCGAGCCGGCTCACGGTCCTGCGGCGGATCACCGTACCCCTGCTGCGGCCGGCGATGATCTCCGCGGCCCTGCTGATGTTCGTCCAGTCCCTGGAGAGCTTCGAGGTGCCGGGACTGCTCGGACTCCAGAACGGCATCTACGTCTTCACCAGCCGGATCTACTTCGTCCTGCGGGCCTACCCCATCGACTACGGGGCCGCCGGCGCCTACGCCATCGGCCTGCTGGTCATCGCGGCGATGGGGGTGCTGCTCTCCGGTTGGCTCCAGCGGTCCTCGCGCAACTTCCAGACCGTCGGCGGCAAGGCGTTCCGGCCCCGCCCCGTCGAGCTGGGCCGGGCGCGGCCGTACGTGGGCGCGGGGGTGATCCTGTACTTCCTGGTCACGGTGATCCTGCCGGTCGGCGTCCTCGTCTACGCCTCGCTGCTGAAGTACTACACCGCACCGACCAGCAAGACCCTCGGCCGGCTCACGCTGGACAACTACCGCGCCGTCTTCACCATGCCGCTGGCGTTCACCGCGCTGAAGAACTCGCTCATCGTCGGCATCGGCGCGGCGACGGCCGTGATGTTCCTGGCCGCGATCGTCGCCTGGGTCGTGCTGCGCACCAAGGCCCCCGGGCGACGCGTGCTCGACCTGCTCGCCTTCACGCCCATCGTGATCCCCGGACTCGTCCTCGGCCTCGCGCTGTCCTTCGTGTACCTGCGGATGCCGCTGCCGATCTACGGCACGCTGCTGATCCTGCTGATCTCCTACTGCACGCGGTACCTGCCGTACGGCATGCGCTACGCCTCGTCCGCGATGGCGCAGATGTCGCCCGAGCTGGAGGAGTCGGCCGCGGTCTCGGGCGCCTCCTGGTTCCAGACCTTCCGCCGGGTGCTGCTGCCCCTGATGAGCGGCGGCATCCTGGCCGGCTGGGTCTACATCCTGGTCGTCTCCTTCCGCGAGCTGTCCAGCACCATCCTCCTCTACAGCCCCGGCAAGGAGGTGCTGTCGGTGCTGATCTGGGAGCAGTTCGAGAACGGCCAGTTCACCACCCTGGCCGCGCTGGGCGTCTGCATGGTCGCCCTGCTCGTCCTCCTCGTCTCCGTTGCCTACCGCCTGGGTGCCCGCTTCGGGCTGCAGAGCGACTCCGCGAACTGACCGAAGGGACCTTCAGCGATGTTGACGGTCGAATCCCTCAAGAAGAGCTACGACGACACCTCGGGGCGCTCCGCCAAGCGCAAGTCCGACCAGGGCACGCGTGTGTACGCCGTCGGCGGGGTCGACTTCGAGGTGCACGAGGGCGAGTTGTTCACCCTGCTCGGCCCGTCCGGCTGCGGAAAGACCACCACCCTGCGCGCCGTGGCGGGCCTGGAACGCCCGACGGAGGGCCGGGTGACGCTCGGCGGCACCGTCCTGTTCGACTCCGACCACGGCGTCAACGTGCACGCCAACCGGCGCGGGCTCGGCATGGTCTTCCAGTCGTACGCCATCTGGCCGCACCTGTCGGTCTTCAAGAACGTGTCGTTCCCGCTGGAGGTGATGCCCCGCGCCAAGCGGCCCGGCCGCAAGGAGATCGAGGACCGGGTGGGACAGGCCCTGGAGGTCACCGAACTGGGCGCCTACTCCTCCCGGCCGGCCACCAAGCTCTCCGGCGGCCAGCAGCAGCGCCTGGCCCTGGCCCGCGCGCTGGTGACCCGGCCCGATCTGATGCTGCTGGACGAACCCCTCTCCAACCTCGACGCGAAGCTGCGCGAGTCGATGCGTTTCGAACTCAAGCGGCTCCAGCGGGAGCTGAACCTCACCGCGATCTACGTGACGCACGACCAGTCCGAGGCCCTGGTGATGTCGAACCGCATCGCCGTGATGAACAAGGGCCGTATCGAGCAGATCGGCAAGCCCCGCGAGATCTACACCAAACCGGCCACACGGTTCGTCGCCGAGTTCATCGGCACCTCCAACTTCATGGAGGCCAAGGTCGTCTCGGTGACGGGCGACGAGGTGGCGGTCGACACGGCACAGGGCCGCCTCCTGGCCCGCGGGGTGGAGGCGCCGCCCGCGGCGGGCGACACCGTGCTCATCTCCGTGCGCCCCGAGTGCGTCGACCTGTCCCGCGAGCGGCGGGGCGACGTGCCCAACGAGTGGGCGGGCACGGTCCTCACCCGCGCCTTCATGGGCGACGTCGTCGACCACATCGTCGGCGTCGGCGACCTGGAGATCCGCAACCGCTCCAATCCCAACCTGTCGATCGCGCCGGGCACCGAGGTGTACTTCTCGGTCCCCCCGGACAAGGTGACCCTCGTCCCGGTCGACTGACCGATGGCGATACCCGAGGTACTGCGCAACCGGGACTTCACCCTCTACTGGGGCGGCGTCGTCCTCTCCCAGATCGGGACCCGGGGCGCCGTCGCCGCCAACCTCTACCAGGTCTACCAACTCAGCGGCTCCACCGCCCAGGTGGGGCTCGTGGGCCTCGCCCAGGCGGTGGCGCTGCTGGTCCTGTCACCGGTCGGCGGGATCTACGCCGACCGGCTGGACCGGCGCCGCCTCCTCCAGGCCACGCAGGCCGTCGCCCTGGTGGTGTCGGCGGCCCTGGCCGCGATCACCCTGGCGGGCGCCGCCACGGTGTGGTCGGTCGTGGTCACGTCGCTGCTGGCGACGGCCGCCGCGACCTTCGACCAGCCCGCCCGGCAGGCGCTGATCCCCGCCATGGTGCCGCGCGAACGGCTCGTCGAGGCGTTCGCGCTGCTCAACCCCTCGCGCGAGCTGGCGGTCCTGGTGGGGCCCGCCTTCGCGGGCGTCCTGATCGCCGTCGGCGGGCCGGGGGCGGTGTACGTCTTCGACACGGTCACCTACGCCGTGCTGATCGTCGCCCTCGCCCTGCTGCGGGTGCCGCCGCCGGCCGGCGAGAGCCGACGGCGGTCGCTGCCGGGCGGCCTGCGCGAGGGCGTGCGGTACGTGTCGGACCGGCCCGTGGTCTGGCAGTTGATGGGCCTGGACATGACGGCCACGGTGTTCGGCGCCTACCGGGTGCTGCTGCCCGCCTTCGCCGCCGATGTCCTGCACGTGGGCGCCACCGGCTACGGGCTGCTCTCCTCGGCGCCCTCGGCCGGCGCGCTGATCGGCTCGGTCTGGGTGTTCCGGCTGGTGCGCACGGCACGCGCCGGACGGATCGTGCTGTGGGGCACGGTCGCCTACGGGCTGGCCGTGGTGGGGCTGGCGCAGTCACGCGCCTTCCCCGTGGCGCTCGTCATGGCCCTCGCCCTGGGGGCGGCGGACGCGGTCGCCACCACCGTCCGCCATGCCGCGGTCCAGGTCGAGACGCCCGACGCGCTGCGCGGCCGGGTCTCGGCCATCTACCAGATGTGCTCGCGCGGCGGCCCGGCGATCGGCGACTCGCTGATGGGCCTGGCGGCCGGCGCCCTCGGCCCGGTCCTGGCCCTGACCCTCGGCGGTCTGGTGCCGGCGGCCGTGTCGGGCGCGAGCGCGCTCCGCAGCCGCACGGTGCGCGACTACACCGTGCCGACGGTCCGGAAGACCACCTCCTGATCCTCCGACTCCCGTGACACCACAACCCGTTGGGAGACACGCTTGAGTACGCACACCACGACCGAGGTCACCCACTACCACGTACAGAAACGCCGGCGTGCCGCCTTCATCGAGGAGTGGCGGCGGAACCACCGCACCGTCGTGTCCGTCGACGACGTCGTGATGCACCCCACCGAGCGGGGCAGCCGCGTGGGGGTCTACGTGGGCGCCGACGGCGACCGGCCGACCCGGACCATGGACGCCCTGGCCCACGAGATGGACCCGGGGACCGTGACCACGGTGCACCGGCACTCCTGGGACGCCATGGTGTTCGTGGTGGCCGGCTGGGGCTGGACCGAGATCGACGGCCGGCGCGTCGACTGGGGGCCGGGCGACTCCCTGCACCTGCCGGCCTGGGCCTGGCACCGCAGCGGCAACGACGGCGCCACCACGACGCGCTGCCTCACCTTCTCCAGCGCGCCGCTGCTGGAGACGATGGGCATGGCGGCCATCGAGGACGCGGGCCACACCCCCGTCTCCGAACTGCCGCCCCGGCCGCCGTTCTCACCGGGCCGGGACGGCGCCGATCCGTACGCCACGCGGCTGCGGCGGCTCGCCCGCGACCAGGAGGCCCGCCGCTCGGGCCGGCTGCACACCAGTTGGGACGAGCTGGAGCTGCGCAACACCCCGCGCGGCACCCGGACCACCTTCCTGCTGGACCGCGCCATCGGCTACCAGGCGTCCGGCATCACCATGGCCATGTTCGAGATCGGTCCGGGCCGGGCCCAGTCGATGCACCGGCATCCGGGCGAGGCGTGGCTGTACGTCGTCGAGGGCGCGGGCGAGAGCTACCTGGGCGCCGAGCCGGAGGGCGGCGAGCGGCACCCGTGGAAGAAGGGCGACATCATCGTCGTCGACCACTTCCTGTGGCACCAGCACATCAACACCACGCCCGACGCCACGGCCAAGGTGGTGCGCGTCCACATGTTCGACAGCCTGCTGGAGACGATGCGCGCCCTGTGCGATCCGCTGGTGCTGTTCGAGGAGCCGCCGGACCACATCCGTGACGCCCAGGCAGGCGATCCGTCGACGATCCGCTGGCCGGCGCTCACCCGCCCCACGTGGCCGTGAACGGGGGCGACACGCGGTGAGCACCGCACTGCCGCACGGCGTCGCCGGTCTCCACGCGCTGCCCTCGGACCACCACGACGGCCCCTGGGACTCGGTGATCATCGATCCGCGGGTCAAGGAGAGGCTGCTGGCGACCGCCGTCCTCGTGCTCCGGCACGGGCGGCGGCTCGCGGGTTCGCCCGTGGCACCGCACGGTCTGGTGGTGCTGGCCGGACCGCCCGGCACCGGCAAGACGACACTGGCCCAGGGGCTCGCGCAGGCCGCGGCCCGCACCCTGGCCCCGCACGGGGCGACGACGCTGGTCGAGGTCGATCCGCACGCCTTTCCCAGCGAGCTGCTGGGCGAGAGCCAGCGCTCCGTCTCCCGCCTGTTCCGCGAGACGCTCCCCGAGCTGGCCGCGCGCAGGCCGCACACCCTGGTCCTCGTCGACGAGGTGGAGGCCCTGGCCGTACGGCGTCACGCGGCGTCCTTCGACACCAACCCGGTCGACGTGCACCGGGCCACGGACGCGGTGCTCAGCGGCCTGGACGCGTTGCGGGCCGCGCGCCCCGGCACACTGCTCGTCGTGACGACGAACTTCGCCGACGCCGTCGACGAGGCGTTCCTCTCCCGCGCCGACCTCGTCGTGCGCACCGGGCTGCCCGAGGAGTCGGTGGTCCCGCTGATCGTGGCCGACTCGCTGCGCGCCCTGGCCGCGCAGTGGCCCGAACTGGCCGCACTGGCCGAGGACCCGGCGGTGCACCGGCGGGTGGGCGCGCTCCTGGCCGGCCTCGACGGACGCCGTATCCGCAAGACCGTGCACGGGGCGCTCGCCCTGCGCCTGGAGACGGCCCGGGAGCCGGCCCGGCTGAGCGTCGAGGACCTCGTCGCCGCCGCGGAGGAGGCCGCGGCGCCACGCCCCTGAAGCGCCGCGCGGACGGCACGGCCCCGGCCCCACACCCTGCCGGAAGGGTGTGGGGCCGCGGTGTCCCGGTCCGTCAGGCGTGCCGCGCGCCCTGGTACTCGGGGGCGTCCTCCATGAAGTGCACCGTGTCGTAGCCGAGGTGCTTGAAGACGCGGTTCTGCGCCGACAGCACGCGCAGGGGGGTGCCGTCGTGGGCGAAGAGCCGGCAGACGTGGTTCTGCGGCACGTACAGCGTGTCGCCCTGGGTGATCTCGTGCCGGGTCGGTTCCTTGGCGATCCGCGCGTAGTACTTCTCGGCGATCTCCGCCTCGACCTCCCACTGGAGGGCGTACCCGCCGCCTTCGAGGACGTAGAACACCTCGTCGGCCATCTTCCAGTACTTGCCCGAACAACTGCCGGCCGGGATGTCGAGTTCGAAGGCGTCGACGGAGAAGATGCGGGCGTCGGTGCGTTCGGGCGAGGACATCACCCGCACCCGGCCGAGCGGGGTGTCCTCCCAGGTGGTGTCGGCCGGGCCGATGACCTTCTTGCGGTCCCCGACGCCGGGGGTCCAGATCCGCGACCAGTCCTCGCGGGGCCCGAACTCGGCCTCCCGCTCGACCGGGCCGCTGCGCCCCTGCTGGAGCAGGCCCATGAACATCCAGGTGCTCTTGGCCTTCACCACCAGGGCGGTGGCGGTCTCGTCGTAGGGGTTGAAGTGGCGGTGCACCGAGTCGGTGTGGACGAAGACGAGGTCGTCCGCGTTCCAGTCGTAGCGCTGGTCGTCGTGGATCTCGTAGCCGCGGCCCCGGAGGATGTAGAACGCCGCCTCGTTCTGGTGGCCGTGTCCGTGGTTGCTGGACCGGGGCGGCAGTTCGACGAAGTGGACCTGGATCGTCTGGGTGAGGAAGTCCTCGTCGCCCGGTCCCACCCTCCACCATGTCCGGGACTTCTCGCTGTCGCCCGAGTGGCCCACCTTCGCGTCGTCGACGACCACGGAGTCGTCGCGGACCCGCTCGACGGCGAGTTGCCTCCGCCGGAAGTCGTCGAGCCCGTACGTCTCCGAGGTCAGACCGCGGACGAAGACTCGTCCCTTCTTGCCCATGCTGCCTCCTGTGCTGCCCGAAGCGCTCTAAACGCCTTATGGTCTAACCATAATGCCTTCAGTCGTGGCACAAAAGAGCCCCGGACCCGATCGGGCCCGGGGCTCGGCGCTCTCGGACCGGCTACTTCCGGCCGTCGCCCTTCACCCGGGACGCGGTCCGCTTCAGATGGGTGCGCATGATCTCCGTCGCCTTTTCCGCGTCGCGCGCGGCGATGGCCTCGACGAAGCCGCGGTGCTCCTTCGATCCGTGCTGCCCCATCTGCGGCTCGATGCTCTGCGCCTCGCGCAGGCTCATCAGCAGCGGACCATGGAAGGACTGCACCAGCATCTCGATCGCGGCGTTGTGCGTGCACGCGGCGACCCGGGTGTGGAAGTCCGCGGACATCTCCATGGTGTACGTGCCCTGCTCGATCGCCTCGGCGTGCTGGTCGCACAGGGCGCGGAGCGCGTCGAGGTCCTCCTCGGTGGCGCGTTCGACGATGAGCGGCACGATGCCCAGCTCGAACACGAGGCGGGACTCGGTGACCTCCGCGGCGGTCACCGGCGACAGCGACAGCAGGTCGGCGAGTCCTTCGCCGACCCGGCGGGAGGACGGCGACGTCACGAACGATCCGCCCCGGGCGCCGAGCCGGATCTCGACCAGCCCACTGGCCTCCAGGCTGCGCAGCGCCTCCCGCACGGTCACCCGGCTCACGCCGAACTGTGTGCACAGATCACGCTCACTCGGCAGCCGGTCACCGGGCTGGAGCCGCTCCTCCCTCAGGAGCGTCCGGATCTGGTCGACGATCAGCTGAGAGACACGGCTGGAGGAGACCGTCTTGAACAGCCCTCCGGCCGGGGAGGCCGGCTTGGCGCGGTTCTCGGCTCCGGTCTCAGCGCGCTGAGCCTGGCTGGGTCGCGGTTGCATGTGCGCATTGTCCCACGCCTTGCCGCCTCATTGACGCCTCTCATCACAATGGCTTAAAGTCATACCAACAGACCTATCGACGCGACGCATCCAAGGGGTGGGCGAAGCCGGATGGAGCCCTACGAAGCCCTGCGAGAACGCGTCGGCCGTCGCCTGCCGGGTGCTCGCCGTCACCGGCCTCGTCGAGCACATCCTGGGCCATGTCAGCGCCCGGACCGGCCCCGACGGCCTCCTGGTCCGCGGACGCGGGCCCGCGGAGCGGGGACTCGCCTTCACCGTCGTCGACGACGTGCGACAGGTCTCCCTCGACGGCACCGGTACGGTCCCCTCCGGCTGGAAGACGCCGAGCGAGCTGCCCATCCACACGGAGATCATGCGGTCACGGCCGGAGGTCACCGCCGTGGTGCACGCCCACCCGCCCGCCGTGGTCGCGGCCTCCGTGGCGGACCTGCCCTGGCTCCCCCTCACCGGTGCGTACGACATCCCGGCCGCCCGGCTCGCGCACGACGGCATCCCCGTCTGGCCCCGCTCGGCCCTGATCCGCCGGCGCGACCTGGCCGAGGAGATGACGGCCACGCTCGGGGACCGCCCGGTCGTGGTGCTGCGGGGCCACGGACTCGTCGCCGTCGGCACCGGCGACCCCGCCCACGCCGTCGCGGAAGCCGTGACCCGGGCGGTGGCGGTGGACTCCCTGGCCCGCACGATGCTGGCCGTCACCGCCACCGGCGCCCCCCTGCGCCCCGTACCCGACGAGGACATCGACGAACTACCGGACCTCGGCCCGGCGTTCACCGTCACCTCGATGTGGCGCCACCTCACAACCCGAGCCGAACACGAAGGCCCCGGGACACCTTTGCGGGCCTGAGTGGCCCGGCACCGGCCTGGCGCGGGTACCGCTGGGAGAGCCGGGACGTCGGCTGGGGCCGCTATGGCAGGTCCTTGCGGCCCAGCCAGGCCGGTTTGACCGGGACTCCGTCCGCGTACCACTCGTCCTGCTGTTCCGCGGGCCCGGCCGCTGCCGCGCTCGGCTTCTCCGCCGTCACCGGTTCCGGGGCGACGGGCGCGGCCGGCTCCTCCGCCGCCGCGGGGTCCGGGGCACTGGGCGCGTCGGAGTCCTCCAGCAGCTCCGCCACCGTGAACCGGGTGACGAACGACTGCCACGCCCCGTCCACGACGAGCAGGAACCCGTCACTCCACCGCAGGAGCCGACGGCGCTTGGGGCTCATGGGGTGCTCGGGTGTGTGCCGTCGTGCCCGGCGCTCCAGCTCCGCGAGCGCCTCCTCGCGCGATCCGGTGAAGTGGGCCACCACGTACGCCTCGGTGTGCTTGCGTTCCCTGAAACCCACGGTGGTTTCGACGATCAGTCCCCATGTCGTCGTCATCTCCGGCCGCTCCCCGCTCACTTCGCGCTCCCCTGCCCGTTCGTCCTCTACGCCGCGACGGTACGGGACGTGACTGTCCGGCATGGACGAGGTGGTGTACGGGCGTACGGCCGTGACCCGGCGGGGCGTTTACCGGTTCGTCCTGCACGAGCAACAGGGTGGTGGTACGGCATGGCAGCGCAGCCGGGTCCCGGGATTCCCCCGGGCAGCGAGGCGGACGGCACGGACGAGGTCGCGGACCTGTTCCGGGCCCTCGGCCGGCAGATCAAGGTCGCCCGAGAGCGGGCCGGACTGAGCCAGAAGGAGTTGGGCGACCGCATCGGGTACGGCGAGGAGACCATCTCGTCCGTCGAACGGGCCCGGCGGACGCCTCAGCCCGAACTCCTCCTCGCCGTCGACCACTTACTGGACTGTGGCGGCCTCCTCGCCTCCGCGGCGGAGGACGTCGAGCGGGCGAAGACCCGGCGCCGGGTGCGGCATCCGGAATGGTTCCGGGACTACGCCCGTCTGGAGGCGGAGGCGGTGGAGCTGTGCTACTTCGCCAACCAGGCGGTTCCGGGCCTGTTCCAGACCCAGGAGTACGCGCGGGCCGTCTTCGCCAGTCGACAGCCCTTCTTCGACGAGGAGACCATCGAGCACCGGGTGACGGCGAGGATGGCGCGGCAGGAACTGATGACCCGATGGCCACCGCCGACGGTGAGCGCCATCATCCAGGAGGGCATTCTGCGCCAGCCCTTCGGCGGGGCGGCGGTGCGGCGCGGGCAGTTGGAACAGCTCCTTCGGCTGGGCCGGTTGCGCCACGTCGAACTCCAGGTCATGCCGACCGCGAGCGAGGACCACGCGGGGATGGGCGGCCCGTTCACACTGCTCACCCCGAAGGGCAAACCCCAGGTCGCCTATCTGGAGGTCCAGCACTTCAGCCGTCTCATCACTGACGCGGAAGAGGTACGTGTCCTGGCCGCGAAGCATGGCAGCATCCGAGGGCAGGCACTCACCCCCCGAGAGTCCTTGCGCCTGCTGGAGAAGATGCTGGGAGACCTATGAACACCGAACAGTCCGCACGGCTCAACTGGTTCAAGAGCAGCTACAGCGGTGACGAGGGAGGCGAATGCGTCGAGGTCGCCGCCGGTGACCTCGCCATACGCGTACGGGACTCCAAGGAGCGCGGTGGTCCGCTGCTCGCGTTCACGCGGAGCGCGTGGTCCGGGTTCGTCGCCGACCTGGCCCGAGAGGGGAGCTGACCCGCCGTATCCCGGTGGCGGTCCCGGCACCGCCCGGCCCCGTCACCGGACTCCGGTGCCTCTCGTCCACCGGGGGACCGGCGCTGTCAGTGGGCGCTGGGAGCATCGGGGGATGACGGATATCGCGGGGTTCGACTGGGGGTCCTTCCTGTTGCGGTGGAGCGAGGAGTGGGTGGACTCGCTCGCGGAGGGGGAGGAGCGCCCAAAGGGGCGGTGGCTGGGTTTCCCGGGCGCGTCCGAGGGGCGGATCGTCGCCATGGAGGAGCGGCTCGGCCGTCGGATGCCGCCGTCGTACCGGGAGTTCCTCAAGGTCACCGACGGGTGGCGGGAGGCGGGCGGGTTCGTCTGGCTGCTGGCGGGGACCGCGGACGCGCGGTGGCACGACGACGCCTACGGGCACGCGGAGGAGTTCGAGCGGTACCTCGACGAGGACGCCGGACCCGAGCAGCGGCGGGAGGTGGAGATCTGGCGGAGCGGCCTCCAGCTCGACGTGGAGTCCGACATCACCCACGTGCTCATGGACCCCGAGGACGCGGACGAGGACGGAGAGTGGGCCGTCTACACGTGGGCCAGTTGGCTGGCCGCGCCGCCCAAGCGGTACGCGAACTTCCTGGAGTTCATGCGGGGCATGCACCGGCAGTTCCACAACCTGCGGGCCGGCCGCAGGGAAGAGGGAAGCCCCGAGTTCGCCAACGAGACGACGCGGACGCTGGACGCCCAGGTGGAGGCGGCCCGGCTGGAGGCGCTGCGCGGCGGCTGGGAGCGGGCCGGGCAGGCTCTGGACGAGGCGAAGGAGTACGGCAGGCCGCGCGCCGCCGGGCTGGGCGACCAGATACGCCGTCTGCTCGGTCAGACCTCCGTGGCGCGCTTCCCTGACCTGGTGACGGACCCGAGGTACGCGCCCGATCTGCTGCCCCCGCTCGTCGCCGAGCACGCGGCGCACTCGTACCGGAGCGACTCCACGCTGGTGTTCGACCTGGCGGGAGCCGACGACACCCTGGTGGCGGCGGCTCACGCCACGCTGGAGCAGGTGCGGAACCGCGCGTACCGGTACACGGCGTCCGGTCCGTTCGGCGAGGCGGTCGAGCAGGCGCGGGAACTGGCGCGGTGGGGGGACAGCGACGGGGCGTGGCGGACGCTGATGTGTGCCGTACCCCGGTGGGAGCCGTTGGGCCCGGACCACCTGGCGCCGCTGGGGTGGCTGGCCGACCCGCTGCTCGGGCCGCTGCTGACCCCGGAGCGGGGGCGCGAGCTGCTGTCCACCCCGAGGGGTGGGCAGTCCGGCGAGGCACCGGAGCCGGCGGCCGGGGCCGACCCGGGCGGTCTGGCATGGCTCGCGGAGCCGGACGCGGGCAACAGCCATACCGCTTACCGGTTCGTGCTGGTGGAGGGGGTGGAGCCGGAGGGCTTGCCCGGACTCCTGGCGGACGGGGACGCCGCCGTACTGAGCGAACCCCTGACCTTCTCGGAGGCGCGGGGGAAGGCGCTACGGTCCCAGCGGGAGTTCTCGTCCTTCGACGACCGGGCTCTTGTGGCGGTCGGGCGGGCCGGCTCCGGCTGGAGCTTCGCCTTCGACGGGGAGCCCGCCCCCTTCGACGCGCGGCGGCTGGTCTCCCCGGCCGGGGGCGCCGGGGCGGGGACCCGCGCGGTGGTGGTGTGGTGTGGGCTGAGGACAGGGCTCGGGGCGCCGTTCTTCCACCTCTCGGTGACGGAGGACGGGGTCGAGCGGTACGCCTTCACGTACGCGGACGGTGCGGTCCGGCGAAGCGGGGCGATACCGGAGGCGCTGGACCCGGACCGGTTCTCCGATGACGTCGAGGGAGCGGAAGGGACGCTACTGGAGGCGGTGGCCGGGGAGTTCGGGGTCGGGTTGCCGCGTCATGCGCTGTTGAAGGGGCGGTTGCACACGTTCACCACCCGTTCCTGGAGCCGGCCGCCGAGGGACGGGGAGTCGTACGCGGTGGTCCGCATCGGCTGAAGCGCCGCTCGACGGCTCCCCGGGCGGTCCGGGCCGTGCCGGGGCCGTGCTCCGGCGGGTTCGCTCCGGGTGGAGGGGGACCTGCCGGGAACGCGGCTTCGGCCGGGGCGTGTTCAGGGTGCCGGGGTCACGCCGACGCGTGCCCGGTCTCCTCGGCGCGGCCCTTGATGCCGGCGAAGTCGGCCACGGCACCGATCAGGCAGAGGACGCCCGTCCCGGTGAGTTCGTCGTACAGCGTGGAACCGGCCTTGCCGACGATCACGGTGACCAGGACGCAGGTGCCGAGCGCGCCGCCGATCCGCAGCATCGTGGACTGTGGCCCGGACGCCACGCCACCGTCGTCGAGGTGGTGCACGACACCTGGCAGGCGATCGGACGGCACGCTTAGGTTAGCCTTGCCTCATGGCGAAGAGTCGGCGGTTGGTGCCGCAGAATCCCCGGATGTTCCGTGCCCGTGTCGTGCGGAGTGAGCGCGTGTCGCCGTCCTTGCAACGGGTGACCGTCGGCGGCGAGGACCTCGGCGAGTTCGCGTGGCTGGGGTACGACCACTGGTTCCGGCTCTTCCTCCAGCTTCCGCACCAACGGCGACTGCGCCTGCCGGAGTTCACCGGGTCGTCGTGGTGGCAGCCGTATCTGGCGATCCCCGAGGAGGAGCGCCCGCACTGCTCCAACTACACCGTCGCCGGTTTCCGGGCGCAGGCGGCGGAGATGGACATCGACTTCGTGGTGCACCACGGGCCGACCGGCGAGATCGAGGGGCGGGCCGCGATCTGGGCCTGCGCCGCCCGGCCGGGGGACGCGCTCGCCGTGCTCGACCAGGGGCTCCTGTTCGACTGCCCGCCCGACGCCTCCGAGGTCGTCATCGTGGCCGACGAGACCGGGCTGCCCGCCACCGCCGGCATCCTGCGCTCCCTGCCCCGCGAGACCGTGGGCCGCGTCATCCAGGAGGTCCCCACCGAGGGCGACCGGCGCCCGCTGGACGGGCCGGACGGTGTCGCCGTCTCCTGGATCGTGCGGGAGGACCGGCGTTCCGTGCCCGGGACCGCCGCCCTCGGCGCGCTGCGCCGGCTCACCGCCGCCGACGCGGCCGGGTACGCCTTCGTCGTCGGCGAGTCGACCCTCGCCACGGAGGGCCGCCGTCATCTGCACCGGCTCGGCCTGCCGAAGGACCGCATCACCTTCTCGGGCTTCTGGCGCCACGAGGCGACGGCTCAGGCGGCCTGATCCCCCCCGGCGCCCTCGCCCCGCCCTCACCGGCCGCCGTCCCGTGCGGTCAGGCAGCAGTCGCCGCAGGGGCGGCCGGCCGGGGCGCGGTAGTAGAGGCAACAGCTCCGGCGGCGGAAGGCGAGGTCGGCTCCGGTGAGCCGGCCCGTGCCGGTGAGCGGCGGCCTGCCGAGCAGGTCGGCCGTGAGGGCGGTGAGCCCCTCGCGCCGGTCGGGGTGGGCGGCGAGCAGGGCGCGGGCGGCTTCGGCGAGCGCGGAGGCGGCGTTGCCGTCGAGCAGGCGGTGCGCGATCCGCAGGTGGGGACCGGCCGCGAACGCCCGTAGGTGGTGGTGGACTTGGCCGGCGAGCGCACCGGCGGGGTCCGGGAGGGCGGCGGCGTGCCAGCCGGCGGCGCGGGGCAGGCGCAGCGCCGGTCCGTCGTCGGCGCGTTGCAGCGCGGCGAGGTCCGGGACGATGCCGTGGACGAGTACGCAGGCCAGGGCGGGTGACCACAGCCGGGCGACGTGTCCGAGGTGGGCGATGGAGAGCCCCACGCGGGGCTCCGGCGCGCGGTGGCGCTCGGCGACCGCGCGGGCCAGGTCGGCGAAGCCGCGGGCGTAGGAGGCGCCGACGGGGTGCCAGCCCTCGGCGGGGCCGCCCACCGTCAGGGCGAAGAAGCCGCCGTACCGGGCGACGTCGGCCAGGGCGGCTCCGACGGCCGCCTCGTCGGCACGGGCGGCGGCGGGCGGGGATGCTGACGCGGCGGCGGGCAGGGACGCCCCCACGGCGACGGACAGGGACGCTCCCCCGGCGACAGGCGGGGACACCGACACGGCGGCGGGCGGGGACGCCCCCACGCCGGCCGGCGAAGGCACTGACGCCGCGGCGGGCCCGGACGCTGACACGGCGCCGCCTCAGCGGGCCGCGCGGCGCGGCGGCGTGAAGGCGTACAGGTCGAGGATGTCGGGGCGGTCCGCGATGCCGGGGCCGCCCGCCCGTATCCAGGCGAGGATGTCCTCGGTGGCGTACGCGTCGTTGACCAGGCCCAGCCAGACGGGGCGGGCGCCCGCCGCGCGGCCGGCGGCGGAGGGCTGGACCACGATGACGTTGGCCTGGTCGCAGACGTCCAGGCAGGTGGAGACGCGGACGGGGACCTCCGCACGCAGGCGCGCGGTCTGGGCGGCGTGGTCGCCGCTCACCTTGGGGGTGCCGCAGCAGCAGTCCCGGCAGACGACGACCCGGCAGGGCGGGGTGCCGTACGCGGTGTCGGCTGCGGAGGGGGCGGCGGGGGCCGCCTCGCCCGGTGACGCGGGCATGGCGCATCGTTCCTCTCCCCGGGGAGATCCGCCCCGGCGTCCGTGGAGGAGGCGACCGCGTGAGTCTCCTGGCTCTCGGGTCGATGCTCGCCCCGGCCTTCCGGCCCGCGGGTGTGCGGGCCGTGGCCTCGAACGGGGTCCGCTCGCCGATCACAGTGGCGGGACCGCGCCGGTTTTCCACCGGCTTCCTCGGTTCGCCGTCGCCTTGTCGCGGGCCATCCTCGCATCCGGTACGGCACCGCGTCATCAGGGTGGGGTGCCGTACCGGCGATGCGGGCCGGGGGACGGCCTGGGCGGGCCGACCCCGCCGCGAAAGGAGGAGCCCGTGCGGCGCGGCGGTCAGGACCGTGCCGCACGGGCGGTTGTGGGGGTCGGCCGGAGCGCTTGCCGAGGGCCCGGCCGGCCCGGTTCAGGTGGCCTGTGGCCCGCCCCGTGTGGTGATCCGGGTGACCGCTTCGAGGGTCAGGGCGCGGTCGTGCGGTTCCCGGTCCAGGGCCCGGTGCAGGGTCAGTCCCTCGATGAGGGCGTCGAGCTGGCGGGCCGTGTCCGGGTCGAAGTGCGCCTCCAGGCGGACCCGGCTGTGCCGCATCCAGGTGTGGGTGAGTTCCCGGTAGGAGGGTGAGCGGGCGGCGAGGGTGTACAGCTCCTGGGTGAGGACGAGGTCGCGCCGGCTGCCCTCGGACAGGGCGTGGACGAGGTCGGCCACCGCCTCGCGGGCCCGGTCCTGGTCGGCGATGCCTTCGAGGTGGGTGTCGAAGACGGCGACGATGTGGTCGATGAACCGGCCGAACGCCTCCCGCAGCAACTGGTCCATGCCGCTGAAGTGGTACGTCATCGACCCCAGCGGCACATCGGCGCGCTGGGCGATCCTCCGGTGGGAGACCCGCGCGATGCCCTCCTCCGCGATGAGGTCGAGGGTGGCGGCGATGATGCGTTCGCGGCGCTGGGGGTCGGTGTGTCCGGTGGCCATGGCAGCCGGCTCACAGGGTCCGGACGGTACGGGCCGGGTTGCCGACGGCGACGACGCCTGGCGGCACGTCCTTGGTGACCACCGCGCCGGCCCCGACGACCGAGTCGTCCCCGATGGTGACGCCGGGCAGGACGATGGCGCCGCCGCCGATCCAGACGTTGTCACCGATCACGATGGGCCGGGCCGCCTCCAGCTTGTCCCTGCGCGGCCCCGGCTCCAACGGGTGGGTCGGGGTGAGCAGTTGGACGTTCGGGCCGATCTGGCAGTCCTCGCCGATGGTGATGGCGGCGACATCCAGCGCGGTCAGGTGGTAGTTGACGAAGGTGCGGGCGCCGATGGTGATGTTGGTGCCGTAGTCGACGTACAGGGGCGGCCGGACCTGCGCCTCCTCCCCCAGCGAGCCGAGGAGTTCGGCGAGCAGCGGCCGGGCGGCGTCCGCGTCCTCGGCGAAGGCGGCCTGGTACCGGGCGGCCAGCCGCACCGCCCGCTGCTGCATGCGGGCGATCTCGGGGTCGTCGGCGATGTAGAGGTCGCCCGCGCGCATGCGTTCGAGGTGGGTGCGCGGGTCCCCGGCGAAGTGGTCCTTCGGCATGCGTACGACCGTACACCCGGGAGTGTACGTACGTACACTCCCGCGCCGCGTGTCGTCACGGCCCCCGCCCCCGCTCCCGCCGTCACGGCACCCCGGCCCGACCGCCACCATCACGGCACCGACACCCCGGCCCGACCGCCGCCCTCGCGGCGCCCGCGCACCCGACCGCCGCCCTCGCGGCCCCCGCGCACCCGCCCTCACGCCCGCCGGGAGCGCAGCACCCCCGCCAGCGACACGACCAGGAGCCCGGCGAGGGGCACCACGAGCAGGCCGGCCCTGAGGCTGGTGGCGTCGGCGACCAGGCCGACCAGCGGCGGCGGCAGCAGGAAGCCCAGGCGCATGAGCCAGGAGACGATGGTCAGCCCCGAGCCGGGCTTGAGGCCGGGCAGCGAGTCGGCCTCGTGCATCGCGGCGGGGACGAGGGTGGCGACGCCGAACCCGGCGGCGGCGAAACCGAGGACCGTCCCGGGCACCGTCGGCACCGCGAGCGCCAGCCCCATGCCGGCGGCGACGATCAGGCCGCCGGAGCGGGCCACGGCGCGCTGGCCGAACCGGTCGACGAGCCGGTCGCCCATCAGCCGGCCGACGAACTGGGCGCCGACCAGGGCGATGTAGCCGGAGGCGGCCACGGCGGCGGTCGAGCGCAGGGAGTCGGAGAGGTAGAGGGCGGCCCAGGAGTTGCCGGCGTCCTCGACGACGGTGCCCGCGGTGGCGATCAGGACCAGGGCGGTCAGCACCCAGGCGACCGGCCGGCCCGGCGACGCGACCCGCCCGGAGGGGCCGGCGGCGCTTTCGGGGGCGGGCTCCCCGTCGGTCCCGGTCTCCGGCCCGGGGAGGCAGAAGCGCAGGGCGACACAGGCGGCGGCCACGAACAGCACGCCCGAGACGAGGAGATGGGGCCCCCTGGCCGCGCCGAGGGCGATCGCCGCGGCGGCCATGGCGCCGCCGGTGACGGCGCCGACCGACCAGATCGCGTGGAAGGAGTTGATGATGGAGCGCCCGTAGCGGCGCTGGACGCGCAGGCCGTGGGCGTTCTGCGCGACGTCGGTGATGGCGTCCATCGCCCCGGCGAGGAACAGGGCCGCCGCGAACACCGCGACGGAACCGGCCAGTCCGGCCGCGAGGATGCCCACGGCGGTGAACAGCGTGCCCGCGACGGCCACCCTTGCCGAGCCGAAGCGGCGGACGAGGACCCCGGCCGCCAGCCCGGCGGCGATGGCGCCGGTCGGGAACGCCGCGACGGCCAGCCCGTAGGCCGCGTTGCCGATGCCGAGATCCGCCTTGATCTGCGGATACCTCGGCAACAGGTTGGCGAACAGCGCCCCGTTGGTGAAGAACAGCACGGCCACGGCCACGCGGGCCCGCCGGTCGGCCAGGGTGGGCCGCCGCAGCGTCTCGACAGTCATGAGCGGGACCCTACCGGCAGAGCGTACGAACGTACGCTCCAGGTGGGCAGGGTCACACGGGGCGGGCTCCGGGCCGGGCGCCGCGGCTCAGCGGCCTCCGGCGGGCGGGTCGGCGAGGACGCCGTGGAGCAGCCCGGTGGACTGGCCGACCTCGATGAGGTAGCCGTCCGGATCGCGCAGGTAGCAGCGGATCTCGGCCTTGCGGTCGATGGGCGGGGTGAGGAACTCGGCGCCCAGCGCGCTCCATTCGCGGTAGCAGCGCTCGATGTCGGCCACGCGCAGGTTGAGGAAGCTCGTGGCCGTCCGCGGGTCGTCGGGCGGGTGCAGGGTGACGTCGGGCTTGTCGGGGGTGGGCCCGCCGCCCGGGTTCATGATCAGCCAACTGTTGGCCAGCCTGACGATGCAGGGGTTCTCGTCGAGGACCACTTCCCCGCCGAGGACCCCGGCGTAGAAGTCACGCGAGCGCGGCACGTCGGCCACGGTGAGGAAGTGCGTGAGCAGCATCCCCGACTCCGGTGCGGGCAGGTCGTCACGGCGCATGTCTGACTCCCGGCGTTCTCGGTGATGGTTCCCGTCCATCATGGAACCCCGCCCACCGGCCCGAAAGCCGATCACCGGGCGCGGCCGGCCGGCGCGGCGGCGCCGTGGCGGTGGGGCCGGGTGCCGGGCCGGCGTCCGCGCCGGGTCGGGCCCCAGGGCTTGAGCAGCGAGATCACGGTCATGAAGACGTACGCGGTGAGGGAGACGAGCGGTCCGGCCAGTACGTCGGTGGTCCCGGGCAGCGGTTCGCCCGCGGCGACGGCCGCGACGGCGGCGTTCACGCCGGGGCGCAGGGCGAAGGCGGTCGCGGTGGTCGTGGCGAGCGTCAGCCAGAACTTGGTCCACACCCACCGGTGGCGGGCCAGCCCCCAGGGTGTGCCGAGGGCCAGCACCAGGCCCGAGGCGAGGGTCAGGAGCGCCACGGGGAGCAGCAGCAGGTCGGCGAAGAGCTTCATGGCCCAGAGGCCGGCCTCGGCGGTCGCGGCGGAGCCGGTGGTGGTCGCGGTGAGGGCGAGCGCCAGCAGGCCGAGCGTGAGGCCGAGCCAGGCGGCTGAGGCGACGACGTGGACGGCGAGGGTGGCCCGGCGTACGGGACGGCTGAGTGTCACGGCCCCCACGGTGCCGGGGACGGGCCGCGGACACGTCCGGCGGCGGGAGTAACCGCGACTACCGTCGGGGGCGTACGTACGGGGGCGGCGCGGGCGCTCCGCTCGGGGCGGCGTCCTCGGCCGGGCCCCGCCCGCGCCACGCCGCCGGCGCCGTGTGTCACGGCCGGTCCACCGTCGGCCCTCCCGGCCTGCGTCCTGCCCGGGGGCGCCTTACGCTGGCGAACGGGCCTGTCCGCACCGCCCGCACCGCCGTATCCGACACCCCCATCCCCGACTCCAGGGAGCCGTCATGCGTCTGCCCGTCGAAGCCCGGCATGTGGCGCCGCGCCTGGCCACCGGGGCGTTCATCCTCAACTCCGGCCTGGTCAAGCGCAAGGCCGACGAGGAGACCGCCGCGCAGTTGCACGGCATGGCGACGATGACGTACCCCTTCCTCGGCAAGCTGTCGCCGTCGGCGTTCGTGAGGCTGCTCTCCGCCGGGGAGATCACGCTCGGGGCCGCGCTGCTGCTGCCGGTGGTGCCGACCGTCGTGGCCGGCGCCGGGCTGACCGCCTTCTCCGCCGGGCTGCTGGGCCTGTACCTGCGCACCCCCGGGATGCGGCAGGAGGGCAGTCTGCGCCCGACGCAGCAGGGGACGGCGCTGGCGAAGGACGCGTGGATGTTCGGCATCGGGCTCGGGTTCGTCACCGACGAGATCGCTCGCGGCTCCTGCGGGTCGCGCCGGTCGCGCGGGTCCGGCCGGAAGCGCCGCTCCTGCCGGTCCCGCTGAGGCGGCGGGGGCGCGGCAGGCCCTCCTGCACCAACCGCGTGGTGTCCTCCCGGTCCGGTCGGGTGGTCCGGACCGGACCGGGAGGAGCCGGAGGCCGCGGCCGGTTCAGGCGGGGAAGCCGACCGCGTGGGTGTCCATGAACTCGCGGACGCCCTCGACGCCCATCTCGCGGCCCATGCCGCTGTGGTCGAAGCCGCCGAAGGGGGCGCGCTCGTCCAGGTGGGCGGCGCCGTGCGCGTTGACGAAGGTGTAGCCGGTGCGCAGCCGGGCCGCGACGGCCGCCGCCCGGTCGAGGTCCTGGGTCCACACCGAGGAGCACAGGCCCGACCAGGTGTCGTTGGCCCGGCCGATGACCTCGTCCTCGTCGTCGAACGGCAGCACCGGCAGGGTGGGCCCGAACTGCTCCTCGACGACCACGCGGGCGTCGTCGGCCGGGTCGAGCACCAGCGAGGGCCGCAGGAAGGTGCCCCGGCTCAGCTCCTGGCCGTCGGCGGCCTCCCCGAACTCGCGGACCTCGGCACCGGCCGCGCGCACCTCGTCCAGCAGTTCCCGTACGTAGGCGCGCTGGGCGGCGCTGTGCAGCGGGCCCATGGTGACGCCCTCGGCGAGCCCGTGGCCGAGCCGGACCTCGGCGAGCTGGGCGGAGAGGCCCTCCACGACCTCCTCGTAGCGGGAGCGGTGGACGTAGAGCCGCTTGGTGGCCATGCAGATCTGGCCGGTGGAGTCGAAGGTGCCGGTGAACAGGCGCCGCATCGCCTCGGGACCGAGGTCGGCGTCGGCGAGCACCAGGGCGGGATCGTTTCCGCCCAGTTCCAGGGCGACCCGGGTGAGGGACTCGGCGGCCATCGCCATGATCCGCCGCCCGCCGAGGGAGCTGCCGGTGAAGCAGACCTTCTTGACCCGGTCGTCCTGGATCAGCGGGGCGCCGATCTCGGCGTCGGTGCCGGTGACCACGTTGAGCACGCCGGGCGGCAGCGCCCGCGCGACCATCTCCACGGTGCGCGTGGTGGCCAGCGGCGCGGTGGGCGGCGGCTTGACGACGACGGTGTTGCCCGCGAGGAGCGCCTGCGGCAGCGCGGCGGCGAGGATCGCCAGCGGCCAGTTGAAGGGCACGATGATCGTCACGACGCCGAGCGGCAGGTAGGAGACCTCGGTGCGGTACGGCGGGGCCGGCAGGGTGGTGACCCGCTCGACCTCCTCGGCGAGGTCGGCGGCGAGGCGGAAGCGGTGCTCGAAGACGAGGGAGTCGACGAAGGACTCCATCCGGATCTTGCCGTTCTCGCGGGTGAGGATCTCGGCCGTGGCCGGGCGGTCGGCCTCCAGCGGGGCCAGGGCGGCGGTGAGCAGTTCGGCGCGTTCCCGGGCGCTGCGGGCCGCCCAGGCGGGGAAGGCCCGGTGGGCCGCGGCGACGGCGGCGGTGGCCTGGGCGGCGTCCGCGGCGGCGGCGAGCCCGACGACCGACTCGCGGTCGGCCGGGTCGACGACGCGGAGCGTCTGTCGGGTCTCGTGCGTCTCGCCGTCGATGTAGAGCCCGGTTCTGATCTCCGGGAGCTGGGCGAGCTGGTCCAACGGTGCCATCGGCGTACCTCCGGTCGTCGCACGGGAGGGGCGGGGCGTGGGATCGGCCGCCTCCCGGCTGGCGTCGGGCCACCGTAACCGCGAGCACGGCCGGGGGCCCCCGGGCATTGGACCCGTTCCTTCCGGGCCGTTGCGGCAGGTGCGACCGAGACATCCGACGTAGATCGGGGCCTCGCGCTCGGCCGGGGTCAAAACGGCTTGTAACGTGCGCGGCTCCCGGGGTGCGTCGGCCCCCGGGGTTTTCCCGATCCCCTGGAGGACGCCATGCCCACCGTTCGCGCCATCACGTACGACCTGTTGCGGACCTGGGGGCTGACCACCGTGTTCGGCAACCCGGGCTCCAACGAACTGCCGTTCCTGGACGGTTTCCCGGCGGACTTCCGGTACGTCCTCGGGCTGCACGAGGGCGCGGTCCTGGCGACGGCCGACGGCTACGCGCAGGCCACCGGGCGTCCGGCGCTGGTGAACCTGCACTCGGCGGCCGGGCTGGGCAACGCGATGGGCAACCTCGCCAACGCGCACGCCTCGCGGACCCCGCTCGTGGTGACCGCGGGGCAGCAGGCCCGCGCGATGATCGGGCTGGGTTCGGTGCTCGCCGAGCCGGCGATGACCCGGGTGCCGGAGCCGCACGTGAAGTGGTCCTTCGAACCGGCCCGCGCCCAGGACGTGCCGCGGGCCCTGTCGGAGGCGTTCCACCTGGCCACGCTGGCGCCGGCGGGCCCGGTGTTCGTGTCGCTGCCGATGGACGACTGGGCCGCCGAGGTGGCGGAGCACGAGGTGGCCCACCTGGCGGGGCGCCGGGTGCGGTCGGTGGGCGCCGCCGGGCCGGAGGTGGTGGCGGAGCTGGCCGGGCGGCTGGAGCGGGCCGCCTCCCCGGCGCTGGTGGTGGGCCCCGAGGTGGACGACGAGCGGGCCTACGACCGGGTGGTGGCGCTGGCCGAGCGGCTGGGGCTGCCGGTGTGGGTGGCGCCGACGCCGCCCCGGTGCCCGTTCCCGACCCGGCACCCGCTGTTCCGGGGGGTGCTGCCGCCGAGCATCGCGGGGGTCGCCGAGCGGCTGTCCGGCCACGATCTGGTGCTGGTGCTGGGCGCCCCGGTGTTCCGGTACCACGCCTACCGGCCGGGGCCGTGGCTGGCTGAGGGCACGGAGCTGGTGGCGGTCGGCTCGGACCCGTACGCGGCGGCGCGGGCCGCGTTCGGCGACGCGCTGGTGGGCGATGTGGCCGCGGTCACGGGCCAGTTGCTGGAGGCGCTGGGACCCGAGCCGGAGCGGCGGCCGGCCGGCGAGGCACCGGGAGCCGGGGAGCGGGCCGGCGCGGACGTGCGGACGGCGGCCGGCGCGGACCCGGCGCGGGCGGTGGCGCCGTTCACCGCGGACCAGGTGTTCGCGCTGATGGCGCGGACGCTGCCGGCCGGGGTGCGGCTGGTCAACGAGTCGACGTCGAACACCACGCAGTTCTGGCACCACCTGGAGCTGGACCGTCCGCGCGGCCTCTTCTTCCCCGCCGCCGGGGGCCTCGGCTTCGGGCTGCCCGCGGCGGCCGGGGTGGCGCTGGCGGACCCGTCCCGGCCGGTGGTCGCCGTGCTGGGCGACGGCGCGGTGCAGTACGGCGTAGCCGGGCTGTGGACGGCGGTGCGGGAGAACCTGCCGGTCACGTTTGTGGTGATGCGCAACGGCACCTACGGGGCGCTGCGCGGCTTCGTCGACCAGCTCGGCGTGGAGAACGCGCCCGGCCTGGACCTGCCCGGACTCGACGCGGTGCGCACGGCGCAGGGGTACGGGCTGCCCGCCCGGCGGATCACCGACGGCGCCGAACTCGCCGCCGAACTCGCCGCCGTGGCACCGGGACGCGGGCCCCGGCTGCTCGAACTGCCCCTCGTCCACGAGACCCGTCCGCTGGGCTGACCGGCCGCACGAATGTGCGGTGCGACACATGACGTAGGCGTCATGCCGCAGAAGACCCGCGACGCGGCAGCCGTCCTCACTTACATTCCCTGAACGAGCGAGTCCGGACACCGAGTCCGGCCTCACCGCGCGGCGCCGCGGAGCCGGCACACCGGCGACCCGCCGGCCTCCGCGCGGGCCGTGCGCCGGTGTCGCCGCCCGACCCGGGCCCCGGTCGGCCGCTTCGGCCGCCCACCGACCGGGGCCCGGACTCGCTCGCCCCAGCCCGTCGTGAGACCTCACCGTCCCGGGAGGACTCACCCTCACCCTGCCGTCCGGCGTTTCGGAGGAGTACCCGTCGTGACCCCTTCACCCAGCACCACGTCAACCAAGAATAAAAAGGGCATATTCGCGGCCAGTTTCGTCGGCACGTCGATCGAGTGGTACGACTACTACATTTTCGGTACCGCCGCCGCGCTGGTCTTCGGTGACCTGTTCTTCCCCGGGTTCTCCCCGGTGGCCGGCACCCTCGCCGCCTTCGCCACCTTCGCCGTCGGCTTCATCGCCCGGCCGCTGGGCGCCGCGGTCATCGGCCACTACGGCGACCGGATCGGCCGCAAGTCGATGCTGGTGCTCACGCTGCTGCTGACCGGTGGCTCGACCTTCCTCATCGGTGTGCTGCCCACCTACGCGGCGATCGGCGTCGGTGCCCCGCTGCTGCTGGTGGCCCTGCGGCTGATCCAGGGCTTCGGCGTGGGCGGCGAGTGGGGCGGTGCCATCCTCATCGCCACCGAGCACGCCTCACCGCGCCGCCGCGCGCTCTACGGCAGCTTCGCGCAGTTCGGCCTGCCGATCGGCGTGCTCACCTCCAACCTGGCGTTCCTGCTCGTCTCCAGCCTGGGCGACGACGCCTTCCGCTCGTACGGCTGGCGCATCCCGTTCCTGGTCAGCGCGCTCATGGTCGTGGTCGGCTTCATGGTGCGCTCGCGGCTCCAGGAAGCACCCGAGTTCGAGAAGGTCAAGAAGGAGCGCAACGTCAGCAAGGTGCCGGTGGCCGAGCTGTTCCGCCGTCAGCCGCGCAACCTGATCCTGGCCTCCCTCGCCTCCATCGCGCCGCCCGCGGTCGGCTACACCGTCATCGTCTACATGCTCACCTACGGCACCCAGCAGGTCGGCTTCGAGCGGAACACGCTGCTGACGCTGATCCTGCTGTCGACGGTGGTGTGGGTCATCGCCATCGCGCTCTCCGCGCTCGCCTCGGACCGGTTCGGCTCGAAGCGCGTCTACACCATCGGCACGCTCACCGCGGCGCTGTGGCCGATCCCGATGTTCGCCATGGTCAACACCGCGAGCGTCGGCATGGCGCTGGTCGCCTTCATGATCGCGGCCATCGTCCAGGGCATCATGGCCGGTGCGCAGGGCGGCCTGTTCACCGAGATCTTCGACGTCAAGGTCCGTTACAGCGGCATCTCCATCGCCTACCAGATGGGTGGTGTGATCGGCGGTGCCGTGACGCCCATCGCGCTGACCGCGCTCTTCAGCGCGTACAACTCCTCCACCGTCATCGCCTGCTACGTCTCCGCCCTCTCGACGGTCAGCCTGGTGGCGATCCTCGGTCTGCGCGGCGGGGCGGCGCCCGGTCCCGACAGCGAGACGGAGACCTCCGCCACCTCCGTCCCGAGCGGGACGACCGCCTGACCCGTGCCGGTCCGCTGCGCGGGGACCCGCACGTCCCGCCGCCCCGGACCGGTACTCCCCCCACGGCCGACGGCCGGCGCCCCTCTCGGGCACGCCGGCCGTCGGCCGTGCCGCGTGCGGGGGCCCGCGACGGATGACGTAGCGGCGGCGGGACAACGCTCCGCGCGGGTCCGGTCATTCGCGCGTTACCGGATCTTCTCCCGCTCCCTAACGTCGGTGCCGTCACCATCCCGGCCGCCACGACGGCCCCGGCGGCCGGCCACACACCCGGGCCGGCCCCGGCAGGGCAGGCACCGCCCACCCCGTACGGGCTGCACACCCCCAGCCGCGCACCCCCCCTGAACCCGAACCACCGATTCACCGAACCCCGAACCACCGAAGGGTGATCACCCCATGAGCACGTTCGTCCTCCTCCACGGCGCCTGGCACGGCGGCTGGGCCTGGCAGCGCGTCGTCCCGGCACTGCGCGCCGCCGGTCACGAGGTGCACACCCCCACGCTGACCGGCCTCAGCGACCGCGCCCACCTGCTGACCCCGCAGGTCGGCCTCTCCACGCACGTCCAGGACGTCGTCGCGCTGCTGGAGGCACACGACCTGCGGGACGTGGTCCTCGTCGGGCACAGCTACGCGGGCCAGGTCATCACCGGCGTCGCCGACCGCGTGCCGGAGCGGCTGGCCCGCCGCGTCCACCTGGACGCCTTCGTCGGCGACGACGGCGAGGCCGCGATCGACCTGCTGCCCGAGACCGTCGCCGGCCACTACCGGGAGGCGGTCGCCGGACCCGGCTTCGGCTGGCTCGTGCCGGTCCGGCCGCTGGAACGGCTCGGCGTGAGCGAGCAGGCCGACCTCGACTGGCTCTCGCCTCGGCTCACCCCGCACCCCTGGCTCACCTACACCGAGCCGCTGCGGCTGACCGGCGGCGCCGACCGGGTGCCGGCCGTCTTCGTCGAGTGCGTGGACTGGATGCGGGTCTTCACCGCGCACGCCGAGCGCGCCGCCGCCCGCGGCTGGCCGGTCCACGAGATCGCCACCGGGCACGAGGCCATGGTCACCGCCCCGGACGAGCTGGCCGCCCTGCTGCTCGACATCGCCGCGGCCTGAGCGCCGGGCACCCCGCCCGCACCGTGTACAAGGAGGAGGAAGAGCCGTGGAGTTCCTGGTCCGCACCGAGAACCTGCTGCCGCCGGACACCCCGGACGAGGTCCGCGAGGAACTGCGCCGGGGTGAGCGCGTCCGCGCCATGGAGCTGCGGGAGGCGGGCGTGCTGAAGCGGCTGTGGCGCGTGCCGGGCCGCAACGCCACCGTCGGCCTGTACGAGGCGGAGGACCCGGCCGCGCTGCACGAGGCGCTGGTGTCGCTGCCGATGTGGAAGTGGATGGACGTCACCGTGGAGGCGCTCGCCACCCACCCGCAGGAGAGGTGACCGGCCCCCGGCACCACGGAAGGGGCCCCCTCGGCGAGGGGGCCCCTTCCGGCGTCCCGCCGGCGGCCGTTCAGGCAGCCGCCGCCCGGCCCGCGGCCGACACCACGCGGACCGCGTCCGCGGAGGCGGCCACGTCGTGCACGCGTACGCCCCACACTCCGGCCCGCGCCGCCAGGACCGTGGTCGCCAGCGTCGCCGCGTCCCGCGACCGGGCCGTGGACCGGCCCGCGCCGCCGGTCAGCGCCGAGGCGAGGAACCGCTTGCGGGAGGCGCCCAGCAGCACCGGCGGCCCGAGCGCCGCCAGGACGTCGAGGCGGGCGAGGAGTTCCCAGTCGTGGCCGGCCAGCTTGGCGAAGCCCAGGCAGGGGTCGAGGATCAGCCGCCCGGCGTCCACCCCGGCCGCGACGGCGGCGTCGGCGCGGGCCAGCAACTCGGCGCGGACCTCGGCGACCACGTCGTCGTAGACGGCCCCGGCGTACATGTCGCGGCTGGCGCCGCGCCAGTGGCCGATCACCCAGGGCACGCCGGCGCCTGCCACCACCCGGGCCATCGCGGGGTCGGCGAGGCCGCCGCTGACGTCGTTGACCAGCGCGGCGCCCGCGCCGACGGCGGCCTCGGCCACGGCGGCGCGGGTGGTGTCCACGCTGACCCGGACGCCGGCCGCCGCCAGTTCGGCGACGACCGGCAGCACCCGGCGGGCCTCGGTTGCCGCGTCGACCCGGACGGCGCCGGGCCGCGTGGACTCGCCGCCCACGTCGACGTAGTCGGCGCCGGCCGCCCACAGGGCGAGCCCGTGCTCCACGGCGGGGGCGGTGGCGGCGTACCGGCCCCCGTCGGAGAAGGAGTCGGGCGTGACGTTGAGGACGCCCATCACCACGCAGCGCCCCGGGCGGGGCACCGTGTGCGCGCCGGGGGGTGCCGGTGCGGTCGTGTCGACGGACATCGGGGCGCTCCTCGTGCTGGGGGTCCGGGTCGCCCGCCGGTCAGGCGGACGGCTCGGGACGGTTGTCGAACAGGGCCAGTCCGGCGGCGGTGTTGGAGGCGGGCACGTGGTAGGCCCGGTGCACCCGGCGGACCCGCTCGTTCATCGCGCCCCGCATCACGAGCCACATGATCAGCTCGATGCCCTCGGCGCCGGCCTCGCGGATGAAGTCCTCGCGGGTGAGCGCGGCGAGCTTCTCCGGGTCCTCCTCGATGGCGTCGAGGAACATGTGGTCGAACTCGGGGTTGATGAATCCGGCGCGCGCGCCCGCCAGTTGGTGCGACATGCCGCCGGTGCCGAGGATGCCGACGGTCCCGGCCCCCTCGTACGCGGCGATCGCCCGGCCCAGTGCCTGGCCGAGGGCGTAGCAGCGGGCTGCGGTGGGCTGCGGGTACTGGATGACGTTGACCATGATCGGCACGACCGGGCAGGGCCAGGCGTCGCCGGGTTCCGGCGTCCACACCGACAGGGGGACGGTGAAGCCGTGGTCGACGTCGAGTTCCTGGAAGACGGTCAGGTCGAAGCCGTCGTCCATCAGGTGCCGCAGCAGGTGGAAGGAGAAGTCGGGGTCGCCCTCGACGTCGGGCACCGGGCGGCGGCCGAAGCCCTCGTCGGCGACCCGGTAGCGCTCGGCGGTGCCGAGGGCGAAGGTGGGGACGATGTCCATGTCGACGCCGTTGGCGTGGTCGTTGTAGACCAGGATGGCGACGTCGGGCTTGTTGCGGGCCAGCCACTCGCGGGCGGGCCCGTACCCCTCGAAGAGCGGGGACCAGACCGGGTCCCCGGTCATGTCCCGGTCCATCGCGGCCCCGATGGACGGCACGTGCGACGTGGCCAGTCCCCAGATCACCTCAGACATCGGTCCGTCCTCCCGCCAGCATCGCTGCCTTGAACTCGGCCTCGGTCATGCCGGTGAAGACGCCACCGAGGTACTGCATGGAGAGCCCGTCCATCATGGCGAGCTTGTAGATGTAGAAGATGCTGCCGCCGAGGTCGAGCATCGCCTGCCAGTCGCGCCGCAGGACGGCCTCCGTCTGCTGCCCGGACAGGGCGAAGCGCGCGCAGTAGGCGGCCTCGTCGGCCAGGAACTCGCGGCGCGCGGCCTCCTCCCGCAGCGACATGAACAGCTTGTTCATCCGGTGTCCGCGGCGGCTGGTGGGGCCGTCGAAGACGTACGTTCCCGGAGGTTCCAGCCCGTGCTGGCGTGTCATACGGTGCTCCCTGGCTCGGGGCCCGGCGCGGGGGCGCGGCCGGCGCCGAATGGTTTCGACCGTAGGGGGCGGCGCCCGCGCGGCCATCGCCCACACGTCCCGACCGCACGGGCTTCCTGTCGAGGCCGCGCCGGGACAAATGACGTACCCGGCGGCGACTACGTCATATGACTCGCCCTCTATGGCCGGGCCCGGCCGCCCGGGTCCCGCCATTCCTCTGTGCCGTTCGGCAGCCGCGGTCCCTAGCGTGAGGCGGACGGCTGCCGGCCCTGTCGGCGGGCCCGCGCCACCGGCGCGCCGCTCCGTCGGACGGAGCGATCGCCGAACGACATCGCAGTACAGCCGAAGCACGGCCGCTCCCGCCTGGGGCCGGGTGGCCGAGAACCACGAGTGAGGACGGATTGCACATGAGTGCCAAGAACCTGCAGGACGTGTTGGACCGCTCGGGCGACACGGTGGAACTGCTGCGCAACTCCCAGCTCGGGGCGTACATCTACCCGGTCGTGCCTGCCGAGTTCACCAACTTCCGGCGTGAGGTGACCGCCTGGCAGAACACGGCGGTGCTCTTCGACCAGTCCCACCACATGGTGAACCTGTGGGTCTCCGGTCCGGACGCGCTGAAGCTCTTCACCGACACGGGCATCAACAGCACGGCCAACTTCCCCGTGGACTCGGCGAAGCAGTTCGTCCCGGTGTCGCCCGAGGGCGGGGTCATCGGCGACGGCATCCTGTTCCGCCTGGCGGAGGAGGAGTTCGTCTTCGTCGGCCGCGCGCCGGTCGCCAACTGGCTGACGTACAAGGGCGGCCGGGGGTACAACGTCGACATCCGCAAGGACGACCGCTCGCCCTCGCGCCCGTACGGCAAGCAGGTGACCCGGGACGTCTGGCGCTTCCAGATCCAGGGCCCGCGGGCCTGGGACGTCATCGAGAAGGTCAACGGCGGCCCGGTCGACAAGGTGAAGTTCTTCCGGATGGGCTACATGGACATCGCCGGCGAGCGCATCCGCACGCTCCGCCACGGCATGGCGGGCGCCCCCGGCCTGGAGATCTGGGGCCCGTACGGCAGTTACGACAAGGTGCGCGAGGCGATCCTGGAGGCGGGCCGCGAGTTCGGCCTGGAGCCGGCCGGCTGCCGCGCCTACTCCTGCAACACGCTGGAGTCGGGCTGGATTCCCTCGCCGCTGCCCGCCGTCTACTCGGGCGAGGAGATGCGCCCGTACCGCGAGTGGCTCGGCGCGGACAGCTACGAGGCGACCAACGCCCTGGCGGGCAGCTTCGTCTCGCGGAACATCGAGGACTACTACCTCAACCCGTGGGAGCTGGGCTACGGCGGCTTCGTGAAGTTCGACCACGACTTCGTGGGCCGCAGCGCCCTGGAGGCGATCGACCCGGCGACCCAGCGCCGCAAGGTCACCCTGGAGTGGAACACCGAGGACGTCTCCAAGCTGCTGGCCTCTCCCGTCCAGGAGGGCCCCGGCTACCAGTTCTTCGACCTGCCGAACGCCAACTACGGCTCGTCGAACTACGACGCGGTGCGGGACGCGGACGGCAACACCGTCGGCCTGTCGCTGTTCACCGGCTACAGCGCCAACGAGCGCAAGGCGCTGTCGCTGGCCACGGTCAACCCGGACGTGCCGCTGGGTGCCGAGGTCGAGGTCGTCTGGGGCGAGCCGGACGGCGGTTCGGGCAAGACCACCGTGCAGCCGCACGTCCAGTTCCCGGTGCGGGCGATCGTCTCCCCGGCCCCGTACACGGCGATGGCCCGTGACAGCTACCAGCCGGGCTGGCGCACGGCCGTCACCGCCTGATCGCGTCGCCGAGAACGGCCGAGGGCGGCCGGCACCAGGGGTGCCGGCCGCCCTCGGCCGTTTCGTGCGCCGGTTTCGTGCGCGTGCGCCAGTCCGCGCGCTCGGCGCGGCCCGGCGGTGGTGTGTCAGCGCTGCTGCGGGACGAGTCCCTCGTGGACGGCGACCAGGGCCGCCTGGGTACGGGAGGTGAGCTGGAGCTTGCGCAGCACGTTGCTGACGTGGGTGCGGGCGGTGCGCTCGCTGATCACCAGCTCGTCGGCGATCTCCTGGTTGGAACAGCCCTGCGCGACCAGGGCGAGGACGTCCCGTTCCCGGTTGGTCAGGGTGCTCAGGCCGGTCGGCGGCGAGACGATCTCCTGCGTCAGCCGGCGCGCGACCGAGGGGTGCAGGAAGACGTCGCCGCGCGCGGCGGCCCGCAGGGCGGCCACCACCTCGTGCGGTTCGGCGTCCTTCAGCAGGTAGCCGGAGGCCCCGTTGGCCAGGGCGGCGTGGACGCGCTCCATCTCGCCGAAGCTGGTCAGCACGACCACCTTGACGCCGGGGTGGTTGCGGGTGATGTGGGCGGTGGCGGCGACGCCGTCCATCCGGGGCATCAGCAGGTCGATGAGGACGGCGTCGGGGAGTTCGCCGCGGACCGACATCTCCTGGAGCCGGTCGACGGCCTCCTGCCCGTCGGGGGCCTCGGCGGCGACCTGGACGTCGTCCAGCACCTCCAGGTAGGCGCGGATGCCGCGGCGGACCACCGCGTGGTCGTCGACGATCATCACGCGGAGCGCCGTCGTCTCGGGGGCCGTCGGGGTGGGGGCGTTCATGTCGCGTCCTCCGTCGAGTCCGTCGGGGTGGGGTGGGTACGGCCGTGGGCCCGGGGGCGCGCGGGGTCGGGGGCCGGTCCGCCCGGCGGGGTGCCGGGGGCGCGGCCGGCGGGCGGCTCAAGGGCGGGCGGGGTGCCGGGGGCGCGCTCGTCCGGGACGGCCGAGGGGTCGCGGGGGACGGAGACGGCGAGGGGCACGGAGAGCCGGACGGCGGTGCCGCCCCCCGGTTCCGGTCCGACCCGGACCGTGCCGCCCCAGCGTTCGGCCCGCTCCCGCATGCTGGTCAGCCCGTAGCCGCCGCCCGGCGGGGTGCTCGTGCCGGGGGTGGCGGGCAGGCCCTTGCCGTCGTCCGTCACCGTCACCACGAGGCTGTGGTCGCGCACCCCCATCCGCAGCATCACCCAGCGGGCCCCGGCGTGCTTGACCACGTTGTGGATGGCCTCGGCGACGATCCGGTAGACGTCCTCGGCGGTCTCCGCGCCGATCTGCTCCAGCCCGGCGCCGACCACCAGGTCGAAGCGGAGCCCGGTGCGGTTGGTGGTGCTCTCCACCAGCGCGCGCACCGCCTCCTCCAGGCCGAGCTGGGTGGAGATGGAGGGCCGCAGCTCGTGCACCATCGCGCGCAGGTCGGTCAGGACCGTCTTGGAGAGCGCGCCCACCTCGTCGGCGATCCGGCGCACGCTGTCGGCGGGCACGGTGTCGGTGCGGGCGCCGAGCACGCCCATCACCTTGGCCTGCATCGAGATGGAGAAGACCTGCTGGACGATGGAGTCGTGCAGGTCGCGGGCGAGCCGCTGGCGCTCCTCGCGGCGGGCGAGTTCGCGCTCGTCGCGCAGGAGGGCCACGTAGTCCACGGCGACGGCGGCCTGGTCGGCCATGGCCTCCAGGAACTCCAGGGTCTGGCGGCCCACCACCTGCCCCGGGGCGAAGTAGGCGTTGATGATGCCGATGGCCCGGCCGCGCAGCAGCAGCGGGACGCTGGCGAACCAGTCCCAGCGCAGCGCGCCCATGTGCGCGTGCAGGGGCTCCCAGGCCGGGTCGGCCTGGATGGCGTCGCCGCGGTCCGCGATGACGACGGGCTCCGCCAGTTCGAAGGCGTCCAGCATGCGCAGGGTGGCCCCGCGGTCGCGGCAGGCCATGAGGAGGTCGAAGAAGTCGGAGCGGCGCGGGAACCCGGCCGAGCCCATGATCTGGAGGCTCTCGCCGGACTCGTCGAGGGTGAGGATCTGCACCGCGGCGAGCATGTCGGCACGCAGCACCTCCTGGGCGAGGGCGTCGAGCATCGCGGTCAGCGAGCCCTCCGAGGCGAGTTTCGCCGCGGTGCGGGCGATGGCGGCGACCCGGCGCTGGCGGTGCCGTTCGGCGCTGACGTCGCGGAAGGCGACCACGGTGCGCGGCGGTTCGCCGGGCAGGGGCCGGGTGCGGTACGCGAACTCGCGGGCGGGGCCGCTGCCGGGGGTCCAGGTGCACATCTGCTCGGCGGCGCCGTCGTCGAGCAGGCCGAGCGAGCCGGCGGAGAAGCCGAGCGCGATGTCGAACGGGGCGGGGCGGCCGACCAGTTCGCCGGCGGGGCGGGCGCACAGGGCGACGGCGGCGGCGTTGAGCTGGAGGAAGCGGCCGTGCTCGTCGACGACGGCCAGCCCGTCCGGCGCGTGCTCCGCGAGGTCGGACCAGGCCACGCCCGCGGCGGCACCGGCCGCGCGGTCTTCGGTGCGGTCTTCGGTGCGGTCGCCCGTGGCGGCGCGCGGTTCGCGGGCCGTGCCGGGCGCGTGCGCCGTGCGCGGCTCGTGCGCGGTACGCGGCCCCTGGACCGTGCGCGGCGGCGCGTGCGCCGTGCGCGGCTCGTCCGGCGTGTCGGCCGTCCCTCGGCTCCGGCTCGGCATACGCCCTCCCTCCCCGCCCTCGACGCGGCGGGTCGTGCCGGGCGTCGTCGCATGTCGAGTCACAGCATGCACGTAAGAAGCGGATACGTCACCCCGCGACAACGTCCCGTTTCGCCCCGAACGCGCACCTACGTCGAATGTCCCGTCCCAGGTCGGGACGGACCGCCGAAGCGGAACGGGGGCCGGTACGGCAGCGGGTGCCGGGGGCGCCCGCCGCCGTACCGGCCCCCGCCGGCCGTCACCCGCGTCAGGGGAACGTCATGAGAAGACGACGGTCCGGTTGCCGTTGACGACGACCCGGTTCTCGCAGTGCCAGCGCACCGCGCGGGCGAGCGCGCGGGTCTCCGCCTCCCGGCCGCGGGCCGCGAGCTGGGCCGGGTCGAGGGAGTGGTCGACGCGGATCAGCTCCTGCTCGATGATGGGGCCCTCGTCGAGGTCGGCGGTGACGTAGTGGGCGGTCGCGCCGATGTACTTGACGCCGCGGGCGTGGGCCTGGTGGTAGGGCCGGGCGCCCTTGAAGCTGGGCAGCATCGAGTGGTGGATGTTGATCGCCCGGCCGTCGAGGCGCTTGCAGGCGTCGTCGGAGAGGATCTGCATGTACCGGGCGAGGACGACGAGGTCGACCTTCTCCTCCTCGACCAGGGTGAGCAGTTCCTCCTCGGCCCGCGGCTTGTCCCGCGCGGTGACCGGGATGTGGCGGAAGGGCACCTCGTAGCTGTCGGCGATCCGGCCGAGGTCGGGGTGGTTGGAGACCACGGCGACGACGTCGAGGTTGAGTTCGCCGAGGGAGTTGCGGAACAGCAGGTCGTTCAGGCAGTGCGCGAACCGGCTGACCATCAGGATGGTACGGGGCCGCCGGGCGGCGTCGGTGAGCTGCCAGGTCATGCCGAACCGTTCGGCGACGGGGGTCAGCTCGCGGCGGAGCCCGTCGAGGTCGAGGCCGGCCCCGTCGGCGTGCGCGAACTCGACCCGCATGTGGAAGGTGTCGCTGGTGGAGCTGCCGAACTGCTGGCTCTGCAGGATGGTGCAGTGCTCCCGGGCCAGCGGCTCGGTGACGGCGTGCACGATGCCGGGCGCGTCGGGGCAGGACAGCAGCAGGACGCCGCGCCGGGCGGCAGCGGGCGAGGTCATGACGCCTCCAGGAGGGGTTCGGTCGGTCCGGTGCGGGTGAGCGGGCCGGGCAGGGGCGGCCGGCCGGACAGGAGCCGGGCGGCGTGCACGGTGTTGCGGAACAGCCACACGTCGGTCACCGGGCCCACGCCGCCGGGGACCGGGGTGAGGGCACGGGCCCGGGGGGCGACGGCGTCGTGGTCGACGTCCCCGACCATGCGGACGGTGCCGTCCGCGTCCCGGCGCGGGTTGATGCCGACGTCGATGACGACGGCGCCCTCGCGGACGTGTTCGGCCCTGATCAGTCCGGCCTTGCCGGCGGCGACGATGAGGACGTCCGCGCGCCGGGTGTGCCGGCCGAGCCCGTGGGTGCGGTCGGCCCACTCGTCGACCGACTCGACGGTGGCCTCGCGCAGGTAGCCGAGGGCGACGGCGGGTTTGCCGACGGTGTTGGAGCGGCCCACGACGACGATGAGGGACCGGTGGTAGAAGGCGGCGCGGTCCTCGCCCGCCTCGTCCAGCCAGGTGTCGAGCAGGTGGAAGACGGAGGCGGCGGTGGAGGGGACGTAACGCGGGACGCCGAGGGCGAGGAGGCCGGCGTTCTCGGGATGGACCGCCTCGATGTCCTTGCGCGGGTCGAGGGTGCGGAAGACGGCCGCCTCGTCGATGTGCGGGGGCAGCGGGCGCAGCACGAGGATGCCGGAGACGGCCGGGTCGGCGTTGAGTTCCGCGATCGTGTCGGTCAGCTCGGCCTGGGTGGCCCCCGGGGGCAGGGAGCGGGGCCGGTAGGCGACGCCGAGCTGGTCCGCGAGGCGCCGCAGGCGCCGTTCGTAGGCGGCCGAGGCGTACTCGTCGCCGACGACGACCGTGGCCAGGCCGGTCCGGGTCCCCTCGCGGGCCAGGCGCGTCACCTCGTCGGCCAGGCCCTCCTTGAGGGTGCGGGCGCACGCCCGGCCGTCGATGACCTGGGCACTCATCAGTTCTGCAACTCCTCCGGTGAGGCGACGTACGTACTACGAGGCGGGGGGCGGCGTTCCCCGAGGGGCGTTCCCCGGGGGCCCCGAAGGGGCACGCGGCGGGGCGGTCAGGAGAGGCGGGCGAGCCACTCCTGCCGCCACGCCTCGGTGCTGTCCAGGTCGTTGAAGGTGAACACGTGGAAGCCGTGCAGGCGGTTGTCGGCGGCGCCGAAGGCGGGGGTGAGGCGTTCGATCAGCTTGTCGGGGCTGTAGCCGCCGGGCAGGAAGAAGCGCCAGAGCAGGTTCTGCTGCTTCTTCAGGAAGCGGGCCGACTGGCCGAGGCCGAGTCCGGCCGAGACGCGGATCAGCTTCTGCCGGCTGATCGCGCCGGGGATGCCGACGCGTATCGGCAGGCCGACGCCGCGCCCGTGGACCGCGCGGGCCCAGCGGAGGGTGGTGGCCGCGTCGAAGCAGAGCTGGGTGATGACGTGGTCCGCGTGCGGGGCCTTGTCCGCGAGGGCCTTCTCGATCAGCTCGTCGCCGATGGTGCCGTGGCCCTCGGGGTAGCCGCCGATGCCGAGGGAGGTGAAGTGGTGGTCGCGCTCGCGGAGGGCTTCGAGCAGGCTCAGCGCGTCGGGGAACTCCCCGGCGGGTTCGGCGGCGTCCCCGCCGATGACGAAGAGCCGGTCGACTCCGGCGTCGGCGAGCCGGTCGACGAGGTCGGCGAGGTGGGCCCGGTCGCGGACCAGCCGGGCGGCGATGTGCGGGGCGGCCCGGTAGCCCTGCCCGGTGAGGCGGACCGCGAGGTCGAGGGTGGGTCCGAGGCCCTTGGCCTCGGTCGTGGTCACGGTGAGCGCCACGTCGCGCGGGACGTGGGCGAGGACCTTCTCCTCGGCGCTCTTGAACGGCAGGATCTCGTAGGTGGCGTCGCGCAGCGCGTCGGCCACCGCCGCCGCGGCCGGTCGCGCGGGCGTGCGGCCCGTGGTGCGGGGGGTGGAGTCCCCGGCGTTTCTCACCGACGTCATCGCGTGCTCCGTTGCTGGGTGCGGGCGTACTGGACAGGAGGGGCCGAGGCGGCGGGCGGCTGCCGGACGGCGGCCCCCGGTACGGGGCGCCGGGCGGCCGGACCGGGCGCGGCGGGGAACGGCCGTGGCGCCGGACCCCGGGCCGCCGCGGCGCGGGGCGCCGGCCGGGCCGGGCACCCGGTGCGGGCGGTGACCGCCGGATTCTCCGAAGCCATGATGTGGTGCGGACCCTTCACTGGATGATCCGGGGGGTGCGGACGGGCCGGTGCGGCACGGTGGCGGCGGGTGGCCCGGGTCCGACCTCCGGACCTGCTAAGACGCTAGGAGGCCGGGCCGCGCCCGGGATCACGCGGATGACCGGACCTGCCCTTGGCGAGCGTCGCGGCCCCTCCGGGACAAGTGACGTAGTGACCGGGCGCGCGGCACGGGGCGAGGGGCGGCGGCGCCGTACCCCGTGGTCCCGGTCCCGCCTCCCGTGGCAGGCTTCCGGTGGCAGCGCCGTACCGGCGCGGGCCGTGACCGTACGCCCGTCCCCGACCCCTGGAGCCCCGTGATGCCGCCGATCGCCGACGACATGGGCACCGTCCTCGACCTGCCCCGGCCGCCGCGCCGGGTGGTGTCCCTCGTGCCGTCGCTGACCGAGACGGTCGCGGCGGACCGTCCTCAGGTGCTGGTGGGGGCGACGGACTGGTGCGCGCGTCCGGCGGGGCTGGACGTGGCCCGGGTGCGGGGCACGAAGAACCCGGACCGGGCGGCGATCGAGCGGCTGCGGCCGGATCTGGTGATCGCCAACAAGGAGGAGAACCGGGAGCTGGACGTGGCCCGGCTGCGCGCGGCGGGCTTGCCGGTGTGGGTGACGGTGATCGAGACCGTACCCCAGGCGCTGGAGTCGATCGCCCGGCTGTTCACGGAGGCGCTCGACGCCCCGGTGCCGGAGTGGGTCGGGCGGGCCCGGTCGCTGTGGTCGGGGCCGGTCCCCGAGCCGGTGGCGACGGTGGCGGTGCCGGTCTGGCGCGATCCGTGGATGGTGGTCGGCCGGTCCACCTTCACCGGTGACCTGCTGCGCCGGGCCGGTCTCGCCAACGCCTTCGGCACTGACGAGGGCCGCTATCCGCATGTGCCGCTGGACCGGATCGACCGGCCGGGGGTGGACGCCGTGCTGCTGCCGGACGAGCCGTACGCGTTCGGGCCGGACGACGGGCCGGAAGCCTTCCGGCGGGTGCCGGTCCGGCTGGTGGACGGGCGGCTGCTCACCTGGTACGGGCCCTCGCTGCCCGAGGCGCACGCGATGCTGGGGCGGCTGACCGCGAGCCTCTGAGCGACGGGTGGGGCCGCTCCCGGAGCCTTCCCGCGCGCTCCCCCGTGATCCGGCGCGATCCGCCCGTGATCCGGCTGTGACCCGGCTCACTCAAGCTGTGCCTCTGCTCACACGCGTGGCACCTCCCGGCGTTTAGTAGGACGTCCTACTATCTTCTCAGCACCATCCGCCCGAGCCGCCCGGGAAGGCCCCCATGAGCGATCTCCACCGCCCCGCGCACCCCGTCCGTCTGGTCACCGCGTCGGCGCTGTTCGACGGGCACGACGCCTCGATCAACATCATGCGCCGGATCTTCCAGTCCCAGGGCGCCGAGGTGATCCACCTCGGACACAACCGGTCGGTGCGCGAGGTCGTGGACGCGGCGATCGAGGAGGACGTGCACGGCGTCGCCGTCTCCTCCTACCAGGGCGGCCACGTCGAGTACTTCGAGTACCTGGTCGAGTCGCTGCGCGAGCGCGGCGCCGGGCACGTACGGGTGGTCGGCGGGGGCGGCGGCGTGATCGTGCCCGCCGAGATCACCCGCCTCCGGGAGAGCGGCGTGACCATCTTCTCCCCCGAGGACGGCCAGCGGATGGGCCTGGCCGGGATGGTCAACTCGGTCGTCCGGGACTGCGACTTCGACCTGTGGGCCGCCGGTCCGGCCGACGCCGCGGGCGTGCTCTCCGGCGACCGCTTCGCCCTCGCCCGCACCCTCACCGGCGCCGAACTCGGCACCCTGCCCGCCGAGTTGCTGGACGAACTGCGCACCGCCGCCGCGGCCCGGGTGGTGCCGGTGCTCGGCATCACCGGCACCGGCGGCTCCGGCAAGTCCTCGCTCACCGACGAACTGGTCCGCCGGTTCCGCGTCGACCAGCGGGACAAGCTGAGGATCGCCGTCATCGCCGTCGACCCGACCCGGCGGCGCGGCGGCGGCGCCCTGCTCGGCGACCGCATCCGCATGAACTCCCTCGACGGGGACCGCGTCTTCTTCCGCAGCCTGGCCACCCGCGGCAGCCGCGAACTGCCCGAGCACCTCGACGACGTCATCGCCGTGGCCAAGGCCGCCGGATTCGACCTGGTCGTCGTGGAGACCCCCGGCATCGGCCAGGGCGACGCCGCGATCGTGCCGTTCGTCGACACGTCGATGTACGTGATGACGCCGGAGTTCGGCGCAGCCTCCCAGTTGGAGAAGATCGACATGCTCGACTTCGCCGACCTGGTCGCCATCAACAAGTTCGAGCGGCGCGGCGCCAAGGACGCGCTGCGCGACGTGGGCCGCCAGATGGTGCGCAACCGCGAGGCGTTCGGCAAGAGGCCCGAGGACATGCCGGTCTTCGGCACCTCGGCGGCCACCTTCAACGACGACGGCGTCACCGCCCTCTACCAGCACCTGTCGGCCGCCCTCGCCGAGCACGGGCTGCCGCTCACCGAGGGCGCGCTGCCCGCCGTCGACGTGCGCCACTCCTCCGGCATCCGGCAGGTGGTCCCCGCCGAGCGGGTCCGCTACCTCGCCGAGATCACCGAGACGGTCCGCGCCTACCACCGCGAGACCGGCCGTCTCGTGGAGGCGGCGCGGCGCGTGCAGCGCCTGGACGCCGTCCGCGCGGACCTCGCCGAGGCGGGCGCGGAGGCCGGCGGGGTGGAGGCGCTGCTCGCCGAGGCCCGCGGCAGGCTCCCGTACGAGGTCGCGGAGCAGATCGACGGCTGGCCGGCCGTGGTGGCCGCGTACTCCGGCGACGAGCAGGTCGTCACCGTCCGCGACCGCGAGATCCGTACCGCGCTGACCCGTGAGTCCCTCTCCGGCAACAAGGTGCCCCGGGTCGCGCTCCCCCACTTCACCGACCACGGCGAACTGGTCCGGTTCTGGCGCCGGGAGAACCTGCCCGGCCGCTTCCCGTTCACCGCCGGCGTCTTCCCCTTCAAGCGCGACGGCGAGGACCCGGCCCGGATGTTCGCGGGCGAGGGCGACCCGTTCCGCACCAACCGGCGCTTCAAGCTGCTCTCCGAGGGCCAGCCCGCCACCCGCCTGTCCACCGCGTTCGACTCGGTGACGCTCTACGGCCGCGACCCCGACCGGCGCCCCGACATCTACGGCAAGGTCGGCACCTCCGGCGTCTCGGTGGCCACCCTGGACGACATGAAGGCGCTCTACGACGGTTTCGACCTGACCGCGCCGACCACCTCCGTCTCGATGACGATCAACGGCCCGGCCCCGACCGTGCTGGCCTTCTTCCTCAACACCGTCATCGACCAGCAGACCGAGAGGTTCCGCGCCGCCGAGGGCCGCGACCCCTCGGCCGAGGAGGCCGCCGAGCTGCGGGCGCGCGCGCTGGCCGGCGTGCGCGGCACCGTGCAGGCCGACATCCTCAAGGAGGACCAGGGCCAGAACACCTGCCTGTTCTCCACCGAGTTCTCGCTGCGGATGATGGCCGACATCCAGGAGTGGTTCATCGCGCAGCGGGTCCGCAACTTCTACTCGGTCTCCATCTCGGGCTACCACATCGCCGAGGCCGGGGCGAACCCCATCAGCCAGCTCGCCTTCACCCTCGCCAACGGCTTCACCTACGTCGAGGCGTACCTCGCGCGCGGCATGCACATCGACGACTTCGCGCCGAACCTGTCGTTCTTCTTCTCCAACGGCATGGACCCCGAGTACTCGGTGCTCGGCCGGGTCGCCCGCCGCGTCTGGGCGGTCGCCATGCGCGAGAGGTACGGGGCGAACGAGCGCTCCCAGAAGCTGAAGTACCACGTCCAGACCTCCGGGCGCTCCCTGCACGCCCAGGAGATGGACTTCAACGACATCCGCACCACGCTCCAGGCCCTCATCGCCATCTACGACAACGCCAACTCGCTGCACACCAACGCCTACGACGAGGCGGTCACCACGCCGTCCGAGGAGTCGGTGCGCCGGGCCCTGGCCATCCAGTTGATCATCAACAGGGAGTGGGGCCTGGCCATGAACGAGAACCCGCTCCAGGGCTCGTTCGTCATCGATCAGCTCACCGACCTGGTGGAGGAGGCGGTGCTCGCCGAGTTCGACCGGATCAACGAGCGCGGCGGGGTGCTCGGCGCCATGGAGACCGGCTACCAGCGCGGCCGTATCCAGGACGAGTCGATGCTGTACGAGCAGCGCAAGCACGACGGGTCGCTGCCGATCGTCGGCGTGAACACCTTCCTGCGGCCCGGCGGCTCCGGCGGGGCCCCGGAGCCGGAGCTGGCCCGCGCCACCGAGACGGAGAAGGAGTCCCAGCTCGAACGGGTCACCACCTACCGCTCCATCCACGGCGAGGAGGCCGCCGAGGCGGTCGCCCGGCTCAAGGACGCGGCGATCGGCGGGGAGAACGTGTTCGCGGTGCTCATGGACGCCGCCCGGGTCTGCACGCTCCAGCAGGTCACCGAGGCGTTCTTCGAGGTGGGCGGGGAGTACCGGCGCAACGTGTGACGGACCGGGGCCCGCGCGTGGACACGCGGGCGAGGCGGCGGCACGGTCCGGTGGGCAGACCACCGGACCGTGCCGCTCGGCCGCGTGCCCGCGGGGCCCGGACCGTGCCGCTCGGGCGCACGTGCCCGCGGGGCCCGTACTGTGATCGCCGGTGGAGCGCGTGCCGGGACGGCCCGGCGGGAGGACTCTGGAAGGGCAGGGGCCACCCAGCCGAGGAGCGCAGCGACATGGTCCGTTACGTGTACGACTTCAGCGAGGGCAGCCGTGACCAGGCCGGACTGCTCGGCGGCAAGGGCGCGAACCTGGCCGAGATGACCCGGCTCGGACTGCCCGTACCGCCCGGCTTCACCCTCAGCACCGAGGCGTGCCGGGCCTACCTCGCCACCGGCACCGAGCCCGAGGGGCTGGCCGCGGAGGTCTCCGCGCACCTGGCCCGGGTGGAGGAGGAGACCGGGCGGCGCCTCGGGCAGGCGGACGATCCGCTGCTGGTCTCCGTCCGGTCCGGGGCGCGGTTCTCGATGCCCGGGATGATGGAGACCATCCTCGACATCGGGCTCCACGACGACTCCGTACGGGGCCTCGCCCAGGCGTCCGGCAGCGAGCGCTTCGCGTGGGACTCCTACCGCCGCCTGGTCCAGATGTTCGGCAGCACCGTCATGGGCGTCGACGGGGCCCTCTTCGAAGCGGAGCTGACCCGGCTCAAGGACGAGCGCGGGGCCCCCGACGACGTCCGGCTCGACGCCGCCGACCTGGCCGGGCTGGTCCGTACGTACCAGGAGCTGATCCGGCGGGAGACGGGCGAGGAGTTCCCGCAGGAGCCGGCCGAGCAGTTGCGCCGGGCCGTCAGGGCCGTCTTCGACTCCTGGAACGGGGAGCGGGCCCGCCTCTACCGGCGGCGCGAGCACATCCCCGACGACCTCGGCACCGCCGTCACCGTGCAGCGCATGGTCTTCGGCAACCTCGGCGCGGACTCCGGCAGCGGGGTCGCCTTCACCCGCGACCCGGCCACCGGCCGGCCCGGCCTGTACGGCGACTACCTGCCGAACGCCCAGGGCGAGGACGTCGTCGCCGGTATCCGCAACACCGTCTCCCTCGCCGACCTGGCCGGGCTGGACCCGGGCTCCCACGGGCGGCTGCGGGAGTACATGGAGACGCTGGAGCGCCACTACCGGGACCTGTGCGACATCGAGTTCACCATCGAGCGCGGCAAGCTGTGGATGCTCCAGACCCGGGTGGGCAAGCGCACCGCCGAGGCCGCGTTCGCCATCGCCGACGAGCTGGCCGAGGAGGGGCTGATCACGCCGGACGAGGGGCTGGCCCGGGTCGGCGGGGAGGGCCTGTCCCGGCTGATGTTCCCCCGTTTCGACGCCTCGGCGGCCGGTGATCCCCTCGCCCGGGGGCTGCCCGCCTCGCCGGGGGCCGCGGTGGGCGCGGCGGTCTTCGACTCCGCCGAGGCGGTCCGGCGGGCCGCGGACGGCGAGCGGGTGGTGCTGGTGCGCCAGGAGACCACCCCGGACGACCTGCCCGGCATGGTGGCCGCGCAGGCCGTGCTGACCAGCCGCGGCGGCAAGACCTCGCACGCGGCGGTGGTCGCGCGCGGCATGGGCAAGGTCTGCGTCTGCGGCGCCGAGGGCCTCCTCGTGGACACCGGGGCACGCCGCCTGACCACGCGGGACGGCACCGTGCTGGAGGAGGGCGCCGTGCTCTCCGTGGACGGTTCCGCCGGGGCGGTGTACGCCGGTCCGGTGCCGCTGGTCGACTCGGCGGTGATGCGCTACCTGGAGACCGGGCACCGCGACGGCGCCGCGTCCGAGCTGGTCGGGGCGGTGGCCCGAGCGCTGGAGCGGGCCGACCGGGTCCGGCGGATGGAGGTGCGGGCCAACGCGGACACGCCCGAGGACGCCGCGCGGGCGCGCGGGTTCGGCGCCCAGGGCATCGGCCTGTGCCGGACGGAGCACATGTTCCTCGGGGAGCGGCGCCAACTGGTCGAGGACATGATCCTCGCCCGGGACGACGCCGGGCGCGAACGGGCCCTGGAGGCGCTGCTGCCGCTCCAGCGGCGGGACTTCGCCGGAATCCTGGAGGCGATGGACGGCCTGCCGGTCACCATCCGCCTGCTCGATCCGCCGCTGCACGAGTTCCTGCCCGACCGGACCGCGCTGATCGCCCGCGGGGCCGCCGCCGAGGCCCGCGGGGAGCGGCCCGACGCGCACGACGCCGAGTTGCTGGACGCCGTGAACCGCATGCACGAGGAGAACCCGATGCTGGGCCTGCGCGGGGTGCGCCTCGGCCTGGTGGTGCCGGGGCTGGTGGCGATGCAGGTGCGCGCGGTGGCCCAGGCCGTGGTCGAGCGGGTCCGCGCGGGCGGCGCCCCCCGGGCGGAGATCATGGTGCCGCTCGTCGGGGACGTCACCGAACTGCGGCTGGTGCGGGACGTGGTGGACCGGGTGCTCGCCGAGGTGTCCGAGGCGTCCGGCGTCCCGGTGGAGTGCCCGGTCGGCACGATGATCGAGCTGCCCCGGGCGGCGTTGACGGCGGGCCGGATCGCCGAGGAGGCGGAGTTCTTCTCCTTCGGCACCAACGATCTGACGCAGACCGCCTGGGGCTTCTCCCGCGACGACGTGGAGGCCGCGTTCTTCTCCGTCTACCTCGACAAGGGCGTCTTCCCCGCCTCGCCCTTCGAGACCCTGGACCGCGAGGGGGTGGGCCGGCTGGTCTCGATCGCGGTCGAGGAGGGGCGGGCGGCGCGGCCCGGACTGAAGATCGGCGTCTGCGGCGAGCACGGCGGCGACCCCGACTCGGTGCACTTCTTCCACCGGGCGGGACTGGACTACGTCTCCTGCTCGCCCTTCCGGGTCCCGGTGGCCCGCCTGGAAGCGGGACGGGCGGCGGTGACGGACGGGGGCGGGTGAGGGGCGGCGCCGGCGGGTGGGGAGGCCCGCGGAGTCGGAGCGGAGGCTTCCGGTCGCCGGCCGGGGCCCCGGTCCCGTACCGGCTGCCGGTCACGCGCCGGAGGCCGGAGGGCGGGGGTGACGGGAAGGACTCTTCCGCTTCTCGCGGAACCCGATCGCGCGGTGCACGGTGGACGGCCGCTGCTCCGCGTCCTTTTCCTGGTCCTTCCCGTCGCCACCAGGACACCACGGGCGCCCGTACCCCCACCAGGGCCGTACGGTCCCCTCCCGTGGGCCGTCCGACCGGCCGCCGCGCCCGCGCCGGGGCCTACCGGCCCGGGGTGGGAGCCGACCGGCCCGTCGCGTGCCGGGCGCGGCGGGGCCACCCTGGAATCAGCGGCCCCCGCCTCCCGGGGCCCCCGCTCCCGGGCAGGGAGGGCGCCGCCCCGCGGCCTCCTCGCCCGGCCGGCGGGGAGCGGCGAGCAGTGGGGCGCGGCCGGCCGGCCGCGGCGCGCACGGCACGGAAGGAGCCCGAGCAATGACCTCCACCACCACCCTGGGCACGGCCCTCAGCTCCGAGCACCGCGAGCGGCTGATGCGGCTCGCCCGCGAGGTCTCCGTCGACGCGGGCACCCGCCTGTTCGAGGAGGGCCGCCGCGCGGACCGGTTCTGGATCATCCGTACCGGCACCGTCACCCTCGACCTGCGGGTGCCGGGCCGCCGCCCGGCCGTCATCGAGTCGCTGGGCCACAACGAACTCGTCGGCTGGTCGTGGCACTTCCCGCCCTACGTGTGGCACCTGGGCGCCGAGGCGATGAGCCCGGTGCGGGCCTGGGAGTTCGACGCGGACGCCGTGAAGCGCCTGTGCGACGAGGACCCCGAGTTCGGCCGTGCCGTCGCCGTCTGGGTCGGCAAGGTGACCGCCCAGCGGCTGCACGCGGCCCGGGTGCGGCTGCTCGACCTGTACGCCCCCTACGGCAGCGGAAGCGCGATCTGAGGAGTGGACAATGCTGAACCCGGGACCGCGCGTGGTGAGCGACGTCATGACCCACACCGTGGTGGCCGTGGGCCGGGACGCCTCGTTCAAGGACATCGTCCGGCTCATGGGCGAGTGGCGGATCAGCGCCCTGCCGGTGCTGGAGGGCGAGGGCCGGGTCGTCGGCGTGGTCTCCGAGGCCGACCTGCTCCCCAAGGAGGAGTTCCGCGACAGCGACCCGGACCGCTTCACCCAGCGGCGCCGGCTGGCCGACCTCGCCAAGGCGGGCGGGCTGGTGGCGGCCGACGTGATGACCGCGCCTGCGGTCACCGTCCATCCGGACGCGACCCTCGCCGAGGCGGCCCGGATCATGGCCCGGCACAAGGTGAAGCGGCTGCCCGTGGTCAGCGACGGAGGACTGCTGGAGGGCGTGGTCAGCCGGGGCGACCTGCTGCGGGTCTTCCTCCGCTCCGACGAGGAGATCGCGGACGAGGTGCGCCGCGAGGTGGTCACCTCGATCTTCCCGGCGACCTCCTCCCCCGTGGAGGTCGACGTCCGCGAGGGCCGGGTCACGCTGACCGGCCGGGTCCCGGACCCCTCGCTGGTGCCGGTCGCGGCACGGCTGGTGCGCGCCGTGGAGGGGGTCGTGGACGTGGAGTTCCATCCGACGGGCGCCGGTGAGCGCGGCGCGGTGCCGGGCGGGCCCCGGTAGCGGACGCCGGACGGCCTGTGCGTGGCCTGTGCGCGGCCGGGGGGCGCCGGCCGCGCACAGGGGCGCGGTGCCGTCCGGTGCGACCCGGGCGGCGTCGGGGGCCGGGGTCACGGGACGGCGACGCCCTCCGGTCCGGTGAGCGCGTACCGTACGTCGACCACGCCCTCGACGGAGCGCACCAGTCGGACGACGAGCGGAACGACGGTGGGGTCGGGGACCTGTCCGCTGAGGGTGACGACGCCCTCGTGGACGCCCACGCGGATGCCGTCGGCGGAGCCCGGCAGCCGCTCGGCGACGACCTCGCGGCGTACCTCCTCGGCGATCTCCTCGTCCGGGCGGAGGAAGACCCGGAGCAGGTCGGAGCGGCTGACCAGGCCGGCCAGCGCCCCGTCCGAGCCGACCACGGGCAGCCGCTTGACCCGGTGGCGGGCCATGAGGCGGGCCGCCTCGGCGAGGGTCGCGTCCGGGTGGACGGTGACGGCCGGGGAGGTCATCAGCTCCCGCGCGGTGACCGCGGGCCCGGGACGGCGGGCGAGGGTGTCCTGCGGGCGGGCATGGCGGTCGCGGCCCTCCTCGGTGCGCAGCAGGTCGGCCTCGGAGACGATGCCGATCACCTCGTTGCCGGGCCCCAGCACGGGCAGGGCGCTGATCCCCCGGGTCTCGATGGCGCGGACGATGTCCTTGAACACCGCCCCGCCGGCCAGCGCCACGACGGTGCGGGTCATCACGTCGCTCACGGTGTACGGGGTGCCCATGACGTCCTCCTGCGGGGACGGGATACCGAGGCTCCCCTCCAGACTGCCCTGCCGCCCGACATCCGGCATGGGCCGAAGGGCCCCGGGCGGGTTTCCGCCCCGACCCGAGGGGTGTCTCCGACCGGGTTCCGACGCCGGGGTCGGCAACGCGGCGGCCACGGCGCGGGCCGGCGACGCGGGCCAGCGGCTGCGGTCGGGCCGGCGGCCGACGCCAACAGCCCAGAGCGGGGACCCAGGGCAGGGAGCTACGCCCCGGGGCGGGCAGCGGCCAGGGGCCAGGGTCAAGGGCAGCGGCCCAAAGCAGCGGCCGGGGGCCGAGGGCAGCGGCCTGGTGCCTGCGGCCAGCGGATACGGCCCGGGACGGCGACTGCGGCCCGGCGCAACGGCCAGCGGCCAGCGGCCCAGGTCGGGGGCTACAGCCCGGAGCGGGGCAGCGGCCCGGGGCCAGGGCCGCGGACAGCAGCCCAAGGCAGCGGCCGAGGGCCGAGGTCAGCAGCCCAGGCCCCGTGGCCGGCGGACACGGCCCGGCGCAACGGCCGGCGGCCAGCGGCCCAGAGGCGAGGGCTACAGCCCGGGGCGGACCGCGGCCCGGGGCCAGGGTCGAGGGCAGCAGCCCAGAGCCCGTGGCCAGCGGATGCGACCTGGCGCAACGGCCCAGGACAACGGCTGCGACCGGGCACAGCGGCCAACGGCCCAGGGGTCGGGGGCCGACGACCCGGGGTCGGGGGCTACAGCCCAAGGCAGCGGCCGGGGCCGAGGTCAGCAGCCCAGGGCCCTCGGCCGGCGGACACGGCCCGGCGCAACGGCCCAGGACAGCGGCTGCGGCCCGGCGCAACGGCCGGCGACCCGGGGGCGAGGGCTATGGCCCGGGGTCGGGTCAGTCGCTGGGGCCCGGGGTCAGCGCCCCGGGACGATGAGTACGGGGCAGGGGGCGCGGTGCAGCAGGGCGTGCGCGAGGGTGCCGGAGCGGGGCAGACGGCCGTCGCGGGGGACGCCGACCACCACGAGCGCGGCCTCCCGGGCCGCCGCCAGCAGCGCGGGGGCCGCCCGCCCGGCGGCGGTACGGGACTCCACGTCGACCCGGGGGTACAGGGCGCGCAACCTGGCCGTGCCCCGGCGCACCGCGGACTCCTCGGCGCGGCCCCGCAGCGCCTCCCTGCCGCCGGTCCGGCCGCCCGGCACGAGGGTGCGGGGCTCGGGCACGGCGTGCCGGTGCTCCCCGACGTGCAGGACCGTGAGCGGGACGTCCCGGCGTTCGGCCTCCTCGAAGGCGCAGGCGGCGACGGCGGCGCCCGTGTCGTCCTCCAGCCCGACCAGGACCGCGCCGGTGTCCCCTGCTGGTCGTCCGCGGCGGGGTTCGCCGCGCACGACCAGCAGGGGGCCGAGGGTGCGTACGGCGAGCCGGGACGTCACCGAGCCGAGCAGCAGGCCCGCGACCGGTCCGAGGCCCCGGGTGCCGACCACGGTGAGCAGCGCGGCGCCGCTCGCCCGTTCGAGGGCCCGTACGGCGCCGCCCTCGGCCGCGTCGGTCTCCACGTCGAGCCGGGGGTGGCGCCGGCGCACCCGGGCGGCGGCGAAGGCCAGCACCGGCGGGGCCTCGTCGCGGTCGGGCACGGCGTAGACGACGCGCAGGGCGGTGCCGCGCCGCTCCGCCTCCCGCGCGGCCCGGTCCAGCGCCCGTACGGAGGTGGGTGAACCGTCCACGCCGACGGCCACGTGGTGGTGCCTCATCTCTTCCTCCCCTGGGCCCGGTGGGCACGGTCTGCGACGGAGGGTGCGGGAGCCGGGCCCCGGCGGGCACCGTGGCGGCTCCGGGGACGATGCTCCCGCTCCCCCGCCGCCCCGGGCAGGGCCCGCGAAGGCCCCCCGAGGCTCCGAACGGCCCCTGCGCCAGGGGCTGTTCGGCCCGGACCGGGGAGTACACGCGCTCCGCGCGGACCTGGCCCCCGAAGTCCCCCGCCCACGACACCGGCCGACTGAGACCGGACGGCAACCCCGGACCGGACCCAGCCGCTCCGCACCAGACCGAGGCAGCCCGCCGGGCCGTATCCGCCCCGCGTACCTGCCCTCCGCGCGGACCCGGCCTCCGAAGGCCCCCGCCCACGGCACCGGCCGACTGAGACCGGACGGCAACCCCGGACCGGACCCGGCAACCCCGGACCGGACCCAGCCCCTCCGCACCAGACCCAGCCGCTCCGCACCGGACCGAGGCAGCCCGCCGGACCGAGGAGGCCCACCGGGCCATATCCGCCCCCGCGTACCTGCCCACCCCGACGCCTCCCCCTAAGCCCCGACGCCTCCCCTCAGGCCGGGCCGGTCCGCGTCGGGGGCGGGTCCGAACGGCCCCGTGCGGGGGTCGCTCGCCCCATGCCCCCGGGCGGCCCCGCGCGGTCCACTGAGAGTGCGGCGGCGCACCGCCCCCGCGCCGCCGGGACACCGAGCCAGGAGGTGGCGTATGCGCTGGCGGAACCGTACGGACACGGGGCCCGCACCGGCCCGTGCCGGGACGGCCGGTGGCGTCCTGTACCAAGGCACCGCCGGGCCCCCGGCCCCGGCCCCGGCCCCCGCCCCGCCCACGGAGCGGATCGAGGTGTCGACGGGCGCGGTCGCGCTGCCCGCCCTGCTCACCCTGCCCCGCGCGGCCCGCGCGCTGGTCGTCCTCGCCCGCGCCGGAGGCGGGGAACGGCCCGGCCGGGGCGGCGACCCCCTCGCCGCGGCCCTGGTCCGCGAGGGCTTCGGCACGCTCTGCCTCGACCTGCTGACCGAGGAGGAGCGGGACGACCGGCACAACCTCTTCGACATCGTCCTGCTGGCCCGCCGGGCCCGCGCGGCCCGGGACCGGCTGCGTACCCTGAGCCCGCTGCCGGTGGGCTACCACGGCGAGGGCGCGGGCGCACCCGCCGTCCTCGCGGCAGCCGCGGCGGACCCGGGAGCGCGGGCGGTCGTCTGCGTGGGCGACCGGCCGGAGCTGGCGGGCCCGGCGGCCCTGGCGCGGGTACGGGCGCCGACGCTGTTCGTCGTCGGCGGCCTCGACACCCGGGGCCCCGGCCTCAACCGCCTCGCCGCGGACTGGCTGGGCTGCCCGCACCAGGTGGCCACGGTGCCCGACGTCTCCTCCCCCGACACCGACCCCTCGGCCGCGGCGGCGGTGGCCCGTCTGGCCCGGGTCTGGTTCGCCACCCACCTCGACCGCCCCGTCCCGGCCCCGGCCCGAGCCGCCCGCTGACGACGACTGCCCGGGAGCGGGAAGACCCCGTTCCCGGGCGACCCGCGTCGCGCTCAGGCCACACCGGCCACACCGGCCACACCGGCCATACCGGCCACGCCCCCGCCACCCCCCGCCACACCGACCGCACCCGCCACACCCGCCGCCTCAGCCGCTCCGGGCCACCGTGAGCCGGTCGGCGATGTGCGCGGCCCAGCGTTCGATCGCCCCGAAGTCGCGGAAGTCACCGCCCCTGCCGTCCTTGAGGATCATCCGCGCCATCCGGCCCCGGGCACCGTCCTCCAGACAGCCGCCGAAGGTGACGTGCTCGACGGCGTCCAGCCGGGCCGCGGCCCGCCGCACCCCCGGCACGGGCGGGATCTCCCGCCGGCCCGCCGAGAAGTCCAGCGGGCCGCTGCTGAAGAGCCACACCGGGCGCGCGGCCAGCTCCCGGCGGTGCCGGCGGACGAGGCGCCGGGCGTCCCGGTGCCAGCGCCCGCCGTAGAGCGCGCCGCCGATCACCACCGCGCGGTACGGCGTCACGTCCGCCACGGACCCGGCGGGCTCCGCCACCGCGTCGACTCCCCGGTCGCGCAGGACGTCGGCGACGGTCTCGGCGATCCGTGCCGTCGACCCGTTGGTCGTCCCGTAGGCGACCAGCACCCTGTCCGGCATGGCCGTTCACCTTCCCTCGGTGCCGGGGCGCGGCCGGTGTGGGCCGCGCCGTGCGGGGGCCGCCCGGGAGGGCCTCCCGAGCGGCCCGGGGCGGACGCCGGCGGTGTCCGGGCCGGTGGCCCGGGGGCCCGCGGCCCGCCGCGGCCTCTTCCCCACTGTCGAGCATCCGGCGCGTCCCCGCGCGGGCCCAGGGGCCGGTCAGGGCGTCTCGCGGGCCGGTCGGCCCCCGGGGAGCGCGTGCGGCGCGGGGCGGGGGAACGTAGCGTGGCCGCACGGTGCCCGGTGTCCGGGCGGGCCCGGGAACCGGCGGGCCCACGCCGGTAGTCGGTGAGGGTGTACGGCCTCCGGGACACGCCCCCACACCACCCCGAAGCCCAGGCCGAGGACCGGGCCGACGCCCGGCCAGACGCCCAGGAGCCCGCCGGAGGCGTTTCCGCGCCGGAAGGTGCCGTGGACGGGCGCCGGCCGGGGGTGCGGAGGGAGAATCGCAGGAGAGGCCGCGGGAGGAGGAGACGCGTGCGGGAGCGACAGTGGCTGTTCGGCGCACGGCGGCCTCCGAACCCCCTCGTCGGCGCGCGCCGGGCCCTCGGCAGCGCCCTGCGGCCGATGGCGGACGCGCTCGGCGCCCGGCGCCGGCTGGCCTGGCTGAACGAGGCCGGCATCCGCATCGGGACCACCCTGGACCTCGGGCGCACCGCGGAGGAGCTGGCCGACTTCACCGTGCCGGAGCTGGCCGACGGCTGCGCGGTGGACCTGCTGGAGTCGGTGCTCCGGTTCCGCGAGGGCGACCGCGTCGGCGGCGAGACCGACGCCCTGCGCTTGCGGGCGATGGCCGTCTCGCACGTCGAGGGGCTGTCACTCGCCCCGGACCCGGTCGGCGAGGTCTTCGTCTACGGCGCCCACCGGCTCGCCAACCGCTGCCTCACCTCCCGACGTCCGGTGCTGATCAGCCGTATGGAGCGCTCCGACTACGCGGCGGTGGCGCCCGGACCCGGCGAGGCGGAGGTGCTGCGCCGGGCGGGCGTGCACTCGTACCTGGCCGTGCCGCTGATCGCGCGCGGGGTGCTGCTGGGCCTGGCGGACTTCGTGCGGGCCGGCGGCCGGTCCCCGTTCACCCGGGCCGACGCGGCGCTGGCGACGGAGCTGGCGTCGAAGGCGGCGGTCTGCATAGACAACGCGCGGCTCTACATGCGCGAGCACGAGCACGTGGTCACCCTGCAACGGGCGCTGCTGCCCCGTACCAGCCCCGACACCCCCGGACTCGACGTGTCCTCGTGCTACGCGCCCGCCGGGGACCCGGCGGCGGTGGGCGGCGACTGGTTCGACGTGGTGGCGCTGCCCAGCGGCCGTACGGCGCTGATGGTGGGGGACGTGATGGGGCGGGGCCTGGCCGCCGCGGCGACCATGGGCCGGCTGCGCACCGTGGCGCGGACGCTGATGGCCCTGGACATCGCGCCCGAGCGGCTGCTGGCCCGGCTGGACCTGGCCGCCCGCGATCTGGAGGAGGACCAGGTCGCCACCTGCCTGTGCGCGGTCTACGACCCCTACGGCGGCACCTTCCGGATCGCCAGCGCCGGTCATCCGCCGCCGCTGCTGACCGGCCCCGACGGCATCGCCGCCTTCCTGCCGGTGCCGGCCGGGGCGCCGCTGGGGACGGGCGTGATCCCGTACGACCCGGTGGACTTCGAGGTGCCCGAGGGGGTGCGGCTGACGCTGTACACGGACGGGCTGGTCCGCTCGCGCACCACCGGCCTGGACGCGCGGCTGGAGCGGCTGCGGGAGGCGGTCGGCGGGGAGCTGCGGGTCGACGGCGAGGTGTGCGAGGAGATCGTCGAGCGGGTCGGCGGGGACCGCTCCGACGACGCGATCGTGCTGGTGGCCGGGGTCCGGCCGCTCGCCCCCGAGGGGGACGTGTACGTACGGACGCTGCCGCCGGGCGGCAAGGCGGCCGGCCAGGCCCGCGCGATGGTCCGGGAGCGGCTGGCGGCGTGGGGGCTCCAGGAGCTGACCGACACCACGGAGCTGGTCGTCAGCGAACTGGTCGGCAACGCCCTGCGGTACGGGAACGCCCCCGGGGAGCTGCGGCTGCTGCGGTACGAGCGGCTGTCGGTGGAGGTCTCCGACTCGGGGCCGGACCTGCCGCAGATCCAGCACGCGGACGTGAGCGACGAGAGCGGGCGCGGACTCCAGCTCATCAACATGCTGTGCCGGCGGTGGGGCTCGTGCCGGACCCCGGCCGGCAAGGTCGTCTGGGCCGAACAGGACCTGCCTCCCCGGGCGGCCCCGTAGCCCGGCTCCCTCCGCGGCGCGGTGCGTGGCCGCCACCGGGGATACGGCAGGATGAGCGGCGCGCTCCGGCCGAACTCCTCTGTGAGGCCGGGGTGTTCCCATTTCCTGAGACGAACGGGTGTACACGTGGACAGAGTTGGCAGCCGGCCCCGGGTGAGCCGTGCCGGGGGTGCCCGGTGACGGACGACCTCACCCTGGACAGCCTGGTACCCGCGGGCATCGCCCTCGCCGCGGGGCTGCTGGGGGCGTTCGCGCTGCGGGTCCTGCTGCGCTGGCTGGCCGGGCAGGCCCGCCGCACCCGGTGGAGCGGCGACGACGTCCTGGTGGACGCGCTGCGCACGGTGGCGCCCTGCGCGGCGGTCGCGGGCGGTGTGGCGGGCGCGGCGGCGGCGCTGCCGCTGAACCGGGCGGTGCAGCACGGCGTCAACCAGGTGCTGACGGTGCTGCTGATCTTCGTGGCGACGGCCTCGGCGGCCCGGGTCATCGCGGGGCTGGTGCGCACGGTGACGACGTCCCGTTCCGGGGTGGCCGGCTCGGCGACGATCTTCGTGAACATCACCCGGGTGCTGGTACTGGCGATCGGCTTCCTGGTGGTGCTCCAGACCCTGGGCATCTCCATCGCGCCGATGCTGACCGCCCTCGGCGTCGGCGGTCTGGCGGTGGCGCTGGCCCTCCAGGACACCCTGGCCAACCTCTTCGCCGGTATCCACATCCTCGCCTCGAAGACCGTGCAGCCGGGCGACTACATCAAGCTCAGCAGCGGCGAGGAGGGGTACGTCGAGGACATCAACTGGCGGCAGACCACGGTCCGGGCGCTCTCCAACAACCTCGTCGTGATCCCCAACGGGCAGCTCGCCAAGACGAACATGACCAACTTCATGCGCCCCGAGCAGCGCCTGACCATCCTCGTGCAGGCCGGGGTCGCCTACGACAGCGACCTCGACCACGTGGAGCGGGTGACGGTCGAGATCGTCGCCGAGGTGATGACCGAGATCACCGGGGCGGTGCCGGAGCACGAGCCGGCGGTGCGCTTCCACACCTTCGGCGACTCGCGGATCGGGTTCACGGTGATCCTGGGCGTCGGCGAGTTCAGCGACCAGTACCGGATCAAGCACGAGTTCATCAAGCGCCTGCACCGGCGCTACCGCGAGGAGGGCATCCGCATCCCGGCGCCGGCCCGGACCATCGCGCTCCAGCAGGGCTCCGTGGTGATCCCGCAGCAGCGCGCCGGCGAGGACGCCCCCACCCCCGCCTGACCTCGCTCACCTGTTCGACAGGGGGTGCGGCGCGGGCCCGGCGGAGGGCGCCGCGCACGACCCCTGTCGAACACGGGACGGCCACGGGATATCTTGATGTCGAGCAATGTTGCAGACGTGGAGCGGAGCACCCGGTGACTGACTCGACCATCATCTACACCCACACTGACGAGGCCCCGGCCCTGGCGACGTATTCCTTCCTGCCGGTGGTCCGCGCGTACGCCGCGCAGGCCGGAGTCTCCGTGGAGACCCGCGACATCTCGCTGGCCGGACGCATCATCGCCGTGTTCCCGGAGTACCTGACCGAGGACCAGCGCATCCCGGACGCGCTCGCCGAGCTGGGCGAGCTGGCCAGGACCCCCGCCGCCAACATCATCAAGCTGCCGAACATCTCGGCGTCCATCCCGCAGCTCAAGGCCGCCGTCGCCGAGCTGAAGGCCCAGGGCTACGCCCTGCCGGACTACCCGGACGACCCGAAGACCGACGAGGAGCGCGAGATCCGCGCCCGCTACGACAAGATCAAGGGCTCCGCGGTCAACCCGGTCCTGCGCGAGGGCAACTCCGACCGCCGCGCCCCGGCGTCCGTCAAGAACTACGCGAAGACCCACCCGCACCGCATGGGCGCCTGGAGCGCGGACTCCAGGACCAACGTGGCGACCATGGGCGAGAACGACTTCCGGTCCACCGAGAAGTCCGCCGTGATCGCCGAGGACGGCGCGCTCCGCATCGAGCTGGTCGGCGACGACGGCACCACCACCGTGCTGCGCGAGTCGGTACCGGTCCTCGCGGGCGAGGTCGTGGACGCCTCGGTGCTGCGGGTCGCCGCGCTGCGCGAGTTCCTCACCGCGCAGGTCGCCCGCGCCAAGTCCGAGGGCATCCTCTTCTCCGTGCACCTGAAGGCCACGATGATGAAGGTCTCCGACCCGATCATCTTCGGCCACGTGGTCCGCGCCTTCTTCCCGAAGACCTTCGCCCGCCACGGCGACGTCCTCGCCCAGGCCGGCCTGACCCCGAACGACGGTCTGGGCGGCATCTACAAGGGCCTGGAGTCGCTGCCCGAGGGCGCCGAGATCAAGGCGTCCTTCGACGCCGAGCTGGCCGAGGGCCCGGAGCTGGCCATGGTCGACTCCGACAAGGGCATCACCAACCTGCACGTGCCCTCCGACGTCATCGTCGACGCCTCCATGCCCGCCATGATCCGCACCTCCGGCCACATGTGGGGCCCGGACGGGCAGGAGCACGACGCCCTCGCCGTCCTGCCGGACTCCAGCTACGCCGGTGTCTACCAGGCCGTCATCGAGGACTGCCGCGCCCACGGCGCCTACGACCCCGCCACCATGGGCTCGGTGCCCAACGTCGGTCTGATGGCGCAGAAGGCCGAGGAGTACGGCAGCCACGACAAGACCTTCGAGATCCCCACCACGGGCACGGTCCGCCTGGTCGACGCCCACGGCACCGCCGTGCTGGAGCAGACGGTCTCCGCCGGCGACATCTTCCGCGCCTGCCAGACCAAGGACGCCCCGATCCGCGACTGGGTGAAGCTGGCCGTCACCCGCGCCCGCGCCACCGGCGACCCGGCCGTCTTCTGGCTGGACGAGGGCCGCGCGCACGACGCCAACCTGATCGCCAAGGTCAACCAGTACCTGCCCGAGCACGACACCGAGGGCCTGGACATCCGCGTCCTGTCCCCCGTCGAGGCGACCAAGCTGTCGGTGGAGCGCATCCGCCGCGGCGAGGACACCATCTCCGTCACCGGCAACGTGCTGCGCGACTACCTGACCGACCTGTTCCCGATCCTGGAGCTGGGCACCAGCGCCAAGATGCTCTCGGTCGTGCCGCTGATGGCGGGCGGCGGCCTCTTCGAGACCGGCGCCGGCGGCTCCGCGCCCAAGCACGTGCAGCAGCTCGTCAAGGAGAACTACCTGCGCTGGGACTCCCTCGGCGAGTTCTTCGCCCTGGTGCCGTCGCTGGAGCAGTACGCCGCGACCACGGGCAACGCCCGCGCCAAGGTCCTCGCCGACACCCTGGACCGCGCCACGGCGACCTTCCTCAACGAGGACAAGTCCCCGACCCGCCGCGTCGGCGGCATCGACAACCGCGGCAGCCACTTCTACCTCTCCCTGTACTGGGCGCAGGAGCTGGCCGCGCAGACCGACGACGCGGACCTCGCCAAGGCGTTCGCGGCGCTGGCGGAGACCCTCGCCGCCGACGAGCAGAAGATCGTCGACGAGCTGGTCGCCGTCCAGGGCACCCCGGCCGAGATCGGCGGCTACTACCAGCCGGACCCGGCCAAGGCGGCCCAGGTCATGCGTCCCTCCGCCACCTGGAACGCGGCGCTGGCCGCGCTGGCCTGATCCGCACCGCTCCCGGCGGCACTCCGCCCCGGCCACCCGGCACCCCGTCCCCGCTCCGGCGGGGACGGGGTGTCCGCCGTTCACCACGCGCGGGGGGCCACCAGTTCCTCGGCGTCCGCCTCGGTGAAGCCGTAGATCCGGGAGATGTGCCAGAAGTCCTCGGCTATGGCCTCCCGGGCCACCGTCTCGATCTCGCTGCCGGCCGCCTCGAACGCCTCCTCCAGGGCGTTGAACTCCTCCGTCGCCGCGTGCGTCAGCGCGTACAGCTCCGCCAGGCCGGCGGGCTCGTCGGCCTCGATGCGCGCGCAGAGCCGCAGCAGGATCGCGCGGCCCCGGTCCACCACCTCGTCCGGGAAGTACGGGTCCCGGTACAGCTCGCGCAGGAACGGGTGCGCGCTCGCGCGCGGGTCGGTGACGGTCATGGCGCCTCTCCTGGTGGTCCCGGTCCGGGGCGCCGTCCGCCCCGGTGCCATGATGCTGCCGCACCCCACTGACAACGCCCCCCGGAGCCCGCTCCGGCCCCGCTCCCGGGAGCCGCCCATGACCGACGGACCGCCCTCCTTCGCCCTGCTGCCCGGCGACCCGCGCTCCCCCGTGATCCTGCACGTGCCGCACGACGCGCGGGCGATCCCGCCCGAGGTCCGCGCGGGCATCGTCCTGGACGACGCGGCGCTGGAACGGGAGCTGGACCTCCTCACCGACGCCCACACGGCCCGGATCGCCGAGGAGGCGTCCGCGCGGGCCGCCATCACGCCCTGGCGGTTCGTCAACCGGCTCTCCCGGCTGGTGGTGGACCCGGAACGCTTCCCGGACGAGCGGGAGGAGATGCTCGCCGCCGGCATGGGCGCCGTGTACACGCGCACCGCTCACCGGGGGGTGCTGCGGCCGGACGGCACCGACCCGGAGCCGCTCCTCGCCCGCTACTTCCGCCCGTACGCGCGGGCGATGACCGAGGCGGTGGCCGGCCGGCTCGCCGCCACCGGCCGGGCCGTCGTCGTCGACGTGCACTCCTACCCGAGCCGGCCGCTCCCCTACGAACTGCACGGCGACGGTCCGCGCCCGCCCGTCTGCCTGGGCACCGACGCCTTCCACACCCCGCCCGCGCTGCTCGCGGCGGCCCGGGAGGCGTTCGCCCCGTACGGGGAGACCGGGCGGGACACCCCGTTCGCGGGGGCGTACGTCCCGCTGGAGTTCCACGGGCGGCGCCCGGAGGTCTCCGCGCTGATGGTGGAGATCCGCCGGGACACCTACACGAGCGAGCCGGCCGGCGCCCCCGGACCGGGCGTGGAGCGCCTCGCGGGCTGCCTGGCGGCGTTGGTCGACGCCGTGGGCGACGGCTTCCCGCCGGGCGGTGACGCGCCGGTCAGGCCCGCAGCCACTCGGTGACGACGACCTCGCCGCCGGTGCGCAGCCGGAGCGCGAACGGCCCGGCGGGCGGCGCCTCGCCGGCGAAGCGGCCCAGGTCGTCCGCGGTCAGCCGGGCCCGGGGGCGCGGTCCGCTCAGCACCTCGACCTCGGCCGGGCCCGGCGGCAGCACCTGCCCGATCAGCCCCTCGTCGCCCACCTCGACGTCGACGGTGACCGCACCGGCCTGGAAGGTCAGCATCCGGGGCGGTGTCTCCTCGCCCCGCACGGGCAGCGAGTCGACCAGCGAGTCGAAGGTCAGCTCGGCGAGGCGGGCGTCCAGGTCCCGCAGGGCGTACGCCTCCACGGCGATCGTGCGCAGGGCGGCCGGCACCGGGTCGAGGATCGCGGCGGCCTGCCGCAGCTCCTCCTCCAGCAGGGCGTCGGCGAGCAGGCCGTCGTCCGCCTCCCCGCCCGGGAACAGCCCCTCGCCGTCGCCGTCCTCGTGTGTCGCGCTCATGTCGTCCCCCGGGTCTCCAGCTTGGCCCGCAGCCGGCGCAGGCAGCGCTGGCGCATCGGCCCGATGCTGCCCACCGCGATACCGAGGGCGGCGGACACCTCCTGATAACTGGGCGGCGGCGAGGCCATCAGCACCCGCAGCAACTGTCGGCACCGCTCGCCCAGTTCCTCGAACTCCTGCCACAGCCGCCGGACCCGCTCGGTCTGGGCGGCGGCCTCCTCGGAGTCGAGCACCGACTCCTCCGGCGTCCGGTCCTCGCTGGCCCGGTCGAGCAGGTGCACGTCGTCGGTGGGCGTCCACCGCTGGGACGCCCTGATCACCTTCAGGCATTCGTGGCGGGCGGTGCTCGCCAGCCAGGAGCCGGTCTTCTCCGGCTCGCGGATGCGCCCGAGGTGCTGGGTGAAGCGGAACCAGGCGGTCTGGTACACCTCGTGGGCGTCGGCGTCGGAGAGTCCGTGCGCCCGCACCACCGACCACACCAGCGGGCCCAGCCCGTCCACCAGCGCCTTCCAGGCCGCCGCGTCGCCGTCGGCGGCGGACTGGACGAGCACCCCGACCTCTGCACGGTCCACGGTCCCACCCCTCGTGTACGACAGGTCATCGTACGCCGTGGAAGAGGTGGTTCCGTCCCGTACGGGGGCGATCATTCCCCGCCCCCGGGCCCGTCGGCGGCGGCCGGGGTCCACGTGGGCGGGAGCAGGGCCGGGACGTCCTCGCCCCGGACCTCGGCGACGCCGGTGTTCTCCGCGAGGAGCCGTCCGCCGGCCGCCCGCGGGTCGCCCTCCCGCCGGTCCGTCATGTACGAGGCGACCAGGCCCGCGACGACGGGGGTGGCGAAGGAGGTGCCGCTCCACTGCGCGGGCCCCTCGAACATCACCTGGTCCGCCTTGGCGGGCCCCTCCGCCGGCTCGCTCAGCGCCCCGCTGTGCCGGGGGTGCCGGCAGGTGCAGGCGTAGGAGAACCCGTAGCGGCAGTCGTCGTAGGTGGAGTGCTGGTACACGTACGGGACGGGGGTGGTGAAGCCGGTGAGGGGGCCGGTCAGCCGCTCTCCGGGGGCCCAGGCCCGCACCCAGGGGCCGTGGTTGCTGAAGCAGGCGGCCCCCGCGCCGTCCGCGCGCAGCGCGCCGACCGAGACCACGGTGTCCTGCCAGCCGGGCAGGTCGGCGTAGGCGGCGGGCCAGAAGGGGGTGGCGCTGCCGTTGTTGCCGGCGGCGGCGACCAGCAGGGTGCGCCGGGTGCGCAGCTCCTCCATGAAGGCGTGCACGCCGAGCAGGCCGTCGGTGCGGCCGTTGGAGGTGCCGGCGGAGAGGCTGAGGATGTCGGGCCAGCCGCCCTCGTCGACGGCCTCGAAGAGCTTCTCGCCGAACTCGGACTCCAGGATGGCCCCCGCGTCGTTGAGGGTGCCGCGCACGGTCACGTCGGTGTTCGGGGCGACGGCGGCGACCAGTCCGGCGATGAAGGTGCCGTGTCCGGAGTACTGGCGCAGCACCCCGTCCTCGTCGCACTCGTCGGTCTCCAAGTCGCCGTCGGTGCGGGCAAGCAGCGGCCAGTCGCGGTGGTCGCGCACGAGTCCGGTGTCGACGACGAGGACGCCGACGGCGGTCGCGGCGTCGTAGGGCGTGGCGGCCGGGGCCGGGTTGGGCGGCGCGGTGCGCGGGAGCGGGACCGGTTCGTCGCCGGGGCAGGCGTTGACGGCGATGGAGACGATGTGGTTGCGGCTGACCATCCGGCGGCCGGCCCGGCCCTCCAGCGTGCGCAGCGAGCGCAGGGCCCCGGCGACCGCGGGATCGCCCTCGGCGCCGCCCTCGCCGGGGTCGGCGACCCGGATGCGGGTGATACCGGTGCGGTTGGTCCGCGGGCCGGCGCGGCGCACCCGGTCCGGGTCGAGCCCGGCGAAGGTGGTGAAGTGCTCGCGCACGGTGTCCTCGACGAGGCGGGCCTCCTCGCCGTCGCGGGCGAGGACGACGCCCTTCTCGTACAGGAACTCGCCGGTGTCGTCCGGGCCCATCGCCAGGGGCACGTCCGGCATCGAGCGCTGGATCTGGGCGAACTGCTCGCGGAATCGCTGGGGTGCCATGCGTGTCCTCCCACTGGTGCGCCGGTCGTCAATCAGAGCCGCCGGGGGCCGGGCTGATACAGGCTCGCGCCTGTGGGGGGCGGGGGCGGAGCACTACCATCCGTGAGTGTGACGGCGGTTGTTGACGACGATACGGTCCTGCGGCTGCTGCCGATGGTGTTCGCCGCGCCCGGCGAGGCGCTGGCCGGGGCCGAGGAGGTCCTCGCCTCCGGTCCGCCGCCGCTGCACGCCTCCGTGGCCCACCAGGTGATCGGCATCTGGCAGCGGGACTTCGGGGACACCCGGCGGGCCCTGGCCCATCTGCGCCGGGCCCGCGACCTGGCCGCCCGCGCGGAGTCGCCGGAACGGGAGGCGGACGTGCTCGCCACGCTCGGGGTGGCGCTGGTGCACACGGGACGCACCCGGCAGGGCCTGGCCGCGTTCGAGCGGGGCGTGGCGCGCGGCACCGGGCACACCCGGGCGCGGGTGCTGTTCCGGCGGGCGTACGTGTGGTGGGTGCTGGGCCGGCACGGCGAGGCGCTGGACGACGTACGGCGGGCGATCCCGGTGCTGCGGCAGGCGGACGACGTGATCTGGACGGCGCGGGCGCTGACCCTGCGGGCCACCGTGCACCTGGCGCTGGGCGCGGTGGAGCGGGCGGAGGCGGACTTCACGGCGGCGGAGGCCCTGTGGGACACGACGGGCCAGGAGCACGACAAGGCGGACGCGGTGGAGAGCCGGGGGCTGGCGGCGTTCCGCTCGGGCGACGTGCCGGCGGCGCTGCGGCTGCTCGACGCGGCGGAGGAACGGTACGCGAAGCTCGGCACGCCCACCTTCATGCTGACCATCCGGCGCTGCGAGGTGCTGATGGCGGCGGGGCTGGCGCCGGAGGCGCTGGCCGAGGCGGACGGGGCGATCACCGCGCTGGACGGCATGGGCGGACAGTCCACCCGCAAGGCCGAACTCCTGCTGGTCGCCGCGCGGGCGGCCCGGCTGGCGGACGATCCGCAGGCGGCGATCGCCCGCGCGGCGCTCGCGGTGCGGCTCTTCGCCGGGCAGCGCCGCACCTGGTACGAGAGCCACGCCCGGCTGGTGCTGGCGGAGGCGCGGCGGGCGGCGGGACGCGGATCGGGGCGGCTGGTGGCGGACGCGGCGGCGGTGGCGCGGCGGCTGGCCGCCGCCGGGGCACCGGCCGCGCCGGAGGCGTCGCTGCTGGCGGGGCGGATCGCGCTGGAACTGGGGTGGACGGCGGACGCCGAACGGCATCTGGCGGTCGCCGCGCGCAGCCGCCGGGCCGGGCCGCCGCTGGCCCGGATGACGGGCTGGGCGGCGCAGGCGCTGCGGGCGCGGGCGGCCGGTTCGCACCGGGGCGTGCTGGAGGCGTGCCGGCGGGGGCTGGACGTGCTCGACGACCACCGGATGACGCTGGGCGCCTCGGAGTTGCGGGCGCGGGCCACGGCGCAGGGCGCGGAACTGGCGGCGCTGGCCCAGCGGGCGAGCCTCGCCTCGGGCGGGCCGCGGCGGCTGCTGGTGTGGAGCGAACGGTGGCGGGCGACGGTGCTGTCGGCGCCGCCGGCCCGGCCGCCCGCCGATCCGGTGCTGCTCAGCGGTATGACGGCGTTCCGGGAGATCGCCGCCCGCGCGGAGGAGGCCCGCCGGGAGGGTGGCCGTCCGGTGCCCGTCCTGGAGCGGGAACAGCGGCGGCTGGAGCGGGAGATCAGGTCGCGGACCCTGCACATGCGGGGCGAGGCGCCCGGCGGCGGCGACCGCTTCGACGTCGGCCGGCTGCTGGAACAACTGGGCGACGGCGTACGCCTGGTGGAGCTGGTCGTCCTGGACGGCCGGGTGCACGTCCTGCTGTGCGGGCGGGGCCGGGTACGGCGGTACGAGGCGGGGTTGCTGGCGGAGGCGGAGCGGGAGGCCGAGCACGTCCAGGCGGGGCTGCGGCGGCTGGCCCATCCGGGGGCGGAGGCGCGGCTGCCGCTGGTGGAGGCGGCCGGGCGGCGGCTCCAGGAGCTGTTGCTCGGCCCGGTGGCGGGCCGGCTGGGCTCGGGCCCGGTCGTGGTGGTGCCGCCGGCCCGGCTGCACCGGGTGCCGTGGGCGCTGCTGCCCGCGCTGCGGGAGCGGGTGCTCAGCGTCTCGCCGTCGGCGACGAGCTGGCTCCGCGCCCACGACACGGCTCCGCCGCCGGGCGGCAGCGAGGTCCTGGTCCGCGGCCCCGGCCTGGCGGGCGGCGGCGCGGAGGTGACGGAACTCGCGGGCCGGGGTGGCGGGTTCGGGGGTCCTGGGGCACTGGACGGTGGAGAGGCGGGGCGGGGCGGTTCTCCGGCCGGGCGGCGGATCGTGCTGGAGGGGGACGCGGCGCGGGTGCCGAGGGTGTTGCGGGAGCTGGACGGGGCCGCGCTGGCGCACATCGCCGCGCACGGCACCTTCCGGGCCGACAGTCCCCTGTTCTCCTCGCTGCGGATGGCGGACGGGCCGCTCATCGCGCACGATCTGGAACGCCTGGAGCGCAGCCCGTACCGGATCATCCTGTCCTGCTGCGACACGGCGCGGTTCGCCACCGTCGGCGCCGACGAACTGCTGGGCCTGGTGACGGCGTTGCTGCCGCTCGGCACCGCCGGGGTGGTGGCGTGCAGCGCCCCGGTCAACGACGCGGCGGTGGTCCCGCTGATGCTGGCGCTGCACAAGGGGCTCGACGCCGGGCTCTCCCTGGCGGAGGCGCTGCGCGACGCGCGGGCCGCGCTGCCGGGCGACGCGCTGCACCAGGCGACGGGGTGGGCGTTCAGCGCCTTCGGCGCCGCGTGAGCCGTCAGGCGGGGTGAGCCGTCAGGCGGGCTGTCCCTCGAGCAGGCCGACCAGGCGGGACAGGGCCGTGCGGTCGCCCGCGCCGAGCCGGGTGTAGGCGCCGTACAGGTGGTTGCCGACGGTGCGGACGGAGAGGGTGAGCCGCTCGGCGATCTGCCGGTTGCTCAGGCCGGCCGCGGCAAGGGTGACGATCTGGCGCTGACGGGCGGTGAGTTGGCCGAGCGCCACTCCGGACAGGGCCGGGGTACGGGCGCCCTGGCACCGCCGGGCGAGGGCGGCGGCGCGGGTGCGCGCGGTGCGGGCGGCGAGGGGGTCGCGGTGGGCGCGGGCGGCCTGGGCGCGCGCCTCGGCGGCGTAGAGCAGGAAGCCGCGCCGTTCCAGCTCCCCGGCGACGCGGTCGAGGGCGGGTCCGTCGCCGCGGGTGAGGGCGTCGGCGTGGTCGGCGAAGACGCCGGTGAGCCGGCCCGTGGCCCGTTCCGGGACACCGAGGCGGACGGCGTCGTAGGGGTCCCCGTCGGGCGCCTCACGGGCCGCGAGATCGAGGTCACCCCGCGCGGCGGCGGCCCAGACGGTGACGGCGGGGGCGGTGCCCGCCTGGGGGACGGCGGGGGCGGGCTCGGCGCGGGGTGCGGGGACGGCGGCCTCGGCGCGCGGGGCGAGAGCCTCGGCCGGGCGCCGGTCCCCCGTAGCCACCCCCGGCGGGACCGCGCCGCACTGGGCCGTGGCCAGGGCGAGTTCGGCGCGGCAGGACGGGTCGGCCGGGTCCTCCCGCAGCCCCTCGCGCGCCCAGGACGCGGCCTCCCGCAACCGCCCCCGCAGCCGCGCGAACCGGGCGCGGACGGCGGCGTACGCACCCGGCACCGGCAGCCCCTCCCCCGCCAGCCACTCCCCCACGGGCGCCGCCGCCTCCCGTACGTCGGCCCGCTCGATCCGTCCGAGCAGCGCGGCATGCTCCGCCGCCAGGGCGGGCCCGCACCGGTCGGGGGCGCCGCCGAACCGCCGGGCCCGCAGCCCCCCGGCGGCGGCGCGCAGTACGGCGCCGTGCAGGGGGTGGGCGAGACGGGCGGCGCCCCGGTCGTCGACGCGGACCAGGCCGGCGGCCTCCAGGGGCTCCAGGGTGCGCGGGCCGAGGGCGCCGGCGTCGAGCGGGAGGGGTTCGGCGAAGGCGAGCCGTTCGAGGGTCTCCCGTTCCCCGGGCCCGGGGCGGTCGAGTACGGGGGCCACGCGTTCCCGTACGGCGGTGGTGACCGGCACCGGGCCCCGCCAGGCCCGCTCCTCGGTGCCGGGGACGGGGTCGAGCAGCCCGTGCCGGAGCACGGCGGCGTGCAGATCACGCAGGAGCCGCAGGTCACCGTCGGCGAGGCGGTGCAGCCGCAGGGCGGTGAGCGGTTCCAGGGCGGCGCCCGTGGCCTCGGTGAGCAGGCCGGCCGTCTCCGGGGCCGGCAGGGGCTCCAGGAGGAGGCGGGGCAGCAGTTCGCCGGACCAGAGCCGGGACACGGCCGCCGGCACCTCGCCCTCCGTGGTGGCGGCGACGGCGAGGCGGGTGCGGCCGTGCACGGCGAGCTGGTGGACGAGGGCGGCCGAGGCGTCGTCGAGCAGGTGCGCGTCGTCCACGAGCAGCAGCCGTACGCCGGACAGGAGGCGTACGGCGCGGTGCAGGGTGACGGAGTCGGGCAGCAGGTGGGCGAAGGCGGCGAAGGCGATCCCGCGCGCGCCCGGCGTCCCGGCGACGCGAGCGAAGTCGGTGCCGCGCAGGGCCTCGGTCAGCAGCCGGGTCTTGCCGCGCCCGGCGGGTCCGGTCACGGCGATGCCGGGGCGTCCGGCCGCCACGGAGCGGCGGACCAGGTCGAGTTCGGCCCCGCGTCCGGTGAACTTCCAGGGTGTCTCGGGGGTCGTCGCGTCCCGCGCCTCAGTCCTCACAGCAACAGGAGTCGCCCTGCTCACCCCTGATACAGGGCGACTTGAGTAGCCCCCGACTCAGGCGCCCGGCGCGGGCGGCACGGCAGCCTGGGGGCCATGACCGCACGGTACTGCTCGCTCGCGCCGCGGCCGGCTCCCGCGTTCGCGCCGGGCGTGGCCGCGGAGCGGATCGCCGCGCTCGTGGGCGGGCAGCGGATGTGGGCCAACGGCACGGTGCTGCACTACTGCTTCCTCGGCGCCGACACCGACGCCTCCGTCGTGCCGATGCCGGGGACCGGCCGGCCGCGCCGGGAGCCGTGGGCGGGGGCGCGGGCCCAGCGGGACGTGGTCCGCGACTGCTTCGCGGAGTGGCGGGACCTGGGGATCGGCCTGGAACTGCGGGAGGTCGGCGACCGGGCCGAGGCGGAGCTGCGGATCGGCTTCCGGCCGGACGACGGGTCCTGGTCGGCGGTGGGCAAGGACGCGCTGCGGGTGGGGCTGAACGACCCCACGATGAACTTCGGCTGGGACCTGACCGCGTCCGGGGAGCGCTCCACGGCCCTCCACCAGATCGGGCACGCGCTCGGCATGCTGCACGAGCACCAGAGCCCGTACGCCGGTCTGCTCTGGGACGAGGAGGCGGTCTACGCGGAGCTGGCGGGTCCGCCGAACCACTGGGGCCGGGAGCGGACCTACGACAACATCCTGCGCCGGCTCGACGCGGACGAGGTCAACTCCCCGGTGTGGGACCCGCTGTCCATCATGGAGTACGCGTTCCCGGCGGGGCTGATACTGGAGCCGGAGCGCTACCGGGCGGGACTGCGGTCGCCGGGGACGCTGTCGGCGGCGGACAAGGAGTTCGCGCTGCGCTGGTATCCGCCGCTGCGCCGGCCGGGGCCGCTGGTGCCGTTCCGTTCGGTGCCGCTGGGGCTCGGGCCGGGCGAGCAGGCCGACTTCCGCCTCGATCCGCCGCAGACGCGTACGTACACGGTGGGGACCTTCGGCGACAGCGACGCGGTGCTGGTGGTCTTCGAGGAGCGGGACGGGGAGCCCCGCTACCTCGCCGGGCACGACGACGGGGGGACGCCCGGGAACGCGACGCTCGGGGTGCGGCTCGTCAGGGGCCGCCGCTATGTCGTCCGGGTGCGCCTGTACTCCTCGTGGGGCGCGGGCGAGACGGCGGTCATGTGCTGGTGACGGCACACCCGCCGCACCCGGCCGGAACCGGCGGCACACCGGCGCCGGAAAGGGCCGCAGGCACGTAGCCTCCGGGGGAGGGAAACGAGCCTGCGGCCCCGCCGGGCCACCACGGCCGACCGCGCACCTGCACGCACGCCACACCACGGCAAGCCGCTCCGGCGACCCGGACGTCCACGAACCGGGTCCGTGCCCCGGCCGACGAGCCCGAGGCGTCGCGTCCTACTTTCCGCACGCTATTCGGTGACCCCCAGGAACTCCGCCAACGGCCGGAGTCCCGGCGGGTGGTGGGGGAGGGTCCACAGGTCGCGCACGATGGCCACGGCGAGGGTGTGGTGCCGCGTCCAGGCCGGTGCCACCCGGCGCAGGGATTCCAGGGTCTTCACGGCCCCCGCGGCGTCCCCCATGTCCGTATGGGCGCGGGCGACGTCCAGCAGCAGCCACGTCCGCCAGGACGGCGGGGTGTCCTTGCTCAGCCGCGCGCCCTCGGCCAGCGCGAGGGCGTCCTGCGGGTGTCCGTACTGCACGGCGAGACGGACGCGTTCGATGCGGACGGAGGACGGGCTGAAGACGCTGACCATGCGGTTGTCGCCGCCGTCGGGCAGTTTGGAGACCCGGGCGGCCTGCTTCTCCGCCGTCTCCATCATGGCCGCCGCGCGTGCGTAGTCGCCGCTCCGCGCGGCCGACGTGGCGGCGCTCATCGTCAGCGCTCCCCAGACCTTCAGCCCGTCGGCGGTCCCGTCCAGGCCCCCGTCCGCCACGTCGGCGGCGGCGCGCAGCGCCACGGCCAGCGCGTCCTCCAGGCGCCCCTGCCGCTGGTACGTCCACGCCATGGAGTTCACGATCATCGGCAGGAGCAGCGGGTCGCCGGAGTGGCCGGCCGCGTCGGCGGCACGTTCCAGGCTCGTCAGGGCGAGATCGGTCTTGCCCATGCGTACGGCGACGTGGCCGGCGAGTTGCAGCGCCTTGCCCAGCGCCGCGAAGCCCGCGGCCCGCTCGTCGTCGCCGTCCGCGACGGTGGCGGAGCGGGCGTCGGTGATCAGTTCCGGCAGCGCCGCCATCACCGTGTCGAACTCCGCCTCGTGGTACCGCGTCCAGCCCTCGGCGATCCGCTCGCGCAGCCGCTCCGGTGAGAAGCCGTCGGCCGGCGGTGTCGGTTCCGGCCCCCGGAGGACGGGCATGATGGCACGGCGCACGGCCACGAAGCGTGGACCGTCGCTCTCGCCGGTCGAGGCGACGGCGGGCGGATCGCCGAGGAGCGTGGTGAGTTCGACGCCCAGGCCGTTCGCCAGCGCGTGCAGGGTCGGCAGGCGTGCCGAGTGCTTGCGTCCCTGTTCGAGCTGACGGACCACGTCGACGCAGACGTCGGCGCGCTCCGCCAGCTCCTCTTGGGTGAGGGAGGCGAGACGGCGCAGGCGGCGCAGGGTGCGTCCGAGGTCTTCGTTTGCCACGCCGCCACGGTACGCCCGCGCTCGGCGTGCTCCCCCGCTCGCCGGACCGATCCGTAACCGGGGGTGGGAGGCCGGGCGGGGGATCGGGTGGGGAGGTGCATAGAATGCGCTGCCATGCCGAAGCCTGACGAGCTGATCGTTGACATCGCCGCCCTCGTGGAGTCCGGGAAGAGCAGTCGGATGTCCTTGACCGTGGTGATCGGGGGTGCCGTCATCACCGGTCGCCTGGCCCCCGAGTCCGTATGGCGGCAGAGGGTGTCGGAGGTGCTGGAGAACTCCGCCCAACTGAGCGCGTTCTCCGCCGTCTTCGACGCCCCCGTGAAGAAGGAGGGCCCGCCCACGCACCTGCACTTCCACGTCGCCCGCATCCTGCAGGGCGCCGTGGGCATCCCCGAGACGGGCGGGATGTACCGCGTGGCGATCGAGGACGTCAGCGCCTGGACCGTGGGGGACTTCAGCTACTCCGACCACTGACCTCGACACCGCGCCCCACGGACGAGGGCCCGGCCGGCATCCGCCGGCCGGGCCCTCACCGTTTCCTTCGGAGTCCGTCCGGCCGGTCAGGGCGCCGGAGGGGTGCCGAGCAGCGCGGAGGCCCGCTCGTACGAGCCGGTCACCGCCTGGGGCTCGGGCTCGGCCGGGGGAAGGGTGCCGCAGGTGAAGCCGAGCTGGGTCATGGCCCGCACGACCTCGGCGATGCTGAAGTCGCGGCGGTCCTGGCGGGTGACGACCTGCCCGACCTGCTTGGCGGGGAACTGACGGCGGCCGATGACGATGAACTCATGGGTGATCGGCTCGGGCTTGACGCCCTTCATGGTTTCCAGCACGCCGCCCTTGGTCAGGTCGAAGGGGAAGCGGGCGATGACACAGCGCATGGTGCCTCACAGGGAGAAGGGAAGACGGGACCGGGCGGTTCGGCGGGATCGGGCGGGCGGGTCCGGAGCGCGACCGCTGCCGTGGGTCGTGGCAGCGTCCCGGGCGGCCGGTGAGGGACCGGGTGCCCGCCGCGCGTCCGGACCGGTGTCGCCAGGTGCCTCCCGAGCTGCGAGGAGGCCACCCGGCCACGAGGGAGCTAGGCCGCCGACTCGGAGGAGGACCGCTGCCGGGGGGCGCGACGGGACGCCGGGGCGGGGCGGCGCCGGCCTCGGGAGCCGGCACCGCGCTTCTCGGGACGTTCGGCCGCGGGCACGGTGATGACGACCGGGACGCCGGAGGGGGTCTGGGCGCCGGTGATGCGGTGCAGGGCCTCCTCGCCGGCGCGGACCCGCGTGGTCTGCGGGACGATGCCGGCCGCGGCCATGAGCCGGGTCATGGCACGGCGCTGGTCCGGGGTGACCAGGGTGACGACACTGCCGGAGTCTCCGGCGCGGGCCGTACGTCCGCCGCGGTGGAGGTAGTCCTTGTGGTCGGTCGGCGGGTCGACGTTGACGACGAGGTCGAGGCTGTCGACGTGGATGCCGCGCGCCGCGACGTTCGTCGCCACCAGCACGTTGACGTGCCCGCTCTTGAACTGCGTCAGCGTACGGGTGCGCTGCGGCTGCGACTTGCCCCCGTGCAGCGCGGCGGCCCGCACCCCGCTCTTCAGGAGGTGCTTGGTGAGGCGGTCGACGGCGTGCTTGGTGTCCAGGAACATGATCACGCGGCCGTCGCGGGCGGCGATCTCGGTGGTCGTGTCGCGCTTGTCGTCCTCGTGGACCTGGAGCACGTGGTGCTCCATCGTGGTGACCGCGCCGGCCGACGGGTCGACGGAGTGCACGACGGGGTCGCTCAGGTAGCGCCGTACGAGCAGGTCGACGTTGCGGTCGAGCGTGGCGGAGAACAGCATCCGCTGACCGTCGGGGCGCACCTGGTCGAGCAGCGCGGTGACCTGCGGCATGAAGCCCATGTCGGTCATCTGGTCCGCCTCGTCCAGGACGGTGACGGAGACCCGGTCCAGCCGGCAGTCGCCGCGCTCGATGAGGTCCTTGAGCCGTCCGGGCGTGGCGACGACGACCTCGACACCGCCGCGCAGCGCGCTCGCCTGCCGGCCGATGGACATACCGCCCACGACCGTGGTCAGCCGCAGCCTCACGGAGCGGGCGTACGGGGTCAGCGCGTCGCCGACCTGCTGCGCCAGCTCCCGCGTCGGTACGAGGATCAGGGCCAGCGGCTGCCGGGGCTCGGCGCGCTGTCCGGCCGTACGCGCCAGCAGGGCCAGCCCGAAGGCGAGGGTCTTGCCGGAACCGGTGCGCCCCCGGCCCAGGACGTCACGGCCCGCGAGGGAGTTCGGCAGCGTCGCGGCTTGGATCGGGAACGGCGCGGTCACGCCCTGCCGGCCCAGCTCGGCCAGGATCTCCGCGGGCAGGTCGAGATCGGCGAAGTCCTCGACGGCGGGAAGCGCGGGGGTGATCGTCTCGGGGAGGGCGAACTCACCCGATGCCGCGGCGGGCCGGCGGCCGTGACCACGGGACCCGTTCTGTCCGCCGGAACGGGGCGCCGACGACGAACCGAACCGGCCGCCGCCCTTTCCGGAGCCGGTTCCGCCGTTACGGGTACGGGAGAAGCGATTGTTCGTGCGGGTGCGGTTCATACGGAACCTTCCTCGTTGCGGCGCACATCAAGGAATTCCCGCGGTGAGTTCCGGTACCGAGAATTGCGAGAAGGGGCCGAATGGAATGCGAGAGGGAATGCGATCGCGTGCGGTGCACGCGGGCGCCGGCGCCGAGAAGGGCGGGCGCGAGGGGGGAGATGCCGTCCGGAGCGTCGTCGGCGGCGCGGCCGAGGCGGGCGTCCGTCTCCTGGCGGGGGCGCGCACCTGCCCGGGGAGCCCCTGGGGAGCCGCGCCGTGCGGTGCACGCGGCTGAGGCCCGCACCCCTGAGGATACGGGCCCAGCCACACGTCTGCGTCAGCGTCAACCGGGTCAGGCGGAGACGATGTTCTCGGCCGTCGGGCCCTTCTGGCCCTGACCGATGTCGAAGCTCACCTTCTGGCCTTCGGTCAGCTCACGGAAACCCGTGGCGGCGATGTTCGAGTAGTGGGCGAACACGTCGGGGCCGCCACCGTCCTGCGCGATGAAGCCGAAGCCCTTTTCCGCGTTGAACCACTTCACGGTACCAGTGGCCATGTCACTCTCCTTCGGGGCAGTGCACCGGCACCCACACCGTGTGGATACCGTGTCGCCGCGATGATTGCCCCTACCGGAGAAGACCGGAACAACAAAAAATGCCCCCAGCGGGCCCGGAGGCCGGCTGAAACGCATCTGAGGTTTTCGGGAACCACAACTGCAACCAGCAACGACAGTAGCACGTGGCAACGGCCGGCGCGTGGTAAATAATTCCGCTTCGGCCGTTGCGGTAATGAACCTGCAAGCGGGAGCCCACTGAAATCTCACCTCACGGGAACAGATATCTCCGCGCTCGCGGCGCCCGGCTCCGGAGGGGGCGCCGCCGTGCCGGGGGCCGGGCTCACACGGCCCGCGGCCTTCGCCACAGCAGCGCGAGCACCACCGCGCCGGCCAGGCAGGGAGCCATCCCGGCCCAGCCCAGGGCCGCCGGCAGGCCGGTGTCGCCGGACGTGTCCTTGGTGAGCAGCCCCGTCAGCGCGACGCTCAGGCCGAGCACGAACAGGACGGTCGCGGCGGGCCGGGCCCACGGCTTGCCCGCGCGGACGGCCCACGCCGTACCGAGCCAGGCGAGGACGCCGAGCGCCCCCACCACGGAGAGCAGGACCAGATAGGTGGTGACGGCCGAGTCGACCCGCGCCTGGCCGTACGCGGGATACCCGGCCCGGATGTGGTCGGCCAGCAGATGGGTGGTGGCACGGTCGGCGTACGGGGCGATCGTCACGATGCCGGTGAGCACGAGGCCCGCGTACACCGCCGCGACGACCCGTCGATCCTGACGAGAGTCCGTCATCGGAAACCTTTCCTTGTCGCCTCGGCCGGTGAGGGAGGCGGGAGCACTGGACGCGCGGACCCACAGCCGAAACCTAAGCCGTAGGTTTACGCTTCGTACGGTAGTTTCTACACTGTAGGTTTGACAAGGAGCAGGCTGCGGAGAGGGAGTGGATGTGGCCAGACGCACCCAGGGCGTGTCGGCGGGGCTCGACCGGGGGCGGATCGCCGCCGCGGCCGTCGCACTGATCGACCGCGACGGCCTGGAGGTCTTCGGCGTACGGCGGCTCGCGCAGGAACTGGGCGTCGACCCGATGTCGATCTACCACCACGTCAAGGGCAAGGCGGCGTTGCTGGACGCGGTCTCCGAGGCGGTGCTCGCCGAGGTGGCGGCCGTCCCGGACGACGACACGTCCCCCGGCTGGGAGGAGATCGCCCGCCGGACGGCGCACGAGTACCGGGCGATGGCCTACCGGCACCCCAGGATCTTCCCGCTGCTGGTGACCCGCGCCCAGACCTCGGCGGTGGCCGTCTCCGCCCTGGAACGGCTGGTCACCGCCATGCGGGCGGCCGGAGTGCCCGACCAGGCCGTCGCGGACGCGCCCATGGTCCTGTTCGGCTTCCTCAACGGGCACCTGCTGGCGCGCACCATCGAGGAGCCCGGCGCCGTGCCCGCGTTCGACGCCGCCGTGTACCCGGCCATGGCCGCCCTCACCCCCCTGATGACCGACTTCGGCTCGACGGCGGAGTTCGACCGGATGCTCGGCACCGTGCTCGACGGGATCAGGAGGCGGGCGGCGCCGGACCGCCCGTAGGGCCCTTCTTCCGGATCGTGCCGCCGGTCACCGCGGCCGGTCGTCCGTGAGCAGGCGCCAGGCGGTGAGGGCCAGACCCGCGCGCAGGAGTCCGGAGGGTTCGGTGAGGTCGAAGCCGAGCGCCTTCCCGATCTGGTCGAGGCGCCGGGCGACGCTGCTGTGGTGCAGGTGGAGGCGTTCGGCGGCCCGGCGCAGGGAGCCCGTGGCGCAGTAGGCGTCCAGGGTGTCCAGGTCCTCCCGGCTCTCGGCCAGGCGGCCGATCGCGGCGACGTCGGCGTTGTCCCGCACGAGGTCCGGCGGCACGTGGGCCAGGAGTGCCAGGGCCCCCAGGTCGCCGTAGTGGACGGCGGGCCGGCGCGGGGTGGTGAAGCGCAGCGCCGTGCGGGCCTGCTGCCAGGAGCGGTCGGGGCTCTCCGCCGCGCCGATGCCCGCCCGTACGCCTTCCGGGAAGGCGGCCCGGTCCACGGTCGTGGCCAGGATGACGCCCACGTCGGCCAGTGGTGCCGCCTTCACCGGACGGGCCGGGCAGATCAGCGCGCAGACCTGGTCGAGGGGGAGGCGGGAGTGCACGGCGACGACGTGGACCGGCCGGTCGGCGAAGAACCCGAGGAGCCTGAGCGCCCTGGCACGGGCCGCCTCGTCGCTGCCGGAGCTGACGACCAGTTCGACGAGGGAGGGGTCGGCCATGGTGGTACGGGCCGGTCCGTACCGTTCGACGACGGCCGCGGCGGCGATGGCGAGCCGGTCCAGGAGCACCTCGTCCAGCGGGCTGGGCCGTCCGGGGCGTTCGAGCCAGACGGTGCCGATCTCCTCGTCGTCGAGGGTGATCGGCGCCGTGCTGGACGGGGGCCGTGCCTCCCCGGGGGCGTCCCGCCCGTCGGGGCCGAGCCGGGTGACCCGGCCCGTGCCGTGCAGCCGGATTCCGACGACGCACGCCGCGAGGCCCGCCGAGGAGCGGGCCAGCGCCGGCAGATCGACCCGCCGGCGCATCAGGGTGTCGTAGAAGGTGACGACACGGATCGCGCCCTGGACGTGGGAGTCCAGGTCCGACAGCCGTTCGGACATTGCCTGCATCCGAGGAGCATAAGGCCGAAAGGCCGCGGGCAGGAGGGCGCCGACCGGCGCGCGATACGCCGCGGATGACCGACAGTTGGCGGATGGTCCCGGCGCGCGGGGCCGTGAGAATGACCGGCATGAATCCCGAGCTCGAAGCATTCGTCCCGCTCATCCCGCACACCGACCTGACCGATCCGGTCGCCGATCGCGGGAACTACGCGGCGCGGGCCGCAGCCGCCCCGGAGCCGGACACCACCGGACTGGAGATCGAGGACCGCACCGTGGCCGCCGGTGCGGACGTGCCGGTGCGGATCTACCGCCCGCACCAGGCGCGGGGCGCCATCGTCTGGCTGCACGGCGGATCGTGGGTCATGGGCGATCTGGACACCGAGCATCCGTGGGCCGCCCGGCTCGCGGCGCTCTCCGGCGCGGTGGTGATCTCGGTCGGTTACCGGCTCGCCCCCGAGCACCCGTTCCCGGCCGCCTTCGACGACGCGTACGCCGTCCTGGTCTGGGCGGCCGGGCACGCCGCCGAACTGGGCGTCGACCCGGAGCGGATCGCCGTCGGGGGGCACAGCGCCGGTGCGGCCATCGCGGCCTCGCTGACGCTTCGGGCCCGGGACGAGAACGGCCCGGCAATCTGCTTCCAACTGCTCAACCAGCCGGGATTGGACGACCGGCGGGAGAAGTGGTCGACGGGGCCGCTGATCGAGACGATCGGTGGCGGACACGAGCACGCGGCGGCGGCGTGGCGGCACTGCCTGGGCTCCGCGACGGCCACGCCGTACGCCGCTCCGGCCCGCGCCGACGACCTGGCCGGTCTGCCTCCGGCCTTCATCGCCAGCGCCGAGTTCTGCCCGTACCGCGACGTCGACATCACCTATGCGATGCGGCTGCTGCGGGCGGGCGTCCCGGTCGAGCTGCACCAGTGGCCGGGCACGTTCCACGGGTCGCTGGCGATCCTGTCCGCCGAGGTCTCCCAGCGGCAGTTCACGGAACTCGGCGCCGTGCTGCGCCGCGCCCTGGCGGAATGAGTGGCCCCCTCCGGCCGGTCCCGTGCCGGGCGCCGCGGCGGTGACCGTGCCGTCCGGCCCCGTGCCCGCGAGGAAGCCGAGACCCCCGGGTCACCGCGCGACCGACCCCGACGGACGGACGCGCCCGGCGTGAGCGCCGGTGTGTCCGCGCACGACGAGCCGGACGAGAGAAGAGGGCCATGACCACCACCGACCCCGCACCGGCGGGGCAGCACGCCGAGGACACCTCACCGCCCCGCTCCGCCGCCGCGCCGGGACCGGGCCTGGCCCCACTGCTCCGCCCCCACGCCGGGCCCTTCGCGCTCGTCGTGCTCCTCCAGGTCGTCGGCGCCGTGGCAGGGCTCGCACCGCTCCTCGCGGTGGTCGAGCTGGGCCGTACGCTGCTGTCGCCGGGGCCGCCCGACCGCGGCCACGTCTGGGCCACGGTGGCGGTGGGCGCGGCCGGGCTCTTCGTCCAGCTCGTGCTCACGGCCGCCTCGCAGGGCGTCGGGCACCTGGTCGACGGCCGCGTGCAGCTCTCCTTCCGCCGTCAACTGGCCGCGCGCCTCGGGCAAGTGCCGCTCGACTGGCTCTCCCGGCGTCGGACGGGCGAGCTGGCCCGGCTGGTGGGCGAGGACGTGAGCGCCGTCCACCCGTTCATCGCCCACGCTCCGGGCGAGCTGGTCTCCGCGTTCGTGGTGCCGCTGGTGTCGCTCGCGTACCTGTTCGCCGTCGACTGGCGGCTCACGCTGATCACGCTGGCCCCGGTCGCGCTCGCCGTGGCGGTGGTCCCCCTGATGATGACTCCGGTGCGGCTGCGCGAGCAGCGTGAACTCGACGCCGCCATGGGCCGGATCACCGGTTCCGTCATCGAGTTCGTCCAGGGCATCTCGGTGGTGAAGGCGTACGGCGGGTCCGCGCGCGCCCATCGCCGGTTCCTCACGGCCACCGACGCCTTCGTCTCCACCTTCGACCGGTGGGTGCACGGTCTGTCCCGCCCGGCGGCGGCCATGCAACTGGTGCTCTCACCGCCGTTCGTCCTCCTCGTCGTGCTGACCGCGGGCACGGTCCTCATCACGGACGGCGGACTCGACCCGGCCGATCTGCTGCCCTTCCTGCTGCTCGGCCTCGGCCTGACCGCCCCCGTGGCGGCGCTCGGCCACGGCTTCGACGACCTCCAGGCCGCCGGGCGCGCGGTCGGCCGCATCCGCGAGGTGCTCGCCGTGCCCCCGCTGCCGCAGCCCGCGCGCCCGGACCTCCCGCGCGGACACCGGGTGGAACTGCGCGACGTCCACTTCCGCTACGACGGAGAACGCGAGGTGCTGCGCGGCGTCGACCTCGTCCTCGAACCGGGGACCGTCACCGCGCTCGTCGGACCCTCCGGAAGCGGGAAGTCGACGCTGGCGCGGCTGCTGCTGCGGTTCGCCGACCCGACGCGCGGTTCCGTGCTGCTCGGCGGTGCCGACCTGCGCCGGGTGGCGGGCCCGGAGCTGTACCGGACCGTGTCGTGCGTCTTCCAGGACGTACGGCTGCTGCGCGCGTCGGTCGCGGAGAACATCGCGCTCGCGGTGCCGCGCGCCGACCACGCCGCCGTCGTACGCGCCGCCCGGCTGGCCGGGGTCCACGAACGGATTCTCCGGCTCCCCCGCGGCTACGCGTCGGTGATCGGGGAGGACGCGGGGCTCTCCGGCGGTGAGGCCCAGCGGATCGCGCTCGCACGGACGTTGCTCGCCGACACCCCCGTCCTCGTGCTCGACGAGGCGACCTCCTTCGCCGACCCGGAGACCGAACTGGCCGTCCGCCGGGCCCTGTCCTCGCTGGAGGGGAAGCGTACGGTCCTGGTCATCGCCCACCGGCGGGAGACCGTCGCCGACGCGGACCTCGCCGTGATGCTGGCCGACGGCGTGGTCGTCGAACAGGGCCCGCCCGCCGAACTGCTCGCCCGGGGCGGCGAGTTCGCCCACTTCTGGGAGGCACATGGCCCGGCGCCGGCCGACGGCACGGACCCCGGCCGAAGGGAACGGTCATGAGGGCGCACGGGCTGGTCGATCCGACGGAGATGTACCTGCGGACCATCGTCGAACTGGAGGAGGACGGGGTGGTGCCGCTGCGCGCGCGGATCGCCGAACGGCTCGGGCAGAGCGGGCCGACCGTCTCCCAGACCGTGGCCCGGATGCAGCGCGACGGCCTGGTGCTGGTGGCGCGTGACCGGCGGCTGGTGCTGACCGGGCCGGGCCGCGGACAGGCCGTCCGCGTGATGCGCAGGCACCGCCTGGCCGAGTGCTTCCTCGCCGACGTGATCGGGCTGCGCTGGGAGGACGTGCACATCGAGGCATCCCGGTGGCAGCACGTGATGTCCGACGCGGTGGCGGGGCGGCTGACGGAACTCCTGGGCCACCCCGCGACCTGCCCGCACGGCAGCCCCATCCCCACGGAGGGCGGGGGCGGCACCGGCACCGGCCCCGGCCCTGCCCTTGTCCCCTTCCCTGTCCTGACCCTGACCGGCGCGGCCACCCCGGTGGAGACCACGGTCACGGTCGTCCGCATCGGCGAACCCCTCCAGAACGACCCCTCGGTCCTCCTGCGGCTCGCCCGCGCCGGCATCCGGCCCCGTCACGAGATCGCGGTGACGGCCGGCGAGAACGCGGTGCGCGTGCGGGGCCACGAGCCGGCCACGATCCCCCACGGACTCGGTGACCACATCTTCGTGGAACCCCGGACCGGAACGCCACGAGGAGGCGACCTCGCATGATCCGCACGCTGCTGCGCGTCCTCGGCACCGAACACGCCGGGCCGGTACGCCGCACCCTCGCCCTGATGACGGCGACCGCGGTCGTCGAGGGGCTCTCCTACGCCCTGCTGGTCCCCGTGCTGCGGGCCCTGTTCGGCGGCACACCGCAGGACGCCCGGCCCTGGCTGGCCGCCTTCGGGGCGGCGGTCGCGGTCTACGCGGTACTGCGCTTCCTCGGCGACCTGTCCGGGTTCCGTACCGGGACCGCGCTGCTGCGCGGCATGTACCACCGGCTCGGCGATCACCTGGCCCGGCTGCCCCTCGGCTGGTTCAGCGCGGGCCGTGTGGGCGAGGTGTCCACCCTGGCGGGGCAGGGCGTCCTCCAGGCGATGGGGGTGATCGCCCATCTGCTCGCCCCGTTCGTCTCCGCCCTGGTCACCCCCCTGACGATCGTCGTGGTGATGCTCGCGTACGACTGGCGGCTGGGCCTCGTCGCGCTGGCGGCCGTACCGCTGGTGGCGGTGGTCCAGTTGTGGGCGGCGCGCTGGACGGCCGCGGCCGACGAGGAGCGGCACGTCAACGACGAGGAAGCCACCGGGCGCGTCGTCGAGTACCTCCAGGCCCAGCCGGTCCTGCGGGCAGGCGGCCGGACCACCGAACGCTTCCGCCTCCTCGACGACGCGCTGCGGGAGGTCCGGCGCACGTCCCGGCGCGCGACGCTGGCCGCGCTGCCGGGCGCGGTCTCCCTGACGCTCGTGGTGCAGGCGATGTTCACCGGGGTGCTCGTGCTCGGTGCCCATCTCGCCCTCGGCGCGAGGATCGGCACGGCGGAGCTCCTGGCGCTCCTGGTGCTCGCCGCGCGCTCTGCGGACCCGTTGCTCTCGCTCACGGAGATCGCCGGACGCCTGCGCGGGGCCCGGCTCGAACTGGCTCGGCTCGACGAGCTGTTGGCCACCGAACCGCTGCCGGAGCCCGGGGAGCCGGTCCTGCCGGCCCGCCACGACCTGGAGTTCGACTCGGTCTCCTTCCGGCACGGGGACCGCACCGTGATCGACCGCCTGTCGCTCGCCGTGCCGCAGGGCCGGCGGCTCGCCGTGGTCGGCCCGTCGGGGGCGGGGAAGAGCACCCTGTTGCAGTTGCTCGCCCGGTTCCACGACGTGGACGCGGGCGCGGTGCGCCTCGGCGGTGTCGACGTCCGCGCGATCAGCACGGAAGCACTGCTCGCCCGGACGGCCATCGTCTTCCAGGACGTCTTCCTCTTCGACGGCACGATCGAGGAGAACATCCGGCTCGGCCGTCCCGACGCCGACGAGGCGGAGGTACGGGCGGCGGCGTCGGCGGCCCGCCTCGACGAGGTGATCGCGCGACTGCCCGGCGGCTGGGCCGCCCACGTCGGGGAGGGCGGGGCCCGGCTCTCGGGAGGTGAGCGCCAACGGGTCTCGATCGCACGGGCGTTGCTGAAGGACGCCCCCGTCGTCCTCCTCGACGAGGTGACCTCCGCGCTGGACCCGGGGAACGAGGCGGCGGTGCACGAGGGCATCGAGCGGCTGACGGCGGGCCGGACGGTGATCATGGTCGCGCACCGGATGCGGACGGTCCAACGCGCGCACCGCGTCGCCTTCCTGGACCACGGCCGGATCGTGGAGCACGGCAGCCACGACGAACTCCTGCGGCAGGGCGGCCGGTACGCCCGCTTCTGGGCCCTCGCCACGGTCCCGGCGACGGGCCCGGCCACGGGACCGGCCCCGGGCTCGGCACCGGGCCCGGCGCCGGAGGCAGACCTCCGGTGAGGCGGTGACGGGGTCGGCGGACTCGGCGGCGGACCTCCGTACCGCCCTCCCGGGCGCCGGGGCGCGGGGGTGCCGGGGCGCGGGGCGCCCTGCCCCGGGAACGACCGTGGGCCGGTTCCGGAATCCTCCGGAACCGGCCCCGGTCCGTGGCGCTCGCCGGCCTCAGGGCAGCGTGTCGTAGACGTAGTGCTCGCTGGAGACCCACCCCAGCATCCGTCTCGGCGTGTCGCCGGCGGCCGCGGGAGGCCCGAGCTGATCGTCGATCCTGATGCCCAGGTACGGGTCGGCCGGCGCGGTCATGTCCGGTGCGTAGACACGGCCGTCGTAGCGCTCGATCCGGGCCTCCCAGATCCGGTCCACGTTGCAGTGGTGCAGGTAGAAGACCGGGTCGTTGGGGGAACTCATCGGGACCATGTCGCCGCCCACCCACATGTGGACCTGGTTGTGCATCCAGGGGCGTGACGCCGGGAGCCAGCCCTCGACCCGGCTGCGGAAGCCGTCCGAGTCGACGTCGTAGGTGAGGGTGTCGTACCCGTCCTCCGGCTTGGGGTGGGGACCGGACGGCCGGTAGGTGAGCGCGGCCTTCATGTCCCCGCTGGTCGGCAGGGTCGGCCAGCCGTCCGGCTCGCTCCGTCCGAAGTCGCGTACCAGACCCCGGGGTCGGTCGGGCTGGGACGGGTTCCCGGCGGCGTCGGTCTCGATGTGGACGCTGAAGGTATTCGGGTCGTTCGCGTGGAAGGCGAACGGGCCGCTGGACACCGGGTCGCCCTGCCCGCCCATGCACCCGGGCCGCCAGACCGGCGCGTCGAACGGCGAGCCGCTGTCGCCGTCCGCCGTCCAGTCCCAGTACGGCAGCGCGAAGGCGGAGTCATTGAGCACGAACCGGAGGTTCGCCTCGAAGAGGTTGAGCATCCGCCGGTGCCACGGCAGGAAGGTCGGCCCGCGGTGGGCCTGATTGCGGCGCATCGGGTCGCCGCCCGGCGGAATCGCGCTGTCGCCCGTCAGGATGTGCCAGAGGACGAAGATGTCGTAGAGACTGATCGGCTCCATGGGGCCGGGAATGTTGAATTCGCTGGTGTACCGGCCTGAGGGGCGTTGCTTGAGCAGGCCCACACCGCGCACGTAGTCGTTCAGTGACTTCTGGTCGCGCAGGACGTTCTTCCGGGTCACGGGGGCCATCTCAGGTGCCTCCCCGGAAGTCGCCGGGATAGGTGGAGACCAGGACCCGGACCGCGTCCAGCGCCGAGGCGAACCGGTGGTAGGGCAGGCCGGGGCTGGACACCATGCCGCTGTCGTCCACGTGCAGCCGGGCCGTCACCGGCCGGCCGTCCACGACGACCTCGTACGTGGTGGTGACCATGATCTCGTGGCCCTCGTGCCGGGCCGTACTGACGGACGGGGCCGGGGCCGGCGGAGTCTCGCCGCGCGGCCGGACCGATTCGGCCAGTTCGCTTCCCAGGCTTTCGGTCGCGGCGACGGCCTCGGTCTTCTCCGGGCCGGTGGCTGATGCCATGACGGGCCTCCTCGTGGGGGGGGATCGGAGGAGGGCGTGAGATGTGAACGCCCCTTCCTTTCCACCTTCCGAGGTCCGGCTCCACCTGTCCATTTTTCGGAACTCTGTTTGAACAGTCAGCCTTTCCCGCCCACACGCCCGGTACGGGCGGGCACCGATCGAGCGGCCACCATCCCGAACCCGGCGAATTTAGGTTAGGTTACCCTTACCTAACTTCTTGCCTCCCGAGGTTCTCATGACGCTGCTCTCCCCGCCGCCCATCCTGGAAAGAAACGATTCCGCGACCGACCGGGCGGTCCCCCGCCCCTTCCTTCTCACGACGAGCGTGTACGAGCCGGAGCGGGCGATCAGTTGGCCGCCGCACCGGCACGCGGAGCACGAACTGCTCTGGTCCGACCGAGGCGTCGTGACCATGTTCGCCGACGGCCGGCAGTGGACGGTGACGCCGGGGGTCGGCTTGTGGGTGCCCGCCGGCATGGAGCACGAGGGCTCGACACGCGATCACACCGAGGTACGCGCGACGTACTTCGCCCCCGACTCCTGGCGGAAGACGTGGGACCGCCCCGTCGCCGTCAGCGTCATCCCCGCGGTGCGGCAGTTGCTCATGCACCTCAAGTACGCGCCGATGACCGCCGAGCAGCGCATGCGCGCCCAGCAGGTCTGCATCGACATGCTGGAGATCACCGAGTCGACCCAGCTCGACGTCCCGCTTCCCCGGGACAGGCGACTGGCGCCCCTCGTCGAGAGCGTCCTGCGAGACCCCGCCGACGACCGTTCCCTGGAGCAGTGGGCGGTGCTGCTGAACATGACCTCCCGCACCCTCACCCGTGCCTTCGCCGCCGAGGTGGCGATGAGCTTCGCCCGTTGGCGACGACTCGTCCGCATGCGGGCCGCCCTCGGCCAACTCGCCGACGGATCGAGCGTCAAGGTCGTCGCCCGGCGCGTCGGCTACGGCTCCACGAGCGCGTTCGTCGCGGCGTTCCGCAAGACGGTCGGCCACACACCCGGTGACCTCGCCGGCCGCCTGTGAGCGACAGGACGGGAAGCGCTCCCGCGCTGTCCTGAACGAGACATCGTCTGTCCGCCCGCCTCGGCGGGATCACCGTAGCGTCGAACGCGAATGCCCGGCGATCACCCTCGCCCGCAGATTCGGCCCGATCTGGAGTACCCATCCGATGATGTCCGTCCCGACACGCTCCGTCGAGGGGGTCGACGCACGACCCCCACGGGGCCTCGCCGGCAGCAACGCCTCCCGCACGCTCGTGCTCTTCGTCATCCTCGCCGTGCTGGCGGTCGTCACCGTGCTCAGTGTCGTCATCGGATCGCGCGACATCGCCTTCTCCGTGGTCTGGCAGGCGGTGTTCTCCCCCGCCGACGTCGAGGACCATTTCGTGATCCGCGATCTGCGCATCCCCCGCACGGTGATCGCGATCGTCGTCGGCTCGTCGCTCGGCGTCGCCGGCGGGCTGATCCAGGCACTCACCCGCAACCCGCTCGCCGATCCGGGCATCCTGGGCGTCAACTCGGGTGCCGCCTTCGCCGTCGCCCTGGGAATCGGCTCGTTCGGGGTCGCGTCGATCTCCGGATACGTGTGGTTCGCGTTCGCCGGCGCCCTGATCGTGACGATCGCGGTCTATGCCATCGGAGCCGCCGGCCGGGGCGGTGCGGACCCACTGCGCCTCGTCCTGGCGGGCGTCGCCCTCGGTGCGGTGCTCAGCGGTCTCACCAGCGCCCTGACGCTCCTCGATCCCCAGGCATTCGACAAGATGCGCAACTGGGGGGCCGGTTCCGTCGTCGGACGGAGCCTGGACCTGGTGTGGCCCGTACTCCCCTTCCTCGCCGCGGGCCTCGTGATCGCCCTCCTCACGGCGCGGCCGTTGAACGCCATCGCGCTGGGCGAGGACATGGCCGCCGCGCTCGGCGCGAACGTCCTGCGCACCCGCGTCCTCGTGATCATCGCCGTGACGCTGCTGGCCGGCGGCGCCACCGCGATAGCCGGCCCGATCGGCTTCGTCGGCCTCATGGTGCCGCACGTCGCACGGTGGATGGTCGGCCCCGACCAGCGCTGGATTCTCGTCTACACGCTCGCCCTGTCCCCGGTGCTGCTGCTCGTCGCGGACATCACCGGCCGGATCGTGATGCGGCCGGCGGAGATTCCCGTAGGGATCGTCACCGCGCTGGTGGGCGCTCCGGTACTGATCGTGCTGATCCGCCGGAGGAAGGTGAGCGGCCTGTGAACGTCTCGTCTCCCCGCCCCTCCACGGCGCCGACCGCCCGGGTGGACTTCGGGCGCCGGGTGCTGCGCCGGAACGCGCGCGGCGTATGGCTCCGCTTCGACGTCCGCGCCGTCGCGGTGAGCCTCGTCCTCGTGATCGTCTGCCTGGCCATCGGAGTGCTGGGGCTCGTGAGCGGGGAGTATCCGCTGACCCTCTCGCAGGTCGGGCACGCGCTCTTCTCCGGGGTGGACGACTTCACCCGCACCGTCGTCGTCGAGTGGCGGATGCCGCGCACCCTCGCCGCGATCACCTTCGGTGCCGGCCTCGGGGCGAGCGGAGCCGTCTTCCAGTCCCTGACGCGCAATCCGCTGGCCAGTCCCGACATCCTCGGCTTCTCGGCAGGCGCCTACACGGGCGCGCTCGTCGTGATCATCGTTCTCGGGGGCACCTATCTCGACGTCGCGGCCGGCGCGCTGATCGGCGGCGTCGCGGCGGCGGCGGTCGTCTACCTCCTCGCCTTCAAACACGGGGTGCAGGGCTTCCGGCTCATCATCGTGGGCATCGCGGTCTCGGCGACGCTGGGCTCGCTGAACACCTGGCTGACGCTCACCGCCGACCTCGACACCGCGCTGGTGGCCGCGGTCTGGGGCGCCGGTTCGCTGAACGGCATGACGTGGCAGCAGACCGGGATCGGCAGCCTCCTCGTCCTGCTCCTCCTCGCCGCGACGCTGGTGCTCTCCCGGCCGCTGCGGCAGCTCGAACTCGGCGACGACGCCGCGAAGGCGCTGGGTGTCCGCGTCGAACCCGCCCGCCTCACGCTGATGCTGCTCTCCGTCGGGCTCATCGCGGTCGTCACGGCCGCGGCCGGACCGATCTCCTTCGTGGCGCTCGCGGCGCCGCAGATCGCACGCCGCGTCACCCGTACACCGGGCGTCTCCGTGCCCGTGGCCGCGCTCATGGGGGCGGCGCTGCTCGCGGCGTCCGATCACGTCGCCCTCCACGCCCTTCCCGCGATGCTGCCGGTGGGCACGGTCACGGTGGTCATCGGCGGCGGGTACCTGATCTGGCTCCTCGTCCACGAGGCGAGGAAACGTCTGTGACCACCACGCCCCCGTTCCCGAAGGCAAGAGCATGACACTCACCGGCACCCCCAGCGTCCTGACCGCGGGTCAGGCGACGCGTCTGCGCGTCGAGCGGGCGAGCATCGGCTACGACAAGAAGATGATCTCCGAGAAGCTCACGGTCGCCATCCCCGACCGCTCCTTCACGGTGATCGTCGGACCGAACGCCTGCGGCAAGTCCACACTGCTGCGTGCGCTGTCCCGGCTGATCCGTCCGCGCGAGGGCGCCGTCCTCCTGGACGGCAAGGCCATCACGTCGTACAAGGCCAAGGAGGTCGCGCGGCGCCTCGGCCTGCTTCCGCAGACCTCGCTCGCCCCCGACGGCATCACCGTCGCGGACCTCGTCGCCCGTGGCCGCTATCCCCATCAGGGAATCATCCGGCAGTGGACGGACGCCGACGAGGAGGCCGTGCTGAACAGCATGGCCGCCACCGGCGTCACCGACCTCTCCACCCGGCTCGTCGACGAGCTGTCCGGCGGGCAGCGCCAGCGCGTATGGGTGGCGATGGTGCTCGCGCAGGAGACCCCACTGCTGCTCCTCGACGAGCCGACGACCTTCCTGGACATCGCGCACCAGATCGACCTCCTCGAACTCTTCACCGATCTGCACCTCGCCGGCAACACGCTCGTCGCGGTCCTGCACGACCTCAACCACGCCGCCCGCTACGGCACACACCTCATCGCGATGAAGGACGGCCGGATCGTCGCCGAGGGACCACCGGAGTCCGTCGTCACCGAGGAGCTGGTCGCCGAGGTCTTCGGCCTCGCCTGCCGCGTCGTACCGGACCCGGTGACGGGGACCCCGACGGTCGTCCCGCTCGGGCGCGACCGCGGCGCCACCTCGCCCGCGCGGAGTCCCGAACGCGATGCGGATCGTCCGCCTCACGTCTCCTCTCCTGCCTAGCGTGGAACGCGAGGCGCCCACGCCTCACGCACATCGTGGTCCCGTACGCGGGCCGTTCGAGCATCCCCAAGGAACGACATGCCGTCTGCACCCTCCCCCGCGCCCCGCGCAGGTCACCGACCGGCCGCGCGCCGCGGCCTCCTGCCCCTGCTCTCCGCTGTCGTGGCCATCGGCCTCCTCTCCGGATGCTCCTCCGGAGAGAGCGCGAAGGCCGCCGACAAGGGCACCTCCGCCAAGACCATCGAATTCGCGTACGAGGGCTACTCGGCCACGCTCCCGGCCGACCCGCAGCGCGTCGTCGTCCTCGACAGCCGCAGCGGGCTCGAGATGGCGCTCCTCGCCGACTACCCGATCGTGGCCACCGCCTACGGCGACGACAGCCCGCTGTCACCCTTGGTCGACAAGGACGCCGCGCATCTGAAGAACACGGCGTTCGACCTCAACCGGGAGGAGATCGCCTCCTACAACCCCGATCTCATCGTCGTCGGCTCCGGATGGTGGAACTACTACGAGGGCGAGAACTTCAAGCTCGGCGAGATCGCCCCCGTCCTCGCGGTCAACGACGGCATCGGCGTCGAAGGCGCCTCCACCGACGACCCGTTCGTCGCCATGACCGAACAGCTCACGCTGCTCGACCGCACCGACCAGGCCGACGCGGCCATCGCCGGATACGAGAAGGCGGTCAAGAGCGCACGCGAGAAGATCGGCGGCTACGCCAAGGGCAAGAGCGCGGGGGTCATCCACGCCCCCGTCGACAACTTCACCGTGATCTCCGACGAGTCGATCTACCAAGTCGTCCTCCCCGCACTCGGTTTCACGATCCACGAGAACGAGGAGATCAGCAGTGCCCCGCCGAACCAGGCGGGCACGGGCCACATGCTCAGCTACGAGAACGCCGTGAGCGCCCTGGGCGACGCGGATGTGCTCTTCGTCTACAAGGCGGAGAAGGACCTCAAGCTGGACCCGCTGCTGCGGCGCGTGCCCGCGGTCGCCGACGACCACTGGATCGACGGCAACCTCGCGGAGCGGTTCGGCTTCGCGCTGACCTACACGAGCTTCGTGAACGGCATCGTCGACGCCGTCGAGGACTTCGACGACTTCTGACACCCCCCGGGTGCGCCCCGCGTGACCGCCGGGCGCACCCGTTCCACCGGGGCGGTGCCCGCGCCGTCCCCCTACGAGGAGAACGTCATGGCCGAGGATCTTTCAGCCACCCGTCTGCCCACGGACTACGTCCCGCGCATCCATCGCGCCGAGGTGCTCGGCGTGGAGCGGTCCGGCCCGGGGATGGTGCGCGTGCGCTTCGGCGGCACCGATCTGCGCGACTACCCCACCACCGGAATCGGCGACGAGTACGTCCGGATGTTCTTCCCCGACCGGCCCGACGAGGAGGTCCGCCTCCCCCGGATCACCACGGTGCGCGGCTGGGAGTACGCCGACGGCGTGGAGCCGTCCGCCATGCGCGTCTACACCGTCCGCGGACACGCCCCCGGTGAGATCACCGTCGACTTCGTCGTCCACGACGGCGGGGTGGCCGCGGCCTGGGCACAGCAGGCCCGGCCGGGACAGGCCGTCGGCGTCAACCCGCCCTGCGGCCTCTACGAGCGGCCCGACGCCCTCACACGACAGATCCTCGTCGCCGACGAGCCGGGCCTGCCCGCCGCGCTCCGGCTCGCGGAGCTGACCGCCGACGAGGTGGAGACCGTCCTTCTCCTCGAGGTACGCGGCGCCGATCACCGCATCCGCGCCGACGTCGGGAACGTCGAGTACATCTGGCTGGACGGAAGCGGCAACGGCAACGGCGAGAGCCGGATACTCGACGCCCTGCGCGAACTCGCCCCCGGCGACGACACCTACGTCTGGGTCTCGACCGAGGGCCGCCTGAACCGCGCGGCGCGACGGTACCTGCGGCACGAGCGGAAGCTCCCGGCGCACCACTACAAGTGCGTGGCGTACTGGCAGGACCGCGCGGAGGTCTGGCGGTCACGCTACGAGGAGCTCGGCCCGGAGTTCGCGTCGAAGGTACGGGCGGTCCGCTCGGCGGCGGACCGTGACCCCGAGGAGATCGCCGACGAGATGGAGAACCTGTACGAGTCGGCCGGGCTCTGAGGCCGTACGAGTCCGCCGGCCTCTGAGGCTGCCCGGCTCGGACCTCCTCTCGATCCACAAGCCGGGTTCACGGTCGCCCGTTCGGTCTCGCCGCCAGGTGATGGGGGCCTTCCCTTCGCGGCGGCCGGGCGGGCTCCTCGCCTCCCGCTCGGTCAGGTGCCGGGGCGTAGATGGTCCTGGGCCCACTGTTCGAAGCTGGTCAGGTCGATGCCGAGGGCGCGGGCGAACCGGGGCCGGGCCGGCTGGCCGACCTCGTCCAGGAAGCTGTGGCCGGCGCCCATGTCGGGCATGCCTGCGGCGCGGGCCTGGTCCTCGGTCATGTCCGGCGCCGACAGCGGGACGCCCAGGGCGCGGGAGAGGGTGTCCGCGATCTGCGTCATGGTCAGGTAGTCGCTCGCGAGTTCCAGTTCCACGCGGTGGAACTTCTCGGGCTCGAGGTGGGCAGCCGCCGCGGCGCGGCCCAGGTCCTGGGCCGCGACGAGCGCCAGGTGCGTGTCCGGTTTGACGACGGTGACCAGGCCGCCCTCGACTCCGCGGGGGAAGTAGAACCGCGTGGACGGCGCGAGGTTCTCCATGAAGAAGGACGGCTTGATCAACGTCCAGTGGGGGAAGTCCATTTCGCGCAGGCGGTCCTGGATGGCCGCCTTGGTGCCCAGGGGCGCTTCCATCATCGCCCAGCGTCCCTCCGCCCAGCCCGGAGCCTGGGTGTGCCGGCCCACCCCGCTGGTCGAGGACTGCACGAACTGTTCCACGCCGGCGCTCCGGGCGGCGGCCATGAGGTGGTACGCCTGCCTGACCTCGCCGTCGAAGTCGACACCCCGCTCGGTGAACGCGGGCATCTGGACGGAGAAGACGGCCCGCACGCCGTCCACGGCGGGCCCGAGCGTCGACGGGTCGGTCAGATCGCCCACGACCAGGCGGGCGCCGCGTTCCTCGATGGCCCGTGCCCGTTCGGTCCGCGGGTCGCGGACCAGGGCTCGGACCGGCGTTCCCCGGGCGAGCAGGGCGCGAGCCGTGGCGCCCCCCTGGCGGCCGGTGGCCCCGGTGACGAGGACCGGTTTCGCGGCAGTGGTCATGGACCTCATGGACGCCTCTCCTCACGCCAGAAACGGCGGGGCCCGCCATTTCGCGTTCGCTACGATACGGCGGGGCCCGCCACTTAGCAATGTTGGGGAGACGATGACCGGCCAGCGTTCGGATGCCCGCCGCAACCACGCACGCGTACTCGCCGTGGCCGAGACCGAGGTGGCGGCCCACGGGGCCCAGGCGTCGCTGGAGCGGATCGCCCGTGAGGCAGGCGTCGGCTCCGCCACCGTGAGGCGCCACTTCCCCACGCGCAGGGCACTGCTGAACGCCGTGTTCGCCCAGCGCGTGCGCGCCCTGTGCGACCTCGCGCGACCGCTCGGCGGTGAGGACGACACCCGCGCCGCGCTCCTGACCTGGCTGCGCGAGCTGCTCGCCTACTCGGTGGCCGCGCGGGGCCTGGCCGACGCGCTTTCGTACGAGCCCCTCGGGGACGACGCGGCCGGCGACTCCTGCGCGGCGGCCATCGAGGCGGCCGGTGCCCCCCTGCTGCGCCGGGCCATCGCCGACCGGGCCGTGCGGGACGACGTCACCGTCCACGACCTGCTCACGCTGATCGTCGGGATCGCCCTGGCCACCGAGCACCACGCCGACCCGGCCGTCCAGGCGGAGCGCGTCTTCCGCCTCGCCGTCGAGGGCCTCGCCCCCACCGCCACCTGACCGCCCGGGGCGGGGCACGGCTCTTCGGACCCGGGGTCGTACCGGCTCACCGCGTCGGTCCCCGCTCCGGTTTCCCCGGTCCGTGGTGGTGCCGGGCATTCGCCCGGGTCGGCCCGGCCGGCCACCGTACGCAAGCCGTCGGTGTGGTCACCGCGGCTCATTCCGGCCTCGCTCGTGGACGCCGGTCCCCGATGACAGTCTGGCGGGCCGTCAGCCCGGAGTGTCAAAGGCGTAGTTCAGAGCGGTAGGCCCACCAGGTCGGCAAGTCGACGCGTCTCGGTGGTGAGGGTGCGCCGACGGGCGATCGTGTCGGCCAGCGTGTCCCGTGCGTAGGGCTGCTCCGCGATCCATTCCGGGGCCTCGGCCGCGACCTCCCCCAGCACTTCGAGCGCGCGGCCGTGCCGGCGCGTCATGGAGTACGCCTTCGCCACATCGAGCCTGTGACGGTGGTACTCGGACCCCGTGCCGCCCTTCAGCCGGGGGGCGATCTCCAGCACCTCGTCCGGCCGGTCGGTCACGACACCCTGTTCGGCGGCCTTGTACGCCACCGTGGCGGGCCCCCAGGTGGCGATCCGTACGTCCCCGTGGCCAAGCGGTCCCGTGGCGACGGCCGCCGACCGGGCGAGGCGCAGCATGTCGGCGGCCTCCCCTCCCCGGTTGTCCCGGAGGGCTGCCGCGTGTCCCTGGATCAGCAGCCATCCCCACGCGGCGATCTCTTCGGCGGTCGCCCGGGACATGCGGGGTTCGGCGTCGTCCGCCCACTTCACCGCCATGGCACGGGCGGCATCGAACCGTCCCTGCCGCACCAGCAGCCACGTCCAGGTGGTGACGACGCTCGCGGCCCGCAGGCGCTCCGGACCGCCTCCGGACCGCTCGCGGCCCGCAGGCGGTCCGGAGCCTCGTCCAGGGCACAGCGCAGCGCGGTCTCGGCGGCGGCGAACTGCCGGGCCCCCGTCAAGGTCGATCCCGCGATCTGGAGAAGCTGAGCACGGGCCGTCCGTGCGGCCGGGGAGTCCCCGAGGGCTTCGGCGTCCCGCAGCAGCGGCACCAGGAGGTCCACGGCCTCCCGCATCCGCTTGCCGAAGTGGGCCGCCCTGACGGCCTCCAGGCCGTCCTGGACGCCTCGGGTCGTCGGCTCCTCGTCGGGCTGCTCGGCGGGGCGTTCCACGGCGCGCTGGAGGGCTTGCCACGGTTCGGGCGCGGGGTGGGGCTCGGCGGGCGCGCGCTCCACGAGCGTCGTGGTGGGCACCCGGAGGGCGGCGGCCAGCTTCCGGGCGGTCTCCATGCGGGTGTCGGCCACCACGCCCTGTTCGAGTTTGGTGATCAGCGAGTGGCTGACCTTCGAGGCTCGCGCCAGTTCACGCCGCGAGAGGCCGCGCCGCTTGCGGATCTCGCGCAGTCGGTCCCCGAGGCCGTGTTCATCGGACATGCGCCCTCCTTGGGTGCTTCCTCCGAAGGTACCGAGGCAGCCTCGTTCTGTGGCGACTGCCGACCCGCAGTCGATGACGGCGGGTTCGGAGGAGCCGGCCGCGCCGCTCGGATGGCCTTGGTCAACAGCGTTTGTGAGGAATGGCGAGACGGCACCCCTGGAAACGGTCGAGAGGGGCCCCGCAGGGCCCCTCTCGTCTTGTGCTTCACCGTCGGGACGACAGGATTTGAACCTGCGACCCCTTGACCCCCAGTCAAGTGCGCTACCAAGCTGCGCCACGTCCCGGTGCGGATCACGTGTCCGGTGATCGCGCCGGTCAAGCCTAACCCATACCGGGAGCGGGGCAGGGGCGCCGGCCGGCCCCCGTGGCGGCCGGCGACCCGCGGGGCCGTGTCCTCAGCGCGGTGTGGGCGGGGTCAGGCCCGCCCGGTCGGCGCGCTCGGTGAGGTCGCGCCAGAGGGCGGGGGGCAGGGGGATGCCCGCTTCGGCACGCTCGGCGGCCGTGGCGGCGCTGCGTTCGCCGGGGTAGTGGACGCCGTCGGCGCCGTCGGCGGGCGGGAGGTTCTGCACGGTGGTCAGGGTGGCGTCGACCGCCGCGGTGAACTCTGCCGTACCGCCCCCGAAGGCGGCCGGGTCGAGGGCGATCAGCAGGGCGTTCTGGCGGTGCTCGCGGCCCCGGGGGTCGTCGGAGTGGAAGGCGGAGAGGATCGGCGCCCCGACCAGGACGCTGGTGAGCAGTTCGAAGGCGAGGGACATGCCGGAGCCCTTGGCGCCGCCCAGGGGCAGCGGCATGACGGCCTGTTCGGGGTCGGTGGTGGGGGTGCCGTCCGCGGTGGCGGCGGCGTTCTCCGGCAGGGGCGTGCCGTTCGCCCTGGCCTGGCGGATGCGGCCGAGCGCGATCGTCGCGGTGGCCATGTCGAGCAGGAGCGGGGCGTGCCCGGCGGCCGGTACGGCGATGGCGAGGGGGCTGGTGGCGACGGCCGCGCCCTTGGCGCCGGTGTAGCCCATGTTGGGCATGCCGGCGACGAAGCCGAGTCCGATCAGGCCCTCTTCGGCGATCTTCGCGGCGTAGTAGCCGATGGCGCCGGTGTGCACGGTGCGGCGGACGCCGACCGAGGCGATGCCGTGGGTACGGGCCCGGCGTACCGCCTCCTCGGCGGCGGCGGTGAGGGCGACCGGGCCGGGGGCGCGGTCGGCGTCGAGGACGGCGGCGGCCGGGGCGGAGGACTCGATACGGAGGTCGGGCGCCGGGTTGGCCACGCCCTTGGCGAGCAGGTCCAGGTAGGCGGGGACGCGGGCGATGCCGTGGGATTCGACGCCGCGCAGCGCCGCCCAGACGAACACGTCGGCGGTGGTGCGGGCGTGGTCGGCGCCGAGGCCGCCCTTCTCCAGGAGCGCGGCGGAGAAGGAGCGCAGTTCGTCGGCGGGGACGCGGACCCGGCCCGGCCGGGGAGTGGGGCTGTCGGTCATGGTGCGGGGTCTCCTGGGTCAGCGGGTGACGAGGACGTCGACGACGGCGGTGGTGCCCTGGGCGACGGCCTTGAGCGCGCGTTCCAGGGCGGGCGCGAGGGCGTCGGTGGTGTCGACGGTCTCGGTGTGCATCCCGAAGGGTTCGGCGAAGGCCGCGAGGCGGGGCAGCCGGTGCAGGTCGGTGCCGAGCCATTCGCCGGTGCCGGCCGCGGCGCCGTCGGGATAGAAGCGGCGGTGGTTGAGGTTCATCGACCGGTAGACCCGGTTGTTGAAGACGACGATCAGCAGCGGCAGTCCGTACGCCGTGGCCGCGTCGTACGACGGGATCACCGGGTTGTAGGCGAAGGCGCCGTCGCCGACGGTGAGGACCACCGGGCGGTTCCGGGCGGCCAGTTTGACCCCGAGGGCGACCGCGATGCCCTGGCCGAGTCCGCCCTGGACGTAGAAGTAGGAGTCGGGGGCGGAGGTGCGCAGGTGCCGTCGGACGGTCCGGCTGTGGGTGATGGTCTCGTCGACGACGATGGCGTCCTCGCCGTCGAGCAGCCGGCGCAGGAGGGCGGCGACGTGCACCGGGTCGACACCCCCGCGATCCTCGGTGCCGTCAGCGCCCCCGGTGCCCTCGGCGGCGGCCTCCGCCGAGGTGACCGCGGCCTCTTCGGCGTGGTGCCGCTCCTCCTGCGCGGCCCGGCGCGCGGCGAGGCCCGCCGGGTCGAGGTCCCCCGCCCGCCTGGCGAGCTGGCGCAGGGTGTTGGCGACGGCGCCCTCCAGGTACACGTCCGCGAACAGCACCTGGTAGGCGACGTGCGGACGCTGGGGTACCTGGTCGATGACGACGATCTTCGCCTTCGACGGCCGGCGGCTCGGCGGGTAGAACGGGGCGCGGCAGTTGACCAGGAGGATCAGGTCCGCCTCGTCCATCCACGGCCCGATGTCGTTGCCGGCGTGCAGCGGGTGGGTGCGCGGGAAGTTGCCGCACACGGCCGAGTCGGGCTCGACCACCGGGATGTGCCACGCCTCGGCGAAGGCGACCAGGGCCTCGAAGCCGCCCTCCTCGCGCCCGGCCGTCTCCGTGACGATCACGGGGTTGCGGGCCTCGCGGATCATCTGCGCGACCGGGTCGACCTCCTCGGGCGAGGAGTGCGTGGAGCCCGGCGGCACGACGGGCTTGGCCTCGCGGCCGTCCCACTCCTCCAGCAGGATCTCCAGCGGCACGTTCAGGTAGGCGGGACCGGCCGGCGCCCGCCAGGCCAGCTCCGCCGACCGGGTGATCATCGTGGGCAGGGTGTGGACGCTCGCGGCCTCGTTGGACCATTTGGTGAACGGCTGGGCCACCTGGTGCGGTCCGCCCACGATGGAGAGGTTGCGGTACCACTGACCGCCCGGGTCCGGGCCGGGGCCGTCGCCGTAGGTGGTCGACTCCGAGGAGGCGACCACCATCGGGACGCCGGCCAGGAGTGCGCCGTGCACCGCCATCGAGCCCTGGAGCAGGCCCGGGGCGGCGTGCAGCAGCACGCCCTGCGGGCGGCGCCGGACCAGCCCGTAGCCGGTGGCCATGCCGACCGCCACCGTCTCGTGGGTGAGGTCGAGGTACTCCGGCGCCGGCTCACCGTCACGGTGACGCCGGGCCAGGGACTCCCACACCGGGGCCCATTCGGACCCCGATGAGCAGAAGAGGTACTCGGCGCCGACGGCGTTGAAGGCGGATACGAGAGCTTCGCCGCCGTCGGCGCCCGGCTTGTTCTTGCTGTCGGTCATCTCGTGGTGTCCCTCAGTCCTCGACCGGCCAGTTCAGGACCTCGGAGATACCGCGGCCCATGATCCATTCAAGCTCCTCGGGAGTGAAGTCCCAGTGCTTGGTGAACTGCTCGATCGTGTCGGTGTAGGTGATGCCGTGACCGAGCAGGCGGGTGATGTCGGTGCCGTAGAAGCAGCGCTGGGGGCCCATCTTGTCGACCATCTCGCGCACGTACTTCTGGATGTTGTCGTTGGGGAAGGGCTGGGTGGAGTAGCCGGGCAGCGCCGAGACCTTGACGTAGATGTTGGGGTGGGCGGCCAGGTCGGCGGTCTCGGAGACCCAGTAGCCGATGGCGTCGTCGACGCAGCGGGCCATGATGCCCATGTGGTCGATGATGATCTTCAGCCCGGGGTGGCGGGCGGCGATCTCGCCCAGCTCGCGCTTCCAGATCGGCGCGTGGACCATGGTGGGGATGGCGAGTTCCTCGGCGACGGGCCAGTACCAGTCGTTGGTGCCGTCGATCATCCAGTTGCGGTCCTGCGGCCGGTGGAAGGTGAGCCGGGTGCCCTTGATGTGCGGGTTCTGGGCGAAGTCCTTCAGCATCGCCGTGCCCTCGGCCTCGTTGTCCTGCGGGACCCGGGCCATGATGCCGAAGCGGTCCGGGTGGGCCTCGCACGCCTCCAGGGCGTAGTCGATGCGGTTGCCCTCCCAGGACGGCGGGAGGATCAGCGCCCGGTTGACGCCGGCCTCGTCCATCAGCTCCAGGGCCTCCTCGTACGAGAAGGGGTCCTCGCGGTGGCCGTTGAGGCGGATGCGCTCACGCGCGCCCGGGACCCAGGGGCGGTCCGGGGTCTCTTCCTTCCAGATGTGGATCTGGGTGTCGACGACGAACATGGTGTGAACTCTTTCTCTCGGGTGACGGTGCGGTGCCGCGGTAGGAACGCTAGGCGGGCGAGCGGGACTTGCAGAGAGCCCGGGGCGCAAGCTGTTGTTGCGCGAACGCGCCCTGTGGGCTGGGCGTTTCCACGTCGGCGGCCTCGGGGCCGCGCGGTGGATCAGCCTTCGGTGAAGGCCGCGCCGACGATGTGCTCGGCGATGGCCATGGAGGCGGTGGCGGCGGGCGACGGCGCGTTGCGCACGGCGGTGATCCTGCCGGCCCGGTGGATGCGGAAGTCGTCCACGAGGCCGCCGTCCCGGTCCAGTGCCTGGGCGCGCACCCCGGCCCCGCCACGCACCACGTCCCGTGGGCCGACTCCGGGGACGTAGTGGCCGGCGTCCCTCATGAAGGCCGCGGTGGACAGCGCTCCGCGGTACTCCTTGAGGCCGGTGCGCCAGTGCCGGGCGGCCATCCTCCAGAAGCCGGGGTAGGCGGCCAGGCCGGCCAGGTCCCGGGGGGAGACGCGGCCCAGTGTGTAGCCCTCGCGGGCCAGGGCCAGGACGGCGTTGGGGCCGACCTCCACGGAGCCGTCGACCCGGGGGGTGAAGTGGACGCCGAGGAAGGGGTAACGGGGGTCGGGCACCGGGTAGAGGAGGCCGCGTACCAGATGGGTGCGATCGGGTCTGAGCAGCATGTACTCGCCCCGGAAGGGGACGATCCGCGGCTCGCGCCCGTCCTGCGCGAGGCGGGCGACCTCGTCCGACTGGAGGCCCGCGCAGAGGATCAGCCGGTCCACGCGGACGCGTTCCCGCCCGGACGCCACCTCGATGGAGCCCGGCACGGTGGTGATGCCGGTGACCGGGAAGCCGAGCCGGACCTCGCCGCCCGAGGCGGTGACGTCCTTCGCGAACTCCCGGGCGATCGCCGGGTAGTCGGTGATGGCGGTGCGCGGGGAGTGCAGGGCCGCGATGCCGCCGGCGTGCGGCTCCAGTTCCGCGATCTCCTCCCGGGAGACCTTCCTGAGATCGGGTACGTGGTTGTTCCTGGCCCGCTCGTACAGGTTCTCCATGCGGCCCAGCTCGTCCGGGCGGACCGCCACGACCAGCTTGCCGATCTCCTTGTACGGCAGCGACCGGTCCTGACAGTACTCGCGCAGCAGGCCCACCCCGCGCACGCACAGGTCCGCCTTGAGGCTGCCCGGCGTGTAGTAGATGCCGGCGTGCACCACGCCCGAGTTGTGCCCGGTCTGGTGCGGCGCGACCTGCCGTTCCTTCTCGAACACCACGACCCGGGTGCCGGGCCGCCCGAGCGCGATCTCGCGGGCCGTGGCCAGGCCCACGATTCCGGCGCCGACGATGCCGATCGTCTCGTCCGCCATCGGCGTCCTCCTCTCTGTTCGTGCCGGTCCCCGCGCCGTCAGGCGCCGAAGTGGACGGCGACCGTCTTCACGCGGGTGGAGAAGCGCAGCACCTCGTCGCCCTGCTCCTTGTAGGCCGTACCGGAGTCGCGGAACCCGCCGAAGGGCAGGTGGACGTCCCAGCCGGTGGTGGTGGTGTTGACGGCGACCTGTCCGCACTCGGCCTCGTCGGCGAAGCGGTGGGCGGCGCCGAGGTCACGGGTGAAGACGGCGGCGGCGAGACCGAAGACGGAGTCGTTGACCGCCTCGACGGCGGCGGCGAAGTCGTCGACGGCGCACAGCACGAGGACCGGGCCGAAGACCTCCTCGCGCCAGATCGCCGCCTCGGGGGTGACGTCGGCGAGCACGGTGGGCCGCACGTAGCAGCCGTGGGCGCGCTCCCCCTCGGTGTCCGCCTCGCCGCCGGTGAGGACGGTGGCCCCCTGGCGGACCGCCTGTGCCACGTCGGCCAGGACGCTGTCGCGCTGCCGGGGGCTGGAGAGCGGGCACAGGGTGGTGGCCGGGTCGGTGCCGGGACCCGTCGTCAGGGTCTCGGCCTCGGCGATCAGGAGGCGGGAGAACTCCTCGTACACGGGCCGTTCGACGATCACGCGGCTGGTGGCGGTGCAGCGCTGGCCGGCCTGTCCGAAGGAGGCGGCGACGATCTTCTCGGCGGCGGCGGCGAGGTCGGCGTCGCGCAGGACGACGGAGGCGTTCTTGCCCCCCAGTTCGCCCTGGAAGCGGACGTTGCGGTCGCCGAGGCGGCGGCGGATGCGGCTGCCGACGGAATTGGACCCGGTGAAGGTGATGCCGGTGATCCGCGGGTCGTCGAGCAGCGCCTCCTCCAGTTCGGCCGTGCGGCCGGTGACCACGTTCAGGACACCGGCGGGCAGCCCGGCGTCGTGCAGGGCGCGGGCGAGGTGCAGGCCGGACGCCGGGGTCTCGGTGGCCGGCTTGAACACGGCCGCGTTGCCGGCGGCGAGCAGCGGGGCGAGCTTGCGGGCCGGGGTGATCAGCGGGTCGTTCCAGGGGCTGATGACCAGGATCACGCCGATGGGCTCACGCCGGGTGTGGGTCTGGGTGTCGGGGCGGGCGTCGTGCAGGAGGGTGCCGTAGCCCTGCCGGGCGAGGCCGGCGTAGTAGTCGAGGAAGTCGGCGGCCTTGCCGGCCTCGCCGCGGGCCTCGGCCAGGGTCTTGCCGTTCTCGGCGGTGACGTCGGCGGCGATCTCGTCGAGGCGCTCGCGGAGCAGCCGGGCGGCGTCCGTGAGGACACGGGCCCGTTCGAAGGGGCTGGTGCGCCTCCAGAGGGCGAAGCCCCGCTCCGCCAGGTCGTAGGCCCGGGTGACGTCCTTCGGGGACAGGGCCGGGACGCGGGCCACGGGAACGCGGACGTCGGCCGGGTCGTGGACGTCGATCCACTCGCCGGTCGTCACCCACTCGCCTCCCAGGAGCGTTTCGAGGGTGCGCATCGGATCACTTCCTTCGTTCGACCGCGGTGAGGTGACCGCGGTCCCAGCGGTTCGGCCGGGGGGCCGAATGTGACGACACACCATGTCCGGGTGGGTGCGCCAGCACCGCGGCGGCAGGCATTGCTTGCATCGCGCGCAGGTCGGAGGGGGGTTGTTCCGTGCTGGAATCGGCCGGCCGGCAGGTGTGTCCGATGCCGCCGGAGCCGAGAAGAACCGAGGAGAGACCAGACATGGCCTACGCAGTCGTCGCCCACTACCGCTGTGCCCCCGCCGACGAAGCCGCGGTGCGCGCGGCGCTGCTCACCGCGCGGGAGGCGACCCGCGCCGAGCCGGCGAACCAGTCGTACGAGGTGCACGCCGTGGCGGACCAGCCCGGCGGCTTCCTGCTGTACGAGCGGTACGAGGACGTCGCGGGCTTCGAGGCGCACAAGGCGGCGCCCCACTTCAAGGAGCAGATCGTGGAGACGGTGTGGCCGCTGCTGACGGAGCGTTCGGTGACCTTCGCCGAGGTGCTGTAGCGGGGGCGTCCCGGGTGCGGACGGTGGCGGGTGGGGCGGCTTCCGTCCCGCCCGCCGGGCGGACGCCCGCGCCGGCATGCCGATACGGGGCCCCGCCGGACGCCTCCCGGCGCCCGGCGGGGCCCCCGCACCGTTCCGCTCCCGTGCCGGGGAGGCGGCCACGGGAATCAGAACTCGTTGCCCCAGCAGTAGCGGGCGATCGTCTCGACCAGGACGAGCTTGCGGTGCTGGCCGTCGGCGTCGAGCAGTGGCCGGCTCGCCACGTCCGCGAAGCCCCGGGACGGGGCGACGGCCGCGTCCTCCAGGTCCTTGAACTCGCCGACGCGGTCGATCCGGGACATCACCGTGTCGATGTCCTCCAGCTCCGCCCTGGTCGCGTCCACGACGCCCAGGCACACGTCCCGGTCCTCGGGGAGCGCCCGGACGAGGTCCAGCTCCGCGTCCGTGCCCTGGTCGAGGGGGAGGACCCAGCGGTCGGCGGGTATCCCGGCGTACAGCCGCTCGGCACGTGCCCGGTCCACGGCCGCCGGGGCCGCCCAGCCGGGGGCCACGCCGACGCGGACGCCTTCGGGCCGCTCGGCCGTCCGCACCGCCAGGGCGTCCACGGCGAGTGCGTCCTCGAAGGACAGCGCGCCGGAGCCGGCCGGGTCGGCGGCGACCTGGCCGAGCAGGAGCGGGTTGTCGAGCTGGATCAGGCGGACGCCCTGGGAGACCAGCAGCGCGATCTCCGCGTGGATGATCTCCGCCAGCGCCTCGCCCAGTTCACGGGCGGAGGCCGGGCCGAGGCCCTCCTGGAAGGTGGTCGCGGCCAGATAGGCCGGGGAGGGCAGTTTCGCCTTGGGCGCGACCAGCGTGAGCCCGGTGAGCCGGGGGCCGTAGCCGGGGAGCAGGGGGCCGTTCGCCTTGGGCAGGGACTCGGCGACCCAGCGCGCCAGGCCGTCGGCGCCCGTCTCGCCGGTGCGGCGGAAGCCGGAGACCGTGTCCAGGACGGGGCTGCGGAAGTCCTCGCGGGGGAAGTCCCCGTCGGTGACGACGGTGGAGCGCAGCTTGCGCTGGAAGACCACGGCCTCCTCGACGGCCCGGTCCTCGGCGGCCCTGAGCGCGTCCGCGTCGCCGGCGGCGCGCGCGGCGACCAGTTCGGCGGGGCGGACCAGGCTGCCCTGGTGATCGATGCGGTAGTTGAACGTGTCCGCCATGAGTCAGTCCTTTCCGGACGGAGCCGGGCTGCCCGCGACGCCCCAGGCGGCGAACTCCAGCTCGTAGCCGAGGGAGGCGAGGACCTCGTCGGCGATGACCTGGTCCTCGTCGGCGGTGCCGCCGGCGATGCCGAGGCCGCCGATGATCTCGCCGTCCTTCTTGATGGTGACGCTGCCCTCGGTGGCGAGGATCGGCATCGCCGCCCCGGGCAGTTGCGAGAGCTGGGAGAAGAAGACGGGCTGGCTCTCCTGCCACTTCTTCAGCATGGTGCCGGGCCGCTGCATCACGGCCGCGGTGTACGCCTTGGCGCGGGCGATGTCGGGGGTGAGGGGGCGGGCTCCGTCGGCGCGGCGGACGGCGACGACGAAACCGCCGGAGTCGACGACGGCGACGCTCACCGCCTTGCCGATCTCCCGGGCACGCCGGTGGGCGGCCTCGATGATCTCCTCGGCGGCGCCGAGGGTGACGTTGCTCATGCGGTTTCCTTCGGTGCGGTCAGGGTGCGGCGCAGACGGGCGACGGTCGCGTTGTAGGGCTCGGGCGTCTCCCAGTACATGGAGTGCGGGGCACCGGGGACGATCTCCAGGCGCGAGCCGGGCAGCAGTTCGTGCGCGCGGGTGACCGTCTTGACGCCCAGGACGGCGTCCTTCTCCGCGGCCAGGAAGACCACCTCGACGCCGGATTCCCGGATCTCCTCCAGCGAGGGTCCGTCGGTGTCGAGGTTGCGCAGGTCCTGCATGCGGGCGACGTTGAAGGTGCCCATCTGCTGGAAGAGGAAGGTGAGGTCGGCCCGCCGCCGCTGGAACTCCTGGGTCAGCAGGCGGTCGATGACGGGCAGTTTGACGGCCTCCGCCCGGTCGGCCGCGGCCAGTTCCCGCAGTTCGGGGTGGGCGATGCCGCCGAGGGAGTGGCCGAGGACGACGCGGGAGACCCGCTCGGGGCGCAGCAGGGCGGCGCGCAGCGCGGCCACGGAGCCGATGGACTGGCCGACCAGCATGACGTCGGTGAGGTCCTCGGCCTCCAGGACGGCGACGATGTCGCCGGGGAAGTCCTGGCCGTCGAACTCGGGCATGGACGAGTCGGACTTGCCGAAGCCGCGCAGGTCGACGGTGACGACGGTGAACTCGTCCCGCAGCGCGGCGACCTGCTGCCACCAGGCGGCGTGGTGGCCGCCGCTGCCGTGCACGAACAGGATCGCCGGGCCGCTGCCGTGGCGCTCGTAGTAGATGGAGGTGCCGTCGGAGTCGGCGAGAGGCATGGGGTGAACTCCTGTGCGCGTCGGTCTAGTTGGGGCGCTTGGCGTGGTAGACCAGCTCGATCATGGTGTGGTCGGGGTCGTGGATGTAGCAGAACTTGGACTGGTTCTCGGGGCGCTGGACGGGGCGGGTGTGCCGGATGCCCAGCTCCTTGAGGTGGGCGAGGAAGTCGTCCCAGTCGTCGACCTCGACGGCGAAGTGGTAGGGCGCCATGCGCTCCATCTCCTCGACCGGGGTGAAGTGCAGGTCGAAGTTGCCCCGGGTCATCAGCACCACGCGGGTGTTGGACTTGGGGGTGATCCTCTTCATCCCGAAGACCTTGGCGTACCAGGCGGCGGTCCGGTCGGGGTCGGTGGTGGGGAAGTTGACGTGGTGGATGTAGCGGGGTTCCGCGCTCATGACTGGTTCCCTTCCGGGTGTACGGGGTTGGACAGCACACCGATGCCGCCGATCTCGACGTCCACGGTGTCGCCGGGTGCGATGGCGCAGGTACTCTCGGCGCCCATCCACAGCACGTCGCCGGGGTGCATGGTGATGTGCCTGGTGATCTCGACGATGTACTCGAAGGGGTCGAAGACCATGTCGCCGGTGGCGAACTCGGCGTGGGTGACACCGTTGACGCGCAGCGTGGTCTTCTGCGCCAGGGCGTCGACGTCGGTCTCGATCCAGGGGCCCATGGGTTTGAAGGTGTCGCTGTTCTTGCTGCGCCAGAAGGTGCGGTCCTGGTGCTGCCAGGTGCGGGCGCTGACGTCGTTGCCGATGGTCCAGCCGAAGACGCCGGCGCGGGCCTCGGCCGGCGTGGCGTGGCGCAGGGTGCGGCCGATGACGGCGACGAGTTCCGGCTCGGCCTCGAAGCGGCCCTCGACGGCGGCCGGTCTGACGATGGGGGCGAGGTGGCCGGTGAGGGCGTTGTTGGCCCGGTAGCCGACCTCGGGGCGGTCGGGCATGACGGCGGCGGCGTTGCCGAGGCGCGCGGCATGGGCGATGTGCCTCGGGTAGTTCATGCCGACCGCGTAGAAGACGGGCGGGACGACGGGCGGCAGCCACCGGGCGGCGTCGCGCGGCAGGGTGCCGATGACGTCGGGGCGTTCCTCCTCCAGCGGGGAGGCGGAGAGGAGGGCGATGTCGTCCTCCTCCACGCGGCCCCAGACCGCGCGTCCGCCGACCGAGACGCGTGCGTACCTCATGGCGCCAGCAGGTGGGAGACGCGCTTGGTGACGAGGTAGGCGTCGAGGGCCTCGGGGCCGCCCTCGCGTCCGTGACCGCTGTCCTTGACGCCGCCCGAGGGGGCCTCGTGGACGGAGCCGCCGCAGTGGTTGAGGGAGAGGATGCCGGCCTCCAGGGTGTCCGACAGCTTCTCGGCGGTGGCGGCGGAGCGGGTGAAGCCGTAGGCGGCCAGCCCGTAGGGCAGGGCGTTGGCGGTGGCGAGGGCCTCGTCGAGGTCGTCGAAGGGGACGATGGGCGCGAGCGGGCCGAAGGGTTCCTCGGTCATCAGCTCGGCGTCGCCCGGGACGTCGGTGAGGACGGTCGGCGGGAAGAAGTAGCCGGGGCCCGCCGGGCGTTCACCGCCGGTGAGGACCTTGGCGCCGCGGGCGACGGCGTCGGCGGTGAGCCGCTCCACGGCCGCCAGGCGGCGTTCGTTGGCGAGCGGGCCCATGGTGGTCCCCTCGGCGGTGCCGTCGCCGAGCACGACGGCCTCGGCGGCGCGGACGAACTCGGCGGTGAACTCCTCCAGGAGGGAGGCGTGGACGAGGAAGCGGCTCGGGGAGGTGCAGACCTGGCCGGCGTTGGCCCATTTGGCGCGGGCCGCCCGGCGGGCCGCCGTCACCGGGTCGGCGTCGGCGCAGACGATCACCGGGGCGTGGCCGCCCAGTTCCATCAGGGTGGGCTTCATGACCGCGCCGGCCCGCGCGGCGAGCAGTTTGCCGACGGGGACGGAGCCGGTGAAGGCCACCAGGCGGGTGACCGGGGAGTCGATGAGGTGGGCGGAGACCTCGGCGGGTTCGCCGAAGACGAGGTTGAGGACGCCGGGCGGGAGTCCCGCGTCGGCGTAGCAGCGGACCAGTTCCATGGCGGTGGCCGGGGTCTCCTCGGCCGCCTTGATGATCAGGGAGCAGCCGGCCGCGAGCGCCGAGGAGATCTTCCGGTTGGGGCCGCCGGCGGGGAAGTTCCACGGGACGAACGCGGCGACGGGGCCGAGGGGTTCGCGGCGGACGGTGAGCAGTGTGCCGGGGTCGGAGGGGATGATGCGGCCGTAGGCGCGGCGGGCGTCGTCGGCGTGCCAGCGCAGGGCGTCGGCGGAGCGACGGGCCTCCCCCGCCGACTCGCGGAGCGGTTTGCCCTGTTCCCGGGTCATGACGCGGCCGATGTGCTCGGCGCGGTCGGCGATGAAGACGGCGGCGCGGTGCAGGACGGCGGTGCGTTCGGTGACGGGGGTGGCCCGCCAGCGCCGGAAGCCGTCGGCGGCGGCGGCGAGCGCGTGGTCCAGGTCGGCGGCGGTGGCGAGCGGGACCTCCCCGATCGCCTCCTCGGTGGCCGGGTTCACGATCGGGGCGGTACGTCCGGCGCCGCCCTGGCACCACTCGCCCGCGATGTACATGCGGACGGCGGGGTGGCCGTGGTCGGTGGTCATGGGTGGGTGCCCTCTCAGGCTGGCGGGTGGTGGTCCGGAAGGTCAGGAGGCGGGGGCGTCCTGGTCCCGGTTGGTGCGCAGCGCCCAGATGTGGTGGGGCGGGGTGGTCGCGTGAACGCGGGTCTCGTAGGTGTCGTCGACCCGGTCCATGTCGGCGGCGTACTCGACCCGGCCGCCGCAGGGCGCGTGCAGGAAGCGGAAGACGTTGGAGCCGACGGTGTGGCGGCCGAGCCTGCGGGCCTCCCGCCAGCCGCGCTCGATCATGTGGTTGCCGCCCTCGATCACGTCGTCGAAGCCGGGGACCTCGTAGGCGACGTGGTTGACGCCGGCCCGGTCGGGACGGTGGCACAGCAGCATGGTGTGCTGGTCGTCGTCGCCGGGGGCCCGCATGAAGACGCCCATGGGCTCGACCACGTCGGTGGGGCGGAAGCCGAGGAGTCCGGTGTAGAAGGCGACCGCCTCCTCCCGGCCCTCCTTGAGGATGTTGAGCGCGACGTGGCACATGCGCAGCGGACGGGCGCGGCCGATCGGCTCCAGGGCCTGGTTCCACCGGCCGACGGTGCCCAGGGTGTTGGCCGGGCGGGGCTCCACGGCCACCGCCGTGGGCCGGGCGAGGGTGAGTCCGACGCCGAAGCCGCTCAGGTCGACGGTGTGGTGGACGCCGTCGGCGCTCTCGCGCACGGCGTGCTCGCGGGCGACTGCGCCCACCAGGCGGTCCAGCTCCTCCTGGGTGTCGACGCCCCAGACGACCTCGCGGAGCGTGGGGCCGCTCTCCACGGGGGGCGGCAGGAAGGGGCCGGGGGCGGTGTCGAGATGGAGGGTCTGCCCGGTGAGGGTGGCGAACACGGCGTGGTCGGCGGTCCGCTCCACCAGGAGGAGGCCGAAGTCTTCGAAGAACCGGACGCATTCGCCGAGGTCGTCGATGCCGTAGGTGACCGATTCGATTCTCTGGATTCCCATGGATTCCTCGTTTCCGTCTCGCCTGGTGAGCGTAGATATACGGGGGCGGGCTCTCAACGGGCTGAGGGCGCCGGGATGCGCAACCCTTACTTGCGCTTTCGTCCCGCGGTCACGGGGCGAGGGCGGGAATGGGATTCCTGGAGAACCAGCCGGCGAGGAAGTCCAGGAAGACGCTCACCTTGCGCGGGGTGTCCTGCCCGGGTCCATAGATGGCGAAGAGCGGGCGGTCGGGGACGGCCAGTTCGGGCAGCAGCACACGCAGGGCGCCGGAGACGAGGTCGTCGTAGGCGGAGCGCTGGGGCAGCAGGGCGATGCCGCGGCCGTGCACGGCGGCTTTCTGCAGGGCGATGTAGGAGTTGGAGGAGAAGGCGATGTTGCGGATCTTGTGCAGGGTGCTCGCGTGCCCGTGGCCGATCCGCCACACCGGGTCGTTGACGTGGACCAGGCAGTCGTGGGCGGCGAGGTCGTTGGGGTGGGCGAGGGCGCCGTGCTCCTTGATGTACCCCTCGGAGGCGCACAGCACGAAGGGCAGGGAGGAGATCTTCTTCAGCCGTACGCTGGAGTCGCGCAGATCGCGGGTGTGGAAGGCGACGTCGAATCCGCTGTCGAGGAAATCGTAGGTACGGTCCGACATTCCGCCCAGTTCGAAGCGGATGTGAATTCTCGGGTGAGCGGCGGAAAAGGCGGCTATCGCCTCGCCGAGATCGAGGCTTCCTATCCATTTGGGGCAGATGACGCTGAGCGTGCCCTCGGCGCGGTCGTGGAGCCGGGCGATGCCCGCGTCCTCGGCCTCGATCTCCTCCAGGATGCGGGCGGAGAACTCCGCGTACCGCTGTCCCGGCTCGGTCAGGCTCACCGACCGGGCGGTGCGGTTGACCAGACGGACCCCGACCTGCCGTTCCAGTTCGGCGACGTGCCGGGAGACCAGGGAACCCGAGGAGCCCAGCTTCTTGGCCGCCCCGCTGAAACTCCCGACCCGGGCGACGGTGACGAAGCTGTGCATGAGGAGCAGGCGATCCATGTTTACCTCCGGAGGGTGCTCCCCGCCCGACCGGCGTCGGGGCGGGGAGCGGGGGCCCCACCGGTCACGGAAAGCCTGTTCCCGGTGGCGGCTTCGACCGGGCCGGCCCGACGCGGCGGCGGGATGTGCGGCTCGGACAGGGATGAGACGGGCGCCGGTTCCCGGTGGGGCCCTACTTCGGGCAGTACTGGGGAGCCTCGCTCAGGTTGTCCTTGGTGACCAAGACAAGAGGAATGTCGGAGATCTTGTCAACACCCTCCTTCTTGTCGAGCAGGGCGACGGTGTTCTTGACCGCGGTCTCGCCGATGACCTGGGCCGAGTTGGCCACGGTGGCCGAGAGGCGGCCCTCCCCGACGGCGGCGACGCCGTCCTCGGTGCCGTTGACCGTGACGATCTTGACGTCCTTGGCACCGGCCGCGTCGAACGCCTTGCGGACGGCGAAGGCCATCTCCTCGTTGGCGACGAAGGCGTAGTCCAGGCCGGGGTGGGACTGGATCATGTTCTCGGCGACGTCCTGGGCCTTGGCGGGGTTGAACATGCCGGGCTGGTTGGCGACCACCTTGGCGTTCTTCGGCAGGGCGTCCTTGAAGCCGCCGACCAGCAGGTCCGAGGCGGCCCCCGGGGCTCCGGCCACGATGCCGACGGTGACGTCCTTGCCGGCGGCGTCCTTGCCGATCCACTCCGCGTCCAGGGCCCCGGCCTTGTCGAGGTCGACCACGGCGGCCCCGAGGACGTGGGACATGTCGGAGGTGGCCACGGAGGTCAGGTAGATCGGGACGCCGGCGTTCTTGGCCTTGGCGATGTCGCCTTCCAGCGCGTCGACGTTCACGGTCTGCACGATCAGCGCGTCCACGTTCCGGGCGATCATGTCCTCGATGTTGGACAGTTCGGTCCCGGCGTCCTGCTTGGAGTTGGCCGAGTAGACCTTGGCCCCCTGGGTCTTGGCCTCCTGCTCGACGGCCTTGAGCAGACAGGTGTGGAAGTGGGTGTTGGCGCCGTTGACGAACCCGAGCGAGACCGAGCCGTCGGAGGAGCCCCCGCCGTCCTTGTCCGAGCCGCAGCCGGCCAGGAGCAGGGCGGCGACGCCGGCCAGGGAGATCGCGGCGGCACGGCGGGAGCGGGTGATGGGCTTCATGGGTGGGGCCTTTCCTGCGTCGTCGAAGAGAAGGTGCTTGCGTGTGGGGGCGCGCGTGGAGCAGGGGGATGCGCGAGGGCGGGGGCGTCGCTGGCGCGGGCCCCTAATGGCCTGGGGAGGATTTGCGCTGGAACTCGTTGACGATCGCGGCGACCAGCAGGACGCCGCCGGTGACGACGAGTTGGTAGTTGCTGTTGACCTGGAGCAGGTTGAGGGCGTTGCCCACCACTCCGAGGAGGACCACGCCGATGACGGTGCCGGTGACCGTGCCGTGTCCGCCGGCCAGTGACGTACCGCCGATGACCACGGCGGCGACGGCGGTGAGCTGGGTCTGAAGCCCCGCGGTGTTGGGCGCGGCGGCGCCGAGCCGGGAGAGCAGCATCAGCCCGGCGAGGCCGGCCAGCACCCCGGCGAGGGCGTACAGGGCGAGCTTGCGGCCGTTGACGTCGATACCGCTGAGCCGGGCCACGTGCTCGTTGCCGCCCATGGCGAAGGCGTCCCGGCCGAAGGTGGTGAACCGCATGGTCACGCCGGTCAGCGCGAGGACCAGGAGGGCGACGATCGTCAGGTAGGGCACCCCGGCCACCTCGTCGTTGCCGAGCGCGGACATCTTGTCGCCGATGGTGACGCTCATGCCGTCCAGGACGAGGAGGGCCACGCCGTCGAGCAGCATCGCCGAGGCGAGGGTGGCGACGAAGGGGGCGACCCGGGTGTAGGTCACCACCAGGCCGTTGACCAGTCCGATCAGCGTGGCCAGTACGAGGCTGACGACCACGACGGCGGGGGTGGACCAGCCGCGGGCCAGCAGTTGCGCGGCGACGCAGAGGGTGACGGCCGCGTTGCTGCCCATGGAGAAGTCCATGCCGCCGGCGGTCATCAGCAGGGTCAGTCCGGCCGCGATCACGGCGGTGACGCTGACCTGGCGGAGGACGTTGAGCAGGTTCTGCGAGGAGGTGAAGGCGTCCGCCTGGACGGCGGTGAAGACGGCGACCAGGACCAGGACGAGGAGGAGTCCGCCGTGCGGGATGTGCGGCAGCCGGCGGTACGTGCTCCGGGGGCGCCCGGCGTCGCCGGGTGGGCCGGCCGCGACGTCCGGGGCGGCGGAGGGTGTCTTGAGGCTCACTGCGGTTGACCTCCGAGGGCGGTCGTGACGAGCTGGTCGCGGGTGATGGCGTCGATGTCGTGCTCGGCGACCGTGCGGCCGGCGCTCACGACGACGACCCGGTCGGCCAGGCGCATGACCTCCTCGGGGGAGGAGGAGGCCAGCAGGACGGCCACACCGCGCGCGGCGAGGTCGTCGACGAGGGTGTGGATGTCGGCCATGGCGGCCACGTCCACGCCGTTGGTGGGGTCCTCCAGGAAGCAGGCGACGGGTGCCGTCTCCAGCCATTTGCCGAGCAGGACCTTCTGCTGGTTGCCGCCGGAGAGCGTGCCGACCGGCGGGTTGCCGGTGAGCGCGACGACGCCGTAGGTGTCGCGTACGGGGGCGGCGCGGCGGGCGAGGTGCCGGACGCGGTGCAGCCGGCGGCGGGCGAAGCGGTCGCCGGCCAGCATCAGGTTCTCGTCCACGGTCAGGCCCTGGACGAGGCCGAGCGTGCGGCGGTCGCCGGTGACGCAGCGCAGCCCGCCGGCGAGGGAGGCGTCGATCCGGCCCGGGGGCACCGGGCGGCCGTCGACGCGGATCTCGCCGGAGTCGGGGCGCTGCCGTCCGGAGAGCAGGTCGAAGAGGCGGGACTGGCCGTCGCCGGCCGGTCCGAGGACGGCGACGATCTCGCCTTTGCGGACGTCGACGCTGAAGTCGCGCAGGGCGCGTCCCTGGCTCAGCGAGCGGACGGCGAGCCCGCTCTCGCTCCGGGGGGCGGGCCGGGCGGGGCGCCGGGAGACGACGTCCCGGCCGACCATGCCGCGCACGAGGGCGGCGGCGTCCAGTTCGGCGGCGGGCGCGCTGCGTACCAGGGCGCCGTCGCGCAGGACGGTGATCCGGTCGGCGAGGGACATGACCTCGTCGATGTAGTGCGAGATGTAGACGACGGCTACGCCCTCGTCGCGCAGGGTGCGTACCAGGTCGCGGACCCGGTCGGCGTCCCGGGCGCTGAGGCAGGCCGTCGGCTCGTCGAGGATCAGGACCCGGCCGCCTCGGCGGACCTCGCGGGCGACCTCCACCATGGTCTGCTCGGCGACGGTGAGGGTGCCGGCGATCCTGTCGGGGTCGATGTCGATGCCGAGCCCGGACAGGGCCCGGCCCGCCTGTTCCCGGACGGCCTTCCAGTGGACGGTGCCGTACCGGGTGGGCAGGTCGCCCAGCAGGACGTTCTCGGCGACGGTGAGACCGGGGGCCAGTTCGCGGCGCTGGGGCACCGAGGAGATGCCGAGCCGGCGGGCCCTGCGCACGGTCAGCCCGGTGTGCTCGTGCCCGCCCAGGGTGAGGGTGCCGGAGTCGGGCTGGTGGACGCCGCTGAGGACGTGGACGAAGGTGGACTTGCCGGCGCCGTTCATGCCCATCAGGGCGTGGATCTCGCCGGGGTAGAGGTCGAGGTCGACGCCTTTGAGGGCGGCGGCTCCGCCGAAGCTCTTGGTCACGCCGCGGACGCGGACGAGGGCCTGGGGCGCCGGGTGGGCCGGGGCCGTTCTCCTGGGACTCACCGCCGTGCCTTTCTCGGTGTCCGGGACGGTCGGAGAGGAGGTCACGGCCGCGACCGGTCGGTGTCGGGGGCGGTCCGGCCGTATCCGCGGACGTCCGGGAAGGGGGGCTCCCGGTCGGGCTGGAGGTCCACCTGGAAGGTGTTCAGGCACATGCCGAGCATGGTGAAGTTGCCGAGCGCGCCGATGGTGTCGACGAGGGACTTGGCGCCGAAGTGCGCGAGGGCGGCGGCGAAGGTCTCGTCGCCGACGAAGTGGTCTTCCAGGACCTCCCGGCAGAACTGGTAGAACACCTGGTCGGCGTCGTTGTCGAAGACCGCCTCGCGCTTCTCGGCGATCGCCTTGACGGCCGCCTCGGGTATCCCGGCCTCGACGGCCTGGTGGACGTGCGCGTTCCACGAGTACTGGGCGTCCCAGTTGCGGGCCGCCATCAGCAGGGTCAGTTCGCGCAGGTGCGGGGGGAGCGAGCAGTCGAAGCGGGCGAACGCGCCGAGCGACTCGGCGCGTTCGCACATCTCCGCGCTGTGCAGCCATACCCGGAACGGGCCGCGGACCGCGCCGCGGCGGCCGGCGATCCTCGCGGCCAGCTCCTGCTGGCGCGGGTCCATTTCCTCTTCGGTGAGAACGGGGAGCCTCATCTGGCCGATACCTGCCTTTTCATTCCGGCGCGGGTCTGCCACGGGTCGAACACCCTGCGGTGACAGGTGACGGTACAGCCGGGCGGATGATGCTCACCCCTCTCGTAGCGCAACGTAAACCTGCATGCCGGAGGGCACCGTTTCGCCGGGGCGCGGCCTAACGTCGGTCGGCGTTGTCCGACGGAGATCGGCCGGCGCTGTCCGAGGAGAGAGGAACCCTGGATGACCACCATCGTCAAGGTCGCGTCCGTGCCCCTGCTGGACCGGGGCGGGTCGGTGGCGACCACGCCCCTGATCACGACGTCGTCGGCGGGCGGGGAGAACCGCATCACGAGCGGCATGAGCGTCTACCCGGTCGGCTCGGGGGCGCCGTTGCACTCGCACAACTGCGACGAGCACGTGACGGTGCTGGAGGGCGAGGCGGAGGTGTGGGTGGACGGGGAGGTGACGCGGCTGGAGCGGTTCGACACCACGTACATCCCCTCGCCGATCCCGCACCTGTTCCGCAATGTGGGCACGGTCCCGCTGCGCATCCTGTGGGTGTACTCCTCCGGCCATGTGACCCGCACGTTCACGGAGACCGGCAGGACGGTGGAGCACCTCTCCGAGGAGGACCGGATGGGCCGGGACTGAGCCGGGCCGGCGATCGCGCCGCGAGACGGCCTCGCGGCCGGGAGGCGGGGGTGCCGTGTCCGCCGGGGGTCGTGATGTTCCGCGGGGGTGTCACGCCGCTCCCCGCGGGGCCCGGTGGCCGGACCCCGCCCGCGAGGCCCGCCCCCGGCGTCGGGGGCCGCGGTCAGGGGGCCGGGGTCAGGGGCCGGTCCGTGGGCGCCGGGGTGGTGCGGCGGGCCGTGCGCAGGGCGGCGGCGCCGATGAAGACCGTGGACGACACCCCGGCGAGGGCGAACGCCGTGAAGCCCCACTCCCCCTTGTCCGCGGCGAGCAACTGTCCGCCGAGCCAGGGGCCGAAGACCGCGCCGAAGCGGCCCATGCCCGAGGTCCAGCCGACAGCCGTGGCCCGGTCGGCCGGGGAGGAGCCGATCGCCACGGTCGCGTAGATCATGGTCTGGGCGCTGTTGAGGAAGACGCCGGTGAGGAAGACCACCGCGAAGGTCAGTGCCGTCGGCATGTGGACGCTGAGCAGGAAGACCCCCGCCGCGGTCAGCGCGAACCAGATCGCGGAGACGCGCGGCGCCCCGAAGCGGTCGGAGGCGCGTCCGGCGATCAGCATGCCGACGATGCCGCCGAGGTTGAACAGGACGACGAAGGTGAGGGCGGAGCCCAGCTCGTACCCCTCGCCGCGCATCAGGGTCGGCAGCCAGGTGGCCACGCCGTAGACGAGCAGCAGGCCGCCGAAGGAGGCCGGCCAGTAGAGCAGGGTCTGCTTCCACTCGCCCTCGCGGAAGAGCCGGGCGAGGTGGGTCCACCGGGACCCGGTGACCGGCCGGCCGGCGGCGGGCAGGTCGACCTCGTAGCGGGCGGCCAGGTGGCGGGCCTGTTCGGCGCGGCCCCGGGCGACCAGGAAGCTCAGCGACTCGGGCAGGAACCGGGCGAGCACGGGGACGAAGAGGAGCGGGGCCACGCAGACCCAGAAGGCGGCACGCCAGCCGAGCGGTTCGACGATCCAGAGGGCCACGTAGGCGGAGAGGATGCCGCCGGCGTGGTGGGCGGTCATCAGCAGGCCGATGGTGAGCGCGGCCCGGCCGCGGGGGGCGTAGTCGGTGACCATGCTGATCGCCGTGGGCAGCAGACCGCCGAGGCCGATGCCGGCGAGCGTGCGGCCGATCCCGAAGACGGCCACGGTGGGCGAGAGCGCGCAGACGCCGGAGGCCAGCGAGAAGAGCGCGACGCAGCCGACCATGAGCTTCTTGCGGCCGATCCGGTCGGCGACCGTCCCCGCGGCGAGCGCGCCCACCAGCATGCCGAAGGTGGCGTAGCCGCCGAGGTCGCCGGCCTGGCCCGGGGTGATGCCGAGGGCCTTCTCCGCGAGCATGTGGGGCAGCACCGAGCCGTAGATGAACATGTCCAGGCCGTCGAAGAGCACGGCCAGCCAGCACAGGCCGATGACCAGCAGGGCCGGTCCGCCGCCACGGGCGGACAGCGCGGGGGAGGAGGACATCGCGGTTTTCCTCTCGTCCAGGGTGGGCGGTGCCTGGAGGGGGCCGGGGAGGACCGGGCCTGCGCGCGGTCCGCTGCGGCCCGGCCCGGCGTGCGCCAGACGCTAAGGAGCCCGCCTCCTCATGTCAACGGTTTTGTTAACATTCTCAGCAACAATCTGCCGGGCCCGGTGAGGCCCGGACACGGCGAAGGGGCGGGCCGCGCACGGAAGCGGTGCGGCCCGCCCCTGGGCGGCGGTGCGGCCGGTGTCAGGCGACCGGCGGGGTGCCGTGGGTGTGGAAGGACTCGATGGTCTTCAGCCCCCACGCCTGGCCCTTGGACCGCTCGGCCTCGGTCCAGGTGATCAGCGGCCAGTCGGGCGCCAGCACCAGGCGGGTGAGCGGGTTGCACAACTCGACGCGGTTGCCGCCCGGTTCGTAGACATAGAGGAAGAACGTCTGCTGGATGGCGTGCTTGTGCGGCCCGGTCTCGATGAACACGCCGGTGTCGATGGCGAGATCGGCCGCGCGCAGGATGTCCTCGCGGGTGTCGGTGGCGAAGGCGACGTGGTGGAGGCGGCCCTTCGAGCCGGTCCGGTCCTCGGTGTAGACGACGTCGTAGGACTTGGCGGTGAAGGTGAGCCAGCGCGCCGCGATCCTGCCGCTGTCGAGCCGGATCTGCTCGGTCGGCCGGGCGCCGAGCAGCTCCTGCTGGAACTCGGCGTTGGCGAGCACGTCGGCGGCGAGGAAGTTGACGTGGTCCAGCCGGCGCACGCCGACCCCGCGGTTGGGCCTGGCCTGCGGCTGGTTCTTCAGCGCCGGCCTCAGCTCCTCGGGCGCCTCGTAGTGCTCGCTCTCCCAGTACAGGGCGTGCTCGTGCCCGTCGGGGTCGGCGGTGAGGTAGAGCCTGCCGATGCCGGGCTCGTCCTCGACCCACCGTCCGGGCCGGCCCGCCGCCTCCAGGGCGGCCACGCGGCGCCGGAGGGCCTCCTCGCCGGAGGCGCGCAGCGCGAGCCGGCCGAGGCCGGGCCGCTCGCGGGCGGTGAGGACCAGGCTGTGGTGCTCGTAGTCGTCGTAGGTGCGCAGGTAGACGGTGTCGCCGCCCTGCCCGTTGACGGTCAGGCCGAGGTAGTCGGTGAAGAAGGCGACGCTGGCGTCCAGGTCGGGAGTGAAGAGCTGGGTGTGTCCGAGGTGGGCGATGTCACCGAGCGGCGGAGTCATGACGGTCTCCTGGATGGTGGGCGGTGTCGGTGCCGTCTCGGCGGACCGGGGGCAGCCCGCGCGGAGCCCTGCCCCCTCGGAGGGTCCTGGTTCGGCGGGTGCGTCCTCCCTTGCCGAGTGCCGTCGAACCTAGATCCGGCGCGACAGGATTGTCAACAATATTGTTCACCGAATCGGCGGACCTGGGACCGGGACGCCGGGCGAAGGCGTGGACCCGGCCCATGTCCTGTCAAACGGTTGACAGGACCGGTGGGGGCCGCTCAGGGTGAGCGGGTCAGTGACTGGACCGGTCCGCAGAGGGGCTCTTCATGGTGGATGCGCTGGGCGTCGCCGTCGTCGGTTTCGGCTGGATGGGCCGTGTGCACACCCAGGCGTACGCGCGCGTACGGCACCACTATCCCGGCCTTCCGCTGCGTCCGGAGCTGGTGACGGTGGCCGACGAGGTGCCGGGGCGGGCCGAGGAGGCCGCCGACCGGTTCGGCTTCGCCTCCGCGACCCGCGACTGGCGCGAGGTGGCCGCCGATCCGCGCATCGCGGCCGTCAGCGTCACCGCCCCGAACTTCCTGCACCGCGAGATCGGCGTCACGATGGCCGAGGCCGGCAAGCACCTGTGGATCGAGAAGCCGGTCGGCCTGACCACCGGCGACGCCCACGCGGTCGCCGACGCGGTCGCCGCGGCCGGGGTGCGGGGCGCGGTCGGCTTCAACTACCGCAACGCGCCCGCCGTCGAGGCCGCCCGCGAGCTGATCGCCGCCGGTGACATCGGCACCGTCACGCACGCCCGCTTCCGTTTCTTCAGCGATTACGCGGCCCACCCCGAGGGGGCCCTGACCTGGCGTTACGAGCGCGAGCGCGGCGGCAGCGGAGTCCTGGGCGATCTGGCCTCGCACGGCGCCGACCTGGCCTGGTTCCTGCTCGGCGACATCGCCTCCCTCTGCGCCGACACCGCCGTCTTCGTGCCCGAGCGGGCCCGCCCCGCCTCCGCGACGGCCGGTCACGCCCGCGCGGCGGGCGGCGTGTCGGGCCCGGTGGAGAACGAGGACTACGTCTCCTGCCTGCTGCGCTTCGCCTCCGGCGCCCGCGGGGTCCTGGAGGCGTGCCGGGTCTCGGTCGGCGAGCAGAACAGCTACGGCTTCGAGGTGCACGGCACGCGGGGCGCGGTCTTCTGGGACTTCCGGCGGATGAACGAACTGGGCGTCAGCCGCGGCACCGACTACCAGGACCAGCCCGTCAGCACCGTCCACGTCGGCCCGGGGCACGGCGAGTTCGCCGCGTTCCAGCCGGGCGCCGCCAACGCCATGGGCTACGACGACCTCAAGGTGGTGGAGGCGTACCGCTTCCTGCGCTCGGTCGCCGAGGACATCCCGTACGGGGCCACGCTCGCGGACGCCGTGCGCAGCGCGGCCGTCCTGGACGCGATGGCGCGCTCGGCCGACAGCGGCGCGTGGGAGCGGCCACTGCCCTGACCGCGGCGGCGCACGGTGGAGCGCCGCCCCCGCGTCCGTCACCCCGCCGGGGCGGGCGGCAGGTTGTGGGGCGTGACGACCTGGATGGCGGAGGCCGGCGCGGGGCCGGCGGGCGGCAGGGCGTCGTGGGCCCGCATCACCGTGTGGCACGCCTCGCGCAGATCGTGCCGCAGGTCGTGGTGGAGGACGGCGGAGAGCCGGTGCTCGCGCAGCAGGCGGGTGTTGTCCTGGTCGAGGTCGTGCGCGACGAAGACGGCGCACGGGCGCCCGAGGTCCGCGAAGGCGCGGAGCGTGGCGATGTTCCCGCCGCCCATCGAGTAGACGGCGCGGATCTCCGGGTCGCGTTCCAGCGCCGAGCGCACCAGGTCGTACTGGGTGGCGTCCAGGCCCTGGCCCTCGGCGATCTCGACGAGGGCGCGCTCGGGGTGGTGGGCCCGCATGACGGCGCGGAAGCCCATCTCCCGTTCCTCCTCGTTGCGGAAGAAGCCGCTGCTGAGGCTGGTCAGCACATGGCCGGGCCGCTCCCCCAGCCACTGCCCGACGAGGTAGGCGGCGGTCGCGCCGGCCGCCCGGTTGTCGATGCCGACGTAGGCGAGGCGGGTGCTGGCGGGCAGGTCGGTGGCGAGCGTGACCACGGGGACGCCCGCCGCCGTCAGCCGGCCCACCGCGTCGGCCACCTCGGGGACGTCCGGGGCCTTGAGGATCACGCCCTGGGAACCGCGCCGGGCGATCCGGTCCAGGACGGCGGTCAGCTCCCGGACGGGGCCGGTCTCGCGGAAGTGGTAGCGGGAGCGGAGGACGGCGGGGCGCAGCGCGGGGAGTTCGGCCTCCAGGGCGGCGCGTACGGCGGTGGAGAAGCGGTCCGGCGCCTGCATCACGATGTCGATCATGAAGGTGCGGCCGACCAGCCGGACCTGGGTGCGCTGGCGGTCGAGGTCGGTGATGGCCCGGCGGACCTCGTGTGCGGTGCTCTCGCGGACTCCGCCGCGGCCGTTGAGGACCCGGTCGACGGTGGCCTCGCTCAGCCCGGCCTGACGTGCGATCTCCCTGATCGGGAAGGGGTGGCCCATCACCGGCTCCTTCCGCTCCCCAGAGTGTTCCTGAGGGGTTTTTGATGGATGCCTGCTGGTTGTTCGCAGCGTTTGTCCGGACAAGAATGACAGCATCCCGTCGGCCCTGTCACCGAAAGGACGACGATGTCCTCGCCTTCCGTCTCCGCCCGCCGCGCCTGGCTCTGCGCCCGCGACTGCGACCTCGACGCCTTCCGCGCCCTCGTCGAGCGGCCCACCGACCCGGCCGCCCACCCGCTCGCCTCGTCCATCGAGCAGAACGTCCCCGTCTACGAGGCGGCCGGGCTGCGCGAGCGCCCCGGGGCGGCGGACGAGCTGGTCCACGCCCTGGCCGACGGTCCCGGCATCGTCGTGCTGCGGGGCGCCTTCCCGGACCCGGACGTCGTCGACCGGGCCACCGCCGTGTTCGACGCCCTGATCGCCGCCCAGCGCGCCTCGGGCACCGCGGCCGGCGACCACTTCGCCGCGCCCGGCGCCAACGACCGGGTGTGGAACGCGCTGGAGAAGGCGGCGCTGCACGATCCGGAGGCGTTCGCCGACTACTACGCCAACGACGCCCTCGCCCTCGTCTCCACGGCCTGGCTCGGCCCCGGCTACCAGGTCACCTCGCAGGTCAACGTGGTCAACCCGGGCGGCGCCGCGCAGACCCCGCACCGCGACTACCACCTCGGTTTCCTCTCCGACGAGGTGGCCGCCGCCTACCCGGCGCACGTGCACCGCCTCTCCCCCGCGCTCACCCTCCAGGGCGCGGTCGCGCACCGCGACATGCCCGTGGAGTCGGGTCCGACGATGTACCTGCCGCACTCGCAGAAGTTCGAGGCGGGCTATCTGGCCTGGCGGCGGCCGGAGTTCCGGGAGTACTTCGCGGAGCGCCACGTCCAACTGCCGCTGGCCAAGGGCGACGCGGTCTTCTTCAACCCGGCGCTCTTCCACGGCGCCGGCACCAACCGGTCCGCCGACGTGCGGCGCATGGCCAACCTGCTCCAGGTCTCCTCGGCCTTCGGCCGGGCGATGGAGCGCGTGGACCGGGAGGCGGTGGTGAACGCCGTCTACCCGGTGCTGCTGCGCCGCCGCGCCCAGGGCGCCGACGCACGCGCGCTGGAGAACGTGGTCGCCGCGAGCGCCGAGGGCTATCCCTTCCCCACCGATCTGGACACCGACCCGCCGGTCGACGGGCTCGCCCCGGCCTCCCAGGCGGACCTGGTGCGGCGGGCGCTGCGCGAGGAGTGGGCGCCGGACGCCCTGCGCGAGGCGCTGCGCGGCGGCGTACGGCGCAGGGGCTGAGGGGCGCTCGTGGGACTCCTGGACGGGAAGATCGTCCTCGTCAACGGCGGCACCCAGGGCGTCGGCGCCGCCGTCGCGCGGGCCGCGGTACGCGAGGGGGCGGCCGTGGCCGTCACCGGCCGGCGCCCGGAGCCCGGCGAGGCGCTGGTGGCCGAGCTGACGGCAGCGGGCGGCGAGGCGGTGTACGTACACGCCGACCTCGCGCGGGCCGAGGCGGCGCGGGACGCCGTGGCCCGGGTCGTGGCGGTCCACGGCCGCGTCGACTGCCTGGTGAACGCGGCCGGCCTGACCTCTCGGGGCACGCTGCTGGACACCACCCCCGAGCTGTTCGACCGGCACATCGCGGTCAACCTGCGGGCGCCGTTCTTCGCCATGCAGGCGGCGGTCGCGGACATGGTGCGCCGCGAGGCGCCGGGCACGATCGTCAACGTCATCACCTCCTCGGCGCACGGCGGGCAGCCGTTCCTGGCCCCGTACGTCGCCGCGAAGGCCGGTCTCACGGGGCTGACCCGCAACGCCGCGCACGCGCACCGCTGGGACCGGGTGCGGATCAACGGCCTGAACATCGGCTGGACGGCGACCGAGGGCGAGGACGCGACCCAGCGCGCCTTCCACGGGGCCGGGGACGACTGGCGCGAGCGGGCCGCCGAGCGGCTGCCGATGGGCCGGCTGGGCCGTCCCGACGAGATCGCCGACTTCGTGGTCCTGCTGCTCTCGGACCGGTCCGGAGTCGTCACCGGCTCGGTGATCGACTGGGACCAGAACGTCCTGGGAGGACTCGACTGACCACGCCGCCGCCCGCCGGACCGTCCGGCGGCGATTCCACACGAGGAGCAGCATCCGCATGCGTATCGGCATTCTCGGCCTCGGCCGCATCGGCGCCTTCCACGCCGAGACCCTCTCCGCACTCGACACCGTCGGCTCGCTCGTCGTCGCCGACCCGCTCATGGACGCCGCCAAGGCCGCGGCGGAGCGGTTCGGCGCCGAGGTGGCGGACTCGCCCGAGGCGGTGCTCTCCGCCGGGGTGGACGCGGTGGTGATCGCCGCCGCGACCGACGCCCATCCGGGCCTGATCCGCGCCGCGGTCGAGGCGGGGGTGCCGGTCTTCTGCGAGAAGCCCGTCGCCCGCACCATGGCGGAGGGCGTCGAGGTGCTCCGGGTGACCGAGGGCGGCGGGGTGCCGGTGCAGATCGGCTACCAGCGCCGTTTCGACCCCGGTTTCACGGCGGCGCGGGAGGCGGTGCGCGCGGGCACGCTGGGCCCGCTGCACACCGTACGGGCGGTCACGCTCGACCCGGCGCCGCCGCCGGCCGCGTACGTCGCCGCCTCGGGCGGCATCTTCCGGGACTGCTCGGTGCACGACTTCGACGTCATCCGCTGGGTGACCGGCCGCGAGGTGCGCGAGGTGTACGCCGTCGGCGGCAACCGGGGCGCCGCCCACATCCGTCAGGCCGGGGACGCGGACACCGTGGGCGCGGTGCTCACCCTGGACGACGGCACCCTCGCCGTGGTCTCCAACAGCCGCCACAACGCCCGGGGTTACGACGTGCGGATGGAACTGCACGGCTTCGCGGACTCCATCGCGGTGGGGCTGGAGGACCGGCTGCCGCTGCGTTCGGTGGAGCCCGGGGCGCGGTTCCCGGCGGGGGTGCCGCACGACTTCTTCATGGACCGCTTCGCCGCCGCCTACCGCGCCGAGCTGACCGCGTTCACCGAGGTCGCCGCCGGCACCCGCCCCTCGCCGTGCACCGTCGCGGACGCCCTGGAGGCGGGGTGGATCGCCGAGGCGTGCGCGCTGTCGCTGCGCGAGCACCGCCCGGTCGCCCTCGCGGAGGTCCGCACGGCCTGACCGGCGCCCCCACGCGCACGACACGGCCCCGGCGGTTCCTCCGCCGGGGCCGTGTCGGTGCCGGGTGCGCTCCGGGCCGGGTTCAGGCGCCGCAGGAGCGCAGGAAGCGGCGGGTGCGGACGGCGATGGGGAGGGGCTTGTCCGGCTCGCAGGGGTACATGTCCTGCTCCACGATGGCGAACAGGTCCACGCCGAGCCGCTGCGCCGCCGTGAGCACCGGCCCCAGCTCCGGTACGCCGCCCGGGGGTTCGCACATCACCCCGCGCTGCACGGCGGGCCCGAACGGCACGCCCTCGGCGCGGACGCCGGCGAGGATCTCCGGGTCGACCTGCTTGAGGTGGAGGTAGCCGATGCGCTCCCCGTAGGTCTCGATCAGCTTGACGCTGTCCCCGCCGCAGTAGGCGTAGTGACCGGTGTCCAGGCAGAGGGAGACCAGGCCGGAGTCGGTGGAGTCGAGGAAGCGTTCGACGTGCTCCTCGGTGTCGATGTGGGTGTCGGCGTGCGGGTGGACGACGATGTCCAGCCCGTACGTCTCCTTCACCCGGCGGCCGAGCCGTTCCATGCCCGTGGTCAGGTCGCCCCACTGCTCGCGGGTCAGCTCCGGCGGCTCCAGGATCTCGGCGGTCTTGTCGTCGCGCCAGAAGGACGGGATGACGACGAGGTACCCGGCGTCCATGGCCCGGGTGAGGGAGGCGACGCGGGAGACCTGCTCCCAGGTGGCGTCCCACTCGGAGGGGCCGCGGTGCAGTCCGCAGAAGATCGTGCCGGCGGAGACCCGCAGGCCGCGCCGGGCCACCTCGTCGGCGAGCCGGGCCGGGTCGGTGGGCAGGTAGCCGTAGGGGCCGAGTTCGATCCACTCGTAGCCGGCCTCGGAGACCTCGTCCAGGAAGCGTTCCCAGGGGACTTGCCGGGGGTCGTCGGGGAACCAGACGCCCCAGGAGTCGGGGGCCGAGCCGACGCGGATGCGGTCCAGGGCAGGGGGCATGTCAGGGCTTCCCTTCGGCGTTCGTGGACGCGGCGGAGGCGGCGGGGGCCGCGGACTCGGGGGCACCGTCCCCGGCGGGCGCGGACACCTCCCCCGCTTCCGGGAGCGCGGCGACGTCGACGCCGCCGACCTGGGCCAGTTCGTGCTTGAGCGCGGCGAGTTCGGCGCCGCCCGCCATGTGGTTGGTCAGCTCTTCGAGAGTGATGCGGTCCCGGGGGGCGCTCAGTTCGAGGGTGCCCAGGCGCAGCACGCTGAAGTGGTCGCCGACCAGGTAGGCGTGGTGCGGGTTGTGGGTGATGAAGATGACGCCGAGTCCGCGTTCACGGGCGGCGGCGATGTACTTGAGGACCACGCCGGACTGCTTGACGCCGAGGGCGGCGGTGGGCTCGTCGAGGATGAGGACGCGGGCGCCGAAGTAGACGGCGCGGGCGATGGCCACGCACTGGCGCTGTCCGCCGGAGAGCGTGCCGATGGGCTGTTCCAGGTCGTCCAGGACGATGCCCATGTTGCGCAGTTCCTCGTCGGCCGTCCGCTTCATGCGGGCGATGTCGAGGCGGCGTACGGGCCAGGGGCCCTTGGTCATCTCGGAGCCGAGGAAGAAGTTGCGCCACACCGGCATCAGCGGCACCGTCGCCAGGTCCTGGTAGACGGTGGCGATGCCGCGGGCGAGGGCGTCGCGGGGGCTGGAGAAGCGCACCGGCTCGCCGTCGACGAGGAACTCGCCCTCGGTGTGCTGGTGGAGCCCGGAGATGATCTTGATGAGGGTGGACTTGCCGGCCCCGTTGTCGCCGAGGACGCAGGTCACCCGGGAGGGGTGGACGGCGAGGTCGACCCCGTGCAGGGCCCGGACGTTGCCGTAGGACTTGCCGGCGGCGCGCAGCTCGACGAGGGGCGGGGCGTCCTCCCCGGACCCGGGTGACGGGTGGACGGCCGTCCGGCCGCCGGGGGTGGTGCTGGTCATTTCCGATCACCTCCGGGTCGCCGCGCGGCGGACCCACAGATTGATGAGGACGGCTCCGAGGAGCATCACACCGAGGAACGCCTTGAACCAGTCGGGGTTCCAGCCGGCGTAGACGATGCCCTGGTTCACCATGCCGAACATGAAGGCGCCGAAGACCGGGCCGATGGCCGAGCCGTAGCCGCCGGTCAGCAGGCAGCCGCCGATCACCGCCGCGGCGATGTAGATCAGCTCCTGGCCGACGCCCTCGCCGGACTGCACGGTGTTGAAGGAGAAGAGCTGGTGCATGCCGACGAACCAGGCGCCGAAGCCGACCAGCATGAACAGCGTGATCTTGGTGAAGGTGACGGGGACGCCGACCGCGCGGGCGGACTCGCGGCTGCCGCCGACGGCGAAGATCCAGTTGCCGTACTTGGTGCGCAGCAGCACCCAGGTGGCGAGCGCGGCGAAGACCAGCCACCACACGACGGTGATCTTCACCTGGACGCCGCCGAGGTCGAAGGAGGAGGCGAAGAACGCCTTGGCCTGGGCGAAGCCCTCCATGTCGCTGATGTCGTCGGTGGCAACGTTGCCGGTGACCAGTTTGGTGACCGCGAGGTTCACTCCCTGGAGGATCAGGAAGGTCCCGAGCGTCACCAGGAAACTGGGCAGTCCGGTGCGTACGAGCACCCAGCCGTTGAAGGCGCCGACGCCGAGGGAGACGGCGAGGGCGACGATCACCCCGGCCCACACGTTCATGGTCAGTTGGTAGCTGAGCATGCTCGCGGTCAGGGCCGAGGTGACGACGGCGACGCCGGCCGACAGGTCGAACTCGCCGCCGATCATCAGCAGCGCGACCGGCAGCGCCATGATGCCGATGGTCGACGCCTGGTAGAGCACGGTCGCCATCGAGCCGCCCTGGCGGACCGCGGGCGCGGCGAACAGGAAGAAGACGAAGACGGCGACGGCGCCGAGGAAGACCCCGACCTCGGGCCGGGCGAGCAGACGCACCGGCAGCGAGCGCTGCCTGGTGCGTCCGTCGGACTGCCCCGGGCCGGGAGCCGGCGGTGGGGTCACCGCCGGCTCGGCCTGTCGGGTCACGCTCATCACCGGGTGCCCTTCGCGGCGAACTCGGCGACGGCCTTCACGTTGGACTTGTCGACGAAGGCCGGACCGGTCAGCACCGGCTGCTCGCCGCCGCCGCTGTAGTTGCCGTTGTTCTTGTGCAGCCACAGGCCGTCGACGGCCAGGTAGCCCTGGAGGTAGGGCTGCTGGTCGACGGCGAACTCGATCTCGTCCTTCTCGATGGCGCCGGTCAGGTCCTTGTTGAGGTCGAAGGTGGCGATCTTCGCCTTGCTGCCGGCGTCGGCGACCGACTGCACGGCCGTCATGGCGAAGGGGGCGCCGAGCGTGACGACGTGGTCGATGCCGCTGTCCTGCTTGAGCTTGGCGATGATCGTCGACTTCACGGACGGCATGTCGGTGCCGTTGACGTAGAGGGTGTCGAGCGTGCCGCGGAAGGTCTTCTTCGCCCCGTCACAGCGCTGGGTGAGACCCACGTTGCCCTGTTCGTGGATGACGCAGACGGCCTTCTTGGAGCCGACGTCGTTCAGCTTCTTGCCGAACGCCTCGCCGGCCACGCTCTCGTCCTGGCCGAAGAACTCCAGCAGTCCGAGGTCCTGCCAGTCCCCGAGGCCGGAGTTGAGGCCGACCACGGGTATGCCGGCCTGGCCGGCCTTGGCGAGGACCCCCTTGAGGGCGTCCGGCTTGGCGAGGGTCACCGCTATGCCGTCGACCTTCTGGTCGATGGCGTTCTGCACCAGGTTGGCCTGGTTGCCGGCGTTGGGGTCGGCGGAGTAGACCAGCTTGATGTTGTCCTTGGCGGCGGCGGCCTCGGCGCCCTTGCGGACGATGTCCCAGAAGGTGTCACCCGGCCCCTGGTGGGTGACGAGGGCGACCGTCATCCGGGGGGTGTCCGCCGTGCCGGCGGCGGAAGTGGAGCCTCCTTCCTCGGACTTCTTCCCGCCCGAACTGCTGGAGCAGCCCGCGAGGGTCAGTGCGGCGGCCGCGAACACGGCCACTGCGGGGGCGATTCGGCGGGAGCGGGGGTGCGACGAGCGGACCATCTTTCCTGTACCTCACTGTGCGACGGGAGACCGTGTGCCAGGGGAAAAAGGCTGTTGCGCTGGGACCGGATACAAGCCCTTGAGGCGCCCGCTGTCAATACTTTGTCAAGACATCACTTCACTAGCATGTCCTTATGTAACTACAAACTATTGACAGGGTCGGCCCCGGGGTCCTACACCTGAGAGGCGGCAGGCCCCCGCCCAGCCTCAGGAGCGTCGCACATGACCGAGTCAGCGCAGCATTTCGATCTGATCACGATGGGTCGCATCGGGGTTGATCTCTACCCTTTGCAGACAGGAGTCCCCCTCTCCCAGGTGGAGACCTTCGGCAAGTTCCTCGGCGGCTCGGCCGCGAACGTGGCCGTGGCCGCCGCCCGCCTCGGCCGCACCACGGCCGTCATCACCCGGACGGGCGACGACCCCTTCGGCACGTATCTCCACCAGGCCCTCAAGGAGTTCGGCGTGGACGACCGCTGGGTCACCCCGGTCGACGGCCTGCCGACCCCGGTCACCTTCTGCGAGATCTTCCCGCCGGACGACTTCCCGCTCTACTTCTACCGCCGTCCCAAGGCCCCCGACCTGGAGATCCACGCCGAGGAGCTGGACCTCGCCGCGATCGCCGCGGCCCGCGTCTTCTGGATCACCGGCACCGGCCTCTGCGAGGAGCCGAGCCGCGGCGCGACGCTCGCCGCCCTCGCCCACCGCGCCCGCGCCGGCACCACCGTCTTCGACCTGGACTGGCGGCCCATGTTCTGGAAGGACCCGGACCAGGCCCGCCCGTACTACGCCGAGGCGCTGCGCCACGCGACCGTCGCGGTCGGCAACCTCGACGAGTGCGAGATCGCCACCGGCGTACGCGAACCCCGCGCCTGCGCCGAGGCCCTGCTCGCGGCCGGCGTGGAACTGGCCGTCGTCAAACAGGGCCCCCGGGGCGTCCTCGCCGTGCACCGCGACGGGACGTCGGCCGAGGTGCCGCCGGTGCCGGTCGAGGTGGTCAACGGCCTCGGCGCGGGCGACGCGTTCGGCGGCTCGCTCTGCCACGGACTCCTCTCCGGCTGGGACCTGGAGCGCACCATGCGCTCCGCCAACGCGGCCGGCGCGCTCGTCGCCTCCCGCCTCGCCTGCTCCTCCGCCATGCCCACACCGGCCGAGATCGACGACCTCCTCGCGCGTGCCACTCCCTGAACGGAGCCCCTTCGTGTCCCTCAGCATCCCCGACCTCACCGCGGTCCGCGTCCGGCATCCGGAGGCGATCGCCGAGGCCGCCGCCCGCCGGGTGCGCCGCCCGCTGATCGGCGACTCCGGCCGCCTGATGATCGTCGCCGCCGACCACCCGGCGCGGGGCTCGCTCGGCGTCGGCGACCGCCGGCTCGCCATGGCCAACCGGGCCGACCTGCTGGAACGCCTGTGCACCGCGCTGTCGCGGCCCGGCGTCGACGGGGTGCTCGCCACCGCCGACGTGCTGGAGGACCTGCTGCTGCTCGGGGCGCTGGAGAACAAGGTCGTCATGGGCTCGATGAACCGCGGCGGACTCGCGGGCGCCGCCTTCGAGATGGACGACCGCTTCACCGGCCACCGCGCCGAGGACATCGCCCGGCTCCGCTTCGACGCGGGCAAGCTGCTGCTGCGCATCGACTACGAGGACCCGGGCTCGCTCGCCACGCTGGAGTCCTCGGCGCGGGCGGTCGACGCGATGGCCGAGCGCCGACTGCCGGTCTTCGTCGAGCCGTTCATCGCCCGCCGCACCGGGGGCGCGGTCCGCAACGACCTGTCCGCGGAGGCGGTGACCCGGTCCATCGCCGTCGCCTCCGGGCTCGGCGGCACCTCCGCCTACACCTGGCTGAAACTGCCCGTCACCGAGGACCCGGAGGACATGGGCGAGGTCCTGGAGACGTCGACGCTGCCGGCCGTGCTGCTCGGCGGCGACATAGGCGGCGGCCCCGGCGGGCAGGCCGCCGCCTACGAACGCTGGCGCAAGGCGCTGCGGCTGCCCACCGTGCAGGGCATGGTCGTCGGCCGCTCCCTGCTCTACCCGGCCGAGGGCACGGTGGAGGAGGCGGTGGACACGGCGGTCGGGCTGCTGTGAGGGACGTACCCGGGGCGGGGGCCCCGGCCCCGGTCCGGCCCGGTGCCGGGGTTCACCGGAGCGGCGTACGGCCGGAGCCCGCCGGGCGGGCCCGGCGGCGCGGCCGGGGAAGAGACACCACGCAGGCATACGAGAAAGACGGAGCGAGATGACCCACCACCTTCCGGCGGGCCGGGCGGCGAGCGGCGCCTACGCCGTCGACGTGACACCGGAGCGGGCCGGCTGGAGCCACTCCAGCCTGCGCGTGCTCCATCTGGAGCCCGGCGGCGAACACACCTTCCACAGCGGCGACAGCGAGTGGATCGTCCTCCCGCTGACCGGCGGCTGCACCGTCGCCACCACCGGCGTCGACGGCCCCGCCGACTTCGAACTCACCGGCCGGACGAGCGTGTTCGAGGGCGTCACGGACTTCGCGTACGTGCCGCGCGACGCCCGGACCACCGTGACCTCGGCCGACGGCGGCCGGTTCGCGCTCACCGGGGCCCGCTGCGACCGCCGCCTGCCCGCGCGGTACGTGCCCGCCAGGGCCGTACCGGTGGAGCTGCGCGGCACCGGCTCCTGCTCCCGGCAGGTCAACAACTTCGCCGCCGCCGGCGTCTTCGAGTGCGACAAGCTCATCGCGGTCGAGGTGATCACGCCGGGCGGCAACTGGTCCTCCTTCCCGCCGCACAAGCACGACGAGCACCGCCCCGGCGAGGAGTCCGTGCTGGAGGAGGTCTACTACTTCGAGTTCGCCGCCCACGACGGCATCCCCGGCCTCGGCTACCAGCGGGTCTCCCCCTCCGGCCAGGGCCGGGGCACGGACGTGCTGGCCGAGGTGCGCGACGGGGACGTCGTCCTCATCCCCGACGGCTGGCACGGGCCGTCGATGGCCGTACCCGGCCACCACATGTACTACCTCAACGTCATGGCCGGCCCCGAGACCGAACGCGCCTGGCTGATCTGCGACCACCCCGACCACGCCTGGGTCCGCGAGACGTGGCCCGAGCAGCCGGTCGACCCCCGCCTCCCCCTCTACTCCCCGCCGTCCCCGTGAGGTCCCCCATGCCCGAGCCCACCCACCGGCTGACCACCGCCCAGGCCCTGGTGCGCTTCCTCGCCGCCCAGTACACCGAGCGCGACGGCGTACGCCACCGGCTGATCACCGGCACCTGGGGCATCTTCGGCCACGGCAACGTGGCCGGACTCGGCCAGGCCCTCGTCGAGTACGCCGACCTGATGCCGTTCCACCAGGGCCGCAACGAACAGGCCATGGTGCACGCGGCCGTCGGCCACGCCCGCCAGCTCAACCGGCTCTCCGCGCAGGCGGTCACGACGTCCATCGGCCCCGGCGCCACCAACCTCGTCACCGGCGCCGCCCTCGCCACCATCAACCGCCTCCCGGTCCTGCTGCTGCCCGGCGACTACTTCGCCTCCCACGCCGCCGACCCGCTCCTCCAGCAACTGGAGCACCCCGGCGCGGGCGACGTCTCCGTCAACGACACCCTGCGGCCGGTCTCCCGGTACTTCGACCGCGTCACCCGCCCCGAGGCGCTGATCGCCTCCGCGCTCCAGGCCGTCCGGGTCCTCACCGACCCGGCCGAGACCGGCGCCGTCACCCTCGCCCTCCCGCAGGACGTGCAGGCCGAGGCGTACGACTGGCCGCGGGAGTTCTTCGCCGAGCGCGTCTGGCGCGTACGGCGCCCCGAACCGGACCCGGCGGAACTGGCCGACGCGGTCCGGGCGATCCGGGCCGCGGAGCGCCCCCTGATCGTCGCGGGCGGCGGCGTCCACCACAGCGAGGCGGAGGAGGCGCTGCGGGCGCTGGTGGACGCCACCGGCATCCCGGTCGCCTCCACCCAGGCCGGCAAGGGCTCCCTGCGCCACGACCACCCGGCCGACCTGGGCGGCATCGGCCACACCGGCACCGCCGTCAGCGACGACCTGGCGCGCACCGCCGACCTCGTGATCGGCGTCGGCACCCGGTACACCGACTTCACCACCGCCTCCGGCACCCTCTTCCAGCACCCCGGGGTGCGGTTCCTCAACCTCAACATCACCGCCTTCGACGCCCACAAGCTCGCCGCCCGCACCCTGGTCTGCGACGCGCGGGCGGGCCTGACCGCGCTCGCCCGGGAGCTGTCCGGGCACCGGGTGGCGCCCGCGTACGCCGAGGAGTACCGGGCCGGCAAGGAGCGCTGGGACGCGGTGGCCGAGGCCGCCCTGCGCGCCGGCGACGACGGCGCGGTGCCGACCCAGACGCAGGTGCTCGGCGCGCTGGACGAGGTGGTCGGCGACGAGGACGTGGTGATCAACGCGGCCGGCTCGCTCCCCGGCGACCTGCACAAGCTGTGGCGGGCCCGCTCCCCGCGCCAGTACCACCTGGAGTACGGCTACTCCTGCATGGGCTACGAGATCCCGGCCGCGCTCGGCGTGCAGCAGGCCGCGCCCGGCACCCCCGTGTGGGCGCTGGTCGGCGACGGCACGTACCTGATGAACCCGACCGAGATCGTCACCGCGGTCCAGGAGGAACTGCCGGTGAAGATGGTCCTGATCCAGAACCACGGCTACGCCTCCATCGGCGGCCTCTCCGAGGCGGTCGGCGCCGAACGCTTCGGCACCGACTACCGCCACCGCTCGGGCGACGGCGGCTTCACCGGAGCCCCGCTCCCCGTCGACCTCGCCGCCAACGCGGCCAGCCTCGGGATGACGGTGCTGCGCGCCCGGACCACCGGCGAACTGCGCGCGGCGCTGCGCGAGGCCCGAGCGATGGACCGTCCGGTGTGCGTGTACGTCGAGACCGACCCGGCGCCGACGGCCCCGCCGGCCGAGGCGTGGTGGGACGTGCCGGTGGCCGAGGTCTCCGCCCGCGAGGCCGCGACCGGGGCCCGCGCGCGCTACGAGCGGGCGGTCGCGGACCGCCGCCGCCACCTCTGAGTCCCCGTCCGTTCCCAGTGGGAGGTACGTCCATGGCGAAGAACGGCGGCTCCGCACGCGCCGCGACCGCCCCCGCGCTCGGCTCGCTCGACTTCACCCTGGACCGGGCGAGCCCGGTGCCGCTCTACCACCAGCTCGCCCGGCAACTGGAGGACGCCATCGAACGCGGCATCCTCGCCCCGGGCAACCTCCTGGGCAACGAGGTCGACCTGTCGGTGCGGCTCGGCCTGTCCCGGCCGACCGTCCGCCAGGCCATCCAGTCCCTGGTCGACAAGGGGCTCCTGGTGCGCCGCCGCGGGGTGGGCACCCAGGTGGTGCACAGCCGGGTCCGCCGCCCGCTGGAACTGAGCAGCCTCTACGACGACCTGGAGGCGGCCGGGCAGGCCCCGGCGACGCGACTGGTGCGGCAGGAGTCCGTACCGGCACCGGCCGGGCCGGCGGCGGCCCTCGGGCTCGCGGAGGGCACGGAGGTGACGGTGCTGGAGCGGCTGCGCCTGACCCACGGCCGGCCGGTGGCGCTGCTCTGCAACTACCTGCCGTCCGGCCTGCTCGACGCGGAAGACACCCGGCTGGAGTCGACCGGTCTCTACCGGCTGCTGCGCGCGGCCGGCATCACCCTGCACAGCGCCCGCCAGACCGTCGGCGCCCGCTCGGCCACCCGCGAGGAGGGCAGACGCCTCGACGAGAAGGAGGGCGCGGCCCTGCTGACGATGCGCCGCACGGCCTACGACGTCACGGGCCGTCCGGTGGAGTACGGCACCCACGTCTACCGCGCCTCGCTCTACTCCTTCGACTTCGAACTCCTCGTCAGACCCTGACCCGGCGGCCTGGCCCCGGCCCGCTCCGGTCCGGTCCGGTCCGGAGCTGACCGGGGCACCGGTAGTCTCGGCGCGTGAACAGACGGCGGCGCGAGAAGCTGTCGGCGCGGCTCGTGTCGGCCGCGCTGCTCGGCGAGTCCGCCCGGGTCCGCGCGCTGCTGCGGTCCGGCGCCCCGGCCGAGACGGCGGACGCGGACGGCACGACGCCGCTCTACCAGGCGGCGGTGCAGGGGGACGCGGAGACCGTCCGGCTCCTGCTGGCGGCGGGCGCCTCGCCCGACACCGAGAGCGGCACCGGCTCCGAGGGCCTCCCCCCGTGCGGGGCCGCCTGCTGGGGGTACACCGAGGCCGTACGCGCCCTGCTCGACCACGGCGCCGACCCTCGCCGGCGGGAGGACCACGGCACGGGGCTGACCGCCCTCGAATGGGCCGACAAGGGCCCCCACCCGGAGACCGCCGCCCTCCTGCGCGCGGCGCTGCGCGCCCCCCACGGCGCAGGCTGACGGCCGGACCCACCGCACCGCACCGTCCCCCGCCGAACGCCGGGACCCGCTGTCCCGCCCCCACCCGGCGAGCCCCCGCCCCGCGGCCCGCGGTTGAACCGTCGGTTCCGGATGGCCCGTGCCCCGCCGCTTTCCGCAAGACGTCGCCCCCCGAGAGTGGGCCCGCCCACAACCCCGGCACGTCCCCGCTGTGCGTTCCCACCGGTTGCCGCCCCGGCCGTTGTTATGGCCGGAAAAGGCTGCTGATAATCCCCGGAAATTGCACGGAGGTGGAGATGCCAGGAAACGGAAGCGACGCTCCGAGAGCGTTGCGCCGGGAATTCACGATGTGGTCGTCGTTCGCGTTCGCGTTCGCCTTCATTTCACCCATCGTCGCCATGTACGGAATCTACGGGCTGTCGCTGTCCACGGCGGGCCCGGGATTCTGGTGGACGTTCGTGGCCGTCGGCTGCGGTCAGCTCCTCGTCGCCCTCGCCTTCGCCGAACTGGTCTCCCGCTGGCCCCTGGAGGGGTCCGTGTACCAGTGGAGCAGACGGCTGTTCAACGACGCGGTCGGCTGGATGGCCGGCTGGGTCTACATGTGGGCGCTGGTCATCATCATGGCGACGGTCGCCTACGCCGGGGCCGGTTTCGTGGCCCAGGCCGCCGGGCTGGACTCGCCGACGGCCGTGCAGCAGAGCCTGATCGCGGCCGGGGTGCTGATGCTCGGCTCGTTCGCCAACGTGCGGGGCCGGGGGCTGCTCAAGGCGCTGATGATGGCGAGCATCGCCGCCGAGATCGTCGGTTCCGTGGGCCTCGGTGTCTATCTGCTGCTCTTCCACCGCCACCAGGATTTCAGCGTGCTGTTCCACGGCGCCGATCTCACCTCGGGCTGGTCGATGTCGTACCTCGTGGGGCCGTTCCTCGCGGCGCTCGCGTTCACCGGCTGGTCGCTGCTCGGATTCGAGAGCGCGGGCGCGATAGCCGAGGAGGTCAAGGACCCCAGGCGCAGCGTTCCCAAGGCCATGATCTTCTCCATTCTGTTCATCGCCTTCGTCATCGCCTTCGCCTCCCTTTCGGTGACCCTGGCCGTTCCCGACTTCGACGCCATCACCTCCGGTGAGGTCGGCGACCCGGTCTACTACGTGCTGGAGAGCGCGCTCGGCCCGGCGGCGGTGCGGCCGGTGCTGCTGATGTTCGTGATCGGCTTCCTCGCCAGTTTCCTCGCGCTCCAGGCGTCGGCGTCCCGGGTGATCTGGTCCTTCGCCCGCGACAACGCGCTGCCCGCCTCGCGCCACCTGTCCCGGCTGACCGTCTCCCAGGCGCAGCCCGTCGTCGCCATCCTGGTGACCGCCGTGGTGGGCATGTTCGTCTACCTGGTCTCCGCGACCGACATCTACTCGGTCCTGGTCACCTTCACCGCGGGCGGCTACTACCTGGCCTTCCTCTTCCCGCTGGTCGGCAGCGTCATCGCGCGGCTCACCGGCCGCTGGACGCCCGGTCCCTGGAACCTCGGCCGGTTCGGCACCCCGGTGGCGGTGCTCGCCGCGCTCTGGGCCGGTTTCGAGTTCACCAACATCGTCTGGCCGCGCACCGTCTCCGAGCACTGGTACCTCAACTGGGCCTTCTTCGTGGCGATGGGCGCCCTCGTCGTGGCCGGCGTGTTCGTCCTGCGCTCGCGCCGGGACCGGATGACCCTCAGCGACGACGACGGACCCGCCGAACAGGCCGAGCAGGACGACACCGACCCGGAGAGGCAGCCCGTATGAGCACCCGGACCTCCATCGTCACCGGCGCCGCGAGCGGCATCGGCGCCGCCGTCGCCCACCGGCTGCGCGAACGGGGCTGGACCGTCGCCTCCATCGCCCTGGAGCCCGCGGCCGACGCCGACCACTCCGCGGTCGCCGACGTGTCCGACCCGCGGGCCATGGCCGACGCCCTCGCCGGGATCGATCGGGCCCTCGGCCCGGTGCACGCCGCGGTGGCCTGCGCCGGCCACTACGAGGAGATCCCCGCCCTGGAGATCAGCCCCGAGCGCTGGCACCGGATGCTCCGGGTCCACGTCGGCGGGCTGCTCCACCTGGCGCAGGGGACGCTTCCCCGGATGACGGAGCGCGGTTCGGGCCGCTTCGTCGGCATCGCCTCCGAGCGCGCCGTCGGCGGCGGGCACAACGACGCCCACTACGCGGCGGCGAAGGCGGCGGCGCTGAGCCTGCTGCGCAGCGTCGCCGCCGAGGTGGCCGGCACGGGGGTGCTGGTCAACGCCGTGGCCCCCGGCCCCTGCGACACGCCGCTGCTGCCGGCCGACTCCTGGGAGCGGCGGGAGGAGTACGTGTCCGGGCTGCCGGCCGGCCGGATCGCGCAGCCCTTCGAGGTGGCCGAACTGGTCCGGCACCTGGTCGAGGACGACGTCCACACCCACGGCGAGGTACTGCCGGTCAACAGCGGGACGGTGATCTGACGATGTCCACCACACGAGCCGCCCTCGTCACGGGCGTCGACACGGAACTGGGCGCGGCGGTGGCCCGCCGGCTCGGCGCCGACGGCGTCCGGGTCGTCGGCCACCACCGCCCGGGGTCCGCCCCCGGGGACACCGGGCCCCTGGAGGGGACGGTGTCCGCCGCCCCCGCGGACCCGGACGCGGTCCGGGACGCCGTCGGGCGGGCCGCCGGCCTCCTCGGCCGCCTGGACGTCCTCGCCGTCTGCCACGCCCGGCCGCACCGGGCGCCGCTCACCGCCCTCGGGCCCGAGGAGTTCTGGGCGCACGTCGACGACACCCTCACCGGTTCGTTCCTCTTCGCCGGTGCCGCCGCCCCGTACCTGGCCCGCGACGGGGGCGGCCGGATCGTGCTGACCGCGTCGATGTGGCACGTGGGCGGGCCGGGACTCGCGGCGGTCGCCACGGCAGCCGGGGGGATCGTCGCGCTCACCAAGACCCTCACCCGCGATCTCGGCCCGCTCGGCGTCGGGGTCAACGCGGTCATCCCCGGACTGGTCGACGGGGAGTGGCTGGAGTGCGACGCGGCCGGGCTCGGCACGGACACCGCGACGCTCCGCGAGCATCCGGGCCGGTCCGTGCCCACCGGCCGGCTCGGCACCCCCGACCAGGTCGCGGCCACCGTCGCGGTCCTGGCCGACGGGCGGCTCGCGGCGGCCGTCGGCCAGAGCATCAACGTCAACGGCGGACACCTCCGCACCCGAACCTAGGAAGCAGACACGTGACCACCTCGTCTCCCGTCCCACCCGAGGACCCCACCGTCCTGCCCAGGTACGCCGGCTGGTCCACCTTCGCCCGCCTGCCCCGGCTGGAGGACGTCGGCCACGCCGACATCGCCGTGGTCGGGGTGCCCTTCGACAGTGCCGTCACCTACCGTCCCGGCGCCCGGTTCGGCCCCTCCGCCATCCGCTCGGCGTCCCGGCTGATCCGCGGCTACAACCCGGCGCTGAACGTCAAGCCGTTCGAGGTGTGCCAGGCCGCCGACGCCGGCGACGTGCCGTGCAACCCGTTCGACATCGGGGCCGCGATCAGCCAGATCGAGGAGTCGCTGACCCGGCTGGCCACGGCCGGGACCCGGCTGGTCGTCCTCGGCGGCGACCACTCGGTGGCCCTGCCGGCGCTGCGCGCGGTGCACGCGGTGCACGGGCCGGTCGCCCTCGTCCACTTCGACGCCCACCTGGACACCTGGGACGCGTACTACGGCGCGGAGCTGACCCACGGCACCCCCTTCCGCCGCGCCTTCGAGGAGAACCTGCTGCTGCCGGAGCGCAGTTGCCACATCGGCATCCGCGGCTCGGTCTACGACCCGGCCGACTTCGCGGACGACGAACGGCTCGGTTTCACCACCGTGCACTGCCGGGACATCGAGACGCACGGCATCGGCCCGGTCATCGAGCGCGTCCACCGCAGGGTCGGCGACGCCCCGGTCTACGTCTCGGTCGACATCGACGTCCTCGACCCGGCCCACGCCCCCGGCACCGGCACCCCCGAGGCCGGCGGCATGACCAGCCGGGAGCTGCTCCAGGTGATCCGCAGCCTGTCCGGTCTCACCGTCGTCGGCGCCGACGTCGTCGAGGTCTCCCCGGCCTACGACCACGCCGAGATCACGGCGGTGGCCGCGGCCAACGTCACCTGGGAATTCCTCTCCCTCTACGCGAAGGCGGTCGGCTCATGACGGAGATCACCCCGGCGGTTCCGGTCACCTGGCCGGGCGGCGCGCGCTGCGCGGTGGCGTTCACGTTCGACGTGGACGCCGAGTCCCCCCTGCTGTCCACCGACCCGTCCCTCGCCGACCGGATGGGCGTCATGTCCCACCAGGCGTATGGGCCGCTGGTCGGGGTGCCCCGGCTGCTGGACATCCTGGACGGCCTCCAGGTGCCCGCCACCTTCTTCGTGCCCGGGTACACGGCGCACCGCCACCCCGGCGCGGTACGGGCGGTCGCCGACGGCGGTCACGACATCGCCCACCACGGCTATCTGCACGAATCGCTGGTCGGGGTGGACGAGCGGACCGAACGCGACTACCTGGAACGCGGGCTGGAAGCGCTGGAGTCGCTGACCGGCCGCCGCCCGTCCGGCTACCGGGCCCCGATGTGGGAGATGAACTGGCGCACCCCGGGCCTGCTGCACGAATACGGCTTCCTCTACGACTCCACGCTCATGGACGCCGACCACCCCTACGAACTGGCGGTCGGTACCGACGGCCGGTCCCTGGTGGAGCTGCCGGTGAGCTGGGCGCTGGACGACTGGCAGCAGTACTGCTTCGTACCCGGCTTCTCCGGCACCGGCCTGATCGAGACGCCGGCCAAGGCGATCGAGCTGTGGGAGGCCGAACTGGACGCGATGCGCGCCTGCGGCGGCCTGTGGATTCTCACCAACCACCCCTTCCTCAGCGGCCGGCCCGGCCGCGCCGCGGCCCTGCGCGACTTCATCGCCCGGGTCCGCGAGCACGACGACGTATGGATCGCCGGACTCGACGAGATCGCCCGGCACGTCCGGGCCCAGGGGCTCGCCCCCCGTTCGCTCACCCGGCCGCGGCCCGCGGCCGAAGACCACGCCTGAACAGGAGAGCCATCCAGATGAGCACCACCACGTACGATCCCGAGACGCTGCGCGAGGCCTACCGGCACGTGTGGTTCGTGGTCGCCCGTTCCGAGGACATCGGCACCCCGCAGCCGGCCCAGCTCCTCGACCAGCCGCTCGTCGTCTTCCGGGCGGAGGACGGCACCCCGCACGTGCTGGACCGGCGCTGCGTCCACCGCGGCGCGGACCTGTCCATGGGCAAGGTCATCGGCTCCTCGGTGCAGTGCCCGTACCACGGCTGGCGGTTCGACGGGGCGAGCGGCGGCTGCTCGCACATCCCGTCCCTGGCCGGCGAGAGCCGCATACCGCCGAAGGCGGCGGTGCGCAGCTACCCGGCCGTGGAGCGGTTCGGCCATGTGTGGACCTGTCTCGGGGACCCGGTCTTCGACCTGCCGCACCCGCCGGAGATCGCCGACCTCACCCTGGAGTGGCGGGCTGCCCAGCCCATCCCGGCCAAGTGCGGCTTCATGGCGGCGACGGAGAACTTCCGCGACATGGCCCACTTCCCGTTCGTCCACGAGGAGTCGATGGGCGAGGTGAACCCGGTCGTGCCCGACCTGACCGTCGAGCGCGAGGGCCGGGAGGTGCGGGCCTCGTACCACTACCCGCGGGTGCCCGGCGCCGACTTCTCCAGCGCGGGCGACTCCTGGATGCACTACCACTCCTACGCGCCCGGCATCGCCACGATCCTGTACGACTTCGGGCCGGAGATCGGCAAGCGGTACCTGATGGACTTCCCCTCGCCCGTCTCCTACGACGAGTGCGTGATCTACTGGGCGGTCGCCACCGACCAGGACTTCACCGGCGGCAGCGCGGACGAGATCCTCGCCCTGGAGACGGTCGTCTTCAACGAGGACACCCCGATCCTGGAGGGGCTGCGCCCGCACGAGGTGCCGCTCGCGGACCAGGCCATGGAGGTGTCCTGCCCGGCAGACATCTACACGCTCAACTACCGGCGGGCCACCAAGTTCGCCGTGGACACCATCCTCAAGACCCGGAGGCCAGGCCCGTGAGACTGCGTCTGACCTCGGTCCGCTACGAGGCCGATCAGATCGTCTCCCTGGAGTTCGCCGATCCCACGGGGGCGCCCCTGCCCCCGTGGGGCCCCGGCGCCCACCTGGAGATCCGGCTCCCGTCCGGTCTGATCCGGCACTACTCGCTGTGCGGCGATCCGGCCCGCGCCGACCGCTACCGGGTGGCCGTCCTCCGGGTGGCCGCCGGGCGCGGCGGCTCCCGCGAGATCCACGACACCCTGCGGGTGGGCACGGTGCTGGAGGTGTCCGCGCCGCGCGACACCTTCGCGCTGGCCGAGGCCGATCACCACCTGCTGATCGCGGGCGGTATCGGCGTCACCCCGATCCTGACCATGGCCGAACACCTCGCCGCGCGCGGCCACCCCTCGTGGCGGCTGGTGTACGGGGGCCGCAGCCGGGACGCCATGGCCTTCGGGGACCGGGTGGCCCGGCTCCCCGAGGGCCGGGCCGAGGTGGTCTGCCAGGACGAGCGCGGGCTGCCCGACCTGGAGACCGCGGTCGCGGAGCTGCCCGACGGCGCGCACGTCTACTGCTGCGGACCCGCGCCGATGATCGAGAACGCGACGGGGCTGTGCGCCCGCCGGCCGGACCTGGTGCTGCACACCGAGCGGTTCGCGGCGGCGCCGGCCCGCCCGGCCGCGACGGAGGACGGCGCCTTCGAGGTGGAGCTGGCCGAGAGCGGCCAGGTGCTGAAGGTGCCGGCGGACCGCAGCGTCCTCGACGTGGTCCGCGAGGTCCTGCCGGACGTCGCCTACTCGTGCGAGAGCGGGTTCTGCGGCACCTGCGAGACCGGACTGGTCTCCGGGGCCGCCGAGCACCGCGACGACCTCCTCACGGAGGCGGAACGCGACGCCCAGCGGTCCATGATGATCTGCGTCTCCCGGGCCCGACCCGGCGAGCGCCTCGTCCTGCGCCTCTGACCCCGGGTCGGCGGCATGTGCCAGACTGGTCGGCCCCACGGGTCGTCGAGGCCCTGGCCAGGGAGAACGAACATGGTTGTGCCGCCACCCGAGGGGGCCGGGAACACGCCTCCGGTATCCGACACCGCCCATGCCGGACTGGTCACGCTGCGGGACCTGGTCGGCGAACGGTCGCTCGGCATGCGCACCAGCGTCGGCCCCGCCGACCTGGACCGGCCCGTCCACTACCTGTACCCGACCGAGCTGCACGACCCGAGCCCGTACCTCCAGGGCCACGAGCTGATCCTCACCGTCGGCATGCCCGTCCTCGCCGCGGACGACATCGGCGGCTACGTACGGCTGCTGCGCCGCAGCCGGGTCACCGCGCTCGGCCTCGGCCTGGGCGAGCACTTCGCCGAGCCGCCCCCGGCCCTCCTCGACGCCTGCCGGCGGGCGTCCCTGCCGCTGGTGACGATCGAGGCCGGCAAGCCGTTCCGCACCCTGGTGGACTGGGTGAGCAACTGGCGGGAGGCCGAACGCGAACGGGACCTGCGCGAACGCGAGCTGGGCGCGCTGCTGAAGTGGTGCGCCTCGGGCACCCTCGGCGTCCGGCCCACCGAGGAGCTGCTCGCCCGGGGCGGGCTGGAGGGCACCGCGGTCCTGGTGGCCGCGTTCTCCCGGGAGGCCCACGAGCGGGTGCACCGGGACGCCCTGGAGACCGGCGCGGCGGTCGGCGTCTTCGACGACGTCGTCATGGCGCTCACCGCGCACACCGACACGGCGGTGCACCGTATCCGCGCCACCGACCTGAACTGCGGCATCTCCGTCGCCCCCGACGCGGGCGCGCTCAGCCGCGCCGTCCCCGAGGCGCTGGAGGCGCTGCGGGCGGCCCGGGGCGGCGCGCGGCTGGTCCACGCCCGGGACATCAACACCCTGGAGGCCCTGCTCGCCTCCGTCCCGAGCCTGCGGCTGGTGCCGTTCGTCCAGCACTTCGTCGTCCCGCTGGTGGAGTACGACGGAACCCACCGCACGCAGCTCGTGGCGACGCTGGACGCGTTCCTGGAGCACAACGCCAATCCGGCGGCAGCCGCCTCGACGCTGTACGTCCACGTCAACACCCTCCGCAACCGGCTGCTGAAGATCGGCGAGATCACGGGCGCCGACCCGTACCTGGAGGAGAACCGGATCGGCTACCGCATCGGCCTGTGGTCGGCCAAGCGCATGGGCCACACCGGCTTCGACCCCCGCCCGGGTCTCTGACGGCGCTCCGGGCACCCCCGTGGGCGGCGCCCCGGGCGACCCCGTCTACCGTCGACGGCGTGAGCACGACGCGGCCGGGCGGGCTCCTCCGGCCGGCCCGGACGCCGAGGGTCACCGTCCCACCGCCGTCCACCCTCACCCGCCCGCCGTCACCCGTACCCGTACGAGGAGCCCATCCGTTGTCGTCGTCATCCGGCCCGGTCCCAGCCCCGGTCGCGGCCACGGTCGCGGCCATGGAGCGCCATCAGGTCGCCCTCTACGTCGGGGCGCTGGCGGCCGGCGGCCTGGTCGGCCGGCTCGCTCCCGGTGGCGGACCCGGCCTGGAGTACGCGATCAACCCGGTGCTGGCCGCGCTGCTGTACGTGACGTTCCTCCAGGTGCCGGCGGCGGAACTGTTCCGCTCGCTGCGGGCCGGGCGGTTCCTGGCCGCCGCGCTGGTGGTGAACTTCGCGGTGGTGCCGCTGGTGGTCGCGGCGATGTTCCCCTTCCTCCCCGGTGACCCGGCCGTCCGCGTCGGGGTGCTGCTGGTGCTGCTGGCCCCGTGCATCGACTACGTGATCGTCTTCTCCGGGCTCGCCGGGGGCAGCCGGCGGCTGATCGCCGCGACACCGCTGCTGCTCCTCACCCAGATGGTCCTGCTCCCGCTCTACCTGCTGCTGTTCCTCGGCTCGGGGCTGTCGGACGTGGTGGAGGCCGGCCCGTTCGTCGAGGCGTTCGTCGTCCTCATCGTCATCCCGCTGGCGCTCGCCTGGCTGACCCAGGCGTGGGCCGCCCGGCGCCGGGCGGGGCAGCGGACCGCCGACGCCCTGGGCACGGCGATGGTGCCGCTGATGTGCGCGACCCTGTTCGCGGTGGTGGCCTCCCAGGTGCCCAAGCTGGACACCGGCGGCGGTCTGGCCGACGTGGGCGCGGTCGTGCCGTTCTACGTGGCCTTCCTGGTGGTGATGGCGTTCGCCGGGGTCGCGGTGGCCCGCGCCTTCCGGCTGGCCCCCCGCGACGGCCGGGCGATCGTCTTCACCGGCGCGACCCGCAACTCCCTGGTCGTCCTCCCCCTCGCCCTGGCCCTCCCCGACGACCTGGCCGTGGCGGCGGTCGTGGTGATCACCCAGACCCTGGTCGAGGTCATCGGCATGCTGCTCTACGTCCGGGCGGTACCGAGGCTGGTGCCGGCACCGGAGTGAGCGCCGCTGCCCGCGGACGTCACGCTCCCCGGAGCAGCAGGCGCCTCGCACGGGGCGAAATCCGCCAAAACGGGGATGCCGACGGTCCGACCACGAAAACAGAGACGCAGGTGCGCGGTCTCAGGTGGTTGGCGGGGCGGGCGCCGGTGGTGTTGGGGGATCGAGTCGGGCGATGAGAGCGCGGGCGGCTCGCTGGAGTTCCTCGTCGTGGTCGATGTTTTCAAACCTGCCGCCGCGCCGGGGCAGGGCCAGTTGCTCGCGGAGCAGGGGCAGGGCCGGTGCCGCGAGGGGGCCCATGCGGTCCAGGCAGGCCACGACGTGGTTCGCCGTCGCGGGGTTCCGGGCCATGGCCGGGAGCAGGGCGTCGAGGACGGCCGGTGCCTCAGGCTCGCCGCCGATCTCCCAGAGCGCGGCGGCGCAGGGCACCCCCACCCATTCGTAGTCGTGCGTCAGGAGGTCCCGCAGGCGCGGCAGTGCCGCGGAGGCGGGCGGGCCTATCTCTCCGAGCAGATCGGCCGCGTCGCTGATCCGGAAGGTGATGCGGTCGTCGAGGAGGTCGAGCAGGAGCGGCATGACCTCGGCCAGGTCGCCGTCGACGGCCCACAGCGCGGCGACGGCGGCCGGCCGTACGTGCGCGTCCGTGGCGGTGGTGAACGACCGGATCGTGTCCCGTGCGCCGGTCGCCGCCGGTCCGAACGCCCCCAGTGCCTTCAGCGCCGATCGCGTGACCCCGTGCCGCTCGTGGCGCACCGCGGCGTCGAGCGTGTCCGCCACCACGGGAACCGCGGCCGGGTCGCCCAGCGCGGCGAGGGCGGACAGGGTCGCGTTGGCGCTCATCTCGGTCCACTGACGGGAGAGGTCGACCCGGCGCAGGTGGTCGCAGAGCCGGGGCACCAACCGGTCCGCCGCCTGCGGCAGATGCCCCGCGACCTGGATCGCACGCCATGCGTCGGCGTCGTTGTCCAGCGCGGCCAGCAGGCTCGGCAGCGCGTGTGCGTCGCCGAGGCGTGCCAGGGCCCGGACGGCCACCTGGTGGCTTCTGCGGAGCCGCGCGTCGGGTGCGGCCCATACGTCGGGGCCGTGCGCCGCGCGTTGGGCGTCGACGTGCGCGGCGAGTGCCTCCCGGGCCGGGGCGGCGATCGGGTGGCAGGACTCCAGGACGGCCGCGGCCTCGGCGGCGATCTCCTGGTCGTCCGTGGTGAGTTGGCCCGTGACCAGCAGGAGGAGCCGGGTGTGGTCCCCGCGCCAGGTGCGCATCAGCTCACCGCTCATCCGGACCGCGTCCAGGCGCGAGCCGGGATCGGGGCTGCTCAACTGCTCGGCCAGCACCACGGTGCGTTCGGTGACCCGGGCCCCCAGGGCTTCGTGGAACGTACGCAGCAGGGCCGTGGTCGGTGCGTACACGCGCGCGTGCCGGTCGAGATCCTCGAAGGCGGCGGCGATCTGGGGCGCGACCTCGTGCGGGTGCGCCGTCGCGCGGCTCGGGGCTGGTGCGATCGGCCGCGCGGGTATGGCGCGGGCGGTCTCGCGGAGCAGCCCGACGGCAGCGGGCACGATGTTCTCGCCGATCTCGTCCGGGGCGCGGCGGGCTCGCTGGACAAGGGCCGCGAGCCGGGTCGCCGGGTCCTGGGCGGGGTCGGCGGCGAGCCCGGCGAGCCAGTCCCCCACCTGTCGCGAGGCCGCCGGAAGGCGCAGGGTCAGGGTGGCCGCCGCCTCCACGATGCGCAGCCGTGCCGTCATGCCGCGTTCGGCGGCCAGCCGCTCGCGCAGGACCGCGATGGCCCGGTCGGCGTCGTCGAGGAAGAGCCCGAGCCCGCCGATCGCGGCCAGGCGCACGGCCGGGTCGGGGTCGCGGGCGAGTTCGGCGAACTCCGCGCCCCGCTCGCGCAGGAAGGCGACGGCCTGCCCACAACCCATCGGGGGGTCGTACTCGATCTCGGTGCCGTCGTCCTCGAAGCCCGACTCCAGGGACTCCCGGCCGATGCTGACCAGCAGCGCGACGACGGCGGCCCGGTCGGGCGTGGCGGCGTCGACGGCCAGCTCGAACAGGAAGGGCAGGCTCGCCGCCGTGGGCGGATACACGCTGCCCTGATGGTGGACCGCGCCGTAGAAGCGGTCGAGGGCCTTGCGGCGTTCCTCGGCGACCGGGGAACGCAGCGCCCGCAGCAACGCCGGCACCTCCTCGGCCGAGCCGTACGCGTGCTCCATCGACGCCCAGTCGATGTCCCGCAGTCCGTCGAACATGCTCAGAACCATGGCAGACGGCACTGACAACGGAGGCGGCCCGGGGAGCGCCGGGGCCGGTGACGGCACCGTCGGCACGGGCCAGGACGAAGCGAGGGCCGGGACCCGCGCTGGAGCGGCGGACCGCCATCGAGGCGGCACGCCTGCGGCACCCCACTGACGCCGGTCGGGGAAGCCGGTCCCCCAACTGGTCTCCAGGAACGGGCGAGGGCCGGTCCGGATTACTCCGAACCGGCCCTGATCCGCGACTTTCGCAAGTCGGGACGACAGGATTTGAACCTGCGACCCCTTGACCCCCAGTCAAGTGCGCTACCAAGCTGCGCCACGTCCCGGTGCGTGTGGCGCGGTGGGCCGCGCGATCACGCGAACAGCACTTTACCCCACACCCCCCGTGGCGCCTAAGCGGGCGCCGGCGCGGGACAATCGGGGCATGGACAGCTCATCCTCGAACCGGCCGGTGGACCCGCGGGACCGCGACGACGAGGGGCGGGCGCGCAACGCGCGGCCCCGGGACGGGCTCGGGCGCCCGCTTCCGTACGGCGCCGACGGCGTCGCCCGGCAGCCCGAGGGCGTGGTGCGGCCCCCCGAGCGGACGGTGGCCGAGGCGCAGCGGCTGCTGGACGAGGGCAAGCCGTTCCACGCGCACGAGGTCTTCGAGGACGCCTGGAAGTCCGGGCCTCCGGACGAACGGGAGCTGTGGCGGGGGCTCGCCCAGCTCGCCGTCGGCCTCACGCACGCGGCGCGCGGCAACGCGGTCGGCGGGGCCCGGCTGCTGCGGCGCGGCGCGGGGGCCGTGACGGAGTGGGCCGGTTCCGGTCCGGCGCGGCAGCGCCCGTACGGGATGGACCTCGGCGGCGTCGCGCGGTGGGCCCGGGGCCTCGCGGGGGACGTCGAGGGCGGCGAGACGGTGGACGCGGGCGCGCGGGCGCCCCGGCTGCGGGGCTGACGGCCGGCGGGTCGGCCCGCCCCGGGCGGTGTCGGAGGCGTACGGCAGACTCGGGGCGTGCGGAAGATTCATGTCATCGGTATCGGCGCGGGCGACCCCGAGCAACTGACCCTCCAGGCGGTACGCGCGCTGCGGAGCACGGACGTGTTCTTCGTCCTGGACAAGGGCGAGGCCAAGGCGGACCTGGTGCGGTTGCGCCGGGAGATGCTGGAGACGCACGTGCCGGAGGGGACGTACCGCGTGGTCGAGGTGCGCGATCCCGAGCGGGACCGGGGCGCGGGCGGCGCGGCGTACTCCCCGGCCGTCGGCGACTGGCGCAGCGCGCGGGCGGACCTCTACGAACGGCTGATCACCGGGGAGGTGGGCGAGGACGGCAGCGGGGCGTTCCTGGTGTGGGGCGACCCGGCGCTGTACGACAGCACGCTGGGCATCCTGGAGGAGGTGCTGGAGCGGGGCGCGGTGGAGTTCGCGTACGACGTGGTGCCCGGCATCAGCAGCGTCTCCTCGCTGGTCGCCCGGCACCGGACCGGGCTGAACCGGGTGGCGCGGCCGGTGCAGATCACCACCGGGCGGCGGCTCGCCGAGGGGCTTCCGGAGGGCGTGGACGACGTGGTGGTGATGCTCGACGCGCACCAGGCGTTCCGGCACTACGCGGACCAGGACATCGACATCTACTGGGGCGCCTACCTGGGCACCCCGGACGAGATCCTCGTCTCCGGCCCGATCGCGGAGGCGGCGCCCCGGATCGAGCGGCTGCGCGCCGAGGCGCGGGAGCGCAAGGGCTGGATCATGGACACGTACCTGTTGCGCCGTCATCCCGGCGACGGCTGACGGCTGACGCCTGCGGCGGGTCAGGGGCCGCCCAGGACCGGGGCCAGGTGTTCCAGCGCGGCGGGGACGTCGCGGACCACGTGGGCGCCCGGGGGCGGCGGGGGTCTGCGGACGACGACGACCGGCAGGGCGAGGGCGCGGGCCGCGGTGAGTTTGGCCGCGGTGGCGTCCCCGCCGCTGTCCTTGGTGACCAGGACGTCGATGCGGTGGGCGCGCAGGAGCGCGGTCTCGCCGGCCACGTCGAAGGGGCCGCGCGCGAGCAGGATCTCCGTGTCCGGTGGCAGGGGCGGTTCGGGGGGTTCCACCGAGCGGGCCAGGAAGTGCGCTCCGTCCAGGTGGGCGAAGGCGGCGAGGCCCAGGCGGCCGGTGGTGAGGAAGATCCGGCGGCCCAGTGCGGGCAGCAGCGCGGCGGCGTCGGCCAGGGAGCCGGCGGGGTGCCAGTGGTCGCCGGGGCCGGGGCGCCAGCCGGGGCGGCGCAGGATCACCGCGGGGACGCCGGTGGCCGCCGCGGCGGCACTCGCGTGCGCGGTGATGGACGCGGCGAAGGGGTGGGTGGCGTCGACCAGGGCGTCGACGCGCCGGTCGCGGAGCCAGGCGGCGAGTCCGTCCGCGCCGCCGAAGCCGCCGACGCGTACCTCGCCCGGGAGGGGGGCCGGTGTGCCGACGCGGCCCGCGAGGGAGGTGGTGACGCGGACGCCGGGCCGCTCCGCCAGCGCCGCGGCGAGGCGGCGGGCCTCGGTGGTGCCGCCGAGGATCAGCACGTGCGGGGGCATGGCGTCGAGCGTACGGGCCGTCAGCGCAGCAGGAGCTGGAAGCCCCCGACCACGGTGGCCCCGATCACGAGTTGTTCGAAAAGGCGCTGGTTGATGCGGTTCACAGCCCATTTGCCGAGAAACGCGCCGGGCACGACGAACACCACGAGCGCGGCGTCAAGGAGCAGCGAGTTGCCGTCGATCAGGCCGAGGCCCGCGCTGAAGGGCAGCTTGGAGACGTTGACGATCAGGAAGAAGAAGGCGGAGGTGCCGAGGAAGCCCAGTTTCCGGAAGCCCGCGGAGAGCAGGTACAGCGACATCACCGGGCCGCCCGCGTTGGCGACCATGGTGGTGAAACCGCCGAGGACGCCGTACGAGCGGGCCTTGAGGCGGGCGGAACGGGAGGTCGCGGGGTCGGCGGGAGCCTCGGTGGCGGGCTCGGTGGCGGGCTCTTCCGTGGGGCGCGCGGCCGTCTCCGTCCGGCGGCGGCGCCACACCGTGACGCCCGCCATCAGCAGCAGGATCGCGCCGATCGACGTCCGTACGGCCGCGTCGTCCGCCCACACCAGGAAGACGGTGCCGACGACGACACCGGCGCCGACCGCCGGGAAGAGCCGCCACAGGGTGGGCCAGTGCGCGTGCCGCCGGTAGGTGGCGACGGCCAGGAGGTCGCCCGCGATCAGGACCGGCAGCAGGATGCCGGTGGAGGCGCGGGCCGGGAGTACCGCCGCGAAGATCGCCAGGCTCACCGTGTTGGCGCCGCTCACGGCGGTCTTGGAGAAGCCGACGAGGAGGGCGGCGAAGGCGAGGGCGGCGAACTCCCAGTGGGTGAGGTGCCAGAGTGTCATCGTGTCCATGCGGAGGCTGATCGTAGGCACATGGGACGCGACGCGTCAGGACCGTCTCGCCTGATGGCCCTGGCCCGACGGCGACGGGGCCCGCGACGGTCCGGAGACGGCGCCGGCACCCCGCCTCCGGCTCACCCCTTCCCGGCGCCGCTCACTGCTCCGGCCGCCGCTCACCACGCCCGGCGACATGCCCGGCGACATGCCCGGCGTGCGGCCGTGTCGCCGAGCGGGGCGCACGCCGACGCCGGCCCGACACGCCCGGCACGCCCCCACACCGCACACGCCCGGCACGCCCGGCACGCGCAACCCACCCGACACGCCCGGCACGCGGGCCGACCCGCCCCGTGGCATCCCGCCACGCCGGGACCGTACGGCCTGTGGCCCCGCCTACACCCGCTCGACGAGCACCGCGCTCCCCTGGCCCACGCCGACGCACATCGTGGCGAGCCCGCGGGCGCCGCCCGTACGCCGCATGCGGTGGAGCAGGGTGGTGAGGATGCGGGCGCCCGAGCCGCCGAGGGGGTGGCCCAGCGCGATCGCGCCGCCGGTCGGGTTGACCAGCTCCGGGTCGAAGCCCAACTGGTCGACGCAGGCCAGGGCCTGGGCGGCGAACGCCTCGTTGAACTCCGCCTCCGCGACGTCCTCGACGCTCCAGCCGGCGCGGGCGAGCACCTTGCGGGTGGCGGGGACGGGACCGATGCCCATCACGTCCGGGTGGACCCCGGCCGAGCCGCCGGCGACGTAGCGGCCCAGAGACTCCAGGCCGAGTTCTTCGAGGGCGTCCTCGCTGACGAGGAGCAGACCGGCGGCGCCGTCGTTCATCGGGGAGGCGTTGCCCGCGGTGACCGTGCCGCCGGCGCGGAAGACGGGCTTCAGCCGGGCCAGCTTCTCCAGGGAGGTGTCCTCGCGGACGCACTCGTCGGCGTCGACGACCACCCCGTCGGGCCGTTCCACGGGCAGGATCTCGGCGTCGAAGTGGCCGTTCTTGCGCGCCTCGGCGGCGCGCTGGTGGCTGCGCAGGGCGAACTCGTCCTGGCGTTCGCGGGTGATGCCGTACCGCTCGGCGACCTCCTCGGCGGTCTCGCCCATGGAGAGCACGCCGTGGAGGTCCTTCATCGCCGGGTTGACCAGCCGCCAGCCGAGCCGGGTGTCGGCGGTCTCCATGCGGTGCGGCAGGGCCTCGTCCGGGCGGGGCAGCACGAAGGGGGCGCGGCTCATGGACTCGGAGCCGCCCGCGAGCACGATGTCGGCCTCGCCGGCGGCGATGGTGCGGGCGGCGGTGGTCACGGCCTCCAGGCCCGAGGCGCAGAGCCGGTTGACGGTGGCGCCGGGCACGGAGTCGGGCAGGCCGGCGAGGAGCGCGGCCATGCGGGCGACGTTGCGGTTGTCCTCGCCGGACTGGTTGGCGGCGCCCCAGTACACGTCGTCGATCCGGGCCGGGTCGAGCGCGGGCACGCCGGCGACCAGATCCCGGACGACGGCGGCGGCGAGGTCGTCGGGCCGCACGGTGGAGAGGGCGCCGCGGAGCTTGCCGATCGGGGTGCGGCGGGCGGCTGCGAAATGGACGGGACGCACGAGGGACTCCTGACCGTCGTCGCTGGGCCTGCGGGCGGCACACCGCCGCCCGACCGGGCTCCGCGAGGCGGGGCCGGTCTGCCCCGACCCCTAACTAGCACTGCTAGTTTTGGACTATAGACCGCCGGGCCGCCCCCTGGGAAGATCCCCGGACGACTCGGAAGATCCCGGACGACCCGCCCGACCCCGCCGGAGGACACCCCCATGGCCGACGCCCGCGAGCACGTCCTCGACGGAACCCGCGGGCGGCTCTCCGTCCGCGAGTGGCCCGCCGCCGCCCCGCCCCGGTACGTGGCCCTGCTGATGCACGGCTACGGCGAGCACGCCGCCCGGCACGCCGGACTCGCCCGGGTCCTCGCGGCGCACGGCGCGGCCGTCCACGCCCCCGACCACCTCGGGCACGGCAGGTCGGCGGGCGAGCGGGTGCTGATCGAGGACTTCGAGGAGGTGGTCGCCGACGTGCACGCCGTGGCGCTGCTCGCGCGCGCCGCCCACCCGGGGCTGCCGCTGGTGCTGGTCGGGCACTCGATGGGCGGGCTGATCGCCTCCCGGTACGCCCAGCTCCACCCGGGCGAGGCCGCGGCGCTGGTGCTGTCCGGGCCGGTCCTCGGCGACTGGGCGCTGCCGCGCCGGCTGCTCGCCCTGGAGGAGATCCCCGACACGCCGGTCAGCCCGGCCGCCCTGTCCCGTGATCCCGGGGTCGGCGCGGCGTACGCGGCGGACCCGCTGGTGTGGCACGGTCCGATGAAGCGGCCGACGCTGGAGGCGTTCGTCCGGACGCTGGACGCCGTGGCGAACGGTCCCGGCCTCGGCGGGCTCCCGCTGCTCTGGTTCCACGGCGAGGACGACCGCCTGGTGCCGCTCTCCGGCAGCCGGAGAGGCGTCGAAGCGCTCGGCGCCGCCGTCACCGAGCGGATCGTGCCGGGCGCCCGGCACGAGGTGTTCCAGGAGTGGGAGAAGGCGGCGGCGTTCGCGGAGCTGACGCGGTTCCTGGACGCCGTCCTCGGCGGGGCGGACCGTGGGGGCGACGGCCGCTGATCCTCGCCGGGGATCGCCGCCCGCCGCCGCCGGGCGGAGATCGCCGCCGGGCACCGTCTCCGCCACCGGGCAGCGGGCAGCGGGCCCCGGGCAGCAGGCCCCGGGCGGGGTCGGTGGTGGCCGGTGTCGGCAGGGGCCGCCGGGTCGCGTCCCGTGTTTGCCGGGTGGCGGTGAGGGCACCCGCCGCACCGTGGAGGGGACGTGCCGCACCGCGCCGCCGCTCCGCAGCCGACCGAGCAACCCACCGCCGCGAGGAGCAGCACCGTATGACTGTCGTGAAGAGCACGATTCCCGAGTCGGCCCGCCAGGTCACCGGAGACGCGTTGCAGAGCACGCTCGTGGATCTTCTCGGGCTCTCCCTGATCGGGAAGCAGGCGCACTGGAACATCGTGGGCCCGCGCTTCCGTTCGATCCACCTCCAGTTGGACGAGGTGGTCGCCGCGGCACGGTCCCACGCCGACACGGTCGCCGAGCGCTCCTCCGCGCTGGGCATACCGCCGGACGGCCGGCCGGAGACCATCGCGTCGGCGTACACGCTGGGCGGCCCCAAGGACGGCTGGGTGCGCGACGACGAGGTCGTCCAGGCCATGGTCGAGGCCCTGGACACGGCGATCGCCCGGCTGCGCAAGCGGATCGACGCCACCGGGGAGCCCGACCCGGTCACCCAGGACCTGCTGATCACCATCACGGCGGAGCTGGAGAAGCACCGCTGGATGTTCGTCGCCGAGAACGGTCCGGGAGGCAGCGCATGACCGACGCCCTCGAACTCGACGCGCTGTGGGAGGACTTCCACCACGTGGTCAACATGACCTCGGCGGAACTCGCCTCCTGGCTGCGGGTACGCGACTCCCGGGAAGAGGTGGAGCCGCTGCCCGACGAGGCCGGTTCGCCCACCGGGCAGCACGTCCTGGCCATCCTCCAGAAGCGGCGCATGGACCTGACCGAGGACGACCTGCGCGTGATGCGCCGGGTCGTGGACACGATCACCACCCAGGCCGACCTGGAGAACGAACCGGAGTCCGAGGACACCCGCCGCAGGCACCGGCTGATGACCATCGGCCACGACCCGCTGAAGCCGCAGCCGTGACCCGCGCCGAGAACGTCATGCGGGAACTCCTGCGTACGCACGGCCGGACGTACGCCGAGGAGGCGGGCATCCGGCTCAAGGACACCCCGCAGCCGCTGTACCGGCTGCTGGTCCTCGCCCATCTGCTCAGCGCCCGCATCCGCGGCTCGATCGCCCTGGCCACCGCGCGCGCCCTGCACGAGGCCGGGCTGAGCGACCCGCACCGCATGGCGGACGCCGACTGGCAGGAGCGGGTCGACGCGCTGGGCCGCGGTGGCTACCGGCGCTACGACGAGCGCACCGCCACCCAGCTCGGCGACGCCGCCCGGCTCCTCGACGACCGCTGGGGCGGCGACCTGCGCCGGCTGCGCGAGGAGGCGGACGGCGACGTCTCCGCGCTCCGCCGGCTGCTCCAGGAGTTCCCCGGCGTGGGGCCGACCGGCGCGGACATCTTCCTGCGCGAGGCCCAGGGCGTCTGGCCGGACGTGGCGCCGTACCTGGACCGCAAGGCCCTCCAGGGCGCCGGCCGCCTGGACCTGCCGGAGGACCCCGACCGCCTCGTCGCCCTGGCCGGGGAGACCGACCCGGCCGTCCTCGCCGCCGCGCTGGTGCGGGCGGCGGTGGACAAGGAGGTCGCGCGGGAGTCCCTGGCGGGCGCCACGCGCTGAGCGAGCGCGGGCGGGGCGTCACGGGGGTGCGGGGACGGTGTGTCGGCATACGGCCCGGCGACACGTCGGCTCGGCGTGTCGGCACACGGCCCGGCGACACACCGGCTCGGCGTGTCGCCGGCTCGCCGACGTACTCCCGGCGTGTCGCACGACCGGCACCCATCACCCGCCACCCGTCCCCGCCACCTCGCCACCTCGCCACCCCGTCACCCCGTCACCCGATCACCCGGCCGCACTGGTGACCTCCCCCGGCCGATGGTGCGCTGGGAAGACCGTGTCGCATTCCCGGGAGGCACCCGCGATGAGCCGTCGTCCGACCCACCCCGTCCGCCTGTTCGCCTCCACGCTGGCGGCGGGCGCGCTGCTGACCACGGCGGCCTGTTCGGACGACGGCGGCCCGTCCGCCGCGGACACCGCCGCCGAACGCGCCGGCTCCGCCTCCGCCGCCGCGCGGGAGGCCGCCGAGCCGGTCACCGGCACCTCCCCGAGCCCCGCGGCGCTCACCGAGGCCGGGGCGAAGGCGGCCCTCATCACCGAGGGCGACATCGAGGACCAGTGGAACCAGGTGCCGGACGCGGGCAAGTGGCGGGACACCATGCTCGTCGGCAAGGTCGACGTGGCCGACTTCCTCACCGCCAAGTCCCAGGCGGCCGACTGCCAACGGCTGCTCGACGGCCTCTACACGGAGGACCTGCTGGGCAAGCCGTCCGGGCCGTCCGCGGTGACCGGCTTCGAGCAGGGCGAGTCCCGGCTGCTCGAACAGGTCGCCGCCTACGACCGCGGGAAGCTGGACGACGCGCTGAAGTGGCTCGGCTCCCTGCCGGACGCCTGCGACCAGTTCACCGCGACCGACTCCTCCGGCGGGAAGCGGACCGTCCAGGTGACCGAGTCCTCCGTGCCGGACGTCGGCGACGCCCGCCAGGGCGTGCACGTCAGTGTGCGGGGCACGTCCGCGGGCACGCCGACCACCCTCACCCTGGACGTCGCCGTCGTCCGGGTCGGCACGGACGCCCTCACCGTCACCGGCGGCGGCCTCAGCGGCGGCGAGACCGACGCCGTCCACCAGGCCGCCCAGCAGGGCACCGAACGTCTCCAGACCGTCCTGGCCGGCCGCACCCCGTCCCCGCATCCCCCCACCGACTAGCCCAGCCACCCAGCAACCCAGCCCCTCCCCTCCGCTCCGCACCGCTCCCCCGCCCCACCCCGTCGGGTGGAGCTGCGCCGAAACCCGGACAGCCCGGTCACCCGGCGGCACAATGAGCGCGTCGAGACCACTGGCGCGCGAAGGAGCCGACACGTGAGCGAGAGCCGCACCCCGGCGCACCGGCCCGCGAGCAGCGGGAGCCGGGCCCCGGCGGACGGCCCGCGTGTCGCCCACGACACGCGCGGGGGGCGGCACGGGACCGGCGCTGCCGCCCACGAGGTCGATCACCGGGTCGCCGACCCCGGCCGCCCGGCCCCGCCGGTGCGCCGCCGCGCCGGCGAACGGGGCGCACGGCCCCCGGGCAGGTTCCGCGCCCCGGCCCACCCCCCGCACCACGCCGACGCGGGCGGCGCCGGGCGGATACCGGCGACGGCGTACGCGACCGCGCGCGCCACGCCCCCGACCGTCTCCCGCGGCCGTGACGAGGCCGCCGCGGTCCCCGACCGGCTCCGCCCGCTCGCCCCTGGGCACCTCCCCCGCTCGCCGCGGCGTCCGCGGGCCGACGCCCCGCCGTCCGTACCGCGGTGCGGCACGCCGGCCGCGAAGCACTGACCCGTGCCGCGCCGGGCCGCACCCGCCCCGGCCGCACCTCGTCCAGGAGGACGACATGACCACCCTTGCCGATCCCGTGCCGGGCGGGCGCCCCGGCGACGTCGAGCGGGCCACCGCGCTCGGCGGCGAACTCTCGGGACACGGCGTGCACGGCGTCGTCCTCGCCTACGTGGACACGGCCGGCATCGGCCGGGTCAAGACCGTGCCCACGGCGAAGCTCCCGGCCGCCGCGGCCTGGGGCGTCGGCATGTCCCCCGTGTTCGACACCTTCCTCGCCCACGACGCGATCGTCACGACGGACGTGCTCGGCTCCCCCGACGGCGACCTGCGCCTCTACCCCGACCTCGACCACCTGGCCGTCCTGGCGGCCCAGCCCGGCTGGGCGTGGGCCCCGGTGGACCGGATCACGCAGGAGGGCGCACCGCACCCGGCGTGCGGGCGGACCGTGCTGCGCCGGATCACGGCGGAGGCGGCCGAGCGGTACGGCGTCACGTTCAAGGCCGCGATCGAGGTCGAGTGGGCGGTGGGCCGGGACGACGCGCCCGACGGGGCCTTCGTGCCCGCCGTCTCGGGACCGGCGTACGGCGCGACGCGCCAGGTCGAGCTGAGCGACTGCGCCGCCGAGTTGCTGGCCGCGCTGGCGGCGCAGGGGGTGGAGGTGGACCAGTTCCACCCGGAGTACGCGGCGGGCCAGTTCGAGGTGTCGGTGGGCGCGCTGGACCCGGTGGCGGCGGCCGACCGGAGCGTGCTGGTGCGCCAGACGATCCGGGCGGTGGGCCGGCGCCACGGGATGCGGGTCTCCTTCGCCCCGGCGGTCACCGCGGGCGAGGTCGGCAACGGCGGCCACCTGCACCTGTCCGTCTGGCGCGACGGCGCCAGCCTGCACGCGGGCGGGACGGGCCGGTACGGCATGAGCGCGGAGGCGGAGTCGTTCACGGCCGGGGTGCTGGCCCGGCTGCCGGCGCTGACGGCGGTGACCGCGCCGAGCCCGGCCAGCCATCTGCGGCTGCGCCCGTCCCGGTGGGCCGGGGCGTTCACGGCGTGGGGCCGGGAGGCCCGCGAGGCGGCGCTGCGGGTGATCACCGGGACCGCCGGGGTGCGGGAGCAGGCCGCCAACCTGGAGGTGAAGCCGGTGGACCTGGCCGCCAATCCGTACCTCGCGCTGGCCTGCGTGATCGCCGCCGGGCTGGACGGGATGGCCCGCGCGGCGCCGCTGCCGGCGGAGGTGACCGGGGACCCGGCGCTCCTCGACGCGGCCGAGGCGGAGGCGCGGGGCGTGCGCCGGCTGCCGGGGTCGCTGGCCGCGTCCGTGGAGGCGTTCCGCGCGGACCCGGTGCTGCGCACGGCGCTCGGGCCGGTGCTGGCCGACGCCGTGATCGCCGTGCGGCGGGGCGAGTGCCGGGCGGTCGAGGGCCTGGACGAGGACCGGGTGGCGGCGGCGTACCGGTGGGTGTACTGAGATGGCCGCCGACGCCGTGGAGGAGACGCTGGACGGCCTGGGGCTGGTGGACCACCACTGCCACGGGGCCGCCACCCGCGCGCTGGACCCGGAGGGCTTCGCGTCCCTGCTGACCGAGGGCGAGGCGTGGCCGGACGCGTCCCCGTTCGACACCCCCGCCGGGATCGCGGTGCGCCGGCACTGCGCCCCGCTGCTGGACCTGCCGCGCCACGCCCCGGCCGCCGTGTACCTGGCGCGGCGGGCCGAGCTGGGGCCGGCCGAGGTGAACCGGCGGTTCCTGCGCGCCTCGCGCGTGGGCACGTTCTGCGTGGACACCGGGCACGCCCCGCACCGCGTGACCACGCCCGCGGAGCTGGCCGCGGCGTCGGGCGCGGAGACGTACGAGGTGGTGCGGCTGGAGGCGGTCGCGGAGGCGGTGGCCGCCGGGGGCGTGGAGGCGGACGCGTACGGCGAGGCGTTCCGCGCGGCGGTGTGGAAGGCGGTGCGGCGGCCGGGCGTGGTGGGCGTGAAGTCGGTCGCCGCGTACCGCACCGGCCTCGATCTGGACCCGTCCTGGCCGGGGCAGGCCGAGGTGACCGAGGCGGCCGGGCGCTGGCTGGCGCGCGGCGGCCGGCTGGACGACCCGGTCCTGGTACGGCACCTGCTGTGGACCGCGGTGGACCTGGGGCTGCCGCTCCAGTTGCACACCGGGTTCGGCGACGGGGACCTGCGCCTGCACCGGTCCGACCCGGCGCTGCTGACCGACTGGCTGCGGCTGACGGCGGGGACGGTCCCGGTGCTGCTGCTGCACTGCTGGCCCTACCAGCGCCAGGCCGCGTACCTGTCGGTGGTCTTCGAGCGGGTCTACCTCGACGTCGGCCTCACCCTGCACCACGTGGGGCCGGCGCGGGCGGGCGCGGTCCTCGCGGAGGCGCTGGAGATCACCCCGTTCCGCAAGCTGCTCTACAGTTCCGACGCCTACGGTCCGGCCGAGTTCCACCACCTCGGCGCGCTGGCGTTCCGGCGCGGGCTGGCCGGTCTGCTGCGCGAGCGGGTGGAGGCCGACGACCTGTCCCCGGCGGACGCGGTGCGCATCGCGCGCTGGACGGGACGGGACAACGCGCGCCGGGTCTACCGCCTGCCCGGCGAGAGCACCGACGACGGCTGAGCGACGTGGGGACGGTCACAGTCCCGTGGCGGCGCCCAGGAAGAACGAGACGCTGAAAGTATGATCAAGCGATGGCTGACATGACCGAAACCACGCCTGGCTGGCTGCCGACCGACGAGCTCGAGATGGCCCGCGCCCGCATGCCGATCCTGTACGTCGAGGCGGTGCCCGTACGCGTGGACGACAGCGGCGAGGTCACCAGCGTGGGCCTGCTGCTGCGGATCGGCCCCGACGGGACGGTCAGCCGGACGCTGGTCTCCGGCCGGGTCCTGCACCACGAGCGGGTCCGGGACGCGCTCCTGCGCCATCTGGAGAAGGACCTCGGACCGGTGGCGCTGCCCCGGGTACCGTCCTCGCTCCAGCCGTTCACGGTGGCCGAATACTTCCCCACCCTCGGCGTCACCCCGTTCCACGATCCGCGGCAGCACGCGGTGTCGCTGGCCTACGTCGTACCGGTGAGCGGTGACTGCCGTCCCCGCCAGGACGCGCTGGACCTGGTCTGGTTCACCCCGCGGGAGGCGCTGTCCCCGGCGGTGCAGAGCGAGATGCCGGGTGGCCACGGTGTCCTGCTCAAGCAGGCCCTGGCCCACGTGGGCAATGTGATCTGACCCGGCGGGCGCGTGCCCGTGCCGGTGGAGCCCCGGTCGGCGGACCTCCCGCGGCCGGGGCTCCGTCGTGTCCGCGGCCGGTACGGCGTCCTCCGTTCCCGCTCCGTTCCCGCTCCGCCCCGAGGGCGCGTCGCGCCCCGCCGCACCGCGTCCGGCAGATCTTTGCGTGTGACGGAAAGGTTCCATATTCTGCTTCTGTGGAGCAGAATACGAACTCCTACCGCGTCGAAGCGGTGGACCGCGCGCTGATCCTGCTGGCGCTGCTGGCGGAGCGCGGCCGGCTCAGCGTGACCGAGGCCGGGCGGGAACTGGGCGTGGCGCCGTCCACGGCGCACCGGCTGCTGGCCACGCTGTGCCACCGGGACTTCGCCGTGCGCGGCGAGGACCGGGTGTACCGGCCGGGCCCCCAGTGGCTCGCCGCCGGTACGCGCCAGGCGCCACCGCTGCCCGACCGGATGCGTCCGTACCTGGAGAGCCTCTATGGAGCGACGAACGAGACGGTCCACCTCATGGTGCGCTCCGGCACCGAGGTGCTGTTCCTGGACGGCATCGAGGGCGTCCGGTCGTTGCGCGTGGGGCTGCGCATCGGCGTGCGCATGCCCGCCTACCGCACCTCCGGCGGCAAGGCCATGCTCGCCGACCTGGACCCGGACGCCGTCGACGCGCTCCACTCGGGCGGGCTGCCGCCCCTGCCCGGCGAGCGGCTCCGCGACCTGGCGGCGCTGCGCCGCGAACTGGACGCCGTCCGCCGTGACGGGTTCGGCCTCAACCAGGACGAGAGCGAGCCCGGGGTGACCGCCCTCGGCGCCTCGGTCGGCCTCGTCGACGGGCAGCATGTCGCCCTGGCCGTCGCCCTGCCCACGGTCCGCGCCGGAGCGGACGGCGCGAAGGCGCTGGCCGACGGGTTACTGCGGACCTGCCGGGAGGCACGCCGGGACCTCGTGGGGAGCGACGGCGCCCGGCGGCGCGGCTCCCCGGCCGACGTGGGCTGATCAGGGGGACAAAGCGGGGGACAAAGCGGAACGGACCGGCCCGAGGCAGGAGGGGCGGGCGAAAGGGATCGATTCGCGCGAGGAGCACGTTATAGGGGGCAAGGGTCCGTCGGTCGCGCGGCGGGTTCGTCCGAGGAGTCGCCCGCGCCGCCGGGCGAGCGACCACGCGTTCAGGAGTCACCACCAGCAGTCCGCCTGCCGGATGCTCGATCGTCTGCCCGGGAGTCCCGATGTCCGTGTCGTTCTCACCATCGTCCGAACCGCTCCGGCAGCACGGTCGGCTCCGTACGCGTGACGTGGAGGTCGCCCAGCACGTGGTGGCCGAGGTGTACGAGCCGCACACGCTGACCCCGGTGGACCGCAAGGGGCTCGACGCCCGCCTCAACGCCGTGCAGCTCGGTGGCGTGACCCTCGGGTACCTCACCTACGGCACCGAGGCGCACATCGCCCTCCCCGCCAGCGAGCACTGGTACCACATCAACATCACGCTCGCCGGCAGCAGCCTGGTCACCCGGGAGAACGGGGACCGGGGCATGACCCGGGGCATGGCCCACGCGGCGATGCTGCTGCCGCACCGCGCCCAGACGATCGCCTGGGCCGCGGACGCCGCCCAGTTCGCCCTGCGGATTCCGCGGGCCGACCTGGAGGGGCACCTCGCCACCCTGACCCGCGCCCGGGTCGGGGGTCCCATCGACTTCGACCTCGTGGTCGACCTGGACTCGCGGGCGGGCAGGGGGCTGCTGCGCTGTATCGAGTTCGTCCGGACGGAGTGGGACGAGGACGGGGTCCTCGCGCGCAACGCCGACTCCCGCCGCCAGCTCGAATCCATGATCCTGACGAACCTCCTGGTGGCCGCCTCCGGTCCGCACCAGGCGCTGCTCCAGCGGACCGACCCCGCCCCCGGCCCGAGCACGCTGAAGAGCGCCCTCGACTACATCCACGACCACGCCGGGGACCTCCCCACCCCGGCCGACGTGGCCGCCGCGACCGGGGTGAGCGCCCGGACCCTGCAACTGCACTTCCTCAACCACCTGGGCCGCACCCCCTCGCAGTACCTGCGCGACCTCAGGCTGCGCGGGGTCCGCGACGAGCTGCTGCACCCGCGCTCGGCCGGGACGACGGTCACCGAGGTCGCCTCCGCCCACGGATTCCACAACCTGGGCCGGTTCTCCTCGCTCTACAAGTCGGTGTACGCGGAGTCCCCGTCGGAGACCCTGCGCAGGAGCCGGGCCTCCTGAAGGCCGGCCGCACACCGCGCGGGCCCGCCCGGCGCGCACCGTACGCATGAGGGCGCCCGGCCCCGGACCGCGGTCGGCGGGTCCGGGGCCGGGCGCCCTCGTGTGCGGTCCGGCAGGTCAGGCGGGAGCGGCGGGATCACACCACCTGGACGATGTGCTTGAACTCCTGGAACTCCGCCACGGCCCGGTTGCCGTTCAGCCGGCCCAGGCCGCTCTGCTTGCAGCCGCCCTCCTCGAACTGGTCGACGACGACGGCCCAGCCGTTGGTCCACACCGTGCCCGCCTCCAGGGCGTCGGCGAGCCGCAGCCCGCGCGCCCCGTCGGCGGTCCAGACCGAGGCCGCGAGGCCGTACTCCGTGGCGTTGGCCTTGCGGACCGCCTCCTCCTCCGAGTCGAAGGTCTCGAAGGTGGCGACCGGACCGAAGAGTTCCTTCTGGACAAGGGGCGAGTCGGTGTCCCGCACCCCGAGCAGCGCCGGACGGAAGTACGCCCCCTGGGCGAGGCTCTCGTCGTCGGGGCGGCCACCGGGCACGATGACCTCGGCGTCGCCGAGCGACTGCTCGATCAGCGCCTCCAGCCGGTCCCGGCTCGGGATGTCGATCAGCGGACCCATCTGCGAGTCCGGGGCGTCGCCCGGCCCCACCTTGACCGCGCGCAGGGCCTCCGCGAGCCGGCCGCGCACCTCGTCGGCGACCGAGGACTGCACGAGGACGCGGCTGCCGGTCATGCAGAACTGGCCGCTGAAGGTGGTGATCCCGGCGACGATCGTGCCCACGGCCGCGTCGAGGTCGGCGTCCTCGAAGACGATCATGGGGGTCTTGCCGCCCAGTTCGAGGGAGAGCCGCTTCAGGGTCGGTCCGGCGTCCGTCATGATCTGCCGGCCCACTCCGGTGCTGCCCGTGTAGCTGAGCGCGGCCACGTCGGGCGAGGCGACCAGGGTCTTGGCGCCCACGCTTCCGGATTCGTTGAACACGTTGAGCACGCCGGCGGGCAGCGACGGGCAGTCCGCGAGCAGTTCGGTGAGCCGGGTGTTGACCAGCGCCGTCTGCGCGGCCATCTTCATGACCACAGTGCAGCCGGCCGCGAGGGCCGGGGCGAAGGAGCGCACGGACAGCACCACCGGGGAGTTCCAGGGGACGATGACCCCGGCGACGCCCACCGGCTCCGAGAGCAGGATGGAGTAGACCCCCGGGCGGACCCGGCCGCCGCTCCCGGAGTCGGTGAGGGCCTGCGCCGCGTAGTAGCGCAGCTTGGACGGGGTCAGGCTCAGTTCGAAGCCGGCCTCGGGGAGGATCTTCCCGTTCTCCACGGCGAGCAGGTGCGCGAGTTCGTCGGTCGCGGCCTCGACGCGGTCGGCCATCTCGTTGAGCACACGGGCGCGCAACTGGCGGTCGGTCCGCCACGCGTGGGTGGCGAAGGTGTCCCGGGCGATCCTGATGGCGTCCTGTACCTGGGACTCCTCCACCTCGTAGTAGGTGCCGAGGGTCCGTCCGTCGGCGGGCGAGACCGAGACGCCGGTCGTGGCCGAGGCGACCCACTCGCCGCCGATGTAGTGCCGGGCGGGGCCCGTCTCCTGGCCGAGGGGGGTGCCCTCGGCGACGTTACTGGTCACGACGTTCCTTCTTTCTCCAGGTCGAGAGGGGCCGAGGGCGGTCACCGGGTGGTGCGGCGAGCCGTGCCGCACCACCCGGCCGCCTCATCCGGCGGTCTTCTTCGCGTAGCGGACCGTCAGCGGGTCCGGGCCGAACTCCCGGCCGTCCAGGCGCTCCGCGAGCGTCACCACCTGTGCGGTGAACTCGCCCAGGGCGGCGCGTACGTCGTCGGTCACGTCGTCCGTGCGGAACTCCGTGTCCACGAAGAAGGCGCTGTTGGGCGCGGTGAGGGCGCCGAACCAGCCGAGGATGTCCCGCAGGTGGCGCTCGGCCGACAGGAAGTGGTGCGGCGCGGCGGCGACGGTGAGGATTCCCACCGGCTTCGAGCGCAGTGCCTCGTTGGGCAGCATGTCGATCAGGAGCTTGAGGGTGCCGGTGAGCGATCCGCGGTAGACCGGCGAGGCCAGGACGACGGCGTCGGCCTCGCCGATCCGCCGTACCGCCTCGTCGTCCCAGGTGGCGACCACCGGGCCGGCGGAGTCCCGGGGCGCGACGCGCTCCACGCTCCAGCCGGGGTGCCGCTCCCTGGCCTCCCGCTCGATCAGCCCGAGGGCGCGTGCCATCTTCCCGGGCGGGGTGGGGCTTCCGTAGACGGTTGCGAGTCTCATCGGGTCACCGCTTCTCTCGGCTCGTGTTCGAGGTACCTGCCCCGGTAGAAGAGCAGCGGGTCGCGTGCCGTGCCGGCTTCCAGCGCGGTGACCGCGGCGACCACGACGGTGTGGTCACCGGCGTCGATCTCCTCGGACACGGAGCACTCGACCCAGGCCAGGGCGCCGTCGATGAACGGCATCCCGGCCGGTGACGGCCGCCAGTCGACGCCGGCGAACCGGTCGACGCCCGAGCGGGCGAAGCGGTCGCCGACCGCCTGCTGACCGGCGGCGAGGACGCTCACCGCGAACCGCCCCGAGCGCCTGATCCCCGGCCAGGTGGCGGACTCCTTCCGTACGCAGACCAGCACCAGGGGCGGGTCCAGGGAGAGCGCCGAGAACGATTGGCAGGTGAATCCGGCAGGAGTCCCGCGATCGATCGACGTCACCACGGTGACCCCGGTGCAGAAGTGGCCGAGAACGGCCTTGTATTCCCGCACGTCCGTGCCGGAAGAATGCGTCATTCCAGACCTCCCTGTCCCTGCCGCGGTCAGCTCCGCAGGCCCGCTTCCTTCATCAGGGGCAGGACGCGCTCGCCGAAGTACTGGAGTTCCTCCACGTAGTCGAGGAAACCGATCATCATGCCGTCGATCCCGGCCTCCGAAAGGCCGGCCATCTGCTCGACGATCTGCTCCGGCGTACCGATCAGCGGATATCCGCCGTAGCCGAGGATGAAGCGCTCCTGGAGCGCCTTGATCTTGTCGAACGAACCGCTTTCGGAGCCGAGTCCGCTGGAGACCATCTTGGCCACCTCCCAGTCACCCTTTTCGAGGATGTGGTCGAGGAGTGCCTTGGTCTCCTTCTCGGTGTCGCGGCAGATGATGTTGCCGTAGCCGAGGATTCCGAGGTCCCGCTTGTGGGAATGGGCGATGGAACGCACCCGGGCGGCGGTGTCCCTCGCCTCTTCCGGGTCGGCGAAGGCGATGAAGTTGAAGTCGCATTCGCGTGCGCAGAATTCCAGGCCCTGCGGCGAGTTGCCGGCGTTCACGAGCACCGGGTACGGCTGCTGGATCGGCTTGGGGTCGGAGAAGGCGTCCTTGATGTCGAAGAACTCACCCTGGAAGTCGACGCCTTCGCCCTCGGTCCACATGCGCTTGGCGATGGTGATCCACTCGGAGCCGTAGCGGTAGCGCGCGTCGTGCTCGCGCTGGGTGCCGCCGAACATCTCCATCTCGGCCTTGTACCAGCCCATGGTCATGTTGAGGCCGAAACGCCCGTTGGAGATGTGGTCGACGGTGACCGATTCCTTCGCCGCGACGATGGGGTTCTTGGTCGGCACGTGGGTGGTCGAGAACACCATGATGTTCTCGGTCGCCTGCGCCAGTCCGGCGGCCCAGGTGTGGGTCTCGAAGTTCGAGCCGTTGAAGTTGGTCTCGCCGCCCATTCCCCGGTAGCGGGCGACCGGAAGCATCGCCTCGAAACCGAGCCGGTCGGCGATCTGGGCGATCTTCTGGGTGTGCTGCCAGGAAAGCTCGTAGGTCGACTCGGCATGGGTCGCCATGAGGCCGTGGCTACAGTTCGAGCCGAAGACCCCGAGCTTCATCTTGTTGTCGTTGAACATGGCGACACCGCTGGCACGGCGTGCCGCGACGAGTTCCTCGTAGGAAAGCCCGGGGGCGGTTGTGGTCATGTCTTCTCCTGTGTGCGTCGCCGCGCCACCGTCTTGCGGCGGGTGCGGAATTCGTGACGCCAAAGTAGGCGGGGATGCGCGGACACGGCTATCCACCTGGCGAAGGGCCGAAGGCCGACAAACGAAACACGGGGAAACGGTCACCTCGGGCACCGGCGCGCGTTTCGCGCACCCGCGCGCGGACCGCCTCGGGCGTCGGGCTCCAGGAATGCGGGGAAGGCGTTCCATTGACTTCCCGTCAGGAACCCACGCACGGCTGTCGGCTGACTACCCATCGGAACGACACGCGGACAAACTCCCCTTTCTCCGGGCGTACTTCCCTTGTCGGTCATTGGTCTTGACCAATGTTTTTCGGTCAGGCAAGCATGGGTGCAGCCCTCACAAAACGTTCACATCCACCGTTGCGAGAGAAGTCCACCCATGCGCATGTCCGCTGCCGCCGTGCTCGGCGGGTCCCTCGTCCTCGGCCTCGCGGCCCCCGTCGCCCACGCGACCCCCACCGCACCGGCCGTCTGCACCGACGTCTTCGGCGTCGCCGGCGGGTACGGCGAGTTCGTCCTCGGCGACGACGTCCACGCACCCGACGCGGAGGGCGCGGTCGCCGTCGGGGGCAACGCCGACTTCGGCCGCGGTTTCAGCGTCGGCAACGAACTCACCGAGAGCGAGGTCGCCGCCCTGCCCGGCCGGGCGGCACTGGTGGTCCGGGGCGACCTGGTCAGCGGCAGCGCCGTCACCGCGGTGATGAAGGGCGACGCCGTGGTCGGCGGCGAGGTCAAGGGCCGGGCCGTCGAGCTGCACGCCGGCACCTTCCGGAAGAAGGCCGACCTGATCGACTTCGACGGCGAGTTCGCCAAGCTCCGGGCCTACTCCGCGGCCCTCGCCGAGGAGCCGGCCACCGAGGGCACCACGGTCACCACGGAGGGGTCCAAGCTCACCCTCACGGGCAGCGACACCACGCGCAACGTCTTCTCCGTGACGGCGGGCCGACTGGAGGCGGCGAAGGAGATCTACCTGAAGGTGCCCGCCGGAGCGACCACCGTCGTCAACGTCAGCGGCACCGACTACGACATGGCGAAGGCCGGCACCACCGGCTTCCTCCTCTCCGGCGGCGGCTCCTACGTCCTGGACGACAAGCTCCAGAGCGCCGCCGACGGGGCTGTGCGCGCCCGGCTGCTGTGGAACTTCCCCGAGGCCCGCACCGTCACCAAGAGCAGCAAGGCGGCCTGGCCGGGCAGCGTCCTCGCGCCCCGGGCCCACCTGGAGCTGGGCACCGCCGCGCCGGTCAACGGCTCGGTCTGGGTCGCCTCGCTGCACGGATCGGGCGGCGCGGAGACGCACCACTTCCCCTTCAGCGGCTGCCTCCCCGAGACCGGTGTGACCCCGCCCGCCCCCAAGGTGCCGAGCGGCGCCCCCGGCACGACGCCTCCGGCGGCGGACACGCCCCCGAGCACCCCCGCCGAGACCACGCCCGCCGCGGCCCCCTCCGCCGGCACCCCCTCGCACTCCGCCGCGCCGGACTCCCCGGCGCCTGAGGCGAGTTCGACCCCCGTCGCGGGCGGCGACCTGGCCTCGACCGGCAGCGACGGCATGGTGCCGCTGGCCATCGGCGCCGCCGCGGTGCTCGCCGGCGGCACCGGCCTCGTCCTGGCGGCCCGGCGCCGCGCCAACCGGAGCTGATCCGGGGGCCTGCCGTACGGCGACCGCCACCGTACGGCAGGCCGCCGCTCCCCCGGCCGGGACCGCGGACACCGGCTCGCCCCCTCGCGCACGCCGCTCAAGGTCACCGTGCGGCAGGCGTTGTCCTGTCGGCGACCGCGTGTATACCCTCAGTCATGTCATGTGACATTGCACAGGGCGCAGGGGGGAGTTGGTGGCCCTGAAGGTCGTCATCGTGGGCGCGGGCATCGTCGGCACCGCCTGTGCCTTCCACGCCGCGTCGGCCGGTCTGGACGTCACGGTCGTCGACCGCGCTCCCACCGGGGCCGGAACGACGAGCCGCGGCGAGGGCAACGTCCTCCTCTCCGACAAGGAACCCGGCCCCGAACTCGTCCTGGCGCGGCTCAGCCGCACCCTGTGGGACGAGGCCGGCCGGGAGCTGGGAGCGGCCTCGCTCGGGCTGGAGCCCAAGGGCGGACTGGTCGTGGCGAGCGACGCCCGAGGTCTCGCGGCGCTCGGGGAGTTCGCCCTGCGGCAGCAGGCGGCCGGGGTCCGCGCCGAGCCGGTCGACCGGGTGCGGGACCTCGAACCCCACCTCGCCCCCGGCATCCCCGGCGGCGTCCACTACCCGCAGGACGCCCAGGTGGAACCGGTGGTGGCGGCGGTCGCGCTGCTGCGCGCCGCCGTCCGGCGCGGCGCGCGCGTCCACCGGGGCGAGGTCACCGGCGCGGTGACCGGCGGGGCCGGCCGCGTCACCGGCGTCCGCACCTCGGCCGGTGCGGTCCTGCCCGCCGACGCCGTGGTCAACGCGGCCGGCACCTGGGGCGGCGAGGTGGGCCGCCGGCTCGGCGCCCCCGTCGCGGTGCATCCGCGCAGGGGCTTCGTCCTGGTGACCGAGCCGCTGCCGCCGATGGTCCGGCACAAGGTCTACTCCGCCGACTACGTGGCCGCCGTCGCCTCCCGCGACGCCGGGCTGGAGACCTCCTGCGTCGTGGAGGGCACGCGCGGCGGCACCCTCCTCATCGGCGCCAGCCGGGAACGCGTCGGCTTCGACTCGACGATGAGCACCGCGGTGGTCGCCGAACTGGCGGCGCGGGCGTGCCGGCTCTTCCCCTTCCTGCGCGACGTGCACCTGCTCCGCGCGTACCGCGGCTTCCGGCCGTACTGCCCGGACCACCTGCCGGTCGTCGGCCCCGACCCACGGGCGCCGGGGGTCGTCCACGCGTGCGGTCACGAGGGGGCCGGCATCGGCCTCGCCCCGGGGACCGGCGCGCTCGTCACCGCCCACCTGCTGGGCCGGCCCTGGCACGGCGCCGATCCGGCCGCGCACACCGGCCTTCTCCCCGGCCGTTTCCTCCGCTCGGGAGGTGGCTCCGGATGAGCGAGTTCAGCGTCGACGGCGAGCCGGTGCGGTTCGTCGAGGGACAGACCGTCGCCGCGGCCCTGGTGGCCACGGGCCGGGTCGCCTGGCGCACCACCCGGACCGGGCGCCGTCCGCGCGGCGTCTTCTGCGGGATCGGCGTCTGCTTCGACTGCCTCGTGGCGGTCGACGGCGTCCCCGGGCAGCGCGCCTGCCTGGTGCCGGCGCGCGCGGGGATGGCCGTCACGACCGGGGAGGGCGACGATGACTGAGCCGGCGGACCTCGTCGTCGTGGGCGCGGGTCCCGCCGGGATGGCCGCCGCGGTCACGGCCCTGGCCGGGGGGCTACGCGTCGCCCTGGTGGACTCCGGCACCACGGTCGGCGGCCAGTTCTGGCGCCACCCGCCGGAGCACGCGCGTGCGGCGATCCCGACCGACGACCTGCACCACCGGCTGCGTGAACACCGCGCCCTGTGCGGTGCGTTGTCGGCGGGCCGGGAGGCGGGCCGGCTCGATGCGCGCCTCGCGCACCACGTGTGGTCGGCGGTCCACGAGGACGGCGGATTCGCGGTCCACGCGGTCGACCGGCGGACACCGCCGCGCGAGAGGACCGTGGTGCTGCGCGCCCCGAGGCTGCTCGTGGCGACCGGGGCCTATGACCGTCAACTGCCCTTCCCCGGCTGGGACCTGCCGGGCGTGCTCACCGTCGGCGGCCTCCAGGCGCTGCTCAAGGGCGGCGGGGTCGTGGCCGGGAGCCGCGTGGCGCTCGGCGGTACGGGCCCGTTCCTGCTGCCGGTGGCCGCCGCCCTCGCGGCGCGCGGGGCCGAGGTGGTCGCGGTCTGCGAGGCGGCCCACCCCGGGGCCTGGCTGCGGCACCCGGGGGCGCTGCTGCGCAATCCGGGCAAGTGGGCCGAGGGGGCGGGGTACGCCGCCGCGCTCGCGCGTCACCGCGTCCGGGTCCGCCCGCGCACGGCGATCGTCGCCGCCGAGGGGGACGACCGGGTGACGTCGGTCCGTATCGCCGCGCTCGCCGCCGACGGCAGCCCCCGCCCGGGGACGGAGCGACGGGCCGCGGTCGACGCCGTCGGCGTGGGCTGGGGGTTCGTGCCCCAACTGGACCTGCTCCTGCCCTTCGGCTGCCGGCTCACGGAGACGGCGGACGGCAACGCGGTCGTCGCCGTCGACGACGGCCGGCGCACCAGCGTCCCCGGCCTCTACGCCGCGGGCGAGACGTGCGGGGTGGGCGGGGCGGCGCTCGCGCTGGCCGAGGGGCGGCTCGCGGCCGAGTCGGTGCTCGCCGACTCCGGCGCCGCCTCCGTCCTCGGGCCCGCGCGCCGGGCCGGGGTGCGGGCAGCGGTGGCCCGTGGCCGTGCCTTCGCCCGTGCGCTGGCCCTCGCCCACCCCGTCCCTCCCGCGTGGTCGTCGTGGCTGACCGACGAGACCGTCGTGTGCCGCTGCGAGGAGGTGAGCGCGGGCACGGTCCGCGCCGCCCGCGCCGACGACGACGCCCGTGACCACCGCCAGGTCAAACACCTCACCCGGGCCGGCATGGGCTGGTGCCAGGGGCGGATGTGCGGCCCGGCCGTGCACTGCCTCGCGGCCGGTGAGGGCGCCTACACCCCCGCGGAACGCCTGGTCGCCACGCCCCTGACCCTCGGCGCGCTCGCCGATCTCGATGACCGTCCGTCGGCGGCGACGGACACCGGTGGAACCGACAAGGAGTGCTCATGAGCGAGACCCGCAAGCCCTGGCACGGCGTCATCGTCGCCACCAGCCTGCCGTTCCACGACGACCTCACCGTCGACTTCGGCGCCTACGGGGAGAGCGTCGCCCGGCTCGCCGCCGAGGGCATGCACGGCGTCGCCCCCAACGGTTCGCTGGGCGAGTACCAGACCCTGACGGACGAGGAGCGCGACCGGGTCGTCGAGACGGCCGTCGCCCACGCCCCGGAGGGGTTCACCGTCATGCCGGGCGTCGGTGCCTACGGTGCCGTCGAGGCCCGGCGGCACGCCCTGTTCGCCAGAGACGCGGGCTGCCAGGCCGTGATGTGCCTGCCGCCCAACGCGTACCGCGCCGACGACCGGGCCGTCCTGGAGCACTTCGCCGCGGTGGCCTCGGCGGGCCTGCCCGTCACCGCGTACAACAACCCGATCGACACCAAGGTCGACCTGCGCCCCGAACTGCTGGCGAAGCTGTACGCCGAGGGGTTCGTCGTCGGGGTCAAGGAGTTCTCCGGCGACGTCCGGCGCTGCTACGCGATCTCCGAACTGGCCCCCGGCCTCGACCTGATGATCGGCACCGACGACACGGTGCTGGAGGTCGGCCTCGCGGGCGCCAAGGGCTGGGTCGCCGGCTACGCGCAGGTCTTCCCCCGGGACTGCCTCGCGCTGTACGAGGCGTCGGTCCGGGGTGACCTGGAGACGGCGCTGCCGCTCTACCGCCGTCTGCACCCGGTGCTGCGCTGGGACAGCAGGACGGAGTTCGTCCAGGCCATCAAGATCGGCCAGGAGATGACCGGCCGCCGCGGGGGCGTCTGCCGCCCGCCGCGCACCCCGCTCGGCCTGGAGACGGAGGCGATCGTACGCGCCGCCACCCAGGCCCTCGTCGACGCCGGGGTGAGCTGAGGATGCGCTCGACCGTGTGCTTCCAGGCCGTCGACTCGCACACCGAGGGCATGCCGACCCGGGTGATCACGTCAGGCGTGGGCGTCCTGCCCGGGGCGACCATGGCCGAGCGGCGGCGGCGGTTCGTCGCGGAACGCGACCACCTGCGGACCCTGCTCATGTGCGAACCGCGCGGCCACGCCTCGATGTCCGGGGCCGTCCTCCAGCCGCCGACCCGGCCGGACGCCGACTTCGGGGTGCTCTTCATCGAGGTCTCCGGCTGCCTGCCGATGTGTGGGCACGGCACCATCGGCGTGGCGACGGTCCTGGTCGAGACCGGGATGGTCGAGCCCGTCGAGCCGGAGACCCTGGTCCGGCTCGACACCCCGGCGGGGCTGGTCACGGCCCGGGTACGGGTGCGGGACGGCCGCGCCGAGTCGGTCACCCTGGAGAACGTGCCGTCGTACTGCCACGCCCTCGACCAGGTCGTCGACGTCCCCGGGCACGGCGCGGTGCCCTACGACATCGCCTACGGCGGCAACTTCTACGCCTTCGTCCGTACCGAGGACCTCGGCATCCCCTTCGACCGGGCGGAGAAGCGGCGGCTGCTCGACGCCGGGCTGGCCGTCATGGACGCGATCAACCGGCAGAACCCGGTGTCCCATCCGGAGCGTCCCGAGATCGACGTGTGCCACCACGTCTACCTGGAGGCCCCCGGATCGACCGCGGAGCACTCGCGGCACGCCATGGCGATCCACCCGGGCTGGTTCGACCGGTCGCCCTGCGGCACCGGCACCAGCGCCCGGATGGCCCAACTCCACGCGCGCGGGCGGCTGTCGGTGGGCGGCGACTTCGTCAACGAGTCGTTCATCGGGTCCCGGTTCGTGGGGCGGGTCCTGGGCGAGACGACGGTCGGGGGCCGGCCGGCCGTGCTGCCGTCGGTCACCGGCCGGGCCTGGATCACCGGCACCGCGCAGTACCTGCTCGATCCGTCGGACCCCTACCCGGCGGGCTTCACCCTCTGATCCGACGCGTGTGCCGTGCCGTCCGCGGTGCGGCACGCCCCCGGCCCGGGGCGGCGGTGGTGTTCCTGCCGCCGCCCCGGGCCGAGGCCGTGCCGTCGTTCCGGTGTGCGGGTCAGTAGCGGGTGGTCACGGTGACCCCGTCGAAGCCGCTCACCGCGTGGAGGCTGATGTAGTGCGCGCCCGCGTGCGGGGCGTCGACGGTGAGGGTGTGGCTGTTGCCGGCCCCCGTGGCGCGCTGCGTGTGGCTGCCGGTGCCGGGCCAGCCGTCGCGGCCGTAGTACAGGTCGGCGTCACCGGTGCCGCCGGAGGTGGTGATCTCCAGCTTGCCCGTGCCGGCGGGGACGTGGAGGTAGAGGTAGGCGTAGTTCCCGGTGGTGGCCTTCTGGCCGCCGCGCCGGCAGTTCCGGCCCAGTTCCCTGGTGTCGGTGCCGGTGCACTCGGTGAGGGTGGTGCCCTCGCCGCAGGTGCCGGCCGCGCAGCCGGCGAGCCAGGTGTACCAGTCGTCGTCGTAGCGGGTGCCGATGGTGTTCTTGAGGTGGGTGCGGGCGGCGGCCCAGTTCCCGGACCGGTAGTGGCCGAGCACGGTGTCCATGTCGGACCGGTGGTTCTCCAGCATGTACCGCGTGGCGAGGTAGCCCCAGCGGTAGACGCGGGTGGTGTCGTGGCTGTACGTGGTGTCGAAGAGGGTGCTCAGGGCGTAGGTGCGGCGCCCGGCCTCGGTCATCGCCTCCGTGTAGGGGACGCCGCGGTAGGAGTAGGAGACGTACTCCGCGAAGCCCTCGATCCACCAGACGGTGGGGGTGGTGATGTTGGCGGCGAAGTCGCCGTACATGTCGAAGCGGCCGTCGAGGTAGTGCGTGTACTCGTGGTTGAGGTTCCAGATCCGGAAGTCGGGCCGCAGCCACTCGGCCTCGTAGGCGATGAAGCGGGGCTGGTTGCCGGCGGCGGCCGGGTCGCCCTCCAGGTACATGCCGCCGTTGTTGGTGTCGATGCCGTACATCGCCCCGGCGTAGGTCTGGTAGTCGGTGCTGGAGTCGAACACCACGACCTCGATGGTGGTGTTGTCGTCGTCGGCCACCGGGCCGCTGTCGCGGACGATGCCGTGGAAGTAGGCGTCCTGGTTCCGCAGGCCGGCGCAGGTGGAGTCCAGGTCGCCCGAGGTCATCTGCTGGGCCCGGATGGTGATGCCGGAGCCGCACGAGTGGGTCACCGGCAGCACCTCCCGGGCGAGCTGTCCCTGGAGGTCACAGGTGCCGTAGGCCGAGCAGTTGGCCTTGTCGTAGTAGTCGGTCATCTCGGCCACGCCGACCCAGAGCGGGGCCGTGACGCCCTTGAGGGAGCTGGAGTCGAGCAGGCCGGTGGCGAGCGGGCGGACCGTGGAGCGCAGCGCGGAGTGCTGGAGGAACCGGCCGAGTTCGCGTCCGGCGTTGGAGGTCAGGTAGGACTGGTCGGTGCCGAGCAGCCCGAGGTGGCCCTTGGCGAAGCCGTACAGCGCGTCGATCAGGCCGGGGTCGGCCTGGACGGCGGACACGAACTCGGGCACCTGGTGGCCGCGGAAGGTCACGGTGTACACGTTGTTGACCGCGTTCAGCATCCACCAGGAGGAGTTCCAGGAGGCGTCGTACTCCGCCAGCAGCCGCTTGACGACGTACAGGTAGCGGGCGTTCTCCTCGGCGCTGTCGATGAGGATGACGGCCTCGGCCAGCGTCTCGCCGTTGGCGTCGCTGACGTCCCGGGAGTGGGCGCCGGCGAAGAAGGCGTCCAGACCCGAACGGATCGCGGTCCGCAGGGAGGCGCCGTAGGGGCCGACGGCGTCCGCGTCGTAGTACTGGACGTAGTAGCCCGCGCGCAGGTAGAGCACGAGCTGCGGCATGCCGGTGGTGGCGTTGCCGGGATAGGACGCGGAGCCGTCGCGCAGGGCGTAGGCGACGGTGGTCATCTGCTCTTCGCGGAACGCCTGGCGGGCGTCACCGCCGGTCAGGCCGAAGAGGGTGTTGACGCAGTCGGTCGTGGACGCCTTGATCTGCCGCACCAGGGCGCTGCCGGTGCGGCCGGTGAAGTCGGAGACGTCGCACGAGGCGGCTGCCGCGGCCTTCCCGCCGTCGGTGCCCCGGGCGGTGGACCCGGCCGACTCGGAGGGGCGGGCGGGCAGTTCGTCGTGGCGGCCGTAGGACTCCTTCAGCGCGTCCTTGCTCGCCGCCAGCGGCGGGAGCTGGGACACCTTCCGGCGGCCCGCGCCGACGTGCTCGCCCTCGGCGGTGGCGGAGCCGGCGACGGGCGGGGGACCGTCGTGCCGCTCGCTCCCGGCCGTGGGTGCCGGGGCGTCCCCGGTGACGGCGCCGGCCGGCTGCGCCGGCAGGCCGGCGCCGAGGGAGAGGGCGAGGGCCAGCGGTAGCACCGCGCCCAGACCTCTGCGCAGAAGTGTCGTTCTCACTGTGCCTCCATGAGGGGTCGGACCACGCGACGCGCGGTCTCCGGGGGTGGAGGGGGCCGTGGAGCGGGGAGGGCCCGTGCCGTCGACCGACGGGAGCACGGAGCCGATGCCTTGCTTGGCATGCCCACGACCTGTGCCATGTACCATTGCACAGGTGACATGGCTCAGGGAAGACATCCGGATGGAGCTGGGGTTGCCAATCCGTCGGTGAGCGTCTGGAGTTGGCGGCGCGGCAGCACGAAGTGCCTGGTCCGCGCGGGGAGTCGGCCGGAGCCGACGGGCGTCGGGGCCTTCACGGGTGGTGCGGGGAAGAGCGAGGACGGCCCGGCCGTCACGCCGCCCGGCGTCCGGGCACGGGCGGGCGACACCGCCGTACGGCACGGGCGGTGAGGGGGAAGAGGCGGGCCGTCAGGGCGTCATCGCGTACGCGGGTGGCGGTACGCCGCCCAGGGGCAGGGCCCGACGGGCTACCGGCCGCCCGCGCGCAGGGCCGGTTCCCGGTCCTCGGCGTGCGCTCGGCCGTCGGCCCACAGGGTGCGGACGTGGGCGAGGTGACGGCGCATGCACTCCTCCGCCTCCCGCACCCGGCCGGCCACCATCAGATCGAGCAACTCGACGTGCTCCTGGGCGGAGGCGACCAGCCGCCCCGCCTCGTCCAGACGGGCCAGACCGAACAGACGGGACCGCTTGCGCAGGTCGGACACGACCGTCACCAGGTGCCGATTGCCCGCGAGGGCCAGCAGCTCCAGGTGGAAGCGGTGGTCGGCCTCCACGTACGCGAGGACGTCGTGGGCCCGCGCCGCCGCCACGATCTGCTGCGCCGGGGCGCGCAGAGCCTCCAGTTGCTCGACGGTGGCGGTCGCGGTGACGCGGCCCACGACCGGGACTTCGAGCATGGTGCGGATCTCGGTGAACTCGTCGAGGTCCTGCTCGGTCATCTCCGTGACCCGGAACCCCTTGTTGCGCACCGCCTCGACCAGGCCCTCCCGGGCAAGGTCCAGCATGGCTTCGCGTACGGGGGTGGCGGAGACGCCCAGCTTCGACGCCAGGGTGGGAGCGGAGTAGATGACACCCGGGCGGAGTTCGCCCGCGATGAGGGCCGCCCGGAGCGCGTTGGCGACCTGGTCGCGCAGATGGGTCTGGACGGAGATCATCTGCGGTTCGAGATGAGACATCCCCGCTCCTCCGTCCGTCCAGCCCGATGACCTCCCCACTATACAATGTCACGTTTCGCTGTCGGTACGGCCCTTGCTTCCTCGCCTCTTGGCCTCCACGCCCGCGCAACCGCCATCGGTACGGGCCCGGTCGGGCCGTCGGCGTCAGCGCAGCGACGCCATCCACTCCTCCACCTCGTCGGCGCCGCGCGGCAGGTCCGAGGACAGGCACACGGCTCCGTCGGCCGTGATGAGGAAGTCGTCCTCGATCCGTACGCCGATACCGCGCAGTTCCTCGGGCACCGTCAGGTCGTCGGGCTGGAAGTACAGGCCCGGTTCGACGGTGAGGACATGGCCGGCCTCCAGCGCACCTCCCGGGTAGGTCTCCTCGCGGGCACCGGAGCAGTCGTGGCAGTCCAGCCCGAGCATGTGGCCGGAGCCGCAGACGGTGTACCTGCGGTACAGCTCGGAGGGGGAGGTCGAGGCGGTGCTGCCGTACGGCCGCAGGCCCCAGGCGTCGAGCCCTTCGGCGATGACGCGCATCGCGGCGTCGTGGAAGGCTCCGTACCGGGCGCCGGGCCGCAGCGCCGCGATACCGGCCGACTGGGCGGCGAACACCAAGTCGTAGACCCGGCGTTGGACATCGGTGAAGCGTCCGCCGACCGGCAGGGTCCGGGTGATGTCCCCGGTGTAGAAGGAGTCGGCCTCCACTCCCGCGTCCAGCAGGAGCAGGTCCCCGTCGCGCACCGGGCCGTCGTTGCGCTGCCAGTGCAGGACGCAGGCGTGGGCCCCGGCCGCCGCGATGGTCTCGAAGCCCAGCCCGTAACCGCCCAGCCGGGCAAGGCGGTTGAAGGTGCCCTCGATCCAGCGCTCGCCGCGGGCGAGGCGGGTGGCGTGGCGCAGTTCGCCGACGACGTCGTGGAAACCGGCGACCGTGCAGTCCACGGCCACGCGCATCTGCCCGACTTCCCAGTCGTCCTTGACCAGGCGCGACTCCGAGAGGAAGGCGCCCAGTTCGGCGTCGGCCTCGGGGGCCGGCGGGATCAGCGCGTCGACGTGGGCGTCCTCTCCGCGCAGGACGCGGGTGGGCGCGTTCTCGCGCAGGGCCCGCTCCAGCGCGTCCCGTGCGGCGGCCTCGACGCCGAGTTCTTCCGCGGTCTCCGCGAGGGTCCGGCGGCGGCCCACCCAGAACTCGCCGTGCCGCCGGTCGCGGTGGAACTCCGTGCCGTCCGGCCCCCCGTCGCGCGGTGACCGCGGCCGGGTGAAGAGGGTGACCTCGTGCCCGCGTCCGGTGGGCTCGAAGACGAGGACGCTGTCGGGGACCGCCCGCGTCCCCTGGTCGGCGGTGAGGTGGACGAAGGCGGAGTGGGGCCGGAACGTGTGGTCGAAGTCGTTGCTCCGGACCTTGAGCCCGCCCGAGGGGACGACGATCCGTTCGCCGGGGAACCGCTCGGAGAGCGCCGCGCGCCGCTTGGCCGCGTACGCCGCCCCCGGCGCGAGGGGCGGCCTCAGCTCCGTCTCCGCCCAGCCGCCCTCGAAGGGGCCGGCCGGCCCGGCCGGCACTTCACCGTGGTCCTGGTCCGTATCGCGCATGCGGTCCTGCCCTTCCGTCGGCGCTTTCGCCATGAGTCGTGGTGCGCGCGCTGTCGTGAGCCGCGCGGGGTGCGGCCGGCCGCTGCCGGGTGGGGCGGTCGCCGCCGTGGGCCGTGTCTTCGGGGGACGGCGGCGAGGCACGCGGGCCGCGCTCACCGGGGTTCGGCCGGGGACGTCGCCGGGAACAGGGTCGCCAGCAGCCGCCGGCCGGCGGGGGTCACCGACCAGCGCGCCGCGTCCTCGGGGGCGGCGCGGCTTCGCCCGGCGTGGGGTGAACGCCCGGCCGGGGTGGGCGCCGTGGCCCGGGGGAGGACCGCCCAGCAGCGTTTGCCGAGGGCGGTGCGCTCCGCGCCCTGGAAGAGGCAGAGGGCCTCGACGAGGGCCAGGCCCCGCCCCCGGTCGTCGTCGGTCTCCATGACGGAGGGCCCCGGCAGGACCGGGCAGCCGTCGAAGACGCCGACGACGACGTGGTCCTCCTCCGGCGTCAGCTCGACGGTCATGGGGCCGCCGTCCGCGTGCCGGAGACCGTTGGTGAGGAGTTCCGACGCCACCAGTTCCAGGCGGAAGACCAGATCGTCGTCGGGCGGTCCGCCCCACGCCCGCACCGCCGCGGAGACACGGTGCCGGGCACGGTGAACGGCTGCCGCGGTCGCTTCGACGGTGAAGCCGACCCGGGTGTGGGGCATGGTGTCTCTCCTCGGCGGTGAGGCGCTTCGACGTCCGCCGGGGCGGACAGGGCGCGGTGTGGAGGTTTCCACGACCGGACCACCGGGACAACGGGCGGGGCCATAGGAGAGGGAGGGGCCCGGTCATAACGTCCGGGCCCGCGGCCGGCGGGTACCCCCGCCGGCCCGGCGGGACGGGACCGCCACGGGCCGCGCGGCACCGCCCCACCCGCATAATGGACCCCCGTCACCGCCCGCCCGCGCCCGCGGGACGCCCACCGCCCGACGCCCACCGCCCGATGCCTTGTGCCTTCCGCCCCCGACGAGGTGTACCGATGGAACTGGAACTGCGGCACCTGCGGGTGCTGTGCGCGATCGCGGATTCCGGGAGCGTGGGCCGGGCGGCGTCGGCGCTCGGCTACACGCAGCCCGCGTTGAGCACCCAGTTGCGGCGCATCGAGCGGCTGCTCGGCGAGGGGCTCTTCCTGCGCGGCAGCAGGGGCGTGGAGCTGACCGCCTACGGCGCGGAGGTGGTGAGCGAGGCCCGGGAGATCCTGCTCCGCGCCGACGCCCTCGGCCGGGGGCGCAAGGGCGGCCCGACGGCGGAGGCCGGACGGCTCCGGCTCGGCGTCACCAACACCCCGGTGGTGCCCGCGCTGCTCAACGCCCTCCGCGAGGCCCGCCCGGACCTCACCGTCTCCGTGTGCAGCGTGTACGCCACGGGCGAGCTGCTCAGGATGGTGGAGTCCGGCGAGATCGACGCCGCGCTGGGCGTCGACTACCCCGGGCTGCCGGTGCGCTGCTCCCCCGCCCTGGCCCACCGCGCCCTCAGCACCGTCCCGGTCTTCGTGGCCCTGCACTCCGGGCATCCGCTGGCGCACCGGGTCGAGGTGCCGCTGGAGGAGCTGTCGGAGGACACCTGGTTCGTCTCCCCGGACGACGGGGTGGGGTGGCCCGGCGCCTTCTACGACGCCTGCCGGGCCGCGGGGTTCACACCGGCGGACACGCACGAGTTCCACGTACTCGACCAGTTGCAGTCGATGATCGCCCAGGGCCTCGGGGTGACCGCCGTCCAGCCCACCGTGTGCCCCATCGACGGGGTGCTGGTCAAGCCGCTGGCCGGTGACCCCCTGTGGCAGCGGCACCTGCTGGTCTGGCGGCGCGAGGCCGTCGAGGCGCCGGTGGCCGAGGCCCTGCACCACCACGCCGTCCGCGTCCACCGCGGCCTGCTGGCCCAGGCCCCCCACCTCCAACGCTGGCTGGCCCGCGCCTACACGGGCGTACGCACCCCGGAAGCCACCGGCCCGAGCTGACCCCGGCCGGCCCCGAAACCCCCGCCGAACGGCACCGTGTACCGCAAACCGCTGGATCGGGGCGCCGTCCGCCTTGTAGGTTCCCGGCGTGAGTGATGACGGCGGGACGCGGACCCGATGCGCGGACCGGGCGGACGCGGCGGTGATCGCGCGCATCCACCTGGACTCCCGGGCGGCGACCATGCCCTACCTGCCCCCGCCAAAACGCGGCCACGAGGAGGTGACCCGGTGGGTCCGGGACGTCCTGCTCAAGCGGTGCCGCGTCTGGGTCGCCGTACGTGATGCGGAGATCGCCGGCTACGCGGCCCTCGACGGCGACCTGCTCGACCACCTCTATCTGCGCCCGGACCTCCGCCGGCAGGGCATCGGCACGCTCCTGCTCGACGAGGTCAGGCGGCACAGCCCCGACGGGGTGACCCTGCACGTCTTCCAGCAGAACACCGACGCCCGCGCGTTCTACGCGCACCACGGTTTCACCGTCGTCGACACCGACGACGGCCGACGCAACATGGAGAACCTGCCCGACATGACCCTGCGCTGGACCCCGGACACCGCACGGTAGGCCCCCGCGCCGGGCGGGAACGACGAAGCTCCGGTGAGATCTGCCGTCTCACCGGAGCTTTCCCGTCGGGACGACAGGATTTGAACCTGCGACCCCTTGACCCCCAGTCAAGTGCGCTACCAAGCTGCGCCACGTCCCGTTGCCCGTGTGACCTGGGGTTTCCCCTGGCCTTACGTGCAGGAAAACCATACCGCACTCGGGCAGGTGGTCGCGCACCGCTTTCCCGGCGTGTGGCGCTTGACCTCGACTTCGGTCGAGGTTGCACGATCGTCACCATGACGACCACCGAGGAACGCGGGCGGACGTACGGGTACGCCGACCTGCCCGCGCTGATGTCGCTGATGACCGGCGACGAGAAGCACGGCCCCGCGGCAACGTCCACGCTGGACGTGCTGTGGGTGCTCTACGACCGGGTGCTGAGGGTGGCGCCGGGGCGGCCGGACGATCCGGGGCGGGACCGGTTCCTGCTGTCCAAGGGGCACGGCCCGATGGCGTACTACGCGGTGCTGGCCGCCAAGGGGTTCGTGCCCGAGGAGTGGCTGCCGGGCTTCGGCTCCTTCGACTCGCCGCTCGGCCACCACCCCGACCGCACGCTGGTGCCCGGGGTGGAGATCGGCAGCGGCTCCCTCGGACACGGGCTGCCGATCGCGGTCGGGTCGGCGCTGGGACTGCGGGCCCAGGGGTACGACGACGCCAAGGTGTGGGTGCTGGTGGGCGACGCCGAGCTGGACGAGGGCAGCAACCACGAGGCGATCGCCTTCGCCGGGCCCGCCGGACTGGAGGGGCTGCACACCGTCGTCGTCGACAACGCCTCCGCCCGCCACGCCCGGCCCGGCGGACTCGCCGCCCGCTTCGAGGCCGCGGGCTGGTCCGTGGTCACGGTCGACGGGCGGGACCACGAGGCGCTGTACGCCGCCTTCACCGCCCCGCACCCCGGACGCCCGCACGCCGTGGTGGCCCGGGTGGAGCCCAAGGCCGTCTGAGCCGCCGCGGGCGGGCTCCCCCGCCCCAGGAAGGAACCTCATGGACACCATGCGTGACCGTTTCGGGCCGGTCGTCACCCGGCTGCTGGACGAGGACCCCCGCGTCGCCGTCGTCCTCGCCGAGATCGGCGCCGACGCCTTCACCGACGCCGCGCGCCGCCACCCCGACCGGGTCGTCAACGTCGGCATCCGGGAGCAACTGCTCGTCGGGGCCGGTGCGGGACTGGCCCTGACCGGGATGCGGCCCGTCGTGCACACCTTCGCCAGCTTCCTCGTCGAGCGGCCCTTCGAGCAGCTCAAGCTGGACCTCGGCCACCAGGACGCGGGCGCCGTCCTGGTCAGCGCCGCCGCGTCCTTCGACTGGCCGGCCGGCGGCTTCACCCACATGGCCCCCGGCGACGTGGCACTGCTGGACACCCTGGACGGCTGGACCGTGCACGTGCCGGGCCACCCCGACGAGGCCGAGACACTGCTGCGGCACGCGGTCGCCGCCGGCGACGACAAGGTGTACGTACGGCTGTCGGCGCAGTCGAACGCCGCCGGGCGCCCGGTCGACGGGCAGCGCTTCCGCACCCTGCGCGAGGGCCGCTCCGGGGTCGTCCTCGCCGTCGGACCGGTCCTCGACGAGGTGCTGGAGGCCACCTCCGGCCTCGATGTGACCGTCCTGTACGCGACGACCGTACGGCCCTTCGACACGGCGGCGCTGGAGCGGGCCACGCGGGCGGCCGGGACCGACGTCGTCCTGGTGGAGCCGTACCTCGCGGGCACCTCCACGGCGGTGGTGAACGACGCCCTGTCCCACGTACCGCACCGGGTGCTCGGGCTCGGCGTCGGCCGCCGCGAGCTGCGGCGTTACGGGCGGCTGGAGGAGCACGTCGCCGCCCACGGGCTGGACGCCGGGTCGCTGCGGCGGCGTATCGGCGCCTTCCTCGGCCCGGGGCGCTGAGCCGCCCGGGTCAGTGCTTCCCGGCCGGGGCCGCCCCCCGGCCGGGTTCCGCCGTGCGGGCCGGGGCGGGCGGGGGCGCGTCGGCCCGCACCAGTGAGCGCACCGCCGGTATCAGGAGCAGGCCGGTGCAGACGACGAGGCTCATCGCACCGGAGACCAAGAGGACCTCGCCGGCGCCGAGGACGGAGGCGGCGGGGCCGGCGAGGGCCTGGCCGACCGGCATCATCGCCAGGGAGCCGGCGACGTCGTAGGCGTGGACGCGGTTGAGCACGTCGGGCGGCACCTGGGTCTGCACGCTGGTCGCCCACATCACGCCCCAGAAGGACATGCCGGCCCCGGCGACGGCGGCACCGGCGGCCATGGCCGGTACGCCGAGCCCCGCGCCGACGCTCGCCGGGAAGGCGGCGAAGCCGAACAGGGCCAGGGCACCGGCGCGCAGCATCCGGCGCGGGCGCAGCCGCAGGGCGAGGAGCCCGCCGACGACGGTGCCCGCGCCCAGCGCCGAGTTGACCAGGCCGTAGGCGCGCGGGCCGTGCCGCTGCACCACCTCGGCCGCCACCAGCGGCACGGTCGGCCCCCAGACCGCGATCATGTAGACACCCCAGACCGCGATCACGCCCCAGAGCCACGGGCGCGCGGTGAACTCCCGCCAGCCTTCGGCGAGATCGGCCCGGAACTCCCTGGTGCGCGCACCGAGCCCCACGGTGCCTCCCTGGGGCGCGGGCGGGGGCCCGGGGAGGCGGAGCAGGAGCAGGCACAGGGCGCTGATGCCGTACGTGGCGGCGTGGGCGGCGAAGACACCGCCGGGCGAGGCGAAGCCGACCAGGAGCCCGGCGGTGGCGGGACCGGCGAGCTGGGCGGCGGACTCGGCGACGCGGATGGCGCCGTTGGCGCCCTGGACGTCGGAGGCGAGGCGGGTCACGGTGCCGGCGACACCGGGCTGGAAGACGGCGCCGGCGATGCCGTTGACGAAGCCGATGGCGCAGATCTCCCACAGCACCACGTGGCCGGAGAAGAACAGCCCGGCCGCCAGGGACTGGGTGCCGAGCCGCGCCAGGTCGGCGCCGATCATCAGCCGGCGGGTGCTGAACCGGTCGGCGATGACACCGCCGAAGACGACGAGCCCGGCGAAGGCGGCGGCCGTCGCGGCCATGGCGAGGCCGACGGCGCCCGCACCGTACCCGTGCTGGAGCAGGCCGGCGGCGAGCGCCACGGGCAGCATGGTGTCGCCGAGCCGGGCGATCGCGCGGGCCGCGAAGAACAGGCCGAAGTCCCGTGACCAGACGGGGCGTTCACGCTGCCCCTCCCCCACCCCCGAGGTCCCGCTCACCTTCGTCCTCCGCTTCCCCCCGTCGCTCCCCCGGCCCCCGCGCCCTGGGATCATGCCACGGCCCGCCGCGCCTCCCGAAGGGGTTTCCTACTCGTCGGCGGGCAGGCCCAGGCGAGGATGGACCTCCAGCAGTCGGGGCGGGGCGGCCTGGCGCCAGGAGTCGGCGAGGATGTCGCGCAACTCGCCCTCGCCGTCGAGGGCGGCGAGCCGCACCCGCACCCAGGCGAAGCCGGCCTCGTGCCCGGCGATCCAGAACTTCTCCGGCTCGGCGAGGGCGAGTTCGTCCCGTTCCTCCTTGGGGCAGCGCACCGCGATGGACGTCTCGTCCTCGGGCAGGGTGGCGAACATCTTGCCCGCGACCCGGAAGGTGGGCATGCTCCAGGCGGTCTTCTCCGCCGTGTCGGGCAGGGACAGGGCGATACGGCGTACGGCGTCGGCATCGGGCATGTCCCGCACGGTATCCGCCACCACCGACAACGGCGGCGGGGTGCGGTGCGTACGGGGCACGGCGGGGCGGGACGCACCGGGCGAGCGAGCACGGCTTGGGCCTGCGGGGCGGCGGCGGGGCGCGGCGAGCCCGGCGGGGCACTGCGGCGCGCACCCCGCCCGGCCCGTCAGCCGACGGTGTTCAGCGGTCCGCCGCCGACTCCAGCGCCTCCAGGACCGGCCGGATCAGCGGATGCCCCTCCGCCCCGCGGCGGACGGCGGCGAAGACGCGGCGGGTGGGGGCCGTCCCGTCGACCGGGCGGACCACCACGCCGGTCAGGTCCATCCCGCGCAGCGCCGAGCGCGGTACGAGGGCCACCCCGGCGTCGGCGGCGGCGAGGGAGACCACGGCGCGGAAGTCGTCGGAGGAGTGTTCCAGGCGGGGCTGGAAACCGGCGTTCTCGCAGGCCAGCACCACCACGTCGTGGCAGGGATTGCCGGGGTAGGGGCCGATCCACGGGTCCTTCGCCAGTTCGGCGAGCGGCACCCGCCCGGCGCCGGCCAGCCGGTGGGCGACCGGGACGACCGCGTCGAACGGCTCGGCGTAGAGCGCCACGTGGGTCAGCCGGGGGTCGTCGGCGGGCGGCGCCCCCCGGTACTCGACGGCGACGGCGACGTCGACCTGCCGGTCCAGGACCATCGGGAGGCTGGCGTCGCCCTCGGCGTCGCGGACCCGGATGCGGATACCGGGTGCCGAGGAGGCGAGGCGGGTCAGCGCGGGCGCGACGACGAAGGCGATGCCGGTGGCGAAGGAGGCGACGGTGACCGTGCCGGCCGCGCCGGAGCCGTAGGCGGCGAGTTCCGCCTCGGCCCGTTCCAGTTGGGCGAGGACCGCGTTGGTGTGGGTGAGGAGGATCTCCCCGGCGGGGGTCAGCCGGACGCCCTTGGCGCCGCGCTCGACCAGGCGGTGGCCGGTCTCCTGCTCCAGGGCGCTGAGCTGCTGGGAGACGGCCGAGGGGGTGAGGTAGAGCGCGGCGGCAGCCGCCGTCACCGTGCGGTGGTCCGCCACCGCACGGAGGATGTGCAGCCGCCGTGCTTCGATCACGGGACCGATTGTCTCAGGTCGGAGGGTGCGCCCCCCGACCTGAGACCGCGCCGAGGCGCGCTCGATCGCGCGGACCGGCCGCCTCACGCCGTGGACGCACCCCCACGCGGCGGACCTCAGGCCGCAGGCGCGCGCTCCGCGTCGAGTTCCGTCCGGGCGGCGACGAAGGCGTCGACGGCGCGGTCCACGTCGGCCTCGGAGTGGGCGGCGGAGAGCTGGACGCGGATACGGGCCTCGCCCTGCGGCACGACCGGGTAGGAGAACCCGATCACGTACACGCCGCGCTCCAGCAGCAGCTCCGCCATGCGGCCCGCCACCGAGGCGTCGCCGATCATCACCGGCGCGATGGGGTGGTCGCCGGGGAGGATGTCGAAGCCCTCCTCGGTCATCCGGCGGCGGAACCGCTCGGTGTTCCCGGCGAGCCGTACGCGCAGGTCGTCGGCGGACTCCAGCAGGTCGAGGACCTTGAGCGAGGCCGCGGCGATCACCGGGGCGAGGGTGTTGGAGAAGAGGTAGGGGCGCGAGCGCTGGCGCAGCAGGGCGACGATCTCGGCACGGGCGGCGACGTAGCCGCCGGAGGCGCCGCCGAGGGCCTTGCCGAGGGTGCCGGTGAGGATGTCGACCCGGTCCATGACGCCGTGCAGCTCGGGGGTGCCGCGTCCGCCGGGGCCGACGAAGCCGACGGCGTGCGAGTCGTCGACCATCACCATGGCGTCGTAGCGGTCGGCCAGATCGCAGATCTCCGCGAGCGGCGCCACGTAGCCGTCCATGGAAAAGACGCCGTCGGTGACGATGAGGCGGCGCCGGGCGTCGGCCGACTCCTTGAGGCGCTCCTCCAGCTCGGTCAGGTCGCGGTTGGCGTAGCGCAGGCGGCGGGCCTTGGAGAGGCGGATGCCGTCGATGATGGAGGCGTGGTTGAGGGCGTCGGAGATGACGGCGTCCTCGGGGCCGAGGAGGGTTTCGAAGACGCCGCCGTTGGCGTCGAAGCAGGAGGAGTAGAGGATCGTGTCCTCCTGCCCGAGGAAGGCCGACAGCCGGGCCTCCAGCTCCTTGTGCACCTCCTGGGTGCCGCAGATGAAGCGTACGGAGGCCATGCCGTAGCCCCAGCGGTCCAGCGCGGTGTGGGCGGCGGCGAGGACCTCGGGGTGGTCGGCGAGGCCGAGGTAGTTGTTGGCGCAGAAGTTGAGCACCTCGCCGGGACGGCCGCCGGCGGTGACCTCGACGGTCGCGGACTGCGGGGTGCCGATGACCCGCTCGGGCTTGTGCAGCCCGGCGGCGCGGATCTCGTCGAGGGTGGCGCGCAGATCGTCGCGCACGGAGTCGAACATGACAGCTCCTGGGGGGTGGGAGGGCCGGGCGGCTCGGGCGGTCCGGCGGGGAGGGCGCGGCCGGACGGCTCAGGCGGTCCAGTCGAGGATGACCTTGCCGCCCCTGCCGCTCGCGGCGTCGGCGAAGGCGGCCTCGAACTCGTGGTGCGCGTACCGGCCGGTGATCACGGGGGCGAGGTCGAGGCCGCCCTCCAGCAGCACCGACATGGCGTACCAGGTCTCGAACATCTCGCGTCCGTAGATGCCCTTGATGGTGATCATGGAGGTGACGACGCGGGCCCAGTCGACGGGGAACTCCTCGGCGGGCAGGCCGAGCATGGCGATCCGGCCGCCGTGCGTCATGTTGCCGATCATGTCGCGCAGGGCCTCGGGGCGGCCGGACATCTCCAGGCCGATGTCGAAGCCCTCGCGCAGGCCGAGTTCGCGCTGTCCGTCGGCGATGGTGTTCCGGGTGACGTCGAGGGCGAGGCTGACGCCGATCTCGCGGGCGAGCCGGAGGCGTTCCTCGCTGACGTCGGTGATGACGACGTGCCGGGCACCGGCGTGCCGGGCCACGGCGGCGGCCATGAGCCCGATGGGTCCGGCGCCGGTGACGAGGACGTCCTCGCCGACGAGCGGGAAGGAGAGGGCGGTGTGCACGGCGTTGCCGAAGGGGTCGAAGATCGCGGCGACGTCGAGGTCGACGGGGACGCGGTGCACCCAGACGTTGGCGGCGGGCAGGGCGACGTACTCGGCGAAGGCACCGTCGCGTCCGACGCCGAGGCCGACGGTGGCGCGGCAGAGGTGGCGGCGGCCGGCGAGGCAGTTGCGGCACCGGCCGCAGACGAGGTGGCCCTCGCCGCTGACCCGGTCGCCGGGCTTGATGTCGGTGACGTCGCGGCCGGTGCCGACGACCTCGCCGACGAACTCGTGTCCGAGGACGAGCGGGGTGCGGATGGCCTGCCGCGCCCAGCCGTCCCAGGCGTGGATGTGCAGGTCGGTACCGCAGATGCCGGTGCGCAGCACCTTGATGAGGACGTCGCCGGGCCCGACGGCGGGCTCGGGCACGTCCGCGAGCCACAGGCCGGGCTCGGCCTTCTCCTTGACCAGCGCCTTCAACGCTACGGCTCCTGAGGGTGAGGTCCCGGCGCCGGGCACGACGAAGGAGCCCGGGTCCGGGGCGGCGAGGGGATCGGACAGCAATCTGCCGTACGACCCGGGCCCGGGTCCATCGAGCTTTTCTTAACCACGGCCGCAGCTTTCCTTCACACCACCCCCGCCCGCCCCGGCCGGGGCCCCGCCCGCGGGAGCCACCCGCCTGCGGCCACGGCCCCGTTCACAGGGGCGGCACCGCCCCGGCCGGGGCCCTGCTCACAAGGGCAGTCCGTCCTCCGCGCTGCGTTCGATGCGCCGGACGAGGTCGGCCGCCGCGGCCTTGATGGCCTCCAGTCCGGCCGTCCCCCAGGCGCGGGTGCGGACGTCGCAGGCGGCGACGGTGCCCAGGACGGTGCCGGTGCCGTCGATGAGCGGGGCGCCGAGGTAGGAGCGGATGCCGAAGCCGTCGACGACGGGGTTGCCGGCGAAGCGCGGGTAGTCGCGCACGTCCTCCAGGACGAGGGCCTTGCGCCGGGCCACGACATGGGGGCAGAAGCCGTGGTCGCGGGCGAGGAAGCGGCCGAGGGCGGCGCCGGTGCCCTCGCCCGGCGGGTCGGGCGCGTGCAGTCCGGCGAAGAACTGCCCGTTCTCCACGAGGAAGTTGACCATCGCGTACGGCGCTTCGGCGAGGACGGCGAGTCCGTCGGCGAAGGCGTCGAGGGCGGGGTCGGGGCGCTCTGCCAGGCCGAGGAGGCGCAGCCGCCCCATCCGGGCGGGGCCGTCCGGGTCCTCGGGGGTGAGCAGCAGCCGTCCGGCCGGGCGCGGCGGGTCGTAGCTCATCGGCGGGCTCCGTCGCTGGGGTCGGGGGTCATGGGCGGCTCCTGGCGGGTGGGGGGTGTCACCGGTGGGCGCCGGGCCCCGTCGCGGGGGCCGGGGTGTGGGTGAGGAGGTGGCGTACGAGGGTCAGCAGGGTCTGGACGCCGGAGCTGGAGATCCGGGCGTCGCAGCGGACGATGGGGATGGCGGGGTGGAGGTCGATGGCGGCGCGGACCTCCTCGGGGTCGTAGCGGTGGGAGCCGTCGAACTCGTTGACGGCGACCACGAATCCGACCCCGCGCTCCTCGAAGAAGTCGACGGCGGCGAAGGACTCCTCCAGGCGCCGGGTGTCGGCGAGGACGACCGCGCCGAGGGCGCCCTCGCACAGTTCGTCCCACATGAACCAGAAGCGTTCCTGGCCGGGGGTGCCGAAGAGGTAGAGGACGTGTTCCTCGTCGAGGGTGATGCGGCCGAAGTCCATGGCGACGGTGGTCTCGGCCTTGTTCTCGATGCCGTCGAGGCTGTCGGTGGCGGCGCCGGCGGTGGTGAGCAGTTCCTCCGTGCTGAGCGGCGCGATCTCGCTGACCGCGCCGACGAAGGTCGTCTTGCCCACCCCGAATCCGCCGGCCACGAGGATCTTGAGGGCGGTGGGGAACGGGTCGGCGCGGTCGCCGTGGTCAGAGCTGGCGTCGTAGTCCATCGAGCACTGCCTCCAGAAGGGCCCGGTCCGTGGGGTGGTGGTGGAACGCGGCGGGGGGCTTGGTGGTCAGCGCCCCGCAGTCGACGAGGTCCGCGAGCAGCACCTTGGTGACCACCACGGGCAGTCGCAGGTGGGCGGCGAGTTCGGCGACCGGGACCGGAGCCCGGCACAGGTCGAGCGCGTGGGTGTGCTCGGGGCCGAGGTAGCCGAAGGGGGTGACTCCGGTGGCCATCACCTGGGACATCAGGTCGAGGGCCACGGTGGGCCGGGTGCGGCCGTTGCTGACGGTGAAGGGGCGCACCAGTCGTCCGGCGGCCTCGTCGAGCCAGGGCCCGTCACCCGCCGCTGCCGCCCTCAAGACCTCGTCGCCGGGGGTGCGGCTGCCGGGCGGCGGGGGGCGGTGACCAGGTAGGGGCGGACGCTCTTGACGAGCATCGCCATCTCGTAGCCGAGCACGGCGGCGTCGGCCTCGCGGCCTGCCATGACGGCCAGGCAGGTGCCGGAGCCGGCGGTGGTCACGAAGAGGAGGGCCGAGTCGAGTTCGACGACGACCTGGCGGACGTCCCCGCCGTCGCCGAAGCGCACGCCGGCGCTGCGGCCCAGGGAGTAGAGGCCGGAGGCCAGGGCGGCCATGTGGTCGGCACTGTCCGCGTCCAGGCCGTGGACGGACTTGACCAGCCCGTCGCAGGACAGGAGTACCGCGCTGGTGGTGTGCGGTACGCGCTGTACGAGGCCGCTCATCAGCCAGTCCAGGTCGGATGTGGGGCCGGTCGGCGCGTCGCTCGCCATGGTGGATCGACTCCTTGAGGTGCGAAGGTCTGCGGGGGCGCTGGGGGTGGGTGCGCCGGGGGTGGGGGTACGGGAGGCGGGGGTGCGGGAGGCGGGGGTGCGGGAGGTCGGGGCGGTCATCCGGCGGGCGCGCTCCCGTCGTGCCGGGCGGGGAGGCGGGGGCGGGGCGCGGAGGGGCCGCTCCCCTCGGTGAAGAGGGTGAGGGCGGAGGCGTCCTGGGGCGCGGTGCCGTCCGGTGCGGTGGCCTCCAGGCCCGTTGTCTCCAAGTCCGTTGCCTCCAAGCCCGTGGTGTTCGAACCCGTGGCGTCCAGGTCCGTGGTCTCAAGACCCGTGGGGCTCAGGCCCACGGCCCCCGGGCCGCTGCCGTCCCCTCCCGTGCCGTCCGCTCCGGCGAGGCCGCCGGGGTGGGTGTCCGGGTGGGTGTCCGGATGGGTGTCCGGATGGGTGCCCGGATGGGTGCCCGGATGGGTGTCCGGGTGGGGCGCATCGGCGAGCGGTGCCGCCTCGGCGAGGCCGATGCCGCGCCGGAAGGCGGCCATCAGGCCGGGGTCGTGGACGGCGTGCTCCCCGGGGTCCGGGTCCTGGCGCGGGGCGGGGCCGCCGCGCAGTTGCGGGACGAGGTGTTCCTGGGCGCGGCGGCGGGGCAGGTCGGGCTTGTCCGGGGTGGCCCGGACCGCGGCGTGCCGGGGTACCGGCGGGGTGGCCGCGTGTTCGGCGAGGACGCCCCGGTCGGCGGGGCGGATGCCGGGGACGGCGGCGGCCGGGGTGGTCCGGTCCCGGCGCTCACGGCGCAGGGGCAGCGGTACGGGGCCGGTGGCGTCGGGGCCGGAGGCGGGCGGCGCGGGGGTGCCGGGGGACGGGGCGGGCGCCTCCGGGACCGGCGCGGGGTGGGCGACCGGGCCGGGGGCCGCGCCCGCGGTGCCGGCGGCGGGGAGGGCGGGGGCCGGGCCGAGCAGGTCGCGCGGGAGGACCAGGACGGCCTGGACCCCGCCGTAGATGTTGCTCTGGAGGCGGACCGAGATGCCGTGGCGGCGGGCCAGTTGGGAGACGACGTAGAGGCCGATGCGGCCGTCGGCGAGCAGGCGGGCCACGTTGACCTGGTCGGGGTCGGCCAGCAGGTCGTTCATGCGGGTCTGTTCGGCGGCCGGCATGCCGAGGCCGCGGTCCTCGACCTCGACGGCGAGTCCGGAGGTGACGGTGGCGGCGCGCAGCAGGACCTGGGTGTGCGGGGCGGAGAACAGGGTGGCGTTCTCGACGAGTTCGGCGAGCAGGTGGATGACGTCGGCGACGGCGTGGCCGCGCAGGGTGCCGTCGATGGGCGGGACGAGGCGGACCCGGGAGTACTGCTCGACCTCGGCGATGGCCGAGCGCAGCACCTCGGTCATGTCGACGGGATTGCTCCACTGCCGGCGGGAGACGGCGCCGCCGAGCACGGCCAGGTTCTCGGAGTGGCGGCGGATGCGGGTGGCGAGGTGGTCGACGTGGAAGAGGCCCTTGAGCAGGTCGGGGTCCTCGATCTCGTTCTCCAGCTCGTCGAGGAGGGAGATCTCGCGGTGCACCAGGGACTGAAGGCGCCGGGCGAGGTTGACGAAGACCTCCAGCTTCTGTTCGCTGCCGGTCCGGCTGGAGAGCCGGGCGGCCTCGACGACGGCGGTCACGGCGCCCTCGTGGGCGCGGGAGAGGTCGGCGGCGAGCAGTTCGAACTCGTCGGCGTCGTGCGGCGGGCCGCCGCGGCTCTTGCGCCGGGGCGGGGCCTCGCCGCGGCGCAGGGCCTCGACGAGCGAGCGCAGTTCCTCCTCGCCGCGGGCGGTGCCGGCGCGCAGGGCGCCGACCCGCTCCTGGACGGTGCGGGCGACCCGGTCGGCGGCGATGGCGGCGATGACGACAGCGGCCACGGCGACGCAGACGGCGCCGCCGAGCACGCCCCACAGGACGAGGGTGGTCCGGGCGCCGGTGGAGCGGACGGTGAACAGAACGGCCGCGCAGGCGCTGAGGGCGACCGCGACGGGCGGCAAGACGGCCATGCGCAGCAGGTGGGGCCGTATGTGGGTCTCGGGGAGCGCGGGGGCGGTGCGGGGGGCGGGCCGGCCGTGCCGTCCGCCCTCACGGCGGTCCGCACGCGCGGCCGGGGCGCGGAGGTGCGACATCGGTGTCCTCGTCCTGGTCCGTCGGGCCTGGGCGCTCGCGCGGGGTGCCGGACGCCGCGCGGGCCCGCGACGCCCCGGTGGGCAGGCGTCGTCGCGGTGTCGGACGGGACCGGCGTACCGGCCCTGCGTCGTCCGACGGACACTCACAGTAGTCGGACGGGGAACCGGTTCGGAGCGCTGTGGACAAAGTCCCCCGGTAGGGGTCCCGCTCTGGTATGAGGCGTCGTACGACAGACCGATAACCGGGCGAAGCATCCGTTCCGGAAGGGCCGTAGAGCGGTCTCATGTGATCAGAATCGGTCACTGTCGGTGATCACGGCCAGGCATCGGGGAAGGCGGGGCGGACGGCCGCCGGCACCGGGTCCCGCACCCCGGACACGCCGACGGGCGGCACCCGCGCCGGAGGACCCGGCCGGCGTGCCGCCCGTCGGGCGGGGAGGCCGGCTCAGCCGCGCGGCCCCGCCCCCGTGAGCATCCGTACGGGGTTGTCGTGGGTCAGGGCCCGGACCCGGTCCGGGTCGACGCCGCGCGCGGTGAGCAGCGTGCCGAAGACCGTGGGGACGAAGGTCAGCCCGTTGCCGCCGTGGCGGGTCCACATCTGCTTGAGGAACAGGTCGTGGCTGAGCAGGAGCTGTCCGCCGTGGCCTCGGGAGACGAGCCCGGCGACCGCGTCGGCGGTGCGCTCCGCCCGCGGGGCGGCACCCTCGTACGGGAAGGTGACGTCCATGCCGATCATGTCGAACTCCAGCCACACGCCCCGGGCGGCGAGGGAGTCCTGGTAGGCGGTGTCCTCGCCGGAGGGGTCCATGTGCGCGAGGACCACCCGGTCCGGGGCGACGCCCACCTCGCCGAGGACGATGTCGAGGACGTCGTGGGCCCGCCGCTGCCACCCGGGAAGGTGGATCATGAGCGGCACGTGCGGATGGTTGAGCTGGGCGAGGGCGGAGGCGCGCAGCGAGAGCCGCTCCCCGGCGGTGAAGTACGGGGAGACCCCGATCTCGCCGATGAGTCCGGGCCGGACGCGGTCCTCGGTGACGCCGTGGGCCAGCTCGTCGTCGATGGCCCGCGCCTGGGCGTCGACGGCGGTGGCCGCGATGCGGTCGCCCTCGAACTTCTCCAGGTAGGCGCCGCAGCCCATGACGACGTGGACGCCGCTGCGCAGGGCCGCCTCGCGCAGCCGGGCCGGGTCGCGGCCGATCACGGCGCTGGAGGTGGCGTCGACGATGGTGCCGCCGCCGGCCGCCCGGAACGCCTCGACCTCGCCGAGCACGTCCTCGACCGGCTTGGCGGCGAGGTTGTCGGGACAGCAGTACGGGTCGTGGCGCAGCGCCCAGGCGTCCGACGCGGTGACCGGCCGGTCGGCCAGGAAGCGGCTGAAGTCGTGGCTGGGGGCGTCCAGCACGCCGGAGAGGTCGTTGAACAGGTGCTCGTGCGGCAGGACGAGGCCGAGCCGGTCGGCGGCCACCGGACCGGTGACGGTCTGGACGTGGGGCGCGGGGCCGGTCATGACCGGCTCACGGCGGGCGTGGAGCGGGAGGGGATCATGGCGATGCCCGCGGCGACGATGGCGAGCACCGTGCCGATCACGGTCACCAGGTGGACGGTCTGGCCGACGGAGGTGCTGACGCCGTCCAGGATGAGCGATCCCAGGAGCTGGCCGGCGACCGAGGAGAGGCCGAGGAGCAGCAGGCCGAGGCCGCGGACGAGCAGTGCCATGAGGCCGATGGAGAGCAGGCCGAGCGCACCGCCGGTGTACATCCACCAGGTGCCGGGGAGGGCGAAGTGGGCGCCGCCCAGTGCCAGGCGGACGAGGAGCCCGGCGAGCAGGACGGTGAAGCCGACGAGGAAGTTGAAGCCGATCGAGACCAGCATGGAGCCGGTGGAGTCGGCGACGGCGGCGTTGCCGGCGGGCTGCCAGCCGGCGAGCAGGCCCGCGGCGAAGGGCAGCAGGGCGAGCGCGACCGTGCCCGGCACGTGGAAGGTGGGGGCGATGGCGAGCGCGGTGGCGGCGATGGCGAGCAGGGCGCCCAGCAGGCGGGGCGGCGAGAGGGGCTGCTTGACGCCGGAGGTGACGCCGAGGCGGTCGCAGATCACGCCGGAGATGATCAGACCGGAGACCAGGGAGATCTGGAAGACGGCGACGCCGAGCGCGCCGACGGTGATGCCCTCGGAGAGGACGACGGCGCCGCCGCAGAGGCCGGCCAGCCAGTTCCACCAGCCCAGGCGGCCGGAGCGGATCTGCTCGGGGATGCCGAGGGCCTGGCGCCGGGTGGTGGGCCGGGCGAAGACGATGACGGCCATGAGGATCAGGCCGGTCCCGAAGGAGATCACCGCCGCGGCGTTGCCGTCGTCGACGGTCTTGCCGAGGGCGCCGTTGACGGTCGCCTGGAGGGGGCTGAGCGTGCCCGCCAGGACGGTGGCGACGACCAGGAGGGCGGTGGTCGCGGGGCGGACGCTGCGGCCGGCGGCCTGCGGCTCGGCCCGCACGGCGGGCGGGGCGGGGGGAGGAACGTACGTCATCGTAGGTCCGCCATCTCTCTGTGTGTGCCGCGGTGGGTCCGCGGGGTGTGCGAACGAAGGGGCGACGCGTCCTGCGCGTCGCGGCCGGCCGCCGGGGCGGCGGTCCCCCGCGCCGTCCCGAGGACGGTCGCGGCGGGGGTGACACCGCCGGAGGCGGTGCCGGGCGCCGCGGCCGGGGCCACGGGCGCCGGGTGCGCGCGTGCGCGGGGGCCCGGTACGGCGACGACGACGCGTGGGCCGGTGCCGGGGGTGACGACGGTTCTGCCTCCCGCAGCAAGGCTACGGGCCGGGCGCGGAAACGCGTCGCCGATCAGGGGGGCCGGCGCCGTGCCGGCCGGGGCCGGCCGGCGCCCGGGGCGGGCGCCGGCCGGGTGCGCGGGGGCCATGCCGGCTACTCCGCGGAACCCGCGAGCCAGGTGACGGCCTGGTGGAACAGCCGGCGGTAGCCCTTCCACTCGACGAACTCGGCGGGGGCCCAGTGCGGCGAGATGTCCGAGGCGAAGGCCAGGGTGCGGCCGGCGCCCTCCGTCCGTACGGCGAGCAGCGGGCGGGACTCGACGGTGGCGAGGACGGTGGCGTCGGGCTTGGCGGTGAGGCGCTGGTAGCCGAGGAGGACCGGCCAGCGGGCGTCGAGCCCGGCGGTGACCTCGTGGGCCTCGCCGGTCAGTTCGCCGCTGACGCCTTCGGGGCACTCCTCGCGGTCGTCGTAGGGAAGGATGTCGACGGGCAGGACGTCCTCGACGGCGGTGCCGTGGTAGTTGGCCTTGGCCTGGAAGCCCTGGAAGCTGAGGTAGCCGCCGGCCATGGCGAGGCCGCCGCCCTGGCGGACCCACTCGGCCAGGAGCTTGATCCGGTTCGGGAACGGGCGGCCCTGGGCGAAGACCTGCGGGTGCAGCAGCAGGGAGTTGGCGCCGATGTCGGAGAGGATCACGACGTCGTACGCGCCGAGCTTCTCCAGGGTCTCGGGGAAGTCGGTCGCCACCGCGTGCGAGGGCAGGTGGGTGACCTCGTGGCCCTCGGCCTCCAGCGCCTCGATCAGGGGGGTCGCCCCCACTTCGAGCTGGGCGTGGGGGAAGGCGTCGTAGCCCTTGAAGTCGGTCGAGGCGTTGATCCACGACTCGCCTGCGATGAGAACGCGTGCCATGTGGGGGCTCCTAGTCGGCGCACTTTGCGCAACGTTGTGCTTGCTGTTGCGCAAACGCTAGGTTCACGTTTCGCTCACGTCAATGGGGAAAGGAGGGGAATTTTCTCGTTACACTGAGGGCCGCGAGCGGGAGAGGGGCAATCCGGTGACGTTGACGAGCGTTGCGCAACGTGCGCAAGTTTCGGTCTCGACGGCCTCGCGTTATCTGCGCGGCCAGTTGAAGGTGAACCCCGAGACCGCCGCGCGGATCGACTCCGCGGTACGCGAGCTGGAGTACGTGGTCCCGGCCGCCGCCCAGGCGGCTTCCCGCCGCACCCGGAACCCGATCATCGCGCTGGTCGTCCCCGACCTGCTCAACCCGTTCTTCGCGGAGCTGGCCGAGGCCATCGCCGACGCGGCGGCGGCCAGCGACGTCGAACTCGTCGTGGGCGTCACGGGCCAGCAGGCCCGGCGCGAGCGGAGCCTGAGCGATCTGGTCGCCGGCTCCGACGCGATCGACGGGATGATCTACGTCGGCATCCACCGGAGCAACCCGCGGCTGATCGAGGCGATCGAGGACGGGCTGCCGGTGGTCGTCCTGGACGAGGAGATCGCGGGCACCTCCCAGGCGGACGCCATCTCGGTCGACAACTACAGCGGCGCCTACCAGGCCACGTCCTACCTCGCCCAGCTCGGCCACCGGCACATCGCGCACGTCGCGGGCCCCCCGGAGCTGTCCACCACCCGCGACCGCCACCGCGGCTACCGCGACGCCATGGAGCACGCCGGGCTCGCCGTCGACGAGAACCTGGTCCTGCACGGCCCGTACACCGAGCACTTCGGCGCCAGCGTCTTCCCCTACCTCACCCGGGCCGAGCGGCGGCCGACCGCGGTCTTCGCCGGTTCCGACATCGTCGCCGTCGGCATGCTCGCCGGCGCCGAACTCCACGGACTGCGCATCCCCGAGGACCTGTCCGTGGTGGGCTGCGACGGCATCCGCGTCGGCGAGTGGCTGCGGCCCAAGCTGACCACCGTCCAGCAGCCCGTCGCGGAACTGGCGCGCACCGCGCTGGAGGTCGTCCAGGCCCGCATCGACGCCCCCGACGCGGCGCGGGTGGAGAAGGTCCTCCCCCTGCACCTGGTCATCCGGGGCTCCGCCATACCGCCGCACGCCTGACAGGAGACCCCGCGTGCTCGACCCCGTGACCCTCGGGCAGCGGCTCGCGCGTACGGACACCCGGGCCGGCCACGAGAAGCGCGCCGCCGACCTCCTCGCCCCGCTCCTGCGCGAGGCGGGCTTCGCGGTCACCGTCCGGGAGGGCCGGCCGGGCCGGGCCAACCCGTCCGCCCGGACGGGCACCGGTACGCCCCTCACCTCACCGGCCACCTCGGCACGGTCCCCGCGGACGCCTGCGGCCGGTCCTTCGACCCGCTGGGCGGCGACATCCACGAGGGCGAGCCGCGCGGGCGCGGCAGCAGCGACATGAAGGCCGGGCTCGCCGCGATCGTCGCCGCCGCCACCGAGCACGCCGCCCGCTTCCCCGGGGCCGGCCTCCAGGTGGTCCTCACCTTCGGCGAGGACCGGCTGCGAGGGCGCGGCCGGCCTGGACGACCTGGCGCCGAGCCCGGTCCTGCCGGTCGCCGAGCCCACCGCCAACCGGATCGTCCTCGGCCACAAGGGCGCCCACCCGGCCCCGGGGTGCTGACGCGGGCCCCGGCAGCGGTCAGGGCAGGACGCCGGTCCCGTACCGCGCCACGCAGTGGTCCTGGAGCCTGCGGGCCATGTCGGCCAGCAGCCCGGCGGCGTGGTGGGCCGGGTCCCAGGCGGCGAAGAGGCGGATGCCGAGCGGGGCCCCGCCCGCGGTGAGCGGGACGCCCACCAGCCCGAAGCGGGGGTCGTCGGAGACCACGGCCACCCCCCGGCCGGCCGCGGCGAGCGCCTGGGCGACCTGGGCATTCCCGCACTCCACCACGTCCCGCGGCATCAGCCCCCGCGCGGTCAGCGCCTCCTGGAGCACCAGCCTCGGGCGGAAGGAGTGGTCGAGCAGGATCAGCCGGTCCGCCAGCAGCTCCGGCAGGTCCAGCACCCGGTGTGCCGCCTTCGGGTGGTCCGGCGGCACGTAGGCGAACATCGGGAAGACGGCCACGGCGAGCGAACGCCACTGCGCGGGCGGGGCGTGGGTGACCAGGGCCAGGTCGGTGCCCTGGTAGAGGGTCTCCAGGGCCTTGGGTCCGTCGGTCTCCACCACGGAGGGCAGCGGGTCGCCGGGCCCGAAGGTGGCGATGAAGGGCGCGACCACGTCGGTGAGGGTGGTGCTGGGTGCCGCGATGGTGACCCGTACCAGCCGTCCGGCGGAGATCGTCTCGGCCGCCCCGACGGCCACGTCGGCGCTGTGCAGGACGTCCCGGGCGTGGTCGAGGAACTGCCTCCCCGCCGCCGACAGGCGCAGCCGTCCGGTCCGCCGGTCGAAGAGGACGACCTTCAGCTCACGCTCCAGTTCCCTCATCTGCCGGGAGAGCGCCGGCTGCGTGATGCTGATCCGTTCGGCCGCGGCACTGACCGATTCGGCCTCGGCGACGGCGACGAAGTATCTGAGGGTCCGCAGCTCCATCCTGCGAGTATGCCGCCACGGCATACATCGTCAAAGTAATTGGCACTGGTCCGCATAGCGGGCCATGGCCGAAAGTGTTCCCAGCGGACGGGCCCCGGCACCACCTGAGCCGGGGGCCCTCCTGTCCCGGTCGCCGCGGCGCGCGCCTCCCGGCGCGTGCCCAGCGGTGGCGCCGCTTCGCTCCCACAGAAGGTTCCCGCGTGAACAGTTCCCCCCGGGCCCGCGGCGACGACGCGTCGCGCAGAGCCGCCGCCGCCTCGCTGATCGGCACGACCGTCGAGTGGTACGACTTCTTCATCTACGCCACGGCCGCCGCGCTGGTCTTCCCCGCCGTGTTCTTCCCCGACGACATGGACCCGCTGCTGGCCACGGTCGTCTCCTTCGGCACCACGTCCTTCGGCTACGTGGGACGGCCGATCGGAGCGCTCCTCTTCGGCCACTTCGGCGACCGCGTCGGGCGCAAGGCGACCCTGGTCGTCACCATCCTGGTGATGGGCGTCGCCACCACGGGGATCGGCCTGCTGCCGGGGTACGCGACCGTCGGTGCCGCCGCGCCCGTCCTGCTGGTGCTGCTGCGCCTGGTGCAGGGCATCGCCGTCGGCGGCGAGTGGGGCGGTGCCGCGCTGATGGCGGTCGAGCACGCCCCCGCCGGCCGGCGCAGCTTCTACGGGGCCTTCACCCAGGTCGGCTCGTCGATCGGCGCGCTGCTGTCGTCGCTGATGTTCGTCGCCGCCGGTTCCGTGGGCGGGCCGCTGAGCGGGGGCAGTTGGCGCTATCCGTTCCTCTTCTCCGCGGCGCTCGTGGTGATCGGGCTGCTGATCCGCTCCACGGTGGACGAGTCGCCCGCCTTCCAGGAGATGCGGCGTGACGACGAGATCTCCTCGGCCCCGCTGGTGGAGGCCCTGCGCCGGCACCGCGGCACCATCCTCCTGGCGGCCGGCGCGATGGTGGTCGCCACCGGCGGCTACTACGTCACCTCCTCGTTCTGGCTGGTCCACGCGACCGCGGCCGGCGGCATGGACGAGGGGCGGGCGCTCAACCTGCTCAGCGTCGCGGCGGCCTTCGAGATCGCCTGCACGCTCGCCGCGGGCCGGGTCGCCGACCGCCTGGGCACCTCGCGGGTCGTCGTCGTGGGGCTGGCGTCGGCGGCGGTGGTGGCGCCCCTGTGGTTCCTGGCCGCCCGCAGCGACGTGCTCGTCCTGGTGGTGCTGGCCGCCGCGTTGATGGCCGTGCCGACCGGCGCCCACTACGGGCCGATGGCCCGGCTGCTGGTCGACCTGTTCCCGCGCCGCGTCCGCTACAGCGGCGTCTCCATGGCCTGCCAGTTGGCGGCGCTCACCTCCGGCGCGCTGACCCCGGTCATCGTCCCCGTGCTGTACGCGGCGGGCGGCGAACGCCCGTACCTGGCGCTGCTGTTCCTCGCCGCGCTCTGCGCGCTGTCGCTGTGGTGCGTGCTCGCGCTGCGCCGCCGCGCCGGGGCGCCGGACGCCGATCCCGCCGGCGGCACGTCCGCCGCCGCCCCGGCCTCCGGTCCCGTTCCCGGGACCGGCACCGCATCCCGTACCCGCTGATCCCCGAAGGAGTCCCCTCCCATGACAGACCCCCGATCGACCGAGCCGGCCTCCGAGTCCGTACGCCGGGCCATGGACGGCCTGGTCTTCCTCGGCGCGGAGTCCACCGGACCGCACGTTCCCGCGACCGGCCGGGACACCGCGGGGTCCGCCGGCCTCGGACCGGCGGACCACGCCCGCCGCGAGGCCGACCGCCTCGCCGACGCGCTCGCCGCGCACGGCAGGGGCCTCGACAGCCTGCTCGTCCTCGACGTCGTCCACGATCCCGTCCTGATCGGCGCCGAGGAGGTCCGCGCGGTGCTCGCCGACGTCCTGCCGTCCGGGGCGCGGCCCTGCCTGACGGCGGTCCCGGTCCTGCCCGGCGCCCTGGACGAGGGGAACCCGTTCGTGCTCCAGGGGGTGTCGGCGGCCGAGCCGGTCGTCGCCGGGGACGCGGGGCGCTTCCCGCACTCGGCCGAGGCCGGGGTGCTGGTCGCGGTGGCGGGCCAGTGCGCCGACACGGACGACGACATGGTGACGCAGACCGACGAGGTCATGGACCGGGTCGCCGGGCTGCTGGCCGCCCACGGCGCCGGGTGGGACGACGCCGTCCGCTTCGACGTGTTCTACCGGGCGGAGGGCACCGCGGAGGGCTGGGCGGTCAACGCCCGCGAGCGCGCCCGCCGGTTCACGGAGCCGGGTCCGGCCACCACCGGCATCCCGGTCGGTTCCCTGCCGGGCCGGGCCAGAATCCTGCTGCGCGCGCTGGCCGTCCGGGGCGCCCGCGGTCTGGGCCTGCGCAGCGAGTCGTGGCCGGCCGGGCACTGGGACTGGCCGTTCCACCTGCCCTACAAGCACGGCATCGGCGCGGCCGGCACGGTCTTCGTCGGCGGACAGGTCTCGCTGGCGCCCGACGCCTCGGTCATCGACCCGGACGACCTCGCGACACAGACCGCCACGAGCGTGGACAACATCCTCAAGGTGGCGGCCGAACTCGGCCTGGGCGCCCGCTCCGTGCTGCGGCTCGTCGCGTTCTACCGGCACACGGACGCGGCCGACGCGGCCACGGTGCGCCGGGTCGTCCGGGAGCGGCTCGGGGACCACTCCTGCGCGCTCACCCTCGTCGGACTGCCGTACCTCGCCTACGAGCGCATGGTCGTCGAGATCGAGGCCGAGCTGCGATGACGGTCGTCGACTGCGCGGGCACCGGCCGGGAGCGGGGCCGGGCCCACGGGGAGCAGGCACGGGAAGCCGTGCGCGCGGCGCTCGACCGCTGGCGCGCGGACGTCGGCGGCGGGGCCGCCGGGCTGGTGCACACCTCGCCCCTGCCCGGGACGCTGCGGCGTCTGGTGCCGGACCTCGCCGACGAGCTGCGGGGGATCGCCGAGGGCGCGGCGGTGCCCTTCGAGGACGTCGTCGCCTACAACTGCATGGACGAGCAGTGGTGGCTGGGGCGGCGGCACCGGCGCCGGGCGGGATGCAGCGTGCTCGGCGAACGCGCCGCCGACGGCACGCGGCTGGCGCAGAACATGGACCTGCCGCCCTCCATGGACGGCACGCAGATCGTGCTGCGGCTGCGGCCGGCGGACGGGCCCGAGCAACTGGTGCTCAGCGCGGCCGGGCTGATCGGGCTGACGGGGGTGAACGCGGCGGGGGTCGCCGTCTGCGTCAACACCCTCGGCATGCTGCACGGCGGGCCGCGCGGGCTGCCCGTGGCGGCGGTGATCCGGGGTGCGCTGGCCGGCCGCACGCGTCAGGAGGCGCTGGCCTTCCTCTCCTCGGTGCCGCACGCCAGCGGCCAGCACTACGCGGTGGCGGACGCGGGCGGGCTGGACAGCGTCGAGTGCTCGGCGGGCGGCGTGGTCCCCTGGCTCGCCCCGGGAGCCGGGCGGCTGGTGCACACCAACCACCCGCTGGCCAATACGGACGTCGACCCCGTCGCACTGGAGGAGCTGCGGGCGGAGGGCCGGATCGGCGATTCGCGGGCCCGGCTGGACTTCCTGGAGCGGGCGATGGGGCCCTCGGAGGGCACGGCCGGACTGGAACGGCTGCTGGAGGACGACACCGTGCCCGTGTGCATGAGCGGCCGTCCGGGCTGGCCCATGCGCACCTTCGGCACGGTCGCCTACGAGCTGGGGGCCCAGGTGCGCGCCCGGTTCCGGCTGGGGCTGCCCGGCCGGGCGGCCTGGATCGAACCGGGCTGGACCACCGCGCCCGCCGCCTGACCGCGGCGCGGTGGGCGAGGACCGACCGGCGCCGGGCGGGTCAGTCCTCGCCCACCAGGTCCAGGCCCGGGGTGGCCGTCGGGCCGGGGGTGAGGCGGGGGACGGGCCAGTCGTGGTGGGGGAGGCGTTCCAGGCCGGTCCACCAGGGGTCGCGGGGCACGTCGCCGCCGGGCTCGAAGGGCAGGCCCGGCACCGGCAGGGCCACCCGCTGTCCGACCGCCTGCGCCGCCGCGAGGGTCCACGCGCCGGGCTCCGCCCACGGGTGGGGGGCCAGGTTGAAGGTGCCCCAGTGGATCGGCAGCAGGACGCCCGCCGGTCCCCCGCCCTGGAGGTCGAGGTGGGCGCGGACCCCCTCCTCGGGCGTCATGTGGATGTCGGGCCAGAACGGCGCGTACGCCCCGATCTGGATCATGGTGGCGTCGAAGGGGCCGTGCGCGGCGCCGATCTCCCGGAAGCCGTCGAAGTAGCCGGTGTCGCCGCTGTGGTGGACGCGGTGGTCCGGCCCGGCGACGACCCAGGAGGCCCACAGGGTGTGCTGGGTGTTGCGCAGTCCGCGACCGCAGAAGTGGCGGGCCGGGGTGGCGGTGAGGGTGAGGTCGCCGACCCGTGCCGACTCGTGCCAGTCCAGTTCGCGCAGCCGGTCGGCCCGGACCCCCCAGTGTTCGAGGTGGGCGCCGACGCCGAGGGGCACCGCGAAGAGGGTGTCGGTGCGGGCCAGCGCCTTGATGGTGGGCAGGTCCAGGTGGTCGTAGTGGTCGTGCGAGATGACGACGACGTCGACGGGGCCGAGGGCGGCCAGCGGCAGCGGGACCGGGTGCAGCCGCCGGGGCCCGGCGAAGGGGAACGGGGAGCAGCGCTCGCCCCACACCGGGTCGAACAGCACCCGGTGTCCGTCGATCTCGGCGAGCACGCTGGAGTGGCCCATCCAGGTCAGCCGGAGCCCGCCGGCGGGCGGCCGGGCCAGGTCGGCGACGGTGGTGGCGTGCACCGGCACGGTGCCCCGGGGCGCGCGGGCGAGCCGTGACTCGCGGCCGAGGAAGACCTTGGCGGCGTCCCGCGCCGATCCGGAGGGCCGGGTGCGGGCGGGACCGCCGGGGTTCAGGAAGACGCCGTCGCGGTAATGCGGTGACCTGCGGATACGGTCCATGCGCTCACCGTCGGGGTCTACTCCGAAGGACGCCGGCCGCAGCACGCCGAGTCCGGAACGCGGGGGACGGAAGTCGGCCACGGCACCTCCAGGAAAAGTAGGTCAGACTTTCATTATGGGTATGACGAGGTGATCGTTTCGTAAGGACGGGCGGGCGCGGGCCCGGCCGGGCGGGGCCGGATGTCACACACGCCCCGGTCTCCCTCGTCGTACCGGCGGGGCGCCCCCCGGGTGTCCCCGGACGACGGAAGGCAGCACCAGCGACGCACTGGAGGGTGGTCACCATGGCCCGCGTATCCCTGACCCCGCCCCGGACGCTCTTCTTCCGGGCGATGGAGTGGTACTCCCGGCGTACGTACGGAAAGGTCCTCGATCCCGGCAAGGCGCTCGCGCACAACCCGCGGGTGCTCTGGAGCGATCTGCGCTTCGAGCAGTCGGTGGCCCGCTGGAACCGGCTCGATCCCGGGCTGAAGGCGCTCGCGGAGCTGGCCGCGGCGGGCTCGATCGGCTGCTCGTGGTGCATGGACTTCGGCTACTGGCAGAGCGTCGGCCACGGCGTGGACCGCGCCCGGCTCCAGGCGGTGCCGGTGTGGCGGGAGAGCGACCTGTACTCGCCGCTCGAACGCGATGTGCTGGAGTACGCCGAGGCGATGACGGCGACCCCGCCGGCCGTCGGCGACGACCTCGCCGGGCGGCTGCGGACCCGGCTGGGCGAACCGGCCTTCGTCGAGCTGACGGCCGTCGTCGCCGTGGAGAACCTGCGCTCCCGCCTCAACTCGGCGCTCGGTCTGACCAGCCAGGGGTTCCGCGACTCCTGCGACCTGGCCGACGCGCCGCCCGCCGCCGGCACCGGCGGCCGGTGAGCGACGCGGGCGGCCGGTGAGCGACGCGGGCGGCCGGCGGTCCCGCCGCCGGGCGCGCTCTCACGCCACCGAGGCGATCCGCGTCTTGATGTCGTCCGGCGACAGCGTCCCCTTGGCGGTGACGTGGTCCCCGGAGGACTCGCCGCGCAGCCGGCGGCCGATCCACGGCACCAGGTACTCGCGCGCCCAGTGCACGTCGTCGCGCCGGACGTCGAGGGTGCCGCGCGGCGGCAGCGGCGGCCACGACTGGTCGGGGTCGGCCGGCACCGGCAGGCCGAGCGCCTGGCCCGCGCGGAGCGCCACCCGGGTGTGGCCCTCGGGCGAGAGGTGCAGCCGGTCGGCGTCCCAGGCCCGGCGGTCCTGGACTCCGCGCAGCGACCAGAGGTCGAGGACCGGGCAGCCGTACCGGTCGGCGATGGCCCGGACATGCCCGTTGTAGGTGGCGATCTTGCCGCGCAGGTGCTTGAGGAGGGGGACGCCGCGGGTGTCGAAGCCGGTCGCCACCAGGACGGTGCCGGCCGCTGCGGCGAGGTCGGCGACCGCCCGCTCGAACCGTTCGGCGACCTCGTCGGGGTCGGTGCCGGGACGGATGATGTCGTTGCCGCCCGCGCAGACGGAGACCAGGTCCGGGGCGAGTTCCACGGCCCGGGGGACCTGTTCCTCCGCGATCTGGTCGAGCAGTCTGCCGCGCACGGCGAGGTTGGTGTAGGTGAAGTCGCCCTCGGGGCGGCGGTCCGCGAGCAGGACGGCGACCCGGTCCGCCCAGCCGACGAACGCCCCGTCGGGTCCGGGGTCGCCGACGCCCTCGGTGAAGCTGTCCCCCACCGCCACGTACGACCCGATCACCGCTCTGTGCTCATTCTTCGAATCGTCTGCCACACCGGCCCATGATTCACGGTGGATTGTGACCTACGCGACCGTAGGAAGGGGTTGACGGTCGGTGAGAAACACCACGCCACGAGAGCCGTCCGATCCGGAATAAGCGACCGGGTGTCCTACGGCGGCAGGACACCCGAAGGCCGGGCCCCGGGGTGCGGGGTCCGGCCTTCGGCGGTGCGGTGCGCGTGCGCCGGAGCGCGTCCGTCAGAGGGAGACGCCGTGCGAGCGCAGGTAGGCGACGGGGTCGATGTCCGAGCCGTAGTTCGGGGTGGTGCGGATCTCGAAGTGCAGGTGCGGGCCGGTCACGTTGCCGGTGGCGCCGGACAGGCCGATCTGCTGGCCGGCGGTGACGCTCTGGCCGGCGGAGACGGAGATCGAGGACAGGTGGGCGTACTGGGCGTAGTGGCCGTCGGCGAGCTTGATGACGACCTGGTTGCCGTACGCGCCGCCCCAGCCGGCGGAGACCACGGTGCCGGAGCCGACGGCCTTCAGCGAGGTGCCGGTCGGCACCACGAAGTCGGTGCCGGTGTGGTAGCCGCTCGACCACATGCTGCCGGTCTGGTGGTACGGGGTGCCGACCGCGCCGCCGGGCACGGGCGAGACGTAGCCGCCGGTGGTGCCGGTGGACTGGGTCGGCGTCGCGGTGGTGGTCGTGGCCGCCGGGGCGGCCGGCTTCGGCGCCTCGGCGGGCTTGGCGGCCGGCTTCGGCGCGGCCGGCTTCGCGGAGGCCGACCCCTCGGAGGAGGACGAGGACTGCGCCGCCGCGGGCTTGCCGGTGAGCGAGAGCTTCAGACCGGGGTGGATCAGCGACGGGTCGGAGCCGACGGCCTCGCGGTTGTCGGCGTAGAGCTTCTTCCAGCCGCCGCTGACGTGCTGCTCGACGGCGATCTTCGAGAGGTGGTCGCCCCGCTTCACGGTGTAGGTGCGGGGGGCGGAGTCCTTCTCGGCGGACGGCTTGACGGCGGCCGGCACGGAGCGCACGGACTGCTCCGCGACGGAGTGCGCGGGGGCGGCGTGGGCGCCGGCGGCACCCATCAGCGGAAGCGCGAGCGCGGCGCCGCCGGTGCCGGCGAAGGCGAGGGTACGGGTGAGGCGCTGGGCCTTGGTACGACGGTGCTTACCCTTGGCGGGCATGACGAATTCCTCTCCGGCGCCTGCGAGGTGAGCTGTCGGGTGCGGGCTGGAGATGCCCGGCCGCGCCGTGGCGCGGCTTGACCCCTAGCCGTTCCGGGAACCGGAACAGGCGGTGATACCTGTGGGTCCCCCGCTCCTGCCGGGTACGGGTGGTGGATGGGTGCGGGCTCCGGTCGGCGGCAGGATTAGGCGTCCGCCCGGATCGGTGGTGAACGTAAGGGACCGGGACGCGGGGGAACAAGCGAGCGGTTCCCCGGGCGGGCGTTTCGGATGATCCAATGTGGGTAGGAGCGGTCACCCTGCGTGGATCGCGGGAGGGGGAATCCCCTCAAGCCCCCGGCGGCACAGGCGGATTACGTGAGCATGCTGAACAACGCACCGTCACGGGTATGAGCCTGCTCACGCGGCGCCGCTCCAGCACCTTTTACTCCAGGGCGAGTTGGGAGCAAGGCGCCAATCGGGATAATCCGCCCATCACCTCTCCAGGTCGGGCGAACCGTCTCCGCTCCTCGCCCTCCCGGCCGCTCCGGAGCGCTTTCGCGCCCCCCGGCACACCCCGGGCGCCAGGCGCGCGCCGGGCGTTGCGTCCGGGCCGCCGGGGCACGCGCGGCACGCTCCCCGTGCCCTGTGGACAACTCGTCCCCGCAGGCGGGGCATGTCGTATCGTCGACTCGTGTCCGCCGTCGAGCAGCGCCGGCGGGCGGGAGTGGGAGGAGCCCCCGTGACGCAGCAGGTGCCGTCGACCGAACCCGAGCTGGCAGGCGTGCGCAACTTCCGTGACGTGGGCGGACTGCCGACGGTGGACGGACGACGGGTGCGCCACGGTGTGCTGTTCCGCAGCGGGCACCTCGCGCACGCGACCGGCGAGGACACCGCCTTCCTCACCTCGCTGGGCCTGCACACGATCTTCGACTTCCGCAACGCGGCCGACCAGCGGCTGGAGGGCCCGGACGTCGCGCTGCCCGGCGTGCGCAATGTGAACCTGCCGCTGAGCGACCCGGCCGACGGGGCCGAGTTCTGGACGATGGTGCGCGACGGGGACCTGGACCAGCTCCGCTCCATCCTCGACGAGGGCAAGGCGGCCGGCCGGATGGTCGCCTCGTACCGGTCGATCGTCCGGGAGCGGACGGCGGAGCACTCCCGGGTGCTGCACGCGCTCGCGCAGGACAGCGTGCCCGCGCTGATGCACTGCGCGGCGGGCAAGGACCGGGCGGGCCTGTCGGTGGCGATCACGCTGCTGGCCGTCGGCGTGGAGCGCGAGGCGGTCCTCGACGACTACCTGAAGTCCAACGCGACCCACCGCCGCTACAAGGTGCACCGCAACGGGGACTCCGCCTCGGCCTACTCCCCCGAGGTGATGGAGCTGCTCAGCCCGCTCTTCGACGCCCGCGCCGAGTACCTGGCGGCGGCGTTCGAGACCGTCGAGGAGACCTGGGGCGGCGTCGACACGTATCTGGAGAAGGGCCTGCGGCTCACACCGCAGACCCGGGAACGGCTGCGCGAGCGGATGCTGGACTGAGCCACCCGCCCCACGCGCGCGGCTACTTGCCGCCCACCTCGAACAGCAGGTAGAGGAACCCGCCGAAGACGTGCCCGACGGCGATGTAGATGACGAGCCGGACCCACAGCGCGCGCGGGAACCTCTCCTGCATGCTCATGACGTCTCTCCCAAGGTGTGGTGTATCAGCGTGGTGGCGGGCCCCAGGCACAGCGCGGCCGTCGGGCTCTGCAAGAGGGTGTGGACGAAGAGGATGTCCACCCCGTCGCTGTCCTCGGCCGCGATCCGGTGCGGGGTCAGCGAGTCGAAGTGCGCGCTGTCGCCCGGCCCGAGCCGGTGCACGGCCTCCCCCAGCCGCAGCCGCAGCCGTCCGCGCAGGACGTAGAGCCACTCCTCGCCGGGGTGCACCCGGACGATGTCGCCCTGGGCGCCGTGCGGCACCCGGACGCGCAGCGCCTGCATCCCCCGGCCGGGCCCGCCGGCCTGCCAGTACGTCCAGCCGCCGGCGACCGTCGGCTCGTGGTCCCCGGCGCGTACCACCGCCTGGCGCTCCGCGGTCGTCTCGCCGAGCACGTCCGAGACGGTCGTACCATAAACGCGGGCGAGGGACAGCAGCATCGGCAGGGAGGGCTGGCGCTGCCCGGTCTCCAGTCGGGAGAGGTGGGCGGGCGACAGTCCGGCGGCACGGGCGGCGGCCTCCAGGGTGAGGGCGGCCCGGCGGCGCAGGGCGCGCAGCCGTGGCGCCACCACGGAGGGGACCGCGCCCGGCGGTCCTCCCGGCGGATCGGTGTCGGAGGTCATGCCTCCATTCAGCCGGAAACTTGCCCGCGAGGCAATTTTCTTGCCTCACAGACAAGCTCCGGCGGCAGGGGCCCCAGCCCGCTCGGCGCTACCGGTTGGCCACCGCCTGCCTGACCAGGGTCTTGCCGAAGTCCCACATCAGCCCGCCGCCCTCGTGCGCGTCGTCCATCACCTCGGTGAAGGCGTCGACGAAGCGGTCCGCGTCCGCGGCGTCGATGATCAGCGGCGGGATCAATTTGATCACTTCCAGGTGGTCGCCGGAGACCTGGGTCAGGATGCGGTGCCGCTGGAGCAGCGGGACCACGACCATCTGCGCGAAGAGCCCCTTGCGGGCGGCCTGGAGCATCGTCCAGCGGCTGCGCAGCCGCAGCGAGCGGGGCCGGCCGAACTCGATGCCGATCATCAGCCCCCGCCCGCGCACCTCGGCCAGCAGCTCGTACCGGTCCACCAGCGCCGTGAGCCGGGAGGTCAGCCGTTCGCCGACGGCGGCGGCGTTGGCGACGATCTCCTCGTTCTCCATCACCGCGAGGACGGCGAGGCCGGCCGCCATCGCCTGGGCGTTGGACCCGAAGCTGGCCGAGTGGACCAGCACCCGGTCCATCGACGAGTACACCTTCCGGAAGATCCAGTCCCGGCCCAGCGTGGCGCCCACCGGCACATAGCCGCCGGAGAGCGCCTTGGCCACGCACACCAGATCCGGTTCCACGCCCTCCTCGTGCTGGTAGGCGTAGAACTTCCCGGTGCGGCCGAGGCCGGTCTGCACCTCGTCGGCGATGAGCAGCGCCTTGTGCCGGCGCAGCAGTTCCTGCGCGCCGCGCAGGTACCCGGGCGGCGCCTCGTGCACGCCCTTGCCCTGGATCGGCTCCACGATCAGCGCGGCGACGTCGCCCTCGCGCAGTTCCCGGGCGAGGGCGTCCAGGTCGCCGAGCGGGACGGCGGTGTCGGGCAGCAGCGGGGCGAAGCCGTCGCGGAAGCCGGCCTCGCCGTTGACGGAGAGCGAGCCGGTGGTCAGCCCGTGGAAGGAGTGCGAGCAGAACAGGACCCTGGGCCGTCCGGTCGCGCACCGGGCGAACTTCAGCGCGGTCTCCACCGCCTCCGTCCCGCTGTTGCCGAAGAAGACCCGGTCCAGGTGCGGGCTGGAGGAGAGCAGCCGCTCGGCCAGCAGTCCGGGCAGCGGCGCGCAGTCGAAGCGGGTCAGATCGGGCAGCGAGGCGTCGAGGACGTCGTGGAGCGCCTTGCGGACGACGGGGTGGTGGCGTCCGAGGCCCATCACGCCGAACCCGGCGAGCATGTCGAGGTAGTCGTTGCCGTCCGCGTCCCAGAAGTGGGCGCCCTCGGCCCGCTCGTAGACCTTGTCGAAGCCGATGGTGCGCAGCATGCGCGGGAGCTGGTGGTTGAGGTGGCGGTCGTGCAGCTCGTAGCGCTCGCCTCCGCGCTCGGCGAGGAGGGCGCCGAGGTCGAACTCCTTGGTCATTCAGCTCTCTCCTTGGACTGACGGGGCGGTGGGGCCGGCCCCGGACCGCTCCGCGGCGGCCAGGCTCGCGCCGATCCGGCCGGCGATCTCCACGGGCGTCAGGCCGATGTCCGCGAGCACCTCGGCGCGCTTGGCGTGCGCGAGGAACTGCTCGGGGATGCCGAACCGCCGTACCGGTACGTCGACTTCGGCGTCGCCGAGGGCGAGGGCCACCGCGGAGCCGACCCCGGCGGCGCGGCTGTTGTCCTCGACGACGGCCACCAGCCGGTGCCGGGCGGCGAGCGGCGCCAGCTCCGGGTCGACGGGTTTGACCCAGCGGGGGTCGACGACCGTGCAGCCGATGCCGCGGGCTTCGAGCAGCTCCGCCGCCCGGAGGCAGACGGGGGCCATCACGCCGACGGAGACGAGGAGCACCTCGGGGCGGTCGTCGGCGCGCAGGACGTCCATCGCGCCGGCCCGGCCGACGGCGGGCACCTCCGGCCCCGCCGCCTCCTTGGGGAAGCGCAGCAGCGTCGGCGCGTCGTCGACGGCGACGGCCTCGCGGAGCTGGGCGCGCAGTTGGCCGGCGTCGCGCGGGGCGGCGATGCGCAGGCCCGGGACGACCTGGAGGACCGACAGGTCCCACATGCCGTTGTGGGAGGGGCCGTCGGTGCCGGTGACCCCGGCGCGGTCCAGGACGAAGGTGACGCCGCAGCGGTGGAGGGCGACGTCCATCAGGAGCTGGTCGAAGGCGCGGTTGAGGAAGGTCGCGTAGACGGCGACGACCGGGTGGAGTCCGCCGGTGGCGAGGCCGGCCGCGCAGACGGCCGCGTGCTGTTCGGCGATGCCGACGTCCCAGACGCGGTCGGGGAAGCGTTCGGCGAAGCGGCCGAGGCCGACCGGGTGGAGCATGGCGGCGGTGAGGGCGACGACGTCCTCGCGCTCCTCGCCGATGCGGACCATCTCGTCGCCGAAGACCGAGGTCCAGGAGGGTGCGGCGGGGGTGAGCGGGGCGCAGGTGAGCGGGTCCATCACGCCGACGCTGTGGAAGTGGTCCTCCTCGTGGTCGAGGGCGGGTGCGTAGCCGCGGCCCTTCTCCGTGAGGCAGTGCACGAGGACCGGCCCGCCGAAGCGCTTCGCGCGCCGCAGCGCGGAGTCGACGGCTCCCAGGTCGTGGCCGTCGATGGGGCCGAGGTACTTCAGTCCGAGGTCCTCGAAGAGGCCCTGGGGGGCGAAGGCGTCCTTGAAGCCCTTCTTGGCGCCGTGCAGGGCGTCGTAGACGGTGCCGCCGACCACGGGGGTGCGCTGGAGGACGTCCTTGCCCCAGGCCAGCATCCGTTCGTAGCCGTCGGTCGTGCGCAGGGCGGCGAGGTGGTGGGCGAGGCCGCCGATGGTGGGGGCGTAGGAGCGCTCGTTGTCGTTGACGACGATGATCAGCGGCCGGTCCTTGGCGGCGGCGATGTTGTTCAGCGCCTCCCAGGCCATGCCGCCGGTGAGGGCGCCGTCGCCGATGACCGCGACGACGTGGCCGTCCTCGCCGCGCACCCGGCGGGCCTTGGCGAGGCCGTCGGCCCAGCCGAGCGCGGTGGAGGCGTGGCTGTTCTCGACGATGTCGTGCTCGGACTCCTCGCGGCAGGGGTAGCCGGACAGACCGCCCTTGCCGCGCAGCTTGGAGAAGTCCTGACGTCCGGTCAGAAGCTTGTGCACGTACGACTGGTGGCCGGTGTCCCACACGATGCGGTCGGTGGGTGAGTCGAAGACCCGGTGCAGGGCGACGGTGAGTTCCACCACGCCCAGGTTGGGTCCGAGGTGCCCGCCGGTCCGGGCGACGGCGTGCACCAGGAACTCCCGTATCTCGCCCGGCAGTCGGGCGAGATCCGCTTCGGGCAGCGCCTTCAGGTCGTGTGGTCCCTTGATGGTCTCCAGAATCGTCACGCTCGGGCCCCCTTCGGTCCGCGGTGTTCAGCTCACGGTGACGGCCGGCTCCCCCGACACACCGTCCTGCCCCATCTGTTCGGCGATCTTCATGGCCTCCTCGATCAGCGTCTCCACGATCTTCGACTCGGGGACGGTCTTGATGACCTCGCCCTTCACGAAGATCTGCCCCTTGCCGTTGCCCGAGGCCACACCGAGGTCGGCCTCGCGGGCCTCGCCCGGACCGTTGACGACACAGCCCATCACCGCGACCCGCAGCGGCACGTCCATCCCGGTCAGACCCGCGGTGACCTCCTCCGCCAGCTTGTACACGTCCACCTGCGCCCGCCCGCACGACGGGCACGACACGATCTCCAGCCCCCGCTGCCGCAGGTTCAGCGACTCCAGGATCTGGATGCCGACCTTGATCTCCTCCACCGGAGGCGCCGACAGCGACACCCGGATCGTGTCCCCGATCCCCCGCGAGAGCAGCGCGCCGAAGGCCACCGCCGACTTGATCGTCCCCTGGAACGCCGGGCCCGCCTCCGTCACACCCAGGTGGAGCGGGTAGTCGCACTGCTCCGCGAGCTGCCGGTACGCCTCGACCATCACGACCGGGTCGTTGTGCTTCACCGAGATCTTGATGTCCCGGAAACCGTGCTCCTCGAAGAGCGACGCCTCCCACAGCGCCGACTCCACCAGCGCCTCCGGCGTCGCCTTGCCGTACTTCCGCATCAGCCGCCGGTCCAGCGAGCCCGCGTTCACCCCGATCCGGATCGGGGTGCCGTGGTCCCGGGCCGCCTTGGAGATCTCCCGCACCTGGTCGTCGAACTTCTTGATGTTCCCCGGGTTCACCCGCACCGCCGCGCACCCCGCCTCGATCGCGGCGAACACGTACTTCGGCTGGAAATGAATGTCCGCGATCACCGGGATCTGCGACTTCCGCGCGATCACCGACAACGCGTCCGCGTCGTCCTGCGTCGGACACGCCACCCGCACGATCTGGCACCCCGACGCCGTCAACTCCGCGATCTGCTGCAACGTCGCACCGATGTCCGACGTCCGCGTCGTCGTCATCGACTGCACCGACACCGGGGCGCCGCCCCCGACGGGCACCGGCCCGACCTCGATCCGCCGCGACTCTCGCCGCGCGGCGGACGGCCGGGCCGGCACCTCGGGGATGCCCAGGTCCGTGGCGGTCATACCGTCACTCCCGGTTCCCCGAGACGGTCTCGCGCAGCGCGCGCAGGGACTCCTTGAGCGAGCCCATGGTGGCGAGGACGGCGGTGGGCTCGTAGCCGCAGTGCGCCATGCAGTTGGCGCAGCGCGGGTCCTTGCCGCGGCCGTACTTGTCCCAGTCGGTCTCCTCGACCAGCTCGCGGTAGGTCGGCACGTAGCCGTCGCTCATCAGGTAGCAGGGTCGCTGCCAGCCGAAGAGCGAGTAGTTGGGGATCGCCCAGGCCGTGCAGGGGAAGTCGACCTTGCCCTCCAGGAAGTCCAGGAAGAGCGGGGAGTGGTTGAGCCGCCAGCGGCGCCGGTTGCCGCCGGCGAACGCCTTCTTGAACAGCTCGCGGGTCTGCTCCACGCCGAGGAAGTGCTCCTGGTCGGGGGCCTTCTCGTAGGCGTACGCGGGCGAGATCATCATCTCGTCGACCTGGAGGTCGTCGTTGAGGTAGTCGAGGACCTCGACGATGGTCTGCGGGGTGTCGGTGTTGAAGAAGGTCGAGTTGGTGGTGACCCGGAAGCCGCGCCGCTTGGCCTCCTTGATCGCCGCCACCGCCTCGTCGAACACGCCCTCCTTCGCCACGGACTCGTCGTGCCGCTCGCGCAGCCCGTCGATGTGCACCGCGAAGGCGAAGTACGGGGAGGGGGTGAACTTGTCCATCTTCTTGCGCATGAGCAGGGCGTTGGTGCAGAGGAACACGTACTTGCGTTTGGCCACGAGCTGGCGGGCGATCTCGTCGATCTGGGGGTGCATCAGGGGTTCGCCGCCGGCGATGGAGACCATCGGCGCCCCGGACTCCAGGACCGCGCCGACGGCCTGGGCGACCGGCATGCGCTGCTTGAGCACGCCCGCCGGGTGCTGGATCTTCCCGCATCCCTCGCAGCTCAGGTTGCAGGCGTACAGCGGCTCCAGCTCGACGATGAGCGGAAACTTGTCCCGCCTGCGGAGCTTCTGTTCGGCCAGATACGTAGCGACCTTGATGGACTGGCGCAGCGGCATGGCCATCTGGGCTCACCTCCTGGGGAGCAGCAGGGATCGGTGCCATTCGAAGAAAGCGGGGAGTACGGATCGAAGGACTCGGAACGCCGATATTCCACCGCGCAGGGTGCCGATCCGGACCAGTTCGTGTTCCGGGGCGTCCACGACCACCCGGACGGCCGCAACCGGCCGGGCGCCCGCGCGGACCGCGCACAGCAGGGTGGCCGCGGACTCCATGTCCACGGCGATGGCACCGGTGGCGAGGAGGTCGGCGCGCTCCACACCGCGGACCACGTGGTCGGAGCCGGTGAGCGGGCCGGTGTGGACGGTGCGGCCGGGCACCGCCCGCACCAGTTCCGCGACGAGGCGCTCGGTGCCCACGCAGCCGACCGTGCCGCGCGGGTCCCGGGTCTCCTCGGCGACGACGAGGTCGCCGGGGTGCATGCCGGGGGCGAGTCCGGCGCAGAAGCCCGTGGCGAGCACGGCGGCGCCGTCCAGGGCCGGGTCGGCCAGGACCCGGGCGACGGAGCGTTCGGCGGCCCGGGGTCCCATGCCGGTGCGCAGCACGGTGACGGGCCCGCCGGCGCCGCCGCGGTCGCCGGCGCGCAGGGCGAGGTGCTCGATGCCGAGCGCGCAGGCGATCAGCAGCGGCGCCGGGGCGGGCTGGGGGGCCATCAGCCCCCCTTGACCTCGACGAGCGGCTGCCCGGTGCGGGCCGGCCCGGGGCGCGGGGTGTCGCCGGTGGGCTGCGCCGTACGGGACCGACCGGCCGGCTGCGGCCCGGCGAACGGGTCGCCGTGGACGTAGCGGCCGAGCGCGGTGAGCGGGAACACCTGCCGGTACAGGTGGTAGTTGATGGAGAAGTCCCAGGGGAAGCCGGTGCCGGTGAAGTGCGGCTCGTCCCAGGAGCCGTCCTCCCGCTGGGTGGCGGCGAGCCAGGCGATGCCCCGCTCGACCGCGCGGGACTCCCGCTCCCCCGCCGCCAGCAGGGCCATCAGGGCCCAGGCCGTCTGCGAGGCGGTCGAGGTGCCCCGCCCGCTCCACTCCCTGACGTACCGGTAGGAGCGCAGGTCCTCGCCCCAGCCGCCGTCCTCGTTCTGCACGGACTCCAGCCAGCGCACCGCGCGCCGGATCGCCGGGTGCGAGGCGGGCAGCCCGGCCGCGGTCAGCGCGGGGACGACGGAGCCGGTGCCGTAGAGGTAGTTGACGCCCCAGCGGCCGAACCAGGAGCCGTCCGGCTCCTGTTCGTCCAGCAGCCACCGGATGCCGCGCCGGGTGCGCGGGTCGTGGGCGAGGCCCTCGACGGCGAGCATCTCGACGACGTGCCCGGTGACGTCCGCGGACGGCGGGTCGACGACCTCGCCGAAGTCGCAGAAGGGCAGCCGGTTGGGCAGGGTGCTGGTGTTGTCGACGTCGAAGGCGCCCCAGGCGCCGTTCTTCGACTGCATGCCGAGGTTCCAGCGCACCCCGCGCCCGATGGCCCGCTCCAGGCGTTCCGGGTCGTGGTGGGCGACCCGGCGCAGGGCGAGGACCACCTCGGCGGTGTCGTCGATGTCGGGGTAGTTGTCGTTGTGGAACTCGAAGGCCCAGCCGCCGGGCGGCAGTCCGGGTCTGCGCACCGACCAGTCGCCGGGGCGCACGATCTGCTCGCCGAGCATCCAGTCCGCCGCCTTGACGAGCTGCGGGTGGTCGCTGGGCACCCCGGCGTCGGCCAGGGCGATGGTGGCCAGGCAGGTGTCCCACACGGGGGACTGGCACGCCTCGATCATCCGGGAGCCGTCCGCGCGCCAGACGGCGAAGCGGTCCAGCGACTCCAGCCCCGCGCGCATCACGGGGTGTTCGAGGTCGTAGCCGAGCAGGTGGAGCGCGATGACGGAGTAGACGGCGGGCGGCTGGATGCCGCCCCAGCAGCCGTCGTTCTCCTGCCGCTCGATGATCCAGCGGGCGGCGGTGTTGATCGCGGCCCGGCGCAGCGGGCGCGGGGCGACCCGGCGGTAGGCGTGCAGGGCCTTGTCGAGCCGCTGGAAGACGCCGTCCCAGCTCGCCGCGGGGGCGAGCGGCCGGGGCGGCTGGGGCTGCTCCGGGTCGGTGTGCAGCTCGTCGAGCGGGAAGGGCGCCGGGCGGACCGGGCGCTTCGCCGAGACGATGGTGAGCGGCACGATGGTCTGGCGGGCCCAGCAGCCGAAGTCGTAGATGTTCAGCGGCACCCAGCTCGGGAAGTAGATCAGCTCCGGCGGGAGTTCGGGCAGGTCGTCCCATTTCCACCAGCCGAACAGGGCCAGCCAGATCCGGGTGAAGACCCGGGAGGCGGCGATGCCGCCCTGGGCGCGGACCCAGGCGGCGGCCCTGGCCATGTGCGGTGCCTCGACCGCGTCCCCGGCCAGGCGGAGGGCGACGTACGCCTCGATGGTGGTGGAGAGTTCGCCGGGGCCGCCGTGGAAGGTGGCCCAGGTGCCGTCCGGGCGCTGCTCGCCGCGGATGAACAGGGCGGCGGCCCGCGTGGTCTCCTCGTCCGAGATGCCGAGGAACCGGCGCAGGAGCAGGTCCTCGGCGTCCATGGTGACGTTGGTCTCCAGGTCGCCCTTCCACCAGCCCTCGGCGTCCTGCCGGGAGAGCAGGAAGTCGGTGGCACGCCGGGTGGCGCGGACGGCGGCTTCTGGTACCCCGGCCGCCGCGGCGGGGATGGTGAGGGCGTCTTCGCTGGCCGCGGTTGCGGGGGGCGGCGGAGCGGCCCCGGTGCTTCCGTCGGTCGTCGCTGTCATGGCTTCCCCTTCGTGCAGTGTGCAAGCGGTGCAGTGCGTCTGCTGTACGGGTCCGCCGTCGGCCGGTGCCGTCCCTGGGGAGGCACCGGCCGGCGACTAAGCGAGGGCTATTCGGCCGATAATGATCATCTCTTTCGTACGACGACGAAGTCCGCGAGCGCCGCGAACCGGTCCCGCACCCGGTCGGGCATGTCCACGGTGTCGAGGGCTTCGATGGCGATGGTGTGCTGCCGGCGTGCCTCCTCGGCGGTCCACTCGCGGCCTCCCGCCTCCTCGATGAGGGCGGCGCGGGCCGCGAACTCCTCCTCGGAGAAGTTCTCGAAGTCGCTGCTCTTGGCGTCGGCGGCGAGGATCTCGCCGAGCCGCTCGGAGGCGGGTCCGCCCGCCGCGAGCGCCGCGACGACCGGGAGGGACTTCTTGCGCTGGCGCAGGTCGCTCCAGGTCTGCTTGCCGGTGGACTCCGGGTCGCCCCAGATGCCGAGGAGGTCGTCGACGGCCTGGAAGGCCAGGCCGAGGTGGTGGCCGTACGTCTCCAGCGTGTCGGCCGTGCGCTCGTCGGCGCCGCCCAGCACCGCGCCGATGGAGCTGGCGGAGGCGATCAGGGCGCCGGTCTTGTTGCCCTCCATCTCCAGGCACTCGGCGACGCTGACCCGGTCGCGGTGCTCGTAGGAGATGTCCTGCGCCTGACCGTCGATCAGGGCGCGGGTGGCGGCGGTGAGGCGGCGGGTGGCGCGGCCGGCCTCGACGGTGCCGAGTTCGAGCAGGACCTCGTTGGCGAGGGCGAAGAGGGCGTCGCCGACGAGGATCGCCTGGGCCGGGCCGTGCACCTTCCAGACGGTGTCGCGGTGCCGGCGCTGTTCGTCGCCGTCCATCAGGTCGTCGTGGAGCAGGGAGAAGTTGTGCACCAGTTCGACGGCGACCGCGCCGGGGACGCCGACCTCGGGGGCGGCTCCGGTGACCTCGGCGGAGAGCACGGCGAGCGCGGGGCGGACGGCCTTGCCGCCGTCGCCGTCGGCGGGGTTGCCCTGGGCGTCGATCCAGCCGAAGTGGTAGGCGGCGACGGTGTCCATGGGAGGAGCCAGTCGGTCGACGGCCGCCCGCAGGACCGGCGTGGCCAGGGTCCGGCCGCGCTCCAGGAGCGCGGTCACGTCCACCGCGTCGGCAGCCTTCGAGGCCGGGGGCACAGTGGGCACAGTCTCTCCTCCAGTTGCGGTACCGGGAGTGCGGGCGCTCCCCCGCGGGTCGGTCCTCATGCGGCCTCCTCGAAGAAGTCGGGGAGGAGACCGCGGGACCGGCCGAGGGCGTCGAGGGCGGCTCCCGCCGCGCCGACGCCACTGCGGACCGCACTCTCCATGGTCGCGGGCCACCCGGTGGCGGTCCACGCTCCGGCCAGGTACAGGCCGGGTGCCTTGGTACGGGCGCCGGGCCTGAGCCGTCCGACGCCGGGGGCCGGGACGAAGGTCGCCGTGCGCTCCCTGGTCACGAAGAAGTCCTTCACCCCGGCGCCCCGGGCGCGGGGCAGCAGCCGCTCCAGCTCGGGCAGGTAGCGCTCGCGCAGGGTGGCCACGGGCGTGTCGATCTCGTCCTGCGCCGTCGACTGCGACACGGCGAGGTACTGGCCCTCCTTGACCCCGGCGGCCTCGGTGCGGTCGAACACCCACTGCAACGGGGTGCCGAGGGCGGTGAGGAAGGGGGCGTTGAGCACGGTCCGGTCGTAGATCACGTGGACGTTGAGGATGGGGGCGGTGCCGATCTCCAGCAGCCGTCCGGGCCGGTCGAGGGCGCCGTCGGGCAGCAGCGCGTGTGCCTCGCGCTGGGGTACGGCGAGGACGACGGCGTCCGCGGCCAGGGTCTCGCCGGGGACGTGGACGCTCCAGCCGCCGCCGGGTTCGGCGCGGACGGAGCCGACGCGGGCCCGGACCTCGGTGCGGACGCCGGCCGCGGTGAGCGCCTGGCGGGCGAGCCGGTCGTGGAGTTCGCCCAGCGGGACGCGGGCCCAGCCGATGTCGGCGGCGCCGGGGTCGGAGAGCAGCCCGGTCTTGAAGACCATCGCGGCGAGCGCCAGGGAGGCGTCGGCCGCGACGGCGTTGAGGGTGGCGACGCCGACCAGGTCCCAGAGGGCCTCGACGGTGCGCGCGGACTGACCGTGCGCGGTCAACCAGGTGGCGAAGTCCTGGGTGTCCAGGGCCGGATCGCCGAGGTCGAGCCGCTTGAGGGCGAGCGCCGCCCGGCCGACGGAGGCGCGCTCGGCGAGCGAGAGGTGCGGGTAGGCGGCGAGGCTGCGGCCCAGGTGGAGCGGGACGGGCAGGGCGTCGCGCCGCAGCCGGCCGAGCCGCCGTCCCTCGGGGCGGTCCAGGTCGACGACGGGCACGTCGAGCCGGTCCTGCACGGGGGCGAGGTGGGCGCCGCCGATCCGGTCGAGGAACCAGCGGTAGGCGGTGCAGCAGCGCAGGTAGACGTGCTGGCCGTTGTCGACGGTGAGGTCGCCGCGCTGGAAGGAGCAGGCGAGTCCGCCCAGGCGGGGGCGGCTCTCCAGCAGGGTGACGCGTACCCCGGCGTCGGCGAGCGCGAGCGCGGCGGTGACGCCGGCGAGCCCGCCGCCGACCACGACGGCGTGCCGGCCGGGGCGGACGCCGGCGGCGTCCGTGCGCGGGCCGTCGTCCTGCGTGCCGTTGCCGTGGGTCATCGTGCACCCTCCCGTGCGCCGTGGCCGTGGTGCTTGAACGGAGTACGGACGACCGTCTCAGTCTGGGACGCGGTCCGCCACCCGGGGGTTGCCCGCCGTGGCACCCGGGTGGTGGCGCGGGGCGCGGTCGGCATCAGGGCCGCCTCCTGACGGTGCGGCGGACGACGTGGCGGGTGTCCAGTCCGGACAGTCCGCGGACCGCGACGTACGCCTTCTCCCGGCCGGGCAGCGAGACCCGGCCGCGCAGCACGGCGTACGGGTCGCGCTCGATGCGGTCCAGCAGGCGCCGGTAGATGCCGGCCATGGCGGCGACGCAGGCGCCGCTGCGCCGGTCGAGCAGGGGAAGCAGCCGGTAGCCCTCGGCGAAAAGAGCGCGGGCCCGACGCACTTCGTAGTGCACGAGGCCCGCGAAGTCGGAGCCGTCCGGTGGTGTGGGCCCACCGCCGAAACCGGCCGCGCAGCCGAATTTGGCGAGGTCGTCGGAGGGCAGGTAGGTGCGTCCGCCCTCGGCGTCCTCGCGCACGTCGCGCAGGATGTTGGTGAGCTGGAGGGCGAGGCCCAGCGTGTCGGCGTACTCGGGGGCGCGTTCGGCGCCGGGGGCGCCGGGTGCGGTGCCGAACACGCCGAGGGAGAGGCGGCCGATGGCGCCGGCGACGCAGCGGCAGTACGCCTTGAGGTCGTCCCAGGTCTCGTAGGTCTCGCCGCGGACGTCCATCTGCACGCCGTCGATGAGTTCGTCGAGGCCGCCGAGGGGGATGGGGAAGCGCCGGGCGGCGTCGGCGAGGGCGACGGCCACCGGGTCGGTGTCGTCCTCCTCGACGTGGCCCTCGCGGACCCGGGCGAGCAGCGTCCGGGTGTCCTCCAGCCGGGCGACCTTGACATCGTCGGCGAGGGTGCCGTCGCCGATGTCGTCGACCCGCCGCGAGAGCGCGTACAGGGCCGACATGGCCCGGCGCTTCGGCGTCGGCAGCAGTCTGATGCCGTAGGCGAAGTTCCTGGCCTGCTGGCCGGTGACGGTCTCGCAGTAGCTGTAGGCGGCGAGTACCGGCGCGGTGGCGGGTGCTGACGACTCCACGGTCCGGATCACCCCTCTCCTCGCAGGATCACGCCCGCCTCGCGCAGCAACTGGACCTTGCCGGGCTTGGGCGGGCCGGGAAGCACGTCGTGGTCGGCGGCGGTGATCGCCCGGACGGCCGCGCGTCCGCCGGCCACGAAGCCGGCGAGCAGCAGGCGCAGCCGGCCCCGGACGCCGGCCACCAGGGCGGTGCCCTCGTCCAGCAGGTCGCTCGCGCGCTGTGCCTCGAAGGCGATCAGGGCGCGGACCGAGGCGTTGGCGGTGGGTGCGGCGAGGTCGTCCTCCTGGACGTGGAAGCGCTTCATGTCCTCTGCGGGAAGGTAGACGCGGTCGCGCCCCAGGTCCTCGGCGACGTCCTGGAGGTGCTCGACGATCTGGAGCGCGGTGCACACGGCGTCGGAGCGGCGGACTCGTTCGGGCGTCGAGGTGCCGGTGACGGCGAGGACGAGGCGGCCGACCGGGTTGGCGGACAGCTCGCAGTAGGCGAGCAGGTCGTCGTAGGTCTCGTACCGCTTGACGAGCTGGTCCTGGCGGTTGGCGGCGATCAGGCCGAGGAAGGGCCCGGGGGTGAGCGCGTGGCGGCGCACGGTGGGCTGGAGGCGGCGCAGCAGGGGGTGGTGCGGGGTGGCGTCGAAGACCCGGCGCAGGTCGGCCTCGAAGGCGTCGAGCAGGGCGAGGCGGTCCTCGGCGCGGTCGGGGGCGACGCCGAGGAGGCGGGCGTCGGCGCCGCCGGGGGCGAGGTCGCCGTCGCCGATGTCGTCGACGAGACGGGCGAAGCCGTAGACGGCCATCAGGTCGGTGCGCCAGGCGCGGGGCAGGAAGAAGGGGGCCACGGGGAAGTTCTCTCCCGCGGCCTTGTCGAGGGTGCCACGCTCCGGATCGACGGCCCGTGCCGTCCTGGCCGCCGTCATCGCCGGCTGCCCGGGACGACGGGGACGGCGCACGCTTCGCGGAGGTGGGGAGTTTCCGTAGCCATTGCCGTCACATCTCCCGTTCTACACTGCCTACCCAATACACACTATTTCGGACACGCCGCCCGACTGCCCGCACAGCGGGCCCGGTCGGGGGTACCGGGCGTTATCGCCCCATGTGCCGCGTTTGGGGACCGGTCCAGCTTACGGTGTGCGGCCCGCGGGGGGCCGCCGGGGTGCGCCGCACCCCACCACAACACACCGTTCGGCCCCAAGATTCCCCGGTACGCGAGGAGTTGACGCTTCCTTTGCAGACGAGCGGCCCCGCCGGTGCCGGCCGGCGGGGCCCTGGAGTCGTCAGACTACTTGCCCGTGAACTTCTCGTACTCCTTGAGCACCTCGTCCGTGGGGCCGTCCATGCGCAGTTCACCGCGCTCCAGCCACAGGACGCGGTTGCAGGTGTCGCGGATGGACTTGTTGTTGTGGCTCACCAGGAAGACGGTGCCGGCCTCCTCGCGCAGTTCGCGGATGCGCCGCTCCGAGCGCGTCTGGAACTTGCGGTCGCCGGTGGCGAGCGCCTCGTCGATCATGAGGACGTCGTGGTCCTTCGCGGCGGCGATGGAGAACCGCAGCCGGGCCGCCATGCCGGAGGAGTACGTGCGCATCGGCAGGGTGATGAAGTCGCCCTTCTCGTTGATGCCCGAGAAGTCGACGATGCCCTGGTAGCGCTCCTTGATCTGCTCGCGGGACATGCCCATGGCGAGTCCGCCGAGGATGACGTTGCGCTCGCCGGTGAGGTCGTTCATCAGCGCCGCGTTCACGCCGAGCAGGGAGGGCTGGCCGTCGGTGTAGACCCGGCCCTTCTCGGCCGGCAGCAGGCCGGCGATGGCCCGCAGCAGCGTCGACTTGCCGGACCCGTTGGAGCCGATCAGGCCGATCGCCTCGCCCCGGTAGGCGATGAAGGAGACGCCCCGCACGGCGTGCACCTTGCGCACGCCCCGCTCCTCGCCCCGCTTGAGGATGCGGCTGAGCGCGGCGGTCGCGCTGCCCTTGCCGGTCTTGGCGCCGTTGACGCGGTAGACGATGTGCACGCCGTCCGCGATGACGGTCGGCACCCGCTCGCCCTGCTGCTGCTCAGCCACGGCCGTACCTCTCCTCAGCCTTCCAGAAGTACACGAAGCCGCCCACGGCGACGAGCACGGCCCAGCCGAGCGCCAGCGCCCAGACGTGCGGCGGCAGGTTGCCGCCGCCGTACCCGTCGATCAGCGCGAAGCGCATCAGGTCCATGTAGACCGCCGCCGGGTTCCACTGGAGGACGTCGGAGATCCACCCCGGCCGGTCCTCCAGCATGATCGGGATGGAGAACATCACGCCGGACGCGTACATCCAGGTCCGCATGATGAACGGCATGAGCTGTGCCAGGTCCGGCGTCTTCGCGCCCATCCGCGCCACGATCAGCGCGAGACCGGTGTTGAAGAGGAACTGGAGGGCCAGGATCGGGATGATCAGCAGCCAGGACGGCGAGGGGTAGCTGCCGAAGGCGATGGCCACCGCGAACAGCACGATCATCGAGAACAGCAGTTGCTGGAGCTGCTGGAGGGAGAACGAGATCGGCAGCGAGGCGCGCGGGAAGTGCAGGGCCCGTACCAGCCCGAGGTTGCCGGAGATGGCCCGCACGCCCGCCATGGCGGAGGACTGGGTGAAGGTGAAGACGAAGATGCCGGTCACCAGGAACGGGATGTAGACGCTCCGGCCCATGCCCCGGTCCGCCTTGAGGATCAGGCCGAAGATGAGGTAGTAGACGAGCGCGTTCAGCAGCGGGGTGGCCACCTGCCAGAGCTGGCCCAGCTTGGCCTGGCTGTACTGGGCGGTCAGCTTCGCCTGGCTGAAGGCGAGGATGAAGTGCCGCCGTCCCCAGAGCTGACGGACGTACCCGACGAGGGACGGCCTGGCTCCGCTCACGGACAGTCCGTACGTGGCGGCGAGCCGTGCCGCCGTGAGGCCCTCGTCGGGCGACACGGGCGTGGTCACCGCGACCGTGCCGTCGTGCGTTGTCTCACTCACTAGTGGAAACTCTCGTCTTCGTCGATGCGGGGGCCGGGGAGGGGCACGGCGGAAGCCGGCGGACCCGGGACGGGCCCGGACGCCCTCGGGTACGAGCTTGTCAGATCACGGGGGGCCGGCCCAGCCGGGTCAGCCGCCACACCGTACGCCACCTCATCGGCCGACGCGGGCCGCAGGGGGCGGTCCAGCCCTCGCGGAAGCCGCCGAACCACGCCTTGAGCGCCGGGCGGGAGGGACGCCGTACGAGCGTGAGCAGCAGCCACACCCCGAGGTAGACCGGGATGAGCGGCAGGGGCAGGTTGCGGCGGGCCAGCCACACCCGGTTGCGGGCCACCATGCGGTGGTACACCGCGTGCCGCGAGGGCGCGGTCGTGGGGTGGTACAGCACCATGTCCGACCGGTAGTCGATCATCCAGCCGGCGTCGAGGGCCCGCCAGGCGAGGTCGGTCTCCTCGTGCGCGTAGAAGAAGGCGTCCGGCAGGCCGCCGACCTCCGCGAGGACCCGGGTGCGCACCGCGTTGGCGCCGCCGAGGAACGTGGTCACCCGCGAGGAGCGCATCGGGTCGGAGGCGCGCAGCCGCGGCACGTGCCGGCGCTGGGTCTCGCCGGTCTCCGGGTCGGCGATGCGGAAGCTGATGATGCCCAGCTCCGGGTCCTCGGCGAACGCCCGGCGGCACAGGTCGGCCGTGTCGGTGCGGGCGAGCAGGCCGTCGTCGTCGAGGAAGAGCAGGATGTCGGCCTCGGTGCCGCCGGGGCCGAACGCCTCGATGCCGACGTTGCGCCCCCCGGGGATGCCCAGGTTCTCGGGCAGCTCGACGGTGCGCACGCCGGCCGGCACCTCCGGGACGGGCGAGCCGTTGCCGACCACCACCACCTCGATGTGGCCGCCGTCCTGCTTGGCGACCGAGTCGAGCAGGGCGCGCAGTTCCTCGGGGCGGTTGCCCATGGTGATGATCACCGCCCCGACCGTCAGGGACTCCGCCACGCCGGTCACCGCAGCCTGCTCGACGCCAGTACGGACACCAGGTGCAGCAGGGTCTGCACCACCGCGATGCCGGCGAGGACGGCGGTGCCGAGGCGGGTGAAGAACAGGTCGCCGCGGCTCGCGTCCACGACCGCGAGGAGCAGGATCAGCAGGGACGCCTCGATGCCGAGGATCAGCCGGTGGAAGCGGAGCGCGGCGGCGGCCCTGCGGGCCAGCGCCATCCCGGAGGACCGCGGCACGGAGGCGGCCTCCTGCACCGGGGCGAGCCCCGCCTGGTGCCGGGCGACGCCGACCAGGTCCGTCTCCGCCTTGATCAGGATCGCCCCGAGCGCGGCCAGGGTCCCGAGGAAGGCCCACAGCCAGTCGATCCGCCCGCCGCCCCAGAGGTCGGCGGCGCGCAGGCCGAGCCCGACCAGGACCGCGGCGTCGGTCAGGTAGGCGCCGACCCGGTCCAGGTAGACGCCGCCGAGCGAGTACTGCTTCTTCCAGCGCGCGACCTCGCCGTCGACGCAGTCCAGCAGCAGGTAGAGCTGGACGGCCACGACACCGAGCACGGCGCCCGGGATGCCCGGCACCAGCAGCGCCGGGCACGCCAGCACGCCGCAGACGGTCATCAGGTACGTGAGCTGGTTGGGCGTGACCCGGGTGTTCACCAGGTAGCGGTCGATCCGCAGCGAGACCTCGCGCATGTAGAGGCGCCCCGCCCAGTGCTCACCGCTGCGCCGGTCCTTGATCCCCGGGGGATGGACGACCGGGCGTAGTTCAGCTACCGATGGCCTTGACATAGTCCGCGTACAGGTCCTTGATCTGGTCGGTCTTGAGGTCGAGGTGTTCGAGGATCGTGTAGCGGCCGGGCCGGGTCTGCGGGGCGAACTCGACGGCCCGGACGAACTCCTCCGTGCTGAAGCCGATGTCCTGCGGCAGCACCGGGAGCCCGTGGCGGCGCAGCACGGTGGCCATGTACGCCGACTCCTCGTGGGCTCCGCGCAGGTACATGGCGAAGGCCGCCCCCAGTCCGCACTGTTCGCCGTGGGCCGCCGCGCGCTGCGGGAAGAGCAGGTCGAAGGCGTGGTTGATCTCGTGGCAGGCGCCGGAGGCGGGCCGGGAGTCCCCGGAGACCGACATGGCGATGCCGGTGAGCACCAGGCCCTCGGCGAGCACCTGGAGGAAGTCGTTGTCCTCGACGGTGCCGGGGTGGCGGAGGACCGCCTCGCCGGCCTGGCGGGCCATCGCGGCGGCGAGGCCGTCGATGCGCTCGCCCTTGACCCGGTTGGCCAGTTCCCAGTCGGCGATGGCGGAGATGTTGGAGACGGCGTCGCCGATGCCGGCCCGGACGTAGCGCACCGGGGCCTGGCGGATGACGTCCAGGTCGATGACGACCGCGATCGGGTTGGGCACGCCGTAGGAGCCACGGCCCGCGTCGTTGTCCAGGGTGGCGACCGGCGAGCAGAGCCCGTCGTGCGCCAGGTTGGTCGGCACGGCGACCAGCGGCAGCCCGACCCGGGCGGCGGCGAACTTGGCACAGTCGATGATCTTGCCGCCGCCGAGGCCGACGACCGCGTCGTAGTGACCGCGCTTCATGTCGCCGGCCAGCCGGATCGCGTCGTCCAGGGTGCCGCCGCCGACCTCGAACCAGTCGGCGCCGGGCAGGGACGGGGCGACCCGCTCGCGCAGCCGAGCCCCGGAGCCGCCGCTGACGGCGACGGCGAGCTTGCCCGAGTGGGAGATCCGCTCGTCGGCGAGGACGCAGCCCAGGTCGTCGATGGCACCCGCGCGGATGTCCACGACGACCGGCGAGGGGATGAGCCGGGTCAGTACAGGCACGCGATCTCCCTGCCCTTGGCGAGGTCGTCGTGGTTGTCGATCTCGACCCACTTGATGTCGCCGATGGGGGCCACGTCGATGGTGAAGCCGCGGTCGACCAGCTCCTGGTAGCCGTCCTCGTAGTAGAGCTGCGGGTCGCGCTCGAAGGTGGTCTTCAGCGCGTCGGCCAGGTCGGCCGCGGCCTCGCCCTCGATGAGGGTGACGCCGATGTACTCGCCGCTCGCCTCGGCCGGGTCCATCAGCTTGGTGATCCGCCGGACGCCCTTGCCGGGCTCGACGACGACCTTCATCTCCTCGTCGGCCAGGGACTTCACGGTGTCCAGCGCGAGGATGATCTTCTTGCCGTCACCGCGGGCGGCCAGCAGCGTCTTCTCGACGGAGACCGGGTGGACGGTGTCGCCGTTGGCGAGGATCACGCCGTCCTTGAGGGCGTCGCGGCCGCACCACAGGGAGTAGGCGTTGTTCCACTCCTCGGCCTTGTCGTTGTCGATCAGCGTGATCTTGAGGCCGTACTTGCGCTCCAGGGCCTCCCGGCGCTCGTAGACGGCCTCCTTGCGGTAGCCGACGATGATCCCGACCTCGGTGAGCCCGACCTCGGCGAAGTTGCCCAGGGTCAGGTCGAGGACGGTGATGCCCTCCTCGTCGCCCGCGGGGCCGACCGGCACCAGTGCCTTGGGCAGGGTGTCGGTGTAGGGGCGCAGACGCCGGCCGGCGCCGGCCGCCAGCACAAGGCCGATCATGCGGGTTCTCCTTCGTCGTGTACGGCGGGTGCGCCGGCCCGGTGGGCGGCGACCCAGAAGCGGATGCTCTCGGCGAGCACCACGAGGGCGACGGCCACGGCGAGGACCGTGAGCGCGTCCGTGAACTGGGAGGCGGTGAGCAGCGCGGCGAGCGCGGTGATCAGCAGCGTGCGGCCCTCGTGCCCCCCGATCGCCCGCACCAGCCAGTGCGGCGGCGCACCCGCGTTGCCGCGGATGCGGTAGACCGTGTCGTAGTGATGGTAGGCGACCGCCGCGACCAGCCCGAATGCCGCCGGCAGCGCTCCGGGCACGTCCGCGCGGACGGCCAGGGCGAGGACGGTGCCGTACTCGGCGGCGCGGAAGAAGGGGGGGACGAGCCAGTCGAGGGAGCCCTTGAGGGGGCGGGCGACGGCGAGTCCGGAGGCCGCGGTGTACAGGAGCGCGGCGAGCAGCGGCCAGGGGCCGCCGAAGCCGGTGAGCGCGGCGGTGGCGACCACGGCCGCGGCGCCGAGCAGCGCGGCGGCGGGGGCGGTGAATCCGGGCAGCCGGCGGGCGCGCTCCCGCAGCGGCCGGGCGACGGCGCCGGCGAGCGGGCCGGAGTCCGCGAGGTCGGCCAGCGCGGTCGCCGCGCGGTCGGTGCGGGTGGCCTTGCGGGTCAGCGAGCGCAGGACGCGGCCGGCGGTGGTGTACGTGGCGGCGAAGGCGCAGCCGACGAGCAGCACGACGAGGGTGATCCGGGGGGTGGTGACCGCGGTGAGGACCGCGATCATGGCCCAGCGTTCGCCGATGGGCAGGACGATCATGCGGCGCACCCAGACCGTCCAGCCGACGCTGTCGAGCCGGCCGGAGAGGGCGGCGGTGGGGCTGGTGTTGCCGGTGGCGTCGTGGTTGGCCTCGTTGAAGGAGAAGTCCACGACGTGCCGGCAGGTCTGCAGGACCATCGCGCCGAGGGCGAGCGCCCAGACGTCGTCGCCGCCCCGGGCCGCGCCGAGGGCGAGGCCCGCGTAGTAGGCGTACTCCTTGGCGCGGTCGAAGGTGGCGTCCAGCCAGGCGCCGAGGGTGGAGTACTGGAGGGAGTAGCGGGCGAGCTGCCCGTCGGTGCAGTCCAGGACGAAGGAGGCGATCAGCAGGACGCCGGCGGCGACGAAACCGCCCCGGGTCCCGGTGGCCGCGCAGCCCGCCGCTATCAGCGCGGTGACGAGGGAGGCGGTGGTGACCTGGTTGGGGGTCAGCCCCCGGTGGGCGCACCAGCGGGCGAGGTAGCGGGAGTACGGGCTGATGCAGAAGGTGGTGAAGAAGCCGTCGCGGGCCTTGACCGCGGACTTGAGGCGGACGGCCTCGTCGTCGACGCCGGCCACCGCCTGCCGGGCCTCGTTGCGGGACTGCGGGTCGGCGGGGACGGCGGCGACGAGGCTGCCGAGGTCGGGCCGGTACACCTCGGCGCCGTCGGCGTCCAGGGCGGTGGCGATGCGGTCGGCGAGCCCCTCGGCTCCGGCTCCCGCTCCGTCGCCGGCGCCCTGGCCGGCCGGGGCGGGGGCGGCCGGGGTGGCCGGCGAGACGGGCGTGGCGGGGGTGGCCGGGGCCGCGCCGCAGGCGGAGTTCTCGCGGGCCATGGCGCGGGTGAGGTCCTGGCGGGCCTCGGGGCGCGCGGTGACGGCACCGGGGATCGCGGCGAGCGGGAAGCGGGGGTCGGTCAGGCCGAGGCGCAGGGCGTGCGGGTGGCCGACGAAGCGGGCGTCGACCACGGCGACGCGGTCACCGGCCGGCACCCGGGCCAGCAGGGTCTCGGCGCCGGCGGTGTCGGGGGCGGAGCGCACGTCGAAGCCGAGGGACCGCAGTTCGCTCTCGATCGACGAACCGGGCACCGGCTGACCGGTGAGGATGGCGGTCGGCAACCGAACTCACTCCCTGGGTACCGGCGGGGCCGGGCCTGTGCATGGTGGGCGCCCGTGCCGGGGGCACCCGGGCGACATGTCGGCAGAGGCTATCGGATGCTCGGAACAGCGTGTTCACCGCCCGTTCGACGGCTGGTCGACACGGTGTGCGCCCGCCTTCGCCGCGATCATCATCGGGGATCGGGGGCCCGGCCCACAAACCGTCCGCGCAGATCGGGCATCGAGGACATCGCACAGGGTCGCCACCCGCTCACACGGTGTCAGGTACGCCGGAACGGGGCCGTCCGCGGCACCGGCCCGGCCCTGCCCGGGGGCCCGCCCGCAACGCGCTGATCTGCGAGGACATTTCCGCAGGTCAGGGGAATGACAACGGTGTTCAGTCCCGTTTTGCCCCATACCCCCCACCCGTAGTTGACTGTGGTCCGGACCCACACAGGGAGGCTGCTTTCATGGGGGCTGGGCACGATCACGGACACACCCACGGGGCCGGCGGCACGGTGACCGCCGCGCACCGGGGCCGGCTGCGCGTGGCGCTGGGCATCACGCTGAGCGTCATGGTCGTCGAGATCGTCGGCGGGGTGGTCGCGGACTCGCTGGCGCTGGTCGCCGACGCGGCGCACATGGCGACCGACGCCCTGGGACTGGGGATGGCGCTGCTCGCCATCCACTTCGCCGCCCGGCCCCCGAGCGACCGGCGCACCTTCGGCTACGCCCGCGCCGAGATCCTGGCCGCCCTGGCCAACTGCCTGCTGCTGCTCGGGGTCGGCGGGTACGTGCTGTACGAGGCGATCGACCGGTTCATCACGCCCGCCGAGACCGCGGGCGGGCTGACCGTGGCCTTCGGCGCGTTCGGCCTGGTGGCCAACATGATCTCGCTGTCCCTGCTGATGAAGGGGCAGAAGGAGAGCCTCAACGTGCGCGGCGCGTTCCTGGAGGTCGCCGCCGACGCGCTGGGCTCCGTCGCCGTGATCGTCTCGGCGCTGGTGATCATCGCCACCGGCTGGCAGCCCGCCGACCCGATCGCCTCGCTGGTGATCGGCCTGATGATCGTGCCGCGCACGCTGCGGCTGCTGCGCGAGACGCTGGACGTGCTGCTGGAGTCGGCGCCGAAGGGCGTGGACATGGCCGAGGTGCGGGCGCACATCCTGGCGCTGGACGGCGTGGAGGACGTACACGACCTGCACGCCTGGACGATCACCTCCGGGATGCCGGTGCTCTCCGCGCACGTGGTGGTGAGCGGCGAGGCCCTGAACGCGATCGGCCACGAGAAGATGCTGCACGAGTTGCAGGGCTGCCTCGGCGACCACTTCGACGTGGAGCACTGCACCTTCCAGTTGGAGCCGAGCGGACACGCGCAGCACGAGGCGCGGCTCTGCCACTGAGGGGGGACGCCCGGCACGGGGACGTCTCGGCGGAGGCGGTGCCCGGCGCGGGGGGCGGGCCGGCGGGAGTGCCGGTGGCGAAGGGGGCGCGCGGTGTGGAACGCGCCGCCCGGCGCGTCCGTCCGCCCTCCGGCCGCGTCCGGATTCCGCCGGTCGGACCGGGACGGTTCCCGGCGGCGCGGGGAGGGCACGATCTTCCTTCAAGCCCCTCCTCGGCGCCCGACCGGTGACGGACGTGACCCGCGCCACCGCGTGGGACATGCGGGTACGCCGGGAAGTGCCGAGAGTGCCGGTTTCGTGCGGCACACTGGGGGCGCGAGGACCGAAGCGAAGGATGGGTATGCCGATCACTCCTGCCACCGCGACGCACAGTTCGTCGAACGGCACCGCAGACGCGATTTTGCTGGAACTGGTCGACGAGAACGGTGTGACGATCGGTACGGCGGAGAAGCTCTCCGCGCACCAGCCGCCCGGACGGCTGCACCGCGCCTTCTCCGTGTTCCTCTTCGACGAGCGGGGCCGGCTGCTGCTCCAGCAGCGGGCGCTGGGCAAGTACCACTCCCCCGGGGTCTGGTCCAACACCTGCTGCGGCCACCCCTACCCCGACGAGGGTCCCCTCGCCGCCGCGGCCCGGCGCACCCACGAGGAGCTGCGGGTCTCGCCGACGCTGATCGCCGAGGCGGGCACCGTGCGCTACAACCACCCCGACCCCGCCTCCGGCCTCGTCGAGCAGGAGTACAACCACCTCTTCGTCGGCCTGGTGCAGGCCGAGCCGCGGCCCGATCCGGAGGAGGTGGCCGAGACCGCCTTCGCCACCCCGGCCGAGCTGGCCGAGCGGCGGGAGAAGGACACCTTCTCGGTGTGGTTCGGGACCGTGCTGGACGCGGCCCGGCCCGCGATCCGCGAGCTGACGGGGCCGTCCGCCGGCTGGTGAGCCACGGCCCGGCCAGGGCGGCGTCCGTTCAGGACGAGGCGGTCCGTCAGGACGGCGTCCGTTCGGAGTGGAGCGGTCCTTTCAGGTCGGGCGAGGCGGTCCGTTCAGAGTGAAGGGGCGGGCGGGGGCAGGAGCGGTTTGAGCGGCAGGGCGGCCCAGATCACCTTGCCGCCGCTCGCCGTGTGCGCCACGTCGCACGCGCCGCCCGCCTCCGTCGTGATCTCCCGCACCAGGAGCAGCCCGCGTCCGCCGGTGCGGCCGTGGTCGGTCTCCAGCGCGGTCGGCCGGTAGGGGTGGCTGTCCTCGACGGAGACCCGGACCCACTCGGCGCCGACGGCGACCTCCACGGCGAGCATCGGGGAGAGCACCGCGGCGTGCCGGACGGCGTTGGTGACCAGCTCCGAGACGATCAGGAGCAGCCCCTGCACCACCTCGTCGGCGACCGGCACGCCCTGGCGCAGCAGCAGGTCCCGTACGGCGTGCCGGGCCTGCGGGACCGAGGCGTCGACGGCCGGGGCGGTGAAGCGCCAGACGCCCTCGTACGGCAGTGGCCGCGCCTCGTTGTCCATCGTCAGGTCGCCGTCCTCGCGCTCGATTGTCACCACACCCCGAAGTGTTGGTAACGCGCCCCTCCCGACCGGAGGACTGAACAGAAGTCAGCGATTATCGAGCGATTCTGATCGTTACGGTATGACGTGGTCAGTCATGGGACTGTTCCTGTCGTCATCGCACCGCCTTGGCGAACTCTTCGGGTTGTACGGGTTTGGGTCCGGCCCTCTCCCGCTCCCGGTGCCCGCGCCCGCCCTCCGCCGGGGGCCGCCGTGAGGCCGCTCGATACCATCCGCGCATGGAGCCCGAGCTGAGGCACCGGGTCGACGACTCGGTCGCCACCGTCGTCGTCAGTCATCCGGCCCGGCGCAACGCCATGACGACGCGGATGTGGCGGGAGCTGCCCGTCCTGCTCGCCGCGCTGGCGGCGGACCCCGGCGTACGCGCCCTGGTGCTCACCGGGGAGGGCGCCACCTTCTGCGCCGGGGCCGACATCACGACCCTGCGCGACGGCGCCGAGGAGGCGCGGCGCCTCTCCGTGCGCGCCGAGGAGGCCCTCGCCGCCTTCCCCAAGCCGACGCTGGCGGCGGTCCGCGGGCACTGCGTGGGCGGCGGTGCGCAACTGGCCGCCGCCTGCGATCTGCGCTTCGCCGAGGAGGGCGCGCTGTTCGGCGTGACCCCGGCGAAGCTCGGCGTGGTCTACCCGGCCTCCGCGACCCGGCGGCTGGTCTCCCTGGTGGGCCCCGCCACCGCCAAGTACCTCCTGTTCTCCGGCGAGTTGATCGACGCGGGGCGGGCGCTGCGCACCGGCCTGGTCGACGAGGTGCTGCCGCGGGGCGAACTGGCCGCGCGGGTGGACGCGTTCGCCCGCACGCTGGTCTCCCGGTCGCAGCTCACGCAGGCCGCGGCGAAGGAGTTCACGGCGGGCCTGGACGGCCGGGAGGCGTACTGGACGCGGCAGGCCCTCGCCTGCGGCGAGACGGCCGAGGGCGTCGCCGCCTTCCTGGAACGCCGGGCCCCGCGCTTCGGCTGGAGCGTGCCCGCCCCCGAGTGACCGGCCCGGCGGCCGGGGGGAAAGGCTCCGTACCCCCCAAGGACGTGGCGGGGGCGACGCCCCCTCCCCCTGGAGGACGTACTGAGCGGTTGGTAACGTCCCCGGCATGACGTCTGCCGCCCTGGAAGCGCGTGCCGCGCGCCGTTGCCACAACGCGCTGAACACGCTGCACTCGACGCACTTCTTCTCCCCCGACCTGGACCGGGAACTCGCCGCGCTCGGCGTGCGCGATCCGCGCGCCGTGAACTTCGCGGCCCGTGCCGCCGCGCTCGGACGGGTCGGCGCCGGTCCGGTGACGGCGGCCTTCTACAACTACCGGCACGAGCTGGTCGCCCGGCACCTGCCCGCGCTGTGGGAGACCGTCTCCCCCGAGCAGGCCCTCGCCGCCCGCCTGCGCGCCGTCGACGCGACCCTGCGCCGCCAACTGGGCGAAGAGACCGTGGCCTCCCCGGAGATGGCCGAGGCGGCCGAACTGGCGCTGCGGGCCACCGAGGGCTGCTCGCGCGGTGCCCGCCCGCTGTACGCGGCCCACGCCGACCTGCCCGTGCCCGACGCCCCGCACCTGGCCTACTGGCACGCGGCGACCCTGCTGCGCGAGCACCGCGGCGACGGGCACGTGGCCGCGCTGCTCGCCGCGGAGCTGGACGGGCCCGAGGCGCTGGTGACGCACACCGCCACCGGCCGGGGCATGAACCGGGACTGGCTCCTGACCACCCGGAGCTGGACCCGGGAGCACTGGGACGCGGCGGCGCTCCGGCTGCGCGAGCGCGGGCTGCTCGACGACACCGGGGAGCTGACCGAGCGGGGCACCGCGCTGCGCGCGGAGATCGAGGCGGAGACGGACCGGCTGGACGCGGGCCCCTACGCGCGCCTCGGCGCCGAGGGCGTGGCCCGGCTGACGGAGCTGGGGACCGGGTTCGCGCGGGCCGCCCTCGCCGCGGGCGCCTACCCGGCGAGCGTGTTCGGCAGGGGCTGACCCGCGCGCCGGGTGACCGGCACGGGGTCCGCCACGCCCGTGCCGGCGCCCGCCCCGCGCGCCGCCCGACGCCCCCGGAACGCCCCCGGAACGCCCCCGGTCCACCGGGCCCCGACCGGCTTCGCGGGGTCCTCCGGGGCGGGCTCCCGGGGCGGCACGCCTCGCGCCCTGGTCCGCGAGTGCCGCCTCCACCTGCCACAATTGCCGCGCAACCTCAGTGAGAAGGCGGTACGGGATCGTGACGACACCCCTCCCAGGGTCCATCGAAGGCAGGATCGCCGAGGAGCTCGGCGTACGGGAGCGGCAGGTGACGGCCGCCGTGGAGCTGCTGGACGGCGGCTCGACGGTGCCCTTCATCGCCCGCTACCGCAAGGAGGCGACCGAGATGCTCGACGACGCGCAGCTTCGCGTCCTCGAGGAGCGGTTGCGCTATCTGCGGGAACTGGAGGACCGTCGGGCGGCGATCCTCGACTCGGTGCGTGAGCAGGGCAAGCTCACCGAGGAGCTGGAGGCCCGCATCCGCGCGGCCGAGACCAAGGCCCGCCTGGAGGACATCTACCTGCCCTTCAAGCCCAAGCGGCGCACCAAGGCGCAGATCGCGCGCGAGGCCGGCCTCGCGCCGCTGGCCGAGGCGCTGCTCGGCGACCCGGGCACCGACCCGCTCGCCGCGGCAGCCGCCTTCGTCGACGCGGACAAGGGCGTGGCCGACGCGCAGGCGGCGCTGGACGGCGCCCGGTCCATCCTCACCGAGAAGTTCTCGGAGGACGCCGACCTCATCGGCGAGCTGCGCGAGCGGATGTGGACGCGCGGCCGGCTCACCGCCAAGGTGAAGGAGGGCAAGGAGGAGGCCGGCGCCAAGTTCGCCGACTACTTCGACTTCTCCGAGCCGTTCACCGCGCTGCCCTCGCACCGGGTCCTCGCCATGCTGCGCGGCGAGAAGGAGGACGTCCTCGACCTCGTCCTGGAGCCGGAGGAGCCCACCGACGGCCCGTCCTCGTACGAGGGGATCGTGGCGAGCCGGTTCGGCATCGCCGACCGGGGCCGGCCGGGCGACAAGTGGCTGACGGACACGGTCCGCTGGGCCTGGCGCACCCGCCTCCTGGTGCACCTCGGCATCGACCTGCGGCTGCGGCTGCGCACCGCCGCCGAGGACGAGGCGGTGAACGTCTTCGCCGCCAACCTGCGCGATCTGCTGCTGGCCGCCCCGGCGGGCACCCGCGCCACGCTCGGCCTCGACCCCGGTTTCCGTACCGGCGTGAAGGTCGCCGTGGTCGACGCGACCGGCAAGGTCGTCGCCACGGACGTGATCCACCCGCACGTCCCGGCCAACCGCTGGGACGAGTCGGTCGCCAAGCTGGCCGGGCTGGCCAGGCAGCACGCCGTCGACCTGGTGGCGATCGGCAACGGCACCGCCTCCCGCGAGACCGACCGGCTCGCCGGGGACCTCATCACCCGGCACCCGGAGCTGAAGCTGACCAAGGTGATGGTCTCCGAGGCGGGTGCCTCCGTCTACTCGGCCTCCGCCTTCGCCTCCCAGGAGCTGCCCGAGCTGGACGTGTCGCTGCGCGGCGCGGTCTCGATCGCGCGCCGGCTCCAGGACCCGCTGGCCGAGCTGGTGAAGATCGACCCGAAGTCGATCGGCGTCGGCCAGTACCAGCACGACCTGTCGGAGGTGAAGCTGTCGCGCTCGCTGGACGCGGTGGTGGAGGACTGTGTGAACGGCGTGGGCGTGGACGTCAACACCGCGTCGGCGCCACTGCTCGCCCGGGTCTCCGGCATCTCCTCCGGGCTCGCCGAGAACATCGTCGCCCACCGCGACGCCAACGGGCCGTTCACCTCCCGGACCGAGCTGAAGAAGGTCTCGCGGCTCGGCCCGAAGGCGTACGAGCAGTGCGCGGGCTTCCTGCGCATCCGGGGCGGCAGCGATCCGCTGGACGCCTCCAGCGTGCACCCCGAGGCGTACCCGGTGGTGCGCCGGATGGTGAAGACCGCCGGGCGGGAGGTGGCCGCGCTCATCGGCGACACGGCGGTGCTGCGGTCGATGCGGCCCGCCGACTTCGTCGACGAGACCTTCGGCCTGCCGACCGTCACCGACATCCTGCGGGAGCTGGAGAAGCCGGGGCGCGACCCGCGGCCCGCCTTCAGGACGGCCGCCTTCAAGGAGGGCGTGGAGAAGATCTCCGACCTGGAGTCCGGGATGGTGCTGGAGGGCGTCGTCACCAATGTGGCGGCCTTCGGCGCGTTCGTGGACGTCGGGGTGCACCAGGACGGTCTGGTGCACGTGTCCGCGATGTCGAAGACCTTCGTGAAGGACCCCCGGGACGTGGTCAAGCCCGGCGACATCGTGAAGGTGAAGGTCCTCGACATCGACATCCCGCGCAAGCGGATCTCGCTGACGCTCCGCCTGGACAACGAGGCCACGGCCCCGCAGGAACAGCGGCAGGGCCAGGGCCGGCAGCAGCGGGACGGCCGTCCGCCGCGCCAGCGGCAGCAGCAGGGCCGGTCCGGCGGCGGCAAGGGCGGCCGTCCGTCCGCGCCGCCCGCGAGCGGCGCGATGGCCGACGCGCTGCGCCGGGCCGGTCTGGCCTAGTTCCCGGATGCCGGCCGCGCGCCGGGTGCCCCCGGTCTCGGGGGTGCCCGGCGCTCCGCGTTCAGGACGGGTGTTCCGTCACCTTGCCGTCGGCCACCTCCAGGCGCCGGGTCACGCGCACCGCGTCCAGCATCCGCCGGTCGTGGGTGACCAGGAGCAGGGTGCCCTCGTAGGAGTCGAGGGCCGCCTCCAGTTGCTCGATGGCGGGCAGGTCGAGGTGGTTGGTGGGCTCGTCCAGGACCAGCAGGTTGACGCCCCGGCCCTGGAGGAGGGCGAGGGCCGCCCGGGTGCGTTCGCCCGGGGAGAGCGTGGACGCCGGGCGCAGGACGTGGTCCGCGCCGAGGCCGAACTTGGCGAGCAGGGTGCGGACCTCGGCCGGTTCGGTGTCCGGGGTGGCCGCCTGGAAGGCGTCGAGCAGGGTCTCGGTGCCGTGGAACAGGCGGCGGGCCTGGTCGACCTCGCCGCTCAGCACGCCGGAGCCGAGCGCCCCGTGCCCGGCGTCGAGCGGGACGCGGCCGAGCAGCGCGGCGAGCAGGGTGGACTTGCCCGCGCCGTTGGCCCCGGTGACCGCCACCCGGTCCGCCCAGTCGATCTGGAGGGAGACCGGGCCGAGGGTGAAGCCGCCGCGCCGGACCTCGGCGTCGCGCAGGGTGGCGACGACGGCGCCGGAGCGGGGCGCGGAGGCGATCTCCATGCGCAGCTCCCACTCCTTGCGCGGCTCCTCCACGACCTCCAGGCGCTCCAGCAGCCGTTCGGTCTGGCGGGCCTTGGCGGCCTGCTTCTCGCTGGCCTCGCTGCGGAACTTGCGCCCGATCTTGTCGTTGTCCCCGGCCTTGCGCCGGGCGTTCTTGACGCCCTTGTCCATCCAGGAGCGCTGGACGCGGGCGCGGTCCTGGAGCTGGGAGCGCTTGCCCGCGTACTCCTCGTACTCGTCGCGGGCGTGCCGGCGGGCGACCTCGCGCTCCTCCAGGTAGGCCGTGTAGCCGCCGCCGTAGAGGTTGATCTGCCGCTGGGCCAGGTCGAGTTCGAGGACCTTGGTGACGGTGCGGGTGAGGAACTCGCGGTCGTGGCTGACCAGGACGGTGCCGGCGCGCAGTCCGCGCACGAAGCGCTCCAGCTTCTCCAGTCCGTCCAGGTCGAGGTCGTTGGTGGGCTCGTCGAGCAGGAAGACGTCGTACCGGGAGAGCAGGAGGGAGGCGAGCCCGGCGCGGGCGGCCTGGCCGCCGGAGAGGGAGGTCATCGGCTGGTCCAGGTCCACCGCGAGGCCGAGGCCCTGGGCGGTCTCCTCGGCGCGTTCGTCGAGGTCGGCGCCGCCGAGGGCGAGCCAGCGCTCCAGGGCGCCCGCGTAGGCGTCGTCGGCGCCGGGGGCCCCGTCGACCAGTGCCTGGGTGGCCTCGTCCATGGCGTGCTGGGCGGCGCTGACGCCGGTGCGGCGGGCGAGGAAGGCGCGGACGGACTCGCCGGGCCGCCGCTCGGGCTCCTGCGGCAGGTGGCCGACGGTGGCGCCGGGCGGGGAGAGGCGCACCTCGCCCTCCTCGGGGGCGGTCAGACCGGCGAGCAGGCGCAGCAGGGTGGACTTGCCCGCGCCGTTGGCCCCGACCAGGCCGATGACGTCGCCGGGCGCGACGACGAGGTCGAGCCCGGCGAACAGGGAGCGGTCACCGTGTCCGGCGGCGAGGTTCTTGGCGACGAGGGTGGCAGTCATCAGGGCCCCGATCCTAGCCTCGGCGGCCCGTGCGTCCGGCCCCGGCTCCCGGCCCGCTCCGCCGGGTGCTCCACCGGTGCGACCAGGACGGCGTCCGGGGTGCGGGCGACCAGGTAGGAGCGTCCGCGGACCGTTTCCGGGGGCAGGTCGAGGCGGTGGGCGCCGGTGGTGAGGAGGCCGTCGAAGACCTCGCTCACGCGGGTGCGGCGCAGCCTGTCGAGGCGGTACGCGGTGAGCCGGACCCGGCAGGGGGAGGCGACCTCGATCTCGGCGGTGGTGCCGGTGGCCGAGAGCCGGACCAGCCGGTGCCGCTCGGCGGGGCCGCGCCGCAGGGCGTGTTCGACGCGGGCGACGAGCAGCGGGACGACGGGGGGCAGGTCCTCGACGAAGGCGGTCTCGGCCCCGGCCCGCGCGAACGCGGCGCGCACGGCGGCCCGTTCGGCCTCGGGGACGGTGGGGGCGAAGGCGACGGCGCCGTAGGCGCGCAGTTCCCCGGCGGGGACGGCGTCGGTGTCGGGGGCGGTGTCGGCGCCGATGCCGGTGGTGCGCAGCGCGGCGGCCAGCCGGGCGACCAGGGCGACGCGGGGGCCGATCAGCAGCACCCGGCGGCGGGGGCGCCCGGCGCCGTCGAGCAGGGCGGTGAGGGCGGTGCGGTACTCGGCGCCGGAGAAGCGGTAGGGGCCGATGCCGTGGTAGCCGTCGCGGTCGAGGTCGGCGTGCGGGGAGGTCTGCCAGGCGAAGTCGCGCCAGATGACGTCGTCCCCCTCGCGCAGGATCACGGCGGTGACGGCGCCGCAGGCCAGGTCCTCGCACTCGGGGCAGCCGTAGAGGACGTACCGGCCGCCGGGCAGGGGTGCGGGGGTCTCCAGGAGCAGGGCGCGCACCTGCTCGGTGAAGATCGCGGGCGGGACGTCGGCGGCCAGCGGGGAGACCGCGTCGAGGTCGGCGAGGCGGTGCAGGAGGGGGTCCCCGTCGACGAGGAAGTCGGTGAAGTCGCGGTGCGCCTGGTGGTCACCGCCGGCGAGGACCCCTCCGGCCCGGGTCGCCGGGGCGAGGCCGAAGGTCGCGTACTCGGCAGCCATGCGGCGAGTATTCCCGTGGCCGGCGCGGCGGGCGGCGCGGTGGTCGCCGCCGGGGGTGGCGGAGGGGTGCGGGCGGTGCGGCGGGCGCCGCGCCCGCCGGGGTGGACGGGGGGCCGGGGGCCCGGAGCGGGGCGGTGGGCGTACGTACGGTCGAAGGGGTGCCGGGCGGGAGCGGGCTGGACGCGGGTGGGGCCCGGACCGGGGCCCGGACCGGGGCCCGTACCGCCGGGGGGATGACGGCCGAATGGCGATCGTGTGACAGGGGTGGGCATGGACACGGCGAGCACCAGGGGACTCAATAGGCTCCGAACGGACCCCGCTCTCCTACCACTTGGAGCAAATCGTGCACCGCAGACTGATCGTGCCGGGCGCACTGGGCGCCGCCGTGCTGATGCTGGCGATCCCGGCGTCGGCGGCGGGCCACTCCCCCGGCGCCCCGGGCATCGGCGACCCCTACTACCCGGCGTACGGCAACGGCGGCTACGACGTCTCCCACTACGACCTGCGCCTGACCTACCAGCCGGCCACCGACCGCCTGGAGGGCACGGCGACCCTCCTGGCCCGCACCACCCAGGACCTCTCCCGGTTCAACCTGGACTTCCTGCTGGACGTCGGCGAGGTCCGGGTGAACGGCGCCCCCGCCGCCTTCGCCACCTCCGGCGAACACGAGCTGGAGATCACCCCGAAGACGCCGCTGGCCAAGGACACCCCGGTCACCGTCGTGGTCCGCTACAGCGGGGTGCCCTCCTCGAAAAAGGCGTACGGCTTCACCAGTTGGCACCGCACCCCGGACGGCGGGATCGGCGCCAACGAGCCCGAGGCGGCCTGGTGGTGGTTCCCCAGCAACGACCACCCGCTGGACAAGGCCACCTTCGACGTCTCCGTGCAGGTCCCCGACGGCACCCAGGTCATCTCCAACGGCACGCTCCAGTCGACGAGTTCGCGGCTGGGCTGGACCCGCTGGAACTGGCGGAGCGACAAGCCGCAGGCCACCTATCTGGCCACCCTGGCGATCGGCCGCTTCGACCTCACCACCGGCACCACCGAGAGCGGCATCCCCGTCGTCAACGCCTACAGCAAGGACCTCGGCGCCCACGCCGGCGCGGCGCGGGCCAGCGTGGAGCGGACCGGCGAGGTCGCCGACTGGCTGGCCGGGTACTTCGGGCCCTACCCGTACAACGCGCTCGGCGGGTACGTGCCCAACACCGGTACCGGGTACGCCCTGGAGACGCAGACGCGCCCCTTCTACAGCCCCCGGCAGTTCACGAACGGCTCCAACGTCTCCGTCGTCGTACACGAGTTGGCCCACCAGTGGTACGGCGACCTGGTGTCGGTGCGCGGCTGGCAGGACATCTGGATCAACGAGGGCTTCGCCCGGTACGCGCAGTGGCTCTGGTCCGAGCACGAGGGCGAGGGCACGGCGCGGGAACTGGCCGACTACACCTACGCCTCGCACCCGGCGGACGACCCGTTCTGGACGGTGCGGCCCGGTGACCCCGGCCCCGACGACCAGTTCCACCTCGCGGTCTACGACCGGGGTGCGCTGGCCGTGCAGGCGCTGCGCGAAGCCATCGGCGACGAGGACTTCTTCACCGTGCTGAAGGGCTGGCCCGCGAAGTACGCGCACGGCAACGCCTCCGTCGCCGACTTCCGGCGCTACGCCGAGGAGGTCTCCGGCAAGCCGCTGGCCGCGCTCTTCGACACCTGGCTGTACGAGCCGGTGAAGCCGGCCGCGTCCGCCGCGCGGTCCGCGTCCGTGGCGTCCGCCGCGACGGCGGAGCCGGCCTCGTGGAAGAAGATCGCCGCGACCAACGGCGTGCACGCGCACTGACGCGCCCGGGGTCGTGCCGGGTGCCTCCGCGCCGAGGCACCCGGCGCTCCCGCCCCCGCCCCGGCGGCGTACCGGCGGTTCCGCGGCCGGGGCCGGGCGGCGATACTGCTGCGCATGACGACGACCGACGCCGAGGAGCCGGCCCTCACGATCGACGAACTGGCCGCGCGCTCCGGCGTCACGGTGCGCACGGTCCGCTTCTACGGCACCCGGGGCCTGCTGCCGCCGCCGGTGCTCGGCCCGCGCCGGGTCGGCCGCTACGGGCGGGCGCACCTGGCCCGGCTCGCCCTGATCGAGGAGCTGCGCGCCCAGGGCATGACCCTGGCGGCGATCGAGCGGTACCTCGGCCGGCTGCCGCCCGGCCTCACCGCCCGTGACCTCGCCCTCCAGCGGGCGGTGGTGGCGTCCTGGGCGCCCCCGGGCACGGAGCGCCTGGACCGGGAGGAGCTGGGGCGGCGGGCCGGACGGCCGCTGGGCAACGAGGAGGTGGCGCGGCTGGCGGCGCTGGGCGTCGTCACCCCGGACGGGGACGGCCACCTCGTCGACGCGGGGCTGCTGCGGCTCGGCGTCGAGCTGCTGGACGTGCCGCTCTCCCCCGAGACGGTCCTCGCCGCCCGCGCCGCGCTCCTGGAGCACTCGCGGGCCGCCGCGCGGGACCTGTCGCGGCTGTTGCGCGAGGCGGTCGCCGAACGGGACGCGGCCGACGTGCGGTCGCTCTCCGCGCACATGCATCCGATCGTGGTACAGGCACTGCTGACGGCTTTTCAGCGCTCGCTCCGCGAGGAACTGGCCCAGTGGCTCGACGGGGGCCGCGAGGAGGAGTGAGAGCCGCCTCTTCGGCCCCCGTCGGGGCCCAGGAGGCGGTGAGCCCCTCTTCGGCCCCCGTCGGGGCCGGGTCAGCGCCCGTCGGTGAAGGTCTCGCCCTTCTCCGCCTTCTCCACCAGCAGCGCGGGCGGCGTGAACCGCTCGCCGTAGCGCTCGGCGAGTTCCCGGGCGCGGGCCACGAAGCCGGGCAGGCCGCCCTCGTAGCCGTTGACGTACTGGAGGACGCCGCCTGTCCAGCCGGGGAAGCCGATACCGAGGAGGGAGCCGATGTTGGCGTCGGCGACGGAGGTCAGCACGCCCTCCTCCAGCAGCCGGACGGTGTCCAGCGCCTCGGCGAAGAGCATCCGCTCCTGGAGGTCGCGGAAGGGGATCTCGTGGCCGGGCCGGGTGAAGTGCTCCCGCAGTCCGGGCCACAGGCGGGTGCGCCGGCCGTCCTCGCCGTACTCGTAGAAGCCGGCGCCGCCGCTGCGGCCGGGGCGGCCGAACTCGTCCACCATGCGGTCCACCACGGCGTCGGCCGGGTGCGGGGTCCAGGTGCCGCCGGACTCCTCGACCGCCCGCCGGGTCTCGGCGCGGATCTTCCGCGGCAGGGTGAGGGTCAGCTCGTCCATCAGGGAGAGCACCTTGGCCGGGTACCCGGCCTGGGCCGCGGCCTGTTCGACGGAGGCGGGCTCGACGCCCTCGCCGACCATGGCGACGCCCTCGTTGAGGAAGTGGCCGATGACGCGGGAGGTGAAGAAGCCGCGCGAGTCGTTGACGACGATCGGCGTCTTGCGGATCTGCCGGACCAGGTCGAAGGCGCGGGCCAGCGCCTCGTCGCCGGTGCGCTCGCCCTTGATGATCTCCACCAGCGGCATCTTGTCGACCGGCGAGAAGAAGTGCAGTCCGATGAAGTCGCCCTGGCGTCCGACGCCTTCGGCGAGGGCGGTGATGGGCAGGGTGGAGGTGTTGGAGCAGAGCAGGGCGTCGGGGGCGACGACGTCCTCGATCTCCTGGAACACCTTGTGCTTGAGGGCGGTGTCCTCGAAGACGGCCTCGATGACCGCGTCGCAGCCGGCCAGGTCGGAGACCTCGGCGGTGGGCGTGATGCGGGCCAGCAGCGCGTCGGCCTCCTCGCGGCTGGTACGGCCCTTGGCGACCGCCTTGTCGCACAGGGCCCGCGAGTAGCCCTTGCCCCGGGTGGCGGCCTCCTCGGTGACGTCCTTGAGGACGACGTCGATGCCGGCGCGGGCGCAGGCGTAGGCGATGCCGGCGCCCATCATGCCGGCGCCGAGGACGGCCGCCCTGCGCACCTGGCGGGGCTCGACGCCCTGGGGGCGGCTCGCTCCGGAGTTGACGGCCTGGAGGTCGAAGAAGAACGCCTGGATCATGTTCTTCGCGGTCTGCCCGGCGGCCAGTTCGACGAAGTAGCGGGCCTCGATCTCCTGGGCGGTGGCGAAGTCGACCTGGGCGCCCTCGACGGCGGCGGCCAGGATGCGCCGCGGGGCCGGGTAGGGGGCGCCGTTGGTCTGCTTGCGCAGGGTGGCCGGGAAGGCGGGGAGGTTGGCCGCGAACTTCGGGTGGGCCGGGGTGCCGCCGGGGATGCGGTGGCCGGGCCGGTCCCAGGGCTGGGCGGACTCGGGGTGGGCGTCGATGAAGGCGCGGGCCCTGGCGAGCATGTCCTCGGGGCTGTCGGCGACCTCGTCGACCAGTCCGTTGTCCAGGGCGCGGCGGGGGCTGTACCGGGTGCCCTGGAGCAGCACCTTGAGCAGGGCGTCGGCGATGCCGAGCAGCCGCACGGAGCGCACCACGCCGCCGCCTCCGGGCAGCAGGCCGAGGGTCACCTCCGGCAGGCCGATCCGGGAGCCGGGCGCGTCGAGGGCGACGCGGTGGTGGCAGGCGAGGGCGATCTCGTAACCGCCGCCGAGGGCAGCGCCGTTGAGGGCGGCGACGACCGGCTTGCCGAGGGTCTCGATGCGGCGCAGCGCGCCCTTGAGGGCCATGCCGCCGTCGAACAGCTCCTGGGCGGTCTCCGGGGTGACGCGGATCAGGTCGCGCAGGTCGCCCCCGGCGAAGAAGGTCTTCTTGGCGGAGGTGACGATGACGCCGCGGATCGTGTCCCGCTCGGCCTCCAGGCGGTCGGCGACGGTGGCGAGGGAGGCGCGGAACGCCTCGTTCATGGTGTTGGCGGACTGGTCCGGGTCGTCGAGGACGAGGGTGACGACGCCGGTGTCGTCCTGCTCCCAGCGGATGGCGGTGCTCACGGTCATGGCGGGGTCTCCGTAGAAGTCTGGCGGGTGCGGGGCGCGCGGATGCCGCGGGGAGGTCAGAGGCGCTCGACGATGGTGGCGATGCCCATGCCGCCGCCCACGCACAGCGTGGCCAGGCCGTACCGCTTGTCCCGGCGCTCCAGTTCGTCGACGAGGGTGCCGAGGATCATCGCGCCGGTGGCGCCGAGGGGGTGGCCGAGCGCGATGGCGCCGCCGTTGACGTTGACCTTGTCCAGGGAGAGGCCCATGTCCTTCACGAAGCGCAGGACGACCGCCGCGAACGCCTCGTTGATCTCGACGAGGTCGATGTCGTCGATGGTCAGCCCGGCCTTGGCGAGCGCCTTGCGGGTGGCCGGGGCGGGCCCGGTGAGCATGATGGTGGGCTCGGAGCCGGACACGGCGGCGGAGACGATCCGCGCGCGGGGGCGCAGCCCGTGGCGCTCGCCGGTCTCCCGGGAGCCGATGGCGACCAGCGAGGCACCGTCCACGATGCCGGAGGAGTTGCCCGCGTGGTGGACGTGGTCGATCCTCTCGACCCAGTGGTACGTCTGGAGCGCGACGGCGTCGAAGCCGCCGAGTTCGCCGATGTCGGCGAAGGAGGGCTTGAGCGCGGCGAGGGAGTCGGCGGTGGTGCCGGGACGGGGGTGCTCGTCGCGGTCGAGGACGGTGAGGCCGGCGCGGTCGCGGACCGGGACGACGGACCGGTCGAAGCGGCCCTCCTTCCAGGCGGTGGCGGCGCGCTCCTGGGAGAGGGCCGCGTACTCGTCGACGTCGCGGCGGCTGAACCCCTCGATGGTGGCGATGAGGTCGGCGCCGATGCCCTGCGGGACGAAGTTGGTGGCGAGGTTGGTCATCGGGTCGTTGAACCAGGCGCCGCCGTCGGAGGCCATCGGCACCCGGGACATGGACTCGACGCCGCCCGCGAGGACGAGGTCCTCCCAGCCCGAACGGACCTTGGCGGCGGCCAGGTTGACGGCCTCCAGACCCGAGGCACAGAAGCGGTTCTCCTGTACGCCGGCGACGGTGTCGGGGAGTCCGGCGGCGAGGGCGGCGATCCGGGCGATGTCGGAGCCCTGGTCGCCGACGGGGCCGACGACGCCGAGCACGATGTCGTCGACGGCGGCCGGGTCGAGGCCGGGGAACCGGGCGCGGATCTCGTGGATGAGGCCGACGACCAGGTCGACGGGCTTGGTGCCGTGCAGGGCGCCGTTCGCCTTGCCGCGCCCGCGCGGGGTGCGGATCGCGTCGTACACATACGCTTCGGTGGTCACTGGCTGGCCTTTCACTGAGGGGTGTCTCGGGCGGGGTCCGGACCGGTGAGCCCGGGGAGGTCCCAGTCGCGGGCCACGGCCGCGGTGTCGGCGCCGGGCCGGGCGGGGCCGGTGCGGACGGCGGTGGGGGTCGCGGTGAAGCGGGGGGCGGGGGCGGGCTGGGTGAGGCCGCCGTGGTCGGTGAAGGTGCCGCGGGCGGCGAGGTGCGGGTGGTGCGGGGCCTCGCCGAGCGAGAGGACGGGTGCCACGCAGGCGTCCGAGTCCTGGAAGACGGCCGTCCACTCCTCGCGGGTACGGGAGCGGAAGCGGGCGGCGATCGCCTCGCGCAGGTCGTCCCAGCGGGCCGGGTCGTCGCGGCCGGGGGCGTCCGCCGGGAGGCCGAGGAGCCGGGTGAACTCGGCGTAGAACCGCGGTTCCAGGGCGCCGACCGCCATGTACCGGCCGTCGGCGGTCTCGTAGGTGCCGTAGAAGGGGGAGCCGCCGTCCAGGAGGTTGGCGCCGCGCCGGTCCTGCCAGGCGCCGGCCGAGAGCATGCCGTGGAGCAGGGCGGTCAGGTGGGCGGTGCCGTCCACGATGGCGGCGTCGACGACCTGTCCGGTGCCGGTGGCGCGGGCGTGGTGCAGGGCGGCGAGGACGCCGACGACGAGGTAGAGGGAGCCGCCGGCGAAGTCGCCGAGGAGGTTGGCCGGGAAGGGCGGCGGGGTGCCGGGGGCGCCGATCGTGCCGAGGGCGCCGGTGGGCGCGAGGTAGGTGACGTCGTGTCCGGCGCGTGGGGCGAGGGGGCCGTGCTGGCCCCAGCCGGTCATCCGGCCGTAGACGAGGCGGGGGTTGCGGGCGAGGCAGGGCTCGGGGCCGACGCCGAGGCGTTCGGCGACGCCGGGGCGCCATCCCTCGATCAGCACGTCGGCGCGGGCGGCGAGGGCGAGGACGCGGGCGGGGCCGTCGGGGGCCTTGAGGTCGACGAGGACCGAGCGCTTGTTGCGGTTGGTGACGTCGTGGGCGGGGTCGATGGCGAGGCCGACGCCGCCGGGCCGGTCGACGCGGACGACGTCGGCGCCGAGGTCCCCGAGGAGCATCCCGGCGAACGGCCCGGGGCCCATGCCGGCCAGTTCGACGACACGGACGCCGGTGAGGGGACCGTGGGGGGCGTGGGAGGTCTGTGGGGCCGGTGTGGCTTGTGGGGTAGGGGCGGGGTCGGGGGCGCGCGCGTCCCCTGGGCCCGCGGCGTCGTGCGCCGTCGCGTCCGTCTGCGGTGTCGTGCGCCTTGCCGTGGCCATCCAGCCCCCAGTCCGTGACACAACTGATGTAACACCGGTGATGCTAGGAACGTGCCCGGACCGGCACAAGAGCCGGCCGAGCAAGCGCTTAGCCCATTATGGCCGGGACGGGCGCCGCGCCGGCCGATGCCGGACCCGTCCCACGGCTCCCGCGCCGCTCACGCTAGCCTCAGCCACCGAGAACGGCGCGTGGTACGCAGCCGGGCGCCGCCGCGGGCCGAAAAGGGGTGTCATGGACAGGCTAAACAGGGCGGATCGGCCGTACGACGTCGTGCTCTTCGGGGCGACGGGCTTCGTCGGCGAACTCACCGCGCGGTACCTCGCCGCACACGCGCCCGAGGGAGTGCGCTGGGCGGTCGCGGGGCGCGACGAGACGCGGTTGCGGCGGCTCGTCGAGGGGCTGCCGGGACCGTCGGAGCCGGGGGTGCTGCGGGCGGACTCCTCCGACCCGGACTCGGTGCGGGCGCTCGCCGGGGCGGCCCGCGTGGTGGCCACGACGGTGGGTCCCTACCTCAGGCACGGCGAGGCGCTGGTCGCGGCCTGCGCGGACGCCGGCACGGATTACCTGGACCTGTCCGGGGAGCCGGAGTTCGTCGACCTGATGTACGTACGGCACGACGCGCGGGCGCGCGAGACGGGCGCCCGGCTGCTGCACGCCTGCGGTTTCGACTCCGTACCGCACGACCTGGGCGTGTACTTCACGGTCCGTCGGCTCCCGGAGGGCGTGCCGCTGACCGTGGACGGTTTCGTCACCGCCGACGCCCGCTTCTCCGGCGGCACGCTCGCCTCGGCGCTGGGCCAGTTCTCGCGCGGGCGGCACCTGCGGGACGCCGCCCGGGACCGCCGGCGCCACGAACCCCGCCTGGTGGGGCGGCGCGTGACGACGCCCTCCGGCGCCCCGCACTACGCCGGGGAGGTGGGGGCGTGGGCGCTGCCGCTGCCGACCATCGACCCGCAGATCGTGCGGCGTTCGGCGAAGGCCCTGGACCGCTACGGCCCCGACTTCCGCTACCGGCACTTCGCCGCCGTACGGACACTCCCCGTGGCCCTCGGCGCACCGGTGGCCGCGGGGGCGCTGCTGGCGGCGGCGCAGGTCCCGGCGGTGCGGAAGCTGCTGTCGGAGCGGCTGGCGCCGGGCGAGGGGCCCGGCGAGGAGCGGCGGGCCCGGAGCTGGTTCCGGCTCCGCTTCGTGGGCGAGGGCGGCGGCCGGCGGGTGTTCACCGAGGTGCCGGGCGGTGACCCGGGCTACGAGGAGACGGCCGTGATGTTCGCGGAGGCGGCCCTCGCCCTCGCCCTCGACGACCTGCCGCCGACCTCCGGCCAGGTCACGACGGCGGTGGCGATGGGCGACGCCCTGACCGAGCGCCTGATCGCGTCGGGCATCCGCTTCCGGGTCGCGGCCGACCGCTGACCCACCGGGCGGCGGCCCGGCTGGGAGCCCCGCCGCCGCCCGGGGCGGTGACCTGGCTCCGGCCGAATCCGGTGTCCCGGGACGGAGTTCGATGAAACCATCGACGGCATGAGATTCCTGCTCGACATCACCCTGGACGAGGGCGCGCTCGCCGAGGACCCGGCCGGCGAACTGCAACGCATCCTGCGCTACTGGGGCGGCAACCTCCACCACTACGCCCTTAACCCCGGCGACGGCTCCCCGGTCTACGACTCCGCCTACCGGGAGGTGGGCCGCTGGAGCATCGAGGAGGGCTGAGCCTCTCACCTGGCCGAGGGGCGGGGCGAGGGCTGGGCGCCGGGCGGGCCGAGGGCCTCCCGCAGGGCCGCGCGGCAGAGGGCGTCGGCCTTGCGGGTGGTTTCCGGAAGGCGGTGGGCCGGGGTCAGCGCCAGGGTGTGCGCGCAGGCGTTGTCGAGGTCCACGCGGTGGCCGACGGAGACGAAGACCGGCTTGACGGCGTCCCGGGTGCGCAGCGCGCGCCCGACCTCCTCGCCCCCGTCGAGGAGCGCGGAGGCGCTGCCGCGCGGGGCGGCCGGGGCGGCGTGGGCGAAGGTGAACGGGTTCTTGGCGACGCCGATGGCGGGCAGTCCCGTGAGCACGCCCAGGTGGCTCGCCAGGCCGAAGCGGCGCGGGTGGGCCAGCCCGTAGCCGTCGCAGACGATCAGTCCGGGCGGCCGGGCCAGGGCGTCGAGCGCGGCGAGGACGGCGGGCAGTTCCCGGAAGGCGAGCAGTCCCGGCACGTACGGGAAGGCGACCCGCCCGACGGCGGTGGCCTCCTCGACGACCTCCAGGGTCGCCGCGTCCAGGACGACGGCCGCCGCGGCGACGACGTCCCGTTCGTCGTCGTAGGCGACGTCCACCCCGGCGACGCGGACCGTGCCGGGCGGCGGCCCCGCCTCGTCGCGCACGACGCGGGTCCGCAGCGCGTCCTGCGCGGCGCGTGCCTCCCGCTCGGTCGCGGGCCAGCCTTCGGGGATCTCCGCGGTCGCCATGGTGAGGCCGAGCGTACGGGGCGGCCCGGGGCGGCCGTACGAGGGGGGCCGCCCGCCGGGGGCCTGCTTGCCCGGGGCCTGCCCGCCGGGGGCCTGCTTGCCCGGGGCCTGTCCGCCCGGGTCCTGCCCGTCGGGGTCTACTTGTCGAGGGCCTTGCGCAGCTCCTTCTTGTTCATGGCCGAACGGCCGTGCACGTCGCGGCGTTTGGCCTCCTCGTAGAGCTGGTCGTAGGTGGGCCCCTGGGGGCCCTGGCGCCTGCCCGCGCGCCGGCCGCCCCGCTCGCCGGAGGACATGTCCTCGGTCGAGACGCGGCTCGCGGTCCGGGACTCGCCGGAGCGGGCGCGCTCCTTGTTCACGGTCCGCGCCGCGATCTCCTCGGCCCGGGACGCGCTCTCGCCCCGGTCGCGCGCGCTCTGCTTGATGTGCTCGTACTGACGCTCCCGTTTGGGGCTCGATCCGCGTGGCATGTCCGGTCCTTTCCTCTCGTCCCTGGGGACCGGATACCCACCTTCCGGACGAACACGACACCCCGCGCGGTACGTGGCGGCGCGGGCGCATGAACGCGGTGACAGAGGTCACCCGGACAGGGTGTGCACGGACCGGCGGATTCCGACGTCTCCTCCAGTGCCCGGACCGCACCACCCCCCGTCAGCCGTCCAGCCGTCCCGAGGGAGCCAGGCGTTGTCCACCGTCATTGAGCAGTCCGTCGAGGCGCGACTCGTCGCCGCCGCCCCCCGTATGCCGAACATCCCCGCCACGCTGCGCTACGACCGGAACGACCCGTTCGCCGTACGGATGACGTTCCCGGCTCCGGCCACCCTGGAGGGCGTGGAGGTCTGCTGGACCTTCTCCCGCGAACTGCTCACCACCGGGATGCGCGAGCCCGGCGGTCTGGGCGACGTACGGGTGCGGCCGTACGGGTACGACCGGACGGTCCTGGAGTTCCACGCGCCCGAGGGGACCGCCGTCGTGCACGTCCGCTCCGGCGAGCTGCGCCGCTTCCTGCGGGCCACCGGCGAACTGGTGCCGGCCGGCGCCGAACACCTCCACCTGGCCCTGGACCACGAGTTGGCCGAGCTGATGGGGGGCACCGGGACCTGCTGACGGTGTCCCGCGGCTGACGGTGCGGGCCGGGCCACGGCACCCCGGCCCGCACCGCGCGCGCCCTCCACCGGCCGCCGGGGCCGCCCCTCAGCCGTCCGCCGGGGCCGCCTCGTGGGCGGGGCGGGCGCCCACCGCCTCCCGGAGGCCGCGGAGGACACCGGGCAGCCCGGGGGCGGACGCCGCGCCGAGCGCGGTCAGCCCCTCGACACGCCGCCGCCGCTCCACCGGGTCCCCCGACACGCCGAGGACGCGCAGCCGGGCGGCCTCCGCGAGGACGGCGACGACCGCGTCCCGCTCGGGTACGGCGGCGCACGGGACGGGTCCGTCCAGGACGTGCCGCGTCTCCTCGGCGAGCGCCCGCGCCACGCCCGGACACGCCAGCACGTGCTCCACGGAAGGGAACACGCCGAGGACACGCCGTTTCTCGGCCCTCAGGCAGCCCCCTGCCGTCAACTGCTCGCGGACGGCGTCGTAGGTGACCCGGGCGTAGAGCCGTACCCAGGTCCGCCAGCGGTGCGGCGGGGACTCGCGGACCAGGTCCAGGAGTCCGTCCAGGGCGATGTCCCCGGTGCGCGTGTCCAGGTCGGCGGGGGTGGCGATGCCGTCCGCGTCGGTGAGCAGGCCGCGCCGGGCGAGGTCGGCGAGGGCGCCGGCGCGCACGAGGCGGTGCCCTCCGGGCGTGTCGCCCGGCTCCGGCGCCGTGTCGTCCCAGGCGAGCAGGGAGAGCCGGGCCGGCACGGAGGGCGGGGGCAGGCGGGGCGGTTTCGGCGCGGAGCGCGGGCCGTCGGGCACGGGGGCCTCCTCGGGGCCGGGGACGCGCGGGCGGCCGGACGGTCCGCTCCGGCGCCCCCGTCGGACTCCTGCGGTGCGGGCACCGGCTCCCGGCGTCTCTGCGCGTGTGCCCCCGGCCGGGCCCGGCACGCGTACCGCCCCGGGCGGGCGCCGGTCCGCCCCGGCCCGCCGTGGGGCGCGCGGGGGTGTGAGGTGCCTCTCCCACGGCGCCCCGCCTTCTACGCCTCCCGGGTGGCCGTGTCACCCGTCCGGCCCCCGGGCCTGCGGCTCCCCGCCCCACCGCGCCGAAAGGGAGCCCCGCTGCTCAGCCTCCCTTACCGCGCGTTTAACCTACGGTCTCGTAACCTACGGTCTCGTAGCCTACGATCCCGTAGGTTTCCCGGCACCGCTCGCCGGTCCTTTCCGCTCTGTCGCACGTCCCCACTGGAGTACCCGTGACGCTCACCTCCCCGCACCTCGGCAATTCCGCCGAGTGGACCGATGCCCGCCTGCTGTACGCGCTGGAGGAAGTGGTCGAGAAGGAGCTGAACCGCCATCTGAAGGTCGCCAAGGACTGGATGCCCCACGAGTACGTGCCGTGGAGCGACGGGCGCAACTTCCCGGGCCTGTTCGAGGACGGCGAGCCCTGGGAGAAGGAGCAGTCCAAGGTCACCGAGGTCGGCCGGATCGCCCTGGTGGTGAACCTCCTGACGGAGGACAACCTCCCCAGCTACCACCACGAGATCGCCACCCTCTTCGGCCGCGACGGCGCCTGGGGCACCTGGGTGCACCGCTGGACCGCGGAGGAGGGCCGGCACGGCATCGTCATGCGCGACTACCTGCTGGCCTCGCGCGCGGTCGACCCGGACAAGCTGGAGCAGTTCCGGATGGCCCACATGAGCGAGGGCTTCGAGTCGGACAACCGGCACTCGATGCTGCACTCGGTCGCGTACGTCGCCTTCCAGGAGCTGGCGACCCGCATCTCGCACCGCAACACGGGCCACCAGTCCGGCGACCCGGTCTGCGACCGCATGCTGGCCCGCATCGCCACCGACGAGAACCTGCACATGGTCTTCTACCGGAACCTGCTGCGGGCCGCCTTCGAGATCGCCCCCGACCCGACGATGATGGCGGTGCGGGACGTGGTCGTGAACTTCCGGATGCCCGGCCACGGCATCCCCGGCTTCGAGCGGGCCGCCGCGCAGATGGCCATCGGCGAGGTCTACAACCTGCGCATCCACCACGACGACGTGATCCAGCCGGTGCTGCGCTTCCTGAAGATCATGGAGATCGACGGGCTCGGCCCCGAGGGCTGTCAGGCGCAGGAGGAGCTGGGGCTGTTCATGGGCGGTCTGGACGCCGAGGCATCCAAGTTCGACGAGCGGCTGGCGGCGCGCAAGGCCCGTATGGCGGCCCGCGGCAAGATCTGACGCCACCCTGCCGGACGCCGGGAGCCCGGTGGTCCGGTGCCGCGGCGCGCGCGGGTCAGCGCGTGCCGCGGCGCAGGGCGAGGCGTTCCTTCTCCGACAGCCCGCCCCACACGCCGAAGCGCTCGTCGTTGGCGAGGGCGTACTCCAGGCAGGCGGGGCGTATCGGGCACAGGGCGCAGATGCGCTTGGCGTCCCGTACGGAGCTTCCGGGCTCGGGGAAGAAGAACTCCGCCCCGGTCTGCGCGCACAGCGCCTCGTTCGTCCAGACGGGGACGGGCGCGATGGTCGTCTCGGTGTGCATGTCCTGGAGTGTTCACCGCGCCGAAAAACGTTCGCTCAACGCCGGATCAACGCCGCCGCGCCCAGGATCGCCGCCGCGCCCGCTGCCACGCGGCCCGGGGCGCCGGTACGGAGGTCGCGCGGGCCGGGCGCGGTCCCCCGGGCCCGGCCGGCCGCTCCCGCCGGTCCCCCACGGCATGCTCCCCCACGCCGCCTCGCGGAGCACGACGGCGCGCGCGAGCGCGGGCCAGGGGCGAGACTCGTACGGAGCGTGCCGCGGGACCCGTGCGAGGAGGGCCAAGATGCTCACCACCCGTTTCGTCACCGGCGCCCCCGACTGGATCGAGGTGGGCGTCGCGGACCCGGACGGCGCCGCCTCCTTCTACCGGGCACTGTTCGGCTGGCGGTTCCGTCCGGGGGCCGGCCCGGCGGACGGGGGTCTCTTCGAACGGGAGGGCGCGGTGGTGGCCGGCGGGCGGCGGACCGCGCAGGCCACCACCGCAGAGCCGTCGGCCTGGACGGTGTACTTCCGCAGCCCGGACCCCGAGGCCGCCGCCGAGATCTCCCGCCGGTCGCGCGGCGAGGTGCTGCGGGCGGCGGCGCGGGATGCCGAGGGGGCCGTCACGGCGCTGCTCCGGGACCGTACCGGCGCGGTGTTCGGCGTACGGCGGCCGGGCCGGCGGGCCGGGGTGGAGGCGGCCGGCGTGCCCGGCGCGCTGTGCTGGACCGAGCTGTACACGGCGGACGTGGCCGCGGCGGCGGCGTACTACCGCGCGGTGCTCGGACTGGACACCTCGGGCGTGACCTTCCCGGGCGGCGTCTACACCTGCGTCGAGCCGGGCGGGGCGGAGGAGGAGGCGATGTTCGGCGGCTTGGCCGCGCTCGCCGACGATCCGGTGGAGACGGTGCCGCGCTGGCTGCCGTACTTCGCGGTCCCGGACACCGACGCGGTGGTCGCCCGGACGCTGGAGCTGGGCGGCGAGGTGCCGCTGCCGGCGACGGACGTCGAGGGCGTCGGCCGGCTGGCCCGGCTCGCCGACCCGTGGGGCGCCCGGTTCGCGGTACTCACCCCCGCGCCCCGGCAGGCGTGAGCGGCAGAGCCTCGCCGTAGGGCAGGGCCCGTTCAGGCGCTGGCGCGGCGGACCAGGGTGGTGGGCAGGACGACGCTCCGGGAGCCATCCGGCGCGCTGCCGGCCTCGACGTCCCCGACGCCACCGACGTCTCCGTCGTCGGCCGCGTGGTCGAGGTCGCGCAGCAGCAGGCGGGCCATCAGCCGGCCCATGCCCTCGATGTCCTGACGGACCGTGGTGAGCGGCGGGTCGGTCTGCTCGGCGACCGGCAGCATGTCGTCGAAGCCGACCACGGCCACGTCGTCCGGCACCCGGCGCCCGCTCTCCCGCAGCACCCGCAGGGCGCCGGCGGCGGTGAGGTCGTTGGCGGCGAAGACGGCGTCCACCTCGGGGCACCGGTCGAGCAGTTCGCGCATCGCCCGTTCGCCGCCGGCCGGGGTGAAGTCACCGCGGGCGACGGGCCCCGGCGCGTGTTCGCCGGCCGCGTCCCGGAACCCGGCGAGCCGGTCGGCCGCGGAGGTCTGGTCGAGCGGGCCGGTGATGTGGGCGACGCGGGTGCGGCCGAGCGCGGCGAGGTACCGTACGGCCTCGCGGGCGCCGCCGCGGTTGTCGCTGTCGACGTAGACCACGCCGCCCTGGCCGTCGTCCCAGTCGGGCCGGCCGCCGAAGACGGTGGGCACCCCGGCGCGGCGGACCAGTCCGGGCAGCGGGTCGTCCAGGTGCAGGGAGAAGACGAGGGCGCCGTCGACGTGTCCGCCCGCCAGGTAGCGGCCGACGCGGGCGTGGTCCTCGCGGCCCTCGGTGAGCAGCAGGACCAACTGGTTGTCGTGGGCGGTGAGTTCCTTGCTGATGCCGCGGAGCTGCTGGGCGAAGTAGGGGTCGGCGAAGACCCGGGTCTCCGGTTCGGCGGCGACGACGGCGATCGCGTCGTGCCGCCGGGTCACGAGGCTGCGGGCGGCCTGGTTGGGGACGTAGCCGAGTTCGTCCACGGCGTGCCGGACCCGTTCGGCGAGCGCGTCCCGCACCCCGTGCGCGCCGTTGACCACCCGGGACACGGTGGCGCGCGAGACCCCGGCCCGCGCGGCCACGGCCTCCAGCGTGGGGCGCGGGGCTGTCTCGCTCACTTGGGGCTCCTCGTCGGCGGCTGCGGATCAGAATAACCGCCGGCGCCCCGCGGACCTGGGGCCCCGTCAGTGCGCGTGACCGGGCGGGTGCCCGGACCCGGCCCGGGAACCGGACCCGTCGTCGGTCTCCGTACCGGCTCCGGACGCCGTGTCCGTGCCCGTCCCCGCCCCCGTTCCGGACGCCGATCCGGACCCCGACCCCGACGCGGCCCCCTTGCCCGTCCCCGACCCAGACGCGTGGGCGTGCTGGTCGTACCCCGGGATGGTCCCGTCCTCCTTCTTCACCAGGAACAGGCCGACCATCCCCATGTCGGAGTGGCTCTGCACATGGCAGTGGTACATCCACGCCCCGGCCCCGACGCCCTCGCCCGCGATCACCTGGAAGCCGAAGGAGTCGGCCGGGCCGACGATCTTGTTGTCGACGACGCGGCTGGGGTCGTCGGGACCGGTCAGCAGGCCGGTGCGGTTGTCCGCCCAGCGGTGACCGTGCATGTGGAAGGTGTGGTAGTACTCGCCGTGCGTGATCATCACGATCTCGACCCGGTCCCCCACGGTGGCCTCGAAGTCGGGGCCGGTGGGGCGGTTGTTGACGAGCATGTCGTTGAAGACGATCGTGTGCGTGGCGTCGGGCAGGACGTCGCCCTTGCGCCGGACGATCACCGGCCCGTACAGCCCCCGCCGGATGCCGCCGGTGCCGTGCTCGGTGCCGACGACGTGGTCGTGGTAGTGCCAGTAGCCCGCGCTGCCCGGCCGCCAGGTGCCGTCCTTGCGCCGGCCGGGGGTGTGGGTGCGCCAGGTGTAGGTGCGGGTGCCGCCGGGCTCGACGGCGCTGCGGTTCATGGTGGTGCCGTCGCTGGAGATCTCGTAGTCCAGGCCGTGGACGTGCAGGCTCGCGGTGACGTCCATCGTGTTCTGGAACTCGATGTGCAGCGTGTCGCCCTCGTTGATCTCGATCAGCGGGCCGGGGATGCTCGCCTTGCCCTTCTCCAGGCCGTAGCCCATCTGGCCGTCGGGCAGCTTCTCGGCGTACATCCTGAGGTGGCGCACCTCGCCGCCGGCCGGCGCGGTGCGGGCCGGAGCGGTGGCGTCGGGGGCGGCCCCGGCGCGCTCCGGCGCCAGGGACAACGATGTCGCCACGGCCGCGCCGCCCAGCAGCACGCGTCGGTTGAAGCCACGTCTGTCCATGCTCAACTCCCCACTCGGGTACGGGATTTGCCAAGTCGGAGCGTGATGGGCCGGCGAGGAGCCGGGGGAACCTGTGGGACGGTACCGGCTCGCGCCTTGTTTATCCACACTCAGGACAAAGTTAGTCCCCTTGCGGTCATACCTCTTGGCGAACCGCGCAAAGAGGTCTAGCTTCCATGGCGCTGTCGCCGCGACCGAGGAGGGGTGAGTGACCCCATGCGGTTCACTTCGCACCACGATCCTTCGCACCACAAGCCCGTTCATCCACGAGGACCGAGCGCCACACGAGGCAGAAGACGGGTCTGGGCCGCGTCCCTGACCGCGGCTCTGGTCACCGCGGGACTGCTGTCGAGTCCCGCGGCCGGCGCGCTCCCGGCGCCCGAACCCCCGACAACGATGTCGATCACGTCCCCACCGGGCAGCGCCGACGTGCGCGTCCTGGTCTTCTACGGGTCCGCCGCGCCCGGCGAGGAGTCACCGGTGGTCGACGCCGGGATCGCGGCCATCGAGCGGATCGGCCTGTCCGGCCCCGCCGCCCAGCGCTTCACGGTCGAGGCCACGGACGACGCCTCGGTCTTCACCAGCGAGCGCCGACTGAGCCGCTTCAACTCCGTCGTGTTCCTGACCGGCGGCGGCGACGTCCTCGACCCGGAGCAGGAGAGCGGGCTGGAGGCGTACATGAAGGCCGGCGGCGGTTTCGTCGGCATCCACGACGCGGCCCGCGCCGAGCCCTACTCCGACTGGTTCACCGGTCTGATCGGCGCCCGCCCGGCGGCGTCGAGCCCGTCGTCCGTCCAGCGGGCCACCGTCGAGGTCGGCGACCGCGCCCATCCGGCCACCAAGGACCTGCCGGTGGAGTGGAAGCGGCCCGACAAGTGGCTGAACTGGGCGAAGAACCCGTCCGGCGAGGTGCACACCGTCGCCCGGGTGCGCGAGTCCACCTACCAGCCGGGCCAGGGCGCGGCCGGCTGGGACCACCCGGTGAGCTGGTGCCGGGACTACTCCGGCGGACGCTCCTTCTACACCGCCATGGGCGGCACCGCCTCCTCGTACGACGAGACGGACTTCCGCTCCCACCTGCGCGGCGCCCTGCTGTGGACGACACGGCTGGCGCGCGCCGACTGCAAGGCGACGATCACCGGGAACTACCGTGCCGAGCGCCTCACCCCGGCCAACCAGGCCGGCCAGAACGACCAGATCGGCGAGCCGCACGGGCTGGTCACCGCCCCCGACGGCCGGGTCTTCTACATCGGCCGGGGCGGCGCCGACTCCTCCCGGCCCGTGGTGACCGACTGGAACGACCCGAACGTCGGCAAGGGCACCGGGCAGGTCCACGTCTACGACCCGAGGACGAAGAAGGTCTCCCTCGCCGGGGAGCTGACCGTCTTCGGCAACAAGGGCGGCGGCGAGGAACTGGTCAAGGTGGAGGAGGGCCTGCTCGGCATCGAGCTGGACCCGGGCTTCGCCCGCAACGGCTGGGTCTACCTGCACTACACGCCGCACTCCGGGGTCGACCGGAACACCCGTATCGCGCAGCGGCAGGTCTCCCGCTTCACCTTCGACGAGGCCACCGGCCGGCTGGACCTCGGCAGCGAGAAGGTGCTGCTGAAGTGGCCGGTGCAGGTGCACAGTTGCTGCCACGCGGGCGGCGGGATGGCCTGGGACTCCAAGGGCAACCTGTACATCGCCACCGGTGACAACAACTCCAGCGGCTTCAGCGACGGTTACTCGGGCAACAACCCGCAGCCCAACTACAAGGGCGTCTCCTTCGCCGACGCGCGCCGCACCGCCGGCAACACCAACAACCTCAACGGCAAGATCCTGCGCGTCCACCCCGAGCCGGACGGGAGCTACACCCTCCCCGAGGGCAACCTCTTCACCGGCAAGGAGACCGCCGAGGGCGGCGGCAAGACGCGCGGCGAGATCTACGTGATGGGCGTGCGCAACCCGGCGCGCATCTCCGTCGACAAGTCGACCGACGTGCTGTACGCGGGCTGGGTCGGGCCGGACGCGGGCGCCCCGTCGACGACCTGGGGCCCGGCGAAGTACGACACGTTCGCCGTGATCACCAAGGCGAGCAACCGGGGCTGGCCCTACTGCATGGGCAACAAGCAGCCCTACCGGGACCGGAACCTGCCGGACCCGTCGAAGCCGCTGGGCTGGTACGACTGCGACCACCCGAAGAACGAGTCGCCGAACAACGACGGGCTGGTCAACCTGCCCCCGGTCACCGGCAACAACATCTGGTACTCCCCCCAGGGCGGCGGACCGGACTTCCCGCGTGACGCGGGCGGGGTGCCCTCCTACAAGCAGAGCGAGTCCACCTACAAGCTGCCCTGGCTCAAGGGCGGCGGCCAGGCCGCGATGAACGGCCCGGTCTACCGCTACGACGCCGCCAACCCGAACGAGGCCAAGTGGCCCGCGTACTGGGACGGCAAGTGGTTCGTCGGCGACTTCTACGACGCCGACCAGCCGCGCAACGCGGTCCTGACGGACCCGAGGACCCACGGGGACGGCGGGCTGCCGGTGCACTCGGAGTCGCTGAAGAAGATCGTGCCGGTGGGCAACGACCACATCCAGAACCTGATGGACTGGAAGTTCGGTCCCGACGGCGCGCTGTACGTCCTCGACTACGGCCGCGGCTTCTTCACCTCGGACGCCAAGTCCGCGCTGTGGCGGGTCACTTACACGGGCGGCGGGCCGACCCCGGCCGCCGGCCAACTGGTCAGGGGGGCCGAATGATCCGGTACCGAAGAATGCGCCCCAGAGCCGTGTGGGCCGGTCTGCTGGCCGCCCTGCTCGTCGTCCTCGGCCTCCAGACGCCGTCCGCGGCCGGACCGGGCGAGGGCCCGGCCGCCGCGGCGGCGGAGCAGGTGCTGACCTGGACCGCGGGCAACGACATCGACCGCTACCTGACCGCGCCGGCCACCGCCGTGGCGGGCCCGGCGACCATCGTCTTCGAGAACAGCGAGGCGACCGGCAACACCACGAGCATGCCGCACACGCTGACGTTCGTGACCTCCGACCCGGAGTTCAACAGCGACGTCCAGCTCAACATCCTCGCCAACCCGAGCGACGCCCAGGGCGGCCGGCACACCGCCGAGGTCACCCTCACCCCGGGCCGCTACTCCTACCACTGCACCATCCCCGGCCACGGGGACATGCGCGGTGTCCTGGTGGTGACCGAGGGCTCCGGCGAGGACACCACCGCGCCGAAGCCGAGCGCCGAGGTGACCGGCGCCAAGAACGCCGACGGCGCCTTCGTCGGCTCCGCGACCGTGGTCCTCTCCGCCACCGACGAGGGCTCCGGCGTCGACCGGATCGAGTACGCCCTCGGTGACGACGAGGCGTGGCAGCCGTACACCACGCCGGTCGTCGTCGACCAGGTCGGCACCCACACCCTGCGCTACCGCGCGCTGGACAAGGCGGGCAACGTCTCCGACGTCGCCGTCGTCGAGTTCACCGTGGCGGCCCCGCCGACCGACGACACCGCCCCGCCCGAGACCTCGGCGACCGTCGCCGGGGAGCGGAACGCCGACGGCGCCTACATCGACATGGCGACCGTCACCATCACCGCCTCGGACACCGGCTCCGGCGTCAACACCATCGAGTACGCGCTCGGTTCGGGCACCTGGCAGACGTACACCGGGCCGGTGATGGTGCACCAGACCGGCACGCACACCGTGCGCTACCGGGCCACCGACAAGGCGGGCAACGTCGCGCCGGAGAAGAGCGTCGGGTTCACGGTCGTCGCCGCTCCCCCGCAGGACACCACCCCGCCCGTGACCGGGGTGAGCGTGACGGGCTCGAAGAACTCCGACGGGGCCTACGTCGGCAGCGCCAAGGTCACCGTCAGCGCCACCGACGAGGGCGGCAGCGGCGTGGCCGGCATCGAGTACTCCCTCGACGCCGGACCGTATCTGGCCTACTCGCAGCCGGTGGTCGTCGACCGGGCGGGCCGGCACACGGTGGCCTACCGGGCGAGCGACAAGGCGGGCAACACCTCCCAGCCGCTCACGGTGAGCTTCACCGTCGTGGCCGGCACGGTGCCCGCGCCGCCCTGCCCGGAGTACGACGAGCGGCGCACCGTGTTCGTCGGCACCGTCGACTCGGGGGTGCCCAACCGGGTCACCGACAACCGGTGCCGGATCGGCGAACTGATCGAGGACGAGAAGGAGTGGACCTCCCACGCGCTCTTCCTCAAGCACGTGAAGACCGTCCTGGACCAGCTCCGCAAGGACGGCGTCATCGACCAGCGGGAGCACCGGGCCATCACCGACGCGGCCGGCCAGTCCGGCATCGGCCGGCCCGGACAGACCGAGGGCTACCGCAGCCTCTTCGACGGCACGGCCGAATCCCTCGCCAAGTGGCAGCACGTCGGCGGCGGTTCGTTCGCGCTGAAGCCGGACGGGACCATCATCTCGGGCACCACCCGGGACGGGCTCGGCATGCTCTGGTTCCCCCAGCGCACCTACGGCGACTTCTCGCTGAAGCTCCAGTGGCGTGACGACGCCCCGGGCACCGGCAACGCCAACTCCGGTGTCTTCGTGCGGTTCCCGCAGGTGCACGACCACCCGGAGGAGCCGCGCCCGGAGTGGGTCGCCATCAAGTACGGGCACGAGGTCCAGGTGTTCGACTCGCCCAGCGGCGACATGTACAAGACGGGGTCCGTCTACGGCTTCGACCGCGTGGGCCTGGCCGGCGCGGGCGTGACGGAGAAGGGCACCTGGAACGACTACGAGATCCGGGTGGTCGACCAGCACTACTCGGTCTACCGCAACGGCGTGCTGATCAACGAGTTCGACAACACCGGCGGCCAGGAGTTCTCGCCGCCGCGCTCGGACGACCCGGGCACCGACGGGCGGCGGTTCGCCTCCGGCTACCTCGGGCTCCAGGTGCACAGCACCTCGGACGTGGTCTCCTACCGGGACATCCGGATCAAGGAGCTGTAGTCCGGCTCGCGGTTCACCGGGCCGGGGGGCTCTGCCTCCTGGCCCGGCTGGGCTGCACCCGGCTCGGTTCGCCCGGCATCTTCGGGTACTCCGGCGGGTACGGCAGATCGCCGAGGCCGTGGTCGCGTTCGTCCTGGGCCGCCAGGTCAAGCAGGGCCTCCAGGGAGTGCCGCTCGGCGTCCATGTCCGCGTGCACGTCGCCGAGTTCGGCGAAGCGCGCGGGCATGGTCGTGATGTCGAAGTCGGCGGGCTCGGCGACGCCCACCTCGTCCCAGCGCAGCGGCGCGGAGACCGGGGCGTTCGGCCTCGGGCGGACCGAGTAGGCGGAGGCGATGGTGCGGTCGCGGGCGGTCTGGTTGTAGTCGACGAAGATCTTCTCGCCGCGCTCCTCCTTCCACCACTTGGTGGTCACCCGCTCCGGCATCCGCCGCTCCAGTTCCCGCCCGGCGGCGATCGCCGCGCGCCGCACCTGGGTGAAGGTCCAGCGCGCCTCGATGGGCACGAAGACGTGAAGCCCCCGGCCGCCGGAGGTCTTGGGCCAGCCGCGCAGGCCGCCGAACTCCTCCAAGACCTCCCGGAGTTCGTGGGCGGCGCGGACCGCGTCGGAGTAGTCGGTGCCGGGCTGCGGGTCGAGGTCGATACGGAGTTCGTCCGGGTGGTCGACGTCGGCGCGGCGCACCGGCCAGGGGTGGAAGGTGAGGGTGCCGTACTGGGCGGCCCACAGCACCGCGGCCTCCTCGGTGGGGCACATCTCGTCGGCGCTGCGTCCGCTGGGGAAGGTGATGTGCGCGGTCGGAATCCAGTCGGGCATGTTCTTGGGCGCGCGCTTCTGGTAGAACCACTCGCCGCCGACGCCCTCGGGGTAGCGCTCCAGGGTGGTGGGCCGGTCGCGCAGGGCGCGCAGGATGCCGGGGGCGACCGCCTGGTAGTAGCGGGCGACGTCCAGCTTGGTGTAGCCACGCTCCGGGAAGAAGAGCTTGCCGGGGCTGGACAGCCGTACCGTCCGGCCGCCCGCCTCCAGTTCCACCGCGTCCGCCATGCGAGCCACGGTAGGCGCACCGCACGGACTTCGCATATCAGGCGTACGGGGCGGCGGGCGCGCAGAATCGGCACCATGGACCTTCCCGTCATGCCCCCCGTCAAGCCGATGCTCGCCAAGCCCGTGGCCCGTATCCCGCCGGGCATGCAGTACGAGGCGAAGTGACCGCTATTGCGCTGTGACCTGCGATGTCCGCGCTGCGAATCCCACCCCAGGGCACTTCCAGGGCACGCGTAGGCCGCAACGAGGGCGGCGGCGAGAGGCACGGCCGGACGGCCGAGTACGTGAACCCTGACCCCCGTGCGCCAACCGGATGGCGTACCCCCTCACAAATCCGGACGACCCTTGCGACGGCACAAGCTACTGGCGAGGTTTGCGCCAAAATCCCTGGTCAGATGGGGTGCATGGGCGTAGCATCGGGCATGCGAATGATAGTCGCACCCGGCACTGACAATCGGGGTCGTCCCGCTTATGGGAGTTCGGATGAGCGGCCCGAGCGGATAGCTTCCGCGATCCTCGCGGCGGCCTCGGCGCGGACCATGCCCAGGTGGACGTACGGCTTGCCGCTGTGGGTGACCATCGGGCGAACGCTGCCCCACACGCGTTCCGGCAGGCCCAGCGCGGCGAGGGCGGCACGGATGGCTTCCGCCGCGTCCGTGGCCTCTTTGCGGCCGTCCCGGTACGTCTGCATGTCCATCGTCACTGGTGGCCCCCGGCGTGGTCGCGGACAGCCGTAGCGTGCTTGGCGGCCTGTCCGATGTTCCCGGCCGTCTCGGCGGCCTTGAGGCTCCGCCACTCGGCCGCACACGCCTCGCAGCCCGGAGCCGGGGTGCGGTCCAGCAACCGGGCGTTGAGGCCCACGGGGAGGTCGATGGGCGGTTCTTGCGTGGTCTGGTGTGGCGGCATCCGCGTTCTCTCCCAGGGAGTTGTAGCACAACGATCACCAGACGGTAGAGAGCGAAGGCTTCACCGGTCCATGAAGTTGCATGCGGTTGCACAGGCCCTGAGCAGCCTTGACGCCCAGCTCTGGGAGCCGTGAGGCTGCGTGCAACCAACACCAAGCCGGCTCGACTTGAGGAGGGGCTATGCGTCTACGGTTCGTGGGGAAAGACCCGGAGTCCGGAGATCACGGCTGCCCGGCCGTGTGGGTGGACGAGGAGACGCAGGATCTCGTTATTCAGGGCGTGACGGCCGACTCCGACACGACCGCCCGGACCGTCCACGACAGTCCGCTTCCGGCTCACGAGAGCGTCGTACGGCTGCCGCAGCGCATGATTCCGCTGCTGAGGGAGGCACTTGATGGCGCAAAGCCTGAGTAGCTTTGCAGACTTGATCCGGTCGGCTGAGCGGTCCGCCGTCCATCTGGAGATGCGCGACGTGTACGCCGTCGACAACGAGGATGAGGGCTTCGCGGCGTGGCGGCGGGGACACCGGCTCGACCCGGACAACCGTGAGTCGTGGTGGCGGCCCTGGCTCGACCTCGTACAGGAAGTCACCGCCAAGGGGGTGCGCGTGCGACGGGCCCGCATCGTGGGGGAGCCGCCCAGCGAGTACATCCGCTACGAGCACTCGTTCGCCTTCACCAACATCGCGGCGGGCGAGGAGATCCGCTGGCTGCCCCGCCGGTTGGCGTCCGAACTCGCCCTGCCGGGAAATGACTTCTGGCTGTTCGACGGCCGACTCGTCCAGTTCAACGTGTTCGACGGTGACGGACGCTGGGTTCACACCGACCAGACCGAAGATCAAGCAACAGCCGGCCTCTGCGCTGACGCCTTCGAAGCGGTCTGGGACCTGGCCGTGCCGCACGACAAGTACACCATCTGAGAAGCCCGTTCATGCCCACGTCGCCACTCTCCACCGCCCAGGCTGCCCGTGCCGCCATCGCTGCCCAACTGGACGGCATACGGCGGGACGCCGGGCTCACCGGGCATGAACTGGCCCTGCGCTGCGGGTGGCACAAGTCGAAAGCCTCCCGCATCGCACGGGCCAGGACGGCCCCCTCGGACGCCGACATTCGGGCCTGGTGCCGGGCCTGCAGGGCCGAGGATCAGGCGGCCGACCTGATCGCCGCGTCCCGTACCGCCGAGTCCATGTACGTCCACTGGCGGCAGATCCACCGGGACGGGATGCGGAGGGTCCACGAGAAGACCGTCCCGCTGTACGAGCGGACCACCCACTTCCGCGTGTACGCCTCCAACGTGGTGCCGGGGATGCTCCAGACCGCCGACTACGCGACAGGGCTCCTGCGGTCCATCACGGCCTTCCAGGGCACCCCTGACGACGTGGCCGACGCCGTACAGGCACGCCTCAACCGGTCCCGAGTCGTCTACGGGGGAAACCACCGCTTCGCGCTGCTGCTCGAAGAGGCCGTTCTCTACTACCGGGTGTGCGAAGGGCCCGAGCTGGCCGCCCAGCTTCGGCACCTGCAAGAGGTCATGGGCCGGCCGAACGTCTCGCTGGGGATCATCCCGTTCACGGCCCGGCGTACGGCCTGGCCGCTCGAAGCCTTCTACGCGTTCGATGACGCCCAGGTGGCCGTGGAAACCCTGACGGCAGAGGTCAACATCACCGCGCCCGGCGAAGTCCACACGTACCTACGAGCGTTCGCTGACTTGTCTCGTACGGCCGTATACGGAGCAGGCGCACGGGATCGTCTCACCAGGGCCCTCGATTGCGCTCTTGCGTAGCCTTCGCACGACACCCCCAGCCGCTCGGCCCGCCCACGGGAGTCGCGGGGGCTCACCGGTATGTCTCCCCCGACCGCCCACTCGAACACGGCCCCGAGCGTTCCGTACACGACCTCCTGGGTGGACGGGGCCAGAACGGCGGCCGGCGAGCCCGTGCAGCGGTCGCCGTGGGCGCGCATGTGGCGGAAGATGGTGACCGGCACGAACAAGATCCTTGCCGACCGGGGTGAGGAACGGACCCCGGCGGGGACGAGACGCCGCACCCGCTCCACGACGCGTACGCCGGAGCCAGGGCACAGCGCAGAGCACACAGGCCGGCCGGAATCCACGGAACGAACGGAAAGTGACGGGCAGGACATTCCCGATCACTGAAAATGACAGACACAGGTGAAACACCATGGATCTGCCGGTCATGCCCCCCGTGAAGCCGATGCTCGCCAAGTCCGTGGCCCGTATCCCGCCGGGCATGCAGTACGAGGCGAAGTGGGACGGCTTCCGGGCGATCGTGTTCCGCGACGGGTTGGAGGTCGAGTTCGGCAGCCGTACCGGCAAGACGCTGACCAGGTACTTCCCCGAGCTGGTGACGGCGGTGCGGGAGCGGCTGCCGCAGCGGTGTGTGGTGGACGGGGAGATCGTGATCGCGCGGGAGGGGCGGCTGGACTTCGACGCGCTCACCGAACGCATCCACCCGGCCGACTCCCGGGTGCGGATGCTCGCCGAGCGGACCCCGGCCTCGCTGGTCGTCTTCGACCTGCTGGCTCTGGACGGCGAGTCGCTGCTCGACGTGGCGCTCTCCGCCCGGCGGGCGCTGCTCGTCGAGGCGCTCTCGGGGGTCACCCCGCCGGTGCACGTGGCGCCGGCGACGACCGACGTCGAGGTGGCGCGGGGGTGGTTCGAGCAGTACGAGGGCGCCGGTCTGGACGGGGTGGTCGCCAAGCCGCCGGACCTCGGCTACCGGCAGGACGAGCGGGCCATGTTCAAGGTCAAGCACGAGCGGACGGCCGACGTGGTGGTCGCGGGCTACCGCCTCCACAAGAGCGGTCCGGTGGTCGGCTCCCTGCTGCTCGGCCTCTACGACGACCGGGGCGCCCTCCAGCACGTCGGGGTGAGCGCGGCCTTCACCATGAAGCGCCGGGCCGAACTGGTGACGGAGCTGGAGCCGCTGCTCATGGAGGACGTCCGGGGGCATCCGTGGGCGGCCTGGGCGCAGGCCGAGGCGCACGAGTCGGCGCGGCTGCCGGGCGCCCCGAGCCGCTGGTCGGGCAAGAAGGACCTGTCCTGGACGCCGCTGCGCCCGGAGCGGGTCGCGGAGGTGGCGTACGACCACATGGAGAACGGGGCCCGCTTCCGGCACACGGCCCGCTTCCGCCGCTGGCGCCCGGACCGCACGCCGGAGAGCTGCACGTACGCGCAACTGGAGGAGCCGGTGCGCTACGACCTGGCGGAGATCCTGGGCGAGCCGTGACCGGCGCCGCCGGCGGGGTCGCCGGGGGCGCTCACGGACGTCACCGGCGGCATTGGCGGGTCCCGGTCACGCGGGGGCCGCGCGTCGCCGGGCCGCGCCGTGTCGGCGTGTCGGCGTGTCGGCGTGTCGCGACGGCGTGTCGGCATGTCGCAGCACGCGTCGGCGTGTCGTGGCGGCGTGTCCGCGTGCCGCAGCACGCGACGGCGTGTCACCGCAGTGCGTCGGCGTGTCGCGGCGGGGCGCGGACAGCCGGGTACCGGCGGGGCCCCGACGGCCAACCGTTCGGCGGTCGTCCGGGCGGCCCAGCCGGCCGGGCCCGCGCGCGTGCGACCGGGTATGGCACTCCCGACCCACGAAAGCGCACAATCGAGACGAGGACGGGCGGACGGGTGGTCGGCATGCGACGGACGACACACGGGCGGCAGGAGAGCACCGGGGCGGGTGCGGTACGGCGCCGGGGCGGCATCGGGCGGGCGTTGCCCCTCGCGCTCGCGGCCCTCGCCCTGGCCGCCGGGTGCACCGCCGGGGTCGACGACGGGCGTCCCCCGCGTCCGGAACCGCCGGGCGGCTCCGTACTCGCCGTCAAGATCGACAACGCCCCCGCGGCCCGCCCGCAGACCGGCCTGGACACGGCCGACGTGGTCTACGCCGAACCGGTGGAGGCCGGGCTGAGCCGCCTCATGGCCCTCTACTCGACCCGGCTGCCGGACTCGGTGGGCCCCGTGCGCAGCGCCCGCGAGTCGGACCTGGAGCTGCTGCGCCAGTTCGACCGGCCGACGCTCGCCTTCTCCGGCGCCCAGACCAGGCTGCTCCCCCTCATCGACCGGGCCCCGCTGCGGGCCGAGCCCCCGGAGAAGGCGACCGGCGCCTACGTCCGCGAGAAGGGCCGGCCCGCCCCGCACAACCTGTACGTACGGCCGGACCGGCTGCTGCCGAAACCGGCCGGCGAACACGCGCTGACCACCGGCTTCCGGTACGGCGAGGCCCCGCCCGGCGGCCGGCCCGAGTCCTCGCGCACGGTGCGCTACCCCTCGGCGAGCTTCACCTTCACCTGGTCGGCGAGCCGGGGCGGCTGGCTGGTGGACCTGGACGGGCGCCCGGCCTCCACCCCGGGCGGCGAGCGCCTGGCCCCGCCGACCGTCGTCGTCCAGCACGTGAAGGTGCGCGCGTCCGGCTTCGGCGACTTCCGGGGCAACAACTCGCCCTACGTGGAGTCGGTCGGCTCCGGGCGGGCCGAGGTGCTGCGCGACGGCCGGGTCCACGAGGCGGCCTGGAAGCGGGGCGCTGCCGAGGACGGCACCTCCTTCACCGCCGCGGACGGCACCCCGGTGAACTTCGCCGAGGGCCCGGTGTGGGTGGTGTTCACCGGCTCCTGATCAGCCCTGCGCGGCGGTGGGTTCCGCCGGGTTGCGCAGCCCTTCGGCACCGTCCGCGACCCGGCGGATCAGATCGAAGAACACCGCCTGCTCGGCGGGGGTGAGCGGGGCCAGGAAGACCTGGTTCATGCGGGCGGTGCGCACGGTCAGCTTGCGGTGCACGCGCGCGCCGTCGTCGGTCACGCGCAGCAGGAAGCGGCGGCCGTCCTGCGGGTCGCGGACCTTGTCGACCAGTTCGCGCCGGCCGAGCCGGCTGATCACCTCGGCGATGGTGGACCGGTCGAGCCCCACCCGCTCCCCCACGGTGCGCTGGTCGAGTCCGGGCTCGGCGACGAGCGCGTTGAGGACCGCGAACTGCGGCGAGGTGATCTCCTCGGAGACCATCGTGTTCCACAGCAGGTGGTGCGCCTGCTGAAGCCGCCGGGCCAGGTGCCCGGGATGGGTGGTCAGATCGACCGCGGCCATGTGCGCTCCCCAAGGTCACATTTGTTTGTGCACTGACGATACCTTGGCCAGGCGGACCCCGCTGGCCGACTCACCTGCGCGTGGCGTCCCATTTCTCCAGGTCTTGACGCCCGCGCGCTCCGATGGCAGCGTGTGGGGAACCTCGCTGAAATACTCAGTGCCCTGACTATCTCCGTCGGGGCGCTTCGAAGAGATGGGGCTTCGATGGACAAGGTGGTGGCCACGGCCGGTGAGGCGGTGGCCGATGTGCCCGAGGGCGCGTCGCTCGCGGTGGGCGGTTTCGGGCTGAGCGGTGTGCCCAACGTACTGATCCAGGCGCTGTACGAACGCGGTACGGGCGGCCTGGCGGTGGTCTCGAACAACTGCGGGGCGATGGAGTCCGGGCTCGCGGTGCTGCTGGCGGCCGGGCGGATCGCCCGGGTGACCGGCTCCTACATCGGCGCCAACAAGGAGTTCGCCCGCCAGTACCTCGCCGGGGAGCTGGAGGTGGAGCTCATCCCGCAGGGCACCCTCGCCGAGCGGCTGCGCGCGGGCGGCGCGGGCATACCCGCCTTCTACACCCCGGCCGGTGTCGGCACCCAGGTCGCGGACGGCGGGCTGCCGTGGCGTTACGACGGCTCCGGCGGGGTGGCGCTCGCGTCGCCGCCGAAGGAGGTGCGGGAGTTCGACGGGACGGAGTACGTGCTGGAGCGCGGTATCCGTACCGACTTCGCCCTGGTCCGGGCCGCCAAGGGCGACCGGCACGGGAACCTCGTGTTCGCCAAGTCCTCCCGGAACTTCAACCCGCTGGCCGCGATGGCGGGCAAGGTGACCATCGCCGAGGTCGAGGAACTGGTCGAGCCCGGCGAGATCGACCCCGACGCCGTGCACCTGCCGGGCATCTTCGTCCAGCGCGTCATCGCCCTCACCCCGGAGCAGGCGGCGGACAAGAAGATCGAGCAGATCACCGTGAGCGAGCCGGAAGAGGAGCGTGCCTGATGGCCTGGAACCGTGAGGAGATGGCCGCCCGCGCCGCCCGCGAACTGCGCGACGGCCAGTACGTCAACCTGGGCATCGGCCTGCCCACCCTCATCCCCAACCACCTGCCGCCCGGTGTCGAGGTCGTCCTCGAATCCGAGAACGGCATCCTGGGCACCGGCCCCTACCCGACCCGCGACCGGGTCGACCCCGACCTGATCAACGCGGGCAAGGAGACGGTCACCGTCCTGCCGGGCGCCTCCTTCTTCGACTCCGCGCTCTCCTTCGGGATGATCCGGGGCGGGCACATCGACGTCGCCGTGCTCGGCGCGATGCAGGTCTCGGCCGGCGGCGACCTCGCCAACTGGGCCATTCCCGGGAAGATGATCACCGGCATCGGCGGGGCGATGGACCTCGTCCACGGGGCCCGCACCGTCATCGTCGTCATGACCCACACCGCCAAGGACGGCTCCCCGAAGATCCTGGAGGAGTGCGCGCTGCCGCTCACAGGCAAGGCGTGTGTGAACCGGGTCATCACCGACCTCGGCGTCCTCGACATCACCCCCGAGGGCCTGGTCCTCGTCGAGACCGCCCCCGGCGTCACCGTCGAGGAGATCACCGCCAAGACCGACGCCAAGCTCGTCGTCGCGGAGGGAGTGCGGTGAAGGACGTCTACATCGTCGACGCCGTCCGCACCCCGTTCGGCAAGTACAACGGCTCCCTGGCCGGCATCCGGCCGGACGACCTGGCCGCCCACGCCCTGCGCGAACTCCTCGCCCGCACCCCGGACCTCGACCCGGCCCGCATCGACGACGTCTACCTCGGCAACGCCAACGGCGCCGGCGAGGAGAACCGCAACGTCGCCCGCATGGCCGCCCTCCTGGCCGGACTGCCCACCAGCGTGCCCGGCGTGACCCTCAACCGCCTGTGCGCCTCCGGCCTCGAAGCCGTGATCCAGGCCGCCCGCGCCATCGCCTGCGGCGACGCCCACATCGCCGTCGCCGGCGGCGTCGAGTCGATGACCCGCGCGCCCTACGTGCTGCCCAAGAGCGACCGGCCCTTCCCGGCCGGGCACACCGAGCTGTACTCGACCACGCTCGGCTGGCGCATGGTCAACCCGCGCATGGACCCGCAGTGGACCATCCCGCTCGGCGAGTCCGCGGAACTCATCGCCGACAAGCACGCCCTCACCCGCGAGCGGCAGGACGCCTTCGCCCTCGCCTCGCACCAGAAGGCCGCCCGCGCCCAGACCGAGGGCCTCTTCGACGCGGAACTGGTCCCCGTCCCGGTGCCCCGGCGCAAGGGCGACCCGGTCCCGTACACCGCCGACGAGTGCCTCCGGCCGGACGCCTCGCTGGAGGCCATGGGGCGCCTGAAGCCGTCCTTCCGGCGCGAGGGCGGCACCGTGACCGCCGGCAACGCCTCGCCGCTCAACGACGGCGCCGCCGCCCTGCTCCTCGTCGACGAGGAGGGGCTGAGGGCGACCGGCCGCGAACCCCTCGCCCGGGTCTCCGCGACCGGCGTCAGCGCCACCGACCCGCACTACTTCGGCCTCGCGCCCGTCCAGGCCGTCGAACGCGCCCTGGCCAAGGCCGGCCGGGGCTTCGCCGACCTGGACGTCCTCGAACTCAACGAGGCGTTCGCCGCGCAGGTCCTCGGGTGCGTCGCCGAATGGCCCGAGTTCGACCCCGCCATCCTCAACCCGCAGGGCGGCGCCATCGCCCTCGGCCACCCGCTGGGCGCCTCCGGGGCACGCCTCGCCGGCTCCCTCGCCCACCAGCTCGCCCGCAAGGGCGGCGGCACCGGTGTCGCCACCCTGTGCATCGGCGTCGGCCAGGGCCTCGCCCTCGTCCTCGACCGCTAGCGCCGCCCCCGTAAAGGCCCCAGGACCCCAGGGAACCGCCATGACTCTCACCCAGCACGACATCGACGCGGAGATCGCGGCCGAACACGCCGCGTACGAGAAGCGGGTCGCCGAAGGGGCGCCCGTCGAGCACCACCCGCGCCGCGACTACGCCCCCTACCGCTCCTCGACGCTGCGCCACCCGAAGCAGCCCCCGATAGCCATCGACGTCACCAAGGACCCGGAGCTGGTGGAGCTGGGCTCCCCCGCCTTCGGCGAACGCGACCTCACCGGCATCGACAACGACCTGACCCGCCAGCACACCGGCGAGCCCATCGGCGAGCGCATCACCGTCTCCGGCCGCCTGCTGGACCGCGACGGGCGCCCGGTGCGCGGCCAGCTCGTGGAGATCTGGCAGGCCAACTCGGCGGGCCGCTACGCCCACCAGCGCGAGCAGCACGACGCGCCGCTGGACCCGAACTTCACCGGCGCGGGCCGCACGCTCAGCGACGACGACGGCTTCTACCGCTTCACCACCATCCAGCCGGGCCCCTACCCGTGGCGCAACCACCTCAACGCCTGGCGGCCGGCCCACATCCACTTCTCGCTGTTCGGCTCGGCGTTCACCCAGCGGCTCGTGACCCAGATGTACTTCCCCAACGACCCGCTGTTCGCCTACGACCCGATCCTCCAGTCCGTCACCGACGACGCCGCCCGGCAGCGGCTCGTCGCCACCTACGACCACAGCCTCTCCGTGCCCGAGTTCTCCCTCGGCTACCACTGGGACATCGTGCTCGACGGCCCGAACGCCACCTGGATCGAAGAAGGACGCTGACCTCCATGACGAAGATCGACACCAGCCGGCCGGAGAACGTGCTCCCCACCCCGTCGCACACGGTCGGCCCGTTCTACGGCTACGCGCTGCCCTTCCGCGGCGGCGAGGACATCGCGCCCCTCGGCCACCCCGACACCGTCACCGTGCACGGGTACGTGTACGACGGCGAGGGCGCCCCGCTGCCCGACGCCCTGGTGGAGCTGTGGGGACCGGACCCGGACGGCAGGCTGCCCTCCGTCGACGGCTCGATGCGCCGCGACCCGGCCTCCGGCGGGTACCTGGGCCGCAACGGCGTGGAGTTCACCGGCTTCGGCCGCATCCAGACCGACACCGACGGCCACTGGTACGCCCGTACCCTGCGGCCGGGCGCGCGCGGCGACAACGCCCCCTACGTCAGCGTCTGCGTGTTCGCGCGCGGGCTCCTCACCCACCTGTTCACCCGGATCTACCTGCCGGGCGACGACGCGGCGCTGGCCGCCGACCCGCTGCTTACCCGGGTGGACGAGGAGCGCCGCGGCACGCTGATCGCGGCGGAGGAGGGCAACGGCACGTACCGTTTCGACATCCGCCTTCAGGGCGAAGGCGAAACGGTCTTCCTGGAGTTCCCGTGACCCCTGCCGACGCCGACACGAGCCTGCTCGCCCCCGGGTGGGCGGGCTCGCCCGTCTCCGCCGCCACCGGCGACGCCGCCTATCTGCGGGCCCTGCTGGAGGCCGAGACCGCCCTCACCCGGGCCCAGGCCGCGCTGGGCCTCGCCCCCGCCGGGGCCGCGTCGGCGGTCGCCGACGCCGCCGACCCGGACCGCTTCGACCTGCCCTCGCTGGCCGAACGCGCCCGCAGCGGCGGCAACCCCGTGATCCCGCTCGTCGCCGACCTGACCCGGGCAGCCGGCGAGGAGTACGGCCCTTACGTGCACCGGGGCGCGACCAGCCAGGACATCCTGGACACGGCGACGATGCTGGTCGCCGACCGCGCCCTGGACCTGGTCCTCGCCGACCTCGCCCGCACCGAGCGGGCGCTGGCCGCCCTGGCCGCCGCCCACCGGGACACGGCGATGCCGGGCCGGACGCTGACCCAGCACGCGGTGCCGACCACCTTCGGGCTGAAGGCGGCCGGCTGGCGCTCCCTGGTGCTCGACGCCCGGGACCGGATCACCGCCGTCCGCGACTGCCTGCCCGTCCAGCTCGGCGGCGCGGCCGGCACCCTGGCGGCCTTCGGGGCCTACGGCGCACCCGACCCGGCCGCGCTGCCCGCCGCCTACGCCCGCGAACTGGGGCTCAGCGCGCCGCCGCTGCCCTGGCACACGCTGCGCACCCCGGTCGCCGACCTGGCCGGCTGCCTGGCCTTCACCGCCGGGGCGCTCGGGAAGCTCGCCGTGGACGTGCTGACCCTGGCCCGCACCGAGATCGGCGAGGTCGCGGAGGGCACCGGCGGCGGTTCCTCGGCGATGCCGCACAAGGCCAACCCCGTACGGGCCACCCTGATCGCGGCGGCGGCCCGGCGCGCGCCGCACCTCGCGGCCACCCTCTACGGGTCCCTCGCGGCCGAGGACGAGCGGCCGGCCGGGGCCTGGCACGCCGAATGGGAGCCGCTGCGCGATCTGCTGCGGCTGACCGGCGGGGCCGCGCGCGACGCCGCCGACCTCACCGAGCACCTGCGGGTGCTCCCCGAGGCGATGCGGGCCCACCTGGGCCTGACCCACGGGCTGATCGTGTCCGAGCGGCTCTCCGCCGAGCTGGCGCCGCTGCTCGGCCGCTCCCGTGCCAAGGCGCTGCTGACCGAACTCGCCGCCCGCGCCTACGCCGAGGACCGCCCCCTGGGCGAACTGCTCGCCGAGGTGCCGGAGCTGCGCGAGGCGGACCTCACCGCGGCGGCCGACCCCGCCCGCTACACCGGCTCTGCCGCAGAACTCACCGACCGCGCTCTGGAGCGACGTTGACCAGCACCACGCTCAACCACCGTACCGAGGGGCCCGGTTCGGCTGCCCCCCTGCTGCTCGGGCCCTCGCTCGGCACCTCCCTCGCCCTGTGGGACCAGGTGGCCCCCGAACTCTCCCTCACCCACCGGGTGATCCGCTGGGACCTGCCCGGCCACGGCGGCTCGCCCGCCTCGCTGATCGGGGCCGGGGCCACCGTCGGCGACCTGGCCCGCCTGGTCCTCGGCCTCGCCGACTCCCTCGGCGTGGACCGCTTCGCCTACGCCGGGGTGTCGCTGGGCGGCGCCGTCGGCCTGCACCTGGCGGCGCACCACCCCGAGCGGGTCTCCTCGCTGGCGGTGCTCTGTTCCTCGGCCCACTTCAACGGCGCCTCGGCCTGGCGGGAGCGGGCCGAACTGGTGCGCCGGGAGGGGCTGTCGGGGCTCGCGGAGAGCGCGGACGCCCGCTGGTTCACCCCCGGGTTCAGCGTGCCCCGCCTGGTCCGGGACCACCGCGAGGCCGACCCGGAGGGGTACGCCGCGTGCTGCGACGCGCTCGCCGCCTTCGACCTGCGCGCGGAGCTGCCCTCGATCGCGGCGCCCACGCTGCTGGTCGCCGGCCGCGAGGACCCGGCCACGCCCCCCGCCCACCTGCGGGAGATCGCCGACGCGGTGCCCGGTGCCGCGCTGGTGGAGATCCCGGGCGCCTCCCATCTGGCGGTCGCCGAACGCCCCGGGGCGGTGCTGACCGCGCTGCGCAACCACTTCGACGGGGGCGCCAAGCGGGGCATGGAGGTACGGCGCGAGGTCCTCGGCGATGCCCACGTGGACCGGGCGCAGGCCCGGCAGACGCCCTTCACCGCCCGCTTCCAGGACTTCATCTCCCGCTACGCCTGGGGGGAGATCTGGACCGACACGACGCTCTCGCGCCGCGAGCGCAGCATGGTCACGCTGACCGCGCTGGTCGCCCACGGCCACTACGAGGAGCTGGCGATGCACGTGCGGGCGGCCCGGCGCAACGGGCTCACGCCCGACGAGATCGGCGCCGTACTGCTCCAGACGGCCGTCTACTGCGGGGTCCCGGCGGCGAACTCGGCGTTCGCCACGGCCCAGCGGGTGCTGGCCGAGGAGGATGGCCAGGGCGGCTGACTCAGCCGGGGACGCGGCCGGCCGCCAGTGCCTCGGCGGCACGCGCGGCCAGCCCGTCCGCCCCGCAGGAGCGGGCCAGCGCCAGTCCGCGCTCCAGTTCGGAGGCGGAGCGGGTGGCGATGCCGTACTCGACGCGCGCGGCGGCGTGCTCGTACTGGCAGGGGGAGGCTTCGAGGTAGGTCACCGCCTGGGCGGCGAGCCGGGCCGCGCGCTCGCCCGTCTCCAGGGCGGCGGCGCAGCGCAGGGCCTCTCCTATGGCGGTGTCGGTGCCGAAGCGTTCGGCCTGGCGGCGGGCGTCGGAGGCGAGCCGGGCGGCGCGCTCGGGGTCCTCGGCGGCGAGGGCCCTGGCGAGGTCGGTGGCCCAGGGGACGACGACGGGGTTGTGCCGGCCCCGGGAGGCGGCGGCCTTCTCGGCGGCCTCCAGTTCCGCGATGCCCTCCCGGGTGCGGCCGGTGGCCAGCAGCAGCCGGCCGCGTATGGAGCGGGGGTCGGGGAGCACGATGGTGGACGGGTAGGGCGGGGCGAAGCCGTACCGGCCGGCGAGCGACCACGCCTCGTCGACGTGGCCCCGGGCGAGCAGCGTGTCGATCAGGTTGCAGATGGCCGACCAGTACAACGGGAGCCCGCGGCCGACCAGTTCGGCGATGCGCAGCGATTCGCGCAGGGCGGCCTCGGCCTCCACGAGCCGTCCGCGGCGGCGGTGGCCGAGACCGACGTAGGCGTGGGCGAGGGCCAGGTGGCCGCCGTTCCATCCGGCGTTCTCGTAGGCGCGCAGCCCCTCGGTGAAGAGGGCCTCGGCGCGGTCGAGGCGGTCGCTGTAGGCGTAGGCGCTGGCGAGCATCAGGGGCAGTTCGATGCCCCACTCGGAGTCGGTCCAGCCGAGGCCGGGCGCGAGGCGGCCGTTGACGAGGGCGCGGTCGCAGACTTCGACGACCTCCTCGGCGTTCTCGCCGTGGCTCATGGCGTCGAAGCCGCGCAGGATGAGCAGGGCGCGTTCGGAGTTGTCGCGGCCGGTGCAGGTGGCGGCGAGGTCGGCGAGGCGGGCGGAGCGGTCGGGCGAGGAGGTCTCGCCCGCGTGGATGCCCTCCCACATGTACTGGACGGCCTGGAGCCACAGCCGCTTGGCCGGGTCCGTGTTGCGGGCGGCCTCGGCCTCGACGGTGCGGACGGCCTCTTCGAGCTGGTCGTTGTGGAGCAGGGCCTGCGAGAGGCGGAAGACGGCGTCGACGCGCTGGTCCGCGTCGAGGCCGGGCATGCCGAGGGCGGTGCGCAGGTGCTCGATGGTGGTGGCGGGCGCGGTGAGCAGGGTGGCGCAGCCGAGTTCGTAGAGGACGGGCGCGTGCAGGATGGCCGTGGGCGGTTCCTGGAGGGCGCGTTCGAGGCAGCGGCGGGCCGCGTCCGGGGCGCCGACGGCGAGGTGTTCGCGGGCGGCGGCGCGCAGTTGGGCGACGACGTCCTGGTCGTCCTCGGGGTGGACCTGGACGAGGTGGCGGGAGGCCGCAGCGGCGCCGAGGCCCCGGTCCGCGACGAGTTGGGCGGCGATGCCGTGCATGGCTCGGCACAGCGCCTCGGGGATGGAGTTGTAGACGGCGGTGGCGATCAGGGGGTGGACGAACTCCATCTCCCCCTCGGCGGGCCGTCCGGTGGCGGGGTCGGGGCCGGTCATGATGCGGGCGGTGCGCAGGAGTTCGGCGCAGCGCACGGCGTCGTCGCGGCGGAGGGTGGCGAGCGAGGCGACCATGTCGATGGTGATGCCGGTGCCGAGTATGGCGGCGGCCCAGGCGAACCGGGTGGCGTCGATGCCGAGTTGTTCCAGCCGGGCGACGATTCCGCCGCCCCGGGAGGAGCGGTTGAGGGCGCGCAGTTCGGCGGCGTGGGCCTCGACGGGGTCGAGTTCGCTGTCCTGGACCTTGGCGAGCAGTTCGACGGTCTCGTACGGGTTGCCGCCCGTGACGGCCCACACCTCGCGGCAGAAGGGGTCGTCGGCGTGGGCGCCGAGGGTGGCGCGGGTGAGGTCGGCGGTCGCGCGGGGCGTGAGGGCGCTGAGCGTGTCGAGGGCCCGGCCGGCGTCGGCGACGGCGTCGAGCAGGCGGGCGCTGTCGCCGCCGGTCTTCTCCGAGCGGCGGGCGAGGACCACGAGGACGGAGGTCTCCTCGATGCGCTCGGCGAGGGCGGCGAGCCACTGGAGGGTCTCCTGGTCGGCCCAGTGGACGTCGTCGATGATCAGCACGAGGGGGAACTCGCGGGCCGCGAGACGGCGGACGACGGCGACGAGGCCGGCGCAGACGCCCTGCGGGTCGGCCTGCCGGTCGCCGGGGTCCACTATGCCGAGGGCGGGGCCGGCGAGGTCGTACCAGTCGCCGAGGTACTCGCGGGCCTCCTCCGGCAGCATCGACACCAGGGCGGGCTGGAGCAGTTGGCGGACGACGTTGAAGGGGACCGAGCGCAGGGTCTCGCCGCCGCGGGCCCACCAGACGGTGCAGCCGCGGTCGAGGGCGATGCGGCGGGTCTCGGTGAGCAGGGCGGTCTTGCCGAGTCCGGCGGCGCCGCGCCACACCAGGAGACTGCCGGAGGACGATCGGCCCGCGCGCAGGGAGTCGACCGCCTCGGTGATGGCGGCGACCTCCGCGTCACGCTCCAACAGCGAGCCCGAGGGGGTTGCCGTGGGCCCTACCTCCGTCATCCCGCTACCTCCCCAAGTCGCCCGAACGACGTACAGGGAGTGAGCCTAGCCGCCCGGCGGCCCGCGTGGTGGACTGACCCGCGAGCAGTTGCCATGGCGGATGACATGCGGTAAAGCGGGGTTGGCGGGGCCGGACGAGGGGTGCGGACGGCTTTATCTGACGTGTCGTCACCTGACATCCAGTCAACAGGGGTTCGTACGGTCCGGGGCGTGCGCGCCGCCGCCGGCGGGCCGGCCGCGCGACCGGCCCACGATGTGCGGAAGCCTCCCCTCCGCGCGCCCCGGACGGCGGGCACGGCGGGCGGGCTCCGCGGGTGGCCGGAGGGCCGCGACACGGCCGGGCCTCTCATACGGCTTTCACCGACGCCTCATACGGTGGGCCCATGACGCAGGCGACTCCTCCCGGGTGGTACCCGGACCCCGGGCAGAAAAGTGACGGCCCCGCCACCGAGCGCTGGTGGGACGGCGAGGCGTGGACGGACCGGGTCCGCCCCGCGGGCCAGGGCGCGGCGTGGGTCCCGCCGGGGCAGCCCCCGGCGGGCGGCGCGGCGTACCCGGCCTACCCGGCGTATCCCACGCCCCCGGCGCGGCGGCGCGGGGTGCGGGCCGGGATAGCGGTCGCGGTGGCGGTGGCCGTCCTCGCCGGCCTCGGCACCGGCGTGTACGTGCTGACCCGCCCCGGCGAGGACCGTGCCTCCGCCACGCAGGACGGGCGGGGCCCCGGCCGCGAGGACCCGTTCGGCGGGCCGGGCGGGGGCGGCGGCTCCCCGGACGCGCCCGACTCGGCGCCGCCCACGGTGGACAGCGGCTCGGTGACGGACCGGGTCAGCGGCATCAGTCTGCCCGTCCCGGACGGCTGGCACGGCGAGTCGATGGCGGTCGGCGCGCAGGTGACGGCCGACGACTCCTACGACTGCCCCGGCGACACCTCCAAGACCTGCGTCAAGGGCGGCGCGTACTCGGCGCCCGCGCTGGTGCTGGGCACCCGGGGCGAGACGGCCGAGGAGATCGCCAAGGCGGACATCGAGGAGAACGCCGAGGAGTCCTACGGGTCCGCCTACGGCGGGATCGGCTCGCACGAGGAACTGGCCTCCGAGGCGGTGACGGTGGCCGGCCAGAAGGGCTGGCGGGTCCGCTGGAAGGCGGTCACCGGGAAGGGCTCCGACGGTTACGTGGAATCCCTCGCGTTCCCCTCGCCGAGCGCGCCGCAGCGCATCGTGGTGGTCCGCGTCGGCGTCGACGTCGACCAGGGCCAGGCCGTCTTCGACGACATCGCCAAGGGCATCCGCGCGGCCTCCGGCGGAGGAGACGGCCAGGACATCTGACCCCGGCCTAACCGGCGTCCGGCCCGACCTCGGCCCACACCGTCTTGCCGGGCCCGGCCGGCCGGTCCCGCACCCCCCACCGGTCGGCCAGCGCCGCGACGAGCACCAACCCCCGGCCCGCCTCCCCGAGCGGCGCCGGGGGCACGAGACGGTCGACCCCGGGCGGCCGGCACTCGCCCCTGCTGTCGGAGACCTCGATACGCAGCGGGACGTCCGGGGTGTGGACCAGGCACACCTCGAAGTCCCGTCCGGGTACCCGGCCGTGGGTCACGGCGTTGGCGGCCAGCTCGCCGACGATCACCGCGGCGGTGTCCGAGAGCGCGCTGCCGTGCGGGATGCCCCACACGTCGAGTTGGACGGCGACGAGGTGCCGGGCGAGCCGGGCGCCGAACGGGGTGGAGCTGAAGCGCTGCCTGAACATACGTACGGTAACCGGCGGTCGGGGCGCGGAAGGTGCGGTCATGTGGCCAATCTGACGCCCTCGGGCACCTCCTGACCAGGCAGGCACCGCGTACGCCGAAGCAGCGTACGCGGCCACGGACTGGACGGTACCGGTAACGGTGCGTGAGCATGGTCCTGGTCGATGCGTACGGCGAGGCGGGCGCGCGGGAGGTTCTTCGATGACGGCGGACGGCACAGTGGGGACGGGGACGGGCGGCGAGCCCGTCTGCTCGGACAGTCTGCGGACCTTCGGGGCGGTGGTCCAGGCGTTACGCGAGCACGCGGGGCTGAGCCGGGTGGAACTGGGCGAGCTGGTGCGCTACTCCCACCACACGGTGGCTTCCGTGGAGTTGGGCCGCCGCATGCCGGACCCGGCCTTCGTGGAGCGCGCGGAACAGGCCCTCGGCAACACGGGCGCGCTCCGCCGGGCGGCGGGCTTCCTCGCCCGGCAGCCGGGACTGGCCGCGTGGTTCCGCCAGTGGGCCCGGTTGGAGGCGGCGGCGATCAGCCTGTGCACGTACGAATGCCGGGTGGTGCCGGGCCTGTTGCAGACGGAGGCGTACGCGCGGGCGGTCTCGTTCAGCGTGCCGCCGCTTCCGGCCGAGGACGAGATGAACGCGCGGATCGCGGCGCGACTGGCCCGGCAGGAACTCCTGTCGACCGGCCGGAAACCGCCGACGGCGTTCAGCTTCATCCTGGAACAGGCGGTACTGGAACGGCACACCGGCGGCGACGAGGTCACGCGGGACCTGCTGGACCACCTGCTCGGCCTGCTGGACCGCCACTGGAACGTGGAGGTCCAGGTGATGCCGCTCCGACAACCGGTCCACGCGGGGCTGGACGGGCCGTTGCAACTGCTGGAAACGCCGGAGAACCAGTGGTTCGCGTACTCCGAAGGACAGGAAAACGGCCGTCTCCTGACCGGCCGGAAGGAGATCAGCATCCTCCATCAGCGGTATGCGAAACTGCGTTCGCAGGCCCTCACCCCCGAGGACACAAGGAGCCTGCTGGAGCGAATGCGAGGGGCGCTATGAGCATGTCCGAACTGGCTTGGTTCAAGAGCAGCTACAGCGGCTCGCAGGGCGACAGTTGCGTCGAGGTCGCCGTCTCGCGGGCGGACGCGGACACCGCACAGGCCGTCCACGTCCGCGACTCCAAGCACCAGCACGGCCCCCGGCTCGCCCTCACCCCCGCCGCCTGGCACGCCTTTCTCGGCCATGCCGTCCGTTCCTGAACCCGGCTCCCGGCGCCGGAGGGTAAGTGACCGGGACGTCGCCCGGCTGGTGCGGCGCGGGGAGGCGGAGCTTGCCGGTGATCCCGCCGCGGCGGAGCTGCGCCGGCGGGTCCGGGACCGGGAGAACGCCGAGCTGGACCGGGATCACCGGGCCCGGTCCGACTCCTCCGCCGTCGCCGGGTTCCTGGTCGGGCTGGTGTTCCTCGTCGTCTTCGTCGTCGGGACGATCCTCACCTTCGAGCGCTGACCGGCGTGCCGGGCGGCCGGGCGGGGTGCCTCCGCTCAAGGCGCCCCACCCGGCCGGTGCGCGCCGCCCCCGTCCCCACGGTGCGGCGCGAAAGGGCCACCGTCCGGTCATCCCGGGGACGGCGGCCCCGTTCTCAGGGGAGGCCGAGCGCCGGCAGGACGACGGCCTCCACGAAGCGGACCAGGTAGTCCGCGTCGGCGTACTCCCCCTCGACGACGGGCCGCATCCGCAGCACGCCGAAGAGCTGCGAGGGCACGAACTCCAGCGCCGGATGGCCGGCCGGCACCTCGCCCCGCTCGACCCCGCGCCGCAGGATCTCCCGCAGCGCGGCGATCTCCGGGTCGACGAACGCCTCGCGCAGCGCGCCCTTCAGCTCCTGGTCCCGCGTGACGGCGTGGCCCAGTCCCTGGAGGAGGGTGTCCTCGGCGGACCACTCCCCCGCGACCCGGGCCGCCTGGCGCAGGTCGTCGGCGAGCGAACCGGTGTCGATGCCCGCGAACCGCACCGGCCGGTGCGAGCGCAGCGCCGCCGCGACGAAGCGGGGCTTGGTCTTCCACTGCCGGTAGAGCGTGGACTTGCTGCACCGGGTGCTGGCGGCGATGCCCTCCATGGTGACGGCGTCGTACCCGCGGCGGCGGATCTGTTCGAGCACGGCGTCGAAGAACTCCTGCTCGCGCTCGGGCGTGAGCTTGGTGCGCCGTGCGGTGCCGGCCGTCTCCGGTCGGTCCACGGCTTGCGGCGCCATCCGCTGTGCTCCTCACGTCCTCGCCCGGCTCCGGCGCCCGCTCCCCGGCGGGCCACCCATCGATACGCCAGTGTACCGGTACACGAGCGTATCGGAACGAGGTCGTATCGATAACCGGCCGCGCGTCGGCTTCGCCCCCGCCCGCGCGGCCGTCCCGTGTGGAGGCTCCTCCGCAACCTTGTCCACGCTCACTTCCGCCCGGCGGAAGCCGCATTGCGCCGGTATGAGCCGCGTCACCAGCATGGCGCCACCACGAAGAGACGGGAGCCGTCACCATGGCGCACATCACGGAATTCGCCCGCAACCACTGGTACGTCGCCGCGTACGCGGAAGAGGTGGGACGGGAACTGCTGGGGCGGACGATCCTCGGAGAGCCCCTGATCCTCTACCGCTCCGAGGAGACCGGGGACCCGGTGGTCCTGCACGACCGGTGCGTGCACCGCCGCTTCCCGCTCTCCGAGGCGCCCACCCGCCTCGACGGCGACCGCGTCGTCTGCGGCTACCACGGGTTCACGTACGACACGAGCGGCGCCTGTGTGTACGTGCCCGGCCAGAAACGGGTCCCGCGCACCGCGCGGCTGGCCTCCTACCCCGTCGTCGAGCGGGACTCGCTGGTGTGGGTCTGGATCGGCGACCCGGCCCTCGCCGACCCGGAGGCCGTCCCGCGCGCCCGGCACCTGGGCTCCCCCGGCTGGGTCACCGTCCGCGGCATGGAGCCGATCGACGCCGACTACGGGCTGCTCGTCGACAACCTGCTCGACCTCTCCCACGAGACGTACCTGCACGGCGGCTACATCGGCACCCCGGAGGTCGCCGAGACGCCGATCACCACGGAGGTCGACGAGGGCGCCGGCATCGTCCGGGTGAGCCGGCACATGGAAGACGCGGAGTGCCCGCCCTTCTACGCCAGGACCACCGGCATCGAGGGCCGCATCTCGCGCTGGCAGGACATCGAGTACCACGCCCCCTGCCTGTACCTGCTGCACAGCCGGGTCGCCCCGGTCGGCGTGCTGCCCGAGGCCGACGGCAGCGACCCGAACGGCTTCCACACCGAGATCACGTACGCCATCACGCCGTCCGAGCCCGGCAAGGTCTACGACTTCTGGGCGGTCTCCCGCGACTGGGCGACCGAGGACGAGGAGGTCACCGAGTACCTCCGCAAGAACAACCACACGGTCGTCATGCAGGACGTGGTCGCCCTCAACCTGCTCCAGCGCACCCTGCGCACCGAGCGCGCCGGCTACCAGGAGCTGAGCATCAACATCGACACCGGCGGACTCGCCGCGCGCCGTATCCTCACCCGTCTGATCGAGGAGGGCGCCCGGCCCGTGGAGGCGGCCCGGTGACCGCGCCGTCGCGTCCCTCCCCCGGGGAGATCTACCGGATCGACTGGCTCCCGGGCACCGACGTACTGCACGGCACCTGCCACTGCGGCGCCGAGCACAGCGCCGACGACCCGGTCGTGATGTGGGAATGGATGCTCTCCCACCCGGACGGACACCGCCCCCGGGGAGAGGGCTCATGAGCGGGGACGAGACCGAACTCGTCGTCGCGGACCGGGAGACCGCGGCCGACGGCGTACTCGCCCTCACCCTGCGCGGGGTGCTGGACGAGCCGCTGCCCGCCTGGGAGCCCGGCGCCCACGTCGACCTGCTGCTCGGCCCGGACCTGGAGCGGCAGTACTCGCTCTGCGGCGACCCCGCCGACCGGCGAAGCTGGCGGATCGCCGTCCTGCGCGAGCGGGACGGGCGCGGCGGCTCGCGGTTCGTGCACGAGCGGCTGCGCCCCGGGGACAAGGTCCGGGTCCGGGGGCCACGCAACCACTTCCGGCTGGAGCCCGCCGCCCGCTACCGGTTCGTCGCCGGCGGCATCGGCATCACCCCGCTCCTGCCGATGGTGGCCGCCGCGGAGGCGGCGGGCGCCGAGTGGAGCCTGCTCTACGGCGGGCGCAGCCGGGGCTCCATGGCCTTCACCGGCGAACTGGAGCGGTGGGGCGAGCGGGTCACCGTGGCGCCCGAGGACGAGAGCGGGCGACTCGACCTCGCCCGCGTCCTGGACGACGTGCCGGAGGGCACCCTCGTCTACTGCTGCGGCCCGGGGCCGCTGCTGGACGCGGTCGAGGAGCGGTGCCCGGCCGGGGTGCTGCGCACCGAGCGGTTCCGGCCGAAGGCGGTGGAGACCGGGGCGGACACCGCGTTCGAGGTCGTCCTCGCCCGCAGCGGGACGACCGTCACCGTCGCGCCCGGCGTCTCCGTGCTGGACGCGGTCCGGTCCGCGGGCACCGAGGTGCTGTACTCCTGCGCGGAGGGCACCTGCGGCACCTGCGAGACCGAGGTGGTCGAGGGCGAGATCGACCACCGTGACTCGGTCCTGAACGAGGAGGAGCGGGCCGCCGGGGAGACGATGCTGATCTGCGTCTCCCGCTGCCGCGGCCCGCGGCTCGTACTGGACCTGTGACCCCCGGGCCGGCGCCCGCGACGGCGCCGGCCCGGTCCCGGATCAGGACAGGTACGCCTCCACCTCACTGAACTGGGCCGCCGGCCACCCGGTGTTGCCGGTGACGTGGAGCCGCAGGTGACGGACGGTGCCGTTCACCGGGATGGTGACGGTGTTCCCGCTCGCCGGGTCGAAGCGGTACTCCTTCGAGGCGACCAGCGTCGAGTACGCCGACCCGTCCGTGCTGCCCTGCACGGAGAGGGTCTGGGTGCGGGCCTGCCACACCGACTGCGGGGGCAGCTTCAGCACCAGCCGCCGTACCGGCTGGGCGGAGCCGAGGTCGACGGTGAGGGCCTGCGGGAAGGCGTTGTTGGCCGACTCCCAGTAGCTGTTGGCGTCCCCGTCGACCGCCTTGCCCGGGGTGTAGACGTCCTGGGAGCCGGTGGCGGTGGCCGGCCGGCCGAGGGCGAGGTTGCGGTCGGGGCCCGGGTCGGGGTTGCCCTGGCCGGGCTGGGGCCAGGTGGAGCAGTCCGACCAGGTGCTGTTCCAGCCGGAGTTGCCGCCGCCGTCGGTGAGGACGAAGGCGCCCGAGCCTGACGGGTAGGGGCAGTTGTAGATCCCGGCGGCGCCGACGCCGGTCGCGGTGACGTTGCGCAGGGTGGCGGCGCCCGGGGACTCGGCCTGGACGACGACGGTGCCGGTGGCGCGCACGGTCGCCCCGTCCACGGTGATGTTCTTCGCGGCGTACCCGCGCCCGCCGCCGGAGACGAACTCGAAGGCGCTGTACGGGCTGTCGGTGATCGTCGTGTTGGAGATGCGGACCTGCGCCTCGATGGCGCTGTCGTAGGAGTCGACGCGCAGCGCGCCCATGGGGTGGCTCCAGTTGGGGTTCATCGCCCCGGTGCGCACGAGGGTGTTGCCGTCGACGGTGATGGTGCCGGCCAGCGGCGAGAACGGGTCCAGGAACTTCTGGTTGGAGATGGCGATACCGCTGCCGAGCGCGTTGGTGTCGGAGATCAGGTTGCCGCGCACGGTGATGTCGGTGCCGCCGTAGATGGCGATGCCGTTGGCCAGGTTGGGCTGGCTGATGGTGTTGTTCTCGAAGCTGCTGGCGGTGTCCGGCGCGTACAGGGACCACATGGCGAGCGCGTCGTCGCCCTGGTTGCGCAGGAAGTTGTTGCGGACCTTCACGCCGCGGGCGTTGCCGTTGAGGTTGAGGCCGTCGGCGGTGGTGTCGAGGATGCGGTTGTCCTCGACGACGAGGTTGTCGTTGTTCCCGGTGAGCCAGAGGCCGACCTTGAGGTGCTGGAGCCACATGCCGGAGACGGAGGAGTTCGGGCCCAGGGTGCCGTTGACGAAGTTGTCCGGGCTGGAGTCGACGCGTTCGGTGACCTCGCCGATGACGGCGAAGTCCCGCAGGTGGACGTTGCCGGAGGAGGCGGACTGGTCGATGAAGCGGGAGCCGCGCACCACGGAGTGCCAGGCGCCGGCGCCCCGGACGGTGACGTTCTCCACGCCGCTGAGCGAGGAGGTGATGCGGAACTCGCCGGGCGGTATCCACACCGTGCCGCCCCGGGCGGCGGCGATGGCCTCCCGGAACGCCTGGGTGGAGTCGCCCTGGCCGCTGGGGTCGGCGCCCTTGTCGGTGACGGAGACGGCGCCGGAGGGCTTGCCGGTGGCCGCGGCGACCTGCTCGAAGTCGGCGACGTCCACGGTGACCTGGACGCCGGTGGCCTCCAGGGCGACGGTGTCGCCGGCACGGACGTCCTGCCCGAGCAGCGCGCGGGTGTTGTCGTAGAGGTGGTGGGTGCGGGAGCCGGCGATCCAGGGGGTGTCGACGTACGAGTACTTGGAGGTGACCGGGAGCGTCCTGGCCAGTCTCTGGCCGTTGACGTAGACGGCCAGGGTGCCGGACTGGCCGTCGGGGACGCTGTAGGCGACGGTGAGGGCGTTGGCGGCGCGCGGCGCGGTGAACTCGACGCGCTGTCCGGCGTTGAGGCGGACGGCCTGGCGTCCGGACGCCTCGGAGGCGAGGGTGCCCTGGGTGGTGTCGGGGCCGATGCGGGTGCCGGTGGTGGTGGCGGACTCGGCCTCGACGGAGGTGAAGGGGAGGGTGGCGCCCGCGGCGGCGTGGGCCGGGGCGGGGGCGAGGGCGACGAGGGTGCCGGCGGCGAGGGCCACCGCGGTGGCGAGGGCCGCGGGGCCCCGCCGGAGTGTTCCTGAACCGTGCGTGTGCATGTGCCGATCCCTTCGTGTGGGGGTGCGGGGACAGCGGGGCGCGGTCGGGACGGGTCAGGTGCCGAGCCAGACCGCGGTGTCCTTCGGCAGCTTCCCGTCGGGGGTGAGCGGGCCGCTGGCGAGGAGGAGTTCGGTGTGTGCGGGGAGGTCCACGGGCCCGTCCGCGAGGTTGACGACGCAGACGGCGGCGGTGTCCGCGCGGCCGAGGGCGAGGACGCCGTCGGGGGCGGGGAGCCAGGTCAGGGGTCCGGTGCCGAAGACCGGACGGCGCCGGATCGCCTCGCGGTAGAGGCTGAGGAGGGAGCCGGGGTCGGCCGCCTGCCGGTCGGCCGCGTACGCCGCCCAGCCCGGGGGCTGGGGCAGCCAGGGTGCGCCGCCGAAGCCGGCGTGGGGGGCGTCGGCGGTCCACGGCAGCGGCACCCGGCAGCCGTCGCGGCCGGGGTCGGTGCCGCCGGAGCGGGCGTGCATGGGGTCCTCGATGCGGTCGAGGGGGATGTCGGCCTCGGGCAGGCCCAGTTCCTCGCCCTGGTAGAGGTAGACGGAGCCGGGCAGGGCGAGGGAGAGCAGGGCGGCGGCGCGGGCGCGGCGGGTGCCGAGGGCGAGGTCGGTGGGGGTGCCGAACCGCTTGGCGGCGAAGTCGAAGCCGGTCTCGGCGCGGCCGTAGCGGGTGACGGTGCGGGTGACGTCGTGGTTGCAGAGCACCCAGGTGGCGGGGGCGCCGACGGGGGCGTGTTCGGCGAGGGTGGCGTCGATGGCGGCGCGCAGCCGGGCGGGGTCCCAGGGGCAGGTCATGAAGGCGAAGTTGAAGGCGGTGTGGAGTTCGTCGGGGCGCAGGTAGCGGGCGAAGCGTTCGGCGTCGGGGAGCCAGACCTCGCCGACGAAGACGGCTCCGTACTCGTCGGCGACGGCACGCCAGGAGCGGTAGATCTCGTGGAGTTCGTCGCGGTCGACGTAGGGGTGGGGGCCGGTGCCGTCGGCGAGGTCGGGGAGCCGGGGGTCCTTGGCGGGCAGGGCGGCGGAGTCGATGCGGACGCCGGCGACGCCCCGTTCGAACCAGAAGCGGAGGATGTCCTCGTGTTCCCGCCGGACGGCGGGGTGGGCCCAGTTGAGGTCGGGCTGCTCGGGGGCGAAGAGGTGGAGGTACCAGTCGCCGTCGGGCAGCCGGGTCCAGGCGGGTCCGCCGAACTCCGACCGCCAGTCGTTGGGCGGGAGTTCGCCGTCGGCACCGCGGCCCGCGCGGAAGTGGAACAGGTCGCGCCCGGGTCCGCCGGCGAGCGCGGCGCGGAACCAGGGGTGCTGGTCGGATACGTGGTTGGGGACGATGTCGACGAGGGTGCGGATGCCGAGTTCGCGGGCCTCGCCGATGAGCTTCTCGGCCTCGGCGAGGGTGCCGAAGGCCGGGTCGACGGCGCGGTAGTCGGCGACGTCGTAGCCGCCGTCCTTCATCGGGGAGAGGTACCAGGGGTTGAACCACAGGGCGTCGACGCCGAGTTCGGCGAGGTACGGGAGGCGGGCGCGGACGCCGGCGAGGTCGCCGGTGCCGTCGCCGTCGGCGTCGGCGAAGCTGCGGACGTAGACCTGGTAGATGACGGCGGAGCGCCACCAGTCGCAGGTGTGGGGGGTGGGCTGTCCCACGGTCGGGTGCCTTTCTGTCGGGGGGAGGGCGTCAGCCCTTGGTGCTGCCCGCGCTGATCCCGGCGATGATGTGCCGCTGGAAGACGAGGAACATCACGACCATGGGGATGCTGGCGATGACCATGGCGGCGATGAGCACGGTCAGCGGGATGTTCTGCGAGAGCTGTACCAGTGCCACGCTGATCGGCTGCTTGTCGGTGTCGGAGAAGACCATGAGCGGCCAGAGGAAGTCCTGCCAGACGGCGACCAGGGCGAAGATCGACACCACGCCGAGGACCGGCCGGGACATGGGCAGGACGACCGACCACAGGATGCGCAGGGGGCCTGCGCCGTCGATCTCGGCGGCCTCCAGCACATCGCGCGGGACGCGGTCGAAGAACCGCTTGAGCAGGTAGAGGTTGAAGGCGTTGGCGACGGCCGGGAGCCAGATGCCGAGGGGGTCGTTGAGCAGGCTGGTGTGGATCAGGGGCAGGTCGGCGACGGTGAGGTACTTCGGGACGACGAGGGCCTGGGCGGGCACCATGAGGGTGGCGAGGATGCCGCCGAGGATCACCTTGCCGAAGGCCGGCCGGAGCCGGGACAGGGCGTAGGCGGCGGCCGTGCACAGGACCAGTTGGAGCAGCCAGGCGCCGGCCGCCTGGATCACGGTGTTGCCCAGGTGGACCGGGAGGTCCATCAGCTCCCAGGCGTCGGTGTAGCCGTCGAGCCGCCAGGAGTCGGGGACGAGGGTGGGCGGGGTGCGGGCCACCTCGTCGGGCGACTTCATGGCGCCGGTCGCCATCCAGTAGACGGGGAAGAGGAAGGCGAGCGTGAAGAGCAGGAGGGTGCCGGTGAAGACGGTCCAGTACACGGCCTTGCCGCGGGGCCGGGCGAGGGCGGCGGGGGAGACGAGGGTGCGGGGGGCGGTGCTCACGCGTCCTCCCCGTCGGTGCGGGTGAGCCGGAGGTAGACGGCGGAGAAGAGGCCGAGCAGCAGCAGGAGCAGGACGCTCAGCGCGCAGGCGCCGCCGAAGTCGTTGTAGAGGAAGGCGTACTTGTAGATGAGGTAGAGGACGGTGACGGTGGCGTTCTCGGGGCCGCCGCCGGTGATGACGAAGGGTTCCGTGAACACCTGCATGGTGGCGATGATCTGAAGGAGCATCAGCATGAGGATGACGAACCGGGTCTGCGGGATCGTCACGTGCCGGATGCGCTGGAACAGCCCGGCGCCGTCCAGTTCGGCGGCCTCGTACAGCTCGCCGGGGATGGACTGGAGGGCGGCGAGGTAGATGAGGACGGTGCCGCCCATCGTGGCCCAGGTGGCGACGACGACCAGGGAGAGCAGGGCGGTGTCGGCGCCGTTGGACCAGTTCGAGGTGGGCAGGTGGAGCAGGCGCAGCGCCTGGTTGGCGAGGCCGGTGCCGGGGTCGTAGAACCACTTCCACAGCAGGGCGCTGACCACCGGCGGGATCATCACCGGCAGGTAGACGACGACGCGGAAGAAGGCTCTGGCGTGGCGCAGTTCGTTGAGGACGAGGGCGAGGACGAACGGGACGGCGAAGCCGATCAGCAGGGCGAGGCCGGTGAAGGTGAAGGTGTTGCGCCAGGCGGCGGCGAACTCGGGGTCGTGCAGGACGCGGGTGAAGTTGGCGGTGCCGGCCCACTCGGGCGGTGAGCCCGGCGTGTAGGTCTGGAAGGCGATGACGACGGCGCGGATCGCCGGGTACCAGGAGAAGAGGGCGAAGCAGAGCAGGCCGCCGGCGAGGAAGGCGTAGGCACGGGTCTGTTCGGCGAGGCGGCGCCGGCGGCGGTCCCGGGCCGGGCCGGGTGCGGTGACGGGGGGCGGCGGGAGCGGTGGGGCCGGCCGGTGTTCGGCGGTCCTCATCGTCGGTCAGCCCCGGGCCAGGATGCCGTCGATCTTGCCGGAGGCGTCCTTGAGGAGGGTGTCGATGTCGGCGTCCTCCTTGGTGAGGACGGCGGAGACGACCCCGTCGAGGACGGAGTAGATCTGCTGGGCGTGCGGCGGTTCGATCCGCATGTCGAGCTTGTGGTTGCCCTCCAGGAAGGGCTGGTAGTTCTCCACCGGGACGTTGGCGTGGGCCTGCTTGACCCGCTGGTCCTCGGCGTCGGCGGCGCCGGTGAAGAGGCGGGGTTCGGGCAGGCCGACGGGGGCGTCGCCCTTCTCGGCGCGGGCGTAGTCGCCGAGGAAGCCGGAGCCGGGGGTGAGGAACATGTGGTCGAGCCACTTCAGGGCGGCCCGGATCTGCTCGGGGCTCGCCTTCTTGTTGATCATGTAGCCGTCGCCGCCGATGAGGGTGGCCCGGCCGCCGGGCATGGGGGCGAGGGCGAGGTCCTGGTAGTCGCCGCCCTTCTCCTTGACGAGGATCGGGATGTTGTCGGGGGCGGCGAGGTACATGCCGAGCTTGCCCGAGCCCATCATCTGCTGGGCGTCGTTGATGACGAGGAGCTGCTTGCTGCCCATGGAGCGGTCGGTCCAGCGCATGTCGTGCAGGGTGCGCAGGACGGCGCGGCCCTCGGCGGTGTCGACGGTGGCCTTCTTGCCGTCGTCGCCGACGACGCTCCCGCCGCGCGAGTACAGCTCGGCGGTGAAGTGCCAGCCGCCCTGGTTCTGGGCGCTGTAGTCGGCGTATCCGACGGTGCCGCCGCCGAGGCCGGCGATGCGCTTCGCGGCGGTGCGGACCTCGTCCCAGGTGGCGGGGGGCCGGTCGGGGTCGAGTCCGGCCTTGCGGAAGAGGGCCTTGTTGTAGATCAGGCCCATCGAGTAGCCGGTGCGGGGGATGCCGTAGACCTTGCCGTCGACGGTGTAGATGTCCCGCAGTTGCGGCTGGAGCGTGTCGTAGCTCTCCAGCTCGGCGACGTACTCGGTGAGGTCGGCGGCCTGGCCGATGTCGACGACGTGCCGGGCGTCGGTGAAGTACGTGTAGAAGACGTCCTCCATCTGGCCGCCGGCCAGTTTGGCGTCGAAGGTCTTGGGGTCCTGGCAGGGGAACGCGTCGTGCGGGACGACGTCGATGTCCGGGTGGGCCTTCTCGAACGCGGCGATGTCCTCCTGGAAGAACCGCCGGTCGACCTTGGCGCTCTTGGGCGGCATGCAGTTGACCGTGATGCGGGTCTTGCCGCTCGCGGTGTCGTCGTCCGACCCGCACGCGGCGGCGGTGAAGGCGAGCGAGCACACGCTCAGCACGGCGAAGGTACGGCGGAACCCGGTGCGTGACATCGGTGACCCCTTAGGGACAGGAGCGGTGGGCGTCGCACACTCAAGCACCGGTGACGGGACCGCGCAAGATATCGCGCAGGATGAGAAATTTCTCGACAGGTGAAGGGATCTCAGGGACGGGGCGCTTGCGCGGTCGACCCCCGCACCACCAGCTCGGGTTCGAAGAGCAGTTCCCGGGGGGCCACGGCGCTGCCGTCGATCTGGGCGCTCAGCAGGTCGACGACGGCCCGGCCCATGGCCTCGATGGGCTGGCGGACGGTGGTCAGGGGCGGCTCGGTGCAGTTCATCAGCGCGGAGTCGTCGTAGCCGACGACGGAGATCCGGCCCGGCACGTCGAGGCCCTTGCGGCGGGCGGCGCGAACGACGCCGAGGGCGAGCGGGTCGCTGGCGCAGACGAAGCCGGTGACGCCCGCCTCGATGAGGCCGGTGGCGGCGGCGTGGCCGCCCTCGATGGAGAACATCGTGCGCGCGACGTAGGCGTCCGGCACGTCGCCGACGGCGCGGGCGGCGGCCAGCTTGCGCGCGGAGGGCTGGTGGTCGCCGGGGCCGAGGACGAGGCCGATGCGCTCGTGGCCGAGGGAGGACAGGTGCCGCCACGCCTGTTCCACGGCGACGGCGTCGTCGCAGGAGACGCCGGGGAAGCCGAGGTGCTCGATGGCCGCGTTGACCAGCACGACCGGGATGTTGCGGTCGGCCAGGCGCTCGTAGTGGCCGTGGGGCGCGTCGGCCTGCGCGTACAGCCCGCCGGCGAAGACCACGCCGGAGACCTGCTGTTGCAGGAGCAGGTCGACGTAGTCGGCCTCGGAGACGCCGCCCTTGGTCTGGGTGCACAGCACCGGGGTCAGGCCCAGTTGGGCGAGGGCGCCGCCGATGACCTCGGCGAAGGCCGGGAAGATCGGGTTCTGCAGTTCGGGCAGGACCAGTCCGACCAGCCGGGCGCGTTCGCCGCGCAGCAGGGTGGGCCGTTCGTAGCCGAGGACGTCGAGGGCGGAGAGGACCGACTGCCGGGTGGCCTGGGAGACCCCGGGCTTGTTGTTCAGCACCCGGCTGACCGTGGCCTCGCTGACCCCGACCTTCTTCGCCACCTCAGCAAGTCGTCGCGTCATGAGCGCAAGAATAGCGCAAGGAATGCAAACGGCTTGCGTCAGGGGCGGGGCGGGTTGCGCCGGGGGTGCGTGGGCGGGCGGGGTACGGGTCGGATGCCGGGTTCCTCGAAGGGGAGCGGCATCGGGGAGGTCACCTCCCGGGCGCCGAGCAGCGGCAGGGCGTCGGCGAGCGGGAGGCTTCCACCGTGAGGCGGGCGGCGTCCGGCGGCGGGCCCGACGGCTCGGGCTCGGTGGCTCGGGTTCGGCGGCTCGGGGCCCGTCGGGCTCGGGGCCCGTCGGGCTCGCCGTGGCGGACGGGGACCTCCCGGAAGGCCGGCGTACGGAACACCGGGGCCTCCGGGTCGCTCCGGGTCGGCTGCGGGCGGCCCGGCTCGGGCACCTCGCCCCGCGCGGGGTGCCCGCCGGGTCAGTCGGACGCGGCGACCACGCGCAGGTGGGAGCCGGTGCGCCGGGGCCGTCCGCGCCGGTGCGGGGCGCGGCGCGTCTCGCGCAGCACCAAGGTCAGCCGCGTGTAGCCGAGTTCGGCGAGCGAGCTGGGGGTCTCGACGACGATGCGGCATTCGGTGGCGCCCCACCGCGGGTCGGGGTGGCGCAGCGGCCGTACCGCCCCGTCGTGCTCGACGGCCTTGCGGCCGACGGCGCGGACCCAGTGCGGCAGGCCCTGCCGGTAGGCGGCCTCCATGATCGGGTCCTCGGCGATGTCGCGGCGGATGGCCTGGAGTCCGTGGTCGTGGCCGTGGCGCTCCACGGCGGCGGCGAAGTGCGCCAGCATCGGCAGGCACCAGCTCGACTCGTGTTCGCCGAGGACGGCGGAGGCGTCGGGGTGGAAGAGGACGAAGCGGAGGAAGTTGTCGGCGGGCATGGCCGTCGGGTGCGGCCCGGCGCCCCCGAAGAGCGACCGGAAGGCCCCGTTGACGAGGACCACGTCCCAGCGGTGGTCGACGACGAGGGACGGATGGGGGACGGCGTCCAGGAGGGCGGCGTAGTCCTGGAGATACGCCTGGGCTTCGGGATTCGCGGGTGCGGGCCGCGGTGCCGGCCGCTGCCCTCCTGCCTGAAATGCCATCGGGAGGTCACCCCTCTTGCCTATGCGGCCTTCTCGCGGCGTCCCGATCCTGATGCCCCGACGCGAGGCGTGTCAACTATCGTGGCATTTCATGCCGGTTGACGGCTGAAATTGGCCACAGTTGTGGCGAGACCTGGAGGTGGGTTCGAGCGGCAGGCTACTCTCCGGGAAGTTCACGGCTTCGCGTATGTGAGAATCCTGTGTGGCCTGGGAGAGACGTAGGAGATCTGTCGGTGACGGGTGGCTTCGAGGGTCCGGACGCCAAGCCGACGGCGGCACTGCCGGCCGTCCTCGCCCGGGTCACCGCACTCGCGGACCGGCTCGGCGTGGCACACGCGCAGGTCGTCGACCCCGGCCGGCTCTCCGTCGCCTCCGGTGTCCCCGAACCGGTGGTCAAGGCCCTGCTGGGAGGGTGTGCGGCGGGTGAACCCGACGTCCAGGCCCGCTTCGTGCAGCGGCTGGACCTGCTGCGGCGCACCCGGCTCAAGCCCAACGGCCGCAAATACACCCAGCAGGAGATAGCCGACGGCGCCGGGATGTCCCGGCAGCAGGCCGGCGCCCTCATCAACGGCGACCGGCGGCCCACCATGGAGCACTGCGACGCCATCCAGCGCTTCTTCCGCGTGCACGCGGGCTTCCTGACCGCCGAGGACCCCGAGGCCCTGGTGCACGCCCTGCACCACACCGAGCAGGAACTCCTCCAGCAGCTCGCCGACCGGGAGCGGGCGGCCGACGCGGTCGCCGAGGACCCGCTGGAGCGGCTGCTCCAGGACCACGGAGTGCGCGGCATCGCCTGGCGGGCCGCCCAACTCCCCACCGACCAGCACCGCGACAAGGTCGCCGAGTGGCTGGACATGCTCCTGGAGAGCGTCAAGCGGCCCGAGTCGTGATCCGGGGGAGAAGCGTGGGCATCGGCAGGCAGATGCGCCGCCTCTGCGGCGAGCTGGTCGGCGAGCTGACGCTGCCGGCCCCCGCGCGGCCGTTGGACCTGTGCACCCAGTTGTGCGAGGCGATGAGCCGGCGCCGGGGCCGTCCGGTCCGCTTCTGCCTCTCCGCGTTCCCGCCGGGCACGGCGAGCGGTCTGTGGCTCGACATGGCCGACCAGGACCTCGTGGTGGTCGAGGAACACACCGCTCCCGACCACCAGTTGGTGATCCTGGGTCACGAACTGTGGCATATGCGGGCCGGGCACCGAGGCCACCGGGTGGAGGGCGTCCCGGTCGCCGCCCGGCTGCTGGACGGGGGCCTGGGCGAGATCGACGGGGAGGCGCTGCGGGCCACGGTACGCGCGGTCGCCGCCCGCTCCCGCTTCGACCTCGCCGACGAACGCGAGGCCGAGGGCTTCGGCCTGCTCCTCGCCAGCAAGTGCCGCACATGGCTGGCCGGTTCGTCCCTGCGGGGACCGGTCCAGCGGGACCACCTGGCGGGCCGCATCGAGACGTCCCTCGGCTACCTGGGCTGACGGGCGATCGCCCCGGCCCGCGCTCGCCGAGGGGCGTCGGCGGACGCGGCCCCCGGTGGTCAGGTGTGGGGTGGGTGGGGGATCGTGATCGCGGTGGCGAGGAGGCCGCGGGCGGTTGTCCAGCGGCCCTCGAAGTGGGTCACGGGGCGGCCGGCCACCGAGGGGCCCGGGACGAGGAGGGTGGCGCGCAGGCCGCCTCGGTGTCCGCCGGGGTCCACGGAGATCTCGATGTCGGCCTCCATGAAGTCCAGCCACGCCCCGGTGAGCGGGAACCACGCCTTGTAGACCGACTCCTTGGCGCTGAACAGCAGCCGCTCCCAGTGGACGCCCGGCGCCTCGGCGGCCAGCGTCCGCAGCCGCCGCGCCTCGTCGGGCAGGGCCACGGCGGACAGCACCCCGTCGGGCAGCGGGCCGTCGGGCTCTGCGTCGATGCCGAGGGAGACCAGCTCCGTGGCGCGGACCAGCGCGGCGGCGCAGTAGCCGTCGCAGTGGGTCATGCTGCCGATCAGCCCGGCGGGCCAGCGCGGCGCCCCCCGCTCGCCGCTGAGCACGGCCTGCGGGGCCACGCCCAGCTTCTCCATCGCGCGCCGGGCGCAGGAGCGCACCGCGGTGAACTCGCGGCGCCGTTTGGCGACGGCCCGCGCCACGAGGGCCTCCTCCTCGGGGTAGAGCGGGGTGTGGGCGGCGTCGTCGAGGCCGTGGGCCTCCACCGCGACGACCGGCTCCGGCAGCAGCTCCTCGATCAACGCGCCGTGTCCTTCCTCGGCAGGATGTGCCGCAGCCGGCCGGGCGGCCGGTTCCGCTCGCGCCACTCCCGGGGGTAGCCCACCGACACCTCCTCGAAGCGGACGCCCTCGTGCCAGGTGGTCCGGGGGATGTGGAGGTGTCCGTAGACCATCGTGTCGACCCGGAAGCGGCGGTGCCAGTCGGCGGTCAGGGTGGTGCCGCACCACATGGCGAACTCCGGGTACCGCAGCACCTCGGTGGGGTGGCGGTCCAGCGGGTAGTGGCCGACCAGGACCGTCGGCAGGTCGATCGGCAGCTCGGCGAGCCGGCGCTCGGTCTCGGCGACCCGGGCCCGGCACCACGCGTCGCGGCTGGGGTACGGGTCGGGGTGGAGCAGGTACTCGTCGGTGCAGATCACGCCGGTGCCCTGGGCGTAGGCCAGTCCCTCGTCCTTGGTCGAGGTGCCCTCGGGCAGGAACGAGTAGTCGTAGAGCAGGAAGAGCGGGGCGACGACCGCGGGGCCGCCCTCGCCCTCCCACACCGGATAGGGGTCCTCGGGCGTCGTCACGCCGAGGGAGCGGCACACCTCGACGAGGTGCCGGTAACGGGCCTCGCCGCGCAGCCCGGTGGTGTCCCGGGGGTGGGTCCACAGCTCGTGGTTGCCGGGGGTCCAGACGACCCGGCGGAAACGGCCGGCCAGGGTGGCGAGGGCCCAGCGGATGTCGGGGACGGTCTCGGCCACATCGCCGGCGACCAGCAGCCAGTCCTCGTCGGAGGAGGGCCGCATCCCCTCGACCAGGGCGCGGTTCTCCTCGTGGCCGACGTGCAGGTCGCTGATGGCCCACAGCCGCCCCGGACCACCGGGCCTCCCCGTCATCCCCACTCCTTCGCGCACCCCTGCGACGGTAGGGGATCACATCCGCCCTCGGCGCCACAAGACCGCCCCGACGCGGCCGGACGGCGCAATCCCGCCACCCCCGCACCGGCGTGGCGAGGCCCCCTCGGCACGCGTTGCGCCGGGCGGCCCGCGAAGCCCTATGATCGCCCCGACGCCACCGTTGCGACCTCCCCTCAGCGCAGGGCGGCCCGGCGTCCCTCCATCTCCCCCGGCCGGGCACGGCCTCCTCGGGCCTGCCCGCGTCCTGTGAAAGGCGGCGCCGCCATGAACTCTCGGGTACGCGTCTGGCTCAACCGCACGTACGCGGAGAACGTGTTCTTCATGGACCAGCTCCGGCGCAACCCGGACGGCCGGCCCGTGGAGATCCACGCGACGCACGGCGACCCGGACTCCCCCGTGCTGGCGGCGGCGGACACCGCCGAGCCGGAGCCGGAGGGGCTCTCCCCGGCGGGGTACGTGGAGTACGCGCTCGACCAGTGCGCGCGGCGCGGCATCGACGTCTTCGTACCGCGGCTGCATCAGGAGGTGCTCGCCGCGCACCGCGCCGAGTTCGCGGAGATCGGCACGGCGCTGCTCGCCCCGCCGCCGGAGTCGGTGGCGGTCTTCCGGGACAAGGTCGTCGCCTACGAGGCGGTGCGGTCCATCGGGGTGCCGGTGCCGCCGTGGTGGCGGGTCCGTACCGCCGACGAACTCGTGGCGGCCGTCGAGGAGTTGGAGGCGGGTGGCGACCGGGCCTGTTTCAAACCGGCGGCGGGCGCGGGCGGGGTGGGCTTCCGTACGGTCACCCGCTCCCCCTTCTCCCTCGGTCACCTCAGCGGCTTCCCGAGCTCCCACGTGCCGCTGCATCTGGTCGTGGCGGCGCTGCGGGCGGCCGAGGAGCCGGTCGACTGGCTGGTGATGCCGCGGCTGGAGGAGCCGGAGGTCTCGGTGGACTGCCTCACCGGTCCGGACGACCGGGCACGGATGGCGGTGGGCCGCACCAAGCGCGGCCGGCGCCGGGGCTTCACCCTGCACGAGCGGTGGCTCGGCCCGGCCCGGCACATCGCCGAGGCGTTCCGGCTGCACCACCTCTCCAACCTCCAGTTCCGGATGTACGGCGACCGGCCGGTGCTGATGGACGTCAACACCCGCCCGGCGGGCGGGCTGCACCAGTTGTCGCTGTGCGGGCTCAACGCGCCGTGGGCGGCTCTGCGGCTGGCGCTCGGGGACGATCCCGGCGAGCTGGTGCCGCCGTACCTGGGGCAGGACTACGCGGTGGTGTCGGGGCCGCGCGCGCTGCGGCCGGTGTCCCTGCCCCAGCAGCGCACGGAGGGGTCCGGGGCGACGGGTCCGGCCGCTCCCCCGGCCGCGCAGGCCCCGGGCCCGGCCGCCGGGGCGCCTGCCTAGGGCGTGCCCGGGGGGGGCCGGTCAGCGCAGGTAGGCGAGGCCCGGGTGGACGGCGGTGTAGCCGTCGACGAGGCGGCGGGCGACGTCCACCGAGTCGATGAGCGGGTGCAGGGCGAACGCCTTGACGGCCGTGGCGCGCGAGCCGGTCTCCGCCGCCGCCAGCACCTCCCGCTCGACGGCCTTGACCGCACAGACCAGGGCGGTGGCGTGCGCGGGCAGCGGATCGGCGGCCATCGGCCGGGCGCCGTTCGCGCCGACCAGGCAGGGCACCTCGACGACGGCCTCGGCGTCGAGCGCGGCCAGGGTGCCGCGGTTGCGGACGTTGAGGATCAGGGTGGCGCGCTCGTCGCGGGCGATGGCCCGCATCAGGGCGAGGGCGACCTTCTCGTAGCCGCCGGAGAGGTCCTCGGGCTCGCGGTCGCCCGCGCCCGCGCTCTCCCGGTTCTCCGCCATGTAGGTGGCCTCGCGTTCGGCGCGGGTGCGCTCCCAGGCGGCGAGGGCACCGGTGCCGGGGCGGCGTGCCTCCTCGTAGAAGCGGCCCTGCTGCCGGTGGAGGAAGGCGCCGCGGGTCGGGCCGGGTCCCGCGCCGGCGCGGACGGCCTCGCGGTGGAAGTAGTAGTAGTGCAGGTACTCGTTGGGGACGGCGCCGAGTTCGCGCAGCCAGTCGGCGCCGAAGAGCCGGCCCTCCTCGACGGTGCCGAGCAGCTCGGGGTCGGCGAGCAGGCGCGGCAGTTGGTCGCGGCCGTCGATCCGGACCGCGCGGACCCAGCCGAGGTGGTTGAGGCCCGCGTAGTCGATCGCCGCCCGGCCGGGGTCGGCGCCGAGCGCGCGGGCGACGCGGCGGCCGAGGCCGACCGGTGAATCGCAGATGCCGATGACGCGGTCGCCGAGGTGACGGGACATGGCCTCGGTGACCAGTCCGGCCGGGTTGGTGAAGTTGATGACCCAGGCGTCCGGGGCGAGCCGGGCCACCCGGCGGGCGAGGTCGACGGCGACCGGCACGGTGCGCAGCCCGTAGGCGATGCCGCCCGCGCCGACCGTCTCCTGGCCGAGGACGCCCTCGGCGAAGGCGACCCGCTCGTCCCGCGCCCTGCCCTCCAGGCCCCCGACGCGGATCGCGGAGAACACGAACCGGGCGCCGCGCAGCGCCGTGTCCAGGTCGGTCGTGGCGGTCACCGCGGGCGCGTCGGGCACGTCGGCGGCCTGTTCGGCCAGGACCCGGGTGACCGCCGACAGCCGGTCCGGGTCGGGGTCGTACAGCACCACCTCGCTCACCCGGCCCTCGGCGCGGTCCCCGAGGAGCGCCCCGTACACCAGCGGCACCCGGAATCCGCCGCCCCCCACGATCGTCAGCCTCATGCCCGCGTCCCCTCTCCCGCTCTCCCGCTCGCCCCGGGGGCCTCCGCTTCCGGCCCGGCGCCGATCATGGCATGGCCGGCGGCCGGTCCGGACGGCCGCGCGGGGCCGCGGCGCGTCCGGAATGAGTGCGTCCACCCCCTGTGCCGGAAGGCTGCGGAGACGTACCCTCTGCGCGACACCCGCATCCGGCGGCCGGCCCGGCCGCCGTACCGCCCCCGACCTGCCCCGACCTTCCCGTTCCGCCTCCTCCTCCACTCCACCGACCCCCGAAGGGACGCCCGGCATGACCGCCCGTTCCGCGCCCGAGCGGCTGCTGGCCGTGCTCGCCGCGTTCGACCTCGCGCACCCGGCCCTGAGCCTCACGGACATCAGCCGGCGGGCCGGACTGAGCCTGACCACCGCGCACCGCCTGGTGGGCGCGCTCACCGAGTGGGGCGCGCTGGAGCGGGACGGGGAGGGGCTCTACCACGTGGGGCTGCGGCTGTGGGAGATCGCCGTGCTCGCCCCGCGCGGACTGGCGCTGCGGCAGGCCGCGCTGCCGTACCTGGAGGACCTGTACGAGGCGACGCACGAGAACGTGCAGTTGGCGGTGCGCGACGGGGACGACGTGGTCTACGTGGAGTGGCTCTCGGGCCGCTCGGCGGTGGACGTGCACATCCGGGTCGGCGGGCGCTGGCCGCTGCACGCGACCGGGGTCGGCCTGGCGCTGCTGGCGCACGGCACGCCGGAGTACCAGGGCGCCTACTGTTCGGGGCCGCTGGCCGCGTTCACCCCGTTCACGATCACCGATCCGGTGCGGCTGCGCCGGGTGCTGGCGGAGGTGCGGCGCACCGGGGCGGCGGTGAGCGACCGGCAGGTGACCGGCGACGCGCTGTCGGTGGCGGCGCCGGTGCGCGGCGGGGACGGCGCGGTGGCCGCCGCCGTGTCGGTGGTGGTGCCGCGCGAGGGGGCGGCCGTGCCCACGCTGGTCCCGGCGGTGCGGCTGGCGGCGCGGGGGATCTCGCGGGCGCTCGGCTGGCGGCCCGCGCCCTCGGTACGGCCGGGGGTGCGGTACCCGGTCGGCGGGTGACGGACGGGGGGCCGCGAGGCAGTGGTGACGGACGGGGGGGGCCGCGAGGCACTGGTGACGGACGGCGCACCGCATGGCAGTGGTGACGGACGGGGGACCGCAAGGCAGTGGTGACGGACGGGGGACCGCAAGGCAGTGGTGACGGACGGGGGACCGCAAGGCAGTGGTGACGTACGGGGGACCGCGACGCAGTGGTGACGGCCGGGGGACGACGGCGGCGGGCCGCGCCGGTCGTGCCGCCGGCCCGGTGACCCCGGCCCTCCCGCTTGGGCGCATTGGCCTGATTCACGGAGTGAACTCCCTTACTCCGTAAGGACTTTCTCGGCTTCACCTCTTGACGGCGGATACGTCTCAGAGCACATTGACCACATCCTGAGAGCGCTCTCAAACGCGGTCCGCGACCGCCCGCGCGCTCCGGGGCGATCCACCCCTCACACTCCCGCACCCGAGAGGCGACCCCCACATGAGTGAGACCTCCGGCAACCCGCCCAGACGGCGCCCCTGGCACCGGGCGCTGGTGGCCGTCGTCGGCACGCTCGGCCTCGCCGCCGGCGCGACCGCCGTCACCGGCCCGTCCGCGAGCGCCGCCGCCCCGCCGCCCCCGTCCGGCTGGACGCAGGTCTTCGTCGACGACTTCGACGGCCCGGCCGGCTCCGGCGTGAACACGAGCAACTGGCAGTACACGACCGGGACGTCGTACCCGGGCGGCCCCGCCAACTTCGGCACCGGCGAGATCGAGACGATGACGTCCAGCACGGACAACGTCTCCCTCGACGGCAACGGCAACCTCCGCATCACCCCGCGCCGCGACGCCGCCGGCAACTGGACGTCCGGCCGGATCGAGACCAAGCGCACCGACTTCCAGCCCCCGGCCGGCGGCACCCTGCGCGTCGAGGCCCGCATCCAGGTCCCGAACGTCACCGGGGCAGCCGCGAAGGGCTACTGGCCCGCGTTCTGGATGCTCGGCAGCCCCTACCGGGGCAACTACTGGAACTGGCCCGGTGTCGGCGAGATCGACATCATGGAGAACACCCAGGGCATCAACACGGTGTGGGCCACGATGCACTGCGGCACCTCGCCGGGCGGCCCGTGCAACGAGACCACCGGCATCGGCGGCAGCACCACCTGCCCCGGCGCCACCTGCCAGGCCGCCTTCCACACCTACGGCGTGGAGTGGGACCGCTCCAAGAGCGTCGAGGAGATCCGCTTCCTCGTCGACGGGAACAACTACCACACGGTGCGCGCCAACCAGGTCGACGCGGCGACCTGGGCCAACGCCACGAACCACGGCTACTTCCTCATCCTCAACGTGGCCATGGGCGGCGGCTTCCCGGACGCCTTCGGCGGCGGCCCGGACGGCGGCACCCAGCCCGGCCACTCGATGGTCGTGGACTACGTGCAGGTGCTGTCGAGCGGCGGGGGCGGCACCACTCCCCCGCCCACCGGCAGCCGTGACGCCTACGGCACCATCCAGGCCGAGTCGTACGACGCCCAGTCCGGCGTGCTGACCGAGGCCACTACGGACTCCGGCGGCGGCCAGAACCTGGCCGCCCTCGCCAACGGCGACTGGGCGCAGTACAAGGGCGTGCAGTTCGGCTCGACGCCGGCCCGGCAGTTCACGGCGCGGGTGGCGAGCGGAGCCGCGACCGGGGTCAGCGGACTGGTGGAGGTGCGCCTCGACAGCCGCGCCAACGCCCCCATCGGCAGCTTCTCGGTGGGCAACACGGGCGGCTGGCAGTCGTGGCGGTCCGTCCCGGCCAACATCAGCTCGGTGACGGGCACCCACGACGTGTTCCTGACGTTCACCAGCGGCCAGCCCGCGGACTTCGTGAACGTGAACTGGTTCACCTTCGGGCACTGACCCGGCGGCAACACCACACACCGAGGGGGCTCCACACCGTGGGGCCCCCTCGGCCGTGCGCCCGCGCCGCTCAGGCGGTGAAGTCGTGCCGTCCGGGCGGCGCGGCGTAGACGGCGCAGCCGTCCTCGGTGCGTACGAACGCGGCCGTGCCGCGCGCCGCGTGGTGGGCGCGTCCGGCGGTGACGGGCAGCCAGACCTCGGCGGTGGTGTTGGCCGGGACGGTCAGCGCCAGGCGGAAGCCGTCCCGGCCGGTGCTCCAGCGCGTCTCGATGGGGCCGTACACCGAAGTGAACCGGCCGCGGGCCCGGGTGACCCCGCCGCCGGGGCGCGGCCGGACCAGGATCTCGCGGAAGCCCGGCGCGGCCGGGGCGATCCCGGCGACGGTGGCGTACATCCAGGCGCCGACGGAGCCGTACGCGTAGTGGTTGAAGGAGTTCATGCCGGCGTCCTGGAAGGTGCCGTCGGGCCGGATGGAGTCCCAGCGTTCCCACATGGTGGTCGCGCCCCGGTCGATCTGGTAGCCCCAACTGGGGAAGGAGCGCTGGGTGAGCAGCCGCCAGGCGACGTCCGTGTGGCCGGTGTCGGTGAGCACGGGCAGGAGCCGGGGGGTGCCGAGGAAGCCGGTGGACAGGTGCCAGTCCCGGGCCCGGATCAGCTCGACCAGGCGTTCGGCGGCGGGCCGCCGGTCGGCGTCGGCCAGCAGGTCCATGGAGAGCGCCAGGACGTAGGCGGTCTGGGTGTCGCCCTTCACGCGCCCGCCGTCGCCGACGTAGGCGGCGCGGAAGGCGTCCCGTACGGCGCGGAACAGGGCGGTGTACGGTCCGGGGTCCTTCCCCAGCGCCTCGGCGGTGCGCGCGACCAGGTCGGCCGAGTGCGCGAACCAGGCGGTGCCGAGGACGTCCTTGGGCGTCTCGTCCTGCACGTTCAGCCAGTCGCCGTACCCCTCGGCGGGCCGCAGGTAGCCCTTGCTGTGCGCCTCCAGGTAGTCGAGCCACCGCACCATCGAGGTCCAGGACTCCTCCAGCACCCGGCGGTCTCCGTACGCCTCGTACAGCGCCCAGGGGACGGTGACCCCGGCGTCGCCCCAGCCGGCGGTGCCGTGCCCGAGGTCGCCGACGTGCGGGGCGACGTCGGTGAAGGCACCGTCGGCCGTCTGCGCGTCGCGCAGGTCGGTCAGCCACTTGGTCAGGAACCGGGCGGACTCCATGGTGTAGGCGGCGGTCGGCGCGAAGACGTTGATGTCGCCGGTCCAGCCGAGCCGTTCGTCGCGGGCGGGGGTGTCGGTGGGTACGGAGAGGAAGTTGCCGCGCTGGCCCCAGGTGATGTTGGTGTGCAGCCGGTCCAGCATCGGCTGGTCGGTCTCGAACTCCATGGTGAAGGGGGCATCGGTGTGCAGTACGCGGCCGGCGACGGCGTCGAGCGGGGGCCGGCCGGGGAATCCGGTGACCTCGACGTAGCGGAACCCGTGGAAGGTGAAGGCGGGTTCGTGGGTCTCCCGGCCCCCGCCCTTGCAGACGTAGGTGTCGGTGGCGCCGGCGGTGCGCAGGTTCGCCGTGTAGAGGGTGCCGTCCTCGTTCAGCACCTCGGCGTGGCGCAGCCGCAGGGTGGTGCCGGCCTTCGCGGTGACGGTGAGGCGGACGGTGCCGACCATGTTCTGGCCCAGGTCGTAGACGAAGACGCCGGGCCGCGGCTCGGTCATCGCCCGTGCGGGCAGGGTGCGTTGGAGGCGGGTCGGGGCGTCGGTCTGGGCGACGAGGGCGGCGTCGACGGGCCCGGTGGCCTCGGCGCGCGCCCAGGCTCCGTCGCGGAACCCGGGGGCGGTCCAGCCGGGCGTCTCCAGGCGGGCGTCGTACTCCTCGCCCGCCAGCAGGTCGGCGTGGGTGACGGGGCCGGTGGCGGCCCGCCAGTCGGGTCCTGAACCGACCGTCTGCGTCGACCCGTCGGCGTAGGTGACCTCCAACTGACCGAGGAACGCCGGGTGTTCGCCGTACTGGTGGGGGCCGAGCCAGGCGATGCGGCCCGCGTACCAGCCGGCCGCGAGGGTCACGCCGATGGCGTTGTCGCCGGGTGAGACCAGCCCGGTCACGTCGTACGTCCGGTACTGGACGCGCCGGCGGTAGTCCGTCCAGCCGGGCGCGAGGCGGTCGTCGCCGACCCGGCGTCCGCCGAGCCACGCCTCGTACAGGCCGAGGGCGGTGGCGTAGAGGCGGGCCCGCGTGATCGTGCCGCGCCGGAGCCGGAACTCGTGGCGCAACTGGACGGCGGGGGCCAGGGCGGGGGTCACCTTGCCCCAGGGTCCGGCGCCCCACGCGGCGAGCACCTTCGCGGCGGGCCAGGCCGCGTCGTCGAACCCGGGCGCGGTCCACCCCTGGGCCGGTTCACGGTCGGTGGCCTTCCAGCCGGCGAGGGACAGGGCGCGTACGGTGCCGTCCGCGAGGGTGACCTCCAGGGCGGCGAGGAGTCCGGCGGGGCTCTCGGAGGCGTTGGTGGCCTCGACCGCGAGGACGGCGGTGCCGGTGCCGAGCCGGGCGGTGACGTCGGTGAGGGCGGGGCGGCTCCAGTTCTGCGCGGGGCCGTCGGCCTCGGCGTGGGCCACCGGTACGCCGTTCAGGTGGGCCGTGTAGCCGTCGTCGGCGGTCGTGACGAGGCGGGCGCGGGTCACGCCGGAGGGGATCTCGACGCGGGTCCGGAACCACCGGGTGCCGGCCGGCGCACCGCTGACGGGGTCGCCCTCGGGGTACCAGACCCAGGTGGCGTCGGTGAGGTCGGGCGCGGCGACCAGGGCCGCGGGGGCGGAGATCCACCGTGCCGACCAGTCGCCGATGCCCGTCTCCCACCAGGACGGGGCGCTCCAGGGGCCGGCTTTCCCGGAGGCGCCCCAGACGCGGACCTGCCAGTGGTAGCGGGTACGCGGGCCGAGGGCGGGGCCGGCGTACGGCACGAGGACGGAGTGGCGCGAGACGACCTTGCCGCTGTCCCAGACGTCGGGCCGGGCGAGCCGGGCGGGCGAGGTGGCGACCCGGACCTGATAGGCGCTCTGGGCGCCGTCGCCGCTCAGGGGCCAGCTCAGCCGGGGGCGGGCGACGTCGGTGCCGAGCGGCTTCTCGGCGTACTCCACGGTGAGCGCGTCGACGCGCGGGGGCGCTCCCGGGGCGGCGGCGGGCCCGGGGGCGGCGGCCCCGGCAGCGCGGGCCCCGGGAGCGGCGAGGGCGGTGGCGAGGGCGGCCGTGCTGGTCGTGCTGAGCAGTCGTCTTCTACTGATCACGATCGGCTCCGTTTACGACTCGGCGATGAATCGATTCAGGCGGAAGCTAGGGATGGGCCACCGCGCTGTCAAGGGGTGCGGGTGCCGTGGGCCACGAACGGGGGTGGTCCTGCGAGGCCGGGATGTCGGGGCGGGAACGTCTCCTGGCCTGGTCTGTTGAATCCATTCACATGGCGCCTACGGGTGACCCCCGGGGGTGATCGGCAGATGCGGGCGCTGCCCGGCGGGGGTCCGGAGTCGGGTCCCGACGCGGGCCCGGAGCAGGCCCGGCACGCAGCCCGGCACGGGCCCCGCCCGCGGCCCGAAACCGGACGGCATGCTCGACGCCGTTCCGCGGTACCCGCACCACGGTGAGCGGCGCCGCACCGTCCCTCGCGCCCCGCGCCGGGGCACCCGGGCCGGCCCGCCCGTCGCCGCGGGGGAGGCAGGTCGCGGCGTATCGGGACACCCTGTATGGAGGGAGCCGGTCACACCCGGCTCGTGGACCCGGCGCCGACCGCGGCCGGCGGCCGTCCTCCCGGTGGCGAGGCGGCGGAAAAGTACGCCGCCGGGCGGGCCCCGGCGGGTGCGGTGGGTACGGATGCGGTGCGACGACGGAGTCCCTCGACGGCAAGGGAGTTGACGGGGAATGAGCGAGGAGCCTCCCGCGACGACGGTCCACGGGGCCGGGACGGCGGAGGAAGCGGAGGGCCACCGGGGTGCCCGGACGGCCCGGGAGCCCCAGGGCACCCCACCGGACTCCGAGGACCGGCGGACCGGCGAAGGCCGGGGCGGCGAGGCCCCCGGCCCGGCCGGGGACGCCCGGGACCCCGGGGACCCCCGGGACGCTGGGGACCCCCGGGACGCTGGGGACCCCCGGGACGCTAGGGACCCCCGGGACGCCCAGGACGCCCAAGGCGCCCACGGCACCCACGGCACCCAGGACACCGGAAACGGCACCGGCACCGCCCCCCGCACCGGCCCCGGAAAGGGCCCCGGCCGCGCGGCGAGGAAGGGCGGCCGGCGGCGGCCCGCCGAGGCCGTCACGCCCGTACCGCCACTCGACTGGAGCAACCCCCTGCGCGATGCGCGCGACCGTCGCCTGCCCCGGATCGCCGGCCCCTCCGGGCTGGTCATCTTCGGCGTCACCGGCGACCTGTCCCGCAAGAAGCTCATGCCCGCCGTCTACGACCTCGCCAACCGCGGCCTGCTGCCGCCGGGGTTCTCCCTGGTCGGCTTCGCCCGCCGGGACTGGGCGGACCAGGACTTCGCGCAGGTCGTGCACGACGCCGTCAAGGAACACGCGCGGACCACCTTCCGCGAGGAGGTCTGGCAGCAGCTCGCCGCCGGCATGCGCTTCGTGCCCGGTGACTTCGACGACGACGCCGCCTTCGAACGGCTGCGCGAGGCCGTGGAGGAGCTGGACGCCTCCCAGGGCACCAGCGGCAACCACGCCTTCTACCTCTCCGTGCCGCCCCGCTTCTTCCCGAAGGTCGTCCAGCAGCTCAAGAACCACGGGCTGGCCGACGCCCCGCACGGCTCCTGGCGGCGCGCGGTGATCGAGAAGCCCTTCGGCCACGACCTCGCCAGCGCCCGCGAACTCAACGCGCTCGTGCACGAGGTGTTCGAACCCGACCAGGTCTTCCGCATCGACCACTACCTGGGCAAGGAGACCGTCCAGAACATCCTGGCGCTGCGCTTCGCCAACACCATGTTCGAACCGATCTGGAACCGGTCCTTCGTCGACCACGTGCAGATCACCATGGCCGAGGACATCGGCATCGGCGGCCGGGCCGGCTACTACGACGGCATCGGCGCCGCCCGCGACGTCATCCAGAACCACCTGCTGCAACTCCTCGCGCTCACCGCGATGGAGGAACCGGCCGCCTTCGACGCCCCCTCCCTGCTCACCGAGAAGCTGAAGGTGCTGCGCGCCGTCCGGCTGCCCGAGGACCTCGGCGCGCACACGGTGCGCGGCCAGTACGCGGGCGGCTGGCAGGGCGGCGCCCAGGTCCCCGGCTACCTGGAGGAAGAGGGCATCGACCCGCAGTCCACCACCGACACCTACGCCGCCGTCGGCCTGGCCATCGACAACCGCCGCTGGGCGGGCGTCCCCTTCTACCTGCGCACCGGCAAACACCTCGGCCGCCGGGTCACGGAGATCGCCGTGATCTTCCAGCGGGCCCCGCACTCCCCCTTCGACACCAGCGCCACCGAGGAACTCGGCGAGAACGCGATCGTCATCCGCGTCCAGCCCGACGAGGGCATGACCGTCCGCTTCGGCTCCAAGGTGCCCGGCACCTCCATGGAGATCCGGGACGTCTCCATGGACTTCGCCTACGGCGAGTCCTTCACCGAGTCCAGCCCCGAGGCGTACGAACGGCTCATCCTCGACGTCCTTCTGGGCGACGCCAACCTGTTCCCCCGGCACCAGGAGGTGGAAGAGTCCTGGCGGATCCTCGATCCCGTCGAGGAGTACTGGGCCGCGCACGGCAGGCCCGCCCGGTACCCCTCGGGGAGCTGGGGGCCCCGGGAAGCCGACGAGATGCTCGCACGAGACGGACGGAGCTGGCGCAGGCCATGAGGATCGATCTGACCGACACCACGGCAAGCGAGGTCAACAAGGCGCTGAGGCGTGGCCGCCGTGCCATCGGCACCCCCGCCGTCGGCATGGTGCTCACCCTGGTCGTCGTCACCGACGAGGAGAACGCCTACGACTCGATCAAGGCGGCCGAGGAAGCCTCCCACGAGCACCCGGCCCGCACCCTGGTCGTCATCCGGCGCCACCCGCGCAACCTGCGCGAGCGCACCCTCTCCCATCTCGACGCCGAGGTCCGGGTGGGCTCCGAGTCGGGCGCCGGCGAGACGGTGGTGCTGCGCACCTACGGCGAGGTCTCCGACCACGCCGACTCCGTCGTACTGCCGCTGCTGCTGCCGGACGCGCCGGTCGTCGTCTGGTGGCCCGTCGACGCGCCCGAGCATCCGGCGCAGGACCCGCTCGGCGCCCTCGCCCAGCGCCGGATCACCGACCTGTACGCGGTGGAGCGGCCGATGGAGGCGCTGGAGAGCCGCATCCGCTCCTACACGCCGGGCGACACCGACCTCGCCTGGACCCGGCTGACGCTGTGGCGTTCGATGCTGGCGGCGGCGCTGGACCAGGCCCGGACCGAGGTGACCTCGGCGGCCGTGGAGGCGGAGGCGGAGAACCCGGCCGCCGAACTGCTCGCCCGCTGGCTGGAGGCGCGGCTGAAGGTGCGGGTGGAGCGGGTGATCACCGACGGTCCGGTCGTCACCGCCGTCCGGCTCGGCACCGCGGGCGGCGAGATCGTCGTGGACCGGCCCGAGGGCCCGCTCGCCACGATGACCCTGCCCGGCCAGCCCCCGCGCTCCCTCGCGCTGAAGGTCCGCCCCACCTCCGAACTCCTCGCCGAGGAACTGCGGCGGCTGGACGCGGACGAGATGTACGCCATCGCCCTGCGCGGCGAGTCCCCCGAGGGGGAGCGCGCCCATGTCTGAGAGCCCCGCCCCCGCCGTGCTCACCCTGCGGCCGGAGTGGACCGCGCTGGAGGACCACCGCGCGGACGCCCTGCCCCGCCCGAGCCTGCGCCGGCTCTTCGCCGAGGACCCCGGCCGCGCCGAGCGGTACACGGCCCGCGTCGGCGACCTGTACGTCGACTACTCCAAGCACCTGGTGACCGACGAGACACTGGCGCTGCTGCGCGAACTGGCGGTGGCCACCGGCGTGTTCGAGCTGCGGGACGCGATGTTCCGCGGGGAGCGGATCAACACGACCGAGGACCGCGCCGTCCTGCACACCGCGCTGCGCGCCCCACGGGGCGCGGTGGTCGAGGTGGACGGGGAGAACGTGGTCCCCGGGGTGCACGCCGTGCTGGACCGGATGGCGGCCTTCGCGCAGCGGGTGCGCTCCGGGGAGTGGACGGGCCACACCGGGCGGCGCGTCCGGAACGTGGTGAACATCGGCATCGGCGGCTCCGACCTCGGCCCGGCCATGGCGTACGAGGCGCTGCGGGCGTACGGCGACCGCTCCCTGGTGTTCCGCTTCGTGTCGAACGTGGACGGGGCGGACCTGTACGAGGCGACCCGCGACCTGGACCCGGCGGAGACGCTGTTCATCGTCGCCTCCAAGACGTTCACGACGGTCGAGACCCTCACCAACGCCGCCTCCGCGCGGGACTGGCTGGTGGACGCGCTCGGCGACGAGGCCGCCGTCGCCCGGCACTTCGTCGCCGTGTCGACCAACGCGGAGAAAGTCGCCGCGTTCGGCATCGACACGGCGAACATGTTCGAGTTCTGGGACTGGGTCGGCGGCCGGTACTCCTTCGATTCGGCGATCGGCCTGTCGTTGATGGCCGCGATCGGCCCGGACCGGTTCCGCGAGATGCTGGACGGCTTCCACCTGGTCGACGAGCACTTCCGCACCGCGCCCGCCGAGTCCAACGTACCGCTGCTGATGGGGCTGCTGGGCGTCTGGTACGGCGACTTCCTGGGCGCGCAGTCGCACGCGGTGCTGCCGTACTCGCACTACCTCTCCCGCTTCCCGGCCTACCTCCAGCAGCTCGACATGGAGTCCAACGGGAAGTCGGTGGACCGCGACGGGCAGGAGGTGGGCTGGCAGACCGGGCCGGTGGTGTGGGGGACGCCGGGCACCAACGGGCAGCACGCCTACTACCAGTTGATCCACCAGGGCACCAAGCTGATCCCGGCCGACTTCATCGGCTTCGCCCGGCCCGTACGGGGGCTCGGGGGCCGGCTGGGGGCGCAGCACGACCTGCTGATGGCCAACTTCTTCGCGCAGACCCAGGCCCTCGCCTTCGGCAAGACGCCGGACGAGGTGCGGGAGGAGGGTGTGCCGGAGGAGCTGGTGCCGCACAAGTCGTTCCGGGGCGACCACCCGACCACCACCATCCTCGCCCCCGAGCTGACGCCCTCCGTCCTCGGCCAGCTCGTCGCCCTCTACGAGCACAAGGTCTTCGTCCAGGGCGCCGTCTGGAACATCGACTCCTTCGACCAGTGGGGCGTCGAACTCGGCAAGATCCTCGCCCGCCGTGTCGAACCCGCCCTCTCAAAGGGCGCCCACGTCCCCGGCCTCGACCCCTCCACGGCCGCGCTGGTGGCCGCCTACCGCGACATCGGGAAGTGAACTGACATGCAGATCGGCCTCGTTGGACTCGGCAAGATGGGCGGCAGCATGCGCGAGCGGCTGCGCGGCGCCGGCCACACCGTCATCGGCTACGACACCAACCCCGCGCTGTCCGACGTGCCCGGCCTGGTCGACCTCGTCCAGGGGCTGGACCGGCCGCGCGCGGTCTGGGTGATGGTCCCGGCGGGCGGCGCCACCCAGCACGTCATCGACCAGCTCTCGACCCTGCTCAAACCGGGCGACATCGTGGTCGACGGCGGCAACTCCCGCTGGACCGACGACGAGAAGCACGCCAAGGAACTGCACGCCCGCGGCATCGGCTTCGTCGACGCCGGCGTCTCCGGCGGCGTGTGGGGGCTCCAGAACGGCTACGCGCTCATGGTCGGCGGCGACGACGAGCACATCGACGCGCTCAAGCCCGTCTTCGAGGCGCTCAAGCCGGACGGCCCCTACGGGTACGTCCACGCCGGCAAGGTCGGCGCCGGGCACTTCGCCAAGATGGTCCACAACGGCATCGAGTACGCCATCATGCAGGCGTACGCCGAGGGCTGGGAGCTGCTGGAGAAGGCCGACTCCGTGGACAACGTCCGCGAGGTCTTCCGCTCCTGGCAGCAGGGCACCGTCATCCGGTCCTGGCTCCTCGACCTCGCCGTCAACGCCCTCGACGACGACCACCACCTGGAGAAGCTGCGCGGCTGGGCCGACGACTCGGGCGAGGGCCGCTGGACCGTGGAGGCGGCCGTGGACAACGCGGTGCCGCTGCCCGCGATCACCGCCTCGCTCTACGCCCGGTTCGCCTCCCGCCAGGAGAACTCGCCGCAGATGCGGATGGTCGCCGCGCTGCGCAACCAGTTCGGCGGCCACGCCGTGAAGAAGTAGCCGCCGGACCGGGTCAGGCGACGGCGTTCTTCCGTACCGCGTGCTGCGCCGCGAGGCGGACGGGCGCGTTCACCGCGCCGTAGCCCCGGTAGCCGCCGTCGCGCTGGAGGAGTTCGAAGAAGACGCGGCCCACGGTGTGCGTGTAGCAGTGCCGGAAGGTGCCGTACTCGTCGCGGTCGTAGAGGATGCCCAGTTCCCGGTAGGTCTCCAGTTCCCCGTCGGCGAAGGTGTGGCGGGCGGCGAGGTCGTCGTGGTAGTTGGCGGGGATCGGCAGCAGCCGGCCGCCGGCCTCGCGGTAGCGGCGGGCGGCGGCGACCACGTCGTCGGTGCCGAGGGCGATGTGCTGGGCGTGCGCGGTGGCGTCGCCCGGGGCCGGGCCGACCGTCAGGACGATGCGGACGGCGCCGTCCTCGCCGGTGACGGCGCGGCTGCGCAGCAGGCCGTACGGGTCGGCGACGTCCACGCTCTCCTGCGGGCGCAGTCCGAGGACGCCGCGGTGGAAGAGGACGGCCTCGTCGAACTGGTGCCAGGGCTGGGTGAGCGACAGGTGGTCGACGCGCCAGTGGCCGCCGGTGCCGGGGGCGTGCCCGGTGCCCTCGAAGTCGGCCCGCCAGTCGGGGAGTCCGGGGCGCCGGGTGGCGCAGAAGAACAGCTCGGTGCCGTCGGGCGCGGCGACCGCCTCCAGCGGGGCGTCCCCGGGGGCGCGGCGGCGCGGCAGCACCGGGGCGAGCAGGGCCTCGGCCCGGCGGGCGGCGCCGTGCGGGTCGGGCGACTCCAGTCCGACGGCGGCGAGGTGGGTGCCGTCGCGGCGTTCGCCGGGGCCGGTGTTGACCAGGACGCGGGCCTCGCCCCGCTGCCACAGGTCCACGGGTTTGCCCCGGTGGCGGGCGGCGCGGGTGAAGCCGAGCGCGTCCAGGACGGCGGTGACGGGCGCGGCGTCGGGCGTGACGAGTTCGGCGAAGGCGACCGCGGTGGGCACGACGGGGGCGGGCGGCGTGTCGAGGCCGGCCGCCTCCTTCAGCAGCCGCAGCGAGCGCTGGGCGTCCACGGCCGTCGGCCCGGCCTCGGACTGGCGGAAGACGTCGTTGAAGACCTCCAGGGAGAGGGGTCCGGCGTATCCGGTGCGCAGCACGTGCCGCAGGAGGCCGGCGACGTCGAAGCCGCCCTGGCCGGGGAAGCAGCGGTGGTGGCGGCTCCACTGGAGGACGTCCATGGCGAGCAGCGGGGCGTCCGCGAGCTGGAGGAAGAAGATCTTGTCGCCGGGGATGTCCTCGATGCCCCGGGGGTCGCTGCCGCGCGAGAGGATGTGGAAGCTGTCCAGGCAGGTGCCGAGGGCGGGGTGCCCGGCGGCCTCGACGATGCGCCAGGCGTGGTCGTAGGTGCTGACGTGCCGGCCCCAGGCGAGGGCCTCGTAGGCGACGCGGACGCCGTGCTCGCGGGCCGCGTCGGCGATCCGGCTCAGTTGCCCGGCGGCGAGCGCGTCGTCGTCCACCGCGTGCGGGGAGACGCTGGAGCAGACCAGGACGGTGTCGGTGCCGAGCCTGCGGGCCAGCTCGAACTTGTGCCGGGCGCGGCGCAGCGCGCGGGCGAACTCGTCCGGCGGCAGGGCCTCCAGGTCGCGCAGGGGCTGGTAGAGGTCGACGGTGAGGCCGAGGTCGGCGCAGCGGGCGCGGACCTCCTCCGGGGTCAGGGGGGCGGCCAGCAGGTCGGTCTCGAAGATCTCCACGCCGTCGAAGCCGGCCCGGGAGGCGGCCGTGAGCTTCTCAGTGAGCGATCCGCTCAGGGAGACGGTGGCGATGGACGTCCGCACGAGGGGCACCTCTCTCTTCCGGTCTCTTCCGGTCCAGGGATTACGGTCGGGCCCCGAGGGCCTGCGCCAGGGGGGCGATGTCGGCGAGCATCCGCCCGGTGTCGGGTTCCCGCCCGGTGAAGAGGCGGAACGCGTCGGCGGCCTGGAAGGCGGCCATCCCGCCGCCGTCGAGCGTGGCGCAGCCGGCGGCGCGGGCGGTGCGCAGCAGCTCCGTCTCCAGCGGCCGGTAGACCACCTCGGCGACCCACAGCCCGGGGCGCAGCAGACCGGCGGGGAGCGGCAGCCCGGGGTGGGCGGCCATGCCGGTCGGGGTGGCGTGCACGAGGCCGTCGGCGTCGGCGAGGAGGCCGGGCAGCCGCCGTGGGGCGGCGCCGGCGGCCCGGCCGGGGCCGAAGCGCCGGTTGAGGGAGCCGGCGAGGGCGGCGGCCCGCTCGGGGACGGCGTCGACGACGGTGACCCGTTCCGCGCCCAGGGTCAGGACGGCGTGGGCGACGGCCGCGCCCGCGCCGCCGGCGCCGAGCTGGACGACCCGCTCCAGCGCGGCGTCCGGCAGCCCGCGGGCGAAGGAGGCGGCGAATCCGGTGACGTCGGTGTTGTGGCCGACGGCGCGGCCCCCGTCGAAGACGACGGTGTTGACCGCGCCCAGGGCCTCGGCCTGCGGGGAGAGGCCGTCGAGGTGGTCGATGACGAGCTGTTTGCAGGGGTGGGTGATGTTCAGTCCGTCGAAGCCCAGGTCGCGCGCGGAGCGCAGCAGATCGCCCACCGCCCCGGGGGGCACGCCGAGGGTGTCGATGTCGATCAGCCGGTACACGTAGCGCAGGCCCTGCCGGTCGGCCTCCCGCTCGTGCAGCGCGGGGCTGAGCGACGGTCCGATGCCGGAACCGATCAGTCCGACGAGATACGCGTCCTTGGCCACCGGGGACCTCCTGAGGGGCTCCGGCACGGAACCCGGGCGACTAATGTACGAACCAGTACGTTAGTCATAGCAGGTGGGCAGGGCCGCGGGGAAGCCCCTCCCGTGCTCCGGCACCGGCCGCCACGGGCGCCTTCTACAATCACCGGCACCGGCCCCTGGACCTCCCGGGCCCCTCAGCTCCTCGCCCGCCCGCAGCCGAAGGAACCCGATGACCAGCGTCGACGAACCGGCACGATCCGGCGCGCGCACCCGTGACGCCGCCCGCACCCGGGCCGAGATCCTCGACGTGGCGACGCGCGAGTTCGCGCGGGCCGGCTACGACGGGGCCCGCGTCGACGAGATCGCCGCCCGCACCCGCACCACCAAGCGGATGATCTACTACTACTTCGGCGGCAAGGAGCGGCTCTTCACGGCCGTGCTGGAGCGGGCCTACGGCGTGATCCGGGAGGCCGAGCAGCGGCTCGACGTCGACCACCTGGACCCGGTGGCGGCCATCCGCCGGCTCGCGGAGCTGACCTTCGACCACCACGAGGAACATCCGGACTTCATCCGCCTGGTGAGCATCGAGAACATCCACGAGGCGGAGCACATCGCCTCCTCCGAGACGCTCGCCCGCATGGGCTCCCCCACCCTGGACGTGATCCGCCGCATCCTCGCCGAGGGGCGGCGCTCCGGGCTGTTCACGGCCGACGCCGACGCCGTCGACCTGCACGCGATGATCAGCTCCTTCTGCTTCTTCCGGGTCGCCAACCGGCACACCTTCGGCGCCCTGTTCGGCCGCGACCTGGTCGACCCGGCCCGGCGCGCGCACTACCGGACCATGCTCGGCGACATGGTGATCGCCTACCTGACGGCGGAACGCGCCCAGGACTGAGCGCGGGCGGGCGCGGCGGGGCGACGCGGGGGGTGCGGGGCGGGGCGGTTCCCGGGCGGGCGCGGGCGGACGCGGCGGGACGGTGCCCGGGACGACGCGGGCGGGCGCGGCGGGACGGTCCGCGCGACGACACCTCTTGACACACGGGACACGTGCGCGCAACATCCCTCCCACCGCGACTAACTACCCAGTGGGTTAATTAGCCGACCGGCCCCCTCCCCCACACCCCGCACGCCCCCGTACCCTCCCCGTACGCCGCCTACGGTGGAGTTTCCCGAAGGAGCACGCCGTGTCCGTCCCCGCCGCCCCGACCCCCGCCGACGCCGCACCGCCCGGCCAGCCGAGGAAGGCCGCAGCCGCCGCGTGGATCGGCAGCGCCCTGGAGTACTACGACTTCTTCATCTACGGCAGCGCCGCCGCGCTGATCTTCCCGCAGGTCTTCTTCGACGAGTCCGACCCGGCCACCGCGACCCTGCTGTCGCTGGCCACGTTCGGCGTGGCGTACGCGGCCCGTCCGGTCGGCGCCCTCTTCCTCGGCCACGTGGGCGACCGCCTCGGCCGCAAGAAGATCATGGTGTTCACGCTGATGCTGATGGGCGTGTCGACCTTCCTGATCGGCTGTCTGCCCACCCGTGACCAGGTGGGCACGCTCGCCCCGACCCTGCTGGTGCTCTGCCGCGTGCTCCAGGGCATCTCGGCCGCGGGCGAACAGGCGAGCGCCAACTCCATGACGCTGGAACACGCGCCGCCCCACCGGCGCGGCTTCTTCACCAGTTTCACCCTCAGCGGCACGCAGGGCGGCCAGTTGCTCGCCACCCTGGTCTTCCTGCCGGTCGCCGCGCTGCCCGAGGAGCACCTGCTCTCCTGGGGCTGGCGGGTTCCCTTCTGGATGAGCGTCGCGGTCGCCGTCGTCGGCTTCGTGATCCGGCGCAAGCTGGACGAGACCCCGGCCTTCGTCGCCCAGCGGGCGGCCGGCGAGGGCGTCGTGAAGATGCCGCTGGCCGTGCTCGCCCGTGACCACTGGGCGGACGTGCTGCGGGTGGTCGCCGCCGCGCTCATCGCCTCGGTCAGCACCATCTTCACGGTGTGGGCGCTGGCGTACGCCACGAGCGACGCGGTCGGCATGTCCCGTACCGCCATGCTGTGGGTGGGGGCGCTCGCCAACGTCGTCGCGCTCGGCGCGATCCCGCTGTGGGCCATGCTCTCCGACCGCGTCGGACGCCGCCCGGTGTTCCTGATCGGCGCGGCCGGCAGCGCGGGCGCCATGTTCCTGTACCTGTGGTCGATCTCGACCGGCTCCTACGCGCTGACGTTCCTGCTCGGCATCGTCGCCTTCGGCATCGTCTACAGCGCCGCGAACGGGGTCTGGCCCGCCTTCTACGGCGAGATGTTCTCGACCCGGGTCCGGCTCTCCGGCGTGGCCATCGGCACCCAGATCGGGTTCGCCGTCGCCGGGTTCGCGGTGACCTTCGCGGCGCGGATCGCCGGTCCGGGCGGCGACGACTGGTTCGCGGTCGCCCTCTTCACGGCCGCCCTGTGCGTCCCGCCGGTGGTCGCCGCGCTCACCGCCCGCGAGACCCACCGGGTCCCGACGGAGGAGCTGGGCGAGCGGACGGCCCGGGAGCCGGCCCCGCGGGAGACGGTGGACGCCTGACGCGCCCGTACGCCGAAGGGGCGGGCGGGGCCCGGTGTGCCGGGCCCGCACCGCCCCTCTCGTCGTTCCCGGCCGTTCCCGGCCGTTCCCGGCCAGAGTCAGGACGAGGCGTGGACCATCGCGTCCAGGTGGGGCAGGTGGTGGTCCAGGCGCTCCCGCTTCGTGCGCAGATAGGTGATGTTGCTCTCGCACGGCGGGATCAGCAGCGGCACCTGCTCCTCGACCCGGATGCCGTGCAGCGCCAACGCCTCCCGCTTGCGCGGGTTGTTGGACATCAGCCGCACCGACTCCACCCCGAGGTCCGCCAGCATCCCGGCGGCGGCCCCGTAGTCCCGGGCGTCCACCGGCAGGCCCAGGGCGAGGTTCGCCTCCACCGTGTCCAGGCCCTCCGCCTGCAACGCCATCGCCCGCAGCTTGGCCAGCAGCCCGATGCCGCGCCCCTCGTGACCGCGCAGATAGAGGACGACCCCGCTGCCCGCCGCGACCACCGCGCGCAGCGCCGAGTCGAGTTGGTCTCCGCACTCGCAGTGCTGCGAGCCGAAGGCGTCCCCGGTCAGGCACTCCGAGTGCAGCCGGGCGAGCACCCCGTCGCTGCCCAGGTCGCCGTGGACCAGCGCCACATGCTCGTCACCGCGGTCGTGGTCCACATATCCGAACGCCCGGAATTCCCCGTACACGGTGGGAAGCGGCGTCACCACGACCCGTTCCACACCGGTGCGCTGCGCTGCTTTCTTGCCGAGTATGCCAATGTTGTCTGTCATGATTCTCACGTTCCTCAACAGAGACGAAAGGCCGTGCGGGAATGGATGTTTCACTGGTGCCGGCGGACACCACGGAGGATGTACGCGGCCGGGCCGCGGGGGTGGCGCGGCAGGTCGCCGTCCTGCCGGTGGGGAGTTTCGAGCAGCACGGGCCGTATCTGCCGCTGGCGACCGACACGCTCGTCGCCTGCGCCGTCGCCCGCCGGATCGCCGCCGCCTATCCGGTGCACCTGCTGCCGCCGGTGACGATCGGCTGCTCGCACGAGCACGCCGCCTGGCCGGGCACCGTCAGCATCTCCGCGGTCACCCTGCACGCGGTGGTACGGGACATAGCGGAATCGCTGCGCCGCTCGGGCGTCGACGCCCTGGTGGTGGTCAACGGACACGGCGGCAACTACGTGCTGGGCAACGTCGTTCAGGAGTCGTCCGCGCGCGGTGAGCGGATGGCGCTGTTCCCGGCCGTGGAGGACTGGGAGACGGCGCGGGAGCGGGCGGGGGTGGCCACCTCGCTCCTCACCGACATGCACGCGGGGGAAATCGAGACCTCCGTCCTTCTGCACACCCATCCCGAATTCGTCCGGCCCGGTTACGAGGCCGCCGATGTCATCTCCGACGACCGGCGTCATCTGCTCTCCCTCGGTATGTCCGCCTATACCGATTCCGGTGTCGTCGGGCGGCCTTCACTCGGTTCCGCGGAAAAGGGGAAGGAAATCCTGGCGAGTCTCACGGATTCCTTCGGCGCGTATTTCTCGCTGCTCACGTCGGCGGACATTCCCGTCCAGGGGGGCGAGCGGGGATAGGCGACGCGGGGCGCGTGGTGCGGCTCGGCGCCGCCCACCGCCCCGGCCGGTTCCCCGGCCCGCCCCACGACGGCCCGCTCACCGGGGCGGCCCGGGGCCTGCCGTACGGTGTCCCGCAGCGGCGGACGCGGTTGCGCCGGGCCGCCGGCGAGGATCGTCTCGCCCACGGCACCGGCCACCTCGGCCTCCTCCACGGCGGGCGCGGCGGCGCGGCGGCGGGCCACGAGGACGGCGGCGCCCGGCAGGCTCGCCGCGAAGCCGAGCACCCCGTAGACCACGGCGACGCCCAGTCCGCTTCCGGCGCCCAGTCCGGCCGCGCCGAACGCCCAGGCGGTGACGCCCTCCCGGGGCCCCCAGCCGCCGACGTTCAGCGGCAGCCCCATGGCGAGCAGCGCGAGGACGGCCAGCGGCACCAGCACCGCGACCGGGGCGGCGCTCCCGGCGACCCGCGCGGCGAGCACGAACATGACCAGGTGGCCGGCGAGGACGACGGCGGACGACAGCGCGATCCCCGGCCCGGTACTCCGGGACAGCAGCGTCCGCCGGGCCTCGCCGAGCACCGCCCGCACGGCCCGGCCCCGGCGCCCCGGCCGGTGCGAGGCCGGCCGGTTCATCCGTACGGCGAGGACGACGGCGAGCGTGCCCAGGACCGCCAGGCCAGCGAGCGGGGCGAGCTGACGGGCCGGGGCCAGTACCGGCGATGCCATCGTGAGCAGCACCACCGCCCCGACCCCCATCAACGCCAGTTGTCCGGCGGCCCGTTCGAGGACGACGGCCCGCACTCCGCGCCGCAGGTCCCCGGCGTCGCGCCCGTGCCGCACCGCGCGGTGCACGTCGCCGAGGACGCCGCCGGGCAGGGCCGCATTGAGGAACAGGGCCCGGTAGTAGTCGGCCACGGCCGGGCGCAGCGGCAGCCGGATGCCCAGTCCCCGGGCGACCAGGGACCAGCGCCAGGCGGAGCAGACCGTGGTCACCAGGCCGATGCCGAGCGCCGCCAGCAGCGTCGGCCCGTCGATCCGGCGCAGTCCGTCCAGGAAGGCGCCGGTGCCCAGCCGCCACAGCAGCACGGCGAGGAGGACGACTCCGGCGAGGGTCCCCAGGTGGGGGCGTACGGTCCGCAGGGCGCGGCGCCACCGGGACGCGCGGGCGGTGCCCTCGCCCCGTACGCTCCGCGCGCCGGCCGCCCCGGTGCTCACGGGGCGCCGCCCGCCGGACGGCACAGGGCGAGCAGGTCGCTGTGGTGGACGGTGACGCGCAGTTCCCCGGTCGCGCACTCGGCGAGCCGCGCCGCGAGGTACCGTGCGGCCGGTTCCCGCAGCCCGGGGCGTTGTTCGACGGCCGCGCCGACCCAGCCGCGCAGCCACTGCGCGGTCAGTTCGGCGTCGCCGGGGCCCAGGTGCCAGGGGCTGGCGTGCAGGCGTACGGTCGCGCCGTGCGCGGCGAAGGCGTCGGCGGCGACGGAGACGGCGTCCGGGCCGAGCAGTCCGCCGCGCCGCTGGTGGTCGTTGAACGCCTCGGCGATCTCGCCGTCCAGGGGGTGCGCGGGGGTCAGGTCCACGCGTCCGGCGACGGAGAGGGTCAGCAGCGCGGCGCAGCCCGCCCCGGCGCAGGCGGCGGCGAGGGCGCCGACCTCCTCGGCGGTGAGCACGTCGAGCAGCGCGGAGGCCGTGACCAGCGAGGCGCCGACCAGCGCGTCCGGGGTGAGGCGGGCGACGTCGCCGCGGCGGGTCTCGACGGTGACGCGGCTGCCGTCGGCGGCGGAGCGGGGGGCGCCGACGGCGGCGAAGTGCAGCAGGTAGGGGTCGCGGTCGTGCAGGACCCAGTGCTGGGCGCCGTCCAGGCGCGGGGCGAGCCAGCGTCCCATGGAGCCGGTGCCGCAGCCCAGGTCGTGCACGACCCGGCCGCCCGCGCGTCCGGGCAGGTTGGCGAGGCGGATGCGGAGCGGGTCGAGCAGGTCGTGGGCGCGCGCGGCGGCGTCGGCGCCCTCGCGCAGCCGCAGCCACTCGGGCGCGTAGCGCGGTGCCTCCTCCCCCTCGGGCCCTTCCTCTCCCGCCGGTTCCCCGGGGATGGGCGGGGCGGGGCGTTCGCCGGGGCGCGGTGCGGGGCGGCCGGCGGGTCCGGCGCCGGGAATCACACCGTCCGGGCCGGTCGCGCCGGGCGCCGCTCCGGTGGAGGCGGCGGGCGCGGCAGGGGCGTCGGCGGGCGCGGCGGGGGCCAGGCCGGTGGGACCGGCGGGGGCCGTGGGGCTGGTCATGCCGCCCTCCGGGGTTCGCTCGGCAGCCGGCGCAGCACGCCGGCCAGGCTCTGGGCCGTGGACGCCCAGCCGTTGAGGGCGGCGCGGCGGTTGCGCGCGGCGGACTTCAGCCGGCGCCGTACGTCGGCCTCGCCGAACCAGCCGCGCAGTTCGGCGGCGAGCGCGCCGGGGTCCTCCGGCCGCACCAGGATGCCGGGCACCCCGCCGTCGGGGGCGCGTCCGACGGCCTCCGGCAGCCCGCCGACGTCCGTGGCCAGCACGGGGATGCCCCGGGCCAGCGCCTCGGTCACCGCCATGCCGTACGTCTCGGCGTACGAGGTGAGGACCATCAGGTCGGCGGTGGCGTAGCGGGCGTCGAGGTCGGTGCCGGAAGCGGGTCCGGCCAGTTCCAGCCGGTCCTCCAGCCCGTGGTCACGGATCATCGCGCGCAGCCGGTCGACGTAGGCCGGGTCGTGGCCGAGCCCGCCGACGCACACGCAGCTCCACGGCAGGTCGGTCACCGCGGCCAGCGCCTCCACCAGCCGGTGCTGGCCCTTGCGCGGGGTCACGGCGGCGACGCACAGCAGCCGCGAGACGCCGTCGGTGCCGGGGGCGAGCGGGGCGATGTCGGCGCCGGGGGCGGCGACGTGGACGCGTTCGGGGGCGAGGCCGTGGTGGGAGACGAGGCGCCGCACCGCCCAGTCGCTGGTGGCGACGACCGCCGGCACCGCGCGCAGCACGGCCCGCTCCCGGGCGTCCAGGTCGGCGGCGACGGCGGGGTCGAGGCCGGTCTCGTCGCCGAGCGGGAGGTGGACGAGGACCACCATGCGCAGCCGCTCGGCCTCCGGGACGACGATCTCCGGGACACCGCAGGCCACCAGCCCGTCCAGCAGGACCACGGCGCCGTCCGGCAACCGGCGCAGGGCGCGGGCGAGTTCGGCGCGGGCCGTCTCGTCGGGGCGGGGCCAGGTGCCGGCCACGGCGAGGGGCCGCACCCGCCAGCCGAAGCCGGGCAGGTCGAGGCCGATGCGCCGGTCGTAGGCGTTGCCGCCGCTCGGCGCGGACGGGTCGTCGACCCCGCCCGGCATGACGAAGTGCACGGAGCGCAGGGACATGGGGATGATCCCGCCGTTCCTCGGGGCGGTCCGGACGGACGCCTGTGCGGGTACGTAGGCGAGCCGGCCGGCGCGGCCGGGGACCGTACCGGCCGAACCGGCCGCGGTGGTGGTGTGGTTCACAGCGCACGCTCGTAACTCGCCCAGGCGACGTGCGACTCGTGCAGGGTGACGGTGAGGCCGGCCAGGCCCTTGGCGCCCTCGCCCAGCGCGCCCTTGTGGACGCGCTCGGCGAGCCGGTCGGCGATGACCTTGGCCAGGAACTCCGTGGAGGTGTTGATCCCGGCGAAGTCGGGTTCGTCGTCGAGGTTGCGGTAGTTCAACTCTCCGGCCACGGCACTCAGTTCCTGGGTGGCCAGGCCGATGTCGACCACGATGTTGTCGTCGTCGAGCTGCTCGCGCCGGAACGTGGCGTCCACCAGGAACGTGGCACCGTGCAGGGCCTGCGCGGGCCCGAAGACGTCGCCGCGGAAACTGTGGGCGATCATGATGTGATCGCGGACGGTGATGCTGAACAACGGACGACCCTCCAGGTGTGGCGCGTCTGATCCCCCGCCGGTCGCTGCGCGGGGTGCCGTCTATTACGGCCGCGTGCCGTGCCGTGTTCAGCGTGCCGCACCTCTTTTCTCAAGGTCAGGCAGGGGGCCGTCCCGGGCGTGGCGGAGGGTCAGGACCGGCCGGGGGCGTCGTAACGGACGCGGTGGCACAGGGCGGGCAGCTCTCCGGAGGCGATCTTCGCGAGGACGACGGGGAGTTCGGTGAAATCCGACTCGCCGGTGACGAGGGCGTCCAGCGCCGGGTCCGCGAGCAGGTCGAGGGCGAGGGCCAGCCGGTCGGCGTGACCGCGGGTCGCGGCACGGGCCGGGGAGACGGTGCCGACCTGGCTGCCGCGCAGCGTCAGGCGCCGGGAGTGGAACGCCTCGCCGAGCGGGAGGGCGACGCGCCGGTCCCCGTACCAGCTCAGCTCGACGACCGTGCCCTCGGGGCGCAGGAGTTCGAGGCAGCGGGCGAGCCCGGCCTCGGTGGCGGAGGCGTGCACGACGAGGTCGCGCTCGCCCTCGGCGTCGGCGGGCGCGGCGAAGCCGACGCCCAGCGCCTCGGCGACCGCCGCGCGGGCCGGGTCCGCGTCGACCAACTGGACGCGGACGCCCGGGAACCGGGCCAGCAGAGCCGCGACCGAGCAGCCCACCATGCCGCCGCCGACCACGCTGATCCGGTCGCCGATCAGGGGCGCCGCGTCCCACAGGGCGTTGACCGCGGTCTCCACCGTGCCGGCCAGCACGGCCCGCGCGGCGGGCACCGACGCCGGCACGGGCGTGACGGCGGCGGCGGGGACGACGTAGCGGGTCTGGTGCGGGTGGAGGCAGAAGACGGTGCGGCCGGTCAGCTCCGCGGGCCCCTCCTCGACGACGCCCACGCTGAGGTAGCCGTACTTCACCGGGCCGGGGAAGTCGCCCTCCTGGAAGGGGGCGCGCATCGCCGCGTACTGGTTCTCGGGCACGCGGCCCTGGAAGACCAGCGTCTCGGTGCCCCGGCTCACGCCGGAGTAGAGGGCGCGCACCAGCACCTCGTCGGGGCCGGGCGCGGGCAGCTCCACCTCGCGGACGGTGCCCCGGCCGGGCGCGTCGAGCCAGAACGCGTGGGCCGTACGGGTCGTCGGGCCCGCCGGGATGGTCGGGGTCATCGTCGTCCTCCTGAACGATCGGGAAGCCTGCCACGTACCGAGGGAGCACAGGCCGCGCACAAGGTAGCGGCGTTGATCGACTCTGTCACACGGCCGGAGGGTGTTCGGTGGCCCTGAACAACACGTACGACGCGAGGCCCGCCCAGCAGGAGACCGCGGTGGGGGCGGCCCTTCAGGTGCTGCTGCTGGTGCTGCTCGGCACCGCGATCGGCATGGGCACGGCGGGCTGGCTGACCGGCCTGGCGTTCGCGTTCGCCACCTGGGCCGTGCTCACGCGGGCGCTCGGCCGGACCCGGCCGCCCTCCTTCGGCCCGGCCAACCGGGTCACGCTCGGCCGGGCCACCCTGGTCGGCGGCGTGACCGCGCTGGTCGCGGACTCCTTCCGCAGCGCGCCGCCGGTCTCGCTGCTCGTCGGCCTCACGGCGGTGGCGCTGATCCTCGACGGCGTCGACGGCAAGGTCGCCCGCCGCACGGGCACCTCGACCGAACTGGGGGCGCGCTTCGACATGGAGGTGGACGCCTTCCTCATCCTGGTGCTCAGCGTCTACGTGGCGGCCGACCTGGGCCCGTGGGTGCTCCTGATCGGCGGCATGCGGTACGTGTTCGTCGCCGCCGCCCGCGTGTGGCCGTGGCTGACCGCGCCGCTGCCGCCGAGCACCGCGCGCAAGACGGTGGCGGCGCTCCAGGGGGTGCTGCTGCTGGTGGCGGGGGCCCGGCTGCTGCCGGAGGCGGTCAACACCGGGGTGGCGCTGCTGGCGCTGGGCCTGCTGGTGTGGTCCTTCGGCCGGGACGTGCTGTGGCTGTGGCGCACCTCGCCGCGGCGGACGCAGGCCCCGGCGCGGACGGGGTCGGCGACGGTGGAGCCGACGGGCGCGGTGCGGGAACTCGTGGCGCGGTGAGGGTGCGGGACGCCCCTCACCCCGCACCCGCCGCCCCGCTCCGTTCCGTACGGGGCAGCAGGGCCGCCGCGGCCAGCGGCACCGCGGCGAGGACCAGCCAGGGCACGGACCCCGGCAGACCGCTGTCCAGCAAGAGTCCGGTCGCGGAGCTGCCTGCCAGGACGACGAGTCCGGACACGGACGACAGCGCCCCCGTGTAGAGACCGAGACGGCCGTCCTCGGCGAGGTCGGGCACCCAGGCGCGGGCGACCGGCGCCACGAGCATCTGGCCGACGGTCAGCAGGACCACGAAGGCGGCGGCGGGCAGCAGACCTGCCGTACCCGTCCAGCCGGCCGGCCGGGCGCAGGCCACGACGGCGAAGCCGGCCGCCACCGTCACCAGCCCCGCCGCCATCGACCGGCGCATCGTCAGCCGCTCCCCCGCCCACCGCGTGACCGGCAGTTGCGCGGTCACCACCAGCAGCGAGGAGAGGGCGAAGAGCCAGGCCAGCGGCGCCTGGGACCCGGCGGCCCGCGTCACCTCGGCGGGCAGGGCCAGGTAGAGCTGGTTGTAGGCGAGCAGACAGGCACCGTAGGCGGCGCACAGCGCGAGGAAGCGCCGGTTGCGCAGGAGCAGCCGGGCCCCGCCCCGCACGCGGGTGCGCTCCCGGCCGGGCAGGTGCTGCGGCAGCAGCCGGGCGTGCCCCGCGAGGACCAGGACGAAGACGCCGGCCCCGGCCAGGCACGCGGTGCGGAAGTCGACGGCGAGCAGCAGGGCGCCCAGCAACGGACCGGCGAAGGCGCCCACTTGTCCGGCGACGGTGAACAGCGCGAGCACCCGGGTCCGGTCCCCGCCGCCCTCCCGTTCCCACAGCACGGCCTGCCGGGCGACCTCGGACTCGACCGCCGGGGAGAACAGCGCGGCGGCGAACCCGATGAGCAGCACCGCCGAGACGACCGCCCCGGTGCTCTCGGCGTACCCGAGCCAGCCGAAACCGGCGATCCGCAGCACGCAGCCGGCGAGCACGACCGGCCGGATGCCGTACCGGTCGGCGAGCGCGCCGCCGACCACGAAGAGGCCCTGCTGGCTGAAGGTACGCAGGCCGAGGACGAGCCCGACCAGCCAGCCGGCCATGCCGATGCCCCGCCCCAGATGGTCGGCGAGGAAGGGCAGCACGGCGAAGAAGCCGATGTTGAAGGCGAGTTGGGTGAGGACGAGCAGCCTCAGCAGCGGCGAGAGCGGGGTGCGCGGGGTGCGCCCGGACGCCGCCCGCGCGGCCCGGCCGTCGGACAGGGCGGTCATCCGACCCCCGCGAGCGTCTTTCGCCCCGCCCTGTCCCCCCGGCCGGTCGGGGGTGTGCCGGGTACGGGGGTACGGTGCCGCCGCGGCGGCCGGCGCAGGGCGCCCGCGGCGGTGACGGCCACCGCGCCGAGCAGGGCGAGGACGGCGGCGGGGGCGAGGACGGCCCAGGGGGCGCGTTCGGCGTAGGGCTGGTTCTCGGCGAGGAGCAGGCCCCACTCGGGGGACGGCGGCTGGGCGCCCAGGCCGAGGAAGCCGAGGGAGGCGAGGGCGAGGGCGACGCCGGGCAGCCGCAGCAGGGCGTGGCGGAGCACGGACGGCAGGACGGCGGGGAGCAGTTCGCGGCGGAGCAGGTACCAGCGTCCGGCGCCCAGTCCGCGGGTGGCGGTGATGTGCAGGGTGGCGCGTTCCTGGGCCAGGAGGGAGGCGGTGTGCGCGGCGAGCGGCGCCCAGGCGACGGCGGCCACGGCGAGGGCCGGGGTGGCCGTGCCGCTCCCGGCTACGGCGGTGACCAGGAGCGCGACGAGGACCGGCGGGACGGCGTTGACCGTGTCGACGAGCGGCCCGGACAGGCGCGGTACGAGGCCCAGCAGGACGCCGGCGAGGAGCGCGGCGGCGCTGATGGCACCGGCGAGGAGCAGGGTGTCGAGGGCGCCGTGGCCGACCCGGGCGAGCAGGTCGCGGCCGAGGGCGTCGGTGCCGAAGGGGTGTGCGGCGGAGGGCGCCTGGAGCCGCTGCCCGGTGGCGACGGCGAGCGGGTCGCGGACGAGCCCGGCGCCGGTCACGGCGAGCAGGGCGGCGCCGCACAGCAGCGGCGGCAGGGCGCGGCCGGGCGGGGCGGGCCGGTGCAGGGAGAAGAGGGCGCCGTCGCGCAGGGCGGGCCCGGTGAGCAGGCGGGCCGCGAGGCGGGTGGCGCCGGTGGCTAGGGCGGCGAGCAGGACCAGGGCGAGGGTGCCCGCCTGGAGCACGGGCAGGTCCTGGGCGAGGGCGGCCTGGAGGGTGGCGCGGCCGAGGCCGGGGATGTCGAAGACCTGCTCGACGGCGACCGCGCCGCCGGTCAGTCCGACGACGAAGAGGCCGAGGTTGGGCAGGAGCGCGGGCACGCAGCGGCGCAGCGCCTGGCGGGCGACGCGCCGGCCGGGCAGTCCGCGGGCGGCGGCGGCCAGCGCCCACGGTTCACCGAAGGCACCGGGCAGGAGGTCGTCGAGAAGCCGCCCGAGCAGGGCCCCGGCGGGCAGGCCGAGGGCGAGCGCGGGCAGCACCGTCCACGCGGGTCCGTACCAGCCGAGGGCGGGCAGCCAGCCGAGCTGGACACCGACGACGGTGGAAAGGACGGAGGCGAGCAGGAACTCGGGCAGCGCGGCGGCCATCGCGGAGCCGGTGCCGCCCCGGCGCCGCCCGCCGAGCCCCCGCCGCGCGCCGAGGCGCAGGGTGCGGGCGCAGACGAGGGCGGCGGTGAGCGCGGCGACGGCCAGCGCCGACGCCATGAGGAGCAGGGAGGCACCGAGCGCCCGCGCCACGTCGGGCAGGACGGGGGTGCCGGAGATCCAGGAGTCCCCGGCGTCCCCGCGGCCGAGCCCGCCGAGCCAGCGGGTGAGCAGGTGCAGCGGGCCTGCGTCGAGACCGAGTTGCTCGCGGATGGCGGCGAGCACCTCGGGGTCCGGATCGCGGTCGGCGGAGCGGGCCTTGAGGACGGTCAGCGCCGGGTCGGTACGCGAGAGCCAGGGCAGCAGGCCGACGCCGCACACCAGGGCGGCGGCGAGCACGACCCGCCACACCAGGGCGGTCACCTGCCGGCGCACGGGTCAGCGCCGCGTGCCGGTACCGACGAGGGTGCGCTCGTACGGGTCGAGGACGACGCCCTGGACGGAGGCGGCGACGCCGGTGATGATCCGCTGGTGCACCAGGGGCACGACCGCGTCGGAGCCGAGGATGCGGGCCTCGGCGGCCATGGCCGCGTCCCGCCGCTTCTCGGTGTCGGCGGTCTTCTCGGCCTCGGCCACGGCCTTGTCGACGTCCTTGTCGCAGAGCTGGGCGATGGCGTAACCACCGTCGCAGGTGTAGTCGGCGGCGAGGATGCCCACCGGGTCCCCGGTGTCGAGGAGTGTGTTGCGGGCGAGGACGAAGGCGTCGAACTTCCCGTCCAGGGCGTCGCTCTCCAGCCGGGAGTACTCGCGGACGGTGAGCTTCACCGTGAAGCCGGCCTTCTCCAGTTGGTCCTTGACCACCTGGGCGACCTCGGGCAGTTCGGGCCGGTTGTCGTAGGTGGCCAGGGTGATCGACGCGCCGCCGGGCCGCTTCGCCTCGGCGCGTCCGACGGGGGCCTTCCGCTTGCCCTCGGCCCAGCTCACGGCGGGTCCGTAGATGCCGGCGCCCGGGTCGGCGTGCCCCTCGTACACGTCCTTGGCGAAAACGGAGGTGTCCAGCGCGGCACGGGCGGCGGCGCGCAGTCCGGCGTCCTTGAACGGGCCGGAGGAGGCGTTGAGGAGGAGGCTGGTGGTGCGGGTGGTGGCGGTGTCGCGCCGGGTGTCCTTGTCCAGGGTCGCGGCCTGGGCGACCGGAACGGCCTCGGCGATGTCGAGTTCGCCGGTGCGCAGGGCGTTGGCGCGGGCGGTGCCGTCGGCGATGAAGCGGGCGTCGACACCGGCGGCCTGGGCGCGTCCGCCCCAGTAGTCGTCGAACCGGTCGAGGGAGGCGGAGGCGGCCCCGTTCACCTTGGTCAGCTCGAAGGGCCCGGTGGCGGTGCCGACCGGGTCGACGCGCCCGTCCTTGCCGTACGCCTTCGCGGAGAGCACGGCGAGGCTCGGGCTGGACAGCCGCAGCGGCAGGACGGGGTCGGGCTCGGCGGTGGTGACCCGGACCACGCGGTCGCCGGCGGCCTCGGCGGTGAGGGTGACACCGGCGAGGGCGGCCGGCGCGGGCTCGGCGGCACCGGCGCGGGTGAGGGAGTCGGCGACGGCGGCGGGGGTCACGTCGCTGCCGTCCTGGAAGGTGGCCTCGCGCAGGCTGAAGGTCCAGGTCCGGTCGTTCTCACGCCGCCAGGACTCGGCGAGCGCGGGGGCGGCGGCACCGTTGGCGTCGAGCGCGGTGAGCCCCTCGGTGACGCCGAGCCGACTGAGGAGGGTGGCGTCGGCGCCGTACGGCGACAGGTTCTCGGCGGGCGGGAAGGCGAGGGCGACCCGGAGCCGGGCCCCACCGGAGCCCCCGTCACCGGAACCCGACGCCTCACCACCACCGGAGGCGAAACAGCCGGCTATGAGCGGCAGCAGGAGAAGCGGGGCGAGCAGCCGGGGGCGGAGAGGGGAGCGCATGATCCTCGGGGTGGGGTCGGGGTGGGGCGGAGGTCGGGGTGGGAGGTGTACGTACGGCGCGGGGCACGGTGTCGGGGGCTTGGCGGCACCGAGCGGGACTCTACATGAAAACCATTCCCACTCCGGCCCCGAGCCCCCTGGGGCAGCCGGGGCAGCGCCCGCACCGCTCACCCGAAGGGCACCTCGAAGTGCACGATGCCCTGACCGCCGCCCGGGTCCTCCCGTTCGTCGTGCACGACCTTGGCGAGGGACCTCCAGAAGGGCTCGGCGCCGGTCACGGCGGGGTCGGTGTGCAGATACACCGACCGATACCCACCGTCGGCGGCGGCGAACGCCAGCAACTCGTCGACGAGCCGCCGCGCCAGCCCGCGCCGCCGGTGCTCGGGCCGCACGTACACCCGGCGCAACTGCGCGGTCTCGCCGGAGGGGTAGCGCTCGGCGACGTGGACCGGGTTCGGCGGATGCGCGGGCCCACGCGAGTCCAGCGCCCCGGTGGCGACGACCACGCCATCCCCGTCCACGGCGACGATCAGCGTGTGCCGCTCCGGCCTCAGATACGCACCGTCCAGATCGATGACGTCCCCGTGCCACCGGGGCACGTACCCGGTCCCGAAGTCCCGGTAGACGGTATCGAGCATGACGGCACGCGCCCCATCCAGATCGACGGGGCCGGCGGTGCGGAGGGTGTAGTCGGGAGTACGCACTTGCACATCATATGCATTAAGCCGTTTACGTCGATCGACCCCCTTGATGCCGGGGTGTCCGGCGAACCGTCAGCCTGGGCGCCGGGGTGTCCTGCCCAGCCGTCACCCTGAGTTGTAACCCCACCTGGCGCGGCCGTCCTTGCCCATGAAGCACTTCGCGGGCCGCCCGTCGGCGGTCGTCGCGGTGGCGCCGACGGGGGCGCACGCCTGCCCGAACCCGACCCCGGCCGGGCCTCCGCCGGTCGTACCGCCGGTACCGGACGAGCCGCCGGTACCGGACCCGCCGGAGCCCCCTCCGCCGCCGTACGACGGCTGGGGCCGGGGAACAGGCTTGGCGTCGGACTGCGCTCCCGGCGTGGGCCTGGGCTTGGACTTGGGCTTGGGCTTGGGGGTCGGATCAGGGGTCGGATCGGGCTGGGGGCTGGGCTTCTCGCACGGATCGCCGGGGCCGATCAGCCAGAGGTCGATCTGCGCCCCGGCCTCGACCCGGGTGTCGGGCTGCGGGGTCTGCCGGCACACCGTCCAGTCGGCCGGCTCCCGACCGGAGTCGCCGAGCGGCTTGCCCGTATACGTGTGGAAGAGATCGGTGCGATGAAGACCGAGGTCGTCCAGCGCGCGAGCCACGTGACGGTACCGCTCCCCCACCAGGTCCGGCATGACCACCAGGCGGGGACCGCGCAGCCGCGCCGGGCACTCCTCCCGCTCCGGGACCGCGTACAGCGTCAGGGTCACGCCCGACGGACGCACCCTCTCCTCACGGGAGGGGCTCTGGAAGCAGACCTGCCAGCCGGTCGCGGTGGCCTCGACGGGCCGGTGCGCGGAGGAGGCGTCGGCCACGGACACGGCACGCCACGGCGAGAGGCCGGCCCGCGTGGCCGCCGCGCGGAGGCCGCTCCCCTCGAAGTCGGGGACGACCACGGAGGCTTCGGCGGTGGGACCGGGCGAGGCCGCCCGCACGGCAGGTTCGCCACCGCGGCCCGCGTTCACTCCGGCGACGAGCACCCCGACGACGGCCGCGGAGGTGAGGACGGGGTGCCTGCGTATCCAGGCCGCCTCAGGTCTTCGCACTCCGGGCCGTGGAGCCGCGGGGCCCGGGACCACCACCTCACCGACGGACTCCAGCGCCTCTCCCCGGGGATCGAGCTTCGAGCCGTGCAGCTTGTACGTACGCCCGTCGACGAGGACGTCGACGGTGGCGAGCAGGCCGTGAGCGCGCCGCACGATGCGCAGCGGCAGCGGGGCGCGGGCGGCCGTGGGGGTCACGAGGTTCCGGAGCAGGACGAGCCCCTCACCCGTGAGCACGGCGTAGCCCCAACCGCTGTGGTAGACGGACCGGACGACCTCGTCGGGCCCGAGCACGTCGAGCAACAGCCGCCGGTGCTCGGCGGGCAGGGTGATGGCCTCGCCCCCGGCCACCGCGGCCGTACGCGGGTCCTCGGCGAGGGCGTCGGGCGCCGGTTTCCCGGCCCGCTCGAGAAGCTCACCGGACGCGTCGACCCGGGAACCCCAGAGACCGACACTCCGCCCCTCGACGGACACGTCCACGCGCCGCCGGGCCCCGTGCGCGGGCTTGACGATGGTGAGCGGCCTGGGCACGCGCTGCGGCCCCCGACCCCCGAGCAGGATGAGGGCCTCCCCGGTCAGAACGGCGTGACCGGCCCCGCTCCTATAGAAGGCCAGCACCTTCTCCCGGGACCCGAGAACGGCGAGCAACGCCTCCGCCACCCGAAGCGGAAGAAGATCAGGCTCACTTGAGGCCGCCTCCGTGGTACGCGGATCGTTCCGCAGGAGACGCTGCGCGGCAGTCTGGGACATACGGGGATGTTAACGGCCCCCACTCCCCACCCCACCACCAGCCCAAACCCCCACGACACCCCCCCGACCTGCACCGACCCCGGAGACCGGGCGACGCGGCACGCGGAGGACACCACGCCTCTCCCAGCACCCCGGAACGCGCCCATTCCCGGCCTCGACGGTGGCGGGTCGACTCCTGAGTAAGCTGCCGCCGACGCAACGGGGAAGGACGACGCATGGCGTGGGACGCATGGGAAAAGCTCAAGCAGGACGCCGCTCAGCGGCACGGTGCGCACACGAGCGGTTCGGGTACGACTTGCTGATGACGGGCGGGGCTGTTTGGTCGGCGCTCGGGACCCCATCGACACCCGGTGCGCGGACGCACATCCCCTCGACGGCCAGGGCTCGGGGCGGTGACGGCCTGTCATGGACCTCGCGACTCTGAGAAGGCTGAAACTCACAGAGTTCGAACAGGCTGCCGACGACTATCGCTCTACCGCTGACATGGCCGGCACGGCCAAGGACCACATCGACAATGTCGTCGTCGCGGGCATGCGTAAATCGCTCAACGGCAAGGCCCTGGAGGCGGCTGTCGGAGAACTGAAGAAGCTCTCGGCCGACTTCCACTACACACAGATCCAATGCGGCCTGGTCGGCACAGCGCTCAACGGCTTCGCATACGACATGGACGCCGCCCGGAAGAGACTCCTGTCGGCGCTCGACGCAGCGGAGGCATCGCAGTTCACCGTCCATGCGGACGGCAGCGTCACCTATCCGGAGGGACAGCCTCAGAACGGTTCCGAGTCGCCGGCCAAGGGCGGCACCATCGGCGGCCTCACCGATCCGACAGCCCAGGCCGTGGCACGCCAGGCCGCGAGCTTCGATCCCAACCCCCACCACGCCGAGGCTCTGGCCATCGCGGACCGCATCGCCCACGCCCTCAGGGAGGCGAGCGAGGTGGACGCTAAGTGGGCGCCGAAGATCCGTGCCCTGCAGGCTGACGACGACCTGACCGTGTCCGACGAGGACCTCAGGGACGCCCAGTCGGACATGGGCGGAGTCCGCGAGGCGGGCAAGGGGTATCTGGCGTCGATCGGCGGGCCTCCGACGGACGCGACCCCTCAGGAGAACGCGGACTGGTGGGAGGGACTGGCCCCCGAAGAGCGCGATGCGTACCTCGCCGCCCATCCCGAGGTCGTAGGAAGGCTGGACGGCCTGCCCGCCGAGGTCAGGGACGAGGCGAATCGGGTGGTGCTCGAAGAGAAACTCTCCGAGTACCGGCTCAGGCTCGACGCGCTCCCGAGGCCGCCCGCCGACGAGTGGACATGGATCACGGCAGGCATGTATCCGACCAGGGTCCACACGGACGAATGGATGGTATGGGACAGGAAGTACGGTGACGAGTACCGCCGGCTCACAGCCTCCGTCAAGGGCATGAACGCCATCCAGAACCGCTTCGACGACACAGGCAAAGAGGGTCTTCCCGAGGCATACCTGCTCGACTTCAGCCCGGACGGGAACGGCAGGGCCGTCATCGCGACCGGCAACCCCGACACTGCTCAGCACCAGGCGGTGTACGTGCCGGGCACCACGTCCAAGCTGGAGAAGATCGGGGGCGACATCAACCGGATGACCGAACTGTGGCGCCAGACCAACCAGACGTCACCGGACGCCTCCGTCTCGACCATCACCTGGCTCGGCTACGACGCGCCCCAGTCCGTCGTCAAGGACGCCCCCTTCGAGCATTACGCCTACGACGGCGCACCCGCCTACCGGCAGTTCCTGGACGGCCTCGACGCTTCCCACTCCGGCGTCGGGGAACCGCACCGTACCGCCATCGGGCACTCGTACGGCACCACCCTGATCGGAGCCGCCGCCGAGACCGGCACCCTCAACGCCGACGACGTGATCTTCGCTGGAAGCCCCGGTGTCAAGGTCGGCCACGCCGACGAGATGGACGTCCCGAAGGGGCACGTCTGGAACCAGGAGGCCGACGGCGACCCCGTGCCCGACCTCGGCCGCTGGGGCCACGGCGGCAGCAGTTGGAGACCGGGCGGGGGCGTCTTCCTCATCCCCAGTGACGAAGAGGCCTTCGGCGCGAACCAGATGAACACGGGTCCGGAGGGTACCGGCGCCATGGGAACCACAGGAGCCACGGGCCACAGCGAGTACTGGAACCGGGGCACGACGTCACTGAAGAACCAGGCGCTGGTCGTGGTCGGCAAGTACGGCTACGTGACCGCTCCCGAGTAGGACGGCAGGACGGTGTCGAGAGCCGTCCCGCCGCCGGCCCACCCCACGAAATCTTGGACTTTCATGTTCTACGGACCACGCTCCGGCCTCGCCCCGCGTCACCGGGGTGGTTCACTCCGCTCCCTCCCCCTGGTTCTCGTCCTGACCGGACTCCTGCTCAGTGGATGCGGCATGACCGAGAACGACAGCACCGGCTCCCCCGGCAACCCGACCGACAGCACCGAGGAGATCCCTGTGAACCTTCCCGACGCGGGCACGGCGACGACCGAAGAGGCGGTCGCGGCGGTGAAGGAGGTGTCCAGCGAGCTCTACAGATTCGCCGGCGTTCCCGGCAATGCCTCCGAGCCCGGTCCCGGGGTCAAGGAGTGCGAAGGCAAGGACCCCGACACGTACTTCACCGTCTACCACCCCTGGAACCTGGCTCCGGCGAAGCCCGGCGACATCGACGTGGCAATGGAGAACCTGAAGAAGAAGCTGAACTCGGGAGGCTGGGTCACCAAGGGGCTGTACCACGACAACAGTCCCAACAAAGCCCTCAACCTCGTCGCCGACAACGACGCGAAGAAGGTCAGCGTCTGGATCGTCCAGTACTCCGAAGACACGACGCCGAGCCTGGGCATCAACGTCACGTCCGGCTGCTACAGAGTGCCCGAAGGCCATACGGTCGACCACTTCTGAGAGAGCAGGAATCGCCTACCCAGGTAACAGAGCAGCAACGCTGTTCTGTCATCCGGGTCGCCGGGGAGCGCTCGGGCCCCTCGCCCAGGTCGGGGGCCGGGGAGCGGTGGAACTGAATGAGGAGGGGCCTGCCGGGCAACCTCTGCCCGGCAGACCCCTGCCGCCCACCGTGGAAGTGTCAGCCCACCTGGAGAGTCAGGTTCTTGGGCCAGTGGGCCTTGTTCAGGTGGCCGAACAGGTTCTTGATGTCGGTCGGGGAGAGCTTGACGCACCCCTCGGACTTGTAGTTGCCGCGCCAGCGGCTGGCACCGTCCTTGGTCATGTTGCTGTGGATGAACAGCTCACGGCGGGCGACGCGCTTCTCCCCTTCTTCGGGTTGCACGCCTTGTCGTCGAGGTGGATCGCGTACCCCTTGATCTTGGTGTCGCGGTTGGTCTGGTGCCCGAGGACCTTGTAGGTGCCGCTGGGCAGCCAGCCGCGCTTCTTGGCGCATTCGTCCGTGCTGCCCAGACCGGACCCGGCACGGTAGCTCTTCACCAGTCGGCCGTCGCGGTACAGGGCGAGCTTCGAGTTGTCCGTCCGCGACCAGTTCTTGGTGAACTTCACTCGAACTGCCCCAGGAGTGGCCGAAAATCATGAGCCCGCATCGGTGGTCCACTACCGTTGCTCCCGCTGCGCACCTTCCCGGAGGGTACGTCGGCAGTGGTCAGGTGCCGGTTCTCGGCTGTGACTGACGAGTGGTTTCCGCTGCGTCTCGCACGCGGCGTGACTGCGGATGCCCGGAAGGGCGGTCCCGCCATTCCCAGCTCACGCCAAGGAGTGGAATCCATGAACCCCGTCGAGTACAAGCCTGCACGTCGTCACCGGCTTCGCGAGATCCTGGTCGACGTCGCCGCGGGTGTCGTCACCCAGCTCGTGGTGATGGCCCTGGCGGCGGCAGCGCGCCTGCTCTTCTGACGCAGGCTTGTGGCGGGCCCGGAGAGCCCGCCACTCCACATGCGGGTGGTGCGCCTCAGAAGAGGTACATGTCGGGCGACTGTGGGCCCGTGCTCTGGCGCCCTCGGCGGCGGCGCCCCCGGCGTGGCCTGGGCAGATGTGGTAGCCGTGCCACCTCCGGCAGGTTCTCCCAGGTGGGGCGGAGCCCGTGGACCTGGACCTCGCCCACCATCTCCGTCAAGTAGCTTCGAGTCTCCTCATCCGTGGAGTAGAGCACCGTCGCCCGGCTCGCTCGGGTCATCAGCACGTGGTAGGCATGACGGACCAACCGGGCGAACTCATGGTCGTCGACGCTGCCGGCTCTGACCTTGGGGTCGAACGAACCCGGAACGGCCACCCGCTTGACACCCGTGTCCGGGTCCTTCCGTTCCTTGCCCCGCCGGAACACCCACCGGCCGTCCCGGCGCACCATGTCCTCGCCCATGATCACGCCGCACCAGTCCCGCTCGAGGCCCTGGGCCGTGTACACGCAGCCGATCTGATCAAGCCCTTTCTCGTGCACGGACCAGATCCTGCAGGGCGGCACGCCGTCCTCGCAAAAGGCATCGCTGTCCGCGTTCCAGGACCTGTGCCAGGAGCCGATCCGTACGTCGGCCTCCAGTCGCCTCTCCTTGCCGACCGGCTTCGTCCACGGCCAGCAGTACCCCGCGACGAGGCGGGCGGACGCTCCGGCGAGCGCTTCGGTCCGGATGATCCGTTCGAGTTCCTCCGGGCTGTCCGCCACCTCGACGTGCATCAGGCCGTCCGGCGTCCATGGCTCCGGCTCTTCCTCGTCCGTCACCCCGAGTACGGCACGCACCCAGCGGATGTAGGAGTCGCTGCCACCGCAGCGGAACTGCTCCCGGAGCTCGTACGGGACAAGTGTGGCGCCGTAGCGTCGGGCCGCGTCCTCGATCAGTTGGATGGTGCCGACCTCGTGCGGTCGCACGGTCTGGCCCTCGTCGAGGAAGAACACGGTCAGGCGGGACGCATCCAACAACTCGTCGACCTGGGGCTTGGTTCCCTGGTCTTCGGGTTTCCAGAACCGGTTGGTCGACCGTTCGCGCAGTCGGTGTGCCTCGTCGCAGATCAGCACGTCCAGGGGCGGGTCCGGCGGGGTGACGAAGTTGCTGAAGTAGGTGAAGCTCTCCCTGAACTCCCGATCCCCGTACCCGACGTGCTCCTGGATCGCGCCGTTGAAGGCTCGGCTGCCGCTGGCGTACTTGACCGTGTGGCCGCCGGCCTCCAGCTCCGCCTTGATCTGAAGGCCGATGGCGCTCTTCCCCGTGCCGGCACCGCCCTTGATCAGGAAAACCACGCGCCGCTCGTCCGGCACGAGGGCGGGTCGCTGCGCATCCGGGAGTACCTTGGCCGCGGTGTCCAGGATCTGGTCGGCGACCTTCTTCTGCCGACCGCGCAGGGTGAAGACCGTGTCCTCTCCCCGGGAGCGGATCATGGCATCGAGCAGGGGCGTATTCCTCAAGCCCATGTTCTGCAGCAGTATCTCGGCCGCGGAGGCGCCGCCTTCGTCGGCGAAGTTCTTGCGGAGGTCGGAGATCAGTTGTTCCCGCCGGTCGTTCGTGTAGACACCGGCGTAGACACCGGTCGGAGCGTCCAGGTCGACCAAGGGCCGGACGGAGGCGTCGGTGGCGTTGTGCAGGTAGGCGAAACCACCGCAAGCGAAGTCCAGTCCTCGCAGCGGTCCCCTGGCGCCCGTGAACGCCTCGTAGTACTCGCGCAACTGCAGGGCGGGGTGCTTCTTCCTGCCCATCCCCGGTACGTGGACCAGTTCCGCGGTGGCTCGTTCCACCCTGGTCACCGTCGACCAGCGCTTCAGCTCGACCAGTTGGACGGACAGCCCCTTCTCTTCCGGATGATGGCCCACGAGAACGACATCGATGAGCCTGGGCGCGCCGGGCCGGTCGGCCTCGTCGAGGGTGGCGGCGCACTCGACGATCATCTCGACGTTTCCGCGTCCGGCGGCAACCAGGTCTTCCGCCAGGTGTACGAGGCTCTCGGCCCAGGCGGAGCGTTCCGACAGCGAGGCGTCGGCGCCTCGGAAGTGGCGCCATCTTGCGGCCAGGTGCGGCACCATGCGGCGCCTCGAATTCAAGGTCAGCAGATCCTGCGCTGCCAGCCGCAGCAGGAGCATGGACACGAGGTGATCCCCCAGAGCACGAGTGACTCGTGCGGGTGGGGGCATGTCCTCGTAAGAAAGCCCGTCGGGCCGCAATCGGTATTCGGGATCTTAGGTAGGCCGGCCGACCTGCGGACGAAGACGACACCGTGACCGGGAGAAACATCGCCATCATGGCCGGATCACGTATCCCTTGGCCAGGACGCGCCCTTGTCACGCAGTGGCAGCCGGCTGACCGAGCCGGCCACTGGCCAGCTCCCGCAGTTTCTCCCGCGTCTCCGGGTCCGTGGAGTACACCACCGTGCCGACCATGCCCCGTGTCAGCAGCACCTTGTAGGTGTTGCGGATGAGCCGGTCGACGTCCGCGTCCGGCGTCGCCTTCTTGAAGACCGGGTCCTTCGACGCCGTGCGGTCCGTGACCCAGCGGTCGCCGCGCCACAGCAGGTCGGGGCCGATGATGACGCCGGACCAGTCGTACTCGAAGCCCTGGGCGGTGTAGACGCAGCCGACCTGGCCGAAGCCTGCCGGGTCGGTCGCCCACAGAGCGGACGGCGGTGCACCGGAGACGGAGCGGTCGCCGCGCAGGTTCCAGGGGCGGGCCCAGTCACCGATGACGACGTCGGGAGCAAGGGGGTCGCCGGGCTTGGGCTCCGGAGACCAGCGCCAGCAGTAGCCGGCGGACATGCGGGCTCCGTATCCCTGGGCTCGGCGTGCTTCGAGGAACGCCTCCATCTCCTGCGGGCTCTCCGCGACCAACAACTGCATGCGGTCGTCGGGTTCCCAGACGACCGGGCCTCCGGGTTCGAGGCCGAGGAGCCGGACGACCCAGCGCAGGTAGGCGTCGCTGCCTCCGCAGCGGAACTGGCTGTCCAGGGGAACGACGTGACACGGGATGTCGCGCTTGGCCGCCGCCGCCTTGATGTCGGCCACGGTGCCCATCTCGCCGGGACGCACGACCTGATGCTCGTCGAGGAGGAAGACCGGCACGCGGGCGACGTCGATGAGTTCGTCGATCTGGGCCTTGCCGGTGCGGTGTTCGGCACGCGTGTAGCGGTTGGCCGACGTCTCCCGGATACGGTGGGCCTCGTCGCAGATCAGGACGTCCAGGCTGTTCTTCTCGACGGTCATGAAGCTGTTGAAGTACTTGAAGAGGTCCTGCACCTCCCGCTTGCGCGAGCCGGTGACCTTCCTCATCGTCTTGGTGAACGACTGGGAGCCGGTGGCATGCAGGGCCGGCGTCCCGCGTCGGTACAGCTCGCCGAGCAGTTGGAGAGCGATCACGCTCTTGCCGGTGCCGGGACCGCCGGTGACGACGACGATCTCCTTCCGGTCCGCGCGCTTGGCCCGCTCCACCGCGTTGAGGACCATGCGATAGGCGACTTGCTGCTCGTCGAGGAGGACGAACTGCTGTCGTTCGCGCACCTCCTGTGCGGCAACGGTCATCAACTGCCGTGACGGCACCGTCGCACCGGAGAGCAGTTCGTCCGCCGCGCGGGCGCCGGAATGCCTGTCGCTCAGCTTCGAACGGAGGTGGTCGAGGAAGTCACCACGGCGTTGTCCCGTGAAAAGCAGTCCGCGGTCGTCGCGTTCGATCTCCCGCAGTCCGGCGACGCCGAACTCGGTGGCGTTGTGCAGGAAGGCCACTCCGCCGATCCGGTGTCCGTGTCCGGCCAGCGCTCCGTTGAAGTTGACCAGGTAGTCGCAGTAGCGGCGCACCTGCTCAATGGGGTTGAGAACGGGGTGGGCGTAGCGCTCGACGTGGCACAGCGTGGAGTCGTCCTCGTGAGGCAGGACGTCGCTCCACTGCTTCAGTTCCACCACGACGTAGGAAGGCTCCCCGGTGGACGGGTGCACTCCTGCGAGCACGACGTCGGCGCGCTTGCTGTTCAGCGGGAGCGCGTATTCCAGCATGACCTCCACGTCGCCCAGACCCGCGTCGTTGAGCGCGGCGGCCAGGACGGGGATACTGCGCTCCCACGAGCGCGCCTCCGAGGTACCGGGCGGGTAGCCGTGCATGTGGACGAACTGTTCGGTGAGGTGCAGGAAAAGCGAACGGTCGAGCGCCATGACGGCGACCGTTTTCGCGGACGCGCGGAACAGCAAGAACTTCCCCCAGGCAGCACGAAGTGACTCGTGCGGGTGGGGGCATGTCCTTCGAGACTCCACCGGGGTGGAGCGGAAGCCCGTCGGGCCGCGTTGACTGTGCTGGCGAGACTACCTCTCAGGATGCCCGTCTCGCCTTCCAGACGTCCGTCGTGCTTGGCGCTCTCGGCGCCGGACGCACTGCGTCGCTTCCCGTGAGCTGCCGTTGCCCGTCGCCGTGGCGAGGGGGAGGTGCCTCCAATGGGTGTATCGGTGATTTCCGGGGCGGACAAGGGTCGTTAGAGGGACGAGAGCGAGGAGGTACCGCATGTCCATGAAACGACCGTCCGAGAAGCAGCCCGCGACCGAGCTCGATGCCCGTTACAGCTCGGCGCTCCATCCCCTTCCTGGCGCCGCGGACGTCACCGCCACCCCCTGGCCGGAGGCCCGGCGGCACCTGGAGGCCGCCGAGATCTTCTGGGTCGTCACGGTGCGCGCCGACGGCCGGCCGCACGTTACGCCGGTGATCGCCGCGTGGCACGACGGTGTGCTGTACTTCTCCACCGGACCGGGCGAGCAGAAGGCCCGGAACCTGGCGCACGACCCGCACTGCTCGCTGATCACGGGCGGGAACTCGCTCACCGAGGGGTTCGACCTGGTCGTCGAGGGCGAGGCGGAACCGGTCGGCGATGCGGCGGTGCTGGAGGACGTGATCGCGGCGTACGAGGCGAAGTACGGCGCGCACATCACGTCCCCCGAAGGCACCTTCCACGGGATCGGTGACGCCATGCGGAACGGCGACGCCATGCTGTTCGGGGTGACGCCGACCACCGCGTACGGGTTCGGCCGGGACGACGGGGTCTACAGCCATACGCGGTGGGTCTTCTGAGTCATCGGGCCGCCGGCCGACGGGCCGCTCCCCGAGGCCCCGGGGAAGTCAGTCGCCCTCCGTGCCCAGCGCCTCCAGCAGCATCGGCAGCGACGCGTGCAACTCCCGCTCCCAGTAGGCCCAGCCGTGGGTCCCCGGGCCGTAGAAGTTCGTGGTCACATGACGCGCGCCCACGCGTTTCAGTTCGGCCGCGAGCGCGTGGTTCTGGCGGTTGAAGTCGGCTTCCAGGGCGCTCGTGGCGCCCGGCGGGTCCAGGGGCCCGGTGGTGCCGTCGCCGCAGGACAGGTAGACCGGGATCGGCCTCAGTCGCTCGGCGAGGTGGAAGGGGTCGTGGGCCTGCCAGATGCGGCGTTGGACGACCGGGTCGCCCCAGACGCGCAGGGGGTCGTTGCCCTGGCCTGCGAAGAAGCCCATGATGCGGTCGGTCGACTCGTCGTTCAGGAGCGGGTGGGCGGAACCGGAATACGCCGCCGTCGCCCTGAACATGCCGGGGTGCCGTGCGGCGTAGAGGAGGGCGCCCTGGCCTCCCATGGACAGGCCCGCGACCACGCGGTCGGTGCCGGCGCCCCAGTCGCGTTCCAGGAGATGGCGCAGTTCCTTGGTGTGGAAGGTCTCCCACGCCGGGTCGCCGCCCTCGCCGTGGTTCCACCAGTCGCTGTACCAGCCGTTCCAGCCTGCCTCGGGCATGACGACCAGGACGTCGCGCAGACTGTCCGTTTCCGCGACGTCCGTCATGCTCGTCCACGACGTGTAGTCGCCGCAGCAGCCGTGGAGGAGCCACAGGGTGGGCCAGTGCTGCCGGTGGTGTCGGTCGTACGGGTTCCAGCCGTCCGGGGTGAGGAGGCGGACGGTGACCGTACGGCCGCCCAGGGCCGTCGACCGCACCGACAGGTCGACCTGCCGGTCCGCGACCTGGGTGACGGCGACGACTTCCGCGCCGGGGCGCGCGGTCTTCTGATTCCCGGCGGCCACCGTCGGAGCGGTCGGCGTGAGGGTGGCCAGCAGTACGGCCAGGACCAGGAGGACTCTGGCTCGCAGCGGGCTCGGGACTGGGCTCAGGAGTGGACTCGGGGCGGTGTGGGGCACGTTCGCGAACACGGCGGCTCCCTGGGGTGGGTTGCTGTACGTCGCGCGGTGGTGCGGGGTTCGTGCGGCTGCCGGTGGTGGGGGCGGGTCAGGTGCCATGCCTGCCTGGCAGCGTCAACAGCCTCTCCTTCTCACGGGCGTTCACCCGTGACGTCTGACGGGGCGGTGAGTACGGCGCCGTCGGCCACCATCGTTCTCCGGGGCTCAGGGGACCCTGGCGACGCCCACGTAGAAGCCGCTGCGTTCCCGCGTCGGCGCTGGGGGCTCCTGGTACCACTCTGTGGCGAAGACCAGGCCCGGGGGGAGGAGGTCTAGGTCGGTGAAGAAGGGTTCGACTTCGGCGCGGGTGCGCATTCTCAGGGGGATCTCGCCCTTCTTGTAGGCGGCCTCGGTCTGGTGTTTCAGCTCGGGGTGCTGGTCGGCCGTGCCGTGGGAGAGGAGCAGGTGGCTGCCGGAGGGCAGGGCCTCGACCAGGGTGCGCACGAGGGCGTGCGGGTTCTCCTCGTCGGGCAGGAAGTGCAGGAGCGCGATCAGGGAGAGGGCGACGGGCCGGCGTAAGTCGAGGAGTGCGCCGGCGCGTTCGAGGATCTTCGCGGGCTCTCGCACGTCGGCGAGGAGGAAGTCGGTGGCTCCTTGCGGGCTGCTCGTCAGCAGGGCCTCCGCGTGCCGCAGGACGATCGGGTCGTTGTCCACGTAGACGATCCGGGCGCCCGGTGTGATCGCCTGGACGATCTGGTGCAGGTTGGGCTCGGTGGGGATGCCGGTGCCGATGTCGAGGAACTGGTCGGCTCCGTTCTGCGCCAGCCAGGCCGCGGCGCGGTGCATGAACGCCCGGTTCCGGGCCGCGTTGCCCCGTGCCTCCACCGGGAGTCTCTCCCCGACCTGCTGGTCGACGGGGTAGTTGTCCTTCCCGCCGAGCAGCCAGTCGTAGACGCGTGCGGGGTGGGGCCTGCGGGTGTCGATGGGGGGCCTGGGTATGCCGGCAGCGGTCACGAGCACTCCTCCGTACACGGAATCACGGGCAACCGGGTCTCGGCCGGCCGCGGGAACACGTCTGCGGAACCGCCGGACCCCGCGTGTCGGGCCCGGCGTCCGTCAGCCTATCGAGGCCGGTCGGGGGCGGTCGCGGACTCGTTGTCAGTGGTCGCCGATAAGTTCGATCTCGTTCCGCCGAAGTGGCGGGAACATCCCCTTTGGTGTGCTTGGGAGTGGTGTGTCGTGTCGGGGTGGGAGAGGTCGAGCGGGGTGCGGATGGTGCCGCCCGCGAGGGCGCGGAAGCTGGCCAAGGTGCCGTTCGTCGAGCTGGCCGACGGGCGCTTGCAGGGGGTGGTGTCCAGCGGGTCGGACATCGGGCGGGTGTACGTGTCCTCCGTGGAGGCCGGGACGTATGCGTTCTCGTGCAGCACCAACAACAACCGGCCGTGCGGGGGCGCCCGGGGCACGTTCTGCAACCACATACGGGCGCTGATCGGCGAGGCCGTGCTGCAGTACGGGGCCGGGCGCGTGGCCCGGTATCTGAAGGCCGAGGTGGCCGAGGGCGGCGAGCCGGACGCGCAGGCGATCACCTCCGTGATGACGGCCGCGCTGCCCTCGCCGGGCGACCGGTCGGCGGCGGCGCAGGTGTTCAGCCGCTTCTTGCGGCATCTCTCCTACCTCGAACTGGAGCCGGTCACGGCCCCGTTGCCCGAGATGCACTGGTTCCCGACGACGAGGGCGGTGGCCTGATGCGTGCCGATCTGCTCACCGACGCCGTCGACGGCCTGGACGAGGCCCTCGCCGCGGTGGACGGTTTCGACGACGCCCTCGTGGACGGGCTGCTGCGCCCGCAGCCGCGGCAGGCCGCGGGGCTGACCGGGCTCGCGGACGCCCTCGCCGCGTCGCCCCTGGCCGCGCGGGTCGCGGAGGCCGCCGAGAAGACGGCCGCCGGGGTCGCGGGCGAGGACCACTTCACCGCGCTCGCCGGGGCTCGTACGGCGCTGCTCGGGTCCGTCCACGACGCGCTGTCGGCCCGGGTGGCCGAGGTCGTCGGACGGCCGGTCGCCCCGGAGCGGGAAGCCGTGCCGGGCGGCGGTGGCGATGACGCGCTCGGGGTCAACCTGCTTGGTGCCGCACGGGGTTGGCTCTGTGATCTGGCGCGCGTCGGGTGGCGGGGCATGGATCACGAGACGGTGGCCGGGGCCGCGCCCGTCGTCTCCGCGATGCTGTCCGATCCGGCGCTGCGCCGACTGGCCACGCTGCTCGACGGGTTCGCGGCCGAGCTGGCCGCCTCCTGTCCGGGGGCGACCCTGGAGCGCGTTCCGGTGCGCCGCTGGGCCGATCTGTGGACGCGGGGGATGCTGCTGACGCTGCCGGGGGCGGCCCGTCTCACCCCCGTCACCGAGGTGAGCGGCCGTCTGCTGCCCCTCGGCGTGGACGTCCAGGAGCACGCCACCGCCGTACAGGCGCAGGTGCACGCGGTGTTCGAGCCGGCGGACGGGACCGCGTCGCGGCTGGTGCGGGCCTCGGTGTCCGCGCCGAAGCCCGACACGGTGGTCGGGGCCGGGTTGTGGCAGGTGCTGCGGCCCCGTATGTCCCTGCTGGGCGCCCTGGGCGAGGGCCGCGCCATGGAGCTGGACGCGATGCCCGTCACCGCCGAGGGCGATCTGCTCTGGGACGACGCGCGGGCGCGGGCGGGCGAGAGCGCCGACGCGTTCGTCACGGCCCGGGTGGCGCTGCCAGCCGCCTCCGGTTGCGTGACGGCGCCGCTGGACCGGCATCCGGCGCGCATCGCCGTACCGGTGCTGCTGGAGGGGTACGGAGTCCAGGAGGACGAGGACGGGCTCGCGTTCCTGGTCGCCGGGGAGCGGCTGGCCGTGGACGCCGACCGGGTGCCGGCGGCCGGCCCGCTCACGCCGGAGGCGGTCGCGGGGTCCGCCGCCTGCCTCGGGCTGCTGCGCTGGGACGCCGGGGAGTTCCGCCTCCAGCCGCTGGCCGTCGAGCGGACCGTGCGCAAGAAGCCCGTCGCCGTCCACGCCGGAGCCTGGGCCGGGGGCACCGCCGACAAGGCGGGGGCGCGGGCGGAGAAGGCCGCCACCGACGCCGTCACCGTACTGCGCGAGCGCGCCGGAAAGCTGCTGCGGAAATGACCGAGACCCCGAACAGCGCCGGCCCCGCGCCCGAGAGCCCGAGCGGCGCGGGCTCCACGCCGGAGACACCGAGCGGTGCGGGCTCCACGCCCAACACCCCGAACGGCACGGGCCCCACGCCCGAGACCCCGAGCAGTACGGACCCCACGCCCAAACCCCCGACCGGCGCGGACCCCACGCCCAACACCCCGAACGGCACGAACCCCACACCCGACCCCCACGACAACCGGCGCCAAGTGCTCTACTGGCGGCTGCTGGCCCGCCTCTTCGACGGCGAGGAGCAGGCCGCACTGGAGTCGGCGAGCCTCGCCGTGGTCGAGGACATCGGCCTGCCGCCCGCGCTGCTCGACCCGGACGCCTCCGTCGACTCCGTCGTGCAGCGGCATCCGGAGCTGGCCGCCGAGCTGGACGGGTTGATGACGCCCGAGCCGGAGGAGGACGGCCACCGCGACCGGGCCGCCGAGGTGCGGCACGCGGCGCTCGCCTCCAAGGTCCTGCTCAACGTGTTCGCCGCCCGGCCCGGCACTGTCACCGCCGGTCAACTGGCCCGCTGGCAGGCGGACGCGGGCTGGCTGGAGCGGGCGCTGGGCTGCCGGCCCGGCGAGCTGCGCGGCGGCCGGGGCCCCAGGGCCGCCGGCGGAGCCGGCCCGACCGGCACCGGTGTGGGCGGCCCGCTGCCCGACCTCGGCCGGCTGATCCCGGCGATCGGCCCGGAGCTGGGCTCCATCGAGGGCGACCTCGTCCGGCGCATGCGCCTGCGCGAGGTGCTGGCCGATCCGCACCTGGCCTCGCGGCTGACGCCGAGCATGTCCCTGATCGAGCAGTTGCTGCGCGACAAGGACAACCTCTCCGGCGTCGCCCTCGCCAACGCCAAGGCGCTGATCCGCCGTTATGTCGACGAGGTCGGCGCGGTGCTGCGCACCCAGGTGGAGAAGGCCACGGTCGGCGAGATCGACCGGTCCGTGCCGCCCAAGCGGGTCTTCCGCAACCTGGACCTGGACCGCACCATCTGGAAGAACCTCACCAACTGGAGCCCGGAGGAGGAGCGGCTCTACGTCGACCGCCTCTACTACCGGCACACCAGCCGCAAGACCACGCCCCAGCGGCTGATCGTCGTCGTGGACCAGTCGGGCTCGATGGTGGACTCGATGGTCAACTGCACCATCCTGGCGTCGATCTTCGCCGGTCTGCCCAAGGTCGACGTCCACCTGATCGCGTATGACACGCAGGCGCTGGACCTCACGCCCTGGGCGCACGACCCGTTCGAGACGCTGCTGCGCACCAAGCTCGGCGGCGGCACCGACGGCACGGTCGCCATGGCCCTCGCCCAGCCGAAGATCGCCGAGCCGCGCAACACGGTCGTGGTGTGGATCTCCGACTTCTACGAATGGCGGGGCCAGGAGCTGTTCGACTCCATGGCCGCCGTCCACCGCTCGGGGGCGAAGTTCATCCCGGTCGGCTCGGTGACCAGTTCGGGGCGCGGCAGCGTCAACCCGTGGTTCCGGGAGCGGTTCAAGGACCAGGGCACGCCGGTGATCTCCGGACACATCAAAAAGCTCGTACACGAACTCAAGACGTTTCTCACCTGATCACCCATCGATCACCCACCCATCACCCACGGATCACCCACGGACCCCGACGGGTGATCAGCGAACGGAAAGGCCCCTCATGTCCGACCTGCTGCGTGCCCCCGCCGAGATCAAGTACGCGGAGGAGCTCGACTGGCTGGAGTCGATCGACGACAACCCCAAGCCCTTCTCCTGGCGCCTGTCCCCCAAGATGGTGCGCCTGTTCATCCTCGGCTCCGAGCGCGCCGACGGCCTGGACCGGGAGATCGCGCAGAAGTGGTTCGGCGACCGGAGCTTCGTCGAGCGGTCGATCGTCACCCTCGCCTCCGACCGCGGTCTGCTGCTCATCGGCGACCCCGGCACCGGGAAGAGCTGGCTGGCCGAGCTGCTCTCCGCCGCGATCAGCCGCAACTCGACCCTGGTGGTGCAGGGCACGGCCGGCACCACCGAGGACCACATCAAGTACTCCTGGAACGTCTCCATGGTGATCGCCAAGGGGCAGTCGCGGGAGTCGATGATCCCCTCGCCGATCATGACGGCGATGGAGGCGGGCGCCATCGGCCGCTTCGAGGAGCTGACCCGCTCCACCAGCGATGTGCAGGACGCGCTGATCTCGATCCTGTCCGAGAAGTACATCTCCGTCCCCGAGCTGGGCAGCGGCGAGGGTGACGACAACATCGTCTTCGCCAAGCCCGGGTTCTCGATCATCGCCACCGCCAACAGCCGCGACCGGGGCGTCAACGACCTGTCGTCCGCGCTCAAGCGCCGCTTCAACTTCGTCCGCATCCCGGTCGTGACCAACAAGAAGAGCGAGGCGGAGATCGTCCGCTTCCGCACCGAGGAGCTGCTGCGCCGCCACTCGATCGACCTGGACGTGCCCCCGACCCTGCTCGACGTGCTGCTCCAGAGCTTCGCGGACCTGCGGGCCTCCGCCGCAGCGGCCGGCAGCAACGACGAGAAGCTGGAGTCGGCCCTGTCGACGGCCGAGCAGATCGGCGTGCTGGAGGACGCGGTGCTGCATGGCAACTTCTTCGGCGAACGCGCCCTGAGCGCCCGCACGCTCGCCTCCTCGCTGGTCGGCTCGCTCACCCGCCGCGAGCCGGAGGACCTGGCCATCCTCAACAAGTACCTGCACGGTGTCGTCGAACCGCGCAGCAAGGAAGAGGGCGGCTCCTGGCCGGAGTTCCTGGAGGGCGGCCGCGACGCGATCGCCACGCTGTCGTGACCGGCTCCCGGGACGGCGCCTTCGACGCGCTGCGCGGACAGCTCCAGGAGGCGGCGTCCGCCTTCGCGGGCGGGCCGGACGCCCTGGAAGGCATCCTCCTCGGCATGGTGGACGACGTCGACCGCGCGGTGCGCGAGCCGCTGGAGATCTTCCCCGTCTGCCACCACTCCCCCGCCTCGGCGCTCGCCATGGCCCGGCGGCTGCGCGAGAAGCAGCCGAAGGTGGTGTACCTGGAGCTGTGCGAGGACATGGCGCCGCTCCTGACCGAGCTGCGCAACTGCCGGCTGCCGGTGGCGGTGCAGGCGTTCGCCGGGCAGGTCGAGGGCTTCCCGGCGGAGTGGGCGCCGCTGTCGGTGATCGCGCCGATGACGGAGGCGTCCGCCGAGTACCAGGCCATCGCGTACGCCCTGGACACCCCGGGCGTGGAGCTGGTCCTCGTCGACCGCTCGGCCGACCACGTCTTCCAGTGGGACCCGCGCCACGAGCCGGAACCGCGCCTGCCCGAGCCCGGCGACGCGGAGGCCGCGCTGCACGGCGAGGCGGTCGGCGTGGAGATCGGCGACCTCAGGCCCCGCTTCGCCGAGCTGGAGGAGCACCTGCTGCGCCACGGCCGGGTGCGGCACTGGTCGGAGTGGTGGCACCAGTACGTGGAGGTACCGCTCGCGAGCAGCGACCACGACACCTACCGCCAGGTCATGTTCCTCATCGGCAGCCTCTTCCGGCGGCTCGCGCCCGGCGACGGGGAGCGCGTCCGGATCGACGAGGACCGCGAGCGGTACATGTGGACGCGGATGCGCGAGCACCTGGCGGCCTCCGGCGCCGATCCGGCGGAGTGTGTGTACGTGTGCGGCGCGTTCCACGCGGCCAGCCGCGTCGAGGAGTTCGGCGTGGACGGCACGGCCGGCGCCTTCTCGGTCTCCCCGCGGACGGGGACGACGTGGCAGTACGGGCTCATCCCGTCCAGCAACGCGGCGATCGAGGCGCAATTCGGCCTCGCCGCGGGGTCGGTGTCGATCGCCTCGACCCAGTGGACGAAGAGCCTGAAGCGCACCCGGGTGCGTCCGTACCGGCTGGCGGGCCAGGACGGTACGAAGAGGAAGGCGCCGGCGAAGAAGACCGCCCCGGCCGCGCTCGCCCCCCGTACCGCGTCACCGGCAGCGATCGCCCCCGCGACCGGCGCCGGAGAGCCGGCCGCGCCCGACCGGCTCTCCGGGTTCCTGCGCCGGCCGCCGGTGCTGGACGGGCTGGACGAGGCCGAACTGCTGGGCTGGTCGGTGGAGATCGTCCGCGCGGCCCGGCGAAGCGGCTACCTCGCCTCGACCGCCGACGCCATCGCGGTCTTCGAGACGTCGATCCTGCTCGCCGGGTTGCGGGACCGGGCCAAGCCGACGCCGTACGACTTCCAGGACGCGGCGGTCACCTGCATCGAGAAGGACGCCGTGCCGGGGCGGCGGGACGTGCGGCGGCTGGTCGAGATCTTGATGGGCGGCGACCGGATCGGCCGGGTGGGGTACGAGGCCCTGCCGCCGCTCGCCCGGGACGTGCACGACCGGCTGGCACCCCTGGGACTGAAGCTCCAGCAGCGCGGTGTGCAGCGGGCCCTGCTCGACATGGTGTCCCGGCCGGAGCTGCGGGCCTGCTCCGACGTGCTGTGGATGCTGCGGCGGCTGCTGCCGCACGGCGCGGCCCGCCCCATCATGGGCGAGCGGCGGCTCGGCGAGCGGTCGATCCAGGAGTCCTGGGACGTGGCCATCGGCACCCACCAGCGCTCCCTGATCGAACTGGGCTACGAGGGCGTCAGCCTCGAACAGGTCCTGGAGCAGCGGCTGCGGCGCGAGGCGTACGGGCCGCAGGCGACGACGGCGACCGTGCTGGCCGCCGTGGAGGACGCCGTGCTGTACCTGCGCGGCGGCCGTCTCGCCGACGAACTCGGCGCGCACGCGCTGAAGGTGCTGGCCACCGAGCGCAGCGTCGACGGGGCGCCGGAGGTGCTGCGCCGGGTGCGCTCCCTGCTCGCGTACTACCGGACCGGTGAGCCGGTGCTGCCGGCCTGGATCGAGTCCTTCGTGAAGACGGGGTACGCGCACTACTGCACGCTGCTGCCGACGGCGTTCCGGGACCAGGACGCGACGGTGAGGCAGGTCGCGGCGATGCTCGGGTTCCTGTTCGGCATGGAGTCGCTGGCGCTGTCGCTCGGCTGTGACCGGGCCCAGTTGGAGCTGTCGGTGGCCCAGTCGCATCCGGAGGAGCCCGCGAAGACGGCGCTGCTGTGGGCGGCGCAGGTGCAGCTCGGCACGTTGTCCCGGGAGGAGTTGCGCGCGCGGTGCGGCGAGCTGCTGGACAATCCGCTGGTGGTCCCCGCCTACCCGCGCTATCTCAGCGGGTTCGTGCACGCACTGGAGCCGGTGCCGGGGCTGGCGGACGTGGTGGTGGAGGCGGTGTCGAACGCCTTCGGGCGGCTGCCGGACGCGGTGCTGCTGCCGTGGCTGCCGCTGCTGATCACCACGCTGCGGTCGGGGGCGGCCGAGCTGGCGCCGCTGCTGATCCGCGAGGCGGGGCGCATCTTCCCGGGCCGGCTGGAGGCGCTGGACGCGTGGGTGCCGCCGTGGCGGTCGCCGTCCTTGCCCCCCGGCACCGGCCGGGCCGCGTCCGCCGGTCCTCGGGGCGTGGCGCTGCTCGCGGCACATCCGGCGGCGTGCGACGCGGTGGCGGAGCTGCTGGGCTGCGAGGGCGGCTGGGCGAGCACCGGCCCGGCCGGGGCGGGGGCCCGGGGAGCGGTGCCGGCGACCCGGTATCCGGCCACCTGCGACGCGGTCGCGGCGCTGCTCGGCTGCGAGGGCGGCTGGGCGAGCACCGGCACGGGCACGGCGGGGGCGGTGCTGACCGCCCGGCATCCCGGGGCGGCGGAGGCGGTCGGCGCCCTGCTGGCGGACGCCTGACCGGACGGCCGGGCCGGGGAGCCACCCCGGACCCGGCCGCCGCCTCCGCCCCGTACGCCCCCTCGCCCCGTACGCCCGCTCTCGACGTCCCGACGTCCCGACGTACCGAAGGAGGAGGCAGGAGTTGCCGGACGGCCTCAGCCCTTCTGTTCCACCCGTACCCAGTCCACCTCGGCCTGGACTCCGCCGGCCGCGATGCGGTCCACGCTGGACTGCGGCAGGCCCCAGTACGGGCTGGTGACCTGGTTCCAGCCGGCCGGGTAGGCGCCGCCCAGGGCCAGGTTGAGGATCACGTACTGGTTCCGGTCGAAGACCCAGGCGCCGCGCGTGGACTCCAGCTTGTTGCGGGTGGTCTCCTGCACGACGCGGTCGTCGACGAGGAACCGCATGGCGGTCGGCGTCCACTCCACGGCGTAGGTGTGCCACTGGTCGGCCCGGCCGCCGCCGGGGTACACCTGCCGTTCGCCCACGTTCCCGTCGGCCGAGTAGCCGGGGCCGTGCAGGCCGGTGCTGGTCCAGTCGCCGTAGCCGATGTTCTCCATGATGTCGGTCTCGCCGGAGGCCGGCCAGGAGACGGACGGATCGTCGACGTTGCTGCCCAGCAGCCAGAAGGCGGGCCAGAAGCCGTCCCCGACCGGCAGCCGCATCCGCGCGCTGACCCGGCCGTAGGTGAAGTCGAAACGGGTGTTGGTGTCGATGCGGGCGGAGGTGAAGTCGTAGGTGGTGCCGCCCGCCTGGGTGCAGCCCTTGCAGTGCCGGGCGCGCAGGAGCAGCGAGCCGTTCTCGGTGCGGAGGGTGTCCGGGGAGTCGACGTACGCCTGGGACTCGCCGTTGACCGGGCCCATCTCGGTGCCGGTGCGCACCACACGCCACTTCGAGCGGTCCAGCGACGGGCCGGTGAAGTCGTCGAAGAAGGTGGTGCGGTAGGCGCCGGGCTGTTCGGCGGGCAGGGGCGGGTACGCCGCTGCGGCGCTGCCGCCGGTGCCCCAGACCTGGAACTCGTAGAGGGAGTAGCCGAACTGGGCGGTGGCCGGGGCCGGGTTGTGGAAGGAGCGGCGTTCCTTGCCGAGCATGCGGACGTAGCGGCCGGTGGCCGGCTGGGCGAGCCGTACCGAGTCGTGGCGGCCGGCGGCCTCGCCGGGGGAGGTCACGTCGGCCCGGCGGGCGGCGACCTCGGCGGCCGAGGGGCGGTGGACGGTGCGCCAGGAGCGGTTGTCGTCGGAGACCTGGAGTTCGTAGTCGACGGCGTAGGCCGCCTCCCAGTACAGGTCGACGGTGTCGATGACGGAGGGGGCGCCGAGGTCGACGGCGACCCACCGGTCGGCGTTCCAGTCGCTGGCCCAGCGGGTGACGTCGCCCCGGAGGTCGGCCGGCCAGCCGCCGTCGGTGACGTAGGCCGGGGAGTTCCCGGCGTGCTGGTAGTAGTTGGCGTACGCGGGGTGGTGCAGGGCGAGGTTGGTCCGGGTGGTGGAGGCGGGGGCCGGTTCGCCGCCGTAGACCTGGAAGGACCAGAGGGAGTAGCCGTAGGGGGTGGCACGTTCGATGCCGCGCATGCGGACGTAGCGGGCCGTCACCTCCTGGGGGTGGGTGTGGGCGGTGACCCGTCCTCCGGTGCCGGCGGTCTCGGTGTAGAAGGGCGTCCAGTCGGTGCCGTTGCGCGACGCCTCCAGGACGTAGCGCTTGCCGTAGGCCGCCTCCCAGTCCAGGACGACGCGGTCGACGCGCAGGACGCCGCCGAGGTCGACGCGGAGCCAGGCGTTGTCGGCGAAGTCGCTGGACCAGCGGGTGGCGCCGTCTCCGTCGAAGGCGAGGCCGGGGCCGGTGCCGGCGTTCTCGCTGCCGGAGGCGGTGACGGCGGAGGGGGTGGCGGCGTAGGCGGCGCCGGCGCGGTCGGTGTCCCAGGCGACGGCCGAGACACCGGCGGGCCGGGCCGACGCGGGGCCGGCGAGGGCGGGACCGGCCGCGAGCAGGCCCAGCGCGGCGAGGGCGGTCAGGACGGTGCGGGACGTACGGGACGTGCGGGACGCACGGGTCTCACTGGTCGCACGGGTCTCACTGGTCGCACTGGACGTGCGGGACGCACGGTTCGCACTGGACGTACGGGATGCACGGGATGACATGCGGCTCTCCTCTGCACGATGACCGAATTAATGTCATGCACCTGTCACTCAGGGGCCTCGGGCGGCTCAAGCGGCTCAGGCGGCTCAGGCGGCTCAGCGGTGGTGGTGCCCGGGACGGACGCGGACTCCCGCATCCACGCCCGCCCCGGGGTCTGGCGGGCCGCGGTCAGGCGGCCTCGGGCCGCGCCCGGCGGGCCTCGCGGATGATCTCCGCGTACCGCCGGCCGCTGGCCTTGACGGTGCGGGCCTGGGTCGCGTAGTCGACGTGGACCAGGCCGAAGCGCTTGTCGTAGCCGTACGCCCACTCGAAGTTGTCCAGCAGCGACCAGGCGAAGTAGCCCTTCAGCGGGACGCCCTTGCGGGCCGCCGAGGCGCACGCGGCCAGGTGGGAGACGAGGTACTCCGCGCGCCGCGGGTCCTCGACCGCCCCGTCGGGGCCCGTCTCGTCGGGGAACGAGGAGCCGTTCTCCGTGACGTACAGGTTCCGCGCGCCGTACTCCTCGGCGAGGCGGATCAGCAGGGCCTCCAGGCCGCCGGCGTCGATCTCCCAGTCCATGCCGGTGCGCGGGACGCCGACGCGGCGGACGGTACGGACGTGGGGGGCCGGTCCAGCGGGGTCGTCGGCGACGGTCTGCGGGAAGTAGTAGTTGAGGCCGAGCCAGTCCAGCGGGGTGCCGATGAGGTCCATGTCGCCGGGCTTCTCGGGGAGTTCGACGCCGTACACCTCGCGCATGTCCGCGGGGAAGCCGCGGCCGTGGACCGGGTCGAGCCACCAGCGGTTGGTGTGGCCGTCCATGCGCCGGGCGGCGGCCCGGTCCTCGTCGCGGTCGGTGGCGGGGTGGATGGTGGAGAGGTTGTTGACGATCCCCACCTGGGCACCGGGGGCCTCCGCCTTGATCGCGGCCATCGCCAGCCCGTGGCCGAGCAGCAGGTGGTACGAGGCGCGCACGGCCGCCGTCAGATCGGTCCAGCCGGGCGCCATCACGCCGTCGAGGTGGCCGATCCACGCCGAGCAGAGGGGCTCGTTGAGGGTGGCCCAGTGGCCGACCCGGTCGCCGAGGCGGGCGGCGACGGCCGAGGCGTACGCGGCGAAGTGCTCGGCGGTCTCCCGCTCGGGCCAGCCGCCCCGGTCCTGGAGCGCCTGCGGCAGGTCCCAGTGGTAGAGGGTGACGGACGGGGTGATGCCGGCCTCCAGCAGGCCGTCGATGAGCCGGTCGTAGAAGTCGAGGCCCTTGTCGTTGACGGGGCCGTCCCCGCCCGGCCGGACCCGGGGCCAGGCGACCGACAGGCGGTAGGCGTTGGTGCCGAGCCGGCGCATCAGGTCGATGTCCTCGGGCCAGCGGTGGTAGTGGTCGCAGGCGACATCGCCGTGGTCGTTGTTGTCGATCTTCCCGGGGGTGTGCGAGAAGGTGTCCCAGATCGACGGCGAACGGCCGTCCTCCGCCACGGCTCCCTCGATCTGGTACGCCGATGTGGCCGTGCCCCACAGGAAGTCGTGCGGGAGTGCGGCGAGGTCGATGGTCACGGGGTTCCTCTCGTTGTCACGGGGTGGGTCGCTGGGCGGCTCGTGGCCGCCGGGGCGGGTCGGGCCGGATCACCGGCCGTCCGGCGGCTGGTGGCCACCGGCGGTCGGACGGGGGGCGGTTGGCGGTCGGGCCGCCGTGCGGGCCGCTGATCGGGCCGCCGTGCAGGCCGCCGACCGGGCCGCCGACCGGCGGAGCGTGGCCGGCCGTCCGGAGGCCGGTCGCGGCCCGGCGGTACGTGGCCGTGGGAGGGGCGGTCACTTGACGGCTCCGGCGGTCAGGCCGGCGACCAGGTAACGCTGGAGAAGGAGGAAGCCCGCCACCACGGGCACGCTGACCACCAGGGAGGCGGCCATGATCTGGTTCCAGTAGACGTCGTTCTGGGTCGAGTAGCCCTGGAGGCCGACCGCGAGGGTGCGGGTCGTCTCGTTGGTCATCACCGAGGCGAACAGCACCTCGCCCCACGCGGTCATGAAGGCGTAGACGGCGACCGCGACGATCCCCGGGACGGCCGCCGGGACCACGACGCTGATCAGCGCGCGCAGCGGCCCGCAGCCGTCCACCATGGCCGCCTCGTCCAGATCGCGCGGCACCGAGTCGAAGTAGCCGATCAGCATCCAGATGGAGAAGGGCAGGGAGAAGGTCAGGTACGTGAGGATCAGCCCGCCGCGCGAGCCGAACAGGGCGATGCCGGTGGCGTTGCCGATGTTCACGTAGATGAGGAACAGGGGCAGCAGGAAGAGGATGCCGGGGAACATCTGGGTCGACAGGACCGTCACCGAGAAGACCCGCTTGCCCCGGAAGTCGTAGCGGCTGACGGCGTAGGCCGCGAAGACCGCGATCACCACCGAGCAGACGGTGGCCGCGCCCGCCACGATGAGGGAGTTCACGAAGTAGTCGGCGAGCGGGACCGTCGACCAGATGTCGATGTACGGGCGGATCGTCAGCCCGCTCGGCAGCCAGCGGAACTCGCCGGAGACGTCCTGGAGCGGTTTGAGCGAGCTGGAGACCATCACGTACACCGGCAGCAGCACGAAGCCGGTCAGCAGGGTCAGGAAGACGCGGCGGGTCCACAGGAAGGAGCGCGGCGCCGCCATCGGGGAGCGGGCCGGCGCCTTCGGGCGGGTGAGCGGCGGGCGTTCGGCCGGCAGGGTGCTAGACATCGGCCGTCTTCCTCCCTCTCGACGTCAGGAACAGGTACACGCCGGTCACCAGGAGCAGGAAGAGCAGCAGCAGGACCGACATGGCGGAGCCGGTGCCGAAGTTCCAGGTGACGAACGACGACTGGTAGATGTGGATGGAGATCAGGTCGGCGGCCTCCGGGGCCGCCTTGCCGAACAGGACGTAGGGCGTGTTGAAGTCGTTGAACGTCCACAGGAACAGGACCAGGACGAGGACCTGGTTGACCGGGCGCAGCGACGGCAGGGTGATGCGGCGGATCTGCTGCCAGGTGCCGGCGCCGTCCAGGGCGGCGGCCTCGTACAGCTCGCGGGGGATGTTCTGGAGCCCCGCCATGACGATGAGGAAGGCGAACGGCCAGCCCTTCCACACCGAGACGACCAGCAGGGCGATGAAGCTGTTGTCGCCGATCAGCCAGAAGGAGGGCTTGTCGGTGAGGCCGAGCTGATCGTGCAGGACGTGGTTCACCAGCCCGTTGTCGTGCTGGAACATGAACGCCCAGGTGATGACGGCCGCGTAGACGGGCAGCGCGTACGGGACGAGGAAGAGGGCGCGCAGCACTCCCCGGCCGCGGAAGGCGTCCTGCATGCAGACGGCCGCCGCCGTGCCGATCAGCCAGCACAGGCCGACCGACAGGACGGTGAAGACGCAGGTGACCAGGAAGGAGTGGAGCAGCGCCTCGCCGACGGGGGCGTCGAAGTCCACCGACACCCGGTAGTTGTCGAGGCCGGTCCAGGGGGCCGTGCCCCAGTCCCGGATGTAGAACTGGGTCAGCTCCTTGAAGCTCATCACGATGCCGATGACCATCGGCACCAGGTGGACGAGGAGTTCGAGGAGCAGGGCGGGCAGGAGCAGCAGGTAGGGCAGGCCGATGCGGCGCAGGCGGCCGGGGCGGCGGCCTCCGCGCGCCGCCCCGGGGGTGCCCGTGCCGGCCGCCCGCGCGCCCGGCCGGGCCGTGGCGGTCGTGGTGGTCATGGCGGGGTCCGTGGTCGTGGTCGCCGGTCCGCTCACTTCGCCAGCATCTGCTGCTGGGCCTTGGCGAGCCGGGCCTTGACCGACTCGGTGGTCACCGCGCGGCCCGCGGCGGCGTCGGCGAACAGCTCCTTGACGGCGGTGCCGACCGCGGTCTCGAACTGCGACTCGTCGGGCACCTGGGGCAGCGCGGCGGCACTGGTGGCGAGGGTCTCGCGCAGCACGGCGGTGGAGGGGGCGCCGAAGGCCGGGTCCGCCTGGGCCGCCTTGACCGGCGGGATGGAGCCGTACGCCTGGTTGAGGATCTTCTGCTCGGCGTCGCTGGTCATGAACTTCACGAACTCGGTGGCGCCGTCGCGGTTGTGGGTGTTCTTGAAGACGGCCAGGTTGATGCCGGCGACCATGGAGTTGGTGGCCTTGCCGGTGCCGGGGGCGCCGGAGGGGACGGGGGCGGGGGCGACGCCCCACTCGTCGTCCTTCATGCCCAGGGACTTGAAGGTGGCCGAGGCGGTCTGCCACAGCACCATCGCCGTCTTGCCCTTGGCGAAGTCGCTCAGGGACTGGTTCTGCGCGTACTCGGCGTTGCCGGGCGCCACGACCTTGTCCTTGGCCATCAGGTCGACGTACTGCTTGACGGCGGCGACGGCTCCGTCGGAGGTGAAGTCGGGCTTGCCGTCGGCGGTGAAGAAGTCGGCGCCGTGCTGCTTGCCGAGGACGAAGACCTGGTGGATGTTGTTGGAGAGGTTGGAACCCTCCGCACCCAGGCCCCACTTGCCGCCGTCCTTCGAGATCTTCCGTCCGGTCTCGACGAGTTCGTCCCAGGTGGCCGGCGGCTCGCTGATGCCGGCGTCGGCGAACATCTTCTTGTTGTAGTAGAGCGCGTACGCCATCGAGTACAGCGGCACCGCCGCGGGGTCCTCGCCCTGGACGCCGGTCGAGCCGAGCGCCGAGTCCACGAAGCGGTCCCGGCCGCCGATCGCGTCGAAGTTCTTCCCGTCCCAGGGCAGCAGCGCGCCGGTGGCCTGGAGGGAGGCGCTCCAGGTGTTGCCGATGTTGAGGACGTCGGGGCCCTGGCCGGAGGTGGTGGCGGTGAGGATGCGGTTGAGCAGGTCGGACCAGGGGACCACCTCCAGCTTGACCTTGATGCCGGTCTCCTTCTCGAACTTGTCGAGTTCGGGCTGGAGCACCTTCTTGTCGACCTCGATGCTGGCGCCCTGGTTGGAGGCCCAGTAGGTCAGCGTCTTGGGCGAGTCGCCGGACCCGCCGCCGGTGGCGGAGCCCCCTCCGCAGGCCGACGCGGCGAGAGCGAGAGACAGGGTGACGGCGCCTACGGCCGCGGCTCGGATGCTGCGCATGGCTTCTGGGTCCCTTTCCGGGAGTCGAGAAGTCCGAGGACGGCTGGCGGGAGGCGGCGGAGTCCCCGTTCGCTTCCCGAAGCCCCTCATGGCTTAATTTAGGACGTGAGTTAAACCCCGGGAGAAGGGCCCGTCAAGGGCCCGCGCACGGTCGGCGGGCGGTCGGGGCCGTACAGGAGGGGGCCGGATGGCCAGTCACCGCGGGCGGACCGTCCGTGACCTGCGGCGGGAGAGCCGCACCGCCGTTCTGCAACGGTTGTATTTCGACGGGCCGATGAGCCGGCTCGCCCTCGGCCCCGCGGCCGGGCTGAGTTCGGGTTCCGTCAGCAACGTGGTGGCCGAACTGCTGGCCGACGGCGTCGTGGAGGAGGCGGGCAGCCTCGGCACGGACGGCGGCCGGCCGCGCACCCTGCTGCGGATCGTGCCCGGCCGGGGCCGCCTGATCGGCGTCGACGTCGGCGAAACGCGGGTCCGCGTCGAGCTGTTCGACCTGACCATGGTCGAACTGGCCCGCGCGGAACGCCCGTTGCCGGGTCATGGCACCCGCACGTACGACGTCGACGTGGTCGCGGGGCACATCCTGGACGGGGTGGCGGAGGTGCTGGGGGCGGTGGGGGTGGCCGAGGCGGTGGGGGGTGAGGAGGCTGGGGCTGTAGGGGGTGTGGGGCAGGGGGGTGTGGCGGGTCTGGGGGGTGCGGCGGGGCGCGTGGGTCCGGGGAAGGAGGTCGGCTCGGCGGGGCGAGCGGGGGCAGTGGAGCAGGTCGGCTCGGCGGGCCAAGCCGGGCCGGTGGAGGGCGAGTTGCTGGGCGTCGGCGTCGGTGTGCCCGGCATCGTGGAGCGGACCGCCCGGGGCGCCGTCGTGCACGGCCAGACCATCGGCTGGGACGCGGTACCGCTGGAGGCCCTGCTGCGCGGCTCGGGGCGGCTGCCCGAGGGCGTGCCGCTCTTCGTCGACAACGGCGCCAAGACGCTGGGGCAGGCCGAGATGTGGTTCGGCGGCGGTCGCGGGGCGCGCAACGCCGTGGTGGTCCTCTTCGGCTCCGGAGTCGGCGCGTGCGTCGTCGCCGACGAGGTGGAGCGGGGCCGCGCGGTGGAGTGGGGCCACCTGACGGTACGGGTGCGGGGGCGCCGGTGCCGGTGCGGGGCGCGGGGCTGCCTGGAGGCGTACGCCGGTGCGGAAGCGCTGTTGGCGCGCTGGCGGGAGGCGGGCGGACGGCCGCCCTCCGGTGCCGGTGAGGAGGCCGCGCTCACCGCGATGCTGGCTGCCGCCCGGCCCGTCAACGGTGGCGCACCCGACCCGGTGGCGGCGGCGGTGCTGGCCGAGACCGCCGAGTACCTGGGCGCGGGGCTGGCCGACCTGATCAACCTCTTCCAGCCCGAGCGGGTCCTCGTCGGGGGCTGGGCCGGTCTCCAACTCGGCCCGGCCTTCCTGGAGTCGGTCCGCGCCCACGCCCTCGCTCAGGCCCTGCGCCATCCGGCGGCCCGGACCGGCATCGCGCTCGGACGGCTCGGCCCGGACGCGGTGACGGTGGGCGCCGCGATCCTGCCGCTCGCCGCGTTCTTCGCCCGCGGCGGCAGGCGCCCGCCACCCGACTCCCCCACACCGCCCCCGGCCTGGCGGACGGCCCTCGACGGACGCCTGTCCGGCACGGGGCGCCTGTCCGGCACGGGGCGACGGGGCGCCACGCCGGACGGCTGATCGCCGGGTCACGGAGGGCCTTGGGGTGCGTCCCATGTCCGTACGGGAGGGGTGTGCCCCGGCGCCCGTACGGGATGGGATGCCGGAGGTACGCCCGCAGCCGCAGCGGACGTTGGAGCACTGCGTGCCCGCCCGTACGGGACACCGGGTCAAAGGCGCCCCCATCCGTACCGCACGCCGGGGCGGGTGCGTCCCCGCCCCTCCGGTGCGCGATGATGCTGGACCGTCCGCCGACCGGAGGAGCCGCTCGTATGCCCGTAAGTGCCGAGATACCGTCCCCGGCCGGGAGCGAGGCCCGCGCCACCAGCGCGGCCCCCGCAGGAGGGGCGGCCTCCGCCGGGGGTGAGGTCGATACCTCCGGCGGACTGATCATCTTCCTGAACGGGACGTCCAGTTCGGGCAAGTCCAGCATCGCCCGGGAGTTGCTGGCGGTGCTGGAGGAGCCGTACTTCCACCTGCCCGTGGACGCCTTCCACGCGATGCGCACCCGCGGGGAGGCCGACCCCGCCGAGCTGCCCGGCATCCTGCGGCGCACCTGGCGCGGCTACCACCGGGCCGTCGCCGGAATGGCCGCGGGCGGCAACAACGTGGTGGTGGACCACGTCCTCAGTGAGGACTGGCGGCTGCCGGACTGCCTCGGTCTCTTCCCGCCGAGGGACGTCGTCCTCGTCGGGGTGCGCTGCTCCCTTGAGGAGTTGGAGCGGCGTGAACGGGCGCGCGGTGACCGCCCAGCCGGGCTCGCGGCCCGTCAGTACGGACGGGTCCACGCGCACGGCCTGTACGACATCGAGTGCGACACCACCACCGCCGACGCCCGGGAGTGCGCCCGGCGGATCAGCGCCTTCCTCCCCCACCGCCCGCTGCCCACCGCGTTCGAACGGCTCCGGGCGGCGCTCCGTCCCGAACTGCCGCCCGTGGACGCCTGAGCGGGGTCCGTCTCCCCGGCCCGCCGTGAGACAGTCGTCGCCGTGAGCGAATCCTGGGTGATCGAGGAGGACGGCCCCGCCACCGTGCCGTCCGGGGCGGTGCGGGACGTTCTTCGGGCGAGGATCGCCCGAGGGCGGCTGGAGACGTGGCTGACCGGTTCGTCCGGACGGTCGCTGGCCGTCGTGACGAACACCGAGCGCGCGATGGTGGTGCTCCTCGCCCGGGAGGGCGATCCCGGCGAGCACGCGGTGGACCCGGGAGCCGAGGGCTGGAGCGACGGCTACGTCCTCGCCAACGGGCAGGACGACGAGTACCCGGACGAGGACACCATCCCGCTCGACGAGGCGTTCCGGATCGTGGAACACCTCGTCGGCGAAGGCGCCTGGCCCGCCGACGCCCGTTGGGTGTCCGACCGCTGACCAGGCCCTCCGGCCGGGACGCGCGTGCCCGGGGCGGTCAGGCCGAGTCGCGTACCACCAGCTCCGGGGCGAAGATCACCGACGCCGGTTCGGTGCGGTCGCCCCTGATGTGGTCGTCGAGGAGGCGGGCCATGGTGGCCGCCATCTCCTCCACCGGCTGGCGGACGGTGGTCAGCCGGGGCCGGCAGGTGACGGCCACGCTGGAGTCGTCGAAGCCGATCACCGCGACGTCCCGGGGGACCCGCCGCCCGTGCTCGCGCAGGATCTGGACGGCGCCCTGTGCCATGAGGTCGTTGGCGGTGAACACTCCGTCCAGATCGGGGTGTTCGGCCAGCAGCTCGGTCATCGCCGCCATGCCGCTGTCGACGGTGAAGCCGCCCTCGGCCACCGGCACCCCGGTGTGCCCGTGCATGGCCAGGGTCTCCCGGAACCCGGCGAGGCGCTCCCGGCTCGCGGGCACCGCCAGGGGCCCGGTCACCGTGCCGATCCGCCGGCAGCCCCGGGCCAGCAGGTGGTCCGCGGCGAGCCGCCCGCCGTCGCGGTGGGCGAGGTCGACGTGGCTGAGCGGCACGGGGCGAGCGGGCCGGGCGAACAGGACGGCGGGCAGCCGCGCGTCGGCCAGCAGCTCGGGCAGCGGGTCCTCGGGGTGGGTGGAGACGACGAGGGCGCCGTCCGCGCCGCCCTGGCGCAGGTACGCCACCACCTCCCGGCGTGCCTCGGGCGTCTCGGCGAACATGAGCACCGGGTGCATCGAACGCGGACGCAGGTGTCCGACGACCCCGCCGACCACACGGCCGAAGAACGGGTCGGCGAAGACCCGGGTGGCGAAGGCGTTCTGCTCCGCGTCGGAGGCGTCGCCCGCGCCGGAGACGACCAGGGCGACGGTGGTGGTGCGCCGGGTGACGAGCTGGCGGGCGGCCTGGTTGGGCGCGTACCCGGTGCGTTCGATGGCCCGGCGGACCAGGTCCTGGATGGCGGGGTCGACGTTGCGGACGCCGTTGACCACCCGGGAGACGGTGGCCCGCGAGACGCCGGCCTCGCGCGCCACGTCCTCCAGGGTCGGGGCCTGTCTGCTCATGCCCGCACCCTAACCGGCCGTACGGCAGCCGTGGTAGAGCGCTCTCCCGCAGGCCGGGGCGGGGTGCGCCCGCCTCACGCGGGGCCTGGGATGGGCTCGGCCCTCCCTCACACGCGGGGCCTGGGATGGGCTCGGCCCTCCCTCACGCGGGGCGTGGGGTGGGCTCGGCCCTCCCTCACGCGGGCCCCGGGGCGGGTCGCGGGTCCCCATCGGCCGGGCCCGGAGCGGGCTCGGACCCTCACTCAGGCCCCGGAGGTGACGTCGCCTTCCCGACCCGGGTCCCAGAACGGAACGGGGGCCGGCCTCCACATCACCCAAGCCCCGAGGCGGACGCGGGCCCCCTGACCCAAGCCCCGAAACAGACTCGGCCCCCTCGCCCGGCCCCGGAGCAAGCGCCGCCCCCTCACCCGGCCCGGAGCAAGCTCGCCCCACCTACCCGGCCACGGAGCAGGCTCGCCCCACCTACCCGGCCCCCGGAACCACCACCTCCGTCTCCGTGGTGAGCGGCAGATCCCCCGCCGACCGCCCGGCCAGCACCCGGACGCGGCCCGGTTCGGTGCGCCAGGCGTGCTCCCGCACCGACCAGTGGCGCAGCGCCCGCGCCGGCACCCGCACCCGGGCCGTCACCGTCCGGCCGGGACCGGCGTGCACGGCCGCGTACCCGGCGAACCACCGCTCGGGGTACTCGACGGCTCCGCCGGGGCGGGCCAGATAGACCTGGACGACCTCGCGTCCGGACCGGGTGCCGGTGTTGCGTACCCGCACGCGCACCGTGAGGTCGTCGCCGGCGCGGACGGCGGGCGCGACCCGCACCTCCTCCCAGGCCCAGGTGGTGTAGCCGAGGCCGTGCCCGAACCAGTAGGCGGGCGTGCGGTGTCGGCGCAGCCAGCCCCGGTGTCCGACGTGCACTCCCTCGGCGTAGTCGAGTCGTCCGCCGGTCGGACGGACACGGGTGACGGGGGCGTCGGCGAGCCGGGCGGGCCAGGTGGTGGGCAGCCGTCCGCCGGGCTCGGCCCGGCCGAAGAGGACGTCGGCGAGTCCGGCGCCGCCCTCCTGTCCGGGGAACCAGCCGAGCAGGACCGCGCCCGCCTCCTCGCGCCAGGGCAGTTCGACGGGGCCGCCGCTGTTGACCACGGCCACCGTACGGGGGTTGGCGGCGGCGACGGCGCGTACCAGGGCGTCCTGGGCGGCGCCCAGGGCGAGGCTCGTGCGGTCGTGGCCTTCGGACTCGTCGTGCTCGGTGGTGCCGACGACCACGATGGCCGCGTCCGCCGACCGGGCCGCGCGGGCAGCCTGGTCGAGGCAGTCGGCGGTGTCCGGGGCGGGCGGGGCGGCGCTGACGACGGTGGCGCGGCCGGTGCCGGGGGCGAGTTGGCGGCGCGCGACGAGCAACGCGTCCTGTCCGACGGCGAGTTCGGCGGTGGCGCACCGGACGGGCGGGTCGACGTGGATGACGGCGGGATCATCGGTGTCGGGCGGGAAGTCGCCGTCGAGCAGGGGGCGTCCGTCCAGGCTGAGGCTCATCCGTCCGAATCCGGCGACGCCCAGCGTCCAGCGGCCCGCGGTACGGGGGCGCAGGCGGGCGCTGATCTCCACGGTGTGCGCGCCGGGTACGAGGCGGGGCTCCAGAAGGCGTCCCCCGCCCCGGTGTTCGGCGTACAGCTCGGCGCCGTCGGCGTCCAGCAGGCGCAGCAGGACGCCGGGTTGTCCGGTACGCGGGTCGGTGGCGGTGTCGGCGTCCAGCGGGGGCGGCGGGCCGTCCGGGCGGGGGCCGGGGACGTGGACGACGCGGGCCCGGCCGCGCAGCGCGGAGCGGACGCCGTCCAGGACGGAGACCTGCCGCGGCGGGAAGACACCCGCGCTGCCGCCGCCCTGGACCCGGGTACGGGCCGCGTGCGCGCCGATGACGGCGACGGTGCCGAGCCGGTCGGCGTCCAGGGGGAGGACGTCCCGGTTGGCGAGCAGGACCGCGCCCGCGGCAGCCGCACGGCGCAACAGGGCCCGCGCGCCCCGCGTGCGCGCCGGGCGCGGTGGGGCGGACCCCGGGCGCGATGAGGCTGACGCCCAGTCCGGTCCCGGCCCCGGCCCCGGCCCCAGTCCCAGCCCCGGGCCGAGGGCGCCGCAGTGGGCGGCGAGCCGCAGCAGGCGGCGTACCTTGTCGTCGACGGCGGCACCGGGCACCTCCCCGGCGGCGACGGCGCGGGCCAGGGTCTCGCCCCAGGGGCCTTCCGGGCCGGGCATGGCGAGGTCGAGCCCGGCGCGTGCGGTGGCGTGGGTGTCGCGGACGGCGCCCCAGTCGGAGACGACGACGCCGTCGAAGCCCCATTCCGTCTTGAGCGGGTCGGTGAGCAGGGTGCTCGCGGTCATGGTGATGCCGTCGACCGCGTTGTAGGCGGCCATGACGAGCCGGACCCCGGCGGCGACGGCCGTCTCGAAGGGGGCGAGGTACACCTCCCGCAGGGCCCGTTCGCCGACGCGTACGTCGACGGTGAGCCGGTCGGTCTCGGAGTCGTTGGCGACGTAGTGCTTGGCGGTGGCGGCGACGCCGTGCGCCTGGATGCCACGGATCAGGGCGGCGCCGGTGCGGCCGGTCAGCTCCGGGTCCTCGGAGAAGCACTCGAAGTGCCGGCCGCCCAGCGGGCTGCGGTGCAGGTTGAGGTTGGGGGCGAGGACGACGTGGACGCCCTTGCGGCGGGCCTCGGCGGCGAGGAGACCGCCGAGGCGTTCCACCAGGTCCTCGTCCCAGGTGGCGGCGAGCGCCGTGGCGGAGGGCAGCAGGAGGGAGGTGACCCGCTCGTCCCACGCCTCCCCCCGTATCCCGGCCGGCCCGTCCGACAGCACCAAAGGTCCAAGCCCGACGGCCGGTTCGGCGCGGGTGCGCCAGGTCGTGGCGCCGCCGGGCAGCAGCGCGCGGGTGCGCGGTGCCAGCGTGCCGAGCAGCCGCTCGGTCTCCTCGTCGCTCGTCCCCACCCGGGGTCTCCCTCCCTCTCCTGTGGTCTGCCGTATCGATGGCGGGGACGACTGTGGCTGCGCCGAATCGGACGACGGGTACGCCCGCGACCGCTGCGTATCGGCGCCGCTGTCAGCCGAAGACGCCGAACTCGTACAGCGAGTAGCCGTATCCGGTGCCGCGTTCGGTGCCGTGGACGCGGACGTAGCGGCCGGTGCCGGTCACGTCGAGGTCGTCGACTCCGCCGTCGCCGCCGGTGACGGTGCGTACGGTGGTCCAGTTCTGCCCGTCGTCGGAGGTCTGCACGGTGTAGGACCGTGCGTACGAGGTCTCCCACACGAGCTGGACGTGCCGGAAGGTGGTGCGGGTGCCGAGGTCGACGCGGAGCCACTGCGGGTCGCTCCAGTCGCTGGCCCAGCGGGTGGCGAGGTTGCCGTCGACCGCGTTGGCCGCGGTGCAGGGGCAGTCGCCGTAACTCGCCTGGTACGAGGAGGCGGTGGCCGGCCGGCCGAGGGCGAGGTTGGTGCCGTCGACCGGGGGCGGCACGACCCGCGCCGAGAGGGTCTCGACGCCGACGTTGCCCTTGCCGTCGGTGGTCTTGACGTACAGCTTCCACACGCCGGGCCGGTCGGGCGCGGTGACCCGGAGCCGGCCGCCGCCGAGGTTCGTGACGGGCAGCGGGGTCAACTGGCTGCTCTGGTCGATGTAGTTGCTGTTCGCCAGCACCTCGTGGGAGAGAGTGTCGCCGTCGGGGTCGGTGACGTTCACGGTGAGGACGAGGTCCTTGCCGGCAGGCACCCGGCCCGGGTCGCCCTCGACGCCGAACGAGGTGATGACGGGCGGGGTGTTGTCCCGGGAGGTGTCGCCGCCGTAGGCCCGCTTGACGGCGTAGTAGGAGAGCCGCTTCTGTCCGGCGGGCAGCAGGTTGAACCAGATGCCGCCGAAGTCGTACTCGGTGCCGTAGTGGAAGAGGGTCGCGCCGAGGGCGACGCCCCGGTGTCCGGTGACGCAGTTCCAGGCCCGGGTGTAACCGTCGGCCTTGGCCCGGTCGGTGGGCTCGCGCGGGACGCCGTTGGCGTCGTCGGGGACCTCCCACTCGCCGGCCGGGCCGGACTCGGTGACGATGTAGGGCTTGGTGTAACCGCCCCGTTCCCAGGCCGACTTGATGTCACAGACGGCGTCGTAGGCGTTGACGGCGTACAGATCGAGGTCGGGCGCGTTGCGCTGGTAGTAGGGCCAGGCTCCCACCCAGGCGTCGGTGGAGGTGACGGGGTGGTTGGGGTCGACTGCGTGGATCTTCCGGGCGACGTCGTTGACGAAGGACGTGTAGGCATTGCGCTGGCGCTCCAGTTGGTCGCCGCCGTAGCAGTTCTGGAGACCGAGGACGGACTCGTTGCCGACGTTCCACATCAGGACGCCGGGGTGCTCCTTGTACTCCTGGACCCAGCGCGGGAACTCGTCGAGCATCCGGCCCTTGTAGTCGGCGTCGTTGACGTAGTCGACGCAGCCGCCGCTGCCCGGTCCGCCTCCGGGCTGGAGCCAGAAGCCGGCGATGACCTTGACGCCGTGGGCGGCGGCGGAGTCAAACAGGGTCCGGCTGCTCGCGTCGGTGCCCCAGGTGCGGATGGTGTTGGCGCCGAGGGAGACCAGATCGGGCAGGTACCGGCCGGCGTCCGCCGGGGACGGTCCCCAGGTCAGGCCCTTGATCTGGTACGGGCGGCCGTCGACGGTCAGTTGCCAGTCACCCTGGCCGCCGGTGACCCGGACGACGCTGCCCGCGGCCTGCGCCGCCGGTGCGGGAAGGGCGGTGAGGGCGCCGAGGGTGAGCAGCCCGGCGGTCAGGGTGGCGGTTGCTCTGCGGTGGGGGGTACGGGGTCGGCTCACGGGGGTCCCTTTCGGGTACGGGGGTGTGGGGGCGGTGCCGTACTGCTGGGGGCGGTGCCGAGTTGCGGGGCGGGGCGTCGGTGGGGGGCGTTGCCAGGTCGGCGCGGGAGGGGGCGTCGGGGTACGGCCGGTTCCGTGGCAGGGCGGGCGTTGCCGCCGCGCCGGGTACGGAACCGGCCGGTGGGTCAGGGCAGTTCGTAGTGCTCGTTCAGGGCCGCCCCGGCCTCGGGGTGGTTCTGGTCGTAGCCACGCGCGTCACACTGCAGTCCGCCGACGAGGCAGTGGTCGACCATGGCCTTCAGGGTGGGGACGTCCCAGGCGTTGAAGAAGTCGTAGTGGAACGAGTGACTGGGACCGCTGGCCAGGGTCACCCGGGAGAGATCGCCGTTGACCGGGAACGCCATCTTGAACTCGATCATCGGCAGGGCGACCGGGTGGTCGGCCGGACAGATGTTGTTGTTCGTCCCCGGGTTGACCACCGGGTACGCCATGTGGCTCAGGTGGTCGGGGGTGTCCAGGTACCGGCCGTCCCAGCAACTGGGCGCCTGGAAACGGATGTTGAGCTGGACGTCCCGTCGGTCGGGGCAGTTGGTCGGGAACTCGACGTTGAAGAAGCTGTCGCCGCACTCCCATCCCTCGACGAAGCCCGGGTGGGAGCGGAACTCGGCGGCGCTCTGCATCGGGCTGCCCACGAGGAACCGCAGCCCCTGCGGGAAGGGCCGCACGCTGGTGTAGTCGGTGACGCCGGCCTTGTAGTAGATGACCTGCGGTCCGACGGGCAGGACCGGGCGGCCGTTGTCGAACAGGGTCGGCATCCAGTACCCGGACCGGTCGCCGGGCGCGACGCAGGTGGTGCCGCCGGCGGCGAGCGAGGCCGTGGTGCTGTGGGCGTTGGTGGTGGTGTTGCCCATGAAGGTGTGGTCGTGCGACGCGCCGGGCTGCCGCGGGAAGACGATCGGGTCGTCGGGTGCGGTGTGCGTCACCGAGCAGTTGGCCTGGAACTCGTGGAAGTACCGGTGGGGCGGCTCCTTCTTGGACGGGGTGACGCCGGTGACCGGCGGGACGGCGGGGATGTAGCCGTCGCCGTCGGGGTCCTCGGCCGAGTGGTCGGCGGAGGCGGCCATGGTGTGCCCGCCGTGCCCGGCCTGAGCGGCCTGCAGGGTCTGCACGGCCGGGACGTCCGAGGCGGTGGGGGCGGTGGCCCCGGCGGTGGTGGCGACGGTGCCGATGCCGATCGAGGTCAGCAGCAGTGCGCTCGCGATGAGGGTGCCGGAAAGGACTTTCGATCTCCGTGGCATGGAGACCTCCTGAACTCGTCGATGAGTCTCCGGGAGAGCGCTCTCCCAGTGCCGGAGTGTTGAGGCCCCGGCGGGAGGGTGTCAAGGGTTCCGGCAGAAGGATCAACGGGGAGTCAACGGGCTTTTAGCCCCCACTTGTTGAACGCAGGACAGCGGAAACGTCCGCGGCCCTTGACGTGTCGTTCACATGGATGAAGCATGCCTGCCAAGAGAGCGCTCCCCCACCCCCACATCGTTCATTTTCCGAACAGGAGAGCCGCCCCCCATGTCCTCTTTCCCCACGGGCTCCCCCACGGGCCCCTCCCGGGACTCCGACGCCGCCCGGACCCCCTCCCTGCGCCGGCGTACGCTCCTCGGCGCCGCCGCCGCGGCCCCGGTGCTGGCCGGTCTGGCCGGCGCCGCGCCCGCGTCCGCCGCGGGCTCCGGCGCACGCCCGCGCACGCTGGCCGGCGGTGGCGACCTCGGGCCCAACGTCCTGGTCTTCGACCCGTCGACGCCCGACATCCAGGGCACGCTGGACCGGATCTTCCGGCAGCAGGAGTCGGCGCAGTTCGGCACCGGCCGCTACGCGCTGTTCTTCAAGCCGGGCACCTACCACGGCCTCAACGCCCAGCTCGGCTTCTACACCTCCATCGCCGGCCTCGGCCTCTCCCCCGACGACACGACGATCAACGGTGACGTCACGGTCGACGCGGGCTGGTTCGACGGCAACGCCACCCAGAACTTCTGGCGTTCGGCGGAGAACCTCGCCCTGGTCCCGGTCAGCGGCACCAACCGCTGGGCGGTCTCGCAGGCGGCGCCCTTCCGGCGCATGCACGTGCGCGGCGGCCTCAACCTCGCCCCCGACGGCTACGGCTGGGCGAGCGGCGGCTACATCGCCGACAGCCGCATCGACGGCGCGGTCGGCCCGTACTCGCAGCAGCAGTGGTACACGCGGGACAGTTCGGTCGGCGGCTGGATCAACGCCGTCTGGAACATGGTCTTCTCCGGCGTCGAGGGCGCCCCCGGCCAGAGCTTCCCCGACCCGCCGTACACGACGCTGGACACCACGCCGGTCTCCCGCGAGAAGCCGTTCCTGTACCTCGACGGCGAGGAGTTCCGGGTCTTCCTGCCGGAGAAGCGGACCAACGCCCGCGGCGTCTCCTGGGGCAACGGCACCCCGCGCGGCACCTCGCTGCCACTGACCCAGTTCCACGTGGCCCGCCCCGGCGACTCGGCGGCCACCCTCAACCAGGCGCTCCGAGAAGGGCTCCACCTGCTGCTGACGCCGGGCGTCTACCGGCTGGACGGCACGATCGAGGTGGACCGCGCCGACACCGTCGTCCTCGGACTCGGCTACGCCACGCTCATCCCCGACAACGGGGTCACCGCGGTGCGGGTCGCCGACGTGGACGGCGTCCGGCTGGCCGGCTTCCTCGTCGACGCGGGCCCGGTCAACTCCGAGGTCCTGGTGGAGGTCGGGCCGCAGGGCGCCTCGCGGGACCACTCGGCCAACCCGACCACCGTCCAGGACGTCTTCGTACGCATCGGCGGCGCGGGCCCCGGCAAGGCGACGCACAGCCTGGTCGTCAACAGCCGGCACACCATCGTCGACCACACCTGGATCTGGCGTGCCGACCACGGCGACGGCGTCGGCTGGGAGACCAACCGGGCCGACTACGGCGTCGTGGTCAACGGTGACGACGTGCTGTGCACCGGGCTGTTCGTCGAGCACTTCAACAAGTACGACGTCCAGTGGAACGGCGAGCGGGGCCGCACGATCTTCTACCAGAACGAGAAGGCGTACGACGCCCCCGACCAGGCCGCCATCCAGAACGGCTCGCTCAACGGGTACGCCGCGTACAAGGTCGGCGACCACGTGACCGAGCACGAGGGCTGGGGGATGGGCAGTTACTGCTACTACAACGTCAACCCGTCCATCGTCCAGCACCACGGCTTCGCCGCCCCCGAACGCCCCGGCGTCCGCTTCCACGGCCTCCTGGTCGTCTCCCTGAGCGGCAACGGCCAGTACGAACACGTCATCAACAACACCGGCGCCCCAACCTCGAGCGACTCCACCATCCCGTCGACGGTGGTCTCGTACCCCTGACGAGCCGCTCGCCTGGACCGGCCCGCCCCACCGGGGAGCGGCCGGCCCACGGCGCACCACCAACGATCCCGCGAGCGGCGGCCGGTCCGGAGCAGGGCCGGCCGCCGCCGGAACCGGGGACACCACCGGCCTCCGCCGGACGTCACCCGCGCGCTCCGGGCTGTTGGCCGACGCCTCAACCGCCAGGTAATCCGGTGGCGTAGGCGAAACGAAGCCCACACCCTGTCACCGTGACAGAGATGAAGCACCAGATCCGCGCCCGGTACACCGACTCCACCGTCACCGTCTACCAGGCGTACGCGCCGGAGATCGGGCTCCCGTCCGCTCGGGACGGGCGGTTTCCCGGGGCGTGGCGGCGGGGGCGGATGACGTGGGTCAAGCCGTCCTTCCTCTGGATGATGTATCGGTGCGGGTGGGGGACCAAGGAGGCTCAGGAGGTCGTGCTCGCGGTCGAGATCGAGCGAGCCGGGTTCGAGTGGGCCTTGGAACGGGCCTGTCTGTCGCACTACGCGCCGGGGCCGCACGCCGACCGGCACGCCTGGAAAAGGGAGTTGAGGCGGGCGTCGGCGCGGGTGCAGTGGGACCCCGAGCGCGATCTGCACCTGCGTCCGCTTCCGCACCGGTCGTTGCAACTCGGGCTCTCCGGCGAAGCCGCACGCCGCTACGCCGACGAATGGACGGTCTCCATCACCGACGTCACCGACCTCGCCCACGAGATCCACCGGCACGTGAAGGACGGCGACCTCGACGCCGCCCGGCGGCTTCTGCCGGGGGAACGGCCTTACCCGGCGGGCGACGGGCTGCTGAATCACCTGTGCCCGTCGGGACCCGGTCGACCGGAGGCCGTCGCCCGCTCCGCCGGGTGAGCTGGGTACCGCCTCGTGCCTCGGGGCGCGGATATCGCGGGAGTCTCCTCAGCCGAGGATGAGCGTGCCTCCGGAAGCCGTGGCGAGGTCGACTCCGAAGGCGGCCGACGGGCGTGTGGGCGCCAGGTCTGCCTTCACTGCGGGCGAGGCGGGGGGGCGGTCGGCTGCCGTGAGCCGGATGCCCGCCAGATGGCTCGCCGCGCGGCGATGAATTCGCCTGAGGGCGCCCCCGCCGAGCTGATGTCCCTCGCGTTGCCGGGGCGACTGCCCAACTGGAACGTACGGCTGCTGTGTTGGGGGACCGGCATGATGACGGCGACCTCCGCGCTGCTCGCGGTGGAGGCGCGGTATGCCGGGTAACGGCGGGTGGCGGGACAGCCGCGTACGAAGAAGAGCACGGAGGCGAGCTGACCGGTGGACCGCCGTGGCCGGAAGGGGACTCCGGGCGGAGAGGCCCGCCGTATAGTCCCGGGCCATGCCCGAACCCCTGCACCGGCCCTCCCTCTGGCGCAACCATCAGTTCCTCCTCCTGGCATCGGCCCGGGTCGTGTCGGTGATGGGGAACGGCTTCGCCCGGGTGGCGCTCGCCTTCGCCGTCCTGTCCCTGCCGGGAGCCAGTCCGGGGCGGCTGTCGCTGGTGCTGGCCTGCCAGACCGTGCCCCAGTTGCTGTTCATCCTCTGGGGCGGCGTGCTCGCCGACCGCATGTCCCGCTCACGGCTCATGGCGATGGCGGACATCCTCGGCGCCGGGGCGTACGGCGGACTGGCGGCGCTGGTGCTCACCGGGGACGCACCGCTGCTCCTCCTCTGCGCGCTCACCGTGGCCGCCGGTACCGCCACGGCGCTCTTCTCCCCCGCGATGGACGGCGCCGTGCCCCTGGTCGTGCCGGCCGCGCGGCTCCAGGAGGCCAACGGCCTGCTCCGGGTGGGCACCAACATCTCCCTGCTGCTGGGCCTCGCCCTCTCCGGCGTGGCGGTCGCCTCGATGGGCGCCGGCTGGGCACTCGCCCTGAACGCGCTCTCCTTCGGGGTCAGCGCGGTGCTGACATGGCTGCTGCGGATCGGTGAGCGTCCGCCGAGGAAGACGTCCGGGTGGACGGATCTGCGGGAGGGCTGGCGGGAGTTCGCCTCGCGCCAGTGGCTGTGGGTGGTGGTCGGCCAGTACACCCTCGTGGTGGCCGCGCTGAACGCCTTCGCGGGGGTGCTGGGCCCGCTGGCCACCCAGGAGGGGCTGGGAGGGGCGCGTGCCTGGTCGGTGATCGTCGCCGCGCAGGCCCTCGGGGCCGTCGTGGGCGCCGGTCTGGCTGCTCGGGTGCGGGTGGGGCGGCCGATCCTGGTGGCGGTGCTGGCGACGCTGCCGATGGCCGCGCCGATGGCCCTGATGGGAGCGGGGGCGCCGGTGTGGCTGATCGCGGCGGCGATGTTCGCCTCGGGTCTCTCGACCGACGTCTTCGCCGTCCTGTGGTCGACCACCATGCAGCGGGAGGTGCCGGAGGAGGTGCTGTCCCGGGTGATCTCGTACGACTGGTTCGGTTCCCTCGCCTTCGCGCCGCTGGGCCTGCTCGTGGCGGGGCCGGCCGCCGCGACCTGGGGTACCGGGCCGGTCCTCGTCGCCTGCTCCGCCGTGATCGTCGTCGCCACGCTGGCGGCCCTGGCGGCCCCGCAGGTACGCGCTCTCCGCACCCGCGCCCCGCTCGACCGGCCCGCGCCCCTGCCCCTGGGGTCCCCGGACGCCCAGCCCGCGGGTGGCGAGGCGGTGGGCTGACGAGAAGGGCGGGCGGCCTCCTCAGCGGCGGTGGACGGTGACCGCGTAGCCGCCGTTGTCGTAGGGGTCGGCGTCCCAGGTGGCGAAGCGGTCGACGAGGGTGAGGCCGGCCGCGGCGCAGTGGTCGTCGTACTCGGGCAGGGTGAGGCCGGGCGGGACGGGCAGGTGGGCCTCGTCGAGGCCGAAGCCGGCGACGAACAGGCCACCGGGGCGCAGGACCGAGGCGAGCCGGCGGACGACTTCGGCCTCGGTGCCGGGGGCGAGCAGCGGGAGGACGTTGCCCGCGGCGACGACGAGGCCGAAGTCGGCCGCGAGGCCGAGCCGGTCCGCCTCGAACTCGGCCAGGTCGGCCTGGTGCCACGGGAGTTCGGGGGCTCGCTCGCGGGCGACGGCGAGCATGGAGGCGTCGAGGTCCACGCCGACGCAGTCGTAGCCGAGCTGGGCGAGCCGGATCATGACCCGCCCGGTACCACACCCGGCGTCGAGCACCCGGGCCCCCTCCGGTACGAGGGCCGCGCAGAACCGAGCCTCGCCGTGCATGTCCTTGCCACTGCGGGCCAGCGCCGCAAAGCGTTCGGCGTAGTCCTGGCCGGTCTTCTCCCCGGTGAGCTGCCTCCATCGACTCATGACGCCCACTATAGGTCGGGCCGTCACGCCGGAAGCCGGGCCGATGCGGCACGAGGACCGAGCCGCCGACCGGGTCCTCGCCACGCTACCGCGCTGGTCAGCGCGCCAAGGGACTACGTGACGCCGGAACTCCGTGCGGGTGGCTGCCATGGGGATGAGCCATGACAAACGTCGCTCGCGTCCTCGGCGGCCCAGCCGTAGCCGCACAGTGCGGACTCGTCTCGGCGCGGATACGGCGGGTCAGGCACCCCCACCGTCACTTTCAGCTCAATACAGTTATACAGAGCGACTTCCATGTCACTTCAGCAGCCTCTGTGTGCTTCAACGCCACTCCAGGAACACGGTGTCGTTGGTCAAGGAATCAGCGGAGACAGGAACCGCAGACCGTTCTCCCAAGGTCGACACCACCCTGAAGTCGCACAGGCCCAACGGCTGCCCCGAGCGGTCGTTGGGCGAGTGAACGGACGCGATGAACTTCTCACCATCCGCCGAGACCACCATCCCCTCGGCGGCCCTCCGGTCGTCCTCGCGGACCACGGTGACGGCATTCCCCTCGGCGCACGGCCACTACGGGCATCCACGGTCCGGAAATTGCCGGACTGAGTACGGCACAGGACCCGTTCGTCCCCGACCCAGCCGACGACGCCGACGCACCCACTGAAAAGGGTGGCGGAGCGGCCCGATGCGGCGGTGAGCGGTCCTGAGGAGTCCAGGGTGTGGAAGACGTGCCCTTAGATCTTCGGCGCGGTCGCGGTGAGGCGGCGGCCGTCGGGAGCGAGGTGGACCATATTCGCCTGGACGGCGCGCGGTGGCTTCCCGGTGACGGTCAGGGGGAGGTCGTACCCGATCGCCGGGCCCTCGTACTGCGGCGTCACCGACCTACGCTCCGGCCCCGGCAAGACGGTGTGGGCCGCGGTCGACACCACGCCGGCCAAACCTGCTCCCCCGCCGGAACGCCCGGGACCGGGGCCACGTGAACCGTGCCGTGCCCTCGGACAGGGTGACTCGGAGTATCCGTCGCGGGCGCCGGACGATCACGGAGCAGGTTTCGCTTCCGTCATGCGTCACCAGTCGTTCCCCGGCCCTTCACGACTGGACGGGCCACCGGACACCGGCCATCGACCATCGGGCACCGGGCACCGGCTGCCCCTACTCGGCTTGCGGCATCGTGAGCCGGGCGGCAACGGAGGCGAACCAGCCGCTGGGGCCGTACGGGGCCGGAGGATCGATCTCCATTCCCAGCTCGGCGGCGGCCAGGGCGCAGTCCGACTCGTCCAAGTCCAGGGCGAGGAGTTCATGCAGCTCACCGACGAGCCGGGCGACGAGTTGCGGGGCGGTGGTCGTGCGGTAGTCGTCGACAGCGGCGTCGTGGTCATCGAACTCGTCCGGCATGTCCTGGGAAAACCAGCCGCCGAGGAACTGCCCGAGTTCCGGGAAGCGCGCGGACCACTCCCAGCGGGTCTCGGGCACGGCCGGAGGCGGCACCGCACCCTCCGTGATGCTGTGCTCGATGTGGTCGGCCAGGCAGTGGAGCCACTGCTGGATCTCGCTCTGGGGCAGCCCCACATCGGGGAGGGCATAGAACTCCCCCAGCCTCAGGCGCAGCCGTCCCGGCGGGTGCTCGGCGTACTCGCGCAACTGTCGCTCGGCGACGGCCAGCGCCCACGGGCGGGTGTGCCAGGTGTGCCGCAGGTAGGCGATCAGCGCCCGGCTGGGGCGCTGCGGGGTGTCGTCGGCCGGCTGTCCGGCGTAGGCGCGGATCACCTGGTCCAGCTCGCCGTAGCGGCGGTCGTGCTCTCGGGGGCTCAGGGGCATGGTGATCAGCCTCTACGGGTCGCTAAAGGTAGATGGGGAACGTGGCGTGTACGACGAAGCCGTGCGGACGGGACGCGTCCCGTTTGAGGACCACGCGGGCGGCCCGTACGTCGACGGGCTCCCGCCCCGCGAGCATCATCGCCTGCAGCAGCACCCGGCCGACCGGCTCCGCCCGGGACGGCCAGGACGCCTCGATGGTCAGGCGGGGACGTGTGGACCGGGCGAGCCAGCGGTGGATGACCTGCTCGTTCGCGGTGACGACCCGTTGGGTGGCCCACTGGGCGGTTTCGCGGTCCGGATAGGTTGATGTGGCCGTACGTACGGGGCGACTCTCAGGCACGGTTACCACCTTGCACGGGAAGAGGCGAACGGACGCCGCCGATGTGATCAGGAGATCCCGCTTCCCCGGGGTCCGAGTGCATGCGTACCTCACCTCGCCTCGCCGCCGCGCCGGCGAGGATGTGGATCAAGCGAGCCAGTGACAGCGCACCGACCGGATCATCCGCATACCTTGGCATTTGCACGGGACCGACCTCGTCCAGGAACACTTCCTCGCGTGCCAGGACGAATCCCATCGTGAGCAGGGCCGCCCGGCCGTTGCCGTCGTCGAACGGGTGGAAGAAGCACACGTCCAGGTAGGCGCGTGCTGCCCGAGCCGGAAGAGGGACGTTCGTGACGGTCGCGGTGGCTTGGGAAAGGCACTCTTCGAACTGCCCGGGTGTCTCCCCGCACACGCCGTACCGTTCACGTCCCCTCTTGGCGAAGGCCGGGAGTCTGCGGAACGCCACGTCCGGGCGGCCGAGGATCAGCTTCTGCCATCCGACGAGGAGGCCGAGGCCGAGCCGCCGGTCGGCCGCAGCGTCCGACTGAGCCAACCGCCAGGCTGCCCGCATCCGGTCCCCCCGCGTCGTGTCACCGCGTCCGTCGCGCGCGCCCGCGACCGCGTCGATGGCGTCACGAGTGCCCCGAACCGGGCCGACCAGTTCGTCCGAGGCGTCGTGCCATGCGATCTGCGAGCGCACCCGGAGCCAGCTCTGGAGGTCGTCATGCACCGTGCCCTCCGATGACCTGCCCAGCGCGGCCGACCACCTCCGCGTCGGGGGCGACCCAGCTTTCGAACTCGAAGTCCACAACCTCATCGGCCAGTTCCTCGGCCTCCGCGGGAGACATTCCTGTCGACTCGAGGTACCAGGTGAGCGCTTGCGCACAGGCGCCGAGCCATGTCTCGCCGGCTCCGGTGCGTTCCACGACGAGTGTCACGAGCGGCGCGACGGCGCGTTCGCGCAACCGCCGTGTCTCCTCGTCATCCACGTCCGGTCCGGGAGCGAACTCCGCAAAGAGAGAGGCGAGTTCCTCAAGCCAAGCGCGCCATTGGAGCAGGGCGCTGGTGTACCGCTTCACCTGCTGATCGAGTTCACCGCTGCCGAGACCGCTCGTCGGCAGGCTTCTGATGATCGCCCCTGAGTCGGGGTGCTCGTCCACGGCGTTGTACCAGCCGAAGGCCCACGAACCGTAGTGCTCGGCAAGACCCCGGGCGATCGAGTTGGCCGACCGCTGACCCCGCGGTCTCCCTGACTCGGAGTCCGGCGAGGACACCACCCCACGCACCACGTCGGGCGCCTGATCGGAGTCGAACGGATGCGTGGTCGGATCGACGTCCCGCCACGTCATCGATGTCGGGTACCACTCGGAACTGATGATTACTCCTGGTGTCTGCATATCTGCGCATGGGTGCCGCTAGGACTGTGACGGCTTTTCCGGCATCGACGTCAGGACGACGAACGGAGGGTCGAGCGACTCATCGTACTTAACGATGGTTTTCACACCCTTTACGTCGATGGCCTCGGCCTCCAAGCCCTTGTTCTTGAATCCCTCGTTGTTCACGTCATTGGGTTTCTTGGTCACACTTCGGCCACTGTATTCGCCGTTCGGCGCGGTCGTGTAGACCGGCAGCCTGAGATCGTTGTTCTCCGCCTTCGGGGGACGCCCAAGCCATTCCCTGATCTCGGCCGAGTTCTGGTCGATGTTGTACTGAGTCAGCTTCTGGGCCCGCTCCGCCGAAGTGAAAGTGGACGCGGCGGCGATGGACGGCCTGCCGTGGGGCCACGCAGGCGTCGGAGAGGTGCCCTGATCCCGCAGTCGCTGAGCAAGCTGCTCGTCCGTTTTCCCCACATGCCTGTCGAGGGTGTGGCTCCCGTTCATCCATTCATGGTCGGCCAGCTCCACCTTGTAGACACCGTTCTTGGTGTCCTCCGGGTCGGTCCAGCGATGCTCGGTCTTGAAATCGTTGAGCGCCCGCATCCCGAAGCCCTGGGCCCGCGCCTCTTGGGCCTCGAACTTCGGGGCGCTCCGGTGTGCCTCGTCCAAGGGGCCCATGAGCGCGTCGAGTTTCGGCACGAGCGCGTCGACCCGTCGGTTGTACTCGGTGACGATCGCGTTCAGCCTGGCGGTGTTCATGTTCAGGACGATGCCCTGGCCCAGTTGGGACGCGCCCTTCGCGATGCTCTTGCCCAGCCCTTTGACCAGGCCCTTGACGTCGTCCATGCCGACGCCGTCCTTGAGGTTGACCTCGACCTTCGGAATCGCCTCGCGCACGGCTTCGATGTAGACGTCCCACACCTCGCCGTTGAGGTATACGGCCGCCTCCGCGAATTCGTACAGGAGGTCGCCGACTTTCCGAGCCGTGTCGAACAGCACGGTCATCACGGGGTGGTTGGCGGTCTGCGAGGCGGAGCTGTCGTGTCTCCACTGGTAGGTCTCGCGGTTGCCACCCCAAGATGTCGTGCCCCACAGCGAGCTGCAGAAATGGCGCATCGCGTCGTGCCACTCGCTGTTGCTCTGCTGGGTGATGCTGCCGACGTTCCCGGTCAGCGCGCTCTCCGCCGTGGAGAGTGGGGTGGTCGTCGCCATCCACGCCTGGGACAGCGAATTCAGATAGTGCTGTTGCGGGAACGGATAGACCTCAGCGACCTTGCCCATCCGGAAGGCGTGTTTCACCACCGGTCTCAGTACGTCCCGGATCGGCTCGGGCACCCACTCGAGGACCCTGCGGATGAAGTCGTCGCCGCCGTCGTCGTCGCCCCACTTCAGGTTCGGCACGGAGCCGTAGGCGGGCGCCTTCTCGATGACCTGCGGCGGCGGCTGGACGGCCGGCTTCGCCTTGCCCTTGGGGTCGTTGGCCGCCTCGGCCTTGGCATAGGTGTTGGCCGTCGTGGCGAAGCCGACCGCCGCGCCTCCGATGCTGACGACGCTCCTGGCCCACACTTCGAGGAAGCGGTTGCCCACTTTGACGTACGAGGTCGCGAACGCCTGGGGCGAGGTGCCGTATCCGCCGGCGTCCGGGTACTTGCGCAGATCGTCGAGCAGGCTCCTGGCGCCTCTGTCCAGCACCGTCTGCTGGCTCGCCACACCGCCGGAGACGCGGTGGAGGTCGGACGGCTTGACGTCGATGGTGCCGTTCTGGCCCGCCGGTGACGGTGTGCCCATCAACCGGCCCCCCAGCCGCGGAGCACCGCCTCGTGCGCCGCCGCGTAGTTGACGTGGCTCGTGGTCGCGCACTCGTGCAGCCACTTCTGGGCCGCCTGGAGGTCTTCGGCCGAGCGGTCCCATTCGTCGAGTTTGTCGACGAAGACCTCCCGGGCCTCCCCCTTCCAGGACAGCACGACCGGCACGACCCGGTCGTGGAGGTCGTCCAGGCTGCCGTTGAGCTTCTTGAGGATGTCCTCCAGTTCGGCGGCGAGCTCGCGGAGGGTGGCGAAGGAGACGGTGATGTGACCGTCGTCCGTACTCCCGGTCGGCATGGTTCCCCGTTTCGTAGGTGTCGTCGCGGTCACGGCAGGGAGCCTCGGAGAGGTCGTAGGAGTCAGAAGGAGTCGAGGCTGCTGCGCGGGTGGGCGGAAGCGGACGTCTCCGGGTTCGGCGTCGACAGCTTGTCGACCTCGCTGTCGATGTCCACCTGGACGCTCCGCAGCCGGGCCACCACTTCCAGCTCCTGCTCCGTGAACCCGTCCCGGCTGAGACGTACGGCCTGCTCGATGTGCCGGATCACCTCACGGATGCGCACGGCGTCCTTGGCCGCCGCCCGATGGAACTCCCGGTACGCCGTCGCCGTCGGTCCCCGCCAGCCCGCCTCGATGCTGTCGACGATCGCGTCCATGCGTTTGACCTGCTTGTTCAGGTACTCCTGCATGTCGTCGAGGTCGCCGGCCAGTGTGGTGAGGTCCCGGCTCGACACGCTCAGATCGACGCCGCCCTCGTGGCCCGCGCCTGCTCCGCGTACGCCCATGCCCCGTATCTCCGCCCCCGTGGCCTCAGCATGACAAGCCGCATGTGCACAGTGATCCTACCCATGCGCACCCTCTGGGCCGGCGCCTGACCACGGGCCCGGAAAGGACAGCCGGCGGGCAGGCGACCCGACGACATGGCGCGTGAGGTCGCATACACCTTGAGGGAGCACTGCGTCATGGCGCTGGAGATCGGTCCGGCCGGACCGCTCGGCGACAGCGGCGCCGTACTCGCGGACCCCGCGGGGGCTCGCGTGAGGAGCACGTCGAGAGGGTCCGACCGTCGGCGGTCGGCGGGATGACGACACAACGCTGTGAGGGCCCCGACCTCAAGGTCGGGGCCCTCACAGTATTTCGCTGAAGTGTCCGAGGGGGGACTTGAACCCCCACGCCCGATAAAGGGCACTAGCACCTCAAGCTAGCGCGTCTGCCATTCCGCCACCCGGACCAGGTGTCTGTCGCCGTTTCCCGGGGTGTGCCCCGCGGTGACAGGGACAACTGTACCAAGGTTTCGCAGTGCCTTTCACCTGCGTTTCCTTCGCTTCGGCACCTGTCCCCCGGTGGCTCCGCACGGGCCCCGGTCAGCCTCTTCCGTGGGCCGGGGGCGCGGCTCGGCGGCGTGGGGCGGCGGCCAGGGTCGCGGCGCGGTCCGCCGCGGTGTCCAAGGTCACGGCGTGCTCGACCAGCGGGTGCGCTGCGGCGGCCGGGATGGAGCGGGCCCGGCCACCCGCGAGGCGGACGACGACCGGGACGGCACGGCGGGTCCGGTCCAGCGCCGCGAGGACGCCGTCGGTGACCGCCTCGCCGGCGGCGGGGACGCCGGGGTCGCCGGAGACGTCCACGAGGACGGACCGTACGGACGGGTCGGCGAGGACGAGTGCGAGGGCGTCGGCCAGGGCGGGGGCCGTGAGGGTGCCGCCGGTGTCGAGGAAGCCGGCGGGACGGGCGCCCCGGCGGGCGAGCGCGTCGAGCGTCGACATGACCCGGCCGGGGCCGTCGCCGAGGACGCCGACCTCGCCGTCCAGCCGTACGTAAACGTGGCCCCGGGCGGCGGCGCGCGCCTCCAGTGGGTCGCCGGGCGGCTGCGGGGCGAGGTCAGGGCGGTGGAAGAAGGCGGTGTCGTCGAGGGTGACCTTGCCGTCGAGGGCCGTGAACGCGCCCCGTGCCGTGCGGGCGAGGGGGCTCACCTCGACGCGGAGGGCGTCCTCGCGGACCAGGACGCGCCAGAGCCGTATGAGGACGTCCACGGTGCGCGGAGGCAGTCCGGCGGCGCGTGCGATCCGGCAGGCGGCTGCGGCGGTCACGCCCTCGGCGGGGTCGACGGGGACGCGGGTGACGGCTTCGGGCCGCTGGGCGGCCAGTTCCTCGATCTCCGTGCCGCCCGCGGCGGAGGCGGCGGCGAGGACGTGGCCGGCCGCGCGGTCGAGGACGTAGGAGACGCTGAACTCCCGGTCGACGTCGACGGCTTCGGCGAGCATCACGGAGCGCACGGGGTGGCCGTTGATCTCCATGCCGAGGATGCGGCGGGCGGCGCGTTCGGCGGCGGGCGGGTCGGCGGCGAGGCGTACGCCGCCCGCCTTCGCCCGGCCGCCGGTGCGCACCTGGGCCTTGACGACGACACGCCCGCCGAGGCTCCGGGCGATCTCGCGTGCGCGTCGCGGCGTGTCGGTGACCTCGGCTCTCGGTACGACGATGCCGTGCCGAGCGAAGAGTTGCCTCGCCTGGTGTTCGTACAGATCCATCTCGGGCTCCTTGCCGGTGCGCCGCGCCGCCGGGAGCCGCACCACCGCACGCGCCGCGCACGAAAGTGCCGCACACCCCCTGGACACCACCCACCGGATGCGGGATAAACGAGCTTCATACAGTATGCGTCGACTGTATGCAATGTACGCGAGCCCGTTGGGGGGCGGTTCATGAGATGAGCGAGAGCGGGGCCGGCCGGCGGTGCGCGTCGGTCCGCCCCGAGACCCGTGCGCGCACGAAAGGACATGGACAGGGGGCGCTGGCCAGATCTTTCGAACGCAAGGGGTGTTGACCTACATGACAACCACCGATCTCACGACCTCCGTCCCTTTCCGGGAGGTGAGGGACCACAACGGTCGGGTGTACCGGATCGGCGAGTCCGACATCGACCTCATGGGACGACCTCGCAAGTGGATGGTCATCCTGCCCTGGGTCGGCATGATGGGCATCAGTTCCGCCGAGTACGCGTTCACGTCGGCGGAGGAGACGCTCCACGAGGCTCATCTGTGGAGCAGCGGGCACATCTTCTGGCTGATGGGCGTCTGGGTGTTCTTCCAGGCGGCCGTGGCCTTCCCGGCCGGGCAGTTGCGGGAGAGCGGGAAGCTCCCGGCCCGCACGGCGATGCTGCTCGGCGCGGTCGGGACCCTCCTGGGCTATCTGTCCCTGGCCTACGCGCCGCACGTGACCGTCGCGTACCTGGGCTTCGGCATGGGGAGCGGCATCGGCGCCGGCCTCGTCTACGCGACCTGCGTGAACATGGTCGGCAAGTGGTATCCGGAGCGCAAGGGCGGCAAGACGGGCTTCGTCAACGGCGGTTTCGCCTACGGCTCGGTGCCCTTCGTGTTCCTCTTCACCTCCTACATGGACCTCGGCAACTACCGGACGGTGCTCGCCTCGGTAGGCGTCTTCCTCTGCCTGGTGGTGGCGGTGGCCGGCTGGTTCTTCCGCGACCCGCCGAAGAACTGGTGGCCCTCGAACATCGACCCGCTGCGGCAGACCGACAATCCCAAGATCCGCCGGGCGCTGGAGAAGAACCCGCCCGCCGTGAAGCAGTACACCCCGAAGGAGGCCGCTCGCACTCCCGTCCTGTGGATGATGTGGTTCTGCCTGCTCTGCACGGCCGGGATCAACATCTTCGGCATCGCCTTCCAGGTGCCGTTCGGCAAGGACATGGGCTTCGCGGGCGGCATCGTGGCGACGGCGATGTCCCTCAAGGCCATCGTCAACGGCACCGGGCGCGGCGTCATCGGCTGGATCTCCGACCGCTACGGCCGCCGCAACACGCTGATCATCGTCTGTGTGGTGCTGGGCAGCGCCCAGTACGGCGTGTTGATCTCCGGGCAGATGGGCGTCATGCCGTTCTTCCTGGTCTGCTCCATGATCTCCGGCTTCGGCGGCGGGGCGATCTTCCCGCTCTTCGCGGCGATGACGGCGGACTACTTCGGCGAGAACAACAACGCCACCAACTACGGCATGGTGTACAGCTCGAAGCTGATCTCCGGGCTGGTCGGCTCCGGGATGGGCGCGGTCGTCGTCTCCGTCTGGGACTACGAGGGGGCGTTCGTCCTGGCCGGTTCGATCGGGCTGGCCTCAGCGGTGCTGGCGGTGTTCCTGAAGGCCCCGGGCAGGCCGAAGGCGACGCCGGCGGGCGCGGCCGGCACCCGCGCCCTCGGTGAGGAGGGCGCGTGAGGTGACGCCGGGGCCGGCCGCACGCCGGGCGGCCCGCGACACGACGGCGGCCCTTCCCGAGGACGCGTTCCCGCGCTCAGGGGAAGGGCCGCCGTCGTGTGCGTGCGGTCGCCGGGCCCGCTCCGCGAGGTGGACCCGGCCCGCTCCGGGCCGGGCCGTTTCGCGGACGCGGTCTAGCGGCGGCGCCTGCGCAGGGCCGCCATGTTGTCGTAGCTGATCTTCGCGTAGCGCAGCGACTGGCCGGGGTCGGTGGCGCTCGGGGCGTTGTCGTCCTCGACCATCGGGTGGTGGTAGTCGCGCTCCCCGACCCGGGAGAAGAAGCTGGTGTAGTCGATGACCCCGGTGCCGAAGGGCACCATCTCGTACCCCATGCCGTTGGTCGTGGAGACGACGCCGTCCTTGGCGTGGAAGAGGGGGTAGCGCTTGTTGTGGCGGACGACGAGGCCGGCGGGGTCGAAGACGTCGCGCCGGGTGGAGCCGTCGTGCGCCGTGTAGGTGTGGAACTTGTACTGGGCGACGTGCGCCCAGAAGACGTCCATCTCCAGCCAGACGTACTTCGGGTCCGTGACCTTGAGGAAGTACTCCAGCTTGCGGATGCCGGAGCTGCGGGTGGGGCGGCCCTGGTCGTCCTTGGGGCCGCCGTCGAGCAGGAAGCCGTAGGCACCGTCGTGGTTGTGGGTGTAGAGCTTGATGCCCTCGCGCCGGGCGATCCGGCCGAGGGCGTTCCACTTGTCGGCGGCCACGTCCCAGTCGGCGCGGTGGGAGCTGCCGGTGGGGTCGCCGCCGGTGCCCATGTGGGCCAGGCCGAGGATGTTGGCGATCTCCAGGTGCTTCTTGAAGGTGTCCAGGTCGGCGGTGGTCAGCGGCCAGGAGGACGGTATGAAGCCGTGGTTGCCCTGGGCGCGCAGGCCGTACTCGTCGAGCCAGCGGCGGAGCAGCTTGGCCCCCGCGACGGACTCCAGGCTGGCTCCGCCGGGGGCGTTGGGGTGCTGGCCGTAGCCGGCGAACTCGACCTGGCGGTAGCCGAATCGGGCCAGTTGGCGGAAGACCTCGCGGAAGCCGGAGGGCAGGTCGGTGGCGAGGGGGTCGCGGCCGGTGGCGTCGCGGACGGTGTAGAGGATGATGCCGCGCTTGGCGGCGGGGACGAGGACGTCCTTGGCGTCGCCGCGGCCATGGCCGTGGCCGTGCCCGTGGCCGTCGTGGTCTCTTCCACCGCCATGGGCCAGGGCCGGGCCGGCGCCGAAGACGGGGGCGGCGATGGCGCCGGCGGCGACGGCGGTGCAGGTGCCGAGGAGACCGCGGCGGCCGATGCCGAGGGCGCGGCGCAGTCCGTCGTCCGGTCCTCCGGCCGCGCCGTCGGGAGCGGGTCCGTTCGGGGTGGCGTCGGTGCGGGACGGGTCGGGGTACGGGGTCACGAGTGCCTGCCTTCCGGGTCGTGGCCTGCCCTGATGCCGCGGGATGCGCCGCGGGGCGGGCCGTTGTCAGTGGCGCGTGTTTCACTCTCTGTAGCTAGAAATCCGGCGGGCTTCACGGACCGTGAGCCCGTCGGGCGCAGTACGGCGCGGCGGTACAGGGCCGTGGTGTCAGCCTCAGCCGAGTCCGGCGAGCTGGAGCAGGAGCCGTTTGACGTCGGTGGCCGCGACGCGGTCGCCGAGGGAGTGGGAGGTGGAGCAGATGAGGAGCGGACCGTCGTCGTCGCTCGCGGGAAGGCGCCCGTGGCTGCCACGGATGGGTGAGGCGTCCAGGGGCACGACCGCCATGCGGTAGCGCATGCCGAGCTTCTTGCGGGCGAGCGCCGTGGCCGCCTTGACCCTGACATAGGGGTCGTGGGGGTCCATGAACAGTTCGACCGGGTCGTAGCCGGGTTTGCGGTGGATCTCGACGAGCTGCGCGAAGTCGGGCGCGCGGTCGTCGTCGAGCCAGTAGTAGTACGTGAACCAGGCGTCGGGTTCGGCGACGGCGACGAGTTCGCCGGCGCGGGGGTGGTCGAGCCGGTGGGCCTTCTTGCCCTCGTCGTCGAGGAGCCGCTCAAGGCCGGGCAGTCCGTCGAGGGCCTCGCGGACGGCGTCGTGGTCCTCGGGGCGGCGCACGTAGACGTGGGCGATCTGGTGGTCGGCGACGGCGAAGGCACGGGAGGCCATCGGGTCGAGGTACTCCATGCCGTCCTGCGTGTGCACCTCCAGCAGTCCGGCGCGGCGCAGGGCGCGGTTGATGTCCACGGGCCGGCTGACGGGGGTGATGCCGTACTCGGAGAGGACGACGACGGTGCGGCCCTCGGCTCGGGCGTCGTCCAGGAGCGGGGCCATGGCCGCGTCGAGGTCGGCGGCGGCGCGCAGGGAGCGGGGGTCGTCGGGACCGTACCGCTGGAGGTCGTAGTCGAGGTGAGGGAGGTAGCACAGGGTCAGGTCGGGCCGGCGGGTGCGCTGGATGTGACGGGTCGCGTCGATGATCCACTGGCTGGAGACGAGGTCCGCGCCGGGCCCCCAGAAGTGGAAGAGCGGGAAGGTGCCGAATCGTGCGGTGAGTTCGTCGTGGAGGTCCGGGGGGCGGGTGTAGCAGTCGGGTTCCTTGCGGCCGTCGGCGTAGTAGACGGGGCGGGGGGTGACGGTGATGTCGGTGTCGGCGCCCATCGCGTACCACCAGCAGATGTTGGCGACGGTGTAGCCGGGGTGGGCGCGGCGGGCGGCGTCCCAGAGCTTGTCGCCGGAGACGAGGCCGTTGTGCTGGCGCCAGAGCAGGACGTCGCCGAGTTCGCGGAAGTACCAGCCGTTGCCGACGACGCCGTGCCCGGAGGGCGGGAGGCCGGTGAGGAAGGTGGACTGGGCGGCGCAGGTGACGGCGGGCAGGACGGTGCCGAGGGGGGCGTGGGAGCCGGAGCGGGAGAGGGCCCTGAGGTGGGGCATGTGGTCGAGGAGGCGGGGGGTGAGGCCGACGACGTCCAGGACCAGGAGGGGGGTGGGCCCGTCGGGCCGGGTCATGGCAGTTCCTTCAGGCCGAGGTCGGTCAGCAGGTCGCGGGCGAGGGTGAGTTCGGCGGCGATCCCCTCGGTGAGCTGGGCGCGGGCACGGGGCCGCAGTTCGGGCGGGAGGGCCTGCCAGGTGTAGGTCTCGACCTCCAGGTGGCGGGTGAGCGGGTGGGGGCCGCCGACGAGGCGGGCCAGGGCGGTGCGCAGGACGGGGAGGGTGGAGGTGAGCGGTGCGGCGGGGGCCGCGTGGAGGGGGACGTGGAAGTGGGAGCGCCAGGGCGCGGTGTCGGGCAGGGCGCCGCCGGCGACGGCCTCGCCGAGGTCGTCGGTGCCGTGCCGGCCGGTGCCGGTGACGGTGCGGGTCTGGTGCAGAAAGCGGGGCTCGGCGAAGGCGGCGAGGGCGTCGCGGACCTCGGGCAGATGGGGGTGTTCGGCGTGCAGGGCGGCGGAGAGCTGGGACTTGACGATGGGGATGCCGGCCGTGGTGAGGGCGTCCACGGCGGTGTGCGGGTCCTCGAAGGAGGTGGCGAGGTGGCAGGTGTCGACGCAGATGCCGATGCGGTCGTGGCCGATGGCGGTGAGCGGGGCGATGGCGTCGCCGGTGGTCTCGACGACGCAGCCGGGTTCGGGTTCGAGGCCGACGCGGATGGAGCGGCCGGTGAGTTCGGCGAGGGCGTCGAGGCGTTCGGCGAGGGTGACGAGGGCGGTACGGGACTTCTCGGCGCGGGCGTCGTCGTAGGCGGTGCGCCAGGCGAGCGGGAGGGTGGAGATGGTGCCGTCGGTGACGTCGTCGGGCAGCAGCCCCGCGAGGACGCGGGCCAGGGAGGTGGTGTGGTCGAGGCGCTCGGGGTCGGCCCAGTCGGGGCGGTAGACGCGGTACTTGACCTCCTCGGCGCCGAAGCCCTGGTAGGGGAAGCCGTTGAGGGTGACGACCTCCAGTCCGCGCCGGTCCAGTTCGGTGCGGAGCCGGCGCAGCGCGGAGGGGTCGGTGACCAGGGCGTGGGCGGCGTCGTGGGCGAGCCACAGGCCGATGCCGAGCCGGTCGCGGCCGAGGCGGCGGCGGACGGGCTCGCAGTGGTCGCGGAGCTGGGCGAGAACGCCGTCGAGGGTCTCGGCGGGGTGGACGTTGGTGCAGTAGGCGAGGTGGACGGTGGAGCCGTCGGGGTGCCGGAAGCGCATGCTCACTCCCCGCCGCGCAGGATGGAGTTGCCCTCGTGGGTGGCCTCGCCGGTGCCGGCCGGGTCGAGGGTGAGGCGTCCGCTGAGCCCGTAGAAGTCGATGGGGTTGCGCCACAGGACCCGGTCGACGTCGTCCTCGGTGAAGCCCTCGGCCAGCATCAGGTCGCCGACCTTGCGGGGGGTGAGGGGGTCGCTGCGGCCCCAGTCGGCGGCGGAGTTGACCAGGACCCGTTCCGGTCCGTGGGCGCGGAGCAGCGCGACCATGCGGACCTCGTCCATCTTGGTGTCCGGGTAGACGGAGAAGCCGAGCCAGGCGCCGCTGTCCTTGGCCTCCTTGACGGTGGTCTCGTTGAGGTGGTCGACGAGGACGCGGTCGGTGGGCAGGGCGGACTCGCGGACCACGTCCAGGGTGCGGCGCAGCCCGGCGAGCTTGTCGCGGTGCGGGGTGTGGACGAGGGCGGGCAGCCCGTGGTCGGCGGCGAGCTGGAGCTGGGCGGCGAGGGCGGTGTCCTCGGCGGGGGTCATGGAGTCGTAGCCGATCTCGCCGACGGCCACGACCCGGTCCTTGACGAGGTAGCGCGGGAGTTCGTCGAGGACGGGGGTGCAGCGGGGGTCGTTGGCCTCCTTGGGGTTGAGGGCGATGGTGCAGTGGTGGGCGATGCCGTACTGGGCGGCGCGGAAGGGTTCCCAGCCGAGGAGGGCGTCGAAGTAGTCGCGGAAGGAGTCGGGCGAGGTGCGGGGCTGGCCGAGCCAGAAGGAGGGTTCGACGACGGCGCGGACGCCGGCCGCGTGGAGAGCCTCGTAGTCGTCGGTGGTGCGGGAGGTCATGTGGATGTGGGGGTCGAAGATGCGCATCAGGACTCCTCGGCGTGGGGGGCGGCCGGGCCGGACGCGGCGGTCCCGGACTCGGTCAGGGCCAGGACACGGTGCAGGTCTTCGGGGACGGTGCGGCCGGCGGCGGTGCGTTCGGCGGCGTAGTCGGTGAGCATCCGGGCGAGTTCGGTGTCGGCACGGGCCCGCCGCGCGAGGTCGGCGGCGTGGTCCACGGGGACGCCGGTGAAAAGGCACTTGAGGAGGGCGTGGCGCCAGGAGTGGGCATCGAGGTGCCGGGCGGCGTAGGGGCCGACGGCGGCGGCGACGAGGCGGGTGTCGTTGGTGCGCAGGGCGTCCTCGACCAGGGGGAGGGCGCCGGGGCCGGGCACGAGGTGGGGCAGGGCGTGCAGGACGGCGCGGCGTTCGTCGGCGGTGCCCTGCTGATATGCCCGGGTGAGGGCGTCGGCGTCGGCGCGGGCCGCGTGCAGGATGAGGACGCGGGCGGCGTCGGCGTGGTCGGGGCCGCAGCGGCGGCCGGCCTCGGCGAGGCGCAGTTCCCATACGGCGATGGGGCCGTGGGTGCCGGGGTGGGTGGCGGCCTCGTCCAGGGCGTGGTCGAGCCAGGTGCGGGCGGCGGGGGTGAGGCGTTCGGCGAGGGCGGTGCGCAGGGCGTCCGGCGGGAGGTGGGCGGGGGTGGTGCCGGTGCCCAGCGGGTCGCGTGGGGCGGGGGTGACGCCGTCCGTGGGGGTGCCGTCCGGAGCGGGGGTGGTCGGGGCGGCGTCCGGGGTGGTGGGGGCGGCGTCCGGGGTGGTGGGGGTGGCGTCGGGGTGGGTCATGGCTGTGGCTCCCTTCGGGGGGTGGCCAAGGGATCGCCGGGGTGGTCCGCGGGGTCGCCGGCCGCCGCGCGCAGGAAGGGGAGGGAGGTCGCGGCGTGGTGGGGCCCGGCGTGGGAGTGGCGGGGCAGTTCGACGACGGTCAGGCCCTGGTAGCCGGTGGCGGCGAGGGCTTCCAGGACGGGCGGGAAGTCGATCTCGCCCTCTCCGAAGGGGAGGTGTTCGTGGACGCCGCGGCGCATGTCCTCGATCTGTACGTGCCGCAGCCAGGGGCCGGCGGCGCGTACGCAGTCGGCGGGCGGGAGCGGTTCGAGGCACTGGCAGTGGCCGATGTCGAGGGTGAGGCCGAGCGGCGCGGGGTCGCCGAGGATGCCGCGCAGCCGGTGGAAGCCGGCGAGGGTGGCGAGGAGGTGGCCCGGTTCGGGTTCGACGGCCAGCGGGACACCGGCGCGGGCGGCGGCGTCCAGGACGGGGTCGAGGGAGTCGGCCAGCCGTTTCCAGGCGGTGTCGGTGTCCGTGCCGGGCGGGGTGGTGCCGCTGAAGCAGTGCACGGCGTGTGCGCCGAGTTCGGCGGCGACCTCGACGGCGCGCACCAGGAGGCCGGTGCGGCGGACGCGGTCGTCCGGGTCGGGGTCGAGGAGGGAGGGGCCGTGTTTGCGGCGCGGGTCGAGGACGTAGCGGGCGCCGGTCTCCACGGTGACGCCGAGCCCGAGCGTGTCGAGCCTGCGGGCGACGCGGCGGGTGCGGGCGGGCAGGTCGGCGGCGAGCGGGTCGAGGTGCATGTGGTCGAGGGTGAGGCCGACGCCGTCGTAGCCGAGGTCGGCGAGGAGGGCGAGGGCGTCGTCGAGCCGGAGGTCGGTGAGGCCGTTGGTGCCGTAGCCGAAGCGGAGGGGGGTGCGCGGCGGGGTGCCGGGGCCGGGGCTCATGTGATGCTCACCTTCTTCGCGGTGGAGCGGCCGAGCGGGGCGAGGGCGGCGATGAGCAGGGCGCGGGCCGGACCGCCGGCGCGGGCGGCGAGCAGGGCCTGGAGGGGGATGGTGGCGCGGATGCCGCCGCCGACGGCGCGTTGGGTGAGCGGGGGTGAGGGGTTGAGGGCGGCGTGGAGGTAGGGGCGTCCGGCGGTGAGGGCGTAGCCGACGCCGAGGGCGGTGGTGAGCACCTCGGGGGCGGGGAGCCGGGGCCGGGTGGAGCCCGGCAGGCCGGGGGTGGCTGCTACCCCTCGGCCTGCCGGGAGTCGGGTGGGTCGGCGCCGGGTCAGCAGGGCGGTGAGGAGGCCGGTGGTGGCGAGGGCGGCCAGCGGGGCGCGGGAGGAGCCGCCCCGGGTCTCCTCGCGGGAGACGGCGGTCACCGCGAGGGTGTGGCTGCCCAGCAGGGCCGCGGACGGCATCGCCGTACGGACCCGGCCGCCGGTCGCGGCGGCGCCGAGGAGCAGGTCGAGGCCGCGGGCGAGGGCCATGGCCGGGGGGCCGGCGGGGGTCCGCTTCAGCCCGAGGTCGTACGCCCAGACGGTTGCCGCGAGCGGGGCCGCGACGGCGAGGGCGGGCCGTCCGGCGCGGGCCGCGAGGGCGAGGCCGGCTGCCGTGAGTCCGCAGGCCGCGGTGAGGGCGGCGGCCGGGCGGACCCGGCCGGAGGGCAGCGGACGGTGCGGGCGTTCGGCGGCGTCCTCCGCGTGGTCGGCCCAGTCGTTGAGGGCCATGCCCGCCTCGTAGAGGCAGACGGAGGAGCCGATGGCGAGCAGGGTGCGGGGGCCGACGGGGGCGCCGCCGGCCGCGGTCCCGGCGAGGACGTCGCCGGGGACGGTGAACAGCGCCGGGAGACGCAGGAGTTCGGCCCAGGCGACGAGTCGGGCCCGCCCGGTCGCGGGTCGCGGGCCGGCAGCCCCGGCGGGGTCCACGCCGGGGGCTCGGGCACTGGGGGTGCCGACGCCAGTCGTGCCGACGGCCGGGGTGCCGACGCTCGGGAAACCGACGGCCGGGGCGCCGACGCCCGGGGTACCGCCCCCCGGAACATCCGGCGCGGACGGAGCAGCCGGGCCGGACGGAACAGCAGAGGTGGATGGGGCAGCCGGGACGGATGGGGAAGCCGGGACGGATGGGGAAGCCGGGCCAGTTGGGGAAGCCGGGGTGGACGGAGCCGCCGAGGCGGGCGGTACGAACTGCCCTTGCGCGCGGGGCTCGCGGGGCTCGCGGGGCTCACCAGCCTCGCCAGCCCCACTGGGCTCCACGGCCGCCACTGGCTCCCCCGACTCCATCGGCTCGCCCGACTGCACGGCCGCCTCCGGCTCACCCGGCTCGCCGGCCTCCGCGAACTCCCCCGGGTCCACCCCCTTCACAGACGCCCCCGACTCCACGCCCCCCGCAGCCCCCACGCCCCCCGCAGCCCCCAACGGCGGCCCGCCTGCCGGGTTCTCGGGTCGCGCCCGAGGCGCGAGGGGGCTCACCGCTCCTCCCCCGCCGCGCCGTCCCGTCCCCGCCCGGCGCCACCGCCCTCACCGGAGCCGAGGAGGCCACCCCTCACACCGTCACCGGAGCCGAGGGCACCGCCCCCACCACCCCCACCGGCCGAGCCCCCACCCTCGGTGTCCCCCTCAGGCTCAGGCCCCGTCTCCCCCGTGCCCAGCGTCCGTGCGAAGCGCCGTAGTTCCGTGTACTGCTCGGTGAGGCCCGCGGGGCCCTCGCCCACCGGGTCCTTGAAGTAGAAGCCGAGGGCGGAGAGCGGGCCGGAGCGGCCCTGTTCGTGGGCGCGGGCGGTCAGCCGGGCCAGGTCCAGGACGAGCGGCGCGGCGAGGGCCGAGTCGCAGCCCTGCCAGGTGGTCTGGAGGATCATGCGGGCGCCGAGGAAGCCGTCGAAGGCGATGTGGTCCCAGGCGGTCTTCCAGTCGCCGAGCGCGGGCACGTCGTCGATGTGGACGGTGCCTTCGACGGCGGTGCCGAGGGTGTCGGTGAGGACGCGTTCCTTGCCGGCGTTCTTCGCCGCCGCGGCCTGCGGATCGGCCAGGGCGGCGCCGTCGCCGCCGCCGAGCAGGTTGGTGCCGGACCAGGCGCGCACGGCCAGGGCCCGCTGGGCGAACATCGGGCCCAGCACGGAACGCAGCAGCGTCTGGCCGGTCTTGCCGTCGCGGCCCGCGTACGGCAGGCCGCTCCGCTCCGCCCGCCGGGCCGCCACGGGGTGGTGGAGTCCGGCCGACGGGGTGAAGTTGACGTAGGGGCAGCCGGCGTCGAGGGCGGCCAGCGCGTAGAGCGTGCTGGGCGGCAGGGCGCCGTCGGCCGCGGCCGGTTCGGTGGAGGCCACGTTGACCACGACCGCCCGGTCGAGACCGTTGCGGCGGACGAAGTCGCGCAGGTCGGCGGCGAAGGCGGCGACGAGCGCGGCGTCGTCGCGGTGGTCGCCGGGCAGGGGTCCGCCGGGGCGGATCTCGCGGTCGGCGGCGGCCAGTTCGGCGTGGACGGCGGCGGGCAGGCCGGGCGGCAGCACACCGCCCGCGGCCAGGGCCTCGGCGCGTTTGGGCAGGGGGCAGTCCACGGTGTCGTGGCCGCCGAAGACGAGGTCCGCCAGTGCGGGCAGCACGGCGTCGGCGAAGTCGGGGGTCTCGGTCACCATGCCGGTGGCCGGGTGGAGCCCGGCGGTCACGGCGGCGCAGCCCGCCACCACCGTGGTGGCCACGGAGCCGCGGGCTCCGATCAGCCAGACACCGGTGCGGGCGGCGGGGTGAGAAGCGGTACGGGAACCAGAAGGGGACGCGGACATGGGCAGCCTCCTTGTCGAGCGCGTCGTACACGTAGTCCCAGCGGTGCGCTCCCCGTGGGGGGAGGGAGACGGCGGGCGGAGGTCCGGCGTCCTCCGCCCGCCGTCGTTCAGTGGCCCGTGGCGGTCGCCGCGGGCAGTTCCTTGATCCGGATGTCGCGGAAGGACACCCGGTCCCCGGCACCGTGGTTCTGGATGCCGATGTGTCCGTCCCGAAGGCTCCGGGCCGGGTCGGTGTTGGTGAAATCGTTGATCCGCACGCCGTTGAGCCAGATGCGGAGCCGTTCGCCCTCCACCCGGATCTCGTAGGTGTTCCACTCCCCCGGCGGGTTCAGGGCGCGGTCGCGCGCCGCCAGGTCGGCCGACTGGAAGCCGTAGACGGAGCCGGTGGTGCGGTCGGGGGTGTCCGTGGCGTCGATCTGGATCTCGTAGCCGCGGTCGACGGCCGACCAGGGGTCGTCGGAGGGCGGGAAGCCCACGAAGACGCCCGAGTTGTCGTCGCCCGACTCACTGGACATGCGCCAGTCCAGCTTCAGGGAGTAGGCCCCGAAGTCCTGGGCGGCGTACCAGAGCAGGCCCATGCCGCCCGAGGAGGTGAGCGTGCCGTCGGCGTCCGCCTCGAAGGAGCCCGGACCGGCCTGTCGCCAGCCCTCCAGGGAGGTTCCGTCGTAGAGCGGGCGGTAGCCGTTCTCGGGGCGGCAGTCGGCCTGGGCGTCGCCGATCGCCCACCGGATGCCGCCCAGCAGGTGGCTCCGGAAGGCGGGTTCGGCGAAGGACTCCTTGGTGTGGCCGCCCCCGGTGTAGAAGGACCGGCCGCCGCGGTACTCCTGGCACCAGGCGATGGGGTGGTCCTCGCCCATCGTGCCGCCGGTGTACGACGACTCGTCGAGCGAGGCGAGGACACGGGCCCGCTCGCGCGGGTTGGTGCGGTAGTCGTACCACTCGTCGGTACGGTTCCAGGCGCGTTCCAGGCCCGAGGTGGCCGGGTGGGCCCGGTCCTCGACGTCGACGGTGGCGCTCTGGACGGCCGGGTGGGAGCGGAAGTAGGCGCCGGCGAGGCCGCCGTAGAACTCCCAGTCGTACTCGGTGTCGGCGGCGGCGTGGACGCCGACGTAGGAGCCGCCGTCGCGGATGTAGCGTTCGAAGGCGCGCTGCTGGGCCGGTCCGAGGACGTCGCCGGTGGTGGAGAGGAAGACGACGGCGTCGTACTTCCGGAGGTTGCCCGGGGTGAACGCGTTCGCGTCCTCGGTGGCGTCGACGGCGAAGCCGCCGGTCGCGCCGAGTTCCCGGATCGCCGTGATGCCCTCGGGGATGGAGTCGTGGCGGAAGCCGGCGGTCTTGGAGAAGACCAGGACGTGTCTGCCGTCCTGCCGGCCGTTCGCCGGGTGCCCGCCGGCCTGGGAGGCGGCGGGCCCCGAGACGCAGCCCAGGACCAGGGCGGCGCCGAGGGCGGTGGTCGCGAGCCGTGCGGTGCCCGGCCTCAGGACGCCGCGCCGTGCGGGGCCCTGGGGTCGTCTCTCTGTCGTGGCGCCGGATCGTGGGAAGGGTGCCATCGGGTCGTCACCGCCTCTCAGCGCGTCGTGAAAGTGAAGTCGTCCACGTCGAAGAGTGCTCCGCCGCCGCTCCCCTTGAAGACCAGGAAGAGGGTGGTGGTGCCCTTCGGGGCGTGGGACAGCTTGGCGCTGACGTCCTGGAAGGTCTCCCAGCCGCCGGTCACCGGCACGGTGGCCTTGCCGAGCAGCTTGCCCTTGGCCGAGCCGGCGCGGACCTCCAGGGTGCCGCCGGAGCCGCCGGAGGAGACGCGTGCCGTGATCTTCTCGGCGTTCTCCAGGATGTAGGGGGTGAAGGAGATCCAGTCGCCGTCGTGGATCTCGCCGACGGTCTTGGCGCCGTGGGCGGCCTCCTTGGCGATCACCGAGATGCCGGAGGAGTCGCCGAAGTGCTCGGCCTGCCGCTTCCGGGGCTGGGTGACGTTCTGGTCGTGGGTGGTCAGCGCGGCCTGGCCGCCGCCCCCGTTGTCGGTGTACTCGGCGTCGAAGACCCCGAAGATGTTGGCGTTCTCGTCGTGTCCTCCGTCGGCGCTGGTCTGGATGGTGCCGGAGCAGCCGTTGGCGGAGGTGAGCGGGTGGCCGTGGGTGTCGTGGCCGAGGACGAAGGTGACCTTGACGCGGGAGCAGTCGATCTTCTTGCCGTCCTCGCGGTCGGTGACCTTCACCTTGAACGGCACGGCGTCACCGAAGCTGAAGAGCTGTCCGTCCCGGGGCAGTTCGAGGGTGACGCTGGGCGCCGTGTTGCCGACCACCACGCGGACACTGGCGCTGCCGGTGCGGCCGGTGGGGTCCTCGGCGGTCAGGGTCGCCGTGTAGGTGCCGTTGACGCGGTAGGTGTGGCTCGGGTTGGCGCGGGTGGAGGTGGCGCCGTCGCCGAAGTCCCAGTGGTACGTGAGGGCGTCACCGTCCGGGTCCGAGGTGCCGTCGGCGGAGAAGGCCACCTTCAGCGGGGCCTGGCCCGAGGTGCGGTCGGCGCCGGCGCGTGCCGACGGGGACCGTCCGCCGGTGGCGTTCTCGATGCGGTACAGGCCGGAGAACTCGTCGCCGCCGAACCAGGCGGTGCCGTAGTCCAGGACGTACAGCGCGCCGTCGGGGCCGAAGGCCATGTCCATCACCTGGGTGCCGCTCCAGGGGATGTCGCCGATGGAGCGCACGGTGCCGTCGGCGTCGGAGGAGATGCGCTTGATCCAGCGGCGGCCGAACTCGCCCGCGAAGAAGTCGCCGTCGTACGCCTGCGGGAACTTGACCGGGGAGTCCAGCGCGGCGTCGTAGCGGTAGACCGGGCCGCCCATCGGGGACTCGGAGCCGTCGCCGAACTCGGGTACGGACGGCCCGTCGTACGGTATCCAGGCGGGCTGGGCCGGGGGCAGGTCGGTCAGGCCGGTGTTGTTCGGGGAGTCGTTCTTCGGGGCGTCGCAGTCGAAGGCGGCGCCGGACTTCCTGGTGGCGAAGTCGAAGTCGACGTAGGCGTCGTTGTCGCCGGTGCAGTACGGCCAGCCGAAGTTGCCGGGGCCGGTGACGCGGGCGAACTCGACCTGGCCGGAGGGGCCGCGGGCGGGGTCGGCGGCGCCCGCGTCGGGCCCGTAGTCACCGACGTAGAGGATGCCGGTCTGCTGGTCGACGCTGAAGCGGAAGGGGTTGCGGAAGCCCATGGCGTAGATCTCGGGCCGCGTCCGGTCGGTGCCGGGCGGGAAGAGGTTGCCCTCGGGGACGGTGTAGGAGCCGTCGTCCTGGACCTTGATGCGCAGGATCTTGCCGCGCAGGTCGTTGGTGTTGCCCGAACTGCGCTGGGCGTCGAAGGCCGGGTTGCGCCCGGCGCGTTCGTCGATCGGGGTGTAGCCGTCGGACTGGAACGGGTTGGTGTCGTCGCCGGTCGACAGGTACAGGTTGCCGTCGGCGTCGAAGTCGATGTCGCCGCCGACGTGGCAGCAGGTGCCGCGGGAGGTCTGGACGTCGAGGATCTTCTTCTCGCTGGACGCGTCCAGCTTGCCGTCCTCGTTCAGCACGAACCGGGAGAGCCGGTTGACGCCGTCGAAGGGGGCGAAGTCGGCGGCGGTGCCGTTCTCGGGGGCGTCGCCGTCGGGGGTGTTCAGCGGGGGCGCGTAGTAGAGGTAGACGAACCGGTTCTGCTCGAAGCCGGGGTCGACACCGACGCCCTGGAGGCCCTCCTCGTCGTGGGTGTAGACGGCGAGCTTGCCGGCGATGGTGGTGGTGCCGGAGGCGTCGGTGACGCGGAGGGTGCCGTCGCGGGAGGTGTGCAGGACGGAGCGGTCCGGCAGCACGGCGAGCGACATGGGCTCGCCGACCTCCGCCTCGCCCTTGGCGAGGGTGATCTGCTGGAAGTCCTCGGCGGCCGGGGCGGGCGCGGCGGCCTTCCCCGGGTCGGCGGCGGCGCCCGCCTGCGGGGCGGCCAGGGTGAGCGAGGTGCCCGCGAGCAGGGCGCCGCTGAACAGGGCGACGGACTGCCGGAAGGACAGGCGCCGTCTGCGGAACTCGGTGGCTGTGGGGGTGGTGCGGTCGTTCCCGTGCACGAATGCCTCCAGAAGAGGGGCCGGTTGTACGGGGCGGGGGGGCGAGCGCCGGGATGCGCCGTCATCCCGGAGGGTGGGCCGGTCGGGTCAGTTGCCGAAGGCCGCGTCGAAGGCGGCGGTCGGCGGGTCGAAGTCGTATGCCTTGAGGCGGGTCAGGGCCTCGGGGGCGCCCTGGAGCCGGTCCATGCCGGCGTCCTCCCACTCCACGGAGACGGGGCCCTGGTAGTCGATGGAGCGCAGCATCCGGAACACGTCCTCCCAGGGGACGTCGCCGTGGCCGGCGGAGACGAAGTCCCAGCCGCGCCGCGGGTCGCCCCAGGGCAGGTGGGAGCCGAGCCGGCCGTTGCGCCCGTCGAGGCGTTTGCGGGCCTCCTTGCAGTCGACGTGGTAGATGCGGTCGCGGAAGTCCCACAGGAAGCCGACCGGGTCGAGGTCCTGCCAGACGAAGTGGGAGGGGTCGAAGTTGAGGCCGAAGGCGGGCCGGTCGCCGACGGCCTCCAGCGCGCGCCGGGTGGTCCAGTAGTCGTAGGCGATCTCGCCGGGGTGGACCTCGTGGGCGAAGCGCACGCCCTCGGCGTCGAAGACGTCCAGGATCGGGTTCCAGCGGTCGGCGAAGTCCTGGTAGCCGCGCTCGATCATCGACTCGGGCACGGGCGGGAACATGGCGACCAGGTGCCAGATCGCGGACCCGGTGAAGCCGATGACGGTGTCGACGCCGAAGCGGGCGGCGGCCCGCGCGGTGTCCCGCATCTCGGCGGCGGCGCGCTTGCGCACGCCCTCGGGCTCGCCGTCGCCCCAGACGCGGGCGGGCAGGATGGCGCGGTGGCGTTCGTCGATGATGGCGTCGCAGACGGCCTGGCCGACGAGGTGGTTGGAGACGGCCCGGCACACCAGGCCGTAGGAGTCGAGCAGTCGGTGGCGGGACTCCACGTAGGAGGGGTCGGCGAGGGCCTTGTCGACCTCGAAGTGGTCGCCCCAGCAGGCGAGTTCGAGGCCGTCGTAGCCGAAGTCGCGGGCCAGGCGGCAGACCTCCTCCAGTGGGAGGTCGGCCCACTGGCCGGTGAACAGCGTGAAGGTGCGCGGCATGTCGCTCGTGGTCTCCTCAGACGGCTGCCGGGTCGGCGGCGATCGGGGTGTAGACGGAGTTCTTCCCGGCGCTCTCCTCCACCGCCGTCAGGACGCGCTGCACGTGCAGTCCGTCGGCGAAGGAGGGGTCGGGGCGGCGGCCCTCGGCGATGGTGTGGACGAGGTCGCGGGCCTGGTGGACGAAGGTGTGTTCGTAGCCGAGGCCGTGGCCGGGCGGCCACCAGGCGTCCAGGTAGGGGTGTTCGGGCTCGGTGACGAGGATGCGGCGGAAACCGGCGTGCTCGCCGGGCTCGGTGGCGTCGTGGTACTGGAGTTCGTTGAGGCGTTCCAGGTCGAAGGCGAGCGAGCCGCGTTCGCCGTTGAGTTCGATGCGCAGGGCGTTCTTGCGGCCGGTGGCGTAGCGGGTCGCCTCGAAGGAGGCGAGGGCGCCGGAGGGGAAGCGGCCGGTGAAGACGGCGGCGTCGTCGACGGTGACCTGGCCGGTGGCGGCGGGGTCCGCGGACGCCGCGCCCAGTCCGCGGGCGGCGCCGCCGGGCAGCGGGCGTTCGCGGACGAAGGTCTCGGTGAGCGCGGAGACGCCCGCGAGACGCTCGCCGGTGAGGTACTGGGCGAGGTCGACGATGTGGGCGCCGAGGTCGCCGAGCGCGCCGGAGCCGGCCTGTTCCCGGCGCAGCCGCCAGGTCATGGGGGCCTGGGGGTCCACCAGCCAGTCCTGGAGGTAGACGACCCGCACGTGCCGCAGCCGGCCGACGCGGCCCTCGGCGACCATCCGCCGGGCGAGCGCGGTGGCGGGCACCCGGCGGTAGTTGAAGCCGACCATGGCCACCTGGCCGCGGGCGGCGGCGGCCTCGGCGGCCCGGGTCATCGCCTCGGCCTCGTCGACGGTGTTGGCCAGCGGCTTCTCGCACAGGACGTGTTTGCCGGCGGCGAGCGCGGCGAGGGCGATCTCGGCGTGGCTGTCGCCGGGGGTGCAGATGTCGACGAGGTCGATGTCGTCGCGCGCGACCAGGGCACGCCAGTCGGTCTCGGCGCTCGCCCAGCCGTGCCGCAGGGCCGCTTCCCGTACCGCGTCGGCGTCCCGGCCGCAGATCGCGGCGGGCACCGGGTCGAGCGGCAGGTCGAAGACGCGCCCCGCGGTGCGCCAGCCCTGGGAGTGGGCGGCGCCCATGAAGGCGTAGCCGACCATGCCGACCCGCAGCGGTGGTCTGGTCGCGGACGCCCCCGTGGCCCCGGTGCCGGCTTCGGTGGCTGCTGCCGCCACCTCGGCCCCCTCGGGCTGCTGCGGCTGTCCCATGCGGATGTCCTCCTCGTTCGTGGTGGCACGGTGTCGGCGTCGCTCCGCCCCGGCGGGCCGGCCGGGCCCGCGCGGGCGGGGCCTCACTCGAAGCCGGTGGACATGTACTGGTCGACGTTGTCCTTGTCGACGACGGCCGAGTAGCAGGTCAGCGAGGTCGGGATCTCGAACTCGGCGAGGCCGCCGACGCCCTTGCCCTGGCCGAGGGCGCGGGCGAGGTCGATCGCCGAGGCGGCCATGGTCGGCGGGTACAGGACGGTCGCCTTGAGGACGCCGTCGTCCCGCTTGATGGCCTGGAAGGCGGAGAGCGCGCCCGCGCCGCCGACCATGAGGAAGCCGTCGCGTCCGGCCTGCTCGATGGCGCGCAGGGCGCCCACGCCCTGGTCGTCGTCGTGGTTCCACACGGCGTCGAACGCCGACTGCGCCTGGAGGAGCTGGGCCATCTTGGCCTGGCCCGACTCGACGGTGAAGTCGGCGGCCTGGCGGGCCACCTTCTTGATGTTCGGGTAGTTCTTGAGGGCGTCGTCGAAGCCCTGGGTGCGCTGCTTGGTCAGCTCCAGGTTGTCCAGGCCGGCCAGTTCGATGACGCGGGCGCCGGCCTTGTCCTTGAGCTTCTCGCCGATGTAGTGGCCGGCGTTCAGGCCCATGCCGTAGTTGTCGCCGCCGATCCAGCAGCGGTACGCCTGGGGGGAGTTGAAGACGCGGTCGAGGTTGACTACGGGGATGCCGGCGCGCATCGCCTTCAGGCCGACCTGGGTGAGCGCCTTGCCGTCGGCAGGGAGCACGACCAGGACGTCGACCTTCTTGTTGATGAGGGTCTCGATCTGGCCGATCTGCTGGGCGGTGTCGTTGGAGCCCTCGGTGATGTCCAGGGTCACGTCGGAGTACTTCTTGGCGCGCTTCCTGGCGTTGTCGTTGATGGCGTTGAGCCAGCCGTGGTCGGCCTGCGGGCCGGCGAAGCCGATGGTGACCTGCTTGCCGGGCTTGTCGTCGGCGACCGGCTGGTCGTTCGCGGCGGGTTTGTCGTCGGACTCGTTGCTCGTGCACCCGGTGAGGAAGGCACCGGCGGACACGGCGGCGGCTCCGAAGAGCAGTCCTCTGCGACTCGCGTTGTGCTGTTGCATGGCGGGGTTCCCTTTCCTCAGGTGGTGCTCGCGGTACGGCGCTGGACCAGCACGGCGGCGACGATGATCGCGCCCTTGGCGATCTGCTGGACGTCGCTCTGGAGGTTGTTCAGGGCGAAGATGTTGGTGATCGTGGTGAAGATCAGGACGCCGAGGACGGAGCCGGTGATGGTGCCGCGGCCCCCGGTGAGGAGCGTGCCGCCGATGATCGCGGCGGCGATGGCGTCGAGTTCGTAGAGGTTGCCGTTGGTGTTCTGGCCGGAGCCGGCCAGGACGATCAGCAGGAAGGCGGCGATGCCGCAGCAGAGTCCGGACAGCAGGTAGAGGTAGAGCCGCTGGCGGCGGACGTCGATGCCGGCGAGCCGGGCGGCCTCCGCGTTGCCGCCGACGGCGACGGCGCGGCGGCCGAAGGTGGTGCGGTTGAGGACCAGCCAGCCGATGACGGTGACGGCGGCGAAGACCAGGACCAGGGGCGGCACGCCGAGCAGGTATGCGTCGCGTTCGCCGAGGTCGAGGACGGAGTCGACGGTGACGACCTGGGTGCGTCCGTCGGTGATCAGGAGGGCGAGTCCGCGGGCCGAGGCCAGCATGGCGAGGGTGGCGATGAAGGGGACCATGCCGCCGTAGGCGATGAGGACGCCGTTGACGAGTCCGCAGCCGACGCCGACCAGGACGGCGGTGAAGAGGATGCCGCCGAAGCCGAAGTCCTGGGTGGCGACCGTGGTGGCCCACACCGAGGCGAGGGCGACGATGGCGCCGACGGAGAGGTCGATGCCGCCGGAGACGATCACGAAGGTCATGCCGACGGTGACGACGCCGATCACCGACGCCTGGGTGAGCACCAGTTGCAGGTTGCGGGTGTCGAGGAACGCGTCGGGCTGGGTGACGCCGCCGATCAGGACCAGGACGGCGAGGACGCCGAGCAGGCTGAGGGTGCGGACGTCGGCGCGGGCGGCCAGGCCGCGCCAGGCGGGCGGCTCGCCTGCCGGGATCACCTTGCCGGTGCCTCCCCGCGGCGGGGACACGTGCTGCGTCATGACGCCGGGCTTCCTTCCATCACGAGGTCGAGTACGCGGTGTTCGTCGAGGTCGCGGGCGGGTGCCTCGTGGACGACGCTGCCCTCGCGCAGCACCAGCACGCGGTCGGCGAGGCCGAGCACCTCGGGCACCTCGCTGGAGACCATCAGGACGGCGAGGCCCTCGTCGGCGAGGCGGCGGACGACCGCGTACAGCTCGGCGCGGGCTCCGACGTCGACGCCGCGGGTGGGTTCGTCGAGGAGCAGGACCCGGCAGCCGCGCAGCAGCCAGCGGGCCAGGACGGCCTTCTGCTGGTTGCCGCCGGACAGGGTGCGCACCGGCACGGACGGGTTGTCGGGGCGCAGCGACAGCTCGCGGGTGGCGGCGCGGGCCGCGCCCCGTTCGGCTCGCTGGTCGATCCAGCCGGCGCGGGAGAAGCGGGAGAGCGCGGAGACCGAGACGTTGCGGGTGACGGATTCCAGCATCAGCAGGGCCTGGGCCTTGCGTTCCTCGGGGGCGAGGCCGAGTCCGGCGCGGACGGCGGCGCGGACGCTGCCGGTCCGCAGCGGGCTTCCGTCGACGTACACGCGGCCGGTGTCGGGGCGGCGGGCGCCGTAGACGGTCTCCAGGATCTCGGAGCGGCCGGAGCCGACGAGTCCGGCGAGGCCGACGATCTCGCCGCCGCGCACGTCCAGGTCGAGGGGGGCGAACTCGCCCGCGCGGGAGAGCCCGCGCACGCTGAGGACCGGTTCGCCGGGCGGCGGGGCGGACGGCCGCTCGGGGAAGACGTACTCGACGGTGCGGCCGGTCATCAGCGCGACCACCTCGCGGGTGGGGGTGGACCGCGCGGGTAGTCCGCCGGCGACGGCGCGGCCGTCCTTGAGGACGGTGACCCGGTCGCCGATGCGGCGGATCTCCTCCAGGCGGTGCGAGATGTAGACGACGGCGACCCCGGCGGCGGTGAGGTCGCCGACGATGCGGAAGAGGTTGTCGACCTCGTCGGGGTCGAGCGCGGCGGAGGGTTCGTCCATCACGATCAGCCGGACGTCGTGCGAGAGGGCGCGCGCCATGGAGACGATCTGCTGCTGGGCGGCGGAGAGTTCGCCGACCAGCCGGCCCGGGTCGATCTCGGGGTGGCCGAGCCGTGCGAGCAGCGCGGCCGTCGACTCCCGGGCGGCACGGGTGCGGACGACGAAGCCCGCGGCGGTCGGCTCGTGGCCCAGGTGGACGTTCTCGGCGACGGACAGGTGCTCCACCAGGTCGAGTTCCTGGTAGATGGTGGCGATGCCGAGGCGCATGGCGGCGATCGGCGAGCGCAGGGTGACGTCGTCGCCGCGCCAGCGGATGGTGCCGGTGTCGGGCTGGTGGGCGCCGGCCAGCACCTTGATGAGGGTGGACTTGCCGGCGCCGTTCTGGCCGAGCAGGCAGTGCACCTCACCGGCCTGGACGTCGAGGTCGACGCCGTCCAGGGCCCGGACTCCGGGGAAGGACTTGGTGATGCCGGTCATGCTGAGCAGCGGTGGTTCAGGTGCCATGTGAGGTCCCCTCGGCGGGCGTGCGGGCCGGTGTCAGGGCAGGGCGGAGCACGGGGGCGGGCGATGCGGGCGGTACGGCGCGGCGCGGTGGACGGGGTGGGGGTGGCGCTGTGTCGCGTACGTGGGGGGGCTGACGGGTCGTGGGGTGGCGCGGGGGTGTCCCCGGGGGTGCGGCGGTGCGGCGGTGCGGCGGTGCGGCGGAACTCGCTGAATGGAGCCGGGTGTTGCGGCAGTGCGCTGGAACTCGCAGGGCGATGCGGGTTGTTACGGCGGTGCGTCGGAACTCACCGGCGGGTACCGGGTATTACGGCGGTGCACGGGAACTCACCGCGTCGAGCGGGGCGTTGCGGCGGTGCTGTCGTACGTCGTACGGGTGCGGTGGGGCCGGTTACGCGGGGGAGAACAGGTGGTCGCTGATGAGCCGGGCCGCGCCGATGACGCCGGCGGTGGGGCCCAGTTCGCCGAGGACGATGGGGAGGTTGCCGGTCGCCAGCGGGAGCGACTGGCGGTACACCTGGGTACGGATCGCGGCGAGCAGGTTGTGGCCGAGGCCGGTCACCCCGCCGCCGATCACCACCAGGCCGGGGTTGAAGAAGCTGACGAGTCCGGCGATGACCTGGCCGGTGCTCCGGCCGCCCTCCCGGATCAGCTCCAGGGCGGTGGCGTCGCCGGCGGCGGCAGCGGCGGCGACGTCGACGGCGCTCAGGGCCCCGTTCGCCTCCAGCCGGTGCGCCAGTTCGGGTGAGAGGCCCTGCCGGGCGGCCTCCACGGCGTCGCGGGCGAGCGCGGCGCCGCTGAAGTGGGCCTCCAGGCACCCCCGGTTGCCGCAGGCGCACGGGCGACCGTCGGGCACGGCCTGGATGTGCCCGATGTCGCCGGCGCTGCCCGTGGTCCCCCGGTAGACGGCGCCGCCGACGACGATGCCGCAGCCGATGCCGGTGCCGATCTTGACGCAGAGGAAGTCGGCGACGGTGCGGGCGACGCCCGCGTGCTGCTCCCCCAGCGCCATCAGGTTCACGTCGTTGTCGACCATGACCGGGCAGCCCAGTTCCTGGCTGAGCGCCTCCCGGACGGGGAAGCCGTCCCAGCCCGGCATGATCGGCGGGGCCACGGGGACGCCCTCGGGGAAGCGGACCGGTCCCGGGACGCCGATGCCGGCGCCGTCGAAACCGTCCGCGAGGCCCGAGGCCCGCAGCTTCGCCGTCATGGAGAGCACGTGCTCGAAGACGGCGACCGGTCCCTCGCGGACGTCGAGGGGCTGGTTGATGTGTCCGAGGATCTCCAGTTCGGCGTTGGTGACCGCGACGTCGACCGAGGTCGCGCCGATGTCGACGCCGAGGAAGCGGAGTTCGGGGTGGAGCCGGACGTTGTGGGAGCGGCGTCCGCCGCGCGAGGCGGCGAGTCCGTCGGCCACCACGAGGCCCGTCTCCAGCAGCCGGTCCACCTCCACGGCCAGCTTGGACCGGGACAGGTCGACCTGGTCGCCGAGCTGGGCACGGGAGTTGGGGCCGCCGTCGCGCAACAGGCGCAGCAGCCGGGCCTGATGGGAGTTGGCGGGTCGTGCGGTCATGCGTCTCACGATCCCCTCCCCGCCTCGATCGGCCGCGGCGCCGGTCTCCGGCCGCCTTCGGTGGCCTGCTTTCGGAGGGAACGTAGCAGTGGACGCCGGGGAGGGGAAGAAGTAGCGCATGAATCGGTGCCGACTTTCTCCACTGAGTGGACAAAGCCTCGCGTGGCGGAGCGGTGCGGGCACGACGAGGCCGCCCGGCGCGGATGCCGGGCGGCCTGGGGTGTTCTGGTGCGTTACGCCGTGGACCGGGCGTGGTACGAGCGGCGGGTGTGCTCGGTGTGTTCGCGCATCAGGCGCATGGCCCGCTGCTCGTCCCGCTCGGCGATGGCGGCGATCAGCCCCCGGTGCTCGATCCAGGACTGCCTGCCGCGCTGCCGGGCGACCGGCGTGTAGTACCAGCGCACCCGGCGGTCGACCTGGCCGGCGAGTTCGGCGAGGACGGCGTTGCTCGCCAGCTCCATCACCTTGGCGTGGAAGCGGGCGTTGAGGGCGACGGCGGCGTCCACGTCGTCGGCGGCGACGGCCCGCTCGCCCTCCGCGCACAGCTCCTCCAGCGCGGCGATGCCGGCCTTGTCCGCGTTGGCTGCGGCGAGCCGGGCCGCCTCGGCCTCCAGCAGGGTGCGGACGGTGAGGAGCTGGTCGGCCTCCCGCTCCGTCGGCTCGTGGACGAAGGCGCCCTGGGCGGGGCGCAGATCGACCCAGCCCTCGGTGTCGAGCCGTTGCAGGGCCTCCCGCACCGGCTGCCGGGAGACCCCGAGGTGCCCCGCCAGCTCGCTCTCGACGAGGTGTTGGCCGGGGCGCAGCGCACGGGTGGTGATGAGTTCGAGCAGTGCCTCGTAGACACGGTCCCTCAGCGGGCCCGGCCGTTCGAGCCTGGGCACCGCGCCCTGCGGCAGTCCTGCGGACAACATCGGTCCCCCTCGCAGCCGGCACGAGCGTTACGTGGCATGGCGACACCCCGGAGCATCGGCCGTATCCGACGCATCGAAGTATCGAAGTATCGATGCCTCGGAGTATCGATTGTCTTTCGTCTACAGTCTACGGCGCGAACGGGGCATCCGGGGGCGGTTGGGGGCGCGGAGTCGTCCATGTCACACCGCGCCCGGTTCCCGGCGGGTGCCCCGCCGGGGCGGTGCCGGGGGCGGTCGGGGCAGCGGACGACCCGCCCCGCGTACGGGTCAGGGGCAGCGGATGACCTGCCCGGCGTACGAGAGGTTGCCGCCGAAGCCGAAGAGGAGGACCGGGTCGCCGCTGCGGATCTCGCCCCGTTCCACCAGCTTGGACAGGGCGAGGGGGATGCTGGCGGCCGAGGTGTTGCCGGAGTCGACGACGTCGCGGGCGACCACGGCGTTGACGGCGCCGATGCGTTCGGCGAGCGGCTCGATGATGCGCAGGTTGGCCTGGTGCAGGACGACCGCGGCGAGGTCGGCGGGGTCCAGTCCCGACCGCTCGCAGGCCCGGCGCGCGATGGCGGGCAGGCGCGTGGTGGCCCAGCGGTAGACACTCTGGCCCTCCTGGGCGAAGCGCGGCGGGGTGCCCTCGATGCGCACCGCGTGGCCCAGTTCGGGCACCGAGCCCCACAGCACCGGCCCGATCCCCGGCTCGGCCTGCGGCTCGCACGCCTCCACGACGGCCGCGCCCGCCCCGTCGCCGACCAGCACACAGGTGGTGCGGTCCTCCCAGTCGGCCACCTCGGACATCTTGTCGGCGCCGATGACCAGGGCGCGGCGGGCGGAACCGGCGCGGACGGCGTGGTCGGCGGTGGCCAGGGCATGCGGGAAGCCGGCGCAGACGACGTTGAGGTCCAGGGTGGCCGGCTCCGTCATGCCGAGGCGGGCGGCGACGCGGGCGGCCGTGTTCGGGGAGCGGTCGATGGCGGTGGAGGTGGCGACGAGGACGAGGTCGACATCGGCGGGGGTGAGTCCGGCCGAGGCGAGCGCCTTGGCGCCGGCGTGCGCGGCCAGTTCGTCCACCGGCTCGTCGGGGCCGGCGATGTGGCGCGTGCGGATGCCCACCCGGCTCGTGATCCACTCGTCACTGGTGTCGACCATGCCCGCCAGTTCCTCGTTGGTGAGAACCCTGGCGGGCTGGTAGTGGCCGACGGCCGTGATGCGCGAGCCGTGCATGGTGGACCCCCTCGTCTCCTGGGATGCGGGTCCACCAGTGTGATGAGTGACCGGCGGGTACGGCGGCAGGTGAAGCGACAGGAAACCAGCGCCGCGCTTGTCGCTTCCGGCAGCACCTCCGGGCCCCCGGAGTGCCGGGGGCCCGGCCGCCGCCCCGCGGGACCGCGCACGTCAAGGCGTCACGGGACCCCGCATGTCGAAGCGCCGGAGGGCTCTCACTTACCGGCATAGGGCACCGGGAGCCGTACCCGGGGAGAGCCGGAAGGCGTCCGGCTCCCCCGGCCGTCAGCCCGTGAAGAGCTGGGTCGCCTTGCGGACGAGTTCGTAGAGCCCGTAGGCGAGCGGGAGGCCCACCCAGAGCCAGGTGAAGGCGATCAGCGCGCGCCGGCCGGAGGGGACGGGCGGTATCTGGCTGCCGTCAGACGACATCGGCGGCCTCCTTCGGTGCCGGGGCGGGGACGTGGTGGCGGGCGTGGACCGGCCGGACGAGTTCGTTGGCGACGAAGCCGACCACGAGCAGGCCGATCATGATCACGAAGGAGAGCCCGTACAGGGCCGAGCCGTGCCGTCCGGCCTCCTCCTGCCGGTCGGCTATCCAGTTCACGATCAGCGGTCCGAGGACGCCGGCCGTGGACCAGGCGGTGAGCAGCCGCCCGTGGATGGCGCCGACCTGGTAGGTGCCGAAGAGGTCCTTCAGATAGGCGGGGGCGGTGGCGAATCCGCCGCCGTAGAAGGAGAGGACGACGAGGGCGCAGAGCACGAACAGCGGCTTGGAGGAGTCGCCGAAGAGCGCGATCAACGCGTACATCACCGCGCCGACGCCGAGGTAGACGCGGTACATGTTCTTGCGCCCGATCAGGTCGGACGTGGAGGACCAGCCGATCCGGCCGGCCATGTTGGCCGCGGACAGCAGGGCGACGAACCCGGCGGCGGCCGTCGCCGAGACCGGAGCGGAGGTCTCCGCGAAGAAGTCCGTGATCATCGGCGCGGCCTTCTCCAGGATGCCGATGCCCGCCGTGACGTTCGCGCAGAGCACGATCCACAGCAGCCAGAACTGCGGAGTGCGCACCGCGCCGCGCGCCGAGACCTGGACGCCGCCGCGCGCCGCCGCGGCGGCGTCGGCCCGCGCCGCGCCACGGGGCACGCGCACCAGCAGGACGCCCAGCAGCATGAAGACGGCGTAGGTCAGCCCGTGCACGAGGAAGGCGAGGGCGATGCCCGAGGAGCCGGTGCCGAAGGACTCCAGCATCTGCGCCGACCAGGGCGAGGCGATCAGCGCGCCGCCGCCGAAGCCCATGATGGCGATGCCGGTGGCCATGCCGGGCCGGTCCGGGAACCATTTGATCAGGGTGGAGACGGGCGAGATGTAGCCGATGCCGAGTCCGATGCCGCCGACGAATCCGTAGCCGAGGACGATCAGCCAGTACTGCTCGGTGTAGGCGCCCAGCGCGGAGAGCAGGAAGCCGGAGGAGAAGCAGACCAGGGCGACGGTCATCGCCCAGCGCGGACCGTGGCGTTCGACGAGGGTGCCGCCGAAGGCCGCCGAGAGGCCGAGCATGACGATGCCGAGCTGGAAGGGCAGCGCGCTCTGCGTGCCGCTGAGACCGAGCGCGGACTCCAGTGGGGGCTTGAACACGGACCAGGCGTACGCCTGGCCGATGGAGAGGTGGACCGAGAGGGCCGCCGGGGGCACGAGCCAGCGGCTCCACCCGGCGGGGGCGATGGGGGGACTCATGAGTCCCTCACCGTAGGGAGGCGGAGGGGAGTTGAGAAGACTGTTGAGCAGACAACCACCGGTACTGCACAAAGCCTTGCCGTCGCGCCTTCCATACTGTAGACAGTATTTCGTCGACAGGAAGCCGGTGGGTGACCGGCGGCCGGCCGTCGGCGAACGGAGCGGCCACGGCCTCGTCCCCCATGTGCAGGACAATGAGATCGTTACATGAAGGGCCGCCTCGGCCATCGGAACGGACGGAACCGGGACTGACCGGCACGACGGGACACGGAACATGGGACGAGTCACGGAACGACGCAAGGTGCTCCGCATACGGGACGGGGCGGTCTCCAGCCGCCCGGACACGCTCGTCGCCGAGGAACCACTGGAGATCCGGCTGAACGGCAAGCCGCTGGCGATCACCATGCGCACCCCCGGCGACGACTTCGCGCTCGCCGCCGGATTCCTGGTCAGCGAGGGCGTGCTGGCCGAGGGGAGCGAACTGCAGAACATCGTCTACTGCGCGGGCGCCACCGCCGACGGCTCCAACACCTACAACGTCGTGGACGTACGCACCGCCCCCGGGGTGGTCCTGCCCGACATCACCCTGGAGCGCAACGTCTACACCACCTCGTCCTGCGGCCTGTGCGGCAAGGCCAGCCTGGACGCGGTGCGCACGACGACCCGCTGGCCCATCGCCGACACTCCCCCGGTCCGGATCACCCCGGAGCTGCTGGCGGAGCTGCCGGACCGGCTGCGCGCGGCCCAGCGGGTCTTCGACCGGACCGGCGGACTGCACGCGGCGGCCCTCTTCACCGACGAGGGCGAACTCGTCGACGTCCGCGAGGACGTGGGCCGGCACAACGCGGTCGACAAGCTGGTCGGCCGCGCCCTCCAGGACCACCGCCTGCCGCTGTCCCGCTCGGTCCTGCTGGTCTCGGGCCGGGCCTCCTTCGAGCTGGCCCAGAAGGCCGTGATGGCGGGCATCCCCGTGCTGGCGGCCGTGTCGGCGCCCTCGTCGCTCGCCGTCGACCTGGCGGCCGAGACGGGACTGACGCTGGTGGGCTTCCTGCGGGGCAGCTCCATGAACGTGTACGCGGGCGAGGAACGGATCGCCCTGCGGGCCGCGGCCGTCCAGGGCTGACCCGCCTCCCCGCGGCACGGCGGCGGGGCCCCGACCGGCGGGGAGCGCCCCCTGCGCCGGAGGGGCCCCGTCTCGACCTCGACCTCACCGGACCGGGGCGGTGCCGGCCCGGCCCGGCCGGGAGACGGGGGCGCCGGTTGGCCCCCGGTCCGCCTCGGCCGGCGCCCGGTCAGCGTCCGCGGGCCCCCGCGCCGACCGCCGGCCGGGGCGTCTCACGGGCCCCGGCGGTCTCGCGTACCCCAGCGGTCCCGGCGGTCCCGGCCGTCCCGGCAGCGGTCCCGGCAGCCTCGGTCCCGGCCGTCCCAGCCACCTCGGCCGTCCCAGCCGTCCCAGCCGTCCCGGCCACCTCGGCCGTCTCGGGATCGTCCGCCCGGCGTCGGGCGAGGACCGCGCAGACCATGAGCTGCATCTGGTGGAAGAGCATCAGCGGCAGCACGGCCAGGGACGCCTGCGCGCCGAACAGGACACTGGCCATGGGCAGTCCGGCGGCGAGGGACTTCTTCGAGCCCGCGAACTGGATCGCGATCCGGTCCGCCCGGCCGAAGCCCAGCGCCTTCGCCCCGTACCAGCTCACCAGCAGCATCACGGCGAGCAGTACGGCCTCCACGGCCATCAGGCCGGCCAGCCGCGCCGGACTCACCTGGCGCCACACGCCCTCGGCCATGCCCTCGCCGAACGCGGTGTAGACGACGAGCAGGATCGAACCCCGGTCGACGAGGCCGAGGACCCTCTTGTGCCGCGCGACGAAGCCGCCGATCCACCGGCGCAGCATCTGCCCGGCGACGAACGGCACCAGCAACTGCGCCACGATCCGCAGCAGCGAGTCCGCCGAGAAGCCGCCCCCGCCCCCGCCGAGCAGGGCCGCGGCCAGCAGCGGCGTGGCGACGATGCCGGCCAGCGAGGAGAAGGAGCCCGCGCAGATCGCGGCGGGCACGTTGCCGCGCGCCATGGACGTGAAGGCGATCGACGACTGGATCGTCGACGGGACCAGCGTGAGGAAGAGCAGGCCCTGGTAGAGCGGTTCGGTCAGCAGGACCGGGACGAGCCCCCGGGCGGCGAGCCCGACCAGTGGGAAGAGGACGAAGGTGCAGGCGAGCACCGTGACGTGGAGCCGCCAGTGGCGCAGCCCGTCCATCGCCTCCCGGGTGGAGAGACGGGCGCCGTAGAGGAAGAAGAGGAGGGCGATCGCGGCGGTCGAGGCGCCGGAGGCGGCGTCCGCGCCGGTGCCCCGCGCCGGGACCAGTGCCGCGAGGCCCACCGTGGCGAGCAGCAGCAGGATGTACGGGTCGATCGGCATCCAGCGCGGCCAACGCAGGCGTGTCACGGTGCTCCACTTGCTTGTTCGTACGTGCTTCGTGCGGGTCCGGGCCGGTTTGGTCCCGCCGGGCCCCGGGGGCCGGGGCGAGGGCCACGGGTCCCCGGCCCATCGTGCCCCTCCGCGCGGCGATCGGGAATCCCGTACACCGCTCTGACTGTCATCACGTTCCGCGATGACCGGGTAGCGTGGGGGCCGTGTACGACCCTTCGCATCTGCGGACGTTCCTCGCCGTGGCCGGGGCGCTGAGCTTCACGCAGGCGGCCCGGCGGCTCGGGCTGCGCCAGTCCACGGTGAGCCAGCACGTGCGGCGGCTGGAGGACGCCACCGGGCGGCAGTTGTTCACCCGGGACACCCACTCCGTGGAGCTGACCGAGGACGGCGAGGCGATGCTCGGCTTCGCGCGCCGCATCCTGGAGGTGCACGAGCAGGCGACGGCCTTCTTCGGCGGCACGCGGCTGCGCGGCCGGCTGCGGTTCGGGGCGTCGGAGGACTTCGTGCTGACCCGGCTCCCGGAGATCCTGGAGGGCTTCCGGCACGAGCATCCCGAGGTCGACCTGGAGCTGAGCGTCGAACTCTCCGGCACCCTCCACGAAAAGCTGGCCGCCGGGAAGCTGGACCTGGTGCTCGCCAAGCGGCGGCCCGAGGACCCGGGCGGCGAGCCCGTCTGGCACGACCGGCTGGTGTGGATCGGCGCCGAACGGCTCCGCCTCGACCCCGGCCGCCCCGTGCCGCTCATCGTCTACCCGCCGCCCGGCATCACCCGCGCCCGCGCCCTCGACGTCCTCCAGCGGGCCGGCCGGCCCTGGCGCGTGGTGTGCACCAGTCGCAGCCTCAACGGTCTCGTCGCGGCGGCCCGTGCCGGGCTCGGGGTGATGGCGCACGCGCGGGGCCTGGTGCCGCCGGGCCTGGTCCGGGTGCCGGACCGGGCGGGCCTGCCGGACCTGGGGCGGATCGACTTCGTCCTGGTCCACGGCCGGCGCCGCCCCTCCGCGCAGCAGGCGGCCGACGCCCTGGCGACGGCGATCCTGGCCGGCGGCGACCGCCTGCACCAGCCGCGGCGGCCGGGGCTCGCCTAGCCGGCCGGGCCCGCCTCGCCCCGCCCGCCGGGCCCGCCTCGCCCCGCCCGCCGGGCCCGCCTCGCCCAGCCCGCCGGGCCGGGCCTGCCCGGCGGGCCCCGCGCAGGCCCCGGAGATTGCCCCCTACCGCCGGTAAGCGGGTCGTAGGGATTCGGTGGAGAAAACGGCACCGAAAATCGCCCGATCCCCGCGAAAGCGTCCGCTCCTTCCCCATGTGACCGCTTTTCCCCTCCCGGCCCCGCCCTCCCCCGGGCGGCGAGGGGCGCCGCGACCCCTGCCGCCCCCGGAACGGGTGGGGTAGCTTTCACGGCGCCGTGCGGGGTGCCACCAGGAACGGGGAGCGGGGTTTGCGCGAGTTCACCAACCCTCCGTCGGCGTCGGCCCCGCCCGTGGGCGGTCTGGCCGACGTGGTCTTCCGTCACGCCGAGGTGGACCCCGCCCGGATCGCCCTGGGCCGCAAGGACGCCGCGGGCCGCTGGCGGGACGTGACGGCGGCGGCCTTCCGCGACGAGGTGCTGGCCCTCGCCAAGGGCCTCCTCGTCCAGGGCGTCCGCTTCGGCGACCGGGTCGCCATCATGTCCCGCACCCGCTACGAGTGGACCCTCTTCGACTTCGCCCTGTGGACCATCGGCGCCCAGGTCGTGCCCGTCTACCCGACCTCCTCGGCCGAGCAATGCCGCTGGATGCTGCACGACGCCGAGGTGAGCGCCGCGGTCGTCGAGCACGAGGACCACGCCATGACGATCGCCACCGTCATCGACACCCTGCCGCGGCTGCGCGGGCTGTGGCAGCTCGACGCCGGCGCGGTGCAGCGGCTCTACGACGCCGGCGCGCACCTCGACGACGAGGTGGTGCACCGGCACCGCCGGGCGGTCACCCCGGACTCGGTCGCCACCGTCATCTACACCTCCGGGACGACGGGCCGCCCCAAGGGCTGCGTGCTGACCCACGGCAACTTCATGGCGGAGGCGGACACGGTCGTCGCCCGCTGGGAGCCGGTGTTCCGCTCCCGCCGGGGCGAGGAGGCGTCGACCCTGCTGTTCCTGCCGCTGGCCCACGTCTTCGGACGGATGGTGGAGGTCGCGGCGATCCGGGGCCGGGTCCGCTTCGGCCACCAGCCGGAACTGCACGCCGCGGCGCTCCTGCCCGACCTGGCCGCCTTCCGGCCGACGTTCCTCCTGGCGGTGCCGTACATCTTCGAGAAGGTGTTCCACGCGGCCCGCCGCAAGGCGGAGAAGGAGGGCAAGGCCGGTCCGTTCGAGAAGGCCGTCGACGTGGCGGTGCGCTACGCGGAGGCGCTGGAGGCCAGGGCGTGGGGCACCGGCCCCGGCCCGTCGGCGGCGCTGCGCGTGCGGCACCGGTTCTTCGACCGGCTCGTCTACGCCAGGGTGCGGACGGCGATGGGCGGACGCATCCGCAACGCGATGTCGGGCGGCTCGGCGATGGACCGCCGGCTCGGCCTCTTCTTCGCCGGCGCGGGCGTGCAGGTCTACGAGGGGTACGGGCTGACCGAGTCCACCGCGGCGGCCACCGCCAACCCGCCCGAGCGGACCCGCTACGGCACCGTCGGAGTGCCCGTACCCGGGGTCACCGTGCGCATCGCGGACGACGGCGAGATCCTGCTGCGCGGACCGACCGTCTTCCGGGGCTACCTCAACGACCCGGAGGCGACCGGCGCGGCGCTGCGCGACGGCTGGCTCGCCACCGGCGACCTCGGCGTCCTGGACGAGGACGGCCACCTGACCCTCACCGGCCGCAAGAAGGAGATCCTCGTCACCTCGGGCGGCAAGAGCCTGTCCCCCGGACCGCTGGAGGACCGGGTCCGCGACCATCCGCTGGTCCACCAGTGCATCGTCGTCGGCAACGACCGGCCCTACGTGGCCGCGCTGGTGACCCTCGACCAGGAGGCGGTCGAGCACTGGCTGACGATGCGCAACAAGCCCCGGGTGCCGGCGTCCCGGCTGGTGCGCGACGCCGATCTGGAGGCGGAGGTGCGGCGCGCGGTCGTGGCCGCCAACACCCTCGTCTCGCAGGCCGAGTCGATCCGCACCTTCCGCATCCTGGCGCAGCCCTTCACCGAGGAGCAGGGGCTGCTGACGCCGTCGCTGAAACTGAAGCGGAAGGCCATCGAGCAGGCGTACTCCGACGAGATCGGGGCGCTGTACCGGGCATGAGTTTCCCGGTCAGGAATGCATCGGGGCACCTGATCGTTGACCATGGGAGTACAAACGTCCACGACCCTAAGGATCAGAAGCCCGTGAGCAGCAAGGTCCCCCCGATCACCCTGAACAACGGCGTCGAGATGCCCCAACTGGGCTTCGGCGTGTGGCAGGTGCCGGACGACGAGGCCGAGCGGGCCGTCGCCACGGCGCTGGAGGCCGGGTACCGCAGCATCGACACCGCGGCGATCTACGGCAACGAGGAGGGCACCGGCCGGGCCGTCGCCGCCTCGGGCGTCGCCCGTGAGGACCTCTTCATCACCACCAAGGTGTGGAACAGCGACCAGGGGTACGACTCCACCCTGCGCGCCTTCGACAGCTCGCTGGAGAAGCTGGGCCTCGACCACGTGGACCTGTACCTGATCCACTGGCCGGTGCCGGCGCTCGACCGCCACGTCGACACGTACAAGGCGTTCGAGAAGCTGCACGCGGACGGCCGGGTGCGCGCGATCGGCGTGTCGAACTTCCTGCCGGAGCACCTGGAGCGGCTGATCGGCGAGACGTCCGTCGTCCCCGCCGTCAACCAGATCGAGCTGCACCCGCAGCTCCAGCAGGGCGCCGCCCGCGCCTTCCACGAGGAGCGGGGCATCGCCACCGAGGCATGGTCGCCGCTCGGCTCGGGCAAGGGGCTGCTGGAGGTCCCGGCGATCGTCGCCATCGCCCGCAAGCACGACCGCACCCCGGCCCAGGTGGTGCTGCGCTGGCACCTCCAGGTCGGCAACGTGGTGATCCCCAAGTCCGTGACGCCGTCCCGGATCGCGGAGAACATCGCGGTGTTCGACTTCGAGCTGGACGCCGAGGACCTGGCGGCCGTCAGCGCCCTCGACGAGGGACGCCGCCTGGGTCCCGACCCGGCCGAGTTCAACGTCGGCGCCTGAGCGCACGAGCGCGACACGCCGGGCCCGGTCCATGCGGCCGGGCCTCGGCGTGTCGGGCGGCACGCCGAGGCCGCGCAGGACGTACGGCCCCGGGCGACCCGGGCGTGTCGTCCTGACGCGGCGTCAGGAGAGGTGCGGCGCCGGTCAGCCGTCGGGGCGTGCCGCCGCGTACACCGTGTGTGCCAGCAGTACGAAGACGTCCGGCCGCCGGTGCAGGCTCGCCGCGTCCTCGGGGTCGAGGAGCCGGTCCAGCGTCTCCCGGTCCACGGTGTCGAGCGCGTCGGCGAGCCCGTCGCGCAGCCGGGACAGCGAGGTGACGGCGTAGGCGCGGGCCGCCTCGGAGACGGGCGCGGGCAGGTCCAGCAGGAAGCTGCGGGTGCCGGTGTGCCGCAGTCCCGCAGCGGCCAGCAGCGCCGGCCAGTCCTCCGCCTCCGCGACGGAGCCGGACAGGCCGGCCCGCATCCCGGCGAACGTGTCCTCCTCGGCGGCACGCAGCCGGGCCTCCAGCCCGGGGCGGCCGATGCCGATGTCGCGGGGCAGGAACCGGGCGGGCAGCCCGCCCTCCAGGACGGCCAGGGTGCCGCCGGGCGCCAGGTGCCCGGCGAGGGCGGCGAGGGCCGCGCGCTGGTCCCCCAGGTGGTGCACGCTCTGGGAGGCCCACATCAGGTCGGCCGGGCGGTCGAGCGCGCCGAGCACCTCCGGCAGGTCGCCGGCGAGGGTGCCGAGGCGGTCGGCGACGCCGAGCCGGGCGGCGCGGTCGCGGGCCCGCTCCAGCAGCGGGGCGGCGCCGTCGACGGCGAGGACGCGGGCGCCGGGGAAGGCTTCCGCGATGAGGCAGGAGACGACGCCCGGTCCGCTGCCGACGTCCACCACCCGCCCCGGCGCGGGCACCTGCCCGGCGAGCCAGGCCATGGCCTGCCGGTAGAGCGGCGCGAACAGCTCGGCCTGCGCCTCCAGCAGCGGGGCCATCGCGGCCCAGTCCACGTCCCCGTGGTCGTGGTGGCCGGGCCCGTGGTGGTGCCCGTGCGCGTGCGGGTGGTCGTCGGGGGCGCGGTGCCCCGGGTGCTCGTGCGCCATGCCGGTCAGCCTTCCGTTCGCGGAGGTGCCAGCGTGCGACGGCGCACCGCCTCGCGGCCACTTCTGTTGCCGTAACCGCAAAACGGCCCGCCCGGCCTCCCGGGCCCGGCGCCCGGCCCCACGGGAGGCCGGGGCCCGGACCGGTCGGGTCCGGACCCCGGCGGGGTCACCTATCCGAGGCGTCCGCTCACGAGAGCGGCGGGTAGGCGTTGCGCATCAGCTCCTGGAACTGGGCGGAGAACCAGTGCCCGGAGACCGGGGCGTTCGCCAGTGCGCCCGAAGGGCTGTTGCCGTTGCGGGCGTTGCCCCCGTACGTCGGGTCGCACATGCGGTCGAAGCCCTTGCCCTCGTCGTTCGGCAGCTCCTTGCTCGCCCCGTCGGACTCGCCCGGGGGCTTCATCCACACGTATGCGTCGATCCCGGCGGCGGGGCTGGCCTGCGGGCGTTCGCCGAGGCCGGCGCCGGACTGGTTGCACCAGTTGCCGAGGTGGACACGGCGGTCGTAGCGCCCGCCGTCGACGTAGGCGTCCACGCTGGTGCGCGGACCGGGTCCGGTGGGCCGGGCCGAACCGCCCCAGCCGTTGCGGGAGGTGTCGATCAGCATGCCGATGCGGGAGTCGAAGCCCTTGGAGACCAGCTCGTTGCGGAATGCCTGGGCGAAGGACTGCTCGTCGACGTACTGGTTCCAGTCCACCCACTTCGACTGGCGCACGGACGTGCCGTTGATCTGGTCGCCGAGGGCGAAGTTCTGCTCCTTGAGGGCGCTGTAGTTGGCGGTGTTGGTGATGAAGCCGTGCACGTCGGCGACGGTCGCGCCCTCGGCGCCGGCGGCCTGCCGGATGACGGTGGCGCTGGCGCCGAAGTTGTCGTCCCAGCCGATCCAGCCGTGGTGCCCGGCGTCGATGTAGTTGTAGACGTTGGCGACGTCGCCGAGCTTGTTCAGGGCGTAGCCGACGCCCTTCACGTAGTTCCCGTTGGCGAGCATGGTGTCGCACTGCGGGGTCGCCGTCGCGCGGCTGCCGGTGTTGGTGACGAGGTTGGGCAGCGAGTCGATCTCGATGGTGGTGACGATCCGCAGCGCCGAGTACTTCGGGTCGCCGAGGATCTTGGCGATCGGGTCGATGTACTCGGTCTTGTAGCGGCCGAGGTCGTTCGGGCCCAGTTCGCCGTTGGAGGCGAGGGCGGCGCAGTCGCGGCCGGGCAGGTTGTAGATGACCAGTTGGATGACGAGTTCGCCGGAGCCCTTCTGCTGGAGCGCGGCGTCCAGGTGGTCGCGCAGGCCCATGCCGCCGTTGACGCCCGCGATGGCGGCGGTCCGGTCCAGCCAGACCCCGGTGGGCTGGTTGGCGATACGGCTGCCGCCCGGTTCGGCCGCCGCCATGGCGGACCACTCCGGGTTCACGTACACCTTGGCGCCGGCGTACGGGTTGTCGACGCGGTTGGCCGGTCCGCCGGGGTCGGTCGGGTCCGTGGGGTCGGTCGGATCGGTCGGGTCGGTGGGGCCGCCGTCGACGTTGCAGGTCACGCCGTCGAGGGTGAAGGCGGCCGGTACGGCGTTGCTGCCGCTGTAGGCGGCCTGGAAGCCGAAGCTCACCGAACCGCCGCTGGGCAGCGCCCCGTTGTAGGACTCGTTGGCCGCGGTGACCTGGGCACCGCTCTGGCTGACCTTCGCGTTCCAGCCGCTGGTGACCTTCTGGTTGCCCGCGTACGTCCACTTCACGGACCAGGCGGACTTGGCGGAGCCGTTGTTGGTGACGATCACGTTGGCGGTGAAGCCGTTGCCCCAGTCGTTCTGCACCTGGTAGTCGACGGTACAGGGGGCGGCAGCCGCGCCGACGTCCGCCGGGTGGGCGGCGAACGCCGTGCCGGAGGCGCCGGCGACCAGCGCCAGGGCGGCGAGCATCGCGGTTCTCGAACGGGTCATGACTGCGGGTTCCTTCTTCCTTCGGGGGTGATCCGGTGATTCCTCGGAGGTGTGCCTCGGTGGTTCGTCGGGGGCGCCTGGCCGTGTGTCTGCCGTGCCCAGGTGGCCGGTCGGGCGTGCCTGGGGCGTGCCGGGCGTGCCCAGGTGGTACGTCGGGCGTGCCTGGCCGTGCCGGGCGTGCCCAGGTGGCCGGTCGGGCGTGCCTGGGCCGTGCCGGGCGTGCGTCGGTGGTGCTCCGGTGGTTCCTCGGGTGTGCCTGGACGTGCCTCGGTCGTCCCCGGACCTGCCCGGGGTGCCCGGTGTGCCGGTGGTTCCCGGAACCGCCCCGCCCGTCCCCGGGGGCGTGCCGGTGCGGCCGGTCCCCGAAGGGGCCGGCGGGCCCGCCCCGTGCCGTGCCTTCGGGGCTTGTCCGCCGCGGGCCGCGTCCACACGGGACGTCGGCGCGGCGCACCGGGTGCCCCGCGCCGGGAGCCGGGACGGGCCGCGGGGACGGCCCACCTCGGCCACGGACGGCTCGGTGCGCCGTCCGGCGGGCGGGGAACACGGGGTCGAGCGGTGCGGTCAGTGCCGCGTGAGCGGCGAAAAGCCCAGGTCGCGGGCGGTGCGGCACGGGTGGCGCAACGGGCGGGGCACAAGGTGGCGCATGAGCGACTCCTCGCAGTCCGGGCATGCCGTCAGGCACACGTCAACTGTGGAAGCGCTCCCACTGGTTCAGCGAAGGTAGCGTCAAGTGACGGAGAAGAACAGAGGAGTAACCGACTTTCTCCTCCGGCCCCCCGTCGAATCTTTTCGACTCTTCAAGCACCTTGACCGTTCAGACCCCCCTCCCCAATATGGGAGCGCTCCCACTGGTTCAAGGCTTGTTGCTCCTCCCCCACTCCCTCCCCGAGCGCAAGGAGGAACCAGCACCATGCACCCCCCGACGCACCCCCCGAACAGGCCCGGACGCCGCGGCGCGCGGCGCCTGTGGACGGCCGCCCTGGCGGCCCTGGCACTTCCCCTCACCATGGTGGGCACGGGCACGACTCCCGCCCGCGCGGCGGCACTTCAGTGCAGCGTGGACTACAAGACCAACGACTGGGGCTCGGGCTTCACCGCGGATCTGACCCTGACCAACCGCGGCACCGACGCCATCGACGGCTGGACCCTCACCTACGCCTACACCGGCAACCAGACGCTGACCAACGGCTGGAACGGCACGTGGTCCCAGTCGGGCCGGAACGTCACCGTGAAGAACGCGCCGTACAACGCGCGGATCGCGGCGGGCGACGCCGTCACCGCCGGCGGCCAGTTCACCTACAGCGGCACCAACACCGCCCCGTCCTCCTTCTCGGTCAACGGCACCCCGTGCACCGGCGCGCACCAGCCGCCGATCGCCGTGCTGACCAGCCCGCAGCCGGGCGCCGTCTACTCCCAGGGCGACGCGGTGCCGCTCGCCGCCACGGCTGCCGCCGCCGACAACGCCTCCGTCACGAAGGTGGAGTTCTACGACGACACCACCCTGCTGGGCACGGACACCAGCGCTCCCTTCACCCACTCGGCCACCGGGCTCGGGGTGGGCAGCCACTCGCTGGTGGCGAAGGCGTACGACAGTCTGGGCGCCTCCGCCACCTCCACCCCGGTCGGCATCACCGTCGCCTCGGGCCCCGCGGTGGTCGCCACGCCGTCCCAACTCGGCGTCCGCCAGGGCACGTCGGGCACGTACGAGGTCCGGCTCTCCACCCAGCCGGCGGCGAACGTGACGGTGACGACGACCCGCGCGAGCGGCAACTCGGGCCTGTCGGTCTCCGGCGGGGGGAGCCTCACCTTCACCCGGTCGAACTGGTCCACCGCCCAGAAGGTGACCATCGCCGCCGGCTCCTCGGGCACCGGCTCGGCGGTCTTCGAGTCCACGGCCCCGGGCCACGGCAAGGCCGCGGTCACCGTGACCCAGCTCGCCGCCTCGAAGAGCTACGACGCCCGCTTCCTGGAGCTGTACGGGAAGATCACCGACCCGGCGAACGGCTACTTCTCACCCGAGGGCGTGCCCTACCACTCGGTCGAGACGCTGATCGTCGAGGCGCCGGACCACGGCCACGAGACCACGTCGGAGGCGTACAGCTACCTGCTGTGGCTCCAGGCCATGTACGGCAAGGTCAGCGGTGACTGGTCCAAGTTCAACAACGCCTGGTCGATCATGGAGAAGTACATGATCCCGACCCACGCGGACCAGCCGACCAACTCCTTCTACGACGCCTCCAAGCCGGCCACCTACGCCCCCGAGCTGGACACGCCGAACCAGTACCCGGCCGCGCTCGACGGCGCGGCATCGGTCGGCCGGGACCCGATCGCGGCCGAGCTGAAGTCGACGTACGGCACGGACGACGTCTACGGCATGCACTGGCTCCAGGACGTCGACAACGTCTACGGCTACGGCAACTCGCCGGGCAAGTGCGAGGCGGGGCCGTCCGACACGGGCCCGTCGTACATCAACACCTTCCAGCGCGGCGCGCAGGAGTCGGTGTGGGAGACGGTGCCGCAGCCGACCTGCGACGCCTTCAAGTACGGCGGCAAGAACGGCTACCTGGACCTGTTCACCGGCGACTCCTCGTACGCCAAGCAGTGGAAGTTCACCAACGCCCCGGACGCCGACGCGCGCGCGGTGCAGGCCGCGTACTGGGCGGACATCTGGGCCAAGGAGCAGGGCAAGGGCGGCGAGGTCTCCGGGACGGTCGCCAAGGCCGCCAAGATGGGCGACTACCTGCGCTACGCCATGTACGACAAGTACTTCAAGAAGGTCGGCGACTGCGTGGGCCCGGCGAGCTGCCCGGCCGGCTCCGGCAAGGACTCCTCGCACTACCTGCTCTCCTGGTACTACGCCTGGGGCGGCGCCACCGACGCCTCGGCCGGCTGGGCCTGGCGCATCGGCTCCAGCCACGCGCACGGCGGCTACCAGAACCCGCTGGCCGCCTACGCGCTCAGCACCTACGCCGACCTGAAGCCCAAGTCGGCGACGGGCGCGGCGGACTGGGCCAAATCGCTCGACCGCCAGGTGGAGTTCTACCGCTGGCTCCAGTCCACCGAGGGGGCCATCGCGGGCGGCGCGACCAACAGTTGGGCGGGCCGGTACGCGACGCCGCCGTCCGGCACGCCGAAGTTCTACGGCATGTACTACGACGAGAAGCCCGTCTACCACGACCCGCCGTCCAACCAGTGGTTCGGCTTCCAGGCGTGGTCGATGGAGCGGGTCGCCGAGTACTACCGGCAGAGCGGCGACGCCAAGGCGAAGGCGGTCCTCGACAAGTGGGTCTCCTGGGCGCTGTCGGAGACCACCGTCAACCCGGACGGCACCTTCCGGTTCCCGTCGACGCTCCAGTGGTCGGGCCGTCCCGACACCTGGAACGCGGCCTCCCCCGGCGCCAACGCCTCGCTGCACGTCACCGTCGCCGACTACACGGACGACGTGGGCGTGGCGGCGGCGTACGCCAAGACCCTGACGTACTACGCGGACCGCTCCGGTGACGCACGGGCCGCGTCGACGGCCAAGGCGCTGCTGGACGGCATGTGGGAGCACAGCCAGGACGCGCTCGGCATCGCCGTCCCGGAGACCCGCGCCGACTACAACCGCTTCGACGACCCGGTGTACGTGCCGAACGGCTGGAGCGGCACGATGCCGAACGGCGACCGGATCGACGCGTCGTCGACCTTCGCCTCGATCCGCTCCTTCTACCGGGCCGACCCGAACTGGTCGAAGGTCGAGAGCTATCTCGCGGGCGGTGCCGCGCCCACGTTCACGTACCACCGGTTCTGGGCCCAGGCGGACATCGCCCTCGCCATGGGCTCGTACGCGGAGCTACTCGAATAGCCCCCGCTCTCCGCGTACCGGGCCGGGCGGCCCCTCCCGCAGTGGGGCCGCCCGGTCTCCGCGCGTTCCCATCGACGTGATGGGCCGTCAGCCGCCGTGTCTGCGGGCGGCGTTCACCCACTCGTCCGTTCGTCCGCCAGTCTCCCGCTTTGTCCCCGTGAGGGACTACGCTGGGTGGGTTCACCACAGCGTCATCCGGGGGGATTTCCGTGCGTATCCGCATGATGGCCGTCGTCGCCTCGACGGTCCTGGCCGGCTGTCTCACCGCCTGCGAACCCGGCGCGGACCCGGGTCCGGCGGGCTCCCCCGCCGCGCCCGCCTCCCCGTCGGCCGGGGGTGCCACGGCCGGCGACAAGCCCGCCGGCAAGGCCCCGGCGACCGTGCCGGACTTCGTGGGCATGGGGCTCCAGTCGGCCCAGGACACCGCCCAGGAGGCCGGGTTCCACGTGCTGACCTCGCACGACGCGCTGGGCCGGGACCGGATGCAGGTCCTGGACCGGAACTGGAAGGTGTGCGGCCAGAGCGTGGCCGCCGGGCGCAGCGTGCCGACCGACACGCCGCTCGACTTCGGCGCGGTGAAGCTGGAGGAGTCCTGCCCCGCCAAGGAGCGCCCCTCCCCCGACACGGCGAGCGGGAGGATGCCGGACTTCAAGGGCGGGTCGGTGAAGGCCGCCCGCGCCGCGCTGGACAGTGGGACCTCGCTCACCGTCAAGGACGTCTCCGGGCAGGACCGCTGGGTACTGGTGGAGAGCAACTGGCAGGTGTGCGCGCAGGACCCGGCGGCCGGCACCGAGATCAAGGGGCGGCCCGTCGAGCTGCGGGCGGTCAAGTACGGCGAGTCCTGCCCCTGAGCGGAGGCGTCCGCGCGGGCCGGGTCCGCGCAGCAGGCCGAAGTCCGCGCGGGCCGGGATCAGGGCGGCCCGGGATCAGGGCGGGCCCGGAGTCAGGGCGTCCGCGGCGCCGGTGCCGGGACCGCCGGGGGTTTCGTGAACGCCCGGAGGGTGAAGACGGGGTCGGGCCGGGGCCGGTCCTGGTCGGGCAGGGCGGCGAGCCGCTCGGCGAACCGGTCGGCGAGCGCGCTGCCCGGCGGCAGCGTGCCGAACCAGCCGCGGCGCAGGTCGGCCACGGTACGGCGGGGGCTGCGGCCCTGGCCGTGGCCGGTGAAGCGGGCCCCGCCCGCCGGGAGCAGTCCGTGGGCGCGGGCGTGCGCCTCGACCTGGACGGCGGTGTCGTACACGGCGGTCGGCGGGCGGGCGGCGAGCACGGCGTCGATGTCGCTGCCCACGTTGTGCGCGGCGCCCTTGTCGACCGTGGTGACCCAGACCCCGCCGGGGCGCAGCACCCGGGCGCACTCGGCCACGATGGCGCGGGTGGCGCGGGCACTGCCGGCCAGGTGGAGCAGCCAGACGCTGGTGACGGCGTCGAACTCCCCGTCCCGGAACGGCAGCCAGCCCGCGTCGGCGCGGACGACGGCGCCGGGGAGGCGGGCGGCGGCCCGGCCGGCCATGGCGACGGACCGGTCGACGCCGGTCACCCGGGGCGCCCCGGTCCCGGCTGCGAGCCGGCGGGTGACGATGCCGGTGCCGCAGCCGACGTCGAGCAGGGTGCGCGGCCGGGGCAGCAGGCTCAGGACGGCGCGTGCGGCGGCCTCGGCACGGGGCTCTCCGCCGCGCCAGGCGTCGTAGCCTTCGGCTTCCCGGTCGTAGTCGAGCACATCCGTCAGTGTGCCCCGTGACCGGGCGCCAGGTCCCGTACTCGGCGGGCCAGCTCGATGTCCTTCTCGGTGACGGCGCCGCCCGCGCTGTGGGTGGAGACGGCGAGGGAGACCGTGTCGTAGCCGAGGGTCAGGTCGGAGTGGTGGTTCAGCTCCTCCTGCACCTGGGCGATGTGGACGGTCATGGCGGTGGCCGCGAAGTGCGAGGCGAGCCGGTAGGAGCGGGTGAGCCGGCCGCCCTCGGCGGACCAGCCCGGCAGTTCGGCGAGCCGTTCCTCCAGGTGCTGCGGCGAGAGCGGTTCGACGGGCATGGGCGGCGCTCCTCGTCTGCGGGGGACCGGGGGCCGAGCGGCCCCGTGTTCCCACCCTGCCACAGCGCGGGCGCGGGGGCCCCGTGGGCGGGCGGCGTCCGGGTGGGGCCGTCGACTACGGTTTCGGCCATGACCTCACGCGCGTACGGTGACGCCCCGCCCGCCGCCCCGGAGGCGGGTCCGCCGCCGCGGGCCTGGCGGGAGCGGCGGCGGGCCGCGCCGGGGGACACGGCCGTCGGGGCGCCGCCGCCGGCCGATCCGGCCACCGTCGCCCACCCGCGCGCACGGGAGGTCTGATGCCCCGTCCGTCCCGCCGCCGCCGTCCCGTCACTGTCCTCCCCACGGGGAACATGGCACACTGCCGGCAGACTTGGGCACGTTGGGGAGGCGTGGCGTGAGTGAGCGGCGGGCCGCACCCACGGTGGGCCAGGTGGTGCTGGGCAGACGGCTCCAGGAGCTGCGCGAGCGGGCGGGCATGCGCCGCGAGGAGGCCGCGAAGGTCCTCCGGGTGGCGGCGGCGACGGTACGGCGGATGGAGATGGCCGAGGTCGCCCTGAAGATCCCGTACGTGCAGGTGCTGCTGACGGCGTACGGCGTGCCGGAGGACGAGGTCGGGGCCTTCGTGAAGCTGGCCGAGGACGCCAACCGGCCCGGCTGGTGGCAGCGGTACCACGACGTGCTGCCCGAGTGGTTCAGCCTGTACGTGAGCCTGGAGGGCGCCGCCCGGATCATCCGCTCCTACGAGCCGCACTTCGTGCCCGGACTGCTCCAGACGGAGGAGTACGCGCGGGCGGTGCTGGAGACCGGCACCATCGGCAACGCGGGCGAGGAGGCCGTCGAGCGGCACGTGTCCCTGCGGATGGAGCGCCAGCGGCTGCTGGAGCGGTCCGACCCGCCCCACCTGTGGGTGGTGATGGACGAGACGGTGCTGCGCCGGCCGGTCAGCATCGACGGCTCGGTGATGCGCGGGCAGCTCGACAAGCTGCTGGAGTTCTCCTCCCGGCACCGGGTGACGCTCCAGGTCGCCGAGTTCGAGGACGGCCCGCACCCGGGGACGTACGCGCCCTTCACCCTCTTCCGGTTCGCCGAGCCGGAACTGCCCGACCTGGTCTTCACCGAGTACCTCTCCGGCGCCCTGTACCTGGACTCCCGCACCGAGGTCTCGGCGCACCTGGAGGTGCTGGACCACATGACGGCGCGGGCCGCCTCGACGCAGCGGACCGAGAAGCTCCTCGGCGAGTACCGCGACCGGTACTGAGCCGCCCCCTCCCGTTCCGCCGGGCGCCCCTGACCCGTACGGGCCCCGCGGACGGGTGCGCTCCCGCCCCCGCCCCTAGGTTCGGGGTTCAGGGCGACACAGGGAGCACTCGTGACCGACACGCGGACACCGCCCACCGAGCCGGGCGCGGCGCTGTTGCGCGCGGGGCGGTTCTTCCGGCCCGGCACGGCCTCGCCCGACCTGCACAGCATCGGTCTGGTCGGCGGCCGGGAGGCGGACGCCTTCTACCGGGACCGCTGGAGCCACGACAAGGTCGTCACCTCCACGCACGGCGTCAACTGCACCGGCTCCTGCCGCTGGCAGGTGTACGTCAAGGACGGGATCATCACCTGGGAGGCGCAGGCCACCGACTACCCGTCGGTCGGCCCGGACCGCCCCGAGTACGAGCCGCGCGGCTGCCCCCGGGGCGCGGCGTTCTCCTGGTACACGTACTCGCCCACCCGGGTGCGCCACCCGTACGTGCGCGGGGTGCTGCTGGAGATGTACCGGGAGGCCCGGGAACGGCTCGGCGACCCGGTGCTGGCCTGGGCCGACCTCCAGGGCGACCCCGAGCGGCGGCGCCGCTACCAGCGGGCGCGCGGCAAGGGCGGGCTGGTGCGGGCCACCTGGGAGGAGGCGGTCGAGCTGGTGGCCGCCGCCCATGTGCACACCCTGCGCGCGTACGGGCCGGACCGGATCGCGGGCTTCTCCCCCATCCCGGCGATGTCGATCGTCTCGCACGCGGCCGGTGCCCGCTTCCACTCCCTGATCGGCGCCCCGATGCTGTCGTTCTACGACTGGTACGCCGACCTCCCGGTGGCCTCCCCGCAGGTCTTCGGCGACCAGACGGACGTGCCGGAGTCCGGCGACTGGTGGGACGCCGCCTACCTGATCATGTGGGGTTCGAACGTGCCGGTGACGCGCACGCCGGACGCCCACTGGATGGCGGAGGCCCGCTACCGGGGCCAGAAGGTCGTGGTGGTGGCGCCGGACTACGCGGACAACGCCAAGTTCGCCGACCAGTGGCTGCATCCGCACCCCGGCACGGACGCCGCGCTGGCCCTGGCGATGGGGCACGTGGTGCTCAAGGAGTTCTTCGTCGACCGTGAGACGCCCTTCTTCGACGACTACGTACGGCGCTTCACCGACCTGCCGTTCCTGGTGACGCTCACCGAGCGGGACGGGGCGTACATCCCGGCGAAGTTCCTGCGCGCGGCCGACCTGGGGCAGGAGGGCGAGGACGCGCTGTGGAAGACGGTGGTGCTGGACGAGGCGACGGGGCGCGCGGTGGCCCCGAACGGCTCGCTCGGCTTCCGCTGGAACGAGGCCGACCGGGGCCGCTGGAACCTCGACCTGGGCGATCTTCGGCCCCGGCTGAGCCTGCACGGGCACGAGGCCGCCGCGGGCGTCGAGGTGCTGCTGCCCCGCTTCGACACCGAGGGCGGGGAGCACGGGCAGGGGCGCGGCGACGTACTGCGCCGGGGTGTGCCGGCGACCCGGCTCGGCGGGGCGGACGGGCCGCTGGTGACGACCGTCTTCGACCTGCTGGCCGCGCAGTTCGGCGTGGCGCGGCCGGGGCTGCCCGGTGACTGGCCGGCGTCGTACGAGGACGCGGAGTCGCCCGGCACCCCGGCGTGGCAGGAGACGCACACCTCGGTCACGGCGGCGGCCTGTGTGCGGATCGCCCGGGAGTTCGCGCGGACCGCGGAACGCTCCCGGGGACGCTGCATGATCCTGATGGGCGCGGGGACGAACCACTGGTTCCACTCCGAGACGATCTACCGGTCGTTCCTGGCGCTGCTCCAGCTCACCGGCTGCCAGGGCCGCAACGGCGGCGGCTGGGCGCACTACGTGGGCCAGGAGAAGTGCCGTCCGCTGGCGGGCTGGGCGACGCTGGCCGGCGCGTCGGACTGGGCGCGTCCGCCGCGGCAGATGATCGGCACCGCGTACTGGTTCCTCCACACCGACCAGTGGCGCTACGACCGGTTCGGGGCGGACGTGCTCGCCTCGCCGCTGGGCGAGGGCCGGTTCGCGGGGATGACGGCCGCGGACTGCCTGGCCCTGTCGGCGCGCACCGGCTGGATGCCGTCGTACCCGACCTTCGACCGCAACCCGCTGGAGCTGGGCGAGGTGCCCGGCGACCCGGTGGCGAACGCGGTGGCCGCACTGCGCGCCGGGACGCTGCGGTTCGCGTGCGAGGACCCGGACGCGCCGGAGAACTGGCCGCGGATCGTGACCCTGTGGCGGGCCAACGTGCTGGGCTCCTCCGGGAAGGGCGCCGAGTACTTCACCCGGCACCTGCTGGGCACCCACTCCTCGCTGCGGGCCGACCAGGCGGCGCCCGGGGAGCGTCCCCGGGACGTGGTGTGGCACGAGGAGGCGCCCGAGGGCAAGCTCGACCTGCTGCTGTCGCTGGACTTCCGGCAGACCTCGTCGACGCTGCTGTCGGACGTGGTGCTGCCCGCCGCCACCTGGTACGAGAAGCACGACCTGTCCAGTACGGACATGCATCCCTATGTGCACGCCTTCTCGCCGGCGGTGGACCCGCCGTGGCAGGCGCGGACCGACTTCGAGGCGTTCAAGGCGCTCGCGGAGAAGCTGAGCGAGCTGGCGGCCGGGCACCTCGGGGTGCGCCGGGACCTGGTGGCCACGCCGTTCCAGCACGACACGCCGGGCGAGCTGGCGCAGCCGGGCGGGGTGGTGCGGGACTGGCGGGCCGGGGAGTGCGAGCCGGTTCCCGGGGTGACGATGCCGCACCTGTCGGTGGTGGAGCGGGACTACACGGCCGTCGGCGCGAAGTTCGCCGCGCTGGGGCCGCTGGTGGAGACCGAGGGGCTGCCGGTCAAGGGGGTCACGCTGCGGCCGGACGAGGAGGTGGAGTGGCTGCGGCGCAAGAACGGGGCGGTGCGCGGCGGCCCCGCCGACGGGCGCCCGGCGCTGGACACGGCGGTCAAGGCGGCCGACACGGTCCTCGCCCTGTCCGGGACGACCAACGGGCGGCTGGCGACGCAGGGGTTCCACACGCTGGAGGCGAGGACGGGGCAGCCGATGGCGCACCTGGCCGCCGAGCACGAGGGCCGGCGGATCACGTACGCGGACACGCAGTCGGCGCCGGTGCCGGTGATCACCTCGCCGGAGTGGTCGGGCAGCGAGGCGGGCGGGCGGCGCTACACGGCGTTCACCCAGAACACCGAGCAGCTCAAGCCGTGGCACACGCTCACCGGACGGCAGCACTTCTTCCTGGACCACGACTGGATTCACGAGGTCGGCGAGGCGCTGCCGGTCTACCGGCCGCCGCTGGACATGCACCGCCTCTTCGGCGAGCCGCGGCTCGGCCCGGACGGGGAGCGCGAGGTGACGGTCCGCTACCTCACCCCGCACAACAAGTGGTCCATCCACTCCGAGTACCAGGACAACCTGTTCATGCTGGCGCTCTCCCGGGGCGGGCAGAGCATCTGGATGTCGCCCGAGGACGCGGACGCGATCGGGGTGGCCGACGACGACTGGATCGAGGCGGTCAACCGCAACGGCGTGGTGGTGGCCCGCGCGATCGTCTCGCACCGGATGCCGGCCGGCACGGTCTACATGCACCACGCGCAGGAGCGCACGGTGAACGTGCCGCTGTCGGAGACGACCGGCCGGCGCGGCGGCGTGCACAACTCGCTGACCCGCCTGCTGCTCAAGCCGACCCATCTGATCGGCGGCTACGCCCAGCTCTCCTGGGCGTTCAACTACCTGGGCCCGACGGGCAACCAGCGTGACGAGGTGACGGTGATCCGCCGCCGCGGCCAGGAGGTCGAGTACTGATGCGCCCGATGGCCCAGATCGCCATGGTCATGAATCTCGACAAGTGCATCGGCTGCCACACCTGTTCGGTCACGTGCAAGCAGGCGTGGACCAACCGGCGCGGCATGGAGTACGTCTGGTTCAACAACGTCGAGACCCGCCCCGGCCAGGGCTACCCGCGCCGCTACGAGGACCAGGAGCGGTGGCGCGGCGGCTGGGAGCTGAACCGGCGCGGCGCGCTGCGCCTGAAGGCGGGCGGACGCTTCCGCAAGCTCGCCGGGATCTTCTCCAACCCGCGCCTCCCGGAGATCAAGGACTACTACGAGCCCTGGACGTACGACTACCGGAACCTGACCGACGCCCCGCTGGGCGGCGACTACCCGGTGGCCCGGCCCGTCTCGCAGCTCGACGGCAAGCCGATGAAGATCGGCTGGTCCTCGAACTGGGACGACAACCTGGGCGGCGCCCCCGCCTACGGCGACCTGGACCCGATGGTGGAGCGCGTCCGCCGGGAGGCGTCGGACAAGGTGCGCTTCGCCTACGAGCAGACGTTCATGTTCTACCTGCCGCGCATCTGCGAGCACTGCCTCAACCCCTCGTGCGTGGCGTCCTGTCCGTCGGGGGCGATGTACAAGCGCTCCGAGGACGGCATCGTCCTGGTCGACCAGGACCGCTGCCGGGGCTGGCGGATGTGCGTGACGGGCTGCCCGTACAAGAAGGTGTACTTCAACCACCGCACCGGCAAGGCCGAGAAGTGCACCTTCTGCTACCCGCGGACCGAGGCCGGGCTGCCCACGGTGTGCTCGGAGACCTGCGTGGGCCGGCTGCGCTACCTCGGCGTCGTCCTCTACGACGCCGACAAGGTGGCCGAGGCCGCCGCCACCCCGGACGAACGGGGCCTGTACGAGGCTCAGTTGGGCGTCTTCCTGGACCCGGAGGACCCGGGGGTGCGGCGGGCCTGCGAGGAGGCGGGCATCCCCTACGACTGGCTGGAGGCGGCCCGGCGCTCCCCCGTGCACGCGCTGGTCTGCCGCCACCGGGTGGCGCTGCCCCTGCACCCGGAGTACCGGACGCTGCCGATGGTCTGGTACATCCCGCCGCTCTCCCCGGTGGTGGACGCGCTGACCGACACCGGGCACGACGGGGAGGACCCGGACAACCTGTTCGGCGCGATCGACACGCTGCGCATCCCGCTGGAGTACCTGGCCGAGCTGTTCACCGCCGGGGACGTGGGCCCGGTGCGGGCCTCGCTGGAGAAGCTGGCCGCGATGCGCTCCCACATGCGCGCGGTCAACCTCGGCGAGGAGAGCGACCCCGGGGTCCCGGCCGCCGTGGGGATGGACCCGGCGGACATCGAGGACCTGTACCGGCTGCTGGCCATCGCCAAGTACGAGGAGCGCTACGTCATCCCGACGGCGGCCGTCGGGGACGCGCGGCAACTGGAGGAGTCGGCGGTGCCGGACACGTGCAGCCTGGACCACGAGGGCGGACCCGGCATGGGCGGCGACGGGCCCTTCGGCGTGGACTCGGGGCGCCGCCGGCTGCCGCTGGTGCCGGTGGAGAACTTCCACGTCCTGCGCCGGCGGCAGACCGCCGACGACGAGAGGGAGGCCCCGTGAGCGGGAGTCACGACGTGCTCTACCAGGCCGCCGCGCTCTGCCTCACCTATCCCGACGAGGACTTCCGCGCCCGGCTGCCGCTGCTGCGCGAGGCCGCCCCGCAACTGCGGGAGTTCACCGACCACGCGGCGCTCACCCCCGCGGAGGAGCTGCGGGCGCACTACGTGGAGGTCTTCGACTTCAGGAACCGGCACAGCCTCTACCTGAGCTGGTGGACCGACGGCGACACCCGGCGGCGCGGCATGTCGCTGGTGCGCTTCAAGGAGCTGTACCGCGCCCACGGCCTGGAGTTCACCGGCGAGGAACTGCCCGACTTCCTGCCGGCGGTGCTGGAGTTCACCGCCCGCACCGGTGATCGCGGCCTGCTCGTCGAGCACCGCGACGCGCTGGAGCAGCTCCGCACCCGGCTCACCGCCGCCGGCACGCCCTACGCGCGCGTCCTGGACGCCGTGTGCGCCACCCTGCCGCCCGCCTCCCCCGGAGCCCGCCCGTGACGATCTTCCTCTGGGGCGTCCTGCCCTACGCCGCCTTCGCCCTCCTCGTCGCCGGACTCCTCTGGCGGCACCGCTACGACCGGTTCGGCTGGACCACCCGGTCCTCGCAGGTGTACGAGTCACGGCTGCTCAACATCGCCTCGCCGGTCTTCCATTACGGCATCCTGTTCGTGCTGGCCGGACACCTCATCGGCCTCTTCGTGCCCGCGTCCTGGACCCGCGCGACCGGCGTGAGCGATCACACTTACCACCTGTTCTCCCTCTACGGCGGGACACTGGCGGGGGCGCTCGCGGTCGCCGGGATCGTGATGCTGGTCTACCGGCGCCGCACCCGGGCCCCGGTCTTCCGCGCCACCACCGCCAACGACAAGGTGATGTACGTCTTCCTGCTGGGCGCGATCGTGCTCGGCATGACCGCCAAGCTCTCCGACACCTCCGGCAACGGCTACGACTACCGCGCCACCATCGGGCCCTGGGCGCGCAGCCTGTTCACGCTGCGGCCGGATACGGGGCTGATGGCGGGCGTGCCGGTCCTCTACCACGTGCACGCGGTGGTGGGGATGGTGCTGATCGCGCTGGTGCCGTACACGCGGCTGGTGCACATGTTCAGCGCGCCGGTGCAGTATCTGTTCCGCCCGTACGTCGTCTACCGCTCGCGTGATCCGCGGCGGCTCGGTCCGCGCCCCGACCGGCGGGGCTGGGAGCGGGCCGGGTCCTAGCCGGTCCGGTCCCCTCCCCGCCGGCGGGCCGGGCGGTGCTCAGGCGAGCTTCGCCGAGAGGGTGATGGTGGTACCGGTCAGGGCCGCGCTGACCGGGCAGTTCTTCTTGGCGTCCTCGGCGGCGGCGACGAACGCGTCGTTGTCGATGCCGGGGACGGTGCCCTCGACGGTGAGGTGGATGCCGGTGATGCCCTCACCGGGCTGGAAGCTCACGTCGGCCGAGGTGACGATCTTGGTGGGCGGGGTGCCGGCGCCGGCGAGGCCGTGCGACAGCGCCATCGAGAAGCAACTGGAGTGGGCGGCGGCGATCAGCTCCTCCGGGCTGGTCTTCCCGTTCGCCTGCTCGGCGCGCGAGGGCCACGACACCGGCTGCTGGCCGATGCCGGAGGAGTCGAAGGTGACGACGCCGTTGCCCTCCAGCAGGTTGCCTTCCCAGACGGTGTGTGCGGAGCGCGTGGTTGCCACGGCGGATTCCTTTCGCTTTCGGGCGGTGTGCGGTGGGGACCCGGGTCGGGTTCCCGCTCCATCCGATCACACTCCGGCCCGGCGCACCCGCAAGGCCGTTCCGCCGTCCGCTGAACGCGGGGGCGCGGACGGCGGGTTCGGCGGGTACGGCGGGTGCGGCTGGTGCGTCGGCGGGTGCGGTGTGCGTCAGCGGGGGCCGTCGTCCGGGACGGGGGCCTCGGGCACGGCTCCTCCGGCCACGGCTGCTCCTCGTACGACCGCTTCCGGTACGGCGGCTTCCGGTACGGCGGCTTCCGCCGATGCCGCTTCGGGGGCGGCGGGACGGGGGCCGTTCAGGGGCGTCAGGGGGAGGCCGGACTCGCCGAGCCAGCGGCGCAGCACCCGGTGGACCTCCTCGGCACCGACGATCCCCGCCCCGTCCCCCGGCGCGTCCGGGGTGTCCGAGGTGGTCGTGGTCCTCGCGGTGGGCGCCGACAGGGCGAGCGGGGAGAGCAGGAAGGCCCGCGACTGGGCGCCGCCGAGCCCGCCGTGCGAGCCGATCTGCTCCTCGAAGGCCAGCACCTCGCCGTCGGCCGGGTCGTGGATGGAGTTGACCATGATGTCGGCGGTGTTCGGGAAGGAGTGGGTGCGGCGCACCGCGTCGGCGGCACCGGGGCCGAACGGCGCGAGCGGGCCCGGCTCCTCGTCCAGCCGGTCCAGCGGCACCCGCGCCCCGCGCGCGCCGAGCACCACCCCGCCGTGCTCCTCGCTGCGCACCAGCAGGAAGCCGATGCCGGGATGGTTGGCGAGGGTCGGCAGCAGCGCCGGGTACCGGGCGTGGATCTCCTCCTCGCTCATCCGGTGCGGCACGGCGGGGAAGGAGACCAGGCCGAGGTTGCCGGAGGCCAGCACGATGGGCTCGGAGCGGCGGCCCGCCGGGCGGTAGCGCTCCTCGCCCTCCTCGACCGGCCGGTGCAGCGCGGCCCGGACGGCGGCCCGCGCCTCGGCGCCGCTGCGGGTGCGCCGGGCCCGGCGCGGCACGGGCAGTCCGCAGCCGGCCCGCACCAGGTCGCCGAGGGTCAGTCCGTAGCGGGAGCGGAAGGTTTCGCCGGGGCTCTGGCCGTGGTCGGAGAGGACCACGATCCGGTACTGCCGGGGGGCGTGCTCGGCGACCTTCTCGATCAGCGCGACGGCCCGGTCGAGCCGCTGGAGGACCTTGGCCGTGTCCCGGCTGCGCGGCCCGGAGTGGTGGGCCACCTCGTCGTAGGCGACCAGGTCGGCGTAGACGGCGGTGCGGCCGGCGAGCAGGTCGCCCATGACCGCGGCGACGACGACGTCCCGTTCGACGACGGTGGCGAAGGCCCGGACGAGCGGGTAGAGGCCGCCGCGCGAGACGCGGGGACGCTCCTCGCGCAGCCGGGCGCGGAGCGACTGGGCGATCTCCCGGGCCACCTCGGCGACGAAGGACAGGGCGGTGCGGACCGCGTTGGCCGGATCGGAGAAGTAGGCGAAGTAGCCGGCCCGGGAGCGGGTCTCGCGGCTGCGGCGGCGGGCCGCGATGGAGAGCACGAGGGCCTGTTCGTCGGCGCCGCCGCCGAAGAGGTTGCCCCGGCTGGCGCCGTCGGTGTGCAGCAGCCCGGGGTGGCCCGCGTACCGGGCGGCGCGGCGCTGGAGTTCGGCGGCGCTGGACGGGCGGTTGCAGACCATCACCTCGCCGCTGTGCTTCTCGTACCAGCGGAAGGCGGGGACGTCGTGGTTGCTGCCGTGCAGGATGCCGAGCTGGCTCGCGCCGGTCTGGCTGGACCAGTCGGTGCGCCAGAGGTCGAGCCGGTGGGAGGCGGGCGAGCCGTCCCGGCCCAGCCAGCGGGCCAGGGTCGGCATCAGGCCCTGGCCGACGGCGTCGGTGAGCACGTCGTGGCCGACGCCGTCGAGCTGGAGGAAGACCGTGCCCGGACCGGCGGGGGCGGGCGGGCGGACCCGGCGGCGGCGCCGGTCGGCGAGGCGGTAGAGCCGTCGCCGGTAGGCGTCGTCGTCGCGCACGGCGAGGGCACCGCCGGTCGCGGAGGCCACCGCGGACATCACCGCGGCCACCACCACCGCGGTCTCCGGGGCGACCCCGCCGCGCGCGGCCGGATTGACGTGCAGGGCGAGCAGCAGCAGCCCGCCGTTGAGGAAGAAGACCAGCAGCGCGAGGACGAGCGCCGGCACCAGGAGCAGCAGCCGTACCAGCAGCGGCCACACCAGCGCCGAGAGCACGCCGAAGGCCCCCGCGCCGAAGGCGGCGGTCACCGCGATCTGGGTCGCGCTGTCGCCGTCGGCCGACTGGAGCCGGAAGTCCGGCAGGATGCCGGCGAGCACGAGCATGGTCACGGTGGAGACGGCCCACACCGTGACACTCCGCCCGATCTGGCTGGCGGCCCGGCGCCAACGCCCTCCACCCATCGCTGCGCACACCTCACGTCCCGGCCCGTGGTCGGATCGGGCCCTCACCACCCTGTCACAACGCTCCGGTGTGCCCGTTTGTCCCCCTGGGTCCGGTTCACGCCCCCCGTGCCGCCCGGTCCCCTCCGGGTGAGCCCTCCGGTACGCGGCAGGGGTCAGCGGCCGTCGTACCCCGCCGTCGGCATGGAGAGCCTGCGGTGCACGCACGCCTTCATCCGGGCGTCGTAGGCCGGTTCCGCGTGGCCGACCGTCTCGACGCGGACCCCGCGCCGCGCGCACTCGGCGGTGAACTCCTCCACCGAGGACAGCGCGCACTCCAGGACGCGCAGGCTGGGGGCCACGAAGAGGTCGTGGCCGGGGCGGACGCCGTCCCACAGGGCGTCGTGGTCGCTGCGCAGGGAGCAGACCAGCAGTTCACGGGCGATGACCAGACCGCGTTCTGCGGCCCAGCGGGCGCACATGGCGTGCTGGCTGCGGGAGTCGACCAGGAACGGGTCGTCCTCCAGCCTCTCCAGCGGTGTCAGACTCGCGATCGCCGTCACCCGCACCGGCCTCATGGTCCCCCATCACCTCCCGTTTTCGCCGCCGACCCTACTCCTGGACGTAGGCTTCGGGGAGTCGCGCGAAGGAGGCAAAGGGGTGCCGGTGGAGGTCACCTGGTGGGGTCACGCCACCTGCACGGTAGAGGACTCGGACACACGTGTGATCACCGATCCCCTCTTCGCCCGCAGGCTGGCCCACCTGCGCCGCAGACGGGGCGAGGTGCCGCCGGCGGACGCCCGGCGGGCCGACGTGGCGGTCGTGTCGCACCTGCACGCCGACCATCTGCACGTGCCGTCGCTGGCGCTGCTCGCGCCGGGCACGCGCCTCCTCGTGCCCCGGGGTGCGCCCCAGGCGGTGCCGGGGCTGCGCCGGCTCGGCCATCTGCACCTGCGCGAGATGGCGCCGGGAGACGAGGTCTCCCTCGGTGACCTGCGGGTACGCGCCGTACCGGCGCGTCACGACGGGCGGCGGCTGCCGCTCGGCCCGCACCGCGCGCCCGCGCTCGGCTATGTGATCGAGGGCGAGGCGCGCACGTACTTCGCCGGGGACACCGGTCTCTTCGAGGGCATGGAGGAGGAGGTCGGACCGGTCGACGCGGCCCTGCTGCCGGTGGGCGGCTGGGGTCCGTACCTCGGCCACGGCCACCTCGACGCGGGCCGGGCGGCCGAGGCGGTGGCCCGGCTGGCGCCGCGCAGCGCGGTCCCGGTGCACTACGGCACCTTCTGGCCCATCGGGCTCGACGCCGTGCGCCCCCATGAGTTCCATACGCCGGGTGACGAGTTCGTGCGCCTGTCGGCGATGCGTGCGCCGGGTGTGGCGGTGCACCGGCTGGGGCACGGCGAGAGCACACGGGTGGAGGTCCCCAGGTGAGCTGGCTGGGCGTGCCCGCGAGCATCCCGGCCGAACCGACCCAGCAGGCCCTCGGCTATCCGTCGCTGTTCCTGCTGGTGCTGATCGGCGCGCTGGTGCCGGTGGTGCCGACCGGCGCGCTGGTCAGTTCGGCGGCGGTGGTGGCGGTGCACCAGACGGCGCCGTTCGCGCTGGCGGTGGTCTTCGTGACGGCGTCGCTGGCCGCGTTCCTCGGGGACCTGGCGCTGTACTGGCTGGGGCGGCGCGGGGTCGGTTCGCGCAACGGCTCGCGCTGGCTGGAGGCGATACGGGCGCGGGCGCCGGAGGACCGGCTGACCCAGGCGCGGGAGAAGCTCGCCGAGCACGGGGTGGGCGTGCTGGTGCTCTCCCGGCTGGTGCCGGCGGGCCGTATCCCGGTGATGCTGGCCTGCCTGCTCGCCGGGTGGCCGGTGCGGCGCTTCGCCCGGGGGAACCTTCCGGCGTGCCTGGCGTGGGCGGTGACGTACCAGCTCATCGGCATCCTGAGCGGTTCGCTCTTCGGCAAGCCGTGGGAGGGGGTGGCCGCGGCGGTCGGGCTGACCGTGGTGGTCGGCGCGGCGCCGGGCGTGTGGCGGCGGCTGCGGAGGCCGGCGAAGGCGTAGGCCGGGGGTGACGCGGGGGTGCGTCGGGTGGCGCGCGGGTGCGTGGGGTGGTGCGGGGACCGCGGGGCGCGGGCGTGCGCTACTCCAGTACGCGGGAGGCGCCGATGGGGAGGTCCCACAGGTCCTCGCGGGGCAGGCCGGCCGCCTCCCAGGCGGCGCGCACGCGGGTGAGCGGTTCGAGGACCGGTTCCGCGGAGAGGACGAACGTGCCCCAGTGCATGGGCGCCATCCGGCGGGCCCCGACGTCCCGGGCGGCGCGGACCGCCTCCTCCGGGTCGCAGTGCACGTCGCGCAGCCACCAGCGGGGGTCGTAGGCGCCGATGGGCAGCAGGGCGAGGTCGATGCCGGGGTAGCGGCGGCCGATGCGGCCGAACCAGTGGCCGTATCCGGTGTCGCCGGCGAAGTAGACGCGGCGGCCGTCCGGCGCGGTGAGGACCCAGCCGCCCCACAGCGTGCGGCAGGTGTCGGTGAGGCTGCGCTTGGACCAGTGGTGGGCGGGCACGAAGTCGAAGCGGACCCCGCCGAGCGCCGCCGCCTCCCACCAGTCCAGTTCGGTGACGCGGGTGAAGCGGCGGCGGTGGAACCAGCGGCCGAGCCCGGCCGGCGCGAACACCGGGGTCTCGCGCGGGAGCCGGCGCAGGGTGGGCGCGTCCAGGTGGTCGTAGTGGTTGTGGCTGATGACGACGGCGTCGACGCGCGGCAGGGCCTCCCAGGCGACGCCCACCGGGGTGACGCGGGCGGGGGTGCCGAGGATGCGGCGGGACCACACCGGGTCGGTGAGCACGGTGAGCCCGCCTATGCGCACCACCCAGCTCGCGTGCCCCACCCAGGTGACGGCGACGGCGCGGGTGCCGACGCGCGGCAGCGGTCCGGGCTCGTACGGCAGCCGGGGGATGTCCGCGAGCCCCGCGGGGCCGGGTCTGACCGCGCCCTCGCGGGCGAACCGGGCGAAGGCCCGCAGTCCCGGCAGCGGGGCGGTGAGCCGGTCGTGGAAGGCCCGCGGCCACACCCGGCGTTCGGCCGGCGGCCGGGGCTCGGCGAGCGGCGGGTAGGGGGCGGGCGCGGTGGTGGCGCCCTCGCGGGCGGGGAGGCTGCCGCTCGGGACCGGCCGGGACTGCTGCGTCATCGAAGGGGCTCCCATCGCTGAGCGTCGCGGAGATCGTCGAAGACCGACTGCACAGCGGTCAACGCGTCGTGCACGTGGGGCAGTTCCAGGGGGTCGGGGGCGGTGAGGCACCGGGCGCGCAGCGTGTCGGTGGCGCCGGTGAGCGAGCCGGTGGAGAGGCGGACGCGCAGGGCCTGGAGATCGTCGCCGAAGCGGTGGCCGCCCGGGGCGGGCATGCCGAGCCGGGCGGTGAGGTGGTCCTCCAGTTCCTGCGCGTCGCCGACCCCGCGTGTGGCGAGCGCGTCGCGCAGGGGGGAGAGGTCGGCGTAGAGCTGGCGGCCGGCCTGCGGGGGCCGGGCGGTGGCGCCCGCGCCGGTCACGGCGGTGTGCAGGGCGGCGGTGAGGCGCGCGTGCAGGCGTACGGCGGCGGACCGGCGCTCGGTGACCGGCTCGGGTTCGGCGAGGGCGTACCCGGCCGCGGCGGCGACGGGCGGGGCGAGGCGGGCGCCGAGCGCGGTGAGGACGTCCAGCACGCGCGCGTGCAGCCGTCTTCCCGTGGGTGTGCCGGGCAGGCGGGCGACGGCGGCGGGCCAGCCCGCGGGGAGCAGGGCGCCGGCCAGGTCGGTGACGACGCTCACCCGGCCGGGCAGCATCTCGGCGGGGCTGAGCAGCACCGTGGCGCGCGGGTCGTGCAGGGTGTCGCGCCAGGTCTCGTCGCTGACCAGGTGCAGTCCCTCGTCCGCGGCGGCGAGGGCGGCCTCGTGGAGCAGGTCGGGCGGGGCGACGGTGCCGGTGGGGTCGTCGGCGACCGAGAGCACCAGCAGGCGGGGGTCGCCGCCCTCGGCACGGACCCGGCGCACGGTCTCCAGCAGGGCGTACGGGTCGGGGACGCCGCCGGACTCGGCCGGGGTCGGCACGTGGAAGACGGGCCGGCCCAGCAGTCGCGCGTACGGGGCCCACCAGGCGGCGCAGGGGCGGGGCACGAGGACGTCTCCGCCGAGCGCGGCGGTCAGCGCGACCAGCAGGGCGTTGGCGCCGGGCGCGGCGGCCACGGGGCTGGTCCCGGCGGGCAGTCCGCGCCGGTCCCAGTAGCCGTGGGCGGCGTCGAGCAGTGCGGGGGCGCCGCCGGCCGGTTCGTCGTCGCCCCGGCCCGCGGCGGCGGCGAGGACGGCGGCGAGTTCGGGCAGGACCGGGAGTCCGTCGCGGGGGAGCGGCGGACCGTAGCGGACGGGGCCGTGCCCCTCGGGGTCCGTCCGCCGCATGCGTACCTCCACGCCGTCCGTGGTGCCGTCGCCCACCGCCGTTGCCGTCCGGCGGTGATCGGGGTGGTGATCGGGGTCGTGATCGGGCTCGTGATCGGGGCGCCGGTCGTGCTCCAAGTACCCACCGTGCCGCCCCCTCATGGCTGCGGTCCCTGTCGCGTGGACCACGGCGCCCGCCCGCTCCGGCTCAGCGCTCCCCGCCGCCCCGGCGCGTACGGGGGCGCAGCCGGTGCGCGGCACCGCCGAGCGCGCCCGCGATCAGCACTCCCCCGGCGGCGAGGGCGGGCACGGAGCCGGTGAAGGCGCCGCCCTGTCCGGCCCGTACGCCGTGCTCCGGCGAGGTGGTGGCGCAGGAGCCGCGCGGGGTGGCTCCGCCGGGCCGGCCGTGCGGAGTGGGGGTGTCGTGGGACTCGTCGTGCGGGGAGGTGGGGCACGGGGGTTCCGGGGTGCCGCAGGGGTCGCCGGGGGTGGGATGCGTGGGGTGTGTGGGGCAGGTGGGGCGGGTGGTGCCCTGGGGCAGGGCCGAGGTGGCGGCCCAGGGCGCGTCCTCGCCGGGTTCGGCGCCCCAGAGCGCGTCGTCGCCGGGTACGGGTGGGCAGCCGCCGTCCGCCGCCCGGTCGGGGCCGGGGGCGCCGAGGAGGTCGTCGTCGCCGTCGTCGGCGGGCAGGCCGTAGGCGTCGCGGGCTCGGGTGCCGGGGGCGGCGGTGTCCGGGTCCGGGTCGGGTGCGGTGGTCTCCGGGTCGGGTGCGGTGGTGTCCGTGGCGGCCGGGCCGGACGGGGCGCCGGTGACGGCGAGGGCGCGGGTGGTGCCGGCGTAGGCGGGGTCGGGGGCGGGCGCGTCCGCGCCGGGGAGCGTGTGCCAGGCGGCGGGGTCCTCCCCGGGTACGGGCGGATCGGCGTCGGGGATCTCGGGGACCGGATCGCAGGGCAGCGGGTCGGTGGCGGCCGGGCCGGGTACGGCGGCGTCGGCCGGGTGCGCGGGGAGGCCCGTGTCCGCCGGTGCGGTGCCCGCGAAGACGCCGAGGGCGGCGCCGGCGAACAGGGTGGTGACGAGGGCGCGGGCGGTGCCGCGCGCGGGTCCGGCGGTGCGGCGCATGGGACGGGCTCCTTCGGGCGACGGCCGTGGGGCACGGTCCTCGCACCCCACGCCATCACAGCCCGTCCCGGCGTCCGGCGCCCGCCACCGTGCGCCGTTCGCGGGACCGGCCCGCCCGGCCGGGTGACGACCGGCCCGGGGGGCGGGTTCGGGGAGGGCGGGCCGGGCGGGCCCCGGGGCGGGGTGTACGTCCGTCAGGCCGCCGGGTCGCGGAGGACCTGGTCGCGGACGCGGTGGCAGGAGCGGGTGATCAGCCGGGAGACGTGCATCTGGGAGATGCCGAACCGCTCGGCGATGCGGCTCTGGGTCATGTCGTCGAAGAAGCGCATGTAGAGGATGGCGCGTTCGCGCTCCGGCAGCGCGGCCAGGCGTGCCCGGACGGCCTCGCGGTCGACGACGGTGTCCAGGGCCGGATCGGGGGCACCGAGGGCGTCGGCGAGCGAGGAGCCGTCCCCGGTACCGGGGAGCCCCGCGTCCAGGGAGAGGGCGGTGAGGTTCTCCAGGGCCTCCAGTCCGGCGCGTACGTCGTCCTCGTCGAGGCCGGTGTGCGCGGCCAGTTCGGGGACGGTGGGCCGGCGGCGGCCCGGGTCGCTCTGGGCGAGTTCGTGGAGGGCGTCGCGGACCCGTCGGCGCAGCTCCTGGGCGCGGCGCGGTACGTGCAGGGTCCACAGGTGGTCGCGGAAGTGGCGCTTGATCTCGCCGGTGACGGTCGGCACGGCGTAGCTCTCGAAGGCGCTGCCGCGCCCGGGGTCGTACCGGTCGACGGCCTTGACCAGGCCGAGGGCGGCGACCTGGCGGAGGTCCTCGATGCTCTCGCCTCGGTCGCGGAAGCGTCCGGCGAGCCGTTCGGCCATGGGCAGCCAGGCCGCCACGACGCGGTCGCGGAGCGCGTCCCGCTCCGCTCCGGGAGGCAGCGCCGCCAGGCGGCGGAAGGCGTCGGCGGTGTCGGGGGCGTCGTCGTGCGGGTGCTTCGCGCCCGCTGCGGTCTGCATGGTGCCTCGCCACTTCCTTCGGGGCGGGCCGGCCGGCGCACCGGTCCGGCGGCGCGGGCGGCACCCGGCGCGGCACGGCGGCCGGACGGGTGCGGGGCGGGCGCCGACGGGCGCGACGGCACGGCCCTCGGTTCGGGCGGTCACCGTGGGAGGGCGTTCCGGTCCGGGACGGACGCGTCCGGGCCGGCGTGGCGCCGCTCCCACGGACGTGCCTCCTGTCCGAAGCACTGGCCTGCGCCTGCCCGCCCCTCCGGCCGCCAAACCTCCGGCGGCTTCGCCGTCCGGTCAGCGGCCGGCGGGGAGATCGGCCGACGCGGGGGCCACGGACGCGGACGCGGCCGGGGCGGAGGCGGCCGAGGCAGGGGCGGAGGCGGCCGAGGCAGGGGCGGAGGCGGTGGCCGAGGCGGCGGAGGCGTGGGCCTCAGGCGTCGAGGCGGTCGGCGCGGAAGCCGCAGGCGCGGAAGCCGTCGGGGCGGGGGCCGCGGGCGGCTCGGCGGTCGGTGCGGGCGCCGTGGGCGCGGAGGCGGTCGACGCGGAGGCGGTCGGCTCCGGAGGGGTGGGGGGTGGGTCCTCAGGGGGTGGGGGGTCGGGCCGCGGCAGCATCAGGTCCTCGTACCGGCCGAGGGCGAGCACCACGCCGAGCATGAGGACCGGGATGAACACAGCGAGCACCGCCATGATCCGTCCTTCCCGACAGGGTGGGCGTGGGGGTGACGGGGGGCCGGGTTCCCCAACAGACCCGGACAAACCGCCACCTACTCGAACAGATAAGGCGGCACAGGGAAAACGGAGCGTGCCCATCCGGGGGAATCCGTGTCGGCCCGCCCCGGTCGGGTACGCGGTCGGCACCCCTGAGGATGTGGAGGGAGACATGCAGCGAGGCAGTGACCGGTTGAGCGTCCACCGCGACGACGAGATGAAGCACGAACTACAGGGCCTGCTCCGGTCCGGGCACCCCACGCGCACCGAGGAGTGGAACGACCCGGAGCCGACCGCCGAGGACGATCCCGACGTCGTGAACGGTCCCGTGACGCCGGGGCGCGGACCGTCGTACCTGGAGGCGCTCCGGCTCGAACTGGCCCGGAACCTGACCCGCGGCACCTTTCCCGCGGGCCCCCGGGAGCTGGGCCGTGTCCTGCGCCGGGGCAACGCGCCCGACGCCCTCGTCGACGGCCTGCGGCGGCTGCCCCACAAGGCCCGCTACGGCAACGTGCAGGAGCTGGCGCTGGCCCTGACCGAGAGCGGCCGGTCCGGACCTCCCGCGCCCGGCGTCGCGTAGACGGCCGCGAGGAGCGCGGTGGCGGGTGGGAGCCCCGCGCGGGCGGCGTGCCGTGACACGCCCGGACGTGTCCCGACGGCGCCTCGGAGCGCCCCGACACGCCGGTACGAGGCACGCGACACGCCGCCGCACCTCACTGCACACGGGCGCCCGACACGACGACACGCCACATGACGCACGACGTACGACACACGACGTACGACACCCGAGATGCCCACAACGTGCCACGAGAGGATGACGAACCTGATGCGCATCGCATTTCTGACCGCGCCCGAGGGCGTGGAGCAGGTCGAGCTGACCGAGCCGTGGCGGGCGGCGAAGGACGCGGGGCACGAACCCGTCCTGGTCTCGACCCGCCCGGGTGAGATCCAGGCATTCGACCACCTCGACAAGGCGGACACCTTCCCCGTGGACGAGGTGGCCGCGAAGACCTCGGCCGACGCGTTCGGCGCGCTGGTGCTGCCCGGCGGCGTCGCCAACCCGGACTTCCTGCGCACCGACGAGTCGGCGGTGTCGTTCGTGAAGGGGTTCTTCGAACGGGGCCGTCCGGTGGCGGCGATCTGTCACGCCCCCTGGACGCTGATCGAGGCGGACGTGGTCCGCGGCCGGGTGCTGACGTCCTGGCCGAGCCTTCGGACCGATCTGCGCAACGCGGGCGCCACCTGGGTCGACGAGCGGGTCAAGGTCTGCGACCACGCGCCGAGCACGCTGATCACCAGCCGCAAGCCGGCCGACCTGAAGGCGTTCTGCGAGACCTTCCTCGCGGAGTTCGCCAAGACCCAGGCCCACGTCTGACAGAACAGCACACAGAACGGAACACCGCCCCCACCGCCGGCCGGATCAGCCGGCGGTGGGGGCGGTGTGCTCTCCGGAGTGGCGTTCGCGGGCGCCCTCGCGGGTGCGGCCGGAGGCGACCGGGCGGCGCGGATTGCGGCGCAGCCACTCGCCCTCCAACTGCGCCATGCGCGCGTTGTGCGCCCGCAGCGCGTCGTCCGACCCGTACAGCAGGGTGTCGTGCCGCGTGCGGTGGATGGTCTCCAGCTCCTTCATGAGCTGCTGGTCGTCCAGGCGCCCCGGGTCCACTCCGGTCATGGTGTCGTCCCACGTGTCGTGTTCGTTCATGCGGCCCGGGTACCCGCCCCGGAGCAGTACCACCCCCGAGCGGCACCCGGGAGGGAGCCATGGATCTCGCGTTTCTGCACCCGCTCTACGAACATCCGGGACCCTGGGCCTCCGTCTACGTCGACCTGTCCCGGCACACGCAGGACACCTCGCACGAGCGGGAGCTGACGGCCGCCGCTCTCGCCCGTGAGCTGGCCGGGCAGGGGGCGGACGACGCGACCTGCGACGCCGTGCGGGAGGCGCTGACCGCGTTGCGCCACTCCACCGATCCGCACGGGCGGGCCCTCTTCGCGCGGGCCGGGCAGGTGATCCTCGACCCGCCGCTGGCCCGCCCCCCGCAGGCCGGGAACTCGGCGCGCTGGGCGCCGCTGCCGCATGTGGCGCCGCTGCTGGAGCTGGCCGGCGAGGACCCGCTGTGCGTGGTGGCCTACGCGGACCACAGGGGCGCCGCGTTCGAGCTGCGCAGCGCGCTGGGCAGTTGGGACGCGGGCACGGTGAGCGGCCGGCAGTGGCCGATACACCGCACCGGCACCGTCGACTGGTCCGAGCGGCACTTCCAGCTCCGGGTGGAGAACACCTGGGAGCACAACGCGGCCGAGGTCGCGGACGCGCTCGCCGCCTGCCAGGAGGAGACCGGCGCCGATCTGCTGATCCTGGTGGGCGACGACCGGGAACGGCGGTCCGTGCACGAGCGGCTGCCCAAGCGGCTCCAGGAGCGGATCGTGGAGACCCGGCGGGGCAGCGGCAGCCGGCTGCTCGACGAGGACGTGGAGCGGCTGCGCGACGACCACGTGCGGGAGCGGGCCCGGGAGGACCTGGAACGGTTCCTGGCCGCCCGCTCGCCGGACGACGACGGCCGGGCCGGCGCGGCCGAGGGCGTGCCCGCGCTGGTGGCGGCGGCCCGGGAGCACCGGATCGACGAGCTGCTGGTCATCCCGGACGCGCCGGACACCCACCGCGAGGTGTGGATCGGCGAGGACCCGGACCAGCTCGCGGTGCGGCGTACGGAGCTGCGGACGCTCGGCGAGCAGGACGCCTGGTCGGCCCGTGCGGACGACGCGCTGCTGCGCTCCGCGGTGATGACGGGCGCCCCGGCGATCTCGGTGGTGCCGGCCCTGCCGCACGAGGCGGCGGACGACGTCCCGGTCGGCGGCCTGGGCGCCCTGCTCCGCTGGCGGTAGGGCGACGGCGCCTCCCCCTCCCTCCAGGACGGACCCCGACCGCTCCCTCCTCCGCCCCCCGCCCCAGGGTGACGAGCCGCCCGCCCCTACCGCGCCCGCTCCACGCGGCGTTCGTCCCACACCGGTTCGGTGGTCTCCCGTACGCGGCCGTCGCTGCCGAAGACGAGGTAGCGGTCGAAGGAGCGGGCGAACCAGCGGTCGTGGGTGACCGCGAGCACCGTGCCCTCGAAGCCCTCCAGCCCCTCCTGGAGGGCTTCGGCCGACTCCAGGTCGAGGTTGTCGGTCGGCTCGTCGAGCAACAGGGCCGTCACGCCCTGGAGTTCGAGCAGCAGGATCTGGAAGCGGGCCTGCTGGCCGCCGGAGAGCCGGTCGAAGGTCTGCTCGGCCTGCCGGGTCAGCTCGTAGCGGCGCAGCCGGGACATGGCGGCGCCCCGGTCCTGGGAGTGCTCCGTCCACAGGATGTCCAGGAGGGTGCGTCCGAGGAGTTCCGGATGGGCGTGGGTCTGCGCGAAGTGCCCGGGGACCACGCGCGCGCCGAGCTTCCAGTGGCCGGTGTGGGCCACGTCCTGGCCGGCGAGCAGGCGCAGGAAGTGGGACTTGCCGGAGCCGTTGGAGCCGAGGACGGCGACGCGTTCGCCGTAGAAGACCTCCAGGTCGAAGGGTTTCATCAGGCCGGTCAGTTCCAGGGCTTCGCAGGTGAGGGCGCGCACGCCGGTGCGTCCGCCCTTCAGGCGCATGCGGATGTCCTGCTCGCGGGGCGGCTCGGGCGGCGGGCCGGCCTCCTCGAACTTGCGCAGCCGGGTCTGGGCCGCCGCGTACCGGGAGGCCATCTCGTGGCTGACCGCCGCCGCCTGACGGAGCGTCAGGACGAGTTTCTTCAACTGGGCGTGCTTCTCGTCCCAGCGGCGGCGCAGTTCCTCGAAGCGGGCGAAGCGTTCGCGGCGGGCCTCGTGGAAGGTGGCGAAGCCGCCGCCGTGCACCCAGGCGTCGGCGCCCGCGGGGCCCGGTTCGAGGGAGACGATCCGATCGGCGGAGCGGGCGAGGAGTTCGCGGTCGTGGGAGACGAACAGGACCGTCTTGCGGGTCTCGGCGAGCCGCTCCTCCAGCCAGCGCTTGCCGGGCACGTCGAGGTAGTTGTCCGGTTCGTCGAGGAGCAGCACGTCGTCGGTGCCGCGCAGCAGGGCCTCCAGGACGAGGCGTTTCTGCTCACCGCCGGAGAGGGTGCTCACCTGGCGCCACTGGGCCCGTTCGTAGGGGACGCCGAGGGCGGCCGTGGTGCAGATGTCCCACAGGGTCTCGGCCTCGTAGCCGCGGACCTCGGCCCAGTCGGAGAGGGCCTGGGCGTAGGCGAGCTGGGCGGCCTCGTCGTCGACGGTCATGATCGCGTGCTCGGCGGTGTCGACGGCGCGGGCGGCCTCGCGGATGCGCGGCGGGGCGACGGAGACCAGCAGGTCGCGGACGGTCGTCTCGTCGCGGACGGAGCCCACGAACTGCCGCATCACGCCGAGGGAGCCGCCCACGGTGACACCGCCGCCATGCGGGGTCAGTTCACCGGCGAGCAGGCGCAGCAGGGTCGTCTTGCCGGCCCCGTTGGGTCCCACGAGGGCCGCGACGGTGCCCTCCCCCACCCGGAAGGAGACGTCGCCGAGGAGCGGCCTCCCGTCGGGAAGGTGGTGTTCGAGGTGCGCGGCTTCGAGATGACCCATGGAACCGGATTCTGTGGCCCGGCCCGGCCCGTGGCAAACCCATTTCCCCCGGCGGACCGGCCGGTACGGGGCGGCGGCGGACGGGGCCCGCAGGAAACGGCGTCCTCGGGGTAGGCGGGTGCCATGAGCCCCGACGTAGACCTCACCGCCCCGACGCCCGGCCCGCGCCCGCTGCGCACCGCCTTGCTGCGGCTGGACCGGCGTGTGTTCGAGGCCGTCGCCGCCCGGCGCTGGCCCGGTGCCGACCCGCTGCTGCCCGGCCTGAGCCGCGCCGCCGACCACGGCGTGCTGTGGTGCGCGGTGGCGGCGGCGCTGGCCGCGTCCCGCACCCCGCGGGCCCGCCGGGCCGCCGCCCGGGGTCTGGCCTCCCTCGGCCTCGCCTCCCTGACGATCAACACCCTCGGCAAGCGCACGGTGCGCCGCCCCCGGCCCACTCTGGACCCGGTGCCGCTGGTGCGGCGGCTGCGCCGGCAGCCGATCACCACGTCGTTCCCGTCGGGACACGCCGCGTCGGCCGCCGCCTTCGCCACGGGGGTGGCGCTGGAGTCCCCGGCGTGGGGCGCGGTGGTGGTGGCGCCGGCCGCCGCGGTCACCGTCTCCCGGATCTACACGGGCGTGCACTTCCCGAGCGACGTGGTGGCGGGCGCGGCCCTGGGGGTGGTCGCGGCGTTCGCGGTGCGGGGCATGGTCCCGACGCGGGCGCAGCTCCTGCCGCCGGCCCGGCCGCGGGCGCGGGTGCCTGCGCTGTCGGGGGGCGACGGACTGGTGATGGTGGCCAACGTCGGTTCGGGCACCGCCGACCGGGTGCGGGCGCTGTGCGAGGAACTGCCCCTGGCGGAGGTCGTGGAGTGTGAACCGGACGACCTGGCAGCCGAGTTGGAGCGGGCGGCGGGCCGGGCGAAGGTGCTCGGGGTGTGCGGCGGCGACGGCACGGTCAACGCCGCCGCCGAGGTGGCGCTCCGGCACGGGCTGCCGCTGGCGGTGCTCCCGGGCGGCACGCTCAACCACTTCGCCTACGACCTGGGCGTGGAGGACGTCCGGGACCTGTGCGGGGCGCTGGAGCGGGGCGAGGGGGTCCGGGTGGACGTGGGCCGCTTCGCGTCGGGCCGGCGGAGCGGGATCTTCCTCAACACCTTCAGCCTCGGCGTCTACCCGGAACTGGTGCGCGAGCGGGAGCGGCGCTCGCACCGGATCGGCGGCTGGCCTGCCGGGGTGCTCGCCGCGGTACGGGTGCTGCGCGCGGACCGGCATCCGCTGGAGGCGCGGGTGGCCGGGCGGCGGCGCCCGCTGTGGATGCTGTTCGCGGGCAACGGCACGTACCACCGGATGGGCCTGGCGCCGGGGCGGCGGCTGGACCTGGCGGACGGGAAGCTGGACGTCCGGGTGGTGCACGGGGGACGGCGGCCGGCGCTGCGCCTGCTGTCGGCGGCCCTCGCCGGTCCGCTGACCCGCTCCCCCGCGCACGCCGCGGTGCGGGTGACGCGGCTGCGGCTGGCCGGGGTCGCGCCGGGCACGCTGCTCGCGTACGACGGGGAACTCACCGAGACGCGGGGCGACCTCACGCTGGAGAAGCTGCCCGAGGCGCTCACCGTCTACCGTCCGCTCTCCGGCAGCCGCCCCTCCGCCGCCACGCCCTGACCCTCCTCCCCGGCCACCCTCAGTCCGTATGGTGAAACACGGGTCTCACCATACGGCTGGCGGGCGTACGGTGGTCCCGGCGCCGGGCGGGGCATGCGAGACCCCCGCGTGCCGGTGTGCCAGGTCGCCGGGAAGGGGTTCAGCCATGCCGACACCGCGGGAGACCGCCGTCTACACGCACGGGCACCACGAGTCGGTGCTGCGGTCGCACACCTGGCGCACCGCCGCCAACTCCGCGGCGTACCTGCTCGGTTCGCTGCGCCCGGACATGAGAGTCCTGGACGTCGGCTGCGGACCGGGCACCATCACCGCCGACCTGGCCGAGCTGGTCCCGGACGGTCACGTCACGGGCCTGGACCGGGAGCCGGCGATCCTGGAGCGGGCGCGGGCCGGCACCGCCGAACGGGGCCTGGGCCACGTCGACTTCACCGCCGGGGACGTGCACGCCCTGGGCTTCCCGGACGACTCCTTCGACGTGGTCCACGCCCACCAGGTGCTCCAGCACGTCGGCGATCCGGTGGCGGCGCTGCGCGAGATGCGGCGCGTGGTCCGGCCGGGCGGACTGGTCGCCGTCCGCGACGCCGACTACGGCGCCATGACCTGGTACCCGGAGATCCCCGGGCTGGACGACTGGCTCGGCCTCTACCGCCGGGTGGCCCGCGCCAACGGGGGCGAGCCGGACGCCGGGCGGCGGCTGCGGGCCTGGGCGCTGGAGGCGGGCTTCACCGACGTCACGGCGACCTCGGCCACCTGGACCTTCGCCACACCGGAGGAACGGCGGTGGTGGAGCGGCCTGTGGGCGGAGCGCACCGTGGCCTCCGCGTACGCCGGGCGGGCCACGTCCGGCGGCCACGCGACCGACGCGGAACTGCGGGCCGTTGCCGCCGCGTGGCGGCAGTGGGGGGAGCGGCCGGAGGGCTGGTTCGCCGTGCTGCACGGGGAGATCCTGTGCCGCGAGCCCGGCCGGGGAGGCGCGGGCGGGGGCGGCGCCTGACGAGTCGGCGCGGCCCGGGTTCACTCGCGGCGCGGCAGCGGCCGGTGTGCCCAGGTCCAGGTCACCGAGGGCCGGTCTCGCGGCGTTCGCCGACGGTCATGCGCGCTCACCCGCGCTCTCGCCGGCCTCCGGCTCCGCCGTCTCCTCGCCCGTCTCCTCGCCCGCGAAGGAGTACGCCGCCCACGGGCCGGTCAGTTCCACGCGGAGGCCGGGGACGTCGTCCCTGGCGCGGTCCACCCGTTCGACGAACTCCTCGGAGGCGTCCCGCCGCACGAGGTAGGCGGCGTTCAGGACATCGGGGCCGGCCGCGCCCGACGGCCCCGGGTCCCGCGGCGCGTGCGGCCGGGCGTCGTCCGCGCGGGCGGAGAGCGACGCGTGCAGCCGCGCGGCGAACTCCTCGGCCCGCTGCCGCGGGTGGTCCGGTCCGGAAGCGGACCGGGACGCCGGTTCGGCGGATTCGGCGGATTCGGCGGATTCGGCGGATTCTTCCGGCGCGTCGACATACACCTTGACCCCCCACTCCACCCGGCCCGCCAGCCGGTCCAGGGTGCGCAGGAACTCCTCCTCGCGCCGCTCGATCATCACGCGGACGGCGCTGTCGTCCCGGAAGACGGTGGCCGGCCGGAGCGGCAGCGGTGTGGTCACGGCGGTGAGCGCGTCGACGACCTGCTGGTGGGCCCGCGCGGTGCCGGCCGGCCAGTCCGGGTCGTCCCGGTGAGCCCGCAGCGCCTCCTCCGAGAAGTCGGCCTCGGGCACGTGACTGACCACCGCGACCAGGCCGTGGTGGGTCAGCAGTCTCGGCGGGGCGCCCGCCACACCCGGCAACTGGGCCTGGAGCGCGGCGCCGAAGGGCCGGCAGACGGCGTACACGTAGCGCAGTCCCGTCATGGTGCCGGCTCCTTTCCGGAAGCCCTTGTCCAGTACCCGTTCCGGGATGTCGGCGTGGTTCGCGCTCCGGCCCCGGCCTCAGGGATCGGGGAGCGGGCTCGGGGTGGTCATGGACGGTTCCCCCGCTCGTCGCCCTCGGCCTCGTCGTCGTACTCGTCGTCGGGTTCGCCGTCGCCCGCTTCCCCGTCGTCGTCCTCCTCGTCCTCGTCCTCGTCCCGGTCCTCGTCCTCCTCCTCGTCCTCGTACGAGTCCTCCGGCTCCTCGTCCGGTCCCTCGCCCTGCTCGTCGGCCTCCTCGGCCTCCCGTTCCTCCTCGGCGACCGCGTCCTCGTGCTCCTGGACGACCTCGCTGTCGCGGATCTCGCCGCGCCAGCCGTCCTCCGCCTCACCCATGAGGGTGATGTGCCGGGCGAAGTTCTTGAGGTCCAGCCGGGTGCGGCGGCCCTGGGCCCGCCAGATGTTGCCGGTCTTCTCGAAGAACCCCTGGGGGTAGTACTCGATGACCAGCACGATGCGGGTGAGGCGGTCGGCGATCCGGTGGAAGGTGACGACGCCCCGTGTGGTGCCCTTGGCGCCCTCCGAGGTCCAGGAGATCCGCTCGTCCGGCACCTGCTCGGTGGTGGTCGCCTTCCAGGCGCGGCTGGACCACAGGATCTTGAGCTGCCAGTCGGAGGTCGTGTCGTCGGCGACCTTCACGTTCTGGACGCCCTTGGCGAAGCTCTTGAACTCCTCGTACTGCGTCCACTGGTCGTAGGCCGTGCGCAGCGGTACGCCGACGTCGACGGATTCGATGATCACCGTCGACTTCTGTCCGGCGCCCGGCTGACGCTCGCCCTTGTCCTTCCCGCCGCCGCCGAGGTTCTTCACCGCGCCGGTCACACTGTCCTTGGCGTGGGAGGCGCCGGCCTCCACCACGCTGCGCAACGGGCCCTTGCCCTCGGCGATCTTGCGCCCGCCTTCGAGGGCGAGCCGGGCGATGCCGGGGCTGTTGCCCTCGGCGATGTCGTTCAGCTTGCCCGTGGTCTCGCCGAGCTTGCGGCCGGCCCCGGCCATCAGGCGCTGTGCCTGGGCGGCCAGGTACTCCTGCACCTCCGTCTTGAGCCGGTCGACCGCCTCGCTGCGGGCCAGATCGCCGATCGGGTTCTCCTTCGCGGCCTTGCCCGCCTTGGAGGCCGCCGCTCCGAGGGTGTCCGTCATCGTTCACCGCCGCCCTTCGGGGGCCTGGTCCGGGTGGCGCGCGGGGCGCTCACCGACTCCGTCCGCTCACCCGCCGCCTTTCCGGCGAGCCGCGCCTTCTTCGCCGCCGTCTTCCTGACGGTGGCCTTTCTGGTGGGGGCCTTCTCGTCCGTCCTGCGCGCTCGGGAGGACGCCCTCCTCGCCTCCCGGTCGCCGCGCGACGCACGGCGTTCGCCGCGCTTGTGCTCCGCCGGGGCTTCGGGCTCTGTCCCGCCCTCGGGCTCACCGGTGTCCTCCGACGCCTCGGGCTCCTCGGATTCCTCGGGCTCTTCGGGCTCTTCGGGCTCCTCCGACTCCTCGGCGCCTTCCGGTTCCTCGGCGTCACGAGGCTCGTCGGCGCCCTCGGTCTCCTCCGCGCCCTCGGTGTCCTCGGTGTCCTCGGTGTCCTCCGGTTCCCCGTCCGTTGCTTCGGGCACCGCTCCGGAGAGCTGGTCGCGCAGGTCGGCGGTGCGACCGTGCAGGCGGTCGGCGAGTCCGTCGATCTGGCGCTCGACGAGGGCGCCGGAGGCCGCCGAGCCGACACCGCGCAGGTCGGTGCGGAGCTGGTCCCCGATCTCCTTGAACTGCGGGTTCTCCCGCAGTTGCGTGGAGACCAGTTCGGCCACGCCCTTGGGCGTCAGGTTGAGCTTCCTGCCCGCGGCCAGGGTGCCCACGGCGATGGCCAGTTTCAGTTTCCTGGTCCGTCCCAGCAGGTATCCAGCCCCTACCGCGAGGCCCATTCCGGTTCGATTCATGGTGACGTCCCGTCGCCCCATCCCGCGCTCGCGCGCGTCGCGATCTCCAGCCGGTCCTGGAACTGCGCCTCCGGACAGCGCAGTTCCGCACTTTCGGATCTCAGCCCCATGTCCTCACCCCGATCCGGCCTCCGCCGCCGTGGCGCCGGCGCCTCCGGCCGCGGTGCCCGCCGGCTCGGCGGGTCCGGGTTCGACGAAGCTGTACGGCGGCAGCGGTCCGTTCACCCGCACCTCCACGTGCGGCAGTTCGGTACGCACGCGTTCCACCGCGCCCAGGAAGCGTTCGGCTGCCTCCCGGTCGACCAGGAAGGAGAGGTTGGCGAGCCAGCCCGTGGACTCCGGGCCCGTGCTGACCGCCTCCGCGACGGGCTCCAGGACCCGTTCCAGGGCGGTGGCGTCCTCGGCCTCCCGGGTCTGCACGGCCGCGGCGACCATCTCACCGAGCCGGATCTTCGCTTGGTAACTGCCGCCTCCCGCTTGGCGATTGGCCTCCGCGAGGGCGCGGATCTCCGTGTTCTCGGCCATCACCTGGTGCAGGACCGCCTCTTCCACGTGGTTGGCCTTGACGTTGTACTCGACCCGCCCGTCCAGGGCGCGCAGCCGCTCGCGGTAGTGCTCGGCGCGTTCGGCGAGCACCGCGGTGACCGTGTCGTCGTCGGGGGAGACGCTGCCGAAGCGCATCGGCAGTACGCAGCCGGCGGCGCCGGCCTCGGCCAGCACGCTCTGGTGGGCCAGCAGGTCCCGGCGCCTGGGGCGCAGTCCCTCGGGCGCGTCGCTGACGACCGCCGCGAGGTCGCCCTCCTCCAGCACCCGTACCTCGCGCGGAGGGTCGCCGACACCGCCCATCCCCTCGGGCAGCGCGGGGTGCGAGCGGGCGCCGATGGCGTAGACGTAGGTGCTCACTCCTGCTCCTCCTTCCGGCGCGAGGTCGCCTTGCGGACCCGTGGACGCGAGGGCCCCGCCGGGGGCCTTCGTCGCGGGCCTGCCGGAAGGCGACGGCGATGGTCTCGACGGCACCGGACAGCGCGCCCTTGGACGGCGCACTCTGTGACTCCTGGTGACTCTGTGACTCCAGCGGACTTTGCGGCTCCTGCGGACTTTGTGGCTCCTGCCGGCTTTGTTTCTTCCGGGTCTCCTGTGGCTTCTCCACGCCACTTCTCCCCACGGGTGGCCGCATGCGTGGTGGCCAAACCTCACCGCATTCCGATCCCGCCGCGCCCCGACAACCCCGACAACCCCGACAGCCCCGCTCATCCGCCGAGCGCCCTCAGCCTGCGCCGGGCGGGCCCCAGGGAGCGCGGGCGGCTCATGATCCCCTCCCAGGGCCGGGTCCGCGCCTGGTCGACGGCGTCGGCGACGGTCCAGCGGCGGGCGTGCAGCGCGGGGTCGTCGAGCTGGTCCCAGGAGACGGGGGTGGCCACGGGCGCCCCGGGGCGGGCCCGGACGGTGTAGGGGGCGACGGCGGTCTGCGCGTAGGCGTTGCGCTGGATGTCGAGGTAGAGCCGGTCGCCGCGGTCCTTCTTGCGGGCGGCGGTGGTGAGCAGCCCGGGGTGTCCGCCGACCAGCTTCTCGGCGACCTCTCGGGCGAACTCCCGTACCTCGTCGAATTCCTGTCGTGGCGTCAGGGGAACGACGACGTGCAGCCCCCGGGAGCCGGTGGTCATGAGGCCCGAGGGCAGCCTCAGTTCGCCGAGGAGGTCGCCCAGGAGCCGGGCCGCCGTGCGGACCTGCGCGAAGTCGTCGCCGGACGGGTCGAGGTCGAAGACCAGGCGGTCCGGCCGCCGCACGCTCGTGGTCCGCGAGAGCCACCGGTGCAGGGTGAGGGCGGCCTGGTCGACGAGGTACAGGAGGGTGGCGCTGTCGTCGCAGACCGTGTGCACGACGGTGCCGCCCTCCTTGGCGACCTCGGCCCGCGTGATCCACTCCGGATAGCCCTCCGGGGTGTTCTTCTGCATGAAGGTCGGCCCGCCGAGCCCGTCCGGGTGGCGTTCCAGCATCAGCGGACGCCCTCGCAGGTGCGGCACCATGAACGGGGCGACGGCCCGGTGGTACTCCACCAGGTCGCCCTTGGTGTACGGGCCGGCCCCGTCCCCGGCCGGGAGGATGACCTTGTCCGGCCGGTGGACCTCCACCCGCCGCCGGCCGGCCCGCACGGTCCGTACGCCGCCGGCGCTCACGCGACGAGCGCCTCCCCCACCAGCAGACGGCCGGCCGCCACGATGTTCTCGGCGTCGATCCCGGCGGCGTGCAGTTGCTCCGCGGGGGAGGCGGAGCCCGGCATGGTGCGCACGGCGAGCCGCACCAGGCGCGGCACCGGCCGCCCGTCGGTGAAGGCGTCGAGGACCGCGTCGCCGAGGCCGCCCTCGGCCCGGTGGTCCTCCACCGTCAGCAGGCAGCCCGTCTCCTCGGCCGCCCGGCGCAGGGTCTCCCGGTCGACGGGCTTGACCGAGTACAGGTCGATCACCCGGACCGGGATGTCGTCGGCGGCCAGCGCGTCGGCGGCCGACAGCGCCTCGTGCAGGGTGACGCCCGCGGCGACGACGGTGAGCCGGTCCCGGTCCGAGGAGCGCAGGACCTTGCTCCCGCCGACCGGGAACGTCTCGTCGGGTCCGTAGATCACCGGGGTCTTGCCGCGTGAGGTGCGCAGGTAGCGGATGCCGTCCAGGTCGGCCATCGCGGCGACCAGGCGCGCGGTCTGGTGGGCGTCGCACGGGTAGAGCACCGTGGAGCCGTGGATGGACCGCATCATCGCCAGGTCCTCCACGCCCATCTGGCTGGGCCCGTCCTCGCCGATGGCGACCCCCGCGTGGGACCCGACGAGGTTGACGGGGGAACCGCTGATGGACGCCATGCGCACGAAGTCGTGGGCCCGGGTGAGGAAGGCCGCGAAGGTCGTGGCGTACGGGACCCAGCCGCGCGAGGCCATGCCCACCGCGGCGGCGACCATCTGCTGCTCGGCGATGTAGCACTCGAAGTAGCGCTCCGGGTGCTCCTTGGCGAAGAACTCGGCGCGGGTGGAGTCGCCGACCTCGCCGTCGAGCGCGACCACGTCACCTCGGGCGGTGCCGAGCGCGGCGAGGGCCTTCCCGAAGGCGTCGCGGGTGGCGACCTGCTCGCCGAGGTCGTGGCGGGGCAGGTCGAGGCGGCCGGTGCCGAAGCGGCGCGGGGCCTGGGCGGAGGGCGGTTCCTGCACCCGTACGTGCAGGTCGCGGGGGCCGCCGAGTTCGGCGATGGCCTCGTCGGCGTCCGGCAGCGGTTTGCCGTGCTGGCCCTCGCGGTTCTCCACCGAGGCGACGCCCTTGCCCTTGAGCGTGCGGGCGAGGACGACGGTGGGCCGGCCCTTGGTGGACAGGGCCTCGCCGTAGGCGCGGTCGATGGCGTCTATGTCGTGGCCGTCGATCTCGATGGCGTGCCAGTCGAAGGCGCGGAAGCGGCGCGCGTAGGCGTCCAGGTCGTGGCCGTGCCGGGTCGGGCCGCGCTGGCCGAGCCGGTTGACGTCCACGATCAGGGTGAGGTTGTCCAGGTGCTCGTACCCGGCGTGCTCGGCGGCCTCCCAGATCGAGCCCTCGGCCAGTTCGCTGTCGCCGCACAGCACCCACACGCGGTGGTCGTCGTGGTCCAGCCGCTTGCCGGACAGGGAGATGCCGACGCCGATGGGCAGGCCCTGGCCGAGCGAGCCGGTGGCCGTCTCGACCCAGGGCAGCCGCCGGGGCGTGGGGTGGCCCTCCAGCCGGCTGCCCAGCTTGCGGAAGGTGAGCAGTTCCCCGTCGTCGATGGCGCCGGCCGCCTTGAAGGCGGAGTACAGCAGCGGGGAGGCGTGGCCCTTGGAGAGGACGAAGCGGTCGTTGCCGGGGTGGTCGGGCCGGTCGAAGTCATAGCGCAGGTGGCGGCCGAGGAGGACGGCCATCAGGTCCGCGGCCGACATCGAGGACGTCGGGTGTCCGGAGGCCGCGGAGGCGGCGGCGCGGACGCTGTCGACGCGCAGTTGCTGACCGAGTTCGGCGAGTTCACCGGTGTTCATGAGGCTCCTTCCCCGGGTTCCTCTGGTTCCTCTGGTTCTTCGGGCTCTTAGGGGTCTTCGGGGTCTTCAGGGTCTTCGGGGTTCGTCTCGTTCCTTTGGTGCGTCTGGTTCTTCTGGTTCTTCTGGTGTGTCTGGTTCCCCTGGTTGCCGCGGGCCGCCGTGCCGCCGGGTACCCGGGCCAGCTCGGGCGACGCCGACTCCAGCGGCACCGACCAGGACCGGACGAGTCCCAACTGCACGGCCTGGCGCGGCAGGACCGCGTCCAGCAGCCAGTCGGCGGCGACCCTGACCCGGTTGCCGCCCGGCATCGCCGCGAGGTGGTAGCCGCGGGCCACCGCACCCGCCGCCGCGCCGGGGAGCGGGATGCCGAACGGGTCGGCGGCGCCCCGGGTGCCGCCCAGGTCGACGACGAAGCCCAGGTCGCGGTGGTGGTAGGGCCGCCACGGTCCGAGCCCCAGGGACGCGGCGACGTTGCGGGCGCAGACGGCGCCCTGCCGCCAGGCGTGCTGCGCGGTCATCGGCGTGTACCGGCCGGGCCGGGCGAGGTCGGGGACCGCGGCCACGTCACCGCAGGCGAACAGCGCCTCGCACCCCGGCACCCGCAGGTACGTGTCCACCAGCAGCCGCCCGCGCTCCAGGGGGAGCCCCAGCGCCTCCACCAGCGGGTCGGGGCGCACCCCCACGCACCACACCAGCGTGCGGGTGGCGAGGGAGGTGCCGTCGCTGAGCACCACCCCGCCGTGCGTGGCCTCCCGTACGGAGGTGCCGGTGCGCACGTCGACGCCGCGCCGGCGCAGCACCCGCTCGGCGGTGCGGGAGAGCCGTTCGTCCATCTCGGGCAGGACCCGGTCCGCGACGTCCAGCAGCGTCCAGCGGGGCCGCAGGCCGTTCGGCAGCGGGCGCCGCCGGACCTGGGAGTCGGTGTACATCTGGCCGTGCGCCGCGACCTCCGTACCGGTGTATCCGGCACCGACCACGACGAAGGTGCAGCGGGCTCGGCTCTCCTCGGGGTCGTCGCCCGCGGCGGCCAGTTCGACCTGGCGGGTGACGTGGTCGCGCAGGTAGAGCGCCTCGGGCAGGCCGCGGAAGCCGTGGGCGTGCTCGGCGACCCCCGGGACGGGCAGCAGCTTGTTGACGCTGCCGGCGGCGAGCACCAGCCGGTCGTAGCGGAGCGTGCCCCGCCCGCCCTCCGGGCCGGTGTAGCGCACGGTCCGCTCCTCGGGGTCGATGCCGTCGGCCTCGCCGAGGACCAGCCGCACCCGGGGCAGGGTGCCGGAGAGGGAGACGCTGACCCGGCGCGGCTCCAGCACCCCGGCGGCGACCTGCGGCAGCAGGGGCACGTACAGGAAGTAGTCGGTCGGGTTGAGCAGCACGATGTCCGCCTGCTGCCGGGTCAGCCGGGACAGGGAGCGGGCCGTCCGGTACCCGGCGAAGCCGGCACCGACGATCACGATCCGGGGTCGGCTCACGGTTCGCCTCCGGGCTCTCGCATCACGCGTGAGCCTTCCGCGTCCCCGTGACCGGGGCGCCCAAACGTCCGCCGGTCCCGCCGGACGCCTCGGTGGTGGAGCGGTACCGCAAGGGCGGGGGCGGCGGGAAACCGGTCAGCGGCGGCACGAAGGTCTGCCACGGCACCGACCGGGACGCGGCGGTGCGCGAGGTGCGCCGGCTCCGCTCCCCGGCGGGCCGGGCCGGGTGCCGCCCTCGCCGCGGCGCTTCGAGCAGGCGCAGACGCCGGTCACCGAGGACATGGTGCGCGCGAACCGGGTCTGCGGGGACGACGTGGACGAGCACATCGCCGTTCCGGGTCCGGGGCACCCGGTGCGGCATGCCAACTAGGCTCGCCCGTATGGACATTCTGGGAGCCACACTGCGTATCTACGTCGACGACCTGGACCGGGCGGTCCCGTTCTACGAGGGGCTGGCGGGCGCCCCGGCCCAGCGTTTCGCACGCGGCGGCGTCCAGGCCGCGGCGGTCGGCTGCTTCCTGCTGATGAGCGGGCCCGAGTCCCAGATCTCGGTACTGCGCGCGGTCTCGGCGACCATCGCCGTCACCGACGTCGAGGAGACCGGGCGGGTGCTCGCCGGGCTCGGCGCCGACATCGTCGCCGGACCGGTCGTGACCCCCGCCGGGCGCAACCTGATCGCCCGTCACCCGGACGGCACGGTCTACGAGTACGTGGACCGGCGGGCCGCCTGAACCGTCCGGCCGGGCGGTTCAGCGACCGTCCGGCCGGGCGGGCGCGTCCCGCCCGGCCGGCGGGCGGTCAGGCGGAGGCGGGGCCCTCCGCGGTGCGGGCCCAGCGCTGGTGGTCGCGCCAGGCCCCGTCGACGAAGAGCATCTTCGGGGAGAAGCCCTCCAGGTGGAAACCGCAGGCGCGGGCGAGCGCGATCGAGGCGGCGTTGCCCGGCTGCACGTTGATCTCCAGCCGGTGCAGCCCCATCGGGCCGAAGGCGTGGCGGACCACGAGGTCCAGCCCCTCCCGCATCAGACCGCGGCCGGCCGCGTGGGCGAAGGCGCCGTAGCCGAGCGCCCCGCTGAGGAAGCCGCCCTCGACGATGTTGTTGATGTTGATGAAACCGGCGATGTCTCCGCCGTCCTTCTCGCAGACCAGGAACCCGGCCCGGGTCGGGTCCTCGGTCAGCCGGGTCGCGTAGGCGGCGTAGGTGTCGGCGCGGTCGGGCGGGAAGAGCCAGGGGTGGTGCAGGTCCCGGCTCTCGCGTACCCGGGCGGTGAACTCGGGGCCGTCCTCGTGGGTGTGGTGCCGCAGGACCACGCGGGGGCCCTCGGCGAGGTGGCGGGCGGTGGAATGCGGCATCCCGCCACCCTACGACGGCCCTCCGGCACCCGGCGCCGGACCGCGCACCTCGCCCCGCACCGGACCTCGCCACTCGCCCCGGACGCCCGTCCGACCGACCGAGCCCTCGCCCCGCGCCCGACCGCGCACCTCGCCCCGGACGCCCATCCGACCGACCTCGCCCCGCCCCACGCCCGTCCGTCCGCCCCCGCCCCCGGCGGCCCGTCCGCCCTCCGAGCGCCCCGCCCATCCCCGAGCCCCCGCCGGGCCCTCAGCGCAGGGCCGGCGCGTCCAGTGTCAGCGTCCCGGCGTCGGCGTCGAGCTCCGCCGCCGTGCCGAAGGGCACCGTCAGCGCCCCCGTGCCGTGCCCGAATCCGACCTCCTCGGCGACCGGCACGCCGAGCCCGCCGAGCCGGTCGGCCAGCATCTCCCGCAGCCCGGCCTCCGCGCACCCCTCCCAGGAGCCGAGCAGCACCCCGCGGACCCCGTCCAGCCAGCCCGCCCGCAGCAACTGGGTCAGGCAGCGGTCCAGCCGGTACGTCTCCTCGTCCACGTCCTCCAGGCAGAGCAGCCCGCCGCGCGCCGAGGGCCGGGCGAGCGGGGAGCCCAGTTCGCTGGAGAGCAGGGTCAGACAGCCGCCCAGGGTGACGCCGCGCGCCCGGCCGGGGACCAGGGCCCGCCCCGGCCAGGCCAGGGCACGCACCGACTCCGGGTCGAACAGGGTGGCCCGCAGGTGCTCCCGGGCCCGCTCGGTCCCGAGGAAGTCGACCCCGGCCGCCATCGGACCGTGCAGGGTGACCAGCCCGAGCCGGGAGGCGAACGCCTCGTGCAGCGCCGTGATGTCGCTGAAGCCGACGAAGACCTTCGGCCCGGCCGCCCGCATCGCCTCCCAGTCGAGCAGGTCGGCCATCCGCTGGGCGCCGTAGCCGCCGCGGGCGCACAGGACGGCGTCGACGGCCGGGTCGCACCAGGCGGACTGGAGGTCGGCGGCCCGGTCGGCGTCCGTGCCGGCCAGGTAGCCGAAGCGGGGGTGCCGGTCCAGGACGTGCGGGGCGACGACCGGGTCGAGGCCCCAGCCGCGCAGCACCTCGACCCCGGCCCGCAGCCGCTCCCCGGGCACGGGCCCGCTGGGCGCGACGACGGCGACCCGGGCGCCGGGGGCGAGCCGGGCCGGACGGGACAGCTCCCTCACCCGGACAGCTCCAGCGTCGGCACGCCGGGCGGCGTCAGGCCGAAGACCTGGGCGTAGAGGGAGAGTTCGGCCTCCAGGGCGCGCACCATGGTCTCCGCCCGGCGGAATCCGTGGCCCTCGCCCTCGAAGGCGAGGTAGGCGTGCGGCACCCCGCGCCCCGCCATCCGCTCCAGGAAGCGCTCGCACTGCACGGGCGGGCAGATCGCGTCGTCCAGCCCCTGGAGCAGCAGGAACGGGGCGGTGATCCGGTCGGCGTGCTCGGCGGGCGACCGCTCGGCGTACCGCTCGGGCACCTCGGCGTAGGGGCCGACCAGGGTCTCCAGGTAGCGGGACTCGAAGTCGTGGGTCTCCCCGTCGCCCCACCCGGCGAGGTCCAGGATCGGGTAGATCACCGTGCCGCAGGCGTACACGTCGGTGGAGGTCAGCGAGGCCGCCGCGGTCCAGCCGCCCGCGCTGCCGCCCCGTACGGCGAGCCGGTCCCGGTCGGCGAGTCCCTCCTCGGCGAGGGCGAGGGCGACGGCGGCGCAGTCCTCGACGTCGACGACGCCCCACTCTCCGCGCAGCCGGTTGCGGTAGGCGCGGCCGTACCCGGTGGAGCCGCCGTAGTCGACCTCGACGACGCCGATGCCGCGCGAGGTGAAGTAGGCGATCTCCAGGTCGAGGACGAGCGGCGAGCGGTGGGTGGGCCCGCCGTGCGCCCACACCACGTACGGCGGGAGTTCACCGGCGGGGCCGGTGAACTCCGGGTGGTGGGGCGGGTAGAGGTGGGCGTGGATCTCGCGTCCGCCGGGCCCGGCGAAGGTGCGGACCTCGGGGCGCGGGTAGTGGGCGGGGTCGACGGCGTCCCGGTGCGGGGCGCCGATCACGCGGGTGTGGCCGGTACGGGCGTCCAGTTCGACGACCTCGTAGCCGCGGTGCGGGCCCGCGCCGACGGCGGCGATCCGCTCTCCGTCGGCGGCCAGGGCGGGCGCGAACTCGGTCCAGGGGCCGGGCGCGTCGACGACCTCGCCGGTCTCCGGGTCGAGTATGCCGAGGGCGGTGGCGCCGCGGCCGTGCACGACGGCGATCAGCCCGTTGTCGAGCGGGGTGAACCAGCGCTGGCCGATCTTCCACAGCGCGTCGGCGAACTCCTCCTCGCGGGGGCACAGCGGCTTCCCGTCGCGGTAGAGGTTCCACCAGCCGGTGCGGTCGGAGGCCCAGAGCAGTTCCCCGGCGGCGGTCCAGTCGGCCTGGGCGACGGACTCCTCGGGGCCGCCGGCGACGGTCCGCGGCTCGCCGAAGACGCCGTCGGGGCCGATCTCGGCGACGAGCAGTTCGGTGCCGTCCCACGGCATGCGGGGGTGGTCCCAGGCGATCCAGGCCGCGCGCCGCCCGTCGGGCGAGACGCGGGCTCCGGTGACGAACCGGTGGCGGTCGTCGGTGAGTTCGCGGACGGCGCCCCGGTCGTCGGCGGCGGAGCCGTCGAGGGGGACGGCGGCCTGCACCCGGCGTACGTCGCCGGGTCCCTCGCCGGTGAACTCCTCCAGGACGCACCAGACCTCGCCGCGTTCCGGGCGAGGCCGCGGGTCGGCCCAGCGCACTCCGCCGCCCACCGGGGAGAGAGGGGTCAGCGGGCGCGGCTCGCTGCCGGGCGTCCAGGCGTAGAGCCGCTGGTCGTCGAAGTGGACGAAGACCACGCGTGGTCCCCCGTCCGCCGGGTAGGCGCCCCAGGCCCGGCCGCCGTACTCGATGACGCGGCTGCGCACGTTCCACGGCGCGGGCAGCACCGCCTCCTCGGTGCCGTCGCTCCGGCGCCGTACCAGGGTGCGCCGGCCGCCCTCGGCCGGGCGGGGCGCGCTCCACCACACCTCGTCGCCGACGAAGCCCACGTCCTCGGGGCGCCCGTCGTGCGCGGCGGCGGTCTCCGCGTCGATCGGCGAGGGCCACGATCCGTACGCCAGGGTCTGCACTGTCCGTCTCACTCCTCTCACTCCTCCCGGGAGCCCGCGCGCCTCTTCCACGGCGCCCGTGCTCCCGGATGCCGTGCGTCAGGCCGTGCGCAGGAACCGGTCGAGGACGTCGACACCGAAGTGCAGCGCCTCGACGGGGACGCGTTCGTCGACGCCGTGGAAGAGGGCCTGGTAGTCGAGGCCCTCCGGCAGCCGCAGCGGCGCGAAGCCGTAGCCGGTGATGCCGAGCCGGGAGAACTGCTTGGCGTCGGTGCCGCCCGACATGCAGTACGGGACGACGTGCCCCTCGGGGGCGAACTCCTCGACGGCGGCGCGCATCCGCGCGAAGGTCGGCGAGTCGACCGGCGCGTACAGGGCGGGCTCGCGGTGGTCGAACTCCCACTCCACGTCGGGGCCGGTGAGCCGGTCGAGGGTCTCGCGGAACTCGTCCTCGCCGCCGGGCAGGAAGCGTCCGTCGACGTGGGCGACGGCCTCGCCGGGGATCACGTTCACCTTGTAACCGGCGTCCAGCATCGTCGGGTTGGCGCTGTTGCGGACGGTGGCCTCGACCAGGGCGGCGGCGGGGCCGAGCTTGTCGAGCAGGGCGTCGACCTCGGCCGGGTCGGAGCCGATGCCGTCGGGGCCGGTCTCGATGCCGTAGAGGGCGGCGAGTGCCTCCAGGCAGGCGCGCACGGTCGGGGTCAGCCGCGGCGGCCAGGGGTGGTCGCCGATGCGGGTGATCGCCGCGGCGAGCCGGGTGACCGCGTTCTCGCGGTTGACCTTGGAGCCGTGCCCGGCCCGGCCGCGGGCGGTGAGCCGGAGCCAGCCGGTGCCGCGCTCGCCCGCCGCGATCGGGTAGATCTGGCGGCCCGCGCCGTCGTGGAAGGTGAAGGCGCCGGACTCGCTGACGCCCTCGGTGCAGCCCTCGAACAGCCCGGCGTGCCGGTCGGCGAGGAAGCCGGAGCCGTCCTCGGCGCTGGCCTCCTCGTCGGCGGTGAAGGCGATCACGATGTCCCGGCGGGGCCGCACGCCGTGCCGGGCCCAGGCCCGTACGACGGAGAGGATCATGGCGTCCATGTTCTTCATGTCGACCGCGCCGCGCCCCCAGACGACGCCGTCGCGGATCTCCCCGGAGAAGGGGTGCACGCTCCAGTCGGCCGGTTCGGCGGGCACCACGTCCAGGTGACCGTGGAGGAGGAGCGCGTCGGCGCCGGGGTCGGTGCCCTCGACGCGGGCGACGACGTTGGTGCGGCCCTCGGTGCGCTCCAGCAGGGTCGGTTCGATCCCGGCCTCGGCGAGCCGTGCGGCGGCGTACTCGGCGGCCGGCCGTTCGCGGCAGTCGCCGCCGCCCCGGTTGGTGGTGTCGATGCGGATCAGGTCGGAGGTGAAGCGGACCACCTCGTCGAACGCCTGTGCGTCGGGGGCCGGCGTCTGCTCAGCCATACTGCTCCTCCACGGCGGCCGAGGCGATCGTGGTGACCGCCTTGAAGGTCCGGATGGCCTCGAACATCGTCTCGTGGGTGTAGGCCACGCGGCGCTCCCCGCTGCGGGCCACGCCGGGCACGACGGTCGAGGCCGCCGCCAGGTGCTCGGCGTCGAACTCGACGTCCACGGTGAACGGCCCGCCGGCCACCGGTTCGCGCCGCCCGGCGACCGCCATCGCCCGCTGGGCCGCCGCGCGGATGTCGGCGGCGGTCCGGGCCGGGGTGCGGCAGACCGCGGCGTAGCGCGAGACGTGGTCCTTGACGGCGACCTTCAGCGCCTGCGGCGCGTAGCCGAGCGCGTCCTCGCAGGCCACGTCGTCGCCGGTGACCAGTACGACGGGCACCCCGTACTCGGCGACGACGTGCGCGTTGAGCAGCCCCTCGCTGGCCCGGACGCCGTTGAGCCAGACGCCGGTGATCTGGTTGGCGAGGTAGGTGTGGGCGAGGACGCCCTCCATGCCGGCGCCGCCGTGGTAGCCGATGAAGGCGATGCCGTCCACGTCGCCGTGTTGCACGCCCTCCACCATGGACAGCTCCTTGTGCCGTCCGGTGAGCATCTGCACCCGGTCGTCGAGCCGCTCCAGCAGGAGGTTGCGCATGGACCAGTGGGCCTCGTTCACGAGGACCTCGTCGGCGCCGCCGTCGAGGAAGCCGAGCGCGGCGGCGTTGACGTCCGAGGTGAACATCGGCCGGCACCGTTCCCACTGCGGCGTCCCGGGCAGCACGTCGGCCGGCCAGGTGACACCGGTGGCGCCCTCCATGTCGGCGCTGATGAGGATCTTCATGGTGCGCCACGTTACGCCCCGGTGCAAGGGCCTGCCAGGAGCGCCTCCGCCCCGGCCGTGACGCCGCGCCGGCCCGCCGTGGCGCGGCCCCCGGTCCGCCCCGGCACGGCGGATACGGGAGGTCAGGGGCGTGTACGGGCGGTCAGCCCCCGTCGGCCGGGCCCGGCTCGCCGCGCTGCTCCGGTACGGCACCGGGGCGGTCCGCGCCGTCCCCGCGGCGGCGGGCGTCCGCGTCGGCGGCGCTGTCCGTGGGCCCGCCCGGCGACCGGCCGGACGAGCCGTCCCCGTCCGCGCCTTCCGCACGCCGGCCCCCGTCGCCGGCGGCCGGGAGCAGTTTGAGCGCCGCCGCGGCGAGCGCCAGGCCGAAGCTGCCGGCGTCCACGGCCGCGGCGCCCAGAAGGCTCATCGTGAACCCGGCCGCCGCGCCGAGGAGGGCGCAGACCGCCACGAGCCGCTTCCCGCGTGCCGTGCCGTCCCGCCCGCGGGCCGGGAAGCCGTCCCCTCGATTCCTGATCACCGGTTCCTCCCTGGAGGCCGAGCCGTGCCGAACTCTGACGGTTCATCGGAGCAAGAAGCCGGGGTGTCCCACCAGCCGTACGGCCAAAGCCAGATGAAACCGGGTACCGATCCGACCGGCGCGGGACGGCGCCCCATGGAATTGGGACAACGGGCGTCCCGAATTGGCGTGGGACACCTAAGATGTTGGACGTTCCGGGACACCACCGGACAGCGACCTTGCATTCGGGGGAGACGAATGGATCAAGGCTCGGAAGGACGCATTGATCCTTCGAGGTCGGACAGTACGGAGGAGTTGTCGCGTTTCCTTCAGATGTTGCGGGCACGCGCGGACAGCCCTTCGTACCGGGATCTGGAAAAGGCCGCGGTGGCCCTCGGAAAGGGGCATTCCCTTCCCCGGACCACCCTCGGCGAGGTGCTGCGGGGCCGCCGGTTCCCCAGCAAGGCGTTCCTGCTGACCTTCGTCGAGCTGTGCGGGGCGGAGCCCGACGAGATCCGGGTGTGGGAGAGCACGTGGAACCGGCTGGCGGTGCGGTACAAGGTCGGTGAACCTGCCCAGCGTCCGGACGGCACCGGCCGGATGGTCCCCTACGACGGCCGCCGTGCCGCTGAACTGGAGCAGCAGGTCACGGAGTTGCGCGAGCGGCTGAGACAGCAGGGCCTCGCGGTGGAGCGGGCGGCACGGGCGTGGACGTCGGTCGGTGACGCGCTGCGCGGCGAGGGCCACTGGTCGTCGGCGGGCGTGGTCTACGGGGCGGTGGCCGACCTCCAGCGGGCCCTGTCCGCGCGCCACGCGCCGGCGTTCTTCCGGGCCCGGTGCGGGGTGATCGAGGTGTTGGCCGCGCGGGGCCGGTACGAGGAGGCGGAGGCGGCGGCGCGGCGACTGGCCGAGGACTGCGCCACGTCGCTGGGTGCCGACCACCCCGACACGGTCACCGCCCAGCAGATGCTGACGCTGGTGCGCAACCCCTCCCCCGCCCTCGCCGGAGCCACCGTCACGGAGTCCGCCGGGGCGGAGGCGGCCGGGGCGGCGGTGACCGGGGCGACCGGGCCGGGCGGGGCCGCCGCCCCCGTCGTCGTGGTCCGTTCCGCCGCCGTGCCCGGACCGCGCGGGCCCCGCCCGGCGCGCGAGCGCGTCGCGGGCGGGCTGCCGACCATCTGGAACCTGGAGCCCCGCAACCCCGAGTTCACCGGCCGGGACACCATCCTCGGCAGGCTGCGGGAGCGGTTCGGGCAGGGCGGTGCCTCGGTGGTCCAGGCGCTGCGCGGACCGGGCGGGGTGGGCAAGACCCAGATCGCCGTCGAGTACGCCCACCGCCACGCCGACGAGTACGACCTCGTGTGGTGGGTCGCCTCCGAGGACTCCTCGCTGGTCGGCGAGCAGATCGCGGCCCTCGCCGTGCAACTGGAGCTGGTCGAGCGGGGCACCGACACGGTGACCGCGGCGGCCGTCACCAAGGCGTTCCTGCGCGGCCGGGACCGCTGGCTGCTCATCTTCGACAACGCCGAGGAACGGGCGGGCGTCTCCGAGTGGCTGCCCGGCGGCCCCGGCCACGTGCTGATCACCTCGCGGGCCGGCGGCTGGGAGCGCATCGCCGCCATCACCCCCGTGGACGTCATGGCCGCCGCCGAGTCGGTGGCCCTGCTCCAGACCCACTGCCCCGACCTGCGCCGGGAGGAGGCCGAATCCCTCGCCGGGGAGCTGGACTTCCTGCCCCTCGCGCTCTGCCAGGCCGGCGGCTTCCTCTCCGAGACCGCGACCGGCGTCGGCGACTACCTCGCCCTGCTCCAGGCCCATCCGGCGGCCCTGCTCAGCGAGGGCGACGCCGGGGACTACCCGCGTTCCCTCGCCGCCGTCATCGGCCTCAGCCTGGACCAGCTCGCCCAGGCCGACCCGGTGGGGCTGGCGACGGTGCGGGTCTGCGCGCTGCTGGCGCCCGAGTCGGTGCCGGTGCGCTGGCTGATGAGCGTCGAGGACATCGCGGCCGGCGACGACGAGCCGATCGCCGCCCTCGCCGAGGTCGCGGCGGACGAGATGCGGCTGCGGCGGGCCATCGGCACCGCCGTCCGCTTCGGCCTGGCCAAGAGCAACCGGGACGGCGTACGGCTGCACCGGCTGGTGCAGGGCGTCGTCCGCGATCTGCTGCCGGAGCCCGCGCGCGCCCGCGTACGCCGGCACGCCCGCGCCCTCCTCGTCGCCAACGCGCCCGGCGACCCGGAGGACCCCGCCACCTGGACCGCGTGGGCGCCGATGGTCCCGCACGTCCTGGCCGTCGAGCCGACCACCCCGACCGACCTGCACCTGCGCATCCTCGCCTGCGACACCTCCTGGTACCTGATCGAGCGCGGCGACGCCGACGCGGGCGCCCGGCTGACCCGCGCCCTGCGCGCGTCCTGGCTGCGCCACCTCGGCGCCGACGACGTCCACGTGCTGTGGGCGACCCGCTGCCTGGCCCGAGCCCTGCGGGAGCAGGGCCACTACGAGGAGGCCCGCCGCCTCTACGACGACGCCCTCCCCCGCTACCACCGCGTGCTGGGCGGCGGCCACCCGGACACCCTGCGCCTCGCCCACGGCAGCGCGATCAACCTGCGCCTGCTCGGGCAGTACGCGGCGGCCCGCGCGCTCCAGGCCGAGACGCTGCGCTCGTACCGGAACGTGCTCGGCGAGGACCACCCGCACACCCTGCACTCCGCCAACCACCTCGCCGCCGACCTGAGCGCGCTGGGCCACTACGACGAAGCGCGGCGGCTGCACGAGGACACCCTGGTCCGCTACCGCCGGGTCCTCGGGGACGACCACCCGGACACCCTGCGCTCGGCGAACCACCTGGCGGCCGACCTGGTGGCCCTCGGCGAGTACGCGAAGGCCCGCGTCCTCGACGAGGACACCCTCGCGCGCTGCCGCCGGGTCTTCGGCGAGGACCACCCGCACACCCTGCGGGCGGCCACCTCGTACACCACCATCCTGCGCAAACTCGGCATGCTCCAGCAGGCGTTGGCGCTCCAGGAGGAGACGCTGACGCGTTCCCGCCGGGTGCTCGGCGCGGATCATCCGCAGAGCCTGCGCACCGCGCGGGCGCTGTGCGAGACCCTGCACCACCTCCACCTGCTCGACCGGGCAAGGGAGTTGCAGGAGGACACCGTGCGCCGCTGCCGCCGGGTCCTGGGCGCCGACCACCCGGAGACGCGCGGCGCCGAGGACCAGTTGCGGAAGATCGGCGAACAGCGGTGACGGAAGGAAATGCCGCATACCGCGTTCGAGGAACAGCGAATATCTGCCAGACAATCGTCTCCGTATGGTCACGCGCCGAAAGCGGCCTTACGCTGGCAAGGACGTCAACTCGGCCTGTTCCACCGGAAGGTGAATCGGTGTCCGGGGCCGCCTCTCCGGTATTACCCGGACGGCGGCCGGAAGGGGGAGCAGTGCGCCCGGGGAACTCCTTCGGACGGCCGCTCTCGCTGCTAGCTTGCTCCCGACACATCGTCCCGAGTGAGGAATGATCCATGCCGGATGCCAGGGTCGCACTGGTCACCACCAGGCCACGCCCGGAAATCAATACGGATCACGACATGCCGCTGCTCCTGGCGGCGCTGAACGAGACCGGCGTCGCCGCCGAATCCGCCGAATGGGACGACCCGGCGGTGGACTGGGCCGGCTTCGACCTGGTGCTGATCCGCTCCACCTGGGACTACACCTGGCGGACGGAGGCGTTCCTGGAGTGGGTGGAGCGGTGCAGCCGCCTCACGACCCTGCTCAACCCGCCGCCGGTGGTGCGCTGGAGCTCCGACAAGTTCTACCTCTCCCGGCTCACCGAGGCGCATGTCCCCGCCGTCCCCACCCGCTACCTCGCCCCCGGCGCCGCCGTGGAGGCCGCCGCCGTCCTGCCCTCCGACCACGAGTACGTGATCAAACCGGCGGTGGGCGCCGGCGCCCGGTACGCGGCGCGCTACCGGGCGGGCGACAGGGACACGGCGGTGCGGCACATCGGCCACATGCACGCCGAGGGCATCACGGCGATGGTGCAGCCGTACATGGCGCGGATCGAGACCGGCGGCGAACGGGCCCTGGTCTTCTTCGGCGGCTCCTTCCTCCACGCCATCCGCAAGAAGGCGGTCCTCGGCGCCGACGTCCCCTTCGACCAGCGCAAGGTGGCCCACCCCGGCCTCGAACCGTGGGTCCCCACGGCACGCGAGCGCGAGGTGGCCGAGAGCGCCCTCGCGGTGGTCCCCCACTCCGGGGAACTGTTCTACGCCCGCGTCGACCTGGTCGACGACGACGAGGGCCGGCCGGTGGTGATGGAGCTGGAGCTGATCGAGCCCAACCTCTTCCTCTCCGTGCAGCCCGCCTCCCTGCCGGTGGTCACGGGCGCCATCGCCGCACGGGCCCGGGACGCCCGCCGGCTGCCCGGACAGCCGGTCGCCGAGCACATCTGACCGGCGGCCGGGAGGGGGCGGTGGTGGACATGGCGGACGGGTCGGCGCCCGAACCGGTCCTGCCCTTCTCCTGCCCCCACGTCCTCGGGGAGCCGGAGGCGTTCCCCGCGCTGCGCTCCCGGCCCGCCCCGGTGCGGCTGCCCACCTCGACGGGCGACACCGCCTGGCTGGTCAGCACGTACGAGGGGGTACGGGCCATGTGCGGCGATCCGCGCCTGGGCCGGACCCACCCCGACCCGGCGCACGCCCCGCGCCTGTGGGACGCGGCCCTGATGGAGCCGGTGGACGGGCACGCCGACGAGCCGGACGACCACCGCCGCTGGCGGCACACGCTCGCCCGGCACTTCGGCAGCCGCCACACCGCCCGGCTGCGCCCCGCGGTGGAGGAACGCTTCGCGAGCCTCGCCGCGCCGCTGCTGCGCGCCGGACCGCCGCTGGACGTCCACGCCGACCTGGCCCGGCCGCTGGCCGCCGCCGTCATCTGCGAACTGCTGGGCCTGCCCGAGGAGTTGCGCCCCGCGCTACTCGACTGGTCCGACACGGTCCGCACGTACGGGCAGGCGGCCGAGGCGGCGGAGCGGCGCGCGCGCCTGCTCGACGCCGTGCGGGCCGCCCTCGACGAGGGGCGCGGCCGGCCGGCGGACGGCACCGTCCTCACCGCCCTCGCCCACGCCGAGCCCGGACCGCGCGAGCTGCGCGCGGACGAGCACGCCGACGCCCTCCTGGACGTCTTCCTCGCCGGCTTCGACACCGTCGCCTCCCGCATGGTCTACGGCACCTGCCACCTGCTGGCCCACCCCGGGCAGTGGCGTGCCCTCGGCCGTGACCCGGCGCTCGTCCCCGGGGCGGTGGAGGAGATCCTGCGGCTCGCCGTGCCCGGCGGGAGCTGGATACCCCGCTACGCCCGCGCCGACATCCCGCTGCCGGACGCCCCGATCCGGGCCGGCGACCTGATCGTCCTCTCCTTCCAGTCCGCCAACCGGGACGCCGCCGTCCTCGCCGACCCCGCCCGCTTCGACATCCGCCGCGACCCCAACCCGCACCTCGCCTTCGGGCACGGCACCTTCTACTGCCTGGGCGCGGCGCTGACCCGGCTGGAGCTGTCGGTCTTCCTCACCGGCCTCGCCCGCTTCCCGGGGCTGCGCCCGGCGGGCCCGCTGCCCACGCTGCCCGACCTCGACACGGGCCGGGTGACGGGCGGCCTCGGCCGGCTGCCGGTGACCTGGGAGACGGGGACGGGCTGAGCCGTCTCACCCCGCGCCGGGCTCGGGCCGGCCCGCGATGACCCAGGCGGAGGGGAGTTCGAGGCGGATGCCGTCGGCGGTGTACTCGGTGGTGACCAGCGGCAGCCGCCCGCCGGCCACGACGGCGAGTCCGGCCTCGTCCAGGTAGGCGGGGAGCGCCGTGTCCGGGAGCCGGCCGGGGATGAGGCCGTGGCCGAGTACGGGGGCCAGCTTGGCCGGCGGGCCCTCGGGGCACTGCACCAGGGCCATCAGCAGCGGGCCGGCGGATTCGGCGGGCTCGACGAGGAAGGCCCGGCCGCGCTCGCCGAGCAGGGCGGCGACGCCGTGCGCGAGGGCCCGCCGTTCCCCGGGCTCGCACTGGTGCAGGACGGCCCGCAGGTAGACGTTGGCGTCGCCGAGTTCCGCGTGCAGCGCGCCGGTCTGCTCCGGGTCGGCGGCGTCGAGCCGCCGGTAGCCGGCCCGCCCCTCGGGATCGGCCCGCCGGGCGTGGCCGAGGGCGGCGTCGGACAGGTCGGCGCCGACGACGCGGGGGAAGCGGTCGGCGAGGTAGCGGGTCTGGGTGCCGTTGCCGCAGCCGAGGTCGATCAGCGGCAGCGCCGGGTCGACGAGGTACGGCTCGAAGTGGGCCAGGTGCCGGCCGGCCGTCAGCATGGGTTCCGCGTCCCAGAACACCTCCCCCGGGCCCTCGGGCGCCTCCCGCCAGAATCCGTCCCAGGCGTCCCGGTACCGACGCGTCACGCTCATGCCGACTCCCCAGGTGCGGTGCGGCCCGTCGCCAGTGGCGGGCTCGTACGGTGTATCGCGCCCGGCGCACTGCCACAAGCGCCCGGCGCGTTCCTTCACGGGTCGTTCGGGGTGTCTCCGCCCGGCGTGGCCGGACGGGGACGCCCCGGCGCGCGGAGGGCGCCGGGGCGGAGGGGTCTCAGTCCTCGTGGCCGAGCTGGAGGTCGCGTTCGGTACGGCCGCCGCCGGCCACCTGGAGCACGGTCGCCACCGGCGGATAACCGGCGGCGATGACGGTGTACTCGCCGGACGACAGGTCGATGAACCGGAAGGCGCCGTCCGCTCCGGTCGTCAGCGTGTCCACCACGTTCCCGGCGGCGTCGAGCAGCGTCACGCGGGCGTCCTCCACGGCCCGGCCGCCGCTCGCCCGCACGGTCCCGCGCAGCACCGCGCCGCCGGCCAGCTCCACGTCCTGCCGGGTCTCGCGGGCGGCCTGGACGCTGACCGGCAGGGCGGCCGGGCGGAAGGCGGGGGCGCTGGCGGCGAGGGTGTACTCGCCGGCCACCAGCTCGGTGATGACGTAGCCGCCCTCCCGGCCGCTGCGGGTGGTGGCCACGACCTCGCCGTGCACGTTGGTGAGGGTGACGGTGGCCTCCCGGACGGGGCTGCCGTCCGCGGTGAGCACGCTGCCGGCCAGGCGGCCCGCGCCGCCGAGCACCACGTCCAGTTCGACCGGGCGCTCGCCGACGGTGACCGACACGGCCTGCGGCTGGTGCCCGCCGGCGGCGGCGATCAGGACGTACGAGCCGGAGCCGGGGGTGGAGAGCGCGTACCGCCCGTCGTCCCCGCTGGCGCCCCGGCCGATCTGCTGCCCGCCGACGTCGATGAGGGTGAGCGCCGCCCGCGGTACGACGGTGCCGTCCGGGTGCTGCACCGTGCCGCAGACCGGGATGCCGGCGGCGTACGGAGCGCGGGGGGAGGTGGGGTTCTCCCCGCCGGGGAAGTGGGGGCGGGCGTGCGGGACGTGTGCGGCGTGCCGCGCGGTGTCCGGGTCGGTGACGGGGGCGTTGTGGGACACCAGGGGTTTCTCCTTGAGGAAGAAGGCGATGATCAGGCCGGCGACGAGCACCGGCACCAGGTACAGGAAGATGCGCGGCATCGCCTCGGCGTACGCCGCGATGTAGGCGTCGCGCAGCGCGGGCGGCAGGCCGTGCACGAGTTGCGGGGTGACGGACTCGGCGCCGGGTCCCGCCCCGGCCCCGGCGGGCAGCCGTTCGGCGAGGGCGTCGGCGAGCCGGTTGGCGAAGAGCGTGCCGAAGACGGCGGCGCCGACGCTGCCGCCGATCTGCCGGAAGTAGTTGTTGGCGCTGGTGGCGGTGCCGAGGTCGGCGGGGCGCACGGAGTTCTGCACGGCGAGGACGAGGACCGGCATCACCATGCCGATGCCGGCGCCGAGGACGGCCATCCAGAGGCTGTAGTGCAGCCGGGGCGTGTCGGCGTCGAGCAGGGAGAGCAGCCACATGCCGACGGCGGAGAGCAGGCCGCCGAGGACGGGGTAGACCTTGTACCGCCCGGTGCGGCTGATGAGCTGGCCGGAGACGATCGAGGCGCCGACGATGCCGCCCATCATGGGGAGCATGAGCAGTCCGGACGCGGTGGCGGAGGCGCCGTCGACCATCTGGAGGAAGGTCGGCAGATAGCTGGCCGCGCCGAACAGGGCGACGCCGACGACGAGTCCGACCAGGCCGGTGACGTTGAAGACGGAGTCCCGGAAGAGCCGGAGCGGGATCAGCGGCTCGGGGGCGACGTGCTCGGCGACCAGGAAGAGGACGGTGGAGACGGCGGCCCCGGCGCCGAGGGCGAGGATGACCTCGGAGTCCCAGGCGTACTCGGTGCCGCCCCAGCTCGTCAGCAGCACCAGGCAGGTGGAGGCGGCGGCGAGCAGGACGGCGCCGACCACGTCGAGGCGGGCCCGGGTGCGGGGTTTCGGCAGTTTCAGGACGGCGGCGACGACGGCGAGGGTGACCAGGCCGAAGGGGACGTTGACGTAGAAGCACCAGCGCCAGGAGAGGTGGTCGGTGAAGTAGCCGCCGAGGAGCGGCCCGGCGACCGAGGCGAGGCCGAAGGCGGCGCCGATGAGCCCCATGTACCGGCCGCGTTCCCGGGGCGGCACGATGTCCGCGATGATCGCCTGGACGCCGATCATCAGCCCGCCCGCGCCGACGCCCTGCACCGCGCGGAAGGCGATGAGCTGGTCCATGGTCTGCGCGCGGCCGGCGAGCGCCGAGCCGATGATGAAGACCACGATGGCGAACTGGAAGACGCCCTTGCGGCCGAAGAGGTCGCCGAGCTTGCCGTAGACCGGCAGGCCGATGGTGGCGGTGAGCAGGTAGGCGGTGATCGCCCAGGACATCTTGTCCAGGCCGTGCAGCTCGCCGACGATCTTCGGGAGCGCGGTGGCGACGATCATCTGCTCCAGCGCCGCGAGGAGCAGCGCGAGCATGAGCCCGAGGAAGACCAGCCGGACCCGGCGCGGGCTCAGTTCCGCGCCGGGCTCCGGCGCGGGTGCCGAGGGTCCCCGGGGCGGGCCCGCGTCCGGGGTGTCCGGGGGCGCGATGACCGGTTCGTCCTGCACCAGAGTGATCCCGCCCACGTATCGCTCCCCTCATCGCGCCTGCGCACTTCTGCCGCCTGCGGCGACAACTGCGAGCGAGTGCGACAAGTTACGGTGCGGGACGTGAACGCCTGAGGATCACTCGAACCGGTGAGGGCGGGCCAACGCGCCCCGGGGAACGGCCTCTTGGTTACTTCTTCTCGACCTCGGCGGCGAGCTTGGCGAGCATCGCGTCGTAGATCCGGCCGAGGCCCTTGGGGGCGAAGGTCCGCTCGAAGAAGCCGCCGATGCCGCCGGCGCCCTGCCAGGTGGTGGTGACGACGACCCGGGAGGAGCCCTCGCCGGCCGGGGTGACCCGCCAGACGGTGACCATGGTGGAGTTGCGGTCCTTCTCGACCAGCTCGCCTTCGGTCGGCTCGGTGACCTCCAGCAGGCAGTCGCGGACGCGCTTGCTGGTGGCCTGGAGCTTCCAGTGGACGAGGGTGCCCTCGCCGTCGCCGCCCTCGCGGACCTCGTACTCGCTGAAGTGCTCGGGCAGCAGCTTCGCGCGCGTGCCGGCGTAGTCGGCGAGGGTGTCGAACACCGTCTCCGCGTCCGCCGCCACAATCCGCTCCGTCGTCGCCTCGACCTGCGCCATCGGGTTCCTCCAGGGCCTGTTTCTCGGGGTCGGGGCAAGCCAACCACCCCGCCGCCCGGCCTCCAAATCGGGGGGCGCGCGACCAGGGGGCGGGGTGCCCCGGGGACCGGCGGGCGCGCAGGCCGGGGGCACGCGCGCACGATCATGGGAACATATGTTCTATTGTGGCGCGCAGTGCTACCGAGGAGGCGCCGATGCGCTGGGAGAACCTCACGGACTCCGACCACGCCAGGACCGCCGACGCCACGCTGTTCGGCGCGGACGCGGTGACCGTCCGTACCATCGACACGCCCGAGTTCCAGGGCATCACCTTCCACGAGGTGCGGGCCCGCTCGATCCTGAACCGGGTGCCGGGCGCCTCACGCATGCCGTTCGAGTGGACGGTGAACCCCTACCGGGGGTGCACGCACGCGTGCGTGTACTGCTTCGCCCGCAAGACCCACGGCTACCTGGACCTCGACACGGGCCTCGGCTTCGACACCCAGATCGTCGTCAAGGTGAACGCGCCGGAGCTGCTGCGCCGGCAACTGGCCTCCTCCAGGTGGCGGGGCGAGCACGTGGCGATGGGCACCAACGTCGACTGCTACCAGCGCGCGGAGGGCCGCTACCGCCTGATGCCGGGCATCATCACCGCCCTGACCGAGCGGGCCAACCCGTTCTCGGTCCTGACCAAGGGCACGCTGATCCTGCGCGACCTCGACCTGCTGACGCGGGCGGCGCGGGTGACGGACGTGGGCGTCTCCGTCTCGGTCGGCTTCACCGACACCGAGCTGTGGCGCACGGTGGAGCCGGGCACCCCGGCCCCGGAACGCCGGCTGGAGGTGGTGCGCGCGCTGGGCGAACGGGGACTCGCCTGCGGGGTGCTGATGGCGCCGGTCCTGCCCTACCTGAGCGACGAGCCGGCCCAGTTGCGGGCGACGGTCCGGGCGATCGCCGCCGCGGGGGCCACCTCGGTGACACCGCTGGTCCTGCACCTGCGGCCGGGCGCCCGGGAGTGGTTCACGGCGTGGCTCGCCCGCCACCACCCCCACCTGGTCCGCCGCTACGAACGCCTGTACGCGGACGGCGCCTACGCCCCGACCTGGTACCAACGCCGCATCACCCGCCAGGTCCACGACCTCGCCCGCGAGTACGGCATGGGCCCCGCCGCGGACCGCCGCCCTCTCAGCCCGCCGCCTCCAGCCACCCCGGGGCCCCGCCCCCACCCGACCCAACTCTCGTTCCTCTGACCCTCCACCTCCCCCGGCCACCCCCAGACCGTCCCTCCGGGAAGGTACCGGGGAGCCGAAGCGCGGCCGTCTCGATCTCCGGCACGGTGAGCGCGATATGTCCCCGCAGCACGAGGGTGAGCTTCTCCAACTCGTCGGGCGACGGCGGTTCGGCATCACCGGCGAGGACGTCCCGGGCGACCCGGCGCATCACGGTCAGGTTCGGGCGGACCGGAAGAGCGTGCCGCCCGGTCCCGGTCCTCACCGGCTCACCTGCTTCCCGGCGCGGTGCCGCGGGCACCCGCACGGCGGGTACGTACCGCCGAACGGCGGCGGCGTCTCCCGGTCCGTCGTCACGTCCACGGTGGCGCGTTCGCCGGTGACCGCACCGTGGCGGTCGACCGTGTACACGCGGATGGTCATCCTGACATCCGCCGAGCGGGTCAGGGCGGTACGGTTCGTCATGTCGACGCTCCCTCTACGGATCGAGCGTGGGCCGTTCCCCGGGAGGTCTCGCCACCTCGCCGGGGTCTGAGCTTCGACCGTAGAACCGCTCCCGCCCGATCGCCGACCGTGATCCGGTCGCTACGCTCAGGCGGCGAGGAGGCCGACCTTCGACGCCAGCTCGGCCGCGCGTCGGCGGCGGGGTGCCTGGGTCGACTCGATCTCCTCCAGGAGGATCGCCCGCGCGTAGCCGTTGTAGCGGATCGTCTCCGCCGCGGCCTCGAACGCCTTCTCCAGGGCGGCCACCGCGACATCGGGCTGCCCGTCCAGGTGGTAGCCGCGAGCTTCCTCGATGCGGTGACGGGCCCGGCGGGGCCGGGACTTGATGACGGCCTTGTCCGCCTTCGCCGACTGCCGCACCGACTCGCCGCCCTGGTGGAGTTCGACCGCCACCGTCACCGCGTGTGCGCCCATGACGGCACGGGAGAACGAGGTGACGGGGTGGTGGTAGTCGGCGGGCAGCCGGGCCGCCATGTCGTTCGCCCGCTCCCAGTGCCGCCACGCCGTGCCGGTCTCCCGTCGGCGGGCGGCGGTGTACCCCAACTCGAACTCCAGCGCCCCGGCGATGGCCAGGATGTCGTCGGGCGCGTCCGGGAGAAGCGGGGCGAGGTGGCGGACGGCTTCCTCGTTCACGGCGTCCGCGGCGTCGAAGTGGCGGGGGCCGCTGTCGCGGTGGGCCTGTGCGAGAAGCCAGGACGCCACACCGATCGCGTGCGGGTCCTCGCTCTCCTGGGCCGCGATCATGCCGCGCTCGGCGACTCTCCACAGCAAGGAGCCGTCCGGCTGGTAGGCGATGAAGAACTGCGCCAGGGAGTACGTCTGGGACAACAGGGCCTGCGCCCGGCGCCGCTCGGCGGCCGAGTCCGCGTGCCGCACGAGGAGTTGAGCGTCGCGGATGAGGTCGGGCAGCAGCCGGCCGATCGCCTCCCGGTGGTTGGGCGACCGATGCCTCTCCCGCCACGCGGCACACAGCCGGGCCTCCACGTGCCCGACGGGCGGCAGTTCGGCGCTCGCCGTGAAGCCGAAGCTGTCGATCGCGGCCTTCACCGCCACCAGGCGGGGGTGGCCGGGCCCGACGAACAGGTCCACGTGCCCGTCGGGGCGGCCCGTCAGGTCCGCCAGGTCACGGACCCGCAGCGCCTCGGCGATGCGCAGCACCAGGTCGAGGCCGGGCGCCTTCTGCTGACCGTTCTCGATCTTTCGCAGGGTGTGCGGCGACAGACCGACGAAGTCTGCCAACTGCGCCTGCGTCATGCCGCGACGCTCCCGCAGGATCTGCACCCGCTGGCCGAACCTCAGCGGGTCGGCGTACGGGTCCGGAGTAGGTTCTGAGGACATCACGGCCTTGCCCCTCCCAGCCGACTACGTCCCCGCCAGGGTACGGGTGAGACCGGTCCCTCCGTGAGGCCCCGACGGACACGCACCGGCATCTCCGCCGAACGAGCCCGCCGGGTGGACACCGGGAGGAGTCGTACGAAGCTCAGGCCCGCCGCCAGGCCGACAGCCGGTCTCCGTGGTCCACGACGGCTGTCAGCCGCTTGCCGGGGAGGTCCACGACCGGCAGACCGGTCTCCGCGGCGATGTCCGCGGCCGGGTACCGCACCGGCTGGGCGCGCTCCTCCGGTGGTACGTCGGCGACGACTTCGGCCTGGTCGCCATAGAGCAGCAGCACTCGCACGTTCACGCGGTCACTCATCGTCGGGTCCCTCTCACGTCTGCGGGCAGGGGTGGACTGGGCCGAAGCCCAGCGCGCTCCGAGCCGTCCCCGGCAGCCACATCCTTGCCCGGAGGACGGTGCGGGTCGAGCCGTACGGCAAGACGAGTTCGGCCAAGGCGGCGCCACTCGGCTCCGCGGCGCCGGAGACGGGCCGTCGACGTCAGGGCCTGGTGACCGCCCCTGAACGACTTTGGCCGGCCGCGGGCATTCGGGGGCATCCGAGGGGCCGTTTGGGCCAAGTCTGTGGGCGGGGCGTTCTTTCGGGGGTGGGGTCCGGGACGATGCGGCGGGGACCGCGAGCCGCGCGGGCCCTTGCCTCTCCGTCCCCGGGAGACTTCATGAGACAACGCGCAGCCGTGCTGTGCGGGGCCGCCGTCATCGCCGCCGGGTCCGTCACCGCCCTGCCCGCCCAGGCCAGCGCACCGCACTCCGCGAGCGCACCGCGCGGTACGAGCGTGGCGCACGGTACGAGCGTGGCGCCCGACTGGCGCGCGTGCGGCACCCCCGGCTATCCGACGCTCCAGTGCGCCTCCCTGACGGTGCCGCTCGACCACGACCTTCCGGGCGGCAAGAAGATCACGCTGGCCCTCTCCCGCGTGCCGCACACCTCCGCGACGTACCAGGGCCCCCTGCTGGTCAACCCCGGCGGGCCGGGCGGCAGTGGGCTGACGCTGGCCGGTTTCGTGGCGTCCGCGCTGCCCGCCGAGGTCGCCGCCGAGTACGACGTGATCGGCTTCGACCCGCGGGGCGTCGGCCGCAGCGAACCGGCGCTGGACTGCCTGCCGGGCCACTTCGACCCCGTACGCCCCGATCCGGTGCCGTCCACCCCGGCCGTCGAGAAGGCCAACCTCGACCGGGCCGCCGCCTTCGCCGCCGCCTGCGGCGAGAAGCACGGCGAGTTGCTGCCGCACATGGGCACCGTCGACGCCGTGCGCGACATGGACGCCATCCGCGCGGCCCTCGGCGCGCGGAAGCTGAACTACTTCGGCTACTCGTACGGCACCTACCTGGGCGCCGTCTACGCCAAGCGGTACCCCGACCGCGTGCGGCGCCTCGTGCTCGACTCCGTCGTCGACCCCACCGGCGTCTGGTACGAGGACAACCTCGGCCAGGACCGCGCCTTCGAGCAGCGCCACCGCGCCTTCATGGCCTGGATCGCCGAGCACGACGGCGTGTACCGGCTCGGCACCGACCCGGACGGCGTCGAGGCCGCCTGGTACGCGATGCGGGCGGCGCTCGCGCGTGAGCCCGCCGAGGGCCGGGTCGGCCCGGCGGAGCTGGAGGACACCTTCCTGCCGGGCGGCTACTACAACGGCTACTGGCCCTATCTGGCCGAGGCGTTCGCCGCGTACGCCCACGACGGGGAGACCGGCCCGCTGGTCGAGGCGTACGAGGACTTCGCTGCCGCGGGCGCCTCCGACGACAACGGGTACAGCGTCTACACCGCCGTGCAGTGCCGGGACGCCGGCTGGCCCCGGAGCTGGGCGCGGTGGCGCGCGGACAGTTGGGCGACGCACCGCGAGGCGCCCTTCATGACCTGGAACAACACCTGGTACAACGCGCCGTGCGCGTTCTGGCCGACCCCCGCGCGAAGGCCCGTGGACGTCACCAACCACGCGCTGCCGCCCGCCCTGCTGTTCCAGGCGACCGGCGACGCGGCCACCCCGTACGACGGCGCCGTCACCCTGCACCGGATGCTGCGCGGCTCGCGCCTCGTCGTCGAGGAGGGCGGCGGGAACCACGGCGTCACGCTGAGCGGGAACGCCTGCCTGGACCGGCACCTGACGGCCTATCTGACCGACGGCACCCTGCCGCGCGGCACCGGCGAGGCGGACGCGGTCTGCCCGGCGCTGCCCGATCCGCGGCCACTGGAGTCCCAGACGACGTCGGCGTCCGCGCGCGGCGCGGCCCTGCACGGGCTGCTCGCTCCGCGCGGCTGACCGGCGGGCCGAAAGGGGCGGGACACCGGCCGGAGCCGTGGGACATGATGCGCCCATGAGCGACCTGACCAGGATTCCCGCCCCCGAGGGCGTCGCCCCCGCCGCCCAGTACACCCACGTCGTCTCCGCGACCGGCCGCCTCGTCGCGGTCTCGGGCCAGCTCGCGCTGGACGCGGAGGGCCGGATCGTCGGCGAGGGCGACGCGGCGGCACAGGCCCGCCAGGTCTTCGAGAACCTGCGCCGCTGCCTGGCCGCGGCCGGCGCCGGTTTCGACGACGTGGTGAAGCTGACCTACTTCGTCACGGACATGGCGCACATGCCCGCGATCCGCGCCGCCCGCGCCGGCCACATCCCCGACGACCGGCTGCCGGCCGCCTCGGCGGTGCGGGTGGCCGGCCTGGTGCGGCCCGAGTTCCTGATGGAGATCGAGGCCCTGGCGGTGGTCGCCCCGTGAGCGGTCCGACGGTGCGCGCGATGACGCCCGGGGACTGCGAGCGGGTGGGCGAGATCCGCGTACGCGGCTGGCAGTGGGCCTACCGGGGTCTGGTGGCCCGGTCCTACCTGGACGGGCTCGACCCGGCCGAGGACGTCGAGCGGCGCCGTACGATGCTCGCCGAGGCGGCGCCCGGTGTGGTGAACCTGGTCTCCGCCGACGCCGCCGGCACGGTCACCGGCTGGGTCTGCCACGGCCCGTACCGCGAGGGCGACACCACCACCGCCGACGCCGAGGTGTACGCGCTCTACGTCGACCCCGAGCGGGCCGGCACCGGCATAGGCCGGGCCCTGCTGGAGACGTCCCTGAGCCACTGCGCCGCCGCCGGGTACCCGCGCGCGCTGCTGTGGGTCCTGAAGGGCAACACCCGCGCCCGCCGCTTCTACACCAGCGCGGGCTTCCACGCCGACGGCACCGAGGAACCCTTCGAGGTGAACGGCACGGCGGTACCGGAGGTGCGGTACAGGAGGGAGCTGACCGGCTGAGGGGCGGCCGGCATCCTGTTAGCCTGCGCCGATGGAAGGTTTAGGACTCCGGGCCTGGCCCCCCGAGCCGATCAGGACCGAACGGCTCGTCCTCCGTGCGGCCGAGGCACGGGACCGCGGGACGTTCGTCGAACTGCTCTCTTCTGCAGAGGTGCACACCTACCTCGGCGGCCCCCGCCCGCGCGAAGAGCTTGAGCGCGAGTTGCCCAAGGTACCGGAACGGTGGCCCGGGAGCTTCGTCGTCGATCTCGACGGAGCGATGATCGGCCAGATCCTGCTCAGGAGGGCGACCGGGCACAGCCGGCCGGCTGCCATGGGGAAGGCCGACCTCGGTTACCTGTTCCTGCCACGGGCGTGGGGGTTCGGGTACGCCGCCGAGGCGTGCACGGCGGCGCTCGGCATGCTCTCCGGCGTGCTTCCCGGCGAGCCGGTGGTGCTCACCACCCAGACCGCCAACGTCGGCTCGATGCGTCTCGCGGCGAAGCTGGGGTTCGCCGAGGTGGAGCGGTTCCAGGCGTGGGGAGCCGAGCAGTGGCTCGGCATGCGGTCCCCGGTCACACCGTCCGGTTGAGTCCGCGACGGAACCGTCCGGGGAGTACCCGCCCGCCCACGCGCGTGAGGGCGCTCGTCGACTGAGGCCGGCGCCCGGTCAAGGGCTCACCGCTGGCCGGGAATCCGGGCCAGCGCGGCCGTCGCCGCTTCCGTGAGGGCTGGGTGGGTCAGGGCCTCGCGCAGGATCGGTGTCGCTCGGGCGTCGCCGAGGGTGCCGAGGGCCTCGACGCAGGCGAGGGCGATCCGGTGGTACGGGTCGTGCGGGCGCAGCCGGCGTTCCAGGGTGGTGATCAGCGCGGGCACGGACTCGGGGGCGCGCAACACGGCCAGCAGGCGCACGGGTTGCAGGGCGTAGGCCACGCGCAGTTCGTTGGTGGCGAGGGCGGCGGCGGCCCGTGCGGTGCGTGGGTCGCCGAGCCGGGCCAGGGCCTCGGCGGCGGCGGCGCAGCGCGGGGGGTCGCGGTGGTTGAGCAGCAGCACCAGGGACTCGAAGGCCCGCCGGTCACCGGCCGATCCCAGCCGGAACGCGGCCAGTTCGCGGGCCCACAGGGGGTGTCCGGGCTCGGTGAGGACCGCCGCCAGTTCGTCCGGGCCCGCGATCTCCGCGAGGCGGTCGCAGGCCGCGCGGTCGCCCGAGGCGTCCGCCTCGGTCCGTAAGCGCTCCGTGAGCGCTCGCAACTCTTCGTCCATGACAGGAGGTTAGACACGTCACCCCGCCTCTGGGACGCAGATCACGAACACCGGGGGCTGGCGCGCTCGTTACCCGGTGGTTAAGCTCAGACGAGCGAGTTACCCACTCGCGCACTCCGCACGGCGGTCTGGTGACGCGGCCGGCCGTGACGGGACGGACTCCGCCGTCGTGACGGCGGGGGACGTCGGCGCGGAGCCCCCGGGCACCGCGGAGCGACCCGGCTCCGGGACAGGGCCGGCTGGTACGACGCCGTGGCGCGGACGTGTGCGCGTCCGCCCCGACGGCACCGGGCGCGTGCGCCCGGCACACCTCCACCAGCACCCTCCTTCTCTCCCTGTGCTCTCCCGCACCTCCCGCACCCGGTGCGCCGTCCGGCGCACCCGGGCGCTTCCCGTCGTCACCCCTCATTCCTGGAGTCCCGCGATGGCCGCTCCCCTGCCCGACACCCCCCTGTCCCCGCTCCGGACCGTCGCCGTGGTCGGCCTCGGCACCATGGGCACCGGCATCGCCGAGGTCCTGGCCACGGCCGGCCGCGACGTCGTCGGCATCGACATCAGCGAGGCGCAGGCCGTGCGGGCCGCCGCCGCGCTGGAGTCGTCCACCGCCCGTGCCGTCGCCCGCGGCCGGCTGACCGAGGGCGAGCGCGCGGACGTGCTCGCCCGGCTGCGCACCACCACCGACCCGCGGGCGGCGGCCGACGCCGATCTGGTGATCGAGGTCGCCCCGGAGTCGTACGAGGTCAAGCAGCGGATCTTCCGGGAGCTGGACGGGATCGTGCGCCCGGACACCGTGCTGGCGACCGGCACCAACGCGCTGTCGGTGACCCGGCTGGCCGCCGACTCGGCCCGGCCCGAGCGCGTGCTCGGCCTGCACTTCTTCAACCCGGCCCCGGCGATGAGGCTGGTGGAGGTCGTCTCCTCGGTGCTGACCGCGCCCGCGGCCGTCGCGGCGGTCACCAACCTCGCCCTCGACCTCGGCAAGGAGCCCGTCGCGGTCGGCGACCGGCCCGGTTTCGTCGCCGACGGGCTGCTCTTCGGCTACCTCAACCAGGCGGCGGCGATGTACGAGTCGCACTACGCCACCCGCGAGGACATCGACGCCGCGATGCGCCTGGGCTGCGGGCTGCCCATGGGCCCGCTGGCACTGCTGGACCTGATCGGGCTGGACACCGCGCGCACCGTCCTGGAGGCGATGTACACGGCCTCGCACGACCGGCTGCACGCCCCCGCGCCGATCCTGCGCCAGCTCAGCGAGGCGGGCCTGACGGGCCGCAAGGCGGGGCGCGGCTTCTACACCTACGAGGCGCCGGGCAGCCCGGCGGTGGTGCCGGACGCCGCCTCCCCGCGCGAGACGGACGTGCCGGTGCGGGGGCGTCCGGTGCGCACCGTCGGTGTCGCCGGGTCGGGCACGATGGCCTCCGGCATCGCCGAGGTGTTCGCCAAGGCGGGGTACGAGGTCGTCCTCGCCGCCCGCGGCGCGGAGAAGGCCCGGACGGCGAAGGACCGTATCGGCGCCTCCCTGGCGCGGTCGGTGGCCCGGGGGAGGCTGAGCGACGAGGCCGCCGCCGGGACGCTGGCCCGGATCACGCCGACGGGGAGTTACGACGACTTCGCCGAGGTGGACCTCGCGGTGGAGGCGGTCGCGGAGGAGCTGGAGGTGAAGCGGCAGCTCTTCGCCACCCTGGACAAGGTGTGCCGACCCGGCGCGGTCCTGGCGACGACCACCTCCTCGCTGCCGGTGGTGGCCTGCGCCCGCGCCACCTCGCGCCCCGGGGACGTGGTCGGGATGCACTTCTTCAACCCGGCCCCGGCGATGAAACTGGTCGAGGTGGTCCGCACGGTGCTGACCGGGGACGACGTGCACGCCACCGTCCGGGAGGTCTGCGCGACCCTGCGCAAGCACCCGGTGGACTGCGGGGACCGGGCCGGTTTCATCGTGAACGCGCTGCTGTTCCCGTACCTCAACAACGCGGTCAAGATGGTGCAGGAGCACTACGCGTCGATGGACGACATCGACACGGCGATGAAGCTCGGCGGCGGCTATCCGATGGGCCCCTTCGAGCTGCTGGACGTGGTGGGGCTGGACGTCTCGCTCGCCATCGAGAAGGTGCTGCACCGCGAGTTCCGCGACCCGGGGCTGGCACCGGCGCCGCTGCTGGAGCACCTGGTGGCCGCGGGCTGCCTCGGCCGCAAGTCCGGCCGGGGCTTCCGCGAACATGCCCGACGCTGACGCGAGCATGCCCGCCGCCGACCGGCTCGCCGCCTGGTTCCGGTCCGCCGAGGACTGGGGCGGACTGCTCGACCCGGCCGGCTCTCCCCCGCCCCGCGGCGGCGGGGGAGGGCCCGCTCGTGCGCACCGCCGGCCGCGCATGCAGTACGTTCGGGGCATGTCCCAGCCCGCCAGGACCCCACGTACCCCTGCCACGTCCGACGCGCCCGAGAGCGCGGCCGGCAGCCGCGCCGCGGCCCAGCGGCTGAAAATGCGCCGGGAGCTGGCGGCGGCGGCGATGGAGCTGTTCGCGACCAAGGGCTACGAGGCGACGACCGTCGACGAGATCGCGGCGGCGGCCGGCGTCGCGCGCCGCACCTTCTTCCGCCACTTCCGTTCCAAGGAGGAGGCGATCTTCCCGGACCACGACGACACCCTGGTCCGCGCCGAGGCGGTGCTCAACGCGGCCCCGGCGCACGAGCATCCGCTCGACACGGTGTGCCGTGGCATCAAGGAAGTCATGAAGATGTACGCGGCCCGGCCGGAGATCTCCGTCGCCCGCTACAAGCTGACCCGTGAGGTGCCCACCCTGCGGGAGGCGGAGATCGCCTCGGTCGCCCGCTACGAGCGGCTCTTCACCCGGTACCTGCTCGGCCACTTCGACGAGCACGCGCACGACGACGACGCCAACGACGACCCGTTGCTGGCGGAGGTCGCCGCGTCCGCCGTGGTCACCGCCCACAACCACGTGCTGCGGCGCTGGCTGCGGGCGGACGGGCAGGGCGATGTGGAGGCGCAGCTCGACCACGCCTTCGCCATCGTGCGGCGCACCTTCGGCACGGGTATCGGCGCGGGGCGCGGCAGTTCCGTACGCGCCGCGTCCCCGTCGGCCTCGGCGACGGCCCAGGGCGAGGTGCTCGTGACGGTCGCGCGCACCGACGCGCCGCTGGACGAGGTCATGCGCACCATCGAGCAGGCGCTCCGGGACCGCTGAGCGGCCTTCCCGCCGCTGAGCGACCGCTTTCCGCCGCTGAGCGGCCTCTTTCCGCCCTGTGATGACGGCCACCCTCCGGGTGGCCGTTTTTGCATGTCAGCGCCCCTTTTGACTCGCCGCCGAGAGTCCATTCGATCGATCATCGCTCATCTGAAGGGTAAAGATTTCATCTGAGTGCATTTCCTGGCACTCAGTGCCTTGCGGGGTGACACGCCGTGTCATACGTTGAAGGTGTCCGGCTGTCCCCGCGAGCGATCGCCCGCGTTGTCCGGACGCCTGCGTCACAGGCACCCTCCCGCGCCACCAAGCGCTGCCGAACAGCACCACAGCCGCACCCCCTCGGCCCCTCACCCAACCCTCAGCGCACCGACGCACCCCTCTCAGCGCCCCTCCCTCAGGGCGCTCACCGCCGGAGGCAACACCGTGACCGTGAAGGACATCCTGGACGCGATCCAGTCGCCCGACTCCACACCGGCCGACTTCGCCGCGCTGCCGCTCCCCGAGTCGTACCGCGCGATCACCGTGCACAAGGACGAGACGGAGATGTTCGCCGGGCTCGCCACCCGCGACAAGGACCCCCGCAAGTCACTGCACCTGGACGAGGTGCCGGTGCCCGAACTGGGCCCCGGCGAGGCCCTGGTGGCCGTGATGGCCTCCTCGGTCAACTACAACTCCGTCTGGACCTCGATCTTCGAGCCGCTGTCGACCTTCGGCTTCCTGGAGCGCTACGGCCGCGTCAGCGACCTGACCCGCCGGCACGACCTGCCCTACCACGTCATCGGCTCCGACCTGGCGGGCGTCGTCCTGCGCACCGGCCCCGGGGTCAACGCCTGGCGGCCGGGCGACGAGGTGGTCGCCCACTGCCTCTCGGTGGAGCTGGAGTCCAGCGACGGCCACAACGACACGATGCTCGACCCCGAGCAGCGCATCTGGGGCTTCGAGACCAACTTCGGCGGCCTCGCCGAGATCGCCCTCGTCAAGTCCAACCAGCTCATGCCCAAGCCGACCCACCTGAGCTGGGAGGAGGCCGCCGCCCCCGGCCTGGTCAACTCCACCGCCTACCGGCAGCTCGTCTCCCGCAACGGCGCCCGGATGAAGCAGGGCGACAACGTCCTGATCTGGGGCGCCAGCGGCGGACTCGGCTCGTACGCCACCCAGTTCGCGCTGGCCGGCGGCGCCACCCCGATCTGCGTCGTCTCCAGCGAGCGCAAGGCCGAGATCTGCCGGCGCATGGGCGCCGAGCTGATCATCGACCGCAGCGCCGAGGAGTACCGCTTCTGGAAGGACGAGCACACTCAGGACCCCCGGGAGTGGAAGCGCCTCGGCAAGCGCATCCGCGAACTCACCGGCGGCGAGGACGTCGACATCGTCTTCGAGCACCCCGGCCGCGAGACCTTCGGCGCCAGCGTCTACGTCACCCGCAAGGGCGGCACCATCGTCACCTGCGCCTCCACCTCGGGCTACGACCACAGCTACGACAACCGCTACCTGTGGATGTCGCTCAAGCGCATCGTCGGCTCGCACTTCGCCAACTACCGCGAGGCGTGGGAGGCCAACCGCCTGGTCGCCAAGGGAAAGATCCACCCGACCCTCTCCCGGGTCTACTCCCTGGAGGAGACCGGCCAGGCCGCCCACGACGTGCACCGCAACGCGCACCAGGGCAAGGTCGGCGTGCTCTGCCTCGCCCCCGAGGAGGGGCTCGGCGTCCGCGACCACGAACTGCGCGCCCGCCACGCCGACGCCATCAACCGCTTCCGGAACGTCTGAGGCCACGGGATGAGCGAGCGTCACAAGGACCGGCCGTGGCTCATGCGCACCTACGCCGGACACTCCACGGCCGAGGCGTCCAACGCCCTGTACCGGCGCAACCTGGCCAAGGGCCAGACCGGCCTGTCGGTCGCCTTCGACCTGCCGACGCAGACCGGCTACGACTCCGACCACGTCCTCGCCCGCGGCGAGGTCGGCCGGGTCGGGGTGCCCGTCGCGCACCTCGGCGACATGCGCCGGCTCTTCCAGGACATCCCCCTGGAGCAGATGAACACCTCCATGACGATCAACGCCACCGCCATGTGGCTGCTCGCGCTCTACCAGGTCGTCGCGGAGGAACAGGGCGCGGACCTCACCAGGCTCCAGGGCACCACGCAGAACGACATCGTCAAGGAGTACCTGTCCCGGGGCACCCACGTGTTCCCGCCCGGTCCGTCGCTGCGGCTGACCACGGACATGATCGCGTACACGGTGTCCCACCTGCCGAAGTGGAACCCGATCAACATCTGCAGCTACCACCTCCAGGAGGCGGGTGCCACGCCGGTGCAGGAGATCGCGTACGCGATGTCCACCGCCGTCGCGGTACTGGACGCGGTGCGCGACTCCGGGCAGGTGCCCGAGGAGCGCATGGGCGAGGTGGTCGGCCGTATCTCCTTCTTCGTGAACGCGGGCGTCCGCTTCGTCGAGGAGATGTGCAAGATGCGCGCCTTCGGCCTCATCTGGGACCGCGTCACCCGGGAGCGGTACGGCATCGAGGACCCCAGGCACCGCCGCTTCCGCTACGGCGTCCAGGTCAACTCCCTCGGTCTGACCGAGGCGCAGCCGGAGAACAACGTCCAGCGGATCGTGCTGGAGATGCTGGCCGTCACCCTCTCCAAGGACGCCCGCGCGCGGGCCGTGCAGCTCCCCGCCTGGAACGAGGCGCTGGGCCTGCCCCGCCCCTGGGACCAGCAGTGGTCGCTGCGCATCCAGCAGGTGCTGGCCTACGAGAGCGATCTGCTGGAGTACGGCGACCTCTTCGACGGCTCGAAGGTGATCGGCGCCAAGGTGGACGAGCTGGTCGAGGCGGCCGGCGCCGAGATGGTCCGCATCGAGGAGATGGGCGGCGCGATGGCCGCCGTCGAGTCCGGCTACCTCAAGTCCCGGCTCGTCGCCTCGCACGCCGAGCGCCGGGCCCGGATCGAGTCCGGCGAGGAGAAGATCGTCGGGGTCAACGCCTTCGAGGGCACCGAGCCGAACCCGCTCACCGCCGACCTGGACACCGCGATCCAGACCGTCGACCCGGCGGTCGAGGCCCGGGTCGTCGCCGCGCTCGGCACCTGGCGGGACACCCGCTACCAGCCGCCCTTCAACCACCCGCGCCCCTGCAAGGCCCTGGAGCGGCTGAAGGAGGCCGCCCGCACCACCGAGAACCTGATGGAGGCCACCCTCGACTGCGCCCGCGCCGGGGTCACGACCGGCGAGTGGGCGGGGGCGCTGCGCGAGGTCTTCGGCGAGTTCCGGGCGCCCACCGGCGTCTCCTCGGCGCCGGTCGCGGTCCCCGCCGAGCGGGGCTCGGCGCTCGGCCGGGTGCGCCACAAGGTGGAGCTGACCGCCCGTGACCTCGGCGTCGGCAAGCTGCGCTTCCTGGTCGGCAAGCCGGGCCTGGACGGGCACTCCAACGGCGCCGAGCAGATCGCCGTACGGGCCCGCGACGCCGGGTTCGAGGTGGTCTACCAGGGCATCCGGCTCACCCCCGAGCAGATCGTGGACGCCGCCCTCGCCGAGGACGTGCACGCGGTGGGCCTGTCCATCCTCTCCGGCTCGCACGCCCAGCTCGTGCCGGACGTGCTGGAACGGCTGCGCGAGGCAGGCGCCGCCGACATCCCGGTGATCGCCGGCGGGATCATCCCGAACGGCGACGCCGAGCAGCTCAGGGCCGCGGGAGTCGCCGCGGTCTTCACCCCGAAGGACTTCGACATCACCGGGATCATCGGCCGTATCGTCGACGAGATCCGCACCGCGAACAAGCTCGACCCCCTGGAGGTCCCCGCATGACCGCCCACCCCTCTCCCGGCGCCGCCCTTCCCACCGGCGGCACCGCCCACCCCGTCGACCGCCTGCGTCCGCGCCGCTCCTGTCTGGCGGTCCCCGGGAGCAACCCGCGCTTCCTGGAGAAGGCGCAGGGGCTCCCGGCGGACCAGGTGTTCCTGGACCTGGAGGACGCGTGCGCGCCGCTGGCGAAGCCGGAGGCCCGGCACACCATCGTCAAGTTCCTCAACGAGGGCGACTGGAGCGGCAAGACCCGGGTGGTGCGGGTCAACGACTGGACCACGGAATGGACCTACCGCGACGTCGTCACGGTCGTGGAGGGCGCCGGGCAGAACCTGGACTGCGTCATGCTGCCGAAGGTGCAGGACGCGCAGCAGGTCGTGGCGCTGGACCTGCTGCTGACCCAGATCGAGAAGACGATGGGCTTCGAGGTGGGCCGTATCGGCATCGAGGCCCAGATCGAGAACGCGCGGGGTCTCAACAACGTCAACGAGATCGCGCAGGCGTCGCCGCGCACCGAGACGATCGTCTTCGGGCCGGCCGACTTCATGGCGTCGATCAACATGAAGTCGCTGGTGGTGGGTGAGCAGCCGCCCGGCTACCCGGCGGACGCCTACCACTACATCCTGATGAAGATCCTCATGGCCGCCCGTGCCAACGACCTCCAGGCCATCGACGGCCCCTACCTGCAGATCCGCGACGTGGACGGTTTCCGGAAGGTGGCCACGCGCGCCGCGGCGCTGGGCTTCGACGGCAAGTGGGTGCTGCACCCGGGCCAGGTGGAGGCGGCCAACGAGGTCTTCTCGCCCTCCCAGGAGGACTACGACCACGCCGAGCTGATCCTCGACGCCTACGACTACTGCACCTCCGAGGCGGGCGGGAAGAAGGGCTCGGCGATGCTCGGCGACGAGATGATCGACGAGGCGAGCCGGAAGATGGCGCTGGTCATCGCGGGCAAGGGGCGTGCGGCGGGGATGCGCCGGACCAGCGAGTTCGAGATCCCGGAGGGCTGAGCGACATGCAGTTCGGACGTACGTACGAGGAGTTCGAGGTCGGGGCGGTGTACAAGCACTGGCCGGGCAAGACGGTCACGGAGTACGACGACCACCTGTTCTGCCTGCTGACCATGAACCACCACCCGCTGCACCTGGACGCGCACTACGCCGGGGAGACGACGGACTTCGGGAAGAACGTCGTCGTCGGCAACTACGTGTACTCGCTGCTGCTGGGCATGTCCGTGCCGGACGTCTCGGGCAAGGCGATCGCCAACCTGGAGGTCGAGTCGCTGCGGCACGTGGCGCCGACCTTCCACGGGGACACGATCTACGGCGAGACGACCGTGCTGGACAAGCGGCCCTCGAAGTCGAAGGACGACCGCGGGATCGTCCACGTGGAGACCCGGGGGCACAAGCAGGACGGGACGCTGGTGTGCGTCTTCCGCCGCAAGGTGATGGTGCCGACCCGGACGTACATCAAGGAGCGCGGCGGAGAGCAGCCCGGCCGCCCGGAGCCGAAGACGCGGGAGAAGTAGATGAGCCGTCTCGCCCAGACCCACGGCCTCACGGACGTCCAGCGGGAGATCCTCTCCACCGTCCGGGACTTCGTGGACAAGGAGATCCTGCCGGTCGCCACCGAGCTGGAGCACCGTGACGAGTATCCGCAGGCCATCGTCGACGGGCTGACCGAGCTGGGCCTGTTCGGGCTGATGATCCCCGAGGAGTACGGGGGTCTGGGCGAGTCGCTGCTGACCTACGCGCTGTGCGTGGAGGAGATCGCCCGGGGCTGGATGTCGGTGTCCGGCATCATCAACACGCACTTCATCGTGGCGTACATGCTCAAGCAGCACGGCACCCCGGAGCAGAAGGACCACTTCCTGCCGAGGATGGCCGCCGGAGAGATCCGGGGGGCGTTCTCGATGTCGGAGCCGGCGCTCGGCTCGGACGTGTCGGCGATCTCCTCCAAGGCGGTCCGCGACGGCGACGAGTACGTCCTGACCGGGCAGAAGATGTGGCTGACCAACGGCGGCACCTCCTCGCTGGTCGCGGTCCTGGTCCGCAGTGACGAGGGTCACCCCGAGGGCACCGCGCCGCACAAGTCGATGACGACGTTCCTGGTCGAGAAGGAGCCCGGCTTCGGGGAGGTGCGGCCCGGCCTGACCATCCCCGGCAAGATCGAGAAGATGGGGTACAAGGGCGTCGACACCACCGAGCTGATCATGGACGGAGTGCGCATTCCGGCCGATCGGGTCCTCGGCGGCACCACCGGACGAGGTTTTTACCAAATGATGGACGGCGTGGAGGTGGGACGCGTGAATGTCGCGGCCCGTGGCTGCGGCGTCGCTCGGCGTGCCTTCGAACTCGGTGTCCGATACGCCCAGCAGCGCCATGCTTTCGGCCGCCAGATCGCCCACCACCAGGCCATCCAGTTCAAGCTGGCCGAGATGGCCACCAAGGTCGAGGCGGCGCATGCGATGATGGTGAATGCCGCACGCAAAAAGGACTCCGGCGAACGAAACGACCTGGAAGCGGGGATGGCCAAGTACCTCGCGTCCGAGTACTGCAAGGAGGTCGTGGAGGACGCCTTCCGAATCCACGGCGGATACGGCTTCTCGAAGGAGTACGAGATCGAGCGACTCTACCGTGAAGCACCGATGCTCCTGATCGGGGAGGGCACCGCCGAGATCCAGAAAATGATCATCGGCCGGAGACTGCTCGAAGAGTATCGATTCCAGGGTTAGATGTCCGGATACGGGGTGTTTTCTTGGAGAACAAGGTCACACCCCGTAGGCATGGTCCAGCCGTCGACTCGGCTTCCTGGCTTACCCAGTTGCGGTGCGAAGCCGCTACGATCGCCCGAAAGCCGCCGTCCCCCGTCCTAGCGCGGCCTCATCCGCTACGAAGGTCATCCATGCCCCACAGCCAAACCTCTGCACCCCGCGACAGCCTCACCGGCGTACGCCTCGCGCGCGGAGCCTCGCCGTGGCTCCTGCCGACCGTCGCCACCGCAGCCCTCAGCCTGGTCCGCGCCCGCCGCTCGGGTGTCGCCAAGGCCGTCGCCGTCCCCGCCACCGCGCTCGCGGCGGGGATGCTGTGGTTCTTCCGCGACCCCGAGCGCGAGATCGCCCAGGGCCGCGTCATCTCGCCCGCCGACGGTGTGGTGCAGAGCATCATGCCGTGGAAGGACGGCCGCACCCGCGTCGCGATCTTCATGAGCCCGCTCAACGTCCACGTCAACCGCGCGCCGCTGGCCGGCACGGTGACCTCCGTCGAGCACGTCCCGGGCGGTTTCGTTCCCGCTTTCAACAAGGAGAGCGAGAACAACGAGCGGGTCGTGTGGCACTTCGACACCGAACTCGGCGACATCGAGATGATCCAGATCGCCGGCGCGGTCGCCCGCCGCATCGTCCCCTACGTGCCCGAGGGCACCAAGGTCGAGCAGGGCGACCGGATCGGTCTGATCCGCTTCGGCTCGCGCGTCGACCTCTACCTGCCCGAGGGTGTGGAGGTCGACGTCGAGGTGGGTCAGAAGACGGTGGCTGGGGTGACTCGAATTGACCGTGATTGATCCCCAGACCCAGACGGGCTGGGTGCCCGACGCCGACGAGGCGGACGACGAGGAGGAGATGCCCCTCTCCCTCCGCCTCTCGATAGCGGACACCCTCACGCTCGGCAACGCCACCTGCGGCTTCATGGCGGTGTACTTCACCACCACCGGCATCCTGATCCCGCACCTCACGGGCAGCCAGGAGACCGGCATGGCCCGGCACAGCGCGGCCACGGCCGTGATCCTGATGCTGTGCGCGGCGGTCTTCGACCTGTTCGACGGCCTGGTGGCGCGCAAGCTGCGCTCCTCCCCCATGGGCGCCGAGCTGGACAACCTCTCCGACCTGATCAGCTTCGGCCTGGCGCCGGCGTACTTCGTCCTCGTCTACGGCATGGTCGCGGACGACGCACACCAGCGGGTGGCCGCGGTGGGCGCGATCGTGGTGCTGCTGGCGGTGGTGCTGAGGCTCGCGCGGTTCTCCTGCGTCACCGTGAAGGACGGCACCTTCCAGGGGATGCCGTCGCCCTTCGGCGCGCTGACCGTCGTCTCGATCGTGCTGCTGGAGCTGCCGTTCGTGGCGACGCTGCTCGCCATCATCGGCACGGCCTGGCTGATGGTGAGCCGGGTCGAGTACCCGAAGCCCCGGGGCCGCCTCGCCATAGCGATGCTGTCCTGGATCGTGCTGTCCATGGGCCTGCTGGCCGGATGGGCCTTCGACGCGCCGAGCGGACAGCTCCTCCTCCAGACCGGGTGCGCGCTGCAACTGGTCATGGGGGCGGTGATCCCCCTGTTCGCCACGGCCCGCCGGGTGAACAACTTCCGCGACAACCGCCGTGAGGCGCGGGCCGCGCAGCTCCCGTAGTCCTCGGCGTACGAGGGCCCGGACCGCCAGTCGGTCCGGGCCCTTCGCGTTCCCCGGGACGAGGGGGCCGCCCGCTCGGTCCGGGCCGGGGCTCGGTCCAGGCCGGTTGCTCCGCCCGGACCGGCGCTCGGTACAGGCCGGTCGCTCAGCCCAGGTCGCGGGCGATCCGCTCGGCGACCCGCTCCAGGATCGGCCCCGCCTCCGCGATGCACCGTGACACGTCCGGCTCCACGTCGGTGAGCGCGTACGCCCGCCCGATCCCCGCCTCCGCCAGCGCCCGCGGCGTCAGCGCCAGCCGCCCGCACACCGCGACGACCTCCCTGCCCGCGGCCCGCGCCGCCGCCGCGACCCCGGCGGGAGCCTTCCCGTGCAGGGTCTGCGCGTCCAGCGAGCCCTCCCCCGTGATCACGAGGTCCGCCCGTTCCAGCGCCGGGGCGAAGCCCAGCACGTCGAGCATCACCTCGATGCCCGGCCGGAACCGCGCCCCGAGCAGCAGCGCCCCGTACCCGATGCCGCCCGCCGCGCCGGCCCCCGGCGAGGCCGCGTACCCGGCGGCCCGTGCGCCCACCGCCGCCTCCAGCACCCGGGCGTAGTGGGCGAGGGCCGCGTCGAGCCGCTCCACGTCCTCGGGCGAGGCGCCCTTCTGCGGCCCGTAGACCGCGGCGGCGCCCTTCGGCCCGGTCAGCGGATTGTCGACGTCGCTGGCGAGCACCAGCTCGACGGAGGACAGCCGCGGGTCCAGCCCGGACAGGTCGGCCGAGGCGAGCGCGGCGAGGCCCCCGCCGCCCGGCGCCACCGGCTCCCCCGCCGCGTCCGGGAACCGCGCGCCCAGCGCGGAGAGCATCCCCGCGCCGCCGTCGGTGGTCGCGCTGCCGCCGACGCCGAAGACGATCGTGCGCGCGCCCGCGTCCAGCGCGGCCCGCAGCAGTTCGCCGGAGCCGTGGGTGGAGGCCGTCAGCGGGGCGAGGACGCCCTCCGGCAGCCGCTGGAGCCCGCTCGCCTCGGCCATCTCCACCACCGCGGTCGCCCCGCGCACCGCGAACGCGGCCGTCACCTCGTCCCCGAGCGGACCGGCGACCCGCACCTCGCGGCGTTCGAACCCGGCCGCGACCGCCGCGGCGACGGTGCCGTCCCCGCCGTCGGCGACGGGCAGCGCCTCCACCACGAGGTCCGGCCGTACGCGGCGCAGACCGGCCGTGACCCGCCGGGCGACCTCGACGGCCGTCAGCGACCCCTTGAACTTGTCCGCGGCGACGAGGACCGTGCGGGTCCCGTTCACAGCAGCGTCAGCCACCTTGCTCTCCCCTTGCTCGTCCGAGCCTTGCGCATGTCAAGGCAGTCGCGCCGCAGCGACCTTAACCTCGCCCCCACCGCCTCGTCATGCCCCTGCCCACAGCGGAGAAGCCGTACGGCCCCGCCGCCCGGCTACGCTGCCCGGATGAGCACTGCCGACTACACGGCCTACATCGCCGGCCTCCCCCGCGTCCTCGCCGGCGCCGCCGCCCTCTTCCGCCACGCCGACGGCCGGGTCCTGCTCGTCGAGCCGAACTACCGCGACGGGTGGACGCTGCCCGGCGGCACCGTCGAGTCCGACGACGGGGAGACACCGCGCCAGGCCGCCCGGCGCGAGACCGCGGAGGAGATCGGCCTCGACCTGCCGCTCGGCCGGCTGCTCGCGGTGGACTGGGTGCCCGGCGAGGGCCGGCCGCCGATCGTGGCGTACGTGTACGACGGCGGCGTGCTCGACGAGGAGCGGTTCGGCGCGATCCGGCTCCAGGAGGAGGAGCTGCTCTCCTGGCGGCTGGTGGAGCGCGCGGAGGTCCCCCGCCTCCTGCCCGACGCCCTGTGCCGCCGGGTGCTGGCCGCCCTGGACGTCCTCGCCGACGGCACCGGAACCGCCGAACTGGAGAACGGCCGGCGCGTCGTGCACGACCGCCCCTGAAATCGCTCGCCCCTGGGCCCCCGGCGACCTACCCTCGGCCCCATGAACAGGCCCCTCGTCGCGCTCCTCACCGGGGCCGGTGTCTCGACCGACTCCGGCATTCCCGACTACCGCGGACCCGACGGACTGTGGCGCAGGGACCCCGAGGCCGAGAAGCTCGTGACGTACGAGTTCTACATGGGCGACCCCGAGATCCGGCGCCGGTCCTGGCGGATGCGGCGGCGCAACCTCGCCCTGCGGGCCGAGCCGAACGCCGCCCACCGGGCCGTGGCCGAGCTGGAACGGGCCGGGGTGCCGGTCCGGGTGATCACGCAGAACGTGGACGGGCTGCACCAGCGCGCCGGGATGCCCGAGCGGAAGGTGCTGGAGCTGCACGGCAGCGTGCGCGCTGTCGTGTGCACGCGGTGCGGGGCGCGCGGGCCGATGGAGGACGCCCTCGCCCGGGTCGAGGCCGGCGAGGACGACCCGCCGTGCGAGCGGTGCGGCGGCATCCTGAAGTCGGCCACCGTGATGTTCGGCGAGTCCCTCGACCACGAGGTGCTGGGGCAGGCCCTCGCCATCAGCAAGGCGTGCGAGGTGTTCGTCGCGGCCGGCACCAGCCTCCAGGTCGACCCCGCCGCCGGTCTCGCGGGCGTCGCCGCCGGCCACGGGGCCCGCCTGATCATCGTCAACGCCGAACCGACCCCGTACGACGACATCGCCGACGAGGTGATCCGCGAGCCTCTCGGCACCGCCCTGCCCGCCCTCCTGCGCCGGCTGGCCGGGGGCGGGTGACGGCGCGAGAGCGAGACGTCACAGGGCGTCCGATGGGATGATGGAACCGACCTTCCAAGGGAGAACAGGCATCCGATCAAGGGGGAACGGGTTGTCTTTCGCAGAGGAATGGGCTCAACTCAAGGCCGACGCGCTGGCACGGCAGCCGACGGCCACACAGATCGATCACCTGCCGCCGGAGGCGAGCGGCGACACGGGCGCACCGGCCGCCGGAAGCCTGGTGGCCAACGCCACCTCGATCAACGGCAACGCGAACCTGCTGATCGAGATCGCCGGGTTTCTGCACGAGGGCCGGCCCGACGCCGAACTCACCACCATGGCGAGGCTGCCCCGGGCACATGAGGAAGTGGCCCGGCAGGTGGCGCGTTTCGCCACCTTCGCCGACGACCAGTACCTCGACGCGGTCGCCCTGTTCGCGGCGCTCTCCACCCGCTTGCGCACCGCCGGCGGCGGCTTCGTGGAGGTCGACGGCGACACGGCCCGGCACTTCCTCGACAACATCCTGCGCTACGGGCAGTACGTGGCTCCGGAGGCGCGATGAGCAGTGGCCTGAGCCACCGCGAGGACGTCGAGTTCCTGGAGAGCTGCAACTCCTCGCTCGTCGAACGGAACGCGGACGAGTTCACCCGCCTGCACGACATGCTCACGGAGATCGCCCCCTCGGCCGAGCGGGCCGAGAGACACACCCGGTGGAAGAGCGAGGGCAGCCGGCACTACGAGGCCCGGCTCGCGGAAAGCCGCAAACTCGTCGCCGAACTCGCCGAGGGGTACGGCAAGGCCGCCGGCGCCCTGCGTGACTACGCGTTCGCGCTGGCGACCGCCAAGGCCCACTACGCCAACGGCAAGGCGAACGAGCAAGCCCTCTCGAAGCTGATCCTCACCAAGGGCACGGCGATCACCCGCGCGGCCCAGCAGGCCGAACCGATGCGCCAGTGGGAGGACATGCGGGCCACCACCGGCGTCCTGGACTTCCTGGCCGAACTCACCATGGACGTCGACGACATCCGCGACGAGGCCGACCGGCTGCACGACGCCGCCGGCGGCGATTTCCACCTGGCCGGGACCGTCGAGCGCGAGGCACGCGAGATCTGCGTCCATCAGCTCAAGCAGGCGTACGACCTGTTACCCGACTTCCGCATGGGCTTCATCGACCGCGTCGACATCGTCTCCGCGATCGGCGAGTTGCGCCGAGAGGCGGCCGAGGCGAGGGACAACCCGCTGACACGGCTGCCCGGCAGCGGACCGAAGCAGGACTACTACCCCGCGGCCGGGGACGACATCGTCTCCCCCACGCTCCGCGACATCCGGCTCCGCGTCGCGAGCCTGCCCGACGCCAGGGACAGTTACTGGAGCCCTCCCGGCAACGCCCGGGAGCGCGCCGAATGGATCACCGCGAACAAGGAGATCATCGAGTCGGCCGCGCGCAACGCGGGCCTGCCGCCGGACATGGTCGCCGGTATCGCCTGGCAGGAGATCGGCGGACAGCCCGGCATCCTGGACGACATCACCGACACCCTCCGCGAACAGGCGGACTCCCCGCTGAGCCCCATCGCGCCGGAGAGCCTGCCGTGGCGTCTGGGCGGGGACCCCGACAACACCTCCATGGGCCCCATCGCCATCCAGGTGCGCCGTGGCGCCGAGGTTCTCGGCTACGACCCCGCCCACCTCACCGAGCAACAGCGCAACGTGGTGGAGGACGCTCTCCAGGACCCCGCGCAGAACATCTTCATCGCCTCCGAGTACCTGGCCCAGCTCAAGGCGGAGAGCGAGTTCGCCGACGTTCCGGCCAAGGAGATGACACCGGCCCAGTACGGCGAACTCGCCGCCCGGTACAACGGCGGCCCCTCTTGGCAGACGGACGACGCCCAGGCTTACGGCCGTGGCTTCATGAACAATCTCGACGAGGCAAGGAGCGCACTGCGCTGATGGCTCATCACTCTCCCGTCGACGACGACCGGGCCTGGCTGCGGGTGGTGTTCGCGGTGCCGCTCGGTCTGCTCACGGTCGTCGCCGCGTACTTCTGCTGGACGGCGTGGACCATCCGGCCTTCCGGGACCTGGGACGACGACGCGTACGCGGGGATCGTCCTGTCGTGCGTGCTCGCCGTCGGGGCCGCCGGGGCGGCGGTGGTGCTGTGGGCGGTGCCGTCGGTGCGGCGGGTCGTGCGCTGGTGGTGGACCGGTCCGGCGCTGGTGGCCGGGGTGGCCGCCGGGGTGCGGTGGGCCGTGGGCGGGTAGGCGGCCGCCCCGGGGTGGTCAGAAGAGGGCCTGCGGCGCGGCCTGTTCGAGGGCGAGCAGGTGGCGTTTGCGGGGGAGGCCGCCGCCGTAGCCGGTCAGGGCGCCGTTGGCGCCGACGACGCGGTGGCAGGGGATGACGATGCCGACCGGGTTGCGTCCGTTGGCGAGGCCGACGGCGCGGGAGGCGGTGGGGGCGCCGAGGTCGGCGGCGAGCTGTCCGTAGGTGCGGGTCTCGCCGTACGGGATGGCGCGCAGCCGCTCCCAGACGGAGCGCTGGAACGCGGTGCCGCGCAGGCGCAGTTCGAGCGTGAACTCGCGCAGCTCGCCCGCGAAGTAGGCGGCCAGTTGCCGCTTGGCCTCGGCGAAGGGGGCGTCGTCGGGGGTGCCGAAGCTCTCCTCGGGCGGGCGGTGGCGCTGGTCGCTCATGTACAGGCCGCACAGGACGCCGTCCTCGGCGACGAGGGTGAGCGGGCCGCAGGGGCTGTCGGTGACGGTGTGCTGCTTCATGCCGGGGTCCGTCCTCGGTCGGGGAGGTGGTTGATCGGGTGGCTGTCGGTCGCCCACAGGTACTGGACCGCGTACGCCCGCCAGGGCCGCCAGGCCGCGGCGTGCGCGGTGAGCGCGGCCGGGGTGGCGGGCAGGCCCAGGTTACGGGCGGCGCGGCGGACGCCGAGGTCGGTGGGGAGGAAGGCGTCCGGGTCGCCGAGGGCGCGCATGGCGATGACGCCGGCCGTCCAGGGGCCGAAGCCGGGCAGGGCGAGCAGCCGCTCCCGGGTCGGCGCCCAGTCGCTGCCGGCGCCGAGGGTCAGGGTGCCGTCGGCGAGGCGGGCGACGAGGGTGGTCAGGGTGGCCCGGCGCGCGCGGGGCAGGGCCAGTCGCTCCGGGTCGAGCGCCGCGAGGGCCTCGGTGGCGGGGAAGAGGCGGCTCAGCCCGCCCTCGGGGTCGTCGACCGGCTCGCCGTGGGCGGTGACCAGGCGGGCGGCGTGGGTGCGGGCGGCGGCGGTGGAGACCTGCTGGCCGAGGACGGCGCGCACGGCGAACTCGGCCTCGTCGACGGTGCGCGGCACGCGTCGTCCCGGCGCCGCGTCGACCAGTGGGGCGAGCAGCGGGTCGGCGCGCAGCAGGTCGTCGACGGCGGCCGGGTCGGCGTCCAGGTCGAGCAGGCGGCGGCAGCGGCTGATGGCGACGGTGAGGTCGCGCGGGTCGGCGAGGGTGAGGCGGCAGGCGATGTGCCCGGCGCGCGGGGCGAGGGCCACGATGCCGTGGCCGTACGGGAGGCGCAGGGTGCGGCGGTAGGCGCCGTCGCGCCACTCCTCGACGCCGGGTACGGCGGTGGCGGCGAGGTGGCCGAAGAGGTTGTCGGGGTGGAGCGGGGCGCGGAAGGGGAGCCGCAGGGAGAGGGTGCCTGCGGTGGCGGGGGCGGTGGGGGCCCCGGGGCCCGTGGTGCGGTCGGCGCGGGTGCGGGGCGCGCGGGCGCGCAGTTCGCCGGGGCTGAGGGCGAACACCTCGCGGACCGTGTCGTTGAAGGTGCGTACGGAGGAGAAGCCGGCGGCGAAGGCCACGTCCGCCATCGGCATCGGGGTCGTCTCGATGAGCAGGCGGGCGGTCTGGGCGCGCTGGGCGCGGGCGAGGGCGAGGGGCCCGGCGCCGACCTCGGCGAGGAGCCGGCGTTCGATCTGCCGGGTGCTGTAGCCGAGCCGGGCGGCGAGTCCGGGGACGCCCTCGCGGTCGACGGTGCCGTCGGCGATCAGCCGCATGGCGCGGGCGGTGAGGTCGGCGCGGTGGTTCCACTCGGGCGAGCCGGGGCTGGAGTCGGGTCGGCAGCGGCGGCAGGCGCGGAATCCGGCCTGGCGGCAGGCGGCGGCGCTCGGGTAGAAGGTCATGTTGCCCGGTCTGGGCGGGACGGCCGGGCAACTGGGGCGGCAGTAGATACGCGTGGTCAGGACGGCGGTGAAGAACCAGCCGTCGAACCGCGTGTCCTTCGACTGGACGGCGCGTACGCAGCGCTCGGTGTCGGTGTGCATCCCCATCGGCATGGGTCCAGCATGCGGGACGGCCGGGGGCCGGGGCTGGCGGGAATCCGACACGGACGTCGGATTCCCGCAGGCCCGGTCCCCCGGCAACCCCAGCCCGGGGTTGCCGGGCCCCGGTGCCCCGCCCCCGTGCCGGGCCGCCCGCTACGTCGTCGCCGTGGGGCGGCGGGAGGCGGACAGGGCCTTGGCGACGTCGGTGACCGGGCGGAGCCGGTAGGTGTAGGCGTAGTCGCGGCCGGCGAAGAGCTTGTACTCGTCGTGGGTGGGGGCGCCCCAGCTGTTGTCGCCGCCGACGCCCATCTGGCGGTGGTTGAGCCGCAGCACGACCTGGTCGCGGGGGGTGAGCTGGTAGTCGTGGCGGACGCCCGCGGAGAGGTCCTCCGGGGTGAAGAAGGAGGCGTTGACCTCCAGGAGGGGTTCGCCGCTGACGAGGAGCCCGACGCCGTCGCGGCCGGTGAGGGCGGCCCAGCGCACGTCGGTCTTGTTGCCGTTCTCCTGCGGGCGGATGTAGGGGGTCCACTGTTCGGCGACGGTGCCGGAGTACAGGCCGACGTCGGTGCCGGTGTTGCGGTCCCAGTGGTTCTCCTCGGGGCCGCGCCCGTGGTAGTGCAGTCGGTCCAGGCTCCGCGGCAGGAGGAGGATCGAGCCGACCTCGGGGAGGTAGGGCAGGTCGGGGGCGCCGGGGTGGAGGGTGTGGTCGACCTTGATCTCGCCGTTGCCGAAGACGGTGTACGTCGTGGTGTACGCGGAGGCGACCCGGGTGGGCAGGGTGCCCGCGACGGCGATCTCGACGGCCCGGTCGCCCAGCCTGCGCACGGTGACGTCGGTGACGGTGCGGCGGGCGCCGGCGTCGCGCCAGGTCTGGTTGCGGGTGTGCTGGCCGGTGCCCTTGTCGTTGTCGGTGGGCGCCCGCCAGAAGTTGGGCACCGGACCGGAGTCGATCAGGCGGGTGCCGTGGGCCTCGTAGGAGGTGAAGGTGCCGGAGCGCCGGTCGAGCGTGAGGCCGAAGTCCCTGCCCCGGACGGTGACCTCGCCATCGCGGTCCTCGTGGCGCAGGGCGGGGACGGTGGAGAGCCGTACCGGGGTGACGGCGGGGGCGTCGGAGGGCAGCGGGAGCTGGTGCCGGGCGATCTCGTGGCCGGCCTCGGCCCAGGGGGTGGACTCCTTGAGGGTGAAGGAGAGTTCGAGGAAGTACTCGGTACCGGCGGCCGGGCGCGCGGGGAGCCGGACGGGCAGGGTGATGTCCTTGCGGGAGAGCGGAGCCACGTCGAGCTGGTCCCGGGTGAGCTTCCCCTCCCCCACCGCCGTGCCGTCGGCGACCAGGCGCCAGCTCCCGGCGAACTCCCGCAGGCTGGTGAAGAGGTACTCGTTGACGAGGGTGACGGCGCCGGGTCCGCCGCCGGGGGTGCGGCTCGCGCCGACCGCCTGGAGGACGCGGGTGATCTCGGCGGCCTTGCCGGTGAGGCGCCGGTCGGCGGTGAGGATGCCGTCGGCGCAGAAGGCGCCGTCGTTGGGGTTGTCGCGCCAGTCGCCGCCGTAGGCGAGGAAGGTCTTCTCCCGGGGCCGCTCCCGGGCGGCCCGGACGGTCTCGGCGTCGAACCAGAAGCGCACGCCCTCGTCGCCGGGGCCTCGGCGGTCGGAGGCGAGGTCGGCGGCGCCGAGGGCGCGGGCGTAGACGCGGGCGCGGCGGATGGTGCCGGTGAACTCGCGGGTCTGGTTGTCCGCGTCGGTGGCCAGCGAGAGGGCGGCGGTGTTGCCGCTGGGCCGCAGGGTGGTGGCGCGGGTGGCCCGCACGGTGCCGTCGACGTACAGGGTGAGGGTGCCGGCGTCGGCGTCGAAGACGCCGGCGAGGTGGTGTTCGGTGCCGGTCCAGCCGTCCGGCACGTCCCAGGTCGCGGTGATCCACTGGCCGCCGGAGTAGATGAAGAACTCCAGGGTGCGGTGGTTCTGCTTGAGGGCGTACTGGGTGTCGCCCTTGGCGATGATCGGCTGGTGGTAGCCGGGCACGCCGGGGGTGACCCAGGCTTCCAGGGTGAGCGAGCCGGTGAGGTCGAGCCGCTCGTCGCGGGCGAAGACGGTGCCGCCGGACAGGCCCCGCTCTCGGTCGAAGGAGCCGCCGGGGGCGAGGATCTCGCCGCGCAGTCCGGCCGGGCCGGTCTCGGTGAGCAGGGTGCGGGCGGGGACCGGCCAGTGCAGCGACTGGTCGGCGAAGTCCCAGACCCAGCCGCCCTGGAGCACGTCGTGGCGGCGCACGACGTCCCAGTACTCGCGGAAGTTGCCGTTGGAGTTCCCCATCGCGTGGGAGTACTCGATCATGACGTAGGGGCGGGTGTCGGCGGTGTCCGCGGCGCGCTGTTCGACGCGCTGGGGCGTCTCGTACATGGCCGAGCGGATGTCGCTGATGCCGGGGCGGTCGTCGCCCTCGTACTGGATGACGCGGGTCTTGTCGTAGGAGCGGACCCAGTCGTGCATGGCGACGAAGGTGCTGCCGCCGCCGGCCTCGTTGCCGAGGGACCAGATGACGACCGAGGCGTGGTTCTTGTCGCGGTGCACCATGTTGCGGGCGCGGTCGACGCACGCCTTCGACCAGTCGGGGTGGTCGCCGGGGAAGCGGTCGCGGATGCCGTGGGTCTCCAGGTTGGTCTCGTCGACGACGTAGAGCCCGTATTCGTCGGCGAGTTCGAGCCAGAGCGGGTTGCCCGGGTAGTGGGAGGTGCGGACGCTGTTCATGTTCATCCGCTTGATGAGCCGGATGTCCTCGGTCATGTCGGCGCGGGTGAGCGCGGTGCCGCGGGCCGGGTGCATCTCGTGCCGGTTGGTGCCGCGCAGGGAGACGGGGCGGCCGTTGATCCGCATCAGCCCGTCCTTGAGGGCGAACTCGCGGAAGCCGACCCGGTGCGACAGGGTCTCGATCACGGTCCCCGCCGGATCGCGCAGGTGGAGCACGGCGGTGTAGAGGTGGGGGTGTTCGGCCGACCAGAGGCGGGGCGCGGTGACGGCCTTCGCCCCCTCCACGGTGACGTCCTGGCCGGCCGGGGCGGCGGCGAGGTCGGCGCTCTGGCGCAGCGGGCGGGGCCAGACGGCGTGGCCGGCGGCGTCGTAGAGCTGGGTCTCCACCGTGTAGTCGCCGGTGGCCGGTCTGCCGTGGGCGCGCAGGCTCGCGGTGACCTTCAGCTCGGCGTCCCGGTAGGCGGCGTCGAGCGGGGTCTCCAGGCGGAAGTCGCGCAGCCGCACGGGGGGCGTGGAGTAGAGGTAGACCGAGCGGAAGATGCCGCTCAGCCGGATCATGTCCTGGTCCTCCAGCCAGTCGCCGTCGGCGTAGCGGTAGACCTCCACGGCGATGTGGTTGGTGCCGGGGCGCAGGTGGTCGGTGACGTCGTACTCGGAGGGCGTGTAGGAGTCCTCGTCGTAGCCGAGGAGCGTGCCGTTGATCCACACGTAGTGGGCGGACTTGACGCCCTCGAAGTGCAGGAAGGTGCGGCGGCCGGACCAGTCGCGGGGCACGGTGAAGGTGCGCCGGTACTGGCCGACCGGGTTGTACCGGGTGGGGGCGGCGGGCGGCTGCGGTTCCTCGCCGAGGCCGTTGGCGCCCCAGTACGGGTAGGTGATGTTGAGGTAGACGGGCAGGTCGTGGCCGTGGAGCTGCCAGACGGAGGGGACGGGGAGGGTGTCCCAGCCGGAGTCGTCGAGGCCGGTGCGGTGGAAGTCGGGGTCGCGGTCCTCGGGCCGGTCGGCGTGCGCGAACTTCCAGGTGCCGTCGAGGCTGAGCCGGTACGGGGAGCGGGTGCGGTCGCCGGCGAGGGCCTGCGGGAGGTCGGCGTAGGGCATGAGCGTGGTGTGCGGGGGCTCGGTGCCGACGCTGTGGACGCCGAAGTCGTTCCACTCCGGGGCCAAGGCGGCGTCCGCGCGGCGTCCGGCGGAGCGCGCCTGGACGGTGGAGGCGGAGAGCGCGAGGGCGCCGAACACGGCGGCTCCCCCTTCCAGGAGGCGGCGCCGGCTGACGAGCGGCCGGGGACGGGGGGCCGGGGCGGGGTCGTGGGGTGACACGGGAGAGTGCGGCATGACCGTGGCCTTCCGTGGGGCGCCGAGGATGGCTCGGCGCACGGTGCGGGGACGGCTGGGGAGAGCGGTCCGGGGGCGAACTGCCGGTGGGGGGAGGGCTGCTGAGCCACGGTCACCCTAGGACCCGAACACAACCGAATCAATTACCCCGTCGGTCTCTGTCGGTTCCTGGTGGTGTGGTTCGGCCACGCGCGGCGCCCACGCCCCCCGGGGTGCGGGGCGTGGGCGCGGGGAGCGGCCTCCGGCGGCCGGGTCAGGGCGTCTGTACGCCCGGTACCCCGGCCTCGATGACGAAGGAGCGGTCGGTGCGGACGGGGGCGTCGGGGCGGGTGACCCGGTCGAGGACCCGGTAGTCGGCGGTGTACGTGTCGCGGGAGACGGTGCAGCGGACGTAGCCGCGGCGGTCGCCGTAGTACTTGGTGTGCGGGTTCTCGTCCCAGTAGACCTGGCCGGGGTCGTGGGAGCCGGTGCCGTCGCCGCCGGAGGTGATCGACGTGCAGACGAACTCGCTGCCGAGCACGGGGGTCTCGGGGCGCTCGAAGTCGCGGCGCAGGTCGTTGGTCCAGTTGGCGTGGACGTCGCCGGTGAGGACGACGAAGTTGTCGATGCCGCGTTCGGCGACGTGGCCGAGGACGCGGTCGCGGGAGACGCGGTAGCCGTCCCAGCCGTCGTTGTAGCCGCCGTCGTCCTCTCCGGCGACGGCGTCCCAGTTGGCGAAGTAGATCTGCTGGGGCAGCACGTTCCAGGTGGCGCGGGAGCGGGTGAGGCTCTCCTCCAGCCAGGCGTGCTGCTCCTCGCCGAGGATGGTGGCCTTCGGGTCCCACTGGTCGGGGCCGGAGACCTGCCATTTGTCGCCGTAGGGCTGGTCGGTGCGGTACTGGCGGGTGTCGAGCACGCTGAAGGTGGCGGTGTCCCCGTACACGAACCGCCGGTACAGCGGCAGTCCGGTGTCGACCGGCTTGCGGAAGCGGCGCAGCGGCATGTGCTCCCAGTACGCCTGGTAGGCGGCCCGGCGGCGGGCGGCGAAGTGCTCGGTGGTGTCGTTGCCCTGGGCGGGGTCGCGGTTCTCGGGGATCAGGCCGGCGTAGTTGTTGTCGGTCTCGTGGTCGTCCCAGGTGACGATGAAGGGGGCGACGGAGTGCAGCAGCGTCAGGTCGGGGTCGGTCTTGTACTGGGCGTGGCGCCGGCGGTACTCGTCGAGGGTGTGCATCTCGCCGCCGACGTGGGTGCGCACGTCGCCGTTGGCGCCGGCCGCGTACTCGTAGAGGTAGTCGCCGAGGTGGAAGACGACGTCGGGGCGTTCCTCGGCCATGTGCCGGTACGCGGTGAAGTGGCCGGCCTCCCAGTTGGCGCAGGAGGCGAACGCGAAGTCGACGGTGGGGGCGGTGCCGGGGGCCGGGGCGGTGCGGGTGCGTCCGGCGGGCGAGAGCGTGTCGCCGACGCGGAAGCGGTAGTGGTACTCGCGGTGCGGTGCGAGGCCCCGGACGTCGGCGTGGACGGTGTGCGCCTCCTCGGGGACGGCGTGTTCCACGCCCCGGCGTACGACGGTGCGGAACCGTTCGTCGAGGGCGACCTCCCAGCGCACGGCGACGGGGCGGGCGGGCATGCCGCCGCCGGGTTCCAGGGGGTCGGGGGCGAGGCGGGTCCAGAGGACGACGGCGTCGGGGAGCGGGTCGCCGGAGGCGACGCCGAGGGTGAACGGGTCGCGCGGGGCGCGGGCCGGGGGCGCGGCCACGGCGGCGGGCGCGGGTCCGCCGCCGAGCAGCACGGCACCGGCGCCGGCCCCCGCGATGCCGAGGAACCCCCTTCTGCGAAGGGGGCCGGCCATGCTGGTGCGTGACGGGGTCATCGAACCTCCAGACGGCGAGGGGCTGGCTGGCCGCGTCCAGCCAAGCGGCGCCGGATGAACCCCGGCCCCTGCGCCCGTGACCCGCGCTTGACGGATGCATGTCGCTTTCCCGGCGTGTGGCCTTTCCCGCGTGTGGCCTTTCCCGCGAGTGGCCTTTCCCGCCTGTCGTCTTCCCCCGGCGGCGGGTGGGTGCCGGTGCGCGGCGGGCGGGGTGGGCGGCCTGCGCGACGCTACCGCGCGGGTGCCTGTGCCGCGGGCGTGATCAGGGAACTCCACTCGACGGTGCGGTCGCACCAGCGGTCCAGGAGGACCCGGTCGTGGCCGACGGCGAGGAGTCCCGCGCCCGTCTCGGCGCGGTACTCCTCGACCACCCCGACCAGCGCGGCGGTCGTGGAGGCGTCCAGCATGGCGGTCATCTCGTCGCACACCAGCCAGCGCGGGCGCAGCACCAGCGCGCGGGCGAGGCAGGCCCGCTGCAACTGGCCGTCGCTGACCTCGTGCGGGCGGCGGGACAGCAGGTCGCCGGTGAGGCCCACCCGGGCGGCGAGTGCGGCGACCCGTTCGCCGAGGTGCTCGCGGTCCCCGGTGGCGCGCAGGGGTTCGGCGACGAGGTCGGCGAGGGTCAGCCGGGGGTCGGCGGAGAGGCGGGGCTGCTGGAAGACGACGCCGAAGGCGGTGCGCTGGGCGCGGGGCGCGCGGTGACGCCAGTGGCGTATCCGCTCCCCGTCCAGGTGCAGGGTGCCGGCGTCCGGGCGGTGCAGGAGGGCGGCGACGCGGGCGAGGGTGGACTTGCCGCAGCCGCTGGGGCCGAGCAGGCCGGCCGACTCGCCGGGGGCGACGGTCAGGGAGACGTCCCGGAACACCGGGGGGTGGCCCGGGTATCCGGCGGTGACGGCACGCAGGTCAAGCACGGTCGGCGGCCTCCGGGACGGCGGTGTGCGGGTGGTGGCAGAGGACCGGGCCGGCCGGCGGCAGCTCGGCGCAGGCGTCGTCGGCCCGCGCGCAGCGGGCGGCGAAGGCGCAGCCGGCGGGCAGGTCGCCGAGTTCCGGCGGCAGTCCGGGGATGGGGGTGAAGGCGCGGTCGGGCAGCGCCTGGAGCAGGCCGCGGCTGTAGGGGTGGCGGGGTCCGGGGGTGCCGAAGAAGGCGGTGGCGTCGGCGAGTTCGACGATCCGGCCGGCGTACATCACGGCGACCCGGTCGGCGATGCGCTCGGCGGCGGCCAGGTCGTGGGTGATCATCAGCAGGGCGCGGCCCTCGTCGGCGTCGACGTGGCGGCGCAGTTCGTCGACGGTGCGGTCGACGAGGTCGCGGTCGAGCCCGGTGGTGGGTTCGTCGGCGAGCAGCAGCGGCGCGTCGCCGGCCAGGGCGAGGGCGGTGGCGGCGCGCTGGGCGAGTCCGCCGGAGAGCTGGTGGGGGTGGCGGTCGAGGTGGTCGGCGGGGAAGGCGGCGCGTTCGGCGGCGGCCCGGGTGGCCGCGCGCAGGGCGCTCCGGCCGCGGACCGGGGTGAGCGCGGCGAGGGTCTCGGCGAGCTGGGAGCGGATGGTGCGGACCGGGGTGAGGTGGGCGGCGGGGCTCTGCGGGACGAGGCCGACGAGCCGGCCGCGTACGGTGCGGGCCAGGGTGCGTTCGTCGGCGGCGAGCAGGTCGAGCGGGCCGAGCAGCGCCTCGCCCGCCGTCCGGGCGTTGCCCGGGAGCAGGCCGAGGAGGGCGGAGGCGAGGACGGACTTGCCGCAGCCGCTCTCGCCGACCAGGGCGAGGCATTCGCCGGGTGCCACGTCGAAGTGGGCGTCGGTGACGGCGGCGACGCGCCGCCCGCCCGGCATGAGGAAGCGCACCGACAGACCGCGTACGGACAGCACGGGGGCTCGCCCGGTCACAGCATCAGCTCCGATCGGCGGCGGGGGTTGATCCGCTCCCGCCAGACGCCGGCGAGCCCGGCGACGGCGAGGGTGGGGACGATGATGAACAGGCCCGGGAAGAGGGTGGGCCACCACTGCCCGGCGAGCAGCGAACCGCGGGCGCTCTGGATGAGGTTGCCGAGGCTCGCCATGTGGGTGGGCAGTCCGAGCCCGAGGAAGGAGAGCGCCGACTCGTGCCACATGGCGTGCGGCACCATGAGGACGGCGGCGAGCGCGGCCTGCGGCAGGACGCCGGGCAGCAGGTGGCGTACGGCCACCCGCCACCGGGAGGCGCCGCCGGAGACGGCGGCGTCGACGTAGGGCCGGGCGCGCAGGGAGAGCACCTCGGCACGGACGATCCGCGCGGTCGACAGCCAGTGGGTGAGCGCGACGGAGGCCACCACGGGCCAGACGCCGGGCCGGAACATGGCGACGATGAAGACGCCGAGCAGCAGATGCGGTACGGAGGAGAAGGCGTCGACGACGCGCATGACGGCGCGGTCGACCCAGCCGCCGAGGGCGCCCGCGGTGGCGCCGACGGCGGTGCCGACGACGGTGGCGGTCAGCGCCGCCGCGACGCCGACGAGCAGGGAGACGCGCAGCCCGTAGACGCAGCGCAGCAGCAGGTCCCGGCCGACGTCGTCGGTGCCGAAGGGGTGGGCCGCGCTGGGCGGCCGGAGCTTCGCGGCCAGGTCGACGGCCTGCTGGTCGAGCTGGACCAGCGGGGGGACGACGAGGACGGCGAGCACCGTCACGCCGGTCAGCACGACGGAGGTGTACAGGCGCAGGGTGCGGGTGGAGCGGCGGGTGCCGGTCCGGGAGCGCCATGCGGCGCGGGCCGCACCGGACTCGCGTGGGGCGGTCTTCTCGACCGTGGTCTCAGCCATGGGCGTCACATGTCACGGAGGTTCACCCTCGGGTCGAAGAGTCCGTAGAGCAGGTCGGCGAGGAGGTTGCCGGCGAGGACGGCGGCGGTGGCGAGTGTGGTGAGCGCGGCCAGCAGCGGGAAGTCGACGGCGGTGGCGGCCTCCACGGTGGCGGCGGCGATGCCGGGCCAACTGAAGACGGACTCCACCAGCAGGGCGCCGGTGATGAGTTCGGGCACCCGGGAGCCGATCAGGGTGAGCACCGGGAGCAGTCCGGAGCGCAGGGCGTGGCCGAACAGGACGGTGCCCTCGCCGATGCCGCGGGCGCGGGCGCCGCGCACCGGGTCCTCGGCGAGGGCGTCGGTGACGCCCTGGCGGACGTAGAGCGTGAACCAGGGCAGTTGGGAGACGGCGAGCACCCCGGCGGGGAGGACCAGATGGCTCGCCACCTGGCCGGCGGTGACCAGCTCGCTGCCGGTGTCGGTGAGACCGCCGGCCGGCAGGACGCCCCAGTGCAGGGCGAAGAGCCAGACGGCGAGCAGCGCCGTCCAGAAGACCGGCGCGGCCTCCAGGGAGTAGGCGAGCGAGGTGACGACGCGGTCGGTGAGCGAGCCGGGGCGCCGGGCGGCCAGGACGCCGAGCACGACACCGGCCACGACGGCGGCGGCGAAGGCGACGGCGCACAGCAGGGCGCTCCACACGAGGCGTTCGCCGATGACCTCGGTGACGGGCTGGCGCATGACGGTGGAGTGGCCGAGGTCGCCGCCGAGCGCGGAGGTCAGCCAGTGCCACCAGCGCGCGGCGAAGGACTGGTCGACGCCGAGGTTGGCGCGCAGCCGGTCCAGGGTCTCCTGGTCGGCGCCGAGCGCGGCGCTGCCGGCGTACGCCTTGACCGGGTCGAACGGGGAGACGGCGGCGATGGCGAAGACGCCGAGGGTGACGACGAGGACGACGGGGACGGCGAACAGCGCCCGCCGCCCCGTCATGCGGGCCATCGCCCCCCAGGGAAGCGGTGTCACTTCTTCGGCTGCCAGTCCTCGATGTTCCACCAGGGGCCGCTGGCGAAGCCGTGCTCGTGCGGTTCGAGCTGGGTGGTCAGCCCGTCCCAGCGGTCGTCGAGGACGTAGAGGTGGTCGATGTGGGTGAGGAAGGTGTAGCCGGGGTCCTCGACCAGGGCCTTCTGCAGGGCGGTGTAGGCGGTGCGGCGCTCGCCCTCGTCCTGGGCGCGGCGCGCGGTGTCGAGGGCGCGGTCGACGGCCGGGTTGTCGTAGCCGGGCATGTTGTTGAAGCCGTCGCCGGCGAGGGAGGAGTGCAGCAGGGTGTAGAGGCCGAAGTCGGGGTCGCCGACGCTGCCGAAGCCGGCCAGGACGGCGTCCTCGCCCATGCGCGGCTCGATGACCTCCCAGGTGGCGCCCTCGACCTTGACCTCGATGCCGGCCTTCTTGGCGTCGGAGGCGTAGGCGAGGGCGTGGTCCTGGCGGACCTTGTCGCCGGAGGGGTAGAAGAGGGTGAAGGAGGCGCGGCTGCCGTCCTTGGCGCGGACGCCGTCGGCGCCGGGCTTCCACCCGGCCCGGTCCAGGAGGGCCGTGGCGCCCTTGAGGTCGCGGGGGCGCTCGATGCCCTTGGCGTACCAGGGGTCGTCGGTGGGGAGCGGCCCGTAGGCGGGGGTGCCCGCGCCGTCGAGGATCTTGTCCACCATGGCCTGGCGGTCCACGGCGGCGTCCAGCGCGCGGCGGATGTCCCGGTCGCCGGTGACCTTGCCCGCGGTGGGCAGGGTGACGGCCCGGAAGTCGTACGACTTGGCCTCGTGGAGCTTCTTGCCGGTGTCCTTGCCGAAGGTGGCGGCGAGGTTGGGCGGCAGCACGGCGCCGTCGAGGTCGCCGGAGCGCAGCCGGGTGGCGCGGACGTTGTCGTCGGCGATGACGGCCATGGTGAAGGACTTCACCTTCGGAGCGCCGCCCCAGTAGCGGGGGTTGGCCTTGAAGGTGAGCTTCTCGCCCTTGCTCCAGCCCGCCAGGACGTAGGGGCCGGTGCCGACCGGGCGGGTGTTGAAGGAGCCGGTGTTCGGGTCCTGCCCGCCCGCCTTGTGCTCGGGGACGATGGGCAGCACGGTCCGCGCGGCGAAGGGCGCGTAGGGGTACTTCAGGGAGAAGACGACCTTGTCGTCGCCGTCGGCGCGCACCTCGCGGATGGCGTCGAGTTCGCTGCGGGCGGTGTTGTTGGTCTTGGGGTCGAGGACGGTGCGGTAGGTGAAGACCACGTCCTCGGCGGTCAGCGGCTCGCCGTCGCTGAAGGTGACGCCCTCGCGCAGGGTGTACGTGTAGGTGCGCCCGTCGTCGGCGACCTCGGGCAGGGCGGTGGCCAGGGCGGGCTTGAGGCCCATGTCCGCGTCGCGGGCGAGGAGCCCGTCGAAGATCTTGGAGTTGCCGTCCTTGCCGTAGCCCAGCAGGGGGCTGAGGGTGTCCGGTTCGGAGCCGACCCCGATGACGACGGACTCGGCCGCCTTGGCGTCGCCCGTGCCGCTGCCCGGCGCCGAGCAGGCCGCGGCCCCGGCGGCCAAGGCCACCGCGGCGGCGGCACTTCGTATCCGACGGGTCGTCATGTCTCCCCCACGCGATTGTTGCTGGTGAACAGCTATTGCACATCAGTCGCAATTGAAGGTCAAGCGGACGCCGGAACCGTCCGGTTCGTGACAGAAGCCACAGAGACCCGATCTTCACCTGAACCACACACGTGTGATTGATTCAGCCACGTGGCGTGATCTCGCCGATTGTCTTCCCTTCGTGACACGACGTTCCGCGCCGTGCTGCGCGCGCCGCGCGTCGAGAAAGGCACGTGGACGTGAATGCCACAGTGACCGATTTCCACTACGGGGCAGTGACCCCGGTCGCCGCCTACCTGATGGCCTGTCTGGGGTCGGCGCTCGGCCTGCGCTGCACGGTGCGGTCGATGCGCCGCGGCCCCGGGGGCCGGCGGGCCGGCTGGCTCAGCCTGGGGGCCGTCTCCATCGGCTGCGGCATCTGGTCCATGCACTTCATCGCGATGATGGGCTTCAGCGTGGACGGCGCCGTCCTCCAGTACGACACCCAGCTCACGCTGCTGAGCCTGCTGGTCGCGGTGGCCGTGGTCGCGGTCGGGGTGTTCCTGGTCGGCTACCGCGGCTCGGGCCCGGCGACGCTGGGCACGGCGGGCGTCTTCACCGGCCTCGGTGTCGCGGGGATGCACTACATCGGTATGGCCGCGATGCACACGGGCGGCGAGATCCGGTACAACACGGCGGTCGTGGCGCTGTCGGTCGTCATCGCGGTGGTGGCGGCCACGGCCGCGCTGTGGGCCGCGGTCTCCGTGCGCGGCTTCTGGGCGACCCTCGCGGCGAGCCTCGTCATGGGCGTCGCCGTGAGCGGCATGCACTACACCGGCATGGCCGCGGTCAGCGTCCACCTGCACCAGACGGTGCCGATGAACCACTCCTCGGCCGGTCTGCTCTCCTTCCTGCTGGCCATGATCGCCGGTCCGATGGCGGTGCTGGTGGTGGCGGCGGTGGTCGTCATGTTCGACCCGGAGATGGTGCTCGGGGAGAGCGAGACGGACCGGGGACCGCGCCACGGCCGGGCCGCGGGCGGCGGACGGGACGGAGCCACCGGGCACGACGGGGGCACCGGGCGGGACGCCACCCCGCCGCTCTCCCACCGGCGTCCGGGCGGATGAGGGACCACGCCCCGCGGCCTGCCGCCACGGGGGCGCCTTCTCGCCGCGAGGGGTGACACCCCCGCCGGTCAGTGCCCGGCGGCGGCCTTCACCAGGGCCACCGCGGCGCCGATCACCGCGTCGACGAACCCGGCGAGCAGCGGCAGCAGCGTGCCCCCGCCCATCCGCCGCCCGGCCGTCCAGCCCCATCCGAAGAGCGAGGCGACCTGGACCCCGGCGGAGACCAGCAGGGCGGCGTACAGGGAGAGCACGTCCAGGGCGGCGAGGCCGGTCAGCACCAGCGGGCCGACGGCGCAGGAGAGCAGCGGACTGCTGACGTGGAGCATCCGGCGCAGCTCCCTGCCGGTGGCGAAGCGGCCGTGCACGGTGCGGTGGGCCTGCTGGTCGGCGACGAGGGCGGCCAGCCACAGGCCCAGCGCGGCCGTGAGGACGGTGGCGACGGCGCCGGTGGGCCCGGCGTGACCGTAGGCGAGCCCGACCACCACGGCGATCATGGTGATCGTGGCGTAGAGGCGTTCCTTGAGGCGGTCCACCAGCACGTCGGTCTCCGCCTCGGAGGGCGCGGGGGCCCGTCCCTGTCCGGCCACTGGGCTCCGTTCCCCTCGCGTCGGCGTCTCACGGCGGGGACGGCGCGCGTCCCGGTGGCACGGGCACGGCGCGGGCACCGGCCCGGTCACGGGCACCAGCATGCCCGCGCCCGCCCCGGCCGTCCGGCGGCTGCCACGGCGGCGTCCCCCGGTCGGCGGAGCCCGGGGTAGCGCGTGGTCACCCCGCGGGGCGGGCGCCCTCGCGTGGACGGGGGCCGGGCCCCGCGGGCGGTCTCAGCCGAGCCGCGCGGTGAACGCCTCGTGCGCGCCCTCGTCGAAGAGGACGAACCGCGCCTCCTCGACCGACGTCCGCGCCGAGCGCACCGTCTCCACGGCGATCCGGGCGACGTCGTCCATCGGCCATCCGTAGACGCCCGCGGAGACCGCCGGGAACGCGACCGTGCGGGCGCCGAGTTCGTCCGCCACCCGCAGCGACTCCCGGTAGCAGGAGGCCAGCAGCTCCGAGCGGTCGTCCCGGCGGGAGAACCGCGGGCCCACGGTGTGGATCACCCAGCGGGCGTCCAGATCGCCCGCGGTGGTGGCGACGGCCCGGCCGGTGGGCAGGCCCTCGGGGTACCGGGAGGCGCGCAGCCGGCGGCACTCCGCCAGGATCGCGGGACCGCCCCGCCGGTGGATCGCGCCGTCGACGCCGCCCCCGCCGAGCAGCGAGGAGTTGGCGGCGTTGACGATCGCGTCGGCGCTCTCGCGCGTGATGTCGCCCCGGACCAGCGTGATGCGGGGGGTCATGCGCGCCTCAGCCTCCGCCAGACGGCCTTGGCCGCGTTGTGTCCCGGCATGCCGTGGACGCCGGGGCCCGGCGGGGTGGCCGCCGAGCAGATGAAGACGGCCGGGTGCGGGGTGGCGTACGGCGTCAGGGAGAGCTTGGGGCGCAGCAGGGTCTGGAGGCCGGAGACGGCACCGGTGGCGATGTCGCCGCCGACGTAGTTGGCGTTGTGGGCGGCGAGTTCGCGGGGGCCGGCGGTGGCGCGGGCGAGGACGCGGTCGCGGAAGCCGGGGGCGAAGCGCTCCAGTTGGCGTTCGATGGCGTCCGTGAGGTCGCCCGTCCAGCCGTGCGGGACGTGCCCGTACGCCCAGAAGACGTGCTTGCCCTCCGGGGCGCGGGTGGGGTCGGCGACGCTGGGCTGCACGGTGATGAGGAAGGGCGGGGCGGGGGCGCGGCCCTCGCGGGAGACGGCGTTCAGCGCGGCGCCGATCTCCGCGCTGTCCGCGCCGATCTGCACGGTGCCCGCGCGGCGGGGGGCCTCGGCGGTCCACGGGACGGGGCCGTCCAGCGCGTAGTCGATCTTGAAGGCGCCGGGGCCGTACCGGTACCCCGCGTAGTGGCTGCCGAGGCCGGCGATGCGGGCCAGGGCGGTGGGCGAGGTGTCGAAGACGTAGGCGCGGGCGGGCGGCAGGTCGTCGAGGCGCTTGACCTCGTAGTCGGTGTGGACGGCGCCGCCGAGGTCGGTGAGGAGGGCGGCGAGGGCGTCGGAGAGGGCCTGGGAGCCGCCGCGGGCCACGGGCCAGCCGCGGGCGTGCGCGGCCAGCGCGAAGACCAGGCCGACGCCGCTGGTGGCGATGCCGCCGAGGGGGGCCATGACGTGGGCGACGAGACCGGCGAAGAGGGTCTTGGCCTTCTCGTCGTGGAAGCGGCGCAGGAGCCAGGTGGACGGGGGCAGCGCGGCCAGTCCGAAGCGGGCGAGGGTGACCGGGTCGCGGGGCAGCGCGGTGCCGGGCAGCGACATGAAGTCGCGCAGCAGGGTGTCCCAGCGGGGGAGGAAGGGACCGACCAGCCTGCGGTACGTGCCCGCGTCGCGCGGTCCGAGGGAGGCGGCCGTCTCGCCGACCGAGCGGGAGAGCACCGCGGCCGAACCGTCGGGGAAGGGGTGCGCCATGGGGAGCGGGGCGTGCAGCCAGTGCAGGCCGTACCGCTCCAGGGGGAGGTCGCGGAAGGCGGGCGAGTTGATGGCGAGGGGGTGCGCCGCGGAGCAGGGGTCGTGCCGGAAGCCGGGCAGGGTCAGCTCCGCGGTGCGGGCGCCGCCGCCCACCGTGTCCCGGGCCTCGAAGACGGCGACGGAGAAGCCGCGCCGGGCCAGCTCCACGGCGGCGGTCAGCCCGTTCGGCCCCGCTCCCACCACGACCACATCGAGCATCGACGCCACCTTGGGACCCCTTCGTCAGCCGACGGGCACTGACTCTCCAGGATAGGCGCCGGCACCGACACGTACCGGTCGCGGGTGGGGCCGGGGGCCGGGAAGAGGGCCCGGCCGGCCCCCTCCCGCCGCGTCAGGCAGGTTCCCCCGCGAGGAGGGCCGCCACCTGGCGGGCGGTGGCCGCGTCGCGGGCCGTGGTGAACGGCAGGTCGTTGCCGCCGGTGATGCGGAAGGGCTCTCCGTCCCGGGCCAGGTGGATGCCGCCGGCCTCCTCGACCAGGAGGATGCCCGCCGCGTGGTCCCAGGCCGCCTCCCACGAGAAGGCCGTGGCGTCGACGCGGCCGAGGGCGATGTCCAGGTACTCCAGGCCGGCCGAACCGCAGGGGCGGGGGGCCACGCCGGGGACGCGCAGGCCGAGCAGGGCGCGCTTTTGGTCGTCGGTCGTGTAGTCGGGGTGGGAGGTGGCGACGCGCAGGTCGCGGCCGGGCTCGGGCGGTCCGGCGTGCAGGCGTACGCCGTCCAGGAAGGCTCCCCGGCCGCGCCGGGCGGTGGCGAAACGGTCCTGTGCGGGGGCGTAGGTCCAGGAGGCGAGCACGGTGCCGTGCCGGGCGAGCGCGACCAGCGTGCAGAAGCCGGTCTCGCCGCGCACGAACTGGCGGGTGCCGTCGACGGGGTCGACGATCCACACCGGGGCGTCGCCCCGTATCGCCTCGTAGCTCGCCGGGTTGTCGTGCACCGCTTCCTCGCCGACGACCTCGGAGCCCGGCATCAGCAGGCGCAGGGCCTCGGTGAGGTGCAGCTCGGCCTGGCGGTCCGCGTCGGTCACCAGGTCGTGCGGCCCGGACTTCTGGTCGACCTCGTCGTCGGCGAGCCGCCGCCAGCGGGGCATGATCTCCTGCGCTGCCGCCTTGCGGACGGCCTCCTCCACGTCGCCGGCGTGCCGGGTGAGAAACTCGTCGATGGTTTCGTAGTCCTCGATCATGCCTCCATGAGAGCACGAGGCACTGACAAACCCCACTCGGCCCGTGTATTCCGGGTGGAATCGAGGTGAACACCCGTCCCGGGGCGGCCTCGGCCGGGTGCGGCACGTGTTTTCGGGCCGTCCGCCGGGGACGTACAAGAAAAAAGGGGGGTACGGAATGATCAGCATACGGTCGGTGGGAAGGTCCGCCGCGGGGGCGGCGGCGCTGACGGTGACCACCGTGGTGGTGACCCTGTCGGCCCTGGCGTTCACCGCGGACACCGCGGGGGACGTCGACCGCAGCGCGTTCTTCGGCTCGATGGTGTTCCGGTCGACGCGGGACGGCGACGGGGGGATCAGCATGATGGCCGGGACGGAGAACCCGGTGCCGCTCGCCGTGCTCTTTCTGGTGCTCACCGTCGTCCTGACGGGCGTTCAGGCGGTGCGGGCGTCGGCGAGGCGGCGCGGGGACGCGCTCCCCGGCGGGCCCGGCGGTCGCTGAGTGTCTCCGCCCGGCCGGGCCGGCCGGGCGGAGAGGGGACTCAGGAGGCGTGCCTCCAGGGGTGCTTCGGCATCACGTCCACGCCGGACGCTCCGGACACGTCGGATGCTCCGGACGCTCCGGACCCGCCGGACGCCCCGGACCCCCCGGACGCCCCGGACCCCCCGGACGCCCCGGACCCCCCGGACGCCCCGCCGAGCCGGGTCCGGCCGGCGTGTCCGTGCCGGCCACCGCGGTCAGCGCCTCGGCCAGGAGGTGCGCCGGGGAGGCGGGTCCGGTCCCGGTGCCAGCAACTCCCCCGCCACACCGGCCAGGACGAGCCCGGCGGCGATGAGCAGCCCGTGCGGGAGCACGATGCCGGCGCCGAGCGCCGCGAGCGCGGCGACCAGCAGCAGCCAGAGCCACCGGCGCCGTCGGTCACGGGAGCGGCGGGGCAGGCCGCTCGCCAGGGCGTGGGCGAAACGGGGGTCCTCACGGCGCAGTCGCGCCTCGATCTCGGCGAGCCGGTCGTCAGGTGATCGGGGCATGGCTCCTCCCTTCCGGCGCGGGGCCGCAGGCAGGTGGGGCGGGTGAGGCGGGCGGGGCGGTCTCCTTTGCGGTCCATCTGTTCTCCTCGCGGGGTAGGCGGCATCACGTCACACCAGTACGAAGTAGCGCAACCAGACATAGGCCGCCGCGATGGTGACCGTGGTGGCGGTGACCACCAGGCCGTAGCGGCTGAACTGCCAGAAGGAAATGTGGTGTCCCTCCCGCGCGGCGATCCCGACCACCACGACGTTGGCCGAGGAGGCGATGATCGTGGCGTTTCCGCCGAGGTCCGCGCCGAGCGCGAAGGCCCACCAGAGCATGCCCGCCTCCTCCAGGCCACCGGCCGACTCCACGATCTCGGCGACGATCGGACTGACCGACGCCACGAACGGGATGTTGTCGATCAGGCCGGAGGGGATGACGGAGCCGAAGACCAGGGCCATCGCGGTGCCGAAGAGCCGGCCGTCGGCCGCCTCGGCCGCCGCCCGCCCCAACTCGCCGATCACACCGGTCTGCACCAGCGCGCCGACCATGACGAAGAGACCGGCGAAGAAGGCCAGCGTGTCCCACTCCACGTCCCGGGCGACCTCGGTGGGGTTCAGCCGGGAAGCGGCCAGCAGCACCAGGCCGCCGGAGATCGCGACGACGGAGGGCTCCATGTCCAGGACGGTGTGGAGGACGAAACCGGCGATCACCAGGCTCATCACGACACCGCTGAGGATCAGCAGCCGCATGTCCTTGATGGCCTCACGGGGATTCATCTCCATGACGGCGGCGACGCGTTCGGGGTCGTGGTGGAAGGCACCACGGAAGAGGAACCGGCTCATCAGGATGAACACGATCGTCAGCACGACGACGATCGGAGTCATGTGGATCAGGAAGTCGTTGAAGGACAGCCCCGCCCGGGAACCGATCATGATGTTGGGCGGGTCGCCGATCAGGGTGGCGGCTCCGGCGATGTTGCAGGTCATCACCTCGGCGATCAGATAGGGGATGACGGGCAGTCCGAGCTGCCGGCAGACCGAGATCGTCACCGGCACGATGAGCAGGACCGTCGTGACGTTGTCCAGCCAGGGCGACGGGATCGCGGTCGCCAGGATCAGCAGGACCATCAGCCGGTACGGTCTGCCGCGGGCTTTGCGCGCGGCCCAGATGGCGATGAACTCGAAGAGACCGGTCCGTTTCAGCACGGCGACGATCAGCATCATGCCGAGCAGCAGGAAGATGACGTCCCAGTCGATGCCGGAGTCGGCGGAGAAGAAGGCGTGATCAGGTTCGGTCGCGCCGATGAGCAGCATGGCGACCGCGCCGCCCAGGGCGGCGGCGACCCGGTGCACCCACTCGGTCGCGATCAGGACGAAGACGACGGCGAACACCGCCACGGCGAGCCATGTCGTGATGTTCACCCAGTGTCCTCCCCCGCGCGGACCCTGATCGAGCCGGCCGTCATGGCGTCGGCCGGACGCACGCCGGGCGCGGGCGTGCCTCGGCGGGACCCCGCGCGGCGCGGCCCCGGTTCGTCTACCGCCTCGGTCCACCCCAGTTTCTGCGGCGTTGTCTTCATGGCCCGGCTCCTCTCGTCAACGACCGGCCGACGGCGTCTCACGCCCGCCGGCGAGCCGCGCCCGCGCGTCTCCCGCGAGGGGAGGCGGGCCGCGGGCGGTACGGCCGTCGAGAACCGGGGAGCACCAGACGAGGGCGTCACGAAGCGGCGGCCGCCGCAAGGACACTCACTGGGCCGGAAAGGGGGATTGCCTACACCCTCGCCCGAAGCCCCCACCCCCCACCATTGGGGACGCCACCCAATTACGTGCGTACCCGACCTGTAGATCAGGGCCGTGGTCAGCGGAAACGGGGAGAAATGGGTACCAGGACCGATGGACCCCGGCGCTCGCGGCACCCAATCTGGGTCGGACCGTCGCGCAGGCGGCGGTCGGAGCAGGGACGTGTCAGGGAAGGCGGTACGAGGTGCCCTTGTTCTGGAGGATCTCCCTCTTCAACGCGGTGGTGCTGGTCACGGCCACCGCGCTGCTGCTGGGACCGGTCACCGTGTCGACACCCGTGCTGCTCACCGAGGCGGCGATCCTCACGGTCGGCCTGGCCGTGATCCTGATCGCCAACGCGGTACTGCTCCGCATCGGCCTCGGCCCGCTGCGGCAGCTCAGGCGCACCATGACCACCACCGACCTGCTGCGGCCCCGGGCCCGGCCGGCCGTCGACGGCCACGGCGAGATCGCCGAGCTGATCGCCACCTTCAACACGATGATCGACCGGCTGGAGGCCGAGCGCGCCTCCAGCGCCGCCCGCGCCCTGACCGCCCAGGAGTCCGAGCGCCACCGGGTCGCCCAGGAGCTGCACGACGAGGTCGGCCAGACCCTCGCCGCCGTCCTGCTCGACCTCAAGCGCGTCGCGGACCGCGCCCCCGACCCCGTACGGGAACAGCTCCACCAGGTGCAGGAGTCCACCCGGGCCAGCCTGGACGAGATCCGCCGCATCGCCCGCCGCCTGCTCCCCGGCGTGCTGGAGGAGCTGGGCCTGGCCAGCGCGCTGCGCTCCCTCGCGGCCGAGTTCACCGGGCCCTCGCTCTCCGTGCGGCACCACATCGAGCCCCGGCTGCCCGCCCTCGGCGACAACGCCGACCTGGTCCTGTACCGGGTCGCCCAGGAGAGCCTCACCAACGCCGCCCGGCACGCCGGCGCCACCCGCGTCGACCTCACCCTGGAGCGCACCGAGGGCGCCCTGGAGCTGAGCGTGCGCGACAACGGCAGCGGCATCGACGACACCGCCGAGGGCGCCGGCATCCGCGGCATGCGCGAGCGGGCCCTGCTGATCGGCGCCGGCCTGCTGCTGCGGGCCGTGCCGGGCGGCGGCACCGAGGTCCGGCTGACCGTGCCCGTGCGCGATCCGGAGGCGGAGCCCGCGGGAACACCGTGATCGCCCGCGCGGTTGAGGGGGGTGCGGGAACGGAGGCAGGACAGTGCACGGTGAGTACAAGGTCCCCGGCGGCAAGCTGGTCGTCGTCGACGTGGAGGCCGAGGACGGCGTGCTGCAGCACGCGCGCGTGGCCGGTGACTTCTTCCTGGAGCCGGACGAGGCGCTCGACGCGGTCAACCGCGCGCTGGAGGGCGTGCCGGCCGACACCGACGCGGCGGGGCTGGCCGCGCGGATCGAGGCGGCGCTGCCCGAGGGCACCGTGATGTACGGGCTGACGCCGGAGGGCGTCGCCGTCGCGGTGCGCCGCGCGCTGGCCCAGGCCACCGACTGGACCGACTACGACTGGCAGCTCGTCCGCGAGGGACCGCAGCCGCCGGCGCTGCACATGGCGCTGGACGAGGTGCTCACCGCCGAGGTCGCCGCGGGGCTGCGCCCGCCGACGCTGCGCGTGTGGGAGTGGGCCTCCCCCGCCGTGATCATCGGCAGTTTCCAGTCGCTGCGCAACGAGGTGGACCCCGAGGGCGCCGCCCGCCACGGCGTCGAGGTGGTGCGCCGGATCTCCGGCGGCGGCGCCATGTTCGTGGAACCGGGCAACACCATCACCTACTCGCTCTCCGTGCCCGAGTCCCTGGTGCAGGGCCTCTCCTTCCAGGACAGCTACGCCTACCTCGACGACTGGGTGCTCGGCGCCCTCGGCGAGATGGGCATCCGCGCCTGGTACCAGCCGCTGAACGACATCGCCACCGACCAGGGCAAGATCGCGGGCGCGGCCCAGAAGCGGATGGTGGGGCACGCGGGCCGCCCCGGCGCCGTACTGCACCACGTGACGATGTCGTACGACATCGACGCGGACAAGATGCTGGAGGTGCTGCGCATCGGGCGGGAGAAGCTGTCCGGCAAGGGCATCGGCAGCGCGAAGAAGCGGGTGGACCCGCTGCGCCGGCAGACCGGCCTGCCCCGCGAGGCGGTGATCGACCGCATGGTCGCCTCCTTCGCCGCCCGGTACGGGCTGACCGAGGGCGAGGTGAGCGAGGACGAGCTGGCGCGCGCCCACGAGCTGGCGCGGGAGAAGTTCTCCTCTCCCCGGTGGACAGCCCGGGTCCCCTGACGGGCGCCCGCGCCCGGCCGTCGCGGCGGTGTTCGCGCCGGTCTGTGACGGTCCGGGGGCATCCGTCCGGGGGCTTCGGGGTGCGTCTGCGTCACCGCGCGGGCACGGTCCGAGTTGGCCCTTCCGCCCCACCGGGTCTCGTGTGAGACTGGCGTCCCGTCCGCTGTGCGGACCCCACTCCGCACCATCCCCCACGAGAAGTGCGCCGTGCGTTCTCTTCCCCTGCCCCTCGCCCTCACCGCGCGTCTCGCCCCGGTCGCCGTGCTCGCCACGGCCGGCTGGGCCCTGTCGTCCGGGCCGGAGACGAGACCGGCCGCCGAGCGTGAGCGACCGCCCGAGCCCGAGGCTTCGCAGTCCCCGTCGGCCCCGGCGACGGAGGCCGTGACCAAGACCCATGCCGCCGCGCCCGCGCCGTGCGGCGTGCTCGCCGAGAAGACGATCACGTCGCTGGTGCCGGGCGCGAAGACCGACGGCAAGGAGATCCCCTCCACCGACACGAAGGTGCGCCGCACCTGCTCGTGGAACGCGCTCAAGGGGTTCGACTACCGCTGGCTCGACGTCTCCTACGAGGTGATGGCCACCGACGAGGCGGCCGGCAAGTCGTACAAGGAGCGGGTCGCCGACCGCGGCGGCGGCGGCGAGGTCCCGGGGCTGGGCGACGAGGCGTACTCGGTGGTCAACCTCACCACGGAGGACAAGCAGGAGACCCGCGAGGGCACGGTGCTGGTCCGCGCCGCCAACGCGCTGGTGATGATCACCTACAACGGCAGCGACTTCGAGAGCGGGAAGGCCCCCGCCACCGACGTGATCAACAAGGGGGCCATCCAGGCCGCGAAGGAGGCGGTGGCCGCGCTGACGGCCGCCCAGTCCTGAGCCTCCGGACCGTCGCGGGTCAGCCGCCCACGGCCGGGATCACGTGGCTGCCGTAGGCGTCGATGACGGCTTCCTGGGCGTCGTGCATGTCGTACAGGGCGAAGTGGTCGACGCCGAGGGCGCGCAGCGCGGTCAGCTTCTCGACGTGCCGTTCGACCGGGCCGATCACGCAGAACCGGTCGACGACGGCGTCGGGCACGAACCGGGTGTCCGGGTTGCCGCTGCGCCCGTGGTGGGCGTAGTCGTAGCCCTCGCGGGCGGCGATGTAGTCGGTGAGTTCGCCGGGGACGGCGGCGGAGTGGGTGCCGTAGCGGGCGACCAGGTCGGCCACGTGGTTGCCGACCATGCCGCCGAACCAGCGGCACTGCTCGCGGGCGTGGGCGAGCGCGGCGGGCGAGTCGTCCTCGGTGACGTAGGCGGGGGCGGCGACGCAGACCGTCACCTCGGACGGGTCCCGGCTGGCCGCGGCGGCGGCCTCGCGGACGGTGCGGACCATCGACTCGGTGAGGTAGAGGTCGGCGAGCTGGAGGATGAACCCGTCGGCCTCCTCGCCGGCCGTCCTGAGCGCCTTCGGCCCGTACGCGGCCATCCACACGGGCAGTTCGGCGCCGGGGCGGACCCAGGGGAAGGCGACGGAGGTGCCGTCGCCGAGGTCGGCCCGCTCGCCCCGGGCCAGCGCCCGGATGACCTTCATGGCCTCGCTGACGGTGGCCAGGGTCACGGGGCTGCGGCCGGCCACCCGCATCGCGGAGTCGCCGCGGCCGATGCCGCAGACGGTGCGGTTGCCGTACATGTCGTTGAGGGTGGCGAAGGTGGAGGCGGTCACCTCCCAGGCGCGGGTGGCCGGGTTGGTCACCATCGGGCCGACCCTCAGCCGCTCGGTGTGGGCCAGGATCTGACTGTGGATCACGTACGGTTCCTGCCACAGCACGCAGGAGTCGAAGGTCCAGCCGTGGGTGAAGCCGTTGCGCTCGGCCCGCCGCATGAGGGAGACGACCCGGGAGGCGGGCGGGTCGGTCTGGAGGACGAGTCCGAAGTCCATGGCACCGTTCCTAGGCGAGGTACTGGCAGGTGGAACGCGGCAGGTAGACGCCGTGGCCGGGGCGCCCGGTGTAGCGGCCGGCGGTGACGACGGGTTCGCCGCGGGAGAGGACGGTCTCGGCCCGCCCGGTGAGCCGGCGGCCCTCGTACGGCGAGTAGTCGACGTTCATGTGGTGGGTGCGGGCGGAGACGACGTGCTCGGCCCGGGGGTCGTAGACGACCAGGTCGGCGTCGGAGCCCGGTGCGAGGGTCCCCTTGCGCGGGTAGAGCCCGAACATGCGGGCCGGGGCGGCGCAGGCGATCTCGATCCAGCGGCGGCGGGTGATCCGGCCCTCGACGACGGCCTGGTGCAGCAGGTCCATGCGGTTCTCGACGCCCGGCATCCCGTTGGGGATGCGGGAGAAGTCGTCGCGGCCCAGTTCCTTCTGGCCGGCGAAGCAGAAGGGGCAGTGGTCGGTGGAGACCACCTGGAGGTCGTCGGTGCGCAGTCCCCGCCACAGGGCGTCCTGGTGCTCCTGGGGCCTCAGCGGCGTGCTGCACACGTACTTGGCGCCCTCGAAACCGGGGTCGGCGAGCCGGTCGGCGGTGAGGAAGAGGTACTGGGGGCAGGTCTCGCCGAAGACGGGCAGGCCCCGGTCGCGGGCGCGGACCAGTTCGTCGAGGGCCTCGCGGGCGGAGACGTGCACGACGTACAGGGGCGCCCCGGCGACCTCGGCGAGGCGGATGGCGCGGTGGGTGGCCTCGGCCTCCAGCAGGGCCTTGCGGACCTCGCCGTGGTGGCGCGGGTCGGTGTCGCCGCGGGCGAGGGCCTGTTCGACGAGGACGTCGATGGCGATGCCGTTCTCGGCGTGCATCATGATCAGCCCGCCGTTGCCGGCGGCGCGCTGCATGGCGCGCAGGATGCGGCCGTCGTCGCTGTAGAAGACGCCGGGGTAGGCCATGAACTGCTTGAACGAGGTGACGCCCTCCGCCACCAGCAGGTCCATCTCGGCGAGCGTCTCCTCCCGCACATCGGAGACGATCATGTGGAAGGCGTAGTCGACGGCGCAGACGCCCTCGGCCTTGGCGTGCCAGGCGTCCAGTCCCTCGCGCAGGGAGCGGCCGGGGGTCTGGATGGCGAAGTCGACGATGGTGGTGGTGCCGCCCCAGGCTGCGGCGCGGGTGCCGGTCTCGAAGGTGTCGGACGCCTGGGTGCCGCCGAAGGGCATCTCCATGTGGGTGTGGGCGTCCACCCCGCCCGGGACGACGTACTTGCCGGTGGCGTCGATGACCCGGTCGGCGGTGAGGGCGGCGGCGGCCGGGGTGCCCGCCGCGGCGAGGGCGGCGACGCGGCCGTCCTCGACGAGGACGTCGGCGTGCGTCTCGTCGGAGGCGGTGACGACGAGGCCGCCGCGGACGAGGGTGCTGCTGCTCATGGCTCGTGCCTCCTGTCGGGACGGCCGCGGGGTGTCACAGACCGCGGGGTGTCACAGGCCGCGCAGGGCGTCTTCGAGGACGGCGGCGCCCTCCTCGGCCTCGGCGACGGTGAGGGAGAGCGGCGGGGCGATGCGCAGGGCGCTGGTGGCGTGGCCGCCGCCCTTGCCGATGAGCAGTCCGCCGGCGCGGGCCGCCTCCAGGACGGCGGAGGCGGCCTCGTGGTCGGCCTCGTCGGTGCCGGGGCGGACCAGTTCGACGCCGATCATCAGTCCGCGTCCGCGTACCTCGCGGACGTGCGGCACCTGGGCGGCGACGGCCCGCAGCCGTTCGATGAGCAGGCCGCCGACGCGGCGGGCGTTGCCCTGGAGGTCGTGTTCCAGCAGGTAGGCGAGGTTGGCGAGGCCGGCCGCCATGGTGACCTGGGTGCCGCCGAAGGTGGAGATGCTGTTGGCGTCCAGGCAGTTCATGATCTCGGCGCGGGCGATGACGCCGCCGACGGACATGCCGTTGCCGAGGCCCTTGGCGAAGGTGACGATGTCGGGCGGGCCGCTGCGGCCGTGGGCCTGCCATCCCCAGAAGTGGTCGCCGGTGCGGCCCCAGCCGGTCTGCACCTCGTCGGCGATCCACAGGATGCCCCGCTCGCGCAGCACCTCGCGGAAGGCGGCGTAGAGCCCGTCGGGCGGGGAGGTGAAGCCGCCGACGCCCTGGACCGGCTCGGCGATCAGCGCGGCCGGGGCGCGGGTGTGGCCGAGCAGGTCCTCCAGGTCCCGGACGCAGGCCGCGATGAACTCCCGGTCGTCCAGGTGGGCGAAGGGGCCGCGGGTGCGGACGCCGCCGTGCACGTAGAGGGTCTGGAGCGGCGAGAGGGAGGTCGGGGACCAGCCTCGGTTGCCGGTGACGCCGACGGAGGAGAAGGAGCGGCCGTGGTAGCCGTTGCGCATCGCCAGCACCGTGTTGCTGCGCCGGTGGGTGGTGGCGAGCAGCAGGGCGGTGTCGTTGGCCTCGGTGCCGGAGGTGGTGAAGAAGACGCGGGCGTCGGGGATGCCGCTCAGGTGGGCGACGCGCTCGGCGAGGTCGACCATGGGCCGGTTGAGGTAGAGCGTGGAGGTGTGCAGGACGCGCCCGGCCTGGTCGCCGACGGCCTTGGTGACCTCGGGCAGGGCGTGCGCGGTCATGGTGGTGAGGATGCCGCCGAAGAAATCGAGGTAGCGGCGGCCGGCGGCGTCCCAGACGTGGCGGCCCTCGCCGTGGGTGATCTCCAGGGGCTCCTCGTAGTAGAGGGCGAGCCAGTCGGGCAGGACGGACCGGTGACGGCCGAGCAGATCGCGGTTCACGGGCGCACCAGCCCTTCGTAGGCGTCGGGCCGGCGGTCGCGGTAGAAGGCCCACTCGCGGCGCACCTCGTCGACGAGGCCGAAGTCGAGGTCGCGGACGAGGAGTTCCTCCTCGGTGTCGGAGGCCGGGTCGCCGACGAGGCGTCCGCGCGGGTCGGCGAAGTAGGAGGAGCCGTAGAAGTCGTTGTCGCCGTACTCCTCGATGCCGACGCGGTTGATGGCGGCGACGAAGTACTGGTTGGCGACGGCCGCCGCGGGCTGTTCCAGCCTCCACAGGTGGGAGGAGAGGCCGCGGTGGGTGGCCGACGGGTTGTAGACCAACTGCGCTCCGGCGAGGCCGAGTTGGCGCCAGCCTTCGGGGAAGTGCCGGTCGTAGCAGATGTAGACGCCGATCCGGCCGGCGGCGGTGTCGAAGACGGGCCAGCCGAGGTTGCCGGGGCGGAAGTAGTACTTCTCCCAGAAGCCGGGGAGTTGGGGGATGTGGTGCTTGCGGTACTTGCCGAGGTAGTCGCCGTCGGCGTCGATCACGGCCGCGGTGTTGTAGTGGAAGCCGGGCTGTTCGGTCTCGAAGACCGGGACGACGACGACCATGCCGGTCTCGCGGGCCAGCCGGCTCATGCGGGTCACGGTGGGCCCGTCGGGGACGGCCTCGGCCCAGCGGTGGTGCGCGGGGTCCTGGACCTGGCAGAAGTAGGGGGCGTTGAAGACCTCCTGGAAGCCGATGACCCGCGCGCCGCGCCGGGCGGCCTCGCGGGCGTGCTCCTCGTGTTTCGCCAGCATGGACTCGGTGTCCCCGGTCCAGGTCGCCTGGACCAGGGCGGCACGTACGACGTTGGCCATGAGGGTGCCCCTTCGACACGACGCCAGAGCCTTGCCCGTGGGCGGGCCGTAGAGGGACGAACGTAGGCGCAACGGGCGGGGTTGCCAAGACCATCTCCGCCACGCCGCGGTGTCGGCCGGATTTCACACCCCGGTGGCCGAGCGCTGGGCCGCCGGGAGCACGCCCCCTGCTCCGTTGGGCGGACGGGGACTCCGGCGGACTGGGGCGCGGGCGGGCGGCGGACGGGGCGGGCGCTCCCGGCGCCGGGCGGGCAGGGCCGTAGGGCCCGGCGCCGGACGGGCAGGGTCGTACCGGCCCCACCCCGGCGCGGCGCTCAGGCGGACAGGCGCTCCGGCCCGGTGAGGGCGCAGTCGGCGGCCAGTTCGTCGAGGGAGAGGCCGAGGGCGCGGGCCAGGGCGGCCACGGTGAAGAAGGCGGGGGTGGGTGCCCGCCCGGTCTCGATCTTGCGCAGGGTCTCGGCGGAGACACCGGCCTCGGACGCGACGCACGGCATGCTGCGGTCGCCGCGGGCGGCCCGCAGCAGCCGCCCGAGCCGCTCGCCGCGCTCACGCTCTTCCGGGGTCAGGGGGGTGCGCACCATGGCGTCATTCTAATACCGGGTTCCCGTCGGCCCCCAATTCAAATACCGGTATAGTAATGGGCATGGTGGAACTGAAGACGAAAGAATCGATCGACGCCATGCACGAGGCCGGACAGGTCGTCGCGCGGGCCCTGACCGCCGCACGCCACGCCGCCCGGGTCGGCGTCTCGCTGCGGGAGCTGGACGAGGTGGCGCGGGAGGTGCTGCGGGAGGCGGGGGCCGGATCACCGTTCCTCGGCTACCGGCCCTCCTTCGCGCCGGTCCCCTTCCCCGCCGTGCTCTGCGCCTCGGTGAACGACGCGATCGTGCACGGCGTCCCGGACGACTACCGGCTGCGCGACGGCGACCTGCTCTCCCTGGACTGCGGCGCCACCCTGGGCGGCTGGGCCGGCGACTCGGCGCTCAGCCTCGTGGTGGGCACCCCGCGCCCCGCCGACCTGGACCTCGTCGCCACCGCCGAGCGGGCCCTCGCGGCCGGCATCGCCGCCGCCGTCGTCGGCAACCGGATCGGCGACATCGCCCACGCCGTCGGCACGGTCTGCCGCGCGGCCGGGTACGGCGTGCCGGACGGCTTCGGCGGGCACGGCATCGGCCGCCGGATGCACGAGGACCCGGAGGTCCCGAACGAGGGCCGGCCCGGCCGGGGGCTGCCGCTGCGCGCCGGGATGGTCCTCGCCATCGAGCCCATGCTCATCGGCGGCGGCACCGACGCCTGGCACACCGCCCCCGACGGCTGGACGCTGCGCACCGACGACGGCTCGCGCGCCGCCCACGCCGAGCACACGGTGGCGATCACCGAGGCCGGTCCCCGGGTGCTGACGGCCCGCGCCGACGGCTGACCCGGCCCTGCCGCCGCGCCCCGGCCCGGCGGGCCCGGATGCCGGGCTGCCCGGCCGACACCGCGCACCACCGGTCCCTGCCCGGCCGCCCCCGGCCCCGCCACCGCTCCCCGCCCGCCGGGCCCGGCCGACCCCGCCCCGCCGCCGCTCCCCCCGCCCGGCGTGCCCGGTGGAACAGACCGTGTCATGTTGGGCATGGGCGCGGCCCGACCGGGTTACCCGGCCCCGGCACGCCGATCAGCGAGGCAGCGGAGGGACCGGAACGATGAGCAGCGGCTTCATGGGCCCGGAGGGCGACCCGTTCGCGGAGTTCCTGGCACGCTTCTTCGGCGGGCCGCGACCCCGGCAGATCGACATCGGCCGGCTGCTCAGCCAGCCCGCCCGGGAGCTGGTGCGCGGCGCCGCCCAGTACGCGGCCGAGCACGGCAGCCGGGACCTGGACACCGAGCACCTGCTGCGGGCCGCGCTCACCGCCGAGCCCACCCGCAGCCTGCTCAGCCGGGCCGGCGCCGACCCCGACTCGCTGGCGACGCAGATCGACGAGCGGACCGGCCCGGCGCAGCACGCCCCCGGCGAGGCCCCGCCGCCGACCTCGCTGTCGCTGACCCCGGCGGTCAAGCGGGCCCTGCTGGACGCGCACGAGCTGGCCCGCGCCTCCGGCACCGGCCACATCGGCCCCGAGCACGTGCTCGGCGCCCTGGCCGCCAACCCGGACTCGGCCGCCGGGCACATCCTGAACGCGGCCCGGTTCACGCCCGGGGCGCTGCCGCAGGAGGCCCCGGACGGGGCGCGGGCCCGACCCGAGGGGCCCCGCGCCACGAACACGCCGACCCTGGACAAGTACGGGCGCGACCTGACCGACCTCGCCCGGCAGGGCCGGATCGACCCGGTGATCGGGCGCGACGACGAGATCGAGCAGACCGTGGAGGTGCTGTCCCGGCGCGGCAAGAACAACCCCGTGCTGATCGGCGACGCCGGGGTCGGCAAGACCGCCGTCGTCGAGGGGCTGGCCCAGCGCATCGCCGACGGCGACGTGCCGGACGTGCTGACCGGGCGGCGGGTGATCGCGCTGGACCTGACCGGCGTGGTCGCCGGCACCCGCTACCGGGGCGACTTCGAGGAGCGGCTGAACACCATCGTCGGCGAGATCGCCGCCCACTCCGGGCAACTCGTCGTCTTCATCGACGAACTGCACACCGTGGTCGGCGCCGGCGGTGGCGGCGAGAGCGGGTCGATGGACGCGGGCAACATCCTCAAGCCCGCCCTCGCCCGGGGCGAGCTGCACGTCGTGGGCGCCACGACCCTGGAGGAGTACCGCAGGATCGAGAAGGACGCCGCCCTCGCCCGCCGCTTCCAGCCCATCCTGGTGCCCGAGCCGACCCCCGAGGACGCCATCGAGATCCTGCGCGGGCTGCGCGACCGCTACGAGGCCCACCACCAGGTCCGCTACACCGACGAGGCGCTGGTCGCGGCCGTCGGGCTCTCCGACCGCTACCTCACCGACCGGCGCCTGCCCGACAAGGCCATCGACCTCGTCGACCAGGCCGGCGCCCGGGTGCGGCTGCGCTCGCGGACCCGGGGCAGCGACGTACGGGCCATGGAGCGCGAGGCCGAGCAGCTCACCCGGGACAAGGACCAGGCGGTCGCGGACGAGCGGTACGAGGAGGCCATGCGGCTGCGCGACCGGGTCGCCGAACTGCGCCGGCGGATCTCCGAGGAGACCGGCGACGGGGAGGCCGACGAGGGGCTGAACCTGGTGGTCGGCACCGAGGCCGTCGCCGAGGTGGTGTCCCGGCAGACCGGCATCCCGGTCAGCAGCCTCACCCAGGAGGAGAAGGACCGCCTGCTCGGCCTGGAGGAGCACCTGCACGAACGGGTCGTCGGCCAGGACGAGGCGGTACGGGTCGTCTCCGACGCGGTGCTGCGCTCGCGCGCCGGGCTCTCCGGTCCGGACCGGCCCATCGGCAGCTTCCTCTTCCTCGGGCCGACCGGCGTCGGCAAGACCGAGCTGGCCCGCGCGCTGGCCGAGGCGCTCTTCGGCAGCGAGGACCGCATGGTCCGCCTCGACATGAGCGAGTACCAGGAGCGGCACACCGTCAGCCGGCTGGTCGGCGCCCCGCCCGGCTACGTCGGGCACGAGGAGGCCGGCCAGCTCACCGAGGTGGTGCGCCGGCACCCGTACTCGCTGCTCCTGCTGGACGAGGTGGAGAAGGCGCACCCGGACGTCTTCAACATCCTGCTCCAGGTGCTCGACGACGGGCGCCTGACCGACTCCCAGGGCCGCACCGTCGACTTCTCCAACACGGTCGTCGTGATGACCAGCAACCTCGGCTCCGACGTGATCGGCCGGCGCGGGGCCGGCATCGGCTTCGGCGCGGGCGGCTCGGACGCGGACGAGGAGGCCCGGCGCGAACAGGTGCTGCGCCCGCTGCGCGAGCACTTCCGGCCCGAGTTCCTCAACCGCATCGACGAGATCGTCGTCTTCCGGCGGCTCAGCGGGGAGCAGTTGCGGCAGATCACCGGCCTGCTGCTGGAACGGACCCGGCGCATGGTGCGCGCCCAGGACATCACCGTCGACTTCACCGACGGGGCCGTCGACTGGCTCGCCGAGCGCGGCTACCAGCCCGAGTACGGGGCCCGGCCGCTGCGCCGCACCATCCAGCGCGAGGTCGACAACCAGCTCTCCCGGCTGCTGCTGGACGGACGGATCTCCGAGGGCGGCCGGGTCACGGTCGAGGTCGAGGACGGCCGGCTGGCGTTTCGCACCGAGGACCCGGCCGTCCCCGCCTCCTCCTGACGCCGGCTACCGGGTGGGCCGGACCACCATCGCGGAGCCGCCGCCGCGCCGCTCCCGCTCGGCGGCGGCCAGCCACCTGCCGTCGGGCAGCCGCTGCACGGCGGTGGCCGCGCCGATCTCGGGGTTGCGGGTGAAGGCGTGCCCGAGCGCTTCCAGCCGGGCGCGCGACGGGCTGTCGTAGAGGCCGGGTTCGAGTTCGGTGCGGGCGGCGTTGCGCTGGCTGGCGCGCGGGGCGGCGATGGCGTCGACGAGCGGCAGTCCGCGGTCGACGACGCCGGTGAGGGTCTGGAGCACGGTGGTGATGATGGTGGCGCCGCCGGGCGAGCCGAGCGCGAGGACGGGCCGGTCGTGCCGGTCGAGCACGATGGTCGGCGCGATCGAGGAGCGGGGCCGCTTGCCGGGGCCGGGCAGGTTCGGGTCGTGCACGGCGGGGTCGGCGGGGGCGAACGAGAAGTCGGTCAGCTCGTTGTTGAGCAGGAAGCCGCGTCCCGGCACGGTGATGCCGCTGCCGCCGGTCTGCTCGATGGTGAGGGTGTAGGCGACGACGTTGCCCCACCGGTCGGCGACCGTCAGGTGGGTGGTGCTCTCGCCCTCGTACGTCGTCGGGACGGCCTTGCCGCCGCGCGCGCAGGGGACGGGGTGGCGGGGGTCGGCGGGGGCGAGCGGGCTGGTGAGCACCGCGTCGTCCCGGATGAGGCAGGCGCGGGCGTCGGCGTGCCGCCGGGAGAGGAGTTCCCGGGTGGGCACGGACTCGAAGGCCGGGTCGCCGACCCAGCGTCCGCGGTCGGCGAAGGCGATGCGGCTCGCCTCGACGAAGCGGTGCAGGTACCGCTCCTGGCTCGCGGCCTTCAGGTCGGTGCGCTCCAGGATGTTGAGCGCCTCGCCGACGGTGGTGCCGCCGGAGGACGAGGGGGCGATGGAGTGGACGCTCAGGCCGCGGTAGGTGGTGCGGGTGGGCGCCTGGAGCTTGGCGCGGTAGGCGGCGAGGTCGGCGGAGTCCAGTGTGCCGGGGCGGGCGTTCCAGCCGGAGGCCGGGTCGACCGGCGGCTTGCCGACGGTGGCGACGATGTCCTCGCCGATCGCGCCCCGGTAGACGGCCCGCGCGCCCTCGCGGCCCAACTGCCGGTAGGTGCGGGCCAGATCGGGGTTCTTGAGGGTGGAGCCGACGGCCGGGAGGCGTCCGCCGGGCAGGAACAGCGCGGCGGTGTCGGGGAAGCGGCGGAAGCGCTCCTCGTTGGCGGCGGTCTGGGAGCGGAAGGTCTCGTCGACGGTGAAGCCGTCGGCGGCCAGCCGCTCGGCCGGTTTCAGCACCGAGGCGAGCGAGCGGCTGCCCCAGGTGTCGAGGGCCTTCTGCCAGGTGGCGGGCGTGCCGGGGGTGCCGACGGCGAGGCCGCTGGTGACGGCGTCGGCGAAGGGGAGGGGCCTCCCGTCCTCCAGGAACAGGCCCTCGTCGGCGTCGAGCGGGGCCCTCTCGCGGCCGTCGATCGTGTGCACGGCGCGGGTGCGGGCGTCGTAGTACACGAGGTAGCCGCCCCCGCCGATGCCGGCGGAGTAGGGCTCGGTGACGCCGAGCGCGGCGGCGGTGGCCACGGCGGCGTCGACGGCGTTGCCGCCCTTGCGCAGGATCTCGATCCCGGCGGCGGAGGCGTCGGCGTCGACGCTGGAGACCGCGCCTCCGTAGCCGACGGCGACCGGGGTTTTCTGGACGGCGGGGCCGCCTCGCGCGCCCGGCGGGGCGGCCCCCACCGAGAGCACGGCGGCCGAGACCGCCAGGACCGTCAGATTCCGTACGACAGGGCGACGCATCGCACCTCCAGGGGCAGCCGGTTCGGGCAGCTTAATTCATCGTCATGAGCGCGTCAGGGGGCCGTCGGAGACGGTCCGGGCGGCGACCGCTAGCATGCGCGCACATGACCGAGGACGTACGCAACATCGTGCTGGGCCTGATAGCCGCGGGCATCAGCGCCACGCTGGGCTGGCTCGCCCGCACTTACCTCTGGAGGCGCCGGCTCCGCCGCAAGCAGGCGTTCTTCGGGCTGCCGGACCACTCCGACGCGCTGCTCGTCGTCAACCGGGACCCGTCCGCGGGCGAGCCGGCGGTACACCGCTTCGACGTGTTCGCGCTGCTGGAGCTGGCCGCCCTGGTCAAGGAGTGCGGGGCCAACTTCCGGATGGTCACGCAGGACCTGGTGGACCAGGGCTTCGGGGAGCGCACGGAGTTCTGTGTGGGCGGGCCCGGCTCGAACCGGCGGATGGCGGCCCACATGTCGGCCATGCTGCCCGGGGTGCGGGTCAACGTGGACGCGCAGCCGGGACCGGAGCGCGCGGCCTTCCGGATCGGCGCGGAACGGTACTTGATGGAGCAGGGGGTCACCGAGTACGTGCTCCTGGCCCGGCTCACCGCGGGCGACCGGCCGGACGCGCGGCCGGTGTTCCTCTTCTGCGGACAGCGGGCGATCACCAACCAGGCGGCCACCCGCTACCTCGCCCGGCACCACGCCCGCCTCGCCCGCAAGCACGGCCAGGGCCCCTTCGTCCTGCTGCTGAAGGTCGTCAACTCCCAGGCGTACGGCCCCGACGTGGTCGAACTGGTCGGAGACGTCACCCGCGCCGCGACCACCCCCCTGCCGGAGGGCGCCGAGGACCCCGAGCCCACCACCACGCCGGCCGCGCCCCGCCGCCGCGCGACCCGCTCCCGCGGCCGGGAGACGACCACCACCGGCCAGGAACCGGCCGCGGACGCGTAGGGCCCCGCCGCGCGCGGGGCCCGCCGGTCTCCGCCGTGCGGGGCCCCGGGAGGCCGTGGGGGCGCGAGGTATCATGGGGCGGGAAGATGCCGGCGGGACGACCCGCCGGTACGTTGCGAGCAGGGACGACCCAGCAGAAACGGGCTGATCTCCGTGCCCGCCCCCTTCACCTTCCGTACCGTCCTCACGCCGACGGCGGTCTTCCGGCCCGTCCTCGGGTGGGGTGCGTTCCTCACCGTCCTGTTCGCCGCTCCCGCGCTCGCCGGGCCCCTGCCGACCCCGGTGCTGTGGGCGGTGCTCGCGGGGATCGTCGCGGTGATCGTCGTCTGCGCCTTCGGGGTGGTCACCCAGGCCGAGCACCTCGCGCGCCGGCTCGGGGAGCCCTACGGCACCCTGGTGCTCACCCTCTCGATCATGCTGATCGAGGTCATCCTCATCTCCGCCGTCATGCTGGGCCCGGGTGAGCACGCCACCATCGCCCGTGACTCCGTCATGGCCGTGTCGATGATCATCCTCAACCTCGTCATCGGCGCGGCGCTGCTCGCCGGGGGCCTTCGCCACCGCGACCTGCGGCCCAACCGCGCCGGTGTCTCGGCCTACCTGACGCTGCTCCTGGTCCTCCTCGTCATCGCCTTCGCGCTCCCCGGCCTCGTCGGCACGGAGGGCGGCTACACCTCGGGGCAGGCGGTCCCGGTCATCGTCCTCACGGTGGTCCTGTACGGGTTCTTCCTGCACCGGCAGACGGGGGCGCGACGCGCCGACTTCCAGGAGGTCACCGCGGGCCGATCCGTGGGCGCTCCGGACGCGGAGGAGTCCGGCCGGCCGGGGCTCGGGCCTCTCGGCGTGCCGGCCCGTCACCGGTCGGAGATCGTCGCCCGGACCGTGCTGCTGGTGGTGACCGTAGTGCCGATCGTGCTGCTCTCCCACGACATGACCGCGCGGCTCGACGACGGACTCGGCCGGGCCGGGGCACCGGTGGCGACGACGGGTGTCCTCATCGCCATGATCGTGTTCCTGCCCGAGACGATCACCACGATCCGCGCCGCGCTGGGCGGGGAGATCCAGCGGGTGAGCAACCTCTGTCACGGCGCCCTGGTCTCGACGGTCGGCCTGACCATCCCCTCCGTGCTGACGATCGGTCTGCTCACCGGACAGAGCGTCGTCCTCGCCGAGGGCCCCGCCGGCCTCCTCCTGCTCGGGGCGACGCTGCTGCTCACGCTCGTCACGTTCTCCGGACGGCGGGTGACCGCCCCCCAAGGGGCGGCGCACCTGCTGCTGTTCGCCCTCTACGGCGTCTCCGTCTTCGCCTGACCCGCCCGGTTCCGGGCGCTCACGCCTCGGTGGCGCCGGTCAGGGACCGGCCACCGAGGCGTAGAACTGGGAGAGTTCCGGCACGCCGTCAACGGCCCACTCCTGGCCGGACGTCACCACGTCGCACTCCCGCCCGGAGGCGAGCCGGACCACGAACTGCCCGTCGGGGCGCAGCCGCCAGCCGGCGCCGGGCACGGTGCGCACGATGACCGTGCCCAGGTACAGCCCGGCGTCGCTGCCGAGCCACGGCAGGATGTCCGGATCGGTCCGCCAGCGCGGCAGCATCTGGTCGAGCCGCTCCAACGAGGCCGCCGTGTCGTCGAGTCGGACCCCCTCCCGCGCCGCCTGGTCGCGCAACAGGTCGCACTCCGCGAGCAGTTCGGCGACGCCGTCGAGGTCGGGGGCCATGCGCTCAGTGCGCCGCTTGCCCGGGAAGGGGACTTTCATACCTCCAGACTGTCATTTGTCCCGCCCCGCGCACACCCGGCGCGCGGGAGGGCGCACGCAGCGTGGCCCAGCTCACTGCGCGATGTCGAGGTCCACCACGACCGGGGCGTGGTCGGAGGCGCCCTTGCCCTTGCGCTCCTCGCGGTCCACATAGGCGTCGGTGACGGCCTTGGCGAACGGCGCGTTCCCGTAGACCAGGTCGATGCGCATGCCGCGGTTCTTGGGGAAGCAGAGCTGGCGGTAGTCCCAGTACGTGAACGGCTGGTCGTACTTGAGCGGGCGGGGCACGACGTCGGAGAGTCCGGTCCCGCGCAGCGAGGCGAGGGCGGCGCGCTCGGCGGGGGTGACGTGGGTGGAGCCCTCGAAGGCGGCGGGGTCGTGGACGTCGTCGTCGGTCGGCGCCACGTTGTAGTCGCCGAGGACGGCGAAGGGGCGGCTGCCGGCGGCGTCACCGGCGACGGCCGCGCGCAGCGCCTCGAACCACTGGAGCTTGTACGCGTAGTGGGCGTGCTCCACCTCGCGGCCGTTGGGCACGTAGACCGACCAGACGCGGACCGGGCCGCAGGTGGCCGCCAGGGCCCGGGGCTCGGTGACGCCCTCGAACCCGGGGTCGCCGGGCAGGCCCTTGACCACGTCGTCGAGGCCGACGCGGGAGAGCACCGCCACCCCGTTCCACCGGCCGGTGGCGTGCACCGCGGCCTCGTACCCCAGCTCGCGCAGCGCGTCGAAGGGGAACTGCTCCTCGGCGACCTTGGCCTCCTGGAGGCAGAGCACGTCGGTGCCGCTGCTCTCCAGCCAGGCCAGCAGCCGGGGCAGGCGGGCGGTGATCGAGTTGACGTTCCAGGTGGCGATGCGCATGCGTCCCAACCTACCCGGCGGCACCGACAGTGCCCCCGCACCCGGTCGCCGGGGGCCGGGTCATCCCAGGCGGACGGAGTCCCCCGAGGTCAGGCGCAGGTGCTCGGCGCCGCCCAGCTCCCCGATCTGGCGGTCGTAGATCGGGCGGGCGAGGTCGGTCAGGAGCGCGTCGTGGACGTCGTAGGCGCGCTGCGGGCGGACCTCCCGGACGTAGTCGATCACCTCGGAGATCTTGTTCCAGGGGGCCATCACCGGGAGCATCAGGGTCTCCACCGGGGTGTCCGGCACGGTGAGGGCGTCGCCGGGGTGAAAGAGCTTCCCGCCGTCGACGAGGAAGCCGATGTTGGTGACGCGCGGGATGTCCGGGTGGATCACGGCGTGCAGTTCGCCGTGGACCTGGACGTCGAAGCCTGCGGCGGTGAAGGTGTCGCCGTGCCCGACGGTGTGCACACGGCCCGGGAAGGCCGCCGAGATCCGCTCCGCCACCGAGGCGAGGGTCCAGATCCGGGCGGCCGGGTTGTCCTCCATCGCGGCGCGCAGCCGCGGCTCGTCGAAGTGGTCGGGGTGCTCGTGGGTGACGAGGACGGCGTCGGCGCCGAGGGCGGCGTCCTCCTCGCTGAATCCGCCGGGGTCAAGGACGAGCGTCCGCCCGTCCTTGACGAGGCGGACGCAGGAGTGCGACTTCTTGGTGAGCTTCATGTCCCCATCCTGCCGCCGGACCCCGGCCGGCGGCGGACGCGCGCTCACCTCGGCGGCGTGGTCTCCTCCCGGATGACCTGCTGCGCCACCCGGAAGGCGCCGTTCGCCGCGGGCACGCCGCAGTAGACGGCGCTCTGGAGCAGCACTTCCTTGATCTCGTCGGGGGTGAGCCCGTTGCGCAGCGCGGCCCGGGTGTGCACGGCGAGGTCGTCCAGATGGCCGCCCGCGACCAGGGTGGCGAGGGTGACGCAACTGCGGGTGCGGCGGTCCAGTCCGGGGCGGTCCCAGACCTCGCCCCAGGCGTACCGGGTGACCAGCTCCTGGAATTCGCCCGCGAAGGCGTCCGCCCGCGCGAGCGCCCGGTCGACGTGGGCGTCCCCGAGCACGTCCCGGCGGACCTTGAGCCCGGCCTCGTACGGGTCGGGCCGCTCCTCGGGCCGGGGCGGCACGACCGGCGGGGCGATCTCGGCGATGGGCCCGCCCTGCTGCGGCACGGGGGCCGGTACGGGGGCCGGTACGGGCACCGTCACGGGCGGCGCCTGGGCGTGCGGTGCCACCGGCGCCTGGGCCTGCGGCGGTACGGGCACGGCGTGGGCGGCGGGGCCCGGCGGCGCCGGCTGGACGGCCGGGATGGCCATCTGGCCGGTGGTGAGGTCCTGGGCGGGCTGCCAGGCGGAGGTGAAGTGCCGCACCAGCAGGTCGGTGACGGCGGCCGGCTGCTCGACCGGGACCAGGTGGGAGGCGCCCGGGACGACGGCGAGGCGGGCGTCGGGGATGCCGGCGACCAGGGTGCGGGCCTCGGCGGGGCCGGTGACCTGGTCGTCGGAGCCGACCAGGACCAGGGTGGGCACGCCGACCCGGCCCAGTTCCTCGCGGACGTCGAAGGCGGCGAGCGCCTCGCAGGCCGCGATGTAGCAGCCGGGGTCGGTGGTGCGCACCATCTGCACGGCCCACTCGGTGATGGCGGGCTGGGCCGCGGCGTACCCGCCGGTGAACCAGCGCTCGGGCGAGCTGCGGGCGATGGGGTCGAGCCCGTTGGTGCGCACGATCACGCCGCGCCGGCGGAACTCGTCGGCCGTGCCGAACCTCGGGGAGGCGGCGATCAGCGCGAGCGAGGCGAGGCGTTCGGGGTGGCGCAGGGCCAGTTCGATGCCGACGGCACCGCCGAGGGCGCACCCCGCGTAGCCGAAGCGCTGCACGCCGAGGCCGTCGAGGGTGGCCAGCAGGCGCGCGGTGAGGTCGGCGACGGAGACCGCCGGGTGCGCGGGGGCGCCGCCGTGCCCGGGGAGGTCGAACCGGAAGACCCGCCACTGCTGGGCCAGCTCGGGCACCTGACGGTCCCACATGTGCCATGTGGTACCCAGTGAGGGACCGAGGATCAGGACCGGGGCCTCTTCTGGCCCGTCAAAGCGGTATTGAAGGGTGTTCGGTGGTGTCTCACTCACGCCCCAGACCTTCTCACGTCTCACGAAATCTCACACAGCCCGGGAAGCCGGCGGCCCGACGCATCCGCGGCTCGCCTCGTCGGGCACTGCCGACGGCCTCGTCGATCGAGTCCGAACCTCTCAGCGTGTACGGGCGCCCCTGCCGCGGCGTGTCCTGCCGGCCACGCTCGCGCCCGGTCCACACGTCGGCGCGCTGAGCCCAGTGGCGGGACGGCCAGGCACGAGGCGTGGACCGAACAGGACGGACTCCCGGCTCTTCCACGATGCGCGCCGACCCGCCGGGCCGTCACCAGGTCTTCCCCGGGAGTCGTTCGTCGACCGGCACTGACGTCGCTGTGAACCGTGCCGGTACGAGCGGGGAGCGGAAGATGACGGTGGCGCTCGCCTTGGGGTTCTCGGCATCCCTGTGAGCATTCTTCTCCCACCGTATGAGCAGATGATGACAGCCGCCGTCGGGGGCCGGACCCGTTGCTCTAATGCGGTCATGGACAACGAACGGACGACCTTGACCATCCACCGCCGATTCTCCTCTCCCCGCCGGACGCTGACCGCCGCGACGGCCGCGGTTCTCCTCGGGGCGACCCTGCTCGCCTGCGGCGGCGGGGAAGGCGAGGACACACGCTCAGGGGGTCAGGCAGACAAGACGGCCGCGATCGAGTCGGCCGGGAGCGGCGGCGACATCAGGGTTCTGTGGGTGGGGGACTCCATCGCCGGCGCCCAGGCCCCGGCCCTCGGCGCCGCTTTGGAAGCCGCCGGGGTGAAGTTCCGGAACGCCGCCTCCGACGGCGGCGGCACGATCGTCGCGGGCGGCGACGAGATCACCAAGAAGCTCTCCGGCGACACATGGAAGACCCTGGGGAAGCAGATCGGGTCGTTCAAACCCACCGTGATCGCCTACCAGATCACCACCTACGACTGGGGCACGGCGGAGCAGCAGCGCGACGCCTACGGCAAACTCGTGAGCACCGCCGAGGAGATCGGAGCCAAGGCCGTGTTCATATCCGCTCCTCCGATCGAGATCGACGACTTCTACCGCCCCCACGCGAAGCAGATGAAGACCGCCCCCGAGTCGGCCGCCGAGACCGCCGAAGCCCATGCGGACAAGGCCCTGTTCGTGGATTCCGGGCGCTTGTGGGGCGAGGACGCCTCAGCGCCGAAGGCCGGAAGGGCGGCCGACGGCATCCACAACTGCCGGCAGGGTGCCGCCGCCTTCGCGAACTGGTTCGTCAAGGTACTGGGGGACGAGGAGGGCTTCACCCCGGCGAAGCCGGGCGCCTGGGCGACGGGCGAATGGACCGATGACAAGCGGTTCTCCGCGCTCGGCTGCGAGAGCTGAGATGGCACACGCGACACCGGTCTCGCCGGATCGGGCGGCTCAGGTGGCGGGCGGGCGCCGGCCGCACGTCGACGCCCTGGACGGGCTGCGCGGGGCCGCCGTCGCCGCCGTCCTGCTCTTCCACGCCGGTCTCCTCGACGGCGGGTTCCTCGGCGTCGACCTGTTCTTCGCTCTGTCGGGGTTTCTCATCACCGGAATCCTGCTCGGCACCGCACAGGGCGAAGGGCGCGTCCCGCTGGTGCGGTTCTGGACGCGCCGCGCGCGGCGGCTGCTGCCTGCCCTGGTCTGCCTGGTGGCGGTCGTGCTGCCGGCGGTCTGGGCCTGGGGGACCACAGCCCAGGCGCGGTTCGCCACCCAGGACGCTCCCTGGGTGGCCATCCAGGCAGTGAACTGGCATTACATCGCCGAGCAGGTCGGCTACTGGCAGGCGTCCGACAGCCACGTCTTCGCCCATCTGTGGAGCATCGGGGTGGAGTGGCAGTTCTACCTGGTGTGGCCGTTGGTGGTGGCGCCGGCCGCGAGGTGCCGCAATGCACACCGCATCGTGCTGGCGGTGGCGGCGGCCGGGGCCCTCGTATCGCTCGCCCTGATGCTCCAGCTCGGTGCGGCCGTGGACACCACCCGCGCCTATGAGGGCACGGACACCCGGGCGGCGGCGCTGCTGCTGGGAGCCGCGGCGGCCACCGAGCCCGTACAACGCCGGGTGCGCCGGGTGCCCGGCCGGGTGGCTGACGGGGTCTGCGCAACGCTGCTGCTGGGACTGGGCGTCTCCTGGGTGCTCACCAAGGGGGAGGAGGCGCCTTCGCTGTTCCAGGGCGGTCTCTTCGTCCATTCCCTGGCCGCCACCGCGCTGATCGTGCTGCTGGTCCAGGCCCAACGGGGCCGGGTCGCGGCGCTTGCCGGAAGCCGCGTTCCGGTCTGGCTCGGCGAAGTCTCCTACAGCCTGTACCTGTGGCACTGGCCCGTCTATCTCCTGCTGCTCCCCCGTCTCGCCGTCCTGGGCGAGTGGGGCGGCGCGGCGGTGGCGATCGCGGTGTCCCTGGTGCTCGCCGAAGCCTCGCGCCGATTCGTGGAGGCCCCGGTGCGGTTCCGCTCCGGGTGGGCCCGCGGCCGGCGCGGGCCCGTGGTGGTGGCCGCCCTGGCGGTCGGGGCGATCGCGCTGTGGGCGCTCCTTCCGGAGCCGATCCCGGGAGGGGACACCGTGGACGTCACGCAGTTGACCTGAGCCGACAGGTACGGTGGGCGACCGCCGCACCGCTGGAGAAAGTGCTGTCCATGACCCGTGTCCTGCTGATCGAGGACGATCCCGCCGTACGCCGGGGTATCGTCCTCGGCCTGTCCCGCAACGGTCACGAGACGGAGGGAGCGGGTACGGGGGAGGACGGCCTGGAGGCCCTGGTGCACTTCCGTCCCGACCTCGTGCTGCTGGATCTCATGTTGCCGGGGATGAGCGGGCTGGAGGTCTGCGCCCGCATTCGGGCGGCCGGACAGATCCCCGTCATCATCCTGTCCGCGCGCGGCGACGACATCGACGTCGTCGTCGGCTTGGAGGCGGGGGCGGACGACTACATCATCAAGCCCGCCGGCACAGCGCTGATCGAGGCGCGGATGCGCGCGGTGCTGCGCCGGGTCGCCCCGCGCCAGGCCGACGCCCCTGCCGGAGCGAGTGTCTTCGGCGACCTGGAGATCGACCGGCAGGCGCTGATCGTCCGCAAGGAAGGAGCGGAGCTGTCACTGGCGCCCTCGGAGCTGAAGCTGCTGCTGTTCCTGAGTGCGTCGCCCGAGCAGACTTTCAGTCGCCAGCAGTTGCTGGAGGACGTCTGGGAACACTCCTACTACGGCGACGTCCGTCTCGTCGACGCCTGCGTGATGCGGCTGCGCGCCAGGATCGAGAAGAACGCCCGGCGACCGGTCTACGTGCAGACGGTACGGGGCTTCGGCTACCGGTTCGGGCCGCTGCCGTCGTGAGGCTCCACTTCCCCCAGGGCCTGCGGACGCGCCTGATCATCGCGTTCATCCTCGTCGCGGCGCTCAGCTCGCTGCTCACCGCCACCCTCACCTTCCGCCAGGCGCGCGGCACGATCGTGGAACGGGCGCAGGACGACGCGGTGCGCGACCTGCGCCGGCAAGTCAGCTCCCTGGCGCCGAACCTGCCGTCCGAACCCGGCGGAAACGATCTGCGCTCCTTCGTCCGCCAACTGGACCAGGCGGGCGGCCCACGGCGCTGGCACACGGCCGCCACCCTCGCGGGCGCCGCCGCGGTGGGGGCGCCCGACGCCGCCACCGAGTCGCTGCGCCGGGCGATACGGGACGGGTCGGGCGCGTACGTCGAACGCACCGACTCCCCAAGCCCCCGGCTCCATATCGCCATGCCCGTCGGCACCGCCTCCGAGAAGGGCCGGGGCAAGGACCCGGGCGGGCCACCGGAGCTCATCGTGTACGCCGTCATGCCGCTGGACGGCGAGCAGGCCGACGTGTCCGCGCTCGTCACCGCGGCCTGGGCGGGCACGGCACCGGCTCTGCTGTTCGCCGTGTTCCCCGCCCTGTTCTCGGCCCGCCAAGTGCTGCGCCCGGTGCGCAGGCTCCGCGTCGCGGCGGAGAAACTCACGTCCGGGGCGCTGCAGACCCGCTCCGCGGTCGTCGGCGGCGACGAACTGGCCGATCTCGCCGTCACCTTCAACACGATGGCGGCCACCCTGGAGAGGGACGCGGCGGAGCTCCGGCAGATGGAAACCCATGCCCGGCGCTTCGCCGCGGATCTCTCCCACGAACTGCGGACGCCGCTGGCGGCCATGGTCGCGGTGACCGGCGTACTGGATACCGAGGCCGAGTCCGGGTGCCTTCCCGCGGACACGGCCGAGGCGCTGCGCCTGGTGAGCGACGAGACCAGGAGGCTGGCCGCCACCGTAGAGGACCTGATGGAGATCTCCCGCTTCGACGCGGGGGCGGCGACGCTCACGACGGACGACACCGACCTGCGGACCCTCGTCGGCAAGACGCTCCAGCTTCGCGGCTGGGAGGACTCCGGCCAGGTGGTCTGCGAGCTACCGGAGAGCGAGGTCCGGGTCCGTGTCGACCCGCGTCGTTTCGACGTGGTCCTCGCCAACCTCGTCGGCAACGGCCTGCGGCACGGCGCTCCGCCCGTCACCGTGCGGGCCACTGTCTCCGGGCGGGCGCTGACGATAGAGGTGGGCGACCACGGCCCAGGCATCCCGCCCGGCCTCCTCCCGCACGTGTTCGACCGCTTCTACAAAGGCGATCCGGCGCGGGCCCGGTCCACAGGCAGCGGCCTGGGGCTGGCGATCGCGTCGGAGAACGTGCGCCTGCACGACGGTTCCCTCACCGCCGTCAACCTCCCCGGCGGCGGAGCGGTGTTCACCGTGGTCCTCCCGCATGCGCGACCGGACGGAGACGTGTCGTGACCAGGGTTCGGGGTTTCCTGACGCCTCTTCTCCTGGCCGTGCTGACGGGTTGGGGAGCCGCGGGGTGCGGGCTCGGCTCCACAGGGCCCGTCCCGGCCGGCGTCCCCGCTTCCGGATTCCAAGGGAAACGGGACGGTACATCGGTCCGCCTCTACTTCGTCGGCAGGGAAGGTGTGCAGGCCGTCTCCCGCCCCGCCGCCACCACCCCTGACCCCCAGGCCGCCCTGGACCTTCTGGTGCGCGGCCCGGACGAGGCGGAGCGGGCCCGCGGTCTGACGACCGAGGTAACCGCGGACGAGGACCGCCTCGCCGCCAAGGCGGCCGAAGGCGCGGTCGAACTGCGCCTGGCCGAGTCTGTGGCCACGATGCAAGGCTTAGGGGGCCTCGGCCTCACCCAGATCATCTGCACAGTGGCCAACGCCGACGTGCCCGGCGGCAGACGGTCGACCGAGGTGGATGTCCGCGTCCACGAACCCGGGATCGACGATCCATGGATCGTCCGATGCGACGCAGCGGGCTCCGTGGTGCCCCGACGTTCCTGACCAGCGCCGGGCCGGGCGGGCCGGACCAGCGGTCCCGGTGCGGCCCACGGAGAGCAACGCGGTGCGAGGCCCTGGGTGCCGTGCACCTTGACGGAAACTGTGTCCTGTGTGGCGAGGGGGCGTCGGTCCGCTCATGGGGCGGGATACCGCCGGTTCCTGATCCGGTCGAGGTGCGACCGGTGATCCGTGCGTGAGGGCAAGGTACGGAGCTGCGAAGATGCGGCGTATCAGGTCCGGGCCCGGCGGCGGGGACGGTGTCGCGGGCGTCGCGCGGGCCCCGCTCTTCCATCGCCTTTTGTGATGAACGGACACTTCCACCGTGTCCGGCGCGGTCCGGTACCGGTTCTCCACCCCGGCGGAAGACGCCGTGAGAGTGAGGGAGGACCCGATGCTGCGAGGCGACCACGACAGGAGGCCGTCACCCGTGCCCGTACCGCCGTGGGGGACGGGGGTGGCCCCGCCGGGCGTGGATGCCCCGGACTTGGCGTCCCCCGGCACGGCTCCCCCGGCCCCCGCGTCCCCGACCCCGGTCCCCCCGGCCCCCGCTCCCCGGGCCCCGGCTGCCGAGGACGCGGCCGTCGCGGTGGCCGCCGCCCTGCTCCGGCGCACGTTCCCGCCGCACGGGGTCACGGGGGAGGCGGCCTGGTCCGTCGGCGGGCGGGGCCCCGTGGAGATCGACGCCGGTGACGAACGGGCCGTCCAGGCCGCGTGCGGGGTCATGCACGTGCACGGCCGGGCCGGCGGCGCCCCCCGGCCCCTGACCGCCGACTACGTGTCCACGGTGACCGGGGTGCTGGCCGCCCAGGGCGCCACCGCCTGCCTCCTCGCGCGGCTGCGCGGACGTCCGGGGCTGCGCGCCCGCACCTCGCTCGCCCAGGGCGCGCTGCTCTCCGTCGGCCAGTACCTCGCCGCGGCCACCGCGCCGGACGCCGACGCCGATCCCGACGCCGACGCGTGCGGGCTCGCCACGCTCACCACCGCCGACGGGGCCCGCGTCGAGATCGAGACGCTGGACCCCCTGGCCTGGAGCGGCTTCTGGCGGCGCCTCGGCGTCGACGCGCGGACGGCCGGGCGCGGCTGGGGCCCCTTCCAGCGCCGGTTCGGCACCGCGGTCTGCCCGCTGCCCGAGGAGCTGCGGGCCGCGCTGGGCCGCGCCCCGCTGCGCGCTGTCGCCGGGGCCGCCGCGGAGAGCGGCGTGGCGCTCGCGGAGGTCCCCGGCACCACCGCCGCGCCCGGCCTCGTCCCCTGGACCCTCGCGCCCACCGGCCACCGCTCCGCGCTCCTGCCGGGTCAGCGTCGCCACGAACCGCCCTCTGACGCCGGGGGGTTACCCCTGTCCGGGTTCCGGGTGGTCGAGTCGACGCGGCGCGTGCAGGGGCCGTTGGCCGGACACGTGCTGCGGCTCCTCGGCGCCGACGTCGTCCGGATCGAGCCGCCCGGCGGCGACCCGCTGCGCGGGCTCCCGCCGATGGCCGGCGGCTGCTCGGCCCGCTTCTCCGCGCTCAACGCCGGCAAGACGGTGACCGAGGCCGACCTCACCACCGCCCGGGGGCGGGAGGCGGTGCGCGAACTGGCCGCCGGCGCCGACGCGTTCGTCCACAACTGGGCCCCGGGCAAGGCGGACGCGTACGGCCTGGACGCCGACGGCCTGCACGCCGTGCGCCCCGGCCTGGTGTACGCCTCGGCCTCCGGCTTCGGTGACGCCCTCGGCGCGCGGCCCCCGATCGGCACCGACTACCTCGCCCAGGTGCACGGCGGACTCGCCGCCGCCCTGCGCCCCGCGGGCGAGCCGCCCGCTCCGTCCCTGATGACCGTCACCGACGTGCTCGGCGGGCTCGTCCTCGCGCAGGCCGTCCTCGCCGGGCTGACGGTGCGGGAGCGGACCGGGCACGGCTGCCGCGCGCAGTCGTCGCTGCTGTCCGCCGCCGCGCTCATCCCCCGGCCGCCGGGGCGGGTCGCGCTCGCCCCGCTGGAGCTGCCGCTGCCCACCGCCGACGGACTGCTCTGCCTGGGCGCCCACGCCCGCGCCCACCCCTCGGAGGTGGCCTACGCCGTGGGCGCCCGGGACGCGGACTCGGTGCCGGGCCGGCTCCGCGCCGGGGGGACCCGGGAGTGGCTGGAGCGGCTGCGCGAGGCCGGCCTGCCGTCCGTGCCGGTCTGCACCGACCTGGCCGAACTGGCCGCCGACCCCGCCTTCGCGCGGGCCGTCGTGGCCCCGGACGCCTCGGTGCGGCACGCCCGGCCCGCCCGCCCCTGGGACTTCGAGGAGGCCGCCGGATGACGCGGGTGTGGCGGTCGGCCGCCGGGCTGGACTTCCCCGACCGGGTGCCGTACGCCGACCGGCTGGAGTGGCGGCGGCGCGGGCTGTGTCCCGACGCGGACCTCTTCTCCCTCTTCCGCGCACACGCGGGCGCGCACCCCGGGCGGGACGCCGTCGTGGACGAGGACGGGACGGTGTCCTACGCGGAGCTGTACGCCGAAGTCCTGTGCGTGGCCGGGCGGTTCGCGGCGGCGGGGCTCGGGTCGCGGGACGTGATCGGGCTGCGGCTGCCCAACGGGCGCCTGGCCGCCGTGGCGGAACTCGCCGTGTACGCGCTCGGCGCGGTGGCGCTGCCGTACCCGCTGGGCGGCGGCGTCCAGGACACCCTCGGCCTGCTGCGGCGCTCCCGGGCCGCCGGCGCCGTCCTCGCGGAGCCGGCCGACCGCGAGGCCGCGGGCCGACTGCCGCTGCTGCGTGCGGTGTTCGGCCCGGAGGATCTGGTGTCCGGCCACCCCTCCCCCGGCACCGGCTTCGTGCCGGCTCCGCGGCCGGCCGCGCCCACCGCACCGGCCAGGGTCCTCGTCTCCTCCGGCTCCGAGGCGGAACCGAAGATGGTCGCCTACAGCCACCAGGCCATGGCAGGCGGACGCGCGGCGTACGTCCGCGCGCTCACCAGGGACCCGGACGCGGCCCCCCGCAACCTGGTCCTCGTCTCGCTCGCCTCCTCCTTCGGCTCGCTGGGCGTGCCGGTGACGCTCGCGGCGCTGGGCGGCACGCTGATCGTGCGGCGGCGCTTCGAGGCGGCGGACGCCCTGCGCGCGGTGAGCGCCCACCGGCCGACCCTCGTCTTCGGCGTGCCGACCATGCTGCGCCGGCTCGCGGACCTGCCGCGCTCCCCGGACGAGGACACGTCGTCGGCCGAGGCGTTCGTCTCCAGCGGCGCGGCGCTGCCCGCCTCCACCGCCGCCGCCTGCCGGGAGCGGTTCGCCCGGCCCGTGATCGCCGTGTACGGGTCCTCGGACGGGGTGAACTGCCACACCGCCGCCCCCGGCGCCCCCGCCGGGGACACCGCCGGCACCCCGGACCCGGCCGTCGCCGCCCTCCGTATCGCCCGGCCCGACGGTTCCCCGGCCCGGGTCGGGGAGCCCGGGGAGATCCTCGCCCGGGGCCCGATGACGCCGATGTGCTACGTCGGCGCCCCCGAACTCGACGCCCGCTACCGCACGGAGAACGGCTGGGTCCGCACCGGCGACCTCGGCGTGCTCGACGGGTGGGGCCGGCTGCGCGTGCTGGGGCGGCTCAAGAACGTCGTCATCCGCGGCGGGTACACCATCAGCCCCGCCGAGGTGGAACGCGAGCTGGGCACCCACCCCGCCCTCGCCGAGGTGGTCTGTGTCCCGGTGCCCGACGAGGAGCTGGGGGAACGGCTCTGCGCCTGCGTCCGCCCCGCCCCCGGGGCGGACACGCCCACCCTGGACCACCTCACGGCGCACCTGGGCCGACGGGGCCTGGAGCGGCGGAAGTTCCCCGAGTACGTGCTGCCGGTGACCGGCATGCCGCTCGGGCCGACCGGCAAGATCTGCCGGCGCACCGTCACCGCCGACGCGGTACGGGCTCTGGAGGCGGGACGGCTCATGGGGCCTCTGCGGGCAAGATCACGCACTTTTCACCCCTTCGAGGCAATCTGCCCATAAGGAATTCCTGGGGGCGAATCCCACCTGTCACTCTGAACGGGACAAGGCCGAAAGGCACATCAACCTCCGTCCCCGCGACGGAAGTTGAGCATTACACCAGAACGGGGAAGCCTCATGCGTCGCTCGGTCATCACCTGCGCCCTCCTCGCGTCCGTGGCCTGGGTGGGCCTCACCCCGGGCCCCGCCGTGGCCGCCGCCGAGGGGGAGGTCACCGTCTTCCAGACGGAGTTCCAGCCGCTGACCGTCTACCGGGACCCGGCCGGCTGCCACAAGCTCCCGGCCGCCGCCCACGTGCTGAACAACGCGACCGACGGCCCGGTGCGGATCTACGGCGACCCCTTCTGCCTCGGGCCCTGGGTAACCGTCGCGCCGGGGTACGGGTCCCACGTGGCGCCCGGCAGCGGCAGCTTCAGCGCCTGACCGGCCGTCCGCACACGGGGGAAACGAGGGGAACATGCCCGCAGAACTCGCCGTGGTCGGTCTCGGCTACGTCGGACTCCCACTGGCCCGCCGGGCCTGTGAGGCGGGACTCGACACCGTCGGCCACGACATCAGCCCGGCGGTGACCGGGGGCCTCACCGCGGGGCGCTCCCACATCGGGGACGTCAGCGACGCCGAGGTGCGGCGGATGCGCGCCCGCGGATTCCGGGCCAGTACCGACCCGGCGGTCCTCGACCGGGCCCGCACGGTGGTGATCTGCGTGCCGACCGGGCTCACCGCCGAGCGGACGCCCGACCTGGAGCCGTTACGGGCGGCGGCCCGCACCGTCGCCCGGCACCTCGCGCCCGGCACGCTGGTCTCCGTCGAGTCCACCAGCCACCCGGGCACCACCCAGGAGATCGTCCGGCCGTTGCTGGAGGAGAGCGGCCTGCGGGTGGGCGAGGACTTCCACCTCGCCTACTCCCCCGAACGCATCGACCCGGGCAACAGCCGCTTCTCCTTCCGCACCACACCGAAGATCGTCAGCGGCTGCACCACCCTCTGCGCCAAACACGCCGAGGCGTTCTACGAACAGCTCGTCGACGAGGTCGTCGTCGCCGCCGGCACCCGCGAGGCCGAGATGGCCAAGCTCCTGGAGAACGCCTACCGGTACGTCAACATCGCGCTGGCCGACGAGGCCGCGCTCTACTGCGGGCAGGCCGGCATCGACATCTGGGACGTGCTGCGCTGCGCCGGCACCAAACCCTTCGGGTTCGCCCCCTTCCGGCCCGGCCCCGGCGTCGGCGGGCACTGCGTCCCCGTCGACCCCCGCTATCTGATGGCCCGCGCCGAGGAACAGGGCTTCTCGTTCCGCACCCTGCACGCCGCCCGCGAGGTCCTGGACGCCATGCCGGGACACGTGGCCGACCGCGCCTGCCGGCTGCTGCGCGAGCACGGCACCGACCCGGCCGGGGCCCGGGTGACGCTGCTCGGCGTCGCCTACAAGGCGGGCGTCGCCGACGTCCGCGAATCCCCCGCCTTCCCGGTGGCCCGCGCCCTGCGCGCCCGGGGGGCCCGGCTCGCCTACCACGACCCGCGGGTCGGCTCGTTCACCGTCGACGGGACACCGGTCCCAAGGCGCCTCACCCCCGAGGAGGCGTGCGCCGGCAGCGATCTCGTCCTGCTGCTCCAGGAGCACGAGGAGTACGGGGCCGTCCCGTGGGACGAGGTGGGGTGCCCGGTGCTGGACACCCGCGGGACCGCCCGGGGCCGGCGGGTCACCCACCTCTGACCCGCCACCGCCGGCGCGAAAGCTCCCGGCGGGCGTGGCCCGGCCACGCCCGCCGTGGGAAGCGGCGCCCGGACGTCCGTCCGGGCCGCCACAACGGAAAGAAGGAGATCCATCCATGACCATGGTGGCCGACAACACCGCCCAGGCCCGTCTGTCGAAGCGTTTCGAGAAGTGGGACAGCGACGGCAACGGCGTCCTGGAGCCCTCGGACTTCGTCGCCGAGGCCGCCCGGATCGCCACCGCCCTCGGCCAGTCCCCGGACTCCCCGCAGGGGGTCGCCCTGCGGGACGCCTTCCAGTCCATGTTCCAGAACCTGGCGGAGCGGGCCGGCGTCTCCCCGCAGGGGCCGCTCTCCAAGGAGCAGTTCCTCGGCGCCGCCGGTGAGCTGTTCCAGGGCGGCGACGCCGCGTTCAACCGGGTGCTGGGCCCGGTCGCCGGCGGCATCGTCGGTCTCTGCGACCGCAACGCGGACGGGGTCATCGACGCCGCCGAGTTCGCCTCCTGGCTCGGCGCGGTCGGCGGTCTCGACTCGGCGTCGGCCGCCGAGGCGTTCCGCCGGATCGACACCGACGGCGACGGCGCGCTGAGTGAGGAGGAGCTGCTCGCGGCCATCCGTGACTTCCACTTCGGACAGCTTGAGGTCGAACTGCTCGGCTGAGCGGCGCTCGTAGACGGACCCGGCCGGCGTCCCCTCCCGTGAGGGGGCGCCGGCCGGCGTGCGTTCACCCGGTGGGGCCGCCGCCCGGACTCCGCCACCCGGCGGGGGCGAACACCACGTCGGTCTCCGGGGCGAGGGAGAGGCACGGGCCGGTCAGCAGCCGGGGCGTGTGGATGAGGATGTTGTAGTGGTTCGGCAGATGGCAGCCGTCGAACCCGAGGACCGTGCCGACCGGTTCACCGCCGATCAGCAGCGTGTCGCCGCGGTCGACGACTCCCCCGCGGACCAGTTCGGCGAAGCCGAGGAAACCGACCCGGTCCACCCGGGCGCCCGGCTGGTCGCTCCACCGGTCGGTGGTGACCAGTTCGTGCACCTCGCCGCGGCGCACGCAGCGGCTCGCGAACGGCTCCAGGGTCATGCCCCGGTCGGTGCGCGTGTGCCGGAGCACCTTCACCACGGCGCCGCGCACGGGCCGTTTGGCGCCGTTCTCGTGCAGCCCCGCGTCGAGCGACGGGCGCGCGGGCCCGGGGGACGGGGCGGGGGACGGCGTGGGGGCGGGGGACTGCGTGAGGGTGGCGGGCGGCGCGGGGTCGGGGGACGGTCGGGTGGTCATCGCACGGCCTCCGGTACGGGCGGGCGGACACGGGCGTAGGCGGCGGCGACGAGGTCCAGGGCGGCCAGCCCGCCGGCGGCGGCACCGTCGGGGGGCGGATCGGCGCAGACGCGGGCGAAGTCGCGGAGGATGCCCTCGTACTCGTGCCAGAGCGATTCCTTGAAACCGGGGCGGCCGTCCAGCATGTCCGCGCGCAGCTCGCTCCCGTCGGCGAGCCGCACCACGACGTCCTTGGTCTCCCCCGGGTAGGACCAGTCGAGTTCGACGGTGCCGCGGGCCCCGGACGGGGCCTCCAGGCGGATCAGCGCCTGCCGGTCGATGCCGGCCTCCCAGGCGACCTCGGCGGAGGCGACCGTCAGCGGCAGCTCACCCAGCAACAGCCGGACCAGGTCGAAGGCGTTGGGGCCGTTGTCGGCGACGCAGCCGCCGCCGCAGCGGGCCGGGTCGAGGTACCAGGTGTCGGCGCCGATGTGCTCCTCGATCCGCTCCAGGTACCGGACCCGTACCGACTCCACCGCGTCCGGCGCGTCGGGCGGCGGCAGTCTGCGGGCCAGGTCGAGGACGCGGTCGTTGTGGCGCCGGTGGAAGGCGGTGAGGAGCGGGACGCCCCGCTCCCGGGAGAGCGCGGCCAGCGCCCCGCCGTCCACCGGGTCCAGGACGAGCGGCTTCTCCACACAGACCGGTACGCCGGCCCGGAGCGCGTCGGCGCACACCCGGGCGTGGGCGTGGTTGGGCACGGCGACGACCAGCGCGTCCAGGTCGGCCGAGGCCAGCATCGACCGGTGGTCGGTGTGGCAGGCGACCCGGCCGCGGTGCGGGGCGAGCGCGTCCTCGCGCAGGTCGCAGACGGCGGCCAGGGTCCATTCGGGCAGTCGTTCGGCGGCGGCCAGGTAGTAGCGGGAGATCACGCCGAGGCCGACGAGCCCGAGACGGCGGGGTGCTCGGGCACCGGGGCCGGGGCCGCGGGGCGGGCGGCCGGGGGGCGTCACCGGGCCTCCGTCAGCACGGGCAGGTCCAGCCCCAGGCCGGTCAGCTCCGCGTGCAGGGAGGCGGGCAGGGGTACGCCGGAGGCGCGGCGGCGGGCCGCGAGTTCGGCCTCCTGGTGCCCGGGGTAGCGGACCGGGTCGTGGCCGGCGAGGGGCGGGCAGTCCAGCACGGTGGCGAACACGTCCCGCGCGTCCTCGGGGAAGCCGTCGCGCAGCATGCCGGGCGCGATGGCCAGCAGCAGGAAGCCGATGTCGTCGTCGCTGCCGCCGGGACGGCCGTCCCCGTCGAGCGCCGCGCGGGACGGGCCGGTCGCGGCGCCGGAGACCAGCCCCGCCAGCAGCTCCACGGTGAGCCCGAGCCCGAAGCCCTTGTACGCGCCGGTCTCGGGCCGGCCCCCGAGCCAGCCGAGCCACGCCTCGCCCCGGTCGTAGGCCCCGGCGTCGGTCACGGGCCGGCCGGCGTCGTCGGTCAGCCATCCCTCGGGCGCGGGCCGGCCGTCCCGGGCGGCGGTACGGACCCGGCCGGTGGGCACGACGGTGGTGCTCATGTCGAGCACGAAGGGCCGGCCCTCGACGGCGGGCGCCGCCACGCTCAGCGGGTTGGTGCCGAGCAGCGCGGCGGCGCCGAGCGGCGGCCGGGCGATGCGCTGGCCCCCGCAGTTGGCGGCCACCACGCCGATCATGCCCCGGGCGGCGGCCCGCAGGGCGTGGACGCCCGCGCAGCCGAAGTGGGTGGCCCCGCGCACGGAGACCAGGCCGATGCCGTGGTCGGCGGCCCGCCGCACGGCGAGGTCCATGCCCTCCGAGGCGGCCCACAGGCCGAGCGCCCGCCGGTGGTCGAGGAGGACGCAGGCACCGAGGTCGCGCAGGGTCGTGGGCTCCGCCGCCGGGTCGGCGCGGCCGGACTCCAGCAGCGGGACGTAGAGGCGGGCCAGGTTGAACACGCCGTGCGAGTCCATGCCGGTCAGGTCGCCGTGGCACAGCGCCTCGGCGGCGAGCCGGGACCGGGCCCGAGGCACCCCGAGCCGGGTGAGACAGGCGGCCGTCTCGCCGAGCAGCGCGGTGTACGGAACCCTCACCTCCTCGCGACGTCCGACAACGGGCGGTGCGACAGTCATACGGTTCCTGCTTTCTCGGTACGTATGGGGGTGGCGGGGGTCATGCCGGGGACGGCGCCGGAAACGGCGGCCGTGGCGGTGTCGGGGGCGGCGTCGCGGACGGGGGCCGGGTCGGTGTCCGGGGGCGTCGCGGGGGCGGTCGCCCGGAGAGCGCCGGCGGGTAGGGCGTCGGCCGGGACGGAGCCGGCGGCCGGAGCCGCACTCGCGGACGAGGCGGGGCCCGCGGCGGGGACGGCAGCGGAGGCCGGATCGGCAGACGGGGCGGGGTCTGCGGCCGGCGGGGCGGCCCCCTCGGCCCGGCCCGAGCCGGGGTCCAAGTCCGCACCCTCGGCCGGGGACGCGTCGGTGCCCGGCACCGGACCCGGGCCGCAGGCCGCCGCGGCACCCTCGGCCAGAGCCGGGCCCGAGGCCGGAACCTCGCTCCCGGCCGAAGCCGGGCCGGAGGCCACACCCGCGCCCCCGGCCGGGCCGGAGGCCACACCCGCGCCCCCGACCGGGCCGGAGGCCGGCGCCGCACCGCCGGCCGAAGCCGGGCCGGAGGCCACACCCGCACCCCCGACCGGGCCCGAGGCCGCAACCGCACCCCCGACCGAGCCGGAGGCCAGCGCCGCACCGCCGGCCGAAGCCGGGCCGGAGGCCACACCCGTACCCCCGCCCAGGCCGGAGGCCAAGCCCGCACCCCCGACCCGGCCCGAGGCCACACCCGTACCCCCGCCCAGGCCGGAGGTCACCTCCGTGGTGAAGGCGATCAGGAGCGCCGTGACGCGGGACGCGAACCGGTCCAGGTCGGTCAGGTCGACGAACTCGCCGTCCGCGTGGGCGTGGTGGGTGTCCAGGCCGCCGGGGCCGAACACCGTGGTGTACGTGCCGGGGACGCCGTGCAGCCAGATCGCGTCGCAGGTGAACGCCGGTGCGTCGTCGGGCCAGCGGTCGATGCCCGCCCGTTCCATCAGGGCGTCGCCCCAGGCGGGTTGGGCGCCGAGCGCGGGCAGTCCGCGTTTCTCCCAGTCCAGGCGGGTGATGCGGGCCGCGTCGGCGGCCGTGCGGGCGAAGAGCGGGACGGTGCGGTAGCGGGCGGTGAACTCCCGCAGCCCCTCGTCCAGGGCGCGGGTGACGGCGGCCTCGGCGGCGGCGCCGTCCTCGGGGCAGGTGTGGGCGAGGTTGAGGGCGAGGCTGCCGGTGCCGTGGACCTTGTTGTGGAGGGTGCCGGTGTGCAGCCCGGCCAGGCAGACCGTGGCCGGCGGGGCGCCGGGGGACGGCGGGGCGAGCGCAGTGGCGAGGTGCTGGGCGAGGAAGCCGAGCAGCAGGGTGGCGTTGTGTCCGGCGTCCGGCCGGTCGTCGACGGCGTCGTCGCCGGTGACGGTGACGCGGGCGGTGGAGGCGGCGGTGGCGCGCGGCAGGTGGCGCAGGCCGGTCGGTTCGCAGAAGACGTTGACCCGGCCGACGTGCCCGGCCTCGACCAGCGGCCGGGTGCCGAAGGTGCCGAGCGCGCCGCCCTCCTCCCCGGCGACGGCCTGCACCAGCACCGACACGTCGCGGCCGACGGCGGGGCAGGCGCGGGCCGCCGCGGCGATCCCGGCGAGGAGGGCGACGGCGGGCCCCTTGGCGTCGACGGCTCCGCGGCCGGTGAAGCGGGTGCCGTCGAACGCGGGAGGCGGCCCGCCGGCGACGGTGTCGAGGTGGACGTTGAACATCACCGTGCGCTCGCGGGGCAGTTCGGGCCCGAGCCGCAGCACCAGGCTGGGCTGGCCGGCCAGGAACGCCGGGTCGGCGGCGACGGCGGCCCGCACCCGGGCCGGGGTGTCCTCCCGCAGGACGTCGGCGGCGCGCGCGGGGGCGAGGGAGAGGGTGTCGAGTCCGCACCGGGCGGCGGCACTCGCGTAGGCGTGCAGGGCGGCGCGCATCGCGTGCGGGGCGCCGGGGCCGGTCTCCAGGGGGCCGGCGGTGGGGGTGTGCAGCAGGTGCAGCAGCAGTCCGCCGTCGACGCCGGGCGGGCGGAAGCGGGGCACGGAGCCGGGTCCGGGAGCGGGGGGCACGTCGAGCGGAAGCGTGGCGAGGCGCTGGGCGGCGCGGACGAACAGGCCCTTGGCGTCGGCGCCTTCGCGGCGCAGCCCCTCGTGGGGCAGGAGCGCCAGATGGGGTTCGAGCGAGTACGCGCCCCGGTAGCCGTGGGTCTCCAGCAGCCGCAGGCAGTCGGCGACCCGGGCCGCCCCGTCCCCGGGGAGGGTGTAGACGGCCTCGCCGGGCCGCTCGCCGGGCAGGCCGTCCTTGACGTGGACGTGGGCGACGTAGGGCAGCAGCGGTTCGAGCAGGGAGACGGAGTCGTAGCCGTGGGCCACGCCGTTGCCGGTGTCGAAGAGGACCCGCAGGACCGGGCTGTCGACCTCGTGCAGCAGGCGCAGGGTCCGGGAGGCGCCGGCGCCGGCCCAGCCGGAGCAGTTCTCGTGGAGCAGTTCGAGGCCGAGTTCCTCGGCGCGGCGGGCGAGGCGCCGCACGCGTGAGATCGCCCGGGAGGCCCAGGCGTCCTCGGGCAGGCCGTCGTTGGGCCAGGACATGATGCGGACGCTGCGGCAGCCGAGCACCCGCCCGTGGACGGCGAGCCGGTCCAGCTCGTCGAGGTCGGCGGCGAAGTCGGCGGTCACGGGCCGGGCCCAGTTGCCGATCCGCGAGTCGAGGCAGACGACGCCGAGGCCCGCCGTGTGCAGCCGGTCGGCGAGGGCGTGGACGGACGCGGTGTCCAGGTCGGCCAGGGCCGTCCCGTCGACGGTGCGCAACTCCAGCGCGGACCAGCCCAGTCGCCGGGCGACGTCGATCTGGCCGGTCAGGTCGGGGGCGGCTTCGTCGCCGATGCCGGTGATCCGGCCGGCGATGCCGTCACCCGGCCGCACGGGCGGCCTCCCCCGTGCCGTGGCCGCAGCGCGCCTTGGCGGTGTCGAGGAGGCGGACGACGTCGGCGTGGACGTCGAAGGCGGTCCGCCAGGAGGGGTGGTCGGCGCCGAGGGTCGCGTGGCGGTCGTAGGTCTGGGTCATGAAGGCGGCGAGCGCGTCGTCGCGGAAGACCTCCCGCCGTGCTCCGGTGACGAGTTGGGCGTGGTCGTCGTCGGCGGAGAGCGGGAAGTGGGCGGTGACGGCGGTGCGGGCGAAGGTGAGCGTGACGCTGCGTTCGCGGACGGGCGCGGCGAGGTCGGAGACGATGCGGGTGCGGACGCCGCCGGGGTGGCGCAGGTCGAGCCGGGCGGAGCCCATCCCGGGCCGTACCACCGCGCCGATCCGCAGGTCGGTGAGGTGGGCGCCGGTCACCTCGGCGGGTCCGGCGAGGTCGAGGACGAGCCCGAGCGCGTGGGGCATCTCCACGTCGAACGCGGTGGGGTGGCCGTCCCGGGGGCGCAGGGAGCGCAGGAAGCGGGGCTTGTGCTGGACCACCTCGACGCGCAGCAGCGGGCCGTGCTCCGCCGAGGCGAGCGTCTCGCGCAGCCGCCGGGCCAGTTCGCCGGCGGTCCAGTGGGCGACGACCGTGACGCGCAGGCCGTGGGTGTCCCGCAGCCGTTCGACCGCGGCGAGGTCGTCCACGCCGGCGGCGAGGGGCTTCTCCACGATCAGGTCGCGGAATCCGGCCGCCGCGAGGTCGGCGAGGACGGCCGGACGGGTGTCCGGCGGCGTGCACACGTGGACGACGGTGGAGGCGGGGGTCAGCAGGGCCGCCGCCTCGGTCAGGGAGCGGGTCAGGACGACGCCGTCGGGGGCGGGTCCCCCGGCGGCGGGCCGGGGGTCGACGGCGACGACCGGCCCCTTCCACAGCTTGGGCGCGGCGGCACGGGCGGTGTGCAGCGCCCGTGTGTGCAGTCCGGCTCCGGAGCGTCCCAGTCCGATGATCAGGGGCTGTCTCATGGCATTCCCTCCGGTGAATCTGGCGGGGCAGGTGCGAATCTCTCCGCTGTCGCGGCACCGGTCAAGAAAGTCCGCCGGGTAGTCACCGGAAGGTATGAAGTTCCGCCAGTCATTTGAGACTTGACTCGCGCGGCTGTTACGTTCTCGGAGAAGCGGGCCGTGGAGTCCTCGGCCATCCGGTCAGAACTCCCCTCGCTTTCCCTCGCCTTCCCTCGCCTTCCCTCGCTTTCCATCGTTTCCGCAGGTGGCCCCCGGCTGCCTGGCGGCCGAGACGAATTGTTTCCCGCGTGACGCGACCAACCGTTCCCTTCTTCTCCCAGGCCACGACGTTCGAAAAACTCTGGCCGGTCATCCGGTCGGAAGTGGACAAGATTTTCGACAATGGGAAGTTCTCCCATTCCGCCCGCGTGGAATCCCTGGAGAACGCCCTCGCCGCGTACACCGGCGCCCGGCACGTCATCGGCGTCAACAGCGGGACCGACGCCCTCGTCCTGCTGCTGCGAGCCTGCGGGCTGCGGCCCGGCGACCGGGTCCTCGTACCGGCCTACTCCTTCGTCGCCACCGCCTCCTCGGTCGTCCTCGCCGGCGGCGAACCGGTCTTCGCCGACATCGACCCGGAGACGTACGCCCTGGACCCGGCCCGGGTGCCGGCCGGGGCGCTGGAGGGCACGCGGTTCGTGATGCCGGTGCACCTCTTCTCGCGGATGGCGGACATGGCGGCGCTCACCGCCTTCGCCGCCGCCCACGGGCTCCAGGTGGTGGAGGACAGCGCCGAGGGGATCGGGATGCGGCAGGACGGCGTGCACGCCGGACTCCACGGCCGGGGCGGGGTGTTGTCCTTCTTCCCGAGCAAGACGCTGGGCGCCCTCGGTGACGCGGGGGCCGTCCTCACCGACGACCCTGACCTCGCCGGACGCGTCGCCGCGCTGCGCCACCACGGCCGGACCGGCCGCACCCTCGGCCACTTCCCCGGCATCGCCAACGAGAGCGTCCACGCCGGGCACAACAGCAAGATGGACGACCTGCAAGCCGCCGTCCTGCTCGCCAAGCTGACCGTCCTCGACGAGGACATCCGGCGCCGGGCCGAGCTGGCGGCGCGCTACGCCCGGCGGCTCGCCGAGGTGCCGGGCGTCACCCGGCTCCCCCGCCCGAGCGGCGCCCCCGACGAGGTCTTCTACGTGTACCTCGTCGAGACCGACCACCGGGACGCGCTCGCCGCCCACCTGCTCGGCCAGGGCATCGAGACCGAGGTCTACTACCCGCGCCCGCTGCCGTTCCAGCCCTGCTTCGCCTCCCTCGGGCACCGCCCCGGCGACTTCCCGGTGGCCGAGGCGGCGGCCGGCCGCGCCCTCGCCCTGCCCCTCCACGCGGACCTGACCGAGAGCCAGGTCGACCGCGTCTGCGACGCCGTGGCGGCGTTCCTCACGCGGAAGGTCCCCGCATGACCCGCACCACCCGCACCACCGGCACCACCGGCACCACCGGCACCACCGGCACCACCGGCACCACCGGCACGATCCCCTTCTTCCCGCCGGACCTCTTCCACGAGGACCGCGACACCCTGCTCCGCCTCCTGTACGAGATCGGCACCGGCCGGGAGCAGAAGTTCATCCTGGGCGAGCACACCCGCCGCTTCGAGGCCGCGCTCGCCGGCCGGCTCGGCACCGCCGACGTGGTGGCCTGCGCCAGCGGCACCGGCGCCCTCCAACTCGTCCTCACCGCCCTCGGCATCGGCCCCGGCGACGAGGTCGTGGTCCCCGCCTTCGGCTGCGCGCCGCTCGCCGCCTCCGTCCTGCACACGGGCGCCGTCCCCGTCTTCGCCGACATCGACCCGGTCACCCTCACCCTGGACCCGGCCGACGCCGAGCGCCGCATCGGGCCGCGCACCCGCGCGCTGATGCCGGCCCACATGTTCTCCGTCATGGCGGACATGCCCGCCTTCACCGCCCTGGCCGCCGCGCGCGGGCTGCGGCTGGTGGAGGACTCGGCGGTGGCGCAGGGCGCGAGCCTCGGCGGCCGGCCCGCCGGCACCTGGGGCGACGCGGGCGTCTACTCGTTCGTCCAGGTCAAGTCGTTCGGCATGCCGGGTGAGGGCGGGGCGGTCGTCACCGACGACGCGGAGACCGCCCGCCGGGTCCGCATGCTGCGCAACCACGGGCAGGACGGCCGGGAGCGCTTCCTGCACCACACCATCGGCCTCAACAGCCGCTTCGACGAGATCCAGGCCGCCTTCCAGCTCCACCGGCTGCCCGGACTCACCGCCCGGCTCGCACGCCGCGCCCGCATCGCCGCCCACTACACCGAGCGTCTGTCCGGACTGCCCGGCATCACCACGCCCCCGCCCGGCACCGACGGCCGCTGCTACTACGTGTACACGCTGCTCGCCGACGACCGGGACGCCCTGCGCGACCACCTCGCCGCCCACGGCGTCGCCACCCACGTCTACTACCCGCGCGTCCTGCCCGACCAGGCGGGCTTCGCGCCCGTCGCCGCCCGTCGGCAGCCGCCCGGCGAGCAGGGCGGCGACGGCTGGCCGCACGCCCGGCACGCCGCCGCCCGGCACCTGTCGCTGCCGGTCCACCACCGGCTCACCGACGCCCAGGCCGAGCACATCGCCGACACCGTCCGCGCCCATGCCCTCGGCATCCGCTGACCCCAGGGCCCCCGCCGGTCACGCCCCGCCCCCTCATCCGTATCCCCGTACCGCCCGCACCACCCGGAGCCGCACCATGTCCCCTGATCTCGACATCGCCGTCGTCGGCGCCGGACTGGCGGGCCTCGCGGCAGCCCACGAGCTGCGCCGCGCCGGGCACGAGGTGCACGTCTTCGAGGCCGCCGACGCCCCCGGCGGACGCATGCGCAGCCTCCGCCGCGACGGCTACCTGATGGACACCGGCGCCGAGCAGATCTCCGCCCGCGGCTACCGCGCCACCTGGCAACTGCTGCGCCGCGCCGCCCTCGGCCCCGACGACGTGCCCCGCATCGGCCGCCCCCTGGCCGTCTGGCGCGACGGCCGGCCCCACAACGGCGCCGGCGACCCCCGCGCGGTCCTCACCGGCGCCGGACTCCCGCCCGCCGCCCGGCTCTCCCTCGCCCGCTTCCTCGACTGGAGCGGCCGTCACCGCGCCGCCCTCGACCACGACCACGCCGAGGACACCCCCCTCGGCACCGCCACCGTCGCGGAGCTGGCCCGCCGCTACCACCCCGGCCTGTACGAGCGCCTGCTCCAGCCCCTGTCCTCCGCGTTCTTCGGCTGGGACGCCGAACGCAGCGCCGCCGCGCCCCTGGTCGGCCTCCTCCTCGCCGTCGGACCGGTCTCCTGCTGGCGCGTGTACCGCGGCGGCATGGACCTGCTCGCCCGCCGCCTCGCCGACCCGCTGGACGTGCGGTACGGCAGGGCGGTCGAGACCGTCACCGACCACGGCACCCACGCCCGGCTCACCGTCGACGGCGCCGCCCTGACCGCCCGCGCGGTCGTCCTCGCCCTGCCCGCCCCGGCCGCGCTGCGACTCCAGGACGATCCCGCGCCGGAGGCCGCCGGGTACCTGGCCGCCTCCGGCTACCGGCCCATGTACAAGGTCAGTTGCGCGCTGGACCGGCCGCTCGCCCCGCGCGGCGGCAACTACGTGCTGCTCACCCCCGAGTGCGAGGAACCGGTCCTGTCCTGCGTCATCTCCGACCACCTGAAGTGCCCCGACCGGGCACCCGCCGGACGCGGACTGATCAGCCTGCTCGCCTCGCCCCGCCGTATCCCCGAACTCGCCGCCGCCACCGAGCCGGACGCCGTACGCCTGATGACCGAGGCCGCCGAACGGTACGTACCGGGGCTGCGCCACGCCCTCGTCGCCGCCCACGTCCACGACTGGCCCGAGGCGATGCCCGAGCTGACGCCGCACGCCCTCACCCTGCGCGGCGGGTTCCTGCGCCGGCCCGCGCGGTGCGTCGAGTACGCCGGCGACTGGGTCGCCGCCCGCCCCTCCAGCGAGGGCGCCGCCCGTTCCGGGGCGCTCGCCGCCTCCCGCGTCCTGGCCCGCCTCGCCCCGCACACCGCGCACGCACCCCTCCAGGAGACCGCCGCATGACGCCGTCCGACCCGGGGGTCCTCTTCGACGACCTCACCGACCGGGGCACCGCCACCCGCTTCCACCTCGACCGGCCCTTCGACGCGGCCCCGGGCGGCCCCGGGGCACCGACCACCCGCTGGACGGTGCCCGAACTCGCCGTACTGGTACGCGAGATGGCCGGCGCCCTGGCCGCCGCCGGGGCCCGGCGGGGCGAGCGGGTCGCCATCGCCAAGGCCAACCACTGGGACTACGACCTCCTCGCCTGCGCCGCCATCCGCACCGGGGCCGTACCGGTCAAGCTCTCCGGCCACCTGCCGGGCGAGGCGCTGGGGGTCCTGCTGCGACGCGCCGCGCCCCGCGTCCTCGTCACCGACCGCTCCCTCGTCGAACGGGTCGGCGCGGGCGTCCTCACCGGCGCGGCAGGGACGACCGTCCTCCTCGACGCGGACGGCGACCTGCCGTCCGGGGCGCTGCGGTGGGACGATCTGCGTGGACACCCGGACCCGGGCCCGCGCCGCCGCCACGACGACGACCCCCTCGTGATCATCCACACCAGCGGCACCACCGGCACGCCGAAGCTGGTCTGTCACACCACCCGCACCCTCATCCACAACCTCGCCCGCTTCGAGACGCTGCCCCTCCCCCGGCTCGGCGTCCGCCGCGACGACAGCCTCTTCAACTCCAGCTCCTACGCGCACGGCCGCACCTTCTGCTGGACCAACGTCGCCCCGGTCCTCGCCCCCCGGCACATCTCGCTCGCCTCCGAGGACCGGCCCGAGGCGGCCGACCTGCTGCTGCGCGCCCACCCGCCCACCGTCGTCGAGGCCCTGCCCTCCCGTTACGTCCGGCTGCGGCCCCTCACCCGCCGCCTGGACAACCCGTTCCGCGACGTCCGTACCTACATCAGCACCTACGACGCCGTGCACCCGCCGGTCGTCCGCGCCTACCTGGGGGCCACTGCCCGGCGCCGGCCGCTGTGGATGCAGGGCTGGGGGCAGACCGAGACGGGTCCGCTCACCTTCGCCTTCCACACCCGCCGCTCCGTCGCCCGTACCGCCGGGGGCACCACGACCCTGCGCGGGCTCGGCCGGCCGGTGCCCTTCAAGACCCGCCTGAAGGTCGTCGACCCGGACACCTTCCGCGCGGTGCCGGCGGGCGTGCCGGGCCTGGTCCTGTGCCGGACCAAGGCGATGGCCCCCGACTACCTGGGCGAGTCCGACCGGTGGGCCGCCAAGCGGCACGGCGCCTGGTGGAGCACCGGCGACATCGGCACCGTCGGCCGCGACGGCAGCGTCCGCCTCCTGGACCGCGAGGTCGACCACGGCGGCCGGATGAGCTGCCTGCACACCGAGGACGTACTGGAGGAACGGCTCCCCGAGGTCCTGGAGTGCGTGGTCCTGGCCCGCCCCGGCGACAAGCCGCTGCCCGTGGTCGTCACCGAGGACGGCCGGCTCGACCCGGCCCGCTGGGACCGGGCCCTGCGCGGGCTGCCGCCCCTCGCCGAACCCGAGGTGCTCACCTGGGACCGGGTCCCGCGCACCGGCACCGGCAAGGTGATGCGCACCGCCCTGCTCCACCGGCTCACCGGCACGACCGCCACCTGCGGCACCGGCCGGTGGACCTGACCGGGGCGCGGCCGGTGCCGCGGCCTCCGGAGGCGAGCGGGGCCCGGGGCATGTCCGGCGACGCGGCGGGCGGGGCCGGGGACCGGGCGGGGGCGGTGGACGAGAACCGGGCGCCGCCCGGGTCCGTACCGGCGCGTGGCTACGTCTTCGACAACGACAGCCCGCACAGCGGCGACCACCACCGGTACCTCGAAGAGGCCCTCGACCCGCTCACCCTCGGCCGCCTCACGGAGGCCGGGGCCGGACCGGGCATGCGCTGCCTGGAGATCGGCGCGGGGGCCGGCAGCGTCGCCCGGCGCCTGGCCGGGATCGTCGCCCCCGGCGGGCACGTCACGGCGACCGACCTCAAACCCGGGCGCATCGCCCCCGCCCCGGGCCTGACGGTCCTCGCCCACGACATCGTCAACGACCCGTTGCCCGACGCCGGTTACGACCTGATCGTGGCCCGGCTGGTCCTCCAGCACCTGCCGCGGCGCCGCGCCGTCCTCGGCCGGCTGGCGCGGGCGCTGCGGCCCGGCGGGCTGATCCAGGTCGACGAGTTCGACGCCGGCCACGAACCGTGCCTGCTCGCGCCCACGGAGGACGACGCCCGCCTGTACGAGCGGTTCACGGCGGCCAAGACCGCCCTGATGCGCGCCTCGGGCGGCGATCCGAGCTGGGGCCGGCGGGCCCCCGCCGCGCTGCGCGACGCCGGGTTCACCGGCATCGACATCCGCCCGCACGTCCTGCTGCGCGCCCCCGGCACCCCCGCCCTCGGCCTGCAACTCCACCACCTGGCCCACCTCGCGCCCCGGCTCGCCGAGAACGGCTTCACACCCGCCGAACTGGCCCGGCTGCGCCGCCTCATGACCGGCCCGGGGTTCGCCGCCGCGACCGGTGTCCTGTACTCCGTGCAGGCCCGCCGCCCTCCCGCGCGCGAGACATCCGACAGCGACCGAAGGAACACCTGACACACATGACCGACGAAACGCTCACCCGGACCGCCGCCCCCGAGGCCACCCCGGCGGCGCCCGCCCGTCCCGTCGGCAGGCTCCGCCTCTACGCCCGGCTGGGCAAACTCGACGTCTACGACTACTACTTGGGCGTCTTCGTCGTCCTGGCCGCCGTGCTGCTGCCCGCCGACGCCCTCACCGCGCGCACCGGCGCCCTGCTCGGCGTCTTCCTGGTCGCCCAGGTCTGCCTGCTGATGGCGCTGGTCGCCTTCGACGACGTCACCGGCTACCGCGACGGCAGCGACATCACCAACTACGGCCCCGACCACCCCCTGCGCAACGTCCAGCGCAAGCCGCTGGTCGCCGGCACGCTGACCGTGCCGCGGGCGCTGCGGTTCGCGTGGTCCTGCGCGCTCGCCGCGCTGCTGCTGTTCGCGGTGGCCTACGCGCTCGCGCCGCACCGGCCGACGTGGACCGCGGCCGGCCTCGCGGTGCTCTGGGCGGGCGCGTTGCAGTACTCGTACGGCATCAAGATCAGTTACCACGGTTTCCAGGAGATCTACCTGGTCGCCCTCGGCTTCGCGCTGGTCATCCTCCCGTACGGAATGATCACCGGGGAGGCTCCGGGGTTCCTGCTCGTGCAGGCGGTGCTCTTCGGCTTCGGCCCGCTCATGTTCGGGGTGTACTCCAACACCAACGACGTCGACGGCGACCGTTCGGTGGGCCGGCCGACGGTGGCCGCGCTGCTCTCCGAGCGCGGCAACGCCCGTTTCATCGCCTGCCTCTCCCTGGCCGAGTTCCTCCTCATCGCCGTCGCCAGTGCGGTGGGGGTCGCCCCGTGGTGGTTCGTGGCGCTGATGCTGCCCGCGAGCCTGCTCCGGCTGCGCCAGTACCTCCTGGGCTTCCGCAAGGGCGACATCATGCGGGCCCGGCGCGTCGGCTTCGCCGTCCACCGCGTCGGCGTGGCGCTGATGGTGGCGTCCCACGTCCTCGCCTGGGGGCTGGGGCGGTAGGGCGGGCCGGGGCGGTGGGTCAGTCGGCATCGCCCCTGTCGGCGTCCCCGTCGGCGTCCCTGTCGTCCCCGTCATCCCCGTCCGTGTCGCCGGTGAGGCGGGTGTCGAGGCGGTAGACGACGGTGGAGTCGCGGTAGTCGCGGCCGGGGACGACCTCCTCGGGGAGGCCGGTGCGGTCGCTGCGGCTGACGGACTCCCGCTTCCCCACGCCGGGAAAGCGGACCGCGGTACGGGGCCGGTCCACGAAACGGAGCCGGTCGGAGCGGACCTCGGCCCGGAAGGAGATGTCCCCCTCCAGGTCCTCCGCCGGGGAGGCGGTGGCACCGGTGGCTCGGGCCGTTCAGGGCGGCTCGTCCCGGTCGTGAGCGGCGCGGCGGCGGGCGGGGCGCTGGGGCAGCTTGCCGTCCTCCCCGCGCAGACGCCGCGCGCGGCTGCCGCCCGACCGCTCGACGGTCCGGTCGCGGTGCCCACCCCTGGTGCGGTGCTCGTGCTGCTCGGTGCGGGGGGCGTCGTCGCCCTCCCGCGCCGCCCCGGGAACCGCGCGGGTCGCGCGGGTGGCCTCTCCGGCCACGTTCCGGGCGGCATCGGTGGCGCCCCCGGCGGTATCGGTGGCGCCCCTGGCGGCGCCTCCGGCGGTATCGGTGGCGCCCCTGGCGGCGCCTCCCACCGTGTCGGTGGCGTCGTCGGCGACGCCTCTGGCGGTGTCGGTGGTGTCCTTGACGGCGCCTTTCGCCGTGTCGGCGGCGCCCTTCGCCGTGTCGGCGGCGCCCTCGGCCACCCCTCCGACGGCCTGACCGGCCTCGTCCCCGACCTGCTCCACCGCCCGCCCGGCGCCTCCGCCCACGTCCTGGACGGCACTGCCCGCGCCCCCGCCCACATCCCGGACGGCCTCACCGGCCCCGCCGCCCACGTCCCGGACGGCCTCGCCGGCGCCCCCGCCCACGTCCTCGACGGCGCTGCCCGCGCCCCGGCCGACGTCCTGGACGGCCTGTCCGGCACCCGAGCCCAGCTCGCCCAGGGTCTCCCGGGCCCCGCCGCCGACGTCCTGCACGGCCGACCCGACGCCCCGGGCCAGCTCGTGGAGGATCTCGGGGTTGCGGTCGAGGGTGGTGAGAACGCGGTGGATGATCCCGGAGACATTGTCGAGACGCACCCTGAGCTGGGCCTGCGCCTCGACACCCGAGATTCCCAGGTGCACCCGGCCGAGGGCGACGTCGGCACCGACGTTGAGTTTCAGCAGGTCCAGCACCTCGGCCTGTAGCGAGACGCGGGCCCGCAGATTCTCGACGTCGAGGTCGATCTCGTCGACCTTGAGCACGGGAACGTCCAGGAAGACATCCGGTTCCTCCCCGCCTCGCGTCCGGGCGGGCACGTCCTCGTCCTCGACGTCGTACGGCTCGGCGTACTCGTCGACGCCCTCACCGTCGTACCGCTCCTGCTCCTCGGCGGGCGCTTCGTCGCCCTCGGCGTTGCCACGCATCACCGCACCTCTCGACGAGGGACACTTCCTCCCATCTTGCCCAGACAACTCCCCCACGTGCGCGGCGAGCCGAACAACGACCCCGGCCAAGACGGCACGATCACGCCGTGCACCGGGAGAACGCCGGTGCTCAGCGGTGCGGGCGGGTCAGCACCAGTGCGCGCAGGGCGCTGCGGATCGTGCAGAGGGCGGGGTCGTCGACGCACTGTTCGCACGTGCTGGGGTGCGAGGTGTACACGGCGAGGGCCGCCTCGCGGACGCAGTCGGGGCAGCCTCGGGGGTACCAGGCGGTGACGGCACCGGCGAAGGTCCCGGACCGGGTGCCGAGGTCGACCGCCGTTTCGATGGTGAGGACCGTCGCGCACCAGACACACTCGGCGCCCCGGATCTGCCCGGCGGTCAGCCGGCCGGTGGAGAGGCCGGGCAGCGGCAGCAGCGCGAGCGCTCCGGCGGAGGTGACGGCAGGGACGAAGCTCGCCCGTGCCCTCACCGTGGGGCTCCCGAGCCCGATGGCCGGTCGTTACCGTGACTCATGTCGGCGCTCCTTCGGCTGTGTCGGCCATCCCCGTGAGCGTCTCGACTCGCGGGTGTTTTGCCGTGTGCCGCCGACGCTAGAAGCGTGCGGCGGGCCGCGGCCGGCAATGTGCAAAGATGTACACGGATTCAGCCTTGCGGGGACCATCGCTGCCGGGCCTCTTGACCTCGCCCCTCCTGACAGACAACGTTGGCGCACAGCCCTGCACATCGGATGGCCGGAGGTTGCTGTGCCGCTGACATACATCGGCATCGACCCGCAGACGGGCGATGGCGAAAGTCCCACGGTGTGGGTCGACGAGGAGAAGCAGGAACTCGTGCTCCAGGGATGGAAGCCGACGCCGGAACTCGAGGCCGAATGCGCCGGTTTCGAGGTGCCCGGCCACGCCGTAGCCTGAACTGCTCGGCTCGGCCACCCGGTCCGCCATCCACCTCGAGATGCGCGACGCCTACGCGGTCGACTACGAGAAGGGCCCGTTCGCCGACTGGCGGGCCGGCCATCGCCATGACCCGCTCGACCGGGTCTCCTGGTGGCGGCCGTGGCTGGATCTGATCCAGGAGACGGTGGGCCGGGGCGTCGTCGTACGACGCGCTCGTATCGTGTCCGAGCCTGTCAGCGAGTACACGCGCTTCCTGTACGACGGCACCTTCACCAATGTCGCCGCCGGCGAACAGGTCCGCTGGCTGCCCCGCCGCCTTGCCTCGGGTGCCGCGCTACGCCGCACGACCAGTACACGATCATCTGACAGCACGCACCGGACAGGCCCGTTCATGCCCCTCTCCCCTTCGTCCTCGGCGCAGGCCGCGCGCGAGACCGTGGCCCGTCGACTGCGCGAGATGCGCCGGAGCGCGGGGCTGACGGTCACCGAGCTGGCCGGCCGGTGCGCCTGGCACCACTCCAAGACATCGCGGATCGAGAACGCCCGAACGGCGCCCAATGCCACGGACATCCGCCTGTGGTGCCGGGCATGCGGCGCCTCGGAGCAGGTCGACGACCTGATCGCGCAGTCCCTGCACGCCGAGTCCCTGTACACCGAGTGGCGCACCGAGACGCGCCAGGGGCTGAAGGAGCTGCAGCGGAGCGAGCCCCGGCTGTTCCGGGACACCCGTCACTTCCGTGTGTACTCCTCCACCCTCGTCCCGGGCTTGCTCCAGACCGAGGGGTACGCCGCCGGGGTCCTCGGGATCAGCGCCGCCTTCCGGGACCTGCCCGTCGACGACAGCGCCGACGCCGCCCGCGCCCGCGTCGAACGGTCCGGGGTCCTCCACCGCCCGGGACGGACCTTCGTGTTCGTCGTCGAGGAGGCCGCACTGCGCCACCAGGTCTGCGATGCCGAAGCGATGGCCGCCCAGCTCGGCCACCTTCTGACGGCGGGCGCCCTGCCACAGGTCTCCCTGGGCATCGTCCCGATGTCCACGCCCGCCCGAGGGCAGTGGCCGCGCGAGACCTTCCACCTGTACGACGAACGCCTCGTCTCCGTCGAGCTGGTCTCCGCGCGGGTACGGATCACCCAGCCGTCGGAGATCGGCCTGTACGCTCGCGCCTTCGAAGAGCTGGGCCGGATGGCGGTCCACGGCGCCGATGCCCGCGCTCTCGTGCTGCGGGCGATCGAGGCGTTGGGGTGACCGTGATCCCGACCGTGACCGTGCGGAGCGGCCCCGTCTTCCCTGGAGTAGGGGGCGGGGCCTCAAGTGTCCGGGCCGCCCGGTGATCTCCGCGTGGTTCAGCGGCGTAGCAGGAGGGAGGTCACTCGGAGTCGGCCGCTGTGGATCCAGACGTCGGAGTATTCGACCGGGCGGTCGTCGGCGAGGTAGGTGACCTGCTGGAGGTACTGCACCGGGGCGCCTTCGGCGAGGTCGAGGGAGTCGGCGACGTCGGCGCCGGCGGCCTCGGCGCCGAAGGTGCGGCGGGCCGTGGCGATCTTCAGTCCGTAGGTGCCCTCCAGGACGCCGAAGAGGCTGGAGGAGGTGAAGTCGACCTCCTCGATGCCCGGCGCCAGGTCGGTGCGGACGAAGTTGAAGAGCAGGGCGACCGGCCCCTGCTCGGTACGGCGGACCCGGACCAGACGCAGGACCCGGGTACCGGGGGCCACGTCCAGCAGGGCGGCGACCGGCTTGGGCGGCGCGATCAGCGCGCACTCGCGCACCGTGGTCGTGGTCACCACACCCTGGTCGGCGAAGTCCTCGGAGAGGGTGCTCAGCTTCTGGGCGATGGCGGGCTCGATCGTCGTCGAGGTCACGAAGGTGCCCCGGCCCCGCACCTGCCGCAGCAGACCCTCCTCGATGAGCGTGGTCAGCGCCCTGCGCAGGGTGCCACGGCTGACACCGAACTCCTGGGCCAGCTCCGGCTCGCTCTTGAGACGGTAGTGCGGCGGCCACTCACCGGCGGCGATCCGCAGCCGGATGTGTTCCGAGATCTGGACGTGGATCGCCGTGGGCACGTCCCGCTTGATACCCGGGACTCCGCCTTTGTCGGCCGTCACAGTGGTCGCATCTCCTTCTCCGCTCTCACCGGGGGACGGGTGTCGCTCCGGCGTGGGTGCCGTACCCCGGCCGCGGCGGGCGGCCGGGGTACGGCGGTGGTGTCCGGTCAGTAGCTGACGGTGGACGCGTCACCGGTGTCGGTGATGATGGCCAGCCCGGCGCTGGTCCCGAGCAGGGAGGCGCCCGCCCGCAGCAGTTCCAGGCCCTGCCGGTAGCTCTTGATCGAGCCGGACGCCTTGACCCGGACCCCTTCCCGCGCCCGGTCAACAAGGTAACGAACGCTGGTCGGGTTCGCGGTCTCGATCTGGCCACTACTGGCGTTCTTCAGGAAGGACGCGCCCGCCTCCATGGCGAGTTCGACCGCGGCCTCCTTCTCCGCGTCGGTCAGCAGCGGCAGTTCCAGCATGACCTTGACGGGCAGACCGGAGGCGCGCACGACGCCGGCGATGTCCTCGCGGAAGTCGTCGTAGCGGCCGCTCTTGAGCCAGCCGACCTGCACGCCTATGTCGAGCTGGTCGGCGCCGAGGCGGGCGATCTCGGCGGCCTCGGCGGCCTTGCCGGCGCTGGTCATGACACCGACGGTCGGGAAGTCCAGGGCGGAGGCCACCTCGACGCCGGTGCCCTTCAGCTCGGCGACGACGACCGACAGCCAGGAGGCGGGCACCATCGCCGCGTTGAAGCCGTGGGTGACGGCCTCCTGGGCGTGGGCGATCATCTCGTCGCGCGTCGCATCCGGGTCGATCTTGGTGTGCTGGATGAAGGGCGCCAACTGGGCCGGGGTGAGGTCGAGTTCGGCGGGGTTGACGGTGGTTTCGGACACGGGGTGATCTCCCTTGGGTGGGTGGCGGCAGGAGCCCGGCGGATCGGCCGCCGGGTCTTCTCCATGGGCTGCCGCCACGAGTTGACGGTGCCGTCGGCGCCCGCGTGCGGGCCCGCGCGGCTCAGACCTTGGAGGCGTACTGCTCCGGGACGACGACGCCCTCGCCGCCGAACCAGCGGGGCGCGTCGACGCCGCAGTAGAGGCCGATGTTGCCCCAGGGCTCGAAGGCTCCGGTGCGCACCACGGCCTTGGCCTCGCGGGCGAGGTCGCCGAGGACCTCGGCGTGCGGGCGGGTGGTGAACTCGGCGCCGGCGAAGCGCTCGTGGAGCCAGGAGTCGAGGCGGGGGTTGTGGCTCGGGACGTCCTCGGCGCGGACCACGCCCTCGACGACCAGTTCGTCGGCGATCAGGCCGAGGACCGTGCGCAGGTCGGGCAGGTTCTCGGCGAGGGCCAGGTCGATGCGGTGCGCGTCGCGCGGCACGGGGAAGCCCGCGTCGACGACGAGCAGCAGGTCGGTGTGGCCGAGGGTGGCGAGGACTCCGCTGAGTTCGGCGTTGAGGATGCCGGAGCGCTTCATGGTGGGTTCCTTTCGGGTGGGGCCTTCGGGACCGGCGGTCTGCGGGGCGGGCCGGGCGGGGCCGGGCGAGGTGAGGGCGGGGTCAGGCCGCGGCCGGTGTCGCTCCGGTGGCGAGGGTCATCACGGATTCCTCGGTGGCGTCGGCGGAGTCGACGACGGCCGCCAGGCGGCCTTCGCTCATCACCGCGATGCGGTCGGTCAGGGTGAGCAGTTCGGGCAGGTCGGAGGAGGAGCAGAGGATCGCCAGGCCCTTGTCCGCGAGGGCGGTGAGCTGGGCGTAGATCTCGGCCTTGGCGCCGATGTCCACGCCGCGGGTGGGCTCGTCGAGGATGAGCACGCCCGGGTTGATGGCGAGCCAGCGGCCGAGGACGGCCTTCTGCTGGTTGCCGCCGGACAGGCTGGTGATGGGCTGGGTCATGGTGGCGGTCTTGACCCGCAGCCGCTGGGCCTGTTCGGTGGCGGCGGCGTCGAAGGCGCGGCGGCGGATCAGGCCGAGCCGGCTGAACGCCTTGGTGGTGAGGGCGCCGACGTTCTCGCCGACGCTCATGGTGGTCAGCAGGCCCTGGGCGCGTCGCTCGCCGGGGACGAAGGCCAGGCGGCGTTCGACGCTGGCGATCGGGTTGCGCCGTTCGTAGGGCTCGCCGAGCAGTTCCACGGTGCCGCCGGTGCCGGGGTCCCCGCCGAAGAGGTTGTGGAGCAGTTCGACGCGGCCGGAGTCGGGGAGTCCGGCGACGCCGAGGATCTCTCCGGGGCGCAGGTCGAAGGAGACGCCGTGGTGGCGCTTGCCGCTCAGCCCGCGGACCTTGAGGGCCGGTTCGGCGGTGGGCGTGCCGGCGGCGCCGGCGCGGCGGGTGAACTGGCCCAGTTCACGGCCGACCATGGCGGCGACGGCCTGGTCGGGGGTGGTGTCCTCGCTGCGCCAGGAGGCGACGTGGCCGCCGTCGCGCAGGACCTGGATGTGGTCGGCCAGGCGGAAGACCTCCGGCATGCGGTGGGAGACGTAGAGCATGGTCGTCCCGGCGGACTTGAGCTTGTCCATGAGGGCGAACAGCCGGTCGGCCTCGGCGGGGGTGAGCATCGCCGTGGGCTCGTCCAGGATCAGGACGCGGCAGCCCCGGGCGATGGAACGGGCCACCACGATGAGCTGCTGGGTGGCCAGGTCCAGGGTGCGGACGGAGGCGTTCGGGTCCAAGTGGAGGTCGAGTTCGGCGAGCAGCTCGGTGGTGCGCTCCAGCATGCGGCGCCGGGAGGGGAACCAGCGGTTGCCCGGTTCGACGCCGCTGAGGACGTTCTCGGCAACGGTGCGGTCGGGGAGCAGCGACAGTTCCTGGGGGACGATCGCCACGCCGTGCCGGCTGAGCATGGTGGCCGGTTCGAAGGAGGTGACCTCCTCGCCGAAGACGGTGACACTGCCCTCGCTGGGCGGCTGGAGGCCGGCCAGGATCTTGAGCAGGGTCGACTTTCCGGCGCCGTTCTCCCCGAGGAGGGCCGTGATGTCACCGGCGGGGACGTCGAAGGAGACGTCGCGCAGGGCGCGTACCGGCCCGAAGTTGCGGGTGAGGCCGCGGATCTGGACGGCCGGCCCGCCGGTGCCCGGGTCCGCGGTGCGGTCCGGGCGCCCGGGGGAGGCGTCGCGGGGTGCGGGGGTCATCAGTCCTCCACGGTCGCGTCGGCGAGGTTGTCGCGGGTGACGAACTGGGCGCCGGTGTCGACGCTCTTGATCTCGGTGCCCTTGGTGAGGAAGTCGTTCAGCACCTTGACGGCCTGGTAGCCCTGCTCGGACGGGTTCTGGCTGATGCTGAAGTTCAGGACGCCGCGGTCGATGTACTCGGCGGTCTGGGTGAGCAGGTCGAAGCCGCCCATGGTGATGTCGTCGGCCTTGCCGGACTGGGCCACCCACTTGGCGGCGGCCGTGGTGGAGCAGCAGTCGAGGCCGGCGACGGCGACCACGTTGGACTGGCCGGACATGGTGGACTCGACGGTGTTGTAGGCGCTGTTGGGCTCGTTGCCGACGTTGACCGGGCCGACGATCTTCAGTCCGCTGCCGTCCAGGCCCTCCTTGAAGCCGTTGAAGCGGTCGTGCGACCAGCCGGCGCCGGTGTCGACGGAGAAGACCACGACGGACTTGCCGTTGACGTCGCCCTTGAGGTCCTTGCGGAGCTGTTCGGCCTGGGCCTTGCCGGAACCCTTGAGGTCCTGGCCGACGAAGCCCATCTGCTCGGAGTCGGGGTTGTCGGTGTTGAAGGAGATGATCGGGATGCCCGCCTTGTAAGCCTGGCTGATGACGGGCTTGAGGGCGTCGCTGGAGGCGGAGGAGACGGCGAGGCCGTCCACCGCCTTCTGCTGGATGAGCGTCTGGATCTCGGAGACCTGCTTGGCGGCGTCGCCGCCGGTGGGGCCGATGAGGGAGACGTCGGCGCCCAGCTCCTTGCCGGCCTTCTTCATGCCGGAGCCGATCGGCGTGGCGAAGGCGAGGGACGGGTCGTGGTAGCTGAGCTTGATGCGCATCGGCTTGTCATCGTCGATCCGCTGCTGGATGTACGAGGCGAGCTTGAAGGAGCCGTCGCCGGAGCCGGAGTCGCCGTCGGCGGAGGTGACGGCGCCGCAGGCGGTGAGGGAGAGCGCCGCGGCGGCGGCGGTGGCGGCGGTGAGGCTTCTGAGGAGGGTGCGCGGGGACATCGGGGGCTCCTTCGTCGGATGCGTGGGTCGGGAGGCAGGGGGGAGGAAGGGCCGGTGGGGCGGCGGTGGGCGGGGCGGTCCGGGCCGCCGGGGTGCCGGTGTGCGGGGTCCGCGGGGGGTGCGGGTCCCGCACGGCGTACGGGGGTGTACGAGGGGTGCGGAGGGGCCGGGGGTCGGGTTCCGCGGGCGTACGGAGTGCGCAGGGTGCGGGAGGTGCGGGGTGGGCGGGTGCCGGGCGGCGGGGGTCAGGCGCGGGTCTTGCGCCTGCGCTGCCAGGTGTCGGCGGCGACGGCGGCGACGATGACGAGGCCGGTGACGACGGTCTGCCAGAAGGACGAGATGCCCTTGATGTTGAGGATGTTCTGGAGGAGGCCGATGAAGGCGACGCCGATGACGGTGCCCCACATCGTTCCGGAGCCGCCGAAGAGGGCGGCGCCGCCGATGATGACGGCCGAGATGACGGTGAGTTCCAGTCCCTGTCCGGTCACGCCCTGGACGTAGGAGAGGAAGGAGAGGCCGAGGACGCCGGCGAGGCCCGCGGTGAAGCCGGAGAGGACGAAGGCGGTGAGCTTGACCCGCTTGACGTTGACGCCGACGAGCCGGGCGGCCTCCTGGTTGCCGCCGACCGCGTAGGTGTTGAAGCCGAAGCGGGAGCGGGCCAGCAGGACCACGCCGAGGGCGGCGACGGCGGCGAAGAAGACGAACTGCATCGGCACGAGGCCGAACAGCCGTCCCTGGCCGAGCAGGTTGAACTCGGCGACGCCGGGCTGGGAGGAGCTGAGCGAGATCGGGGCGCCGTCGGAGATGAGCAGGGCGACGCCGCGGAAGACGCTGAGTGTGCCGAGGGTGACGATGAAGGACGGGACGCCCAGGACCACCACGGCCAGGCCGTTGAAGAGTCCGGCGAGGACGCCCACCGCGAGGCCGACGAGCATGGCCGCGGGCCAGCTCCAGCCGTCCGATATGAGCATGCCGGTGGAGATCGCGGAGAGGGCGTAGGTGGAGCCGACCGAGAGGTCGATCTCGCCGTTGAGGATGACGAAGGTCGCCCCGACGGCCATGATGCCGATCTGCGCGATCTGCTGGCCCACCGAGAGCAGGTTGTCGGACTGGGCGAAGGTCGGCGAGAGCACGGTGCCCAGGAGGAAGAGCAGGACGAGGGCGGCGAAGACGCCGGCCTCCCGCGCGTGCAGCAGCCTGCGCAGCGCGAGCGGGAACTGCCGGGTGCTCGCGTCGGACGACGGGGCCGCGGTGGCGGGCGGCTTGGTGGTGGTCGAGGTCACGAGGCGTTTCCAATCAGGGCGTTCAACTGGGCTCTGGTGGGCAGGGCGGGGACGACGCCCGCGATCGACACGGTGTGGGAGCCCGCGACGGCGGCGAACTCCACGGCCCGGCCGACGGGTCGGCCCTCGGCCAGGGCGACGGCGAAGGCGGCGGTGAAGGAGTCCCCCGCGCCCGTGGTGTCGACGACCGTCCGGGCCGGGTGCGGGGGCACCGTGGTGACGCCGGTGTCCTGGGCGACCAGCGCGCCCTCGCCGCCGCGGGTGATGACGACGGTGCCGCCGGTGCGCTCGTGCAGCGCGCGGGCCAGGTCCTCGTCGCCGAGCCCGTGCCCCTCGTCGAGGCCGAGGAGGACGGGGGCCTCGGTCTGGTTGGGCGTGAGTACGTCGATGAGGGGCCAGCACGCGTCGGGCAGCGGCCGGGCGGGGGCCGGGTTGAGCAGGGTGCGGGTGCCGCTCTCGCGTCCGGCGCGGAGGGCGGCGACGACGGCTTCCTCGGGGATCTCCATGGAGACGACGAGGATGTCGGCGGAGGCGATCTCGGCGCGGAAGGCGTCGACGGCGGCGGCGTCCAGCTCGTCCAGGGCGCCGGGGGCGATGGCGATGCGGTTCTCCCCGGAGGGCTCGACCAGGATGAACCCGACCATGGTGGGCGCCGCCGCGGTGACCACGTGTTCGGCGCTCACCCCCTCGCGCTGCCACAGCTCGCGCGCGGAGCGGCCGAACTCGTCGTCGCCCACGGCGGTGAGGAGCGTGACCTCGGCACCCAGCCGGGCGGCGCCGATGGCCTGGTTGCTGCCCTTCCCGCCGGCCCCCGAGTCGAAGAGGCCGCCCGAGACGGTCTCGCCCGCAGCGGGTGCCTTGGGGACCCGCATGGTGAGGCCGGCTCCGTAACTTCCGACAACCGCGATCTTCATCGGCACACCACTTTGTGTATGGACAACCATGGACAAGCGAGATCGTAGGTACAGGGATGTCCATAGTCAATGGTCGGGCACACAGTGAATGTCGGACATGGAGGGCACGCCGGTCCCCGGACCCTCGCCGCGGCCCTGCTCCCGCCGTCGCCGTCGCCGTCGCCGTCGTCCGGCACGCGAAAGGCCGGGCCGACGATCGGCCCGGCCTCGTGCGGGGTGCGGTAATGCGGTGGTGCGGTGATACGGCAGTGCGGCGCCGCGGTCGTCAGAGGGCCGCCCGGCCGTGGCGCCAGTAGCCGCGGAAGGTGACGGCCGCGCGGGGGACGCCCCGTTCGCCGACGAGGTGACGGCGGACCCCGGTGGCCAGCGCGGACTCACCCGCGGCCCAGGCCGAGCAGGGCCCCGACGGCAGGGTGGCCTCGCGGACGGCGCGCAGGGCGAGGGTGCCGGGGCGCAGGGCGGGGTCGTTGCGCGGCAGCCAGTGGACGCGGGTGCCCTCGGGGGCGGTGACCCCGGGGCGTACGGCGCGGACGTCCTCGTCGGCGGGGACTTCGAGGAAGACCTCGGCGGGCGGCCCCCCGGCGGCGGCGGAACTCTCCAGGACCGCGAGGGCCGCCGGCACCGCGCTCTCGTCCCCGGCCAGGAGCTGCCAGCCGGCGCCGGGCGCGGGCGCGTAGCGGCTCCCCTCGTCGAGGAAGGCCACCCGGTCGCCGGGGCGGGCCGCCAGCGCCCAGGCGTTCCCGGGGCCGCCGGGCCCGTCCGGGGAGCGCAGGGAGACCTCGATGTCGAACGAGGAGAGATCGGGCGCGAAGCGCCGGACGGTGTACGTCCGCACGCGGGGGCGGCGCCCGGCGGGCAGGAGGGCGTGGGCGAGCATCCACCGCTCCCCGGTGGGGAGGGCGACGTCGTCCTGGCCGGGGCCGGAGAAGAAGAGGCGGCCCGCCTGGTCGTACCCGGAGCGCTCCAGATGCCGTACGTCGTCGCCGGCCAGGGTGAGCGAGACGAAGTGCGGTCCGATCCGCTCCTGTCGGCGGACGGTCAGCGTCACCATCCGCCGTCCTCGCGGGAGTTGGTGTCCGCCGGTCGGTGCGGGGGTGGTCAAGGGGGCCTCCGGTGCGTGCCGTGCCTGGCTGGTCATGGGGCGATCCTGGTGCACGCCCCTGGGGTGACACCACCGGTAGAGTGACGGCTGATGCCGGAAACCCGCCACTCTTCGCCGCCGCCCCCTCCGATGCCGACGCAGGGAGGCGCCGGCTGGCTGCCGCACGGCTTCCGCCTCGACACCCACACGCACACCGACGGCCAGTTGGTGTACGCGGCGGCCGGCGCCCTGGCCACCACCACCGCCCGCGGCACCTGGGTCGCTCCGTACAACCGGGTGACGTGGACGCCGCCGGGCTTCGCCCACTCCCACCGCTTCTACGGCCGGACCGACGTCCGTGTCATCGCCGTCCCGGCCGCGCTGTGCGACGCGCTCGCGCCGCACCCCAGCGTCTTCCGGGTGAGCCCGCTGCTGCGGGAGGCGCTGCTCGCGCTGACCGACCGGCCCGAGGTCCGTCCCGGCGCCCACGAGCGGCTGCGCGCGGTGGTGCTGGACGAGCTGACCGAGACCGCCGAGCACTCCCTGCACCTGCCCGAGCCGCGCGACCCCCGGCTGCGCGCCGTCACCGGCCTGCTCCACGCCGACCCCGGACGCGCGGCGACCCTGGCCGGGCTGGGGCGGGCCGTGGGGGCCGGGGAACGCACCCTGAGCCGCCTCTTCCACACCGAGCTGGGGATGAGCTTCCACCGCTGGCGGACGATCCTGCGGGTGCACCACGCCCTGGTCCACCTCACCGACGGGCGGTCCGTGACCGACACGGCGATGGAGTGCGGGTGGTCCAACCCCTCCAGCTTCATCGAGGCGTTCACCGAGGTCGTCGGGCAGACGCCGGGCCGTTACCGGGCGGAGCTGCGGGGCCGCCGTACGTAGTCGGCGGGTTTTCGGTATTCCGCGTCCGTTCACCGGTTGGCGGCGCCGTCGGCGGGTCCGACAGTGGAGTCCGGCACGCCGTCGCGCCCCGTCGGCGCCTCGGTCGCCCGCCGGCGCGTACCACACGCGCCCCGTACGCACGTCCTGTCAAGGAGACCCGGAAACACCATGGTTGACACACCTGAGCGCACCACCGTCGTGATCGTCGGAGCGGGGGTGGCCGGACTGACCCTCGGCACCTTCCTGCTGCGCAACGGCGTCGGATGCGTCGTCCTGGAGAAGCACCGCCGCGCCTACGTCGAGCAGCGCCAGCGCGCCGGGACCATCGACGCCTTCGGCGTGCGCATGTTCCGCGCGTGGGGCCTGGCCGAGGTGCTGGAGGGCGACCCCGTCCCCGACGCCCCGGGCGGCTTCTTCCTCGACGGGGAGGAACTCCCCGTGGACCTCGACGAGGAGAGCGGCGACAGCCTCTTCTGCCCGCAGCAGGTCCTCGTCCGCAACCTCACGGACGTCTTCCTGCGCGAGGGCGGGGACCTCCGCTTCGAGGCCGCCGACGTCACGCTGGAGGGCATCGGCGGCGCACACCCCCTGGTGCGCTACCGGGACACCGCCGGCACCGCCCGGAGCCTTCGCTGCGATCTCGTCGCGGGCTGCGACGGCGACCGCGGCGTCAGCCGGGCCTCCGTCCCCGACGGCGCCCTCACCCGGCACACCCACGCCTACGGGTACGCCTGGCTGAGCGTCCTCGCCGAGGTCGCGCCCCGGCCCGCGGGCATGGCGATCCACTCCCGCGGCCTCGCCGGGATGATCCCCCGCGGCGCGCACGCCGCCCGCCTCTACCTCCAGTGCCCGCTGGACGACACCCCCGCCGACTGGCCGGACGCCCGGATCTGGGGCGAGCTGGAGGCCCGCTTCGGCGCCCCCGTGGCGACCGGGCCGATCGCCGACAAGCGGATCGTGCCGCTGCGCAGCGTGGTCCACACCCCGATGCACCACGGCAGCCTGTACCTGCTGGGGGACGCGGCGCACATCGTGCCGCCGATGAGCGCGAAGGGCATCCATCTCGCCCTGCACGACGCCGAGGTGTTCGCGCGGGCGGTCATCCACCGGGACCGGGAGGGAGATACCAGCCTGCTCGACGCCTACTCGGAGACCTGTCTGCCCCACATCTGGAACTACCAGGCGTTCGCGGCGTGGATCACCGAGACCATGCACAACGCCGGGGACGCCTCCCACGCGGGCGAGTTCCGCAAGCGGATCGCGCGGGCGGAACTGGAGCGCCAGTTCACCTCCCCCGCGGCGAGCCGCCTCTTCGGCGAACTCACCGCGGGGACCAACTAGGCGTGTAAGAGCCGTGGTTACTCGTCGTCGCGGAGCCGGGTGGCCAGGGCCTCCAGCTCCTCGCACTCCTCGGTGTGACCGAGGGCGGTCAGCAGCGAGACCGCCTCGTCGAGGCGGATGAGGGCGCCGAGGGGGCGTTCCAGGTAGATGCCCTCCACCGCGCCGGCCAGGCGCGCGCACTCGGCCCACTCGGCGGCGTGGGGCTGCTCCTGCCCCGGGTCGCCGAGGAGGGAGAGGGCCCGGTCGAGGGCGGTCAGGGCCTCCTCGTAGGCACCGGCGTAGGCGTTGACCCTGCCGTGCTCGTAGGCCAGGGCGGTGTCCAGGGCGCGGCCCTGCGGTTCGTACGCGGCGGCGCGGGCCTCCTCGGCGACGCGGGCGGCGTCGTCGAGGTAGGCGCGCGCGTCGGCCAGCCCGTCGGCTCCCCGCCGCTGGGCGGTGAGCCGGGCCAGCTCGCGCAGGCAGTTGCTGAGCTGCTCGTAGCGCGGGCCCCGGGCGTGGGCGGCGATCGCCTGGTCGGCGGCCTGCCGGGCCCGGTCGAACTCGCCGGACTCGCCCAGCAGGACGGCCGTCTCCGCGGCGATCAGGGCGTGGCTGCCCGGGTCGTCGTCCCAGTCGGCCGACTCGGCGGCGAGGGCGGCGCATTCGGCGGTGGCGGCCTTCAGGTCCTCCCCCGCGCGCAGGGCTCGGGCGCGGGTCAGCCGGAGCTGGGCGACCAGCCGGTCGTCCACCTCGCCGGCGGTCACGTCCGGCTCGGCCAGCAGCGAGTCGAGCAGGGCGATGCACTCCTCGACGCGGCCCAGGTCGAGGCTGAGCTGCGCCGCGTTGGAGTAGGTGCAGAAGGCGTCCGTGCGGCTGCCCAGGCGCAGGTCCAGCTCCGCGGAGCGCGTCAGGTGGCGCAGCGCCTCCTCGGGGCGGCCCAGGTGCATCAGGACCTCGGCCATGTCGACGTGGAGACGGGAGGTGGCGGGGCCGGCCGGCCAGTCGGCGGCCCGCCGCAGCGCCTCGGTGAGGTCGGCGTGCGCGCCCTCGACGTCCTGGAGGCCGAGCCGCAGCCGGGCGCGCAGGGCGAGCGTGCGGGGCAGGTGCCAGGCGGGGCCGTGCTCCGTCAGCCGTCCGTGCAGGCCGTCGGTCTCGGCGAGCGCGGCGGGCAGGTCGCCGGCGAGGGCGTGCGTGCTGGCGCGCAGCAGCCGGGCGCCGGAGACCTGGAGGGCGAGGTCGTGCCGGGTGGCGAACTCCTCCAGCAGTTCCGCCTCCGCGAGGACCGGGGCGACGTGCTCCTCGGCGCCCGTGCCCTGGAGGCGCAGGCCGAGGGCGGTGGCCCGTATCCGCAGCAGTCGGGCCTCCTGATACGGGGCGAGTCCGGGCGTCTCCTCGTGCAGGCGGACCACCTCGGCGTGGGCGGCGGTCAGCGCGGCGGTCTTGGCGTCGGCGTCCTGCTCGCCCCCGGGGACGTTCCCGGCACCGGCGAGCACGGCGGCGGCGCGGGCGAGCACGGCGCGGTCGGGTGCCCCGGCGTCCTCGTAGAGGCCCGCGGCCTCCTCGAAGAGGGCGACGGCCTCGTCGAACCCGTCCTTCTCACCGGCCCGTTCCGCCTCGTCGGCCAGCAGGTCGGCACGGAGCAGGACGAGCGGGCCCACCGCCGGATCGTCGGGGTGGGTGTAGCCGGGCTCGGCGGCCAGGGCGCGCAGCCGCGCCCGGCAGGCCATGGCGTCCGGGTGCCCTTCCTCGTCCAACTCGCGTGACCGTGTGATGAGTTCGGCCGGGGTCTCGGGGAGCGGGCTGGTCGTACGGGGGGCCGCCGCGGTACCTGGGGACGCGTCGGGGGCGAGGTCGTCGAGGCCCCGGGTGCGCAGGGTCAGCTCCAGTTCCTCCAGGAGGGGGGCGCGGTCGAGGCGGGTGGTGCGCCGGTCGGTGTGGGCGGTGGTCCCGTTGCGGGTGTCGAAGCGGGCGGCGAGGTCGGCGGCCCGGCCGCGCACCTCGGCGCGCAGCGCGGACGCCGTCCAGGTGCGGCCGGCGAAGCCGGAGGCGGGCAGGGAGCCGTGGCCGAGGGCCTCGACGCGCCGCAGGAGGACTTCCACGCCGGTGAGGAAGTCCAGGAGGTCCAGCGGGGAGTCGACCTCGTCGAACAGGGTGCGGTTCTCGGCGAGGAGTTCCAGTCCGCGCGCCTCGTTGCCGGTCAGCGCGCAGAACTCCAGGTGGCGGCCGACCTCGGGGGCCATGGAGGGGTTGCGGCGGCAGGCGCGGTAGCCGGTCAGGTGCAGGGCGCGGGCCCGGTCGGTGCGCCCGGTGCGCAGCAGGGGCAGCAGGGCGTGGGAGACGGAGCGGGCGGGCTCCTCCTGGCAGGACTCCTTGCCCTCCAGGACGGGTTCGAGGGTGTCGAGGGCGCGCTCGTCGTCGCCCGCCGCCAGGTGGTACAGGCCGCGGTCGCAGGTCTCGCACGCCTCGCAGTCGCTGAGCCGGGTACGGGTGCGGGAGGCCCACAACTCGTAGGCGAGCGTGGTCTCCTCGCCGGTGTGGACGGCGAGCTGGTACGCCTGTCCGTAGTACGGCTGGAGGCCGAGGCCGGCCTTCTCGTACCGGTCGCGCATCTCGGTCAGCCACTGGCGCAGGCCGGCGAGCGGGATCTCGGGCACCGAACGCAGGGCGTTGGCCACCCACTTGAACCGCCAGAAGAGCAGGTGCCGCAACTGCTCGTCGAAGAGGTCGGGCTGCTCGTCGAAGAGGGTGAGCAGCCGGGCGAAGACGACGGGTGACTTCCGGGGTTCGGCGCCGTAGGTGTACGCCTCCTGGAGTTCGAGGAGCGCGTGGATGAGCGGGACGGGCTCCTCGAACTGCTCGGCCGCCTCGACGAGTTCCTCGGCGGTGACGGTGCGGGCGCGGCCGTGGGGGCGCCGGTCGTTCTCCCGGAGCGCCTGGAACAGTTCGTCGGTGGTCTGGGGTGTGGTCGGCATCGTCAGCGGTCCTTGCGCAGGGCGTGGGCGAGAAGGTCGAGGAAGGAGCGGTTGATGAGGCTGGACTCGGCGGGGCGCAGCGGGCGCCGGGAGAGCAGGACGGCCTGCCCGTAGAGGGCTTCGGCGCTGGTGCGGGCGAGTTCGGGTTCGTCGATGGCGACGGCGGTGCGCACCAGCGGGTTGAGCTGGTTGAGGATGAGCTGGGCGCGCGGGGCCTCCTGGCGCAGGGCGCCGAGGATGTCGCCCCACAGGCCGCCCTCCTGCTCCCGGGCGAGCTGGGAGCGGGTGCGCTCGTGGCGGGCCTCGCGGCTGTCGACGAGGAGGGCGGGGGCGGAGGCGGGCTGGAAGGCGCGCAGCGCGACGTCGCAGCCGAAGACGGCGAGGGCGTCGCGGGCCTGGGCGATGTAGGCCGCGGCGGCGAGTTCGGTGTCGCGGTCGACGGGGTCGAGGTGGGCGGTGAGGGTGGCCGGGTCGAGGTCGGCGACGGTGGTCCCGGGGCGCACCTCGGGCAGCCGGCGGACCAGTTCGCGGTCGTAGGTGTAGCCGCCGTTGACGACGCCGAGCCCGGCGGACGAGGCGATCGCGGCGACCTGCCGGAACTCCTCCACGCTGGAGGTGACGAGCACGGTGGAGTGGGTGCGGGCGAACTCGTCGAGGGTGGTGTGCCCGTCGGTGGTCTCGAACGGCAGCCAGGGCAGCAGCATCCGCAGGATCTCGTCGTCGTGCACGGCGAGGGACTTGACGGCCAGGTGGTGGGCCTGGAGGAAGCGGCCGAGGAGGTCCGGGTCGCTCGCTGCGGCGCGGGCGATCCAGTCGCGCAGCCGTTCGGCGAGCGCGTCGCGGACGGCGGAAAGGGTGTCGTCCTCGTACAGGGACTCGCGGGAGGCCGTCGGGCGCAGGCTCTCGGCGTCGACGACGCAGCGGACGAAGAACGCCCAGTCGGGGAGGATCTCCTCGGCCTGGTCGGACAGGAGCATGCCCTTGACGTGCACGCGGTGCCCGTGGCGTCGTCCGGCCGGCACCGTCTCGGGCAGCACGCAGGCGACGCCCTTGAGGCCGACGGCCGGGAGGTCCAGCTCGATGGTGTCCAGCGGGGTGAAGCCGAAGACCTCCTCCCCGTAGGCGGCCAGGGCGCGGGAGCGGGCGCCGGGGGTGGGGTGGGTGCGCGCCCAGGGGGCGGGTTCGGGGTTGACGGGCACGCCGGGGCCGCCGGTGCCGTCGTCGAAGGTCACCGGGTGGCGCAGCAGCGCGCCGAAGTGGCGGGCGAGCGCGTGCACCTGGGCCGGGCGGGTCCACTCCCCTGCGTCGGCGCGGGGCGTCAGGGTGACGGTGGTGCCGGGGCGGGGGCGGGCGGAGGCGGGCAGGGTGCGGACGGTGTAGCTGCCGTCGCCGCGGCCCCGCCACTCCACGGTGGGCGCGTCGGGGGTGCGGGCGGAGCGGCTGAGGACGTGGATCTCGTCGGCGACCAGGAAGCAGGAGAGCAGGCCGATGCCGAACTGCCCGATGAAGTCGGCGCGTTGCTCGGCGATGGTGTCGGCGCGCTTGCTGCTGCGGCCGATGGTGGCGAGGAAGGTGTGCACGTCGGCCTCGGTGAGGCCGACGCCGTCGTCCTCGACGCGTACGGCGGCGCCGTCGGCGTACAGGCGGATGCCGAAGGCGTCCGTGGGGGCGCCGTCGGGGGCGTCCGGGGCGAGGCGGTGGCGGGCGGTGAGCGCGTCGACCGCGTTCTGGAGGAGTTCGCGCAGGTAGACGCGGGGGCTGGAGTAGAGGTGGTGGGAGAGGAGGTCGACGAGGCCGCGCAGGTCCACCTGGAAGGTGCGGTCGGCGCCGGCCGGGTTCGTGGCGGTGTCGGGCAGAGTCATCGGGCAGTCCGGGGTGGGAGGGGCGAGGGATGTCGGGCGGGCCCGGCGGCCGGGCGTACGGGACCGGGGGCGGGTGTACGGGGCCTGGTGGGGCCTACGGGGGGCGCTGGTGCGGGTCTACGGGGCCGGGGCGGGTCTACGGGGCCGGGGTGGGCTCACGGGGCCGGGGCCGGGGGCCGGGCCGGCCGCCGGTGTCGTGGACCCGGGCGGCCGGGCGGAGGGGAGCGCCGGGGCGGTTCAGGCGCGGCGGTGTGCGCGGACGAACTGCTTCTCGGGGTCCCTGTAGTAGAACCACGTCCCGGGGACGAAGGCCCCGTCCAGCGTGTGGAAGACGCGCCGGACCGTGTGCCGCTCGTCGGCCAGCGACAGCGCCATCGCGAAGGTGTGGAAGTCGTGCTGCCACCCCGGGCTCCACACGTAGTCGGGGTGGAGGATGCTGTGGTCGGCCGCGGCCCGCAACTCGGCCTGCACTTCCGGGGTCCGCAGCACGTCGTCGTCCTCGGCCTCGACCCATTCCTCGATGTGCGCCATGGCGATCAGGCAGCCGAGACCGTGCCCCAGCGGTGCGCGGGTGAACGCCTCGCGGGCGAAGTCCAGTGCCTCCCCCGGCTTTCCGCCCCACCGGGGCTGCAACTGGGTGAGCCATGCCTGGTGGACGGCGGGGTCCAGCGGATCACGGCGCAGGGCCGCCCGCAGCCGGGTCTCGTTGATGACGGTGCCGAGCGACATGCCCCGGCCCGATATGAGGAGTTGCTCCCACGGCGTGATCGCCTCCGGCCGCAGCTCGGCCGCCCTGAGCAGGTGCTCCTCGGCGATCCTCAGCCGTTCGTAGAAGACGCGCCACTGCTCTTGCGACACGTTCACCGCGCGTTCGGCGGTGCGCGCCTGCCAGCCCCACTCGATGTGGCGCGCGCCGGATATCAGCAGGGCCGCGACCCGGTGCTCGTCGTCCTGGTCCTCCTCGACGGCGCGGACGATCCACTCCTCCACGCCGTCCAGCCGGGCGAGTTCACGCAGGACGCGGTGGTGGCGGCCGAGGTCGAAGGGGGCCAGGGCCGCCCTGACCGCCGCCCAGTCACCCGCGTCGGCGGCCTCCACCAGGGCGAGGACCCGCGTGTCGCCGAGCGCCCGCAGCGTGTACGTGCCGTTCTTCCGCCGGGCGGGGGCGGGAAGGGCGTACGGATGCGCCGCCGGTCGTTCCGCGCCCCTGCCGAACAGCTTGCCGAACAATGCCGTGCCTCCCCTGATCCCGGTGATCGTCCGGTGCAGCATATGCGGCGTCACCAGCATGGCTTCCACAGGGTTTTCACTCCGACTCCACAACTGGCCCGGGGAGTTGGGCATCAGGGCTCGACCGGAGTGCCGAGGCCGATCAGGGCGCCCACCGGGTCGAGGTCGGGGGTGCCACGGGGCCACCAGTCCTCGCGGCCGGGCTCGGACTCGTACGCGTACCACAGGCCCGTCCGGCCCAGGCGGAGCTGGACGTGGCCCTGGGGGTGGGTGAGGTGGTTGCGCCAGGGGCGGAAGGCGGGGAGGTCGGCGGCGAGCAGCAGCGGGCGGGCCCGGTCGAAGCGGCCGGCGGGCGGGTCCCACGCCTCGTCGAGGACGGTGAGCGCCGCCAGTCCGCCCTGGCGCCAGGCGGCGACGGCGCGGGCCAGTTCGGCCGTGGAGCGGCCACAGGCGGCGGCGAGCGAGGCGTAGAGGGCGCGGGTGCCCGCGGTGAGCCCGGAGCCGGGGCGGGCGGCGGCGAGGCGGACGGCGTCCTGCCAGTCGGTCAGTCCGCCGACCGGGTCCCGGCCCGTGGTGAGCAGGGCGTGGGCGCGGGCGGCGGCGTCGGTGGCCAACTGGTCCAGGGCGAAGGGGTCCGGCCCGCCGGGGGACGCCGGGTAGGCGGGGGGCTGTTCGGGGTGCGGGGGCGCGGGCAGCGGCTCCGGGAGCGGCGGCGGCGTACGCGCGGCGAGCGCTTCGCCGGCCCGGACGCCGGGGAGGGGTACCGGTCCCTTGTCCTGGGCGGCGCGGGCCGCGCGGGCGGCGCTGAGCCGGGACAGGGCGTCCAGCAGGGCGCGTTCGCCCCGGCCGCGCAGCAGGAGCAGCACGAAGGGGTCGGCGTCCAGCAGGCGTGCCGTCTGGTAGCAGAGCGCGGCGGCGTGCTTGCAGGGGTGGCCGGTGTCGGGGCAACTGCACCGCGGGGTCAGCTCGCCGGGGCCGGGCAGCAGCGGGAGGCCCGCGTCGGCCAGGGAGTGCGGCAACTCCTTGTCCAGGAGCGCGGCGATGTGTCCGGGCCGTTCGGCGGCGGCGTCCAGGAAGCGCTGCCAGTCCTCGTCGTCGAGGGTGCGCAGCCGGATCTGTACGCGGTAGGGGCGGGGGCGGGTGCCCTGGACGTAGGCGAGGACCAGGCCGGGGGTCACGGTGATGGCGTCGACATGGCCCCGCTCGGCGTACGTGCGCCCCCGCGCCAGCCGGGCCGGGTCCAGGGCGCCCTCCTCCAGGGCGGTCACCCAGGCGTTCCCCCACCAGGTCGCGGCGAACGCCTCGCCCTTGCGGGGAGCGAACGCCGGGAAGGTACGCCGCAGTTCCCCGTCCCGCCCGGGGTCCGCCATGGAACGGGGGGCGGGAGGATGGGGGGCCGGGGGTACGTCGGGGCGGCGGCGGCCGACGGAGGGACCGGGGTCGTCCGGGCGCTGGGGGCGGCGGGCGGAGGGGCCTTCGGCGCGGGGGGCGTCGGCGCGGGGATCGCCGTCGCGGGGACGGTCGTCGCGCGGACGGTCGTCGCGCGGACGGTCGTCGCGCGGAAGGCGGTTGGCGGAGGGGCCCGCGCCGGGAGGGCCGTCGGCGCGGGGGTGGTCGTCGGCGGAGCGGCCCGTGCCAGGAAGGCCGTCGGCACGGGGGTCGCCGCCGCGCGGGTCGTCGTCGCGCGGGCGGATGTCGCGCGAAAGGCGGTGTGCGGACGGGCCCGCGCCGGGAGGGCCGTCGCCACGAGGGCGGTCGTCGGCGGAGGGGCCGGCGGTGGACGGGCCGTCACCATCGGGACCGTCGGCGGCGGGCGGGACGGAGGCCGCCTTGGCCTCCGGTGGGACGGGCCGGTCGGTGGCGGCGGGCCGGTCGCCGCGGTCGGGCCCGCCCATGGGGGCGGCGGCCTCGGTCGTCCGGTCCAGGTCGAACGGCAGCCGGAAGGAGTCCGCCAGGGCCTCCCGGACGGCGCGAACGCGGGCGTCCTCGGACGGGGGCCGGGCGGCGGCGGCAAAGGACGGACGGCGTTCGGCCCCTGTCCGGCGGGCCGGGGCGGTGGCCTCCGTCAGCGACCGCCGCGCCTCCTGACGGGCCGCCCGCAACGCCTCCCTCGCCACGTCCCCTGGCCGTGCGCCGGGAGCGGCGGCGTCACCGGCGGAGGGCACGGACTGCGCGGCCGGCGAGGACGACGAGGACGACGAAACCGGCGCCATGGCCTCCGGCTCGGGCGCGGGCGCGGGCACGGGCACGCGATCGGACTCGGACGCAGACTCAGGCTCGGACGCAGACTCAGGCGCGGCCCGAGCCTCAGGCTCGAACTCCGCGCGGTCGTCCGGCAGGTCGTGCACGGCCGGGGCCTCCGGTGGCCAGGGGGCGGCTCCACCCCGCGCGGGCGCCTCCCCCGACTCCCCCGCCGTCCCCTCCGGCGCGTCCGGCGCCTCCGTCCCCGCCGTCCTCTCCCGCCCGGTGGCCGGGGGTCCGGTCGTCGTACGCCGCCGGGTCACCGCCTCCCGGAGGGCCGCGCGGGCCACGTCGCCGGGCCGGTGGTCCGGCTCCCGGGGCTCACGCTCGCGGGGCCGCGCCTCCCGTACGGCGTCCGGCTCGGGCTCCGCGCACCCGGCAGCGGGGTCCGGCGGTCCGTCGTCCCGGGCCGCGTCGGTCCGCCGCAGGGCGGCACGCAGGGCGCGTCGGGCCTCGTCGGAGGGCCGGGGGGTCATGAGGGCCTCCGCAGGGACACCAGGTCGGCCAGTTCGCGGTCGGTGAGTTCGGTGAGGGCCGCCTCGCCGGAGCCGAGGACCGCGTCGGCCAGGGCACGCTTGGCCTCCAGCATCTCGGCGATACGGTCCTCGACCGTGCCCTCGGTGACCAGGCGGTGGACCTGCACCGGCTGGGTCTGGCCGATGCGGTAGGCGCGGTCGGTGGCCTGCTCCTCGACGGCCGGGTTCCACCAGCGGTCGACGTGCACGACGTGGCCGGCCCGGGTGAGGTTCAGGCCGGTGCCCGCGGCCTTGAGCGACAGGACGAGGACGGGTGTCGCGCCGCTCTGGAAGCGGTCCACCATCCGCTCCCGCTCCGGCACCGGCGTCCCGCCGTGCAGCAGGTCGGCCGGGACCGCGCGGGCGGCCAGGTGGGCGGCGACGATCCGGGCCATGCCGACGTACTGGGTGAAGACGAGCGCCGAGCCGTCCTCCGCGAGGAGGGTGTCCAGCAACTCGTCCAGCAGGGCGAGTTTGCCGGAACGGGCGACGAGCCGCCCGGGGGCGCCCTGTCCGGGCTCCTCCTTCAGGTAGAGGGCGGGGTGGTCGCAGATCTGCTTGAGCGAGGTGAGCAGCTTGAGCACCAGGCCCCGGCGGGCCATGCCTCCGGAGGTCTCGATGGCGAGCATCGACTCGCGCACCACCGCCTCGTAGAGCGAAGCCTGTTCGCGGGTGAGGGGGACGGCGTGGTCCGTCTCCGTCTTGGGCGGCAGCTCGGGGACGATGCCCGGGTCGGACTTGCGCCGGCGCAGCAGGAACGGCCGGACCAGGCGGGCCAGCCGCCCCACCGCCTCCTCGTCCTCGCCGTTCTCCACGGCGCGCGCGTGCCGGGCGCGGAAGGACTTGAGCGGGCCGAGCAGTCCGGGGGTCGTCCAGTCGAGCAGTGCCCACAGCTCGGAGAGGTTGTTCTCCACGGGGGTGCCGGTGAGGGCGACGCGGGCCGGGGACGGGATGGTGCGCAGCGCCTTGGCCGTCGCCGAGTACGGGTTCTTGACGTGCTGTGCCTCGTCGGCGACGACCAGGCCCCAGTCCCGCTCCGCCAGTTCGGGTGCGACCGAGCGCATGGTGCCGTAGGTGGTGAGGACGAAGCCGCCGGTCACCCCGTCCAGGGTGCGGTCGGCGCCGTGGAAGCGGCGGACGGGGACCCCGGGCGCGAACCGGGTGATCTCCCGCTGCCAGTTGCCCAGCAGCGAGGCGGGGCAGACCACCAGCGTGGGTGCGGGGTGGGCTCGTTTGAGGTGCAGGGCGATGAGGGTGACCGTCTTGCCGAGGCCCATGTCGTCGGCGAGGCAGCCGCCGAGGCCGAGCGAGGTCATGAGGTCGAGCCAGGCCAGGCCGCGCAGTTGGTAGTCGCGCAGGACGGCGTGGAGTCCGGGCGGGGCGGTGGCCGGCAGGGGGCCGGCGGTGAGCCGGTCGCGCAGGGCGGCGAGGGCGCCCACCGGCACCACGTCGACCGTCTCGCCGTCCGCCTCGGCGGTGCCGGTGAGGGCGGCGGACAGGGCGTCGACGGGATCGAGGAGGCCCAGGTCCCGTCGGCGGGCGCGGCGGACGAGGGCCGGGTCGACCAGGACCCAGCGGTCCCGCAGCCGGACGACCGGGCGGTGCGCCTCGGCGAGGGTGTCCATCTCGGCCTCGGTGAGCGGATCGTCTCCCAGCGCCAACTGCCAGCGGAACTGGAGGAGTTCCCCGCCCTCGAAGAAGCCGGTGCCGTCGGTGGCGGAACCGGGGGCGGGCCGGACCACGGCGGCGGCGGTGAGGTCCTGGGCGAGGTCGCGGGGCCAGTGCACGGCGACCCCGGCGGCGGCGAGCCGGCCGGCGGCCACGCCGAGCAGGTCGGTGACCTCCTCCTCGGACAGGGCCAGTACGTCGGGCACGTCCTGCTCGGCGAGCCGGTCCAGGGGCGGCCAGACCCGGGCCGCCCGCCGTACCGCGAGGGCGGTGTCCACCCGGGTGCGGGGGCCGAAGGCCGCGTCCGCGGCGCCGGACCACAGGTCGGCGGCGTCGGCGACGAGGGTGGGGTCGGCGAGGCTGTGCACCTGGACGACGGCGGCCCCCGCGCCGCGCGCCCCGCCGGCCGCTCCGGCGTCGAAGAGGTCGTGGGCGGAGAGGTCGAGGCGCAGCGAGATCCGCACCCCGGCGTCCATCCCGGCGGCGACCTCCGCGGCCCAGTCCTGGGCGCCCGGCAGGTACTGGGCGGGGCGGGCGGCGAAGGGCCGGCCCGCGGCGTGGGGCGCGGCCGGGGTGCGGGGCAGGGTGTCGGCGACGGCGTCCAGGAAGGAGCGGGTCAGCGCCTCCGGCTCGGGCAGCCGCAGCGGGCCGGGCCCGTCCAGCGGGACCGCGTGCCCCTCCGGGGGGAGGGCGGCGGCGACGGCCCGCAGGTGGGCGATGTCCTCGGGGTCGAGGGGGCCGGCCCGCCAGGCGTCGTGTCCCGTCGCGGTGAGGCCGGGCAGCAGCCGGCCGCGGGCGGTCAGCCGCAGCGCGTGCAGGGCGGCGGCTCCCCAGCAGGCGGTCGCGGGGTGGGCGGCCGGATCGCGCCGGGCGCGCACCAGCAGGGGCAGCGCCTCGCCGAGCGGCAGCGTGAGCGCGGGGACGGTCCGCCGCCGGACGCCCGCGCCGTGGCGCCGTACGACGGTCAGCTCGGTGAGATCGGCGCCCTTCTCCCCGGCGCCGGGGCCAGGATCGGGGTCGGGGTCGGTCCCCGGGGCGGCCACGGCCGGCCCGGAATCCCCGGCCGGGGACGCGGGGTCCCAGGTGCCGTCGGGGTCCCAGAAGGCGATGCGGCCCTCGCGCGGCAGGGGTGCGGGCAGGAAGACGGCGGCGAGCCGCCGCGGGACCGCCGACGCGGGCCACCGCCCGTGCCCCGCCCGGTCACCAAGGCCCGCGGCCACCGCGACCGCGCCGGTGGCCGCGCTCATCGCGCTCATCGCGCTCATCCGTCCTGTCACCTCCCGCCCCGCCCGTGGCCGCACCTGTAGCCCGCGCACGGCATGCCGTCTCCCCGGACCGGGCGTGCCGCCGGGTCCGGACCTTCTACGACTCTACGGGCGGGGTACGACAACCGGCCCCGCCGACCGCACCGGCCGCACCGACGCCGCCGACCACGCGGGGCCCACCTGGCGCGCGGGCCCATCCGGGCGCACCAGGCACAGGGGCCCATCGGCGGCGCCACCACTCCGGTACGCCCGGTAAGGCGGCGCCACCGGCCACACCACTGGCCGCACCGGCCACACCGGGCCACCGGCACCGGGAATCCCGCCGCCGCCCCCACGGTCCTCCCCATCCCGGCCCCCCGACGACCCGCCGCCCCCTACGGAACCGTCCGGGCGACCACGTACACCATCGGCCGCTCCGGGTTCTCCAGGTCGACCAGGACCTCCTGGCTGGGCGCCGGGTCGGCCTGTTCGCGCACCAGGCCCCACCAGGGGCCGGGCCCGTCGAAGCTCCAGCCGGTGACGCGCCGGTCGCGGTCGCCGATGACGGCCCGGTCCCGCTCCAGGTCGGCGCGGGTGACGTCGATGCCGCCGAGGAAGGCGTCCAGCCCGGCGCCGGTCGTCTCGAACTGGACGTAGAGACGGCTCGTCTTCCAGTTGTTCGTCTCGTAGTACGCGACCTCGGCCGAGGGGACCGGGACGGGCACCCCGTAGAGGCGGCGCTGGAGCTTGGACGGCCAGCCCTCGGTGAGTCCGGTCGCCGAGTACTTCGCCTCCTTGACCTTGCCGCTGTCCCGGCTCTGGTTGGCGGAGATCACCAGGTAGCCGGCGGGGATGCCGATGAGCAGCACGATGATGAGGAGGGTGAGCGACCGGCGCCGGATCACATGGCGCCGGTCCTCGGCGGGCGGTGCCGGGCCGTGCGGCGGTGCGGCCGGACGCGGCAGCGAGTCCGTCACGGTGCCTCCCGGAGCGAGTCCGTCACAGTGCCTCCCGGGTGGTACGGCGGGCCTGTGTGTACCGCTCGTACCGTTCGTAGCGCTCCACCCGGCGCCGCTTGGCCCGCCGGAAACGGCGGGCGACCAGGCGGGCCAGGTCGGCGGCGCCCACCATGCCGGCCTCGGGGCCGAGCTGGGCGCGGACGATGCGGGCCTCGGGGCGGTAGCCGCGGCCGGTGAGCTGGCGTTTGAAGGCGTCCCGCGCGGGGCCGATCAGCAGGTCGTCGGCGGCGCTGACCCCGCCGCCGATGACGAAGCAGGAGGGGTCGAGGGCCGCCGCGAGGTTGGCGATGCCGACGCCGAGCCACTGCCCTATGTCCTGGAGCAGTTCGATGCACATGGCGTCGCCCTCGCGGGCCAGCTCGGTGATCATCGGGCCGGTGATGTCGCCGACGGCTCCTTTGACGTGCTCGATGATCCCGTAGGCGACCGGCGAGTCGGCGGCGGCCAGCTCGCGGGCCTCGCGCACCAGGGCGTTGCCGGAGCTGTACTGCTCCCAGCAGCCGCGGTTGCCGCAGGGGCAGCGGTGGCCGCCGGGGACGACCTGCATGTGGCCGAACTCCCCGGCCACCCCGTACTTGCCGCGCTTGACCCGGCCGTCCTCCAGTATCGCGCCGCCGATGCCGGTGCCCAGCGTGATCATGACGAGGTGGTCCTCGTCGCGGCCGGCGCCGAAGCGCCACTCGGCCCAGGCGGCGGAGTTGGCGTCGTTGTCGACCAGGACGGGGACGGCGAGCCGGCCGGCGAGGCGGTCGCGCAGCGGTTCGTTGCGCCAGGACAGGTGGGGGGCGAACAGGATGCGGTTGCGGTCGGCGTCCACCCAGCCGGCCGCGCCGATGCCGACGGCGTGCACGTCGTGCCGGTCGGAGAGGTCCAGGACCAGTTCGACGATGGTGTCCTCGACGACTTTGGGACTCTTCGACTTGTCCGGGGTCTCCGCGCGGAGCCGTTCCAGGATGTTGCCGTCCGCGTCGACCACGCCCGCCATCACCTTGGTCCCCCCGATGTCGATGCCCACCGTCGGGACCCGGGGGGCCGTCAGGTGGGAGCGGCGCTCCCGGGTGCCGACGGTTCTCAGTACGGGTGCCCGGCGGGAGCCGATGGGGGCGGTGAGGTCGCGGTAGGTGCTCATCGTGCCGAATTCTGCCGCACGCCCCCGCCCCACGCCGAACGGGCGGGGCCGGGGACGGCGCGGCCCGCCGGCCGGCACGTTCCCGGCCGGGTGCCGGGGTTCGCCGGGCCGGGGACGGGCGAGGTCGGGGTCCGCCGCCGGACCGGGCGCCGGGTTCGTCTGGTTCGTCCGGTTCGCCATCGGTGCGGGCCCCCCGGATTCCGGGCGCGTCACCGGGCCGGACCCTCCGGATTCCGGGCGCGTCATCGGGCCGGGTCCGCCGGTTCGCGTACGCCGCGCAGGTCGTGGCGCAGTTCGTGGCGCAGGTCGTCCAGCTCCGTGCCACCCGCCATCTGCCGGGTCAGCTCGTCCAGGGTGACCCCGTCGCGGGTGAGGTCGGCGACCATCGCGCCCCGCTTCAGCAGCACGAACCGGTCCCCCACGAGGTAGGCGTGGTGCGGGTTGTGCGTGATGAGGACGACGCCGAGGCCGCGGTCGCGCGCCGCCGCCACGTACTTGAGGACCACGCCGGACTGCTTGACGCCGAGGGCCGCCGTGGGCTCATCCAGCACGAGGACCCGGGCGCCGAAGTACACCGCCCGCGCGATGGCGACGCACTGGCGCTGGCCGCCGGAGAGGGTGCCGATGGGCCGGTCGACGTCGCCGAGGTCGATGCCCATGCGCAGCAGTTCGGCGCGGGTGGTGCGGCGCATGTGGTCCACGTCCAGGCGCCGGAAGGGCCCCTTGCCCTTGCGGGGCTCCGAGCCCAGGAAGAAGTTCCGCCAGACCGGCATGAGCGGGACGACGGCCAGGTCCTGGTGGACGGTGGCGATACCGCGGTCCAGGGCCTCGCGCGGGGAGGCGAGGCGGGTCTCCTCGCCGTCGAGGGCGAGGGTGCCGGCGTCGTGCGGATGCAGACCGGCGATGATCTTGATGAGGGTGGACTTGCCTGCGCCGTTGTCGCCGAGGACGCAGGTGATCTCCCCGGCGCGCACCGTCAGGCCGACGCCCTCCAGGGCCTGGACGGTGCCGTACCGCTTGCCGACACCGGTCAGCTCGACGAGCGGGGTGCGGGCGGGGGCCGGGGTGGGGGTCATCGGGTGGCCTCCGCGCGCTTGCGGACCCAGGCGTTGAGCAGGGTCGCCAGGAGCAGCATCGCCCCGAGGAAGAACTTGAACCAGTCCGGGTTCCACTCGGCGAAGACGATGCCCTTGCTGGTCATGCCGAAGATGAGCGCGCCGACCGCCGAGCCGACGGCGCTACCCTGGCCGCCGGTGATCAGGCAGCCGCCGATGACGGCCGCGATGATGTAGATCAGCTCGTTGCCGACGCCCTCGCCGGACTGGACGACGTCGTACGCGAAGAGCAGGTGCTGTCCGGAGATCCAGGCGCCGAGCGCCACCCCCATGTAGAGGCCGATCCGGGTCCGGGTGACGGGGACGCCGACCGCGCGGGCGGCCTCCCGGTTGCCGCCGACCGCGAAGATCCAGTTGCCGGCGCGGGTGCGCAGCAGGACCCAGCTCGCCAGGGCGACCAGAGCGAGCCACCACAGGATGGTCACCTTGACGCCGACGCCGCCCACGGTGAGCGTCGAGGCGAAGACCGCGCGGGCGGCCGGGAAACCGTCCATGTCGGCGATGGACTTGGTGGAGACGGTGGAGCCGATGAGCTTGGTGAGGCCGAGGTTCATGCCGGTGAGCATGAGGAAGGTGCCCAGGGTGATGATGAAGCTGGGCAGCCTGGTGCGGGTGAGCACGAAGCCGTTGAAGGCGCCGACGGCCAGCGTGACCAGCAGGGAGACGGCGACGCCGACCCAGACGTTGGCGGTCATCTGGTAGCTGACCATCGAGGAGACCAGGGCCGAGGAGGTCACCAGGACACCGGCGGAGAGGTCGAACTCGCCGCCGATCATCAGCAGGGCGACCGGGACGGCCATGATGCCGATGGCCGAGGAGGCGTAGAGCACGGTGCTGAGGCTGGCGGCGCGCAGGAAGCTGTCGGCGGTCAGCGCGAAGAAGGCGAAGACCGCGACCGCGCCGACCACGGAGCCCAGCTCGGGGCGGCCGAGCAGCGTCCGCACCTTGTGGGCGTACGGCCGCGCGGGCTCCGGGTGAGGCTCTGGGTGGGGCTCCGGGCGGGGCTCCGGGCGGGGCTCCGGCTGCGGCTCCGGGCGGGGCTCCGGCGGGGCCTCCCGCCGAGGAGTCTGCGGAAACGTTTCGCTCATCGCGTGCCCCGCTTCGTGTACGCGGCCAGCGCGGCGGCGTCGTCCCGGGTGAGGATCTGCGGCCCGGTGAGCACCGGCCGGCCGCCGCCGAGGACGTCGGCGTTGTACTTGTACAGCCAGAGCAGGTCGACGGCCTCGTAGCCCTGGAGGTAGGGCTGCTGGTCGACGGCGAAGCCGAGGGAGCCGTCCTCCAGCCCGGCGGCCACCTTGGCGTTGAGGTCGAAGGTGTCGACCTCGGCCTCGCTGCCGGCGCCCTGCCGGGCCTTGACGGCGACGTCGGCGTAGGGGGCGCCCAGGGTGACGACGGCGTCGACGGCCCGGTCGGTCTGGAGCTTGGCCTCCAGCGCGGACTGCACGTCCGGCATGCTCGTGCCGTTGACGTAGAGGCGCTGGAGGGCGCCGTCGAAGGTCTTCTCCACGCCGTCGCAGCGCTGCTCGTGCCCGACGTTGCCCTGCTCGTGCAGGACGCACAGGGCGCGCTCGCGGCCTCGCCGGTTCAGTTCCTCGCCGACCGCCTCGCCGGCCACGGTCTCGTCCTGGCCGACGTGGGTGAGCGCGCCGAACCGGGCGGACTCGCCGGAGCCGGAGTTCACCGTGATCACCGGTATCCCGGCCTTCTCCGCGCGGGCCACGGCGGACTTGAGCGCGTCCGGCTTGGCGAGGGTGACGATGATGCCGTCGACCTTCTTGTCGACGGCCGCGTCGACGAGCTGCGCCTGCTGCTGGGCCTCGTCGTCGTGGCTGTAGAGGAAGTTGATGTTGTCCTTGAGGGCGGCCTGCTCCGCCCCGCTCTGGACGATGTCCCAGAAGGTGTCGCCGTCGCCCGAGTGCGTGATCATGGCGAAGGTCCAGCGGGGGGTGTCCACCGCGGCCCTCCCGCCGGCCGCCGCGGCCTTGCGGGCGTCCTCGGCGCGCTTGCCGCCGGCGCTGCTACAGCCGGCCAGGGACAGTGTCAGTGTCCCCGCCAACGCGATGCCTACCCAGGTCCGAAACCGTGCCACGAGGCCGTGCCCTTCTTGCTGTGTCATGCCGTCCCGCCGTCCCGGCGCCCTGCCGGGTCGTGCGGGCGTCCTGCCGTGGTCGGTGCCGGCCGTCACGGCGCCCGTACGAGGACCCTGTCCTCCCCGGCACCGATGGCCTCACCCACCCCAAACGCTCCATTGTCGGACACGGGGAACGGCCACCGGGCGGCGGGGCGCGACCGGCCCGCCCATTTGTCAGGACAATGTGACGAACTCGGCGGGCCGGACGGCCGGCCCGGGAACGGGCCGCCGCCTCGGGGATCAGGACCGCACGAGGAGCTGGAAATCGAAGGAGTAGCGGGCGGGCCGGTAGGTGTGGGCGCCGAACTCGACCGCTCGCCCGGTGTCGTCGAAGGTGGTCCGCTCCATGGTGAGCAGCGGGGCGCCCTCCGGTTCGCCGAGCCGCTCGGCCTCGGCGGCGGTGGCGGCCCGCGCCCCGATGGACTGCCGGGCGCTGTGCAGGGTGACCCCGGCGGCGCGCATCAGCCGGTACAGGCCGGTCGCCTCCAGTTGGGCGGTGTCCAGGTCGAGCAGGCCGGTGGGCAGGAAGTTGCACAGGTACGCGATCGGCTCCCCGTGCGCGAACCGGAGCCGCTCCACACGGTGGACGTCACTCCCCTCGGCCACCCCGAGCGCGGCGGCGGCCTCGGCGCCGGCCGGCACGAGGGTGTTGACCAGCACCGTCGTCGCGGGGCGCTGGCCCGCCGCCTCCAGGTCGTCGTAGAGGCTGCTCAGCTCCAGGGGGCGTCTGACCTTGCTGTGCACGACCTGGGTGCCGACGCCCCGGCGGCGCACGAGCAGGCCCTTGTCGACCAGCGACTGGATGGCCTGGCGGACGGTGGGCCGGGACAGGCCGAGCCGCCCGGCCAGCTCGATCTCGTTGCCGAGCAGGCTGCCGGGGGTGAGGGCGCCGCGCTCGATCGCGGCCTCCAACTGCTGGGAGAGCTGGAAGTACAGCGGGACCGGGCTGCTGCGGTCCACGCCGAGGTCGAGCGAGACGGTCGGGTCCACCACTGGTTTCGACACGCCACGAGCGTAGCTCCTGAGCCGCCGTCCGAACCCTTCTGGTTCGATTGTCCGGACATACGCATTGACAGCGCACGGCCTGTCAGCCCACTTTGTTTCCATGCGCATCGGGGTCATCGGTACGGGCCGCATCGGCACCGTTCACGCCAACACACTCAGCCGCCACCGCGACGTCGGATCACTGATCCTGACCGACGCGAATCTGGGCCGGGCCCAGGAGCTGGCCCATCGCCTGGGCGAGACGGCCGCACCGGGGGTGGACGAGATCTTCCGCTGGGGAGTGGACGCGGTGGTGATCACCACGGCGACACCGGCCCACGCCGAGCTGATCGGCCGGGCGGCACGTTCCGGGTTACCCGTGTTCTGCGAGAAGCCGATCGCGCTGGACGTGCCCGGCACCCTCGCCGCGATCGCCGAGGTGGAGGCGGCGGGGACGGTGCTCCAGATGGGCTTCCAGCGCCGTTTCGACGCCGGGTACACCGGGGCGCGGGAGGCGGTGCGCTCGGGACGGCTGGGCCGGCTGCACACCGTCCGGGCGGTGACCAGCGACCAGGAGCCGCCGCCGCAGGCGTACCTCCCGCACTCCGGCGGGCTCTTCCGGGACACCCTGGTCCACGATTTCGACATGCTGCGCTGGGTGACCGGCCGGGAGGTCGCCGAGGTGTACGCGGCCGGGTCGGACGCCGGGCCGCCGATGTTCCGGGCGATGGGCGACGTCGACACCGGAGCGGCGGTGCTCACGCTGGACGACGGCACGCTGGCCACGGTCACCGCGACCCGGCTGAACGGCGCCGGGTACGACGTGCGCATGGAGCTGGCCGGGGAACGCGACCAGATCGTCGTCGGGCTGGACGACCGCACGCCGATCGCGTCCACCGAGCCGACCGGGCCGCCCGCCGCCGACAAGCCGTGGACCGGCTTCGTGGAGCGCTTCGCCCCCGCCTACGAAGCGGAGCTGTGCGCGTTCGTGCAGGTGGTGCGCGGTGAGCGGCCCAACCCCTGTGACGGGCGCGAGGCCCTGGAGGCGCTCCGGGTCGCCGAGGCGTGCGAGGTCTCCCGCCGGGAGCGCCGCGCGGTGCGGCCCGCGGAGATCCCGGGGGCGCCACACCCGGCACCGGGACTCGGCGCCTTCGGCGTCCGGTAGCGGCCGGTCCCGCCCGGCGTGGGCCCCCTACGCCGGGGCGGGACCCGCACGTCAGCAGGAGCGATCAGTACGGGCGGTCGGTACGAGCGGTCAGTACGAGCCGTACGACGGGCTGCCCGCGCGGTCGTAGGTCTGGATGGAGACGCCGGCGGCGGTGACGTGGCCGCCGGTGTGCCGGAAGGCCGTGGGCCGCACCCCCTGCGGGAAGAGCTGGCGGCCGGCGCCGAGCACCACCGGGAAGGTCAGCAGGTGCACGGTGTCGATCAGCCCGAGGTCGAAGAGGGAGGCGGCGAGGTCTCCGCTGCCGTGGACCTGGAGTTCGCCGTCGGTGCGCTCCTTCAGCGCCGTGACCTCCTTGGCGAGGTCCCCGCCGAGCACGGTGGTGCCCGCCCAGGACGGGTCGGTGAGGGTGCGGGAGACGACGTACTTCGGCAGGGTGTTGAGCGGGGAGGCGATGGGGTCCTCCGGGTCGGTCTTCTCGGGCCAGTACGAGGCGAAGATCTCGTAGGTGCGGCGGCCCAGGAGGAAGGCGCCGACGCGGTCGAAGACCCCGGTGACGAAGGCGCCGAAGTCCTCGTCGCCGTACGGGACGCTCCACCCGCCCTGGCCGAAGCCGCCGCGGGTGTCCTCGCCGGGGCCTCCGGGGGCCTGGTGGACGCCGTCGAGGGTGACGAATGAGGTGAGGACGAGCTTGCCCATGGCGGGTGCCTGCCTTCCGTGTCCGGGGGTGGGGGTCCGCCGCGGCCGGCGGACCCGCTCTCATGGGTACGGACCCCGCGAAGGGCGCCGGCTCATCGGTGCCGCGCGGCCGGATCGCCCGGGGCGGCCCCGCCGTCCACCCTCGCGCGGCGCCGCCGGGCCCGCCACCGGCACGGGGCCGGCCGGGCAGGCGGCATCCTGGCGCCCCCGGGGCCCGGCGCGGAGCACACCCCTAGACCTTTCCGGCTAGCGGAATTAACCTTCCAGTAGGCAGAACTCAGCTCCGGACCAGCGGGGAGGCGACCGGCCGCCGGGTAGGCTGCTGCCTCCCGCCAGTCCCGAAAGGAACGTGCCGTGCCGACGTCCAGCGCCAGCACCACCGACTCCGCGAGGCCCGCCCCGGGCGGCGTCCAGTCCCTGGAGCGCGCCTTCGACCTGCTCGAACGGATGGCGGACGCGGGCGGCGAGGTCGGGCTGAGCGAGCTGTCCGCGAGCAGCGGCCTGCCCCTGCCGACCATCCACCGGCTGATGCGCACGCTCGTGGCCTGCGGATACGTACGCCAGCAGCCGAACCGGCGGTACGCGCTCGGCCCCCGCCTGATCCGGCTCGGCGAGTCCGCCTCCCGCCTCCTCGGCACCTGGGCCCGCCCGCACCTGGCCCGCCTGGTCGAGGAGACCGGCGAGACGGCCAACATGGCGCTGCTCGACGGGGACGAGGTCGTGTACGTCGCGCAGGTGCCGTCCAAGCACTCGATGCGGATGTTCACCGAGGTCGGCCGGCGGGTGCTGCCGCACACCACCGGCGTCGGCAAGGCGCTCCTCGCCGACGTGCCGCCGGAGGAGGTACGGGCGCTGCTGCGCCGTACCGGCATGCCGGCCGCGACCGACAAGACCCTCACCACGCCGGACGGGTTCCTCGCGGCGCTGGAGGAGGTGCGCCGCCAGGGGTACGCGATCGACGACAACGAGCAGGAGATCGGCGTGCGCTGCCTCGCCGTCTCGGTGCCCGACTCCCCCACCGCCGCCGCCATCTCGATCTCCGGCCCGGCCGGCCGCGTCACCGAGGAGGCGACCGAGCGGATCGTGCCGGTACTCCGGCAGGTGGCGGCGGAGTTGTCGGAGACCTTGCGCAACTCGACCGCGACGTCGACTTCCTGACGGACAATCAACCTCAGTTGCCTCACCGGGCCCGCGCTCGGCTCCTGCGGGGGCGGACCCGGAGGCTTGGCGTGCTGTTCACCATCTGATGCCGGCCGCCACCGGCAGGTGGTCGCTTCCGGTGGCGGGCAGCACCCACGAACTCGTCGGCTCCACACCGCGGACCAGGATCTGGTCGATCCGCACCACCGGGAACTTCGCCGGCCAGGTGAAGCCGAAGCCGTCCCCGGCCGCGTCCTGCACCGGGTCCAACTGCGAGGTGATGCCGGCGAACGCCCGGTCGTCCACGGTGCCGTTCAGGTCGCCGAGCAGCACCACCCGCTCATTCCGTTCGGCGGCGATGGCCTCGCCGAGCGCCTGCGCGCCTCTGTCCCGATGGACCGTCCAGAAGCCTCCCCTGGGCATCACCCGTACGGACCCCAGGTGGGCCACGTACACCGCCAGGGGACCCCGGCCCGTGGCCACCGTGGTGCGCAGCGCTCGGTTGTAGGCCATCGTGACGTCGGCCGGTTTGGTGTCCGCGAGCGGCCCGTGGTCCATCTTGATGTCGACCGGCCGGGTGTCCGACAGCGGTAGCTTGCTCCACAGCCCGACCGTGCCCTGCACCGTGTGGTGCGGGTACGCCTCCGCCAGCTCCTTCTCGTACAGCGGCTTCACCTGCGGGGTGATCTCCTCCAGGGCCAGCACGTCCGCCCCGGAGGAGGCCAGGTCACGGGCGGTGCCGGTCGGGTCGGGGTTGCCGGCGCCGACATTGTGGCTGACCACGGTGAGGTCGCCGCCCGCCCGGGACTTGTCACTGAGCAGCCCGCCGAAGAGGCTCAGCCACACCGTGACCGGCAGCAGCAGAGCGGCCACCGCGGAGGCGGAGCGGCGCCACAGCGCCCCGGCCGCCAGCACCGGGATGAACAGGCCGAACCACGGCAGGAAGGTCTCCACCAGGCTGCCGAGGCCCCCGAGGTCCGTTGTCCGCGCGTGCAGCAGCAGGACCAGGCCGAGCAGCAACGCCGCCCCCGCGAGCACCGGGCCACGCCTCCACGGGCCCGGCCGGGAGACGCCGCGGATCACCCGGCGGATGCGTGCGCGCCAGGTGGTGGAGCCGGTGTCCCGGCCGCCGCCGCCGGCCTGAAGGAGCCGGCACATCCGGCGGCTCCCTGGTCGTGCTGATGGTGGGGTGTGACGCATACCGCCAGCCAAGACCGCGCGGTGTTGCCGGCACATATGCGGTTCTCGATACACAGACAATATGTGCCGGCTCGTAGCCTCAAGAGCATGCGCGTGTTGATCGTCGAGGACGAGCCCTATCTGGCAGAAGCCATCCGCGATGGCCTGCGCCTGGAAGCGATCGCGGCCGACATCGCGGGTGACGGCAACACCGCTCTGGAACTGCTGGGCATCAACGCCTACGACATCGCCGTCCTCGACCGCGACATCCCCGGGCCGTCCGGTGACGAGATCGCCCGACACATCGTCGCCTCCGGCAGCGGCATACCGATCCTCATGCTCACCGCGGCCGACCGCCTCGACGACAAGGCCTCCGGGTTCGGACTCGGCGCCGACGACTACCTCACCAAACCGTTCGAGCTGCGAGAGCTCGCACTCCGGCTCAGGGCGCTCGACCGCAGGCGTGCCCACAGCAGACCTCCCGTGCGGGAGATCGCGGGTCTGCGCCTCGACCCGTTCCGCAGAGAGGTCTACCGGGGCAGCCGCTACGTCGCGCTGACCAGGAAGCAGTTCGCCGTGCTCGAAGTCCTCGTCGCCGCCGACGGCGGTGTCGTCAGCGCCGAGGAACTCCTGGAACGCGCGTGGGACGAGAACGCCGACCCGTTCACCAACGCCGTACGCATCACCGTCTCGGCGCTGCGCAAGCGTCTCGGCGAGCCCTGGATCATCGCCACCGTGCCGGGCGTCGGCTACCGCATCGACACAGCACCCGGCACCGGACGTGAGGGAGGAGACCGTGGATAGGGCACCCGGTCTGAGCGTTCGCCTCAAACTCACCCTCAGCTACGCCGGATTCCTCATGGTCGCGGGCGTCTTGCTGCTCGCCACCGTGTGGGTGTTCATCCTGCGCGACGTGAGGGTCGTTTCGAGCCGCCCCGGTGAATTCGTGCCCATCCGCTCCGTCATTCTGGGCGCCTACGCCCCGGCCACAGCCGGGGTGCTGGCCTTCCTTCTGGTATTCGGTCTCCTGGGAGGCTGGGTCCTCGCCGGCCGCATGCTCGCCCCCCTGACCCGCATCACACACGCCACACGCATGGCCACGAACGGCTCACTCTCCCACCGGGTCCGGCTGCCGGGCCGCGAGGACGAGTTCCGCGAACTCGCCGACGCCTTCGACAAGATGCTCGCGCGACTCGAAGCCCACGTCGCCGAACAGCGGAGATTCGCGGCCAACGCCTCTCACGAGTTGCGCACCCCGCTGGCGATCTCGAAGGCACTGCTCGACGTGGCCCGCACCGATCCGGGACACGACACCGGCGAACTCATCGCCCGCCTCCACACCGTCAACACCCGAGCCATCGACCTCACCGAAGCACTGCTCCTGCTCAGCCGCGCCGACCAGCGCTCCTTCACCCGGGAACACGTCGATCTGTCCCTCATGGCGGAAGAAGCCACCGAGACACTCCTCCCCCTCGCCGAGAAGCGTGGCGTCACCCTCGAAACCCGTGGCGACATCGCCCCCACGATCGGATCGCCGGCGCTCCTGCTACAGCTCACCTCGAACCTCGTACACAACGCGATCGTCCACAACCTGCCGGAACAGGGCACCGTGTGGGTGACCACCGGGGTCCGCCCCCAGACAGTGGTGCTCACCGTCGAAAACACCGGCGCGCAGGTCCTCCCGGAGCTGGCCTCGACACTCACCGAACCGTTCCAGCGCGGCACTGAGCGCGTACACACCGACCACGCGGGCGTCGGCCTCGGCCTGGCCATCGTCAAGACCATCACCCGCGCACACGACGGAACACTCACCCTCACCCCGCGCCCCGCCGGCGGCCTCCGCGTCACGGTGGAACTACCCGCGGCATCCCCGCACCCCGACAGATGACGCCTCAGGCAACCGGTGCGCCGCCACGACCACGAAGAGCCCCCGGACCCGCGCGATGCGGGACTTCCGTCACGATCGACGCGGCGCCTCGGTGAACACGGTGCTGTGACGCCAGGCAGCGGCAGCGGCCTCCGTGGTGTGGATGTCGCCGGCCACGACAGTCCTGTCCCTGGGCCAGCGCTGATCCTGCCCGTGCGAAGGAACACTGCGAGAGTTCCGAGAATCCGGGAAGGTGAGTCGGCGGGCGATGCGCGGGAAGGTGCCCGGCCGGCTCAGGCCGCGTCGGTGCGGTGCGCGGTGAAGGTCACCTGGGTGTCGTCGTTGTCGAGCGCGATGTTGAGGGTCGCGTCCAGGGCTTTGGCCAGCTTGGACAGGAGCGGCAGTGTGGGGACGGTGTCGGAGCCCTCGATCCGGGAGATCTTCGCCTGGGTGAGGCCCGCGCGGCCTGCCAGTTCGGTCTGGGTGAGCCCGAGCTCGGTGCGCCGGTCGTACACGGCTTTCGCCAGGGCCATGGACAGCCGGATCTCACGACGGGCCTCCGCCACGTCCTCCGGCTCGGTGAGACCCTCGGCGAGCTTGCGCTCGCGCAGTGTCTTCCAACGGCTGTGGCTCATTGCTCCACCTCCCCTTCCTCGATGGTGCGGACGAACTCTTCGTGGGCCGGGCCGTGCTCGGCCTCACAGACCTTCTGCGCGAGCTTGGCGCGCCTGACCTCGGCATCCTCCCGCATTCTCGTCTTGCGGAAGACGGTCAGCAGGACAGCGGTGCGGTTCGGGGTGAGCCAGTAGGTGATGCGTATGGCGGCACCGTTGAGGGTGGGCCTCAGCTCCCGGACTCCGTCGCCGAGGTAGCGGGCGTAGGGCTCGCCGAGCACGCCGGCATGTTCCGCGAGCAGTCCGACGTATTCGTCGATCTTGAGGAAATGCCTGGCCGGCAGGGCATCCAGCCAGTCCCGCATCTCGGGCTCGAGCTCGATGGTGAGAAGTCCATCCACCCATGCCACATTATATGTCGCCTCCGACATACTCAAGCGCGGGCGCCACCTCGTCATCGACGGCGCGCGTGGAGACCGCGGGTGAGGGCCGTGCCGGACAAGGCGGAGGCGTTCAACGGCTTCTCCCAGTGGACCGGCGGCTCGGCGTCCGTCTCCACGAGTCGACGCCGGTCACCGCGATCGGGCCCCGGTCGGTCACGACGCCCTTCGGTGAGGTGACGGCACGTCATGTTCTGCGCTGCACCGAGGGGTTCACCTCGGAGCTGCCGGGCGAGAAGCGGACCTGGCTGCCGATGAACTCCTCGATGATCGTCTCGGAGCCGCTGCCCGAGGCCGCCTGGCGCACCATCGGCTGGGCGGGCCAGGAGCTGTTCAGCGACCAGACGCACGCCTACCTCTACGGCCAGCGCACCGCCGACGGGCGGATCGCGCTGGGCGGCCGGGGGGTGCCGTACCGGTTCGGCTCCCGGGTGGACGCGGCCGGCGGCACCAGCGCGTCGACGGTGGCCTCGCTGGCGGCGACGCTGGCGCGGCTCTTCCCGGCGGCGGCCTCGGTGCCGGTGGCGCACGCCTGGTCGGGGGTGCTGGCGGTGCCCCGGGACTGGTGCCCCTCGGTCCGCCTCGACCGGGTCACGGGCCTCGGCTGGGCGGGCGGCTTCGTGGGCCAGGGGGTGACGGCCTCGCACCTCGCGGCGCGCACGCTCACCGACCTGGTCCTGGGCGAGGACACCGAGCGCACCCGGCTTCCCTGGACGGGCCGCGGGTCACGCCGGTGGGAGCCGGAGCCGGCCCGCTGGCTCGGCGTGCACGGCATGTACGCGGCCTACCGCGCCGCCGACCGCCAGGAGGAGGACGCCCGGACGACGACCTCGCCGCTGGCCCGGATCGCGGACGTCATCGCCGCGCGGTGAGCGCCGCCCGCCGCGAGCCGCCCGGCAGATGAGACGGGGGGTGCCGGGACGCCGGTGGCCGTCGGGGTACGTACCCCGGGGGTCACCGGCGCCGGCGTTACGCGTGCCCCGCCGGTCACCCGTGTCGGCGTCATGCGTACCCCGCCGGTCACCGGTGTCGGCGTCACACGCACCCCGCCTCACCGACTCACCGACTCGGCGGGCCGCCGAAGAGGTCGACCGCGTCGCGGACCTCGGCCAGGTACGGGGAGAGGGCGCTGACGGAACCGATGGACCCGGCGATCAGCAGCAGGGACCGGCGCAGCCGGGCCACCTCCGGCACCCCGTGCGCCGTCATCGCGGCGAGATCGGCGAGCGCCTCCTCGGCTATGACACGGTCCGGGAAGTCGGCCGGCAGGACCGCGAGCCGACGGCGCAGCCGGGCCACCGCGGCCCGCAGCTCCACCAACCGCACATCCTGATCGCCGGCGGCCACCTGCCGCCGCCCCACACTGCTTCGCACCACAGCCCTCCCCCTCGCACTCCGTTGTGCGCCCCTACGCAGGGAACGTGTCGAGCGTCCCCGTGGTACTTGGCCGGGCTCCGGGGACGCCGGTCAGTAAACGCCACCGAGTGCCTCGGGCGCCACCGCCGGGACGGAAATTCAGCCTCCCGAAAGCCGTTGCGGGTCACGGGGTTTGACCGCCGCTCAGGGTATGCAGGAGCCATGACGGAGTACGAGGAGCAGGTCGCCGGGGTGGTGCTGGCCGCCGGGGGCGGCCGGCGGCTCGGCGGACGGCCGAAAGCCCTGCTCGAACACCGGGGACACCTGCTCGTCGAACACGCGGCCGATGCCCTGCGCGCCGCCGGATGCGCCCGGGTGCATGTGGTCCTCGGGGCGCGTGCGCCGGAGGTACGGGAGCGGGCGGCACTGGAGCGGTGCGTCCTCGTGGACAACCCCGACTGGGAGGAGGGCATGGGCTCCTCACTGCGCGCCGGTCTGGCCTCCCTGGCCCCCACGGGGGCGCGGGCCGCGCTGGTCGCCCTCGTGGACCAGCCGGGGATCGGGGCGGAGGCGACGGCGCGCGTGCGGGCCGCGTACCGGGACGAGAGGTCCCTCGCCGCGGCGGCGTACGCGGGCGTGCGCGGGCACCCGGTGCTGCTCGGGGCGGCGCACTGGGCGGGCGTGACCGCCTCCGCGACCGGGGACCGGGGGGCGCGCGGCTACCTGCGCGCGCACGAGGGGCGGCTCACGCTGGTCGAGTGCGGGGACGTGGCGCGGCCGTACGACATCGACACCCCCGCGGACCTGGGACGACTGGAGTGAGGGGTGCGCCGTCGGCGTCCCGTCCCCCGCCCTCGTACCGACCGCCCCACCCTCCCATTGAGATTCCACAATGAGAAAACTACTATCCGTTGAGCAGAAGCGCCCGGCCGCTCCCCGGGTGCGGAACATCCCATTCGTCCGTGGTGGCATCCGGTGCCGCCGCAGAAGGAAGTGACCGCTCATGTCCGCACCAGCGCCGCCCCCGCCGACCCCGCCGGCCATCGTCGACGCCGAGCCCGTGCCCCGACAGGAGGAAGTCCTCACCGACGCCGCGCTCGCCTTCGTGGCGGAACTGCACCGGCGGTTCACGCCCCGGCGTGACGAACTCCTGGCCCTCCGGGCGGAGCGCCGCGCCGAGATCGCCCGCACCGCCACCCTCGACTTCCTCCCCGAGACCGCCGCGATCCGCGAAGACGACTCCTGGCGGGTGGCCCCGGCGCCGCCCGCGCTGGAGGACCGCCGGGTCGAGATCACCGGCCCCACCGACCGCAGGATGACCGTCAACGCGCTCAACTCGGGCGCCCGCATCTGGCTCGCCGACTTCGAGGACGCCTCCGCGCCGACCTGGGAGAACGTCGTCCTGGGCCAGCTCAACCTGACCGATGCCCACCGCCGGGGCATCGACTTCACGGACGAGCGGACCGGCAAGTCGTACGCGCTGCGCCCGGACGAGGAACTGGCGACGGTCGTCGTGCGCCCGCGCGGCTGGCACCTGGACGAACGGCATCTGCGGGTCGGTGACACGCCGGTGCCCGGCGCCCTCGTCGACTTCGGCCTCTACTTCTTCCACAACGCCCGCCACCTGATCGAGCGGGGCAAGGGCCCGTACTTCTATCTCCCGAAGACCGAATCGCACCTGGAGGCCCGCCTCTGGAACGACGTCTTCGTCTTCGCCCAGGACCACCTGGGCATCCCGCGAGGCACGATCCGGGCGACCGTCCTGATCGAGACGATCACCGCCGCGTTCGAGATGGAGGAGATCCTCTGGGAACTGCGCGAGCACGCCTCGGGGCTGAACGCCGGCCGCTGGGACTACCTCTTCTCCATCGTCAAGAACTTCCGTGACGCCGGGGGGAAGTTCGTGCTGCCGGACCGCAACGCGGTCACCATGACGGCCCCGTTCATGCGCGCCTACACCGAACTCCTCGTACGCACCTGCCACAAGCGCGGCGCGCACGCGATCGGCGGCATGGCGGCCTTCATCCCCTCCCGCCGGGACGCCGAGGTCAACCGGGTGGCCTTCGAGAAGGTCCGGGCCGACAAGGACCGCGAGGCCGGTGACGGCTTCGACGGCTCCTGGGTCGCCCACCCCGACCTGGTCCCGATCGCCGGGGAGTGCTTCGACAAGGTGCTCGGCGACCGGCCGCACCAGAAGGACCGGCTCCGCGAGGACGTCGACGTCACGGCGGCCGACCTGCTCGCCGTCGACTCCCTCGACGCCCGGCCGACCCACGCGGGCCTGGTCAACGCGGTGCAGGTCGGCATCCGCTACATCGAGGCGTGGCTGCGCGGCGTCGGCGCGGTGGCCATCTTCGGCCTGATGGAGGACGCGGCCACGGCGGAGATCTCCCGTTCGCAGATCTGGCAGTGGATCAACGCGGGCGTCGTCCTCGACACCGGCGAGCGGGTCACCGCCGACCTCGTCCGCCGGATCGCCGCCGGGGAACTGGCGGCGATCCGCGCCGAGGCCGGGGAGGAGGCGTTCGCCGCGGGCGACTGGCAGCAGGCACACGACCTGTTGCTGACCGTCTCCCTCGACGAGGACTACGCCGACTTCCTGACGGTCCCGGCGTACGAGCGGCTCCGGGGCTGAGCGCCCCTCGCCGCCGGGCGGCCCTCAGGGGTGTCAGCCCAGGTGGGCCGACCAGTCCGGTTCCGCGGCGGGCCGGCCGTGCAGGTCGGGGACGCGCTTGAGCCAGTCGGGCCGGCCGCGCCGGGTCCGCTCCGCGCGCCGGCCCTCCTCGGCGGCCAGTTCCTCGCGGCCCGGGAAGTCGGTGGGCAGCCACCGCTCGGACGCCTTCACCCGGGCCGAGAGGTAGCCGGCGTAGGCCGCGCGCACCTCCTCGGGGCCCGCGAAGCCCGGCTCGCCGGCCAGCCAGGCGTCGGGCACCTGGGCAACGATCGCGCGCAGCAGTTCGTCGGTGACCTGGGGCGCCAGCTCGGCGTCGGCGGCCCGGACGTCGGGGGCACTGTGGCCGAGGGCGTGGTGGCGGAAGTCGTACGCCTTCTCCGGCGCCGAGGTGTCCCAGCGGTGGTGGAAGACGAGGGCGGCCCCGTGGTCGATGAGCCACAGCCGCGCGGGGGCGGTGCCGAAGGTGGGCCAGACCATGAGGTTGGAGCTGTGCACGGTGCGGTCCACGTTCACGGTGAGCGCGTCCAGCCAGACGATCCGCCCGGCCTCCTCGGGGCCGACCGGGAACCTCTTGGCGACCTCGGGCGTGTAGTCGGCGGCGCCCGGCAGGTAGTCCATGCCGAGGTTGAGCCCGGCGCTCGCGGACAGCATCTCCCGCACCTCCTGGTGCGGCTCGTGCGCGGCGATCTCCGGGTCGAACCAGGCGAGGACCAGCTCGGGCACCCGCAGCCCGAGCGCCCGCGCCAGCTCCCCGACGATCACCTCGGCGACCAGCGCCTTGCGCCCCTGCGCGGAGCCGGTGAACTTCACGACGTATGTCCCCAGATCATCGGCCTCGACAATCCCGGGCACGGAGCCACCGGAGCGCAGGGGCTCGATGTAGCGGGTCGCGGTTACCTCGGTCAGCATATTCCAAGGCTCCAAAGATCCATTACCTTATATTCCACGCCAACTCCCACGCGGTGCGATCCAGGGAAAACCTCTCCGATCCGTCAAAGGGCGGTGCGCCCCTTACTTCCCGCCTCCGGCATGAAATGAGCATAGTAACCAAGCGTGACAGTCGACGAGAAGGGCTGAGCCACGGCACCAACGTCACCGGCTCCCACATGATCGAGGCGTACATGCGCCGCAGCACACGGAAGCCGTCTCTTTGAGACGCCTCCCAGGCAGGCTAGGCCGACATCGCGGCCACAGCCGATCACTACCGGTCACACGGCCGTCCACGATCCCGCCAAGCTCCTCCCGGACGTCGGGGGCTGCCTCACCGATGTCGCCATGCTCCGGGCTGAGCCCACTCCGTTCGGGCCGGTGTCCTCAGACCCGACCGTCTCCCGACTGATCGGAACGCTCGCCGCCGCAGGCAAGAAGGCTCTGGACGCTGTCCGCCGTGGACCGAGTCGACGGGGGAACTCCTCGCAATCCAAGCACACCCACTGACAACACCTCCACGCCCGCTGAGCCCGACTAAAGTCGCCAACATGACCCAACCACTCCAGCACCTCAGAGCCACCCCCTCCGTAAAGAAACAGCAAAGGCCCCGCTGAACAGCAGGTCAGGAAGAGTCTTCCCCACGTGCGTGGGGGTGTTCCGGCCATCGACGTAGCGACCGACCGTGTCTTCAAGTCTTCCCCACGTGCGTGGGGGTGTTCCGTCCATCACCCTGCCGCCCGGCAAGTGGACCGCGTCTTCCCCACGTGCGTGGGGGTGTTCCGCAACTCGCCCCGTTCGGCAAGGGCCTCGTCGGGTCTTCCCCACGTGCGTGGGGGTGTTCCACCGAAGCCCCGGGGGCCGACCACCACGAAAACGTCTTCCCCACGTGCGTGGGGGTGTTCCGACGGATGAGCTTCTTGCGCTCGGGGGTGGGGTGTCTTCCCCACGTGCGTGGGGGTGTTCCGAGGCAGCTCCTGACGGGAGCGGGTGCCCGCGCGTCTTCCCCACGTGCGTGGGGGTGTTCCGGAGTTCTTCAAGCGGCTCATCGACCGCATGTCGTCTTCCCCACGTGCGTGGGGGTGTTCCGCCTCCCTCTGGGAGTTTTCAACTGGCACAGGGGTCTTCCCCACGTGCGTGGGGGTGTTCCGGCGCCGCGCTCGATGATGTCGCCCTGCAGGTCGTCTTCCCCACGTGCGTGGGGGTGTTCCGACGGCTGCGGTGAAGTTGACCGCGCCGACCGGGTCTTCCCCACGTGCGTGGGGGTGTTCCGTTTCTTCGCCCCGTATCCGAGCGTCTCCTCGTGTCTTCCCCACGTGCGTGGGGGTGTTCCGCTCCCAGGTCGACATCGTCCAGGCCGTCGGCCGTCTTCCCCACGTGCGTGGGGGTGTTCCGCCCCGCCCAACATCTTCGGGTACACGGCGGTCGTCTTCCCCACGTGCGTGGGGGTGTTCCGGGATTCCCCAAGTCCCCGCAAGTCCCCGCATCGTCTTCCCCACGTGCGTGGGGGTGTTCCCCGTTCTCTCCCTCTCCGTCGGACACCGGAAGCGTCTTCCCCACGTGCGTGGGGGTGTTCCGGCCACCGGCATGACCGATGCCGAGGCCCGCCAGTCTTCCCCACGTGCGTGGGGGTGTTCCGGGCCGGAACGTAGTCCAGGGCCTGTGGTCCGGGTCTTCCCCACGTGCGTGGGGGTGTTCCGTCGCTGACCGAGCCGAGGTCCAGGCCGCCGTAGTCTTCCCCACGTGCGTTGGGGTGTTCCGGCGACCCGTGGGCCACCAACACCCAACAGCACGTATTCCCCACATGCGTGGGGGTGTTCCGTGGCGCTGGGTCAGGATGCCGGCTTCCAGGCAGTCTTCCCCACGTGCGTGGGGGTGTTCCGATGCACGAGCTGGCCAAGGCCACCGGCATGACGTCTTCTCCACGTGCGCGGGGGTGTTCCGGCGACGGCGACCTTGCCGACGCCGGGCTCGCCGTCTTCCCCACGTGCGTGGGGGTGCTCCGTTCTGCGTCCTGTGCCTGTCCGGTGAGCACGAGTCTTCCCCACGTGCGTGGGGGTGTGTTCCGGCGGACGAGAAGGGCGCCCTCACGGCGCTGGCCGGAGCCGAACGGTCTTCCCCACGTGCGTGGGGGTGTTCCGTGGCTCCAGGAGTCGATGATCAGGACGACGAGGTCTTCCCCACGTGCGTGGGGGTGCTCCGTCGAGGCAGTTGCCGTTCCGGTTCCACACCGCCTACCGGGAGGCGCCGTCACTGCGGTGGGGGCACGCCCTGGACAGGGCGTTGAACGCCTCCCGGGACAACGTGCCTGCTCTGCGGGGGCGGACGCTCATCCTGATCGACACCTCCAGGTCCATGCGCGACGTGCTGTCCAGGGACAGCAGCGTGCGCCGCTGGGACGTCGCCACGCTGTTCGGCGTGGCCCTCGCCCACCGGTGTGACCCGGCGCACGTGGTGTCGTACTCCGCGGCGGGGTGGAACGTCCGCCGGCGCACAAAGGCGTTTCCGATGGTGCGGGGTGAGTCGGTGCTGCGCAGCATCGAGAGGTGGGAGCGGGACGGCTTCTTCCTCGGCGGCGGCACGGAAACGGCCATGGCGCTGCGGGACACGTTCGACGGGCATGACCGCGTCGTCATCGTCACCGACGAGCAGACGGCAGACTCGGGCGCCGCGACGCAGATCCCGGCTTCTGTGCCCCTCTACACGTGGAACCTCGCTGGCTACCGGGTCGGGCGCGGTCCGTCCGGCAACGGGAACCGGCACACTTTCAGGGGGCTGACCGACGCCGCGTTCCGGCTGATCCCGATGATGGAGGCAGGACACACCGCGGCCTGGCCCTGGGAGTAAGCAGTCTGCCCAGAGCGGCCGAGAAGGGGGCGGGGGCGTGAACTCCCCCGCCCCGCCGTTCTCCAGGGGGAGGCGGCGGGGGCGGGCTCGGGAGTAGCGTTCTGAGCGTCGAGGCCAGAACGGAGAACCAGTATGCCCCTAACCAGCGATGAGCACATCGGGCAACGAGTCCGTATCGCCCGCAATGCTGCCGGATTCACCCAGGTTGAGCTGGGGGATTTCATTGAACGTACGCCAGATTGGGTGGCGAGCGTCGAGAACGGCCGTCTAGCGCTTGACCGATACTCCGTCATCACCGCGATCGCTGAGTGCTGCGACGTGGATGTCGTGTGGCTGCTCGGGCAGCCCTACCGGCTCCAGCGGGGCGGCGGGGCGCTCGCTCACGCGTACATCCCCGCTCTGCGGACTGGCCTGCGCCGCTCGGGGTTGATCCTTTCCGGGCATCCCGGGCTCAGCCCTTCCGCGACCCCTGTGGGGATGGCAGCGCTGCACAGCCGGGCCGGCGAGGCGGCGGATGCCCGGCAGGCCGCAAACCTGCCCAAGGTGGCGGAACTCCTCCCGCCGCTCGTCGAGGACCTGAACACGGCCCTGCTGAGCGTTGACGGCCTGGCGCGGGAGGAGACGTTACGCCTCCTCGCGGACGTGGCCCGGACGTCGCGCATGTGCCTCAATCAGCTCGGGTACCCCGATCTCGCCTGGAGCGCGGCCGAGGTCGCCGCCGGCTCGGCAACACAGCTCGGAGACCCCGTCGCCCAGGCCGCAGTCGCCTGGGACCGGTGCGGCGCCCTGCTGCACCAAGCCACCCTGCGCGAGGCCGTCGCGGTCGCGGACGCCGCGCTGCGCGACCTGGAGCCGCTCGCCAGTGCACGCAACGCCGACAACCGGGCTGTGTCCCTTCGCGGGGCGCTACACCTGAGAGCCGCCATCGGTCATGCACGGGGAAGGAACGCCGATGACGCCTGGGCGCGCATCGACGCCGCTCTGGCCGATGCCGACCGTCTCGGTGACGACTGGTACGACCTGGACGCCTACACGGTCTTCGGGCAAGGCACCGTCGCCGTTCACGCGGCCGAGGCCGGGGTCGAGGTCGACCAGCCCGACACCGGGCTCAAGCGTGTTCCGAGGGCCAACGTGGCCGCTATCCCGAGCAAGGAGCGCAAGACCCACTTCGCCATCGATGAGGCCCGCGCGCTCCACCGGATGGGGCGCAGCGCGGCGGCCGTGGTGAAGCTGCGCGCGGCGGCTGGGCAGGCGCCGTACTACGTCTACGCCGACCCGATGGCGCGTGCCTTGGTGTCCGACCTCGCCCGTGTCGGGGTGCCGTCCCAGGCAGCCATGTTGTCTGGGCTGATCCGGAACATGGAGCTGGTCCGGTAGTGGCGCTCGGGGGCGTTCAGAGGGCGCGCGGCATCGCCGAACGCCCCGAAGTGCCCCCTAGGAAAAAATAGGGGCGCGGGGCCGCGGGTGCGGAACGGTAGGCGCATCACCGTTCGCAACTGAGTGATCACCTGGGGGTATCGGCGATGGAGCCGATCAGCACCCGCGACCCTGCCACTGCGGCACGGGCGTATCTTTCACTGGGCTGGCCTCTCACACTGGGGCATCGCTACCGGCCTCGCCAGGGGTGTACCTGCGCGAGGGCCGAATGCGCTCTGCCTGGTGCTCATCCCCGGACCGGGGAGTTCCCCCGGCTCCACGAGGACACGGTCGACGAGGTCGTGCCGACGGCCCCGGGATCGGCCCTCATCGCCACCACCGCCCGATTCGACGCGATCGTGGTCCCGCGCATGCTGGGTGTGGCCGCCATGGTCGAGTTGGACCGACGGGCCCCGACGCCGTGCTTCTTCACCAAGGATCACTGCGCTCTGCTCGTACTGCCGGCCACGGGGCACCATGCCATCGTCGACGACGACATAGACGTGCACACCGGACCGGACGGGTGGGTGGCGCTCCCGCCGAGCCACGACGTCCGGTGGGATACCCCTCCGTGGCTGGAAGGCACAGCCACGCCCCGTGAGTTGCTGAACGGCTGGCAGATCCGTCCGGTGCTCGAAATGGCCTTCCGAATGTCCAGATCGGGGGCCCGATGAACCGCCGCGCAGTGGGGGATCTCGCCGACCGGCAGTTAGCCGTCATCCGGTGGCTCCTGACCGCTGTGCGGGACGAGCACCAGGTGTGGGAGGACTGGGGGCAAGGGGACACCGCGCTCTTCCCGTGCAACGTTCGCTTCACCGCTGTGCGGGTGCCGGGCCCGCTGGTGTGGTCCGCCGCCGGTACCCGTGACCTCTCGAAAGCCGACGCGTTCCTCAAAGGCTTCTTCAGCGGCGGCGGGGCAGTGTCCCTGGACCGCAGACAGTGCACGTACTACGCGCTTGTGCCCCCGTCGGTGAAGTGGCCGCTGGCGGCCGGGCGGGACACCGTGGAGATGCTGACCCGCAGTCACTTCCTGGGCCTACCCGCCGTCCACCGCACAGAACCCGGCCGCGGAGCCTACTGGAGCCTGCCCTTGGAGGTTCCGGGCGGCCTGTGTGACGTTGAGGCCGTCGCCGCCCTGGTACGGCTTGGCCGGCAGGCCGTTGCCCTGGAAGAGGAAGAGCAGTGACCCGGCCGGCCGCCAGCCGAGCGCGGGCAGGTCGAGGTAGCCGTCGCCGCGGGGCGGGCGTGAGGCCGGACAGCCCCATCGGCCAGACCCTCTACGTGCTCGCCCTGGCCCTTGTGCTCGGCGCTCTCCTCGTCGGCATCGCCACGGCGTAGACCACCGCGCGGTGGCCGCTCGCCCAGCGGCCCATCAGACCCCGCCCGCCTCCCGGTTGCCACCTCACTGCCCGAGGGGGCGGGCGGACCAACGCACCATCAGGGGGACCCCATGGCTGCCCACAGCCTCGTGTTACCGCCCGCACCGCCGGGCATCGTGCCGTACATCGCCGGGTGGAGCCGGGAGACGCTGGTCACGCCCCGGCTCACCTCCTGCGGAGGTCGGCTGGCGTTCGTGGACGAGTCGCACCTCGACCGTGACTCCTGGGGGACGCTGTGGGTGCGGCCGACGCTGCTCCCGAAGGGCCGGCGGGGTGAGCCGCGGCTGCGGGAGGTGCACCCCTACCGGCAGCGGCGGGCGATGCGGGACGGGCTGTGCCAGGTCTGCGCGCGGTCCCCGGACGACCCCGCCGCGCCGCTCCTGTTTCTCCTGCGCGGGGACAACCCGATCAGGGAGAGGGAGCGGACGGCGAGTCCGCCGGTGTGCCTGCCGTGCGCGGGGATCTCCGTGCAGCTCTGCCCGTACCTGCTGCGGCACCACGTCGCGGCCACGGCGGACAGCGCGCCGGCATGGGGCTTGGCCGGCATCGTGCACGACCCGGTGACCCTCCGGCCGATGGGCGGCGACGAACAGGTCGTGTACGGCTCGCCGGCCGCGTCCTGGGTGGTGGCCGGGCGCATGGTCGTCGAGCTGCACGGCGTGACACCAGTCGACCTGAAGGTCGAGTTTGCGCGACTGGGTCGGGACCGGCTGGAAAAGGAGTTCGCTCGGGTCGAGGTGCCGGCGGCTGCCTGACGCTGCGCCGGACCACCCGCCCGCTTCGCCCCCTGTACTGCTCTCGTCCTGTGCAGCGCGTTCGCCGGTCACCCTCGGCGCGCACCGCGCGGCGGACCAAGGCGGCTCTTGTCCGGCCGCCTGCCCCATCACGCACCCCGAACGCGCGACCAGCACCCGTAGGACGCGCAATCCCTCAAGGAGGCGGTCTGTGACCCTCGCTACGAGCGAGAACGCGGCGGTGAACGCAGCGGTGCTGCACGCCGCCAGCCAGCAGAACATCACGCAGGCAGTGGCAGAGGCGTGGCCGGGCAGGAACGTCGTCCTCGGTCCGCAGTGCCCGAGCGTCACGTCGTACGTCTGCCGGATCACGGTGGACGGCGAGGAGATGATCGCCAAATACAGTTGGCTCGGCCTGTCCTTGGTGTCGATCCTGCGGGGCGCTGGAGGGACGTGGGACGAGGTACAGGAAGCGCAGCGCGCCTACGTCGTCAGCACCGGCCTGCTAACCGCGCGAGAGGCGCAGAACCTGGAGGTCCTGCGGAAGCTCGGCCGTCCCTGGGTGTGCGGGACCGCCGGTCTGCACGGCGGAGTGCTGCTCACGCACGTCGCCGCGGGCACGCCGCTCGCCGACGAGCTGGCCGCCCGCCCCTGGGAGACGGGCGCGCTCCTCGAAGCCGTGCTCGACGCCCTCGGTGACCTGCACGGCCCGGCCGGCGCCGAGTGCCTGCGCGAAGCGGCACCGATCGGCGAGCGGTCCGTCGTCGGCGTCTTCCGCCGGAAGTCCAACGGCCTGAGCACCACCGCCTATCTGCGGGCGCTCGGCCGGGACAGCGGGCTCCCGGAGCGCGTGCGCGAGGAGATCATCGAGCTGGTACAGAACGCGGTGTGGCGGCTGCTGCGGATGTCGAGTGCGCTCTCGCCCCGTCGGGACACCGTCGTCTTCGGGGACCTCAAGCCCGAGCACGTCTTCCTCGACGGCACGCGCCTCAACTTCATCGACCCGGCCGTGCAGTGGGCCGCCGGTCCCCAGCCGGACGTCGCAAAGCTCACCGGCCGGGCGCTCCTCCTCGCGGTCGGGCGCCCGAAACCGCAGGCCGGACGGCAGATCGTGCAAGGCGTCACCTCCACGCTCGCCCGGCACGCCGCGGCGCTGCCCGAACGGGACCGAGCGGCCCGGCTCCGGGATGTCCTGGTCCTGTGGCTCATGGACACCGTGAGCATCCTGAGTACCTGCCTCAGCGCGCCCCCGGGGCTTCCCCTGGCGCCCCATCAGCAGGCCCTCGTCGCCCAGGCCCGCACGGTCGCGGGCGTCGTCGACCGGGTGAGCGCCCTCCTCGTCGGATCGATGGCCGGCCTGCGGCTCCTGGACGCGGTCTTCTCCGAGGTGGAGCACACCGCGGGGAGCGCGCGGTGAGCGGCCCGGTGGTGGGGATCGTCGGGGCGGGCGCCGTCGGGCAGACCGTCGCCACGAGCCTGGTGACCGCCGGCCTGCCCGACCGGCTCCTCGTCGTGTCCCGGCAGCCCAGCCAGGTGCGGGGCCTATGCGCCGACCTTCAGGACCTCGCGCACACCACACGGTCGCGCTCCCTGATCGAGGCCGGTGAGGTCGCCGACCTGCATGACTGCGACGCGGTGGTGATCGCCCTGCGCACCGACTTCACGAACACGGCCCAGCGGGACATCCGGCGTGGGGGCGCGGCGGCGAACGCTCCCGCGCTCGGGGCGTTGGCGGGAAGCTGCGCGGGTACGGCGGCGCCGTCCTCGTCGTGACGAACCCGGTCGACCTGATGGCCCGACGGTTCGGCGAGGTCTCGGGCTGCTCCCGGGTCTTCGGGATCGGGTCGAACCTCGACTCGGCTCGGTACCGCCTCCTGCTCGCCCGGTATGCCCAGGTATCCCCGGATCTGGTGCGCGGCCACGTCATCGGCGAGCACGGTGACCGCGCCGTGGTGTGCGCGTCGACGACCACCGTCGGCAGTCGCCCGGTCGTGGTCCCGGTGCGCACCGTCGTGGCCGACCTCCAACAGCGCCCGGCGCTGATCCGCAACGGTATCGGCCGTACCCGCTGTGGCCCCGCCGGCGCGGTGCTCTCCACGCTTCGCAAGGCACTTGGCCTGGTCGACGGAGTCGAGGAGCTGTCCGTGCCATACGGGGACGTCTACCTCGGAATTCCGTTGCGCTTCACCGGAGGCCAGGCCATACCGTGCCTGCCTCCCCTCACCCGTTCCGAACGCCTGCGTCTGGACTCCGCGGCCGGCAGTCTCCGCGACGCCTACGCCCAACTCCAAGCTCTCCCCAAGAGGATCGCTACATGATCACAGCAACTCGACTGGAGGCCGCCGCGGCGGCCGTCACCGTGCTCAGCAACCGGCAGGAGGTCACCGACTGGGCCCTGCGCTACTTCGGCCCGTGGTGGAACGCCACGACGGTGGACGCCGCCGCCGTGTGCGCCGGGGCCGTGGTGATCGCGGACGTCAAGCCGGAGGGCTACAAGGAGATCACCCTCCTGGTCCACGACGGCCGGCCCGCCGAAGAAGTCGCCTACGCCAAGCACCCACTGCTGGTGGCGCGCGACGGCGAGGACATCATCGCCACGTCGCCGGAGGAGGGGATCGCGTACCGCAGCACCCCGTCCTCGGGCCGTCTCGTCCTCGCCGGTTCCGACGCGCAGCCGCTCGCCCTGGCCGCCGCGCGCCTCGCACGGGAGGCGATCCGTAGCCGGCTCCTCCGCGACGGGTGGGCCGTGCTCCACTCCTCTGCGGTCGTACGGCCGGACGACGGTGCGACTCTGCTGACCTTCGGTGACAAGGGGGCTGGGAAGACGACCACGGCGCTGCTGCTCGCCTCGCACGGCTGGCAACTCCTCGCCAACGACCGGGTGCTAGTCCGGCCGACCGGCGAGCGGGACGTCGAGGTCGTGCCCTGGCCGTCCGCCGCCGCGCTCGGCCTCGGCCTGCTGCACTCGCTCGGCTGGGACGCCAAGGCCCGCGAGTACCTGCGGTCCGGTGGCAGCTTCCACCCGACGCAGCACGAGTCGGTGGCCGAGGCGCTGCTCGCCGGCGACCACACGCCGCTGTGGGAGAACGCGAAGCGCGAGCGGAAGGTCCAAGTGTTCCCGGACCAGTTCCCGGACCTGTTCGGCGTGCCGCTGGCCACCGGCGGCCGGGCGGCCGGTCTCCTCTTCCCCCAGGTCGACGCCGACACGGCGCCGGACATCACCGACGGCACCCGGACGCTGGGCGAGGCAGACTTCATGTCCGGGAAGACGGAGGACCGCTACCCCGACGTCTTCGGGCAGGCGCAGGGCGTGGACGGCGGCGGCCGGGAGAGCGCGCGGGCCGAGGTGGCGGCGCGGCTCGCCGAGCTGCCGCACCGCACGGTGCGGCTGAGCCATGACGTGCCGGCGAGTACCGCGGTCCTGACGAAGGTGGCTGACTCGATCTGATCCCTACCGCGTGCTCCGTGGTTCCGCCCCGACCGCTCTCGGCCGGGGCGGCTCGGTTCCTGGTGTGACACCCAGCCGGGGTGACGACCCCCGGGGTGTGGCGCCCGACGTTGCACCGCTTTCACCTGCGGATACTTGTCGGGCACTTCTGCCGATTCTGGGTGTGAGCCGGGTGTGATCTTGATCAACGACCTACCGGGACTCGGCACGCTCATGCAACAGCCGGTCGAGTACCGGCAAAGGGTACCGAGGGTGCAACGCGCGGCGGGCAGCCAGCGACTCGTTCCGGACCTCGGTCAGTTGCTCCATGAGCGTCTGCCACATCGAGTCCGTGACGTGGGCGTGGCGGGCGCTGACCGATCCGTCCTCGTGCCCCACGCGCTCGTCCATGAGGACCTTGAGTGTTCCCAGCTCCTCCATGAGGTTCGGTGGCCGTGGCGCAGTCCGTGGCGGGTCAGGAGATCCCTGATGGGGGGCCGGCACGCCTCTGCCCGGCTGGCGGCGCCCCGGCCGCGTACCGGCACACCGGGGAATTCCCCGCGGGTCACGGGCACGGGTGGGCATCGTTGGGGGCCTTCTTCGGGTACCAGCCGGTCGCGGCCGGGGTGAAGATCCACGTCGCGCGGCCGGACCTCCGCCAGTGGGCTGCCTCGCGGGAGGAGCCGGCCTGCCGGACGAAGCCGATCTCGGCGATGGCCTTCTCGACGAGGACGCGGGTCTTTGCGGTCACCCGCTCCGGGCAGTTGAGGACGTTGGAGACGGTGCCGGTGGAGACGCCGGCCAATTCGGCGACCTGGCGGACCGTGGGCCCGTCCTGCCTGGTCCCGCCGACGCCTCGGCCGCTGAAGACGTAGGTGAGCCCGTGGCAGCCGCAGGGCTGTGGCTTGGTGCTGGCGAGGTGGCCCCGACGAGGTGCGACAGCCAGTCCGGTGAGTCGATGTTGCGGTAGCTGTCGTCCTTCGGCGGGCACTGGACCAGCTCGCCGATGTCGAGTTCACAGAGCTGCCATTCGATCCGGAAGCAGCGTGCGTCAGGCCGGGCGTACTGCGTCTCCAGACCGACGACTTCGCTCCAGCGCATGCCCGTATAGGTCTTGAGGATGTGGGCCACGAACTCGTCGTCGCGGGTGGACGGGAGGGAGGCGCGCTCGGCGATGAGCAAGGAGCCAAGCATGGTGGTGGTCGCCTTCTCGGGGCCGCACCGCCGGCTCCGCCCGTGGCGGCGCCCTCGGCCACTGCGACGTTCGGCCACGTTGATGTCGGCGTGGCCTGCGTCGCGTACGTCGGCGAGGATCAGGTGGAGCAGCAAGCGGTAGGTGCGGACACTGCTCACCGCGGACTGCTTGAGCTGCTCTCGCTCCCAGGTAGCCACCGTCACCGTCGACTTGATGATCTCCGGGATGGCCTGTCCCCGAATGCCCGCAGTAAGTGCGCCAGGCTGCGCGGGTAGTTCTGCATGGTCGAGTGCGCGAGGTCTTGATCGGTGAGCCACTCCTTGGCGAAGTGGCCGAAGGGAACTTGGGCTGCGGCCCGTTCCTGCTCAGGGTCTTCCCCACCTGCGTGGGGTGTTCCACGACAATCGGCGAAAAATGCCCAAGCCCTCACGCCGGCGGCTTCAGCGCTGGTCGGCGTCGAGCGTGGCGCATTGGTCGATCAGTCGAATGACGCGTTGTGCATCGGTCAGGTCAGGGACGACGTGGCAGGCCCCGGCGGACGCGAGTTGCTCGGCTGATGTGGTACCCGAAGCGACGCCGATCACGTGGGCCCCGCCTTCCCGTCCGGTGCGAACGTCCTCAAGGGAGTCGCCGATGATCACGGTCGTATCCGGCGTGAAGGTGAACCCGTGGCGGGCGCCGGCTCGCTGTTGTGCCACGCGTACGAGGGCGGGGCGGTGGGGATCGTCGGAGGAGTATCCGCCGATATCGAGGTCGAGATACTCGTCCAGGCCGAGAGTCTTGAGCTTGATCTCGGCGCTGCCCCGCAGGTTGCCGGTGACGACCGTGGGGACCAGCCCAGGCTCTTGTCGCACGGCGGCCAGAGCGGCGGGTGCGCCGGGCATGATCCGCCCTGTGCGGGCAAGATCGTCCCGGTGACTTTCCAGTCGCGCGGGCATCCGCCGTACGATGCGCTGCGCGAGATCCTCGATCCGCTCGGGTTTCACCGCGTTCACACGCAGCAACTCCCGGACAGCGAGCGGCATCGTCACTCCGGTGCCCCGGGCGGGCAAACGCTCGGCGGGCCTACCCACCGCCTCCTCGAAAAGCTCCCGGTAGACCAGCCGATCGGTGTCACCGGTGTAAAGGAGCGTGCGGTCGACATCCCAGAGAACAAGGATCACGCGGCGGCTCGCTGACGCATGACACTCTCCCCACGATCCAGCAGATCCCGGGCGGTTGAGGGGGCACCGTAGGAACGCGTCTCGTGAAGCATGGTGTGCAGGTGGTCGTCGAGGCGGGCGGACCGAATCCCTTCGGCGAGCGTCAGGACGTCATGGGCGGTGGCGCAGCCCGCGTCGGCATCACCCGCGCGCATCTGTGCGGTCGCGGCTCGGGACAGGAACTGTGCGGTGGTCCGGGTCTCCTCCCGGCTGAGCACGCCACGGGCCGCGGCGAAGGACTGGGCTGCCCGAGCCGGCTGTCCCAGGTCAAGGTGGCAGCTTCCGGTCTGTCCGAGGATCTCCCCCGGGCTGATCCAGTACAGCCAGTGAGGGTCGTCCTCGCCCCGGCCGCGCGCACACAGTTCTTCGGCTTCGGCAAGCGCGGCCAGAGCTTGGCGCTCTTCACGGAGTCGAGCATGGCCGCGCGCCTGGCGGGTGAGGAGCATGGCGTTCAGGGCGGGGGCGTCGTGATCGGTGATCGCCTGGCGCGCGGTACGGGCGGCGGTGATGGCGTCGCGCGGGTCGCCGGCGGAGTAACCGTGGATGGCGAGGAAACCGAGGGCACCGGCGCGTAGACGGGAGTCGCCTGAGGCGTGCGCCGCGCGCAGAGCGCCGAGTTCCCCGAAGTCCCAAGCGGCCAGGGCACGGTAGACGGCCTCGTCGCGCCAGGCACGATCGGGCACTCCCGGCGCCGTCACTGCTTTTGCGCACAAGGCGCACAGGGCATCGGGGTTGTACTGACTGAGCCCGGTTGCGCACCTCTCGCATACGCGGCCCGTCGGTCTCATGGTGCGGCCCCCTGGATCGAACTCCCCGACGGTCCACACGATATGCCGGACTCCTTATCTCCGTGGAGATATCGCCGCAGAGATAAGCACAGGTTCGTCCTGGCGTCACACTCATGCCCACGCGCTGACCACTCAGTCGGATGCGGTGACCACATTTCGCTGTGGAGGGAGGAAGGACGTGCGAGGCTCCACGACGACCCCGTCTCACCCATGTTCGCCCCGTCTTCGCCGCGGCGGCGGGCGGACCACCCCTCGCAGGGCGAAACTCGTCGTCTGGTCGCTCCTCCGTTCCCACAAGAGGACGTGATAACAACGACTGCCGAACGACTGCTTCGCTCCGCCGGTGCAAATGCCGACCTGCTGAGGCGAACCTTTCAGATCGTCGAGCGCGGACCAGGGCAACCCCCCGTGCGTATGGACATGTCACGGGTAGCCGAGATGCGAAAGCTGACGCGGGTTCATTTGCTCGAAAGGGGTTTGGCCTGCCTTGTGGATGACGCCGTGCTCGTCGTCTCCGAGTTGGTGACCAACGCGGTCCAGCACAGCCACGGTCGAGAGGTGACATTGACGCTCTCCCTCCGCGGCAGTTGCTTGCGGATCGACGTCCACGACGGAGTCCCCGGGCATCGGCCCACTCCGCGTAATCCCTCTGCCGAAGACGAACACGGCCGTGGCTTGATGTTGGTGCAGGCGATCGCCGTTGCCCGACAGGGCTCCTGGGGTGTCGGCGACGACGGGGCCAGTACGTGGCGCGAATTGCGCGGGCCCCTGAGCCGATGACGAGCACCCTCAGGACCGCGTCTCCGCAGGTGACCTGGTTCACTGGCCCCCTCTTCCTCCGGCGGGGCGGCTGTGATAATTCGTGCGCTCGGGAGCCGATACCGATGGGTGGGTGGCCGATGGATTCCGCTTCGGCGGCGCTGCTGCCGGTGAACGCCGTACTGGGCTGGGTGTTGACGGTGTTCCAGGCCGTCGCCGTCGTGGTCGCGGCCACGGTCGCGGCTCTCCCCCGAGTTGGGCTTCGGGCGGGCCCGTGTGTGCAACCCAGGAGACCACGGAGGTGAGAGTCCCGCGCTGGTGCCATCCCCGCGGGTGCGGGGAGCAGGCCTCGAAGTCGCTGTGCACGAACGGGATCAGGGGACCATCCCCGCGGGTGTAGGGAGCAGCGCGCGGACGACCTGGCCGCGAAGGTCCAGGAGGGACAATCCCCGCGGGTGCGGGGAGCAGGCTGGATGACTTGCGATTTTACTGCCGCCAGAGGCAGCTTCCGAGTACTTTCTTCGATTCCGACAAATAGGGCATGCGCGGCTTGATGGATATCGGCCTCCGCCGAAGCCTCGACGCCTGACGCCCTGCGCCAAGCCGGAACCTCCTCGCGCAGGCCAGCCGCGCCGAGCTACTTGGAGGTGGACCGTGTCGGTGTATCGAGCGACCAGGTGGTGCCTCGTGGGGCACCATGACCAGGGTCATCCGGTGTTCGGTGCGCAGGCGGGAGAGAAGCTCCATGATGTCTGCGGTGGCCTCGCCGCAGGGGAGGATATCGGGTCCTCGTGGCCAAGGCGCGGGCGATGGAGACGCGTTGGCGCTGTCCGCCCAACAGCTCTCCCGGAAAGCGGTCGGCGTAGTCGGCGGGAAGGCCGACCGGGGCGAGGAGTTCGGTGACTGACCCGCTCGGAACGGACGTTCCTGGACACATCGGCGTGCAGACGCAGGGGACGGGTCAACTGCCGGCCGACGGTGTGCCGGGGGGTTGGGCGCGGCCAGCGGGTTCTGCGGGACGAGTTGGACGCGGCGCTGCTGTTCTCGGGTGCGGCGTTGCACGCGGGGGTCAACGGGCGACCGTCGACGGTGAGTTACCCGGTGTACGTGGGGTGGAGTCCGGCGATGGGCAGCGCGAAGGCGTCGGCATCGCTTCCCGGCACCACCAGCACGCCCCCGCTTCCCGTGCCCTCGTCCGCCGACGACCACGCCCTCTTGAGCAGTGAACGGTGCTGAAGCCGGCGCCGCACCAGCAACACCGACTGCGCCGGCATCACCACTCCGGCGATCCCGGCGAGCGGCACCGCCGCCGGCCACACCTCCCTCACCCGCGTCAAAGACACCTGTTCCAACGAGGCGAGGAACGGCACGTGAAACAGGCCGACCAGCGCGGAGATCGTCCCACCGGCCGGCAGAACCGCCGCGCCCGTCAGCAACCAGCAAGCCCAGCGAGGCGGCAGGAGGCCGGCGAGACGTCTGGCGACGGCCGCCCCGCCCCACGGGAGAGCGAGGGTCGAAACGACCAGGACGAGCACGTACGTCACTCGGAGCCGCCCTCGGCCTCACGCAGGAGACCGCGCAGTGACTCCTCGTCGCTCTCGGACAGGGATGCCTCTCGTCCCGGCGCTCGTTCACCACGTGTCACCAACCCCGATCCAGGCCGCCCGGCGGGCCCGACGCGGCCCGCAGCCCGAAGATGACTACGTACGCGTAGACGATCGACGCTGATCTCCCAAGCTATGCCTCATCCCCTGCGGTGCGCGAACCGCGGGCGCCGGCACACCTTGTCCCGCCGGCGCCGCCCGGCGAGGTCACGTACCGCCGTGTCCGCGGCGTGCGGCGGGCCGACGTCCCGTCAGCCCGTGGTGCGCGAGGTCTGGACAGTGGCGGAACGGCATGCTGTCATTCCGCTGGCACTGTTTTCCAACGTTATTTTCCAACGTTGAAATGGTCGCTGACCGCGCCCGTTGCGGTGTCCCCGCCGTGTCACCCGACCGGAGCCGGCCGGCCCCGGTCCGCCACCTTCTGTGCGAGGAAGGGTTCGATGACAAGACGACACCTCCGCCCACGAGCGAGAGCCTGGGCCCTGCTGACCGCGGCGGCCCTGGTCCTGCCCACGACCGGGCTGCTGTCCACCGCGTCGGCCGCCGAGACCCGGGCCGGCGCCGCGGCCCCCTCCTCCGAACGGGCCGCCGTCGCGGTGCACGGGCTCAAGGGCGAGTACTTCGCCATGTCGGCGCCCGGCGCACGCGACTTCGACCGGCTCGGCGGCACCTCGCTCGACCCGCAGATCAACTTCTCCGGGCTGACCGGCACCTTCGAGGAGCTGACCGGCAGGACGGAGCACACCACCGCCCGCTGGACCGGCCGGATCACGGCGCCCGCCACCGGCGACTACACCTTCCACGCCATCGGCGACAACGGCTTCCGGCTCCTCATCGACGGCAAGCCGGTGATCGACCACTGGGTGCCCGACTGGGACAACGAGCAGACCAGCGCCCCGATCAGGCTGAAGGCCGGCGAACCGCACGACTTCCGGCTGGAGTTGTTCCAGGACACCGGCGGCGCCAACATGTTCCTGCGCTGGTCCGCCCCGACGCTGCCCAAGCAGCTCGTGCCGATGTCGGCCTTCACCCCGCCGGACGGCTTCGAGGTCTACCCGGTGGAGCTGTCGGTCGCCGGTGACGGGAAACAGCTACGGGCCCGGTTCGAGGGCCGGGTCGGCGACATCGGCGCGGTCCGGGACCACCTGAAGGTCGAGGCGGACACGACCCCGATGCCCCTCGCCTCGGTCCGCACCGCCCCCGGCGACCGCGACTCCCTGCTGATCACCCTCGCCGAGCCGGTCCAGAAGAACCAGCAGGTCCGCGTCGCCTACGACGGCGCCGGCGGCCTCACCTCCGGCGGCAAGACCGTACCGAAGATCATCCGGTACGCGCAGAACGACTCCGCGCACCGCCTCACCACCCCCTGGGGCGACAAGCTCGACACCAGGAACCCGCTGCCGGAGTACCCGCGCCCGCAACAGGTGCGCTCCCGGTGGAAGAACCTCAACGGGCCCTGGCAGTTCAGCGCCGCCAAGGCGGGCGAGCGGCCGGTCTTCGGCCGGAACCTCGGCGAGAAGATCATCGTCCCGTTCCCCGTGGAGTCGCAGCTCTCCGGTCTGGAGCGGCACGAGGACCACATGTTCTACCGCCGGCTCGTCGAGGTGCCGCGGGACTGGAAGGTCGGCAAGGGCGACAAGGACAGCCGGCTCCGGCTCAACTTCGGCGCCGTCGACAACCGGGCGACGGTCTGGGTCAACGGCAGGAAGGTCGCCGAACACACCGGCGGCTACACGGCCTTCGGCGCCGACATCACCGACGCGCTCAAGGGCTCGGGTCCGCAGGAGGTGGTCGTCGCGGTCACCGACACCGGCGGCGCCGACCAGCCGACGGGCAAGCAGTCGACCGACCCGGGCGGCATCTTCTACACCCAGTCGTCCGGCATCTGGCAGACGGTGTGGATGGAGCCCGTCGCCGCCGTCGCCATCGACGACCTCGTCACCACGCCCGACATCGACACCGGCACCCTGGCGGTCACCGTCGCCTCCGCCGACGCCTCCGGCCGGGCGCGCGTCGAGGCCGTCGCCCGGGACAAGCGGGGCAAGGTCGTGGGCAAGATCTCCGGCCCCGCCAACAAGGAACTGCGCCTGCCCGTGACCCGGCAGCACCTGTGGAGCCCTGACGACCCCTACCTCTACGACCTCGACGTCACGCTCACCGACGGCAAATCGAGCGACAAGGTCACCGGCTACTTCGGGATGCGGAAGATAGGCATCGAGGACGTCGGCGGCCACCGCAAGCTGGTGCTCAACGGGAAGCCGGTCTTCTCCCTCGCCACGCTCGACCAGGGGTTCTGGCCCGACGGCCTCTACACGGCGCCGAGCGACGAGGCGCTCGCCTTCGACCTGAAGGCGCACAAGGAGCTGGGCTTCAACGCCGTCCGCAAGCACATCAAGGTCGAACCGGCCCGGTGGTTCCACCACGCCGACAAGCTGGGCCTGTTGGTGTGGCAGGACTTCGTCTCGGGGAACATCACCGACGCCACCGGCCGGAAGTCCTTCGTCGACGAGGGGATGGAGGCGATGCGGCAGCACCACGACGCGCCCTCCGTCATCGGTCACGTCGTCTTCAACGAGGGCTGGGGCGAGTGGGACCGCGAGGAGAGCGGGCGCCTCGCCGAGGCCGTCAAGGCCGCCGACCCGTCCCGCCTGGTCAACGCCCACAGCGGTGTCAACTGCTGTAACTCCAAGGGTGATTCGGGCAAGGGCGACATCATCGACCACCACGACTACAACAACGACTCCCCGCCCTTCCCCGACCACCGGGCCGCCATGGACGGCGAGCACGGCGGCTTCACGCTGCGCGCCCCCGGGCACATGTGGCCGGGCGCCCCCACCGTGATCTACAGCGGCGTCGCGGACAAGGAGGCGCTGACCCGCAAGTACGTCGAGAACACCGAGAAGTTCTACCTCGACCAGGCCGGCGCCGAGCTGTCCGGATCGGTGTACACGCAGATCACCGACCTGGAGAACGAGCTGAACGGGCTCTACACCTACGACCGCCGCGAGGTCAAGGTCGACCCGGTCCGCGTCCGCGCGGTCAACCGCCAGGTCGTCGCCGCCGGTGCCGCCGCCGGCGAGCGCCCGACGCCGACCGGCGGCGGGCACTGGCCCCTCGACGAGGGCGGCGGGACCACCGCGGCGGACACCGGCCCGCACCACAGGTCCCTGACGCTCTCCGCGGGCACCACCTGGACCCCGGGCGTCAGCGGCAGCGCGCTGAAGTTCGACGGCCGGGGGCAGTCCGCCCAGACCGACGGCCCGGTGCTCGACACCACCGGGAGCTACTCGGTCTCCGCCTGGGTGCGCCTGGACGGGCTCCCGGGCAACTACGCCACCGCCGTCAGCCAGGACGGCCGGCGCCAGGCCAGCCCGTTCTACCTGCAGTACGGCCAGGGCGCCTTCGCCTTCAGCACGCCGGGCGAGAACCGCGCCCGGCTGGTGGTCACGCCCCCGACGGGCCGCTGGTACCACCTCGTCGGCGTCCGCGACGCCGCGAGCGACCAGATCAGGCTGTACGTCGACGGCGCCTTGGCCGCGACCGCGACGGCCGGCCCGAACTACGTCGGCTCCGGCCCCCTCGCCGTCGGCCGCGCCCAGTGGAACGGCGAGGACACCGACTTCTGGAACGGTGCCGTCGACGAGGTCCACGCCTACGACACGGCGCTCACCTCGGAGGAGGTGAGCGCGCTCCACACCCGGGAGAAGCCGTAGCACCCGCCTCCCCGCACAGACGTGGTCCCGGCGAGCGTCCCTGAAGACGCCCGCCGGGACCATCTGTGCCGGCCCCCGCTACCCGAGCCGTCGCCTGCGGCCCAGCCAGGTCTGGGCGATGACGACGACGGCCAGGAAGGCGCCGCTGACGACCTGCTGGTAGGAGGAGTCCAGGGAGCCGATCTGGTTGATGACGTTCTGGATCACCTTGAGCAGCAGGACACCGACGAGCGAGCCGCTGACATGGCCGAGGCCACCGGTGAGCAGGGTGCCGCCGATGACGACGGCGGAGATGGCCTCCAGCTCCATGCCGCCGCCGAGGATGGTCACGCCCGACGCGAGCCACGCCGCGTTGAGCGCGCCGGCCAGGCCGGCCAGCAGTCCGGACAGGGTGTAGACGAGGACCTTGGTGCGGGCCACCGGGGCGCCCATGAGGGCAGCCGCGTCCTCGTTGCCGCCGACCGCGTAGACGTGCTGGCCGAACCGGGTACGGCGCAGGACGACGGCGCCCGCGACGAAGAGCGCCAGCGTGACCCACACCGGGTTGCCGACGCCCAGGGTGCTGCCCTGGCCGAGGTCGGCGAGGAAGGAGTCCTTGCCGATCAGATAGGTCTCGGCACCCTCGTCGGTGAGGGCCAGCATCACACCGCGCGCCCCCAGCATGGCGGCCAGGGTGACGATGAAGGGCGCGAGCCGGGAGCGGGCGACGAGCAGGCCGTTGACGACACCGATCAGTCCGCACACCGCGAGCGGCAGCAGCAGCGCCACCAGGGTGCCGTGGCGCGAGCCCCAGGCCGCCAGCACGCCGCCGAGCGCGAACAGCGAGCCCACCGACAGATCGATGCCGCCCGTGATGATGACGAAGGTCATGCCGAGCGCGACGATCGCCAGGAAGGCCGAACTGGTCGCCATGTTGGAGACGTTGTCCCCGGTGGCGAACGAGTCGAAGCTGAGCGAGGCGACGAGCGAGACGATCACCAGCACGGCGAGCGCGCCGTGTTGCTGGACCAGCGCGCTCAGCCGCTCGGAGCGTGCGGAACCCACCGGTTCCGTCTCGTCCGCGGGCTGTTCACCCGGGGCGGTCGTGGGGGCGTCCGTCTTGGTGGCGGTCATCGCTTCCCCCGTCCCCGTGCCGCGTAGACCGCGCACACGATCACTATGGCCTGGGCGATCTGGGTCCACGAGGGCGGCAGATCGTGCTTGATGAGGGTGGCGGTGAGCAACTGGATGAGGACGGCGCCCGCCACGGTGCCGCCGATGCTGATCCGGCCGCCGGTCAGCGGGGTGCCGCCGACCACGACGGCGGTGATCGCGGACAGCTCCATGAGGTTGCCGAGCGAGGTCGGGTCGCTGGCCTGGAGCCGGGCGGTGGCCAGCACCCCGGCCACCGCGGCGAGCAGCGCGCACACGACGTAGACCACGACCAGCACCCGGCGCACCGGCAGGCCGGCGAGCTGGGCGGCGGGGCGGCTGTCGCCGATGGCGAGGAGCTGCCGGCCGAAGGTGGTGCGCCGGACGACGAAGGCGATCAGCAGGGCGAGGGCGGCGGCGATCAGGATCAGGTACGGGATGCCCGCGACGGCCCCGGAACCGAGGGACGCCAGCGCGGGGTTGTGCAGGTCCTGTAGTTGCGGCAGCAGCACCAGCGCGATGCCGCGCCCGCCGACCATGAGCGCCAGGGTGGCCACGATGGGCTGCACGCCGACGAAGGCGACCAGCGCGCCGTTGGCGAGTCCGGCGCCCGCGGCGAAGACCGCCACCACCAGCAGCGCGGGGAGCAGTCCGTAGCCGAGGTAGAGCGCGGTCACCGAGGCCGCCAGCGCCATCACGGCGCCCACCGACAGGTCGACGCCCTCGGTGCCGATGACCAGGGCCATGCCGAGCGCGACGATGACGACGGGGGCGACCTGGACGGCCTGGGTGCGGAAGTTCTCGGCGGTCAGGAAGTGCGGTGTGATGACGGTGTTGACGATCAGGAGCATGGCGACGCCCGCGTAGACGCCGTAGCTCTGGAGCCACGCGAGGACGCGGGTCTTGTCGAACGGGGCGGTGCGCAGGGCGGTTTCAGTCATCGGTGGCCGCCACCTCCACCGCGCCGGGCGCGGGCGGGTCCCCGGCGATGGTCCGCATCAGCTTGTCCTCGGTGACGTCGTCGCCGGTCAGTTCGCCGACGACCGCACCGTCCTTCAGTACGACCACGCGGTCGGACCCTTCGATCAGTTCCTCCAGGTCGGAGGAGATGAGCAGGACGCCCAGACCGTCGGCGGCCAGTTCGTCCACGAGTTTCTGCACCTCGGCCTTGGCGCCGACGTCGATGCCGCGGGTGGGTTCGTCCAGGAGCAGGACCTTGGGGTTCATGGCGAGCCAGCGGGCGAGGAGCACCTTCTGCTGGTTGCCGCCGGAGAGTTCACCGACCTTCTGGTGCGGCGAGGACGCCTTGATGCGCAGCCGCCGGACGAAGGTGTCGACGACGGCGTCCACCCGGGCCTCGGAGACGAGGCCGAAGCGGGAGAGCCGGGGCAGGGCGGCCAGGGCGATGTTCTCGCGGACCGACAGGCCCGGCACGATGCCCTCGCTCTTGCGGTCCTCGGGCAGCAGGCTGATGCCCGCCCGGATGGCGGCCGGTGTGGAGCCGCCGCGCAGCGGGGCCCCGGCGACCACGACGTCGCCCGAACGCAGCGGCAGCGCACCGGAGATGGCCTTCGCGGTCTCGGTGCGCCCCGAGCCGAGCAGTCCGCCGAGCCCGACGACCTCGCCCGGCCGGATGCCGACCGAGACGCCGTGCAGCCTGTGTGGCACGGTGAGGCCGGTCGCCTGGAGCACCGGCTCGCCGGCGGCGGCGTGGTGGTCGCCGGTGAACTTGGTCAGTCCCTCGGAGCGGACCTCGCCCATGTCCCGGCCGAGCATGGTGGAGACGAGGCCGAGCCGGTCGAGGTCGGCCAGCCGCCCGTGGTGCACCCGGCGTCCGTCGCGGAGCACGGTGACCGTCTCGCACACGGCGTACAGCTCGTCGAGGCGGTGGCTGACGTACACGACGGCGATGCCCGACTCCCGCAGGCGGCGGATGACCGAGAACAGGGTCTCCACCTCGCGCGGTTCGAGGGAAGAAGTGGGCTCGTCCATGATGACGACGCGGGCGTCGGTGGCGACGGCGCGGGCGAGGGCCACCATCTGCTGGGCGCCGACGCCGAGGGTGCGCAGCGGCTGCCGCACGTCGACCCGGACACCGTGGGCCCGCAGCGCCTCGTCGGCCTCCCGGTGCATGCGGCCGAAGTCCAGCAGGCCGAGGCGGGTGCGGGGTTCGCGGCCGAGGAAGAGGTTGCGGGCCACGCTCAGCAGCGGGATGAGGTTGACCTCTTGGTAGATGGTGGAGATGCCGGCCTTCTGGGCCTCCATCGGAGTGGAGAAGGCGACCGGCCGCCCCTGGAACGTGATGTCGCCGGCGTCCGGCCGGTGGACGCCGGTGAGCACCTTGATGAGCGTGGACTTGCCGGCGCCGTTCTCGCCGATGAGGGCGTGCACCTCACCGGGGTGCAGGGTGAGGTCCACGCCGTCCAGGGCCCGGACTCCGGGAAAGGTCTTGCTGAGTCCGCGGACGGCGAGGACCTCGGCGGGGGGTGCCACCTGTGCCTCCAGGTAGAGCGGGACGAGTACCGCGTACGCGGCACGAGGTACGGAGGGTACGGGGGTACGGGGTGCGGGTTACGGAGGGGTACGAGGTGCGGGGACGGCGGGTGCGCGGCCGGGGCCGCCCGGAACCGGGCGCCGGGCGCCGGGTGCCGGGCCGCGTCGAGAGCGGACCCGGCCCCGGGCGGCGGGGTCAGTACGCCTTGCCGATGTCCTGCTTGGCGTTGTCGCCGGTGTAGGCGCCGTCCTCGATGATGACGTCCTGGGGGACTTCCTCGCCCTTGGTGAAGGCGTCCAGGGTCTGGAAAGCCAGCGGGCCGAAGCGCGGGTTGGACTCGACCACGCCGCTGATCCAGCCGTCCACGATGCCCTGGACGGCGTTGCGCGTACCGTCCACGGTGACGATCTTGACGGCGCCGGCCTTCTTGCCCGCACCCTTGAGCGCGGCGACTGCGCCGAGGCCCATCTCGTCGTTCTCGGCGTAGACGCCCTTGATCCCGGGCTTGGACTGGATGAGCTGCTCGGTGACCTGCTGGCCCTTCTCCCGGGCGAAGTCACCGGTCTGCTCGAAGACCACCTTGAGGTCGGGGGCCTTCTCCGCGATCCGCTCCTTGAAGCCCTTGGTGCGCTCGGTGGTGACGTTGTTCCCGGCCGCGCCGAGCAGGATCGCGACCTCGCCCTTGCCGCCCGTCGCCTCGATCATCTGGTCGGCGGCGCGGCGGCCCTGCTCGACGAAGTCGGAGGCGATGAACGAGACGTAGTCCTTGCACGGCGTCGCGTTGATCTTGCGGTCGATGGTGACGATCGGGACCTTCTTGGCGGCGGCGGCCCGCAGCACCGGCTCCCAGCCGTCGGAGTTGAGCGGGGCGATGACCAGCAGGTCGGCGCCCTTGGCGAGCAGGTCCTGGACGTCGCTGATCTGCTTGGAGAACTGGGACTGGGCGTTGGCCGTCAGCAGCTTGACGCCCCGCTTGCCGGCCTCGTCCTTGAGGGACTGCGTCTCGGCGATGCGGAACGGGTTGGCCTCCTTCTCCGACTGGGAGAAGCCGACGGTGGCGTTCTTCAGGTCGATCTTCTCGGCGCCGTAGGCGTCGATGGTGCAGGACTTGCTTCCGGGCTTCGGCGTGACGACCTTCTGCTCGGTGTCGGCGGCGGCCGTCGAGGACCGCTTGTCGTCCGAGGCGTCGTCCTCCGACTTGGTGCAGGCGCTCGCGGTCAGGGCCACCGCGGCGGCGAGGGCCACGACGACGGGGCGGGCGAGGAGACGAGGGCGGTGGGTGGTTCGCTGCATGGGTGACCCCGATCCGGGCGACGCTGGAAGGGAACTGGGGAGCGGAACGACGAGCGGAAACGGTGCTTCTCGCCCCGGCGCCGGACCTCGTCCGGACCTCCGCAAGGAGGTTTTACATCGTTGGAAGGATGCTGTAAACCCCCCGCGCACGACAGGGGCGTGGTACGTGGGGAACGGGAGCGCGCGACATGGCCGCCCGCCAACCCCGCTTGTGTCGTACGTACTTGACTCGGCGTCGGCCGTGCGGAACCGTCTCACCGCACACCCCGGCGCCGGGGCGGACTGGGCGGCGACGCCGTCGTCCGCCTCGTCCGGGCGGCGGGCCCCGCGTACGCCCCCCGGCTCAGCCGTGCGCGCTGTCCGCGCTGTTCGCGCCGCTCGCACCGTTCACGCCGTCGTCCGCCGGGTGGTGCCCCAGCGTGCTCTCCCGTCCGACCAGCCGGTACTCGGCTCGGACCCGCCGGGGCTCGGGGGCCTGCCCGCCGAGCCGGGCGAGGACCGACTCGACCGCGAGCCGGCCGATGGCCTCCTTGTCCGGGGAGACCGAGGTGAGGGTGACCGCGCCGAACCGTCCCTCCACGACGTCGTCGAAGCCGACCACCGCGACGTCCTCGGGCACCCGCAGCCCCCTCGCGTGCAGCACCCGCATCGCGCCGATGGCCATCGGGTCGTTGTAGGCGAACACGGCGTCCGGCCGCCGTCCGGAGTCCAGGATGCGGGCCATGGCCGCGGCGCCGTCCGCGTGCCCCCAGCCGTCGGTGGCGGCGACCAGCCCGTCGTCGGCGGAGAGCCCGGCGGCCCTCAGCTCCTCGCGCCAGCCGCGCACCCGGAGTTGGGCGGGCTCGCTGCGACCGCGCCGGGCGCCGATGAACGCCACCTCGCGGCGCCCCAGGCCGACCAGATGCCGCACGGCGTCGCGGGCGGCGGCGACGTTGTCGATGGCGATGTGGTCGTACGGCAGGTCGTAGTCGCGCTCGCCGAGCAGGACCAGCGGCACGTTCTCCGGGCGGTCGCGCAGGTCCTCCGCCTCCAGCTCGATGGGGCTGAGGATCAGCCCGTCGATGACCCGCGCCCGGAACCCCTGGCTGACCAGGATCTCCTGTTCCCGGCGTCCGCCGGTGTGGTCCAGGAGCACGATGTACTCGTGCCGGGTGGCGGCGTCGATGACGGCGGCGGCGAGTTCGGCGAAGTAGGGGTTGCCCAGTTCGGGCAGGGCGAGGGCGATGATGCCGGTGCGCCCCTTGCGCAGGTGCCGGGCGGCCAGGTTGGGCCGGTACCCGAGCGCGTCGATGGACCGCTGGACGCGCTCGCGCATGGCAGGGGTGACGTGCTGGTAGTTGTTGACCACGTTGGAGACGGTCTTGATGGAGACTCCCGCGTGCGCGGCGACGTCCTTGAGGCTGACCCGCACGTCCATCCCTTTCCTGAACGGCCCGACTCGGGCGGCCGGTGCGGGTGCGGTGTCGCCACCGTGCGCCGAGCCCTGGTTTTACAACGTTATACAGTCGTGGTCTTCACGCTGGCAAGGCACCGGCCGAGCCCTGTCCCCGTCGGGGCGCGCACCACCGGGCCGGGCGGGGAACCGGGGGCCCGGACGAACCGATGACCTCCCCGGTGGAGTCCGGGCCGGTGATCGCCCGGTTCAGCCGGTGACGGGCAGCCGGAGGGTGAAGGTGGAGCCCCGGCCCACTCCGGGGGACGCGACGGTGAGGCTACCGCCGTGGGCCTCGGCGATGCCGCGGGCGATGGTGAGGCCGATGCCGCTGCCGCCGGCCGGGCTGGGCCGTCCGGGATGCTTGATGCGCTCGAAGCGCGTGAAGATCCTGTTGAGGTCGTGCTCGGCGATGCCGATGCCGTCGTCGGTGACGCCGACGGTGACGTGGCGGGGCGCCGTCCGTGTGCCGGTGCCGCCGTGGACGGAGAGCACCACGTGTCCTCCCGGATGGGACGCGGTCAGGGCGTTGCCGAGGAGGTTGATCAGGACCTGGGTGATGCGGTCGGGGTCGCCGGAGATGACGGCCGGGGTGTCCGCGTCGACGGTGAGGGTGATGCCCTGGTCGTCGTACTGGGGGCGCAGCCGCCGGGCGGTGGCTCGGGCCAGGGCCGCGACGTCCGTGCTCGCGGAGCGGAGGGCGAAGGCTCCTTCCTCGGCCTGGGAGAGGCTGGAGAGGTCCGACGCCAGGCGGCGCAGCCGGTCGAGGTCGTCGGCGAGTGAGGCGAACATCGCGTCGTCGGGGGTGAAGATGCCGTCGGCCATGCCCTCGATCTGGCCGTGCAGGATGGTGATGGGGGTCCGCATCTCGTGGGCGATCTCGGAGACGAGACGGGCGCGGCGCCGTTCGGTGTCGGCGAGGGTCGCGGCCAGCGAGTTCACGTCCTGGACCAGGGCCGCGAGGCCGGGCTCGCTGGGGACGGTGAGGACGTCGTCGTAGTGGCCCTCGGCCAGCCGGTGGGTGGCCGAGCGGACGTTGTCCAGCGGGCGGAGCAGGAACCGGGAGAGCACCACGGCCGCGAGGAAGGCCGCGGCGGTCCCCAGGCCCAGCCCCAGCGCCAGGTCGGAGTCGATGGGGCCGTCCTGGCGGTGGATCTGCGCGGCGGGATCGAGGTACCCCTTGGCCGGGCCTTCGACGATGGCCCGCGCGGCTCCCATCGCCGCCTGGGCGATGAGCAGGACGGCGAGGTGGGAGAGGATCAGGCGGTTGCGCAGCGACAGCCTGCCGGGGAACTGGCGCAGCCGGGCGCGTCGGGGCGCGGGTGCCGGGCGGGTGGTGGGCCGCATGTACCGGTGTCCTGTTCTGGGGGCGGGATGGTCGAGGGCGGGGTGCGACGGGGCGCCCCTGTGCGAGCGCGGCCGGGTGTGGGGGAATCGGGCCGTGGAACGACGGCGGTACGGCGGGTGTACGTACCGGCCCCCGCGGGCCCGCGCCACGGGGCGCCCCCGTACGAGCGCGGCCGGGCCCGCGGAAGTCGGCCCGTGACGGCGGCGGCACGGCGGATGTACGTACCGGACCCCCCCGGCCCGTGGCGGGCCCGGTACGAAAGGCCCTAGACAAGGGGGCGGGCGAGGAACCGGTATCCGACGGCACGGACGGTGCCCACGAACCGGGGGGTGGTGGCGTCGTCGCCGAGCGCCCGGCGCAGGGTGCGGATGTGGACGTCCACGACGCGTTCGTCGCCGAAGAAGTCCTCGCCCCATACGTGGGCCAGCAGGGCGCGGCGGGTGAAGACCCGGCCGGGGTTGCGGGCCATGGCGGTCAGCAGGTCGAAGTCGAGGGCGGAGAGCCCCGCGGGCCCCGCGCCGTCGACGTGGACGGTCCGGGCGTCCGGGTCGAGGGTGAGTCCGTCGAAACGCAGGACGGGGTCGGCGGGGGCGTCGTCACCCTGGTCGGTGCGCCGCAGGATGGCGCGCACGCGCAGGGCGAGTTCGCGGGGGCTGAAGGGTTTGGTGACGTAGTCGTCGCTTCCGCCGGTGAAGCCGATGAGCCGGTCGACCTCTTCGGCTCGGGCGGTGAGCATGATGACCGGGATCTGGCTGGTCCGCCTGATGCGGCGGAGGACTTCGAAACCGTCGAGGCCGGGCAGCATGACGTCCAGGATCACGAGATCGGGCTGGTTGGCCGCGAGGGTCCGCAGGGCGGAGGGGCCGTCGGCGGCCTCGATGATCTGGAGTCCGTCGGCTTCCAGGTAGCCGCGCACGGTCATGCGGATCTTGGGTTCGTCGTCGACGACCAGGACGCGCCGGGTCTTCATCGCGTGTGCTCCAGGGGGTCGTTGCGCACTGCCTGGCGCGGCGGCCGGCCGGCGGCGCGGGGGTGTCCGTGGCCGGCTGCCTCAAGGTAGAGGTCCTCGAAGACGGTGAGGGTGCGGGTGATGTCGTGCTCGGCCACGATCTCGCGGCCGGCCGCGCCCATGTCCCGGCGGGCCGCGGGGTCGTCGAGGAGCCGGGTGAGGCAGGTGGCCAGCGCCTGAATGTCGCCGGGCGGGAAGAGGTAGCCGTTGCGGCCGTGGTGGACGAGGTGGGGCAGGGCCATCGCGTCGGCGGCGACGACGGGCTTGCCGGCGGCCATGGCCTCCATGGTGGCCAGGCTCTGTAGTTCGGCGGTGCCCGGCATGCAGAACACGTCGCACCGGGCGTAGGCGTCGAGGACTTCCTCGTCGGTGGCGAGTCCGTGGAAGGTCACGCGCTCGCGGATGCCGAGGGTGTCGGCGAGTTCCTCCAGGGCGCGGCGGCGGGAGCCGTCCCCGACGATGTCGGCGGTGGCGTCGAGGCGGGCGGGTTGCAGGGCCAGGGCCCGCAGCAGTTCGTGGACGTTCTTCTCCTCGTCGAGCCGGCCGACGAACAGCACCCGGGCCCGGTCGTCGTCGCCCCGGCGGCGGCCGGGCCGGGAGAAGCGGTCCAGGTCCAGGCCGCAGGAAACCGCCAGGACCGGGGTTTCGAGACCCTGCTCGTGGAGGAGCCGGGCGGCGCGCGGGGTGGGGGCGGTGACGATGTCGGCGCGGCGGTGGACGCGTACGAGGTCACGCCAGCCGATCTCGCGGGCGGCGGAGGCGAGCCGGGCGGGGAGCCGGGTGTAGCCGATCAGGTTCTCCGGCATGAAGTGGTTGGTCGCCACCACCGGGACTCCCCGGCGGCGGGCGGCGCCGGCCAGGGCGCGGCAGAGGGCGAAGTGCGACTGGACGTGCACGACGTCCGGCTGGAGCTCGTGCAGCATACGGGCGAGGGACCGGGTGCTGAACCACGGCAGGCAGACGCGGAAGGTGGGGTGGAAGGGGGTCCGGTACGAGGGGACGCGGTGAACGGTGATGCCGTGTTCCACCCCGCTGCCGGCGCCGGTCTGGGTCGCGGGGCAGATCACGTGGACGTCGTGGCCCCGCGCCGCGAGCCCCGCGGCCAGCCGCTGGGCGAAGTTCGCCGCGCCGTTCACGTCCGGCGGGAAGGTGTCGGCACCGATGACGACGCGCTGGGGGGCGGGGTGGGAGGCGGGCATGTCGTCGTACTCCTGTGGGTCTGAGGGGGCCGGCATGGGCGGGGCGAGGGGGCTGGGGGTGGCGGGGGTGGCTCGGGCGATGCGGACCACGCCCACCAGGGCGAGCGTCCAGCAGGACAGGGCCGCCGCTGCGGTGGGCAGGGTGAGCCCGGGGGCCTCCCCCAGCAGGCCGACGCCGATGAGGACGGCGACGAAGGGGTCCACCAGGGTCAGGCAGGCGACGGTGACCTCCGGCGGGCCGGACGCGTGGGCGCCCTGCACCAGGAGGAACCCGGCGGCGACGGTCAGGGCCAGGGCGGCGAGGGTGCCGAACAGCGCGGGGCTGACACCGCCCCGGGTGAACTCCTCGCCGGCGGCCCGCATCAGTACCGACATGCAGCCGTAGGCGCTGCCGGCGCCCGCCGCCAGGGTGGGCGCCCGGCTCGGGCCGCTCACCTGGCGGGCGACGGCGACACAGCAGGCGAGTACGGACAACGCCAGCAGGACGGCTCCCAGTTGGGCCGAGGGCGTGACGGTGGTGGGCACCGTGACGTGTGCCGCGATCGCCGCGAACCCTCCCGCGCCGATGACGATGGCGGCCAGCGCGAGCCCGGTGGCCCGGTCGGGGCGGGCCGAGCGGGAGTGTGTTCCCCACAGCACGCTCAGCACGATGGTGGTGACGCCCAGGGGCTGGACGACGGTCACGGGGGCCAGGCGCAGGGCGGTGACGTGCAGGGCGCCGCCGGTGGCGAGCAGAGCCAGTCCCGCCAGCCAGCGCGGGTGGCGCGGCAGGGCGGTAACGCGGGAGGTACGGCCCGCGGTGGCGGTGGCGTGCGTGGCCTGGTGCTGGAGGCGCGCGCCGGTCGTGTAGCAGACGGCGTTGAGGACGGCCAGGAAGACCGCCAGACCGGTCATCCTGGCCGTCCCGCGCCGCGCAGCGTGCCGGCCATCGTGAAGAGCAGGGCGAACTCCAGTCCCAGCGTGACCCGCTCGGCCAGCCCGAGCAGACCGGCGGCCCGCCAGGCGGCGGGCGTCACGGGGTGCCGCACGCTCAGGTGGGTGCCGAGGAAGAGCAGCGCGGCGGCCGAACTGGCCCAGGCGAGCCGGCCGATGTCGCGGCCGGCCGGGCGGGCGCGCAGCCGGCGGGCCAGGAGCAGTCCGGCCGCGGGCAGTGCGGCGAGCGCCGTTCCGGTCGCGTAGCGGTGGATCAGTCCGCTCGCCGTCGAGGGCCGGCCGACCGGGTCGGTGGGGAAGAGCGCGCACAGGGTCAGCCCCGCGCATCCCACGGCCAGCGCCGCGGGTGCGCCGGTGCCCACCGTCGCCCGGCTGCGGACCAGTCCGGCCAGGAGGGCTCCGCAGCCGGCCGCCGCGGAGCCGGCGCAGGCGGTGAACAGCGCCGCCGCGCCGTCGTGCAGGGCGTAGTCGCTGAGGGTGTGCCTGAGGGGGTCGACCTCCGCGGCCCAGCCCAGGTGGAGGGCTGCGGCGAGAGCGAGGGAGCCGGCCAGGGCACCGTGCGCGGCCGAGCCGGGCGAGTGCGGGTCCAGGCGGCGGACGGCGCCCCGGGGGGAGAGGAACGTGAGGGGAACGAGCATGGGGCCAAGACAACGAGAGCTTCGTGTCGCCCGTGCGGCGGAGTGTATGAAGCTTCTGTGAGGCCGGCGCTCAACGCGGGTCGTGAGCGGGCGGGGTGCCGGGCAGGAGTTTGCGGGCCACGGTCCGGATCAGGGCGTGCTCGGCGGCGGTCAGCCCCTCGGTGAGGCCGTCGATCCGCCGGGCGATCTCCGCGCCGCACCGGTCGGTGACCTCCCGGCCGAGCGGGGTGAGCGAGACCAGGACGGCGCGGCCGTCGTGGGGGGAGGGCGTCCGCCTCACGAGGCCCCGCTGCTGCGCGCGGGTCACCAGCCCGGTCATGGAGGACTTGTCCAGGCCCACGTAGCGGGCCAGTTCCAGGCTCTGGCAGGTACGGTCCCGCAGAATCCCGAGCAGGCGGACCTGGATCAGGGAGAGCCCCTCCTCCGCGCCGGCGCGCGCGAGGACGCCCTGCACCAGGAAGGACATCTGGACCAGGGCGTCCATGGTGCTCAGTGGTTCGTCGTCCACCGGGTCGCGGTCGGGTGGGGGGCTCTGGCTCACGGGACTACCTCCGGCACGGCTGGTACGTGACACGGACTCTACGCAAGTAGTACGTACCGCGAACCACCCCCGAGGCCGTTGACATAGTACGTGATGCAAACTATCTTCGGATAGTACGTTCCACAAACCAGTTCTGGCCGGATGCGTTTCCCGTTCCGCCGAGGCGGGACACACGGGACACAAAGAGGACCGGGACCGAAGAGACAACGGATCAGGAGAGGTCTCATGTACGCGGCAGTCGTCCGGTCCTTCGACACCCCGCCCCGCTTCGAGGAGTTCCCCACCCCCCGGCCCTCGGCCGCCGACGAGGTGCTGGTCGACGTCCTCGCCGTCGGCCTGCATCCCCGGGTCCGCTCGGCCGCCGACGGCACCCACTACACGTCCGACGGCGCGCTGCCGATGATCCCGGGGATCGACGGCGTCGGCCGGACCCCGCGGGGCGAGCTCCTCTACTTCGTCGCCGACGACGGCGCGCTGGGCACCATGGCCGAACAGGCCGTCGTGGACCGGCGCCGCGCCATCACCCTGCCCGAGGGCACCGACCCGGTCGCGGTGGCCGCCGCGATGAACCCCGGCATGTCCTCCTGGGTGGCACTCCGGCGCCGCGCCGCCTTCCGGGCCGGGGGTTCGGTTCTCGTCCTGGGCGCCACCGGCAACGCGGGGCTGCTCGCCGTCCAGATCGCCAGGCACCTCGGCGCCTCCCGCGTCGTCGGCGCGGGCCGGGACCCCCGGCGCCTCGGCCTGCTGGGGGGCCTCGGTGCCGACGCCGTGGTCAGCCTCGACGGAGAGGCCCAGGACGTCTCCGAGCACCTCGGACGGGCCGCCGGTGACGTGGATGTGGTCATCGACTACCTGTGGGGCGGGCCCACCGAGCTGGCGATGCCCGCCCTCCTCAGGGCCCGCGCCGACCGCGCGAAGTCCCTGAAGTGGGTCCAGGTCGGCTCGATGGCCGGACGGGAGATCACTCTGCCCTCGTTCGTGCTGCGGGCCGCCGATCTCACCGTCATGGGCAGTGGCCAGGGCTCCGTGACCGCGGCGGGAATCCTCGCCGAACTGCCCTCCCTCGCCGGGGAGATCGTGTCCGGCTCCCTCGCCGTGGACCCGCTGCCCCTCCCGCTGAGCCAGGTCGAAAAGGCGTGGACCACCTCCACCGCGCCGGGCAGCCGCATCGTCCTGACCCCCTGACGCGGCCGTCCTCCCCTCTCCCGTGCGGGGCGGGCCGGTACGGGAGAGGGGACGGCCGGCCGTGGCCGGGAGCGCCGCGCCCCGCGGGAACGGCGCGGGGCGCGGGGGCCGGGGGGAGGTCACCGTCCGAAGAGCACCGGGGCGGGTGCCCTGGGAGCGGTGGCCTCCCCGGTCACAGGGCACCGGACGGCCGACGGAGACGTCGGCGCCGGGGCATCGGGGACGGGCGTCGGGGCGTCGGCGCCGGGCGTCCGGGGCGGGGAGGCCCCGGTGGCCGGCAGGGGCGGGGAGGCCCGGTGGGTGAACCGGGCGGGGAGGCCCGGTGGCTGGGTGAGCGGGGCGGGGAAGGTCCGGCGATGATCGGGGTGGTGGACCCACCGTGCGCCACGGCCGGGCCGGCGGTCAAAGCGAATGTCGTTATGCCGCGATAGCCGGGGGCTATCAGCCGCCCCGGCCGCCGAGGTAGCGGCGCAGCAGGACGTCCAGCGACTCCCGGACGCCCGCCCGGCGGGCCTCGGTCAGCAGGGCCGCGGCGAGGACGGACGGCGGATCGTCGGGGCCGGTCACCAGCCCCACCCGCGGCCCCCGCGCGGGCCCGTCCAGCGGCACCACCCGCATGCCCTCCGGCACGCCGAAGGTGTGCAGCCAGGCGTGCGAGATGACGCTCGACCAGCGCCCGACCGGCAGATGCGCGTACAGGCCGGCCACGCTGTCCGACTCGATCGCGGGGGCCGCCGCCGCACCGTCGGCGGCGAAGCACCCGTCGATGATGCGGCGGTTGCGCATCCGGGAGTTGAGCAGGCACAGCGGCACGCCCGCGGCCTGCGCCCACGTCACCGTCCCCGCCTCGCCGAGGGGGCCGTCGACCGGGGTCAGCAGCACGTACCGCTCCTCGTAGAGCGGGAGCCGGCGCACGGCGCGGGGGAAGGCGTCGTCGAGGTAGGTCATCGCCGCGTCCAGCTCGAAGTCGGCCAGCCCCTGGGCGATGTCGGCGGAGGACAGCGACTCGACGCTCACCCGGGCGCGGGGGTGGCGTTCGCAGAAGGGCGTGGTCAGCAGCGAGGCGGCGGGCAGCGCGGTCGGTACGACGCCGAGCCGCAGGGTGCCCTCCAGCCCGTCGCCGAGGGCGGACAACTCCTGGCGCAGGGCGTCGCCTTCGGCGAGCATGCGGTGCGCCCAGGCGAGGACCACCTCGCCCTCGGGGGTGAGGCCCTCGTAGCGCCGGCCGCGCCGCACGATCGGCACCTTGAGTTCCTGTTCGAGGCGGCGTATCGCGGCGGAGAGCGAGGGCTGGGAGACGTAACAGGCCGCCGCCGCGCGGGCGAAGTGCCGCTCGCGGGCGAGGGCCACCAGGTATTCCAGTTGGCGCAGTTGCACGCCCGGCCTCCCCGCGGCTCGGCGGGCGGGTGCCCCTGCCCCGCCCCTCGCGGATGCCAGGCGGCATCGCGTCCTGGCATGGTAGGTGCCGGTCGGCGCGGGGAACAGCGGGCCGGAGGCGGGCGGATGCCGGGCGCCGGGCGCAACGCGTCGGGCCCGGCGCCTACGCCGGGTCGTCGGCGACGGGGTAGGGGACGAAGGTGCTGGTGTTCTGGTCGACGCGCAGCGGCCGGCCGAGCGGGGGCGCGGCGCGCTGGGGGCAGTCGAGGCGTTCGCAGACCCGGCAGCCCATGCCGATGGGGGTGGCCGCGGCGGCGTTGTCGAGGTCCAGGCCCGCGGAGTAGACGAGCCGGTGGGCGTGGCGGATCTCGCAGCCGAGGCCGATGGCGTACGTCTTGCCCGGCTCGCCCCAGCCGCCCCGGAGCCGGGTGATCGCGCGGGCGGTCCACAGGTAGCGCCGGCCGTCCGGCATCACGGCGATCTGGACGTGGATGCGGCCGGGGGCGGCGAACGCCTCGTAGACGTTCCACAGCGGGCAGGTGCCGCCGGCCCGGGAGAAGTGGAAGCCGGTCGCGGACTGGCGCTTGGACATGTTGCCGGCCCGGTCCACGCGGACGAAGGAGAAGGGGACACCGCGCAGCCGGGGCCGTTGCAGGGTGCTGAGCCGGTGGCAGACGGTCTCGTAGCCGAGGCCGTGGCGGTCGGTGAGGCGTTCGATGTCGTAGCGGACCGCCTCGGCCCCCTCGTGGAAGGCGGTGTACGGCAGGATCAGCGCGGCGGCGAAGTAGTGGGCGACGCCGATGCGGGCCAGGGGGCGGGCGGGTGACTCCTCGGGGAAGTCCTCGGCGGCCTGCCGGTCGAGGTCGTCGCCGTGTTCCAGGAGGGCGAGCTGGGTCGCCATGCGGAAGGCGCGCTGGCCGGGGCGCAGGCGGGTGGAGAGGTGCAGGGTGCGGGTGGCCGCGTCGTAGTGGTGCAGGTGCGCGCCGCTGCCGGTGGCGAGGCGGACGCCGTGCGCGTCGGCGAGGCGCGCGGTGAGGGCCCGCAGGGTCTCGCCGGGCCGCACCCCGATCTCGGCGGCGAGCCGTTCGGCGGCGAGGTCGGTGTCGTGGAGGTAGTTCTGCCGGCGGTAGAAGAAGTCGCGGATCTCCTCGTGCGGTGAGCGGGGCGCGTCCCCGGCGCCGTCGCGGCCTCCGGGGGCGGCGGCCAGCCGCTCGGACAGGAGCTGGTTGCGGCGGCCGAGGTCGACCAGGACCCGGGCGACCGCCGGCATCCGGGAGGCGAGGTCGGCCAGGTCGGAGGGGGAGACGCGGTTCTCGGCGATCTCGCCGGTCAGCGCCTCGCGCAGGTCCGCGACGAGCCGGGCCGTGTCCCGTTCGGAGAAGAAGCCCGGGTCGACGCCGAAGGTCTCGGTGAGCCGGAGCAGCACGGGCACGGTCAGCGGGCGCGAGTCGTGCTCCATCTGGTTGAGGTAGCTCGGGGAGATGGCGAGGGCGCGGGCCAGTTCCGCCTGGCTCATCCGGCGCTCCTCGCGCAGCCGTCGCAGCCGCGCCCCCGCGTACGTCTTGCCCACCGTGCGCTCCTTGGTCTCCCAGACGGCCTCAGCGTACGTGGCACCTCGCCCGGACGGGCCTTCGCAACCTTGGCAATTACGGGCCGGAAGATTCGCAGAACGTGGCATACGACCACCCTTGATGGCACTCAGTGCCAGTGCCAGAGTCTGTGGTGCGGCCCGCCGGAACCGGCGGACACCCACCCGGACCGGGGCGCGATCCATGCCCTGACGTCGGAGATCCCGCGAGGGTGGCGGTCCGTGTCGGCAGCATTGCTCACCTTCGCCCTCCGGGGCGCCGGCGGGCCGCATCCCAGCTACGAGACACGCGGTGCCCCCGTCATGCGCCGGAGCGGCGACGCCCGGCGCGGACGTTGGCAGACGCGACAGACCGAGGAGACGGTGACAGTCATGGCAGAGGCGAGGAAGCGGGCGGCCGGGGAACTCGCGCGGCGCTGGGCCACGGACCCGCGCTGGCGGGGCGTCGAGCGCACGTACACCGCCGAGGACGTGGTCCGGCTCTCCGGCAGCGTCCGCGAGGAACACACCCTGGCCCGCCGCGGCGCCGAGCGGCTGTGGGGGCTGCTGCACGAGCGGGACTACGTGCACGCGCTCGGCGCGCTGACCGGCGGACAGGCCGTCCAGCAGGTCAAGGCGGGGCTGGAGGCCATCTACCTGTCCGGCTGGCAGGTCGCGGCCGACGCCAACCAGGCCGGGCAGACCTACCCCGACCAGAGCCTGTACCCGGCCAACTCGGTGCCGCAGGTGGTGCGCCGGATCAACAACGCGCTGCTGCGCGCCGACCAGATCGCCACCGCCGAGGACGCCGGGGACACCACCGAGTGGCTGGCCCCGGTCGTCGCCGACGCGGAGGCCGGCTTCGGCGGTCCGCTCAACGCGTTCGAGCTGACCAAGGCCATGATCGCGGCGGGCGCGGCCGGCATCCACTACGAGGACCAGCTCGCCTCCGAGAAGAAGTGCGGCCACCTCGGCGGCAAGGTGCTCGTGCCCACCTCGCAGCACGTGCGCACCCTCAACGCGGCCCGGCTGGCGGCCGACATCGCCGACGTGCCGACACTGATCGTCGCCCGTACGGACGCGCTCGCGGCGAACCTGCTGACCAGCGACGTCGACGAGGTGGACGCCCCCTTCACGACCGGCGAGCGGACGGCGGAGGGCTTCTACCGGGTCCGCAACGGCATGGACGCGGCCATCGCCCGCGGCCTGGCCTACGCGCCCTATGCCGACCTGCTCTGGATGGAGACGGGCACCCCGGACCTGGACGAGGCCCGCCGCTTCGCCGAGGCGATCCACGCCCGGTACCCGGACCGGATGCTGGCGTACAACTGCTCGCCGTCCTTCAACTGGAAGGCGGCCCTGGACGACGACCGGATCGCCAAGTTCCAGCGGGAGCTGGGGGCGATGGGCTACCGGTTCCAGTTCATCACCCTGGCCGGCTTCCACTCGCTCAACCACGGCATGTTCGACCTGGCGCGCGGCTACGCGGAGCACGGCATGACCGCCTATGTCGAGTTGCAGGAGCGGGAGTTCGCCGCGCAGGCGCAGGGCTTCACCGCGGTCCGGCATCAACGCGAGGTCGGCACCGGCTACTTCGACCTGGTCTCCACCGCCGTCAACCCCGCCTCCTCCACGACCGCGCTGACCGGCTCCACGGAGGAGGAGCAGTTCCACTAGGCCGTGTCCCCGGCCGGTCCCCCGTACGGCGGACCCGGCAGACCGGCAGACCGGCGGCGTCCCCGCCGACCGGCCCCTCCGCCGGTCCCCCGGCCGAGCGGAGGGCGGACGACCGTCCCCGTCCCCCTCCGCTCCGAGACCCCTCAGGAGAATCCGATGCCCGCCACCGCCCTGACCCACCGCGTCCGCGTGCTCGCCCCCGCGGGCCACCGGCACGACGAGATCCTCACGCCCGCCGCCCTGGAGTTCGTCGGCCGGCTGGCCGACGCCTTCGGGGACCGCCGCCGGGAGCTGCTGAAGGAGCGCCGCCGGCAGGCCCTGCGCCTGGCCGCGGGCTCCCCGCTCGACTTCCCCATGGTCACCTCCGCCGTGCGGGCCGACACCGGCTGGCGGGTCGCGCCGCCCGCGCCGGGGCTGGCCGACCGCCGTGTCGAGATCACCGGCCCGCCCGAGCGCCGGATGACCGTGAACGCCCTCAACTCCGGCGCCCGGGTGTGGATGGCCGACTTCGAGGACGCCACCGCGCCCCGGTGGGACACCCTGATCGACGGCCAGCTCAACCTGCTCGACGCCGTCGAGCGCCGTATCGACTTCACCACCCCCGAGGGCCGCGAGTACCGCCTCGCCGCCCCGGAACGGCTCGCCACCGTCATGGTCCGGCCGCGCGGCTGGCACCTCGACGAAGAGCACCTGGAGTACGGCGGGCGGCCCGTGCCCGCCGCGCTGGCCGACTTCGGCCTGTACTTCTTCCACTGCGCCCGGCGCCAGATCGAGGCCGGCCGCGGACCGTACTTCTACCTCCCCAAGCTGGAGAACCGGTACGAGGCCCGGCTGTGGAACGACGTCTTCGTGCTGGCGCAGGAGCTGCTCGGCATCCCCCGGGGGACCGTGCGGGCCACCGTGCTCATCGAGACGATCACCGCCGCGTTCGAGATGGAGGAGATCCTGCACGAGCTGCGCGAGCACTCCGCCGGGCTCAACGCCGGGCGCTGGGACTACCTGTTCAGCCTGATCAAGACCTTCGGCCACCGCACCGACTTCCTGCTCCCGGACCGGGCCCGGGTGACGATGACCGCGCCCTTCCTGCGCGCCTACACCGAGTTGCTGGTGCGCACCTGCCACCGGCGCGGCGCCCACGCCATCGGCGGCATGGCCGCCCAGGTGCCGGGCGGGGACCCGGCGGCGGACGAGGCGGCCCTCGCCCGGGTGCGGCTCGACAAGGAACGGGAGGCGCGGGACGGTTTCGACGGGTCCTGGGTGGCCCACCCCGCGCTGGTGCCGGTGTGCCGGGAGGTGTTCGACGCGGTGCTCGGCGACCAGGCCCACCAGCTCGACCGGACCCGCGACGACGTGGAGGTGACCGCCGCCGAGCTGCTCTCGGTCCGCCGGACCCGGGGCCGGCCCTCCCCGGAGGGCGTGCGCACCAACGTCTCCGTCGCGCTGCGCTACTTCGCCGCCTGGCTGGGCGGCCGGGGCGCGGTCGCGCTGGACGGGCTGATGGAGGACGCGGCCACCGCCGAGATCGCCCGGGTGCAGATCTGGCAGTGGCTACGGCACCGGGTGGTGGACCGGGAGACGGTGCTGCGGCTGCTCGACGAGGAGGCTGCCGCGCTCGCCGCCGCGGACCCGGCGGCGCCCGTCGCCGAGGTCCGGGCGCTCTTCGAACGGACCGCGCTGTGCGGGGAGTTGCCACTGTTCTTCACCCCGGACGCCTACACCCGCCATCTGGTGCGGCGGACGGAGGCCGGGGCGTGAGCGGGGACGGCGAGCGGGTGGGCGGGGACAGCGAGCGGGTGGGCGGGGACGTCGAGCGGGTCGGTGTGGTCGGCGGCGGGCGGATGGGCGCCGGTATCGCCGAGGTGTGCGCGCGGGCCGGCCGGGACACGGTGGTGGTCGAGGCCGACGCGGTCGCGGCCCGTGCCGCGCGGGAGCGGGTGACGGCCTCGCTGGACCGGGCGGTCGCCCGGGGCAGGCTGGAGGCCGCCGACGCGGCGCGGGCGCTGGACCGGCTGGTCTTCACCGGCGACCTGGACGCGCTGGCCGGCCGGCAGCTCGTCATCGAGGCCGTCGTGGAGCGTCCGGACGTCAAGACGGAGGTCTTCGCCGCGCTCGACAAGGTCGTCGAGGACCCGGAGGCGGTGCTCGCCACCAACACCTCCTCCCTGCCCGTGATGCGGCTCGGCCGGGCGACCGGCCGCGCGGACCGGGTCGTGGGCCTGCACTTCTTCAACCCGGTGCCGGTGCTGCCGCTGGTGGAGGTCGTCACCTCCCTGCACACCTCGGCGCGGACGGCACGGATCGCCGAGGGGTTCGTCACCGGCGCCCTCGGCAAGACCGTGATCCGCTCCCGGGACCGGGCCGGTTTCGTCGTCAACTCCCTGCTCGTGCCGTATCTGCTGGCGGCGGTGCGGATGGCCGAGTCCGGCTTCGCCACCGCCGAGGACATCGACACCGGCATGGAGCTGGGCTGCGCCCATCCGATGGGCCCGCTGCGCCTCGCGGACCTGATCGGCCTGGACACCGTCGCCTCGATCGCCGAGTCCCTGTACGACGAGTTCCGCGAGCCGCTGTACGCCCCGCCGCCGCTGCTGAGCCGCATGGTGGAGGCCGGGCTCCTCGGCCGCAAGACCGGTCGCGGCTTCCACACCTACGACGCCCACACCACGGGCTGAGCCGCCGCGTCCGGGCGGCCGGAGACCCCGTACGAGCCGCGGTTAGGCTACGGGGGTCAGTTGTCCAGCCGCCGGGTCCGAGAGGTTCACGTGTCCGACGCCCCCCGCCTGCCGGCTCCCCGGGCCGCCGCCGGCTCCGCCCCCGCCGCCTACGGCCCGTGCGTGCTGCTCAAGCACGGCGAGGTCTTCCTCAAGGGGCACAACCGCCGGCGGTTCACCGAGCGGCTCCACGACAACCTGCGGACCGCGCTGCGCGGCATCGGCGGCTCGACGTGGATCAAGACCGCGCAGAACGTCACCGTGCTCGGCGGGCAGGTCCCCCGGGAGGCCCTGGTGGAGCGGGCCCGGCGGGTGGTCGGCTTCAACTCGGTCGAACCGGCCATACGCGTCCCCAGCGATCTGGACGGCATCACGCGCGCCGCGGGCGATCTGCTGGGCGCGCTGCACGCCGAGCGTCCGATACGCGGCTTCGCCGTGCGGGTGAAGCGGCGGGACAAGCAGTTCCCGCTGACCTCGTCCCGGATGGAGGCGTACCTCGGCGGCCGGGTGCTCCGGGCGGTCGCAGGGCTGTCGGTCGACCTCACGGCGCCCGAGGTGACGCTCACGGTGGAGATAGACCGCAAGGAGACGTACCTCTCCTGTGAGCGGCTGCCGGGTCTGAGCGGGCTGCCGGTGGGCTCCAGCGGCCGGGCGCTGGTGCTGCTCTCCGGGGGCTACGACTCCCCCGTCGCCGCCCACCGCGCCATGCGCCGCGGACTGGCCTGCGACTTCGTCCACTTCACCGGCGCCCCCTACACCAACCCCGCCTCCGTCTACAAGGCATACGCCCTCGCCCGCGAACTCAACCGCTACCAGCCGCCCGGCGACCTCCACGTCATCGCCCTCGGCAAGGCACAGAAACAACTCGCCGTCGCCGGAGCCGGACGCCTCCAGGTCGTCGCCCAGCGCCGCCTCATGGTCCGCACCGCCTCCGCCCTCGCCGCCACCACCGGCGCCGACGCCCTCGTCACCGGCGACAGCCTCGGCCAGGTCGCCAGCCAGACCCTCGCCAACCTCGCCGCCGTCGACGAAGCCGCCACCCTCCCCCTCCTGCGCCCCCTCATCGGCTGGGAGAAACAGGAGATCATCGACGAGGCCCGCACCCTCGGCACCGCCGACATCTCCGTCCTCCCCGACGAGGACTGCTGCACCCTCCTCGCCCCGCCCCGCGTCAGCACCCGGGCCGGACTGCCGCAGTTGCGGTCCGTCGAGCGGCGCCTCGACCTGGACGAGGTGGTCGAGGCCCTGCTCGCGGGCGCCCAGGTGATGCACCCGGGGGAGGACGAGGAGACACCGGCGGCCGACTGCCCGGCCCCGGCCTGAGCCCCCGCCCCGGCCCCGGCCCCGGCCCCGGCCCCGACGGAGCGGTGGATGACCTATTTCCCCGACCTGACGCCCTACGCGTACGAGACGAGCGGCGGCCGGGACGAGGACGCGGGCACGCTCCACGTCGGCTGGCTGGCGGCGGAGCACGCGTACGCCTCGGGGCCCGTGGAGGAGCGGGTGGTCAGGGCGCTGCGGGTGCTCGCCGCCGCGTACCGGAACCAGATGCGCGGCTTCCATTTCTGCCCGTTCTGCGCCGCCGACCGGCCCACGGTGCTCGGCGGGCCCGCTCTGGACACCACGGTGTGGCTCGGCTCGGCGGAGATCCGGGTGACGGGCGCGGACGGCACGCGGTACGCGGCGCCGAATCTGGTGATCCACTACATCACGGCCCACGGCTACCGCCCGCCCGAGGAGTTCTGCCGGGCCGCGGTCGCGGCGGCCTGGGCCTGAGGGCGCCTCAGTTCGCGCCCGAGGCGGGCTGTTCGCCCGCGGGCAGGTCGAAGGCGCGGCGGCAGTGGCGGAGCAGTTGCCGCTGGGCCGGGCTCGGGGTGCGCGTGGCGACCAGGGCGAGTACGGCCGGTACGTCGGCGTCCGTGATCGGCACGCTCCGCAGCCCCTCGCCGGGGACGACCATGGAGGCGGAGAGCACGGCGACGCCGAGCCCGCGCCCGGCGAGCTGGAGGACCGCGCCGGGGGCGCTCGCCTGGAGGGCGACGGACGGGGTGAGGCCGCGGGCGGCGCACGCCTGCTCCAGCGCGGCGCGGATGCCGGTCCCGGGCGGCAGGCAGACGAGCGGGTGGGTGCCGAGCTCGGCGAGGGTGATCCCGTCCCGCCCGGCCAGCGGGTGCCCCTCGGCCACGGCGGCGACCAGCGGTTCGCTGACGACCAGGCGGCTGTCCAGGTCCTCGGGCGGACGCCGGGCCGCGCCGATCAGGGCGAGGTCGAGGGTGCCGTCGCGGACCCGGTCGACGAGGGCGGCGGAGTCGTCCTCGACGAGGCTGATCTCCACGCCGGGATGGGCGCGGCGGAAGCCGGACAGCGCGTCGAACAGCGGCGTGATGGTGCACGCGGTGACCATGCCCACCCCGAGCCGGCCCCGGACCAGCCCGTTCATCTCGTCGACGGCCTGCCGCAGCGCGTCCGCCGCCGCCAGCACCGACCGGGCGTGATCGCGTACCGCCTCACCGGCCGCGGTCAGGGTGACCGTACGGCCGGAGCGGTCGAGGAGCGTCGCACCGAGATCCTTCTCCAGCCGGCGGATCTGCGCGCTGATCCCCGGCTGGCTGATCCGCACCCGCTCCGCCGCCCGGGTGAACCCGGCCTCCTCGACCACCGCGAGGAAGTACCTGAGCTGCCTGATCTCCATAACTTTCGATGATAGAGCCGATCAGAACGATTGATTGGACTGATGGGAGCCGGGCGCACAGCATGGAAGGCGAAGGGGTCCGGAGCCAGACCGCACCCCGTACCGACTCCGTACCGCCTCGTACCGCGCCCCATGCCGGACTCCATGCCGGACCGTATGAAGGGACCCGATCCGCCGTGTCCGAGAACGAGAAGGCCCTGCGCCCCGAGGACCTCACCCGCCTCTTCGTGGAGCGGGCCAACGCCGGCGACGCCGCCGGGCTCGCCGCGCTCTACGAGGAGGACGCGGTGATGGCCTACCCGCCCGGCCGCGTCACCACGGGCCGCGACGCCATCCGCCGGCTCTGGGAGGAGGTGCTCGCCCAGGCGCCGCGCTTCGCGCCGGAGGAGCCGCTGCCGACGCTGGTCAGCGGCGGCCTCGCCCTGACCTCGACCCCGCCTCGGGACGGCGCGGGCGCCCGCGCGCAGGTCGTGCGCCGGCAGGCCGACGGGAGCTGGCTGCGCGTCCTGGACCAGCCCGAGTTCCGTCCGCCCGCCGCCGGTTGACGGGTACGCGCGGCCTCACGCGCCGCGGAGCGGGTTGGGCAGGGGGCGGTAGTGGGAGGCGGCGCCGTCGGCGCCGGTCCAGCGCAGGAGCAGGTTGGTCTTGCCGGGCAGGGTGGGTGAGGCGAGCAGGGCGGGGATCTCGGGGAGGTCGTGGCGGGCCAGCTCGCGGCGGACGGCGGGCCAGGGGTCGAGGCCGTGGTGCTCGGCGAGGACCCCGGCGATCTCGTGCAGGTGGTTGACGACCAGGCAGTACACCAGCCGTTCCCAGCCGGCGGCGCGGGGCGTCTCCGGGAGCAGCTTCACGCCCTCGGCGTCCCGGAACAGCGCCTGCACGGGGGTGCCGGCCGCGTCCACGGCGACCAGGGTGTTCTGGAGGTGTGCCTCCAGCACCACCCCGTCGTCGGCGAAGGCGGTCAGGACCGGCGGGACGACCGCGGCGAGGTACGCCTCCCACCAGGCGGCCGGATCGGCGGCGCGTTCCAGGGGGCTGTCGGCCTCCACCAGGGAGGCGGCGATCAGCGCCGTGGTGCCGGGCAGCAGCCGGCCGCGCAGTCCGTCGCGGACGACGACGGCGAGTTCCTCGAAGGCGAAGTCGGCGGTGCGGTAGCCGCGGTCGTCGAGCCAGGCGGCGGGCGGGCCGATGGCCGCGAACGCCTCGGCGACGGCGGTGTCGGTGCGCCGCAGCCGCAGCAGGTCGTGGCGCCACAGGCGGCGGATGTCGTTGGTGATGCGCACGTCCAGGCTGAACTTGAGGAAGAGATCCCGCTCGGGCGCGTACACCGTGCGGATCGCCGCCGTCGGCCAGGCCGGGAAGGCGGTCGTGCCGAGCCGGACGAGGCGGCCGTCGGCGAAGGCCGCCTCCAGCGCGGCCCGCGTCAGGTCGAGCTGCCAGGGGTGGGCGGGCAGCGTCCGGTAGCCGGGCGGGGCCTCGGCGAGCGCGTCCAGGGCGCTGGTGTCGCCCTCCTCGACGACCGTGTCCTCGCGCACCCCGAGCAGCACCAGCGGGAACCGGGCGTGCGCCTCGGGCGCGTAGGGCAGCCAGCCGGTGTGCGGGCCGCCGCCGCGCGCCTTGGGGGCGGGGTGGTGGGTGTGGCCGGTGAGGAGGGACTGCTCGGAGCGCAGGTAGGGGTCGTCGGGCGGCAGGGCCCGCTGCCGTGCCCGCAGCAGGGCGTCGACGGCGTCGCGGCTGTCGGCCATCTCGGCGGGCAGTTCGCGGTTGGACAGACCGGTGTGGCGGTGGAGTTCCTCCGTGACGAGTCTCACCAGGGCGTCGTGGCCGACGGGTTGCCAGGCGGCGCCCGCGTACACCTCCGGTTCGGCGGGGCGGCGGCCGGCGCGTACGCGCAGCAGCCGGCCGTCCGGGAGCCGGTAGACGGGGCGTTCGGCGGGTCCCGGCACGGGCTGGGCCACCTCGCGCAGCAGGCAGTTCAGCAGCGGGGCCGTCGCGTAGGCGTCGGCCCGCGCCGCGATGTCGTCACGGGCGGCGGGGTCGGCGCCGGTGGGCGGGGGCAGGAGATCCACGCGTTCCACTCGTTCCCTACGGTCAATCCAGTGGCGGAGACGATCAGTATGTCTGGCGTCGTCCGGCCGCCGTGACGCCCTTCCCGTACCCCGAGGAGCCCGCCCGTGCACCGTCCGCCCACCGCAGAGGCCGAGATGACCGACGAACTGGCCGACGTACGACCGGAGTTGATACCGGCCTTCACGGCCGGGGTGCCCGGGGCGCGCGCGGAGGTGCTCTCGCGCCTGTGGCGTGCGCTCGCCCACGAGCCACTGCCGTGGATCGCCGGGCGCCGCGCGGCCGGGGACGCGCTGGTGCTGCGCCTGCGCGACGGCCGGGTGCTGAGCGGCCCGGCGGCCGATCCGTACCGCACGGGGGCGTACGTCCCCGTCGTCCACCTCGACGAGGTCGCCTACGACGATCCGGCGCGGCTGATGACCGACCTCTCCGTACCGCACTCGGCCGCCTTCGCCGCCGAACTGGGGCACAGCGCGGCCTCCTTGGCGCTGGCGCGGGCAGGGGCGCCGGAGATTCACCCGGACGAGTGGCCCGCGACCGACTGGGGGTGGGAGCAGCGGGTGGTGGACGGGCATCCGTTCCATCCGGGCTGCCGGGCCCGGCCGGGGTTCTCGGTGGCCGAACAGCTCGCCTACGGTCCCGAGCACGGGCCGGTGGTGGAGCTGGCGCTGCTCCCGGTGGACGTGGGCCGGTGTCTCGTGAGCGGGGCGTGGCCGGAGGAACTGCGGGACGGCGGGCGGCTGCTGCTGCCGGTGCACCCGTGGCAGGCCACGCACGTGCTCAAGCGGCGGGCGGGGGAGGACGCGGACGCCGGCCGTGCCGGGCAGGACGTCCACGGCCGACGGGCCGGGGAGGGCGCGGACGGCCGGCCGGCCGGGCTCCCGCACGAGCGGTGGGGCGGGGAGGGCGCTGACGGGCGGCTCGCCGGGCTTCCCCGCGTGCGGTGGGGCGCGGACGGGCATCTGGCCGCGCATCCGCTGATGTCGCTGCGGACGCTGGCCGTGCCGGGCGGGCCGCACGTCAAGACCGCGCTGAGCGCCCGGCTGACCTCCTCGGTGCGGGACATTTCGGTCGCCTCGATCACCTCGTCGGCGGCCGTGTCCGCGTTCGGGCAGCAACTCGCGGCGCACACGGACGGGTTGCTGCGCGTCACGCGGACGCTGGGCGCGGCCACCGCCGACTCCCCCGATCTGGCCGCCGTCCTGCGCGAGTCGCCCCGGGAGTACGCGGCGCCCGGCGAGCACGTAGTGCCGGTGGCGGCGCTGGCCGGCACGGGGCTGCCCGCGTCGCCGGGGTGGGCGGCCCGGCTCGCCCGGCTGACGCTGACGGTGGCGCTGCGGCTGCTGGAGTTGGGCGTGGCGCTGGAGGCGCACGGCCAGAACCTGCTGGTGGTGCTCTCCGCGTCCGGTGAGCCGCTGCGCCTGGTCTACCGGGACCTGGCCGACATCCGGGTCAGTCCCGCCCGGCTCGCCCGGCACGGGCTGACGGCGCCCGCGCTGCCGGCCCGGATGCTCACGGACGACCCGGTGGCGCTGCGCCGCAAGCTCTTCGGCTCCCTGGTGGGCGGCGCGCTGGCCGGCGCGGTGGGCTCGGGCGAGGCGCTGCGGGCGGCGCTGGAGCCCGCGCTGCGGGACGCGCCCCGTACGGACGACGCGCGGGCGCTCGGGGAGGAGCCGCTGCCGGTGAAGGCCCTGACCCTGATGCGCCTCTCCCCCGGCCGCGCCGGAGACCTGTGGACGGAGCTGCCCAACCCGGTGACGGGCCGTCCGGTCCCGGCGCCGGACGCCTGACGGCGCGTCGGCCGCGTACCGCATCCCCATGCGTCACAAGGTGGTTGGAAACGGTCCAAGGAGCGTGTGTCACGGGCCGCCCTCGCTCACCGTCGGGGCGGACAACGGGCACCCGCCGTTTTGGAGCCCGGCACCTTTGCTCAATAGTATCCGCCGATGATCACAAGACAACGGTTGGCGGCGGGCGTCTGCGCCCTGCTCGCCGCGCTGACCGCCGGGGTGGCCTTTCCCGCCGGTGCGTCCGCCGGTGAACCCACCGGCGAGGACGCGCCGAAGGTCAACCTCGTGCTGGACGTCAGCGGTTCGATGCGCACGCGGGACATGGACGGCGGCACGCGCATGGCCGCCGCCAAGCAGGCGTTCAACGAGGTGCTCGACGCGACGCCCGAAGAGGTCCAGCTCGGCATCCGCACGCTGGGCGCCGACTACCCGGGCGACGACCGGCAGACCGGCTGCAAGGACACCGCGCAGCTCTACCCGGTCGGCCCGCTGAACCGCACCGAGGCGAAGGCGGCGGTGGCGACCCTGTCGCCCACCGGCTGGACGCCGATCGGCCCCGCGCTGCTCAAGGCGGCCGACGACCTCACCGAGGGCGACGGCTCGAAGCGGATCGTGCTGATCAGCGACGGCGAGGACACCTGCGCCCCGCTCGACCCGTGCGAGGTGGCCCGCGAGATCGCCGCCCGCGGTATCGGGCTGACCATCGACACGCTCGGCCTGGTCCCGAACACCAAGCTGCGCCGGCAGTTGAGCTGCATCGCCGAGGCGACCGGCGGCACCTACGCCTCGGTCGAGCACACCGACGAACTCACCGACCGGGTCAATCAGTTGGTGGACCGGGCGGCCGACCCGGTGGTGACGCCGGTGGCCACCGAGGGCGCCGACTCCTGTTCCCGGGCGCCGACCCTCACCTCCGGTCTCTACACCGACCGCGAGGAGTTCGGGAAGCAGCGCTGGTACCGGGTGGACGTCAAGCCGGGCCAGGAACTGCGGGCCTCGCTGAGCGTGGGCGCCGACCGGGCCGTGACCCCGTCCTACGGGGTGCTGCTGCGCGCCGTCACGGTGCACGGCCGGGAGATCGTACGCGGTGAGGCAGGCGAGAACGGCCGCACCGACGTGCTCTCCACCGGCCTGCGCTACCCGAAGGCCCCGAGCGACGAGGAAGAGGCGCCCGCGGAGACCGTGTGCCTCCAGGTCACCAACTCCTTCTCCGCCGCGTCCGGCGTGCAGACCACGCCCGGACTTCCGCTGGAGCTGACCGTCGACGTGGTGGACGGCCCGAGCCAGGCCGACGACGTCGCCTCCTTCGGCCTCGGCCGCGGCTGGTGGCTGCTGGGCGTCCTGGTCGTCGCCGGCTTCCTCGCCGGTCTGCTGTGGGGCTGGCTCTCACGCTGGCGGTTCGCGATCTGGAGGACCAACTGATGCGTCTCATACGAAGCGTGAGCGCCGCCCTCCTGGTGCTCGGCCTCGCGGTGGCCCCCGCCGTGGCCGACTCCTCGCCCTCCGCGAGCCCGTCCGGGGACGGTGACGGGCCGACCCTGGCCGGCACGTCCTTCCGTACCGCGACCGAGATCGAGCAGGGTCAGCGGGCCACCGCGAACGGCTCGGCCGGCGACTACCTGTACTGGTCGTTCCCGGCCGACGTCGGGCAGCGCGCCACCGTGAAGGCCACGGTGACCCTGCCGGAGTCGCACGCCGCGCAGACCTGGCGGCTCGACGTCTACGACGGGCTCCGCCGCCACCAGGCGTGCCAGTACGGCGCGCAGATCCGCACGGCCCCGGCCGGCTCCCCCAGCGTGGAGCTGGCCTGCGTGCTGCGCACGGTCCGCGCCTGGGCCGAGCCGTGGGCCAACGATCCGCTGCCGGGTACGTACTACCTGCGGCTGACGGTGGCCAACCTGCCGACGGGCGACCTGGGTTCGCGGATCGGCGCCGAGGTCCGGGTCGACTCCAAGGACATGGGCGGCGCCACCGCGGTGGACGGCCGGCTCTCCGAGCCGCTGGTGCCGGGCATCGCCATGGAGGCCGCGAAGAAGGCCGCCGAGGAGACGGAGGACGGCGAGGGCAAGCGCAAGAACGCCCTGCTCTCCGCGATCGAGCCCGAGGACGGCTGGGCCACCGGCTGGTGGTCCGACCGGTGGGTGTGGACCGGGATCGGCGCGGCGCTGGCCGCGCTCGCGGGCATCGGCGGCTACGTGCTGACCCGCGGTTCCGGACGGCCCTCCCGGGTCCCGCCGGGCGTCTGACCGACGGGCTCTGTCGGCAAGGCGGTTCAGCATCGCAGGGGAAGGCCCCGCCGGACACCGGCGGGGCCTTCCGCCGTCCTCACCCCTCGCGGAGCGCCTTCGCGGCCGGTCCCTCGCCGCTGAGCCCGGCCCGTCCCGCGCGCACGGCGTCCCGCAGCGACAGCTCGCCGCGGCAGACCTCCGCGCACACCCCGGCGTCCAGCACCAGCCGGGCACCCGGCTCCCCGGGGGCCGGCCCGTCGCCGTACAGCGGGCCCTCCCCGGCATCCGCGTACAGGTGGAAGTCGCCCTCCTCCAGGCGGACTTCGACCAGGCCCCGGTCGGCTCCGGCCGCCCTGAGGGCGCGCAGCAGCGGCAGCGCGAACCAGTGGGCGCGTACGGCGTCGGTGGGCCGCCGCTCCCCCAGCTCGCCCGCGCCCCAGGCGCCGAGCGCGTCCAGCACCGGCAGCAACGCCCGGCCGCGTCCGGTGAGTTCGTAGACGGTCGCCGCCGCGGGCGGGGCGAGCCGGCGGCGGGTCGCCAGGCCCTCGCGCTCCATGTCCTTGAGCCGGGAGGCGAGGACGTCCGTGCTGACGCCCGGCAGGTCGGCGTGGAGGTCGGTGTAGCGCCGCGGTCCGGCGAGCAGTTCCCGGACGATCAGCAGGGTCCAGCGGTCGCCGACGGCGTCGAGCGCGCGGGCGGCGGAACAGTACTGGTCGTAGCGTCGGCGAGGTGACATGCGACGCAGTCTAGACATGTTGTTGGACTTTCCAAGCGTTCACTTGGTAAAACCAAGCATCAACGGATACCCGAGGGGAAGCCGCGCATGGAGTTCCGGCAGTCGAACAAGCTCAGCGAGGTCTGTTACGAGATCCGCGGCCCGGTGATCGAGCACGCCAACGCCCTGGAGGAGGCAGGCCACAGTGTGCTGCGTCTGAACACCGGCAATCCGGCGGTGTTCGGCTTCGAGGCACCGGAGGAGATCCTCCAGGACATGATCCGGATGCTGCCGCAGGCGCACGGCTACACGGACTCGCGGGGCATCCTCTCCGCCCGCCGCGCCGTCGCCCAGCGCTACCAGGCACTCGGCCTGGAGGTCGACGTCGACGACGTGTACCTCGGCAACGGCGTCTCCGAACTGGTCTCCATGGCCGTCCAGGCGCTGCTGGAGGACGGCGACGAAGTCCTGATCCCCGCCCCCGACTTCCCGCTGTGGACGGCGGTCACCACGCTGGCCGGCGGCAAGGCGGTCCACTACCTGTGCGACGAGGGGTCGGACTGGTACCCGGACCTCGCCGACATGGAGGCCAAGGTCACCGACCGCACCAAGGCGGTCGTCCTGATCAACCCCAACAACCCGACGGGCGCGGTCTATCCGAAGGAGATCGTCGAGGGCATCCTCGACGTGGCCCGCCGCCACGGCCTGATGGTCTTCGCCGACGAGATCTACGACCAGATCCTCTACGACGACGCCGTGCACCACTCGGCCGCCGCCCTCGCCCCGGACCTGGTGGTCCTCACCTTCTGCGGCCTCTCCAAGACCTACCGGGTGGCCGGTTTCCGCTCCGGCTGGCTGGTCGTCACCGGCCCCCGGCAGCACGCGCGGGACTACCTGGAGGGGCTGACCATGCTGGCCTCCATGCGCCTGTGCGCCAACGCGCCCGCCCAGTACGCCATCCAGGCCGCGCTGGGCGGACGCCAGTCCATCCGGGAGCTGACGGCGCCGGGCGGCAGGCTGCGCGAACAGCGGGACGTGGCCTGGGAGAAGCTCAACGAGATCCCGGGCGTCTCCTGCGTGAAGCCGAAGGGCGCGCTCTACGCGTTCCCGCGCATCGACCCGAAGGTGCACCCGATCCACGACGACGAGAAGTTCGTCCTGGACCTGCTGCTGCGGGAGAAGATCCAGGTCGTCCAGGGCACCGGCTTCAACTGGCCCTCCCCCGACCACTTCCGCATCCTCACCCTCCCGCACGCCCAGGACCTGGAGGCCGCCATCGGCCGCATCGGCCGCTTCCTGAGCGGCTACCGACAGTAGGCGGCCACTCCGCTCGGCCCGCGCGGCCGGTCGGTCAAGGCCGACCTCACACCACACGGTCTTGCCACAACCGTCACCCCGCACGGTCCCCCAGCCGGCCGCCAGGGCGGCCACCAGCAACAGCCCACGGCCGGTCTCCGCGTCACTCCCGGGCGGTTCGAGGGCCCCGGGAGCGGGCGGCCGGCGCTCCGGCCGGGCGTCGGTCACCTCGATCCGCAGCACGGGGACGCCCGCTTCACGACGCAGCGCGAGGGCGAGCCGGAAGTCCCGCCCCGGCACCCTGCCGTGCAGCACCGCGTTGGCGGCCGGCTCCGCCACCAGCAGGGTCGCCGTACGGTTCCCCTCCACGTCGTACGGCCATCCCCAGACATCGAGTTGGCGTGACGCCAGACGCCGCGCCAGCCGGGCGCCCCGGCGGGTGGAGCTGCGACGGACGGCGAAATGACGAGGGGCGTCGGCGGACGCGACGGGAGCGGCGCCCGGACCACTCCCGTGGGCGCTGTTCGGCGTGCGTCGACCACCGTTGGCCGAGGACGAGTTGGAGCGGCAGGTCGCCGCGCGGCCGGCCCGCCAGGAGATCGTCGACGGCTCACGCACGGCGCCCGTCTTCAGCTTCGTCCAGGACGAGGCGACGCCGCGTCGGCCCATCGGAGGCAAAATGGTGATGCGCCGACAACTCGAACGGCTGTTGGAGGCGGGGCAGTTCAGGAACATCGACATCCGGGTACTGCCGTTGGACCGCGAGGACAACGCCGCCCTCGCCGGTTCGTTCCGGTTGCTGCGCCTCAAGGAGGGCAAGACGGTGGGGCTCGACGAGGTCCAGCTCATCAGCCGCGTTCTCGCCGATCCGAAAGACGTGCAGGTCCTTGAGATGCGCCATGGGATCATCCGGGCGCAGGCTCTCACGCCCAGGGGGTCTTTGGCCTTCATCGAGAAAGTGCTGGGAGAGACATGAGCCTGAAGCCCCCGGCCGACCACCGCTGCGGCCTGCGGTGGGTCAAGAGCAGTCACAGCAACCCCGACGGGGCGGCCTGCGTCGAGATCGCCACCACCCCCGGCACCATCCACATACGGGACTCCAAGCAGACACGGGGCCCCCGCCTCGCCTTCGCCGCGCGGCAGTGGGCTCCCTTCGTCTCCTACGCCGCCCGCCACTGACCCGTACGGCCCCGCGTCCGGCCGGGCGCGGGGCCGTCACCGCTCGTAGCCTGGCGGTATGGGTGATCTCTTCCTCGTCCGGCACGGCGAGACCGCGTGGTCGCGCGGCGGGCGGCACACCGGGCTCAGCGACGTGCCGCTGACCGAGCGCGGCCGGGACCAGGCCCGCTCGCTGGTCCCGCTGATCCGCTCGCACCGTATCGGCGCCGCGTTCGTCAGCCCGTTCCAGCGCACCCGGGAGACGGCCGAGCTGATCGGTCTGGACGACGCGGACGTCGACGCGGACCTGCACGAGTGGGACTACGGCGGCTACGAGGGGATCACGACGGTCGAGATCCACCGGAGCCGGCCGGACTGGTTCCTGTTCACGGATGGCGTGGTGCCGGGGCCGCCGGAGCATCCCGGGGAGAGCCCGGAGCAGGTCGGGGAGCGGGCCGACCGGGTGCTGGCCCGGGTGGAGGCCGCGTTCGCGGACACCGAGGGCTGTGTCGTCCTCGTCTCGCACGGGCACTTCCTGCGCGTCCTGACCGCGCGTCACCTCGGGCTCGATCCGTCGGCCGGGGCGCTGTTCCAGCTCGCCACGGGCACGCTGTGCCGGCTGGGCACGGAGCACGGGCGGCCGGTGATCGCCGCCTGGAATGTCCGACCCCCGTCGTAGCCTTCGGGCAGGGTCTTTCATGGGCCCGGCGAGGGAGGGAGGACCACCATGGCAGGGCCGCCGAGCGCCGCGCAGCGGCGGGTCGTCGACGCCGCCGATCCGGTCACCGGGCGGGTGCGGGGGACGCCCGCCCAGCTCGCCGCGCTGCTCAGGCGCGGCCTGGTCTTCCGGCATCCCCGGCCGCCGCACGACCACTTCCTCACTCCGGCCGGGCACCGGCTGCGGGAGTCCGCCGACGCGCCGGGGGCCCCGGCACCCGAGCCGGCAAAGGACGGGTCGGCGGGCGGGGTGTTCGCCGCGCGGGTGGGCGGCGAGGAGCCGCTGCCCGAGGGCGCGGCGGCGGCCCGGCTGCGCGAGGTGCGCGGCGCCTGGCAGGGCCTGCTGGAGCTGCGCCGGATGACCCGGGCCGACGGTGCCGTGGACCGGCCCTGCGACTGGGAGCGGAGCCACCTCGTGCGGGCCGCCGCGCTCGCCCTGGAGGCGGCCGGACACACCCCGGCGGGCCCCGGCGGCGGGGCGGGGTACCGGGTGCGGGCGACGCCGCAGCCCGAGGCCGTCGCGGTGTACGAGGAGGACCCGGCGGCGCTCGCGGCCTGCGCGGCGACGCTGGCGGGGGCCGGCTGGCAGGCCGGGGAGCACACCGAGCCGCGGACCCGGGCACGGTATCTGCTGGCGTCGCCCCGGCGGGCGTAGCGGGCGGGGCGTGGGGCAGGAGCGGTGCGGGCGGTGGGACCGCGCCTCCCGGTCGTCGACAGGGTGGCCGGCCAGGGCGGCGTCCCTCCGGCCGGCCGCACGTCGCCGTCGGCGCGGGTTCCCGTCAGCCGCCCTTTTCGCGGTTGAGATAGTTGTAGACGGTGAAGCGGCTGACCCCGAGGGCGCTCGCCACGGTCTCGACGCCGTGCCGCACCGAGAAGGCGCCGCGCGCCTCCAGGTCCCGTACGACCTCCTGCCTGGCCGTGCGGTCCAGCTCGGCCAGCGGTCTGCCCTCGCGGCGCTCCCTCGCGGCCAGGAGGTGATCCAGGGAGTCGGCGAGCCGCGGCAGCCGTACGGCGACGAGGTCGGCGCCCTGCCAGGAGAGCACGACGTCGTGGCGGCCCGCCTCGTCCGGCGGGAGCATCTCGCCGCCCACGGCGTCGACCAGGGGCTTCACGGCGGCGATGAAGGACTCCTCCCCCGGACCGGTCACCGCCCGTCCTCCCCGGCCCCGGCGGCCTGGAGCGGGACGCGGGTGGCGCCGGCCCCCGGGGAGCGGCGCGGCATCGCGGGCGCCTCGTCGTGGCCGAAGGGGCCGGTCGTGGACTCCGCTCTCCGACGCACTGTGCCCCCTCACTGGACCGGCCCCGCACCCTTCACCGGCCTGGTGGCCGAGGGGGCGTGTCCGGGGCGCGTTCCCCGGTCGCTCGGGCACGACCTTAACGGACACTCCCGGGCCTCGAATCCCCTACGGGGAAAGGACGTTCCGCGTCGTCGACGACAGCGGGGGGCGCCGTGGGCGGTTCACCGGCGGGGGCGGGAAGCGAGGCCCTGCCGTTCGATCACGTGCTGGACGATGTGTTCGGCGATCGCCAGGGACGAGGTCGCGCCGGGGGACGGGGCGTTGCGCAGATGCGTCACGGGCCCGGTGTGCTGGATGACGAAGTCGTCGACGAGCCGGCCGTCGCGGCCGAGGGCCTGGGCGCGGATGCCCCGGGGCAGGCGGGTGAAGGCCGCCCCCTCGATCGCGGGGACGTAACGCGCCGCTTCCCGGAGGAACCTCCCCGTGGAGAGCACCCCGCGCAGCTCGCGCCGGGCACCGGCGAGGTTCCTGGAGGCGAAGCGCCAGAAGCCGGGGTCCGCGGCCACCGCCAGCGTGTCGCGGACGTCGATCCCGAGCCCCCGGTAGACCTCCCGGGAGAAGGACAGGAAGGCGTTCGGGCCGACGGTCATCGCGCCGTCGACCCGTTTCGTCAGGTGCACGCCCAGGAACGGGTACGCCGGATCGGGCACGGGATAGACCAGTCCGCGGGTGATGTCGCCGAAGCGGGGTTCGAGGAGCAGGTACTGCCCGAAGAAGGGCACGATCGACGGGGACGGGCCGGCTCCGGAGCGCCGGGCGAGCCGGTCGGACTGGAGCCCCGCGCAGGCGATCACATGGTCGAACCGCTCGTCCCCGTGCCGGGTGCGGAGGGTGACGCCGCCGCCGGGCGCGGCCTGGGCGCCGAGGACTTCGACGCCCAGGCGGACGTGTGTCCCGGCGCGTTCGGCGTCGCGCACGAGCGCGCGGGTGACCGCGGCGTAGTCGATGATCGCGGTGTCCGGCGAGTGCAGGGCGGCGATGCCGCGTGCTTCCGGTTCGATCTCGCGGAGTTCGGCTCCGCCGACGAGACGGACGCCGGGGACCCCGTTCCGCCTCGCCCGGTCGTGGATCGCTTCGAGGCGCCCGCGCTCCCCCTCGTCGAGGGCGACGACGACCTTGCCGCAGCGCTCGTACGGGATGTCCCGCTCGGCCACGTAGTCCCGCAAGAGCCGCACGCCGCGGCGGCACAGGCGTGCTTTCAGCCCGCCGGGTTCGTAGTAGAGCCCGGCGTGCACGACACCCGAGTTGTGCCCGCTCTGGTGGGCCGCCGGCTCGCGTTCCTTCTCGAAGAGGACGACCTCCGCGTCCGGAAGGCGCCGGTTCACCTCCCCCACCACGGCGGCGCCGATGATGCCGCCGCCGACGACCGCGAAACGTCGCCTCTCGACCATGCGCTTCCTCCCGGTGTCCCGGCCCGCTGCCACGGGCGGCCGGCCCCTTCGGCGGGCGGCCCGCGGACCAGCATGGGCGAGACGGGGTTCCCCGCGTCAACAGGGTGACCCTCGGTCTCCCGTCACGGTCAGGCGACCCGGTCGCCGTGCACGGTGTACCAGGCCATGTCGCGCAGGGTCCGGGTGCGGGGTCCGGCGGGCAGCAGCGGTTCCAGCTCCCGCCAGGACCGCTCCAGCAGGGCGTCGGCCTCGCGCCGGCAGGCGTCGGTGGCCCCGCAGTCGGTGAGGGTGTCGCGCACCTCCTCCAGTCGCCGGTCGTCGGCGCCGGGGTCGCGGACCAGGTGCCACAGCTCCCGCAGGCGCGGGGCGGGCAGCAGGGGGACGGCGAGGGCGAGCGGCATGGTCACCTTGCCGTTGCGCGCGTCCTCGGCGACCCGCTTGGTGGCGGTGCCGTCCCGGGTGACGCCGAGCAGGTCGGCCACGTCGTCGGTGATCTGGTAGGCGGTGCCGACCGCGTCGCCGAAGGCGGCCAGCGCCCCGCGCGTGCCGGGGCCGGCGCCGGTGACCAGGGCGGCGGCCTCGGAACCGGCGGACACCAGCGCCCCCGACTTCAGCCGGTGGGTCAGCAGCACCAGATCCCGGACCGGACCGGCGTCGCCGGTGGCCACGGCCTGCTCCATCTCCGCGCGGTGGCCCTCGATGTCGAGCGCCTGCCCGGCGTGCGCCGTACGCAGCGCCGCGAGGTACACCTCCCGCAGCCGGCCGGCCAGGGCAGGATCGTCCGCCGTGGTCAGGGCGATGGCGCGGTCCAGGGCGAAGTAGGCGTTGGTCCCGGCGTTGAGCGCCGCCGCGACGCCGAGGACGCTGTGCACGGCCGGGATGCCGCGCCGCAGCGGGGAACCGTCCTGGACGTCGTCGACCATGAGCGATCCGGTGTGGGTGAGTTCCGTCGCCGCGCACAGCGGGCCGTAGTGCTCGCTGTCCCCGCCGAGCAGGTCGATCATCTCGGCGATCAGGCCGGGCCGCCAGCGTCGGCCGCCAGCGTCCACCAGGTGGCGTACCGGGGCGGCGAGCGTCCGGTGCAGGCGCCGGGCGACGAGGTCGGCGGTGCCGGGGCCGAGGCCGGACGCGGCCCGCGAGGAGAGCCAGCACTCGACGCCGGACGGGGCGGGCGGGTAGAGGCGGGTGATGTGCTCCTCGATCCGGAGCGCGGCCCGCCGGAACCGCCACGCGACGTCCGTCCCGGTGACTGCCCCGGTGGCTGCCTCGGTGGGCGTCCCGGTGGGTGCCCCGGCGCCCGGGACGGCCGGGCGGACCGGCGCCGCGCCGCCGTCCGGGCCGGCCGGGGCGGGGACGTGGGCACGGGGGGCCGCGGGCGGGCCCGACGCCGCCGCCCGCGGGCCGGCCTCGGAGAAGATGACCTCGTTCACGCGTCGGCTAACGAGGCCCCGCGACGGAGGACACGCCCCGGGGCCGCGAGTGCAACGGTGCGCCCTGGACCGCCTGTTGGGCGGCGCGTCGACGCCCGGGGCACGCCCCCGGGCACCCCCTCACGCCCCGCGCGCTCACGGCCCCGGCCCCCTCACGGCCCCGCCCGCTCACGCCCTGCCCCGCCCCCGTCCCGCCCCCTCACACCTCCGCGCCGGGCCGTGCCCGTTCCTCCGTCGTGCGCCCGGCCCTCCTCTGGCCGGGCAGCGCGAAGCCCCGGCCCCGGGCCCCCGGACGCCGGTAGGACCGGGTGCGCAGGGAGAAGAAGAGCAGGCCGGCCGTGGTGCAGAGGGCGAACCAGACCAGGCCGCCGGCCGCGTACGAGCCGGCCCATACGGGCGTGAAGGCGGAGGTGTACGCGAGTTGGGAGGGCGCGTACATGGGCAGGAACCGCAGGCCGGGCTGGTCGGCGAGGGGGTTCATGCCCGGGTTCTGGAGGGCCGCGTCCACCAGGCTCGTCATGATGATGAGGAAGAAGCCCTCCAACTCGCCCCGGAGCAGCGGGCCGAGCATGACGCCGATGCCGCCGTAGGCCAGGTTCGCGGTGAAGACGGCGAGGGCCAGTTGCCAGAACTGCTCCAGCGGGAAGGACAGCCGCAGCAGCAGGGCGGTGTAGACGGCGAGGACCGCGGCGATGGCGACCAGGGCGACGACCTTGCCGGCCATGAGGTGGCGGCGCGGGTACCCGGCGAGGACCAGGCGCCGGTCGAGCGGTCCGGACTGGAACGCCTCCATGAACATCATGAAGCCGACGATCACGGTCACCGCGTTGAGGGCGCTGTTGACCTGGGTGGCGCGGTTGTTGGAGGCGGCGATCTCCCCGCCGGCGGCGTGCACCTGGAAGTGGAGCACGGCGTCGTAGGCGCAGACCCGCACCAGGTGGACCCAGAGCGGGATGAAGGTGACGGCCAGCACGAGGGCCAGCCGGTTGCGCACGTGTGCGGTGAGGGTGAACCGCAGCGCGGTCGTGAACCCCGTCCACTGCCTGCTCACGCGGCCGGCACCCCCTCGCGCAGGACGCCGTCCCGCAGGTGGTGGACCGCGTCGAAGTGGCCCAGGTCGTGCACGAGATGGGAGACCACGACGACGGACTGGCCACGGTCGCGCAGCGCGCGGGCGAGCCGCCAGAACCGCTGGTGGGTGTCCCAGTCGAACCCCTGGTAGGGCTCGTCCAGCACGAGCAGCGGCGGATCGTGCATGAGCGCGAGGACGAGGTTGAGCTTCTGCCGCGTGCCGCCCGAGAGCGTGCCCGCGCGCTGGTCGAGCCGGTCGGCGCAGCCGAACTCCGCCAGCAGTTCCCGCGCCCGCGCGGCGTCCGGCAACCGGTAGGCGACGCGGAAGAGTTCGAGGTGCTGGGCGATGGTGAGCAGCGGGTTGAGGACGGTCTCCTGGGGGCAGTAGCCCACCTCGCCGCCGCGGCGCACCTCTCCCCCGTCGGGGGTCAGTTCGCCGACCATGACGCGCAGCAGCGTGCTCTTGCCCGCGCCGTTCTCGCCGACGACGCCGACGAGCGAGCCCGCCCGGACCGTCAGGTCGACGCCGTTCAGGACGCGTCGGCGTCCGTAGGACTTCGCCACCCCGCTCAACACCAGTCGCGGTTCCCCTTCGGACGCGCGCACCGGCACCTCCCCACCTGGAGCCATGTCTACGGCAGGGCTCAACGAGCGGGGCGGCGCCCGGACACCGCCGACGCCGGGCGATCTTCCGCAGGTCGGCCACCGCTCGGGCGGGCGGGCGCTCAGGCCGGGGGCGGCGCCCGCCCGGGGCCGCCTCGCGCCGCTCCCCGGCTCGGGCCGTCCGACCCCCTTGACAAGGCTCACCCCCCGGCGGCAACCTTCCAGTAAGCAGAAATGACTTTCCACGATATGAAATTAACGGACTCTCCTGGAAGGGGGCGCGGCATCCGATGCCCGGTATCGCGTGGAGCACCGCCGCGGACCACCGCTTCACCGTCAACCTGTCGATGCTCTTCACGGAGCTGCCCCTGCTGGAGCGCCCCGCGGCAGCCGCCGCGGCCGGCTTCGGCGCCGTGGAGCTGTGGTGGCCCTGGGCCGGCGCACCGGTCCCCGGGCGGCCCGAGCTGGACGCGCTGCGCGGCGCGATCGAGGACGCCGGCGTCCGCCTGACCGGGCTGAACTTCTACGCCGGGCGGCTCCCCGGCCCCGACCGGGGCGCGCTGTCGGTCCCCGGCGAGGAGTCGGAGCGCTTCCGCGCCAACGTCGACGTGGCCGCCGATTTCGCGCACTCCCTCGGCTGCACGGCCCTCAACGCCCTCTACGGCAACCGTGTCGAGGGCGTGGACCCGGCCGAACAGGACGCGCTGGCCCTGGAGAACCTGGTCCTGGCCGCGCGGGCCGCCGACCGGATCGGCGCCGTCCTGCTGATCGAGGCGCTCAACGGGCCCGAGTCGCCGCACTACCCGCTGCTGTCGGCCCCGGCCGCCGTGGACGTCGTCGAGAAGGTCGACCGGGCGACGGGACTCGGCAACGCCCGGTTCCTCATGGACCTCTACCACCTGTCCAGGAACGGCGAGGACCTGCCCAAGGTGATCGACGCGTACGCCGCGCGGACCGGGCACGTCCAGATCGCCGACGACCCCGGCCGTGGCGCACCCGGCACCGGTTCGCTCCCGCTGGAGGAGTTGCTCGGGCGGCTGCGCGGGGCCGGTTACGAGGGCTGGGTCGGCCTGGAGTACAAGCCGGGCGACCGCCCGAGCGCGGAAGCCTTCGGCTGGCTGCCCGCCGCCGCCCGCGCACCCCGCTGACCCCCAGGTTCCCAGAGAGAGGCACTTCCATGAGCACCCTCCCCAAGGTCGCCTGGATCGGGCTCGGCATCATGGGCTCCCCCATGTCCGAGAACCTGGTCGAGGCGGGTTACCCGGTCACCGGTTACACGCTGGAGCGGGAGAAGCGGGACCGGCTGGCCGCCGCCGGCGGCACCGCGGCCGGCTCCGTCGCCGAGGCCGTACGGGACGCGGACGTCGTGATCACGATGGTGCCCGCCTCCCCGCAGGTCGAGGCCGTCGCCTACGGCCCCGACGGCATCCTGGAGAACGCCCGCTCCGGCGCGCTGCTGATCGACATGTCCTCGATCACCCCGCAGACCTCGATCGACCTGGCCGAGGCGGCGAGGGCCAAGGGCATCCGTGTCCTGGACGCCCCCGTCTCCGGCGGTGAGGCCGGGGCCGTCGAGGCGGTGCTGTCCATCATGGTCGGCGGCGAGCAGGCCGACTTCGACGCGGCGAAGCCGCTCCTGGAAGCGCTCGGCAAGACCATCGTGCTCTGCGGGCCGCACGGCTCGGGCCAGACGGTGAAGGCGGCCAACCAGCTCATCGTGGCCATGAACATCCAGGCGTGCGCCGAGGCGGTGGTCTTCCTGGAGAAGTCCGGCGTGGACCTCAAGGCCGCGCTGGACGTGCTCAACGGCGGTCTGGCCGGCTCGACCGTGCTGACGCGGAAGAAGGACAACTTCCTCGCCCGCGACTTCACGCCGGGCTTCCGGGTCGACCTGCACCACAAGGACATGGGCATCGTCACCGACGCCGCCCGCACCGTGGGTGCCGCGCTGCCGGCCGGTGCCGTGGTGGCCCAACTCGTCGCGTCCCTGCGCGAACAGGGCGACGGCGGCCTCGACCACTCGGCGCTGCTGCGCGCCGTGGAGCGCCTCTCCGGCGCCCGGATCTGAGGCGGGGCCGGGTCCGAGACGAGGCCGGGTCTGAGGCAGGGCCCGTACGGACCCCGCTCGGCGGCGCCGCCGACACCTGTCCGGTCGGGCCCGAGCGGCGACACCGTCCGGCACCCGCTGCCGGTCCCCGCACCCCCCGTACGGGTGCCGGGGGCCCAGAGGGGACGTCCGCCCGCCCGTGAGGGGCGGGCCCCCAGATCCCGTCCGGCGGCGCGGACGATCCGTCGCGCCCGGCCCCGCGCCGCCGGACGGACCCACGTACGCGGACGAGACGCCGGAGGCGGACCACCCCGCCGCCGGCGTCTCCCGCGTTCCCGGCCCCCGCGTGCGCCGGTCCGGGTGCGGAACGCCGCCCCGCGCCGCAGCCTGGAGGCATGGCACAACCGACCGGACACCCCCGCATCGTCGTCCACACCCCCGGGATGGACGGGTCCCGTCGGGTCACCTCGGACGGGGAGACGCTGGGCGTCGCCTCCCACGTCGACGACGTGGCCGAGTTCCTGCGGCTGGCCGACCTGTACGTGACCGACGTCGCCACCAGCGACCTCGTCGTCTGGCAGGGCGGCGGCCCGGACCACTGGCCGGGGCTGCACGAACCCCCCGAGGAGTGACCCCGAGGACGCGTGAGGGGGCGGCCCGTCGGGGAGACGGACCGCCCCCTTGCGGGACCGCGCCGGGCGTCAGCTCCTGAGCGGCGGGATCGAGGTCGGGGCGTGCCACGGCTCGGTGGCCACCTCCTCGAACTCCACCACGTCGCCGATGTCGTTGGTGCCCGACATGGAGATGTTGGTGACGCGCTCCAGGATGACTTCCACGATCACCGGGACGCGGTGCTCGGCGGCGAGCTTCCCGGCCAGCTCCAGCGCGCCGCCCAGCTCGTCCGGGTCGGTGACCCGGATCGCCTTGCAGCCCAGTCCCTCGGCGACCTTGACGTGGTCGACGCCGTAGACGCCCAGCTCGGGCGAGTTGATGTTCTCGAACTCCAGGTTGACCTGGAAGTCGATGTCGAACGCCCGCTGCGCCTGGCGGATCAGGCCCAGGTAGGAGTTGTTGACCAGGACGTGCACGTAGGGGATCTTGTGCTGCGCGCCGACGGCCAGTTCCTCGATCATGAACTGGAAGTCGTAGTCGCCGGAGAGCGCCACGACGCGGGCCTCGGGGTCGGCCCTGGCGACGCCGAGCGCGGCGGGGACGGTCCAGCCGAGCGGGCCGGCCTGGCCGCAGTTGATCCAGTGCCGGGGGCGGTGGACGTGCAGCATCTGGGCGCCGGCGATCTGCGAGAGGCCGATGGTGGAGACGTACCGGGTCTCCGGTCCGAAGACCTTGTTCATCTCCTCGTAGACGCGCTGCGGCTTGATGGGGATGTCGTCGAAGTGGGTACGGCGCTGGAGCGTGGCCCGCTTCTCCTGGGCGGCGGCGGCCCACACGGAGCGGTCGCGCAGCCGCCCCCCGGCCTTCAGCTCCCGCGCGACCTCGACGAAGAGCGCGAGCGCGGCCTTGGCGTCGGAGGCGATGCCGTAGTCGGGGGCGAAGATCCTGCCGATCTGGGTGGGTTCGACGTCGACGTGGACGAAGGTGCGGCCGGCGGTGTAGACGTCGAGCCGGCCGGTGTGCCGGTTGGCCCAGCGGTTGCCGATGCCGAGGACGAAGTCGGACTCCAGGAAGGTCGCGTTGCCGTGGCGGTGCGAGGTCTGGAGGCCGACCATGCCGGCGTTCAGCTCGTGGTCGTCGGGGAGCGCGCCCCAGCCCATCAGGGTCGGCACCACCGGGACGCCGGTCAGCTCGGCGAACTCGGCCAGCAGGTCGCAGGCGTCGGCGTTGACGACACCACCGCCGGCCACGATCAGGGGGCGCTCGGCGGCGTTGAGCATCGTGAGGGCCTTCTCCGCCTGGGCACGGGTCGCGGCCGGCTTGTAGACGGGGAGCGGCTGGTACGTGCCGGGGTCGAACTCGATCTCCGTGGTCTGCACGTCGACCGGCAGGTCGATGAGGACGGGGCCGGGCCGGCCGGAGCGCATCAGGTGGAACGCCTGCTGGAAGACGCCGGGCACCTGGGCGGCCTCCATGACGGTGACGGCCATCTTCGTCACCGGCCTGGCGATGGAGGCGATGTCGACCGCCTGGAAGTCCTCCTTGTGGATCACCGCGGTCGGGGCCTGGCCGGTGACGCAGAGGATGGGGATGGAGTCGCCGGTCGCCGAGTACAGGCCGGTGATCATGTCGGTGCCGGCCGGTCCCGAGGTGCCGACGCAGACCCCGATGTTGCCGGCGTGGGTGCGGGTGTAGCCCTCGGCCATGTGGGAGGCGCCCTCGACGTGGCGGGCGAGGGTGTGCGTGATGCCACCGGACGCCTGGAGCGCCGCGTAGAAGGGATTGATCGCCGCGCCGGGAACGCCGAACGCGTCCGTGACGCCTTCCCGCTTGAGAATCTCAACTGCCGCGCGGGCAGCGGTCATTCGAGCCATGGAGTCTCCTGGTCCGACTGCCGGATTCGCCCTCCCGTCGCGCCCGCGGTGAGCCAAGTCCGATCGTTTTCCGTATAGTGAAACTGAACTTCTACGATCTGGAAGTACGGTAAGCGGTCCGGTCCCGAGCCGTCAAGACGCGCACCGGGCCCCGCGCGGGAAGTCGGGGACAGCGCGGTGCACTTGGGGCGACGATGGGGACCATGTCCGACAGCGTTCTCGTGTGCTGCGCGACCTGTGGCCGCCGGCACCGCTACACGGCCCCGTCGTACCCGTGCGTGTGCGGGGCGCCCGTCGCCGCGCCGCTCGACCCGCACGGGTCGCCCGTGACGGTCACCCGCCGGGTGTGGGACGAGGAGTGGGTCGGCGTGCGCTGCGCGGCCTGCGGGACCGAGAGCCAGTGGCCGCGCCCGGAGGTGGGCTGCCCGTGCGGGACGGTGACGAGCGTCCCGGTGGACCGGTCGGCGGCGGGGCGCACCGGCCGCGCTCCCGGGTCACGGGTCCCGGCGCACCGGGCGGTGCCGGTCCGGACCGCGCGCGACGCGGTGACGGCGGCCGTGCTGCATCTGCGCGGGCTGGGCCACCGGGACGTGCGGCGCGCGGACCGGCGGGCGGCGCCGGGGATCGCGCTGGCGGCGCGCGGCATCGTGGCGCAGGTGGACCCGGTGCCCGGCCGACTGGCGACGGCGCGGGACGTGGAGTGCCTGTGGCTGAGCGCGATGGCGGAGTCGGCGCAGTGCGCGCACTTCTCGCGGGGCGGGTACACCGACGGGGCGCTGGCGGGCGCGGACCGGCTGGACGTCCCGCTGTTCGTGCTCGAACCGTGCGGGCGGTGCCGTGCGGTCAACGCGGCGGCCGTCGCGCTGGACGCGAGGGCGGGGTGACGGGGGCCGAGGAGACCAGGGGGACCAGGGAGACCAAGGGGACCAAGGAGACCAGGGGGACCAGGGGGACCAGGGGGACCAGGGGGACCAGGGGGACCAGGGAGACCAAGGGGACCAAGGAGACCAGGGGGACCAGGGGGACCAGGGGGACCAGGGGGACCAGGGGGACCAGGGGGACCAGGGGGACCAGGGGGACGAAGGGACAGGGAGGATGAAGCGACGAGGGGGACGAAGGCGGCCGGGCCCGGGGCGTCGCCGTCCCGGGCCCGGTGCCCTCACGCCCCGTACGTCTCGCGCAGTTCGATCTTGCGGACCTTGCCGGAGACGGTCATCGGGAAGGAGTCCAGCACCTGGAGCCGGCTCGGGATCTTGTAGTGGGCCAACTGCCCGTCGCAGTGGGCGCGCAGCTCCTCCAGGGTGAGCGGGTCGGCGGGGTCGCTCGGGATGACACAGGCGAGGACCTCCTCGCCGTACCGCTCGTGCGGCACCCCGACGACCTGGACGTCCGCGATCTTTGGGTGCCCGTGCAGGAACTCCTCGATCTCGCGCGGGTACACGTTCTCCCCGCCCCGGATGATCATGTCCTTGATGCGGCCGACGATCTCGACGTACCCGTCCTCGCGCATCATCGCCAGGTCCCCGGTGTGCATCCAGCGGCCGGCGTCGATCGCCTCGGCGGTCTTCTCCGGCTCGTCCCAGTAGCCGAGCATCACGCTGTAGCCGCGGGTGCGCAGTTCGCCGGCGGTCCCGCGGGGCACGGTCACGCCGGTCGCCGGGTCGACGACCTTGACCTCGATGTGCGGCAGGACCCGGCCGACGGTGCCGGTGCGGTGCTCCAGGTCGTCGTCCCGGCGGGTCTGGAGGGAGACCGGGGAGGTCTCCGTCATGCCGTAGCAGATGGAGACCTCCGCCATGTGCATCTCGGCGACGACCCGCTTCATGACCTCCACCGGGCAGGGCGAGCCGGCCATGATGCCGGTGCGCAGCGAGGTCAGGTCGTACGCGGCGAAGCCGGGGAGGTTCAGCTCCGCGATGAACATGGTCGGCACCCCGTACAGGGACGTGCACCGCTCGTTCTGGACCGCCTCCAGGGTCGCCTTCGCGTCGAAGGACGGGGCCGGGATGACGATGCAGGCGCCGTGCGAGGTGGCGCCCAGGTTCCCCATGACCATGCCGAAGCAGTGGTAGAAGGGGACCGGCAGGCAGACCCGGTCCCGCTCCGTGTAGCCGACCGTACGGCCCACCCAGAAGCCGTTGTTGAGGATGTTGTGGTGGGAGAGCGTGGCCCCCTTGGGGAAGCCGGTCGTGCCCGAGGTGTACTGGATGTTGACCGGGTCGTCGCAGCTCAGCCCGGCCGCCAGGGCCTCCAGTTCCGCGGCGGGCACCGAGGCGGCGGCAGCGGTCAGCGCGTTCCAGCTCGGGTCGCCGATGTAGACGGTCTCGCGCAGCGCGGGGCACCGGCCGCGCACCTCCTCCACCATGGCCCGGTAGTCGCTGCCCTTGTGGGCGAGGGAGGCGACCAGCATCACCGCGCCGGACTGTTTGAGGACGTACTCCAGCTCGTAGGCGCGATAGGCCGGGTTGACGTTGACCAGGACGGCGCCGATGCGGGCGGTGGCGTACTGGACGAGGACCCACTCGGGGCAGTTGACGGCCCAGATGCCGACCCGGTCGCCCTTGGCGATGCCCCGGGCCACCAGGCCGCGCGCCACCTCGTCGACGGCGGCGCCGAACTCGGCGTAGGTCCAGCGCCGGCCGGAAGGGACGTCGACCAGGGCCTCGCGGCCGGGATGGGCGGCGACGGTCCGGGCCAGGCCGGCGCCGATGGTGTCGCCGAGCAGCGGGGTGGTGCTGGTGCCGTGGGCGTACGACGGGGTCACCGGAAGTCCTCCTCGCGGTATTCGTGGGGCGATCCGGCCGCCGTGGCCTCGCGCAGCTCGACGCGGCGGATCTTGCCGGAGACGGTCTTGGGCAGGTCGCCGAACTCCAGGCGGCGCAGGCGCTTGTAGGGGGCGAGCACCTCGCGGGAGTGCTCGAACAGCACCTTCGCGGTGTCCGGTCCGGGCTCCCAGCCGGCCGCGAGGACGACGTACGCCTTCGGCACCGCGAGCCGCAGCTCGTCGGGGGCCGGGACGACGGCGGCCTCGGCCACCGCCTCGTGCTCCAGCAGCGCGCTCTCCAGCTCGAACGGGGAGATCTTGTAGTCGGACGCCTTGAACACGTCGTCGGCGCGGCCCACGTAGGTGAGGTAGCCGTCGGCGTCGCGGGCGCCGATGTCGCCGGTGCGGTAGTAGCCGCCGGCCATCGCCTCGGCGGTGCGGTCGGCGTCGCCGTGGTAGCCGGTCATCAGGCCGACGGGGCGGTCGGACAGGTCGAGGGAGATCTCCCCCTCCTCGGCGCCGGGCGCCCCGGAGACGGGGTCGAGGAGTTCGACGCGGTAGCCGGGGCTGGGGCGGCCCATGGAGCCGGTCTTGAGCACCTGGCCGGGGCTGTTGGAGACCTGTACGGCGGTCTCGGTCTGGCCGAAGCCGTCGCGGATGGTCACGCCCCAGGCGTCGCGGACCCGTTCGATCACCTCGGGGTTGAGCGGCTCGCCGGCGGCGACGACCTCGCGCGGCGGGGTGGCGAGCCGGCCCAGGTCGGACTGGATCAGCATCCGCCACACGGTGGGCGGGGCGCAGAAGGTGGTGACCGCGGCCCGGTCCATCTCCGCCATCAGCCGGGCCGCGTCGAAGCGGGTGTAGTTGTGCAGGAAGACGGTGGCCTCGGCGTTCCACGGCGCGAACAGGTTGGACCAGGCGTGCTTGGCCCAGCCGGGCGAGGAGATGTTCAGGTGCACGTCCCCCGGCTTCAGCCCGATCCAGTACATCGTGGCCAGGTGGCCGATCGGGTAGGAGGTGTGGGTGTGCTCGACCAGCTTGGGGCGGGCCGTGGTGCCGGAGGTGAAGTAGAGCATCAGCGGGTCGTCGGCGGCGGTCGGCCCGTCCGGGACGAAGGCGGCGGGCGCCGCGGCGGCGTCCTCGTAGCGCAGCCAGCCGGGGGCGGTGGTGCCGCCGACCGCGACGCGCGTGTAGTCGCCGGGCACGCCGTCGAACCTGCCGGTGTCCCCGGCGCGGACGATCACGTGCCGGACCCGGCCGCGGTCGACCCGGTCGCGCAGGTCGGCGGGGCCGAGCAGCGGGGTGGCGGGGATGACGACGGCACGCAGCTTCATCGCCGCGAGGGCCGTCTCCCACAGCTCGGCCTGGTTGCCGAGCATGACGAGGACGCGGTCCCCGGCGCGCACCCCGTTCTCCCGCAGCCAGTTGGCGGCCCGGTCGGAGCGCTCGGCCATCTCGGCGAAGGAGATCCGGACCTCGGAGCCGTCCTCCTCCACGATGTGCAGGGCGGTGCGCGCATTGCCCTCGGCGATGACGTCGAACCAGTCCAGCGCCCAGTTGAACCGCGCGGGCCGGGGCCAGGCGAAGCCCTCGTAGGCGGCCGTGTAGTCCTCGCGGTGCTCCAGCAGGAAGTCCCGCGCCTCGCGGAACAGCTCCGTCGCCGTCGTCATCTGTCGTCCTCCTGGGGCCTTGCCGGGCGGCTCTCTGTCATCGTGTAATCCGTGATGCTGGTCTCACTACCCCCGAACGGGGGTGTACGCCTCGGGAGGCGTCGAGGAGAGGGCGGACGGGTGGCGACGGACGTGGTGGAGATCCGCAACGCGCTGGGGCGGATGCGGCGGACGACCGGGCTCCCGGTCGCCTTCGGCGGCCTGGTCGAGTCCGGGCGCCGGCAGGTGCGGATCAGCGAGCTGAGCGGCACCGCCACCGGCGCGCTGAGCGCCCTCGCCGTGACCTCGGGCAACGGGCTCGGCGGCAAGGCGATCGCGCTGACCCGGCCGTGCGCCGTCACCGACTACTCGGCCTCCCGGCAGATCAGCCACGAGTACGACCGCCCGGTCGCCGCCGAGGGCCTGCGCTCGGTGCTGGCGGTGCCCGTGGTGGTACGGCGCCGGGTGCGCGGCGTGCTCTACGGCGCCCTGCGCGCGGCGCACCCGCTGGGCGACCGCACGCTGAGCGCGGCCGTGGACGCGGCCCGGGACGTGGCGGAGGCCCTGCTGCTGCGGGAGGAGGCGGGCGAGCTGCTGGCGGCGGCGCGGCCGGAGCCGGCCCGGGAGCCGGCGGACGCCCCGGCGTGGGAGCGGGTGCGGGAGGCGCACGCGGCGCTGCGGGCGCTGGCGCCGCGGATCGAGGACGCCGCGCTCCGCGACGAGCTGCTGCGGGCCTGCGGGCTGCTGGCCGCCGGGCACGGGGAGGGCCCCGGGGTCCGGCTGGCGCCGCGCGAGGTGGACGTGCTGGCCTGTGTCGCCGCGGGCGCGACCAACGCGATGGCCGCCGAGAAGCTGGGGGTCGGGCCCGAAACGGTCAAGGGGTACCTGCGTTCGGCCATGCGCAAGCTCGGTGCCGCCACCCGCGGCGAGGCGGTCGTCGCGGCCCGCCGGGCGGGCCGGCTGCCGTAGCGGCCGGCTCCCGGTTTTCCCGTCCCGCTCTTTATGTATTCGTCACCGACAGCGTTGTCGATTCCGCCCGCGGGCTCTCCGCTCCGTTATGCAATGGGCCAAAGCCTAATATTGGCCCCTACACACCATCGGAGGGAGCGGTTACCGTGCGACGGGACGTCACGAAGTCTGCCGGAAACCGCTCCGACCTGGTCATCGGCAGGGAGGAGCCGTTCGAGGCGGCGCGTGGACAGCTCCTCGGGGGCGGGAGTGTGCTCCTGCACGGCCCGGCCGGAATTGGAAAGTCGACGGTCCTGCGGACACTGGCCGCGGAATATGCCCGCACGGCGAGCACCGTGTTGCGCTGCTCGGCGACCGAGTCGGAATCCCATCTCCCCTTCCTCGCCCTCGCCGACCTCCTCGGACTCGTCCTGGACCGGGTCTCCGGCGCCCTGCCCGTGGCGCAGCGCACCGCCCTGGAGGCGGCGCTCACCGGGCGCGGCGAGTCCACGCTGCGCCGCGACGGGCTCGCGCTGCGGCTCGCGGTCCTCTCCGCGCTGCGCGCGCTCGCCGCCGACGGGCCGGTCCTCGTCGTCGCCGACGACCTCCAGTGGCTGGACCCGGCCAGCACCGAACTGCTCGGCTTCGCCGCCCGCCGCCTGGGCGACACCCCCGTACGGCTGCTGTGCGCGGTGCGCACCGACGACCAGGAGTACGACCGCCACCTGCGCGCCTGCCCGCCGGACACCCGCGCCATACGGCTGGGCCCGCTGACCCGGCCGCAGGTGGCGGAGTTGCTGGCCCGCCAGGGCTTCCCGGCCCTGTCGCGCTCCACGGTCCGCGACATCCACCGCACCAGCGGCGGCAACCCGCTCTTCGCCCTGGAGCTGGGCCGGGCCCTGGCGGAGAGCCCCACCCCGCCCCGGCCGGGCGAGCCGCTGCCGGTGCCGACCTCGCTGCGGGCGCTGGTCCTCAGCCGCCTGGAGATGCTCTCGCCCGAGGCCCGCCACACCCTCCTGGTGGCCAGCGCGGGCGCCCGGCCCACCCCGGCCCTGCTGCACGCGGCCGGCCGCGAGAACGCCGAGGCGGAGACCGCGCAGGCGACCGAGCTGGGCCTGCTCGCCGCCGAGCCGGAGGAGCCGACCCTGCGCTTCGCGCACCCGCTGATCTCCGCCGCGCTCTACGCGGAGGCCCCCGCGCCGGAGCGGCGGGCCGCGCACGCGGCGCTGTCCACGGCCGCCTCCGACCCGATCGAACGGGCCCGGCACCTGGCGCTGGCCACCCCGGGCACCGACCCCGGGGTGGCGGCGCGGCTCGCCGAGGCCGCCGCGCTGGCCCGGGACCGGGGGGCGCCGTCGGTCGCGGCCTCGCTGGGGCTGCTCGCGGCCCGGCACACCCCGCCGGACGGCGACCCCTGCCCCGACGAGTACCGGCTCCAGGCCGCCGAGGACGCCATCACCGCCGGGGAGGCGGACCTCGCCCGGGAGGTCGCCCGCGAGGTGCTGGCCCGGGACAGCGCGCCCGGCCGCCGGGTGCGCGCCTGGATGGTGGTGATCGAGGCGGCCGGGCAGGCGATCGGCGAGGTCGACGCGGTCTTCCCGCAGGCCCTGGCCGACGCGGGCGACGATCCCCGGCTGCTCGCCCTCGTCCACTACCAGCTCGCCTGGCGCGGGCTGGTGGTGCAGGGCGACTTCGCGCAGGGCCGGGAGGAGGCGGCGCACGCGGCGGAGCTGGCGGCGCGGGCCGGCGACCGCCGCACGGAGCTGCTCGCGCTCGCCTTCCAGGCCCAGGCCGAGACCCTGATGGGCCACCCGGACGCCGCGTCGACCATCGAGCGGGCGCAGCGCGAACCGCAGGACCCGCGGGTGGCCTGCCACCACAACGGGGCCGGCTCCACCCGGTTCCGCTGGCTGGTGATGAGCGACCGGCTGGCCGAGGCGCGCGCCATCCTCACCGGGCTGCTGCGCGAGGTGCGGCGGCGCGGCATGGCCGAGAGCGAGGTGCACTACCTGCGGTTCCTCGCCGAGACGGAGCTGTACGCCGGGCACTGCGGGCGGGCGCTGGAGCTGGCCCGGGAGAGCCTCACCCTGGCCCGGGACGCGGGCATCGGCGAGGGCGCGGGCGTGATGCTCGCCTCCCTCGCCGAGGCGGCCGGCGGCGACGTGGCCCAGGCGCTCGCGCTCGGGCACGAGGCGGTGCGCCACACCGAGGCCGACGGCGACGCCGTGTACCTGTCGCGGGCGCTGGCCGCGCTGGGCCACGCCCATCTGGTGGCCGGTGAGGCGGAGGCGGCGGTACGGGCGCTGGGCCGGGTGCGGGAGCTGGAGGCGGGCGCGGGCATCACCGACCCGGCGCGGGGGCGGTGGCAGGGCGATCTGGCCGAGGCGCTGGTGCGCGGCGGGCGGACGGCCGAGGCGCAGGAGGTCGTCGACGCCAGCCGGGCGCAGGCGCTCAGGCTCGGCCGGGAGAGCGTCCTGGCCGTCCTGGACCGGGCCGAGGCGCTGGTGCGCGCGGCGCGGGGCGAACGCCGGGCGGCCGTCGAGCAGTTGGTGTCGGCGCGGGACCGGCTGGCGGCGCTCGGGCAGGGGCTGGAGGAGGCGCGGACCGCGTTCGCGCTGGCCGAACTGGGCGAGGGCCGGCCGGGCCCGGGGTCGTACGACGAGGCGGTGCGGCTCTTCCGGCGGTGCCGGGCGCTGCCCTGGCTGCGGCAGGTGGAGGCCGCCGCGGCGCAGCGGGCCGCCGGGCCGCCCCCGGCGCGGGCCGCCGCGCCGGACGGGCTGGCGGGGCTCGCCGCGATGGAGCGTCAGGTGGCCGCGCTGGTGATGGAGGGCGCCACCAACCGGGAGACGGCCGCCCGCCTCTTCGTCAGCGTCAAGACCGTCGAGGCCACCCTGACCCGCGTCTACCGCAAACTGGGCATCCGCTCCCGGGTGGACCTCGTCCGCCTGGCGGCGGGCCGCCGCGACGAGTGAACGGGGGGCTCCCGCCCGGGGCGAGGGAAGGCCGGGGTGGGGGCCTCGGCGGGCCGTCAACTCCTCTTCTGCGGGCGGACCGAGGGTTTTCCCTGTCCGAACTCCCTTAGGGGACTCCCTCATTGGGCCGTCCCTCGGGCCGGTCTTAGCGTGAGCACGTGCCGCTCGCCGGGCACACGGAGGCGGTTCCCGAGGTCTCCGTACCCCCCACGCCCGGCGACCCCCCACCGGCCTTCGAGGAGACCCATGTCCGGCCTCACCCGCGCCAGACCGCCCACCGCCGCCGTGCCGCCCGTCTCCCGGGCCGGCCGCCGCGGGGCGGCGTCCGCGGTGCCCGCCCGCACCGCCCGTACGCCGGGGAGCCGCCCGGCGACACGTACACCTGCCAGGACGACAGCGGCGGTTCCCCGGGTTCCTGGGGCGTCCTGGCAGGGATCACCCTCCGCACCCCGTACGGCTCCCGTGTTCCCCTGAGCGCCGCTCAGGCCCAGACCAGGGGGCGTTGCGAGCCACCACGAGCGGCCCGCAACGCCCCCTTTCCACGTGCTCCCCCTCCCCCGTGGGCGCCCCGTGCCGGGGAACACCCGAAGGGGTCCCTCCGGTGTGAGCGCCCCCGGTCGTCGCGGGCGCGGTGGGAGGATGGCCCGACTGCGAGGGAGGCCGTGGATGCGCGACGTGGCGATGGCGCTGTGGGACCTGGACAGCGGGCAGGGCCCGCGCCAACTGGCCGAACTGGGGCTCGCCCTGGTGCTGTCCAGTCTCATCGGCTGGGAGCGCGAGGCCCAGCAGAAGAGCGCCGGCCTGCGCACCCACACCCTGGTCGGCGTCGCCAGCGCGCTGATGATGGAGATCTCCCAGCACGGTTTCTCCGCCGTCCTCGGCATGGAGGGCGTCGGCCTGGACCCGTCCCGGGTGGCGGCCCAGATCGTCTCCGGGATCGGCTTCATCGGCGGCGGTCTGATCTTCGTACGGCGGGACGCGGTACGGGGGCTGACGACGGCGGCGACGATCTGGCTGACGGCCGCGGTCGGCATGGCCTGCGGCGGCGGGCTGCCGATCCTCGCGGTGGCCGTCACGATCCTCCACTTCCTCGTCGTACGCGGCTATCCGGCGCTGACCCGCAGGCTCGTCAAGACGGTGACCACCACGATCGAGCTGCGGATCACCTACCTCATCGGACAGGCGCTGCTGCCCCAGTTGATGGAGACGTGCACGCGGCGCGGGTTCCGCATCCTGCGGGTGACCGCCGACCGGCTGCCCGGCCGCACCGACTCGGCGGCCCGGGTGCTGCTGCGGCTGGAGGGCACCGGGGACGCGGTCCGGCTGACCTCCGACCTCTTCCAGGCCGACGGAGTCCTCGACGCGGACATGAACGTCGCCGCCGAGGAGGAGTAGCGGGACGGCACGCCCGGTGACCGGCCGCTTCCGCCTCCCGGGCCGGGCGGGCGGGCAGTCGCTCGCGCCGGACGGGCGCGGTTAGGCCCCGGGCCGCGCGGGCACTCGGCTGAGCGTCGGTCCCCGGCCCCGAGGGAGACACCGTGACCATCGGCCGACTCTCCGCACGCGAGCAGCGCGTCCTCGACGAAGTGGAACGGGCGCTGCGCCACGACCACCGCCTCGACCGGCGGCTGCGCACCATGCGGCTCAGCCGCCTCCCCGATCTGTCGCGTCTCGCGGCCTGCCGGCCGCGCCCGCTGACCGCCGTCTTGCTCCTCGCCGTCTCGCTCACCCTGATGGCCACCGGCATCGCCACCTCCGTACCCGGCGTGATCTGGGCCTTCGCCCTGTCCTGGCCGGTGACGCTCTTCGCCGTCTTCCGCCTGCTGTGCCACCGGACCGGCGAGGAACGCGAGCGGTGACGGCCGCCGTACGGCCCCTGTGACCAGCGCGTCGGTCTGCGGACCGGCGCCCTCGCGGGGGCCGTACGGGTGCCACCAGGCCGCCCCGTGCCGTCGTCGCGTCACGGGCCGCGTAGCCCCGCCGGAGCGCACCGCCCCGGCGGGGCTACGCGGACGTCCCCCGCCAGTACGGGGCGCCGCGGTACCGCCACAGCCCGGTCAGCCGGTACCAGGTGGCGGCCGGCGGGATGAGCACGCTGGTGACCAGCATGGTCACCACCTCCTCGCGGGTCCGGGGGCCGGGCACGATCCGGGCCCAGGCGAACTCGCCGGTGCCCACCGCCCAGCCGGCTCCGGTGACCGCCGCGGCCCGGGGCCGGCCGGCGGCGGCCAGCGCGAGCGCCGCGAGGCCCGCCGCCGTGATGGCGGCGTGGCGGCGGATGCGGCCCCGGGACGCGACCGCCTTGGCCCACCAGTCGGGGCCGTGCAGGTGCCGCATGAGGGCGTCGTCGGCGTTGCCCCGCTGCTCGGTCAGGGAGGCCCAGCGGGAGGCGGGCCCGACCGGGTGCCGGGTGGTGCGCCGACCGCGCCGGATGCGCCAGCCCGCGCCGAGCACGCGCAGCGCGAGGTCGGCGTCCTCCCGGAAGGCCCGGGTGAACCGCTCGTCGAAGCCGCCGGCCTCTTTGAGGACGTCGGTGCGGTAGGCCATGTCGGCGGCGGTCCAGGGGGCCCGCGCGAGTCCCGCCGTACCGCGTTCCCGGTCGGTGGGCCGGCGTCCCCCGGGCAGCGGTACGGCGATCACGCCCTGGACGGCGCCCGTGTCCGGGGCCGCCTCGGCGAGGTCCCGCGTCAGCTCGGCGCACCAGTGCGGGCCGACCTGCACGTCGTCGTCGAGGAAGGCGGTCCACGGGGACGTCACCGCGCGCATGCCGGTGTTGCGGGCGGCGGCGGGGCCACGGCCGCCGCCGCGCAGCACCACGGTGCGGTCGCGCAGGTCACCGAGGACGCTCAGCGGGTGCTCCAGCGCGGCGGGGTCGTCGTCGGGCCCGGGTCGGTCGTCGACGAGGACGATCGCGTCCGGGCCGGGGCCGGTGGAGGCGGCCAGCGCGGCCAGGCAGTCGGCCAGCGTGTCCCGTACGAGGGTGGGGACCACCACGGCGTACCCGGTCGGGCTCTCGCTCACGGGGTCCTCCTCGTCCTCGCCGACAGGTGCGTGCCGGCTGAGTAACCGGAGACGGCCCCCACTACCCCCGAACTGACATTCGAGGAAGCCCGCCCTCCGGCCGTACACCACGCGTACCCCCTCGCGGGCACCGCCGGTGGGGTGCGGCGTTCCCTACCATCGGGGCGTGGTCACCTTCCGTATCGAACGCACGGCGCCGCTCTCCCCGCAGGAGGCGTGGCGACGGCTCACGCGGTGGCAGCGGCACGGCGACACCGTGCCGCTGACCCGGGTCGACGAGGTCACGCCGCCGCCCACCGGCCCGGGGACGGTCGTGGTGGCGCGTACCGGGGTCGGGCCGTTCGGCTTCGACGACCGCATGGAGGTGACCGTCTGGGAGCCCCCGCGCGACGGCGGGGGCGGCCGGTGCCGACTGGAGAAGCGGGGGCGGCTCGTGCGGGGCTGGGCCGAGATCGAGGTCCGTCCGGGGCCCGGCGGCCGGACACGTGTGGTGTGGAACGAGGAGCTGGGCGTACGGTTCCTGCCCCCGGCGGCCGACGGCGCGCTGCGCGCCGCCGGACGCCACGTCTTCGGGCGAGCCGTCAACCACCTCCTGCGCACCCCCTGACGACCGACCCGCGCCTCACCCCCGCCACCTCACCCCCGCCGGCTCCGGTCCGTCCCGGTGGATGGGCCGGCCCGCGCCGGTCAGCGCGGCCCCGCTGCCGCCGTGCCGGGCGGCGACGACCTCCGCGGCGATGGACAGGGCCGTCTCCTCGGGCGTCCGGGCGCCGAGGTCGAGGCCGATGGGGGACCTGAGCCGGTCCAGCTCGCGGTCGGTGAGGCCGGCCTCGCGCAGCCGGGCGGTGCGGTCCAGGTGGGTCCGGCGGGAGCCCATCGCGCCGACGTAGGCGACCGGAAGGCGCAGGGCGAGGGCGAGCAGGGGGACGTCGAACTTGGCGTCGTGCGTCAGCACGCACAGGACCGTACGCCGGTCGACCCGCGTGCGGCGCAGGTACGCGTGGGGCCACTCGACGACGACCTCGTCGGCCTCGGGGAAGCGCTCGCGGGTGGCGAAGACGGGGCGGGCGTCGCAGACGGTGACCTGGTAGCCGAGGAAGCGGCCGATCCGGGCGAGGGCCTGGGCGAAGTCGACGGCCCCGAAGACGATCAGGCGGGGCGGGGGCACCGAGGACTCCACGAGGAGGGTGAGCGGCGCCCCGCAGCGCGAGCCCCGCTCACCGATCCCCAGCATGCCGGTGCGGCCGGCGGCGAGGAAGGCGGCGGCCTCCGCGGCGACCGTGGCGTCCAGTGCGGGGTGGGCGCCGAAACCGCCCGTACGGGTGCCGTCGGCGCCCACGAGCAGCGCGCGCCCCCTCAGCTCCGCCGGTCCGGTGACGACGCGGGCCACCGCCACCGCCTCCCCGCGCGCGGCGGCGGCCAGGGCGGCGGCGAGGACGGGGCGGGCCGGGTCTGCGGCCCGGAGCGGGGTGACGAGGACGTCGATGGCTCCGCCGCAGGTCAGGCCGGTGGCGAAGGCGTCCTCGTCGCTGTGGTCGAAGCGTTCCAGGACGGTTTCGCCGTCGTCGAGGGCCTGGCGGCACAGTGCGTGGACGGCGCCCTCCACGCAGCCGCCGGAGACCGAGCCGATGGCGGTGCCCTCGGCGTCCACGGCGAGGGCGGCGCCGGGGCGGCGCGGAGCGCTGCCCGAGACGGCGGCCACGGTGGCCACGGCGGCGTCACGGCCCTGCTCGACCCACCGGTACAGCTCTTCGGCGATGTCCAGCATCTTGTCGGCCTCCTCACGGCGGTGATGGGGAGGGAGTTCCCTCATGGGCGCCTCGTGCACGACCGGCTCTCCTCTTCGTCCCGTGGGCGTACGGATCGAGCCAATCCGGGCGCGGCGGGCAGGGCCCCTTCCCGTGCCCTCTTCACGAAGTGGCCCGGGTACGCCGCCGGGTGCGCCGACGGGGTCAGTCGCCGAAACCATGAAGGAGTTGGCTGGCCAGGGCACACATCTTGTAGATTCGTATGAACGGAGGGCAGGGGTTCCCTCCGCGTCTTCCTCTGGAAGCGGGCGTTCCGGCCATGTGACCTGGAACGCGGCCCCGCCGCGGACGCGCGACGCCCGCCGGCCCCGGACGGCTCCCGCACCGGACGTCCACGATCGACACGGTATTTCGAGACACGGAACGGCGGCGACGAGAATGCGGCTGCGCGCACTGCTGGACACCGAGGCACTGGGCCTCAGGCTGCTCGGCGGCGAGGGCGAGCTGGAGCGCTCCGTACGGGGCGTGATGACCACCGACCTGCGGGACCCCAGCCGCTACCTGAACGGCGGGGAGCTGGTCCTCACCGGGCTGGCCTGGCGCCGCGGACCCGCCGACTCCGAACCGTTCGTGCGCATCCTGGTGCGCTCCGGGGTGGCCGCGCTCGCCGCCGGGGAGGCCGAGCTGGGCGAGGTGCCGGAGGACCTGGTGGCGGCCTGCGCCCGGCACCGGCTGCCGCTGTTCGCGGTGAACGAGTCGGTGGCCTTCGCCACGGTGACCGAGCACGTGGTGCGCCAGGTCTCCGGGGAGCGCGCCGGGGACCTGGCGGCCGTGGTCGACCGGCACCGCCGGATGATGACCTCGGGACCGGTGGGCGGCGGCCCCGACGTCGTCCTCGACCTGCTCGGCTCCGACCTGGACCTGCGGGCCTGGGTGCTCTCCCCCACCGGCCGCCTGGTGGCCGGCGCGAAGTCGGCGGGGCCGGACCTGCCCGCCGAGGTCCGGACGCGGCTCGCCGCCGAGCGCCTCGCCGCGGCCCGCGCCGAGCGCCCCGCGCCGCACCGGGTGACCGTGGGCACGACGGCGTACAGCCTCTTCCCGGTGCACGGCGGCGGCCGGGCCCCGCGGGCCGGGCGGGACGTGCGCGAGACGGTGCTCTCCGACTGGCTGCTGGCGGTGGAGGCGGACGCCGGTGACTGGCCCGGGGAACGGCTCGACCTGCTGTACGGCGTCACGCAGCTCATCGCCGTGGAACGGGAGCGGCGCGACGCCGCCCGCACGGTGCGGCGCCGGCTCGCCCAGGAGGTGCTGGAACTGGTGCAGTCCGGCGCCCCGCCCGCCGAGATCGCCGCCCGGCTCCGGGTCGCCGCGCCGGTGCTGCTGCCCGGCGTCGGCGCGGCCCCGCACTGGCAGGTGGTGGTGGCCCGCGTCGAGTGGGCGGACGGGGCGCGGGGCGAGCCGGGCCCGGCCGCGCGGCGGCTGCTGGAGGAGATCCTCGTCGACCCCTCCCCGGCGGGACGGGCCCGCTCCGGCGTCCCGGCGGGGCCGGACCACGGGGACCGGATCGCGGTGGCCCACTCCGGGGAGGAGGCCGTCGCCTTGGTGCCGCTGCCCTCGGTCGGCGGCGAGCACGACGGCTCCGGGACGGACGTCCAGGCCGACACCCTGCTGGAGGCGGTACGGGAGCCGCTCACGGCCGGGCTCGACGGCGACGGGCGGATCACCCTCGGCGTCAGCGCGGCGGTGCACTCGGCGGAGGGGCTGCGCGGCGCCCTGGAGGAGGCCCGGCACGCCCGCCGGGTCGCCGCCGCCCGGCCGGGCCGGGTCTGCGCGGCGGGCCACCAGGAGCTGGCCTCGCACGTACTGCTGCTCCCCTTCGTCCCCGACGACGTACGGCGGGCCTTCACCGCGCGGCTGCTGGACCCGCTGCGCGACTACGACCGGCGCCACCGCGCGGAGCTGATCCCCACCCTGGAGGCGTTCCTCGACTGCGACGGCTCCTGGACCCGGTGCGCTGCCCGGCTCCACCTGCACGTCAACACGTTGCGCTACCGCGTCGGGCGGATCGAGCAGTTGACGGGCCGTGACCTCGCGCGACTGGAGGACAAACTGGACTTCTTCCTTGCGCTGCGGATGAGTTGAGCCGCGCGGCGGCCCGTTCCGCCGTCGTCCGGGGTGGCCGGAAGTCCCACGACTTTGTGAAAATTTTCACCCATCCTCTTGGCCGGGCCCGGTGATCCATGCTGAGATGCCGCCACCACTCGACGGCTCGACGGCGTGCTTGGGAGGGCGATGTGGCGGACTCCGCCATGGCTGGTGCTGGTTCGGGAACGACCGGTGGGGACGATCCGCTCCAGACCGCGGTATGGCGGCTGCGCTCGCGCGCCTGCTGGGCCGACGCCGCCGAACTGCTGCGGCCCGCGACCGCCGCCGCGGCGCTCCAGCGCACCGCGCTCCTGGTGGAGCGGTGCCTCTACACCGAGCAGGGCTGGGCCGAGGCGGAGGAGGCGCTGCGCACCGCCGAGGCGCTGGCCGACACCGACGACGAGCGCGGCGCCGCCGCCTGCGAACGCGGGCAACTCGCCTACGCCGCCACCGTGCACGGCGTACGGGACCGGGCCGACGAGGCGCGGGCCGCGCTGGGCCGGGCGGCGGCGCTGATCGCGCCGGGGGCGCGGGAGCGGGCGGTGCTGGACTTCCGGCGGGGCCTGCTCGCGGAGAACGTGACGCGCTCCCCGCAGGCGGCGCGGGCCGCGTACCGGCGGGCGCACGCGGCGGCGCTCTCCCAGGACGATCCGCTGCTCCAGTCCTTCACCTGGCGCCACCTGGCCGGGCTGGCGCTGCGGGAGGGCGAACTGGCCGAGGCCCGGGACGGCTTCGCCGAGTCGCTGCGGCTGCGCGAGGAACTGGGGTACCTGGTCGGCACGGCGCCCGCGCTGGTGTCGCTCGCGGACGCGGAGACCGAGCCGGAGGCGTCGCGGCTGCGGGAGGAGGCGCGGCGGCTGTTCCGCCTGCTCGGCGGGGTGCCGACGTGGCTGGCCCGCCATCTGGCCCCGCCGGCCACGGGGGCGGCGACGGCGTAGGCGGGTCCGCGGGCGGGGGTCCGGGGGAGGGACCGGCGCAGGGCCCTCGTCCCGTCGTCGGCCGGGTCGCGGGTGCGGGGCGCGGGTGCGGGTGCGGGTGCGGCCGGTTCACGTCAGGGGAAGCGGCTCCAACGGGGCTCGGTGGCGGCCCAGTCGGTGTCCCACCCGGCGAGGTTGCGGCGGTGCAGCATCCGCCCGCCGATCCCGTACGCGGCGAGGCCGCTCAGCACCACGGCCAGGAGGGCGAGGATCGCCCAGCCCATGGCGCGGCTGCGGATCTCCCCGGCGCCCAGCGGCGGTTCGGTGATGGTGCCGCGCGCGTCGGTCCACACGTGGACCGTGTTCCCGGCGGTGAGCCCCGGCTCCACCTCGGCGGTGCCGGTACGGGTCTCGCCGTCGGGGCCGGTGAAGCGGACGGTCACCGGATACCGGCTCTCCCTCGCCTCGGGCGAGCCGGGCTCGGGGTGGCGGGGTGTGTCGTGGACGAGGACGGCGGGCACGTGGGCGCGGGTCCGCTCCTGGTGCTCGGCGGTGCCCCGGTAGTGCCGGTGGGCCGCGTCGCCGGCGGCAGAGGCGGCGAGCGGCGCCGCCACCAGCACGGCCAGCGCCAGGCCGAGGGCGATCCACGCCTGGAGCCGGTCGCTGGGCCGGCGCAGGGGATTGCGCCGCCACCGCCATAGCAGCGGGTGCGGGCGGTCTCCCCGGCGGTCCGGGGGCGGCGGTGCGTGCGATGTGTCGCCGGCCACGTGCGCCTCCTTCACGGTCGGGGCAGCCGGAGGGTCTGGGTGTGGTGCTCCGCCGCCGGTGCCCGGAGGGGACGCCGACGGCGGAGCGGGGGGACGGGGGCGGTAGCGGGCCGGTACGGCGGGCGGGTCGCCGGTGCCGTACCGGGCGGGGCGGGTCAGCGGCGCCGGGGGTGGTCCGGCGGCTCCGGGTCCGCGGCGATGGCGCGGGTGTGCACGGCCTCCAGGAGCTTGGCGGCGCCGCGCACCGCGGCGGTGTGCGGCGCGGGCACGGCCCGCAGCGGGGCGTGCAGCCCGCCGGTGAGGTGGCAGGTGATCTCGGGCCGCAGCGCTCCCCCGCCCGCCAGCAGGGGACCGCGGCCGAGCGCGTCGAGGGTGAGCGAGGTGCCGTCCTGGCGCCGCATCGAGGTGACCATCTCGACGACCGCCTCGGCGATCCGCGCGGCCGTGATCGCGTCGTCGAGGTCGCCGGTGCCCAGCGCGGTGCGGCGGGCGTCGAAGACGGCGCCGTCCACCAGCAGCACCACCTCGGTCAGATGGGCGCCGATGTCGATCACGAGCAGCGGCCGGGACAGGTCCGCGCCCGCCGCGAGGGCGACGGCGCGGGCGCTGGGCACGGTCAGCACGGTGCGCGGGCGCAGCACCTCCACCGCCGTACGGGCCTCGGTGCGGAAGGCGTAGCCGTCCAGGACGGGCGCGGTCACCACGATCAGGGGCCGGCTGAAGCGGGGCAGGCGGTGGCCGAGGAGCCGGTCGAGCATGCGGGCGGTGCCCTGGGTGTCGACGATGGAGCCGCGCTGGATCGGATAGACCGCCCCCGCGCCCGGGAAGGTCACCGTCGGCACGTCGAGGATCATGCCGCGGCCGGCCACCCAGGCGCGGGTGCGGGCGCTGCCCATGTCGAGGGCGACCCCGGTGTACTGGCGTTGCAGGGGCCAGGGCCGGGTCCGGGCGCGGCCGGACCGGGGGCTGCGGATCACGGTCATCGTCCGGCCTCCCGCACCTGCTGGCAGCGGGAGCAGTAGCGGGCCTGCGGCACGATCATCAGGCGGTCGCGGTCGATGGGGCGCCGGCACAGGTGGCAGGCGCCGTAACGGCCCTCGGCCAGGCGGGTGAGGGCCGCTTCCACGTCGGCGAGGACCATGCGCGCGGAGGCCGCGAGTTTGACCCGGACCTCGGTCTGCGCGGCGGAGCGCCGCTGGATCAGTTCGTCGGCCCGGGACGGGAGGCTCGCGATCTGCCGCAACTGTTCCCGGCGGAACAGCCGCTGCTCGTGCAGGTTCTCCTGGAGTGCGGCGAGGTCCTCGGGCGACAGACGCGTGTCGAGGTCGCCGATGATCTGGTTGTTCACCACGTCACCCCTTGGGCAGGGCAGGGCAGGGCGGGAGAGGCAGGCGGGACGGAGCGCGCTCAGGTGGCGCGGCGCTGGCAGCCGACGCAGTACCGCGTGTAGGGCAGGATCTCCAGGCGCTCGCCCGGGACCGGCTTGCCGCAGCCGAGGCAGGTGCCGTAGGTGCCGTCCTCGACGCGCGCGAACGCCTCCTCGATCTCCTTGAGCACCCGCTCGATGGCGTCCCGCTGGGCGGACATGAGCTGGTCGTCCACCGACAGGGCGCCGGAGTTCCCGCCGAGCGCCTGGATCTGGGTCATGCGGGTGTCCCGCGCGTGTTCGAGGCGGCGGCGGGCTTCGTCGGCGGTCAGCCGCTCGGGGCGGGGTTCGAGGCGGGAGGCGTCGAGCGACACGGTGAGTCCTTCTCTCAGGAGAAACGGAAAGTGGGTACGCGTCAGGCCCCGGGCTCTTGGGAGGGGGCCCGGGGACGCGTCGGGGTGCCGGAGCCGATACGGACCGGACATCTTCAACCCTGGACGACGGCCGCGCGGATTCCCATCGGGCGCAGGCCCCATTTGTGCGGGGGCGGAGCATCCACTGCGCCCGGGGCGGCGAGGTGGTATGGGTATGCGGCACCCCCGAAATGGGGGCCGTGCCCCATCGACCTCGCGCGGGGGGACGTGCAAGGTGGTCGTCGGCTCGGTCGTGATCGAGGACCGCAGCTCCCCGCCGGGGTGCGCGATGACCGACAGTGGAGGCGTACCAGGTCGTGGAAGGAGGCGTACCCCCGGTGTCCCTGTTCTGGCGGATCTTCGGTCTCAACGCGGTGGTCCTCGGCTCGGCCACGGCCCTGCTGCTGTGGGCGCCGGTGACCGTCTCCGTCCCGGTGGTGCTGACCGAGGCCGTGATCCTCGTGGTCGGCATGGGGATCATGCTGGTGGCCAACGCGGCCCTGTTGCGCTGGGGCCTGTCCCCGCTGGACCGGCTGACGAAGCTGATGAACACGGTCGACCTGCTGCGTCCGGGCCAGCGGCTGCCGGTCGCGGGCGGCGGCGAGGTGCCGGAGCTGATCCGTACCTTCAACGCCATGCTGGACCGGCTGGAGCACGAGCGGGCCACGAGCAGTGCCCGGGTGCTGCTGGCGCAGGAGGCCGAACGGCGCCGCATCGCGCAGGAGCTGCACGACGAGGTCGGGCAGAGCATGACCGCGATCCTGCTGGTGCTGGGGCGTTCCGCGGACGAGGCCGGGGAGCCGCTGCGCGGGGAACTCCACCAGGCGCAGGAGATCACCCGGGAGAGCCTGGACGACGTCCGCCGCCTGGTGCGCCGGCTGCGCCCGGGGGTGCTGGACGACCTCGGCCTGATCAGCGCCCTGACCTCGCTGACGCACGACTTCGCCACGCACACGGGGCTGAGGGTGGTCCGCCGTTTCGCGTCCGACCTGCCCGCGCTGGACCACGAGACCGAGCTGGTCCTCTACCGTGTGACCCAGGAAGGTCTGACCAACGCCGCGCGTCACGCGGACGCCGAACGGCTGGAGGTGAGCCTCACCCGTGCCGAGGGCGGGGTGGAGCTGTCCATCGCCGACGACGGCCGCGGCATCGAGGCGGCGTGCGAGGGCGCCGGAATCCGCGGCATGCGCGAACGGGCCCTGCTCATAGGGGCCTCCCTCGACATCCTTTCGGCACCCGGCGCCGGCACCCGGGTCCGGCTCACCGCACCCGTACCGAGGAAGCAGCCCTGACCATGCCCGACCCGTCCCTGTCCGAGCCGACCCCGTCCGGTGCGGCCGGCTCCCCCGAGGCGTCCGCGTCCGATCCGTCCGCGGCCGGTCCGGCCCGTATCCGGATTCTGCTCGCCGACGACCACGCGCTGGTGCGCCGCGGCGTGCGCCTCATCCTCGACCGCGAGCCGGACCTCGAAGTGGTCGCCGAGGCCGGGGACGGCGCGGAGGCCATCGAGATGGCCCGCGCCCACACCGTGGACCTCGCCGTCCTGGACATCGCCATGCCCCGGCTGACCGGCCTCCAGGCGGCGCGGGAGCTGTCCGCGCTCAAACCGGACCTGCGCATCCTGATGCTGACGATGCACGACAACGAGCAGTACCTCTTCCAGGCGCTGAAGTCGGGCGCGTGCGGATACGTCCTGAAATCGGTCGCCGACCGGGATCTGGTGGCCGCCTGCCGGGCCGCCATGCGCGACGAACCCTTCCTCTACCCTGGTGCGGTCACCGCGCTCATCCGCAACTACCTGGACCGGGTGCGCCACGGTGAGGAGAGCGCCGACCACATCCTGACGCCCCGCGAGGAGGAAGTCCTGAAGCTCGTCGCGGAGGGCCACTCCTCGAAGGAGATCGCGGAGATCCTCTTCATCAGCATCAAGACCGTCCAGCGGCACCGCGCCAACCTGCTCCAGAAGCTGGGGCTGCGGGACCGGCTGGAACTGACCCGCTACGCCATCCGGGCCGGCCTGATCGAGGCCTGACCCCCCACCCGCCCCGAACCGCCCGGGGCCCTGGCCTTCCACTCCCCGGCCAGAGCCCCGGGTTTCCGTCCGCCACCCGCCCGCGCACCCACCACGAAGGGGGACGCACCATGCGCCCCGTACCCAGGGTCCCGATCCCGGCACGTCCGGGACCCTCGGCGACGGGTGCGCACGCCTCTCTTCCGGCGGCCCGGCGCGGGCCGCAACCGGGTGCGGCGGGGGCCCCGGTCTCGCCTCGGGGCGGCCGGCCCGTGGTGTACGCCGCCTTGCCGCTCCCGTGGCGGGACGGCGCCGCCGCGCGCCCGGCGGCCGGGCGGGCGCGGGGGCGCGGCCGGGGGCTCGCCGTGGCCGCGCCGGTGTTCGCCGCCGTCGGCACGCTGCTCGCCGTCCTGCTGACCCTGCTCCCCTCCTGGCCCCAGGCCGGTGCCCGGGTCGCCCCCGGCGGTCCGCTTCCCGCGCACTCGTCGACGGCGGTGCCCCGCCCGGACAGCGGCTACCACCCCGACGACGGCTGCACCGCCACCTGCGGCGCGCAGGCCCGTCCCCGGCACGACCAGCTCGTGGAGCGCCCGGCCCCGCCCGAGCACCACGCGACCGTCGCCCGCCACCCGGGCGGCACCACCCGCGCCGTCCACGGCCGCAGTTCGGCCGCCTCCGTCCCGGCGCCGGTCTCCCCCGGCCGGTCCGCCCACGACCGCGGGCGCGCGCCTCCCGTTTCCTCCGGCATCTGAGAGACCCCGTCCCTTCCCCCCAACTCCGCCCCGGCCGCGCAGGCCGCCGCCGTGGCGTGGCCGTCGGAGGCCGTGTTGACACGCTCCCGTTCCCGTAACCAGTCGCGTACGCAACCCCGTACGCAATCCCGTGCCCAGACCCGGGCGAACCGTATCCGCGCACTGATCGCCCTCGCCGTGATGGGCGTGTCGGTGGCCATCGCCCTGACCACGCCGATCCGGCTCGGGCTCGACCTGCGCGGCGGCACCCAGATCGTGCTGGAGACCCGCTCCACCCCCACCGCCAAGGCGGACCGCGAGGCCACCGACCGCACCGTGGAGGTGCTGCGCGGCCGGATCGACGCGCTCGGCGTGGCCGAGCCGACCATCGTCCGCTCCGGCGACAACCGCGTCGTCGTCGAACTGCCCGGCGTGCAGGACCCGAAGAAGGCCGCCGACGTGCTGGGCCGTACCGCGCAGCTCACCGTCCACTCGGTGGCCGGCGTGGACGAGGAGGGCAAGGAGGAGGCCGAGCACCCGGCCGACCCCGCCGCCGAGCGCGTGCTCAAGGACGAGTCGGGGCTGGCCCTGCGGCTGAAGGCCGCCGGCCTGACCGGACAGGACGTCAAGGGCGCCGACGCCGTCTTCGACCAGCAGAACGGCGCCGGCTGGCTCGTCACCATCGACTTCAAGGACAAGGGCAGCGACCGCTGGGCGAAGGTGACCGGCGAGGCCGCCTGCTTCCCGGCCGGCGACCCGCAGCGCCGCGTCGCCATCGTCCTCGACAACAAGATCATCTCTTCGCCGCAGGTCGACCCCTCGGTGGGCTGCAACACCGGCATCGCCGGCGGGTCCACGCAGATCACCGGCTCCTTCAGCGACACCGAGGCCCGTGACCTGGCCCTGCTGGTCAAGGGCGGCGCCCTGCCGGTGCCGGTCGAGACGGTCGAGCAGCGCACCATCGGCGCCACGCTGGGCGAGGAGGCCATCGAGGCCGGCGCCCTGGCCGGCATCATCGGCACCGCGCTGACCGCGCTCTTCATCATCGTGATCTACCGGCTGATGGGCGTCCTGGCGACCCTGGCCCTGATCTGCTACGGCGTCATCTCCTATGCCGCCCTGGCCGCCATCGGCGCCACCCTGACCCTGCCCGGTCTCGCCGGTTTCGTGCTGGCCATCGGCATGGCGGTCGACGCCAACGTGCTGGTCTTCGAACGGGCCCGGGAGGAACACGCGGCCCGCAGCCGGCCGAGCCCGCGCTCGGCGCTGACGACCGGTTTCCGCAGCGCCTTCAGCGCGATCGCGGACTCCAACATCACCACCCTGATCGCCGCGGCGCTGCTCTTCTTCCTGGCCTCCGGTCCGGTCAAGGGCTTCGGCGTCACCCTCGGCATCGGTGTCCTCGCCTCGATGGTCAGCGCCCTGGTCATCACCCGGGTGCTCGCCGACTTCGCCGCGAGCCGCCCGATCGTCTACACCCGCCCGAAGATCACCGGCATCGCCTCCATCGGCCCGGTCCGCGAGCGGCTGCTGCGCCGCGATCCCTTCCTGATGAAGTACCCGCGCCGCTGGCTGGCCGTCTCCGCCGTGGTCCTGGTGGTGGCCGGTGCGGGCATCTTCGTGCGCGGGCTCAACTTCGGCATCGAGTTCACCGGCGGACGGCTCATCGAGTACTCGACCGCCACCCAGGTCGACCCGGGCAAGGCGCGCAGCGCCCTGACCGACGCGGGCTTCCCGCGCGCGGTCGTCCAGACCTCGGGCGACAACGGCCTGACCGTGCGCACCGAGCCGCTCACCGACGCGGAGGCGGCCACCGTCACCAAGACGGTGAACGAGTTGGGCGGCAAGACGGAGCTGATCCGCGACGAGCTGATCGGCCCGAGCCTCGGTGACGAGCTGCGCCGGGACGCGCTGATCGCGCTCGGCCTGGCGCTCGGCGCGCAGTTGCTGTACCTCGCGTTCCGCTTCCGCTGGCTGTTCGGCAGTTCGGCGGTGAGCGCGCTCGCGCACGACGTGGTCATCCTCGTCGGTGTCTTCGCGTGGCTGGGCAAGCCGATCGACGGCGTGTTCCTGGCGGCGCTGCTCACCGTCATCGGCTACTCGGTCAACGACTCCGTGGTCCTCTTCGACCGCATCCGGGAGTTGCTGGGGACCGAGCGCAAGACGCCGATGGACAAGCTGATGAACCGGGCGATCCTGCAGACCCTGCCCCGGACGATCAACACGGGTATGGGCGCGATCCTGATCCTCGCCTCGCTGGCGGTGCTCGCGGAGGACTCGCTCACCGACTTCGCCCTCGCGCTGCTGATCGGCGTGGTGGTCGGTACGTACTCCTCGGTGTTCACGGCGGCGCCGCTCTCGGTCGAGCTGGACCAGCGGGCCGCCCGCCGTGCCTCGGGCGGCCGGGGGGACCGGGCCGCCGCGAAGACGCCGCCGCGCCAGGCGGAGCGGCAGGAGGTCTCGTAGCGGACCGGCGTCCGCGACGCGAAGGCCGCGGTCGTGCCCTCCGGGGCCGGCCGCGGCCTTCGCCGTCGCCGGGGACCGGCCGGCGGGAGGGGTCAGGGCGTGGCGGCGCCGAAGTGGTCGCCGGCCAGGGCGCGTACCAGTTCCGTGTCGCCGGTGACGAGCGCGTCCAGCAGGGCCGTGTGCTGGTGGGCGTCGGCGATCAGGTCGGCCCGGCCGCGGGCCGTGGGGGTGCCCGCGGGTGGCCACTGGGCGCGGCGGTGCAGGTCGGCGGCGATGCGGACGAGCTGCTCGTTGCCGGTCAGGGCGAGGACGGCGTGGTGGAAGGCGCGGTCGGACTCGGCGTAGGCGACCGGGCAGCCGGCCAGGGCGGCCCGGACGGTGGCCTCGGCGAGCGGGCGCAGTTCGGCCCAGCGTTCGGCGGGCACGGTCCGGGCCAGCCGCAGCAGGACGGGGACCTCGATCAGGGCGCGGACCTCGGCGAGTTCGGCCAGCTCCCGGGCACCGCGGCGGACGACGCGGAAGCCCCGGTTGGGCACCACCTCGACGGCGCCCTCCAGGGCGAGTTGCTGCATCGCCTCGCGCACGGGGGTGGCCGAGACGCCGAACCGTTCGCCGAGCGCGGGCGCCGAGTAGACCTCGCCGGGGCGCAGTTCGCCGGCGGTGAGCGCGGTGCGCAGGGCGGCGAGGACCTGTCCGCGCACGGAGGAGCGCCGGACCGGGGCGCGCGGGGCGGGCAGCGGGGGTTCCGCGTGGACGTGTTCGCCGCGGGCGGCGCCGTCCGACGGGTCCTCGGCGCCCTCCTCACGGCGGCGGACCGGGTGGCGGTCCGCGGCGCCGGGCTGGGCGGGGACCCGGGCCGGTGCCGGGGTGCGGCTCCGCTCGGTCCCCGGCGGGGCGGGGAGCTGCGCGCTCGGCTTCACGGCGTCCTCCTGTGAACGGACGTTTCGGTACTTGGGGTCATTACGGCGGGTTGTCTCTCCTGCGTCAAGCACGATAAGGGCACGGGCCCCGTCTCTTCACATCGCACGGATTGTCGGTAAGGTAAGGCTTACCTCTGACTGTCCGTCGTGGTGTCCCTTGCTCCGCAGCCCTGACGTGGATCGGTGGTCCCCCATGCCTCGCCCCCGCTCGGCCGTCGCGGAGTCGTACGCGCGCCTGTCGCAGGTGCTGCCGGGACTGGCCGTGACGGAGCCGGCCGCGGGGGACGGGCTCCCGACGGGCGGCGGCTGGACGCCGGCCGGGGGGCTCGCGGCGGGCGGGGCGGTCCTGGAGTCCTTCCTGGCCTGGGACGACGCCCAGGTGCTGCGGGACTACGGGCAGCGAGCCCGGCCGGACGTGGTCGCGAGCTTCGGTCTGCACCGGTACGCCTGGCCGGCCTGTCTGCTGATCACCGTGCCATGGTTCCTGCACCGCAGGGTCCCGCGCTACCCGGTGGCGAACGTGGCCTACGACCGCACCGCCCCCGGCCTCGCGCTGGGCCGGCTGGCGGCCCGCCCGGCGGGCTTCGCCTGCCTGCCCGGCGATCCGGCCGCCGCGCTGCCCGGCGCCCGGGTGGTCGCCGGCGAGGAGGCGCTGCGCGCCGAGGTGCGCGCGGCGGTCGCCGAGCACCTGGAGCCGGTGCTCGCCGGGTTCGGGCCGCGGACGCGGCGGCGCGGACGCGCCCTGTGGGGCATGGCCACCGACGAGGTGGTCGAGGGGCTCTGGTACGTCGCCCATCTCCTCGGCGAGCAGGAGCGCGCCCGGCGGGAGCTGGAGCTGCTGCTGCCGGGGGCGACCGCGCCGTACGTCGGCACGGCGGCCTTCCGGGAGCTGACCGGGCCGGACGGCGAGCCGCTGCACACCCGGGACCGGGCGAGCTGCTGCATGTTCTACACGGTGCGCCCCGAGGACACCTGCGCCACCTGTCCGCGCACCTGTGACACCGAGCGGGTCAACAAGCTGCTCGCCGTGACGGGTTGACTGCCCCTCGGGTACGGTGCGGCACCGGGGTCGGCTAAGATCCGTCCGGGTTGTTTCACAAATTTCCCACGTGTCGCGGGAACTTTCCGCGGAACCACCCGTACGGGTAGTCTTATCCGAACTCAACTCCCGCCCCTCATGCGGCAGTTCGAGCAGATCGCCGCCCTGGGCACCCCCTCGCACTCCCTTGGCGGCCTCTTGTCCCGAAACCCCCTGAGGGCCGGTGGGTTTGGGCCACCATGGCGGGCGTTACGCCCTATCCCAATGCAAGGGACCCCCAGATGAGATTGACCGACATATCGCTGAACTGGCTGCTTCCGGGCGCCGTGCTGCTCCTGGGCATGCTGGCGGCGGTCGCGGTGCTGGCGCGCGGCAAGCGATCCTCGGGCAAGGACGCGGGCGCGGACGATTCGTGGGAGCGCGCCGAGGAGCGGCGCCGGCGCAAGGAGGCGCTCTACGGCACCGTCTCCTACATCCTGCTCTTCTGCTGTGCGGCGGTCGCCGCCGCGCTCTCCTTCCACGGGCTGGTCGGCTTCGGCGAGCAGAACCTCGGCCTGAGCGACGGATGGCAGTACCTGGTGCCGTTCGGGCTGGACGGGGCGGCGATGTTCTGCTCCGTGCTCGCGGTGCGCGAGGCCAGCCACGGTGACGCGGCGCTCGGCTCCCGCATACTCGTGTGGACCTTCGCCTTCGCCGCCGCGTGGTTCAACTGGGTGCACGCGCCCAGGGGCCTCGGGCACGCGGGCGCCCCGCACTTCTTCGCGGGCATGTCCCTCTCGGCGGCGGTCCTCTTCGACCGCGCCCTGAAGCAGACCCGCCGGGCCGCGCTGCGCGAACAGGGCCTGGTGCCGCGTCCGCTGCCGCAGATCCGCATCGTGCGCTGGCTGCGGGCCCCCCGCGAGACCTACCGCGCCTGGTCGCTGATGCTCCTGGAGGGCGTGCGCAGTCTGGACGAGGCGGTCGAGGAGGTGCGCGACGACCGGCGCCGCAAGGAGGAGGACCGGCTGCGGCGGCGCGACCACGAGCGTCTGGAGCGGGCCCGCATCAAGGCGATCAGCCGCGGTCACCGGGGCTGGCCGGGCCGGGGCGGCGGCGGACGACAGGTCGAGGTGGAGGTGCAGACGGTGGAGCGAGGCTCCGACCGCACCGCAGCGGAGCCTGCCATACAGGCGTCCGAGCAGCTTCCGCCCGTACCCCAGCGTCCCTCCCTCCAGCCGGTGCGCAGCGGAGCCGCTGACGCCATGACCGTCGACCTCACCGCGGAGGACGACACCCAGGCCCTGCCGCGCCTGGACTCGCTGGAGCGCAAGCTCAAGGACCTGGAGCAGCAGTTCGGTTAGGGCGACCCGGCGGCGACAGCGCCGCGCACGGCCGCCACGAAGGGGCGTGACCACCTGTCACGCCCCTTCGGCGTTCCCGGCCTCAGGTCACCCGGCCCACTCCGCGTCCGGGTCCCCGGCCGCTTCCGTGGCCGCTTCCCCGTCCGGTTCCTCCGGGTCCAGTTCGAACCAGACCGACTTGCCGACCGGGTGCCGCCGCACTCCCCAGGAGCCGGCGAGGGAGCGGACCAGCACCAGTCCCCGCCCGCCCGTGCCCTCGTGGGGTCCCGCCGGCCGGGGCCGGGGCGGCGAGACGGCGAAGTCCCGTACCTCCACCCGCAGTCCGCGCGGGCCGAGCGCGGCCGTCAGCACCGCGTCGTCCCCGGTGTGGACCAGGGCGTTGGTGACCAGTTCGCTGGTGAGCAGCTCCGCGGTCTGCGACCGTCCCGGCTTGCCCCAGTGCCGCAGCAGTTCGCGCAGCGCCCGGCGGGCGTCGGGCACCGCCCGCGGGTCCTCGCGGCCCAGTCTGCGCCTGAGTCGTGGTACCGCCTGCCTCTCCATGTCCCCCGTCCGCGTGGCGATGTCGGTGTCCCTTCTCGTCGGTCGCCCCGGCCCGCCGGATCTCCCGGCTCCGCCTCGGGGCTCCTCGGGTCCCTCTCGGACTCGTACGCGTACCCGGGAGATCCCTGCCCGATACGGGCCCCTGGCAGTCCTGCCGGAGGGACGGCACACGTTTGCTCGGCCACGGCCGGGGCGAAGTGGCCGGTTCCGTGCGGTGGCGGACCGGCTACGGACGCGGGACGTGACGGAGGTTGGAGCGGGCCATCTGGAGCATCCGGCCGACCCCGCCGTCCAGCACGATCTTCGAGGCGGACAGGGCGAACCCGGTGACCATCTCACTGCGGATCTTCGGCGGGATGGAGAGCGCGTTGGGATCGGTGACGACGTCCACGAGGGCCGGGCCCTTGTGCCTGAACGCCGCCTTCAGCGCCCCGGCCAGCTCCTTGGGCTTCTCCACCCGCACGCCGAAGACACCGCACGCCTCGGCGACGGCGGCGAAGTCCGGGTTCTTGTTGACCACCCCGTGCGAGGGCATGCCCGCGACCAGCATCTCCAACTCGACCATGCTGAGCGAGGAGTTGTTGAAGAGGACGACCTTCACCGGCAGATCGTGCTGGACGAGGGTGAGGAAGTCGCCCATCAGCATGGTGAATCCGCCGTCGCCGGACATCGAGACCACCTGCCGGTGCCGGTCGGTGAACTGCGCCCCGATCGCCATCGGCAGCGCGTTCGCCATCGAGCCGTGCGAGAAGGAACCGATCACCCGACGGCGCCCGTTGGGCGAGATGTACCGGGCGGCCCACACGTTGCACATGCCGGTGTCCACGGTGAACACCGCGTCGTCGGCGGCGACCTCGTCGAGTACGGAGGCCACGTACTCCGGGTGGATCGGCACGTGCTTGTCGACCTTGCGGGTGTACGCCTTGACCACGCCCTCCAGCGCGTCGGCGTGCTTCTTCAGCATCCGGTCGAGGAAGCGGCGGTTCTTCTTCTCCTTCACCCGGGGGATCAGGCAGCGCAGCGTCTCCTTCGCGTCGCCCCACACCGCGAGGTCCAACTGGGAACGCCGGCCCAGGTTCTCCGGCCGTACGTCGATCTGGGCGATCTTCACGTCGTCGGGCAGGAAGGCGTTGTACGGGAAGTCGGTGCCGATGAGGATCAGCAGGTCGCACTCGTTGGTGGCCTCGTAGGCGGCGCCGTAGCCGAGCAGTCCGCTCATGCCGACGTCGTACGGGTTGTCGTACTGGATCCACTCCTTGCCGCGCAGGGCGTGGCCCACCGGGGACTTGATCTTCCCGGCGAACTCCATCACCTCGGCGTGGGCCCCCGCGGTACCGCTGCCGCAGAACAGGGTGACCTTGTCGGCGTCGTCGATGAGCCGCACCAGCCGGTCGATCTCCTCGTCGCCGGGGCGGACGGTGGGCCGGGAGGTGACGAGGGCGGTCTCCACCGGCTTCTCCGGCGCGGGCTCCCCGGCGATGTCGCCGGGCAGGGCGACGACGCTGACGCCGCCCTGGCCGACGGCGTGCTGGATCGCGCTCTGGAGCAGCCGGGGCATCTGCTGCGGGCTGGAGATCAGCTCGCTGTAGTGGCTGCACTCGCGGAAGAGCCGGTCGGGGTGGGTCTCCTGGAAGTAGCCGAGGCCGATCTCGCTGGAGGGGATCTGGGAGGCGAGGGCGAGCACGGGGGCCATGGAACGGTGGGCGTCGTAGAGCCCGTTGATGAGGTGCAGGTTGCCGGGGCCGCAGGAACCGGCGCACGCGGTCAGCTTCCCGGTGATCTGGGCCTCCGCGCCGGCGGCGAAGGCGGCGGTCTCCTCGTGCCGCACGTGCACCCAGTCGATGGCGGGGTTGCGGCGCACGGCGTCCACGACCGGGTTGAGGCTGTCGCCGACGACCCCGTAGAGGCGTTCGACTCCGGCGCGGGTGAGGATGTCGACGAACTGTTCCGCGACGTTCTGTTTGGCCATGACTCTCCGTGTGCCCCTTCGGTCGCCGTCGATCCCCCGGCTCCATGGAGGCACAGCGGAGGGCGTCACGCCTCCCAGAGCGCCGCGGCGGTGCGGTCGTCGGCGTGGCCCTTGACCCGTATGCCGCTGTCGGTGAGGAATCCGGCGAGACCGGGCGGGGTCGGCGCGGACCATCGCCGGGCGAGGAGTTCGGGAAGTTCCGGCTCGTCGCGCAGCGGCTCCGCCAGACCCGCGGTGCACATCAGGAGGACGTCACCCGGGCGGGCTACGGAGGCGCGGAACCGGAAGGGCGCGCGGGGCGGCGGTACGGCCGGGCCTCCCGGCGGGGGCGGCGGAGGCGGTGGCGGCGGGGGCGGGGCGAGGCGCGGGTCGGTACGGGGCAGGCCGCCGCCGGGGGTGACGGGGTACGGCTCCAGGTCCTGCCAGGCGCCGTCGCGCAGCCGGAACAGGCCGCCGTCGCCGACGCCGAAGAACACCCGCGTACGGCACGCCGGGTCGGCGGGCAGCAGCAGACAGCGCAGGCTCGCCGTGTACTCCCCCGGGTCCAGGCCCTGTTCGGCGGCGCTCGCGCGGAGCCGGCCGAGGCTGCGGTCGGTGAGGCGGTGCAGGCCCGACTTCAGGTCCCCGCGGCGCGCGGCCCGCAGGTCCTCGGCGAGCCGGGCCTGACTGTGGCCCACGGCCCGGCCGATCCACCGGCACGCCTCGGCCGCGGCGAGGTGCGCGGCCCCCGAGGCGCGGGTGCCGCTCGCCATCGCCACCAGCAGCAGCCCCTGCTCGCCGGCGCCGAACCGGGCGACGAGCAGCGCGTCGCGCCGCGGATCGCCCCGGTAGCGGGCGGAGTCCCCGCGCACGGAGGCGGCCCGCAGCGTGCAGGGCCCGTACCGGGCGCCGTCCAGCACCGTGTCCGGCACCAGGGCGTCCAGGTGGTCGGGGTGGGCGGGCGGCAACGCGGTCGGCTCGGGGTCGTAGGTGGGCGGGCCGGACCCCACGTGGTCCCGTCCCCTGACGGAGGCCGGTCCGCCGGCGACGGGGGGCGCGGGCGCCTGGGCGGGCACGAACGGAGGCGGCGGGGGCGGCAACGGCGGCCCGTCCACGGACGGCGGAGGCGGAGGCTGCCCGCCCCACACCCCGAACACCCGCGGCAAGGTGGGCCCGGCACCGGGGGGCGGGGTGGGGGGTGCGGTGGTGGGGGGAGCGCCCGGAGGGGGCGCGGCGGCGCGGGGGGCGTCCGTGGGGGGCGTGTCCCGAGGAGGCGCGGCGGCGCGGGGCGCGTCCGTGGGATGTGCGTCCGACGGGGGTTCGGCGGCAGGGGGTACGGCGGCGCGGCTCGGGTCGGCGGCAGGGCCCGGTGGCCGGTCGCCGCCGCCGGGGACGCGGGGGTCGGTGAACGCGGGCGGCTCGGGCGTCACCCACCAGGGCGGGGCGCTGTCGGGTGCCCCGGGCGCGTGCGGAGGATCGACGCGCCCGGTCCGGCGCCCACCGCCCGAGGCGGGCGGGACGGGGCCGGGACGGGAGCCGTTGGCGGGGAGCGGCACCGGCTCACGCGGGTCCGTCGGAGAGGGGGCGGCGTCACGCCGGTCCTCCCGAGGCGGAGCCGGATCGTCACGGTCACCGCCGGGCGAAGTCCCCCCGCCCGCCCGGTCGCCGCCAGGCGAAGGCGCCTGCGCGCGGGGCGCCCCCGGCGAAGTCCCGTCCGCCCGGTCACCTCCGGGCGAAGGCGCCTGCGCGCGGGGCACCTCCGCACGCGGCGTCCCCGACGGCGGTGGCTCCGTGCGGGGCGGGCTCGGCGGTGAGGGCTGCTCCCTCGGGTCCGTACCCGCCCGGTCACCGTCCGCCGCACCGGCGCTCGCGCCCTCCGCCGCGGCGGGGTTCGCGCCGGACGGCGCAGCCGCCCCCTCGCCGGACGGCGCAGCCGCCCCGGGGGTTCCCCGGGGTGGGCGGACCGTGTGGGCCGCCGAGGTGAAGCGGTCGTCGAGCGTGTCCGGTGTGGGCGTGGCGCCCGTGTCACCGGTGGAATCGTCGTACAACTGCGTCCACCAGTCGTCCGCCGGACCGGTGGGCCTTCCCCCCTGCTGGCTCATGTCCCTGATTGTCCACCGCCGGGGCGCCCGGAAAACCGGCATCGGGAAATCCCGCCGGACTTCCCCACCCGCCGGCCGCACGCGGGGGGCCGAGCGGCCCCACCCCCCACGGGAGGACCGCCCGGCCCCGCCACCTTGGCAGAGTGACCACCGGTACGGCGATGATGTCCACGGGCGGGTTTGCGCCGTGGCCGTTTTCCGCCACGGAGGCCGGCACGCCCGTACGGACCATGGGGCTTGTCGGAGGGACGTCGCCGGATGCTGGGAGTGCTGGGGCTGGAGGACGCGCACGAGTCGGCGTACCGGGCGCTGGTGTCCGTGGGTGCGGCGGACGTGTCCGATCTGGCGCGGCGGCTGGCGCTCGGCGAGCGGGACACCGAGCGGGCGCTGCGCGGGCTGGAGCAGAGCGGGCTCGCCGCGCAGTCCCCGGCCCGGCCGGGCCGCTGGGTGGCCGCTCCCCCGGGCGTGGCGCTGGGCGCGCTCCTCACCCAGCAGCGGCACGAGCTGGAGAAGGCGGAGCTGGCGGCGGCGCTGCTGGCGGAGGAGTACCGGGCGGTGGCGGCGGAGCCCGCGGTGCACGACCTGGTGGAAGTGGTGGTCGGCACGGCGGCGGTGGCCCGGCGTTTCCTCCAGCTCCAGTTGGGTGCGAGCGAGGAGGTGTGCGCGCTGGTCACGGGCGATCCGGTGGCCGTGACCGGGGTGGAGAACCACGCCGAGGAGCAGGCCGTGGGGCGCGGGGTGCGCTACCGGGTGGTGGTGGAGCGGGCGGTGCTGGACCAGCCGGCGGGCATCGCGGAGCTGACGGCGGCGCTCGACCGCGAGGAGCAGGTACGGGTGGCGGACCGGGTGCCGACCAAGCTGGTGATGGCCGACCGTTCGCTGGCGCTGGTGCCGCTCACCACGCACTCGGCGGAGCCGGCGGCGCTGGTCGTGCACGCCGACGGGCTGCTGGAGCTGCTGTCGGGCCTCTTCGAGGTGGTGTGGCGGGACGCGCTGCCGCTGCGCCTGGGCGCCTCGGGCGTACGGGAGCAGCGGCCGGAGGGCCCGGACGGCACGGACCTGGAGATCCTGTCGCTGCTGCTGGCCGGGCTGACGGACGCGAGCGTGGCCAAACAGCTCGACCTCGGGCTGCGGACGGTGCAGCGGCGGGTGAAGCGGCTGATGGAGCTGACCGGGGTGACGACCCGGCTCCAGCTCGGCTGGCACGCGTACGAGCGGGGCTGGGTGGCCCGGGGCCGCTGACCCGCGGGCCCCTCCGGCCGGGCACCGGCGAGTTCTGCGGGGCGGGCCGGACTCGGGCACCCTGGACTGATGGGAGCGTGGGACCTCCTGCTGTCCGGCCTGGTCATCCTGCTCGGGCTGTGCGGCGTGCTGCTGCCCGGCGTGCCGGGGGCGTGGCTGGTGTGGGCCGGGGTCCTGTGGTGGGCGCTGAAGGACCCGCGGACGCTGTCGTGGACGGTGCTGATGGGTGCGACGGCGGTGCTGCTGCTGGCGCAGGCGGTGCGCTGGACGCTGCCTCCCCGGCGGCCCCGCGGCCGGCGCCTGACGCCCCGGGTCACGGTGTACGCCGGTGTCGGGGCGGTGGCCGGTTTCGTGGTGGTACCGGTCCTCGGGGCCGTACCGGGTTTCCTGGGCGGGGTCTACCTCGCGGAGCGGCTGCGGCTGGGCGGGCACGGGGAGGCGATGGCGGCGCTGCGGACGGCGATGCGCTCGGGCGGCCTGAGACTGCTGACCGAGCTGTTCGCGTGTCTGCTGGTCACGGGCGCGTGGCTGGGGGCGGTGCTGGCGGGCTAGCCTCCAGCGCCAGGAGGCGGGTCTTGCGGTCGAGGCCGCCCGCGTAGCCGGTCAGGGAGCCGTCGGCGCCGATCACCCGGTGGCAGGGGCGCAGGATGAGCAGCGGGTTGGCGCCGATGGCCCCGCCGACGGCGCGTACCGCGGCGCGGGAGGCGCCGGCGCGGGCCGCGATCTCGCCGTAGGTGGTGGTCGTGCCGTACGGGACCGCGTCGAGGGCGGCCCAGACGCGTCGGCGGAAGTCGGTGCCGAAGCTGCGCAGCGGCAGCCGGAACCGCTTCAGGTCGCCCGCGAAGTAGGCGGCGAGCTGTGCCTCGGCCTCGCGGAAGGGCCCGGCGTCCCGGCGGGCGCCGGTGAGGTCGGGGACGGTCTTCCCGCCGGGTACGGCGAGCGCGGTCAGGGCGCCGTCGGGGTCGGCGGTGAGCAGGAGCCGGCCGACGGGGCTGTCGGTCTCGGTCCAGTACGCCGGGCGGGGCGCGGGAAGGGACGTGGTGGGGAGGGTAGGGAAGGTGGGGGTCATGGTGTCGTCGGCTCCGGTCGGATGGGTCGGGTTCATGGTGCGGCGTCCGGTCCCGGGGGCGCGTCCCGCCGGTCCCGGTCGGTACGCAGGTGGCGGACGGCGTAGGAACGCCAGGGGCGCCAGGTGTCGGGGGCGTCCTCGCCGGGCGGGGCGACGTCCGGGTCGCCGAGGGCGCGGGTGCGGATGACGGCGGTGGCGGCGGCGTCGAGCCCCGGCAGCGCGAGCAGGGCCCGCGCGCTCTCCTCCCGGTCGGCCCCGGGGTCGAGGCGGACGGTGCCGTCGGCGAGGGCGGCGGCGAGCGCGCCGAGGGTGCCGTCCTCCCCGGCGGCGAGGGCGGCCGGTTCGGGGAAGAGGTGGGTGAGGGTGCCGTCGGGGGCGTCCAGCCGTTTGCCGTACCGGCGGACCAGGCGTTCGGCGCCGGCCCGGCCGGTGAGGGCGCGGACGGCGAGTTCCTCGGGGTCGGCGGTGCCGGGCGAGCGCAGTCCGGGGCGGGCGGCGACCAGCGGGGCGAGCCGGGGGTCGGCGCCGAGCCGCTCGTCGACGGCGTAGGGGTCGGCGTCCAGGTCGAACAGGCGCCGCAGCCGCCGGACGGAGGTGGTCAGGTCGCGCAGGTCGGTGAGGTGGAGGCGGGCGTCGAGCCAGCCGCCGGTCCGGGGGGCGCCGGCGCGGGGGCGTTCGTCGACGGCGGCGGTGCCGGTGCCGTGGGGCAGGCGCAGGGTGCGCCGGTAGGTGCGCCGGCCGGGTGGGCCGGTGACCTCCTCGATGCCGGGGACGGCCTCGCTCCGGAGCAGGTCGAAGACGGGTCCTGCCTGGTAGGGGCCCCGGTGGGCGAGGCGCAGCGGGATACCGGCGGCGGGGGCGCCCGCCCGGCGCCAGGCGCGGTCGCGGGCCGGGGCGGTGGCGCGCAGCCCGCTCGGGGTGGTCGCGTAGACGGCGCGGACGGTGTCGTTGAACTGGCGGACGCTGGCGAAGCCGGAGGCGAAGGCGATCTCGGTGACCGGCAGCGCGGTGGTCTGGAGCAGGATGCGCGCGGTGTGGGCCCGCTGGGCGCGGGCGAGGGCGACGGGTCCCGCGCCGACCTCGGCGGTGAGCTGGCGCTGCACCTGGCGGGCGCTGTAGCCGAGGCGGGCGGCGAGGCCGGGGACGCCCTCGCGGTCGACGACGCCGTCCGCGATGAGCCGCATGGCCCGGCCGACGGTGTCGGCGCGGGCGTCCCATTCGGCGGAGCCGGGCACGGCGTCCGGCCGGCACCGCCGGCAGGCCCGGAATCCCGAGCCCTGCGCGGCGGCGGCGGTGCGGTAGAACCGTACGTTGTCCCGTTTCGGGGTGACCGCCGGGCAGCTCGGCCGGCAGTAGATGCCGGTGGTCCGCACGGCGAAGAAGAACTCCCCGTCGAAGCGGGCGTCCCGGCTGCGTACGGCCTCGTACCTGGTGTCCTCGTACTGCGTCACCCCTCCAGTCTCCGCCCGCCCGGGGGTCACGGCTGGCGGGATTCGGACATCGCGTCGCGGGTCACCGGAGGCGGAGCCGTCCGGGGCGTGCGGACCGCCGTCCCGGCCGGAGGCGGCCCGCCTCGCCGGTCACCTCAGGCGCCCCCTCTTCGCGGCCATCGCGGCGCGGCCCTCGGCGCCCCGGCGCCTGCCCTCCTTGCGGATCTCGGCCCGCAGGCGGGCGTCGGTCTTGGCGACGATGCGCCGGTTCTCCCAGACCAGCTTGCGGTAGCTGTCCAGCCGCCGCGGCGGCAGGTGCCCGGCGTCGACGGCGGCGAGCACCGCGCAGCCGGGTTCGCCGGTGTGCGCGCAGTCGTGGAACCGGCAGCGGCGGGCCAGCTCCTCGATCTCGGCGAAGACCTGCCCGACGCCGGCGCCCGCGTCCCAGAGGCCGACGCCGCGCAGTCCGGGGGTGTCGATGAGGACTCCCCCGCCGGGCAGGGGCAGCAGGTTCCGGGTGGTGGTGGTGTGCCGTCCCTTGCCGTCGACGTCGCGGACGTGCCGGACGGTCTGGGTCTCCGTGCCGAGCAGCGCGTTGGCGAGGGTGGACTTGCCGGCGCCCGACCGGCCGAGCAGGACGGCGCTGCCGCCGGCGACGACCGCGGCCAGGGCGTCGGTGCCCTGCCCGTGTTCGGCGCTGACGGGCAGCACCGGCACGCCGGGCGCGCTGGTCTCCACGTCCCGCACGAGGTGCGCCAGGGTGACGGGGTCGGTGACCAGGTCGGCCTTGGTGAGGACGACCACGGGCTGTGCGCCGGACTCCCAGGCGAGTGCCAGGAAGCGTTCGACGCGGGCGAGGTCGAGGTCGGCGGCGAGCGAGACGGCGATCACCGCGTGGTCGGCGTTGGCGGCGAGGATCTGGCCGTCCGACCGCTTGGAGGAGGTGGAGCGGACGAAGGCGGTACGGCGCGGCAGGCAGGCCCGGACGTAACGGGGGGTGCCGTCGGGGTCGACGGCGGCCCAGTCGCCGGTGCAGACGACGCGCAGCGGGTCGTGCGGGGTGACGAAGGCGGTGTCGGCGTGCACCGTGCCGTCGGCGGTGATCACGTCGCACCGGCCGCGGTCGACCCGGGTGACGCGGCCGGGGATCAGTCCCCGGGCGGCGTACGGGGCGAACGCGTCGGCCCAGTCCTCGTCCCAGCCGTACGGGGCGAGCGCGGCGGACGGAGCGGAGTGTGCGGAAGAGCTGGTCAAGGGTGACCCTTCACGAGGGTGGCCCCGGCGCCCGCGCGTACCCGGCGGTACGGCGGCGAGAAAGGTGTGTGGGTGTCAGCCGGTGGCCACGGAGGTGGAGTTGACGGATTCCGGGGTACGGGCGACAGCGCCCGTCGTGACGACGGCCATCGGTCGGCACCTCCTCTGCGCACACGGTGGGACACGGCGGCCGGCGGGCCGCCGTGTGACGTGCCGCCACCGTAGCCACGGGGGGCCGCGGCACTCAACGGGTTTTCCGGGCGCGGCGGATCGGCTGCGGCAAGCGGTGGACCGGCCCGCGACGGGCTGCGGACCGGCCCGAGGGCAGAGCGGGGAACCGGCCCGGAGGCGGAGCGGAGAACCGGACCGAGGGCAGAGCGGCGGACCGGCCCGGAGGCGGAACGGCGGACCAGCCCGGAGGCGGAACGGCGGACCGGACCGAGGGCAGAGCGACGGACCGGCCCGGAGGCGGAACGGCGGACCAGCCCGGAGGCGGAACGGCGGACCGGACCGAGGGCGGAACGGCGGACCGGCCCGGAGGCGGAACGGCGGACCGGACCGAAGGCGGAACGGCGGACCAGACCGAGGGCAGAGCGGCGGACCGGCCCGGAGGCAGAGCGGCAGACTGGCCCGCGGCAGACGGCCGGTCAGCCCGTCGCGCAGGCCCGGCCGTTGAGGGTGAAGCCGGGCGGCGGGGAGTTGGCGCCGTGCCAGGTGGCGACGAAGCCGAAGGCGATGCGCCCGCCGGCGGGGACGTCCTGGTTGTAGCTGGTGGCGCCGGCCGTGACCCGGTCGCCGTCCTGGGCGTGGACCGCGTCCCACATCTGGCCGATGCGCTGGCCGTCGGGGAAGGTCCAGGCGACGTCCCAGGAGTCGAGGGCCGTGTCGGAGGTGACGGTGACGGTGGCCTGGAAGCCGTCGGCCCACTGGTTGACGAGCTGGTAGCGCACGCGGCAGGCGGGCGGCGCGGTCATGCCGGGTGCCGGGGCCGGGTCGGGTGCGGCGTCGCGGGGGGTGGCGGTCGTCCGGGGCGCGGGCGCGGAGGGCGCGGAGGGCGGGGGCGGCGCGGCGCTGGTGGGCGGGTCGGGGGTCTCAGGCGCGGCCGTGGTGGCCTCCACGGGCGCCTCGCCCAGGTCGGGCGAGGTCCGGGCGACCGGGTCCGGCGGGGAGGGACGGGCGGCGGCCACGGCACGCCGGTCGTCGCCGTCCCGGGGCGCGGGGGTGCCGGGGTCGTCGCCGCCGAAGGGCCGCAGCGAGACGGCGAGCGCCGGCAGGGAGACCAGGACGGCCGTGGCGAGGAGCCCGGCGCGCACCCGGCGTGAGCGCCGGCGGTCGCCGTCCTCCCCCGGCGCGGGCAGGGCGGGGCCGGGACGGCGTTCGGCGGCGCGGCGGCGGCGTTCCACGTGGGCCCGGCCGCCCCAGCCGAGGACGCCGTCGGCGAGGGCGACGGGCAGCGCGGGGCCGGGCGGGCGCAGGCAGGCGGCGGCGTCCGCGCAGCCGGTGCAGTCGGCCAGGTGGCGGGCGAGGTCGTCGGGGACGTCGATGCCGGGCGTGCGGGTGACGGCGTCCAGCAGTCCGGTGTAGCGGCGGCAGCCGGGGGCGGGCGGGGCGTCGGCGTGGCCGCGCCGGCAGCGTTCCCTGAACAGCTCGCGCGCTTCGGCGAGTTCGTCGGATGCGGTGTCCGGGTCGAGGCCGAGGCGGCGGGCGACCACGGCCAGCGGCAGCGCCTCCACGTCGGCCAGCCACAGCAGTTCGGCGTCGGCGGGGCGCATGTCGCGCAGGGCGCGCAGCGCGAGGGGGCGTCCCTGGGGCGGTCCGGTGTACCGGGCGGCCTGCCGCGAGGCGAGCCATCGCCGTAATCCGGGGGCGAGTTCGTCGCCGCGTCCGGCGGCCTCCCAGTCGGCCGCGGTGGTGCGGACGGCGGTCAGCAGCAGCGGGGCGGCGGGCAGCCGGGGCGGGCGGCGGGCTGCCGGGTCGGTGCCGCCGGCGCGGATCTCGCGGGCGCCGCGCGCGAACGCCTCGGTGGCCAGCCGTCCGGCGGCGTCGGGGCCGGCGGCGCACAGGCCCGCGTAGGAGAGCACGGTGTCGCGGCAGACGGCCGGCAGCGCGGCCTCGGCGGCTTCCTGGGGGCGGCTCGGCAGGTCGGGCATCGGACTCCTGCGTCCACGGGACGAGGCCGGTGCACCGCACGGAGAAGGGTGCGGGGGGCCTCGCGGCAAGCGCCGAGCTTGCCATGTCCGCGGGGCGCCTGACAAGCGCCCCGCCCGTGCGCCGGCGGGCGGTGCCGGGACCGCCCGCGCGGCGCGTCCGCGGCTACGCCTCGACGGGTTCGTCCGCCGGCAGGCTGTCCATGAAGGAGCTGACGGAGAAGACCGCGCGGCCGGCGCCGGGCAGGCCGTAGCCGGGGGGCGAGGAGAGGCCGAAGTCGTCCATCGTGGCCCGGTACGCCTCCAGCAGCCGGATGTGGTACTCCAGCGGCGCTCCCTGCGGGTTGGCCTTGCCGAGCGGGGTGGTCGGCTCGGGGCACCAGGTGGTGAACCGGGGCGTGATGCCGTGCGACATGAAGAAGCGCAGGCCCTCGGTGGTGGACGCGATCGCCTCGTCGACCGTGGTGAACCCGAACGGCTCGGCCATCTCGACGCCGGCCACGAAGTTCGGGATGACGTTGCGGGCGCCGAAGACGTCGGCCGAGTCCAGGACGCGGCGGTGCCACTCGTCGCGCCCGACGTACCGCTCCTTGCCGGGGCAGTACAGCTCGAACAGGCGCCGGTCCCACACCTCGAAGTTGGGGTGGTAGATCTGCACGCCGTAGTCCTTGAAGCGCTGCACGTCCGGCTTGGGCAGGGCCTGCGCGACGACCTTGCCGATCCAGCGGCCGGGGAAGTGCTCCTCGATGGCCTTGGCGTACATGCCGTAGAAGTCGGCCTCGTCGCGTCCGCCGACGGTCTTGGTGATGGCGCCGCCGGTGAGCGTGTAGGCGGTGGACGTCTTCTGGGTGTCGTACCGGTCGATGATCTCCAGCGCCTCCAGCACCTCGTCGACGTCCTTGACGCCGGTGTAGGGCCGGCCGGCCGCCTTGTGCTGGCGCCAGTTGTGGTTGATGTCGCAGTACTGGCACTCCTCCTTGGCGCCGAAGTACTGGCAGACCCGGAAGACGGTCAGGTAGATCAGGTACCCCCACTGGATGGTCGGGGCGACCTCCATCACCGACTTCCCGTTGGCGAGGGTGTGCCGGTAGTACTCGGGCATCGGCGGCACGCCGACGTCGGCGATGCGCTTGCCGTCGAGGTAGAGGCCGAGCACGCCGTCCTCGTTCGCGGCGACCCGGTAGGGCGAGGACGGGTTCACCCGGACCGAGACGACGGTGCGCCGCAGGTCGTACGGGCCGCCGGTGAGGATGATCTCCTCGGGCGGGCGGCGCAGCGCGGCCTCGCCCAGCTCCGGCAGGGTGCCGTGGTCGAAGGAGAAGATGAAGTACGACTTCGGCTTGACCTCGCCGCCCTCGTTGTCGCTGAGCGCGGAGGAGTCGAAGGCCAACCCGCCGCGGAGCAGGTCCTCCTTGAAGACCGCCTCCCGCGGTACGTGCGGAAAGCGCTCCATCAGATCCTCGACCAGCGCGGTACGGCTGCCCATCCCGTGTCTCCTCCCGGCTCCTGCGTTCGACTTCTCACGGTATGCCCCCGCCGCCGCGTCCACCCGGGCGGGGGCCCTCACCCGCCCGGGGTAGGTTCGGCGAGGACTCCCGGTTCCGGACCGGCCGCCCGGTCCGGGCCGCCCCCGGTGTGCCGGGATTCCCCGGGGTTCCCCGGTCAACGGATCTTTTCAGGGAGGGGCGGCGCGATGACCGACACCGTGACCAACTGGGCGGGCAACATCACCTACTCGGCGAAGGAAGTGCACCGCCCGCACTCGCTCGGCGCGCTGCGGGCGCTGGTCGCCGAGAGCGCGCGCCTGCGGGTGCTGGGCAGCGGGCACTCCTTCAACGAGATCGCCGAACCGGGCGCCGGGGGCGTCCTGCTGTCGCTGGCCGGCCTGCCGCCGGAGACGGACGTCGACACGGCCGCCCGCACCGTACGGGTGGGCGGGGGCGTCCGCTACGCCGAGCTGGCCCGGACGGTCCACGCCCACGGGCTGGCGCTCGCCAACATGGCGTCCCTCCCGCACATCTCCGTCGCCGGGTCGGTGGCGACCGGCACGCACGGCTCCGGGGTGGGCAACGGCGGGCTGGCCTCGTCGGTGCGGGAGGTGGAGCTGGTCACGGCGGACGGCTCCGTACTCACCGTGCGGCGCGGGGAGGAACGCTTCGACGGGGCGGTCACCTCCCTGGGCGCGCTCGGGGTGGTGACCGCGCTCACCCTGGACCTGGAGCCGGCCTACGGGGTCGAGCAGCACGTCTTCACCGAGGTGCCGCTCGCCGGGATGGACGCGGCCGAGGTCGAGGCGGTGCTGTCGGCGGCGTACAGCGTGAGCCTGTTCACCGACTGGTCCCGGCCGGGCTTCCGGCAGGTGTGGTTCAAGCGGCGGACCGACCAGCCGCTGCCGCGGTTCCGCTGGGGCACGCCGGCCACCGAGACGATGCACCCGGTGCCGGGGATGCCCGGCGTCAACTGCACCCGCCAGTTCGGCGAGGCCGGGCCCTGGCACGAGCGCCTGCCGCACTTCCGCGCCGACTTCGTGCCCAGCAGCGGTGCCGAGTTGCAGTCGGAGTACCTGATGCCGCGCGCCCACGCCGTGGAGGCGCTGCACGCCCTGGACGCGATCGGGGAGAGCGTCGCGCCGGTGCTCCAGACCTGCGAGGTGCGCGCGGTGGCGGCCGACGCGCAGTGGCTGAGCCCGGCCCACGGGCGGGACACCCTCGCCGTGCACTTCACGTGGGTCGAGGACATGGCGGCGGTGCTGCCCGTGGTGCGGCGGGTGGAGGCGGCGCTCGACGCCTACGACGCCCGGCCGCACTGGGGGAAGGTCTTCACGACCCCGCCGTCGGTCCTGCGCGCGCGGTACCCCCGTCTGGACGACTTCCGGGCGCTGACGCGCGAGCTGGACCCGGCGGGCAAGTTCGCCAACGCCTTCGTCCGCGAGGTGCTGACGGGCTGACCGGCCCCGGCGTACCGACGGGCCGACGCGTTGCCGTACTGACGTATTGACGTACTGCCGTACTGCCGTACTGCCGTAACTGCCGTACTGCCGTACCGATGGGCACGTCCGGCCCGGATTCCGGCGGACGGCCGGGGACGAAGCGGGCGACCGGGGACGGAACACCCCCGGTCGTCAAGCGTTCATCCATTTAACGTCAAACTCCCGTTGCGATGCTTCCCTCGTTCGGACCGGGCCGTGGCGTCTCACCCCGCGCGGGCCGGGTCACCGCCCCGCTCGTGCCGGCGCGCGCGGGAAGGCCCGGCGGCGGGCGGGTCACCACGGCCGGCATCCGCCACCCCTGGGAGGTCTCCGGCATGCCGCCATACGAGCTGGTGAGTTTCGACGACGGGTTCCGCTTCTACACCCAGAGTCCGGCCGAAGCGCGTTTTCAGTACGAAGAGATGTTCGAGCACGGGTGCTACGCCCGGGTCACCCTTCCCGCCCGCCCCTTCGTCATCGACGCGGGGGCGAATGTCGGGCTGTTCTCCCTCTATGTGAAGCAGAGGAATCCGGACGCCGAGATCCTGGCCTTCGAGCCGATGCCGGAATCGCTGGGCGCGCTGCGGATGAACCTGGAACTGCACGGCCTGGAGGGTGTCACCGTGGAGAACTGCGCCCTGGGCTCGGCAGCCGAATCGGACGTCCCCTTCACCTACTATCCGGTCATCCCCGCCAATTCCACCCGCCATCCCGGCGAGAAAGAGCTACAGAAAAAGGTCCTGACTCCCACCCTCGGTCACGCCTTCACCACGATGATGCACGAAGGCACCGAGGTACGCGTCCCGGTGGAGCGGCTCTCCCGTTTCCTTGACGACCGGGACCACGTCGACCTCTTGAAGGTGGACGTCGAGGGGGCGGAACTCGACGTGCTCCTCGGGCTCGACCCGGACGACTGGCGGAAGATCGACCAAGTGGTCCTGGAGGTCCAGGACATGGAGGGACGGCTCGACGGCATCGCCTCCCTCCTGAGGGACCACGGGCTGCCTCCCGTCGTCGAGCCCGCCCCTTTGATGCCGGAGGAACTGCTCACCTACGTCGTGCACGCCACCCGCCCCTGACCCCGTCACCGGGCCGGTGTGCACCGCCTGAGAGGTGCTCGGACATGTCGGATTACGAGTTGGTGAGCTTCGCCAACGGGCTGAAGTGTTTCGCTCAGAGCCCGGACGAAGCACGCTTCCAGTACGAGGAGATATTCGAACTCGGCTGTTATGACAAGGTGGATCTCCCACCCCGCCCCTTCGTCGTCGACGTGGGCGCCAACATCGGCCTCTTCTCGGTCTTCGTGAAACAGAAATGGCCGGACGCCACCATCATGGCCTTCGAACCCATGCCGGAATCCCTGGAGATGCTGCGGAAGAACCTGGCACTGCACGGACTGGAGGATGTGCTGGTCGACGACCACGCACTGGGTTCCGTACGCGAGCCGGACGTGCCGTTCACCTACTATCCCCTGATCCCGGGGAACTCGACGCGCTACCCCGCCCAGAAGGAATTGCAGAAGACGGTGCTGACGCCCATCGAGGGGCGCGAGGTCGTGCAGGAGAAGCACACGGGCTACGAGCACCGCGTCCGGGTGGACCGCCTCTCCAGCTTCCTCGGCGGACAGCCGAGGGTGGACCTGCTGGAAGTGGACGTCGAGGGCGCCGAACTGGACGTGCTCCTGGGCATCGATCCCGCCGACTGGCCGAGGATCGACCAGGTGATCATGGAGGTGCAGGACCTCGACGGCCGGCTCGACACGATCCGCGCCCTCCTGGACCGCCAGGGCATGCGGTGCTCCGTCGACCTCTCCCCGCTCATCCCGCCCGACATCCGCACCTACGTCGTCCACGCGATCCGTACGCCCCGCGGCGAGGGCGGGACCCCGCGGTGAGCAACCCCTTCGACGACGAGGACGGCACCTTCACCGTCGTGGTCAACCACGAGAACCAGCACGCGCTGTGGCCCGCCGGCTGGGGTGACCTCCCGGCGGGCTGGACGAGGGTGCACGGGCCCGCGGACCGGCGGTCCTGCGTGGACCACGTCGACGCGCACTGGACGGACATGCGGCCGGCGAGCCCGGCGCGGACCCGGGACACCGACTGACGCGAGCGCGGCCACGGAGGCGGTGCGCGCCGCGGACGAGACGAGGCGGTGCCCGCTGTCCGAACGGCCGGCGCCTCAGTACGTGAGGAATGAGGACGATGCCGGACACTTCCACCCCCGAGGGTGTGACCTTGAGCGATGCCGTGCGCCGGTGGGGCGAGACGGCCCCGGAGCGCACCGCGCTCGTGTTCCTGGAGGACGGAGAGCACGAGAGCGCACGCATGACCTACGGCGAACTGCACCGTGCCGTGGTGCGGACCGCCGACCACCTGGCGGCCTCGGTCGGACCGGGCGGCCAGGCCGTCCTGTGCTTCCCGTCCGGTACGGAGTTCGTGGTGGCCTTCCTCGCCTGCCTGGCGGCGGGGATCGTCGCCGTACCGGTCTCGGTGCCCCAGGACGCGCGGCGGGCCGCCCGGCTGGACGGCGTCCTGGCGGACTGTGCCGCGTCGGCCCTCCTGACGGACGCGGAGACCGCCGGGCAGATGGGCCTGCGCCCCGGCGAACCCTTCCTCGGCCGGCCCTGGGCGACGGTGGACGCCGCCGACCCCGGAGAGAGGGGGCCGGTGGTGCCCGGGGGCCGGCGGACCGACGCCGCCGACACCGCGTTCCTCCAGTACACGTCCGGGTCGACGGGATCGCCCAAGGGCGTGGTGGTGACCCACGACAGCCTCGGGGACAACATCGCGCTGCTCAGGCGCCGGCTCTCGGTCGACGCCGACGCGGTCGTGGTGAGCTGGCTGCCGGTCTTCCACGACATGGGGCTGATCGGCGGCATCCTCACACCGGTGTCCACGGGCGCGACGACGGTGCTGATGCCGCCGTCGGCCTTCCTGCGTGATCCGCTGCGCTGGCTGCGGGCCGTCACGACGTACCGTTCGACGGCGACCATGGCGCCCAACTTCGGCTACGAGGTCTGCCTCCGGCGCGCGACCGTTCCCGGCGCCGACCTGTCGGGCATCGACCTCTCCTCGCTGGTGACGGCGGGGAACGGGGCCGAGCCGATCCGGGCGTCGACGATGGAGGACTTCGCCCGGTTCTTCCGCCCGATGGGCTTCCGGCGTTCGAGTTTCCACCCGGGCTACGGCCTGGCCGAAGCCACCTTGTACGTGTCCGGGCGCGACCTTGAGGGCGAGGCCGGTGTCGTGGTGGACGGGGGCCGGCTGCGGGAGGGCTTCGCGGTGCCGGCGGGCGCGGGCGAGCGGGGTGACGTGGTCGTCGACTGCGGGCCGCCGGGCGAGGGCCAGACCGTCGCCGTCGTGCACCCCGAGTCGGGCCGGGAGTGCCCCTCGGGCGAGGTCGGCGAGATCTGGGTGGCGGGCAGGAACGTCAGCCGCGGCTACTGGGACAGCGCCACCGGCGCCGTGGCCGACGCCACGGTCACGCTGCCCGGTCGTCCCGGGCTCGCCTTCCGCAGGACGGGCGACCTGGGCTTCCTCCACGAGGGCGGCCTGTACGTGACCGGACGGCTCAAGGACGTCATCGTGATCGGCGGGAGCAATCACTACCCGCAGGACGTCGAGGCGACGGTGGAACGGCTCGACGCGCTGCGGCCCCGGGGCGTCGCGGCGTTCCCGGTGGCCGGGAACGGCACGGAGGGCGTGGGGATCGCCGCCGAGGTGGTGGGCGGCCGGATCAACGGCGACCTGGACGCCGTCGCCCGCTCGATCGCCGAGGCCGTCTGGGACGCGCACGAGGTCGGCGTGAGCGAGGTGGCGCTCCTCAAACCGGGCCACCTGCCGAAGACCACCAGCGGGAAGGTGCGGCGCCGCCGGACGCGCGAACTGCTGGAGACGGGCGCGCTGAAGGAGGTCTACCGCTGGTCGGACGGGTTCGCCCGGTCCGGCGGGGGCCCGGCGGCGGAGCACGCGGGTGCCGCTCCCAACGGGGCGTCACCCGCCGGTGGTGCGGGCGGCGAGGCGGTCATGGAGGACCCCGGCCGACTGGCGGCGTCGCTGCTGTCCGGTTCCGCCGCCGAGGCGGAGCGGATCATGGTGGAGGTGATCCGGGCGCACATCGTCGCCGTCCTGGGGCTCGCCTCCGCCGACCTCGTCCCCGCCGACAGCCCGCCGCAGTCGGTGGGCCTGGACTCGCTCAACGCCCTGGAGCTGAGCGCGCGCCTGTCCTCGGCGGTGGGCTTCCCGGTCGGAGTGGAGTTGCTCAGGACCCACCGGACCCCCGCCGAACTCGGTCCGGTCCTCCTGCGCCGTGCGCTCGTGCGCTGGGCCACCAGCCCACCCGGGACCGGCTCCGCGGCACCGGTCACCGTCTCCGGCACGGAGCGAGGGGAGACATCGTGAACGTCGACGAACTGCTGCTGCGCGCCCTGCGCGCCGGGGTGACGCTCTCGGCCGGCCGGGACGGACTGACCGTCCGGGCCCCCGACGGGACCAGCGAGGAGCTGCGCTCCCTGCTCGCCGCCCACGAGGACGAACTCCTGGCCGCCGTGGGCGGCGCGGAGGCGCCGACGGCCGCTCCCCTCGTACCGGCGGCGGCTCGGGGCGACGACGGGAGCGGGCCGGACGCCTTCCCGCTGTCGAGCGGGCAGGAACGGCTCTGGCTGATCGAACAGCGGCTCGGCCCGAGCAGCCTGCACCACGTCCACCTCCGCCTGCGGTGGCGGGGGCGACTCGACCTCGGCGCCCTGCGGACCGCCGTGGGGACCCTGACCGCACGCCACCAGGCGCTGCGCACGGTGTTCCCGCCGCACGACCGCCTCCCTCGGGCCGTGGTGCGGCCGGTCACGGACCGGGAGGCGACCGACCTGGTCCGTCTCGATCTGCGCGGCCCCGGCCCGGCGCACGGTCGGGGCGCCGGCCCGGCGCACGGTCGGGGCGCCGGCCCGCCCGAGGAGGCCGCCGCCGCCTTCCTGGACGCGCAGCGCCGGACTCCGTTCGACCTGGCGTCCGGTCCGCTGACCCGGTGGGGCGTCGTCTCGTTCACCGCCGACGACCACGTGGTGGCCCTGACCCAGCACCACCTGATCACCGACGGCTGGTCGGTCACGCTGCTGCTGTCGCAGCTCGTCGAGGCGTACGGGGCGGCGGTGGACGGCCGGGAGCGGCCGGCGCCGCCGCCGTCCCCGGAGTACGCCGACCACGTGCGCTGGGAGCGGGCGCGGCGGGGCGAGGCCGGTCTCGCCGAGCGGGTGAGCTGGTGGACCGGGCACCTGGCCGGGGTGGCGCCGTTGCGCCTGCCCGCCGAGGGCGCGGCGGCGCCGCGGGCGGGGGACCACAGCGGCGCGACGGTGCCGTTACGGGTGCCGCCCGAGGTGACCGCCGGGCTGGAGCGGTGGGCACGGCGGCTGGGCACCACGCTCTACACGGTGCTGCTGGCGGCGTGGGCGGTGGTGCTGCACCGGGCCACCGGCCAGGAGGACTTCACCGTCGGCACCGTGACCAGTGGCCGGGACCGGGCCGAACTCCGGGGCGTGGCGGGCTTCTTCGCCAACACGGTGGTGCTGCGGTGCGATCTGTCCGGTGGCCCCGACGTGGGCGAGGTGGTGCGGCGGCTGCACGCGGAGACGACGGAGGCGTTCAACCACGAGGTGCCGTTCGGCGAGGTGGTGGCGGCCACGGGTGCGAGCGCGGCGGACGGTCTCACCCCGTTGTTCCGGGCGGCGTTCGTGTTCGAGAGCCTCCCGGCGGCCACGTACGGCGAGGCCGGTCCGGTGCCCGGCGTCGACGCGCTGGAGACCGAGGCGCGGGTCGACGGATCGGTCGACGGCACCGCGAAGTTCGACCTGTCGTTGGTCCTCGGCCGAGCGGGCGACGGTCTCGACGGGCTGGTGGAGTACGCGTCCGCGCGGTTCGGTCCGGATCTCGCCCTCTGGCTGTGCGGCCGACTGACCGCGCTGCTGGCCCTCATCGCGGACGAGCCGGCCGAGGACGGCGGCCCCGGCGTCCCGGCGGCCTGCTGCGACCGGCCGGCCGGGCACGAGGCGTTCTTCCGGGCGATGCTGGCGGACGTGACGGAGCCGTGCGCCCCCTACGGCCTGGTCGGCGCGCACGGCGACGGCACCGGGGAGGCCGTGGCACGGGCGGACCTCGACGCCGGGACCGCCGCCGCGGTCCGGGAAGAGGCCCGGCGGCTGGGCGTCGGCGCGGCGAGCGTCTTCCACCAGTCCTGGGCGCTGGTCGTGGCCCGGCTGACCGGCGCGGAGCGACCCGTCTTCGGCACGGTGGGGGACGGCGGCGGGCCGGCGGCAGGGCTGTCCGCCGTGCTGCCGGTACGGGTGGACGCGGCGTCGCTTTCCGTGGAGGAGGGGGTGCTCACCACCCACCGGACGCTGGCCGGCCTGGGCCGGCACGGCCACGTCCCCCCGGCGCTCGCCCGGCGGTGCGGCGCGCTCCCGCCGGGAACCCCGCTGTTCACCAGCGTGCTCGCCTACCGGCACGGCGCCCTCGGGAGCGCGGAGCAGGCGCTCTCCGGGGAGCACGCCGGTACGTTCCGGGCCGGTGACGCCGGGGCGGACGCCGGCCCCTGGCTGACGGCCTCGGTGGACGACCTCGGCGACCGGTTCACCCTGACCGTCCGCACCCGGGTGCCGGTCGACGCGGAACAGGTCCGCGAGCTGCTGGCCACGGCGGTCCGGGAGGTGGCCTCGGCCTCGGCGCGGACCCCGCACCGGGCCCTGCGGGACCTGGACGTGCTGCCCGCGGCGCAACGCCGCCGGGTGGTCGAGGAGTTCAACGCCACCCGCCGCCCGCTCCCCGCCGGGGCGCTGGTGCACGAGCTGTTCCGGGAGACGGCCGCCCGGACCCCGCACGCCGTCGCCCTCGTCCACGGGGCACGTGTGCTGACGTACGGCCGGCTCGACGCGCTGGGCAACCGGATCGCCCACCGGCTGCGCGCCGCCGGTGTCGGCCCCGACGTCCGGGTCGGTGTCTGCGCCGGCCGGAGCCCGGAACTGGTCGCCGGGGTCCTCGGCGTCCTCAAGGCCGGCGGGGCCTACGTCCCCCTGGACCCGTCCTCTCCCGTCGCGCGCCTCGCCCACCTGCTCACCGACAGCGCACCGGCGGTGGTCCTCGCCCACGGCACCGGCACGACCGCCGTCCGGGACGCCACGCGGCAGGCGGGCACCGAGGCGCCGGTACTGGCGCTGGACGGCCTCCTGGACGGCGCGTTCGACGACCGGCCCGCCACCGCTCCGGCCCCCACCGGCGTCACGGAGCGGAACGCGGCGTACGTGATCTACACGTCCGGGTCGACCGGAACGCCCAAGGGCGTGGTCGTCGAGCACCGCAATGTGGTCGCGCTGGCGCGGGGCAACGGCTTCCTGACGGTCACCCCGGACGACCGGGTGGCGTTCGCCGCGAACCCGTCCTTCGACGCGACGACGTTCGAGGTGTGGGGGGCGCTGCTGCACGGCGCCCGGCTCGTGGTCGTCGACGAGGGCGACCTCCTGGACGCGGCCCGGTTCCAGACGGTGCTGACCTCGGCGGGGGTGAGCGTGATGTGGCTGACGGTGGGCCTGTTCAACCGCCACTGGAAGGCGCTGGGCGAGGCGTTTCGCGGCCTGCGGTGCCTGATCGTGGGAGGGGACGCGCTCGACCCGGTACCGGTGGCGGGCGTGCTGCGCGAGCATCCGCCGGGCCGCCTGTTCAACGGCTACGGGCCGACGGAGACCACGACGTTCGCGGCGGTCCACGCGGTCGAGGAGGCGGGACCCGCCGGGGTTCCCATCGGCCGGCCGATCGGCAACACCCGCGTGTACGTCCTCGACGCCTCGGGCCGGCCGGCACCCGTGGGCGTGACGGGCGAGCTGTACGTGGGCGGGGCCGGGGTCTCCCGCGGCTACCTGGGCCGTCCCGGGCAGACCGCGGCGCGGTTCGTCCCCGATCCGTTCGCCACCGGCGCCGACGCCGGGGGGCGTCTCTACCGCACCGGTGACCTGGGGCGGTGGCGGCCCGACGGAACCATCGAGTTCGCCGGGCGCGACGACTTCCAGGTCAAGGTACGCGGCTTCCGGGTCGAGCCGGGCGAGATCGAGGCCCGGCTGCGGGAGCACCCCGGCGTCGGCGAGGCGGCGGTGATCGCGCGGCGGGACCCGGAGCCGGGCGGGCACTCCGCCGGGGAGAGCCGGCTGGTGGCCTACTACGTCCCCGCCGGCACCGCTGCGGCGGACGCCACCGCCCTGCGCGAGCATCTGGCCCGCGTCCTGCCCGGGTACATGGTCCCGGCCGCGTTCGTGGAGCTGGACGCGCTGCCGCTGACGCCGAACGGCAAGCTCGACCGGCCGGCACTGCCCGGTCCCGGGACCGGGGACCTCGCGGTCACCGGCTACCAGGCCCCCGTCGGCCCGCTGGAGGAGACCCTCGCGAAGGTGTGGGCGCAGGTGCTCGGAGTGGACCGGGTCGGACGGCACGACGACTTCTTCGCCCTGGGCGGGCACTCCCTGCTGGCCGTGCGGCTGGTGGACCGCCTCCGGGAAGAGGGCCTGGAGTGCGACGTGCGCGCGATGTTCGAGACACCGACCGTAGCCGGTCTCGCCGCCCTCGTGGCCGAGAACGCCGCGTCCACAGGAGGGAACCCGAGGTGAGCGTCAGCGAACCGGAGACGCCGACCGGGACCGCCGGGTCCGGTCCCCACGCGCTGACCTGGGGTCAGAAGGGCATCTACGAACACCTGCGCTGCAACGGCTACGCCATGTACGGCGCGCTCGTACCGTCGCTGTGGCACCTGCCGGAGCCGTGCGACGCGGAGACGGTCCGGTCGGTGCTGGATCTCCTGGTCCGCCGTCACGAGTGCCTGCGGACGGTGTACCTGGGCCCGTCGGGGGCGCCGGCCGACCCCTCGGTCCCCACGCGCGAGGTGGTGCAGCGTGTCGAGGCGCCGCGGCCGGTGCCGGTCTCGGTGGTGCGCTGCCCCGTGGACCGGGTCGACGCCCGCCTGGAGGAGCTGGTGACCGGCCTCGCGGAGACGTACGTGTTCGACCCGGCCGAGCCCTCGGCGATGAGCGCGGTCCTCGTCGAGACCGACGACGGCGTCAGGGCCGCGGCGGTCGGCATCTCCCACATGGCGGTGGACGGGGTGGGCGAGAAGATCCTGGAACGGGAGTTCCGGCACTGCCTGCGGCTCGCCCGCGCGGGCCGCCCGATGGAGGAGGACCTGCCGCTCGTACGCCACCCCCGTGAACTGCTGACCGACGAGGCCGACGCGTCGGCGCTGCGGCGCGGCGAGACGACGCGGCGGTACTTCCGGACCGTCCTGCGGCAGACACCGCGGGCCTTCCTGACCACCGGGCGGCCCCGCTCCGAACTGGACGCCTCGCAGGTCACCGCGGCCTCGTGGTCGCTGCGCGCGAGCCTCGACCGGCTCGCCGAGGCCGGCCACCTGCCCGCCCAGACCGCCCTGCTGACGCTGGTGATGGCGCTCGTGGCCGCTCGGGCCGGAGAGCGCCGCTCCCTGTTCCGGGTGCTGTTCGAGCGTCGGCACTGGTTCCCCCGGGGCGAGTCCTACGTGGCCCCGCAGACCCTCGCCGCGCTGGTGCACCTGGAGACACCGGCCGCCGGCACCGTGCTCGACCTGCTCCGGCGCGGTCGCGCGGCGGCCATGGCCGGGTACGTCCAGGCCGACTACGACACCTGCGACCTCGTCGACCTCCAGGACGAGTGCGCCGAGAGGATCGGCGCGGACACCGACGGCTTCGCCATGTTCAACTGCGGGATTCCGCCGGCCGGGACGGCCTCGGCGGCCGTCGACGCGTCCCGGCCGACCGAGGTCCTCGTGGACCGGCGCGGCGACGTCAACCTGGACATGCAGTTCGCCTTCGCCTGCGGCTGGGACGTGGTGCCCGGCGCCGTCGGCGTCGACATCCGCCAGAACGACCGCCTCGTCGGCTCGAACGCGGCGGCGTTCCTGCGGCGCCTGGAGCGGTTCGCCGCGTGCGCCGCCGAGGACCCGGGGGCCCCGCTCGACCGGGCCCTGCGGGCGACCGCGACGGAGGGGGCGTGAGGGCCGCGGTCGAGCCGTGTCGTGCGTGGGGCGCCGACGGTGCGGGGGCGGCCGGACCATCCTCGGCGCCCGGCCGTCCGGGTTACCGTCGAGGGCATGAGCAGCGACTTCGCCGACGCCCTCGCCGGGGGCCCGCTGGTGCTCGACGGGGGCCTGGCCACCCGGCTGGAGGCCGACGGGTACGACCTGGACGACGCGCTGTGGTCGGCGCGGCTGCTCGCGGAGCGGCCGGAGGCCGTCGTCGCGGCGCACCTCGCCTTCTACGAGGCCGGGGCCGACGTGGCGGTCACCGCGAGCTACCAGGCCACCTTCGAGGGCTTCGCCCGGCGCGGCATCGGCCGGGAGCGGGCGGCGGGGCTGCTGGCCCGCGCCGTGGAGCTGGCCCGGGAGGCGGCCCGCCGGGCGCGCGCGGGGCGCCGGCTGTGGGTGGCGGCGTCGGCGGGACCGTACGGGGCGATGCTCGCGGACGGGTCGGAGTACCGGGGCCGCTACGGCCTCGGCGTCGACGCGCTGGAGCGCTTCCACCGGCCCCGGCTGGAGGTGCTGGCCGCCGCCCGGCCCGATGTCCTCGCGCTGGAGACGGTGCCCGACGCCGACGAGGCCGCCGCCCTGCTGCGCGCGGTGCGCGGTCTGGGCGTGCCGGCCTGGCTGTCGTACTCGGTGGCGGGCGGGCTGACCCGCGCCGGGCAGCCGCTGGAGGACGCCTTCGCCCTCGCCGCCGACGTGGACGAGGTGGTGGCGGTGGGCGTGAACTGCTGCGCCCCCGGGGAGGTGGCCGGTGCCGTCGCCACGGCGGCCCGGGTGACCGGCAAGCCGGTGGTGGCCTACCCGAACAGCGGGGAGTCCTGGGGCGCGGGCGGCTGGTCCGGGCCGTCGGTCTTCGACGCCGGGCGGGTACGGGGCTGGCGGGAGGCGGGGGCGCGGCTGATCGGCGGGTGCTGCCGGGTGGGTCCCGGGGAGATCGCCGGGGTGGCCGGTGCCCTGGCCGGGCCGGACGCCTGACCGCGCGGCCCGGGACCACCCCGTCCGCGGGCTCCGGCCCCGTCCCGCGAGGGCGCCCCGTCCCGCGAGGGCGCCGCGGGACGGGGCCGGAGCCTCGGTCAGTCGCCGGTGGCGGCGCTCCGCGTGGCCGGTACGGGAGGCTCGGTGGCCGCGGTGGGCAGGGGTGCCCAGGGCCTGCGCGGCACCAGGACCGTCAGGGCGGCGGCCACCACCGCCGGGATGGCGAAGGCGTAGAAGACCCAGTTGTCCCCGAGGGAGCCGGTCTCGACCTTGGTGAGGACGTAACCGCCGTACGTGGGGCCGATGATGCCGCCGATCCGGCCGACGCCGAGGGCCCAGCCGAGGGCGGTCGCGCGGGCCGTCGGCGGGTAGAGGCCGCCGACGAAGGCGTTGACCAGGGTCTGCGTGTTGGAGCCGAAGCCGGCGAGGGCGCCCACCATGAGCAGCGGGAGCGTCGACGGCTTGGTGATGAAGAGGCAGACGGCGACGGCCGCGAGGCAGAAGGAGCAGGCGATGACGAGCTTCTCCCCCAGCCTGTCGGCGAGCGCGCCCGCGATGATCACGCCCGCGACGGCGCCGATGTTGAAGACCAGCAGGAAGGTGAGCGCCGATCCCATCGAGTAGCCGGCGCCGCGCATGAACTGCGGGAGCCAGGTGTTGAGGCCGTAGACGAGCAGGAGGCCGATGATGGAGATCGCCCACACCAGGAGGGTCATCACCAGGCGCTGACCCCCGACGAGGGTGCGGAGGATGTCGAGCACGCCGGCCGCCTTGCCGGGGGCGGCGGAAGCGGCGGGCGCGGCCGGTGCCGTCTCCCCTCCCGGTCCGGGCACCCCGGGGCCGGGGACGCCGAACCGGCGGGCGTACATGGCGGCTTCGTCGAGGCGGCCCTTGGCGGTCAGGTAGGCGATCGACTCGGGGAGCATGCGCAGCGCCAGCGGGAGCACGATGAAGAGCGGGGCCACGCCGACCACGAACATGGCGCGGAAGCCGGCCACCGGCAGCAGCCACAGGGCGAGGAGCGCGGCGAGGACGCCGCCGACCGAGTAGCCGGAGAACATCAGGGAGTTGTTGAGCTGGCGGCGGCCCTCCGGGGAGTACTCCATCGTCAGGGCGATGGCGGTGGGGACGACGCCGCCGAGGCCGAGCCCGGTGATGAAGCGCAGCAGCATGAAGACGCCCGGGTCGGGTGCCAGGGCGGTGATCGGCATGGCGACCGAGAACCAGATCAGGCAGCCGATCATGACCTTGCGGCGCCCGAGGACGTCGGTGATGGTGCCGACGCCGAGCGCGCCGATCAGCATGCCGACGAGGGTGAGGCTGCCGATGTGGCCGACCTCGGAGGGGGTGAGGTCCCACTCCTTGTAGGCGAGCAGGTCGGGGACGATCGTCCCGTAGACGATCAGGTCGTAGCCGTCGAAGATGACGGTGAGACAGCAGATGAGCAGGACCCAGTGGGTGCTGCGTCTCGCGGTGGTTCCGGGTGCGGACATCGAAGGGGTTCCGTTCTCCTGGGGAGACTCCGTCCGCCGTGCCGGGTCCGGGGCCGTGGGGTGGCCGGCGGGCCGGGGCGGCGGGGCGGAGTCGGCCGAACCTGAGGCTGGTGGCACGCGCCATGGGCGTCGGCGCCGGCGGCCGGTGGGTGGGCCGGGCAGCGCGGCCGGGTGCCGGGCGGGGCGTCGTGGGGTGGGGGGAGGCCGGCCGGTGAGGCCCGGCGGGCCGCGGCCGTGGCCGCCGCTCGGGCGGCCACGGGTGCGGAGGGGGTGGCCCGGCCCGGGGGCGGCCGGGGGCCGGTCCGGGCGGGCGGGGCCCGTGGTCACGGGGCCGTCGGTCAGGTCCCGGCCGGGGCCAGGACGATGTCGAAGCGCACCCGCGACCAGGTGCCGTCGACGCGGCGGCCGTCGGGCCCGGCGGTGCCGGGGGCCTGCCGGACGAAGTCCTTGACGAGGGACTCCTTGACGCCGAAGACGCTGTCGCGGTCGAGGAGTTCGTCGCCGCGGACGAAGATGTGCGTCACCAGACGGCGGCATCCCTCGGCGCTCACCATGAAGTGCAGGTGCGAGGCGCGGTAGGGCGAGCGTCCGACGGCCGCGAGCATCCGGCCGACCGGCCCGTCGTGCGGGATCGGGTACGGCGTGGGCGTGATGCCCCAGAAGCGGTAGCGGCCCCGCTCGTCGGTGAAGAGGTGGGCGCGGGCCGCGGTGCGGCCGTCGTCGTACTGGACGTCGTAGAGGCCGTCCTCGTCGGCCTCCCAGACCTCGACGCGGGCGCCGGGCACGGGGGCGCCGGCCGCGTCGGTGACGGTGCCCTCGACCCAGCAGGGTTCGCCCGCCGCGCCGAAGGACATGTCGCCGCCGAGCGGGATCTCCGGTGAGCCCTCGACGAAGAAGGGGCCGAAGACGGTGGCCTCGGTGGCGTCTTTGTACGCCTCGTTGTTGATGGCGATGGTCTGCATGGAGGCGCCGAGGGTGTCGGAGAGCAGGATGAACTCCTGGCGCCGGTCGTCGGTGATGTGGCCGGCCTCGGTGAGGAAGGCGATCGCCCGGCTCCACTCCTCCTCGGTCGGGCGCACGTCCCGCAGGAAGGCGTGCAGGTGGCTGACGAGGGAGCGCATGAGCCGCTTCAGGCGCGGGTCGGCGCAGGTGTCGAAGGAGCGCAGGACGCGCTGGAGGAGTTCCTCCTCGCGGGCGGCCTGCTCGGCGCCGACCACGGGCGCGGGGGGTGTAGCCCCCGGGCCGGTGCCGGTCCCCTCGGCGCGGGCGTCGGTCATGACGGTTCGCTCCCTTCCCAGGCCGCGCGCAGCAGGCCGGTGACGGCGTCCTCGGTGACGGGTGCGGGGTTGCCCGCGGGGGCCGCCGCGAGGATCGGGGCGACGGCCCTGGCGATGCCGTCCTCGGGCATGCCGTACTCCTTGAGCGCCGTCGGGGCGTCCAGCCGCGCGCGCAGCGCGGCCAGCCCGGCCGAGGCGGTGTCGCTGCCGAACGCCTGCGCGATGCGCCGTTCGGCGTCGGGGGCGTGGGGCGCGTTGAAGGCGAGGACGTGGGGCAGGACGACGGCGTGGGTCTGGGCGTGCGGGAGGTCGAACATGCCGCCCAGCACGTGGCAGATCTTGTGGTGCAGCCCCGATCCGGCGCCGGCGAAGGAGACCGCGGCGAGGTACGAGCCGTACAGGGTCTGTTCGATGCCCTCCCGTCCGGCCGGGTCGCCGGCGACCACGGGCAGTCCGGCGGCGAGCGCCCGGACGCCCTCCTGGGCGAGGGCGCGGTCGATCGGGTCGGCGCGCGGTCCCCAGAAGGAGTCGACGCAGTGGGCCATCGCGTTGAGTCCGGAGGCCACGCTCAGCCCGCCCGGCAGGCTCGCCAGCAGGGTGGCGTCGTAGACGACGGAGCGGGGCAGTACGGCGTTGTCGACGCCGGTGGTCTTGGTCTCGCCCTCGGTCAGGCCCCACACGTTGGTCGCCTCGGAACCGGCGTAGGTCGTCGGGACGGCGACGACGGGCAGGCCGGTGGTGAGGGCGACGGCCTTGGCGAGGCCGGTGGTGGAGCCGCCGCCGACGCTGACCAGCACGTCGGCGCCGCAGGCGGCGGCGGCCTCGCGGGCCCGTGCGGCGACCTCGACCGGTACGTGCATCACCACCTCCTCGTGGCGCACGGCGACCGGGATCTCCCGGGCGATGGGGTCGGCGAGGGCGGCCTCCCGGTCGGAGGCGATCAGCATGGCCTTGCGGGCGCCGAGCGCCGCGACCTCGGCGGCCACCGCGGCGGCGGACTCGCCGGGGGCGAAGACCACCCGCTGGGGCAGCGTCTCGTGTGCGAACTTCATCGCGTCTTCCCGTCTCTCTCAGGTCTTCCGGCCGCGCCGGAACGTCGGGCCTCACGGGACTCCGGGGCCTGGGCGGCCCGCGGGTCCCACCGCACGATCACCGGGCGGCGGCCATCCGGTCCAGTTCCGCTTCCGGGTCGTACTCGTAGATCCACCCGTTGGCCAGGAGCGGGTCCTCCTGGGCGTAGGCCGTGTCGCGGGCGCGCTGTTCGGTGCCGTCCGGGAGGTGGTTGACGTGGGCGCGGCCGTGGCTGACGGTCTGCAGGCGGGTGGTGCGCGGGACGCGCAGTCCCTCGTAGCGGCGCAGCGCGGCGGCCGGGTCGTCGAGGCCGCGGGCGAGGCAGCCGGCGAGGACCGCGGCGTCCTCGATCGCCTGGGCGGCGCCCTGTGCGAAGAACGGGAACATGGGGTGCGCGGCGTCGCCGAGGAGGGTCACGCCCCCCTCGGACCAGTGGGTCAGCGGGTCGCGGTCGAGCAGGGCCCAGCGGCCGGGGGTGCCGGCGGCGCGGATGAGGCCGGTGAGCCGCGGGTCCCAGCCGGCGAACTCGGCGAGGAACTCCTCGACGGTGGCGGTCGCCGTCCAGGACTCGGTGGTGTACGCGCCGGCCGGGGCGAAGGCGACCAGGTTGACCAGGTCGCCGCCGGAGACCGGGTAGTGCACGAGGTGGTGGTCGGGGCCGATCCACAGGGTCTGGGCGGGGCGGCGGGCGAACTCGGGGGCGCTCGGGGCGGGGACGAGGGCGCGGAAGGCGCAGAGTCCGGAGTAGGTGGCGGGCGCGGCGCCGAAGAGGGTGTCGCGGACGACGGAGTGCACGCCGTCGGCGCCGATCACGACGTCGGCCCCGGCCGTGCTCCCGTCGGCGAAGCGCAGCGTGTACGCCTCCCCGGCGGTGTCCAGGCCGACGCACTCGTGGCCGAGCCGGACGCTCCCGGCGGGCACCCGGGACTGGAGGGCGGCGAGCAGGTCGGCGCGGTGCGCGGTGTAGGTCTGCTCCCCGTAGAGGCGTTCGCAGGAGTCCGCCAGGTTCTCCGAGGAGAGGACCGTCCCGTCCTGCCAGCGGCGGAACTCCCAGCCGGTGTCGAGGCGTACGGCCCGGTCGCGGAAGGCGTCGAGGACGCCGAGCCGGCGCAGTTGCCGGGCGGCGTTGGGGGCCACGACCAGCCCGGCGCCGACCTCGGCGAGGCGGGGGGCCTGCTCGTACACCGTGCTGTCCAGCCCTTCGCGGCGCAGGAACGCCGCCGTGGCGAGTCCACCGATGCCGCCGCCCAGGACGGCGATCCTCGGTGCGGCGGTCGTACGTGCTGTCATCCTCAGGCTCCTCGGTTCCACGGGCTCCGACACGACGGCCCGGTGCGGGGTGTTCGGGGGGGCCGGGCCGTCCGGGCTCGGCGCCGTTCATGTTGCACGGCTCACATCGGCGCGGGGCATGGTGGACCATTGAACGAACATTGGTCCCGGTTTCCCGTCGGATGGGCGAGCATCGGCCCCGGCGTCCCCCACCGCGTCACCGCGAAGCCGCCTGTACGAATCCCGGCGTTGCGTCGGCCGAGCGCGAGGAGGGCACGTGCCCCGTACCAACGAGCCGGGCCGGAGCGTCAGCTCCCGCCTCCTCGACCTGCTGTTCACCTTCCAGCCCGGCGAAAGCGAGCTGAGCCTCGCGGAACTGGCCCGCAAGACGGGGCTGCCGCACGCCACCGCGCGGCGGCTGGTGCTGGAGCTGACGAAGGCCGGGGCGCTGGAGCGGCGGCCCGACGGCCGGTTCGCGGTCGGGCTGCGGCTGTGGCGGCTGGGGACGCTGGCGCCGCTGACGGAGTCGCTGCGGACGATGGCCCAGCCCTTCATGGAGGACCTGTACGCGGCCCTGCACCAGCACGTGCAGCTCGCGGTGCTGGAGGGCGACGAGGCGGTGATCATCGAGCGGCTCTCGGGGCGCCGGGCGCTGGGTCTGGTCTCCCAGGTGGGCGGGCGGCTGCCGCTGCACTGCTCGGGCGTCGGCAAGGTGCTGCTCGGGCACGCCGGTCCGGAGCTGTCGGACCGGGTCCTCGGCGGCGAGCTGCGCCGCTACACGCCGCGGACGGTCACCGACGCGGACGCGCTCCGCCGCGAGCTGGCCGACTGCCGGCGCACAGGCAGCGCCCTGGTGCGCGGGGAGCTGACCCACGAGGCCGACTCGATCGCCACCCGGATCATGAACGGCGAGGGCCGGGTGGTGGCCTCGCTCTCGGTCGTCGTCCGGGCCGGCTCGGTGCAGCCGCAGTCCATCCTGCCGTCGGTGATCACCAGCGGGCTCGGCATCTCCCGCATGCTCGGCTGGCGGCCCGGCATCCGCGTCCGAGAGGGCTGACACCGGCGGCCCTGGCGTCCGGGAGGGCTGACACCGGCGGCCCTGCCGACCGGGAGGCCGGGGCCGGGAGGCCGGGGCCGGGAGGCCGGGGCCGGGAGGCCGGGGCCGGGAGGCCGGGGCCGGGAAGCCGGGGCCGGGAAGCCGGGGCCGGGAAGCCCGGAGGCCGGGGCCGGGAAGCCCGGAGGCCGGGGCCGGGAAGCCCGGAGGCCCGGAGGCCCGGAGGCCCGGAGGCCCGGAAGCCCGGAGGCCCGGAAGCCCGGAAGCCCGGAAGCCCGGAAGCCCGGAAGCCCGGAAGCCCGGAGGCCAGGAGGCCCGGAGGCCAGGACCGGGAAGCCCGGAGGCCCGGAGGCCGGAGGGCTGACGTCCGCCGCCCCGCCGCCCCGCCGCCCCAGCGGCCCGGAGGCCCGGTGGCCGGGGCCGGGAGGGCCGACGCCCGCCGCCCCGGCAGCCTGGTGACCTGGGACCGGGAGGGCCGACGTCTGCCGCCCGCCGCCCCAGCGGCCCGGCGGCTGGGACTGGAGGGCTGGCGCCCGCCGTCGGCGCGGGCTCGGTGGCGGGGTCCGGGAGGGCGGCCTCACCCGTCCCGGCGGGCCCGGTGGATGAGGCCGGGAGGGCTGGCCTCGCTAGCCCCGGCGGCCCCGGCGGCTGGGCCGGGAGAGGCGGTCTCCCCCATCCCGGCGGCCCCGGTGGCGCCCGCCTCGCCGGCCCGGCGCCGCCCCGGCGAGGTTCATCCAACGGACGACCTCGTTGTCCCGGGCCGTGTGACCTCGGATACTCCGCGGAATCCGGTGGTGAGCGCCGGAGGCACACCGAGCGTGAGGAGCAGGCCGATGCCAGCCAGCGAAGCCGTACCGGCCGAGGGGGCCGGGACCACCCGGGCGACGACATCCGACCTGTTCATCGCCGGCCGGTCCGTACCGGCCGAGGGCGGTCGCTACGTCGAGACCGCCGAGGCCGTCGGCGGCGCCCCCATCGCCCGGGTCGCCGCGGCGAGCCCGGCGGACGCCCGCCGCGCCGTCGACGCCGCCGCCGAGGCCGCGCCGGGGTGGGCGGCCGTGCCGCCCGCGCGACGCCGCGAGATCCTGCTGCGCGCCGCCGAGCTGTTCGGCGAACGGGCCGCGGAACTCTCCGCGGTGATGGGCCGTGAGATGGGCGCCACCGCGCCGTGGTGCCGCTTCAACGTCCACGTGGCGCGGGGCATGCTCACCGAGGCCGCCGCGCAGACCTACTCGGCCATCGGCGAGGTCATCCCGTCCGACGTGCCGGGCCTGACCGCCCTCGGCGTGCGCCAGCCGGCCGGGGTGGTGGTCGGCATCGCCCCGTGGAACGCGCCGCTGATCCTCGGCGTGCGCGCGGTGGCGATGCCCCTGGCCTACGGCAACACCGTCGTCCTGAAGTCCTCCGAGCAGACGCCGCTGACGCAGGCGGCCATCGTCGCCGTACTGCACGACGCGGGGATGCCGGACGGTGTGGTGAACCTGGTCAGCAACGCCCCCGAGGACGCCCCGGCCGTGGTGGAGGCGCTCGTCGCGCATCCGGCGACCGCGCGGGTGAACTTCACCGGGTCGACCCGGGTGGGCCGGGTCATCGGCGAGCTGGGCGGACGCCATCTGACGCGGGTGGTGCTGGAGTTGGGCGGCAAGGCGCCGCTGCTCGTGCTGGACGACGCCGATCTGGAGGAGGCAGCGGCGGCGGCCTCCTTCGGCGCCTTCATGAACCAGGGCGAGATCTGCATGTCCACCGAGCGGATCGTCGTCGAGCGGTCCGTCGCCGACGCGTTCGGCGCCCTGCTGGCGCGGCGGGCCACCGCCCTCGTCGTCGGACCGCCGGACGACGAGACGTCCCAGATCGGCCCGCTCGTGCACGCCGGTGCCCGTGACCACGTCATGGCGCTGATCGACGACGCGGTCCGGCGGGGTGCGCGGGTGCTGGCCGGCGGCACCGCCGACGGGCTCTACGTCCGGCCGACGGTGCTCGCCGGTGTCACGCCCGAGATGCGGATCTACCGGGAGGAGTCCTTCGGCCCGGTGGTCTCCGTCATCGACGTCGCCGACGCCGACGAGGCCGTGACGGTCGCCAACGACACCGAGTACGGGCTCTCCGCCGCGGTCTTCACCCGTGACGCGGCCCGGGGACTGGACGTGGCCCGGCGCATCCGTTCGGGCATCTGCCACGTCAACGGCGCCACCGTCCACGACGAACCGCAGATGCCGTTCGGCGGCGTCGGCGCCAGCGGCTGGGGACGCTTCGGCTCGCGCGCCGCGCTGGAGGAGTTCACGGAGCTGCGCTGGATCACGCTGCAAAGCGGTCCCCGCCACTACCCCATCTGAGGCCCCGCCACCCGCCCGTCCCGACCCGTACCACCCGCCCGTCGGGACCGCGACCGCGACCGCGACCGGGACCGGCCGCCCCGCCACCCGGCCGCCGGGCCCGGCCCCTCGCCCTCCCCTGCCCAGAACCGCCCGCGGGCCCCCGGGCCACGCCCGCCGACCGCCGGATTCCGACCGTACCGAGGAGAACCAGCCCCATGACCACCCAGGGCGCCGACCGCGCTGACGCCGACGTCCGCGCCGACCTGCCGGACGGGCACACCGTCCGGGACGCCGTCTTCCACCTCATGCGCCACTTCGGCATGACGACGATCTTCGCCAACCCCGGTTCGACGGAGATCCAGTTCCTGACCGGCCTCCCCGACGACCTCGGCTTCCGGCTCGCGCTGCACGAGGGCTCGGTGGTCGGCATGGCCACCGGCTGGGCCACCGCCACCGGCCGCCCCGCCTTCGTCAACCTGCACACCACCGCCGGACTGGCCAACGCCGCCGGCGCGCTGGCCACCGCGCGCACCAACCGGGCCCCGCTGGTCGTCGTGGTCGGCCAGCAGGACCGGCGCCACCTCGCCCACGATCCGTTCCTCGCCGGACGCCTCGACGGCCTGGTCGGCGAGTACCCGGTCTGGACCGGCCACCCGGCCAGGGCCCAGGACGTGCCGGCCGCCATCGCCCGCGCCCACCACGAGGCGCTCACCGCGCTCGGCCCCGCGATCGTCGTCGTCCCCATGGACGACTGGCTCCGGCCCGCCGAGACCCACCGGGGCGCCGCCCCGCTCGACCTGCGCCGGGGCCGCGCCGTGCCCGGTCCCGAGGCCGGGGAGCTGGCCGCCCTCGTCGACGGCGCCCGGCACCCCGCGATCGTGGTCGGCGCCGCCGCCGACGACGCGGAGAGCTGGGCCGCCGTGACCGAGCTGGCCGAACGCACCGGCGCCCCGGTCTGGCAGGAGCCCTTCGGCGCCCGCGCCGGTTTCCCGCAGGACCACCCGGCGTTCGCCGGGCACCTCCCGCCGGGCCGGTCCGGCGTGCGGGCCGCGCTGGAGGGCCACGACCTGCTCCTCGTACTGGGCGCCCCGGTGCTGCGCCAGTACCCGTGGGAGCCCGGCGACCTGGTGCCGGAGGGCACCCGCGTCGCGCAGGTCACCCCGTACGCCGACGAGACCCACCACTCGATCGCCGATCTCGCGCTGGTCGCGGACGTCGCGCTGACCTGCCGCGCGCTCACCGGACGGATCGCCGCGCGCCCGGCCCGCACCTCCCCCGCCCGCCCGCCGCGCGAGGCGCTGCCGCTGCCCGCGCCCGGCGAACCGCTGCGGCCCGGACACGTCTTCGACCTGCTCGCCGCCGGTCTGCCCGCCGACACGATCCTGGTCGAGGAGTCCCCCTCCAGCCGCCCCGAACTGCACCGCAGGGTGCCGGCCCGCGCCCCGCTCGGCTTCGTCAGCGCCGCCGCCGGCGGGCTCGGCTTCGGCCTCCCGGCGGCCGTCGGGCTCAAGCTCGGCGCCCCCGAGCGGCCCGTGGCCGCCGTCCTCGGCGACGGCTCCTCCCTCTACGGCATCCAGGGCCTGTGGAGCGCCGCCCACTACGGGGTGGGCGTGCTCTTCGTGGTCCTCTCCAACGGCGGCTACGCGATCATGGACCGGCTGGCCGAGCGGTCCGGGCAGGGCAAGCAGCCCTGGCCCGCCTTCGAGGAGGTGCGGATCTCCACGCTGGCCTCCGGTTTCGGCTGCCCCGCGCTGCGCGTCACCACGTATGGGGAGCTGAAGGACGCGCTCGACGAGGTGCTGCCCGACCTCGCCCGGCGCGGCACGCCGCTCGTGCTCGACGTGCGGGTCGCCGCGGACCCGGCCTACGCGTGACGGGCCCGGCGCCCGCGCGGTGACGCCCGCGCCGCGCGGGTGCGCCGCCCGGCTCAGTGCCGGCGCAGCGCACCGGCGCGGCGGAACCGGCGTACCACCGAACGGAGTTCGGCCGGCTCCGGCGGCTCGGGGGCGGAGCCGGGCCCGTTCCACAGGGCGATCTCGGCGTCCCTGAGGCCGTGGGCGGTGACCGGCCCCCCGGCGTCGAAGACGCGGGCCGGGTGGGAGGCGTCCCAGCGCGGCCAGCCGGGGTCGCCGTCGCTCACGAAGCGCACCCAGGCCCCGTGCATCGCCTCGGCGAGTGGGGCCGGGGCGCCTTCTCCGGCCAGCGCGCGGGCGGCCGGCACATCCCCGCTGTCGAAGACGAAGCCCAGTTCCAGGGCGTGGCAGGCCCCGAGGCCGGGCAGCCGGGAGGGCCAGGCGAACTCGTACATCCAGGACGCCTCGGCGCGGGCGTCGGCCAGGCGGTGCAGCGGGACGCGCAGCAGGTGGTCGGTGACGAGCTGTCCGACGGTCTCGGCGGTGCCGGCCTCGGGGCGCAGGGCGCGGTAGCCGCGCACCACCTCCGGTCCGCAGCGGCAGCGGGCGCGGGCCCCGGCCAGGGCGACCGGTCCGAGCCGGTCGACGCGCTCCAGCAGTCCGCCGGGGACCAGCCACAGCCGGTACTCGTCGCGGGTCCAGCCCATGAGCAGGTCGACGCCGGGGGCCGCGCCGCCGCCGGCCAGGGCCTCCAGCGGATCGCGGGGCACGAGGTCGTCGTCGACGACGATGCCGAAGGCGGGCCCGCCGAGCACCGGGCTGCCGAGCCGGCCGATCTCGGCCTGGACGCGCAGCAGCAGGCCGCGGTCGACCTCGGCGAAGGCCGCGGCGGTGGCGGGGACCTTGAGCCGGGCGGCCATGCGGCGCACCATCCGGCGCACCTTGTCCCGGTCGGACGCCTCGGGCGGCCCGCTCTGGAGGACGGCACGCCGGACCAGGCCCGCGGCCTGCGGCGCGGCGAGGAGGGCGCCGGCGCTGATGGCCCCGGCGGACTGGCCGGCCAGGGTGATCCGGCCGGGGTCGCCGCCGAAGCCGGCGATGGCGGAGCGCACCCACAGCAGGGCGGCGAGCTGGTCGCGCAGTCCCGGGTTGGCGGGGGCGTCGGGGAAGAGGCCGTAACCCTCGACGCCGAGGCGGTAGTTGACGGAGACCAGGACGACGCCGTCGCGGGCGAAGCCGTGCCCGTCGTAGACCGGGACGGCGGAGGAACCCCTGGTCAGCGCGCCGCCGTGGAGCCAGACGAGGACGGGAAGGCGGGCTCCGGGGCCTGGTTCGGGGGTCCAGACATTGAGGTTGAGGCAGTCGTCGCCGGGGATCTCCGGGTCGCGGAGGTAGGGGGCGAACGCCTCGGAGTACGGCGGTTTCGGCGCGGTCGGCCCGAAGCGGACCGCGTCACGGACGCCGTCCCAGGGCTCGGGCGGACGCGGGGGCAGGAAGCGGCGCGGGCCGAAGGGGGGCGCCGCGTAGGGGATGCCGCGGAAGACCGCGACGCCGTCCTCCCACCGGCCGCGTACCACCCCGTGGGGCGTCCTGGCCACCGGGGGCGGCCGGTCCGTTGCCGTCATCTGCCCACCAGCCCTTCGCCGCGCTCGCGCACCGACGACATCCACAGCATCACCGGCCCCACGGGTATTCCCCCGCGCGCCCGACGGCGACCGGGCGGGTGCGTTCCGTGACCGGGACGGCCGCCCGGCGCGCTCAGAGGAGCCGGGCCGCCCATCCGATGCCGCCGCGCAGGTGCTCCCGGAAGGCGGGGTCGGCGTAGGACTCGGCGGTGTGTCCGAGGGCGGTGTAGAAGACGCGGCCCCGGCCCTGCTCCCGGCACCAGACCAGCGGATGGTCCTCGCCCATGCCGCCGCCCTCGTACGAGGTCTCGTCGGCGCGGGCGAGCACGTGGACCGTGCCGCGCGGGTTGGTGCGGAAGTCGTACCACTCGTCGGTGAACTCCCACGCGGCCGGCAGGTGCCGGGTGGCCGGGTGTGCCCGGTCCTCGACGAGGACCCTGCCGGGCTGGAGGTCGGGGTGGCGGTCGAAGCGGGCGCCGAGCAGGGTGCCGTAGTACGGCCAGTCGTACTCGGTGCAGGCCGCGGCGTGCACGCCGGCGAAGCCGCCGCCGCCCTCGACGTAGGCGGCGAGCCGGGCGCGGCCGGCCGGGGTGAGGATCTCGCCGCTGGTGGAGAGGAAGACGACGGCGGCGTAGCCGTCGAGCGGCGCTTCGAGCGCGGCGGGGTCCTCGGTGGCGTCCACCGCGAAGCCGCCGAGGGTGCGCAGGGCCTCGATCCCGGCCGGGATGGAGTCGTGCCGGTAGGCGGTGGTGCGGGTGTGGACGAGCAGTCGCGGCGCCATGCTCATGACCTTAACGGCCTCGGTCCTCGCTCGGCGGGGGCGGGGAGCCGGGGTGGGCGGCGGCGTCCTTGGAGAGCTGGACGGCCGCGAGCAGGCTGAGGCCGGGGACCGCGTCGCGCAGCGCCTTGACGGCCCGGACGGAGTCGGCGGGGCCCTCGTGGCCGACGGCGGCGAGGCGTTCGTGGACCCAGCGGGCGCGCAGTTCGGCGTCGGAGGTCTCGGCGGCCCGCTCCACGAGGGTGGCGGCGCGCTCCAGACCGGGGCGCTCCTCGGGGCTCGCCTCGGCGAGGGCCTGCCGGAGCGCGCGGGCGACGACGTCGGCGTCCCGCAGGACGAGGACGGCGATTTCCGGTGGCTTGCGAAGTCCCAGCATCCCCCCATGGTCGAGGTCAACCCCCGTGCGGCGCAAGGGACTTGAGCAGCATCTGAGCCGGGGGGCGTGCCTCGTCCGACAGGTGTCCGGGGCGGGGACGGCGAGGTGTCCGTTTCCTTCAAGACCCCTGCCGCGCGGCGCCCTACCGTGGCCTGCATGACCGTACGCTTCGACGCCGTCGGCCTCGTCGTCTCCGACATGGCCGCTTCCGTGACCTTCTACCGCCGCCTCGGCTTCGCCTTCCCCGAGGGCGCCGAGGAAGGGCCGCACGCCGAGGCCGCCCTGCCCGGCGGCACCCGGCTGCTGCTCGACACCGAGGAGAGCGTCCGCTCCTTCCACCCCGCCTGGCGGCCCCCGTCCGGCGCCGGACGGGCCTCGCTCGCCCTGCTGTGCGAGACGCCCGGCGAGGTGGACGCCGTGTACGAGGAGCTGACCGGCGCGGGGTACCCGGGCGCGCTGAAGCCGTGGGACGCCTTCTGGGGCCAGCGCTACGCCATCCTGCACGACCCGGACGGCAACGGGATCGACCTGTTCGCCCCGCTGCCGGCGGGCACGGAATAGCCCGCGCGGCCACCAGCCACGCCCGCCACCGGCCGGGGCGAAGCGGCCCGCACGGCGGCAGCCACCGGCCAGGACCGGGCAGCCCACGCGGCGGCACCCCCCTCCGGCCATCGGCAGGACCAGGCAGGCCGTGCGGCGGCACCCCCGGCCACCGGCAGGACCAGGCAGCCCGCGCGGCACCGGCCCCGTCGGTTACCCCCGTGGTCCGCCGCCGGTCGTCCCGTGGACGGCCGGGCCGAGCAGTTCGCGGGGTGGCAGTCCCGTCAACCGGCGTATGTCCCGGGTGAGATGCGCCTGGTCGGCGAAGCCGGCCAGGGCGGCCGTCTCGGCGAGGGGTGTGCCGCCCCTCGCCAGGGCCAGCGCGCGCTGGAGCCGCAGGACACGGGCGAGGGTCTTGGGCCCGTAGCCGAAGGCGGCGAGGGAACGGCGGTGCAGGCGGCGGGCCCCGACGCCGAGCCCGTCGGCGGTGGCGGCGACCGAGCGGCCCGCCTGGAGGGCGGCGACGATCCGGGCGGCCAGGGGGTCGGCCGGGCCGCTGTCCGCCGCCAGCGCGAGGGCGGCTTCCTCCACTCCCCGCGCCGGACCGGCCGCCGCCGCCACCCGCGCCGTCAGCGACCGGGCCCGGCGGGCCGGCCACAGGTCGGCGAGGTCGACCCGCCGGTCGCGCAGCTCGTGCGCGGGGACGCCGAGGAGGGTGGGCGCGGTCCCGGGGAAGAAGCGGACACCGGCCCAGCGGCCGGGGACGCCGTCGACGGCGTACGCGCGGGTGTCGGGGCCCGCGACGAGCAGCCGGCCCTCGTGCCAGAGCAGGTCCATGCAGCCGTCGGGGAGCACCGGCCGCGCCGGGGAGCCGGACGGGGCGTTCGTCCAGACCACCGCGCCGGCCAGCCGGGAGGGCCGTTCCGCGTACACGTCCGCCAGGCTACGCGCCCGGCCGCGCCCCGCGCCCGGCCGTCAGGAGTCCTCGGGTTTGTCGCGTCCGGGGGGCTTGGTGTGGCCGCCGCGCAGCCGGGCGGTGACGTCGTCCGGCGGCAGGAACCGGGACCAGCGCTCGGGGAACTCGGCCGGCATGTCGGGATCGGCCTCCCCGTTGGCGGCGGCACGGGCCACGTACTCGGCGACCTGCGCCTGGCGCATCCGCTCGTTGGTCTCGCGGGCCGCGGCGGTGGCGGCGGCCGGCCAGACCCGGTCGATGGCCGCGTTGACCGCGGCGCCGACCAGCACGGCGAACGCGGACACACCGATCCACAGCAGCACGGCGACGGGTGCGGCGAGCGAACCGTAGATGGTGGGGCCCTCGACGGTGCTGGTGAGGTAGATGCGCAGCAGGAAGCTGCCGAGCACCCACATGGCGAGAGCGACCAGCGCGCCCGGCACGTCCTCGATCCACGGGGAGCGCACCGGCACGGAGACGTGGTACAGCGTCGTCAGGAAGACGACCGACAGGACGATGACGACCGGCCAGTACAGCACTTGGACGACCGTCGTCGACCAGGGCACGATCCGCACCACCGTGTCCGGTCCGGCCACCATCAGCGGCAGCGCGACCGAGCCGATGAGCAGCGCCACGATGAAGAGGAGGAAGGCGAGGAGGCGGGTCTTGACGATGCCGCGCACCCCGTCGAGTCCGTACATCACGGTGATGGTGTCGACGAAGACGTTCACGGCCCGGGAACCGGACCACACGGCGAAGAGGAAGCCGAGGGAGATGACATCGGGCCGGCCCCCTTTCGTCACGTCGTTCAGGATCGGTTCGGTGATCTGCCGTACGCCCCGCTCGGAGAGGACCGTGCGGGAGGCGTCCAGGATGTTGGCGCGCAGGGACGCCGTGGTGTCGGCGTGGGTCCAGGCGTCGACGTAGCCGAGCAGGCCGAGGACGCTGAGCAGCAGGGGCGGCACCGACAGCAGCGTGAAGAACGCCGCCTCGGCGGCCAGGCCGAGGATGCGGTACTCCATGCAGGAGTTGACGGTGTCCTTGAGCAGCAGCCAGGCGGTCCTGCGTTTGGAGACGTTCCGGTACAGGGCGCGGGCGCGACGGAGCCGGCCGGTGGGCTGTTGAGGGGATTCGCTTGCTGGCTGCACGATCCAAAGGTATCCGCCGCGCCCCGCCGCGCTCATCCGTGGACGGCCCTGCGGACCCTCCGGCTCCGGGGAGGTAGGTTCGCGGTCATGGCAGGCAGCACCCACACCGTGACCAACCAGGCCCCGCCGCTGGTGGACTACGACGTCTTCACCGCCGACCGGGCCCTCGCGGAGGCCGTCCGGCGGCATCTCGCCCCCACGGTCCGCGAGGAGGCGCTGGCGGAGCTGTCGGAACTGGGCCGGGCCTGCGGTTCGGCCCAGGTACGGGAGTGGGGCGAGCAGGCCGACCGGAACCCGCCGGTCCTGCGCACCCACGACCCCCGGGGCCGGCGGGTCGACGAGGTGGAATCCCACCCCGCCTGGCACCGGCTGCTGGGCAAGGGCGTGGGCGCCGGGCTGACCTCGGCGTGGACGCGGCCGGGCGGGCACGTGCGGCGCGCGGCCGGGCTCCTGGTGTGGGCGCAGGCCGACGCGGGCGTCGCCCTGCCCCTGTCCTCGACGCACGCGGCGGTGCCCGCGCTGCGCGCCGAACCGGGGCCGGCCGCCGAGTGGGAGCCGCTGCTGACCTCCCCCGTCTACGACCCGGACCCGCGTCCCCCGCGGCACAAGGCCGGCGCCCTGTGCGGGGTGGCCCTCACCGAGAAGCAGGGCGGCGGCCCGGCGGCGGTCACCACGTCGGCCCGGCCCTCGGCCGCGGACGGCACGTACGAACTGACCGGGCACACCTGGTTCTGCTCGGCGCCCATGGCCGACGGCTTCCTCGTCCTGGCCCGCACCCCCGGGGACGCCGGGGCCTTCGGCGACACCGGGACCTTCGGAGACGTCGGGCACTTCGGCGACACCGGGGCCTTCCGAGACGCCGGGCACTTCGGCGACACCGAGCCCTTCCGAGACGCCGGGGACGAGGCCGGCGCCGGGCCGACCTGCTTCCTGGTGCCGCGCGTCCTGCCGGACGGCACCCGCAACCCCTTCCGCCTCCAGCGCCTCAAGGACACCCTCGGCCACCGCTCCGCCGCCTGCGCCGAGGTCGAGTTCACCGGGGCCCGGGCCCTGCGGATCGGCCCCGAGGGCCACGGCGCGCGCACCCTCGCGCAGACCCGCGCGGCGACGCGGCTGGACGGCGTGGTGGGCTCGGCCGCCCTGATGCGCCGGGCCGTCGCCGAGGCCGTCCACCACTGCGCCCACCGGGAGGTGACCGGCGGGAAGCTGGCCGACCGGGCGCTGATGCGCGCCGTCCTCGCCGACCTCGCCGTCGAGTCGGAGGCGGCCACCGTGCTCGCCCTGCGCCTCGCGGCGGCCTGGGACGACGGCGGGGAGGGCGAGCGGGCCCTGCTGCGGATCGCGCTGCCGGCCGCCGCGTTCCGGGTGACCGGGCGCTGCGCTCCCGTGGTGGTGGAGGCGGCCGAGTGCCTGGGCGGCAACGGGTACGTGGAGGAGTCGGGGCTGCCCAGGCTGGTGCGCGCGGCGCCGCTCGGTTCCCTGTGGGCGGGCCCCGGCAACGTCCTGGCCCTGGACGCGGTGCGGGTCCTCGGGCGTGAGCCGCTGGCGCTGGACGCGTACCTGACCGAGGTGGGCCGGGCGCGCGGCGCCGACCGGCGGCTGGACCGGGCGATCCGGGGGCTGCTGACCGAACTCGCCGATCTGGAGGCCGCCGAGGGCCGGGCGAGGCGGGTGGCCGAACGACTGGCGGTGGTGCTCCAGGGCGCGCTGCTGGTCCGGCACGGGCCGCCCGAGGTGGCCGACGTGTTCTGCGCCTCGCGGCTGGGCGGTGACGGGGGCGCGGCCTTCGGCACGCTGGCGCCGACGCCGGACCTGGCGGCGGTGGTGGGACGGGCCCGGCCCGTGTCCTGATCCGGAACTGCGGTACGGGGGTGGTGCTGCGCCGACACGGCACCACCCCCGCGCCCCGGGCCTGGTCGGGCCCGTGTGCGCCGTTCAGGACGGCGCCGCTCAAGTTTCGGACACCGCACCGCCGTCCACCAGGGTTGCAAGGGGTTGCAATCCGCTGCCGCCCGGACGCGGAGTGTGTCCGCCCCGCAGGGGCAACCGGCCACCATCAGACGAACCCCCCGGGACGGGCACGGTCCCGCGGCCGGCCGGCCGCGCGGACGCCCGCGCCCGCCCGCTTCACCAGGAGGACGAGGACCCGTGGCGCTGTCGCCGATGGACGTGACGCAGTTCGCCGCAGCCGACGCGCAGCGCGCCGCGCGGATGCTCAGCGAGGTCCGCTCGGCCAGACTCGCCGGCCGGCCCGCCCCGATGGCGCCGCGGCCGGTGATCGAGCAGTCCTGGGAGCGGATGCTGCGCGGCGGGGTCGACCCGGACCGCGACGTCCGCTCGGGGCTGCTCTCGCGGGAGGAGGTGGAGCGCCGCCGGTCGGCCTCGCCGCTGCGGCACGTGCTGCCGGTGCTGCGCGAGGGGCTGTTGTCGGTCGCGGACGTCGCCCACCACATCATGGTGGTCGCCGACGCGGACGGCCGGGTGCTGTGGCGGGAGGGCAGCCCGCCGGTGCTGCGCAAGGCCGACGGGCTCGGCTTCGAACTGGGCGCGGACTGGCGGGAGGAGACGGTCGGCACCAACGGGGTGGGCACCCCCGCGGTCACCCGGCGGCCGGTCCAGGTCTTCGCCGCCGAGCACTTCGTGCGGTCGCACACCGCCTGGACCTGCGCCGGGGCGCCGATCAGCGATCCGCGCAACGGCGCGCTGCTCGGCGTGGTCGACGTGAGCGGGCCGCTGGAGACGATGCACCCGGCGACGCTCGCCTGGGTCACCTCGGTGGCGGGGCTCGCCGAGGCCCGCCTGCGGGAGCTGCACCTGCGGTCCCTGGAACGGCTGCGGGCGGTGGCGGCGCCGGTGCTGGCCCGCATCGGCGGCCGGGCGCTGGTGGCCGACCGGGACGGGTGGACGGCCGCGGTGACGGGGATGCCCTTCACGGAGCGGGTGCTGCTGCCCAAGTACGCGGGTTCGGGGCCTCGGTGGCTGCCGGCGCTCGGGGCGTGCGTGGTGGAGCCGCTGGACGAGGGGTGGCTCGTCCGCGCGGTCGAGGAGCCGGTCGGGCCGGCGGTCACCCGGATCGTGCTGGACCTCGCGCAGCCGCGCCGCTGGTCGGTCCGGGTGCTGGGCGGCGCGGGCACCTGGGAGCGGGAACTGAGCCCACGCCACGCGGAGTTGCTGTACCTGCTCGCGGTCCACCGGGGTGGGCGCAGCGCGGCGGAGCTGGCGGAGGACCTGTTCGGCGATCCGGCCCGGACGGTGACGGCACGGGCCGAGATGTCGCGGGTGCGGCGCTATCTCGGGGCGTACCTCCTCCACCGGCCGTATCGTTTCTGCGATGAGGCGGAGGTCGAGACGCTCCTGCCGGCCGATCCGCGCGGCCTCCTCCCCCACTCCACCGCGCCGGCCATATCCCGCCTGCGCGGGGCCCCGGCACCGCCGTGAGCGGCGCCCCCCACGGGACCACCGCGACGCCGTCGTGACGCTCCGTGACCGGACGGACCACCGGGGCCACGCCCGTGGACACCGGCCGCGAAACCGTGACCGGGCGGGGTGGAGGAGCCGTATCCGCAGGTCGCGGGGGCTCTGCCCGCCCGCGCCCCCGGGAGCGCCCAGAGCCGTTCGGAGGTAATTGAGGCGTCCGGGTCCCCGGGCGGGTGTCACTGCCGTAGCATCCTCACCGGACCGCCTCGGCCGCTCCTCGGCCAACGCGGGGAAGGCCGAGCGCAGTTGGTCCGTCGCCTGTGGAGGTTCTTCGATGAGGCAGCGGGGCAGACACCGCAGACGCAGACGGGGCAGGGCGCTGCGTGCCGCCCTGACCGGCGCGGCCCTGGGGCTGACCGCGGCGGCCACGCTGATCAGCGTCTCGCAGGCGAGCGTCGCCGAGGACCCGGGCGCCCTCAGACCCCTCGCCGTGTCCGCCCGCAGCGACGAACTCCGGCTGACGGAGCACCGGGTGCCCCAGCCCTGGCTGGACCGGCTCTCCTCGGCGATGGGCGAGCCGGTGGGCGTCGGCACGGTCCTCGACACCGCCGACCGGCCGCTGCGCGAGGCGGCCGACTGCACCGACGACGAGCGCCAGGCGCTGCCGGTCGCCCCCGCCGCCACCCGCGCGTACTGCTGGGACGAGGGCGAGACGCGGGGGTGGCAGGCCGGCGCGGTCACCACCTCCGGGGACGCCGACGACGACGGCCGCTGGGGCTCGCGCCGGGTCATCCTCTCCGCCTGGAGCCGCGAGGACGACACGCCGGGCGCCGGGCTCGCCCGGGTCTCCTTCGTCGACGCCGACGACCCGGAGCACCTGAGCTACACCTCCGCGCTGCTCACCGTCCCCGTCGACGGCGGCGACGACTACCGCGGTCTCGACTCCCCCGTCACCGGCATGGTCTGGTACCAGGACAAGCTGCTGGTCACCACCGGCGCCGGGGACCGCAACGCGCTCTACGTGTACGACGTGGACCGCGTCCAGCGCGCCACCACCGACACCGACGCCGTCGGCCGGGTGCCCGGCGGCTGGGCGGCCCACGGCTGCCGGTACGTGCTGCCGGCCGTCGCCGCCTACCGGCTCCCGGAGGTACCCGGCGCCGCCCGGCCCGAGGTGCTCTCGCTGGACCGGGGCACCTTCCCCAGCAGCCTGGTCGCCGGGGAGTGGGTCACCGCCGACGAGGGCCGCCCCACCCGCCTGTGGCGCTACGCCCTCAGCACCGAACCGGACCGCTCCGGACTGCCCGCCGCCGACCGCGCCGGGCACGTGGACGCGCGGGAGGCGTACGAGACCGAGGCGGTGGAGGTCGGCGGCGTGCTGTCGTACCGGCCGACCGGCGCCGACCGCTCGCGCTGGTACCTGGGCCGCGCCGCGACCGGCACGGAGGGGCGCGGCACCCTGTGGCGCCAGGACGCGAAGGGCTCCCGTGCCACCACCTGCGGGGCCGACCGCTCGCACCAGTGCTGGAGCGCGCTGCCGGGCTCCCTGTCCTACTGGGCCGAGACCGGCGAGGTCTGGTCCCAGACGGGCCGGGTGCTCTTCGCCCTGCCGCTGGCCGCGGTGGAGAAGGCCCTCGACTGACCGGGCCCGCGGCGGACGGGGCCGGGGCCGGACGGGGCCGGGGCCGGGGCCAGACGGGCGCGGGGCCGGGGGCGGATCGACAGATCTCCCCGCCGGATGGTTTTCTGACCGGCATGAGCCACATCGCCGTGACCACTTGGTCCCTGGAGCAGACCGCGCCGACCGACCTGCTGCCCGCCGCCGCCCCGGAGGGCGACGTCCGCGTCGTCCGCTCCGAGGTGCCCTCCCCCGAGTTCAGCCGCTTCCTGTACGCCTCCGTCGGCGCCGACATCCGCTGGACCGACCGGCTGGGCTGGAGCTACGCGCGCTGGCGGGAGCACCTGGAGCGGCCCGGCGTGGAGACCTGGGTCGCCTACGACCGGGGGACGCCGGCCGGGTACGTCGAGCTGGCGGCCGGGGACGACGGGGTCGTGGAGATCGAGTACTTCGGCCTGATCCCGGCCTTCCGGGGCCGGCGCATCGGCGGCCACCTGCTGGCGTACGGCACCGCCCGCGCCTGGGACCTGGGCGAGCGCCGGCCGGAGCTGCCCCCGACCAAGCGGGTGTGGCTGCACACGTGCAGCAAGGACGGCGAGCACGCCATGGCCAACTACCAGCGGCGCGGCTTCCGGCTCTTCGACACGAAGGTCGAGGAGGAGCCCGAGGTGGCCACTCCCGGTCCCTGGCCCGGCGCCTTCGCCGCCTGATCCGCACCTCCCCGGGGCCGTGGGAGACGGTCCCCGGGAAGGCTCCCCCGCCCTGTGAGCCACGACACCCATGTCTCACCGTACGAGACATGAGTGTCCGCATCATGGATGAAGCTGGACTGTGTCCAGAGTGCCATGCCACGCTTCCGCCATGTCTGGAACTGGAATTGCCTTGGTGAGTCGACGCCACGTCGACCTCGGCCGCATGTCCAGCGCCATCTGTCCGGTCCGCTGAGAGCACTCTCCAGCACTCCCGGTTTCCCCGCTTCTCGCCTCGTTCCCGCGCACCGACGCGCACGCCCCCGCACCGCCATGTGTGCCCGCGCGCGCTGGTCAGAGCCGTTTTCGCCTGCCTTGAAGGACGTGTCCTCCATGACCGCCACGCCGCCGCAACCCGCTGCCCCGACTCCGCGCCGCAAGGTGAGCCGTCACCGCGGTGAGGGTCAGTGGGCCGCCGGTCACTTCACTCCGCTCAACGGCAACGAGCAGTTCAAGAAGGATGACGACGGTCTCAACGTACGGACACGTATTGAGACGATCTACTCCCAGCAGGGTTTCGACTCCATCGACCCCAACGACCTGCGCGGACGGATGCGCTGGTGGGGTCTGTACACCCAGCGCAAGCAGGGCATCGACGGCGGAAAGACGGCCATCCTCGCCCCGGAGGAGCTGGACGACCGCTACTTCATGCTCCGCGTCCGCGTCGACGGCGGCGCGCTGACCACCCGTCAGCTCCGGGTCGTCGGCGAGATCTCGCAGGAGTTCGCGCGCGGCACCGCCGACATCACCGACCGGCAGAACGTGCAGTACCACTGGATCCGGATCGAGGACGTGCCCGAGATCTGGAACCGCCTGGAGGGCGTCGGCCTCTCCACCGTCACCGCCTGCGGCGACACCCCCCGCGTGATGATCGGCTCCCCGGTCGCGGGCATCGCCGAGGACGAGATCATCGACGCCACGCCCGCGCTGGAGGAGATGAAGCGCCGCGTCCTCGGCAACCCGGCGTACTCCAACCTGCCGCGCAAGTTCAAGACCGCCATCTCCGGCTCCCCGGTGCTCGACGTGGTCCACGAGATCAACGACGTGGCCTTCGTCGGCGTCCACCACCCCGAGCACGGGCCGGGCTTCGACCTTTGGGTCGGCGGCGGTCTGTCCACCAACCCCAAGCTGGGCGTCCGCCTCGGCGCCTGGGTGCCGCTGGACGACGTGCCCGACGTCTACGAGGGCGTCCTGTCGATCTTCCGCGACCACGGCTACCGGCGGCTGCGCAACCGCGCCCGGCTCAAGTTCCTGGTCGCCGACTGGGGCGCGGAGAAGTTCCGCCGCGTCCTGGAGGAGGAGTACCTCGGCCGCGCGCTGGCCGACGGGCCCGCGCCCGCCGAGCCCGCCGCCCGCTGGCGCGACCACATCGGCGTGCACCGGCAGCGGGACGGCCGCTTCTACGTCGGCTTCGCCCCGCGCGTCGGCCGGGTCGACGGCGCCACCCTGACCAAGCTCGCCGACCTCGCCGAGGCGCACGGCTCGGGCCGGGTCCGGACCACCGTCGAACAGAAGATGATCATCCTGGACGTCGAGGAGGCCCAGGTCGACTCCCTGGTGGAGTCCCTGGAGGCGCTCGACCTCACCGCCCGGCCGTCCTCCTTCCGGCGCGGCACCATGGCCTGCACCGGCATCGAGTTCTGCAAGCTTGCCATCGTCGAGACCAAGGCGCGCGGCTCCTCGCTCATCGACGAACTGGAGCGCCGCATCCCGGACTTCGACGAGCCGATCACCATCAACCTCAACGGCTGCCCCAACGCCTGCGCCCGCATCCAGGTCGCCGACATCGGCCTGAAGGGACAGCTCGTCCTCGACGACGACGGCAAGCAGGTCGAGGGCTACCAGGTGCACCTGGGCGGCGCCCTCGGCCTGGACCCGGGCTTCGGCCGCAAGGTGCGCGGACTCAAGGTGACCGCCGCCGGACTGCCCGACTACATCGAGCGCGTCCTCAAGCGCTACCAGGCCGAACGCGAGGACGGCGAACGCTTCGCCACCTGGGCGGCCCGCGCCTCCGAAGAGGCCCTGTCGTGAGCGAGCGCGCCGCCCCCTTCCACTGCCCGTACTGCGGCGACGAGGACCTGCGCCCGAACGAACAGGGCCACGGTGCCTGGGAGTGCGCCGCCTGCAACCGCGCCTTCCAGCTCCGGTTCCTGGGCCTGCTCGCCCGGGGCGCGGCCCCCGACTCCCTGGGAGGCGAACCGATATGACCGCCCTACGGGACGAGGCGCCGGCCGAGGAGCTGGCAGCCCTCGCCGCACGCGCCGGCCGTGACCTGGAGGACGCCCCCGCCCTGGAGATCCTGCGCTGGGCCGCCGAGACCTTCGGCCGCGGCTTCTGCGTGACCTCCTCGATGGAGGACGCGGTCGTCGCCCATCTGGCCTCGCGGGTGCTGCCCGGCGTCGACGTGGTCTTCCTCGACACCGGCTACCACTTCCCCGAGACCATCGGCACCCGGGACGCGGTGGAGGCCGTGATGGACGTCAACGTCCTCACCCTCACGCCGGCGCGGACCGTCGCCGAGCAGGACGCCGAGCACGGCCCCCGGCTCTACGAGCGCGACCCCGACCTGTGCTGCGCGCTGCGCAAGGTGCGCCCGCTGGAGGACGGACTCGCCGGCTACCGCGCCTGGGCCACCGGACTGCGCCGCGACGAGTCCGCCACCCGGGCGGGCACGCCCGTCGTCGGCTGGGACGCGCGCCGGCGCAAGGTGAAGGTCTCCCCCATCGCCCGGTGGTCACAGGAGGACGTGGCCGCCTACGTCGCCGAGCACGGGGTCCTCACCAACCCGCTGCTGATGGACGGCTACGCCTCCGTCGGCTGCGCGCCCTGCACCCGGCGCGTGCGGGAGGGCGAGGACGCCCGCGCGGGCCGCTGGGCGGGCCGCTCCAAGACCGAGTGCGGACTGCACGGCTGACCATGACGACCACCCCCGACATCCTGGAGACTGACGTGACGACCGGAGCCACCGTCTGGCTCACGGGTCTGCCGAGCGCCGGCAAGACCACCATCGCGTACGAGCTGGCCGCCCGGCTGCGCGAGGAGGGCCGCCGCGTCGAGGTGCTCGACGGCGACGAGATCCGCGAGTTCCTCTCCGCGGGCCTCGGCTTCGGCCGCGAGGACCGGCACACCAACGTGCAGCGCATCGGCTTCGTCGCCGAACTGCTCGCCCGCAACGGCGTCACGGCGCTGGTCCCGGTGATCGCCCCGTACGCGGACAGCCGGGACGCCGTCCGCAAGCGCCACGAGGAGAACGGCACCGCCTACCTGGAGGTGTACGTCGCCACCCCCGTCGAGGTCTGCTCGGTGCGGGACGTGAAGGGCCTGTACGCCAAGCAGGCCGCGGGCGAGCTGACGGGGCTCACCGGCGTCGACGACCCCTACGAGGAGCCCGTCGCGCCCGACCTGCGCATCGCGTCGCAGGACCAGACCGTCCGGGAATCCGCCGCCGCGGTGTACGCCCTGCTCAGCGAAAGGGGAGTGGCATGACGACGACCGTGCCGACGGTCAAGGGGGGCGAGGGCGCCGCCGGCAGCCCCTACGCCCTCTCCCACCTGGACGCCCTGGAGTCCGAGGCGGTGCACATCCTGCGCGAGGTGGCGGGCGAGTTCGAACGGCCGGTGATCCTCTTCTCCGGCGGCAAGGACTCCATCGTCATGCTGCACCTGGCGCTCAAGGCGTTCGCCCCCGCCGCCGTGCCGTTCTCGCTGCTGCACGTCGACACCGGGCACAACTTCCCCGAGGTGCTGGCCTACCGGGACCGCGCGGTGGAGCGGCACGGGCTGCGGCTGCACGTCGCCTCCGTGCAGGAGTACATCGACCGCGGCACGCTCAAGGAGCGCCCGGACGGCACCCGCAACCCGCTCCAGACGGTGCCGCTGACCGAGAAGATCCGCGAGGAGCGCTTCGACGCGGTCTTCGGCGGCGGGCGCCGCGACGAGGAGAAGGCCCGCGCCAAGGAACGGGTCTTCTCGCTGCGCGACGAGTTCTCCCAGTGGGACCCGCGCCGCCAGCGCCCCGAGCTGTGGAACCTGTACAACGGCCGGCACTCCCCGGGCGAGCACGTGCGCGTCTTCCCGCTCTCCAACTGGACCGAGCTGGACGTGTGGCAGTACATCGCCCGCGAGGACATCGAACTCCCCGCGATCTACTACGCCCACGAGCGGGAGGTCTTCGCCCGCTCCGGCATGTGGCTGACCGCCGGCGACTGGGGCGGTCCGAGGGACGGCGAGACGGTGGAGAAGCGGCGCGTGCGCTACCGCACCGTCGGCGACATGTCCTGCACCGGCGCGGTCGACTCCGACGCCGACACCATCGACAAGGTGATCGCCGAGATCGCCGCCTCCCGGCTCACCGAACGCGGCGCCACCCGGGCCGACGACAAGCTCTCCGAGGCCGCGATGGAAGACCGCAAGCGCGAGGGGTACTTCTAGCCATGACCCGCACCACCGAACCCGCCGAGCCGCTGTCGGCCGAACCGCTGTCGTCGACCACGCTGCTGCGGTTCGCTACCGCCGGCTCCGTCGACGACGGCAAGTCCACCCTCGTCGGCCGGCTGCTGCACGACTCCAAGTCGGTCCTCGCCGACCAGTTGGAGGCCGTCGAGCGGGCCTCCGCGAGCCGCGGCCAGGACGCCCCCGACCTGGCGCTGCTCACCGACGGGCTGCGCGCCGAGCGCGAGCAGGGCATCACCATCGACGTGGCCTACCGGTACTTCGCCACGCCGCGGCGCCGGTTCATCCTCGCCGACACCCCGGGCCACGTGCAGTACACCCGCAACATGGTCACCGGCGCCTCCACGGCCGAGCTGACGGTGATCCTGGTCGACGCCCGCAACGGGGTCGTCGAGCAGACCCGGCGCCACGCCGCGATCGCCGCGCTGCTGCGGGTGCCGCACGTGGTCCTCGCCGTCAACAAGATGGACCTGGTGGAGTACCGGGAGTCCGTCTTCGCCGCCATCGCCGAGGAGTTCACGGCGTACGCGGGAGAACTGGGCATCCCCGAGGTCACCGCGATCCCGATATCGGCGCTCGCCGGCGACAACGTGGTGGAGCCGTCCGCCCACATGGACTGGTACGGCGGCCCGACCGTGCTGGAGCACCTGGAGACCGTCCCGGTCAGCCACGACCTGGCGCACTGCCACGCCCGGCTGCCGGTGCAGTACGTGATCCGCCCGCAGACCGCCGAGCACCCCGACTACCGGGGCTACGCGGGCCAGATCGCCGCCGGCAGCTTCCGCGTCGGCGACCCGGTCACCGTCCTGCCCTCGGGCCGCACGACCCGGCTGGCCGGCATCGACCTGCTGGGCGAGCCGGTGGACGTCGCCTGGACCCCGCAGTCGGTGACGCTGCTGCTGGAGGACGACATCGACGTCTCGCGCGGCGACCTGATCGTGCCCAGCGCGGACGCCCCCGCCACCACGCAGGACGTCGAGGCCACCGTCTGCCACGTCGCCGACCAGCCGCTCGGCCTCGGACAGCGGGTGCTGCTCAAGCACGGCACCCGCACGGTCAAGGCGATCGTCAAGGAGATCCCGTCCCGGCTCGCCCTGGACGACCTCTCCCTGCACCCGCACCCCGGACAGCTCGCCGCCAACGACATCGGCCGGGTACGCATCCGCACCGCCGAGCCGCTGCCCGCCGACGAGTACGCCGACTCGCGGCGCACCGGGTCGTTCATCCTGATCGACCCGCACGACGGCACCACGCTCACCGCGGGCATGGTCGGCGCCTCCCTGACCGCGCGGCCGGCGCCCCAGGCGTCCGACGAGGACGGATGGGACTTCTGACCATGGCATCCCTGGACGTGTACGGCACCTTCGCCAAGGAGGGCGGCCGGGTGGGCAGCGGCGTGCTCGGCAGCGGGCAGGGCGGAGTGACGCGATGTGCGGGGTGACGTACGCGCACCGCCCGCGCGCCCGCACCCCCCACCCGCACCACCGCAGCCCCGCCGATCCCCCGGCCACGACCTGACCGCACCGACGGACCGTCAGGCGTGAGCGCCGGGCCACCGAGAGGAACACCTCCCGTGCCTGCCACCACCGCCCTGCGCCGTACCCTCGCGGCCCTGGCCGCCCTTCCCCTGCTCACCCTCGCGGCCTGCGGCTACGGCTCCCAGGCGAAGGACGACGACACGGCACAGGTCGCCGCGGGCGCCGAGAAGACCGACGGGCTGGACTCCGTCCGGATCGGCTACTTCGGCAACATCACCCACGCCACCGCCCTGGTCGGCCGGCAGAAGGGCTTCTTCCAGAAGGAGCTGGGCGGCACCAAGGCCACCTACGCCACCTTCAACGCGGGCCCCTCCGAGATCGAGGCGCTCAACTCCGGCTCCATCGACATCGGCTGGATCGGCCCGTCCCCGGCGATCAACGGCTACACCAAGTCGGGCGGCAAGAACCTGCGGATCATCGGCGGTTCGGCCTCCGGCGGGGTGAAGCTGGTGGTGAACCCCGAGAAGATCCGGTCGGCCAAGGACATCAAGGGCAAGCGGATCGCCACCCCGCAGCTCGGCAACACCCAGGACGTCGCCTTCCTCAACTGGGTGGCGGAGCAGGGCTGGAAGGTCGACGCGCAGAGCGGCCGGGGCGACGTGACGGTGGTCCGCAGCGACAACAAGGTCACCCCCGACGCCTACAAGTCCGGCTCGCTGGACGGGGCCTGGGTGCCGGAGCCGACCGCGTCCCGGCTGGTCGCCGAGGGCGGCAAGGTGCTGCTGGACGAGGCCGACCTGTGGCCGGACAAGAAGTTCGTGATCACGAACATCATCGTGTCGCAGAAGTTCCTCAAGGAGCACCCGAAGGCGGTCGAGGCCGTGCTGCGCGCCTCGGTCGACGCCAACGAGTGGATCACCGACCACCCGGACGAGGCCAAGGCCGCCGCGAACAAGCAGTTGGCGGCCGACACCGGCAAGGCGCTGCCGGCCGGGGTGCTCGACCCGGCGTGGGAGTCGATCCGGCTCACCGACGACCCGCTGGCGGCGACGCTGGACGCCCAGGCGGCGCACGCCGTGAAGGCGGGCCTGCTCGACAAGCCCGACCTCCGGGGCATCTACGACCTCACGCTGCTCAACAAGGTCCGCAAGGCCAAGGGCGAGCCCGCGGTCGACGACGCCGGTCTCGGCATCGGCTGAGCCCGCACACCCGACCCGTCCCAGGAGGTGACGACCATGGCCACGACCCTCGCCACGGCCGCCGACGACACCGCGGTGGCCGCCCACGCCGCCCGGATCGAGCACGTCTCGAAGTCGTTCGCGGGCCCTGCCGGAACGCAACTGGTGCTCGACGACATCACCCTCGACGTCGGGCCCGGCGAGTTCGTCACCCTCCTGGGGGCCTCCGGGTGCGGCAAGTCCACGCTGCTCAACCTGGTCGCCGGACTGGACCGGCCCAGCTCCGGCGCGATCACGACCGACGGGCGCCCGGCGCTGATGTTCCAGGAGCACGCCCTGTTCCCGTGGCTGACCGCGGGCAAGAACATCGAACTGGCGCTCCGGCTGCGGGGCGTGCCCAAGGCCGAGCGGCGCGGCAAGGCCGAGGAACTGCTCGACCTGGTCCGGCTCGGCGGCGCGTACGGCAAGCGGGTGCACGAGCTGTCCGGGGGGATGCGGCAGCGGGTGGCGATGGCCCGCGCGCTGGCGCAGGAGAGCCGGCTGCTGCTGATGGACGAGCCGTTCGCGGCGCTGGACGCGATCACCCGGGACGTGCTGCACGACGAGCTGACCCGGATCTGGCGGACCGCGAACGAGGACGCTCCGGCCACGGGCGGGCTGTCGGTGCTGTTCGTCACCCACAACGTGCGCGAGGCCGTGCGCCTGGCCGACCGCGTGGTCCTGCTGTCCTCCCGGCCGGGGCGCGTGGCGCGCGAGTGGACGGTCGGCATCCCGCATCCGCGCCGCATCGAGGACACCGCCGTGGCGGAGCTGTCCGTCGAGATCACCGAAGAACTGCGTGGGGAGATCCGCCGCCATGGCCAGCACTGACACGACGCCCGCCGCGCGGGACGGCGGCGACCTCGCCGGACTGGAGGCGGGGCTCGACGCGCTGGAGACGGTGCCCGAGGGCCGTACGCCGCTGCGCCGGACCCTGCTCGACAAGGTGCTGCCGCCGGTCCTCGCGGTCCTGCTGGTGCTGGCCGTGTGGCAGGCGCTGGTCTCCTTCCGGATCGTCGACGACCCGTCCCGGCTGCCCGCCCCGCTGGACGTGTGGGACGTGGTGCGGCGCTCCTGGCTCCAGGGCGAACTGCTCGGCTACATCTGGACCAGCGTCTCGCGCGGTCTGCTCGGCTTCTGCTTCGCGCTGCTGATCGGCACCCCGCTGGGGCTGCTGGTGGCGCGGGTGCGGTTCGTGCGGGCGGCGCTCGGGCCGATCCTCTCCGGGCTCCAGTCGCTGCCGTCGGTGGCGTGGGTGCCGCCGGCCGTGATCTGGCTGGGCCTGAACAACTCGATGATGTACGCGGTCATCCTGCTCGGCGCGGTGCCGTCGATCGCCAACGGGCTGGTCTCCGGCGTCGACCAGGTGCCGCCGCTCTTCCTGCGGGCCGGGCGCACGCTGGGCGCGACGGGGCTGAAGGGCACCTGGCACATCGTGCTGCCGGCGGCGCTGCCCGGGTACGTGGCGGGGCTGAAGCAGGGCTGGGCGTTCTCCTGGCGGTCGCTGATGGCCGCCGAGATCATCGCCTCCTTCCCCGATCTCGGGGTGGGGCTCGGGCAGTTGCTGGAGAACGGGCGCAACGCCAGTGACATGGCGATGGTGTTCGAGGCGATCCTGCTCATCCTGGTCGTCGGCATCGCCATCGACCTGCTGATCTTCAGTCCGCTGGAGCGGTGGGTGCTGCGCAGCCGCGGGCTGCTGGTGAGGAGCTGAGCCGCCGTGCGCCGTCCGGTCCTCGTCGTCATCGCCCACGGCAGCCGTGATCCGCGGCACGCCGCGACCGTGCGCGCCCTGATCCGCCGGGTGCGGGCGCTGCGCCCGGGTCTGCGGGTGGAGACCGGCTTCCTGGACTTCAACCTGCCGTCCGCGGCCGGGGTGCTGGAGTCCCTGGCGGCGGAGGGGGTGCGGGACGTCATCGCCCTGCCGCTGCTGCTGACCCGGGCCTTCCACGCCAAGGCGGACATCCCGGCGGTCCTCGCCGAGGCGCCGGCGCGACTGCGCGTGCGGCGGGCCGAGGTGCTCGGGCCGTCGCCGCTGCTGGTGTCGGCGCTGGAGCGGCGTCTGTACGAGGCGGGCCTGACGCCCGCCGACAAGTCCTCGACCGGGGTCGTGCTGGCCTCGGCGGGGTCCACCGACCCGGAGGCGATCGCGGTGATCGCAGAAATCGCGCGGGAGTGGCGGCACACCGGCTGGTGCGCCGTGCGGCCCGCGTTCGCCTCCGCTTCCCTTCCCCGGACCGAGGACGCGGTCCGGGAGCTGCGGGAGCTGGGCTGCCCGCGGGTGGCCGTCGCCCCGTACGTGCTGGCCCCCGGTTTCCTGCCGGACCGCATCGCGCGGGGCGCGGCGGAGGCGGACGTCCTCGCGGACGTGCTGGGCCCGGCACCGGAGGTGGCCCGGCTCCTCCTGACGCGCTACGACGCGGCCCGGCTGCGGGAGCGAGTCCCGGCCACGCTGGGCGCCTGACACGGCTGCCTCGCGGGCACCGGCACGGCGGCCACCGGGCACGGCTGTCCCTGGGCCCGAACCCGGCCTAGGGTGCGGTCAGTTCGGTCAGTTTGACGACGGTGTTCCAGTTGCGGCTGGTGGCGATCAGGCCCTTGGTCACGCGGGGCCGGGCGAGGACGTCGGCGAGCCGGGAGCGGCCGAGGCCGTCCGGTGCGTACAGGTAGAGGGCGCGGTCGCCGAGGCGGAACTCCTCCGGGAGGTGGGCGGCCCGGTCGATGGCGGCGTAGCGCCCGGCGTCGACGGGCCCGGAGTAGTAGGTGACGTGCAGTTGGCGGGCCTCCAGGGTGGCGGCCGGGAACGGGCAGTCCTCGACGACGGAGCGCAGGTAGGCGTGGTCGCGCACGATGACGTCGACCGGGAAGCCGAAGCGTTCCTCAAGGGCATGTGCCAGGTCGGCGGCGAGCGACTCCTCGTCCCCGTGGGCCGCGGCGAAGACGGCCTGGCCGCTCTGGAGGTGGGTGCGGACGTCCGTGTGCCCGAGGTCCGTCAGGAGCGCGCGCAGGTCGGCCATGGGGACCTTCCGGCCGCCGCCCACGTTGATCCCGCGCAGGAGCGCCGCGTACCTCGTCGTCATGCGTCCCAGCCTAGGGGGACGGGCCCATTCGCCGGCGCGGAACGTGCGCGTGGCCCGGCCGTCGTGCCCCGTGGGGGTCGGCACGACGGCCGGAGCCGCGGGCCACTCTCGTCCATCGGGGGCCGCCGGTTCAACCGCTGGGCACGCGTGTGACGCATGCGACAGCCGTGCCGGGGCGCGGCCCTGGCCGGACCCCGGCGGAGGCGGCCCCCGAAGGCGCGGTCAGCCCCGCGCCGCCGCCAGCCCGGCCTCGATCAGGTCGGCCGCGCGGGGCGTGCCGCCCTCCCGGGCCATCCCGTCGCGGACCTCCGCCAGGCGCCGGGCCACCTCCGGGTCGCCGAGCAGGCCGAGGGCGGCGGTGCGCAGGGCCCCGGCGGTGGCCTCCTCGGTGGACAGGCGCCGGGCGACTCCCAGCCCCTCCAGCATGTCGGCGTTGCCGAACTGGTCGACGGCCTGCGGTACGGCGATCATCGGCGTGGCGGTGGCCAGCCCCTCCTGGCTGCCGCCGGCGCCCGCGTGGGTGACGAAGAGGTCGGCCTGCCGGAGCACCGCGAGCTGCGGGACCCAGGAGCGCACCTCCACGGAGTCGGGCACCTCCCCCAGTTCCCCGGCGGTGACGTGCCGGCCGACCTGGAGCACCGTGTGCCAGCCGGGCAGTCCGGCGAAGGCGCGGACGCACTCCCGGTAGAAGGCGGGCTGCCGGGTGAAGGAGGAGCCGAGGGAGACGAGGACGACCTTGTCGGCGCCGGCCGGGCGCCGCCAGTCGCCCTCCCCGGAGCGGTCGCCCTGGCAGGCGCCGACGAAGCTGTGCACGCTCTCGTCGACCCGGTCGGCGTGCGGCTGGAGCACCTTCGGGATCAGCACCAGGGAGCGGGCGGGACGGCCGACGAACGGGTCGGGGTGCTCGGTGATCCCGTTCTCCTCCAGCCAGGCGTGGAAGCGCGCGTAGTACGCCCGGCCGCGCTCGGTGGTCAGCGGCTCGGCCCACATCGGCTCGCCGACCTCCTTCTCGTACCCCTCCCAGGCGACCAGGTTCGGTGAGAGGGAGACGGCGGGCACGCCCCAGCGGTGGGCGAGGACGCGGGCCGGGTAGGAGGTGATGTCGTGCAGGACGAGGTCCGGGGTGTCCCCCTCGTAGGCGGCGACGAGCTGCGGGAGCGCCTGGATCGCGTCGGCGAGGAAGGGCTCCACGTTGTCGAGCAGGGTGGTGCCCCAGGCGGAGGGGTCCGCGTCGGGGCCGGGCAGGGTGCTGTTCCACAGCCGGGGCTCGGCACCGGTCTCGGCGACCTTCTCGGCGAAGTGCGGCGGGATCGCGTAGGTCACCCGGTGGCCCCGCGCGACGAGTTCGCGGATCACCTCCAGGCTGGGGTTCACATGGCCGTGGGCGGCGACGGAGAACATGGCGATGTGCGCGGGACTGGTCATGCGGACGACCCTAGGCGAGACGAGACGTCTCGTGCAAAAGACTTTCCGCACCCGCCCGCACGTCCGCACGTCCGCCCTCCGGCCCTGACCCCGGCGCTGAGGGGGCACCGCGCACACGGCCCCACCTGTGCGAATGGGAGACTGACCGGTGGATGGCGGACACCGGGCGCCCCGCGCGCCCGGAGCCACGGGCCGTCCCCCGCCGGCACGCCGTCGACGGAGAAGCGGCCGAGGACGGACACGGAGGACGGACGGATGGACGAGGCACGGGCCCGGGAGGTGCTGGACGCGGCCGGGGTGCTGCCCGGCCCGGCGCGGGAGGCGAGGCTGCTCGCGCTGGGCGAGAACGCGGTGTTCGCCGCGGGCGGCCTCGCGGTCAAGGTGGGCCGGGACGCGGAGCTGCTGGAGCGCGCCCGACGCGAGCTGGCCATCGCGGTGTGGCTGGAGGAGGCCGGGGTGCCCGCGGTGCGGGCGGCCGAGCCGAAGGCGCTCTTCGTCGACGGGCACCCGGTGACCCTGTGGCACCGGCTCCCCGACTCCGTACGGCCGGCCGAGCCCCACGACGTGGCCGCGCTGCTGCGGCTGGTGCACGCCCTGCCCGCGCCGGACTTCCCGCTGCCGCCGCGCGACCTGCTGGCCGGCGTGGAGCGGTGGCTGCGGCTCGCGGGCGACGTGGTCGACCCGGCGGACGCGGCCTACCTGCGGCGGCGCCGGGACGGTTTCGCGCAGGCCGCCGCCGCGCTCACCCCTCACCTGCCGCCCGGCCCCATCCACGGCGACGCGCTCCCCCGCAATGTGCACGTGGGTCCCGACGGGCCGGTCCTGGTGGACCTGGAGACCTTCTCCACCGACCTGCGCGAGCACGACCTCGTCGTCATGGCGCTGAGCCGGGACCGCTACGGGCTGCCCGCCGGGGCGTACGACTCGTTCACCGAGACCTACGGCTGGGACGTGCGCGCCTGGGACGGCTGCGCGGTGCTGCGGGGCGCCCGGGAGACGGCGAGCTGCGCGTGGGTGGCGCAGCACGCGCCGAGCAATCCCAAGGCGCTGGCGGAGTTCCGGCGCCGGGTGGCCTCCCTGCGGGACGGGGACACGACGGTGCGGTGGTACCCCTTCTGAGCCTGAGCGGCGCCTCGCGGCGGCACGGCGGCGGCGCCCCGCTGGGTGGGCGCGGCGGCGCCCCGGGCCGGCCGGATCAGACGCGCGCGCCGGTGTCCGCCGCCTCGCGCAGCGGCCAGGCCCCGTCGACGACGGCCGTGGGGTCGCCCTTGCGGCGCAGGTACCCCTGGAAGTCCGCCGCCCACTCGGCGCACCACCGGATCTGACGGCGGTGCAGCTCCGCCGGGGCGAGGGCGGCGACCTTGGGGTGGCGGACGGCTATCGCCGTGGCGAGCCGGGCCGCGGCGAGCGCGTCGGCCCCCGCGTCGTGGGCCGCGTCCAGCTCCACCCCGTACTCGGCGCAGACCGCCTCCAGGTTCCGCTTGCCGCGGCGGTACCGGTCGACGGAGCGGTCGATGACGTACGGGTCGACGACCGGGGCCGGATCGCGTCCGCCCAGGCGCTCGCGCAGCGACGGCAGCCCGTACCGGCGCAGTTCGGCACAGAGCAGGGTCAGGTCGAAGGCGGCGTTGTACGCGACGACCGGGACGCCCGCCTTCCAGTGGTCGGCGAGCACGCTCGCCACGGCGTCGGCGACCCGGTCGGCGGGGCGGCCCTCGGCCGTCGCGCGCTCGTTGCTCACGCCGTGCACGGCGACGGCGTCGGCCGGTATCTCCACGCCCGGGTCGGCCAGCCACTCCCGGCGTCCGGCCGGCGTGCCGTCGCGGACCTCGATCACGGCGGCCGTGACGATGCGCGCCTCGTGCGGGTCGGTGCCCGTCGTCTCCAGGTCGAAGCCAATCAGCGGCTCCCGGTGCCAGCCCATGGGCGGTCCCCCTCCTCGGTGATGCGTCCCCCTAGTGGTTCCCACCTTCGCACGCGGCACTGACAACGCCGGGCGGCGCCTTTCGCCGCCGGCCCGGGGCGGGAGCTCAGGACACCGGGCGCGAATCCGCCCACATCAGCTCGAACTCCTCGCGGTACGTGGGGAAGAGGCCCGCTTCGTCCAGGGGGTCCGCTTTGACGACCTTTCCGCCGTTGCGCCCGTTGCGCAGGACCATCACCGGCGTCTCGATCCCCCGGGTGCGGGCCAGGTAGGACTGGACCACGGCGATGCCGTCGGAGCCGTCGCCGTCGACGAGGTAGGCGGTGAAGCGGGGGGTCTCGTCGAAGACCTGGATCTCGAAGGCGCCCGGGTCCCGCAGCCGCGAGCGCACCCGGCGCATGTGCAGGATGTTCATCTCCACGGCACGGCTCAGCTCGCCCCGTTTGACGCCGAGTTCACGCTCGCGGCGCTTGACGGCGCTGGAGGCCGGGTTGAGGAAGAGCAGCCGCACCCGGCCGCCGGCCTCGGCCAGCCGCACCAGCCGGCGCCCGGAGAAGTTCTGCACGAGCAGGTTGAGGCCGATGCCGAGGGCGTCCAGCCGGCGGGCGCCGCCGAAGATGTCCTCGGCCGGGAACTGGCGCAGCAGCCGGACCCGGTCGGGATGGACGGCGACCACGTCGGCGTAGCGGTCGCCGACCAGGTCCTCGACCGCGTCGAGGGGCAGCCGGTGCGCGGAGGGCACGTCGTTGCCCGCGCCGAGCACGTCCAGCAGCCGCGCCGAGGCCCGTTCGGCCTGGCGCAGGACCGCCTCGGACAGGGCCCGGTTGCGGGAGACGACGTTGCGGGTGACCTCCAGCTCGTCCAGGGCGAGCTCCACGTCGCGGCGCTCGTCGACGTAGGGCTCGAAGCAGGGCCAGTGCTGGACCATCAGCTCCCGCAACTGCGGCAGTGTGAGGAAGCTGAGCACGTTGTCGTCGGCGGGGTCGAGGAGGTAGCCCTTGCGGCGGCTGACCTCGCGGACGGCGACCGCGCGCTGCACCCACTCCTGGCCGGCGGGACCTGCGGCGGCGACCACCCACTCGTCGCCGTGGACGGGTTCGTAGACGGGCCGGAGCACGGCGGCCACGACCGTGCGCAGCCGCTGTTCGACGAGGTTCAGCCAGATGTAGGCGCGGCCGGCCCGCTGTGCCCGGGTGCGCACCTCGTGCCAGTCCTCGGCGCCCCAGTCCAGTTCCGGGCCGATGGCGCCCACGCTCATCGGCCGCGCCAGGGAGACCGCGCCGGGCCGGACGTCCGGGGAGCCCCCCTCGCGCCCCTCGTCACCAGGGGGCAGTTCCAGCCCTCCCGAGCCCACCCGCGCACCGCCTTCCGCTCCCCGGCTCTCCCGGGGCACCACCTGTCTCAACGATCAAGGAAGGGTACTCCGGGAGCGGTGCGCGGTGCAGCCCGATGGACAGGCTCGTCGCCCCAACGAGCGTGATCCACCGGGCCGTTCCGGCCTGGGACGGCCGTGGGAGTGAGCGGATTCATAACGCGTTCACAGCGCGCGGACCGTCCACGCCCCCGGGCCGGGCCGCCGGGGGCGCGTCGCGCGGGCGCCCGCTCCCGGAGCACGGCGCGCGGGGGGCCGAAGGGGCGCGGCGCGGACCAGGGCGCCCCGGGCGCGCGCACGGGTGGCGGGAGCGACTTTCGGGGAGACTCGGAGCCAGGGCGCCCGCACCGGCGGCGCACACCTGGGAGAGTCGTGTCCATGCAGGTCTGGCCTGGAGAGGCGTATCCGCTCGGCGCCACGTACGACGGCGCCGGAACCAACTTCGCGGTCTTCACGGAGGCCGCCGACCGAGTGGAGCTGTGTCTGCTCGACGACGACGGCTCGGAGACCTCCGTCGAGCTGCGGGAGAGCGACGCGTTCGTCCGGCACGCCTATGTGCCCGGCGTGATGCCGGGCCGGCGCTACGGCTACCGCGTGCACGGCCCGTACGCCCCGGAGCGCGGGCTGCGCTGCAACTCCGCGAAGCTGCTCCTGGACCCGTACGCGCGGGCGATCAGCGGGGCCGTCCGGTGGGGCGAGGAGGTCTACGGCTACCACTTCGGCCAACCCGAACGGCGCAACGACCTCGACTCGGCCCCGCACACCATGACGTCGGTCGTGGTGAACCCGTACTTCGACTGGGGCGACGACCGCCTCCCCCGGACGGAGTACCACCACACGGTGATCTACGAGGCGCACGTCAAGGGCCTGACGATGCGGCACCCGGCGCTGCCGAAGGAGCTGCGGGGCACCTACGCGGCCCTCGCGCACCCGGCGGTCCTCGAACACCTGGTCACCCTCGGCGTCACGGCGCTGGAGCTGATGCCGGTCCACCAGTTCGTCAACGACCACCGGCTGGCCGACATGGGCCTGGGCAACTACTGGGGCTACAACACGATCGGCTTCTTCGCCCCGCACAACGCCTACGCCTCCTGGGGCGACCGCGGCCAGCAGGTGCTGGAGTTCAAGTCGGCGGTGAAGGCGCTGCACGAGGCGGGGATCGAGGTGATCCTCGACGTGGTCTACAACCACACCGCCGAGGGCAACCACCTGGGCCCGACGCTGTCCCTCAAGGGCCTCGACAACCCGTCGTACTACCGGCTCACGGACGACCGCCGCTACTACATGGACACGACCGGCACGGGCAACTCACTGCTCATGCGATCCCCGCACGTCCTCCAGATGATCATGGATTCGCTGCGGTACTGGGTCACCGAGATGCACGTCGACGGGTTCCGCTTCGACCTGGCGGCCACGCTGGCCCGGCAGTTCCACGAGGTGGACCGGCTCTCGTCCTTCTTCGACCTCGTGCAGCAGGACCCGGTGGTCTCGCAGGTCAAGCTGATCGCCGAGCCGTGGGACCTGGGCGAGGGCGGCTACCAGGTGGGCAACTTCCCGCCACTGTGGACCGAGTGGAACGGCAAGTACCGGGACACGGTGCGCGATCTGTGGCGCGGTGAGCAGCGCACCCTCGCGGAGTTCGCCTCGCGGCTGACCGGCTCCTCCGACCTGTACCAGAACGACGGGCGGCGCCCGCTGGCCTCCATCAACTTCGTCACCTGCCACGACGGCTTCACCCTGCGCGATCTGGTCTCCTACGAGCACAAGCGCAACGAGGCCAACGGCGAGGACAACCGGGACGGCGAGAACCACAACCGGACCTGGAACTGCGGCGCCGAGGGCGAGAGCGACGATCCGCGGGTGCGCGCGTTGCGCGGGCGCCAGATGCGGAACATCATCGCCACCCTGCTGCTCTCCCAGGGCGTGCCGATGATCAGCCACGGCGACGAGTTCGGCCGCACCCAGCGCGGCAACAACAACGCCTACTGCCAGGACAACGAGCTGGCCTGGGTGGCCTGGCCCGGCGCCGACGACGACGGCGACGACAGCGGCGGCAGCAGCAGCGGCAGCGGCAGCGGCAGCGGCAGCGACGAGGGGGCCGCGGACACCGACCTGCTGGAGTTCACCCGCGCGATGGTGTGGCTGCGCAAGGACCACCCGGTCTTCCGCCGCCGCCGCTTCTTCCACGGGCGGCCGGTGGAGGGCACCCACGACGAGCTGTCGGACATCGCCTGGTTCACCCCCGAGGGCACGGAGATGACCCAGCGGGACTGGACCTCGGCACGGGCCTCGGCGCTCACCGTCTTCCTCAACGGCAACGCGATCTCCGAGCCGGGACCGCGCGGCGAACGGGTCCTCGACGACTCCTTCCTGCTGATGTTCAACGCCTCCCCGAAGGCCCTCGACTTCGTGGTGCCCCTCGACCACGGCCGCCAGTGGGAGCTGGTGGTCGACACCGCCCGCCCCGAGGTCATGGCCGAGGGCACGGTGACGAAGGTGAAGGCCGGGGACCGGCTGACCCTGACCGACCGCAGCCTCGCCGTCCTCCGCCGCCCCGCCTAGCCCCGCGCGCCCCCGCGCACGCCTGTGCGCCCATGCGCCCGTACGCCCGTACGCCCGTACGCCCGTAAAGGGGGCCTGTGAGACGAAACGGGGCGGGCCGGGTACGTACCGGTCATGACGCCTGAGCGACCCCGCCCGCCGGTACCCGCGACCCCCACGGCCACCTACCGGCTCCAGCTCCAGCCGGCCTTCCCCTTCGCCGCCGCGGCGGCGGCCGTGCCGTACCTGGCCTCGCTCGGCGTGTCGCACCTGCACCTCTCCCCCGTCCTGGAGTCGGTCCCCGGCTCGGCGCACGGCTACGACGTCGTGGACCACGGGCGCGTACGCGGAGAACTGGGCGGCGAGGAGGGGCTGCGGGCACTGGCGCGCACCGCGCGCGAGCACGGGCTCGGCCTGGTGGTGGACATCGTGCCGAACCACATGGCGATGTCCCCGCGCCACAACCGCGCCCTGTGGGAGGTGCTGCGCGAGGGGCCCGGGTCGCCGTACGCGCGCTGGTTCGACATCGACTGGGAGGCGCAGGGCGGGCAGGTGCTGCTGCCGGTGCTCGGCGCACCCCTCGGCGAGGTGCTGGAGGGGATGCGGGCCGAGGACGGCGTGCTGCGCCACGGGGAGCAGGTCTTCCCGCTCCGGGAGGGCACCGAGCACCTGCCGCTGCCCGAGCTGCTGGACGCCCAGTGGTACCGCCCGGTGTGGTGGCGGCTGGCCCGCACCGAGCTGAACTACCGGCGGTTCTTCAGTATCTCCGAGCTGATCGGGGTGCGGGTGGAGGACCCGGAGGTCTTCGAGGCGACCCACGCCACCGTCCTGCGGCTGCTGCGCGAGGGCGTGGTCGACGGGCTGCGGATCGACCACCCGGACGGGCTCGCCGACCCCGGCGGCTACCTGCGGCGGCTGCACGAGGCGACCGGCGGCCGGTGGACGGTGGTGGAGAAGATCCTCGCGGACGGGGAGCGGCTGCCGGCCGACTGGCCCGTCGCCGGCACCACCGGGTACGAGGCCCTGCGCCACGTCGACGCGCTCTTCACCGACCCGGACGGCGCCCGCGAACTCCTCGCCGCCTACCGCGACTTCGCCGACCCTCCGGCGGACCTGGGCGGCGACTGGGCGGCGACGGTGCGGCGTTCGGCGTACGAGGTGCTCGCGCACGAGCTGGCCGCCGAGACGGAGCGGCTGACCCGGGTGGCGCACCGGCTGTGCGCCTCCTCGCCCCTGGCCGCGCTGCGCGACCGGGCGCCGTGGGCGCTGCGCACCGCCCTGCGCGAGCTGCTGGTCCGCATGGAGGTCTACCGGCCCTACACGCCCGCCGACGCGGCCAGGGTGGTCACCGAGCGTGCGGTGGCCGAGGCGCGGCACGCCTTCACGGTGGCGCAGGAGGCGGGCGCGGTGGACGCGGTCCGGGACCTGCTGACCGGACGGGCCGGGCAGGGGCCGGAACACGAGGAGTTCCGGGCCCGGTTCGCGCAGACCTCCTCCGCGCTGCGCGCCAAGTCGGTGGAGGACCGGGCCTTCTACCGCTACGTGCCGCTGCTGTCGGCCGGGGAGGTCGGCGGCGACCCGGGGCGGCCCGCGCTGCCGCCCGGGGAGTTCCACGCCTTCTGCGCCGGCCTCCAGCGGGAGCGGCCCGCGGCGGGGACGGTGCTCTCCACGCACGACACCAAGCGCAGCGCCGACGTACGGGCCGCGCTCGCCGTGCTCGCCCAGTGCCCCGGGGCCTGGGCCGAGGTGGTGGCGAAGGCGTCGGCCGAGGCTCCGCGGGCGCCGGACGCCCCGCTGGCCTGGGCGGCGTGGCAGACGGTGTTCGGACTCGGCCCGGCCGACGGCGACCGGGTGCGCGAGGCGCTGCTGAAGCACGTCCGCGAGGCGGGCCTGCACACCACCTGGACGGAGCGGGGACCGGAGTACGAGGAGGCGGTGACGCGCTTCCTGGCGGCGGGGCCGTGCGGTGTGCCGGGCGAGCGGGTGGCCGCCTTCCGGGAGGCGCTGGAGCCGCACATCCGGGCCCACGTCCTCGGCACGGCCCTGGTCCACCTGACGATGCCGGGCGTGCCGGACCTCTACCAGGGCACGGAGGGCGAGTACCGGGCGCTGGTGGACCCGGACAACCGGGCCCCCGCGAGCTTCCCGCCCGTCGCCGGCACCGGGGAGAAGGGGGCGGTGACCCGGGCCGCGCTGGCGCTGCGCTCCCGCCGGCCCGGGGTCTTCGGCGAGGGCGCGGCGTACACGCCGCTGGCGGCCGAGGGCCCGGCGGCGGAACACTGCGTGGCCTTCGTCCGCACCGGGGCGGTGCTGACCGCCGTGACCCGGCTGTCGCTGCGGCTGGCGGAGGCGGGCGGCTGGCGCGGCACGGAGCTGGCGCTGCCGCCCGGCCGCTGGGCCGACGTCCTGGCCCCCGGCCGCGTCCACACCGGCCGGGTCCGGGTGGCCGACCTCTTCCGGGACCTCCCCGTCGCCCTGCTGGAGCGCGAGGGGGAGCCGGGGACGGCGGACGCGGGCCGCTGAGGAGGCCGGGCGCCGCGGACGCGGGCCGCTGAGGAGGCGCGCGTCAGCCCGAGGGCAGCAGACCGCGCGGGGCGTGCCGGGCGGCGGCCAGCTCGAAGGCGGCGAGGACGACCCGGGTCTGGTACTCCGCCTGCCGGGCCACCGGTATCCAGCGGGCCCCGAAGCCCTCGCGGTAGTCGGCGCACCAGGCGTCGAGGAGCCGGTCCAGCTCGGGCAGCGCGTCCGCCGGATCGCGCCCGGCGCGGGTCACCACCTGGTGCAGGAGGCCCGCCGTCCGCAGCGCCAGCCGCCGCCCGGCGATGCGCAGGGTGGCCAGGTGGGCGGTGCTCATCGGCGGCAGGGGGCGGCCCGTGCCGTCGTCGGTGTCCGGGTCCCAGGCGTCGGCGAGCCGGGGGCAGACGAGGAGGTAGTCGTCGACCGGCGCCAGCAGCCGGGCCGCGTCGGGGCCCGCCGCGTGCGGCCGGACCCGGCCGAGGAGCCGGCGCAGCCGCCGCGTGTCGTGGCGCAGCGTACGGCTCACCGCGCGCAGCACCGCGTCCGCGTCGGCCGGGGCCGAACCGTCGCCGACGGCGGCCACGCCCCACATGGGCGCCTCCACCACCGCCGTGACGGTGCCGTGGCGGCGGGGGTGGCACCAGGTCGAGTCGACGGCGGCCTCGGTGATGGCGGCGGTCAGGTCGCCGGAGCGGGGCGGCGGTATCCGGTAGACGGCGGGTCCGAGGCCGGGCCAGTACAGGGCGTCGTAGGCGCCGAGTTCGCGGGGGATGCCGAGGCGGGTCGCGGCGTGGGCCATCCGCCGGGCGAGGCCGGGCAGTTCGTCGGTGACCTCGGCGAAGCCGCCGCCGACGTCGACGCCGTGCAGGGAGCACTGGAGGAAGGGGCGCAGCTCGTCCTGGAGGGCGAGCAGGGCGCGGGTCTCGGGGAGCGTGGCGCGGTCGGGGCCGTCGGGCAGCCACTCGGGCTGTTCCAGGAAGCCGGGCCGGAAGAAGTTCCGGGCGTAGCGCCCGAGGGTGTACGGGCCCGTCAGCCACCCCTCGTTGTGGCGCAGTCCGTCGGGGTCGGCGCTGAGCAGCAGGTTCCAGGTGGCGTCGGCGTCCTCGGTGAGCCGGGGGTCGGCCAGGGCGCGTTCGGCCAGGCGCAGGACGGTGGCGCCGCCGACGGGTTCGTTGGCGTGCGGTCCGGCGACGACGAGGGCCTGGCGCCCGCCCCGGCCGACGGAGAGCAGGAGCAGCGGGGTGCCGGCGCGGGAGGTGCCGACGCGGCGCAGCCGGGCCCGGCCGGGGTGGCGGGCGGCGAGTGCGGCGGCGTGGGCGCCCAGTTCGTCCACGGTCGGGTAGCGCAGGAGGGGCGGCAGGACACACCTCCACGAATCGGGACGCCGGGTCACGGGGCGTGCGCGGTGTACGCACAGTCAGTCACGCCCGGGGGTGTACGTCAACACCCGGAATGGCAAAGGGGCGTGGGCCCCGCGACCCCGCCCCGGCGCTCCCCGGCCCGGTCCCGCCGGCCCTTCCCGTACCCGGCGTTCCCCCCTGGCCCCGGGCCCCGGCCCGTCCTCGCCGGGCCCCGGCGAGGGCGCCGTCAGCTCGCGGAGAGGCGGAACACGGTGTGGCCGAAGCCGATCTGGTCGCCCTCTCGGACGACGGCGGCGCCGATCACCCGCCGCCCGTTGACCGTGGTGCCGTTGGTGGAGCCGAGGTCGCGCAGCACCCACATGCCGCCCTGCCGGGTCAGCTCGGCGTGCACGCGGGAGACGGTCTCGTGGCTGAGCCGCAGCCCGTTCGCCGGGTCGCGCCCTATCCGCAGCGGGTGGCCGGTGCCCGGGTGCGGCAGCAGCAGCTTGGGCAGCCGCTCGGCCTGCCAGGCCCGCCGCAGTCGTACGCCGAAGCCGGAGACCGCCTCCACCGCGCCGAACACCAGCCGGGAGGCCCGGCCTTCGGAGCGCAGGTCGGCGGTGAGCACGGCCAGTTCCTCGGACCGGCGGGCGACCAGGGCCAGTTCCATGCGGCGCACGAACGTGTCGTGGGAGAGGCGGCCCGCGGCGACACCGTCCCGCAACACCTTCAGCGCCCGGTCCCGCTCGGCGTCGGAGAGCCGGGCGAGAGCCGGAGGAGGAGTGTTGGACTCGAAGGACGACATGATCCGTTACCCCGTTTTTCCGCCGCGGCCCCAGGTGCCCGTTGCTCCTGTTCCTCTGTACACACCGAATATTTACACCCCGGCCGTCCGCGCCCACACCCCGCAGTGCCACATGTCCGTAACTCCCCTGCCACAGCGGCCCGCCCGGCACCGCCCCCAGGTTGGCGCGAAGGGGTGGTTTCAGCCGAACGTGTCGCCGGAAACCGGAAGATGACGTTGACTCGGACCGGGACCCCCGCACCGTCGTGTCCACGGTCGGACCGTCTTTCGTCACCACGACGGCTGAGAGGACAGCACATTGGCCACTCCCCTGACCGCCACCCAACTGGTCGCCGCCCTCAAGGCCGAGGGCTGCGCCGTCCGCGAGGTCCGTGCCTGGCGGACCCACAACCGGAACTCCAAGGGCGCCTGGGGGCCGGTGAACGGGGTGATGATCCACCACACCGTCACCGGCCCCGGCACGGACGTCGTCGCCCTGATCTACGACGGGCACAGCGCCCTGCCCGGCCCGCTGGCCACCGGCTGCGTCACCAAGGACGGCACCGTCCACCTCACCGCCAACGGCCGCGCCAACCACGCCGGGGGCGGCGACGGGGCGGTGCTCACCCAGGTCGTCGACGAGTCCTACGGCGACCGCCCGACCGCGCCCACCAAGCACGAGGGCAGTACGGGCGCCGTCGACGGCAACGCCCGCTTCTACGGCTGGGAGTGCGAGAACGCGGGCGACGGCAAGGACCCCTGGCCGCGCGTCCAGTACGTGGCGATGGTCCGGGCCACCGCCGGGATCTGCCGGGCGCACGGCTGGAGCGCCAAGTCCGCCATCGGACACCTGGAATGGAGCGACTGGAAGCCCGATCCGCGCGGCTTCGACATGAAGGACTTCCGCCGGGACCTCGCCGACTGCCTGGCGCTCCCGGCGGGACAGTGGCAAGGAGACGGAGACGACATGCCCCAGTACGTCAACCTCGGCGTCGCCGAGCACTACACCCTGCGGCCCGGCGTCTGGGACTCGATCGAGTTCACCGCCGAGTGGAGCGACGAGACCGGCGACCACCTCTCGGGCGGCGCCGTGTTCGCGCGGGGCCCGGCCCGCTTCACCGGCAGCCTCAGCCTGGGCGTGGCCGATCTGCCGGTCGGCGACGTGGTCCAGGTCCGCATGTCCGAGTTCGAGGTCGACACGCACAAGGCGGACCACCCGGCCCACGAGGTGATCGGCACGCCCGGCGGCTCCTTCGCCGTCGTCCCGCTGACGAAACGGATCGGCGGGAACCGCCGGATGCGGGTGCGGCTGCTCAACCAGTCCTCCGCCCCCGTGAAGATCACCAGCGCGGTGCTGACCGTCCTCGTGTGGAAGGAGTGACGGACCCTCCGGCCCGCCGTGTGTCCTCCGTGTGCCGTCCGGCCCGCCGTGTGCCCTCCGCACCGCCGTGTGCCGTCCGGCTTCCGGCGTCCGGTGTCCGCACGGAGGGCGACACCTGCTCCCAAGGGTGACATTCCCCAGCGCGGTGATCGCTTTTGCTGGACCATGGACGGGACCGTCACGGAGAGCAGACGAAGGGGTACGGTCCGTGCAGTTCGAGGTGTGGGCGCCGGGGGCCGGCGAGGTGACGCTGATGTGCGACGGCGTCACGAGCGCGATGGAGAGCGATCCGGAGCGCCCGGGGTGGTGGTGCGGGCGGGCGCGGGCCCAGGACGGCTCGCGGTACGGCTTCGCGGTCGACGGCGGGCCCGTGCTGCCCGATCCGCGCTCGCGCCGCCTGCCGGACGGCCCGGACGGGCTCGGCGCGGTCGTCGACCACGGCCGGTACGAGTGGCGGGCTCCGTGGCGGGGCCGCCCGCTGCCCGGCGGGGTCCTGTACGAGCTGCACGTGGGCACGTACACCCCCGAGGGCACCCTCGACGCCGCCGCGGAGCGACTGGACCACCTCGCGGCCCTGGGCGTCACCCACGTCGAGCTGATGCCGCTGTGCCCCTTCCCGGGCCGACACGGCTGGGGGTACGACGGGGTCGCCCCGTGGGCCGTGCACGAGCCGTACGGCGGGCCCGAGGCGCTCAAGCGGTTCGTGGACCGGGCGCACGGGCTCGGCCTGGGCGTCGTCCTGGACGTGGTCCACAACCACCTCGGCCCCTCCGGCAACCACCTGCCCGCCTTCGGCCCGTACTTCACCGAGACCCACCACACCCCCTGGGGCGCCGCGGTGAACCTGGACGCGCCCGGCTCGGACGAGGTGCGGGCGTACCTGCGGGAGAGCGCCCTGGCCTGGCTGCGGGACTACCGGCTCGACGGACTGCGCCTGGACGCCGTGCACGAGCTGGCCGACACCCGCGCCCTCCCCTTCCTGGAGGAGCTGTCGGCGGCCGTGGACGCGCTCGCCGCCGACCTGGGCCGCCCGCTGTTCCTGATCGCCGAGTCCGACCGCAACGACCCGCGGACCGTGACCCCGCGCGCGGAGGGCGGCCTCGGCGTGCACGCCCAGTGGAACGACGACTTCCACCACGCCCTGCACACCGCCCTGACCGGCGAGGCGCAGGGCTACTACGCCGACTTCGCGCGGGCCCCGCTCGCCGCGTTCGCCAAGACGCTGACCCGGGGCTTCTTCCACGACGGCACCTACTCGTCCTTCCGGGGGCGCCACCACGGCCGCCCGCTGGACCGCACCCGGCTCGCCTCGCACCGTCTGACCTGCTACTCCCAGAGCCACGACCAGATCGGCAACCGCGCCCGGGGGGAGCGGCTCGCGGCCCTGGTCTCCCCCGGGCTCGCCGCCTGCGCGGCCACGCTGACGCTGACCGCCCCGTTCACGCCGATGCTGTTCATGGGCGAGGAGTGGGCGGCGGGCACGCCCTGGCAGTACTTCACCGACCACACCGACCCCGAGCTGGCGGAGGCGGTGCGCCGGGGGCGGCGGCGGGAGTTCGCCGCGCACGGCTGGAAGGAGGAGGACGTACCGGACCCGCAGGACCCGGCGACCCGCGACCGCTCCTGCCTCGACTGGTCCGAGCCGCGGCGCGAGCCGCACGCCCGGGTGCTGGAGTGGTACCGCCGGCTGATCGCCCTGCGCCACGCGGAGCCGGACCTGAGCGACCCCGACCTCGCGGACACCCGGGTCGCCTTCGACGAGGAGAGCCGCTGGCTGGCGTTCCGGCGCGGCGACCTGCGGATCGCGGTCAACCTGGGCTCCGAGCCCGCCCTGATCCCGCTGGGCGCCCGCCCGGCGCGGGTCCTCGCGGCGTGGGAGCCGGTGGAGCCGCCGGGCGCGGACGGGCTGCTGCGGGTGCCGGGCGAGTCGAGCGTGGTCCTCTTCCAGGAGTGAGCGCACCGGGGACGCCCAGGCCCGGCCCTGCTACCAGGGCGCGGTGTCACCGCCCCCGGCGTCGCCGCGCAGCTCGGTGACCCGCTCCAGGAGGATCGCCTCCCAGGCACGGCGCAGCCGGGCCCGCAGCACCGGCAGCGGCGGCGCGGGGGTCTTGCCGGAGAGGGCGCCGGCGAGGTGCACGACCGCGTCGCAGCGGGCCAGCCACAGGCCGCGCAGGCAGGGCCGGGCCCCGTATCCGGCGAGGGTCGCGGCGCGGACGGCGGCGGGGGAGCCGACGGCGAGCGCGAGCCCGGCGATGTCCTCGGCGGGGTCCCCGAGGACCGCGTCCGCCCAGCCGAGCACCCCGCGCACCCGCCCGTCGGCGCCGACCACGAGGTGGTCGTCGGCCAGGGTGTGGTGCACGAGGGCCACCGCGCCGGGCCCCACGCCGAGCTGGGCCGTCGCCGCCCCGGTGAGCTGCGCGAGCCGGGCCGGGTCGAACTCGTCGGCCACGGCGAGCCGGCGGGCGGCGGCCTCGGCGGACCGGCGCAGCGTCTCCAGGGAGCGCGCGGGGGCCCTGGGCACGCCCAGCGTCTCGGCCTGCCGCGGCGGGACCTCGCGCAACCCGGTGAGCAGCGCCGCGAGGTCCGCCTCGCCGACGGCGGAGACGGAGTGGTCCTCGGCGGAGCCGCCGGGCACCCGGGCGTCGAGGGTGTAGGTGAGGCCGGGCGCCCACTCGCCGTGCGCCACCGTGACGGGCACGGTGACGGGGACGTGGGCGCGGACCAGGTCGCGCAGGCGCGGTTCGCGGCGCCGGCGGGCCGCGGTCTCGCGGTCGGTGGCCAGGCGCAGCACATGGCGGGTGCCGACCCACCAGGTGGCGGGTCCGGCGCCCTCGGTGGCGGGCCGTACGTCGGGGCCGGTGCCCCGCGGGAGCAGGGAGCCGACCAGCCGTCGGACGGTGTCCTCGGTCGGGGTGGGTGCCTGGGTCATGGTCGTGCCGTCGTCTTCCGGGTCCTCTTCCGGTCCTGTGCCGGGCCGGCCGGTGGGGGGCGTACCCCCGGGGGCGTACCCCGGGGAGTCGTTCCCCCCGGGTCGATCCCCACGAGGTCGTTGCCCCGGGGTCATTCCACGACGACCAGTTCCCGGGTGGTGTCGTTGAGCCGCCGGCCGCCGTCCTCGGTGACGGTGACGATGTCCTCGATGCGGACCCCGAAGCGGCCGGGCAGGTAGACGCCGGGTTCGACGGAGAAGCACATGCCGGGCAGCAGCGGCTGCTCCTCGCCCTCGATCATGTACGGCGGCTCGTGGGTGGTGACGCCGATGCCGTGCCCGGTGCGGTGGATGAAGTACGGGCCGTATCCCGCGCCGTCGATCACCGCGCGGGCGGCGCGGTCGACGTCCTGGCAGGCGGCGCCGGGCCGCACCGCGCGGAAGCCGGCCTCCTGCGCCTCGCGGACCAGGTCGTGCACGCGGCGCTCCTCGTCGGTGGGTTCCCCGACGTGGACGGTGCGGGAGGTGTCGGAGCCGTAGCCGTCCTTGAGGCCGCCGAAGTCGAGGACGATCATGTCGCCGTCGCGGATGACGCGGTCGCCGGCCTCGTGGTGCGGGTTGGCGCCGTTGGGGCCGGAGGCGACGATGGTGAAGTCGACCCGGGAGTGCCCGAAGCGGCGCAGCAGCGCGGCGAGGTCGGCGGCGACGTCGCTCTCGCGGCGGCCGGCGAAGCGGACCGCGCGGATCTCCTCGAAGGCCGCGTCCGCGGCGGCGCCCGCCGCCGCCATCAGCTCCAGTTCGGCCGGGTCCTTGACGGCCCGCAGCAGGGGCAGCGCCTCGGTGAGGGCGGCGTACGAGGTGGCGGGCAGGGCGCGTTGCAGGCCGAGCAGGTGCATCGCCCAGGTGTTGTCGCTGACGCCGAGGCGTCCGGTGCCGTCGAGGAGGGCGGCGGTGGCGGCGTAGGGGTCCTGGCCGTCGGTCCAGTCGCGCAGGGTCAGCGCGGGGGCTCCGGCGGCCTGCCCGGCGTCCGGGGCCTCCAGGGCGGGCACGACGAGGACGGGGTCGCGGCCGGGGGCGAGGACGAGCAGGGTGAGCCGTTCCGTGTCGACGGGCGCGTAGCCGGTGAGCCAGACCAGGTCGGGGCCGGGGGCGACGAGCAGTCCGGCCAGTCCGGCGTCGGCGGCCGACCGCACGGCGCGTGCCATGCGGGCCCGGTAGTCGTCAGCGGTGAAGCGCGCAGCGGGTGTGCCGCCGGTCATCCGGTCCTCCTGGGCGGGCGGAAAAGGTGCCTATGGGCAGCATCCTGCCCGTTCGGCGGGACCGGCGCGAACCGGCCACCGCACCGCCCTCCCCCGGCCACGCCCCCTCCGCGGGCCGGGGGCGGTCAGGTGACGACTCCCGGCACCGCCGTCAGCATCTGGTACCCGCCGCCCGCGTGGCGCACCGTCACCTTGACCGGGGTGCCGGGTGCGGCGCGGGCGACGGCACGGGCGAGGTCGGCGGCCGAGTCGACGCGGGTGGTGCCGAAGGTCAGCAGGACGTCGCCGCGGACCAGCCCCGCCGTGTACCCGGGGCCGGGCACGTGGACGCCGACGACCAGGGCGCCCGGCCCCCGGTCGTCCACGGCCTCCACGCCGAGGGTCGCGGTGGGCGGTGCCGGGTCGGAGGCGGGACCGGGGGCGGTGCCGGCGGACGGCGGTGCAGGGGCGGCCCGCGCGTCCGCCGCCGGGCCCTGGGCCGGTGCCCCGGCGCCGGCGGGCCCCGGCTGCCCGGCGAGCCGGTGCGCGCCGAGCAGGGTGGTGCCGACCGTGCCGAGTCCGACGCCGGCCAGCAGCAGCACGACGGCGCCGGCGGTGGCGAGCAGCACGGTCACCGGCCGCCGCCGGCCGCGGCGCACCGGGGGCGGGCGCAGGTCGGGGCCGGGGGTGGTGCCGGTCCCGGGGTCCCGGCCCGGCATGGGCTTGGGACGCAACGCTGTCTGTTCCATGGATCTCGTCTCTCCTCCGGCGGGGGACCTACCCCGCCCGCCGGCACGTCACGAGCCACGAACGGGTGAGATCGTCGGCGTCCGGGTGCCGCCCCCGCCGCCCGGGAGCCCGGTCTCAGCCGAGCAGGCCGCCCACCGTCGCCGCCGCGCCCGGCGCCCGGGGGACGGGCAGGGCCGGCAGGTGGTCCGGGAGGAAGCCGTGGGTGCGGCCGGCCAGGTACTCGGCCCGGTAACGGGGCACGCTGCGGTGCCAGTTGAGGATGCCGGCCATCCAGTTCTGGAGGTCGGTCACATAGGTGTCCATCACCGCGCGCGCCTCGCCCGAGAGCTGGAAGTCGTCGTAGACGACGGGCAGTTCGTGGGCGACGACGTGCTCGAACTGGAGCATGCGCTGGGTCATCAGGTCGTGTACGACGCGGAGGCCGGACGGGTAGTCGATGCCGAAGAAGTTCTGCACGACGAGGATCGCGTTGTGGATCTCGCCCTCGTACTCGATCTCCTTCTGGTACGAGAAGACGTCGTTGAGGAGGCAGGCGTAGTCGATGGCCGCGTTCTCCAGGGAGCGGACGGGCCCGCTGCGGTAGACCTCGGGCGGCACGGCCGGTCCGTGTCCGGCGCGGCACAGCCCCAGGGTGAGGTCGGAGCCGAAGGTGGCCCGCCGCATCTCCAGGTAGTCCACGGGGTCGGGGACGCGGTGCTGGATCTGGTTGGACAGCTCCCACACCCAGGACTCGGTCATGACGTCCACGGCGTCCTTGAGCGGGCGGCGCTGCTCGGGCGTCATGGCCCCCGTGGTGCGCTCCCACAGGTCGATCAGGGAGCGCTCCATGGCGTTGACGGGCGGGGGCACCGGCTCGCCGTCCAGGGGCATGCAGGCGGAGAGCCGGGCGGTGGTCAGGCGGGCGGCGGCCAGGTCGCGGCGGTGTCCGTAGACGAGGGGGTAGTAGTCGTCGCCGTAGGTGCCGAAGGCCAGCCAGTCGGAGGCGAGGTCCAGTTGCTCCTGGGTGGCGTCGGGGTCGAGTCCGGCCGCGCAGAGCGGGAGGTCGCAACTGGCGAGCTTGTCCTCGTCCCACACGCCCTCGGCGAGGATGCCCATGCGGTGCGACCACTGAAGCAGGTGGCGCCGTGAGCCGTCGAGATGGGGGCTCAGCTCCAGCGGGTACGGCATCCGCATGTCGGGGATGAGGGAGGGCCCGACCTTCGGGTACGGCACGTGGCCGTAGGCGCGCAGCCGGTCGGGCTGCCGGAAGGCGGCGGGCGCGGTGCCGAGGGCGCCGGCGGCGAGCAGCGCGCCGATGTCGGCGGCGGCGGTGCCGGGACCGGTCGGGCTCTGCCAGGGCGAGTCGGTGCTCGCGCCCTCGTTCATGTAGCGGCTGGAGCGCATGTGCCATTCGTGGCCGCCGGACTGCCAGTCCTGGAGGCCCTTGGCGTACGCGGCGACGGCGGCGGTCTCGGCGGGGGTGAGCGCGTTCTCCAGGGCGACCGCGGGGACCTCGGTGAAGGCGGTGTGCTCGAACTGGGTGAGCCGGGAGGTGAGGACGTCGTTGACGAGGTCGGCGGCCTCCTGGGTGGTGCAGCCGAAGAAGGTCTCCAGCACCAGCACGCCGTTGCTCAGCTCGCCCTCGTCCTCGACCTCCCGCTGGTACGAGAAGAGGTCGTTGCGCAGGTGGACGGCGTCGGAGAAGGTCTCCATCAGCACCCGCAGCGGCCGGGTGCCGGCGACGGAGACGGGCACCTCGGCGGTGGCGTACTCCACGAGCCCGGCCGACCAGGGGGCGCCGCCGACCTTGCGGCGCATCTCGATGTACTCGACCGGGTTGGCGATCCGGCCCTCGTTGATGTTGGACAGCTCCCACAGGGACTCGTTGAGCAGGTGCTCGGTGGCGACGGCGAAGCGGCGGCGCCAGCCGTCGGACATGGCGGGCACGGTGCGCCGCCACAGGTCGGCGAGTCCGGCCTCCACCGGATTCTCCGGCTCGGGCGTCTCGGCGGCCGGGTTGAGCGGCATGAAGAGCGGCAGCCGGTCCAGGTGGGCCTTTCCGGCGACGCGGTCCTGGGTGCGCTTGTACTTCTCCAGGAAGTGGTCGTCGAAGAAGAAGACCCACACGTACCAGTCGGTGATGAGGGAGAGCGCGGGCCCGTCGCAGTCGGGGTGGGTGTAGGCGCACAGCAGTCCGTAGTCGTGCGCGTCGAGGTCGGACTGCTCCCAGACCCCGGAGCCCTCCAGCATGCCCATCTCGCGCGCCCACGCCGTCGAGTGGGTCCGGGCCTCGTCGAGGTGGGGGTTGAGCCGCGCGGGATGCGGCAGGTAGAAGTGCGGGAGTCGGAAGGGCTGTCGCGTCATGCGCGGGCCCTACCCAGGGTGTTCCGGGCGCATCCGCGAGCCCGGACATGATCACACCATCGCGTGAATCACGCCGATTCGGGGCACCTTTCGCCGACTTGGTCTCCTCAGGTGCGGTGCGGTGGGCCGCCGAGCTGGATCAGGGCGCGGGTGCCGCCGGTCCGCCAGCGCTGCCCCTCCCGGGCGACGAGGGCCGCCTCGGTCCGCGGGTCCAGGCCGGTGATCACGTCGGACTTCAGGATGCGCAGGGCGGCGACCGGGCCGGGGAAGTGGGCGGTGACGTCGGCGAAGGGGGTGGTCGGCGGCCACCACCGGTCGCCCACCAGGCGGCGGTAGTTGAGGTCGCCCTTGAGGACGGTGACGGTGGCCGCCGCGCAGGCGGCGCGCAGGTCGCCGGGGAGGTCGGCGTAGGGCAGCGGGGCGCAGGAGAAGGGGTGCGCGCGGAGGGTGACGCGGCCGTCGGTGAGCGCGGCCCAGAGCCGCCGGCCGTGCCCGGCCGCCGCGCCGCCCGCCGAGACCAGCCGCCGCAGCGCGTCGAGCAGATCGGCGGTCGTGGCGTCGGAGACGTAGTACGGGTACGGCTTGAGCTGGAGTTCGGCGCGGCCGATGCGGCCGTGTTCCAGCAGGTGGGAGAGGAGGAGCAGGTCGGGGACGAGTTCGCGGCCGGCGTTGTCGGCGATCAGGCAGAGGGTGCCGGTGCCGTCGGGCGGCAGCAGGGCGAGGAGCCGGGCGCCGTCGTCGGCGACCAGGGCGGGGACGTCGTCGGTGCCCCCGCCGCCCCGGGTGCCGTCGGTGTCGTCGCCGCCCTCGCTCTCGGCGTCGCCGGAGAGGCGGAAGCCGAGGTCGGCGCGGTTGCCCCACAGCGAGCCGTGGAGCAGGGCCCGGGTCCGCTCGTCGGGCGGCAGGTCGTCGAGCGCGTCGAGGGCGGCGAGTTCCTCCGCGGTCTCCGGCGCGTCCAGTTCGGCGAGTTTGGCGGGGCGGAAGGGGTCGACGCCCTGCCAGGGGCCGGGCCCGAAGTAGCCGACGGCGTCGAGGAGGAGGCGGTAGAAGTAGCTCTCGGCCCACAGCCAGGGCACCTCGAACCAGGAGCGGCCGGTGTACTCGTCCAGACCCCAGCCCGCCCAGCGCCGCGCGTCGTGGGCGCCCTCGGGCAGGGCGCCGATCGTGCCGTGCGTACAGCTCTCCAGGAGCGCGTCGAGGGCGCGGTGGACCTCGGGGCCGTAGGGGAAGGCGTCGCGGACCTGCCGGATGACGGCGGGGTGCCGTTCGGCCAGCACACCGTGAGGGAAGGCGCCGGGCGCGTCGGCGACGATGACGGGCGCGGACGGGAGGTCGGGCATGCGCCTCACCGTACCCCGCCGCCCCGCCGCCCCGGCGCGGTCGGCCGGGCCGGCCGGGCCCCGCGTCCCCCGGCCCCCGCCGCTACACCAGGCCCGTCTCCCGCTCCAGCCGGGCGGCGAGGGTGAGGTAGCGGGCGCGGCGGGGCACCGGGACCAGTCCGCGGATGAGGACGTGCCACATCTCGGCCATCCGGCGCGGCTGCCGGGCGGCCGGTTCCAGGGTGCGGCCGACCACGCGGGTGCCGACGAAGGAGCAGACGAGGGTGTGGGCGACGGAGTCGACGTCGACGTCCGGGTGCAGGTCGGACTGTCGCATGGCGTCGAGCAGCCGCGCGGAGGTGATGTCCAGCCACTCCGTGAAGGGGTGCGGCAGCGGCGGGCGGACGGCCACTCCCCCGGTGGCCAGGCGCAGCCCGGCGCGCAGGACCGGTCCCTCGGCGGAGAGGCGGGCCATGCCGAAGGTGAGCCGCATCAGCGTCTCCAGCGAGGTGTAGCCGCGGCCGTCCAGTTCCGTCGCCAGCCGGCGGGAGGTCCTGGACTGGAGTTCCATGATGGCGTGGGCGAGGTCTTCCTTCGCCGCGAAGTGGAAGTAGAGGGCGCCCTTGGTGACCCCCGCGTGCGCCACGATCTCGCTGAGGCTGGTCGACTCGTAGCCCTGCCGGTCGAACAGGTCGGCGGCGGCCCCGAGGATCGTCGCGCGGGTCTGCTCGGCGCGTAGCTGCCTCGCCATCGGCTGAACACTCCTGGGCTGGAACTCAACAGGCCATGCCGTCTGTCTTAACCCCCTGTACACGATAACTCACCGTCAGATCCTTGGCCCTGCCCCCTGCTTGGGCCGGGCGGGGGCGCACGGCGGGCCGGCCGGGGCGCGCGCCGCCCCGGCCGGTCCGCCGCGTCGTGGTTGCGGGCCCGGTCAGTTGACGTGGACCACCCCCGAACCGTCGGTGACCGGGGCGTAGGCGGCGGTGAAGTAGCCGTCGGAGAAGCAGAGCGCGGAGCCGGAGACCTTGGTGAAGTGCTGGTTGGCGAAGGAGATCCCGTTGGTGGCGTTGTTCGCGGTGCCGGTGAGGCCGGGGGCCTCGTAGACGCAGGAGATGCCGCCGAGGAGGGTGCGCAGGGTGACCGTGGTGCGGACGGCGGAGCCGCTCGGCGGGGTGACGGCGACGGCTCCGGCGGAGGAGACGGTGGTGGTGTAGGGGAGGTTGTTCACGACGATGCCGTTGACGCCGAGCACGCCGGTGACGTTGCTGGTGCAGCTCGCGCTGTCGAAGGTGTGGCCGGTGAGCGTCTCGGTCGCGGTGCCGGGGGCGGGCGGGTTGTCGTTGACGACCACGGTGAACCGCGAGGAGGTGCAGGAGACGCCGGAGGTGCCGGTGGCGCTGGAGCGGAAGGTGGCGGTGGTGCCGCTCGCCAGGGGGGCGGTCAGGGTGGCACCGGTGGCGACGGGGGTGCCGCCGGCGCCACCGGTGGTGAGGACCGGGGTGTCGGCCGCGGCGGCGGGCAGGGCCGCGGGGAGGGCGAAGGCGGCGACGGCCGCGGTGAGGGTGAGCAGGGTACGAGTACGCATGCGGCTTCCTCTTCTCAAACGGGGGGTTCGGTGAAGCGGTGCGGGGCCGGCCGCGGGGTGCGGCCGGGCCGATGCGCGAGGGTCCCGGACGGGCCGGGAGAGGGCGGTGCCCCGCACGCGGGCGGGGCAGGGGCCGGGAACGCGGCGGTGCCGCGGAGAACGGGTCCGGCGCCACGGACCCGGGGAACGGGGACGTTTGTAGACCGTTTGTCACTACGCCGTCAAGGGCCCGGACAGCAGCCGCTGGTCAGCACAACTACCGTGGAAACACGTGCAGATGACGGTGTGTCGGATACCGGCCGAAGGCCGCACGCGCCGGACGGGCGAGCGGCGGCACACCGTGGTCACACTTTTCGCACAACCTGCTTGACCCCTGCTGTAACCACCGGTAACTTCCGAATTGGCTACTGGTGCGTAACGTGAACGCCCCCTGCAACCCCGCCGGGAGGTGCCGGGAGACGTGCGCCCCGTCCGCTGTCCGCGCCAGGACACCGTGCCGCCGAAGCCCATCCGCATCTTGCCCCTGGGAGCAGACATGGCCTCGTCCCCGGACGCCACCCCGTCCGCCGGCACCACCCCCGCCCCCGCCCGGCGCGGCCGGGTCAGACCGCGCCGGGCGGCGGTGATGGCGGTGCCGGCCGCCGCCGTCACCGCCGCTCTCGCGGTCCTGACCGCCCAGGGCGCGCTGGGCGTGCAGTTCGCCATCTCCGGCATGCCCTTCACCGTCACCGCGACCGAACTCGACGGCACCGGCTTCGCCCAGTTCGGCGGGCTCGACACCATGGCCGAGGGCAGCCCCAACGAGGGGGACACCGGCGGCCAGGTGCTCGTCGTCACCTCCGTGATCAAGAGCGCCAAGCTCACGAGCCTGTGCCAGAGCGTCGACCTGGGCGGCACCAACCTGCTCATCACGGCCGGCGGCGGGGGCACCCGGGTCTCCGCGACCGACCTGACCACCGACTCCACCGAGTTGTCCGGCGACGCCTCCTTCGACAACATCGAGATCGGCAACGACGCCTCCACGCTGGACAAGGCCGGACCCCGGGGCCACGGTCCGAGGGGCGTCTTCAGCCAGCAGGCCGACACCGTGCGCATCAAGAGCCTGCGGCAGACCAACTACGCCACCACCGCCGGGGTGTTCAAGCTGCCCGGACTGAAGATGCGCTTCAGCGGATCGGCCTGCTGATGTCCGGCGACCGGCCGGCCGGCCCGCGCGCCGCCTTCCGCCGCTGGCGGCACGGGCGGCCCTTCTGGGGCGGGCTGCTGCTCGCGCTCGGCGGTGCCGAGGTGCTCCTCACCATGAAGGCGTCCCTGAAGGTCGTGCTGCACATCGGCATGCAGGGCGTGGCCGGGTACGTCCTGCCGGTCCTGATGCTGCTGTGCGGAGTCCTCGTCCTCGCCGCCCCCTCGCAGCGCCTCTTCTACTCCCTGGTCGGCGTCCTCGCCTCGCTGGGGACCTGGGTCACCTCGAACCTGGGCGGCTTCCTCGTGGGCCTGTTCCTCGGCTGCGTCGGCAGTTGCCTGGTCTTCGGGTGGCTGCCCGACCAGGAGCCGCGCGTGGGGCGCCGCCGCCGCGCCCGGGAGAAGCGGGCCGCGGCGCTCCCGGCGAGGGCGCCGGGCCACCGGGCGGGCGAACCCGCCTGAACTCCCGCCCGGGGGCGACTTCGAGACGCGGTCCGGCTCGAACTCGCCCCCGCGGGCGAGCCGCACACCGGGCGACGGCACGGAATCCGGTACGGAAAGAACACGCCCCGTCACCAACCGTGTCCCCGAACCCCGTACGATCCGGCGTGATCCGGCGTGATCCGGCGTGAGCCGACGCGTTGTCGTGCGATCCGGCGCGATCCGGGCGCGCACCGCGTGCGCCGCCGAGGTGACACCGGAGCGGACCCGGCGCGGACGGGCACGGACAGGGGACGGCGTACGCACCGCGCCCGGCCTCCTCCGTGCGGGCCCCGGCGCGCACTCCCCCGCCCGGCACTCGCCCCGGCGCCGACCGTCCACATCCCGGACACCCGGCCCCGCCCACGCCCCGGCACCCGCCGGCACCCGTCCGCCGGGCCCGGACGGCGGAGCCCGCGCCACCGCAACACGCGCCCTGGGACAGGCATTTCCGCCGGCGCGCACCCACTCGGACGGGACGCTTCCGCCCGCCCCTCCCGCATCACAATGCGGCACCGACAACTCACACCAGGTCGCCGATCACTTGACTACCGGCCGTCACACACGGTTTGCTCCGGCCAGACGAGATTCAGCCGGGCCGGCGTGGCGCCACGCAGACCGGCGCCCCCGCCCCGGTCCCTCCCGCCGGGCCGCACAGCGAGGTGCCGCGACCACCATGAGGACAACCCCACCGCCTTCCCACTTCCCCGGGCGTCTGCGCGCGGTGGCCCTGGCCGCGGCCCTCTGCCTGCTGGCCGCGGGCTGCTCCGCGTTCGGCGCGGACGGGGACCGCTCCGGCTCCGCGGGCGGTTCCGGCTCCGGACGCCTGAAGATCGCCGTGATCACCCACGGCGGCAAGGGCGACGCCTTCTGGGACCTGGTGCGCAGGGGCGCGGAGGCGGCGGCGGCCAAGGACGGCGTGGAGCTGACCTTCGCGGGCGACGCCGACAGCACCGCCCAGGCCGACCTGGTGCGGGACGCCATCCGCGACAAGGCCGACGGCATCGCCGTCACCCTGGCCAAACCGCAGGCGATGCGGGCGCCGGTGGCCGAGGCGAAGGCCGCCGGCATCCCCGTGGTCGGCCTCAACTCCGGGATAGACGCCTGGCGGCCCGCCGGGCTGCTGGAGTACTTCGGGCAGGACGAGAGCGTCGCGGGCCGTGCCGTCGGCGAGAAGCTCAACGACCTCAAGGCCACCCACACCCTGTGCGTCATCCACGAGCGCGGCAACGTCGCCCTGGAGGCCCGCTGCGCCGGGCTGAAGAAGACCTTCGAGGGCGAGACCGAGATGCTCTACGTCGAGGGCACCGACATGAAGGCGGTCGACACCGCCGTCACCGCGCGGCTGCGGCAGGACTCCAGCATCGACCGGGTGGTCACGAACGGCGCCCAGTACGCCCTCACCGCCGTCAAGTCGGTCCGCTCGGCGGGCACCGGGGCCCGCGTCGCCACCTTCGACCTCGACGCCGACCTGGTCGCCGCCGTCAAGCGCGGGGACGTGCAGTTCGCGGTGGACCAGCAGCCGTACCTCCAGGGCTACCTGGCGGTGGACGGGCTCTGGCTCTACCACGCCAACGGCAACGTCAGCGGCGGCGGAGTCGCCCCCGTCCTGACCGGTCCCGCCTTCGTGACCCGGACGAACGTCGACGCCATCGCGCGCTTCGCCGCCAACGGCACCCGGTGACCCGGCCCCCCGGCCGCGCGCCCCGGCCCCGCCCCGACATGCCCGCCCCCCTCGCACCCCCCGCGGACGCGCCGCACACCCCCCGTACGGCCGTACCGCACGCGGACGCACCACCCTCCGGCGCGCGCACCGAGCGCGCACCGGCGTGTTCCGCGCCGCTCGCGCATCCCGCGCGCGCCCGCCGCCCCCTCCCGCTGACCGCCTAGGACGACGATGTCTGCACGGACAGGTTCCCGGCGCCGTCTCGGCTCCATACGCCTCTCGCTGATCCTCCTGGCGCTGGTTCCCGGCGTCACCCTCGCCGCCGTGTGGGGCGTGACGACGATCCAGATGTTCTCGGAGGGTCTGCAACTGCGCTCGCAGACCGAACTGAGCCGGTCCACCGGTGCCATGGGCACCGAGGCCGCCCTCGCCCTGCAACGCGAGCGCAGCCTCTCCGCCGCCTGGCTGGCCTCCCCGGAGAAGACCCGGGACGCGCTGGACGCGCAGCGCCGCCGCACGGACGTCGCCGTCGCCCAGCTCGCGGGCCGCCCCGAGACGATCAACAAGGCCCCGGCCCGCGTCTCGGACCGGCTGTACTCGGTGCTCGGCGCCGTCGGCAGCCTGGAGTACTACCGCGACCAGGTGGACGACCCGACCGACATCACCGCGCAGCAGGCGCTCGGCCAGTACACGTCGATCATCGACGAGCAGATCCACGCCTTCCAGGAGCTGTCCCAGGTCGACAACGGCGACCTCACCTCCCAGGCCGGACCGCTGGTCGCCCTCGCGCACGCGGCCGAACTGGTGTCCCAGGAGGACGCCGCGCTCACCCTGGGCTGGTCCTCGGGACAGTTCGAGGAGGAGGAGTGGGCGCAGTTCGCCCAGCTCGTCCACACCCGGCGCTGGCTCGTCCAGGACCAGATCGTGCCCTCGCTGCGCGGCAGCGCGAAGACGCAGACCGAGCGCATCCTGCGCAGCCCCGAGTGGCAGGCCCTGCACACCGTGGAGGACGAGGTCCTCGCGGCCCGCGCCGAGGGCGGGGAGGGGCTCATCGACCTGCCCGACGCCCAGAAGCGGTGGTCCGCCGCGCTGGACAAGGTCTCCGAGCAGTACGCGCAGCTCATCCGGGAGCAGACCTCCGGCCTGCTCGGCCGCAGCGCCGACGAGGCGCACTCCCTGCTGGTCAAGGCCGCCGCGGTCAGCGCGGGCGGGCTCTTCGGCCTGCTGGTCTGCGTCCTGATGTCCTGGCGGATCACCCGCTCGCTCTCCCGCCGGCTGCGCGGGCTGCGGCTCGCCACCCTGAGCCTGGCCGAGGAGCGGCTGCCCGACGTGGTGGCCCGGCTGGACCGCGGCGAGAAGGTCGACGTGGAGTCGGCGACCCCGCCGCTCGACTACGGCCACGACGAACTCGGCCAGGTCGCCCAGGCGTTCAACACCGCCCAGCGCACCGCCGTGCACACCGCCGTCGAACTCGCCGACACCCGGCGCGGTTTCCAGAAGGTCATCCTCGGCATCGCCCGGCAGAGCCAGAACCTCGTCAACGTGCAGCTCGCCAAGCTGGACGCCCTGGAACGCGAGCACACCGACCCCGAGGTGCTCAAGGGCCTGTACGAACTGGACTCCACCGCGAGCCAGTTGCGCCGCTACGAGGAGAACCTCGTCATCATCAGCGGCGAGCAGCCCCGGCGCAGTTGGCGGGACCCGGTCGCGCTCGTGGACATCCTGCGCAGCGCGGTCGGCGAGGTCGCCGAGTACCAGCGGGTGGAGGTGCACACCGACGAGGAGGTGGCGCTCGCCCCGCCCGCGGTGGCCGACGTCATCCACCTGCTGGCCGAGCTGATCGACAACGCGACCGCCTACTCCCCCGCCCCGCAGCCGGTCGGCGTCCGGGCCGCGATGGTCGCCCGGGGCCTCGCCGTCGAGATCGAGGACCGCGGACTGGGCCTGTCCGACGAGGACTACGCCTCGTTCAACGACCAGTTGGCGGTGGTCCCGCAGTTCGACGTGGTGGCCCTCGCCGACGACCTGCGGCTCGGCATGTTCGTGGTGGCCCGGCTCGCGCACCGGCACGGCATCACCGTGACGCTGCGCCCCTCTCCGTACGGCGGGACCACCGCCATCGTGCTCGTCCCGCACGACATCGTGGTGCGCGAGCCGCGCGCCACCGCGCCGGCCGGGGAGACCTCGGCCCGGCTCGACCGGCCCGCCGGGAACGACCCGGCGCCCGTGCCCCGGCCCGCCCGGTCCGGCACGACGGCCCCCGAGGCGGCGCGGACACCCCGCCCCGCCGTCCCCGCCCCCACGGCACCGGCCCCGGCGGCGACCGTCGCCGCGCCGGGCGGCCTGGCCCCGCTGCCCCGCCGGGTGCCGCAGACCAGTCTCGCCGCCGAACTGCGCGAGGAGGTCCCGGCCACCGCCGCGGACGCCGCCTCGGCCGGCGGGCCCGAGTTCACCGCGGAACACGCCGCCTCCTCACTGGGCGGCTTCCAGCGCGGCACGTTCCGGGCGCGCGACGACGAATCCGGCGAGCACACCCTCCCCCCGGCCGCCGCCCTCTCCCCCACCGATCCCCCGCTCCCCTCCGCCGACCACTGACCGACACATTCGCGCCGACCGCACGACCGCAGATGAAGGACTCTCCATGACACGACCCACCCCCGCCACGCACACCCAGCTCGACCAGTTGCTCACCGGACTCGTGGAGCGGGTCGCCGATGTGAACCAGGCCGTGGTGCTCTCCGAGGACGGGCTGGTCGTCAGCAAGTCCACCGGGTTCCCGCGCGACGACGCCGAGCGCCTCGCGGCCACCGCCTCCGGTCTGATGAGCCTCAGCAAGGGCGTCAGCATGGACTTCCGGGGCGGGCCGGTGCGCCAGGCGCTGATCGAGATGGCGGGCGGCTACCTGATCCTCACCACCGCCGGGCCCGGCGCGCACCTCGTGGTGCTCACCGGGCCCGGCGCCGACGTCGGTGTGGTGGCGTACCAGATGAACATGCTGGTGAAGAAGATCGGCGAGCACCTGAGCGCGGCACCGCGGGCCACCGTCGGCCCCGGCGAGTGACGTGACCGGAGGCGACGCGGGGGGCCGGCTCGTCCGGCCGTTCACCCTGACCGGCGGACGGACCCGGCCCAGCCGCGCCGACTTCACCCTCATCACCACGGTGACCGCGGTCGAACCGCAGCCCGCGCGGGCGGCCCGGCCGCAACCCGAGCACCAGCGCATTCTGAAGCTCTGCGCCGAGCCGGTCGCCGTGGCCGAGGTCGCGGCCCGGCTGGACCTGCCGGTGAGCGTGGTCGTCATCCTGCTCTGCGATCTGCTGGAGGCCGGCCGGATCACCGCCCGGCCGCCGCACTCCGTCTCGCGCACCACCCCGGACCTGGACCTGCTGCAGAAAGTGAGGGACGGCCTTGGCCGGCTCTGACCGCGCCGCTCCGGCGCCCGCGCCCGACACCGTCAAGATCCTGATCGCCGGGGGTTTCGGCGTCGGCAAGACCACCATGGTCGGGTCGGTGAGCGAGATATCCCCGCTGCGCACCGAGGAACCGCTGACCGCGGCCGGCCTCGACGTCGACGACCTGGCCGGCATCGAGGAGAAGCGCGCCACCACCGTGGCCCTGGACTTCGGCCGGATCACCATCGGCCGGGAACTGGTGCTCTACCTGTTCGGCACCCCCGGCCAGCAGCGGTTCTGGTTCATGTGGAACGACCTGGCGATCGGCGCGCTCGGCGCGGTGGTCCTGGTCGACGTGCGCCGGCCCGAGACGAGCTTCGCCGCCATAGACTTCTTCGAACGGCGGGGCATCCCCTTCGTCGTCGGCGTCAACGGCTTCCACGGCGAACACCCGTACCCGGCCGAGGACATCCGCGAGGCCCTGGCGCTGCCGGACCACGTCCAGGTGCTGATGTTCGACGCGCGGGAGCGGGCCTCGTGCCGGGACGTGCTCATCGCCCTGATCGACCGGCTCATCGACGCCGCGGCCGGGGCCACGGCGTCCTGAGCGGCGTACCGGCCCCCTGGGATCAGTCCAGTCCGGCCGAGGCGAGCCACGCCTTGGCCACGTCCAGGGGGTCCTTCTTCTCCAACTGGACCCGGGCGTCCAGCTCGCGCAGGGTCGCGGTGTCCAGCTTGGCGGAGACCGCGTTCAGCGCCTCGACGCCCTCCTCGGGAAGGTTCTCCTTGGCGACCAGCGGGGTGACGTTGGCGAAGCCGAAGAGGTTCTCCGGGTCCTGGAGGACGACGAAGCCCTCCTTGACGATGGTGGGGTCGGTGGTGAAGATGTCCGCCGCCTGCACCGTGTTCCTGGCCAGCGCCGACTGGGTGAGCGGTCCGCCCGCGTCGAGCGCCTTGAAGGAGTCGAACCGCAGCCCGTACACGGACCGGAGCCCGTCGAGGCCCTGACGGCGGGTCTGGAACTCGGGCGAGCCGCCGATCACCAGGTCCGGCGCGGCCTCCTTGAGGTCGGCGAGGGTGGAGTCGGCGGTCAGCCGGTACTTCTTGGCGGTGGCCGCGTTGACGGCGACCGAGTCCTTGTTCTCGGCCGGCGAGGACTCCAGCAGGGTCAGCCGGGAGTCGAGCTTCTCCTTGACGGCGGTGGTCACCGCCTCGGCGGACTCCTGTCCGGCGGCGGAGTCGAGGTAGGCGAGCAGCGAGCCGTTGTACTCCGGCAGGACGGTGACGGAGCCGTTCTTCATCAGCCCGTACGTCGTCTCGCGGCTGCCGATGTTGTGCTTGTAGGCGACCTTGAGGCCCTTGGCCTTGAGCGCCTCGCCGTAGATGTCGGCGAGCAGGGTGCTCTCGGCGAAGTTGTTGGAACCGACGACGACGGTCCCCTTCTCCGCCTTCTCCTCCGCCAGGGGGTTGTCGGCGGTCCCGCCGGAGGAGGAACAGCCCGCGAGCAGCGCCGCCGCGGCGGTGAGCGCGACGGCCGCCACGCCGGTGTGCCTCGTCCTGGACCTGCTGTTCTTCGCGGTAGAAGTCATCCGTCGATCCCAACCCGCCGCTCGTCGGTCAGTCAAGTGCCGCCGTGTCACGGTTTCTTCGCCTCCTGCCGGCGCGTGCCGCTCAGCGCCGCCGCACCCCCGGTGAGACCGCCAGCCTGCCCGCGCCCCAGAACAGGGCGAGGGTGGCCAGTGCCAGCAGGGCGACCAGGGCGGCGCCGCCGGCCACCTTCTCGTAGTCGCGCTGGTAGAGCCCGTCGATGATGTACCGGCCGAGTCCGCCGAGGCTGACGTAGGCGGCGATGGTGGCGGTGGAGACGACCTGGATGGCGGCCGAGCGCACTCCGCTGAGGACCAGCGGCAGGGCGGCCGGGAGTTCGACGCGGAAGAGTATCCCCGCCTCGGGCATGCCGAGGCCGCGCGCCGCGTCCACCGGGGAGGGGTCGACGGAGCGGACCGCCTCGTACGTGGTGACGAGGATCGGCGGGATGGCGAGGAGGACCAGCGGCACCATCACGGGCAGCAGGCCGATGCCGATGCCGACCGCGATGAGCACCAGCAGGCCGAAGCTGGGCAGGGCGCGGGCGGCGGTGGCGACGAAGGCGACGGCGTTGCCGCCGCGGCCGGTGTGCCCGGTGAGCAGGCCGGCCGGGAGTCCGACGGCGGCGGCGAGGCCGAGCGCCAGCAGCGTGTACCCGATGTGTTCCAGCAGGCGCCGCGGTATGCCGTCGTAGCCCTGCCAGTGGGCGCCGTCGGCGAAGAAGGCGTGGACGTAGGTCAGGACGTTCACCGCAGGGCGCCTTCCGGTTCGGACGGCTCGGGGCGCCGCGCGGTCTTCGCCGAGGCGCGCGTGCCGCGCGGCATCCACGGGGTCAGCAGGTTCCGGGCGAGGACCAGCAGCGCGTCGCAGACGATGGCGAGGACGGCGGTGGTGAGCACGGAGTTGAGGGCGAGTTCGGGCCGGTCGTAGCGCTGGGCGTCGGCGAGCAGGTTGCCCAGGGCGCCCTGGTTGCCGATGAGGGCGCCGACGCTGACCAGGGAGATGCTCGACGCGGTGGCCACCCGGAGCCCGGCGAGGATCGCGGGCACGGCGATCGGCAACTGCACCTGGAACCAGCGGCGGGCCGGTCCGAAGCCCATGGCGGTGGCGGCGGCCAGGGTCTCCGGCGGCACCGAGCGGACCCCGTCCACGATCGCGGGGACCAGCACCACGAGGCTGTAGAGCGCGAGGGGGATCATCACCGTCAGCTCGGTCTGGCCGGTGTAGTCGATGAGGATCACGAAGACGGCGAGCGAGGGGATGGCGTAGAAGACCGTCGTCACGCCGAGCACGGGCGGGTAGAGCCACCGCAGGCGGGCGCAGAGCTGGGCGGTCGGCAGGGCGAGCAGCAGCCCCGCCAGGACCGGCAGCAGGGCCTCGCGCAGGTGGAGGCCGATCAGGCCGAGGTAGCTGTGCTGAAGGTCGCTCGGGATGTCGAAGAAGCCGCTCACGGGGCGACCTCGGCTACCTCGGCGACATCGCCCCGGCCGGCGGCGTGGGCGCTGCGGATCGCCTCGCCGATGGCCTGCTGGGAGACGACGCCGCTCACCCTGCCGTCGGCGTCCACGGCGACGGCCCAGCCGGTGGGCGAGAGCACCGCGCAGTCGAGGGCGGCGCGCAGGGAGTCGGTGCCGGGGACGAAGGGCCGCCCGTAGGGCAGCAGCCCCTCCGGCACGATGGCCCCGGCGATCAGGTCGCGCGGCTCGCCCCAGCCGAGGGGGCGGCCGTCGGGGTCGGTGACGAGCAGGTACGGGGCGCCGGAGGCGGCGAGGCGCGCGGCGGGGGCGTCGAGGGGGACGACGGCGTCGGTGACCAGCTCCAGCCCGGCCGAGGGGAAGAAGGAGAGCCGACGTACGCCGCGGTCGGCGCCGAGGAAGTCCTCGACGAAGGCGTCGGCGGGGTCGGAGAGCAGGTCGGCGGGCGAGGCGAACTGGGCGAGCCGGCCGCCGGTGCGCATCACGGCGACCATGGTGCCGAGTTTGACGGCCTCGTCGATGTCGTGGGTGACGAAGACGATGGTCTTGCCGAGTTCGTCCTGGATGCGCAGGAGTTCGTCCTGGAGTCCCTTGCGCACCACCGGGTCGACGGCGGAGAACGGCTCGTCCATGAGGAGGACCGGCGGGTCGGCGGCGAGTGCCCGTGCCACGCCGACGCGCTGCTGCTGTCCTCCGGAGAGCTGGTAGGGGTAGCGGCCGGCGAGGGAGGCGTCGAGTCCGACGCGTCCCATCAGCTCGGCGGCGCGCTCCCTCGACCGCGCCTTGCCCCAGCCGAGGAGGCGGGGCACGGTGGCGATGTTGTCGAGGATGGTGCGGTGCTGGAACAGGCCCGCGTTCTGGATCACGTAGCCCATGGAGCGGCGCAGGGTGGTGACGGGCAGTCGCTGGAGGTCCTCGCCGTCGAGGAGGATGGTGCCCTCGGTGGGCTCGACCATGCGGTTGATCATGCGGAGCGTGGTCGTCTTGCCGCATCCCGAGGGGCCGACGAGGACGGTGATCGCCCGGTCGGGTATGTCGAGCGACAGCCGGTCCACCGCCACCGTGCCGTCCGGGTACCGCTTGGTGACCGATTCCATCCGTATCAAAACGCCGAACGCCCTTCGGGTCTGGCAGAAGCTGCCCGCTCCGGCCGTGGTCGGTGGGGCCTTTGCCGTCCTGGGTGCGGTCGGCGGTGTCGCGGGGCCCGGTGCCTGGGGCGACTCGTTCCCGCTCTCCGGCTTTTCATACCGGCGATTTCCGGACGTCACCGGCCCGGCCGCGGTGCGTCACCGGCCCGGCTCACCGGCCGGCCCGCCTCCGGCCGGGCACCGACGGGACACCGGCCGCGTCCGGCCGGGGGCGCGACGGCCCCCGGACCGGGGTGTCAGCCCTCCGCGGGGGTCAGCCGCAGGGAGACGCTGTTGATGCAGTACCGCTGGTCGGTGGGGGTGGCGTAGCCCTCCCCCTCGAAGACGTGCCCCAGGTGGGAGCCGCAGCGGGCGCAGCGCACCTCGGTGCGGACCATGCCGTGGGAGCGGTCCTCCAGCAGTTCCACCGCGTCGGTCTCCTTCGGGTCGAAGAAGGAGGGCCAGCCGCAGTGGGAGGCGAACTTCGTCCGCGAGGTGAACAGCTCCGCGCCGCAGGCGCGGCAGGAGTAGACGCCCTCGGTGGTGGTGTCGGTGTACTCGCCGGTGAAGGCGGGTTCCGTGCCGGCCTGGCGCAGGACGGCGTACTCGGACGGCGACAGTTCCGCGCGCCACTGCTCGTCCGGCTTCTCGACGTCGTACGGCATGAGCCCTCAGCCCCTCGTTCCGCGGTGTGCGTGCGTGCTACCGGTTCGGCAACCGGTCCAGGATGCGCGGGCCGAGGTCGGTGACATCGCCCGCTCCCATGGTGAGAACGAGATCGCCCGCCTTCGCCATTCCCGCGACCACGGCGGGGGCCTCCTCCCGGTCGTGGACCGGGGTGACGTCGGCGCCGGCGGCGCGGGCCGCCTCGATGATCAGTTCGCTGGTGACGCCGGGGATGGGGTCCTCGCGGGCGGGATAGATGTCGAGGACGACGGAGGCGTCGGCCAGCGCGAGGGCCTGCCCCATCTCCTTGCCCAGCTCCTGGGTGCGGGAGAAGAGGTGCGGCTGGAAGAGGACGAGGATGCGGGCGTCGCCGACCGCGCCGCGCATCGCCTCCAGGTCGGCGGTCATCTCGGTCGGGTGGTGGGCGTAGGAGTCGACGACCTGGACCCCGGCGGCCTCGCCCTTGAGCTGGAGGCGCCGCTTGACGCCGGTGTACGCGGCGAGCGCCGGGGCCAGCTCGGCGGCGGGGATGCCGAGGGCGGCGCCGGCGGCGAGGGCGGCCACCGCGTTGTGCGCGTAGTGGCGGCCGGGGACGGAGAGCGCGAAGGTCAGCTCGGTGCCGTCCATCACGACGGTGACCTGGCTCTTCAGCCCCTGCGGGACGACCGAGAGGATGCGGACGTCGGCGTCCTCGGCCTCCCCGTACGTCACCGTCCGCACCGAGCCGGCCAGGCGCCGGGTCAGCTCCCGGGCGCCCTCGTGGTCGGCGGCGATGACCAGGGTGCCGCCGGGGACGATCCTGGCGGCGAAGGTCTCGAAGGACTCGTAGATCTCGTCCATGGAGGCGTAGTTGGCGTGGTGGTCGAGTTCCACGTTGAGGACGATGGCGACCTCGGGCGCGTACCGGTGGAAGCTGCGGTCGCTCTCGTCCGCCTCGGCCACGAAGATCTCGCCCGCGCCGTCCAGGGCGTTGGAGCCGGGGGCGTCCAGGTCGCCGCCGATGGCGTAGGAGGGGGAGCGGCCCAGCTCGGTCAGGGAGACCGCCAGCATCGAGGTGGTGGTGGTCTTGCCGTGCGTGCCGGCGACGGCGAGCGGGCGCAGGCCCTCCATCAGGGCGGCGAGGGCGTCGGAGCGGTGGATCACGGGCAGGCCCAGTTCGGCCGCGCGGACCAGCTCGGGGTTGTCCTCGCGGATCGCCGACGAGACGACCACGCAGCTCGCGTCGTCGGCGAGGTGCTCCGCGGCGTGCCCGACGTGGACCGTGGCGCCGAGGGCGCGCAGGGCCTCGGCGGTCGCCGAGTCCTTCGCGTCGCTGCCCGCCACCGCGGCGCCGCGCTGGGCGAGGATCTTGGCGATGCCCGACATCCCGGCGCCGCCGATGCCGATGAAGTGCGGTCGGTCCATGGCGGACGGAAGGCCGGGTGCCATGCGCTGTTCTCCCCAGAGGTGCGACGGTGGTGTCGGCGGCGGACGCGCCGACGGCCGGGTACGGCGTGGGCGCGCTCCCGGTGCCGGGAGCGCGGGCCCAGCCTATGCCTTGCTGTGGGAGAAGAGTTTCAGGACCGGCACACCGACCTTGTGGCGGGCCCGGGAGGCCCAGTCGCGGTGGAAGAACTCCTCCACGTAGTGCGGGTCGGTCAGCACGATCACCTCGTCGGCGCCGGTCTCCTCGACCAGGGAGCGGAGCCCGTCCAGGGGGTGGTCCTCGACGAGGCGTCCCTCGGCCTCGGCACCGGCGGCGCGCAGCGCGGTCAGGGAGACCTCCAGGGCCCGGCGGCCGATGCCCTGCGCCTCCTGTCCCTCGGGCGTCTCGCCCTCGCGGACGGCGTCGTCCAGTTCGCCGAGGGCGACGTCGTCGATGGCCCGCAGCAGCCGGTCCGCCTGGTCGCCGCGCGGCTGGAGCAGCACGCGGAACGTGACCGGCTCGTCCCCGTGCAAGGTGGTGACGAACTCCACGTCGGCGGACGTCAGGGCCTTCTCGATCATCAGTACGCTTGTGAACACCAGGCGCCCCTTCTCCTTCGAGGGCCCTCGCGGGCCCACCCTCCGTGGGCCGTACGGGACCCTGCGGAAACCATCCTGCCCCGTGATCGCACGGGTGCTGCCGGTTTCAGTCTGCCCGGCGCTGGCTAAACGGAACGGTTGATTCCGCCGATTACCAGCTCTGCGGTACGCCCCGAACACCCGTCCGATCACGGTGGGGTCGCGGTCGGGTCGCGGTCGGGCCCCGGTCCGGTCGCGTGGTCAGTCGCGTCGGTAGCGACTGAAGAGGAAACCTTCCTCCTCCAAAAGGGACGCCAGTGCGAGGCGCCGGGGCACCCGCACCGGGGGTCCGCCCGCGATCCGCTGCGCGTCGCCCGCGGTGAGCAACGGGGAGACGGTGAGGCACAGCTCGTCGAGGACGCCGGCGGCGACGAACTGTCCCAGCAGGCGCGGGCCGCCCTCGGTCAGCAGCCGGGTGTGGCCGAGGCCGGCGAGCGCGGCGACCGCGCGGGCGGGGTCCACGCCGACGCCGTCGCCGGCGATCACCACGCGGGCGCCCGACCGTTCGGCGGCGGCGATCCGGGCGGGGGCCGCGGCGGCACCGGTCAGCACGAGGGTGGGCGTCAGCGGGGAGGTGAACAGCGGCAGCGTGAAGTCCAGGTCCAGACTGGCGCTGACCACGGCGATCACGGGGGCGGGCTCCTGCCCCGCGGCCCGGCGCCGCTCGGCGAACTCGGCCCGCGCGCGGGCCGGCCGGTACCCCTCCTGGCGTACGGTCTCGGCCCCGGCGATCACCACGTCGGCGAGGGCCCGCAGCGTGCCGAAGACCCGCATGTCGGCGGCGCTGGAGATGGGCTGCGAACGGCCGTCGTGCTGCCCGGCGCCGTCGAGCGTGGTGACCATGTTGGCCCGCAGCCACGCCGGGGCCCCGCCGCGCTCCTCCGGCCCGGGGTACGCGTAGAAGTCGGCCAGCTCACCGAGATCCCACTCCCGGTCCTCCCCGGCCGCGGGCTCCACACTCTGATCGGTCCGATCGGTCCGATCGGTCACAGGGAACAGCCGTCGCATACCGCCCAGTCTTCCACGGGGGCCGGCCTCGGCAGGCGCGGGGTGGGCGACCGGGCGCCCTCGGGGTCGCCCACCGCACCGGCTGCGCACCCGAGGTCGCCCTCCGCACCGGCGCCGCACCCGGGGTCACCGCCCCCACCCGCGCCGAGCCCGCGGCGGGCACGCCCGCGCCCCGGCGGGGTCGTTCTCGTCACTCGGGGGCCGAAGGCGCGGGGTGGAGGCCCTACGATGGGGGATCGTGTCGTCCTCCTCCGCTCCCGGTTCCGCCCTTCCCGGCTCGTCGTCCCCGATAGCCGGCCCGGCCCCGCTCTCCCTGTGCGCCCGTGAGCCGCGCGTCCCCGCGGACCGGCTGGTCGCCGAGATGGTGCCGCCGCCGCGTTTCGACTCGGTCCGCTTCGGGACGTACCTGCCGGACCCGAACCAGCCGAGCCAGAGCGAGGCCGTCGGCGTCCTGGAGGGCTTCGCGGCCGGACTGGACGGGGCCCCCGCGTCCGGCGCGCGACGCGGCTTCCTCGGCTTCGGGCGGAGCAAGGCACCCAAGGCCCCCGCCGGCCCCCGCGGCGTCTACCTCGACGGCGGCTACGGCGTCGGCAAGACCCACCTGCTCGCCTCCCTGTGGCACGCCACCCCCGCCGACCCCTCCCGCAAGGCGTTCGGCACCTTCGTCGAGCTGACCAACCTGGTCGGCGCCCTCGGCTTCCAGCAGACCGTGCAGACCCTCTCCGGGCACCGCCTGCTGTGCATCGACGAGTTCGAGCTGGACGACCCCGGCGACACCGTCCTCGTCTCCACCCTGCTCCGCAGGCTCGTGGAGGCCGGCGTCGCCCTCGCCGCGACCTCCAACACCCTGCCGGGCAAGCTCGGCGAGGGCCGTTTCGCCTCCGCCGACTTCCTGCGCGAGATCCAGGGCCTGTCCGCGCACTTCCGCGCGGTGCGCATCGACGGCGAGGACTACCGCCACCGCGGACTGCCCGAGGCGCCGGCGCCCTACTCCGACGAGCAGGTGACCCGGGTCGCCGAGACCGCCGAGGGCGCCTCCCTGGACTCCTTCCCCGACCTCCTGGACCACCTGGCCCGCGTCCACCCCAGCCGCTACGGGGCGCTCACCGACGGCCTCACGGCGGTGTGCCTGACCGGGGTGCGGGCGGTGCCGGACCAGTCGACGGCGCTGCGCCTCGTCGTGCTCGCGGACCGGCTCTACGACCGCGAGATACCCGTCCTCGCCTCCGGACTCCCCTTCGACCGGCTCTTCGGGGAGGAGATGCTGCGCGGCGGCTACCGGAAGAAGTACTTCCGGGCCATCTCCCGGCTCACCGCCCTGGCCAGGGACGCCGGACGCCTCGTCGACGCCTGACCCCCGCCCGCCGCGGAACGCACGCGGTCGCGGGCATGCCCTACCCCCCTCGCCGGGCATATCGTGACAGAAGAGGTGGAAACAGACCCCCGGGCGAGGAGGTCGCCATGGTCCAGGTGCTGCTCACCGTGATCGCCGTCATCGCGGGCGTCGCGGTCCTCTACGCACTGTCGGCGGCGCGGGTCGTCAAGCAGTACGAGCGCGGGGTGGTCTTCCGGCTCGGCCGGCTCGCGGGGACGGTCCGCGAGCCCGGGTTCACGATGGTGATCCCGTTCGTCGACCACCTGCACAAGGTCAACATGCAGATCGTGACGCTGCCGGTCCCCGCCCAGGAGGGCATCACCCGCGACAACGTGACCGTGCGGGTCGACGCGGTGGTGTACTTCAAGGTCGTCGACGCGGCCAACGCCCTCGTCCGGGTCGAGGACTACCGGTTCGCGGTCTCGCAGATGGCGCAGACCTCGCTGCGTTCGATCATCGGAAAGAGCGACCTGGACGATCTGCTCTCCAACCGGGAGAAGCTCAACCAGGGGCTGGAGCTGATGATCGACAGCCCGGCCGTCGGCTGGGGCGTGCAGATCGACCGGGTGGAGATCAAGGACGTCTCCCTGCCGGACACGATGAAGCGCTCGATGGCCCGGCAGGCCGAGGCCGACCGGGAGCGGCGGGCCCGGATCATCAACGCCGACGCCGAGTACCAGGCGTCGAAGAAGCTCGCCGACGCCGCCCGCCAGATGGAGGAACAGCCCGCGGCGCTCCAGCTCCGGCTGCTCCAGACCATGGTGGCCGTCGCCGCCGAGAAGAACTCGACGCTGGTCCTGCCCTTCCCGGTGGAGCTGCTCCGCTTCCTGGAGCGGGCGCAGCTCGACCCCTCCGCCGTCGCCTCCCGCGCGGCCCCGCCGCACGGTGACGGGGCGGCCCCCTCGGCTCCCGCGGCCGGTTCCCGGGACCGCGCCGGGGAGTGACGCCCGGTGACACCCCCCGCACGTACGGTTCCAGGGGTGCCGATCCGGTGGTAGACACGACGGGGTCACTGTCCTGTCCCCCAGCAGGAAGGCCCCCGCCCATGTCCGTGTCACGTCCCGCGTCCCGCCGGGAAGTCCTCGCCCGCTCCGGAGCCCTCGGAGCGGGCATCGTCTTCACCGGGGCCCTCTCCGAGGTCTTCGCCGGCACGGCCGCCGCGCGGACCCCCCGCGGCGCCGGTCACGGCCCCCTCGTCCCCGACCCCGACGGCCTGCTCGACCTGCCGCGCGGCTTCCGCTACCGGGTCCTGTCCCGCGAGGGCGACCCGCTGCGCTCCGGCGAGGGCCCGGTCCCCTCCCACCACGACGGCATGGCCGCCTTCCCGGTCGGCACGCCGGGCGGCCGGGGCCGGGTCCGCCTGGTGCGCAACCACGAGAACCGCGTCGACGCCGCCTTCCCCGTCCCCACCGTCGAGGGCCTGACCTACGACCGGGGCGGCAAGGGCGGCTGCACCGTCCTGACCCTGGACGCCGCCGGCGACGTCCGGGACGAGCGGGTCGCCGTCGCCGGCACGGCCGTCAACTGCGCGGGCGGACCCACCCCCTGGAACACCTGGCTGACCTGTGAGGAGACCGAGGACCGGGCCGGCACCAACGGGTACGAGCGGGACCACGGCTTCGTCTTCGAGGTCGACCCGGCCGACCCGCACCGCACCGGGGCGGTGCCGCTGAAGGCGATGGGCCGCTTCCAGCACGAGGCGGTCGCCGTGGACCCCCGCCTGGGCGTGATCTACGAGACCGAGGACGCCTTCGACCACCCGTTCGGCCTCTTCTACCGGTTCCTGCCCGCCAAGCCGCTGGGCGGCACCGGCTCGCTGCGCGCGGGCGGCCGGCTCCAGGCGATGCGGGTGCCCGGCGTGCCCGACCTGTCCACGATCCAGGAGACCGGCACCCGCTTCGACGGCGTCGAGTGGGTGGACGTGCCCGACCCGCTCGCGTCCGGCACGCCCGTCCGCTTCCAGGACTTCGGCCGCGGCGGCATCACCCACGCGCAGAAACTGGAGGGCTGCTACTGGGGCGGCGGGAGCGTGTACTTCGTGTCGTCCTTCGCCCGCAGCGCGGAGGGGTCGGCCGCCGACCACCACGGCCAGATCTGGCGCTACGACCCCGAGCGGCGTCGGCTCACCCTGGTCGTCGTCTTCGGCCCGGACACCGACGTCCAACTGCCCGGCGAGTCCCCGGACAACATCTGCCTGGCGCCCAGCGGCGGCCTCATGGTCTGCGAGGACGGCGACGGCGCCCAGCACGTCTTCGGCGTCACCCCACGCGGCGAGGTCTACGCGATGGCCCGCGGCCGGCAGGACATCGGCACGCCGGGGAAGCCGGAGTGGGGCGAGTTCGCCGGGGTCACCTTCTCCCCCGACGGCGCCACCATGTACGTCAACTGCTACACGCCCGGGACGACCTTCGCCGTCACCGGCCCCTGGCACGGCTGACCCCTACGGGTGCCTTGCCAGGCGGGCCTGCCCGGCGTGCCCGGCGTGCCCGGCGTGCCCCGCAGGGCCGCCGGCCCCTGCGGGGCCTGGCCGGGTCGGCGCGCTGCGGGCCGGGCCGGGCAGGCGCCGGGCCCGGCCCGTGGCTGCCCCGTTATGTTTTCTGCGGCTCCGCAATGGGGCCGCTGGCCTCCGGGCCCGGTATGACTGTTGCCCCCTGTCGACGGCATGACCTGGGGGGTGGTGTCACCGGGTCCGGGGGTGTTCGTCGGAGACGCTGATCAGAGGTCCGGCCACCGTCCGGTCCGGCGCAATGCCGGACAGTTCACGGGCGGCAGGTCTGCATAACGTGGATGCGCGAGCACGACACCCGAGCCGAGGCCGGCACTGTCAATTCCCCTGGGAAGGGGCACAATGTTCGAGATCGAAGACGTGGGCATGTTCCTGGGCCTGGACGTCGGCAAGACCGCTCACCACGGTCACGGGCTCACCCCGGGCGGGAAGAAGGTCTTCGACAAACCGCTGCCCAACGAACCCGGGCTGCGGGCCGTCTTCGACAAGCTGCGCGACAAGTTCGGCACCGTCCTGGTGATCGTCGACCAACCCGCCTCCATCGGCGCCCTGCCGCTGACCGTCGCCCGCGATGCGGGCTGCCAGGTCGCCTACCTGCCCGGACTGGCCATGCGCCGGATCGCCGACCTCTACCCGGGCGAGGCCAAGACCGACGCCAAGGACGCCGCGGTGATCGCGGACGCCGCACGGACGATGCCGCACACCCTGCGCTCGCTGGAACTGACCGACGAGATCACCGCCGAGCTGACCGTGCTCGTCGGCTTCGACCAGGACCTCGCCGCCGAGGCCACCCGCACCAGCAACCGGATACGCGGCCTGCTCACCCAGTTCCACCCCTCCCTGGAACGCGTCCTGGGCCCGCGCCTGGACCACCAGGCCGTCACCTGGCTCCTGGAGCGCTACGGCTCCCCGGCCGCCCTGCGCAAGGCAGGCCGCCGCAGACTCGTGGAGCTGATCCGCCCCAAGGCCCCGCGCATGGCCACCCGGCTCATCGACGACGTCTTCGACGCGCTCGACGAGCAGACCGTCGTGGTCCCAGGCACCGGCACCCTCGACATCGTCATCCCCTCCCTGGCCGCCTCGCTCGCCGCCGTCCACACCCAGCGCCGGGCGATGGAAGCCCGGATCAACACCCTGCTGGAGGCCCACCCTCTTTCCCCGGTCCTGACGTCGATGCCCGGCGTCGGCGTCAGGACCGCCGCCGTCCTGCTGGTCACCGTCGGCGACGGCACCAGCTTCCCCACCGCCGCCCACCTCGCCTCCTACGCCGGCCTCGCCCCCACCACGAAGCAGTCCGGGACCTCGATTCACGGCGAGCACGCTCCCCGAGGCGGGAACCGGCAGCTCAAACGGGCGATGTTCCTGTCCGCCTTCGCCTGCATGAACGCCGACCCGGCCTCCCGCGCCTACTACGACAAGCAACGCGCCCGCGGCAAGACCCACACTCAGGCCCTTCTCCGCCTCGCCCGCCAACGCATCAGCGTCCTGTTCGCCATGCTCCGCGACGGCACTTTCTATGAATCCCGGACACCGACGGACGTCGAGCTCGCCGCATAGCTTCAGCAAGCCCGAACCAGCCGAAACCCGACAGAGGTGCCTTGACGAAAGACATAGAGGCACCCCCCCGGGGCCGGCCACGGCGGGCCCATTGCGGACCCGATCCGGGCGAGCCCGACACGGCGGGCCCCGGCCTGGGGCCCACCCGGCCGATCCGCCCGCCCGGCCGATCCGCCCGCCGGGCGCCCGGCCCCCTGTCCTCCGGGCCCGGCGCCGCCGTTCCCCCGCGAGCCCGGTGACGCCCGGCCCCGCGGGGTACCCGGGGCGTATGACGGACACGACACACGCCAGTGACTCGTACTGGCTCCGGACCGCGCCCGGCGGGCCTTCACGGCCCGCGCTGGAGGGCGACACCGACGCCGACGCCGTCGTGATCGGCGCGGGCATCGCCGGCCTGAGCACGGCCTGGGAGCTGGCCCGGACCGGCCGCCGGGTGGTGGTGCTGGACGCCGGCCGGACCGCCGCCGGGGTCACCGGCCGCACCAGCGCCAAGCTGACCGTCCTGCACACCCTGATCTACGAGCGGCTGCGGCGCACCCGCGGCCCCGAGGCCGCCCGGCTCTACGCCCGCTCGCAGACCGAGGCGATCGAGCGCGCCGCCTCCATCGCCGCCGAGCTGGGCATCGACTGCGACTGGGAGACGCGCGACGCGTACACCTACGTCCGCGACCCGGCCCGCGCCGACGAGGTGCGGGCCGAGGCGGAGGCGGCGCGTCAGGCCGGGCTGCCGGCCGCCTTCGTGACGGAGACGGGGCTGCCGTTCCCGGTGGCGGGCGCGGTCCGGGTCACCGGGCAGGCCCAGTTCCACCCGCGGTCGTACCTGCTCGCGCTCGCCGACGACCTGGAGGCGCGCGGCGGGCGGATTCACGAGCACACCACCGTGGACGGCCTGACCGAGGGCGATCCGTGCCGGGTCTCCACCACGGCCGGGGCGACGGTGACCGCGCGGGACGTGGTCGTGGCCACGCACTACCCGGTCTTCGACCGCGCGCTGCTCTTCGCCCGTCTCGTCCCGCGCCGGGAGCTGGTGGTGGCCGGGCCGGTCGCGGCCGGCCTCGACCCGGACGGCATGTACATCACGCCGGAGGAGAACACGCGCTCGGTGCGCACGGCACCCCTCGGGGACGACACCTCGCGGCGGCTGCTCCTGGTCACCGGGGAGCACTTCCTGCCCGGCACCGGCGACACGCGCGAACGCTTCGACCGGCTGACCTCGTGGGCCACCCGGAACTTCCCGGGCGTGTCGCCGGAGTACGCCTGGGCCACCCAGGACATCGACCCCACCGACACCGTGGCGATGGTGGGCCCGCTGCACCCCGGCACCCGGCGCGTCCACGTCGCCACCGGCTTCGGCGGCTGGGGGCTGAGCGGCGGGATCATGGCGGGGCTGCTGCTCACCCGGCAGATCGAGGGCGAGGAGTGCGCCTGGGGCGGGCTGTACGACCCGAGGCGGCTGGCGACGGCGGTGCGCGAGGCACCGGCGCTGCTGCGCAAGCAGGCGGACATCGCCCGCCGCTTCGTCGGGGACCGGCTGCGGCCCGCGCCGCCGGTGGAGGCCCTGCCGCGGGGCGAGGGCGCCGTGGTCCGGGCCGGCGGCGACCGGCTCGCCGTCTACCGGGACGAGGACGGGAGAGCCCACGCGCTCTCGGCGCGCTGCACCCACCTGGGCTGTCTGGTGGCGTTCAACGCGGCCGAGAAGGCGTGGGAGTGCCCCTGCCACGGCTCCCGGTTCGGCGTCGACGGTTCGGTGATCGAGGGCCCGGCGACCAGGCCCCTGGAGGAACGGGACATCTGAGGGCACGTCTGGCCCGGGAGGGTGACGCCCCGGGCACGTCGCCCCCGATCGTCGTATCTTCCGATCACCACACTCCTACGGTCGTACGGTGAATCCTCTCGTACGACGTACCGCCCTCGTGTGCGCCCTGGGCGCCGCCTCCGCGGCCCTCGCCGCCTGCGGGACCGCCGACGCCCCGCAGGCGCCCCGGCCCGGAGCCTCGGCCCCCTCCGCCGTCTCCTCCGCCTCCGCCTCCCCGTCGCCGTCCGCCGCCCCCGCCAAGCCGCCCACCCTCGCCCCGGGGCCCGGCGGGCTCACCCCCGTCTTCGAACACGGGCCCCGCACCCAGGGCAAGACGGTCGCCCTCACCTTCGACGCCGACATGACCGCCGACCAGGGGCCCCGGGCGGCGTCGGGCGAGCGCTTCGACAACCCGAAGCTGATCGCCACCCTGCGGGAGCTGAAGGTGCCCGCCACCGTGTTCATGACCGGGCGCTGGGCCGAGGAGTACCCGGACGAGGCCCGCTCCCTCGGCCGGGACCCCCAGTTCGAGATCGCCAACCACTCCTACAGCCACTACTCCTACACCGGTGACTGCTACGGCCTGCCGACCGTGTCCCGGGAGCGGATGCGTACGGACGTGGAGCGCGCCTACGACGCCTTCCGCAAGGCCGGGGTGCCCGATCCGATGCCGTACTTCCGTTTCCCCGGCGGCTGTTACGACCGCACCGCGCTCAAGGAGCTGTCCGCGACCGGCGTCACCGCCGTGCAGTGGGACGTGGTGAGCGGCGACGCCTTCGCCACGGACGCCGACGCGGTGGCCGGGCAGGTGCTGGACGGGGTCCGGCCGGGCTCGGTCGTCGTCATGCACTGCACCGACAGCGCCGCCCCGGTGACCGAGGAAGCCGTGCGGACCATCGTGCCGGCGCTGCGCGAGCGCGGATACACCCTGGTCAAGGTCTCCGACCTGATCGGCGCCGCGAACGGGCGGCACTGAGGCGGGACACCGGGCCGGCCCCGCGCGGCCTGGGCTGCGGTCCGGGCACCGGCGTGACCGGCCGGCTTGGCAGACTGGGGACGTGAGCACCGAACCGACGTCCGTCCCCGACAGCCCCTTCCGCGCCGCGCCCGGCGCCCGCGATCTCGCGCCGCAGTTCGTCCTGCCGCTGGTCGTCCGCATCGAACGGGCCGATCCGCCGGCCCGTACGGACGCGCTGGAGACCACCGCCCGAGCCGTGCTGCTCCTGCTGGCCGACGAGCGCGCGAACGGCGATGGCGACTGGGCCGGTGCCGTGCGCGGCTGGGAGGACGCCCGCATCCGCAAGGTGGTGCGGCGGGCACGGGGCGCCGAGTGGCGGCGGGCCGAGGCGCTGCCCGGCATCACCGTCACCGGGGGGTCGGCGCGAGTGCGGGTCTTCCCGCCCGTGCCGCTCGACGGCTGGCCGAAGGACCTGGCCCGCCTCCAGGTCTCCGGCACCGACCTAGACGACCCCGAACCCCCGGCCGCCGCCGGTCCGTCGGTGCCCGTGCTGTGGCTCAACCCCGGACTGGACATGACGGCGGGCAAGGCGATGGCCCAGGCCGGGCACGGCGCCCAGCTCGCCTGGTGGGCCCTGTCCCCGGCGGAGCGCACCGCCTGGCAGGACGCCGGTTTCCCGCTCGCCGTGCGCGCCGCGGACCCCGCCGGCTGGCCCGCCCTCACCGAGGCCGGCCTGCCCATGGTCCGGGACGCCGGTTTCACGGAGATCGCCCCCGGCTCCTGCACGGTGATCGCGGACCACCCGGCACTGCGCCGCCGCCCCGCGTGAAGCTCAGATGTTGCTCTGAAGACACCCTCCTCGGGGTTCCGGCCGGGAGATCCGGGACATAGCCCTCGTACCGGGGGGCGGGGCACGGCGTACGGGGACGGCTCCGGGGGCCGGGACGGTGACGGGATCAGGGACGGGAACGGGGGGAACGGCATGGTGCGGCTCGGGACGGGGATCGGGTGGCGGCCGGAGATCGCGGGGGTCGTGGAGGCGATGCCCGGCGTCGACTGGGTCGAGGCGGTCGCGGAGAACGTCTGCCCGGGACACGTGCCCGGCTCGCTGCTGCGGCTGCGCGAACGCGGCGTCACCGTCGTCCCGCACGGCGTCTCGCTCGGCCTCGGCGGCGCCGAGCGGCCGGACGCCGGGCGGCTCGCGGCGCTGGCCGAGCGGGTACGGGTGCTGGAAGCGCCGCTGGTCACCGAGCACATCGCGTTCGTGCGGGCGGGCGGGCCGCTGACCGCCTCGCCGCGCCTGGAGGCGGGGCACCTGCTGCCCGTGCCGCGCACCCGCGACGCCCTCGACGTGCTGTGCGAGAACGTGCGCGTCGCGCAGGACGCGCTGCCCGTGCCGCTCGCCGTGGAGAACATCGCCGCGCTGCTGTCCTGGCCGGGCGAGGAGATGACGGAGGGACAGTTCCTGTACGAGCTGGCCGACCGCACCGGGGTGCGGCTGCTGATCGACGTGGCCAACCTCCACACCAACCACGTCAACCGGGGCGAGGACCCGGCCGAGGCGCTGCGCGACCTCCCGCTGGAGGCCCTGGCCTACGTCCACGTCGCGGGCGGCTTCGTGCGCGACGGCGTCTGGCACGACAGCCACGCCCACCCCGTGCCGCCCGTGGTGCTGGACATCCTCACCGACCTCGCCTCGCGGGTGGCGCCGCCGGGCGTGCTGCTGGAGCGCGACGAGAACTTCCCCCCGCCGGGCGAACTGGCGGCGGAGATGGACGCCATCCGGGCCGCCGTGACCCGGGGCCGCGATGCCGGTACGGGCCCCGGTGCTTCCCGGGGCTCCCGCTCCGACGACGGCCCCGGCACCGCTCCGGGCCCCTCCTCGCCGCCCGCACCGCGACCGGTCCCGCGCGAGGCGGCGGAGGAAGCCACCGACCCGGCCCGGCGGCGGCTCGGCCTCGCGCAGACCTCGTTGCTGTCCGCGCTGGTCGCCGGGACGCCCGTACCGGAGGGCTTCGACCGGATGCGGATCGGGGTGCAGGCGCGGGCGCTCGCCGCCAAGCGGGCCGACGTGGTCGCCAAGGTGGCGCCCGAACTCCCCGCCCTCCTCGGCGAGGAGTACCGGCCCGCCTTCCTCGCGTACGCCCAGGGCCGGCCGCTGACCGGCGGGTACCGGCGTGACGCGCTGGACTTCGCCGAAGCGCTGCTGCGCGACGGCCGGCCGGGCGACGCGCGGGCCCGGCACCGGCTGCGGGAGTGGTGGCTCGACCGGTCGGGACCGGCACCGCGCCCGCGGACACCGGCCGCGCGCCTGGCCCGGACGGCCCGGCGGGTGCTGTCGCGCCGCTGAACCCGGCCTCCGACCCCCGGCCGAGGGACCGTCACACCGCGTCCGGAATGTGAACAGGGCATGGCGCGGGCGGGCGGCGGTGGCATAGAAGTACGGCATGTTCTGGGTCCCTCTGCTGCTGACCGCGTGGGCCGTGGCGGGTACGGCGTGCGCACGGCTGTGCCTGGCGGCCGTCCGCTCCGCCGCGCTCGACCGCGGCGCCGGGCGCGAGCGCCCGCTGACGCTGTACGAGGCAGCGTTCCTCTCCGGGGGCCCGCGGCGGGTCGCCGACCTGACGCTCGTGGCGATGGCCCGTCAGCGGCGGCTGCTGCTCGCGCACACCGGCTGGGCGACCGTCGTCGACCCGTGCGCGCGGGACGAGATGGAATGGTCCGTCCTCGGTGCCATAGGGCCCGGCGGCCAGTCCCGGATAGCGCCGGTACGGGCCGTGGCGGCCGGCGCCGACCCGGTGCGCTCCCTCGCCGGCCGGCTGGTCGGTGCCGGGCTCGCCGTGCCGGACGGCAGCCGCAGTGTCGCCGCCGGGGTGCGGCGGGTGCGGCTCGCCGCGGCGGCGGTGTGCGTGCTGGCCGGCGTCGCCCTGGCGCTGCCCGTCCCGGTGGAGCTGCCGCGCCACCTGATCGCCCTGTGGTTCGCGCTGCCGCTCACCCTCACCCTGAGCTGCCTGGCCATCGCCCGCATGGAGGTGCACCCCTACCCGCACTGGGCGTCCCCCGCCGGGCAGCGGCTGCTCGGCGCGCTCGCCCGGCAGGCCGGCGGGGGTGGCCGGGGCGACGAGCGCGCGTTCCTCGTGTCGGTCGCCGTGCGCGGTGTCCACGCCGTCGGCGAGCCGGACCTGCGGGCGGCCTTCGCCGACCGCGAGGAGCACGTCGGGGGACGCCCGCAGAGCGCCCGCAGCGCCCCGCCCCCGTACGGTCACCGGCCGCCCGGGGGCCACCGGCCGCCCCACGGCCGCCGCGAGGGGGACGCCGGGTCTGCCGGCCAGGCGGGCTGACACACCCGGGGGCGCACGGAAGCGCCCCGGTGCCGACACGCCGGACGGTGCTTGCCCGGCCGCGCCCCGCCACGCAGCATCCCCGGTGTCGTCGCCGCGCACCGAAGGGACACCCCGATGCGAACAGCCGTCATCCGCCCGGCCGTCGGGGCCCTGCTCCTGACCGCCCTCGCCGTCCCCCCGGCCGGGGCCGCGCCCGAGGGGACCGGCGCGGCGGAGGCGCGCGGCACCGCCGTGGCCGCCGCCCGCGCCGCCGCCACCGGCCTCGCCGACGGCGACTGCCCCGAGGGCGAGGGCCTGCCGGCCGCCGCGCGCTGCGGCACGCTCACCGTCCCGCTCGACTACGCGGACCCGGACGGCGAGCAGATCCGGATCGTGGTCAGCCGCCTGCCCGCCACCGGCGAGGACCCGGACGGGGACGGCCGCCCGGTGCCCCGGCAGGGCGCCCTGGTCTTCAACCCGGGCGGTCCGGGCGGCAGCGGCCTGTCCTTCCCGCGCGCGGCCGAGGCGCCCGCCTGGCGGCGGATCGCGGCCGCCTACGACTTGGTCGGCTACGCCCCGCGCGGTGTCGCCCCCTCGACCGCCGTCTCCTGCCAGGACCCGCGGCACTTCTTCAAGGGCCCCCGGCCCGCGCCCACGCACCCCTCCCCCGCGGTGAAGCGGGAACGCGCCGCCGAGGCGGCCTCGTACGCGCGCGGCTGCGCCGAACGGACCGGCGAGGCGCTGCGCCACTACCACTCGCCGAACAACGCCCGGGACCTGGACGTCCTGCGGGCCGCGCTGGGCGAGGAGCGGCTGACCTTCCTCGGCGCGTCGTACGGCACCTACCTCGGGGCGCTGTACGCGGAGCTGTTCCCCTCGCATGTGCGGCGGATGGTGTTCGACTCGGTGGTGAACCCGGCGCCCGGACGGCTCTGGTACCGCAACAACCTCGGCCAGTCGGCGGCGTTCGAGGACCGCTGGACGGCGTTCAAGACGTGGACGGCGGCCCACGACGACGTCTACGGCCTCGGCGACACGCCCGGGAAGGTGCAGGCGGCGTACGAGCGCGCGAGCGAACGGCTCTCGGCGCGTCCCGCGGGCGGGACGGTGGGCCCGGCGCAGTTGCACGGCGCGTTCCTGGACACCGGCTACCACGACGGCTACTGGCCGTACCGCGCGGCGGCCCTGTCGGCCTACCTGAAGGGGGACCCCGGGCCGCTGACCGGGCAGGCGGCGCCGCCCGGCGGGCCGGCGGCGGCCGGGGCAGCGGAGAACGGCGCCGCGGTCTACACCGCCGTCGAGTGCAACGACGCGCCCTGGCCCACCGACTTCCGCGTCTGGGACCGGGACAACACCCTCCTGGCCCGCACCGCGCCCTTCGAGACCTGGGACAACGTGTGGACCAACCTGCCGTGCGCCTACTGGCCCGCGCCCCGGCAACGGCCCCTGGACGTGCGCACCCTGCCCGGCGAGCTGCCGCCGGTGCTGCTGCTGGCCGCCGAGCACGACGCCGCCACCCCGTACGCGGGCGCGCGGGAGCTGCGCCGGCGCCTGTCCGGGTCGGTGCTGGTCACCGAGCGCGGCGCGGGCACGCACGGGATCTCGGGCGGGCCGAACGCTTGCGCAAACGCTTACCTGGAGGCGTACCTGCTCCGGGGGCGGCTCCCGGCGCGGGACGCGTCCTGCGCCCCGCGCCCGGAACCACGTCCGGTCACGGCGCCGGCCCCGGAACCGGCGTCCGAGCCGGTGCCGGTGCCGGAGCCGGCGCCCGCGGCCTGATCAGGCGAGACCGGCGACCAGCTCGGCGATGTCCTTGCGGCGGCCCGTGAAGAACGGGACCTCCTCGCGGACGTGCATCCGCGCCTCGGAGGCGCGCAGGTGGCGCATGAGGTCGACGATGCGGTCCAGCTCGTCGGCCTCGAAGGCGAGGAGCCACTCGTAGTCGCCCAGCGAGAAGGAGGCGACCGTGTTGGCGCGCACGTCCGGGTAGCCGCGGGCCATCTTGCCGTGGTCGGCGAGCATGCGGCGGCGGTCCTCGTCGGGCAGCAGGTACCAGTCGTAGGAGCGCACGAACGGGTAGACGCTGATGTAGTTGCGCGGCGTCTCGTCGGCCAGGAAGGCCGGGATGTGCGAGCGGTTGAACTCGGCGGGGCGGTGCAGCGCCATGTTCGACCAGACCGGGGTCATGGCGCGGCCCAGCCGGGTGCGGCGGAAGAGGTTGTACGCCTCCTGGAGTTCGTCGGCGGTCTCGGCGTGCCACCAGATCATGAGGTCGGCGTCGGCGCGGAGCCCGGAGACGTCGTACGTGCCGCGGATCGTCACCCCCTTCGCGGTGAGCTGGTCGAACAGCTCCTGGACCTCTTCGGCGTGGCCGGCGCGGTCCTCGGGGAGCACGTCCTTGAGCCGGAAGACGGACCAGAGGGTGTAGCGGATGACATCGTTGAGGTCCTTGGCCAGCTTTCCCTTGTTGGGGATGCGGCCGGCGGCGGGGGTGGAGGCGTTGTCACTCATGGCCCTATTCTCCCGCTCCCCCTCCGGGACGCCCCACCGGGTCGGTGGTGTGCCCGCGCTCCTCGTGGACCCGGTCGGCGGCGGCGTAGGCACTGGCGATGACGGCCGGGATGCCGACCCCGTCGTAGGCCGCGCCGCACAGGGCGAGCCCGGGGAGCTTCGCCACGTGGCCGTGGACGCGGGCCACGCGCGCGTGGTGGCCGACCGGGTACTGGGGCAGGCCGTCGTCCCAGCGGGTGACGCGGGTGGCGACGGGTTCGGCGGCCAGTCCGGTGGCCTCCTTGAGGTCGTGCCGGGAGACGTCGACGAGGCCCTGGTCGTCGCGGCCGAGGATCTCCGTCTCCCCGTACCGTCCGACGGAGGTGCGCACGACGACCAGCTCCGGGTCCTCCTCGGCGATCCACCCCCACTTGCGGGAGGCGAAGGTGGACGCCTTGATGGTGCGGCCGTCGACCGGTGGCACGAGGAAGCCGCTGCCCTCGGGGAGGACGGCGGCGTCCGCGCGCCGGTAGGCGAGGCTGATCAGGGCCATGGAGGCGTACTCGACGGCGGACAGCTCGGCGGCGGCGGCCGGGCACTCGGCGCGCAGCAGGCCGGCGGCGGCGGGCGCGGGGGCGGCGACGACGACCGCGCCGGCGTGCAGCACCCGGTCCCCGGCGGCGATCCGCCAGCCGCCCGAGGCGGTGCGGCGCAGCTCGGTGACGGGGGCGCCGGTGACGATCTCGCCGCCCCGGGCGCGCACCGAGGCGGCGACGGCGAGGGGGAGCGTGCCGACGCCGCCCTCGATGCCCATGAAGACGGGGCCCTGGCCGGTCGGGGCGGTGGCGGTGCGCCCCTGGATCTCCCGTACGGCCTCGGTGAGGGAGGTGTGGGTGCGGGCGGCCTCGAAGAGCTGGGGGACGGCCGAGCGCAGGGAGATCCGGTACGCGTCGCCCGCGTAGACGCCGCCGAGCAGCGGTTCGACGAGGCGGTCGACGACCTCGCGGCCGAGGCGGGCCGCGACGTACTCGCCGACGGCCACGTCGTCGCCGATCTCGGTGCGGGGCAGGTCGGCGTCGCGCTCGATGCGGGCGAGGCCCTCCTCGGAGAGCACCCCGGCGAGGGCGGCGGCGGTGCCGGGGACGCCCATCACATGGCCCTTGGGCATGGGGCGCAGGGCGCCGCGGGTCCACAGGGAGGCGGTGGCGGTGGCCGGTGGCCGGAGCCGGTCGCCGAGGCCCGCCTCGCGGGCGAGGCCGACGGCCTCGGGGCGGCGGGCGAGCATCGATTCGGCGCCCAGGTCGACGCGCGCCCCGGCGATCTCCCCGGCGAGCAGCTTGCCGCCGACGCGGCCGGACGCCTCCAGGACGGTCACCCGGGCGCCGTGTCCCAGCAGGCGGTGGGCGGCGGCCAGTCCGGCGATCCCGGCCCCGATGACGACGACGTGCCCCGGGTCCGCGGGGCTCTCGCTAGCGCTCATGGCACCAGCTTGTCAGACCCGGCGGAGCGCTCCGCCGCCTCCCCGCCGCCTCCCCACCGCCTCCCGCCGCGTCCGGATCGTGACCGCTTCGGGACCCGCCGGAGGCCACCGTCCGCGCCCGCCGGACGTCGAACGTACGACAAGCATCACGATCCCTGGGGGGACGGACCATGCCCGTACGACGACGTTCCGCGCGGCCGGTGCGCGCCCTGTCCGCGCTGCTGCTCGCCGCCTCGCTCGCCCTGGCGGGCTGCGGCGCCTCGGACGACTCGGCGAAACCCGGCTCCGCCGCGGCCCGCGACGAGCCGGCGTACGCCCCGGCCGACGCCGGGGCGGGGGCGGCGGCCGACGAGAAGAGCGCAGGCAAGGAGGACGCCGGCGGGTCGGGCACCGACGCGGAGCGCGGCCGGGCCGGGTCCGCGGCGGCGACCGCGCGGACCCATGTCGCGCGCACCGCCTCGCTGACCGTGCGGGTCGAGGACGTGCCCGGCGCCCGTGACGCGGCCCGGAGCGGTGTCGAGCGGGCCGGCGGGTACGTCGGCGACGAGACGACGACCCGCGACCGGGAGGGCCGGGAGCGGACCCGGATGGTGCTGCGGGTGCCGGCCGACCGGTACCAGGCGGTCCTGGACGAGCTGGAGGACGCGGGGACGCTGCTGGAGCGCTCGGCCCAGGCGGAGGACGTCACCGACCAGGTGGTCGACGTGGAGAGCCGCATCGCCTCGCAGCGGGCCAGCGTGATCCGGGTCCGCGAGCTGATGGAGCGGGCCACCGCGCTGGACGACGTGGTCCTGCTGGAGGGTGAACTCAGCTCGCGCGAGGCCGAGTTGGAAGCGTTGCTGGCCCGGCAGGCGGCCCTGAAGGACCGCACCGAGCTGGCCACCGTCACCCTGTCGCTGACCGAGACGCAGCGAGCCGGTGACAACGGCGACGACGGGGACGACGGCCCCGGTTTCACCGACGCGCTGGCGGGCGGCTGGGACGCCTTCGTGACGGCGCTGCGCTGGCTGGCGGTGGTGTGCGGGGCGCTGCTGCCGTTCGCGGTGCCGGTGGTGGTGCTGATGCTGCTGTGGCACCGGGTGGTGCGCCCGTGGCTGCGGCGGCGCGGCGCACCGCGGCCCGCCGCACCGGGGGCGACCGCCGTCCCGGAGGCACCCGCCGCACCCGGGGCGACCCCGGGGACGGGCGGGCTGCCGGTCGCCCCGCCGGTCGCCGGGGACCCGGGCCGCGAGGAGCCGGGCGCGAACCCGGAGGAGCCGGCGGCCCCGGAGAAGCCGGGCGCCCCGGAGGAGCCGGGCGAGGGCCGGGCGGCGCCGCCCGCGTAGCGTGTCCGTATGGACGTCAACGGTGCGAGGGATGCCAGGGGTACGCGGGAACGGCTGGTGGTCGTCGGCGGCGACGCCGCGGGGATGTCCGCGGCGTCGCAGGCCCGCCGGCTGAGGGGGCCCGACGAGCTGGAGATCGTGGCCTTCGAACGGGGCAACTTCACCTCCTTCTCGGCGTGCGGCATCCCCTACTGGGTCGGCGGCGACGTCTCCGACCGGGACGAGCTGATCGCCCGCACCCCCGAGGAGCACCGGGAGCGCGCCATCGACCTGCGGATGCGTACCGAGGTCACCGCGATCGACCCCGCGGGCAAGCGGGTCCGCGCGCGGGAGGCCGGTACGGGCACCGCGTACTGGACGCCGTACGACAAGCTCGTCATCGCCACCGGGGCCCGGCCCGTGCGGCCCGACCTGCCGGGCGTGGACGCGCCGGGGGTGCACGGCGTGCAGACCCTCGACGACGGTCAGGCCCTGATCGACACGCTGTCCCGCACCCGCGGCCGGCGCGCGGTGGTCGTCGGCGCCGGGTACATCGGCGTGGAGATGGCCGAGGCCCTCATCCACCGCGGCTACGAGGTGACGGTCGTCAACCGGGGCAGCGAGCCGATGTCCACCCTCGACCCGGACATGGGCCGCCTGGTGCACGAGGCGATGGAGGGGCTCGGCATCACCATGGTCGACGACGCCGAGGTCACCGAGGTCCGCACCGGCGAGGACGGCCGGGTCCGCGCGGTGGCGACCCGGGACGCCGAGTACCCGGCGGACGTGGTGGTGCTCGGCATCGGCGTGCGCCCGGAGACGTCGCTCGCCGCGGCGGCCGGGCTGCCGCTGGGCGCGCACGGCGGGCTGCTCACCGACCGGGCCATGCGGGTACGCGGCCACGAGGACATCTGGGCCGGCGGGGACTGCGTGGAGGTCCTCGACCTGGTCTCCGGACAGGAGCGGCACATCGCCCTCGGCACCCACGCCAACAAGCACGGGCAGGTCATCGGCACCAACGTGGGCGGCGGTTACGCCACCTTCCCGGGCGTGGTGGGCACCGCGGTCAGCAAGGTGTGCGACCTGGAGATCGCGCGGACCGGACTGCGGGAGAAGGACGCCCGCCGGGTGGGGCTGCGCTTCGTGACGGTCACCATCGAGTCCACCAGCCGCGCCGGCTACTACCCGGGGGCCTCGCCGATGACGGTGAAGATGATCGCCGAGCAGCGCACCGGCCGGCTGCTCGGCGTCCAGATCGTCGGCCGCGAGGGGGCGGCCAAACGGGTCGACGTCGCCGCGGTGGCGCTCACGGCCGGGATGACGGTGGAGCGGATGACCGCCCTCGACCTCGGGTACGCGCCGCCGTTCTCCCCGGTCTGGGACCCGGTCCTGGTAGCGGCCCGCAAGGCGGCGACCGCCGTCCGGCAGACCTGCTGAGGGCGCGTCACGGCCCTGCTACGGGGACGCGGACCGGCACCCGGACGGACGCGTTCGGGGCCGCCGCCCGATTCACCCGCCGCCCACGGGGCAGTAGTCACACGTGGTCATCCCCGTCCATGACGTCAACCCGCTGCGCCGCACGCCCTGGGTGACGTACGCGCTCATCGCCGCGAACGTCCTGGTCTTCGTCGTGTTCACCCCCGGCGTGGCCGACTCGGCGACGGGTCAGGGCAACCTGGCGCAGCTCTGCCACCTCCAGGCGTTCCTGGACCAGTGGGCGGCGGTGCCGCAGGAGCTGGTGCACCACCGGCTGCCGCACCTCGTGCCGACCGGCGCGGTGGGCGTCGGCCCGCGCGGGCAGGGGTGCGTGATCGGCCCGCCGGGGTACGACAAGTCGCCCGAGCTGAGCGTGCTGACCGCGATGTTCCTGCACGGGAGCTGGCTGCACCTGCTGGGCAACATGCTCTTCCTGCTGATCTTCGGCAACAACGTCGAGGACCGCATGGGCCACTTCCGCTTCCTGCTCTTCTACGGATTCTGCGGCTACGTCGCGACCTACGGCTTCGCCCTGCTGAACGCCGGCTCCACCGAGCCCCTGATCGGCGCCTCGGGCGCGATCGCCGGGGTCCTCGGCGCCTACCTCGTGCTCTATCCGAGGGCCCGCGTCTGGGTCCTCGTCCCCTTCCTGATCTTCCTGCCGCTGCGCCTGCCCGCCTGGATCGTGCTGGGCTCCTGGTTCGTCCTCCAGGCCCTCTACTCCTCCGGCGGCGCCGTCTCCGACGCGGGCACCGTCGCCTACGTGGCCCACATCGTCGGCTTCCTCGTCGGCATGCTCCTCGCCTGGCCACTGCGCCGCGGCACCCCGCCCCCTCCGGAACCGGCCGGCATCCTCTTCGGCCGCCGCGCCCGGCCCCGGTGGTGACGGACGGGGGGCAGGGCGGCTGTTCCGGGGGAGACCAAGCCGTCCGGTGGGCCGGACGGCTGTGCGCGGCGTGAAGGTGCCGGGCCTCATGAATCCCCCGGACCCGGGCGTACCGGGACCGGGGGGACCTGGAAGGCCGGACGGGTCATCAGGCGGCGTGGGTCGGCGGCGCGGTCGATGGCCTGTTCGACGGCGGCGATGCGGTCGGCGAGCAGGGTCAGCGCGGCGACCGCCCGGGTCAGCCGGTCCTCGTCGGCGCCGCCGAGGGCCTGGCCGCGGACGTAGGCGGCCTTGACCTCGGCCCAGCGCGCGGCCCGCTCGGGGGTGAGGGCGTGCCGCAGCTCGGCGAGTTTGAGGAGGCCGGCCTCGGCGCCGCTGGTGAGGGTCTGGGCCTCGGCGGCGTAGTGGTCGTCGACGACGGCGGACAGCTCGGCCTCGTTCATCACCGGCCGGACGCGCTGGGCGATCTTGTTCATGTTGCGGTAGGAGCCCTGGAGGCCGAAGGGCGGCTCGGTGCGGCTGCCGTCGGTCCGGGCGGCGGAGGCGATGTAGGCCGCGTTGACCGCGAGGACCGTCTCCCGGGCGGTGAGCAGGTGGCGCAGGACCGCGAGGATCTCCGCCAGCTCGGCCGGGGGGTACGGGTGGGCGAGCCGGTCGGCGCGGGCCGCCAGGTCGCCGCCGGCCAGCCGGATCAGCAGTTCCAGGTCGGCGCGGTCGCGGCCGGCGAGCGGGGCGAGCACCGGGTTGGCGGTGAGCGCGTTCTCCACGAAGCTCAGCGCGAACGCCTCCTCCTTGCCGGTGAGGACGTCGCCGAGGTTCCACACGTCGGCCCGGTTGGCGAGCATGTCGGGGACCCTGAAGCGGGTGCCGGACTCGGTGTAGGGGTTTCCGGCCATGCACACCGCGAAACGCTTGCCGCGCAGGTCGTAGCTGTGCGGCTCGCCGTCGCGGACGCCCTCGATCCGGCGGGTGGCGTCGCACAACGGGATGAACTTCTGGAGCAGTTCGGGCGAGACGTGCTGGATGTCGTCGAGGTACAGGAGGGTGTTGTTGCCCGCCTCCAGCGCGAAGTTGATCTTCTCCACCTCGCGGCGGGCCGTCGCGTTCGGGGCCTCGGCCGGGTCGAGCGAGGTCACGGTGCGGCCGAGGGCGGGGCCGTCGGCCTTCACCAGCAGCAGGCCGAGGCGGTCGGCGACGTACTCCATCAGCGTCGTCTTGCCGTACCCGGGCGGGGAGACGAGGAGCAGCAGGCCGCCGGTGCCGGTGCGGCGGGAGGGGCCGGTGGTGCCGAGCTGTTTGGCGAGGCTGTCGCCGATCAGCGGCAGGTAGACCTCGTCGATGAGCCGGCTGCGCACGAACGCGGACATGACCCGCGGCCGGTGCTCGTCCAGGCGCAGCCGGGCGCGCTCGGCGGCCACCAGTTCGGTGCGGCGGCGCTGGTAGGCGCGGTGCTGGGGCACGTCGTGGGCGCGGAACCGGCGGGTGCGGGCGAGGAGTTCGTCGATCCGGACGGTGAGACTGCGACCGGTCAGCCGCGGGTGGCTGCCGAGGAGCCCCTCGACGGTCGTGGTCAGCGGCGCCTCGCAGGGGTAGCGGGGCAGGTCCGGGCAGAGTTCGGCGGCGACGGCCTCGGCCAGGTCGCCGGGGGCGAGTTCGGTGCCGGCGGCGGCGGTGTACGCGGTGAGCCACGCCTCGACGAGCTGGCGGCGGGCGGCCGGGTCGGTGAGCGCGGCCAGGTCCTCGTCGTAGGCGGGTCCGTCGACGGCGCCGCGGAAGGCGTCGAGCAGGGCGCCGGTCGCGGCGCCGAGGACGAAGCCCTCGGGCCCGGTGGTGAGTTCCTCGAAGAGGTAGGAGGCGGCGGCGCTCGCGGTGGGGCCGCCGATGGCCCCGGCGAGTTCGGCGCGCAGGCCGTCGGCGCCGGGTGCCCGGCCGAAGGCGGCGCGGGCCCGCTCCAGCGACCGTGCGCGCCGGGTCCACTCCTCGCGCTCGGCGGCGGTGGCGTCGTGGGCCCAGAAGAGCTGGGCGGCGGCGCGCGCGGCGGGCTCGTGGCGCAGCGGCCCGGCGGCGTCGTAGAGGGCGAGCAGCGCGCGCAGGATCAGTACGGCGTCGTGGTCGTGGACGCCGCGCTCGTACCCCTCGTCGTACGCGGCCTGCGCCGCCCGCGCCACCAGGGCGGGCAGGTCGGCCCCGGCCAGGGCCCGCGGGCCGTGTTCGTCCAGGAGCCGGGCGGCGAGGTGTTCGGCGCGGTAGACCTCGGGCGACTCCGAGCGCAGGGGGCGGTCCCAGTAGGGGCGGGTGGCGGCGAAGCCGGGGTCGGTGACCGGGCGGCGGTAGTCGGTGCCGCCGAGCGCGAAGCAGAGGCCGTCGCCGTCCGGGACCAGGCCGAGGTCGAGCGGCTGGGTGTTGACGGCGAAGTGGTGGTCCCCGAGCCGCAGGGCGCGGCCGTCGTCGGCGTACAGGTCGGTGCGGTCGCGCAGGGCGCGCAACGCCTCCTGGCGGGCGGCCTCCAGGCGGCCGCCGATCTCCTCGGCGCGGACCGTGTCGCCCTCGGCGCGCAGGTCGTCGGCGATGCGGCGGACCTTGCCGGGCATCGGGTCGGAGGTGAAGTAGGCGGTGACGGCGTCCGCGTCGGGCAGGGCGGCGGCCCGGCGGGTCACGGTGGCGAGGACGCGGGCGGCCGAGTCGGCGAGGCGTTCGGCGCGGCGGGCCCGCGCGTCCGCGAGGGTCTGCTTGCGGGCGGCGAACGCCTCGTGCACCTCGTCGCGTTTGTCGGCGAGTTCACCGAGGAAGTCGTCGAACTCGCCGAACCGCGACTCCAGGTTCTCCACCTGGACGAGGACGCGGGCCAGTTGCTCGTCGCACGCCTCGGGGCTGCCGGCCGCCGCGAGGGCGCCGGTCACGGACTGTCCGAGCAGCGCGAACTCGGCGGCGAACGCGGCCCGTTCCTCGCGGTCGAGGAGTTCGCGGCGCCGGTTGCCGAGGGTGGCGCGGACCCGGTTGACCCCGCCGAGGACGGCCGCGATCCGCTCCAGTACGGCGGTACGGACGGTGGCGTCGCCGAATTCGAGGCCGGCGACGACCTCGGTGACGGTGCGCAGCCGGTCGCCCAGCTCGTCCAGGCGGGCGGCGACGGGCGCGGTCTCGGCGACGGTCGTGACGGCCCCGGCGGCGTCGAGCAGTTCCTCGACGTCGGCGTGGTGACCGGCGAACGCCTCGTCGCGGGCCAGGTGGGTGACGGCCCGCCGGCCGAAGGAGGCGAGGTCGGCCTCGGCGCCCTCGGCCAGTTCCTCCAGCCGCTCGGAGTCGAGGTGGCGCAGCTCCTTCAGGGAGAGCAACTGTCCCTGGGCGCGGCGCAGTTCTGTCAGTCCGGTGACCCAGGCGGCGGCGTCGCGGGGGCTCTCGCCGCGCAGCCGGCGCACCACCGCGTCGAGCCGTCCGGCGGCCTCGTCCAGCCGTTCGGCGGCGTGCCGGGTCAGCTCCTGGACGGTGCGGAACTCGGCCGTCACCTGCTCGGCGGTGGCCCGCACCTCGGCCAACGGCTCGTGCAGGGAGCCGAGTTCCGGCTCGTCCAGCCAGTGGCAGGAGTCCGCGAGCCGGACGCAGGCGGCGGCCAGTTCCTCGTACACCTCGCTGGTGGGGGTGGTCTCGGTGACGGCGCGGGTGATGGAGAGGCAGTCGGAGATGCCACGGACGAGGTCGGCGTTGCCGACGCGGGCGAGCGCTCCGGTGCCGGTGGGCAGGGTGGCGGCGTGGGTGTCGGAGAGGTAGGGCGAGTGCCACGACTGGAGGGTGTGCACGCGGGCCGGTTCCTCGCCGGAGCGCAGCAGCGCCAGGGTGCCGTCGTCGAAGAGGGCCCAGCCCGTGCAGGGGAGCGGGGTGGCGATCTCCTTGCGGATCATGTTGTACGGCAGCAGCAGGCTCCGGCCGGTCACCGGCGCGTGGAAGGCGAAGAGGATGTCCTCGCCGTTGGGCGAGCGCACCGCCCGCTCGAACTCCAGCCCGTCGGTGTCGACGGTGTCGAAGAGCTTGTGCGGACCGGCGGCCAGGCAGTAGCCGCCGGGGAAGACGATGCCCTGGTCCTCGGGGAGCCGCCGGCACGCCTGCCCGATGCCGTCGAGGCGGAGCACGGTCCCGGTGAGGGTGTTGTGGACCAGATAGCGGTCGGCGTCCTCCTTGTACGGGCGGACGCGCAGCAGGATCAGCGCGCCGACCCGGGCGTGGGCGATGTCCGCGTCGGCGAGGGACTGAAGCGGTTCGGCGACCGACTCGCGGTGGATGCCGTCGGGGGTCTCGGTGTCGTTCTCCCGCTTGACGGTGAGGGCGCCGCCGACGGTGGTGACGAAGACCTCGCCGCCCACGGAGACGTGCGGGTGCCGGCCGAGGACGTGGTCCTCGCGGGTGGTCTCGGTCCAGGTGAAGTCGTGGGCGGGCGGCAGGACGTGGTCGCGTTCGCCGCGGGCGTCGAGGAAGGCGGCCCGGCCGTCGTCCGTCAGCTCCCAGCGCAGTACGCGGATGTCGTCGGTCTTCTCGCCGGTCTGGAAGACGGCGAGCAGCCGGCCCTCGACGCGGCGCAGCCGCAGCAGGCGGGCCTGCCGATAGTAGCGGTGCAGCGCGGCGAACTCGTGTACGAATCCGGGGTCGTCGAGCAGCCCGGGGACGGAATCCTCGGGAAGGGGGTTCAGTTCACGGTCGTACAGCGCGAACACGTCCCCGACGGCGGTGTCGGCGCCGCGGCTCGGCGTGGTGTTGTGGCCGAGCAGGAGCGCGTCGGCGACGGCCACGGTGTCGCGGGGCACGCTGGGCTGCCCGGTGCGCAGCCGCCCGGTGCCGGCGAGCCCGAGCCGCAGCGACCCGAACTCCTCGACCCGCCGGGCGTCGAGCGCCTCGGCCCGCCGGGCCAGCTCGGCGGCCTGCGCGGCCAGCCGGTCACGCAACACCTCGTACGTACCGGCATCGAGACCGGTGGTCATGGCACACCTCTCAGTCAGTCGTGGGGGGCGGGCGGCTGGCCGCCGGGGGGCGGCTGGTCGCCGGGGAGGACGGTCGGTCGCCGGGTGCGTCGGTCGCCGGGGAGGCGGTTGGCCATCGGAGGGCGCCGGTCGCCGGGGGGCGGTCGGTCGCCGGAGGGCGGCCCGCCGCAGGGGCGGGGTGCGGCCGGGCGGGCCGGGGGCGGCACGGCCGGGGCCATGCCGTCGCAGCGTCATGCCGTACGAGGCCCCCGCCGGGCGAGCCCGGCCCCCGTATGCCCAACCCCCTAGCCCGCCCCGTCACGGGGCGAAGCGGCCGGTCCGGCGCACCGGGATCGGGCCTCGGAGGCACCGCCCCCTACCCACGCGACCGCCCCACCAGCCCCACCGCCCCGGTGAGCCACCACTGTCACCGGCGTACCGCCACCCCGGCCCGGAAGGGCACGGTGGCCCCGCCCGGCCGGCCCGGAAGGGCACGCTGACCCCGCCCGGCCGGCCCGGAAGGGCACCGCCGGCCCGCTCCCCGCCGGCAGGCGCCCGGCACCGTCAGCCCGCTCCCCCGCCGGCAGGCGCCCCGTGGCCGTTGACGTGGGACGCCGGGGCGAGTTCCGTGCCCCGGCCGGCGAGGACCGGTCCGGCGACCGCCGAGAGGGGCAGGTCGCCGAGGCCCAGCTCGGCGGCCTTGTCCAGCAGTTGCCGCAGGCCCCCGGCGTGCGGGCCCCCGTCGCCCATGAGCCGGAGCAGCAGCGCGGAGACGGTCAGGTTCTGCACGTCGGCCGTGGAGACCGAGCCGAGGACGCGGGTGAGATCGTCGGTGAAGCTCGACGAGCCGTCCAGCCAGGGCCGCGCCAGCGCCTGCGCGGTCTCGGAGCTGCCGACGAAGCCGTCGAGCCCCTTGCCGAGCGCGATCGAGGACATGAGCCGGTCGAAGAAAACGGTCTCCCCGCCGACGATGTCGATGTCGGCGTTCTCCAGACCGGTGGCGAGCACGGTGGCCTGGGCCTCGGCGATCTGCCGCTGGGCGTCCAGCCCGGCGAGGCGGATCTCCTTCTCCGCCTCCAGCCGCAGCCGGTACTCCTCGTGGGTACGGGACGCCTCGTCGAGGGCGGCCATCGCCGCGGCCTTCGCGGTCAGGCCCTCCGCCTCCGCCTTCAGCTTGCCGCCGATGCTCTCCGCCTCGGCCAGCGCGCGGGCCCGCGCGCCCTCCGCCTCGGCCCGCAGCCGTGCCTCGGTGGCCTCGGCCTCCGCGCGGCCGGCCTTCTCGATGACCTCGGCCTCCTTCTCCCGGACCTGGACGGCGGCCAGCCCCTCGGCGGCCCGCTCGGCCTGGATGCCCTCGGCGAGCCGCAGCTTGGCCCGCGCGTCGAGGTCGGCGCTCTTCAACCGGGCCTCGGCCAGGGAGAGTTCCTCGGCGGCGCGGTGGACGGCGGCCTGTTCGGCGGCCTCCGCGGCCTTGATGTCCTTGACGAGCCGCTCCTGCGCCTCCGCCTCGGCCGCGATGACCACCGCCTGCCGGTCGCGCTCCGCCTCCTCGACGGCGCGCAGCTTCTTGATGGACTCCTCCTGCTCGGCGACCGTACGGTCCACGGCGACCCGCTCGCGGATGACCTCGGCGATCTCGCGCCGCTCCGCCTCCAGCTCCTTCTCGGCGGCGATCCGGGTGAGCTGGGTCTCCCGCTCCCGGGCGATGACCTCCAGGAGGCGGTCCTTCTCGATGCGCTCGCTCTCGATGGCGATGACCCGCTCGCGGTTCTTCGCGGCGACGGCGACCTCGCGGGCCTGGTTCTCCCGCTGGACCCCCAGCTCCTCCTCCGTCTTCAGGAAGGCGCTCTGCGCCCGCAGCCGCTCCTCCTCGACCACCCGCGCCGTCTCGGCCTCCTCGCGGGCCCGCACGGTCTCGATCTCCCGCTTCTGCTTGATCTCGGCGTCCGTGCGGCGCCGCTCCAGCTCCAGGATGGCTTCCCGGGCGTCGACGTCCTGCCGGGTGATCTCCTTCTCCTCGGTGCGCTGCGCCTCGTTGGTGCGCACGTGCTCCACGGCGGTCATTTCGGTGATCTTGCGGATGCCCTGGGCGTCGAGGACGTTGGCCGGGTCGAGCTGGGCCAGCGGCGTCTGCTCCAGGTAGTCGATCGCCGCGTCCTCCAGGTGGTAGCCGTTCAGGTCGACGCCGATGACCTCGATGATGCGGAAGCGCAGTTCCTCGCGCTTGGTGTAGAGGTCGGTGAAGTCGAGCTGCTTGCCGACCGTCTTGAGGGCCTCGGAGAACTTGGCGTGGAACAGCTCCTGGAGCGTGTCCCGGTCACTGGCCCGCGCGGTGCCGACAGCCTGGGCGACCCGGATGACGTCCTCGGCGGTCTTGTTGACCCGGACGAAGAAGGAGATCCGGATGTCGGCACGGATGTTGTCCTGGCAGATCAGGCCCTCGCGGCCGGCCCGGGTGATCTCGATGGTCTTCACCGAGATGTCCATCACCTCGGCCTTGTGCAGCACCGGCAGCACGACCTGCCCGGTGAAGGAGACGTCGACCTTCCGCAGCTTGGAGACGATCAGCGCCTTGCCCTGCTCCACCTTGCGGAAGAGCGCGGAGAGCGCGAAGAGGATGAGCAGGCAGGCGGCGGCGAGCGCGGCGATGCCCATGGTCATGGTGTTCATGGCATACGTCCTTGCGGCGTGAAGAGTGGGAGCGTGCGGTCCGCACGGGCGCCGAAGCGGCGGTGCGGCGCGGGAGCACGGCTCGGACGGTCCGCCTCGGGAGGTGCCGGCCCGCGGTACGGCTCGGGCCCCGTGGCCCGTGCACAGCGGCTCGGCGCCACCCCGGCGGCACGTCTGGCGAAGCCCCCTGGGTGATGCGGCTCAGGCGGCGCGCACGCGCGGGGCGCGCGCCGCCGGCCGACGGCCGTCCGGGCCCGCGTCACCGGCGGGCCCGGACTCGGGTTCGTCGGGGCGCAGTCGATGCAGCGGCCGTACGAAGAGGCAGGTCAGCGGGGAGATGACGGACGGCACGGGCTCGCCGCCCAGGAGCCGGGCGCGCGGGTCGGTGTCCGTGTCGCGGCCGGCGACGCCGGTCGCGGTGCGGGCGGTGGCCGGCAGGAGGGTGGCCAGGCCGGTCCTCGTGACCGTCGCCAACGTGCGCATTCCCCCACCCCCGTCGTCCGTGTCCGCGCGTCCCGCTCGTCCGTGTCCGCGCGTCCCGCTCGTCCGGGTCGGCGCGGCCCCCGGGGCTCCGGTGCCGGTCACCTGCCGGGCTCCGGCACCGGAACCATCCGGTGTGCTCCCCGCGGACCATGCTGCCCGAGGGAAGATCCGTGCGCATTGCAAGGTTCCGGCAGTGTTCGTGGGGGACATCATGCCGGTGAGTGTCAACAACCCCTGGACACAGGGGCGGTGGAACGGGCGCGGCGCGCACCCGGCGGCCTGCCGCCGGAGTGCGCGCCGCGCGCCGGGTGCGTCAGCGGGCCGTCCGCGTGTGGACGTACTCCACGAGGCGGGTCAGCGCGTCCGCGTCGGTGGTCGGCAGGACGCCGTGACCGAGGTTGAAGACGTGGCCCTCCAGGCCGGCCGCCGCGTCCAGGATCTCGTCGGTCTTGGCCTCGACGGCCGCGGTCGGCGCGAAGAGGACGGCGGGGTCGAGGTTGCCCTGGAGCGCCTTGCCGGGGCCGACCCGGCGGGCGGCCTCGTCCAGCGGGACGCGCCAGTCGACGCCGACGACGTCCGCGCCGGCCTCGCCGAGCGGGCCCAGCAGCTCACCGGTGCCGACGCCGAAGTGGATGCGGGGCACGCCGAGGCCCTCGACGGCGTCGAAGACCTTGCGGGAGGCGGGCAGCACCGAGCGGCGGTAGTCGACGGGGGCGAGCGCGCCGACCCAGGAGTCGAAGAGCTGGACGGCGCTCGCGCCGGCCTCGATCTGCACCTTGAGGAAGGCGGTGGTGATCTCGGCGAGGCGGTCCAGCAGGTCGGCCCAGAGCTGCGGGTCGCCGTACATCAGCGCCTTGGTGTGCTCGTGGTTGCGGGACGGGCCGCCCTCCACCAGGTAGCTGGCGAGGGTGAACGGCGCTCCCGCGAAGCCGATGAGCGGGGTGGCGCCCAGCTCGCCGGTGAGGATGCCCATCGCCTCGGTGACGTAGGAGACGTCGTCGGGGGTCAGGTCGCGCAGCCGCGCCAGGTCCGCCCGGGAGCGGATCGGCTGCTCGACGACCGGGCCGACGCCCGGCTTGATGTCGAGGTCGATGCCGATGGCCTTGAGCGGCACGACGATGTCGCTGAAGTAGATCGCCGCGTCCACGCCGTGCCGGCGCACCGGCTGGAGGGTGATCTCGGCCACCAGGTCGGGACGCATGCACGATTCGAGCATCGGGATGCCCTCGCGCACCTTGAGGTACTCCGGCAGTGAGCGTCCGGCCTGCCGCATGAACCACACGGGCGTGTGCGGCACCGGCTCACGCCTGCACGCCTTGAGGAACGCGGAGTCGTACGCGGCGGTCTGCTGGTTGCCCGCAGGGCTCTGGTTCTCACTCACACCGGCCAGTGTCCCATGGTCCGCCGGTGCTCCGGCCCATGGGTGGGTCCGCCCCCGATTCGCGGGCGCACATCCGCGAAGGGGCCCGGCCGGACCGGCCGGCGGCGTGCGATCCGGCCATCGCACTCGAACGGGGGTGTCCCTCCCTGCACGGGGGCGGCATTCCGCCTAATCTTCCCCGCATGGCTGCGGCTCAGGGACGACTGTCGGACGGCGCTGGCGACATGGACGATCAGAAGGACACCGAGGGGGGCCTCCGGCCTACGGACGGCACGGCGCCGCCACCGTTCGCGGCGGCCGTCGAGGCGTTGCGGGCGGCACGGCTGCGCCCGCAGATCGAGGTGGAGACGACACCGGCGCCGAAGAGGCTGGCGCCGTACGCGTACGCGCTGGAGGCCGCGGTCGTCGACGGCGACGAGGACCTGGCCGACGGGCGGCTGGTGCTGCTGCACGATCCGGCCGGGCACGACGGCTGGCACGGCACCTTCCGGCTGGTGACGCTGGTGCGGGCGGAGCTGGAGGCGGAGATGGCCGCCGACCCGCTGCTGCCCGAGGTGTGCTGGTCCTGGCTGACGGGCGCGCTCCAGGCCCGCGGCCTGACGTACGGCGAGCCCAGCGGCACGGTGACACGGGCCGGCTCCCACTACTTCGGCGGCCTGTCGGCCCGCCCGTCGGCCTCGCAGATCGAGATCCGGGCGTCCTGGACGCCCCGGGAGGGGCTGGGCGGGGTCCCGGACACCGCCGCGCACCTGGCGTCCTGGTGCGATCTGCTGGCGCAGGTCGCGGGGCTGCCGCCGGCCGGTCCGGGCGACGCGTCGGTCGTGACGCTGCCGCAGCGGCGCGGCCCGCAGTCACGCTGACCCGCGCCCTTCCTGCCCTTCCCCCTCCCCCTCCCTCCTACCGACTCCCCCACCGACTCCCCCACCGACCGCCCCACCGACTGCCTCACCGGCTCCGCCCGGCGCCTCGGCACCGCGGCACCCCAGAACCTCGGACCTCGGCGCCTCGGCACCCTCCCGTCGCCCGGTCCGGTCCCCGACATCCCCGTCGCGGCCGGACCGGGCGACGCGTGTGTACGGGGGCCGGCCCTCTCCTCCCGCGCGGCCCGCGGACCCCTCCCTCACCACCCTCACCGCGCCCAACCCTCCGTTCACCCGTTCGCCGTAGGTCACTTTGTCGATACGGCCACTTTCGACCGTGTTTAGACACCGAGTGAAACCGTTCGGTCTTCGAATGATCGACAGCGTGTCCGAATTGCTCGGATTGTTACTCACCAGATCGTGATCATTTTCTAAAGGCGGGCGCGATCGATGCCGAAGACGACTGTGACCTTGAAAGCACGGTTCGCCCCCCGGCTCCACCCCCACGAGCCGGTCCCGTCCCGCACCCCAGGAGGCCTGGTGTCCGTTCTCCTCGAGCAGCCCGCAAGCCTGGTCGCCTACCGCCCGAACAAGCCGACCGCCATGGTCGTCGTGGCCGACCCGCGCGTCCGTTCCACCGTCACCCGCCATCTGTGGGCGCTCGGTGTGCGCGACGTCATCGAAGCCTCGTCCGTCGCGGAGGCCCGTCCGCGCATCGGCAACCCGCGCGACATCTGCGTCGCCGACGTCCACCTCCCCGACGGCTCGGGTCTGACCCTGCTGTCGGAGACCCGCGCCGCGGGCTGGCCCAACGGACTGGCCCTCTCCGCCGCCGACGACATCGGCGCCGTACGCAACGCCCTCGCCGGCGGTGTGAAGGGCTACGTCGTCACCGGCACCCGCACCAACATCGGGCTCCCCAGCCGTCCGGGCGCCGCCCCGATCGGTGCCGCCGCCGCCCGCCTGCACCGCCGCCCGCCGGGCGCCCCGAGCCACCCGGGCGGCTACCGCGAGCTCTCCGGCCGTGAGGTCGAGGTGCTGCGGCTGGTGGCGGAGGGCCAGTCCAACAAGGCGATCGGCGTCTCGATGGGCCTCTCCGCCCTGACCGTCAAGAGCCACCTCGCCCGCATCGCCCGCAAGCTCGGCACCGGCGACCGTGCCGGGATGGTCGCGGTGGCGCTGCGCACCGGCATCATCCACTGACCCCGCTCCCCTTGCCGTCCCCTCCCTCCCCCGCCCCCTCCCCCGGCGCGATCGAGCCCGAGCCCCCGCCCGGCCCGCTCGCCCGCCCTCCCGGCGCCCGCCGACGGAACGTTCCGTCGGCGGGCGCCGTTCGCCGTCGTACGGGGCGAGCGCCGTTCGCCGTCGTACGGGGTGGGGGCGGGCCCGGACGGCCTGACGGACCGTCAGACGCCGAAGGCGGGGGCGTACCGAATGGTGCCGGACGGGACCGGGCGTCCCTCGTCCAGCGCGAGTGCCATCAGGGACTCGTCGGGGGCGTCGAAGGGCGCGCGGATGCCGAAGCGGGAGGCCGGGGTGAAGCCGAAGCGCGGGTAGTAGGTGGCGTGGCCGAGGACGACGACGAGGTTCTCGCCCCGCTCGCGGGCGGCGGCCAGGGCGGCGCGGACGGCCGCGGACCCGGCGCCGCTGCGCTGCGCCCGGGGCAGCACCGCGCAGGGGGCCAGCGCGAGCGCCGGCCGGCCGCCGACGTGGCAGCGGGTGAGCAGGGCGTGGCCGACCGGGGTGCCGTCGGGGTCGACGGCGAGCAGGGACAGGCCCTCGATCCACGCCTCCGGGTCGGCGCGCAGGGCCTCGACGAGATCGGCCTCCCCCGGGGTGGAGAAGGCGGCGAGGTTGACGGCGCGGACGGCCTCGGCGTCGGCGGCGGTCTCGGGGCGGGTGGCCCAGGGGGTCATGGTGGTTCCGTTCTCGCTGGTGCGGGCGTGGACGGGGTGTCGTCCGGGCGTGCGGCGGCGTCGGCGCCGGGCCCGTGCGGGGGCGTGCGCCGGTGCCGAGGCCAGTTTTGGCTGGCCACCCTCGTTTCCGAGCGTAGGCGCCCGTCGGGCACCGGTCGGTACGGATACCCTTGACAGGTGACCGACGCCCACGAAACCGCAGCAGACCGTTCACTGCGAACCACCGGAGGCGCCCCTCCGGACGACGCCGGATCTTCTGTGACCGAGGCGCCGATCCCCTTGCTCGACCCGCGTGAGGGCGTGCCGCCCGTGGTCGCGGACGCCTCCGCGCTGGACCGCGTGACCGCCGCCTTCGCCGCCGGGACCGGCCCCGTCGCCGTCGACGCCGAGCGCGCCTCCGGCTACCGCTACGGGCAGCGCGCCTATCTGGTGCAACTGCGCCGCGCCGGTGCCGGTACGGCGCTGATCGACCCGGTGGCCTGCCCCGACCTGTCGGGACTGGGCGCCGCGCTCTCCGGTACCGAGTGGGTGCTGCACGCCGCCACTCAGGATCTGCCCTGCCTCCGCGAGATAGGGATGCTGCCCGCGAGCCTCTTCGACACCGAGCTGGCCGGACGGCTCGCCGGGTTCCCCCGGGTCGGGCTCGGCGCGATGGTGGAGAACGTCCTGGGCTACAGCCTGGAGAAGGGCCACTCGGCCGTCGACTGGTCCACCCGCCCGCTGCCCGACCCCTGGCTGCGCTACGCGGCCCTCGACGTGGAGCTCCTCGTCGACCTGCGGGACGCGCTGGAGAAGGAGCTGGACCGGCAGGGCAAGCTGGAGTGGGCGCGGCAGGAGTTCGACGCGATCGCCTCGGCCCCGCCGGCGGAGCCACGCAAGGACCCGTGGCGGCGTACGTCCGGCATGCACAAGGTGCGCCGGCGGCGGCAGTTGGCGGTGGTGCGGGAGCTGTGGCAGACCCGGGACCGGATCGCCCAGCGGCGGGACGTCTCCCCCGGCAAGGTGCTCGGTGACGCGGCGATCGTCGAGGCGGCGCTCGCGGTGCCGGCGCACGCGTCCGCGCTGGCCGCGCTGAACGGCTTCGGGCGGATGAACCGCCGGCAACTGGAGCAGTGGCAGGCGGCGGTGGACCGGGTGAAGGCCATGACGGAGTCCCAGTTGCCGCAGCCCGGCCAGCCGGTGACCGGCCCCCCGCCGCCGCGGGCCTGGGCCGACAAGGACCCGGCCGCCGCGGCCCGGCTCTCCGCGGCCCGTACGGCGGTCTCGGCGCTGGCCGAGCGGCTGTCGATGCCGCAGGAGAACCTGATCTCCCCGGACACCGTGCGCCGGGTCTGCTGGGAGCCGCCGAAGCCGGCCGACGCGGACACCGTGGCGGCGTCCCTCGCCGGGTACGGGGCGCGGCCCTGGCAGGTGGAGCAGGTGACGCCGGTGCTGGTGACGGCGCTGGCGGCGGAGCCGGAGGCATAGCCCGGGGTCCGCGCCATACGCGATCGCACGCCCCCGGGGTCCCGGCCCCGGGGGCGTCGGCGTACCCGGGCGCCCGTCCCGGGCCCGGCGCGTCGTCGCCACCGGTGCCGGGTCCCCGGTGTGTCGTCGCCCGGCGTGTCGGCTCTCGCGCACCGGCCTCGGCGTGTCGGCTCCGGCGGGTCGTCTCCGATGCCCGACCCCGGCGTGTCGCACCCGCGTGTGTCGGCCCCCGTGCCGCACCCCCGGCATGTCTCGCACCCGGCGCGTCGACCCTCGTGCCGCACCCTCGGCGTGTCGCACCCGGCGCGTCGACCCCCGCACCGCACCCCCGGCGTGTCGCACCCACACCCGCACCACACCCCGGCCCGGCCCGCCCGGCGTGTCGGTCTTGGGGCGGATTCTCGGTATGTCGGCAGGGTCGATTTCTCGCCAACGTGCCCGGGGGGCTCTCCCGTACCGGACTCCCGTCCGCGAACCGGTGCCCGCGGGGACTCGGCCGGGCGCCCGAGGTGCCCCCGGCGGGGTGTGACGTTCACCGCTCCGGGCGGGGGGACTGGGCAGCTACGTTACCCACAAGTAGCATGACCCTGAGCGCGCGCTCAGCGCATGCGTGCCGCAGTAGTGCCACCCCGCACCCTGGAGGAGAGCCATCGTGCCTCGTACCGTCAGGGACGTCGTCTTCGTCGACGGCGTCCGCACCCCGTTCGGCAAGGCGGGCCCGAAGGGCATCTACCACGAGACCCGCGCCGACGACCTCGTCGTGAAGGCGATCCGGGAGCTGCTGCGCCGCAACCCCGGACTCGACCCGAAGAAGATCGACGAGGTCGCCGTCGCCGCGACCACGCAGATCGGCGACCAGGGCCTGACCATCGGCCGCACCGCGGGCATCCTCGCGGGCCTGCCCACCTCGGTCCCCGGCTACTCCATCGACCGGATGTGCGCGGGCGCGCTGACGGCCGTGACCTCGGTGGCCGGCTCCGTCGCCTTCGGCGCCTACGACGTCGCCATCGCGGGCGGTGTCGAGCACATGGGCCGCCACCCGATGGGCGAGGGCGTGGACCCGAACCCGCGGTTCGTCTCCGAGAAGCTGGTCGACGAGTCCGCCCTCTTCATGGGCATGACCGCCGAGAACCTGCACGACCGCTACCCGGACATCACCAAGCAGCGCGCCGACGAGTACGCCGTGCGCTCCCAGGAGAAGGCCGCCAAGGCGTACGCCGACGGCAAGATCCAGGCCGACCTGGTGCCGGTCTCGGTGCGCCGCACCACCCCCGAGGGCGGCGAGACCGGCTGGGGCCTGGTCACCGCCGACGAGCCGATGCGCCCGGGGACCACCCTGGAGAACCTGGCCGGGCTCAAGACGCCGTTCCGCGTCCACGGCCGGGTCACCGCGGGCAACGCGGCCGGTCTCAACGACGGCGCCACCGCCTCGCTCATCGCCTCCGAGGACTTCGCCCGCGAGAACGGGCTGCCGGTCAAGATGCGCCTGGTCTCCTACTCCTTCGCCGGAGTGGAGCCCGAGGTCATGGGGTACGGCCCGATCCCGGCCACGGAGAAGGCCCTCGCCCAGGCGGGGCTCTCCATCTCCGACATCGGCCTGTTCGAGATCAACGAGGCGTTCGCCGTCCAGGTCCTCGCCTTCCTGGAGCACTACGGCATCGCCGACGACGACCCGCGCGTCAACCAGTACGGCGGCGCCATCGCCTTCGGCCACCCGCTGGCCTCCTCCGGCGTCCGGCTGATGACCCAGCTCGCCCGCCAGTTCGAGGACCAGCCGCAGGTCCGTTACGGCCTCACCACCATGTGCGTCGGCTTCGGCATGGGCGCCACGGTCATCTGGGAGAACCCGCACTTCGAGGGGGACAAGTGAGCACCACCGCTGAACTGTTGAAGGGCGCGGCCGAGCTGTTCCCGGGCGAGGTCGTCACGCAGGCGCACGTACGCCACTTCGACCTGCCGCTGGGTGCCGGGCGCTTCGCGCTGATCACCCTGGACAACGGCCACGACCACACCAAGCCGACCACGCTCGGCCCGCAGTCGCTGGCGAACATCGACGCCGCGATCGACCAGGTCGAGAAGGAGGCCGCGGCCGGTGAGATCGCCGGTGCCGGCGTCACCGGCAAGCCGTTCATCTTCGCGGTCGGCGCCGACCTCAAGGGCGTCGAGCTGCTGAAGCGGCACGAGGACGCGCTGGCCATCGGCAAGGGCGGCCACGACGTCTTCAAGCGGCTGGCGACGCTGGCCGTGCCGACCTTCGCGTACTACAACGGCGCGGCCATGGGCGGCGGGGTCGAGATCGGCCTGCACTGCACCTACCGCACGGTCTCCGCGGCCCTGCCCGCCTTCTCGCTGCCCGAGGTCTTCCTCGGCCTGGTCCCGGGCTGGGGCGGCTGCACCCTGCTGCCGAACCTGATCGGTGCCGAGAAGGCCATCTCGGTGATCATCGAGAACAGCCTCAACCAGAACCGGCAGCTCAAGGGCGAGCAGGTCCACGCGCTCGGCATCGCGGACGCGCTCTTCGAGGGCGCGGACTTCCTGGAGCAGTCCCTGATCTGGACGGCGGCCGTGCTCAAGGGCGAGATCGCCGTCGAGCGTCCGGCGATCGACCGCGGCGAGGGCTGGGACCAGGCCGTGGCCAAGGGCCGCTTCCTCGCGGACTCCAAGGTGCACGGCGCCGCCCCGGCCGCCTACCGCGCCCTGGACATCATCGCCGCCGCCAAGGACGGCGACCTCCAGGCGGGCTTCGACGCCGAGGACCAGGCCCTCGCCGACCTCATCATGGGCGGCGAACTCCGGTCCGGCATCTACGCCTTCAACCTGGTGCAGAAGCGCGGCAAGCGCCCGGCCGGCGCCCCGGACAAGAGCCTGGCCCGCCCGGTCACCAAGGTGGGCGTGGTCGGCGCCGGTCTGATGGCGAGCCAGCTCGCGCTGCTCTTCCTGCGCCGCCTGGAGGTGCCGGTCGTGCTGACCGACATCGACCAGGAGCGCGTCGACAAGGGCGTGGGCTACGTCCACGCCGAGATCGACAAGCTGCTCGGCAAGGGCCGGATCGGCCAGGACAAGGCCAACCGGCTCAAGGCGCTGGTCAGCGGTGTGCTGGACAAGGCCGAGGGCTTCGCGGACGCGGACTTCGTCATCGAGGCCGTCTTCGAGGAGATCGGCGTCAAGCAGCAGGTGTTCGCGGAGGTCGAGGCGGTCGCCCCGGCACACGCGATCCTGGCGACGAACACCTCGTCCCTCTCGGTCTCCGAGATGGCCTCGAAGCTGAAGCACCCCGAGCGGGTCGTCGGCTTCCACTTCTTCAACCCGGTCGCGATCCTGCCGCTGCTGGAGATCGTGCGCGGCGAGCGGACGGACGACGCCTCGCTCGCCACCGCGTTCGCCGTGGCCAAGAAGCTGAAGAAGACCGCGGTGCTGGTCAAGGACGCCCCGGCGTTCGTCGTCAACCGCATCCTGACCCGCTTCATGGGCGAGATCCAGAACGTCATCGACGAGGGCACCCCCGTCGAGGTCGCGGAGAAGGCGGTCGAGCCGCTCGGCCTGCCGATGTCCCCGCTGGTCCTGCTGGAGCTGGTCGGACCGGCGATCGGCCTGCACGTCTCGGAGACGCTGAACGCGGCGTTCCCGGACCGCTTCACCGTCTCCCCCAACCTCAAGGCGGTCGTCGAGGCCGGCAAGCGCGGCTTCTACGTCCACGACAGCGGCCGGCCCGAGCTGGACCCGGAGGTCGCCGCGCTGCTGAAGCAGGGCGACACCGTCCTGACCGGGGAGCAGGTGCGGGCGCGGGTGCTGGACGCGGTGGCGCGGGAGATCGGGCTCATGCTCGACGAGGGCGTCGTCGCCGAGGCCCAGGACATCGACCTGTGCCTGATCACCGGTGCCGGCTGGCCCTTCCACCTGGGCGGCATCACGCCGTACCTGGACCGCGAGGGTGTCTCCGAGCGGGTCAACGGCAAGCCGTTCCTGGAGCGGGGGGTGGCCTCGGTCCCGGCGTGACGCCGCACCACGGCCGCACGTGACGAGGGCCTCCGCAGCCGCGGGGGCCCTCTCGCGTGTCCGGCGGGGCGGGGCGTGCGATTCTGGGCCCATGACCGACGCCGCTGCCCTGCTCCTGATCGTCGACGGCGCCAATGTGGTCGGGTCCGTGCCCGACGGCTGGTGGCGCGACCGGCGCGGGGCCGCCGAGCGGCTGCGGGACCGGCTGGCGACGGACGGGCTGCCGGGGCACGGCGGGCCGGTGGAGATCGTCCTCGTCGTGGAGGGCGCGGCCCGGGGCGTGGAGTCCGTGCCCGGGGTGCGGGTGGAGTCCGCGCCGGGCAGCGGCGACGACCTCATCGCCTCACTGGCCGCCTCCGCCCGGGGCCGCCGGGTCCTGGTGGTGACCGCCGATCGTGAACTGCGCCGCCGGGTCACGGAGTCGGGCGCCGAGGTGACGGGCCCTCGTACGGTCCGCCCGGACTGACCCGCCGTACACCGCCGGACGCGCCCTCACCCCCCTGGCCCCGGACGGCCCCCGCCGCCCGTCTCGGGTGCCTGTCCCGCCGTACGGACGTACAGCACCGCCCCGTCCACCGTGCCCGCCCGCGTGTAGGCGGCCGCCAGCAGCCGCCGCAGGGTCGGCAGCCGCTCCGGCGCGTACGGCTTGCCCCGGGAGTCGTCGACGATCAGGGCCGGCGGGCGGGCGGCCAGCTCGGCGCGGAGCACCTGCCAGGAGCCCTCGACGCCGTACCGTTCGCCGACCCGGGCGCCGTCGCGTCCGCCGCTGTAGTTGGTGAGCAGCCCCGCGGTGAGGTAGCGGGTGGCCGGGGCGCGGCCGGCGAACCAGTACGCCTCGGGGTGCATGCCCCAGAACAGCACCCGCTCCCCCGGCGCGGTGTGGCGGGCGGCGGTCTCCGCGAGGCGGCGGGCGTGGTCGAGTTCGCCGCGCGGCGCCAGCAGGCCCCAGGTGACGAAGAGGACCGTGCAGCAGGCGGTGGCGAGCAGCCGGCCGGCGGGCCGCTCGCGGGGCGGGTGCCGCAGCAGGGCGGCCGTGCCCAGCAGGGCGAGCGGCGGCAGGAGTTGGAGGTAGTAGTGGCCGAAGAAGTGCAGGCCCGTGGCGACCGCCCCGGCCGAGGCGGCGAGCCAGAGCCCCAGACCGGCCATGCCGGAGCGGGGCGTGCGCCGCAGGCGGGCCAGGGGGCCCAGGAGCGCCGCGCAGGCCACGGCGAGCAGCGCGGCGTTGGCGAGCGCCCGGCCCAGGGCGTGGGTCGCGGAGCCGTCGAAGGAGGCGTAGGTGCCGGAGCCGGTGACGGTCCAGAAGAGGAAGCCCGCCGGGTCGGTGAGCAGCGCCGCGCCCAGGACCGGGGCCACGGCGCCGGCGCCCAGCCGCAGCAGCGCCGGGCGGTGCGCTCCGCAGAGCCAGAGCACCGGCAGCAGTACCGCTCCGCCGGTCTGCTTGGCGAGGAAGGCGCAGCCGACGGCGAGGCCGGCCGCGCCCCAGCGGCGGCGGTCGGCGCACCACATCGCCGCCGCCGTGCACGGCAGTATGAACACCTCGAAGGTGGCGGCCTGCGCGTCCTCGGGGTTGAGCCCGACGGAGAGCAGCAGGTACAGCACGCCGGCGGTGCGCCCGGCCGTGTCGCCCCAGCGGCGCCGGGCGAGGGAGGCGAGGAGCACGGCGGTGGCGAGCTGGGCGAGCAGGGCGAGGACGCGCACCGTGGTCAGCGACTGTGCCCCGGTCACCGCGAACGCCCCCTGGTAGAGCCAGGGCACCAGGGGCGGCTTGCGGTCGACGACCGTCTCGTAGAGCCGCCCGCCGTGGGCGAGCAGTCCGGCCTGGACGGCGAGGAAGCCCTCGTCCGGGTTCCACAGCGGGCGGGTGAAGGAGGGGAGGCGGGTGGCGCAGGCGAGCACGGTCAGCGGGGGCAGCAACCGGGTCCAGTAGCCGGCCCCCGCCCGCCCGGTGGACACGGTGCGTGACCGGATGATCGGCGGAGCGTGCATGGCCGTACGCTATCCGGCCCCGCCCGCCGCCAGGAAACGGACATACGGGGCCGGTTCGCGGCCTAGGACCCGCCGGTGGGCGGGGCGGGGGTGATCTCGCCGGTGGCGAGGCGGCTGTGCTTGCGGCCGTAGAGGAAGTACACGAAGAAGCCGATCGCCATCCAGATGCCGAAGCGGAGCCAGGTCTCGGCGGGCAGGTTGAGCATCAGCCACAGCGAGGCGCACACCGACACGATCGGCAGCGCCGGCACCAGCGGGGTGCGGAAGGCGCGCGGCAGGTCGGGCCGGGTGCGGCGCAGGATGATGACGCTGACGGCGACGACGACGAAGGCGAACAGGGTGCCGATGTTCACCAGCTCGGCCAGTTCGCTCAGGCTGGTGAAGCCCGCGACGATCGCGATGACCACGCCGAGCAGGATGGTCGGGCGGTACGGGGTGCGGAACCTCGGGTGGACGCGGGAGAAGAAGCGGGGCAGCAGTCCGTCCCGGCTCATGGCGAAGAACACCCGGGTCTGGCCGAGCAGCAGGATCAGACAGACCGTGGTGAGGCCGACGGCGGCGCCGAAGCTGATCACACCGGCGAAGAAGGGGTGCCCGGTGGCCTTGAAGGCGTCGGCGAGCGGGGCGTCCACCGACAGCTTGCTGTAGTGCTGCATGCCGGTGACGACGATGGAGACGGCGACGTACAGGGTGGTGCAGATGATCAGCGAGCCCAGGATGCCGCGCGGCATGTCGCGCTGCGGGTTGCGGGTCTCCTCGGCGGCGGTGGCGACGATGTCGAAGCCGATGAAGGCGAAGAAGACCACGGAGGCGGCGGTGAAGATGCCCATCACGCCGAAGTTGGACGGGGCCCAGCCGAAGATGAGCTGGATCAGCGGGGACTTCAGGTCGCCGCCCGCGGCCACCGGCTGCGCCTTCGGGATGAAGGGGTCGTAGTTGGCGCCGTTGATGAAGAAGGCCCCGGCGATGATCACGATGAGGACGACGGTCACCTTGATGGCGACGACGAGCGAGGTGACCCGCGCGGACAGCTTCATGCCGAGGACGAGGATGCCGGTGAGCACCAGCACCAGCGCGGCGGCGAGGATGTCGAAGCCGAAGCCGTGGGCCCCGTCCCGGCCGGCCAGCTCGGCCGGCATGTGCCAGCCCGCGTTCTCCAGCAGCGAGCGGATGTAACCGGACCAGCCGACGGCCACCACCGCCGTGCCGAGCGCGAACTCCAGGACGAGGTCCCAGCCGATGATCCAGGCGGGCAGTTCGCCGAGGGAGGCGTACGAGAAGGTGTAGGCGGAGCCGGCCACCGGGACCGTGGAGGCGAACTCGGCGTAGCAGAGCGCGGCCAGCGCGCAGACGACGCCGGCCACGACGAAGGCGAGGGCCACCGCGGGGCCGGCGTTGTTCTTGGCCACCGTGCCGGTCAGGACGAAGATGCCGGTGCCGATGATGACGCCGACGCCGAACACGGTCAGGTCCAGCGCGGACAGGGATTTCTTGAGCGCGTGCTCGGGCTCCTCCGTGTCCTGGATGGACTGTTCGATCCTCTTGGTCCTGAAGAGAGAGTTGCTCACGGAGACCTCCCACGCTGGTCGTCCTCGACATGATCGAGAGCGGGCGTAGTCCGTATGCCCCGGCGTGGCCGGATTCACGCGGATGGGCCGGTGCCACCACCGCAACGCGTGGTGGCACCGGCCCATCGGCGGTACCGCGTGCCCGGTCCCGGTCAGTCGCGGCCGGCCTCCACCGAGTCGACGGCGGCACCGGCCCGGCTCGTGCCGTTGGCCCGCAGGCGGGAGTGGGGGATGCCGTCGAGCTTGGCGACGAGGCCGGTGACCTGGCGGGCGATGTCGGGCGCGGTGAGCCCGATCTCGGCCAGGACCTCGGCGCGCGAGGCGTGGTCGAGGAAGCGCGGCGGGATGCCGAAGTCGCGCAGCGGCACGTCCACGCCCGCGTCGCGCAGCGCCTGGGCGACGGCGGCGCCGACACCGCCGACGCGGATGTTGTCCTCGACGGTGACGACCACGCGGTGGCGGTCGGCGAGCGGGGCCATGGCCTCGTCGACGGGCTTGACCCAGCGCGGGTCGACGACGGTGGTGGAGATGCCCTGCTTGTCCAGGAGGCCGGCGACCTCCAGGCACATCGGGGCGAGGGCGCCGACGGAGACCAGCAGCACGTCCGGGGTCTCGGTGCCGGGGGCGCGCAGCACGTCCATGCCGCCGACGCGGCCGACGGCGGGCACGGCGGGGCCGACGGCGCCCTTGGAGAAGCGGACCACGGTCGGGGCGTCGTCCACCGCGACGGCCTCGCGGAGCTGGGCGCGGACCTGGTCGGCGTCGCGCGGGGCGGCGAGCCGCAGCCCGGGGACGACCTGGAGGATCGACATGTCCCACATGCCGTTGTGGGAGGCGCCGTCGGTGCCGGTGACGCCGGCCCGGTCCAGGACGAAGGTCACCCCGCACTTGTGCAGGGCCACGTCCATCAGCACCTGGTCGAAGGCGCGGTTGAGGAAGGTGGCGTACACGGCGAAGACCGGGTGGACGCCGCCGTGGGCGAGGCCCGCCGCGGAGACGGCGGCGTGCTGCTCGGCGATGCCGACGTCGTAGACCCGCTCGGGGAAGGCGCGGGCGAACTTGTCGAGGCCGACCGGCTGGAGCATGGCCGCGGTGATGGCGACGACGTCCTCGCGCTCCTCGCCGAGCTTGACCATCTCGTCGCCGAAGACGGAGGTCCAGTCGGCGCCGGAGCTGGCGATGGGCAGGCCGGTGTCGGGGTGGATCTTGCCGACGGCGTGGAAGCGGTCGGCCTCGTCCTGGAGGGCGGGCTGGTAGCCGCGGCCCTTCTCGGTGAGGCAGTGCACGATCACGGGGCCGCCGAAGCGCTTGGCCCGGGTGAGGGCGGACTCCAGGGCCTCCAGGTCGTGGCCGTCGATGGGGCCGACGTACTTCAGGCCGAGGTCCTCGAAGAGGCCCTGCGGGGCGATGAAGTCCTTGAGGCCCTTCTTGGCGCCGTGCAGGGTGTCGTAGAGCGGTTTGCCGACGACCGGGGTGCGCTCCAGGAGGTCCTTGGTCCGGGCGAGGAAGCGCTCGTAGCCGTCGGTGGTGCGCAGGGTGGCCAGGTGGTTGGCGAGGCCGCCGATGGTGGGGGCGTAGGAGCGCTCGTTGTCGTTGACGACGATGACCAGGGGGCGGTCCTTGGCGTCGGCGATGTTGTTGAGCGCCTCCCAGGCCATGCCGCCGGTGAGGGCGCCGTCACCGATGACCGCGACGACGTGCCGGTCCCGGCCCAGCACCTGGTTGGCCTTGGCGATGCCGTCGGCCCAGCCGAGGACGGCGGAGGCGTGGCTGTTCTCGATGACGTCGTGCTCGGATTCGGCCTGCGAGGGGTAGCCGGACAGGCCGCCCTTCATCTTCAGCCGGGAGAAGTCCTGACGTCCGGTGAGCAGCTTGTGCACGTAGGACTGGTGGCCGGTGTCCCACAGCACCTTGTCGGCGGGCGAGTCGAAGACGCGGTGCAGAGCGAGGGTGAGCTCCACCACGCCGAGGTTGGGGCCGAGGTGGCCGCCGGTCTTGGCGACGGCGTCGACGAGGAAGGTGCGGATCTCCTCTGCCAGCCGGTCCAGCTCCTCCAGGCTGAGCCGGTCCAGATCGCGCGGTCCCCTGATGCGGGTCAGCAGCGGCACCCGTGCCTCCTTGCAATAGAGCTGATCGAGCTGTTACCGGGCGGGTCGAGTCTAATCTTCCGCTCCGGCGGAAGATGTCCGGGCAGTGCGTCGTACGTCACCCGTTCGGCTGTACCCAACAACGCCCCCTTCTACGACACGCAGGTGGCGCGCGCGGGGTTCCGGGCGCCCCCCTGCGGGCGGGTCGGGCCGGTGGGCACAGCACTCCGCCCGCCGGCCCCCGGGGCGGGGACGGGCGGGCGGAGCGGACGGCGCGGGGGGGGCGGCGGTTGCTAGGCGCGGCCCGCCGTCTTCTGGGTCTTGCGGGTGACGGCGTCGATGACGACGGTCGCCAGCAGCACGCCACCGGTGATCATGTACTGGACCGGCGAGGCGATGCCCTCCAGGGCGAGGCCGTACTGGATCGAGACGATGACCATGACACCCAGCAGGGCGTTCCAGGTGCGTCCGCGTCCGCCGAAGAGGGACGTGCCGCCGATGACGGCCGCGGCGATGACGTTCATCAGGAATTCGCCGGTGCCCGCGCCCTGGTTGGCGGAGGCGATCTTCGAGGCGACGAAGAGGCCGCCGATCGCGGCGAAGGTGCCGGCGATGGCGAAGACCGAGATCCGGACCAGTTCGACGTTGATGCCGGCGCGGCGGGACGCCTCGACGCTGCCGCCGAGCGCGAAGACCTTGCGGCCGTAGGCGGTGCGGCGCAGCACGAAGTCCGTGAGCAGCAGGACCGCGAGGAAGATCACGACGGCCAGCGGCAGGCCCTTGTGCTGGTTGAAGACGATCGCCACGACGAAGGCCAGGACGGCCAGCAGCACCGTGCGCACGATCGTCTCGCTCAGCGGCCGGGACGGCACCCCGGCGGCCTCGCGGCGGCGGTTGCCGAAGAAGGCGGTGAGGAAGTAGCCCGCCGTCACGACGACCGCGAGCCCGTAGGCGGCGGCCACGTCGCTGAAGTAGTGGCTGGTGAGCTGGGCGACGAGGCCCTCGGAGTCGAGGTTGATGGTGCCGTTGCTGCCGAGGATCTGGAGCATGAAGCCCTGCCAGAACAGCAGTCCGGCGAGGGTGACGGCGAAGGCGGGGACGCCGATGCGGGCGAAGAAGAAGCCGTGGATGGCGCCCGCGGCGGTGCCGGTGAGGATGGCCAGGACGAGGGCCAGGACCTCGTTCATCCCGTGGGTGACGCTGAGCACCGCGAAGGTGGCGCCCGCGACACCGCTGACCGAGCCGACCGACAGGTCGATCTCGCCGAGCAGCAGGACGAAGACGATACCGACGGCGATCATGCCGGTGCCGACCATGGCGACCGACATGTCGGAGAAGTTGCCGGCGGTGAGGAAGTTGCGGTTCAGGCTGGTGAAGATGGCCCAGATGACCAGCAGGCCGATGACGACCGGGATCGATCCGAGGTCGCCGGCCTTCATCTTCCGCTTGAACTCGCCGACGTAGCCGGCGAAGCCCTGCTCGCGCACGAGCAGCCGCGGGTCGACCGCGGTGACGGCGGCGGCTGCCGCCTCGGGGTTCTCCACCGCGGTTTCCTCGGCGGACGTGGAGGTCTTGTCGATGCTCACTTCTGGATCTCCCCATTGGTGCGCGCCGCACGACGGGTCACGGCGTTGTCCGTGGCACCCGTGATGGCGGAGATGATCTCTTCCTGCGAGGTCGACTTGACCTCGAAGACGCCGTTGTTGCGGCCGAGGCGCAGCACGGCGACCTTGTCGGCGACCGCCTTCACGTCGGCCATGTTGTGGCTGATGAGAATGACGGCGTGACCGCGCTCGCGCAGCCGTTCGACGAGGTCGAGGACCTGGGCGGTCTGCTCGACGCCGAGGGCGGCGGTGGGTTCGTCCAGGATGACCAGCTTGGGCTCGCCGAGCATCGAGCGGGCGATGGCCACGACCTGGCGCTGGCCTCCGGAGAGGGAGGCGATCGGGATGCGGACGCTGGGTATCCGGATGGAGAGCGTGTCCAGCAGTTCCCGGGAGCGGCGCTCCATCTCGACCTCGTCGAGGACACCGCGCTTGCGGACCTCCCGGCCGAGGTAGAGGTTGCCGACGACGTCGATGTTGTCGCAGAGCGCGAGGTCCTGGTAGACCGTCGCGATGCCCAGGCTCTGGGCGTCGTTCGGCTTGTTGATGGTGACGGCTCTGCCGTCCCACTCGATGACTCCCTCATCGATGGGGTGCACGCCGGCGATCGTCTTGACCAGCGTGGACTTTCCGGCACCGTTGTCGCCGACCAGGGCGACCACCTCACCGGCGTGGACCTCAAGCTCGACGTCGGTGAGCGCCTGGACGGCACCGAATCGCTTGGAGACCCCGCGCAACGCCAGCACGGGCGTAGCGGACACGTGAACCATCTCCTTCGCCGCCTGACCCGGCGGGAGGTTGTGCAGCAGATTGGGGGGTGTTCCGCCGGCGTCCCGCTGCGGAGCTTGCGGGGCTGTCGGTCTGCGGGGCGCCGACGGAGTTCATGACGGTCGCCGGGCCGTACGGGCCTCCGGTGCGGATTCCCGTACGGTCCGGTGGGCCCGTGGGGCCCGGGGACCGCTTACTTGACGCCGGCCTTCTCGCAGGCGGCCTTGTACTTGTCCGTGCAGATCTCGTCGAGGGTGTAGTAACCCTCCTTGATGACGGTGTCGTTGACGTTGTCCTTGGTCAGCGAGATGACCGGGACGAGCACCGTCGGGATGCCCTTGTTGGTGGCGCTGTCGGACTTGCTGGTGGCGATGGGGTCGAGCGACTTGCCCTGGGCGAGGGCGACGGCCATCTCGGCGGCGACCTCCGCCTCCTGCGGGTAGGACTTGTAGACGCTCATGAACTGCTCGCCGGTGAGGATGCGCTGCACGCCCGCGAGTTCGGCGTCCTGGCCGGTGACCGGGACGGTGATGCCGGCGGCCTTCAGGGCGGTGATGATGCCGCCCGCCATGCCGTCGTTGGCGGAGTAGACGCCGACGATCTTGTCCTTGCCGAGGGCGGAGATGGCGCCCTCCATGTTGGCGTTGGCGTTCTCCGGCTTCCACTCCTTGGTGTCGTACTCGCGGCCGATCTTGACCTTGCCGTCGAGGACGGAGTGGGCGCCTTCCTTGAACTGGGCGGCGTTGGGGTCGGTCGAGGAGCCGTTCATCATGACGATCTGGCCGTCCTTGGCCTTGTCGCCCAGCGCCTCCAGCAGCGCCTCGCCCTGCGCCTTGCCGACGGTCACGTTGTCGAACGAGGTGTAGGCGTCGATCGGGCCCTCGGCCAGGCGGTCGTAGGCGACGACGGGGATGCCCGCCTCCTTGGCCTTCTTCACCGAGCCCGCGATCGCCTTGGCGTCCACCGGGTCCACGATCAGCACGTCGACCTTGTTGGTCACCATGGTGTCGACCTGCTGGTTCTGCAGGCTGGTGTCCTGCTTGGCGTTGGCGTAGACGACCTTGCCCTTGTTGTTCGTCAGCTCCTTGACCTTCTTCTCGATCAGGGGCTTGTCGAACTTCTCGTACCGCGCGGTCTGGTTCTCCGGCAGCAGCAGGCCGACGGTGATGGCGTCGCCCTTCTTGGCGGCGGCGTCGGACGAGTCCTTCTTGTCGCCGGACTCCTTGGCGCTGCCACAAGCGGCGAGCGAGACGGCCATCGCACCGGCGGCAACGGCAAAGGCGGCACGGCGCATACGCGTGTTCACTTCAGAAACCTCCCTGACGAGGCCGCGTCCTTGCGGCCGAGGTGGCTGGAAGTCAACTCGGCCGCACGTGCGACGTCAAGAAGTAAATCCTTAACGAGATGGCAACGGTGCCATCCGTTCTCTAAGTGAAGGCAGGAGCGGCTGTGGACAGGGACCCCGCGGCCGTCCCGTCCAAAAGCGTCGAATCACCCATCTCGCCGAGGGCGAGGGCGAGCGCGCCCAGCACCTCGGCCCGGCCGCCCAGCGCCCCGGGGAGCACCGAGAGCTGGCGGGCGGCGCTGGGGATGGCGTAGCGGCCCACGGACTCCCTTATCGGCGCGAGGACCAGCTCCCCGGCCTCGGCGAGGTCCCCGCCGAGGACCACCCGGCTCGGGTTGAGCAGGTTGCACAGGTTGGCGACACCGCTGCCGATGTGGCGGCCGACATCGGCGATGACCCGGCGGCAGCCGGGGTCGCCCTCGCGGGCCAGCCGGACCACGCCCTCCATGGTCAGGTCGCTGCCGTGGCTCGGCTGGAGCAGCGGCAGCACGTACCGCGCGGAGGCGAAGGTCTCCAGGCAGCCGCGGTTGCCGCAGCGGCAGACGGGGCCGGACTCGTCCAGGGTGATGTGGCCGATCTCGCCGGCCGTGCCGCCGGGGCCCCGGTAGATCGAGCCATTGATCACCAGACCGGCGCCGACACCGCTGGCGACCTTGATGTACGCCAGGTCCCGCACGCCCCGGCCGCTGCCCCAGACCAGCTCGCCGAGGGCGCCGAGGTTGGCGTCGTTGTCCACGTGCACCGGCACGCCGAGCCGCCCCCGCAGCTCCTCGGCGGGCCGGGTGCCGCCCCAGCCGGGCAGGATGGCGGTGGAGCCGAGGGTGCCGGACTCCACGTCGATGGGGCCGGGGACGCCCAGCCCCACTCCGGTGATCTTGTCCGGGTCGACACCGGTCGCCGTGATCAGCCGGTTGACCAGGGCTTCCGCCCGGTCGAAGCCCTGGGTGGAGGAGGCGTCGACGTCCAGTGGCTCGGATTCCTCGGCGAGCACCTGGTGGGCGAGGTTCCCGACCGCGACGCGCAGGTGCGTGTGCCCGAAGTCCACGCCGATGACGATCCCGGCGTCACCGCTCAGGGAGACGCTGCGGGCCCGCCGGCCGCCCGCCGAGGTGGGTGTGACCTCGACCGTCCCGCCCTCGCGCAGCTCCCGGACGATGTTGGAGACGGTCGCCGCGGACAGGCCCGTCGTCCGCGCGATCTCCGCCTGCGTGAGCGAACCGGCGAGCCGTACCGCTCGTACGACCCGTTCCAGGTTGGCTCGGTGCAGCGACGACTGCGAACCGGGAGTCTCCACGACGAACCTCCTGCGCGCCGGGACCGCTTCGATGAGGCCCCGTCCATGTCCAACTAGTGAACTCTAAGCTGAGCCGTTCGGGTCGCCTCCCGTCAAGAGGTTGAACCTCATCCGGGTACCCACCCCCGGACGTGTACATGCCGCTCCCGGGGGCCGGGAGCGGCATGGTGAGACGGTACGGGCGGGCCGTTTCCGGCCGGTCTACTTCAGGGCGCCCGCCGTGAGGCCGGTGACGACCTGGCGCTGGAAGACGATGTACGCGGCCAGCACGGGGAGCATGGCCATGACCAGTCCGGCGAAGAGCCCCGACCAGTCGCCCTTGTACCCCTGGCTGACGGCGAGCTGCACGAGGCCCTGGGTGAGGACGTGCTTGTCGGGGTCGGTGTTGAGCACCGTGGGCAGCATGTACTGGTTCCACTGGCCCAGGAAGTTGAAGATCCCCACGCTGATCAGACCGGGCTTGGCCATGGGCAGCATGACCTGGAAGAAGGTACGGCTGTGCGAGGCGCCGTCGACGAACGCGGCCTCCGCCACCGAGGTCGGCAGGGTGCGGAAGAACGCGGTCAGGAAGAAGACCGTGAAGGGCAGCGAGTAGGCGATGTAGACGAGGATCAGCCCGTGGATCGTGTTCAACAGCCCCATGTTGTCCACCACGTAGAACAGGGGCACCAGCGCGAGCATGATCGGGAAGCTCATGCCGCCCACGAACAAGTAGTAGACGAACCGGTTGCCCGGGAAGTCGAAGCGGGCCAGCACATAGGCGGCCATGGAGCCCAGCACCAGGGTGCCGATGAGCGAACCGCCCACCACCAGCGCGGTGTTGAGGAAGTAGTCGCTCATGTGGGCCTGGGACCAGGCCCGGGACCAGTTGTCGAAGCGCAGCCTGTCGGGCAGCGACCAGGGCGAGCCGAAGATGGCCGCGTCGTCCTTGAAGGACGCCATCACCGCCCACACCAGCGGCAGGGCGACCATGACCGCCCAGAGGACGAGCACTCCGTGGGAGAAGACGTTGAGGGTCGTGCCCTCCTTCCTCGCCGGCCGGGGGCCGCCGGCGGGGGCGTCCTTCGGGGTCGCCGCGCCGGAGCCGGCGGGCGGGGGCGCGGGGGTCTCGGTCGTCGTCATCTGCTCAGTACTCCAGCCGCTCGCGCCGGCCCAGCCGCATCACGACGGCCGCGAAGGCCAGCGTGACGAGGAGCAGGGCGACGCCGATCGTGGTGGCGTAGGCGGCCTGACCGTCACGGAACGCCTTCTGGTACACGTACAGGACCATGACGGTGGTCGAGTAGTCCGGTCCGCCGGGCCCGGTCGTCATGATCTGCACGACCGCGAACGACTCGGCGCCGAGCGCGAGGATGCCCATGTAGACCCAGCCGGACTGCACGGTGTCCCACAGCAGCGGCAGGGTGACCTTGAAGAAGGTGGCGAAGCGGCTCGCCCCGTCCAGCAGCGCGGCCTCGTACAGCTCGACCGGGATCGAGGCCATGCCCGCGGAGAAGAGCACCACGAAGAAGCCGACCGTGGACCAGACGAGCACCGCCATCACGCACCACAGCGCGAGGCCGGGGTCGCCGAGCCACAGCGGCTGGACGCCGTCGAGGCCGATGCCGCGCAGCAGCGAGTTGATGGCGCCGCTGTCGGGGTTGTACGCGAACGCGAAGAGCAGGGCGACGATCGCGATGGAGAGCACCTGCGGGAAGAAGTAGACGATCTTGTAGAAGCCGGAGCCCCGGACGCCGGTGACGGCCGGTCCGCCGCGGCGGCGCCGCCCGCCGACGTTGATCATGAAGGAGAGGAACAGTGCCAGGCCGAGGGTGACCAGCGGCACCAGCAGGGCGAACATCACACTGTGCAGCAGCGACTTCCAGAAGATGTCGTCGTCGAGCATGCGGGCGTAGTTGTCGAAGCCGACCATCTCGAAGTCGGGGCTCAGCCCCGTCCAGTCCGTGAACGAGTAGTAGATGGACTGGACGAACGGCCAGACGACGAAGAGCGTGTACAGCCCCAGGGGGACCGCGAGGAACCCCACGATGAACCGGTACTTGCCGTGCTGCATACCCAGGGCCTCCCCGGCCGAGCGCGGAAGGTGTCACCGGGTCCGGCCCGGCGCGGGCGGGCGCCGGGCCGGCTCCGGTGACGCTTCCTCACTGGTGCTTGTAGTGCTTGACCGACGAGTCCTTGGCCGCCTCGTCGGCGAAGCCCTGGATCTTCTTGATCGCCTCGGCCGGGGTGAGCCGGCCGGCCATCATCTCGCCGAGGCCGGAGACGCCGATCTTCTCCTTCTGGAGCTGCACGTACCAGTCCTGCAACCGCGGGTTCACCACGTTGTCGCCGGCCAGCTCCAGCGCCGCCACACCGGACGTGAGGCCCGGGGTCAGCTCGACGCCGTCGGTGCCGCCGTTGTACGCGGTCAGCGACTTGACCTTGCCGGTGAAGTTCTTCGAGGACTCCTCGCTCAGCATGATGCGCAACTGCTCCATGCCGCCGGGGGCGTTGGCCGCCTTGGCGGGCACGACGAAGGGCTCGCCGCCGGAGGCCCAGAGGGTGCCGAAGGGCATCTTGTCGCCGTCGTCCAGGCCCGAGGGGGCCGAGACGGCCAGGTCGAAGTCGGCGGGGATGACGTTGGCCGACTCGTTCTCCACCCAGGAGCCGTTGGGGAGGAAGAGCGCCTTGCCCTTGGCCCAGGCGGTCTGCGACTGGATGTGGTCCAGCCCCGGCGTGCCCTTGAGCACGTACCCCTTGCGGTACAGCTCGTAGTACGCCTCGAAGCACGCCTTGACCGCGGGGTGCTTCCAGGCGTTCGGCTCCAGGTTGTCGATGGCGTCGAGCACCTCGGCGCCGCCGACCTTGCCGATCATCGGGTAGAGCGAGAACGGGATGTAGTACGGGTACTTGCCCGCGTAGGTCCAGCCGGCGATGCCCTTCTTCTTCGCCTTCTCGCAGACCGCGAGCATCTCGTCCCAGGTCTTCGGGTACTCCGCGTCGAGCGAGGCGAGCGCCTTGCGCGAGTACCAGACGCCGTAGACGGTGTAGGCGTAGTAGAGAATCCACACCTTCTCACCGTCGAACTGGCCCATCTGCACGATGCCGGGGCGCAGCGTGTCGCGGACCTTCTTCGACGGGTCGTCGTAGGAGGGGGCGTCCAGCAGCGGGGTGAGGTCGGCGAGCTGGTTCTTGCCGACGAGCACGCCCATGTCCATCTGTTCCGCACCGGAGTTGTCGATGAGGTCGGGCGGGGTGCCCTGGTTGAAACGCGGCTGGAGGGTGGACTGGATCTTCTGGGTGGCGGAGAACTTGGTCTTGGCGCCGGGGAAGTTCGTCTCGTAGATCTTGACCGCGTCCTCGGCGTACTCCTTGCCGAATCCGCCGTCGAAGAGCACGAATTCCATCGGGGCGGTCTCGTTGACGGCGAGGGGGTTCTTCGCGGTCTTCTTGCCCGCCCCGGCCTTCTTCCGGTCGTCCCCGCCACCGCTCGCACAGGCGGAAAGGAAGCCCATGGCCGGTACGGAGATCAGTCCGAGCGCGGCGGACCGCTTGATCAGATCGCGGCGGCCGACACCGTCGGTACCGTTCTCGGCGGACATCGTTCCCATGCTCAAGTCCTCGCCTTCTCCAGGACTCAGGCGGTGCGCCGGATTCCTCCCGGCACCGCGTTCGGGTCACGCTGGGTCGTGCAGGAAGTGCGGATGTCGTGCTGCGAGGGCGCCTTGGGCGACGGCCCACGGTTCCACCGGTGGCCGACAGGTATAGTCCACTTCCGGCCGACGGAGCAAGATCGAACGCAAGGTTCCCCCCACGTCTTTTCCGAGTTGAGACCTGGCGGAAAAACGGGCCTCCGAAGGCTTCCCGGAAGGAAATCCGGCTTGCGTCCGACCCGGATGCCACGGTCAACACCCTTGACATCAATGGCCCCTTCACGCCGTACTGGTCCTTGCGCTCCAATCTGACAACGTTGTCCATCTCCCGGTGTCGCATATCCGGGGCAGGCGCACGGAGGGTGCGGGAACATGCGCTACAGAGCTCGGCACAGATGGGGTCCGGCGGTCGTCACGGCGACCGCCTTCGCGTTGGCGGCGACGGCACAGGGGGCGGCGGTCGCGCTGCCCACCGCGCCCGCCGCCCCCGGCCGGGAGTTCGCTTCCTCGTTCGAGGCTGACGACCCGGCACCGGACTGGACCGACACCGTCGACACCACCCGGGGCGGCGCCAAGCGCGCCTCCGGCGTCGACGGCGGCTACACCACGGGCATACCCGGCAACGTCACCGACCGGGTCACCGGAATCCGGGCCAGCGCCGAGAACACCGCCGGCGGCGAGGTCAAGGAGAACCTCGTCGACGGCGAACCCGGCACCAAATGGCTGGCGTTCGAGAAGACCGGCTGGGCCGAGTTCGACCTGGACCGGCCGGTCACCGTGGCCCGGTACGCGCTGACCTCGGCCAACGACCACGCCGAACGCGACCCGGCCGACTGGACGCTCAAGGGCTCGGCGGACGGCAAGGAGTGGCGGACCCTCGACACCCGCTCCGGCCAGTCCTTCGGGCAGCGCTTCCAGACCCGGACGTACGACCTCGCCGAGCCCGGCGAGTACCGGCACTTCCGGCTGGAGTTCACCCGCAACAACGGCGGGGACATCCTCCAACTCGCCGACGTGCAGTTCTCCACCGGCTCCGACGACACCACCGTCCCGCCGGACATGCTGACCCGCGTCGACCGGGGCCCGTCCGGCTCGCCCACCGCGAAGGCGGGCGCCGGCTTCACCGGGGTCCGCGCGCTGCGCTACGCCGGGCAGCACACCGCCGGCGGGCGGGCGTACTCGTACAACAAGGTCTTCGACGTCGACGTCAGGGTGGACCGGCTCACCGAGCTGTCGTACAAGGTCTTCCCGTCGATGGCCGACGGCGACCTCGACTACGACGCCACCCACGTCTCCGTCGACCTCGCCTTCACCGACGGCACCTACCTGAGCCGGCTCGGCGCCGCCGACCAGCACGGTTTCCCGCTGACGCCGCGCGGTCAGGGCGACGCCAAGGTGCTCTACGTCAACCAGTGGAACAGCGTCACGTCGGCGATCGGCACGGTCGCGGCCGGCAAGACGGTCGACCGCGTCCTGGTCGCCTACGACTCGCCCAAGGGCCCGGCGAAGTTCCGGGGCTGGCTGGACGACGTGGCCATCCGGCGGGCCGAGCCCGAGCGCCCGAAGGCCCACCTCTCGGACCACGTGCTGACCACCCGCGGCACCCACTCCAGCGGCAGTTTCTCGCGGGGCAACAACATCCCCGCCACCGCCGTCCCGCACGGATTCAACTTCTGGACCCCGGTCACCAACGCCGGCTCCACGAGCTGGCTCTACGACTACGCGCGCGGCAACAACGCCGACAACCTGCCCACCCTCCAGGCGTTCTCGGCGAGCCACGAGCCGAGCCCGTGGATGGGTGACCGGCAGACCTTCCAGGTGATGCCCTCGGCCGCCTCCGGCACCCCCGCCACCGGCCGCGAGGCGCGGGCGCTGCCCTTCCGGCACGAGAACGAGACCGCCCGCCCGCACTACTACGGGGTGCGTTTCGAGAACGGCCTCAAGGCCGAGATGGCGCCGACCGACCACGCGGCGCTGCTCCGCTTCACCTACCCGGGCGACGACGCGAGCGTGGTCTTCGACAACGTCAACGACCGGGCGGGCCTGACCCTGGACCGGGAGAACGGCACCGTCAGCGGCTGGTCGGACGTCAAGTCCGGGCTCTCCACCGGCGCGACGCGGCTCTTCGTGTACGGCGAGTTCGACAAGAAGGTCACCGGGGGCGGCTCGGACGGCGCCACCGGCTGGCTGCGCTTCGACGCGGGCCGGGACCGCACCGTCACCCTGCGCCTGGCGACCTCGCTGATCGGCGTCGACCAGGCCAGGGAGAACCTGCGCCAGGAGGCGCCGCGGGGCACCTCGTTCGAGAAGGTCCGGGGCGACGCCCAGCGGCAGTGGGACAAGCTGCTCGGCACCGTCGAGGTCGAGGGCGCCACGCAGGACCAGCTCACCACCCTGTACTCCAGCCTGTACCGGCTGTACCTGTACCCCAACTCCGGTTTCGAGCGGGTCGACGGGAAGGACCGGTACGCCTCGCCGTTCTCCAAGGCCACCGGGGCGGACACCCCGACGCACACCGGAGCGAAGATCGTCGACGGGCGCGTGTACGTCAACAACGGCTTCTGGGACACCTACCGCACCACCTGGCCCGCGTACTCCTTCCTGACGCCGACCAAGGCGGGCGAGCTGGTCGACGGCTTCGTGCAGCACTACAAGGACGGCGGCTGGACGTCGCGCTGGTCCTCCCCCGGCTACGCCGACCTGATGACCGGCACCTCCTCGGACGTCGCCTTCGCCGACGCGTACGTCAAGGGCGTCCGTTTCGACGCGAAGGCCGCGTACGACGCGGCGGTGAAGAACGCCACCGTCGTGCCCCCGTCCTCCGGCGTCGGCCGCAAGGGCATGTCCACCTCGCCCTTCCTCGGCTACACCTCCACCGATACCCACGAGGGCCTGTCCTGGGCGCTGGAGGGCTACGTCAACGACTACGGCATCGCCAAGATGGGCGAGAAGCTGTACCGGGAGACCGGGCAGAAGCGCTACCAGGAGGAGTCCGCCTACTTCCTCGACCGGGCCCGCGACTACGTCAGCCTCTTCGACCCGAAGGCCGGCTTCTTCCAGGGCAAGAACGCCTCGGGCGACTGGCGCGTCGACTCCGACCGCTACGACCCGCGCGTGTGGGGGTACGACTACACGGAGACCAACGGCTGGGGGTACGCCTTCACCGCCCCGCAGGACAGCCGGGGCCTGGCCAACCTCTACGGCGGCCGGTCCGGGCTCGCCGAGAAGCTCGACACCTACCTCGCCACGCCGGAGACGGCCACCCCCGAGTTCGCCGGCTCCTACGGCGGCGTCATCCACGAGATGACCGAGGCGCGGGACGTGCGGATGGGCAACTACGGCCACTCCAACCAGGTCGCCCACCACGCGCTGTACATGTACGACGCGGCCGGGCAGCCGTACAAGACGCAGAAGAACGTCCGTGAGGTGCTCTCCCGCCTCTACACCGGCAGCGACATCGGGCAGGGCTACCACGGCGACGAGGACAACGGCGAGCAGTCGGCCTGGTACCTCTTCTCCGCGCTCGGCTTCTACCCGCTGGTGATGGGCAGCGGCGAGTACGCCATCGGCTCCCCGCTGTTCACCAAGGCCACCGTCCACCTGGAGAACGGCCGCACCCTGGTCGTCAAGGCGCCGAAGAACAGCACGGAGAACGTGTACGTGCAGGGCCTGAAGGTCAACGGCAAGCGCTGGGACTCCACCGCGCTCCCCCACGACCTGATCGCCAGGGGCGGGGTCCTGGAGTTCGCCATGGGCCCGCGGCCGTCCACGTGGGGCACCGGGAAGAACGCCGCCCCGGTCTCCGTCACCCAGGACGACCGGGTGCCCGCCCCGCGCACCGACGCCCTCACCCGCGGCGGCGCCCTCTTCGACGACACCTCCGCGACCGAGGCCGCCGCCGGCTCCGTGGACCTGCCGGTGACCGGGAAGGTGAAGGCGGTCCAGTACACGCTGACCTCGCCCGCGGACCGGGCCAAGGCACCGTCCGGCTGGACGCTCCAGGGCTCCGACGACGGCACCACCTGGCGCACGCTCGACCGGCGCTCAGGCGAGTCCTTCGCCTGGGACCGGCAGACCAGGGCGTTCACGATCGCCTCGCCGGGCACGTACGGCCGATACCGGCTGGTCCTGGACGGCACGCACACCCTGGCGGAGGTGGAACTGCTCGCCTGATCCATCAACTCCCCTGCGGCGGGCTCCGGTTGCGACCGGGGCCCGCCCTTTCACGCCCCATTCCCCGGGGGCGGGCGATGCCCCACAATGGGCGCGCGGACGCCGGCCGGCGGGTCCGTGAAGGGGAGCGGACACATGCGGACGCACGCGCGGAACGGCGGGCCCACACCCCACGGGAGGCCGGCACGGACGCGGGCACCGGGGCCGAAGCCGCCCCGGACGCCGACGCCGCGAACGGACGGCTGACGCCGTGGAGGCCGACGCGGCCTGGCTGCCGCCCGAGGTCTTCCGCCCGCTCGGCTCCCGCCGCGTCCTGGTCCGCGGCACCGGACCCCTCGTGGACACCGTGGCCGCCGAGGTGGCCGACGCCTGCCGCCGGCACGGCGGCGCGGTGCTCTCCGGCGCCCCGGACGACGCCGACCTGGTGCTGGAGGCCGACGGCGGCAGCGGTGAGGGCTACACCCTGGCCCGCCGGGACGGCACCACCACCGTCACCGCCGAGGGCGACCGCGGGCTGCTCCACGGCCTCTTCCACGTCGTCCGGCTCGGCGAGGACGCCTTCCGCGGCGACCGCGCGCCCGAGGAGCACCGCCCGGCGCTCGCGCTGCGCATGCTGGACCACTGGGACAACGTGGCCGTCCACCCCGTGATGGGCCAGGTCGAGCGGGGCTACGCGGGCGGCTCCCTGTTCTGGGCCGACGGCCGGGCCCGCGACGGCCTGGACCGGGTGCGCGCCTACGCCCGGCTGATCGCCGCCTGCGGCGTCAACGCGGTCGCCGTCAACAACGTCAACGTGCACGCCACCGAGGCCCGCCTGCTCACCGACCGGATCGGCGAGGTCGCCCGGCTCGCCGACACGCTGCGGCCGTACGGCATCCGCACCCACCTGTCGGTCACCTTCGCCGCGCCGGTGGTCCTGGGCGGGCTGGAGACGGCCGACCCGCTGGACGCGCGGGTGCGCGCCTGGTGGGCCGAGGCCACCGCGCGGGTGTACGCGGCCATCCCCGACTTCGGCGGGTACGTGGTGAAGGCGGACTCCGAGGGGCAGCCGGGCCCGTTCGCCTACGGGCGCACGCACGCCGACGGCGCCAACGCGCTGGCCGGGGCGCTCGCGCCGCACGGCGGCACCGTGCACTGGCGGGCGTTCGTCTACGACCACCGGCAGGACTGGCGGGACCGGAGCACCGACCGGGCCCGCGCGGCCCACGACCACTTCGTGCCGCTGGACGGCGCGTTCGCGCCCAACGCGGTGCTCCAGGTCAAGCACGGCCCGATGGACTTCCAGGTGCGCGAGCCGGTATCGCCGCTGATCGGCGCGATGCCCCGCACCCGCCTGGCGATCGAGGTGCAGGCCACCCAGGAGTACACCGGGCAGCAGCGGCACGTGTGCTGGCTGGGGCCGATGTGGAGCGAGGTGCTGCGCTTCCGGCCCGACGGCGAGCGGGCCGCGGGGCGGCTGGCCGACGCCCTGGTGGCGGTCTCCAACGCCGGCGACGACCCGTTCTGGACCGGGCACCCCCTCGCCCAGGCCAACCTGTACACCTTCGGGCGGCTCGCCTGGGACCCGGGCGCGGAGCCGGGCGCCGTCCTGGACGAGTGGATCGCGCTGACCCACCCCGGGGCGCCGGCCCGGCTCGCCGAGGGGCTGCACGCGGTGCTGGACAGCTCCTGGCACACGTACGAGAAGTACACGGCGCCGCTCGGGGTCGGCTTCATGGTGCAGCCGGGGCACCACTACGGGCCGGGCGTGGACGGCTACGAGTACAGCCCCTGGGGCACCTACCACTTCGCCGACCGCGACGGCGTCGGCGTCGACCGCGGCGCGGCGCGCGGCACCGGCTTCGCGGCCCAGTACGCCGAGCCGTGGGCGACGGTGTACGAGTCGCCGGACACCTGCCCCGACGAGCTGCTGCTCTTCTTCCACCACGTCCCGTACGGGCACGTGTTGCGCAGCGGGAAGACGGTGATCCAGCACATCTACGACACGCACTTCGAGGGCGTGGCGGAGGCCGAGGAGGCCCGCCGGGTGTGGGCGGGCCTCGCCGGTCTGGTCGCCCCCGCGCGCCACGCGCGCGTGGCGGACCTCTTCGAGGAGCAGGTGCGGTGCGCCCGGGAGTGGCGCGACCAGGTCAACAGCTACTTCCTGCGCAAGTCGGGGGTGCCGGACGAGCGGGGCCGGACCGTCTACTGAGGGCGTAGCACGGCCACGCCGAGCGGATCGAGGGCGAGCGGCTCGCCCGCCGCGTGGCGCCGTCCGGTGAGCAGGTCGGTGACGGCGGCGTGGGCGGGCGGCCGGGCGGGCGCGGTGTGGTGGTTGAGGACGAAGAGGAGCCGGGTGCCGTCGGGGGTGACGCGGGCCGCGGTCTCGATGCCGGGGTGCGCGGCGTACGGGCCGAGGAGGCGGTGCCGGGCGAGGACGCGGCGCACGACGTGGTCGACGCCGGGCTGGTCGAGGGCGGTGGCGACGTACCAGCCCTCTCCGGCGCCGTGGCGGTGGCGGGTGACGGCGGGGGTGCCGGCGTAGAAGTCGGCGCCGTAGGTGCCGACCGGCTCGGCGCCGCGCGGGAGGACGATCTCGAAGACGAGGCGGGCGTCGGCGCGCACCTCCCCGAGGTCGACGGGGTGGGCGACGTCGGCGGGGCGGGCGTCCCACTCGTCGACGCGGATGCCCATGAGCGGGGCGAGCGGTCCGGGCACGTCGGCCGGGAAGGCGCGGTCGTACGGGTCGCAGCGGGCGGTGAGGAAGGTGGCGAGGACGGTGCCGCCGCGCCGGGCGACCTCCTCCAGGCGTTCGGCGAGGCCGTCCGGGAACAGGTGCAGGACGGGGGCGAGGACCACCTCGTAGCGGGTCAGGTCGGCGGTGACGGGGACGACGTCGACGTCGGCGCCGGCCTCGCGGGCGGCCCGGTAGTAGGCGTGCACGACGTCCGGGTAGCGGACCAGGCGGGAGGGGCCGTCGGAGGTCTCCAGCGCCCACCAACTGTCCCAGTCGAAGAGCAGGGCGGTGCGGGCGGGGGTGCGGGCGCCGAGGGTGAGGCCGCCGAGGGAGGCGAGTTCGGCGCCGAGCGCGGCGACCTCGCGGAAGACGCGGGTGTCGGCGCGGCCGGCGTGGCCGATGACGGCGCCGTGGTACTTCTCGCAGGCGCCGCGGGAGGCGCGGAGCTGGAACCAGAGGGCGGCGTCGGCGCCGTGGGCGATCGCCTGCCAGGTGGCGAGGCGCAGTTCGCCGGGGCGGCGCAGCGGGTTGACGTCCCGGCAGGCGGTGGTGGAGGGGGTCTGTTCCATCAGCCAGAAGGGGGCGCCGTCCTTGAGGCCGCGCACCAGGTCGTGGCCGAGGGCGGCGCGGGTGGGCGGGGCGTCGAGGGGCGGGTAGTTGTCCCAGGAGGCGAAGTCGAGGTGGGGCGCCCAGCGGTGGTAGTCGACGGGGCGGTAGAGGCCCATGAGGTTGGTGGTGACGGGGGTGTCGGGGTCGTGGGCGCGGATGGCCTCCTTCTCGCCGAGGAAGCAGCCGAGCAGCGCGTCGGTGGTGAAGCGGTGGTAGTCGAGGGTGATGCCCTGGAAGGCGGTGTGGTCGGGGCCGCGCCAGTGCTCGGTGAGGGCGCTGGGCACCTCGATCTGGTCCCAGTCGGTGTAGCGGTGCGACCAGAAGGTGGTCCACCAGGCGTCGTTGAGGGCGTCGAGGCTCTGGTAGCGCTCGGTGAGCCAGCCGCGGAAGGCGTCGGCGCACAGGTCGCAGTAACAGGCGCCGCCGTACTCGTTGTTGATGTGCCAGGCGAGCAGGGCGGGGTGGTCGGCGTAGCGTTCGGCGAGCCGGGAGGCGAGGGCGGCCGACGCGTCGCGGTAGGCGGGTGAGCTGGGGCAGAAGTTGTGGCGCTGGCCGTAGCGGTGGCGGCGCCCCTCGAAGTCGGTGCGGTTGACCTCGGGGTGCCGGCGGGCGAGCCAGGGCGGGAGGGCGGCGGTGCCGGTGCCGAGGCAGGCCCGGCGGCCCTCGGCGGCGGCGCGGTCCAGGACGCGGTCCAGGAGGGTGAAGTCGTACGTGTCCTCGGCAGGTTGGGTGAGGGACCAGGCGAAGACGCCGACCGTGAGGGTGTCGATGCCGGCGAGGGTGAAGAGGCGGTGGTCCTCGTCCCAGACGTGCTCGGGCCACTGCTCGGGGTGGTAGTCGCCGCCGTGGGCGATGCCGGGGGTGCGGGGCGCGGTCATGCGGTGAAGTCCTCCTCGGTCTCGGCGGTCATCCGGCGTCCGGTGTGCAGCAGGCAGAGCAGGAGCGGGGCGGCGAGCAGGGCGGGCAGGGCCTCGGTGAGCCGGGCGGTCAGGGCCGCGGTCAGCAGGAGCAGGGCGGCGGCGCCGAGGGTGGCGCGGCCGTGGCGGGTCAGGGCGCGCAGGGCGAGGCGGGCGGTGTCGCGGGCGCGGAAGGCGAAGAGCGAGGTGAGGACAAGGGCGTGCGCGCCCCACAGCAGGCCGCCCGCGCCGGCGGCGGCGAGCAGCCCGGCCCACCAGCGGGGCAGTCCGGTGGCGGCGAAGTGGGTGAGGGTGAAGGCGACGACGGTGAGCCAGGCCAGCAGCGGCGCCCACAGGGCGAGCGCCGGGCGGGCGTTGAGCCGCCAGCCGCGCAGGTAGGCGCGGGCCGGGTGGAGGTCGGTGAGGTCGGTGCCGCGGTGGTGGAGGGCGTAGAGGGCGGCGGAGGCCGCGGGGCCCAGGGGCAGCAGGCAGAGGGCGGCGAGGGGGAGGTTGGCGGGGTCGGGGGCGAGCAGGAGGAGTCCGGCGAGGCCGGGGGCGGCGGACAGGAGCAGCAGCCCCTCGACGGTGAGCAGGGTGTGGACGAGGGCGGCGGCGCGGGAGAGGGCACCGGTGCCGAAGGTGCCGGCCGCCGGGTCGAGGTGACGGTCGCGGGGTCCCGGCACCGCCGGCGCTCCCGCCGGGGCGGTGCTCACCCCGGGTCCCGGCCGAGCAGGCGCCGCTCGTCCCACCAGGGCGGCGTCTCGTCGCTGACGCGGGTCAGTTCGACGAAGGCGACCTCGTGCCGGGCGAGGGTCAGCGGCAGGTCGACCCGGCCGCCGGTCACCGGCAGGCGGCGGTGGGAGCGGGCGGGTTCGGCGGCCTCGTGCAGGACGTCGAGCTGGTGGGGGCTCGGGGAGCGGGGGCTGCCCATGCGGCGCCAGGCGGCGTAGGCGTTGCCGTGTTCCTCGTCCACGCCGAGCCGCCGGACGAACGCCTCGCCGCGCCCCCGGGCGCCGAGCGGCACGGAGAGGCGCAGGGGGTGCCGGGCGGGGACGGGGGACGTGCCGGTCGGGTCGACGGGGGCCCAGGCGAGGACGGTGACGCGGCCGTCGCGGTGGCGGGTGACGAGGTGGTCGTCGCCGCGGGTCAGCAGGTCGGGGCCCATCCGGGCGAGGAAGGCGTACAGGTGGTAGACGGGTTTCCTGATCTGCCGGTGGGTGAGGAGCCCGAAGCCGCCGTGGAAGGGGGCGGTGGGGATGCCGGTCTCCTCGAAGACGTCGCAGAAGGTCCAGTACGCGAAGGAGTCGGCGTGGTCGCCGCCTGCCACGACGACCGGGGCGAGGTAGGCGGCGTGGAAGGCGGTGTCGTGGACGGGGTTGTCGGGCCGGTAGGAGGAGTTGAACTCGGTGATGTGGACCGGTGCTCCGGCGAGCCGGGTGCCGGCCAGCGCGCGGCGCGGCTGGGCGAACTGGTCGAGGAGCCGGCCGGCCGGGGCGAGGGTCTGGTGCACGCCGAACGGCACGTGCTGGGCGGGCCCGGAGGTGTAGGCGTGCCGGGAGACGAAGTCCACGGGCACGTCCCGGCGTTCGGCGAACTCGGCGAACCGCTCCAGCCAGCCCCGCGCGCCCGGCGAGAGGGCGGGCCCGCCGACCGGGATGGCGGCGTCCACCTCCTTGACGGCGTGCGCGGTGGCCTCGTAGAGCCGGTGGTAGGCGTCCTCGTCGGCGTCCCGCCAGAACTGGGGCAGGTCGGGTTCGTTCCAGACCTCGACGGGCCAGGTGCGCACCTCCTCGGCTCCGTAGCGGCCGACGAGGTGGGTCAGGGTGGCGCGGACCAGCGCGGTCCACTCGGCGGTGTCGCGGGGCGGGGTGATGTTGCCGCGCCACCAGAAGACCGTGTCGTCGCCGCCGGCCAACGCGCTGGGCATGAAGCCGAGTTCGAGGAAGGGGCGGATGCCGGCGGCGAGGCAGGCGTCGACGACCTGGTCGAGGTGGGTGAAGGAGTGGTGGACGTGCCGGGCGCCCCGGTGGGTGTAGGGGCGGTGGATGCCCATGCCGTCGCTGAACAGTCCGTGGCCGCGCAGATGGCCGAAGCCGATCTCGCGCCGGACCAGGGCGAGGGAGTCCTGGTAGTCGCGGCGCAGGGCGAGGTCGAGGCGGCCGGTGCCGACGCAGTACCGCCAGGCGTCGGGGAAGGGCCCGGGGCTCTCGGCGGGGACGCGGATCATCCGTGTTCCTTGCGGAAGCGCTGGTGGGCCTTGTTGTGCAGGTCGATCAGCCGGTCCATGTTCTTGGCCTTCAACTCGCGTACGTAGGCGTCCCATTCGGTCAGCGGGCGTTTGCCGAGGATGAAGCGGAGGGTGTTCTGCCGGACGTGGTCGCGCAGCGGGGTGTCCCAGAGGGTGGCCTGCTCCTGCTCGTCGGCGCCGAGCGGGTGGGCGGGGTCGACGGGGAGTTCGCGGCGCTGGGCCATGGCGTCCTGGAAGGTCTTCTCGTCCGGTCCGAAGGCGGAGGAGACCAGTTCCCAGCTCCCGCCGTAGGAGAAGACGCCGTTGTAGACGCCGAAGTCCTTCTGGAGGTCCTTGGGGGCGTCGGGGTTGGAGCCCATGAGGCTGATGCCGTCGGCGACCCGGTAGGTGCCGCCGTCGCGGGTGTAGGTGACGCCCTCGACGCCCCAGCGGGCGAAGGTCTGGCCCTCGTCGGAGTACCAGAGCCAGTCCACGAACTGCATCAGGGCGACGAAGTCGTCCCGCTTCCGCGCGGCGCTGGAGATCATCATGCCGTTCTCCAGCCGCGAGCCGCCGAGCACCACGGGCCCGGCCGGGCCGATCGGCACCGGGATCATCTCGATGGTGGCGCCCTTGACCTGGCGTTCCAGGTTGTAGCGGTAGTTCTGCACCAGCTCCTGCGGGTTGGCGCTGATGGCGAAGGACTTCTCGGAGAGCAGCTTCTTGACCGCGTCGTCGTCGCTCTGCGTGAAGCCCTCGGGGTCCACCAGCTTCTCGTCGACGAGCGTGCGCAGGTACTCGACGACCCGCCGGTAGCCGTCGGTGGCGCCGGTGAAGACGAACCGGCCGGCCTCGGCGTCCCAGCCGGCGTTGAGGTAGGACCAGCCGGCCCGCACGCCGTGGGCCTGGCCGAGGCTCTGGAGGAGGGCGCCGGCGGGTTCGGGCTGGTTCCAGCGGTCGGAGAAGGGGTGGCGGCCGGGGTACTCGGACTTGATCGCGCGGAAGACGTCGGCGACCTCGTCCCAGGTGGTGGGCAGGGCCAGGCCGAGCCGGCCGAGGACGTCGGTGCGCAGGGCGAGGGAGTAGCCGGACTTGACCTTCTCGTGCAGGCCGGGCAGGAGGTAGTAGCGGCCGTCGGACTGGCGCAGCGAGTCCACCTCGGGCTCCAGCTTCCATCTGCGCACCTTGTCGCGGTAGTTGGGCATCAGCTCGACGTACTCGCTGACCGGGAGGATGGCGCCGGAGGAGACGAAGGGGGTCTCCTGTCCGGGGTAGGTCTTGGGGAGCAGCAGGGGGGCGTCGCCGGCCCCGATGAGGAGGCTGCGCTTCTTCTCGTAGTCGCTGTAGGGGACGTCGGTGGTCTTGAGGGTGACGCGCGTGCGCCGGGTCAGCTCCTTCCAGAAGAGCCAGTCGGCCTGGGGCGGGTAGACCGGGTTGCTGAGGTTGAGCAGGGAGAAGGTGAGCGGCTCGGACGCGGTGAACTGCTGCCCGGTCCGGTACTCCTTCATCGCGCCGTCCCGCTTCTTCGCCAGGTCGTCGGCGTCGTCGGGTCCGTCGCCGCCGCAGCCGGCGAGGGTGGCGAGGCCGGCGAAGGCCGCGGCGGCGAGGATCTGGCGGCGCGAGAGGTGTCCTGCGTTCTTCACGGTTGCTCCCTTGGTCCCTGGGTCGGTGCGAGTCCGGTACGGGGGTGCGGTGCGGGCCGTGCGGGTGGCGCGGGGCCGTGCGGGTGGCGCGGATGGGTGGTGGGCGGGCGTCAGCCCTTGACCGCGCCGAGCATCACGCCCGACACGAAGTAGCGCTGGACGAACGGGTACACGCTGAGGATGGGCAGGGCGGTGAGCACGATGGTGACCGCCTGGATGTTCGCGGCGACCTGGGTGAGCTGCTCGGTGCCGGCGCCCGCCCCGGTGCCTCCGGTGGCGCCCGCGATGAGGTTGCGCAGGTAGACGGTGACGGGCATCAGCTCGATGCGGTCCATGTAGAGGAAGGCGCCGAACCAGGAGTTCCAGAAGGACACCGAGTAGAAGAGCACCATCGTGGCGACGACCGCCTTGGACAGCGGCAGCACGATCCGCAGGAGGATGCCGTACGTGCCGAGCCCGTCGATCTGCGCGGCCTCCTCCAGTTCGTCCGGCAGGTTCTCGAAGAACGCCTTCATCACCAGCAGGTTGAAGACGCTGATGGCGTTCGGCAGGGCCAGCGCCCACACCGTGTTCTTCAGGTCGAGGCTGGTGACCAGGACGTAGGTGGGGATCAGGCCGCCGGAGAAGAACATGGTGAACACGGCGACACCGACCAGCACTCCGCGGCCCCTGAGGTTGCGCTTGGAGAGTACGTAGGCGTAGCAGGTGGTGAGCACCATGGCGACGGCGGTGGAGACCACCGTGTAGAAGACGGTGTTGCCGTAGTTGCGCCAGAAGGTGCCGTCCTGGAAGACGATGCGGTACGTGGTGAGGTTGAACCCCTTGGGCCACAGGTTCACCTCACCGGCGCGGATCTGCCGTTCGCCGCTGAAGGAGCGGGCGACGATGGTGACGAAGGGGTAGAGCGTCACCACCACGACCCCGGTGAGGATCAGGCCGTTGACGCTCCGGAAGACGCGCCGGCCGCGGCTCTCGGCGTTCACCACAGGCTCGTCCCGACCGTGCGGCGCGAGAGCTGGTTGGCGGAGGTGATGAGGACCAGGCCGATGACCGCCTCGAAGAGGCCGATGGCGGCGGCGTAGCTGAAGCTGTTGGACTCCACGCCGGTGCGGTAGAGGTACGTCGAGAGCACGTCGCCGGTCTGGTAGGTGAGCGGGTTGTAGAGCAGCAGGATCTTCTCGAAGCCGACCGCCATGAAGGTGCCGATGTTGAGGATCAGCAGCGTGATCATGGTGGGGCGGATGCCGGGCAGGGTGACGTGCCAGATCTGCCGCCAGCGGCCCGCGCCGTCGATGCGGGCGGCCTCGTAGAGGTCCTCGTCGATGGTGGTGAGCGCGGCGAGGTAGAGGATCGTGCCCCAGCCCGCCGTCTGCCAGACCTCGGAGCCGACGTAGATGGCCCGGAACCAGCCCGGTTCCTGGATGAAACGGACCGGTTCGTGACCGAACCAGCCCAGCACCTGGTTGACCGGTCCGTCCGTGGCGAGCATCTGGAGGGTGATGCCGGCGACGATGACGATCGACAGGAAGTGCGGCAGGTACGACACCGACTGCACGAACCGCTTGAGTCCGCGCCGGCGCACCTCGTTGAGGAGCAGCGCGAGCACGATCGGCACCGGGAAGCAGAAGAGGAGGGTGAGCCCGCCGAGCCAGAGGGTGTTGCGGAAGACCTGCCAGAAGGTGGGGTCGGTCAGGAACATGCGCACGTAGCGCAGGCCGACCCACCGCTCCCCCAGGATCGAACCGCCCGGCTCGAAACGCCGGAAGGCGATCACGTTGCCGATCATCGGCAGATAGCGGAAGACCAGGAAGAACAGCAGCGGCAGGACGGCCAGCGAGTACATCTGCCAGTCGCGGCGCAGTGTGCGGCGCCATCCGGTGGGCGCCGGAAGCCCGCCGGGGCGGGGCGCGGCCCGCGCGCAGGGCGGCTCCCCGGTGCCGGGGGGCGGAGCCGGCGGGGTGGACGTGCTCATTGCTCGGGCCTCCCGGGGCATGGGACGCGGTGCCGAAACTTTCGAGCCTGGGCCGGTAACTTGCGCGGAAACTTAGGGGGTTCGGGAAAGCGCTGTCAATGGCTCGCGCGGGCCGGAGGCGCGATCACCCCGCCCGGCCGGAATTCTGTGACCTGCACCTGGGGAACGGACCGTGGACCTGTTACGGTCGTTCGCACCTTTCTGCTCCGCGCCCGCAACAATCGGACGCCTGCGTCCGCTGTACGACGTACGCCGTACGCCGTACGCCCGTGAGTCCGCCCGCGTCACCGCGTCGCCCGCGTCACCGCTTCCACCCGCACCTTGAACCCCCCGAGTCCGCCATGAACCCTCCGAGCTGTCCCTGGTTCCGCCGAGTCCGCTGCGAGGTGCCGCCGTGCCCGCGTTCGACCTGCCGCCCGCCGAGTTGGCGCGGTACCGCCCGACGCCCGACGAGCCGTCCGACTTCGACCGCTTCTGGCACCGCACGCTCGCGGAGCAGAATCGCCCGGTCCTGGTGTCGGCGGAGCCGGTGGAGACCGGACTGCGGCTGACCGAGAGCTGGGACGTCACCTTCCGGGGCTTCGCGGGCGATCCGGTGCGCGCCTGGTTCACGCGGCCCGCCGGGGTGCCGGACCCGCTGCCGGCGGTCGTCGAGTACGCGGGGTACGGGCGCGGACGCGGCCTCCCCCACGAGCGGCTGACCTGGCCGGCCGCCGGGTACGCGCATCTGCTGATGGACAACCGGGGCCAGGGCGACCGGTACGGCAGCGGCGGCGACACCCCCGACCCGCACGCCGCCGCGCCCGGCGGACCGGGCCCCGCGGTGCGCGGGCTGCTCGATCCGGACGCCTACCACTACCGCCGGCTGATCGCGGACGCCGTGCACGCCGTCGCCGCGGTGCGCGCCCTGCCCGGTGTGGACCCGGCCCGCGTCGCCGCGGTCGGCAACAGCCAGGGCGGCGGGCTCGCGCTCGCCGTCGCCGGGCTCGTCCCGGACCTGGCGGCGGCCCTGGTGAGCGCCCCGCTGCTGTGCGGGGTGCGGCGCGCGCTGGACCTCACCGACGAGGGCCCCTACGGCGAGATCGCCGCGTACCTCGCGGTGCGCCGGGGCGCCGAGGAGGAGGCGTACCGCACCCTGTCGTACGTGGAGGGCGTGTCCTTCGCGCGCCGCGCGCACGCCCCGGCGCACTTCGGGGTGGGGCTGCGCGACCGGGTGTGCCCGCCGAGCGGCGCGTACGCCGCCTTCAACCGGTACGGGGAGCTGTCGGGCGCCGATCCGTACGCGGAGATCCACGCCTACCCGTACAACGGGCACGAGGGGGGCGAGGCGGTGCACGTGCGGCGCCAGGTGGAGTGGCTCCGGCAGGTGCTGTGAGGCGGGGGCGGGCGGCGCCCGGCGCCCGGGAACACGTGGGGGCCGCACCCCCGCCCTCGGGAACGCGTGAGGGCCGCACCCCCGCCCTCGGGGATGCGGCCCTGACCGCCGTGGCGGGCCGTCTACGGGCGGCCCTGCGGGCTCACTTGCGGATCAGACCGCGGAGCACGTACTGCATGATGCCGCCGTTGCGGTAGTAGTCCGCCTCGCCGGGGGTGTCGATGCGGACGACCGCGTCGAACTCGACGCCGGTGTCGGTGGTGACCTTCACCGTGCGCGGGGTGGTGCCGTCGTTCAGCTCGGTGACGCCGGAGATGGAGAAGGACTCCTCGCCGGTCAGCCGGAGCGAGTCGGCGGTGTGGCCCTCGGGGAACTGGAGCGGCAGGACGCCCATGCCGATGAGGTTGGAGCGGTGGATGCGCTCGTAGGACTCGGCGATGACGGCCTTGACGCCGAGCAGCGCGGTGCCCTTGGCCGCCCAGTCGCGGGACGAGCCGGAACCGTACTCCTTGCCGGCCAGGACGACCAGCGGGGTGCCCTGCGCGATGTAGTTGCGCGAGGCGTCGTAGATGAAGGAGACGGGGCCGCCGTCCTGGGTGAAGTCGCGGGTGTAGCCGCCCTCGGTGCCCGGCGCGATCTGGTTGCGCAGGCGGATGTTGGCGAACGTGCCGCGGATCATGACCTCGTGGTTGCCGCGGCGCGAGCCGTAGCTGTTGAAGTCGCGGCGCTCGACGCCGTGCTCCGTGAGGTACTTGCCGGCCGGGGTGTCGGCCTTGATGGCACCGGCCGGGGAGATGTGGTCGGTGGTGACCGAGTCGCCCAGCTTGGCGAGGACGCGGGCACCGGAGATGTCCTCGACCGGCTCCGGGTCCATGCCCATGCCCTCGAAGTACGGGGGCTTGCGGACGTAGGTGGAGTCGGCGTCCCACTCGAAGGTGTTGCCGGTGGGGACCGACAGCGCCTGCCACTGGGCGTCGCCGGCGAAGACGTCGCTGTAGGACTTGGTGAACATGTCCTCGCCGATGGCGCCGGCGACGACCTCGTCGACCTCGGCCTCGGAGGGCCAGATGTCCTTCAGGAAGACCGGGTTGTTGTCCTGGTCGTAGCCGAGGGCCTCGCGGGTGATGTCCACCTTCATGGAGCCGGCCAGCGCGTAGGCGACGACCAGCGGCGGGGAGGCCAGGTAGTTCATCTTGACGTCGGGGTTGATCCGGCCCTCGAAGTTGCGGTTGCCGGAGAGCACCGAGGTGACGGCGAGGTCGTGCTCGTTGACCGCCTTGGAGACCTCGTCCGGCAGCGGGCCGGAGTTGCCGATGCAGGTGGTGCAGCCGTAGCCGACGAGGTTGAAGCCGACCTTGTCGAGGTAGGGGGTCAGGCCCGCCTTCTCGAAGTAGTCGGTGACGACCTTGGAGCCGGGGGCGAGGGTGGTCTTGACCCAGGGCTTGCGGGTCAGGCCCTTCTCGACGGCCTTCTTGGCCACCAGGGCGGCGGCGACCATGACGTACGGGTTGGACGTGTTGGTGCACGAGGTGATGGCGGCGACGGTGACCGCGCCGTGGTCCAGCTCGTACTCCGTGCCGTCGGCCGCGGTGACCTTCACCTTGTGGGTGGGGGTGCCGTTGGAGATGGCCGGGGCGTCGGAGGCCGGGAAGGACTCCTTGCTCGCCTCGTCGACGTCGCCGCCGTCCTTGACGTAGTTGCGCACGTCCTGGCTGAACTGGGCCTTCGCCTCGGCGAGGACGATGCGGTCCTGCGGGCGCTTGGGGCCGGCGATGGAGGGCACGACCGTGGACAGGTCGAGCTCCAGCTTCTCGGAGAAGTCCGGCTCGGCCTTCGGGTCCAGCCAGAGGCCCTGCTCCTTGGCGTACGCCTCGACCAGCGCGACCTGCTGCTCGGAACGGCCGGTCAGGCGCATGTAGCTCAGCGTCTCGCCGTCGATCGGGAAGATCGCGGCGGTGGAGCCGAACTCGGGCGACATGTTGCCGATGGTGGCGCGGTTGGCGAGGCTCGTGGCGGCCACGCCCTCGCCGTAGAACTCGACGAACTTGCCGACGACGCCGTGCTTGCGCAGCATCTCGGTGATGGTCAGCACGAGGTCGGTGGCGGTGGTGCCGGCCTGCAGCTCGCCGGTGAGCTTGAAGCCGACGACGCGCGGGATCAGCATGGAGACCGGCTGGCCGAGCATCGCGGCCTCGGCCTCGATGCCGCCGACGCCCCAGCCGAGGACGCCGAGGCCGTTGACCATCGTGGTGTGCGAGTCGGTGCCGACCAGGGTGTCGGGGTACGCCTTGCCGTCGCGGGTCATGACGACGCGGGCCAGGTGCTCGATGTTCACCTGGTGGACGATGCCGGTGCCGGGCGGGACGACCTTGAACTCGTCGAACGCGGTCTGGCCCCAGCGCAGGAACTGGTAGCGCTCCTTGTTGCGGCCGTACTCCAGGTCGACGTTGATCTTGAAGGCGTCGTTGGTGCCGAACTTGTCGGCGATGACGGAGTGGTCGATGACCAGTTCGGCCGGGGCCAGCGGGTTGATCTTCGCCGGATCGCCGCCCAGTTCCTTGACGGCCTCGCGCATGGTGGCGAGGTCGACGACGCAGGGCACGCCGGTGAAGTCCTGCATGATCACGCGGGCCGGCGTGAACTGGATCTCCTGCGACGGCTGGGCCTGGGAGTCCCAGCCGCCGAGGGCGCGGATGTGGTCGGCGGTGATGTTCGCGCCGTCCTCGGTACGGAGGAGGTTCTCCAGCAGCACCTTCAGGCTGTAGGGAAGGCGCGCGGAGCCCTCGACCTTGTCCAGCCGGAAGATCTCGTACGACTCGTCGCCCACCTGCAACGTGCTGCGGGCGTCGAAGCTGTTCGCCGACACGACAGTCTCCTTCATTGATGTGCGCGTACCACCGCATCGTGCCGCCACGCCACCCTGGCCAATCCGCTAAGGTAAGGCTAAGTTAGGTAGCCCTTACCGGGGTGGCGGCTGCGGTGCGCCTCGGCAGATATCTCGATGTCGAGATAACTCTAGTACATAGGGGCGAGCTGGTCATGCCCGGCCCGCATCGCGGACACGTCGACTTCCGCCACGGACGCGAGCCGGTGGCGTCGGCACGCATGGCGGAACCGGACGAACAGGACACCGTCCCATCATGAACCCGACGGCCGGAGGACACACGCCGGGACGGGAGCCGCGCACGCACCGAGGGCGCACGGGCATCGATTGCTTCAAATCCGGACGTTCACCGCGAAGTCACCCCTCCCACACACTTCCGTTCGCCGACGGACGGACGATGGGGCACCCTTGGACAGGGCGCGACGGACGCCGGCATGACGGGGCATCACCCGGACAGACCCCCCGAGAGGCGCCATCTCATATCTGAGATAGCCTCAATCTCATGGCAGACGACTACCTCGTACGCATCGGCAAGCTCATCCGTGACGCCCGGCAACACCGAGGCTGGACGCAGACGCAGCTCGCAGACGCTCTCGGCACCAGCCAGAGCGCGGTCAACCGCATCGAACGCGGCAACCAGAACATCAGCCTTGAGATGATCGCCCGGATCGGCGAGGCGCTGGACAGCGAAATCGTCTCCCTGGGCTACGCGGGCCCGATGCACCTGCGCGTGGTCGGCGGACGCCGGCTCTCCGGCGCCATCGACGTCAAGACCAGCAAGAACGCCTGCGTGGCGCTGCTGTGCGGGTCGCTGCTCAACAAGGGGCGCACCGTGCTGCGCCGGGTCGCCCGCATCGAGGAGGTCTACCGCCTCCTGGAGGTGCTGAACTCCATCGGCGTACGCACCCGCTGGATCAACGAGGGCGTCGACCTGGAGATCGTGCCGCCCGCCGAGCTGGACATGGCCGCCATCGACGCCGCCGCCGCGGTGCGCACGCGCTCCATCATCATGTTCCTCGGCCCGCTGCTGCACCGTATGGACAGCTTCAAACTCCCGTACGCGGGCGGCTGCGACCTGGGCACCCGCACCATCGAGCCGCATATGATCGCGCTGCGCCGGTTCGGTCTGGAGGTCGCCGCGACCGAGGGCCAGTACCACGCGGTCGTCGACCGGACCGTACGGTCCACCCGGCCGATCGTGCTGACCGAGCGGGGCGACACCGTCACCGAGAACGCGCTGCTGGCCGCCGCCCGGCACGACGGGGTCACCGTCATCCGCAACGCCTCCTCCAACTACATGGTGCAGGACCTCTGCTTCTTCCTGGAGGCCCTGGGCGTCAAGGTCGAGGGCATCGGCAGCACCACGCTCACCGTGCACGGCGTCCCGGTCATCGACGCGGACGTCGACTACTCGCCCTCCGAGGACCCGGTCGAGGCGATGAGCCTGCTGGCCGCCGCCGTCGTCACGGAGTCCGAGCTGACGGTGCGCCGGGTGCCGATCGAGTTCCTGGAGATCGAGCTGGCGGTCCTGGAGGAGATGGGGCTCGACCACGACCGCACGCCCGAGTACGTCGCCGACAACGGCCGCACCCGGCTGGTGGACCTCACCGTCCGACCCTCCAAGCTGGAGGCGCCGATCGACAAGATCCACCCGATGCCCTTCCCGGGCCTGAACATCGACAACGTCCCGTTCTTCGCGGCCATCGCCGCCTCCGCGCAGGGCCAGACCCTCATCCACGACTGGGTCTACGACAACCGCGCCATCTACCTGACCGACCTCAACCGCCTCGGCGGCAGGCTCCAGTTGCTCGACCCGCACCGCGTCCTGGTCGAGGGCCCCACCCGCTGGCGGGCCGCCGAGATGATGTGCCCACCCGCCCTGCGCCCCGCCGTCGTCGTCCTCCTCGCCATGATGGCCGCCGAGGGCACCTCGGTCCTCCGCAACGTCTACGTCATCAACCGCGGCTACGAAGACCTCGCCGAACGCCTGAACTCGGTAGGCGCCCAGATCGAAATCTTCCGGGACATCTGAAGGTCATCAGAAAAAGCGCCGTCACACCCATCCTGACCTGCATGAACACGAGGCGAGAGGGGGCGTGGCGGCGCCTCTGGGACTTTTCTGGGACTTTTGGCCGGGACCGGAGGCTTCCGGTCGCCACGCACTCCACATGAGGCGTCATCGGAAACACATCAGAAGGGCGGTAGCTGACACAAGCGCAGGTCAAAGGGCATTCTTGGGCCGCTCCGAGCGGCTTTGCGGGAGGCCGGAGCATCAAACGAGCATGAGCGGTCGTCACTCCCACCCGCCGCACGTCAGGTCATGGTGTGGGCCACTGGGTCCGACACGGAGGGCTGGTGTTCTGGTCGGTCCGCGGTGGGTGGCCTCGGACTGGGCCGGCCGACTTGGTCTTCGCCCTCAGACGTCGAACGGGTCACGGCCGGTGCGGGGGCGGCCACGACCGGCGGACAGCGTGGGTTTCAGGTGATGGATCGGGCGTCTTTGCATCGGTGCTGTGGCCACAAGTGTCTGATCGGGAACACGTCCCCGAGTTGTTCACCCTTGCGGACACCTGCTGGAACCCGCAGGAACACACGGCGGAACGCTCCGCTTTCCGGTCCGGGACGATGGTGGGGAAACCCGCCCTCCGACACTCCTGTCAGGTCTACTGCCTCCTACAGGTCATCCTGCTGCACTGAGACCACCAGCTCCCGACCTCGACGAGGACACAGCCGACATGCCCCAGATAGCCGATATTCGTCTACCCGTCATCCAGTTGGTCAAGGTCTCCGTGGACTACCGCGGCGCCAAAGGCAATCGGCCGGTACTCAGCGAAGTCAGTGTCGGCTTTCCGGAGCGAACCCTGACCGCGGTCGTGGGCCCTTCCGGCGCGGGCAAGAGCACACTCCTGCGTTGTGCCTCGGGCTTGGAGCGACCCAGCCAGGGCAAGGTTTTCAGGGGCTCCCGGGAACTGGACGCCATGGACGAGCAGGAACTCACCGCCTTTCGAAGCCTCTTCGTCCCGCAGCAGCCCGAGTTGCTTCCGGCGCTCACCACGTACGAGAACGTGGCCCAGGCGTCGTGTATCACCGGCTTGAAGGCCCAGCAGACGGCCATCATGGAAACGCTGCGCCAAGTGGGTCTCGAGGACGAGGCCGGGCAGAAACCTGCCGAGCTCTCCGCCGAGCAGCAGAAGCGCGTCACTATCGCCAGGAGCCTGGTCACGGACCCCGAGATCCTGTTCGTCGACGAACCGGCGGACTCGCTCGACCACGCCGGCGGGCGCCGGATCATGAATTTGCTGCGCGCGATGGTGGAGCAGGGCGGGCGTACCGTCGTCATGGTCACACGCGATCCGGCGGTGGCGGCCTGCGCGGACCGGGTCGTCTTTCTCGTCGGTGGTCGTGTCGTCGGCAAGATCGACTGGCCGACGGCCGACGAGGTCGCCGCCGAGCTCGCACGACAGCAACCGTGAGGCGACTCGCTCCACGGCCCGCGCGGACGTCGAGTGTCGGAGGGCGCGCGCTGAGGCGGCGAGGCCCGTGGTGGTGGGGAAAACCCGACCTCCAGGTCTCGACTTGGCTCTCATGACCTGACAAGACGCTCCCGCTGCAATGGATGAGTGCTGACTCATCGGGCTCAACTACGTCTGGAAAGCCGGAAATTGTGGTGCGGCGGCTGGTTCATGGCCGCTGTGTGGGCCGCCGTCTTTCCGTTGATCACGGCACCCGAGCCGCACCGTCTGTGGGGCATGAGTGCCTGTCTGGGTTACCTCTGCGCGGCGGTCGCCGCGCTGTCGTCGCGCCCGTACGGCCGCGCCGTCTCGGTCTGGCTCGCCGTCGGTGGTGCCGTCGCCGTGCCCCTCGCGATGTTCCTGCTGACCGGCACAGCACAGAGCGAGGTCGGCGTGGTCGAGCGCTCCGGGCTACTGACGCTGCGGCAGGCCACACCGTACCTGGCGGATCCCCGCATGGTGGTCGAGGTCACCCCGTACCTACCGGGCATGGCGATGTTCGGGCTGCCGCGTGCGGTGCTGGACGACAGTGGCCCGCTGCCCAGGCTGCTGGGTGACGCCCGGCTCTGGTGCGCGGCGACGTTCCTCGGCTGCCTGTGGACGGCGCGGCACGCGACCCGGCGCCGGGTCGGCCGTCCGTCGGCGGCCTTGGGCAGTGCGGTGAGCCGGGACGCCGTCGGCGCGTTCGTCGCCTCGCCGGTCGTGGCGCTCCCGCTCTGCGTCAGCGGCGTGGACCTGCCGCTGACCGGACTGCTGTTCTTGGCGCTGGCGTATGCGGCGCGGCGGCGGCCGGTGGCCGCCGGGCTGGCGCTCGCCGCCGCCTGCTCCCTCAAGTGGACGGCGTGGCCCGCCGTCGCGGTCGTCGTGGCGCTGCTCGCTCACCGGGGCGGGACCCGGAGGGCCGTGCGCGGGGCGGCCGTGGCGATGGGGGGCACCGTCCTGCTCGTTCTGCCGAGCGCGCTGCTGTCGCCCGGGCCCCTGCTGCAGCAGGTGTTCGCGTTCCCGACCGGGCGCGGGCCGTGGGAGACTCCGGCGGCCAGTCCGCTGCCGGGCCGGCTGCTCGCCGACCTCGGACCGGCCGGCTGGTACGCGGCGGTCGCACTGCTGCTGGCCGGCGGGCTGGCCGTCGCAGTGTCTCTCGTGGCACGACCGCCGCACGACCTCGTGTCCGCCGCCGACCGGCTTGCCGTCGGCCTGTGCGTGGCGTTCCTCCTCGCGCCGGCCGGGCGCTTCGGATACCTCGCCCTGCCAATCACCCTGGCCGTGCTGGCCCGGCTGGTGGACGCCGGCCGCCGGAAGGAGCCCACGCACGGTCTCGTCGTACGGGCCTCCCGGCCCGCGCACCCGGCGCCGGTTCCGGTCGCGTGGGGTGCCCGGTGAGCTCCCGCCGTACCGCGGCGGTGGCGACCGCCCTGCGGTGGGGTGCGCACCGGTTCCCGTTCGTGGAGGACGAGGTGGCGGATCTGCGGGCGTTCGTACCGCCGGGGTCGGTGTGCGTGGACGTGGGCGCCGAGTACGGGCTGTACACCTGGGTGCTGGCGACTCTGGCCGGGCCGTCCGGCCGGGTGCACAGCGTGGAGCCGCTGCCCGGCCCGCACCGCTGGCTGCGCATCACCGCGCGGCTCCTGGACGCCCGCAACGTGACTGTGCACCGCGCCGCCTTGGGGGCCCGGTCCGGGCGCGGGAGGCTCAGCCTGCCAATGCGGCGAGGTCTGCCAGTGCACGGGCGGGCCTACCTCTCACCGAGGGCGCGGACGGGCCCGGCCCCAATGCCGAGTTCCGCGCCGCCCGCACCGTGGAGGCCCCCGTCCGCACCCTCGACCAGCTGGCCCACGAAGCCGGTCTGGAGCGGCTGACGTTCGTCAAGGCCGATGTCGAGGGCGCCGAACTGGCGGTCCTGATGGGCAGCTCGGCCACTCTGCGCCGCCACCGGCCCACGCTGCTGCTGGAGATAGAGCGGCGTCACCTGGCGAAGTACGGCGTGGACCCGGCCGATGTCCTGCGGCACCTGCGGGGCTTCGGCTACCAGGCCCACCGCCGGTGGCGCTGCCGCTGGGTCCCCGTTCCCCGCGTCACCGACGACTGCCGCAATTACCTGTTCACCGCCTGACCACCCCCTATCCCCGAAGGCAGCGACCAACCATGGGCACCACCCTGATCGTCACCAACGACTTCCCGCCCCGTCAGGGGGGTATCGAGACGTTCGTCCACGCCATGGCGACGCGCGTCCCCGGCAACGACGTGGTCGTCTACACGTCCAGTGAGCCGGGGGCCGCCGCGTACGACGCCACCCTGCCGTTCCCGGTGGTCAGGGATCCCAGCCGCATGCTGCTGCCCACCTCCCGCGTGACCCGCCGTGCTCTGGAGATCGCCCGGCACCACGGCTGCGACCGGGCCTGGTTCGGGGCCGCCGCGCCGCTCGCGGCGATGGCGCCGGCGCTGCGGCGTGGCGGGATACGGCGGATGGTCGCCACCACGCACGGTCACGAGATCTGGTGGGCGCGCACACCGGGTGCCCGGCAGGTGATGCGGCGCATCGGCGACCACGTGGACGCCGTCACATACCTCGGCGAGTACACCCGGCGCCGTATCGCGCCGGCGCTGGGGCCGCGGGCCGAACTGGTGCGGCTGGTTCCGGGCGTGGACGCGGCGGCCTTCCGGCCCGCGCCCGGCCAGGCGCGGGAGGTTCGGGAGCGGCACGGCATCGTGGGCCGCAGGGTTGTCCTGTGCGTCTCGCGGCTGGTACGGCGCAAAGGCCAGGACACGCTGATACGGGCGCTGCCGGGCATACGGCAAGCCGTGCCGGACGCGGTGCTGGTGATCGTGGGCGGCGGCCCGGACGAGGAGCGACTGCGGAAGCTCGCGCGTCGGCACGCCGACGGGCACGTCGTGTTCGCCGGGGGTTTGGACCACGCGTCGACGGCCCCATACTACGCGACGTCGGACGTGTTCGCGATGCCGTGCCGGACCCGGAAGGCCGGGCTGGAGGCGGAGGGGCTGGGCATCGTGTTCCTGGAAGCGGCTGCCGGCGGACTGCCCGTGGTCGCCGGAGACTCGGGGGGCGCGCCGGACACGGTCGTCGACGGGGTGACGGGCACCGTCGTGGACGGCACGGACGTACGGGCCGTGGCCCGCGCCGTGTCGGGGATCCTGCGCGCTCCGGAGAGGGCCGCGCAGATGGGCGAGGCCGGCCGGGCATGGGTGGCTTCGCAGTGGTCCTGGGACACGTCGGCGGAACGGCTGACGCGGCTGCTCGCCCCGGGCGCCGACCGCAGGGCGGCCGTGCCCGGGTGGGGCAACGGGGAGGGCTGACGGATCTCCGGTCCTCCTGCGGGCGGGTGTGGTGCGCCCCGGTCAGACCGGCGGGACCTCGCGGCGGAGGTGGGCGAGGACCGCCAGGACTCGGCGGTTTCCCTCGGCCGGGTCGAGCTCCAGCTTCATGAAGATGTTGCTGGAGTGCTTGACCACCGACGCCTCCGTGATGGTGAGCCGCTGCGCGATGGCCTGGTTGTTGAGGCCCTCCGCCATGAGGGCCAGTACCTCCCGCTCGCGGGGCGTGAGGCGCTGCAGCGGCTCGTCGGCGGTCCGCTGCTGCAGTAGCACCCGGACCACCTCCGGGTCGATCACGGTCTGCCCGCCGGCGACCCGGTCCAGCGCGTCGAGGAAGTCGGTGACCTCCCCGACCCGGTCCTTCAGCAGGTACCCGAGTCCTCCCTCAACCGACGAACTGCCGCTGAACAACTGGGTCGCGTAGGCCGTGGCGACGTACTGCGACAGCACCAACACCGGCAGGCCCGGGTGCCGGTCGCGCAGTTCCAGCGCCGCCTTCAGCCCCTCGTCGCGAAAGTCCGGCGGCATCCGCACATCGGTGATGACCGCGTCCGGCCGGTCGGCGTCCACGGCGCGCGCCAGTTCTCCGGCGTCCCCGACGGCGGCGGTCACCTCGTGTCCGACTCGGGACAGCAGTTCCACCAGACCGGCACGCAGCAGGACGGAGTCCTCGGCGAGTACTACGCGGAGCACGGCACCTCCACCCGCAGTTGCGTGGGTCCGCCGGCGGGACTGGTCACGACGAGTCTCCCTTTCAGAATGGCCACGCGGTCCGCCAATCCTTGCAGACCTGCTCCGATGGCCGGATCCGCGCCGCCGCGCCCGTTGTCGGTGATGAGCAGGACCAGCCTGTCGTCGCGCAGGCGGCCGACGACGGCGACCTGGTCGGCGCCGCTGTGCTTGGAGGCGTTGGTCAGCGCCTCGGTGACGGTGAAGTACGCCGTCGTCTCGACTGCCGACGGCAGCCGGTGCGGCAGGTCGACGTCGACGGTCACCGGGATCGGGTTGCGCAGGGCGAGTTCGGCGACGGCGGCAGACAGCCCGTGGTCGGTGAGGACTTGGGGGTGGATGCCGCGTACCAGGGAACGCAACTGGTCCAGCGCCTGGCGTGCCTCGCCGCGGGCACGGACGATGAGCGCAGCGGCCGGCGAGTCCTGGCCGCGCAGCTCCAGTTCGGCCAGTCCCAAGGTCATGCTGAGCGCCACGAGTTGCTGCTGCGCGCCGTCGTGCAGATCGCGTTCGATACGTCGCCGCTCGGCTTCGAACGCGTCGATCAACCGGGCGCGGGAGCGGGTCAGTTCGATGACCCGGCTGCTCAGGTCCTCGTCCCGCACCGACAGCAGGGACTGGGCGACCCACACCTGCGCGCCGGTGAGCAGCCCACCCACGTACGCCGAGACCAGCAGTCCGAACAGGCCCGCGGCGCTGCCCGGCAGGGCCGCGACGGGGTCGGAGATGGGCTGGCCGGGCACCAGCATCACCGTGTCGGGAGCGATCGCCCACACGATGACCGGCGTCGCCGTCAGCATGAGAGACAGGCCGAGCAGGGCGGTGAAGCCGATCCCCATGGCCGTGAAGACGACGCCCAGGGCGAGGGTGTACCCCAGTTCCCGCCAGGTGGCCCGCTCGCGCAGCCGGGTGCGCAGCCACGGCCAGGCGCCCGTACCGGGCAGGGAGCCGTGCGGGTCGAGGAGGGGCTCCGGTTCGACGAGTCGTAACCGGCGCCGCTCCAGGGCGGCGACGGGGATTCCCAGGACGGCGACCCCCATGAGGACGAGCAGTCCGACACCCACCACGGACAGGCCGATGCCGACGAAGAGGAGGGCGGCCAGGAGGAGCAACGCGACGAAGCCCACGACGGTGCCGCTCAGCAGGAACGCCCAACACCGCGGCGGCCAGGTAGAGAGAGCGAAACGTAAGGGGCGCCGTCGCATGGCCTCCCAGACGGCGACGGTCATGATGCGTGTCCCTCCGGGGCATGCGCGTGCGGGTCCACCAGTTACTCTAACCGGTCGGCGCGCCCCGGCGGATGGTAGGGAAAACCCTCCCTCCATGTCTCTCCGCAGGCCCACTGACCTGGGCCGCCCGCTCTGCTGGACTGGGAGCATGTCACTGCTCACCGATATCCAGCTCCCCGCTGTCCAGTTGGCCGCCGTCTCCAAGAGCTATCCGGGCGCCGCGGGCCGCGTCCCGGTACTGCGGGAGGTCAGCCTGGGCTTTCCGCAACAGGCGCTGACCGCTGTGATGGGCCCGTCCGGTTCCGGCAAGACGACGCTGCTGAACTGCGCGGCCGGCCTGGACAAGCCCGACAGTGGCAAGGTCCTCCTTGGCGACACAGATCTCGCCGCCTGCGACGAGCGGGAGCTGACGGCGGTACGCCGCGGCCGGATCGGCTTCGTCTTCCAGCAGTTCAACCTGCTGCCGATGCTGAGCGCGTACGAGAACGTGGCGCTCCCGCTGCGCCTGCGGGGCGGGCGCGTGAAGCGGGACCGGGTCATGGAGGCACTGCGCGAGGTGGGCCTGGAGGACAAGGCGGACCGGCGGCCCGCGCAGTTGTCCGGTGGCCAGCAACAGCGAGTGGCGATCGCGCGAACACTGGTGGCCGAGCCGGAGATCGTCTTCGCCGACGAGCCGACCGGTTCCCTGGACCGGCGCAGCGGCCGGCAGATCATGGAGCTGCTGCGCGCCGTGGTCGACCGGGGAGGGCGCACGGTCGCCATGGTGACCCACGATCCGGCGGCCGCGGCGTGCGCGGACCGGGTGGTGTTCCTGTCGGACGGCAAGGTCGTCGGGCGGCTCGACCACCCCACGGCCGACGCGGTCGCCCGCCGGCTGAGCCTGTGGGAGCGGTGATGTGGCGGATTTCCCTTCGCTCGGTGCGGCACTCCTGGGCCCTGTTCGCCGGTACGTTCGTGGCACTCGCGCTCGGCGTGGCACTGATCGGAGTGTCCGCCTCGGCGCTGGCCGCGACATGGGCGGTGCCGACGTCGCCGGGTGCCGGCAACCCGTCGGTGACGCTCACGGACGGCACCGGTACGGCGCACACCCTGTCCAGTGGTGACCTGGACCTGGGCGGGGTGCAGAGTGTGCTGGCGCTGGCGGGGGTGGTGTCCGCGTTCGTGACAGTGTTCGTCATCGTCGGCACATGCGCGTTCGGTATCGCCCTGCGCCGCCGCGACATGGGACTGCTGCGCCTGGTGGGCGCGGGCGGGCCGCAGGTGCGCCGGATGGTGCTGGGCGAGTCACTGGCGGTGGCGGTGCCCGCCGCGCTCGCGGGGTGCGCGGTCGCCGCCGGGGCCGCGCCGGTCGCCGTGGAGGCGCTCAACGGCACCGGCCTGTCGCCGGTCGATTTGCGACCGGGACCGTTGTTCTGGCCGCTCGTGTTCGCGGCGGGCAGCGGTCTGTTCATGGCCGTGCTGGGGATGCTGGCCGCGTCGGGACGGGCCGCCCGGGTGCGCCCGACGGAGGCGCTGCGCGAGGCGGACCTGGACGCCCGGACGATGACGGCGGGACGCGGAGTGATGGGCGTGCTGATGCTCGTGACCGGTGCGGTGATGTTGGCGCTGGCCCCCGGCGCCGGGGCGGAGGCGGCAACTCCGCTGGCGCTGTTCGGCATGATGGCACTGGCCGTCGCCGCCACGCTGCTGGGACCGGTGTATCTGCCGCCTCTGCTGCGGCTGATGGCGCTGCCGCTGCGCTGGGCCGACCCGGTGGCCGGGCGCCTGGCCGCGGAGTCGGTGCGCACGTCGCGGCGGCGTACGGCGTCCCTGGTGGGGCCAGTGCTGGCGATCCTCGCGATCGTCGGCGCCTTCACCACGGTGCTGTCCACCACGGGCGCGGCGACGGAGGCGGACGACCGGGCGCGTACCGTCGCACAACTCGTCGTGGAGCCCGCCCGGGGCGACGAGCTGAGCACGGACGACGTAGCGGCGTTGCGTGCCGACCCGAGGGTGACGGCCGTCTCGGCGCCCGCCGCGCTGGAGGTGGCGGTGGCGGGCCCGGACTCGGTGTGGAAGGAACAGGCGGCGATCGCGGACCCGACCACACTGGCCCGTACCCACCGGATCACCGTGGTCGACGGATCCCCCGGTCCGCTCCGGCCGGGAACCATCGCCGTGTCGCGGGAGTTCGCCGACTGGTACGGGTATCGCGCGGGATCGACGGTGACGTACGGACTGTTCGGCGGCCGGCCAGTCAAGGCCCGCGTGGTGGCGGTGCTGGAAGGCGGGTCGGCCGTGCCCCCACTGCTGCTGCCGCCCGGTTCGCGGGGCGCGGCCCCGGCCCCGGCTCCGTCGCGTGCCGCCGTACTGCTCGACAAGGAGGCCGCGGGCTCGGCGCGGGCGGTGGCCGCTGAGCTGACCGCGCGCGTGGGCGCGGACCGGGTCAGGGTGGTGCCGTCGGCACAGTGGTTCGGCGAAGCCGCGACCGACCAGGACCGGCTCAACCGGCTGGTACTGGCGGTGCTGACGGTGCCCGCGTCGCTGTACGCGCTGATCGCGGTGGCGGGCACGCTGGTGATGTCGTACAGCCGGCGCGGACGGGAGATCGCGGGCATGCGGATGCTCGGCGTCAGCGTGGGACAGGTGCGCCGGATGGCGCTGTGGGAGACGCTGTCCGCCTCTGCGCTGGGCGTGCTGATCGCGGCGGGAGTGGTCGCGGTGGGAGCGCGGGCCTATCAGGGATCGCTCACGGTGTTCGGTGGTGAGGCGCCGCTGAGCGTGGAGTGGGGGATGCTCGCGGCGCTCACCGCGGCGTGCGTGCTCGTGGGCGTGGTGGTGAGCCTGGCGGCGACCGGCCGTTTGCTCCGGCAAGCCGGCGTCACGATGGTCACTTCCCGCCAGTAGGTCCGTCCGCCCGTGGTCACGCGGCGCTCGGCGTAGCGTCACCCATCGTGCCGCGCCTATGCTGATGCCCCCCACACAGCTCCAATTCCCTTCACCTTTGGGCGGCGCATGCCCGGCGGTTGGTTGGCACGATCCTAGCGAGCAGGAGTCTCCATGCGCGTCGCGATCGCCGAGGATTCCGCGCTCTTGCGAGCCGGAATGGCGAGGTTGCTGGCGGACGAAGGAATCGAGGTGGTCGCTTCGCTGAGCGACGCCACGGGGGTACTGGAAGTCGTCCGGACCACCCGGCCGCACGTGGTCATCATGGATGTCCGCATGCCGCCCACATTCACGGACGAGGGCATACGCGCCGCTTTGGAGATACAGAATCTCGGCACCGGCACCGCAGTTCTGCTCCTTTCCCAGTACGTGGAGCCTACCTACGCCGAGGAGCTGGTCCGGGACGCGCCGACGGGGACAGGGTACCTGCTGAAGCAGCGCGTCGGGGATTTCGAGGAATTCCTTTCCGCCCTGCACCGGGTACGGCGCGGGGAAACCGTCCTGGACTCCGACATCTTCAAGCAGTTCATCGGAAGTCCGCGCGAGAAGCGCGCCACCGAACTGCTGACGCCGCGCGAACGCCAAGTGCTCGAACTCATGGCGACGGGGCTGACCAACAGCGGAATTGTGAACCGGCTCGGCATTTCCGAACGCGCAGTAGAAAAGCACGTCACGTCGATCCTCGGCAAGTTGCGGATTCCCAATTCGGGTGAGAACCACCGCCGGGTGCTGGCGGTACTGGACTATCTGCGGGGCTTGGAGAGGCTGAAGAACAGAACCGACTGACACACCATGGTCCGTAGTCCCGTGACGCTCCCGACTCCTTACCGGCTGGCCGCTGGCCTGATCTACCTCTCCGTGGGCAGTCTGGTCGGCCTGCTGCTGGTCCCCCTCCTGGCGGCCTCCCTGGCGCTGCGCGCCGTGTCGTGGTTCCTGCTCGTCGGCCTGCCGACAGCGGTCGTCGTCGCCGTGCGCGGTGCGGCGGCGGTGGTCCGGTGGGCCGTTCCGGCGGCGCGGCGGCGGCCGTCCGGGACCGACCACACCTTGGGCGAGGTGCTGCGGCAGGTGCCGGCCCGGATGGCGGTCCTGCGCGACGGCATGTCGTTCAGCCTGCCGCTGCTGCGGGCCCTCGCCGACCTGGAGCGCTTGCTCGCCCACTCGGTCAGCGGCGACCCCGGGGACCCGTCACACCGGTCCGCCGAGGCGGACCGGGAGGTGGAGCGGGAGCACCGGTCCGCCGAGGTGGGCTGGGACGACGTCGGCTACCTCGGGCTGCTGCTGCTCGGCACGGTCTGGCTGCTGCCGCTGGCTGCCCTGGCGCTCCCGGTGGTCACGTTCGCCGTGGCCCTGCCCATCGGGCCACCCGAGCAACTCGCGTTCGGGCCCGGCGTGACGCTGCTGGTGACCGGGACGGTCACGCGCGTATCGGTCGCCGTCGCGTCCGTGGCACTCTTCTCGGTGCTGCTGGGACTGCTGTTCTGGATGGGCAAGCTGCGGGCCCGGGTGGTGCGGCGCATCCTCAGTCGTATCGACGAGGCCGAGGCGCAGCGTCGGGAGCAGGCGGCCGAGCGCAAGCGCATTGCGGCACTGCGGGTCAATGACGCCGATTACCGCCGCCTCGAAAGGGATTTGCACGACGTCACTGCCGGTGCGTCGGACAGCTTCCAGACGAAGTACCACATGTACGTCACCACCACCGGCAGCATTCCCACGCAGCCCAACGTCAACTGGGACAGCCCAGTCCAGGCGAAACTGCGATGCGATGCAGAGCTTGCAACGCCGGGATGTGTCATCCCCGAAAGAAGGGCCACTCTGGAGTACTCGCTCTCCGACCCCAATCACGGCGCGGCAGCGGCCGCTTACGGCTTTGCCCAGGCCAACCTACGTGGCTGGGCTCCGCTGAGCCGGGCGGATGGGCTCAACGATGCCAACCGGGCACGTACGTGTGGGGCCCAGAGCAGTGACCCGTTCGCCCTGCTCCCGCAGTACGTACCGGATGACTCGTGCGACGAGTTCCCCTTCGCCGGCTCGTTCGAGGGGGGCACCGACGGTGCTCTGTGTGCCGACATCCTCCCGTTGTTCCAGAACGGCCAGTGGATGCTCTACGAGGCCCGTACGGACAAGCCGGTCACCTTCAACGAGCCGTGTGTACGGGCTCATGTCGCTTTGCCGGCCAACCAGTCCGCCGGCGGCAAGTACGGGGCCTTCGTGAAGAGCCAGCGCGTCCTGGACACCGAGAAGTACAACGTCAACGTCGTCGCCTGATTACTGCGCACCGAGGAGGGCCCCGAGAATGACTCCCGGGGCCCTCCTCTGAAAAGCTTGAAGGAGATCACGTGGAAGAGTCCTCGCCCACGCAGTGGGCATGGGCTGCCGATCCTGGCATGGGGATGTGGTGCGCGAGCCTCACCCGCGGCATCACACCTCACGACGTCCTTGCCCGGTACGGAGCCGACAGCCGAACCGCCCGACTCCTCACTCGGCAACAAGCCGCTCAGCTCAGCGGGACAGAGGGCTCTGTGCTGCGGGCCGGGACCCTGGACGCGTGGGCGTTCTGCTTTGAGGAATACGGGCTCATGGGCGCGATGCCTGGCCCGCTGTCGGCACTGTCGCAAGGCACCGAGACCTTCAGCGTCCTACGGGGCGGCGATGGCATGAACAGCTTCGCGTACTGGCGTGACGGGCAGTGCATCGAGCGTTTCGAACCCGGCTTCGCCGGCACCAGACCACCCGCGCCTCACCCCTGGTGGGACATGGTGCAACAACAGCTCGACGCGGCGGGCACGGAGTATCCCGGCCTGGTACCCGTACTGAAAGCCGTAGCCCTGCACACGGACGCGGTGCTCGACACCGACACCCTGAACGGCCCGCTGCTCACCCTGCTACTCGACGACAACAGCCGGACCCCCGATCCACCTCCTCAGCCCCATCCCACCCCCGTCCAGCCTCCGGGGCGCTTCCTGGGCACTGTCGTGCCCGACCCGCTCTCACCGCCTGCGGTGATATACGCCATTCGCCCCGCCGACCAGCACACGCAAGGGTTCAAGCCTGAGGAGTAGAGCATCGTTCTTGGCGAGTGCCCGCGCAATACAGGGTGGTCCGGATCGTGTGAACCCTGCACTGGTTCGGCGATCTCCCCGTACCCGGACCTCAGTCCTCCTGGTGTCCTCGGCAGCATAGGGGGCCCGGAAGGGGCGCAGGCCCCTGCGGGGAAGGTGGTCGTGAGCGAGGGAACCGACGCTGCGCAGAAGATCGTCGTACGCCGACGCCACGGCCGGCGCCTCGAAGCAGGTTGAAAGAGGGGCAATTCGGTCCGCCTATCCGATATGAGCAAGTACTTGGTTGGGGTTTGACGCAAGTTGTACGCTTCATGATGCTCGGCGGTCGGGACCAGGTAGGGCGATAAACAGAGGCAACTGCACCCTGCGCTCAGCGGCACACGTCAGGGCCCTGCTCCGGACAGTCCGCTGACGGGTCTGTCAAACGAGCGGTGTAACCAGGGTGGTTGGGGTTACTGACGGGCTGCGGAGAGTCGGCCGCCGAAGGTGATGTCGAAGGCGTTCAGGGCGGTTTTCCAGCGCATGGTCCAGCGGGCCTGGCGCTTGCCGGTGGGGTCCAGGCTCATGATGGCCATGTAGACGCACTTCAAGGCGGCGGTCTCGTTCGGGAAGTGCCCGCGTGCCTTGACCGCCCGCCGGATCCTGGCGTTCACGGACTCGATCGCGTTCGTGGTGCAGACGATGCGGCGGATCTCGGTGTCGAAGCGGAGGAATGGGGTGAACTCTTCCCATGCGTTCTCCCAGAGCCGGACGATCGCCGGGTACTTCTTGCCCCAGGTGTCGGCGAACTCGGCGAACCGCTCGAGTGCGGCCTCTTCGGTCGGCGCGGTGTAGACGGGCTTGAGAACACGAGCGATCGTGTCCCAGTCCTGGCGGGCGGCATAGCGGAAGGAGTTCCGCAGCAGGTGGACCACACAGGTCTGCACGATCGTCCTGGGCCAGACGGTCTCGACCGCGTCGGGCAAGCCCTTGAGACCGTCGCAGACCAGCATGAGGACGTCGTTCACGCCGCGGTTCTTGATCTCGGTGAGGATGTCCATCCAGTGCTTGGCGCCCTCACCGCCGTCGCCGGCCCATAGGCCCAGGATGTCCCGTCGGCCCTCCGCGGTGACGGCGAGAGCCACGTAGATCGGCCGGTTGGCCACCGCACCGTCGCGGATCTTCACGTGGATCGCGTCGATGAAGACGACCGGGTAGACGACGTCGAGGGGCCGGTTCTGCCACTCGGCCATGCCGTCCATGACCTTGTCGGTGATAGTGGACCGGCCAGCGCCCGCTCGTAGAAGGGGGCGGCCTCGTCCTCCAAGCCGAGCAGGTCATGTACCCAGGCCGTCTGCTAGGCGATCTCGACATCGTGTGGATACTGCTGTGCCAACATCAACAGATGCTCCCGGGCCTGCCCACTCTGCCCCTGCCGGCGCAGCCGTATCGCCTGTGCCAGAGCCGCATCCCGCTCGTGATCACCGTTCATGGCGCCGGGACGCTGACACGACGCGACTCGGACGGCGAACGGCTTCCGGCATGGTTTCCCGGCGCATCGAGTAGTTCGTCCGGTCCGCGGGTGCGGGATCGGGACGACGTCGGCGTTTCGGCCACCCGTTGCCCGGAGTGCCTTCAAGCGGGACCTGGTGTCCCGGGCCCGTAGTGCTCCCTCGGGCAGGCGGTTGGGGACTCCCGGTACGACCGAATGACGTGTGTTCGATATCGGTGCCGGGTCGTTGGTCCTCACGACTCCGCCGCAGCGACCGTCCTAGGGGGATCGATGACCTCGGCCATCACACAGGATCAGCCACCTCAGCCGCCGAAAGGCACCTCGCAGGAGGACGAGACACAGGAGGGCGGTGTTCGAGAGGAGGAATACCTCTACCGCGACGCGTCCCGGCTCCAGGCCGGCTCCCTGCTGACCACCCGCACCATGGCGCGGCGCCTGCCCGCGCTCGTGCTGCGCTCGGTGCGGATGGCCTGGCGGGTGGACCGGGGCGCGACCATCGGTCTGCTGGTGTGCCAGATCGGGACGGGCGTCCTCGCGGCCCTCGGCCTCCTGGCCGTCACCGGAACGATCACCGCGCTGATCTCCTCCGGCGACATCACCGAGCGGCTGTGGGAAGCCGCCCCGCGACTGGCCGTCATCGCCGCCGCCACCGGGCTGCGCGCACTGCTGGGCATCGCGGTCGTCTGGCTGACCGCGCGGCTGCGCCCCGTGCTCGGCCGGGCGGCGGAGCTGACGATGATCGAGGCCGCGCTCGGCGCGGAACTGGCCGCCAACAACAAGCCCGGCTACAACGACGCCTACGACATCGCCGACCGCGGCGCCCAGGTCACCCCCGACCTCGTGGAGGAGGCGCAGGACGTCCTCGCGGCGACCGCCACGCTCGCGGCCGGCGCCGCCGTCCTGACCGTCCTGCACCCGCTGCTCCTTCCCCTCCTCTTCCTCACCTGCCTGCCGCAGGCCGCCGCGTACGTCCGCTCCGCGCGCGTGATCTACCTCGCCGGCCTGGAGACCTCCGGGCGCCGCCGGATGCTGAGCAAGCTGCGCTGGCACATGGCCTACATGGACTCCAGCGAGGAGATGCGCGCCTGCCTGGCCGGCCCCTTCCTGACCGGCCGGTACCGCAAGCTGGCCGCCTCCGTCAACGCGGCCGAACGCAAGGCCGCGAACACCGGCGCCCGGATGGGACTGGCCGGCGCGGTCGCCGGTGGGATCGCCTCGACGGCCGTGTGGGCGGCGCTGCTGTGGCTCCTGGCCTCCGGCCGCATGAGCCTGGCGGCCGGAGGCGGCGCCGTCTTCGCCCTCCAGACCGCCACCGGCTCGGTGCGCGGCATCATCAACGGCGGGGCCCGCCTGGTGCGCACCGGCTGGTACGTGCAGGACTGGCAGAACTTCCTCGACAACGCCCACGGCCAGGCCATGGCCGACTCCCGCGGCACCGCGCCCCTGTCCTCGGTCCCCGAGCGCTTCGAGGTCCGTGACGTCACCTACCGCTATGACCGCGCCCCGAAGGACAGCCTGAGCGGCGTCTCCCTCCACGTGCGGCGCGGCGAGATCGTGGCCCTCGTCGGGGAGAACGGCTCCGGCAAGACGACCCTCTCCCGCCTGTTGTGCGGGCTGCTGCTGCCCACCGAGGGCGAAGTGGCCTGGGACCACGCCACCACGGCGGACCTGGACCCCTGGAAGGCGTGGGAACACGTCGCCCTGGTCCCACAGAAGTTCACCTACCTGCCGCTGACGATGCGCGACAACATCACCTTCGGGCAGGGCGACACCAGCGATGCCGCGCTCCTCGCCGCGTGCGAGGCGTCCGGGGCCGCCGAGCTGCTGCCGGGCCTCCGCTCCGGTCTGAACACCCTCCTGACCAGTGAGTGGTTCGGCGGGCAGCAGCTCTCCGGCGGGCAGTGGCAGCGGCTCGTTCTCACTCGCGCCTTCCACCGGCGGGCGGCGCTGCTGGTGATGGACGAACCCACGGCAGCCCTCGACGCACGCGCGGAGCACCGGGTCTTCTCCGGGCTGCGTGAGCTGGCCAAGGACCGGGCCGTGCTGCTGATCACGCACCGGCTCGCCAACGTGGCCGTCGCCGACCGGATCGTCGTCCTGGACGGGGGGCGGATCGTGCAGGAGGGCACCTACGCCCAACTCACCCAAGTGCCGGGGCTCTTCAAGTCGTTGTGGGAGTTGCAGCGGCAGATGGGCGGCGAGGACGCCTGATGCGCCGCGGGCTGCCCCTTCGGCAGGGCGGTACGCCGCATTCCGCCTACCGCGAGGACGACCAGTGGCGCCGCCGATCCCGACGGGCCCCCGTGGCCGGACCACCGAAGGTCAGAGCGGGCGGCCCGTGCGGGAGAGGCGGCGGGCCGCGGCGAGGAGCGCCTGCACCTGCTGACCGGTGTGTTCAGGGTGGGTCACCGGTGTCTTGAACGGCAGCCGGGCGTCACGGTGGCCGTGCCGGTATTCGAGACGCAGGGTGAGGCCGTACCGGTCGATGGCGACGGGGAGTGCTCGCAGTACGCCGGTTTCCGGCAGCGGACGGACGAGGCGCAGGAGCAGGGGGACGAGTTCGCCGTGGTCGTCGACGAGGTGGTTCAGCAGGGCGGCTTCGCTGAGGGCCAGGGGGTCGAGTTCGGTCGCTTCCAGTTCCTCGAAGGTGACGAGCGTGCGCCCGGTGGCGTCCTCCAGCACGCTCTGCCCGAACTGCATGCACGTGTGGTCCGCGGCCCCGGGGTCGTACGGGTCGGCGAGCACTCCGGTCAAAGTGACCCGGGCCCGCAGCCGGTCGCGTACCGGCGTGGGGGCGACGTCGGTGAGGTCCAGCCGGACGGGGATGCCGGACGGCTGCGTGACGGCCTCTTCGCACGGAGCGTGCAGATGGAAACGGCTCATGGCCGCGGCGCCGCCGAGCCGGTGCACTTCCGCACTCCGCCCGCCGCTCACCACGGTCATCGAATGGGCGGCGGCGAGGATGGAGTGCACGCGCTCGGCTGCTGTCGGCACCTGGGTACGGGAACGGCGCATGCGGCCTCCAGGCCAGTAAGTAAGGTTAGCCTAACCTAAGGTATCAGTCGGGGGGTGACCCCGCATCACTCGCCCGCCGGGCAGGGACACACAGGGCCGCGGGTGGAGGTGGCCGCCCGCGCCAGCAGGGAGCGGATCTCACGGACCGCCTTTCCGGGGTGGCTCACGGGAGAGGGGAAGCCCAGGCGGGCGTCGTGATCGGTCCGCGTGCGCTCCAGACGCAGCACCAGCCCGTAGCGGTCGATGCGTACCGGGCGGACGCGGACGACCCCGACCAGATGCCGCGACGGCAGCAGCCGCGCCAGCCGGGCGGCGATGCCGGTCCGGGCGGCGTCGAGGTTGGCGAGCAGATCCGCCTCGTACGAGGCCAGCGGGTCGGGCCTGGCCAGGGCGAGTTGGTCGACGCCGAGGGGGACGGTCCGGCCCGCCTCACGGAGGGCGGCCCGCTCGGGGACGAAGCAGAGCGCTCCACCCTGCCTGCCGTCGGCCGCGGTGAGGTGGCCGCCCAGCGTAAGCCGCGCGCGGACCCGGTCCCTCACGGGTGTGGGGGCGACATCGGTGACCTCGGCGACGCCGACGAGTTCGCCCTCTCGCGCACGCGCCACTTCGACGCGCAGACGGTCGTCGACGGGGTCGGCGAGCGCCAGCCGCCCGCTGGGGTCCACGGCACGCAGTCCCACCCGCTCGACGCGACGGGATTCCGTGACGATGGTCAGGGAGCGGGCCGTCTCGAGCAGGGAGCGGGCACGTTCCGCCGGGATCGGTTCCAGGCGCCGGGTGGCTGCACTCATGGGCCCTCCAGAGGGGTAAGGCATGACTCCGGCAGCCCGCGACCGCGCCCGCGCCGCCGGGCCCGCGCCGGTCACGGTGCCGTGTCCGAGTCGCTCTTCGCGGTGGCGAGGGCCTCGGCGACGGCGGCGTTGACGGCCTGTTCGACCTTGCGCCTGCGGCGCCTGCGCAGCAGTGCGTAGGCACCGGCCGCGGCGGCGAGGACCGCGAGTGTGATCAGTTGCCCCCAGGGCCAGGCCCAGAGCGACCGCCCCGCGGACGCCTGTCCGGCCCGGGGGACGGGCTGGTCGTCCGGGGCCGCCGGGGTGAGGATCACGTCGGCGTCGAGCCGGACGGTGGGCCACACGCCGGTGACGGTGACGGTACGGGTCAGTGAGTTGCCGGGCAGGATCTCCGGCAGGTCGGCGATGCGGGCGTCCTGGCCGATCAGCCCGAAGAGCCCCTTGGTCCGGATCAGTTGGCGGGCCTTCAGCCGGACGTTGCCGGTGTTGGTGACGGTGTAGGTGAGGCGCAGGCTGCCGCTGCCGGCCGGGTTGAGGGTGCCGTCGTAGGAGGCGTGCAGGTCGCTCACCTTGAGCGAGGGGCTGAGCGGGCCGGTGACGCGCAGATGGACGCGGGAGCCGAGCCGACGGTCGAGCCGGACGGTCGTCCCCTGGGCCTCGGTGATCAGTGAGGTGACCACCCCGCCGGAGTGGTCACCCGGCGTGGCGTCGGCGGGGACGGTGAGGGTGAAGGGCACGACCTCCGTCTGCTGGCTCTTCAGGGTGAGCGTCGTGGACTTCATCCTGATCCAGGAACCGACGTCGCTCGGCTTCCTGTCACCGGAGAGGAGGTCGATGCCACCGCTCGGGGTGGTGAAGGCGTCGCTGGCGTAGACCCGCAGCCTGATGGTGGTGTCGCTGCGGTTCACCACGGCGATGGCGTCGGTGACGCGGGAGCCGGGAGCGAGGTCGTACGTGAACCGGCTGCGCCCCTTGCCGACGGGGGTGTCGGCCGGCGCGGCGCCCCAGGTGATCTGGTTCTTCTCGGCCGGTGGCGGGGAGGTCGTCGTCGCGGGGGCGGCCATGACGGCCGCCGGCATCCACACCACGCTCATCAGGGCTGTCAGCAGGACTGTGAGGAGGCGGCGCGGTGCCACCGCTCTGGCGGGTCTCCTGGTCATGGGGCTCTCTCTGTGCTCGCGGGCCGGTCCGTCCCCGCGCGGGGACGGACCGGTGCACGCGATGTGCCGTGGGCCCGGCACGCCCCCTTGGGGGCGGGGGTCGTGCCGGGGTGCTGGGTCAGCCGTCAGTTCGGCTCGGTTCGGCTCAGCGCTGGGTTCAGCTCAGTGCTGGGTTCAGCTCAGTGCGGTGAGGGTGAGGGTGGTGGTGTAGGTGCCGGCTTCGGTGGTGGCGGGGAGGCGGAGGTCGAGTGCGGCGCCGAGGGTGCCGGTGCCCTTGGCGTGGCCGGTGGTGGCGGAGCCGAGGGTGGCGGAGGCGGTCAGGCCGTCACCGTTGTCGATGCCGGAGGCCACGGCGGTGCCGGGCTGGGCGCCTGCGCCGGCGGTGAGGACCTGGGGGGTCCAGCCGAGGTACTTGCCGGAGAGTCCGCCGGTGAAGTCGCCGACCTGGCCGGAGACGGACCAGGCGGGGGCGCCGGCGCGGGTGTCGGTGACCTTGACGGGCTTGAGGTCGCCGGTGGAGTGGAGGTAGGCGCCCTTGTTGACGGCGTCGGTCAGGGTGACCGCGCGGTCACTGGCGTCGATGGTCCAGGTGAACTCACCGGCCTGCTCCGGCACCGTCGCCGTGATCGTCTGCTCGCCCTCGGCGGGGCCCGAGTCCGTGCCCGCCGCGGTGTAGGCGACGGTCAGGGGGCTGGCGGGCTTGGCCGCGTCACGCGCACCGCCCGAGGTGAACCAGTACGAGGACTGCCCCGTCAACTGCTGGAAGTCCACGAAACTCTGCGGGAATGAACCCCAATACCCCTTGTTCCCCTCCGACTTGGCAGGCTGCCCCGTCGCCCCGGCCGGAACACTCACCGAGACCCCGAGATAATCCGGCGTGACCGTGAAGCCCGAAGCCCCCACCTCCACGCCACTCAGATTCGCCAGCGTCACCGTCGTCTCCGGCAGCGGAGCCCACTTGCCCGGATCATTCATGTCCGCGCCATAACCCGACGCCGTCGCCGTCAGCGTCCCCGTCCCGTCCGCCTTCACCGTCAACGTCGGATCGGTCGCCGACCAATACGTCAGCCCCCCATAGAACACCGACGTGAACGACCCCTTCCAACGGATCGTCGCCGTCTTCGCCGCCGTGTCCACCGTCCCCGAACCGGCACGGAAGACCACCCGGTTCCCCGTCAGCGAACTCGTCGAACCCGCCGACACCGCAGCACCCTTGGAGTCCTGGCACTTCGTCGCCCACGTCGGCTGCGAGAACACGCCCGCGCTGTCCGGCTTCTCCACCGTGACATCACCCGACGCCGTCGAATAGAACCCGTCCCCCTCGGACCACAGCCGGCTCGAACCCGAGTCACCGGCCTTGCCCGCCGACAGGAAGTTGCACCCCCCAAAGAAAGCGCCACCCCCCTGCTCACCACTGAGCCCCCACGCGAACGACGCGTCCGACACCGTCACCTCGGCCGCGGACGCCGACCCGGCACCCCCGACCACCACACCGGCCACCGACACCGCACCGACCACCAGGCCGACAAGGCCACGACCGCCGACGCGTGCCACGCGGGAGCCGGTGCTCTGTGCGCCGGTTCTGTGCGTAGTCATTCGATACATTTGTTTCTTCTCTCCTGTAGAGAATCGGTCGGGACACCTGGTGTGTCCCGCTGGGCAAGGGGCCGGGCAGGCAGGCCCGGCCCCTTGCGGCTCGTGGGCTCAGCGGCGTACGGCTGGGCTGTTCCTGTGTCGCCGCGTGAGGACGACCATGGCGAGGCCGGCGGTCACACAGCCGACGGCGCCGAGGGCGGCTGCCGCGGTGGTGCGGTCGTCGGCGCCGGTGCGGGCCAGTTGGCCCACCTCGTCGGGCCGGACCTTCAGGTCGGGGATGAGGGCGGAGTCGTCACCGGCGCCGCCGGTGCCCTGCCCGCCGGCGGAACCGCCCGCTCCCGTGCCCGCCCCGGGTCCGTCCGTGCCGGTGGCGGGCCCCGTTCCGGCGCAGCCGGACAGAAGCACGGTGGCGTCGTCCAGCTCCTGGCCCTTCTGGTAGAAGCTGTTTCCGTCGAAGGTGAACGCCTCGGTGTCCTGGATGGCGGTCCGCATCGTGCGGGTGATCCCGGCGGAACCGGTCACCGGGGTGCTGCCGGAGAGGTCCAGGGAGGCCAGGGCGACATCGTTACGGGCGTTGGTCGTCGGCGTGGCGCCCGGAGAGCTGACGGTCAGGCTCACGTCCGCGTACAGGGTGCCGGTCTTGCCTTGGACGGTCAGCCGCGGCTTGGCGATCACGATCTTGAAGTAGTGGGCCGGATAGTCGTACGTGATGCTGCCCGCGTACCGGACGGTGAAGTCGTCGGCGGAGTTGTACGCGGAACTGGACGCGAAGGGCCACTGGTAGGTGCCCGTACCGGCCTTCCCCGCGACGGCCTGGTCCTGGGCGAGGATCTTCAGGCCGTCGCCGGCGGTGATGCTGTTGCCCGCCGGCGTGCCGACGTAGGAGCGGAAGCTCTTCTTGAAGCCCCAGGTCAGGCTGCCGCCCTTGATCCCATCGGTGAGTTCGCAGGACGCGCTGGTCGGCGCGGTGGTCGGTGTGCCGTCGGTGGGCGTCGGCCGGTCCGCCGACGGGGTGGGGTCGGGGGCGTCCGGGGACGAGGTGGTCCCGGGCGGCGTGGGGGTGGGCGAGGTGCCCGGTTCGCCGGAGGTCGGCTCGGGTGTGGCTCCCGCCGCGGTGTAGGCGACGGTCAGGGGGGTGGCGGGCTTGGCCGCGTCACGCGCACCGCCCGAGGTGAACCAGTACGAGGACTGCCCCGTCAACTGCTGGAAGTCCACGAAACTCTGCGGGAACGAACCCCAATACCCCTTGTTCCCCTCCGACTTGGCAGGCTGCCCCGTCGCACCGGCCGGAACACTCACCGAGACCCCGAGATAATCCGGAGTGACCGTGAAGCCCGAAGCCCCCACCTCCACGCCACTCAGATTCGCCAGCGTCACCGTCGTCTCCGGCAGCGGGACCCACTTGCCCGGATCATTCATGTCCGCGCCATAACCGGACGCCGTCGCCGTCAGCGTCCCCGTCCCGTCCGCCTTCACCGTCAACGTCGGGTCCGTCGCCGACCAATACGTCAGCCCCCCATAGAACACCGACGTGAACGACCCCTTCCAACGGATCGTCGCCGTCTTCGCCGCCGTGTCCACCGTCCCGGAACCGGCACGGAAGACCACCCGGTTCCCCGTCAGCGAACTCGTCGAACCCGCGGACACCGCAGCGCCCTTGGAGTCCTGGCACTTCGTCGCCCACGTCGGCTGCGAGAACACACCCGCGCTGTCCGGCTTCTCCACCGTGACATCACCCGACGCCGTCGAATAGAACCCGTCCCCCTCGGACCACAGCCGGCTCGAACCCGAATCACCGGCCTTGCCCGCCGACAGGAAGTTGCACCCCCCGAAGAAAGCACCACCCCCCTGCTCACCACTGAGCCCCCACGCGAACGACGCGTCCGACACCGTCACCTCGGCCGCGGACGCCGACCCGGCACCCCCGACCACCACACCCGCCACCGACACCGCACCGACCACCAGGCCGACAAGGCCGGACGCGAAACCCGACGCGAGGCCGCGGCGTACGGGGGCAGTACGTATGCCGCCGCGAGCGCTTCTTCCGGTACTGGTACTCACTGCTCTCCCGCCTTCACGGACGTTGTGCGGCGCCGGCGTCGGCGCAGCAGCCAGAGGATGGTCAGGGTGACGACGACCAGCGCGCCGCCGACGGCGGCGGCCAGGCGGCCGACTCCGGTGACGGAGGTGGCGCCGACCACCGTGTCCGCCGGCGCGGACGACGCCTGGGCGTCGGTGGTGTCGGTGGCGGCGGCGTCGGTGGCGGCTGTGGCCGCCGGTGAGCCGGTGGTCTCCTGCGCGGGCGTCGCGGACGGGCTCGCGTCGGGCGTCTCGGTGGCCGATGCCGCGTTCTTCGTCGGGGACGGGTCCGGGCTCGCCTCCTTCTTCGCGGGTGCCGGCCGCTTGGGGGTGGCGAAGTCGATCGGGGTGAAGGTCTCGTTACCGGGGCTCGCCACACCGTGCGCGCCGATGGTGATCACTCCGCACTGCACGGTGCGGCAGTCGATCTGGCGGATGCCTCCGTCACGGCCCTTGGCGGGGAAGACGGCCCCGGGCACGACGAGCGTCGCCGCCCAGGTCCCGTCCGCCGCGAGGGTGCCTCCGTTGGCCGCGTAGGCGGTCGGGTCGCCGGGGAAGGCCACGAAGCGCTGGTAGCCGTGGTTGTCCTTGGTCTCGGAGTCCTGGACGTAGACGTAGTCGACACCGCTGGTGCCGCCCTGGCTGGGCCGCCACGTGCCGCTGACGGTGCCGAAGAGGACGTAGACGCCGCCGAAGCCGTTCTTGACGGACTGGAAGCCGGTGCCCCGCAGGTGGAGCGTGGTGGCGTACTCCGGATCGGCCGTCGTCTCCTGCGTCGTGACCCGGGCCGCGGCCCAGGCGGGCGGTGCCGGCACCAGGACGGCGGCCAGTACGCCCAGGGAGGTGAGGGCCGCGGCCCCGACCCGGCGCAGCAGGGTTCTCGGTCGTGGGGACGGTGGTGGGACAAGAGGGAGGGAACTGGTCATGGTGTGGGTGTTCCTTTGCTGTTCCGTCGGGGTCCGACCAGCACCGAGCCGGTGACGGGGTGCCGGAGCACCTCGATGGGAAGCTGGTAGACCTCTTCGAGCAGTGGCTCGGTGAGCACCGACTCGGGCCGGCCCCGTTCCACCAGCCGTCCGGCGTGCAGCACCGCGATCTCGTCGGCGTAGGCGGCGGCCAACTGCAGGTCGTGCAGGACGGCCAGCACCGCGTGTCCCCTGTCGGCACGGTCCCGTGCCGTCCGCATCAGCTCCTCCTGGTGGCGCAGGTCGAGAGCGGCCGTCGGTTCGTCGAGGAGCAGCACCGGGGTGCTCTGGGCGAGGACCGGGCGAAGGACGCGCGGGCCTGTTCCCCGCCGGACAGCGTGGGGTAGCGGCGGCGGGCGAACCCGGTCATGCCGGTGGTGGCCAGCGCCTCGGCGACGACCTTCTCGTCGTCGTCCTCGGCCTCGGTGCCCGCCCAGGGCGCCCGGCCCATGGCGACGACCTCGGCCACGGTGAACGGGAAGGAGAGGAGGCCGCGTTGGGGCAGCACCGCGCGGCGCCAGGCGAGTTCGCCGGCGGTGGCCGTGGCGACGGGCAGCCCGCCGAGGCGGACCGTCCCGGTGGTGGGCGACCGGTCGCCGGCCAGCAGGGACAGCAGGGTGGACTTGCCCGCGCCGTTGGGTCCCACCACCGCGAGCAGGGAGCCCGCGGCGAGGTCGAGGTCCACGTCCCGCAAGAGCCAGGCGCCGCCGGTCCGCAGGCCCAGTCCCCGGGCGGACAGCTCCACCGTTCCCGGCCGCGGGGGCCCGGGGAGGGGTCCTCGGCGTCCCGTGAGTCTCGCCAGTACCGCCCGCGCGTTCATATCCAGCCTCCCGCCCGCGCGCGGGTGGTGCGCAGCAGCCAGAAGAAGAACGGACCGCCCACCATGGCGGTGAGCATGCCGATCGGCAGGTCGGCGTACGGGATGACGGTCCTGGCGACGATGTCGGCGCCGGCCAGCAGGACGGCTCCGCCGAGAATGCTCGCCGGCACCAGCACCCGGTGCCCCGGGCCGAGTGCCATCCGCACGAGGTGGGGGACGACCAGGCCGATGAATCCGATGATGCCGCTGAAGGCGACGGCCCCGGCGACCATGACGGCGATGAGCACGATCGCGGTCACCCGGAGCCGTTCGACGTTGACGCCCAGGTGCCGTGCCGCGCGGTCGCCCAGTGCCAGCAGGTCCAGCCGTCGCGCCAGCAGGCAGGCGCCGACGAGGCCGACGACGGCGAACGGCGCGACGCTGCCGACGTACGCCCAGCGGCTGCCGTTGAGGCTGCCCAACTGCCAGAAGACGATCTGGTCGCGGGCGGTCTGGCTGCCGGCGAACATGCAGAACGCCAGTCCCGCGCCGGCCACGGCGTTGATCGCGATGCCGGTGAGCACCAGTGTGACGACCTCGGTACGGCCGCCCGCCCGGGACAGCGCGTACACCAGCAGCACGGAGGTGAGGCCGGCCAGGAAGGCCGCCGCCGGGACGGTGAACTGGCCCAGGGCGTCGATGCCCAGGACGATCGCCACGGCCGCGCCCAGCGCGGCGCCCGCGGACACCCCGACGACACCGGGTTCGGCCAGCGGGTTGCCGAAGACGCCCTGCATCAGCGCCCCGGCCGTCGCCAGGACGGCACCGACGACGAGCGACATGACGACCCGGGGCATACGGATCTGCCACAGGGCCGATTCGGCGAAGGGGTCGGGCACCGGGTGTCCCCACCCGAGCGGACCGGACAGCCGGTGCAGTACCGAGGCGGTCACGTCGGCGAGTCCGATCCCGTACTGGCCCAGTGCGGCCGAGCAGAGGGTGACGAGGACCAGCGCGACGACGAGCGCGGTGAACACGGCGAGGCGGGCGGTCGGCGCCGGGGAGGCGGCGCGCTCCGGTCCGTCCGCGCCGTCCTGCGGGGCCGCGGAGCCGCCGTCGGCGGGGGTGCGGGTGTGCAGCGTGCTCACGGCGCGGCTCCCGGGGAGGGCGCGGCGGCGACCGACTCCGGCGCGTACAGGGAGCGGGCCAGGGCGTCCAGCACCCGCGGGGTCAGCGGTCCGAAGGACAGCACCTGGTAGTCGCTCATGTCCACGATCCGGCGGTGCTTCCCGGCCGGTGTCTGGGCGACGCCGGGCAGTTGGAGCGCCCCGTCCACGCCGCCGACCGAGCGGAGCCCCTCGCTCATCATGAGGATCACATCGGGTCTGGCCTTGGCCATGGCCTCGGCGTTGAGCGGGGTGAACCCGGAGAGGCCGGCCTCGCCGGCCACGTCGACCGCGCGCAGGGAGGCGATGAGGGAGTCGGTGCCGGAGCCCTTGCCGAAGATGTAGTAGACGCCGGCCTGTCCGCGGGCGTAGAGGAAGAGGACGCGGGGTCGGCGCGCGGCATCGGAAGGAACGATTCTGTCTATCTGGGCCTGCTCCGCGGCGAGTTCCTTGTCCAGCCGCTTCCGGAGCAGTTCGCCCTCCGCCCGCACGCCGAGCGCCGCCGCCACCTCGTCGACCAGGGTGCCCACGGTCTCCAGCGAACGCCGGGAGTCGACGACCACCACCGGAACGCCGGAGTCGCGGATCTGGAGCACGGCGTCCCACGGCCCGAGCGTGGTGTCGGTGATCAGCACACTGGGGTGCAGGGCGAGGATCGCCTCGGCGTTCAACTGGTGCGCTCCGCTGGTGACCAGCGGCAGTTTCGCGGCGGCGGGGATTCCCGTCGACTGGTCGCGGCCGACCAGGCGGTCGCCGAGGCCGAGGCCGTAGACGGTGGCGGCGAGGGTGCCGTACAGGTCGAGGGCGAGGATGCGGTCGTCGCTGCGCACGGTCACCTTGGTGCCCTGCGCGTCGGTCACCGTGGCCGGCAACTCGGGGCGGGGTGTCCGGGTCACGGGGGTGATGTCCGCGTCGGGGACCGTGGCCGTGGTGGGCCCCCGGTAGGAGCGGGGGTCGGCCAGCGGGGTCACCTGACTCCACGGGACGGCCCGGCTCGTGGACTCCTGCCCGGCGTGAGCGGCGCCGGCCGGGGCCTGGCAGCCGCTGAGGAGCAGCGGTACCACCAACAGCAGTCCGCCCAGGGTGCGTCGACGCGTCGGCCGGGTACGGCCGGGCGCTCTGCCGTGGGCGACCGCGCCGGGCGGCACGCGGTGCGGGGGCGGTCTGTGGCCCGTCACAGGGCTTCCCTCCAATCAGGGCGACGGGGGCGTCGATTCCCCCTCCGTCATCGCCCGCGGGCATGCCGAGGACGCGGTGGTGCGTGATCCGGGTGGGGCAACGACCACGGCCGAGGCCGCTGTTGGTTCCACTCCTGAGGAGCAACTTAGGTGAGCCTAACCTAAACATTCAAGAGTCAGGCTAGGCTAACCTAAGCTCGCTGCCCCTCCGGTCGGGTGCCAAGGTCGCCGTACCGGGGACCGCGTCTCGTGGCCCGGTGAACGGGCTGCCCGAGGGCGTGCCGCGCACCGGTCACCCCGTCCGGCACACCGGGCGGGACCGGCGTCGCACGCCCCCGCGACGGCGGGGCGAGCCCAAGCCCCTCCCTCGCGTCATTCCCCTTCGACGAGCGGACTTCATGGTGCGTTCCAGACCTCTCCCCGCACGGCTTGCCGTCGGGCTCATCACCGCCGCCGCGGCGTTCGCGGTGGCCGCCCCCTCACCGGCCCTGCCGCCCCCGGCCGGGGCGATACGGGTGACGAGCGTCAACACCCCGGCGGCGCAATCCGCTTCATCGGCCCCCGCCGCCGCCGAGGGGGCCGCGGTCACGGTCGGAGCGACCGCCGCGCCCCTCGCCGTCCACCCCGGCGCCGATGACGACCGTGCCCTCTTCCGGGCCGTCGTCGACGACGGCCACGGCCCGTCGGCCACCTCCACGCCGGCCGTGTTCGGCGTCGCCTCGGACACGGGCGGCCTCCGACCGGTCGCCCACGCGAGCCTGGAGTGGGGCGTCAACGCCATCTACCAGGGCGGCAACCCGGCCAACTCGGGGTGCAACTTCTTCTCCGCCGGCACCCAGCAGGACTTCCGCGCCGTGCAGGGCGACGTACGGATCATCCACCGGTTCCCCGACGGCAGCGCGCAGGGCGTCTCGGACGCCACCAAGTGCGTCCCCGGCACCGGCTCGCAGTTGAACCAGCGCGTGCTGTTCACCCACGGCACCGGGAAGGCCGACGCGACCACGGGAGAGGCCACCGTCGACTGGACCGGCGCCTTCACCGCGAACGCCTACTCCGGCATGGTCACCTGGTACCTCAAGGACCCCACCCTGACGGTCGCCGAGGACGGCACCGGAACCCTCACCGCCACCGGCGGCGGCATCGGCGCCGACCCGGACAACCCGGCCGACCAGGAGGAGATCCCGGAACGCCGGGTCACCGTGGCGACCTTCGAGCGGGTACGAGTGGACTCCACCGCCGACCCGGCCGGCGGGGTGCGGATCACCCCCGACTACGCGGGCGTCGACTACTTCCCGCTCGTCGACGGGGTGCGCTCCACCACCTCGGCGATACCCGCCGGGGTCAAGAAGTCGCAGCCGGACTGGGGCTCCTGGCCCCAGTCGTTCGTCGACTTCCAGTACGAGACGGGGCTGTCCAGCTACTGGCACACCAGCGGTGGGGGCGCCGACCGCGACAAGCCGCCGTACGACCTCGCGGTCCGCTTCGACTCCGCGCCCGACGTACGCAACGTGCCCGTCATCCTCGCCAACCCCTCGACCACGGCCGCGGCGCCGTACGTCGAGGGCCGCGACCTCACCGTCACGGCCGAGGTCGACGGGGAGGCCGCGCTCCAGTGGGAACGCGCGGCCTCCGCGAACGGACCCTGGTCCCCCATCGCCGGGGCGACCGGCGAGAGCCTCGTCATCCCGGCCATCGACTCCTCCTGGAACGGCGGCCACGTCCGGATCGTGGCGACCAACGCCGACGGCCGGGCGGTCTCCACGGCACTGCGCCTCACCACCGCGCCGTACGCCGCGCCCTCCTTCCCCGAACCGCCCCGTGATCTGGCCGCGATCCAGGGCACCAGTGCCGTCGTGAAGTTCAGGGCCGCCGGCAACCCCGCGCTCGCCCCCGACAAGATGGTCCTGGAACGCAGCGACGACCGGGGGGCCACCTGGAAGCCCTGGTCCGGCGCCCGGTTCGCCCAGACGGGCGGCGCCCAGCAGTTCACCGTCCCCGCGATCCCGCTCGACACCGACGGGGCGAGGGCACGTGTCGTCGCCGTCAACACCGAGGGCACCAGGGCGGTCTCCGAGCCCTTCTCCGTCCGCGTCTTCCCCGCCACGGGCAAGCCGCAGCTCGTGGTCCTGCCCGACAAGCCCCTGGACCCGGACACCACCACCCGGCTCACCGTCCTGGGAGCGGGGTTCCAGGTGCCCGACTGGGCGAGTCCCACCCTCACCTACTCGCTCGACGTCGGCCTCTTCGACAGCACGGTGTGGCAACCAGGCCGAACGGGAACCCGCGACTGGGTGGCGACCTCACCGGACTCCAGCAACGGCCAGATCTACCACGCCCCGATGCAGGCATCCGGCGGGACCTTCACCCTCTCCCTGACCGTCCCGGCGGGCAAGCTCGACCCCCGGCACGACTACGGCATCGGAGCGTTCCTGCGCCTGACCGACATCACCACCTGGCGGGACACCTTCGACGACCGTTCGCTGGACGCCTGGACCCCGGTGCGGCTGCTGTCCGCCCAGGCGGAGGGCGAGCAGACGATCACGGCGACGGTGCCCGAGCAGGCCGGTGAGTTCACCTGGACCATCGACGCCGGCGACCGCGCGGTCACCCTGACCGACGCCGTCAACAAGGGCGCCTACCTCCACTCCACCGGCGACCTCAAGCCCGTCAAGGTCACCGACACCCGCGCCGGCGCCCCCGCCTGGTCCGTCTCCGGCCAGGTCGGCGACTTCACCGGCGGACTCTCCGGCAAGTACCTCGGCTGGACCCCCCAGGTCCTCACCGCCGGCGCAGGCGCCCAGCCCGGCACCGCCGTGGCCCCCGGCATCGACAACGGTGACGGCCTGACCGCCTCCGCCACCCTCGGCTCCGCCACCACCGGCCACGCCAAGGGCACCGGAACCCTCGGCGCCGCACTCGACCTCCGCCTCCCCGCCACCACCGAAGCCGGCACCTACACCACCACCCTCACCCTCACCGCACTGAGCTGAACCCAGCACTGAACCGAACCCAGCACTGAGCCGAGCTGAACCGAACTGAACTGACGGCTGACAGGGACCGGCCGCCCTCGGACTTCCCGAGGGCGGCCGGTCCCGTGCCGGGGCGGGCTACCGCCTGTTCGCGTCGGCGGGGGCCGCCTCCAGCTCCCGGGCGAGGGTCACCGCGTCGGAGGGGCCGGTGTGCCGGCGGTCCCCGATGAAGAAGGTCGGGGCGCCACCGGCCCCGCTCGCCTCGGCGCTGGCGGCGTCGGCCCGTACCCGGGCGGCCGTCTCGTCGGAGTCGAGGTCCCTCAGGAACAGCTCGATGTCGAGGCCCACCTGGGCGGCGTGGCCGACGAGGTCGTCGAACTCCAGCTCGCTTTGGTGGGCGAACAGACGGTCGTGCATCTCCCAGAAGCGTCCCTGCCCGTCGGCGGCGACCGCCGCGCGGGCGGCGAGTTCGGCGTACGGGTGCACGTCGGGCAGCGGCAGGTGGCGGTAGACGTAGCGGAGCCGGTCGCCGAACCGCTGCCGCAGTTCCTGGGCGACACCGGTGGCGTGGGCGCAGAAGGGGCACTCGTAGTCGCCGTACTCCACCAGGGTCAGGGGCGCGTCCGCGGGGCCTCTGACGTGGTCCGTGGCCGGGTCGACGGGGCGGTCGAGGGTACGGGGCAGGTCGGCGTCGGTCTCTCCGCGCAGGACCGCGGCCAGACGGAACGTCACCCAGCCCAGGACCGTGGAGAACACGGCCGCCAGCAGGACACCGACGGTCGCCTGGGCGCGCAGGAGCGGGTCCTCGAAGGCGAGCCGGGCGATCAGCAGGGAGACGGTGAAGCCGATCCCGGACAGCACACCGCCGCCCAGTACGTGGCCCGGACCGACACCCCGCGGGAGCGCGCCCAGGCCGAGGCGGGCGGGAAGCAGCGCGCCGGCTCCGATACCGATGAGCTTGCCGAGGACGAGGCCGATGATGACGGCCCAGGTGACCTTGGAGGTCAGGGCGTTGGCCAGGACGCCGCCGCGCAGGTCGACGCCGGCACTGGCCAGGGCGAAGACCGGGACGACGAGGTAGCTCGTCCAGGGGTGGAGGACGGTCTGGAGCCGTTCGTTGACGGAGACGGCGCGCTTGAGTCCCCTGCGCGCCGTCAGGCCCACGTCCGCCCGGGGCGACTGGCGGAAGGCGCGGAAGAGCCGGGCGGCCCGTTCCACGGCCTGCCGCGCGGGGGCCTGGGCGGGGATCAGCAGACCGCCGATCATGCCCGCGATGGAGGCGTGGAGTCCGGCTTGGAAGGTGGCGAGCCACAGGGCCAGCACGATCAGCACGTACGGGGCCGCGCGCCACACCCCGAGGCGGGTCAGCCCGGCCAGGGCCACGCACAGGACGAGCGCGACCAGCAGGGCCCGCAGGTGGACCGTGTCCGAGAAGACGAAGCCGATCACGGCGACGGCCACGATGTCGTCGATGACGGTGATGGCCAGCAGGAAGACGCGGAGTTGCGTGACGAAGCGGGGTCCCACGATCGCGAGCGCGCCGAGCATGAAGGCGGTGTCGGTGCCGATGACCACGCCCCAGCCCTGGGCGGCCTCGCCTCCGGGTGCGATCGCCAGGTAGAACAGCACCGGGATCAGCATGCCGCCGAGGCCGGCCAGGGCCGGGATCACGACGCGCCGACGGTCGGTCAGGACGCCCACGGAGACCTCGTAGCGGACTTCCAGGCCGATGACGAAGAAGAACATGGCCATCAGGCCGTCGCTGACCCAGTGCCCCAGATCCATGGAGAGGGTGGCCCCGCCGACCGAGAACGAGGCGTCGGTCGCCCAGAGCGACGCGTACGCCTCCGACCAGGGGGAGTTCGCCCATACCAGGGCCACCACAACAGCCGCTAGGAGCAGGCCGACGCTGCCCGCCTCGGTGCTCAGGAAGGAGCGGACCGGGCCGGAGAGCTGGGCGACCACCGTGTGCCGCCGGGCACGGGTCTGGAGCTCCGGGTCCTCTTTCCTCCGTGTCGCCACCATCACCCGCTCACCCGGGCCGGGGCCGGGGGCTGCGGGCAGACGGCGGCACGGACGGCCTCGGTCCTGCGGCCGGTGATCCCGTGGACGGGGAGACCCGCCGGGGTCCTCCCGTCACGGATCTCATCGCGGCTCTGCTCGGGGTTGTCGCGGACGGTGATGGTCATGCGCTCCCTTCCTGCGGGCTCTTGGGGCGAGACGGGGCGGTACGTGCGGCCCCACTTACTCTCATCTGTCTCAGGGGTTTCGTTTATTCCCGATTCCGGTCCACATTTTGCGGACCCCTGCCCGAATCCGGGCAAGGGGCGCGCTGATACGGAGGGCGCGGCGGCTTCCGCGACTCGGCGGGCTCCGACCGCTCCGGGGCCGGGGCTGGGCCGCGACGTCCTGGACGGCTGGCACATCGTCCGGGCCGAGAAACGGGTGCTGTACGTGCAGCTCACCTCGCTGCCGCTGCACTTCGCCGGCGGCGTGGGCGTACTGTCCTTCATGGTCTGGTACCTGCGCGACCACTGGCACATGCCCGCGAGCGGGGTGAGCACCGCGCAGGCCGTCGCCAACATCGGCGCGCTGGCCGGCAGCGTCTACATCGCCGCGCGGGCCCGCGCCCGTCCCCGGACCGTGCTGGCCCTCTCCGCGATCGTGATGACGGCCGCCCTGTTCCTCATGGCGCTGCCGTCCCCGACGGCGTTCGTGGTCTGCATGGTCGCCTTCTTCACCCTGCGGTCGGCCATGACCGCCGTCACCGCCATGATCGTCGTCAAGTACCTGCCGTCGGACGTCGTCGGCCGGGCCGAGGGCCTGTTCAACCTGATGAGCGGCGTCCCGATCCTCATCGCTCCCCTGCTGATCCCCCTGGTACAGCGGGTGGCGGGCAGTACGGCCGTCCTGCTCCTCCTCGGCCTGGTCTCCGCCCTCTCCCTGCTCTGCCTGCTCCGCTTCCGGCCCTCCTGGAGCGACGAGGACACGGCCCGTGGGCACGCCGTCCCCGGCGAGACCCCCGCCACGTAGCGGACGGCGGGGGCGCGTATGCGGGGGCTCCTCAGCCCGCCGCCGCCTCCGCCACCGTGCGGTGGGCCGTCAGGCCGCCGTCGACGCGCAGGTCGGTGCCGTTGACCCACCCCGCGGCGTCGTCCAGCAGGAAGGCCACCACCCGGGCGATGTCCTCCGGTTCCCCGAACCGGCCGAGCAGGGCGCCCGCGCCCTCGACCTTGGCGACGCCGTGGTCGCGTTTGAAGTCGTCGAGGATCGGCGTGGCCACCGGACCCGGGCTGACCGAGACGACCCGCACCCCGCGGGGCAGGTACTCGGCCGCCAGGTGCTCGGTGAGGTAGCGGACGCACTCCTTGGAGAAGCGGTACGCGTTCCCGGTCACCTCCGCCTCGCCGGCCACCGCGTCGAGCGCCGCCTCCGGCTCCTCGGAGAGGGAGAACTCCCGTACCTCCGCCAGGCGTTGGCGCCAGCCGTCGGCCACCGCCGAGGAGAGGTTGACGACGCAGCCGCCCACCCGGACGGCCGGGACGAGGGCGCGGGTCAGCTCGCGCAGGCCGAGGACGTTGACGCCGAGCACGGTCCGCCAGGGCGCGGTGCCGGGGACGCCGGCGATGTTGGCGAGCCCGGCGAGCCCGTCCGGGGCGGCGTCCCGTACCGCCCGCGCGGCCTCGCGGGCGCCGGCCGGGGTGGAGAGGTCGGCCCGGACGAAGGTGCCGGGGAAGGAGCCGGGCACCGACCGGTCGATGCCGATGAGGGGCACGCCCCCCGCGTCGAGGAGGCGGCCGGTCGCCGCGCCGATGCCGGAGGCGACCCCGGTCACGACCACGGGCATCTGCGTGTTGTTCGTCATGGCTTCCACTCGTTCGTCGGACGGTGACCCGAGGCTCCGGGGAAGCGGCGCCTTTGACAAGCGCGCTTTCCACTCCCCGGAAAGCCCCGGCCGCCGCGCGGACGTGGGGCACGGGGCGGGGGCGGCACGGTTTTCCACTGAGTGGATGGGCCGCTTGTCCCCGGCCGGGCGCCCGGGAATCGTGTGAGCCGGTCCCGGCGGCGCCCGGTCCCGGCGCGGGCGCCCGGCCCCGTCCGCCGTGGCGCGCGGCCGGCCCCGTACCCGACCGACCGCGCGGCACGCGGTCGCCCGCCGCCCACCAGGAGCGTCCCCGATGGCCCACGAGACGTACGACGTGCACGACCCGGCCACCTTGGAGATGGTCGGCCGGGCCCCGGTGCACGGCGAGGACGAGGTGCGGCGCGCGGTCGCCGCCGCGCGGGCGGCGGCTCCCGGCTGGGCCGCCGACCGGGAGGCCCGGCGGGCCGCGCTGCGCGCCTGCGCCGGGCTGGTCCGCGCCCACGAGGACGAACTCGGGCGGCTGCTCTCCCTGGAGCAGGGCAAGGTGCTGGCCGAGGCGGTCGGCGAGTTCCGGGTCGGCGCCGGGCTGCTGGAGCACTACGCCGGACTCGCCTGGGACGAGGTGGAGCGGCTCCCGGACCGGGCCGACCGCACCGTGGAGGTGCAGTACCGGCCGGTGGGCGTGGTCGGCACGATCACGCCGTGGAACTTCCCCGTCTCCCTGCTGTGCGTCAAGCTCGCGCCCGCGCTGGCCGCCGGGTGCACGGTCATCGCCAAGCCCTCCGCGTCCACGCCGCTGTCCACGATGGCGCTGGTGGAGCTGATGAACCGGGTGCTGCCCGCCGGGGTGCTCCAGTGCCGCACGAGCCCGGGGCGGGCGGTGAACGTGGCGCTGAGTTCCCTGCCCGGCGTACGGAAGATCTCCTTCACCGGATCGACGGAGGTCGGCACGGCCGTCGCCGCCCAGGCCGCCGCCACCGTCAAGCGGGTCACCCTCGAACTCGGCGGCAACGACCCGGCGGTCGTCCTGCCGGACGCGGACGTGGAGACCACCGCCCAGGCCATCGTCGCCTCGGCCTTCCGCAACGCGGGGCAGGTGTGCATGGCCGTCAAGCGGGTCTACGTACCGCGCGGGCTCCGTGACGCGCTCATCGAGGCGATGGCGGCGGCCGTCTCCCGGCACCGGCTCGGCCACGGCGTGGCGGCCGGTTCGACGATGGGGCCGATGCACTCGGCCGCCCAGCACGCCATCGTCCGCTCGCTGGTGGACGGCGCCGTCGCCGCCGGGGCGCGGATCGCGGCGGGCGGGGGCCGCGGCTGCGACCTGCCCGGACACTTCCTGGAACCGACCCTCGTCACCGACGCCGAGCCCGGCATGGACCTCGTCGACGGCGAGCAGTTCGGCAACGCGCTGCCGGTCGTGGCCTACGACGGCCTGGACGCGGTCCTCGACGGGCTGAACGGGCAGGAGTTCGGCCTCGGGGCCTCCGTCTGGTCGCCCGACCTGGACCGCGCGCACGCGGTGGCGGCGCGGATCGAGGCCGGCACCGTCTGGATCAACCAGCACACGCAGGTGGAGCCGGACGCGCCGTTCGGCGGCTGGAAGTCCTCCGGCCTCGGGCGGGAGCGCGGCCGGTGGGGGCTGGCGGAGTACCTGGAACCCCGAACCGTCAACGCGCGTCCCCACCACCTCCCCACGCCGCGCCAGGCGGCCCCCGTTTCGGAAGGAACCCTCCGGTGACCGACCCCCTGACCGCGCCGCGCGGCATGGACCTCCTCACGCTCGGCGTCGCGGCCGGGCCCGCCATCCGCGGCCCCGAGCACGGCATCGCCAGCGCGGTCGTCGTCGACGACGCCTTCTACCTCGTCGACTTCGGGCTCGGCTGCACCCGCGCCGCGAGCGAGGCCGGGCTGGCCGGTCACCGCTTCCGGGCCGGGTTCGTCACCCACCTGCACTCCGACCACGTGGTCGAGCTGCCCGGGTTCCTGCTGTGGAACTGGGGGCGCCCGGTGAACGGCTTCTCCTCCCCCGTCCGCGTCATCGGCCCCGGCCCCGACCCCCGGGACGGCACCCGGCACCTGGCCGGCACGAGCCGCCTGGTCGCCTCCGCGCTGGACGCGTTCTCCTACGACATCGCCATCCGGGAGGGCGACGAGGACCGGCCGCCGCTGGCCGAGCTGGTGCGGGCGACGGAGGTGGCGGCCCCCGAGCCGGGCTCCGCCGCCGCGGGCGAGCCGTTCGAGGTCTACGCCGACGAGCTGATCACCGTCACCGCCGTCCTGGTCGACCATCCGCCGGTGCACCCGGCGCTGGCGTACCGGATCGACTCGGCGTACGGGTCCGTCACCTTCTCCGGCGACACGGCGGAGTCGGAGAACCTGGTGCGGCTGGCGGAGGGCACCGACGTCCTCGTCCACGAGGCCGTGAACCTCGACTACTACCGCGCCCGGGGATTCTCGCCGGCCTTCCTGGCCCACCAGGAGAACTCGCACACCCCGCCGGCCGGGGCGGGCCGGGTGGCCAAGGCCGCCGGGGCCCGCCGCCTGGTGCTGTCGCACTTCGCGGGCCTCGCCGACACCGCCCACTGGCACGGGGAGGCCGCCTCGACGTACGACGGCCCCGTCGACGTCGCCACCAGCGGCGCCCGCTACCGGGTGGGCGGCCCGTCCGGCGCCGGCGGCCGGGCGTGACCCGGCGGAGGCGGGGGGCGGGGCCCGCCGCGGGCCGGGCGGGTGCCGGGCAGGCGGACGAGTACGGGGCCGGGGACGCGGACGGCGGGGTCGAGCCGGACTACCGCTTCACCCTCGCCAACGAGCGGACCTTCCTCGCCTGGGTGCGGACCGGCGTCAGCCTGCTGGCCGCCGCGGTGGCGGTGCGCCAGCTCGTCCCGCCCTTCTCCGTCCCGTACGCGCGCGAGATCCTCGCCGCCGTGTGCGCGCTGCTGGCCTTCGTCATCGCCGTACGGGCCTATCCGCACTGGCGGCGGGCCCAGTCGGCGATCCGGCGCGGCGGCCCGCTGCCCGGTTCGCGGCTGCTGCCGCTGCTGGCCGCCGTCCTCGCGGCGGTCGCCGCCTTCACCACCGTGCTGGTCTGGGCGGGCGGCACCGCGTGAGCCGGCCCCCGCGTGAGCCGGGGCTCCAGCCCGAGCGCACCCGCCTGGCCTGGCGGCGGACGACGCTGACCCAGGCGGTGGGTGCGCTGCTGCTCCTGCACACGGCCGCGGAGGCCGCCTCGGCACCGGTCTGGGCGGCGGCCTGCTGCGCCGCGCTCGCCACGGGCGTCACCTTCGTCGCGGGCCGCCTGCGGCGGGAGACGGCGCCACCGCCGCGCCCGGCGATGGTCCTGACGGCGGGCCTGACCGCCGCGACGGCCCTGCTCTGCCTCGTCCCGCCCCTCTGACAGACGGCGGCACGCCGTCCCGCCGGGACCACCGCGCCCCTCTCCTCCCCCTGCGGACACCCGGCCCCGCCCCGGGCCCCGCCCACCGCTCCCCTACGCCGCCGGCCCGCCCCGTACCGCCAGGCGGCCCGCCTCGCGGGCGATGCTGCGCGCGGCGATCTGGAGCACCGGCACGATGGCGGCGGGCCGGGGCCGGGTGCCCACCGTGACCACGCCGAGCGCGGCGAGGACCGAACCGTCGGCCGCCGTGACCGGGACCGCGATGCCGTGGGCGCCCCGGACCGCCTCCTCCAGCGTCACCGCGTACCCCTTGCGCCGTACCTGTTCCAGCTCGCGGCGGAGCCGGGTCGGGTCGATCACCGTGTTCGGGGTGAGCCGCTGCGGGTTGGCGAGCGCGGCCTTGGCCAGCTCCGGGGGTCCGTAGGCGAGGAACGCCTTGCCCCCGGCGCTGGCGTGCAGTGCGAGCCGGTCGCCGACCCGGTGCAGGGCCCGTCCCGGCTGGGTGCCGGAGATCCGCTCCAACAGCAGCGCGTGCGCGCCGTCGAGGACGAACAGGTTCACCACGTGCTTGGTCAGGAACAGCACGTCGTGCATGTACGGGGCCGCCAGTTCGGCCAGTCCGTGGTGACTCTCCGAGAGCAGTCCGAGGGACCACAGCTTGTGCCCGATGCGGTAGCGACCGCCGGTGCGCAGCAGTCCGCCCCACTCGACGAGTTCCCCGACGAGGCGGTGGCAGGTGGCCACCGGCAGCCCGCTGCGGCGGGAGATGTCGCTCAGGGACAGCTCGCAGTGCCCGGAGTCGAAGGTGTCCAGGATTCTCAGCGTGCGGGCGGCGACGGACTTCGGGACCGGCCCCGCGGAGCCGCCGGACGGCTCCCCCCGCTCGGCGGTCCGCTTGTCCAGGGAACTCATGAAACCGCACATTACGGCCGATGGAGGACGAAGAAAAGCCCGGCCGGACGGAAACCCGCAGGTCGCGGCGGAGCGGTGGCCACGGTCCCGGTGGGGGCGCGGTCGGGCGGGGCAGGGCGGGTTCCACTGAGTGGAAAGCGCCGGGGAAAGGCACTTCGCGGTACCTAGCATTCCCGCACCGGAGCGACACCGCGTCGCCCGGCCCCGAGTACCACGTGAGAAAGCAGGCTTCAGATGGGCGGACTCAGTGCGCGCACGGAGGACGGCTTCGTGCCCCGTACCCGTGAGGTGATCGCGGCGCGCGTGGACCGGGTCGCCGACGGCGTGGTCTCGCTGGTCCTCGTCACTCCGGACGGATCGCCGTTCGAGCCCTGGGAGCCCGGCGCCCACGTCGATGTCCACCTCGGCGGCGGCCTGGTGCGCCAGTACTCGCTGTGCTCCTCGCCCGGGGACCTGTCCCACCTGCGGGTCGCCGTGCTCGACGTGCCCGGCTCGCGGGGCGGCTCCCGCCGGGTCCACCGTGAGCTGAGCGCCGGGGACACCCTGGAGATCTCCGAGCCGCGCAACAACTTCCCCGTCCGGGACTCCCGCAAGTACCTCTTCCTCGCCGGCGGCATCGGCATCACCCCGCTGCTGCCGATGATCGAGCGCGCCGAGCGGGCCGGCCGGGAGTGGCGGCTCGTCTACGGCGGCCGGTCCCGCGCCGCGATGGCCTTCGCCGGGCAGCTCGCGGACACGTACGGGGACCGGGTGGAGCTGGTGCCGGAGGACGAGCGGGGCCGCATGGACCTCGGGGCCGTCCTGTCGCTGCCGCGCGCCCACACGCTGGTGTACGCCTGCGGTCCGGGCGGCATGCTGCGCGCCGTGGAGGAGCTGTGCATGGGCTGGCCCCCGGGCACCCTGCACACCGAGCGGTTCGCCGCCGCCGCGCTCGGGCCCGGCGCCACGTCCGGCCCGTTCGAGGTCGAGCTGGCGCGCAGCGGCAAGACCGTGTCGGTGTCCGCCGAGCGTACGGTCCTGGAGGCGGTGGAGGACGTGGGCGTACGCGTCCTGTCCTCCTGCCGGCAGGGGCTGTGCGGCACCTGCGAGACCGCGGTGCTCTCCGGCGAGCCCGAGCACCGCGACGCCGTCCTGACCGGCGACGACGCCGGTTCGACCATGATGATCTGCGTCTCGCGCGCCGCGGCCGGCTGTGACCGGCTCGTCCTCGACCTGTGAGATCCCTGCCGAAGAGGTTCCCCTCATGACCATCGCACCTGCCGGGGGCGTCATCACGCTCCCCGACGACCCCTTCTCGCCGGCGAACATCACGGACCCGTACCCGATGCTGGAGCGCCTGCGCGCGCACGGACCCGTGACCTGGCTGGAGACGTGCGGCGCCTACGCGGTCGCCGGCTTCGAGGAGGTCTACGAGGTCCTCACCGACTTCGAGACGTACTGCTCCTCCGGCGGGCTCGGCCCCCGGGACATCCGCCGGGACGCGGGCTGGCGCCCGCCGAGCATCCTGGAGTCGGACCCGCCGGTCCACACGGTGATGCGGCGCGCGCTGACCGGGGTCATCAACCCGGCGACGGTACGCCCCCTGCGGGAACGTTTCACCGGGCCGGCGGAGGAGATCGCCGGGGAACTGGTGGCCCGCGGCGAGTTCGACGTGGTCAAGGACCTCGCCGAGCGCTACCCGCTGCGCGTCTTCCCCGACGCGGTCGGCATCCCCGAGGAGGGCCGGGAGCACCTGCTGCCCTACGGCAACATGGTGTTCAACGCCTTCGGCCCGCAGAACGACGTCTTCGCGGACGCCTTCGCCCACGCCGACGCGCACAGCGCCGCGATCCTGCGCAACTGCGCCCGGGAGAACCTGGACGACACCGGCTTCGGCGCGCGCGTCTGGGAGCGGGTAGAGGACGGGCTGATCAGCGCCGAGCAGGCCGCGCTGCTGGTCCGGGCGCTGCTGTCGGCGGGCGTGGACACCACGGTCTTCGGCATCGGCAACACCCTCGCCTGCCTGTCCCGGACGCCGGGGGCGTGGGCGGCGCTGCGGGACGATCCGTCGCTGGCCAAGTTCGCGGTGGACGAGGCGCTGCGCCTGGAGTCGCCGTTTCAGAAGTTCCACCGGACCACGACCGCGCCGAGCGTGCTGGGCGGGGTGGCGATCCCGGAGGGCGCGAAGCTGCTGCTCTTCATCGGCGCCGCCAACCGCGACCCGCGCAAGTGGGGCGCCGACGCCGACCGCTACGACCTGGAGCGGCAGGCGTCCGGCCATGTCGCCTTCGGCATGGGGCTGCACCAGTGCGTCGGCCAGCCCATCGCCCGGCTGGAGATCGAACTCGTGCTGCGGGCCCTCGCCGCCCGCGTCGAGACCATCGAGCCGGCCGGCGAACCGGTCCCCCTCGTCCACAACGTGCTGCGCGGCTTCGCCTCCCTCCCGGTCCGGGTCACCCCCCGGTCCTGACGGACGGGGGCGCGGGCGCCGGGGAAGGGCCGCGGGCCCGGCGGGGGTCCGGCCTCGGCCGCCCCGTACAGGTCCCGGGCACACCCCATCCGCCGCGCGCCCGCCCCGCCCCCTCCCTGAACCACCCCCCTGCCCAGCCCGTCGCCGTACGGGCGCGGGCCGCCCTGTCCAGTCCCGGTCCGTAGCCGTACGGGTCGCCGGGCCCCGGGGCCGCCGGTCGTGCGACCGGCGTCCGCCCCGCCCCTCCCTCCCCTTCGCGGTCCGCTCGCGCGACCGTTCTCCGTTCCGGAGGCTTCCATGACGCAACAACTCGCCGCGTCGGCATCGGTCCCGCAGGTCGCGGACCCGGCGGACCCCCGCCACTGGACTCCCGGGAAACGCACGTCGTACGGCTGGCTGATGGCCGTGATGCTGCTGGTCCTGATGATGATCAGTTGGGCCGACAAGGCCATCCTCGGCATCGTCGCGGTGCCGGTGATGCGGGAACTGCACATCACCCCGCAGCAGTTCGGCCTCCTCGGCAGCGCCGTCTTCTTCCTGTTCGGCGTGGCCCAGCTCGTCGCCGCGCCCATCGCCAACCGCGTCAAGTCGAAGTGGTTCCTGCTCGCCCTGTGCCTGATCTGGGCCGTGGCCCAGGTGCCGGTCTTCGTCTTCGCCTCGCTGCCGGCGCTGTGGTTCAGCCGCGTCCTGCTGGGCGCCGGTGAGGGACCGCTGGCGCCGATCATGATGCACGCGGTGTACCAGTGGTTCCCGAGGAAGAAGGGGGCCACGCCCGCCGCCCTCGCCTCCTCCGGGGTGACGCTCGGCATCGTCTGCTTCGCACCCGTGCTCTCCTGGATCGCGGCCGACTTCGGCTGGCGGGCGACCTTCGTCTTCCTCGCCGGGATCGGCGTGGTGTGGGCGGTGCTGTGGCTGGTGGTGGGCAAGGAGGGCCCGTACACCTCGGAGCGGGCCGAGGCGGAGATCGAGGGAACGGCGCCGGTGGCGTCCGGACCGGCCGCTGACGTCACCCCGGCCGTGGCGCCGGTGCCGTACCGCAAGACCTTCCTGACGCCGTCGTGGCTGCTGGCCGTCGTGTGCTCCTTCCTCGGCTACTGGACCTTCGCGCTCGCCACGTCCTGGCTGCCGACCTACTACGAGAAGGTCCTCGGCTACAGCACCCAGCACGCCGGTTCGATGATCGTCTTCCCCGCGCTGTGGGGCGCCGCCGCGACGGTGGGGCTGAGCTGGGTCACCCAGCACCTCGACGTGCGCGGGGTCCGTACCCGGGTCTCCCGGGGCGTGGTCCTCTCCGGCGCGACCGTCTTCAGCGGGCTCGCCCTGCTGTGCGGCGCGCTCGTCTCGCCGGGCACGCTCAGCGTGGTGGCGTTCACCTTCGGCTTCGGCACGGCGCCGGCGCTGTTCGCGGTGACGTACCTGGTCGCGGCGGAGATGACGACGGTCGGGCAGCGCGGTGCGGTCCTCCAGGTGACCAACGCGCTGCTGAGCGCGGGCGGCCTGTTCGCCCCCGCCATCGCCGGTTTCCTGGTCGGCTCGGCGGCGACCGCGGCGGCGGGCTTCACCCACGCCTTCCTCCTCACCGCGCTCCTGCTGGTGGCCGCGGGGGCGCTGTCCCTCCTCCTCATCGACCAGCAGCGGGACCGGGCCCGGATGGGCCTGACCGGCTGAACCGGGCGCCGCCGCCCGGTTCCGGGGTGCCCCGGGCGCGTGTTCGCCGCGCCCGGGGCACCCCTGTCGGCGGGTCAGTGGCGGCGCCGGGTGAGGGGGACGCGGTCGAGGTCCTGGGCGACGGTGACCTTGCCGTCGTAGCCGCGCTGGGCCCACCGTCGCCACTGCCGGGTGTCGAGGGGGTACGTCACGAAGTCCGCGAGGTGCGAGACGACCAGGTGGGCGACGCCGGCGCGCTGGGCGATGGCGCCGAGCTTCTGGATCTCGACGTGGGATTCGAGCAGGTGGTCCTTGTGGGCCGGGGTGAGCGCCTGCGCGCCCTCGATGTTGATCGCCTCGTGCACGAGGACGTCCGCGCCGCGGCTGAGCCGGACGAGGTTGTCGGAGTACGTGGTGTCGCCGGAGAAGACGACGGAGCCGTGGTCGGTGTCGAAGCGGTAGGCGAAGGCGGGGTACACCGGCCCGTGCGGCACCAGGACGGCGGTGACCCGGACCCGGTCGTCCTCCGTGACGGTGAACGGCCTCATCGCGGGCGCGGTCGGCCCGAGGGGGCCGGCGCCCACCTCGGGCACCCGGATCTCGTGGACGTCGGCCAGGGTGCGGATGTCCCGGAAGCCGGAGTCCCGCATGAACACGTTGCTGCTGTAGGCGAAGGCGTGGTGGCAGTACTCGGTCAGCCCGGCGATGCCCGGGGTGGGGTCCTCCGGGTGCACGGTCGGCACGCCGTGGCCGCCGAAGGCGGGCGGCAGGGCGCCGGCCGGTCCGGGACCGTACACCGACACCGGGCCGGCGAGCAGGTCCCGGCTGGCGTCGCTGCTGGGCGCGCTGCCGCCGAGCAGGAAGTACTGGTAGTAGTCGGCGACGTGGTCGGCGTGCAGGTGCGTGATGAAGACCGACCGCAGGTCGCGCATCCGCAGTCCGGCGGCGACGTACTGCGTGGTGGAGGCGCGTCCGCAGTCGACGACGTAGTTGACGCCGTCGACGCGCAGCGCCGAGGAGATGCCGGCCCGGCCCGGCACCACGGGCGGTCCGGCGTGGGTGCCGAGGAGGAGCAGTTCGGCGGCGGGCCCTCGGCCTCGCCGGTTCGTCCCGGGGCTCGCGGCGGCGGGCACGGCACCGACGGCGGTGGCGGCTCCGGCGGCCATGGCGGAGGCTCCGGCCAGTCGGAGCAGTCGGCGGCGGTCGAGGTGGTGGCAGTGCTCGGCGTCAAGGCACATGGGGACCTCTTCGGTGTCGGCTCGCGGTCTGGTTCCGCCTGCTGACACCCGAGTCTCACCACGCCGCCCCGGGGCGCCACGTTCCGGACGCCCGACTCCGCGCCGCCGCCTGTGCCCCGCGCCCGGCTCCCGCCGACCGCCCGCCGGGGCTTGTGCGTTCCGCACACCAGGGGGTGCGACGGGCACGACGGTGGACGAACGTCCCGGCGCAGAGGGGTGGTTGGGCGGGGTCCCGGTCCGAGTGCCCTGCCGGCGGGACTGGTTCCGGCCTCGTGGAGGGGCCGGCCGGCTGTCGGGGCGGGGCTCGGCGGCGTCAGCCCGCTCCCGGGAACATGTCCGCCAGGAGCAGGGCGCAGCGCAGCTCCGTCGTCGTGTGGCCCGGGGGGAGGAGTTCGGTGGCGCGGGAGAGGCGGTAGGAGATCGTGTTGCGGTGGGCGTGCAGGAGTTGGGCGGTCTGGGCGATGCTGCGGTCGCTGTCGATGTGCACGGCCAGGGTGCGCCGCAGTTCGTCCATGCGCGGCTCGGCGCGGTGCAGCGGGCCCAGGACCGAGTGGGCGAACCCCCGGGCGCGTTGGGGGTCGGCGGCGAGCAGGGAGACCAGTTCCACGTCGGCGTAGTCCACGACCTGGCTGCCGCTCGCGCCGAGCCGGGCCACCCGGCGGGCGGCGACCGCCTGCTCGTGGGTGGCGCGGAAGCCGTCGACGCCGACCCCGGGCCGGCCCACCGCGGCCCGCAGCGGCGGGGGCAGCGGTACCTTCGTGTCGGCCACGGCGACCACGTCGGCCCGGGGGCTGCCGAGCCAGACGTCGACCCGGGTGGCGCCGCGCCGGATCACCAGCGGCTCGGGACCGGCGTGGGCCTGCGCGGCGAGGGACGCGGCGACCCCGGCGAAGTCGAAGAGCCGCGCGGTCTCGATGTCGAGGCCCTCCAGCCACAGGATGAGCCCGACGTGGGTCTGTTCCAGCCGGTGGCCGAGGTCCTGGTCGGCGTCGTCGGGGGCGCGGCGGGTGCCGCCGAGGATGCGGCGCACCGCCTGCGTCCGGGCGCCCTCGGTGCTCTCGCGCCGGCGCCGCGCCTCGTCCTCGTAGAGGCGGGTGATCTCGCTGATGAAGGCCGACCAGGACTGGATGACGAGGCGGGTGGCGGACTGGATGGTGGCCAGGCGGTGTTCCGCGGGGACGAGTGCGCCGATGCGTTCGATCAGCTCCTGGATGAGGAACTCCTGCCCGCTGTGCACATTGCGGACGACCTCTTCCAGGGGGATGCCCTCGGCGACGTAGAAGGCGACGTTCTGTGAGGGTTCGCTCGATGTCTGGAGCAGGGTGACGTCCTGGGTGACCAGGGCGGTCAGGGTGTCCAGGGTGCTGGCCTCGGTGGCCCGCTCCAGGGCCTCCCGCTCCTCGTCGGAGCGGTCGCCGGGCCAGTCCGTGAGCGTGTCGAGGATGTAGGCGGCCATCCGGTGGCCCGCGGCGACGCCCCATGCGGTCGCCCCCTCGCCGATCGCCCTGAGGGCGCGGCGCCGGGTGGCCAGGGAGGTGAGGGGCTGGGCCGTCTCGCTCGGCGAGAGGGCGCGGACCCAGTCGTGCTCCATGCTGCTCTCCTCGGGTGCCGGCCGGCACGGACGGGGGGTCTTTCGGCCACATCGAACCATTGGTCCGGCTGGTTCAGTACCCGTGCGGGGCCGGGCGGCCCAAGTCCTGTTCACCCCGCACAGTCGCGCGGCCCGCTCTTGTGCCCGGTGCCGGGTCGGCCGCCCTCCCCGGTCGCCCGGCGCCCCGCGTCCACAGCGCGGGGCAGGAGTTTGGGGCGCCTGACCATGGGCCCGGGGGGTCTCGTTCGCCCACAGTCCTGAGCACCGAAGCAAGGCAACGGACCCGATCCGTGCGGGCAATCCAACGGGAGTGCGGTATGAGTGTGACCACCCTGGCGAGCGGCGTCGCGTCGCTCCCCCCGACGACCGGCACCGAGCCGAACGAGGAGATCATCGCGCGGGCGGCGGCGCTGCGCACCCTCATCCGGGACCACGCCGAGGAGGGCAACCGGGAGGGCCGTGTCGTCCCGGCCGTCATCGAGGCGCTGGCCGGGCAGGGCCTGCTGAGCCTCACCGTGCCCCGGCGCCACGGCGGCGGGGAGACGAACTCGCGGACCACCGTCGACGTGCTGGCCGAGCTGGCGCGGGCGGACGGTTCGACCGGCTGGTCGGCGATGCTGCTGAACATCGGCAACTGGTTCGCCACCACCTGGCCGGTGCGGGCCCAGGACGAGATCTGGGGCGAGGACCCGGCCGCCCGCTGCTGCGTGGTGCTGGCCCCGTCGGCGAAGGGCCGCCGCGTCGAGGGCGGCTACCTGGTCTCCGGGCGCTGGCCGTACGCGTCCGGGTCGTACGCCGCCACCCACGCGATCATGGGGTTCCTCGCGCCGCGGGAGGACGGCGGCGCGGCCCACGCGCTGGCGGTGCTGTCGCCGGGCGAGTGGACGATCGAGCGGTCCTGGTTCCCGATCGGCATGCGGGGCACCGGCAGTGACACGGTGGTGGCCGAGGAGGTCTTCGTCCCGGACCACCGGGTCCAGTTCTTCGAGGACATGGTGCGCGGCGACTACGCCACCGAGCTGCGCGCCTCCGAACCGCGCGCCAACGCGGCCTTCCTGCCCACCGGCACCGTCATCTTCGCCGCCATCCAGGTCGGTCTGGGCCGGGCCGCGATGGAGCACGCCATGGAGCGGCTGAAGGCCAAGGGCGTCGTCGGCACGGCGTACACCGAGAGCCGCAACTCCCCCGTGCACCAGGTCGGCGTCGCCGAGGCCCTGTCGAAGATCGACGCGGCGGAGCTGCTCGCGCACCGGTCCTGCCGGGACATCGACGCCGCCGCGCTGCGCGGGGAGTACCTGGACGAGCTGACCCGCGCCCGGGTCCGCAACGACGTCGGCCACGTCGTCACCCTCGTCCAGGAGGCCGTGGACACGCTGCTCAAGGCGGCCGGGTCCAGCAGCTTCATGGAGACCAGCGTGCTGTCCCGGATCTACCAGGACGTCGGCATGGCCGGCAGCCATGTGCACGCCACGCCGGGACTCGCCACCGACGTCTACGGCAAGTTGCTGCTCGGCGCCGACGGCCCGCTGCCCCTTCACGTGTGAGCCGGATCGGAGCACTCCCATGACCGCGATCCTTTCCCCGTCCGAGGCCGGGGCCGTGACCCCCGAGCGGTTCCGGCACGTCCTCGGCCACTACCCCACCGGCGTCAGCGTCGTCACGTCGCGGACCGCCGCCGGCGACCCGGTCGGCATGACGATCGGCACCTTCACCTCGATCTCGCTGGAGCCGGCGCTCGTCGGGTTCTTCCCGGCGAAGACCTCCGGCACCTTCCCGGCGATCCGGGACTCCGGCGGCTTCTGCGTCAACGTCGTCGCCGACCAGCACCACGAGCTGTGCGGCCGGTTCGCCGGTCCCGTCGAGCGGCGCTTCGAGGGCCTGGAGTGGCAGGAGGCCCCCTCCGGCGCCCCGGTCCTCGCCGACGCCCTCGCCTGGATCGACTGCGACATCGAGCAGATCACCGACACCGGTGACCACCACCTGGTCGTGGGCCGGGTACGGGCGCTGGCCGCCGAGCCGGTACGGCGTCCCCTGCTGTTCTTCCAGGGCGGGCTCGGCTCGTTCCGCCCCCTGACGACCGACGGAAGGCGTGAGACACGATGAGCGCGACCACGGCCGGCCCGGCCACGGTGACCGCCACCCGGCGAGGTGCGGCCACCTGGATCGAGTGGGACAACGGCGAGCGCAACCTGCTCGACCTGGAGGTGACCCGGGCCCTCGTACGGGTGCTGCGCGAGGCCGACGAGGACCCGGAGGCGGCGGTGATCGTGCTGGCCGGCTCGGCGCGGGCCTTCTGCGGCGGCGCCGATCTGGCGAAGCTGAAGGCGACCGGCACCGCCCGGGAGTTCGCCGCCGAGGTGGTCGGACTCCTCGGCCTGCTCCCGCTGTTGCGCAAGCCGGTGCTGGCCGCGGTCCGCGGCGACGCGCTGGCCTCGGGCTTCTCGCTGGTGCTGCTCGCCGACGCGGCGGTCGCCGCCGAGGACGCGGTGCTCGGCACCGTCGAGGTGGCCGGCGGCGGCTGGCCGATGATCGCGCAGGTGCCGGTGCGGCATCTGCTGCCGGCCAAGGCGGCGACGTACAACCTGGTCACCGGCCTGCCGTTCACCGCGGCGCGGCTGGCGGAGCTGGGCGTGCTGGCCGCGACCGCCACGGCGGACGAGGTCGACGCGCGGACCCGGGAGCTGGCCGAGGCGGCGGCCCGGTCCGGGGCGCTGGCCGCCACCGGCCGCCGCGCCCTCGCCGAACTGAGCGTCAACGCCGGGTACGCGGCGGATTTGGACGCGGCACTGGCGCACTTCGTCGCCATGCTGGAACCGAAGGAGGGCGCGGCATGACCGCCCTGGACACGACGGCGGCCACCGGCCCCGGCACCGCGACCCACGCCCCGGCCGGGGTTGCCGGCACCGGCACCACACCGCCTGCCACCGCCCCCGACCCCGCCGTGGCCCTCGCCCGCCGCATCCGGCTGCGGGCCGTGCAGATGGTCGCCCCGCACGGCTTCGGCTACCTCGGGCAGGCCCTGTCGTCGGCCGAGCAGATGGCCGTGCTGCACACGGACTTCTTCCGGCGCGGCACCGACCGCTTCGTCTGCTCCCCCGGCCACTACGTGATCGCCGCGTACGCCGTGGCGCGGGAGGCGGGCGACCTCACGGACGAACAGCTCGGCGCGTACGGGCAGAACGGGGCCGAGCTGGAGGCCATCGGCACCGAGACCAGCCCCGCGGTCGATCTGACCTGCGGTTCGCTGGCGCAGGGCCTGTCCGGCGCGGCCGGCTTCGCGCTGGCCGACCGGCTGCGCGGCCGGGAGGGCTCCCGGCGCACCTTCGTCCTGGTCAGCGACGGCGAGGTACAGGAGGGGCAGACCTGGGAGGCCGCCCTGTTCGCCGGCCACCACGGGCTGGGTGACGTGGTCGTCCTGCTGGACGCGAACGACTCCCAGGTCGACGGGCCGGTCTCCTCGATCACCACGATCGAACCGCTGGTGGACAAGTGGGCCGCCTTCGGCTGGTACGCCGAGGAGGCCGACGGCCACGACACCGCCGCGCTCCGGGCCGCGCTGGCACGGGCCGTCGCCGACGAGCGGCCGGGCGTGGTGATCGCGCGGACCTCCACGGTGCACGGCCTCGACTGTCTGCCCGAGGACGCGGACGGTCATTTCATCAAGCTCCCCGCCGAGCTGGCCGCGCGTGCCCTGGCGGAGTTGGAGGACGGCGATGCGTGAGGCTCCCTACCCGACCGTGCTCAAGCCGTACGGCCGCGCGCTGGTCGACCTGGCCCGCGAACGCGAGGACGTGGTGTGCCTGTCCGGGGACCTGACCCGGCAGTGCGAGGTCGACCTGTTCCAGGAGGTGTTCCCCGAGCGGTTCGTCCACGCGGGGATGGCCGAGGCCAACATGATGTCGATGGCGGGCGCCCTGGCCCGCGAGGGGCTTCAGCCGTGGGTGCACACCTTCGGCGTCTTCGCCACCCGGCGGCCCTACGACCAGATCGTCAACGCCATCGCGTACCCGAACCTGCCGGTGCGCATCGTCGGCTTCATGCCCGGCGTCTCCACCCCCGGCGGGCCCAGCCACCAGGCGATCGAGGACGTCGCCCTCATGCGGGCGCTGCCGAACATGACGGTGGTCGACGTCGCCGACGCGGTGGAGATCCGCCAGGCCGTGCCGCTCCTCGCCGACCTGCCGGGCCCCGTCTACCTGCGGCTCAAGCGCGGGGAGATCCCCGTCGTCTTCGAGGACGACCACGCCTTCCGCGTCGGCGGGGGACAGCGCCTGCTGACCGGCGGGGAGGTCGCGCTGCTGACCGGCGGCATGATGCTGCCGGCCACGCTGCGGGCCGCGGCCGTGCTGCGCGCCCACGGCGTCGACGCCGGGGTCGCCAACCTGCCGACGGTCAAGCCGCTCGACCGGGACACCGTCCTCGGCGCCGCGCTCGGCACCCGCGGCGTGGTGACGGTGGAGAACCACAGCGTGATCGGCGGTCTCGGCTCCGCCGTCGCCGAGGTGCTGGCCGAGGCCGGGGCGGGGGTGCCGCTGCGCCGGATCGGGCTGCGCGACACCTTCGCCGAGGGCTCCAAGTCCGGCCCGTACCTGTTCGAGAAGTACGGGCTGTCCGTGCGGGAGATCGTCCGCACCGGCTGGGAGCTGGCCGGCCGCTCCGGCCCCGCGCCCGAAGTGCGGGCGCCGGAGCCGGAGTCCGGCGAGTACGCCCCCGTGTGAGCCGCCCGCCGGGCGGACCCCGGCGGGCCCGAGACCGACAACGACCGTCAGACCAGAGGGAGTTCTGCCATGTCCCTGCACAGCATCGCCTCGCCCGGCGCCACGCTCGGCGTCGACTGGGAGGAGCGCGTCGACTTCAAGCGGCTGCGCACCGAGCGGCTGGCCCGCGCCCGCGCCGCGCTCGACGCCTCCGACCTGGGCGCGCTGATCCTCTTCGACCAGAACAACATCCGCTACACCACCGCCACCCACATCGGGAACTGGGCCCGCGACAAGCTCTTCCGCTGCGTGCTGCTGATGCGCGGCGAGGACCCCATCCTGTGGGACATCGGCTCGGCCGCCCGCCAGCACAAGGCGCACGCGAGCTGGCTGCCGGAGAGCAGTTGGCAGGCCGGCATCTCCAGTTGGCGCGGCTCCATCCCGGAGAACGTCGGCGTGGAGTCGGGCAACGCCCGGCGCATCGCCCGCCACCTGCGCGAGCGCGGGCTCCTCGGCGAGCCGGTCGGCGTCGACGTGGTGGAGATCCCGGTGCTGCGCGCGCTGGAGGCCGAGGGCCTGCACATCGTCAACGGCCAGGAGCTGATGCAGCAGGCCCGCCGGATCAAGACCGTCGACGAGATCGCGCTGCTCGACCACGCGGCCGGCATGGTCGACGCGGCCTACGACGAGCTGTACCGCACCCTGCACGTCGGCATGCGCGAGAACGAGGCCGTCGCGCTGGTCAACCGGGTGCTGTACGAGAACGGATCGGAGGAGGTCGAGGCGGTCAACGCCATCTCCGGCGAACGGTGCAGCCCGCACCCGCACGTCTTCAGCGACCGGATGACCCGGCCCGGGGACACCGCCTACTTCGACATCATCCACTCCTTCAACGGCTACCGGACCTGCTACTACCGCACCCTCAACATCGGCAGTTCCAACGCGGCCCAGCGCGACGCCTACCAGCGGGCCCGCGACGCCATCGACCAGGCCATCGCCGCCGTCCGGCCCGGCGGGACCACCCGGGACGTGGCGCTCGCCCTGCCCAGCGCCGCCGACCTCGGGTACGCGAGCGAGGAGGAGGCGTTCGGGCTCCAGTACTGCCACGGGGTGGGGCTCTCGGTGTGGGAGCAGCCGCTGATCAGCCGCTACCACTCGCTGGAGCACCCGGTGCCGATCGAGGAGGGCATGGTCTTCGCCCTGGAGACGTACTGGCCGACCAAGGACGGCGCGTCGGCGGCACGGATCGAGGAGGAGGTGGTGGTGACCGCCGACGGCCCCCGGGTGATCACCCGCTTCCCGGCCGACGAACTCCTGGTGGCCGGCACCCGCTACTGGAACGGCTTCGACTTCACGGTCGACCGGGGCGACCGGCGCCCGGCCGGCGGCACGGGAAGGGGCTGACGTGCTGGAGCACTACGTCGTCTTCCGCCCCCGGCCCGGCAAGGAACGCGAACTGGCCGAGGCACTGGCCGCGTTGGAGTCCGGGCTCGCCGGCGGTCTCGCCGGGCTGGCGGAGCTGAGCTGGGGCGAGAACACCAACCGGTCCGGCCTGGACCGCGGGTTCACCCACGGCTGCCTGGCCCGGTTCACCGGCCCGGAGGCGTTCGGCCGGTACTGGGACCATCCGGCGCACGAACGGTTCCTCGGGGTCCTCGACGGGATCTGCGAGGACCGGTTCGCGCTGGACTGGACGAGCGGAGCGACGGCGTGAGCACCACGGCCCGCGCGGTGGCCGCGGCGGCCCCGGCCGACCTGTTCGTCGGCGGGGCCTGGCGGCCGGCAAGCGACGGCGCCCGCTTCGAGGTGAGCGACCCGGCCACCGGCGAGCCCGTCGCCTCGGTCGCCTCGGCCACCCCCGCCGACGCGGTCCTCGCCGTCGAGGCGGCGGCCTCCGCGCTGCCCGGCTGGTCCGGCACCGCCCCGCGCGAACGCGCCGAGGTACTGCGCCGCGCCTTCGAGTCGATGCGCGCGGAGCAGGAGGAACTGGCCCGGCTGATCGTCGCCGAGAACGGCAAGGCGCTGCCCGACGCGCGGGCCGAGGTCGCCTACGCCGCCGAGTTCCTGCGCTGGTACGCCGAGGAGGCCGTCCGCCTGTCCGGCACGCTCGGGCACGCGCCCGCCGGCGGCAACCGCATCCTCGTCCAGCGCCGCCCGATCGGCGTCGCCGTCCTGGTGACCCCGTGGAACTTCCCGGCCGCCATGGCGACCCGCAAGATCGGCCCGGCGCTGGCCGCGGGCTGCTCGGTGGTGCTCAAGCCCGCCGCGGCGACCCCGCTGACCGCGCTGGCGATCGCCGGGCACCTGCGGCGGGCCGGCGCCCCGCCCGGCGTGGTCAACGTGGTGCCGACCCGGCACAGCGGCCCGGTGGTCCGGGCGATGCTGGACCACCCCGAGGTGCGGAAGGTCTCCTTCACCGGCTCCACCGAGGTCGGCAAGGTCCTGCTGCGCCAGGCCGCGGACCGGGTGCTCGGCGCCTCCATGGAACTGGGCGGCAACGCGCCCTTCCTGGTCTTCGCCGACGCCGACCTGGACGAGGCGGTCGCGGGCGCGATGGTCGCCAAGATGCGCAACGGCGGCGAGGCGTGCACGGCGGCCAACCGCTTCCTCGTGCACGCCTCGGTCGCCGACGACTTCGCCCGGCGGCTGGCCGACGCGATGGGGCGGCTGCGCGTCGGTCCGGGGCTGGAGCCCGGCACCGAGGTCGGACCGCTGATCGACGAGGGCGCCCGGGACGGCATGCAGGACGTCGTCGACGAGGCGGTCGCCGCCGGTGCCACGGTGCTGACCGGCGGGAGCGTGCCGCCGGGGCCCGGCTGGTTCTACCCGCCGACGGTGCTGGCCGGCGTCCCCGCCGACGCGCCCGTACTGCGCCGGGAGATCTTCGGCCCGATCGCCCCGGTCACCTCCTTCGACACCGCCGACGAGGCGATCGCGCTGGCGAACCGGTGCGAGACCGGTCTGGCGGGATACGTCTACACCCGTGACCTCGCGCTGGGCCTGCGGGTCGCCGAACGGCTGGAGGTCGGCATGGTCGGCCTCAACCGCGGGGTCGTCTCCGACCCGGCCGCGCCCTTCGGCGGGGTGAAGGAGTCGGGCCTGGGCCGCGAGGGCGGCCACGAGGGGCTGCTGGAGTACACCGAGACCACCATGATCGCGGTCCAGTGGTGACCGGGACGGCCCAGGGCCGTCCCGGCGCCGCCGGGGCGCGGGAGAGGACAGGAGCGATGGAGGAGATCGGTTTCGTCGGGCTCGGCACGATGGGCCGCCCGATGGTGCGCCGGCTGCTGGCGGCCGGGCACCGGGTGGTGGTGTGGAACAGATCGCGCCCGGCCGTCGACGAACTGGCCGCGGAGGGCGCGGTGCCCGCCGCGGACCTCGCGGAGGTGTTCGACCGGCCCGTGGTGATGAGCGTGCTGGCCGACGACGCGAGCCTGCGCGCGCTCCTCCTGGACGGCGGGGTCCTGGAGGCGGCCCGCTGCCGGGTCCACGTGAACCTGGCGACGGTCTCCGCCGCCTTCGCCGCCGACCTGGCCCGGCTCCACGCCGACCGGGGCATCGGCTACGTCGCCGCCCCGGTGCTGGGCCGCGCCGAGGTGGCGGCGGCCGGGAAGCTCAACGTCCTCGCGGCGGGCGAGGCGTCCGCGCTGGACCTGGCCCGCCCGCTGCTGGAGCCGCTGGCCGGGCGGATCTGGGAACTCGGTGAGGACCCGGCCCGCGCCAACGTGGTCAAGATCGCGGTCAACTTCCTGCTGGCCGGGGCGATCGAGGCCACGGCGGAGGCGACGGCGCTGGTGGAGTCGTACGGCGTGGACGCGGCGGCCTTCGCCGAGCTGCTCGGCGGCACCCTCTTCCCCGGGCCGGTGTACCGGGGGTACGGCGGCCTGATGGCCGAGCGGCGCTACGAGCCCGCCGGGTTCACCACGCGGCTCGGCCTGAAGGACGTCGACCTGGCGCTGTCGGCGGCCCGGGAGCGCGAACTGCCGCTGCCGACGGGGAGCCTGGTGCGCGACGCCCTCCTGGAGGCCCTCGCCGCGGGCTGGTCGGAACGCGACTGGGCCACCCTCGCCGACCTCGCCCGCCGACGGGCGGGGCGGTAGGGACGGAGGGGCGGGGCGGGGTCAGGTGCCGGCGGGCCGTCCGGGGTGGGGGCGGGCGGCCGACCAGCGGGTGAGGTCATGGGCGATGCCGTGGGCGTCGGCGGTGGTGACGGTCTCGTACGCCTCGGCGATCCGGCGCACGACCTCGTACCCGCCGCCGTCCGCCTCCGGGCGGAGGGTCACCGACGCGGACCAGGGCGGGTCATCCTCGTCGGGCCGGACGACGAGGAAGGTGTTGCCCCGCCGGTCGAGGTCGCCGATCATCAGGAACAGCGCGTCCTCGGACGGGTCGTCGATCCGGTCGCCGTCCTCGCTGTCGGCCCGGTAGTACGGCTCCGCCATCGTGCCCCCGTCAGGTGCCCTGTCCGCCCCGGCGACGCCGGGTGGTGCCCGTCGCGCCCAGCATGGCACGGGGGTCCGACACTCCCCGGCCGTAGGGGTCAGAGGCGGTGGTGGGCCCTCGCGTGGCGAGCGGCCTCGCCCGCGCCGGGGCCCGCGATCCGCGCGTACGCCGGAGGGTCCGCGGTGTCCAGCGGCGCGGCCCGGACGGTGCCGGCGGCGATGGTGACGCGCAGGGCGCGGTCCCCGGCGGGGTCGGGCAGGGTGACCTCCAGTTCCGCGTCCGGCTCGGCGCGGGCCACCGCGGCGCACCAGACCCCGGCCGCGGCCAGGTCCCAGTCGCCGGACAGGTCGACGGAGTCCGCGGCCGGCGTGGCGCCCAGGGGCCGCCATCCGGCCGGCCGCGCGCCGCGTTCCGCCGCCGCCCGCCACAGGGTGTCCAGGTCGGCGGCGTGCACGGTGCGGCCGACGCGGTCGGCGAGCAGGTACCCGGCGGACAGCCAGGCCCGCACCCGCAGTCCCGACGCCGGTTCCAGCAGGCGGCCGGCCGCCGCCGCGCGGGCGGCGAGCACCGCACGGGTCGGCGGCGCGAGCACGTCCTCCCAGCGCGGTACGGAACGCCCTCCGCCGCAGGCTCCACACACGACCCGGCTCACCCGCCCTCTCGGTCAACGGAACACGGTCACTGGACATCAGAACGTACGGGACGCCCAGGCCGGTGGGGCGGGAGGGCCACCCGGCCCGCCCCGCCCCCACCCGTCCGAGGCACCGCCCGCTACGGCATGACGTCGCCGCTGTTGGGGCCCAGGGTCTGGCCGACGTAGAGGTTGCCGCCCGGGTCGCTGGCGAGCAGGACCGCGGTGGGCGCGATCTCCGCCGGGACGCCGAACCGGCCGAGGGGCAGTTCCGCCTGCTTGGCCCGCTTCCAGTCCTCGCTGATGCCGTCCACCAGCGGCGTGAACACCGGCCCGGGGGCGATCGCGTTGACGAGGACGCCGCTCGGGGCGACCTCGCGGGCCAGGGCCTTGGTCAGGCCGATCACGCCGGCCTTGGCGGCCGAGTAGTGCACCAGTCCCTCGCCGCCCTTGATGCCGAGCTGGCTGGCGATGTTGATGACCCGTCCGCTGCCCCGGGCGACCATGTGCGGCACCGCCCACCGACAGCACAGGAAGACGCTGCGCAGGTCGATCGCGATCATCTCGTCCCAGGTGTCGACGTCCATCTCGACCAGCGGGACCTCGGTGAGGATTCCCGCGGAGTTGACGAGGATGTCGGGTGCGCCCAGGGCGGCGACGCAGCTCTCCACCATCTCGCGGGTCTGCTCCGCGTCGGCCACGTCCACGACGCCCGTGGCCACCTCGACGCCCCGCGCCGCGTAGCGCTCGGCCAGTTCGGCCAGCCTGCCGGCGTCGCGGTCGGCGAGGAAGAGCCGTGCCCCCTCGGCCGCGTACGCGTCCGCGATCGCCGATCCGATGCCGCTCGCCGCGCCGGTCACCAGCGCGACCTTCTGCTGGAGGACTCCCATGCCGTTCACCTTTCCCGTCGCGGCCCGCTCCGTCGCCGCCGTGTTCCTGCCGGACCCGGTCGTCGCCGGGCCCCTGCCGTGCACCGGTCCCCAGCCCTCGCCGGGGACCGTTCTCGCTGCCGTACGTGCTTTCGTTGCCGTACGTGTTCCAGCCGCCGTACGTGTTCTCAACGCCGCACGTAAAACGCCGTACGTCAACCGCCGTACGTCACTCCGGCCAGCGCACCGTGAGCCCGCCGTCCACGATGAGCTGCTGGCCCGTGACGTAGGCGGAGTCGTCGCTGGTGAGGAAGCGGATGGCGCGGGCGACCTCGTCCGCGTTGCCCACCCGTCCGGCCGGGATGGTGCGGCCGGCCCGCTCCAGCCCGGCCGGGCCGAGGGAGTTGGTCTCGTCGAGGGACTGCGGCGTCTCGATCAGCCCGGGGATGATCGAGTTGACCCGGATGCCGCGCGGGGCCAGCTCGGTCGCCAGCGACCGGCACAGACCCAGCACCCCGCTCTTGGCGGCGGCGTAGTGGGCGTGGTCGTCCCAGCCGTACACGCCACCGGCGATGGAGGAGATCGCCACCATGGCGCCGGGGCCGGTCATCACGGCCGCGGCGGAACGGAAGGTGCGCAGCACACCCGTCAGGTCGACGGAGAGCATGTCGTTCCAGGCGTCGTCGTCCAGCTCGGCCAGCGCCGCCCGGCGCAGCACGCCGGCCCCGGCGACGGCGATGTCGAGGCGCCCGTAGGTGTCGATCGCGGCCTGCGCCAGGGCGTCGACCTGCGCGCTGTCCCGGACGTCGACGGCGACCGCGGTGCAGCGACCGCCGGCGGCCTCGACCAGCCGGACCGTCTCGTCGGCGCTGTGCGGGTCCTGGGGGTAGAAGCCGATGACGCTGTCGGCGCCGGCGCGGGCGTACGCCACGGCCAGGGCGCGGCCGATGCCGCTGGCGCCGCCGGTGATGACGGCGACCTTGCCGGCCAGCCCGTCGTCCCGGGCGGGTGCGGTGTGCTCGTGGGAGGACATGTCCTGCCTTTCGTGGAGTTCCCGGTGCGTGGCGGGTGCGGGCCGCCACGCACCGGGAAGCGGGAGGGAGGGGCGGGTGTCAGGCGGCGGCCGGGGCGACGGAGGCGTCGTCCTCGTCCTGGCTGACCTTGCGCGCGCCGAGCATCAGGACGCCGGAGAGGAACATTCCGAGGGCGCCCGCGACGAACGCGGCGGTGGTGGCGTCGGCGCCGAGGCCGATGACCAGGCTGAGCAGGGCGGAACCGATGATCGCGCCGACCGGGCCCATCACGTGGGCGGTGTTGGAGCCGATGCCGCGGACCCGGGCCGGGAACGACTCGCCCATGTAGAAGAGCATCGCCGAGTAGGGGCCGTTCAGGAAGAACAGTCCGAGGGCGTACATGGGGATGACGTAGGCGCTGTTGTTGGGTCCGAAGAGCATCGCGGTCATCACGACGCCGCCGATGGTCCAGCCGACCATGATGGTCGTCCGCCGGCCGATCCGGTCACCGAGGTACCCGTGGAAGAGGTAGCCGAGGAAACCGGCGAGGTTGGCCAGGATCAGCACGACGAGCGCGCTGGAGAACGAGACGCCCTTGCCGTCGGTGAGGACGGTGGTGCCGAGCACCGAGAAGACCTGGATGCCCATCCAGTTGAAGAGCCACGCGCCGGAGAGGCACAGGGTGTGGCGCCGCAGGTCCGGGGCGAAGAGCTGGCGCAGGCCGGACTCGTTGTCGCGGCTGATGTCCAGGTTGTACAGCTCCGCCAGGCGGGACGCGTCGGTCTCGCGGCCGGCCGCGCGCAGTTCCCGCGTCCGCTTCAGCGCGACGAAGGAGGGCGACTCACGGAGCTTGGACCCGGCGATGAGGATGATCACGACGGGGAAGGTGGCCAGCAGGAAGATCCAGCGCCAGCCCATCAGGGGCAGCAGCACGGCCGCGAAGGCCGCCGCCAGGAGGGCACCGACCGGCCAGCCGCTCTGCACGAAGCTGAACATGAAGCCGCGGCGCCGGCTCTTCCCGTACATCTCGTTGAGGTAGACGCTGTTGACGACCTCTTCGGAGTAGCCGAGGCCGGAGATGGCCCGCACTCCGATGAGCGAGGCGGCACCGCCGACCAGGGCGGTGAAGCCCGAGGAGAGCGCCGCGCCCGCGGTGGTGACGATCAGGCTGGGCTTGCGTCCCCACCGGTCCAGCATGGGGCCGACGAGCAGAGAGACGACGAAGGTGCCGACGGTGACGCCGGTGGCGATGGCCGTGGCCTCACCGGTGGTCCAGCCGAACGTCTCGGAGATCTTCGGCAGCAGGGTGCCGAAGAGCACGAAGTCGTAGACCGAGAAGACCCAGGCCAGGAAACAGACCACCGTGGTGGTCATGATGGTCCGCCGGCTGAGGGTGGGCGGGCCCTTGAACAGGACCTCGTCCGAGGGGGCGCCGTTACGGGGCCACTCGGTCTCGTCGACTATCTCGGGGGTAGGCGCGGTGGTCATCTGCTGTCGCCCTTCTGACGGGGGTTGCGGGCGGCGAAGTCGTCCGCGATCTGGTCGAAGGTCACCCAGCGGACGCCTTCGTGGGAGTTGATGTGGTCGATGAGCCGCTCCAGCATCAGGAGCACCTGGGGCCGGCCGGCGACATCGGGGTGGATGGTCATGGTGAAGACCGCGTGGTCCATCTCCCGGTAGACCCAGTCGAACTGGTCACGCCACATCTGCTCGATGTCCCGGGGGTTGACGAAGCCGTGGCTGTTCGGGCTCGCCTTGATGAACATCATCGGAGGCAGGTCGTCGAGGTACCAGTTGGCCGGGATCTCGATGAGGTCGGTCTCCTCGCCGCGGACCAGGGGCTTCATCCAGTCCTCGGCGGGCGCGCTGTAGTCGATCTTCGTCCAGGAGTCGCCGACCCGGACGTAGTACGCCTCGAAGTCGCGGTGCATGAGGGAGTGGTCGTACTTGATGCCGCGTTCCAGCAGGAGTTCGTTGGTGACGGGGCTGAACTCCCACCAGGGGGCCACGTAGCCGGTGGGGCGGCGGCCGGTGCGGCTCTCGATCAGCTCGATGGAGCGGTCGAGGACGGCGGCCTCCTGCTCGCGGCTCATGGCGATCGGGTTCTCGTGGCTGTAGCCGTGCACCCCGATCTCGTGGCCGGCGGCGACACAGGCGTCGAACTCCTCGGGGAAGGTCTCGACGGAGTGGCCGGGCCAGAAGAACGTCTGGGTCAGGCCGCGGCGGCGGAACAGCTCCAGCAGGCGCGGCACGCCCACCTCGCCCGCGAACAGGCCGCGGGAGATGTCGTCGGGAGAGTCCTCGCCTCCATAGGAGCCGAGCCAGCCGCCGACGGCGTCGACGTCCACTCCGAAGCCGACGAGAATTTCCTTGGTCATCGAGCGTCTCCTTGCCTGATGGCGTGGGTGTGGGTGGTGGATCGGGGGTGGATCAAGCGGGGGGATCGAGCTGGGGGGATCAGGGGGCCCAGCGGGGGGCCGGGCCGGGCGGGGAGGGCGGATCGGTGGATCGAGCGGTGGATCGGGTGGGGCGGTGTGGATCGGGTGAGGCGGGGGGTCTGATGGGGCGGGGTCAGTCGCCGGGGGTGGCGAGCGGGTCCCGGCCGGCCAGCCAGGCGCGGACCAGTTCCCGCGGCGAGCGGTCCGGTACGGCGCTGGCGGCGGCCAGCAGGAGCCGGGCCTGCCAGGGGCTGAGGTCGTCGGCGAAGAGGGCGCCCACCCGCCGCAGCTCGGCGCCGCCGCCCGCGTAGAGCGGGGCGACCGGACCGGAGTGGACGCGTGAGCTGATGAGCACGGGGTGGCCCGCGGCGACCGCCTCGGCGACCGCCTCGACCAGCTCGGGCCCGGCGTTGCCGGCCCCGGCCGCCGCCACCACGACCCCGGCGGCGCCGGCCTCCAGGCTGGCCCGGACGAAGAGCCCGTCCGCGCCCGGGTAGACCGGTACGACGTCCACCCGGGGCAGCCGCGGCAGGTTCAGGTCGACCGGGAGCCGCGGGCTCGGGGCGGGCCGGGCCAGCGGGACCACGCGTCCGTCGGCCACCCGCAGCGCCGGTCCGCGTCCGGGGGCGGCGAAGGCGTGGGCCGACATGGTCTCGCTCTTGCGCACCCCCCGGGCGGGGAAGGCGAAGCCGTCGAAGACCAGCAGCGCGCCGAGGCCGCGGGCCGCGTCGTCGGCGGCCACCGCCAGGGCGTCGCCCAGGTTGGCCGGGCCGTCGGCGGCGCGGTCGTCGAAGGGGCGCTGGGCCCCGGTCAGCACGATCGGCCGCGGGTCGTCGAAGAGCAGGTCGAACAGGAAGGCCGTCTCCTCCATGGTGTCGGTCCCGTGGGTCATCACGACCCCGTCGGCACCGTCGTCGAGGGTGGAGCGCACCTCGCGGGCGAGTGCCAGGAGATCGCCGGTGTCGAAGGCGTAACTGCCCCGGGTGACCACGTCCCGGGTACCGACCTCGGCGTGCTCGGGGAGCGGGCCCACGGACGCGACCAGCTCCTTCGCGAGCACGGTTGCCCGGCGGCCCTCCGCCCCGGACCGGCTCGCGATGGTTCCGCCGGTGGCCACGACCTGGATACGACGCATGGACCTCTCTCCGCTTCTTTGCAATCGATTGCGGCGAGGTTATGCAAACGATTGCCCTCGGGTCAATGGGTGGCGCACACTTGCCTGGTCCGACCGTTCGGGTGTGTGCGAGGCTCAGGGGCGCCGGATGACACCGGCTGTGGGTTTCGAGCAGAATCCGACAGAATCCACGGGAATCCGAGATCAGCCGGCACACCGGCCGGAACGGGGTCCGTGACGGAGCCCGGGTCCGCACAGCGGTCCGGGTCCGAAAAACGGTCCGGGTCCGGCACAGGGTCCGGGTCCGGTACGGAGTCCGGGTCCGGCACAGGGTCCGAGAAGAGGGGTTGCGGGAGTGGAGCGGCAGGCAACGCGGGCGGCGGCCGGGACACGGGCCGGCAGTGCTCCGGTCACCCTGGCCCAGATAGCCCGGCAGGCGGGGGTGCACGTCTCCACCGTGTCCCGGGCGCTCAGCACCGACGAGGCGGTGCGCGGCGGGGTGGCCACGGAGACCGCCGCGCAGATCCGCGCGCTCGCCGAGGAGCTGGGGTACCAGCGCGACCCCGCCGGGGCGGCACTGCGCACCGGACGCTCGCGGATGCTGGGCGTGCTGGTCCCCCGGCTGACCGACATCGTGCTGGCGACGATCTACGAGGGGATCGACGCCGCCGCCGCGACGGCCGGCTACCACACCGTGGTGGCGAACACCGGCGACGAACCCGAGTTGCAGCGGCGCCGCGCCGACGCGCTCCTGGCCCGCCGGGTCGACGGTCTGGTGCTGGGCGACGCCCGCTCCGACTGCGACCTCGTGGCCGAGCTGGCCCACAGACGCATCCCGCTGGTACTGGTCTCGCGCCGGCTGCCCGGCCGGGTCTCGGTGACCACGGACGACGTACTCGGCGGGCGGCTGGCGGCGGAGCACCTGCTCGGTCTGGGCCACCGCCGGGTCGCCGTGGTGGCCGGCGAGCGCTACGCGAGTACCGGGGTGGAGCGCACCCAGGGCTTCCTGGACGCGTTCGCGGAGGCGGGACTGCCGGTGCCGGAGAGCCATGTCGTGCCGTCCCGCTTCGACGTGCCGGGCGGCCGGGCCGCGGCCGAGCACCTGCTCGGCCTCACCCCGCGCCCCACGGCCGTGTTCGCGGTCAACGACTTCGCGGCGGTCGGCGTGATGGCGGCGGTCCGCGACGCCGGGCTGACGGTCGGTCAGGACGTCGGCGTGGTCGGCTACAACGACGTACCGCTCGCCGCCGCCCTGCCGGTCTCCCTGACCTCGGTGCGCTCGCCGATGTACCGGATGGGCGAGGTCGCCGCGACGACGCTGGTCAACATGCTCGACGGCAAACCGGGCCGTTCCCGGCGGCTGCGCCCCACCCTGGAGGCGCGCGCCTCGACCCTCGGCGGCTGACCGTCCGGCACCGCCCCCGTCCCGGCGGACCGGCCCCGGGACGGCCCGCCGCAGCACGCCGGGGGCCGGCCCCGGAACCGGCCCCCGCCCCGGAAGCGGCACCGGCACCGCACGCCGCGTACGCCCGTGCGGGCCTTCGCTGAGCACGCCCGGCCCGCTCAGCCCCGCGCCAGGGTGACCGCCTGGCGGCTCGCCGCGTGGAAGCCGGGGAGGGGGATCAGGCCCTGGAACCGCAGCTCCATGACGGTGGCCCGGACCTCTGCCGCGCCCGTCCGCAGGGCGTCGGCGGACAGGTGCGCGGTGTGCTGCCAGCGGTGGTCCCGCCCGTCGCACACCGCCCGGGTGCCGCCGACGCCGTGGCGGACGGCGGAGGGGTCCTGCCGTACGGAGGCGCTGACGAAGACGGGCCCGGAGGCACCGGCGCAGCGGTAGGTGCCGGTGAGGGTGACGGCGCCCGCGGCGGTGAGCCGGCCCACGGGGTCGACGGTGACGCTCTCCCCGGACGCGGTCCGCGCGGGGGCGGGACGCGCGGGGCCGGGGTGGGCGGGGGCGGCGGAGACCGGGGCCGCGGGGGCCGCCACGGCCAGGCCGAGGAGCAGCAGCGCCGCGCCGAGCAGCGGGCGGGGTACGGGCACGGGGAACCTCCCGAGGGGGACGTCGGTGGGGGTTACCAGCAGTACCCGGCGGCCGGGGCGCGTGCCGTGAACGTCACCCCTTCGGGGCGAGTCCATGGCGACCGGCCCGCTCCCGGTGGCGCCCGCGCCCGATCCGCGCGGGGTGCGGCGGGCCTGCCGGGGCCGGGTGTCCGCCGACGGCGACCGGGGTGACCAGGCGCAATGCCAACGACCTAAGATGATCAACGTGTCCGAGCAGCACGCGCAGCACACCCCCAGGTCCCTCATCGTCACGCTCTACGGCGCGTACGGCCGGTTCGCACCCGGCCCCGTGCCGGTCGCCGAGCTGATCCGACTGCTGGCCGCGGTGGGTGTCGACGCCCCGTCCGTCCGCTCGTCGGTTTCCCGGCTGAAGCGGCGCGGCCTCCTGCTGCCCGCGCGGACCGACCGGGGCGCCGCCGGGTACGAACCCTCCGCCGAGGCACGGCGGTTGCTGGAGGACAGCCACCGGCGCGTCCACGGCGACGGGGGCGGGGACGACGAGGGCTGGGTCCTCGCCGTGTTCTCCGTGCCGGAGTCGGAGCGGCAGCGGCGGCACGTGCTGCGCTCCCGGCTGGCCGGGCTCGGCTTCGGCACCGCGGCCCCCGGGGTGTGGATAGCCCCGGCCCGGGTCTTCGAGGAGACCCGGCGCGCGCTGTGCCTGCTGGGACTCGACGCCTACGTGGACCTCTTCCGCGGCGAGCACCTGGGCTTCGCCCCGACCGGCGAGTCGGTGGCCCGCTGGTGGGACCTGCCGGCGCTCGCCGCGCGGCACGAGGCGTTCCTCGCCCGCCACACGCCCGTGCTGCGCGCCTGGGAGGGCCGCGAGGACACGCCGCCCGAGGAGGCGTACCGCGACTACCTCCTCACCCTGGACGCCTGGCGCCGCCTGCCCTACGCGGACCCCGGCCTGCCCGCCCGGCTGCTGCCCGCCGACTGGCCCGGCGCCCGGTCGGCGGCGCTCTTCCGCACCCTGCACGAGCGTCTCCGCGACGCGGGAGCCCGCTACGTGACACCGGGCGAGCCCTGAACACCCTGCGAGCCCTGACACCGGGCGAGCCCTGACGCCGGGTGGCGATCGTCATACAAACGTGACAAAAACGGACCCGGCGGAGGCTCCGCGGGGCGGCGCCGTACGATGCAGGAAGTTGAATGCAGGACAGGACCGCCTGTTCCACGAACGGACCCCGCCGTGCACGATCCCTTCCCCGCCCCCGCCTCCTGGCGCATCGCGCTGCCGCACACCGCCGCGGCCGTGCCGGTGGCCCGTGCCCTGGTCCGTACCGCGCTGGCCGAGCTGGAACACCCGGCGGACAGCGACACGGCGGAGCTGCTCACCGCCGAGCTGGTCGCCAACGCGGTGGAGCACACCTCCGGCGGGTCCCCGATCGAGCTGGTCGTGGAGCTGCTGCCGGGCGGCTGCCAGGTCGAGGTGCACGATCCCGACCCGGCGCCGCCCGCCGACCTCACCCGGCCGGACCGGGAGCCGCCGGACCCCTGGCAGGAGCACGGGCGCGGTCTGCTGCTGATCCGCGCCCTGAGCGCCTCCTGCGGCCACCGGCCCACCCACTCCGGCAAGGCGGTCTGGTTCAGGCTTCCTGCCGTACCCGCCCAGCGTCGCCGGGCGTGAGGCCCTGGTCGCCGCCCCGGCCCAGCCGGCTGTTGCGGCGCCCGTAGCCCGCGTACAGGAGCAGTCCGGCGGCGAGGAAGACGGCGAACTGGAACCAGGTGGCCGGGCCCGTCTCGTAGATCAGGTACAGGCAGAAGCCGATGCCGAGCAGTGGGGTCGCCGGGTAGAGCGGCACCCGGAAGGTGCGGGCCAGGTCCGGTTCGCGGCGGCGCAGGGCGATCACCGCGATGTTGACGGTGACCATGGTGGCCAGCGTGCCGATGGTGCAGAGGTTGACCACCGAGTCCAGCGAGGCGAAGGCGGCCGGTACGGCGAAGACCACGCCGACGATGAGGGTGCCGGCGACGGGGGTGGCCGTGCGCGGCGAGACCTTCTCGAAGACGCGCGGGACGAGCCCGTCGCGGGACATGGACATGAGGATGCGGGTCTGGCCGTACATCACGGCGAGCACCACGGAGGCGATGGCGACGACCGCGCCGAAGGCGATCACGCCGCCGCCGACCGCGGAGCCGGTGACCTCGTTGACGACGTGGGACAGGGCGGCCGGGCGGTCGCCGACCCCGTCGCCGCCGAGGGCGCCGATGGCGGCGAGGGCGACCGCGCAGTACAGCAGGGTGACCACGCCGATGCAGACCAGGATGGCGAACGGGATGTCCCGGCGCGGGTCGCGGGCCTCCTCGCCGGCGGTGGTGATCGCGTCGAAGCCGATGTACGAGAAGAAGGCGGCGGTGGTCCCGGCGCCGATGCCGCCGAGCCCGGCGGGCGAGAAGGGGCTGAGGTTGCCGTCCTGGAAGGCGACGAAGCCGATGGCGCAGAAGGCGACCAGTACGGCGATCTTGAGGACCGCCATCGCGGCGGTGGCGCGGGCGCTCTCCCGCACGCCCCGGACCAGCAGGACACTGGCGAGGGCGATGACGATCACGGCGGGCAGGTTGACCACGCCGCCGTCGCCGGGACCGGCGGCGAGCGCGTGCGGCAGGTTCAGGCCGGTGAGGCTGTGGAGGAGTTCGTCGACGTACTGGCTCCAGCCGACCGCGACGGCGGAGACGGAGACGCCGTACTCCAGGAGCAGGCACCAGCCGACGAGGAAGGCCGTGGTCTCGCCGAGCCCCGCGTAGGCGAAGGAGTACGAGGAGCCGGAGACCGGGATGGCGCCGCCCAGTTCGGCGAAGGCGAAGGCGGTGAAGACGCAGGTGACGGCGGCCAGCACGAAGGAGACGACGACGGCCGGTCCGGCCTGGGCGACCGAGTCGGAGAGGCCGACGAAGATGCCGGTGCCGACGATCGCGCCGATGCCGAAGCAGACCAGTTGGAAGCGGCCCAGCGTGCGCCTGAGGCCGTGGCCCTCACGGTCGGCGCCGGATTCGGCGACGAGGAGCGCGGGTGACTTGATGCGGGGGGCGGGCATGACGGGGTGGTGCTCGTTTCTGGTGGTGCGGACGCGACGGTGGTCGCGGCCGGCGGCCCGGGAGGGGTGGTCCGGGCCGCCCGCGTGTACGTGAGGGGGGCGGAGTGGGAGGAGGGGGCCGGGCGGTGGGTCAGGCCGGGGTGACGGGGCGGGCCAGCGTGGCGACGAGGACGGCCTTGATGGTGTGCAGCCGGTTCTCCGCCTGGTCGAAGACGACCGAGTGCGCGGACTCGAAGACCTCGTCGGTGACCTCCAGGGAGTCCAGTCCGTACTCCTCGAAGATCTCCCGGCCGACGGTGGTCCCCAGGTCGTGGAAGGCGGGCAGGCAGTGCAGGAACCGCACGTCCGGGTTGCCGGTGGCGCGCAGCACGTCCATGGTCACCGCGTACGGGGTCAGGGCGGCGATCCGCTCCCGCCAGACCTCCTTGGGCTCGCCCATGGAGACCCACACGTCGGTGGCGACGAAGTCGGCGCCCCGTACGCCCTCCTCGACGATCTCGGTGAGCGTGATCCGCGCCCCGCTCGCCTCGGCGAGTTCCCGGGCCCGGTCGACGACCTCGCGGGCGGGCCAGTACGCCTTGGGGGCGACGAGGCGCACGTCCATGCCGAGCAGGGCGCCGGTGACCAGGTAGGAGTTGCCCATGTTGAAGCGGGCGTCGCCGAGGTAGGCGAAGGCCGTCCCGGACAGGGGCCCGCTGCCGTGCTCGGTCATGGTGAGCACGTCGGCGAGCATCTGCGTGGGGTGCCACTCGTCGGTGAGCCCGTTGTAGACGGGCACCCCGGCGTGGGCGGCCAGCTCCTCGACCTTGTGCTGGCTGTCGCCCCGGTACTCGATCCCGTCGTACATCCGGCCGAGGACGCGCGCGGTGTCCCGGACGGACTCCTTGTGCCCCATCTGCGAGCCGGCAGGGTCGAGGTAGGTGGTGGCGGCGCCCTGGTCGGCGGCGGCGACCTCGAACGCGCAGCGGGTGCGGGTCGAGGTCTTCTCGAAGATCAGCGCGATGTTCCGGCCGCGCAGGTACGGTGTCTCGGTCCCGGCCTTCTTGGCGGCCTTCAGCTCCGCGGCCAGCCCGACCAGAGCGCGGAACTCCTCCGCGGTGAAGTCGGTCTCCTTGAGGAAGTGGCGGCCGGTGAGGCCGGGCGGGACTGTCGCCATGAGGGGCGCTCCAGGGCTGCGGGACGTGACGGGACTCTGGAATACTATACAAAACCCAGAATTCTTATACACAGGGTGGGTCCTGGAGCGGACCGCCCGGGGCCGGGGTGGGTCCCGGACCGGACCGGCCGGGACCGGGGCGGTGGGCCCCGGCCCGGGTCGGACTGCCCGGCGGGACCCGGCCCCGGGTCCGGTGCGTGCGGCTAGACCGGCCCCCTCTCCAGCGGGCAGCTCATGCAGCGCGGGCCGCCGCGGCCCCGCCCCAGCTCGCTGCCCGGGATCTCGATCACCTCGATGCCCTGTTTGCGCAGGTGGGTGTTGGTGGTCGCGTTGCGCTCGTAGGCGATGACCACGCCGGGCTCGACGGCGAGGACGTTGCAGCCGTCGTCCCACTGCTCACGCTCGGCCGCGTGCACGTCCTGGGTCGCGGTCAGCACCCGGATCTCGCTCAGCCCGAGCGCGGCGGCGATCGCGCGGTGCATGTGCTCGGGCGGATGGTCGGTGACCTTCAGCTCCTTCTCGCCGACGCCCGGCTCGATGGTGTACGAGCGGAGCATGCCGAGCCCCGCGTACTGGGTGAAGGTGTCGCCGTCGATCATCGTCATCACGGTGTCGAGGTGCATCACGGCCCGCCGTTTCGGCATGTCCAGGGCCACGATGGTGCGCGCCGAGCCCGCCGCGAACAGCTTGTACGCGAGCATCTCGACCGCCTGCGGCGTGGTGCGCTCGCTCATGCCGATGAGGACGGCGCCGTTGCCGATGACCAGGACGTCGCCGCCCTCGATGGTGGACGGGTAGTCGGCCTGCCCCTCGGACCAGACGTGGAAGGTCTCGTCGCGGAAGAGGGGGTGGTGCCGGTAGATCGCCTCGAAGTGGACGGTCTCGCGCTGGCGGGCGGGCCAGCGCATGGCGTTGATGGAGACGCCGTCGTAGATCCAGGCGGAGGTGTCCCGGGTGAAGAGGTGGTTGGGCAGCGGCCGGAGCAGGAAGTCGTCCAGCTCCATGGCGTGGAAGGCCACGGAGGTCGGCTCGGCGTGCGCGTCCAGGAACTCCCGCTTGGTCATGCCGCCGACCAGCGACGCCGCCAGCTCCCGGGCGGGCAGTGGTTCGAAGGCGGCCCGCAGGTGGTCGGTGGCGAGGACGCCGTACTCCTTCTCGTCGAAGACCCGGTCCAGGACGAGCCGCCGGGCCTCCGGCAGGGCCAGGGTCTCGGTGAGCAGGTCGCCGAAGAGGTGTACGGCGACGCCGCGCTCGCGCAGCACGTCGGCGAACCCGTCGTGCTCGGCCCGCGCCCGCCGCACCCACAGCACGTCGTCGAAGAGCAGGGCGTCCTTGTTGCTGGGGGTGAGCCTTTTGAGCTCAAGGTCCGGCCGGTGCAGGATGACGCGGCGCAGCCGCCCGGCTTCGGAGTCGACATGGAATCCCATGCCTCCATCCTGACCACTCTCCCCCCGCTTCACCCCCTCGCCGGGGACCCGCGTGGCGGCCCGCCGGGGGCCCGGCGCCCGGGTGGGGGCTCCCCGCGCCCCGAGGAGCCCTCCCGGCGGGGCCCGCGGATCAGGCGGCGAGCGGCAGCCCGGCCAGCATGACGGCGTACACCGGGGAGTCCGGGAAGGGCCGGCGGTCGCCGACCTTCCGGAAGCCCCAGGACTCGTACAGTGCCTGGACCCTCGGGTGTTCGCGGTCGACGAGCAGGACCACCAGGTCCTCGTCCCGGTCCGCCAGCAGCGCCCGGCTCACCCGCTCCGCCGTCCCGGTCTTCCGCCACGTCGTCCGTACGGCCAGCTCGGAGAAGGAGAACGTCCGGTCCTTCTCCGGGGCGGGCTCCAGGTGCTCGCGCCACCACTCCCGGTCCGGGTTCGCGGGTGCCCCGTAGGCGAAGGCCACCGGCTCGTCCCCGTCGTAGGCGATCACACAGGCGAACTCGGGGTGACCGCCCCAGTGGTCGACGAACCAGGGGAAGCGCTGGTTGAACTCGTCGTCCATCGCGTCGCCATAGGCGTCGGCGTGCACGTCGATCAGTGCCTGGCGGATCTGCGGGAGATCCCGGTGCGAAAAGCGTCGGACGACCAGACCGGCGGCGCTCACAGTCGACTCCATTCGGCTCGGTGGCGGTCGCCCCGTTCTCGGGCGGCCGGGGCGTCAGAAGGGCATGCCCGCGCGCTTGGCCAGCCGGGTCAGGCGCGGGTTGCCGCGGCGGTGCAGCGAGGTCAGGACCCTCATCCCGTGGTCGCACTCCGGCCACTCGCGGGGCCCGGCGTTGTGCAGGCGGTGCCGGCGTGAAGCTCCGCCGCATCTCCTCGCCCTCTTCGACCGAGGTCAGGCCGGCCCAAGCGGAGTTGTCAACGCGGGTTCAGCGCGAGCCGGGCGGAGTTGATGATGTTGTGAGCGTCGGCCCCGTACACGGCCGACTCGCGCAAGGTGTGCCAGGTTCGCAGGTACAGGGCAACACTGTCGGCGTCGTCAAGCCACATCTCGGCGTGCCACGCCTCGGTGACCACCTGGCAATCGTCGTAGATCCAGAAGCCCAGGCCGGGCGGAACCTTCAGGGACGCGGTGAGCGGCACGATGCCGAGTTCCACGGTGTCCATGCCGATCACCCCCGCGAGGCGGTCGAGCTGGACCGCCAGCACCGAGGGCGAGCAGACCAGTGACCGCAGGACGGGTTCCCACAAGATGACGTGGTAGCTCCGGCCCCCGGCGTACAGAAGCTCTTGACGCTTTATGCGGGCTCGCACGGCTGCCTCGATGTCCCTGGGAGACCTGTGCAGTTCGGCCGAGCGGGTGAGCACGGCACGTGCGTAGTCTGGAGTCTGGAGGACGCCGACGATCCACGAGGATTCCCAGGCGCGCAGCACCTTCGAGTTGGCCTGTGCCTCGTTGTGGACATCCTGGACGGGCTTGTGTCCGCCGACCAGTTGCCGACGCCACGAGCGTATGTGCGACTCGAACCCCGTCAGCCTGGCCCGCAGTTCCTCATACGACGCGGGCTGACCACATGCGGCGGCCCACGCCTGGAGATCCTCGGGCGTGGCCGTCTGCCTGCCCAACTCCAGCTTCGAAACTTTGGAGTTGGGCCAATCGAGTTTGCGGGCCAGGGCAGTACCGGTGAGTCGGCCCTCAGGTGCGGCAAGCCGGAGTTCCCGGAGACGCACCCCGAGGGCTTCGCGGGCCTGCTGATAGTCCGTGCTCACCGGCACACACCTGCTTTACGCCTCCTTCGCGGCCGGCTCCGCGGCGAACTTCTCGAACGGAACGGCGTAGTGCTGTGCGATGTCCCGCAGTCGGTTGTACTGGTTGACACGTACGGGTTCCGTGATCAGCTCGGCACCCGTGAGGTTGTCATCATCGTCGAAGACGCACACGGCGACAATGTGCGAGTCGAAGATCCAGAAGTCCTCATCCGGCAGGTTGACCCGCTCGGCATCCTCGCGCCACATGTTGCGCACGTCCTCGCCGAGGGCGGCGTTCTTCTCGGCGTGCGCGAGCAGGTACCGCTGCCCCTCGGTCGGCGGATTGTCCACGATGCGCACCCTGCCGACGTACACGCCGTCCGCCGTCTTGGCCCGGATGCCCTGGCCCCAGGGGGTGTCGAGGTCCCACGTCGGTGCCTCGCCCCGGGCAAACTGAGCGTAGGTGTCCGTGGCCTCATCGACCGCGTAGCGCTGGCGCATCTCCAGGTGCCACGCGCTGTGCTGGAAGCTCTCGAAGAGTCGGGCGAACTGCTCAGGGGTCAAGATGCGCGGTTCGGTGTCGCGGTCCTTCGGGCCGAAGTCGATCAGTGTGTTGCGGGGCATCACGATCGGGATCTCGTCCTCGTCGATGTGCTGGAGCTGGGCGAGTGCCTCGGGGTCGGTGAGGCGCGGTCCGTGCACGATGACCTCGCCCGTGTCCAGGTCTTCGTGAATCGCGGGGCAACTTCCCTCGCCGCTGCCCGTACCGTTGAAGCGCAGTCGAGTCATGTCAGAGTCCCTTCGCCGGAAGCCGATCACACCAGCATCACAAGGCCGCACGTCTCGGACTATGGATTTCCACCGCCTTCGTGAGAAAAACCGAGCCAAGTGAGCGGGCGCATGAGAAAAAGCGAGAAAACACCGTGGTGCCTCCCGCCTGCTCGTCCTTAGCGTCCGGTTCATGGTGGATACGAAGAAGCCGGACATCGACCCGTTGGCGGCGATGGAATCTCTCAGAGCAGCACTGGCCGAGGTCGGGATCGTCCTGCCCTCCCTGCGAGTTGACGCCGCCTCCCCGCAACTGCGGCTTGTCGAGCTGGGACGTGTGCGCGCCAACGTGGCCGCTCGCCTGGCCGAAGCCCTCCGGCGAGGCGGCCGGAAGTGGTGAGCGCGGTGGAGACGCACCCGACGATGCTCAGTCACGGCGAACTGCCGTACCCGCGCGGAACGCTCGTCGAGGACACGCAGCACGGCCGGACCGGTGAACTCGTCGGCGTGATCGAGGAGCGCGTCAAAAAGGACAACAGGCTCATCAGCCGAACGGCATTCCTGCGGCCGGAGGGCGGTGGCACGGAATGGGACGTCCCTTTGCAGCACATCCGCCCCGTCGGGAACCCTTAGGCGTCCCGACGAAGCGCGCGGCCCTCGTCACCCCGGGCGACGTGATCGGCTACGAGGGCGAGTGGCGCACCGTCAAGGAGACGTCCACCGCCCGAGGCCCGATGGGCGGGCCGGCCGTCCTGGTCACCTGGGAGGAGGGCGGCACGGCCCGCTTCCCCGCCGGGGACGAACTCCTGTCAGGAGAACCGGACCCCACCTGACCAGCGCTTGGAGCCCCACCCCCAGGGCGCCCCGGGGGGTGGGGCTCGGCCCCAGGGGCCGCGGTGGGGCCGGGCGCGGGGCCCCCGGGGCGCGTCGCTCCCGGGGGCCACCGGCGCGGACCGGAGGTCAGAGGCGGGGGTCGACCGGTTCGGATTCGAGGGCGAGGACGGCGAAGACGGGCTCGTGGACGCGCCACAGGGGTTCGCCGTCGGCGAGCCGGTCCAGGGCCTCCAGGCCGGCGGCCTGGAGCCCCCGCCCGGGGCGTCCGTCGGCATCGTGGCGAGCCTGCTCAAGCACGCGCCCACGACCCCAAAGGCACCGGCCGTCCTCTTCGGCGGAGGCGCGTTCGGGGGCGCGGCGACCCTTTGCCCACTGGTCATGAGTTCGCTCGGCATGCTGTGACCCTGGCTCGCCCACCACGTCATCACCGCGGGTTCAGGGCACGGCGAGCGGCCTTGATGACGTTGTGGGCGTCTGCCCCGTACACGGCCGACTCGCGCAGGATGCGCCAGACCTTCGAGTACAAGGCGATGTTGTCGGCGTCGTCCAACCACATCTCGGCGTGCCAGTCCTCGGCGACCACCAGGCGGCCGTCAAGGACCCAGAAGCCATTGGCGGGCACGATCTTCACAGAGGCCGTGAACGGGATGACGCCAAGCTCCACCGTGTCCATGCCGAGCATCCCGGTAAGGCGGTCGAGCTGAGCAGCCAGCACGGAGGACGGACAGATCAGCGACCGCAACGCCGCTTCCCACGTCAGGACGTGCAGCTTGCGACCGGGCCGGTACAGCCACTCTTGCCGCTGCACCCGGGAGCGCACGGCGGCCTCGACGTCGCCGGCTCCGCCAAGCAGTTCGGAATAGCGCTGGATGACGTGACGGGCGTACTCGGGCGTCTGCAACAGACCCGGGATCACCGACTCTTCCCAGATCCACATTTCCGAGGTCCGGTCGATCTCGGCGCTCAGGCCCTCGTGAAGCGGCTTGAAGCCGTTCGCCAGCGCGCGACGCCATGACCTGATGTGGGACTCGAACCCTGCCAGCCGGGCGGCGAGTTCGGCGTACACGCCCGGCTGCTCGGTCGCGTCGGCCCACGCCTTCAGATCCTCGGGGGTGGCCGTCTGCTTGCCGTTCTCCAGCTTGCTGACCTTGGAGCCGGGCCAGCCGAGCCGCTGGGCAAGCTGCTGACCGGTGAGCCGACCACCAGGGCAGGTGAACCGGAGTTCGCGCAGTCGCGCCCCCAGGGCCACCCTGGCTTGCTGATAGTCGGTGCTCACCGGTCACGCGTCATTCGGCCGCGGCGAACTGGTCGAACGGCACAGCGTGGTGCATCGCCGCGTCACGGACGATGGCGTACCGAACGACCTCAGCCGGTTCGGTGATCAGCTCAATGTCCGTGATGTTGTCGGCGTCATCGAAGTGCAGCACAGCGACGATCCGAGAGTCGAAGATCCAGAAGTCTTCGGCGGGCAGGTCGCCGGCGTCCTCGCGCCACAGGTAGCGGATGTCCTCGCCGACCGCCGCGTTGTGACGGGCGTAGTCGAGCAAGAACCGCTGCTCGGTGGTCATCGGCTTATCGGCCACGCGCACCCGTCCGACCGTCTTGCCTGCCTCGGTCTGGGCCTTGATGTTGACGAACCAGGGCTCGTTGGGGTCGCACGGCGCGGAGCCGGTCGCCAAGAATGCCTGATAGTCGGGGTCCTCGCGGTCCGAGGCGTAACCGCGTCGGGTCTCCAGCCGCCAGGCGGTGTACTCGAAGGTCTCGAAGAGGCGGCGGAAGGTGGCCCGGTCCACGAGTTCCGGCACGTGCTCCATCTCCTTCGGTCCCCAGTTCACGAGCAGTTCGCGGGGCACGGCCACCGCTGCGTCACCCGGCCCGAAGTGCTTGAGCTGCGCGAGGTCTTCCGGGTCGGTGACGGGCGTACCTTGCACGATGATCTCGCCGGTTCCCTCGTCCGTGTGCAGGGCGGGGCAGCCGTCGACCTTGCTGTCTGTGCCGGTGAAGCGAAGCTGACGAGTCATGAACGCTTTCCCTTCCAGGGGGTGTTGATCCAACAGCATGGTCGGGCGCCCAGCTCGGTTCTACGGAGTCGGGCGGAGCCCATGAGAAAACATCAGCAATCTTCGTCGCGCACCGAGCAAATTCGAGAAAGCAGCATATCGGGAGGCACCTGCCGACTTCTAGCGTCCGGTTCATGGAGACCAAGGAACAGCCGGACAGCGACCCGTTCGCGGCTATGGAGTCATTGAGAGAAGCGCTGAGCGGAGTCGGGATCGTCCTGCCCTCGCTGGCGGTGGACGCTGCGTCCCCGCGACTGCGGCTGGTGGAGCTGGGGCGGGTGCGGTCCGACGTGGCCGTCCGGCTGGCCGAAGCTCTCCGGCGAGGAGGCAACGAGTGATGGGCGCGGTAGAGAAGCCGCCAACGATGCTGAGTCACGGCGAGCTGCCCTACCCGTACGGAACGCTCGTCGAGGACACGCAGCACGACCGGACGGGCGAACTCGTCGGCGTGATCGAAGAGCACACCAAGAAGGGCCGGAAGCTCATCAGCCGGACAGCGTTCCTGCGGCCTACGGGCGGCGGCATCGAGTGGGACGTGCCCCTGGAGAGCGTCAAGCCCGTGAAGGCGGGGTCGTGACGACGCCGACCAAGGTGGCCGCCCTGCTGGGGCCCGGAGACCACATCGGCTACGAGGGCAAGTGGCGCACGGTGAAGACGACGAAGACCGACATCGGGTCGATGGGTGGGCTGTTCGTGGTCGTCGCCTGGGAGGAGGGCGGCACCGACCGGTTCCGCGCGGGTGATGAACTGCTGGTGGGCACCCCTGCGCCACCCCCGGCCGGAGGGTAGGCCGTCGTGTGGGCGCTGTCGCTCTCCCTGGGCATAAGAACGCCCCGCCGGTACTCGCCCGGCGGGGCTTCTCTGTGCGCTCCCGACGTGGGCGGCGTCCCGCTCTCGCGGTACGGCGAGAATCGCCTGGCAGCGCAGCCCGGCGAATTGCACAGCGGGCGACGCCTTCGGTCGTCGCCCTCGCCCAACGGGGCGTCAGGTCGTGAGCTGGCTCTGGACCTGGGAGGAGATCAGCTCCAGGTGGTCCAGGTCGTCCAGGTCGAGGACCTGGAGGTAGATCCGCTGCGAGCCCGCCTCCGCGTACCGGCCGATCTTCTCGACGACCTCGGACGGGGAGCCGGCCAGGCCGTTGGCCTTCAGCTCGTCGACCTCCCGGCCGATGACGGCGGCGCGGCGGGCGACCTCGGCGTCGTCCTTGCCGACGCAGACGACGAGGGCGTTGGAGTACGTCAGCGCGTCGGCCGGGCGGCCGGCCTCCTCGGCGGCGGCACGGACGCGGCCGAACTGGCGCCGGGTGTCGTCGAGGGAGGCGAAGGGGATGTTGAACTCGTCGGCGTACCGGGCCGCCAGCCGGGGCGTGCGGACGGCGCCGTGGCCGCCGATGAGCACCGGCACCCTGGCCTGCGCGGGCTTGGGCAGCGCGGGCGAGCCGGTGAGGTCGTAGTAGGTGCCGTGGAAGTCGAAGGTCTGGCCGGCCTCGGTCTCCCACAGGCCGGTGACGATCGCGAGCTGCTCTTCCAGGCGGGCGAACTTCTCCTTCGGGAAGGGGATGCCGTACGCCTTGTGCTCCTCCTCGAACCAGCCCGCCCCGAGGCCCAGTTCGACGCGTCCGCCGGACATCTGGTCGACCTGGGCGACCTGGATGGCGAGGACGCCGGGGAGCCGGAAGGTGCCGGCCGTCATGAGGGTGCCGAGGCGGATGCGCCGGGTCTCGCGGGCGAGGCCGGCGAGGGTGATCCAGGCGTCGGTGGGGCCGGGCATGCCGTCCGCCGAGCCCATGCTGAGATAATGATCCGAGCGGAAAAAGGCGTCGAATCCCAGGTCCTCGGTGGCCTTCGCCACGGTGAGCAAGGTGTCGTAGGTGGCCCCCTGCTGGGGCTCGGTGAAGATGCGGAGATCCATGCCCTCCATCCTGCCTGCTCGGCCGGTACGCGCCGGACAGGCTCCGGTCCGGCGGGGTCGTGCCGGTGGTCCTGGCGGGTGACGGGGGCGGGGCGCACGGCCCACGGAAGGACGGGGCCCTCCGCCGTGCGACCTAGTTCCGCCGCCCGATGTGGCCCGGCGCCGCACGCCATAACCTCGCCGCATGACGGTAGTTGACTCTCGTCCCGGCGGCCCCCGTACCTCCCGGCAGCGCAAGCGCGAGGCGCTTGAACGGCTCGCGCGCGACAAGGACGTATGGGTCGCCACGGCCGACGCCACCGGCGAGCCGTGTCTCGTGCCGCTGGTCTTCTGGTGGGACGGCGAGACGGTGTGGCTGTCCACCCGCGACACCAACCCGACCGGGCGCAACCTGTGCGCCTCGGGCCGGGTCCGGCTCAGCTTCGGCCACAGCCGGGACGTGGTCCTGGTCCACGGCACCGCGCGCGTGCTGACCCGCGAGGAGGTCTCGGCCGAGGTCGGCGACGCCTTCGCCGCCAAGGACGGCTGGGACCCTCGAGAGGACCACCCCTCGTACGTCTTCTTCCAGGTCACCCCGCAGGTGCTTCAGGCGTGGGGGACGGCTTCCGAGATGGCCGGACGGACCCTGATGCGCGACGGGAAGTGGCTGGTCTAGGCCGGTCAGGGGGGCGGCAGCCCAGGGGTGCGGGCGCGCGAGGGGGCGCGGGCGGGCAGGGCGCCACGGTACGGGACCGGCGGGGCGGGGCCGGGAGGTACGGCGTCCCCAGGCGCGGGACCGTCGCGGGGTGCGGGGTGGTGGGGTGCGGGGTGCGGGGTGGCGGGGTGGCGGGCTCGGGTCAGCCGGCCTCCCGTTCTCGCGCCGTGAGGTCCGGCTGCTGCCGGTCGGCCAGTTTGCGGAGCATCTCCAGGACGCGGTCCCGGGACTCGTCGGCCGCGTCGATGGCCTCCAGGCAGCTCCAGTAGGTCGCCTCGTCGTCCGCCGCGCAGGCGATGCCGACGAGGGCGATGCCCGTCTCGCCCAGGAGGGTGCCTAAGCGGATCAACGCCTGCCGCGCGTCGCCCAGTTCGGTCAACTGGGCGGCGCGGGGCTCCTCCGGGGCCCGGTCCGGCAGGCGCAGCACCCCGCAGCCCCGGCCCGCCAGCTCGGTCAGCCCCAGGGCCTCGCCGCGCAGTTCGGGCGGTCCGGAGACCGCGAGTCTGCTGCCTATGGCCTGCGCCAGGGCCTGCGCCTGCCACACCTCCGTGAGGATGTCCGGCACCTCACGGCCTGCGGCCAGCGCACGCCCGCTCGTCACGATGAGCCGCACAGCGTCCATGCGCTGCCCCCGTCCCTCTCGCAGCGCGCTCACGGCGCGTGCGCCCGAACTCCCTTGTCCACTACCCAGAGTGAAGGCATGCGGTTCGAAAAGCCAGAGGAAGGCGGAAATCTCTGGACAGAAAATCGATTTCGGGCGAGAGTTGACTCCGGAGAGTGATAACGGAGCGCAAGGCTCCCGGGCGGGGGCGCATTTCACTCCCCCGGTGTGCGCCGGGCGCCCCCTACCGGGAAGCGGTGCTCGTTGCGCTCGATCTTCGCCGCCAGCGCGTCCAGCGGATCGACGCCGAGCACCTCGCACAGTTGGAGCAGATAGGCGAGGACGTCGGCGACCTCGTCCCGGACGCGGTGCGCGGTGCCGGCGTCGTCCATGACGCGCGCGGACTCCTCGGGGGTCAGCCACTGGAAGATCTCGACGAGTTCGGCGGCCTCCACGCTGAGCGCGGCGGCCAGGTTCTTGGGGGTGTGGTACGGCTGCCAGTTCCGGGCGGCGGCGAACTCGGCCAGGCGCCGCTGGAGGGCGGGCAGGTCGGCGGCGCGCACGGCGTCGGGCCGCGGAGTCCCGGACTGCGGGGCGTCGGGGCGCGGGACGTCGGGGTCTGGGGCGTCGGGGCGCGGGGCATCGGGGTCTGGGACGTCGGGGTCTGGGGCGTCGGGAGTGGGGTGTGCGGTCACGGTTCCAGGTGTACCACCGTGATGCCCTCGGTCCCCGCCGTCCAGGAGGCGTCCGGGACGGAGCCGACCAGCCGGATGTGTCCCCGCTCGCACATCCGGGCCGCCAGTCCGAGGAGTTGGGCGCGCTGGCGCGCGTCCAGTCCACGGTCGAGGCCGTCGGCGAGGACGGTGAGGGTCTGGAGCGGGCCGGGCGGCTCCCCGGCCGGGTCGGTCTCCAGCACGCCGGAGCCGGTGAGCAGGACCAGGACGAGGGCGACGTAGCGCAGCTCGCCGTAGCCGAGCCGGGCGAGTCCCGTGCGCACGCCGTCGCCGCGGTCCAGCAGGGCGCGGACCACACCGCCGACGACGGGCTCGGCCAGCACGTCGACGACCGGGCCGGCGCATCCGGCGCGGACCGCCGCGACGAACTGGGCGTGCCGCCGGGCGCATGCGTCGCGGGTGCGCCAGAGCACGTCGGCGAGGTTGTCGCAGCCGGCGAGGAGCCGCCCGGTGCCGGTGGGGACGGGTTCGCGCATGCGGCCGGGGCGGGGATCGCAGGCGAAGACGGAACGCAGCGCGACCAGCATCTGTTCGGCGGCGGCGAGCACCCGGCGCTGTCCGTCGGTCTTGCCGGCCACCCGCAGCGGCATCAGGGCGGTGCCGAGCCGGTCGTCGGGCAGCGGCCCGCGCGTCACCGGCGAGGGGCCGGCCGTGTACCAGGCGGCCTGGACGGCGCGGCGGCCCGGATCGCGTAGCGCGGTCTGGAGCAGGACGAGGCCGTCCACGCTCAACCGCTCGCCCACCACCCGCAGTTCGGGTTCGGCCTGGACGGCGACGTCGAGCCGGACCGGGCCCTCCGGCCCGTCGGCCGTGCAGCCGATGCGAAAGCCCCGGCGGCGCTGGGCGTCGGGCCGGGCCCGTTCGGGGATACAGGCGGCCGGGTCGGGGAAGACCGTGCCGAGTTCGGCGCCGCCGCCGAGCCGGGCCAGGGCCTCGTAGGCGCGCAGCGCGCTGGTCTTGCCGCAGCCGCTGGGTCCGGCGAGCACGGTGAGCGGGCCGAGCGGGAACGCGGCCCGCCGGTGGCCGGCGAAGGCGGACAGCCGCAGCTCGGTGACGCAGGGCCGGTCCGGCCGGGGCGGGGCGAGGACGGCGGACGCCGTAGTCGCAGGTGACGCTGCCATATGCCGACCGTAGGACTCCGGTTGGGGGCGAACCGTTCCACCCGGGGGACGTTCCTACGATCGGGGGACGGCACCGCCGGAGCGCGGACGCGGCGCGCTCCCCGCCCCGGGGCCCGGCGTCGCCATCGCCCGCCGTCCGGTGTGCTCACACCCCCCGGCTTCGCGCCGTCGCGCCCCCGGCGCCGCCCCGTCACACCCGACGCCGTCGCGCCCGAGGGGCCACGGCCCTCGGGCCACACGCCCCGGACCGCGGCCCTCGCATCCCACGCCGTCGTACGCCCGGACCGCGGCCCTCGTACCCCGCGCCGTCGTACGCCCGGACCGCGGCTCTCGTACACGCGCCGTCGTACACGCGCCGTCGTACGCCCAACCCCCGGCCCGCACCCCGCGCCCCGGCCCCCTCGGACGGCCCCGTCCCCTCACACCCCGGCGGCGCCCTCCATCAGGCCGTTGACCTCGGTCCCGGCCGGTGTCAGCAGGAACACGTTGCGGTCGACGCGGTGCATGCCGTTGCCGAGTCCGAAGACGACGCCGGTGCTGAAGTCCAGGACCCGCTTGGCCACCTCGGTCTCGGCGCCGGTCAGGTCGAGCAGGACGGGAATGCCCCCCATCAGGGTCTCGGCGACCTCGCGGGCGTCCGCGAAGACGCTGACCCGCAGGACGACGAAGCGGCGCCGCGCCTCCGTCCGCGCGCCGGGCAGCGCCCGGTGGCCGACGGCGGACGGCCAAGCGTCGCGTCCGCGCAACGGAACGACCTGGGCGAGCCCCTCCCACTGTTCATCGGTGACGTCGTGGCTGTTCACCGGCTCCCCCCGATTTCCCTCGCCTCTACTGCGTGCACCGGCCAATTCTTACGCCAAGTCACCCGATCGGCCCAACACCGACACGGGCCGCGACGGCAGCCGGGACGCGGGACCCGGCCCCCGCCGGTCAGGCGTGGTGCTCGTGACGGCTGGCCAGCGCCCAGATCACGAAGACGTCGATCGCCATCATGACGATGGACCAGACGGGCGCGTACGGCAGGAACAGGAACTCGGCGATGAGGCTCAGCGAGGCGAGGACGATACCCGCGACGCGCGCCCAGGCCATGTCCCGCAGCAGCCCCCATCCGGTGAGGATCAGGACGCCGCCGAGGACGACGTGGATGACGCCCCAGCCCGTCAGGTCGAGTTCGTAGACGTAGGTGCCGACACGGGCGTAGACGTCGTTCTCGGAGATGGCGGCGACGCCCTGGAGGACCGAGAGGATGCCGTTGAGCAGCATCAGGACACCGGCGAAGACGACGCCTCCCACCACCCAGCTCTCGCGGCGGCTCGACGGCGAGGGGCCGTACGGTCCGCCGGAGCCGTGGGAGGGGCCACCGGGCGAGCCGGGGCCACCGGGAGAACCGGGAGAACCGGGGGAGCCGGGCGAACCGGGAGGAGGTGCGGTGTGCTGGCTCATGAGCACGGTCCTTTCTGCGAGTCCCCCGTACGGGCCCGGTCCGCGGGGCACCGCGGGCGCCGGACCGGCTGAGTCCGAGCCTGCGGGCACACCGCCCGCCCGGCCAGACGGACCCGCCGAACGGGTGAAGGGGCCGGTCCGGGTCCGCGTGCGCCTCCCCGGACCCTCCCGTTAACTGGACCGCGCAGGCGGACCCCTGAGGCCGGCCGGGGTCCAGGTGCCCGTGGCCCCCGGGGCGCCGGCTCCGGAACCGAGGGGCGGACGAAGGAGGGCCCGTGACGCGTCGGCCCCCGTCTCCCGCGCCCGCACCGGGCCCGCGTCGGAGCACCCGGTGACCGCGCCCGGCGGCCCCGCGGACGCGCCCGCGCCCGCCGCCCCCGACCAGGCGGAACGGACCCTGCGCGAGACGCTGGTCAGTCCCGGCTACCCCCGGCTGTTGCTGCTGTGCGTGCTGCTCGGCGTGCCCGTCGCCCTGGCCTGCTTCTTCTTCGTCGGGCTCCAGCACCAGTTGCAGCACTGGGTGTGGACCTCGCTGCCCGGGGCCGTCGGCTACCACACCCCGCCGTGGTGGTGGCCGTTGCCCGCGCTGGTCCTGGCCGGGGTGATCCTCGCGCCGATCGTCACCCGGATGCCGGGCGCCGGCGGACATCTGCCGGTCGACGGGCTCGGCGGGGCCCCCGTCGGCCCCCGGGCGCTGCCGAGCGCGGTACTGGCCGCGCTGGCCACCCTGCCGCTCGGCGTGGTCCTCGGCCCCGAGGCCCCCCTGATGGCCGTGGGCAGCGGCCTCGCCCTGCTCGCGCTGCGGCGCACCGGCACCCCCGAGGACAGCCGCGCCGGGAAGGTCGTCGCCACCGCCGGGTCCACCGCCGCCATCTCCACCATCCTCGGCGGCCCGGTGGCCGCCGCCGTCCTGCTCATCGAGGGCGCGGGTCTCGGCGGAACGCGGCTGGTCGCGCTGCTGCTGCCCTGCCTGCTGGCGAGCGCGGCGGGCGCGCTGGTCTTCACCGGCTTCGGCCACTGGACCGGGCTGAAGATCGGCGCGCTCGCGCTGCCCGTCGTCCCGCCGTCCACTGGCCCGGACGCCGGGGACTTCCTGTGGGGCCTGCCGACGGCCGCGCTGATCGCGGTACTGATCACGCTGGCCCGGCGGCTCGGACGCCGTACCGCCTCCTGGGCCGGCCGCCGCACGGCGGCGCGCACCGTCCTGTGCGCCGGCGCGGTCGGCGTCTGCCTCAGCGCTTACGCCCTGATCACCGGCCGGTCCCCGGCGGAGGCGGCGCTGTCCGGGCAGAGCACGCTCGCCGCCCTCGCGGACCGTCCGCACGCCTGGTCGGTGGGTGCGCTGGTGGCGCTGGTCGCGTGCAAGGGGCTGGCCTGGGGGATCGCCCTGGGCAGTCTGCGCGGCGGCCCGATCTTCCCCTCGGTGCTGCTCGGCGCGGCGACGGCCCTGGCCTGCTCGGGGCTGCCCGGCTTCGGTGTGACCCCGGCGCTGGCCCTCGGCATCGCGGCGGCCTCGGCGGCGGTGACGGGGCTGCCGCTGGCGAGCGCGGTCCTGACGGTGCTGCTGATGGGCTCCGACGCGCACCAGCAGACGCCGCTCATCGTCATGGCGTCGGTCGTCTCCTTCGTCGTCGCCCAACTGGTGCCGCGGGGGCGGACGGAGGGGTCCCCGTGACGGGCCGCCACCGGGCCGACCCGCCGGACGACGGCAGGGACGGCGGCAGGGACAGCGGCAGCGACGACGGCAGGGACAGCGGCAGCGACGGCGGCGGGGACAGGGGCAGGGACGGCGGCAGGGACGGCGGTACGGACGCCGGTACGCCGGCCTGGCGCGGGTCGCTCGCGTGGCCGCTCTGCGCCGCCGCCGGGGTGGGCATGGTGGTGGCCTACTTCCTCGCCCCGCTCGACCGGCTCGGGCCGCAGCACCCGGCGCTGAGCTGGGCGCTGTTCATGGGGGCGCTGTTCGTCGTGGCCGGGCTGCTGCTGCGGGAGGTCCGCAACGTCCTGGTCGACCGCCCGCACACCCGGCCCGGCGCGATGATCACGCTGCTGATCCTGGTCACTGTGCACGTCTTCTCGACCGCGTACTACGCCCTCGCCAAGGAGCCCGGACAGTTCGCGGGGGACCTGCGCACCCGCCTGGACGCCCTGTACTTCACCATCGTGACGCTCGCCACGGTCGGCTACGGCGACATCGCCCCCAGTGGCCAGACCTCCCGGACCGTGGCCGTGGTCCAGATCCTCTACAGCTTCGTCTTCCTCACCGCCGCCGCGACCGCGCTGACCCAGCGGATGCGCGGGGTGCTGGAGCGCCGGGCGGAGCGCGAACGGGGCGAGTGACACCCGCCGTACACCCCGCCTCGGGCGACCGGGGCCGGAGGCGGGCACGGCCGGCGCGCTCGGTGGGCGGGCCCGCTGCCAGGAGTTTCGCTCCCGGGAGGTTCTTGTCACGACCCCGCCGGGCGCACTACTGTCACCACGCCTTGGTGAACGGGAAATCCGGTGTGATACCGGTGCGGCCCTCGCCACTGTGATCGGGAAGTCCGGCTCCGGCCCTCACGGGCAGCCACTGGGTCCTCGCGGACCCGGGAAGGCGGGGCATGGGCGGTGGTACCCGTCAGCCAGGAGACCGGCCAGGGCGCGTCAACCATCCACGAGGTGCTGGAGAGGGTCCGCCGAGTCATGCACATAGCCGAGGGCTTCCTGCCTCCGGCGCACGCGATCGCCTGGGGTGTCGCGTCCGCGCCGTTCGTCGTCCACGGAGTACGGTCACTCACCCGGGAGGTCCGGGAGCATCCCGAGAGCACGCTGCTGCTCGGGGCCTCCGGCGCCTTCACGTTCGTCCTGTCCGCGCTGAAGCTGCCGTCCGTGACGGGGAGTTGTTCCCATCCCACGGGCACCGGCCTGGGCGCCATCCTGTTCCGGCCGCCGATCATGGCGGTGCTGGGCACCATCACCCTGCTCTTCCAGGCGCTGTTGCTCGCGCACGGCGGGCTGACCACGCTCGGCGCCAACGTCTTCTCGATGGCGATCGTCGGCCCCTGGGCCGGGTACGGCGTCTACCGGGTGCTGCGCCGGGGCCAGGCGCCGCTGATGGTCGCCGTGTTCTTCGCCGCGTTCGTCGCCGACCTGTCCACCTACTGCGTCACCAGTGTGCAGCTCGCGCTGGCCTTCCCCGACCCGGGCAGCGGTTTCCTGGGCGCGCTCGGCAAGTTCGGGTCCATCTTCGCCGTCACGCAGATCCCGCTCGCGGTGAGCGAGGGCCTCCTCACCGTGCTGGTGATGCGGCTGCTGGTGAAGTCCAGCCGGGGCGAACTGACCCGCCTGGGCGTCCTGTTGAGCAAGGGCACGAAGCAGGAGGCGATGGCCCCGTGAAGCGCGACACGAAGATCAACGCCCTGCTGCTGCTCGTCGTGGCCGCCCTCGCCGTGCTGCCGCTGGTCCTGGGGCTCGGCGACCACAAGGAGGAGCCGTTCGCGGGCGCCGACGCCGAGGCGGAGACCGCGATCACGGAGATCCGGCCGGATTACGAGCCCTGGTTCTCCCCGCTCTACGAACCGCCGTCCGGCGAGATCGAGTCGGCCCTCTTCGCCCTGCAAGCAGCCCTCGGCGCCGGGGTGCTGGCCTACTACTTCGGGCTGCGCAAGGGCCGCCGCCAGGGCGCGGAACGAGCCGGGGCGGAGGCGTCCGCGGCCGTGGCGGAGGCGTCCGGCGCCGAAGGGTCCCGCCCGGCACCGACCGGCTCGGCTCGCCCGGACGCCCCCGGAGGCGACTGAGTGCTGCCCATCGACGCGGCGGCGCACGGCAGTCGCTGGCGCCGCCGCCACCCGCTGGACAAGGCCGTACTGGGGCTCGGCCTGACCGTGCTCGCCATCTCCCTGCCGCCCTGGCCCGGCGCGGCCCTGGTGCTGGCGGCGGCCCTCACGGTGCTGCTCGGACCGGCCGGGGTGCCGGGCCGCAGGCTGTGGCGGGCCTACCGGGTGCCGCTGGGCTTCTGCGTGACCGGCGCCCTGCCGCTGCTGGTGCAGGTCGGGGGGCCGGACGGCTTCCTCGCCGCGGCCCCGGACGGCCCGGTCCGCGCCGGTGAGCTGCTGCTGCGTACCTCGGCCGCCTCGCTCGGCGTGCTGCTGTTCGCGTTCACCACGCCGATGTCCGACCTCCTGCCCCGCCTGGTACGGGCCGGGGTGCCCGCGCCGGTGGTGGACGTCGCGCTGGTGACGTACCGCATGAGCTTCCTGCTGCTGGACTCGGTCCGCCGGGTGCGCGAGGCGCAGGCGGCGCGGCTCGGCCACACCACCCGGGCGGCGACCTGGCGTTCGCTCGGCGGGCTCGGCGCCACCGCCTTCGTCCGGGCCTTCGACCGGGCGGCGCGGCTCCAGACGGGCCTGGCCGGACGCGGCTACGACGGCACCCTGCGGGTCCTGGTGCCGCCGGCCCGGGTCTCGGTGCCGTTCACCGCGGCGAGCCTCGCGCTGCTGGCGGCGCTGACCGCCCTGGCCCTCACCCTGGAAGGACCCCTGTCGTGAGCGCTCCCGAGGGACCCGGACTGGTCGCCCTCAGCGGGGCGTCCTTCGCCTACGAGGAGGGCCCGGCCGTGCTCACCGGCCTGGACTTCACCGTGCGCGAGGGCCGGGCCCTGGCCCTGCTGGGCCGCAACGGCAGCGGCAAGACCACGCTGATGCGGCTGCTCAGCGGCGGACTGAGGCCGTCCGCCGGGCGGTTGACGGTCGGCGGACAGCCGGTGACGTACGACCGCCGGGGGCTGACCCGGCTGCGGACCACCGTGCAACTGGTGGTGCAGGACCCGGACGACCAGCTCTTCGCCGCCTCCGTCGCGCAGGACGTGTCGTTCGGACCGCTCAACCTCGGCCTGCCGGACGCGGAGGTCCGTTCCCGCGTCGACGAGGCCCTCGCCGCGCTGGACATCACCGCGCTCGCCGACCGGCCCACGCACCTGCTGTCGTACGGTCAGCGCAAGCGGACCGCGATCGCCGGGGCGGTCGCCATGCGGCCCCGGGTGCTGATCCTCGACGAGCCGACGGCGGGCCTCGACCCGGACGGCCAGGAACGGCTGCTCGACACACTGGGCCGGCTGCGCGCGGGCGGCACCACCGTGGTGATGGCCACCCACGACGTCGACCTCGCCCTGCGCTGGTCGGACGAGGCCGCGCTGCTCACCCCCCAGGGCGTGCACACCGGCCCGTCCGCCCCGACACTGGCCCGCGCCGACCTGCTGGCACGGGCCGGGCTGCGGCTGCCCTGGGGGATCGCGGCGGCGGAACTGCTGCGGGCGCAGGGCCTGTTGCCGGACCCGGACGCGGCACCGCGGACCCCGGAGGCGCTGGCGGCGCTGGCGTCGGCCCACGGCTCCCGGAAGCCCACGGACCCCGGGAAACCCACGGGGTCTGGGAAGCCCACAGGCGCCCGGAAGCCCACAGGCCCCCGAGAGCCCGCGGACCCCGGAGAGCCCGCGGACCCCCGAGAGCCCGTAGACCCCCGGGAGCGGCCCCCGCACCCGTAGCGGCCCCGCGGCCCCGGTCAGTCCCCCGGCGCCGTCCGCCTGCCGATGCGTACCCGCCAGACGTCCGGGCCGGACTCCACGTACTCCCAGGTGTGCGCGCCCGGGTGGGTCGCCTCGAACTCGCGGCGCAGCGGCTTGGGGTCGTGGTTGTTGACCAGGACGAAGTCCTCGCCGGGCGCGAGCCGGGCGAAGCGGGTGAAGATCCGCGGGTGCCGCCGCCCGTGCGGGATCTCGCGGACGTCGACGACGGCCGGGTCGTCGAGCCGGCCGCCCCCGGCCAGGGTGAGCAGGTCCGCGACGAGGGCGGGCAGGTCGGCGCCGGGCAGCCCCGCGAGCGCGGGCAGCAGGGCCTCCTCCTCGGCGGCGAGCCGCGCTTCCAGTACCGCTTCGACGGCGGTGGCCGCCTCGCCCGCCGCCTCCGGGACGTCGGCGGCGAGCAGCGCGTCGACGTGGCCTCCGAGGGCGGCCGTCACCGTGCGCAGCGCCCGGACCAGCAGGCGGGTCTCGGCGGCGCCGGACGCGGCGGCGTACAGCGTCCGGTCGACGGCGGACAGGTGGCGGCGCAGCTCGCCGGCACAGAACCCGGCCAGCGCCGAGCCCCCGGCCGCCGTGTCCGCGCCCCCGGGCGCCGTGTCCAAGCCCCCGGCCGCCGTGTCCGAGCCCCCGGCGTCGCCGGCCGCCGCGCCCTCGCCCCCGGACCTCGCGTCGGTGGCGCGCGCCGCGGCCAGTCCGGCGCGCAGCCGCCGGTGCGCCTCCTCGACGGCGGCCCGTGCCTCGACGGCCGGATCGGTGGCCGTCCCCTCGATGTACACCTCGGACGACGCTGTCACGACGTACTCCTCTCGTCCCGCGCAGTGGGACCACGATTATTACAGGTACTATTTGGAGAAACCTCTCCTGGTGGTGTGAGGAGCGTGTCGTGACCTATGTGATCGCCCAGCCGTGCGTCGACGTGAAGGACCGGGCGTGCGTCGAGGAGTGCCCGGTCGACTGCATCTACGAGGGACGGCGCTCGCTGTACATCCACCCCGACGAGTGCGTCGACTGCGGCGCCTGCGAACCGGTCTGCCCCGTGGAGGCGATCTTCTACGAGGACGACGTACCGTCACCGTGGGCCGAGTACACGCGGGCGAACGCCGAGTTCTTCGACCGCATCGGCTCGCCGGGCGGGGCCGCCAAGCTCGGGCTCATCGAGCACGACCACCCGCTCGTCGCCGCACTGCCGCCGAACGCCCAGGAAGGCTGACCGCCGTGTCCCCCACCGAGGAGCGGGAACCGCTCTCCCCCCGCCGCCGCGCCGTCCTCGACACGCTGCGCGGGTCCCCCGCCCCGCTGGGCGTGACCGAGGTCGCCGACCGGCTCGGCGTGCACCCCAACACCGTGCGCTTCCACCTCGACGCGCTGGTGTCGCAGGGCAGGGTCGAGCGGACGGCGGAGCGTCCCTCGGGCCCCGGCCGCCCGCGCACCGTCTACGCCGCCCGCCGGGGCATGGACCGGGGCGGAGCGCGCCGCTACCAGTTGCTGGCGCGGATGCTGCTCGGCCGGCTGGCGGCCGAGGGTCCCGGTGGCGGGGCGGCGGCCGTCGAGGCGGGCCGCGACTGGGGCCGGTACCTGGTCGAGCAGTTCCCGCCGTCCCGGCCGCCGACGGCCGGTGAGGCGGCCGGGCGGCTGACGGCCATGCTCGACGACCTGGGCTTCGCGCCACGGCTCGGCGAGGAGGACGGCCGGCCGGACCGGGTGTGGCTGCGGCACTGCCCGTTCCTCGAACTCGCCGAGGAGCACGGTGAGATCGTCTGCCCGCTGCACCTGGGGCTGATGCAGGGCGCCCTCGCCGAGCTGGACGCCCCGCTGGCCGCCACCCGCCTGGAGCCCTTCGCCGAACCGGACGCCTGCCTGGCCCACTTGGCCCTCACCGAAGCGTCCTGACCCCCCGACTCCCGTACCGGCCAAGTCCGTTCACCCTCCATCGACCCTCCCACCCCCTCAACCACCCACCCCGCACCCACGCTTGTCTGCCCGAGGAGATCCGCCATGCACATCGCCGACACCGCCTCCGCCACCCGCCACCGCGCTCCCCTCGCGGCCGGTCCCATCGCCACGCCGCTCACCGCCGAGACCACGTCGGACCGCGTCGCCGTCGTCCACCTCGAACTCCCGGCCGGCGGCGGCCTGCCCGAGCACGACCACGGGGCCTCGGAGATCGTCCTGGTCCCGCTCTCCGGCACCGCCCTGCTCCGGCACGGCGGGAAGGAGCACCCCCTGACCCCCGGCACGACCGCGCACATCGCCACCGGGGAGCGGGTCGCCCTCACCAACCCGGGCGACGAGCCGGTCTCGCTGATGGTGGTGGCCTCGCCGCCCGAGTTCGCGGCCCACATCGCGTCCTGGCCGCTCGCCTGACCGCCTCCCCCGGCCCCACGGCATCCCGACCACCCTCACGGAGAGACGAGACCCAGCGATGCACGCGACATCGGCGGCCACGGCAGGCGCCCTCACCTTCCTCTGGCTGGGCATGGTGCTGGCGATCTCCTTCCTGGAGGCGCCCCTGAAGTTCCGCGCCCCGGGCGTGACGATCCCGGTCGGGCTCGGCATCGGACGGCTGGTCTTCCGCGCCCTCAACCTCGCGGAGGCCGCCCTCGCCGTCGGTGTCGTCGTCGCGGTCGCCACGGGCGGCCCCTCCGCGGCGGTCGTCACGCTCACCGCCGTCGCGGCGGTGGTCCTCGCCGCGCAACTGGGCCTCGTACGGCCCCGGCTCAACCGCCGTTCGGACGCGGTGCTGGCGGGCGAGGACCCTGCCGAGTCCCGGTCCCGCGCCCACCTGTACTACGTCGGCCTGGAGATCGTGAAGGTCCTGGCCCTGCTCGCGCTGGGCTGCCTGCTCCAGGCCGTCTGAGTCCCGCCCACCGACCCCTCCGACCCCTCCCGGCCCCACCGGCCCTCGTCAGGCCCTCCCGTCGGCCCTCGCACCCACCGCGCCCTCCCACCCGACCGGCCCTCCCGCCCGCTGTTTCGGCGGGCCGGGCCCGGGGCACCCGTGGCAGGCTCGACGGGAGCGAGGAGGAGCGCAGATGACGGACGGGACGACCGCGCGCCGGGCGGACGCCGACGACGAGGCGATCCGCGCCCACCTGTTCTCCGGCCCCCAGCCCGACGTGGCGAGAGCCGCCGGCCACATCGATCCCCCGCCCCGGATGGGCTTCTTCACCGATACCTCCGTCTGCATCGGCTGCAAGGCGTGCGAGGTGGCGTGCAAGGAGTGGAACGCCATCCCGGAGGACGGCCTCGAACTCACCGGCATGTCCTACGACAACACCCAGGGCCTCGGCTCCGACACCTGGCGGCACGTGGCCTTCATCGAGCAGCGCAAACCGCTCGGCGGCCAGGAACCCGGCACCGGCCACGAGCACGTGGACGTCTTCGCCGCCGCCCGCGGCCTCGGCGCCTCCCCCGCCTCCGCGACCACCCCCGCCCCCGGTGCGGCACCCCCGGGCGCCCCGGCCGGGGAGGTCTCCCCCCTCACCCCCGACGGGCGCACCGAACTGCGCTGGCTGATGTCCTCCGACGTGTGCAAGCACTGCACCCACGCCGCCTGCCTGGACGTGTGCCCCACCGGATCGCTCTTCCGCACGGAGTTCGGCACGGTCGTCGTCCAGCAGGACGTCTGCAACGGCTGCGGCTACTGCGTCCCCGCCTGCCCCTACGGCGTCATCGACCAGCGCCCCGACGACGGACGCGCCTGGAAGTGCACCCTCTGCTACGACCGGCTCGGCGTCGGCATGGAACCGGCCTGCGCGAAGGCGTGCCCCACCGACTCGATCCAGTTCGGCGAGCTGGAGGAGCTGCGGGAGCGGGCGGCGGCCCGTGTCGCACGGCTGCACGCGGCCGGCGTGCCCGACGCGCGGCTGTACGGGGAGGACCCGGGGGACGGCGTCGGCGGCGACGGCGCGTTCTTCCTGCTGCTGGACGAACCGGAGGTGTACGGGCTGCCGCCCGACCCGGTGGTCACCACCCGCGACCTGCCCGCCATGTGGCGTCATGCCGCGGCGGCGGCCGTGTCGATGGCCGCGCTGGCGGTCGCCGGTTTCGCCAGGAGGCCCCGGTGAACGGCGCCGGAACCCCGCCCGGCGAGCCCACCGGGCGGGACGCGCTCACCGGGGCGCACGCCGGGCGGCGCAGGCGGCGGCGCGGGCGCGGCGAGCGGGCGATGGTGCCGGAGGCCGAGTTCTCCTCGTACTACGGCCGGCCCGTCCTCCACAGGCCCACGTGGAAGGCGGTCGACATCGCGGGCTACCTCTTCCTCGGCGGGCTCGCCGGGGCGTCCTCGCTGCTGGCGGCGGGCGGCGAGGCGACCGGCCGGCCCGCGCTGGCGCGGACCGCGAAGCTGGGGGCGGCGGGCGCGATCACCCTCTCGCTGGCCGCGCTCGTCCACGACCTGGGGCGGCCGGCCCGGTTCGTCAACATGCTCCGCGTCTTCAAGCCGACCTCGCCGATGAACCTCGGCTCCTGGCTGCTGGCCGGGTACGCGCCGCTCACGCTGGTCGCGGCGGCGACCGAGGTCGCGGGCCGGTACCGGCCGGCCGGCGTGGCCGCCACCGCCTCGGCCGCCGTCCTCGCCCCGGCGGTGGCGACGTACACCGCCGTGCTGATCTGCGACACGGCGGTGCCGTCCTGGCACGAGGGCCACCGGGAGATGCCCTTCGTCTTCGCCGGGTCGGCGGCCACGGCGGGGGCCGGACTCGCCCTGGCCTGCGTGCCGGTGGCGCAGACCGGGCCCGCGCGCCGGACGGCCCTGCTGGGCGCGGCGCTCGAACTGGGCGCCTTCGCGGTGATGCGCCGGCGCATGGGCCTCGCGGCCGAACCCCTCGGCACCGGGCGGGCCGGCCGGCTGCTGCGCGCCGCCGAGCTGCTCACCGCCGGGGGCGCCGCGCTGGCGGCCGGCGCGGGCGGGCGCGGGCGCGGCGCCGCGGCGGTGGCGGGGACGGCGCTGCTGGCCGGCTCGGCGGCCCTGCGTTTCGGCATCTTCCACGCCGGAGTCGCCTCCGCCGAGGACCCCCGCTACACGGTGATCCCCCAACGCCTGCGCCTGGAGGCCCGTACCGGCCCGGCCGGGGGCTGAGGCAGGCTGAAGCGCCCACGGGCCGGCCGGATGTGCGGACGCCGTACGCCCCCGGCCGCGTCCGCCCCTGGCCGCATGGCGTCCCGGCGGCACGCCCTCCCGACGACGGCGTACGACCGGACGAGTCTCACCTCAGGACGACGGTGTGGGCGCCCTGGGGGACGAGGTGGCCGATCACGGGGGCGCCGGGGACCTCACCGGCGACGAGCAGCCCGCCGGAGGTCTGGGCGTCGGCGAGCAGGAGGCGCGTGTCGGTGTCGGAGGTGCCGAAGTCGGTGGTCGGCGTCACCCAGTCGAGGTTGCGCCGGGTGCCGCCGCTGACGTAGCCGTCCCGCACCGCCTCGCGGGCCCCGTCCAGGAAGGGCACGGCGGCGGTGTCGATCACGGCGGTCACGCCCGAGGCGCGGGCCAGCTTGTGCAGGTGGCCGAGGAGGCCGAAGCCGGTGACGTCGGTGGCGCAGACCGCGCCCGCGGCGAGGGCGGCGGCGGAGGCGTCCCGGTTCAGCTCGACCATGGTGGCGACGGCCTGCTCGAACCGTTCGCCGGTGGCCTTGTGACGGTTGTTGAGGACGCCCAGGCCGAGGGGTTTGGTGAGGGAGAGCGGCACTCCGGGCCGGCCCGCGTCGTTGCGCAGCAGCCGGTCGGGGTGGGCGAGTCCGGTGACGGCCATGCCGTACTTGGGTTCCGGGTCGTCCACGCTGTGCCCGCCGCCGACGTGGCAGCCGGCCTCCGTGGCGATGTCGAGCCCGCCGCGCAGCACCTCGCGGGCGAGGTCGAAGGGCAGGACGTCGCGGGGCCAGGCGAGCAGGTTGACGGCGAGGACGGGCCGGCCGCCCATGGCGTACACGTCCGACAGTGCGTTGGCGGCGGCGATGCGGCCCCAGTCGTACGGGTCGTCGACGACCGGGGTGAAGAAGTCGGCGGTGGAGACCATCGCCTGGGCGGGAGCGCCGCCGACGGCGGGCAGGGCGACGACGGCGGCGTCGTCGCCGGTGGCGAGCCCGACGAGCAGCGGCAGGCCGGTGCCGGGCGCGGGCCGGGCCAAGTGGCCGAGCACTTCCTCCAGTTCACCGGGCGGGATCTTGCAGGCGCAGCCGCCGCCGTGGGCGTACTGGGTGAGGCGTACGGGGGTCTCGCGCGTGAGGGTCATGCCGGGTCCTTCTCCTCGGGCTGGTCGGGCCGTCCGGGTGTGCCGGGCCGCCGCCGGACGGGGCGTTCCGGTTAGGGTGGGCGGGCGATGGAGGCGTGTGGGTGCCTGGTGGCCCTCCCGGTCTTCAAAACCGAGGTGCCCGAGAATCTCGGGCAGGCGGGTTCGATTCCCGTCCGCCTCCGTTCTCCCTCCCGCCGAAGAATCACCCGCCAGAACACCCCCACCCTTCTACCGTGCCCCTCCTCCGTCCCCGGGGAAGCACGCCCGGAGGGCGGTGTAACGGGCCTGGGCCGCCGGGGTGGGTGAGCACCTGAGGGTGGCCGGGGTTCAGGCGTCGCGTCGGCGTACCGCCAGGCGGCCGGTCAGGAGAGCGGCCGTCGCCCACAGGGCTGTCACGGCGAGGCCGGACCACGGGCCCAGGGCTCCCGACGGATTTTGGTGCAGGATCTGTTGTCCGGCGCGGTCGGGAAAGTAGGCGGCGGCGCCCCCGGCGACGTCTCCGACCACGAACGACACGATCAGGATGAACGGGATCAGCAGGCTGAGCACCGCGACGGCGCTGCGCAGCAGAAAGGTGAGTCCCGCGGCGAGCAGGGCCATCAGAGCGAGGTAGATCCCCGCCCCGGCACAGGCCCGCAGCGCGCCCGGCTCACCGAGGCCGATGGCGTACGGCCCCAGGAATGCCTGGCCCACGAAGAAGGTGGCGAATCCGGTGGCCAGCCCCACGACGAGCGCGGCGGCGGCCACGATCGCGGTCTTGGCCGTGTGGAACAGCCCGCGGTGCGGCACGGCCGACAGGGAGGTCCGCAGGGCGCCGTGCGCGTACTCGGAGGAGACCGCGGTGGCGCCGAAGGCGATCGCGGCGATCTGCGCGAAGTTGATCGCGTAGAAGGCCCCGAAGACGGGGTCGCCACCGTCCTCCGCCTCCGCCCGGCCGACGGTGGCGAACACGAGCAGGGTGATGGCCAGGGTGGCGGCGAACACGGCGAGAAGCGACCCGAAGCTCGCCCGGACCGACCTGATTTTGATCCACTCGGAGTGGAGCACCGGGATGACGGACACGGTCATGCCTCCTGCGGGGCGGTCGGCGAAGTGGCGGCGGCGAACTCCGCCTCGGCCGTCGTGAGGGCGAAGTACGCCTGCTCCAGGGAGCCTCGGTCGTCGGCGAGTTCCAGGACGGTGACGCCCTCGCGGGCGGCCACGGCGCCGATCTCCTCGGCGGTGGCCCCGTCGACCGCCCACCGGCCGTCGTCGTCCTCCGCGACCGTGTGTCCCCGGGCGAGCAGGGCGGCCCGCAACCGGACGGGGTCACCCGTGCGTACCCGGACGCGTGCGCGGCCGTACCGCTCGATGAAGTCCCCTGTGGACACGTCGGCGAGGAGCCGGCCCCGGCCGAGGACGACGAGGTGGTCGGCGAAGGCCGCGGTCTCGTTCATCAGGTGGCTGGAGACCAGGACCGTACGGCCTTCGCCGGCGAGCCGGCGCACCAGGGTGCGGACCCAGACGATCCCTTCCGGGTCGAGACCGTTGGTGGGCTCGTCCAACAGGAGGACGTGCGGGTCCCCGAGGAGCGCGGTGGCGATGCCGAGCCGCTGGCGCATGCCGAGCGAGAAGGTTCCGATGCGGCGGCGTGCCACGGCGGCGAGACCGGTTTCCTCCAGGACCTCGTCCACACGGCGGGCCGGGAGGCGGTTGCTGACGACGAGGAAACGCAGGTGGTCACGGGCGGTACGGGAGGCGTGCGCCGCCTGCGCGTCCAAGAGGGCGCCGACCTCGCGCAGGGGGTCACGCAGGGCCGCGTACGGAAGGCCGCCGACCGTGGCGGTGCCGGAGGTGGGGCGGTCGAGGCCGAGGACGAGGCGCATGGTGGTGGACTTGCCGGCGCCGTTGGGACCGAGGAACCCGGTGACGCGTCCCGGACCGATGCCGCACGTCAGGCCGTCGACGGCCCGCGTCCCGCGGTACTCCTTGGTGAGGTCCACGAGGTCGATGCTGGTCATGGCCTCAGCCTGGCGCGGGAGCGACAGGCTGTCCTCCCCCGCCGGAGGGGACCGTCTCCCCCGCACGGGGGAGACGCGGTCCCCGGCCGTTCTGTCACGATGACGGGCATGCCACGCCTCCTGCGGCCGCTGACACGTGCGGTGACCTACACCCGCTGGCTGCACGTGCTCGTGGGTGCGGTCGTGCCGTTCGCCTGTGCCCTGGTCTATCCGGGGCTGAACGATCCGTCACCGGGCGACTGGCTGCTGATCGCGGTCCTTCCCGTCCCCTTGGCCCTGGCCGCGGCCATGGTGCCCCCGGTCCGCCGGGCGGAGGGGCTTCAGGCGCGGCTGATGCTGTTCGCCGGGCCGCACGCCCGGGGAGGGAGGGAGCAGGACCCGGGCGTCTCCACCGACTCGTCCACCACGTGGAACGACCGGGTCAGGACCGGTGCCTGGCTGGTCCTGCGGCTGGAGGCCGGGCTCGCCCTCGCCCTGGTGACCAACGCCCTGATGTCGTTCACGCTGGCGCTCGCCGGGGCCGGTGCCGAGGACCCGGGCCTTCCGCTGCTCCCGCACATGTCCGATGCGGGCCGGCTCTACGTCCTGCTCACCCCGGTGCCCGTACTGGTGCTGGTCCTCGTGGCCGCCGGGGCCGGCGCCCTCGTCGCCCGTGCCGCACGCCGGCTTCTCGGGCCGTCGGTCAAGGAGCGCCTGGCCGCCTTGGAGGAGCACACCGAACGGCTGCTGGAACGCGACCACATCGCAAGGGAGTTGCACGACACCCTCGGCCACGCGCTGACCCTCGCCGTGGTGCAGGCGGGTGCCGCCCGGACGGCGGGCGACCCCGAGTTCACGGACCGGGCCCTGGAGGCCATCGAGGAGACGGGACGGGACGCGCTGGAGGATCTGGAACGGGTCCTGCTCGTACTGAGGGAGACCGGCCGGCCCGCGGGCACCGGTCCGGCGCTCGACCAGGCGGGCCGTCTGCTGGACTCCGCGCGGGCGGCGGGATCGCGGGTCGACGCGGAGCTGACCGGGCAGTTGGAGGATCTTCCCGGGCCGGTCACCCGGGAGGCCTACCGCATGCTCCAGGAAGGGCTCACCAACGTGCTGCGCCACGCGGGGCCCGTCCCCATCCGCGTCCGTGTCGCCGTGGAGGGCGCGTGGCTGCGGATCGACGTACGCAACCCGCTGCCCGCGACGACACCGCCGGCCGGCGCGGGCGGTGGTACGGGGCTGCGCGGGGTCCGTGAACGCGCCGCGCTGCTAGGCGGAGAGGCCCGCACCGCACAGGCCGGCGGAGAATGGCTCTTGCTCATCGACCTGCCCTGCGCTGACCTAGGCTGACCGGATGCCCCTCACCGTCCTGCTGGTCGACGACGAACCGCTCGTACGGGCGGGGCTGTGCGCCGTGCTGGGGGCCCAGCCGGACATCGAGGTGGTGGGCGAGGCCGCCGACGGTGCCGCCGTGATCCCCTTGGTGCGGCAACTGCGCCCCGATGTCGTCGTCATGGACGTCCGCATGCCGCTCATGGACGGTATCGAGGCCACGCGGGCGGTGCTGCGGACGGTGCCCGCTCCTCCGAAGATCGTGGTGGTGACCACCTTCGAGAACGACGAGTACGTGTACGGGGCGCTGCGCGCGGGCGCCGACGGGTTCCTGCTCAAGCGGGCCCGCCCGGCGGAGATCGTGCACGCCGTACGGCTGGTGGCGGAGGGGGACTCCCTGTTGTTCCCGGCGGCGGTACGGCGGTTGGCCGCCTCGTACGGCCGTGACCGCGGCGGCCCCGCCGCCCGGAGTGCCGTGGAGCGTGCCGGACTGACCGGGCGGGAGGGAGAGGTGCTGCGTCTCATGGCGCGCGGACTGTCCAACGCGGAGATCGCCTCCCGCCTGGTGGTGGGCACCGAGACCGTCAAGTCCCATGTCGGCTCCGTACTGGCGAAACTGGGGGCCCGGGATCGTACGCAGGCGGTCATCGTGGCCTACGAGTCCGGGTTCGTCGCGCCGGGGTGACGTGCCCTCTTCGGCGTCGGCGGACGTGGCCCCGGGCCACGGTCGGCGTCGGCGCCGGGCTCGTCTCACCCCGGTGCGGGTGTGGCGGCCTCTGGTGGGCAGCGGTGGTGTTGGGGGGCGGGGCGGGTGGTGAGGCCCTGGGCGTGCAGGTGTTCCAGGAGGGGGACGGCCACGCGGCGGGTGGTGTCCAGGGCCTTGCGGGCCTCGCTCAGGGTGAAGGGCTGGGGCAGCTCCCGCAGGACGGCGGCGGCGCGTTCGGCGGCGTCGGGCGGGAGCAGGACGCCCTCGCCGACCTGGAGGAGGGCGCCGGCGGCGACCGCTGCGGCCATCGCCCTGCGGGTGAGGCCCAGTTCGGCCAGGCGCCCGGCCTCGGGGGCGCGGAACGGGGACAGCGCCAGTTCCGCCCGTACGGCGTCGACGGCCGCCCGCACCGCAGGCGGCAGTGTCGGCCCCGCACCGCCGGGCCCGTACACCCGGCCCTGTTCGCGGCGCAGCCGGACCGTGCCGGGGGTGTCCGCGAGGGCGTCGACGAGGCTCCGGTCGGGCAGGCCGAGCAGGTGCCGGGCGGCCTCGGTGGGAAGGCCCGGCTCCAGCGGGTGGCGTTCGGCGTGCCGTGCCACCTCGGCGGCGAGGCGTTCCCGCAGGCCGGTCCAGTGGGCCGGGTCCGCCAGCCAGTCCCCGGCGACGGCCGGGGCGTCGGCGGGGACGCCCATGGCCGTCAGATGGGCGCGGCGGACGAGGCCCCGGCGGCGCAACTCCCCCTCGGCGTCGGGGCATCCGGTCATCTCCGCGAGGTCGGCCGCCCGGAGCCGGGCGTCTCCGCGCCGGGTCAGCCGGGGCGGGCGCACGTCCAGGACGGTGGCGGCGCACGGCCGGTGTCCGCCGCCCGGCTCGCGCAGGACGGCCCGGTCGCCGACGCGCAGCGGCAGCCTCCCGGCGAGGGTCAGCCGGGCGGTGTCCGTGCCCAGCGGGCGGACCGTCACCGGGACGGCGGCCGTGCCGATGTGCAGGGTCGCGGCGCGGGGCAGCTCCGCGACCGGGCACCCGGTGACGCGGGCGTCGACGACGCCGGTCGGCAGCCAGACGTCCGGGGTCGTCAGCGCCCGGCCCCGGCCGAGGGTGTCCTTGCCGGCGCCGTGGACGTTGACCGCGACGCGCGCCACGCCGCCGACCTCGGTCCGCTCCTCCTGGAGGCATTGCAGTCCCCGCACCCGCAGGAGGGTGCCGTCACCGGTGGTGAGCCGGTCGCCGACGCGCAGCGTGCCGGCCGCGAGGGTGCCGGTGACGACGGTGCCGTGGCCGCGTACGGTGAACGCCCGGTCCAGCCACAGCCGGACGTCCGCGTCGGCCGGGGGCCTCGGCAACGCGGCGGCCAGGCGGGCCAGTTCGGCGCGCAGGAGGTCGAGTCCGGCGCCGGTCACCGCGCTCACCGCGACCGACGGCACCGCGCCGAGGGAGGTGGCGGCCAGCCGCTTCGCGGCGGCGGCGCGTACCGGCCCGGGGTCCGCGAGGTCGACGCGGGTCACGGCGAGCACGGCGTGGCGGACGCCGAGCGCGTCCAGGATCTCCAGGTGCTCCTGCGACTGGGGCTGCCAGCCCTGGTCGGCGGCGACCACGAAGAGCACGGCCGGGACGGGGCCGACCCCGGCGAGCATGGTGGCGACGAAGCGTTCGTGGCCCGGTACGTCGACGAAGGCGAGGGGTTCGCCGGTGGCTCCGGTGGCCGGGGAGGGCCCGGTGGCCGGGGAGGGCCCGGCGGCCGGGGAGGCTCCGGTCGCCCCGGTGGCCGGGGAGGGCCCGGTCGCCCCGGTGGCCGGGGAGGGTCCGGTGGCCGGGGAGGGCCCGGTCGCCGCGGTGGTGTCCAGGCGGGTCCATACGAAGCCGAGGTCCAGGGTGAGGCCCCGGCGGCGCTCCTCCTCGTACCGGTCGGGTTCCATCCCGGTCAGGGCGCGGACCAGGGTGGACTTGCCGTGGTCGACGTGCCCGGCGGTGGCCAGTACCCGCATCCTCCCTACCTCCCCGGCACCGACCGTACGGCGTCGGCGAGCCGGGCGTCGTCCGGCTCCGGCACCGAGCGCAGGTCGAGCAGGCAGCGGCCCGCCTCCAGCCGGCCCACCACGGGGTCGGCTCCGGTGCGCAGAGCGGCGGCGTACCGCTCGGGCAGGGAGAGCGCCGCGCTGGGCAGGGTCACGCCGGGGGCTCCGCCGCCGCCGACCGTGGCGGTGCTGGGGACGGCCCGCGCGTCGACGCCGTCGGCGGCCAGGCCGGCGGCGAGCCGTTCGGCGCGGCGGGTCAGCGCGGCCGGGTCGGCGTCCAGCGCCTCGGCGGTGGGGCCGGCGGGGCCGGTGAGGGTGGCCTCCAGCGCGGCCAGGGTGAGTTTGTCGACGCGCAGGGCGCGGGCGAGGGGGTGCCGGGAGAGGGCGCGGACCGTGTCCTCGCGGCCGAGGAGGAGTCCGCACTGGGGTCCGCCGAGCAGTTTGTCGCCGCTGGCGGTGACGAGGGCGGCGCCCGCGCGCAGCGGGGTCCGCGCGTCCGGTTCCTCGGGCAGCAGCGGGTGGGGGGCGAGCAGCCCGGAGCCGATGTCGACGACGACGGGGACGCCCAGCGGGACGAGGTCCGCCACGTCGGCGGCGCGGGTGAAGCCGGTGACCTTGAAGTTGGAGGGGTGCACCTTGAGGAGGAACGCCGTGTCGGGGCCGAGCGCGTCGGCGTAGTCGGCGGCCGTGGTGCGGTTCGTCGTACCGACCTCGCGCAGCCGGGCGCCGGTGGAGGCCAGCAGGTCGGGGAGGCGGAATCCGTCGCCGATCTCCACCATCTCGCCCCGGCTGACGACGATCTCGCGTCCCGCGGCGAGCGCGGTGGCGGCCAGGACGAGCGCGGCGGCCCCGTTGTTGACGACGTGTACGGCGCCGGCGGCCGGCACCCGGTCGTGGAGCGCGGCGAGCGCGGTCCGGCCGCGGCGGGCGCGACTGCCGGTGCGCAGGTCGAGTTCGACGTCGGTGGGGCCGGCGGCGTCCCACACCGCCCGCCGGGCGGCCGGGGAGAGCGCGGCGCGGCCGAGGTTGGTGTGGAGCAGGACGCCGGTGGCGTTGACGACGGGGCGCAGTCCGCTCGCCGCGCGCGGGAGCAGGGCGACGGCCGCGTCGGCCACCTCGCCGGGCGGCAGGATGCCCGCGCGGGCCCGCTCCTGCGCCTGGCGGACGGCCGCCTTCACCCGTACCGCGCCGAGCCGGGCGACGGCCTCGCGCAGCCGGGGGTCGGCGAGCAGACGGTCGGTACGGGGGATGTGGCGGCGGGGGTCGGGGGTGCCGGGTCCGCTCACGCCGACGGCATCCGTTCCGCCGTACGCGCCGTCCCTCGCCCCCGGCGCGTGGTCCATCGCCCCCGGCGCATGATCCGCCGCACCCGGCGCACGGTCCACCGCACCCGGCACTCGCCGCTCCGACGTGACCTGCCGGTCCACGCGCCCTCCCTTCCGGCCCGGTTCACCCGGCTCATCTGTTCCACCCGGTTCACCCGATCCACCCGGCTCGCCCGGTTCGCCCGCTTCGTCGCGGGGCGAGGCGCCCATCGTCTCCCGATGCCCCGGTCCCGGCCGGGGACACGCCGGACGCACCCCCGCACGGCCCGCACCCCGCACCGCCGCCCCCACTGGCACCCCCCGTCAGCGGAATGCCAGCGGGATGCCAGCGGCAGGCATGCCGAACGGTGAGCGGAGGGCGCTGGAATGGGTGCCGTACCCACCCCGGCGACGGCCGTCGGCCACGACGGTCCGCCCGAACCCACGGGAGGCACCATGAACCAGGACCTGAGCACCCTCGCGGACGAGATCCTCGAACTGGAGGCCGAGACCTTCGAGATCTCGGACTACTCGGACGCCAGCGAGGTCGTGCTGGCCGGCTGCACCAGCACCAGTTCCACCTCGACCTCCAGCTCCACGTGCAGCACCACCTCCTGCTCCGCCTGACCCGGACGAGGTGACGCGGCGCCCGGCCGGCTCCCCCTCCTTCCAGGAGGCGGGCGCGGACCGGGCGTTCGGCGTGCCCGGAAACAGCCGGCGGGTGCCCGCTCCGGACGGCCGGACGTCACCCCGTACCGATCCGGACACGGCCTCGTGCCGGTCCCGGCGTTCCACGAGTGAACACCCCGGCAACCTTGCGCGAACGCCGTACCACCCCCCGGCGCCGCCCTCGGAGCGCACCCTTCCGGCCTGGGCCGGGCGACAGGCCCGTCACCTGTAACGATGCTGACTTCAGGCGCATTTGACGTCTCGTCAGTGGCTGGATTCCGTCGGTCAAGCAATTCACAATCCCCTCTTGACCCCCGATCTACGCCGGTAGACACTCACCACTGCCACAAGACCGAATGTTTTCGTGCGGAACGACTTCACACGTGCTCCGTCCGTCCCCTGTGCGCCCGTACACCGGGAGGACCGGGGTCCTGTGTGAGCCACCGCCCCCACAAGGGGCGGCCTCGGCGGCAGGACACGGCTTCCCGGAAGGGTGCCGTGGTGCGCCGGACCCGGCAGGTGTTCGACGTCTACGGGGGACCCGGTGCGTTTTCAGTTGCTCGGCCCGCTCAGCATCACCGACGGGCATGACGTGGCCGTCCTCCCGCCGGCCAAGCCCACCTCGCTGCTGGCGGCGCTGCTGGTCCGGCCCGGCGAGGTGGTCCCGGCGGACCGCCTGCGCAGGGCGGTGTGGGGCGAGGCGCAGCCCGCGGCGGCCAAGGCGGCCCTCCAGAGCTGCGTGCTGCGGCTGCGCCGGCTCTTCTCGAAGTACGGCGTCGAGGAGCGGTCGGTGCTCGCGGTGGCCGGCGGCTACCGGCTCTCGGCCGACGGCGACACCCTGGACCTGCTGCACTTCCGCCGTCTGGTGTCCGAGGCGGCCGGCGCCGGCGACTCCGAACTCCCCCTGCTGCGCACGGCGCTGGGGCTGTGGCGGGGTCCGCTTCTCGCCAATGTGCCCTCGGAGCTGCTGCACCGGGACGAGGTGCCCCGGCTGGTCGAGGAGCGCCTGCGCGTCCTGGAGCGGGTCTGCGAGATCCAGTTGGCCCGGGGACGATGTCGGGAGGTCCTGGTGGACCTCTGGGAGGCCACCCGGACCCACCCCCAACACGAGGGATTCGCCGCACAGTTGATGCGCGCCCTCTACCGGGCGGGCCGTCAGCGGGAGGCGCTGGCCGAGTACGGGCGCATCCGTTCCCACCTGCGGGACGAACTCGGCGTCGATCCCGGCGCGGAACTGCGGGGGCTGGAACTGGCCATCCTGCGCGGCGAGGAGCCCCACCGCCCTGCCGAGGGCCCCGCCTCGCTCACCCGGCCCCGCACACCGGACGACACCCCCGCCGTCGGCCCCGCCGAGACCACCGCCACGCCACACGCCCACGACCACCGCCACGCCCACCACCACGCCACCCCGCTCGACCTCCCGCCCCCGCCCGACACCGCGCCCGCGCCCGCGCCCGCGCCCACCCCCGCCGTCGGCCCGGAGCCGGCGCACCCGCCCAGACCCCCGCTCCCCCGCGTCCCCGGCTTCACCGGCCGCGCCCGCGAGAGTGCCGACCTCGTCGCCCACCTCGACGGCGGCCCGGCGGACGGACAGCGCGACGCCGCGCCCGTCCTCGCGGTGATCTCCGGCGGCCCCGGCATGGGCAAGACCGCGCTGGCCCTGCACGCCGCCCGGCTGGCGGCGGATCGGTACCCGGCGGGAGGCGTCCTGCTGCCGCTGACCGGGCCCGACGGACGGCCGCGCCGCGCCGACGAGGCGTCGGCGGCCCTGCGCGCCACGCTCCCCGGCACCGATCGCGGCCCGTGTCTGGTGATCCTCGACGACGTGGTCCACCCGGACCAGGTGCGCGGCCTGCTCGACCTGACCGGGCGCGGTGCCGTCCTGGTCACCAGCCGGCTGGGGCTGGCCGCGCTGGTCGCCACGCACGGACCGGCGGTGCTGCGCCTGGGCGCGCTGCCGTCCCGGGACTCCCACGCGCTGCTCACCGCCGTGCTGGGCGCCGAGCGGGTCGCGGCCGAGGCCGCCGCAGCCCGCGCCCTCACCGACACCTGCGGGCACGTGCCGCTGGCGCTGCGGATCGCCGCCGCCCGGCTGCTGACCCGGCCGAAGCTGCGCCTGGCGGACTACACGGCGTGGCTGCGCCGGGACCTGCCGGGCCGCCTCGCCCTGCCCGACGATCCGCGGATGTCCGTACCGCTGGCCCTGGACGGGGCCCTGGACCGGTTGCCCGGCCCGCTGGCCGAAGCCCATCTGCGGCTGGCGCGGCTGGGCGGGCGGATCACCCCGGCGGGCGCGGCCGGCGCCCTCCACGTCCCGGAGACCCGGGCCGAGGAAGTCCTCGAACGGCTCCTCGACGCGGGGCTCCTGGACGAGGAGCAACCGGGGGCGCTCCACATGAACCCCCTGTTCCGCGCGCACGCGCTGCACCGGGCCGCCCGGACCGGCGGGCTCCCGCCGGCCGTCCCCGTCCCCCAGCGGCGGGCGTTGCCGTCCGGAGCCACCTGACGGCCGCCGGACGAGCCGTCGTCCGACGCACCCCCGCGGGTCCGGCCCGCACCCGTACCCACCGCGTTTCCCCCCGAACCACCCGAGTGGCCCCCAGGCCCCGACCCGGAGGTGTGACCCCGCATGCCCAGGACGCCGTACGAGGAGACCGCGGACACCCGGCCACGGGTGCGCCGCGACGTGCTGTACACCGAGACGCCGACCGGCGTGGTCTTCCACAACGCCGACGGCGGCTTCCAGCTCAGCTCCCCGTCCGCCTACCGGTTCGCCACGCTGCTCGTCCCGCACCTGGACGGGAGCCGGACCGTGGCGGAGATCTGCCAGGGCTTCCGGGAGCCGCAGAAGGCGATGGTGGGCGGGCTGGTCAAGGCGCTCTACGCCCGCGGCTTCGCCCGGCCGGTGCCGGACCCCGCCGAACCGGGACCGGACGCGGCGCTCGACCCGGCGGTCGCCGCACGCTTCGGCCCGCAGATCGCCTACCTCGACCACTACGCCGACGGTGCCGAGCGCCGGTTCGCCGCCTTCCGCACCACCCGCGTGGCGGTGCTCGGCGACGGTCCGGTCGCCCGCTGGTGCGCGCTGTCCCTGCTGCGCAACGGCTGCGCCCACGTCGGCGTGGACCCGGCCCTCGCCCAGCACCCGGCCGGGGACGGCGAGTTCGCCCCCGTACGGCAGGAGGCGGAGGAGCTGGCAGCGGCGGGCAGCCCGGCCGAGGTGGCGGTGCTGCCGGGCGCGGCGTCCGGCGGGGCGGGCGGCTGGGCCGCGTACGAGGGGTACGGCGTGGTGGTCGCCGCGGGAGGCCGTGACGCGTTCGGGACCACGCTCGCGCTGCTCGGCGAGGGCGTCCCGCGGGGGCGTCTCCTGCTGCCCGCCTGGACCTTCGGCCGCCGGGCGGTGGTCGGGCCGGTCGCCGCGCCCGGCGTCGCGGGCTGCCCGGCCTGTGCGGCGCTGCGGCTCGGCGCGAGCGGGGACCCGGCGGTCGCGGCGGAGCTGTGGAGCGGGCAGGCCCTCGGGGACTCCCCCGGGCAGGTGCCGCGCGGGCCGCTCGCCGCGATGCTCGGCAACCTGCTCGGGTACGAGGTGTTCCGGCTGGTCACCGAGGCGCTGCCGGCGGAGACGCGGGGGCAGGTGCTGCTCCAGGACATGGCGTCCTTCGACGTCCTGGCGGAGCGGCTGCTGCCGCATCCGCGCTGCCCGCACTGCCGGACCCCGGCCGGTGCCGTCGAGCCGGTGGACCTGGGCGAGGCCCCCGAGCGGCCCGCCTTCCGGCCGGTGGTGGCCGCCGCGCCGGACGACGGGGCGACCGAGGGTCCCCTCGCCGTCCTCGACGAGCGGGGGCTCGCCGTCCGGCCGTCGGTCGGTGTCTTCACCCGGTACGCGGACGAGCCGGTCACCCAGACCCCGCTGAAGGCCGGTGCCGTGGAGGTCCCGCTCGGCGCGGCCGGCACCCGGACCGTGGTCGCCTTCGACGTGCACCACACGGCGGGTGCCCGGCTGCGGGCGCTGGAGGCCGCCGCCGTGGTCTACGCCGAGCACGTGGTGCCCGCGGTGCCCGCGGCCGGTGCGGACGCGGCGCCCATGGTGGAGCCGGAGGCGCTGACCACGGCCACGGGGGCCGGGGAGGGGCCGGTCGCCTCCTGGGCGGCGGGGGTGTCGCTGCTGACGAAGGAGCGGGTGCGGGTGCCGGCGGGCGCGGTGCGGCCCTTCGGCCCGGACAACCCGGACCGCCGGTTCGAGCCGACCCGGGCCGGGGCGGGCGCGGGCGCGGGTCTGCCGGGTGCGGCGGCGGCCGGGCTGCTCTCCGCGCTCGCGCACGACGCGCTGCTGCGGGCGGTACGCGGGGCGGGGCGGACGGCGGTGCTGCCCCCGGCGCTCCTGGGTGACGACCCGGAGACGACCTTCCTGCTGCGGTCCGCCGGGCACCTGGGACTCGACGTGGACCTGCTCGACCTCGGGGAGGCGGAGCACAGCGGCGTGTCCGTGGTGCTGGCCCGGACGCGGCCGGCCGAGGGGCGGGGCGACTGGGCGGTGGGCGCCGCGCTGGACCGGACGGCGGCGGCCGTGGACGCCCTGCGGGACCTGCTCGGGGAGGTGCAGCTCGCCGCGGAGGGCGTACTGGGCGCCCCCGACACCGGCGACCCGCTCCTGGCCGACCTCGACCCGGCCCTGATACCGGTCACGGCCGAGGCGCCGCCGGTCCTGATGCCGGTCACGGCCGAGGCCCCGCCGGCCCCGACGCCCCTCACCGCCGAGGACGCCTCCGGTGGACGGCCGCCGGTCACGGGCTGGGCGGACGTGCTGGCCCGGCTGGCCGGCGCCGGACGGGACGCCTTCGTGGTGCCGACGCACGCGGCCGACCTGCCCGCCGCCGGTCTGCACACGGTACGGGTGCTGCTCACCGAGGCGGCCGGCGATGACCGCTGAGCTCGTCGAGACGCCGGTCGTCGGCGCGGAGCCCCGGGACGAGGCGTGCGACCGCTTCGCGCGGGACCTCCGCCGCGCCCTGGCGGAGCTGCCCGGCGATCCGGACCGCCCGCTGCCCGAGGTCACCGTGGCGGCGCTCGGGGTCCGGGACGCCTTCACCGAGCCCCCGGTCGGGGACCGTTCGGCGCTCCCGGTGCACCTGTACGGGCGGCACGCGCTGGTCGGCCCGTGGCCCGGCGGGACGACCCCTGGGGAAGCCGGCGGAGAGCCCGGCGGGAAGCCCGGCGGGGAGCCCGGCGGGGAGGCGACCGGTGAACGCCCCGGCTGCGCCACCTGTCTGCGCCGGCGCTGGCAGGGCGTGCGCTCGGTCGGTCTGCGAGAGGGGCTCGAACTGCGCGGCGGTACGAGGGAGTCGGGGCCCTGGCCCTACGGGGTGCCGTTCGCCGCGCAGGCCGTCGCCGCGCTGATCGCCCGGATCGGCGCCGGGCCCGGTACGGACCCGGGCCCCTTCCCCGACGTATGGCTGATCGACCTCGACGACCTGACGAGCCGTCATCATCCGCTGGTGCCCGAGCCGGACTGTCCCAACTGCGGCACCCCGGAGCCGTTGACCGCCGAGTCGGCCGTCCTCGCCCTCGGCCCCGCGCCCAAGTACCGGCCCGGGGTGAGCCGGGTCCGGCCGCTGGACGCGTACGGGCTGCCGGTGGACGCCTTCGCCAACCCGCACTGGGGCGCGGTCGGCCCGTCGGTGGTGTGCGACGTGACCTCGCCGACCACCTCGGCGACGGTCGGCTGCTTCTCCAGCCGCTCCGGCGACTACCTGCGGGAGACCTTCTGGGGCGGGCACGCCGACAGCTACCACGACAGCACCCGGATCGGTGTCCTGGAGGGGCTGGAGCGCTTCGCCGGGATGCGCGCCCGGGGCCGCCGGCTCACCCTCACCGCCACGCTGGACGAGCTGGGACCGGACGCCGTCGACCCGCGCGAGACCGGCCTCTACACCGACGCCTTCCACCGGGCCAACCCGTGGGTGCCGCCGTTCACCCCGGACCGGCCGGTGCCCTGGGTGTGGGGATGGTCGCTGCGCGACGCGCGGCCCCGCCCCGTGCCCGAGGTCCTCGCCTACTACCACAAGCCCGGCATCGAGCACCGGTTCGTGCAGGAGAGCTCCAACGGCTGTGCCTCCGGGGGCAGTCTGGAGGAGGCCGTGCTCGGCGGGCTGATGGAGGTGGTGGAGCGGGACGCCTTCCTGCTCGCCTGGCACGGCCGGCAGCCGCTGCCGGAGATCGACCCGGCGACCAGCGCCGACCCGCACACACGGATCATGGTCGAGCGGATGACCCTGTACGGGTACCGGGCCCGGTTCTTCGACACCCGGATCACCTTCCCCGTGCCCGTGGTCACCGGGGTCGCCGAGCGGTTCGACGGCGGGCCGGGGCGGATGTGCTTCGGCGCGGGGGCGGCGCTCGACCCGGAGGCCGCGCTCGCCGCCGCGCTGTGCGAGATCGCCACCGACTCGGTGCAGCTCCTCCAGCGCTTCGAGCGCGACGAGGCCGCCTACCGGGCCATGGCCGAGGACCACGAGAAGATCACCAGCCTGCACGACCACCCGCTGGTCTACGCGGTGCCCGAGATGGGCCGCCACGCCGACTTCCTGCTCCGGCCCGCGTCGCCACCCGGCACGAGGAGCGTGGCCGAGCTGCGCTGGGCGGACGCCGACGGCTCCGGCCCCGACGTACGCGACGATCTGCTCGCCGCGGTCGGCGCCGTGACGTCCGCCGGGTTCGACGTGGTGGTCGTCGACCAGACCGCGCCCGAGCAGCGCGCCCTCGGCCTGCACACCGTGAAGGTGCTGGTGCCGGGGCTGCTCCCGCTCGACTTCGGCTGGACCCGGCAGCGCGCCCGGCACCTGCCCCGCACCCGTACCGCGCTGCGCGAGGCCGGGCTGCGGCCGGACGACCTGACCGAGTCCGGTCTCCACCCCGGCCCGCACCCCTTCCCGTGACCGGCCGCCCGTACGCACCCGGCGCGAGCGCGCCGAAGGACCACCGCACCGAGGAACCGAGGCCCCGAGGAAAGGGGGAGCCCATGGGATACGCCCATGAGTACGCGCACGCCGTCCTGCACCGCGGCCGCGTCCCGATGGAACCCACCGACCACGTCGTGAACTGGGCCGACGGCCCGCGCAAGGGCAAGTTCTACCCGGACGCCGAGGCGTTCGCCCTGCCCGGCACCGAGGACCTCCCCGACGTCCCGGTCGCCCCGGGCCTGCTGCCGGGCACCGGGCCGGAGCACCCGGAGCAACAAGGCGGCCAGGACGCCGGGTTCGGGCTGCCGCTGCTGTCGGCGATGCTCAAGGACTCCTACGGCCTGACCGGGCGCCGGCTCGGCGTGCAGGCCAACACCGACCTCGCCGGACTGCCGTTCTACACGCACGCCAACTGGTCGCGCGGCACGGCGGGCGGCGGCGGCCTCTACCCGGTCACCGTCCACTGGGCGTCGGGGCCCTCCGGCCCGCTCACCCCGGGACTGCACCACTACGACGTCCAGCGGCACGCCCTGCAACGGCTCCTCGTCGGCGACGTCACCGGCCGGGTCCGCGACGCGCTCGGCCCGGACGCGCCCGCCGACGCCCTCGACACCGACCAGTACCTGATCCTCGGCATCAAGTACTGGCAGAACTCCTTCAAGTACAACAGTTTCTCCTTCCACGTGGTCTGCACCGACCTCGGCACCCTGGTGCAGACGTGGCGTGTCTGGGCCGCCGCCCGGGGCCTGCGGATCGCGCCGGTGCTCTGGTTCGACGAACCCCGGCTGAACGGGCTGCTGGGCGTGCCGGGCGAGCAGGAGGCGGTGTTCGCGGTGGTGCCGCTGCGCTGGGAGCGGCGCGGACGGGCCGAGGCGCCCGCGCTCCCGGTCACTCGGCCCGGTCACGACCCCGCCGTACGGCACCGGGACGCCGAACGCTCGCGGACGCTCCGGGACTTCGACGCGCTCGGCGCCATGCACGCCGCGACCCTGGCGGGCGCCGCCGACCGGCCCGCCCCCGGCGCGCTGGCCGCCGCCGCGGCGCTCCCCGACGACGGCGGCGGGGTCCGCGTGCCCCTGCCCGCACCGGCCTTCCCCGGGACCGGTCTGCGCCGCACGCTGCGCGAACGCCGGTCCAGCTTCGGCCGGTTCGACGCCCGGCGCCGGGTCGGCACCGGCCCGCTGTCGGCGGTGCTCGCGGCCTGCGCCCGGACCCGGCTGGCCGGCGACGCCGACCCGTCCGGCGAGATCCGCCTCGCCCGGCTGTACGTCTTCGTCAACCACGTGGAGGGCGTGGAGCCGGGCGCGTACGCCTACGACCCCGACCGGGGCGACCTGCGCCTGGTCGCCGCCGGAGCGCAGGGCACGTTCCTCCAGGAGAACTACTTCCTGGCCAACTACAACCTGGAGCAGGCCGGGGCGGTCCTGCTGCCGACCGTGCGGACCACGGCGGTGCTGGACGCGCTCGGCGACCGCGGCTACCGGCTCGCCGTCGGCACCGCCGGGGCCGTCTCCCAGAGCTTCTACCTGGCGGCAGCCGCCGTGGGCCTGGGCGCCGGGGTGGCGCTCGGCTTCGACAACGTCTCGTTCGTCGAACGGCTCGCCCTGGACGGCGGCGACGAGGCCCCGCTGCTCGTCATGGCCCTCGGCCACGAACGGCCGGCGCCCGCCGACTTCCGCCACGAGATCGCCTGACGGCCAAGAGGACACCGATGACCACCACAGACTCCGCCCCGGCGGACACCCCCACCCGCCCCGACGACGCCCACTGGGAGGTCGGCCGGCGGTTCGTGCTGCGCGCGGCCGGGCTGCCCGTCGAGGCCGTGCACCCCCTGCGCTGTCCCGGCACCCGGCGCTGGGCCGACACCGTCCTGGACGAGGAGGAGCGGCTGCGGGCCGCCGGCGCGGACCTCAGCGATCTGCTCCACGCCCTGGTCAAGTCGGCCGGCGGACCCGACGAGGAGCGGGACGGCGCCGCCGTGCGCCGCGGGCTGCTCGCGCTGCGGCGGCAGGTCTTCAACAACCGGCTCCCGGCCGACCCGGAGGCCGCCGTCGGTCTCGTCTCCGGGCTGGACCCGGAGGCCGGCGAGCACACCGCCGAGTGGCTGCGGGACCGGGCCCGGCTGGAGGAACTGCGGGCCGAGGGCGCGCGGTTGCTGGACGGCGAACTGCGGGCGAGCAGGCGTGCGTTGCGCGAGGTGCTGGCCGACGACCGGCTGCGTCACGGGCTGCTGCTCGCCTCCCCCGCGCTCGACGGACGGCTCGACGCCTACCTGCGCGACGCCAGTGCCCGACCGGCCAACCGGATGCGCAAGATCGAGCGTTCGGCGCTGACGTACCTGTACCGCACGGCCCTGAAGACCAGCCCCTTCAGCACCTTCACCGGCATCGGCCTCGGCACCTTCGCGGGCGAGGCGTCCGACGAGTCGGCCGCGCTCGACGCCGGGGAGCGGTGGGTGAGCCGGGTGCGGCTCAACGTGGTGGCGCTGGCCCGGCTGACCGAGCTGATCACCGCTGCCCCGGGGCTGCGCCGGGACCTGCCGGTGGTGCTCTCCCCGGGCTGGGGCCGCGACGCCGACCGCATCCGCTACGTACGGCACGTGACGACCGCGGGCGACGACCGGGCCGCCGTCACCTTCGACGCCGTCCGCGACCGGCTGTTCTTCCTGCGCAGCAGCGGCACCCTGGAACGGCTCCTCGACTGGCTCGGGGGGCGCGGGACGCCGGTGCGCCACCGGGAACTGGTCGACTGGCTGGAGAGCGAGCACGACGCCGGGCGCGAGGCGTGCGAGCGGTACGCGTCCGCCCTGCTCGACCTCGGCATGGTCCAGGTGCCGGTGCTCCGCCCGGACGTGCACGACCGCGACCCCCTCGACGCCTACCGGTCCGCCCTGCGCTCGCTCGACGTCCCCTGGGCCGACCGCCTCGCCGGAGCGCTGGACGGCCCCGCCGACTGCCTCGCCCGGTACCCGGCGGCCGATGTCGCCGAGCGCCGCGCGCTGCTGAGCACCCTGCGCGCCCAACTCCTCGACGCCCAGCGCGAGGTGGGGGCCGAGGAGCCGACGCTGCCGCAGACCCTGGTGTACGAGGACGTCAGCGCGGGCGACGACCTGGTCTGCGGTCCCGCCGTGCTGGGCGGGGAGACCGGCCGGGCGCTGCGGGCGGTCGAGGGCATCCTGCCGCTGTTCGACCTGACCCTGCCGCAGCGGATCACCCTGCTCGGTTTCTTCCTCGCCCGGTACGGCCGGGGCGGGCGGTGCGACGATCTGCTGGGCCTGGTCCACGACTTCCACGAGGACTTCTTCGACCAGTACGTGTCCTTCACCGCCAAGCGGGGCTCCTTCGCCGAGGACGGCTCCTACCTGCCGGAGGAGAACTGGCTCGGCCAGGAGGAGATGCGGACCCTCGACCGGGCCCGCCGCCACTTCCACACCGGCATGCGCGCCCTGTGGGAGGAGGCCGCCGGCCGCGAGAGCGAGGAGATCGAGCTGCCGGCGGAGCTGCTTGCCGGCACGACCTCCGAACTCGCCCCGCTGAGCGGTCACTTCGTGCCGCAGAGCCACCACGTCCAGCTTTCCCGCCCGCCCGGCGGCCGTCCCCTGGTCGTGCTGAACAAGTCCTACGGCGGAGTGGCCTTCCCCTTCAGCCGCTTCACCCACCTCTACGACGGCCCGGCCGCGCCCGTGGACGGGGCGGGGGCGGCGCCGTCCGGCCTCTCCGAGGCGCTGCGCGCGGAGCTGGCCGCCCGCTGCCCCGAGGGCGCCGTGCTCGCGGAGGTCACCGGCGGTCCGGTCAGCAGCAACCTCAACCTGCACGGACGGCTCACCGGCCACCAGATCGTCTGTCCGGGCGAGACCAGCACCGTGCCCGGCGAGGCCCGCATCCACCTCGACGACCTGTACGTCGAGCACGACGAGCGGGCCGGCCGCCTGGTGCTGCGCTCCCGGCGCCTGGACCGCGAGGTCGTCCCGGTCTACCTCGGCTACCTCGTGCCGATCGCGCTCCCGGAGATCCCCCGTACCCTGCTCCTGCTCTCCCCCTCCACCATGGCCCCCTTCGACGTGTGGGCCGGGGTCCCTGAGGGCGTCTCGCGGGACGGCGTGACCCGCCGGCCCCGGGTCCGGCACGGCAACGTCGTGGTGAGCAGGCGGAGTTGGACGGCCGACGCGGAGGCCCTGCCGGTCCGCCCGCCGGGCTCCGGCGAGGAGGAGCACTACCTGGGGCTGCGCCGCTGGCAGCGCGCCCACGGCCTGCCCGACCGCTGCTTCGCCACCGTCTCCCGCCCCGGCCGGGGCCCGGCCGGCGCCAAGCCCGTCCACCTCGACTTCGACAGCCCGCTCTCCCTGTCCGTCTTCGACGCGCTGGTGGAACGCGAGCCGGGCAACCGGGTGACCTTCCGCGAGATGCTTCCCGCCGAGGACGGACTCCACCTCACCTCACACCACGGCCGGCACGTCGCCGAACTCGCCGTCGAGACCTACACCAGTCGCCAACTCCCCCCGCCCGCACCGCACTCCGCCCCGGAGGTCGCACCGTCATGCCCGAACTGACCGAGCCCGCGGCCTTCCGGCCCGCCCCCGGCGAGACCGCCTCGCCCTGGCTGGCGCTGCACGTCTTCTACGCCGCCAACCCCCAGCCCCTGCTGGTAAACTGTGTGCGCCCGCTGGTCGACCGGCTCACCGAGGACGGCCTGCTGTCCGGCTACTTCTTCATCAATTACTGGCTGGAGGGCCCGCACGTAAGGCTCCGCCTGCGCCCGAGCGGCCCCGACGCCGAGGCCGAGGTGCGCCGCCGCGCCGAGGACGCCATCACCGCCTTCCTCACCACCCGCCCCGCCCTCTACGAGGTCGACTCGGGGTTCCTCAAGGACTTCTACAACTCCCTCTTCGACATCGAGTTCCCCGGCGAGGACCGGGACGCCTACATGGGCGCGGACGGCCGCATGAACCTGAGACCCAACAACTCCTTCTCCCACGAGGTCTACGCACCCGAGTACGCCAAGTACGGCGGACCGGCCGGCGTCGACCTCGCCGAATGGCACTTCCGGCACTCCAGCGACCTGGTCCTGGAGGCGTACCGGAGCATGAACCTGCACCTGCGCACGGTGCTGCTCGGCACCTCCGCCCAGCTCATGATGGTGATGGCGAGCTGCTTCCTGCCCGAGGAGGAACGGCTCGCCGACTACCTGGACTCCTACTACGCCTTCTGGCACCGGCTCTTCCCCGGCACCGGCTTCATCGGCTCCACCGAGTACGAGAAGACCTACGAGCGGATGGCGCCCTCGCTCGGCGCGCGCTTCGCCCGGTTGCGGCAGGCCGTGGCGAGCGGCGACCTGTCCAGGCTGCCCGCCTTCCTGCGCCGCTGGGCCGAGCACTGCCTCGAACTCCGGGAGCGGGTGGCGGAGTTGACGGAGCGGGGTGAGCTGGCCTTCCCTGCCTGGGAGGGCCCGGCCCGCGAGGACAGCGGACAGCAGCGGACCGAGGACGCCGACGCGGCGCCGCTGGTCACCGTCACCCACCTGCCGGCGGTGCTGCCCCGCCTGCTCTCGCCGTACATGCACATGACCAACAACCGGCTGCACGTGACCATCCGGGACGAGGCGTACCTCGCCTTCGTCCTCGGCCGGGTGCTGCGCGAGCCGGCCGCCGGACGGAACGCCTCATGAGCACCACCGGCCACACCGACCCCGCCCCCACGCCCACCACGGCGACCGCCGCCGACGGCGCCCCCGACGGTGCCTCCCACAGCGCCCCCGACGGCTCCTCCGCCCCGGCGACCGGCCCGGACACCACGCCCCGGGCCGCCGCGGGCCCCGACGGTCCGGCCGCCGACGGCCCCGCCGACCGACCCGCCCTCCGCACCGCCGACCGCACCCCCGACCGCTCCGCCGCCCTGCGCGCCTACCGCCCCGCCCTGCGCACCGGCGTGCTCATCGGCCCGCCCCTGCTGCGCGGACCGCGCACCGTGCACCTCATCAAGCACCCGGTGAGCGGCGCCGCGTTCGAGGTCGGCCCCAAGGAGCACTTCGTCATCAGCCGCCTCGACGGCAACCGCACCCTCGACGACGTCGTGACCGCCTACGCGGACCGCTTCCACCGCCGGCTGCCCGAGGAGCAGTGGACCCGGCTGCTCGGGCTGCTCGGCACCCGCGGCCTGCTCGCCGGCTCCCCCGACCCGGCGCCGCCCGAGCCCCCGCCGGCCCGCGCCAACACCTTCTGGAAGGGCAGTCGGCGCACCGTCGCCGACGCGCACGCCACCGCCGGGCGCCTGCACCGGCTGCTACGCCCGCTGCTCCACCCCTGGGTCCAACTCCCGCTGGTGGCCGCCGTGCTGGTGATGACCGGCGCCGTCCTCGCCGACCCGCCCGCGCTGCTCGACGGGACACGGGAACTGCTCGGCAGGCCGCTCGCGCTGGTCCCGTTCGCCGTGTTCCTCTGGATCAGCGTCTGCCTGCACGAACTCGCCCACGGCATCGCCGCCCGGCACTACGGCGGCACGGTCACCGAAATCGGGCTGCGCTGGCGCTTCCCGGCGCTCATGATGTACTGCACGGTCGACAACTACCTGTTCCTGCCCGGCCGTCGGGCCAAACTGGTGGTCGCCGCCGCGGGCGCCTACGCCAACCTGCTGCTCCTGCTGCCCTTCGCGGTGTGGTGGGTGCCGCTCGACCCGGCCGACCCCGTCCGGCCGCTCCTGACCGGCATGCTCTTCGTCGGCATCGTCCAGGCCCTCAGCAACCTGGTGCCGCTGCCGCCGCTGGACGGCTACCGCATCCTCGGCCACACCCTCGACACCGCCAACCTCGCCCCCGAGACCCGTACCTACCTCGCGCTGCGCCGGCGCGGACGCGACGCAGTCGCCGCCTACCCGCCGCGCGCCCGCCGCCTGTACACGTCCTACGCCGTCACCGCCGCCGCCCTCGTGCTGCTCGCCGCGGCCGGCTCCGTCACCGCCGTCGTCCTGCTCGTCCTGGACTGACGCCCCGAACCCGAAAGACCACGCGATCATGAATGAGGTACCCGTATGAGCTCCACCTCCCCCACCGCCGGGACCGACTCCGAACCGGCCGTCTCCGTAAGGGACGTGACGAAGAGTTACGGCGGCCGGCGGGCCGTCGACGGGGTGTCCCTGGACGTCCGGCGCGGCGAGTTCTTCGGGCTGCTCGGCCCGAACGGCGCCGGCAAGTCCACCCTGGTGGAGATCATGGAGGGGCTGCGGCAGGCCGACTCCGGCGAGGTCGCCGTCTTCGGCGAGTCCCCCTGGCCGCGCAACACCGGCCTGCTGCCCCGGATGGGCGTACAGACCCAGTCCTCGGCGTTCTTCGTCCGGCTCACCGTCCACGAGCACCTGCGCACCGTGGCCGCCCTGTTCGGCGCCGACCGTGCCGCCGTCGACTCCACGCTGGAGGCGGTGGGGCTCGGCGACCGGCACGACGTCCGGGTCGACAGCCTCTCCGGCGGCCAGCGGCAGCGGCTCGCCATCGCCTCCGCGCTGGTCCACGGACCCGAGCTGATCTTCCTCGACGAGCCGACCGCCGCGCTCGACCCGGCCGGGCGCCGCGATCTGTGGGAGGTGCTGCGGGGCCTGAAGGCGCGCGGCCGGACCATCGTGTACACCACGCACCACCTGGACGAGGCCGAGGCCCTCTGCGACCGCGTCGGCATCCTGGTCTCCGGCCGGCTCGTCGTCACCGACGAACCGCAGCGCCTGATCGGCACCTTCGGCTCCGGCAGCCGCCTGCTGGTCCCGCTCGGCCGGATCGACGAGGAGCGGGCCGCCGCGCTGCCCGGCGTGGACTCCGTCAGCGTCCAGGGCGGCCACCTCGTCCTGGAGACCCGCGCCACCGGCCGCGTCCTCGCCGCCCTCGACCCCCTCACCGGTCTGGACGGGGTGCAGACCCGCACCCCGAGCCTGGAGGACGTCTACCTCGACATCACCACCCGGCAGACCGACGCCCCCCTCGCCTCGAACAACCAGGAGCAGCAGGCATGAGCGCCTACACCGCGCTGACCGGGGCGGGCTACCGCGCCCAGGTCCGCGACAAGACCACCGTCTTCTTCACCTTCGCCTTCCCGCTGATCTTCCTCGTCGTCTTCGGTCTCGTCTTCCGCGGCCGGGACGTCGAGGAGAGCGGCTTCTCCTACCTCTCCTACACCGCCGCCGGCGTGCTCTCCTGGGGCGTGGCCAACGCCGCCGTCTTCGGCATCGGCTTCACCCTGATGCAGTGGCGCGCGGACGACATCCTGCGGATGATCCGCATGTCGCCGGCCCCGCTCGCCTCCGTCATCGGCTCGCGCTACGTCCTCGCGCTCGGCGTGGGCCTGGTCCAGTCGGTGCTCTTCGTCGGGGTGGCGATGCTGCCCGGCTTCGACCTGGTGCCCGACTCCCGCTGGCCGCTGCTGTTCCCCGTCCTGGTGCTCGGCATCACCACCTTCCTGCTGCTCGGCGTCGTCATCGGCAGCATCGCCGACACCCCCGAGTCGGTCGCGGCCATCGCCAACTTCCTGATGCTGCCGATGGCGTTCCTGTCCGGGTCGTTCTTCCCGCTGGACGCCATGCCGGAGTGGCTCCAGAAGATCTCCCTGGTACTGCCGCTGCGCTACCTCAACGACGCGGTCTCGGCCGCCCTGGTCGGCCGCGGCGACCTCTCCGACATCGGCGTGGGCTGCGCCGGGCTCGTCGCGTTCGCCGTGGTCTTCGGCGTGCTCGCGGCACGCCTCTTCCGCTGGACGAAGACCTCATGACCACCGCGACCCGGACACCCGCGCACCCGATGCGGGAGGCCCGCGACGCGGTCCAGGCGTACCTGGAGGACCGCTTCGGCGCCGACGCCCCACGGGTCGTGCCGGTGGGCGCCGTCGGTGCGGGCGGCGGGGACGGCGCGGGCGGGGGTGCCCCCGATCCGTGGGCGGCGGAGCGTCCGGCGGCGCTGGTGCACATCAGCGCCTCGGCGGTGCTGCTCGGCCCGTGGGGCGGCGACGGCTCCGCCCCCGCCTGCGGGCGCTGCCTCGCCCTGCGCTGGCAGCGTTTGCGCAGCCGCAGCGAGCGCAACGCCCTGGAGACCGGGGGCCCCGACGGCCCCCGCCCCGCCGGGGCCTGGCCGCTGCCGGCCGCCCACGTCCTGGACGGGGTGGCCGCGCTGTGCGAGGCGCTGCTGCGCGGGCCCCGCCCGGTGCCGCCCGCCGAACTGCCGGCCGACCGCGCCCTGCCCCAGGTGACCCGGCTGGACCTGGCCACGCTGGGGGTGCGCACGTACCCGCTGCTCGCCGACCCGCTCTGCCCGGACTGCGGTCCCCGCAGCGGCCCCCGGGCGGCGCGGGAGGTCCCGCCGCTCACCCTCGCCGCGCGCCCGAAACCGGACCCCGGCACCTACCGGGTGCGCTCCGCCTTCGCCCACCCGCTGCCCACCGACGCCCTGGCCAACCCGGTCTGCGGCGCCCTCGGCGCGGGCACCTGGAACGACGTGACCTCCTCCACCACCGCGCCGGTGGCGGGCAGCGCCTTCGTCCGGGGGTACGCGGGGCTCCACGACGTCACCTGGAGCGGGCAGGAGAACTCCTTCGCCACCAGCCGCCGACTGGCCTTCCTGGAGGGCCTGGAGCGGTACGCGGGCACCCGCCGCCGGGGCGGGCACGCGCCGGTCGTCGGCTCGTACGAGGATCTGCGGGCCGACGCCGTCGACCCGGCGGAGTGCGGCCTGTACGGCGCCGAGACCTACCGGGACGACCCGCTCGTCGACCCCTTCGACCCGGCCCGGCCCATCCCCTGGGACTGGGGCTGGTCGCTGCGCGACGAACGCCCGGTCCTGGTGCCGTCGCGGCTGGTCTACTACAGCATCCCGACGGCCGGCGACAACTTCGTCTTCGAGTGCTCCAACGGCTGTGCCATCGGCGGCTGTCTGGAGGAGGCGGTCCTCGGCGGGCTGCTCGAACTGGTCGAGCGGGACGCGTTCCTCAACGGCTGGTACGGCGCGGCCCGCCTCCCGCGCGTCGACCTGGCGACCGTCGGCGGCACGACGGCCGCCGCGATGGCCGAGCGGGCGGCGCTCCAGGGCTACGACGTGCACGCCTTCGACAACCGCGTCGACCTGGCGATCCCCGCCGTCACCGTGGTCGGCGTCCGCCGCGACGGCGGTCCGGGCACCCTGTCCTTCGCCGCCGCGGCCTCCCTGGACCCGCGCTCGGCGATCGAGGGCGCCCTGTCCGAGGTGCTCAGCTACATCCCGCACCTGGCCCGGCAGACCGGCGAGCGCCGGGCCGAACTGGAGGCCATGGCCGACGACTTCGCCCTGGTACGGCACCTCAAGGACCACCCCCAGCTCTACGGGCTGCCCCGCATGTCCGCCTACGCCCGCGCCTATCTGGAGCCCACGCGGGCACGGCCGTTCGACGAGGTGTACGGGGAGTGGGAGCGCGAGCGCCGCCCGCGCACCGGTGATCTGCGTGACGATGTCGCCCTGGTCGTGGACGAGTTGGTCCTCGCCGGGCACGACGTCATCGTCGTCGACCAGACCTCGCCCGAGCAGGAGCGGATGGGGCTGCGCACGGTCGGCACGGTGGTGCCGGGGCTGCTGCCGATCGACTTCGGCTGGAACCGGCAGCGGGCGCCGCTGATGCCCCGGCTGCGCACCGCGCTGCGGCGCGGCGGCCACCGGGACCGCGACCTCACGGAGGCGGAGATCCACTGGGCTCCCCATCCGTTCCCGTGAGGGCGTGCGGGCGGGTGTCCGTACGCCGGCGGGGCGTACGTCCGTACGCCGGCCGGGCCGTGTGTCCGTACGCCGGCCGGGCTGTTCGTACGGCGGCCGGGCTGTTCGTACGCCAGTCGGGCCGTCCGTACGCCGGTCGGGCCGTATGTCCGTGAGTCCGTGACCGTGTGGGCCCCCTGCGCCCACGTGCCCCTTCCGGGCCTCCCCGTACGGCGGTGGAGGCCCGGCCGCTCGTCCCCTCCCCGGAGCCGCCCATGAGCCACCCTCCCGAGCCCGCCCCGGACCGCGCGGCGCATCTCCTCGCCCGTACCGGTGAGGTCCTGCGCCCGGCCCTCGGCCTCTACCTCGACCTGCACGCGCACCCCGAGCCGTCCGGCCTGGAGGCCCGCACCGCCGACCGTTTCGGACGCCGGCTCGCGGCGGCCGGCTGCGAGGTCACCCACGGCGTGGGCGGCCACGGCGTCGTCGGCGTGCTCCGCAACGGCGACGGCCCCGCGGTCTGGCTCCGCGCCGAACTCGACGCCCTCCCGCTGCGCGAACGCACCGGACTGCCCTACGCCAGCCGCACCGACGCCATGCACGCCTGCGGCCACGACCTCCACCTCGCCGCCGCCGCGGCCGCCGCCGACCTGCTCGCCCGCCTCTCCGGCCGGTGGCGCGGCACCCTCGTCGTGGTCGGCCAGCCCGCCGAGGAGACGCTCACCGGGGCCGAGGCGATGCTGCGCGACGGGCTCTACGAACGCTTCGCCGCCCCCGCCGTCGTCCTCGCCCAGCACGCCGCCCCGCTCCCCGCCGGCACCGTCGCCCACGCGCCCGAGGGGACGCCGATGGCGGCGGCCGGCGCGGTGCTCGACGTCGTCCTGCACGGGAGGGGCGGGCACGCCGCCACCCCGCACCTCGCCGTCGACCCGGTCCTCGCCGCGGCCTCCCTCGTCACCCGGCTCCACTCCGTCGTGGCCCGCGAGAGCGCCCCCGCCGACCGGGTGACCCTGACCGTGGGCACCCTGCACGCCGGTACCGCCGCCAACGTCATCCCCGACCGCGCGGGCCTCGGCATCGCCGTCCGCGCCGCCGGTGAAACGGCCCTCGACCGGGCACTCGACACGGTGCGCCGGGTCATCGCCGCCGAGAGCGCCGCCTCCGGTGCCCCCGAGGAGCCCGAGGTGAACGTCACCTCCCGCGCGGCGGCCCTGTGGTGCGACCCGCACACCACCGACGCGCTGCGGCGGGCCCACGCCGCGCTGCTCGGCCCGGGGCGGGTCCTGTCCTGGCCCGGCTCCCCGGCCACGGAGGACTTCCCCCTCTTCGGCGACGCCGGGTCGGCGGTGCACGGCCGGAGCGGAATCCCCCTCGCCTACTGGATGCTGGGCGTGGCGGACCCGGCCCCCGGCACCGTGCCCCACCCGAACCACTCCCCGTTCTTCGCCCCGCACATCGCCGGCGCCCTCCGCCCGGCCGTCGCCACCCTGGCCGCGGCGGCCCTCGACCGACTGGGGGCGGGGCCGGACGGGGCGGCGGGGGACGATGCGGCACGGGACGGAGAGGCTCCGGTGGTCGCCGGGCCCGGGTGAGCCGGTCCCGGCCGGAGGGAGCCGGTCCACCGCTCGTCAGGGCGCGCGGACGCGGTGGGCCAGCCGTCGCCCCCAGGACTGCGCCGGTGCCTCGATCGCCCGGTGGGTCGGGACGGAGACGGGCAGCAGTACGGCGTAGAAGGCGGCCGTCCGTACGAGGCTGTCCGGCCGTTCGCGGCCGTGGGTGGCGACGACCACGGCGAGCAGCACCGGATGCACCAGGTAGAGCGAGTAACTGACGGTGCCGAGCCCGGCCAGCCACCGCGGGGTGTGCCTCCGGCGCCAGGCCAGTCCGGCCCCGAAGGTGGCCACCGCCAGCAGGAAGCCGAGAATCCAGCCGCGCCGGGTGACGTGGACGCTGTCGCCGTACCCGTACGCGCTCCCGACGGCGCAGACCACGACGAGGAGGGCTGCGGCGACCGCGGCCCGCCGGGCCCGCCCTCCCTGCTCCGCCCGCCGGACGGCGGTGCCGAGGAACATCAGGGCGAGGATGACCAGCCCCTCCCAGGGAGGGACCGTGCCGTTGAAGGCGACCAGGGCGAGGGCCAGCACCCCGCCGAGCACGGCCCCGGACACCCGGACCACGGGCGCCCTGGCGCAGGCGCAGCCGACGGCGGCCACCAGGGCGACGGCGGCGACGGCCACCACCCGGTCCGTGCCGAGCGCGGCGGAGAGCGCGGAGGCGGGCAGCGCCCAGCCCACCGCGACGCTCACGGCCGCCAGCGCCGACAAGGTGCCCGCCGTCGCCGCCGACCGCTCGTGCAGCCCGACCGAGAACAGGGCGACGGTCAGCAGGTAGAAGGCCATCTCGTAGGAGAGCGTCCACAGGACGAGCAGGAGGCCGGGCGTCGCCAACAGCTCTTGCAGCAGGGTCAGATGGGCGACGGCCGTACCGAGGGCGCTGTGTCCGGCGTAGTCGCGGACCTCCGCGAGGCCCCACCGGTCCAGGACGAGGGTCGCGCCGACGACGGCAGCCCAGAGCGGGTAGACGCGGAACAGGCGCCCGATCCAGAACGTCCGGACGCAGCCCCGCCGTTCCAGCGAGGCGGGGATGACGTAGCCGCTGACCAGGAAGAAGACCATGATGCCGTAGCGGCTCGTGCTGAACTCGGGCATCAGCTCCCTGCGGAACTCCGCGAGGAAGACGTACGAGGAGTGGTCGAAGACGACGACCAGGGCCGCGATGCCGCGCAGCGCGTCCAGCCAGGCCAGCCGTGTGTCACGGGGCGACACGCCAGGGCGGGGTAATCGGCGCAGTGGGGCGGGCAGTCGGCGTGCCGGGCCGGTCGATCGGCGTGTCGGAGCGACTGATCGGCGTGTCGGGTCGGACGTCCGGCGTGTCAGGCGCGGTAATCGGCGTGTCGCGGGCGTGTCCTGGGCGGACGGCTGTGTCTTCACGTCCCCTTCACGCGGGGCGCGGTGGGGATGTTCACCGGCCTCGCGCGGGCACCCACCGGGGCGGGTCGGCGCCCGTTGTCAGTGCCGGCTGAGAGGGTGCCGTCATGCCACCTTGGGACCTTCTCACCATCGACCGTGCCCTGCGGGCCGGTTGGGCCGCCGACACCTGCTCGCCGGACGACGCCGCGCGCGCCCCGTGGCAGCCCGGCAACCCGGCGTGGGGCCAGTGCGACATCACGGCGCTCCTCGTGCACGACGTCTTCGGCGGCGACCTCGTCGTCGGCGAGGTGTACCAGGGCGCGGAACAGCACGGCCACCACTGGTGGAACCGGCTGCCGTCCGGGGTGGAACTCGACCTGACCCGCGAGCAGTTCCGCGACGGCCAGACCGTCACCGCACCGCGCGTCGTGCGCCGCCCGCCGGGCCCGCCGCCCCGCCGCCGGGCGGAGTACCTCCGCCTGCGCGAGCGGGTCGCCGCCCACCTCGGTCACCTCCCCGGGGAGGGGCAGGGCGAGGCGGCGGGGTGAGAGCCGAGGGGGGCGGGGCGGGTGACAGGTTGGGCCGTTCGGACCCGCGCGGTCGCCGGGGCCGCCCGCCTGCCCTCGGATGGAGGGAAACCTCCCCTCCCCGCAGGAAGCGAGTCACTGGTGATCGTCAAGAAGCTGCACGAGTCCGGCATCCGCTCCGAGCACGCCTACACCGCCGCGTTCGTCTCCATCGGCCTGTCCGTCCTCTCCTGGTGCGCCTCGCGCGGCGTCGAGAAGAAGGGTGAGGAGCGGGCGGACCGCTGGGGCATCTTCGTCGGGGAGTGGGCGCCGACCTTCTTCGGCCTCGGGCTGGCGCTGTCCACCTACGAGAAGTAGCCCGGGGCCGGGCCGCGGTCCACCCGCTCACCACGGGTCAGCCATCCCCGCGGGTCAGCCGACCCCGCGGGTCAGCCGTCCCCGCGGGTCAGGCGGTCCGCAACCGCGCGTCCAGTTCCTCGGCGTCCAGTTCCGCCGTGTACACGTCGCTCCCGGGCTGGTGCTTGCGCCCGCCGCCGCCCAGCCCGCCGGCGTCCACCGCGTCGAAGCCGATGTCCTGGATGAGGCTCGCCACGACGGCCTTGGCCTCCTCGTCGTCGCCGGAGACCGGGATGGCGATCCGCTCCGGGTCGCCGGGGGGACGTCCGTGGTCGCGCAGGTTCTCCCAGTAGATCGCGTTGAACGCCTTCACGACGTCCCCGCCGGTCACCGCGCGCACCTTCTCGCTGGAGGTGGTGGAGTCGTCGTCCAGCTCGGGGTCGTGCCCGTCGCGCTGCGGATAGTAGTTGCAGGTGTCGACGAGGACCTTGTCGCGGAGCCCGGTGTGCGGGAGCTCGTCCACGCGCCCGTAGGGGATGGAGACGACCACCACCTCGCCGAAACGGGCCGCGTCATCGGCGGTCGACGCCTCCACGGGGCCGTCCATGCCCGCGACGAGGCCGGCGAGGGTGTCCGGGCCGCGCGAGTTGGCGAGCCGCACCTCGTGGCCGTTGCCGGCGAAGCGCCGGGCGAGGGTGGAGCCGATCCTGCCGGCCCCGATGATCCCTATACGCATGCCGTGACTCCGTTCGGTGGTGGGGTCCATGGTCGGTCCGCGGTCGCTCTGTGGTCGGCCCGCGGTCGCTCTGTGGTCGCTCTGCGACCGCTCTACGGTCACTCTGCGGTCGCCCTACGGTCACTTTGCCGTCGCTCTGCGGTCGGCCGAGGTGCCTCCCGGCACGGCACGGCACGTCACGGCCTGGGGGCCGGGCGCCGCCGCCGCACACGGGCACGGGTAGCCCGGTGGGGGACGCGGCAAACAGCCCGGCGGTACGCCCTCACCGTTCCCCGGCCGGGGGCCGGTGCGCGTCCAGGAGGGCGATGACCTCCTCGTCGGTGACCTGCCCGAAGTCGTCGTACCAGAGGCCGACGGCGCCGAAGTCCGGCGGCTGGGAGAGGCAGAGGACGTCGTCGGCCTCCGGGCGCAGCGCGGCGACGGTCTCGGGGGCCCCGACGGGCACAGCGAGGATCAGTCTGGCGGGCGCCTGGCGGCGCAGGTGGCGCAGGGCGGCGCGGGCGGTGACGCCGGTGGCGAGGCCGTCGTCGACGAGGATCACGGTGCGGTCCCGTACGTCGGGGGCGGGCCGCTCGCCCCGGTAGCGCAGGGTGCGGCGCCGGAGTTCCGCGCGTTCGCGGGCCACGTCCGCCGCGAGGTCGGCCTCGTCGAGGTCGAGCAGTCCGAGGGTCCGCCGGTCGAAGAGCGGCGGGTCTTCGCCGGCGAGCGCGCCGACGCCCGCCTCGGGCCGGCCGGGGGCGCCGATCTTGCGGACGACGAGCACGTCGAGGGGTGCCCCGAGCGCGCGGGCCACCTCGGCGGCGACGGGCACGCCGCCCCGGGGCAGGGCGAGGACGACGGGACGCGGGAGGTCCCCGCCGGACGCCGCTTCCCTGAGCCGGAGGGCGAGGTCCTGGCCGGCCTCCCGGCGATGGGGGAATCGCATGGCTGCCTCCACTCCCTGAACGGGGTTTCCTCCCGGCGGCCGTCGAAACCGAGGGGCCGGGAGGGGCGTCGTCAGGTGTGGCTCAGCCGATCCGCTTCACCCGGTTCCGCAGCCAGAACGGCCGGCGCCCCCGCGCCGTCGGGAAACGGCGCAGGTCACGCCGGTACTCGCGGACGGACGGCGGCTGCCGCCACCCGGGCGCGTCGTACTCCTGCCAGGAGGCGGTGCGCCACGGGTGCTCGGGGGAGTACGAGTACGCGGTCGGATCGATCTTCTCGACGCTGACGACGAGGACGTGGGCGACGCCGTTCTCGGCGGTGTAGCTCGCCTCGCGCCACCTCCGCAGGGCGGGCAGCCCGGCGAACCCGGGCAGGTCGACCGGCACCCCGGACGCCCCCTCTCCCTCGCTCTCCTCCCCCGGTTCCGCGTCGGTGTCCGCCTCGGGGTCCTCCGGGGCGGGCGGGTCCCAGCCGCGGGCCCACCGGTCCCGGGGGTCGACCCGCACCTGCGCCTCCTCGTACCGCCCGGCGGCCCGGTACTCCAGGAGCAGCAGCCGCCATTCCCCGGGGGCCGCCGCCACGGCAGCGCCGGCGATCTCCTCCCGCAGCCGGTCCATCTCCCCCTCGGCCAGAGGCCGTTCGTACCGTCGCCCCTTGGCGATCCGGCGCCGGGTCGGTGGCCGGGAGCGGGGCCCGAAGCTGCTGCTGTACCGCATCTCGATCAGCACCCTGCCGAGGAACGCCCAGCCGAGCGTGCTGTTGTAGTAGTAGAGGCGGACCAGCAGGAAGTCGAAGTCGAAGGTGACGTCGGTGTCGGTGCGGCGGTAGGAGACGGGGGTGTGGTCGCCGAGCCAGGCGCCGAGGGAGTTGTCGGGGCCGAGCCCGGAGGCGACCAGCCGCTGCACCAGGCTCTCGACGACGAGGACGCCGACGAACCAGACGGCGCACGCGGCGATCGTCACCGGCCAGGCGAGCCATCCCGGCAGCAGCCCGGAGACCCGGTCGTGCAGATGCTCCGGCACCCAGGCGACGGCGGTCTCGGCGACCTGCGGCAGGGTGCTGGCGTACCCGGCGAGCACCACCAGGACGGCCCGGTCGACCAGATGGCGCAGGACGCCGAACACGGTGAAGCGGAAACCCCAGTCGGGCCGGAACCCCGCCATGCTCCGGGCGCACAGCGCGACGAACGCCAGCACCTGTCCGACGGCGGCGATCAGCGCGACCCGGCCGTGAAACCCGGGCTCCTCCTGGAAGTTGGCGGAGACGAGAAAGCCGGAGAAGCCGAACAGGCCCGCCTGGACGATCCAGACGACCACGATCCCCAGCCGCCCGGCGAACGCGACGAACCCGGACCGCGCTACGCCACGCCCCTCCGGCGGCCTCAGCACCGGCCGGTTCAACAGGGAGAACACGGTGGTGAGTACGGCGATGGCCACCGACAGCTCGGTCCTCGCCCGCCCCTGCACATCGGCGAACGCCGAGAAGAGGTACAGCCCGATCAGACCGACCAGGCAGACGACCTGTGCCGCCCGCAGCCCTCTTCCCCCGGAAGCCACCACCCCATGCTAGAAGCCCCTCCCCCACCGCCCCAGCCCCCGCCTTCCCCCCACCACACCATCTCCCCAACCGGACCACTCCCGCCCGACCGACGCGAGTCGACGGGTGAGCGCCCCAACGCGCTCACCACGGGAACGCGCCCGACCCCCGGAAGGAGACGACGAAGAAGATCACCAAGGGCATGAGGACCAGGAGAACGAACGCGGCGAGGACCTTCGCCCACGTCGCCGTCCTGCCGGGGCGTTCGGTCGGCATGATCACTCCGGGGGAAGCCTGGGCGTGGACGATCGCCGACACCGCCGGGATGGTACCCCCCACGGTCGGCATGCCGGGAGGGGCCGAAGCGGCATCGGAGCCCACTGCATCTCACCGGCCGGCCACTACCCCGCCGTCATCTGAGGACTTCCTCCCCGTCGCCGCCCCCCACCGCCGCCGAGTCGGGCAGGAGGAGGCGGAAGGCGCAGCCCTCGCCGGGGTGGTTGTCCAGTTCGAGGCGTCCGCCGTGCGCCGTGGCGATGGCGGCGGCGATGGCGAGGCCGAGGCCGGAACCGGGCTCGCACCCCGGCGCGGCCCCCTGACCGAGGGGCGCGGCGCGGTAGAAGCGGTCGAAGACGTGCGGGGCCTCGTCGGGCCGGATGCCGGGGCCGTCGTCCGCGACCTCGACGACGCAGACGGGCGTGCCGGGCGGCAGCGGCGGCCCGCCGCCGAGGGCGCTTCGGCCGACGGGCGTGCGCGCGGCGCCGACCCGGACGCGGACGCCGCTGTCGGCGGGCGTGTGGACGCAGGCGTTGGAGAGCAGGTTCCCGAGGATCTGGGCGAGTTGGTGGGGATCGCCGGGCGCCTCGACGATGTCCAGGCCGCGTTCGGGGCCGCCCGGGTGGCCCGCGAGCGGCTCCAGGGTGACGGCGCGGCCGGGATGGCGTACCGCGGTGGTGGCGATGGCGTCCGCGGCCAGGGAGAGCAGGTCGACGGGCTCGCGGTGCGGTACGGGGGTGTCGCCCAGCTTGGCGAGGAGGAACAGGTCGTCGACGAGACGGCTCATGCGCTCGGCGTTGCGGGCGATCAGGACGTGCGCTTCCCGACGGCGGCGGTCGGGCATGTCCGGTTCGGCGAGGAGGAGTTCGGCGAAACCCTGCACGGCGGTGAGCGGGGTACGCAGTTCGTGGCCGGCGTCCGCCATGAAGTGGCGCAGCCGCGCTTCGGAGGTGGCGGTGCGGCGCAGGGAGGCGCGCAGGCGGTCGAGCATGGTGTTGAGGGCCAGGCCGAGGCGGCCGACCTCGGTGTCCGGGTCCGCCACGGGCACGTTGAGTTCCAGGGCGCCCGCGGTGATGTGCTGGGCGGTGTGCTCGACGCGGGTGAGCGGGCGCAGCCCGAGGCGTACGGCGCCGTTGCCGAGGACGACGACCCCGGCGGCGACGGCCGCGCCGAGGCCGAGGCTCAGCCAGAGGAGTTTGGCGGTGGCGCCGTCCACGGTGTCCAGGGGCAGGGCGACGACCGCCTGGGCGCGGCCGGGCCCGGGGTGGACGATGACGCGCCAGCCGGACCCGGTGTCACCCCGGGCCGGTACGGTGCTCGGGCGTCCGGCGGACAGGTCGAGGTCGGCGACCCGCCGCGGCAGACGGGGGCCGGTGGCGTCGACACTGCCCAGGGAGGCGGGCAGCAGGTTCCCGTCCTCGTCGTAGAAGAAGACGCGGTAGTCGGAGGGCAGCGCGTGGTCCGGCTCCGGCGGCCGTGGTACGCCACCGGCGGCGATGTCCTCGTAGACGACGTCGGGGGGCCGGAAGTGGGAGAGCCGGTCGTCGACCTGGGCCGTCAGCCAGCCGCGCAGCACGGTCAGGCCGGCGAACTGGCACAGCAGGACCGCGCTGGTGGCCAGCAGCCCGGCGATCAGGACGAGGCGGCTGCGCAGCGAGCGCGGGCGCAGCCGGCGGGGCCACCTCACGGGGCGGTCGGGCGGTTCTCGTCGCGCGGCAGCCGCAGGCAGTAGCCGACCCCGCGCACCGTGTGGATCAGGGCGGGCGGATCGCGGTCGATCTTGCGGCGCAGGTTCTTGATGTAGGTGTCGACGATGCGGCTGTCGCCGGAGAAGTCGTAGCGCCAGACCTGCTGGAGGATCTCGGACTTCTCCAGTACGCGCTCTGGCTGAGCCAACAGGCAGGCCAGCAGCCGGAATTCGGTCGGCGACAGGCTCAGGAGGCGGTCCGCGCGGCGGACTTCGCGGGTCGTCTCGTCCAGGGTGAGGTCGGCGTGGCGCAGCGGCGGGCGGGCGCCCGTGGCGGAGGGGGGTGCGCTGCCTCGGCGCAGGATGGCGCGGATGCGCAGCAGCACCTCCTGGACGTGGAAGGGCTTGGTGACGTAGTCGTCGCCGCCGGAGCTGAGGCCGATGATGCGGTCCTCGACGCCGGAGCGGGCGGTGAGGAAGAGCACGGGGGTGTAGACGCCCTGGGCGCGCAGGTCGCGGATGACCCGGAAGCCGTCGGTGTCCGGGAGCATGACGTCCAGGACGATCAGGTCGGGCCGGGTGGCGCCGGCCCGGAACATGGCCTCCTGCCCGTCGGCCGCGCTCGCGACGGTGTAGCCGGCCGCGCCGAGCGCGGAGGTGAGCAGGGTACGGATGCTGGCATCGTCCTCCACCACGAGGACGGTGTGTCCGGCGGCGGGCGGGCGCGCGGGGGTGTGCTGGTCGATCACGTTCTGGCACCTCGGGGTACGACGGGCGGGGCGGGCCGGTGCGGTGGGGCGCGATGGTAGCCAGGGAACCTGTGGAGGAAGGGGCGGTTACCTCAGGAAAAGGGACGTTCCGGCATTCCGGGCGCCGCTTCGGGGAGGGCGGGCCGGAATGCCGGAGTCCTCAGCCGGTCACCTCCTTGTTCTCGGCCAGGGCTGCGGTGCGGTCGGTGACGGTCTGCCGGAGCCGGGTGACCGACGACTCCAGCTCCTCGGAGCCGGCGCCCGCGGCACGGGCCTGCTCCGCGACGGCCTCCAGGTTCTCCGCCGCCGCGCCCGAGCCGTAGAACTTCCGGTACAGCTCGCGGTACGCCTCCTGGTACACGCCGTCGAAGGCGTCGGAGGCGAGGAACCTGGTCTTCAGGACGTGCTCCATGGCACCCGGCCCGCGCCCTTCGGTGTCGGCCGCGCCCTGGGGCAAGCCCTCGGGCCGGGCACCGGGCAGGCCGCCGCCCATGCCGATCTCGTCCTCCGGTCCGGCCGTGGCGTCCCCGCTGAAGGTCAGGTTGTAGTCCCAGCCCAGGACGGAGAACTTCTTGGTGTCCAGGTCGTACCAGAGCAGGTAGTTCTTGCCCGGTCCCGCCATGTCGTCGAAGTTCAGCAGCAGGTTCTGCGAGGCCAGGTACTCGGCGAACGACTCGACGTCGACGTATTTGCCGAGGTCGCGGGCGAACTCCTCGTCCGAGGCGTTGTTGACCCATTTGATGAGCTTCATGACCGGTTCGAGGTCCTGGCTGCCCTTCTTGTTGAGCTGCTTGAAGGAACTCTCGTAGTCGGTGGGGTCGTCGCCGCGGTAGGCGAAGCTGCCGCCCGCCTTGGCCTTGTACAGCACCCCGTTGCCGTCGCCCACGTCGTCGGCGTAGTCGGTGTCCGGGGCCTCGACCATGAGGCGGGTGGCGGCGGGCCGGTTGTTCACGGTCAGCTCGGTGAAGCCGTACCGCTCGGCCTTCTGCCCGCTCAGCCCGGTCAGGGACAGCGCCAGCGCCTCGTTGAGCGGCACCTGCCCCTTGCTGCCGGGGCGCAGCGAGATCTCCCGCTCGCCCTGGTAGGCACGGCCCTCGACGTACTCATCGATCTTGACGAGCCAGGGCAGTTCCTCGGGCTTGTCGGCGGAGAGGTCGTACTGCACCATCCCGCCCATGCCGCCGCCTCCGCGTTGGCCGGTTTCGCCGGGGGCACCGCCCTCGGTGGCACCGCCGGGGGCACGCACCGCACCCGTCGGGGCACCGTCGGGCAGCCCCCGTCCCCCACCGGGCATTCCTCTGCCGCCCCGCAGGGACATCAGGGTGGAGTTGCCCTTGAGACGGATGCCGACGTCGTTGAGGTACACACCGTCGACGACCAGGTCGGCCTTGATGTACTCCTTGGTCCCGTCCTCGCGGAACTCCTTCATCATCTTGTCGAAGTCGGTCTGCTCATAGGTGATCTGGAGCGTGTGTGCCACCGAGGTGTCGTACAGGTCCACCGTTCCGCCGACGTCGTCGGTGATGGGGTCCGCCTCGACCCGGGAGGACGACGTGACGTACGGGGAGATCCGCACGTCGCCGAGGAAGACGACCATCGCGGCGAGCCCGACGCCCAGCACCGCGGCAGGCTTCCAGTGGTGCCGCAGCCGGACGGGCAGCCGGTCCCGCAGCCGCCGCCCGCGCCGCGCGGAGGTCCCGCCACTCATCACAGGTCCGTCGTGTCGTAACCGGTCAACACGGTGACCCGCTGCCCGGACGTCCGTTCCTGGAGCGCGCTGACCAGGTCGGCGGGCTCGGCGCCCTTCTTCAGGCGGACCGTGTAGAAGACCTCGCTGAGCGCTCCGCCCCGGATCGTCTCCGTGCTGACCAGCTCGAACTCGCTGGTGTACTTGATGAGTACGTCACGGATCTGCGGCGTGTAGTCGTCCCCGGCGGGGACCTGGACCTTGACGACCTGGCGCTGCACGTTCAGCACGAACCAGTTGAACTTGTACATGACGATGATGACGACGCAGATCACGACGGCGCCGACCGCGGCCAGCGTGTAGAAGCGGGCACCGCAGGCCATGCCGATCGCCATGGCCAGGAAGACGAAGCCGACGTCCCGGGTCTCCTTGACCGCGTTGCGGAAGCGGACCACCGACAAGGCTCCGACCAGCGAGAACGCACGCGCCAGGTTGGACCCGACGACCAGCATGATCAGGGCGACGATCATGCCGACGATGACCAGCGTCTGCACGTAGGACTGGCTGTAGGAGACGTTGCGGTGCGTGTACCGGTACACGTAACCGATCAGCGCCGACAGGACGAAGGACAGCGCCATCGCCGCCACGACATCGGCCACGCTGAACGTGCCACTGAGTTCCTGTAGTTCGAGATCGAAGTTCACTGTGCTCCTGCCTTCGTCGACGCGTCGTACCGCGCCGGCCGCTGTTCCGGCGGCTGTTCTTCAGTGGGGGTGGGTGGCGGAAAGTCCGCCTCGTTGACGTGGAAGACCGAGCGCGGGGCCAGGCCGAACGCCTCGATGGACTGCACGTACTTGGAGATCCGGACGAGGTGGAGATTGCGCCGCGCGGCCAGGTCGGTGATCCAGTGCGGGGTGCGCTCGTTGACCTTGACCTCCATGACCGACAGGTGCGGCGGGATCGTGAAGCGGTTCTCCGGCGTCTCGATGCCGAAGTGGAAGTCCCGGTCCCGGCCGCGGACCCGCCGGTCGAAGGTGACCCGCAGCCCGGTGTCCGCGTCCCGCCCGACCAGGGCTTCGCGCTGGTACCCGGTGATCACGGTCGCCTGGAGGTTCAGCCGCGTGATCAACTCCAGGACCTCCTGGACGAAGGCGGTCTCCCTCGCCGAGTGGTCCACCACCCGTCGCCCGTCGCAGAGTTGCCGCGCGACGCCGTAGGAGAGGGTGATGCGGCGCTTCTGCGTAACCCGGTTGACGCGCTGCTTGATCTCCACGCACACCGGGGACTCGTCGGTGACTCCGTCGAGGTTGCCGTAGTGGCGGATGCGCAGCTTGCGGCGGAACTTCAGCCCCTCGATCTTCTCCCAGTAGAAACGGAGTTGAGGCGTGTCGTAGTACAGGCTCCACACGCCGTACCCACCGACGGGGCTGTGCGGGTCCCGGTCCATCCGCCCGGCCAGCTCGTCACGGATCTCGGCGGCCTGCTCCACCGGGACGAGGTACTTCAGCTCGAACCGGTTGAACGCGTGCAGCCGACTGGCCACATGCGACGACTCCGCGCTCCCCCCAGCCCCGGCCCCGGCCCCGGCCGCCCGAACCTCCCCATCCTGCCCCTCACGCGCCACGGCTGCCTTCGACAGGAACACCACGCGCCTCCTCGCTCATACGTCGCGGACCAACCGGCCTCGCACACGCAACCAACGGCGCATGAGGAGCCCATGAGAATCACGGGTGAATTCCAGGAGTATTCGAAGTGACGGAAAAACAACCACTCGCCCCACGACTCTCCCCCCGGAATCCGGGGACAGCCCATACCGGCGACGGCACCAGATACACCGCGATAGAACCGGACCACCGCAACCCGGGACATACGATCCCCACCCCCACCACGAAAGCCCGCCCGGCTTCCACCACCCCATTCACGTCGATCCCGCCGAGGCCGGCACGCCCCGCAGCACGCCCCTCACCACCCCGACACGCAAACAGGCCAACGACCCTTTGCCCAGGTCACCCAGGCCGGCAGAGCCAACAGCCCCACCCAGTGACCCGCCCCCATGAAGCACCCCGGTCAGCCGTTGCGCTCCCCGGAGCCCCTATCACCCGCCCCCGTTCGGCGTTGATATGACCACACCCAGGAGGTACCCGGCACTATGGAAGGGAATTCGCCATGTTCGACACACTCACATGCATCACCCACGTCTTACACAGCCAGAATGTGAACGCCGCCGACCTGTCCCTCACCTGTGCCCACGGAATCCCCCGAGGGAACCGGCCGACCACATTCCCGACCACGACCCCGTCGCACTCGCACGCCGCGCTGCCCCTGCAAGAAGCCCCCACATCTGGCCAACCTGACACTGCCCACCGCGTGGGCCGGCGGCGACTGGTCGCTCATCGTGGTTTGCGCCAGGAACTTGCGACCGAAGTCAATCGTGTTCGCCTGCGCGCGTTGCGAGCGAGTTCGATGTCCTCATCGAGCAAGCTGCCTCTGAACGGATTGCGGACATCGTCAAGAACCACAACGAGCAGAGATGTGCCGCTCGGGCGGTCATACCGGAACGCGGTGTCCGAGAATTCCTTGATGAAGTCCTCATGTATCCGGTCATGAACGACTGACCGACATCACCAATTCAAGCCCGGCAGCACTGCCGTCAAGTAAATTCGACATGACCAGCTTCACCCCGGTCGTCCACCCAGGAATTGATCTCGGGGCCATCGACCGGATCATTCGGGGGAAGCGACCGCTCATCCATCGCGCGCCAGAGAGACTTACCCGTCGTGGACTGCTCTGGAAAGGGGCCGGCGGCCCGGCCGTGTCGCCGGAAGGGGGCGCTGGCCGCGGTGGGGTGGGCCCTGTGAGGGGCCGGGGGAGGCTCTGCGTGTGCTGTGCCGGTTGGCTGGGGGTGTCTTGATCACTGGCTGGGTCGGCGCCTAGAGTCGCCGGGGTGAGTCGGGGAACTCCCGTCAGGGACCGGGGTGTTGTTCGAGACCCGGTACCGGTCGGCGGCGAGTGGGTCCAGCGGAGGTTACGGGGTGACGTCATGACGCTGCTGCTCGCCCAGATCAGCGATCTGCACCTGGACGGGAGCGAGCGGGCCGCCCGCCGCGCCGAGCAGGTCATGAACCACCTGCGCGCGCTGCCCCGCCGGCCGGACGCGGTCCTGGTGACCGGGGACATCGCCGACCACGGCGAGGAGGCGGAGTACGAGGAGGCCGCGCGCCTCCTGAAGGCGCCGTTCCCGGTGTTCCTCTGCCCCGGCAACCACGACGATCGGTCGGCCTACCGCACCGTCCTGCTCTCCGAGCCCCCCGGCGACGGGCCCGTCAACCGGGCCCACCACGTGCCCGGCGCCGTGATCCTCATGTGCGACAGCACCGTCCCCGGCCGCGACGAGGGGCGCCTCGCGCCGGAGACCCTCGACTGGATCGACGCCACCCTCTCCGGTCTGGCGGACGGCACCCCCGCACTGCTCGCCTTCCACCATCCGCCGGTCACGGTCCACCACCCGCTGCCCGACGCCTGGCCGCTCCGGGAGGCCGGGGACCTCGCCGCGCTGCTCGACGCGCATCCGCGTGTGGTCGCCCTCCTCACCGGCCACGCCCACACCGCCGCGGCGTCCGCCTTCGCCGGGCGCCCGGTGATCGTCTCCCCGGCGGTCACCTGGACGCTGCGCCTGCCCTGGGAGGGCGGCGAGCCCGCCGACCGCGACCAGCCTCCGGGCCTCGCCTACCACGTCCTGGACGACGACCACCGGCTGACCACGCACTTCCGCGTCGTGCTCTGAGAACGTGGGCCGCCCGCCGCGTCGGTCACCGCGCGGCCGGGGCGGCGGCCAGGTGGCCGACGGTCTCCGCCAACGCCTCGGCGGCGGCGTCCAGTTGGTCTTCCCGGAAGACGCCCATGTGCCCGATGCGTACGGTGTCCGCCTTCCAGGGGCCGCGCCCGCCCGCCACCAGGACGCCGTGTTCCCGTTCCAGCCGGCCGCGGACCGCGTCGGCCGGCACCCCGGCGGGCAGGCGCACCGCCGTGACCGTGGGCGAGGCGTCTTCCGGGGCGACGAGCGGGCTCAGGCCGAGGCCGGTGAGCCGCCGGCGCAGGTGCCGGGCGGCGTGGCGGTGGCGCCGGAAGACGTTCTCCGGCCCCTCCTCCCGCAGGAGGCGGACCGCGGCGTCCAGCCCCTGGAGCACCGACACCGCCGGGGTGTAGGTGGTGGTCCCCTCCGTCACGGCGTCGGCCATGCGGGGGAAGTCGAAGTAGTAGCGGGGCCCCCCGCGCCCCCGGGCGGCGGCCAGGGCCCGTTCGCCGGCGGCCACCGGACTGATCCCCGGCTGGGCGAGCAGCGCCTTCTGGGTGACGGTGACCACCACGTCGGCGCCCCAGGCGTCCATCTCGACGGGGATCGCGCCGACGCTGGAGACCCCGTCGACGAGGATCAGGGCGTCGCTCTCCTCCCGGACGGCCTCGCACACCTCGCGCAGGGGGTTCAGCACCCCCGTGGACGTCTCGTTGTGGGTGACGAGCACGGCCCGGAACGGTCCGGCGGCGCGCAGCACGCCCCGTACCTCCGCCGGGTCCAGGGCCCGTCCCCACGGCACCCGGTGCTCGGTGACCTCGGCCCCGTGGGCGCGGGCGACGGCCGCGAACCGTTCGCCGAAGTACCCGGCGCACAGGGCGAGGACCCGCTCGCCGGGGGCGACGCAGTTGACCACCGCGGCCTCCATCCCGCCCGTGCCCGAGCAGGTGAAGGGCAGCACGGCGCCGGTGGTGCCGAAGAACGGGCGCAGCCCGTCGGTCACGTCCCCGAGGAGCCGCCGGAAGCCCTCGCCGCGGTGGCTGACGATGCCGCGGACCGATGCGGCGCCCACGGGCTCGGGCACGGGCAGCGGCCCGCTCGTGCGGACGTTCTCCACGGTCGGCGTCCCTTCTGCGGGTGGGGTACGGGTCACAGGCAGGCCGCCAGCCGGGCGGCGGTGTCGGGCGGCAGGGCGACGGGGGTGTTCGAGGAGCGGGAGGAGCGCAGGACGTCGCCGAGGATCGCCGGCACGTCCCCGGCCGTCGGTCCGTAGGCGCCCAGCTCCGGGGGGAAGCCCGCGCGGACGATGAGTTCGCGCAGCGCCGGGCCGAGCCCGCCGGGGTCCGGGGCGCCGAGGAAGCCGGCCATCTCGTCCAGGCGTGCCGCGAGGAAGCCGGGGCCGCGCGGGTCCCGGCACAGGTGCGGTTCGGCGGCGGCCTCGACGCCGGCCGGGAGGAGCCAGGAGAGGCCGAGGAGCGCGGCCAGTCCGTGGGGTACGCCGAAGCGGGCGGTCAGGGGGTAGGCGAAGGCGTGGCCGACGGTCGTACGGGTGATGTCGATGGCGTGTCCGGCCACCGTCGCCAGCCGGCTGAGGTCGTGCCGGTCGGCCACGGTGAGCGAGCGGGAGGCGGTGCCGAGCACCCGGGCGATGCCGGACGCGGCCTCGGCGGCGAGGGCGCGGGAGCGGGGTGTGGAGTGCACCGACCAGTACGACTCCAGTGCGTGGGCGAGGGCGTCGAAGGCGCAACTGACGCTCACCTCCCAGGGGCAGGTCCGGGTCAGGTCGGGGTCGATCACGGAGACGGTCGCGCGGACCTCGGGCCGGTCGAGGGAGTGCTTGATGCCGTCGGCGAAGACCGTGGCGAACTGGGTGACCTCGCTGCCCGTCCCCGCCGTGGTCGGTACGAGGACCAGGGGGACGCCGGAGTGCTCGTGCAGGTCCGCCCGGCCGCGCAGGGCGTCGAGGGCGGGGGCGCGCTCGCCGGGCAGGCAGCGGACCATCTTGGCCACGTCCATGGCCGAGCCGCCGCCGACGCCGACGACCAGTTCGGGACGGTGGGCGTCGCGTACCGCGCAGCCGCGCAGGACCTGCTCCAGGTCGGGGTTGGAGCGGAAACCGGAGAAGACCCGGACGTGCGGGACGTCCCACCGCAGCAGCGGCGCGGCGCGGCGCAGTGTGCCCGCGCTGGCCACGACCAGGACCCGGTCGGCGTCGTACTCGCCGATGACGCGGGCCAGTTGGTCCGAGGCCCCGGGGCCGTCGATCAGGGTCGTGGTGGGGGCGGCCACGGTCTGCGGTCCCCTCGGCTCACCCGCCATACGTGGTCCCGTCCCGTGTCCGGTCCCGGGCGAGCGCGGCCTCGAAGTCCCGGCGCAGTTCCGCCGGGGTGCGCCGGGAGGTGACCCGGGGCGGCACGTCGGTGCCGGGGCTGACGGTGACGGCCAGCAGGTGCGGGCCGGGCAGGTCCCGGACGCGTCGCATCGCCGCGCCGGTCTCCTCGGCGGAGGCGGCCGTTCCGGCGGTGCGGTAGCCCAGTGCCCGGCCCAGCCCGGCCCAGTCGACGGAGGCCGGCGCGTGCTGTCCGCCGGTCGACTCGTAGCAGCCGTTGTCGAGGACGACGTGGGTCAGGTTGCCGGGGGCGGCGGCTCCGGCGACGGCGGCGGAGCCGAGGTGCATCAGGGCCGCGCCGTCGCCGTCCACCACGACGACCCGCCGGGTGGGCCGGGACAGGGCGGTGCCGATGCCCAGGCTCAGGGCGTGGCCCATGGACCCCTGCATGTAGAAGTTCTCCGGGCGGTGTGCCAGGGAGTGGAGTTCGCGGCTGATGTAGCCCGTGGTGGCGTAGACGGCCGCGTCGCCGAGGTGGGGGGCGAGGGCCGCCAGGGCGGCGCGGCGGTCGAAGCCGCCGGTGGCGTCCCCGGCGGCGGGGGTGTCCCCGGCGGTGGGGGCGGGCACGGCGGCGGTGGCGGGCACGGTGCCGACCGAGTTCTTCGGGACCAGGACGACGGCGGGTCTGCCCTCGCGGCGGCTGTGCTCGGCCTCGTCGAGGACGGCGCGGAATCCGTCCTCGTCCGCAGGCATGGTCCAGGTGTCCACGCCGAGCGCGTCGAGCAGGGCGTGCTGGCGGGAGCCCATCACGCGGTGCTGCGGCTCGTCGCGGTCGGGGTCGGGCCAGCCGCGCAGGCTCATGAAGACGAGGACGGGGATGTCGAAGGTCATGATCAGGGAGGTGAGCGGGTTGAGCAGGTTCCCGAAGCCGGAGTTCTGCAGCATCACGACGGCGCGGGTGCCGGCCAGTTCGGCGCCGGCGGCCATGGCGAGGGCGGCGCCCTCGTTGGCCGCCGGCACGTACCGGTCGCCGGAGCGTTCCAGCAGGCCGATCGGCCCCTGGAAGAAGGAGCAGGGCACCCCGGTCCAGAAGCCGACCGATCGGTGGGCGAGTTCGTCGCGGAAGACCTTGGCGTCGATCATGCGTCGATCGCGTTCCAGGTGTCGGCCTCGGTGAGGCGGAAGATCTCCTTCACCGGGGCCATGTCCGGTTCGCTGGAGGCCGAGTCGCCCTCGGCCCTGATCCTCAGCAGGACGTCCCGGACCGCCTGGACGGAGGCCCGCATGGTCTGGTTGGCGTAGATGACGAGCGAGACCCCGGCGCGGGACGCCTCCTCGATGTTCCACGTGTAGTAGGTGGTCGGTACGGCCACCACCGGCACCGACCCCTTCCAGCGCCGTAGGAACTCCTCGATCTCGTCGGGGCGTTCGTACTTGGAGTGGATCAGGATCGCGTCGGCTCCCGCCGCCTCGTAGGCCCGTGCCCGGCCGATGGCGTCGTCCATTCCGGAACCGGCGATCAGCGCCTCGGTGCGGGCCACGACGACGAAGTCGGGTGAGCGCTGGGCCTCTTTGGCGACGCCGACACGGGCGGCGAACTCCTCCCTGTCCTCCAGCCGCTGCCCGGAACTCATGAAGCTGTTCCGCTTGGGGAAGACCTTGTCCTCGATGCAGATGCCCGCGACGCCGGCCTCCTCGTGACTGCGCACGGTGAGGGCCACGTTGAGCCGGTTGCCGAAGCCGGTGTCGCAGTCGGCGAGCACCGGGAGCGGGGTGGCGCGCGCCATCCACTGGGCGGCCTGGAGGTAGTCCGTCATGGTCAGCAGGCTCATGTCGGGCAGCCCGCGGCTGGCCGAGGTGACGAAACTCGACGCCCAGACGACGTCGAACCCGGCCTCCTCGACGAGTCTGGCGGTCAGCGCGTCCTGCGCTCCGGCGGCGCGGGCCGCGCCCGGGGCCTCCAGTATTCGTCTCAGGCGTGCGGAAGTACCCATGTCAGTCCTCGAGTTCCGATCCGTGTCTCCACAGCGGCCGTCTATGGCCGGTGTCCGGGAAAGGGCAGGCCGAGCGTCTCGGCGATGTCGGCGAGGTCACTCACCACGGAGGGCCGCAGCGGTATGCCGTCGGCCCGGCGGGCGTCGGCGGTCTCGTACTCCTTCTCGCCGGGTATGTAGATGCGGTCCTGCCCTTCGGCCTTCCTCGCCGACCGCAGTTCCTCGAACATGCGGGCCGTCTCCGCGCGGAAGGCGTCGAGGTCCATGAAGGCGTCCACGCGTACGCAGAACACGAAGTGGCCGAGGCCGGCGCCGTCCGGTCCGTACACGTGCCGTCCCCAGGAGGCGCCGGCGAGCGGGCCGCACAGCAGGTCGGCGAGGAGTCCGAGGCCGTAGCCCTTGTGTCCGCCGTGGTCCTCCCCGGCGCCGCCCAGCGGCAGCAGCGCGTAACCCTCGCGGGCCTTGAGGCCCTTGACCAGGCGGGGGATGTCCGTCTCGGTGCGCCCGTCGGGGTCGACGGCCCAGCCGGGCAGCATGGGCCGGCCCTCGCGTTCCAGGCGTTCCAGCTTGCCCCGGGGGACGGCGCTGGTGGCCGCGTCGTAGAGGTAGGGGCGGGTCGGGTGGGTGGGGAGGGCGATCGCCAGCGGGTTGGTGCCGAACATGGGCTCGGCTCCGTGGGTGGGGGCGACCTGGGGTGAGGCGTTGGTCGTCACCAGGGCGAGCATGCCCTCGCGGGCGGCGAGGGCGGCGTAGTGGCCGGCGATGCCGAAGTGGTTGGAGCGCCGCACCGTGACCGTGGCGACGGCGGTCGCGCGGGCCTTCTCGACGGCGAGGTGGACGGCGTGGAGCATGGCGGGCTGGCCGAGGCCGTTGCCGGCGTCGACGACGGCTCCGGCGGGGAAGTCGGTGACGGTGGTGGGGGTGGCGTCGGCGGCGATGGTGCCGTCGCGGATGCCTTCCACGTACCGGCGCAGCCGGGCGACGCCGTGGCTGTCGACGCCGTTGAGGTCGGCCGCGACGAGGACGCGGGCGACCTTCTCGGCGTCCTCGGGCCGGCTGCCCGCTCTGCTCATCGCCTCGCGCACGAAGGCGCCGAGCCGCTCGTGTCCGATCTTCATGTCGTCCCTCCGGTGGCGGGGGTGAGGTCGAGCGCGGCGGTGCGGCCCGCGGTGACGAGGGCGCGTTCGGTGGCCTCGGCGTCGGCGGGGGTGCATCCCGCGAGCAGCAGGCACCGGGTGCCGGGCGGCAGGTCGCCGGGGGCGAGCAGGTTGCCGGCGGTGATGACGGCGCAGGGCACCGAGGCGCGGGCGGCGAGGCGGGCCACCGCCAGCGGGAGCTTGCCTTCCAGGGAGCCGCGGTCCACCCGTCCCTCGGCGGTCAGGACGAGGTCGGCTCCGCGCAGCAGGCCGGGCACCCCGGCGAGGTCGAGGAAGTGCTCGCTGCCGGAGCCGACCGTGGCGCCCAGCACGTGCAGGGCGGCGGCGGTGCCTCCGCCGGCGCCCCGCCAGGGGAGGTCGAGCAGTCCGTCGCCGGCGGGGCCCAGGGCGGCGGCCAGCCGTTCCAGGAGGGCGGTGAAGCGTCCGGTCATCGAGGGGTCGATGCCCTTCTGCGGCCCGTAGCGCAGGACGTTCTCGCGTACGGGGGTACGGACGTCGCTGAGGACTCTGAGGCGGGTGTGGCGCAGCCGCGCGTCGAGGCCGGTGAAGTCGGCGGTGGCGACCCGGTCGAGGGTGCGCGGTGCGGCGGCGAGGCGGCGGCCCCGGTCGTCCAGGAAGCGGACGCCCAGTTCCTCCAGCGCGCCGGCGCCCAGGTCCAGGGTGGCGCTGCCGCCGGCGCCCACGACCACGGTGCGGGCGCCCAGGTCCAGGGCGTGCCGGATGAGGCGGCCGGTGCCGTGGGTGGTGGCGGACAGCGGGTCGCGCGCCGCGTCGGGCACGTGGCGCAGGCCGCTGGCCTCGGCCATCTCGATGAACGCGGTGCCGTCCTCGCCCAGGGCCCAGGCGGCGTCGACCAGGCCGCCGAGGGGGCCCGGCACCTTGGTGGTGATCCGGTCGGCGGTCACGTGCCGGAGCCAGTGGCTCAGGCTGTCGTCACCGCCGTCGGCCGCGGGCACCGTGTGGATCTCCGCCGTGGGCAGAGCGGCGCGTACGCCTCGGGCCAGCGCGTCGGCGACGGCGTCCGCGGGGAGGCTGCCCCGCAGGCAGTTGGGAACGATGACAGCACGCATGGCGGGTCCTCGGGTGCGTGGGCGGGCCGGGGTCAGGCCGCCCGGCGTATCCAGGTGCGGAACAGGAGCCGGGAGCGGTCGGCGTCGGTGTGGTCGGTGAACTCGGTGCGGCCGTGCAGGAGCCGGTGGTTGTCGAAGAGGACGAGTTCGCCGGGGCGTTGCACGTCCTCGGTGATCAGCGAGGGGTCGGCGAGGAGCTCGTCGAGGGCGTCCAGGGCGGCGCTCTGGGCGGCGGTGAGGCCGGGCACGCCGGGGTGGGCGTGGCCCGCCTCGATGTACTGGCGCAGGTAGGTGACGCCGAGGCCGCCCTCGCCGTCGTCGAAGAGGACCGGCTTCGGGGTGGTGGGGCCCTCGCCGGGGCTCTCGTCGCCTCGGCGGTCGAAGTGGAAGGGGCCGCGCAGGGTGTCGAGCACGCCGGGCCGCCGCGCCAGCCGTTCCGTCAGGTCCCGGACGTGGATGACCTGGAGGGCGCCGCCCCGGGCGGCCTGCCGGACGCAGAGCAGGGCGAAGTACTCGGGCACCGGGAGGGGTGCCTCGGCGCCGTCGGTGTGCAGGCTGCCGCCGAACCGGGAGTCGGAGTAGCGGGCGGTGCGCCCCTCGCCGATCCGGGTGCCCCGGTCGCGTACCTCCCTGAGGAGTTCGCCCCGGCCGTTCTGCGGGGACAGTTCGCCGAAGAGGCGGGAGGCGGCGAGGAAGGCGCGTCGGAGCCGGTCCTCCTGCTCGGCCAGCCGCTCGAAGCCGGCGAGGACGAGGAAGCCCGGCCCCTTGCGCACGTGCCGGTCGACGGCGGCGGCGAGGTCCGCCGCGAACCCGGCCGGCAGGGCGGTCTCCCCTCCCGGCTCCGCCGCCAGGGCGTGGACGAGGTCGGCATCGAGGTCGATGCGCGCGGAATCGAAGGGACGCATGGGCGTGTCTCCTTTGCTCACCGTCCGGCCAGCCGGGCCAGGGTGTCGTCACGGGTGCGGGCGTCGAGCATGTCCACGTTGGCCCGGAAGAGGCGGGCGCCGTGGACGAGGCGGGAGAGCCTCCGGGCCATCGCCTCGTGGGCGCGGGTGTACGTCTCCAGGTCCTTGCCGCAGTGGTCGTACAGGTCGTCCTTGAGGCCGTACATGGTCAGGGCGGAGGAGAACTGCGTGAGGAAGGCCGTCATGGCCTGCGGAGTCGTCTCCTCCAGTCCCCGCGGCCGTGACGGGTCGAAGTCGGCGAGGACGATGTTGCGCACCGGGGCCCGGGGTGTGGTGCGTCCCTCGAAGAGGTCGTGCGGGCTGACGACGTGGTCGCCGCTCTCGATGTGCGGGGTGAGGTCGTGGGCCTTGATCAGGTCGCCGAAGCAGGCGTCGGCGCGGATGCGCATCGCCGTGTGCACGCCGTGGGCGACGCCGTCGTCGACCAGGACGTGGGTGTTGGCGAGGAAGTCGGCCCCGGCGAGGCACGCCTGGGCGAGGAAGACGGTCTTGCCGCCGCCCTGCCGCCCCACCAGGAGGGTGGCGGAGCCGTCGTCGTGGGCGAAGCCCGCGGACTTCAGGTGCAGCATGCCGTGGTCGACGGCGTGCATGGTGAGGATGTACTTCACGAAGTAGGGCCAGACCGTCTTCTCCAGGCGGTGTCCGAAGACGTGGAAGCGGCGGCCACGCGTGATCAGGTAGGCCGGGGCGCCGAAGAAGTGGACGAGGTAGAAACCGGTCCGGAAACGCTTGGCGCGGAAGGTCCGGTCGGAGGCGGCGGCGAGCGGTTCGGTGTCGTACGGGTCGCGGTCGAGGTCCACGCAGACGATCTCGAAGTCCGCCTCCGTCGCGGGGTCCGCGAAGGCGGAGAAGTAGGAGAAGCCGGCGAAGTCCTCCTGGTTGCTCATCAGCCGGACCTTGACCACGTTGAGGTCGAGTACGGCGCTGGAGCGCACGGTGACGTCGCGGCCGGCGAAGCCGGCGGCGTCCACCGCGGTCTGCTCGGTGCTCACCGGCATCAGGGGATCTCCTTGCTCGGCAGGGCGACGCGGGTACGGGGCGTCGACGCGGGCCATTCGGCGGGCGGGGTGAGGAGCACGCGCAGGTCGACGGCGTCCGGCCGGCCGCGCATGATGAAGCAGTCGGCGCCCTGGCGCGCGCACGCGACGAGGGCGTCGAGCTTGCCCTGCATGGCGCCGGAGACGTCCCACTCGCTCTCCTTCCACACGTGGGCGTAGGCGGGTGCGGGGTCGAGGGCGTCGACGAAGCCGAGCACCCGGTCGCTGCCGGGCCCGCCGGTCAGGAGCCCCGGCACGTCGGTGAGCATGACGACGCGGGCGGCGCCCAGGGCGCGGATGAGCACCTCGGGGGTGCGGTCGCTGGAGAACGCCTCCAGGGCGCCGTCGGGCCGGATCAGGCAGTCCCCGGACAGCACCGGCAGGACGCCCGCCGCCAGCAGCGAGGCGAGCGGTTCGGCGCAGGCCGCTATCCCGGTCGGGTCGCCGGGGTCGACGCGGCTGAACGCGCCGAGCTGGAGCGGCAGGGCGCGCACGCCCCGGTCGGTGAGGCGGGTGACCCATCTCCAGCGGACGCCGGCGGTGGCGTCGACGAAGGGCAGCGGCGCGAACGGGTCGCCGGGGTCCAGGCCCCGCAGGGCCCCGTGCCCGAAGGCCCCGCCGCCGGTGACCAGCAACAGCCGCCCGCGGTGCGCCTGGTGGAGGTCGGCCACCAGCCGGACCAGCGCGTCGAACGCCTTCTCGTCCAGGCTGCCGGGCCTGGACTTGTCGGAGAACAGGCTGCCTCCGATCTTGAGGATCAGCAGCGGCGCGTCGGTGTGCGTGGGCATCGTGGCGTGTCCTTCCCGTCCCGGGTCCTCAGACCAGTTCCAGCGTGCTGTGCCGCCTGCTCTGTCGTTCCGATCGCGCGAGCGCCGCCAGGGCGACGCCGAAGTAGCAGGCCGCGAGGAGGAGTTCGGCTCCGACGCTGTGGAGTGCCGAGAAGGAGCGGCCGGCCACCACGTCCTGGGCCATGGCGATCGAGTGGGACATCGGCAGGAGCCGCGAGAGCGCCCTGACCCACTCCGGCAGGAGCGCGAGGGGGATGACGGCCCCGGTCGCGATCAGCAGCACGAGGTGCACCGCGTTGGTGATGAAGTACATGTCGCTGAAGCGCAGCCCCAACGCCCCGATGACCAGGCCGAGTCCGGCGCAGGACGCCGAGGCGCAGACCGCCGCGAGCCCGATCGGGGCCAGGTCGCCGGCGCCGAGCCGCAGCCCCAGCAGCGCCCATCCGGCGAAGACGCCGAAGACGGCGACCACGATCCCGTTGACACAGGTGGGGATGAGCCGGCCGAGCATGATCCAGAAACGGGCGGCGGGGCTGATGAGCATCTGGGCGAGGGTGCCGAAGGCCCGTTCGTTGGCGACGGCCTGGGAGGCGCCGTAGATGCCGGCCATCGCGGATGCCTGGATCGCGGTGCCCACGACGTAGAAGTCCGCGGTCTCCGCCTTGCTGTACCGGCCGAGCAGGGAGAACGTGATGATCTGGAAGAGCGGGGTGGCGATCATCATCACGAAGAAGAGCGCCGGGGTGAGGAAGGTGATGAGCGCCCGGTAGGAGAGGAAGCCTCCCACCAGCGTCAGGCGCAGGCCGCCGGCGAGGCTCCGCATGGTCCGCATACTGCTTCTCCTCACACCAGGCTCAGCGTGGCGCGGCGGCGTACCGCGTCGTGCACGGTCCGCAGGAACAGCAGCGCCACCAGGAGGCAGGCGGCGCCGGTCACGGCACACCAGAGAATCTCGGTGACCGGGGCTCCCTCGCCGGTCATGGAGTGGTTCAGGGCGCGGGCGGCCCAGGTCATGGACAGCACCTCGCTGAACGGCCTGCACCACTGCGGCAGGAAGGAGACGGGCACCATCAGGCCGGTGAGGACCCAGACCGGGTATTCGAGCAGGTTGGTCAGGACCAGGGCGTTGCGGTAGAGGACGAACGCGTTGGACATGAGGAAGCCCAGGCAGGCGTTGGCCAGTACGGCGACGACCAGGGCGGCGGCGAAGAGGGCGGGCCGCCGGGGCACGAAGGGCATGTCGAAGAAGACGGCGCCCAGGGCCAGGGTCACCGCCATGGAGATGATGCCCATCACCGCGGTCGCCAGGTTGATGGCGAGGATGCCGACCGCGAGCGGGGAGGGGGTGACGGCGACCGGCTCCAGGGTGCCGAACCTGCGCTCGCGGCTCAGTCCCCCTCCGGAGCCGAAGAGCGTCGCGGTCCACATGCCGATCAGCCCGGTCTGCACCGACACCGCCGCCAGGGCGGAGGTCTCCTGCCGGTGGCCGACCATGACGAACTGGATCAGCGCGAAGGCGAGGGGCTGCACGAAGACCGCGACGACGTAGAACTTGTACTGGAGCAGCAGGCGCAGTTGGAAGGCGGAGCAGACCAGCAGGGCCCGCAGGTGCCCGGCCGCGCCCGGGGTCGCCGGGGCCGTCACCGGTCCGCCTCCGCCCTCGCGGCCCGGGAGCGCGACACCAGGGCGACGTAGGCGTCCTCCAGGCTCGGTTCGCGGGTGTCGACCCGGCTCACCGCGGCGGACCCGAGCACGCCGAGGAGGCCGGGCATGGCGTCACCGGTGTCGGCGCACTGGACCTCCAGCACCTGCGTGGCCGGGCCCCGGGTGACGGCGAGGCTGAGCACCTCGCCGAGGGCGCGGACCTCGGCCTCGTGGCGGTCGGTGAGGTCACGGACCTCGACGGTGATGACGGTGCGGTCGGAGACGCCCTTCTTGAGGGCGGCCGGTGTGTCGAGGGCGACCAGGCGGCCTTCGACGATCACGCCGATCCGGGCGCACAGCTCGTCGGCCTCGTGCATGTAGTGCGTGGTCAGGAGCACGGTGGTGCCCTGGGCGGACAGGGCGGCGGCGGTGGCGCGCAGATCGCGCGCGGCCTGCGGGTCGAGTCCGATCGTGGGCTCGTCGAGGAAGAGCACCCGGGGTTCGTTGAGCATGCCCCGGGCGATGTGCAGGCGCTGGCGCATCCCGCGCGAGAAGCCCTCCACCTTGTCGTCGGACCGGTCGGTGAGATCGACCAGTTCGAGCAGTTCGGCGATCCGGCGGCGCTGCCTGGGGCCGGTGATGCCGTGGAGTTCGGCGAAGTAGCGCAGGTTGTCCCGGGCGGAGAGCCGTTCGTAGAGGCCGCGGTCACCGCCGGCCACGTAGCCGATGCGGCGGCGTACGGCGGTGGGCTCGGTGGCGACGTCGTGGCCGAGCACCCGGGCCCGGCCGCTGGTGGGCAGCAGCAGGGTGGCCAGTATCTTGATCGTGGTGGACTTGCCGGCGCCGTTGGGGCCGAGCAGGCCGAACAATTCCCCCTCGCCGATGTCGAAGGAGATTCCCTTCACCGCCTGCCTCGCTTCTCCTCTCGCCTTGGTGAAAAGCGATGCGGAGCGTGCAGCCGTATAGCTGCGAGTCAGGTTCTCCACCTCGACAGCGGCCATTGTTTCCCGTCCTCCGTACCCATGCTCCCGCCGCCCCGCAGAAAGGCGCGGGACGACGCCTGGCCACCGGCAGCCGGCGGCCAGGCGCCATCATTGCCGAGCTGTTCCGACTCAGTTGGCCTTGACGGCCTTGGTGGTCGACTCCTTGATCACGATCTTGAACATGCTCAACACCCCCTTTCGCTCGTGGAATTCCTTGCATTCCGTCGTGACGGACGCAGGCGTCACCCACGACGGAAGTCTGGTGGAAAAGGCTCACACGTCGGCAAAGCCGGAATACAGCAGGCCCATCTCACGGAATTGCTCCAGGGCCGCGCGGATCTCCTGGCGCACCTCGTCACCGGCGACGACGCCCGCCTTCCCGGCGAGGGCGCCGACCACGGCGTCGACCGGTCTGCCGTCGAGCAGGGACCACAGGCCGAGGGCGTCCTCGGAGACGTCGAAGGCGGAGTTGGGCCGGGTGAGTCCGCAGCCGTCGGCGTACCGGACGGGGACCAGGAAGGGGTTGCGCGTCGGTCCCGGACCGCCGACGACGGGGACCGGAACCTCGCCCTCGGGCTCGCCGTCCCAGTAGGAGAGCACGCAGGCGCAGCCGATGCCTCCGATCAGCCACAGCCGCGCGTGGATCAGTTCGCGCAGTCGCGCGGGGTCCGCGTCGGCGGGGACGCCGGCGTGCCGGGTCTGCCAGTAATGCCTGGTGAAGGCGGTGAGCCGGGGTTCCCTGATCAGCTTGCGCAGCCGCAGTTTCTCGGAGACGTACACATCGCCGCAGGCGGCGAGCAGGGCGTCGGCGGCCATGTCGAGGGCGATGCCGGAGGCGCAGTAGGCGGTGGGGAGGTCGTCGATCCGCAGGGCGCCGTAGGCGTCCTCCACGAAGGCTCCGAGGTCGACGAGGTTGCGGGTCATCAGCACCTTGCGCAGGACGTCCGGCACCAGGTCCCGCCGGATCTCGTCGACCGGCGCGCCGGGCTTGAGGACGGAGCCCAGCCGGGTGCGCACGACCAGTTTGAGGGTGTCCTCGTCCAGGGTCGTCTGCGTCCGGTCCGTGCCGGTCGCGGTGAAGGAGCGGAATCCGCGGGCCAGTTCACGGATGTCGCGGACCGTGATCTGTTCGATGTCCACCCGGATGCCCTCGCGCACCGGATGCTTTCTGCCGCCGGTCACCTCGTCGACGAAGACGAAGAGATCGACGTCGGAGGTCTCGGTGCCCAGTCCGACGGAAAGGCTGCCGGCCATGATCGCGCCGTGACATAAGTCCCACAGGCCGGCTTCCCGCAGCGCCGCCTCTGCCGTCTCGAAATGTATCTTCTCGAATCCGACCGGTTCGACGACCGGAAATAACGATGCGGCAGGACGTGTTCCAGCTTCGCCGATCAACGCATTCCCCCGAATTTGAATGCTGCGACTCTCTTCCCCGTCCGGGCGCACCCCAAACCACTCGGTCGTGCCGAGGATTCAAGGTTCCCGTTGTTCGCTGAATAAAAGCAGCCGCCTGATACCCCGTCAAGGGTTACCGCCGAGTAGCGATCAGATCCCGAAGTAGGCGGCCGAATAGCCCCGGAGAATGCGGAGAAAGATCCCACTTGCCCATAGCGCGCCCATTTCAAAGCCTTGACAAAGGGCGTGGGCGCCATTTCATCGCGGTTGCGCGCGATACGCCGCAAACGGGCCGGTGCGAGGGGTACGCCCGGTTCCGGACCCGCCCCGCGCCGGCCGGTACGAGGGGCTCCCCCGGATGCCGGTCCGGCCCGGCCGCGTCAGACTGCGGGCAGGGCCGCCGCGCAGGCGGCGGAGCACGAGAGGCGGCGGCGCGCGAGAGTCGGGCGCCGGGCCGAAGGAGTGGAGCGGCCGGAAACGGGCACGTGGAGCGGCACACCGGACCACACCGGACCACACCGGCACCCGGGACCGCGGCGCGGAAAGGGAAGAGGCGATGGGCGTACGCACCTGGATCGACTCCTGGCCGGTCTACCGCCAGCTCAAGGGGACCGACCCCCTGGGCCGCGGGGCCGCCGCCAAGAGCGGGCCCAGCGCGCGGCTCACCCCCCGGGTCGCCTCCGCCGACCGGGTGGTCAAGTCGATCTGCCCGTACTGCGCGGTGGGCTGCGGCCAGAACGTCTACGTCGAGGACGGGCGCGTCACCCAGATCGAGGGCGACCCCGACTCCCCCATCTCGCGCGGCCGGCTCTGCCCCAAGGGCTCGGCCACCCTCCAGCTCACCACCGGCGGGGCCCGCGAGCACCAGGTCCTCTACCGGCGCCCGCACGGCACCGGGTGGGAGCGGCTCGGCCTGGACACGGCGATGGACATGATCGCCGACCGGGTGATCGAGGCACGGCGCGCGGGCTGGCAGTGGGAGGTCGACGCGGCCCGCACCCGGCGCACCATGGGCATCGCCAGCCTCGGCGGGGCCACCCTCGACAACGAGGAGAACTACCTGATCAAGAAGCTCTTCACCGCGCTGGGAGCCGTGCAGATCGAGAACCAGGCGCGTATTTGACACTCCTCCACCGTTCCCGGTCTGGGAACCTCGTTCGGCCGCGGCGGCGCGACCACCTTCCAGCAGGACCTGCAGAACGCCGACTGCGTCGTCATCCAGGGCTCCAACATGGCCGAGTGCCATCCGGTGGGCTTCCAGTGGGTGATGGAGGCCAAGGCGCGGGGCGCCAAGGTGGTCCACATCGACCCGCGCTTCACCCGCACCAGCGCCCTGTCCGACGTGCACGTGCCACTGCGCGCGGGCTCGGACATCGCCTTCCTCGGCGGGCTGGTCAACCACGTCCTGACCAGCGGACGGTACTTCCACGACTACGTCGTGGCGTACACCAACGGGCCCGTCATCCTGCGGGAGGACTACCGCGGCCCCGAGGACCTGGACGGCGTCTTCTCCGGCCTCGACCCGGACGGCCGCCACTACTCCACGGCCACCTGGCAGTACGAGGGCACGCGGATGCGGGCCGCCTCCGGCGAACGCGACCAGGAGCCCGAGCGCGCCGGCACGGAGGGCTCCGTCTCGGACGCTGCGCGCGGCGAGTCCCACGGCTCCGGCGGCGCCGACATCGGCACGGGCGCACCCGAGCGCGACGAGACGCTGACCCACCCGCGCTGCGTCTTCCAGGTCCTCAAACGGCACTACGCCCGCTACACGCCCGAGGTCGTCGAGGAGGTCTGCGGCGTGCCGCAGGACCTCTTCCGGCAGGTGTGCGAGCTGCTGACGGAGAACTCCGGCCGCGAGCGCACCACGGCGTTCGCCTACGCGGTCGGCTGGACCCAGCACACGGTGGGCGTGCAGTACATCCGCGCGGCCTGCGTCCTGCAGAGCCTCCTCGGCAACATCGGCCGGCCCGGCGGCGGCATCCTCGCACTGCGCGGCCACGCCTCCATCCAGGGCTCGACGGACATCCCGACCCTGTTCAACCTGCTGCCCGGCTACATCCCGATGCCGCACGCGCACCAGCGGCAGGACCTGGACGCCTTCGTCGAGGCCGAGGCGACCCGCAAGGGCTACTGGGGCGACATGCGCTCCTACCTGGTCAGCCTGCTCAAGGCGTACTGGGGCCCGGCGGCGACCGAGGAGAACGACTTCTGCTTCGACTACCTGCCGCGGCTCACCGGCTCCCACTCGACGTACGAGACGGTCATGGCCCAACTGGAGGGCTCCTGCAAGGGCTACTTCCTGATGGGCGAGAACCCGGCGGTCGGCTCGGCCAACGCCAAGCTCCAGCGGCTCGGCATGGCCAACCTGGACTGGCTCGTCGTACGGGACTTCTCCCTGATCGAGTCGGCCACCTGGTGGAAGGACGGCCCGGAGATCGAGACGGGCGAGCTGCGCACCGAGGACATCGGCACCGAGGTCTTCTTCCTGCCGGCCGCCGCGCACACCGAGAAGGACGGCTCCTTCACCAACACCCAGCGGCTGCTGCAATGGCACCACCAGGCGGTCCCACCGCCCGGCGAGGCCCGCAGCGACCTGTGGTTCACGTACCACCTCGGTCGTCTCGTCCGGGAGAAGCTCGCCGCGTCCCGCGATCCGATGGACCGGCCGCTGCTCGATCTGACCTGGGACTATCCGACGCACGGCGTCCACGCCGAGCCGGACGCCGAGGCCGTCCTCGCCGAGATCAACGGCCGTGACGCCGCCGGGAACCCCCTGTCCTCCTACGAACAGCTCGCCGACGACGGCTCCACCTCCTGCGGCTGCTGGATCTACTGCGGGGTGTACGCCGACGGCGTCAACCAGTCGGCCCGCCGCCGGCCCGGCGAGGAACAGGACTGGGTGGCGAAGGAGTGGGGCTGGGCCTGGCCCGACAACCGGCGCATCCTCTACAACCGGGCCTCCGCCGACGCCGACGGCCGGCCCTGGAGCGCGCGCAAGTCGCTGGTGTGGTGGGACGAGGAGCGCGCGGAGTGGACCGGCCACGACATCCCCGACTTCAAGGCCGACAAGGCCCCCGGCCACGTACCGCCGCCGGACGCGAAGGGGCCCGAGGCGCTGGGCGGGACGGACGCGTTCATCATGCAGGCGGACGGCAAGGCGTGGCTCTACGCGCCCTCCGGCCTCACCGACGGCCCGCTGCCCGCCCACTACGAGCCGCAGGACTCGCCGTTCCCGAACCTGCTGTACGGGCAGCAGCGCAACCCGGTGCGCCACCTGCCGCCCCCGCACCCGGACAACCGCTACCAGCCCAGCGGCACGGAACCGGGCTCGGACGTCTTCCCCCACGTCGCCACCACGTACCGGCTCACCGAGCACCACACCGCGGGCGGCATGTCGCGCTGGCAGCCCTATCTCGCCGAGCTGCAACCGGAGTTCTTCTGCGAGGTCTCCCCCGAGCTGGCCGCCGAACGGGGGCTGGAGCACACCGGGTGGGCGACGATCGTCAGCGCCCGCGCGGTGATCGAGGCACGGGTGCTGGTCACCGACCGGGTGGCCTCCCTGACCGTGCAGGGCCGCCGGCTGCACCAGGTCGGGCTGCCCTACCACTGGGGCCCGAACGGCTACACCACGGGTGACGCCGCCAACGAGCTGCTGCACCTGTCCCTGGACCCGAACACCCACATCCAGGAGGCCAAGGCGTTCGCGGTGGACATCCGGCCGGGCCGCCGGCCGAGGGGCCCGGCGGCGGTGGACCTGGTCCGCGCCTACCGGGCACGGGCCGGCATCGACGCCGACACGGGCACGGAGCCCTGACGGCGCCCGCGGAGCCGGGCCGGCGCGGAGCCGTTCCCGCACAGATCTATTGATACTCCCACGGTCTCAATACCCTGCAATCAGGTATTTGTGCCGTATGGGAGCCTCTCCTACGCTGTGGCGTATTCGAGGGCCCCGATCACAGGAAAGGGGCTACCCGATGGAACTCAGGCACCTCCGGTATTTCGTGGCCGTCGCCGAGACCCGCCATTTCGGCAAGGCCGCGGAACAGTTGCACATGGCTCAGCCCCCGCTCTCCCAGGCGATCCGCCGGCTGGAGAAGGAGCTGGGCGTGGAACTCCTGCGCCGGACGACCCGCCAGGTCTCCCTGACCGGAGCCGGCGAGGTCTTCCGCACCGACGCGCAGCGCATCCTCAAGGCCGTCGACGAGGCGGTCGCACGGGTGGGGCGCTTCGCCTCCGGTGCCGAGGGGGTGCTGCGGATCGGCCTGACCGGGTCCGCCGCGTACCGACAACTGCCCATCCTCGCACGGCTGATGAAGCGCGAAATGCCCCAAGTGATGCTGGAGGTGCACACCGAGATGCTCACGCCCGCACAGGAGTCGGGGCTGATCGAGCGCCGCCTCGACATCGGCGTCCTCCGGCCGCCGGTCCGCCTGGACGGCATCGCCCACCGCCCCCTGGACAACGAGGCGCTGGTCGCCGTCGTCCCCGAACGGCACCGGCTGGCCGGTGCGGACACCGTACGGATCGACGAACTGCGGCACGAGGACTTCATCATGTACGCCGCCACGCTCGGCTCCGTCGTCAACGACGCCGTCGTCCGCGCCTGCCTGACCAGCGGCTTCTACCCACACCGCGCCTACGAGGTCACCGAGACCTCCGCCGCGCTGGCGCTGGTGGCCGCCGGGCTCGGCATCGCCGTCCTGCCCGACTCCATCCGTGCCGCACCCCGCGAGGGCGTGCTGTGCAAGGACATCGAGGACGCGCTGTCCATCCCCCTGGCCCTGGCCTGGCGCGAGGACGACGAATCCCCCCTGCTGCACAGCCTCCTCACGGTGCTGGAGCAGAACGACCTGTTTCTCGAAGGACCGGCATGAAGATCGTCCAGGTGGAGACCATCCCCTTCGCCATCCCCTACGCCCGCCCGCTGAAGTTCGCCAGCGGCGAGGTGCACACCGCCGACCACGTGCTGGTCCGGGTGCACACCGACGAGGGGCTGGTCGGCACCGCCGAGGCACCGCCGCGGCCGTACACCTACGGCGAGACGCAGGAGTCGATCATCGCCGTGATCGAGAAGATCTTCACCCCGCAGCTCCTCGGCATGACACCGCTGGAGCGCGAGGCGGTGCACGAACGCCTCGACCGCACCGTCGGCAACCCGGCCGCGAAGGCCGCCCTCGACATGGCCCTGTGGGACATCCTCGGCCAGGCCGCCGGCCTCCCGGTCTCCGCGCTGCTCGGCGGCTACACCGACCGCGTGCGGGTCAGCCACATGGTGGGCTTCGCCCCCGCCCCGGAGATGGTCGCCGAGGCCGAGCACATGCGGTCGGCGTACGGCGTCACCACCTTCAAGGTGAAGGTCGGCCGCCGCCCCTACCGCGAGGACGTGGCCGCCTGCCGGGCGCTGCGCGAGGCGCTCGGCCCCGACGTGGAGCTGTACATCGACGGCAACCGGGGCTGGACGGTCTCCGAATCCGCCCGCGCCCTGCGGGAGATGGCCGACCTAGGGCTGACCTTCGCCGAGGAGCTGTGCCCCGCCGACGACGTGCTGGGCCGCCGCTGGCTGGTCGCGCAGAGCCCGGTGCTCTTCATCGCCGACGAGAGCGCCACCCGCACCGGCGAGGTGACCCGCGAACTCCTCGGCGGCTCCGCCACCGCCATCAGCATCAAGACCGCCCGCACCGGTTTCACCGCCTCCCAGCGCATCCTGCACGAGTGCGAGGGCCTGGGCGTCGAGGTGGTGATGGGCAATCAGATCGACGGCCAGATAGGCACGTTGTGCTCGGCCGCCTTCGGCGCCGCCCACCGGGCCAGCTCCCGCCACGCGGGCGAACTCTCCAACTTCCTCGGCATGACGGACGACCTCCTCACCGAGCCGCTGTCCATCGAGAACGGCACCCTGCGGGTCCGCGAGGGTGCCGGCCTCGGCATCGACATCGACCCCGACAAGCTGGCGCGCTACCGCCAGGACCGCTGACCCACCTCTCAGAAGACGGGACGATCATGAGCGACATCATCACCGAGCAGGCCACGGCCGCCGCCTCCGGAGCCGCCGCCACCGAGCGCTTCCGCACCAGGCGGCGCGAGGAGACGGCCGCCGTCGGGACCGGGCGCGTCGACACCCTCGTCACCGAACTCCTCACCGCCGCCCACGACATCATCCGCCGCCACCAGCTCACCTACGCCGAGTACGACGCCCTCAAGTCCTGGCTCATCCGGGTCGGCAAGGACGGCGAGTGGCCGCTCTTCCTCGACGTGTGGCTGGAGCACGTCGTCGAGGAGGTCGCCAACGAGTCCCGCGAGGGCACCAAGGGCACCATCGAGGGCCCGTACTACGTGCCGGACGCGCCCGAACTCCCCGGCGACCCCGCCACGCTGCCGATGCGCGAGGACGAGGCGGGTACCCCGCTGCTCTTCCAGGGCCAGGTCACCGCCGTGGACGGGAGGCCGCTGCCGGACGCCACGGTGGAGATCTGGCAGGCGGACGACGAGGGCTACTACTCCCAGTTCGCGCCGAACCTGCCCGAGTGGAACCTGCGCGGCACGGTCCCCGTCGACGCCACCGGCCACTTCAGGATTCACACCATCCAGCCCGCCCCCTACCAGATCCCCACCGACGGCGCCTGCGGCAGCCTCATCCGGGCGGCCGGCTGGCACTCCTGGCGCCCCGCCCACCTGCACCTGAAGGTCTCGGCACCGGGCTACCAGCTCATCACCACGCAGCTCTACTTCCGCGGCGGCGAGTACGTGGGCGACGACATCGCCTCCGCCGTCAAGCCAGAGCTGATCCTCGACCCGACCCCGGTCGCCGGCGGCACGGGCCGGGAGGTCACGTACGACTTCGTCCTCGACAGGGCGTGATCGGCCGTGCTCTTCGCCGTGCGCATGGACGTCGACATCCCGCGTGACCTCGACCCCGAGGTCAGGCAGGAGCTGGTGGCACGCGAGAAGGCGTACTGCCGGGAACTCCAGGAGTCCGGGGAGTGGGTGCACATCTGGCGCTGTGTCGGGCAGTACGCCAACATCAGCGTCTTCGACGTGGCCGACAACGAGGCGCTGCACGCCCTCCTGTGGCGGCTCCCCCTCTTCCCCTACCTGCGGATCGAGGTCACCCCGCTGGCCCGCCACCCCTCCGACCTGGCCGCGGCGTGAGCCGCTGATCCGCACACCGCGGCCCTCGATGCCGGGGACGGTCACCTCCGTCCCCGGCATCGGCGTCGGCGTCGGCGTCGGCGCACCCGCGACGCCGTCCCGTTCCCTCCCTTTCCGTTCCGTTCCGTTCCGGGAGAACCGTGTCCCCCGCTCCCCCGCTCCACCACGACCTGGCCGGCCCCGCCGACGCGCCGCCGCTGATCCTCGGCCCCTCCCTGGGCACCTCGTCGGCGGTCTGGGAACCCCAACTGGCCTCCCTGGCCCGTACGTTCCGCGTCCTCCGGTTCGACCTGCCCGGACACGGCGGCTCCCCCACCGCCGCACTGCCCGACCCCGCGCCCGGCCGGACCACGGTCCGGGACCTGGCCGCGCTGGTGCTCGGCCTCGCGGACAGGCAGGGCTGGGACCGCTTCCACTACGCGGGCATCTCGCTCGGCGGAGCCCTCGGCACCCACCTCGCGGCCTTCCACCCCGAGCGGGTCGCCTCGCTCGCCCTCGTCTGCTCCTCCGCGCACTTCGGACCGGCCGCGCCCTGGCGGCAGCGGGCGGACCTCGTCCGGCGCGAGGGCACCGCGCCCCTGCTCGCCACCAGCCCGGAGCGCTGGTTCGCCGACACGGCCACCGCGGACACCGCCTTCGGACGCCGGCTGCTCGGCACGCTCGCGCAGGCCGACCCGGCGGGGTACGCGGCCTGCTGCGACGCCCTCGCCGCGCTGGACCTGCGGCCCGACCTGGGCAGGATCACCGCGCCCACCCTGGTGGTCGGCGGCAGCGAGGACACGGCGACCCCGCCGGAGCACGCCCGGGAACTGGCCGGCTCCATCCCGCGCGCCGCCCTGGAGGTCGTCGACTGCGGCCACCTCGCCGTCGAGCGGCCCGAGGCCCTGGACGCCGTCCTCACCGCCCACTTCCGCTGACCGCCCCGGGCGACCGCCCGGCCGTACGCACAGCGACGCCCCGCGCCCCGGACCACAGCGGTCCGGGGCGCGGGGCGTCGGCGCGGGGGCCCTCACCAGGGGCGGCCCAGCAACTCCTCGACCGCCCTGAGGTCACCCGCCGCGAGCTTGCCGCGGATCAGGGTCGACGAGCAGGTGTGCCCGTCACGGGCCACGAGCGGCACCGCGTCCACGGTGAAGCCGAGCCGCCGTCCCCGGCGGCCCAGCAGCGCGGTGTCACCCCTGCCGCCCTCGCCGAAGCGGAAGTCCTCGCCGACCACCACGGCCCGCGCCCCGAGCCCGGCGGCGAGCACCCGGTCGGCGAACTCGTCGGCCGGCACGGCGGCCAGCGCCGTGGTGAAGGGCAGCACGAGCACCGCGTCGACGCCCAGCCCGTGGGCGAGGCGGACCCGTTCCTCCAGGGAGGTCAGTTGCCGCGGGGCGCGTTCCGGACGGGTCACGGTGAGGGGGTGCGGGTCGAAGGTGAGGAGCACGGACGGCAGCCCGTGCTCGGCCGCCCGCTCGCGCACCCGCCGGACCAGCGCGGTGTGACCGCGGTGGAACCCGTCGAAGACGCCCACGGTCACGGCGCACCCCGGCCAGTCGGACGGGAGGTCGCCCAGCCCCGTCCACACCGCGCCCGGCGCCGGGCCGGTGGCCGGGGCGCCCGCGCGGGCCGGGGTCGTTCGTACGGTCATCGTGCGGCTCCAGGGACAGGCCGCCCCCAGGGGCGGCGGAAGGCCGGGGCGGTGTGCGGCACCGCCCCGGCCGGGAGGGGTCAGCGGCGGTGGATGCTCACGTCGTCCGGGTTGATCAGGTCCGGCACGGTCCAGCCGTCGAGGTCGTACTCCGCCATGCACTGCTCGGCGAAGCCCTTCATGGCGTCGGCGGTGCCGGATGCCTGGGCGGTGAAGAGCATCTCGGCGCGCACCTGCTCATGGTTGCCCGAGTAGTTGCGCTCGTACAGCTCGTGCCGGCCGCCGAACTCGCTGCCGATGGAGTCCCAGATCAGCTTCATCAGCTTGACCCGCTCGACGGAGTCGTAGCCGTTGGAGCCGCGCACGTACTTGTCGAGGTACGGCCGGACCTCGGGGACGGAGAAGTCCTTGGCGTTGGAGTTGAGGTAGATCAGCCCGCTGCCCAGGTCCTGCATGATGATCTCCTTGACCCTGGGGTAGCCCAGGGTCATGAACCAGCGGTAGGCGAGCCCGTAGTCGAGCTTCGGCAGGAAGGCGCCGTTCTTCCAGGAGTCCGGGTTGTTCGCCATGGCGTCGGTGAGGCCCCAGAAGAGGTTGCGCCAGGCGATGACCTCGCCGACCCGGGTCTGGATGCCGCGGAAGTCCTTGGTGCCGGTGACCTCCACGCCCTTCATCAGCAGACCGGCGATGAAGTCGAGCTTGACCGCGAGGCGGGTGCAGCCGTGGAAGGTGAAGCGGTGCAGGAAGCCGGAGCCGGGGAAGAACGTGCTGGCCTTCTCGGCGTCGCCGTAGATGAAGACGTTCTCCCAGGGGATCTTCACCTTGTCGAGGATGAAGATGGTGTCGTTCTCGTCGAAGCGGCTGGAGAGCGGGTAGTCGAACGGGCTGCCCATCACGTCGGCGTTCATCGCGTAGGAGTGCCGGCTGATCAGCTTCATGCCGGGGGCGCCCATGGGGACGGTGCAGACGAGCGCGAACTCCTTCTTCTTGATGGGGAGTCCGTAGTGCGCGATGAAGTTGTAGTGCGTGATGGCCGAACCGGTGGCGACCACCTTGGCGCCGCTGATGACCAGGCCGTCGTCGCGCTCCTCCTCGACGTGGACGAAGATGTCCTTGACCTCGTCCGGGTCGCGGTCGCGGTCCACCGGCGGGTTGATGATCGCGTGGTTCCAGTAGAGGACCTTCTCCTGCGACTCCGTGTACCAGCGCCGGGCGTTGTCGCCGAAGGGCTGGTAGAACTCGCTGTCGGCGCCGAGGGTGCCGAGGAAGGCGGCCTTGTAGTCGGGGCTGCGGCCCATCCATCCGTAGGTCATCCTGGCCCACTCGGCGATGGCGTCGCGGTCGGCGACCAGGTCCTCGCGGCTGCGCGGGGTGCGGAAGAAGGGGTGGGTGAAGCCGTTGCTGCCGGTGTCGGTGGGCACGGTGAGCACCGGCTTCTTCGCCGGGTCGTGCAGGGCGTCGTAGAGCCGCGCGGTCATGCGCACCGAGTTGCGGAACGCCGGGTGCTCGGTGACGTCCTTGACCTTCTCGCCGTAGACCCACACCTCCCGTCCGTCGCGGATGGACTCGATGTACTCGTCGCCGGTCAGGGGGCGGGTCACGGGGGCGTCCGCCGCGGGCGGGGCCGCCTCGGGGCGGGGGTCGGGGGAGGTCATGTGGTTCCTCGCTGGTGTCGGGGTGGATGGACAGGGGGTCACGAGGCGCGGCTCGTGGCCCGGTCCGCGTGCATCGCGGTGAAGGAGGGAGCGCCGGTGAACCAGCCGCTCTCGGGGCTGTCCAGGCAGGCGCCCCAGTGGGTGCCCGCGTCGCGCCGGCCCAGGTGGCGGAAGGTCCCGGCGTGGAACAGCAGCGGTTCCCGGTCGGTGACCTCGGCCTCGGCCACCTCGCCGATGACGATCAGGTGGTCGCCGCCGTCGTAGGTGCGCCAGGGGCGGCAGGAGATGGTCGCGGCGGCGCCCGTCAGCACGGGGCCGAGGGGGCCGTCGGACCACTCCGGCCCGGGGTGGGCGGGCCGGCCCGCGAAGTGCCAGGCCGTGTCGATCTGGTCGGCGGCGAGGATGTTGACCGCGAAGGGCGCGTCCGTCAGGTGGCCGCACGCCTTGGACTGCCGGGTCAGGGTCACCTGGCACAGGGCCGGTTCCAGGGAGACGGCGGTGAAGGCGTTGACGGTGGCGCCGTGCCGTCCGCCGTCCGAGGTGGCGCAGGTGACGACGGTGACGCCGGTGGCGAAGCGGCCGAAGGCGTCCCGCAGGCGTCGCTGGTTCACGTGGCCCGCCTCGGGGTGCCTCGCGTCTTCCGGGTGTGGTGCCGCGTGGGCACCGGGGGGAGGCCGGTGCGGCGTGTGCCGTACGTCCGCGCCGGGCGGCTCGTCCTCGGATGGGTCATTGCCCCGCTCCTGCCTGTCGAGGATGTGGCACGCGGTCCGGTGGCATGCCCGCCACGGCACCGGACCGCGTTCGTGGTGACAGAAGCCTGGACACGGGTCCGGTCCCGGTCTCGGGTGAGATGACCCCCTTGGCCACCCCCTCCGCGCTCGCGGGTACCCCCGTATTCGCACAGGCGGTCGAATTGAGTCGCAGGCGATATGGGCCGAGGTCACGGGAGTATGGATCATGGCGCTGACCGGGGGAAACGCCCTTTCGGTCGGGTACGCGACCTTGGCAGGGCGGGACCTTCGGCATAGCGTCGGAGCCGGCGCAACGGCTCGAAGCAAGGACGTCGAAGACGATGCACGACGAGAGTGGACGCGGTTGTCTGGTCGGCGCCGGCGGCCTCACCAGTTTCGTGGGCCGGCGGCGGGAGATCGCCGACGTGCGCCGGAACCTGTCGGCCTCGCGGCTCGTCACGCTCACCGGACCCGGCGGCATCGGCAAGACCCGGCTCGCCCTGGTGACCGCCGACCGGGTCCGCAAGGCGTTCCGGGACGGCACCCAGGTCGTCCAGCTCGCCAGCCTCGACGACCAGCGCGAGGTGGCCTCCGCCTTCACCTCGGCGCTGACCGTGCTGGACCAGTCGAACCGCTCGGCGACCCAGCAACTCGTCGACCACGTACGGACCCAGCAGGTGCTGCTGGTCGTGGACAACTGCGAACACGTGCTGCCGACCACCGCCGAACTCCTCGCCGTACTCCTGGAGACGGCACCCGGCCTGCGCGTCCTCGCCACCAGCCGCGAACCGCTCGGCATCGCGGGCGAGCTGGTCACCGTGATCCCGCCACTGTCGGTGCCCACCGCCGACCAACTGCACGACGCGGCGAGCGTCGACCACAGCGAGGCCGTCCAGTTGCTGGTCGACCGGGCGCGCAGCGTCGCCCCCGACTTCGCCGTCACCGACGCCAACCGCGCCGCCGTCCGGCACCTGTGCGAGCGGCTCGACGGGATGCCCCTCGCCATCGAACTCGCCGCCATCCGCCTGCGCACGCTCTCCGTCGGACAGGTCGTCGAGCGGCTGGACCACCGCTTCGACCTGCTCACCGGCGGCAGCCGCGTGGCCCGCCCGCGGCAGCAGACGCTGCGCGCGCTGATCGACTGGAGCCACGAGCTGTGCTCCGAGGACGAACGCCTGCTGTGGGCGCGCATGTCGGTCTTCCCCGGCGGCTGCGACCTGCGGGCGGTGGAGGAGGTCTGCGGATACGGGGACCTCGCCGCCGAGCGCGTCGTCGACGTCCTCGACCGCCTCGTCGCCAAGTCGATCGTGATCGCCGACCACTTTGGCGAGCAGGTCCGCTACCGGCAGCTCATGACCGTACGCGAGTACGGCGCCGAACGGCTGGGCCGGATCGGCGGGCTGCCGGTGCTGCGGCGCCGGATGCGCGACCACTACCTCCACCGCGCCCGCGCGATGGTCGAGGAGTGGTGCGGTCCCGGGCAGCACGAGATGCTCGCCGCGATGCGGCGGGACCACACCAACCTCCTCGCCGTCCTGGAGTGGTCCCTCGCCACGCCGGAGGAGCGCCCCGCGGGCGGCCGGCTCGCGGCCCTGCTCTGCTACCACTGGATCGTCGGCGGCTCGCTCAGCGAGGGACGCCGCCGGCTGGACCGCATCCTGAGCATGCTGGACGGCGACACCGTCGAACGGGGCTCGGTGCTGTGGGTGGCGGTCTGGGCGACGCTGCTCCAGGGCGACCGGGAGGCCGCCGCCGCCCGGCTCGCGGAACTGGAGCACGTGGCCGAGGTGCTGGACGACCCCGAGCTGAGCGCGCACGCGGCCAACTGGCGTGCCCTGTACCACCTCTTCAGCGGCAACCTGCCCGCCGCGATCGAGCTGTACCACCGGGCCGTGGACGGGCACCGGGCGCTCGGCGGCACCGCGGCGGTGCTCACCGCGCAGTTCCAGCTCGCCATGGCGCGCAACTTCCAGGAGCCGGCCGGCAACGCCCTGGAGACCTGCCGCGAGGTACTCGCCGTGAGCACCCGGCACGGGGAGCGCTGGAACCACGCCTACGCCCTGTGGATCAGCGGCCTCCAGCACTGGCGCACCGGGGACATGCCGGCCGCCAAACGGGCCGCGACGGCGGCGCTGGAGATCCAGCGCGACTTCACCGACGGCGTCTGCACCGCCCTGGTGCTGGAGCTGACGTCGTGGATCGCCATGTCCAACGGGCACGCGGACAACGCCGCGCTGCTCGGGGCCGCCGCGGGGGCGGTGTGGCACCGGCTCGGCACCTCCATCGACGCCTTCGGCCCGCACATCACCGCCGAGTCCCGGCGCATGGCCCGCCAGGTCGCCGAGGCGCTGGGCACCGAGCGGGTCGACGAGGTGACCCGGCGCCTGGCCCATCTGACCAAGGCGGAGGCGATCGAGCTGGCCCTGGAGACGGCCGCCGCCGCGAAGCCCTCCGCCGTGCCCCGGATCGCCCGGAGCTGCCCGCTCACCGACCGGGAGCTGGAGGTCGCGCGGCTGATCGCCACGGGGCTCAGCAACCGGGCGATCGCCGAGGCCCTGGTGATCTCGACCCGGACGGTCGACGGGCACGTGGAGCGCATCCTGAACAAGCTCGGCTTCGCCTCGCGCACCCAGGTCGCCTCCTGGACCGTCTCCCTGGACGAGTCCACCGCCCAGGCCCAGGCCCACGGGACACCGGCCCGCTGACCGGGTCCCGGGCGGCGGGAACGGCGGGGCGTCCTCCGTGGCGGGCCCCGCCAGGACCCGGGGCCACCCGGCCGCCGGCCCACCCTCCCGGGGCGTACTCGTCACCCCTGCGAGCTACTGGGTGTCCTCCCGGGGGTTGACGTTTTCGCGTGGCCCGCTCCCTAGCGTCTAGGAGTGCCAGCCGCGCCCCGGCCGGGCCCGCCGAACGGGCCCTCGCCGCCGGGACGCCGTCCGTCCCTCCTGGAGGACCCCGTGATCCGCTCGATCAAAGCGACCGCCGTGGCCGCGCTCTGCTGTGGCCTGGCCGGTGCCGGCCTCGTGGGCTGCGAGGACATCACCGACCCGAAACCGCGGCCGGCCGTCGGCGCGAGCGCCCGGGACGGTCTGATCACCGGGACTCAGAAGATCCAGGCCGGCGGCTACGCGGTCAACGTCTCCTGCACCGGCGGCGGCGAAGACGGCGAGCCGGTCGTCGTCCTGATGCCCGGCGCGGGCGACGGACTCGACACCATGGCCGGCCTCCAGAAGAAGCTGAGCGAGAAGGCCCGCGTCTGCTCGTACGACCGGCCCGGCGAGGGCAAGAGCGACAAGCCCGACGGACGGCAGCGGATGGAGGACGCGGAGAAGGTCCTGACGGAGGTCCTCGACCGCACCGCCGGCGACGGCCCGGTCGTCCTGGCCGCCCACTCGCTGGGCGGGCTGATCGCCGCCCGGTACGCCCCCGACCACCAGGACCGCGTCAAGGGGCTGGTCCTGCTGGACGCCACCATCCCGGAGCTGACCGCCGGTGTCTCGAAGGTGATCCCCGAGACCGCCGAGGGCCCCGGCGCCGAACTGCGCGCGCAGACACTGGCGATGAACCAGGGCGAGAACCCGGAGAAGCTCGTCGTCGACGACGAGAAGGTGCGCCCGGCCGGGGACATCCCCGTGGAGATCCTCCGGCACGAGCACCAGTTCGACTCCGTCCCCGAGTACGGTCCCGGGCTGGAGGACATGTGGGCGGACGGCCAGAAGCAGTGGCGCGCGCTCTCCGACCGGAGCACCCTGAGCATGGCCGAGCGCAGCGGCCACCACATCCACGTCGACCGGCCCGATCTGGCCCAGGCGGCCGTCGAGCGGGTCGTGGCCGAGGCCGCCGGCGAGTAGCCCGGCCTCCCCGGCCACGGGGCGTCAGGGGACGCCGAGCGACACGATCTCGTAGACGACTGCCGCGCTCTTCGCCGGGCCGTTGCAGGTCAGCCGGTGCGGGGGCGTGCGGTGGGCCCGCACCTCGACGTCGACGGCCGCCGGCCGGGGCGGACTGCCGGTGACGCGGACCCGCCAGTGGTCGCCGACGCGGGTGGTCGCGGTGACGGCGTAGTCGTGCCGCCCCGCCGGGCCGAAGCGCCTGAGCACGGCGGTGACGGCCGCCTGGTGGGGCGGGGACAGGTCGGTGTATCCCCGCAGGTGGTCTGGGCCGATGCGGCCGGCCAGGTGCTCTTCGACCACGGCGAGGGAGGAGTCGGCGTCGAGGCGCCCGTAGTAGGTGCCGTCCGGTGCGACGACGACGTTGGCGGCGAAGCGGTCGCCGCCGATGTGCGTGCACTCCCACACCAGGTCGGGCCACCGCTCGCTCAGAGCGCGCACCACGGGCCGGCCCCGTACGGCGCAGCACGTGTCGTGGCGGCCGTGGGTGCAGACCAGGACGACGGGCGGGTGGCCGAGCCCGCCGGGGCGGCCCAGGGCCTCGGCGACCCGGGCCAGGTCCTCGTCGCGGCGCCAGGTGCCCCACTGCTGGCGGTGGGCGCCGGAGCGGTCGTGGCGCAGGACGGCCCAGCGGTTCGGCCCCTGTGGCCCCTCCGGCCGCTCCCGCCCGTGCCGTCTGACCAGCAGGATGCGGGCCCGCACCGCCTGCGCGGCGGAGTAGAGCAGGGCCTTGGCGCCCGGGTCCAGGGCGAGCCCGTCGAAGCCGTTGGCCGGCCAGCCGCCCCGGTACTCCAGCAGCACCCAGACCACGCCGTACGGTGCCGTGCCGAGGAGCGGGTCGCCGCGGGCCTCGGCGGCGTCGGCGCAGAAGAAGCGACGCGCCGCGGTCACCAGGGCGGATCACCGGGCGCCGGCACCAGGACACCCGCGCGCAGCAGCCGGGCGGCGAGCGGGAGACCGAGGTCCCCGGCGGTGTGGACCGTACCGTCCAACAGGCGGGCGACCGAGGGGAGTTCGTCCTGCGGGAAGTCCAGCCAGCCGACCCGCGTGGTCAGCCGCGTACCGTCCAGCCGGGCTTCCAGGGCCGGCCTGAGCCGGACCGGCGAGTCGGGCCCGAGGGCGTCGACGGCCGCGAGCTGGGCCAGCGGGCCGAGCGGCGCGGGGCGCCCCTGCCGCCGGCGCGCGCGGTGGAAGAGCGGGGCCGGGTCGGCCTGGGCGACGGCCTCGGCGAGGCGCTCGCGGACCGCGGCGATCTCGTCGGCGGGGTCGTCGACGCCGAGGGGGAGCGTGCCGCGCGCCCAGGGGTCGTCGCGCAGCGCGGCCAGCGCGGCGCGTGCCAGGTGTTCGGCGAGGGCGTGGCGGGTCCAGCCGTGGACGCCGAGGGTCAGGTGGAGGGAGACCTCGCCCTGGGCCCGCGCGGCGTGCAGCCATCCCCGGGGCAGGTAGAGGACGTCGCCGGGCTCCAGTACGGCGTCGATGTGGGGCGGGCCCTGCGCGGCCTCGGCGACCGCGGTACGGCGCCCGGTCCAGGGTTCGTCGCGCAGCGGGTCGGGGTGGACGGGCCGGTGGACGAGCCAGCGCTTGGTGCCCTCGATCTGGAGGACGAAGACGTCGTGGACGTCGTAGTGGTCGTCGAACCCGCGGTTCTGCGGCGGGGTGACGTAGGCGTTGGCCTGCACCGGGTGGCCCAGCTCCGCGCCGAGCGCGCGGACGAGGCCGGCGACGGGGGCCCAGGTGCGGTGCAGTGCCTGAAGCACGAGGGTGGCGCCGTCGGCGAACTCCCGCCACAGCAGGGTGTCGTCGAGCTGGTCGGCGATGGTCGCGCCGACGCCGGCGGGGGAGGTGTAGGACGCCTCGGGGAGGGTGGCGCCGTCCTTGGCGACGCGGAGGAAGGGGGCGCGCAGTCCCCGGCGCGCGATCAGTTCGTCCACGGCGCGGGCGGAGAAGAGGTCGGTGAAGTCGCTCGCGCGGCGGGTGAGCAGCGCCGTCCGGCCCCAGACCTCGCGGGCGAACTCCTCGCGGGGCCGGCGGGTCAGGCGGTCCCGCAGGACCCCGGCGTCCGTGGTGGTGCCGGGGTCCCGCGGGTGGGACGGGGACGTCAAGAGCGGTTGCCGGGGTCGTCGTCCGCGCTGCCGTCGGCTCCGCCGTCGTGGACACCGGGGGTGCCTGCGGCTCCGCCGTCGGCCGGGCCCTCCGCCGCGCCGTCCGCGCCACCATCGTGCACACCGGGGGTGCCCGCGGCTCCGCCGTCCGCCGGGCCCTCCGCCGCGCCGTCCGCGCCACCGTCGTGCACACCGGGGGTACCGGCCGCGCCACCGTCGGCGGGGCCCTCCGCCGCGCCGTCCGCACCGCCGTCGTGGACACCGGGGGTGCCCGCGGCTCCGCCGTCGGCCGGGCCTTCCTGCCGGTTCGGGTCCTGCTCGGGGTCAGGCATGGTTCCTCCCGCGCATCGCGTCGACTGACTGGGCTGAGGCCAGGACGGGGCGAGGTCCGGGTGCGAACACCCGGACATGGCCGGCTATGCCCCGTCCATCCCTTTTCGCCAGGCTAGTACCGTCGGCGGAAAGTCTCGATCCGAGAGGGAACGCCCTGGTGGGGCGCCCCGCCCGGCGTGGCCCGCGCGGGTCCCTCGCCACCGCCGCGTTCCCGTACCCCCGCGGTTGCGGGACGGCACCCGGCGCGGGACGGTGGCCGTGCAGGCACCAGCACACCAGGGGGAAGCGCGGCGCCCGGACGGAGCGGGTGGCGCGGTCGCTCGTGTGATCGGGAGAGACCCCTCATGGCACCCAGCCCGGCACCCGCAATGCAGTTCGGCGTGTTCACCGTCGGGGACGTCACCACCGACCCCACGACGGGCACCACCCCCGGCGAAGCGCGGCGCATCTCGGACACCGTGGCCATCGCGCGGAAGGCCGAGGAAGTCGGCCTGGACGTCTTCGCCACCGGCGAGCACCACAACCCGCCGTTCGTCCCGTCCTCACCGACCACGCTGCTCGGCCACATCGCCGCGCTGACCGAGCGGATCGTGCTCTCCACGGCGACGACGCTGATCACCACCAACGACCCGGTGAAGATCGCGGAGGACTTCTCGGTGCTCCAGCACCTGTCGGGCGGACGCGCCGACCTGATGCTGGGCCGTGGCAACACCGGCCCGGTCTACCCGTGGTTCGGGCAGGACATCCGCCAGGCGATGCCGCTGACCGTCGAGAACTACGGGCTGCTGCGGAGGCTGTGGCGCGAGGAAGTGGTCGACTGGGAAGGGACGTTCAGGAGCCCCCTCCAGGGATTCACCCTCGCCCCGCGCCCGTTGGACGACGTCCCGCCCTTCGTGTGGCACGCCTCCATCCGGACCCCGGCGGTCGCCGAACTCGCCGCCCACTTCGGCGACGGGTTCTTCGCCAACCACATCTTCTGGCCCGCCTCCCACACCCGGCGCCTGGTGGAGCTGTACCGGCAGCGCTTCGAGCACTACGGGCACGGGAGCGCCCGGCAGGCCGTCGTGGGCCTCGGCGGACAGGTCTTCATGCGGCGCAACAGCCAGGACGCGGTGAACGAGTTCCGCCCGTACTTCGACAACGCGCCGGTGTACGGGCACGGACCGTCGCTGGAGGACTTCAGCGCGCTCACGCCCCTGACGGTCGGCTCCCCGGCGCAGGTCGTCGAACGCACCCTGGGCTTCCGCGAGTACGCCGGCGACTACCAGCGCCAGCTCTTCCTGATCGACCACGCCGGGCTGCCGCTGAAGACCGTCCTGGAACAGCTCGACCTGCTCGGCGAGGAGGTCGTGCCCGTGCTCCGCGAGGAGTTCGCGGTCGGCCGGCCCGCCGACGTACCGCCCGCGCCGACGCACGCGCTGCTGCGGGAGCGGAGCACCCCCGGGGCGGGCGCCGCGGCAGGACCGGACTCCGACGCGAAGGACTGACCTTGCCATGACGAACCTGGTCACCATCAGCGGCGGTCTGCGCCGGCCGTCCTCGACCCGTCTGCTCGCCGACCGGCTGGAGGCGGCCGTACGCGCCGAGTTGGAGTCGGGCGGCGTCGCGGTGGAGTCTGCGGTGCTGGAACTGCGGCCCCTGGGGCACGACATCATGGACGCGATGCTCGCGGGCTTCCCCTCCGAGCCCCTGGAGGAAGCCTTCGCAAGGCTCGGCGAGGCGGACGCGGTCATCGCCGTGACCCCGGCCTTCAACGCGTCCTTCAGCGGACTGTTCAAGTCCTTCTTCGACGTGCTGCCCGAGGAGACCCTGTCGGACATGCCCGTCCTCATCGCCGCCACCGGCGGCACCGAACGGCACTCCCTGGTCCTGGAGCACGCGCTGCGGCCCATGTTCTCCCACCTGCACGCCATCGTCTCCCCGCGCGGTGTGTACGCCGCCACCGAGGACTTCGGCACGGCCTCGGCGGGCTCCGCGCTGGGCGACCGCGTCACCGCCGCGGCCTTCGACTTCGCCCGGCTGGTGACCTCGTGCGGGCAGCGCGTCCGCCGCGACACCGACGACGAGGAACTGGCGGGCATGCGCGCCCTCCTGGGCTCCTGACCGCCGGGCCCGCGGGTGTCCCGGGCCGGTTGTCAGCCCAACGACACGATCCTGGCCGTCGTATGGCCGTCCGGGGCGTCGTAGGCGACCTCGTCCCCGGCGTGGTGGCCGAGGAGGGCGCGGCCGAGGGGGCTGTCGGCGGTGACGAGGTTCTGGTCGAGCGCGTCGGCGACCTCGCCGATGTGGACGGTCTGTTCGACGCCGTCGCCGAACCGCACCGTGACGGTCGTGCCGACGCCGATCACCGTCTCGGACGGCGGCCCCGCGTCGGCGGCCTGGCGCAGGCGCACGTCGAGGTTCCGGATGCGGTTGTCGAGCTGTTGCAGCGTGTCGGCGCGCTGGAGTTCGTCGGCCTGGTCGGCCGCGTCACCCGTGTTGTCGGCACCGGCGAGGGTCGCCGCCACCGTGTCGCGTTCGGTCCTGAGGCGGGCCAGCTCCTTTTCGAGCGCCCGGCGGGCCTCGGCGCCGATCGGTTCCGGATCACCGGTCATGGTCGCTCCCGGGAGGGTTCGTGGCGGGTTGGTCGGATGCGGGGCGGCCCGGTGCGCTACGCCGCGGGGGCGTCGTCGTCCGGGGCCGTGCCCTTGCTGACGGTGCAGTGGAGGGAGTCGCCGAGGACGTCGGCCACGATGGTGTCGCCGCAGCCGGGCGATCCGGTCCTCGCGGCCGACGACCTCGGTGGACCGGCCGGCGCTGCGCAGCCGCACCCGCGCGCCCGCCTGGTCCATCACGTCGATCGCCTTGTCGGGCAGGAAGCGGTCGCTGACGTACCGGTCGGACAGCTCCGCCGCCGCGGCCAGCGCCCCGTCCGCGAACCGCACCTGGTGGTGGGCCTCGTAGGCGTCCCGCAGCCCCTCCAGGATCTGCACCGTCTCCTCTACCGACGGCTCCGGCACCATCACCGGCTGGAACCGCCGCTCCAGGGCCGCGTCCTTCTCGACGTACCTGCGGTACTCGTCGATGGTGGTCGCGCCGACGACGCGCAACTCGCCCCGGGAGAGGGCGGGTTTGAGCATGTTGCCGGCGTCCGTCGAGCCCTCGCCGGTGGCCCCGGCGCCGACGACGGTGTGCAGTTCGTCGATGAAGAGCATGATCTCGCCGCGGGCCCGCCGCACCTCCTCGATGACCTTCTTCAGCCGCTCCTCGAACTGGCCCCGGTACTGCGCGCCGGCCACCATCCCCGACAGGTCCAGGGCGATCACCCGGCGGTCCTTGAGGGTGTCCGGGACCTCGCCGGCGACGATGCGCTGCGCCAGCCCCTCCACGATCGCCGTCTTGCCCACGCCCGGCTCCCCGATCAGGACCGGGTTGTTCTTGGAGCGCCGGGAGAGGATCTCGACCGTCTGCTCGATCTCCTCGGCCCGTCCGACCACCGGGTCGAGCTTCCCGGCTTGCGCCTCGGCCGTCAGGTCCCGGCCGAACTCCTCCAGCGTCGTCGCCGGTTCGCCCCGCTTCCCCGCCTGGTCGCGGCCGGGCCCCCGCCGGGCGGCGCCGGTCAGCCCCTCCAGCCGGTCCACGTCCTCGCCCTGCGCCGTGAGCAGCCGCGCCGCCCCGGTCTGCCCGTCCTCCACCAGGGCGCCCAGCAGGTGTTCCGGCCCGATGTACGAGGCCCCGGCGGCCTGGGAGCGCGCGTACGCCTCCGCCAGGGTCCGCTTCGCCGCCGGGGTCAGTCCCGGCTCGGCCGACGGTTCGGCCGCCTCCCGGGGCAGCACCTCGGCCACCCGCGTCGCCAGCGTGTCCGGGTCCACCCCCGCCCGCGCCGGCAGCCCCCGGGAGGGCTCCACCCGGGTCGCCGCCCAGAGCAGGTGCTCGGTGTCCAGGTCGGTGGCCCCGTCCCCGGCCGCGCGCTCCGCCGCCGGCCGCAGCAGCTCCCGCGAGGACTGCGACAGCAGCCGCCCCACCGGCACCCGCTGGACCGCCGGCGGGGAGGACCCCGGCGACATGCCGAAGAACCGGCCCAGCAACTCACCGAACGGGTCGGACGCACCGAACCCCATGGAGGACAGCGACATCGCAGCTCCCCTGGCCACCGACGGAACCACTCCACCGAAACCCGGTATTCCGGGCGGCGCAAGCGGGGGGAGGCGGAGCCGGGGGCCCGTGGAGCGGGAAAGCGTGCGGCCGGGAGCCGGTCACCGCACGCGGGCCGGCCCGCTCCGCGACGGCCGCGTCACGGCACGCGGAAGCCGCGGAAGGTCACCCGCTTGCGGGTGGTGAAGCCGAGCCGTTCGTACAGGGCGATCGCGCCGGCGTTCTCCTCGGCCACGTGCAGGAAGGGGTGGGCGCCGCGCGCGGTGATCCGGGCGACGAGGGCGCGGACCAGACGCGCGGCGTGCCCCCGTCCGCGTGCCTCGGGGGCGGTGCAGACCGCGCTGATCTCGGTCCAGCCCGGGGGCCGCAGCCGCTCCCCCGCCATCGCCACCAGCGTGCCGTGCTCGCGGATGCCGAGGTAGGTGCCGAGTTCCCGGGTGCGCGGCCAGAAGGGTCCCGGCCGGGTCCGCGCGATCAGGCCGAGCATCTCGTCCACGTCGTCCGCGCCGAGTTCCACGACGTCCGCCCCGGCCTCCCCCGGGGAGGGAGCGGCGCCGGACCAGACCATCTGGCGGCCTTCGAGCCGGAAGGCGGGCTCCCAGTCCGGCGGCGGGACGGCCGCGCAGGCGAACAGGTCGGCGAGTTCGCCCGGCCCGAGCAGCTCGGCCAGGCCCGCCCAGTCCGCCGGGCCCGCGTCGGGGGGCACCGTGGCGAAGGTCGCCACCCCCTGCGCGTACGCCGCGGCCCGGCCGCGCCGCCGGGCGAGGTGCGCGTGCTCACCGTCGAGCGACCCACTCACGGGGTCGTCCAGTGCCAGGACGTCGCGGTCCACCAGGTCCGTCATGCTGCCGTACCTCTTCTGTCGTGCGCGGCGGCCCGCCCTCCGGGCGCCTCGGTCTTCCCCCGCCCCGGGCGGCGAGGGCTCCCGAGTCTCGCAGTTCCCCGTCCCCCACCGGGACGGGAGGTCACTCCGTCTCGCGGGGGTGCGGGCTGCTCGCCGGGGCGTCGGCCGGGCGGTCCCGGCCGCCGTCGTGACCGGAGACGACCACGGCGAGGAGCCCGATCACGACCGCCGCGGCGGCGGCCCGGCCGGTGGCCCGCAGCGCCCAGCCCGGCAGGGACCCACCCCCGCGCCGGCCCGGGGCCCCGAGCCGCTCGCCTCGGCGGGCCGGCCGCAGCAGCCGCACCAACAGCAGGACGGCGACCGGGAGTTGCAGCAGCCACAGCACGGTGCGCGGCCATTCGCCGTACCAGACGTTGGTGCCGTACAGGAGGGTGTGCCACACGCTGAGCACGTAGACGACGATGACGAAACGGTGCAGCCTGCGCCAGGTGTTGGCGCCGATGCGGTGCCGGACGTAGAAGAGCAGGCCGAGGGGTATCGCCAGGTAGAGGGCGCCCTGGCCGATGGGGATGGCCGTCCGGCCGGTGCCGGAGTCGTACCAGCCGGGTACGAAGCTGTCCGCGAAGCCGGCCCACAGCCGCGCGGCCCACCCCAACTCGACCTCGTAGCGGACCAGTTCGGCCGCGAACATCAGGGCGTGCGCGAACATCAGGGCCATCGTGGTCAGGCTGGTGGTGCGGTGCCAGCGCTCCAGGACCTGCCGCGAGACCGGGAGACGGGCGGGGCGCGGCCCCGACAGCAGCAGCCCGAGCATGACCGTGCCCCACGCCCACAGCAGCCCCGACCAGCCGAACGCCTGGCTGAGCAGGTACATCCAGTAGGTGCGGGCGTCGTCCATGAACGGCATGACCGCGACCGTCGACGAGGTGCCCGACTCCATCCGCGCCCAGAAGAACGCGAAGACCGCAGCGGTGACCACCACCGCCGCGCTCGCGTCGGGCACCGCGGCCCGCAGGTCGGCGCGGAGCGTGACGCGCTCGGCGGACCCCCGGCCGCGGGTGGGCGGCGCGGTCGTACCGCCCGCTTCGGGTGTCGCGTCTGGAAGCATGCCGTGGCCTCCCGGCACTGGTCACCGATGGGTTGGTACGGACGAGAATCCGGTGCACCAGTGTGGCCCAGGGCAACGATCCCGTTGAGACCTCTTCCAGCCAGAGGGGGTGCCTGATCTGGTCGTACGTCCCCCCGGCCCCCTCCCGCCACCTCCCGTACCCGTCACATCAGGACAACTCGCGAGCACCCCCTGTCGCAGCGTCACCGCGCCTCCTACCCTGAGTGACGCAGTCGGTTCGCGCCGCCCGCCCGCCAGGCGTGCAACGGCGCGACGCAAGAGGGAACCCGGTGCGAGTCCGGGACTGTCCCGCAGCGGTGAGTGGGAACGGACGCCGTCCAGGCGCACCGGGCCCGCCGGTCACGAGCACCGGCGCGCGGTGTGCTCACGGTCCGGCGGACCCGCCCACGAGTCCGAAGACCTGCCACTGCGCCCGTGCCACCGGCACGGGTGGGTGCGGCGACCTCGTGGACTGGGTTGGCGGTACGGACGGCGGCGCCTCGGCACGGCCGCGTCTCCTCCCGGTCGGCGCGGGGTCAGGAACCGACAGGAGGAGCCGTCCGTGATCACGCGAGTCCGCGCCGGGCGCGGCGGGGCGCCCCCCGCGCGGGGCGAGCGGGCCGGGCCGTGCTGACGCCCGCCGGGCACGGCCCGGCACCGGCCCCGCCGCCGGAGACCGGCGTCTTCGGCGTCTGCCACGGCACCCTCGGCGAGCTGTACCAGGGCCCCCTGCGCGCGGGCCCCGACCCGGACATCGCACTGGTGTCCTTCCCCGTCGGCCTGCGCACGTGGGTCTCCTTCGCCCCCGGCGCCGGGGCCCCGGGGCCGCCGCCCCTCGGGGAGCGCTCGGCGACCGCGGTCCGGCTCTTCCTGGAGCACTTCGGCCTCACCCTGCCGCCCGGCCGCTGGAGCACCCGCTCCGAGCTGCGGGTCGGGGTGGGCATGGCCAGCTCGACCGCCGACATCGTGGCGACGCTGCGCTGCCTGTTCCGGCTCTTCGCCCTGCCGTACGACAACGACGTGGTGCTGGGCGTCCTCGCGCGGATCGAGCGGTCCGACAGCGTGTTCCTCGACGAGTTCGCGCTCCACCTCAGTGGCCGCCACCGGGTGGTGCGGCGTCTGGGCACCGGCATCGGCTTCCACACCGCCTACGTCACCGAACCCGGCACGGTGGACACCGCCGCCGTCACCGGCCTGCTCCTCGCCCACTACCGGCGGCACGGCCCGGAGTACGAACAGTGCCTGGCCGAGCTGCTGAAGGGCTTCGCCTCGGGCGACCCCACCGTCGTCGCCCGCGCCGCCACCACCAGCGCCGTACTCTCCCAACGCGTCCTGCCCAAGGCCACGTTCGGCCAGGTGCTGGAGCGGCGCGAGCGGTTCGGCGCCGACGGCGTCTTCGTCGCCCACACCGGTTCCCTCATCGGCTACCTCTTCCGCCGGCGCCCCGACGCCGCCCTCGCGTCCGACCTGCGCGCGTTCTTCCACTCGCTCGGCCACCAGTGCTCATTCGCCCAAGGAGGCTACGGGTGATCCACCCCCACATCGCCGACGCCCTGAAGGTCCCCGACCTGGTCCGGCTCACCGACGGCCTGGTCCTGCTCCGGTTCGAGTCCATGAAGGTCTACTCGGCCCTCGCCGCCGTCCGCCGGCTGCTGGAGCGGGGCACCGTCCGCCCGGGACAGACCCTGATCGACAGCTCCAGCGGCATCTACGCGTACGCCCTGGCCCTCGCCTGCCACCGGTACGGCACGCGCTGCCACATCGTGGCCTCCACCACCGTCGACGCCACCACCCGGGCCCAGTTGGAGATCCTCGGCGCCACCGTCGACCGGGTCACGCCGTCCCGGAACCTCAAACTCGACCAGGAGCTGCGCGTGCGGCGGGTGAAGGAGATCCTCGCCGAACACCCCGACTGGCACTGGATGCGGCAGTACCACGACGACGTCCACTGCCTCGGCTACCACGAGGTCGCCGACCGGATCGCCGCCGCCTTCCCCGGCCGCGCCCTCACCGTCGTCGGCGGCGTCGGCTCCGGCGCCTCGACCGGCGGCCTCGTCGAACGCCTCCGGGACACCGACCCCTCGGTCAGGCTGGTCGGCGTGCAGCCCTTCGGCAGCATCACCTTCGGCAGCCAGGACCACCACGACCCCGAGGCGATCATCGCCGGCATCGGCTCGTCGATCGTCTTCGACAACGTCCGCCACCACCTCTACGACACCCTGCACTGGCTCGACTTCACCCACGCCATGTCCGGCACGGTCGCCCTGCTGCGCCGGCACGCCGTCTTCGCCGGGCTGTCCACCGGCGCCGGGTACCTGGCCGCCACCCACGAGGCCCGCCGCCACCCCGACCGGCTGCATGTGGTGATCGGCGCCGACACCGGACACCGCTACGTGGACCGGGTCTTCGCCCGGCACGCCGAGGCCCTCGACCCGGCGGCCCTCAAACCCGCCGAGGTCACCGCACCCGAGGAGATGACCATGCCCTGGTCCACGATGGCCTGGCAGCGGGCCGCCTGCCCGGACCACCGGAAGGAGCCGGCCGCGTGAGCGTCGTCTGCCTGGAATCCCTCACCTTCGGACTCGGCCACCTGGTCCGCGCCGCCGGTGCCCTCGGCGAACGGCTGGTCCTGCTCACCCGCGACCCGGCCTACTACGCCTACGAGTTGGACCGGCTGGACGCGGGCGCCCTGGACGTCGTCGAGACCGACACCTTCGACGTGGAGCGGGTGACGCGAGCGCTGCGCGGTGTGCCGGACCTGCGCGGGCTGATCAGCTCCACCGACACCTGGACGCTGGTCGGCGCCGAACTCACCGCCCGCCTGGGCCTGCCCGGACTCGACCCCGCCGTCCTGCGGCTGGCCCGGGACAAGGCGGCCGTGCGCACCCTGCTGCACCGGGCCGGGCTCACCCGCGGCCGGGCCGTCGAACCCCCCGGCGACGGCGCCGGGTTGCGCGAGCTGCTGCTCAAGGAGACCGGCCTGCCCGCGATCCTCAAGGACACGGCCGGCACCGGCAGCCAGAACGTCTGGCTGGTCCGCGACGAGGCCGAACTCGACGCCGCGCTCGACCAGTCGGCCGGACGGCCGCTGAAGGGACGGCTCTTCGCCGAGCCCTACTTCAGCGGCCCCGTCTACAGCGCCGAGACCCTCACCTGGGCCGGGACCACCCGCCTGCTGGGCGTCTCCAGCCGCCTGATGTCCCCCGAACCGCGCTTCCGGGAGGAGATCACCGCCTTCCCCGTGGCCTTCCCGGAGCCCCGGCGGGCCGCGCTGGAGGAATGGCTCGGCCGGGTGCTCGCCGTCCTCGGGTACACCGACCGCTTCGCCCACGTGGAGTTCGTCCTGACCACCGCCGGCCCCGAGGTGGTGGAGGTCAACCCCCGCATCGGGGGCGCCCTGGTCGGCGAGGGCCTGTGCCGCTCCCTCGGCGTCAACGTGTACGAGGCGATGGTCGAGGCCGCCCTCGGCCGCCGCCCCCGCCTGATGGACACCGACCCGCCAGGCGGCCCCGCCGTCGCCTTCGTCCTCGGCTACCCGGCCGCGCCCGGCGTCTTCGCCGGGGTCGCCGGCACGGAACGGCTGGCGGACATGCCGGGCTCCCCCGCCTGGTACCCGGTCAAGTCCGCCGGGGACCGGATCGAGCACCTCGACGACAGCCGCGGCTACGCCGGCATCGTCTACGCGGAGGCCGAGACCGCCGAACTCGCCACCCATCACGCGGTGGCCGCCGCCAACGCGGTCCGCGTGCTCACCGACCCGTTCCCGGACTCCGCCCCCGGCCCCGGCCCCGACTCCTTCCCCGCCCCCGATCCCGGCCCCGATCCCGGTCCGGTCCCCCGGCAGGCGTCCGGTGGCTGAACCCGGCGCGGACGGCGTGCGGTTGCGGTCGGCGCTCGGCACCCTCGACGGGCCGCTGCGCTTCCTGCTGCTCAGCTCGTTCCTGATCCCGCTCGGCAGCTTCATGGTGCTGCCGTTCATGTCGGTGTTCCTGCACGAACGGCTCGGCATGGGGCTCGGCGCGGTCGGCGTCGTACTCGCCCTCGCCTCCCTCGTCCAGTTCTCCGGCGGCATCGTCGGCGGAGCCGTCGCCGAGCGGATCGGGCTGCGCCGGACGATGCTGTGGGCGCTGGTCATCCGCACGGCCGGGTTCGTCGGCCTGCTGCTGACCCTGCTCTGGCCGCCGCTCGCCGTCGCCGCGCTGCTCCTCACCTGCTGCGGCGCCGCGCTCTACCTGCCCGCCAACAAGGCGTACCTGGTGCACGGCGTCGACGACGCGCGCCGCCCGGCCTTCCTCTCGGCGGGCAACGCCGCGCTCAACGCGGGCATGGCCGTGGGGCCGTTGATCGCCGGTCCCTTCGTCCTGTCCCGGCCCGGCTGGCTCTTCCTCGCCGTCACCGCGCTGTTCGTCCTGGTCACCGCGGGCCACACCCGGCTCCCCGAGACGTCCGGCGACTCCCGGCCCGCCCCCGCGGAGACCGGCCGGGGCCTGCTCGCCGGAGTGACGGTCCTGCCCTTCGCCGCCAACGCGCTCGCCTTCTACCTCTACTTCCACTTCCAGCACTACCTGGCGGTGTACGCCGTCGAGCGGGCCTCCAGCGAGTTCTACAGCCTCGTGCTGCTGCTCTGCTTCACCCTGGTCATCGTCGTCCAGCCGCTCGCGGCCGACCGCATCCGCCGCATGCCGTACGGGACGGCCCTCACCGCCGGTTTCCTCCTGCTCGGGGCCGGACTGGCCGTCCTGGCCGTCGGCACCCGGGCGGCCCTGCCGGCCGGCGGGGCGCTGATCACCCTCGGCGACATCCTCCTCTTCCTCAAGAACGATCTGGAGGCGCTGCGCCGCAGCACCCGCTCCGACGCGGTCGTCTTCGGGCAGCAGCGGCTCGCCGCCGGGCTCGGCGCCTGCGCGAGCGGCTTGTTGGGCGGACAGCTCTACGGCCTCGGCGAACGCGTCGGCCACACCGAGTGGTTCTGGCTGCTCGCCGCCGCCCAGTGCCTGCTGCTGCCGCCCGTACTACTGGCGTTCCGCGACCGCGGCACGCCCCGGCCCACACTCAAGCCACAGCCCACGACCAGCGAAGGAGCGTCGAGTACTCATGACACGGACGGGCGGGTTCCAGGACGATGACTTCTGGACAGCGTTCCACGACTTCCTGTTCTCCGGGGAGCGCGAGCGGCACGCCGACGAACTCCTGGACAGCTCACCGCTGCTGGCCTTCGCCCCCGGCTCCCGCGTCCTCGACCTGTGCTGCGGCCCGGGGCTCTTCACCGTGCCGCTGGCCCGCCGGGGCCACACGGTCACGGGCGTGGACCTGAGCCCGGCGATGCTGGAGCGGGCCCGGAAACGGTCGGCCGACGCGGGCGCCCCGGTCACCTACGTACGGGCCGACGCCCGGGAGTACACGGCGCCGGGCCGCTTCGACGTCGTCCTCAACCTGTTCACGTCCTTCGGCTACTTCGAGGACCCCGCCGACAACGCCCAAGTCCTGCGCACCATGTACGACTGCCTCGCCCCCGGCGGCACCCTCGTCCTCGACCTCGCCGGCAAGGAACTCCTGGCCCGCAAGGTCACCCCGCCCAAGGTGGTGCGGCGCGGCGACGACCTCATGGTGCAGACCGACACCGTCCTGGACGACTGGGCCCGGCTGCGCAGCGACTGGGTCCTGGTCCGCGGCGACCACGTCACGCGGGCCACGCTGGTCTGGTTCGTGTACAGCGCGGTGGAACTGCGCGCGATGGCCGAGGAGACGGGCTTCGAGCAGGTGGAGATCCACGGCGGCTTCGACGCCCGCCCCTACGACGAGAACGCCGACCGCCTGATCCTGCGAGCACGGCGGGGCCGATAGGGGCCGGCACCCCGAGGCGGCGCTCCTTCCTCCGACAAGTGGTCGCGGCTTACATCAGGTTCGCCAAATACCATCGACAAGGTTCACGCTTTTGAAGCTCCCCTCCGTGACACGCCGGGACACTTCCTCCCATTCCCGGATCACTCGACGCCTGCCGTCCGGAATAGAGGGCCAAGCGACACGACTGACCACCTTGCCCGCATAGACAGGCTCCCAAGAGAGGGCGTAGAAGGAGTCGAGTTCCGGAACCAGAGTCGCCAGACAGTGAACAGTGCGACGGTGGTACCACTTACTGATGGCCGTGACCTTCAAACCGGATTCCACAGCTTCCCGCACATAGGGAAGAGAGAACTCCACGTTCTGCCACGTGTTGGCAGCCTGATCCTCGCATCGGACAACAGAATCAGGAACTCCGCGCCCAACAAGAAGCTTGCGAAACTCGTCCGCTTCCACAATTCCGGTATGCCGATTGATCCCGCCGCTTACGATGATCAGCGGCGCCAGCCCCTTGTGGTATCGCTCTGCCGCGATTTCGGCCGGCCGACTCTGGTTCGTTCCAAAGATGAAGTGAGCGGTCGGTTCACCCCGAGGCGGCGGTGCCTCGACATCAACGAAACCAACAATCTCACGGACCTGTTCTGCGCTGAGCTCCTCGCCGCCCATTGGAGCCTTCCGAGTGGGTGAATGGCTAGATTTCATGTCCGGTCAATTTGCTTGTCACTTCCAGGTACGAATCGTCAATGCGTAGTGATCGATCAGCTCACCTAGAATCTCGGGAAACATGTGGCATCGCTGTCGAGGAGCGCGTCAGGGATCGTCAGCGGATATCCGCTCCGCCGAGCCGCACGATCATCCAAGTAGCCACCTAACGGGAACTGAAGTGATCTACGTCCAGCGTAGTTCCCCGTTCGCGGTTCACTGACGGGTCCTGTCCGGCTGAAGATCTTCAGGCGGCGCGACCCATGTGCCGGATGCTCAGACCCCCGCGACGCGGCGACGACCGGGGGCGTGGCCACCAACCGGTAGGAGGTTTCAGCCGGCTCAGTCGGTGATTTCGATGCGCTGGGGGCTGGTTCCTGCGGCCTTCGGGACGCGTACGGTGAGGATGCCGTCGGCGAGGTCTGCGGTGATGTGGTCGGTGTCGGCGTTCGGTGGCAGGGTGGTGCGGTAGTCGAAGCGGCCGACGTGCCGGGTGCGGCGGCGGACCACGCCGGTGCGTGCCCTTTCCTTGATCTCGCCGTGGACGCCGAGTTCGCCGCCGTCGACCTCCACGGTGATCTGTTCCTTCTCCACGCCGGGAAGTTCCAGCTCCAGTACGTAGGCGTCCTCGGTGTCCTCGACGTCGGCCGGTGGGGCCCAGGCGTCCTCCTCGCCGCCCCCGGGAAAACCGCCGCCGGGAAAGGGGAAGGTCGAGCGCGTGAGCTGGTCCATCCGCGCGCGGAGTTCCTCCAGCTCGTGGAAGGGGTCCCGTGGGAAGAGCGGACCCCGGCCACGGTGTGCGGGGTGCGTCATCGGTCATCCTCCTTGGCTCGCCCGGTCGGGAACGCCCGCCCGGGACGGGTGGGTGGGCCGCCGGGGCCGGGTCCCCCGTGGGCCCCGGTCACATCGGCCAGCCGACGGTCGGCCGGGGTTCCGGCCGGGGCGCGTGTACGCCGTCGAGGTCGCGCTCGGCGAGGTTCGTGAGCTGTCGGCCGAGGTCGTACAGGGCCCGGCCCGCCGCGAGTTCGTCGCCGATCTCGGGCACGTCCGGGTCGACCGGATTGCGGTGGGCGGCCCCGTGGCCGGTGACCACCCTGGTCCCGGTGTCGACCACCGCGCGGGCCTTCGTCATGCCCTCTTCCTCGAAGAGGTGGAGGTGGACCTTCCATTCGACGGTGTGCGACATGCTGTCCTCCTCAGCTCGGGGGCGACCGGTGGAGTCCGGACGAGGCCGGCTCCGGTGGGCGGGGCCGCGCCGCCGTCCGTCGCTCCAGGCGGCGCCGGACACGGACGGTCAGGGCGTTCAGCGCCGCGGAGGACGCCGCACGCGGGGCGAGAGGGTTCCGTATCCGGCGGGCGGCCGGTGGCAGCGCGGCGAGATCCGCGGCCAGCCGCTCCCGGGACTCGCCGAGGGCGGGCCTCGGACGCGTACGGCGTCCGGCGCTCATCACCGTCTCCAGCAGGGGTTCGCCGTCGTCCGGCGGCAGTTCGTCGGCGAGGGCGATCACGTCGGCGCCGCCGGGGCGCCGGAACACCTGTTTCCGGCCGGGGGCCGTCACCTTCGCCGACGAGAGCTTCATGACCGGCCGGCCGTCGTACTCCACCATCTTGTACGCGGAGTCCAGGTACGGCGCGTCGGCCGAGACCCCGACGCGCGTGCCGACCGCGTAGACGTCGATGGGCGCCCCGGAGCGGACCAGGTCGTCCACGGCGAACTCGTCCAGGCCCCCGCTGACGGTGATCCGCACATCGGGCAGGCCCGCCTCGTCGAGGAGGGCGCGAGCCCGCACCGCCAGCGCCCCGAGGTCGCCGCTGTCCAGCCGTACGGCGCAGCCGGGCCCCCGGTCCAGGTCCCGCAGCACGCGTGCCGCGACGCGGACGCCCTCCTCGGTGTCGTAGGTGTCCACGAGGAGGGTCAGGGGGCCGGGGTGGGCGCGGGCGAACGCGCGGAACGCCTCCTCCTCGCCCGGGAACGCCTCCACGAACGAGTGGGCCATCGTGCCGACGGCGGGGACGTCCAGGGCGGTGGCCGCGGCCACGTTGCTCGTCCCGGCGAACCCGGTCATCGCCCCGAGGCGGGCGGTCTGGAAGCCGGCCTGCGGGCCGTGGGTGCGGCGCAGCGAGAAGTCCACGACCGGCCGGCCGGAGGCCGCGAGCACACACCGCGCGGCCTTCGAGGCGATCGCCGTCTGGTGGCTGAGCTGGTTGAGCACGTACGTCTCGGCCAACTGGGCCTCCGGCAGCGGTGCCGTCACCTCCAGGAGGGGTTCCCCGGCGAGGACGACGCGCCCTTCCGGCACCGCCCGCACCCGGCCGGTGAACCGCAGGCCGAGCAGGGGCTCCAGGTCCTGCGGCGGCCGGTGCAGCGCGGAGGCGAAGGCGCGGACGTCCTCGGGCCCGATCCGTAGACTGCCGAGGTGGTCGAGGGCGGACTCCAGCCCCGCGGCGACCAGGAAACCCCGCCGGGCGGGCAGGTCGCGGACGAAGAGGCTGAACGTCGCCTCGCCGGTCATGCCCTCCCGCAGGTAGGCCATGGCCATCGTCACTTCGTAGAGGTCGGTGGTCGTCGCGTCGGACATCTGCGCCACCTTCTCGCTTTCCGTCCCGTCGCGTGGGCGCGTCACCGGCGGGTTCGTCCGGCCCCTCCACCTCCCACCGTGGAACCGGCGGGGGCCCTGGTCACTGGGCCGAAGGTCCCTGGAAGGGGCTCTTCCGCCCAGGCGCCGGGCCGCGCCGCCCGCCGTCGCCTCCGGGGAACCACCACCCCACCACCACCATCGGACAGCATGCGCGGCGCGGCAACGCGTGCGGCGGAGTAGGCAGGCCCCGGTCCTGGGTGCCCCCTCCGCCTACGGAGCCCGCGGTACCGGGCTCCCATAGCCACCGCCGCCAGGGCTGAGCAGGACGAACACGTCCCCCGGCCCCACCTGCGCGCGGTCGCAGCCGGCCAGGGGGACGACGGTCCCGTCGGCCCGCTCCACGCGGTGCGCGCCGAGGGAGCCCGGTTCCCCGCCGGCCATGCCGTACGGCGGGACCCGGCGGTGTCCGGAGAGCACGCTGACGGTCATCGCCTCCCGGAAGCGAATCCGGCGCACCACACCGTCACCGCCGTGCCACCGTCCCGCGCCGCCGCTGCCCTTCCGTACGGAGAACTCCTCGACCAGCACGGGCAGGCGCAGCTCCAGCACTTCGGGGTCGGTCAGGTGGGAGTTGGTCATGTGGGTCTGGACCGCCGAGGCGCCGTGGAAGCCGGGCCCGGCCCCGGCGCCCGAGGCGACCGTCTCGTAGTACTGGTGACGCTCGTTGCCGAAGGTGACGTTGTTCATCGTGCCGCTGCCCTCCGCCTGGGCGCCGAGGGCCGCGTAGAGGGCTCCGGTGACGGCCTGGGAGGTCTCGACGTTGCCGGCGACGATGGCGGCGGGCGCGGCGGGGGCGAGCAGGGAGCCCTCCGGCGTGATGACGCGCAGCGGGCGCAGGCAGCCGTCGTTGAGCGGGATGTCCTGGGCGATGAGCGTGCGGAAGACGTAGAGCACGGCGGCCGTGACGACCGAGGACGGCGCGTTGAAGTTGGTGCCGAGCTGCGGCGAGGTCCCGGTGAAGTCGACGGTCGCGCTCCGTTCGGCGCGGTCCAGGGTGATCCGGGCGGCGATCACGGCCCCGGAGTCGGTCTCGTACCGGTACGCGCCGCCGGTGAGGGTGTCGAGGGCCTGGCGGACCGCCTCCTCGGCGTTGTCCTGGACGTGCCGCATGTACGCCTGGACGACGTCGAGGCCGAAGTGGCGGATCATGCGGGCCACCTCGTCGACGCCCTTGGCGTTGGCGGCGATCTGGGCGCGCAGGTCGGCGAGGTTGGTCGCGGGGTCGCGGGAGGGGTGCGCGGCGCCGGTGAGCAGGTCCAGGGTCTCGGCCTCCCGCAGCCGGCCGTCCTGGACGAGCAGCCAGTTGTCGAAGAGGACGCCCTCGTCCTCGATGCGGCGGCTGTCGGCGGGCATCGAGCCGGGGGTGAGGCCGCCGATCTCCGCGTGGTGGCCGCGGGAGGCGACGTGGAAGAGGATGTCGCCGGCGTGCGGGGTGCCCGGTTCCCCGAAGACGGGGGTGATCACGGTGATGTCGGGCAGGTGGGTCCCCCCGTGGTAGGGGTCGTTGACGGCGTAGGCGTCTCCGGGCCGCATGGTCCCGGCCCGCCGGCGGACGATCTCCCGGACGGCGGTTCCCATGGAGCCCAGGTGGACGGGGATGTGGGGCGCGTTGGCGACGAGGCGGCCGTCGGGGTCGAAGAGGGCGCAGGAGAAGTCCTGCCGTTCCTTGATGTTGACGGACTGGGCGGTGGCCGCGAGGCGGGCCCCCATCTGTTCGGCGACGGAGACGAACTGGCTGTTGAAGATCTCCAGCATGACCGGGTCGGCCTCGGTCCCCGTCTCCTCCCGGGGCACGGTGGCGAAGCGGGTCAGGCGCAGATGGCCGCCGTCCGTGACGCCGGCCTGCCAGCCGGGGTCGACGACGGTGGTCGCGTGCGCCTCGGTGATCACGGCGGGCCCCCGCAACACCGTTCCGGGGCACAGCCGTTCACGCTCGCGCAGCGGGACGGTCCGCCAGGCGCCGTCGACGTGGAGGCGGGTGGTGGGCGCGGTGTCCTCGTCGTCGTACGGAGGTGTCTCGGCGGTGAGGCGGCGCGGGTCGGGCTGCGGGGTCACCCCCCGGGCCTCGACGGAGAGGGAGTCGACCACGACCGGCCGGTCCAGCAGGAAGGAGTAGAGCCCGCGGTGGCGGTCGGCGAACTCCCGTGTCATGGCGTCGGCGTGGGCGAGCGCGACGGTCACGGGGGTGTCCGTCCCGTCGTAGCGCAGGCGGGCCGTGCGGGTGACGCGGACGCTGTCGTCGGGGACCTCCTGGTCGGCGAGCGCGGTGCGGGCGGCGCGTTCGAGCCGGTCGGCGACGGCCCGGACGTCGCTCATGTGGGCCTCGTCCAGGGGGACTTCCATCGCCTGCTCGTGCAGGGTGGTGAGGTCGGCGAGCCCGATGCCGAGCGCGGAGAGCACCCCGGCGAACGGGGGTACGAGGACGGTGCGGATGCCGAGCGAGTCGGCGACGGCGCACGCGTGCTGACCACCGGCCCCGCCGAACGACGTCAGGGCGTACGTACGGATGTCGTGGCCGCGGTGGACGGAGATCCGTTTGACGGCTGCGGCCACGTTGGCGACGGCCACCCGGAGGAAGCCCTCGGCGACCTCCTCGGGTGTCCTCGTGTCGCCGGTCTCCGCGCGGATGCGGGCCGCGAGCGCGGTGAACTCCCGGCGCACCACCGCCTCGTCGAGCGGCTGGTCGCCTCCGGGTCCGAAGACGTGCGGGAAGTGGGCGGGCGGGACGCGGCCGAGCATCACGTTGGCGTCGGTGACCGTCAGCGGCCCGCCCCCTCGGTAACTGGCGGGGCCCGGGGCGGCTCCGGCGGAGTCGGGGCCGACCTGGTACCGCCCGTGGCCGAAGCGCAGGACGGAGCCCCCGCCCGCGGCGACGGTGTGGATGTCCAGCATCGGCACCTGGAGGCGGACCCCGGCGATGCGGGTGACGGGGGTCCGTTCCAACTCGCCCGCGTAGTGCGAGACATCGGTGGAGGTGCCGCCCATGTCGAAGCCCACGACGTGGTCGTGTCCGGCCTGCCGCGACAGGCGGGCCATGCCGACGATGCCCCCGGCCGGGCCGGAGAGCACGGCGTTGGTCCCCCGGAAGTGGTCCGCGGCGGCCAGTCCTCCGTTGGACTGCATGAACGCCAGCCGTACGCCGGGCAGTTCACGCGCGACATCGCGCACGTAGCGGTGCAGGACCGGGGAGAGGTGGGCGTCGACCACTGCGGTGTCACCGCGCGGCACGAGCCGGGTGAGCGGTCCGACGTCACTGGACAGGGAGATCTGGGTGAACCCGGTGGCGGCGGCCCTCTCGCCGATGATCCGCTCGTGCGCGGGGTGCAGGGCGCTGTGCAGGCAGACCACCGCCACGGCGCGGATGCCGTCGTCGTACGCGCGCCTCAGCTCGGTGGCGAGGGCGGCGAGGTCGGGCGGGCGCAGGACCTCTCCCTCGACGGTGACGCGTTCGTCCACCTCGATGACGCGTTCGTAGAGCGGTTCGGGGAGGTCGATCCGGCGGGCGAAGAGGTGGGGGCGGTTCTGGTAGCCGATGCGCAGGGCGTCGCCGAAGCCACGGGTGATCACCAGGGCCGTGCGTTCACCGGCGCGCTCCAGCAGGGCGTTGGTCGCCACGGTGGTCCCCATGCGGACGCTGTGCACGGCTCCCCGGGGGATCGGCTCGCCCGGGGCCAGGCCGAGCAGGGCGCGGATGCCCTCGACGGCCGCGTCCCGGTAGCGGCCGGGGTTCTCGGAGAGCAGCTTGCGGGCCCGTAGCCGGCCGTCGGGCAGGCGGACCACCACGTCCGTGAAGGTCCCGCCCCGGTCGATCCAGAACCGGCAGCCGGACAGGGAACCGCTGGACATGCCCATGCCCTCCCTACTCCTCCGAGGTGAGGCCCTTTGCCACGGTAAGCCCCGAAGGAGAGGTTCGCTCCGGCGGTCGTCGCGGTGTCCGGGAACGCTGTGGCCGCCTCAGCGGACGGCGGCTTCGCGCAGGCGTACGACGACACCGGCGAGCGCCGTGGCCCGCCAGGCGCACTCCTCCAGGCAGCGGCCCAGCACCATGGCGTGGGCGGCGTCGCGCACGGGGCACTCCGTGTCGCGTGCCAGGAGCAGGCGGGTGAGGCTCCGCCGCCGCGCGGCGACATCCGCCATGTCCCGGTCCAACACACCTGCGGGGCCGGACAGTTCGACGACGTCGTGGGCCTGCGCCACCACGTGCAGGCACGCCTCGCCGAGTTCCCGCAGGGGAGCCCGGACGGCTTTGGCGACCGGTGCGGGCCCGCGCTGCCGCGCGATGTCGCCCGCTTCCCCGATCAACACGGCGATACGGTCCACGTCGCCCCGCACGGACAGCGCGGCCAGGACCGCCTGCCGCTCCCCCTCCGGCGGCGGGGCGCCGAGCGCCGCCGACGTCAGGTCCTCGACGTCACCGCGCAGCCCGCCCAGGGACTTTGCCAGGGAGGTCAGTCGGCCTTCGCGCCGTGCCTCTCCGCCCTCCGTGACCAGGTCGGTCGCCATACGCAGCGCCGTGTGCGTCCGCAGCAGCAGACCCGGCACACGGCCGCCGTACCCCGCATCACGCTGCACGTCGCACTCCTCGGGGTCGCACTCCTCGGGAAGGGCGGATCGGGCGGGCGGCGGACTCCGCCGGCGGACCCGCCTCGCCCCTGCGCCCGCTCGGTGGCCCCACCCGGCATTCTCCCGCCCGAGCCCGGCCTTCTCCCGTCGGCCTCCACCCGGTGGCGTGTCGACGCCCCCCACGCACCCCCACCCCACGGCCCGAGCACCGGCACCGGGACCCGTGCCGGCCCGGCCCGGCTCTCCGCCGGTGTTCAGCGCCGTACGGAGGTCTCGATGACGTCGGCGACGCGGTCGACCACCGGGGGGTCGGGGTGCGAGCGGCGGGCGAGGGCGAGGGTGACGGGTTCGTGTTCGGCCAGGGGCACGTAGGTGACGCCGTCGAGTCTGAGGCTCTGCACCGATTCCGGGACCAGGGCGACGCCGTGGCCCGCGGCGACGAAGACGACCAGCGTCGCCGTCTCGCCGACCTCGACCAGGGTGGCGGGGCGGAAACCGGCCCGCGCGCAGGCGCCGAGGACCCAGGCGTACATGGTCGACCGGGCCTGGGAGGGGTGGACGACGAAGGGCTCGTCGGCGAGTGCGGCGAGGGGGACCCGGGGATGCCGGGCCAGGGGGTGCCGGGTGGGCAGGACCGCCACCAGCCGCTCGGTCCTCAGGGGGGTGACCTCGACGGCGGCGTCGAGGTGGTCGTCGGTCCGCAGCACCGCGAGGTCGTACGTGCCGTCCGCGAGGCCCTGCACCAACTCCGGTACGAGCAGCTCCCCGCGGAGTTCCAGCGAGACGCCGGGGAGCCGGGAGCGCACCGTGCGGGCGACGCGCGGCAGGACGTCGTAGGTGGCGGTGCCGACGAAGCCGACCGAGACCCGGCCGGCCTGGCCGGAGGCGAGCGCCGCCATGTGGGCCTCGGCGCGCTCCACCTCGCCGAGGATCGACCGCGCGTGGGTCAGCAGGTGGCGGCCGGCCTCGGTGAGGGCGACGTGGCGGGTGGAGCGGTCGAAGAGCGTGCTGCCGACCTGGCGTTCCAACTGCTTGATCTGCTGGGACAAGGCGGGCTGGGCCACGTTCACGCGGGCCGCCGCGCGGCCGAAGTGGCGTTCCTCGGCCAGGGCGAGGAAGTAGCGGACCTGCCGGATCTCCATATCGCTCCTCGCTGGGCATTACTTATAAGCAGCGCCGATAAAAGCCGCCTCATCCAGTATTGGACACGATAAACCCTGGCCTCCTAGCGTGAGGTCATGGCCGACAATCACCTCTGCGTGTTCCCGCGCATACCCTGCGCCCCACCGTCGCGCGACGGAGCCCCCGACCTCTGTGCGAGGCCGCTGTGACCGTACGGATCTGCGACGACGTCGACGCGGCGGTCTCCGGCGTCGAGGACGGGGCGACCGTGCTCATCGGCGGCTTCGGCATGGCCGGGATGCCGGTGGAACTGGTCGAGGCGCTCATCCGGCAGGGCGCGTCCGGACTGACCGTGGTCTCCAACAACGCGGGCAACGGCGACACCGGCCTGGCGGCGCTCCTGGCCGCGGGCCGGGTCCGCAAGATGATCTGCTCCTTCCCCCGGCAGAGCGACTCCTGGGTCTTCGACCGGCTCTACCGCGAGGGACGGATCGAGCTGGAGGTGGTCCCGCAGGGCACCCTCGCCGAGCGGCTGCGGGCCGCCGGAGCGGGCATCGGCGCCTTCTACGCGACCACCGGCGCCGGCACGCTGCTGGCCGAGGGCAAGGAGACCCGCGAGATCGCGGGCCGCGCCCACGTCCTGGAGTACCCGATCAAGGGCGACCTCGCGCTGATCGGCGCCCACCGGGCCGACCGGATGGGCAACCTCGTCTACCGCAAGACCGCACGGAACTTCGGGCCGGTCATGGCCACCGCCGCGACCACCGTCGTGGCGCAGGTGCGGGACGTCGTCGAGACCGGCGGCCTGGACCCGGAGGCGATCGTGACCCCCGGCATCTACGTGGACCGCGTCGTGAAGGTGGTACCGACCCCATGAGCACCGCAACCGCACCGGCCGAGCACCTCGACCGCGGCCCCCTGACCCGGGACGAACTGGCCGCGCGGGTGGCCCGCGACATCCCGCGGGGCTCCTACGTCAACCTGGGCATCGGGCAGCCGACCCTGGTCGCCGACCACCTCCCCGGGGCCTCGGGCGTGGTCCTGCACACCGAGAACGGCATGCTCCACATGGGCCCCGCCGCCCGGGGCGAGCAGATCGACCCCGAGCTGATCAACGCCGGGAAGACCGCCGTCACCGAGCTTCCCGGAGCCGCCTACTTCCACCAGGCCGACTCGTTCGCCATGATGCGCGGCGGCCACCTCGACGTCTGCGTGCTCGGGGCGTTCCAGGTCTCGGCCGCCGGCGACCTGGCCAACTGGCACACCGGTGCGGCCGATGCCATCCCGGCGGTCGGCGGCGCGATGGACCTCGCGGTCGGCGCCCGGCAGATCTTCGTGATGATGACGCTCTTCGCCAAGGACGGGACGCCCAAGCTCGTGCCGGAGTGCACCTATCCGCTCACAGGCAAGGCGTGCGTCAACCGTGTTTACACGGACCGCGCCACCTTCCTCGTGGGCCCGGAGGGCGCGGTCGTCACCGAGACCTTCGGCATCTCCTTCGCCGACCTCGCCGCCCGCCTCGACGTCCCCCTCGTGGCGGGCCCGGCGGCCTGACGCGCCGGGGCCGGGCGGCGGCGCGGCGCACGACGCCCGCCTCCCCCGGCCCCGCCTCGCGCTGCCCCGCCTCCCCCGGCCCGTCGCACCGGAGCCTCCGGCTCCGCTCACTCCGGCCGGTCCCCCCGCTGCGCCCGCCCCAGCAGCCCCGTCAGCTCCTCACGGGTCGGCACCCGCGGGTTCGCGTACGGCACGGCCAGCACCTGGTCCACCACCTCCGGCAGCCGCCCGGCGTCCATGCCGAGCGCGGCCAGCGAGGACGGTGCGCCCAGCGTGCGCCCCAGCTCCCACAGCGCGGTGGCCGCGGAGTCCGATCCGAGCGCCCGCGCCAGGGCCCCGGCCGCCGTGGGGGCGGCCGGGGCGTTGTAGGCGAGGACGTGCGGCAGGACCACCGTGTGCACCTCGGCGTGGGGCAGGTCGAAGGTGCCGCCGAGCACATGGCAGAGCTTGTGGTGCAGCGACATGGTGGTGGCGCCCAGGACGGCACCGCACAGCCACGCGGCCCGCAGCGCCCGGCCGCGCCCCTCGGGCCCGGCGGGGTCGGCGGCGACGCGCGGGAGCGCCCCGGCCATGAGGCGCACCCCCTCCTCCGCCATCAAGGCGACGACCGGCGAGCAGTCGGGGGCGTAGAGGCCCTCGACGGCGTGGGCCAGCGCGTTGATGCCGCTGCCGACCGACATCGGCACCGGCAGGCCGAGCGTCAGCTCCGGGTCGTAGACGACGCTGCGCGGCAGGACGGCCGGGTCGCGGCCGGTGCGCTTGACGCCGTCCTCGGTCAGACCCCACACCGGCGTCATCTCCGAGCCGGAGTACGTCGTCGGCACGGCGATGACCGGCAGGCCGGTGTCGCGGGCCACGGCCTTGCCGAGCCCGATCGCGGAGCCGCCGCCCACCGCCACGCAGCCGTCGGCACCCAGCTCGGCGGCCCGCTCCCGCGCGGCGCGGGCCGTGGCGGCGGGGACGTGCATCCGGGCGCCGGCGAACACCCCCGCCGCCCGCGCCCCGAGGAGGCCGGCGACCCGGTGCGCCAGTTCCTCCTGCACCGGGCCGGACAGCACCAGCAGCCTGCGCAGGCCGAGCCGGCCGGCCTCCTCGGGGAGGGCCGCGAGCCGCCCGGGTCCGAAGGTGACGCGCATCGGCAGGGCCTCGTAGGAGAAGTCACTCCACATGACCGGCCGCCGTCCCGGTCAGGGCGGGGTGCTCCGCCGGGGCGCAGGTGTTGCGCAGCCGGCCGATGCCCTCCACCCAGGACTCCACCACGTCGCCGGGGGCGAGGAAGCGCTGCGGCCGGCGGGCCGCGCCGACCCCCGAGGGGGTGCCGGTGAAGATGAGGTCGCCCGGGAGCAGCGGCACGATGTGGGAGAGCCGGGAGACCAGTTCGGGGATGGGGAAGACCAGCTCCGCGGTGCGCCCGTCCTGCACCGTCTCCCCGTTGACCGAGCAGCCCAGCCCGAGGTCGTCGCGGTCGCCCAGCTCGTCGGGCGTGACCATCCACGGGCCGAGCGGGCCGAAGGTGGGGAAGGACTTGGCGAGGCTGAACTGCGGTGAGGGCCCGGCCACTTGGAGGGCGCGCTGCGAGACGTCCTGCCCGATGGTCAGCCCGGCGACATGGTCCCACCCCGCCTCGGGCGAGACCCGGTACGCGGGCCGTCCGACAACGGCGACGAGTTCGACCTCCCAGTCGCAGGGACCGTCCACCAGCCGGATGTCGTTGTAGGGGCCGGTGAGACAGGACGGGTACTTGGTGAAGACGCTGGGCTCCGCCGGGAGGGGGATGCCGATCTCCGCGGCGTGGTCGACGTAGTTGAGGCCGACCGCGAAGACCTGCCGGGGCGTGTCCACCGGGGCCCGCAGCAGCGCCGGGTCCAGCGGGGTGCCGGTGCCACCGCCGAACGGGCCGGCCCCCTCGTACCAGCGCAGGAACGCGTCCCACTCCTCCAGCAGTGCCCGCGGGTCGGGCCCGAACCGGCCGCCGGAGCACTCGGCGACGTCGAACACGGCCGACTCGGGGCCGAGCACCGCGACCCGTCCGGCCACGTTGGCGATACGCAACGATCTCTCCCTCCTTGGAAAGTGCCGAATGTCAGTGCCGGTAGCCGGTGTAGCCCGGGGAGCAGCCGGGCGTGGCGGCGGTCCGTCCGCCGTCGACGGGCAGCACCGCCCCGGTGACGTAACCGGCCGCCGGCGAGGCGAGGTAGAGGACGGCGGCGGCGTACTCGTCGGGGTGGGCCACGGGACGCAGGGGGGTCGCGCGGCCGAGTTCGGCGACCACCGCGTCGTTGAGCGGCATCGCCGACGAGCCCGCCCGCGCGATGCCGTTGACGCGGATGCCCAGCGGCGCCAACTCGGCGGCCAGGACGTGGATGAGGCTGTGCACGCCGCCCTTGGAGGCGGAGTAGCTGACGACGTTGGGGTTGCCGTGGGTGCCGTCGATCGAGCCGGCGTGCACCATGGACGCCCGCGAGGACGCCTTCAGGTGCGGCAGGAACGCCTGGGACGCGGCGTACACGCCGGTCAGGTTGATCCGTACGGTCTCCTCGAACTGCTCGACGCTCAGGTCGGGGAAGCGGCCGAAGTCGTTGGCGAAGTGGTGGGTCACCAGCGTGTCGACGCTCTCCCAGCCGGCCGGCAGCCGCTCGGCGATCCGCGCGACGGCCGCGGGGTCGCGGGGGTCGTTGACGAAGACGAGGGGCGTGCCGCCCGCCTCGCGCACGGCGGCCTCGGCGGCGTCCGCCGCCTCCCTCGTGGCCTGTACGACCGCGACCTCGGCGCCGCACCGGGCGAACTGCACGGCGGCGGAACTCGCCAGGTCCTCGGGGCCGTTGATGCCGATGCCGGTGCCGATGAGCACGGCCTTGTGGCCGGTGAAGTCGAAGGCTCGGGTGATGTCCATGGGGGCTCTCATTCCTTGTCTCGGTGCCGTCCCGCCGTGGCGGGCCCGGTCCTGGCCACGGCTCCCGCCGGGTCCTGGTACTGCCACAGCCAGGCGCTGACCTCGGCGTCGATGTGACCCTGGGCCACGCCCCGGTCGCGGTCGCGCTGGGCCGGGCCGTCGGGCAGGTGGAAGGTGGTCGCGTTGGCGCCGGAGAGCGCCTGCACCCGGTTGGCGCGTTCCAGCCGCAGGTCCTGGAAGAGGCGGAAGGCGGTGTCCGGGTCCGGGGCCGCCGCGAAGGCCGCGCCGAGCGCCTGTCCGTCCTCGATGGCCTGGGCCGCGCCCTGCCCGAGGTAGGGCAGCATGGGGTGGCAGGCGTCCCCGAGCAGGCAGACGCGCCCGGCGATCCAGTTCTCCAGGGGCGGTTGGGTGTGGATGTCGTAGCGGACGACGCCGTTGCCGGCGGCGACCAGGCGCCGCAGCGGTTCGTGCCAGCCGTCCAGGTGGTCCAGGGTCTCGTCGACGCCGACCGGTGCCGAGGTCGCTCCGGAGGGGATGGCGGGGGTCTCGATGCAGGCGGTGATGTTGATGACCGAGCCGCGCCGGAAGGGGCTGTGCACCACGTGCGCGCCGGGGCCGAGCCACGATTCGAAGCTGTTGCGCTCGACGAACTCGCCGAGTCCCGGCTCGCCGGCGACGCGTTCCGCCGGGACCTGGGTGCGGAAGCCGCTGTGCCCGGAGTAGGTGGCCTCCCTGCCGTCGAACAGCTCGCGCCGTACGACCGAGCGGATGCCGTCGGCGCCCACGGTGGCGTCGGGTGCGAAGACCTCGCCGCCGCGGGTGGTGACGCGTCCGGTGGCGGGGTCGACGTCGGTGACGCACTTGTCGAGGCGGACCTCCGCCGGCGGTCCGGCGTCGTCCGGTCCCTCGGGGGCGGTCGCGGCCTCCAGCAGGGCGCGTTGCAGGTCGCCGCGGTGCGCGAACCAGAAGGGGTGGCCGTACGTCCGCACGGTCGTGCCGAGCGGGGCCTTGAAGAGTTCCGCCCCGTTCTGCCAGCGGCGGCGGGTGGTCCAGGTGGGCAGGGACACGTCGGCGGACAGGCGGGGCGCGATCCCGAGGGCGGTGAGCGCGCCGACGGCGTTGGGGCCCAGGCCGATGCCGGCGCCGACCTCGCTGATCCGATGGGCCTGCTCCAGCACGGTGACGTGCTGCCCGGCCCGGCGCAGCGCGACCGCCGCGGCGAGGCCGCCGATGCCCGCGCCGATGATGACCACCTTCATGGTCAAGCCTCCGTTCGGCTAGATGATCGTGGTGTCGCCGCTCGGCTCGGCGTCGACGGGGGTGAAGAGGGAGTCCACCGACGGGCTGCCGGTGGTGATGCCCTGTTCCCGGGCGTAGCGGACGATCAGTTCCATCGCCCGGACGTTGCCGGGGGTGAGGCCGTACTGCCAGGGGTCGTCGCCGAGCAGCGCGTCCTGCTCGCGCCAGACGTCCTGGACGAAGGCGAGGGGCAGGGCGCGCGGGTTGCGCAGCCGCCGCATGGCCTGGCGCCGGGCCGCCGTGCAGGCGGCCATCAGGCTGGCCGGGACCCAGGGGTGGCGGTCGACGATCTCCTGACGGATCGTCAGTACGTGCATGACCGGGAAGACCCCGGTCCTGGCGTGGTACGCCCGCTCCACCGCCGGGAAGTCGGGGAAGAGCCGGACGATCGAGGGGTCCCCGGCGAGGAACGACGGCGGGTTGTAGGCGGAGACGGTGGCGCTGACGGCCCCGGTGTCCAGCAGCGCGTCGATGCGGTGGCGCGCGGCGCTGTCGGCGGGGTCGAGCGGCGCGTCCTGGCCGTCGGGCAGCCGCCCGAAGCTCCCGAACACGTCCTGCCAGTCGACCCGGTCGAGCCGCAGCCCGTGTTCGTCCTGGAGGATGCCCCGGAGCCACACAGCCGCGGCCGGTTCGAACCCGCCGATGCCGACGGCCCTGCCCTCCAGGTCGGCGACGGTCTCGATGCCGCTGCCGGCCCTGACGAAGACCGAGCCGTGCCGGAAGCGGCGGTGCGGGAAGACGGGGAGGGCGGTGAGCGGTTCGCCCCGCTCGCGGGCGCGGAGGTACTGCACGACGTTGAGTTCGCAGATGTCGACCTCGTCGCGCCGGTCGAGCCGGAAGATCCGTTCCTTGTCCTGGGTCAGCGCGTTGAGGTCGAAGCCGTCGGGGCGGACGGTGCCGTCCACCAGGCCGCGCATGATCTCGTAGTCGCCGCATCCGAGCGACAGCACCGGGCGGCTCATCCGGCGGCCTCCTCGTGGTGGCCGAGCGCGGTGAAGACCGAGGCGCGCAGTTCGGCGAACCGCTCGGTGGCCTTGGTGGCGATCTGGTCGCGGGGCCGGGGCAGGTCGACGGTCATGGTCTCCCGGATGCCGGTGGGCCGGCGGGTCAGGGCGACGATGCGGTCGCCGAGGTAGATGGCCTCGTCGATGTCGTGCGTGACGAAGGCGATGGTCATGGCGCGCTCGCTCCAGAGCCGGAGCATGAGGTCCTCCAGCTCGACCCGGGTCTGCGCGTCGACGGAGGCGAAGGGCTCGTCCATCAGCAGCAGGCGGGGGCGGTAGGCGAGGGCGCGGGCGATGGCGACGCGCTGCTGCATGCCGCCGGAGAGCTGCCAGGGCCGCTTGTGCCCGTCGGCCGCGAGCCCCACCGACTCCAGGGCCTCGTCGGCCTGCGCGGCGGCCTGCTTCTTGGAGATCGCCTGGTAGCGCAGCGGCAGGCGGACGTTGTCCCGGACGCTCAGCCAGGGCAGCAGGGAGCGGCTGTAGTCCTGGAAGACGATGCCGAGGGTGGCGGGCGGGCCGGTGACGGCGGCGCCGTCGATGCGGACGGTGCCCGACTCGAAGGGCAGCAGGCCGGCCAGGCAGCGCAGCATGGTGGTCTTGCCGCAGCCCGAGGGGCCGACGACGGAGACGAATTCGCCTTCGAAGACCTGGAGGCTGATGCCGTCCAGGACGGGGTCGCCGCCGTAGCCCTTGCGGAGCCCGTCGACCTCCAGGATCGGTGTGCGGCCGGCCGGCGCCGCGGCGGGCGCGACGGCGGGCGGCGGTGCGGTCTCAGCCATCTGTGTACTCTCCGAATCTCCTGTCGAGCCGACGGCCCGCGTAGGCCACCAGCGAGTTCACGGCGACGCCGATCACGCCGAGCAGCACGATCGCCGACCACATGTCGGCCAGCCGGAAGCTGGTCGAGGTCTGCGAGAGGAAGTAGCCCAGGCCGTTGGTGCTGGAGTAGTACTCCGAGGCGATCATGACGACGAAGGCGATGGGCATCGCGGCCTGCACACCGCCCCAGATGTGCGGTACGGCGGTGGGCAGGACGACCCAGCGGAACCGGGCCCACCGGCCGAGCCCGAAGACCCGGGCCATGTCGTCGCGGACCGGCTCGACCGAGCGCGCCCCGTCGACGGCGGCCAGCAGCACCGGCCAGAGCGCCGAGGCCGCGATGACCCCGATCTTCATGGTGTCGCCGGTGCCCAGGACGAGGATCATCGGCGGGATCACCAGGATCGGCGGAAGCGCCCGCATGAACTCCAACTGCGGCTGTACATACGACTCGATGCGGCGGATGGCGCCGATCAGGGTGCCGATCGCCACGCCCAGCGCGGTGCCGAGGGCCATTCCGAGGCCGACGCGCCACAGGCTCGGCACGACGATGTCGGTCAGTTGCCGGGAGAGCCAGTTGGCGCGGAACGCCTCCAGGATGTCGCTCAGCGGGGGGAAGTAGAGCGAGGTCGACGAGGCACTGGCCGTCCACCAGAGCGCGACGGCCGCGGCGGTGGTCAGGACCGGCAGCGCGATCGCCCACAGGCGCCGGTTCATACGGACCTCCTCGACGCGTGCCAGGACAGCAGCCTGTCCTCGGCCGGCTTGATCAGCAGGTTCACCAGCAGACCGAGCACGCCGGCCGCGAACGTGCTGGCGTAGACACCGACGTTGTCGCTGCTCTGCAAGGAGACCTGGACGTCCTTGCCCAGGCCCGGCATCCCGCCGAGCAGTTCGGCGGTGATCGCCACGATCAGGGAGACCGAGGCGGCGACGCGCACGCCGGTCACGATGAACGGCAGCGCGCTCGGCAGCACCAGCCGGTGGACGCGGGCGGACCTCGGGACCCCGAAGGAGATCAGCGTCTGCTCGGCGACCGGGTCGACGGCGCGGGCACCGCGGATGGTGAGCACCAGGACCAGCCACAGGCTGGACAGGGCGGTGAGGATCACCGCGCCGCCCAGTCCGATGCCGGCGGTGAGGATCACCAGCGGCAGCAGCGCGACCGAGGGGATGGGCCGCAGGAACTCGATGACCGGCCGCAGCGCCTGTTCGGCCAGGGGCAGCCGGCCGAGCAGGATGCCGAGCGGGACGGCGACGGCGGTGCCGATCGCCAGCCCGAGCAGGGCCTGGGTGACGCTGCTGCCCACGCTGGACCAGAACGCGCCGTCGGCCGTCATGCGGCCCAGCCGGGCGAGGACCGAGGAGACCAGCGGGAAACTGCTGCGGCTGAGCACGCCGGTCACGCCCAGGAGCTGGATGACCAGCAGGGTCACGGTGACGGAGAGGATCTGCCGCCACCAGGGAAGCGTCCGTCTCCGGGTCTTCCGGGCGGTCCCCCCGCCGCGCGCGCCGGCCTCGGCCGGGGGCGAGGCGGGGAGCGCTCTGCCGGTGGTCTCGGCGGTCACCGGGCGTCCAGGAGCAGTGAGGCGATGTCGACCTTCTTGGTGGCGAAACCTTCCTGCGCCATCAGATCCGCCTCCTCCTGGAGCTTGGCGACGTCGATGGCGGTCGGGAAGGTGTAGTTCGGGACCTGCTGCGCCAGCTCGGGGGTGAGCTTGGTGTAGGTGGTGACGAAGTCCCGGTAGGAGTCGTTCTTGTTGAGTTCGTCGGCGGCCTCGGTCAGCGCGGCCACGAACGCCTTGGCCGCCTTCGGGTTCTCCTTCACGAAGGTGTCGGTCATGACGTACCCGGCGACCGGCATGCCCTTGAGCGTCTTCTCGTACGGATCGACCAGCAGCTTGGCGTCCTTGTCCTGGACCTGGGTGGAGAAGGGCGGGACCAGGTAGGCCGCGTCGACCTTGCCGGAGACCAGGGCGTCGCCCATGACGGAGAGCGGCAGCACCTGGAACTTGACCTTGTCGACGTCGACGCCGGCTTCCTTGAGGGCGACCCGGGAGTTCAGCTCGAAGGTGGCCTTCGGCTGGTTGACGGCGACGGTCTTGCCCTCCAGGTCCTTCGCGGAGCCGATCCCGCTCGACGGCATCGCGTAGATGCCGGTCTGGGTGTCGGGGGCCCCGTCGATGCCGGGGAAGACGCCGCGCAGCCCGACGCCCTGGGCGGTGGCCTGGATGAAGGTGGTCCAGGACATCGACACGGCCTGGTAGCTGTTGGACACCAGCGGGGGAACCTCGGAGGCGCCCTTGGGGTCGATGGTGACGTCCAGGCCGTTCTTGGTGAAGATCCCCTTGTCCTTCGCGTAGTAGAGCGGCGCGAAGTCGCCGACCGGGGTGACGCCGACCTTCAGCTTCACCACGCCGCCCGATTCCTCGGCCGCGGCACCGCCACCGCCGCCGTCGGAGTCCCCGCACCCGGCCAGCAGCCCACCGGCCAGCACCGCCGCGAACAGCGCGGCCACACGGTGTCTCCGGAACGTCACAGCGAACACGCCGCCTCCTCATTGATGTCGCGGACCCCCGATGCGGGGCCCACTCGTGGCTTCCCGGCGTGCGCGGTGAGGGCGCCCGGAACGGGACGGCGCCACCTCGCGCTTCCGGGACCTCAATGCCGCAGCGGGACACGAGTGCGGTGCACGGGCGTGTCGTGGGAGCCACTGCGCTCTCAGCTCATCCGACCCCGGGGGGAGCGGCTCCAAGCACAGCCCCAATTTTCGAAAACGTCAAGGGTCATCGTCATTCTGCAAGAAAGTCCGAAAGCTGAGCGATCCTTGGGTTACGCTGTCCGGGTGTCACGACGAGCCGAAGACAGACGCCCCACGAGGGGCCAGGTGGTGCTGACCGCACTACGCGAGGACATCCTCAACGGACGCTTGGCGCCGGGCTCGACCCTGGGCTTCGCCGAGCTGTCCGCCCGCTACGACGCCAGTACCGGCGTGCTCCGCGAGGCGCTGCCCCGCCTCGTGGAGCAGGGCCTGGCCACGGCGCAGCCGCAGCTCGGCTACCGGGTCGTCGAGGTCAGCGTCACCGACCTCGAACACCTCACGGAGGCCCGGGTGGCGATCGAGACCCAGGTGCTGGCCCAGTCGATCAGGGCCGCCGACCTGGACTGGGAGGCGTCGGTGGTCGCCGCGCACTACCGGCTGACCCAGCTCTCCACGCTGCACGCCGACGGCGCGATGAACGCCGACTGGATGGAGGCGCACCGCCGTTTCCACCGCGTACTGCTCGACGGCTGCCCGAACGCGCGGCTGCGCGAGGTCGCCGACCGGCTGCGCGACGTCAGCGAGGTCTACCGGTGCTGGTCCGTGCGGAGCACGGAGCAACTGCGGATGCGCGACGCCGAGCACGCGGAGATCGCCAGGCTCTCGGTCGAGCGGGACGTCGAGGGCGCCCGGCAGGCACTCGCCGACCACATCACCAGGACCACCGAGGTGCTGCTCGAAGCGCAGCACCGGGCCACCGCCGACTCACGTCCGGAGTAGCCATGACCGACGCCCCCGCACCGTCCGCCCGCGCCATGCCGGCGCCGGTCCCCGCCGGGGACCCCGCGCGGCAGCCCGCCCCGCAGCCGGGACGGCACTCCGTACGGCAGTCAGCACAGGAGCCGGTACGGCAGCCAGTACGGCAGCCCGCCTTGCAGGCCGCCCGCGAACAGGAGCTGGTCGACCGGGTCGTCGCCGCCTTCGACCCGTGCCCCGATCCCCGGCTCGCCGAGCTGATGTGCTCGCTCGTCCGGCATCTGCACGCCTTCATCCGGGACGTCCGGCTGACCGAGGCGGAGTGGGAGGCCGCGATCCGCTTCCTCACCGAGGCCGGCCACATCACCGACGACCGGCGCCAGGAGTTCATCCTCCTCTCCGACGTGCTCGGCGCCTCGATGCAGACCATCGCCGTCAACAACGAGGCGTACGGCAACGCCACCGAGGCCACCGTCTTCGGCCCGTTCTTCGTCGAGGACGCCCCGCGGATCGCGCTCGGCGGCGACATCGCCGGCGGCGCGGCCGGGGAGCCGTGCTGGATCGAGGGCACGGTCACCGACACCGACGGCGTGCCCCTGCCCGGCGCCCGCATCGAGGTCTGGGAGGCGGACGCCGACGGCTACTACGACGTGCAGTACACCGACGGCCGGGTGGCCGGGCGGGCCCACCTCTTCAGCGACGACGAGGGCGCGTACCGCTTCTGGGGCCTGACCCCGACGCCGTACCCCATCCCGCACGACGGTCCGGTCGGCGCGCTGCTGGACGCCGTCGGACGGTCACCCATGCGCGCGGCGCACCTGCACTTCATGGTGAGCGCCCCGGGCCACCGCACGCTGGTCACCCACATCTTCGTCGAGGGCGACCCCCAACTGGAGGCGGGCGACTCGGTCTTCGGCGTCAAGGACTCCCTGATCCGCCGCTTCGCCCCGCAGGCCCCCGGCACCCCGGCGCCGGACGGCCGCGACCTGGGCGACCAGGCGTGGAGCCGCGCCCGCTTCGACATCGTGCTGGCCCCTCAGGGCGCGTCCCGGGAGTGACGGGCGGGGACGCGGGGGCCGTGCCGGACAGGATGCACCGGGCAGGATGCGAGGGCGGCCCCCCGTACCCCCCTACGGCTCGACGAGTCGCCGCAGCTCGGGCAGGAGCGCGTCGAGGTCCCGCGCGCTGCGGAAGGCGACGATCGTCGTCCCGGCCTCCGCGGACCCGTCCCCCGGCGAGCGCACCGGGAAGAGCGCGAGGACCTCGCGCATCGCCTCGTCCACCTCCGCCACCGGGTCGCGGGACTCGCCCCGCAGCCAGCGGCGCAGGACGTGGTTGTGGGCCGCCACCACGGCCGCGGCCATCAACTCGGCCCGCAGCGAGGCCGACGCGGTCGGGTCTCCCATCCACTCCGCGATGAACTCGCGGAACAGCCGCTGGTAGCGCGCCACGCTGGCGATCTCGCGGTCCCGCAGGGCGGGCACCTTGCTGGTGAGCCCGTAGCGCCGACGGGCGAGGTCGCCCTCGTCGATGTAGTGCAGCAGGACCAGGCGGACCGCGTCCGAGACGGCGACGAGGGCGGTGCTGTGGCTGGAGGTGGCCAGCCGGTCCCTGATCAGGTCGAGCAGCCGGTCGTGGTCGGGGAAGATCACGGCTTCCTTGGACCGGTAGTTCCGGAAGAACGTCGTCCGTCCTACGCCGGCCCTCTCGGCGATGTCGTCCACGGTCGTCTGCTCGTATCCGCGCTCGTCGAAGAGCGCGAAGGCGGCATCCGCCAGCCGGATGCGCGCGGGTGACTTGCTCATGACCGCCCATCCTCCCCTGTCGCGGTGGCGGAGACCACTTGCCCACGACCATGGTACTGAGTACCGTTCGAGGGAGATTCGGTACCAGAGGAGGTCGGGCATGGGTTCCCCTGCGCAGAGCGAGTCCGGACTGCCCATCCAGCCCGTCTACGACGGCACGTCGGTGGCGGGGTTCGACGCCGACGCCAAGCTGGGCTCCCCGGGGCGGTTCCCGTACACCCGGGGCGTGTATCCGACGATGTACACGGGCCGGCCCTGGACGATGCGGCAGTACGCCGGGTTCGGCACGGCCAAGGAGTCGAACGAGCGGTACCACGAGCTGGTCGGGGCGGGCACCGGTGGCCTGAGCGTCGCCTTCGACCTGCCCACCCAGATGGGGTACGACTCCGACGAGGCCATCGCCCGCGGCGAGGTGGGCAAGGTCGGCGTGGCCGTCGACTCCCTCGACGACATGCGAACGCTCTTCCAGGGACTGCCCCTGGACAAGGTCTCGACGTCCATGACGATCAACGCGCCCGCGGCCTCCCTGCTCCTGCTGTACCAGTTGGTCGCGGCCGAACAGGGCGTCCCCGGCGACCGGTTGACCGGCACCATCCAGAACGACGTCCTCAAGGAGTACATCGCCCGCGGCACCTACATCTTCCCGCCGCAGCAGTCCCTCCGGCTGATCAGCGACATCTTCGCCTACTGCCACCGGGAGCTGCCGCGCTGGAACACCATCTCCATCTCCGGCTACCACATGGCCGAGGCGGGGGCGACGCCCGCGCAGGAGATCGCGTTCACGCTGGCCAACGCCAAGGAGTACGTACGCACCGCGATCGCCGCCGGACTCGACGTGGACGACTTCGCGCCGCGGCTCTCCTTCTTCTTCGTCGCCCGGACCACGCTCCTGGAGGAGATCGCCAAGTTCCGTGCCGCGCGCCGGATCTGGGCCCGCGTCATGCGCGACGAGTTCGGCGCCCGTAACCCCAAGTCGCAGATGCTGCGCTTCCACACCCAGACCGCCGGCGTGCAGCTCACCGCGCAGCAGCCCGAGGTCAACCTCGTCCGCGTCGCCCTCCAGGGCCTCGGCGCGGTCCTCGGCGGCACCCAGTCGCTGCACACCAACTCCTACGACGAGGCCATCGCCCTGCCCACCCAGAAGGCGGCGCGTCTGGCCCTGCGCACCCAGCAGGTCATCGCCTACGAGACCGACGTGACCGCGACCGTCGACCCCTTCGCCGGCTCCTACGTCATGGAGTCGATGACCGACGACCTGGAGGGGGCGGTCCTGGAGCTGATGCGGGCGGTCGAGGACCGCGGCGGCGCCGTGGCCGCGATCGAGCAGGGCTTCCAGAAGTCGGAGATCGAGAAGTCCGCGTACCGGACCGCGCTGGAGATCGACCACCAGGAGCGGACCGTGGTCGGGGTCAACAAGTACGTCCTCGACGAGGAGGAGCCGTACGAGCCGCTGCGCGTCGACCCGCAGATCGAGCTGGACCAGCGCGAACGCCTCGCCGCCCTGCGCGAGGAACGCGACGGCGACGCCGTCCTCCGCGCCCTCGACGCCCTGCGCGCCGCCGCCCGGGGCACGGACAACGTCCTGCCCCCGATGCGCGAGGCCCTGCGGCTGCGCGCCACGGCCGGCGAGGTCGCGCACGCGCTGCGCGACGTCTGGGGCACGTACGTCCCGCACGACACCTTCTGACCGAACAAGCCCTGGGGTGGAGCAGTCAGTGAACGAGATCGACATGCGTACGACCGCGGGCAAGCTCGCGGATTTGAGGCGTCGTATCGGGGAGGCGACGCATGCGGGGTCCGCTCGTGCGGTGGAGAAGCAGCACGCGAAGGGGAAGCTGACGGCGCGGGAGCGGATCGCGTTGCTGGTGGACGAGGGCTCGTTCGTGGAGCTGGACGAGTTCGCCCGGCACCGTTCCACCAGCTTCGGCCTGGAGCACAACCGGCCCTACGGGGACGGTGTCGTGACCGGGTACGGCACGGTGGACGGGCGGCCGGTGGCGGTGTTCTCGCAGGACTTCACCGTGTTCGGGGGCGCGCTGGGCGAGGTCTACGGGCAGAAGATCGTCAAGGTGATGGACTTCGCGCTGAAGACGGGCTGCCCCGTCATCGGGATCAACGACTCCGGCGGTGCCCGTATCCAGGAAGGCGTCGCCTCGCTGGGGGCCTACGGGGAGATCTTCCGCCGCAACACGCACGCCTCGGGGGTGATCCCGCAGATCAGCCTGGTGGTGGGCCCGTGTGCCGGAGGCGCCGTCTACTCGCCGGCGATCACCGACTTCACCGTCATGGTCGACCGGACCTCCCACATGTTCATCACCGGCCCCGACGTCATCAAGACCGTCACCGGCGAGGACGTCGGCTTCGAGGAACTGGGCGGCGCCCGCACCCACAACACCGCCTCCGGCGTCGCCCACCACATGGCCGGCGACGAGAAGGACGCCATCGACTACGTCAAACAGCTCCTGTCCTACCTGCCGTCGAACAACCTGTCCGAACCGCCCGCCTTCCCCGAGGAAGCCGACCTCACCGTCAGCGACGAGGACCGCGAACTCGACGTCATCGTCCCCGACAGCGCCAACCAGCCCTACGACATGCACACCGTCATCGAACACGTCCTGGACGACGCCGAGTTCCTGGAAACCCAGGCCCTGTTCGCCCCGAACATCCTCACCGGCTTCGGCCGCGTCGAAGGCCGCCCCGTCGGCGTGGTCGCCAACCAGCCCCTGCAGTTCGCCGGCTGCCTCGACATCACCGCCTCCGAAAAAGCGGCACGCTTCGTACGGACCTGCGACGCGTTCAACGTCCCCGTCCTCACCTTCGTCGACGTCCCCGGCTTCCTGCCCGGAGTCGGCCAGGAACACGACGGCATCATCCGCCGCGGCGCCAAACTGATCTTCGCCTACGCCGAAGCCACCGTCCCCCTCATCACCGTCATCACCCGCAAGGCATTCGGCGGCGCCTACGACGTGATGGGCTCCAAACACCTCGGCGCCGACCTCAACCTCGCCTGGCCCACCGCCCAGATCGCCGTCATGGGCGCCCAGGGAGCCGTCAACATCCTCCACCGCCGCACCCTCACCGAAACCGCGGCCGACGACATCGAAGCCACCCGCACCCGCCTGATGCGCGAATACGAAGACGCCCTCCTCAACCCCTACACCGCCGCCGAACGCGGCTACATCGACGCCGTCATCATGCCCAGCGACACCCGCCGCCACATCACCCAAGGACTCCGCCAACTCCGCACCAAACGCGAAACCCTCCCCCCGAAAAAACACGGCAACATCCCCCTCTGACCACACCTCCACCCCCCAGGAGCCACCGTGATCAAAGTCGTACGGGGCAACCCCACCCCCGAAGAACTCGCCGCGGTGGTAGCGCTGTTGTCCGCCGCCACCACCCCGGGCCCCGGACCGGCGCCCCGCCCCACCACCTCCTGGGCGTCACCCCGCCGCCTCCTGCGCACGCCGCCCGGCCACGGCCCCGGCGGCTGGCTCGCCTCGGCCCTCCCCCAGTGAACTTCCGATCGGAGAAATCGATGAACGCCCTGCGACAGCGCGCCGATCTCGGCGGCGTGGCAGCGTCGTCCCGGCTGCGCGTGGTGATCGCCAAGCCGGGACTCGACGGTCACGACCGCGGCGCCAAGGTCATCGCCCGCGCGCTGCGCGACGCCGGCCACGAGGTGATCTACACCGGTCTGCACCAGACCCCGGAGCAGATCGTCGCCACGGTCATCGCCGAGGACGCGCCCGTCCTGGGCCTCTCCGTACTCTCGGGCGCCCATCTGACGATCGTGGAGCGCGTACGCGAACTGCTGGCGCGGGAGGACGCGAGCGACGTCCGCATCCTGGTCGGCGGCATCATCCCGGACGCCGATGTCCGCCTGCTCGAAGCGATGGGTGTCGACGCGGTGTTCACCCCGGGCGCGGACATCAGCGGCATCGTCGAGACGGTCGACCGGTTCCGGGCCGAACTGGCGGACGCCCAGGGGGCGGCATGCTGACCAAGGTGCTCATCGCCAACCGTGGCGAAATCGCTGTCCGCGTGGCTCGGGCGTGTCGGGATGCCGGCATCGCGAGTGTCGCGGTGTATGCGGACCCGGATCGGGATGCTCTGCATGTTCGTGCTGCTGATGAGGCGTTCGCTTTGGGTGGTGACACGCCCGCGACGAGTTATCTGGATATGGGGAAGGTGTTGCGGGCGGCGTCGGAGTCCGGTGCGGACGCGGTCCATCCCGGTTACGGTTTTCTCTCCGAGAACGCTGATTTCGCGCAGGCCGTGCTGGATGCGGGGCTGATCTGGATCGGTCCGCCGCCGCAGGCGATCCGGGACCTGGGCGACAAAGTCGCCGCCCGGCACATCGCCCAGCGGGCCGGCGCCCCCCTCGTCGCCGGCACCCCCGACCCGGTCTCCGGCGCCGACGAGGTCGTCGCCTTCGCCCGGGAACACGGCCTGCCCATCGCCATCAAGGCCGCGTTCGGCGGCGGCGGGCGTGGCCTGAAGGTCGCCCGCACCCTCGAAGAGGTCCCCGAACTGTACGACTCGGCGGTGCGCGAGGCGGTGGCCGCCTTCGGCCGCGGTGAATGCTTCGTCGAGCGCTACCTCGACAAGCCCCGCCACGTCGAGACCCAGTGCCTGGCCGACACCCACGGCAACGTGGTCGTCGTCTCCACCCGCGACTGCTCCCTCCAGCGCCGCCACCAGAAACTCGTCGAGGAAGCCCCCGCGCCGTTCCTCTCCGACGCGCAGGTGGAGCAGTTGTACTCGGCGTCCAAGGCGATCCTCAAGGAAGCCGGCTACGTCGGCGCCGGCACCGTCGAATTCCTCGTCGGAGCCGACGGCACCATCTCCTTCCTGGAAGTCAACACCCGCCTCCAGGTCGAACACCCCGTCACCGAGGAAGTCGCCGGCATCGACCTGGTGCGCGAGATGTTCCGCATCGCCGACGGCGAACCCCTCGGCTACAGCGACCCCGCCCTGCGCGGACACTCCTTCGAGTTCCGCATCAACGGCGAGGACCCCGGCCGCGGCTTCCTGCCCGCCCCCGGCACCGTCACCCGCTTCGCCCCGCCCACCGGCCCCGGCGTCCGCCTCGACGCCGGCGTCGAATCCGGCTCCGTCATCGGCCCCGCCTGGGACTCCCTCCTCGCCAAACTCATCGTCACCGGCCGCACCCGCGAAGAAGCCCTCCAACGCGCCGCCCGCGCCCTGGACGAATTCCACATCGAAGGCATGGCCACCGCCATCCCCTTCCACCGCGCCGTCGTCCGCGACCCCGCCTTCGCCCCCGAACTCACCGGCACCACCAGCCCCTTCACCGTCCACACCCGGTGGATCGAGACCGAGTTCACCAACACGATCCCGCCCTTCACCACCCCCGCCGACACCGACACCGACGACGAATCCGGCCGCGAGACCGTCGTCGTCGAAGTCGGCGGCAAACGCCTGGAAGTCTCCCTGCCCGTCTCCCTGGGCATGTCCCTGGCCCGCACCGGCCTCGCCGCCGGCGCCAAACCCAAACGCCGCGCCGCGAAGAAGTCCGGCCCCGCCGCCTCCGGCGACACCCTCGCCTCCCCCATGCAGGGCACCATCGTCAAAATCGCCGTGGAAGACGGCCAGGACGTCAAGGAAGGCGACCTCATCGTCGTCCTCGAAGCCATGAAGATGGAACAACCCCTCAACGCCCACAAATCCGGCACCATCAAGGGCCTCAGCGCCGAAGTCGGAACCTCCCTCACCTCCGGCGCCGTCATCTGCGAGATCAAGGACTGAGACCTGGCTCCGGCGGCTCCGCTACCGCACCACGCGGTAGCGGAGGTAGACCACCCCCGAACCGAAGGCGCGGTTCTCGACGAGTTCCAGATTCACCCGGCGCTCGCGCCGGGGAAAGAACGGAGTGCCACCGCCGACCAGCACCGGGTAGACCCTGGCCCGGTACTCGTCGATCAGCCCGCACTCCGCCGCCTCGACGGCGAGAGTCGCGCCGCCGATGGCGATGTCGCCCTCCCCCGGCGCCGCCCGCCACCGCTCGATCTCCTCCGCCAGGCCACCAGAGGCCAGCCGGGCATTGCCCCGCACCTCCGACAGGGTGGTGGAGAACACCACCTTGGGCAGCGACGTCCAGAGCGCGGCCCACGCGAGCATGGAGGCATCCAGCGAAGGGTCCTGGCCGGCGGTCTCCCAGTACAGCATCGTCTCGTACAACCGCCGCCCCAACAGATGCACGCCAACCCCTCGTTCCTCCTCGGTGACGAACCGAAAGACCTCCTCATCGGGCCCCGTCCAGTCGAAGTCACCCCCCGGCCCGACGATGTAACCGTCGAGTGAGACACCCATCGAATACGTCACACTTCGCACCAGAATTCCTCCTTGGTAACGAATTGAACCGTACGACCAGCCTCCGTCGAAGGCACGGCAGGCCGGGAGATTCTGGACCGTGGGGCCCCCGCCCCTCCCCGCCGACCCGGCAACTCCTCTGCCTACCGCACTCATTGACGCCCCCTCCCCCCGTCACTACCTTCCGCAGAGCGCTCTCACCATTCATCCGCGGCACGTCCCCGGGTCCCGCCGTCACCTGTACGGCCGGCGAAGCGAGGTCTACAGGTCCACGGCGAGGGCGGGGCGCGTCGCGTTGCCGGGGAGGCCCCATGACTCCAGCACGAAGGTCCCGAAGGGCGACACCTCTCACCGTCAGGCACTCGGCCACCGCGTTCACCCTCGCGCTTCTCGCGGTACTCGCCCCGCGCCCGGCGTCCGCGGCAGGCACCGCTGACACCACCGGTACCGCTGACACCACCGCCACCGCGACCGTCTGCAACAGATTCTGCGACGCCCGTGACCCCGCCCTCTCCTTCGGCGACCGCATGCCCGTCACGGCGGCCGTCCACGGGCGGTCGATCGCCCTCCACCTCGACGACACTTCCGCGATGGGCTGGGGGTCGATCGACAACGGCAATCCGGGCGACGAGGTCTGGCTCGACCGCTCCTTCGACGGCGGACGCACCTGGAGTTCCGGGAGCAAGCTGGGCGACACCACCGTCCCTTCCGGGCAACGGGGCTGGCGCACGCTCATGTACAACGTCGACGACTGGAACAACCGGGGCGTCGGCGCACTGCGCGCCTGCGGCAAGGCCGGCGACCGTACCGAGATCGCGTGCACCCCCTGGGCCCGCGCCACCTGGAACGCCGGCGACCGGCGAACCGCGGCGGCCACCGGCCTGATGACCTTCTACAACAACGCGACCGGCCTGTTCGACACCACCGGCTGGTGGAACTCCGCGAACGCCCTGACCGCCGTCATCGACAACATCCGCGTGTCGGGGATGGGCAGTTACTCGTACGCGATCCCCCGCACGTACGAGCTGAACCTGAACGCGCGGGACGGGCAGTTCCGCAACGAGTACATCGACGACACCGGCTGGTGGGGGCTCGCGTGGATCGCCGCGTACGACCTGACCGGTGACCGCCGCTACCTGGACACCGCCCGCGCGGACGCCGATCACATGGCCGCCTACTGGGACGGCACCTGCGGCGGCGGCGTGTGGTGGAGCACGGCCAGGACGTACAAGAACGCCATCCCCAACTCCCTCTACATCCAGCTCAACGCCGCCCTGCACAACCGCATCCCGGGTGACACCACGTACCTCGGCCGGGCCCGCGCCGGCTGGTCCTGGTTCCAGGGCACCGGCATGATCAACGGCTCGAACCTGGTCAACGACGGCATCGACCTGACCACTTGCCGCAACAACGGCCAGCCCGTCTGGTCGTACAACCAGGGCGTGCTGCTCGGGGCGCTCACCGAACTGAACCGGGCCACGGGCGACGGGGCGTTGCTCACCCGCGCCCGGCAGATCGCCGACGCCGCGACCACGGCGCCCTCCCTGCACACCCCCGACGGCATCCTGCGGGACCCGTGCGAGAACGGGGACTGCGGCGCCGACGGCCCCTCCTTCAAGGGCGCCCACGTGCGCGGACTGGGCAAGCTCGACGCGGCGCTGCCGGACCATCCGTACACCGGCTATCTGCGACGCCAGGCGGACCGCGCCCACGCGAGCGACCGGAACCCCCTCGACCAGTACGGACTGCGCTGGTCGGGCCCGGTCGACACACTGGACGCGGCCCGCCAGCAAAGCGCCCTCGACCTCCTCAACGCGGCGCCGTAGGCCATGGAGGGGACCCCTGGTCACCGACCCCGGCGGAGGTGGCTCCAGCCGGGGTCCGGGCCGACGCCCGCCGCACCGGACGGTGCCCACCCGGGTGTGTGGTGGGCACCGGCCTTCGGTGGTCAGGCTTCGCCGGTCTTGCCGGGGGCGGCGTGGAGGTCTGGGGCGGGGAGGGGGTGGGCGGGTTCTTCGTGGGCCTCGATGGTGACGTGGGGGGTGATCCTGTCCAGCCAGGCCGGGTACCACCAGTTGGCGTTGCCGAGCCATTGCATGATGGCGGGGACGAGCATGGGGCGGACGATGAAGGCGTCGAGGAGGACGGCGAGGGCGAGACCGAGGCCGAGGAGCTTGATGGTCAGTCCGTTGCCGAGCAGGAACCCGCCGAACACGAGGATCATGATGAGGCCGGCCGCGGTGATGACGGCGCCCGTATCGGACAGGCCGACGGTGACGGCGCGGTGGCTGTCGCGGCTGAGGAGCCATTCCTCGTGGATGCGGCTGACGAGGAACACCTGGTAGTCCATGGAGAGCCCGAAGAGGATGGCGAAGAACAGGACGGGCAGGAAGGCTTCGATGGGGCCGCCGCCTCCCAGACCGAGGGGTTCGCTGAGCCATCCCCACTGGAAGACGGCGACGATGGCGCCGAACGAGGCCCCGGCGGCCAGCAGGTTCATGGCGGCAGCGGTGAGGGCGACGAGGACGCTGCGGAAGGCGACCATGAGGAGCAGGAAGGACAGGCCGACCACGGCGAGGATGAAGTAGATCATCTTGTCGGCGAGGGAGGCGGAGAAGTCCACGAACATCGCGGTCTCTCCGTAGACGTAGATCTGGGTGTCGCCGTCCGGGTGCAGGGGCGCGAGGGCCGTGTCACGCAGATGGTCGACCAGGTCCACGGTCTTCGCGTCCTGCGGGCTGCTGATCGACTTGAACGCGACCAGCGCGATGTCCTTGCCGATGGGCAGTGCGGTGATGCTGCTCCTGTTGACGTTGGGGACGGCGGCCAGTGTGTCGGTGACCTTGTTCATGTAGGGCTCGTCGGCGGCGCCGGGTCCCGCGACGACCAGTTGCAGGTTGGAGTTGTAGCCCTGTCCGTACGCCTGCTGGATCAGTTCGTAGCCCTTGCGACTGGTGGAGGAGGCGGGGGTGTTGCTCTGGTCGGGGTGGCCGATGCGCATGGAGAGGAACGGAAGGGCCATGACGGTCAGAAGGACGGCGGCGGCGACACCGGCGATCACGGACCGCCTCTGGACGAGGGTGGCCCAACGGGTCCACAGCGGAGGGCGAGTCGAGGCCGCGCGGCGTGCGGTCAGCCGGGCCGTGATCGGCCGCAGCGCCCCTTGCAGCAGGTAGAGCACCCAGAACAGGACGCACAGCGGCGGGATCACGCACAGCAGGAGCTTGACCCGCTTGTCGGAGGGGAGTTCTTCGCGCTGGGAGCGCGGCAGGGCCCGCCGGCCGAGCAGCGACAGCATGGCCGGCAGCAGGGTCAGTGACGCCAGCATGGTGAGGCTGACGGCGACCGCGGTGCCGATCGCCACGCCGTACAGGAAGCCGGCGCCGAGGGCGCAGAGACCGAGTATGGCGATGCAGACGGTGACGCCCGCGAACAGCACCGCCCGGCCCGCGGTGCTCAGGGCGGCGGTGATCGACTCCTCGACGCTCAGGCCCCTGCGCAGGTTGCGCCGATGGCGGGTGACGATGAACAGGGCGTAGTCGACGCCCACGCCGATCACCATGAGTTCGGCCAGGGCCGAGGTGAAGTCGGTCACCGCCATGACGTGGGTCAGCAGGGCGATCAGTCCCAGTCCGCTGCCCAGGGCCGCGGCGGCGCTGATCATCGGCAGGAGGGTCGCTCCGAAGGTACGGAAGACGAGGGCGAGGATGACGAACGCCGCGAGGAAGCCCAGGACTTGGGGGGTGAGCAGACGGGTGGGCGCGTCGACGCCGTCGAAGGTGTCACCGGTGAACTCGACCTGCAGGGTGGGCGAACGCAGGGTTTTCAGATGGTCGTAGACCACCTTGGGGGTGCTGTCGGCCGGTTTCGGCTCGTCGTACGCGACCTCGACGATGGCCGTCCTCTTGTCCGGGCTGATCAGGTCGGGCCGCGGTGTGGCATCGCTCGTGCCGTCGGCCGGGGTGCAGGCGACGTGTCCCCAGGGGGTCGTGATGGTGGCGATGTGGGCGTCGGCCACGCCGCAGACCGCCTTGTCGGCCCGCTGGACGAAGCCGTCGGGCTCGCTCGTCAGCGTGCCGGTCCTGGCGTGCAGGACCAGGGTGCCGGTCGGGTTGTTCTGCTGGGCCAGGTGCGCCTTGGCCAGCAGGTCGGCCGCCGCCTGGGAGTCGGTGCCCGGCAGCTTGAAGTCGTCCTTGTACCGGGCGCCGCCGGCCGAGGAGGACAGCACCTGGATCAGGACGATCGCCGTGATCCAGCCGGCGATCACCCACCATCGGTGCCTGATCGCGAACCTCGACAGAGCCTTCATCGGTGTCTCCACATGGTCGGCCGCTCAGGGCGGGAAGCGGTCCGCCCGGTGAGCCGGGCAGGCCGAAGGGTTCCTCGGGCGAAGAGGCAGCACGGCCGGCCGTCGGTCGTCACCGGGGAACGGCGCCGACAAGGCTGTGAGCGGACATCGCGCTGCGGGTCGGGACGGGGATGGGACGGGGGGGGCGGGACGGGGGACACGACGGGGACGGGGACGCGACGAGGGACGTGCCAGGCGTCGGTCAGGCCGTGCGGGCGGCGAAGCGCGGCAGGTCTCCCGACGGTTCGCGCACCTTCAGCGCGGCTCCGGCCAGGACGTGGGCGCGGGAGAGACCCCCGGGCGCTCCCTCAGTCGTGCGAGCACCCGCCCGGGTACGCGCACCGCCGCGCCGTCCGCGTCGTGGTCGAGCATCCGAAGGCCGAGGGAGCGCGTGGAGTAGTCCAGGCTGCGCCCGAGGTCCGCGACGGTCGCCTCGACGGCGTCGGGCGCCAGTCGAGCGCCCATCCGCCCGGCCGGATCGGAGCGGGTCATGGTCGCTTCTCCCCTCCGGGAGCCAGGACGCGTGCGAACGGCCTGACGGCCTTCGCCACGACCCCCGTGAGGGTGAAGAACAGCGTCAGCTTCCGCGGCGGGCCCTTGACGAACATCATGTCCAGGCCCCGCTGCGACGCCGCGGCCGACTTCGCCCCGCGCGAGAACATCGCCTTCTCGTAACGGGACAGCGCCGCCTCCGTGTCGGGGCCGGAAACGATCTCGCGGGCGAGGTCGGCGCCGTCGATGAGCGCCAGGTTGGCGCCCTCTCCCGCGAACGGCGACATCAGGTGCGCGGCGTCCCCCACGAGCGTCACACCGGGCACCCGCTCCCACGTCAGACCCGTCGGCAGGGCGTGGACCGGCCGGGGCCGGAACGTGTCGTCGTCGCACCCACGGATCAGATCGGTCAGTTCACCGGCCCAGTCCGGGTACTCCCGCAGCAGCCCCGCGCGGGCGGATGCCGGATCGTCCCAGTCGATGCCGCTGGTCTCCGCCCATCCCTCGGCCACGCGCAGGCCGCACCCGAGCGCGATGGTGTCCCCGCCGTGCCCGCCGATGTACCTGTGGTCCGAGAGCGCGAAGAAGTTGCCCCGCCCGACCAGTGCCAGCGCCTCGGGGTGCCTGGCCGCCGCGTCGGACAACCGGATCTCCACCAGCGTGATCCCGGTGTAGGCGGGCCTGACGGGCGTCAACCGCGGCCGAATCCTGGACCAGGCGCCGTCCGCGCCGACCACGAGACCGGCGCGCTCGACCGCACCGTCGGTGAACGCGAGGAGGTGCCCACCGGCTGCCGGCCGCGCATCGGCCACCTTGCGCCCCCACGCGATCGTGCCGGGCTCCAGCGAGTCGATCAGCAGCCGCCGCAGATCCGCGCGGCCGATCTCGGGACGGCCCCGGCCGCCCGGCGGCTCGCGCCGGTCGATGCGCACCCGTCCGCTCTTGTCGAGCAGGCGCAGGTCCTCACCTCCGGTGTGCGTACGGGCGAGGAAACGCTCGTACAGGCCCGCCTCCTTCAGCGCGATCTGGCCGGTGTCCTCGTGGATGTCCAGCGAGCCGCCCTGGGGGCGCGCGTCCGGCACGGCGTCCGACTCGTACACGGTGACGGCGATGCCATGGCGCTGGAGGACCCGCGCACAGACCAGGCCGCCCAGACCGGCACCGACGACGGCCACGCTCCGTACCGACATGCGTTCCTCACCCCTTTCCGACGACGGCGGACTTCCGAGGCGCCGAACGCTATTCGTCACGAACACCGTTCGTCAAGCTGTTGACGGTGCGCGTTCGTGACGAATAGCGTTCGTCCGTGGCCGAGAGAGACCCCTTCCGTGAATCCCGTGTGGAGAGTCGCCGCAACCGGCCGGCGAAACCACCGCTGAGCCGGGACGCGATCGTCGACGAGGCGCTGCGCCAGATCAGCGCGGAGGGCGGAGCGGAGGGCGGCGCCCCTCTGAGCCTCCGCAAGATCGCGAAGGCGCTCGACACGGGACCGGCCTCGCTGTACGCCTACGTCGACGGCATGAACGAGTTGCAGGCCCTCGTCCTCGACCACGCCCTGGGGGCGGTCGAGACCGCGGGTGACGGTTTCTGGCGCGACCGGCTCGAAGCGCTCCTGCTCTCCTACGCGACGGTGCTGGCCCGCAGCCCCGCCCTGGCCCGGATGGCGTTCCAGACCACCGCGGTCGGCCCCCACGCCCTGCGCATCAACGACGCCCTTCTCGGACTCCTCGCCGAAGCCGGCGTCGACCAGGCGGACGCGGCCTGGGCCATCGACCTGCTGTCCCTGTTCGTGACCGCCACCGTGGCGGAACACGCCCAGGACACGGGAGCCGCCGAACCCGGCGGTCCGATCGAACAGGCACTCGCCCGGACGTCAGCCGGTCAGTACCCGCGCGTCCACGCCGCCCGGGACGACATCCTCTCCGGCACCGGCGAGGAGCGGTTCCTCTGGGGGATCGACATCCTCGTCCGCGGCATCCTCGCGCGCTCCCAGTCGCGGTGAGCGGCTCGCCACCGTCCTGACCGCGTCACGCACGGCATCGCGCGACCGACGTCCGGCCCCCGCGGAGACGCGAGCGAGCCCCGGACCGGTGCACGATGCGGTCCGGGGCTCGCTGGCTGCCGGGGCCCTCTTGCCACCGGTGGGATTCCAGGTCATCGACGTCCGTGCGGCGGACGCGCCCTCCTCGTCGACGTGCGCGGTACGTGCCGGTACGCGTCCGGGTGGTCCGGCCCCGCTCCACGGGTCCGGGTCCGGGTCACGCCGAGGGGTCCGGGTGGCCGGCGCGGAGTTCCTCGTTGATGCGCTGGGCCTCTTCGAGCTGGTCTTCGAGGATGATGATGCGGCAGGCGGCCTCGATGGAGGTGCCGGCGTCGACGAGTTCGCGGGCACGGGTGGCGATGCGCAACTGGTAGCGGGAGTAGCGGCGGTGGCCGCCCTCCGAGCGCAGGGGCGTGATCAGGCGATGTTCGCCCAGGGATCGGAGAAAGGCGGGGGTGGTGCCGAGCATGGCGGCGGCCCGTCCCATGGTGTAGGCGGGATAGTCGTCATCGTCGAGGGGGACGGCGGGGCGGGTACTGCGAGGGGGCATAGACCTCTTCTTCCGGGGACGCGTCGAGGGGCCCGGACGCCGTCTGGCGTCCGGGCCCCGAGCTTTCACACCATCCGCCGGCTGACTGCGCCGGCTCTCTGTGTCCGCAGATCCCGCCCGGGAGGGCGAGGGGACTGCGGGGATCGCGGTTGCGTGACCGGGGACCACCTTCCAATCCGGGGCCTGCGGTACCCGGGCCGTGCTGCTCACCCGGGCGATCCTGATGGCGTTCTGCTCCTTACCTCCTTGTACTGCTGGGTTGCGCGGTACTGCTGTGCGACCCCTGGGGCCGCTCGGCCCGGCAGCCAGTGGAGGAACCCATCACCTCTGGCTCCTCCCCTCCACTGCCGGTCCGTGCTTACTTCGTCTGCTTGCACGGCAGTTCGTCTCTGCCGCGCCTGTCGACTCTGGCTACAAGGACAACACTAATCCCCGACGGCCCCAATGTCTACATCAGCGGCTACAGATTTACTCCAGGCGCTGATGCGAGGACCCTGCCGCCCCTACGCCCGCTTGCCTTCCCCGCCGGCCGCCTCCCCGTCCGCACGGAGCAGCGCCCGGCACGGCCTGTGCCGGACGAGAGGTGACGGTCGGCGCAGCACATCAAGCACGGGCAACCCGGAGCCCCCTCGGACAGGCTTTCGAGCCTGTCCCCGGCCGCCGGGGATACCCACCCCGAGGGACCCCCGCAGGCACCCGGACACGGATCGCCGCCCCCACGCCCACGCGGGGGATGCCCGTACGCACCGAAAGGAACCGCCCATGCAGACCGTCACCCTGAACAACGGCGTCGAGATGCCCGTCCTCGGCTTCGGCGTGTACCAGATCCCGCCCGCGGAGACCGAGCGGGCCGTCAGCGACGCCCTCGCCGCCGGCTACCGGTCCCTGGACACCGCCGCCGGGTACGGGAACGAGGAGGCCGTCGGCCGCGCGATCAAGGCCGGCGACATCCCCCGCGCGGAGCTGTTCGTCACGACCAAGCTCTGGATCTCCGACGCCGGCGAGGACCGGGCGAGGCGGGCCTTCGAGACCTCGCTGCGCAAGCTCGGCCTCGACCACGTCGACCTGTACCTGATCCACCAGCCCTACGGAGACGTCTACGGCTCCTGGCGGGCCATGGAGAACCTGTACAACGGCGACGGCCTGGTGCGGGCGATCGGGGTGTCGAACTTCCACCCGGACCGGCTCGTGGACCTCATCGACCACAACGAGGTCGTGCCGGCGGTCAACCAGATCGAGACCCACCCCTTCTTCCAGCGCACCGCCGACCAAGAGCTGATGCGCGAGCGCGGAGTGCAGATCGAGTCGTGGGGGCCGTTCGCCGAGGGCCGCAACAACCTCTTCACCGACCCGGTATTGAGCGGGATCGCCGCCGCCCACGGCAAGTCCGTGGCGCAGGTCGTGCTGCGCTGGCTCGTCCAGCGCGGCGTCGTGGTGATCCCGAAGTCGGTACGCCCCGAGCGCATGGCGGAGAACCTGGACGTCTTCGATTTCCGGCTCACCGGCGACCAGATGGCGGCCATCGCCGCCCTGGACACCGGCGCCTCGCTGTTCTTCGACCACCGAGACCCGGCCATCGTCAGCCGGCTCGGCAACACCACCCTCGACTCCTGAACCATCCGAAGGGACGGGCGGCGGAAAGGGACCTGCGCAGGAAGCCGGCCACCTCGACGGAGGAATCGGCCCACCAAGCCATGGGCGAGAGCAGCCGCGGTGGGACGTGCTCGCGGACCGGATAACGCAAGGGCGGGCACGCCAGAATAAGGTCACCGGGAAGGTGAACATGGCGTTGCACGGGTGGGTAAATATCTATTGCCGCAACCTGAGATTTCGACGGAAGTTGCAGACAGATTCCTTGCGGAAATGACCAGCGCGGGGTTCTTCACCGCACACAGACCACTGCGGCGTGCTACTGTCGATCTCAGTTGCAGTTGTGGTTCCCGAAACTTCAAGTGCTCTCCGGCCGGCCATCGCGCCGCTGGAAGCACTTTTATTTTTTCCGGTCTTTTCCGGGCGGGGTGATCATCGCGCGACACGGCGTCCGCACGGTGCGGGCTCCGGTGCACTGCCCCGAAGGAGAAATGACATGGCTGCTGGTACCGTGAAGTGGTTCAACGCGGAAAAGGGCTTCGGCTTCATCGAGCAGGACGGCGGCGGCGCCGACGTCTTCGCCCACTACTCGAACATCGCCGCCCAGGGCTTCCGCGAGCTCCAGGAGGGCCAGAAGGTGACCTTCGACATCGCGCAGGGCCAGAAGGGCCCGACGGCCGAGAACATCGTTCTCGCCTGACGCCGACTGTCGCTTACTTGTAGCTGGGGCCCGCATCCCTCGGGGTGCGGGCCCCAGCTACATGCGTTTCCGGCAGTGATGTCCCGGTCGACGACGACCAGGAAATCCGTGGCTTCACCGCGCACGGACCGTCCTTCAGGGTGCAGACGCCTCCCTTCATGGGCACGGCCACATCACAGCGGACGCTCCGAATATCGAGTCCCCACCGCGTCACTCATTTCAGCGCTCGCGCCCGCACGGTTCTTTCCGTCGGCCGGATTCGCTGTCGCGTCCCACCGGCCCATTCTCGCGATTCTCCGTGCCGCTCATCGCCGCGGGAATTCCTTGATATGCGCCGCATCGAGGAAGGTTCCGCATGAACCGCACAGGCACGAACGACCGCTTCTCCCGTACCCGTAACGGCAGTGCCGGCTCCGGACGGGGTGGCAGCCGATTCGGCGGGTCGGCCCCGAGCCGGTCGGCCGGTCCGAGCAGTTCCGGCCAGGGCCGCCGGCCCGCAGGAGTCCAGGGGGAGTTCGCCCTCCCCCGGACGATCACCCCCGCGCTTCCCGCCGTGGAAAGCTTCTCCGATCTCGGCATGCCCGGAGAACTGCTGGCCGCGCTCGGTTCGGCCGGGATCACCACTCCGTTCCCGATCCAGGCCGCGACGCTGCCGAACTCCCTCGCGGGCCGCGACGTCCTGGGCCGGGGGCGCACCGGCTCCGGCAAGACCCTCGCCTTCGGGCTGGCCCTGCTGGCGCGTACGGCCGGACAGCGCGCCGAGCCCCGGCAGCCGCTGGCCCTGATCCTCGTACCGACGCGGGAGCTGGCGCAGCAGGTCACCGACGCGCTCGCCCCGTACGCCCGCTCCGTGAGGCTGCGGCTCGCCACGGTCGTGGGCGGCATGCCCATCCGCCGGCAGGCGAGCGCGCTGCGCGGCGGTGTCGAGGTCGTCGTCGCCACCCCCGGACGGCTCAAGGACCTCATCGAGCGCGGCGACTGCCGGCTGGACCGGGTCTCCGTCACCGTCCTGGACGAGGCGGACCAGATGACCGACATGGGCTTCATGCCGCAGGTCACCGCGCTGCTCGACCAGGTGCGCCCCGACGGCCAGCGCATGCTGTTCTCCGCCACGCTCGACCGCAACGTCGACCTGCTCGTACGGCGCTACCTGAGCGACCCCGTCGTGCACTCCGTCGACCCCTCCGCCGGCGCCGTCACCACGATGGAGCACCACGTGCTCCACGTCCACGGCGCCGACAAGCAGGCGGCCACCACGGAGATCGCCGCCCGCGACGGCCGCGTGATCATGTTCCTGGACACCAAGCACGCCGTCGACCGGCTGACTCAGGACCTGCTCACCAGCGGGGTGCGCGCCGCCGCGCTGCACGGCGGCAAGTCCCAGCCGCAGCGCACGCGCACCCTGGCGCAGTTCAAAACCGGACACGTCACGGTGCTGGTGGCGACCAACGTCGCCGCGCGCGGCATCCACGTCGACGACCTCGACCTCGTCGTCAACGTCGACCCGCCGACCGACCACAAGGACTACCTCCACCGCGGCGGACGTACGGCCCGCGCCGGTGGGTCCGGCAGCGTCGTCACGCTCGTCACTCCGAGCCAGCGCCGCGGCATGGTCCGTCTCCTGTCGGACGCCGGGATCAGGCCGCAGACCACCCAGGTCCGCTCGGGCGACGAGGCCCTCAGCCGGATCACCGGAGCCCAGGCCCCGACCGGCATCCCGGTCGTCATCACCGCACCGGTGACCGAACGCCCCAAGAAGCCCCGCGGTGCGGGCTCCCGAGGCCGGCGCCGCCCCGCCTCGGCCACCCGGCGTGCCGCCGCGCCCCAGCCCACGGCCGGTGCGGCCGCGTAGAACCGTCGCGGGCACGTCGGCCGGGCCGCGCTGTGCAGGGTCACGCTGTGCCGGGCCGCGCAGTGCAGGGCCGCGCAGTGCCGGGCCGCGCTGTCCCGGCTCACCGCCGTCCGGGACAGCGCCGGATACGCCGGCCCGATCCGCCTGGGTGAGATCGCCGAGGGCGGCGTGCCCGGACACGGCCGCGTCCCGGGTGTTTTGGGCGTCCTCGCGCTCTCCTTCCCTCCCTACTCTCCCGCTGAACCCGCGGGACGGCGGTCGGCCCCGTTCCCCGGCCGCCGGCCCCGTTCCCGGCCCGTTCCCTCCGCGTTCGGGTGTTCCGAGCGTCCGCCGGCCCCGCCCAGTTCCCGGGCCCGGCGGACGAACACCTCGTACAGGTCCTGCGCGGCCCGCGGCACGGAGTCCGCCTTGCGGCGCTGGAGCATGAGCAGGACCCCGGGCACGTCACCGGCGAGCGGCCGGCAGGTGAGGGTGCCGAGCCGCTGCAAGGGGTCGCCGACCACGCTGAAGTCCGGCAGGACGGTCACTCCCAGCCCTTCGGCCACCATCAGCTTGCCCATCTCCGCGCCGTCCGTCGAGTACGAGAAGGCGGGGACGTCGCCGTCCAGGAGCCGGTGCACCAGCCGGTGCATGACGTAGCCGGAGCGCATCGCGACCAGCGGCTCGGTCAGCAGGTCCGGCACGGTCACGACGGAACGGGACGCGAGCGGGCTGTCGGGACGCATGCACACCACGGGCCGGCCCCGCAGCAGGCGGGTGCAGTCCATGCCGACGGGTATGTCGTCGCCTTCGAGGTGGTTGACGAGGCCGAGGTCGAAGGCGCCCTCGAACAGGGCCCGTTGGATGTCCGTCTGCTGCGCCCCCACCACCTCGACCTGGGTAGACGGGTGCTCCGCCCGGAACGTCCGCACCACCGGCACGAGCAGCGGCACGGTCGCCGCGTTCACCGTGCCGACCCGCACCATGCGGCTGATCCGGTGCTGCTCCCCGGCCGCGGCGCGCAGCCGGTCCACCGCCTCCAGCACCCGCACGATGTGCGGCAGCAGTTCCCGGCCCTGCGCGCTCATCGTCGCCCCGGACCGCTTGCGGTCCAGGAGATCGACGCCCAGCTCCCGTTCCAGGTTCCGGACGGTCTCGCTCAGCGCGGGCTGCGAAAGGCGCAATTCCTCCGCCGCCCGGCGCAGTGAGCCGAGCCGGGTCACCGCGGCTATGTATTCGAGCTGTTCGGTCCGCACTCCGGCATCGTGCGTCCGAATTGACGAGCCGTTCAAGGGTTTCCCTGTCACAGGTTCGTGAAATCCCATGGTCAGCGGCGTGGAATACGTTGGGTTTCCCTTGACGGCTCACACGGCAGGCTGCCACCATCGACGGCATGAAGAAGCGACTGGAACTCACGCGGCGACGCCATGTCGACCTCGCACGCGTCTCCAGCACCTCCTGTCGCGCCGCGGCCTGATCTGCGATCCGCCGCCCCCTTTCCCCACGTTCGCACCGCCTGACCGGCTCACACACCCGCTGAGCGACCGGCCCGGCCCCGGTGCGGCGTGCCCTCACGGGCCGGCCAGGCCGCCCCGCGGCAAGCCCGCGCGACAACCCGGCCCGAGCCCTGCCTCGCTCTGCCTCGCGTTCTGCCCCGAGCCCACGCATTGCACCCCCGCATTCTCGTTTTCCGCAACAGGAGTTCCGCATGCCCGCGCCCGTGAAATTCGCCTACTGGGTCCCCAATGTCAGCGGCGGCCTGGTCACCAGCACCATTGAACAGCGCACCGACTGGGGATACGAATACAATCGCGAACTCGCCGTTCTCGCCGAGAACAACGGCTTCGAGTACGCCCTCAGCCAGGTCCGGTACATGGCCAGTTACGGAGCCGAGTACCAGCACGAGTCGACCAGCTTCAGCCTGGCCCTGCTGCTCGCCACCGAGCGGCTGAAGGTCATCGCCGCCGTGCACCCCGGTCTGTGGCACCCCGGCGTCCTCGCCAAGCTCGGCGCCACCGCCGACCACCTCTCCCGGGGCCGCTTCGCCGTCAACGTCGTCAGCGGCTGGTTCAAGGGGGAGTTCACGGCGCTCGGTGAACCCTGGCTGGAGCACGACGAACGCTACCGGCGTGCCGAGGAGTTCATCCGGGCCCTGCGCCAGATCTGGACGGAGGACCACACCGAACTGGCCGGCGACTTCTACCGGCTGCGCGACTTCTCCCTCAAGCCCAAGCCGCTCAACACCCCCGAGCGTCCCCACCCCGAGATCTTCCAGGGCGGCAACTCCACCGCGGCTCGGGCCATGGCCGGGCGGGTCTCCGACTGGTACTTCTCCAACGGCAGGGACTTCGACGGCGTCGTCGAGCAGCTCACCGATGTCCGCGCCGCCGCCCGCCAGGCCGGGCGCACCACACCGAAGTTCGGCCTCAACGGCTTCCTCATCGCCCGGGACACCGAGGCCGAGGCCCGCGAGACGCTGCGCGAGATCGTCGCCAAGGCGGACCGGGAGGCCGTGGACGGCTTCGGTGCCGCGGTCAGGCAGGCCGGGCGGTCCACGGCCGACGGCAAGGGCATGTGGGAGAACTCCACCTTCGAGGACCTCGTCCAGTACAACGACGGTTTCCGCACCGGTCTGATCGGCACCCCCGAGCAGGTCGCCGAGCGGATCGTCGCCTACCGCCGGCTCGGCGTCGACCTGCTGCTGCTCGGCTTCCTCCACTACCACGAGGAGGTCGCCTACTTCGGCAAGCGGGTGCTGCCGCTCGTGCGCGAGCTGGAGGCACAGCTCGGCGACGACGAGCCGGAGCCCGAGCCGGAGCCCGCGAGCGTACCCGCCTGACCGCCCCGTACCCGGGCCACGTCCGTCGACCACCCGCACCGGCCACCGCCGCCGGCCACCTCCACCGGCCGCCCGCCACCTCCACCGGCTCGCAGCCACCCGCTGCCTCCACCCACCCCCTCCACCCACCCCATCCACCCGCACCACGAAAGAGGTCACCCTCATGAGCACCACCGCCCTCCCCGACTGGCAGACCCGCCCGCAGCCGCGGACCGCCGAGGAGTGGACCCTCCGCGCCGCAGAGGTCGCCTCGGTCCTCGCCACCGACGCCGCCGCCCGCGACCGGGCCGGTGCCACGCCCTACGCCGAGGTCCGGTTGTTGAAGGACTCCGGTCTGGTGACCCTGCTGGGCCCGGTCGAGCACGGAGGCGCGGGTGAGAACTGGGTCACCGCCTACCGGGTGGTCCGCGAGGTCTCCAAGGCCGACGGCTCCATCGGTCAGCTCCTCGGCTACCACTACCTGTGGAACTGGGCGGCCCGGTTGGTCGGCACACGTGAGCAGTGGGAGCACGTCGAGGCCGAGGCCGCCCGCAACCGCTGGTTCTTCGGCGGGGCCGTCAACCCGCGGGACACGGACGTCGTCGTCACCGAGGACGGCGACGAGCTGGTCTTCACCGGCCGCAAGACGTTCTCCACGGGCGGCAAGGTCTCCGACGTCACCGTCCTGGAAGGCGTCTTCGAGGGCACCGACCGGCACGTCTTCACGATCGTGCCCTCCGACACTCCGGGCCTGACCTTCCACGACGACTGGGACAACATCGGCCAGCGGCTCACCGAGAGCGGCGGGGTCACCCTCGACGGGGTCCGTACCCCCTGGTCGTCGGCGGCCGGCTACGTCGACGGCGAGTTCACACCCCGCGTCTACAACACCCTCAACGTCCCCACCATCCAGCTCGTCTTCGTCAGCTTCTACCTCGGCATCGCGGGCGGCGCCCTGGAGACCGCGGCCACCTACACCCGGGAGAAGTCCCGGTCCTGGCTGCACGGCGGCTACGACCGCGCCGTCGACGAGCCGTACGTCATCGACACCTACGGCGACCTCACCTCGAAACTGTGGGCCGTGGAAGCCCTCGCCGACGCCGTCGCCGCCGAGGGCCGGCGTCTGCACGACGACCCCGACGCGGTCACCGAGCAGGCGCGCGGCGAGTTCGAGGTCCGGGTGGCCGCGGTCAAGGCCCGCGCCACCGATGTCGCCCTGGAGATCTCCAGCCGGATCTTCGAGGTCACCGGTGCCCGCGCCACGACCACCGCCGAGGGCCTGGACCGGTTCTGGCGCAACGTCCGCACCCACACCCTGCACGACCCCGTCGCCTACAAGCGGCGCGAGGTCGGCCGTTGGGTCCTCGAAGGCACGCTGCCCGAACCCACCTGGTACTCCTGACCGCCGCGGGGCGCCGCACCCAAGTGCGGCGCCCCCCTCCCGAATCGAGAAACCCATGGCCACCGTCGTGTCCGTCTCCGGCAGCCCCTCCGCCTCCTCCCGCACCAACCGCCTGCTGCGCCACCTCGATGAGCGGCTGACCGCCCAGGGCCACGAGGTGATCCCGCTCGACGTCCGTACGATCCCCGGCGAGGCCCTGCTCGGCGCGGACTTCCGGCATCCCGCGATCGTCGAGGCCACCGAGCTGTTCGCCGCGGCGGACGGGGTGGTCGTCGCCACCCCCGTCTACAAAGCCTCCTACTCCGGGGTGCTCAAGGCGCTCCTGGACCTGCTCCCGCAGTACGCGCTGACCGGCAAGACCGTGCTGCCGCTGGCCACCGGCGGTTCCACCGCGCACGTCCTCGCCGTCGACTACGCGCTGCGGCCGGTGCTCAGTTCGATGGGCGCCGCGCACGTCGTGCAGGGCTGGTTCACCCTCGACACGGACATCACCGTGGACGAGGACGGCTCCGTGACCGTGGCCCCGGCCGGCGCGGCGGCGCTGACCCGCGTCGTCGACCAGTTCTCCGCGGCCCTGCGCCGCACACCCCTGCTCGCCCCGGCGGGCTGAGCAGTGACCGCACACGTCATCGCCGACGACGCCGAGGCCCTCGAAACCGCCGCCGCACTGGCCGAGGAGTTCCGGTCGGGCGCCGCCGAGCGCGACGCCGAGCGCCGGCTGCCGCACGCCGAACTCGACAGGCTGTCCCGCTCGGGTCTGCTCGCCGTCACCGTCCCCGCCGAGCACGGCGGCGCCGACGTCTCCGCCGCCACCTGCGCCGAGATCTTCCGGCTGCTGGCCACCGCCGACGCCAGCATCGCGCAGATACCGCAGAGCCACTTCGCCTACGTCAACGTCATCCGCCGCCAAGGCACCCCGGAACAGCGGGCGTTCTTCTTCGCCGAACTCCTCGCCGGGCGGCGGCTGGGCAACGCCCAGTCGGAGGCGGGCACCCGGCACGTCCAGGACTTCCGTACCCGCCTGACCCCCCGGCCGGACGGCTCCTTCCTCCTGAACGGGGTCAAGAACTACTGCACCGGCGCCCTGTTCGCCCACTGGATTCCCGTCCTGGCCCTCGCCGAGGACGACCGGCTGCACGTGGCCTACGTGCCGAGCGACGCGCCGGGTGTCACGGTGGTGGACGACTGGGACGGCCTCGGCCAGCGGACGACCGCCGGCGGCACCGTACGGCTGGATGACGTCATCGTGCCGGCCGACCGGGTCCTGCCCCACCATCTCACCTTCACCGGACCACAACTGCACGGCGCTGTCGCCCAGTTGCTGCACGCGGCGATCGACACCGGCATCGCCCGGGGAGCGCTCGCCGAGGCGGTGGGCTTCGTCCGTACGAAGAGCCGCCCCTGGTTCGAGAGCGGTCTGGAGACGGCCGCCGAGGACCCCCTGCTGATCCAGCGCTTCGGTGAACTCGCCATCCGGGTACGGGCGTCCGAGGCGCTGCTGCGGGAGGCAGCGCGCACCGTGGACACCGCCCGCGCCGACCTGACCGACGACACGGCGGCGGACGCGTCGATCGCCGTGGCCGCCGCCAAGGTACAGGCCGCGCAGAGCGCGGTGGAGGTCGCGAACGCCCTCTTCGAGGTCTCGGGCACCCGCTCGGCGCTCGCCTCCCTCAACCTGCACCGCCACTGGCGCGACGCCCGCACCCACACCCTGCACGACCCCGTGCGCTGGAAGATCCAGCACATCGGACGCCACGTCCTCACCGGCACCCGGCCGCCCCGCCACGGCCTGCTGTGACCCCCTCGCCCGACGCGTGCCCGGACGGCACGCCCCACCGCTCCCCCATACGGAGACCGACGTGTCCCTCACCTTCCACTGGTTCCTGCCGACCAACGGCGACAGCCGCGATGTCGTCGGCGGCGGCCACGGCACACCGGCCAGGTCCCTGGGCCGGAGCCGGCCGCCGACAGTCGCCTATCTGAGCCAGATCGCCCGCGCCGCCGAGGAGTTGGGCTTCGCTGGGGCGCTCACGCCGACCGGCGCCTGGTGCGAGGACGCCTGGCTGACCACCGCGATGGTCGCCCAGCACAGCGAACGGCTGAAGTTCCTGGTCGCCTTCCGCCCCGGTCTCACCTCTCCCACGCTCGCCGCGCAGATGGCCGCCACCTTCCAGCGGCTGACGGGCGGCCGGCTCCTGCTCAACGTCGTCACCGGCGGCGAGAGCCACGAACAGCGCGCCTACGGCGACTTCCTCGGCAAGGACGACCGCTACCGCCGTACCGGGGAGTTCCTGGAGCTCGTCCGGGCGCTGTGGGAGGGCAAGACCGTCGACGCGCACGGCGAGCATCTGCGGGTCCAGGAAGCGAGGCTGGCCAGGCTGCCCGACCCGGTGCCCGAGGTGTACTTCGGGGGTTCCTCGCCGATCGCGGGCGACATCGCGGCCCGGCACAGCGACGTGTACCTCACCTGGGGCGAGCCGCCGGCCCAGGTCGCCGAGAAGATCGCCTGGATACGCGGCCTCGCGGCGGCCCGGCAGCGCACCGTGCGCTTCGGCATCCGGCTGCACGTCATCACCCGCGACACCTCCGCACAGGCATGGGCGGAGGCCCGCCGCCTGCTGGCCGGATTCGACGAGGCCACCGTACGGTCCGTGCAGACGGGGCTGGCCCGCAGCGAGTCCGAGGGCCAGAGGCGCATGCTGGCCCTGCACGGCGGCAGCCCCGACCGACTGGAGATCCACCCCAACCTGTGGGCCGGCATCGGCCTGGTCCGGGGAGGCGCGGGCACCTCCCTGGTCGGCAGCCACGAGGAGGTCACCGAACGGATCAAGGAGTACGCCGCCCTGGGCATCGAGGAGTTCGTGCTCTCCGGCTACCCACACCTGGAGGAGGCGTACTGGTTCGGCGAGAACGTCCTGCCCCGGCTCTCGATGGCAGCCCTGTGGACACCCCCACCCGGCACCCCGCCCCCGGACGCCACCCAGGTACCGTTCACGGGCTGACCACCCCTGAAACCACGGGCCTTGAGCAAAACACGGAAAGCCCAGGCCGGGTCGGGGCGAGCCACCACGACTCCGGCGTCACGGGTGGGTCTCCCGGACCCGTGCCAGGGCGTCCGGCTCGCGGTCCTGCACCTCTTCGAGCAGCGGATTCGCTGATCAGGTCCAGGCAGGCACCGAGCAACCGACGGGTGGCGCACGGCGGGCGCGGACTCGTAGGCCAACTGGGACTCGGCGCTGACCAGTTCGCGGCTCACCGGGTCGAACCCGAGCGTGTCCGGGGTGTCCCACAGCCACTCCTGGCTGCCGAAGGCGTCCGCCAGGAACGGCATCCGTTCCTTCACGTTCGCGTAAGGCGCGACGACCAAAAAGGTCCCCGCGAAGCGAGGGTTGAAGATCAGGGGCTCGTCTGTCACCGTCGCGCGCCACTCGTCGTCGAACGACGGTTCTCTGGCCACTGATGCCTCGTATCCTCCTCACTCTGCCGGAAGAGGAACCGCGCTCAGAATTCGTGCACCACCACCCAGTAGTCGTCATCTTCGACCGAGGCGGCACACAGGTGGCGACCATCCGGCGAAACGGCTACGAACTCGGGTGAACCCGCCGCTCCGGCGATACGGGACGGAAGGTTCCTCCCGACCGGATCCTTTACGCGTACCCAGCCGACCTCGCTCCCGCCCGATACCGGCGGCAGGATAAGGAACTCCCCGTTCTCCCCGTACAGGGGAGCCTGTGAGGCACGATGGTGCCACGCCTCGTCCAGTTCGTCGGCGGCGTGGGGGCTGGAGGCGGGAATCGCCACGGCCGGCTCGACCTCGAATCCGTTGACCGCGTAGATGGCGGAGTCCACAGGGGGGCCATCCTGTTCCGCCTTTCCTGCGACTTCCAGGCCGCAGCGCTCAAGAACCTCCAGCCAATCCGGCACCTGCCGTTCCTTCATGGTTCCTGACCTTTCATCGGTTTCCCTTTAGTTTGTTCAGTGACCTTCGAAGAAGAGGTGGTGATCGCCACCCTGTTTATTTATCTTGGCATACCTCTCCATGGATTCCGGATAGCCGACGCTGCCATCGGGCCGCTGCGTCCTGGCGTTGTCCCAACCGAAGTTGACGAAGTTCCGGGCGTCATCGATCTTCGGCTTCCCGGCATGGAAGTGCGGGCCTGCCGGATCGTGAGTGTGCTCGACGACCACACGTGATCCGCTGTCTGTCTCGAACTGCCGGAAATTACCCCAGTGCGCCTCGTCCTTCGAATAGATGTAACCCGGCGCGTGCTTCAAGCTCTTGTCCCCCGTGACGACCCACTCGGCAATTGGCTCTTCGCCGTAACGAACGCCGGCGAGCTCGAATGCGGCCCTTTCCGCGTCCGCGCGGTTCTTGAACGGGTTGCCTTTCTCTCCACGCGGATAGGGGCTGAGTCCGAGGGGGTCCGACGAGGAGTGAGGGTTGTGGACGTAGGCGACGGGGTTGGGCGCGGGGGTGAGCCCGAGGGGATCGGGGGTGAGGTAGCGGGCGGTCTCGGGGTCATAGTGGCGGAACAGGTTGTAGTGGAGGCCGGTTTCCGGGTCGTAGTACTGACCGGGGAAGCGGAGTGGAGTGTAGGCCGTGCTGGAGTTGGTCCAGGCGGTGGTGCCCCAGAGCGTGGCGCGGGTGCGCCACGCGATGTCACCGTCCTGGCCGATCAACTCGGTAGGAGCTCCGACGAGATCCGTCGCGATGGCGAAGAAACGCCGGTCCATCTCGTCCTGGCGAGCGTCCGCCGTAAGGATGCGCTCGGTCTGTGAGAGGGGGATGCCGGACCGGTGGTCCCAGGTAAGGGCGACCGAGGTGGCGAAGTCCGTCTGGACGGTGATCTGTTCGCAGAGGCTCATTCCGTCCCAGGTGAACCGGGTCTCCTCCGCCACGCTTTCGCCGTCGTCAGTCAGGCGCTGCTTGGCGATACGGCGGCCAAGGGGGTCGTAGCGGTAGCGCCAGCGGCTTCCATCCGGAGTGATGACCGACGTGAGGCGGTTCTCGACATCCCATTCGTAGCGCCAAGTGTCAGGCTTGCGGGACAGGCGGATCCTCTGCTTCAGCGTGATGCGGCCGAGGGCGTCGTGCTCGAAACGGACGGCGCCCGCACGGGTGATCGCCGTACCGGCGTAGGACCGCGGCCCGGTGGCTTCGTGGCCGGGGTGGGAATCGGGCCAGAACGCCTCGGTCTGGTTGCCGGTCGCGTCGTAGGCGTAGCGCTCGGTCCAGCCCTGCGCGTGGACGGCGGTGACTCTGCCGACTGCGTCCAAGTCAAAGGTGCGGGTGCCTGACAAAAGGTCGCTGACAGAGCTGAGGTAGCCGTCCGCGCGGTAAGAGTAGGTGCGGCTGTTCAGAGCACGGCCACCGACGGCCAGGTGTTCGGCGGCCAGCCGCCCGGCCTCGTCCCAGGCAGCCGTGATGGTGAGGGTATCGGCGAAGTCCCCGAATGCGCGGGCCGTTTCACGGCCCGCGACATCGTGAGTGAAGACGACCGGGCATCCCCCGGTGGTCAGACGCTCGGGACGGCCCCCGGCGTCGTACGCATAATCGGTCACATGGTTGGTGGGCGTGATGCGGCGGGTACGACGGCCCACGGCGTTGTACGCGTAACTCATGGCCCGGCCATCAGCAAGCTCGGACTTGACCAGCCCCCGGCGGTCGTACACATAGAGGAGTTCACTGTCCGGGCCCGATGCCTGCAGGAGACGCCCGGCCTGGTCATAGCCGTAGGTGGTCACCTGCCCGTCGGCATCCTTCCGGATCACCTGGCCCAGTTGGTCTCGCTCGAGGGAGATGGTCTTGCCGAGCGAGTCGGTTCGGGAAATGAGTTGTCCGGCGGAGTCGAGGCGGCAGGTGAGCGTCCGGCCGTCGAAGTCGGTCTCCGACACCATGTGACCGGCTGCGTCGTACTGGTAGGTCCAGTGAGCGCCCTGCGGGTTGGTGACCCGGGTGAGCCGCAGGTCGGCGTCGTACTCGAACTCGTATCGGGCTCCGTCCGGATGGGTACGAGCCGCGAGGAGGTCGAAGTGGGTGTACTCGAAGCGGGAAACCCCGCTGATCTGATCGGTGTGGGTGAGCCGGTTGCCCTCGCCGTCGTAGGTCCACGACTCGGTGGCGCCGTTCGGGGTCACCCGGCTGACTGGATTGCCGTCCCTGTCCCACTCGATACAAGTGACTCCGCCCGTGGGGTCGGTGACGCGTAGCAGGTTGCCGAGGGCGTCGCGTTGGAACATCGTGGTCCCGCCGACCGGGTCGATGACCTGCAGGGGCAGCCCAACCGCGTCGCAGTGGACCCTGGTAACCGCCCCGAGCGCGTCGGTGATCGACGTCAGGCGTCCCCGAGCGTCGTAGGCATACCGGGTGGTGTGGCCTGCCGGATCGGATACCGCGACTCGATTGCCGCGCTCGTCGAAGCCGTGGAGCCAGCGGGCGCCGTCCGGGCCGCGGAGTTCGGTGTACCTCCCGAACGGACCAGGCTTCATCTCAAGTCTGCTGCCGTCCGGGCGGACCGCGGAAACGAGCCGGTCGTTCTCGTCGTAGGCGAAGGCGGTGGTGCGGCCGAGGGGGTCGGTGCGGGTGAGCAGGTTGCCGTGGGTGTCGTAGGTGGAGCGGGTGGTGTGGCCGAGGGGGTCGGTGGTGGCGATCACCCGGCAGCGGTGGTCGATGCGGTGGCGGGTGGTGCGGCCGTCGGCGGTGGTGAGGGTGGTGGTGCGGTGGCCGGTGGCGGGGTCGGGCTCGGTGTAGGTGAGGGTGATCTGGACGTGGCCGGCCTCGCCGCCTTCCGCGATGACCCTGTCGCGGTCGTCGTAGGCGTAGTCGTAGCGGCTGTTGTTGGAGTCGATCCAGGCGGTGACGCGGCGGCGGTCGTCGTAGGCGAAGGTGGTGGTCGCGCCGGAGGGTTTGGTGACGGTGGTGAGGTCGCCGTCCTGGTAGCCGTAGGCCATCAGCGGCAGGTCGGCGCCGTTCTCGCCCGCGCCGGCCAGCGCGAGGGCGGTGACCCGGCCGTCGGCGGTGGTCAGCTTCACCTGGTGGCCGGCCGAGTGGGCCAGGGCCGTCGGCAGGCCGTCGTCGGCGCGGTCGACGGTGATCGTGTGGCCGTTGCGTTCGGTGACCGACTCCAGCCAGGCGGTGCCGTCGGCGCCGGGTTCGCTGCCGGGCGGAGCCGTGAAGCGGCGGACCAGGCCGGTTTCGGGGTCGGTGAGCGTGTAGTCGCCGTCCACGTCGCGGGCGAGCGGGGCGCGGGAGGTGCCGGAGTCGGGGCGGGTGGGGGCGCCGGGGGCGGGGTGCGGGTAGGTGAGCAGCAGGCCGTCGGCGGTGACGTGGACGACGCCGACCGGGTCGATCTCCAGGCGTTCGTCGACGGTGGAGGTCCAGGACGGGCCGAGGAAGCGCCCGGCCGCGCAGCCCGACTCGGTGCGGCGGGTGAAGACCAGCGGCAGGATGCCGGGGATCTCGACGTCGGTCTGGGGCAGGAACATCCGGCCGGAGGCCAGGTCGACGGGGTCGGTGCCCTTGGTGGTGCGGGTGCCGTCGGGGCGGTTGTGGGTGCCGTCGGGGGCGTGGTCGACCAGGCGGCGGATGCGTGCCGCGTCGGCCGCGTCCGCGGCGATGCGTACGCCCTTGACCGCGGCGCCGCCGCCACCCGTCGCCGCGGTCAGCGCGAGGTCGGGCAGGAGCCGGCCGAAGCCCTCGGCCGGGTCCTTCATGAAGTCGCTGACCATCTGCTTGCCGGTGCCGACCGGGTCGTTGGCGGCGAGCACCAGTCCGGCGGCCAGGCTGTTGAGGCTGGTGGCGTACTCGGCCGGGTGGGTGAGGTTGTACGGGTCCAGCGGGTTGATGCCCCGCACGAAGTTGAGCAGTCCCGCCGTGCCTTTGATGATCCCGCCGCCGACGTGGTCGCCCATGATCTGCAACTCCTGGAGACCGTCACCGAGTTGCTCGGTGTACGAGGGCTTCTCCGGGGCCTTGTCCCGGGCGGCGCGGACCGCGCCGCGGGCGGTCTCCGCGGCGGTGTTCCGCTGCTTGCGGGCCTCGGCGAGGATGTCCTGCGCGTCCTGCATCAGCTTCTTGCCCGGGTCCTGGAACGTCGGCGCCGGACACGGCGGAAGCGTCGACGGGTCCCGCTTGTCCGGGGACTGGGCGTTGTAGCGGTCGACGGCCTTGTTGTAGTCGTCGACCTTCTCGCGGTGGGCGTCGGCGGCGTCCTCGGACGCCTTGACCCCTTCCTTCCACTTGTCGATCGCCGTCTGGGCCTGCCCCTGGGCCCAGCTCACGGTGTCGGCGAACGCCTCCAGCGCGCCGGCCGCCTCCTCACAGGCGTCCGCGCCGGTGAACCACTTCGGCGGCTGCGTGCTCACCGCCTTGCGCAGCGCCTCGGCGGACTCGCCCTTGAGCTGTGAGGAGTCCAGGCCCTTCAGGCCCCCGCCGGCATCGTCGAACGCCTCCTGGAACGCGCGGAGTCTCGTCGCCGTGGACCGGATCTTCGAGGGGCTGCCGTAGACCAGTTTGGTCTTGTCCTCGGTCTCGCCGAGGTCCATCTCGTCGACCTCGGCGCCCATCCGGTTGGCGACCGAACGGGACTGCTCTCGGACCCAGTCCGCGCCGGACTCCCAGCCGACGTCGTCCAGCCGGTCCGCCGTCCAGTTCCCCGCGTCCTCGACGCGGTTGCCGAGCCACTCGACGCCGTCCTCGACCGCGTCCTCGACGACGTCCGGGGTGATGTCCTTGATGAAGTCGCCGATGCCCATGTTCAGTTGCCCCCGTCGCCGCCCTGGCCCTCCGGCTGTTGTTCCTGCCGTGCGCGTTCCTCGGGCGACGGGCCGAACGTCTCGTCCAGCGCCCGGTCCCAGACGTCGTCGCCGATACCCAGGTGCTCTTTGATCCGCTCCGACCGCCGGCCGCCCTCTCCCTCCGTGAGCACCGTCCGGCCGGTGTCCTTCCAGGTCTGCTCGATGTCCTGGCCCGCGCGCTCGAAGGACTCCCGGCTCCAGTCCGGGTCGAGATAGTCCGGCGTGAACACCTCACCCCACCCCTGCTGGGCGATCTCCTCCTCGGAGGCGTGCGGGTTGCCGCCCATCAGGGCGTTGACGCCGACCTTGAGCGATCCCGCGACGTACTGGTCGTGCTCCCACAACGTGCCCGCCGCCAGACCGAGGCGGTTCGCGATCTGACTCGCGTCGTTCACCAGCGCGCGCACGCCCCACTCCCAGCGTTCGCAGAAGTCCTCGAAGTCCACGGACAGCCCGTGGTGACCGGTCTCCATCCCCGTCATCGACAGTTGAGCGAACCCCTTGCCCATCACCGAACCGGTGGCGCCACCGAGGTCGCCCAGTTCGTCGATGGTGGCGCCCACCCCCTTGGTGAACCGCGCGACCGACGCCTCGTCGAGGTTCAGGTCCGTCCCGTCACCGCCCATGGCTACGCCCCTCCTCCCCTGCCATCCCGGTGTCGACGGCGACGCCATCGGGAACGATCCCGGTGACCGGCGGGAAGAACATCGACCCGTCCTCACTGGCGATGTCCACCGCCAGACCGGCAGGCTCGCCCAGACCCGGCACGATCTCATCGACGATGCGGGCACCCAGCAACGCGGCGTACTCCAACGGCCGCTCCCCCGGCGCATGATGAAGGGCGAAACGAGCAAGCTCCCTCTCGTCGGTGAAGGCACACACCCACCGCACCCCACCCGAACGCGCGCTCCACAGACCGCCATCGACAGACGGGACCAGAAGCACCGCCCGCCGCATCTCCCCCACCAGCGCCCGCGGATCACCAACTCCCGCGCGCTGTGCGGCAATCCGCTCGGCCAGCGCCGTCCTGGACTGCTGCTCCACGAACCCTCCCTCGTCATGGCGTCATGGATGATTGATGGCACCGTAGATCACGACGCGCGCGAAGGGAGCGGTGGTTCTCACGAATCCCAACCGGATCCGCACAAGGCTCCGACAAGCTGGATCTCAAGGTTCCACGGGATCTGATCTGCACCGACATCGACGCGCCACCGTGAACGGAGGCGGGTGCACCGGACGCGGGGGCTCACTCCGGTGTGTCCCACAACACGGCATGCTGGACGAACAGCGAGGACCGCGCCGCCACGTGGGTCGAACGCGGGCCTCGCGCCGGTTCCCGCTCCTGGAGCCGCATGAAGAGCGGCGTCATTCGAGCGTCAGGGTCCGACCCATACGGAACCGCAGGTCCTCGGCGCCTTCGGAAAAACCGCGGGCGCTTCCGGGTCCTGCGTAGTGGTGATCCGCGAACACGTCGAAGAGGATCGCCACACGACGTAAAAGCGCAGGTCAGGAGACTCTTCGCGGCCGTCTCCAGGTTCGCCACTCACTCCAAACGGTGCGTCATCGAAACGGGTCACGAAACGAGAGACGTGACATACCTGCAGGTCAGGTGCCTTTTCACTCCTTCCGGCCTCGGCGACCACCGCACCGCCCGTGAGCGCAGCCGAACAGGCAGACATCACCCTCAACCACGCCGTTCCGGTCTGTGGGCGGCTCCATCCCCTAAAGTGCGGTTCAAGCTCGCCCGACGTTGGTTTACTTGTGCGGGGCATACGCTGTTCATCCTGCCGGTGCCGAGTGTCCTCGGCAGCTCGCGCCTCGATCTCCTCAAGGATCACGCCCAGGGCTTCCTCAAGTGTCCGGCTCCTCCGATCCCATCAGCGACCGGGCCTGTCGGTCAGACCGTGCGCAAGCTCCACGACGAGACGAGCGGAGCGCTCCGGATTCGTCGACGACGGGAACTCCTGCCTGACGGAGACGGTGCACGCGAAGCCATCGACCGCGACGTCGACACCACCCTCGCGGGGGTAGAAAGAAGAGCCCGCCTTCCGCACTTCATGCCCCCGCCTGACTGCCTCAACCGTCAGGTCCTGGAGCGGCAGAAGCGACCTGCGGCGCAGTGCAGACGGCATCACCAAGCGCCTCTCGTCATCCTTGAGCGCAGCCACCACCGGATGCAGATGGCCCAGCCGGGCGAGAACCGGAGTCAGCTCTTCAGCCGCCTTCGGCCGTTGGTTCCGCGCGTTGGGATGAGAGCCTTCCGCAAGGAAAAGCCCCAGCCCCGGCCCGCCGTAGGGAACCCTTTCGATGCGTTTGCCTGCCGGCTTCAGACCGTGGCACTTCGCGTAATTGACGACGCGCCGCCACTCGGCAACCTCGTCGTCCGGATCAGCGATCCGGACGCGCCCCTCGGCGACGAGCCGCTCGACCAGTTCCTGTGCTCTCGCTCGCCGGTCAGGCACAACTGGCCGCTCACTATAGGGCGACCGATGCCTGGCAGTCCCCGTCGGCTCACTCCCGTCGCCGGCCACTCGCCACCGAAGCTGGAGCTACTCCACTCCATCACAACCGTTCGACCCGACAGCCGCTGGGGGGCTTCCTCAGTACCAGCCGACCGACCGGAACCCCCGATCCGGACCGTCTCCGCACCCCGAGTCGGGCACATGGCTCGCCCGCTGAGAGGGGGCACCTTCTGGATCGGTGGACTGGGGGCCTCTCGCGAGGCCGGACGGCGTCCAGCCGCACCACTTCCCGAGCAGACGTCACGAGCCCCCTGGCTACCGCAGTTGGGGCAGGTACGTGCCGGGGGTCTGGCCGGTGACCCGGCGGAACGCGGCGATGAACGCGCTGGGTTTGCGGTAGCCGACCGCTCGGGCGGTGGCGTTGACCGAGGTGCCGTCGGCCAGCATCGGGATGGCGGCGCGGATGCGGACCTGGGTGCGCCAGGCGGCGAAGTTGAGGCCGGTCTCGGCGCGGAACAGGCGGGACAGGGTGCGGGTGCCGGCATGGACGTGATCGGCCCAGGCGGTGAGTTCGCGCTGGTCGTCCGGGTGGGCGATGAGTTGTTCGGCGATCGTGCGGGCCCTCGGGTCGACGGGCAGCGTGACGTGGATGTGGTGCGCGGGCAGCGGGGTGAGCAGCTCGAACATGAGCGCCTCGGCGGCCGGACGGCTGTGGTCGTCGGGAGCGATGCGGTGCAGGTGGGTGATGATTTCGCGCAGCAGCGGCCCGACGGTGAAGCAGGTGGGCTCGGTCCAGGTGAGGGGACAGCCGTCGGCGGCGAAGGTGATGGTCACCATGTGGCCCGGGTGCAGTACGGCGCCGGAGTGCTCGATGCCGCCGGGCACCCAGAACCCGTAGCCGGGCGGGATCAGCCAGTCGCGGCGGGCGACGGTACCCATCAGCGTCGCGGTCGAGCTCCACGTGAGCATCGGTTCGGGGTGCGCGTGCAGGTGCAGCAGTTCGTGGTCCCGGGCGGTGTCGCGGTCGATGCAGAGGATGGGCGAGGCGGCCGGCCCCGCCGTCGTCGAAGTCGCTCCCGCGCGTGCCGAGTCCGTGGTGCCGGTCGGCCGGGGCGTGTCCGGCGAACCGCTCGCGGTCCGCCCCTCCAGGTTGGCCGGTCCGGGGTATCGGTTGGCCTCTGTGCGCACAGCAGCCAGCCTAGCTTGGGCATCACCGACCTGAGGAGTGCGGCTGATGAACGACGTGGTGATCGAGGCCGAGGGCCCGGTGAAGCGCTACGGACCGACCGAAGCGGTGGCTCGGCGCGATGTGGTGCGCGAGGCGAGGACGGTTCGGGCATGACCGTCTCCGCCGAGCCGTTCTCGCCTGTTCTGCGCCGGTCGGTGGGGGTGGTGATGATCGGTGCGTCGCTGTCGTTCTTGGACGCGACGGTCGTCAACGTCGCCGTGCACACCCTCTCGGTCGACCTGCGCGCCGGACTGGGGACGGTGCAGTGGGTGGTGACCGCGTACCTGCTCGCGCTCGCGGCGGTCATCCCCGTGACCGGCTGGGCGGCCCGCCGGTTCGGCGCCGCCCGGCTGTACGTCGCCGCGCTGGCGGTCTTCACCGTCGGGTCCGTGCTGTGCGCGTGCTCCCAGAGCGTGGGGATGCTGATCGCCTCCCGGGCGGTGCAGGGTGTCGGCGGCGGGGCGATCATGCCGGTCGGCACGATGATCTGGACCGCGCACTCCTCCAAGGCGCAGATGGGGCGGGTGATGGGCCTGATCGCGGTACCGATCATCCTCGCCCCGACGCTCGGGCCGGCCCTCGGCGGTCTGCTCGTCCAAGGCATCGACTGGCGGGCGATCTTCTGGCTCAACGTCCCCTTCGGCATCGTGGGTATCGTGCTCGCCCTGCGGCTCCTGCCCCGGGAAGGGGGAGGCGACGCGGGACGGCTGGATGTGACCGGCCTGCTCCTGGCCTCCGCCGGGATCGTGGGCGTCACCTACGGCCTGGCAGAGCTGGGCACCACGGCCGGGCTCGACACGGCCGCCGTCCTGGCGCTGCTGGTGGGACCGGCCGCCCTGGCCGGCTTCGTCGTGCACGCCCTCCGGACGGAGCAGCCGCTGCTCGACCTCAGGCTGTACTCCGGCCGGACGTTCACCGCCGCGTCGGTCGCCACGTTCGCGCTCGGCGCCGCGAATTACGGCGGGATGATCCTCATGCCTCTGTACTTCCAGACCGTCCGGGGCGAGGGCGTGATCGTCGCCGGGCTCCTGCTCGCACCCACCGGGCTCGGAGCCCTGCTCGCCGCGCCGCTCACCGACCGCCACGGCTCCGGGGTCACCGCCTTCACGGGCGCCGCCGTCCTGGCGGCCTCGACCATCCCGTTCGTGTTCCTGACGGCCGCCACCCCCTACACCCTGCTGTGCCTCGTCATGGTCGTCCGGGGCGTCGGGTTCGGCCTGTCGATCATCCCGGCGATGACGGCCGCGTACCGTGCCCTGCCGCCGGACAAGATCCCCGACGCCACCCCGCAACTCAACGTCCTCCAACGCGTCGGCGGCGCGATCGGCACCGCCGTGCTCACCGTCATCCTCAGCGACCAACTCCGCCACCACCCCACGCCCGCCGGACAGGCCGGCGGATTCGGGACCACGTTCCTCTGGGTGCTCGCGATCACGATCGCCGCCGCCGTCCCGACCCTCGTACTCGCCCACACCGAACGCCAGGCCCGCCGCCGCGCCGACGCGTCCGAGCCCGGGGAGGCCGCCGACGCAGGCCACTGACACCCGCCGACGCCCGGCCACTGGCAGCCGGCCCACCGGCACTCGCCCCGGCCGCCTCGCCGCTCAAAAGGCCGACGTGCGCGTCTTCAGGCGCCAGGGTTCTCGGTGTACAGGGGGAGCACGATGCGGAAGGTGGCGCCCTGCCCGGGTGCGGTATCCACTTCCACCCGGCCGCCATGGATGGTGACGAGGGAGTGGCTGATGGACAGGCCCAAGCCGGCGCCACCGCTTCGCGTCCGGCGGCGGCCGGTGTCGGCGCGGTAGAAGCGGTCGAACGCGCGGGCGGCTTGCTCGGCCGTCATCCCGGGCCCCTGGTCGCTCAGTTCGAGGATCGCCTGTCCCCGGCTGGTGCCGACGCCGATGCGTACCGCGGTGCCGACCGGGGTGTGGGCTATGACGTTGCCGACCAGGTTGGACATGACCTGCCGAAGCCTCGCCTCGTCCCCCACGACGGGGGCGCCGCCCGGAGGGCCGCCGCCGGGGCCGGTCAGGGTGACATGCCGGGCGGGGTCGAGGGCCGTCAGGTCACGCAGCGCGTCGGCGGCCAGGGTACGCAGGTCCATGGGGGTGCGTTGGAGTGTTTGTGCCGCCGAGGCGCCGCGCTCGTCGAGGCGGGCGAGGAGCAACAGCTCTTCCACCAGGTCGACGAGTCTCGCGGACTCGCGTTCGATGCGGCTCATCGCGGCGTCCACATCGGATGTCCCAGGCATGCCGCCCATCCGGTAGAGCTCGGTGAAGCCCTTGATGCCGGCCAGGGGGGTACGCAGTTCGTGGCTGACGTCGGCGATGAAGCGGCGCATGCTCTGTTCGACCTCGGCACGTGCGTTGTCCCCGGCCTCGATGCGATCGAGCATGGTGTTGAGCGAGGCGGACAGGCTCCCCAGTTCGGTGCGGGGTGCTGCCAGGGCCGGCACGCGGCTGGACAGATCCCCCGCGACGATCGCGGCCGCGGTCGTCTCGACGCGGCGCAGCGGTCTGAGGCCGGCGCGCACGGCGAACCAGCCGGCGACGCCCACCAGTCCCAGTACGGCCCCGTCGATCAGGAGCACCCGGCCGGTGAGCCGGCGCATGGCACCATCGACCTCGCCGAGCGAACCGGCCGTGACCACACTGCCCGCCCCGCTCGGCAGGGCGACGACCCGCCACTGCTCGCTGCCGTGGAGGGAGTCGACGGTGAAGGGTTCGCCGCCGCGGTGGCCGACCGCCGCGCTGTCGAGGCGGGGCAGTGCGGGAGGCGCCCCGGCGGCAGGCCGGATGAGACTCTCGACCTGGCCGTCGGCGCCGAGCCGGGCCGCGTAGAGGTCTCGCAGTCCCTCCTGCTCCACGGTGTCACGTGCCGGGAAACGGCCCTCGCCGATCAGCTCCTCGAGACCGAGCAGGCGTTGCGCCACGACGGCGGCGCTGTGGACCCGCTCGTCCAACTGCTGGACGAGCGTGCGCCTCAACTGGTCGACGACCAGGCCCGTGCTGCCCAGCAGCGCGGCGACCACCAGCACCAGGGTGAGCGCCAGCACGCGAGCACGCAGGGAGAGCGCTCTGCCGCGCGGTGTGCCCCTACTCACGGTGCGGCCTGCGCAGCATGTAGCCGGTGCCCCGCACGGTGTGGATCAGCTTGGGCTCCCTGGTGTCCATCTTGCGGCGCAGGTAGCTGACGTACGAGGCGACGATGCTGTCGTCCCCACCGAAGTCGTACTGCCATACGAGATCCAGGAGTTGTCCCTTCGACAGCACCTGGCCCGCGTGTTCCATCAGCACCCGTAGCAGGCTGAATTCGGTGGGGGACAACTGGACGGTGTGGCCTGCGCGGGTCACCTGGCGGCTGACCGGGTCCAGTGAGAGGTCGCCGACCACCAGGCGGCCGTCCGGCTGTTGGCCGCTGACGCGGCGCAGGATGGCGTGGATGCGGAGAATCAGTTCTTCCAGGTTGAACGGCTTGGTCACGTAGTCGTCACCGCCGACGGTCAGGCCGCTGATCCGGTCCTCGGCCGCATCACGTGCCGTGAGGAAGAGGACGGGCGGCGGGCCGGCCGGTGATGCCGGCAGGTCCCGCCGCAGCCGCCGTGCGACCTCGAAACCGTCGAAGTCCGGCAGCATGACGTCGAGCACGATCAGACCGGGTCGCACCTGCTGGACGGCGGCCAGCGCCTCGGCTCCGGTGGTGACCGGTGTGACGGCGAAGCCGGCCAGACGCAGGCTCGCGGAGAGAAGCTCGCGCAGCGTGGCGTCGTCCTCCACCACCAGCAGGTGTTCTGTCATGGCCGTCCCCTCCCGATCCTTGGTGTCATCCTGCTACGCGTCCCGTTTGCGGAAGGTGAGGAACGCGGCCGTCAGCACGAGCGCGACGCATCCCGTCATCACGGCGAGGCCGGGCCAGGGGTGCAGCAGCGCCGGGTCCTGGTAGCCGGTCATGATCTGGCCGCCGGCGGAGGACGGCCAGTACCTGCTGGTCCAGTCCGACAGTGCTCCGGGAAAAGCGGGGCCGAACGCCGGAACGATCAGGAACGCGGCGAACAGGGTGGTCACCGTGGCCGTCGTGGAACGAATGAGTGTGCCCGTGGCGAGGCCCAGCAGTCCGGCCAGGGTGAGGAAGAGGGCGCCGCCGACGATGGCACGCCACGCCGAGGGGTCCGACAGCGTCAGGGAGGGGGTGCCCCCGCTCTTGAGCGCCGCCTGCCCGGCAAGGAAACTGGCGAAGGTGAACAGCAGCCCCGTCAGGAAGGCGACCGCGGCGAGAACCACTGCTTTGGCGGCGAGGACCCGGCTCCGGTGCGGGACCGCGGTCAGGGTGCTGACGACCGTCCGGCTGCCGTACTCGGCCGTGATGCTCATGCCGCCCAGGAGGGCGATGGTGACCTGGGCCAACATGTAGCCCCTCAGGCTCAGGGCCAGCGGGTCGAAAGTGGCCTTCTCCGCCGTGGTCATGGTGGCGAATCCGTCTCCGGCCGAGGAGCCCACCAGGGTGGCGATCGCGGCCCCGACGGCGATGGTGCCGAGGACGACGTACAGGGTCGAGCGCATGGTACGGATCTTGATGTACTCGGCGTGCAGGGAATCGGGGAACGTCGCCCGGCCCTCGCGCTGCCCGGCGACCGCCTCCTTGTGAGCGATGTGCGGCGTACGGGAGCGCGTGCGGGTTTCGGTGGTGGTCATCAGGCGGCTTCCTTGTCTGCGGAGTACTCGACGCTGTCCTGAGTCAGAGCCATGAAGGCGTCCTCGAGGGAGGTCTGCCGCAGAGCCAGCTCGTGCAGCTCCACACCGTTGAGCGCCGCGAGGGCACCGATCTCGGGCGCCCCGAGCCCGGCCACGGTCAGACGGTTCGCACCGTCGGCTCGCACCGCGGCGCCGGCATCGGCCAGCCGTCGGCCGAACGACTCGGAGTGCGGGCTGCGTACGACGACCTCGCGTGCGGAATGCTCGGCGATGAAGTCGGCCATGCTGGTGTCGGCGATCAGCCTCCCCCGCCCGATGACGACGAGGTGGTCGACGGTGAGTTCGATCTCGCTCATCAGGTGGCTGGACATCAGCACGGCCCTGCCCTCGCCGGCCATGCGCCGCATGAGCCCTCGCATCCAGACGATGCCTTCCGGGTCGAGCCCGTTGAGCGGCTCGTCCAGCACCAGCACGGGTGGGTCCCCCAGCAGGGCAGCGGCGATGCCGAGCCGCTGCTTCATCCCCAGCGAGTACGAACCGGCCGCCCTGCGGGCCACCGCCGCCAGCCCCACCTCTTCCAGCACCGCGTCGACGCGGCCACGCGGAAGCCCATTGCTCGCTGCCAGCGCCAGCAAGTGGTGATAGGCGCTGCGGCTGGGCAGCACCGCCCCGGCGTCGAGGAGCGCGCCCAGGGCCCTCAGCGGCGCGGGATGCGCCCTCATCGGCCGGCCGTTGACGGTGGCGGTGCCCGAGGTGGGCGCGTCCAGGCCGAGGATCATGCGCATGGTGCTCGACTTCCCCGCCCCGTTCGGCCCCAGGAAGCCGGTGATCTCCCCGGCACGGACGGTGAACGTCAAGTCGTCGACGGCCGGCACCTCGCCGTAGCGCTTGGTCAGCCCCTGAACTTCGATCATCAGTCAGTCCCTCTTGCTTCACTCTTCCGCGCCCCGACCGGCGCATCTGGGGCAAGCCTTGAGGGGCGGTGTGGAGCCAGTCGCGGGAGTCTGTACGCCGCATGGGAGACGGCATCGCAGAGGCGCCGCAGAGTCCCAGGTCAGAGCCCTCCGCCGGGTTCTGAGGGGCGGAGACCCACACCGGAACTCGCACGAAGCTCACAGAAACGGTGCGGAGGAGCTGACGGCCTGGTTGACCAGACACGGCGGGGCCGCGCGGTGGCTGCCCTCCGCGACCGACGTCCTCCCGAGCCGACCGCCGAAGCGGATGGTCTGCCCAACGAGCTGGTGCATGGTAGGCGATGAGGCGTCGAGCCACTGATGGCCGATCACGGTCGTGTGGTGGGGAATGCGTCTCGTGTAGCGATCACCAGCGACCGGAGGATCACGGGCCCGTGACGGATGTGGTCGCTGAACTCGTCGCAGAGCCGGGCCCGTTGTGGCAGAACGGCACCCGCGCTTTCACAGGAAGCACCAACATCGCCGCCGGTCTGCGACAAACGCCCGCGACGCACGACGATCCCAAACCCCTCCTGGGACTCACAAACACAAACCCAACCATTTCGACGCTCTGGGGCTTACCTGACCACGGAGCCGCATCCCCCCGAGGCTCTGCCCACGGGCCTACTCACCCGGCGGAACGCGAACGAAGCCCTCGGTCCACTCGTCCTCGTCGAGTTCGTAGGCGTCGAAGCGGAAGCAGTCCGGTTCATCACGGAAGCCTGGTAGCAGTCGAGCCTGACGTACACGCTCTTCAACCCGTTCAGGGGTTGAGTAGACACCGAGCAGCTTGACGTCGTCGCCGTCCAACTCGTCGCAGAACACACCACTCTCATCGACGTGCACTGTCGAGCCATCCTCGCCGGCTTCGTTCTGGTGGCCGACATGCCACAGCGGATACACGATCACGGGCGCGAAGCTATCAGCACTCGAATTCGCGGGTCCTGCGAAATCCGGCGCCCCCACCTCCTGGAGCCCGATCACAAACCGGGCATCACGCGACTTCGCCGAGGCCCTGGCCACCGACCCTGAATCGGCGCACCTCATCATGTTCGCCGGCTTCTATTCTGGGCTATGGACTGCCTGCTTGATGATGGCAGCAGCGTGAGAGCGGCGGATGTGTGGGGTGAGTGGGTGGTCTCCGCCTAGCCCTTGGAGAGCTGTCGCATGACGGCGATGCCGGACGGGTCGACGGGGATGCCATCGAAGACGGCGCGGGCGTTGGCGTGGCCGGTCTGGCGCAGGGCGAAGGCGGTGTGCAGGGCGTTGAGCTGGCCCTGGGCCTCCAGTCCCTGGTTGACGGACATCTTCGCGAGCTTGAGTCCGAACGCAGGGCGTTGGGCGATCTCGGAGGCCATCTCGAGCGTGAACTCCTCAAGGTCGTCGGGCGCGACGACGTGGTTGATCATGCCGAGTCGCTCGCACTCACGAGCGGTGAGTGCGTGGCCGCGGAAGAGCATCTCCTTGGCCTTGCGTGCGCCGAGCTCCCACAGATGGGTGTGGTACTCGTGTCCGTTGACCGCGAGGGCGACCGTGGGGTCGGCGAAGGTGGCGTCCTCACTGGCGATGATGAGGTCGCACGGCCACACCAGCATCAGACCGCCGGCGATCACCTTGCCCTGGACCTGGGCGATGGTCGGCTTCGGCACATTGCGCCAGCGCCAGCACATCCCGAGGTAGGACTCCTCCTCGTTGGCCATGGGGCCGGCCTGGCCGGGCTGGAGGTAGCCGCCGGTCATGCAGTGCGGCTCGAAGTCCGCACCGGTGGCGTTGCCGAGAAGGTCATGGCCGGACGAGAAGTGGGGCCCGTCGGCCGCCAGGACGATCACCCGGACGTCGTCGTTGAGTGTGGCCTGTTGGAACGCGCGGTCGAGCTCGTGGAGCATCTGGTAGTCCTGCGCGTTGCGCGTCTCCGGGCGTGCCAGCGTGATGCGCGCGACCCCATGAACGGGAACGTCGTAGCGGATCCGCTCGAAGGTGGTTTCAGGCACGGCTCTTCATCCTCTCGATTGCGTCGTTGCGCACGCGGCTGCGGCGTACCTTGCCGGAGTCGTCGCGCAGCGGTTCCTCGCTGAACTCGATCGACCGCGGGATCTTGTAGCGGACCAGCCGGTCGGCGAGGAAGTCGAGGATTTCCTGTGCCGTCGTGCCGGGTGCGGCCTGGACGACGGCGTGGACCCGCTGGCCGAGGTCGTCGTCGGGAAGGCCGACCACGACCGTGGAAAGCACCTTCGGGTGCTGGTCGATCGCGTTCTCGACCTCGGCGGGGTAGATGTTCGCACCGCCGCTAACGATCATGTCGACTCGTCGGTCACTGATGTAGAGGTAACCGTCCTCGTCCATCCAGCCCAGGTCACCGAGGGTCTCCCAGCCGTTCATCGACCGCGACTCGGCGCCGACGTACTCATAGTTGGGCCCAAGGCCGTCCGCGCCCTTCATGTAGATCTCGCCGATCTCGCCGCGAGGCAGTTCGTCGCCCTCGGCGTTGAGGACCTTCATGTCGCCGAGCCAGGGCCTGCCCGCCGATCCACGGCGCTCGAGCCATTCCTCGCCGGTGATGACCGTGATGGCGATGGACTCGGTCCCGCCGTAGAGCCTTCCCCGCCGGCCGAAAGTTGGCCGTGGGCGCAGGTCAGCAGGTGGACCAGGACGGCGAACAGCACGAAGACGACCGCCGCTCCCCCATGCGTCGAGGCGGTCGACAGGGCGCCCGTGCCTCGCCCTTCCAGGTACGTGTGCCCAGCCCGGATCCGGTCGTGGGTCACCACCAGGTCCTTGGTCGCGAGCACCGGTGGTGCAAGACACGTCCCTGGCCGTTTCCCGGATCGGGTCAATCGGATCGCCGTACCCTGACCTCCGACTACACCCTCAGAAGAGGTCGCCGCCTCCGTCGCCGCCTCCGTCGGTGATGGTGACGTGCTTGCTGGAGCCGATGAACTCCCACGCGGCATCCTCGCCGGTGCCGTACTGCCTCGCGCACAGCAGGCAGGCGAGATCCTGGGCTCCTGCGTCGAGTACGACGGTGAACTGACCGCAGGAGCGGCACGAGGCCGTCGAGCTCCCATAGCCGTCCAACCGACTACTCAGGGTCTCCATGCGCAGGGCGAGGAGGTCCGTGAGGTGCTTGAAACCGTCGCGTACCTGCTCCATGTGCCGCTCAACCGACCATGCCTCATCGGTCTCGTGGACCTGGGGCAGGATGTCGGTGTTGATGAAGCCGACCAGCAAATCGAGTACGGGAACGGTGCGCGCCTGTACCGCGAGGACCGTGTCCTTCAACCCGAAGTGCATGATCCGGTTGCGGAGGCTGCCCAGGGCCCTGAGGCCAGCGCCCTCCGGATCGATCGTGCTCTCGATCCGCACAGTGTCACGCAGACGTTCGATCGCTGTTTTGACTCCGCAGCTTTGCCGCCCAGCGACGTGGTCAACGCCACCGTCTTCGTCCTCGCTCCAGGCCACCCACCCTAGCGGCGGGCCCGGAGCGAAGCGTGCTGGGCGGCCGAAGTACCGACGAAGTGACCTGCTCGCCACAGCCCTTTGCTGAACCGGCAGTTCGCCACCCACAGCCCCGGCTGAAGCTGCCAAGCGCCTGGCTTGATGTCCCGCCGACTCGCAGAGCCTAACCTGCCCGGCAAGCGGCCTGACGCGGCCGTCAGAACGAGCGTCACGAGCGTCATCTCAGCGTCAAGACATCGCCCGTAACGCCCACACGGCACATACCGCGCACCCATGAAACCCCAGGTCAGAGCCCTTACTTAACCGGCTCAAGGATCGCCACGCACTCCACGTGGTGCGTCATCGGAAGCATGTCACCCGGGTGAACTTAGAGAAAACAGGTCAGGTCCGTCCCTCGTCTCCGTCTTGGGGCCACCAGGTGCGAAGGCGTCAAACGAGCGTCACGGCGGACGCCCAGTGATCCCAGCAAGGAGTGCACCAGACGGCGTCCTCGTGGTCAGGTTCAGGCTTCGGCGCTCACACGAGGGAAGCATTGATCCTTATCAGCGTCGATCGTTTGGGACGCCCCATGCAGGCGGCACCTCGCTCAGGAAGCGGATGACGTACTCCCCGCCTACTTCGTTCCGGCCACCGGAAGCACGTACTCACCGGCGAGACGCGCCCAGTGCAGCGGGAGAGGCCGGGCGAGCGGCGGGTAGTCGTCGTGGTAACGCAACTGATGCGCCAGCGTCGCCCACTCCGCCGGCCGGTCGGACGGGTCACCCGCACGCCCCGAGTCCGTCAGCGCCTTCTCCGACAGACAGCCGAGCACGGTGATCTCCAGTTGCCCGGGATTCCACGCAGTCTTCCCGGGCGCTGTCCGGCCCTGTGCCGTGGGCACCAGCTTCATGAGCCCCTTGGGCAGTTTCGCCACCGTGTGCGGCTTCGAGGCCGTACTCGCGAAGACACGGCCTTCCGTATCCGCCGTCCCCCACACACCCTCGGCGAAGCCGACCCCGTCCTCGGTGTCGTGGGCGTACCACTCCGCCACTTCACCCCGGGCGTTGGCGTCCCGTACGAGCAGCACCCGCAGGTCGTGGCCGTAGAGCGTGTGCCGCTGAGCGGGTTCGGCCCCGAAGCCGAGCGTGTCGCGGTCCAGTGCACCGTTGCGCAGGCCAGGCCAGCACTGGCGCAGATTGCCGGCGTCCGCCAGCAGCAGCGTCGGGCGGTCGCGGAGCTGGAAGAGCAGTGCCCGGATCTGCCGCTCGGTCTCCCGCTGCCTGTCCTGCTCCACGCCCGGGCGGGCAGCGGGCCGGGATCCTCCCGGGGCTGCCGAGTCATCGACGAGCTTCTCCGTGCCGGTCTCCTTCCCGCCGCTCGCCGCCGGTTCCCGTGCCTGGGAGAGCAGCAGCAACAGCTTCGGATACGGCACCCATTCGGCTCGTTCTGCGTCCCACCCCTCAATGACGCCCGGTCCGTCCCCGGGGCGCACCCGCACCGCCACCAGCCGGTGGACGGGGCATCGCGTGGGCCCCTTCCTGGTGTGGCGTACGAGCCAGAGCGCCGCGTACTGAAGGTCGCCCGGAATGCCGGCTCCCACCCGATGGGCGGGCGGGCTGATCGCGCCCAGCTGCCGGAAGGCGTCCAGCCAGGTCCACCTGGCCCGGTGTTCCAGAGCGCTGTCGGTGTCGTCGGGCGAGTTCACGAACTGGGTCAGCCGACCCTGCCGTGCCCAGGCGATGCGCAGCGCGTGCTTGGGGTCGGAGTCCGGGACGGCGGCGAAGCGCTCCTTGCCGGCGATCTCCGTGATCACGACTCCGGCCCCGCCGAGGAGCGGGTCCGCCCGATCCGCCACGAGCCCGCAGCGCCCTTCGATGGCCTCGGCCAGCCGGACGTCCCTGAGGCGCCCAGGGGCTCGGGTGGTCGGCAGGGCGTCGGCCAAGTGTCCCGCGGGCCGGGCCCGGACGCGGATGTCGACCCCCTCGCACTGCCACTGCCAGGTCTCCCCGTCGGCCGACGGCACTTGCTGCCCGGCGGGAAGACCGATGAGCTTGGGCAGCTCGGCGAGCAGCGCCGCACGGGTTTCCGGGGACTGCCAGAAGACGTCGATCTCCAGGGGGCGGCCGTTCAGAGCGCGTGTCAGCGCCGCCCGCCGTTGCAGAGCCAACTGGGCGTCGCGGACGCCCGGGACGCGTCCGGCGTCGGAACGGGGCAGCAGGGAGGGTGTGTTGCTCCGGGAGACGCGCGTGAGGTCGGGGACCCGGGTCAGCAGGGGGCGCAGCCCTTCCTCGACCCAGGCGTCCAGATCCGCCCGCTCCCGTGGCATCAGCCCGGGTCCGACCTCGTGCGGGCCGATCGACGGGTGGTAGACGATGCCGGCGGCCACGTCCCCGGAACCGTTGATCCAGCGTTCGGGGTCGGAGAAGAGCGCTTCGGGCCGGGGATAGTTGCGTACGACGTCCAGCTCGGGCACGAGCGGTGCGGGGCTGTGCCAGCGCCAGGCCAGTTCCTTCGACCGCCGGTCGTAGCCCAGCGTGTTCACCATCAGCCGGTGGCCCCGGTCCGGCCCTTCCGGCCACGGCAGTGGAGCGTCGAGCAGGACGGTCGTACCGCCGAGCTGGTGGGGGCGTACGTCCAGTCGGGTGGCCCACCGGCGTACCTGGGTGGACACATGGACGCGGAACCGCGGGGCGAACGGCACGGTGTGGACGGTGATGGTGAGGCAGGCCGAGTAGTACCAGGTCTGCCGTCGGCGCTCGTATCGCTGAGGCGGCCAGGAGACAAGTCGCGCGCCGTCACCCGAGCTCTCGACGCGGAAGTGGAGTGTGGTGCCGCCCGTGCGGAACGTCCGGGCCGCCAGCCGGAAGGCGATCCACTCGGGCAGCAGGCTGTAGAGCCGCGCGGCGGGTTCGGCGGTTCCTCCCGCCGAGAGCACGCTCTCGGCGAGGTCGACCGGTTCCGTCTCCCAGTGAGGCAGACGTACCGTCTCGGCCGGGTCACGGGAGCGGAGCCTCTCCTCGAAATCGGCGCCCTCCGAGTCGTCGTCCTCTCGGTGCATGCCCGCCGCCCAAGCTCCTACCACCGGGGCCAGCACGTCCGGCGGGACGGCTTCCCGCGCGTAGAGCCACGGCAGACGGCCATCCGCCCCGGCGTTGCGGCCGGTCGCGATGACGCCTGGCGCCATCGCCTGGAGCAGGGAGTTGAGCCTGCGCACGGGGAGCCGGTGGGGGTGGACGGAGTTCTTGGCCGCCTCGGCATGCATCCCGGCGAGCTCAGCGTGCAGGTCCTCGCCGAGCCGCAGCACTTTCATCTCCTCCCGCCAGGGTCCGTGGAGCGGGTCGGGTTCGTAGGCCGCGACGCGAATGTGGTGGTACACGGCATTACCTCCTGGGACAGGGGTTCGGCGCTTACGGGTGGGCGGGGACGGCGGCGAGCAGGCGGGTGAGCATGCTGCGCAGTGGCGCGTACAGGGCGCGGACGATGAACTGCTCCTCCGCGGTCGTCGTGCCGCCGTCGAAATACGGGTCCAGGACGGCGAGGACGCTGTGCAGCAGACTGGATTCGGGGGTGTCGGGCCGCGCCGGTACGGCGCCGCGGTTGGGGGCGAAGGCGGCGTCGACGAAGACCACCCGGGCCGGCACGCCACCGCGTACCAGTCGCCCGATCACCTGCCACAACAGGACCAGCATGTCCCAGGTGACCTGTTCCCGTACATCGTCGTCGAGACGGCTCCACGCCATCGAACGGGCGAGTACCTGATACCAGTACGAACGGGCGAGGCGGCGGAACTCCTCCGCTCCTTCCTCGACAGTGGGTTTTCCCTGTACCAGGTTGGCGAAGTCACCGCCGGTGACGGCGCGGACGACCCAGTCGTTGACGGCATTGACGGCCAGATGGAGGTCCTCCGGGTGCGGATGGGGCCGTGCCAGGAAGTAGACCGTGCCGATGGCCGCCTCGTCGTGCTCGTTGAGGATGTTGTGGCCGCGTTCCAGAGCGAGCAGGGGCGCCACCAGGATGTCCGCCTCGAGGTCCTTCAGGTGCTCGACGTCGCCCCGGCGCAGTGATCGGGCGTGGTAGGCGGACGGCGCCTCGTCCTCCGCGGTGATCTCCTCGTCGTCCGACACCAGGCACAGCACCTTGTTGCGCCAGCGGACGTTGAGGTTGTGCAGTGTGTCGGCCACCACACGTGCCTCGGCATAGCTTCCGACCAGCAGAAGGATCTGGTCGCGCCCTGGAGGAAGAGAGAGCAACTCCTGCTGGAGCGGACCACCTTCAGTGACCTCGTACTCGTCTCCACCCTCACCTAGATGGCACGCGATGCGGCGCAACTTCTCCGGGCGGTCGTCCGGATGGGTTCCCGACATACGCAGTTTCTCGTCGCCGTCGTCGATGAACTCGAAGCGCATGGAGCTTTCGTTGGCGATGCGTTCGGTCACCTCGGCCGGCGGTTCGATGACCACACCGACCGGGACGCAGACGTGGTAGCGGCTGGACGCGCCCGCCCAGCTGCTGCCCGACATGAGCAGCAAGTGGGCACCGGGCCTGCCGTCGACGGAGGCGAGATCGGGGATGGCGCGCAGCAGCTCACGTCCGACGCCGCTGCACCGGAAGAAGGTCAGTTCGCCACTGCGGACTCCGCCCTTGTCCTCACCCGGGACCCGGAACTGGAAGCCGAGCACATTGCCCATCGGGGCCTCGGGCACCATCGGACCGTAGTCGAGCGGCCGGCGGTACATCGTGTTGAAGCCCAGGCTGAGGGCGGCCTCGACGCGGGGCCACATGGCGTTGATCATGGCGAGCCGTGGTTCCAGGGCGCTGAGCAACAGTGTGAACTCGAAGCGCTCCGCGAGTTGCTTCCGCCATTCCTCAGGAGTCTGGGGCGGAGGCTTGGGCTTCCTGCGGCGTCCGCGCTTCTTCTCCTGTTCCTCCTCCTCGCGCCGCCACTCGTCGTACGCCTCTTGGTACTTCCGCTGCCGGGCAGCCATGTACTTCGGGTCGATGGCGAAGACCTCGTCCATGACCTCGGTGAGGCGGCGCCGGGTGTTCTCCGGGTTGCCGGTGTGGAGCAGTTCGTTGAGGAGGGCGGTCAGCCGGCTGAAGTCCTCCTCCGTCCTGCGGTGACGGTCACCGAAGGGGTTGTCCCGGAACGCGTCGAGCAGTTTCCCGAGAGCCTCGCGGGGGGCGTGATGAGGGTGGTCCCGACCGCTGTCATCGGGGAGTTCGTAGCGTTCGTCGAGGAGCCCCAGTTGGAGCGTCCAGGCGCTGAAGTAGCCCGTCCGCACCCACTTGCGCAGCTCGTACCCGGCGACGAGCATCGCGTACAGCCGGTCGGTGGCCGCGCCTGCGGTGTTGAGGGCGGCGGCGAAGGTCTCGACGTCCCGTTCGGAGAGCTGGGTGCGTCCGCCGGCCGCGAGTTCCCGGATCTTGTGCCGGCTCAGCTGGTCGATGAGGCCCTTGTCCTCATCGCTGGCGAGGACCACGGCGGGTGCGAAAGTCCGGTCGAGCTGCATCTGGACACGGTCGGCCTCGTCGATGATCACGAGGTCGCTACGGCGGCAGGCGAGTTCGAGAAAGCGGATGCGCTCGCCGTTCTGAGGGCGGGGCGGCGAGGCGTCGATCAGCCCGGCCGGCGTGGCCACCCAGATCAGGGCGCCGACCAGGGTGCGAGCTCCGTGGTGACGGGGACAGGTGGACCAGTACGGGCAGCTCGTCACCCTCTTCTGCCACGCGGAGTGTCGTCCGTCGCTCGAGTCACGCCGCAGGGCCGAGGGGGGCCGGAGCCGGGAGCAGGGTGCCTCGCCGTAGGCGAGTGGTTCGGTCGTCGACGTGGCGCCCTGCCGTCTGACGTTGAGCAGGCAGGACGTGCCGAGGTAGGCGAAGGCAGGGTCGTCGTGGGCGAGCAGTCGGTGCTCGCCCCGGCCCGCCAGCCGGCGGTGCAACCGCTGGGCGTGCCGCTCACGGCCCGAGGAGCCGAGCACGGGTGCGGCGGCGCCGTCGGTGTAGAGGTCGTAGAGCCGGACGAGCTTCAGCACCTCCGCGACATCGGTGACGACGATGGTGGTGCGCTTGCCCAGCTTGGCGAGATGGACGGCGATGATGTCGCGCAGTGTGCTCTTGCCGGCGCCGACGATGCCCAGCAGGTGCTGGATGCCGTCGACCGTGAAGGCGAAGTCCTCGTCCTTCCTCGCCTTGTGGAAGGTTCCGTTCGGCTTGGTGGACAGGTCGAACGACCGTAGCCGCTCCAGCCACCGTGGTGCCCGGCCCTTGCCGGAGCGAGCGTGCTGGGCGTCCATCTCCGCCGCCGTGCGCTCCAGGCTCTCCCTGGTGAAGATCAGAGGCTCGCCGCCGCCGGCCGGTCCCAGGTCCATGTCGTGGGCGACGAGGGGGATGCGGGGGACCGGCGGCAGGTCGACGACGGCCATGGTGCGACTGACGGGGAAGGCGTGCGGGCCCTGACCCGCGACCTGCAGGCGCCTGCCCGCCAGCGGCGGTGCGGCGCTCAGCAGTTGTTCGTAGACGGAGAAGCGGTCGCCGGCGACGGAGAGGTCGCGGCGGGCAGCGGGTGTCTCGGCGTCCGGTACGTCGTAGGCGCGCACCCTGGCGTCGAACCTCTGGTAGGTGTCCAGCGCCTCGAGCCAGGTACGGCTCCGACGCAGCGTCCACAGCGAGTACCTGGCGATACGCAGGGTCTTCGCCGCATCGGAGGGCAGCGGTGCCCGGTGCGCCTCGGCGAACCCGTACCCGCTGAACAGCACCCAGGCGCTGCCCGCGGGGCTGCCCGGCATCATCTTCTGCTGGAGGTACAGGCCGAGTTCGACCTGGCAGAGGGCTTCCAGCGCGGGCTGGGGCACGGCGGACCCCAGAAATGCTTTGAGCGCGTTGAACACGTCGGTCAACGGCGGGGTGAGGCTACGCATCGTCCTTCTCCTCTCGCCGGGCCCGTCCCAGGTCGGGCACGAGATCCATGGGGGTGGTGAGCACCAGCCGGTCCCGCAGGAGCGCGGGAAGGGCTTCGGTGAAGGCCTGCCGGTAGCCGTCCCGTCCGGCGAGCGCGTCGGGGACCACGACGAGGGTGCGGTCCGCGAGGGGTGTGTTGTCGGTGAGATGGGCTGCGAGGAGCGTCGGCTGCAGACGGTCGTACACCTGGATGTCCACGGTGCGGGGGCCGGTGTCCCTGAGCCGGTAGGCGGGCAGAAGACCGGCCAGGGTCTCGTACGCGACTTCGGCGCGCTCCAGTGCCTCCCGGGCGGCTTCGTCGGTGCGGTGCGGCAGTACGAGGTACCACCGCAGCGAGCGCTGCAGGACCCACGCTTGGTCCGGCTCACGGATGAGCCGCGGAGGGGCGTCGCGCGGGCAGTCCTCCCCCTCGCACCAGGCTTCCGCGCCGGTGCCGGACGGTCCGGGTACAGGCACGGCACTGTCCCGGGGCAGCGCGGGGAGCCTGCACGAGGGGCAGTACAGGAAGTCTCCGTCGACGAGCAGGAACTCGGGCAACGGACCATAGAGGCTCTTGACCCGGCTCCAGACCGCCCTGTTCCAACCCGGCGAGAAGCGGTCCTGCTGGCGGACGACCGGGTGACGTGCCAGGAACGCCCGGCACTGCCGGTAGCGCTCTTCCGTTCCACTCCGCGCGTGCAGGTCCCCGAGGAGCGCGCGGGCGTGTGCCGCCACGCCTCCACCCGGTCCGTGCGAGGTCACCTCGAGACACGACCGGGTCGGCATCCGGCCGACCGGGTGCACCAGCGTGGTGCCCGGCGAGACCAGGGAGGAGGGGACCGCGAAGAGTGAGTCGTCGGACGGCCTGATCCGGCACCACTCCCACAGCTCCGGAAGACTCCTCGGCGGCGACTCCCCCGCTTCGAGGCAGCGCATCACCGTGTGATCCAGCGCTCGCTGAGCGAGGCCGGGATAGGGCAGGGTGAAGGAGCGGAGCCCCTGGACCTCGGAGAGAGCCGCCACCATGCGGGCGAGTTCGCCGAAGAGGTCGCTGCCCGCGCCCTCGGGCGCCTCGCCGGCGTCCGGCCGATCGGCCCGGCCGGCCGACCCCGCCCTCATGCCGCGGCCTCACTGACGGACGACGCCGTGCACCAGCTGGCCACTTCGCACCGCTCGCAGGAGCGTCCGGGCCGGGCCGCGTACTGGTCGTCCCCGTACCAGTCGGCCACCATCGCCCGCAGTACCTTCTCGGCGGTGACCCGATTGGCCGGGGCGAAGGGATCGATGATCTCCAGGTCGGCGCCGCCGGGGCGCAGCACCTCTAGCTCGACCCGCGCGCGGAACGGATCACCGCCCAGGTCACCGCGGGCGATCAGCACGACGGCCAGGGCCAACTGCGGATAACGCTCCATCAGTGGGCGGTCGGACCGCCGGTCGGTGACGGAGGTCTTGGTCTCGCGCCACACCCATGACCCGGCATCCCGGTAGAGCAGGTCGGGCGCGGCCAGGACCACCACGTCGGCGGTGGTGTCGTGCCGCACCACCCGGGGCTCAGTCCGCACATCCGTACCGTCCCCGACGTACCGCAGCGGACAGACCGCGGCGTGCCGCCGCAACAGCAGGACGCCGAGTGCGCGTTCGTGTGCCGGCAGGTCGAATCCCTCCGGCACCCACTCCTCGGGGACCTCGACCGTGCAGGGCCGAGGCGATCCGTGGGCGTGCCGTTCGGCGAGGTAGGCGTGCAGCGCCCGGCCGCGCTCGGCCGTCACCTCGCGTTCGACGGAATCCGCCGTGGGCAGGTGCAGCCGGCGCATGTGGTCACGCGCCGGGCAGGCTCGGTAGGCCCGCCCGTTGGTGACCGACCAGGTGCGGCGGGGCCGGTCGTGCGCCTCGATGCCCAGCAGTCCGGGCGCTGTGCGCAGAGCCGGGCACACCGACAGATAGGGGCATCCGCCACAGGCGGACCCCGGACGGTATTCCCGTCCGTCCAGTACGCCGGCCAGGGCAGCGGGGCCGTGTTCGCGGTACCGGGCGCGCGCCTCTTCCCGGCTTCCAGCGAAGAGTTCCCGCGTACGGCCGTCGAAGAGCGCGAACTCCACGATCCGTACGTGCTCCGGCGGTGGTCCGGGGGCGCCCTCGGCCAGCACCAGGGCGACGGCCGCGGTGAACCCGTCGGGCGGCAGGTCCCGCAGGCGGTGCACGGGCAGACGAAGCTCGCGGTAGGCACCGTCGGGGGAGGCCAGGCAGCGACCCCACACGGTGAGGCGGTACTCCTGAGCGTCGCGCGGGTCGGGACCGGACGGCCGGTAGCGGTACGTCCACGGCTCGGGCACCTCGTGCAGGGGGCGTTCCGGGTCGAGGGGGAAGGCCGCCTCGTACAACGTCACGCCGTGCTCCGACCAGGTACGCAGACCGTCGTGCAAGGGCCCGGTACGCGTCCGGGGCGGGTGGCCGGCAGGCTCCGAACGGATGTCGCAGGCAGCCATGAAGGGGCCCAGAGCGAAGTGCTCCAACCGCTCACGGCGCCGCGGTACGGGGTCGGTGGTGTGGTAACCGCGGGTCTTGAGAGCGTCAGCGGCGGGGCATCGGAACTCTCCCCCCTTGAACATTCCGGCGGATACCGTGATGACGTCGGACGTGCGGGTCACCCCGTCGGGGGGCAGCCATGGCTGTGACATTCCGTGCTCCATTTCCGTACGGAGGAAAGGTGGATGGCCGTGAGGGAGATCGAGGAGGTCGGCGATGTGGAGAGGCGCTACGAAGTACTGGACATGGTCGGCGACGGCGGCCAAGGCGACCTTTTCCTCGGGCGTGACCGCAGCAGCGGGCAGAAAGTGGCGTTGAAGCTGCAGAAGGCCCGGGACCTCGGACCCGAGAGCGATTTCCACTGGGCCGGTGATGAGCTGCTCAAAGAGGGGGCACGCATGATGATGCTGACGGGAATCCAGGCAATTCCCGAAGTCATCGCCACGGGGACACACCGGCGACGCCGGTGCCTGGTCATGGAATTCGTCGAAGGGCACCACCTACGGAAGGTCCTGTCGGCGGCCCTGCCCGTCAAAGATCCTGTGACCGTTGCAGCCGTCATCGGCCAACTGTGCGAAATTCTGGTAGAAGTCCACGACCGGAATCTGGTGCACTGCGATCTCAAGCCCGAGAACGTCATCGTGCAGCCTGACGGCAGCCTCCGGCTCATTGACATGGGCCACGCGGTCGTGGCGAATCGAGAGACGGAATACGCACGGGGCACGCGTGGCTGGGCCTCCCCCGAGCAGTCCGACGCGTGCCCGTCAGGTCTGACGCGGCAAGCGGACATCTTCGCACTCGGCTGCATCCTGCTGGAGATGACCGTGATGCGCCTGCCCTACGGCGGACAGGACGAGCGGGCGGAAGAGGGCACCCCTGTGCTGCCGGCCGACCGGCTCGGCAAACTACTCCCGGAGTTCGCCTCCCTGGCGCTGTGGATGGTCCGGTGGAAGGCGGCGGAGCGCCCCGCGGATGTCCGTGAAGTGTTCGATCGGCTCCGCTGCTACCTACCCCAGCTCGGCTCACAACGGCCATCGAAGCCCCTGCGCCCGGACCCGACCGAGTACTACCGCACGCATCCGCCCCGGCTTTGACGGTGAGCCGACGGCCGCCGACCGGGCGGATCACCTCAGCCCTTCCAGCCGCTCTCGGACCTCCCGCACCCCCTCACCGTCCATCAGCTCACGCAGCACGATGACTCTCTCCAGCTCCCGCACCGCCGCGTCGGTGTCGCCGGCGGACACCAGGACATCGGCGAAGAGCATCCGTACTTTCTCCTCGTTGGGCCAGTTCTCCTGTTCGCGGTAGATGTCGGAGGCCTGCCGGTACAGGGTGATGGCCTCGTCCCGTTCGGAACGGGCCAGGTGCACCTTGGCCAGGGTGAACAGCACATCGGCCAGGCCGCTGCGCTCCGTCGTGCGCTCCACCACGCGCAGGGCGTCGGCGCACCGACGGAGCGCCCGCTCGTGCTCGCCCCGGTCGAGGTGGATCGCGCCGAGGACGTTCAGAACAGCCGCTTTCCCGACCCGGTCGGACACCTCCCGGCACAACTCCAGTGCACGGCGCAGCACTTCGTCCGCTCCCGTCAGGTCGTCCTGCTTGCGCAGGGTGAGCCCGAGCCGGTGCAGCGTACGGGCCAGACTCAGCCGGCCTTCCGCGCTGCGGTCCTCCTCGCTGAGCCGGACGGCCCTGCGCAGGGCGCCCACCGCCAAGTCGTACTCACCGAGCCGCCAGTGGGTCCCTGCCAGCGACCGGTGGACCATGGCGCGATCGACCGGACCGGCGACTGTTTCCGCCGCCTCGGCGGCGTGCCGGAGGTTCTGCCGCGCATCATCGAGCAGGCGGCGGCGCCACTGGTAGATGACCAGGGCCATCGGAAGCAGCCACACGTACCGGTCGATACGACGATTGATCGCCAAATGAATGCCTCGCTGGACGGTGGCGTACTCCTCGTCCAGGAACGCCATCGCCTCCGCGAGGTCCGCAGGGTCGGTGACCCTGACCGCTCCGGGCTCGCCGGTGGGCAGGGTGCGTTCGCGGTCGAGCACCCGGTCGCAGGCGCAGACGTTGTGCAGTTGGTGTTCCAGCACCTGTCGTACGGTCGCCCGCTCGATCTCCGCGTTCTCTCCGTTCGGCACCGGCCGCACGTGCCGAAGGGCGAAGGCCCGCACGAGGTCGTGCAGCCCGTAGCGGTCGCCGTGATTTTCCACCAGGTTCGCCGCCACGAGGTCCACCAGGGCCCGGTCGGTACGCGTCCCTTCGTCCACTGCCCGTCCCAGATCCATCACCGCCTCCCAGGAAGCGCTGGGCCCGGGGTGGACGGCGAGCTGCCACAGCAGCAGCCGGGCTTCCTCATTCAGCACGCGCACGGAGCAGTTGAGCGCGGCGCGGACCGACAGTTCGTGCTCGGGCAGGTCCAGGGTGTCCAGCTTCGCCCGCTCCAGCTCCTTCTCCATCTCCCGCACCAGGGCAGGGAGGGTGTGCAGCGGACGCGCACCGACCTCCAAGAGCCGGGCCACCACCACGAGGGCCAACGGCAGCCGACCGCAGAGGTGAACCAGCTTGCTGAAGGGCACGGCGTGCTTGGCCCGGTCCTCGGCCGACACTTTCTCCTGGAGTACCTCCAAGGCGTCCGCCTCGTGCAGCGGCTCCATCTTGCGGAACAGCACCTTTCTCTCGGACTGCAGCCGCAAGAGGTCGTTACGACTGGTGACGATCACGGCGCAGGTACCGTCTCCGGGAAGCAGCGGCAGCACCTGCTGGGCGCTGAGCGCGTCGTCGAGGACGATGAGCACCGACCGGTAGGCCAGCGCCGACCGCAGCGCGTTGCTCTTGCTCTCCGTTCCGGTCACCGTGGTGTAGGGCGGCAGAGCCGCCAGAAAGCCGTCCAGGATCTCGTCCGGTTCGGTGGGCCGCACATCTCCGTCGGCGAATCCGTTCAGTTCGCCGCGCAGCACCCCGTCGGGAAACCGCTCCCGCAGCCGACCGGCGAGGTTCTCGGCCACCGTGGTCTTCCCGACGCCCGCCATGCCGCTGATCAGGACCAGCGCCAGATTGCCGGCGTCCTGTTCCTCGCACACGGCCTCGAAGAGGTCACCGATCAGCCCGTCCTGCCCGATCGGCTTGCGCCTGCCGCCGGGCAACTGGTCGGGAACGGGGGGCAGGAGCGCCCCGCCCGGCCGGCGGCCCTCTCCCCGGACCTGGTCAATGGCGCTCTGTACATCGACACCCGCTTTTCCGTTGCGCTTCTCCCACTTCTTGATGAGCCGCTCACGTTGGGACTCCGGCAGGTCTGCGTGGGCGAGCAGGTAGAATCGGAAGATCTGGGGCAATTCCGGCGCGCGCTCGAACCATTTCTCCGTCTCCTCGCGCAGCCATTTGACCTCCCTGGACTTGTAGGCCGCGTCCAGCCGCGCGTACACGGCGGCCATCAACTCGGCCCGTAGCTCCTCCCGACGCAAGTGGAAGCCGGTCTCGGACAGTCCGTGCAGCGGTTCGTCCTCGCCGTCCCACTCCTCCAAGGCCGCGCCGAGCAGCTCGAACTGCGCTTTGCAGGTCAGCCCCTCAGCCTGCTTCACCTTTTCGCGAAAACGGAGCAAGTCGACGTCTCCCACCGGCACGCGGAGCGTGCAGTAACCCGACTTGCCGCTATGGGGCACGGACCCCTGGCCCAGCCGCTTCCGCAGGTCGGCGACGACGCGGTTAACCAGATCGCCGACGTCCTCGACGCCCTCCCAGAGGACTTCGGCGATGTCCTTCCTCTTACATCGACAGTCTGGCGAGGTCACCAGGAGCGCGAACAGGGCCGCCACCTTCGACCCTTCGACCACCCTCCTGCCGCCGTCCCCTTCGGCTCGCACCGGGCCCAGCACGTACCCCTCCATCGCCCTCCCCCTCACCGCGCCGCAGTCCGTGATCCGGCCCCTCGCCGGCGCTCCTTCATCTGTGCACCGCGCTGTGCCGCTTCACACGCGCTTGCTTCTTCACGCCCCCCGGGGACTCAGTTATCCCTCAGTTTTCGCTCTGCGGCCCCGCTTCACCCCCGGGCACGATGGCACCAGCCGCTCGCAGAAGCAGGAAACGGCGGCTTAGTCATCCATCGACTCATCAGAGAGGAACCGCGAACCCGATGAACAGCCGTCAGCGCAACCGCCGGGCAGCCCGTCTGCGCCAGTCCCCCGACTGGCCGCCGAGCCGCCGCCGGCGGGCGGCCGTCCGGACCGAGGACACCACCCCGGCGACCCCGCCCACCGAGGCGCCGGACACCCCGCCCTCCGAGACCGCCTGAGCGCAACAGTTCGTGGGTGCCCGTTCTGTACGGGCACCCACCAGCCTCGCGAACTTCGTCACCGACGAGCTCGCGGCCTGGCTGCCGCGCTTGTCACACGCCCGCGGTCAAAGGCGGCGTTACCTGGTCGAGAAGACCACTACCGCATGCTCACGCATCAAAGTGAGGCTGGTGGGACTCGTCTCCGCTTGACGCGGATATGCGGCGGTACGTCCCCACCGCAGGACCCCACCTCGTCCAGCATCTCGGTATCTCCAGCACCTCCGGACTCAGGTTTCCGCAGTCCGAAGAGAGGACATTTCCTGATGTATCCACCGCACAGCAGTGCGTTCGCCTCGATGAGGCGGCACTTCGACGATCCCCGGATCAGTGACGCGGTCTTCGTGCTCGTCCGCACGGACGCCGACGAGGCTGATCCGGTCCGGCTGACCGCCGCCGAGACGCACGAGGCCTTGTACGGCCCCGGCTCCGACCCGCAATTCGCCACCGCGGTCTGGAAGGAGGTCATCCGCACGGCGCAGAGCGACCTGACTCCAGACAGCACGGGGAAACTCCTGGCGATCTGGCTGGCCCTGCCCCGGTTGACCGGGACGGTCCACCGGGTCTGCACGCGCCTGCGGGCCGACCGGTCGGACGTGGAGGCCGAGATGGTCCTGGCTCTCCTGGAGAAGCTGGCGGATCGGGACGGCGCGAGCTGTCTCACCGACTCCTCCCTGCTGCACGCGGCGCGCGCCAGGGCGTGGCATCTCGCCCGGGAAGGGCTGCGGGAGCTTCCCTCCACCCAGATCGAACGCATCACCGAGGAGCACGCTCTCACTGCGTCCGGCGAGGAGGCGGACGCTCCGACGGCGGAGAGCCTGGACGTACGGGTCGACCGTCCGGACGGCCCGGACGGGCTGTGCGCACCGCTGCGATTCCGGGTGCGCCCGGAGCATCTGCGCCGACAGGGAATCTTCATCGACACCGACGACGGGTCGCAGGACCGTTCGGCGGGTCACAGCCCCGGGAAGAGGCGACGCCCCGGGCGCCGCGCGGACACCCGGCCGGTCCGCCCTGCGGGGAGGCGAGGGTGAAGGACCCGGCAGAGGGCCGCCTCAGTTTCACGGAGATGTTCGACCTGCCCGTCGCAGTGGACCTGCGCACGGCGGCCCGAGCACTCGGAATCGGCTCGACGACCGCGTACCGGCTGATCCGCGAGCACGAGTTCCCCTGCCCCGTCCTCCGCATCGGACGTAGGTACAGGATTCCGACCAACGAGTTGATGCGCGCCCTGGGGATCGAGGACCGCCCGCTGTACAGCGTGGACCCGGAAGAGGACACAGACGATCCGAGCGTCGGCTTCTGACGTAACCACCGTGCGGCTCCGTGGCATCGGCCACGGAGCCGCACGGCCCTGCCTCCTACGACGGGCCGTTCGCCGCCGACGTGCGCCGCACGGTTCTCCACTGCTGTTCGGCAATCGGAGGGCGAAGGGATGCCCTCCTTCTTCGCCGAGCGGTTCGGCGCCCGCGTCATGATCGCCGCGCCCGGCCGGGGCGCGGATCTGAACGGCCCGGCGGCCCAGCCCTACGCACCGCTCGCCACGACCGCCTTCGAGGGGATGACCCCGAAGGTCCTCGTCGTCGTGGGCACGAAGGACTGGTACCCACCCAATCTTCTCCGACCGGCAGGACAGGGGCAGCGACGCCTACGCGGCGTCTCCCGCACCGAAGACCAGGTTGGGCAACTTCGACGACGCGGAGCACGGGCTGGGCGGCATCCCGGCCTTCGACGCTGCCGAGGCCACCGACGAGAACCCCGACCGCGTCACCGCCGCACAAGCCCTCGTCCGAGCGCACCTGCGCGCCCGAGTTGTGCCCGCAGGAACCGGACTGGTATCGGGCCACCGCGGTCCGCGTATCAGCTCCCACTGCTCCCGGTCCCGCTTCGTGAAGCCGTCGGGCGTGACGTCGTGCCCTGGCGCCTTCAGTTCCAGGAAGCCGGTGATGCGCCCCGATGTCTCCACCGCGTAGTCCGGACGCACCCGGGCCTCGGGCAAGGGATACTCAGGATGAAGGCGAGGACTCAGCTTCCAGCGCGCCCCGAATGTTCCACCTGCTTCGCCACCGGCAGGCTGATGGACGCCACCGTGTCGCTGACCCGCAGAAGCTCCCTGCACTCGGTTCCAAAGTCCGCCACGAGAGCCCGTATCCATTCCCCCGGCACCTTGCCCCGCGCCGACGGCCCCGGTCTGCGGCCCAGGGCCGGAGAGGTCCGAGGTTGAGGCTTCCGATATTCGAGCGTCATCCGAGCGTCAAAAATTCTGCATTGCGCCTCGCCACGTCGCCGCGAGACCCACGCCGGCCCTTGAACCTGCGGCTCAGAGCGTTCTGCACAAGCGAACCTCAGTCGACGCATTCCGCGAGCGAAAACAGGTCGAGCTGACCACCCGAAATGCAAAACGTCAGGTCAGAGACCCTTCTCGGCAGGCTCCAGAATCGCCACGCACTCCACATGATGGGCCATCGGAAACACGTCACCCGGGGCGCAGATGAGGAAAGAGCAGGTCAGGGGCGGCCTACGTTCTGATATGAGGGCTGTCGGGCAGTCGGAGCGTCAAACGAGCGTCACGGGCTCGCCCGATCAGGACACCGGCCTCAGGGGGAAGACCAGTAGCCACCTACAAGGGCAAGGGGGCAGGGTGAGTGGCGTGGTGGGTGGGTCCGAGTTCGCGGCGTACTATGCGCCGTGCCTGTGCCGGACTCCGAGGACCAGGAGGTCGGCGTGGTCCGCGGCTCGGAGCAGGGCATGCCGCGTGGGGCCGTCGACGACTCGTCTGTGGACGGCGACACTCCGTTCGAGGGCCGCCCGGTCCGGCACTGCCGCACCCGGGAGAGCCTGGGCTGCCTGCGAGCCGCCGAGGCCGGGTGAATCCTGCCGCGTTTCCTGGCCGCTCCGGGCATGCACCACGACCAGGTCGCAACCTCGAGCCTGTGCCTTCTGGATGGCGGAGGTGACAGGAACGGCGTTGGTTCCCTCCCCGAGGCCGAGGCCGACCTGACGGGCGATCCGGGACGGAGTCGCCGACGACCACTACGGGGAACGACGCGCGCCCTGCCACACCATGGCCGATGGAATCGGTGAAGAGACGGCGCGCCGCGAGGGCACCGTGTCCGCTGTGGCCCACGACCAGTGCGAAGGCGTCTTCCGTCGCCTGGACCAGGGCGTCGACGGGCAACCCGGGCAACGCTTCGGCGTGCATCCTGACCTCGGGTCGGCGCTGTCGAGCCCGGGCCGCGGCATCACCGATGACCTATTGCAGGAGGGCGGCTTCAGCGAAGCCTTCAGGGAGATCCTCCGCAGGGACGGCGCCCTCGAAGCGTTCCCATACGGACGCATGCACAATGCGAAAGGGCAGGCCGTGCAGGGCGGCCGCGTCGGCGGCCCAGTCGAGCGCCCTCATACTCGCGGAGGGGCTGTCCACGCCCACAGTCACTGGTCTCTCCACCGGCCGCACTCCCTGTCGTCACCAGTGAACCGACGGTCTGTGATGTCCGCAAGTTGTTCCCGAACATGGTGATCGCGCCGACCCGGGACACGCTGTGCGGGCCGCGCGCGGGGCCGTTCACGGTTCTCCTGTTCACACTGCCGAGGGCGGCGAGCGGGTCCCGCATCGCGGTGGTCAGCGACATCCACCCGCGCCGATCGCCTGGCGCGGGTCACCGAACAGACCACTGCGACGGCCGACGGGGCACCTGCTAGGACGCTCGACCGGCGGGCAGGAACTCCACCGCGGCGAAGGCCCGCGGCACCACCAGCGCAGGGCAAGCCGCACCTCGGCAGGCGCCGTCCGGGGCTCCGGCCTGGGAATGACGAAGGCTAGGCGTTCGTGGAGAGTCGCCGGCGCCTCCGTGGCCTGCTCGATCGCCGCCCGGTGCTCCGGGCTGAGCCCATCCAGGGCCTTCCGGATCGGTCGCACACCGCCCGGCCTGACGACTCAGCCGGCCGCCGTCCGGAGCAGCGCCGGACACCTTCGACGGTCATGCCGCTGCCACAGCCGTGTTCGCCGGGTTCACGGCACGAGGGCCACGGCTCGGGTCCAGCCCGCGCCGGCGCCCTTGATCTTCACCGGGAAGCAGGCGACCGTGAACCCGCACGGGCCCGGCAGCGCGTCGAGTCCGGAGAGTCGCTCGATCTGGCAGTACTCGCGGGACCGGCCGGCGAAGTGGGCCGGCCACAACACGCTTCTGTCGCCGGTTCGGTGGAACCGGTCGATCATGTGGCGGAACGGCGCGTCCAGGCTGAACGCGTCCGTGCCGATCACCCGGACCCCCATGTCCAGCAGCAGGTTCGTGGCCGAGCCGTCCAAGCCGGTGAAATCGGTGAAGTAGGCCGGGGTTCCGGCCAGCCGGTCTGCTCCCGTGCGGAGCAGAACGATGTCACCGGGGTCCGGTGTCCGGCCGAGGCGGTCCAGCCGTGCCCGCAGGAACGCCGCGTCCACGGCGCCCGGTCCGGCGTCGGTCAGGTCCAGGACCAGGCCGGGTCCGTAGAACCACTCCAGGGGCAGCTCGTCGATGTGGCGCGGCCTGCCGTCGCCATAGCGGGCCACGGAACCGTAGTGCGACGGCGCGTCGACATGGGTGCCGGTGTGCGAGGTAAGGGTCAGGGTGTCGATCGACAGCAGTTCCTGGTCCGGCAGATCGGCGGGGTCGAACTCCACCCCGAAGTGCTGACGCATCTCCTCGCTCATGTGCTTGGCGCCCTCGGCCGGGCTCATGATCCGGTGCTCGACCGGCTCCGGTTCCCAGCCGGTCGCGTCGACGGGCGTGGAGAGATCGATGAAACGCATGGGTTCCGTGCCTCCGTTCTCGTGGCGGTGCCGCGCCGTGGGCCGGCTCAGGCGAGCAGGCTCAGACCGCCGTCCGCCGTGATCACCTGTCCGTTGATCCACCCGGCCTCGTCCGAGCAGAGCAGGGCCGCGACGTCGGCGACGTCGGCGGGCGTCGTCAGCCGGCCGGCCGGGGTCCGCCGGCCGAGCGCACGGACCACGTCCGCGTCGAATGCGCCGATGCCCGCGCCCTCGCCCGCCGTGCCCTTGTCGAGCTTGGCCGTGGAGACCGCGTTCACGGTGATCCCGCACGGCGCGAGTTCGGCCGCCAGATAGCGGACCTGCGCCTCCAGCGCGGCCTTCGCCACGCCGGCGCTGACGTAGGCCGGCACGACGCGCCGGGCGCCGTTGCTCGTCACGACGAGGATGCGGCCAGGACCGCCTGCCATGGCCCGTTTCAGCGAGCGCGCGCCGAGCGTGAGGGGCGCCAGCGCGGCCGTCAGGTCGGCCCGGATGCCGTCCGGCCTCGGGGCTGCGGCGCTCATCCGGTGGAAGGAGGCGACGCTATGGACGAAGACGTCCAGCCGCCCGTGGTCGTGCCGCAGCCGGGCCAGTTGCCGCGGCAGCGTGCTTGTCACCGTCACGTCGCCCCGCAGCGCGGACACCGTGCCGGGCAGCGCCGCCAAGTCCGCCACGGCGTCCTTCGCCGCGATCTCGTCATGGGCGTACCCGACGTACACCCGGCAGCCCCGGGCCGCGAGGGCACGTGCCACGGCCAGCCCCGCGCCCCGGGTGCCGCCGGCCACCAGGGCCACCTTCTGCCGCCAGGCCGTCCCCGTACCGTCCGTCATGTCAGCCGACCTCCAGACCTTCGTTGACCAGAGCGAGGAAGCCCCGTGGCGTCCTCGCGGTCGTCACCAGGTCGTCGGTCAGCCGTACACCGTGTTCTCGTTCGAGCCGGGCCGCCGTCTCCAGCAGGGCCAGCGAGTCGTATCCCAGGTCGGCGAACGGCACGTCCAGGATGTCGCCGTCGAGATCGACGTTCTCGTCCTGGCCCGCAGCCGCCCGCATGACGCTCATCAGATCGTCCGTCGTCATCATGGCCCTCATTCACAACCTCCCAGAACGCACGTGGATGCGACTGCCACGCTGCGGGCGACCTCTGGAGCCCGGCTCGAGCCGACGTGGAGGCCTTCCCTCCAGCGCCCTTCGAGGCCGCTTCGACCCGCCGCGACCACGCTCGGGGCTCGTGCGGCGGCACACCCACAAGACGACCGGGCAGGTGAAGTGATGACGCAGACAGCAGCGCACACGGAACGTAGGCACTCCGCGGACCACCTCGTGCGCCGGCTGGCCGACTCGGCACGGCTGCGTACCGGTGCCGGCAGCGTTCCGGACTGGCTCGCCGAACGGCGGCGCTCCGGCACCTTCGAGGTGCGCCGCATCCCGTTCGCGGAGCTGCGCCAGTGGTCCTTCGCACCGGGCTCCGGGAACCTGGTGCACGACTCCGGCAGGTTCTTCTCGATCGAGGGCCTGCGCGTCCGGCGGGACGGGGCGGCCGACTGGGTCCAGCCCATCATCCACCAGCCCGAGACGGGGATCCTCGGCATCCTCGCCAAGGAGATCGACGGTGTCCTGCACTTCCTGATGCAGGCCAAGATGGAGCCGGGGAACATCGGACTGTTCCAGCTGGGCCCCACCGTGCAGGCGACCCGCAGCAACTACACCAAGGTTCACCGAGGCCAGGGCACGCGTTACCTCGAACACTTCATCGGGCAGCGGCGCGGACGGGTCCTCACGGACGCGCTCCAGTCCGAGCAGGGCGACAGCTTCCTGCGCAAACGCAACCGCAACATGGTCGTCGAGACCACGGAGGACGTCGAGGAGCACCCCGACCACCGATGGCTGACCCTTGGTCAGATCAATGAGCTGCTGACCGTGGACAACCTGGTCAACATGGACGCCAGGACGGTGCTGTCCTGCCTGCCGCTGCCGTTCGCGGACGGCCCGGACCCCTCTGCGGCACGCACGACGGCGCCCACCGACTGGGAGGTCCTCAGCTGGCTCACCGAGCTGAAGACCCGCCATGAGCGCACGATGACCCGCATACCCCTGTCACAGGTCGACGGCCTGCGGCGGTCGGACGACGAGATCGGCCCGGCCGACGGCCGCCGTGCCTCGGTCGTCGCCGCCTCGGTCGTCGCCGGGAACCGTGAGGTGACCAGCTGGACGCAGCCGCTCCTGGCCGCCCGGCGCCAGGGCCTGGCCGCCCTCGTCGTCCGCAGGACCGAGGGCGGTGTCGAGGTGCTGGTCCAGGGCCTCACCCAGCCCGGCACCTTCGACACCGTCGAGCTGGCCCCCACCGTGCAGTGCGTCACCGACGGCTACACCGGTCTCGACGACCCGCCGCCCTTCCTGGACCACGTCCTCGGGGCACCGCCCGAGCGCGTCCGCTATACGGCGCTGCTGTCGGAGGAGGGCGGCCGGTTCCACCGGCGGGACAACCACTATCTCGTCGTCGAGGCCGATGACACCTTTTCCCGAAAACTCCCGCCCTCCCATCGCTGGATGCCGCTGCATCAGCTCAAGCGGTTCATCGCGCTCGGCAGCCATGTGGACGTGGAGGCGCGCACGCTCGTCGCCTGTCTCCAGTCCCTGCCGCCGGAGCAGGGGTGGGCATGAAACGTCTGAGCTTCGGCGTGCTGGGGTGCGCCTCGATCGCCCGGCGCAAGATGCTGCCCGCCCTGGTCTCCCACCCGCGCGTCCGGCTCGCCGCGGTGGCCAGCCGCAACGCGGACAAGGCCGAGCGGTGCGCCGCCGCCTTCGGCTGTGACGCCGTCACGGGATACGACCGGCTCCTCGAGCGGCCCGACATCGACGCCGTGTACCTGCCGCTGCCGGCCGGGGTCCGCGCCGAGTGGATCACACGGGCGCTGAGTGCCGGAAAGCACGTGCTCGCCGAGAAGCCGCTCGCGGTGAGCGCCGACCGGGCCCGTGAACTCGTCGCCCTCGCCCGTGCGCGGGGACTCCTGCTCATGGAGAACTTCATGTTCCTTCAGCACTCGGCGCACCGCACCGTGCGGGAGCTGGTGGCCGCCGGGCGCATCGGCGAACCCCGCGCGTTCACCGCGACGTTCACCATCCCGCCGCTGCCGAAGGACGACATCCGCCATCGGCCCGAACTGGGCGGCGGCGCCCTTCTGGACCTCGGCACGTACACCGCGCGTGCGGCACAGATGTTCTGCGGCCCCGGTCTCGTCCCCGTGGGAACGGTCCTGGTGACCGACCCGGCGACGGGCGTGGACGTCTCCGGGGCGGCCCTGCTGGCCGCCGGAGAGGTGACGGCGCAGCTGTCGTTCGGCATGGCGCACGCCTACGTCTGCCGCTACGGCCTGACCGGCAGCACGGGCACCCTCACCCTGGACCGGGCTTTCACCCCGCCGCCGACCTGGCAGCCAATCCTGCGTCTGGAGAGCCAGGACCGTACGGAGGAGCTGAGGCTCCCGGCGGACGACCACTTCGCCGGCACCGTCGGCGCGTTCACCTTCGCCGTCCTGGACGACGGCGACTTCACCGCGCACGATGACGACGTCGTCCGGCAGGCCGAACTCCTCGACGGCATCCGGCGCACGGCCGGGTCCTCCCCCACCGCGTGAGACCGCGAGCCATGGTCATCGTCGGCCGCGGATTCCTCGCGCAGAGCCTCGAACCCCTCGCGGAACGGCACCCCCACGTCGTCGCCTTCACCGCCGGCGTGTCCCGCGGCGGCGGCGCGGCCGAGGCCGAGTTCGCCCGGGAGGCCGCCCTGCTCTACGACGCCCTGCGCGACTGTCGGCGCACCGGGCGGCGGCTGGTGTACTTCTCCACCTCCTCCGCCGGACTGTACGGCCACGCGGCCAGGAGCCGGGAGGCCGCCGAAGACGGACCGGTCCGGCCCGTGTCCCCCTACGGCCGCCACAAGCTGGCCATGGAAGAGGTCATCCGCGGCTCAGGGGCGGACCACCTCGTGCTGCGCCTCGCCTACCCGGTGGGCCGGGTCCAGCGACCGCACCAGTTCCTGCCGTCCCTGGTCGGCCAGGTCCGCCAGGGCCGGGTGCGCATCCACCGGGGGGCCCGCCGCGACCTCATCGACGCCCGCGACGCCGTGGCGCTCATCGACGCCCTGCTGCGGCTCGGCGTCTCCCGGCAGGTCGTCAACCTCGCCTCCGGCTGGGCGGTCCCCGTGGAGGACATCGTCGACCACATCGAACGGCGCTTCGGCACCAGGGCGGAGCGCCGCGTCACCGACGTACGGCCGGAGGGCACCGTCTCGACGGCCAGGCTCCGGCGGCTCCTGCCGTCCGCCACGCGGGAGCGGGGCTTCGGCCCCGACTACTACCGGCGGGTCATCGACACCTACCTCACCCACCAGGAGCCGTGACCATGGCTGATACGGCGAACACCCCCCACACCGGTGACGTCTGCGTCGTCGGCGGCGGCCCCGCCGGGCTGACGCTCGCGCTGCTGCTGCTCAGGACCGGATTCCGGGTCACGCTCGTCGAGCGCTCCGCCTCCCTGGACCGGGAGTACCGCGGGGAGATCCTCCAGCCGGGCGGTCTGGCCGTGCTCGACCAGCTCGGCTGTCTGTCCGGTGCCGTCGCCCGGGGCGGTCACCGGCTGGACCGCTTCCAGCTGGTGGAGCGGGACAAGGTGCTGCTCGACATCGACTACGGGCGGCTGCCGCCGCCGCACACCTCGCTGCTCAGCCTGCCGCAGAGCCATGTGCTGGCGGAACTCCTCGACCGGTGCCGCCGGTTCGACAACTTCCACGACCTCGTGGGTCATCGGGTGACGGAGCTGGTGACCGACGGCGGTGGCGCGGTGCGGGGGGTGGTCGCCACCGGGCCGGGCGGCCGTCGTACCGTCCACGCCGCCTGTGTGGTCGGCGCGGACGGCCGCTACTCCAAGACCCGGCGGCTGGCCGGTATCGAGGCCGACCGGGTCGAGGCGTTCGCGTTCGACGTCCTGTGGTTCAAGGTGCCCCTGCCCACGGACCGGCCGCGGCCGCGTGAGGTGCGGGTCTTCCGCTCGGGCGGCAGCCCGGTCCTGGTCTACCCCTCCTACCCGGACACCCTCCAGATCGGCTGGACCCTGCCCCACCAGGGGTACCGGCGCCTGGCCGAGCAAGGAATCGCCCATGTCCGGGAGGAGATCTGCCGGGCCGTTCCGGAACACGCCGACCTGGTCCGGGAGCGGATCACCTCCCTGACCGACCTCACCCTGCTGGACGTCTTCGCGGGGCGCGCCCGCCAGTCCGTGCGCGACGGCCTGGTCCTGATCGGCGACAGCGCCCACACCCACAGCCCGCTCGGCGCCCAGGGCATCAACCTCGCCCTCCAGGACGCGGCGCTGCTGCACCCCGTGCTGACCGCCGCGCTGCGCGCCGGCAAGGTCACGGCCGAGCGGCTCGCCGCCTACGACGAGCCCCGGTCCCGGGACATCGACGCGGTGATGAAGATGCAGCACATCCAGGCGAAGGCGATGCTCTCGCAGGGCCGGGTGGCCCGCGCGGTGCGGCCCCGGCTTGCCTCGCTCCTCCAGCGCACCCCGGCCGGCTCGCACATCACCCGCCTCATCGCTCTCGGTAACCCCCAGGCCCGGGTGCGGACCGACCTGTTCGGCCACGACGTGCCAGCCGCGCGCCAGGGCATGTCCGGCGGACCAGGCCGCAGGGAATCGACGGCGCCTCATCGGCCGGGCTGAGCGAGGGCCGGTGTGTCCGACTGCGAGGCGGAGGAGGGAGTCGACGCGGAGCGTCCGCACGTGACGACAACGCCGCCGACGGACGTGCGGGCTCCGCGTCTGCGGCACGGTGCGCCGGACAGGCCCCGGGCCCCGGCGTCGACGACGTAACGAAAGGAAGCGAACATGTCCATCACCACCACGACACCGGAACTCATACGCGCCGGTGTCGAACAGTTCTATGCCCGGCACATGCAACTACTCGACGCGGGTGAGGCCGAGGCATGGGCCCGGACGTTCACCGAGGACGGGGTCTTCCACCTCCCCGGCAGGCCGCAACCGGCCCGCGGCCGGGCCGCCCTGGCCGAGGGGGCCCGGCGCGCCCACGCCGAACGGCTCGACTCGGGCGAGACCCACCGGCACTGGCACGGCATGCTGGACATCACCCCGCAGGACGACGGCACCGTCCGTGTGCGCTGCTACGCGCTGGTATTCGCCACGCCCCGGGGCGGCGAGCCGCGGCTGCACCGCTCCTGCGTCTGCGAGGACGTGCTGGTGCCGAGCGGCGCCGAGTGGCAGGTCGAGCACCGGCGCGTCACCCGGGACGGTTTCTGACCCGAGGACCACCGCCTGAGCGCGAGGACGCCGCCCGCCCCGGAGAAGGGGCGGGCGGCGTCCTCGTACCCGTTGCCGGGCGGCCGCAGGTCAGGGGGCCGACAGCGCCACCGCCGAGTTGAACCCGCCCTGGCCGCGCGCCAGCACCAGCGCCCGGTGGAGCGGTATCCGGCGCGGGGCGATGACCAGGTCGACGCCGTACTCGTCCTTCGCGCGGGAGACGTTGACCGTCGGCGGGATCACCTGGTCACGCAGCGCCATCAGTGCCGTCGCCACGTCCAGGGGGCCGCTGCCGGCGCCGAGCCGGCCGGTCATCGTCTTGGGTGCCGTGACGGGTACGCCCCGGGGACCGAACGCGGCCGTGAGGGCGGCCGCCTCCTCCCGGTCCAGCCGGGGTGTCCCGGCCGCGTCCGCGAACACCACGTCGACGTCGGACGGCTGCCAGCCGGCCTCGTCGAGGGCCTGTGCGACGGCCCGGCGCAGCCCCGGCTCACGGCCGGAACCGGGCGGCGGGTCGAACGCCGTGCCGTACCCCTCGATCAAGCCGTGCACCCGGGCCCCGCGGGCACGGGCCGCCTCGGTGTCCTCGACGACCAGCAGGGCGCCGCCCTCACCGGCGACATGGCCGTCGGCGCGGGCGTCGAACGGCAGATAGGCGTCGTCCGGGTCCTCTCGGGTACTCATCCGGCCCTGCGCCAGCAGAGCCGTCCAGCTCCAGGGGCACAGGGACCCGTCGACCGCGCCGGTGATCACGGCCCGGGTGCCCTTGCGCAGCAGGCGGCGGGCCGCGGCGAGGGCGTCGAGGCCCCCGGCGCCGTCGGCCACCACGACCCCGCCGGGGCCACGCAGGCCATGCCGGATGGAGATCTGGCCGGTGTTGACGGCGTAGAACCAGGCGAACGACTGGTAGGCGCTGACGTGTCCGCGGCCCTTCGACCAGAGGTTCTCCAGTTCGCGCTGGCCGAACTCGAAGCCGCCGGCGGTGTTGGCCGTGACCACGCCGATGGAGTACTCGGGCAGGGCCGCCGGGTCGAGGGCGGCGTCGGCGAGGGCCCATTCCGCGGCGACCAGCGAGAGTCTGGTCAGTTCGTCCGTCTGCGCCAGCAGCCGGCTGGGCAGTGCGGCGGACGCGTCGAACCCACTGAGCTGGCCGGCCAGGCGCGCGGGGTAGGAAGAGGGGTCGAAGCGCGTGAGACGGCCGAGTCCGCTGCGCCCGCTCAGGGTGGCCGACCAGTAGGCCCGCGCTCCGGCGCCGTTGGCCGCCAGGACCCCCATTCCGGTGACCGCGATCGCCGTCACGCGGCACGCTCCCCGGGACGGGCCACCACCATGGCGCTCTGGAATCCGCCGAACCCGCTGCCGACGGTTAGGACCGTGCGCAGCTCCGCCCGGCGGGGGGTGAGAGGCACGTAGTCGAGGTCGCACTCGGTGTCCGGATGGTGCAGGTTGGCGGTCGGCGGGATGACGCCGTGGCGCAGCGCGAGCACACAGGCGGCGATCTCGATGGCACCGATCGCACCGAGCGAATGGCCCACCATCGACTTGATGGAACTCACGGGCGTCCGGTACGCGTGGTCGCCGAGAGCGGCCTTGAACGCCGCCGTCTCGTGGCGGTCGTTCTGTTTCGTGCCGGAGCCGTGGGCGTTGACGTAGTCGATGGCGGTCGGGGGCGTGCCGGCCTCGGCGAGGGCGCCGCGGATCGCCTCGGCCATCTCCCGGCCGTCGGGCCGCAGACCGGTCATGTGGAAGGCGTTGCACCGGGCGGCGAACCCGGTCAGCTCGGCGAGGATTTCGGCGCCCCGCCGGACCGCGTGGCCGTGCTCCTCCAGGACGAACATCGCCGCGCCCTCGCCGAGCACGAACCCGTTCCGGGTGGCGTCGAAGGGGCGTGAGGCGTGTTCGGGGTCGTCGTTGCGGGGGGTGGTGGCCCTGATGGCGTCGAAGCAGGCGAGGGTGATCGGTGAGATCGGCGCGTCGGTCGCGCCCGCGACCATCACGTCCGCGGCGCCTTCGAGGATCAGCTCGCGGGCGTGGGCCACGGCGTCGAGCCCCGAGGTGCATCCCGTGGACACCACGCTTACGGGCCCCTCGGCCCCGACCCGCCAGGCCACCTCGGCCGCCATGGAACTGGGGACGAAGTGCCCGTACAGGTGGGGCACGGCGTAGGTGTGGTCCACCAGCCAGGCGCGGCCGCCGTCGCTGACGGTCGCGTACTCCCGCTCCAGACTGGTCGTGCAGCCGACGGCGCTGCCGACGGTGACCCCGGTCCGGTGCCGGTCGACGTCGTCGAAGCGCAGTCCGGACCCGGTGACGGCCTCGTCCGTGGCGACGGCGGCGAACTGTGTCGCTCGGTCCATGCGACGGATCTCCTGGGGGGTGAGCCCGTGCAGGACGGGGTCGAAGTCGCACTCGGCGGCCACCTGGGAGCGGAAGGGCGAGGCGTCGCAGAGCGACAGGGCGCGGGTCGCGGTGCGTCCCGAACCGATCAGTTCCCAGAAGGCCTTGGCACCGGTGCCGCCGGGGGCGACCAGTCCCAGGCCGGTGACCACGACACGCCTGCTCATCGGGCCTCCTCATGCGGTTCGGTGAGCGGTTCCCACCACGGCCGGTGCTCGCGGTACCACCGCACGGTCCCGGCGATGCCCTGGTCGAAGGGGATCGCCGGTTCGAAACCGAGCTCGTCCCGGATACGGGTGGCGTCCACGGAGTATCTGCGGTCGTGGCCCTTGCGGTCGGTCACCGGGGTCACCCGGTCCCATTCCGCCCCGCACAGCCGCAGAAGTCGGCCGGTCAGATCCCGGTTGGACAGTTCCGTGCCGCCGATGTTGTAGGCGGCACCGGGCGCGCCCTTCTCCAGGACCAGCTGGACGGCGCGGCAGTGGTCGTTCACGTGGATCCACTCCCGCCGGTGGGCTCCGTCGCCGTACAGCGGAAGCCGGCGGCCGTCCAGCAGGCCCGTCACGAAGCGCGGGATCAGCTTCTCCGGGTGCTGGTAGGGGCCGTAGTTGTTGGCGCAGCGGGTGACAGAGACCTCCAGCCCGTGGGTACGCCAGTAGGCGCGAGCCATCAGGTCGGAGCCGGCTTTGGACGCAGCGTAGGGCGAGTTCGGCAGCAGGGAGTGGTCCTCGGTCCACGATCCCTCGTCGATCGAGCCGTACACCTCGTCGGTGGAGACGTGCACCACCCGCCGCACGCCGGTGCGCAGGCAGCTGTCGAGGAGGGTCTGGGTGCCGACCACGTTGGTGCGGGCGAAGAGCGAGGCGTCCTCGATGGACCGGTCGACGTGGGACTCGGCGGCGAAGTGGACGACGGCGTCGTGCCCGGGCAGCAGGTCCAGCAGGAGCCGGCGGTCGCACACGTCGCCGCGCACCAGGCGCAGCCGCGGGTGGTCCAGGGGCAGGTTGCCGGTGTTGCCGGCGTAGGTCAGCTTGTCGAGGACGGTGAGGCCGGTCGTCTCGTGGCCGAGGACGGATCCGTCGAGCAGCCGGCGGACGAAGTGCGAGCCGATGAAGCCGGCCCCGCCGGTGATCAGGAGTCTCATGCGACCACGTCGACTTCGGTGTGGTCGCCGACCACGATCCGGTGGCGGGCGGCGCCCGCCGGGGTCGTGCCCACCCGGGCGGAGCGTCCGATCACGGATCCGTGGATGCCGTTGACGTCGCGTACGGCCGCGTGGTCGAGCAGGATCGAGTCCGAGATCCCCGCCTCGCTGACCCGGCATCCGGCGCCGACCGAGGTGTGGGGTCCGAGGTAACTGTCCTCGACCACGCAGTCCTCTCCGACGACCAGCGGTCCGCGCAGATGGGAGCGGACGACGCGGGCGCCGGGGGCCACGACGACGGGGCCGAGGGCGGTGCTCGCGGCGTCCACGCTGCCCTCCACGCGGGCCTCGATGCCGTCCAGCAGCAGACGGTTGCCGTCGAGGATGTCGTCGATGCGGCCGGTGTCCTTCCACCAGCCGGTCACCTCGGTGGCCCGTACGTCGTGTCCCTGGTCCACCAGCCACTGGAGGGCGTCGGTGATCTCGCGCTCGCCGCGCGCGCTGGGCTCGATCGCGCGAACGGCCTCGTGGACGAGGGGGGTGAAGAAGTAGGCACCGGTGACCGCGAGGTTGCTGCGGGGCCGACGGGGCTTCTCGCGCAGTGCGTGGACCCGGCCGTCGGGACCGGTCTCGACGATGCCGTACTCCTGCGGGTTGTCGACGGGGGCCACGGCCACCTGGGCGGCGGGGCGGGCGCGCCGGAAGCGGTCGGCCGCGACGGTGATGCCGTCGCCGAACACGTTGTCGCCGAGGTACATGGTGAAGTCGTCGTCGCCGAGGAACTCCCGGGCGATGAGGACGCAGTGGGCCAGGCCGAACGGCGCCTCCTGGTGGATCCACTCGATCCGCAGGCCGAAGCGGCTGCCGTCGCCGACGGCCTGCCGGATCTCCTTCTGCCAGTCGCCGACGACGATGCCGGCCTCGGTGATGCCTGCGTCCCGCACGGCTTCCAGACCATGGAACAGCACGGGCTTGTTCGCGAGTGGGATGAGTTGCTTCGGCATGGCGTGGGTGAGCGGGCGCAGCCGCGTTCCCATGCCGCCCGAAAGGATCAAGGCCTTCAATGGAATTCCTCTTTTCCGTCGCATGATCAGGTAGGGACGTGCGTCCCTGCCTATCGCGCGTGCCTTAGAACCGGCTTGAGCGTGGCTCGAATGCGGGCGACGGTCCGCTTTCTTGAGCGGGCCTTGAGTTGGGCCGCCTATGTTCAGGCACCGTCACCGCCATATCCGTCCGGAATCTAGGAGGAATCGTGAAGCAAAAAGGCCCTGAACTTTACCTGGATTTGATGGAGCGCATTCTCGCCAACGTGATATACGAGGACGCTCCGGTCGGCTGGTACGGGGATCTGGACGGATATGACCGCGCCAGCCGTTCCGCGGGGCGGGATTTGCCCACCACGGCGCACACGATGGTGGGCACGAAGCGCCTGAAAAACGTCCGGTCGTGTGTGGAGCAGGTGCTGCGCGACGGTGTTCCCGGGGATCTCGTCGAGACCGGGGTGTGGCGGGGAGGTGTCTGCATTCTCATGCGCGCGGTGCTGGAGGCGTACGGAGTGCGGGACCGGTGCGTGTGGGTCGCGGACTCCTTCGAGGGCGTGCCGGTCGCGCACTCCGGGAGCCATCCCCTGGATCAGGAGATGGCGCTGCACCGCATCAATCAGGTGCTGAGCGTTCCGCGCGCGGAAGTGGCGGAGAACTTCTCCCGTTACGGACTCCTGGACGATCAGGTCCGGTTCCTGGAGGGCTGGTTCGCCGACACCCTGCCGCACGCCCCCGCCGGGCCGCTGGCCGTGGTGCGGCTGGACGGGGATCTATACGAGTCGACGACGGACGCGCTCACGCATCTGTACCCCCGGCTGTCCCCGGGGGGCTTCGTCATCATCGACGACTACGACATCGAGCCGTGCCGGAAGGCCGTCGAGGAATACCGGGACCGGCACGGGATCGACGAGCCCGTCCAGGACATCGACGGGCACGGCGTCTACTGGCGCCGGGCGGAGCACGGCTGACGGCTCCGTCGCCTCACCGCCGGCCGGTGCCGCCGGTCAGCCGGCCCGGCGGTGCGCCGCCAGTACGGGGGCCTCCTGGAACCGCTCGAGGAGCGAGTCGATCCCGGTGAACTCGGTGCAGTCGAGCGCCGGATCCGCGGTGAGCATCGCCCGGTGCAGCCGCTGGAGCTTCAGCGAGGGCTCCAGGCCGAGTTCGCCGACCATGTGCTCGCGCAGCCTGCGGAACGCCACGAGGGCGTCGGAGCAGCGGCCGGACCGGTAGAGGGAGAGCATGTACTGGGCGTGCAGGTTCTCGTGCATCGCGTACTGGGAGACCACCCCGGCGAGTTCGCCGGGGAGTTCGTGATGCAGCGCCAGCCGGATCTTCGCGTCGTTGCGCTGCATGAGCACCGTCAGCCGGTTCTCCTCCAGCCGCCTGATCTCCGCGTCCAGCAGCGGCCCCACCTGCATGTCGACGAGTGGCGGACCGCTCCACACCTCCATGGCCCGGGTGAGCAGCCGGACGGCTTCCTCGTCGGCTCCGTCGGCGACGACTTTGCGGCCCTCGGCGGCCAGCTGATCGAATTCGTCAATGTCCACTTCTCCCGGCCGGAGATTGAGCTGGTATCCGCCGAATTTTGTCACGAGCGTGCTGCTCGCCACTTCCGAGGACGTGCAGCGAAGGGCCCGGCCGAGCAGTTTCCGCACCTGGAGGACATAGGTCTGCAGGGTGGTCTGCATACTCGCCGGGGGGTTGTCCCCCCAGAGTTCGCGCGCCATGGACGCCGTGGTGACGACATGATTCGCCTGAAGCGCCAATAGGGCGATGATCTTGCGTGGTTTCGGAGCGGTGAGATGCTCGATGAGATTCCCGTCGCGAGACGTCCGTAATATCAGCGGACCGAGGACCCGGATATCCAAACGTATGTCACAGTCGCGGTCGGCGCGCACTGGCCCCCCTTGATTCCGGCGGTCGGATCGCAAGTAGTATCGAGAGACTAGTCACATGAGTCAAGGACACGTCGCCACGACCGTCCCGGGCTGCCGATCTCCCGACCCCTCCCACCTCTACCCGGAGAAAAGCGCCGGTGAGGGTCGGGATCGAGACGAATTCGGGCGGCCGGACCCGTCGCCCGGTCCTGAGATGACCAAGGGTGACGACGGCCCGGCATGTGCCATCGGGAATTGCTGGTGCGCATGCCGGAAACCGCCGAGGAGCAACGCATTCCCCTTCCTTGGCGGCACGTCACTCCGAGTGTCCGAACGGCGGATCGAACCGCATGAAGTGATTCTCATCACTTCGGCACCGCCGGGTGGCACCGCCCCCATCTCCACCGCTCCTCAAGCGGATCCCCAGCCCACCCGCCGAAGATCCTGGGCGAACCGCTCGCCCTCACCAGCCGGGAGACCTCCATGACCCAAGACCGCGCGCCCGCCGTGGACCGCCGGCAACTGCTCACCATGATGTCCGCCGTGCGCCGGACCGGTGTACTGCGAGCGGGTGTCGACCTCAAGGTGTTCGACGCCCTGGCCGACGGCCCCGCCGACGCCGACGCGGTGGCCGCGGCCTGTGCGGCAGACCCCCGCGGCACCCGCGTCCTGCTCAACGCCCTGGCCGCGATGGGGCTGCTGGAGACCGACGGAGACCTCTACTCCCTGGCCCCCGGCGCCGACAGCGTCCTCGTCAGTACCCACCCCGAGTACTACGGCGACGCCGTCCGGCTGGCCGCCAGCGACTACGAGTGGGACGCGATCAAACGGCTCGGCGACGCCGTACGCAACGGCGGCACCGTCATGGAGATGAACGCCGAGACCCCCTCGTACACCTTCTGGGAGGACTTCGCCGCCCTCGGCACCCTCAACACTCAGCCCGTCGCCGACCTCGTCGCCGGTGAACTGCTGCCCTGGCCCGACCTCACCCGGGACGAGGTGAGGATCCTGGACGTCGCCTGCGGCCACGGCTTCTACGGCTACACCCTGGCCCGCAACGAGCCGCGCGCCCAGGTCTGGTCCCTCGACTGGCCCAACGTCCTCACCGTCACCGAGGCCAACGCCCGCCGCCTCGGCGTGCACGGCCGGGCGCACTTCATCCCCGGCGACATGTTCGACGCCCCCCTGGACGGCCCGTACGACATCGTGATCGTCGCCAACGTGCTGCACCACTTCTCCACGGAGCGGGCCACCGGGCTGCTGCGCCGCATGGCAAACGCCCTGCGGCCCGGCGGCAAGCTGGTGGCCATCGCCATCAGCACCGACGGCGGCCGCCCGGCCGACGACCCGGTCCCGCACCTCTTCTCCGCCCTGATGCTCGCCTGGACCTCCGAGGGGCAGGTCCACCCGATCTCCGCGTACGAGGACATGGTGACCGCCGCCGGCTTCAGCCGGCCCAAGCTCCGCACCCTCCCCCACAACCCGCTGCGCGTGCTGACAGCGGACCGGCTCTGAGAAGCGCCATGGAGATCGTCGGTCGGGGCTTCCTCGCCAGGAACCTCACGCCGCTCGCCGCGGCCCACCCCTCGGCCGTCGTCTTCGCGGCGGGCGTCTCCAGCGCCCACAGCACCTCGGAGACCGGCTTCGCCCGCGAGGCCGCGCTCCTGTACGACGTCCTCGACCGCTGCCGGGCGCGCGGCAGGAAGCTGGTGTACTTCTCCACCTGCGGCGGCGGCCTGTACGGGACGGGTGACGGGCCCAGCCTGGAGTCCGGACCCGTCTTCCCGACGACGCCCTACGGCCGGCACAAGCTCGCCATGGAAGGTGTCCTGCGGTCCTCGGGCGTGGACGCCCTGGTCCTGCGGCTCGCCTACACCGTGGGACGGGAACAGCGCGGCCACCAGCTCGTCCCCTCGCTGCTGCGGCAGATCCGCTCCGGCACGGTCCGCGTCCACCGCGACGCCCGGCGCGACCTGGTGCACGTGGACGACGTGGTGGCCGTCGTCGACGCCCTCCTGTGCCGGGACACCAGGAACGAGGTCGTGAACGTCGCCTCGGGGTTCGCCGTACCGGTCGAGGACATCGTCGCCCACCTCGAGTCCCGCCTGGGCACCAAGGCCGAACGCGACTATGCCGACGTGACCGACGACCACGCCGTCTCCAACGCCAAGCTCCTGCGCCTGCTGCCCCCGGCCGCCCGGCCCGGCTTCCACGCCGACTACTACCGCAGCGTCATCGACAGATACCTCGACGGACCGACGGACGCTCCCCCGACGAAAGGCATGCCATGACCGTGCTCGACCACACCGCCGACCCCACGTCGGTGGCGCGCTCCCTGCTCGGCCTGAACACCGCCTACTTCCAGGCGAAGGCGCTGCAGAGCGCCGTGGAACTGGGCCTGTTCGACGTGCTCGCCGAGCAGCCCGCCACCACCGACGCCCTCTGCTCCCGGCTCGGCCTGCACCCCGGCCGGGCCGCCGACTTCCTCGACGCGCTGGTCGGCCTCGGGCTGCTGGAACGCAAGGACGGCGAGTACGCCAACCACCCCGGCACCGCCGAGTTCCTGGTGTCCGGCGGTCCCCGCTACCTCGGCGACAGCATCGCCCAGCACGCGCGGCTCCACTACCGCAACTGGGGCTCCCTCACCCAGGTCCTCACCGGCGGGCCCGCCGAAGGCCACAAGGACTTCCGCAAGGACTTCGAGAACCTGGACAACGTGCGGCGTCTGATGGGCCACATGGACGTCTTCAACAGCTTCGTCGCCCACGAGCTGGACCGCCTCGTCGACTGGAGCCGCCACTCCACCTTCCTGGACGTCGGCGGTGCCCGCGGCAACGTAGCCGCCCATCTGGTGCGCACCCACGGCCACCTCACCGGTGGGGTCTTCGACCTGCCGGCCGTGAAGCCCCTCTTCGACGAGCACATGGCGGCGCTCGGCACCGCGTCCAAGGTCCGCTTCACCGCGGGGGACTTCTTCGCCGACCCGCTGCCCCCCGCCGACGCCGTGATCCTCGGGCACGTCCTGCACGACTGGCCGCCGGCCGCGCGCCAGAAGCTTCTGGAGCGCGTCCACGACGCGATGCGGCCGGGCGGCATCGTCGTGGTGTACGACGCGATGCTCGACGACGAGCGCGACGACGCCAGGTCCCTGCTCCAGAGCCTGAACTGCTCCATCATGCGCGACGGCGGTTCCGAGTACACGGTCGCCGAGTGCCGCGGCTACGTGGAGCGCGCCGGTTTCCGCTTCGAGTCCGCCGAGCGGATCGAGAGCCTGACCGGCGACCGCGTCCTCATCGCCGGCAAGCCTTCCTGACCCGCGGCCGATCGGCCCTCCCCCAACGGAGGCTTCACCATGCGCGTACTGCTCACCACCGCGGCCTGGCCGTCCCACTACCTGTTCATGGTGCCCCTCGCCTGGGCGCTGCGCGCCGAAGGGCACGAGGTGCGCGTGGCGGCCCAGCCGCATGTCGTGGACGCCGTCCTGAAGTCGGGGCTCACAGCCGTCCCGGTGGGACCCGATCTCGACTTCGCCGCCCTGCACCGCAAGTTCGTCGCGGAGACCGACCCCGCGCAGTACCGGACGCGGGACGCGATCATCACCATCTTCCACCGTGTCGCCGAGATGATGACGCCCGACCTCGTCCGCTTCGCACAGGCCTGGCAGCCCCAGCTCGTCGTCCGCGACCCCGTCGCCTTCGCGGCCTCCGTCGCCGCCGAGGCGGTCGGCGCGCCCTTGGTTCGCCACGCCTGGGGACCGGACCTGTACGGCACCGCGCCGGGCCAGTGGCTCGCCCACCACGTCCTCGACCGGCTCGGGCCGACGTACACGCTGCACGGCGTCACACCGCCCGCCACGCTCGACCGGCTCACCGTCGACCCGACGCCGCCAAGTCTGCGCATCAAGGTTCCCGGCACCTCGTTGCCCATGGCCTACGTGCCCTACAACGGGCCGGGTGTGGTGCCGTCCTGGGCGCTGGAGCCGCCGGCCCGGCCGCGGGTCTGCGTCACCTGGGGCACCTTCACCTCCACCGCCACGGACGAGCCGGAGATGTTCCTGGTGCCGAGGATCCTCGACGCGCTCGACGGACTCGGCGTCGAACCGGTGCTCGCCGTGACCGCGGCCGAACGGGAGCTGCTCGGCGAGGTGGGCGAGCGGGCCACGGTGGTGCAGGACCTGCCCATCCACACCGTGCTGGCCGGGTGCTCGGCGGTCGTCCACCACGGCGGTGCGACCACCGTGCTGAGCGCCGCCCGTTTCGGCGTCCCGCAGCTCACCATCCCGCACCTGTTCGAGCAGCGGCTCAACTCCGACCTTCTGGAGGCGGCCGGGGCCTGCGTCCAGCTGAAGCCCGACCAGGCCGACGTGGCCGGGATCCGCGCCGCCGTGACCGACCTGATCGCCGACGACTCGCCGTACGCCGTGGCCTCACGCCGGCTGCGCGACGAGATCGAGGCCATGCCGCCGCTGTCCGAGGTGGTCGGCCGGCTGGAAGAGACGGCCCGTTCCGGCGCGCTCGCCGTGGCCGACGAGTGAGGAGGCAGCACGTCATGGACTACGACGTCGTCGTGGCGGGCGGCGGGCCCGTCGGCCTGCTGCTCGGCTGCGAACTTCGCCGCGCGGGCGTGCGTGTGCTGGTGGCCGACCGGCTCCTGGAACCGGCCGGCCACGACCGCGCGGGGGTTCTGCACACACGCACCGTCGAGTACCTCGACACGCGCGGTCTGCTCGACCGTTTCTCGGAGGGCATGTCCACTGTCACCGGCCTGCCCTTCGCGGGCATGTTCGGCCGCGGCCTCGACCACGGGCTGCTCGACACCCGGCACCGGTACAGCCTTCTCGTTCCTCAGTCGCGTACCGAGGAGATCCTCGCCGAACACGCCACCGAGCTGGACGTCCCCATCCACCGCGGTCGCGAGGTGACCGCGGTGCGGCAGGACGACGACGGCGTGGACGTCCGGCTGGCCGGCCCCGAGGGCGAACGCACCGTGCGCGCCGCCTATCTGGTGGGCTGCGACGGTGGTCGCAGCACCGTCCGCCGGCTCGCCGGCATCGGCTTCCCCGGACACGGCGCCCGCGTCAGCGCCCTGATCGGTTACGTCACCACGACCGAGAAGGACGTACCGCGCCGCTGGCAGCGCACCCCGCACGGGATCGTCGTCCTGGCGTTCCCTCCGGAGGGCGGAGTCGGCCGTGTCGTGGTCGTCGAGTACGACCGCCCGCACCCGTCACCGGCCCGGCCGGTCACCCTCGACGAGCTGAGCGCCGGCGTGCGCCGGGTCTACGGGCGCGAGCTGGACCTGCGGGAGCCGGTCCTGTGGATGTCCCGGTTCAGTGACGCCACCCGTCAGGCCGAGACGTACCGCCAGGGCCGAATGTTCCTCGCCGGGGACGCCGCGCACGTGCACTTCCCGATCGGGGGGCAAGGGCTGAACACCGGCTTCCACGACGCGATGAACCTCGGCTGGAAACTGGCCGCGCAGGTCGCCGGCTGGGCACCGCCCGGGCTTCTCGACACCTACCACGAGGAACGGCACCGCGCCGGCCGCAGAATGCTCCAGCTCACCCGTGCGCAGCTCGCGCTGATGAACCCCGACGAACAGCATGTCACCGCGTTGCGGGAGCTGTTCGAGGAGCTGCTGGCTCTGCCGGACACGAACCGTCTGCTCACCGCGGCGCTCAACGGCCTTGACCTGCGTTACGGGGCGGAGAAGGACGGCACGGAGGAGGGCGGCGCAGACGACGTCCACCCGCTGCTGGGTCTGTTCGCACCGGATCTCGACCTGGAGGTGGACGGCGCCCCGACCCGTACGGCCGAGCTGCTGCGCTCCGGACGCGGGCTGCTGCTCGACCTGACCGCCCACGGCGGCCCCGCCCGCACGGCCGCGCCCTGGGCCGACCGCGTCGACGGTGTCGCCGCCCGCCCTGCCGGGCCGGATCCGGCGCCCGCGGCCGCCCTGCTGGTCCGGCCGGACGGTCATGTCGCCTGGGTGGCGGGGGACACCCGCCCGGACGGGCGGGCGCCCGAGGACGGGCTGACCGAGGCGCTGACCCGCTGGTTCGGCCCCAAGGACTGGAGGTAGCACCGCGATGGAACACCGGCATCTCGGCCACAGTGGACTGCGGATCAGCGAGATCGTCTTCGGCAACCTGCTCTATCCGGACGACAGCACACCCGACGAGACCGTACTCTCCTGTCTGCGCGCGGCGCTGGACTGCGGCATCACCACGTTCGACACGGCCGACATCTACGGCATGGGCCGGTCCGAGTCGCTGCTCGGCCGGGCGCTGGCCGGCTCGCCCCGGGAGAGCGTCGTCATCTGCACCAAGGTGTTCTTCCCGACCGGCGCGGGCCCCAACGGCTCGGGCCTGTCCCGCAAACACGTGCGGGAGGCGATCGACGCTTCGCTGCGGCGCCTGGGCACGGACTACGTCGACCTCTACACGGCCCACCGCTACGACCCGCAGACCCCGCTGGAGGAGACCATGACCGCCTTCGCGGACCTGGTCCGCGCCGGCAAGGTCCTCTACCTGGGCGTGTCCGAGTGGACCGCCGAGCAGATCCGGGAGGCCGCCGCGCTCGCCGGGGAGCTGCGGGTCCAGCTCGTCTACCACATGCCCCAGTACTCGGCCCTCTGGCGCGCACCCGAGAGCGAGGTCGTGCCGGTCTGTGAACCGCTGGGCATCAGCCAGATCCCCTACTTCACCCTCGCCCAGGGGGTCCTGACGGGGAAGTACGCCCCGGGGGCACCGCCGCCCCCGGACTCCCGGGCCGACACCGGACTCGTCGGCGGACGGGCCGCCTTCATGCGGCGCATGCTGACCGACGACGTCCTGGAGCGGGTGCGGCAGCTGGAGCCACTCGCCAAGGAAACGGGGCTGACGACGGCTCAGCTCTCCCTCGCCTGGCTGCTGCACCGCCCGAACGTGGCGGGCGCGGTCGTCGGCGCGTCCCGGGCCGAGCAGGTGCGGGAGAACGCGGGGGCGTCCGGCGTACAGATGGACGCCGGCCTGCTCGCATGCGTCGACGACATCCTCACCCCTGTGGCCGTCCACAGCTCCGCGACCTGAAGCGGCCCGCAGCGGCCGCAACCACTCCGGCGGACGCCACAAGCCCAGCAAGGAGGCAGTATGGACGCGGAGCCAGCGGCCCGCTATGTGACCGACCTGCTCGCCGGACTCCACCGGTGGGCGGGGCGTGACGCGCTGGTGACGGAGGACCGCCGTGTCACGTTCGACGAGATGCTGGAGCGCGCCTACCGCATCGCCCGTGCCCTGGGGGGCATGGGGCACAGCCGTCACGAGGGCATCGTCTGTCTGATGGGCAACTCGCCGGAACTGGTCTGTCTGCGGCTGGCCGCGCATCTGCTGGGCAGCCGCTTCACCGCCCTGCACGCGGGCTCCCCGGGCGAGACCGCGGTGTGCCGCGCGGTGCTGACGGCGGCACGGCCGGCCGTGCTGGTGGTCGACCGGCAGGGCGCGCGGGCGCTGGGCGAACCGGCGCCGGGCATGTTCTCGCTGGGGGCGGACGGCGTCGGCTGCGATCTCCAGGCGCTCGCGGACGCCGAGTCCGGCGAGCCGCTGCGGCCGCAGGCCCGTGAGGAGGACACCGCGCTCGTGGTGTACTCCCGCGGCAGCACCGGGGTACGGCGGGGCGCCGTGCACCGCTTCCGGGCGATGAACGTCACCTGGCGCCGCCCGGACGAGGGCGAACTGGGCGACTTCCCCGCCGGGGTGACGACGCTGGCCGTCAGCCCGCTGTCAGGCAACGCCGGCGAGGTCGCCCTGATGCTGCTGCGGGCCGGGTGCACGGTACGGCTGATGGACGACTTCGCCCCGGGTCGGGTGCTGGCCACCGTCGAGACGGAGCGGATCACCAGCGTGTACCTGCCGTCCCCGTACCTGGAACGGCTGGTCGGCCACCCGGAGACGGGACGCACGGACCTGTCGAGCCTGCGCTACCTGCCGTACGGCAACGCCCCCATCGCGCCAGACACGCTGCGCCGGGCAATCGGCGTCTTCGGTCCGATCCTGTCGCAGAACTACGTCACCAGCGAACTGCGTGCCGTCACCCTGCTGCGGCAGGAGGACCATCTGGCCGCCGCCGACGGGCGGCCCCAGCTGCTGCGGTCGGCCGGGCGTCCGCTGCCGGAGGTGGAGCTGCGGATCTGCGGGCCGGACGGCCGGGACCGTCCTGCGGGCGAGCCGGGCGAAGTGTGGCTGCGGGCCCCGCACATGATGAGCGGCTACTGGCGCGACCCGGACGCCACACGGCGGGTGATGCGCAAGGGCTGGCTGCGCTCGGGCGACACCGGCCAGCTCGACCCAGAGGGCTACCTCTACCTCGGGGACCGCGCCTGACGCTCCGCCGGACGGCCCTCCGGGGTCCCTGCGGGCCTTCCGCGCACCTGCGGTTCCTCCACCGCAGGTGCGCGTCATCCCGTTGCTCAGGCGTTCTCCTTGGCGAAGGTCCGCATGCCGACGGCGACGCAGACGACCGCCAGTACGACCCCGACCACGCTGCCCTCCAGGACGGCCCAGGTGGCGAAGTGGTCGGCGAACAGGTCCCGGATGGCGTCGACGACGTAGCGCAGCGGGTTGACGTGCGACAGCACGTCCAGCCAGGTGGGCGCGAGGCTCATCGGGAGCAGGATGCCGGCGAGCAGCATGACGGGGAGGGCGGCCGAGGTGAGCAGCGGTGCGAACTGGTCCTCCGACTTCAGCGCGACGCCCAGCGAGAGGGACAGCGAAGCCAGGGCGATGCCCAGCAGAACGACGAGGACGAGCGCGGCGAGGATGCCGAGGAGGTTGGCGCGCAGGCCGAGCAGCAGCCCGACCGTCACGATGATCACGGACTGGACCAGCAGCACCGTGACCTCGCGGACCACGCGTCCCATCAGCAGCGCGAACCGGCTGACCGGTGTGACCCGCAGCCGCTCGATAACGCCGGAGCGCACGTCGGCGATGATGCCGAACCCGCAGAAGCCCGCGCCGAACAGCGCCAGGTAGACGAGGACACCGGGGACGAACGTCTGCCAGGTGTCGCCGGGGCGTCCCATGTCGCCCAGCCCGGTCAGCAGCGGACCGAACAGCAGGAGGTAGAGGACCGGCTGGACCAGTCCCATCACGATGGTGATCTTGTAGCGGAAGGTGAAGCGGAGCTGGTTCTCGAAGACCAGTAACGTTTCCCTGAGGGTCTGCATGGCGGGGTTCTCCCTGTTCAGGCGGCGTCGACGGAGGCGGCCACACCGGCCTGGCGCCCCGTGAGGGTGAGGAAGACGTCGTCGAGGGTGGGCCGGTCGATCTGGATGGAGACCGGGTCGACGGCCCGGGCGTCGAGCGCCCGCATGAACTCGACCATCGAGCGGCTGCTGTGATCGGCGCGGAACCTGATGGTGTTTCCGGTGACGGCTACGTCGCGGGTCGTGGGAAGGCCGACGACCACGTCCTCGGCGGTGCGTACGTCCTCGGGGGACACCTCCAGGGTCACCGCGTCGCCCGAGACCCGGTTCTTCAGTTCCTCCGGGCCGTCCTCGACCAGGATGGCGCCCTGGTCCATGATCAGGATGCGGTCGCAGAGCGCGTCGGCCTCGTCGAGGTAGTGCGTGCTGAGGAACACCGTCGCGTTGAGTTCGTCCCGCAGACCGCGGATGTGGTCCCACAGCTGGTTGCGGCTGGTCGGGTCGAGTCCGGTGCTGGGCTCGTCCAGGAAGATCAGCGGAGGCCGGTGCACCAGCCCGAGCGCGATGTCCAGACGCCGCCGCTGGCCGCCGGAGAGGCTGCCGACCAGGCGCGACTCCAGGCCGCCGAGGCCCAGGCGCTCCGCCAGGTCGGCGATGCGGGGTCCGGCCGCGGCCTTGGACAGGCCGTACAGCCGGGCCTGGAGGAGCAACTCGTTGCCGACGACCTCCGCCGGGTTGGCGCCGCCGCCCTGTGCGACGTAGCCGATCCGGCGGCGCACTCCGACCGGGTCGGTGAGCAGGTCGCATCCGGCGACGCGGGCGGTTCCGGCGGTGGGCCGCAGCAGGGTGGTCAGCATGCGCAGGGTGGTCGTCTTCCCGGCGCCGTTGGGGCCGAGGAAGCCGACGATCTCCCCGTCCTCGACGGTTAAGTCCACACCGCGTACGGCGGTGACCTCTCCGTGCGGGGCCTGGAAGGTCCGGGCCAGTCCGTGTGCCTCGATCATGGTCATGTCTGGTTCTCCTCGGTCGGGTCCGCGGATGCGGCGTCGGACTCCTCGATCACTTCGTCGAGTACGTCCTGCCAGGCGAGATCGGCTTCGAGCTGCATGACTCTCCGCCGGAACATCGCGTTGTCCAGCGGGCCGATCGAGCCCGCCGCCAGCAGGTTCCTGCGCTCGGCGTCGATGTCGTCGCGCATCGCCATCACGGCCGCGCGCCGTCGCTTGAGCAGATCGCGCAGGATCGGGAGGTCGTTGGTGCGGGTGAACAGCAGCGCCACGCTGAAGGGGTCGGTGCCGTGGTGCACCTGGGTGACTGCCTCCTCGCGAAGCTTGGCCAGCTCCGTCTCCCCTTCGTCGGTGATCCGGTACACCGTGCGGGCCGGACGCCGGCCCACCTGTTCGGTCCGCACCGGCCGGACGAGCCCGTCCTCGTCCATGGTGCGCAGTTCCCGGTAGAGCGCTCCGACGCTCACCCCGCCCCAGCTGCTGACGCTCGTCACCTCGGCGAGGCGCCGGATCTCATGGCCGTGCAGCGGGCCCACGTTCTGCAAAGTGCCCAGAGCCATCAAACGAGTAAGATTCACGGGGGTAGTATCGTGAGAGTAATATCGAGAAGTCAAGCTCGCGAGGACGCCCCGGCGCGGCTCGCCAGAGCGCCCGGCACAGCTCGCGAGAGGTCGTAGTACGCGAAGGAGCGGAGTGAGTCACCTCATGAACGGGTCCCCCGGCGACGACGTCATCAGCGTCGTCGGCGCCCGCACCCACAACCTGCGGGACGTCAGCCTCACCATCCCGAAGAACAAGATCGTCGCCTTCACGGGGGTGAGCGGCAGCGGCAAGACCTCGCTCGCGATCGACACCCTCCACGCGGAGGCCCAACTGCGCTATCTGAACGGCATCTCCCCTTTCTTCCGGCAGTTCATCTCCCCGAAGAACCGACCGCAGTTCGACCGCCTCAGCGGCCTCGGCGTCACGCTCGCCGTCGACCAGCGGCGTCTCAACCGCAGCGAGCGCTCCACCCTCGGCAGCATCACCGGCCTGAACGACTTCCTCGGCCTCCTCTTCGCGCGCATGCCGGCCCTGGGCCCGGAGGCCGTGGAGCACCCCGAACTGCGCGGGCTGACCAGCGCCTACTTCGACCGCTACAGCATGGAGGGCCGCTGCAAGAGGTGCCTCGGCATGGGCGCCACCGTCAGCCCCGACCCGGACGCCGTCATCACCCGCCCCGACCTGCCGCTGCTCAAGGGTGCGGGAGCCTGGTTCGACCGCGCCAACTCGGGCGAGCACCTGGCCCTGCCTGCCCTCGCCGAACGGCACGGCGCCGACCTGGAACAAGCGTGGAGGGAACTGCCCGAGGCGTTCCGGCACGCCGTCCTGCACGGCACCGGGGACGAGCCGGTCGGCTTCCGCATCACCACCCGGCAGAAGAAGTCCGGCAGCGAGACGACCGTCGAGCGCAGCGTTCCCCTCAAGGGCGTCCTCGCCGAGGTGACGCGGTTGCACGAGACCGCGGGCAGTGAGTCGGCCCGACAGCACTACGCGAGCTTCATGCGGCGCGAGGCCTGCGACGCCTGCGCCGGCACGGGCTACGGGGAGGTCGCGCGCACCCTGCGGGTGGGCGGCCTGACCTACCCGGAGGCCGTCGACCGGCCCGTGGAGGAACTGCACGTCTGGGCGGGGACCATCGAACCCACCCTCACGCCCATGCAGCGCGAGGTCGCCGCCACCTTCCTTCCCGACCTCGAGAAGCGGTTACGGCTGATGACCGCGCTCGGCCTCGGGCATCTCCAGCCGCTGCGCACCGCGCCGTCCATGTCCGGCGGCGAACTCCAGCGCGCCCGCGTCACCGCGCAGCTGAACATGGACCTCAACGGCATCATCTTCGTCCTCGACGAGCCCAGCGCCGGACTCCACCCCGCCGACAAGCACCCCCTGCGCGAGATCCTCACCGACCTGCGCGACGCCGGCAACACCGTGCTCCTCGTCGAGCACGACCCCGAACTCGTCGCCCTGGCCGACTGGGTGGTGGACCTCGGCCCCGGCGCCGGACGGCAGGGCGGCACCCTCGTGGCCTCGGGCCCGCCCGAGGAGGTGCGCCGCGTCCCCGAGTCCGTCACCGGCGCTTATCTCGCCGGCCGCGGACCGCGCGTACGGCGTCCCAGGCGCCGGGAGGCCGGGGCCGCGGGCCATGTCGCGCTGGTGGGTGTCGACGTCCACAACGTACGGCTGGACCGTGTCGCCGTCCCGCTGAACACCCTCACCTGCATCACCGGGGTCAGCGGCAGCGGCAAGAGCAGTCTGCTGCACGAGGCCCTCGGAGACGGGCTCGCGGCCACCCTGCGCGGCGAGCGGCCGGCCGCCCTCGCCCGGATCGAGGGCGCGGCGGCCCTGGACTGGGTGACGGTCGTCGACCAGAACCCCATCGGCCGCACGCCCCGCTCCTGTCCCGCCACCTACACCAAGGCGTTCGACCTCATCCGCAAGCTGTACGCGGCCACCCCGCGCGCCCGCGACCGCGGCCTCACCGCCGGCGCGTTCTCCTTCAACTCCCCGGGCGGGCGCTGCGAGACCTGCACCGGATACGGGAAGCGCCAGGTCGACCTCCACTTCATGCCGGACATGTGGGTCGAGTGCGACGTCTGCGAGGGCCGCCGCTTCACCCCCGAGATACTGGCCGTCAGCTACCAGGACCGGTCGATCGACGAGGTGCTCGCCATGACCGTGGACGAGGCCGCCGAGTTCTTCACCGCGCCCCGGCCCCTGGTGGCCACCCTGGACGCCGTGCGCCGTGCCGGACTCGGGTACGTCCAACTCGGCCAGGCCGGCACCGAGCTCTCCGGCGGGGAGGCCCAGCGGCTTAAGCTGGCCAACGCCATCCTCCAGGGCAGCGACGGACGCAACCGCGGCATGGTGCTGCTCGACGAGCCCGCCACCGGGCTGCACCCCTCCGACGTGCAGCGCATCGTCGACGCCCTCGACGTCCTGCTGGAGGCCGGCAACTCGGTCGTCGTCGCCGAACACGACCTGCACGTCGCCGCCTGCGCGGACTGGATCATCGACATGGGTCCGGGCGCCGGCCACCGCGGCGGGCACGTCGTCGCCGAGGGCACCCCGGACCGGATCGTCCAGGGCACCGGGGTGACCGCCCGGTTCCTCCGGCCGCTCTTCGACGGCCCCACGGCCGGGGGCTGACGTCCCGCCCACGTCGTCCAGCCTCTTTTGAGCGATCGTCGAGCCGCGACGGGGACGATCCCGACCATCCGGGATCCTCCCCGAACGCCGCGGCCGGGCGGGCCCCCGCCGACCGGCGCGGGTGTCCGCCCGGCCCCGGGGGGCCGACTTTCCGACAGAGCTGAGGAACGCAACATGACTGCCACGCCCGACTGCCGCATCTGCGGCGGCACACTCCACGAGTTCTTCGACTTCGGACGCCAGCCCGTCGCCGACGCGTTCGTCGACCCCGCGGGCGGGACGGAGGAGTTCTTCCACCGGCTCGCCGTCGCGATGTGCACGTCCTGCACCATGGTGCAACTGCTGGAGGACGTCCCGCGCGAGCGGATGTTCCGCACCGACTACCCCTACCTGTCGTCCCTGTCGACGGTGATGCAGGAGCACTTCCGCGGCACGGCGCGCCGCCTCCTCGACACGGAACTGCGCGACCCGGGCGACTTCCTCGTCGAGTTCGGCAGCAACGACGGCATCATGCTCGACACGATCCGCCGGGCCGGCCGCAGCCACCTCGGCGTCGAACCCAGCACCGGCGTCGCCGAGGCGGCCGCCGCACAGGGCATCCGGGTCCGCAACGCCTTCTTCGAGGAGGAGACCGCGGCCGCCGTCGCCGCCGACGACGGCCCCGCGAAGGTGATCTACGCGGCGAACACGTTCTCCCACATCTCCTACGTCGACTCGGTCTTCCGGGGCGTCGACGCGCTCCTCGCCCCGGACGGGGTCTTCGTCTTCGAGGACCCGTACATGTCCGACATCCTCGAGCGAACGTCGTTCGACCAGATCTACGACGAGCACTTCTACTTCTTCACCGTCCGCTCCGTGCAGGCGATGGCGGCCCACCACGGCTTCGAACTCGTCGACGCCGAATGGCTGCCGGTGCACGGGGGCGAGATTCGCTACACCGTGGCCCGCCCCGGCGTCCGCACGCCCAGCCCCGCAGTCGGCCGCTTCCTGGAGCGGGAGAAGGCCGCCCGCGTCACCGAGCCCGGCACCCTGACCCGCTTCGGCGCCAACGTCGACAAGGTCCGCGACGACCTGCGGGCCCTGCTGGAGCGCTGCCGCGACGAGGGCCGGACCGTGGTCGGCTACGGCGCCACCGCCAAGAGCGCCACCCTGACCAACTACTGCGGCATCGGCCCCGACCTGGTGTCCTTCATCGTCGACAGCACCCCCGCCAAGCAGGGCCGGCTCAGCCCCGGTTCACACATCCCGGTGCGCGCACCCGAGGCGTTCGCCGACCCCTACCCCGACTACGCCCTGCTGTTCGCGTGGAACCACGCCGAAGAGATCATGCGCAAGGAGGCCGACTTCGGCCGCCAGGGCGGCCGCTGGATCTTCTACGTGCCCGACGTCCACACCGCCTGAGCCCCCGCCGCCCCCCGGCGTTCCAGCACCTCACCCACCAGCTCCTCCAGCGCTGCCCCGAGCACCGCACGAGGACGCCAGCCGGTGACCGCGTGGAACGCCGAGGAGTCGACGGCCATGCCCAGCGCGTCAGCGGCGGTCGCCGAGGCCGGGGGGTCCACCTCCAGCACCGGCACCGGTGGCCGCCCGGTGCGCGCGGCCACCGCACGGGCGACGGCGCGGAAGAGGTCCTCGACCGCGACCGGCCGACCCGTGCCCACCGGCCAGTGCCGCCCGGCCAGCCGGTCCGCGTGGTCCGCCGCCGTCGCGAGCGCCCGAGTGGCGTCCGTGACGTGGAGCAGGTCGCGCTGCCCGGCGCCGCCCCGCCACACGCTCAACGGCCGGTCCGCGAGCGCTCGTTCAACCATCGCCGCGACCACTCCGCTGCCGAACGGCCCCGGCCCGGCCCCGTACACCGTCGGCAGGCGCAGGGACACGCCCCGCACGACGCCCCGCGCGGTCGCGTCCTTCAGGACCCGCTCCGCCGCCAGCTTCTGCTGCGCGTACACCGTCACCGGGTGGTCCGGCTCCCGGCCGTCGATCCGGCCCGGTACGCCCGCCTGCAAGGCCGACCCCGCGAACACCACCACCGGGGGCGGCGCCTCCCGCGCCCGGTGGCCCGCGCCGAGGACGTCGACCAGACGGCGCATCACCCCGACGTTGACCCGGGCGGCGGCCGGATCCCGCTCCGCCGCCCGCCAGGCCACACCGGCCTCGATCCGCGCGACCAGGTGGATCACGACGTCGGCGTCCGCCACCGCTCGCGCCATGCCGTGCGGCGCCGTGAGGTCCGCCGCGTACGCCTCGCTGCGGGCGATGCCTCCCGCACCAGGGCGCAACCCCGCCCCAGGGCTCATGGGCCGGCGCCCGACCAGCCGCAGGCGGACCGGTCGCCGGGCGAACTCCGCCGCGACGGCCGATCCGATGAAACCCGAGGCACCCAGGACGACGACCAGCGGGACGGCCGCGTCCGCGCCCGCCGCGTCACCCACCGGCGTCGACGAGGTCACGCAGGGACCGGGCGACCTCGCGCGGGGACGGCTGGGCGACGATCTCCTCTCGTACCCGGGCGGCCGCGTCGGTGTACGACGGCCGGCTGAGCACCGCCTCCACCGCCTCGCGCAGTCGCCCGGCGGTGACCTCCTCGGCCGGCACCCGCCGTGCCACGCCGGACCGCTCCAGGACCTCGGCGTCGCTGACCTGGTTGGGCAGCTGCGGGACGACCAGCTGCGGCACCCCGTGGTAGGCGGCGGTCAGGGCGGTCATGAAACCGCCCTGGTGGACGAGGAGGGACGCGCCGGGCAGCGCCAGGTGCAGCGGCGTGTCCTGCAGCACCCGCATCCCGGCGGGTGGCGTGCCGATCGCCGCCCGCTCCGCGGCGGTGACCGCGACGACGACCTCGACGTCCAGACCGCGCAGTGCGTCCAGGACATCCGGTACGGCGGGTCCGCCCGGTCCGGTCACCTGTGTCGTGGACGTTCCCCAGGTGACGCACACCCGTGGCCTGCGCGGCTCTCCCCACAGCCGTCCGGGGACCTCGCCGGTCCCGTTGTACGGCACCCAGCGCAGCGGCAGCAGTCCCGGTGCCGCGGGAAGGCGCAGGCTCGGCGGGCACGGCGAGACCGTGCGGTGTGCAGGGTCCCCCGAGGAGGGCCGTACGCCGTGCCGCTCGAACTGCTCCCAGTAGCCGGGCAGCACGTCGAGGATCTTCTCGCCGCCCGGTGAGCCGAGGATGTCCGGCCCCCACAGGTGTCGGACACCCACCGCGCCCAGGACGTGCGCGGCGACGAGCGCGGCCGGGGCCATGGTGTCGCCGACAACCAGGTCGGGCCGGAAGGCACGGGCGAAGGCGACGGTGTCGTCGAGCGCGGCGGTGGTGGCCTCGTTCCAGGCGCGGAACAAACCGCCGTCGTCCCGCTCCGCCGCCTCCCGCAGTTCCTCGGCCGTCCCGGGCCGGTCGGTCTCCCGCCGCTCGTGCGGCAGAGTGCGCCGTCGTACGGCCGCGAAGTCGACGTCCGGGCCGACGGCCACGGCGGGCATGCCGGACCGTACGATCGCGGGGTGCATGGACGGCTGGGCGGCGATCCGGACGTCGTGGCCGGCGGTGCGCAGGGCCCAGGCCAACGGCACCATCGCCATGTAGTGCGTGGGCCAGCCCGAGGCGGTGAACAGGACCCGCATGCCGGTCACCGTCCCGCCGTGTCGGGAGCTTTGACGGCCGGCGCGGCCTCCGCCGCCCGCGTGCCAGGCGTCCCTGCGGCCGGTGGCGGCGCGGTGAGCGGCAGGGCCGGTACGTCCTTGGGCCGCAGTCTGCGCACCAGCGGCAGTTCCACCAGCCGGTACAGCAGCCAGGCGACGCCGAGTGCGAGGCAGAACTGCGCGACGAACGACAGCAGTCCGACCCACCACGACAGCACCGGCAGCGGCGCGGGCAGCAGCCCGGCGCTCTGTCCCGCGTTCCACAGCCGGGTGAACAGCTCCTCCTGCACCAGGAGATGACTGACGTAGAAGGACAGGGAGATCTCGCCGAACCACACCAGCGGCTTCCAGCGCAGGGGTGACCATCCGGACCGCAGATCGGCGCCGGCGAGCGCGGCGATGAGCAGCGCGAACGGCACCACCATGGTCGCGGCCAGCGGCAGGTGTCCGCGGGCACTCAGCGTCGCCCACCAGCCGAGCGCGCACAGCACCAGGCTCACCGCCACCCCGGGCCCCCGCCACGCGCCGCGGCGCACCAGCAGGGCGAGGCAGATACCGGTGACGAACTCCGCCATGCGCATTGGCGGGAAGACATAGGCGAACCAATAGCCGATCGGCCCGCCGTAGTCGCCCGTGGGCACCATCTCCATGGGGTCGGGATGCGTGAGGGTGAAAGTGCGCCTGACGACGTACGGCAGGGCGAAGACCAGCGCCACGGCCAGCGCGGGCAGCGCGTAGAGCATCCAGGTGCGCGCCCGCCGCAGCAGGAACAGCAGCGCCGGGAAGCACAGGTAGAAGAACACCTCGCAGCTCAGTGACCAGTCGAGGCCCGTCATGGTCAGGTAGTACCACTGGCTGGGCACCCAGTTCTGCACCAGGAACACATGGGCCAGCGTGACCTTCGCGCCGGGCATGCCGTACCGCACGGTCACCAGGGTGAAGGCAACGGCCAGGGTCACCAGGTGCACGGGATACACCTTGGCGACCCGTCGCCGGTAGAAGGACCGGGCCGAGTCGCCGGGCCGCGCTATGAAGGTGAGCACGAATCCACTGAGCAGAAAGAAGCAGGAGACCGCCACCCCGCCCGCGCGCGAGAAGAGAATTCTGAACGCTTCTTGGAAAGCGGTGGAGTCGAATTTTCCGCCCGCCATGACGAAAGCGAGATAAAAATGCGTACCGAACACCATCAGGGCGAGAATTCCGCGCAGTCCAGTGAGTGACACCAGGTGTTGCGGCCGTACGGAATCGCGTCCGTCGCCGCCGGTTTCATTCAAACTCATCTGTACTCTCTTCCGTCGGTCGGACCGATGCGAGGCGGAGCAGGGTCATCTCCCGGCGAGTCCCTCCAGCACGGGGACGGTCTCGGCGGGCGTCGGCAGGTGCCGCATCTCCTCGGCGAGCCGCAGTGCCGCGTCCCGGTAGGAGGGGTCTTCCAGCAGCCGGGCGACCCGCTCCCGGATCTCCTTCACCGGGCCCGCCGCGCGGCTGAGTTCGCCGTACGTCAGGTGGATGCCGGCACCGGTGGCCGCCTGCCGTTCGGCGTTGAGCGTCGGCTCGGGCCGGCGAGTGACGGTGAACTGGGGCAGGCCGTACCGGGCGGCGGTCAGCGTGGTGCCCGCACCGCCGTGATGCACCACGGCCGTGCAGGTCGGCAGCAGCAGATGCAGCGGTACGGACACCTCCGTGCGCACCGACGCAGGGAGTTCGCCGAGGAGTTCGCGCTGGTCGGCGGTGGTGGTCAGAACGGTCTCCACGGGCAGTTCCGCCACCGCCTCGACCGCCTGCCGCAGCAGGTCGCCCGCCGCGGCCCCGAGCAGCCGGGCCGTCGTGGCGCCCCAGGTCACGCAGACCCGTGGCCGCTCCGGCGGGTCGAGCAGCCGGTCCGGCATGCTGCCGGGACCGTTGTAGGGCACGTACCGCACGGGGTGGACGCCGTCGGCCGCGCCGAAGCCCATCAGGGGCGGGCACGGGTCGACCCACGCGTGCGGCCAGGTCCGCACCGGCGCCCCGAACCGCTCGAAGAGCCGTACGTACCCGTCCTGCGGCTCGTCCCCGAGCCCTTTCATCTCCAGCCGCTGCAGACCCGGACTGCCCCACAGATGGCTGACGCTCGGCACGCCCAGCACCGAGGCGACGACCGGGCCCGCGTACGACACCGCGTCGTGCACGACCAGGTCGGGCCGCCAGTGGCGGGCGAACGCGACCAGGTCGTCGAGCATGTTCGCGGCGAGGGCGAACTGGCGTTGCCCGAGCGCCTCCAGCAGGCCCAGCCGCCGTTCGTCCAGCAGCTGCGGCCGTACCGGCCAGCCCTCGGGCCATCGGTCGTGGTCGTGCCAGGAGGCCAGGTCCTGGTCACGCCGGGCCGCGCGCCCCAGGTCGACGGCAGAGCCCACGGGTACGGCCGGCAGCCCCGAGGCGGTGATGGCGTCGACCAGTGAGGGGGCGCTCGCGACGCGCACCTCATGGCCCGCCGCCCGCGCGGCCCATTCCAGGGGCACCATCGGGAAATGGTGGGACGGCGAGGGAAACGTGGTGAACAGTATGCGCATTTTCCGACCCTCCGCATTGCGGGCCGTGCAGGCCCGGACCCCTTTCTCCCAGCGGCGGCACGAGGCCCGGTCGAGGACGGCTCGACCTTGAATGGAAGAACGCCGGTCGACCTGTTCCCGGTGGCCCGGACTGTGGCAGGGTCTGACCCATGAGGATTCTGCTGACCAGCGCTCCCCTGCACGGCCACATATTGCAACTCGTTCCTTTTTCCTGGGCATTACGAGTGGCCGGTCACGAGGTTTTGGTAGCTGTTCCGGAGGAATGCACACCGGTCGTCCGGAAAGCGGGGCTTCCCGCCGCCGGGACGTGCGAGGGCGTGACGATGGGGCAGATGATCGGCTTCGGGCGAGACGGCACGCCCGTGCCGTGGTCCGCCGACGACGACCGGCGCGTCCGCCGCAGCGGACGCGGTTTCGGCAGGCTGGCCGCGCGCACCCTGGAACGGACCCTGCGCCTCGCCGAGCGCTGGCGGCCGGACCTCGTGGTCAGCGAACCGACCGAGTACGCGGGCCGGTTGGCGGCCGCGGCCACCGGTGTGCCGTGGGTGGAGCACGGCTGGGGCCTGCCGCCCTCGCCGCTCTACCAGGAGGCCGCGCAGGAGGAACTCGCGCCCGAGCTGGCCGCGTCGGGCCTGCGCCGGCTGCCCGCCCCGCTGCTCCGCGTGGACGTCTGTCCGCCCCGGATACGCGGTGCCGACGCCCTCGCGCCGCCGTGCCCGGTGCTGCCGATGCGGTACGTGCCGCACAACGGCTCCGGGCCGGTGCCGGACTGGACCCGCGCGCACCGCGACCGGCCGCGCGCCTGTGTGACGCTCGGCAGCCTGCCGCCGAACCGGGCCCGCCCACTGCTGGAGGCGGTGGTGCGGGGGCTGGCGCCGGCGGGCGTCGAGGTGGTGCTGGCCATGGACGGGGAGCACCTGCGGCCCGGCGCGTCGGCCGGTCCGCCGGTGGCGGGGGTTCACGGGGTCCCGGCCGTCCCGGGGGCGCCGGCAACTCCGGAAACTCCGCCGGTCCCGGGCCCTGGAACCTCAGAGGGCCCTGGAGACCCGGGCGCCCAGGGTCCCCCACCACTCCCTCACGTGCTGGCCTCGGGCTGGCTCCCGCTCGACCAGGTGCTCCCCGCCTGCGACCTCGTCGTACACCACGGGGGGCCGGGCACGACGATGACGGCTTTCGTCCACGGGCTGCCCCAACTCGTCCTGCCCGGAGCCCAGTCGGACACCGCCGCCTATGCGCGAGTGGTGGCGGACACCGGTTCCGGACACCGGCTCGACCCGGCCGAGGCGTCGGCGGAACGCGTCGAGGCCGCGTGCCGATCCCTTCTCGACGACCCCTCCCACCGCGCCGCCGCCCGCTCCGTGGCCGACGACATCGTCCAGCTGCCGTCCCCCGCCGCCACCGCAGCCGCCGTCGTCGAACGGGTGCTCGCCGCGCGGGAGTCCGCATGCGCCCGTTAGCCGTGCCGGGGGCCTGGGAGTTCACCCTGCGCCCACACCACGACGAGCGCGGCACGTTCGCCGAGTGGTACAGCCCCGAAACGGTCGCCGACGCCGCGGGCGCGCCGATGCCCGTGGCCCTGGCAGGGGTCTCCGTGTCCCGCAAGGGCGTGATCCGCGGGGTGCACTTCGTCCGGACCCCGCCCGGCCAGGCACGGTACGTGACCTGCGTGGCCGGTGAGGTGCTGGACTTCACGGTGGACGTCCGGGAGGGCTCGCCCACCTTCGGCCGATGGGACGCGGTCCGGCTCGGACCGGACCACTGGCGGGCGGTCCTGCTGTCCGAGGGCCTCGGCCACGCCTTCGTCGCCCTCAGCGACCGGGCGACCGTGCTCTACCTGTGTTCCGCACCCTACCGGCCTTCACTGGAACACACCGTACATCCGTTCGATCCTGATCTGGCCCTGCCCTGGCCGACGGATGCCGGGCGGACGCTCTCCGAACGGGACAGCGCCGCCCCGACCCTGCGCGAGGCGGCACGGCTGGGACTTCTGCCGCGCTACCCGGACCTCCCGCCCACGCGCCCCACGACCTCGTGAGGAGACCGACGTGACACCTTCGCAGAACAACACCCCGCCCACGGTCCTGGTGGCGGGCGCGGGCCCGGTGGGCCTGATGACCGCCCACGAACTGGCCCGCCGCGGGATCCGGGTACGGCTGATCGACGCGGCCGACGGCCCGGCCGAGACCAGCAGGGCCATGGCGACCCACGCGCGCTCCCTGGAGACGTACGACCAGGCGGGACTGCTCGACCGGATGATGGCGCGAGGCCGGGTCGTCCAGCGGTTCACCATGCATCTCAACGGCCGCACCCTGGCCCGCCTCGGCCCCGACTACTCCCGCCAGCCGACGCGCTTTCCCATGACGTTGATGATCGGCCAGGCCGCGACCGAGGACGTCCTGCGGCAGGCGGTCGCCGACCTCGGGGTGCGGGTCGAGTGGGGGGTACGGCTCACCGGCTTCACCCAGGACGCCGACGCCGTCCACGCCGTGCTGCGCACCCCGGCCGGTGAGGAACGCCTCAGCGTCAGCCGGCTGGTGGGCTGCGACGGCGGCCACAGCACGGTGCGCAAACTGCTGGGCCTGCCGCTCGTCGGCGACTCCACCGAGACCTGGCTGATCGCCGACGCGGAGGTCGACGTCGACCTGCCGCAGAACAGCATCCACTGGGTGAAGGTCGGCACGGGCACCGTCATGGTCATCCCGTTCCCCGAAGAGGGGAAGTGGCGGCTCCTCGACACCGCCGACGCGGACTACGACGGCGACCCCGACGCCGTCGCCGAACGCTTCGCCCGCAAGCTGCGGCACGGCCTGCGACGCCCCGTCACCGTCCGCACCCCGAGCTGGGTGTCGGTCTTCACCATCCAGCAGCGGATGATCGGCACCATGCGCGTCGGCCGCTGCACGGTGGCCGGCGACGCGGCGCACGTGCACAGCCCGGCATCCGGCCAGGGCCTCAACACGGGTATCCAGGACGCCTTCAACCTCGGCTGGAAGCTCGCCATGGTCGAACACGGCCACGCCGACGAGACCCTGCTGGACAGCTACTCGGCCGAGCGCGTCCCCATCGGCCGCGCCCTGCTCGGCTCGACGCGCAAGGCAACGTTCCTCGTCCAGCTGAAGAACTCCGCGGCCGGTGTGGCGCTGCCCGTCGTCTTCGCGGTGGTCCGCCGGTTCGCCGCGGTGCGCGGCCGGATCGAGCGGAAGATCATCGGCACGATGTCGGCCCTGGCCGTGGCCTACCCCGACGGTCCGCTGACCCGGCCCGACTCCCGGCCCGCCGACGCCCCCGGCCCGCGCTCGGGCACCCGGCTGTGCCAGGTGACCGAGGAGCAGGCGCGAACGGAGGCGTGGTCCGCACTGCTCAACGAACTGCGCGACCCGCGCGGCACCCTCCTCGTGGCGGGCCGGGACCCCGCCGCTCGGGACACCGCGCGCGAGGCGTACGGCAAACACGCCGACTGGCTGTCCGTACGCACCCTGGACGACGATGTCTCCGGCCCGGGGGCGAATCCGCCGGCACCGGCCCGGGGGGACGGGTCGCCGGCCGGCCGGCTCGGGCTCGGCCCGGGGGACTGGCTGCCGGCCTGCACCCCGCACACGGTGACCGCGGAGCCCACCGCCCGGTCCGCCCGCCGGGAGCACGCCGACCCGCTGCCCGTGACCTCCCTCGACGACACCTCCGGCTCGGCACCGAGGGCTCTGCACGACCGGGACGGGCTGCTGCGTGCCCACCTCGGGCTCGGCCCCGGAGGCTGGCTGCTCGTCAGGCCGGACGGGTACGTCTGCGCGCGTGGTGACCGCCTGACCCGGGACGCGCTCGAACCGGCCCTCGACGCTCTCCGGGGGCGGCGACGCGTCCAGGGGGGATGACCGTGGATCTCGGCCTCGACGGCAGGACCGTCCTCGTCACGGGCGCCTCCTCCGGTATCGGGCTCGCCACCGCACGCGCCTTCGCCGCCGAGGGCGCCCGGGTGGCGGTCACCTACCGCAGCGACGCGGCGGGGGCCCAACAGCTGGCCGGCGAACTCGGCGCCGCAGCCGACCGCGCCATGGCCGTCCCGTACGACCTGGGGGATCCCGCCGCGGTCGAGGCCGCCGTCGACGTCGTCGAGCGGCGCTGGGGCGGGGTGGACGTCGTCGTCGCCAACGCGGTACGGCGCGGCTCCCGGCGCGCTCCCGGCCTGCATCTGGAGGACGTACCCGCCAAGGAGTGGAGCGCCCTGCTCCGCGACAACCTGGAGCAGACCCTGCACACCGTCCAGTTGGTGCTGCCCGGCATGCGCGCCAGAAAGTGGGGCCGGATCGCCCTGGTGTCCTCGCACATCGCCCGGGACGGCGCCCCCGGCCAGGAGATCTACGGGGCGGCCAAGGCGGCCCTGCACGGCTTCGCCCGCAGCCTGGCCTGGGACGCCGGTCCGGACGGGGTCCTGGTCAACGTCGTCAGCCCCGGACTGACCCGTACCGCCGGGGTCCTGGCCGACCTGCCGGCCCCGGTGCGCGAGAGGGAATTGACCCGGACCCCCACCCGTCGGCTCAGCTCGCCCGAGGACGTCGCCCGCGCCATCGCCTTCCTGTGCTCCGCGGCGAACGACAACATCACCGGCGCGGTCCTGGACGTCTCCGGCGGCCGCTAGACCCTCCCCTCCCGAATGCTCACCTCGCCCCACGATTCCCACCACCGACGAGAGGAACCACATGTCCCGCACCCATGTCGTCCGGCACACCACCACGGTGAAGGCGCCCGCCGAGCGCTGCCACACCCTGATCGCCGACCTCGACGCCTGGCCGCAGCACTTCGCCCCTGCCGTGCACGCCGAGATCCTCGAGCGCCGCGACGACGGCGCCGAACTGGTGCGGCGCTGGGCGGTGACCGGCCCCTCCTCCGTCCACACCTGGGACGCCTGGCGGCGACTGGAGTCCGGCCGACGCATCGCCCTGGACCAGGTGGAGCCCGAAGCGCCGCTCGCGTCCATGCGCGCCACGTGGACGTTCGAGACCACGGCGCCCGGCACGACGGAAGTCGTCGTCACCCATGAGTTCGCCCTGCGCGACGACGCGCCGGACGACGCCGTGCACGCGATCGGCGCCGAGCTCGATGGCCGCACCCCGGGCCAGCTGGAGTCGCTGCGGCGGACCGCCGAGGCGTGGGAGGAGCTGGAGCCCCGGGTGATCTCCTTCGAGGACCCGCTCTTCATCGCCGGACGTCTGGAGGACGTCTACGAGTTCCTGTACGCCGCCGACAAGTGGCCCGACCGCGTCCCGCACGTGACCAAGCTGAACCTCACGGAGGACACCCCGGGCGTCCAGTTCTTCGACATGCACACGCACACGCCGGACGGCCGGGAGCACACGACCCGCTCCGTACGGATCTGCCTCCCCCAGCACAAGATCGTCTACAAGCAGATCGGTCTGCCGGCCCTCCTCGACGCGCACACGGGCCACTGGGTGTTCGTCGAGACACCGGAGGGCGTGGTCGCCCACGCCCGGCACACCGCGACCATCAAGCCGTCCGCCCTCTCCCTGCTGGGCGAGGGCACGACGGTCGCCGACGCCCGGAAGTACCTGCGGCGCGTGCTGAGCACCAACAGTCTCCAGACCCTCCGCTACGCCCAGCAGTTCGCCGAGGAGCGCGCCCGTGCCGACGCCGCCTGAACCCCAGGGCGGACGGCCCGTGTTCGGCCGGGTGCCGGACGACCCCACCGCGCTCAGTCACGTTCCCGACGTACCGCTGGACGGGCTGCTGCGGCGGGCGGCCGCCGCCGTGCCCGAGCGCACCGCCCTGCACACACCCGACCAGGCGATCACCTACGCCGAGCTCGACGCGCTGGTGGACGGCGGGGCGGCGGTGATCGCCCGGGCGGCGGGTCGCCCCGGCGCCGCGGTGGGCGTCGTGTCCTCCCTGACGCCGTCCTTCGCCGTCGCCTACTACGGCACGGTGCGGGCGGGTCTGGTGGTCGCGATCATCAACCCCTTCCTCCGCGGGGAGGCCCTGACCCACGTGCTCACCACCGCCTCGGTGTCCGTCGTGGTGGCCCCACCGGAGACGGCCGAACGGGTGGAGGCGATCCGCGCAGGCCTGCCGGGCCCGGTCACGGTGCTGTCGCCGCAGGAGGTCGTCCGAGGCGGAGGAGCTTGGGCGGGGGCGGCCCCGGACCCGGAAGCGGTGGCCTGCATCCAGTTCACCAGCGGCACCACCGGCGACCCCAAGGCCGTCCGGCTCACCCACCGCAACCTCGTCGTCAACGCCGGTCAGATCGCCGCCGTCCACGGGCTGGACAGCACCTCCGTCACGCTCAACCACCTGCCGCTCTTCCACCCGATGCACCTCAACTCGGCGGTGTGGGCAGGCGCGACCCAGGTGCTGGCCCCGGACCCCGACGCGGCGCTCGCGGTGGAGACGGCCAACCGGCAGGCGGCCACGCATTTCTACAGCCTCCCCGTACGGCTGGCGCACCTCGCGGCCGACTCCCGCCTGCCGGACCTACGGCTGCGTACGGTCGGCGCGGTCTTCTCGGGCGGCTCTGCCCTGCTGCCCGTCCCGGCCCGTACGCTGGCCGACCACTTCGGCATCCCGGTCGTGCAGGGGTACGGCCTGGCCGAGACGTCCCCGCTCACCCACTGCCAGCGTCCTTCCCGGCCCGTGCCGGGCTCGGTGGGCGCGGTCGTTCCCGGTACGGAGTGCCGACTGGTCGACATCGGCACCGGCGCTCCGGTCGAGGCCGGCCGGCCGGGCGAGGTGCAGGTCCGCGGACCGCAGGTGATGCGGGGCTACCTCAGTTCCGCCGCGCCGGCGGTCGACGCCGACGGCTGGTTCTCGACCGGAGACATCGGCCACCAGGACCCGGCCGGGAACCTCTTCCTGACGGACCGGCTCAAGGACGTCTTCAAGTGCGAGAACTGGGTGGTCTCACCGACCGAGATCGAGCGGACCCTGATCCGGCACCCGGCCGTCCGTGACTGCGCCGTCGTCGATCACCCCGACCCCTACCGCGGCGCCGTGGCCCATGCCTTCGTCGTCCTCGCCTCGGACACGGAGGGCAGGACGCACCCGGAGTCCAGGGAACTCGCCGACATCACCGCCTACGTCAACCAACGGCTGCCGTACTACCAGCACCTGAGGTACATCGACTCCGTGGACGCCGTCCCGCGCTCACCCAACGGAAAGATTCTCCGCCGCACGCTCCGCGAACGCGTCGGCGCCCTCGCCCCCCTTGGAGGACTCCAGTGATCACCGTCATCAACCGGCTCACCGTCCACGGCGACGTCCCCACGTTCGAAGGGATACTGAAGGACATCACCGCCCACATGAGCAGCCAGCCCGGCTTCCTCGGCCACCGCCTCTACCGCTCCGTGCGCGACCCGCGCGTGTTCGTCGAGACCGCGCAGTGGACGGACGCCGCCTCGCACCGCAAGGCGATGCAGGCGGACGCCTTCCAGCAGAGGGTCAAGGGCCTCGGCGGCCTCGCCACCCCGGAGCCGGACCTCTTCGAGATCGTGGAGGAGGACGAACGGGTGTAGCGGCGGATACGACGCGGTGGTCCCGGCCCCGGCGGTCCGGGGCCACCGCGCGGTTCACCGCGGAGAACCGCGCGGCGAACCGGAGAATCCCGCTCACGCGCCCATGGCCGCAGGCTCCAGAATCGCCACGCACCTCGGCTAGTGCTCGTACCAGCCGTTCCCGCTGCAGATGTTCGGGCACCGGCTGGTCGGGCTGATGCATCGCAAGCGGACGCGGCTCGGCGCCGGGGTACCCCCTCACGAGGTGGAGGTGACCGACATCGAGATCGTGGAGTCGGACGCCGCGCTCCGGGACGGCATCCCGGCGGCCTTCGAGGACACGCTGAGCCTCGACCACCGCTACGACGTGATCGCCAATGTGCTGGCGTACCACGCCCGCTATCACGGCCTGGAGGTGCGGCTGAGCGACACCGAGTTGCGCGAGGAGTGCGAGACGTAGACGGCCGAGTCCAGGGCGGCGGCCTGCGACCGGGCGGGTCGGCGCCCATAGACCGCGCTCGGCAGGGCCGACCGGTCCATCAGGGCATGACCGTCCAGGGTGAGCAGACCGCGACGGCGCACGGTGCGCATCACCAGGTGCCGGGGCCCCAGCCCGACCGCGCTGTCACCGTGGCGGCTGCTGCCCGGCACGTCCTCCCTGGTGAGCACACGAAGGTCGTAGCAGTGCCCCGTCTCACGGTCACCGGCCTGCACGCGTTCCTTCAGCCACGTCGTAGCGAGGCGGATCACTGTGTCGCCCCGGAGTCGGCGCAGCTCCAGCATCAGGCCGGGGAAGAAGTCGCCGGGCCAGACGACTCCCGTCAACCGACCCGAGTCGTCCCCGAGTTCGGCCGCGACATTCACGAATACCGTCGAACCGGAGCGTTAACGCCACGAACACGGCCCGGCCGGAGAGGTACACCAGCCCCGCCACCTGCCGCAGCAGTGAAGCTCCTACCAGCAGGGGCGAGCCGGCCGGCCACGCAATAGGCCGATCCCGTGGCAGCCTGACGAGAAAGATCCACCACCCCGTGGACGGCAACGGCCGCCCGCTGGCAGTCGTAGTCACCCTTGGCCAGGTCCACGACGCGCAACAGGCACAGCCCGGTGCGTGGGCTGCTCGTACCGCCGCACTCCACCACCCCCGTCGACACCGGACTGCAGGTCACCTTCCTGATGTGGGCGCTCATTGCCGCGCTCCGTGCAACTCGACGCACGGACCGCATGCCGACCTCACGCATAAGCTGACGCCCTGTCAAAGCGAACGTCACATGAGCGTCAGGGCCGCCTTGCGCGGATCCTGCGAAGACCGGTGGCAACACTCGCCCGCCTTCCCGTCACGGATCGGAACCGCAGGTCAGGGGCATTGGTTCGGCACGCGGCATGCTCCACTTCGCGCACATCAGAAGACAAGCCCGAGCACGCCCGGCCACTCCCGAGCAACCCACGAAAACCGCAGGTCAGGACCCCTTTGCAGCAAGCTCCAGGATCGCTACGCACTCCACATGATGCGCCTTCACCTCGTCGAACGTCAGGAAACGGGGAACCAGGTCGAGAGGCGCTTGGCGATGGCCGGTACATCGATGTTGTCCTGTGCGACGCCCTCGACGAACGGGCCGGCCACGGAGACGGGCGGCGGGACGGCACTGGCGCTGACGCCGTTGAACCGCAGGAAGACACGCATGGCGAGCCAGGCGGTGCGCTTGTTGCCGTCGATCAGCGCGTGATTGCGGGCGACGGAGTGCAGCAGTGCCGCAGCCTTCTCGTGCAGCGTGGAATACAACTCGGCTCCGAACACGTTCGTCCGGGGTCGCTCGATCGCCGAAACCAGAAGACCCATGTCACGCACACTGTGCTCGGTACCGTTGACCGTGCGGGCGATGGCCAGGATCTCGTCGATCTGGAGATAGCGCACGTCCGTCACTTCAGGTAGTCCAGGATCTCCGCATCGCTGTCCATCAGCTCGGCCAGAACGTCATCGACCTTCAGTTCGGCCCGGTTCTGGGCGTCACGGATGGCCTCGATGGCGAGTTCCTGCTTGCTGCGGCCCTCCCGACGAGCCCGCTCGGTGAGCTTCGCGTCCAGGTCGTCGGGGAGTCGAAGTGTCATCGCCATACAGTCATGATACCTGACCGGTATCATGACTGGCGCGGTCGAGCCGCGTCCCCTGAAAACGTGGGGCCCAAGATAGCGGCTCGCAGCGCCTGAGGAGGTGCAGCAAAGTCCCCCGCTGCGAGCGTCATCCGAGCGTCAAGAATCTCCGAACGCCCCGCTCAAGGCGTCGCCCGTGCAAGCACCTCGCTCACGAATCCGCAGGTCAGCGAGTTATAGAGATCGATCCGCCCGCTCGAACCGCTGCACGGAGGGAAACAGGTCGAGCAACCCACCCGGACAACAAAAGCGCAGGTCAGGATCCCTTGCCGGCCGGTTCGAGGATCGCCACGCACTCCACGTGGTGGGTCATCGGGAAGAGGTCGAAGGCTCTCAGGGTGCGGGGGTGGTAGCCGCCGGTCCGGAAGTAGGCGAGGTCGCGGGCGAGGGCGGCCGGGTCGCAGGCGACGTAGGCGATGCGGCGGGCGCCGAGGGACGTGAGGTGCTCCACCGTCTTGCGGCCGGCGCCGGCCCGCGGGGGGTCGAGGACGATGAGGTCGGCCTGCGTGATGCCGGTGCGGGGCAGGACGGACTCGACCTTGCCCTGTTCGACGCGGACCCGGTCGAAGGCGGCGAGGTTGTGCCGCGCGTCCTCGACGGCGCGCTTGCCGGACTCGATGCCCAGTACCGCCCCCTGGTCGCCGACGCGGTCGGCCAGGGCGCCCGCGAAGAGGCCGACGCCGCAGTACAGGTCGAGGGCCGTGTCGCCCTTGCGGGGCAGCAGGCCCTGCATGACCGCGGTGACGAGGGTGTCCGCGGCCCTCGGGTGGACCTGCCAGAAACCGCCGTTGCCCACCCGGTAGGTGCGGCCGTCGGCGCGTTCCCGCACGAAGGGGCGGCCGTGGACCCGGTGGACGCCGCCGTCCTTCTCGCCGACCCGCATCACCGACACCGGCCGGTCGAGTTCGACGAGGGGCAGCCGCGCGCCCGGCCGCGGGGTGAGGATGACCTGCCGGTCCTGCGAGCCCGTCGCCGCGATGGCCTCGACGGACGCCATGCCCGTCCAGTCCCGCCGCTCGATGCCCAGCTCGCTGACGCCCTCGGCGGCGATCATGCAGTGGTCGACCGGCTCCACCTCGTGCGAGCGGTGCCGGCGCAGGCCCGCGCGGCCCGCCTCGTCCACGGCGTACTGCACCCGCGTGCGCCACGCGGGGACCTCCCCGGCGGGCAGCTTGTCGCCCTCGGCCGGCATCACCGTGCCGTCCCAGCCGGCCTCCTCGGGGGTGAGGCCCGCGAGCCGCTGCAACTGCTCGGCGATGACCTCGCCCTTCAGTCGGCGCTGCGCGCCCGGCTTCGCGTGCTGCCAGTCGCAGCCGCCGCAACGGCCGGGGCCCGCGAAGGGGCAGGGCGCCTCGACCCGGTCCTTGGAGGCGTCGATGATCCGTACCGCGTCCGCCCGCAGGAAGCGCGCGCCCTCCTCGCCGTCGGTGACGCGGGCCACGACCCGTTCGCCGGGCAGCGCGTGCCGGACGAAGAGGACCTGGCCCTCGGCGGTCCGGGCGACGCAGTGGCCGCCGTGGGCGACGGGGCCGATCTCGACCTCGTACTCCTCTCCCACCAGGGACGTTCCCGCCTGCGGATTCTTCGGTTCTGCCTGCATGGCGGGGTGACTCCAGTACGACGAGAGGGATGGGCGGACAACAGCCGACCAGTCTACGTCGGCCGCGGGGGTCCCGGTCCCTCGCCCGGACGGGCGACTCCCCCGGTCACCGGTGGACTCGTACGGCGCCCGCGCCCCGTCCGGACCCCATGCCCCGCCCCCGACGCCCGCGCCCCGTCCGGACTTCATGCCCGCGCCCCGGCCCCCGCGCCCCGTCCGCACCCCGACGCCCGCGCCCCGGTCCGCCTCCGCCACCCCCGCGCCTCACCCGTCCCGCCGTCGTCTACTTCGGCGGCGGTTGCGACTCTTTCGTCGGGCCGGGCCTCGCCGGGCCGCGGCGGACGGCGCCCGGGGCCGCCCACTCCTGGCGGCGGCGGGCGCGCAGCCGGGCCGCCTCCGAGGACTGGAGCTGGTAGGGCACCGACGTGACCATGACGCCGGGGGTGAAGAGCAGCCGGCCCTTGAGCCTGAGCGCGCTCTGGTTGTGCAGGAGGTGCTCGTACCAGTGGCCGACCACGTACTCGGGGATGATCACGGAGACGGCGTCGCGCGGGGACTCGCGGCGGAGGTTCTTGACGTACTCGATCACCGGGCGGGTGATCTCGCGGTAGGGCGAGTCCAGGACCTTCAGCGGGACGTCGATGTTCCGCCGCTCCCACTCCTCGCGCAGTTCCCTGGTCTCCTGCGGGTCGACGTTGACGCTCAGCGCCTCCAGGCTGTCGGAGCGCAGCAGTTTGGCGTAGGCGAGGGCGCGCAGCGCGGGCCGGTGGATCTTGGAGACGAGGACGACGGAGTGGACCCGGGAGGGCCGGCCCATGTCGTCGCCGGAGGTCTCGTCCGGGGCCTCGGGGGCGGCGATCTCCTCGGCGACCCGGTCGTAGTGGCGGCGGATCGCCGACATGGTCGCGAAGAAGATGCACATGCCGAGCAGGGCGACCCAGGCACCGTGGCTGAACTTGGTGGCCAGGACGACGACGAGCACCACCCCGGTGAAGAAGGCGCCGAAGGTGTTGATGGTGCGCGAGCGGATCATGTGGCGGCGAGTGGCGGGGTCCCGTTCGGTCGCCAGGTGCCGGTTCCAGTGCCGGACCATGCCGATCTGGCTGAGTGTGAAGGAGACGAAGACGCCGACGATGTAGAGCTGGATCAGGCGCGTGGAGCTGGCCCCGTAGACGACCACGAGCAGGGCCGCCGCGCCGGCCAGCAGCACGATGCCGTTGGAGTAGGCGAGGCGGTCGCCGCGGGTGTGGAGCTGGCGGGGCAGGTAGCGGTCCTGGGCGAGGATCGCGCCGAGCAGCGGGAAGCCGTTGTACGCGGTGTTCGCGGCGAGGAAGAGCACCAGGGCGGTGGCCGCGGCCAGGACGACGAAGAGGAAGCTGCCCCGGCCGAACACCGCCTCGGCGACCTGTGAGATCACCGGGTCCTGTACGTAACCGGGCCCCACCGGCACGCCGTTGTGGAGGAGGTCGGTGGCGGGCGCCTCGGCCATGCGGACCTTGGTCGTGGCGGCCAGCGCGATGATGCCGCAGAACATGGTGACCGCGAGCAGGCCCATCAGGGCGAGGGTGTTCGCGGCGTTCCTGGACTTGGGCCGGCGGAAGGCGGGGACGCCGTTGGAGATGGCCTCGACGCCGGTGAGCGCGGCGCAGCCGGAGGAGAAGGCGCGCAGCAGCAGGAAGACCAGCGCGAAGCCGGCCAGCCCCTGGTGCTCGGCCTTGATCTCCAGGTCGGCGGTCGGGGCGCGCATGCTGTGGTCGAGGACCAGGCCCCGGAAGGCGCCCCAGGCGATCATGATGAAGACGCCGGTCACGAAGACGTACGTGGGGATGGCGAAGAGGGTGCCCGACTCCCTGACGCCGCGCAGGTTCATCAGCGTCAGCAGCACGATCACGGCGACGGCGCAGAGGACCTTGTTCTCGACGACGAAGGGGACCGCGGAGCCGAGGTTCTCGATGCCGGAGGAGATCGAGACGGCGACGGTCAGGATGTAGTCGACGAGCAGGGCGCTCGCGACGGTCAGGCCGGCCTTGGGGCCCAGGTTGGTGTTGGCCACCTCGTAGTCGCCGCCGCCGCTCGGGTAGGCGTGCACGTTCTGCCGGTAGGAGGCGACCACGGTGAACATCAGCACGACGACCGCCGCCGCGATCCAGGGGCTGAAGTGGTAGGCGGACACTCCCGCGATGGACAGGACCAGCAGGACCTCACCGGGCGCGTAGGCCACGGAGGACAGCGGGTCGGAGGCGAAGACGGGGAGGGCGATCCGCTTCGGCAGGAGCGTTTCGCCGAGCCGGTCACTGCGCAATGCGCGCCCGATGAGAATCCGCTTGGGCACGTCGGTCAGTTTGGACACAACTGAACATCGTAGCCCTCGGACCGGGGGCATCCCACCCGCCACCCCAGATCTTGACGCCGTCCGCTCTCCGGGGCTCTCCGGGTGAAATCGGGCATCGCCGCGGCTGCGGAATCGCCGGGGCGCGGGTTCCCATGCCTATATGACGAACACGGTCCGCCGGCCACCCGAGACCGTCATACAGGCCACCCTCTCCCCCGCCCGGGGAGCCCTCGCGCACCCCACTCTCCCCACTCTCCCGGCTCTCCCCGCCCCCCAGCCCTCCCAGCCCGCAGGAGTCCCCATGCATCTCACCGCAGAGCTGATCGGCGGGGCCGCCGCACTGGCCGGCCTCGCGCTGCTGACCCTCGCCAGCGTGCGCAGCATCGGCCGCCGGTCGTCCGCCGGGGGGTGAGCCGCGGCCTGCGCCGGCGGCCCGTACGGGACGACCCGGGGCCACTGCGCGCCGGCCCGTACGAGAGGACCCGGGCCACCGCGCGCCGGCCCGTACGAAACGACCCGGAGCACCGCGCGGCACGGCGGGTACGTTGGGCCGGGGCGGGGGAACCCGGCTTGCCGGGCCCCCGAGCGGCGGCACCCCGGGTACCCACCGGCATGATGTCCCCTGCGGCCCCGCACTCTGGCCGCGACGTGTCGCCAGGCGAGCCGAAAGAGAGACATGAGCACGACGTCAACAGAGGTCAGCAGGCCCGTGGAAAGCGCGGTGTGAGGCGATGCATATTGTCATCATGGGCTGCGGGCGTGTGGGCTCCGCTCTCGCCCAGACCCTGGAGGGGCAGGGCCACACGGTCGCCGTGATCGACCAGGACCCCACCGCCTTCCGCCGTCTGGGCTCGGCCTTCGGCGGGCGCAGGGTCACCGGCGTCGGCTTCGACCAGGACACCCTGCGCGAGGCGGGCATCGAGGACGCGGGCGCCTTCGCCGCCGTCTCCAGCGGCGACAACTCGAACATCATCGCGGCCCGGGTGGCCCGCGAGATGTTCGCCGTGGAGAACGTCGCCGCCCGGATCTACGACCCCCGCCGTGCCGAGGTCTACCAGCGGCTCGGCATCCCCACCGTGGCCACCGTCCGCTGGACGGCCGACCAGATGCTGCGCCGGCTGCTCCCCTCGGGGGCGGAGCCGCTGTGGCGCGACCCCACCGGCGGGGTGCAGCTCGCCGAGGTGCACACCTCCCCGTCCTGGGTCGGCCACAAGATCAGCCGGCTCCAGGAGGAGACCGGTGTGCGGGTCGCCTTCCTCACCCGGCTGGGTGAGGCGATCCTGCCCAGCTCGCAGACGGTGTTGCAGGAGGGCGACCTGGTGCACGTGATGATGCGCACCGACGAGGTCGACAAGGTCGAGGCGGCGTTCGCCCAGGGTCCCGACGAGGAGGCCGGTCACTGATGAGGGTCGCCATTGCCGGAGCCGGAGCGGTCGGCCGTTCGATCGCGGGCGAGCTGCTGGAGAACGGGCACGAGATCCTGCTCATCGACAAGGCGCCGACGGCCATCTCGGTCGAGCGCGTCCCGATGGCGGAGTGGCTGCTCGCCGACGCGTGCGAGATCACCTCGCTGGACGAGGCGGCGCTCCAGCGCTGCAACGTCGTCATCGCGGCGACGGGCGACGACAAGGTCAACCTCGTCGTCGCCCTGCTGGCCAAGACGGAGTACGGCGTCCCGCGCGTCGTCGCCCGGGTGAACAACCCGAAGAACGAGTGGCTGTTCAACGAGTCGTGGGGCGTGGACGTCGCCGTCTCCACCCCGCGGCTGATGTCGGCCCTGGTCGAGGAGGCGGTGAGCGTCGGCGACCTGGTCCGGCTGCTGCGCTTCAGCCACGGCGACGCCAACCTGGTCGAGCTGACCCTGCCGGAGGAGTCGGCGCTGGCCGGCACCCGGGTCGGGGACGTCCAGTGGCCGGAGGACACCTCCCTGGTCACCATCATCCGGGGCAACCGCGTGCTGACCCCGTCCCACGAGGACTCCCTGGAGGCAGGCGACGAGCTGCTGTTCGTGGCGGCGCAGGCCCGGGAGGAGCAGTTGGAGGACCTGCTGTCGGCGCGGCGGACGCTGCGCTGAGGCGAGGCGGGCCGGCGCGGCGGGCGTGACGTCCGGTACGGCCGCCGCGGACGGTACGACATAGGGGGCGCTCGGAGGGATCTCCGGGCGCCCCCTACGTGTGGAGACCCACGCCGTGCCGGGCGGTGCGACCGGCGGGCCGTGCCGACGCTCAGCCCCGGCGGTGCCGTCCGCCCCGGCCGTCCGCGGCACCGCGGTCACCGGCCGCGGACCCGTGCGGCGCGGAGTCGGCGACGGGGGCCATCGCCTCGCCGGGCAGGCCGTCCGCCGGGAGGTGCCCCGCCCACTCGCCATCCGCCCGCCCCTGCTCGGCGGCGCGCTCGGCGGCCCGCTCCGCGGTCCGTTCCCGTTCGGCCCGCTCCGCCGCCTCCATCTCCGCGAACACGTCGATGGGCGCCGGCGCCTTCGCCAGGAAGACCCAGGTCAGCCAGACGGCGAGCAGGAAGGGCGGGATCTTGAGGGCGACCAGGACCCAGCCGAACTGGGTGGTGTCCGCCCACCAGTAGAGCGGGAAGAGGATCGCGCACTTGGCGAGGAGGATCAGCCCCCACGCGTAGCTCGCCTTGGCGTACGCCTTCTTGCGGCCCGGGTTGCGGGTGCGCCAGGAGAGGTTCTCCTTGAACACCGGTCCGAGGATCAGGCCGAGGAGCGGCACCCCGGCCAGCGACGTGATGATGTACGCCAGCGCCAGCCCCAGCGTGTAGAGCATGCCGGGCAGATAGAAGTTCTTGGCGTTGTCGGTCATCATCGCGAAGACCACGCCGAAGCCGACGCCGAAGACCCCGCTGAAGGCGTGCTTGACGGTGTCCTTGCGGGCGAGGCGGACCACGAGCAGCACCAGCGAGACGCCCAGCGCGGCCATGGCCGACAGGCGCAGGTTGTTGTTGATCGTGAAGCTGGTGACGAAGAGGAGGCCCGGCAGCACCGTCTCGACCATGCCCCGCACGCCGCCGAACGCGTCGAACAGGGCAGCCTCCGTCACCGCCCGTGCCTCGTCCGCAGATGTCTGGTCGGTCGGCTTGTCGAGCGACGTCACCGGCTACTCCCGTCCGAGGGGTCTCAGTTCGTATTTCGGGTTGAAGAGCACCCGGCGGCCGTGGCTCATGGAGATCCGGCCCGATGCGATGAGCTTGCGCCCTGGTTCGACGCCGAGTATGGAACGCCGGCCCAGCCACACCACGTCCAGAGCGGCGGTGCCGTCGAACAGCTCGGCCTCCAGGGCCGGGACGCCCGCGCGCGGTCGCAGGGTGACCGTGCGCAACGTACCAGTTACCGTGACGATCTGCCGGTCCTGGCAGTCCTCGATGGCTATGCAGCCGGTGGTCTCGGTGTCCTCCCGCAGCTCCTCGGACTCCAGATCCTCCATCGACGAGGAGAGCCGGTCGAGCATGCGCCGCAGCCGGCCCGCCGCCTTGCCGGAACGGGGAACAGCACTCATGAGTGAAGCGTACCGGGGCGCGGTGACGGACACGCATTCCCCCGGGGGCGGGTGGTCCGGCTCACCGTTCGAAGCGGTAGCCCATGCCCGGTTCGGTGATGAAGTGGCGCGGGTGCGCGGGGTCGGCCTCCAGCTTGCGGCGCAGTTGTGCCATATAGACCCGCAGGTAGTTGGTCTCGGTCCCGTACGACGGGCCCCACACCTCGCGCAGGAGCTGCTTCTGGCTGACCAGCCGGCCGCTGTTGCGCACCAGGACCTCCAGCAGGTGCCACTCGGTGGGGGTCAGGCGTATGTCCTTGCCGGCGCGGTGGACCTTCTTGGCGGCGAGGTCGACGGTGAAGCCGGCGGTCTCCACGAGGACCTCGTCGCCGCCCGGCACCGGTTCGGCGCGGCGGACGGCGGCCCGCAGCCGGGCCAGCAGCTCGTCCATGCCGAAGGGCTTGGTGACGTAGTCGTCGGCGCCGGCGTCCAGGGCCTGCACCTTCTCGTCGGAGGAGTGCCGGGCGGAGAGCACCAGGATCGGCACCCGGCTCCAGCCGCGCAGGCCCTTGATCACCTCGACGCCGTCCATGTCGGGCAGGCCGAGGTCGAGCACGACCACGTCGGGGTGCCGGGCGGCGGCGAGGCGCAGGGCGGTGGCGCCGTCGTGGGCGGCGTCGACCTCGTAGTGGCGTGCCTTGAGGTTGATCACCAGGGCGCGCACGATCTGCGGCTCGTCGTCGACCACCAGGACCCTCGTGAGGGCCTGGGCCTGGGGGTTCCCCCCGGTCGGGCTCATGGGACCTGCCTTTCTGCTGTCACGGGGCGCGCGGGCCGGGCCACCGGGCCGGGGGCACCGGCACCCCGGCCCGTACCCGTACCTGTACCGGTGCCGGTGCCGGTGCCGGCCGGGGTGCCGGGTCCGGCCCCGGGGCCGGGGCCCGGGGGCGGGGCGGCGCCGGCCGCGCGGAGGGTGAGGACCATGGTGAGGCCGCCGCCCGGGGTGTCCTCGGCGTTCAGGGTGCCGCCCATGGCCTCGGTGAAGCCCCGGGCGACGGCCAGGCCGAGCCCCACGCCGGAGCCTCGGGGGGCGTCCCCGTAGCGCTGGAACGGCTCGAAGATACGGTCCTTGGCGTCGTCCGGCACACCCGGCCCCCGGTCGACGACGCGCACCTCGACGCGGTCGGCGAGGGCGCTGGCGGCGACCACGACGTGGCTGCCGTCGGGGCTGTACTTGACGGCGTTCTCCACCAGGTTGGCCATGGCCCGCTCCAGCAGCCCGGCGTCGACGGCGACCATGGGCAGCGTCTCGGGGATGTCCAGGTCGACACTGCTCTCGGGGACGCCGCCGAGCGCCATCGGCACCACCTCGTCCACGTCGATCTCGCGGATCAGGGGGGTGACGGTGCCGGTCTGGAGCCGGGACATGTCCAGCAGGTTGCCGACGAGGTGGTCGAGGCGGTCGGCGCCGTTCTCGATGCCCTCCAGCAGTTCGGCGCGGTCCTCCTCGGACCAGGCGACGTCGTCGGAGCGCAGTCCGGTGACCGCGGCCTTGATCCCGGCCAGCGGCGTACGCAGGTCGTGGCTGACGGCGGCCAGCAGGGCCGTGCGGATGCGGTTGCCCTCGGCGAGGGCGCGGGCCCGGTCGGCCTCCTCGCGCAGCCTGCGCCGGTCCAGGACGACGGCGGCCTGGGCGGCGAAGGCGGCGAGCACCCGGCGGTCCTCGGCGGGCAGCACCCGGCCGGTCAGCGCGAGCGCCATATGGTCCCCGACAGGCATGTCCACATCAGCGTCTTCGGGGCGTTCCACCGGCAGTCCGAGTCCGGCGCGGCCGGCGCAGGTCCAGGGCTCCAGGTCGCCGGCCCGCTCCAGCAGGGCGGCCGACTCCATGCCGAAGGTCTCCCGGACCCGTTCGAGCAGGGCCTCCAGGCTGGTCTCGCCGCGCAGGACGTTGCCCGCCAGGAAGGAGAGGATCTCCGACTCGGCGCGCAGCCGGGCCGCCTGGTGGGTGCGGCGGGCGGCGAGGTCGACGACCGAGGCGACGGAGAGGGCGACGCCGACGAATATCGCCAGGGCGAGGAAGTTGCGCGGGTCGGCGATGGTGATGCGGTTGACCGGGGGCGTGAAGAACCAGTTGAGCAGCAGGGAGCCGACCGCGGCCGAGGCCAGCGCCGGGAAGAGCCCGCCGAGCAGGGCCGCGGCGACGGTCAGCGCCAGGTAGAAGAGGACGTCGTTGGCGAGGCCGAGCTGGACGGTGGTCAGCAGCGGGGTCAGCGCGAGCGGGCCGGCGAGGCCGGCGACCCAGCCCCACACGATCCGGGAGCGGCCGAGCCGGGCACCCCGGGCGACGGGCAGCCCGCGGCCCTTGGCGGCCTCCTCGTGGGTGACGATGTGGACGTCGAGGTCGGGTCCGGACTCGCGGGCGACGGTGGCGCCGACCCCGGGGCCGAAGATGTACTGCCAGGACTTGCGGCGCGAGGAGCCCAGCACGATCTGGGTGGCGTTGACCCCGCGGGCGAAGTCCAGCAGGGCGACGGGGATGTCGTCGCCGAGCACGTGGTGGAAGGTGCCGCCGAGGTCCTCGACCAGGGTCCGCTGGACCGCGAGTTCCTTCGGGGAGGCGGAGGTCAGCCCGTCGCTGCGGGCGATGTAGACGGCCAGCACCTCGCCGCCGGCCCCCTTCTCGGCGAGGCGCGCGGCCCGGCGGATCAGCGTGCGGCCCTCGGGTCCGCCGGTCAGCCCGACCACGATCCGCTCGCGCGAGCCCCAGATCCTGGAGACGCGGTGCTCGCTGCGGTACTGCTGGAGGTACTCGTCGACGCGGTCCGCGACCCACAGCAGGGCCAGTTCGCGCAGGGCGGTGAGGTTGCCGGGGCGGAAGTAGTTGGAGAGGGCGGCGTCGACCTTGTCCGGCTGGTAGATGTTGCCGTGCGCCATGCGGCGGCGCAGGGCCTGCGGCGACATGTCGACCAGTTCGATCTGGTCGGCGCGGCGGACCACCTCGTCCGGCACCGTCTCCTGCTGGCGCACCCCCGTGATCGACTCCACGACGTCCCCGAGGGACTCCAGGTGCTGGATGTTGACGGTGGAGATCACGTCGATGCCGGCGGCGAGGAGTTCCTCCACGTCCTGCCAGCGCTTGCCGTTGCGGGTGCCGGGGACGTTGGTGTGGGCCAGCTCGTCGACGAGGGCGACCCTGGGGTGGCGGGCGAGGACCGCGTCGAGGTCCATCTCGGTGAACGCCGTGCCGCGGTACTCCAGCTCGCGGCGCCGCACGTGCTCCAGCCCGTGGAGCAGGACCTCGGTGCGGGGGCGGCCGTAGTGCTCGACGTACGCGACGACGCAGTCGGTGCCGCGCTCGACCCGGCGGTGCGCCTCGGCCAGCATGGCGTAGGTCTTGCCGACGCCCGGCGCCGCGCCGAGGTAGATCCGTAGCTTGCCGCGTCCCATGGCCCCATTGTCTTCCGGTCGGCGCCTGACGCGCAGCGCCGGCCCCACCACGGGACATCATGACGAACCCGGTGGGGGCCCGGCCGCGCGCGTGGTTTCCCTTGACGCGCCCCTGACGCGGAAGAGGACCCCCGGCACGCGGACCCGGCGCAGCTCCGGCGGGCGGGCCGCCGGGCCGGGGCCCTCACTCCGCGACGATCCGCCCGTCCCGCAGCTCCAGGACCCGGTCGGCGAGGCCGAGCAGGGTGGCGTCGTGGGTGGCGACGAGGGCGGTGAGGCCCTCGCTGCGGACGACGGCCCGCAGCAGCTCCATCACGGCCCGGCCGGTCTCCGCGTCGAGTTGCCCGGTGGGCTCGTCGGCGATGAGCAGCGCGGGCTCGTTGGCGAGGGCGCGGGCGACGGCGACGCGCTGCTGCTGCCCGCCGGACAGCTCGCCGGGCCGCTGGGCGGCGTGGTCGGCGAGGCCGACGAGGGAGAGCAGCAGGGCGACGCGCTGCTCGCGCTCCCGGGGCGGGGTGCGGCGCAGGCGCATCGGCACGCCGACGTTCGCGGCGGCGGTGAGGACCGGGAGGAGCCCGAAGGACTGGAAGACGAAGCCGACCCGGTCCCGGCGCAGGGCGAGGAGCCCGTCCTCGTCGAGTCCCGCGAGGTCGCCGCCGTCCACCTCGACCCGTCCGGCGTCCGGGGTGTCCAGGCCGCCGACGATGTCGAGCAGGGTGGTCTTGCCGGAGTCGGAGCGTCCCTTGAGGGCGACCAGCTCGCCGCGAGGCACCTCGAAGGAGACGCCGCGCAGGGCGCGTACCGCGGCGTCCCCACGGCCGTACGTCTTGTGCACGTCCTCGACGCGCACCATGGTCCCGGTGGCGACCTGGCCGCTCGTGATCCTCCCCCGCCGTGTCCGGGCGCCAGTATGGCCAGCGCGGACCCGGGGGTTCAACGCCTGCCCGCCCCGGACACGGGACCCGGCCCGGTCCGACGCCCTCACTCCCCCGGAACCGCCCCCGGAACCGCGCCGGGGCCGCGCCCCTGACGCGGGACGCGGCCCCGGCTCCGCGCGCACGCGGCGCGCGGGAGTGGAGTCGGTCGGTGCCTAGCGGACCTCGGTGATCTCCGGGCCGCGCTGGAGCTGGCCCATGCCGCCGGAGAAGCGGGAGCCCTCCTCCTCCTGCTGCACGCCCTCGGGGACCATCTGCGCGTCGTTCGGCAGCTTGAGGACGATCGGGTCGCGGGGGGCCATGGGGCCGTCGCCGCGCACCACCACGGTGTCCCGGAAGATCTGCTCCAGCAGTCCGGCGGCCTGCGGCTGCACGGCGCCCTGGCCGGAGATCACTCCGCGCAGGAACCAGCGCGGGCCGTCGACGCCGACGAACCGCACGACCTGGAAGCCGCCGGTGCCGTCCGGGAGCTGTACGGGCACCTGGGCCCGCAGCTCCCAGCCGAGGGGGCCCTCGACCTCGTCGACGATGCCGCCCTGCTGGGTGATGCCGGAGCCGATCTCCTCGCGCACCTCGCCCCAGATGCCCTCGCGCTTGGGGGCGGCGAAGCCCTGGAGCTGGATGGCGCTGTCGTGCAGGACGACGGTGGCCGCGACGATCGCGTCGCCGGCGACCTCCACGCGCAGTTCCATGCCGTCGACTCCGGGGACGAAGATGCCGCCGAGGTCCACCCGGCCCTCGGCCGGATCGCGTACCTCGGAGCTGTCCCAGGGACCGTCGGGGCGCGGTTCGGGTTCGAGCCGCACGCGCTCGGTCCCCCTGTCGTCCGCCTGGGTGTCGATGCTGTCGACGACCTGCTCGGCCTCGCCGGCCGCGTCGTCGGCGGCACCCTTCTTCTTGCGACGTCCGAACACGTCACTGTCCTTCCCGGTCGGATACGACCGAAGCGTATCGATTCCCACCCGTCGGGCCGCCGTCGGCGACCTGACCGCTTGTGCCGCTCGCAGGGTCCGTTCCGGCGTGGCCGCCGGTGGACCCGAAGCCCCCTTCGGCCCGCGCCGATCCGGGAAGCTCCGCGACCTGGCGGAAGCGGACCCTCTCGACCTGCTGGACGACCAGTTGGGCAATCCGGTCGAAGCGCTCGAACCGCACCGTCTCGCGCGGATCGAGATTCACCACGATCACCTTGATCTCCCCACGGTACCCGGCATCAATCGTCCCCGGGGCATTCACGAGGGCGACACCGCAGCGGGCGGCCAGTCCGGATCGTGGGTGCACGAAGGCCGCGTACCCCTCCGGGAGCGCCACAGACACGCCCGTGGGCAGGACGGCCCGTTCTCCCGGCGCCAGCTCGCAGGCGACGGTGGTGCTCAGGTCGGCCCCGGCGTCGCCGGGGCGGGCGTACGACGGAAGCGGTACGTCGGGGTCGACGCGGCGGATCAGGACCTCAAGGCTCACGGGTTCACCTCGAAGGCGCGGACCCGGCGGACCTGGTCGGGGTCGTCCATCGCGGCGCGGATCTCCTCCTCGCGGCCGTGCTCGACGAAGTGCTCGACCTTGACCTCGACGAAGAGGGCGTCGGCGCGGACGGCGACGGGGCCGTCCGGGCCGCCGATACGGCCGGTGGCGGTGGAGTAGATCTTCCGGCCGGAGACGGCGGTGACCTCGGCCTCCAGGTGGAGGGTGGTGCCGACGGGCACGGGCCGCTGGAAGTCGGTCTCCAGCCGGCCGGTCACGGCGATGGTCCGCAGCAGCCAGTTGAGCGAGCCGAGGGTCTCGTCGAGGGCGGTGGCGAGCACGCCGCCGTGCGCCAGTCCCGGGGCGCCCTGGTGGGCGGGGCGGACGGTGAACTCGGCGGTGACCGAGACACCCTCGCCGGCGCGGGCCTGAAGGCGCAGTCCGTGCGGCCGGCCGTCGCCGCAGCCGAAGCACTCGGCGTAGTGGGAGCCGAGCGGCTCTCCGGGGGCGGGCGCGTCGGGGTGCCGTACGGGTGTCAGGGCGTCGGCGGGGGGCTGAAGAGCCGGGGAAGTACCACTCACAGGCGCAGACCTTACCCGCGCGTCGGGCCGACCCGGATACCTGCCAAGCTAGCCGCATGCAGCTCTCCGCCGCCCCGTACGAAGAACGCCTCACCGCGCCCCGCTCCTGGTGGCTGGTCTCCGGCCTGGTGGGGTTCGCGTTCGCGCTGATCCTGACGCCGCTCGGCACGCTGCCCATGCTGGGCGGGCTGGCCGGGGGCACGGCGGTGGCGGCGGTGGCCGCCAGTTCGTACGGCGCGGTGCGCATCCGGGTCGTGGGCGGCGCACTGATCGCGGGCGAGGCGAAGGTGCCGGTGACGGCCCTGGGCGAGGCGGAGATCCTCGACGAGGAGGAGGCCCGCGCCTGGCGCACGTACAAGGCGGACACGCGCGCCTTCCTGCTGCTGCGGGCCTACATCCCGACGGCCGTGCGGGTGCCGGTGACCGACCCCGAGGACCCGACGCCGTACCTGTACCTGTCGACGCGGGAGCCGGAGCGGCTGGTGGAGGCGCTGCGGGCGGCCCAGGCGGCCGTCTAGGGCCTTCCGGGCGCCGCCGGGCGCCCTGGGCCGCTCAGGGCCCGGTGGGGCCGCCGGGGCGGCGCAGGGGGTCGTGGGTGAGTCCGTCGATGTCCAGGGCGTCGGGCGGGGGCTCCAGGCCCGGGAGGGCGCCGAGGGCGTCCCAGGGCACCTGGGCCTTGCGCAGTTCCGCGCGGATGTGGGCGGCCAGCTTGCGGGTGTCCCGGCGGTTCATGACGGCGCCCACGGCGGCGCCGACCAGGAACGGCATCAGGTTGGGCAGGTCGCGCACGGTGCGCTTCATGATCTGCAGGCGGAGCTGCCGCTTCATCGGGCCGTTCAGCGCGGCGGCGACGGTGGAGGGTCTGGTCACCTCGATCCGGCGCTCGTCGGACCAGCAGGTGAGGTAGGCGGTGCTGCGCTGGGCGAGGGTGCCGGGCGGGCGCAGGCCGTAGACCTCGTGGAGTTCGGCGGTCAGCTTCAGTTCGATGGCGGCGACGCCGGTGATCTCGGCGGCCAGTTCGGTGGGCATCGCGGGCGGTACGGGGAACATCGCGGCGGCGCCGACGCCCGCTCCGACCGTCGCGGTGGCGCGGGCCGCGCCGGCCACGAGCCGGTCGGCGATCTCCTCGGGCCCGAGGCCGGGGAAGTGGGCGCGCAGGGTCGCCAGGTCGCGTACGGGCACGCGCGGGGCCAGATCGATGATCCGGTCGGCGAGGTGGCCCAGGGCGACCCTGGCCCGGTGGACGCCGCGGCGGGCGCCGTCGCCCGCCCGGTCCCGGAACGCCGCCGCCCGGCGCCGGGCAGCGGGCGTCGGTGTCCGGCCGGCCGGGAGGTCGCCCCGGCCGCTCACAGCTTCGAGCGAGGCCGTACCCGTATCGGTGCGGCCTCGCTCGTCGTCACGCGCGCTGTGGGGGCCGTCCTGCGGCCCTTGGTCCGTTCCTTCACGGAAGAAGGGGCGGCGCTTCCAGGGAGGGGTCGAGCCGGTCACGGCCGACCCCTCCTCAGTCGCAGTCGCGGCAGATCGGCTGGCCGTTCTTCTCGCGGGCCAGCTGGCTGCGGTGGTGCACCAGGAAGCAGCTCATGCAGGTGAACTCGTCCTGCTGCTTCGGCAGTACGCGGACTGCCAGTTCCTCGTTCGAGAGGTCGGCGCCGGGAAGTTCCAGGCCCTCTGCGGCCTCGAACTCGTCGACGTCGACGGCCGAGGCGGACTTGTCGTTCCGCCGGGCCTTCAGCTCTTCGAGGCTGTCCGAGTCGACGTCGTCGTCGGTCTTGCGTGGAGTGTCGTAATCGGTGGCCATGGTCGCTCTCCCCCTCTGGGTATCTGCGGGTGTCTCCAGCGCACGTAACGCGTGAGAGGCCGGACTTGTGCCCGACCCGAGGCGGAGATTTTGCCTCACATCAAGGTCTGTTACTCAATCGACACCCAACCGGACCCCTCATGAGTGATCGGCTGGGATGGCGATGGGGACCGTACACGGTTCGATTGCCGCACCACAAAGGCGTCTCACCCTGTACTTCCCGTGATCGGGAGCCCCGAAAACCGGGATTTTCCCGACTCCCCCACGGGGTATGCGGTCACCGAGCGTGCATGACCGGAAAGCACACACTGTGATCGATCACACACGTGACCGCGGGTCCGACGCCCCGGGTATTCCGCTTGAAGCGAAAATTTCCCGGATTCGGCACCGTACCCCGCCCAGGCTCTCAGAGAGGCAAGGTGACACGCATCACGAGTCCACCACCTTCACGCGGCTGGGCGTAGATGTGTCCGCCGTGCGCCCGCGCGACCGAGCGGACGATGGACAGACCGAGCCCGACGCCCTTGTCGCTGCCCGTGCGCTCGGTGCGCAGCCGCCGGAACGGCTCGAAGAGGTTGTCGATCTCGTACGCCGGCACCACCGGGCCGGTGTTGCTGACGACGAGGACCGCGTGGCCGTTCTCGACGGAGGTGTCGACCTCCACCCAGCCCTGTTCGGGCACGTTGTAGCGCACCGCGTTCTGCACCAGGTTCAGGGCGATCCGCTCCAGCAGGACGCCGTTGCCCTGGACGACCGCCGCCTCCCGGGTGCCCCCGACGCGCACGCCCTTCTCCTCGGCCTCGCCGTGCACCTGGTCGATGGCCTGGCCGGCCACCTCGGCGAGGTCCACCGGCTTGCGCTCGACGATCTGGTTGTCGCTGCGGGCGAGGAGGAGCAGCCCCTCGACCAGTTGTTCGCTGCGTTCGTTGGTGGCCAGCAGGGTCTTGCCGAGCTGCTGGAGCTCCACCGGCGCGTTCGGGTCGGAGAGGTGCACTTCGAGGAGGGTGCGGTTGATCGCCAGGGGGGTACGCAGCTCGTGCGAGGCGTTGCCGACGAAGCGCTGCTGGGCGGTGAAGGCCCGTTGCAGCCGCTCCAGCATGTCGTCGAAGGTGTCGGCCAGCTCCTTCAGCTCGTCGTCCGGGCCGTCCAGCTCGATCCGGCGCGAGAGGTCGGAGCCGGCCACGGCGCGGGCGGTACGGGTGATCCGGCCCAGCGGCGACAGGACCCGGCCGGCCATGGCGTAGCCGAAGGCGAAGGCGATCACGGCGAGGCCGAGCAGGGCCAGCAGGGAGCGGCTGAGCAGGGTGTCCAGGGCGACCTGGCGCTGGTGGTCGACGCACTCGCTGATCGCCGCGTTGAAGGCGGACAGCGACAGGTTGCTGGCGTTGTTGACCGCCGGGCACTTGTCGCTGGCGACCTTGATCGCCTGACCGTCCACGATCTTGAACAGCGGTTCGTTGCCCGAGGTCAGCGCCTGCGCGGCGAGCAGGTAGATGATCGACAGCAGCAGGATGCCGGCGATCAGGAACATGCCGCCGTACAGCAGCGTGAGCCGTATCCGGATGGTGGGGCGCAGCCAGGGCGGCGGGGTGGCCGGGCGGGGGTCCCAGGTGGGCTTGGGCGGCGCCTGGGGCGGTGTGGGGGTGGTCGCCATGGGGGATCAGATCCGGTAGCCGGAGCCGGGGACGGTGACGATGACGGGGGGCTCGCCCAGTTTGCGGCGCAGGGTCATGACGGTGACCCGGACCACGTTGGTGAAGGGGTCGGTGTTCTCGTCCCACGCCTTCTCCAGAAGCTGTTCGGCGGAGACCACGGCGCCCTCGCTGCGCATGAGGACCTCCAGCACGGCGAACTCCTTCGGCGCGAGCTGCACCTCCCGGCCGTCGCGGAAGACCTCGCGGCGGTTGGGATCGAGCTTGATGCCGGCGCGCTCCAGGACGGGCGGCAGCGGCACGCTGGTGCGCCGGCCCAGGGCGCGCACGCGGGCGATCAGCTCGCTGAAGGCGAAGGGCTTGGGGAGGTAGTCGTCGGCGCCGATCTCCAGTCCCTCGACCCGGTCGCTGACGTCGCCGGAGGCCGTGAGCATCAGCACGCGCGTGGGCATGCCGAGTTCGACGATCCGGCGGCAGACGTCGTCGCCGTGGACGAGGGGGAGGTCGCGGTCGAGGACGACCACGTCGTAGTCGTTGACGCCGATGCGCTCCAGGGCCGCCGCACCGTCGTACACGACGTCGACGGCCATGGCCTCCCGGCGCAGTCCGGTGGCCACCGCATCGGCGAGCAGTTGCTCGTCCTCGACGACGAGTACGCGCACGTCGCTGGTCCTTCCTGTGTCCTGATTCGGGTCTCCCCCGTCCGCCCGCACAGCGCCGTCGCGGCACGCGCGAGGGCGGACACGCGGGGGTGTCGGCGTCCATCCTGCCCTTTTCGGCCATAAGTCGGCGGTAAGGCAGCTCAGGGCGGGCGTCCGGACCGTCGCGGGCGGCCGGGGCCGGGCGGGGCGGGCGGTCCGTCGCGGGCGGGGCTCCGGGGGGACGAAATTTTCTCGTGTGGGTGAGGTTTCCACGGAAGGAACGCGGGGGAGGACGGGTTTACACCCCACGATCACGCTCTGCCCGTATCGCATGACCGTGCGGTACACGCGGTCCGCTTCCGCAGAGCGGGTGCGGGGTGTCCGGCACGGTCGCCGCCCCTGGTGGGGCTGGGCTGGGCATCCCACGAAGACGTGATCGTCACCTTCCCCTGGCACACCCCCGTGCCACCGACCCACGACCCAGGACGAGGGGGCGCAGCATGGACGCTTTCACCGCAGGACTTCTGCAGCGCATAAAGACGACCGAGTCCGACCTCTCCCGGGCCCGCGACGAGGGCGACGACTTCCTCGTCGACGTGGAGCTGGGCGAACTCGACGACCTGCGCCGCCTCGCTGCCGAGCACGGCGTGGAGGTCGAGGCGACCAACGCCTGACCGGCCCGCGAACGGCGAGGGCCCCGGCGGATGCACGCCCCCGGGGCCCTCTCCGTGAGGTCATCGCCGCGCGGTCATCGCCGCGCGGGGCGCCGGTCAGGCCCCGAACTCCGCCAGGAGCTTCTGGAGCGGCTCGAAGACGGCCGGGGTGGCGGCGATCGCCAGCTCCCCCGAGGGGGCCTGGCCGGGCCGTCCGCCGGTCACCGCGCCGGCCTCCCGGGCGATCAGGTCGCCCGCGGCGCGGTCCCAGGGGTGCAGTCCCCGCTCGAAGTAGCCGTCGAGGCGGCCGGCGGCCACGTCGCACAGGTCGATCGCGGCCGAGCCGCCGCGCCGGATGTCGCGCACCAGCGGGATCAGCCGCCGCGCGATCTCGGCCTGCGCGGCGCGGACCTCGGCGACGTAGTTGAAGCCGGTGGAGACCAGCGCCTGGTCGAGCGGCGCGGCGGAGCGGCAGGACAGCGCCCGCTCCCCCTCCCACGCCCCTGTCGCCCAGGCCCCGCCGCCGCGCACCGCGTGGTACGTCTCGCCGCGCATCGGCGCCACGACCACCCCGGCGACGGTCTCGCCGTCCTGCTCGGCGGCGATGGAGACCGCCCAGGTCGGCAGCCCGTAGAGGTAGTTCACGGTGCCGTCGAGGGGGTCGATCACCCAGCGCACGCCGCTGGTGCCGGCGGAGGAGGAGCCCTCCTCGCCGAGGACGCCGTCGTCGGGGCGGCGTTCGGCGATCAGGCCGGTGATCAGCTTCTCCGCCGCGATGTCCATCTCGGTGACCACGTCGATCGGGCTGGACTTGGTGGCGGCGACCGCGAGGTCGGCCGGGCGGCCGTCGCGCAGCAGCTCGCCGGCGCGGCGGCCGGCCTCGTGGGCGAGGGCCAGCAGCTCGGCGTGGAGCGGATCGGTCGGGGCGGCGGTCACGGGGCTCCTCACGCGTAGGGGCTGTCGGCGCCCGCGGCGGCGGGACGCGGGGCGCGGGCGGGGCAGCAGCCCACCGGGCACAGGTCGTGGCTCGCGCCGAGCGAACCGAGGAAGCAGGGCGCGATCTCCTGTCCGCGCTCGGTGGCGGCCCGCTCGGTGACCAGCTCGCGGATGGCGGCGGCGAAGCGCGGGTCGTCGCCGACGGTGGCCGAGCGGCGCATCGGCAGGCCCAGCTCGCGCGCCTTGTCCGCGGCCTCCGTGTCGAGGTCGTAGAGGACCTCCATGTGGTCGGAGACGAAGCCGATGGGGGCGATGACCACGGCGGGGACGCCGGCCGCGTGCCGCTCCTCCAGGTGGTCGCAGATGTCGGGCTCCAGCCACGGGATGTGCGGGGCGCCGGAGCGGGACTGGTAGACGAGCTGCCAGGGGTGGTCGACACCGGTGCGCTCGCGGACCGCGTCGGCGATGAGCCGGGCCACGTCCAGGTGCTGGCGGACGTAGGCGCCGCCGTCGCCGTGGTCCTCGACGGGGCCGGAGGTGTCGGCCGCCGAGGTGGGGATCGAGTGGGTCGAGAAGGCGATGTGCGCGCCGTCGCGGACCTCCTCGGGCAACTCGGCCAGGGAGCGCAGGACGCCGTCGGCCATGGGCTCGACGAAGCCCGGGTGGTTGAAGTAGTGCCGCAGCTTGTCGACCCGGGGCAGGTCGAGGCCCTCGGCCTCCAGGGCGGCCAGCGCGTCGGCCAGGTTCTCGCGGTACTGGCGGCAGCCCGAGTAGGAGGCGTAGGCGCTGGTGGCGAGGGTGAGGATGCGGCGGCGCCCGTCGCGGACCATCTCGCGCAGGGTGTCCGTGAGGTACGGGTCCCAGTTGCGGTTGCCCCAGTAGACCGGGAGGTCGAGGCCGTGCTCGGCGAACTCCTTGCGCAGGGCGTCGAGCAGGGCGCGGTTCTGGTCGTTGATGGGGCTGACCCCGCCGAACAGGAAGTAGTGGCTGCCCACCTCCTTGAGGCGTTCCGTCGGGATGCCGCGCCCGCGGGTCACGTTCTCCAGGAACGGGACCACGTCGTCCGGGCCCTCCGGGCCGCCGAACGAGAGCAGGAGCAGAGCGTCGTAGGGGGAGGCGTCCAACAGGTCAGGCATGCCTCGATCCTGCCACCCGGCACCGACAACGGGAAACGAAGGGCCGTGTGTCCGCCGGCCGGTTCGCGGGGGTACTCCGGGGCGGTATCCGCCGGTAAGCTGTATCGACTGCGTTCGCAGCTTACTGAGCCGTTCCGGAGACCGCGTTGCCCAGCCCTTACCGCGCCCTGTTCGCCGCTCCCGGCACCAAGGGTTTCGCCGCCGCGGGCCTCCTCGGCCGGATGCCGCTGTCGATGATGGGCATCGGCGTGGTGACGATGGTCTCCCAGCTCACCGGCAGGTACGGACTGGCCGGCGCGCTCGCGGCGACCCTCGCGCTCTCCGCCGCCGTGGCCGGTCCGCAGATCTCGCGGCTGGTCGACCGGTACGGGCAGCGGCGGGTGCTGCGCCCGGCGACGCTGGTGTCGCTGGCCGCGGCGGCGGTGCTGCTGCCGGCCGCGCACCACGGCTGGCCCGACTGGGTGCTGTTCGCTGCGTGCGTGGGCATCGGCTGCGTGCCGAGCCTGGGCGCGATGGTCCGGGCCCGCTGGGCCGCCCTGTACGGGGGCACCCCGCGACTGCACACCGCGTACTCCTTCGAGTCGGTGCTCGACGAGGTCTGCTTCATCTTCGGGCCGATCCTCTCCATCGGGCTGTCCACGGCGTGGTTCCCGGAGGCCGGCCCGCTGCTGGCCGCCTGCTTCCTGGCGGCCGGCGTCTTCTGGCTGACCTCCCAGCGCGCCACCGAGCCGGTCCCGCACGCGCGCGAGGAGCACCGGGCGGGCGGTTCGGCGCTGCGCTCCCGGGGGCTCCAGGTCCTGGTGGCCACCTTCGTGGCGACCGGGACGATCTTCGGCGCGGTCGACGTGGTCACGGTCGCCTTCGCCGAGGAGCGCGGGCACAAGGCCGCCGCGAGCCTGGTCCTCGCCCTGTACGCGGCGGGCTCCTGCACGGCGGCGCTGGTCTTCGGGCTGCTGCGCTTCGCGGGCCGGCCCGAGCGCCGCTGGCTTCTGGGCATCTGTGCGATGGCCGTGAGTATGATCCCCCTCCTACTGGTCGGAAACCTGCCGTTTCTGGCCGCGGCGCTGTTCGTCGCGGGGCTCTCCATCGCTCCCACGATGATCTCGACGATGTCCCTCGTCGAACAGCACGTACCACGCGCGCGGCTCACCGAGGGCATGACCTGGGTGAGCACCGGTCTGGCGGTCGGGGTCGCGCTCGGCTCCTCCGCGGGGGGCTGGGTGATCGACGCGGCCGGGGCGCGTGCCGGGTACGGGGTTCCGGCGGTGGCCGGGGCCGTCGCGGTGGCGGTCGGTTTCCTCGGGTACCGCCGGCTGGAGCGGCCGGCTCCGCGTCGGGGAGGCACCGTTGGGCAGCACGACGAACGGCACGTACCGCAGGAGCGGCAGGAACGGCAGGAACGGCACATGGCGTAACTGGGGCGGCAACGTCTCCGCGCGCCCCGCGCGTCAGGCCGTCCCGGCCTCCGTCGGCGAACTGGCGGAGGCGGTCCGCGGGGCCGCCGAGGACGGGCTGCGGGTCAAGGCGGTCGGCACGGGGCACTCCTTCACCGCCATCGCCGCGACCGACGGGCTCCTCATACGCCCCCACCTGCTGACCGGGATACGCCGGATCGACCGGAAGGCCATGACGGTCACGGTCGAGGCCGGCACCCCGCTCAAGCGGCTCAACGTGGCGCTCGCCCGCGAGGGCCTGTCGCTGGCCAACATGGGCGACATCATGGAGCAGACGGTCTCCGGCGCCACCAGCACCGGCACCCACGGCACCGGCCGCGACTCCGCCTCGATCGCCGCGCAGATCCGGGGGCTGGAGCTGGTCACCGCCGACGGTTCGGTGCTCACCTGCTCCGCGCGGGAGAACCCCGAGGTCTTCGCCGCCGCCCGGATCGGCCTCGGCGCGCTCGGCATCGTCACCGCGATCACCTTCGCCGTCCAGCCGCTGTTCCTGCTCACCGCGCGCGAGGAGCCGATGCCGCTGCCGCGGGTGCTGGACCGCTTCGACGAACTGTGGGCGGAGAACGAGCACTTCGAGTTCTACTGGTTCCCGCACACGGACGGCACCATCACCAAGCGGAACAACCGCGGCGCGGGCCCGGAGCGGCCGGTGCCGCCGCTGCGGGGGTGGTTCGAGGACGAGTTCCTCTCCAACGGGGTCTTCCAGGCGGCCAACTGGGCCGGGCGCGCGGTGCCCGCCACCGTCCCGGCGATCGCCCGGATCTCCAGCCGGGCGCTGTCCGCGCGGAGCTACACCGACATCCCGTACAAGGTCTTCACCTCACCGCGCCGCGTGCGGTTCGTGGAGATGGAGTACGCCGTGCCGCGCGAGGCCGCGGTCGAGGCGGTGCGCGAACTCAAGGCGATGATCGACCGGTCGCGGCTGCGGATCAGCTTCCCCGTCGAGGTGCGCACCGCCCCGGCGGACGACATCACGCTCTCCACGGCGTCGGGCCGCGACACCGCGTACATCGCGGTCCACATGTTCCGGGGCACGCCGTACCGGTCGTACTTCACCGCCGCGGAGCGCGTCTTCACCGCGTACGAGGGGCGTCCGCACTGGGGCAAGGTGCACACCCGCACCGCGGAGCACCTGGCGGAGGTCTATCCGCGCTTCGGCGAGTTCACGGCGCTGCGGGACCGTCTGGACCCTGATCGCCGGTTCCAGAACGACCACTTGCGGAGGGTGCTGGGGCCGTAGGCGTCGGCGCGGGGGAGGTCGGTCCGGTGCCGCCGGGGTCGGCGGGGCCGGTGGAGGCGTCCGGCGCGGGCGCCGGTCCGGTCTCCGTCCCGCCGCCCGGCGTGGTGCCGTCCGGGGCGGTGGTGCCGGGGGTGGCGGAGGGGGTGGGCTCCGGGTCGCCGGAGGTGCCGGGGGCCTGTGAGGAGCCCGGGGTGGCGGAGTCGCCGGGTGAGGGCGACTCGTCGGAGCCGCCCGGCTCCCGCCGGTCCGGGGAGGGCCGGTTCTTGCCGGACAGGGCGCTGCCGACGGTGGTGTCCGGGCCGCCGCTGAGGCTCTCTCCGGAGGCGAGTTCGTAGGCGGTGACGCCGCCCATGGTGACGCCGAAGACGATCGCCGCCGCGACCAGGGGCCGCTTCCGGTTCCTGGCCCGCGCCCGGTAGACGGTGCCCTCGGTGTACTCGCCGGGGGCGGGCGGGGCGTTGACGGCGGTGGTGGCGGTGGCGGCGGGGCCGGGGACACGGCCGGTGACGGCGGCGGGGCCGGCGGCTGTGACGGGGCGTCCGGCGCGCAGCCGCTCGCCCGTGCTGCGGAAGAAGTGCTGGAAGACCGGCCCGCCGCAGGTGGCCACCACGCTGATGACCCCGGCGCCGAGGATCGTGCCGTAGACGCCGAAGGAGGAGGCGAGTTTGGCGGCCAGCACCGCGGCCAGGGCGCTGCCCGCGACCTGGGGCACGCTCAGTTCGATGCGCCGGGACTCCCCCTCCGCACGTATGTCCGCTTCATCGTCGTTGTCGGGCTTTTCCCGCATCCCCGGACCTTGCCTGTCTTTCCCGTACGTGATCGATCAACCGCATGAGAAAGGGACGTACGAGCGAAACCATTAGTTCCGTTTCTGGTGATTACGTGAAGTACGCCACGCGGCGGATCGGGGGAAACCCGCCAGGACGGCCAACCGCCACCTCTTGCCAGAAGTTGGACGGCGTGCCAATCCACGCACGTGGCCCTAATGGAGTAGTGTGGCGAGCCTTGGGCCCGGTCTCCCGACAGGGAGTTCGGGCCTTGCTGGATCGCCGGAAGGGTGGTAGCACAGGGTGACGGAGCCGGTCACTGAGCGTTGCGAACAGGTAACCGTGCCATAACGGCGTTCCAGGGCCCGCGTCCGACACGCCGGGCAACTCGGCAAGGTTGTGGCAGGCTGCACCCGGGCAGGCCACACTCGACAGAGCGGAAGCAGCGACGCACGTGACGTCGGCAGGCACCACCCGGGAGGTCCCCATGCCCGAACTGCGTGTCGTGGCCGTCTCGAATGACGGCACACGGCTGGTGCTGAAGGCTGCGGACAGCACGGAGTACACGCTTCCGATCGACGAGCGGCTCCGGGCCGCCGTGCGCGGCGACCGTCCGCGCCTCGGCCAGATCGAGATCGAGGTGGAGAGCCATCTCCGCCCCCGCGACATCCAGGCGCGTATACGAGCCGGGGCCACCGCGGAAGAGGTCGCCCAGATGGCGGGCATCCCGGTGGACCGGGTACGCCGTTTCGAGGGACCCGTGCTGGCCGAGCGCGCCTTCATGGCGGAGCGGGCCCGCAAGACTCCCGTCCGCCGCCCCGGCGAGAACTCCGGCCCCCCGCTCGGCGAGGCCGTCCAGGAACGGCTGCTGCTGCGCGGCGCCGAGAAGGACACCGTCCAGTGGGACTCCTGGCGCCGCGACGACGGCACCTGGGAAGTGCTCCTGGTCTACCGGGTCGCGGGCGAGCCGCACTCGGCGAGCTGGACCTACGACCCGCCCCGGCGGCTGGTCCAGGCCGTCGACGACGAGGCCCGCGCGCTGATCGGCGAGTCCGACGACCTCGCCGCGTCCGAGCCCAGTTCCCCCTTCGTACCGCGCATCGCCCGGCTGCCGCGCGACCGGCCGGGGCTGCCCGCGCTGCCGCCCGACCCCTCGGACGAGGCGGGCGAGCGGGATTCGCTGACCAGCCTGCTGGAGGCGGTGCCGAGCTTCCGGGGCGACCTGGTGGTGCCGGAGCGTCCGGCCGAGCCGGTGGAGGAGCCGACCGCGGAGCCGGAGGCGGAGGAACCCCCGGCGCCCGCCGCGTCGGCCGGGTCCGCCTACGCCGACGTGCTGATGCCGCGTTCGGTGGGCAGCCACCGCGACCGGCTGATCGGCTCCACGGACCGTCAGGCGGAGGCCGACGGCGTCCGCCCGGGACGCCGCGCCGCGGTACCGAGCTGGGACGAAATCGTCTTCGGCACCCGCCGCAAGAAGCAGGACTAGGACGCCTGCTCACACCGCCGGGGCCGCGTCCGTGCGAGCGCGGCCCCACCGCCCGGCGCCTCTTGGCATCCCCGGGTGAGGCCGCGCCCGGCCGGGGTCACTGTGGAGCCGGGCCTGTGGCTACTGGGCGGGTGGGGTCGGTGGACCACTGGGACCAGGAGCCCACGTAGAGCGCCGCCGGGATGCCCGCGACGGCCAGCGCCAGCACCTCGTGGGCGCCGGAGACCCCCGAACCGCAGTACACGCCGACCTCCGTGCCCTCCGTCGCGCCCAGCTCGCGGAAACGGTCCCGGAGTTCGTCGGCGGACCGGAACCTGCCGCCCTCCGTCACGTTGTCCGCGGTCGGTGCCGACACCGCGCCCGGGATGTGCCCGCCGACCGGGTCGATCGGCTCGACCTCGCCCCGGTACCGCTCCCCCGCCCGCGCGTCGAAGAGCACCCCGGAGCGGGCCAGCGCCGCCGCCCCGTCCGCGTCCAGCAGCCCCCGTCCGCCCGGCTCCGGCGTGAAGTCGCCCGGCTCGGGCACGGTGGTCCCGGTGGCGAGCGGCCCGTCCCACGCCGTCAACCCGCCGTCGAGGACCTTCACGTCCGGGTGACCGGTCCAGCGCAGCATCCACCAGGCGCGGGCCGCCGCCCAGCCCTGTCCGCCGTCGTACACAACGACCGGCCGCCCCGCCGACACACCGGCCCGGCGCATCGCGGCACCGAACTCGCCGAGGTCGGGCAGCGGGTGCCGACCCCCGGTGCCGGGCGGGCCCGCCAGCTCCCGGTCCAGGTCGACGTAGACGGCGCCCGGGATGTGCCCGGCCTCGTACGCGGCCCGGCCGTCGAAGGGCGGCTCCCCGGCCGCCGTGGCGGTGGTGAGCTGCCAGCGGACGTCGAGCAGGACGGGCGGGTGCGGGCCCGCCAGGGCGCCCGCGAGGTCGGGCGCGGAGACGATGGCGTTCATGGCCCCATCCTGTCGCACCCGAGTGGCCGGCCGGGCGATGTCGGACTACTCTCCCGCCGAACAGGCCCGATCACGACATGTACGGGATCGGGCACGTACTGTGCTATCGATCGGTCCCCTTCGGCTTCGCACCGGACACGCGGGGATCAGGACGCACCGTCGCTGGTGCCGGCACCAGCGTGCTCCGGCACGGCGGAAGCGGACGCACGGCCCTCGCGGGGCCGGGAAGAGAGTGACCATGACCGACGCACGGGAACCGGCCGGCGACGGGGCACCCGCCAGGCGCGCACCCGGCACACCCTGCTGGGTGAGCCTGATGGTGCACCGGCCCGCCGCGGCGCGGGAGTTCTACGGGGCGCTGTTCGGCTGGGAGTTCGAGCCCGGCCCGCAGCGCCTCGGGCCGTACGTACGGGCCCTGCTGGACGGACGCGTGGTGGCCGGGATCGGCCGGCTCCCCCCGGACCGCGTGCTGCCGGTCGCCTGGACGCCCTACCTGGCCTCCGACGACGTCAACGAGACCGCGGAGTCGGTCCGCATGTGCGGCGGCACGGTCGGCGTGGGCCCGCTGGACGCGGACGAAGCCGGTCGTCTCGTGATCGGTTCCGATCCTTCCGGTGCGGTTTTCGGCGTCTGGCAGGAGGCGGCACACCTCGACACGGAGATCTCCGGGGGGCCCGGGGCGCCGGTCTGGAACGAGCTGCTGACCTTCGAGTCGGCGGGCGTCGCCAAGTTCTACGAACGGGTCTTCGGCCTGGAGGCGGAGCCCTCGCTCGGCGACGACGAGGTGACGCTGCGCCTCGGCGGCCGTCCGGTGGCGGGCATCCGCGGCGTCGGCTCCGGCCTGCCCCGCGACCGGGGGCCGCACTGGGTGACGTACTTCGAGGTGACCGACGCCGAGGAGGCGGTCCGGCGCCTCGCCGACCTCGGCGGCCGGGTGCTCACCCCGGTCACCGAGACCCCGCGCGGCCTCCTGGCCAGGGCCGCCGACCCGGAGGGCGCCCGCTTCGCGCTGCTGCAGAGCGCGGGCCACTGACGCGGCGGTCAGGGCAGGGCGTACTCGGCCCACACGACCTTCCCGGGCCCACCGGGCCGGGGGTCGCACCCCCACCGGGTGGCGAGGTGCGTCACGATCACCAGTCCCCGCCCGCTCTCCACGGGCTCCTCGGCGGGCCCCGGAGCGCCGGGACGGCGGGGCAGGCGTTCGGCGCGGGCGTCCGTGACCTCGATCCGTACGAGCCGGCCTCCCGGCGGGATCTCCAGCGCGAGGCGGAAGTCCCGGCCCGGGACACACCCGTGGCGCACGGCGTTCGCCGTCAGCTCCGCGACGATCAGCACCACCGCGTCGTGCGGGACGGTGCCATACGGAACACCCCACTCCTCCAGCCGCACCGCCGCCAGCCGCCGCGCGAGCCGGGCCCCGCGCGGGGATACGGCAGTGGGCGCCGGGACGGCTCCGGCCGAGCGCCGTGACGGTGCGCTGGTGAGCGCCGGAGACGGCTGGGACGACGACGGCGGCGCCGCGCGGCGCCCGGAGGGCGAGGCGGGCCGGGGCGTCGTCGCGGCCTTCGGGCGGACCATGAAGACGCTGCGGCTCCGCCAGGGCCTGGAACGCGAGGAGTTCGGCAGACGGCTCGGCTACTCGGCGTCCACGGTGGCCGCGTTCGAGCAGGGGCGGCGCATCCCGTCGCCCCGCACGATCGAACGCGCCGACGAGGTCCTGGAGGCCGGCGGCCTGCTGTGCGTGTGGAAGGAACAGGTGGAGCGGGCCCAGTACCCGGTGTTCTTCCAGGGCATGGCGGCGCTGGAGAAAGAGGCCCTGGAGTTGCTCATGTACGACACCCTGGTCGTCAACGGGCTGCTCCAGACCGAGGTCTACATGAGGGCCCTGCTCGCCATGCGTTGTCCGCCGCTTGCCCCGGAGACGACAGAGCAACGAGTGGCGTCCAGGTTGGTCCGGCAGGACATCTTCAAGCGACGCCCCGCTCCACTCTTGGGTTTTGTGATGGACGAGTCCGTCCTGCGACATCGGTACGGCGGTGTCGACGTGCTGCGTGGTCAGTTGGAGCATTTACTCCGCATCGGTCGGAATCCGAACGTCGTGATGCAGGTGATGCCAACGGACTGCGAAGAGAACGCAGGCGTGAACGGGCCTTTCACCGTTGCCACACGCAAGGACGGCAAGAAGTACGTATATGCAGAGACGCACGGTTCGAGCACCCTGGAGACGGGTCCGGAACAGGCGACGCTTGCCGCGGCCCGTTATGGGATCATCCGATCACAGGCTCTCAGTCCACGAGAGTCACTACACTTTGTCGAGAGGTTGTTGAGGGAGTCATGACCACCGCTGAGTCCTCGACCGTCGGGCCCGACCTCACCTGGTTCAAGAGCAGTTACAGCGGCACCGAAGGCGGTCAGTGCGTTGAGGTCGCCGTTGCCGCGCTCGTGCACATCCGCGACTCCAAGGCCGTCGAGGGGCCTGTCCTCACCGTCTCGCGGGACGCGTGGACGGGATTCCTCGCGCTCACGCCGCCAGCACACCGCGGCTGAGGCAGACGGCGGACCGCCCAGGAAGCCCAGGAGGGGTCATGAGCGCCTTGAGCGCCATCGAGCCCTTGGCCTGGTTCAAGAGCAGCCACAGCGGTGCCGAAGGCGGCCGATGTGTAGAGGTCGCCTTCGGCACGGTCGTACATGTCCGGGACTCCAAGGCCGCTGCCGCGGCCGTGCTTACCGCGCACCCCTCCTGGTTCAAGAGCAGCCACAGCGGAGCGGAAGGGGGCGATTGCGTGGAGGTCACCGCCGGAGCGGTAGTCCGTGTGCGGGACTCCAAAGTCGTCGCCGGGCCGGTCGTTGCCGTCTCGCGGGGGGCCTGGGCAGGGTTCCTCGGACTCGCGTCGTCGCAGCCTCGCGGCTGACGCAGGCACCGCTGTCGTCGAGAAGCCGGGAGGAAACCATGAACACCGCCGTACCACCAACATGGTTCAAGAGCAGCCGCAGCGGAACCGAAGGCGGCGAATGCGTAGAGGTTGCGGCTGCCACGGCGGTTGTGCGTGTCCGGGACTCCAAAGCCGTCGGTGGGCCCGTTGTTGCCGTCTCGCGTAGCGCCTGGGCGGGGTTCCTCGGGCTTGTGTCGTCGCAGCCGCGCGGGTGAGGGAGAGGTATGGAGACCGCCGAAGGTACGTCCTGGTTCAAGAGCAGCCACAGCGGCACCGAAGGTGGGGATTGTGTCGAGGTCGCCGCCGGAGTGGGCGTCCGTGTGCGGGACTCCAAGGATGTCGGCGGGCCCGTCCTCGTCGTCTCGCGGGATGTGTGGCGTCGGTTTCTCGGGCTCGCGGTGGGTGGGCCCGTCAGTCCGTGACGATGGGGAGGACGTCCGGGGAGAGGGCTGCCGCTCGGGCCGTTGCCGCCGTGGTGCGGCGGCGGTGGTGGCGGCGGCACAGGACCTCGTAGCCGATCTCGTCCACCGAGTCGGTGACGTCGCCGACCACCACCTGGGCGCCCTCGACCACCATCACCCCGCCGACCGTACGGGCGTTGTGCGTGGCGCGGGCTCCGCACCAGCACAGGGCCTCCACCTGGAGCACCTCGACGCGGTCGGCGAGTTCGACCAGCCGCTGGGAGCCGGGGAAGAGCTTGGTGCGGAAGTCGGTGGTGATGCCGAAGGCGTAGACGTCGATGTCGAGGTCGTCGACGACGCGGGCGAGCTGGTCGATCTGGTCCGGCGCGAGGAACTGCGCCTCGTCCGCGATCACGTAGTCCGCGCGCCCGCCCCGCGAGAGGTGGTCGACGACGTGGGCGTAGAGGTCCTGCCCCTCCTCGACCTCCGCCGCGTCGGTCACCAGGCCGAGGCGTGAGGAGAGCTTGCCCTCGCCCGCGCGGTCGTTGCGGGTGAAGATCAGCCCGGCCAGTCCGCGCGCGGAACGGTTGTGCTCGATCTGGAGAGCCAGTGTCGACTTCCCGCAGTCCATCGTTCCGGAGAAGAACACCAGCTCGGGCATGAGGGGTGGGGCACCTTTCGGCGTGGGGGGTGGGCGGCCGGGAGGGTCAGGAGCGTACTTCGAGCAGCGGGACGAACTGCTCGGCGGGGGTCATCGAGCCGTGGTTGCCCACCATCGCCGACTCGTTCGGCTCCCGTTCGGAGGCGATGATCAGGACGTCGTCGCGGGCGGCGGCGACCACGTCGCCGATCCGGTCGCGGACCCGCGCGTCGACCCGCGGGCCGAACCAGCCCGCGTCGACCGCCTCGTCGCGCGAGGCGATCCAGAAGCTCTCGCCGAGCACTTCGCGCCAACAGGCCAGCACGTCGCCGGCGGCGCCGGGCACCGCGTAGACGTGCCGGGCGCGGCCCTCGCCGCCGAGGAGGGCGACGCCGGCGCGCAACTCCCAGTCCTCGTCGAAGTCGAGGCGGTGTTCCTCGTCGAAGGGCACGTCGACCATGCCGTGGTCGGCGGTGACGTACAGGGCGCTGCGCGGGGGCAGTTGCTCGGCGAGGCGGCGGACCAGCCCGTCGACGTGGGAGAGCCGGCCGCGCCACTCGTCGGAGTCGACGCCGTAGCGGTGGCCCGCGCCGTCGACCTCGGCGTAGTACGTGTAGACCAGCGCGCGGTCGGCGCCGGCGAGTTGGCGGGCGGCGAGGTCCATGCGGTCCTCGCCCGAGAGGCGGCCGTGGAAGGTGCCGCCGCTGAGCGCGACCCGGGTGAGCGGGGTGGTCTCGAAGGTGGGCGAGGAGACCTGGGCGGCGTGCGCGCCGGCGTCCTGGGCGAGCCGGAAGACGGTGGGGTGGGGCTGCCAGAGGGCGGGCTCGGTCCACGGCTGCCAGCGGAGCTGGTTCATCAGCGCGCCGGTGTCCGGGTTGCGCACCGTGTAACCCAGGAGGCCGTGCGCGCCGGGCACCTGGCCGGTGCCGACGGAGGCGAGGGAGGTCGCCGTGGTCGCCGGGAACCCGGCGGTCACGGGGCGTCCGGTGCCGCCTCGGGAACTGGCCAGCAGCGAGGTCATGAAGGGGGCCTCGGCGGGGTGGGCGCGGAGCTGCTCCCAGCCGAGGCCGTCGATCAGGAAGACGCAGTTGCGGTCGGCGGGGGCCAGCTCCGTGATGCCGGCGGTCATGCCGGGCACGCCCATGCCGGCGGCGAGCGTCGGCAGCAGGTCGGCGAGGGAGCCGGTGCCGTACTCGGGGACGGGGGCCGAGGCGACGGGCAGCGGTTCCGGGTGGGTGTCCCAGGCGGTGGGCTGCGCCATCAGCGCGCGGGGTCCGCGGTCGCCTCGGACAGGGCCTGGGCGAAGGTGAGCGCCTGGCGCACCGTCTCCGGCCCGTCGCCCGCCTCGCTGACCCGCAGGCTGAGGTCGTCGGCGGTGGAGCTGCCGGTGTAGCCGTGGTCGGCCTCGCAGTTGGGGTCGCCGCAGGCGGCGGGCTCCAGGTCGAGGCGGGAGACGGCGCCCCAGCCGATGGTGAGCACGATCTCCCGGGGCAGGGTCCCCGGGGTGTACTGCTCGGGGTTGGCGACGACGCGGCTGACCACGATGGACGAGATCCGGCCGAGCTTGACCGACTCGGTGGACGTGGTCGCGTAGGGCGTCGGGGAGGTGTCGTCGGCGGCCTGCTCGTCGGTGTGGCTGACGATGAAGCGGTTGCCGGTGAGGACGAGCACCGTCACGTGCCGGCGCACCTCGTTCTGGTCGAACGTCGTCTCCTGGTGGACCAGGTACGACCGAACCGGCTCGCCGCCCACGGCGGCTTCCACCGCCTCGGCCACGAGGGCCGGGTAGTAACCACTGCGTTCGATCGCCGCGCGCAGCCCCTGGGTCGTCGTACTGGTCTTGGCCATGCGGTCCATCCTACGGTGGCGTGCCGACTGCGCGGCACGCTCGTGCCGTCTCCGTGCCCGTCCGTGTGCGCTCAGTACGCCGGGAGTGTCCGGGGACCGAGGTCGTCCCTGGCCGGCGGGGGTGCGAGGCGGACACTGGCGCCGAGGACGCTCAGCCCGTGCGGGGCCACGACGACGGGTTCCAGGGTCACCGCGACGACCTCCGGATGGTCGTCCACCAGCCGCGAGACGCGCAGCAGCAGTTCCTCCAGGGCGGGGGTGTCGACGGGGGCGGAGCCGCGCCAGCCGAAGAGCAGCGGGGCGGTGCGGACGGCGCGGACCAGCGTGGCGGCCTCCCGGTCGGTGACCGGTATCAGCCGGTGGGCGGTGTCGCCGAGGAGCTGGGTGGCGGCTCCGGCGAGGCCGAAGGAGAGCACCGCCCCCGCCGCCGGGTCGATGACCGCGCGGACGACGGTGTCCACGCCGCGCGGCGCCATCCGCTGGACCACCGGCCGCAGCTCCCCGGGCCGGCCGAACAGCTCGGTCAGCTCGGTGTAGGCCCGGCGCAGTTGCTCCTCGTCGGCGAGGTCGAGGCGCACCCCGCCGAGGTCGGCGCGGTGGCGCAGGTGCGGGGCGGTGGCCTTGAGGGCGACCGGGTAGCCGAGGGCGCGGGCGGCGGCGACGGCGTCGTCGGGGGTGGGGGCGGGCAGGGCGCGGTGGACGTCGACGCCGTACCGGGCGAGGAGGTCGCAGGTCTGCTCGGTGGAGAGGGTGAGCCCCTGGCCCCGGGTGAGGTGGCCCTCGATCAGAGCGGCGGCGCCCTTCTCGTCGATGTCCTCGTACTCCGGCACCCTGCCGGGGTCGGCGGACTCGCGCCGCCACTGGGCGTAGGAGACGGCCTCGGCGAGGGCGCGGACCGCGCGTTCGGCGGCGGGGTAGGCGGGGATGAGGTGGGCGCCGTCGGGGGCGGGGACGGCGGGGTGCCCGGCGGTGGCGGGGCGGGGGCCGCCCGCGGCGGTGGCCTGCGGGGCGGTGCTCGCGGCGGCGGACAGGGCCTGGGCGAGGCCGCCCAGCTCCACGTGGACGACGAGTACCGGCTTGTCGGGGACGGCGGCGGCGGCCGAGCGCAGGGCCTCGGCGAGGGCGGCGTCCCCGGCCGAGCCCTCCCCCAGCGTCGGGATGGCGGTGACCACCACGGCGTCGCTGGTGTCGTCGGCGAGTGCCCGGGAGAGCGCGGCGTGGAAGTCGGCCGGGGCGGCGGCCGTGGTGAGGTCCTGCGGGGGCTGCGGGCGCAGTCCCTCCGAGAGGCAGGCGTCGTAGGTGAGCAGGCCGAGCGACTCGGAGTTGCCGAGGATCGCGACTCGCGGGCCGGCGGGCAGCGGCTGGCGGGCGAGGAGGAGCCCGGCGTCGACCAGCTCGGTGATGGTGTCGACGCGGATCACGCCGGCCTGCCGCAGCAGCGCGGAGACGGTGGCGTGCGGCAGCCGGGTCGCGCGGACGGCGTGCCCCTGGGGCGCCGCGCCGCCGTGCCGGGCGCCCTGCACCACCACCAGCGGCTTGGCGGCGGCGGTGCGCCGGGCCAGGCGGGTGAACTTGCGCGGATTGCGGATCGACTCCAGGTACATCAGGGCGACGTCCGTGTCCGGGTCGTCGTACCAGTACTGGAGGACGTCGTTGCCGGAGACGTCGGCCCGGTTCCCGGAGGACACGAAGGTGGAGACGCCGGTGACGCCGGTCACCCCGCCGCCGCGCCGCTCGATCCGGGCGAGCAGGGCGATGCCGATGGCGCCGGACTGGGCGAACAGGCCGATGCGGCCGGGGCGCGGCATCTCGGGGGCGAGGGAGGCGTTGAGCCGGATGCCGGGGGCGGTGTTGATCACGCCGAAGGCGTTGGGTCCGATGACGCGCATGCCGTACGAACGGGCCTGGCGCACCAGGGCGCGCTGGCGCTCGCGTCCCTCGGCGCCGCTCTCCGCGTACCCGGCGGAGATCACGACGAGGCCCTGGACGCCGTGTTCGCCGCAGTCGGCGACGACCTCGGGGACCTGGGCGGCGGGCACGGTGATCACGGCGAGGTCGACCGGGCCGTCGATCTCGGCGACCGAGCGGTGGGCGGGCACGCCGTCCAGCTCCCGCAGGTCCTCGGGGAAGGAGCGGTTCACCGCGTGCAGGCGGCCGGTGAAGCCGGCCCCGCGCAGGTTGTCCAGGACGCCGCGGCCGACGCCGCCGGGGGCGCGGCCGGTGCCGATGACGGCGACGGAGCCGGGCTGGAGCAGGCGCTGCACGGAGCGGGCCTCGGCGCGGTGCTCGCGCGCGTACTGCACGGCGAGGGAGCGGTCGGTCGGTTCGAGGTCGAGTTCGAGGTGGACGACGCCGTCCTCGAAGCTGCGCTTCTGGGTGTAGCCGGCGTCCGTGAACACCTTGATCATCTTGTTGTTGGCGGGCAGCACCTCGGCGGCGAAGCGGCGGATGCCGCGCTCGCGGGCGACGGCGGCGATGTGCTCCAGCAGGGCGGAAGCGACGCCTCGGCCCTGGTGGGCGTCCTGGACCAGGAAGGCGACCTCGGCCTCGTCGGAGACGGGCGGCGCGGTGCCGCCGCCGGGGGCGGGACGGGAGGAAGCGGGTGTTCCGTCGGCGCCGATCCGGTCGTAGCGTACGGTGGCGATGAACTCGCCGCCGATGGTGGCCGCGAGTCCCACCCGGTCCACAAAGTCGTGGTGGGTGAAGCGGTGGACGTCCTTGGCGGACAGGCGAGGGTACGGCGCGAAGAAGCGGTAGTACTTCGACTCGTCGGAAACCTGCTCGTAGAAGCTGACCAGGCGCTCGGCGTCATCGACGGTGATGGGGCGGATGCGCGCGGTGCCGCCGTCGCGCAGCACCACGTCGGCCTCCCAGTGGGCGGGATACTCGTGCCGGTCCGGCGAGGTCTGCATGGGCCCCAGCGTACGGCTCGCGTACGACAGGGGGTCCGGGCAGGCTGTCAGGGACGGAAGACCGGACCGAGGCCGCGGTCCGGGCGCCACCCCGGCGGGCGTCACACGCCCGTTCGGACCCGCTTTACCATAGGGAAAACTGGTCTAGACAACCTTGAACCGTGAAAGGGCAGCATCACATGGCTGAGCGCCGCGTCAACGTCGGCTGGGCCGAGGGTCTCCATGCCCGCCCCGCCTCCATCTTCGTCCGAGCCGCCACGGCCACAGGCGTCCCGGTGACGATCGCCAAGGCCGACGGCACCCCCGTCAACGCGGCCTCCATGCTGGCCGTCCTGGGCCTGGGCGCCCAGGGCGGCGAGGAGATCGTCCTCGCCTCCGACGCCGAGGGCGCGGACGTCGCCCTCGACCGGCTGGCCAAGCTGGTCGCCGAGGGTCTTGAGGAGCTTCCCGAGACCGTCTGACCCGGGGACGCGGCGCGCGGCGCCGCCCCGCGACACGGAAGGGGCCCGCCCGAGGAGACTCGGGCGGGCCCCTTTCCGTGGTTCCGGTCCCGTCGTGCCGGTCCCGTGGTTCCGCTTCCGTCGTGCCGCGCGGGCGCGCGGGGTCAGATCGCGACGCCGTGGCCGCGCAGGTAGGCGGCGGGGTCCATGTCGGTGCCGTAGTCGGCGCCCGAACGGGCCTCGAAGTGCAGGTGCGGTCCGGTGACGTTGCCGGTGGCGCCGGCCAGGCCGATCTGCTCGCCGGGGGTGACATCCTGGCCCGCCGAGACGCCGATGGACGACAGGTGGCCGTACTGGGTGTACGTGCCGTCGTGCATCTTGATCACGACCTGGTAGCCGTAGGCGCCGCCCCAGCCGGCCTCGACGACCGTGCCGGTGCCGACCGACCGCACCGGGGTGCCGGTGGCGGCGTGGAAGTCGATGCCGGTGTGGCTGCCGGAGGACCACAGGGCGCTGCCGGCCCCGTAGGCGGTGGAGACGTAGGAACCGTCGATCGGCGCGACGAAGGTGTTCAGGCGCTCGCGCTCGGCCTCCCGGGCGGCGCGCTCCTGGGCCTCGCGGGCCTCCGCGGCGGCCTCGGCGGCCCGCTCGCGGGCGGCCTTCTGCGCGGCCTCCCGGGCGGCGGTGTGCTGCGCGGCCTGCTTCTGCGACTCGGCCTGGGCGTCGACCTCTTCGGCGACGGAGTCCCCGATGGTGACGACCGGGGTGAGCCCGGTCTGCTCGGGGGACGGCTCGTCGGCGAGGGCCGGGGCCGCGAGGTTGCCGACCACTCCGCCGGTGGCGAGGGCCGCGACACCCGCCGCGCGGGCGGTGGTGCGGTGCATCCGGCCGGGGCGGCGGTGCTTCCCGGTGGCGCGCGTGAACGCCATGTAGAGGCTGGTCCTTTCCTTCCCTCTCGCCTACCGGGTTAGCTGACGGGTTCGGAGCAGGAAGGTCTCCTACGGGCCCCCTCGCGTGAGCGCGGGCGTCCGATTCACCCCAGGGACTGCACGGGTCCCCGGCTCCCCTGGCTCGCGCCGTACGGGGACTCGGCGATGGCTGTCCGGTGCCGCGGGCGCGGCGCACTGCCTGACGAACAGCCCGGACGACGCTAAACGGGGCCGGCGTCAATCCTCAAACGCACCAAGGGTTTTGTAGCGTACGCCACAGGGCAGACGGGCAGCCTCCCCCGCAATTCGGACACGGGGCGGCCCCGGTGACGCCCTGCCACCGGGGCCGCCGCGCACGCGCGGAGCCGGTCACTCGGCCGGTACGACCGTCACCTCGCCGATGCCCAGGGCCTCCACGGGCGCCTTGATCCGGGCGGCGTCGCCGACCAGGACGGTCACCAGGCGGTCCACCGGGAAGGCGTTGACGACCGCCGCCGTGGCCTCCACGGTGCCCGTCGCGGCGAGCTGCCGGTACAGGGCGGCCTGGTAGTCGTCGGGCAGGTGCTGCTCGACCTGGTCGGCCAGGGTGCCGGCGACGGCCGCCGCCGTCTCGTACTTGAGCGGCGCCACCCCCACCAGGTTCTGCACGGCCACGTCGCGCTCGGCGTCGGTCAGCCCGTCCGCGGCGAGCGTGCGCAGCACCGTCCACAGGTCCGACAGGGCGGGGCCGGTGTTGGGCGTGTCGACGGAGCCGCTGATGGCGAGCATCGAGGCGCCGGTGCCGTCGGGCGCGGAGCGCAGCACCTGGCCGAAGGCGCGCACGCCGTAGGTGTAGCCCTTCTCCTCGCGCAGGACGCGGTCCAGCCGGGAGGTGAGGGTGCCGCCGAGGCAGTAGGTGCCGAGCACCTGCGCGGGCCAGACGCGGTCGTGCCGGTCGGCGCCGGTGCGGCCGATCAGCACCTGGGTCTGGACGGCGCCGGGGCGGTCCACGATGACGACGCGGCCGGTGTCGTCGGCGGTCACCGGCGGCACCGGGCGCGGCTCGGCCGTGGAGCCGGTCCAGGCGCCCAGGGTGTCGGCGAGCAGGGCGTCCAGGTCGAGGCCGGTGAGGTCGCCGACGACCACGGCGGTGGCGGTGGCGGGGCGGACGTGGCGCTCGTAGAAGGCGCGGACGGCGGCCGAGTCGACGGCGGCGACCGTCTCCTCGGTGCCCTGGCGCGGCCGGGACATGCGCGAGGCGGCCGGGAACAGCTCCTTGGACAGCTCCTTGGCGGCGCGGCGCGCGGGGTTGGCCAGCTCGTGCGGGATCTCGTCGAGCCGGTTGCGCACCAGCCGCTCGACCTCGCCGTCGGCGAAGGCGGGCGCCCGCAGGGCGTCGGCGACCAGGCCGAGGGCCTTGGCGAGCCGGGAGACCGGCACCTCCAGGCTCAGCCGGACGCCGGGGTGGTCGGCGTACGCGTCGAGGGTGGCGCCGCAGCGCTCCAGCTCGGCGGCGAACTCCTCGGCGGTGTGCTTGTCGGTGCCCTCGGAGAAGGCCCGCGCCATGACGGTGGCGACGCCGTCGAGTCCGGCCGGCTCGGCCTCCAGCGGCGCGTCGAGCAGCACCTCCACGGCGACGACCTGCTGGCCGGGGCGGTGGCAGCGCAGCACCGTCAGACCGTTGCCCAGGCTGCCCCGCTCGGGGGCCGGGAAGGCCCAGGGGCGGGCGTCGCCGGCCTGCGGGCGGGGGTGGAATTCCATGGTGGCCAGCTCGGTCACTGGGCCGCCTCCTCGTTCTCGTCGGTGGCGCCGGTCTCGGCGGCGTCGCTGTCGGCGGCGGTGGGCTCGTAGACGAGGACCGCGCGGTTGTCGGGGCGCAGCCGGGCCGCGGCGACCTCGCGCACCTCCTCGGCCGTCACGTCGAGCACCCGCCCGACGGCGGTCAGGGCGAGCTGCGGGTCGCCGAACAGGACGGCGTACCGGCACAGTTCGTCGGCGCGGCCGGCGACCGTGCCGAGCCGGTCCAGCCACTCGCGCTCCAACTGGGCCTGGGCGCGCTCCATCTCCTCGTCGGTGGGGCCCTCCTCGGCGAAGCGGGCCAGTTCCTCGTCGACGGCGGCCTCGATCACCGGGACCTCGACGTCCCCGGACGTCTTCACGTCCAGCCAGCCCAGCGAGGGCGCCCCGGCCAGCCGCAGCAGGCCGAAACCGGCGGCGACGGCCGTGCGGTCGCGGCGCACCAGGCGGTTGTAGAGGCGGGAGGACTCGCCGCCGCCCAGGACGGTGAGGGCCAGGTCGGCCGCGTCGCACGCGCGCGTGCCGTCGTGCGGCAGCCGGTAGGCGGCCATCAGGGCGCGGGCCGGGACCTCCTCCTCGACGACCTCGCGCAGTTGCTCGCCGATCACCTCGGGCAGCGTGCCGTCCCGGGGGGCGGGCTTGCCGTCGTGGGCGGGGATGGAGCCGAAGTACTTCTCGACCCAGGCGAGGGTCTGCTCGGGGTCGATGTCGCCGACGACCGAGAGCACCGCGTTGTTCGGCGCGTAGTAGGTGCGGAAGAACTCCCGCGCGTCCTCCAGCGTCGCCGCGTCCAGGTCGGCCATCGAGCCGATCGGCGTGTGGTGGTAGGGGTGGCCCTCCGGGTAGGAGAGGGCGGTCAGGCGCTCGAAGGCGGTGCCGTAGGGCACGTTGTCGTAGCGCTGGCGGCGCTCGTTCTTGACGACGTCGCGCTGGTTCTCCATCGACTCCTCGTCCAGGGCGGCGAGGAGGGAGCCCATGCGGTCCGCCTCCAGCCAGAGCGCCAGCTCCAGCTCGTGGGCGGGCATGGTCTCGAAGTAGTTGGTGCGCTCGAAGCTGGTGGTGCCGTTGAGCGAGCCGCCGGCCCCCTGCACCAGTTCGAAGTGCCCGTTGCCCTTGACCTGTCCGGAGCCCTGGAACATCAGGTGCTCGAAGAGGTGAGCCAGACCGGTGCGTCCCTTGACCTCGTGGCGCGAACCGACGTCGTACCAGAGGCACACCGCGGCGACCGGGGTCAGGTGGTCCTCGGAGAGCACCACGCGCAGGCCGTTGGCCAGGCGGTGCTCGGTCGCTGTCAGGCCCCCGGAGCCTGCCTGGGCTGTGGCCGTGTGACCCATGGGCATGTACGTCCCTTCGCTCGCGAAAAACTCTGCGGAACCGCGCGGAACTGCGGCATTCCCGCCGTTCCCGCCACTGTATGCAAGCGCGCGGGCGGCCGGTGAAGTTCCCGCACCTCGTACGCCCTCAGCGAGATGACCGTGGCGAGCGTGCCGGTGCCGAGGGCGTACGCTGCGGATCGGCGCCGGGCGGGCCGACGGTGACGCGACCCCGTCGGTCCCTGTCGGTGCCCCGGTCCACAATGGTCCGCGTCAGATCCCCGTCCACGCTTCAGCAAGGAGCCGGCAGCGATGGCCCGCCGTAGTACGAAGACCCCGCCGCCCGACGACGCGTACGAGGAGAAGATCCTCGACATCGACGTCGTCGACGAGATGCAGGGCTCCTTCCTCGAGTACGCGTACTCGGTCATCTACTCCCGTGCCCTGCCGGACGCACGCGACGGCCTCAAGCCGGTGCACCGCCGCATCGTCTACCAGATGAACGAGATGGGCCTGCGCCCCGAGCGCGGTTACGTCAAGTGCGCCCGCGTGGTCGGCGAGGTGATGGGCAAGCTCCACCCGCACGGCGACGCCTCGATCTACGACGCGCTGGTGCGCATGGCGCAGCCCTTCTCCATGCGGGTGCCGCTGGTGGACGGCCACGGCAACTTCGGTTCGCTGGGCAACGACGACCCGCCGGCCGCGATGCGGTACACCGAGTGCCGGATGGCCGCGGCCACCAGTCTGATGACCGAGTCCATCGACGAGGACACGGTCGACTTCGCGCCCAACTACGACGGCCAGGAGCGGGAACCGGCGGCGCTGCCCGCCGCCTTCCCCAACCTGCTGGTCAACGGCGCCTCCGGCATCGCCGTCGGCATGGCCACCAACATGCCGCCGCACAACCTGCGCGAGGTCATCGCCGCCGCCCGGCACCTGATCCGCTACCCGCACGCCGACCTCGACGCCCTGATGAAGCACGTGCCGGGCCCCGACCTGCCCACCGGCGGCCAGGTCGTCGGCCTCTCCGGCATCCGGGACGCCTACGAGACCGGCCGCGGCACCTTCAAGATCCGCGCCACGGTGTCGGTGGAGACGGTGACCGCCCGCCGCAAGGGCCTGGTCGTCACGGAGCTGCCCTTCGCGGTCGGCCCGGAGAAGGTGATCGCCAAGATCAAGGACCTGGTGGGCTCGAAGAAGCTCCAGGGCATCGCCGACGTCAAGGACCTCACCGACCGCGCGCACGGGCTCCGCCTGGTCATCGAGATCAAGAACGGCTTCGTGCCGGAGGCGGTCCTGGAGCAGCTCTACAAGCTGACCGCCATGGAGGAGTCCTTCGGCATCAACAACGTGGCCCTGGTGGACGGCCAGCCGCTCACCCTGGGCCTCAAGGAGCTGCTGGAGGTCTACCTCGACCACCGCTTCACCGTGGTGCGGCGCCGCAGCGAGTTCCGGCGCGGCAAGCGCCGCGACCGCCTGCACCTGGTCGAGGGCCTGCTCACCGCGCTCGTCGACATCGACGAGGTCATCCGCCTCATCCGCTCCAGCGAGAACTCGGCGCAGGCCAAGGAGCGCCTGATCGAGCGCTTCGGGCTGAGCGACGTGCAGACCCAGTACATCCTGGACACGCCGCTGCGGCGGCTGACCAAGTTCGACCGGATCGAGCTGGAGGCGGAGAAGGAGCGGCTCACCGAGGAGATCGCGGAGCTGACCCGCATCCTCGATTCCGACGCGGAGCTGCGCAAGCTGGTCTCGGGCGAACTGGCGGCGGTGGCCAAGAAGTTCGGCACCGACCGGCGTACGGTCCTCCGGGAGTCCAGCGGGGCCTCGGTGGCCGCCGTGCCGCTCCAGGTGGCCGACGACCCGTGCCGGGTGCTGCTCTCCTCCACCGGCCTGCTGGCCCGCACCGCCGACGACCGGCCCCTGGCCTCGGACGGCGGAGCCAAGCGCGTCCCGCACGACCTCGTCGTCTCCGCGGTGCCCGCCACGATCCGCGGCGAGGTCGGCGTGGTCACCTCCGCAGGACGGCTGCTGCGGGTCAACGTGGTGGACCTGCCGCAGCTCCCCGAGCCGATGCCCACACCGAACCTGTCGGGCGGGGCGCCGCTGGCGGAGTTCGTCTCCCTGGAGGGCGACGAGAGCGTGGTCTGCCTGACCACGCTGGACGAGTCCTCGCAGGGGCTCGCGCTCGGCACCGAGCAGGGTGTGGTCAAGCGGGTGGTGCCCGACTACCCGTCGAGCAAGGACGAGTTGGAGGTCATCACCCTCAAGGAGGGCGACCGGATCGTCGGCGCGGCCGAGCTGCGCACCGGCGAGGAGGACCTCGTCTTCATCACCGACGACGCGCATCTGCTGCGCTACCAGGCGTCCCAGGTCCGCCCGCAGGGCAGGCCCGCGGGCGGCATGGCGGGCGTCAAGCTCTCCCAGGGCGCGAAGGTCATCTCCTTCACGGTGGTCGACCCGGCGGCGGACGCGGTGGTCCTCACCGTCGCGGGCTCGCGCGGCACCCTCGACGACTCCGTCCAGACCACGGCCAAGCTGACCCCGTTCGACCAGTATCCGCGCAAGGGCCGGGCCACCGGCGGGGTGCGCTGCCAGCGCTTCCTGAAGGGCGAGGACTGCCTCGCCCTGGCCTGGGCGGGCGCGTCCCCGGCCAAGGCCGTGCAGAAGAACGGCTCCCCGGCGCAGCTCCCGGAGACCGACCCGCGCCGTGACGGCTCGGGCGTGTCGCTGCCCCAGACGGTGGGGGTGGTGGCGGGGGCGCCTGGCTAGAAGCCGTAGTCCTCCGGGTCCTCGGGGTCCCCTGGGTCCCCGGGCGGCCCGGAGGGTACGACCGTGTCGTAGGTCCCGTCGGTGCCGTCGATGCCGTCGGTCCCGTAGGTCTCCGGGCGGCCCGTGGGCGGCGCCGGCTCCTCGTCCTCCGGGTCCGGGACGTAGCGCAGCACCCCCCACATGGCGTGCTCGTCCGGCTCGGGGGCCTCGCTGCGGCACGCGTCGAGTTCCCCGGCGAGGGCCGGGCCGTCGATGCCGGTGCCGATGAGGACCAGTTGGCTGCGGCGGGGCTCGCCCGGCGGCCAGGGCTCGGGGCGGAAGCGCAGGAAGCGCCCGACGGCGTGCACGGCGTACCGGTTGCGGGGATCGTGCGGGCCGAAGTCGACGTACCCCTTGATCCGGTACAGGCCGTCGGGCCGGCCGTCCAGGAACCGCATCAGCCGGCGCGGGTCGAGGGGCGGGCCGGAGACGAAGGACAGGGTGTCGTAGGCCGCGTGCACGTGGTCGGCGTGGTCGCCGTCCGCGCCGGGTTCGTGCAGGTCGTCGAAGGAGAGCTGGCCGACGCGCTCCTCGCTCGGCTTGCAGTCGAAGAGGAACTCCGGGTCGATCCGGCCGTAGACGGCCGGCACCACGGCGGCGCCGTCGGCGAGGGAGCGGACCAGGTCGAGGACGCGTTCGGCGTCCGGGGCCCGGTCGGTCTTGTTGACCACGACGAGGTCGGCCAGCGCGAGGTGCCGGTCGATCTCGGGGTGGCGGGCGCGGGTGCCGTCGAACTCCGCGGCGTCGACGACCTCGACGAGCCCGCCGTAGACGACCCGGGGCTGGTCGCTGGCGAGCAGCATGCGCACCAGTTCCTGCGGTTCGGCGAGGCCGCTCGCCTCGATGACGATCACGTCGACGCCGGTGTCGGGGCGGGCCAGCCGCTCCAGGTAGACGTCCAGTTCGCTCGCGTCGACGGCGCAGCACAGGCAGCCGTTGCCGAGCGAGACGGTGGAGTCGCCGAGCGCGCCCGCGACGGCCATCGCGTCGATCTCGATGGAACCGAAGTCGTTGACGATGGCGCCGATCCGGCTGCCCCCGCTGCGATGGAGGAGGTGGTTGAGCAGGGTGGTCTTGCCGGAGCCGAGGAATCCGGCGAGGACGACCACCGGGATCTGCTGCGGAGTCGGGCGCTGCCCCACCGTGCGACCTCTCTCTCACCCGTGCGTTCCGGTTCCGCGCCCCTCGCGGAACCGCCTGTTCAGCATACGAGCCGCCCGGCCTCCCGGAGCCCCCGACAGGGCCTCTGACGAGGGCGTACGGCCTCAGAGGGGCGCGCGTACGACCACCCGGTCGGAGTAACGCCCAGGCGCGGCTGGAAGTCACCTCGCCTCAACTCAGGTTAGGCTCACCTGCGTGAGTACGTGCTCAACCGTCTCCCAGGACCTCGACGAGCCCCTTTCGGGCACCGCGCCCGCCGCGAGGACCTGGCTTCTGCTCGAACAGCCCGGCCCGTGGGGCGCCAAGGCGCTCACTTCCAGCCACCTGGACCCGGTGGTGGGCCGCGCGCTGGAGAACGCCGCCAAGGGGACGGGCGTGCGCGTCGCGCTCATCCGCCGCCCCGGCCGCCACGCCGACCGCGGCACCGGCGCCGAGCGCCGTGTGTACGCCGCGCACACCACGCCCGGCGGCGTGTGGCTGCGCAGCGCCACGGTGACCGACCCGCGGCTGCTGCTCGGGCTGGACTTCGCCGCCCTGGGCCGCGGCGACCGCCGCACCTTCGACGCGGTGCTGGGCGGAGGGCCCCACACCGGTGCGCCGCTGGCGCTCGTCTGCACCAACGGCAAACGCGACCGGTGCTGCGCGCTGCTCGGCCGTCCGCTGGCGGCGGAGCTGGCGGCCTCCGGCGTCGAGGGGGTCTGGGAGGTCACCCACCTGGGCGGCCACCGCTTCTCGCCGACGATGCTCGTCCTGCCGTACGGATACGCCTACGGCCGGATCACGGCCGCCGACGTCCGGGAGATCCTGCACGGGGTGCGGGAGGCCCGGATCGAGGTCGACGGATGCCGCGGCAACTCCGCGTGGGACCGGCCCGGCCAGGCCGCCGAGCTGGCGGTGCGCTCCACGGCCGGGGTGGACGCCGCCGAGGCACTGATCGTCGTCCGCACCGACGTGGTACGGGACGGGGCCCACGGGGGCGGGGCGGCGCCGGGCTGGGAGGTCACGGTGGCCCACGTGGACGGCCGGCACTGGCGGGTCCACGTCGCCCAGGGCGCCGCACAGCCCCCGCGCCCGGAGAGCTGCGGGGCGTCGGTACTGGGCACGCCCGCCCGCATGGAGGTCACGGCGGTACGCGAACTGCTGGTGACGGCAGCCCTGGCGGGCTGACCGGGCGCCGACCTGAGCGCTGACGGCGGTCGCCTTGCGGGGGCCCCGGGCTCGCCGGGACGGCGGGCGTCGTGCTGGGGCCGGGCTCGCCGGGACGGCGGGCGTCGTACAGAGGCCGGGACGGCGGGACGGCGGGCGTCGTACAGAGGCCGGGACGGCGGGACGGCAGGCGTCGCACGGAGACCGGCTCACCGGGACGGCGGGCGTCGTACGGAGACCGGGTCCGCCGGGGCGGGGCGGAGCCGAGCTTCGGTGACCCCGGCGCTCCCGCCGGGTGCCCGCCGCGCTCCCGCCGGGGAGGCGGGCCGCTCCGGCCGGCGCGGTCCGTAACGGACGGGCCGTCTCTCCCGCCGAGACGATCCCCCGCCGGACGGCTTCCCGTTCCCGCCCCGGATGGCTTCCCGTTCCCGCCAGGGAGGCGACCTCTCCGGCCGACAGATCCGGCGCCGGGCAAGCCGCCTCGCCGACCAGGCGCCCCGCGCGATGCCCCGAGCCCCCGCCCCGCCGGGCAGAGGGAAGGCCCTCGGCGCTCTCCCCGCCCCGGCTGGGCGCACGCCCCCTTCCGGCCGGCCCTCCCGGAGGGACCCCGCACCCCTCTACGCCCCGCCGCCCGTACCCACGTACGGTTCAGGGCTATGAGTGCCACTCCCCCCACCCGGCGCCTGCGACTCGGCCTGCCCCGCCGGGTCTTCTCGCAGGTGCTGCTGATGCAGCTCGCGGTGGCCGCGGGGGTCACGGTGCTCGCCACGGGCCTCTTCCTCGCGCCGCTCGGCGATCAGCTCGACGACCAGGCGATGCGCCGGGCCCTGGCCATCGCGCAGACCACCGCGCAGCAGCCGCAGATCGTGCGGGACCTGCGCACCCCGCCGACGCCGGACGGGCCGGTGCAGCGGGAGGCCGAGCTGATCCGCAAGGCCACGCAGGCCGAGTACGTCGTCGTGATGGACCGGCGCGGGGTGCGCTGGTCGCACACCGACCCCGGGCGGATCGGCGAGGTGGTCTCCACCGACCCCGGGGACGCGCTGGCCGGGCACGAGGTCATGGAGATCGACAGCGGCACCCTGGGCCGCTCCGCCCGCGGCAAGGTTCCGTTGCGCGACGGCGACGGCACCATCGTGGGCGCCGTCTCGGTCGGCATCGCCTACGACAGCGTGCGGGCGCGGCTGATCCACGCCATCCCCGGTCTGCTCGCGTACGCGGGCGGCGCCCTGGCCGTCGGCGCGCTGGCCGCCTGGCTGGTCTCGCGCCGGGTCCAGCGGCAGACCCGCGACCTGGCCTTCTCCGACATCGCCTCGCTCCTCGCCGAGCGGGAGGCCATGCTGCACGGCATCCGGGAGGGCGTCGTCGCCCTGGACCGCGGCGGCCGTATCCGCCTCCTCAACGACGAGGCGCAGCGCCTGCTGGACATCGGCGGCGAGGCGGTCGGCCGCGGGCCCGACGAGGCGCTCGGCGCCGGCCGCACCGCCGACGTCCTGGCCGGGCGCGTGACCGGCACCGACCTGCTGACGGTGCGCGGCCGGCGCGTCCTGGTCGCCAACCGGATGCCCACCGACGACGGCGGCGCCGTCGCCACCCTGCGCGACCGCACCGAACTGGAACAGCTCGGCCGGGAACTGGACTCCACCCGCGGCCTGATCGACGCCCTGCGCGCCCAGGACCACGAGCACGCCAACCGCATGCACACCCTGCTGGGCCTGCTCGAACTGGAGATGTACGAGGAGGCCGTGGAGTTCGTCGGCGAGGTCGTCGGCGACCACCGGGCCACCGCGGAGCAGATCGCCGAGCGCATCCGGGACCCGCTCCTCGCCGCGCTGCTGGTCGGCAAGGCGACCGTCGCCGCCGAGCGCGGTGTGGCCCTGTGGGTGTCGGACCGGACCCGGCTGCCGGACCGCCTCGTCGATCCCCGTGGGCTGGCCACGATCGTCGGGAACCTGGTCGACAACGCGCTGGAAGCGGTCGCGGGCACCCCCCACGCGCGCGTGGAGGTCGAGGTGCGGGCCGAGGGGCGGTCCGCGACGCTGCGGGTGCGCGACACCGGGCCCGGCATCCCTCCGGAGCGCCGGGAACTGGTCTTCACGGAGGGCTGGTCCACGAAGGAGCCGCCCGCGCACCGTCCGCGCGGGATCGGGCTGTCCCTGGTCCGCAGGCTCGCCGAACGGCAGGGCGGCAGCGCCGTCGCGGTCGAGGCGCGGGGCGGGGGCGCGGAGTTCGTCGTGGTCCTGCCCGAGGCACTCACCCCGCCGGAGCCGGAGTCGGAGCCGGGGCCGGAGCCGGAGGCAGGGCCCGAGCCGGAGCCCGGTCCCGAGCCGGGGGCCGAGCCCGCCACCAGGGTCCGTACAGCAGGCACCGGCCCCACCACCACCGACACCGCCGTGTTCCGTACCGCCGCCGAGGAGGAGTCCCGATGATCGAGGTCCTGGTCGTGGACGACGACACACGGGTCGCCCGGGTCAACACCGCCTACGTCGGCAAGGTGCCCGGCTTCCACGTCGCCGGGGAGGCGCACAACGCCGGGGACGCCCTGCGCGCGCTGGAGACGCTGCCCCGCGTGGACCTGGTCCTGCTCGACCACTACCTGCCCGACCGGACCGGGCTGGAGGTGGTCCGGGAGATGCGGCGGCGCGGCCACCAGACCGACGTGATCATGGTGACGGCGGCGCGGGACGTGTCGACGGTCCAGGCCGCGATGCGGCACGGGGCGTTGCAGTATCTGGTCAAGCCGTTCACGTTCACGGGGCTGCGGTCCCGGCTGGAGGCTTACGCGGGGCTGCATCGGACCATGGAGGGCGGCGGCAAGGCCGAGCAGGCCGAGGTGGACCGCATCTTCGGCGCGCTGTCGGCGCCCTCGCAGCCGGGGCTGCCCAAGGGACACTCCCCCACCACCGCCGAACTGGTCCGGCAGTGCCTGGTGAAGGCGGGCGGGCCGCTCTCCGCGCAGGAGATCGCGGACCGGACCGGGGTGAGCCGCCAGACCGCCCAGCGCTACCTCAAGCTCCTGGAGCGCACCGGCCGGGCCCGGCTCACCCTCAAGTACGGCGAGGCCGGCCGACCGGAGCACCTCTACGAGTGGGCGTCCGGCACCTGATCCGGCCGGCGCCCGGCCCCGCCACCGGTCTCGCCCCCGTTCCCGGTCCCGGTTCCGGCCCCGCCCCCGCCGTCCGCTACACCGCCCCCGCGCCGGTCAGGGAGCGCACCTCGACCTCGGCGTGCCGGGCCTCGTCCGGTGGTTCGGCCGAGGTGACGGTGCCGATCCATCCCGCGGCGAAGCCCAGCGGGATGGAGATCAGGCCCGGGTTCTGGAGCGGGAAGAGGTGGAAGTCGGCGCCCGGGAAGAGGGACTGCGGGCTGCCGGAGACCACGGGCGAGAGCAGGACGAGGACGACGGCCGGCACGAGCCCGCCGTAGACGGCCCACACGGCACCGCGGGTGGTGAAACCGCGCCAGAACAGCGTGTAGAGCAGCACCGGCAGGTTGGCGGAGGCGGCGACCGCGAAGGCGAGGCCCACCAGGAAGGCGACGTTGAGGTCGCGGGCGAGCAGCCCGAGGCCGATGGCGACCCCGCCGATGCCGACGGCGGCGATCCGCGCCACGGTGACCTCGCCGCGCCGGCGTCCGGACGGGCGGCGCAGGCCGGCGTAGAGGTCGTGGGCGACGGAGGCCGAGGAGGCCAGGGTGACGCCGGCGACCACCGCGAGGATGGTGGCGAAGGCGACGGCGGCGACGACCGCGAAGAGCACGGTGCCGCCGGTCGAGTCGGCGCCGCCGCCCAGGTCGAGCGCGAGCAGCGGGACGGCCGTGTTCCCGGCGGCGTTGGAGGCGCGGACGGCGTCCGGTCCGACGAGGGCGGCGGCGCCGAAGCCGAGCACGATCGTCATCAGGTAGAAGGTGCCGATGAGGCCGATGGACCAGACGGCCGAGCGCCGGGCCGCGCGGGCGGTGGGCACGGTGTAGAAGCGGGACAGGATGTGCGGGAGCCCCGCGGTGCCCAGCACGAGCGCCAGTCCGAGGCTCATGAAGTCGACGCGGGAGGTCCAGTCGCCGCCGTAGGCGAGGCCCGGTGCGAGGAACGCCTCCCCGTGTCCGCTGCGTTCGGCCGCGGTGCGCAGCAGCCGGTCCAGGTCGCCGTGGAAGCGGACCAGGACGAGCGCGGTGAGGGTGAGGGTGCCGCCGAGCAGCAGGACGGCCTTGACGATCTGAATCCAGGTGGTGGCCCGCATCCCGCCCAGCGACACGTAGACCACCATGAGCGCGCCGACGCCGATGACGGTCCAGGTGCGGGCCGCCTCGCCGGTGCCGCCGAGCAGGAGGGCGACGAGGCTGCCGGCGCCGACCATCTGGGCGACCAGGTAGAGCACGGAGACGGTGACCGAGGAGGCGCCGGTGGCGATCCGCACCGGCCGCTCGCGCATGCGCGCGGCGACGACGTCGGCGAGGGTGAACCGGCCGCAGTTGCGGACCAGTTCGGCGACGAGCATCAGGACGACCAGCCAGGCCACCAGGAAGCCCACCGAGTAGAGCATGCCGTCGTAGCCGTTGAGGGCGATGAGGCCGGAGATGCCGAGGAAGGAGGCGGCCGACATGTAGTCGCCGCTGATGGCAAAACCATTCTCCATCGGGGTGAACAGACGCCCGCCGGTGTAGAACTCCTCGGCGGAGCCCCGGCGTTTGCGCCCGGCCCAGGTGGTGATCGCCAGGGTGACGGCGATGAAGGAGCTGCAGAGGAGCAGGGCCAGTCTCTCGTGGTCGGCGTTCACGACGCCCCGCTCTGGAGGCCGCGGGTCAGCTCCTGGGTGTCCCAGCGCAGGTCGAGGGCGGCACGGTCCCGGCGCAGCCGCGCGTGGCGGGCGTAGGCCCAGGTGAGCAGGAACGTGGTGAGGAACTGCCCGAGCCCGGCGACCATCGCCACGTTGACCGCGCCGGCCACGGGGCGGGCCATCAGGCCGGGGGCGGCCGTGGCGGCCACCACGTAGGCGACGTACCAGAGGAAGAAGCCGGTGACGGCGGGGACGACGAATCTCCGGTACCGGGCGCGGACCTCCTGGAAGGCGGTGGAGCGCTGGACCTCCAGGTACACGTCGGCCGTGCCCCGGGGCGCCGGGGGCTCCCGGTCCGGGCGCGTCGACGGCACCGCCGCCGCGGGACCTCCCGGGGCCGCCGCCTCGCCCCAGTTGGAGGCGAGGGCGTCGTACCAGGGGTCGTCGTACCCCGGGTCCGCGGGTGCCTCGGCGAGGGCCCGGCCCCGGCCGGCCGTGTGGCCGGCGGTGCGCGCGGGACCTCCTCCGGCGGCGTGGTGGAGATCGTTGCTTGGCTGCATACCCAAGGATGGGCAGAACCGAAAGATCCCCCGCGCCCCTTCCCCCCGCACTTCACCCCATCAGGTGACGTATGTCGCCGATGATCCCACCGGTCCCTTCCGTTCCGGGTAACGGGCCGTCCGCGTGGGGGCGTTGACCCCTCTCGCCTCACCGGGCGCATACGCAACAGGGGCCACGGGAGACTCCCGTGGCCCCTGCCGGGTGGTCGCGGTCGCGGCCGCGGCTAGGCGTCGATGCGCGAGCGGTCCAGCGTGGCAGCCGAGCTGGAGATGAACTCCTTGCGGGGGGCGACGTCATTGCCCATCAGCAGGTCGAAGACGTTCTCCGCGGACTCCAGGTCGGTGAGGTTGATCCGGCGCAGGGTGCGGCGGCGCGGGTCCATGGTGGTCTCGGCGAGCTGGTCGGCGTCCATCTCGCCCAGGCCCTTGTACCGCTGGATGGAGTCCTTGTAGCGGATGTTCTTGGTCTGGAACTGCATGAGCTTGTCGCGCAGCTCGCGGTCGGAGTACGTGTAGACGTACTTGTCCTGGCCCTTCTTGGGCTGCACCAGCTCGATGCGGTGCAGCGGCGGCACCGCGGCGAAGACCCGGCCGGCCTCGACCATGGGCCGCATGTAGCGGTGGAAGAGGGTCAGCAGCAGGGTGCGGATGTGGGAGCCGTCCACATCGGCGTCGGTCATCATGATGATCTTGCCGTACCGGGCCGCGTCGATGTCGAAGGTCCGGCCGGACCCGGCTCCTATGACCTGGATGATCGCGCCGCACTCGGCGTTCTTGAGCATGTCGGTCACGGACGACTTCTGCACGTTGAGGATCTTGCCGCGAATCGGCAGCAGCGCCTGGAACTCGGAGTTCCGGGCGAGCTTGGCCGTACCGAGAGCGGAGTCGCCCTCGACGATGAACAGCTCGCTGCGGTCCACGTCGTCGCTGCGGCAGTCGGCCAGCTTCGCGGGGAGCGAGGAGGACTCCAGGGCCGTCTTGCGGCGCTGGGCGTCCTTGTGCTGACGGGCGGCGATACGGGTACGGGCGGCGGCGACGGCCTTCTCCAGGACGACGCGCGCCTGCTGGGCGTCGTCGCGCTTGGTGGAGGTCAGGAACGCCTTGAGTTCCTTGGTGACGACGTTGTTCACGATGCGGCGGGCCGCCGAGGTGCCGAGGACCTCCTTGGTCTGGCCCTCGAACTGCGGCTCGGCCAGCCGGACCGTCACGACCGCGGTCAGCCCCTCCAGGGCGTCGTCCTTGACGATGTCGTCCTCGGCGACCCGGAGCATCTTCTTGGTGCGCAGCACCTCGTTCATCGTCTTGGCGACGGCCTGCTCGAAGCCGGCCACGTGGGTGCCGCCCTTGGGGGTGGCGATGATGTTGACGAAGGAGCGGACCGTGGTGTCGTACCCCGTCCCCCAGCGCATGGCGACGTCGACGCCGAGGTCGCGGGTGACCTCGGTGGGGGTCATCTGGCCGTGCTCGTCCAGGACCGGGACGGTCTCTTTGAAGGCGCCCTGTCCGCTGAAGCGGAGCACGTCGCAGACGGGCCGGTCGGACGCGAGGAACTCGCAGAACTCGCTGATGCCCCCGTCGAAGCGGAAGGACTCCTCGCCCTTGCTGCCGCCGTCGCCGAGGCCCAGCTCGTCGCGGACGACGATGGTCAGGCCGGGCACCAGGAAGGCGGTCTGGCGGGCGCGCTGGTGCAGGTGCTCCAGGGAGAGCCGGGCGTCCTTGAGGAAGATCTGCCGGTCCGCCCAGTACCGCACGCGGGTGCCGGTGCGGCTCTTGGGGATCTTCTTGCCCTTGCGCAGTCCGCCCTGGGCCTCGAACCTGGCGTCCGGCCCCATGGCCGCGAAGGCGCCGGGGACACCGCGGCGGAAGCTGATGGCGTGGGTGTGGCCGGCGCGGTCGATCTCGACGTCCAGCCGGCCGGAGAGGGCGTTCACCACGGAGGCGCCGACGCCGTGCAGACCGCCGGAGGCCGCGTAGGAGCCACCGCCGAACTTGCCGCCGGCGTGCAGCTTGGTCATGACGACCTCGACGCCGGACAGGCCGGTCTTGGGCTCCACGTCGACGGGGATGCCGCGGCCGTTGTCCCGGACCTCGACCGAGGCGTCGTCGTGGAGGACGACCTCGATGTGGTCGCAGTAGCCACCGAGGGCCTCGTCCACGGAGTTGTCGATGATCTCCCACAGGCAGTGCATCAGACCGCGGCTGTCGGTCGATCCGATGTACATGCCGGGCCGCTTGCGCACGGCCTCGAGCCCTTCGAGGACGAGAAGGTGCCGAGCGGTGTAGTTGGACCCGTCCCGGTCTGCTCCTGCCAGCAGCGCAGTGGACGGCACGGACGTCTCGGCGGTCACGCGGTTCGCTCCTCGCTGAATTTCAGATGGGGCCCCACTGGGTAAGGCCGTGGCTTCGTTCACCGGTAGGAGGGTACCGAGCCCTGGTAGAGCCGTTGTCACACCACCCTCGCCCGGAACCCACCCTAGTCCAGAGTCGTATGCCTGTTCGATCCCCCGGGGGAGTGAAGTACACATCACGTTCCCTTCGAGGCATGAACCATTTAGGCTCCGGGCACGTCCTCATGAACAAACCGGCAATCCAGCCGGCGGGACCGACACCGACCGACCGCGCGAAACCGTACGACACAGAGACACGCACTACGGCACATTCGCCGCCAACCGGCAGCAGCCAGCCCCACCGAAAGATTTTTTCGAGGAAAAGCCCCGAGCGGGAACGTTTCGAGGCTGGTTGGATGTTGACCCTGGTACGACAGCTCGTCGAGCTAGAGAAGAGGCGACGTGACTACTGTTCTGACTTCCGCGAGCCCGCTGACGGCCGCTGACCGTTGCGACCGCTGCGGCGCCCAGGCGTATCTGCGCGTCGTCCTGCTGAGCGGCGGAGAACTGCTCTTCTGCGCCCACCACGGTCGCAAGTTCGAGCCGGAACTCAAGAAGATCGCCGCTGAGATACAGGACGAGACGGAGCGGCTGACGCCGGCGTCTGCTCCCGCCCCCCAGGACGAGCGCTGACCTTTCGCGCCCCCACGACGAGCGAGCCGCCTCAGGCCTGACGGGTGGCCGCCTCTGGATCACAGAGGCGGCCACCCGTCACTCGTGTCCGGGGGCGCTCCAGGCCCTTCAGGCGCCCTGCCGCCGGGACGTGGGAGTCTCACCTGCGGCACCCTCCCCGGGGGCCGCAGAGGCGCCCTCGGGGGCGTTGGTGAGCGTGTCCGCCGGGGACTGGGCCGGCCGCTCGCCGGAAGCCTCCCCGGACGGGGCCGAGGAAGCCCGCGCCCGCGGGTCCTCGGGGACCGCCGGAGACGGCAGCGCGGACGGGCCCGCGCCGGGAGCGGCGGGGCTCTTGGCCGAGTTGCCGGAGGCGCCGTCGGTGAGGCCGTCGCCCGACGCCGTGGCGGTACCCGTCCCGTCGCCCACCGTGTCGGAGGCGGCACCCGAGGCGGCGTCCGAGGGGCGCTCCGTGGCCGACTGCGCCGACTGTGCCGACTGGGAAGGCGTGTCCCAGCCCAGTGCGCGCAGGACGGCCGAGATCCGGGTGTACACCCCGGGACTGTCCGCGCGCCCGCAGCCGCTCCCCCAGGAGACCAGGCCGATGAGCCTCCCCCGGGCGACCAGCGGCCCGCCGCTGTCCCCCTGGCAGGCGTCCCGCCCGCCGGCCTGATCGCCGGCGCACAGCATCGTCCCGGCGCGGTAGCTGCCCCGGCTGTCGCCCGGGTAGGCCCGCTCGCACAGCGCGTCCGGCAGGACCCGCACCCGCGCCGCGCGCAGCCCGTTCGCGTAGTCCCCGGAGCCCGAGTCGTCGCCCCAGCCGTACACCAGCGCCGCCGTGTCCGGGGCGTAGGCGGCGTCGCCCTCGGCGGCCATCCCGATGGACGATCCGGCGGGCAGCGCCTCGGAGAGGGTCAGCAGGGCGAAGTCTCCGGAGTTGGTCGCGGGGTCGTGATCCGGATTCACCCAGATACGGCGCACCGGGATCTCGCGGCCCTTGCCGGAGTGGAGCTGGGTGCGGCCCGCGATGACCTTCAGGTCCCTCACCCGCTCGGGGGAGGCCCCGAGGACCTGGCCGCCCAGGCAGTGAGCGGCGGTGAGGACGGTGGTCCGCCCGATGGCCACCGCCCCGCAGAACTGCCCCGCCCGCGTACCGCCGAACCGGTCACGGCTGGCCAGGGCCACCGTCCACGGACTGTCCGCCACGTCCACCGGGAAACCGCCGACGACGACGCTCCCGGCGGCGGCCGGTGCGGCCGAGGCCGGCGGTATCGCGGTCGCGGCGGCGGCCAGGACCAGTGGCCCGGCCAGCGGCCGGACCAGTGCGCGGACGGGCAGACGGCACATACGGACTCCTCACTCCCAGGTGACCAAGGAACACCCAGAGTGATCCACTCCACCCCACCCCGCACCCGCACACCCCCAGACCGGCCCCCACACGCGGCATGTGTGTCCCGGCCGGGGTGCCGGGCTCGGCGATCTCGATGGCCTGCGCGATCCTCTCGGCGGCCTCGGCGCGCGCCATGCCCAGGTGCACGTGCGGCTTGCCGCTGTGGGTGACCATCGGGCGCGCTGCCCCGGACCCGTTCCGGCAGGCCCAGTCCGGCCAGGGCTGCCCGGACGGCCTCCGCCGCGTCGTCGGCGGCCTCGCGGCCGTCCCGGTACGTCCGCGTGTCCATCGTCACCGGTGGCCTGCCAGAAGTCCCCAGACTCCTCGGTGGCTCTGAGGCTCCCGCCACTTCGTCCGGCACGTCTCGCAGCCCAGGGCCGGGGGCACAGTCCAGCAAGAACCGTGCCTTGAAGACCACCGGCAGGTCCACCAACGGCTCCTGAGTCGTCGTATGACCCATCGTGTCTCCCCGGAGCCGTGACAACCGCCCGAGGACGGTAGAGCGCGGGGACGCGGCCGGTCCAAGAAGTCGCACCCGGTCGCACATCCCCCTTGAACAGCCTCGACGCCCCGGTCGGGAGCCCGTGAAGCCGCGCGCAACCGACCGCGACCCGGCTCGACTTGAGGCGGGGCCATGCGTCCACGGTTCCTCGGGAGGGACCCCGAGTCCGGAGATCACGGCTGCCCGGCAGTGTGGGTGGACGCGGAAACGCAGGATCTCGTCATCCAGGGCCGGCCTCTGCTCGTATGCCTTCGAAGCCGTCTGGGAACGGGCCGTCCCACACGAGAAGTACACCGTCCGAGAAGCGAGTTCATGCCCGAGTCGCCACTGTCCACCGCCCAGGCCGCCCGCACTGACGACGTGGCCGACGCCGTCCGGGCCCGGACGGCCCGCTCCCGCGTCGTCCACGAAGGCAACCACCGCTTCGCCCTGCTGGTCGAAGAGGCCGTGCTCCACCACCGGGTCTGCGACGGGCCGGAGCCGGCCGCACGGCTCCGATGGACGATTGCCACACCAGCTTTCGAAAAAGGCCCTGGCCTGCGCCATGAGCGCGGGCCAGGGCCTTGATCGGTTTTCCGGTCAGTCCAGGTAGTCGCGCAGGACCTGCGAGCGGGAGGGGTGGCGGAGCTTCGACATGGTCTTCGACTCGATCTGGCGGATGCGCTCGCGCGTCACGCCGTAGACCTTGCCGATCTCGTCCAGGGTCTTCGGCTGGCCGTCGGTGAGGCCGAAGCGCATGGAGACGACGCCGGCCTCGCGCTCGGACAGGGTGTCGAGCACCGAGTGGAGCTGCTCCTGGAGGAGCGTGAAGCTGACGGCGTCGGCCGGGACGACCGCCTCGGAGTCCTCGATGAGGTCACCGAACTCGCTGTCGCCGTCCTCGCCGAGCGGGGTGTGCAGGGAGATCGGCTCGCGCCCGTACTTCTGGACCTCGATGACCTTCTCGGGGGTCATGTCGAGTTCCTTGGCCAACTCCTCCGGGGTGGGCTCGCGGCCCAGGTCCTGGAGCATCTGGCGCTGGACGCGGGCCAGCTTGTTGATGACCTCGACCATGTGCACCGGGATGCGGATGGTGCGGGCCTGGTCGGCCATGGCGCGGGTGATCGCCTGCCGAATCCACCAGGTGGCGTACGTGGAGAACTTGTAGCCCTTGGTGTAGTCGAACTTCTCCACCGCGCGGATCAGACCGAGGTTGCCCTCCTGGATGAGGTCCAGGAAGAGCATGCCGCGGCCGGTGTAGCGCTTGGCCAGGGAGACCACCAGGCGGAGGTTGGCCTCCAGGAGGTGGTTCTTGGCGCGGCGGCCGTCCTCGGCGATGATCTCCAGCTCGCGCTTGAGCTTGGGGGCGAGCTTGTCGGAGTTGGCCAGCTTGTCCTCGGCGAAGAGACCCGCCTCGATGCGCTTGGCCAGCTCGACCTCCTGCTCGGCGTTGAGCAGGGGGACCTTGCCGATCTGCTTGAGGTAGTCCTTGACGGGGTCGGCGGTGGCGCCGGCCGCGGCGACCTGCTGCGCGGGGGCGTCGTCCTCGTCCTCGTCGGAGAGCACGAATCCGGCGCTCTCGGTGCCCTCGGGCTCCTCGGAGGCGGCCTTCGGCTCCTCGATCGCCTCGTCCTCGGGAAGGTCCGCCTCGTCCTTCTTGGCGGTCGCCTTCTTCGCCGCCGCCTTCTTCGCGGTGGTCTTCTTCGCCGCCGTCTTCTTGGCGGTGGTCTTCTTCGCAGCGGCCTTCTTGACCGGCGCCTCTTCCTCGGCGGCCTCGGCGGCGGGCGCTGCCGGAGCGGCGGGAGCGGCTGCCTTCCTGCTGGTCACCGCCTTGGCGACCGACTTGGTGGCGGTGCGCTTGGCGGGGCTCTTCGCTGCGACGCTCTTGCGGGTGCGCTTGGGTTCTGCGGCACTGACCATCAGCGTCACACCCTCTTCCTCGAGGATCTGGTTGAGGCTGCGCAGTACGTTCTTCCACTGAGTGGCCGGAATCTGGTCAGCTTCGAAGGCCCGACGCACGTCATCGCCGGCGATCTGCCCCTCAGCCTTTCCCCGCTCAATGAGCGCCATGACAGAGACGGACTCGGCGATCTCCGGCGGGAGCGTACGGGATGTGCTGGCCGACACGAACAACCTCTCGGAACGTTGGAAAACGGCTTCCGGCCCCGTCCTGAGGGACGGGAGCCGACCACCGGCTTGGGGATGGGCCGACGGCGCGGGCGGGGGCCGGGGAGAGCAACAGCGCCGTGAACGGCGTCCGTATTCCCTCCGCGACTGTCACCGCTTAAGTCATCGCGTTGCTCCCGCGAGCGTTACGCCCAATCCGCGTGGCCCGAGTCACACCCCGTAAGCGTTCAAAACCTGTCATACGCGCACAGGCCAGGTCAGGTCAGGTCGACAGGGGGTTTCACCCTGGTCGCGCCGGGGGTTCCCGGCCTCTCATCAGACCGTCGGACCCCGCGGAATCGCGCCGGATTCCGCGGAGCCCGTCGGCGGCGGCGAACCGGCCGGACGCGCCGCGGGAGGGGTCCGGCGGGTCCGGCTCGCGCCGCTCTCGGCGGGACGGCCGGGTCAGTGCTCGCGGGGGGCGGGCACGACGCGTTCCACCTCGGGGTGGACGGTGAGAAGCTGCCGCATGGCCGCTTCGGCCGCGCTGCCGTCGCCGGCCGCGAGGGCGTCGACGATCCGGCCGTGCTGGAGCAGCGACGCCTCGGTCGGACGGTCACAGCCGGTGATCGGGCTCCCCGACACCTGGAGGGCGGCGGACACGATCCCGGACAGGTGCTCCAGCATGCGGTTGCCCGCGACCTGGATGAGCAGGGCGTGGAACTCGGAGTCGGCACGGGAAAAGGTGAGCGCGTCGCCCTGGTTCATGGCGTGACCCATGATCCCGACCATGTCGGACAGGCGCTGCTGGACGTCCTCGCGCCCGTGGCCGGCGGCGAGGCGCGCGGCGAGGGGCTCGATCGTCCAGCGCAGCTCGGTCAGCTCACGGCGCTGGTCGTCGCGCTGCGGGCCGAAGGCACGCCATTCGATGATGTCCGGGTCCAGGAGGTTCCAGTCGCTGACCGGACGCACCCGTGTGCCGACGTTCGGGCGGGCACTGACCAGGCCCTTGGCCTCCAGGACGCGCAGGGATTCGCGGACGACGGTGCGGGAGACCTCGAAACGCTGGCCGATCTCCTCCGGCACCAGCGGACGGTCGGCGCCCAGGTCGCCCGAGACGATCATCTGGCCGAGCTGCTGGACGAGTTGCCCGTGCAGTCCGCGGCCGCGGTTGCCGGCGGAGCGGCGGCCGACGCGGCCCAGCTCGGGGTCCATCCCTTCCCAGGCGGGCATCCCGACGCGGTCGACGGGGGCCGTCTCCGCGTAGGGGTAGCGGTCGAGTTCGCCCGGGTTCGCGAGGCCGGAGTCGGCGGAGCGGGCGGCGGTCATCATGGTGTGCGCAAGGGTACTCACGCATCCTTTGTCGGCGTTGGCCCCAACTCCCTTGAGGGCTTTGGTGAAAAGCACACGAAAGGGTGATCGCTCACCCCGTCGCAATTGACGCCTTATCGGAAAGAAATGGGCGTTCCCCGGGGAGTTGCGCACACGCTCGGACCGGAAGGGGACGGACGGCTCATCGGGCCCTGCTCCGCAATGACATGACCAGATAGGCAGAGAGCAACATGGTCAGCGACAACGACAGGGCGCTGCCCACGGGTTGGGCGATCATCCGCAGCACCTCGACCACGTAACGCCCCCCGCCGAAGGGCCACTGGGTGAGCAGCACCTCGCGCACGCGCATCGGCAGTCCGGCGGCGCTGCGCACGGACGGACCGTGCCACGCCTTCTGTACGAGGGGGACGACGAGGACCGGGACGGCGACCACCGCCGCGAGCCCGGCCGAGGTGGAGCGGAACAGCCCCGCGGCCAGCACCCCGGCCCACGCGCACCCCACGACGAGGCCGAGCCAGGCCGCCCCCAGCGCGGGCCAGCCGGCCGGGACACCGCTCAGCTCCGGCCCGTAGAACAGGTGCAGGAGTTCGGCGTCGCAGCCGACCGTGAGGAGGGCGAGGACGACCGCGGTGAGGCCGGAGACGGCGAGTTTGGCGGCCAGCAGTCCCAGCCGGCGGGGCACCGTGCCCCGGTCCGCGGCCAGCGCGGGGTGGCGGAACTCGTCGCCGAAGGCGAGCGCACCGAGCAGCCCGGCGCCGAGGGCCGCGGGCGGCAGCGGCAGTTCCCGGGGCCAGGCGGCCAGCAGGCGCGGCTGCGGGGTGTGGCCGACGCGGGCCAGGAGCACGGCGGTGACGGCGGAGACCAGCAGGACCCCGGCCCCGACGAGGAAGCCGGTACGGATGCCGGTCACGCGGCGCAGTTCGTAGCGGAGCGGCCGGAGGGGGCTGGGAGCGGAGCGGCGGGAGATGGGGGGCGGGAGCGGGGAGAGGGGGGTGAGGGGATCTCGGGGGGTGCGTGAGGGGTCGGGGGCGGGTGTGCCGGGGGGTCGGGCGGGGGCCGGCGTTTGCGCGGTGAGGGCGCGTGTGGGGGTTGACGGGCGGGTGGGGGCGGTTGCGGGCGGGGCCTGTGGGGGCTTCAGGGCCTTGGGGGCTGTCGAGCCCTGTGGGGCTGGTGAGGCTTCCGAGGCCGGCGAGGGGGTCGCCGTGGTCTCCACGGCGAGGTGGGCGGAGGCGGCGGCCGGGACGGCGAGGTCGGGGGTGGCCGGCTGACGAGGGGCCGGTGGTGCGGCGGGGGTGGGAGTCCCGCCCGCCCCCGGGCCCATGTCGCCGATCTCGTCGGCCAGTTGGTGGACGAGGACGCCGTGTCGGTACGCGGCCTCGCCGATGTCGGCACACGTACTGCCGTACACCGCGAGGCGGTTGCCGCTCTCCCGCACGATCTCGACCGAACGCCGCCCCGCCCGCGCCTCCTTGGTGAGGAGCGCGGCCAGCCGGGCGGCGTGCGGCGTACGGACGGCCACCCGGGGGCGCAGCCGGGTACGGGAGAACTCCGCCGCCTCCTGGTCGGCCGCGAGCCGGCCCCGGTCGAGGGTGACGACCCGGTCGGCCACGCGCGCCGCCTCCTTGGGGTCGGCCGTGGTGAAGAGCACCGCGCCGCCGTCGTCGGCGTGGGCCCGCAGGGCTTCGTGCAGCCACCGGGCCTCGCGCGCGGACAGGGCGCCGGCCGGGTCGTCGAGCACCAGGGTGTGCGGATCGCCCAGCAGGGCGCAGGCCAGGCCGAGCCGACGGTCCATGCCCCGGGAGAGGGCACCGAGCCGCTGGTCGCGCAGACTGACGAGGCCGGCCGCCTCCAGGGCCTCGTCCCCGCGCCGGGGCGGGACGCCCGCCGCCGCGCACAGCATCCGGACGTGGCCGCGGACGGTGCGGGCGGGGTGTCCCGGCACCTCGCCGAGCAGCACGCCCACCTCACGCACCGGATGGGCGATGCGGTGCAGCGGGCGGCCCCTGAAGTAGGTGATGCCGCGCCCGGGTTGGAGTTCGAGCATGAGTCTGAGCGCCGTCGTCTTGCCGGCGCCCGATGCTCCGAGCAGCGCGGTGACGCGACCCGCCCGCGCCTCGAAGGAGATGTCGTCGACGGCGGGCGGAAGCTCCTTGCGAGGGCTGCTGGTCAATCCGAAGACCTGGATCACCCGCAGCAAGATAGCGCGCCATATCGGATTTTTCGGTCACCGTACGCCGCTGGGAGCAGGGAACGTCCGGCCCGAGCCCCCTCTGACCGGCCGTTCGTGTGCCGGACCCGGCGCCCCGCCGGTGGACCCGCCACGGGGCCCGGCCGCGGCCCGTGGCGGGGCCCGACCGGGGCCCGGCGTCACACTTCGGGGCGCAGCATCGGCGGGTTGAGCAGGGTGGCGCCGCCGGCCCGGAAGAGCTGGGCCGGCCGGCCGCCCTGCCGGGTGGTCGTCCCGCCGGTCGGGACGAGGAACCCCGGGGTGCCCGTCACCTTGCGGTGGAAGTTGCGCGGGTCGAGCGCCACGCTCCACACCGCCTCGTAGACGCGGCGCAGCTCCCCGACGGTGAACTCGGGCGGGCAGAAAGCGGTGGCCAGCGACGAGTACTCGATCTTGGAGCGAGCCCGTTCGACCCCGTCCGCGAGGATGCGGCCGTGATCGAAGGCGAGCGGCGCCGCCTGTTCCCCGTCCCGGCCGAGGCCCTCCTCCAGCAGCTCCTCGACCGGCGCCCAGCGCGCGTTGCTGGCGTCGCCGCCCGCCCGGGGTGCCGGGAGGTCGGGGGCGAGGGCGAGGTGGGCGACGCTGACCACCCGCATCCGGGGATCGCGCTCCGGATCGCCGTAGGTGGCGAGTTGCTCCAGATGGGCGCCGTTGTCCTGGGCGGGGGCGGCCGGGTCGTGCACGCGCAGCCCCGTCTCCTCCGCCAGTTCCCGCGCCGCCGCCTGCGACAGGTCCTCGTCGGCCCGGACGAATCCGCCGGGCAGGGCCCAGCGGCCCTGGAACGGAGGCTCGCCCCGGCGTACCGCCAGTGCGCACAGGGAGTGACGGCGCACGGTCAGCACGACCAGGTCCACGGTGACGGCAAAGGGCGGAAAGGCTGACGGGTCGTAGGGCATGCGGCGATCATAGTCGTCTGCCTGACGATAAACACGCCCTTCGCCGAGCACCGCGGGCGGAGGCCCGGACGAGGTTCGGACGAGGTTCGGACGGAGGCCCGGTGGGGCTCGTCCGAGCGCTCGCCCCTCGCTCGGGACGCGGCCCGGGGCGAGGTCGGAGACTCTCGGGCGTTCTCCGTTCTCGTCGGCTCGCGGCCAGGTCAGACCGTCTCCGGATGGTGGCCGCGGCTTCCGCCCCCGAGGGGTCTGGGGCCGGTGCGCCGGGTCTCCGGGGCGGGCGAGAGGCCCGTGCTCCGTCCGTACGGTGTTCTCCGGTTCGGTCGTGCTCCCGGGGCCGTCTCGTGGTCCCTCGCCCCGTGGGGAGGGCGGGCCTGCGGTGTCCCCTCCCGGGGCCGGGAGGCCGGTCAGGTGCCGTCGGCGGGCCGGCGGCCACCGCGTCCGGTGGTCACTCAGCGCTCCCTCCGTCCCGCGCTCCCCCGGCGTGCGCCCCTCCCGGGCCGGGGCTCCACAGGCCGGTGACGTCCTGCCGCGCCGCCCGTGCCCGCGCGCGGTTCATCCGCGCCTCACCGGGGTGTGTACCGCCCACCGGGGTCCGGGGGCGGATCACCGTCGCGCCCGGTGCCCGGCCGTGCGCCCGCGCCGTCGCCCGCATCCTGGCCCGCGTCCGGGAGCGGACACCGCCGGGCGACGTACCGGGGCGGACAAGACCCCGGCGGCGGGAGGGCGTCCGTACGGCCGTCACCTCCTCGACCGGCTCACCCCGCTCACCCCGCTCGCCCCTCCCGGGGTCTTCGCCCCACCCCGGAGCATCCGGCACCCCGTCAGCGCCCTCCCCGTCGCCGCTCGCCTCCCCGGTGCCGGTATCAACACCGCCCGCGTCCGCCCGCTCCCACGCCGACCCGGCACCCCGCGCGTCCCCGCCGGACGCCTCGGCGCCCTGCGCCTCACCGCTCGCCGCCTCCGTGCCCTGCGTGCCCTCCGGACCCTCCACACCAGCACCGCCCTCCGGTTCGCGGCGATCGCGCTCCGCGCGGAGGCAGCGGCGGACGGATTCGGGGTCCAGGCCCTCGTTGCACGCCCGGTGCAGCAGCCGGGCGAAGAGGTAGTCGGGGTCCGCCCCGAGCGCCATGGCGAGAGCTTCGCGGGCCTCCAGCTCGTCTCCGGTGGACCAGGCGACCCAGCCGGCGAGGGCGAGGGTCGCCGCCGCGTGTTCGCCGTACGCCCCGGTGCAGCGGCGGGAGAGGGCCCGCCACAGGCGCAGCGCGGGTCCGGCGTCGGCGCCCTCCATCCACTCGGCGGCGCGGTCCCGGGTGGCCCGGTCCTGGAGGCCGAGGATCAGCGCCGCCGCCTCGTCGTCACGCAGCAGGCGGTCGTCGCGGGCGTCCTGCGCGGACACCCCGGACACGGGCCCGGCGTCGGAGAGCCGGCGCATGATCCCCTCCGCCAGCTCCAGGGTCTCGGCCTCCACCTCCGGGCGGCAGCCGTCGTCGAGGAGCCGCGAGACCAGGGTCAGGCCCGCCGCGTCGAGGGCGGCCTCCTGGCCCCGGGCCGCCGCGTCCTGGCGGGGCAGCAGCCGGACGCGCAGCTCGCCCAGCGAACCGCGGACCTGGATGCCCGCGTAGGTGGCCGCGGCGGCCACCACGGACGTGCCCGGCAGCCCCAGGGCGGCGCCCTCGGGCGGGCAGCACTCCACGTCGTCGCAGCAGTACGACCAGAAGCGGCCGTCCGAGACGCACAGCGCCTCCACCACCGGCACGTCGAGGACCCCGCACGCCACCCGCAGGGCCTGGGCCAGCGGCCTCAGCCGGGTCATCACCTGCCGGCCCGTCTCGCCCGGGGCCGGGTCCTGGCAGAGGAAGGCGACCATCTGCTCGGGACGGACGCCCCGCCGCTCGCTTCCGGCGATCAGGCCGTGGGCCAACTGCCGTGCCGCGTCGGCCCAGTCGCCCTCGTCCGCCGGGATGCCGAGCCGGGCCCGGCCGCCGAGGCGTCCCCGGCCGTCCCGGTCCCGCAGGGCGGCCAGGACGATGCTGTCCTCCGGCCGGTATCCGAGCAGGTAGGGCAGCGCCTCGGCCAGCTCGGCCGGGGTCCTCAGGGTGACCTGCGCCTCGTCGGGGAGGCCGCCGTGCGGGACCGGCACCGGAGCCGGTCCCGGGTTCGCGGACAAGTCCGGGACCGGGACCGCCGGACCGGGCCGCGCGCCCCCGGAGGGGCCGGAATCGTCGAAGTGGCCGGAGCTGCCGGAGAGATCGGAGCCGCCGCGGCGGTCGGAGCTACCGGAGCGGTTGGAGCCACCGGAGCGGTCGAAGCGGTCGAAGCGGTCGAAGGGGCCCGTCGGTTCGCTGTGATGCGTCATGCCCCGACGATCCCGCGAATCGGGAGATTCCGCTTCGACCTGTGGATAACTCCCATCAGGGACACATCACCCACCAGCCGCGCCTCCGGCCCGACCCTCCCCACAGGCCCTCCAGGCGCCTCCCTGGTCCGCCCCCTCCCCCACAGCGGCGCCTACCCCGCCGCCGCGAGGACCAGCGGCAGGACCCGGTCGGCGCCCGCACGGCGCAGCAGCCGGGCCGCGACCGCCAGCGTCCAGCCGGAGTCGGTGAGGTCGTCCACGAGGAGCACCGGACCCGGGGTCAGCGCCAGGGCCTCGCCCATGTCCTCCGGGACGGCGAAGGCACCGGAGAGCGCCTTGAGACGCTGGGCGGAGTTGCTGCGCCGCGCCACGTGGGCGCCGTCCGGACCGGTGTGGGCGAGGGTGCCGAGGAAGGGCAGGCGGCCGACGGAGGCGATGCCCTGGGCGAGGGAGCCGACCAGACGCGGACGGGTCAGCGACGGCACGGCGACGACCCCGACGGGCCGGGGGGAGGCGTCGGAAGCGTCCGAGGCCCAGCCCTGCGGCGAACGGGCCCAGTCGGCGAGCACCCCCACCGCGGCCCGCAGCACGTCGTCGGGGACGGGACCGTCGGGCGCGTTCTCGGCGAGCAGCGGGCGCAGCCGGTTGCCCCAGCCGATGTCGGAGAGCCGGCCCAGTGCCCGTCCGGTGGAGCACTGCTCCCCCGCCGGGATGCGGCCCTTCAGCTCGACGCCGAGCGCGGGCATCCCGGTCGGCCACATCCGGCGGGGTTCGATCTCGACGCCGGGCCGGTCCAGTTCCTTCGCCGCGCCGGTCAGCGCCTCGGCGGAGACGGAGGGGTCGGCCCAGGCGCCGGCGCAGTTGTCGCAGCGTCCGCAGGGGACGGCGCCCTCGTCGTCGAGCTGGCGGCGCAGGAACTCCATCCGGCACGCGGACGTGCCGACGTAGTCGCGCATCGCCTGCTGCTCGGCCGCGCGCTGCCGCGCCACCCAGGCGTAGCGCTCGCCGTCGTAGGACCAGGGGGAGCCGGTGGCGGTCCAGCCGCCCTTGACCCGCTGGACCGCGCCGTCGACGTCGAGGACCTTGAGCATCGTCTCCAGCCGGCTGCGCCGGAGGTCGACGGATGCCTCCAGGGCGGGCACGGAGAGCGGCCGGCCTGCGTCGGTGAGGGCCGCGAGGGTCTGCCGTACCTGGGTCTCGGGCGGGAAGCCGGTGTCGGCGAAGTAGCGCCAGATCGCCTCGTCCTCCTTGCCCGGCAGCAGCAGGACATCGGCGTGTTCGACGCCGCGGCCCGCCCGTCCCACCTGCTGGTAGTAGGCGATCGGCGAGGACGGCGAGCCGAGGTGGACCACGAAACCGAGGTCCGGTTTGTCGAAGCCCATGCCCAGCGCCGAGGTGGCGACCAGCGCCTTGACCCGGTTCTCCAGCAGGTCGGACTCGGCCTGGAGCCGGTCGGCGTTCTCGGTGCGCCCGGTGTACGAGGAGACGCGGAAGCCGCGCCCGCGCAGGAAGGCGGTGGCCTCCTCGGCCGCGGCCACGGTGAGGGCGTAGACGATCCCGGAGCCCGGCAGCTCGTCCAGGTGCTCGGCGAGCCAGGCCAGCCGGTGCGCGGCGTCCGGGAGCCGGACCACGCCCAGCCGCAGGCTCTCCCGGTCGAGCGGGCCGCGCAGCACCAGCGCCTCGCCGCCGCCGGTGCCGAGCTGTTCGGCGACGTCGGCGGTGACCCTCGCGTTGGCGGTCGCGGTGGTCGCCAGGACGGGCACCCCGGCGGGCAGCTCGGCCAGCATCGAGCGCAGCCGGCGGTAGTCGGGGCGGAAGTCGTGGCCCCAGTCGGAGATGCAGTGCGCCTCGTCCACCACGAGCAGGCCGGTGGTGGCGGCGAGGCGGGGCAGGAGGTGGTCGCGGAAGTCGACCGAGTTGAGGCGTTCCGGGCTGACCAGGAGGACGTCGGTCTCGCCCCGCTCGACCTCCTCGTGGATCGTCGCCCACTCCTCGGGGTTGGCGGAGTTGATGGTGCGGGCCCGGATGCCGGCCCGTGCCGCCGACTCGACCTGGTTGCGCATCAGGGCCAGCAGCGGCGAGACGATCACCGTGGGGCCGGCTCCGCGGCGGCGCAGCAGGGCGGTGGCGACGAAGTAGACCGCCGACTTGCCCCAGCCGGTGCGCTGCACGACCAGCGCGCGCCGGCGTTCGCGCACCAGGGCGGCCACGGCGTGCCACTGGTCCTCCCGCAGCCTCGCGGTCCCGCTGGGCGCACCGACCAGGTCGGCGAGGAGGGCATCGGCTTCGGCGCGGAGTTCCGGATCGTCCATGCCCCCATGCAACCCGACGGGGAGGACACTCGGCCACTCCACCGTGCGTGACCCTGCCCTCACGGGTGCCACGGCGGGGACGCCGACGCGGGGTGACGCGGCGCGGTCGCGCGGCGCGCGGTGGTGACGCCGCCGTGAGGGCCGGTGACCGTGGGTCCGGCCTCCCGGCCGCCGGCGGCTCTCTGCCGGGTCGTCGCTGGTCCGGGCGGTGCGGTGAGGGTGGTGCGCCGGGCGCCCGGCGGGGCGCGGAGGGTGTTCGTCCGGGTGCGGGCGCGGGGTGCTGGGCGTCGTCCGGGGTCACTGCGGGTAGGGATATAGAGCGCGCACCGCGAGATAACGGCCGTCGACGTCAATTGCTCGTTGCCGCAATGACGTTCGACAGGAACAATCGAAGTCCGCTCCCCGCACGGCTCGTCCGTGATCCGGCAGGGCTTCGCTGCGGTGCGCGCTCCCCCCGAACTCCGACCCCGCCCGCAGTGTGGGCGCGCAGCCGAAGGGAGAAGCGTGACCTTCGGATTCGCTCCGTCCGCCGCGGCGCCGTCGTCCTCCTCCGCCCCCACCGCCCGCCTGCTCGAACCGGAGGAGTGGGCCGCCGCCAGAATCCCGCTGCTGCGCAGTCCCCGGGAGGTCGTGGGCGGGCTGCACGCGCGGCACCGTCCCGGGCCCGCCACCGCGATCGTCGCCGTACTCGATCCCGACGAACGGCTGCGCGCCAGCGCCTCGTTCACCCACCGGGGCGCCCCTGCCGACGGGTGGAGGTACCGCAACGCGCTCCTCGACCAGCTCCGCCGGGTCATCCCGCACGATCTGCGGCGCCGCACCCCGGTCCGTACCGCGGTGCTGGTCTACTGCCGTGCGGGGGACGCGCGCTGGACGGAGGAGGACGGCGCCTGGATGTGGGGGCTGCGGGACGCGTGCACGCTGCACGGTCTGCGCTGCGGGGCGTACATCACGCTGACCCGGGACGGCTGGCACGTCATGGGCGAGGGGCGCGGCGGACGCCGCCCGCACGCGCTCTCCGAACCGGAGCCCGTGGCGACGTCGGAGGCTCCTCCTCCGCCCCCGCTCAGCGGCGGGGTCGCCTCGGACATGCTGCGCCGCGCGGCGGCCCGCTGAACGGGCGCGCTCCGCGCGCCGGTCCCACCGGAGCCCGGCCCAGGCGACCGCGCCGACCGTCGTACGCGCCGTGCTGCCGGTCCGGCCCGCGGCCGGACCTCACGATCCGTACGCCGCACGCCCGTTGAGCCGGTGGCGAACCGGCGCCGTACCGGACGGAGGGCCGTCCTCCCCCGCGACGACGGCCGGTCGCCGGAGGGGCCCTACGGGCCGCGGTCCTCACGGACGCGACGCGGACACGGCGGTCCCGGAAGGCACCGGGAGTCCGCCGGGACGCGACGGGCCGCTCAGACGCCGGCGCCGAGCACCGAGTCGATCAGCTTCGGGTCGCCGCAGACGATCAGCAGGGCGCCGGCCCGGGACCGGGCCGCCGACAGGGCGGTGACGGCGGCGGCTTCGGGGCCTCCGTTGAGCGCGACGACCGCCACGGGGCGCGATCCGGCACGCTCGGCGACGGCGGCGTCCGCGTAGAAGACGTCGTCGCCCGCGTCGTGCTGCGCCCAGTAGGAGGCATCGCCGAAGGACAGTTCGTGGGCCGCCCACGGATGCGGAGTGCCGGTGGTGATCACCAGTACGTCGCCGGGGGCGCGTCCGGCGTCCAGCAGGAGGTCCACGGCCTCCTCGGCGGCGTCGAGCGCGCCCTCGGGCGCGGCCGGGATCACCTGGGTCTGGGGGCCCGTCGGGGCGGCGGCGCCCGGTGCGGGCTTGGCGGCCGCGTCACGCTGAGCGCGCTGCGCCGGCGGGGCCGGCCGCGAGGGGCCGGGGCGGCCGGGACGCGGCGGAGCCACGGGACGGGGGCCGGGTACGGGACGGGGGGTCGGCGCGGTACGGCCGCTGGCCGGTGTGGCGCGGGGACCCTGGGCCTTCTCGTAAATCTGGGGCTCCTCGGGAATGAGAGGCATGGGCTGATTTTTATCAAACACGGGTGCGGCTCGCATAGGCGGGTGGGACGTTGCCGCGAGCGGAAGCGTCAGAAGTCGAAGCCGAGCTGGCCCTCGATCTCCAGGGCGCTTCCGTCCGTCCCGCTGCGGACCTTCTTGAGGTGCCGCCACCGGGGCAGCGCATCAAGATACGCCCACGACAAACGGTGGTGCGGGGTGGGCCCCCACTCCGCCAGCGCGGCCTTGTGCACGGGCGACGGATACCCGGCGTTGTCCGCGAAAGCGAAGTCCGCGTGGTCGGTGCCCAGTTCGGCCATCATGGCGTCGCGCTGGACCTTGGCGAGCACCGACGCGGCGGCGACCGCCACGCACGACTGATCGCCCTTGATCACCGTACGGACCTTCCAGGGCAGGCCGAGGTAGTCGTGCTTGCCGTCGAGGATCACGGCCTCGGGACGGACCGGGAGCACCTCCAGGGCGCGCACCGCGGCCAGCCGCAGTGCCGCCGTCATCCCCAGGGAGTCGATCTCCTCCGGAGAGGCGTGCCCCAGGGCGTAGGAGGTCACCCACGTCCGCAACTCCTCGGCCAGTTCGGTGCGCCGCTTGAGCGTGAGCAGCTTGGAGTCGGTGAGACCCGTCGGGGGCCGGCGCAGTCCGGTGACCGCCGCGCAGACGGTGACCGGCCCGGCCCACGCGCCGCGTCCCACCTCGTCGACACCGGCGATGACCTTGGCTCCGGTCGTGGCGCGAAGGGAGCGCTCGACGGTGTGGGTAGGCGGTTCGTACGGCATGGCGCCCTTAGCGTACGCCGCCTCCGCGCGCCCGCGACACCCCGCCTCCCCGAATCGGTTCCCGATGGCCGCCACCGCCGTCGGAGCCGGTTTCAGGAGTTGCCGGGACGCAGCAGCGGGACCATCAGTTGGTCGAGCATCTCCTCGACCTCCCGGTCGCTCCATTCGCTTCCACAAATCTTCGAGCGGTACATCATCATCGCCGGAATGGCGTCGTAGACATAGCCGTTGGCCGCGTCGCCGCGCACCTCTCCCCGCTCGATCCCGCGGCTGATGATCTCGTGGAGCATGGCGACGGTCGGCTGGACGACCCCTTCGACGATCACCGAATGGAAGTGTTCCGCCTCGATGCTGTCGCATTCGTGAATGACCGCGCGCAGGGCACAGCCCGAGCGGGAGAACATCGCGTCGCGCGCCCGCAGGCAGAGCGCGAGGAGGTCCTCGCGGACGCTGCCGAGATCCGGCACGGCGTCGAGGACGCCCGGCAGCCCCGCGCGCAGCGCGTCGGCGACGAGGTCCTCCTTGGTCGGCCAGCGGCGGTAGACGGCGGCCTTGCCGGTCTGGGCGCCGGCGGCCACGCCCTCCATCGTCAGGCCGTTCCATCCGACGGTGCCGAGTTGCTCCAGCGCGGCGTCGAGGATCGCGCGTTCGAGGACCGCGCCACGTCGGCGGGCGGGCGCCGGCGCGGAGGCTCCGGCCCAGTGCGAAGCGTCCATTCAGGGGTCTCCAGAGACGGAAAGAGCGGGTGGTACGGGGGCGGGGGGACGGTCCGCGCGCCCACGACGGGGGACGGGCTGCGTGAAGCCGTCACAAGTGAACGGTTGCGTTCACTGTCTGGAGGTCATTACCGTTGGCGCAACAGTGAACGCCTGCGTTCACTACGTCATTCGTGGGGGACACATAGTGACAACCTCTTCCTTGATCCAAGACCAGAAGCCGGGAGCGGCCCGCCGGGAGGGTCATCCCGGCATCGCACTCGCTGTCATCGCGGCCTGCCAGCTCATGGTCGTACTCGATGCCACGATTGTGAACATCGCCCTCCCGCACATTCAAGGCGCGCTCAAGTTCAGCACCACCGACCTCACCTGGGTCGTCAGCGCCTACACGCTCACCTTCGGCGGTCTGCTGCTGCTCGGCGGCCGGGCCGGTGACATCCTCGGCCGGCGCCGGGTCTTCATGACCGGCATCCTGCTCTTCACCTTCGCCTCCCTGCTCGGCGGCTTCGCCCAGGAGCCCTGGCAACTGCTCGCGGCACGCGTCCTGCAAGGCATGGGAGGCGCGATCGCGTCGCCCACGTCGCTGGCCCTCATCACCACCACCTTCCCCGAGGGCCCCGAGCGGAACCGTGCCTTCGGCGTCTTCGCCGCCGTCTCCGCCGGAGGCGGCGCCATCGGCCTCCTCGCGGGCGGCATGCTCACCGAATGGCTCGACTGGCGCTGGGTGCTCTTCGTCAACGTGCCCATCGGCCTCCTGATCGCCGTCCTCGCGCCGCTGTACATCAGCGAGTCCGAACGGCACTCCGGACGCTTCGACATCGCCGGCGCGGCGACCTCGACGGCCGGTATGGCCCTGCTCGTCTACGGCTTCATCCGCGCCGCCGACAAGGGCTGGCAGGACGGACTGACCCTGGGGTCCTTCGGGGCCGCGGTCGTCCTGCTGGCGGCCTTCGTCCTGATCGAGTCGCGGGCCCGGGAGCCGATCACGCCGTTGAGGATGTTCGCCGACCGCAACCGCGCGGGCACATACGTCATCATGCTCTGCCTGGCCGCCGCGATGTTCGGCATGTTCTTCTACATCGTGCTCTTCGTCCAGAACGTCCTGGGCTACACACCGATCCAGGCGGGCCTCGCCTTCCTTCCGGTGACGGTGGTGATCGCGCTCGGGGCCGGGCTGTCGCAGCGGCTGCTGCCGGTGTTCGGACCGAAGCCGTTCATGATCGCGGGATCGACGCTCGCCGCGATCGGGCTGGGCTGGCAGGCCCTCATCAGCTCCGACAGCTCGTACGTCGGCGGGATTCTCGGCCCGATGCTGATCTTCGGCTTCGGCATGGGCCTGAACTTCGTGACGCTGACGCTCACCGCGGTCTCCGGGGTCGCCCAGCACGAGGCCGGTGCGGCCTCCGGGCTGCTCAACGCGACACAGCAGGTCGGCGGGTCGATCGGCCTGGCCATCCTGACCACGGTCTTCGGCACGGCGGGCAAGGACGAGGCGAAGAAGCTCCTGCCGGACTTCCTCGCCCACGGCACGGCCCAGCAGAAGGCGGAGTTCGCCAGGACGCACCAACTGCCGGCGCCCTGGGCGCACGACGTGCTGGCGCAGGGGATCTCCGCGGCCTTCGTCCCCGCCGCGGCGATGGCGGTCCTCGCCCTGGCCACGGCGTGGCTGGTGATCCGCGTCCGCAGGAGCGACCTGGAGTCCCTGTCCGGCACCGCCGGGCCCGGGGTGGGCTGACCCCCACCCCGCCTCGACGGCCGGCCGGTGCGGACCGGCGGGTGCCTTCCCGGCCCGCCGCCCGCGCCGGCCACCGGCCATCCCGCCCCACCGGCCACCGCACACCCCCTCCGCTCCGTCGGCCCCGTCGGCCCGCGAGCACGACGCGGGAGGACACGGCCCCCACGAGCACGATCCCGACGGCCGCCACCACCGCGACCACCGCGACCACCATCGCGACCGGCACCACGGTCACGGCCACCGCCCCGCCCCAGCCCCCGCTCCAGCCCCAGCCCACGACCGGCCCCACGGGCATGACCCCACCCCCTCACGACACCCCGTCCCGCGCGAGGACTCACCACCCCGCACGGCTGATGTCATGAAAACGGGCGACCGTCACCCAGAGTTCCCGAGCGTCACGGAAAGTCACACACTCCCGCTCGTCGCCACCGGACGACGACGTCACACGGTGACGCCCATCCACCCCGGCAGCGCCTCCGTGCGCTCCACCCACTGCCGGGGCGGGGCACCCGCCGGGCCGCCGGACGCGACGACCCCGCCGACGATGGCGCAGGTCGTGTCCACGTCCCCGCCCGCCTGGACGGTCGTCCAGAACGCGCGCTCGTAGTCGCCGAGGGCCCGCGCGGCGGACCACAGGGCGAAGGGCACCGTGTCGTGGGCGGTCGTCCGCCGACCGCAGCCCAGGACCGCGGCGACCGTGGCCGTGTCCCCGTAGTCGAGCATGTCCCGCGCGCGGCGCAGCCCGGCGCCGACCGCGCTCCTGGGCACCAGCGAAATCACGCCGTCGAGCAGCGCGGGGCCGGTGGGCGGGCCGTCGGGGGCCGCCGCCAGCGCGGCGGCGGCGGCGACCGCCATGGAGCCGACCACCGCCTCGCGGTGCTGGTGGGTGGGGTAGGCCGAGATCTCCGCCTGGTGGGTCGCCTGCTCCGGATCGTCCGCGTACCAGGCGCCCAGGGGCGCGATGCGCATCGCGGCGCCGTTCCCCCAGGAGCCCTGGCCGTTGAAGAGCGCGGCGGCCAGTTCCCTCCAGTCGCCGCCCTCCCCGACCAGGCGCAGCAGCCGGTCGACCGCCGGGCCGTAGCCCCGGTCGACGTCGTGGTGCGCGGCGAAGGAGTGCGCCAGCGCGTCCTGGTCGATGCGGCCGTGGGCCAGGAGGACCGCGACCACGGAGGCCGCCATTTCCGTGTCGTCCGTCCACTGCCAGGTGCCGGAGGGCAGCTCGCGGCGCTTCAGCAGGGGGTAGTTCGAGGGGACGAAGAACCGCGAGCCGAGCGCGTCGCCCACCGACAGCCCGCGCAGGCTGGCCAGGGCGCGGTCCAGGCGCCCTTCGGAAGAGGATTGACCGGTCATCGCCCTGCCACTCTATCCGGTGATCCCGTACGGTTCCGGATCTCGCCAGCGTTCGAAGGGCCGGTCGAGGGTGTACCTGCCGTCCTCCCCGAGAACGAGCATCCGCATCTCCGCGTTCCCGGGATTCGACAGCGACTCGAACTCCGCGACCGTCCAGTGGAACCACCGCATGCAGAAGAGCCGCATGGCCAGTCCGTGGGTGACCAGGAGGACGTTCGGCGGGTGGTCGGGCTCCTCGAAGCTGCGGAAGAGGCTCTCCAGGAAGCCGCCGACCCGGTCGTAGACGTCGGCGCCGGACTCGCCCTGGGCGAAGCGGTAGAAGAAGTGACCGTAGGTGTCGCGGTACGACTTCTGCAGGAGCACCTCCTCCCGGTTCTGGAGGTTGCCCCAGTCCTGCTCGCGCAGCCGGGGCTCCTCCCGTATGCGTATGAGCCCGGGGTCGAGGTCGAAGGCGCGCAGCGTCTGGTGCGTGCGGCGGTACGGGGAGACGTACACGCTGACGCGTTCGTGGCCGAACACCTCGTGCAGCCTCTTGCCGGTCTCCTCGGCCTGGGCCCAGCCCCTCTCGGTGAGGGCGAGTGCGTGGTCGGGGACCCGCTCGTACACGGAGTCATCGACGTTGCCCGTCGACTCCCCGTGCCGGACGAGAACGATGCGCCGTGGTCGTGCCATGTCTGCACCCTAGATCGAGACGCACGAAACGTCTCGGTCGTACCGTCCCGGTACGTCGTGGGTCACACCGTCCCCGCATGTCGGAGGCGGTCGGGGTGTCCGGGAGGCACCCCGGCACCGTACCGGGGCCTCGCCCCGTCGCCGGGTCACACGACCCGGGCCTCGCCCCGTCGCCGGGTCACACGGTCCAGGACGGCTCCAGTTCCACGATGTCGCCGGTGAGGGACGCGATGTCCGCCTCGGTCTGGGCGCGCAGCGCGAGCCGCTCGATCCGCTCGGTGCGGTACTTGCCGTGCTCGGCGGCCGACTGCCACATGGACAGGACGAGGTACTCGCTGCCGGGCGCCTCGCCGAACAGGCCGCGGATCATGCCGGGCGAGCCGGCCATCGCCGGGTTCCAGACCTTCTCCTGCATGAGGACGTAGTGCTCGGCCCGCTCCTCGTGGACCCGGGCGAGCGCCACCCGGAGCAGGTCGGCGTCGGTGAAGCGGGGCTCGAACCCGGTCTTCACGTCGAACCGGTGGTCGAAGAGCCTGACCTCGCCGTCCGTGAAGGTGCCGGCCTGGGACGAGGCGAGGCGGTCATGGGACCGTGCCATGAAGGAGTCGTAGAAGGTCCGGCTCTCCCAGAACGCGAAGACGTGCGCCACGTCCGGCCGTATCCTGCTCCACCCTCCCCCCTGACCGCGAAACCCCGGCTCCCCCGGGAGCCCCGCCCATTTCCGCTGCCCCCGCTCGAACCCCCGGCGGTCCACCACGGTGCAGCGTGTCCACTTGACCAGCACCGCGCCATGGTAAGGCCAGGGAGCGCGCCACAGGTGGCCCTCGGACCAGCCACACTTCCCCGACACCCGTCACATACGTGGCAGGATGGACAACCGGCCGTCACTGCCGGGCAGTTGGGTGGACTCGCAGGGCGGGAACCGGAAGGGGAAGTCTGTGAACGGCCTCAGCAAGGGAATCCGCAAGGTCGAGGTCGCGCTGCGGTGGGACCCGTCCCCCGCGGGCCGGCCGCCCGCCGACCTGGACCTCGTCGCCGGAACCTATCCGGCGGCCGATCCGTACGGCGCTCCTTCGTATCTGGTGCACTTCGACAGCCGTTCGCCCGACGGCACGATCGTGCTCAACCGGGACAGCCAGGACGGCAAGGGCTTCGGCGACGACGAGGTGATGACGCTGGAGCTGGACCGGCTCGCCTCCGAGTACCGGCGGGTGGTGGTCGGCGTCGCGATCCAGCAGCGTTCCGGGCGCCTGCCCTTCGCCGACGTGGTCCGGCCGGGGCTGCGCATCCGGGAGGGGTACACGGTGCTGGCCGAGGACGACTTCGGCGGCGTCGCCCAGTCGGTGGCGGCGACGGTCGCCGAGTTCGTCCGGGCCGAGTCGGGGGCGTGGGAGTTCCGCGCCGGTGTCCACGGCTTCGAGGGCGATCCGGCGTCGTTCACCCGCCTCATGGGCGCGCGGCGCGGGGCCTGACGGGCCCGGACACACGACGAGGGGCACCGGCGTCGGCCGGTGCCCCTCGTCTTCGCTCAGGCGCTCATCCGCTCACGCGCTCAGGCGTGCGCGGTTCCCGGGGTCAACTGCATCCGCTGGTGGAGCCGCAGCCCTCGCAGATGTAGCAGGAGCCGGCGCGCTGCATCTTGGTGCCGCAGGAGAAGCAGAGCGGGGCGTCCGCCTGGATGCCGAGCTGCATCTCGACCAGTTCGGCGCTGGTGTGCGCCTGCTGCGGGGCCGGTCCGGCCACCTCGGCGCGGGCCTTCGGGGTGGCGACGGCCTGGTGCTCCCGGGCGAGCGGCGCCGACTGGGCCAGGGACTCCACGTCGAGGTCCGAGTCGTCCAGGGACTGCTCGTACGAGCCCGTCTCCAGGTGGCGCTGGCGCTCCTCGGCGGAGTGGATGCCGAGCGCGGAGCGCGTCTCGAAGGGCAGGAAGTCGAGCGCCAGGCGGCGGAAGATGTAGTCGACGATCGACTGCGCCATCCGCACGTCCGGGTCGTCCGTCATGCCGGCCGGCTCGAAGCGCATGTTGGTGAACTTCGAGACGTACGTCTCCAGCGGCACGCCGTACTGGAGGCCGACGGAGACCGCGATGGAGAAGGCGTCCATCATGCCCGCGAGGGTCGACCCCTGCTTGGACATCTTCAGGAAGACCTCGCCGAGACCGTCGTCCGGGTAGGAATTGGCGGTCATGTAGCCCTCGGCGCCGCCGACGGTGAAGGACGTGGTGATGCCGGGACGTCCCTTCGGCAGGCGCTTGCGGACCGGGCGGTACTCGACGACCTTCTCGACCGGGGCCGCGGCGGGCGTCTCGGCCGGGCTCTCCTGCGCCGGTTCCTTCTTCTTGGCGGAGAGGGGCTGGCCGACCTTGCAGTTGTCGCGGTAGATCGCGAGCGCCTTGACGCCGAGCTTCCACGCCTCGTAGTAGATCTCCTCGACCTCCTCGACGGTCGCCGACTCCGGCATGTTGACCGTCTTGGAGATGGCGCCGGAGATCCACGGCTGGATGGCGGCCATCATGCGGACGTGGCCCATCGGGGAGATGGCGCGCTCGCCCATGGCGCAGTCGAAGACCTCGTAGTGCTCCTGCTTGAGACCGGGGGCGTCGATCACGTTGCCGTTGTCGGCGATGTGGGCGACGATCGCCTCGATCTGCTCCTCCTGGTAGCCCAGGCGGCGCAGGGCCTGCGGGACGGTGCCGTTGACGATCTGCATCGAGCCGCCGCCGACGAGCTTCTTGAACTTGACCAGCGCCAGGTCGGGCTCGACACCGGTGGTGTCGCAGGACATCGCCAGGCCGATCGTGCCGGTCGGGGCGAGCACGGACGCCTGCGCGTTACGGAAACCGTTCTTCTCGCCCAGGCGCAGCACGTCCTGCCATGCCTCGGTGGCGGCGGCCCACACCGGGTTGTCCAGGTCGTCCATGCGCACGGCGGTGCCGTTGGCGTCGGAGTGCTGCTTCATGACGCGCTTGTGGGCGTCCGCGTTGCGGGCGTAGCCGTCGTACGGGCCGACGATCGAGGCCAGTTCCGCGCTGCGGCGGTAGGCGGTGCCGGTCATCAGGGAGGTGATGGCGCCGGCGAGGGCGCGTCCGCCGTCGGAGTCGTAGGCGTGGCCGGTGGCCATCAGCAGGGCACCGAGGTTGGCGTAGCCGATGCCGAGCTGGCGGAAGGCGCGGGTGTTCTCGCCGATCTTCTGGGTCGGGAAGTCCGCGAAGCAGATGGAGATGTCCATCGCGGTGATGACCAGCTCGACGACCTTCTGGAAGCGCTCGGTCTCGAAGGTCTGGTGGCCCTGGCCGTCGTCCTTGAGGAACTTCATCAGGTTCAGCGAGGCGAGGTTGCAGGACGTGTTGTCCAGGTGCATGTACTCGCTGCACGGGTTCGACGCGGTGATCCGGCCGGACTCGGGGCAGGTGTGCCAGGTGTTGATGGTGTCGTCGTACTGGATGCCCGGGTCGGCGCAGGCCCAGGCGGCCTCGGCGATCTTGCGGAAGAGCGCCTTGGCGTCGACCTCCTCGATGACCTCGCCGGTCATCCGGGCGCGCAGGCCGAAGCGTCCGCCCCGCTCGACCGCGTTCATGAACTCGTCGTTGACGCGGACGGAGTTGTTGGCGTTCTGGTACTGGACGGAGGCGATGTCGTCGCCGCCCAGGTCCATGTCGTAGCCCGCGTCGCGCAGGACGCGGATCTTCTCCTCTTCCTTGACCTTGGTCTCGATGAAGTCCTCGATGTCCGGGTGGTCCACGTCGAGGACGACCATCTTTGCGGCCCGGCGGGTGGCGCCGCCGGACTTGATGGTGCCGGCGGAGGCGTCGGCTCCGCGCATGAAGGAGACCGGGCCGGAGGCGTTGCCGCCGGAGGAGAGGAGTTCCTTCGAGGAACGGATACGGGAGAGGTTGAGGCCGGCTCCGGAGCCGCCCTTGAAGATCATGCCCTCTTCCTTGTACCAGTCGAGGATCGACTCCATGGAGTCGTCGACGGACAGGATGAAGCAGGCGGAGACCTGCTGGGGCTGCTTGGTGCCCACGTTGAACCAGACGGGGCTGTTGAAGCTGAAGATCTGGTGCAGGAGGGCGTACGCCAGCTCGTGCTCGAAGATCTCGGCGTCGGCGGGCGAGGCGAAGTAGCGGTGGTCCTCGCCGGCCTGCCGGTAGGTCTTCACGATGCGGTCGATGAGCTGCTTGAGGCTCGTCTCGCGCTGCGGGGTGCCGACAGCACCGCGGAAGTACTTGCTGGTGACGATGTTGACCGCGTTCACCGACCAGAAGTCGGGGAACTCGACGCCGCGCTGTTCGAAGTTGACCGAACCGTCGCGCCAGTTGGTCATGACGACGTCACGACGCTCCCAGGCCACCTCGTCGTAGGGGTGAACCCCGGGAGTGGTGTGGACGCGCTCGACACGGAGTCCCTTGACCGCCTTGGTGCCCTTGGCGCGGGAACTCCGTGCCGGACCGCTCGCCGTCTCTGTCATGCCGCCTCCCTGTACGGGCGAAAACGCCCTGAAGTGCCCCGAATGTTCCCGTGGGCACGGTGTTCTGTCTGGTGTTGCGGGCAGCTCGCACTCGGCCCGCAACAGGTCTTTCTCACGCGCCGCCCCGCGGCCGGGCCCTGCCCCGGAGGTCCGGGTCCGGCCCGCCGCTCAGTCGGCGGCGCCTGCGGGCTCGGGGACGTGACCCGCCCCCGTGGACCCGCGGTCGCCCTCCCGGCCCCCCGGGCCGGTGTCCCCGGCGTCTCCGCCGGGCCGGACCGCGGCCTCCCTGAGCTCCACGATCGCCGCCTCGAAGTCCTCCAGCGAGTCGAACGCCCGGTAGACGGAGGCGAATCGCAGGTAGGCGACGAGGTCGAGTTCCTGTAGCGGACCGAGTATGGCCAGCCCCACGTCGTGGGTGGTCAGCTCGGCGCTCCCGGTGGCCCGCACGGCCTCCTCGACCCGCTGGCCGAGCTGGGCGAGGGCGTCCTCGGTGACAGGACGGCCCTGGCAGGCCTTGCGCACGCCGTTGATGACCTTGGTGCGGCTGAACGGCTCGGTGACCCCGGACCGCTTCACCACCATGAGAGAGCACGTCTCCACGGTCGTGAAACGGCGGGAGCAGTCGGGGCACTGACGGCGTCTGCGGATCGACGTGCCGTCGTCGGTCGTACGGCTGTCGACCACACGACTGTCGGAATGCCTGCAGAAGGGGCAGTGCATGAACTCCCAACCCTCCTCACAGCAGACTCGATGGCCTCGGGAGACCCTTCGGCCCCCTCGAAGCAGCCCCCAGCATAGGCGATCGCGACGGGCCGGAAGACCGGGGTCACCACAACTTATGGGCTGCAACCGCAATCCAACCACTACATGTGGGGATTGGCTCAGATAAACACGCCTCGCACGCGTGTCATTCCCGTCCGTGCAGGCCCGAGCGTTCCGCCCCGGCGTGTCGCCCGCGGGCGCGCGCCCCGGACGCGCCGCCGGGGGCCGGCCGGTACGGGGATACGGTGAGCGCCGCGGGGAGGCGGGGTGAGGCTACCGCGCGAAAGGGGCCCGCCCCCTGTCGAACGGACGACCGGATGGCAGACTGTCCGGGAGCCGCGACACGGTCACCCCGGCGGTGAAGAGTACAGCAATAGGCCCTTTTGCCCGACCGGCAATGCGAGAGCCATACACCCGCACACATGATCAAAGCGAGCGCTTCACGGTTTTTCACTCGAACGTGTGTTTGGCGCAACCTTTCGAAAGCAACTACCGTTGTGCAGCAGGGAGACCATCGAGAGGGGCCGACGTGACCACCACCGCAGACAGTGCGACCATCACTGCCCAGGACCGCCCCCAGGGCCGACCTGAGCAGATGCACGCGATGAGCGACGCCGCGAATCCCGAGGGGCACAAGCGCTCCCTGCCGGGCCGGCCCCCCGGCATCCGGGCCGACAGCTCCGGTCTCACCGACCGCCAGCGCCGGGTGATCGAGGTCATCCGCGACTCCGTGCAGCGGCGCGGCTACCCGCCGTCCATGCGCGAGATCGGCCAGGCCGTCGGTCTCTCCAGCACCTCTTCCGTGGCGCACCAGCTCATGGCGCTGGAGCGCAAGGGCTTCCTGCGCCGCGACCCGCACCGTCCGCGCGCCTACGAGGTCCGCGGCTCCGACCAGGCCGCCTCGGCGCAGCCCACCGACACCGCCGGCAAGCCGGCCGCGTCCTACGTCCCGCTCGTCGGCCGGATCGCCGCCGGTGGCCCGATCCTCGCCGAGGAATCGGTCGAGGACGTGTTCCCCCTGCCCCGGCAGCTCGTCGGCGACGGTGAGCTGTTCGTCCTCAAGGTGGTCGGCGACTCCATGATCGAGGCCGCCATCTGCGACGGCGACTGGGTCACGGTCCGCCGCCAGCCCGTCGCGGAGAACGGCGACATCGTCGCCGCGATGCTCGACGGCGAGGCCACCGTCAAGCGCTTCAAGCGCGAGGACGGCCACGTCTGGCTCCTCCCGCACAACGCGGCCTATGAGCCCATCCCCGGTGACGACGCGACCATCCTCGGCAAGGTGGTGGCCGTACTGCGTCGCGTCTGAACGCCACGGCGGGCGGACGTCCCCTGCGGAGGACGCGCCGACCCGCCGACTCGACGGGGCCCCGGGACCACTGCGCCGGTTCCGGGGCCCTGCACTGAGCCCGGCCCCGCACCGCGGGTGCCGGGCCTCTTCGACCCTTGGGGCCCCGGGCTCAGCCGGCTTCCGTCTGCCGCGCCACCGCGTCGATCGCCGCCAGGGACTTACGGACCTGCCCGCCGTCCGTGGTGTACCAGAAGTCGGGCAGGGACGCCTTGAGGTAGCTTCCGTACCGGGCCGTCGCCAGCCGCTGGTCGAGGACCGCGACCACACCGCGGTCGCCCGACGCCCGCACCAGCCGGCCCGCTCCCTGGGCCATGAGCAGGGCGGCATGGGTGGCCGCGACCGCCATGAAGCCGTTGCCGCCGGCCTCCTCGACCGCCTTCTGGCGCGCGCTCATCAGCGGGTCGTCCGGACGCGGGAACGGGATCTTGTCCATGACGACGAGCTGGCAGCTCGGACCCGGCACGTCGACGCCCTGCCAGAGCGAGAGCGTGCCGAAGAGGCAGGTCCGCGGATCGGCGGCGAAGTTCTTGATCAGCTCGCCGAGGGTCTCCTCGCCCTGGAGGAGGATCGGGAACTCGGGGATGCGGGTGCGCAGTTCCTCGGCGGCGAGCTGGGCCGCGCGCATCGAGGAGAAGAGCCCCAGCGTACGACCGCCGGCGGCCTGGATCAGCTCGGTGAGTTCGTCGAGCATGTCGGCGCGGTCGCCGTCCCGGGCCGGGCGGGCCAGGTGCCGGGCGACGTACAGGATGCCCTGCTTGGGGTAGTCGAAGGGCGAGCCGACGTCGATGCCCTTCCACTGGGGCACGTCGTCGCCCTCGGTGCCCTCGGGGGCGAGGCCGAGGGAGGCGCCGACGCCGTTGAAGTCGCCGCCGAGCTTCAGGGTGGCGGAGGCGAGGACGACCGAGCGGTCGGTGAACAGCTTCTCGCGCAGCAGCCCGGAGACGGACATGGGGGCGACGCGCAGGGAGGCGCCGAAGCGGTCGTGCCGCTCGTACCAGACGACGTCCCACTCGGAGCCGTTGCTGATCCGCTCGGCCACCTCGTGCACGGACTCGACGGAGGACAGGGCCTGTTTGCGGACCGCGTCCTCGTCCTGCACGGACTTGTCGCGGGTCGCGCCGATCGCGGAGATCACCGTGCGGCAGGCGTCGCGCAGGGCCATGAGGGAGTAGCCGAGGTCCTCCGGGATCTCCTCCAGGCGGCCCGGAAGGGCCAGCTCCATCAGCCGCTCGAAGCCCTCGGCGGCGGTCTGGAGCTGGTCGGCGGCCTTCTCGTCGACCAGCTTGGCGGCCCGGCGCACGGCCCGGTTGACCTGGCCGGGGGTGAGTTCGCCGGTGGCGACGCCGGTGACCCGGGAGACCAGTTCGTGCGCCTCGTCGACGATCAGTACCTCGTGCTGCGGCAGGACCGGGGCGCCCTCGATGGCGTCGATCGCGAGCAGGGCGTGGTTGGTGACGACGACCTCGGAGAGCTTGGCGCGCTCCCGGGCGTTCTCGGCGAAGCACTCCGCGCCGTAGGCGCACTTGGAGGCGCCGAGGCATTCGCGGGAGGAGACGGAGACCTGGGACCAGGCCCGGTCGGAGACGCCGGGGGTGAGGTCGTCGCGGTCCCCGGTCTCCGTCTCGTCCGCCCAGTCGCGCATCCGCAGCAGGTCCTGGCCCAGCTTGCTGGTGGGGGCGGCGGCCTCGAACTGGTCGAACAGGCCCTCTTCCTCGTCCTGGGGCATCCCCTCGTGGAGGCGGTGCAGGCACAGGTAGTTCGACCGGCCCTTGAGCATGGCGAACTCGGGGCGGCGGCGCAGTTGCGGGTGGAGCGCGTCGACGGTGCGCGGCAGGTCGCGTTCCACGAGCTGGCGTTGCAGGGCGAGGGTGGCGGTGGCCACGACGACGCGCTCACCGTGGGCCAGCGCGGGCACGAGGTAGCCGAGCGACTTGCCGGTGCCGGTGCCGGCCTGGACGAGCAGATGGGAGCCGTCGTCGATCGCTTCGGCGACGGCTTCGGCCATGGTCACCTGGCCGGGACGCTCCGTTCCGCCGACGGCGACGACGGCGGCGTGCAGGAGTTCGGGGAGTGAGGGCTTCGTCATAGCGCGACCACCCTACGGCCCGGCACCGACATTCGTGGCCCCGATCCGGTGCCGGGCGGCGGGAGGGTCCGGGGCGACGGCGGAGGGGAAGGCAAGGGGGCTCCTGGACGGGGAGGCGGGCGGGTCGGCGGGTGCGGGCCGCGTCGCGGGCGGCACCGGTCCACCGGGGGGGGAGGGTGCGGGAAGACGCTGCCGACCGGCGCGGGCGGGCGTGCCACGCGCGGGGTCAGCGGACCGTCGGCGTGGGGACCGGGCCGGTGGGGCGGTCCGCCTCCACCGCCTCGCATGCCTCCGCCGCCGCGACCGCCTCCACCGCCGCGACCGCGTCGGCCAGGCGGTCCAGCGCGGCCGTGGCCTGTTCCTCGGTGACGGTCAGCGGGGGCAGCAGCCGGACGACGTCGCCGCAGGGGCCGCCGATGTCCACGATCAGCCCGCGCCGCAGGCATTCCCGGCGGATCGCGGCGGCGAGGTGCGGGGCGGCCGTCTCCATGCCGATCAGCAGGCCCCGCCCGCGCACGGCGCCGACCACACCGGCCGGGCGGCCCTCCAGTTCCCGGAGCCGCGCCAGTATGCGGGCGCCCAGGGCGGCGGCGTGTTCGGCGAGCCGGTGCTCGCGGACGTGGGCGAGGGTCGCGGCGCCCGCGGCCAGGGCGAGCTGGTTGCCCCGGAAGGCGCCGCCGAGGGGCTCCCCCACCGGCAGGTCGGCGTGGTGGACGAGGGCCGTGAGCGGCAGGCTGCCGCCGGTCGCCTCGGCGAGGACCAGGACGTCGGGGGTGATCCCGCTGTGCTCGACGGCCCAGAAGGCGCCGGTCCGGCCGACGCCGGTCGCCGTCTCGTCGGCGATGAGGGGGACGGAGCGTGCGGAGGTGAGGCGGCGCAGGCCGCGTATCCACTCGTCCGGGGCGGGGGTCATCCGGCCCTCCCCGCTGACCGGTTCGACGAGGAGGGCGGCGGGCGGCCCCTCCCCCGCCACGCCGTCGAGCAGGGCCTCCGGCGCGTGCGCGCCGGGGCCGCTCACGCGCACGGACACGAGGTCGTACGGCGCGCGCGGGTCGCGGGCGCGGGGCACGCCCGGGGGCGGGGCGTCGGTGCAGCGGACGACGCGGGTGCGTCCGGTGGCGGTACGGACGAGGGCGAGGGCGGCGACGACCGCGTCGCCCTCGGCCGGTCCGCAGAACCGCACGCGCGCGTGGTCGGCGAGTCCGGGCGGCAGGGTGCGCAGCAGTTCGGTGACGAAGGCGTCCTCGACGGGGGTGGTGACGTCCATGACCTGCAAGGGGGCGCCCGAGTCGAGCACCTTGCGGATAGCCTCCAGGACGACCGGGTGGTTGTGGCCGAGGGCGAGGGCGCCGCCGCCCGAGGCACAGTCCAGGTAGCGGCGGCCGTCGGCGCCCTCGATGAGGAGGCCACGGGCGCGGACCGGGACGATCGGCAGGGCGCGCACGTAGGTGCGGGCGGCGCATTCGCGTGCCGTCTGGCGTTTCGGTGCGCCCGGCTGGGCCGCGCGCGCCCGCGCGGACGGTTCGTACGGGGCGCTTCCGGGCACCGGGTCCGGCCCGGTCCCGCCGCGCTCCGGCCCGACGCGCTCCGGCCCGCCGTGCCCGCCCCCGGCGCCGGGACGGGCCCCGCCCCGCCGGGTGCCGTCGTCCCGGGTGTCACCCCGCCAGTGGCCGTCGTCCCGCCGGTGACCACCCGGCCCGCGGCCGTCGTCCCCCGTGCCGTCGCGCAGGGCCCGGCCCCGCCGGATGGCGTCCCGCCCGGCCCGGTTTCGTACGGACGCGTCGGTTCCGTACTCGCCCGGCTCCCACGAGACCCCGCTCCCGTTCACGGTTTCCGTCACGGCTCTCCGCCCTCCCGCTGACCAGAGGCGAGTCGCGCACGGTGTCGCGCTCGGCACACAGGCCCGCGTCAGGACAGCGGGCCCCCCACCCCTGACAACCCCCCACGGCGTACGGGGTTACGGGTGACCGCGAGATCCCTCACGGGAAGAGGTCCGGAGGCCGGGTCAGCGGCCCGCCCCGGCCGCCCGGTCCGCTTCGAGACCGGTGAGCAGGGACTCGATCGTGTAGCGGTACAGCCGCTCCCTGCTGGCGTCGGGGTCGTCGGCCCACTCACGCAGCCAGGGCCGCATGGCCTCCCACCCGGCCCCGGCGCCGGCCGGTGGCGCCATCGCCATCAGGTCGGCGGCGGCCTCGCCCCGCCCGCGCCCGGCGAGCTTGCGGTCGTCGTCGAGCGCGATGAGCAGCATCGAGGTGTTGAGCAGCACGGCGTAGGCGAGCGGGGCGCGCGGCCCGAAGCCCGCGTCGGCGAGCAGGCCGATGCCCCGGTCCATGATCGGCAGGGCGGCGGGGACGGTGGCGCCGTCGCGGACCAGGCGGCGGGCGACTCCCGTGTAACCGGCGATGATGTCCCGGCTCGGGAGGAGCAGCGCGCGGAACCACTCCTGCCAGCCGAGGTCGGCGGGCGGGTTGGGCATCAGCGCCACGACGCGCTGGACGACGGCGTCGAGGACGGCGTCCCGGTCGCCGACGTGGTGGGCGATGGTGTTGGGCCAGGTGCCGAGCGCGTGGGCCAGTTGGCGGACGGTCCAGCCGTCCAGTCCGTGGTCGCGGGTCAGCCGCAGCGCGGTGTCGACGACCAGTTCGGGCGTGAGCCTCGGCTTGGGGCCGCCGCGCGGGCTGGGTCGTCGGGTCCGCGGCTCACCGGGTCTCGCTGCCATGCCCGTCACGTTCTCACACCGCGCGGGACGGGGGGCGTGCGCCGTCGCCGGGGCCCCGGCCGCCACCGCCCGGACCGCGACCCCGCCTCCGCCCCCGGCCCGCCCGGCTCGGTCACCTCCGCGCGCCCTTCCCTCCCCGTACACGCCTCTGGACGCGCCTCCCACCCCCCTTGAGCCATCCACCAAGGTAAGGCTAACCTAATTGGACACTGTCCAAGAGTTCGGAGGCCGTCATGTCACCAGGTGAGCAGCGCAGCGCGAGCACCGCGGGCGGGTCGGAGGGGAGTCCGCCGCGGGCCGGGCTGGTGCTCACGGTCGTGTGCCTGTGCCAGTTGATGGTGGTGCTGGACGTCTCGGTGGTGAACGTCGCGCTGCCCTCGATCCGGACCGACCTCGGGTTCACCGCCTCCGGCCTCCAGTGGGTGGTCAACGCGTACACGCTCGCCTTCGGCGGTCTGCTGCTGCTCGGCGGACGACTCGCCGACGTGATCGGGCAGCGCCGGGCGGCGGTCGCGGGGCTGGCCCTGTTCGGCGTGACCTCCCTGCTCGGCGGGCTCGCGCAGCAGCCGTGGGAGCTGGTCGCGGCGCGGGCCGCGCAGGGCGTCTCCGGCGCCCTGCTGCTGCCGGTGAGCCTGACGGTGATCACGACGACGTTCGCCGAGGGCCCCGCGCGGCACCGGGCGCTGGCCGTGTGGGGCGCGGTGGCCGGCGCGGGCGGCGCGGCGGGGGTGCTGCTCGGCGGGGTGCTCACCGAGTACCTGGACTGGCGGTGGGTCCTCTTCGTGAACGTCCCGATCGCCGCCGTCGCGATCCCGCTCGCCGTGGCGTGCGTCCCGGCCCGGCGGCCGGGGCGGCGACCGCGGCTGGACATCGCGGGCGCGGTGCTGGCCACGGCGGCGATGGTGGTGCTGGTGTACTCGGTGGTCCGCACCGACACCTACGCCTGGGGTTCCCCGCAGACACTGGGCGGGCTGGCCCTCGGCCTGGTGCTCGCCGGGGCGTTCGTGGCGGTGGAGCGGCGGACGGCGGCGCCGCTGGTCCGGCTGGGCATCCTGCGGTCCCGGTCGCTCGCGGTGGCGTGCCTGACCGTCTTCCTCATCGCCTGCGGGCAGTTCGGGGCGTTCTACTTCGCCTCCCTCTACCTCCAGGGCGTCGTGGAGTACAGCCCGGTCCGCACGGGGCTGGCGTTCGTGCCGTTCAGCCTCGGGGTGGTCACCGGCACCATCGTCGCCGGGCGGATCATGGCCCGCGTCGGGCCCCGGCCGCCGCTGGTCGTCGGGCTGGTGCTGGCGGCGGCCGGGATGAGCTGGTTCGGCGCGGTGAGTCCGCACGGCAGCTTCACCGGCGACATCCTCGGACCCTCGCTGGTCGCCTCGCTGGGACTCGGGCTCTGCATGGTCCCGAACACCGCGGCGGGCACCTCCGGCGTGGCCCGGGAGGAGGCGGGGCTCGCCTCCGGGCTGCTCAACTCCGCGCGGCAGTGCGGCGGCAGCATCGGCCTGGCCGTCCTGGTCACCGTCGCGGGCACCGTCACCCGCCACCACGAGGACCCGGCCGGAGCGGCGGCCGTGACGGCCGGTTACGGGCGGGCGTTCCTCGTCTCCGGGCTGCTCATCGCCGTCGCCGCGCTGGCCGCCGCCGTCCTGCTGCCGCGCCGGCCGGCCCCGGACCCGGCCGGGGGCGCGGACGCGGACGCGGAGCCCGCGGCGGCCGGCACCGGCGGCTGAACCCCGCGCACCGCACGGGCGGTGACGGTACGTCAGCTTGCGTGACCGTCCGGATGACGGCCAGGTCAGAGTGCTTGTGGCCGAACCGTTGCCGTTCCGTCGGCGCTCTTCCACAGCGACCGCATAGTGTGTGGTGCCGTTCCAGGCCGTCGTGCCGGCCCGCGTGAACCCGTCCCGGGAGCACACGGACCGGCACGACGGCCGCGCCAGGTTCCGTCACCACAGGGGGAGTCACCACCATGCGATCCATACGGCCGTCCTTCACCACCCGCGGGCGCCGGGGACGGCGGCGTGGTCCCGCCCCCGTGCCGGCCGCCGTGCTCCTCGCCTCGACGCTCGTGCTCACCGCCACCGCCTGCGACGCGGGCGATCCCGAGGCGGGCGGCGGCGGCAGCGCCTCCACGGCCGCGGACGACGGCGCCGGCGGCGGCAAGATCCGCGTCCCGGAGCATCTGAAGGACAAGCTCAAGGAACACGGGATCGACCTCGACGCCTGGAAGAACGGCGCCTGGAAGAACTGGGACAAGGACGACTGGCTGCGCGAGGCGCAGGACTACGTCAACCCCATCATCGAGGACCTGTGGGACCCGGACCGCATGCGGGACGCGGAGGAGCCGGACCAGGGGGTGGACGAGGACGACCTCACCGACGACCAGGGCGTGACCGACCCCGAGCCCCGGCCGGTGCGGGCCCGCGCCGTGCCGCCCAGGTACCACGAGAGCGCCCCCACGGCGGGCAAGGTCTTCTTCGACTCCCCCGAGGGCACGATGGTCTGCTCGGCGACGGTCGTGCAGGACCCGGCCCACCCCGGCAAGTCGAACCTGGTGTGGACGGCGGGCCACTGCGTGCACGCGGGCAAGAAGGGCGGCTGGTACCGCAACATCGCCTTCGTCCCCTCGTACAACGACGCCGCGCGCTCCGGCGCCGACCTGGAGAACGCCGCCAAGAAGGACGTCGCCCCGTACGGCCTCTGGTGGGGCGACTGGGCGCAGACCTCGGAGCAGTGGATCGAGCAGGGCGGTGCGACGGGCGGCGACGGCGCCGCGTACGACTTCGCCGTGATCCACGTGACCCCGGAGAAGGGCGGCGACGGCAAGTCGCTGGAGGAGACGGTCGGCGCGGCGCTGCCGGTGGACTTCGCGGCCCCGGCCGCACCCCGGCTGGAGAGCGTCACGGCGATCGGCTACCCGGCGGCCCCGCCCTACGACGGCCAGAAGCTCCACCAGTGCCAGGACAAGCCGGGCCGCCTGTCGCTCAGCGCGTCCGACCCGACCATGTACCGCATCGGCTGCACCATGACCGGCGGTTCCTCCGGCGGCGGCTGGGTCGCGGCCGGCTCCGACGGAAAGCCCGCGCTGGTCTCCAACACCTCCATCGGCCCGGTGACGGCCGGCTGGCTGGCCGGTCCGCGCCTCGGCGACGAGGCCAAGGGCGTGTACGACGCGGTCAGCGGCAAGTTCGCCGGCCGCTGACCCGGACGCCGGGCCGCGGCGGTGGGGCACGCGGCCCCGCCCGGCGGCCCGACACCCCTCTCCTGTCCGCGTATCCGTCTCTCACCACGGGGGGTCATCGCACCATGCGTTCCTCATCCACCCACGGCAGGTCCCGGCGCCGCGGGCGCGTGCCGACGGCAGCGGGCGGGCTCGTCGCCGCCCTGGTGCTCACCGTGACGGGGTGCGGCGGCCCCGGGGACGGCGGCGCGGACGCCCGCGCGGGCGGCGGTGTCTCCCGGCCGGGCGCCGGGAGCGGGCTGCCGGGCGAGATCGCGGACCGGCTGCGCGAGCACGGCGTCGACCTCGACCGCTGGAAGGACGGCGGCTGGAAGGACTGGGACCGGGAGGACTGGCTGCGCGAGGCGCAGGACTACGTCAACCCGGTCATCGAGGGGCTGTGGGGTCCGGAGCGGATGCGGTCGGCGCGGGAGGCCGACAAGAGGGTCACCACGCTGGACACCGGGGCCGACCGGGGCGTCAGCGACCCGGAGCCGGCGCCCGTGGAGGCCGAGCCGGAGAAGACGCCGTACCACGCCCACGCGGCCCCGGTCGGCAAGGTCTTCTTCGACTCCCCCGAGGGCTCGATGGTCTGCTCGGGCACGGTGGTCAAGGACGCGGCCCGTCCGGGCCGGTCCAACCTGGTGTGGACGGCCGGCCACTGCGTGCACGCGGGCGCGGGCGGCGGCTGGTACCGCAACATCGCCTTCGTCCCCTCGTACAACGACCTCGGCGCCTCCGAGGCGCGGCTCGCCGGGGCGACGACGGCCCGGATCGCGCCGTACGGCACCTGGTGGGCGGACTGGGCGTCCACGTCGAACCAGTGGATCGAGGGGGGCGCGAGCACCGGCGGCGACGGGGCCGCCCACGACTACGCGGTGCTGCACGTGACGCCGGAACAGGGCGCGAGGTCCCTGGAGGAGACGGTCGGCGCCGCCCTGGACATCGACTTCTCCGCCCCGAGCGCGACACAGGTCGCGGCGATGGGTGCCTGGGGGTATCCGGCGGCGCCGCCCTACAACGGGCTGCGGATGTTCAAGTGCCTGGACCGGCCCGGCCGGCTCTCGCTGGGCCCCTCGCTGCCCACGATGTACCGGATCGGCTGCACCATGACCGGCGGTTCCTCCGGCGGCGGCTGGTTCCGGGTGGTGGACGGCGAGACCCGGCTGGTGTCGAACACGTCGATCGGCCCGGTGACGGCCGGGTGGCTGGCCGGGCCCCGACTGGGTCCGGAGGCCGAGCAGATGTACCGGAGCATGAGCGGCGCGCACGGCGACGGCTGACCGTCCGGGCCCGGACGGGCTCGGTCGGACACCGGAGGACGGACGGGGAAAGGCCCGCCCCCGCGGCGTCTGCGGGAGCGGGCCTTCGCGTACGTGCGTTGCGTCAGAGCGCCGGGGCGGGAACGTACGGCGTGAGTTCCGCCGCGAGTTCCTCGTGCACGCGGGCCTTGATCAGCGTGCCGTCCGCGGTGTGCTCCTCGGAGAGCACCTCGCCCTCGTCGTGGGCGCGCGCGACGAGCCTGCCCCGCGTGTACGGGACCAGCGCCTCGACCTCGACCGAGGGCCGGGGCAGTTCGCGGTCGATCAGTTCGAGCAGTTCCTCGATGCCGTCGCCGGTGCGGGCGGAGACCGCGATGGAGTGCTTCTCCACGCGCATCAGCCGCTGGAGCACCAGGGGGTCGGCCAGATCCGCCTTGTTGACCACGACGATCTCGGGTACGTCGGTGGCGCCGACGTCCCTGATCACCTCGCGCACGGCGGCGAGCTGCTCCTCCGGGGCCGGGTGCGCGCCGTCCACCACGTGCAGGATCAAGTCGGACTCGCCGACCTCCTCCATCGTGGAGCGGAACGCCTCGACCAGGTGGTGCGGCAGGTGCCGGACGAATCCGACGGTGTCCGCCAGGGTGTAGAGCCGGCCGCTCGGCGTCTCCGCCCGGCGCACGGTCGGGTCGAGGGTGGCGAACAGCGCGTTCTCCACCAGCACGCCCGCGCCGGTGAGCCGGTTGAGCAGCGAGGACTTGCCCGCGTTGGTGTAACCGGCGATGGCGACGGAGGGCACCCGGTGGCGCTTGCGCTCCTGGCGCTTGATGTCGCGGCCGGTCTTCATCTCCGCGATCTCACGGCGCAGCTTGGCCATCTTCTCGCGGATGCGCCGCCGGTCGGTCTCGATCTTGGTCTCACCGGGGCCGCGGGTGGCGAGGCCGCCGCCCGAGCCGCCGCCCATCTGCCGGGACAGCGACTGACCCCAGCCGCGCAGCCGCGGCAGCATGTACTGCATCTGCGCGAGCGCCACCTGCGCCTTGCCCTCGCGGGACGTGGCGTGCTGGGCGAAGATGTCGAGGATCAGGGCCGTACGGTCGATGACCTTGACCTTGACGACGTCTTCCAGGTGGATGAGCTGGCCGGGGCTCAGCTCGCCGTCGCAGACGACGGTGTCGGCGCCGCTCTCCAGGACCACGTCCCGGAGCTGCTGGGCCTTGCCGGAGCCGATGTAGGTGGCCGCGTCGGGCTTGTCCCGGCGCTGGATCACGCCGTCGAGCACCATCGCGCCCGCGGTCTCCGCGAGGGCGGCCAGCTCGGCGAGCGAGTTCTCGGCGTCCCGCGCCGAGCCCGAGGTCCAGACGCCGACGAGGACGACCCGCTCCAGGCGGAGCTGCCGGTACTCGACCTCGGTGACGTCCTCCAGCTCGGTGGAGAGGCCCGCCACCCGGCGCAGAGCCGCCCGGTCGGAGCGGTCGAACTGCTCGCCGTCCCACTCCGTGCCGAGCTCGGGGCTCCAGGCGACGTCCTCTTCCATCAGGGCATCGGCCCGAAGGCCCTCGGGGTAGGTCTGCGCGAGACGCTTGGTGTCCTGGGAGGGAGAAGAAGAGGAGGTCATTGGTTCCTTACGTAGCTGGGAAACGAGAGATGACGTCACTGGTGGAACGCTTGGGCGCACGGGGAGATTCCCGGGCCCGGACCGCGCCGTCCCGATGATGGTCGCACGGGACGGGGCGTCTCGTCACCGGCTTATCGGGCCGGTACCGGGGCGGCGAGCGCCTTGTCGGTCGTGGCCGTCGCCTCCTGCGCGGCGGAGGCGGGCTTCCAGTCGGGCCGGCCGGGCATCGGCGGGGTCTTCGCGTCGTACAGCCAGGCGTGGAGGAAGCCGGTCAGATCGCGGCCGGCGGTCTCGGAGGCGAGGCGGACGAAGTCGGCGGTGGAGGCGTTGCCGTCCCGGTGGCGGGAGGTCCAGCTCCGCTCCAGGCGCTCGAAGGCGGGGCCGCCGATCTCCTGGCGCAGCGCGTAGAGCACGAGGGCGGCGCCGTCGTAGACGTTGGCGCGGAAGATGCCGATCTTGTTGGCGGTGGACGGCGGCTTGGGGGCGCCGGGCGGTCCGCCGGAGGTGCGCCACTGGTCGGAGGCGCCGTAGGCGGCCTTCATGCGGTCGGCCAGGGGCCGGCCTGCGGTCTCCTCGCTCCACAGGGCCTCGTACCAGGTGGCGTGGCCTTCGTTGAGCCACAGGTCGGACCAGGAGCGGGGGCTGACGCTGTTGCCGAACCACTGGTGGGCCAGTTCGTGCACCATCAGCGACTCGACGTACCAGGCGGGGTAGCCGGGCTCGGTGAAGAGTCCCTTCTCGAAGAGCGAGAGCGTCTGGGTCTCCAGTTCGAAGCCGGTGGTGGCGTCGGCCATGAGCAGGCCGTACGTCTCGAAGGGGTAGCGGCCGGCCTTCTCCTCCATCCAGGCGATCTGCCCGGGGGTCTTCGCCAGCCAGGGTTCCAGGGCCGCTTCCTGGCCCTCGGGCACGACGTCGCGGACGGGCAGTCCGTGCGGGCCGGGGCGGTGCAGCACGGTGGAGCGGCCGATGGAGACCTGGGCGAGTTCGGTGGCCATCGGGTGCGCGGAGCGGTAGGTCCAGGTGGCCGAGGTGCCGGCCCGCCGCACGCCGTCCGGCAGCCCGTTGGCGACGGCGGTGAGCCCGTCGGGGACGGTGACGCGGAAGGTGAAGCGGGCCTTGTCCGAGGGGTGGTCGTTGCAGGGGAAGACCAGGTGGGCGACGTCGGCCTGGTTGGCCATGGCGAGCCCGTCGGCGGTGCGCACCCAGCCGCCCTGGCGGTCCTCGGGGGAGACGGGGTCGCTGGTGTGGCGCACGGTGATCCGTGTCCGGTCGCCCTTCTCCAGGGACTTCTCCGGCGTGATCACGAGGTCTTCGCCGGCCGTGGCGAAGCGCGCCGGTTCGCCGTCGACCTCGACGGAGCCGACCGTGCCGTGGGCGAAGTCGAGGTTGATCCGGTCCAGGTCGGCCGTGGTGCGGGCGTCGATGACGGTGACGGCCTTGAGCGGCTCGGTGTTCTTGCCGGAGTAGGTGAAGGAGAGGTCGTAGGCCATCACGTCGTAGCCGGGGTTCCCCAGGTGCGGGAAGAGGGGGTCGCCGATGCCGAGCGGGACCGGCGGGGTGTCGGCGGCGACCAGGCAGACGGTGACGGCCGGGGCGAGCAGCGCGACCGCCCGGAGCCGGCGGCGGGCGCGGCGGGGGGCGGCGGGGCGGGGGGTGTGCGGCATCCCCCACGGCTATCAGCGCGGGCGCGCGCCACGGCGACGGCGCGCGCCCGGGGCACCCGAACGGGTACCGGACCCGCCCCGCCGCCGTCAGCCTCTCCGGCCGTCCGGCCCCGTCAGACCCCCGTCGTCTGGGGCTGGGCGCGGCTCACGTCGTACACGCCGGCCACATTGCGCATCGCGCGCATCAGGACGGGCAGGCGGGCCGCGTCCGGGAGCAGCACGGTGTACGTGTGCCGCACCCGCTGCCGGTCGGGCGGCTCGACGGTCGCGGAGACGATCTGGGCGCCCTCCTGGGCCATGGCCTCGGTGAGGTCGGCGAGCAGGTGGGGGCGGCCGAACGATTCGGCGAGCAGCGTGACCCGGCATCCGGCGGTCTCGCCCCAGTGCACGCCGACCTCCGTGCGTCCGGTGCCGCGCATGCGGGCGACCGCGCCGCAGCCGACGCGGTGCACGGTGACGACTCCCCCGCGGACGGCGAAGCCGGTCACCTCGTCGGGCGGTACGGGGGTGCAGCAGCCGGCCAGCCGTACGGTGGCGCCGGGGAGGTCGGCGATCACGTCGTCGGGGGCGGGCCGCGGGGCGGGGCCGGCGGCCGGGGGGCGGGGGACGGACGCCTCGGCGGCGGTGTCCCGGGCGGCCGTGCCGGTGCGCTGCGGGTCGGGGGCGGGGGGCTGCGGGCGGGCGGCGAGCCGGCGTTGGATGGCGATGCGCGCGGTGGGGGTGTGGGCGTGCTCCAGCCACTCCTCGGAGGGCTCGGAGGCCGGGTCCTGGCCCATCAGGAGCTGGACCGAGTCGCCGTCCCGGAGCACGGTGCTGAGCCTGGCGAGGCGCCCGTTGACACGGGCGCCGATACACGCGTGCGCGTCCTCCCCGTACTGGGCGTAGGCGGCGTCGACACAGGTCGCGCCCTCGGGGAGGCCGAGGCTGCCGCCGTCGGGGCGGAAGACGGTGATCTCGCGGTCCTGGGCGAGGTCCTCGCGCAGGGTGGACCAGAAGGTGTCCGCGTCGGGGGCGCCCCGCTGCCAGTCGAGCAGCCGGGAGAGCCAGCCGGGCCGGGTGGGGTCGGCGCGCTCCCCGTCCTCGCTCTGCTCCTCCGAGGGAGGGGCGTAGGGGTTGCCGAGGGCGACGACCCCGGCCTCGGCGACCTTGTGCATCTGGTGGGTGCGGATGAGGACTTCGACGACCTGGCCGTCGCCGGCCCGGGTCACGGCCGTGTGCAGCGACTGGTACAGGTTGAACTTGGGGACGGCGATGAAGTCCTTGAACTCCGAGACGACGGGCGTCATGCAGGTGTGCAGCTCGCCGAGGACCGCGTAGCAGTCGGCGTCCTCCTGGACGAGGACGAGGAGCCGGCCGAAGTCGGCGCCGCCGAGCGGGGCCCGGCTGCGGGAGACGCGGTGCACGGAGACGAAGTGCCGGGGCCGGATGAGGACTTCGGCGCTGATGTCGGCCTCGCGCAGCACCGTGCGCACCTCGTCGGCGGCGGTGGCGAGGGGGTCCTCGGGACGGGCGCCGTTCTCGTCGACCAACTCCCGGGTGCGCGCGTACTCCTCGGGGTGCAGGACCGCGAAGACCAGGTCCTCCAGTTCGGACTTGAGCGCCTGGACGCCGAGCCGTTCGGCGAGGGGGATGAGCACGTCCCGGGTCACCCTGGCGATGCGTTCCTGCTTCTCGCGGCGCATGACGCCGAGGGTGCGCATGTTGTGCAGCCGGTCGGCGAGTTTGATCGACATCACGCGGACGTCGTTGCCGGTGGCGAGGAGCATCTTGCGGAAGGTCTCGGGCTCGGCGGCGGCGCCGTAGTCGACCTTCTCCAGTTTGGTGACGCCGTCGACGAGGTACCGGACCTCGGCGCCGAACTCCTTGCCCACCTGGTCGAGCGTCACCTCGGTGTCCTCGACGGTGTCGTGGAGGAGGGAGGCGGTGAGCGTCGTGGTCTCCGCGCCGAGTTCGGCGAGGATGAGGGTGACGGCGAGGGGGTGGGTGATGTACGGCTCGCCGCTCTTGCGCATCTGGCCGCGGTGCGAGGACTCGGCCAGCAGGTAGGCGTGGCGCAGCGGTTCGACGTCGGCGTCGGGGTGGTGGGCGCGGTGCGCCTCGACGACGTGGCCGATGGCGGCGGGCAGCCGGCCGCGGGTGGCGGAGCCGAGCAGTGCGGCGCGGCCCAGGCGGCGCAGGTCGATGCGGGGGCGGGCCTTGCGGCGGGAGGCGGCCGGGGTGACGCCGCCGGCCGTCGTGGGCATCGCTGGGCCTGGGGTCGCGGGTTTCGCGGCCTCCGCGTTCATGGGCACCTCCGGCTGCACGGACCGGTGGACGGGGAATCCCAGGGCGGACACGGCTCAGGGGATGGCGTCGGTCCCCCGTCCGGACCGGTGCTTGATGCTATCGAGCCCACCACGTGCGGCAGACCGCCTCTCGCCGAGCGTGAAACGGATCACCCATTCGAGCGAAGGTGAGGTGCTTGACGTTTCCTCCCGGAGTGTATGAGTCCGGTTCCGGGCCGGGTGGGGCGTGTGGGGGTCAGGGGGCGGTATCCGCCCGGTTCCGGGTCAGTCGCCCACCCCCTCCAGCCACTCCGGGTCCAGCTCGCCCTCGGCCACGATCACGGCGGGGCCGGTCATCTCGATCTCGCCGTCGGGCCGCTCGGTGATCACCAGGGTGCCGCCGGGCACCTCGACGGTGTACGTCGCCGGGAGGCCGGTGAGCGCGGGGTCGGCCCCGTCCCGGCGGGCGGCGGCGACGGCGACGGCGCAGGCGCCGGTGCCGCACGAGCGGGTCTCCCCCGAGCCGCGCTCGTGGACGCGCATCGCCACGTGCCGCGGGCCCCGGTCGGCCACGAACTCGACGTTGACCCCGTGCGGGTAGGCGGCTGCCGGGCGGAAGGGCGGCGGGGAGAGCAGGTCTCCGGCGTGGTCGAGGTCGGCCACGAAGGCGACGGCGTGCGGATTGCCCATGTCGACGTGGCGGGCGGGCCAGGTGCGCTCGCCGACGCTCACCTCGACCTCGCCCTCGGGCAGCAGGGCGCGGCCCATGCCGACGGTGATGTCGCCGTCCTTGGCGAGGTGCACCCGCTTCACCCCGCCACGGGTGGCCACGGTGAGGTCGCCCTCGGTCACAAGTCCGGCGTGCTGGAGGTAGCGGGCGAAGACGCGGACCCCGTTGCCGCACATCTCGGCGATCGAGCCGTCGCTGTTGCGGTAGTCCATGAACCACTCCGCCTCGGCGGCCATCTCCCGGGCCTCGGGGTGGGCCGCGGAGCGCACCACGTGCAGCACTCCGTCGCCCCCGAGACCCGCGCGGCGGTCGCACAGGGCGGCGACCGTGGCGGCGGGCAGGTCCAGGGCGTTGTCCGGGTCCGGCACGATCACGAAGTCGTTCTCGGTGCCGTGGCCCTTGAGGAAGGCGATCCGCGTGCTCATTCCTCGATCGTACGGGGTGGGTGCGACACCCCGCGCGGGGCTGTGGACGGACCCGGCGGACCGGCCCCGGAAGCGGCGGGAGCGCGTCAGCCGCGCAGGCGGGCCACCCGCCACACGGCGAGGACGACGACCGCGCCCACCGTCAGCGTGTACGCGAGGATCACCCGCCAGTCGGCGCGGCGGCCCGAGCCCCGCTGGGGCAGCCCCGGCCAGGTGTGGCCGACCCGCAGGGCGGCCATCATGCCCCAGCCGGCCGCGCACGAGCAGATCAGCAGCCCGAGCATGGCGATCACGGCACCGCTGTCGCCGAAGTCGAAGGCGAGCGGGAAGGCGAACATCAGCGAGCCGAGCGCCGCCAGTCCCACGATGGGGGCGAGCTGCCAGATCCGCAGCCGCCGCTGGGGGCGCAGCTCGACCTCGACCTCGTCCCCGTACATCGCGTCGGGCCCGGGGCCGTCGGCGGCCACGCCGTCCGGCGTCTCGTCGGGTCCGTCGGGGCTCAGACGCCCCCCGGGCGGCTCAGACCCGCCGCGGTCGGCGGTGCCGTGCCCGGTGCCCGGAGCGGTGTTGTGAGGGCCGGCCTCCATCGCCACGCGCCCTCCCCACTAGGAATCACTGGTCGATCGAAGCTCGATGATGGCACGGTGTCGAAGGCCGCGATGACGGCCGGAGCGTCCCGATGCCATCACGTGATCAGGCTGTAACCGGTCGTTCGACCAACGACAGGGCCAGGCCCGGAAGTTCCGCCCGGTCGGCGACCGCCCCACTCAACCAATGCACCCGCGGGTCGCGCCTGAACCACGAATCCTGACGGCGCGCGAAGCGTTTGGTCGCACGGACGGTCTCGGCCCGTGCCTCGTCCATCGTGCACGCGCCGGCCAGTGCCGCGAGCACCTGCTGGTAGCCCAGCGCGCGCGACGCCGTACGCCCCTCGCGCAACCCCTGCGCCTGGAGTGCGCTCACCTCCTCGACGAGCCCCGCCTCCCACATCCGGTCGACGCGGCGCGCGATGCGCTCGTCCAGTTCGGGGCGGGCCACGTCGACGCCGATCTGCACGGTGTCGTAGAAGGAGTCGTGGCCGGGGAGGTTGGCGGTGAAGGGCTTGCCGGTGATCTCGATCACCTCCAGGGCCCGGACGATGCGGCGCCCGTTGCCCGGCAGGATCGCCCGCGCGGCGTCCGGGTCGGCGGCGGCGAGCCGGGCGTGCAGCGCCCCCGAGCCGCGCAGCTCCAGTTCCTCCTCCAGGCGGGCCCGCACGGCGGGGTCGGTGCCGGGGAACTCCAGGTTGTCCACGGCCCCGCGGACATAGAGGCCGGAGCCGCCGACCAGGACCGGCCAGCGGCCCTCGGCGAGCAGCGCGTCGATCCGCCGCCGCGCCATCCGCTGGTACTCGGCGACGGAGGCGGTGACGGTCACGTCCCAGATGTCGAGCAGGTGATGGGGGACGCCGCCGCGCTCCTCGGGCGTCAGCTTGGCGGTGCCGATGTCCATCCCCCGGTAGAGCTGCATGGAGTCGGCGTTGACGACCTCACCGCCCAGCCGCTGGGCGAGGAAGACGCCCAGATCGGACTTACCGGCCGCGGTGGGCCCGACGACGGCGATGACACGGGGGGCGGAAGGTGCGGTGCTCACCGCCCCAGTCTCCCAAACCTCCGAGCGTGGACTCGAATGAGTTACGTGACGGCGGGTTTCCGGGGTCGTTGCCCGTTGCGAGGTTCCAGCCCCCGGATCGCCGGACCGCCCGCCCTCGTCCACACGGACGGACGTACCGGACACCGCGGGACATCGCTCGCACGAGTAACGTATGGAGTTGACATGGGCGTTTTTGCGCGGCTTTTTCGGAGGTCGACGACCACGGAGGAGGCGTCGGCCGGCGAGACGCGGGCCGACACCCCGGCGGCGGACCCCACGGCGGCGGAGTCCGTGACGGTGGAGTCCGTGGCGGAGGGGACCGCGACGACGACGGACCCGGCGGACGCCGGGACCGGTGAGACGGCGGAGCGGGCGGCGCGATCCACCGCGGACGCCGGCTCGGAGAGCGTCGAGATCCCCAAGCAGCAGTCCGCCGGGGACGCCGCCACCGAGGCGGCCGACAAGAGCGCCCGTACCTGACCGCTCCGCGAGGGAAGGCGAACCATGGGTCTCATGGACAACTTGAAGGCCAGACTCGAACCGGCCAAGGGCAAGGTCTCGGACCTCGCGCAGCAGCACGGGGACAAGATCGACCGAGGTCTCGACAAGATGGCGAAAACGGTCGACGAGCGGACCAAGGGCAAGTACAGCGACCGCATCCAGACCGGCCGGGGCAAGGCCAAGGACGCCATGGAACGCCTCGCGCACAAGGAGGACGAGGGGAAGGAAGGCGGCGGGAACGCGCCGGGCGGTACGCCGCCGTCCGCGCCGCCGCCCGCTTCCTGACCGAAGCCGCGCCCGAAGGGGGTGACCGGCACGATCCCGTGCCGGTCACCCCTGAGCCGTGCCCTCGGGTGCGGCGGGGCTTCGGCGGGCCGGCTCCGGCCCGGCGGGCCCGGTGTCAGGACCAGGTGGCCACCGTGTAGCCGACCCCGTAGGGCGCGTCCTCGTACAGCAGCGCCCCGGTGAGGTCACTCGCCTCGGCGGCGCCCGCGAGGACCTGCCAGGGGGCGCGGCCGGAGACCATCAGCTCGCGGGCGAGCCCCGCGTCCAGCGCCGCCAGCGCGGGCCCGTCCGCGGCGCCGAGCGCGCGCGTGACCTCCGCGTCGAAGGGCACCGCCCGCTCGTCGAGGTACCCGGGCGCCTTGAGGGTGCGGCGGGCACTGCCGTCGCCGAGCACCAGCAGGGCCACCCGGCCCGCCCGCGCGGCCAGTTCCCGCCCGATCCGCGCGCAGGTCCCGGGCGGCGCGTCCTCGCCGATCCCGATGCCCTCGACCGGGGCACCGGCCCACCCGGTGCGCTCCAGGAGCCAGGCGCCCACGGCGAGCCCGTACGGCAGCTCCCGTCCGGCGTCGCCCGCGCCCTCCGCTCCGAGGCGCACCCGCGTGTCCACGCCGAAGCCCCGGAAGGAGCCCCGGGTGCCCGCGGGGTGCGTCCCGGACCCGGCGCCGGGTGCCGGGCCGACGACGACGAGGAGGTCGGGCCGGGCGGCGGCGGGCACGCCCAGCGCGTCCACGCACGCGGTGCGCGCGGCGTCCAGCTCGGGTGCGGCGCCCGCGGCGACCTCGGGGACGAGGAGGGGCGGGCAGGGGCAGACGGCGGCGGCGACAAGCATGACCGGAGCGTAACCCCGGCGTCGCGGAAACGGCCGGGGGGCTCCCTCCAGCGGGCCGCGCGCACCGGCCGCCCGCCGCTCAGCCGGCCCGCCCGGCCTCAGCCGAGGCCGCAGCCGCTCGCCGCGACCGGCTGGGGCTCGGGCACGCCGATCGTGGGCAGGCCCAGCATCACCCCGGCGGGCTTGGCCGCTCCCGCCGTGGTCCGCTTCTCCCAGGCGTCGCCCGCGCGGGTGCGGCGCACCCCCAGCACCGGGCCCTCGGCGAGGAGGTGGTGCGGGGCAGCGTAGGTGATCCGCACGGTGACCACGTCGCCGGGGCGGACCTCCTGCTCGGGCCTGTCGAAGTGGACCAGCCGGTTGTCGGGGGCGCGGCCGGACAGGCGGCGGGTGGCGTCGTCCTTGCGGCCCTCGCCCTCGGCGACCATCAGGTCGAGGGTGCGGCCGACCTGCTTCCTGTTCTCCTCCCAGGAGATCTCCTCCTGGAGGGCGACCAGCCGCTCGTACCGCTCCTGGACGACGGCCTTGGGGATCTGGCCGTCCATCTCGGCCGCCGGGGTGCCGGGCCGCTTGCTGTACTGGAAGGTGAACGCCTGCGCGAACCGGGCCTCGCGGACCACGTGCAGGGTCTGCTCGAAGTCCTCCTCGGTCTCCCCGGGGAAGCCCACGATGATGTCGGTGGTGATCGCCGCGTGCGGGATCGCGGCACGCACCCGCTCGATGATGCCGAGGTAGCGCTCCTGCCGGTACGAGCGGCGCATCGCCTTCAGCACCGGGTCGGACCCGGACTGGAGCGGCATGTGCAACTGCGGCATCACGTTCTCCGTCTCGGCCATGGCGGCGATGACGTCGTCGGTGAAGTCGCGCGGGTGCGGGGAGGTGAAGCGGACGCGCTCCAGGCCCTCGATCCGCCCGCAGGCCCGCAGCAGCTTGCCGAACGCCTCGCGGTCGCCGATGTCGGAGCCGTACGCGTTGACGTTCTGCCCGAGCAGGGTGATCTCGGTGACGCCCTCGGCGACCAGGGCCTCGACCTCGGCGAGGATGTCGCCGGGACGGCGGTCCTTCTCCTTGCCGCGCAGCGCCGGGACAATGCAGAAGGTACAGGTGTTGTTGCAGCCGACGGAGATGGAGACCCAGGCCGCGTAGGCGCTCTCGCGCCGGGTGGGCAGCGTGGACGGGAACGCCTCCAGCGATTCGGCGATCTCGACCTGTGCCTCCTCCTGGACGCGGGCGCGCTCCAGCAGGACGGGCAGCTTGCCGATGTTGTGCGTGCCGAAGACGACGTCGACCCAGGGGGCCCGCTTCACGATGGTGTCGCGGTCCTTCTGCGCCAGGCAGCCGCCGACCGCGATCTGCATGCCGGGGCGGCGGGCCTTGTGGGGGGCGAGGTGGCCGAGGTTGCCGTACAGCTTGTTGTCCGCGTTCTCCCGGACGGCGCAGGTGTTGAAGACGACGACGTCCGCGTCGCCGTCGGAGCCCTCGGGGGCGCGCACGTACCCCGCGTCCTCCAGCAGGCCGGACAATCGCTCGGAGTCGTGGACGTTCATCTGGCACCCGTAGGTGCGTACCTCGTACGTGCGTGTGCCGCCCACTGACTGGCTCCGGTCGATGCTGCTCATGACGACAAGAGTAGGCGGTCCGCGGGGATGGCCCCGGCCCCTGTGGACAACCTCGTTCAGGGCTCGATCAGGCCGGCCCGGATCGCGTAGCGGGTGAGTTCCAGGCGGTCGCGGACGCCGAGCTTCTGGAGCAGGTTGGCGCGGTGCCGCTCGACGGTCTTGGCGCTGATGAAGAGCATCTCGCCGATCTCCTTGGAGGTGTGCCCCTCGGCGACCAGCTTGAGGATCTCCTCCTCGCGCTCCGTGATGGGCCGCTCGGGCAGGTCCCCGCCGCGCTGCACCCGGTCCAGGTAGGAGCGGACGAGGGTGCGCTCGGCGCCCGGGTAGATGAACGGCTCGTCGCGCACGGCGGCCCGGCACGCCTCCACCAGGTCCCGGTCGGCGACGGACTTGAGCACGTACCCGCAGGCCCCGGCCTTCAGTGCCTCGAAGAAGTACTGCTCGTTGTCGTACATGGTCAGGATGAGGATGCGCAGCTCGGGCAGGCGCCTGGAGAGTTCGCGGGCCGCCTGGAGGCCGGTCATGCGGGGCATGGCGACGTCCAGCACGGCGAGGTCGACCCGGTGGGCCCGTGCCGCCGCGACCGCCTCGGCCCCGTCCCCCGCCTCGGCGACGACCGTCAGGTCCGGTTCCCCGTCCAGGATGAGGCGCACTCCCCGGCGTACGAGGGTGTGGTCGTCGGCGAGCAGGACGCGGATCGGGGGCCGTGCGGGCATCAGGGGCGGTCTCCGGTGGGAACGGGGATGTGCAGGCGTACGTCGGTGCCGTGTCCGGGGGCGGACTCGATGCTCAGGTCGGCTCCGACCAGCAGCGCGCGTTCGCGCATGCCGTGGATGCCGGCGCCCTCGGGGGCGGCGCCGAGGCCGGCGCCGTTGTCGCGCACGAGGAGTTCGACCCCGTCGGGCAGCGAGCGCAGGCCCAGTTCGGCGCGGTCGGCGGCGGCGTGGCGGGCGGTGTTGGTCAGCCCCTCCTGGGCGACGCGGTAGATCACGAGTTCCGATTCGGGGCTGAGCGGCGGCAGGTCGGCGGTGACGTGGTGGCGGACGGTGAGCCCGTGGTGGGTGAACTCGGCCGCGAGGGAGCGCAGGGCGCTGGCGAGGCCGAGTTCCTCCAGGACGCCGGGGCGCAGCCGGCGGGCGATGCGGCGGATCTCGTCGAGCCCGGCCCGGGTCGCCTCCTGGGCGAGGGTCACGTCGGCGCGCAGGTCCCCGGGGACCCGGTCGGCGACGCGCTTGAGCTGGAGCAGGACGGCGGTGAGGGTCTGGCCGACCTCGTCGTGCAGTTCACGGGCGATGCGCTGGCGCTCGCCCTCCTGCGCGTTCAGGGCACGTCCGGCCCCGGCGGCGCGTTCGGCCTGGAGCCGGTCCAGCATGTCGTTGTACGTGGCGATCAGCTCGGCCGTCTCGGGCGGCCCCGTGACCTCCGGCCGGTCCCCCGCGACCATCAGGTCGGCGGTGCCCATCGCGCGGCCCAGCCGGTGCAGCGGGCCGAGGCCGATGCGCAGCACGACGGCGTTGCCGACCAGCAGCGCGCCGAGTCCGGCGATGACGAGCAGGGCCTCGCCCAGCAGGACGGGCGTGGAGACGGTGACCGGTCCGAGCAGCAGAGCGGTCGCCACGATGAGGCACGCGGCGTTGAGGGAGAAGATCCGCCAGAAGAGCGACACGGTCCGCTTCCCGCTCCTCCCGGATTCCACCCACAACAGCGCCTGGGCAAGTTTCGCCGCTCGCGACGGGTTGCGTATATCCGTCGCGACACCCATATCGTCACCGTACGCGCGGATGACAGCATGTCGACGGTACGCACGCGCCCGCAGGCGGGCGAATGCGGTCAAGACATGCGCCACGAACGCAAGACCTGCACCACGAACGAGGGGAAGAAACTCGTGTCCGCTCCACGTCTGAGGGCGACGCCGCTGCCGGGCATAGGGGTCCAGTACGACCTCGTGACCCGCGAACACCGGCATCTGTCGGTGGTGGCCCACCGCGACGGCGCCCGCACGGTGAACGTGTACGGGAGCGAGGACCCCGACTCGTGCGCCCACTCGCTGCGGCTGACCGGCCCGGAGGCCGGGGCGCTGATCGACACGCTGAAGCCCTCCCACCAGAGCGCGAGCCTGCTCTACACGACCGACCTGGGTCTGGTCGCCGAGCGGATCGAGGTGGCCGCCACCTCCCGCTGGAACGGGCGGCTGCTGGGCGACACGCGGATGCGCACCGAGACGGGTGCGTCGATCGTGGCCGTACTGCGCCGGGCCGAGGCGATTCCGTCGCCCGCCCCGGATTTCCGCCTCGCGGGTGGTGACATCCTGATCGTCATCGGCACCCGTGAGGGCGTCGACAGCGCCGCGACGATACTCGGGCAGGAGTGAGCGCGTGCACTCAGCGGTTCTCCTGATCGAGTTCGGTTCCATCATCCTCGGGCTCGGGCTGCTCGGCCGGTTCGCCGGACGGTACCGCCTCTCGCCCATCCCCTTGTACCTGCTGGCCGGGCTGGCCTTCGGCGAGGGCGGTCTGCTGCCGCTCGGGGCCAGCGAGGAGTTCGTGGCGACCGGCGCCGAGATCGGCGTCATCCTCCTGCTGCTGATGCTGGGGCTGGAGTACACGGCCGGTGACCTGGTCACCAACCTGAAGTCGCACTATCCGGCGGGGCTCGTCGACTGCGCGTTCAACGCGGTGCCGGGCGCGGTGGCCGCGCTGCTGCTGGGCTGGGGCCCGGTGGCCGCGGTGGTGCTGGCCGGCGTGACGTGGATCTCGTCGTCCGGTGTGATCGCCAAGGTGCTCGGCGATCTCGGCCGGGTCGGCAACCGCGAGACTCCGGTGATCCTGAGCGTGCTGGTCCTGGAGGACCTGGCGATGGCGGTGTACCTGCCGATCGTCACCGCGCTGGTGGCCGGGGCCGGGCTGATGACGGGGAGCATCACGCTCGCCGTGGCGCTCGCCGCGGCCGGGCTGGTCCTCTTCGTGGCGGTGCGTTACGGGCGGCTGATCTCGCGGTTCGTCTCCAGTGACGACCCGGAGAAGCTGCTGCTGGTGGTGCTGGGGCTGACGATCCTGGTCGCCGGGGTCGCGCAGCAGCTCCAGGTGTCGGCCGCGGTGGGCGCCTTCCTGGTGGGCATCGCGCTGTCCGGGGAGGTCGCGGAGGGCGCGCACACGCTGCTGAGCCCGCTGCGCGACCTGTTCGCCGCGGTGTTCTTCGTCTTCTTCGGTCTGCACACCGACCCGGCGAGCATCCCGCCGGTGCTGATGCCGGCGCTGGCGCTGGCCCTGCTCACCGCCGTGTCGAAGATCGCCACGGGGTACTGGGCGGCCCGCCGGGCCGGGATCTCGGTCAAGGGCCGCTGGCGCGCGGGCGGGGCGCTGGTGGCGCGCGGCGAGTTCTCCATCGTGATCGCGGGTCTCGCGGTCTCGGCCGGGATAGAACCGTCCCTCGGCCCGCTGGCCACGGCGTACGTCCTGATCCTGGTCGTGCTCGGTCCGCTCACCGCGCGGTTCACGGAGCCCATCGCGACCCGGCTGTTCGCGAGCCGGGGCAATCCGGACCGTGCCGGGGGCCCGCTGCCGGAGGGCAGCACGGCCCGCGCCGCGGGCGCGGAGGCGTCGGTGGGCGACTGAGGCCGTGACCGGCAGGGCACGGTGGTGGCCGGGACTGGCGGATCACGGCGGTGGACCGAACTGGCAGGTCACGGCGGTGGCCGAGCTGGCGGGGTCACGCCGGTGGCCCGCCCCGGCCCCCGGGGTGGCGCCTCCCCCGGGCTCACCCCTCGGCCGGCACCCGGTCCCCCGGTGTCCATCCCTGGCGGCGCAGGACGCCGCTCACGTCGGGGGCCTCGTAGTGCTCGCCCTTGAGCACCTTGCCGTCGGCCCGGCGGCTGACCCGGCCGTCGGGGCCCCGCTTGGTCATGTTGGACCGGTGGATCTCGGCGATCACCGCGTCCAGGTCGATCCCGTGCACCAGGGCCGTGCCGTACGCGACGTACACCACGTCGGCCAGCTCGTGGGCGAGCCGGTCCAGCGGCCCCGTCACCGACACCTCCGCCACCTCGGCGGCCTCCTCGGCGAGCAGTTCACCGCGGTGGGCCGCGAGGTCGGGCGCGACCTCCGTCGGCGTGTCGCGGGCGTCGATCCCGCAGGCGCGGTGGAAGGCACGGACCAGGTCGGCGGGCGAGGTGCTCATGGCGCCGACTCTAGCGAGGGCGGCCGGCCCGGCGGACCGGCGTCCGTGATCCGGGCGACACTGGTCAGCTCGGGTGCGGGCTGGCAGGATCGCCCGCATGTCCCGGAAGTCCCTCCGCCCCGGCGCGCGCGCCGCCCTCGTCGGCACCGGCGCGGGCCTCGTCGTCCTCGGTCTGCTGCTGTGGTGGCTGCGCCCGCTGGGCGAGAAGCCGCCGAGCGGGACGATCACGTTCAGCACCGGCACCCGCGCCGGGGTGTACCAGAAGTACGGCGAACTGCTCCGCGCCGAGCTGCGCAAGGACATGCCCCACCTGGACGTGCGGCTGCTGACCAGCGCGGGCTCCCAGGAGAACGTCGAGCGGGTCGCGTCCGGCAAGGCCGACTTCACGGTCGCGGCGGCCGACGCGGTGGAGACGTTCCGGCTCGCCGGGCACCCGGGCGCCGACCGGCTGCGCGGGGTGGCCCGCCTCTACGACGACTACGTACAGCTCGTGGTCCCCTCAGACTCGGCCGTGCGCACCGTGGCCGACCTGCGCGGCAAGCGGGTGGCGATCGGGCTGCCGGACTCCGGGGTCCGGCTGATCGCGACCCGGCTGCTGAAGGCGGTGGGCATCGATCCGGAGCATGACATCGTGCCCCGGGCGGACGGCATCGACACCGGTCCGGGACGGCTGGGCAAGGAGATCGACGCCTTCTTCTGGTCGGGCGGGCTGCCGACCGACGGGCTCAAGAAGATCGCGGAGAACTCGGCCTTCCGGTTCGTGCCGATCGGCGAGGACCTCGTCGGCAAACTGCACGAGTCCGGCGGCGCGACCCGGTACTACCGGGCGACGAGCATCCCGGAGTCGGCCTATCCCAGCGTCCAGAACGGCTCCGTCGTACCGACGATGGCGGTGTCCAACCTGCTGATGACCCGGTCGGACATGGACCCGCGGATCACCGAGTGGCTGACCCGGGCCGTGCTGGACAGCCGGGACGGCATCGGGGCGCACGTCCACTCCGCGCAACTGGTGGACCTGCGCACCGCGATCTACACCGACCCGCTGGAGCTGCACGCGGGCGCCCGGCGCTACTACCGCTCGGTGAAACCGTAGGACACCTCCGGGGCGCCGCGCGGCGCGCTCCTCGGCACGGTGACGGTCACCAGCAGTCCGTGCGGGTTCCGGTGGCCGAAGGCGATCGAGCCGCCGCCGGCTTCGAGCAGCGCCCGACTGATGGAGAGGCCGAGGCCGGAGCCGTCGACGTTCTGGTGGCGTCCGCTGCGCCAGAAGCGGTCGCCGACCCGGGCCAGTTCCTCGTCGGTGAGGCCGGGGCCGCTGTCGGCGACGCGGACGGTCGCGGTGTCGCCGTCGCGGCCGACCGTGACCCGGACCTCGCCCCGCGGGGGCGTGAACTTCAGCGCGTTGTCGATGACGGCGTCCAGGGCGCTGGACAGGCTCACCGGGTCGGCCCAGCCGGTGGTCGGCGGGGAGTGGCCGGTCAGTCGTACGCCCTTGGCGTCGGCGGTGGGCGACCAGGCGGCGAGGCGTTCGGCGGTGAGGGCGCCGATGTCGGTGATCCGCAGGTCCGCTTCGCTGTGCTCGGCGAGCGCGAGGCCGAGCAGGCCGTCCAGGACGTGGGCCAGGCGCTTGCCCTCGGTCTGTACCGAGGCGATCTCCTCGTTGCCCTCGGGCAGTTCCAGGGCGAGCAGCTCGATGCGCAGCAGCAGGGCGGCGAGGGGGTTGCGGAGCTGGTGGGAGGCGTCGGCGACGAAGGCGCGCTGCTGTTCGAGGACGTCCTCGACGTGGTCGGCCATCTCGTTGAAGGAGCGGGCCAGCCGGCGCAGCTCGGGCGGTCCGCCGGAGGGGGCGACCCGGGACTTGAGCCGTCCGGTGGCGATGTCGTGGGTGGTGGCGTCCAGGACCCGTACGGGCCGCAGCACCCAGCCGGTGAGCCGCAGGGCGGCGCCGACGGCGAGCAGCATGGCGGCGCTCTCGCCGGCCGCGATGACCAGCCAGCCGCGCAGGGTGCGCGCGCGCATCGCGTCGGTGGGCGAGTCGGTGACGACGACGGCGACCACGTCCCCGTCCCGGATGACCGGTGAGGCGACCACCAGCCGGCCGCTCTGCCAGGGCCACACCTGCTGCGGGTCGTGGCTGCGGCGGCTGAGCAGCGCCTCGTCGAAGGCGGGGCGCACCTCGCCCTCGCCCTCACGGGGCAGGAACCACGTGGTGGGCGCGTTCGCCATGGGCACGTGGTTGCGGTAGTAGACGCCCGCGCGGATGCCGTAGACCTCGTGATAGCTGGTCAGCTCCGCCTGGAGGGTCTCCAGGCGCTCGCCGGTCGCCGTGCGGCGGGACCCGTCCGGGGCGGACTCGGTGACGAACTGGGCGAGCGCCGCGAAGCGCGCCGTGTCGTCGATGCGGTCGACGACCACCCGCTGCTGTTCGGCGCGCGCGACGCTGACCGCGAGGGGCACGCCGAGGGCGAGCAGGACGGCCGCCATCAGGACGATGAGCAGGGGGAGCAGGCGTGTGCGCACCCGGACCCGCTTACGCGGCGGGGGCGACGAGCCGGTAGCCGACGCCACGCACGGTCTCGATCAGGGCCGGCATCCGCAGCTTGGAACGCAGGGAGGCGACGTGCACCTCCAGGGTGCGCCCGGTCCCCTCCCAGCTCGTGCGCCAGACCTCGCTGATGATCTGTTCCCGGCGGAAGACCACGCCGGGGCGCTGGGCCAGCAGGGCGAGGAGGTCGAACTCCTTGCGGGTGAGCTGGACGACGGTGCCGTCGACGCTGACCTGGCGGGTCGGCAGTTCGATGCGCACGGTGCCCAGGCGCAGCGAGGACTCGCCGGCGGCCGGGGCGTCCTCGTGGGCGGTGCGCCGGCTCACGGCGTGGATACGGGCGAGCAGCTCACCGGTGTCGTACGGCTTGACCACGTAGTCGTCGGCGCCGAGGTTGAGGCCGTGGATGCGGGAGCGCACGTCGGAACGGGCGGTCACCATGATGACCGGGGTGGCCGTGCGTTTGCGGATCTTGCCGCAGACCTCGTATCCGTCCTGGTCGGGCAGGCCCAGGTCGAGCAGGACGACACCGTAGGGCTCGCCCTCGGGGACGAGGGCCTGGAGGGCCTCCTCGCCGTTGCGCGCGTGGGTGACGTCGAAGCCGTGCCGCGCCAGGACCGCCGACAGGGCGGCGGCGACGTGGTTGTCGTCCTCGACGAGCAGCAGTCTCATCCGGTCCCCCTTCGGTTCATCGGCCGTACGCGCTGGATGGGTACAAACGGGTGCATGCGCGCGGGTGCGCCCTGTGCAGTGACGCCGATGGAGAGGGACGGCGTCAAGGGTGTTCCGGTTGTGGCCGCCCGAAGTTATCCGGACGATATGCGCCCAGCTCACAAGTGCGACGACACGTGTCCGATTGCTATCGGATCGTGATGCTCAGATTCCCCTCAGATGTAGAGACGCAGGTCGGGTGGGGTCACTACTGTCCTCCGAAACCGAGGAGGACGGAGCCCGAGTGCGATGACCGAAGTATCGGTGGCCAAGGAAGAAGTGGCCGCGACCGGCGAACTGGTCGTCCTGAAGAACGTCAACAAGCACTTCGGCGCGTTGCATGTACTCCAGGACATCGATCTGACGATCACCCGCGGCGAGGTCGTCGTGGTCATCGGGCCGTCGGGGTCCGGTAAGTCCACCCTGTGCCGCACCATCAACCGCCTGGAGACCATCGACTCCGGCAGCATCACGATCGACGGCAACCCGCTGCCCGCCGAGGGCCGGCAGCTTGCGAAGCTGCGCGCCGACGTCGGTATGGTCTTCCAGTCCTTCAACCTCTTCGCGCACAAGACCGTGCTGGAGAACGTCACCCTGGGCCAGGTCAAGGTCCGCAAGGTGGACGCCCGGCAGGCCGAGGAGAAGGCACGCGCCCTGCTCGACCGGGTCGGTGTGGGCGCCCAGGCGGACAAGTACCCCGCCCAGCTCTCCGGCGGTCAGCAGCAGCGCGTCGCCATCGCGCGGGCGCTCGCCATGGGACCGAAGGTCATGCTCTTCGACGAGCCCACCTCGGCGCTCGACCCGGAGATGATCAACGAGGTGCTGGAGGTCATGCAGCAGCTCGCCCGGGACGGCATGACCATGATCGTCGTCACCCACGAGATGGGCTTCGCCCGGTCGGCCGCCAACCGCGTGGTCTTCATGGCCGACGGCCGGATCGTCGAAGAGGCGGCTCCGGAGCAGTTCTTCAGCAACCCGCGCAGTGACCGGGCCAAGGACTTCCTGTCCAAGATCCTGCACCACTGACGCACCCGGCGGTCCCCCACGCCGACGCACTCTCCCCGGTTCCGACGACTTACGGCTCCGAACGATCGCGTCATCCGCCGACGGCCCGCAACTGATCACCCGATCGTCCGATCGCAGCCTGATCACAGTCAAAGGATGTTCACCATGAAGCTTCGCAAGGTCACCGCCGTCTCGGCCACCGTGTTCGCCCTCGCCCTGACCGCCACCGCCTGCGGCGGCGACAAGAACGACGACGGCGGCTCGTCCGGCGGCAGCAAGAAGATCACCATCGGGATCAAGTTCGACCAGCCCGGCCTCGGCCAGAAGACCCCGAACGGCTACAGCGGCTTCGACGTGGACATCGCCACCTACGTCGCCAAGAAGCTCGGCTACGACGAGAACCAGATCGAGTGGAAGGAGTCGAAGAGCGCCGACCGCGAGACCATGCTCCAGCGTGGTGACGTCGAGTTCATCGCCGCCACGTACTCGATCACCCCGCAGCGCGAGGAGAAGGTCGACTTCGCCGGCCCCTACCTGCTCGCCCACCAGGACGTGCTGGTCCGCGCCGACGACGACTCCATCAAGTCGCCGGAGGACCTGAACAGCAAGAACCTCTGCTCGGTCACCGGCTCCACCTCCGCCCAGAACGTCAAGAACGACCTGGCGCCCAAGGCCAACCTCCAGAAGTACCCGACGTACTCGGCCTGTCTCAACGGCCTGCAGAACGGCGCCATCGACGCGCTGACCACGGACGACTCGATCCTCGCCGGGTACGCCTCCCAGTCGCAGTTCAAGGGCAAGTTCAAGCTGGCCGGCTTCAAGATGACCAACGAGAACTACGGCATCGGCGTCAAGAAGGGCAGCGACCTCAAGGCCAAGATCAACGAGGCGCTGGAGGCCATGGTCGCCGACGGTTCCTGGCAGAAGGCCGTGGACGCCAACTTCGGTCCGGCCAACTACAAGAACGAGCCGGCGCCGAAGGTCGGCGACGTCAAGAGCTGAGGCCCCGCCTGATCCGGTGCGCCGCCCTCCGGAAGGGGCGGCGCACCGGCACGGGCATCCCTACACGCGGAAGCGCGGGAGATCGTGTTCGACTTTCTTCAGGATTACGACCTGCTGGGAGCCTTCTGGACGACGGTGCAGTTGACTGTGCTCTCGGCCGTCGGCTCCCTGATCTGGGGCACCATGCTGGCGGCCATGCGCGTCGGCCCGGTGCCGCTGATGCGCGGCTTCGGGACCGCGTACGTGAACATCGTGCGCAACATCCCCCTGACCGTCATCATCCTGTTCACGTCGCTGGGGCTCAACCAGACGCTGAACATCACGATGGGCGCCAAGGACTTCGAGACGATCAACTTCCGGCTCGCCGTCCTCGGTCTGATCCTCTACACCGCCGCCTTCGTCTGCGAGGCGCTGCGCTCCGGCATCAACACGGTGCCGGTCGGCCAGGCCGAGGCCGCCCGCGCGATCGGCCTCAGCTTCAGCCAGGTGCTCCGCCTGGTCGTGCTGCCGCAGGCCTTCCGCTCCTCCGTGGTGCCCCTGGCCAACGTGCTGATCGCCCTCACCAAGAACACCACCGTGGCCGCCGCCATCGGTGTGGCCGAGGCGGCGCTGGTGATGAAGGAGATGATCGAGAACGAGGCGCAGCTCCTGCTGATCGCCGGCGTCATCGCCTTCGGTTTCGTGGTTCTGACGCTGCCGACCGGCCTGATCCTCGGCTGGGTGGGCAAGAAGGTGGCGGTGAAGCGATGAGCTCCGTTCTCTACGACGCCCAGGGCCCCCGCGCCAAGCGGCGCAACATCCTGTTCAACGTCCTCTTCCTCGTCGCCCTCGCCGCCGTGCTGTGGTGGGTCTTCAGCGCCCTCGACGAGAAGGGCCAGCTCGACTGGGTGAAGTGGGAGCCGTTCTTCACCGGCACCGAAGCCTGGACGACGTACATCTGGCCCGGACTGCAGAACACCCTGCTGGCCGCCGCCCTCTCCGTGGTGATCGCGCTGCCGCTCGGCGCGGTGCTCGGCATCGCGCGCCTCTCCGACCACGCCTGGGTGCGCGTCCCGGTCGGTGTCGTGGTCGAGTTCTTCCGGTCCATCCCCGTGCTGGTCCTGATGATCTTCGGTCTGGCGCTCTTCTCCGAGTACAGCAACGTCAGCTCGGACGACCGTCCCCTGTACGCGGTCGTCACCGGCCTCGTCCTGTACAACGCCTCCGTCCTCGCGGAGATCGTCCGGGCCGGCATCCTCGCGCTGCCCAAGGGCCAGGCCGAGGGCGCGATGGCGATCGGCCTGCGCAAGGGCCAGGTGATGCGGCTGATCCTGCTGCCGCAGGCGGTCACCACCATGCTGCCGGCCATCGTCAGCCAGCTCGTCGTGATCGTGAAGGACACCGCGCTCGGCGGCGCCGTCCTCACCTTCTCCGAACTGCTCTCCGCGGCCAACACCATGAGCAGCTACTACGGCGCCAACACCATCGCCAGCTTCACCGTCGTCGCCGCCATCTTCATCGCCATCAACTTCGCCCTCACCAGCTTCGCGAGCTGGCTGGAGCGCCGCCTGCGCCGCGCCAAGAAGTCGAGCGGCGCGGTGCTGAAGGCGGACGACTCGCAGATCGCGGGTGCGGCGGGCACCGGCACCGGAGGCTCGATCTGACGCTCGATCAGCTCGTTTGACCCTTATGGCGGCAGTGGCGATCACGCCACTGCCGCCGTCGCTTGACGCAAGCGGTGGCAATGGGTTGCATACGTTCTGTGATCGTGCACCCTGCGCCAACTTCGTGTTCACCCGTGTCCCCCGGGACGCTTCCGCGGACAGGGGGCACGTCTCCGTGGACCCGGTGATCATCGCCGGAGCGGGGCCCGTCGGGCTCACGCTCGCCTTGGCACTGGCGCGTCTGGAGGTGCCCTCGGTCGTCCTCGACGACGGACCGGGCCGGGACGACCAGCGCCCCGCGCGCACCGTCGTCCTGCGCGAGGACACCGTCGCCCTCGCGGAACGGCTGACCGGCACCCCGCTCGCCCCGGCCGGAGTGCACTGGGCCGGATGGCGCTCGATGCGGCGCAAACAGGTCACGCGCGAGGTCGCCTTCGACGCCGGCACCCCCGCCCCGCTCCACCTCGCCCAGCACGCGTTGAACGGCGCCCTGCGCGCCGCCGCCGTCCGCCACCGACTCGTCAAGGTCGCCGTGGAGAGCCGCCTCGACGGCGTCGAACAGGAGCGGTCCGGCGTCACCGCCCACACCCGCGGCCCGCGCGGCACCTGGTGGCGCGGCAGTTTCCTGGTCGGCTGCGACGGCCCCCGCTCCACCGTCCGCAAGCTCCAGGACATCCGCTTCCCCGGCCGCACGGCGGTGGAACGATACGCCGTCGCCGCGCTGCGCGCCGAACTCCCCTGGGAGGACGAGGCGATCCTGCACCGCACACCGCCGTGGCGGCAGTCCGGCCCCCCGGCCGCCGAGGTCGTCGGCCGCCCGCTGCCGGACGGCGTGTGGCGCCTGGACTGGCTGCTCCCGCAGGGCAAGGACCTGGTCACCCCCGAACTCCTGGTGAACCGGGTCCGCGAGACCCTGGCCGGCTGGTGCGACGGCACGACCCCGCCCTACGAACTCCTCGACACCGGCGTCCACGTCGTCCACCACCGGCTCGCCCGCCGCTGGCGCGTCGGCCGCGTCTTCCTCGCCGGGGACGCGGCGCACCTGCTCGGCGCCCTCGGCACCCAGGGGCTCGACGAGGGGTTGCGCGACGCCGACAACCTCGCCTGGAAACTGGCCCTCGCCTGGCACCACGGGCCGCACAAGGCGCTGCTCGACAGCTACCAGCGGGAGCGGCGCACCGCCGTCGCCGCCCGGCTGCGCGCCGCCGACCAGGTGCTTCCGCTGCTGCGCGGCGGCGGGGGCCTGCGCGCCTACGTGCCCGGCTCGGCCCGCGGCCACGACACGATGCTCGCCGACGCCCACCTCGGGCGCGGGATGCTGGGCGCCCCGGGGACGTACGCCGACTCGCCGCTCACGCCCGCGGACCACGAGGGGCAGGCGTCGGTGGACACACCGCCGGGTACGCCCGTCGCCGATGTGCGGGTCACCGCGGAGGACGGCACCTTCGTCCCGCTGCGGGACCGGCTCGGTCGCGGGGCGCTGCTGGTGGTGCTGGTGGCGCCGGGTACGGGGGTCTGGGACCGCAAGCACTGGGTGAGCGCCGGGATCATGCCCCGGCTGGCGGCGGCGGTGACCGCGCTGCCGTGCCGCGCCGAACTGCTGGTCGCGGAGGAGTACCCGGGCGCCGGCGCCCACACCGTCCTGCTGGTCCGGCCCGACGGACACCTGGTGACGGCGCTGAGCGGGGTGCGCCCGGCCGACCTGTACGCGGCGGCCGAGACCGCGCTCGGCGGACCGCCGAGGACGGCGCCCTCGACCGAGACCGGAGCGGAGGCGGGGGCGACGGCGGGGTCACGGTGAACGGGGGCGGGGTTGGAGGGGCGGGGCGTGCGAAGGCGGGCTGGTCTGGGCTGGGTGGGTTTGGGTGCGGCCGGTGGGGCGATGCGGCCGGGGCTTGGGGCCGCCGCCGTACGGACGTTCTCGTCGGGCCGCGTGAGGGGGCGTGGGGGCGGCGCCGGGGGCCTCGCCGGGCCGGTGAGCGCACCGCGCGGAACGCTGCCGTCCACTGGGTGACAGCGAGTTGACCCTCTTCCCCGGCCGTGGTGTACTCCCGACCGTGACCGACACCGATGTGCGCCTGTGGCGGAGGGTCCATATGGACCTCGTCCGCTATGCGGGCTGCGTGTGTCGCCCGTCCTGCTGACATCGCCTCCCCTCCCCGCGCGCGCCGCCGCCGTGTGCCGCCGCGCGCCCCGTGCGAACCCTCAGGACGGTCACCCGTGTCTGCCCCCTCCCCTGCCCTGTCCTCCCCCGCCCGGTCCGCCGCGGACGCCTCCGCGCCCACCGAGGCACAACTCCTCGACTTCGCCCGGCGGGCCGCCGCCGACGCCCCGCTCATCGCCTCGCTCCCCCTCTCCCCCGACGCTCGCACCTGGCTGCGGCTGGACGGCCCCGGCGGCAGTGAGGCATGGCTGATCGGCTGGCCGCCCGGCACCGGCACCGGCTGGCACGACCACGCCGACTCGCGGGGCGCCTTCGTCACGGCGGCGGGCGAACTCCGCGAGCACGCCCTCGCCGCCCGCCTGCCCACCGACGGCTGGAGGACCCTCGAACTCACCGACGGCGTGGACCGGGAACGGCTCCTCCCCGCCGGGACCGGCCGCGCCTTCGGCCGGCACCACGTCCACGAGGTGCTCAACGACTCCCCCGACCGGCACGCCGTCTCCGTCCACGCCTACTACCCGCCCCTGCCGCGCATCCGCCGCTACAGCCGCAGCGGGCAGACGCTCCGTCTGGAGCAGGTCGAGCGCCCGCAGGACTGGCAGTGAACCGCCCGGCCGGGATCGACGCCCTCCTGGAACGCGTACGCCGCGGCTACCGGCGGATCGACGCGCGCACCGCCTACGAGGCCGCCTCCGCCGGCGAGGCCCTGCTCGTGGACATCCGATACGCCGCCCTGCGGGAGCGGGACGGCGTGATCCCGGGGGCGCTGGTGATCGAGCGCAACGAACTGGAGTGGCGCCTCGACCCATCGGGCAGCCACCGCGTTCCCGAGGCCACGCGCCACGACCTGCGGGTCGTCGTGGTGTGCGACGAGGGCTACGCCTCCAGCCTCGCGGCGGAGTCCCTGCACCGTCTCGGCCTCTACCGGGCGACCGACCTGATCGGCGGCTTCCAGGCGTGGCGGGCGGCGGGCCTGCCGGTCACGGCGGCGTAGCACCGGGGCTCGGGACGCGCGGCTCCCGGTGCCGGGCGGGGCGTGGTGTCGGGCTGCTCCCGGTGCCGGCCGGCGCGGTGCCGGGCGCGGCGGGCGGGGTCAGAGGCCGTTGGGGCAGTAGAGCGGTGCCATGTCCGCGTTGCCCTTGGTGACGAGCCGGATCGGCGTGTGGTCGATCTTCGCGGCCTTCCTGCCGCGCAGCAGGGCGATCGCGTTCTGGACGGCCAGTTCACCGGTGTTTCCGGCCGAGTTGGAGACCGTCGCGGAGAAGCGGCCGTCCTTGAGCGCGGCGAGGGCCTCGTCGGTGCCGTTGACGGTCACGATCTTCACCTTGTCCGCTCCGGCCGCGTCGAATGCCTCACGGGCCGCGAAGGCCATCTGCTCGTTGGCGACGAAGGCGTAGTCCAGGCCGGGGTGGGCGGTGGCCATGGCCGCGGCGACCTTCGCGGCCTTGGCGGCGTCGAACATGCCGGGCTGGTGGGCGACCACCTCGGCGTTGGCGGGCAGGGCCTTGGTGAAGCCCCCGACGAGCAGGTCGGAGGCGGCGCCCGGCGCCCCCGCGACGATGCCGACCTCTGCCCGGCGGCCCGCGGCGTCGTCGGCGATCCACTGCGCGTCGAGCCGCCCGACCTGTTCGAGGTCGACGACGACCGCGCCGAGGATGTCGTCGGGGTCGGCGCTGACGGAGGTCAGGAAGACGGGGATGCCCGCGTCCTTGGCCTTCTCGATGTCCTTCTTGAGGGCGTCCGTGCTGACGGTCTGAAGGATGATCGCGTCGACCTTGCGCTCGATCATGTCCTCGATGTTGGCGAGTTCCTTCGCCGCGTCCTGTTCGGAGTTGGCGGAGACGAGCTTGGCGAAGTTGTTCTTGGCGGTCAGCTCCACGGAGCGTTGCAGACAGGTGTGGAACTGGCTGGCGCCCCCGTTCACGAAGCCCAGGGTGAGGGGCCCGCTCTTCCCCGAACCGGAACCGGCGGTGTCTGCTCCGCAGCCACACAGCACCAGGCCGATGCCGAGTATCAGCGCCTGCGCCGCTCTTCGGGGACGCACGGGGAGGGACATGAGGGGCCGCCTTTCTGCACATACCTTCCGGGGCCCGCGCGTCGGCCGGAGTCCAGGGGACGTCGTCCGCGCACGGAGCGCGGCTCGGGCAGCCGCACGACGGCGCAGACGGTACAGCCGTCCAAGGCGGCGTCACCCTCCCGGGAGCGCAAGGTAATCGTGCGTGGTCTTCACCTCTCGGAAGGGAGACGGCAGGGGCGTCGCGGTGGCAGTGTGGCGCGGCGAGGCACCGGTGCCGGGCACCTGTCCGGCGGCGGGAACCCGGCCGTGGGGCGGTCCTGAGCGCGGGGCCGGCCCTGGACCGCGGCCGGTCCTGTACGGCGGACGGTCCCGGATGGCGGGCGGTCCTGGGCAGGGGGACGGTCCTGGACCGCGGCCGGTCCGGGGCGGGGGGCGGTCCAGGGCGGGGGCCGCCTGAACTCGTCCGCGGCCCGGCCCGCGATGGCTGCCAGATGCTCCTCCCCGGCGGCGGCGCCCTCAGTAACCCTCGTCGAGGTGCTCCGTGTCCTCCCCCTCCTCTTCCAGTGCCTGGCGGACCACCCGCAGGGCCATGCCCTCCGGATAGCCCTTGCGGGCCAGCATTCCCGCGAGGCGGCGCAGCCGCTTGTCCCGGTCGAGGCCGCGGGTGGCGCGCAGCTTCCGGGCGACGAGGTCGCGGGCGGTCTCCTCCTCCTGCTCGGAGTCCACCCGGGCGACGGCCTCGTCGATGGCGGCGGAGTCGACGCCCTTGGTCCGCAGCTCCCGGGCGAGCGCGCGCCGGGCCAGTCCGCGGCCGTGGTGACGGGACTCCACCCAGGCCCGTGCGAAGGCACCGTCGTCGATCAGGCCGACCTCCTCGAAGCGGGACAGCACCTCCTCGGCGGCTTCCTCGGGGATCTCCCGTTTGCGCAGGGCGTCGGCGAGCTGGCTGCGGGTGCGCGGGGTCCCGGTGAGCAGGCGCAGGCAGATCGCCCGTGCCTGCTCGACCGGGTCCCGCGGAGGCTCCTCCTTCTCGGCCCTCGACGAGGAAGCGTCGCCTCCGTCCTCGGTGCGCGGTCCGGCGGACCCGCGCCGCCCCCGCCCCCCGGCGCCGGCCCGGGTCCGCCCCCCGGCCCGCCGCGCTCCCCCGGCGGCACCCGTGCCGTACGGCTCGGCGTCGCCGTACGCCGGATACGGGACGTCCGCGCCGTCGGCGAACGTGTCCGTCCCGTACGGGCCGTCACCCGTCCCGGCGGGGTACCCGCCGTGCCCGTCGCCCTCCGGGCCGGCGGTGCTCCGGCCGCCCGGTCTGGTGCGCTCGCGCTCGGACGGGGCGGCGTCCTGGCGGGCGTACTCGGACCAGTCGGTTCGTCGTGTCACGGATCAGCTCTTGGCCGCCGCGGTCTTGGACTTGGCGGTCTTGGCCGCCGCGGGGGCGGGGACCGCCGGAGCCGCGGCCTCGGTGGCGGCGTCCGCGGCCGGCTCGGCCGCCGCCTTCTCCTCGGGACGTACGCCGACGCCCAGCTTCTCCTTGATCTTCTTCTCGATCTCGTTGGCCAGGTCGGGGTTGTCCTTGAGGAAGTTGCGCGCGTTCTCCTTGCCCTGGCCGAGCTGGTCGCCCTCGTACGTGTACCAGGCGCCGGCCTTGCGGACGAAGCCGTGCTCCACGCCCATGTCGATCAGGCCGCCCTCGCGGCTGATGCCCTGGCCGTAGAGGATGTCGAACTCGGCCTGCTTGAAGGGGGGCGCGACCTTGTTCTTGACGACCTTGCAGCGGGTGCGGTTGCCGACCGCCTCCGTGCCGTCCTTGAGGGTCTCGATGCGGCGGATGTCGATGCGCACCGAGGCGTAGAACTTCAGGGCCCGGCCGCCGGTCGTGGTCTCGGGGGAGCCGAACATCACTCCGATCTTCTCGCGGAGCTGGTTGATGAAGATCGCGGTGGTCTTGGACTGGTTGAGCGCGCTGGTGATCTTCCGCAGGGCCTGGCTCATCAGCCGGGCCTGGAGGCCGACGTGGCTGTCGCCCATCTCGCCCTCGATCTCCGCACGCGGCACGAGCGCGGCGACGGAGTCGATGACGATGAGGTCGAGGGCGCCGGAGCGGACCAGCATGTCCACGATCTCCAGGGCCTGCTCGCCGTTGTCCGGCTGGGAGAGGATCAGGTTGTCGATGTCGACGCCGAGCTTCTTCGCGTACTCGGGGTCGAGGGCGTGCTCCGCGTCCACGAAGGCGACCTGGCCGCCGGCCTTCTGCGCGTTCGCCACCGCGTGCAGGGTCAGGGTCGTCTTGCCGGAGGACTCGGGGCCGTAGATCTCCACGACCCGGCCGCGGGGAAGGCCGCCGACGCCGAGGGCCACGTCGAGCGCGGTGGAGCCGGTCGAGATGACCTCGATGGGCTCCATCGTGCGGTCGCCCATGCGCATGACCGCGCCCTTGCCGAATTGCCGTTCAATCTGTGCGAGAGCGGCGTCCAGGGCCTTCTCTCGGTCGGTTCCTACCATGGGTTCCACCCGGTTTGCTTGATTCGATCGCTTCACGTCTCAGACGCTAACGCCTGCCACTGACAATGCGCCCCGATGCCGGTCCGGCCTGTGGATAACTCGGGCATCTCTCCCCTCGGCCCCGGCCGCCGCACCCGTCGCGGGCCGTGCCGGAACTTCCATGAGAATAGATGTTCGATTTTCGTGTCAAGCGCGCCACGCACCCCCTTCGCGGGGAGGAGAGCGGGAGGCGAACCCCGGTGGGAGAACGGGGCGGCACCGGCGGCGGGACCCGGACGGGGGCCCTCAGGACGCGGAGTCGCCCCCGGCGCCGCCCGCCTCGGACGGCTCCGGCACCGGCCGCCGGCTCCACAGCCGCCGCGTCCGCGCCGGCGCCCCCGGCCCCTCTCCCCGGCTCCGGCGGCCGTGGACCCGCGGGTCGTCGGTGACGTCGTACCGCTTGACGTAGGCGCCGAGGAACGCCTGGAGCGTGGCGACGGCCGGGATCGCGATGAGCGCCCCGATCGCGCCCAGCAGGGCGGTGCCGGCGATGACCGAGCCGAAGGCGACCGCGGGGTGGATGTCCACCGTCTTCGAGGTCAGCTTGGGCTGGAGGACGTAGTTCTCGAACTGCTGGTAGATCACCACGAAGGCCAGCACCCACAGCGCGTACCAGGGGTCGACCGTGAAGGCGATCAGCATGGGCAGCGCGCCCGCGAGGTACGTGCCGATGGTGGGGATGAACTGCGACACCAGGCCCACCCACACGGCGAGGGCGGGCGCGTAGGGCACCTCCAGGACCTGGAGGACCACGTAGTGGGCGATGCCGGAGATCAGCGCCATCAGCCCGCGCGAGTAGAGGTAGCCGCCGGTCTTGTCCACGGCGATCTCCCACGCGCGCAGCACCTCGGCCTGCCGGGCGGGCGGCAGGACGGAGCAGAGCGCGCGGCGCAGCCGGGGCCCGTCCGCGGCGAAGTAGAACGAGAAGAGCGCTACGGTCAGCAGCCGGAAGAGGCCCCCGAGGACCTGCGCGGACACGTCCAGGACGCCGCTGGCGCTGTTCTGCACGTAGTTGCGCAGCCAGTCGGAGCGGAGCAGGCCCTCCTGGATGTCCACCCGTCGCAGCTCGGTGTGGAAGTGGCTGTTGACCCAGTTGATGACGGAGTCGAGGTACTCCGGGAAGTCCTCCACCATTTTGACGATCTGCCCGGCGAGCATCGAGCCGAGCAGCGTGACGAAACCGGCTGCGGCGATCAGCACCGCGAGGAAGACCAGGAACGTGGCGAGCCCGCGCCGCATCCCGCGGGCGGCCATCCAGCTCACCGCGGGCTCCACGGCGAGTGCCAGGAAGAACGCGATGAGGGCGTTGGCCAACAAGCCCGTGAGCTGGTGGAACGCCCAACTGCCCAACTGGAAGGCGGCGACGAGCGCGAGCGCCAGCACCATGGCGCGCGGCAGCCAGCGCGGCATGCCGGAACCCGTCCCCGGGGGACCCGCCGGGGGCGGGCCGGGTGGCGTCGAGCCGGGCGGGGATGCGTGCCGGGCGTCCTGCCCGCTCTGGTCATTCGGTGCCACGGACCAAGTGTCACCCACGTGGAGGACGGCCAGGACCCGTCCGGCGGTCTTCGGGTCCGGTCAGCGCCGTTCCGGGGGCACGTGCATCACCGTGCAGACGACCCGCCACACCTCTTTCGCGTCCCAGCCGGCGTCCAGGGCCTCGTGCACGGTACGCCCGCCCAGCTCCGTCATCACGTGATCGCGCGCGAAGGTGTCGGCGTGTCCCGGACCGAAGTGATCCGTCATCCGCTGCCAGAAGACCGTCAACCGCATGCGTCCAGTATCGCGCCCCGTGCGAGTGGGCCCGCGGCCGGGACCGGGTGCCGAGACCGCTTTCCGCCCTACGGTCTGTCGCATGGCAGCAACGGATGCTTCCCCCCTCCCCCCGGCCTCCCCGGCGCGCTCCCCGCTCGCGCGCGCGGAGCACTTCGTCTGGCTCACCGCGCGCGTACTGGAGCAGCGCCTGTTCGCCCACCACTTCCGCGGCCAGGGAGCCGACCCGGTGGAGACCGCCCTGGACGCCTACCGCAACGAGGACGGCGGGTACGGCCACGCGCTGGAGCCCGGTCTGCGCGGTCCGGCGAGCCGGCCGCGGCACGCCGCGCGGGCCCTCGCCGTGCTGGACGCCGTCGGGCGGTGCGGCGGCCAGCGTGTCGAGCGTGTGTGCCGCTACCTCACCTCCGTCTCCACCGCCGACGGGGCGCTGCCGGCGGGCGAGCACACGGGCCGTGTCGCGCCCGGCTCGCTCGGCGACCTGCTCGCCACCGCGCCGGTCGTCGGACTGCTGCACCGCAACGAGGTGTGGCACGCCTGGCTGTTCCGTGCCACCGACTTCTGCTGGGAGGCGGTCGAGTCGACGGAGGCCACGCACCCCCGCGAGGTGGAGGCCGCGCTCGCCTTCCTGGACTCCGCGCCCGACCGCCCGCGCGCGCGGGCCGCAGCGGACCGGCTGGGCCGCCTGGTGCGGGTACGGCGACTCGCCGTGCTGGAACCGGACGGCCGACACACCCGCCGGGCCCTGCCGGGCCGGGTCCCGGCCGGTCGCCGTCTCCCGCACGACTACGCGCGCACACCGCGCTCCCTGGCGCGCGCCTGGTTCACGGACGCCGAGATGGCCCGCTCCCTGGACGCCCTCGTGGCGGCCCAGCAGGAGGACGGCGGCTGGCCCCTCACCGACCCCCTGGGGACCGCCTCCGCCGACCGGGAGGCCCGCCCCGCGGCGACACTCGACGCGCTGCTCACCCTGCGGGCCCACGGCCGCCTCGTCGGCTGACCGTGGACCGCCTCAGCCGCCCAGGGCCCGCACCCCCGCGGTCACCACCACGGCCGCAGCGACGACGACCAGGAACGGGGCGCGCAGCACCAGCGCCACCGCGGCGGCGGCCACTCCGGCGACCCGCGCGTCCACGACGAGCGCGTGCCCGTCGGCGAAGGTCTGCTGGGCGGTGAGCGCGGCGAGCAGGGCGACCGGCAGCAGGGCGGCCAGCCGCTTGACCAGGGGGCGTTCCAGGGCGCCCGCCGGGACGAGCAGTCCGAGCAGCTTGACGGCGTAGCAGCCGACGGCGGTCACGCCGATGGCGATCCAGATGTTCACCGCGGCTCCTCCCCCGGGGTGCCGGAGGTGCCACCGGAACGGCGGCCCCGCGCCCACAGGACGGCCGGTGCCGCGAGCGCGGCCACCAGGACCGGCACCCCGGCGGGCAGTACGGGCAGCAGGCCGAGGCCGAGCAGGACGGCCAGGGCGGCGGTCGCGCGCTCGGTCGTGGTCTTCAGCATCGGCGCGAGCAGCGCGAGGAAGACCGCGGGTCCGGCCGCGTCCAGCCCCCAGGCGTCGGTGTCGCCGAGGGCCTCCGCGCCCAGCGCGCCGAGCAGCGTGGTCAGGTTCCACAGCACGTACAGGGTGACCCCGGTGACGGCGAACCCGATCCGGACGCCGCGCCGGGTGGGCTGGGCGAGGGCCACGGCGGTCGTCTCGTCGATGACCCACTGGGCCGCGAACGGCCGCACCGCGCGCGGGAGGGCCAGCAACTGCGACAGCCGCAGCCCGTAGAAGGCGTTGCGCACGCCCAGGAAGAAGGCGCCCGCGGCGGCCGTGAGCGGGTTCCCGCCGGCCGCGAGCGCGCCCACGAGCGCGAACTGGGAGGCCCCGGTGAACACCAGGAGGCTCAGCGCGCAGGTCTGCAGGAGCGTCAGTCCGCTGCCCGCCGAGGTCACCCCGAAGGCGAACCCGGACAGGCCGACGGCGACCCCGACCCCGAGTGCGTCCCGTACGACGGCGGCGTCCGGCTTGTCTCCGGCGCCCGTGTCCGGGACTGCTGTCTGTTCTCTCACGCCCGAGACGGTAGGAGAAAACCCCGGCACGTGTCTTGTACGTTCTTGCGCTCCCGCTGGTAGGCGCCGGGAGGCACGCCCACGATCCGGGTGAAGTGGCGGTTCAGGTGGGGCTGGTCGGTGAAGCCGACGACGGCCGCCGCCTCGGACGGTGTGGTCCCGGCGTCCAGCAGGCGCCGCGCCCGGCGCACCCGGGCATCGGTGAGCCAGGCGTGGGGCGGCATGCCGTAGGCGTCCCGGAAGGCGCGCAGCAGGGCGAAGGGGCTGCTGCCGAGTTCCCCGGCGAGTTCCTCCAGGCTGGGCGGGCCGGCGAGCCGCTCCTCCAGCAGGGCACGCGCGCGTGCGGCCGTGCGCGCGCCCGCGCTGCGCACGTCCCGCCGGGGCAGCGGCCCCCCGTTGCGGCGCAGCAGCCGGGTCACCGCCACCCTCAGCAGGGTGTCGGCGGCCAGGGCGTTGCCCTCGTCGGTGGCCCGCAGCACCTTGTGGACGAGTTCGACGGTGTAGGGGTCGTCGAGCACGGGCCGCACGAAGCCCGGGGTGCCGCGCAGCGTGGTGGTCTCGGCGGCGATGGCGGCGACCACGTCGGGCGAGGGGTACACGGCCCCGTACCGCCATCCCTCGGGCACGCCGGCGCGGCCGGTGTGCGGGGTGTCGGGGTTGACGAGGGCCAGGGTCCCGGCGCCCGCGTACTGGTCGCCGCCGCCGTGGTGGAAGACCTCGACGCCGGAGGTGATGGCGGCGATGACGAAGTGCTCGTGGGTGTGGCGGACGAAGCTCTTGCGTATGTACCGGGCGCGGAGCAGGTCGACGCCGGGCAGCTCGTCGTACCGCCAGTGCCGCGCCCGCTCGTCCGTTCCCGCCATGCCGTCATTCTCCGCCATGGGGAGCGGCGGCTGCCGGGCCGTCCACGGGGCGCCGGGACTGTACGCCGTCGGCCCGGCGCCACGACCGCACCGCCCGCCCGGCCGCCGTCGCCACCCGCCCGATTACGCCCTGTCATCCGTATTCACCCAGCTCAGGGCGATTGTCAGTGGCCGGGTGCAGGATGGAGCCATGGTCAGCTCCGCACACCGAGCCCTCGACGGCTTCTCCCCCGCGACCCGCGGCTGGTTCACGGGGGCCTTCTCCGCGCCCACCGCCGCCCAGGCGGGCGCGTGGCAGGCCATCGGCCAGGGCTCGGACGTGCTGGTGGTCGCCCCCACCGGCTCGGGAAAGACGCTGGCCGCCTTCCTCGCCGCCCTGGACCGCCTCGCGTCGGTACCGCCGCCCGCCGATTCCAGGAAGCGCTGCCGTGTGCTGTACATCTCCCCGCTCAAGGCCCTCGCGGTCGACGTCGAGCGCAATCTGCGCAGCCCGCTGACCGGCATCCGGCAGGAGTCCGTGCGGCTCGGCCTGCCCGAGCCGGAGATCAAGGTCGGCATCCGCTCCGGCGACACCCCGCCCGCCGAGCGCCGCGCGCTCGCCACCCGCCCGCCGGACATCCTGATCACCACACCGGAGTCCCTGTTCCTCATGCTGACCTCGGCCACGCGGGACGCGCTGACCGGCGTGGAGACCGTGATCCTGGACGAGGTGCACGCGGTGGCCGGCACCAAGCGCGGCGCCCACCTCACGCTCTCCCTGGAGCGGCTGGACGAGCTGCTGCCGAGGCCGGCCCGGCGCATCGGCCTGTCGGCGACGGTCCGCCCGGTGGACGAGGTCGCCCGGTTCCTGTCGCCGCAGCGCAAGGTCGAGATCGTCCAGCCCGACTCGGGCAAGGAGTTCGACCTCTCCGTCGTCGTCCCGGTCGAGGACATGGGCGAGCTGGGCGGCTCCCCGGCCGGCGACGCGGACGCGAACGCCGAGCGGCCGTCGATCTGGCCGCACGTCGAGGAGCGCATCGCCGACCTCGTGCAGGCACACCGCTCCACGATCGTCTTCGCCAACTCCCGGCGCCTCGCCGAGCGCCTGTGCAACCGGCTCAACGAGATCGCGTACGAGCGGGCCACCGGCGAGCCGCCGGCCGAGCACCACTCCCCGGCCGAGCTGATGGGCGGCTCGGGAGCCGCGCAGGGCGCCCCGCCCGTGCTCGCCCGCGCCCACCACGGCTCGGTCTCCAAGGAGCAGCGCTCGCTCGTCGAGGAGGATCTCAAGGCGGGCCGCCTGCCCGCGGTGGTGGCCACCTCCAGCCTGGAGCTGGGCATCGACATGGGCGCCGTCGACCTGGTCGTCCAGGTCGAGTCCCCGCCCTCCGTCGCCTCCGGGCTCCAGCGCGTCGGCCGCGCCGGGCACCAGGTCGGCGCCGTCTCCACGGGCGTGGTCTTCCCGAAGTACCGCGGCGACCTGGTGCAGGCCGCGGTGGTCACCGAGCGGATGCGCACCGGCGCCATCGAGTCCCTGCGCATCCCCGCCAACCCGCTGGACGTCCTCGCCCAGCAGCTCGTCGCGATGACCGCCCTGGACACCTGGCAGGCCGACGACCTGCTCACCGTGGTCCGCCGGGCCGCCCCCTTCGCCTCGCTCCCGGAGTCGGCCTTCACCGCCGTCCTGGACATGCTCGCGGGCCGCTATCCCTCCGACGCCTTCGCCGAGCTGCGCCCGCGCGTGGTCTGGGACCGGGTCGCGGGTACGGTCACGGGCCGTCCCGGCGCCCAGCGGCTCGCCGTCACCTCCGGCGGCACCATCCCGGACCGGGGCCTCTTCGGGGTCTTCCTCGCCGGGGCCGACCCGAAGAAGGGCGGCGGCCGGGTCGGCGAGCTGGACGAGGAGATGGTCTACGAGTCCCGGGTCGGAGACGTCTTCACGCTCGGCACCAGCTCCTGGCGCATCGAGGACATCACCCGCGACCGCGTGCTGGTCTCCCCCGCCCCGGGCGTGCCGGGCAGGCTGCCCTTCTGGAAGGGCGACCAGTTGGGCCGCCCCCTGGAGCTGGGCCGCGCGCTCGGCGCGTTCCTGCGCGAGGTCTCCGCCCTCGACCGGGAGGACGCCCGGCTGCGCCTGCTCACCGCCGGACTCGACGCGTGGGCCGCCGACAACGTACTGGCCTACCTCGACGAACAGCGCGAGGCATGCGGGCACATCCCCGACGACCGCACGATCGTCGTGGAGCGCTTCCGGGACGAGCTGGGCGACTGGCGGGTCGTGGTCCACTCCCCCTTCGGCGCCCAGGTCCACGCCCCCTGGGCGCTCGCGCTCGGCGCCCGCCTCTCCGAGCGGTACGGCATGGACGCGCAGGTCATGCACGCCGACGACGGCATCGTGCTGCGCCTGCCCGACGCCGACCTGATGGGCCTGGACCTGCTCGACCAGGACCCGGCGCGGCCGGGCACGGAGTACGACGCCGAGCAGGCGCCGGTCGGCGCGGCCGACGTCGTCTTCGACAAGGGCGAGGTCGACCGGGTCGTCACCGACCAGGTGGGCGGCTCGGCCCTGTTCGCGTCCCGGTTCCGCGAGTGCGCGGCCCGCGCCCTGCTGCTGCCGCGCCGCAGTCCGGGCCGGCGCACCCCGCTGTGGCAGCAGCGCCAGCGCGCCGCCCAGTTGCTGGAGGTGGCGAGCGAGTACGGCTCGTTCCCGATCGTGCTGGAGGCGGTCCGCGAATGCCTCCAGGACGTCTTCGACGTGCCGGGGCTCGCCGAGCTGATGGGCGACCTGGAGTCCCGCCGGGTGCGCCTGGTCGAGGTCACCACCCCGGAGGCGTCGCCCTTCGCGCGCTCGCTCCTGTTCGGGTACGTCGCCCAGTTCCTCTACGAGGGCGACTCGCCGCTCGCCGAGCGCCGTGCGGCGGCGCTCTCCCTGGACTCGCGGCTGCTGGCCGAGCTGCTGGGCCAGGCGGAGCTGCGCGAGCTGCTCGACGCGGACGTGCTCACCGAGCTGGAGCGCGAGTTGCAGTGGCTCACCGAGGACCGCCGGGTGAAGGACCCGGAGGGTGTCGCGGACGTGCTGCGGCTGCTCGGCCCGCTCACCGACGCCGAGCTGGCCCGGCGCGGCGCCGAGCCGGGGTGGGTACGGGAGCTGGCCGCCGCCCGGCGGGTGATCCCGGTGCGCATCGCGGGAGCCGGCCACTGGGCGGCGATCGAGGACGCCGGCCGGCTGCGCGACGCGCTGGGCACGGCGCTGCCGGTCGGCGTGCCGGAGGCGTTCACCGAGCCGGTGAAGGACCCCCTGGGGGACCTCCTCGCCCGCCACGCCCGTACGCACGGCCCGTTCACGTCGGTGACGGCGGCGGCCCGCTTCGGCCTGGGCGTGGCGGTCACCGAGGGTGCCCTGCAACGGCTGGGGGCGGCCGGACGGGTGGTGCAGGGCGAGTTCCATCCGGCGGGCATCGGCCAGGAGTGGTGCGACGCGACGGTGTTGCGCAGGCTGCGCCGGAGGTCGCTGGCCGCGCTCCGCCAAGAGCTGGAACCGGCCCCGCCGGCCGCGCTGGGCCAGTTCCTGCCCCAGTGGCAGCACATCGGACCGGGACACACCCTGCGCGGTGTGGACGGGCTGGTGCGGGCCGTCGAGCAGTTGCAGGGCGCCTCCGTGCCCGCCTCCGCCCTGGAGAAGCTGGTCCTGCCGTCCCGGGTGGCCGGCTACACCCCGGCGATGCTGGACGAGCTGACCGCCTCGGGTGAGGTGGTGTGGGCCGGGGCGGGCTCCCTGCCGGGCAAGGACGGCTGGGTCTCGCTCTACCTGGCGGACGCGGCGCCGCTGCTGCTGCCGCCCCCACAGCCCCTGGAGCCGACCGCCCTGCACCAGTCCGTCCTGGACGCCCTCTCCGGCGGCTACGGGCTCTTCTTCCGGCAGATCGCCGACCAGGTCCGTGCCACCACCCACCCGGACGCCACCGATCCGCAGCTCGCCGACGCCCTGTGGGACCTGGCCTGGTCCGGACGGCTGACCAACGACACCCTGGCGCCGCTGCGCTCCCTGCTCGGCTCGGGCCGCACCGCCGGCTCCACCGCCCACCGGGCGAAGCGCGCGGTGCCACGCGGGCGGTACGGCTCGCTGACCGCAGCCGCCCGCAGCACCTCCCGTACCGGGCCGCCGACGGTGGCGGGCCGCTGGTCGCTGCTGCCCGAGCGGGAGGGCGACACGACCGTGCGCGCGCACGCCCTGGCCCGCACGCTGCTGGACCGGCACGGTGTGGTGACGCGGGGCGCGGTCGGCGCGGAGGGCGTCGAGGGCGGCTTCTCGGCGGTGTACCGGGTGCTGGCCGTCTTCGAGGAGAGCGGTCAGGCCCGGCGCGGCTATGTCGTGGAGGGGCTGGGCGCGGCCCAGTTCGCCATGGAGGGCGCCGTGGACCGGCTGCGCGCGGTCGCCAACGCCCGCGAGCGTGGCGACGGCCCGCCCGCTGCGCCGTCGGCCGGCACGGACGGCCTCGGCGCCGAGGCGTGGTCCCTCGACGCGTTCCCGCCCGGCGACTTCGCCTCGGCCCACGGCTACGCCGAACCGGGCGCGGGCGGCCCCCGCGGCGGCTACGGGTACGGCGACACCGGCGGTCACGAGACCGGGTACGACACCGGCCGCGGCGACGGCTTCCGCCGCCGGGGCCGCTCCAGCCCCGGCCCCCGGGCCGTCGTCCTGGCCGCCGCCGATCCCGCCAACGCCTACGGCGCCGCCCTCACCTGGCCCGATCCCCCGCCCGGCGCCACGCACAAGCCGGGCCGCAAGGCGGGCTCACTGGTGGTGCTCGTCGACGGCGAGCTGACCCTCTACATGGAGCGGGGCGGCAAGACCCTGCTGCTCTGGCCCACCGACCCGGAGGCCCCACCGGCCGGTGACGCCCGGCTGTGGGCGGCCACGGAGGCCCTGTCCGAGGCCGCCCGTGCGGGCTCCCTCGGCACGGTCACCGTCGAGCGGATCAACGGCGCCGCGTCCCTGACCTCGCCCTTCGGCACCCTGCTGGAGGAGGCCGGTTTCATCGCCACCCCGCGCGGTCTGCGCATCCGGGCGTGAGCCTGCCACCCTGGGGACATGCCCGAAGGAGACACGGTCTGGCAAGCCGCCCGGCGCCTGCACGAGGCACTGGCGGGCGGCGTACTGATCCACGGCGACCTGCGCGTGCCCCGGTACGCCACGGCCGACCTCACCGGGCGCCGGGTCCTGGACGTCACCCCGCGCGGCAAGCACCTGCTCACCCGGATCGAGGGCGGCCTGACCCTGCACTCGCACCTCGGGATGGACGGCGCCTGGAAGGTGTACGCGCCCGGACGGCGCTGGAGCGGTGGCCCGGCGCACCAGATCCGCGCCATCCTCGGCACCCGGGACCACACCGCCGTCGGCTACCGCCTGCCCGTGCTGGAGCTGCTGCGCACCGCCGACGAGGACCGGGTCGTCGGCCACCTCGGCCCCGACCTGCTCGGCCCCGACTGGGACCCCGAGCAGGCCCTCGCCAACCTGCGCGCCGAGCCGGCCCGCGCCCTCGGGGAGGCCCTGCTCGACCAGCGCAATCTGGCGGGCGTCGGCAACGTCTACAAGAGCGAGCTGTGCTTCCTGCTCGGCGTCACGCCCTGGCTGCCCGTCGGCGACCTGCCCGCCGGCCTCGCCGGGAAGCTGCCCCTGATCGCGCACCGGCTGCTGGAGGCCAACCGCGACCGCCCGGTACGCCGCACCACGCCGCTGCGCGGCCAGGACCTGTTCGTCTACGGCCGCGCACCCCGGCCCTGCGCGCGCTGTGGCACGTCCGTCCGGGTGGCCGACCAGGGCGACGGCTCCCGGGAGCGCCCCACGTACTGGTGCCCGGTCTGCCAGAAGGGCCCCGCCCCGCCACCCCGCGCCCGCCACCCCCGCCACGGCACCCGCACCGGAACGGGCACCGGCACCGGCACCCGCAGCACCGGCACGGGCCCCGGCACCCCACGAGGCACCTGACCCGCCGCACACAACCCCCGAACCCCCGCCTCAGCCCCCGGCCCCACCCCACCCGCCTCACACGTCTCATCCCTCCACCTCACCCTCCCCAGGCACCGCACCACCTCCCGGCACTGCCCCACCGCCCCCACGGCCCCAGCCCGAAGCCGAAGCCGATCCCGAACCTGCCACCGACCCCGAGCCCAACGCCGTACCCGCTCCCGGCCCCGGCCCCGACCCCGACCCCGACCGCAGAGCCTGCCGCCACCGCCCCGTGGCGAGCGCGCCCACCGCCTGCGCCTTCGGCACGCAGTGGACGGGCAGCACGCTCAGCCCCCATCCGCCGGCCGCGACCGCCCCTTCCAGCACCCCCGCGTCGGAGGCGAACGTCAGGCGCAGCACCGCCCACCACCACAGGGCGCCGCCGGTCAGCGCGGCGGCACCGCGCAGGCCCCGCGTGAGGGTCATCCGTTCGCGGCTTGGAACATCCAATGCTGCTTCTCGAGATCCGCCGTGACCTGGATGAAGATGTCCTGGCTCACCGGGTCGGGCTCCCCGGTCGCGGCGATCCGCTCGCGCATCCGGTCGATGACCGCGCCCAGCGCCTCCACGATGGTCCCGACCGCGGCGGTGTCGTCGACCCAGCCCTCCGGGGTGACCCCGATACCGCTGCCGACGGCCACGGTGGCGGCCCGGCCGTCGGGCGAGACGCCGAGGGCGGAGGCGCGTTCCGCGACGGTGTCGGAGTAGGTACGGGCGGTGGCGACGACCTCGTCGAGCTGGAGGTGTACGGAGCGGAACCGCTGCCCGACCACGTTCCAGTGGATCTGCTTCGCCACCAGGGCCAGGTCCACCAGGTCGACGAGGGCCCCTTGCAGGGCCTCGGACACGGTCTTCAGGTTCGCGTCGGACAACGGGCTCTTCACGACGTACATGCGTGCACCTCCGCCGGTTCGCCCCCCGACCACCTTGTCCCTCCACGATGACCGCAGCGCCGGGGACCGGCAACCGGCGCCCGGAGCGGGGAGAGGGCGCCGAGAGGGCCGAGAGGGCGCGGGTACGCAAAAACCCCGACCGCACCTCTCCGGTCCTCCCGGAGAACCCCGGCCGGGGCCTCACACGTGCTGGACGGACGGCGGGGCCGTCCCGCGCGCACGTACACGCGCTCGACGATCAGGCGGCGACGACGTCCACGGCCTCGGCGGGCGCCTTGATGGTCACCCGTTCCGGTGGCACGCCGGTCACCGACACGGGGCCCAGCATCGGACGCACCGGGGCGGGCACGGTGTCACTGGACGTGGCGGCGGCGGACTGGGCCAGCTCGGCGAGGGCGAGTTCGTCGCTCACCTCGCGCATCAGCTCGGACATCCGCACGTCCAGCGCGTCGCAGATGGCGGAGAGCAGTTCGGAGGAAGCCTCCTTCTGCCCCCGCTCCACCTCGGAGAGGTAGCCGAGCGAGACCCGGGCGGACGAGGAGACTTCACGCAGGGTACGGCCCTGACGCTGGCGCTGCCGACGCAGCACGTCACCCAGCAGGCGACGGAGCAGAATCATCGGTGGCTCCCTCCTCGGGCCGCGTAACCGCATCCTTCTCGCCCCACCGTACCGCCTCGCGCTGCGGCCGTGCGGGGAGCGATGTCGTGTTCACTCTGGGCTGCAAACATCAAAACCCCCCGTTCCGTTCCGTATCCTGTGCCCGCTCGTTCCCGGGATGTTCGCTCGCCAGCTCCGCGAGAAGGAGGGCGAGCACGCTCCGTACGCTCTCCATACGAATTTCCGCGCGGTTGCCGTTCAACCGCAGCTCCTCAACTTTTCCGCCAGAGGCGGAACCCTCATTCGTCCCGAATGGTCCCTGTCCCGGTCCCTGTGCCGGTCCTTCGACGGCCACGTAGACCGTCCCGACCGGTTGTCCGTCCTGGGGGTCCGGGCCGGCGACGCCGGTCGTGGCGATACCCCAGTCGGCACCGAGCACCCGGCGGACGCCTGCCGCCATCTGGGCGGCGACCCGCGGGTCCACGGCTCCCCGCTCGGCGAGGAGTGCGGCGTCGACGCCGAGCAGGTCCCGCTTCAGCTCCGTCGCGTAAGGGGTGACCGACCCCCGGAAGACCCGGGAGGCGCCCGGCACGTCCGTGATCCGTGCCGCCACCAGACCGCCCGTGAGCGACTCCGCGACCGCGAGGGTCCGGCCCTGCGCCGTGAGCAGCCGCACCACCTCCGCGGCCGGTGAAGTCACCCGTCCGTCTCCCTCAACGCCGCCCTCCGCTCGGCGATTCCCCGTCGGCGCAGCAGGACTGCCTGCCGCACGTAGTCCAGTCCGGTCGCCACCGTGAGCACCACGGCCGCGGCCATCACCCAGAACCGCAGGGTGGCCAACGGCCCCGTGAGCGCCAGCACGTACATGCCGACGGCCACGCCCTGGGTGAGGGTCTTCAGCTTGCCGCCCCGGCTCGCCGGGATGACGCCGTACCGGATGACGAGGAAACGCAGGAGCGTGATCCCGAGTTCCCGGCCGAGGATGACCGCCGTCACCCACCACGGCAGATCGCCGAGGGCGGAGAGGCAGATCAGCGCCGCGCCCATGATCGCCTTGTCGGCGATGGGGTCGGCGATCTTCCCGAAGTCGGTGACGAGGTTGTAGGTGCGCGCCAGGTGCCCGTCGAACAGGTCGGTGATCATGGCGACGGCGAAGGCCGCCCAGGCGAACGAGCGCCAGGCCGGGTCGAAGCCGCCGTTGCCGAGCATGAGCGCGACGAAGGCCGGTACGAGGACCAGCCGGAGCATGGTCAGGAAGTTGGCGATGTTCCAGACGCTGGCCTGGTTGACCGCGGCGGCCGTGATCTTCGCACCGCGCCCGGCGGCACCGCCCTCGGTCGACCCCCGCCCGGCCCCGCCGTCCTCGGACACGCCGGGCCCCGCGACACCGCCCTCGGTCGCACCGCGCCCAGCCGTACGACGCCGGCTCGCGCCACGCCCGGCCGCACCGCCCTCGCTCGCACCCCGTTCCACCGCGCCGCGTTCCACCGCCCCGCGTTCGACGGGACCACGTTCCACGGGCCCGTGCTCGGGCGAGCCGCGCCCCGGGCCGCCGCCAGGGGTGTGCGCCGCGGCAGTACCCTCGGCCGCGCCCGCCACCGCGCGCGGACCGGTCCCGCGCGCCCCGGGGGAACCCCCCGCCGCGGACGCCGGCACTCCGGTCATCTGCCCGCCTCCTCGCTCCGCCCGGATGAACCGTGCAGCGGCTCGGCCACCAGGTCGACACCCTCCGTGCCGACCACCTTCGCGTCGACCATACGGCCGGCCCGCAGGCCCTCGCCGCTCGTGAGGAGCACCTGGCCGTCCGTCTCGGGGGCCTGGTGGGCGGCGCGGCCGTACACACCCTCCTCCTCGTCGACGGATTCCACGAGTACGCGGACGGTCTCCCCGACGCGCTCCTCGGCGCGCTGCGAGACGAGTTCCTCGGCCAGCCGGGAGACCCGGTCGAGCCGTTCGGCGACGACGTCGGCGTCGAGCTTGTCGTCGTAGGTGGCCGCCTCCGTGCCCTCCTCGTCGGAGTAGCCGAAGACGCCGATGGCGTCGAGCCGCGCGTGGTCGAGGAACCGCTCCAGCTCGGCGAGGTCGTCGGCGGACTCGCCGGGGAAGCCGACGATGAAGTTGGAGCGCACGCCGGCCTCGGGGGCCTTGCTCCGGATGGTGTCGAGCAGTTCCAGGAAGCGGTCGGTGTCGCCGAAGCGGCGCATCGCCCGCAGCACTCCGGGCGCGGAGTGCTGGAAGGACAGGTCGAAGTAGGGCGCGACCTTGGGGGTGGAGGTCAGCACGTCGATGAGGCCGGGGCGCATCTCGGCGGGCTGGAGGTAGCTGACGCGCACCCGCTCGATGCCGTCGACCTCGGCCAGTTCGGGCAGCAGGGACTCCAGCAGGCGGATGTCGCCGAGGTCCTTGCCGTAGGAGGTGTTGTTCTCGGAGACCAGCATGATCTCCCTGACGCCCCCTTCGGCCAGCCAGCGGGTCTCGTTGAGCACGTCGCTGGGGCGGCGGGAGATGAAGGAGCCGCGGAAGGACGGGATGGCGCAGAAGGAGCAGCGCCGGTCGCAGCCGGAGGCGAGCTTCACCGAGGCGACCGGGGCACCGTCGAGCCGGCGGCGCAGGGGCGCGCGGGGACCGGAGGCGGGGGCGAGGCCGTCGGGGAGGTCGGTGGGGGCGTGGCCGGGCAGGGCGACCGCGGCACCGGCCTCCTGCCGTTCGGCGGGGCTGATGGGGAGCAGCTTGCGGCGGTCGCGCGGGGTGTGGGCGGCGTGGATGCCGCCGCCCAGGATGGTCCGCAGCCGGTCGGAGATGTCGGCGTAGTCGTCGAAGCCGAGCACGCCGTCCGCTTCGGGGAGGGCCTCGGCCAGTTCCTTGCCGTAGCGCTCGGCCATGCAGCCCACGGCCACCACGGCCTGGGTCCTGCCGTGGCTCTTGAGGTCGTTGGCCTCCAGGAGGGCGTCGACGGAGTCCTTCTTGGCGGCCTCGACGAAGCCGCACGTGTTCACGACGGCGACGTCCGCTTCCTCGGCGTCCTCGACGAGCTTCCAGCCGTCCGCCTCCAGACGGCCTGCCAGCTCCTCCGAGTCCACCTCGTTACGGGCGCAGCCAAGGGTGACGAGTGCGACGGTACGGCTTTCAGGCATGGGCTCAAGACTACTTCGTCCGGCCGACGCCCCATGTCGACGGGGGCGTGGCCCACCCGTGGCCCACCCGTGCGCCCTCCGCGGCTCACGCCGTCCCGGCCCCCGCACCGTTCGCGGCTCACGCGGGCCCCGCTCGTGCCCCGCCCGCGCGGACGCCCGGGGCACGCGCCCCCGCCACGCCGGCCGGCGGAGTCCGCCGGCCGGCGTGGCCGGGTCGTGAAGGGGACTCAGCCGACCTGCGGGTCGCCCTTGGTGTACGTCAGCCGCTCCACGGCGCCCGGCTGGAAGTCGTCGTCGATCTTCTTGCCGTTGACGTAGAGCTGGATCGCGCCGGCGTCGCCGAGGACGAGGTCGACCTTCTCGTTGTCCTGGAAGGTCTTGGAGTCGCCCTTCTGGAGGAGCCCGTCGAAGAGCAGCCGGCCGTTGTGGTCCTTGGCCGAGATCCAGCTACGGCCCTCGGCGGCGCTGACCTGGACGGTCACCTTGTCGTGGGGGGCCGCGGCGATGGCGCTGTCGCTCGGCTCGGGGCGGGGTTCGGCGGGCTTGGCCGTCGGGGAGGGCGAGGCGGACTCGGCGCTCGGCTGGGCGCCCTCGGCGACGCTCGCCTCGGAGCCGCCGTCGTCGCCGCCCTTGACGACGGTGAAGCCGACGAAGCCGACCACGGCGACGATGGCGGCGACCATGGCCGCGGTCCAGTTGGGGCCGCGCCGCTCGGGACGGATGCGTTCCGCCTCGAAGAGGGGCGCGGCGGGGGTCGGGGCCGGGCGTCCGCCGTGGTCGGCGTCGAACCGCGCGACCAGACCGGCCGGGTCCAGCCCGACGGCCTTGGCCAGCGTCCTGATGTGGCCGCGTGCGTAGACGTCCCCGCCGCAGGGCGCGAAGTCGTCGGCCTCGATGGCGTGCACGATGGCGATGCGGACACGGGTGGCGGTGCTGACGTCGTCGACGGTCATCCCGGCGTCGATGCGCGCCCGTCGCAGGGCACTGCCGACGGAGGGGCGGTCTTCGCCGGAAACGTCTTCGAAGGGACGCTCGTTTTCAGGGGAGTTGCCGTTGGACACGGGGGCGCCTTTCGAGCGTATAGCCGCCTGTGCTGGGGATTCAGTCTAGGGGGGGTGCAAACGGGTGGGGCAACCGGGCGGTGCACTGCGTACGCCATCGGAATGGGCCCCGCACCCCGATGGTCGCTTGTCTCCTTGTGGCTTCCCTCACGTTGACGTATGTCATGGGGAAACGGTTGCTCAATGATCGCTAACGGGTGAGTCACGATCGGCCGGACGGCCGCCCGGGGCCGCCGGACGGCGGACCCTGACGTACCGTGCCTACCCTTCAGACTCCCCCCGGATCACGGCGAGCACGCCCTCCAGTTCGTCGGGCTTCACCAGAACGTCACGGGCCTTGGACCCCTCGCTCGGTCCCACGATGCTCCGCGACTCCATGAGGTCCATCAGCCGCCCCGCCTTGGCGAAGCCGACGCGCAGCTTGCGCTGGAGCATGGAGGTCGAGCCGAACTGGGTGGAGACGACCAGTTCGGCGGCCTGGCAGAGCAGGTCGAGGTCGTCGCCGATGTCCTCGTCGATCTCCTTCTTCTGCTTGGTGCCGACCACCACGTCGTCCCGGAAGACGGGCGTCATCTGGTCCTTGCAGTGCTGGACGACGGCCGCGACCTCCTCCTCGGTCACGAAGGCGCCCTGCATGCGGGTCGGCTTGTTCGCGCCCATCGGCAGGAAGAGCCCGTCGCCCTTGCCGATCAGTTTCTCGGCGCCGGCCTGGTCGAGGATGACCCGCGAGTCGGCGAGGGAGGAGGTGGCGAACGCGAGCCGGGAGGGCACGTTCGCCTTGATCAGGCCGGTGACGACGTCGACGGAGGGCCGCTGGGTGGCGAGCACCAGGTGGATGCCGGCGGCGCGCGCGAGCTGCGTGATGCGCACGATGGCGTCCTCGACGTCCCGGGGGGCGACCATCATCAGGTCGGCCAGCTCGTCCACGATCACCAGCAGGTACGGGTACGGCTGGAGTTCGCGCTCGCTGCCCTCGGGCGGCGTGACCTTGCCCTCGCGCACGGCGCGGTTGAAGTCGTCGATGTGCCGGTAGCCGTAGGCGGCGAGGTCGTCGTAGCGCAGGTCCATCTCGCGCACGACCCACTGGAGGGCCTCGGCGGCCCGCTTGGGGTTGGTGATGATCGGCGTGATCAGGTGCGGGATGCCCTCGTACGCGGTCAGCTCGACGCGCTTGGGGTCGACGAGGATCATCCGGACGTCCTCGGGGGTCGCCCGCATCATCACCGACGTGATCAGGCAGTTGATGCAGGACGACTTGCCGGAGCCGGTGGCGCCGGCGACCAGCATGTGCGGCATCTTCGCCAGCGAGTGCATGACGTAGCCGCCCTCGACGTCCTTGCCGAAGGCGACCAGCATCGGGTCGTCGTCCTCGGCGGACTCGGCGAGCCGCAGCACGTCGCCGAGGTTGACCATCTCCCGGTCGGTGTTGGGGATCTCGATGCCGACCGCGGACTTGCCCGGGATCGGGCTGATGATCCGCACGTCCGGGCTGGCGACCGCGTACGCGATGTTCTTGGTCAGGGCGGTGATCCGCTCGACCTTCACAGCGGGGCCGAGTTCGACCTCGTAGCGCGTGACGGTCGGGCCTCGGGTGAAGCCGGTGACCCGGGCGTCGACCTTGAACTCGGTGAAGACGGTGGTGAGCGAGTCGACGACGGCGTCGTTGGCGGCACTGCGCGCCTTGCCGGGCCCGCCGCGCGTGAGCAGGTCGAGGGAGGGCAGCGCGTAGGTGATGTCGCCGGAGAGCTGGAGTTGCTCGGCGCGCGGCGGAAGCTCCCGCTCCTGCGGACGCGGGCTCTTGGTGAGGTCGGGGACGGGGGTCCGGCCCGACTCCTGGCGGGACGGGTCCTGCCGGAGCTTGCCCGGCTGGGGGCGGGCGGCCGGCACCGGGGTCGGCGTGGTCGGCTCGCGGTCGCCGGGGCTGACGCCCTGGGTGAGGTCGGCGACGAGCGGCGAGGGCGGCATCCCGTGCAGGACGGCGCCGTCCAGCGCGGCGGCAGCGGCGGCGGCGACGTCCACGGCGTCCAGCGGCCGGGCGGGGTCGGGCTGCGGCGCGGCGGACCGCCGGGACCGGCCCCGGCGACGGTCGAGGGCCTCCTGCTCGGCGGAGTCGGGGTCGCGCGGCCCGGCGCCCGGACCGCGCCGGCGGGGCCGCTCGGGCAGCGCCTCGCGCCACTGCTCCTCGTACCGTTCGTCGTCGTCGGTGAACGCGCCGGCCTCCGCCTCCGGGTCGTGGAGCAGACCGAGGCGCACGCCGAGCGCCCGCAACCGCTGCGGGACGGCGTTGACCGGGGTGGCGGTGACGACGAGCAGGCCGAAGACGGTGAGCAGCACGAGCAGCGGCACCGCGAGGACGTCGGTCATCATGAACGACAGCGGGGTCGCCGCGCCCCAGCCGATGAGGCCGCCGGCGTCCCTTATCGCCTGCATCCCGGCGCCGCGGGCCGGCGAGCCGCAGGCGATGTGCACCTGGCCGAGCACGCCGACGACCAGCGCGGACAGGCCGATCACGATCCGGCCGTTGGCCTCGGGCCGCTCGGGATGGCGGATGAGGCGCACGGCCATGCCGCCCAGCAGCAGCGGCACCAGCAGGTCGAGCCGGCCGAAGGCGCCGGTCACGAGGATCTCGACGAGATCGCCGACCGGGCCCTTGAGGTCGGCCCAGGTGCCGGCCGCGACGATGAGGGTGAGGCCGAGCAGCAGCAGGGCGACGCCGTCCTTGCGGTGGGCCGGGTCGAGGTTGCGGGCGCCCTGTCCTATGCCACGGAAGACGGCGCCGACGGCGTGCGCGAGACCCAGCCAGAGGGCGCGCACCAGCCTGTAGACGCCCCCGGTCGGGCTGGGCGCCGGCTTGGGCGCGGCCTTCTTCGCGGGCGCCCGCCTGGCCGGTGCCTTCTTGGCGGGAGCCTTCTTCGCGGCGGCCTTCTTCGCCGGAGCCTTCGAGGGAGCCGCCGCCTTCCTGGCGGGCTGCTTCTTGGCTGCGGAGGGACGTGAGGCCATGGGTGTGAGGTTACCGGGGGAGACGGCGGTCGACACGTGTGCCTACCGCTTCACCCGATCGTGTCGTCCCGCCAGAGCCGCGGAAGTGACAGCTCCGGTACGGGGGTTGACAGGGGCTCACGGGCCGCCACGCCGGGCGGTCCGGCGCACCCTCGGACCGGGGTCAGTTCATCCCGTTGTGGCCGTCGGAGGAACCCGGCTCCAGGGCGTCCAGGGCCCGCCGCAACCCGGTGAGCTTGCGCTCCAGATGGGCCGCGGTCGCCACCGCCGCCGCGTCCGTCGACTCGTCACCGAGCTGCTTGGACAGCGCCTCGGCCTGCTCCTCGACGGCCGCCAGCCGCGCCGACAGCTCGGCGATCAGACCCGCCGGCTCCTTGGACTCGCCGCCCGCGGACCTGCCGCTGCCCTCCAACTGGAGGCGGAGCAGGGCCGCCTGCTCCCGCAACTGGCAGTTCTTCATGTACAGCTCGACGAAGACGGAGACCTTCGCGCGCAGCACCCACGGGTCGAACGGCTTGGAGATGTAGTCCACCGCGCCCGCCGCGTACCCGCGGAAGGTGTGGTGGGGTCCGTGGTTGATCGCGGTGAGGAAGATGATCGGGATGTCCCGGGTCCGCTCCCGGCGCTTGATGTGGGCGGCGGTCTCGAAACCGTCCATGCCCGGCATCTGCACATCCAGCAGGATCACCGCGAAGTCGTCCGTGAGCAGCGCTTTGAGCGCTTCCTCCCCGGACGATGCCCGCACCAGCGTCTGATCGAGCGCCGAGAGGATCGCCTCCAGCGCCAGCAGATTCTCCGGCCGGTCATCGACCAGGAGGATCTTGGCCTTCTGCACCATGGCCCGCCCTCCTCGCCCCGGCGTGGGGCCTCCCCAGTCCGCAGGACTCGGGGCAGCACCTGCGGGTGCCGCCCCGGGGGACGGCTCCCTTGCGCCGCCCGTCCTCGTGCCGGTCATCGTAGCCGCACCCCGCCCGTCGCCACACCCTGTCACCGCGATGTCACCGTGCACACAGCCAGAACGCGGCCGGAGACGAGAAGGTTCCCCGGAACCCGTGTCATTACACGGCTTCGCGCACATCCGCGCGCCGACCCGCACACGTCCCGCCGGTTCCCGTCACGCTCCCGCCACCACCGTCGCACACCCTTCCCACGAGCGGACGGGCGGCACCCGCGCGCCGCCCGTCCGCCCCCGGCTCAGCCCCGGGCTCACTCCTGGCTCAGTCCTCGCTCACCCCTCGCTCACCCGTGGCTCAGCCCTGTCTCGTTCCCGGCTCCCGGCTCCCGGCTCCCGGCTCAGCCCCGGCGCATCCACTGCTCCATCACCGTCAGCAGGTGATCCGGGTCGACCGGTTTGGTCACGTAGTCGGAGGCTCCCGACTCAAGGGCCTTCTCCCGGTCGCCCTTCATCGCCTTGGCGGTCAGCGCCACGATCGGCAGCCCGGCGAACTGCGGCATCCGCCGGATCGCCGTGGTCGTCGCGTACCCGTCCATCTCCGGCATCATGATGTCCATCAGCACCACGGCCACGTCCTCGTACTGCTCCAGCACCTCGATGCCCTCGCGGCCGTTCTCCGCGTAGAGCACGGTCAGCCCGTGCTGTTCCAGGACGCTGGTGAGCGCGAACACATTGCGGATGTCGTCGTCGACGATCAGCACCTTCTCGCCGCCGAACCGGATGGACCGCCGCGGACGCGGCTCCGCCTCCGGGTCGCCGGCCGGCCACGACTCCGGCGCCGCCGACCGCTCCGCCGCCTCCTCGCGCAGCGTCCGGCGGTGCCGGAACAGCGCCGCCCCGGGCTGCGGTTCGCGGTACGAGAGCGTCTCGACCGGCGTGCCGGACCCGGCGTCCGCCTCGGGCAACTCCGCCACGGCGCCCGCGGACGCCACCAGCTCGCCCGTCACCGACGGCGGCATGGGCGACTGGTAGCCGTGGGCCGGCAGCTCACCGGGGTGCAGCGGCAGGTACAGGGTGAACGTCGAACCGCGGCCCGGCTCGCTCTGCGCGTGGATCTCGCCGCCCAGAAGCTGCGCGATCTCCCGCGAGATGGAGAGCCCGAGGCCCGTACCACCGTACTTGCGGCTGGTCGTGCCGTCGGCCTGCTTGAACGCCTCGAAGATCACCCGCATCTTGCTCGCCGCGATCCCGATGCCGGTGTCGCTCACGGAGAACGCGATCAGCTCGGTGTCCGGGTCGGTCATCGAACCGGCCTCCAGCAACTGCTCCCGGATCGCCTGCGGCACATCGTCGCGGGCCGGGCGGATCACCAGCTCGACCGCGCCCGAATCGGTGAACTTCACCGCGTTGGACAGCAGGTTGCGCAGCACCTGGAGCAGCCGCTGCTCGTCGGTGTGGAGCGTGGCCGGCAGCTCCGGCGAGACCCGCACCGACAGGTCGAGCCCCTTCTCCGCCGTCAGCGGGCGGAAGGTGGCCTCCACGTAGTCCACGAGCTGGACCAGCGCGATCCGCGTCGGCGACACGTCCATCTTGCCCGCCTCGACCTTCGACAGGTCGAGGATGTCGTTGATGAGCTGGAGCAGGTCGGAACCGGCCCCGTGGATCGTCTCCGCGAACTCGACCTGCTTCGGGGTGAGGTTGGCGTCCGCGTTGTCGGCGAGCAGCTTCGCCAGGATCAGCAGCGAGTTGAGCGGCGTACGCAGCTCGTGCGACATGTTGGCGAGGAACTCGCTCTTGTAGCGCATGGAGACCGCGAGTTGCTCGGCCCGCTCCTCCAGCACCTGCCGCGCCTCCTCGATCTCGGTGTTCTTGACCTCGATGTCGCGGTTCTGCCGCGCCAGCAGCTCGGCCTTCTCCTCCAGTTCGGCGTTGGACGACTGCAACGCCTTCTGCCGCTGCTCCAACTCCTCCGAGCGGTCCCGCAGTTGCTCGGTCAGCTCCTGCGACTGCTTCAGCAGCAGCTCCGTCTTGGTGTTGACGGAGATCGTGTTGACGCTGGTGGCGATCATCTCGGCGATCTGGTTGAGGAAGTCCTTGCGGATCTGCGTGAACTCCGTGAAGGAGGCCAGCTCGATCACGCCGAGCACCTTCCCCTCGAAGAGCACCGGAAGGACGATCACCTGGGCGGGCGGGGCCTCCCCCAGCCCCGAGGAGATCTTCAGGTAGCCGCTCGGCGCGTCCTCCACCAGGATCGTGCGCTTCTCCTGGGCCGCCGTCCCCACCAGCGCCTCCCCCGGCCGGAAGGACGTCGGCATCGACCCCATCGAGTAGCCGTACGACCCGAGCATCCGCAGCTCGTACGCGTCCTCGTGCCCACCGGCCGGCTCCGGGCCCTCCGCCGGCGGCATGGCCAGGAAGAACGCCCCGTGCTGCGCGGCCACCACCGGCGTCAGCTCGCTCATGATCAGCGAGGCGACGTCCTGGAGGTCGCGGCGGCCCTGCATCAGCGCGGAGATCCGGGCCAGATTGCCCTTGAGCCAGTCCTGCTCCTCGTTGGCGATCGTGGTGTCGCGCAGGTTGGCGATCATCTTGTTGATGTAGTCCTGGAGCTCCTGGATCTCCCCGGAGGCATCCACGTCGATCTTGAGGTTCAGGTCGCCGCGGGTCACCGCGGTCGCCACCCGCGCGATGGCGCGCACCTGCCGGGTCAGGTTCCCGGCCATCTCGTTCACCGACTCGGTCAGGTCCCGCCAGGTCCCGTCCACGTCCCGCACCCGGGCCTGGCCGCCGAGCTGGCCCTCCGTGCCCACCTCGCGGGCGACCCGGGTGACCTCCTCCGCGAACGAGGAGAGCTGGTCGACCATCGTGTTGATCGTGGTCTTCAGCTCCAGGATCTCGCCGCGCGCGTCGATGTCGATCTTCTTGGTCAGGTCGCCCTTGGCGATCGCCGTCGTGACCATGGCGATGTTGCGGACCTGACCGGTCAGGTTGGACGCCATCTGGTTCACCGACTCGGTGAGGTCCTTCCAGGTGCCCGACACGCCCGGCACGTGCGCCTGCCCGCCCAGGATGCCGTCCGTGCCCACCTCGCGGGCCACCTTGGTCACCTGGTCGGCGAAGGAGCTGAGCGTCTTGACCATGGTGTTGAACGTCTCCGCGAGCTGCGCCACCTCGCCGCGCGCCTCGATCGTCACCGTCCGCGTCAGGTCGCCGTTGGCCACCGCGGCGGCGACCTGGGAGATGTTCCGCACCTGAACGGTGAGGTTCTTCGCCATCAGGTTGACGTTGTCGCTCAGGTCCTTCCAGATGCCGACCACGCCGGGCACATGCGCCTGGCCGCCCAGGATGCCTTCCGTGCCCACCTCGCGCGCCACCCGCGTGACCTGCTCGGCGAACGAGGAGAGCTGGTCGACCATGGTGTTGACCGTGGTGACCAGTTCGAGGATCTCGCCCTTGGCGTCGACCGTGATCTTCTTCGAGAGGTCGCCCTTGGCCACGGCGGTCGTGACCTCGGCGATGTTGCGGACCTGCATGGTCAGGTTGTTGGCCATGCCGTTCACGGACTGCGTGAGGTCCTTCCAGGTGCCGGAGACGCCCTGCACCTCCGCCTGGCCGCCGAGGATGCCCTCGGTGCCCACCTCGCGCGCCACCCGCGTGACCTCCTGGGCGAACGACGAGAGCTGGTCCACCATCGTGTTCAGCGTGTTCTTGAGTTCCAGGATCTCCCCGCGCGCGTCCACGGTGATCTTCTGGGACAGGTCACCGCGCGCCACCGCCGTGGCGACCTGCGCGATGTTGCGCACCTGCGCCGTCAGATTGCCGGCCATGCCGTTCACCGAGTCGGTCAGGTCCCGCCACACCCCGGCGACCCCGGGCACCTGCGCCTGACCGCCGAGCCGGCCCTCCGTACCCACCTCGCGGGCGACCCGGGTCACCTGGTCGGCGAAGGCGGAGAGCTGGTCGACCATCGTGTTGATGGTGTTCTTCAGCTCCAGGATCTCCCCGCGCGCGTCCACGTCGATCTTCTGCGACAGGTCGCCGCGCGCCACCGCCGTCGTCACCTGGGCGATCTGCCGCACCTGCGAGGTGAGATTGCCCGCCATGAAGTTGACGGAGTCCGTCAGCTCCTTCCAGGTGCCCGACACGCCGTCCACGCGGGCCTGACCGCCGAGGCGGCCCTCCGTGCCCACGTCCCGGGCCATCCGCGTCACCTGGTCGGCGAAGCTGGAGAGCTGGTCCACCATGGTGTTCACGGTGTTCTTGAGCTGGAGCATCTCGCCGGAGACGTCCACCGTGACCTTCTGCGACAGGTCACCGTTGGCCACCGCCGTCGTCACCTGGGCGATGTTGCGCACCTGACCGGTGAGGTTGCGGAACGCCGTGTTGACCGAATCGGTCAGGTCCTTCCAGGTGCCCGCCGCGCCCGGCACCTGCGCCTGCCCGCCCAGCTCACCCTCGACACCGACCTCCCGGGCCACCCGCGTGACCTCGGCACCGAAGGCGGACAACTGGTCCACCATCGTGTTGACGGTGTTCTTCAGCTCCAGCATCTCCCCGGCCACGTCCACCGTGACCTTCTGCGACAGGTCACCGTTGGCCACCGCCGTCGTCACCGCGGCGATGTCCCTGACCTGCGTCGTCAGGTTGCGGAAGACCGTGTTGACCGAGTCCGTCAGGTCCTTCCAGATCCCCGCCGCGCCCGGCACGTTCGCCTGCCCGCCGAGCTGCCCCTCGCCGCCGACCTCGTTGGCCACGCGCGTGACCTCGTCCGCGAAGATCCGCAGAGTCTCCGTCATCTGGTTGACGGTCTCGGCGAGCTGCGCGACCTCGCCCCGGGCGGGCACGGTCACCTTCCGGGACAGGTCGCCGTTGGCGACCGCCGTGGTCACCTCGGAGATCCCGCGTACCTGGGCGGTGAGGTTCCCCGCCATCGTGTTGACGGAGTCGGTCAGCTCCTTCCACACCCCGGCCACCCCGGACACCTGGGCCTGTCCGCCCAGCTCGCCCTCGGTGCCGACCTCCCGGGCGACGCGCGTCACCTCGGAGGAGAAGGCGAGGAGCTGGTCGACCATCGTGTTGACGGTGTTCTTCAGCTCCAGCATCTCGCCGGCCACGTGCACCGTGACCTTCCGGGACAGATCACCCTTGGCCACCGCCGTGGTGACCAGCGCGATGTCCCGCACCTGCGCCGTCAGCCGGTAGGCCATCGTGTTGACGGAGTCCGTGAGGTCCTTCCAGGACCCCGACATGCCGCGCACCTGGGCCTGACCGCCGAGCTTGCCCTCGGTGCCGACCTCGCTGGCCACCCGCGTGACCTCGTCCGTGAACGTCGACAACTGGTCGACGAGGTTGTTCACGGTCCGCCCGACCTTCAGGAACTCCCCGCGCAGCGGGTGCCCCGTCCCCTCCGCCGGCTGCGTCCGCAGCTCCATACGGGGCGAGAGGTCACCGTCCGCCACCGCCGACAGCACCCGGCTCACCTCGGACACCGGCCGCACCAGGTCGTCGACGAGCGCGTTGGAGTGGTCGATCGCCGCGGCCCAGGAGCCCTCGCAGGACCCCGTCTCCAGCCGCTCGGTGAGCTTGCCCTCCCGGCCGACGACACGCCGCACCCGCGACAACTCGCCGGTCAGGTGCAGATTGCGGTCGGCCACCTCGTTGAAGACCGCCGCGATCTCCGCCATCACGCCGTCGCCGGAGACCGTGAGGCGCTTGCGGAAGTTCCCCTCCCGCATCGACACGAGCGCCGCCAGGAGCCGGTTCAGCGAGGCGGTGTCCACCGTCGTGGTGCTGCCCCCTCGGGGCTTTCCCTGCTTGCTCGGGGACTGTCCGCCCTTCGCGCGCGTCTTCGTGGTCCGCGTCGCCGCGCCAGACTCCACTGTGTCCCTCCCGCAGGTGTTCGACCGTCACTGCCGTATCCGGTACCACCGCGCTCGGTGGACCGGTTTCCGCCACGTGCTGTGTGTTTCCGTATGCTCCGGCCGGCCCCGCCGGAGCCACTCCCGGACTGCTGCCCGGCGCGCTCGGCGGTCGTACGGCCTGCCCCCACCATCACATGGAGCCTGCCCAGTGTTTCACCCCGGCCGAACCAGGCCATAACAGTTCGGCAGCTTCGCACACCGTCCGCACACCCTCGGAGCGGAAACACCGCGGACCGGCATCCGGTCGGACGGCGAAGGTAAGTAACCTTGCATCCGGCTGTCCAGCCGTGCGGGGGTCCGTCCGGCCTGGGCGGCGCCACGGACGACGAGCGGGCAGCGGAGGGGCGGCCGGAGAGATGACCACCGGACTGATCCCGGGGGAGCAGCCCCCGGACCCCGGGCCCACGGACGGCCTGCCGCGGCAGCGCCGCGAGACGGCCGTCGACGAGCCCGGCAACGGGGAGAGAGGGTCGAGGAATTCTGTGATCACCGCGCGCGCGGCCGCCGGCTTCGAACCGGTCGGACGATCGGTGGCGAGCGCCCGTTCCTTCGTACGGGACACCCTCCAGGGCTGGGGCCACGCCGACGTCGTCGACGACGCGGTGGTGCTCACCAGCGAGCTGGTCACCAACGCCGTCGTACACGCGGGCACCGCCGCCGACGTGGTGTGCCTGCGCAGCGACGAGGGCGTACGGATCGAGGTGGCCGACCGGTATCCGGAACGGGAGGTCCCGGTCCAGGGCTCGCCCGCCACCATGGGCAGCCCCGACCGCGAGGGCGGACGCGGCCTCCAGCTCTGCGCCGCGCTCGCCACCCGCTGGGGCGTCGAGTACACGCCCACCCACAAGAACGTCTGGTTCCAGCTCGACCTCCCCGAACGCTCGGTCGGCACCCGCGCCGCCGGCCCCTGCCTCCCCACCGAACTGCTGCCGCTCGCGGACGGACGCGTCCGCGTCGCCGTGGTCCAGATCGACCGCACCGGCGCCATCGCCTCCTGGAACGAGGACGCCGAGGACCTCTTCGGCTACCCGGCCGACCAGGTCACCGGCAAGCCGCTCACCGACCTCGCCGCCTGGCCGCACACCCCGGGCACCGGCACCGGCATCGCCGAGGCCCTGCGGCTCTCCCGCTGGGAGGGCAGCTACGGCATCCGCGCCGCCGACGGCCGCGTCACCCCCGTCTACGCCTCCCACCTGCGGGTCCGCGACACCGGCGGCGAGCCGTCCACCGTGTGCCTGCTGGTGCGCGACCACGAGCGGGCCGTCCTCCAGACCCCGCCGCGCGGCCCGGCCGCGGACACCTCCGCCACCTCCGAGGGCCAGAGCGCCGATCCCTTCGAGGTCTTCATCGGCTCCCCCGCCCCGGACGACCTCGACGGCCTGCTCCAGCGCACCGTCGAACGGGCCCGCGACATGCTCGACGGCGACGCCGCCTTCCTGCTCCTCGCCACCGACGACGAGACCGAGCTGGAGGTGCGCGCCTCGACCGGCCTGCCCTCCGCCCGCCAGCGCTTCGCCCGGGTCCCCGTCGAAGCCGGCCCGGGGCGCTACGGCTCTGCCCGCATGCCCGCCGTCCACGACGACCTGACCTCCGCCCCGGGCGCCGTGCCGCTGCTCGACGCCACCGGCATGCGCTCCGTCGTCACCGTCCCGCTCAAGGTCGAGGGCCGCCTCACCGGCTCCCTCGGCGTCGCCGCGGAGGGACCGGGCCGCTACTCCAACGAGGAGGCGCTGCGCCTCCAGTTCGCCGCGGACCGCATCGCCCTCGCCGTCGAGTCCGCCCGGCTCGGCGAACTGGAGCGCCTGCGCCGCGGCTCGCTCAGCTTCCTCGTCGAGGCGTCCGACCTCCTCGCCGGCACCCTGGACCGCGACCAGACGCTCGCGCTGATGGCCCAGATGACGGTGCCGACGCTGGCCACCTGGTGCGCCGTGTACACCATCGCCGACCAGGCGTCGGACCCGTACCTGTCGTACGTGCTGCACGAGGACGAGGAACTGATCGACGGCATCAAGTCGCTGCTGTCGAAGGTGGCCCCGCCCGACCCCGTGCCGACGCCCGGCGCCCGGGTGTGGACGGCGCCCGGCGAGGTGGCCCACCAGGCGGCGCTGCGCACCTCCATGCGCTCGCTGGGCCTGAGCGGCGGCCCCACGCAGCGGATCGGTTCGGCGATCGGCCCGACGCTGGCCACGGCGTCCGCGGTCGGCGGGGAGACGGTGGTGCTCCCGCTGGTGGCCCGCAACCGCGTCATCGGCATGCTGACGCTGGGCAAGCCGGCCGACGAGCACTTCCGCCAGGAGATCCTGGAGCTGGCCGAGGACCTCTCCCGCCGCGCCGCCCTGGCCCTGGACAACGCCCGCCTGTACTCGGAGCGCACGGCCATCAGCCAGTCGCTCCAGCGCAGCCTGCTCCCGCCCGAACTCCCCGTCGTCGACGGCGTCGAGGTCGAGGTCATCTACCGCGCCGCCGGTGAGGGCAACGAGGTCGGCGGCGACTTCTACGACCTCTTCCCGATCAGCGACGGCGCGTACGGCTTCGCCATCGGCGACGTGTGCGGCACCGGCCCGAACGCGGCGGCCGTGACCGGCCTGGCCCGGCACGCCCTGCGCCTGCTGGCACGGGAGGGGCTGAGCGGCCCGGCGGTCCTGGAGCGCCTCAACTCGGCGATCCTGGACGAGGGCGCCCGCAGCCGCTTCCTGACGCTGCTCTACGGGGAGATGCGCCCGCAGGAGGACGGCAGCGCGGAGCTGAAGGTGGTCTGCGCGGGCCATCCGCTGCCGCTGCGGCTGCGTCAGGACGGCACGGTGGAGCCGGCCGCCGAGCCGCAGCCGCTCCTCGGCGTCCTGGAGGACCTGGAGCTGTACGAGCAGACGGTCACCCTGGACCCGGGCGACGTGCTGCTGTGCGTCACGGACGGCGTCACCGAACGCCGGGAGGGCACGCGCATGTTGGGCGACGACGGCCTGGCGGACGTGCTGACGACGTGTACGGGGCTGACGGCGGGCGCGGTGGCGGCGCGGATCATGCGCGCGGTGGAGCGCTTCGCGTCGGACGCCCCGTCGGACGACATGGCGATCCTGGCGATGCGGGTGCCGGAGCCCCACGCGGACTGACGCGCGGGGCATGTCGGGGCATGCGAAAGGCCCCACCCGATCGGGTGGGGCCTTCGGGCCGGAGCCCCCAAACGGAATCGAACCGTTGACCTTCTCCTTACCATGGAGACGCTCTGCCGACTGAGCTATGGGGGCCTGTCACCTGGGAGGTTTCCCCCTGCGGCAACGGAATAGATCATACCCCGATCCGGCGGATGCTCCCAACCACGGGCGTCAGTGGGCGGCCTGGAGAAGCCCGCCGAGCGTGTTGCACGCGGAGACGATCCGCTGCATGTCCCGCTTGGTCAGCCAGGCGTCCACGGGCAGTGCCAGGGTCTCGTCAGCGGCGCGCTCGGTCTCGGGCAGGGAGACGTGGTGGCGGAAGCCGGGCATGCGGTGCACGGGTGTCTTGACGGGCACGTGGCAGGCGACGCCCCGCTCGCGTACGGCCCGTGCGAAGGCGTCGCGGTCGGGCCGCCCGTTGCCGGGGACGCGCACCACGTACTGCTGGTACGTGTGCCCGCCGGCGCCGTCGGGGGTGCGGACGCCCTTCAACTTGCCGTCGAGGTACGCGGCTCGCTGCCGGCGCTGGGCGACTTCGTCGCGGGGCGGCATGGCGGGTTCGGCCCGTTCCAGTACGAGCAGGCCGTGCCGCTGCCCGAGGGCGTGCAGCCCGGCCATGTCGGCGGGCCGTCCGAAGCGGTGTACGGCGACGACGGCCGCGGTCCGCTCCGTCAGCACGGCCGCCACGGCGGAGCCGTCTATGCAGTACGTGTCGGGGTCTATGTCGGCGAACACGGGCCGTGCGCCGGTGTCGCGCACGGCGGCGGCCGTCTCGACGTTGCCGAAGGCGGGGACGACGACCTCGTCGCCGGTGCCTATGCCGGCGGCCCTGAGGAGTGCAGCAGTACCCATGCTGGGAGGGTGTCCGCGCGATGTGAACGTCAAGTGACGTAAAAAGAAAAAGGGTTGGACCCGGAACCGAAGTTCGGGGCCCAACCCTTTTCAATGATTGTTCGGCGGCGTCCTACTCTCCCACAGGGTCCCCCCTGCAGTACCATCGGCGCTGTAGAGCTTAGCTTCCGGGTTCGGAATGTAACCGGGCGTTTCCCCTACGCTATAACCACCGAAACACTATGAAACCAGCCGACAAAGGCTGTTCGTGGTTTCAGAACCAACACAGTGGACGCGAGCAACTGAGGACAAGCCCTCGGCCTATTAGTACCAGTCAACTCCACACCTTACGGTGCTTCCATATCTGGCCTATCAACCCAGTCGTCTACTGGGAGCCTTACCCCA